>NZ_CP133298.1:0-117500 GCF_030980095.1 Pseudomonas canadensis
GTGTCAGTGGAACTTTGGCAGCAGTGCGTGGAGCTTTTGCGCGAAGAGCTGCCTGCCCAGCAATTCAACACCTGGATCCGTCCGCTACAGGTCGAAGCCGAAGGCGACGAGTTGCGTGTCTACGCGCCCAATCGTTTTGTTCTCGACTGGGTCAATGAGAAGTACCTGAGCCGCGTTCTCGAATTGCTCGATGAACATGGCAACGGCCTCGCGCCCGTGCTCTCCTTATTAATAGGCAGCAAACGTAGCTCGGCGCCTCGCGCTGCGCCGAATGCGCCACTGGCCGCGGCTGCGTCCCAAGCCCAGGCAGCGACAGCACCTGCTGTCAGTGCGCCCGCGCCTGCACCGGCGCCCTCCAAATCCTCTGCGCAAAAAAGCGCTCCAGAGAATGAAGAGCCATCCCGCGACAGCTTCGACCCTATGGCAGGCGCCGCCTCCCAACAAGCCCCAGTTCGCGCCGAACAGCGCACTGTGCAGGTCGAAGGCGCGCTCAAGCACACCAGCTACCTGAACCGCACCTTTACCTTCGAGAACTTCGTCGAAGGTAAGTCCAACCAGCTGGCTCGCGCTGCCGCCTGGCAGGTCGCCGACAACCCCAAGCACGGTTACAACCCGCTCTTCCTTTATGGCGGTGTTGGCTTGGGTAAGACTCACTTGATGCACGCTGTGGGTAACCACCTATTAAAGAAGAACCCGAATGCCAAGGTCGTGTACTTGCACTCGGAGCGCTTCGTAGCTGACATGGTCAAGGCCTTGCAGCTCAACGCCATCAACGAGTTCAAGCGGTTCTACCGCTCGGTAGACGCGTTGTTGATCGATGACATTCAATTCTTTGCCCGCAAAGAGCGTTCCCAGGAAGAGTTCTTCCACACGTTCAACGCGCTGCTTGAAGGTGGCCAGCAGGTCATCTTGACCAGTGACCGTTACCCGAAAGAAATCGAAGGCCTCGAAGAACGTCTGAAATCCCGCTTCGGCTGGGGCCTGACGGTTGCGGTAGAGCCGCCGGAGCTGGAAACCCGCGTTGCGATCCTGATGAAAAAAGCCGACCAGGCCAAGGTCGACTTGCCCCACGATGCGGCGTTTTTCATCGCTCAACGCATCCGCTCCAACGTGCGTGAGTTGGAAGGCGCGCTCAAGCGGGTCATCGCACACTCTCACTTCATGGGCCGCGACATCACCATCGAGCTGATTCGTGAATCCCTGAAGGACTTGCTGGCACTGCAGGACAAACTGGTGAGTGTGGATAACATCCAGCGCACCGTGGCCGAATACTACAAGATCAAGATTTCCGACCTGCTGTCCAAGCGCCGTTCGCGCTCGGTGGCACGTCCTCGGCAGGTGGCCATGGCGCTCTCCAAAGAGCTGACCAACCACAGCCTGCCGGAAATCGGTGATGTGTTTGGCGGGCGCGACCACACCACGGTCTTGCACGCGTGCCGCAAGATCAACGAACTTAAGGAATCCGACGCGGATATTCGCGAGGACTACAAGAACCTGCTGCGTACACTGACCACTTGATGACACCAGCGCAGCTTATTAAGGCAAGGGACTAGACCATGCATTTCACCATTCAACGCGAAGCCCTGTTGAAACCCCTGCAACTGGTCGCAGGCGTCGTCGAGCGCCGACAGACCTTGCCGGTGCTTTCCAACGTATTGCTGGTAGTCGAAGGCCAGCAGTTGTCCTTGACCGGTACTGACTTGGAAGTCGAACTGGTCGGTCGTGTGCAGCTGGAAGAGCCTGCCGAGCCGGGCGAGATCACCGTACCGGCGCGCAAGCTGATGGACATCTGCAAGAGCCTGCCGAACGACGCGCTGATCGACATCAAAGTTGATGAAGCGAAGTTGGTGGTCAAGGCCGGCCGCAGCCGTTTCACCCTGTCCACGTTGCCGGCGAATGATTTCCCGACCGTTGAAGAAGGCCCGGGCTCGCTGACCTGCAGCCTAGAGCAGAGCAAGCTGCGTCGTTTGATCGAACGCACCAGCTTCGCCATGGCCCAGCAAGACGTGCGTTACTACCTCAACGGCATGCTGCTGGAAGTGTCGGAAGGCATTATCCGCGCCGTGGCCACCGACGGACACCGTCTGGCCATGTGCTCGATGCGCGCCGATATCGGTCAGCCGGACCGTCACCAGGTGATCGTGCCGCGCAAAGGTATCCTTGAACTGGCGCGCCTGCTCACTGAGCCGGAAGGCAACGTCAGCATTGTGTTGGGTCAACACCATATTCGCGCAACCACTGGTGAGTTTACCTTCACCTCCAAGCTGGTTGACGGCAAATTCCCGGATTACGAGCGTGTGCTGCCTAAAGGTGGCGACAAGCTGGTTCTCGGTGATCGTCAGGCACTGCGCGAAGCGTTTAGCCGTACCGCGATTCTGTCCAACGAAAAGTACCGTGGTATCCGCCTGCAACTGGCCAACGGTCAGTTGAAGATCCAGGCGAACAACCCGGAGCAGGAAGAAGCGGAAGAAGAAGTGGGCGTCGACTACAACGGCGGTTCGCTGGAGATCGGCTTCAACGTGAGCTACCTGTTGGACGTATTGGGTGTGATGACCACCGAACAGGTTCGCCTGATTCTGTCGGACTCCAACAGCAGCGCCCTGGTGCAGGAATCCGACAACGACGACTCGGCGTACGTTGTCATGCCGATGCGCCTGTAATCATGCTCAGCAGAAGCTAGATGTCCCTCAGTCGCGTCTCGGTCACCGCGGTGCGCAATCTGCACCCGGTGACCTTCTCCCCCTCCCCCCGCATCAATATCCTCCACGGCGCCAACGGCAGTGGCAAAACCAGCGTGCTGGAAGCCATTCATCTGCTGGGCCTCGCCCGATCCTTTCGCAGCGCTCGCTTGTTACCAGTGATTCAGTACGAGCAATTGGCGTGCACCGTGTTTGGCCAAGTCGAACTCGCTGAAGGTGGGCATAGCAGCCTGGGGATATCCCGTGATCGCGGAGGAGAGTTCCAGATTCGCATTGACGGGCAAAATGCACGCAGTGCTGCGCAGTTGGCAGAGATCCTGCCGCTGCAGTTGATCAATCCCGACAGTTTTCGTCTGTTGGAAGGTGCTCCAAAAATCCGCAGGCAATTCCTCGATTGGGGAGTGTTCCACGTGGAACCGCGTTTCATGGCCACTTGGCAGCGCCTGCAGAAGGCCCTGCGGCAGCGGAACTCATGGCTGCGGCATGGTACACTTGACGCCGCTTCTCAAGCGGCCTGGGACCGGGAGCTGTGCCTGGCCAGCGACGAAATAGATGAATACCGCCGTGCCTATATCAAAGCCTTGAAACCAGTCTTTGAACAGACCTTGAGTGAGTTGTTGGATCTTGAGGGGCTGACGCTGAGTTACTACCGTGGTTGGGATAAAGAACGTGAGCTGAGTGCTGTGCTCGCGGCGTCCTTGCAGCGGGATCAGCAAATTGGCCATACCCAGGCCGGCCCCCAACGGGCTGATTTGCGTCTTAGATTAGGCGCTCACAATGCTGCGGACATCTTGTCCCGTGGCCAGCAGAAGTTGGTGGTGTGTGCGCTGCGTATCGCCCAGGGCCATCTGGTTAGCCAGGCCCGACGCGGACAGTGTATTTATCTGGTGGATGACTTGCCGTCAGAACTCGACGAGCAACACCGCCGCGCGCTATGCCGCTTGTTGGAAGAATTACGCTGCCAGGTGTTTATCACTTGTGTAGACCACGAATTATTGAGGGAAGGCTGGCAGACGGAAACGCCAGTCGCTTTGTTCCACGTGGAACAAGGCCGTATCACCCAGACCCACGACCATCGGGAGTGAAGGCATGAGCGAAGAAAACACGTACGACTCGACCAGCATTAAAGTGCTGAAAGGTTTGGATGCCGTACGCAAACGTCCCGGTATGTACATTGGCGACACTGATGACGGTAGCGGTCTGCACCACATGGTGTTCGAGGTGGTCGACAACTCCATCGACGAAGCTCTGGCCGGTCACTGCGACGACATCAGCATCATCATCCACCCGGATGAGTCGATTACCGTGCGCGACAACGGTCGCGGTATTCCGGTAGACGTGCACAAAGAAGAAGGCGTTTCGGCAGCAGAGGTCATTATGACCGTGCTCCACGCCGGTGGTAAGTTCGACGACAACTCCTATAAAGTCTCCGGCGGTTTGCACGGTGTGGGCGTTTCTGTAGTGAACGCACTGTCCGAAGAGCTGATCCTGACGGTTCGCCGCAGCGGCAAGATCTGGGAACAGACTTACGTTCACGGCGTCCCACAAGAGCCGATGAAAATCGTCGGCGACAGTGAAACCACCGGTACACAGATCCACTTCAAGCCATCGGCTGAAACCTTCAAGAATATCCACTTCAGCTGGGACATCCTGGCCAAGCGTATTCGTGAACTGTCCTTCTTGAACTCCGGTGTGGGCATCGTCCTCAAGGATGAGCGCAGCGGCAAGGAAGAGCTGTTCAAGTACGAAGGCGGCCTGCGTGCGTTCGTTGAATACCTGAACACCAACAAGACTGCGGTCAACCAGGTGTTCCACTTCAACATCCAGCGTGAAGACGGCATCGGTGTGGAAATCGCCCTGCAGTGGAACGACAGCTTCAACGAGAACCTGTTGTGCTTCACCAACAACATTCCTCAGCGCGACGGCGGTACTCACTTGGTGGGTTTCCGTTCCGCACTGACGCGTAACCTGAACACTTACATCGAAGCCGAAGGCTTGGCCAAAAAGCACAAAGTCGCCACCACTGGTGACGATGCACGTGAAGGCCTGACCGCGATTATCTCGGTAAAAGTACCGGATCCCAAGTTCAGCTCCCAGACCAAAGACAAGCTGGTGTCTTCCGAAGTGAAGACTGCCGTTGAACAGGAAATGGGCAAGTACTTCTCCGACTTCCTGCTGGAGAACCCGAACGAAGCCAAGCTGGTCGTCGGCAAGATGATCGACGCTGCGCGTGCCCGTGAAGCGGCGCGTAAAGCCCGTGAGATGACTCGCCGCAAAGGCGCGCTGGATATCGCCGGCTTGCCAGGCAAACTGGCTGACTGCCAGGAGAAGGACCCTGCCCTCTCCGAACTGTACCTGGTGGAAGGTGACTCTGCTGGCGGTTCCGCCAAGCAGGGTCGTAACCGTCGCACCCAGGCCATCCTGCCGTTGAAAGGTAAGATCCTCAACGTCGAGAAGGCTCGCTTCGACAAGATGATTTCTTCCCAGGAAGTTGGCACCTTGATCACGGCGTTGGGTTGCGGTATCGGTCGCGACGAGTACAACATCGACAAGCTGCGCTACCACAACATCATCATCATGACCGATGCTGACGTCGACGGTTCGCACATCCGTACCCTGCTGCTGACCTTCTTCTTCCGTCAGTTGCCGGAGCTGATCGAGCGTGGCTACATCTACATCGCTCAGCCGCCGTTGTACAAAGTGAAAAAGGGCAAGCAAGAGCAATACATCAAAGACGACGACGCCATGGAAGAGTACATGACGCAGTCGGCCCTTGAAGATGCCAGCCTGCACTTGAACGACGAAGCGCCAGGCATCTCCGGTGAGGCGCTGGAGCGTCTGGTTAACGACTTCCGCATGGTGATGAAGACCCTCAAGCGTTTGTCGCGCCTGTACCCTCAGGAGTTGACCGAGCATTTCATCTACCTGCCGGCCGTCAGCCTGGAACAGTTGGGCGATCACGCAGCGATGCAAGATTGGCTGGCTCAGTACGAAGTGCGCCTGCGTACTGTCGAGAAGTCTGGCCTTGTGTACAAAGCCAGTCTGCGTGAAGACCGTGAACGTAACGTGTGGCTGCCAGAGGTCGAACTGATCTCCCACGGCCTGTCGAACTATGTCACCTTCAACCGCGATTTCTTTGGCAGCAATGACTACAAGACCGTGGTGACCCTGGGCGCTCAACTGAGCACCTTGTTGGACGACGGCGCTTATATTCAGCGGGGCGAGCGCAAGAAGCAGGTCAAGGAATTCAAGGAAGCCCTTGACTGGCTGATGGCGGAAAGCACCAAGCGCCACACCATCCAGCGCTACAAAGGCCTGGGTGAAATGAACCCGGATCAGCTGTGGGAAACCACCATGGACCCGGCTCAGCGTCGCATGCTGCGCGTGACCATCGAAGACGCCATTGGCGCGGACCAGATCTTCAACACCCTGATGGGTGATGCGGTCGAGCCTCGTCGTGACTTCATCGAGAGTAATGCCTTGGCGGTTTCTAACCTGGACTTCTGATCCCGGTAAGCCCGTCATATTAAAAAGGCCAACGTTTAGACGTTGGCTTTTTTATTGGGTAAAAATCACTGGTTTTGAAATGCTCCACGTGGAACATCAACGGATCAGGCTTGGGACGCGGCTGCGACACTCTCCAGGCGGTAGCCATACCCATAGATGGTCAGCAATTGCCAACCCCGATCCGCGGTCAGTCCGAGCTTGTTTCTTAGCCGGTAGATATGCGTATCCAGCGGCCGCGAGGACACCATTTCTTCATGGGTCCAGAACCGCTCGTAGAGGTACTCGCGAGAAAGGGGGCGTGCCAGGTTGGCAAACAGGCAGCTAGCCAAACGGTACTCACGCTCCGTGAGGTTGATCGGTTTGCCCGCGCGGGTCACGGTCAATTCAGCATCATCAAAGGTCAAGTCATTGAAACTTTGCACCTCGTGGGTGGCAGACTTTTGCAGTCCATGCCGACGCAGAACCGCCGTGACCCGTGCTTTCAATTCATTAGGACGGAAAGGTTTGCTGACGTAATCATCGGCGCCACTGTTGAGCGCAGTGACGATGTCGCTCTCGGCATCACGGCTGGTGAGCATGATGACGGCGGGCGGCGACTCCATGTGTTCGCGGGTCCAGCGCAGCAACGCGATCCCGGTGATATCCGGCAATTGCCAGTCGAGTATCAGCAGGTCGAAGGTTTCCCGGCGCAGTTGGCGGAGCAGGTCTTCGCCACGTTCAAAGCAATGCAGGGACCAAGGCTGTTCTGCGGTACTGGGGATTTGTCGCAGTGTCTGTTCCACCCGGCGCAGTTCGGCGGGTTCGTCATCCAGTATTGCGACACGCATGGGTGGGTCCTTTCATTTGAAGAGTGCGGCAGCCGTCGGCCGGTTTTTGAATCTGAAGAATTGTGCGCAGATTCATCGACCCCTCGGATCTCTCTATACGCTGGGATCAATGAGCGGTTGACCCATTGAAAGTCCTCGATACCAATGAGGGAAAGATACCGGCTCCTGACCCTAAGGAAAAGGATCAGCCGACGCATGTGCTGCCGTAAACTCCTGTGCGCTGATGCCCTCTGGAAACCTGACTTTATGAGCGCCATGTTTGTTACTTCCAATTGCTTGCGCCGTGCCCTTCCCTCTCTGTTGATCATGGTGATTGGCTCGGCGGGCGCTGCTACAAAGGTTCGTGCAACTTACATCGACGATGACTTCCTGTGCCGAGCCCAGCCTCTGCCTGCCGTGGTCCAGCATCTCACCGGTGAGGCCTGGAAACTCGACATCCAGGGCAAGGTAACTCCCTTGCTGGAAGGCATGACCATTGATGAACGGGAAGGTGTGAAGACCTCGGCTTCGGCGTTCGTCAGCCTGTTGCTCGGTGATGGATCCCGCGTAGTGTTGCCCTCTGACTCCCAGGTGCGGTTGCGCGTGGAGAAGAAACTGTCGATTCCCCAGGTGGTGCTCGAACAAGGCCAGGCCGAGGCGTATGTGATCAAGCGCGCCAGCGATCATGATCGCTTCCAGATCGTGACGCCGGTAGGTGTGCTGGGCGTACGGGGCACGCACTTTCGAGTGCGCAATGACGCTGAGCGATCGCTGTTGGAAGTGTTGGACGGTCAGGTAGCCGCCAACCGAGGACGGACAGGCGAGATCAAAGTTGACGCCCGCCAAGGTCTGCTCTTCAAAAAACAGGGCGACCTCAATCCCGTAGAGCTGCTTCCCGCCCCTAAGCTCATGGGCCAAGACGGCCAAAAAGGCGACGCGCCGGTCTGGAGCTTGTACCTTCGGCCATTGCCCGGCGCCCAGCGCTACCGTGCCCAGGTCGCCACCGACAAAGCCTTTATGAACATCAAGCAGGAAAACTTTTCCAGCGCGCCGAAAATGAGCTTCACTGGGCTCAAAGCCTCGTTCTATCACGTGCGCTTGTCGGCTTACGACGAAAACGGCCTGGAGGGAGAAACCGGGGTCTATGACATCTTCTACTACCCGCCGACTGCCCAGGTACGTTGACCAATGATGCTCTGGGGCAAGGCCGAAAAACGACAACCCACCCATGCCCAGCGACTGTTCCACGGTCTGGTGCGCGAATGGTTGTGGATAGGCTTGCTGCTGCTGCCTATCACCGCCTACCTGTCGCTGAGCCCAGGCCTGGCCTTGAACAATCCTTTATACGACAGCCTGCGTCGCCTCGCACCACTACCCGTCGATCCACGTATCCTGCTGGTTACGATCGATGATTCCAGCCTTAAAAAGCTCGGACGATGGCCTTGGCCACGCAGCCTGCACGCCGACCTGATCGACCGTCTGAGCGCCGCGCAACCGGCAGGCATTCTGTTCGATGTGATCTTCAGTGAGCCCGGTGACCCCACCCATGACAAACGCCTGGCCGAGTCGGTCTGCAACGCTGGCAATGTCTTGCTACCCCTGGTGCGTGAAGGTGCTGCGAACTACAGCCAACCGGACACGCAGATGATGCCCCTGCTTAAATGCGCCAAAGGTGTGGGCCACATCAATGTTGAAGCAGACACCGACGGCGTGGTCCGCAGCCTCTACCTGCGTGAAGGCCCGCCTGATGCCACGGCACCGCAGTTGGCCTGGTTGGCCTATGAGATGAGTGGCGAGTTGTCTGAAATGCCGGGCGAGCCTCTGCAATCGATTACTCAGCACTGGCACCGGGAACACGCTATCCGCATCCCGTTTATTGCACCTCATACCCATTTTCCCAGTGTGTCTTACGCCAGCGTACTGCGCGGTGAAGTCGCTCCCGAGCAACTACGTGGTCGTTTGATCTTGGTGGGGTCGACAGCCTCCGGGTTGGGTGATCGTTTCGTCACACCTCTGTCTTCGACGGTAGGGACTACGGCAGGCGTAGAGATCCAGGCCAACGTGCTGAATGGCTTGCTTCAAGGCCGCAGCATCGTTGATCTGCCAGGCTGGCTCGCGGCCTTGATGGCGACCTCGTTGGTCGCATTGCTATTGGGTCTGCTGCTCTATCGCCCGCGCTATGCGCTGTGGATGACGCTGGGTTGCATGGCCGTCGCATTAGTCAGTTCCCTGGCTCTATTGCGCCTGGGCCACTGGTGGTCGCCTGCGGCCTGTCTGATCGGTTTGTTGCTCAGTTACCTGATCTGGAACTGGCGCCGCCTCAGTGTGATCCTCGCCTATTTCGGCTGGGAACTGGCGAGGCTGGACAACGAACCCAAAGTCCTGCCTGAACGCCGCCGTGCGCCCGCCAGCAAAGGCGATGTGTTGCAGGCGCGTATCTTTGCCCTGGAACAAGCCGTGAGCCGCACACGCGACACACGGCGCTTCATGGCCGATGGTCTGGAGTGCCTGCCGGTGGCAACCCTGATTACCGACCCCAAGGGCAATATCCTGCTGGCCAACCGCATTGCCCGGGACGTGTTCGGCAACGATCTGGTCAACGAAAACCTGTTGGAGCAACTCGCCGACCTGGGCTACCCGCCGCTGCACAATGGCGTGCGCCCTGCCCTGTCGGCGCTGGAACTTGTGGAGTTTCGGGACATCCACCAACGCAGCCTGCGCATGGAGCTTGCGCCCTTGCTGCCGGCTGAAGGCGATGTCGCCCTTGGTTGGCTGCTGAGCCTGACGGATTTGAGTAAGGAGCGCGAAGCCCAGCAACACCGCGAGACCATGTTGCGGTTCCTCTCTCACGACCTGCGCGCGCCCCATTCAGCGATCCTTGCGCTGCTGGATGTGCATAACGGCGAGTCCCCGGTCTTCGCCCAGATCGAACAGCAGGTTCGCCGTGCCTTGGGCCTCACCGAATCCTTCGTGCAACTGGCGAAAGCCGAGGCTGACGGTTACCAATTCCAACCGACGCTGTTCGCCATGTTGGTCATGGATGCTTTTGACCAGGTGGCGTTGATTGCCCAGCTTAAAGGGATTCATTTGGTCCATGACTTGGATGAAGCGGATGAAGGTATGGTCTCTGCCGACCAGTCACTGCTCACACGGGCTTTGTTCAACGTGCTGGAGAACGCGATCAAGTATTCGCCTTCCGGGACGACCGTGAGGTTGGGGCACAGTAGCGAGCAAGGCTGGTTGGAATGCCGTATCAGCGACCAGGGCCCGGGGATTGCCGCGGTGGACTTGCCGGAACTGTTCAGCCAATACCGTCGCTTCGATTCAGCCCAGGGCAGTGAAGGCCTGGGCCTGGGACTGACCATGGTCAAGGCTGTGGTGGAGCGTCACGGCGGGCGCATCAGTTGCGAAAGCGTGGTGGGCAAAGGCACCACATTCAGCCTTCAACTGCCGCTGTTGGAAGACTGAAAAACGTACTTTTCTGCTGTGCATAAAAAACCGGTCGCAAGGACCGGTTTTTTTAGGCGGAAAAAACTTATGCACCTTTTCCGTGATTTTATGAGCTTGGGAAATATGTAAGTAAATCAGACTCTTAAAAGACAAAAAAGACGATTCGCCAACAAACCGTACACAGGTTATCCACAGATGATCAGATGACCGGCGTGTCGACTATAACCGGCACCGGCGGCAGCGATCCCATGGCCCGTTGCTGGGCTTCATTCCACGCTTGGGCGCGGTCATTCAGCGCGGCGATGGCGCGGGGTCCTTCACCTTCGGCGTACATCGGTTCACCGATCACCACGGTGATGGTGCCTTGGCGTTTAGCCCAGCCGGTCTTTGGCCAGAACTTGCCGGCGTTATGCGCAATCGGCAGTACCGGCAGATGGGCATTGACCGCCAAAGCCGTACCTCCGCGTGAGAACTTGCCTACCGTGCCGTAGGGCACACGTGTGCCTTCGGGGAAGATCAGCACCCAAACACCATCCTTGAGCAGCTCGTCACCCTTCTTGGCCACGTGCTTGAGCGCGGCCTTGGGGTTATCACGGTCGATGGCGATCGGACGCAGCATGGCCATGGCCCAGCCGAAGAACGGCACATACAGCAACTCACGCTTGAGCACCTGGCTCAACGGCGAGAAGTACGCCGACAGGAAGAAGGTCTCCCAGGTGCTCTGGTGGTTCGACAGAATCACGCAGGGCTGGTCCGGGACGTTTTCCGCGCCCTTGACCTCGAAACGGATGTTCAGGAACACCTTGGTCAGCCACAAAGCGCAGCGGCACCAGTAGACGTTGATAAAGCGATAGCGCGCCTTGAACGACAGGAAGGGCGCAATAAAAAAGCTCAGGGTGCACCAGAGAAACGAACTGGTGCCCAGCAGCAGGTAAAAGAAAAAGGTTCTGATGGCCTGCAAAATCGACATGGCGGCATTTACCGTTGCGGGACACGGCCCGCCTGCTAAAAGCGCACTCCCGAGCAATCCTTGTTCAGGAAGTCGAGGGTGGCTAGTTGTTGATAAGTTCTGCGGCAACGGCCGCCAGATCGTCAAAAATCAAGGTGCCTAACGGCAGGTTTTTCGCCTGGGTCTTTTCGCCTTTTCCGGTCTTAACCAAAACTGGCTGAGAGTCGACGGCTTTGGCCGCCTCCAGGTCACCGAGGCTGTCCCCGACGAACCATATCCCAGCCAAGGGCACCTTGTAATGTTCTGCAATGGTTTTCAACATGCCGGGCTTGGGTTTGCGGCAATCGCAGCCCTCATCCGGCCCGTGGGGGCAGTACACCACCAGCCCCACCTCACCGCCCTGCTCGGCCACCAACGCGCGCAGGCGTGCGTGCATGGCGTCCAGGGTGGCGATGTCGTAGTAACCACGGGCGATGCCAGACTGGTTGGTGGCGATGGCCACCGTCCAGCCGGCTTTGCTCAACTGCGCGATGGCCTCGATCGAGCCGGGCAGTGGAATCCACTCCGCCACCGACTTGATGTAAGCGTCGGAGTCATAATTGATCACCCCGTCCCGATCGAGAATCAGCAGTTTCAACATGGTCAGCTCAGCGTCGAAATGTCAGCGATATTGACGAACAAGCCGCGCAGGCGCGCCAGCATGGCGTAGCGGTTTTTCCGCACGCCGGCATCGTCGGCATTGATCATCACCGCTTCGAAGAACGCATCCACCGGCTCACGCAAGGTGGCCAGGCGCGCCAGGGCTTCGGCGTAGTTGCGCTCTGCGATCAACGGTTTCACCGCGTTCTCCGCCTTGGCGATGGCCGAGTTCAGCGAGAACTCCTTGGCATCGGCAAACAGGCCAGGGTCGACTTCTGCGTTGCCCAGGCCTTCGGCCTTGCTCAGCAGGTTCGACACACGCTTGTTCACGGCGGCCAGGGCATCGGCTTCCGGCAGTTTGCGGAAGGCCTGCACGGCTTGTACGCGCTGGTCGAAGTCCAGCGCCGAACCCGGCTGCAGGGCACGTACCGACAGGTACACCGACACGTCCACGCCTTCGTCTTCGTAGCGCGCACGCAGGCGGTCGAACACGAACTCCAGCACTTGCTCGGCCAGGCCGGCTTGCTTGACCTTGGCGCCGAACTGGCCGACGGCGAACACCACGGCCTGGGTCAGGTCGAGGTCGAGCTTCTTGTCGATCAGGATGCGCAGCACGCCCAGGGCCGCACGGCGCAGGGCATACGGGTCTTTGCTGCCGGTTGGCAACATGCCGATACCGAAGATACCCACAAGGGTGTCCAGCTTGTCGGCGATCGCCACGGCTGCACCGGTCAGGGTGGTCGGCAGTTCAGCGCCGGCACCGCGTGGCATGTACTGCTCGTTCAGGGCCAGGGCGACATCTTGCGGCTCGCCGTCGTTGAGTGCGTAGTAGTAGCCGGCAACACCTTGCATCTCCGGGAACTCGCCGACCATCTCGGTGGCCAGGTCGCACTTGGACAGCAAGCCTGCACGCGCAGCCCAGGCGGAATCGCCGCCAATGCGTGGCGCAATGTAAGCGGCCAGCTTGGAGACTCGTACGGCCTTGTCGTAGACGCTGCCGAGTTTTTCCTGGAACACCACGTTTTGCAGGCGCAGGTTGAAGTCTTCCAGCTTTTGCTTCTTGTCTTGCTTGAAGAAGAACTCGGCGTCAGTCAGGCGCGGGCGAACGACTTTCTCGTTACCGGCGATGATCTGCTGCGGGTCCTTGCTTTCGATGTTGGCCACGGTGATAAAGCGCGGCAGCAACTTGCCATCCACATCCAGCAGGCAGAAATACTTCTGGTTGTCCTGCATGGTGGTGATCAGCGCTTCTTGCGGCACGTCGAGGAAACGTTCTTCGAACGAGCACACCAGCGGCACCGGCCATTCGACCAGCGCGGTTACTTCGTCGAGCAGGCTTGGCGGCACGATGGCGGTGCCTTCTTGCAGACGAGCCAGCTCTTCGGTGCGCTTGCTGATCAGCTCGCGACGCTCGTTGGCGTCGGCCAGCACGTAGGCGGCACGCAGGTCGGCGGCGTAGTTGGCCGGCGAGGTGATGCGTACAGCTTGCGGGTGATGGAAGCGGTGACCACGGGAATCACGACCGGACTTCTGGGCGAGAAGGGTGCAATCGATGACCTGGTCACCGAGCAGCATCACCAGCCATTGGGTCGGACGTACGAACTCTTCTTTACGTGCACCCCAGCGCATGCGCTTGGGGATCGGCAAATCATTCAACGAGTCTTCAACGATGGTCGGCAACAGGCTGGCAGTCGGCTTGCCGGTGATGACCTGGCTGAAACGCAGTTTCGGACCGCTCTGGTCGATTTCGCTCAGCTCGACGCCACACTTCTTGGCAAAACCCAGTGCAGCTTGAGTCGGGTTGCCTTCAGCATCGAAAGCCGCCTGGCGTGGCGGGCCGTCGAGGTTGATGCTGCGGTCCGGCTGCTGGGTTTCCAGCGCGGTCAGCAACACGGCCAGGCGACGTGGCGCGGCGTAGACTTTTTTCGCGGCGAATTTCAGGCCAGCGGTCTGCAGGCCTTTTTCGATACCGGCCAGGAACGCGTCGGCCAGGGTGTTCAGTGCCTTGGGTGGCAGCTCTTCTGTGCCCAGCTCAACCAGGAAATCTTGAGCACTCATTGTGCAGCCTCCAGCTTAGCCAACACTTCATCACGCAGGTCCGGGGTTGCCATCGGGAAGCCCAGCTTGGCGCGAGCCAGCAGGTAGGCTTGGGCGACGGAACGCGCCAGGGTGCGTACACGCAGGATGTATTGCTGGCGCGCGGTGACCGAGATGGCACGGCGGGCATCCAGCAGGTTGAAGGTATGGGAGGCCTTCAACACCATTTCATAGCTTGGCAACGGCAGCGGCTGGTCGAGTTCGATCAGGCGCTTGGCTTCGCTTTCATAGAAGTCGAACAGTTCGAACAGTTTGTCGACGTTGGCGTGTTCGAAGTTGTAGGTGGACTGCTCCACCTCGTTCTGGTGGAACACGTCGCCGTAGGTCACTTTGCCGAACGGGCCATCAGCCCACACCAGGTCGTAGACCGAGTCCACGCCTTGCAGGTACATGGCCAGGCGCTCGAGACCGTAGGTGATTTCGCCGGTCACCGGGTAGCACTCGATGCCGCCCGCTTGCTGGAAGTAAGTGAACTGCGTCACTTCCATGCCATTGAGCCAGACTTCCCAGCCCAGGCCCCAGGCGCCCAGGGTCGGCGATTCCCAGTTGTCTTCGACAAAACGGATGTCGTGGACCAGTGGGTCCAGGCCGACATGTTTCAGCGAGCCCAGGTACAGTTCCTGGAAGTTATCCGGGTTCGGCTTCAGTACCACCTGGAACTGGTAGTAGTGCTGCAGACGGTTCGGGTTTTCGCCGTAGCGGCCGTCAGTCGGGCGACGACTGGGCTGCACATAAGCGGCGTTCCAGGTTTCCGGGCCAATGGCCCGCAGGAATGTAGCGGTGTGGAAAGTGCCGGCGCCTACTTCCATATCGTAGGGCTGAAGTACCACACAACCTTGCTCGGCCCAGTATTGCTGGAGGGCGAGGATCAAGTCTTGGAAGGTACGCACGGCTGGCGTAGGCTGGCTCACGAAATTCACCTGTTACTTGGGCTGCGATTTAAAGAGCGGGAGTATACCCGATTCGGCCGCGCCACCATCCCCTGGAGCCTTATGCCACGCTGCTTTTGGTGTTCTGAAGATCCGCTGTACATGGCTTATCACGATCAGGAGTGGGGAACGCCGCTGCGCGATGCGCAGGGTTTGTTCGAGTTGCTTTTGCTCGAAGGGTTCCAGGCGGGCCTTTCCTGGATCACCGTTTTACGCAAACGTGAGCATTATCGAAAGGTCTTGTTTGGTTTTGACGCGCAGCGATTGGCGCGGTTGACCGATGATGAGATCGAAGCGCTGATGCAGGATCCGGGCATTGTGCGCAATCGCCTGAAGCTCAACGCCACCCGTCGCAATGCCGCTGCCTGGCTGGCGTTGGAGGACCCGGTGGGGTTGCTCTGGTCCTTTGTTGGCGGCACCCCCAGGGTCAATCATTTCAAGGATCGCAGCGAAGTGCCGGCGATTACACCGCAGGCTGAAGCCATGAGCAAAGCCTTGAAGAAAGCCGGTTTCACTTTCGTCGGGCCAACCATTTGCTACGCGTTCATGCAGGCCTCGGGCATGGTCATGGACCACACTCAAGACTGCGACCGTTACGCGGACTTGGCCAACGCCGGTTAGAATGCCGGCTTTGCGCACCACACACGATCAGGAGTGACCTGTGGAAAAGTTTAAAGGCGCCTTGCTGGTAGGCGCTCTCCGGCTGTTTGCCCTACTGCCCTGGCGCGCTGTCCAGGCCGTCGGCACGGCCATTGGCTGGATCATGTGGAAAACCCCCAACCGCTCCCGCGACACGGTGCGGATCAACCTGTCCAAATGCTTCCCGGACATGAACCCAGCCGAGCGCGAAGCGCTGGTCGGGCGCAGCCTGATGGACATCGGCAAGTCCCTGACCGAAAGCGCCTGCGCATGGATCTGGCCGGCCCAGCGCTCCATTGACTTGGTGCGTGAAGTCGAAGGCCTGGAAGTGCTGCACGAAGCCCTCGCCTCGGGCAAAGGCGTGGTCGGCATCACCAGCCACCTGGGCAACTGGGAAGTGCTGAACCACTTCTATTGCAGCCAATGCAAACCGATCATTTTCTACCGCCCACCCAAACTCAAGGCGGTGGACGAATTGCTGCGCAAGCAGCGCGTGCAACTGGGCAACCGCGTGGCCGCGTCGACCAAGGAAGGCATTCTCAGTGTGATCAAGGAAGTGCGCAAAGGCGGCCAGGTAGGTATCCCCGCCGACCCGGAGCCGGCCGAATCCGCCGGGATCTTCGTGCCATTCTTCGCCACCCAGGCGCTGACCAGCAAGTTCGTGCCGAACATGCTCGCCGGCCACAAGGCCGTCGGCGTGTTCCTGCATGCGCTGCGGCTGCCGGACGGTTCGGGTTACAAAGTGATCCTGGAAGCGGCGCCGGAAGACATGTACAGCACCGACACCGCGACCTCCTGCGCGGCGATGAGCAAGGTGGTGGAGCGGTATGTCGGCGCTTATCCGAGCCAGTACATGTGGAGCATGAAGCGCTTCAAGAAACGCCCGCCGGGCGAGGCGCGGTGGTACTGACGGCTACCCGCACACTGTAGGAGCGAGCTTGCTCGCGAAGATCTCTAACGATAACGCGTACACGCATGAATGCTCGCGGTGCTTTTGAGTTCTTCGCGAGCAAGCTCGCTCCTACAGTGGTTTTTCCAACTTCTTGAGAAATACGGTCATCTCTTTTTCGGCCTGTTTGTCGCCATGGGCCTGGGCCGCTTCGATGCCCTTCTCCCACGCCAGCCTCGCCGCCGCGCGCTCTTCCAAGCCCAACTGCGCCTTGCCCAACAACTTCCACGCCGCCGAATACTTGGGGTCGAACTCCACGCATTTCTGCAAATGCTCCGCCGCCTTGGCGTTGTCCTTCAGGTCCAAATAACCCTTGCCCAAACCAAAGCGCAGCAGGGAGTTATCCACACCCTTGGCCAGCATTTTTTCCAGGGATTCAAGCATACAAAGGATCCTGTAGGAGCCGGCTTGCCGGCGATAGCGTCATCAGAAAAAACTCAACCCCACGTGGAACAGCTTCTCCACATCGCGGATATGTTTTTTATCCACCAGAAACAGAATCACATGGTCCCCGGTTTCGATCACCGTATCGTCGTGGGCAATGATCACCTCTTCATCACGAATAATCGCGCCAATGGTGGTGCCCGGCGGCAAGCCGATATCGCGGATGGCCTTGCCGATCACTTTGCTCGACTTCGAGTCGCCGTGGGCAATCGCCTCGATGGCTTCCGCCGCGCCCCGGCGCAGGGAGTGCACGCTGACGATATCGCCACGGCGCACGTGGGCCAGCAAGGTGCCGATGGTCGCCAACTGCGGGCTGATGGCGATGTCGATATCGCCGCCCTGGATCAGGTCCACGTAGGCGGGGTTGTTGATGATGGTCATCACTTTTTTCGCGCCCAGCCGCTTGGCCAGCAACGACGACATGATGTTGGCTTCGTCATCGTTGGTCAGGGCCAGGAAGATATCTGCGTCGGCGATGTTCTCTTCCATCAGCAGGTCGCGGTCCGAGGCACTGCCTTGCAGTACGACGGTGCTGTCGAGGGTGTCGGACAAATGCCGGCAACGTGCCGGGCTCATCTCGATGATCTTCACCTGATAGCGGCTTTCGATGGCTTCGGCCAAACGCTCGCCGATCTGCCCACCGCCCGCGATGACGATGCGCTTATAGGTTTCATCGAGGCGGCGCATTTCGCTCATGACTGCACGAATATTCGCTTTGGCGGCGATGAAAAACACTTCGTCGTCGGCCTCGATCACGGTATCGCCCTGGGGCAGTATCGGGCGGTCGCGCCGGAAAATCGCGGCGACGCGGGTTTCCACACTGGGCATGTGCTCACGCAACTGACGCAGTTGCTGGCCCACCAGCGGGCCGCCGTAATAGGCCTTTACCGCGACCAGTTGCGCCTTGCCGCCGGCAAAGTCGATCACCTGCAAGGCGCCCGGAATTTCGATCAGGCGCTTGATGTAATGGGTGACCACTTGTTCCGGGCTGATCAGCACGTCGACGGGAATCGCGTCGTTGTCGAACAGACCTGCGCGGGTCAGGTAGGCCGCCTCGCGCACACGGGCGATCTTGGTCGGGGTGTGGAACAGGGTGTGGGCGACCTGGCAGGCGACCATGTTGGTTTCGTCGCTGTTGGTCACGGCGACGAGCATGTCGGCATCGTCGGCGCCGGCCTGGCGCAGCACGGTTGGAAACGACGCGCGGCCCTGCACCGTGCGGATGTCCAGGCGGTCGCCGAGGTTGCGCAGGCGCTCGGCATCAGTGTCGACCACGGTGATGTCGTTGGCTTCACTGGCCAAATGTTCGGCCAGCGTACCGCCGACCTGCCCTGCCCCAAGGATGATGATTTTCATCCGGTCACTCCCTTAAAACCATTCAGCCGCGCGCGGCGGCGATCTTGATCAGTTTGGCGTAGTAGAAGCCATCGTGTCCGCCCTCTTGCGCGAGCAACTGGCGGCCATGGGGCTGCTTGATGCCGGCCGTGGTGGCAAGGTCCAGCTCTCGGGCGCCGCTGGTGCGGGCGAGGAAGGCTTCGATCACCTCGGTGTTTTCCGTCGGCAAGGTGGAACAGGTGGCGTAGAGCAGGATGCCGCCGACTTCCAGGGTCGACCACATCGCGTCGAGCAGCTCACCTTGCAGCACGGCCAGGGCGGCGATGTCGTCGGGTTGGCGGGTGAGCTTGATGTCCGGGTGGCGGCGGATCACGCCGGTGGCGGAACACGGTGCATCGAGCAGGATGCGCTGGAACGGCTTGCCGTCCCACCAGGTGGCGGTGTCACGGCCGTCGGCAGCGATCAGCTCGGCGCTGAGGCCCAGGCGCGCCAGGTTCTCGCGCACGCGCACCAGACGCTTGGCCTCCAGGTCGACAGCGACGACACCGGCCAGGTCTTTTTCGACTTCCAGGATGTGACACGTCTTACCGCCTGGCGCGCAGCAGGCGTCGAGCACGCGCTGGCCCGGCGCCAGGTCGAGCAGGTCGGCGGCCAGTTGCGCGGCTTCGTCCTGCACGCTGATCCAGCCTTCGGCAAAGCCCGGCAGGCTGCGCACGTCAGTGGCGGCTTCGAGCACGATGCCGTCGACGCTGTACACGCATGGCGTGGCGTTGATGCCGGCCTCGTTGAGCAATTGCAGGTAGGCGTCACGGCTGTGATGACGACGGTTGACCCGCAGGATCATCGGCGGGTGCGCATTGTTCGCCGCGCAAATGGCTTCCCACTGCTCAGGCCAGAACGCCTTCAGGGACTTTTGCAGCCAGCGCGGATGGGCGGTGCGCACCACCGGGTCATGTTCCAGCTCGGCCAGCAGCGCCTCGCTTTCGCGCTGGGCGCGGCGCAGTACGGCGTTGAGCAGGGCCTTGGCCCAGGGTTTTTTCAGCTTGTCGGCGCAACCGACCGTTTCGCCGATTGCGGCGTGGGCGGGCACGCGGGTGTAGAGCAGTTGATAGAGGCCCACCAGCAGCAGCGCCTCGACATCCGCATCGGCCGGCTTGAACGGCTTTTGCAGTAATTTGGTTGCCAGCGCCGACAAGCGTGGCTGCCAGCGTGCTGTGCCAAAGGCCAAATCCTGGGTGAAACCGCGATCACGGTCTTCGACCTTGTCCAGTTGGGTGGGCAACGAACTGTTGAGAGAAGCCTTGCCTTGGAGGACGGCGGCGAGAGCCTTGGCGGCGGCCAGACGTGGGTTCATTGGGCAGCCCCAAGGACGGTGCCCACGGCAAATTTCTCACGACGGCTGTTGAACAAATCGCTGAAATTAAGCGCCTTGCCCCCGGGCAATTGCAGACGAGTCAGGCACAGCGCCTTATCGCCGCAAGCGACCAACAGGCCGTCCTTGCTGGCGCCAATGATCTCACCGGGAGCGCCTTTGCCCTCGGCCAGGGTGGCGGCCAACACTTTCAAGGCTTCGCCGTTGAGGGTGCTGTGGCAGATCGGCCATGGGTTGAAGGCTCGCACCAGGCGCTCCAGCTCCACGGCCGGGCGGCTCCAGTCGATGCGCGCTTCGTCTTTGTTGAGTTTGTGGGCGTAGGTGGCGAGGTTGTCGTCCTGCACTTCGCCTTCCAGGGTGCCGGCGGCCAGGCCGGCGATGGCCTGGATCACAGCAGGTGGGCCCAGCTCGGCAAGGCGGTCGTGCAGGCTGCCTCCGGTGTCTTCGCCGGTGATCGGGGTGGTGACCTTGAGCAGCATGGGGCCGGTGTCCAGGCCGGCTTCCATGCGCATCACGGTCACACCACTTTCGCTGTCACCGGCTTCTACGGCGCGCTGGATTGGCGCCGCACCGCGCCAGCGTGGCAGCAGCGAGGCATGGCTGTTGATGCAGCCCAGGCGTGGGATATCCAGCACCACTTGCGGCAGGATCAAGCCGTAGGCCACCACCACCAGCAGGTCCGGCTTCAGCGCGGCCAGTTCGGCCTGGGCCTCGGCGTTGCGCAGGGTCGGCGGTTGCAGCACGGGAATGTTGTGCGCCAGCGCCAGCTGCTTGACCGGGCTCGGCATCAGTTTTTGTCCACGACCGGCCGGGCGATCCGGCTGGGTGTACACCGCGACGATGTCATAAGGGCTGGCAAGCAGGGCCTTGAGGTGTTCGGCGGCAAATTCAGGCGTGCCGGCAAAAACAATGCGCAGTGGCTCGGTCATGGAAGGTCTCGGTTAAAAGCAGTCACAAAAGAAAAAGGCTTGCCGCAGCAAGCCTTTGGAAGGGGCATCAAGCTTGCTGGCGATGCTTTTTTTCCAGCTTCTTCTTGATCCGGTCGCGCTTGAGCGTGGACAGGTAATCGACAAACAGCTTGCCGTTGAGGTGGTCGCATTCGTGCTGGATGCACACCGCCAGCAGGCCTTCGGCAATCAGCTCAAATGGCTTGCCGTCGCGGTCCAGGGCCTTGATCTTCACGCGCAGCGGGCGTTCGACGTTCTCGTAGAACTCCGGCACGGAGAGGCAGCCTTCCTGGTATTCGCCCATCTCGTCGGTCAGCGGTTCGAACTCCGGGTTGATGTACACCATCGGTTCGCTGCGATCTTCCGACAGGTCCATGACCACGACGCGCTGATGCACGTTGACCTGGGTCGCGGCGAGGCCGATGCCCGGGGCTTCATACATTGTTTCAAACATGTCATCGACCAACTGACGAACCTTGTCGTCCACTACGGCCACCGGTTTGGCGATCGTGCGCAGGCGCGAGTCGGGGAATTCGAGGATGTTCAAAATAGCCATAAGCGTAATTGCTGCACATGTGAGGTAGAGGCAAATCGGCGTTGGGATGGACCCACACGACCGGTGTGAAACCCTTAAAAGCCGCGAAGGCCAGGGCATTTCACGCGAACGCACATAATAAAGGAGATTCACCCCATGAGGAAATCGCTACTCGTCTTGCTGCTGTGGTCCCCGTTTTCCATGGCCCTGCTGCCCCAGCCCATCCAGCGCCTGGAACAACCGACGCAACAGGCTATCCAGCGATTCCTGTTGCATAACCGCATCCTTGATACACCCCAGGACCTGGACAACGCGCCGTATATCGTCGCTGCCGAGGCTGGCCGCGTGCTCGGCGCCAATGGCGAGCGGGTGCATGCGAGGGGCAACCTGGACCCTTCCCAACCCCTTTACGGCATATTCCGAGGCGGCAAGGTCTACACCGACCCGCAGACCCGAGAGCTGCTGGGGATCAACGCCGACGACATTGGCACCGCCCGTTTTGTAACGGCTGGCGACCTCACCACCCTGGCCGTCCAACGTATTACCCAGGAGGTGCGACCCGGTGACCGTCTGTTGCGTGCACAACCTCCGGCCGATCCGGCAGCCTTTGCGGTCTTGCCAACCACGCCCTTTATCGAAGGGCAGATCATCGATATCCCCAAGGGCGTGACCCAGATCGGCGTGCTGGATGCCGTGACCCTGAACAAGGGTCGTCGTGACGGCCTGGTTGAAGGCCAACTGCTCAGCGTGATCAAGACCGGCGCCAAGGTTCGCGACAGCCTGACCGGCGCACCGACCAAACTGCCCGACGAACGCGCGGGCACCCTGCTGGTGTTTCGCACTTACGAAAAACTCAGTTACGGCTTGGTTCTCAATGCCTCACGACCCCTGGCAGTGATGGACCGTTTCGAGACTGCTCATCAAACGCAATAAATAGCCTGCTAAATAAGTTACCAACAGAGTTATCCACAGCTTGTTACGGTCAAGGATGATCAGATGTATCCGACAAACAACCACGAAATATCCCCGTCAGAACTGGAAGCTCGACTACGCTTGCACAGGCTGCCGGAACTGGGTCAGAAACGTTTTCGCTTATTGATCGAGGCCTTCGGCTCTGCCTCAAAAGCCATCAGCGCACCTGCCAGTGCCTGGCGTTCGCTGGGGTTGCCGGCCATCAGCGCTGATGCCCGGCGCAGTCATGAAATCCGCGACGGCGCCAGCGCGGCATTGGCCTGGCTGGCCCGCCCGGCCCAGCATTTGCTGATGTGGGACCAGCCTGACTACCCCGCACTGCTTGCCCAGATCGATGACGCGCCGCCGTTGCTATTCGTCGCCGGTGACCCTGCGATCCTGGAAAAACCGCAACTCGCGATGGTGGGTAGTCGTCGTGCATCGCGTCCCGGCATGGACACGGCGGCAGCGTTTTCACGCAGTCTGGCGAGCGCCGGTTTTGTCATCACCAGTGGCCTTGCGTTAGGCATTGACGGTGCAGCCCATCAGGCGGCATTGGACGTGGGTGGCCAGACAATCGGTGTGCTCGGCACCGGGCTGGAAAATTTTTATCCACAGCGCCACCGACGGCTGGCGGCGGCGATGATTGACCAAGGCAGCGCCGTGGTTTCCGAGTTTCCTCTGGACGCACCGCCCCAGGCGGGCAATTTTCCCCGCCGCAACCGGATCATCAGTGGCCTGTCCCTGGGTGTGTTGGTGGTGGAAGCCAGCATGGCCAGCGGTTCGCTGATCACGGCGAAGCTGGCGGCGGAGCAAGGGCGCGAGGTGTATGCGATCCCGGGTTCCATCCACCATCCCGGTGCAAAGGGATGCCACCAGTTGATCCGTGACGGCGCGGTTCTAGTGGAGACGATCGAGCACATCCTGGAAGGTTTACGTGGCTGGCAGGCATTGTCGCGCCCAGCGCCCATGCCGGTTGTGCATCCGCTGGTGGCGTTGCTGCACGCGGCGCCCCACACCAGCGAAGCCCTGGCGATTGCCAGTGGGCGATCGTTGTCCCAGGTGCTGGCAACCCTTACGGAGCTTGAGCTCGAAGGTCAGGTCATCTGCGAAAGCGGGCGCTGGCTTGCGCGCTGCTAGGTTTTGTAAAGAAGATCGGTAAACTGCGCAGAGCTTTAGTCTGGAGAGTGAACAATGGTCAACCGGTGGCGTGTGCTGGAAACCGCACGAGAAATTCGCGCAGGCGCGGTGATTGCCTATCCAACCGAAGCGGTTTGGGGCTTGGGCTGCGACCCGTGGAACGAAGAAGCAGTGGACCGTTTGCTCGCCATCAAGAACCGTTCGGTGGACAAGGGCCTGATCCTGGTGGCGGACAACATCCGTCAGTTCGACTTTCTGTTCGAAGATTTCCCGCAGGACTGGATCGACCGCATGGCCAGCACCTGGCCAGGGCCGAACACCTGGCTGGTGCCCCATCAGGACTTGTTGCCGGAGTGGGTGACGGGTGTGCACGACACCGTAGCGCTGCGGGTGACTGACCATCCGCTGGTGAGGGATTTGTGCTCGCTGGTAGGGCCGTTGATTTCTACTTCGGCCAACCCACAGGGTCGCCCGGCGGCGCGCACGCGGATTCGCGTGGAGCAATACTTCCGTGGCCAAGTGGACCTGGTATTGGGTGGCGCCCTGGGTGGGCGCAAGAACCCGAGCCTGATTCGCGATCTGGTGACGGGTGAGGTGGTGCGGCCTTCTTGAGACCTCGCCGGCAAGCCGGCTCCTACAGGGATTGTGTGCTTTCTGTAGGAGCCGGCTTGCCGGCGACAGCACCCTGAAGCCTTACGGCAACAGAATGGTCGACCCTGTCGTCCGCCGTCCCGATAACTCCGTCTGCGCTTTCGCCGCCTCCGCCAGCGCATACCGCTGGTTGATATCAATGCGCACCTTGCCGCTCTTGATCATCGAGAACAGGTCATCCGCCATCGCCTGCAGGTTTTGCGGGTTGTTGGCGTAGGTTGCCAACGTCGGGCGGGTGACGTACAGCGAGCCCTTGGCCGACAGGATCCCCAGGTTCACCCCGTCCACCGCGCCTGACGCATTGCCGAAACTCACCACCAGCCCACGCGGCGCTACGCTGTCCAGCGAGGTCAGCCAGGTGTCCTTACCGACGCCGTCGTACACCACTGGCACTTTTTTGCCGTCGGTCAATTCCAGCACGCGCTGTGCGACGTTTTCCTTGCTGTAGTCAATGGTTTCCCAGGCGCCGAGGGATTTGGCCAGGGCGGCTTTTTCCGGCGAGCTGACCGTGCCGATCAACTTAACGCCCAGCGCCTTGGCCCATTGGCAGGCCAGGGAGCCTACGCCGCCGGCCGCAGCGTGGAACAGGATGGTCTCACCGCCTTTCAATTCATAGGTCTGGCGCAGCAGGTACTGCACGGTCAGGCCCTTGAGCATGGCGCCGGCGGCTTGTTCGAAGCTGATGTCGTCCGGCAGATGTACCAGGTTGGCGGCGGGCAACACATGCAGTTGGCTGTAGGCGCCCAGCGGGCCGCTGCCGTAGGCCACGCGGTCACCGACTTTGAATTGAGTGACTTCACTGCCGACCGCGTCGACCACCCCGGCGCCTTCTGCGCCCAACCCCGATGGCAACGCGGGCGGCGCATACAGACCGCTGCGGAAATAGGTGTCGATGAAGTTGAGGCCGATCGCCTCATTACGTACGCGAACCTGCTGCGGGCCGGGATCTGCCGGCGTGTAGTCCACATACTCAAGCACTTCGGGGCCGCCATGGGCGCTGAACTGGATACGTTTTGCCATCTGCCTTCTCCTTGGGTCGAATTCGCATAGCCCCCTATCCCACTCCTAAGCTTGATCTTCGTCAACTGCGGCGCAACCGGGTGCAGTGGTATCCTGTGCGCCCATTTGCCGCCGACGCCCAATGGCCTCGCGTAGCTTTGCCCGATTCAAGGTGATGCCATGACTACCCGCACCGAGGCTGTAAAGGCCTACCTGCTTGACCTGCAAGACCGCATTTGCAGCGCCCTGGAAACCTTTGAGACGGACACTCGCTTTATCGAAGACGCGTGGACCCGGCCTGCGGGCGGCGGCGGTCGCACCCGCGTGATCGAAAACGGTTCGGTGATCGAAAAAGGCGGCGTCAACTTTTCCCACGTGTTTGGCAGCGGTCTGCCACCGTCCGCCAGCGCGCATCGGCCTGAGCTGGCCGGCCGTGGCTTTGAAGCCTTGGGGGTGTCGCTGGTGATCCACCCGCACAACCCACACGTACCGACTTCCCACGCCAACGTGCGCTTTTTCATCGCTGAAAAAGAAGGCGAAGAGCCGGTGTGGTGGTTCGGCGGTGGTTTCGACCTCACGCCTTACTATGGCAACGACGAAGACTGCATCCACTGGCACCGCGTGGCCGAGCAGGCCTGTGCACCGTTCGGTCCAGACGTGTATTCGCGCTACAAAGCCTGGTGCGACAGCTACTTCCACATCAAGCACCGCAACGAACCGCGCGGCATCGGCGGCCTGTTCTTCGATGATCTGAACGAATGGGACTTTGACACCTGCTTCGCCTTCATCCGCGCCATCGGTGACGCCTACATCGACGCCTACTTGCCGATCGTGCAGCGCCGCAAGGCCACCGCCTACACCGAGCAGCAGCGCAAATTCCAGGAATTCCGTCGCGGCCGCTACGTTGAATTCAACCTGGTCTACGACCGTGGCACCCTGTTCGGCCTGCAATCGGGCGGGCGCACCGAGTCGATCCTGATGTCGTTGCCGCCGCAAGTGCGCTGGAGCTACGACTGGAAAGCCGAGGCCGGCAGCGAAGAAGCGCGTCTCACCGACTACTTCCTGCAAGACCGTGACTGGCTGGGCCTGGCCGCGCCCAAGGCGGCTGTCTGATGGACCGCTATGTCGTGTTCGGCAACCCCATCGGCCACAGCAAGTCGCCGCTGATCCATCGCATGTTCGCCGAGCAGACCGGCGAGCAACTGGACTACAGCACCTTGCTGGCGCCCTTGGAGGATTTCACCGGCTGTGCCCGTGAGTTTTTTCAACAAGGCCGTGGTGCGAACGTCACCGTGCCGTTCAAGGAAGAGGCATACCGTTTGGCCAATACCTTGACCGAACGCGCCCAACGCGCGGGCGCGGTGAACACCCTGAGCAAGCTGGCCGACGGCAGCCTATTGGGTGACAACACCGACGGCGCCGGCCTGGTGCGCGACCTCACGGTCAACGCCGGGTTGAGCCTGCAAGGCAAACGCATCCTGTTGTTGGGCGCCGGAGGCGCGGTGCGCGGCGCATTGGAACCGTTGCTGGCCGGACAGCCCGCTTCGCTGATCATCGCCAACCGAACCGTGGAAAAGGCGGAACTACTCGCCGAGTTGTTCGATGATCTTGGCCCGGTGTCCGCCAGTGGTTTCGACTGGCTGCGTGAGCCGGTGGACGTGATCATCAACGCCACTTCCGCCAGCCTGTCAGGCGATGTACCGCCGATTGCCGGCAGCCTGATCGAACCAGGCAAGACGTTTTGCTACGACATGATGTACGCCAAGGAGCCGACCGCGTTCTGCCGCTGGGCCAGCGAACAAGGCGCAGCCGTGGCGATGGATGGCCTGGGCATGTTGGTGGAACAGGCGGCGGAAGCGTTCTTCCTGTGGCGCGGTGTGCGCCCGGAGTCAGCGCCGGTGTTGGCCGAGCTGCGCCGCCAGTTGGCCTGACATCGATCTGGCACGGGCACGGTCATTGTAGGAGCCGGCTTGCCGGCGATTGGCCCTCAAGACGTGTGCTGACCTCGCGGGCGCTATCGCCGGCAAGCCGGGCTCCTACAGGGGTGGGTTCAGTCTTCGAAATGGAGGGGGCACTTGTCGGCCCCCTCCAGCTTCTTAAGTTCTTCAACGACCTGTGCCCGCGCCCGACGCAACGTCAAGCTGCGCCCCAACCCGCGCAAGCGCCGCGCCTCCTGGTGCAGCATCTCCACCCCCGAATAGTCGATAAAGTTGATCTGCTGCGCCTCGATCACCACCCGTTCGCCCTGCAGGCTTTGCAGGCGCACTTGCAGGTAGTGGCTGGCGCCGAAAAAGATCGAACCGCCCACTCGCAGCACATCCTCATCACCATCGCGCCATTGCTGAACCCGTGGCTGCGACGTGCGCTTGAGGTAGAAAAACAGCGACGCCAGCACCCCGGCGTAAATCGCTGTTTGCAGCTCCAGCAGCAAGGTGGCGACGCAGGTCAGGCTCATCACCACGAATTCGGCACGACTGACGCGGAATAAAGCGCGAATACCGCGACGGTCCACCAGCCCCCAACTGATCAGCAAGATGCTCGCTGCCATGCTCGGGATCGGAATATGGGCGATCAATGCCGCGCCAAACAGCGCAAACAGTGCCACCCATAACGCGGAAAACACGCCCGCCAACGGCGAACAGGCACCCGCCTCGTAGCTGAGACCAGAGCGTGTGAACGAACCGGCTGACAAATACCCGGAGAAAAATCCGCCAACGATGTTGGATAAGCCCTGTGCACGCACTTCCTGGTTGGCGTCGAGCAATTGCTGCGAACGCGCCGACAGCGAGCGGGCAATCGACAGGCTGGTCACCAACCCCAGCATGCCCACCGCCACGGCGCTCGGCAGCAGGCGCAGGATCACGTCCAAGTCCATGGGCAACGGGCTGAACGGCGGCAGTTTACCGATGAACGAACTGACCAGCGCCACATGCCCGAACATCGCCGGCCACAGCCACGCCACCAGGCTGCCCAGCGCCAGGGCGATCAACAGGGTCGGCCAGCGCGGTACGAGGTACTTGAGCAGTGCGCCAACCAGCAAGGTACCGAGCCCGAGAGTGAGTGAGGCATGATCCCATTCGCCGCTATGGTGGATCAGTGCCAGCAGGCTATTGATCGCCGTGGCTTGGCTCGGCAAATCCAGCCCCAGCAGATTGGGCAGTTGCCCCAGCGCAATCACCACGGCGGCACCCAGGGTGAAACCGAGCACCACCGAATGGGAGACAAAATTCACCAGCGCGCCAAAACGCAGCATGCCCAGTAGCCACTGGAAAACCCCGGCGAGGAAGGTGAGCAACAGGATCAGGGTGATGTAGTCCTGTGAGCCCGGCACGGCCAGCGGGCTGACGCTGGCGTAGAGCACAATGGAAATCGCCGCCGTGGGGCCGCAGATCAGGTGCCAGGACGAACCCCAGAGGCAGGCGATCAGCACTGGGATGATCGCGGCGTATAGGCCGTATTCGGGTGGGAGACCGGCGATCAGCGCGTAGGCAATTGACTGTGGCAAGGCGAGTACCGCGCCACTGAGGCCTACCATCGCATCCCGGCCAACGCTGGCGCGGGTCTGGCGCGGGAGCCAGGCGAGGAAGGGGAAAAGTGTATGGCGGTTGGGCCGGGGCATCGGGCTGCTCGAAATACTGTAGGAGCTGGCTTGCCAGCGAAGGTGGCTAACGATAACGCGGGTTGTCTGAAAAAACGCGGCGTTTTCGAGTGCTTCGCCGGAGAGCCGGCTCCTACAGGGGGTGATGTTGCATTCAGAGTTTGGCTTTTACGGCCGCCAGCGCATCCTTGCCATCTACGGTCTTCACGCCATCCAGCCACTTATCCAATACCGCCGGGTTGGCCTTGATCCACGCCTTCGCCGCTTCGGCATTGCTGACCTTGTTGTTGGCCACCTCGGCCATGATGCTGTTCTCCATCTCCTGGGTAAAACTCAGGTTGGTCAGCAGTTTTCCTACGTTCGGGCAGGCCTGTGCGTAGCCCTTGCGGGTCAAGGTATACACGCTGCCGGTGTCACCAAAATATTTCTCGCCGCCTTTGAGGTAGTGCATTTTCAACTGCACGTTCATCGGGTGCGGGGTCCAGCCGAGGAAGGTCACGAACTTCTGTTTTTTAACGGCGCGCGACACTTCGGCGAGCATCGCTTGTTCGCTGGACTCCACCAACTTCCACTGGCCGAGCGCGAAGTCGTTTTTCTTGATGATCTCCTGCAACGAAATATTCGCCGGCGCGCCGGAGCCGATGCCGTAGATCTTCTTGTCGAACTTGTCGGCAAATTTGTTCAGGTCGGCAAAGTCATGCACCCCGGCGTCCCACACATAGTCGGGCACGGCGAGGGTGAACTCAGTGCCGTCGAGGTTCTTCGCCAGTTGCACCACGTCGCCATTGGCCACGAACTTGTCATAGAAGCCCTGCTGCGCCGGCATCCAGTTGCCCAGAAACACATCCACCTGGCCGTCCTTGAGCCCGCCAAACGTAATCGGCACCGCCAGGGTGTCGACCTTGGGTTTATAGCCCATGCCCGTCAGGAGGAAACCGGTGATGGCATTGGTGGCCGCAATATCGCTCCAGCCCGGATCGGCCATCTTTACCGTTTCACAACTGGCGTCTGCGTAAACATTGGCGCTTCCCAGCGCCAGGAGCCCCAGCATCACAGTTAATTTTTGCATGGCCTTCCCTCAGTGTTATTGGTTTTGGCAGGGTTGTGGATAACGTGCCTTGCGCTCCAGGTCGTCGAGGTCGATATGGTTGCGCATGTATTGCTGACTGGCGTCCACCAGTGGCTGGTGATCCCAGCTCTTCAGCTTGCCCTGGGTCAGTGCTTCAAACACCAGACGGCGGCGGCGTTGGCTGGCGAGCACCTGTTGGTGGATCGCCGGGATGTCCCATTTGGCCCGCGCCTCGTCCAGGAAGGCTGCAAACAGCGCCTGATGCTGCGGCGACTGGCTGAGGTCTTCCTGCTCCCGAGGGTCGTTGTGTACATCGAACAGTAGACAAGGGTCGTCTTCGCTGTAGATGAATTTGTAGGCGCCACGGCGAATCATCATCAGCGGGCCGATGGTGCCTTCGGCCATGTATTCGCCGAACACTTCGTCGTGCCCGCCCTGCCCTCGCAAGTGCGGGACCAGCGAGCGGCCGTCCAGCGGCAGGCGCGGGTCCAGCTCGCCGCCGGCCAATTCCACCAGGGTCGGCAACAGGTCGGCGGTGGACACGGCTTTGCTGACGCGGCCCGCCGCGAATTGCCCTGGCGCACTGATCAGCAGGGGTACGCGGGCGGCCATTTCAAACCAGTGCATTTTGTACCAGAGGCCACGTTCGCCGAGCATGTCGCCGTGGTCGCCGGAGAAGATGATGAGGGTGCCATCGGCCAGGCCGGTGTCTTCCAGGGTCTGCAGCAGCTTGCCGACATTGCTGTCGATGTAGCTGCACGCGCCGAAATAGGCACGGCGCGCATCACGGATCTTATCCACAGGCAGCGGCTTGTCCCACAGGTCGTAGACCTTGAGCAGGCGCTGGGAATGTGGGTCGAGATCGCTTTGCGCGGGTGTTGCAGGCAACGGGATATCAGCGTCGTCGTACAGGTCCCAGAACGGCTTGGGAATGGTGTAGGGATCGTGGGGGTGAGTCATCGACACGGTCAGGCAGAACGGCTGGTCGCCGTCTTCGCGGATATGGTCGAACAGGTATTGCTGGGCCTTGAACACCACCTCTTCGTCGAAATCCAGCTGGTTGGTACGCACGCACGGCCCGGCTTGCAGCACCGACGACATGTTGTGATACCAAGTGGGGCGCACGTCCGGCTCATCCCAGTTCACCGCCCAGCCATAGTCAGCGGGGTAGATGTCGCTGGTCAGGCGTTCTTCGTAGCCATGCAACTGGTCGGGACCGCAGAAGTGCATCTTGCCCGACAGCGCGGTGCGGTAGCCGAGGCGGCGCAGGTAGTGGGCGTAGGTCGGCACGTCGGCGGGGAAATCGGCGGCGTTGTCGTAGGCACCGATCTTGCTCGGCAGCTGGCCACTCACCAGAGTGAAACGCGACGGCGCGCACAACGGGCTGTTGCAATAGGCGGCATCGAACACCACGCCTTGTGCGGCGAGGCGGCTCAAATTTGGTAGTTTGATAGGCGAAGAACCGTAGAACGGAAGCAACGGCGCGGCCATTTGATCGGCCATGATGAAAAGAATGTTCTTGCGCTTCATGATCTATCGGCATTCCATAGGCGTTGTTTATGCGAAAGAGCATGCAGCCCATGAAAAGTGGGGTAAAGCCCATGAAAAGCAATGTCTAGGATAAGCACAGCTTATGTATGAAGCCCTTGGTGACCTGTCCCTCGATTTGCTGCGTGCTTTCGAAGCCGCCGCACGTCATCGCAGCTTTACCGCCGCTGCGATGGAACTGGGCACCACCCAGCCGGCCATCAGCCAACAGATCAAGCGCCTGGAAGAACAGTTGGCGATCCGCCTGTTTGATCGTATCTACCGGGGGATCGAACTGACCGACGCCGGCGCCCTGCTGTTCGAGCATGTGCAAGGTGGGTTGCAGGGCATCAATCAGGGGCTGAGCCTCATTACCCAACAGGACCAGCATGAAGTGCTGCAAGTCGCCACCGACTTCGCCTTCGCCGCTTATTGGCTGATGCCGCGCCTGCATCGATTTCACCAGGCCAACCCGCAGGTCGATGTCAGCCTGGTGACCAGCGAGCGCAACCACGCCACCTTGCGCAGCGATATCGACGTGGCAGTGTTGTTTGGTGACGGCCGTTTCAAGCAGGGCGACAGCCTGTGGTTGTTCAATGAGGAAGTGTTCCCTGTGTGCAGCCCGCAGTGGCTCAAGGACCAGGCCACGCGATTGACTGTGCAAAATTTGCACGATTTCCCGCTGCTGCACCTGCGCCAGGAAAACAACAGCCAGTGGTTCGACTGGAGCGGTGTGTTTCGCGAACTGGGCATCGCCAGCGCGCCAACGCCTGGCCAACTGCGTTTCGACAACTACACCCTACTCATTCAGGCGGCGATTGCCGGCCAGGGCGTAGCCATCGGCTGGCGGCACCTTGTGGATAACCTGCTGGAGCAGGGCTGGTTGTGCCGGCCGGTCAGCGACACGGTGATCTCGCGCTTTGGCTATTACGTGGTGCAACCCCAGCGCAAACGTCGGGGGCAATTGGTCGAGCGTTTCGTTGACTGGCTGGTGGCGGAGCAAGCCAGCAGCGCACAGTCGCTGACCGGGCTGGCCCTGCCGTCCATTGCGGTCTAGCATCTGGCGCATATTGGATCCGGAGTCCGCCATGCAACGTATCAAGGGCTACCACGCCCATATCTACTTCGACGCGAGCACCATCGAACAGGCGCGCACCTTGTGCGAAGACGCCGCCAAACTCTTCCCACTGCGCATGGGCCGTGTGCACGAACGACCGGTGGGCCCGCACCCGGATTGGAGCTGCCAGTTGGCGTTCGATCCTGAGTACATCGGTGTCGTGTTGCCGTGGTTAGTGATTCATCGCAATGGACTGGTGGTTTTTTTGCACCCCGAAACCGGTGATGACCTGAAGGACCACACTGATTATGCCGTCTGGATGGGGGCGATACGGGAGCTGAACCTGTCAGCCTTTTCTTAAATTTCATCCCTAAATATGGGATTGATATTTATATATTGAGACTTCCGTTCGCGTAGGTTTATATTCGCTGCATCCGCTCAGAACTCAGGTGAAGCGATGCAGGCGCAATTGATCGCGCTCGATTGGGGAACCAGCTCCCTTCGTGCTTATAAACTCGGCCCCGCCGGCGTGGTGCTGGAACAGCGCTCGCTGGGGTGGGGCATCATGCATTTGCCCAGCGAACCCCGGGACATTGCCGGCGTGCGTTGCAGCAACGGTTTCGAGTTGGCGTTCGATGCGGCGTGCGGGGATTGGCTCGACGCCCAGCCCGGGCTACCGGTAATTGCCTGTGGCATGGTCGGCAGCGCCCAGGGCTGGAGCGAAGCGGCCTATCGCAATACCCCGGTCGATGTCGCCAGCCTCGGCCAGGCGCTGCATCAGGTGCACAGCCTGCGCGGCGTGGACGTGCACATCGTGCCGGGCGTGATCGAGCAGGTCGGCTTGCCCAATGTGATGCGTGGCGAAGAAACCCAAGTGCTGGGCGTGCTGCATGGGCTGGGTGCCGATGTGTTGATCGGCCTGCCGGGCAGCCATTCCAAGTGGGTCGAGGTGGTCGAGGGCTGTATCACGCATTTCGATACCTTTATGACCGGCGAGCTGTTTGCGGTGTTGAGCAAACACAGCATCCTTGGACGTACTCAGCTGCCGTCCGAACAATTCCAGGTCGAAGCCTTCGACCGAGGCGTGCACGTGGCGCTTTCCGAAGACGGCCAGCGCGGCGTGCTGTCCACCTTGTTCAGTGCCCGCACCCTGGGGCTCACCGGCGAACTCGCCCCTGACCAACAGCCCGATTACCTGTCCGGCTTGCTTATCGGCCATGAACTCGCCGGTCTGCCCGACAGCGCCAAACACAAGCCGATCATCCTGGTCGGCGCCGCGCCCCTTTGCGCCCGCTATCAACGCGCCCTCGCCCTCTGCGGCTTTGCCCACGTCAGCCTGGCGCAGGAAGCCACCGAGCGCGGCCTGTGGCAACTGGCCTTAGCGGCCGGGCTCACTCAACCTGTACTGGAGGCCTGACATGCTCAAGCAAGCACTCGCGCAAAACGGTTTGATCGCCATCCTGCGCGGCATTCGCCCAGACGAAGCCCAGGCTGTCGGCCAGGTGCTGTACCAGGCAGGGTTTCGGGTGATCGAAGTCCCGCTGAATTCGCCTGATCCCTACACCAGTATCCGCACCCTGCGCGACAGTTTGCCCGCCGATTGCCTGATCGGTGCTGGCACGGTGTTGACGCCGGAGCAGGTCGAGCACGTGAAGGCTGCTGGTGGCCAGGTGATCGTTATGCCCCACAGCGATGCCAAGGTGTTGCGTGCCGCCAAAGCCGCGGGCCTGTTTCTGTCCCCGGGCGTGGCCACGCCCACCGAAGCCTTCGCCGCACTGGCCGAAGGTGCTGACGTGTTGAAGCTGTTCCCCGCCGAGCAAATGGGCCCTTCGGTGATCAAGGCGTGGCTGGCGGTATTGCCGGCCGGCACCTTGCTGCTGCCGGTGGGTGGCATTACCCCGGACAACATGCAGGTGTTCATCGACGCCGGCGCCAAAGGTTTCGGGCTGGGTTCCGGGTTGTTCAAACCGGGTATGACCGTGGATCAGGTAGCGAGTCGCGCCCAGGCTTATGTCGCCGCCTGGAAAGCCCTGAACTGAATCAAGTTTCGCGCCCACAGGCGCCGCATCTATAAGAGAGATAACAGATGAAAATAACCAAACTGACGACCTTTATCGTCCCTCCGCGCTGGTGCTTCCTCAAGGTCGAGACCGACCAGGGCGTGACCGGCTGGGGTGAGCCCGTGGTCGAAGGCCGCGCTCACACCGTGGCGGCTGCCGTTGAAGAACTGTCCGACTACCTGATCGGCAAAGACCCACGCAATATCGAAGACATCTGGACCGTGCTCTATCGCGGCGGCTTTTATCGCGGCGGCGCCGTGCACATGAGCGCCCTCGCCGGCATCGACCAGGCGTTGTGGGACATCAAGGGCAAGGCCCTCGGTGTTTCCGTCAGCGACTTGCTCGGTGGCCAGGTGCGCGACAAGATCCGCGTGTACTCATGGATCGGCGGCGACCGCCCCGCAGACACCGCCCGCGCCGCCAAAGAGGCCGTGGCCCGTGGCTTCACGGCGGTAAAAATGAACGGCACCGAAGAGCTGCAGTTCGTCGACAGCTTCGAAAAGGTCGACCTGGCCCTGGCCAACGTCGCCGCCGTGCGTGATGCGGTCGGCCCCAACGTCGGCATCGGCGTCGACTTCCATGGCCGCGTGCACAAGCCCATGGCCAAGGTGCTGATGAAGGAACTCGACCCATACAAACTGATGTTCATCGAAGAGCCGGTGCTCAGCGAGAACTACGAAGCGCTAAAAGAGCTGGCCCCGCTGACCAGCACGCCGATTGCCCTGGGCGAGCGCCTGTTCTCGCGTTGGGATTTCAAGCGTGTGCTCAGCGAGGGCTACGTCGACATCATCCAGCCGGATGCGTCCCATGCCGGTGGCATCACCGAAACCCGCAAGATCGCCAACATGGCCGAAGCCTACGACGTGGCCCTGGCCCTGCACTGCCCGCTGGGCCCGATTGCCCTGGCGGCGTGCCTGCAACTGGACGCGGTCTGCTACAACGCGTTTATCCAGGAACAAAGCCTGGGCATTCACTACAACGAGAGCAATGACCTGCTCGATTACGTGCGCGATCCGGGCGTGTTCGACTATGACCAAGGCTTTGTGAAGATCCCCAACGGACCGGGCCTGGGCATCGAGATCAATGAGGAATACGTGATCGAACGCGCGGCCATCGGCCACCGCTGGCGTAATCCGATCTGGCGGCATGCCGACGGCAGCTTCGCCGAGTGGTAAGCACCGCTTATCTGTAGGAGCCGGCTCGGCGATTGCGGTGGATCAGCCACTGCCGGTGTCGACTGGCGCGCCGCCATCGCCGGCAAGCCGGCTCCTACAAGTTGGTCCATACCTCAATAAGCATAAGAAGAGGCAACCCCCATGCACCCTGAATCCTTCACCGGGCAGGCTTCTTTAGTCACGCCTACCAGAAAGCGTTTCTTCATCATGGTGCTGCTGTTTATCACCGTGGTGATCAACTACCTCGACCGCAGCAACCTGTCCATCGCCGCCCCGGCCCTGACCAGTGAACTGGGGATCGACCCGGTGCACGTCGGGCTGATTTTCTCTGCGTTCGGCTGGACCTACGCCGCCATGCAGATTCCCGGCGGTTGGCTGGTGGACCGCGTGCCGCCGCGTATTCTCTACACGGCGGCGCTGCTGTTGTGGTCCATCGCCACCGTCATGCTCGGCTTCGCGGCCAGCTTTATCGCGCTGTTTGTGTTGCGCATGGCGGTAGGGGCTTTAGAGGCCCCGGCCTATCCGATCAACAGCCGCGTAGTCACCACCTGGTTCCCTGAGCGCGAGCGCGCCACGGCGATTGGCGTCTATACCTCTGGGCAGTTTGTCGGGTTGGCATTCCTGACGCCGGTACTGGCCTGGCTGCAGCATGCATTTGGCTGGCACATGGTGTTTGTCGCGACCGGTGGCGTGGGGATTCTGTGGGCAGTTATCTGGTACGCGGTGTACCGCGAACCGAAAGACTTCAAAGGCGCCAACGCCGCTGAAATCGACCTGATCCGTGAAGGTGGCGGCTTGGTTGATATGCAGGAAAAAGCTGCCAAGGCGCCGTTCAGTTGGGTCGACCTGGGCATCGTGTTGAGCAAGCGCAAGCTGTGGGGCATTTACCTGGGGCAGTTCTGCCTCAACTCCACGTTGTGGTTCTTCCTGACATGGTTCCCGACCTACCTGGTGAAATACCGCGGCATGGACTTCATCAAGTCCGGCCTGCTGGCGTCATTACCATTCCTCGCGGCGTTTGTCGGCGTGCTGTGTTCCGGGATCTTTTCCGATTGGCTGATTCGTCGTGGCGCGTCGGTGGGCTTTGCCCGCAAGTTGCCGATCATCGGCGGGCTGCTGATTTCCACGGCGATCATCGGCGCCAACTACGTGGACTCGACGGCGTGGGTGATTGCGTTCCTGGCGGTGGCGTTCTTTGGTAATGGGTTGGCGTCGATTACCTGGTCGCTGGTGTCGACCCTGGCACCGGCCCGCCTGTTGGGGCTGACCGGTGGGGTGTTCAACTTCATCGGCAACCTGTCGGCGATTGCCACGCCGATCGTGATTGGTTTTCTCGCCAGTGGCGATTCGTTTGCACCGGCGATTACCTATATCGCGGTGCTGGCGTTGCTCGGGGCGCTGTCCTACGTGTTGCTCGTAGGCAAAGTCGAACGCATCGAACTCAAATAACCACTGCCCTGTAGGAGCCGGGTTTCAGTTGAGGACGCCGTCGAGGATCTCGTAGACGATGCCCGTACCCACGGCGATCAACACCACATCCGGCCCCGAACGGCGCCATTCATAACCGGGATACACCGGCAGGCGTGCCAGGGCGCGGTTATCGAGGCGTTCGCCGTAGTAGCCGCGGGGCAGCGGCTGGCCACGCACCAGGCGCACATTCGGCGGTGGCGGTGCGCCACGGGCGAACTGGCCGTGGTTGTCGTGGATGATCTGGCGGACCGGGCCGAAATCCTGGGGCGGGCCGCCGCGACGGTTGTCCTGCGGGCCGCGATGGTCGTCGCCGCGTTGTTCGTGCTGGCCCTGCGGGCCGCCACGATCAGGGCCGCCTTGGTCATAAGGCGCGGCCTGCACCAGGGCGCTGGCGCCAAGCACCAGCACGCCAAGGCCTGCAATCACGGATTTAGGCATTTTCATCGGGTATTCCTCAGGGCACACAAGCAAAAAAGGGATTTCGAACGAGGTTCGAAATCCCTTGGTCTTGCTGTTTAGGCCGTGCCCGAGCGGGTTGATTCCTCTGTATCAGGAACTTTACCTACTGCTTACGGGGCCCTTACTTACGCGCGTTACGAACGCCTTCCGACAATGCCGCACACAGGCTCAACACGCCGTCGATGGCTTGCTGGTCATTCTTGGCATTGGCGATATGGTCGATCAGTGCCGAACCTACGACGACACCGTCAGCCAGGCGGGCGATGGCTGCCGCTTGTTCCGGGGTGCGGATACCAAAACCGATGCTGATCGGCAGGTCGGTATGGCGACGCAGGCGGGTCACGGCTTCTTCGACGTGCTCCAGGGTCGCAGCGCCAGCACCGGTCACACCGGCCACCGACACGTAGTACACGAAACCGGAACTGCCATTCAGAACTGTCGGCAAGCGCACATCGTCAGTGGTCGGCGTGGTCAGGCGGATGAAGTCGATGCCAGCGGCCTGGGCCGGGTCGCACAGCTCGCCGTTATGCTCGGGCGGCATGTCGACCACGATCAGGCCGTCCACGCCGGCTTCCTTGGCGTCGGCGATGAACTGCGGCACGCCGTATTTGTGGATCGGGTTGAAGTAGCCCATCAACACCAGCGGCGTGTCGTTGTTGTCCTGGCGGAACTCGCGGACCATCTGCAGGGTTTTCAGCAGGTTCTGCTTGGCTTCCAGCGCGCGAATGTTGGCCAGCTGGATCGCCGGGCCGTCGGCCATCGGATCGGTGAACGGCATGCCCAACTCGATCACGTCGGCGCCGGCGGCCGGCAAGCCCTTGAGGATCGCCAGCGAGGTGTCATAGCCAGGGTCGCCGGCCGTGACGAAGGTCACCAGGGCAGCGCGGTTTTGTTCTTTAAGCTGTGCGAAGCGGGTTTGCAGGCGGCTCATCAGTGTTTCTCCTGCTTGGCGGTTTCCATATGGTGCATCACGGTCTGCATGTCTTTGTCGCCACGGCCGGACAGGTTGACCACCATCAGGTGATCCTTCGGCAGGGTCGGTGCGCGTTTGAACACTTCGGCCAGGGCGTGGGCGCTTTCCAGGGCAGGAATGATCCCTTCCAGGCGGCAGCATTTGTGGAAGGCGTCGAGGGCTTCGTCGTCGGTCACCGAGGTGTACTGGACGCGACCGATGTCGTGCAACCAGGCGTGTTCCGGGCCGATGCCAGGGTAATCCAGGCCTGCGGAGATGGAGTGTGCGTCGATGATCTGGCCGTCCTCATCCTGCAGCAGGAACGTACGGTTGCCGTGCAGTACGCCGGGTACGCCACCGTTGAGGCTGGCGGCGTGCTTGCCGGTCTCGATGCCGTGGCCGGCCGCTTCAACGCCGATGATCTCGACGCTGGTGTCGTCCAGGAACGGGTGGAACAGGCCCATGGCGTTGGAGCCACCGCCGATGCACGCCACCAGGCTGTCCGGCAGGCGACCTTCCTGGGCTTGCAACTGGTCGCGGGTTTCCTTGCCGATCACGGCCTGGAAGTCGCGCACCATTGCAGGGTACGGGTGCGGGCCGGCCACGGTGCCGATCAGGTAGAAGGTGCTGTCGACGTTGGTCACCCAGTCACGCAGGGCTTCGTTCATCGCGTCTTTCAGGGTGCCGGTGCCGGCAACCACCGGGATCACTTCCGCGCCCAGCAGCTTCATACGGAACACGTTGGCTTGCTGGCGCTCGATGTCAGTGGTGCCCATGTAGATCACGCATTGCAGGCCGAAGCGCGCAGCCACGGTGGCAGTGGCCACGCCGTGCATGCCGGCGCCGGTCTCGGCGATGATGCGTTTCTTACCCATGCGCCGAGCCAGCAGGATCTGGCCGATGCAGTTGTTGATCTTGTGCGCGCCGGTGTGGTTCAGCTCTTCACGCTTGAGGTAGATCTTGGCGCCGCCGCAGAATTCGGTCAGGCGCTCGGCGAAGTACAGCGGGCTTGGGCGTCCGACGTAGTCGCGCTGGAAGTAGGCAAGTTCTTCATTGAAAGCCGGATCGATCTTGGCCGCTTCGTATTCGCGGGCCAGGTCGAGGATCAACGGCATCAGGGTTTCAGCGACGTAACGGCCGCCGAACGCGCCAAACAGGCCGTTGGCGTCTGGGCCGTTGCGTAGATCGGTCTGGGACTGAGTCATGGGACGCTCCAGGAAAGAAGGGTGTGGGAAGCAATGAGGGTCACTCTACCCCTGACGTTCTATGCTGAAAACCGATAAGATCGCCGCAACCTGTCAGGAAAACTCACAGATGAGCCGAGACCTTCCGCCCCTCAATGCCCTGCGTGCCTTTGAAGCGACTGCGCGATTGAACAGCGTCAGTCAGGCAGCCGAGCAATTGCATGTGACCCACGGCGCCGTCAGCCGGCAGCTGAAGGTGCTGGAGGAGCATTTGGGTATCAGCTTGTTCGTCAAGGAAGGTCGCGGCCTTAAACTCACAGATGCAGGCGTCCGGCTACGGGATGCCAGCGCGGAGGCATTCGAGCGCCTGAGGGATGTGTGTGCCGAGCTGACCCAGGCCAGCGCCGATGCACCTTTTGTACTCGGCTGTTCGGGCAGCCTGCTCGCGCGCTGGTTGATCCCGCGCCTGGGCCGCTTGAACGCCGACTTGCCGGACCTGCGCTTGCACCTGTCGGCGGGCGATGGGGATCTGGACCCGCGCCGCCCAGGCCTGGATGCGTTGTTGGTGTTCGCTGAACCGCCATGGCCGGTGGATATGCAGGTGTATGAGCTGGCCAGTGAACGCATCGGCCCGGTGATGAGCCCGCGCTTTGCCGGCTATGAACACTTGCGCAATGCGCCCGCCGAGGCCTTGTGTGGTGAAAAGCTGTTGCACACCACGTCACGCCCGCAAGCTTGGCCCAGTTGGGCAGCGCAGCACGGCATCGAGCCCGGCGCGTTGAAACACGGCCAGGGGTTTGAACATTTGTATTATTTACTGGAGGCGGCAGTGGCAGGATTGGGCGTGGCGATCGCGCCTCAGCCGCTGGTGGCTGAAGACTTGCGCGCGGGTCGCCTAGTGGCGCCCTGGGGGTTCAGCGAAACCCCGGCGCACCTGGCGCTGTGGCTGCCAAAGCGCGCCGCAGACGGGCGCGCCGGGCAACTGGCGCAGTGGCTCAAGGCTGAGCTATTGCGCGAACCGGTTTAATCGCCGCGTTTGCACAGCAGATAAGCCGCGAGCAGGCCCAGTGCACCGACGGCAACGCCGGCTGTGGTCCATGGGTGCTCTTGTGCGTAGTCCCGGGTTGCAACACCGGTTTCGCGGATTTTGACTTTGCTTTCTTCGTAGGCGTCGCTGATCAGGTGGCGGGAATGCTTGAGGGCATTCTCAGCATTGCTTTTCAGGGCCTTCAAGGTTTTGCGCGACTCGTCGGATGCATCGTCCTTGAGACTTTCCAAAGACTTGAGCAGGCTCGAAATCTCGGCTTCCATGCTTTCCAGCGACGCTTTGCGTAAAGAAGTGTTGGCCATGTGGACTCTCCTGAAGTGATTGAGTGGCGTGTGTAGATACCGACTACGGCCGTTTCAGAAAGTGCAGTAAATCTGAACTTTCGGGTACGAACAGTCGCCAGAAGCAGTACGAACATTGACTGCTACGCTTGCTTAACGACCCTTAGGAGAACTGCCATGAGTGATCATCACACTTACAAGAAAGTCGAACTGGTGGGCTCGTCCACCTCCAGCATTGAAGACGCCATCAACAATGCGCTGGCCGAGGCCAATAAAAGCATCAAGCATCTGGAATGGTTCGAGGTGACTGAAACCCGTGGTCACATCAAGGACGGCAAGGCTGCGCACTTTCAGGTCACCCTAAAGGTGGGGTTCCGAATTGCCAGTAGTTGATCGCGTCGGTTGAACTTGCTGACTGGCCGATTGCCATAACCTGCGCTACAACCAATGGGTGCCGATGCCACAAGCGTCGGCACGCTCTTTTAGATCAGCGCAAGGAAAGTAACGGATGAAGAAGTTCCTGTTAGCGGTAGGTTTGTTGAGCATTGCCGGCACAGCCCTGGCGGCGGGCAAGCCTTGTGAAGAGCTGAAAAGCGAAATTGCAGCGAAAATCGACGCCAAGGGCGCTTCGGGTTATTCGCTGGAAGTGGTGGATAAAGGCGCTGCGCCGAGCGATCACACCGTGGTCGGCACCTGCGAGGGTGGCACCAAGGAAATTGCCTACAAGCGCGGTTAACCCCGTGTTGCAGACATAAAAAACCGACGCGCTGCGTCGGTTTTTTATGTCTGCAGGTTTTAGCCCTTCATCACCTGCGCCAGCAGTTCGTAGGAATGAATCCGGTCGGCGTGTTCGTACAGGTCGCAGGTAAAGATCAACTCGTCGGCGCCGGTCTGCTCGATCAGCACTTCCAGTTTTGCGCGGATCTTCGCCGGGCTGCCTACCATGGCCAGGCCAAGGAAACTGCCGACCGCATCCTTTTCATGGGGCAGCCACAGGCCGTCCATGGTTTTTACCGGCGGGCGCTGCACTAGGCTTTGCCCGCGCATGAGGGCGAGGATGCGCTGGTAGACCGAAGTTGCCAAGTAATCAGCCTGCTCGTCGGTATCCGCCGCCACCAAGGGAATGCCGAGCATCACGTAGGGTTTATCCAGCACGGCTGAAGGTTTGAAGTGATTGCGGTACACGCGAATCGCTTCATGCATCAGGCGGGGTGCGAAATGCGAGGCAAAGGCGTAGGGCAAACCGCGTTCACCTGCCAGCTGTGCGCTGAACAAGCTGGAACCGAGCAGCCACACCGGCACATTGGTGCCGGTACCCGGTACGGCAATGATCCGTTGATCGGGCGTGCGTGGGCCGAGGTAGGCCATTAACTCGGCGACATCTTCCGGGAATTCATCGGCGCTGCCGGAACGCTCGCGGCGCAGGGCGCGGGCGGTCATTTGGTCAGAGCCGGGCGCACGGCCCAGGCCGAGGTCGATACGGCCAGGGTAGAGACTCTCCAGGGTGCCGAACTGCTCGGCGATCACCAAGGGCGCGTGGTTGGGCAGCATCACGCCACCGGAACCGACACGAATGGTCGAAGTGCCACCGGCCAGGTACCCCAGCAGCACCGAGGTCGCGGAGCTGGCGATGCCGTCCATGTTGTGGTGTTCGGCCACCCAGAAACGGTTGTAGCCGAACTTTTCCACATGTTGGGCCAGGTCCAGGGAATTGCGCAGCGACTGCGCCGGACTGCCATTGGCCCGCACGGGCACCAGGTCGAGGGTCGAGAACTTTACGTCGGACAGCGATTTCATAAGCCTGCTTCTCCAAGGGGGCCGCAGGCTTTTTAGACGAACCAAAACCTGCCGCTTCATGTGCATACCTATGCAATGAGGGCATATACCCGAGATTCAATAGTTGAGTCGGAAATTTCCTACTGAATCGCTCGGTTTCTCCGACAAGATGAACTTTGCCACGCCGTCTATCCTCAGAACCCTTACTGACGCAAAACCACCGTTCGAGGAGACCGCTATGAGTATCGTGAAAAAAGCATCCGCGCATTGGGAAGGTGACCTGAAGACTGGCCTGGGTTCCATTTCCACGGAAACCGGCGTGCTACGTGAAGCGCCCTACGGCTTCAAGGCCCGTTTCGAAGGCGGCAAGGGTACCAACCCGGAAGAACTGATCGGTGCGGCCCATGCGGGCTGTTTCTCCATGGCATTTTCCATGATTCTCGGCGATGCCGGGCTCAAGGCTGACAGCATCGACACCCAGGCCGAAGTGACCCTGGACCAGGTGGACGGCGGTTTTGCGATCACCGCTGTGCACCTGATCCTCAAGGCCAAGATTCCGGGCGCGAGCCAGGCGCAGTTCGATGAGTTGAGCAAAAAGGCCAAGGAAGGGTGCCCGGTGTCCAAGGTGCTGAATGCGACTATCACCCTGGATGGCACGCTCGTAAATTGACACCGCTAAACCGGTAGGAGCCGGCTTGCCGGCGATGAGGCCCTCAGATTTACATGGTTTTTGAGGTCGTCATCGCTGGCAGGCCAGCTCCTACAGTGGTTTTTGGGGTGGCTAAAACATCTGCTTCAAATCAGAACTCGTGTTTTGTAAGTGTGGTCCTATTACCATGCAGCCTAGGCGCACACCCGTGCGCAATGCATTCAGGGAGCTTCACACATGAAACGTTTTGCCTTGGCGATCATTTGCGGTGTATTGGCCACTTCGGCCGTGGCCGCGCCAAAAGATTGTGAAGAGCTCAGGAAAGAGATTGAAGTGAAGATCCAGGCCAAGGCGATTCCTTCGTACACCTTGGAAATCATCACCGCCGAAGAAGCCAAGAATCATGACAGTGCGATGATTGTCGGTTCATGCGAAAACGGCACCAAGCGCATCATCTACCAGAAAAACAACGACTGATCAGATGCAGTTGACGCTGCGTTCCTCCGCGAGCAACTGACGCGCCGAATCATACAACCTGATATTCGGCGTGAAGGCCAACGAGCGCCCTTCCAGCACATAACGCTGGCCGGCCTGGAAGTGGTCATATTCCAGGGTCATGAAGCAGGTGCGATACATCATCTGGCTGAGTCCACCCAAACCGCCGCCGGCCGGGACTTCAAAGTCGAAGCGCACCATCAATTCGTGATGGCCGGGCGGGAATTGGAAGAAACGTCCGTCATCCAGGTTCTTGCCGTCCAGGCGCTGCGCCATGACCAGCTTGGAGCCCGGCGTCGGCGTAGTGAAATCGACCCACGCCTGTTGCGGATCCATCGGTGGCACGGGTGTTGTCGTGCAGGCGCTGAGGAACAAAGCGGCGACGGGTAACAAGAGCTGGCGCATGGCAGGCACTCAACGGGAAGAAAGAATTGAGCCTGCTGCGACGGCGGCAGACTTCCTATGAGTATAAACACGTCGAGCCATGGAAAAATTCCGCACAGGCGCGATAGTCTGGCGAGCAAATTACCCAGGAGCGGTCGCGGCATGGTCAGGCGTTTTCTTCCAGGGTTGATGGTTGTGCTGCTCAGCGGCTGTTCCAGTGTCAGTTATTACAGCCAATTGGCCAGCGGCCAATGGCAATTGTTGCGGGCCCGAGAGCCGGTGGCGCAGGTCATTGCCGATCCTTCCCGCCCACCGCTGTTGCGCGAACACTTGGTGCAATCACAAAAAGCGCGCACGTTCGCCAGTGAGCATTTGCACCTGCCGGACAACCAGAGCTACAGGTTGTACGCCGATATCGGTCGGCCCTATGTGGTCTGGAATGTCTTCGCCACGCAGGAATTTTCCCTGTCCCCTGAAACCCATTGCTTCCCAATTGCTGGTTGTGTGGCCTATCGCGGCTATTACAACCAAGGTGCGGCGCGTGGTGAGGCTGCGTTGTTGAAGCAGCGTGGCATGGACGTATCGATCGGTGGCGTAGAGGCTTACTCGACCTTAGGCTGGTTCAACGACCCGATCATGAACTCGATGATGAACTGGGGCGATGAACGCCTGGCCACGCTGATCTTCCATGAGCTGGCGCACCAGCGTTTCTATGTGAAGGACGACACCGAGTTCAACGAGTCGTTTGCCAATTTCGTCGAGCAGGAAGGTACACGCCAATGGCGCGCTGCGCGGGGGCTGGCGCCTGATAGCTTGTCCACGTCCAAGCAGCGTGACCAGTTTATCCAGTTGGTCCTCGATACCCGTCAACGCTTGCAAAAGCTCTACGCCCAACCCTTGGCTGAGGATGCGATGCGTCAGGCCAAGGCGGCGCAATTCGAGCGTTTGCGCAGCGATTACCGACAACTGCGCGACAGCCAATGGGGCGGCGATAAACGTTATGACGCGTGGATCAACCAGCCCATGAACAATGCGCGGCTGTTGCCATTTGGGCTGTACGACCAGTGGGTGCCGGCGTTTGCGGCGTTGTTTGCGCAGGAAAGTGGGGATTGGGTGAGGTTTTATGCGGCGGTGGAGCGGTTGGGAAGGTTGCCGGTGGAGCAGCGCAAGGCGGCGTTGAGGCAGTTGGAGGGTGTTGGTCGTTAGGGACCTATCGCCAGCAAGCCGGCTCCTACAGGGTTTCGCGATCTTTGTAGGAGCTGGCTTGCCGGCGATAGCAGTCTCAAGGACGCTGCAAAAATGCCTGGTGCATCTGCGCCAACGTCTCAAAATGCCAGGTCGGCGCCTCGGCATTCAGCTCTTCAAAACTGCCAAAGCCATACCCCACCGCTGCCGAATCCAACCCGTTGCTGCGTGCGCCGATCAGGTCATGCTTGCGGTCACCAATCATCAGAGTGGTTGCTGGGTCCAGACCTTCCTCGCTCATCAGGTGGGCGATCAGTTCGACTTTATTGGTGCGCGTGCCGTCCAGTTCACTGCCGTAAATCACCTTGAAGTGCTTGGCAAAATCGAAGTGCCGCGCGATCTCGCGGGCGAATACCCAAGGCTTGGACGTCGCGACGTAGAGCTGGCGCCCCTGGCCGCTCAACTCCTCCAGCAACGGCATCACGCCCTCGAACACGTGGTTCTCATACAGGCCGGTGACCTTGAAGCGCTCGCGATAGAAATTCATCGCCTCCCAGGCCTTGGCTTCATCAAAGCCGTAGAACTGCATGAAGGCTTGCAGCAACGGTGGGCCGATGAAGTGTTCCAGCTTGGTCAGGTCCGGCTCATCAATGCCGAGTTTGCCGAGGGCGTACTGGATCGAGCGGGTGATGCCTTCGCGCGGGTCGGTGAGGGTGCCGTCCAGGTCGAATAGCACGGTTTGGTAGTGCAGGGTCATCGGTCGAATCCTTCAGCCAGGTGCAGGTCTTTGAGCTTCACGTAGTTCGCGGCGCTGTAGGTGAAAAAGGCGCGCTCCTTGTCAGTCAGTGGGCGGATCTGTTTAACCGGGCTGCCCACGTACAAGAAGCCGCTTTCGAGTTTCTTGCCTGGCGGCACCAGGCTGCCAGCGCCGATGATCACGTCGTCTTCCACCACGGCGCCGTCCATCACGATGCTGCCCATGCCGATCAGGATGCGGTTGCCCACGGTGCAGCCATGCAGCATGACTTTGTGGGCGATGGTCACATCGTCGCCGATCAGCAGTGGGAAGCCATCCGGATTGAACGGACCCGCGTGGGTGATGTGCAGCACGCAGCCATCCTGCACGCTGGTGCGCGCACCGATGCGGATGCGGTGCATGTCGCCACGGATCACGGTCAGCGGCCAGACCGAGCTGTCGGCGCCGATTTCGACATCGCCGATCACCACCGCCGAAATATCGACAAAAGCCCCGGCGCCCAGGGCTGGCGTGTGGTTCTGATAGGTGCGAAGGGTCACGATAGCCTCTCTCTCTTCTGCTGATAGCTGCGGTGGACGTTGATTGTAATTAAGATGGCCCCATCTTTGTTCTTACATGTTTCTTCAGCCAAGGTGCCAACCGTGAGCGCGAACAACCCTCTTCTGCAGTCCTACGACCTGCCGCCGTTCTCGGCGATCCGTGCCGAGCACGTCCAGCCGGCCATCGAACAGATCCTCGCCGACAACCGTGTCGCCATCGAAGGCATCCTGCAAAGCCAGGGGAAAAATCCGACGTGGGCCGGCCTGGTCCTGGCCATGGATGAACTGAATGACCGCCTGGGCGCCGCCTGGAGCCCGGTCAGCCACCTCAACGCCGTGTGCAACAGCGCTGAACTGCGCGAAGCCTACGAAAGTTGCCTGCCGGCGTTGAGCGCCTACTCCACCGAGATGGGCCAGAACCGCGAGCTGTTCCAGGCCTTCGAAGCCCTGGCCAACAGCCCGGAAGCCGCCGGTTTCGATGTGGCGCAGAAAACTATCCTGGAACACTCGCTGCGTGACTTCCGCCTGTCCGGCATCGATCTGCCGCCCGAGCAGCAAAAGCGCTACGCCGAAGTGCAGAGCAAACTGTCCGAGTTGGGCAGCAAATTTTCCAACCAGTTGCTGGACGCCACCCAGGCCTGGACCAAACACGTCACCGACGAAGCCACCCTCGCCGGCCTAACCGATTCGGCCAAGGCGCAAATGGCTGCCGCCGCCCAGGCCAAAGGCCTCGACGGCTGGCTGATCACCCTGGAATTCCCAAGCTACTACGCGGTGATGACCTACGCCCAGGACCGCGCCCTGCGTGAAGAAGTCTACGCGGCCTACTGCACCCGTGCGTCGGACCAAGGCCCGAATGCCGGTCAGAACGATAACGGCCCAGTGATGGAACAGATCCTCGACCTGCGTCAGGAACTGGCCCAGTTGCTCGGTTACGCGTCGTTCTCCGAACTGAGCCTGGCCACCAAAATGGCCGAGTCCAGCGATCAGGTGCTGAGCTTCCTGCGCGACTTGGCCAAGCGCAGCAAGCCGTTTGCCGCCCAGGACCTGCAACAACTCAAGGCCTACGCCGCCGAACAAGGCTGCGCCGAGCTGCAAAGCTGGGACAGCGGTTTCTACGGCGAAAAACTCCGTGAGCAACGCTACAGCGTGTCCCAGGAAGCCCTGCGCGCCTACTTTCCGATCGACAAGGTGCTGGGCGGCCTGTTTGCCATCGTGCAACGCCTGTACGGCATCGAGATCGCCGAGCAGAAAGGCTTCGACACCTGGCACCCGGATGTCCGCCTGTTTGAAATCAAGGAAAACGGCCAGCATGTCGGTCGCTTCTTCTTCGATCTCTACGCCCGCGCCAACAAGCGTGGCGGTGCCTGGATGGACGGCGCCCGCGACCGTCGCCGCACGATTGACGGTGTACTGCAAAGCCCGGTGGCCAACCTGGTGTGCAACTTCACCCCGGCTGACAGCGGCAAGCCTGCCCTGCTGACCCACGATGAAGTCACCACGCTGTTCCACGAATTCGGCCACGGCCTGCATCACCTGCTGACCCGCGTTGAACATGCTGGCGTGTCCGGCATCAACGGCGTGGCCTGGGATGCGGTGGAGCTGCCGAGCCAGTTCATGGAGAACTGGTGCTGGGAGCCCGAAGGCCTGGCGCTGATCTCCGGTCACTACGAAACCGGCGAAGCGCTGCCTCAGGACCTGCTGGAAAAAATGCTCGCGGCGAAGAATTTCCAGTCTGGCCTGATGATGGTGCGCCAGCTGGAATTCTCGCTGTTCGACTTCGAACTGCATGCCACTCACGGTGATGGCCGGAGTGTGGCGCAGGTGCTGGAAGGCGTGCGCGATGAGGTGTCGGTGATGCGTCCGCCGGCCTACAACCGTTTCCCCAATAGCTTCGCGCACATCTTCGCTGGCGGATACGCGGCGGGTTACTACAGCTATAAGTGGGCTGAAGTGTTGTCGGCGGATGCCTTCTCTAAGTTTGAAGAAGAGGGCGTGCTCAACGCTGAGACCGGCCGCGCCTTCCGCGAGGCGATCCTGGCGCGTGGCGGTTCCCAGGAACCGATGGTGCTGTTCGTCGACTTCCGCGGACGTGCGCCGTCGATTGACGCACTCTTGCGTCACAGCGGCCTGAGTGAGGACGCGGCAGCATGAGTGAAGCGCCTGTGATCACCAAAAAGCAATTTATCGCCGGGGCGGTCTGTCCGGCGTGCAGCGAGCCGGACAAGTTGAAGATGTGGACCGAAGACAACGTGCCCCATCGCGAGTGCGTGGCCTGCGGTTATACCGACACGCTGAATGACCAAGGGTTGTCGGTGCCCAAGGAATTGGGCACGCGGGTGAATACGTCTGCATTGAAAGCGCCGGCGGACCCCAAGGTGCAGGCGGTGCAGTTCTTTCCGAATCCGAAGCTGAAAAAAGACTAAGAAACCGCACGAGTCACTGTAGGAGCGAGCTTGCTCGCGAAGAACGTTAACGATCACGCGCTTATCCTGGATAAATGCGGCGCCTTTTGGTTCTTCGCGAGCAAGCTCGCTCCTACAGGTGTTCCTCAGCTTTGCTGGAGGTCGTGATCCAATCCTTCATCGAGCACAGCGCAAACGCGCTGGTGCTGCAATCGCCGTTCGCCAAGGCTGTACGCAACTTGTCGACATCGGCCCTCATCATGTAGCGAACGCCGTCCTTGAAGCCGTTACTGGTGCCGAAGCCGCCCAAGGTCATCTCGTTCAGCGCATCTTCCTTGCTCCACCCTTGAATCACCACCCGATACATCGCCGCCATCAGGCCGGTACGGTCAGAGCCGTGCTTGCAATGCATCAGCACCGGGCCATTGGTTTCGGCTTCCTGGATGGCTCTCAACGCTGCCAGCACGTCGGAATCATCCACATGGTTGGTGCGATAAGTCAGCTGTACTTGTCGGATATCGGGCGATTTGAGCCAGTCAGCATCGGATTCCGGCAGGAAATTGATCACGGTGCCGATCTTGAGCTTTTCCAGCAGCGGCGCTGCGTTGCTGTCGGGTAACCCGCTGCGATAGAGCGTGGGCGTCATCTGGTGAAGGTTGTACTGACTTCCCACCGGTTGTGCCCACTCGGGGGAACGGATGGAGATGGGCTCGTCGGCTTGAGCGAAAGCGCTAGAGAACAGCGCGATGAACACGAGGCCGAAGGCCGGCAGCCATTGATTCTTGAGCATGGATGACATGACCGGGCAGGAGATTGGTGAATGCCGCTCAGGTTGGTCCAAGGGGGGTCAATGAGGCGTGAGGGGGGCGTCAAAGAATCGTGAATCATCAGTCTTTAGTCGCTGAAACGATTCCTCCGATGCATAGCCTGCTATCATTTGTAACTATTGATTGCCGAAAAAACCAAGCCGCTCGCTAGAAGTCGGCTGATAAACCCGTGACCACATGATGAGGTGCCACCATGTCTGATCAAGATCAAGACAACCCGCGGCGTGACTTTTTGCGCAAATCCTTGACCTTGATCCCGGTGGTCACGGTTGCCAGCACCGGCCTTGGCGGCTCAATGCTGATGGCTACGCCTGAGCCGGCGCAAGCCGTGCCAGCCAAGCCTACAACCAGCGAAAAGGCCTACGAGCCAACTTATTTCACCGCCGAGGAATGGGCGTTCATCAACGCCGCCGTCGCGCAATTAATCCCTGCTGATGCCCAAGGCCCAGGTGCTCTGGAAGCCGGTGCACCGGAATATATCGACCGCCAGATGAACACGCCGTACGCCAGCGGTGCCCTGTGGTTCATGCAAGGTCCTTTCAACGCCGACGCGCCGTCGGAGATGGGCTGGCAGTCCAAACTGGTGCCCAAAGAGATCTATCGCCTGGGCATTGCCGCGACGGATGCATGGTCGAAGGCGTTCAACGGCAAAGTTTTTGCCGCGCAAGACAGCGCTACCCGAGACGATATGTTGCGGCGTCTGGAGGCTGGCGGTAGTGAGGTAACGGCGCATTTTGATGCGGTGCCGCCAAAGATCTTCTTCAACTTGTTGCTACAAAACACCAAGGAAGGCTTCTTCTGCGACCCGATCCACGGCGGCAACAAAGGCATGGTCGGCTGGACCATGATCGGCTTCCCCGGCGCCCGCGCCGACTTCATGGACTGGGTTGAGCGCAACGAGCAATACCCCTTCCCGGCAGTTTCCATCCGCGGCGAGAGGGCATAAACGTGGCGACCATCATGAAGAAAGTGGATGCAGTAATCGTAGGCTTCGGCTGGACCGGCGCGATCATGGCCAAGGAGCTGACGGAAGCAGGCCTCAACGTGGTAGCGCTGGAGCGCGGCCCGATGCAGGACACTTATCCGGATGGCAACTATCCCCAGGTCATCGACGAATTGACCTACAGCGTGCGTAAGAAACTCTTCCAGGATATCTCCAAGGAGACGGTGACCATTCGTCATAGCGTGAATGACGTCGCCCTGCCCAACCGTCAGTTGGGTGCGTTCCTGCCGGGCAATGGCGTGGGCGGCGCGGGTCTGCACTGGTCGGGCGTGCATTTCCGTGTCGACCCGATCGAGTTGCGCATGCGCAGCCACTACGAGGAACGTTACGGCAAGCACTTCATTCCCAAGGACATGACCATCCAGGACTTCGGCGTGAGCTACGAAGAGCTGGAGCCGTTCTTCGACTACGCGGAAAAAGTCTTTGGCACTTCTGGGCAAGCCTGGACCGTGAAAGGCCAGCTGGTCGGCGAAGGCCGTGGCGGCAACCCCTATGCGCCCGACCGTTCCAACCCGTTCCCGTTGGAATCGCAGAAAAACACCGTCTCCGCACAGCTGTTTCAGAAAGCGGCTAGTGAAGTGGGTTACAAACCCTACAACCTGCCGTCTGCCAACACCTCGGGGCCCTACACCAACCCCTATGGTGCCCAGATGGGCCCTTGCAACTTCTGCGGTTTTTGCAGCGGCTACGTGTGCTACATGTATTCCAAAGCCTCGCCGAACGTGAACATTTTGCCAGCGCTGCGCCAGGTGCCGAATTTTGAACTGCGGCCCAACTCCCACGTGCTCAAGGTTAACCTCGACAGCACCAAGAGCAAGGCCACTGGCGTGACTTACATCGACGCCCAGGGCCGGGAGTGCGAGCAACCGGCGGACTTGGTGATCCTCGGCGCCTTCCAGTTCCATAACGTGCGTTTGATGCTGCTCTCCGGCATTGGCAAGCCCTACGACCCGATCACTAACGAGGGCGTGGTGGGCAGAAACTTCGCCTACCAGAACATGGCGACCATCAAGGCCTTCTTCGACAAAGACACTCACACCAACAACTTCATCGGTGCGGGTGGCAACGGCGTGGCCATTGATGACTTCAACGCCGACAATTTCGACCACGGGCCCCATGGTTTTGTGGGCGGTTCGCCGATGTGGGTCAACCAGGCTGGCAGCCGACCGATTGCCGGTACGTCAAACCCGCCGGGCACTCCGGCCTGGGGCAGTGCCTGGAAGCGTGCCACCGCCGATTACTACACCCACCAGGTGTCGATGGATGCCCACGGTGCCCATCAGTCCTACCGGGGTAACTACCTGGATCTGGACCCGGTGTACCGCGATGCCTACGGCCAGCCCTTGCTGCGGATGACGTTCGATTGGCAGGAAAACGACATCAAGATGAACCGCTTCATGGTCGAGAAAATGGGCAAGGTCGCTGAGGCGATGAACCCCAAGGCCATTGCTGTGCTCGGCAAAAAAGTCGGCGAGCACTTCAACACGGCGTCGTACCAGACCACCCACTTGAACGGTGGCGCGATCATGGGCACCGACCCGAAAACCAGTGCGTTGAATCGCTACCTGCAGTGCTGGGATGTGCACAACGTGTTTGTCCCAGGCGCGTCCGCTTTCCCACAAGGTTTGGGCTACAACCCTACAGGCTTGGTGGCGGCGTTGACCTACTGGTCGGCGCGGGCAATCCGTGAGCAGTATCTGAAAAACCCCGGCCCACTGGTTCAGGCATAAGGAGCGATGACCATGAAAGCACTTGTTATCGCGACCTTCGCGCTTTTCAGCAGTTGCTCTGTGAGCGCCGCTGAAACGGACTTGATCAAGCAAGGTGAATACCTGGCCCGCGCGGGTGACTGCGTGGCTTGCCACACGGCCAAAGGTGGTAAACCCTTTGCCGGCGGCCTGCCAATGGAAACCCCGATTGGCGTGATCTATTCCACCAACATCACCCCGGACAAGACCGGCCTGGGCGACTACAGCTTCGAAGACTTCGACAAGGCCGTGCGCCATGGCGTCGCCAAGAGCGGCAGTACGCTTTACCCGGCGATGCCCTACCCGTCTTACGCACGCGTCAGCGACAGCGATATGCAGGCGTTGTATGCGTACTTCATGAAAGGTGTCGAGCCCGTCGCCCAGGAGAACAAGGACAGCGATATTCCGTGGCCTTTGAGCATGCGCTGGCCGTTGGCGGCATGGCGCTGGATGTTTGCGCCTTCTGTCGAGGAGCATCAGGTCCAAGCCGCCGACCCGGTCATCAGCCGAGGCGCCTACCTGGTGGAAGGCCTTGGCCATTGCGGTGCGTGCCACACGCCGCGGGCGTTGACCATGCAGGAAAAAGCCCTGAGTGCCACTGACGGAAACGCCTTCTTGTCCGGCAGCGCGCCGCTGGAAGGTTGGATCGCCAAGAGCCTGCGCGGTGACCACAAGGATGGCCTCGGCAGCTGGAGCGAGGAACAACTGGTGCAGTTACTCAAAACCGGCCGCAGTGACCGCAGCGCGGTGTTTGGTGGCATGAGCGACGTTATCGTCCACAGCATGCAGTACATGTCGGAAAATGACCTGACCGCTATCGCCCGTTACCTCAAGAGCCTGCCGGCGGTGGATCCCAAGGATCAGCCGCATCAGTACGACAAGCAAGCGGCCGAGGCGTTGTGGAAAGGCGATGACAGTCAGCGCGGCGCCTCGGTGTATATCGACAACTGCGCGGCTTGCCACCGTACCGACGGCCATGGCTACACGCGGGTGTTTCCGGCGCTGGCGGGCAACCCGGTGTTGCAAACGGCGGATGCCACGTCGTTGATCAACATCGTGTTGAACGGCGGCACTTTGCCGGCGACCCACGCGGCACCATCGACCTTCACCATGCCGGCGTTCGCCTGGCGGCTGTCGGATCAGGAAGTGGCGGATGTGGTCAGCTTCATACGTGGCAGTTGGGGCAATCAGGGCGCGCCGGTGAAGGCCAGCGATGTGAAGGACCTGCGCCACAACGATATGCGCACCACCTCCGGCGATGACCTGGGGCAAGTGACGCAGAAGCACTGAGGCTTGCCTGACCGCCAAACGGCACTGGTCAGAACCCTCGCGCCTCGATACTGTATATAAAAACAGTATCGAGGCGCTTTCATGTCTACTCCGCTGCCGCCCCGTGGCCGGGGCACGGCCACCAATCTGCATAACCGCTTTGCGCCTACGGTGAGCGTGGCCGAGGATGATGGCTGGTTTCAGGAAGTGCCACCGACCCAGGGCACCGAAGTGCGTATCGAAACGGCCAAGAGCATCATCACCCGTAACAACTCGCCGGACTTGCCGTTCGATCGCTCCATCAACCCTTATCGTGGCTGCGAGCATGGCTGTATCTACTGCTACGCACGGCCCAGCCATGCCTATTGGGACATGTCACCGGGGTTGGATTTCGAAACCAAACTGATCGCCAAGACCAACGCCGCGGACGTGTTGGAGCAGCAGCTTTCGAAGCCAGGATACGTGTGCGCGCCGATCAACCTGGGCTCCAATACCGACCCGTACCAGCCGATCGAGCGCGAGTACAGGATTACCCGGCAAACCCTCGAAGTGCTGCTGCGCTATCGACACCCGGTGACCATCATCACCAAGGGCTCGCTGATTTTGCGAGACTTGGACCTGCTCACCGAGTTGGCGCGCCAGCGATTGGTGGCGGTGATGATCAGCCTCACCAGCCTGGACGATGAACTCAAGCGAATCCTGGAGCCACGCACGGCAGCACCCAAGGCGCGGTTGCGGGCGATTCGGGTGATGCGTGAGGCGGGGATTCCGGTGGGCGTGTTGTGTTCGCCGATGATTCCGATGATCAATGACAGCGAATTGGAGAGCCTGCTGACCGAGGCCCATGCTGCGGGCGCGCAAAGCGCGGCGTACATGATGCTGCGCTTGCCGTTGGAGGTGGCACCGCTGTTCGAGGAGTGGCTGGCGGCGCACTACCCGCAGCGCGCGGCCCATGTGATGAGCTTGGTGCGCCAGGTGCGTGGCGGTGAGGTGTATGACAGTCGCTTCGGCGTACGCATGCGCGGTGAAGGGCCGTTTGCCGACTTGCTGGCCCAGCGCTTCAGCAAGGCAATCAAGCGCCTGGGGCTTAATCAGCGAGAAGGTTTCAATCTGGATTGCACTGCGTTCTGTCCACCGGGCAGGCAGATGGCTTTGTTGTAGACTTAAGAGGAGAAATGCACCCTTCCTGTAGGAATAGTCGCGTTTTGATATCACTGAGACCCGCGATCTAGAGCGGTTCATTCAGTTTGAGTTAAGTTTCGGCGGTTACCTTGTTCAGCGAGTGACTGATAAGTCGGCGGCCCGGTTTTGAGACGTTTGCAACTGTTCTCCTGGCCCGGCGTCGAACTGATTTGAGCACTCCCCTGCATTAATCAAGAGGATGAATCATGAGTGACAAGGATAAACAGCCGTTGGCTGCGTCGGCTTCTGCCTCTCCGTTGGCTGAAACCGCCGATGCAGCGCTGCAGCATATCGTTGACGGCTTTTTGCATTTCCATCACGACGTCTTCCCCCAGCAGGAAGAACTCTTCAAGAAACTCGCCACGGCCCAAAGCCCGCGTGCGATGTTCATTACCTGTGCCGACTCGCGCATCGTGCCTGAGTTGATCACACAAAGTTCGCCTGGCGACCTGTTCGTGACGCGTAACGTCGGTAACGTAGTGCCGCCTTACGGCCAGATGAACGGTGGTGTGTCCACGGCTATCGAGTACGCGGTGCTGGCCCTGGGCGTGCAGCACATCATTGTCTGCGGGCACTCCGATTGCGGCGCCATGCGTGCGGTACTCAACCCCGCAAGCCTGGAGAAGATGCCAACAGTCAGGGCCTGGCTGCGGCACGCCGAGGTCGCAAGGTCCATGGTCGAGGACAACTGCGACTGTGCCAATGAAGGCGAGAGCATGAAAGTGCTGACTGAAGAAAACGTCATCGCCCAGTTGCAACACTTGCGCACCCACCCTTCCGTGGCTTCGCGCATGGCCAATGGTCAGCTGTTTATCCATGGCTGGATCTACAACATCGAGACCAGTGAAATCCGGGCCTACGATGCGGACCAGTCAGCGTTCCGATCGCTGAGCGGCGACGGGCCGATTCCTTCCGCGACGCCTAAAGCGCGCTTCTAAAACACTTCCCTGCCGGGTAAAGCGGTGGCTGCCATGGACGCAGCCAGGCTTTGCCGCGCCCGGCGAATGCCTCGGGAGAGTCATCATGCGTGCTGCTCAATTGAAAGCTGTACTGCCACGGGAGCTGCTGGCTTCCGTGGTTGTGTTTCTGGTCGCCCTGCCCCTGTGCATGGGGATCGCGATTGCCTCCGGCATGCCCCCGGCTAAAGGCCTGATCACCGGGATTATCGGTGGCCTGGTGGTGGGTTGGCTGGCGGGATCGCCGCTGCAGGTCAGTGGCCCGGCGGCGGGCCTGGCGGTGTTGGTGTTCGAATTGGTGCGCCAGCACGGCATGCTGATGCTCGGGCCGATCCTGTTGCTGGCGGGCTTTCTGCAACTGGTGGCCGGGCGTTTGCGCCTGGGTTGCTGGTTCCGCGTCACAGCGCCGGCGGTGGTGTACGGCATGCTGGCGGGGATTGGCGTGTTGATTGTGCTATCCCAGATTCACGTGATGCTCGACGGCGCGCCCAAGCCTTCCGGGCTGGATAACCTGGCGGGGTTCCCGGCGGCGTTGGCCGAGGCGCTCCCAGCCCTGGGCGGCGGCCTGGGGTGGCAGGCGGGATTGCTCGGCTTGTCGACGATGCTGGTGATGTACGCCTGGGACAAATTACGCCCGCAACGCCTGCGCTTTGTGCCGGGGGCCTTATTGGGTGTGGGCCTGACTACCGTGGTCAGCCTGGTGCTGGCGCTGCAGGTCAAGCGCGTGGAAGTCCCGGAAAACCTCGCGGATGCCATTGACTGGCTGCGTCCCAGCGACCTGCTCAACCTCGCCGACCCTCAACTGCTGATCGCCGCCTTTGCCGTAGCGTTCATTGCGAGCGCCGAAACCCTGCTTTCCGCTGCGGCGGTCGATCGTATGCACAGTGGTCAGCGTTCTGATTTTGACAAGGAATTATCTGCCCAAGGTGTAGGCAACATGCTCTGTGGTCTGGTCGGCGCCTTGCCGATGACCGGTGTGATCGTGCGCAGCTCGGCTAACGTGCAGGCCGGTGCGACCACCCGTCTGTCGGCGATGTTCCACGGCCTGTGGCTGCTGGCGTTCGTGCTGTTGCTGTCGAGTGTGCTGCAAAGCATTCCGGTGGCGAGCCTGGCGGGTGTGTTGGTGTACACCGGGATCAAGTTGGTGGACATCAAGGCGTTCAAGGCACTGGGGCGTTATGGGCGGATGCCGATGTTTACCTACGCGGCCACGGCGTTGGCGATCATCTTTACCGACCTGCTGACCGGTGTGCTGGTGGGCTTCGGGTTGACGTTGGTCAAGCTGGCGTTCAAGGCGTCACGCCTGAAAGTGAGCTTGATCGATTTGCCCCAGGAAGGAGAGATGGAGTTGCGTCTGACAGGCGCGGCCACCTTCTTGAAGGTGCCGGCGCTGACCCAGGTGCTGTCGACGGTGCCTGCGGGGACCACCGTGCATGTGCCGTTGAGCAACTTGAGTTACATCGACCATTCCTGCCTGGAGTTGCTGGAGGAATGGGGGCGAGCCAATGCGGCCAAGGGCTCGACGCTGGTGATCGAGGCGCGTGGGTTGCAGCGAAGGCTGGAAGGTCGGGTCAGGATGACGACGGGGATAGGTTCCGCGCCAGCTTAACCACAAAGCAACCCTGTGGGAGCCGGGCAAACCCGGCTCCCACATTTGATCGTTTGCGACCCAGGAAATTAAGCCGGCTGATCCAACGCCAGCTCAACCCCCAGCTGCCGCGACAGGCACGGCCAGCGCTTCCACGCCGCTTCCGTATTCGGGCTCTTGAGTGTCTCGCGATAAGCCTCCACCGACTCCAGCGCAAAGCTGTCTTCATTGAGCATTTCATCCACCGCGTGATGCACGGCTTCATCCAGTTGGTTGGCGAAGGTCTCGCCGATCAGTTGGTGGGCGATGACATTGGCCACGGTAGTGTCGGCCGGAATCAAAGGCTGGCCAAAGTGCTTGATGTACAGATCGTTCACCTCTTCAACCAACCGATGAGCCAGGTAAGCCTCGTCCAGCAGGCTGTCGAGCCCTTCATGGCCAGCCAGGATCGCGGGTGGCTGCAGGAAGAAATGCTCGGCAATCTTCAGCACCGGCTTGATCTGGCTTTCGATACCGGCTTCGCGGGCCACGTCGTTGGCGGCGTCCAGCAAATCCGGGACGAGGTCGATGTAGGCGCTGACAAAGCGGGTCATGACAATGTTGCGATCACCGTCAGCCAGGGAGATGGCCGAATGCAGGTGCGGCAATTGTTTTTCCAGTTGCTGGGCAAGCTGGCCCGTGGTGGCTTCGTGTTGATGGGCACGGGAAATCTGCTCGCGCAATGCGGCGGTGTTCATGAAGGCTCCAGTGATGCAGGCGTAGGAAAAGGGAGAGGATAAGGTAGCTCGTTTATACGAGCGTCTAAGACGCATTTGTCATAATTATTTCATGGTTATGCGCCCGCGTTATATCGAATTGCCATCGTTCGTCGGATAAACGATTCCGCACCCGGTTTTATTAGCCCAGACGCATCATTTCTACTCATTTGCCCCCACACATTGCGGGGTTGCAGAGCCTGTCTATACTCGGATTTGTACGCGATTAGCTGATGACGCCAGACTGCATAAGCAGGCAAGGCCAGGCGGTTGTAAGCAGTATGGAAGCCGCTCCCTTCGACGCAGGTGCAAACCGGCGGGATAACAAGAACGATAAGGGGAACCCGCAATGATGCGACATCCACACGTTTGGATGGGCCTCCTGTTGTGGTCGGTATTCGGTCAGGCACATGCCGCCTGGACAACGAATATGGCGCCAGGGGCGACAGAAGTCAGTCACGCTGTGTTCGACCTGCACATGACCATATTCTGGATCTGTGTGGTGATCGGCATCATCGTGTTTGGCGCGATGTTCTGGTCGATGATCGTTCATCGCCGGTCCACGGGCCAGGTCGCGGCCAAGTTCCACGAGAGCACCACCGTGGAAATCCTCTGGACGGTCGTGCCCTTGCTGATCCTGATCGCGATGGCCATTCCGGCCACCAAGACCCTGATCAATATCTACGACAGCAGTGAGTCGGATATCGATATCCAGGTCACCGGCTATCAGTGGAAGTGGCATTACAAATACCTGGGCCAGGACGTGGAGTTCTTCAGCAACCTGGCCACGCCCGCCGAGCAGATCCATAACCAGGCCACCAAGGGCGAACATTACCTGCTGGAAGTCGACCAGCCGCTGGTGCTGCCGGTGGGCGCCAAGGTGCGTTTTCTGGTGACGGCCGCCGACGTGATCCACTCCTGGTGGGTGCCGGCCTTTGCGGTCAAGCGCGACGCCATTCCCGGCTTCGTCAACGAGGCCTGGACCCGCGTTGAGAAACCCGGCATCTACCGTGGCCAGTGCGCCGAACTGTGCGGCAAGGACCACGGCTTCATGCCCATCGTGGTCGAGGTCAAGTCCAAGGCCGACTACGAGACATGGCTGGGCGAGCGCAAGGCAGAGGCCGCCAAGCTCAAGGAGCTGACCTCCAAAGAGTGGACGCTGGAAGAGCTGGTGGCACGTGGCGACAAGGTCTACCACACCACCTGCGTGGCCTGTCACCAGGCCGAAGGCCAGGGCTTGCCGCCGATGTTCCCGGCGCTCAAGGGCTCGAAGATCGCCACCGGCCCTGCGGCTGACCACCTGAGCATTGTTTACCACGGCAAGCCCGGCACCGCGATGGCGGCCTTCGGTAAGCAACTCTCGGAAGTGGACATCGCCGCCGTAGTGACCTACGAGCGCAATGCCTGGGGCAACAACAAAGGCGACATGGTCACGCCTAAAGACGTGCTGGCCATCAAGCAGGCGGAAAGCAAATGACCTCTCTCAAGGCGTTTACCTCGACCCGCCCCGCCCACCCGCTTGCAGGAGAACGGCCATGAGCGCTGTGATCGATGACCATGGTCACGCCGACCATGCCCACGGCCCCGCCAAGGGGTTGATGCGCTGGGTGCTGACCACCAACCACAAAGACATCGGCACCATGTACCTGTGGTTCGCCTTTGCCATGTTCCTGCTCGGCGGCTCGTTTGCCATGGTCATCCGCGCCGAGTTGTTCCAGCCCGGCCTGCAGATTGTGCAGCCGGCCTTCTTTAACCAGATGACCACCATGCACGGGTTGATCATGGTGTTCGGCGCGGTGATGCCGGCGTTCGTCGGCCTGGCCAACTGGATGATCCCGCTGATGATCGGCGCGCCCGACATGGCCCTGCCGCGCATGAACAACTTCAGCTTCTGGCTGTTGCCGGCAGCGTTCCTGCTGCTGGTCTCGACGCTGTTCACGCCCGGTGGCGGGCCGAACTTCGGCTGGACCTTCTACGCGCCGCTATCCACCACCTATGCCCCGGAAAGCGTGACGTTCTTCATCTTCGCGATCCATCTGATGGGCATCAGTTCGATCATGGGTGCGATCAACGTGGTCGCCACCATTCTCAACCTGCGTGCGCCGGGCATGACCTTGATGAAAATGCCGCTGTTCGTCTGGACGTGGCTGATCACCGCGTTCCTGCTGATCGCGGTGATGCCGGTGCTGGCGGGTTGCGTGACCATGATGCTGATGGACATCCACTTCGGCACCAGCTTCTTCAGTGCGGCTGGCGGTGGTGACCCGGTGCTGTTCCAGCACGTGTTCTGGTTCTTCGGCCATCCTGAGGTGTACATCATGATCCTGCCGGCCTTCGGCGCCGTCAGCTCGATCATCCCGACCTTCTCGCGCAAACCGCTGTTCGGCTACACCTCGATGGTCTACGCCACGGCGAGCATCGCGTTTTTGTCGTTCATCGTGTGGGCGCACCACATGTTCGTGGTGGGCATCCCGCTGGTGGGCGAGTTGTTCTTCATGTACGCGACGCTGCTGATCGCCGTGCCCACGGGGGTGAAGGTGTTCAACTGGGTCAGCACCATGTGGCAGGGCTCGCTGACCTTCGAGACGCCGATGCTGTTTGCCGTAGCCTTTGTGATTCTGTTCACCATCGGCGGGTTCTCCGGGCTGATGCTGGCGATTGCCCCGGCGGACTTCCAGTACCACGATACCTATTTCGTAGTGGCGCATTTCCATTACGTACTGGTGCCCGGCGCGATCTTCGGCATCTTCGCCTCGGCCTACTACTGGCTGCCGAAATGGACCGGCCACATGTACGACGAAACCCTGGGCAAGCTGCACTTTTGGCTGTCTTTCGTGGGCATGAACATGGCGTTCTTCCCCATGCACTTCGTCGGGCTGGCGGGCATGCCGCGGCGGGTGCCGGACTACAACTTGCAGTTCGCAGATTTCAACATGGTCTCGTCGATTGGCGCGTTCATGTTCGGCGCCACGCAGATCTTCTTCCTGTTCATTGTGATCAAGTGCATCCGTGGCGGTGCGCCCGCACCGGCCAAGCCGTGGGATGGCGCCGAAGGCCTGGAGTGGAGCGTCCCCTCGCCTGCGCCGTACCACACCTTCACCACCCCGCCGGAGGTCAAATGAACAGGATGACGGGAGACTGCCATGGCTGACTCCGTGCCCACGAAGCGCCTGGTCACCCGCCTGCTGATCCTGGTGGTGGCGATGTTCGCCTTCGGCTTTGCGTTGGTGCCGATCTACGACGTGATGTGCAAGGCGTTCGGCATCAACGGAAAGACGGCTGGGCAGTACGAGGGCGAGCAGATCGTCGACCCAACGCGCCAGGTGCGGGTGCAGTTTTTGTCCACCAACGCCATCGACATGGTCTGGGATTTTTACGCCAAGGCTGACGAAGTGGTGGTCAATCCGGGTGCTGTGACCGAGATGCTGTTCGTGGCCCACAACCCCACCGACAAGCCGATGACTGCCCAGGCCGTGCCCAGTATTTCCCCGGCCGAAGCGGCGATGTACTTCCACAAGACCGAGTGCTTTTGCTTTACCCAGCAAGTGCTGCAACCGGGCCAGCGCATCGAGATGCCGGTGCGTTTCATTGTCGACCGCGACATGCCCAAGGATGTGAAGCATCTGACCCTGGCGTACACGCTGTTTGATATTACTGCGCGCCAACCGCCGGTGGCTGCCCACAGCGGCGGCTAGCTACTGTTTGCCCCCTCAATCAGGAGAGCGAATACATGTCGTCTCATGATACGTACTACGTACCAGCGCAAAGCAAATGGCCAATAATTGCCACGTTTGGCCTGTTGATCACGGTGTACGGGCTGGGCCTGTGGTTCAACGACCTCAAGGCCGCGCGGGCGGAATCCCACGGTCCGTGGATCTTTTTCGTCGGCGGGCTGTTATTGGCCTACATGCTGTTCGGCTGGTTCGGCGCGGTGATCAAGGAAAGCCGCGCCGGTTTGTACAGTTCGCAGATGGATCGCTCTTTCCGCTGGGGCATGACCTGGTTCATCTTTTCCGAAGTGATGTTCTTTATCGCCTTCTTCGGTGCGCTGTTTTATGTGCGGCACATGTCGGCGCCCTGGCTGGCGGGTGAAGGCTCAAAGGGCATTGCGCACATGCTGTGGCCTAACTTTGAGTTTGCCTGGCCGTTGCTGAACAACCCCGACCCGAAAATGTACCCGGCACCGGAAGGCACCATCAGCCCGTGGGGCCTGCCGCTGGTGAACACCATTCTGCTGGTGAGTTCCAGCGTGACCATCACCATCGCCCACCACGCGCTGCGCAAAGGTCATCGCGGCGCGCTGAAACTCTGGTTGGCGATCACCGTGCTGCTCGGCCTGGCGTTCCTGGGGTTTCAGGCCGAGGAATACATCCACGCTTATAAAGAGCTGGGCCTGACATTGGGCTCGGGGGTGTATGGCGCGACGTTCTTCATGCTCACCGGTTTCCACGGTGCCCACGTCACCATCGGCACGATCATTCTGTTCGTGATGCTGATGCGCATCCTCAAGGGGCACTTCAATGCCGAGCACCAGTTCGGTTTCGAGGCGGCCAGTTGGTATTGGCACTTTGTGGATGTGGTGTGGATCGGGCTGTTTTTCTTCGTCTATGTGCTGTGAGAAGCCTTACCACGGTGCGTGAGAGACCAGCTGGCCGCTGAAAAAGCCCCAGGCGATCAGCGCCACGGTGATCACGGCCAGTACGACACGCACGGTCAAGGCAGTGACGAGTCGATTGGAGTTGCCCTCGTCCTTGACCAGAAAGAACAAGCCACTGAACAGGCTCACAACGGTCGCGATCAGCATCAGGGCAATAGCGGCTTTGAGCATGGTCTGGCTCCAACGGGATGGGCGGGCAATGAAAACAAGTATAGCCAGCGCCATAAAATGCTTTCGGCCAGGAATCGCACCGACATTGGTGGTGTTGGTGCTGCTGCCGTTGATGGTCGGCCTGGGGTTCTGGCAGTTGTCTCGCGGCCATGAAAAACAGCTGCTGGTGGACAGCTACGCCGAGCGGCGCGGGGCAGATCCGATCAGCAGCGCGCAACTTAGCGACATGGCGGACCCGGCCTTCCGCCGCGTTCGTCTGCGCGGCCAATTCGACGCCGAACACAGCGTATTCCTCGACAACCGCATGCGCGACGGCAAGGCCGGCGTAGAGCTGCTGCAACCCTTCCACGACCAGGCCAGTGGCCTGTGGCTGTTGCTCAATCGCGGTTGGCTGCCCTGGCCGGATCGGCGCACGCCACCCGCCTACACCACGCCGGATCAGCCAGTGAATCTCGATGCTTGGGTGTACGTCGCTCCCGGCGAAACCTTCCAGTTGCACCCGGACCCTACGACCGCGCAATGGCCGCGTCTGCTCACGGCCTTGCACCCTGCCGCGCTCTGGCCCGAGTTGGGTCGCAACGGTTTCGCCTATGAGTTGCGGGCCGAAGCCGGCCCCGGCACCTACGAAACCACCTGGCCGATCGTCGCCATGGGACCGGAAAAACACTTGGCGTATGCCGTGCAGTGGTTCGCCATGTCGCTGGCGTTGCTGGCGCTTTACCTCTACCTCGGATGGCACAACAAAAAGGAGAAGCCCCATGGGAGCGGCCACGAATCCACTCAACATGTCTGAAGCCCCGAATCGGCGCAAAGGCCGCTGGCAGTTGATCCTGATCCTGATGATGGTGATCGGCCCGATGGCGCTGGCCACCTTCATGTACAAGCTGCAGTTCTGGGTGCCGGAAAGCCGCAGCTATCACGGCGAGATGATCGGCAACGGCCAGAGCCGCGCCGATATTGGCGTACAAACCGATGAGCAGCGCTGGCAACTGCTGGTGACCGCGCCCACTGCCTGCGCGGCGGATTGCCAGCAACTGGTGTACCTCGCACGCCAACTGCAAATCAGCCTGGGCCGTGATGCCTCCCGCGCCAGCCATGCCTTGGCCAGTGCGCAGCCGCTGAGCGCGGAGTATGAAACCAAGCTGAACGTTGAATACCCGCAACTGCAACGCTATTCACTGGATTTGCCGACCTTCAGCAAAGGCGCCGCCGCGCCGGGTGACGCGCAGCTGTGGATCGTCGATCCCCACGGCAACCTGGTGTTGCGTTACGACGCCAAGGTCAAGGGCAAGGATTTGCTCAACGACCTGCGCCACCTGCTGAAACTGTCGAACATCGGATAAGGGCACCGTCATGGCCAAACCTGGATTTCGCCTCGCGTTGTTTGCCACCTTGTTGGCTTTGATCGTCGTGCTGCTCGGCGCCTATACGCGCCTTACCCACGCGGGCCTGGGTTGCCCGGATTGGCCGGGCTGCTACGGCTTCATCAGCGTGCCCAAGACCGAAGCCCAGTTGGCCCATGCCGAGCTGCATTTCCCCGATACGCCGGTGGAGGCCGACAAGGGCTGGGCCGAGATGACTCATCGCTACTTCGCTGGCACCCTGGGCTTGCTGATTGTGTTGCTGGCCGCGCGTTCCTGGAGTCATCGGCGTGATCCGGGCCAGCCGGTGAAGCTGCCGCTGTTCCTGCTGGCGGTGGTGTTTGCCCAGGCGGCGTTTGGCATGTGGACGGTGACGCTGAAGTTATGGCCGCAGGTGGTGACGGGGCATTTATTGGGCGGCTTTGCGACCTTGAGCCTGCTGTTTCTGCTGACCCTGCGCTTGTCCGGCGTATTGCCCGCGTTAATCGTGCCCAAGCGCCTGCAATACTGGGCGACGGCGGGCCTGGTGCTGGTGATCGGCCAGATCGCGCTGGGCGGCTGGGTCAGTTCCAACTACGCGGCGGTGGCCTGCGTTGATTTGCCGACGTGCCATGGCGAATGGTGGCCGGCAGCGGATTTCGCCAACGGTTTTCATCTCACCCAGCACATCGGGCCCAACTACCTGGGCGGCCAACTGGACAGCGAGGCACGCACCGCCATCCACCTGACCCACCGCATCGGCGCTGTCATCGTCAGCCTGGTGTTGCTCGGCCTGGCCTGGCAATTGCGCGCGGTGGGCATGACGCGTTTGGCGGGCTTATTGCTGGTCGCCCTGGCCGCGCAAATCTGCCTGGGCCTGAGCAATGTGGCTTTCGGGCTGCCGCTGGCGGTGGCTGTAGGCCATAACGCCGGGGGCGCCGCATTGTTGCTAAGTCTGGTGCTGGTCAATTACCACGCCCGCACCAGCCTGGTCCGGGTGCGCAACCAACTGCCGTTCGGCTGGCGTTTTATCCCACGCAAACACGTATCGGGCCTCATCACCCTTAAAGGAGAGATGCCATGGCGACCTTGATCGGCGCGCGTCACGGCCAGGCAATCTGGCGTGACTACCTGGAGCTGACCAAGCCGAAAGTGGTGGTGTTGATGCTCATTACCTCATTGGTGGGGATGTTCCTGGCGACCCGTGCGGGTGTGCCGTGGACGGTGTTGGTGTTCGGCAACCTGGGGATTGCTCTGTGTGCGGGCGGCGCGGCGGCGGTGAACCATGTGGTGGACCGGCGGATCGACGCCGTAATGGCGCGCACCCATAAGCGGCCGTTGGCAGAGGGCCGTGTATCGCCGCTGGCGGCGCTGGCCTTTGCATTGTTTCTAGCTGTTGCAGGATTGGCGCTGCTGCTGGCGTTCACCAACCCGCTGGCAGCCTGGCTGACGTTGGCTTCGCTGCTGGGGTACGCCGTGATCTATACCGGCTTTCTCAAGCGGGCGACACCGCAGAATATCGTCATCGGTGGATTGGCAGGTGCTGCGCCGCCCTTGCTGGGCTGGGTCGCGGTCACCGGGCATATCAGCGCCGAGCCCCTGCTGCTGGTGCTGATCATCTTCGCCTGGACCCCGCCGCACTTCTGGGCCCTGGCCATTCACCGCAAGGAGGAATACGCCAAGGCCGATATTCCGATGTTGCCGGTCACTCACGGCGAGCATTACACCAAGGTGCATATCCTGCTCTACACCTTCGCCCTGCTGGCGGTGAGCCTGATGCCCTATGTGATCCACATGAGCGGCTTGCTGTACCTTGCGTGTGCACTGGTATTGGGCGGGCGCTTTCTGCAATGGGCCTGGGTGTTGTACCGTGGCGGTCGGCCACACGCGGCGATCAACACCTTCAAGTACTCTATCTGGTACTTGCTGCTGCTGTTTATCGCGCTGCTCCTCGACCACTACCTACTGTTGAACCTATGACTCGAACTCAAAAAACTGTCTTCATCCTGGTGGCCCTGGTGGCATTGATCATGGGCCTGACCGTTAACAAAGTGCTCTCGGGCAAGGGCCAGGGCGACCCCACTGCCTTGATCGACGCCGGCATTATCCTGTTGCCGCAAAGCCGTCAGTTGCCACCGGTGACCATGACCAACCAGGAAGGCCAGCCGGTGGTGGTCAACGAATTGAAAGGTAAGTGGAGCCTGTTGTTCTTCGGCTACACCTTCTGCCCGGACATCTGCCCGACCACCCTCGCCCAACTGCGCCAGATCAAGAGCGAACTGCCCAAGGACGTTGTGGATAAGTTGCAGGTGATCCTGGTCAGCGTCGACCCGAACCGCGATACGCCGACCCAGCTCAAGCAGTACCTGGGCTACTTCGACCCGCAGTTCCAGGGCCTGACCGGCGCGAATGTGGAGGATGTGCAGAAGGTTTCGAATGCCGTCAGCATTCCGTTCATACCGGCCGACACCAGCAAACCGAACTACACCGTTGACCACAGCGGCAACCTGGCGCTGATCGGACCGGACGGGACGCAGCGTGGGTTTATTCGTGCGCCGTTGAATAACCAGAAGCTCGTAGCGCAACTGCCGGTGCTGTTGCAGCGTAAATAAGCCGGGCGCCAGCCTGGCCAGCACCACAAAACAAATGTGGGAGCGGGCTTGCCTGCGAAAGCGGTGTGCCAGTCAACATCTCCGTCGACTGATACACCGCATTCGCGAGCAAGCCCGTTCCCACATTTTTTGATCTCCAGTTTTGGGAGATCGAGTCAGGTCAGAACGCCGGCTTGATCGCGCCTTTGTACTTCTCTTCGATGAATTTCTTCACTTCAGGCGTGTGCAGGGCTGCAACCAGCTTCTTCACGGCGTCCGAGTCTTTGTTGTCTTCACGGGTCACCAGGATGTTCACATAAGGCGAGTCGCTGCCTTCGATGACCAGTGCGTCCTTGGACGGGTCCAGCTTGGCTTCCAGCGCATAGTTGGTGTTGATCAGCGCCAGGTCGACCTGGGTCAGCACGCGCGGCAGGGTCGCGGCTTCCAGTTCACGAAATTTCAGGTTTTTGCTGTTACCGGTGATGTCCTTGATGGTCGACAGGATGTTGGTCGGGTCCTTCAGGGTGATCAGGCCGTTCTTGGCCAGCAGCAACAACGCGCGGCCGCCGTTGGTGGCGTCGTTCGGGATCACGACATTAGCGCCGCTTGGCAGCTCATCCAGCTTCTTGTACTTGCTGGAGTAGGCGCCCAAGGGTTCCAGGTGCACGGCGCCAACGCTCACCAGGTGAGTGCCCTTGGCCTTGTTGAACTCATCCAGGTACGGCTGGTGCTGGAAGAAGTTGGCGTCCAGGCGCTTTTCAGCCACTTGTACGTTCGGCTGCACGTAGTCGGTGAAGACTTTGACCTGCAGGTCTACGCCTTCTTTGGCGAGGGCAGGTTTCACGAATTCCAGGATTTCCGCATGGGGCACCGGCGAAGCGGCGACTGTAATGGTCTCGGCGTGGGCGGAAAACGCGGCAACGGCGGCGAAAGCAACCAGTAGTTTTTTCATCCAACAAGCTCCTTGTTCGGGCATGTACCGGCGTGCGGCCGGCAATGGCCGTTATTTTCGAGAAAAGTGCACCACCAGCTTGTCGCCGACGGTTTGCAGAATTTGCACCAGAATCAGCAGCATCACCACGGTGACCACCATCACATCGGTCTGGAAGCGCTGGTAACCGAAACGGATCGCCAAGTCACCCAGGCCACCGGCACCGACCACACCGGCCATTGCCGTGTAGGACACCAGTGTAATCGCCGTCACCGTAATCGCCGCGAAAATGCCAGGACGGGCTTCGGGCAGCAAGGCGTTGGTAATGATCTGGCGCGTGCTGGCGCCCATGGACTGGGTGGCTTCGATGATGCCGCGGTCCACTTCACGCAGCGCGGTCTCCACCAGGCGCGCAAAGAATGGCGTTGCACCTACGACCAGCGGCGGAATCGCACCCGCCACGCCCAGCGAAGTGCCGGTGATCAGGACGGTGAACGGGATCATCACGATCAACAGGATGATGAACGGCAGCGACCGCAGGATGTTCACGATCAACGAGAGCAACGCGTACAGGCCTTTCTGTTCGAACAGTTGGCGCGGGCTGGTCAGGAACAGCAGCACGCCCAGCGGCAGGCCGAGCACCACGGTGAAGAACAGCGAACCGAACAGCATGGTCATGGTGTCGCCGGTGGCGAGCCAGATTTCAGACCAGTCGATATTGGCGAAGAAACTCAACAGGACGTCCATTAGCGCAGGATCTCCATGTGGACGTCAGCGGCGGTGAAGCGCGCAAAGGCGGCTTCCATGTCGCCACCGGTGACGGCGAGGGTCAATTGCCCGTAAGGGATGTCTTTGATGCGGTCGATACGGCCAGCGAGGATGCTGTAGTCCACACCCGTTTCGCGGGCGACGGTGCCCAGCAGCGGCGCGTAGGTCGCTTCGCCCTGGAACGTCAGGCGCACAATACGGCCTGGTACGTGGGCGAAGTCGTCGCGTTGCTCGTTTTCGTCGACCTGCTCGGACTCTTGCACGAAGCGCTTGGTGGTCGGGTGCGTGGGGTGCAGGAATACGTCGGCCACCGAGCCTTGCTCGACGATCACGCCAGCGTCCATCACCGCCACTTGGTCGCAGACGCGGCGGATCACATCCATTTCATGGGTGATCAGTACGATGGTCAGCTTCAACTCGCGGTTGATCTCGGCCAGCAGTTGCAGCACTGAGGCGGTGGTCTGCGGGTCGAGGGCGCTGGTGGCTTCGTCGCACAGCAGGATCTTTGGCTTGGTCGCCAGGGCGCGGGCGATGCCGACGCGTTGCTTCTGGCCACCGGACAACTGCGCCGGGTACTTCTTGGCGTGGTCCGACAGGCCGACACGGGCGAGCAATTCGGCGACGCGCAGGTCGATATCCCTACGCGACAACTCGCCAGCCAGCGTCAGTGGCAGCGCCACGTTGTCGGCGACAGTCTTGGACGCCAGCAGGTTGAAGTGCTGGAAGATCATCCCGACCTGCTGACGGAAACGGCGCAGGCCGTTGGCGTCCAGGGCAGTGACTTCTTCGCCATCCACCGTGATCTTGCCGCCACTCGGTTCTTCGAGGCGGTTGATCAGGCGCAGCAGTGTACTTTTGCCCGCGCCGGAATGACCGATCAGACCAAACACCTGGCCGTTCGCGACGGTCAGGCTGGTGGGGTGCAGCGCGGGAATATCCCTACCGGCGACGCGGTAGGTTTTATGGACGTTTTGAAACTCGATCACGTAGCGAACCTTGTGGGGCGCATGGAAAAGGGATCAGCGGTTAGCCGGGCGCGCATTTTAGCCTGTCCGTATAGCGTTTCTTAGCATTTATTTCGCATTCATCCAGCGATTTGGCAATAACGCGATCAAAGGTCATAAAAAAGGAACGGCCCAAAACCTCGTCAGTCACTACTTAAGCAACTCGATTTCCCAGGTGCCGTGCCTGGGGTTTTGCTCAAACGAGCCGGGGATCGCTCTGGCCACTTTGATTAAGGAGTTTTGTCTGATGAGTACCAAGAAGCCAGCCACCCCGCCGAAGAGTGAACTCGCGGGCACCGATACCTTGGACCGTGGCAACACCAACGCCAAGCTGCAGGCCCTGGAGACATTCCGTTCCGATGCGACCGGCCAGGCCCTGCGTACCAACCAAGGCGTGAAGATTTCCGACAACCAGAACACCTTGAAAGTCGGTTCCCGTGGCCCATCGCTGCTGGAAGACTTCATCATGCGTGAAAAAATCACGCACTTTGACCATGAGCGCATCCCGGAGCGCATCGTGCATGCCCGTGGCACCGGCGCCCATGGTTATTTCCAGACGTATGAGAACCATTCGGCGCTGACCAAGGCTGGGTTTCTGCGTGACCCTGGGCATAAAACCCCTGTATTCACGCGCTTTTCCACCGTGCAGGGCCCGCGTGGCTCAGGGGATACGGTGCGTGATGTGCGCGGTTTTGCGGTTAAGTTTTTCACCGAAGAAGGCAACTTCGACCTGGTGGGCAACAACATGCCGGTGTTCTTCATTCAGGACGCGATCAAGTTTCCTGACTTCGTGCACGCCGTAAAGCCTGAACCACACAATGAAATTCCTACCGGCGGATCGGCGCACGATACGTTCTGGGACTTCGTTTCGCTGCAGCCTGAATCCGCTCATATGGTGATCTGGGCAATGTCTGACCGCGCCATTCCAAAAAGCCTGCGCAGCATGCAGGGCTTTGGTGTGCACACCTTCCGACTGGTGAATGCCGAGGGCAAATCCAACTTCGTCAAATTCCACTGGCGCCCTACGGCGGGTACTTGCTCGCTGGTGTGGGACGAGGCGCAGAAGCTGGCCGGTAAAGATACCGACTACCACCGTCGCGATCTCTGGGAAGCCATTGAAATGGGTGACTACCCCGAGTGGGAGTTGGGTGTGCAGGTTATCCCCGAGGATAAGGAGCATGCCTTCGACTTCGACATTCTCGACCCCACGAAGCTGATTCCGGAAGAGCTGGTGCCAATCACCCCGCTGGGCAAGATGGTGCTGAACCGCAACCCCGATAACTTCTTTGCAGAAGTCGAGCAGGTCGCGTTTTGCCCGGGCCATATCGTGCCGGGTATCGACTTCTCCAATGACCCGCTGCTGCAAGGTCGGTTGTTTTCCTACACCGATACACAGATCAGCCGACTAGGCGGCCCGAACTTTCACCAGTTGCCGATCAACCAGCCCGTGACGCCGCTGCACAACAACCAGCGTGATGCCATGCACCGCAGCACCATCGATAAAGGTCGTGCGTCCTACGAGCCGAATTCGATTGATGGTGGCTGGCCTAAAGAAACCCCGCCTGCGGCACAGGATGGTGGCTTCGAGACTTATCCGGAGCGCATCGATGCCCACAAGATCCGTGAGCGCAGCGAGTCATTCGGCGATCACTTCTCCCAGGCGCGCCTGTTCTTCCGCAGCATGAGCAAGCACGAGCAAGAGCACATCATCGCGGCGTATAGCTTTGAGTTGGGCAAGGTAGAGCGTGAGTTCATTCGTGCGCGCCAGGTCAACGAGATCCTGGCGAATATCGACCTGGAGCTGGCCAAGCGCGTGGCCCAGAACCTGGGGCTGCCAGCACCGACCAAAGGCACCGTGCCGGAGCGTCAAACCAAGCCGGAGCGCTCGCCAGCGTTGAGCCAGGCGAACCTGCTGCCGGGCGATATCAAGACCCGCAAGGTGGCGATCCTGGCAGCCAATGGCGTGGACGGCGTGGCGATTGCCGCGCTGAAAAAAGCACTGGAAGCAGAAGGGGCGCACGCCAAGCTGCTGGGGCCAACCTCGGCGCCGGTGAAGACGGCCGATGGCAAGAGCCTGCCGGTGGATGCGTCGATGGAAGGCATGCCGTCCATTGCGTTTGATGCGGTGTTCGTCCCTGGCGGGAAGGACTCGGTGAAAGCCTTGAGCGGTGATGGGGTGGCGTTGCACTTCCTGTTAGAGGCGTACAAGCACCTCAAGGCGATTACAGTCGCCAGTGACGCGAAGCCGTTGTTGGACCTGCTTAAACTTGAGGTGGATGCGGGGCTGATCGTGGGATCGGATGCCAAGGCGTTCAAGGCGTTTTTTGCCGCGATCGGCCAGCATCGGGTCTGGGATCGCGAGCCTAAGGCCAAGGCGATTCCAGCTTAAGGTATTGGTTGTCGGTTAGATCGCTATCGCCGGCAAGCCGGCTCCTACAGGTTGAAGGGTAGGAGCCGGCTTGCCGGCGATGCTTTTTTAGTCCGCCTTGCGCGGAATCAGCACGACCTGAGCCGGAATGCTCTTCAGAATCTGCCGGTGAATCTTCAGGTCATATCCCGAATCGATACGCTTCACCCGTTTGGTCAGCAACGTGGCCAGCCACGGGTAATCCTCTGTGCGCGGCGCCTGGATGCTCACGTCGCACTGGTAATTCACCACGTCGGTGGCAATTGCATCCAGTTGGTGGCGCAGTTCTTCGATATTGGTGAGGTTCAGCGCCACGGTGGTGCTTGGCGCCGCTGGATCGATGACCTTGGCGGCGGGCTTGGCTTCGGCGGCCTTGAGAGCCTCCTCCGCTTTATCCAGCTCGACTTTGCGGGCATGGGTGATGGCGCTGTTGACGCCGCCGGTCAGCGCGGGCGCCTTGGGCATCAGGGCGCGGGCGCGGCTCAGGGCGGTTGCAGCGGCGTTGACGTCACCCTTTTGCAGCACGATCTGGCTGCGCTGCAGGTAGGCTTCCGCCAACTGACGCTGATAGTTTTCCAGCGCCGGGTCGTTGGGCGACTGGGCTTGCAGTGCCGCCAGCTGGTCTTCGGCAGTGGCCAACTCGCTGCTGGCCAGGTTTTGTTCCAGCTGCGCGATGGCCGCAGCGCGTGCGTCCGGGGCCTCGGGGGCGGCGGGCGGTGTGCTTTGACAGGCGCCCAGCAGCAGGGAAAATGCGGCAAGGAGCAGATAACGGGAGGTGAACGGCTTCATTCCTGCGACTCTCTATTTGCGCAAAAAGCGAGCAAGTCTACACCCCTCGACGGGGCAGGACAAAACTCAGCAGAAACAGGGCGGCGGCCGTGACCACAATCGATGGCCCGGCTGGCGTGTCCTTGAACCAGGACAGCGCCAGGCCCCCGCACACGGCAAGCATCCCCAGCACACTGGCGCCGACCGCCATCTGCTCCGGCGAACGGGCATGGCGCTGGGCGGCGGCTGCGGGAATGATCAGCAGCGATGTGATCAACAATACGCCGACAATCTTCATCGCGACAGCAATCACCACGGCGATCAACAACATCAGGGCCATGCGCAGGCTTGGCACGGGCAAGCCTTCCACCGTGGCCAGTTCTTCATGCACGGTGATTGCCAGCAACGGTCGCCACAGGGCCACCAGCAAGACCAGCACGGCCGCGCTGCCACCTAGGATCCACGCAAGATCAGTGGTGCTGATTGCCAGCAGGTCGCCGAACAGGTAGGCCATCAGGTCGATGCGCACTTCATGCATGAAGCTCAGCACCACCAGGCCCAGTGACAGCGTGCTGGGTGCCAGGATGCCCAGCAAGGTGTCGGAGGCCAGCGGCTGGCGCTGTTGCAGGGTCACCAGCAATACCGCCAGCAGCAGGCAGCCCACGGTTACCGCAATAGTCGGGCTGACATCCAGCAAAAAGCCCATGGCGACGCCCAAGAGCGCGGCATGTGACAACGTGTCGCCAAAATAGGCCATGCGTCGCCACACCACGAACGAACCCAATGGGCCCGCCACCAACGCCAAAGCCAAGCCTGCCAGCAGGGCGTAGAGCAGAAAATCAGCCATGCTTGCAGCTATCTCCATGAACGTGGGTATGAGGTGTTGCGGGATCGTCGACCACGGCGCCATGCAGGTCATGGGCGTGGTCGTGATGGTGGTGGTAGATCGCCAGGCTCTGGGCGTTCTTGCCGAACAGCTCGACGAAGGCCGGGTCGCCGCTGACTTGTTCCGGGTGGCCAGAGCAGCACACGTGACGGTTGAGGCACACCACCTGGTCGGTGGTGCTCATCACCAGGTGCAAATCGTGGGACACCATCAACACGCCGCAGCCATGGCGGTCGCGCAGACGGGTGATCAGGCTGTACAGCTCGGCCTGGCCGGCGACGTCGACGCCTTGCACGGGCTCATCCAGCACCAGCAGTTCCGGCTCGCGCAACAAGGCACGGGCCAGCAGCACGCGCTGCATTTCGCCGCCGGAGATACTTTGCACCGGGCTGTCGATTACCTGCTCGGCGCCGACTTCTTTGAGCGCCGCTTGCGCGCGGGCACGGTCCACGCCCGGCACCAGGCGCAGGAAGCGCAACACGGACAGTGGCAGGGTCGGGTCCACGTGCAGCTTCTGCGGCATGTAGCCGACCCGCAGCTTGGGCTTGCGCCACACACTGCCGGTGTCGGGCTTGAGCAGGCCGAGTACGGCGCGCACCAGGGTGGTCTTGCCGGCGCCGTTGGGGCCGATCAGGGTGACGATCTGCCCAGGCTCGACGCTTAGCGCGATGTTATCCAACACGGCTTGCCCGGCGAACGTGACCCCGACCTGTTCCAGGCGGATTAACGCGTTGCTCATCAAGCCCCCTGGCAGCCCGCGCACAGGCCGACCACTTCGACCGTTTGCCCTTCGACCCGGAAGCCGACGTCGGCAGAGCTCTTGATAATGGCGTCGCTGATGCTTTTTTGTTCAAGCTCGATGGCGGCGTGGCACTCGCGGCAGATCAGGAACTGGCCCTGGTGCGCGTGTTCCGGGTGGCTACAACCGACAAAGGCGTTCAACGAAGCGATACGGTGCACCAGGCCGTTTTCCAGCAAGAAGTCGAGCGCACGGTACACGGTTGGCGGCGCGGCGCGGCGGCCATCCTGCTCACTGAGCACGCCCAGGATGTCGTAGGCGCCCAACGGCTTGTGGCTCTGCCACACCAGTTCCAGCACGCGGCGACGCAAGGCGGTCAGGCGCAGACCCTTCTGTGTGCACAGGGTATCGGCCTCCGACAGCGCGGTATGCACGCAGTGAGAGTGGTCGTGGGGACGGCTGGCAAGCGGTGTTTTAGGCATGAGCGGCGGCAGACATTTGATAGAGACGTTATTATGTTACCCGTTCCTACGCCATTGAGTGGTCATCGTGTCCCGACTTTTTCCCGTTTTTGTCGTATTTGTCACCAGTTTGTTCATCGCGAGCGCCGCTCAGGCCGAGGTCAAAGTGCTGACCAGCATCAAACCGTTGCAACTGATTGCCGCAGCTGTGCAGGACGGAGTAGCCGTTCCTGAGGTTTTATTGCCGCCGGGTGCGTCGCCGCATAACTATGCGCTGCGTCCATCCGACGTACGGCGCGTGCAGTCGGTGGACCTGTTGTACTGGATCGGCCCGGATATGGAGAGTTTCCTGCCGCGCGTGCTGAAAGGTCGTACGGCCGCGACAGTGGCAGTGCAGGATCTGCCAGGCATGAAGCTGCGTCGTTTTGCCGAAGATAGCCACTCACACGCCGATGAAGCCGACGAACACGACCACGATCACCGCCCGGGCAGCCTGGATGCGCACTTGTGGTTGTCGACGGTGAATGCTCGGGTGATTGCTGCGCGCATGGCGGCTGACCTGGCTGCCGCCGACCCGGCCAATGCCGCGCGTTATCAGAGCAACGCTAAGGCCTTCGAAGAGCGCCTCGATGCGCTGGACGCTCGCCTGAAAGCCCGCCTGGCGCCGATCGATGGCAAGCCTTACTTCGTGTTCCACGAAGCCTTCGATTACTTCGAAGACGCTTACGGCCTCAAGCACACCGGCGTTTTCAGCGTAGCTGCTGAGGTACAACCTGGTGCCCAGCATGTAGCGGCGATGCGTACGCGTTTGCAGGAAGTGGGCAAGACCTGCGTGTTCAGCGAGCCGCCGTTGCGTCCGCGCCTGGCTGAAACACTGGTCTCCGGTTTGCCGGTGAAGCTGGCGGAGTTGGATGCGTTGGGCGGGTATACCCCGGCTACCGCTCAGGGTTATGAGCAGGTGTTGGAGAAGTTGGGTAATGACTTGGCGGGTTGCCTGGAGTCCTTGTAGGAGCCGGCAAGCCGGCTCCTACAAAGGTTAGAGTGCGAAGGGCAGTTGCACAGTCACGTGCTGACGCTGCACCAGCCGATGCTCGAACTCCGCCGGGTCATGGATCAACACGTCCTGCCCGGCAAACGACTCCGCCGCGATCAGGCGTGACAACCAAAACCGCACACAGGCCACGCGCAGCATCGTCGGCCACAACTCGGCTTCCTTGGCGGTAAACGGTCGCAGGCCCGCATAGGCTCCCAGCAATGCCCGTGCGCGTTGCCCATCAATCACGCCATCGGCGTCCGAGCACCAGTCATTCAAGGCGATCGCCACGTCATAGAGCATTGGCCCAGAGCAGGCGTTGTAGAAGTCGATCAAGCCTGTAAGGTGCGTGCCTTCGAACATCGCGTTGTCACGGAACAGGTCGGCGTGGACGTTGGCGCGCGGCAGGGCGAGGATCTGGGCCTTGTGGGCTTCGATCTCACTCAGCGCATCCTGCAGCAGACGCTGTTGTGCGTCGTCCAAGTGCGAAATCAACTGCGCGCCTTCGCTGAGCATCCAGTCCAGGCCCCGATCGGTTTTACGCTCCAGCACCTTCTCGCCCTGTGTTGCCAGGTGCAGATGACCCAGCAGGTCACCCACCTGGGCGCAGTGCTGGGCGTTGGCATCCTTGATGTGCTTGCCGGCCAGGCGCGGTTGCAGCAGTGCCGGCTTGCCTTTCAGCTCGCGCAAGGCCACGCCGTCGGTGGTGCGCAGGGCGTAGGGCACGGGCAGGTCGGCGTCGTGGAGCACGTCGAGCAGTTCAATGAAGAACGGCATTTCCGCGACCGGACCGCGTTCAACCAGGGTCAGGACGAACTCGCCCTGCTCCAGGCTGATAAAGAAATTGGTGTTTTCACTACCGGCGGCAATCCCCTGGAAGTCGATCAGGCGGCCGAGGCCGTAAGGGGCGAGAAAGGTTTCCAGCTCGGGCCGAGCCAGGGGGGTGAACACAGACATGGTTAAAACTGCCAGTACGGGCGCCGCAGTGCGCGGCGCCAATTTAAGTTAAGAAATCATTTCCATTCGAAAATCTTCCATGACGGGATCAGCATATCCGGCTGGTCAGAGCGGATGAAGTTCGCATCGGTTCCATCCGCGCGCACCAGGAAATACGGAGGCGCGCCCTTCGGCGTTACCTTGATCGCATACAGGAAACCGTTCTGACGGTACTCCTGGATGGTCTTGTCGCCTTCCGTGCGAATGGTCACTTCCGGATCGCCTCCAGGCGCATCGTCTGCCGCCATGGCAGCCATCGGAGCGAGTGCAATCAAGCCGGTCAACAGCAGGCGATTGAATGTACGCATGATAACCTTGTCCCTTTGTCGTCATTGGTCCGGCTATTCTAGCGCCTGACCCGCCGAAAAGGTTGATTCTGCTCATGAGCCAAGCACCCCTCGTCCTGGTGGACGGTTCTTCTTATTTGTACCGCGCGTTCCACGCGTTGCCACCGCTGACCACCTCCAAAGGCCTGCCCACCGGTGCGGTCAAGGGCGTGTTGAACATGCTCAAGAGCCTGCGCAAGCAGTATCCGGGCAGCCCGTTCGCGGTGGTTTTTGACGCAAAGGGTGGGACCTTTCGCGATGACATGTACGCCGAATACAAGGCCAACCGCCCGAGCATGCCCGATGACATGCGCCTGCAGATCGAGCCCCTGCACCAGAGCGTGATCGCCCTGGGTTTCCCGTTGCTCTGCGTCGAAGGCGTCGAAGCCGATGACGTGATTGGCACCCTGGCGCGCAGCAGCGCGGCTGCCAACCGCCCGGTGGTGATCTCGACCGGTGACAAGGACATGGCGCAGTTGGTCGACGGGCACATTACCTTGGTCAACACCATGACCGGTAGTTCGATGGATATCGACGGCGTAAAGGAGAAATTCGGCGTCGCTCCGGAGCAGATCATCGACTACCTGGCGCTGATGGGGGATTCGTCCGACAACATTCCAGGCGTTCCGGGCATTGGTCCCAAGACTGCTTCCGGCTTGCTCGTCGGTGTGAACGGTGGCATCAAAGAGCTTTATGAACAGCTGGATATCGTGCCGACCCTGCCTATCCGTGGCGCCAAGACGCTGCCGGCCAAGCTGGAAGAACATCGCGAGAGTGCGTTTCTTTCCTACCAGTTGGCGACGATCAAGTGTGATGTGCCGCTGGATGTGGGCCTGGATGACTTGCACCTGATCGAGCCGGATCGCGAGAAGCTGCTGGAGCTGTATACGCTGCTGGAGTTCAAGAGCTGGTTTGATGAAATCCAGCGCGACGCCAAGCGTGTGGAGCTCAAGGCGGCACCTGTTGCTGAGGAAGTCGTTGAGGCAGTGGCGCCGACAGAGGCGAGCTACACCACTATCCTCGACCAAGCGACCTTCGATGTCTGGCTGAAAAAGCTCAACGACGCGAAGTTGTTCGCTTTCGACACCGAAACCACCGGTATCGACGCCCAACAGGCGCAGTTGGTCGGCGTGTCCTTCGCCGTCCAGCCCCACGAAGCGGCCTATATCCCGCTGACCCATTCCTACATTGGCGCGCCGGAGCAGTTGGATCGCGACACCGTACTGCTGGCCCTCAAGCCGCTGCTGGAAGACCCGACCAAGCTCAAGGTCGGCCAGCATGCCAAGTTCGACATGAACATCCTGGCCAACTGCGCCATCGGTGGCGACCCGGCGCACGGCATAACAGTACGCGGCATCGCCTTCGACACCATGCTCGAATCCTATGTGCTCAATTCCACGGCCACCCGCCACGACATGGACAGCCTGGCCAAGAAGTACTTGGACTACGACACTGTCGCTTTCCAGGACATCGCCGGCAAAGGCGCCAAGCAGCTGACGTTCGACCAGATCGCGCTGGAGCAGGCTGGCCCGTATGCGGCAGAAGACGCCGATATCACCTTGCGCCTGCATCAGGCGTTGTTTGCGCAACTGGCCGCCATCCCAAGCCTGGCGAGTGTGCTCACGGATATCGAAATCCCGTTGGTGCCGGTGCTGGCCCGTATCGAGCGCCAAGGCGCGCTGGTCGACAAGGATTTGCTGGGCATCCAGAGCATCGAGTTGGGCAACAAGATGGTCGAACTGGAGCGCCAGGCGTTCGAGATCGCTGGCGAGGAGTTCAACCTGGGCTCGCCCAAACAGCTCGGCGCGATCCTTTACGAGAAACTCGGCCTGCCGGTACTGAAAAAAACCGGCAAGGGCCAAGCATCCACGGCTGAAGAAGTGCTGGCCAAGCTGGCCGAAGATGACTACCCGCTGCCCAAGGTGCTGATGCAGTACCGCAGCATGAGCAAGCTGAAAAGTACCTACACCGATCGCCTGCCGGAGCAGATCAACCCGCGCACCGGGCGCATCCACACGTCCTATCACCAGGCGGTGGCGGCGACCGGGCGGTTGTCCTCCAGTGATCCGAACCTGCAGAACATCCCGGTGCGTACCGCCGAAGGGCGGCGGATCCGCCAGGCGTTCGTCGCGCCCAAGGGCTACAAAATGTTGGCGGCGGACTACTCGCAGATCGAACTGCGGATCATGGCGCACCTGTCCAAGGACGAAGGCCTGATGAACGCCTTCCGCGACAACCTGGACGTGCACACCGCCACGGCGGCAGAAGTGTTCAAGGTTGAACTGGGCGAGGTCACTTCGGATCAACGCCGCAGCGCCAAGGCGATCAACTTCGGCCTGATCTATGGCATGGGTGCGCAGAAGCTGGGCAAGGACATTGGCGTCGATACCAAGACGGCCAAGGCGTATATCGATGTGTATTTCGCCCGTTATCCCGGGGTTCGCGAGTACATGGAGCGCACCCGCGCCCAGGCGGCTGATCAGGGTTATGTCGAGACGTTCTTCGGCCGCCGCCTGTACTTGCCGGACATCAACTCCAATAAGCCCCAAGAGCGCGCAGCGGCAGAACGTACCGCGATCAATGCGCCGATGCAGGGCACAGCGGCGGACATCATCAAGAAAGCCATGGTGCGGGTGGACAATTGGCTGACCGACTCAGGCTTGGATGCCAAGGTGATCCTGCAGGTGCACGATGAACTGGTGCTGGAGGTGCGTGAGGATCTGGTAGCGCAGGTCAGCGAGAAGATTCGCGAGCATATGAGCGCTGCCGCGCAGTTGGATGTACCGCTGCTGGTGGAAGTGGGCGTGGGCAACAACTGGGACGAAGCGCACTGAGTCTGGGACTCTGCCATCACCTTGCGTGCTGGCAGAGTGCTTTAGTCCGGAAATCGCCGTCGGTTATTTCAAATAGTTTTTCGAACCTGCCGGAACTTAACCCGTGAACTGCTACTCAGAGTTACTGAATGGGTGGTGAAGCCCTTCAATGCTCCTATGTTGTGTTAAGTGTTGGCAGATATCTGGACCCCGCCCTAGCGGTCCGGAACTTGAACCCCGAACTTCCCCTCCCCATAAGAAGTCCGGGGTTTTTTTTGCCTGCAGAAAAGTTACTCGGCCAGTTCTGCGCCCTTGTCTGCCAATTCCATCCAGCCTGCCAGCACCGTGTAAGCCTCTTCCAGGCCCATGCGTTTGGGCGCCGAGAACAGCTGGATAGTGATCGCATCACCCCAACCTTTGCGGATGTCGGACTGCACTTTGAGCAGGGTGTTCTTGGCTGCGCCGTAGGTCAGCTTGTCGGCCTTGGTCAGCAGGATGTGCATTGGCATGCCGCTGGCGACGGCCCAGTCGAGCATCAACAGGTCGAAGTCGGTCATCGGATGGCGGATGTCCATCATCAGAATCAAACCCTTCAAACTCTCGCGGCCACCCAGGTAAGCCTCTAGGTGACGCTGCCAGTGCAGCTTCAACGGGATAGGTACTTTTGCGTATCCGTAGCCCGGCAGGTCGACCAGACGCCGATCATCGTCTAGCTTGAAGAAATTGAGGAGTTGCGTGCGGCCCGGGGTTTTCGAGGTGCGTGCCAGGCTGGCGTGGGTCAGGGTGTTCAGCGCGCTGGACTTGCCAGCGTTGGAGCGGCCGGCAAAGGCGACTTCAAAGCCTTCGTCATCGGGGCATTGGTCAACTTTGGCGGCGCTGAGCATGAACGTGGACTGTTGGCACAGACCGAGGATGGGATTCTTGAGTTGCATGAGATTTCCGATGTGGGCGGTGCCGAAAAAGGGTGCGGCAAGCGGTGTCGTTTCCGTTTCAGTAGCGCCAGTATATAATGCCGCAGATTTTGTGTGTGCTTTGTCCCAGCGAAGGATGAAGTTCACGGGAGCGATAGACCTTTATTGCGCATTAGAACGCAAAACGCTCTCAAACCCTGAAATGGTCGACGTATGACCAAGTGGTTGCTCGCTATCGGTGTCCTGGTCCCGCTTTACGGCGCTCAGGCTACACAGGATCCGGAAGCGGTGTACAACCGAGTGTGCGTGGACACGCTGGTGCAGCACGTGACCCAGGGTTTCAAGGCAATGCCGCCGCGTGGTTTGTGCATGGACTGCAGTACTGAGGATTACCAGGCCGTCATTCAATTGATGGTGAGTAAACCCGGTAGATAACTCTTAAACCCCTTAGCCGTAGTTGGATTAGCTGATGAACAAACTGATCGTGAGTCTGCTGTTGACCTTGGGCATCACCGGTGTTGCCCATGCTGCAGGCGACGCTACAGCGGGCCAGGCGAAAGCCGCCGTATGTGGTGCTTGCCATGGACCGGATGGTAACAGCCCGGCGCCGAACTTCCCCAAACTGGCCGGCCAGGGCGAACGTTACCTGACCAAGCAGATGCAGGATATCAAGTCCGGCAAGCGCACGGTCCTGGAAATGACCGGCTTGTTGACCAACCTCAGCGATCAGGACCTGGCAGACATCGCGGCGTATTTTGCCAGCCAGAAGGGCAGCGTGGGAGCTGCTGATCCGAAATTGGTCGCCCGTGGCGAGAAACTGTTCCGTGGCGGTGACCTGGAAAAAGGCCTGCCTGCCTGCACCGGTTGCCACTCGCCCAATGGCGCGGGCATCGCCGCCGCCGGCTTCCCGCACCTGAGCGGCCAGCACGCCACCTATATCGCCAAGCAGTTGACCGATTTCCGCAAGGAAGAGGCCGGGCGTGCCAACGATGGCGACGCGGCAATCATGCGCACCATTGCTCGCAAGCTGAGTGATGAAGACATCGCGGCGGTCTCCAGCTACATCCAGGGCCTGCACTGAGATGCACACTACGTTAACGCTCGATTAATCCATCGATGCAAGCATAAAAAGGGTGGCTTAGGCTGCCCTTTTTTGTGGCCGCTACCGTTACACTAACGAACTCATGCCCGCGTAGACCTGTCACAACAAAGGTCGCGTGAGGCGACTTTATTTGTCCAGGAGTAAAGCATGCGTAATCTGATCCTCAGCGCCGCTCTCGTCACTGCCAGCCTCTTCGGCATGACCGCACAAGCTGCCGACGTGCCGCTTGAAGCCGGTAAAACCTATGTTGAATTGGCTAACCCGGTTCCGGTTTCGGAGCCCGGCAAGATCGAAGTAGTGGAGCTGTTCTGGTACGGCTGCCCGCATTGCTACGCCTTTGAGCCGACCATCAACCCATGGGTTGAGAAACTGCCTAAGGACGTCAACTTCAGACGTATCCCCGCCATGTTCGGCGGCCCATGGGATGCCCACGGCCAGCTGTTCCTGACCCTGGAAGCCATGGGTGTGGAGCACAAGGTCCACAACGCAGTATTCGATGCGATCCAGAAACAGGGCAAGCGCCTGACCAAGCCAGACGAAATGGCTGACTTCGTGGCCACCCAAGGTGTCGACAAGGACAAGTTCCTGGCCACCTTCAACTCCTTCGCCATCCAGGGCCAGATCAAACAGGCCAAAGAGCTGGCGCAGAAGTACGGCGTGCAAGGCGTTCCGACCATGATCGTCAACGGCAAATACCGTTTCGACCTGGGCACCTCCGGTGGTCCTGAGCAGACCCTCAATGTTGCCGACCAGCTGATCGCCAAAGAGCGCGCAGCCAAGTAAGGGGCCTGTCATGCGTCGCTGGGGTACCGAACGTGTGGTTGGCCTGCATGACCCGCAGGTCAACGAACATCACCTGGAATCCACAGGCCTGCCGGCAGACAGCCGCCTGCGTCTGCTGAGCTTCAATATCCAGGTGGGTATCAGTACCGAGAAGTACCGGCATTACCTCACCCGTGGCTGGCAGCACCTGCTGCCCCACAACGGTCGAGCTGGCAACCTGCAGAAGATCGGCAACCTGTTGAGCGACTTCGATCTGGTTGCCCTGCAGGAAGCCGACGGCGGCAGCATGCGCTCCGGTTACATCAACCAGGTCGAACACCTGGCCCAGCTGGGTGCCTTTCCCTACTGGTACCAGCAACTCAATCGCAACCTCGGGCGCCTGGCGCAGCACAGCAATGGCGTGCTCAGCCGCTTGAAACCCTCCGCCATCGAAGATCACCCGCTGCCAGGCCCCAAGGGCCGGGGCGCGATCCTCGTACGGTTTGGCGAAGGCCCGGAAGCCTTGGTGGTGGTGATGATGCACCTGGCGCTGGGTGCCCGCACCCGCACCCTGCAACTGGCCTACATCCGAGAGCTGATCGGCAATTACAAACATCAGGTGCTGATGGGGGACATGAACACCCACGCCAGCGATCTGTTGCAGAATTCTCCGTTGCGCGACCTCGGGCTACTGGCGCCACAAGCCGAAGCCACGTTCCCCAGCTGGCGCCCGCAACGCTGTCTTGACCATATCCTGCTCAGTCCTACCCTCACACTTGAAAGTGTGCAGGTGCTGGCGCAGCCCATCTCCGATCACCTGCCGGTCGCGGTAGAGATTCGTCTGCCGGGGTCGCTCACGGCTGATGCGTTGCCCGCGTTGAGTTCCGGCCCTCGCGGACCTCTTGCATGAGCGACGACGCCCAGCGCTGGAAAGAAAAATACCTTAAAAGCATCGAGCAACAAGAAAAGCTCGAACGCCGTTGGGCGGCCCGCCTCGACCTGCTGCGCCGTGGGCTGGTGCGCAGCACCCTGGCCGCTGAGGGCACCGACCGCGCGGTCGATCAATGCATGAAAGAAATGCGCGACGTTGTCCGCACCGATGATATGGACGCCGCCCTTGCCGCCTTGCTGCCGCGCCTGGAAAAGGCCGTGCTGGATTCGGAACAGCGCCGTGAAACCCGGGTGGACCAGATCAGCACGGCGCTGACGTCCCTGGTCACGCAACTGCAAAAGCTGCCGCTACCGCGTGAAGTGGCCCGTCCGCTGAAGACGTTCGCCAAGCAGCTAGACGGCCGAGTCAGCCAGGCGCGCGAGATTCCCTTGCTGCTCAGCGAATTGAGTGGCCTGCAAGGCCAGGCGTTGAACAACCTGGAGCCGGACGGCGAAACCCCGCGTCCGGGGCCAGGGCTTTTGCAGCGCTTGTTTGGCTCCAAAGAAGTCGTGAACGAGGCGGTGGAAAATGAACCGACGCCCCGCCCGGCCCCGCAGCCTGCGGTAGCCAAGCCTGCGGATGCCGAGCCACAGCCGCCCGAGCAATCCGAGGAACTGACGCAAGCGTTGCGCGCCTTTGCGCCGCAGCCTCAAGAAACGCTTGCCCCTGTCAGTGAGCCCGTAGCGCCCGCCAAGCTGGCCGAGCCCTCCAGCGAAACCTTCGTCTACGAGGCCCCGCCTCAAGCCGCACCCATTGAAACGCCAGTAGCGCGGGTCGAGCCCGAGGCTCAAGTCGAAGAGCCTGCGCCGGAAAGCGCGCTCGCCGCCTTCATCGAAATGCCTGAGGTTCAGGTCGAAGCGCCGGATGAGACCGTCATCGGTAGTCTGTCGCTGCCTCCGGTGCTGGAGGTCGAAGAGCCAGATCCCGACGAGCTGCAAGCGGATGGCGCCTATGCCTTGCCCGACTCGCCCGAACCATCCTACAGCTCCGTGGCCAAGCACATCGAGGACACCCTGCTCGGCTTGCTGGAGGAACTCTCGCTGCCCGAGCGCCACCGTCCCCAGGCCGAAGCCATGCGCGAGCGCCTGGCCCACGGTCTGAACTGGTACGAACTGCTGCCGATCCTCGACGACCTGGCCGTATTGATGCTGGCGATCACCGACAGTGGTCAGCATGAGTTCGAGGCATATCTCAAGCAGCTCAACGAGCGGCTTGAAGCCTTCCAGGGGCACTTGCAGGTCGCCAGCGACGGACACGCCGACAGTCGTTCTGCCGCCCGCGAGCTGGACACGCAGATCCGCGAACAGGTCGATGGCCTGCAAAGCAGCGTGCAGGAAGCTGCCGACTTGGACAGCCTCAAGCACGTGCTGGAAAGCCACCTCGAAGGCCTGCTGGGCACAATGGATGAGCACCAGCAGCAGCGTGACCAGCGCGAGCAGGAAACGGCAGCGCGTCTGAAAGGCTTGGCCGAGCGTGTTGCCAATATGGAGCAGGAAGCCCAGGGCTACCGCGAGCACCTGGAGGTGCAGCGCCAGAAGGCCCTGATCGATCCGCTCACCGGGCTGCCCAACCGCGCGGCCTGGAGTGAACGCCTGGATCAGGAGGTCAACACCTGGCATCAGCGCGGCAACAACCTGTCGCTGGCGATGCTGGACCTGGATCATTTCAAGCGCATCAACGATGGTTACGGCCATTTGGCCGGCGATAAGGTACTGAAGATCATCGCCAACGTGCTGCGCAAGCGCCTGCGTCCGAGCGACTTTATCGCGCGTTTTGGCGGGGAAGAGTTTGTGTTGCTGATGCCAAACTCATCTCTGTCGGATGCGCTGGCGGCGGGCGAAGTGTTGCGCGCAGCGATTGAAGCGTGCCCTTTTCACTTCAAGGGCGAACCGGTGACTATCACCGTTTCAATGGGGGTAGCGCAGTTCCAGCCGGGAGAGCGCAGTGACCTGGCGCTCAAACGTGCCGATGAGGCGCTGTACCGGGCCAAGGCGGCGGGACGGAACCAGGTGCAGGCCGCCTAAAAGATGTTCCATTTTGTAATTTGACGGTGGGGTCACAAAGGGTACGTTACACTGTTGCATTATCGTCTTCAGTGTAATGTCTTCCGCCATGAAATCTTTGTACTTCGCCTTTGTATTTCTTCTGCTCGCAGGTTGTGCCAGCGGCCTGCGCCTGGACACCAGCCATCCTTCGGTGAACCACGACAACCGCGTGCAGTTCGTGATTGTCCACTACACCTCCACCAACCTTGAACGCTCCCTGGCATTGCTTACGCACGGCCAGGTCAGCAGCCATTACCTGATCGGCGACGACGCCTCCGGCACCATCTACAAGCTGGTGGATGAAAGCCAGCGCGCCTGGCATGCCGGCGAAAGCGAATGGATGGGCCGCACCTGGCTCAACTCCAGCTCCATCGGTATCGAGATCGTGAACCCTGGCTACAAGGACACCCCGACCGGCCGCTTGTGGTACCCGTACTCCGAAGCGCAGGTTAAATCTCTGGTGGTATTGCTCAAGGACATCAGCAAGCGCAACGGCATCGACCCCAAGAACATCATTGGCCACAGTGACATCGCACCGTTGCGCAAGCTGGACCCGGGCCCATTGTTCCCTTGGAAACGCCTGGCCGATGAAGGGTTGGGCGTGTGGCCGAATGCCCAGGCTGTTGCGCGGTTCCAGATGCAATACGCGGCGGAGCTACCGAGCATTACCTGGTTCCAGGAAGAATTGGCCCGTTTGGGTTACCAGACGCCTCAGACCGGGGAGCTGGATGTCGCCACGCGCCATGTCATTGCGGCGTTCCAGATGCATTTCCGGCCGTCGCTGTTTGACGGCACACCGGATGCGGAGAGTGCCGCAATCCTGCGTGCGTTGAATCGAACTTAAAGCGGCAACGCCATATAAAACTGAGTGCCCTGCCCCGGCCGCGAATACACGCCCATGCGGCCGCCGTGCAGTTGCACGATTTCCTTGCAAAGCGCCAGGCCCAGGCCGGCGCCGCCTTTCTTGCGGCCCACTTGGACAAAGGGTTCGAAGATCCGTCCCTGCTGCCCATAAGCGATGCCTTCGCCGTTGTCCTCGACGCTGACAATCACTCGCTCACCATGACGGCGCGCCTGCAGGCGAATCTGCCCACCCGCCGCCGTGTGGCGCAGGGCGTTGCCCAGTAGGTTGTCCAACACCCGCTCAAGCTGTGCCTGGTCTGCATACAACCGAGGCAGGTCGGATTGAGCTTCCACCAGCAATTCGATGTTCTGAGCATTGGCCGGCTCTACGAAGCGTGCACGGGCGTGCTCCAGCAGGTCAGTCACATCGCACGGCCCCAGCGTTAGCTTCTGCAGACCGTTCTGGTAGCGCGAGAAATTCAGCAGATCATTGATCAACTGCATCAGGCGCTGCATTTCTTCATTGACCGTATCCAGCAAGTCCGCTTCACGGGACTCGGCCGGGAACTTCGCACGCTCGCGAAACAGCCCGAATGCCATGTGCATGCCGGTCACCGGCGTACGCAGCTCATGGGAGGCGCGTAATACGAACTCGCTGCGTACCCGTTCGAAGGCGCGTTGTTCGGTGACGTCGTGCAGCACCATCACTGCGCCGAGGATATGCCCCTGGGTATGGCTCACCGGGGTCAGGCTGTACGTCAGCAGGCGCAGCTCGCCTTCCACTTCCACTTCCAAATCGTCCGGTGCCCGCTCCAGGTTGCCGCCGCGCAGTACCAGTTGCAGTTGCTCATCCAGCTCGGGGCGTGCCAGTGCTTCGCCAAGACCTTGACCGAGGCGTTCCTCGTCCCAGCCCAATTGACGCTGGGCCACGGGGTTGAGGTGTTCCAGACGGCCTTGGCGGTCAATCATCAGCAGGCCATCGTCGATGCTGTCAAGTACAGCTTGCAGACGTTGTTGGCCGGCCAGCAACTCATCGACATTGGTTGCCTGATGCTGGCGCAACGCTTCGGCCATGATGCCGAAGCGGCGTGTCAGCTGGTTCATTTCTGCTGCGGATGAGATCGGCAGCGTGACCTCGAAATCGCCCTGGCCGATCTTGTCGGCGGCTTTGGCCAGAGCTTCGATCGGCCCGCCGAAGCGCCGGGCAATGCCATGGGCGGTCACAAACCCGATGATCAGCACTGCAAGCCCCACCAAGCCCAGCAAGCCGGCGATCAGCAACGCGCGCTCACGTGATTTGTGCTCGCTGTTGCTGATGTTCTCTAACGCCTGCTTGTGTTCGTTGATCAGGCCGTTGCGCAACTTATTGAAGGTTTCGGTGAGCTTTTCCTTGGAGCCTGGAGGAGGCGTCGGTTGCTGGGATTCGTCAAAGGCGTCCAGCAGATCCTGATACTGGCCTCGGGCCTTACTGAACCCAGTCCCGCGATTGTCGCGCTGCTCATGGGCGATGCCCTGGTCCAGCAGGTCGAAGTAGCGTTGCTTGGAGGCTTGCAGTGCCTCAGGGTCGGGGCGCTCCTCCAGCATCATGATCAACTGATCACCCAGGCTTTGGCGCAGCTTGAGGCCCAGGTCCAGGGTGATGAAGTTGCTGCGAATCAGGGACTCCTGGGTCTTGGCCATTTGCATGACGCTCACCAGGCCCAGGATCAAGCCCAACAGGGCAACGGTGATCAGCGCTGAGATGCTCAGGAATAACCGAGTGCGCAGCTTCATCGCTAACTTCATAGGGTACAGCTCACAGGTTGTACTGTTTGCGTTTGCGGTACAGGGTCGACGCGTCGATACCCAGGGTGCGAGCCGCCTGGTCCAAGGTGTCGCTAGTGGCGAGCACGGCGCCGATATGGGCTTTTTCCAACTGATCCAGGCTGAGCGCCGCGCCAATGCGTGGGGCGTTGTTTCCGGGTTGTTCGGCCATGCCCAGATGGGTGATTTCCACCTTCTCTTGCGGGCAGATAATACTGGCGCGCTCCACCACGTTGCGCAGTTCGCGGATATTGCCCGGCCAGCGGTAGTTGAGCAGTGCTTCGCGCGCTTCATCGCTGAAGCCACGCGCCGGTCGGGCGTATTCCTTGACGAAGCGCGCCAGGAAGCGATCGGCCAGGGTCAGGATGTCCTCACTGCGCTCGCGCAGCGGCGGCAAGTGCAAGGTGATGACATTGAGGCGGTACAACAAGTCTTCGCGGAAGCGGCCGTCGCGGACCATGTCTTCCAGATTCAGGTTGGTGGCTGCCAGGATACGCACGTCAGCACGGCGAGTGACCGGATCGCCCACCCGCTCGTATTCCTTATCCTGAATAAAGCGCAGCAACTTGGGTTGCAATGTGAGGGGAAAGTCGCCGATCTCATCGAGAAACAGCGTGCCGCCGTCCGCTTGGTTAACGCGGCCCAAGGTACTTTCGCTGGCGCCGGTAAACGCACCGCGGCTATGACCAAACAACTCGCTTTCCATCAGTTCTGCGGTCAGCGACGGGCAGTTGATGGTGACGCAGGATTTTTTCGAGCGCTTGCTCCAGCCGTGTATGGCGCGGGCGAGTTCGCCTTTACCGGTACCGGATTCGCCCAGGATCAGAATGTTGGCATCGGTGCCGGCCACTTGGCGCGCGGTTTCCAGTACCACCATCATTGCAGGGCTGTGGGAATCGAGGCCGTCTTTCGGCTGGCGCACTTCGCCTTCAAGGGCTTCGAGGCGTGCGGAGAGTTGACGTACTTCCAACTGCTTGGCGGTGGCGAGGCGCAGTTGATCAGGGCTGCAAGGCTTGACCAGATAATCGGCAGCGCCGGCCTGGATCGCATCAACGGCGGTATCGACTGCAGAGTGGGCGGTCACAATCACAACACGCATCCACGGCGCCTGAATGCGCATCTGGGCCAGTACATCCAGGCCATTGTCCTCGCCCAGGCGCAGATCGAGGAAGCATAAGTCGAACACCTGGCGCTGCATCAAGGCATCGGCCTGAGCGGCGCTGTTCGCGGTGGCTACGGTGTAGCCTTCATCTTCCAGGCAATAACGGAAGGTGCGGAGGATCGCGGATTCGTCATCCACTAAAAGAATACGGCCTTGAAGTTCCTTGGCTGATTCCATCTGTCCCGCGCTCCTTAAACTATGAATGATGGTGTTTAGTCCCGGAATAATCGGGCAAGTTGCATGGTTTATTCTGATCGATAAAAGGCAGCGTCGTGCAGCTATCTGCATCGTTGCCTACAAAGCCCCGGCTGATGGCGTTTTCATGCCGTCTTGCCACTTCGGCAGCACTCATTCCGTGTTCTATCCATTGATCCGACCGCTGGCCATCGTGCATTTCGCACGGCGCCCAGACGGGCATCGTGCAGGATGCTGGGGGTCAACCCAATCGTCAATATTCAACTCATTGATTTTATTGAGTTTTATTTTGTAAAAAAGCTGGCATGCACTCTGCAATACCTCTCCCAACGAATAATCAAAATGCGGGAGAACAGCAGCATGACTCGCCAAAGCCTCAGCCAATTGCGTGTATCGCCACTACGCTTGCAACAAGGCCTGTTTGCCAGCCTGGCCCTGATGGTCACGCTGATTGGCGGCCAGCAGTTGCAACATTGGCAGCAGAGTCAGCAGCAGATCCCCCAGTTTGAACGTCCGGCCATGACCCAAACCCATTTCCGTTCCGTTGGCAGTGTTGCTGCCGATGCAACAGCCCCGCAATTGCGGATGGTTGATCAGGAGTCTGCCCTGAGTGAACTGCCATCCCAGGAGCGTTGGGTGTTTTAGGCACCAACAGCCGCTTGTATTGAGCGGCTGCACGGCACTACCGCTGTTACCCCTATAAAAGCGTAAGGAGAATCACCATGTTGAGTTGGGCAATCACGTTTCTGATCATCGCCATTGTGGCTGCAGTCCTGGGCTTCGGTGGTATCGCGGGCACCGCCACGGGTATCGCAAAAATTCTGTTTGTGGTCTTCCTGGTGATGTTCATCGCTTCCTTCTTCTTTGGTCGTCGCGGCCGAGGCTGAACATGACGACTTTGTCCCTTAAAGCTATTGCTGCCGCCCTGCTCCTGGGCGGCAGCGGCTTGGCGATGGCCGCCAATGACGGCCAATCCCGGGCCAACGAATTGCTCAGTGCGGACCCGCAATACCGCGAAACCTGGCAAGGCGTGGTGAAGAAAGAAGAACGCCTGCCGGAATGGGTGATGAACCTGTCGGGTACGGCCGAACAAATGAATGCCGTCGAAGAAGATGGCGACAAGTACTTGGTCGGGCCGCTATGCGAAACCGCTGACACGTGCCTGAACAAACGCCTGATCGTTGCCTTCAGCCTCGACAAGGAAGATGCCTACGCCATGTTGGTGGAAGTCCCGGCCGGTCTTCCGGCGGACAAATCCCCGACGCGGCATGCCGATTACCGTTTTATCGGTAAGCCGGATGAAGGCATGCAGAAGTTGCTCATGGAGCAGCTGAAGAAAGATCCGAATTGGTATTAGGTTCCGTCTGACGCGTCTGTCGTCTGCGAAGCCTGCGTCCATAGAAAGAAGCCTCTCGCTTCTTTCTGTTTGCATCGCTCGCCAAGGGCGGTGCATGACCAAGGGGTCGGGTTGCTCTGATCAATCGGGATCGGCGTGACCTACGGGCACAGGGAGTGCCTGCGCAAGGGCCGGGTCAGGCGAAAAGCTGCGACGCAGGTTCACAAGCTCACGGCTTGCTGAACTTGCGGCGGGCTTATTTCTCTTTTGTTATGCCCTCCTTAGCCGAATATTTCCCTTCTGCTTGTTCAGAACCATTTCTTGGTATGTCCGGTCGACCATCTATCGATAAAATTTGAGGGTGCCCATAGGACATTTCCGACACTAAACGACGGAATTCCCAGACATTTTTGCCGGCGCTTGAAAGACGTCCTAATTCTCTGAGCGAGCCGGGTTTGGCCGGTTCACGGCATGTATGTCGGACAAAATGTCACATTTGAACTGACCGTTCGGACAGTTATTATGAAAAAAAGCCATGCCGATTCGGCATAGGGTAGGCGTTTACGGCATTAGACGTCGCTCCCTTGCATGGGAATAGTTGCGCCTTTTTTCGCCTGCCAGTAAGCCATTTCGGCCACGCTGCGGTGACCTTCCATGGAGGCAGATGCACACACTTTTTCGCTCTCGAGCGTTGCAGCTGGCGCATTTGCCTTAAGTTCACTTGAAGTAAGGGTAATGACATGAAGAAGGCAAAGCTAAGCCTCGCCTGGCAGATCCTCATCGGTTTGGTGCTGGGGATCGCAATCGGTGCAGTGCTCAACCATTTCAGTGCTGAAAAGGCCTGGTGGATCAGCAATGTGTTGCAGCCAGCGGGCGATATCTTTATCCGCCTGATCAAGATGATCGTGATCCCGATTGTGATCTCCTCGCTGATCGTCGGCATTGCCGGTGTCGGTGATGCGAAGAAGCTCGGGCGTATCGGCGTCAAAACCATCCTTTACTTCGAAATCGTCACCACTATCGCCATCGTGGTCGGCCTGCTGCTGGCCAACCTGTTCCACCCCGGCGCCGGCATCGACATGAGTACCCTGGGTACCGTCGACATCTCCAAGTACACCGCCACCGCCGCCGAAGTGCAGCATGAGCATGCGTTCATCGAGACCATCCTCAACCTGATCCCGTCGAACATCTTCGCCGCTGTTGCCCGTGGCGAAATGCTGCCGATCATCTTCTTCTCGGTGCTGTTCGGCCTGGGCTTGTCGAGCCTCAAGCCTGAGCTGCGCGAGCCACTGGTGACCATGTTCCAGGGCGTGTCCGAGAGCATGTTCAAAGTCACCCACATGATCATGAAGTACGCCCCGATCGGCGTATTCGCACTGATCGCCGTGACCGTCGCCAACTTCGGCTTCGCCTCCTTGCTGCCGCTGGCCAAGCTGGTGATCCTGGTTTACGTCGCCATCCTGTTCTTTGCCTTTGCAGTACTGGGCCTGATCGCTCGCCTGTTTGGTTTCTCGATCCTCAAGCTGATCCGTATCTTCAAGGATGAGCTGGTCCTGGCCTACTCCACCGCCAGCTCCGAAACCGTGCTGCCGCGCGTGATCGAGAAGATGGAAGCCTACGGCGCGCCGAAAGCCATCTGCAGCTTCGTTGTGCCGACCGGTTACTCGTTTAACCTCGACGGTTCGACCCTTTACCAGAGCATCGCGGCAATCTTTATTGCCCAGCTGTATGGCATCGACCTGTCGGTTGGCCAGCAGTTGATGCTGGTCCTGACCCTGATGGTCACCTCCAAAGGCATCGCTGGTGTGCCGGGCGTGTCCTTCGTGGTGTTGCTGGCGACCCTGGGCAGCGTGGGCATTCCGCTGGAAGGCCTGGCGTTCATCGCCGGTGTCGACCGCATCATGGACATGGCGCGTACCGCCTTGAACGTGATCGGCAACGCCCTGGCCGTATTGGTCATCTCCCGTTGGGAAGGTATGTACGACGACGCCAAGGGCGAGCGCTACTGGAACTCGCTGCCGCACTGGCGCAGCAAGGAAGCCGCGCCGGCCGCCCAAGCGACCCGCAGCTGATAGCACTACAGCTCTAAGACAAACCCCGGATAATTCCGGGGTTTGTCGTTTCTGCCAGCCCCGCTATCATTCGCTCCATTCTTCGGGGGATTCAACTGATGCTCAATGGCCTGTGGCTTGGCTTCTTTGTCGTGGCAATGGTGTCGGCACTGGCGCAATGGCTGGTCGGCGGTAACGCCGGAATTTTCGCGGCAATGGTCGAAAGCATTTTCGCCATGGCCAAACTGTCGGTGGAAGTGATGGTGCTGCTGTTCGGCACCCTGACCCTGTGGCTGGGTTTCTTGCGCATCGCCGAGAAGGCCGGAATTGTCGATTGGCTGGCCAAGGCCCTTGGCCCGCTGTTTCGCCGCCTGATGCCGGAAGTGCCTGCCGGCCACCCCGCGATCGGTTTGATCACCCTCAACTTCGCCGCCAACGGCCTGGGCTTGGATAACGCGGCGACGCCTATCGGCTTGAAAGCGATGAAGGCGCTGCAGGAACTCAACCCCATCCCCAACACCGCGAGTAATGCGCAGATCCTGTTCCTGGTGCTCAACGCGTCGTCGCTGACGCTACTGCCGGTGACCATCTTCATGTACCGCGCCCAGCAAGGCGCGGCGGACCCGACGCTGGTGTTTCTGCCGATCCTGCTGGCGACCAGCGCCTCAACCCTGGTCGGCCTGCTCTCGGTGGCGATCATGCAGCGCCTGCGGCTGTGGGACCCGGTGGTGCTGGCCTATCTGATTCCGGGCGCACTGGTGTTGGGCGGCTTCATGGCATTGCTGGCGACCCTTTCCGCGACGGCGCTGGCTGGCTTGTCGTCGATCCTCGGCAACCTCACGTTGTTCGGGTTGATCATGCTGTTTCTGGTGATCGGCGCGTTGCGCAAGGTCAAGGTCTACGAGGCATTTGTCGAAGGCGCAAAAGAAGGCTTCGACGTGGCCAAGAACCTGCTGCCCTACCTGGTGGCGATGCTGTGTGCCGTGGGTGTGTTGCGCGCTTCGGGCGCCCTGGATTTCGGCCTGGAAGGCATTCGCCATGTGGTCGCCTGGACCGGTATGGACACACGCTTTGTCGATGCCTTGCCGACTGCGATGGTCAAGCCGTTTTCCGGCAGCGCTGCGCGGGCGATGTTGATCGAGACCATGCAGACTCAAGGTGTAGACAGCTTCCCGGCGCTGGTGGCGGCGACGATTCAGGGCAGTACCGAGACCACCTTCTATGTGTTGGCGGTGTACTTTGGGTCGGTGGGTATCCAGCGCGCCAGGCATGCGGTGGGGTGTGCGTTGCTGGCGGAGTTGGCCGGTGTCGTTGCTGCTATTGCGGTGTGCTACTGGTTCTTTGGCTGAGGCTTATACCGCTTTCGCGAGCAAGCCCGCTCCCACATTCGACCGCGTTTCGTCAGGATGAACACGGTCAAATGTGGGAGCGGGCTTGCTCGCGAAGAGGCCCTCAGCGTTTCGGTGCACTATTGCCCTGCGCCACCACCCAATCCACCACCTGCTTATTCAACTGATCCCCCGCCTGCCCAAACCCGGCCACCACCGCTGGCACCTTGGTGTCGCTCACCGGCTGCCGCACCTCAAACCGTCGGCTGGCAACAATTCGCTGGTCACTGCCGCGCACCAACCGCGCATCCAGGCGAATCACCACCTCCACCGCACTGCCGTGGTATTCACTCTGGAATGCCTGCAATTGCCCGCCCAGCTCATAGTCGGACTGCAGGTTGGTATCGTCGGTGCTCAGCAGCGTCACCCGGCCATCGCGCTGGAAGCCGTCCATGAAGCGGTTGCGCAGCAGCACCGGCGACGGGTCGCTCCAGCGCGAGTTGGCATAACTGCTGATCAGGTCGCCATTGGGCACCACGGCGATGCGCGGGCTGTCGAGAAATTCGCTGGTCTGCGGCTTGTTCACACGCAGCGACCAACTGACCGGCGTGGCCTGGCTGACTGTCTGGGCCGAGGACAGGCGATACACATCCGAAGGGTCGGCCTTGGGCAGGATCGAGCACGCGCTCACCAGCGCCAAGGCCACAGGGGCTATCATTTGGTAAGCACGCTTCATGGCGTGAACTCCTTGTTCTTGTCGCTGCCCAGCAGGTAACCGCTGGGGTTGGCTTCCAGGCGGCGGGAGATGGCGCGTAGCGAACCGAGGGTTTCGCGCAGTTCGCGCACGGCCGGCGCCAGTTCGTTGAGGCCTTGCATGCCGCTGTTCACCGAGTCCTTGTTGTCTGTCAGCAAGGTGTTGATGGTCGCGGTGCTTTGTTCAAGGGATTTCATGGCCTGTTCGGCACTGCCGAAGACCTGCTTGCCTTGTTCGTTGAGCAAACCGTTGGCGTTGCGCATCAGCACAGTGGTCTGCTCCAGGGCAGCGCTCGCCTGTTTGCTCACCTGCATCAGTTGCTGCATCACCACCTTGATATCGCCGCGCTGGTCGGCGATGGCGCCGGTGGTTTGTTGCAGGTTTTCCAGGGTGTTGCTCAGGCGCTCGACGTTCTCGCGGGAGAACATGTGGTTGGCGTTGTGCAGCAGCAGGTTGATGCTGGTCATCAGGTCGTTGCTATTGTTCAGCAGGCGTGCGATGGGCGATGGTGAGGCGATGATCTGTGGCAGGTTACCGTCCTTGCCCTTGAGTTCCGGACTCTGCGGGGTGCCGCCACTGAGCTGGATGATCGAGGTACCCGTGATGCCGGTCAGGGCCAGCTTTGCCTGGGTGTCTTCCTTGACCGGCGTCTGCCCGGCCAGGCGGATACGTGCCAGGACGCGGCGCGGATCCTTGGGGTCCAGGCTCAGGCTGATGACATCGCCCACCTTGATCCCGCTGTACTGCACCGAACTGCCCTGGGACAAGCCACTGACGGCTTCGTTGAAGATCACTTCGTAGTCCTGAAAGGCGCTGTCGACGCTGGACTTGGCCAGCCACAGGCCGAACAGCATCGCGCCGACCACCACGATCACGCTGAACAGACCGATCATCACATGATGGGCTCGGGTTTCCATGTCATACCTCGTTAAGCGATTGAGCGGCATCCAATGCCGCGCGGCCACGGGGGCCGTGGAAATATTCGTGGATCCATGCGTCGTCCGTTTCCGAGACAACATCGATGGCATCGGCCACCAGCACTTTCTTCTGCGCCAGCACCGCCACGCGGTCGGTGATGGTGTACAGCGTGTCCAGGTCGTGGGTGACCAGGAACACACTCAGGCCCAGCGCATCGCGCAGGGTCAGGATCAGTTGGTCGAATTGCGCCGCGCCGATCGGGTCGAGCCCGGCGGTGGGTTCGTCGAGGAACAGGATGTCCGGGTCCAACGCCAGCGCGCGGGCCAGGGCGGCGCGCTTGATCATGCCGCCGGACAGTGAAGCCGGGTACTTGTCGGCCGCCGACAATGGCAACCCGGCCAGGGCGAGTTTCACCGCGGCCAAGTGCTCGGCGTCGCGGCGGCTGAGGCCGGCATGTTCGATCAACGGCAGCGCGACGTTTTCGGTCACGGTCAGCGAAGAAAACAGCGCGCCCTTCTGGAACAGCACGCCGAAGCGCCGTTCCACCAGGGAACGCTCATGTTCCGGCAGGCTCGGCAGGTTCTTGCCGAACACCCGCACTTCGCCTTCGCTGGGTCGACGCAGGCCGACGATACTGCGCAGCAGCACCGACTTGCCGCTGCCGGAGCCGCCGACCACCGCGAGGATCTCGCCTTTGTACAAATCCAGGTCGAGGTTCTCGTGCACGCTCTGGCTGCCAAAGCGATTGCACAGGCCGCGCACTTCAATCACCGCCTCGGCGGGCGCTCGGTGTAGACGACTCACCAGCCCATCTCCATGAAGAACAGCGCGGCGACCGCATCCAGCACGATCACCACAAAGATCGATTGCACCACGCTGGAGGTGGTGTGGGCGCCGACCGACTCGGCACTGCCGCTGACCTTAAAGCCCTCCAAGCAGCCAATGGCGGCAATCAGGAACGCAAAAACCGGCGCTTTCACCATGCCCACCAGGAAGTGCTGGACGCCAATGTCCGATTGCAGCAGCGACAGGAACATTGCCGGCGAAATATCCAGGGCCACGGCGCAGACCACGCCGCCGCCGACAATCCCCGAGAGCATCGCCAGGAAGGTCAGCATCGGCAATGCCACCAGCAGCGCCAGTACGCGAGGCAGCACCAGCAACTCCATCGGGTCCAGGCCCAGGGTTCGGATTGCGTCGATTTCTTCGTTGGCCTTCATCGAGCCGATCTGGGCGGTAAAGGCACTGGCGGTGCGACCGGCGATCAGGATCGCTGTCAGCAACACGCCGAATTCCCGCAGGAAAGAGAACGCCACCAGGTCGACGGTGAAAATAGTCGCGCCAAAACTCTTGAGCACGGTGGCACCGAGGAATGCCACCACGGCACCCACCAAAAAGGTCAGCAGGGCCACGATGGGCGCGGCGTCGAGGCCGACCTGCTCCAGATGCGCGACCATGGGCGTGATGCGCCAGCGCTTGGGACGGAAAATGCCACGGGCGAAGGTTTCGAGAATCAGGCCGATAAAACCCAGCAGTTTCTTGCTGTCCTGCCAGACGGTGTCCACCGCCCGGCCAATGCGCGCCAGCACCTGAATGCCAGCGGCTTCTTCCGGTGCTTTGTCCGGTACGCAAAAATCATTCAGGGAGCGGTAGACGGTCTTGAGCAGTGCGCGGTCGGCGGCAGACAAGCTGCAGTCAGTCTGCTCGGCAGATTGCTCGATGCGGGTCGGCCCCAGCAACTCCACCAGCAACGACGCGCCGGCAGTATCCAGGGCACCGAGGCCGTTGAGATCGATGCGCGCGCCGGCGTCGTATTGGCCGTCGAGCTTGTCCGACAGCTTCTTTAGGTTGGCATAGTGGGCAAGCGTCCAGTCCCCCGTAATCCTCAGCTGTGGCGGGGTGGTGGACGTATCGAGGTGGGCTGCACCGGCCGTCGTAGGGGGGGTCATAAGCTCCGAGCTTGTTTGGCTATCCACAATTCCTACGTAATAGCACGAACCTGCCTACTTTGGGTTGTCCGTTTGTGCTGAGTCCGTCACTTTGAAGCGCAGCACGCCGATTACCTGCCCGTCTTCAGTCAGCACGCGTACTTGCCAGCGACCCACGGCGTCGCCGGGGAAGTTCTGCTTGTGGGTCCAGGCGCGGTAGCCCTCTTTGCGTCCGCCATGGATATCCAAGGCGATGCGGTCGACCTCTTTGCCGTTGAATTGCCACACATGGTAGATGCGCTCATCCAACCCGCGCGGCGCGTTGATCGCGGTGTAGGCATACAGCCCGCCGCTGCGCAGTTGGGCGGCGGTGACTTCCTTGAGGTCGTCGCCCGGCGTGCGGTCTTGCAACTGTGTGCTGATGGCCACTTCAGTCATCCACAAGGTGGCCGGTGGCACCCAACTGCGCAGGAACCATCCGGCGCAACCAATGGCGGCCGTGACCCCGAGCAACATCGCCCAGCCTTTAAGGCTGCGTAGCGGCATGCTGACGGCCAGGCTCGGAATCGACAACGCCATGGCCACGCCGAGGGCCAGCTTGTAACTCTCGGCCGTGGTCAGGTGCAGGATGATCGGCAGCGCGGTGAGCAGCGCGGCGAACAGTGTGAAGGTGTGCAGCGCGAGGAACAGTGAACGTTTGGGCGCCAACCATTTGTAGTACAGCGGGTCGACAATCGACACCAGCGCCGCCGCGCCGAGCAGGCCGGTAAAAATCGATTGGCCGCTGTTCCAGGCGGTGGTGATGAAAAAGAACGGCAGCACAAAAAACAGACTTTCCTGATGGATCATCTGGGTTGCATAGCGCAGTAGCGGTTCGGGGATTTCGCGCTTGAAGACCTTGGTGAACAGCTGGGTGAAGCTGTTTTCCAGCATCAGCCACAGCCAGCTCACCAGCATGATCACTGCGATCCAACTGGCCATGCCCTGTTGGCGGTCCACCAGGATGAAGCTGCCCACACCCGAGATGAAGCCGCCGAGTGCAATCACCCCTGGGTAGCGCTTCATCAGCTCGAGAATGCGCTGGATTACGTGGGTCAGGTTTGGCATCTGGCGGTTCGCAGTCTTTGTAGGAAAAAATCCTAGACAGAATAACGTCTTAGTCCGTCGTCCGTTGCGTCATTACGCGATCCGTTTGCGATAAAGCCGTACGCCGATCAACACAAAGGCGATCAGCCCTAGGACACCGGCGCCGATCCAGCTCAGCAGGTCGTAACTGAGCAGCGGCTTCTCGATACGCCAGTAGCCGGGTTGCTTGAACACTTGGCGCATGGCCTGGTTGGTCTGGTCCAGACTCACGGCCTTGATGCGTTTGACCGGGTCGCTGAAGTGGCCGTTGTTGTAATCGCCGGAAGCGCTCCAGTAATAGTCGGCCAGTGCGCTGTTGCCCTGCACGGCCCAGGCCTGACGGGCGACGGCGGCCTGTTGCAGGCGGGCGAATACCGCCGGGTCGAGACCGTCTTTGAGCAGCTGCGCCCTGAGGTCCTGGAGCACCTGTTCGGCTTCGGGGAGATTTTCCCGCTCAAGGTCGGCATTCAGGCTGAGGAAGCCGACGCCGCCGAGCACTTCGCGTTCGCTCCACGGGCCGTAGGACAAGCCGTGCTTGAGGCGCAGTTGGCGGTACAACGCCCAGTCGAGGTAGTCCTTGAGCAGGTCGTAGGTTTCATCATGCCCGTCGTCCATTACTGGCTCAGGGAGCATCCAGTGCAGTTTGGCGCTATCGCCGACCCAGCCGTGGATCAGTTCGCGGTGGGCGGCGGCGGCATGCTGGATTTCCGGGAGTGCCGGGTGTTCCGTGGGTTCGACCGGGTCGAGCTGGCCATAGGTACGTTCCAGATAGGCCGGCAGCAATTTGTCGAGGTCACCGACGATGATCAGGGTCATGTTGTTGGGCGCGTACCAGTTTTTGCGCAGGTTCTCCAACTGGTCGCGAGTCAGATGGTCGACCTCGGCGCGTTCGGCGCATTTGAGGCCCAGCTCGACGGCCAGTTGATTGCTGGCGGTGTGGCCTAGATCCTGGCGGTCCAGCAGGCGTTGCAGGTGTGAGTAGTGGCCGCCGTCTTCGCGCTCCACCACCCGCTTGGCGGCGTCGATATTGGCGTCGGTCAATTCGGTGCGGGTGAGGATCGCCAGCAGCAGGTCCAGCACCTTGCGCTGGTTTTGCGCGGGCGCCTCGATCACGAAGGTGGTGTCGGCGTTGCTGGTATAGGCGTTCCACTCGCCGCCCAGGGCTTGCATGCGGTCTTCCAGCTCACCTTCTCCACCGCCGTCGATGCCGCTGAACAGCAAGTGTTCCAGCAGGTGCGGCAGCTCTTTGTCCTCGCAACTGAAGTCATCCAGACCCACGCCCACCACCAGGCGGATCGCCACATGCCCACGTTCGGTGCCCGGCTTGAGCAGCAATTGCAGGCCATTGGGCAAGGTGTAACCCTCGACTTGCAGGCGGTCAAAGGCAAAGGCATGGGCAGAGCCCATGAGCAGACAGGCGAACAACAGGCGACGCATAACAAGCTTCCTGGCGAGTGAGGTCAGTTTTAACTGACTTCGCGGGCCATAGTACGTTCAGGGCGAATGTGTGATGTCGGCAATATCTTCGGCGGAGAGCGCGCCGGTGTCGGACGTTTCCAACACTACATAAGCACTGCTGCAAAACAACGAGTTGAGGCGTTTCATGTCCGCAATCAGCTCCAGGTGTAGGGAGCTGGTCTCCAGACTCTGTACGATTTTTCTCTGCAGGCGACTCACGTGCGCGTGGGCCAGGCGGCGTTCCTGGGCGCGGAATCGGCGTTTTTCGCGCAGCAATTGGCGGGCACTTTCCGGGTCGGCGCTGAGGAACACCGACAGGCCCAGGCGCAGGTTGGCGATCAACTGACTGTGCAGGCCGGTGAGTTCTTCCAGGCCCACTTCCGAAAACTGGCGACGCTGGGAAGTTTTCTGCTGCTGAACTTTGCGCAGCATGCGTTCGATCAGGTCGCCGGCCAGTTTCAGGTTGATCGACAGCTCGATGATTTCGGCCCAGCGCCGGCTGTCCTGCTCACTGAGGTCTTCGCGGGGCATTTGCGCCAGGTAGAGCTTGATCGCGCTGTACAGCGATTCGACGTCGTCGCTGAGGCTGCGCATTTCCTGGGTGATGGCGGTCTGTTTGCCGCGCAGCACTTCCTGCATGGCGGTCAGCATGTTGTCGATCAGGTCGCCCAGGCGCAGGGTTTCACGGGCGGCGTTGGCCAGGGCCAGGCTTGGGGTGCTGAGTGCCGTCAGGTCCAGATGGCGCGGCTTGGCTTTGCCGTTGACCTCTTCACGCTCGGGCAGCAGCCAGGCGCACAGTTTTGCCATCGGGCCGATGGTGGGCAACAGGATCAGGCAACGGCTCACGTTGTAAAGCAGGTGGAAGGTGATGACCATGCCTTGGGCGCTGTAGTCCAAGCCATCCATCCACAGCACCAGCGGGTCCAGCACAGGAATGATCAGCAACAGGCCGATCAATTTGTACAGCAGGCTGCCCAGCGCGACCTGGCGCCCGGCCGCGTTCTGCATGCTGGTACTGAGGAAGGCCAGCACGCCGCTGCCGATGTTGGCGCCGATCACCAGGCCGATCGCGACATGCAAGCCGATCACGCCTGCGCCGGCCAGAGTCGCGGTCAGTAGGACGGCGGCCAGGCTGGAGTAGGAAATCATCGCGAACAAGGCGCCGACCAGGGCGTCGAGCAAGATGTCGCCGGTCAACGATGCGAACAACACTTTCACGCCTTGGGCGTGGGTGATGGGGCCGGCGGCTTCCACGATCAGTTGCAGCGCAAGGATGATCAGCCCGAGGCCGATCCCCACGCGTCCCAACTGCCCTGCCCGCGTTTGCTTGCGCGACAGGAAGAAAATCACCCCAAGAAAAATCAGCAGCGGCGACAGCCAGGACAAATCGAACGTCAGCACCCGCGCCATCAACGCAGTACCGACATCGGCGCCGAGCATGGTCGCCAGGGCGGGCATCAGGCCCATGAGGCCCTGGCCGACGAAGGAGGTCACCAGCATCGCCGTGGCGTTGCTGCTCTGCACCATGGCCGTCACCAGGATACCGGCGATAAACGCCAGCCAGCGCTTGGACATGTTCTGCCCGATGACTTGGCGCAAGTTGGAACCGTAGACCCGCAGGATGCCGGTACGGACGATGTGCGTGCCCCAGATAAGCAGGGTCACGGCGGAAAGCAGATTGAGCAAGGTCAGCATGCTCGGCCCCCCGTGTGGGTGCGCTCTAAAGTGAGCGAAGGAAAGTTGCCGCGTGCCGCTCTACGTCTTGTACTTAAGCTGTAGTTGGCGAATGGGCTCTGCGCCAGCATCGCATAGCTAAAGTGGGGATTGAAACAAAACTGTCATGAAATCAACTTTTTGTGGATGCAAAAAAGGGGCTTAAAAAGCCCCTTTTTGTCTGGCTCGGGTTTATTGACCCGGAATGTCTTTGCGCAGTTTCACCGGATCCTGCTGTTTTTTCTTTTTCGCGATGGCGGTGCGCATCTTGATGTTCACCGCTTCCACCGCCAGCGAGAACGCCATGGCGAAGTAGACGTAGCCTTTTGGCACGTGCACATCGAAGGATTCCGCGATCAGCACGGTACCCACGACCAGCAGGAACGACAGCGCCAGCATTTTCAGCGACGGGTGCTTGTCGATGAACTCGCTGATGGTGCCAGCAGCCAACATCATCACCAATACCGCCACGACAATCGCCGCGACCATGACCGGAACGTGGGACACCATGCCGACAGCGGTGATGACCGAGTCCAGGGAGAACACGATGTCGATGATCGCGATCTGGATGATGGTGTAGATGAACTTGCCACCGGCGCCCTTCGGCTCGTCGTGGGTTTCGTCTTCACCTTCCAGCGCGTGGTACATCTCCTGGGAGCTTTTCCACAGCAGGAACAGGCCACCGAAGAACAGGATCAGGTCGCGACCGGAAATGCCTTGGCCGAAGACCACGAACAGGTCGGCGGTCAGTTGCATCACCCAGGTGATCGACAGCAGCAACAGAATGCGCGTGACCATGGCCAGCGCCAAGCCGAAGATCCGGGTGCGCGCCTGCATATGCTTGGGCATGCGGCTGACCAGGATCGAAATCATGATGATGTTATCGATGCCTAGGACGATCTCGAGGGCCGTCAGGGTGAAGAAGGCAATCCAGATTTCCGGATTGGTCAGCCATTCCATGTGTATTCCTTTGAGCGAGTGTTAAACCGCGCAAGCTGCAGCGCCGCGCGGTTGGGTGTTTGGATTATAGAGTGCTGAACAGCGGAATAATCCCCATCAGCAAAGCGGCGACCATTATGCACAGGCACACCAGCACTGCCCACTTGAGGGTAAAGCGCTGGTGATCGCCAAACTCGATACCCGCCAAAGCGACCAGCAGGTAGGTCGAGGGTACAAGCGGGCTCAACAGGTGCACAGGTTGGCCGACGATCGACGCACGTCCCATTTCTGCCGCAGTGATGCCGTAGTGGCTGGCGGCTTCGGCGAGTACTGGCAATACGCCGTAGTAGAACGCATCGTTGGACATGAAGAACGTAAACGGCATGCTCACCAGCGCGGTGATCACGGCCAGGTACGGGCCCAGCGCGTCAGGGATAACGGCCAGCAGGCTCTTGGACATGGCATCGACCATGCCGGTGCCCGACAGGATGCCGGTGAAGATACCGGCCGCGAAGATCAGCCCCACCACCGCCAATACGCTGCCGGAGTGAGCGGCGACGCGGTCTTTCTGCATCTGCAGGCACGGGTAGTTGACGATCATCGCAATACTGAACGCCACCATGAACAGCACCGGCAGCGGCAACAGGCCGGCGATCAACGTGCACATCAGGGCGAACGTCAGCGCGCCATTGAACCAGATCAATTTCGGGCGACGAGCGTCCGGGAATTGCGACACGCTGATTTCGCTGTGGTCGATCTCGTCGCCTTGCAGGTGCAATTCACCCAGGCGTGCACGTTCACGCAGGCCGTACATGTAGGCAATCACCAGGATTGCGACGACGCCGGCGGCCATTGCCGGGATCATCGGTACGAAAATGTCCGATGGGTCCACATGCAACGCACTGGCGGCGCGGGCGGTCGGACCACCCCAGGGGGTCATGTTCATCACGCCACCGGCGAGGATGATCAAGCCAGCCATGATCCGCGGGCTCATGCCGATGCGCTGGTACAGCGGCAGCATGGCGGCCACGCAGATCATGTAGGTGGTGGCGCCGTCACCGTCGAGGGACACCACCAGGGCCAGCACAGCGGTGCCGACCGAGACTTTCAGCGGGTCGCCCTTAACCATCTTGAGGATCTTGCGCACGGCCGGGTCGAACAGGCCGGAGTCGATCATCAGGGCAAAGTAGAGAATGGCGAACATCAGCATCACGCCGGTCGGCGCGAGCTTGGTGATGCCCGCGAGCATCATCGGACCGATCTCCGGCGCGAAACCGCCGAACAGCGCGAACAGGATCGGCACAATGATCAGGGCGATCAGCGCGGACAGGCGCTTGGTCATGATCAGGAACATGAACGTGATGACCATGGCAAAGCCAAGGAAAGTCAGCATAGGAATACTCCAGGCGTAGCGCGGCTAGGGAATGGCGAACCGAGGGGGTCAGCGCAGAACGAAAGGCACGAGGCGTACGGGTGGAGTTGGGGCGAACAGGCGGGTACGAGCGGACATCGGGAATCACCATTGTTGTTGTTAACAGCCGGTCTGTTGCCGGCAGTGGGGGCGATCCTAGACGGGTAAGCTTTCAGCCAGCTTTCGCTGGATGAAAGGCTGATGAAGGGTTACTCGGCGTTTCAGGGCAGCTCCAGGCCGCCCGCCGCCTTGTGCAAGGCCCGCAAATGCTCGCCTACCTGCTTGAGATTGGCTTCGCAGGCGGCAATCTCGGCGGAGCGCGAAGGGTCCAGCAGCGCCCTCACCTCTTTATCCAACTCGCCAGTCAGTGATTGCAGTTGCTTCTGGCGCTCGGCGCTTTCCGATTCCAGGCGCTTGGCTTCCGAAGGCTGCGGCAGGCCGTAGCCGCCGCTGCCCAAGAGTTCTGCCGGACGGCTGAGGAAGCCGCTGTTGGCGAGGATCTGTTGCAGCGTAGCGTTGGCTTTCTCCATGCCGCCGTTTTTCAGCTCGCGGGCGCCGAGGTAGCGTTGTTTGACTTCGTCCTGGGCCAGCATCAACTGCTTGCGAAAACTCGCCTGTTCAAGCAGCAGTAATGCGGCGCTGGTGCGCAGATCGGCCTGGCCGAACCACTGGCGGCGCTCCTCTGCGCTGAGGGACAGCCAGTCTTCGACCTGGGTCTGCTGGATCGGCAGATGCTTGCGCAGTACATCGAACATCGCTTGGTAGCGTTCGCGGAAGGAGTCGAAGTGATAGCCCAGGCGTAACGCCCGGCGTTTGTCGTCCAGTACGCTGGTGTCGGCCAGGCCACGAGCACTCAATACCTCAAGCAAACCGTTGGGGGTTATGTTGTCCAGGCCGGTCAGTTGCGGGTTGGCGCTGCCACTGCGTAACAGTTTCAGGCTCTCCACCGCACAGTTGTTGGAAATGAAGAAGTAATTACCGTCGTAGCTCCAGTGCATCTCGGCGGCATGCTCGACGGTGTCGTTGATTTCCTGGCGGGTCAGTTTCAACGGCACGGAGGCCAGGCCGCGCAACTCGGTCTTGGTGTACTCGTCGATCACTTGCGCCAACGGCAGGACAAACAGGCGCGACGGGTATTTGCCGACCAGGCCGTCCCAGCTCGACAGCTGTACGTCACCGACAAACGCGCGGTAGGACAACACCAGGTGCTGGTCCAGATCCAGCCGACAATCCGGACCACGCGGACGGCCTGGCGCGCAGATCACCAGGCGCAGCATGCTGTGGCCCCAGCGGCTCACCAGGTTTTGGTTGGCTTCGGCCAGCAGGTAGTCGATTTCGTAGACGCGCTCCGGGTCGACATGGCCCAGCGGCGTCTTGGCGAAATCGTTGCCGGCGTTCAGGAACGCATAGGTGTTGGCGCAGGTTTCTTGGTTCGGCGGCGCCCAGCCAAAGTGTTCTTTGTAATAACGGAACAGCGAGGGACGGCGGCAGGCGTAGCTCGGGTCAAGCAGGAAGTACTCCATGTTGACTGCGACGAATTCCAAGGGGCTGGTGGTTTCGTAGATGTCCGGGCTGCGCGCGACCTGATGGTTGTTCTGTTCGCGTCCGCCACGACGACCGACGTATTGCGGCCAGCCGGCAAGGTCCAGCAGGCGTGGGTCATCGCTGAGGGTAAAACGTCGGCCATTCTGGCCACGGCATTGATCAGGCAGGCCGATCAGGCCGGTGAGATTGTTCTGGCGGCTGCAGCGGTTGATCAGTGCGCGGTCTGCTTTGGACCAGAGGCGCGCACGGTCATAAATGTGGGTCAGTTCATGCAGCACGGTGGCGAGCATCTCGCGTCGCACGGTGCCGTGGGGGCGATTGGTTTTCTGGGTGGCGGCGGTGCCGTCGGTCAGGCTGGCGAGCAGGTTGCGGTTGAGGTCCAGCTCGGACACCAGGGAAGCTTGCCCGTAGGCATTCTCGGGCATCTTGTCGGTCCAGCCGACATCGATGCGCCGGTCCAACTGCTCGACGAAGCTAGGCGGTAAAGCGCGCATCGCTTCGTCGAGCAACGCCTGGCTGGCCTGCAGTTCAGCAGGGCTCAAGCCATCGGTCTTGAGCCGCAGTTGCAGGCCGGCTTGGGCTGCGCTGGCACACAGCAGCACAACCCCGGCCAGGAGCCAGGCGGCAATTCGCCTCACAGTGCGAGAATAGCTTCGGCGAGGGTCTGGTCACTGGCGTCGCGGGCTTCCGGCAGACGTGTGCGCAGGGTGTCGAAGGCGGCTTCCAGGCGTGCGCCACGGATCTCGCCGTTGGTGGCGACGAAGCTGGCAGCGTCGTCGTGGGCCTCGCGCACGACTTTGGAGTCGCGTATGGAGGTGGTGGTGTCCGAGGTGAAATCAATGGTGCGACCAGAGGCGCGAACAATGATGTTACTGGTGGCCACTAGGGTTTGTGCCTGGGCAACGTCGGCCAATAACAGCAGGCCAAGGGCGGCGGCGATCAGCGGGCTACGCATGAGATGACTCCAATGAAAAAGATGGAATACAAAGATGATTATTGGACGAGAATTGCTTGCGCCAGTTCAAGGTCGCTGGCGTTAAGTTTTGGTTGGCTGCGGCGCAGATAATCCAGCGCGGATTCCAGCCGTGCGCCCCGCCATTGGCCGTCAGTGGCGATAAACGCAGCCGCGTCGTCCTGGGCGGCCATAATCACTTTTCTGTCGAAGGGCGCGGACGTCACCTTGCTGGTGGCGTACGCACTGGCGACGGTGCTTTGGGTGCTCAGGTCGAAAGCCGAAGCCACGGGCGACCAGGCGCCACAAAGCAATAGTGGAACTATTAAAAGGCGGTATGAAAAAGCCATGGGACTCGACAACTTAAAACGAGCGCCAAGGCTAGCGTAATGCCCGGGCGAGAGCCAGCGCCCAGGCATCAGCCCTGTATTCAGATCGCCAGGATGGCCTGGGCCAACTGTGCGTCAGTCGCGGTGTTCAACTGCGGCGCTTGTTGGCGAATCTGTGCCAGGGCACTCTCCAGTTTCACGCCACGGATGGCGCCTTCACTAGCAACAAAGCTGGCGGCGTCGTCACGGGCGGCGCGCACGACTTTATTGTCGCGCAGGGACGACGTGGCATCGGAAGTAGCGTCGGAGGTGGCTTTCAGCGCGCCGACGATGGAGTCGGTGGTCACGATGAAGCTGGTCGCGTTGGCGTTGGCAGCCAGGGCCAACAGGGCGGCGGCACTCAGCAGGCGAAGACGGGACATGGGATGACTCCTGTAGATGAACGGATAAGGTGGCGCAGGGCAGCCATTGGGGATCAGACGCCCGTACTACGCGGTTCGCCACGTGGTGACTGGATATTAAGCCGCCGTTTATCCGTTCGGGAAGCGTCTTGACTGCCTAGTCACGCCAGAACGGTTTGGACAGCTCGTTCATTCGGTCGCCAGGACTGATGCCCAGGTCGGACAGTTCACGGCTATCAAGCTGAGACAGTTGGCGCCGTTCATAGGCCTGGCGTAGCCATTTGGCGAGGATCGAAGCGGCTCGACTTAACAACCGCTTATAGCTGTGGGATGGCGTGTCCATGGCGTGCACCTTTCATGAGGTCTTGGAACACCATGTTCAGCGAGGGGATGTGACCGATACAGATGCACTGGAGTTAAATTGTACTGCTTAACTGTTGTATTTTTTAAACTGTACCTGTCCACGAATTGTGTCACTGTTTTCCGTTGAAAACCCAAGCCCCGAAAACAACAAAGCCCGCCTCCGATTTCCCGGGGCGGGCTTTGCTTTGACAAATCAGGGTGCTGGCGGTGGACCCGGTAGGTCAGGGCCAGCGAGCGCTAAATCAGCGCCAGAACGGCTTGCTCAGCTCTTCGTAGCGTTGAGCTTCGCTGATGCCTGCGTCAGCCAGCAGACGCGAATCCAGACGAGCCAGTTGGTGGCGGCTGGAGATGCGGCGCTGCCACAACATCAGGTTGGCGATAACGCGCAGAGGCAGGGAGGCCTGGGTGTTTACAGCTTTTTCTTCGAAGAACAGATCGGAACTGAGTGTACGTTCCATGATGACATCCTTCCGCTTGTGGCGGGATTAGGTAGTGGTTTAACTGATGCCAATGATCCTCTTCCGACGCAAGACTCTCTAGATACAGTTCCCCTGTATTGTGAGGGGCCAGTTAACTGTTTATGGGTGCTGTACTGTACAGAAATGAGGCAACTGTACCTATCTGCACTGAAGTGGTGCGAAACTGGTGTTTTCGTAGTGATGTGTGGGATATTTCGGTAGGAAATGACCGGTACAGCAGTACAGTTTTTTGCAGAGATGGCGTTGAGGATGCCGGGCTGATGAAGCTGTTTTTGCATCAGCCCGGATCTGTATCAATCACGCCTTGAGCATATGCCCGGTTTCTTCCAGGTTGATGTGCCAGCTCAGCGCTTCGCGCAGGATGTGGGGCGTGTGCCCGCCGACGGCGCAAGCAGCGTTGAAGTAACTGTTCAGGGCATCGCGATAGGCAGGGTGCACACAGTTATCGATGATCACCCGGGCCCGTTCCCGTGGCGCCAGGCCACGCAGGTCAGCAAGCCCAACTTCGGTGACCAGGATATCGACGTCATGCTCGGTGTGGTCCACATGGCTGACCATCGGCACCACGCTGGAAATCGCCCCGCCTTTGGCAATGGATTTGGTAACAAAGATCGCCAGGTGCGCATTGCGCGCGAAATCCCCGGAGCCGCCAATACCGTTCATCATCCGCGTGCCGCAGACATGGGTGGAGTTGACGTTGCCGTAGATATCGAACTCCAGCGCGGTGTTGATGCCGATGATGCCCAGGCGACGCACCACTTCCGGATGGTTGGAGATCTCTTGCGGGCGCAGCACCAGTTTGTCCTTGTACTTTTCCAAGTTGCCGAACACGTCGGCATTGCGCCGTTCTGACAAGGTGATCGAGCTGCCCGAAGCAAAGCTCAGCTTGCCCGCGTCGATCAGGTCGAAGGTCGAATCCTGCAACACTTCCGAATACATGGTCAGGTCTTCGAACGGCGATTCGATCAAGCCACACATCACTGCGTTGGCGATATTGCCGATGCCGGCCTGCAACGGGCCGAGTTTGTTGGTCATGCGGCCGGCGTCGACTTCCTGCTTGAGGAAGTTGATCAGATGATTGGCGATGCCTTGGGTGTCGCTGTCGGGTGGCGTCACGGTCGAGGCGGAATCGGCTTGGTTGGTGATGACGATGGCGGCGATCTTTTCCGGTGGGATCGGAATAGCAGTGCTGCCAATCCGGTCATCGGCCTTCACCAGCGGGATCGGCGTACGGGTTGGCCGGTACGTCGGGATATAAATGTCGTGCAGCCCTTCCAGGTTCGGGTTGTGCGCCAGGTTGATCTCGACGATCACCTGCTTGGCGAAAATCGCAAAGCTGGCCGAGTTGCCCACAGACGTGGTGGGCACAATATGGCCTTGCTCAGTGATCGCGACCGCTTCAATCACCGCAATATCCGGTAGCTTGAGCTGATTGTTGCGCAGTTGCTCGACGGTTTCCGACAGGTGCTGGTCGATAAACATCACTTCGCCGGCGTTGATCGCCTTGCGCAAGGTGCTGTCGACCTGGAACGGCATGCGTCGCGACAGTACGCCCGCTTCGGTCAGTTGCTTGTCCAGGTCATTTCCCAGGCTGGCGCCGGTCATCAGGGTGATTTTCAGCGGCGAGGTCTTGGCGCGTTCGGCCAGAGCGTGGGGGACGGCCTTGGCTTCACCGGCACGGGTGAAGCCGCTCATGCCGACGGTCATGCCGTCCTCGATCAGTGCGGCGGCGTCTGCCGCGCTCATGACCTTGTTCAACAACGAAGGCAAGCGGATACGATCACGGTACATGGATTGTTATCTCAGGCTACGGAAGCAAGGTGCGCAGTTTAGTGATTTCAAAAAAATTCGGCCCGCTACCATGGTCGAATGCCCGGCAGCGATTTAGAGCCTTTGGTCGGGTTTCATGCGGTAATAAAAAACCCCAGCCTACTGGAGGCCGGGGTTTCGAGTATTGCGCTGAAGCAGTGTTACTCGACGGCTTTGACCATGTCTTCGATGACCTTCTTGGCATCACCGAAGACCATCATGGTCTTGTCCAGGTAGAACAGCTCGTTGTCCAAGCCGGCGTAGCCGCTGGCCATTGAGCGTTTGTTGACGATGATCGTCTTGGCCTTGAAGGCTTCGAGAATCGGCATGCCTGCGATCGGTGAATTCGGATCGTTCTTGGCGGCCGGGTTGACCACGTCGTTCGCGCCCAGCACCAGCACCACGTCGGCCTGGCCGAACTCGGAGTTGATGTCTTCCATCTCGAACACCTGGTCGTAAGGCACTTCGGCCTCGGCGAGCAGGACGTTCATGTGCCCTGGCATACGGCCGGCCACTGGGTGGATCGCGTACTTCACGGTGACGCCGTGGTGGGTCAGCTTCTCGGTCAGTTCCTTGAGCGCATGTTGTGCACGTGCTACGGCCAGGCCGTAACCCGGGACGATGATCACGGTGTCGGCGTTGGTCAGCAGGAAGGTCGCGTCGTCAGCCGAGCCGGATTTGACCGGGCGTGCTTCTTTAGAGCCCGCCGCTGCACCGGCATCCGGCGCATTGCCGAAACCGCCGAGCAGTACATTAAAGAAGGAACGGTTCATCGCCTTGCACATGATGTACGACAGGATCGCGCCGCTGGAGCCCACCAGCGAGCCGGCGATGATCAGCATCGAGTTGTTCAGCGAGAAACCGATGCCCGCCGCTGCCCAGCCGGAGTAGCTGTTGAGCATCGAGACGACCACAGGCATGTCCGCGCCGCCGATCGGGATGATGATCAGCACGCCAAGCACGAAGGCCAGGGCCAGCATCAGCGCGAAGGCGGTGAGGTTGCCGGTGAACATGAACGCCAGGCCCAGGCCCAACGTAGCGAGGCCGAGCACAAGGTTCAGTTTGTGCTGGCCGCCGAACTGTACCGGTGCGCCCTGGAACAGGCGGAACTTGTACTTGCCGGACAATTTGCCGAAGGCGATCACCGAACCGGAGAAGGTAATGGCACCGATGGCCGCGCCGAGGAACAGTTCCAGGCGGTTACCGGCAGGAATCGAGTCGCCCAGGTGTTTGACGATGCCCAGGGACTGCGGCTCGACCACCGCGGCAATCGCGATGAACACTGCAGCCAGGCCGATCATGCTGTGCATGAACGCTACCAGTTCAGGCATCTTGGTCATTTCTACGCGCTTGGCCATGATCGAGCCGGCGGTGCCGCCGATCAGCAGGCCAACGATTACGTAGCCAATGCCTGCGGTAGCCAACTCAGCGCCCAGCTTATAGATGAGGCCCACGGTGGTGAGCACCGCGAGCGCCATGCCGAGCATGCCGAACAGGTTGCCGCGTCGCGACGTGGTGGGGTGCGACAGGCCCTTGAGAGCCTGGATGAAGCAGATCGACGCGATCAAGTAGAGCGTCGTGACGAGATTCATGCTCATTACTTAGGCGCCTCTTCTTTTACTTTCGGGGCTTTCTTCTTGAACATCTCAAGCATTCTGCGGGTGACCAGGAAGCCGCCGAACACGTTGACTGCGGCGAGTGCCACGGCCAGGGTGCCCATAGTCTTGCCCAGTGGCGTGACAGTGAGGGCCGCAGCCAGCATGGCGCCGACGATCACGATGGCGGAAATGGCGTTGGTTACCGCCATCAATGGCGTGTGCAGCGCGGGGGTTACGTTCCAGACCACGTGGTAACCGACATAAATCGCCAGCACAAAGATGATCAGGTTGTAGATACCGGGGGAGATAAGCTCTTCCATCGTCTGAATCCCTGCTTAGGCGTTTTTGCGGATGACTTGGCCGTCGCGGCACATCAGGCACGCGGCGACGATGTCGTCTTCGAGGTTGATTTCAAACTGCCCTTCCTTGGTGAAGACCAGCTTCAGGAAGTCCAGCAGGTTGCGCGCGTACAAGGCTGACGCATCGGCGGCGACAGCGCCGGCCAGGTTGGTCGGGCCGCAGATGATCACGCCGTTCTCGACGACTACCTGGTCGGCAACCGTCAGCGGGCAGTTGCCACCTTGGGCAGCGGCAAGGTCGATCACCACGGAGCCGGGCTTCATCTGTGCGACGGTTTCGGCGCTGAGCAAGGTCGGCGCTTTGCGGCCGGGAATCAGGGCGGTGGTAATGACAATGTCGGCCTGCTTGGCGCGTTCGTGCACGGCCAGGGCCTGGCGTTGCATCCAACTGGTCGGCATTGGGCGGGCGTAGCCGCCGACACCGACGGCGCATTCGCGCTCTTCATCGGTCTCGTAAGGCACGTCGACAAACTTGGCGCCGAGGGATTCGATCTGCTCTTTAACGGCCGGGCGTACGTCAGACGCTTCGATCACTGCACCGAGGCGTTTCGCGGTGGCGATGGCTTGCAGGCCTGCAACGCCGGCGCCGAGGATCAGCACGCGTGCGGCCTTCACGGTGCCTGCGGCGGTCATCAGCATCGGCATGAAGCGCGGGTAGTGATGAGCGGCGAGCAGCACGGCTTTATAGCCGGCAATGTTGGCCTGGGACGACAGCACGTCGAGGCTTTGAGCGCGCGAGGTCCGCGGCGCAGCTTCGAGGGCAAAGGCGGTGATGCCGCGCTCGGCGAGCTTGGCGATGGTTTCGTTACTGAACGGGTTGAGCATGCCCACCAATACGGTGCCGCTTTTGATCAGCGCAAGTTCGCTGTCGCTGGGGGCTACCACCTTGAGGATCAGCTCGGCGCCATACGCATCGTTGGCACTGCCAATGGTTGCGCCTGCCGTTTCATAGGCACTGTCGACGACGCTGGCTTTGATGCCGGCTCCGCTTTGTACAGTGACCTTATGGCCCTGGCCGATCAGCTTCTTGATGGTTTCCGGGGTGGCAGCCACCCGCGTTTCACCGGTCTGGGTTTCGAGAGGAACACCAATGTGCACGTCAAATCTCCTGCATGATCTTTTTGCTTTTGATCTTTTTGTAAAAAGGCCAGTGCACCGCGAGTGGCGCAACTGGGGCGGCCGATCAGCACGATCCCGCTGAAATGACAGCGGGGCGCGGCATTTTGCAGGCGAACTTTACGGCCTTCAAGGGATTATGACGGGTGACGAAAAATTAACTACAAGTCACCCTGTGACTGATTGTCGCAACATGCTGAAATAACCTCTTCAAATACATGGGCTTAAAGGGCTGCAGGCGCTTTTGCAATCTTTTGACATCGTTGGTGTGAATAGTCGGTCATTGGCTTGTATTAGTCGCTGCAAGCCATATAGATCATGGCTTTGAGTCCTATTTTCGCCTGACAGATACAGTCTGTTGAAATGCGACATATATGTATATCTGTAGGATTGAAAATTTGCTGACTACAGAGTCAATAATGTTGTTTTGACCTTTAAATACAAGGGCTGTAGCGGTGTGACTGGTCGATCAGCCAGTCCCTAAATGCGTGTAATGAGGCGGATTCGACCTTTCTGTCAGGAATCATCAAGTAATAGGCCTTAGAACTGCTCAGTGCTTCGGGGCTTGTGATTACCAGTTGGCCCTCCTCTAGTTCGCGTTGAATGAGGAACGGCGGGATCAGCGCGATCCCCATGTCATGCATGGCGGCCTGAGACAACATCGAGAATAGCTCGTAACGGGGGCCTGTCATGTCGCGAGGTACGCTCAGCTGCTGGGCGTTGAACCACTGGCGCCACGCGTAAGGTCTCGTCGTTTGCTGCAGGAGGGGCAGTTCTGCGATTTCCTGGGGGCTGAGTTGCGTGCTGTTACCCAGCAGTCGCGGGCTGCACACGGGGACAGGATTCTCTCCCATCAGGCGGTGCGATTCCGTACCGGACCAATCGGCATCGCCGAAGTAGATGGCGGCGTCGAATTCGGTATCGGCAAACAGGAAGGGCCGTGTTCGGTTCGTCAGGTTGACCGTGACTTCGGGATGCTGGCGTTGGAAATCCTTGAGGCGAGGGATCAGCCACTGAGTACCAAATGTCGGGACCACGGCCAACTCGATGGTGTTAGCGCCCTGCTGACCCATGACGGAAAGCGTGTCGCGCTCCACCGCATCCAGTTGCGTGGCTACGCGGCGGCTGTACGACAGCCCGGCTTCCGTCAGTTTTACCCCTCGGCGTGAGCGACGAAACAGCTCGACACTCAAAAACTCCTCAAGGCTGGCGATCTGTCGACAGATGGCGCCTTGAGTGATCGAAAGCTCGTGTGCGGCCTTGGTAAAGCTTTCGTGGCGGGCCGCCGCTTCAAAACTGACCAAGGCGGTAGTACTGGGAATTTTTCTGCGCATATACCGTGTCCTCACATGTAAAGCGCATATGCGCGCTTTTCGGCGGTTTCGAAGTGAGAAATTAGCACAACCCTATGCGGAAACCTCGTTTGCTCTGAGCGCTTGTCGCGCCTAGGCTGGTTCCACGACATTCGTTTCTTCCCGCGAGGACTTATTCATGGCTGGCAAGGCAAGCTTCAACTGGATCGATCCACTGCTGCTGGATCAACAGCTCACCGAAGAAGAGCGCATGGTGCGCGACAGTGCTGAGCAGTTCGCCCAGGACAAGCTGGCGCCGCGCGTGCTTGAAGCCTTTCGCCATGAAAAGACCGACCCTGCAATTTTTCGCGAGATGGGCGAGACCGGTTTGCTCGGTGCGATGATTCCTGAGCAGTACGGCGGCAGTGGCTTGAATTACGTCAGTTATGGGTTGATCGCGCGCGAAGTGGAGCGCGTCGACTCCGGCTATCGCTCGATGATGAGTGTGCAGTCTTCGCTGGTGATGGTGCCGATCAACGAGTTCGGCACCGAGGCGCAGAAACAGAAGTACTTGCCGAAGTTGGCGTCTGGGGAATGGATCGGCTGTTTTGGCCTGACCGAGCCCAATCATGGGTCTGATCCAGGTGCGATGATTACCCGGGCTCGAAAAGTGGACGGCGGTTACAGCTTGACGGGCGCGAAGATGTGGATCACCAACAGCCCGATCGCGGATGTGTTTGTGGTGTGGGGCAAGGACGACGCCGGTGACATCCGTGGCTTTGTCTTGGAGAAAGGCTGGAAGGGCCTGAGTGCGCCGGCGATTCATGGCAAAGTCGGGCTTCGCGCTTCTATCACCGGTGAAATCGTCATGGACAATGTGTTCGTGCCGGAGGAGAACATTTTTCCGGACGTGCGTGGTCTGAAGGGGCCTTTCACCTGTCTCAACTCTGCGCGTTATGGCATTTCTTGGGGGGCTTTGGGTGCTGCTGAGTTCTGCTGGCATACCGCTCGCCAGTACACCCTGGATCGCCAGCAATTCGGCCGTCCATTGGCTGCAACTCAACTGATCCAGAAGAAATTGGCCGACATGCAGACCGAGATCACTTTGGCCCTGCAAGGCTGCTTGCGTCTGGGGCGTATGAAGGATGAGGGTACGGCAGCGGTTGAAATCACCTCGATCATGAAGCGCAACTCCTGTGGCAAATCCCTGGATATCGCACGTATGGCACGCGACATGCTCGGCGGCAACGGTATTTCCGACGAGTTCGGCGTGGCGCGCCACCTGGTCAACCTGGAGGTCGTGAATACCTATGAAGGTACTCACGACGTGCATGCTCTGATTCTGGGGCGCGCGCAAACCGGTCTTCAAGCGTTCTATTAATAGGAGCACGGTATGGGCGCGCTTTCGCATCTGCGGGTATTGGATCTATCGCGAGTACTGGCGGGCCCCTGGTCCGGGCAGATCCTTGCGGACCTTGGGGCTGAGGTAATCAAGGTTGAGCGGCCGGGCAGCGGCGACGATACGCGCGCCTGGGGGCCGCCCTTCCTTAAGGATGCCTATGGCGAGAATACCAGTGAGGCGGCGTACTACCTGTCAGCCAATCGCAACAAGCAGTCGGTGACGATCGATTTCACGCGGCCGGAGGGGCAGGCGTTGGTGCGTGAGCTGGCGGCCAAGTCGGACATCCTCATTGAAAACTTCAAGGTGGGCGGGCTTGCCGCGTATGGGTTGGACTATGAGTCGCTCAGGGAGATCAATCCCGAGCTGATCTACTGCTCGATCACGGGCTTTGGCCAGACCGGGCCCTACGCGGCGCGGGCGGGCTATGACTTCATGATTCAGGGGGTGGGCGGCCTCATGAGCCTGACCGGTCGCCCTGAGGGGGATGACGGTGCCGGGCCAGTAAAGGTGGGTGTGGCGCTGACGGACATTCTTACGGGGCTTTACTCTACAGTGGCGATACTAGCGGCACTGGCTCATCGGGATCATGATGGTGGCGGGCAGCACATCGATATGGCGTTACTGGATGTGCAGGTGGCCTGTCTGGCCAACCAGGCGATGAATTACCTGACAACAGGAGCGTCGCCAAAGCGGCTGGGTAATGCGCATCCGAATATCGTGCCCTATCAGGACTTCCCTACCGCCGACGGTGATTTCATCCTGACGGTGGGTAATGACGGGCAGTTTCGTAAGTTTGCCGAAGTGGCTGGGCAG
>NZ_CP133298.1:120000-735000 GCF_030980095.1 Pseudomonas canadensis
CCTCCTTAATCGACGACATCAGCTGCTCCATAAGTTCCCACACGAATTGCTTGATTCATTGAAGAAGACGATAAGAAGCAGCCCGAAATTGGGTCTGTAGCTCAGTTGGTTAGAGCGCACCCCTGATAAGGGTGAGGTCGGCAGTTCGAATCTGCCCAGACCCACCAATTTTGTGTGGGAAACGCCTGTAGAAATATGGGGCCATAGCTCAGCTGGGAGAGCGCCTGCCTTGCACGCAGGAGGTCAACGGTTCGATCCCGTTTGGCTCCACCACTACTGCTTCTGCGTTATGAAAGCTTAGAAATGAGCATTCCACCAAGACGGTGATGAATGTTGATTTCTAGTCTTTGATTAGATCGTTCTTTAAAAATTTGGGTATGTGATAGAAAGATAGACTGAACGTTACTTTCACTGGTAACGGATCAGGCTAAGGTAAAATTTGTGAGTTCTCTTAATTGAGAAATTCGAATTTTCGGCGAATGTCGTCTTCACAGTATAACCAGATTGCTTGGGGTTATATGGTCAAGTGAAGAAGCGCATACGGTGGATGCCTTGGCAGTCAGAGGCGATGAAAGACGTGGTAGCCTGCGAAAAGCTTCGGGGAGTCGGCAAACAGACTTTGATCCGGAGATGTCTGAATGGGGGAACCCAGCCATCATAAGATGGTTATCTTGTACTGAATACATAGGTGCAAGAGGCGAACCAGGGGAACTGAAACATCTAAGTACCCTGAGGAAAAGAAATCAACCGAGATTCCCTTAGTAGTGGCGAGCGAACGGGGACTAGCCCTTAAGTGGCTTTGAGATTAGCGGAACGCTCTGGAAAGTGCGGCCATAGTGGGTGATAGCCCTGTACGCGAAAATCTCTTAATCATGAAATCGAGTAGGACGGAGCACGAGAAACTTTGTCTGAATATGGGGGGACCATCCTCCAAGGCTAAATACTACTGACTGACCGATAGTGAACTAGTACCGTGAGGGAAAGGCGAAAAGAACCCCGGAGAGGGGAGTGAAATAGATCCTGAAACCGTATGCGTACAAGCAGTGGGAGCCCACTTTGTTGGGTGACTGCGTACCTTTTGTATAATGGGTCAGCGACTTATTTTCAGTGGCGAGCTTAACCGAATAGGGGAGGCGTAGCGAAAGCGAGTCTTAATAGGGCGTCTAGTCGCTGGGAATAGACCCGAAACCGGGCGATCTATCCATGGGCAGGTTGAAGGTTGGGTAACACTAACTGGAGGACCGAACCGACTACCGTTGAAAAGTTAGCGGATGACCTGTGGATCGGAGTGAAAGGCTAATCAAGCTCGGAGATAGCTGGTTCTCCTCGAAAGCTATTTAGGTAGCGCCTCATGTATCACTGTAGGGGGTAGAGCACTGTTTCGGCTAGGGGGTCATCCCGACTTACCAAACCGATGCAAACTCCGAATACCTACAAGTGCCGAGCATGGGAGACACACGGCGGGTGCTAACGTCCGTCGTGAAAAGGGAAACAACCCAGACCGTCAGCTAAGGTCCCAAAGTTATGGTTAAGTGGGAAACGATGTGGGAAGGCTTAGACAGCTAGGAGGTTGGCTTAGAAGCAGCCACCCTTTAAAGAAAGCGTAATAGCTCACTAGTCGAGTCGGCCTGCGCGGAAGATGTAACGGGGCTCAAACCATACACCGAAGCTACGGGTATCACGTAAGTGATGCGGTAGAGGAGCGTTCTGTAAGCCTGTGAAGGTGAGTTGAGAAGCTTGCTGGAGGTATCAGAAGTGCGAATGCTGACATGAGTAACGACAATGGGTGTGAAAAACACCCACGCCGAAAGACCAAGGTTTCCTGCGCAACGTTAATCGACGCAGGGTTAGTCGGTCCCTAAGGCGAGGCTGAAAAGCGTAGTCGATGGAAAACAGGTTAATATTCCTGTACTTCTGGTTATTGCGATGGAGGGACGGAGAAGGCTAGGCCAGCTTGGCGTTGGTTGTCCAAGTTTAAGGTGGTAGGCTGAGATCTTAGGTAAATCCGGGATCTTAAGGCCGAGAGCTGATGACGAGTTAACTTTTAGTTAACGAAGTGGTTGATGCCATGCTTCCAAGAAAAGCTTCTAAGCTTCAGGTAACCAGGAACCGTACCCCAAACCGACACAGGTGGTTGGGTAGAGAATACCAAGGCGCTTGAGAGAACTCGGGTGAAGGAACTAGGCAAAATGGCACCGTAACTTCGGGAGAAGGTGCGCCGGTGAGGGTGAAGGACTTGCTCCGTAAGCTCATGCCGGTCGAAGATACCAGGCCGCTGCGACTGTTTATTAAAAACACAGCACTCTGCAAACACGAAAGTGGACGTATAGGGTGTGACGCCTGCCCGGTGCCGGAAGGTTAATTGATGGGGTTAGCTAACGCGAAGCTCTTGATCGAAGCCCCGTAAACGGCGGCCGTAACTATAACGGTCCTAAGGTAGCGAAATTCCTTGTCGGGTAAGTTCCGACCTGCACGAATGGCGTAACGATGGCGGCGCTGTCTCCACCCGAGACTCAGTGAAATTGAAATCGCTGTGAAGATGCAGTGTATCCGCGGCTAGACGGAAAGACCCCGTGAACCTTTACTATAGCTTTGCACTGGACTTTGAATTTGCTTGTGTAGGATAGGTGGGAGGCTTTGAAGCGTGGACGCCAGTCTGCGTGGAGCCAACCTTGAAATACCACCCTGGCAACTTTGAGGTTCTAACTCAGGTCCGTTATCCGGATCGAGGACAGTGTATGGTGGGTAGTTTGACTGGGGCGGTCTCCTCCTAAAGAGTAACGGAGGAGTACGAAGGTGCGCTCAGACCGGTCGGAAATCGGTCGTAGAGTATAAAGGCAAAAGCGCGCTTGACTGCGAGACAGACACGTCGAGCAGGTACGAAAGTAGGTCTTAGTGATCCGGTGGTTCTGTATGGAAGGGCCATCGCTCAACGGATAAAAGGTACTCCGGGGATAACAGGCTGATACCGCCCAAGAGTTCATATCGACGGCGGTGTTTGGCACCTCGATGTCGGCTCATCACATCCTGGGGCTGAAGCCGGTCCCAAGGGTATGGCTGTTCGCCATTTAAAGTGGTACGCGAGCTGGGGTTTAGAACGTCGTGAGACAGTTCGGTCCCTATCTGCCGTGGACGTTTGAGATTTGAGAGGGGCTGCTCCTAGTACGAGAGGACCGGAGTGGACGAACCTCTGGTGTTCCGGTTGTCACGCCAGTGGCATTGCCGGGTAGCTATGTTCGGAATAGATAACCGCTGAAAGCATCTAAGCGGGAAACTAGCCTCAAGATGAGATCTCACTGGAACCTTGAGTTCCCTGAAGGGCCGTCGAAGACTACGACGTTGATAGGTTGGGTGTGTAAGCGCTGTGAGGCGTTGAGCTAACCAATACTAATTGCCCGTGAGGCTTGACCATATAACACCCAAGCAATTTGACTACTCTAACGAGCATCAGATTGCGGTGTGTGAAGACGAAAATGAACCGAAAGTTCGACGCTCACAAAACACCGAAAGCTGTCACATACCCAATTTGCTGAAGCGAGGCATAAGCCACGATTCAGTACCCGAATTTCTTGACGACCATAGAGCATTGGAACCACCTGATCCCATCCCGAACTCAGTAGTGAAACGATGCATCGCCGATGGTAGTGTGGGGTTTCCCCATGTGAGAGTAGGTCATCGTCAAGATTAAATTCCAAAACCCCTGTTTGCTAACGCAAACAGGGGTTTTGTTTATGTAGAAGTCCATGAATTTCATCGGCACGTCGCTAGCGCAACGGTCCGATACACAGAATTTCTTGACGACCATAGAGCATTGGAACCACCTGATCCCATCCCGAACTCAGCAGTGAAACGATGCATCGCCGATGGTAGTGTGGGGTTTCCCCATGTGAGAGTAGGTCATCGTCAAGATTGAATTCCGAAACCCCTGTTTGCTAACGCAGACAGGGGTTTTGTCGTTTAGGACTATTAAGTCACTGCGCTTCGTAATCTCCTCGCAAATGCCTACCGCTGGTCGGTTTCCTACATAAAAAAAGGAAACACCTCATAAATTCCTAAGATTTGCCAAGCCTTGGCCGAAAGCCTGACGAGCCATGCGTGCACCGAAATAGAGCGGCCCGAGAGTCCGCCTATACCGCTACATGGAATGTTCCACTCGGCACGCTCACCCCCCTTTGGCAAAAGAAGTCGATGAAATGAATCTCAAGTTCAGTCATAAAATTCTGTTGGCCGCGTCAGGCGTCGTGGTTCTGGCCTTCGCGTTATTCACCCTCTACAACGACTACCTGCAACGCAGCACCATCAAGCAGAACCTGGAGTCGTCCATTCAGCAATCCGGTGAGCTCACTGCTAGCAGCGTGCAAAACTGGCTTAGTGGGCGAATACTGGTACTCGAAAGTCTGGCGCAAAACGTAGCCCATCAGGGCAATGGCGCAGACCTTCCGGGATTGGTCGATCAACCCGCCTTCACTGCCAACTTCCAGTTCACCTATGTCGGTCAAACCAACGGCGTATTCACGCAGCGCCCCGACGCGAAGATGCCCGATGGCTACGACCCACGCCAGCGCCCCTGGTACAAACAAGCTGTGGCTGCTGACAAAACTATGCTGACTCCGCCTTACATGGCGGCGGTAGGCGGGCAGATCGTGACTATCGCTTTGCCGGTGAAAAAGAATGGTGAGCTACTGGGTGTCGTTGGTGGTGACCTGAGCCTGCAAACCCTGGTGAAGATCATCAACTCGGTGGACTTCGGTGGTATCGGTCATGCGTTCCTGGTCAGCGGCGATGGTCAGGTCATCGTCAGTCCCGACCAAGATCAGGTGATGAAGAACCTCAAGGACATCTACCCTGGCACTCAGGTGCGTATCGAGAAGGTCAGTCAGGAAGTGATCCTTAATGGCCAGGAACGTATCTTGTCGTTCACGCCTGTGAGCGGCCTGCCAGGTGCGGATTGGTATATCGGTCTTTCGATCGATAAAGGCAAGGCCTACGCACCGTTGGGTAAATTTCGTACCTCAGCGCTGATAGCCATGTTGATTGCCGTGGTGGCGATTGCAGTACTCTTGAGCCTGCTGATCCAAGTTTTGCTGCGTCCTCTGACCACCATGGGCGTTGCCATGCAGGATATTGCCCAGGGCGAAGGCGACCTGACCCGTCGTTTGGATGTCACCAGTAAAGACGAGTTTGGTGAGGTAGGGAGCGCGTTCAACCAGTTCGTAGAGCGTATCCACGCCTCCATCTCCGAGGTGTCTTCTGCAACACGCCAAGTGCATGATTTGTCCCAGCGTGTCATGGCATCTTCCAACGCCTCGATCATCGGCTCCGACGAACAGAGCGCGCGCACCAACAGTGTGGCTGCCGCGATCAACGAATTGGGTGCCGCTACTCAGGAAATCGCACGTAACGCTGCCGACGCTTCGCAGCATGCCAGCGGTGCCAGCGAACAGGCTGATGATGGACGCAAAGTGGTAGAGCAAACCATCCTGGCAATGTCGGAACTGTCGCAAAAGATCAGCCTGTCTTGCACCCAGATCGAGACCCTGAACGCTAGCACCGACAACATTGGTCATATCCTTGATGTGATCAAAGGCATCTCCCAGCAGACCAACCTGCTCGCGCTCAACGCTGCGATCGAGGCTGCCCGTGCCGGAGAAGCGGGTCGTGGGTTTGCCGTGGTCGCTGATGAAGTGCGCAACCTGGCACACCGTACGCAGGAGTCCGCCGAGGAGATCCACAAGATGATCACCTCACTGCAGGTGGGGTCGCGTGAAGCGGTGACCACCATGAACGCCAGCCAGGCCTCCAGCGAAGAAAGTGTCGAGGTGGCCAACCAGGCCGGTGAGCGGCTTATCAGCGTGACGCAGCGGATCGTTGAAATCGATGGCATGAACCAATCCGTCGCTGCCGCCACCGAGGAGCAGACGGCTGTGGTGGAAACACTCAATGTCGACATCAACCAGATCAACCTGCTGAACCAGCAAGGCGTGACCAATCTCAACGAAACGTTGAAGGATTGTGACGCGTTGTCTCAACAGGCCAGCCGTTTGAAACAACTGGTCGACAGCTTCAAAATCTGAGTCTGAATGAACAGGAGCGAATGTCTCGCTCCTGTTCTTCAACCAAGCATCTGGCGCACATTCCCCAGTGCGCTTTCGGCGAACTCTCGCACAAACTGCTCAAACCCCGCCTGCGCCATTTCTATCGGCTCGCCGATCAGTGTCCATGTTGCCCTGGAGCGGCTTGAGCCAAGTGCTTCAACGTGCATCGCTGCCCACAAACGCGCCAGGCCCAACGTGTTGTAAATCGTGGTCCAGGTCATACACATGGCCTGTTCGTCCCGACTGTTGAGTTGTTCCACGACACAATGACCATTGTGGAAGAATTTGGTGCGTAAAGCGCCCACGCCCTCACCTGTCATTTCGATGTGGGATAGGGCGGGAATGAAGGCATCAAAGCCTGCAAAGTGACCCACCACGCCCCACAGTCGGGTGGCCTCGCAGTCGACCACGACAGAGGTCACCACAGGCGTTCCACGTGGGTTGTGAATCAATGTATCGGGTTGCAGCGGTTTCATGGGGATGTCCTGAAGCGGTTCAAAGAAAGCCTAGGGTTTTGAGGTGGTCGCAGCCCTTGCGTAGCAGCGACGGGGTCTTTTCGGGGTAGTGGGCACCCATTTCTTCCACGACCTTACGCGCGTTGGCGCAATGGATCATTGAAGTGTCGCCAATGTCTTCACCTAGCTCATCCAGATAAAAGCCCAATACACCAAACAGTGCGTTTTCGCGGCTGACGGTGCGTAAGGCCTGCTGCCAGTGCGCGACACTGACCCGGTCGAATACGTAGCCCGCCTGGTTGAACGCATCAAGATACTGAGCCCAGCTCAAAGGCTGCGGGTTATGCAGGTTGAATACGTATCGCGCAGCTTCAAAACGGCCGCAGTGGAACGCAACGAAGCCAGCAAAAAAATCCACAGGCATCAGGTCGAAATTCACCTCGAAACAAGGCACCACACCCAATTGCAGCGAGCCCTTGAGCATCAGCATCAGACGATTTTGCTGTGGCTGGCAAACACCGCTTCGGGTGTTGAAGCTGATGTTTCCCGGGCGGTGAATGTTCACCCAGGAACCTTGTGTTACCGCGTGCCCCAGCCAGCGCTCGGCGACCCATTTGGACAAGTTGTAGCCATTTTTGATGTAAATGGGAGGGGTCGACGCGGCAGGCGTTTCGAGGACGTGGCCATCCGCGTCGATGTTGCTGCATGCCGACAAGGTCGACACGTAATTGAGCACTTTTTTGCAGTGGGTCTCACACAGGCGCAGACACTCCAGCACGGGGTCTACGTTGTCTTTTACCAACGAGGCATAATCCATCACGTGATTGACCTGCGCTGCGTTGTGCACAACCACACCGTAGTTGCGTGCAAGGTGTTCATACGTATCGTCAGCCAAACCCAGGCGTGGCTGGCTGATATCCGCGGCATAGACCTGCACCCGGCTCAAGTCCAAGTGTTCAAGACGGTGCTCGCGCAATGCCTCGGTGAATCGCGCAGCTGCCGGTTGGTCTGGATGCTCTCGCACCAGACATGCAACGTGCTTGGCACCCTTTGCCAGCAGCGCTTCGACAATATGCACACCAATAAAGCTGTTGGCGCCTGTCACGATGACTCTGCCGCGATCACCGGCGCTTTGCTCAGGCAATACCTGAATAACGTTTTCACGCTGTGCATCCCGTACCGCAAGACCGGAAGACGTGTCGGGCAGCGCACCATTCTCAATCAACAGCGCGAGGGTACGGATCGTCGGTGTTTCAAAAAATCGGTTCAAAGGCAGGCTGCGGCCAAATTGCTTTCGAATGCGCAGCAACAGCGTCGACAGCAATATGGAGTGGCCGCCAAGATTGAAGAAGCTGTCATCAATCGACAGCGCTTCCATGGGCAACCGCAGCAACTCACGCCATAACGCCACCAGTTGCATTTGAAGGGGCGTTTGCGCAGTCTGCCCAGCGCCCGTCAACGTCGGTTGGGCCGGTAATGCGAGTAAGGCCGCGCGATCGATTTTGCCGTTACTTGAGCAAGGCAGGCTGGGTAGTTCGGTCCACACGCCAGGCTGCAAATAGTCTGGCAGCCACTGTTGTGCATGCTGCTTCAGGTCGCTCAGAGTGGCACCAGGTTCTGGTTGGGCGACGACACTGCAAATCCTGTATTTATCATCAATCACCACCGCCAGTTGGCGATACAGTCGACTGGCGCGCAGACACTGTTCGATTTCCTGAGGCTCGACCCGAATTCCGCGAATTTTCACCTGCGAGTCCCGCCGTCCGCCCAACTCGATACCTTCGGCAGTCCATTTCGCGAGGTCGCCACTACGATAGGCGCGCACGGTCTGGCCACCCGGCAGGGCCAGCTTTATGAAGAGGGAGACGGGCAACTGCACGTCATTCAAATACCCCAGGCTTACTCCCGGGCCGACGATGTAGAGTTCGCCTATTACCTGTTCATCCACGGGTTGCAGCTCATCGTCGAGGATCAACACCTGGCTGTTGGCGATGGGGCGGCCCACGTTGCGATTGCTGTCCCCGACCTGCAGCGTTCGATGGGTGACCAGTACCGTCGCCTCGGTGGGGCCGTAGAGATTGTGAAGGTGGCATTGACCCGCCAAACGCTCGATCACGTAGGGCTCGCAGGCGTCGCCACCGGTGAACAGATGCATCAAACCCAGGGGTTGATCCAGCGGCAGGATGCTGAGCAGCGCCGGAGGTAGGAACGCGTGGCTGATGTGTTGTTGGCGGATCAACTCGACCAATTGCAGCGGATCGCGCCGTTGCGTTTCGCTGGGGACGATCAATTGTGCGCCGGCGATCAGGGTGGGAAAAATATCCATCAGTGATGCATCGAAATTCACTGAGGCAAACTGCAACACGCGACTCTGTTCGCTCAGCGCCATTTGGCTACCAAACCAGGCGGTGAAGTGGGCGAGGTTGGCCTGGCTGAGCAGCACACCCTTGGGCCGTCCCGTGGAGCCCGAAGTGAAGAGCGCCATGCACGGTGATTCAAGCTCCGTGGCATGCTGCGAGGGGCTTGCTGTGTGTGGTATGCCAAAAGTGCTCACATCCAGTGAAACGAAATGCTCACGCAACGGGTGGGCGCCGCCATCCAGCAAAACGCGGGCCCCTGCGCTGTCCAGCATGGCCTGCTGGCGCTGTGGCGGGTCACTCGGTGCCAATGGCAGGTACACTGCGCCGCAGCCGAGCACTGCGAGAATGCTGGCGTACAATTCGACGGACTTCTCCAGGCAAACACCGACCACGGCTGGGCGCTCAATGCCCTCCAGTAACGGTTCCAGCTGTTGCTGGATGGCCAGGGTCTGAGCCTGCAGTTGCCGGTAAGTTGTCACGTTGCCCGCAATGTACAGTGCGGGTCGCTCGGCGAAGGCAAGAAGGCTGGCCTGCAATCGTTCGATCATGGGTACTTGAGCCGCCTGCAACAGCGCTGGGTCTGCCGTACGATTGAACCGATGCTCAAACGCCAGCACGTCCAGCCGCAGGAGGTCTTGCTCAGGCCAGGCATTGGCATGTGCCTCTGGCGGCAAATACTCAGGGTCACGTGCGAAGCTGCTGACCTGCAACGCTACCCATTCCGCCAGCACCTGCGTTGCTTGCAAACGCAATCGCTGGCCATTTCCGCTGGGCTCTGCTGCCAGCTCCAGTACAGCTAGCAGGTGTCGGTTGCGGTCATACCCGCGCAATTGCAGTGCAGGCAGCCCGTGTTCGGTCAGAGGGCCGATGCCCAGGCGCAGGCTGATATGGGCGACGTCTGCCAAGTGCTTTGGCAATGGCTGGCTCCCGTCTTCGACCACCAAGTCGACGGCTTCTTCACCGGACCTATGGCCGTATTGCTCCAGGGCTTGCTTTACGCGGTCTAGGGCTTGGCTGACACCGACCCATCCAATGGTCAGGCATCTCATGCTGCTCTCCCGGCCAGTGGTAAATAGTCGCTCAGGGCGTGTGCCACGCTTGGCGTCTGCAACAAACCGCTATGGTGCAGAAAACTCGTGATGTTGCCGATCATCGGGTGTTGTCGGGTGATGGGGAAATCCAGTGCGTCTATTTCTTCCCTTAGTGCCTGGCGGAGGCTGGCGCTGACGTTCAGGTGTTCGATCAGTTGCAGGTCAAAGGATTTCTGCAGGTCGTTGGTCAGGTAGTGGGCCAGAAATGTTGGCAGGACGTGGGCGATGATGTCGCGATCTTCCGGGCTCGCCGCCTCCCAGTACAGGCGAACCAGGCGTGTCCAGAATTGGGCATGACGTCCTTCGTCAAAGAGATGATCGGCCATCATGCCGCGGATCGACGACTTGACGCTGTCGTCCTTGGCGAAAGCTGCCACGTCATGAGTCACGGTGTTCTCGGCGATGGCCACACCAATCAACCCGACGGCATCACGCAGGTGCGAAGGCGCCAGCGCCTGGGCTGCGGGCAGGGCACGGCTGAGTTCGATTTGCGCGGGCAGGTCGAGTGGTTGTATGCCGGTCATTGCCACGGCCTGTTGCAGAAAGTCCAGCGCGACCAGAGCGTGATAATCCTCGTCCACCACGATGGTCATTGCATCGTAGCGACAGGCGAGGGGGAAGGGCACGGCGAAGCGGTTCTTGGCGATGCGGCGGGCGACGTCATCGACGATTTCGGTTTCGAAAATCACCACGTCATTGATGAATTTGTAGAAGCTTTGTACCAGTACAAAATCGCGCCATTGCGAACAGTGATCGAGAAACGTCGCGCCCAATACCAGGGGTTGACGGCTCAGTGGATAGATCAGGTTTTCGTCGTTCTCCAATACGCGCCGAGGCCGTGTACGAATGGTTGCACGGCGCTCCCAGTCGTCTGCGATGGAGCGGTAGCCAGCGCTATTCATGAGTGCACCAGCTGCAACGAGGCCCGTACGGTGTCCCAGAACGCTATGCGGTTTTCCACGGCATCGAGAGCCGCTTCAATGGCTTGTTCCTTGTGGTTCACGTCGTTGCCGATCAGGTGTTGGAGCAACTGTTGCGCCCCGGGCTCATGGCCCTGGGTGTCCAGTTCGATGTGACGGTTCATATAATGGACCAGGACGGGAGCCTGTCGATTGATGACTTCGCTACCCTGCAACAAGCGTTCAAACATTGCTGGGATGACGCTTTCACGGCCATGTAGGAACGCCGCTGCTACAGAATGGGTAGGGGCGTTCAAGGCGATGAGCAGGGTGCTTTCGACAAAGCGGGACACGCCCGGTGGCACATCGATCTGCTGCAACGCTGCCCGAGCCTCGAGGCCTCGACGTTGTAGCGTGATAAAGGTATCGATGGCGGCGGTGCTGGCGCCCACTTCGATCATCGCCTCCCGGTACAGCTCGAAATGGCTGCAATAACCTCCCTCGGGACGCTCATCCGACTCTTCGCCCAGCACGATCTCGTTGATAAGGCGTGTGGCATGTGGGTCAGTCGGTGGAAGCCAGGGTAGTCGCGTGCAAGTCAGATCTTGTTGCAGGCGTTTGGTAAGGGTCATGAAGTCCCATACTGCAAATACGTGGCTTTCCATAAAAAGTTGTAACTTGCTAAGTGAAGTTATTTCTTCAAATAACAGGTGGTTGCATAATTGTTGTTTCTTTTTTTGAAGCAAAGTTGGGTGCATGGTTGATGCCTATAAGTTGTTGCAACTGCTCGTGGAGCAGTGATGGCTCTTGCAGCCGGAAGAAGACAGCTAACGTTTAACCAGGCCCAAGACAGGGTGCGCCATACACTTGAGCTGGCAAGGTCAATTTAAGTATTTGACTATCAGTGAGCGATAATAAGCTGATTAAGTGATGGGGGGAGGTTATAAGTGTATGAGATGTTTTTTCGAAAAGTTACATGTGGTGGGCGAATTGTTTTATAACGGTGGGAAGTTTCCGGAGTGGAAGTAGACTTAATCTAATAAGGCTTATAAGTTGGAAGTGTCAGCGCGGAGCTCACCCCGGATGGGAGAAACCCCGCAATGTCTGTGGGTCAAAGCGAAGTGCTGGGAAAACTATCTGTCGGGCGCGCCGAGGCCATTGAGATAAGTGGCGATGACCTCCATGCCACGCGTCAGGTGATTGCGCAGTGTCAGGATGCTTTCTTCGATCTTTTTCTGCGCCACCAGGTTCAGCAATTCGCGGTGATCTTCCTGGGAGGTCTCGCCCAGTCCCATTGCCTCAAGGTTGAAGCGTAAAAAACGTTCCTCTTCATTCAATCCGTGCTCGACCAGCTTGAGCAATCGCTGATTGGGTGCCTTGCCATACAGGACCATGTGAAACAGGCGGTTCAGGCGGCCAATCTCGGTATAGTCCTTTTCCTGTTCCAGGGCAGTTATATAGGCCTCTGCCTCGGCAATATCGGCGGCGGTTAGCAATGGGGTCGACAAGCGCAGCGCTTCGGACTCCAGCAGCATGCGCAGGGCGTAGGTCTCAGCCGAATTGTCTTCGATCAATGGCGCAACCACTGCACCCTTGTGCGTCACCACATGCAGCAATGACTGTGCTTCAAGCTGTCGCAAGGCCTCGCGCACCGGCATGCGGCTGACCCCAAACAGGCTGGCCAACTCTTGCTGGCGCATGGCAGTCCCACACGGCAATCGACCATCGAGAATGGCGTTACGCAAGGTTTCTTCAATCACGGAACGAGCAAGATGGGCGGGAATAGGACCGCTGATCTTGATGCTGTTCAAAGGGTTCGGCTTCTGCGTCACGGCTACGCTATCCTACTACTTGAATGGGCATGGCTAATTGGATCCAATGAACACTAGAGACTGCCTACCAGCTTGTCAAACGGGCAAGGTTTTCGGCTTGTAAGCGGCTAAACATGGGGCTCTTGGTGCTCACACAGTATTTTTGCAACGTCTTACAGTCATGCTCTGAACTGAACGCTTCGCGTCGCAGATTTATTTCAGAGTGAGTGCCGGCAATGGGCATTCACCGGCACATTCCAGTCTATAGATATTCACTAACGGTATTTAAAGTGCTGGTCTTATATCTATAAAGTCACGCTCCTGTCTGACCGGGAGTGAATTCATGTCCGCCGCCTCTACTGTTCCAACAGCGACCCTTACCGCCCAAGCCTTCGAGATTCGCCCGCTTCCCGGCAGCGTGGGGGCCGAGATCATAGGCCTGGATCTGACCCGCCCGATCGATGACCATGACTTTGCGCGGATTCATCGCGCGCACCTCGATCATCATGTCGTGGTCTTTCGTGACCAACGTATCACTCCCGAGCAACAAATTGCCTTTAGCCGTCGCTTCGGCGTGCTGCAGATCCATGTACTCAAACAATTCCTGTTGGCTAACCATCCGGAAATCCTGATCGTCTCCAATATCATCGAAAACGGCCAATCCATCGGCCTGGGGGATGCGGGAAAATTCTGGCATTCGGACCTGTCCTATAAAGAACTACCAAGCCTGGGTTCAATGCTGCATGCCCAGGAGCTGCCCTCTGAGGGCGGCGACACCTTATTCGCCGACATGCATAAAGCCTGGGATCAGTTGCCGGAACATCTGCGCAACGCTGTTGAAGGCCGCAGGGCGGCGCACTCCTACACCGCGCGCTACAGCGAAACCAAATTCGAAGGCAACTGGCGCCCCACGTTGACCCCTGAGCAGCTCGCCCAGGTTGCGGAAGTCGTACATCCGGTCGTGCGCACCCACCCGGAAAACGGCCGCAAAGCGCTGTTCGTCAGTGAGGGTTTCACCACGCGTATCCTCGGTCTGCCGGAAGACGAAAGCCGTGATCTGCTGGCCCAGCTTTACGCACACAGCGTATTGCCGCAAAACATCTACCGTCACCAATGGCAGCCCCACGACCTGGTGTTCTGGGATAACCGCTCGCTGATTCACCTGGCCGCCGGCTGCCCCAGCCATCTGCGCCGCAAGCTGTACCGCACCACCATCCAGGGCGACGCGCCTTTTTGAAAGGGCTTGCACTCCTTCCCCCAATCGCACGAGAGTTGAAATGAACGCGCGCTTGCCAGGCCACGCGGCCAGCAACTTGAACGCTGTCGAACCGCTGCTGGCGGTAGACCATGTAAGCCTTGAATACCGCACCCCCGAACGCGTGGTGCGGGCCACTCACCAAGTGAGTTTCGAGATCGACCCTGCCGACCGCTTCGTGTTGCTCGGCCCCTCGGGCTGCGGCAAATCCACCTTGCTCAAGTCCATCGCCGGGTTTATCAAGCCCTGCGAAGGCGAGATCCGCCTGTTGGGGCAAAAGGTCGAACAACCGGGCCCGGACCGCATCGTGGTGTTTCAGGAATTCGACCAGTTGCCACCGTGGAAAACCGTCAAACAGAACGTGATGTTCCCATTGCTGGCTTCGAAAACCTTGAAACGCGCCGAGGCCGAAGCGCGCGCGCTGCACTACCTCGACAAAGTCGGCCTCACGACGTTTGCCGATGCCTATCCCCACACGCTTTCCGGCGGGATGAAGGCCCGTGTCGCCATCGCCCGCGCGTTGGCCATGCAGCCGAAAATCCTGTTGATGGACGAACCCTTCGCTGCCCTCGATGCCCTGACCCGGCGCAAAATGCAGGAAGAACTGTTGCTGCTTTGGGAGGAGGTGCGCTTCACCCTGTTGTTCGTCACCCACTCCATCGAAGAAGCGCTGGTGGTGGGCAATCGCATCCTGTTGCTCTCGCCTCATCCAGGGCGCGTGCGTGCCGAAATCCACAGCCATCAATACGACCTGCACAGCCTCGGGGGTGTGGAATTCCAGGCGTCGGCGCGGCGGATTCATCGCTTGCTGTTCGATGAAGCGCCCGAGGCCGAACGTGAGTTGGGTTTCGCTGATATCCGCATCGCGTATTAAGGGGAACATCCATGCGCCAGGAATATGAAATTACCCTAGAACCGCTGCTCAGCGTCCCTGTCGAGCGCGAACTGCCCCTGCGCCAACGCCTGTGGCAGCAAGGCTGGCTGCGCAAAGGCCTGATCCTGATCGTGCTCGCGATCCTCTGGGAAGCCGTCGCGCGCTACCAGAACAACGACCTGTTGTTGCCGAGCTTCCTGCAAACCTTTCACGCGCTGTACGACGGCCTGCTCAGCGGCGAATTGCTGAGCAAGGTGAGCATTTCACTGGTGGTGCTGATCAAGGGTTACCTGATCGGCATCGTGCTGGCGTTTGCCCTGACCACCTTGGCGGTGTCGACCCAATTGGGCCGCGATCTGCTGAGCACCTTGACCTCGATGTTCAACCCGCTGCCGGCCATCGCGTTGTTGCCGCTGGCGCTGCTGTGGTTTGGCCTGGGGCAGAACAGCCTGATCTTTGTACTGGTGCATTCGGTGTTGTGGGCGCTGGCGCTCAACACGTATTCCGGGTTCCTCGGCGTGTCCGAAACCCTGCGCATGGCCGGGCGTAATTATGGCCTCAAGGGCATGCGTTTTGTGCTGTTCATCTTGATCCCGGCGGCACTGCCGTCGATCCTCGCAGGCCTCAAGATCGGGTGGGCATTTGCCTGGCGCACGCTGATTGCCGCCGAGTTGGTGTTCGGTGCCACCAGTGGCAAGGGCGGCCTGGGTTGGTACATCTTCCAGAACCGTAACGAGTTGTACACAGACAAGGTGTTTGCCGGACTGGCAGTGGTGATCCTGATCGGACTGCTCGTGGAAAACCTGATATTTGACACCTTTGAGCGCCTGACCGTGAAGCGTTGGGGTATGCAGCGCTAAACAGGAATGATTGCTCTTTGTCCGCCGTGAACCCGATAATGCTGACGGAATCTGACGCCCCCTTGGCGTCAGGCGTACCCGGTAAAAGGATTTACGACGATGCGGTTTTTTGTTTTGGCAGCGGCCTTGTTACTGTCGACCTCGGTCTTCGCGGAGTTTGTGCCCGAGGTGGTCAGCATGCCCAAGCCGCTTTATCCCAGTCACCTGACCTTCACCCAAGGGCATGCGCGCATCAGCTTGAATATTCACAACGACGGTACGGTCAGTGATGTCAAAGCGCTCAGCGCCACCAAGCCGGCGTTTGGTGAGGCTGCCGTGGCTGCGGCTACACTCTGGCGCTTCAAGCCGTGGACGGTCAGTGCCGATCGGCCGGCGGTGCTCGACGCGCAGAACGATATGATTTTCACGCCCGAACCGCCTAAGAAGGAAGCGACTCAGCTTACCTTCACCCAAACCACTTACCAATCCTGCAGTGCACTGACGGAAGAAGTCAGCCAGTTCCGTCGTGAGCATCCCACCCGGCCGTTGATTGCGATGAAGAGTTTTGCCATTACCCGGGTGGCGGTGATGTTCCCGGCGTTGAGCGGCAAAAGCGATTACAACGAAGGCCTGACGCGCGCCGACGAACTGGAAAACTCCCTGCCGGACATCGTGCGCAAATGCCAGGCTCATCCCAAGGCCACCTACGCGGATTACCTGCCGCGCAATTTGAAGCGTTACCTGTAAAGCCTGCTACGATTGCGCCCAGTTCACTCTCGATGGGTCACGAGTGCTTGGCATGCAACTACCGGATATGAACCTGCTGGTCGCCCTCGACGCCTTGCTCGACGAGGGGAGTGTAGTGGGCGCCGCACGCCGCATGAACCTCAGCCCGGCGGCCATGAGTCGCACCCTCACGCGTATTCGCGAAGCTGTCGGCGACCCGATCCTGGTGCGCGCCGGTCGCGGCCTGGTGCCAACGCCTAAAGCCCTGCAGTTGCAAGGCCAGGTGCGCAACGTGGTGGAGCAGGCGGCGCTGCTGTTCCGTTCGGCGGACCAAGTGGATTTGAGTACATTGCGTCGTCGCTTCAGCGTGCGCGCCAATGACTTTTTCATCGGCGTGTATGGCGGTCGCCTGTTCGACACCATGGAGCGCATGGCACCGCTGTGCGAGTTGTGCTTCGTGCCCGAAGGTGACACCGATGACGAAGCCCTGCGTGAAGGCCGGTTGGATTTACGCGTGAGCAACACCCTGCCGGTCACCCCCGAAGTGAAGGTGCAGAACCTGTTCTCCACCACTTTTGTCGGCTTGGCGCGGGAAGATCATCCGTTGTTCGACGAAGAAATCACCGCTGCACGTTTTGCCAGCTATTCCCACATCAGCATCTCGCGGCGCGGCATTGCCCGTGGGCCGATCGACACCGCGTTGAACGCCCAGGGCCTGGAGCGCCGTGTCGCGATGATCGCCCCCGGTTTTCACGGCGCGATGTTCATGCTGCCCGATTCCGACCTGCTGCTGCCGGTGCCCAAGGAAGCGCTGTTGAGCGCCAATCGCCTGAAGCTGCCCCTGCGGTCGTTCGCCCTGCCAATCTCGTTGCCAACACTGGTTCTCGCCCAATCCTGGCACCCGCGCTTCGATAAAGACCCCGCTCACAAATGGCTGCGCGAAACCATGCGCGAGAGTTGCCACGCCACCTGGCTCGAAGCGCAGCCCACCTGACACCCCAAGACCTCTGTAGGAGCCGGCAAGCCGGCTCCTACACGCGTTAAGGATTGCGTCTGGCGCAGTTATATCCTGCCAATAAGTAACTTTTTGTCATGTGTGTGCCTGATTAAACTGCTCGGGTATTTAACATTCCGAGTTACCTGTTCATGACCTCCCTCGCTGCCCCCACCCTTGCGGCCGCAGCCAAACCTACTGCCATGACCCCACCCGTATTCGGCCCGCGCATCATCATCGGGCTGGTCGGCGTGTTGCTGGCGGTGCTGGTCTCCGGCCTCAACGAGATGGTCACCAAAGTGGCCCTCGCGGATATCCGTGGTGCGCTGTACATCGGTTTTGACGAAGGCACCTGGCTGGTCGCGGCTTACACCGCGACTTCCGTGGCGGCCATGGCGTTTGCGCCCTGGTGTTCGGTGACCTTTTCGCTACGTCGCTTCACGCTGTGCGCCATCGGCCTGTTCACTGTGCTGGGCATCTTGTGCCCGTTTGCGCCGAACTACGAAAGCCTGCTGGTACTGCGCACCGTACAAGGCCTGGCCGGCGGCGCGCTGCCGCCGATGCTGATGACCGTGGCCCTGCGTTTCCTGCCGGCCAACGTCAAGCTGTACGGCTTGGCCGGCTATGCGCTCACGGCCACCTTCGGCCCGAGCCTCGGCACGCCGCTGGCGGCGCTGTGGACCGAGTATGTCGGCTGGCAGTGGGCATTCTGGCAGATCGTCGCGCCGTGCCTGCTGGCCATGGTCGCCGTGGCCTACGGGCTGCCACAGGATCCATTACGCCTGGAGCGCTTCAAGCAGTTCAACTGGCGCGGCCTGCTGCTGGGCTTCCCGGCGATCTGCATGCTGGTTATCGGCATTCTGCAAGGCAACCGGCTGGACTGGTTCGAGTCGGGCCTGATCACCTTCCTGCTGTGTGGCGGCAGCCTATTGCTGGTGCTGTTCATGGTGAATGAATGGTCGCAGCCGATACCGTTCTTTAAATTGCAGATGCTTGGCCTGCGCAACCTGTCGTTCGCGTTGATTGTGCTGGCGGGCGTGCTGATGGTGCTGACCTCGGTGATCATCATCCCCTCAAGTTTCCTCGCCCAGGTCCAGGGTTACCGCCCGCTGCAAACCGCGCCGGTGATGCTGCTGATGGCGATCCCTCAGTTGATCGCGCTGCCGCTGGTGGCAGCGCTGTGCAACCTGCGCTGGGTCGATTGCCGCTGGGTGCTGGGGATCGGCCTGGGCATGCTGGTGCTGTGTTGCGTGGGCAGTGCGCACCTGACATCGGAGTGGATCCGCGACGATTTCTACGGCCTGTACCTGCTGCAGATCTTCGGGCAACCGATGGCCGTGTTGCCGCTGCTGATGCTTTCCACCGGCAGCATCCAGCCCATGGACGGGCCGTTCGCGTCCGCCTGGTTCAACACCATCAAAGGCCTGGCCGCCGTGATAGCTACCGGCGTAATCGACACCTTGACCACCCAACGCCTGCACTTTCACTCGACCATGTTGGTCGACCGCCTGGGCAATTCGCCCCTGGCCGACGGTGACGCGCCGGGCCTGGCGCACCGCCTGCACGAGCAGGCCGTGGTGCTGACTTCTTCGGATCTGTACTACGTCATGGCTGCGGTCGCGGTGGCGTTGATCTTGCTGATTTTCTGGATGCCCACGCGGATCTTTCCGCCTCGCGCACCGACTTGATAGAAAGGACTGTTCATGAAACGCAAAGACAAAATCGCCGTCTCCATCATCGCCGTATTTGCCGTCGGCGTGTTGGTGTACCTGGTCGCGCCGGGCGTGCTGGGCAACAAGCACCAGACCACCAACGACGCCTTCGTCGCTGCTGACTTCACCCTGGTGGCGCCGCGCGTGGCCGGCTTTATCAAAGAGGTGCTGGTGGAGGACAACCAGCGCGTCAAGGCCGGGCAACTGCTGGCACTGATCGACGACCGCGACTTCCGCGCCGCCGCGCAGGCGGCCGACGCCGATACCTTGGTGGCCCAGGCCCAACTGAAAAACGCCACGGCGACCCTGGAGCGGCAGAGTTCGGTCATCGCCCAGGCCCAGGCCACCGTCGCGGCAGATCGCGCCGAAATGGCCTTCGCCGAGCACGAGTTGAACCGCTACAACCACCTCGCCGGAGTCGGCGCCGGCACCGTGCAGAACGCTCAGCAAGCCAAGACCCGCATCGACCAGGCCACCGCGCGCCTGGCGAATGCCACAGCCGTGCTGGCGGCGGAACGCAAGCAAGTGGAAATCCTCACCGCCCAGCGCGATGCCGCCGAGGGTGGGCTCAAACGCGCCCAAGCCGCGTTGGAACTGGCCAGTTTTCAACTGTCGTACACGCGCATCGTCGCGCCGGTGGATGGCATGGTCGGTGAGCGTGCAGTGCGGGTGGGCGCCTATGTGACGCCGGGCAGCAAGATCCTCGCGGTCGTGCCGTTGGAGGAGGCCTACGTGGTGGCCAACTTCCAGGAAACCCAGCTCTCCCATATGCACGCCGGCCAAGCCGTGCAGGTGCGCGTCGACAGCCTCGACGGTGAGTTGCTCAACGGTCATCTGGAGAGCCTCGCGCCCGCGACGGGCGTGACATTTGCCTCGGTCAAACCCGACAACGCCACTGGCAACTTCACCAAGGTGGTGCAGCGCATTCCGGTGAAAATCGTCCTCGAACCCAACCAGGCGCACACCGAGCGCCTGCGGGTCGGCATGTCTGTGGAAGCCAGCGTCGACACCTCGCCGGCCGCGCAGCAGCGTGAGGTGGCCCAGCAATGAAGCGAGTTGCCTGGCTCACCTTGAGTCTCATCAGCCTGAGCGCCTGCACGGTCGGCCCGGACTTCCACACGCCCCAGAGCCCACAAGTGACCCAATGGAGCGAACCCCAGGGCCGCCTGGCCGCCAGCCGTGCGGTCAGCGACCCATTGCAGGAACGCTGGTGGGATGTGTTCCACGATGAACAACTCTCGGCGCTTACACGCCGCGCGCTCACCGATAACCTCGACCTGAAACTCGCCAGCAGCCGCCTGCAACAAAGCCGCGCCGTGCGCCAGGTGACCACCGCCGAGCGCTATCCGAACGTCAATGCCAACGGTGATTACCTGCGCCAACGCAACAGCGGCAAAGGCTTGAGCGACCCGTCCGGCAACAATGGCCGTTCGGCGTTCAACCAGTGGGACATGGGCTTCTCGGCCTCCTGGGAGCTGGACTTCTGGGGCCGCGTCAAACGCGAAACCGAAGCCGCCGACGCCACCCTGCAAGTCGCTGAAAACGACCGCCGTGCCGTGCTGTTATCGGTACTCGCCGAGACCGCCCAGGACTATATCCAACTGCGCGGCGTACAGAACACCCGCGCCGTCACCGAGCAGAACCTCGACGTCGCCCGCCACAGCCTCAAGCTGTCACAGTTGCGCCTGGCTGACGGTGTGGCCACGGACCTGGACGTAGCGGAAGCCGCCGCTCAAGTCGCTGCCATCGAGGCACGGTTGCCAGATTTGCAACAGCGCCAAGACCAACTCATCAACGCCCTCAGCCTGTTGATGGGCGAGCCGCCGCAAGCCTTGCACGCGCAGTTGTCCAAAGACGCCGCCGTGCCGCAAACCCAACGCCAAGTTGCGATTGGCCTGCCTTCGGAGCTGGCTGAGCGCCGTCCGGATATCCGCCAGGCCGAGGCGCGCTTGCACGCCGCTACCGCGAGCATCGGTGTCGCCAAGGGCGACTTCTACCCGCGCATTACCTTGTCCGGCAGCCTCGGCTCCCAGGCCATGCAGCTCTCGGATTTCGGTTCCTGGGGATCCCGCGCCTTTGCTTTCGGCCCGCAATTCAGCTTGCCGCTGTTCAACGGCGGACGGTTGCAAGGCATGTTGAATCTGCGTGAAGCCCAGCAACAGGAAGCAGCGCTGGCGTACCAGCAAACCGTGCTGCGTGCCTGGCATGAGATCGATGACCAACTGACCCGCTATAACGCCAGCCAACTGCGCCGCGACAGCCTTGCCGAAGCCGTGCGCCAGAACCAGATTGCCCTGCGCACCGCGCAACAGCAGTATGTTGAAGGCGTGGTGGATTTCGTCAACGTGCTCACCGTGCAAAGCGCGCTACTGGCCACGCAGGAGCAGTGGGTGGAAAGCTCGACGGGCGTGTCGCTGGCGATGGTTGGGTTGTACAAGGCGTTGGGCGGAGGCTGGGAATCGGTGTACCCGCTGCAAACCGCCGGGCGCTAAGTACAAAGAGTTTTTGTCAGTCGCTAAATAAACTGTAATGATAATTGCTCTCAATAGTGTATCTGAGCTTTTTCATGGACAGCGCGACTGACGGCCAGCAACAGCTTCACCTCCTGTACCGCGACCATCACGGCTGGCTGCAAGGCTGGCTGCGCAAACGCCTGGGCGATCGCGAGCACGCGGCTGACGTGGCGCAGGACACCTTCCTGCGTCTGCTGGTGTCCGGGCGCTTCCCCGGCGACAAGGAAAGCCGCAGCTACCTGGCGCAGATTGCCCGCAACCTGGTGATCGACCAGTGGCGGCGCCTGCGCATCGAGCGCGCCTACCTGGAAAGCATCGCGCACCTGCCCGAGCCGGAGTCGCCGTCCCTGGAAACCCGCGCGCTGATCCTCGAAACCCTGATGCAGATCGACGCCATGCTCGATCGCATGCCCGATAACGTGCGCCAGGCGTTTTTGCTGTCGCAGTTCGAAGGCCTGAGTTATGTACAGGTCGCGGAGCGCTTGGGCGTTTCCGTCAGCTCGGTGCAGAAGTACATGACCCGCGCCATCGTCGCCTGCTACCAAGTGGCCTACGCCGAATGAGACAGGACGCACCCATCGCCCCGGCGATTGTCGAGCAGGCCAGCGAATGGCTGATGCTGCAATGGGGCGGCGACCTGCAAGGCGAACAACGCCAGGCCTTTGCCCGCTGGCAGGCCGCCGACCCGGAGCATCGCCGTGCCTGGCAGCGTTTGCAGCAGCTGCAGCAAACCCTCGGCAGCGTGCCCGCCGACAGCGCCCGCGCGGTGTTGCGTGACACACCGGACACGCAGCGCCGCGCTGCGCTCAAGCTGCTCGGCGTGCTGTTGGTGGCCGGTGGCAGCGGCTACTTGGTGCAACGCAGCGAACCTTGGCACGCCGCCTTCGCCGAATACCGCACCCGCACCGGCGAGATTCGCCACCTCACCCTCAGCGATGGCACGCGCCTGGACCTCAACAGCGACAGCGCGGTCGACCTGCGTTTCAGCGCCAGCGAGCGACGTATCCGCCTTATCCGAGGCGAAATCCTATTGACCAGCGGCCACGATCCCGTCCGCCCATTGATCGTTGAAACCCCAGCTGGCGACGTGCAGGCGCTGGGCACCCGTTTTGCGGTGCGCGAACTGCCCGATGGCAGCCGTGTCGACCTGTACGAAGGCCGCGTTCGCGTGACGCCGTTACAGGGCGCAGCCGTGCAGATGAACGCCGGTGACAGCCTGTGGTTCAACCAACGCCAAAGCTCGGCGTTGGCAGCGGTGAGCGCCAATGCCAGCAGTTGGACCGAGCACCGTCTGATCGCCGAGCGCCAGCCGTTGGGCGAGTTCGTGGCGCAACTGAGTCGTTACCGTCCGGGGCTGCTGCGGTGTGATCAAGCGGTGGCGGGGCTGCTGTTGACGGGCGTGTTTCCGCTCAACGATACCGACGCCATCCTCGCCGCGCTGGAGCGCTCGTTGCCGGTACAGGTGCAAGCGGTCACGCGCTACTGGGTGACGATCAAGGCACGGGCCTGAAAATTTTTTCACCTGCGCTTGTCGGTTTTTGCGTCCCGTTCGGGATACCTCTTGAAAGCCAATCAAGAAGCGATCTCACGGGGAGTCCTGCAATGCCGCACCACCCAATCCAACCCTTGGCCCGCGCCCTGCGCCGTGGCTTGTTTGTCAGCCTGTTGGCGACGGTGCCGATGGTGCCGACGCTGGTCCATGCCGAAGAAAGTACCGAGGCGCTGCGCAGCTACAACATCCCGGCCGGTAGCCTCGACCAGGCACTGAACCGCTTTGCCAGCGCGTCGGGCATTTTGCTGTCAGTTGACGCGACGCTGACCGAAGGCAAGCGCAGTGCGGGCCTGCAAGGGCGCTATGGGGTCGGATCGGGTCTGGAGCGGCTGCTGGCGGGCAGCGGCCTGATGGCGATGCAATCCCAGGGCGGTTGGTCGTTGCAGGCGGTTTCCAATGGCGGGCCTTTGCAACTGGGCGCCACCCAGATCAGCGGCCAGCAAACCCAGGAAAATGCCTGGGGTCCGGTGGACGGTATTGTCGCCACGCGCAGTGCATCGGGCAGCAAGACCGATTCGGCACTGGTGGAAATTCCCCAGACCATCAACGTGATCACCGCCGCCGAGATCAAGGCGCGCGGCGCGCAAAGCGTCACCCAGGCGTTGCTCTACACCCCGGGCATGAGCGCGGGTGGTTTCGCCGATCGGGTGAAGCTGTTCGATGAGCCGACCTCTCGCGGTTTCTCGCCTACGCCCCTGTACCTCGACGGTCTGCACTTGCCTTATGGCGGCGGCAGTACCGGTGGCGCGTTGCAGATCGAGCCGTATTCCCTGGAACGCATCGAAGTGCTCAAGGGCCCGGCCTCCGTGCTGTACGGGCAGAACCAGCCCGGCGGCATCGTCAACATGGTCAGCAAGCGCCCCAGCGAAACGCCGATCCACCAAGTGGTACTGGAAGCGGGCACCTACGAGCACAAAAGCGCGGCCATCGACCTGAGCGGTCCACTGGATGAGCAAGGGCAATTTCTGTATCGCCTGACCGGCCTGGCCAATGACGGCCAGGACGAAATCAACTACGTCGAAAACAAACGCCAGTTCATCGCGCCGAGCCTCACCTGGCGGCCGAACGATGACACCAGCGTGACGGTGTTCGCGCAGTACCAGAAAGACAAAGGCGTGCCCGAAGCCCAGGGTTTACCGGCGTCCGGCACGCTGTGGGCCAACCCCAATGGCAAGATCAAGCGCGACCTGTTCATCGGCGAGCCTGGCGTCAACCAGTACAACCGCGAGCAATACGCGCTGGGTTACGAGATTTCCCATCGCCTGAATGACACGTGGACCCTCAAGCAAAACGCACGTTATGCCGAGGTCGACGACCGCTACACCGCGCCGTTGCACGGCTACCGTTTCGTCGCCAACCCGGCCACTGGCGTACAGGATCAACGCTACCTGCAACGCTTCGGTGTGGACTGGGCGCAGAACAACAAAGTGTTTGGCGTGGACAGCATTGCCCAGGCGGAATTTGATACCGGTGCCTTCTCTCATACGATGATCTTCGGCCTGGACTACTACCATTCCAACTCGCTGTTCCACGGCTTGTACGACCGCAACCCGCCGATCATCGACCTGTTCAAGCCGGTCTACGGCCAGCGCCTGAATTTCGGCCAACCGTACCGCTGGGACCGCACCATCACCCAGACCGGCCTGTACGTGCAGGACCAGATCAAGTGGGACAAATGGGCATTGGTACTGGGCGGGCGCTACGACTGGGCCAACGTCGTCAACAAAGAGCCCCTGACCGACACCCGCTTCGCTAGCAAAGACCAGGCCTTCACGGGGCGTGCGGGCCTGGTGTACCTGTTCGATAACGGCCTGGCGCCGTTTGTCAGCTACACGGAATCCTTCCTGCCACTGGCCGGCACGGACGCCAACCAGAAGCCATTCGAGCCGTCTACCGGCAACCAATACGAGGTCGGTGTGAAGTACCAACCGCCTGGGCAGAAGAGTTTCGTGCAGGTCTCGGTCTACCAACTGGACCAGGAAAATGTGCTCACCACCAACCCGGTCGACACCACCTTCAGCACCCAAAGCGGTGCCATGCGTTCACGCGGCGTGGAAGTGGAAGCCAAGGCCGTCCTCAGCGATGCCTGGGATATCGTCGCGTCGGCTTCGCGCAACGACATCAAATACACCAAGGACAACGATGGCCGCGAGGGTCGCCACCCGGCCGGCATCTCGCCGCTCACCGCGTCGATGTGGGTCAACTACAGCGTGCTCGGCGACACACCGCTGGCCGGTCTCGGCGCAGGCTTGGGCGTGCGTTACGCTCGCCAGAGCCTGGGTGACTACTACGAAGGCGCCTTTTCCGTGCCTTCCTACAGCGTCTACGACGCCAGCGTGAGCTATGACCTGAGTCGATCGCCGTTGAAACTCAAGGGCGTGAAACTGGCGATGAACGTGCAGAACCTCACCAACAAGACCTACGTGTCGCAGTGCACCAGTAACCTGGATTGCTATTACGGCGAAGGGCGCACGGTGGTGTCGAGCCTGACCTACGACTGGTAATTCCCCACCTACTGTAGGAGCGAGCTTGCTCGCGAAAAACGCATGGACGACGCGCGGCTACCTGATAGCGCTGCGTTATCGTTGACGTCTTTCGCGAGCAAGCTCGCTCCTACAGGCCATGGTGAACCCTCATGGGTTTTGCAAGAACACCACGTACCCCCGAAACCACTCGTTCCCCTGCAAATACCCTGGTGCCTCCCACGTTCCACCCTGAATCAAGCCAATCTTGAACGGCAACCCCAACCGATTCATCCGCGGCAAATACGCCGCGTAATCCGGGATGCTGTGCCGCCCCTGATACGTTTGTACCACCACTTCATCCACCACCCCTTTGAGTTGAGCGATGGCCGCCGGATCAGCGTTGCTGCTCCAGTCCATCAAGCCGGTGATGCTCAGGCGCAGGTCGGCGGGCAGGCGTTGGCGCAGGTCGCGCAGGAAGTCGGCGTATTCATGCAGGTACTGAGTGCGGGCATCGAAGTCGATCTGGATGCCCACCACCGGATTGCCTGCGTCGCGCCAGCGTTGCACCTGGCCGAACAGTTGGCGGTAGACCTGCTCGGGCCAGTGCAGGGTGTGGGCGCGGTAGACGATCCAGATGTCGCCTTCGGTAAGGCGCGGCACGCTGATGCCTTGGGCAATCATCTGCACGCCGCGCTGGGGCGCGCGGCGCGTGGAGTTGATCTGGCCCTGGAGGATGTACAGGGTTTTTGCCTGCTTGAGCACCGGCTGTGGTGTAACCCCGCTCCACAGCCAGAAGGCGTCATAGTCACGGGCGTCGACGGCGCCGAAGGCCGGAATTGCCAGCAACAGCAAGCCGAGCCACAGGTGTTTCACCAGTAGTACTGCAGCGATTTGCCCCACTGGGTGTCGGCGTAGCTGGTTTTCAGCTGGCGGAACCAGGCCTTGCGCACGGCCGGTTCCACGTCGACGCCGCCGCAACTGTTGTAGCCCGACGGCCCGTAGCAGTTGATGGCGCGGAACAGGGCGTAGGCCTTGTCATTCTTGGGTGCCTTGGCGTTGCCGATCACCTGTTTGTAGCCATCCAGGCGCGAGAAGGTTTCACCCTTGAAGTCCGATGCACTGCTGCCCAGGCTGCCGGCGGCGCGCGCCTGTTCCAGTGGCATGCCGTCCAGGCCGTTACGCAGGATGAACTCACCCAGGCAGTTCAGGCCCTGTGGATGTTTGGCATCGCTCTGCAAGGTCGCGGCGATTTGCGTGATGCTCGGACAGGCGTAGCCGGACTCGGCTTTGTCGCCGTTCCACTGGAACAGCTTCAAGGTCTGGCTGGCGCTGTAGACGTAGCCCAGGCTGGTGCCCAGTTTGTCTTCCGGGGCGGAGGCTGGCAGTTGCTTGAGGTCGTCGGCGAAGGTGGCGTACTGACCGCGCAGCAGGTCTTTGTAGAGCAGCACGAATTGCGCAGTCTGGCGTTCCAGCGGATCGCTGGCCTGGGCGATCTGCTGGCGCAGCAACTCGGGACCGGCGACGTTGCGCAGCAGGATGTAACGCACCTGCTTGGCGCTGATCGGCGAGTCGGCGGCAAACACCTTGGCCAACTGGCCGCTGCGTTCGTAGTTCATGGCCAACGCCAGCTCAAGCTGATCGCGTTGCAACGGCAACTTCGCCAGCGGCAGCAGTTGCAGCCAGAGCGCTTCGGCGCCTTTCCAATCTTGCTTGGCTTCCAGGGCCAGGGCACGCAGGGTTTGTTGGCTGAAGGCGAAGTAATTCAGGCTCGACGGCACGCTCTGGGGCAACTGTTTCAGCGCAGCGTCCGGCTGATGCTCGGTATACAGCGCAGACACTGCGAGCAAGTAGTCATACAGCTCCGGCGCGCTGGAAAACGCAGCTTTCTGCTTTTCCAGGTCGGTGCGGGAGAGGGCAGGCTGGTTGCCACCGCGCATCACCATCAGGTCGCTGACAAACTGGATCATCGGCGTGCTGACGGTTTCGCTATTGACCATCAACAGCTTGAGGTCGGCTTCCTCCACCAGATCATCTACCGACACATTGCGCTGCGCGTCCGTTGCCTCGGTCATCGACCAGGCGTAGGCCTCGGCGAGTTTGGTGTTATCACCGGCCAACCAATAAACACGGCGCAGCAGGCCACGGGCGGAGGCCAGGTAGTCGCCCTGTGGGTAAGTTTTCAGGTAACCGAGAAAGCCTTCCTCGGCATGGCTCAGGGCGGACTTATCCACATGCTCGAGTTGCGGCATGCCGTACTCGTCAAAGGCTTCAGCCTGGGCCTGGTTCAAAGACGTGCGCGCAGTCATATACAGCGCGGTTTCCTTCAGCCAAGGCACGTGGCTGGCGCTGGCGGCGGCAAAACCGCGCTCAGCGTCACCGAAGCGACCGCTGTAGAAGTCGGCGGCGGCTTGCAGGTAGGTACGGAACAGTTGGCCGTCGTTCGACTGGATCTGCTGGGCGTCCACCACCTGGCCTTCCCACGAACAGGCTGTGAGCAGTTGCAGGCGCGCTTTTATCAGCAGCTCACGCTCAGCAGCCGGCATGTCGGCCTTGATCACCTGGCTGATGAACGCCGTGGCGCTGTCATCATCGTTGCTGCGGCAACGGCTGCCCTCGCCAGTCAGGAACGCTTCGCCTGCGGTCTTGTACTCGTCGCGCTGGATGCCCAGGGGCTTGAGCAGGGTGTCGAGTTCGGCGGTGCGTGAATTGTCCGGCTTGTTGTCGGGCTCATCGTTTGTCGCGGGGATAGGCGCCAGGCGATAGACCGGGAACGGCACCGGGCCGAAGCCCTGAGACAGATCATCTTCGCTCAGCGCATTGGGCGTGAGCGGTTCGGCCTTTTTGTCCGCCAGCAGCAGGCGCAGGTTGACGCGACTGTCGTTGCCGGGGCTGAGGAAGGGCAGGTTACTGCAGGAATCGAGGCTATCACGCGAGACGCGCCAGTCGGGGTAGCACGAGTCGTCAGAGCTGGCCTGGGCCTGCTGGGTGATGCCGGCAAGCAGTGCCAGTGCCAGGGGTGACAGAAAACCGATGCGCATGACGTGTCCTTGATCCTGAGTCCTTGGAGGGAGGCAATAATAGCGTGTTCCTACGGTTGCTTCGGAGAAGCCCTGCACAAATTACTGATTTGTCCGATTCCAGCAGCCAGCCTGGATCTTTTGTCCTAGAGTGGCGGTGTTTGCGCTTGGGCAATCGGGGGAATCGAGGTGCGTCGGTCTGTGGTAGAGCAAAACGAAAAGGTCGGGACGTTACCCGCACTCAACCGCCTCAGTTGGGAAGGCGCCGGCTGGATCAGCCGCCTCTGGTGGGTGCCGATCCTGACGCTGGCCATGGCCCTGCGTTTTTACAACCTGACGTCGGCGGCGATTTGGGGCGACGAGGGCTCTAGCCTGCTGCTCAGCGAATACGCCCTGGGCGACCTGTGGTTCCACGCGGCACACGATGTGCACCCGCCACTGTATTTCTTCCTGCTGCGCGGTTGGATCGAACTGTTCGGCGACAGCATCTGGTCGATTCGCGGCATGAGTGCCATTCCCGGCGTGGTCGTCGTGGGCTTGGGCATCTGGCTGACGCGGCAACTGTCCACCCGCCGTGCGGCGGTGCTGGCGGGGATACTGCTGGCGCTGTTGCCGACGGCGGTGCGCTACAGCCAGGAAGTGCGCATGTATTCGCTGCTGGGTGTATGGCTGCTGGGCGCCACGCTGGCGCTGGTTTACTGGGCACGCCAGCCTGAGCGCACGCGGTATCTGGCGGTGTATGTCGTATTGATGACGGCCGGTTTCTACACCCATTACTTCACTGCGCTATGCGTGTTGGTGCATTGGGCTTACCTGGGCATGCTGAGTGTCACGATGCCGCGCGACCAACGCCTGATCACGCGCCCGGCGTGGTGGTTGGCCAACGCCACGATTGTGCTGTTTTATCTGCCTTGGCTGCCGAATCTGCTGGACTTGGTGCAGCATGTCGAACAGCTCAAGGTGGGCGGTGATATTGGCTGGGAAGAGCCGGTAAGCCTGTTCTCCCTGCCGTCGATGGTCTGGCAATTCGTACTGCAGGATGAAGGTGTCGGTTTCTGGTCGCCACTGTTCTGGCTGTTCCCGTTGCTGCTGGTGGCTGTCGTCGTCGCCACCGCTTGGCGCGACCGCGACCGCTATCGGCCGGCCGGCCTGTTGGCGCTGTTTTTCCTGTTGCCACTGCTGTTGGTCTACGGGGTGTCGTTTATTTCCCCAGTGTTTATCGAGCGTTACCTGACGGTGTACGCCCTGGGCTTGCCGATCCTGCTGGCGATGGCCATCGATCGCCTGCCATCACGGTTTTCATTGCTGGGGGCAGCACTGTTCGTGCTGTTTGTCGGCGTGGAACTGGTGGGCTTGAAGAACAACTTCACCGTGGACGAACACGACCAATTCAACGTGCCGGTGGAGTTCGTCAACCGCAACTATCAGGAAGACGACCGCATCGTCCTCAGCGACATGATGTGGTACCTCAGCTACGTGTATTACGACCAGACCGACGCCCAGTTGCAGCTCTACACCCCGCCCAAACCCGACGGCACGCCCACCCGGCCGAATGCCTATGGCTTCGGCACCCTGGTGGACCAGGACGGCGGACGCATCTACCTCGACCACCTGTCGGCACTGCCCGCCGAAACCCGTCGCGTGTGGCTGATCAGCAGCAACGAAGCGCCGGACGATTTCGCCCCGCTGCCTGAGGGCTGGCGCGAACTCAGTCGCCAGGATGGCGGCGGCGCCAGGGCGCGCTTGTTCGTGTTGTGTAATGTCCCGTCGGCGCAACCCGAGGGCTGCCGCTAGACTGGGTGAATGCTTTTTTCTATCAGGAGCCCATCATGGAATCGCCCGTGCATAGCTTGCCGTCACTGTTCAAACAGCTGGGTCTGCCGGATGACCCGGTGAGTATCGACAAATTTGTGGCGGTGCATTCGCCGCTCAAGCCGGAGCTGAAACTGGCGGATGCGTTTTTCTGGACGGATAGCCAGAGGGCGTTTTTGCGCGAGGAGATTCTGGAGGATGCGGATTGGGCGGAAGTGGTGGATGAGTTGAATCTCATGTTGCGGGGTGGGCGAGGGGGGTAAAAAAACCTAGGGTTTTACCGCGTTAGTGAGCTTTTTCTGACGCACGCGCCTGTCTCCCCACGCTAAGACCCGGACGGGCCAAGCCCCGATCTAAATGTGGGAGTTGGCTTGCCTGCGATAGCGGAGTGTCAGTCGACATATACCTCGAGTGGCCCACCGCAATCGCAGGCAAGCCAGCTCCCACAGAGTTTTGCGGTGTTAGTAAATTCTGTACCGACGCACCGACCACCACCCATCCGCTAAATTGTTTCAAAACTTGACGCATCTGGATCCATCCACCATATTGATAGTTAGCAAACTAACTGTATGCGAACTATCCAGTGCCTCAATCCCTCGAACAACTCCAGATGAACCTCAGCAGCAGCATGGTGGTGGGCGCCCGTAACTGGCGCAAAATCTGCCAGACCACGCTGGTGAGCTACGGCATCTCCGAAGCCTGCGCCGTGCCGTTGTTGATGATCGGCCGCTTGGGCGACGGCGTGCACCAGGTCAAAGTGGCCCAGGCATCGGGGATGGAAAGCCCGTCGCTGGTGCGCTTGCTCGACCGGCTCTGTACCGACGGTTATGTGTGCCGCACCGAAGACGTTCACGACCGCCGCGCCAAGGCCCTGAGCCTAACCGAGCGTGGCCGCGAGCTGGTGCAAGCGGTGGAGGTGCAATTGGTGCGCCTGCGCAAGGAAGTGCTGGCAGACATGACCCCAGGTGATATGGAAGCCGCGCTGCGTGTACTGCGCGCCTTCGAGGCGGCGTCGCTTTGAACGGATTTTTTACCGGTTTCCCGCCTGCCCGTGATTGGTTCTACGGGGTACGCACCTTCGCGGCGTCGATGATCGCGTTGTACATCGCCATGCTCATGCAAATGCCGCGTCCGTATTGGGCGATGGCGACGGTGTATATCGTCTCCAGCCCGTTTGTCGGCCCTACCAGTTCCAAAGCGCTGTACCGCGCCATCGGCACCTTCATGGGGGCGGCGGCGGCCGTTCTTTTTGTGCCGATGTTCGTGCAGTCGCCCTACATGCTGGTGGTGGTGATTGCCTTGTGGACGGGCACCCTGCTGTTCCTCTCCATGCACCTGCGCACGGCCAACAACTACGCCCTGATGCTCGCCGGCTACACTTTGCCGTTGATCGCCCTGCCGGTGGTGGATAACCCCCTGGCGGTGTGGGATGTGGCAGAGGCGCGTACCGAAGAAATCTTCCTCGGTATCGCAGTGGCAGCAGTGGTGGGCGCAATGTTCTGGCCGCGCCGGCTGATGCCGGTGTTTGATGGTTCGGTGGCCAAGTGGTTTGCCGACGCTCAGGTCTACAGCCAGCGGTTCCTCACACGCAATGTAGAGCCCGACGAAATCAGCACGCTGCGCGGCGGTATGGTCGCCACCTTCAACACCCTCGAATTAATGATCGGCCAGTTGCCCCACGAAGGCGCGCGGCCGCAGACGGTGCGCAACACCAAGGAATTGCGCGGGCGCATGATCCACCTGCTGCCGGTGATCGATGCCCTGGATGATGCGGTGTACGCGATTGAACACCGCGCCCCGGAATTCGCAGATCAGCTCACACCGTTGCTGGAGGCCGCCAACGCCTGGCTGGAAAGCACCACCGAAACAGCCCCGCTTGAACGCTGGCGCGTGCTGCGCGACCAGGTCGACGCCGCTCAACCCCAGGGCGAAGCGCTGGATGACCGGCACACGCTGCTGTTCTCCAATGCGCTCTATCGTCTCGCAGAGTGGATCGACCTGTGGCAAGACTGCCGCAGCCTGCAAGCTGCCATCCAGTGCGAGAGCCAGGACACCTGGCGCGCCGTGTACCGTCACTGGCGCCTGGGCCGGCTCACGCCGTTCCTCGACCGTGGGTTGATGTTCTACTCGGCGTTCTCCACCGTCACCGCGATCATCGTCGCCTCGGTGCTGTGGATCCTGCTCGGCTGGACCGACGGCGGCAGCGCGGTGATCCTGGCCGCTGTCGCCTGCAGCTTTTTCGCCTCGATGGATGACCCGGCGCCACAGATCTATCGGTTCTTTTTCTGGACCGCCATGTCAGTGCTGTTTGCCAGCCTCTATCTGTTCCTGGTGCTGCCTAACCTGCACGACTTCCCGATGCTAGTGCTGGCGTTTGCCGTGCCGTTTATCTGCATCGGTACCCTCACGGTACAGCCGCGTTTTTACCTTGGCATGCTGCTGACGTTGGTGAACACCTCGTCGTTCATCAGCATCCAGGGCGCCTATGACGCCGACTTCCTCAACTTCGCCAACGTCAACCTGGCGGGGCCGGTGGGCTTGCTGTTTGCCTTTGTGTGGACGCTGATCGCGCGGCCCTTCGGCGCTGAATTGGCGGCCAAGCGCCTGACCCGTTTCAGCTGGCGCGACATCGTCAGCCTCACCGAGCCCGCGACCCTGGCCGAACACCGGCACATGGCCGCGCAAATGCTCGACCGCCTGATGCAGCACCTGCCACGCCTGGCCCTGATCAATCAGGACACCGGCACCGCCCTGCGCGATTTGCGCGTGGCGCTGAACCTGCTCGACCTGCTGGCCTACTCGCCGCGCATCCTCGGGGTGCCACGGGTGTTGCTCAACCAGGTGGTGGAAGGCGTGGGCGGCTATTTCAAGGCGTGCCTCAAGGCCGGTGAACGCTTGCCCGCGCCCAGCGGTCTGCTGATGACCCTGGACCGCACGCGCCGCGCCCTCAACGGCCAAGGCCTGCAAGACGAAGACGACACCCGCCTGCATCTTTTGCATGCGCTGGCGGGCTTGCGCCTGTCACTGCTGCCGGGCGTGGAATTTATTGGCGGCACCGAGATGGAAGCGCCGCTGCCTGATGGAGCGCCTTTATGATCGGTGATCTGGATATCAGCGGGGTGTTCCTGCCCACGCTGCTGGTGCTGATGGGCATTACGTATGTGTTGTTCCTGGTGGTGCACGGGTTGTTGACCCGCGTCCACTTCTATCGCCTGGTCTGGCACCGGGCATTGTTCAATGTGGGGCTCTACGCGCTGTTGCTGGGCGCGGTGGACTCACTCAGTCGATACCTGATGACATGAAAAAACCTTTTTTGACCATCGGCCGTGTAGTCCTCACGCTGTTGATCGTGACGTTTGCGGTCGTCGTGGTGTGGCGCATGGTCATGTACTACATGTTTGCCCCCTGGACCCGTGACGGCCACATCCGTGCCGACATCGTGCAGATCGCGCCGGACGTGTCCGGGCTGATCCAGCGCGTGGACGTGCGCGACAACCAACTGGTGACCAAGGGCCAAGTGCTCTTCGCCGTCGACCAGGACCGCTTCAAGCTGGCCCTGCGCCAAGCCCAGGCCGCCGTGGCCGACCGCCAGGAAACCCTGGCGCAGGCCCAGCGCGAGTACAAGCGTAACCGTGGCCTCGGCAACCTGGTGCCCAGCGAGCAGCTGGAAGAAAGCCAGTCCCGCGTCGCCCGTGCCCAGTCGGCCCTGGCCGAAGCCCAGGTGACGGTGGATTCCGCCCAGCTCAACCTCGACCGCTCGGTGATCCGCAGCCCCGTGGACGGTTACGTCAACGACCGCGCGCCGCGCACCCAGGAATTCGTCACCGCCGGGCGTCCGGTGTTGTCGGTGGTCGACAGCAATTCTTTCCATATCGATGGTTATTTCGAAGAGACCAAGCTCGACGGCATCCACGTCGGCATGGCGGTGGACATCCGTGTGATCGGTGACAACGCCCGCCTGCGCGGCCATGTGCAAAGCATCGTTGCCGGTATCGAAGACCGCGACCGCAGCAGTGGCTCCAACCTGCTGCCCAACGTCAACCCGGCGTTCAGCTGGGTGCGCCTGGCCCAGCGGATTCCGGTGCGCATCGCCTTTGATGATGTGCCGGCGGACTTCCGCATGATCGCCGGGCGTACGGCCACCGTCTCGATCATCGGCGATAAGGTTAAAGACGGAGACCAGCCATGAAGCAGCTGTTGGCCACCGCCGCGCTGGGTGTGTTGCTGTCGGCCTGCCAGGCGGTGGGCCCAGATTACTCGCTGCCGGATAAAGCCGCGGTCAATCGTGGCGACCTGCAAGGGCAAATCGCCGGTGAGGGCAACAACGTGGTGTCGACGCCGGTACCGGCCGACTGGTGGAAGTTGTACAAAGACCCCCGCCTGGATGAGCTGGTGCGCCAGGCCATGGCGTCGAACACTGACTTGCGCGTGGCGGCTGCGAACTTGCAGCGTGCGCGCTATCAGACCCAACAAGCTGAATCCGCAGGCGGCTGGAGCCTCGGCGCCAAGGCGGAGGCCCAGCGCCTGCAAGAGTCCGGCGAAGCGTTTTTGCTGGCCGACAAAGTCCCGGTGGGTAACATCGGCAGCGTGGGGATTACCACCTCGTATCAGTTCGATCTGTTCGGCACCTTGCAACGTGGCATCGAAAGCGCCCAGGCCACTGCCGACGCAGCCCAGGCCGCTGCCGATATCGCGCGCATCACCCTGGTGGCCGATGTCGTGCGCTCCTACACCCAAGTGTGTGCAGCGAACGAAGAATTGGCGATTGCCAACGAGTCCCTAGACCTGCAAGCCCAAAGCACCCAGTTGACCCAGCGCTTGCGCGACGCCGGGCGCGGTGATGAAACCCAGGTGACGCGCTCGCAAACCCAATACAAATCCTTGCGTGCCGATATGCCGCGCTACGAAGCGGCGCGCCAGGCCGGTTTGTTCCGCCTGTCGATGTTGCTGGCCAAGCCGGTGGACCAACTGCCCGGGGGCACTAGCACCTGCGCCGAATTGCCCCATATCGCCCAGCTGTTGCCGGTAGGCGACGGCGCCACGCTGCTCAAGCGCCGTCCCGATGTGCGCCAGGCCGAACGTCAACTGGCCGCTGCTACCGCGCGTATCGGCGTGGCCACTGGCGCGCTTTACCCGGATATCAGCATCGGCGCTACGGTGGGCACTGTTGGCCTGCTCGAAAACCTTGGTCAGCCTGCGACCAACCGTTGGGGCTTTGGCCCGATGATCAGTTGGACTGTCCCGACCAACGGCGCCCGCGCGCGCGTCCACGAGGCCGAGGCCGCCACCCAGGGCGCCCTGGCGCATTTTGACGGGGTGGTGCTCAACGCCATCCGTGAAACCCAGACCGGCCTTGCGCAGTACACCGCGCAACTGCAACGCCGCGACGCGTTGGCCGAAGCCGGCGAGTCGGCCAAGGAAGCGGCAGGGCAGACCCATCGCTTCTTCCAGGCCGGCCGCGCATCGTTCCTTGCCGACCTGCAAGCCACCCGCACCTATACCGATGTGCGAGCGCAACTGGCAGCGGCCAACACCCAAGTTGCCATGAGCCAGATCGATCTGTTCCTGGCCTTGGGCGGCGGCTGGGAAAGCGGACGAACGCAACCCGCGCCGGCCAGCAAACCCTGAGCAAATAGCTATGCTTTGACTGGCGGGCTCCCGTGATGGCCCGCCGGTCAACGTTCGCGTTTGCTCATGGGGATTCCAATAATGAAAAACCCTTATGCTCCCGCTTTCTGGTGCGTGTGTTTTGCACTGGTGTTGTTGTCGGCTACCTATTTCTACGGCGTCATGCTGGCTCACCAACTCGACAAGGCGATGGTGTTTCTCGACAGCGCCTGCCTGGTGATCGGCACCCTGTCCATCGGCGTCGTGGCGTGGGCCTCCTACCAGAATCAACGGGTGAAGAAAAAACTCCTCGAACAAGGCAAGACCCGCGTGGCGATCTGGGACACCAAGGTCGCGTTGCGCCGGGTCGAGACCGTGTTCGACCGCTACTTCTGGGGCAGCTACTGGCAACCGGGGCGCACCTTCCAGGAAGTCATGGGCGACCTGACCGGCACGCCCCTGGAAAAAAGCCTCGAAGTCCTGAAGAAACAGTGCGTGGCCCTCGATCAACAGGTCGCGGACGGTAGGCACTGGCTGAATAACGCGCGGGAATTGTCCGACGTGGCCACGCAAATGGCGCGCGAGCGCTACCAACTGGACTTCTGCGACCCCAAGGCCGACACCCCTGGCAATGCCGTGATACACCGCGAGTTTGAGGTGCTGGTGTACACCTGGACGGCGCGCCTGAAGAGTTTCGACCACCAGTTGGATGAAATTGAACTGGAGTATTCGTGAACTAGTACCGAACTGATCCCTCTGAAAAGCTGGGCCGTTCGCGGCCGCCAGTGCTAATCTTCCCCCGTTTTCGGCGGGCTTGAGCCAATCCCCTCGGGGTTCAAGGAAGACAGCCCACTTCTCACAGGATTTGATCAGGTCACTTCATGAATAAGCCAGCCGTTGTTCTTTTGGGTTTCGTTGTCGCCGTCGGCGTCGTCAGTGCAGGCGGTGCCTGGTACACCGGTAAGCAACTGGAGCCCGTGCTGCAAACGGCGGTGCAGGACGCCAACAAGGAGCTGCAACGTTCCATGGCCGGTGTCGACGGTACCGTTAACCTGGAGCTGGTGTCCCTGGACCGTGGCCTGTTCAGCAGCACCGCGCACTACCGCCTCAAGGGGCAAGGCTCGTTCTTCGGCGAGCAGAACCCGAACCCCGAGCTGCTGTTTGTCGATCATATCGAACACGGTCCGCTGCCCTTCTCGCGTCTGGTGTCGCTGAAGTGGCTCCCGGTCATGGCCACCAGTCATTTCGAACTGGAGAAGAACGCCACCACCGAAAAATGGTTCGCCGCTGCCAAAGACGTGTCGCCGCTCAAAGGCGTGGCCAATATCGGCTACAGCCGTTCGGTCACCGGCAACCTCGAATTGCTGCCGTTGGCGTTCAAGGACGAGACCTCCTCGGTGAACTTCTCGGGTCTGAACCTGGACTTTGACAGCACCGCCGAGGGCAAGAAGGTCAAGGTGGATGGCTACATGAACAGCCTCAAGCTGGACGTAGTCGATGCCAATGGCGCGCCGTTCAACGCCGAGTTCGCTGGCCTGACCGTGGCCAGCAACCTGGAAAAATCCACCTTCGGCTTCTACACCGGGCAGAACACCGTTGAGCTGACCGATACCAAGCTCACGTTCGGCCCGCAGAAAGCGGTGATGACCCTCAAGGGCTTTGAGCAGAAAGACACCAGCGAAGTCAAAGACAACAACATGTCCGGCCGCGTCGACTACAAGATCGACGAGATCGGCTATCAGGGCAAACCGGTCGGCTCTGCCGCCATGGCCGTGAGCTTGAAAAACATCGACGTGCCGTCGGGCCTGGTGCTGACCAAGCTGTATCAGGACAAGATGCAGCCGGTGCAAGCCGCTGCCGCCGCCGGTCAACCGGTGCCTGAGCTGCAACTGACCGAAGCCGAGCAAGCCCTGGCCGAAGCCAATGTCAACCAGTTGCTCGCCGCCAAGCCGCACTTGGCATTGGAAAACCTGTCCCTGAAAACCACCCACGGTGAAAGCAAGTTCAACCTGGTGGTAGACCTGGCCAAGCCTACGTCCATGGAACTGCCGCCGGTTGAACTGGGCAAGCAGATGGTTGCGCTGCTGGACGCCAACCTGACCCTGTCCAAGCCGATGATTGCCGACGTTGCCGCTCTGCAAGCGCAGGTCGGTGGCGTGACCGACCCTAAAGCCATCGAGCAGCAATCCCAGATGGCCAGCGAAATGATCAGCAGTATGGCGGTAGGCACACAGCTGGCAACCCTGGTCGGCAGCGACGTGGTGTCCAAGCTGCATTACGCCAACAATGAAGTGACCTTCAACGGCCAGAAAATGACCGTCGAGCAATTCATCGGTTTCGTGATGTCCAAAGCCGGTGCGGTTGGCGGCGCGCAGTAAAGATTTCGCCATCGCCCAGAAATAATTAATGGGGGAGCGGGGTTGTCCGCGATAAGGGTCAAAAGGTCGGCGCTCATGTCGATTAGCCACCCTTCATTGCAGGCAATCCCGCTCCCCCATTGGCTTTTCAGATTCGTAGGGCAATTCTGAACAATTGTTATGAATTGTCCTTTTTCATACAGGTGTCGGGGATAGTTCATACAGGAAAGCTAGGTCGGGTCACGAGACGCCGACACCCTGATGCAAACCGCTCAGGACCACCTATCGTTACAGCTTTCCGTGTGTAAGGAAGCTCACGATATGCTGCGAACACTCCCACTCAGTGCCTCAGGCCGGTTACGGCTGCTCATCGGGGTAACCTTGTGCAGCCAGTTGCTGATGCCCACCTTCGCCATGGCCGACCCGGCCTATGACGCCCTGATCATCCAGGCGCGCAATGGCAACTTCACACCCGCCCTGACTCAGTTGCGTCAATTGCCTGCCGAGCGCCAGACGCCAGGCCAGATCAGCGATCACCTGGTGATCGCCGGTTGGGCCGGCCAGGATGCCGAAGTGCTCAAGGTATACGAGGCACAGGGGCAGAATCGCAACTTGACCGCCCAGGCGCTGGCTACGGTCGCGCGGACTTATCGCAATCAGAAGCAGTGGGCGCAGGCCGAGGCGGTTTACCGCAAGGCACTGCTGCGTGAGCCGAACAATGTCGACCTGCAACTGGGCCTGGCCCTTACCCAGGCTGACGGCGGCAAAGCCAGCGAAGCGGTGCAACGCGCTCGCGCGCTGGTGGCCGCCAAGCCGGATGATCCGAATCGTCGTATGGCACTGGGTTATGCGCTGACCCGCGCGGGCTTGCAGTACGACGCGCTGTTTGAATTCGACCAGGCGTTTACCCGCGCCGGTGACAAGCCGGAAGTGGCTCGCGAATACGTTGTCGCCTTGCAAAAAGCACGTCTGCCCGAGCCTGCGTTGCGCCTGTCGGCTCAGCGCCCTGGTCTTGTCGATCCGGTGACCCAGCGTCGCCTCGAAGGTGACCTGGCCGCTGAGCGCGTGCGCATGGCCGAGTTCGCCACGCGTACCGAGAAAGAGCGTTATGTGATTGCTGATCGCGCCTTGCAGGGGTACGACCAGCTCCTTGCCCGTTGGACCCCGGACCCTACGGCCAAAGACGATGTGGTGCGTTGGCGCATCGACCGCCTGGGTGCGCTCAAGGCGCGGGCGCGCACTGCCGAGGTGATCCGCGAGTACCAAACCCTCCAGGCCGAGGGTGTGCAGTTGCCCACCTATGCGGTGCGTTGGGTAGCCGCGTCCTACCTCGACCAGCGCCTGCCGGAAAAGGCTGCGCCGTTGTATCGCCAAGCGCTGAGCGCTCCCGATGCGGACGTGGGCGACCGCGTTGAAGACAGCACCGCCTTGTTCTACGCCTTGCTCGAAAACGACCAAGTGGATGAAGCGCGGGCGGTCGCCAAGAACTTGGCCGACAGCCAGAAACCCCGGGTTGAACTCAAGGGATTGCCCATCGGCAACCCCAACGACGAGTGGATGGACGCCCAGCAATTGGCCGCTCAGGCCGGCACCTATGGTTCCGACCTGCCGTCCAGCGAAAAAGCCCTGGAAGAACTGGTCGGCAAGGCGCCTGGCAGCATCGGCCTGCGCCTGGCGCAAGCCGAGATGTACCGCGCCCGCGACTGGCCACGGCGCGCCGAGCAATCGCTCAAGGAAACCGAAGCGCAAAGCCCGCGTGACATCGGCCTGGAGATGTCCCAAGGCTTCACGGCCCTGGACCTGCAGGAGTGGCGTCAACTCGACATCCTCACCGACGACGTGGTCGCCCGTAACCCCGACAACCGGCAGGTGCAGCGCCTCAAACGCCTGCGCGATGTACATGATATGGCCGAGCTGCGCGTCGAGGCCTACACCGGCAAAAGCTTCGGCGGCGGCAACAACGGCGACGCCGGTGCCGTCTCGGGTAGCCGTGACTGGGGCATTGAAAGCCGTATCTACACGCCGCCTATCGACGAAGACTGGCGCCTGTTCGCCGGTGCCGGTTATGCCACCGCCGACTTTGAGGAAGGCACCGGCCATCACCGCTGGCAAGTGGTCGGCGTAGAGCGTCGGACCCGCGACATGACGATTGAAGCCGAGGTTTCCAACCACTCCTACGGCGATGGCTCCAAACAAGGCGCTGCTGTGTCGATTGCCCGCGACATCAACGACAACTGGCAATACGGCGGTAGCCTCGGCTACCTCCTGTCCACCACGCCATTGCGGGCATTGAATGACGGAATTACGGCCAACGGTGGCAGCGGTTTCATCCGCTGGCGCGCCAATGAAAGCCGCGAGTGGAAGCTGACCCTCAGCCCCTCCCATTTCAGTGACGGCAACGATCGTTTCGAGGCCTTGCTCAGCGGCCGAGAAGGCCTTTACAGCTCGCCGAAAGTGCAAGTGGACCTGGGCCTGGAAGTCGGCGCCAGCCGCAACAGCAAGGAAGACACGGTCTACTTCAACCCGAAGTCAGACTTCACCGTGTTGCCTGTCCTCAACATCAACCATGTGCTCTATCACCGCTACGAGACTCAGTGGAGTCAGCAGTTCCAGGTCGGTGCGGGTACGTATAGCCAGCAGGATTATTCCACGGGTGGCATCGGTCTGGTGGGCTACGGCCAACGCTATCGCTGGAACGATGTCCTGGAAGCCGGCGCCAACCTGAGCCTGATCAGCCGACCTTACGACGGCGATCGCGAACGCGATCTGCGTCTGCTCGTCGACCTCACTTACCGTTTCTAGAAGAGCCTGACCATGACCGTCCTCAGCCGTTGCTTGTTGATTCTGGGCGTAATGCTGGCCAGTGCCTGTGCCCAGCAACCCGCGCCTTTCACTCCACCCGCCGAGCGGCCGACACCGGCCAACGAAGCGCCGTGGCCGAAAAACCATTTCCTGGGCATTGCCTACCACGACGTCGAGGATCGCGACCCCGATCAGGCGGTGGTGGCGGTGCGCACCGAGCGTTTGATCGAACAGTTGGCCTGGCTGCGCGAGAACGGCTACAAGGCGGTCAGCGTCGATCAGATCCTGGCGGCTCGCAACGGTGGGCCTGAGTTACCGCCTAAAGCGATCATGCTCAGTTTCGACGATGGCTATTCCAGCTTCTATACCCGCGTAATGCCGATCCTGCGCGCCTACCGTTGGCCAGCGTTGCTGGCGCCGGTAGGCTATTGGATCGACACGCCGATGAACCAGCCAGTGGACTTCGCAGGCCAGCCACGGCCGCGTGGCGAGTTCCTCACCTGGCAGCAGATCCGCGAAGTGTCTCAATCGGGCCTGGTGGAAATCGCTGCGCACACCGACAACAACCACAAAGGCATCCTGGCCAACCCTCAGGGCAACCTGGAGCCGGCGGCGACCTCGCTGCGTTTTGATCCGGCCACTGGGCGTTATGAAAGCCAGGCGCAGTTCGATGCGCGGATGCGTGCTGACGTTGCCGCGATCTCCAACAAGATCCAAAAGGTCACCGGCAAGAAACCGCGGGTGTGGGTATGGCCTTACGGTGCCGCCAAAGGCACCTCGCTGGCGATCATTGGCGAGCAGGGCTACCAGATGGCCCTGACCCTGGAAGATGGCCTCGACAGCTCCAGTGACCTGATGAACAGCCCACGCTTCCTGGTGGCCTCCGACCCGGACGGCGAGCATTTCGCCAACAGCATGGTCGCGGTACAAACCAAGGCGCCGATGCGCGTGTTGCATGTGGACCTGGATAACGTCTACGACCCGGACCCGGCTCAACAGGCACGCAACCTCGACCAGTTGGTACAGCGCGTGGTGGACATGGGCGCCGGCACCGTGTTCCTGCAAGCCTTCGCCGATCCCAAGGGTGATGGCCTGGTGCATTCGGTGTACTTCCCCAACCGCCACTTGCCGGTACGCGCCGACCTGTTTAACCGCGTCTCCTGGCAGTTGCACACCCGTGCCCATGCTGCGGTGTACGCCTGGATGCCGGTACTCAGTTTTGCCCTCGACCCCAAGCTGCCACGCGTAACGCGCTGGGACCCTGAAACTGGCAAGGTCGGCCTCGATCCAGACCAGTACAAACGCCTGTCGCCGTTTGACCCGCAGGTGCGCAAGATCATCGGTGAGATCTACGAGGACCTGGCGCGCAACAACGCGATCGACGGTGTGCTGTACCACGATGATGCGGTGTTCAACGATTTCGAAGATGCCAGCCCCGCCGCGCTCAAGGCCTATGCCGCTGCTGGCCTGCCGAACACCGTTGAGGCGCTGCGTGCCGATCCGGCCGTGATGCAACGCTGGACCCGTTTCAAGAGCCGCTACCTGATCGACTTCACCAAGGAGCTGACCGCCAAGGTCCGCGCCATCGGTGGGCCGCAGATACAGACCGCGCGCAATATCTTCGCCGAGCCCATGCTCAATCCCGGCAGCGAAGCCTGGTTTGCGCAGAACCTGGATGATTTCCTGCAGACCTACGACTGGACCGCGCCCATGGCCATGCCGCTGATGGAAGGCCAGGAGTACAGCAACTCCAACGCCTGGCTGGAGAAGCTGGTCGCCACGGTCAAGGCGCGCCCCGGCGCCATGGAACGCACGGTGTTCGAACTGCAAGCCAAAGACTGGCGCACCAAGGCCGCCCCGGACATCGACGCCAAACAGATGGCTGAATGGATGGGTGTACTCAAGCGCCAGGGTGTCACGAGTTTTGGCTACTACCCGGACAACTTCCTGGAAAACTCCCCGGACCTGAAGACGGTGCGTCCGGCCATTTCCAACCAATGGAACCCTTGACCATGTTCGACAGACTCTTGGCTTTATTCGTGCTGGCATTGGTATTGGGTGTGCCCCTGGGCCTGATCTTCCTGGTCACCGGGCAGTTCCTGATGGACTTCGTGTTTTTCTACCCGCTGTTCATGTCGGCGTTGTGGATCGCAGGCGGCCTGTATTTCTGGCTGCACTGGGAGCGCCATTGGCCGTGGGAAGAGGACACACCGGCACCTACCTTGGCCGGTAACCCGCTGATCTCGATCATCATCCCTTGCTACAACGAAGGGGATAACGCCGCCGATACCATCCGTGCGGCACTGGGTCAGTTGTACCCGAACATCGAAGTGATCGCGGTGAATGACGGCTCCAAGGACAACACCGCCGCGGTACTCGACGCCCTGGCGCTGGAGAACCCGCGCCTGCGTGTGTTGCACTTGGCGCAGAACCAGGGCAAGGCAGTGGCCTTGCGCATGGGCGCCGTGGCGGCGCGTAGCGAGTACCTGGTGTGCATCGACGGCGACGCGTTGCTGGATAAAAACGCGGCAGCCTATATGGTGGCGCCGATGCTGGATAACCCGCGCCTTGGCGCAGTGACCGGCAACCCGCGCATCCGTACGCGCTCGACCTTGATCGGCCGCGTGCAAGTCGGCGAATTCTCTTCGATCATCGGTTTGATCAAGCGCACGCAACGGGTGTTCGGGCGGATCTTCACGGTATCGGGTGTGGTGGTCGCGTTCCGTAAAAAGGCGCTGGACCGCATCGACTACTGGAGCACCGACATGATCACCGAGGACATCGATGTCAGTTGGAAGCTGCAGCTTGATCACTGGAGCATCTTCTACGAACCCCGCGCTTTGTGCTGGATTCTGATGCCCGAAACCGTCGGCGGCCTGTGGAAACAACGCCTGCGCTGGGCCCAGGGTGGCGCTGAGGTGCTGTTCAAGAATATCCGTGGCATCTGGCAATGGCGTCATCGCTACCTGTGGCCGCTGTTGTTCGAATACTGCCTGTCCACCGGTTGGGCGTTCACCTTCCTGTTGTCGGTGATCTTCTGGGGCGTGGGTAAATTCATCCCGATGCCTCAAGCGATTGCGGTCGACTCCCTGATGCCACCGGCGTTTACCGGGCTGGTTTTGGCGATGGTGTGCCTGCTGCAGTTCGCCGTCAGCATCATCATCGACCGCCGCTACGAGAAGGACCTGTGGAAAACCCTGTTCTGGACCGTGTGGTACCCGATGGTGTTCTGGCTGGTCAGTTTGTTCACCACCCTGGTCAGTTTTCCCAAGGTGCTGTTCAACCAGCATCAGAAGCGTGCGCGCTGGGTCAGTCCCGATCGCGGCATCAAACCTACTGAAGAGGAGGCGTGATCATGAAATTGGTCAGAACTCGCCAACGTACGGTGATGTGGATCATCGATGTGTTGTTGACCTTGATGGCCTGGGCAGGCCTGATTTGGTTGCTGGCACGTGGGATCAGCTCGATGCTGGAGACCCATGATGGCCCGCGTATCGATGCGCCGATTTTTGCCGCGCTCAACACCCTGCAGATTTACCTGTGGATTGCGCTGTTCAACGCTGTGATCCTGATCAGCTGGGCGCGCTACCAGCAGCGCCGGGGCCGCAAGTTCGCCCAGCGTCGCGCCGAGGCCAAGGCGCTGACCGACCAGAACCTGAGCGAGAGTTTCAGCCTGGCTGAAGGGGATCTGGAGCAGTTGCGTAAGCCTGGGGTGCTGGTGATCCATAACGACGAGGAGGGCGGTGTGGCGGAAGTGAAGTCCCATGTCTCCCGCGATGTCGAGAAGCCGGGGCTGACCCTGGTGCCTGCCAAGGATCAGAGCAAAGACGCCAGTTAAGGCGAACGCTGGAGGATCGTTCCCATGCAAGGTGGGAACGATTCGGTTTAATCCCGACAAATGGGATCCAATTCACAAAAATGCCGCGAACTTTTCTGCTTTTTCCGATACTAACCTAACTCGGCAAGAAGTTGATGGCCAATTAATGGCAATTTATAAGTTCTCCGATGAATCGCTATCAAGAGTGCTGCCGCCTGTCGGAATAAAAATTCCATGGCCCGTCAGCTTTTCTCTTTGATAATTTTTAGTTGTTATAAATCAATATGTTGCATGACTAATTAGTACTAATGTCCAACTAGCTCGGCTTTTTGAGTTGTCGGAAGTTAGGTGTTAGTTTGCCGCCCCTTGATTTTCGATGGATCGAATATGTCTTCGTTATTGCCACGGACTCGGTTACTGCTATGCACTTTCATGCTCGCTTATTTGGGCCTGAACAGTGCCATGGCCGCCCCCACGCCCGGGGATCAGGACCTGATCCGCGATCGGCAAAACCGCCTGCTTGAAGAGCAGCGCCGGCGTCTCGAAGAACTCAAGGACCTGCCCGGTAAAGAAGCCAGGCCCCAGGCCCCGGCGACGCCTGCCGACACACGTTGCTTCCCGATCAAAGACATCGAACTCAAGGGCGCTGACAGCCTGTCTGCCGACGACCGCGCACGCCTGCTCAAACCCTACACGGGCCAATGCCTGGGCGTGTCGCAGCTCAACGAACTGCTCAGGGTCATTACCGACTACTACATCGAAAAAGGCCGCGTTACCAGCCGTGCCTATCTGCCGCAGCAAGACCTTTCCAGCGGTCACCTGCAAGTGTTGGTGGTGGAAGGCAAGCTCGAAGGCTTGAAAGGCGCACAAGGCAGTACCGTTACCGACCGTGAGCTGGCGATGGCCTTTCCCGGCAAGGTTGGCGAGGCGCTCAACTTGCGTGAAGTCGAGCAACTGGTGGACCAGCTCAACCGGTTGCCCTCCAAGCAGGCTCAGATGGAGCTGACCCCCGGTACGCAGATCGGCGGCAGTGAAGTGGTGGTCAAGAACACCCCGCAAAAACCCTGGCGCGCCAGCCTGTCACGCAATAACGATGGGCAGAAAAGTACCGGCGAGCAGCAGTGGGGAGCCGGCCTGGAGTGGGACAGCCCGCTGGGCCTGGCCGATCAATTGGTACTGCGTGGCGGCCACGACGCCGTGAGCGACCACCAGAAAACCTCAAAAAACAGCATGCTCTACTACAACGTGCCGTGGGGCTGGTGGAACTTCAGCTACACCTACAGCGAGAGCGACTACCGCACCTATGGCAGGGTCGACGACTTCAAATTCAAACAGAACGGCGACAACCAGAACCACCAATTGCGCGCTGAGCGGGTGATCCACCGTGACGACGTGAGCAAGACATCGGTGAACGTGGGCCTTGCACACCTGCGCACCAACAACTACATCCTCGACACCCGTACAAAGCCAAGCAGCAACCGCCTCAGCGAATTGCAACTGGGCATCAACCACGGGCGGCGTATCGGCAACGCGTTCGTCAACGTCGACCTGGGCATGCAGAACGGCATCGGCTTGTTCGACGCGCAATCTCAAGATGAGCGCGACCCGTTCGGTAATCGTCAACCCAATGCGCGCTACCGCAAATACACCGCCACCGTCAGCTACCTGCAACCGTTCGCCTTGTGGGGCGAGTCGTTCAGTTTTTCCAGCCTGGCCACCGGCCAACGCAGTGAAGACATTCTGTTCAGCCCGCAGCGCATGAGCCTGGGTGGTTCGGCCTCGGTGCGTGGTTTCAAGGATCAGCAGTTGATTGGCGATAGCGGCGGCTACTGGCGCAACGAAGTGCGCTGGGCCCGTGCGGTGACCGTCGACTGGTTGCGCCCGGCTTTTGCTGAATACGGCGCCAGCGTCGGCTACGACCAAGGGGTGATCAGCAATGATCGCTATAACGGCGGTGTACATGGCCGGGTGTCGAGTAACTCCCTGGAGCTGTTCGCCCGCGGCAAGAACCTGAGCACCAGCGTGACCTTTGCGCATTCTTTGGAACGCCCGGCAGTGATGAGCGAGCGCGAAGCGCCGATCTACTTCCGTATGGATTTCTTCCTGTAATTAAACGCCCCGCAGCAACGAGAATCTGAAAATGGATGTTCGCCAACTTGCCTTCCTGGCCCGCCAACCTTCCGCTGCATTGATCCCGCGCAACTCGTTCTTCGGCCTGCCCAAGCGCGGGCTGGTGCTGGTCCTGGCCAACGCGCTGTTCTGGCAGCCGCTGCTGGCCCAGGCTGAGGGGATCGTAGTCAGTGCGCCGGGGACCACCGTTGGCGCGGCGGGCAATGGCGTGCCGGTGGTGAACATCGCAACGCCTAACGGCAGTGGGCTGTCCCACAACCAGTTCAAGGACTACAACGTCGGCCCCAACGGGGTGATTCTCAACAATGCCACGGGTGCCGTGACCAATACCCAGTTGGGCGGCTATATCGTCGGCAACCCCAACCTCAAGGGCGGTGCAGCCAGCGTCATCCTTAACGAAGTCAACGGCGGCAACCCCAGCCAGTTGCGCGGCTTTACCGAAGTGGCGGGGCAATCGGCCAAGGTCATCGTGGCCAACCCCCACGGCATCACCTGCAGCGGTTGTGGTTTCATCAACACGCCAAATGTCACCCTGACCACCGGTAAGCCGGTGCTTGACGCGAACGGCCAGTTGCAGCGCTACCAGGTGGATGGCGGCGCCGTGACCATCGATGGGCAGGGCTTGAACGCGAGCAACGTCGATCGCTTCGAAATCATCACCCGCTCGGCCAAGATCAATGCGCAGATCAACGCACGCGAACTGACCGTGATCGCCGGTCGCAATGACGTGGACGCACGAACACTGAACGCGACTCCGCGCGCCGATGACGGCAGCACCAAGCCAGAGCTGGCGATTGATTCCTCGGCCTTGGGCGGCATGTATGCCGGTGCGATCAAGCTGGTGGGCACCGAAGCCGGTGTGGGGGTGAAGCTTGACGGCACGCTCGCGGCCAGCGGCGGCGATATCCAGATCGATGCCAATGGGCGCCTGAGCATGGCGCAAACGCAGGCCACCGGTAACGTCAAGGTCGCCGCGAAGAACGTCGACCTCACCGACAAGGTGTACGCCACCGGCACTGTGCAGGTGACCAGCGCCCAAGCCCTGGTCAACCAGAAGAGTGTGGCTGCCGGCCAACGTATCGAGATCAACGCGGCCACGGTCACCAACCCAGGCATCATCGAAGCGGGTGTCGCGCCTGACAACAGTCGAAACACCACCGGCGACCTGGTGATCAATGCGCAAACCGTCAACACCACTGGCAACTTGCTGGCCAGTCGCGCCCTGGCGATCACCGCCGCGCAAGCGCTGACCAACCAGGGTGCAATCATCCAAGCCAAGAGCGTCAGCGTCAGCAGCGCCAAACTGACCAACCAGGGTGCCAACGCGCGCCTGTTCGGCGAACAAAACCTGGCGATCAACTCCCCGGCCATCGTCAACCTCGGCGGCCTGATCCGCTTCGGTGATGGCCAGGCAGCCACGCTCGACAGCGCGTCCCTGGACAACCGCCAGGGCCGTATCGAAATGGCCGGTGGCAGCTTGGTACTGAGCAGTGCGGACCTGAACAACAGCGGCGGCCAAGTCATCGCCAACGAGCTGACGGTCAACGCCGGCAAGCTGAACAACCAGAATGGCGTGCTGGTGGCCAAGACCGCCACAGTCAATGCCATCGATCTCGACAACAGCCTTAAGGGCCTGATCCAGGCCGACGGTGGCGCGCTCAACCTCACCGCCTCCAACAGCTTCAATAACAACCAGGGTTTTGCCCAGGCCAACACCGACCTCACCGTCAAGACCGGCAACCTCAGCAGCAACGCAGGCGGCGTACTGAGCGCCAACACTGGCAAGTTGACGCTGACCGCTGCGCAACAGCTCAACAACGCCCAGGGCCGCTTGCAAGCCGGGCAGGGCGATGTCGAGTTGCACGCCGCGAACCTGGACAACCAGAGCGGCGTGATCGTCGGTAAGCAACTGCTGCTTGACGTCAAGGCAGGGGACATCGACAACCGCGCCGGCCGCGTACTGGGCGACAAGCTGGACGTGCGCGCCTCCGGCCTGGATAACCGCAACGCCGGCCTGCTGGCCGGTGGCACCGAAGGCGTGAGCGTGCTGCTCAAAGGCCCGGGCCAGTTGCTCAACGCCCAAGGTCGCATTCAAAGCGAAGGCCTCTTGCACCTGCAAGGCGAGCGCCTCGACAACAGCGCCGGCACCCTGCTCGGTAAAACGGTCGAGGTGACCGCGCAAAGCCTTAACAACAGCAGTAAAGGCGCGTTGGTCAGCGATGGCGGTGACATCACCTTCAATGTCAGCGACCTGCTGACCAACGTCGACGGCGTGATCGACGCCGGCGAGCGCAGTATTCTGGTCAAGGCCCTCACCACGCTCAACAACGACAGCGGCACCCTGCGCGGCAAGCGCCTGGACATCGCAGCCCAGCATTTGAACAACGACAACGGCCAACTGCTGGCCGGCAACCTGGGCCTGGGCTACAGCGGCCAAAGTGTGACCAACCGTAAAGGCCTGATCCTCAGCGGCGGGGCGCACACCGAACTGAACACCGCAAGCCTGGATAACCAGGGCGGCACCGTGCAAGGCGATACCTTGACTGTCACCGCCAGCAAGGCCGACAACGGCAGCGGTGGCCTGATGGCGAGCTTGCTGGGCGACCTGCAACTGACAGTCGAAGCCCTGACCAACCGTGGCGGCAAATTGTTCGGCAAAGAACAAGTCACCGTCAGTGGTGCGACCCTCGACAACAGCGCCAGCGGTCAGATCAGCGGCAACCTGCTCAACCTGACCTCACGCGACACCCTCACCAACCAGGGGGGGCTGATCGAAGCCAACCAAGGCCTGACCCTCGTCGGTGGTAACCTCGACAACAGCGCCGGCGGCCAGGTGCGCGCATTGGGTGGTACCAACAGCAGCCTCGACTTCAGCGGCCAGGTTAACAACCAGAACGGTACGTTGGAGTTCGCCAGCCAGGCTTTCAGCCTCGACGCCGCGAACCTCAATAACCAGGGCGGCATGTTGCAGCACGCCGGCAGTGGCCTGTTCCATATCAACACGGCCGGACTCACTGGCAGCCAAGGCAACATCCAGGGCATGGGCACCGCTGACTGGGCATTCGGTAAAGTCGAAAGCCTCGGTCGGGTACAACTCAACGAAGTCCTTACCTACAAAAGCGCCCAGGGCCTGACTCTCAAGGCTGGCGACCGCATGGCCAGCGGCAAGGGTTTGATCCTCGACGTCGCCAGCCTCGACAACGGCGGCGAACTGCTCAGCGATGGTGATTTGAGCATCACCACTGCCGGCGACATCACCAACAGTGGTCGTGTGTCGGCGTTGAAAAATCTCAGCGTGACGGCGAATAACCTCAGCCAGAACGGCGGGCGCCTGGCGGGCAGCCATACTCAACTGAACCTGGGCGGTACGCTGGATAACCTTGGCTTCCTGACCGCACGTCAGCAACTGGATATTGCGGCGGCGCAGATCAATAACCGCGGAACCCTGGGCGCTCAGGGTACGGTGAACCTGCTGGCGTCGAATGGGATCACCAATGCTGCCGATTCACTGTTGTTCAGTGGCGGCGAAATGATCTTGCGTGGCAACAGCTTCGGCAATACCTACGGTGACGTTTATAGCCAGGGCAACCTCAGCTTTGCCGCCATTAATGGCGGACCTGCTGCCGGCTTCAGCAACCTGTCCGGCACCGTAGAAAGTGCCGGCAATATCAGCATCAATGCGGCGTTTGTGGAAAACGCCAAGGCCGAATTCGAACTTGGGCAAACCCTGCAGGGTGGGCGTGTGGAGTGGCTATGTGGCCAGCATTGCGACGGGCATGATTCGTTCAAGCGCGGCCAAATCAACATCTACCAGACCTACCTCGAATCAGCGATCAAGGATTCGGCACCCGCTCGTCTTGTGGCGGGCAAGGATCTGCTGATCCAGGCAGACATGGTGCAAAACCGCTACAGCCTGCTGGCCGCTAATGGCAACCTGGGCATCGTCGCCAATGACCTGCTCAACCAGGGCGCGGGTACGCGCACGGGTCAAAACACCATCGTCATCGGTACGCCGCGCAGGATCGACCTTGGCTATTGGGACCAGACGGAGTACGTCGAAATTCCGGCGTTCAACGCCGCTGTCGCTGCGGGCAACTTTGACCTGGCGCGTTTCGAAGCACTCAAGGCGCGGTCTTCGGATGCGCGTTTCGCTGAGGTGAGCAACGTCACCACCTGGACCGACAATGCCGGCCCGGGCTATGGCGCCACCCTGCAAGCCGGCGGCACCGTCAACCTCAACGTCGCCCGTACCCTGCAAAATGGCACACTGCACGAAAACACCCTGGCGCAACTCACCGGCACCCTGGGCGATGACCAGACTGGCATCCCTGTCGGTGGCATCAACATCAACCTGAGCAAGCACGCCAACGACGCCAGCGCCCAGGCGCCCGGCAGCGTGCTGCCAGTGGCCGGTGTCGCGCCCGGCGGTGGATTCGTACCCGTGGACTACACGGGCACACCGTTCGCACCGGTCGACCCCACCACTGCGCCCAACTTCCAGCTGCCCAAGGGCGAATACGGTTTGTTCGTTAAAAACGCCGACCCCACCAGCCATTACTTGATCGAAACCAACCCCGAGTTCACCTCGTTAACGGGCTTCTTCAGCTCCGACTACATGCTCGGCAAGCTTGGCTTCAGCGCCGACAACGCCTGGCGTCGCCTCGGTGACGGCCAATACGAAACCCGCCTGATCCGCGACGCGGTGCTCGCCCAGACCGGCCAGCGCTTCCTCGCTGGCGGGCTGTACAGCGACGCCGACCAATTCCGCTACTTGATGGACAACGCCCTCGCGAGCAAAGACGCCCTGCGTCTGAGCCTCGGTGTGACGCTTACCAGCCAGCAGGTCGGCGCCCTGACCCACGACATTGTGTGGATGGAAAACCGCGTGGTCGACGGCCAGACAGTCCTCGTCCCAGTGCTGTACCTGGCCCAGGCCGAATCGCGCAATGTACGCGGCAACAGCCTGATCCAGGGGCGCGACCTCAACCTCGTCACCGGTGGCGACCTGGTCAACGTCGGCACCCTGCGCGCCAGCAACAACCTCTCTGCAGCCAGCACTGGCGGCAGCATCTACACCGGCGGCCTGGTCGAAGCCGGCAACAACCTGAGCCTGCTGGCCGACGACAGTATCCGCAACGCCATGGCCGGCGAAATTCGCGGCAAGCAAGTCAGCCTCGCCACGCTCAAAGGCGACATCACCAACGACACCACCGCCATCCAGGTGCGTGACGGCGCCGGCATGCGCACCCTCACGGACACCAGCGCCGGCACCATCGTCGCCCGCGAAAACCTGGCCATGGACGCCCACCGCGATCTCACCAACCGCGGCGCCCTGGTCGCCGGCAACGACGCCAACCTCGTCGCCGGCCGCGACCTCAGCCTCATTGCCGCCAGCGATACCAGCGTGAAACACGAGTTCAGCGACGGCGGCCACAAATCCACCATCATCACCGACGTCAAAAACCTTGCCGCCACCGTCACGGCGGGGGGCAACCTGAACATGAAGGCCGGGCAGGACGTCAATATCGTCGGCAGCACCGCCACCGCTGGCAATGATTTGAACGTGCAGGCTGTTCGCGATTTCAACGTTGTCTCCGTCGGTGAGACGCACAACGTCGAGGGCAGGGAAAAGGACGGCAAGAAACGCATCAAGACTTCGGACGAGCAAACCACGCAAGTCGCGAGTGTGTTGACGGCGGGCAGAGATTTTACCAGCCAGGCCGGGCGTGACACGACGCTGGTTGCCAGCAAGATCAGCGCCGGCAATGAGGCGTACCTGTACAGCGATCGGCGCTTGGGCCTGCTGGCAGGGCAAAATAGCGCCTACACCCTTTATGACATGAAGAAAAACAGCGGCTGGGGGAGTAAACAAACCCGCCGCGATGAAGTGACCCACGTGACGCACGTTGGCAGTGAAATCAATGCCGGTGGCGATATCGGCTTGATCAGTGGCAGTGACCAGCTCTACCAGGGCGCCAAATTGACCGGCGGTAAGGACGTCAACATCCTCAGCGGTGGGTCGGTGACGTTCGAGGCGGTAAAAGACCTGCATCAGGAAAGCCACACCAAGAGCAAAAGTGATTTGGCCTGGACGAGTTCAGCAGGGCGCGGCAACACCGATGAAACCCTTCGCCAGACTCAAGTCGTTGCACAGGGCAAGTTCGCGATCCAAGCCGTCGATGGCTTGAAGATTGATATCAACCATCTCGACCAGAAAACGGTTGCCCAGACCATTGATGTGATGGTCAAGGCGGACCCGCAGTTGGCGTGGTTGAAGGAGGCCGAGAAACGCGGCGATGTCGACTGGCGCCAGGTTCAAGAGGTGCATGACTCCTTCAAGTACAGCCATTCGAGTCTGGGCCAGGGCGCGATGCTGGCCATCATTATTGTCGTGACTGCGCTGACAGCGGGCGCTGCAAGCGGCCCACTGGGTGCTGCGGCCGGGGCCAGTGCCGGGTCGGGTACGGCAATGGCGGCGGCGGGCAGTTCTGCGATGGTGACAGCGGGTACCGCGACCGGTGTGGCGGCGGCAGGCTGGGGGAACGTGATGATCACAACGGCACTTTCTTCAATGGCAGGCACGGCGGCTGCAAGCACGATCAATAACAAGGGCAATCTTGGAAAGGTGTTTGACGATGTGACCAGCTCAGATGCCCTGAAAGGCTACGCGACGGGCGCGGCGATTGCCGGCTTTGGTGCGGCCTTCACCAACAGTTGGGGGCGTGAATTAACATCGGACGGTAACTACAAGACGGTGAGTTATGCCGAGCGGGTCAAGGCTTATACCGCGAACACCGCACTGAAAGGCGTGTTGAGTGGCAAAGATAAAAAGTCCTGGCTGACCATCGCGGGCACGGGGGCGCTGACCGAAGTGTATGAATACTCTGCTGGCCGTGGGCCGGATGTAAGACCAGGAGTGGACAGAGAAGGAGGGGCAAAATATGAACCGCTTGACGGCGGCTATGTTCCACAAGTTGATGAGGGAGGCGTGATAAGGGAAGGGAAAAATATTGGTCTTAACCGTACAACAGACTGTGATAGCTTTTATTCTGTTTGTCACGGTACTCCAATCAGTAATATGTTAAATCAAGTTCCAGGGTTTAATGGGTTTGCTACATTGCACGATGGCTGGATGATTAATTTAGAAGCCTACAAAAAAGCTGATATGTCGCTTTTTGAAAATTTGGGCAGCATGCCGCCTGCTCTGATTGTGAATTATGGAGCCCTGTACGATAAGTACCGCCCAGCAATTGAATCGGAGAAAAAGCGTGAAAATTAATAAATGGCTTTTAATAGTATTATTGTCGGCCTTGGGGGGGTGCGCACCTTCCCATTCCAATTGGGAAAATGGAATGAATCTGTGGGTAGGTACTCATTTTGATTCCCATCTTTACAAGGACTGCACGCGAGGCTGTGGCGACTCATATTGGTCGCCTGTAAATAAGAACAAGACGTTTGATAAGGTTGTTGATGAAAGCGGAGGCAAACGGTATTACATAACTTGGATCAGAGATTGTCGATATTCGGTTTTTGTCGCTGCGGATCGGCTAATAAAGTCATGGAGATACGAAACGTCTAACGTAAAAGGATGTTATGTCTTTTAACTGCTGTCTTCAGCGCAGAGAAAGAATACAGATGTATTTAGTAATTACTTGCCGATCAGCGCCAAGCCTAAATAAATCCGTCCCCATTTTCGCTATATAGGTGGCTCGTCAGAAGTTCTTGGAAGCAGTCTGGGTGCCTACGGTTCTGAAGTTATTAACGGCGTTATAATCACTGCTGGAGAGAAGAAGTGATCAAGCCGAGATCAAGGGTGCAGGCATTTATATTGTTATTGATTTATGTGTTTTTGTTATTTCTGTTGATGGGGGGTGATTGCAAAATTTTTGGGGGCGCTGATTAATTATTCAAAGAGTGATGTATGGCGGTTTGGTTGGGCTGATATTGTTGATCTCTTTCCGGGTGTTTTCGCTTACGCACTTCCTGTTGGCGCAGGCATTTTGGTGCAGTCATGGTTGAAAGATCGTAAGAGAAGTAAGTCTGACAGTGGGGAGGGGTAAACGACTGAATGGGGTAATCGTTGTTCTGGTGTTCCTGGCCGGCTGTGCGCTGGGTCTCCAGCGACGATGGAACGACCGTTGAGTCGCCTGTTTACAGTCTTTGCTCGCGCGTGCCCCGTACCTCCAGTTGCTACCTGTTTTAGAAAAAAGTCGGACCACGGGTGTGATGTGATGGCGACGCGGGTAGATCTTGATTTCTGTGCTCAACTACGCATCTTGCCGATACAACCCCGAACCTTTTCGTAGATCCCAATGTCTTTACCCCGCCCAACCACATCTGGTTGGGCTGCATGGACTGCAACGTTTTCAACAGCATTAAGGATTAATGTGAGCCTTTTCCCCCTATTCCCTGCCTCGTCACTGCCTTTCGCGGTGCGAAGGGTTGCACCTGCGCATCCGGCACACGCGACAAGGGTATGTACTCGGATCCTTTGATCCTTCGCTTAGTACCTCTACGGCCGCCGGGCCTATTGGCGGCTTTGATCTGTAGTTCATGGAGTTAGAAATGAAGCGCAAGCAGTTCCAGAAAAGCCTGTTGGCAGTCATGGTCGGCGCAATCAGCACCCAGGTGCTGGCGGTGGATGTCGACCTTGGAGCGGGCAAAACGATGTTCATCAGCGAAACCTACAACGAGTCGTTGGTGCTCACCGGGCAGACCACCCAGGTGGTCGATCAGAACAGCACGGCCGCTGCAGGGCTGGGGGTCGCCAATACCCACATCCAGGGCTCGTTGATCAACCGCGCGGACATTACGCTGAATGCCGATGGCCGTACCATCCGTGGCATTGCGCTGGACCCGATGTACTGGACCGGTCCTCAGAACCTGAGCCCTGGTTCTATCACGGGTAACGTAGAGCAGGCCGGTATCATTTCGATGAACAATGGCGGCGACGAAGGCATGGAGATCGGCAAGACGGTCATTGGCGGCAGTGTGATCAACTCCGGCACCATCCGTTCGACGCCGCCTTCGACACCGGCACCGTTTCCCTCCTTCATCGGTGGGGGCGAGGGTATTTACCTGCATGGCACCACCATCGCCGGGGATGTTTCCAACACTGGCCTGATCGACATGGCGGGTGAAGGCGCGATCGGCATCATACTGGACCGTGACAACAACACCCCGACCACCATCGGCGGCAAGATCCTCAACTCCGGCACCATCAAGGCGACAGGCGAAGGCGCCTGGGGCATCGAAGTTGAAACCGATACCAGCCCGCTGCGAATCGAAAACAGTGGCTTGATCTCGGCCAATGGTTTGGGGGCGCGTGGCATGTTGGTGTACCAGGGCACCTTCGATTACATCCTCAATACCGGCACCATCGAAGGCCTGGGCACCGATGCTGGGGCTTTCGAATTCTCCGGGGCCGACTTCGCGCAAAACAGCGCGGCGGGCTCACGCGGTATCGTCAACCGCGGGATCATCCGTGCGGATGGCACCGCCATCAGCGTCAACCCGGCCGATCAGGTTTCGACCTTTGAAATCAACCAGCAGGCCGGTGAAATCCGCAGTAATTCCGGCACCGCGATTGATGCAGCCAACCTTGCGACGCTGAATTGGACGGGTGGCAACATCATCGGTGACGTGCTGAACCTGAACGCGGTGAACATCGACGGCCAGGCGGGTTTCACAGGCAGCCGCATCATCGCGCCGGTGTCGATCAACTCAGGTTCCCTGAACCTCTCGGCGCCAGGCACTGCCATTACCGGCAACCTCAACGTAGCCAGCGGCGCCGGCATTGATATGCACCTTTCCGACAGCGTAGTGCCGACCACGCCGTACTTGACCGTCAACGGCGCAGCCAACTTTGCCCAAGCCTCGAAGCTGACGGTAAGCGCCAACCCAGGTGATTTCGCCAGCACCAACAGCGGCACCCAATACACCCTGCTGCAAGCCACCAGCGTGCAAGATGGCGGGCTGTCCGTGGCCAGTTCTTCGTCGCTGCTGGACGTGCTCAGCTATTCGGCCGACGCACAAACGGTCAAGGCTGTGGTGGCGGTCAAAGACAACCAGCAAGTGCAGCAGGAACTGGCTGGCGTAGGCGCGAGCGCGGCTTCGGCCACGGCGGTCAACACCTTCAAGAACGACGTATTGAGCCGACTCGGCCAAAACGATCAGGTGTTCCAGGCCCTGGCCAACGCCGGTACGGCGCAGCAACTGGCGCAGATCGGTGACCAGCTCAAGCCTGACGTCAACCGTGGCGCCCTGGATGTGGCGTTGTCCGGGCAAACCGTCATCAACGGCGCGATCTTCAATCGCCTCACTGACCAACGCGAAAGCCGCCAGGCCGGTGGCGTGTGGGTGCAGGGCCTGAGCAGCAACATGGACCAGGACGGCCGTGGTGGTGACAACGGCTACTCGGCCAACAGCAGCGGCATGGCAGTGGGTGTGGACAGTCGTGTGAACGACACCACCACGTTGGGTGTGGCGTACAGCTACCTTAATTCCAACATCCATTCCGACCTTGGCAACAAAACCGATGTCGAGGGCCACGCGCTGTCGCTGTACGGCAACTGGGCGCTGCAGAACTGGTTTGTCGACGGCAGCCTCAGCTACGGTCATAACGACAACGACAGCAAGCGCCACATTGCTGGCACCACGGCCAAGGGCAGCTACGACAGCAATGTGTTGTCGGCCAGTGTGATCGGCGGCTACAGCTTCAAGCCGTCCGAGACGGTCGTGATCGAGCCTCGTGTGGCTGCGCGTTACGCCAACGTACGCATGGATGGCTACGACGAGAAAGGGTCGTCTGCCGCCCTGAGCACACGTTCGCAGCGTTATGAAGTGGGCGAACTGGGCGCCGGTGTGCGTCTGGCCGGCAACCTGCCGATGGGCGCAGGCAGCCTGCAGCCGGAAGCTACGTTGATGGCGTATCACGACTTGATGGGCGATCGCGTGGCGCAAACCTCCAGCTATATGCTCGGTGGTTCGGCATTCACTGTGACCGGCGCGTCAGTGGCACGTGATAGCTACGAGGCCAGTGTGGGTGTGAACTACCAGGTTTCAGACTTCACCGTAGGCGCCAGCTACACCCGTCAGGCGCGCAGTGGGTTTGATGCCGATGGTGTGATGCTCAAGGCGCGGTATGCGTTTTAAGCTCGGTTAAGGCATTACGCTGTACCGGTGGCGAGGGAGCCCGCTCCGTCGCCACCGGTTTCATCAGAACAACTTACGCTGAACCGCCTCATCCAGCGTACTGCGCGTCAACGCTTCGACCACTTCCCGCGTGTCGGTCTGGAACGGCAGGCCCACGATCAACACCAGGTGCACCCAGGTGCGCACCGACTCACTCTTTTTGACCCGGCCCAATTCCTTGCCGTCCTTGTCCTTGAACACCGTTTCAAGGGTAAAGATGTTCTTTGCGGTGGTGGGGATGATGCAGAACGTGAAGCCGGTGATGAACGCCGACACCGGGCTGTACTCTTCATTGTTGTGCAGCGTGGCATCCACATAGAGGTCCGAGTCGACCTTGTCGGTGCTGACCCGCGAAAAGCGATTGGACTGTTGGAAAGTGTCGGACACCGCCTTTTCCCACAGTACGACCGGGGCCCCGACCGCCGCATTGCCTGGGCCGCCGTTGACGTGGTTTTGCGCCGTGGTGCGCACATACACCGTCGGTTTTTGCGCCGGCGCGTTAGCCGTCGGAGGCCAGGTCTGGACCGCTGGCAGTTCGTGTTGTGAGTAGGACACACAGCCGGTCAGCAAGACGGCCGCGAGTACCAGGCAGTGTTTGATCAATCCTTTCATGTGTTGCTCCTGAAACTAAGGTTTCGCCAGGTTGGCGGTAGCGGTGTCGAGCAGTTGCGTGACCAGTTTGGTCAGTTGCTGGCCGCCCATCGACGGCGCCCAGTACTGGCCGCTGTACAACCCGACGTTGTGTTCGAACTTGATCGACTCCTTCGCCGAGGCCAGTTCCTTACCATCGCGATCGACGATGACCAGGTCGCCGGCGACGTCAAAGCTGTCGACGTAGATCGGTCCGTTGACCCAGATCCAAATGGTCAGCGTCAGCAGCGCGCCGGGTACATAGGCCGGGTGCGGGGCGCGATGCCCCTTGAGGGAAGTCATATTGAATTTGAGGGTGACGTCGTGTTCGCCCAGGCGTACCGGATACTCGGTCACCTGCTTGAAATAGCCCGCCGAGCGTACGTACTGATTGATCTGGGCCGTCAGGGAGCGGCTGATGGCCGTTTTGTTGGCCTCGTTGACGTCGCTGGCATTCACCGTCACATCGGCGACTTGGGCACTGCGCGCGCTGCTGACGGATGCTGGGTGGAGTGGGGCGCCGATAGGGCCGGTGACGGTGTAGGAAACACAGCCGGTCATCGACAATGCCGTCAGCAGGGCCGCAGCCCGAAGCAGTACTTTAAACACGCAATATCCCTATAAGTGAGCAGGCCAAGTCAGTGTCTCGACTGGGCGGCGGATAACTTGAGGCGTATTCGTCACTGTACGAAACCTGTCGAAACACCTTGAGAACCGCTCTCAACCCCGTAAAATGCCGCGATTGTTTAAAGCACGATACTTTTCAGGGACGAATTCAGACATGCGCATGCTTGCCGTGTTTCTCGCGGCCTGCCTCATGGCGGGCTGTGCCTCCAAGCCGGACTACTACATCTCTCCGGCGCCGGTGACCATTCCCAAGACGGCTACTTACTGGCTCGACACCTTCGATGTTGAGGTGGTGGGAAAGAACGAACGCTTCCTGCCTGATGACAAAGTGCGCCAGCAACTGGGTGTCGATCTGGTCGACCGCCTGCTCAAGGCCAAGCGCTACGCCAGCAGCAAGGACAAGGCCGATTACCTGCTGGATGTGAACGTCATCTATACCCGGCGCATACAAGACACCCAAGGCGGTTTCATGACGGCCATCGTCGATGACAAGACCATCCTCGCCAGTGTCGACTTCAACTACCAGGTCAAGGTCAAGAAAGCCGGCGCCGAGGTGCTGCATTTCTCTCAGGTTCGCCAAGGGTTGATGCCAGGTGGGTACAAGGGCGACTGGCAGAACATGAAAACGATGGCCGGTGTGCTGACCAACTCTGGCAATTCCAGCGTCGAGACCTTCTACACCGGTTTATTGAGCCGATTCATCGTTGACGACCTTCGCGACATTCCGTCCCGCTAGCCTTAGCTGCCGCACCCGTTTTTCCACTTAGGAGCACCCTGTGAAAACACTGTCAAAAATCCTGCTGTCCGGCCTCACCGCCGCAGCGCTGCTGACCGTGGCCGGTTGCGCCACGGAGAGCAACCGCGCCATGCCGGTGGAACAAGTCGCCAGCGCCAACGTCGCCTATTCGGGCGTGCGTGTACCGATTGCCGTGGGCAAGTTCGACAACCGCTCCAGCTACATGCGCGGCATCTTCTCCGACGGCGTTGACCGCCTCGGCGGCCAGGCCAAGACCATCCTGATCACCCACCTGCAGCAGACCAACCGCTTCAGCGTGCTCGACCGCGACAACATGGGCGAGATCTCCCAGGAAGCCGCGATCAAAGGCACCGTGCAGAAGCTCAAGGGCGCTGACTACGTGGTGACGGGCGACGTGACCGAGTTCGGCCGCAAAGAAACCGGCGACCGCCAGCTGTTTGGCATCCTTGGCCGTGGCAAGACCCAAGTGGCTTACGCCAAAGTCGCGTTGAATATCGTCAACATCAGCACCTCCGAAGTGGTGTATTCCACCCAGGGCGCCGGTGAGTACGCGCTGTCCAACCGTGAAGTGATCGGCTTCGGCGGCACCGCCAGCTACGACTCCACTCTCAATGGCAAGGTCCTCGACCTGGCCATGCGTGAAGCTATCAACCGCCTTGTCGACGGCATCAACGCCGGCGCCTGGAACCCACGCAACTGATCATCAGCACCTCAAGGAGCAGTACAAGGATGAGCAAGGCAGTCAAGTTGGCGCTGGTGCTGACAGCAGTGGCGACGGTCGCGGGGTGCCAGACGGCGCCCCAACCCCTGTATCAGTGGGAAAGCTACCAGCCGCAGGTCTACGAGTACTTCAAGGGCGAGCCCAAGGAAGCGCAGGTCGAAGCGCTGGAGCGGGATCTGCAGAAGATCAACGCCAGTGGCCGCAAGGCCCCGCCGGGTTACCACGCCCACTTGGGCATGCTGTACCTGAGCATGGGCAAGGACGACCAGATGGTGCAGGAATTCCGCACCGAGAAGGCACTGTTCCCTGAGTCCGCTGCGTACATGGATTTCCTGCTGAAAAACGCCAAGACCGGAGTCGCCACTAAATGAGCCTGTTGAAACTCACCGGCGCCTTGCTGGCCCTGGCCTTGCTCGGCGGTTGCGCGGCCCCCAAGACCATCGACTACACGGCGTACAAGCAGGCGCGGCCCAAGTCGATCCTGGTACTGCCGCCGCTCAATGAGTCGCCGGAAGTGCAGGCTTCCTACAGCATGGTCTCGCAAGTGACCTACCCGTTGGCCGAAGCTGGTTACTACGTGTTGCCGATTGCCCTGGTGGATGAAACCTTCCGCCAGAATGGCCTGACCACTGCCAACGATATCCAGGCCGTGCCCCCGGCCAAGCTGCATGACATCTTTGGCGCGGATTCAGCGTTGTACATCACCGTGACTGATTACGGCACCAAGTACATGCTGATCTCCAGCGATACCTCCGTGACGGCCTCGGCCAAACTGGTCGACCTGCGCACCGGCACCACCCTGTGGACCGGTTCGGCGCATGCGTCCAGCGAGGAAGGCAACAACAACGGCGGCGGCATCGTCGGCATGCTGATCACGGCGGCGGTCAAGCAAGTGATCAACAGCTCCACCGACGCGGCGCACCCGATTGCCGGTATCACCAGTGCGCGCCTGCTGTCGCCGGGGCAGCGTGCGGGGATCCTGTACGGTCCGCGTAACCCGAAATACGGTACTGACTGATTGAGCGGTTCGGCGGGGCAGGTGTTTCTGTCCCGCCGAACGGTTTAACCCGAACAGCCAGCACCTTGCGTCTGACCTTGTGAACGGATCATTCATTCACGAGGTTCAGCCCATGTCCCGTCCTCTGCTCTTCCTGCGTCCTGCTGCCCAGGGCTTTGCCGTTACCTTGCTCGTGACGCTGACCGGTTGTGGGCTGTCCTCTTCCCATGATGTGGCCAAGCGTGACGAAGCGGCGCCTGTTTCCGAGTTGCAAAGCATCCCCGTGCAAGGCGCGTTAGCTAAACGCATGCCCATGCCCGCACCCATGAGCGCCAGAATGGTGATGCAGGAGTCCGCGGCGATGGATTACCGCAGCGAACCTCGCGAACACTACGAAAACCTGCCGGACAACCCGGTGCATCGCGTGGCTGAAACGCCGGTGTCTACCTTCAGTGTCGACGTCGACACCGGCAGTTACGCCAACGTAAGACGTTTCCTCAACCAAGGCAGCCTGCCGCCCGACGGCGCTGTACGACTGGAGGAAATGGTCAACTATTTCCCCTACCACTACGCGCTGCCCACCGACGGCTCGCCCTTTGGCGTGACCACCGAAGTCGCCGCTACACCGTGGAACCCGCGCACTCAACTGCTGCGCATCGGCATCAAGGCCTCCGACCGCGCCGTGGCGCAGTTGGCGCCGGCCAACCTTGTGTTCCTGGTGGATGTGTCCGGTTCCATGGATCGCCGCGAAGGCTTGCCACTGGTGAAAAGTACGCTGAAATTGCTGGTGGACCAGCTGCGTGAACAGGACCGCGTTTCATTGGTGGTCTACGCCGGGGAATCCCGTGTGGTACTCAAGCCCACCTCCGGACGGGACAAGGTGAAGATCCGCAACGCCATCGACCAACTCACTGCCGGCGGCTCAACGGCGGGCGCATCCGGCATCGAACTGGCCTACCAGATGGCCCGCGAAGGGTTTATCGACAAGGGCATCAATCGCATCCTGCTGGCGACCGACGGTGACTTCAACGTGGGTATCAGTGACTTCGACAGCCTCAAGCAGATGGCGGCTGAACAGCGTAAAAGCGGCGTGTCCCTCACCACCCTGGGTTTTGGTGTGGATAACTACAACGAACACCTGATGGAACAGCTGGCCGATGCGGGCGACGGTAACTACGCCTACATCGACAACCTTCGCGAAGCGCGCAAGGTACTGGTGGACCAACTCAGTTCGACCCTGGCGATTGTGGCTCGGGACGTGAAACTGCAGGTGGAATTCAACCCTGCGCGGGTCAGCGAATATCGCCTGCTGGGCCATGAAAACCGCGCCCTGAAGCGTGAGGATTTCAATAACGACAAGGTTGACGCGGGTGAAATTGGCGCAGGGCATACGGTCACGGCGTTGTACGAAATTGTGCCGAAGGGCCAGAAGGGTTGGCTGGAGCCCTTGCGCTACGCTGCTGCGTCGACCGCCGAGGATAAATCCACTGAGCTAGCGATGCTGCGTGTGCGCTACAAGCCTGCGGCGGGTGGTGAAAGCCAGCTGATCGAGCGGCCCATCAGTAATGAGTCCACCAAAGCCAGCGATGACCTGCGCTTCGCGGCAGCCGTGGCCGCCTTCGCCCAACAGCTCAAGGGCGATGGCCGCTACACTGGCAGCATGAGCCTGCAGGACACTGCCGCACTGGCCCGCTCAGCCCGAGGCAATGACCCGTTCGGCTTGCGTAACGAGTTCGTGCAACTGGTGGAGCTGGCTCAAAGCCTCAAACACTGAATTTGCCTGCAGCGTCGAACCAATGTGGGAGCTGGCTTGCCTGCGATAGCATCAATGCGGTGTGACTGAAACACCGAAGCGTCTGCATCGCGGGCAAGCCCGGCTCCCACAGGAAATCTGCATTGATCCATCGAAAGGAGTTCGCCACCTACATGGCCGTACCCGATGATTCACCCAGCGACGAAGCGCTGCTGGCCCGCTACCGAACCGGCGACAGCGCCGCGTTCGAAGCCCTGTACGCCCGGCACCGCCAGGGCTTGTACCGATTCCTCGTGTCCTTGAGCAACAAGGCCGAACTGGCCGAGGAAATCTACCAGGAGACCTGGCTCAGCCTGATCCGCAGTGCCACCCAGCCACAAGGCCGGGCGAGTTTTCGTACATGGTTGTTCCAGATCGCCCGCAACCGCCTGATCGATTACTGGCGCAAGCACGGCATCCACAACCCGCTGCACGACAGCTACGACGAGCAACTGCACGCCCAGGCCGACGACAGCGCCGGCCCCGAGCAGAAACTGAGCCTAAGCCGTGACCAGGCGCGGCTCGATGCTGCGCTGCAAGACTTGCCCGAAGACCAGCGCGAAGTCTTCCTGCTGCGCCTGCATGGCGACCTCGAAGTCCCGCAAATCGCCGCTCTCACCGGCACCCCGCTGGAAACCGTCAAAAGCCGCCTGCGTTACGCCCAGCAGAAACTGCGCCGCCTGCTGGCCGAGGAGATACCCGCATGACCGACTCCCGACACACCCCGGACCCCGACGACGTGCTGCTCCAGCACATGCGTCAACACAGCACCGGCGAGCCGCCCGCGTCCCTCGACGCCTTCATCCTCAACGCCGCCCGCCGCGAAGCCCCAGCACCGCAACCGAACCTGTGGCAACGCTGGCTGCACGCCTGCCAACGGCCACGCTGGCAAATGGCGTTCGCCACGGTTGCAGGCTTGGCGCTCATGATCGGCGTGGTAATGCGCTCACCTGTACCGCAACCTGAAATCTCCACCGCGACCTTCTCTGCGCTGCATGAGCAAGCTGCCCCTGCCGCTGCACCACCGATGTCCGCACCGGCGCCCGTGGCCCGACTGGCCATCGCGCCTAAGGCCGAAAGTGCGCAAGTCTTGGGTTCGATGGCGGATGAGTCGAGCGCCAAGCTCAGCAAGCGCGCGCCAGTGGTGTTGCCTTCGTTGGAGGAGGGGTTGCAGGAGATCCTCAACCTGCGTGAGGTTGGGGAGACCAGAGCGGCGGATGAGAAATTGTTGGCCTTGCATCAGCGCTTTCCTGAGGAGGACTTGCCGGCGCGGTTGGAGGCGTTGCAGAAACACTGAATCGTCGTCCACAAAAAAGCCCCAGGCCTTTCGACCTGGGGCTTTCTCATCATATCTGGTGCACCCGGCGGGATTCGAACCCACGACCCCTGCCTTCGGAGGGCAGTACTCTATCCAGCTGAGCTACGGATGCTTGTGCGGGCGACATCATACCCATGTCGACCTTGGGCGTCCATGCTGGTCTTTGGGCGTTTATACGTAGGAATTGGCCCCGCAGAGGCCCTGCGCCGGGTGCCGGTGATCGATGTGCTGGAACCTGGCTGAAACACGCTGATCAGAAAGTTTCGGCAAATGCGCCGTTTTCGTTCTTTTTTTCGAACAGACTATTGCCCTGCACCCCCATTGATCCTAGGATTCGTTTGAGATTTCAAACGCTCTGTCTCCCGCGCGCGCTTCCACTTCTCTTGTGCGCTGGGGCTGATTTCCCTGACGGCAGCCCACAAGGCGCCTTTCAACAACTCTAATTCGCTCCGCGTGCGCGCGGTGCTGTTAAGGAAAGCCGACATGCAGCTTAAAGATGCCCAGTTGTTCCGCCAGCAAGCCTTTATCGATGGCGCTTGGGTCGATGCGGACAACGGTCAGACCATCAAGGTCAACAACCCTGCCACGGGCGAGATTCTTGGCACCGTGCCAAAGATGGGCGCCGCTGAAACCCGCCGCGCCATCGAAGCCGCCGACAAGGCGCTGCCGGCCTGGCGTGCACTGACCGCCAAGGAGCGCGCCAACAAGCTGCGCCGCTGGTTCGAACTGTTGATCGAAAACCAGGACGACCTCGGTCGCCTGATGACCCTCGAACAAGGCAAGCCGCTGGCCGAAGCCAAGGGCGAAATTGTCTACGCCGCCTCCTTTATCGAGTGGTTCGCTGAAGAAGCCAAGCGCATCTACGGCGACGTGATTCCTGGGCACCAGCCTGACAAGCGCCTGATCGTGATCAAGCAGCCGATCGGCGTGACCGCTGCGATTACCCCGTGGAACTTCCCGGCCGCGATGATCACCCGTAAAGCCGGCCCGGCCCTGGCCGCGGGTTGCACCATGGTGATCAAGCCGGCTTCGCAAACGCCGTTCTCGGCCCTGGCCCTGGTTGAGCTGGCGCACCGTGCCGGTATCCCGAAAGGCGTGCTGAGCGTTGTGACCGGCAGCGCTGGCGACATCGGCGGCGAGCTGACCAGCAACCCGATTGTGCGCAAATTGTCCTTCACCGGCTCGACCGAAATCGGTCGTCAGCTGATGGCCGAATGCGCCAAGGACATCAAGAAAGTCTCCCTGGAGCTGGGCGGCAACGCGCCGTTCATTGTGTTCGACGACGCCGACTTGGATAAGGCCGTCGAAGGCGCGATCATCTCCAAGTACCGCAACAACGGCCAGACCTGCGTCTGTGCCAACCGCTTGTACATCCAGGATTCGGTGTACGACGCGTTCGCGGAAAAACTCAAAGTGGCCGTGGCCAAGCTCAAGATCGGCAACGGTCTGGAAGAGTGCACCACCACCGGTCCGCTGATCGACGAAAAAGCCGTCGCCAAGGTCCAGGAGCACATTGCCGATGCGCTGAGCAAAGGCGCCAAGCTGTTGGCCGGTGGCAAGGTGATGGAAGGCAATTTCTTCGAGCCGACTATTCTGGTCGACGTGCCAAAAGACGCTGCGGTGGCGAAAGAAGAAACCTTCGGCCCATTGGCGCCGCTGTTCCGCTTCAAAGACGAAGCCGAAGTGATCGCGATGTCCAACGACACCGAGTTCGGCCTGGCCTCCTACTTCTATGCCCGCGACCTGGGCCGTGTGTTCCGTGTGGCCGAAGCCCTGGAATACGGCATGGTCGGCGTCAACACTGGGTTGATCTCCAACGAAGTGGCGCCGTTTGGCGGCATCAAGGCCTCGGGCCTGGGCCGTGAAGGCTCCAAGTACGGGATCGAGGATTACCTGGAAATCAAATACCTCTGCCTGGGCATCTAAGCTCAGCAAGAGATCGCAGCAAACGCAGAGGGCACGAGAGCGCTGACCCTTTGCGTGTTTCACCCCGTAATTCGTAGTGGCCGGGAAAGCTGTGGCAGTCGATCATCGCATGCTGCCGCAGTTGCCTCCCCGCCACGTATTCCTTGGACCACGCCACCCGATGAGTGGCGAATGAGGACTTTATGAGCAAGACCAACGCATCCCTGATGAAACGCCGCGAAGCCGCTGTCCCGCGCGGTGTTGGCCAGATTCACCCGATCTTCGCCGAATCCGCGAAGAACGCCACCGTGACCGACGTTGAAGGTCGCGAGTTCATCGACTTCGCCGGCGGTATCGCCGTGCTGAACACCGGCCACGTGCACCCGAAAATCATCGCGGCCGTGACCGAGCAACTGAACAAGCTGACGCACACCTGTTTCCAGGTACTGGCCTACGAGCCTTACGTGGAACTGTGCGAAAAAATCAACGCCAAGGTCCCAGGTGATTTCGCCAAGAAAACCCTGCTGGTCACCACCGGTTCCGAAGCCGTCGAAAACGCCGTGAAAATCGCCCGCGCCGCCACGGGCCGTGCCGGTGTGATTGCCTTCACCGGCGCCTACCACGGCCGCACCATGATGACCCTGGGTCTCACGGGTAAAGTCGTGCCTTATTCGGCCGGCATGGGCCTGATGCCAGGCGGCGTGTTCCGCGCGCTGTTCCCGAACGAACTGCACGGCGTGAGCGACGACGACGCCATCGCCAGCATCGAACGCATCTTCAAGAACGATGCCGAGCCGCGTGATATCGCTGCCATCATCATCGAGCCGGTGCAGGGCGAAGGTGGGTTCTACGTCGCGCCTAAATCCTTCATGAAGCGCCTGCGTGAACTGTGCGACAAGCACGGCATCCTGCTGATCGCTGACGAAGTGCAAACCGGTGCCGGCCGTACTGGTACTTTCTTCGCCATGGAGCAGATGGGCGTTGCCGCCGATCTGACCACCTTCGCCAAGTCCATCGCCGGCGGCTTCCCGCTGGCTGGTGTGTGCGGCAAGGCCGAGTACATGGACGCCATCGCGCCAGGCGGCCTGGGCGGCACCTACGCCGGTAGCCCGATCGCTTGCGCCGCGGCCCTGGCCGTGATGGAAGTGTTCGAAGAAGAGCACCTGCTGGACCGCTGCAAGGCTGTCGGCGAGCGTCTGGTGACCGGTCTGAAAGCTATCCAGGCCAAGTACCCGGTGATCGGCGAAGTGCGCGCTTTGGGCGCAATGATCGCGGTCGAGCTGTTCGAAGGTGGCGACAGCCACAAGCCAAACGCCGCTGCGGTTGCCGCCGTGGTAGCCAAGGCACGTGACAAGGGCCTGATCCTGTTGAGCTGCGGCACCTACGGCAACGTGTTGCGCGTACTGGTCCCGCTGACCTCGCCGGACGAGCAGTTGGACAAAGGCCTGGCGATCATCGAAGAGTGCTTCTCCGAGCTGTAAGCGGATGCTGACCTGATCGACAGAAAAAACCCGCTTCGGCGGGTTTTTTTATGCCCATTGCCGCACATTCAGGCCGTGTTCATTGTACGCAGGCGTCTGCATTGTCTAAGGTTGCAGCATTGCCGATGGAGCGTGCTGGATGACTGCTGTTGATTTACCCGCTGTACCCCGTGTGTTGATTGCCGAGGCGGACCCTTGGTCGCGGGATTTGCTCAAGCAAGTGCTGTTGAATGTGCGCTGCGACGCGCGGCTGGATGTGTGTGCCGATGGGCAACAGGCGGCGACGTTGCTGCGAGAGAAAGCCTACGATCTGATCCTGGCCGATTGGGAGCTGCCGGGTGTCGACGGCTTGAGCCTGTTGCGCACTGTACGCCAGAAGCGTCGCTCGCCCGGTCTGCCGTTCATTCTGCTGAGCAGTCGCAATGACAGCGCCAGCGTGCGCGAAGCCTTGCCACTGGCGCCCACGGCGTACCTGACCAAACCCCTGAACATGGAAGGCCTGACCCAGCGCCTGCAAGACCTGCTGCTCAATGAAGGCGAAACGGTGTACTGCGAGATTCCGCCGCTGGCACCGGGCATGACCTTGCCGGTGTTCCTTGAGCGCCGCCGCGAAGCGTCCGATGGCGCACCCTTGCGAGTCGATGTGAAAGCCGCCGTGCAACACAGTCTCGGCCCCGATGGCTTGGACCTCAAGCGCCTGGAAGACCAGGTGCGCATGGACCCGCAAATCACCGCCGTGCTGATCGCCGCCGCCAACAGCGCCGGCCATCACGGTACCCCCGTGCAAACCTTGCCTGCTGCGTTGCAAAAGCTGGTGCCGGGGCAAAGCATGAACCTTATTCTTGGCCTGGCGCTCAAGCACAACGTGGTGTTGGGCGACCCGGCCTTGGTGGCCTATGCGGAGCGCCATTGGCAATTGTCCCAGGACACCGCCGACTACGCTCGGCGGCTGGCACGCATGCTGGAGTTGGACCACGAACGCTGCTACAGCGCTGGTATCCTCCATCGGCTCGGTGACCTGGCGCTGTTGCGCTGCCTGGAAGATTGGCGCCAGGGCGGTGGTGCATTGGATGAGGAAGCGATTGGTGAGTCGCTCTACACCTTCGGCGCAGCCTATGGTTCGGCACTGCGCGCGCGTTGGCGTTTGCCGCTGGAACTGCGCCAGTTGATCGCGGCGATTTACTCGTTGGAGGGCGGTGTGTATGCCAGGGATGCATTGGTGGTGAACCTGGCGGCGCAGATGGCGCGTTTGACTGAGCATGAAGGTTTGGAAGCGCTGGCCAGGGGCAAGACTGCGCGATTGCTCAAGGTCGGCTTGGCGGAACTGACGCGGATCCGCAAGGCCTGAAGTCCACACCGAACCCCTGTAGGAGCTGGCTTGCCAGCGATAGCAGTGGAGGCTGACACACCGCCATCGCTGGCCAGCCAGCTCCTACAGGGTGATCGGTGTTAGCCCGCTATGACACGGTTCTTGCCCTGGCGCTTGGCCTCGTACATCGCTGCATCGGCGCGGGCGAACAGGCTGTCCAGTGTCGAGTCTTGTTCGGTGAGGCTGGCCAGTCCCTGACTGATAGTCACGCTGAAAACCTGGCCTTCATAGCTGAAACTCAGTTCCTGAATTTCCCTGCCCAGCCGCTCCGCCACTTGCAAGGCCATCTCCGGCGCGCAGCCGGGCAGGACGGCTGCGAATTCTTCGCCGCCAATGCGCCCGAACAGGTCGCCACGGCGCAATACCCCGCGACCGCTCTCGGCGATGCGGCGCAAGACCTGATCACCTTCCAGGTGGCCATAGCTGTCGTTGACGTCCTTGAAGTCATCGATGTCCAGCAGCAGGAAAGCCAACGGCGCACCTTGGGCACAGGCCGTATCGAAGGCCTGGTTGGCGCATTCGAAGAAGTGCCGGCGGTTGCTGCTCTGGGTCAGCACGTCGGTGGTGGCCAGGCGGTGCAGTTCCAGCTCCAGTTGTTTCTTTTCAGTGATGTCTTCGGCCATGCCCACCACGATCAACGGTTCGCCGGGTTCGACCTGCTGGTTGATGTAGCACTTGTCGCTCAGCCAGCGGATCTGCCCGTCGGCGGTGATGATGCGATACTCGCGGTCCTCCACGGCACCCTGTTCCAGCACGCGGGCCAGGCTGTGCTCGGCGTAGTCGAGGTCTTCGGGGTGAATACTGTTGCGCCATTCCCGATGGTCGGCCAGCAGCAGTCCGGCGGAACGCCCGAAAACGCGTTCATAGGCTGGGCTCACGTACAGCACGCGGCGCGTTTCCCAATCGATGGCCCACAGCACGGCGTTCACGCTCACCAGCATCGAACTCAACAGCTGTTCGCGCTCGCTCAACCGCTCGACTTCACCCTGGGCATGCACCAGCGCCAACAGGGTCGCGGCGGCAGCCGGACGCGGATGTTCAGCGGTGGGAGGATCGGGCAAGTATGGATTTTCGTGAACCATCGGCACAACTCTCTCTGGGCGCGCCGCAAGTTGGAACAGCGGTCACTACAAGGGGCCACCATGATGGCGAAGTGTTCATTGAGAGAGGCGAATTGCAGTGAAGTTCCGTCAACAGGACCGATTGCCGGTGTCCGAGAAATGACGCCAAAAAGCCGATGGCTGGGAGGGCAGGCCCTCCCAGCGCACTGTCAGACCGCTGCAGGACGCAGTGAGTAGGTCTTCAATTGGTGGGCAAAATCCCGCAGGGACTGGATGCCGCTGGCCTCGGCCTCATGCACCCATTCCTTGATGGCCGCGAGCATATCGTGGCCATTGGAACTGGTCTTCAGCCAGATCTGCTGCAGCGCCAGGCGCTTTTCGTAGATCACTTTCAGCGCCTGGCTGTGTTCCAGCATGCTCTGGATACGCACATGGTGGCGGTCATCCAGCAAACTGGTTTCTCGCGATAACAGGCGCTTGGCACGGTGGAATTGGTGGCGAACGGAGTGATCGACCTTTTCCAGCTCCTGCTTGACCAATGGGGCGATCACCAATTTGCGGTACTGGGCCATGATCTGGAAACGGTTATTGAGGATCGCCATGGCGGTGTCCATGTCCAGATGACCCTTGCCTTCCACACGGTGGGCGATGGGCGCGACGCGTTGCACCTTGGCCAGGCGCAGGAAGCTGAAGACTTTGATCCATGCCCAGCCCATGTCGAATTCCCACTTCTTCACCGACAGCTTGGCGGAGTTGGGGTAGGTGTGATGGTTGTTATGCAGCTCTTCGCCACCGACGATGATGCCCCACGGCACCAGGTTGGTCGCCGCGTCACGGCATTCGAAATTGCGATAACCCACGGCATGCCCCAGGCCGTTGATCACGCCGGCGGCCCAGAACGGGATCCACATCATCTGGATCGCCCAGATGGTGATGCCGATGGTGCCGAACAGTAGCAGGTCGATCACGCCCATGATCGCCACGCCCAGCAACGGGTAGGGCGTGTAGATTTTGCGTTCGATCCAGTCTTCCGGGCAGTTCTTGCCGTAGATGCGCAACGTCTCGGGGTTTTCGGCCTCGGCGCGGTACAGCTCGGCACCTTTGCGCATCACGGTGGACAAGCCCTTGATGACCGGGCTGTGCGGGTCGTCGACGGTTTCGCACTTGGCGTGGTGCTTGCGGTGAATGGCGGTCCACTCGCGGGTGTTCTGCGCCGTGGTCAGCCACAGCCAGAAGCGGAAGAAGTGTTTCAGGCCGGCATTGAGCTCCAGGGAGCGATGGGCTGAATAACGATGCAGATAGACTGTGACCGCAACGATGGTCACGTGGGTCATCAACAGAGTGACCGCCACCAGTTGCCAGGCTGACAGGTCAAGAAAACCGTTGTACCACATAGGCTGTATGGCCCTCAGATAAAGAAAAGAACAGCTCACGCATTATCACTAAGCCTACAGAGAAAACCAGCCGCCCTTTCAGATAGGAGTGACTGGATGTTTCTTATTCTATAATCCGCAGCCTTTGTAGGGCGATTCTGTTTTTTGGTAAGGATTACTGACCATATGCTGTTTTCATACCGAGGTGCCCTGCGTGCCGGGCTGGTATACCTGCTGGTTTCCGTTCTGTGGATCGGCGTAACCCAGCGCGTATTGATCGAGTTTCTCGATAACCCGAGCGAGCTGACCCACTGGCTGCAGGTGCGCGGCTATGTGTGGGTGGCGCTCAGCGCCCTAGCGATTCACCTGATCTGCGCCCGGTTTGCCCGGGCCAACCAGCTGCAACAGCCCCTGAAAGAAAACCGTGAACGCCTGCGCCAGGCCGCCGCCGTGTTCGATTGCACTCGCGAAGGCGTGTTGGTCACCGACGCACAGGGGCTGATCGTGCACGTCAACCGGGCGTTCATGGAGATCACCGGCTACAGCCGCGAAGACGTCATGGGGCATCAGCCCAGCCTGTTCAAATCCGGTCGCCATTCGTCGAATTTCTACCAACAGATGTTCCAGAGCCTGGAACGCACCGGCGAATGGAGCGGTGAAATCTGGAACCGACGCAAAAGCGGTGAGATTTATCCACAGTGGCAAACCATTCGGGTGATTCACGATGACCAGGGCAAGGTCAGCCATTATGTGGCGGTGTTTTCCGACATCAGCGCCATCAAGGACTCCGAGCACGAACTGGCCCACCTCGCGCACCACGATCCGCTGACCGACTTGCCCAACCGCCTGCTATTCACCGACCGCGCCGAGCAGGCGCTGGCCTCGGCGCAGATCCACAAGCGTGGCTGCGCCTTGCTGTTGCTGGACCTGGACCACTTCAAGATCATCAACGACAGCCTGGGCCATAACGTCGGAGACCAATTGCTCAAGCTGGTGGGCGAGCGGCTCAAGGCACTGTTTGGCCCCGGCGTGACCCTGGCGCGCCTGGGTGGAGATGAATTCGCCGTACTGGCGGAAAGTTGTCCACAGGTGGCCCAGGCGGCGGGTCTGGCGCAGCGCATGCTGGAGGCGATGAAACAGCCCTTCATCTTTGATGGCCACCAGCTGTTTATCAGCGCCAGTATCGGGATCAGCCTGTTTCCCAACGATGCCCTGAGCGCCGAGCAGTTGCTGCGTAACGCCGACTCCGCGCTGTTCAAGGCCAAGAGCGCCGGGCGCGAGGGCTACGCCTTGTACACCGAGGAACTGACTGCCCACGCGCAGAATCGCGTGGAAGTCGCCAGCGAACTGCGCCGCGCCCTCGAACAGCAGGAACTCTGCGTCTATTACCAACCCGTGCACGACCTGCACAATAGCCGTCTGATCGGCGTCGAAGCGCTGGTGCGCTGGCAGCATCCGGAACGCGGCCTGGTGCCGCCGGGGGAATTTATCCCGATCGCCGAGCGCACCGGGTTGATTGCCGAAATTGATGCCTGGGTGATGGACCAGGCGTGTCGGCAGATGTGCCAATGGCTGGCCGAGGGGGCACCGTTGAGTTTTATCGCCATCAATGTGTCTAGCCGCCTGTTTGCGCGGCGTGAGCTGTATGAACAGGTCGCCCAGGTGCTGCATGACACGGGCCTGGATCCGGCCTTTCTCGAGCTGGAAGTCACCGAAAGCGCGGTGATGGAAGACCCAGAGGTCGCGCTGGAGCAGATGCACCGTCTCCGAGAGTTGGGGTTGCGCCTGGCGATCGATGATTTTGGCACCGGTTACTCGTCACTGCTGCGCCTCAAGCGCCTGCCGGTGCAGAAGCTCAAGATCGACCAGGGCTTTGTTGCCGGTCTGCCCTGGGACGAAGATGACGCGGCCATCGTGCGCGTGGTGATCGCCCTCGCTAAAAGCATGGGCATGCAGGTGCATGCCGAGGGGATCGAGCAGGTTGAACAGGCGCGGTTTCTGTTGGATCAGGACTGCGATATGGGGCAGGGGTATTGGTTTGGCCGGCCGATGCCGGCCCACGAAATTGATTGGCACCGAGCCCCCCCAATCCAGACCTGATATGCAGTCAAAAGGTGGGAGCGGGCTTGCCCGCGAATGCGGTGCATCAGTTAACACATTTTTAGCTGACACACCGCTTTCGCGGGCAAGCCCGCTCCCACATTTGGATCTTCTCTAGGCTTTATTTACGTACTTGGGCACCAAACCCGCACGCAACCCCACGTTCCACCAGAAAATTCTTTCTGGTTATATAAACATTCTTAAATAGTATTTTTAAGAATATCCGCGCTTATCTACTATCGCTCTCACGCCGCAAGCAGTGCCGCCACTGCGAGGCACTATTCATTTCAGGAGCGAGACCATGAGCGCATCTTTACGTAGCGTCGACGGCCAGGACGAAGCAGCCATTTTGCGTGAGATCCAGAGCGCCTTGCGCGATCTGCGGTTTGGCGCGGTGGAAATTACTGTGCACAACGCTCAAGTGGTACAGATCGAACGCAAAGAAAAATTCCGTTTGCAGAACCCGGGTAACAAACCGAGCTAAGCACTGACGGCGATAGACCCGCACTTAATAAGAAAAAGCCAACACCCCAGAATTTCAGGAGCTTCTATGTCGTCGATTCGCCGTTATGCCCTGGCCGCCCTGGCCAGCGCCGTGTTTGCAGGTTCCGCCGTTGCCAAGGACTACGAGTTGCTCAACGTCTCGTACGACCCTACCCGTGAGCTGTACCAGGACTACAACGCTGAGTTCACCAACTTCTGGAAACAGTCCCACCCAGGCGACAACGTCAAGATCCAGCAATCCCACGGTGGTTCGGGCAAACAAGGCCGTGCCGTGATCGATGGCCTGCGCGCCGACGTGGTCACCCTGGCTCTGGCCGGTGACATCGACGAAATCGCCAAGCTGGGCAAGACCCTTCCGGAAAACTGGCAGACCCGCCTGCCAGACGCCAGCACCCCGTACACTTCGACCATCGTGTTTCTGGTGCGCAAGGGCAACCCTAAAGGCATCAAGGACTGGGGCGACCTGATCAAGAAAGACGTGTCCGTGATTACCCCGAACCCGAAAACCTCCGGCGGCGCCCGCTGGAACTTCCTCGCCGCCTGGGCCTACGGCCTGAAAACCGGCGGCAGCGAAGCCAAGGCCCAGGAATACGTGAAAGAGCTGTTCAAGCACGTGCCTGTGCTGGACACCGGCGCTCGCGGTTCGACCATCACCTTCGTCAACAACGGTCAGGGTGACGTGTTGTTGGCCTGGGAAAACGAAGCCTTCTTGGCCCTGAAAGAAGACGGCGGTGCTGACAAGTTCGATATCGTCGTGCCTTCCCTGTCGATCCTCGCGGAGCCGCCAGTGGCCGTGGTCGACAAGAATGCCGAGAAAAAGGGTAACACCGAGATCGCCACCGAATACCTTAAACACCTGTACAGCCCGGCTGGCCAGGAGATTGCGGCGAAGAACTTCTACCGCCCACGCGATGCAAAAGTGGCCGCCAAATACGCCCAGCAGTTCCCGAAACTGGACCTGGTGACTATCGACAAAGACTTCGGCGGCTGGAAAACTGCCCAACCGAAATTCTTTAACGACGGTGGCGTGTTCGACCAGATTTACACCGCGCAGTAACCAACACAATCTGGTGGCGCACGCTATGCCCTGTGGGAGCTGGCTTGCCTGCGATAGCATCGCCGCGGTGTGACCGACATACCGCGGCGCTTGCATCGCAGGCAAGCCAGCTCCCACAGGACGTGTGTGCCTCCAGTGGTTTCCCCTTAACCAAGGACTCTTATGTCGCGTCGTATCTCCCCCGTCATACCCGGCTTCGGGCTGACGCTGGGCTACACCGTGGTGTACCTCAGCCTGATCGTACTCATCCCGCTCGCGGCGATGTTTGTACACGCCGCTCAACTTACCTGGGATCAGTTCTGGAACATCATCTCCGCACCGCGCGTGCTGGCTGCGTTGCAACTGAGCTTCAGCACCGCGCTGTACGCCGCGCTGATCAACGGCGTAATCGGTACGCTGCTGGCCTGGGTGCTGGTGCGCTACACCTTCCCCGGCCGCAAGATCATCGACGCGATGATCGACCTGCCGTTCGCCCTGCCCACCGCCGTTGCCGGTATCGCGTTGACCGCGCTGTACACGCCTAACGGCCTGGTCGGCCAGTTCGCCGCCGACCTGGGCTTCAAGATCGCCTACACGCCGCTGGGCATCACCCTGGCGCTGACCTTCGTCACGCTGCCGTTCGTGGTGCGCACGGTGCAGCCGGTACTGGCCGATATCCCCCGGGAAGTCGAAGAAGCCGCTGCCTGCCTGGGCGCCAAGCCGTTGCAGGTGTTCCGTCACATCCTGGTGCCCGCGTTGCTGCCTGCCTGGTTGACCGGTTTCGCCCTGGCGTTCGCGCGTGGTGTCGGTGAGTACGGCTCGGTGATCTTCATCGCCGGCAACATGCCGATGAAAACCGAGATCCTGCCGCTGCTGATCATGGTCAAGCTCGACCAATACGACTACCGCGGCGCCACGTCCATCGGCGTGCTGATGCTGGTGGTTTCCTTTGTCCTGCTGCTGCTGATCAACTTGTTGCAGCGGCGCATCGAACGTCCATAAGGAGGCGCGGAACATGTCCCAATCGTCTATTTCCGCCGCGTCCTCGGCCAACGCTGCCCGGCGTGGCAGCGCTGCATCGCGACGTATCCTGATCGGCCTTGGCTGGCTGGTATTTGCGCTGTTCCTGCTGTTGCCGCTGTTTATCGTGGTGACCCAGGGCTTGAAGAACGGCCTCGGCGCGTTCTTCACCGCGATCCTCGAACCCGATGCGCTATCGGCGTTGAAACTCACGGTGATCGCCGTGGTGATTTCGGTGCCGCTCAACCTGGTGTTCGGCGTCAGCGCCGCCTGGTGCGTGAGCAAGTACTCGTTCCGTGGCAAAAGCATCCTGGTGACGCTCATCGATTTGCCGTTCTCGGTGTCGCCAGTGATCGCCGGCCTGGTCTATGTGCTGATGTTCGGCGCCCAGGGCTTTTTTGGGCCGTGGCTGCAGGACCATGACATCCAGATCGTGTTCGCCTTGCCCGGTATCGTGCTGGCAACCATCTTCGTCACCGTGCCCTTCGTGGCCCGTGAACTGATCCCTCTGATGCAGGAGCAGGGCACCCAGGAGGAAGAGGCCGCGCGCCTGCTCGGTGCCAACGGCTGGCAGATGTTCTGGCACGTGACCGTGCCAAATATCAAATGGGGCCTGATCTACGGCGTGGTGCTGTGTACCGCACGGGCCATGGGTGAGTTCGGCGCGGTGTCGGTGGTGTCCGGCCACATTCGCGGCGTAACCAACACCCTGCCGCTGCACGTCGAGATTCTCTACAACGAATACAACCACGTTGCCGCGTTTGCGGTGGCGAGTCTGCTGCTGATCCTGGCGCTCTTCATCCTGCTGCTCAAGCAGTGGAGCGAGAACCGTATTAACCGCCTGCGCGCCGGTGCGGCTGAGGAATAAGTCATGTCGATCGAAGTCCGTAATGTCAGCAAGAACTTCAACGCCTTCAAGGCCCTGAACAGCATCAACCTGGACATCCAGAGTGGCGAGCTGGTGGCGTTGCTTGGCCCGTCCGGCTGCGGCAAGACCACCTTGCTGCGCATCATCGCCGGCCTGGAAACCCCGGATGACGGCAGCATCGTGTTCCACGGTGAAGACGTCTCAGGCCACGACGTGCGTGATCGCAATGTCGGCTTTGTATTCCAGCACTACGCGCTGTTCCGCCACATGACCGTGTTCGACAACGTGGCGTTCGGCCTGCGCATGAAACCGAAGAACCAGCGCCCGAACGAAAGCCAGATCGCGGTCAAGGTGCATGAGTTGTTGAACATGGTGCAGCTGGATTGGTTGTCGGATCGCTACCCGGAGCAGTTGTCCGGTGGTCAGCGCCAACGTATCGCCCTGGCCCGCGCCCTGGCGGTCGAACCCAAAGTGCTGCTGCTGGACGAACCCTTCGGCGCCCTCGACGCCAAGGTGCGTAAAGAACTGCGCCGCTGGCTGGCACGCCTGCACGAAGACATCAACCTGACGTCGGTGTTCGTGACCCACGACCAGGAAGAGGCCATGGAAGTCGCCGACCGTATCGTGGTGATGAACAAGGGCGTGATCGAGCAGATCGGTTCACCGGGTGACGTCTACGAAAACCCGGCCAGCGATTTCGTTTATCACTTCCTGGGTGATTCAAACCGCCTGCACCTGGGTGAAGACAAACACGTGCTGTTCCGTCCCCACGAAGTGTCGCTGTCACGGCATGAGCTGGAAGACCACCATGCTGCTGAAGTGCGGGATATTCGCCCGCTGGGCGCGACCACGCGTGTGACGTTGAAAGTGGAAGGCCAGAGCGAGTTGATCGAAGCTGAAGTGGTGAAAGACCACGACAGCCTGACCGGCCTGGCGCGCGGCGAGACGCTGTTCTTCAAACCCAAGGTTTGGCAAAAAGCCTGAGCCTAAAACACCGCAAAACCCTTGTGGGAGCCGGGCTTGCCCGCGATGGCGGACTTTCAGTCGACAATGATGTTGGCTGGTCCACCGTCATCGCGGGCAAGCCCGGCTCCCACAGTGGATCTTCATTAATCTTCAGACCGTGGCGCGTTTTCCTCTAACGGCCACCGGGCCCGAACGCTCCTCGATCTGTTGCTTGAGGTCATGGCGCAACCCCAGCAGAAACGCCAACTCCGCCACCACAAACAACGGCCCCACGATCAGCCCCGACACGTCATCCACAAACGCCGGCTTCTTGCCTTCGTAGTAATGCCCGACGAACTGAATCACCCAACCCACCACAAACATCCCCACACCGCTGCTGAGCCACACCAACGTGCTCTGCGCCGCCAGCACATGCCCGGCCCATACCGACAAGCCCATCAGTAGCGTCATCAACACACCCAGCGCCAGTTCCAGGCGTAGGTAAAACCACGCCGACAGCAGTGCGACGATCGCCGCTGGTGAAATCCACACCCCACCGATCGCCCATTCCGGGCGCGACAGCAGCACGGCCACCGCAACAACAATCAGTGGAATGCCGACAAAGTGGCTGGCGATATTGCGCGGGTCGCGGTGGTACGCGGCATATTGACTGAGGTGGTCGACGAGGCTTTTCATTGTTATTCCTCCTGTAGGATGTTTAATCATCTCCCGTCAGGCGGCGACTGACTGTCAACTGGGCGACAATCTCTGGAGTTCTCATGATTGCGGCAACATGGCATGCCCGATTGGCCACCGGCCAGTGGTTCAGCCACCTGCCTGTACCGCTACAGGATAGTTTGCTGGCGGCGGCTCGGCTGCGTCAGCTGACGGCGGGGCAGTACCTGTTCAGGCGCGGTGATCCGCCCTGTGGGGTGTATGCGGTATTGGAGGGGGCGGTGCGGGTCAGCGCGGTCAATGCGCAGGGCAAGGAAGCTATTCTGAGCCTGGTTGAAACGCCTTACTGGTTCGGCGAGATCTGCCTTTTCGACGGTTTGCCGCGTACCCACGACGCCTTGTCGGTTGGGCCGTGCACGCTGTTGCAGGTACCGCAATCGGCGATGCTCGAGATTCTTGACCAAAGCCCGGCGTATTGGCGCGACATGGCGTTGTTGATGAGCCAGAAGTTGCGCCTGTCGCTGATCAATATCGAACAGATGAGCCTGATGCCGGCGTCGACACGTATCGCTCACCGGCTGCTGATGATTGCCGGCGGGTACGGCGAGATAGAGCATTCCCGTCGCGTCCTGCAACTGCCCCAGGAAGATCTGGCCGCGATGCTGAGCCTGTCGCGCCAGACCACCAACAGTTTGCTCAAGGCGTTAGAGCAGCAGGAGATCATCAAGCTGAGTTACGGCGCGATTGAAGTGCTCGACCTGCCGCGCTTGCGGCAGGCCGCGGGGGCTGGCTAGGAACCGCGATACGTCGAAAAGCCGTAAGGGCTCAGCAGCAGCGGGATGTGGTAGTGCTGGTCGGCCTGCTTGACCTCGAATATCACCGGGACTTCCGGGAAAAACGTCTCGCGATTGGCTTTCTTGTAGTAGTCACCGGTCTTGAACACCACGCGATACTCGCCCGGCTTCATGGCTTGGTTGGCCGGGAACAGTTCGGCGATGCGCCCCTGCTGGTTGGTGACACCTTCGGACAGCGACTGCCAGTGATCGCCTACGTGTTGCTCCAGGGTGACGCTGACACCGGCAGACGGCAGGCCGTTTTCCAGGTTCAGCACATGCACGCTCAGCGGGTTGCCGGCCGCCAGGGCCAGGCTGCTCAAGCCGCTCAGGCTGAGGGCGGCGAGGGTCATAGTCAGGGTTTTCATCGAGGTTTCCTCAAGGGGTGATTGTCAGGCCAAGTTGATTGGCCGCCTTTACCGCGCACGCGTCGTCCTGCTCGGCACCGCCGGCACCGGCAATGCCAAGCGCGCCTACCAGTTCAGAGTCGGCGAACAGCGGCACGCCGCCCCCGAGCAACAGCAATTCGGACAAGCTGTTAAGGTTGGCGGCCTCGGGGTTGTTGCGCGCACGCTCGGCAAACAACCGAGTGGGGGTTTTAGTCGACAACGCCGTGTACGCTTTGCGTTGGCTGGCGATGCTGTTGTGTGGACCTACGCCGTCGGCCCGCAGGCTCAGCAACGGATTGCCGCCCCGGTCGAGTACGGTAAGTGCCGCCGTGCACTGCGCCAGGCTGGCGTCTGCCAGTTGGCGTGCGGTGTGCAAATCCAGGTCGGCGTGGCGTGGCAGCGGTGGTGCTGCCAGGACGCTGGCGCTGATGGCGAAGCTCAAGAAGAAGGCATTGCGGTACATGGGAACGGCTCCAGAAAGCAGGCCGCTACCTTAGCCAGCGGTCTCGGTCAAAAGCCGAACAATTCGATTACAGGTTTGTAATGAACCAAGAGGTAGGCATGCAGGTGTTGTTAGTGGAAGACCAGCCGAAATTGGCGCAAGTCATGGCCCAGGGCTTGAGTGAGGCCGGCTTCGCAGTGGAAGTCGCAGCCAATGGCATGGCAGCTCAGCGGTTTGTGGAAAGCACTGACTATGACTTGGTGATCCTGGATGTCATGTTGCCGGGTTTGAATGCCTGGAAGTTGCAGCAGGCGATTCGCAAGAAGGGCGAGACGCCGGTGTTGTTCTTGACGACCCCGGAAGGGATCGAGGACCGTCTGCGCGGGTTGGAACTGCATGAGGATGATTACTTGCTCAAGCCGTTTGAAGCCAAGGCCTTGGTGGTGCGGGTGAAGAAGTTGTTGCGGCGTGACCGTGGGCGCTGATTGATCCGGCATCTTCAATACCTGGACCACCGCCATCGCAGGCAACCAGCTCCCACATTTGGAATGCATTCCCGTGTGGGAGCGGGGCTTGCCCGCGATGGGGCCATCACGAACACCGCACATCCACCTACCGCAACCCATCCCTGAACTGCCCCGGCGTCATCCCCGTCCAGCGCTTGAACGCGCGGTTGAAACTGCTGGTATCAGCAAACCCCAGCAAATGACTGATTTCCGCCAATGAGCATTGCGGATCCCGCAAATGCAGCAACGCCAAATTCTCCCGGCACTCATTGAGCAACGCATCAAACCGGCAGCCTTCATCCGCCAGATGGCGTTGCAGGCTGCGCAGGCTCAGGTGCAGCGCCTGCGCAACCCGCTCGGCGCTGGGTTCGCCGTCGGGCAACTGCGTTTCGATCACCCGGCGGACCTTGCGCTCCCAGGTCAGCGGTTGCAGTTGGGCGAGGGTGCGCTTGAGCACGGTTTCATTGTGCTCGGCCAGTTCGGGGTTGGCGTCGTCCAGGTGGCTGTCGAAATCCTGCGCGGCGAACTCCAGGCGGTCTTCCTCAGCGCCGAAAAACACCGGCGCGCGAAACACCGTGTGCCATGGCTTGGGATCGGCCGGTTCCGGCCTTCGCAGGTACACCGCCAGCGGCGCGTATTCGCGCCCCAGGCGATTGCGACAAGTGCGCACATAGATCGCCGCAAACGCATCGATGGCCTCGAACGCTGGCGCTGGGTTTCCTGGTAGTTGCAGCAAGCGGAACCGATAGCGTTCGCCGTCGCCGCTCAGCTCCAGGCTCAAGGCATCGCTGACCACCTGGTGATACCGCACGATGCGCTCGAACACTTCCCGCAAGCTGCCACTGGCCACCAGCGCATACCCCAACGCATGAAACGTGGTGGGGCTGACGAACCGCGACACCCGCAGCCCAATCGCTGGATCGCTGCTGGCCTGCACCGCCAGCTCCCACAAGCGCGTGGTGGCCGACAGCGGGTAGCGCGCATTCGGGTCGTCCATCTGCTGTGGGTCGAGCCCGGCTTGCACGCACAGCGCGGCGCTGTCGAGGCCCAGGGCGTCGAGCTGCTTGCGCAGGGCGCGGGTCCAGCTGGCAAGGGAAGTGGGTTCGGTCATGGCGATTGGCGCTTGCGGTCAACAGGTTGGCGTCCGGGGCTAGCATCCTGATTGATCGCTTGGGGCAGGATGTGAGCACCAATAAGCAAGAGGATGGAAGCATGGACGGTACTTCTGCAAGTCCCCAGCAGATGAACGCGCAACAGCGTTCGGCGCATATCCGTGAAGTGGTGCTGGCCGAAGGCGTACGTCTGCGCCAGCAGCACCCCTGGTTGCTGCATCAGGACGCGTTGGGCGCAGGCATCCTGGCGTTTGCGCTGCTCGGCATGCTGGGCTCGGCGGCGCTCTACATCACCGGGCACATGGCCTGGTGGGTGTGCCTGCTGCTCAACGCGTTCCTGGCGTCATTGACCCACGAGCTGGAACACGACCTGATCCACAGCATGTATTTTCGCAAGCAGCGCCTGCCCCACAACCTGATGATGGGCCTGGTGTGGCTGGCGCGGCCGAGCACGATCAACCCGTGGGTGCGCCGGCAGCTGCATCTCAACCATCACAAGGTCTCCGGCACCGAGACCGATATGGAGGAGCGCGCGATCACTAACGGCGAGCCCTGGGGTTTCGCGCGGTTGCTGATGGTCGGCGATAACGTCATGTCGGCCTTCATCCGCATCCTGCGGGCCAAGACCTGGAAGCACAAACTCACGATCCTCAGGCGCTCGCTGCTGGTGTATGCACCGCTGGCATTGCTGCATTGGGGCGCGTGGTACGTGTTCCTTGGCTTTCATGCCGCCAATGGCATTGCCAGTCTGCTCGGTGCGCCCATCGAGTGGTCAGCCGGCACCGTGCAGATGATGCAGGTGATTGATATCGCTACCGTGGTGATCATCGGCCCTAACGTGCTGCGTACCTTTTGCCTGCACTTTGTCAGCTCCAACATGCACTACTACGGCGATGTGGAACTGGGCAATGTGATCCAGCAGACCCAGGTGTTGAACCCGTGGTGGATGTGGCCTCTGCAGGCGTTCTGCTTCAACTTCGGCAGCACCCACGGCATCCACCATTTTGTGGTGAAGGAACCGTTTTACATCCGCCAGATGACCGCCAAGGTGGCGCACAAAGTGATGGCTGAGATGGGCGTGCGCTTCAATGATTTCGGGACGTTTGCGCGGGCCAATCGGCTGGGTTTTCCACCGCCTGCAGGGTTTCGATCAGCGCCTTCGCGGCAGGCGACAAACGCACCCCAGCGCGGCTGATCACCCCGCAACGGTTGCTGAGGCTGTCCAACGCATGTGGCAGATTACGCCAATGCAGCACCTGTAATTGACCACTGGCGAATGCCTCGACGAAAGCCTCTTCGGCGCCCAGGCCGATGGCGTTGGATTGCTTCACGATGGTGCCCAATGCGGCCAATTGCTCAAGCTCGATGGCAGGCGCAAAGTCGACGCGCCCGCTGAGGTTGGCCAGCAGCTTGCGAATGCCGGGCGCGATCAGGGGGGTGGCCAGCGGGTAGCTGAACAGGTCGTTGGTGGAAAGGCTGTCCTTGGCGAGTAGCGGGTGCCCGGCGCGGCAGAAAAACACGCTGCGCCGAGGCGTCAGGGCCTGGGTCTGAAAGTTCGGGTCAGCCTCGAAGTGACGCACATCGGCGATAAAGAATTCGATCTCTTCACGGTTCAGGCTGCGTCCGAGTTTTTCCCAGTTATCCACCTGCAATGCAGTGCGCACCTTGGGGTAGGTGGAAACAAAGCGCGCCATCGTCTGGGGCACCAGGTTCACGGCGGCCACCGCATCGCTGCCGAAGCGCACTTCGCCGGCGTCGAGCTTGGTCATGCGCGTGACTTCATGGCTCAGCAACGCCGCGCCTTGCACCAGGCTCAATGCGTGTTGCAGCACCACCTGGCCTTCGGGGGTGGGACGCAGGTCTTTGTTCGCACGGTCCACTAGCACACAGCCGAATTCCTGCTCCAGGCCTTGGATGCTGCGGCTGAATGCTGGTTGCGTGATGCCCATGGCGTCCGCCGCGCGCACGAAACTGCGGTGCTCGTTGAGCGCGATGAAGTAGCGCAGTTGGCGAAGGTCCATGGTATGCCCGGCATCCTGTAGGGGAACCGGGATTTTAAGGGTGATGCTTATTCCGTCAATGAAGCATGTTTGTTTTATCTAGATCTTAAATGCATATCTATAGAGCGGGTGCCGTGCGGTAAGTGGCGGGGCTGAATACCCGGGTTACCACCAGCATCGCGACCGCCGTCACCGTCAGCACCACCCAGGCGCTGACAAAACTGCCGGTGAGTTCACGCAGCCAGCCGGTGAGCCACGGCGAAATCGCATTGATCAAAAAGCCCACGCCCTGCACGAACGCCGCCAGTTGCCCGGCCTGGCGCGGGTCGCGGTGGTGGTCGAGGGTCAATAACAGGCTTAGGGCAAAACACGCGCCCAGGCCGAAGCCACACAGCGCCACCCACAGATGAGGAAACTGCAACGGCGCGATCAACAGGCCGAGGTAGCCAATGGTCTGGGCCAGTAGGCTGATCCACAGCAGTGGCCGCCGATCGATCCCGCGTTGTGCCAGCACCGGCATCAACAGCGCGGCGATGACCTGAAAGATCGTCATGAAGGCCAGCAATGAACCACTGGGCAACACGTCCCAACCCAGTTGCTGATAGTAGGCCGGCAGCCACGCCACCATGCTCATGTAGCCGCAATTCACCAGGCCAAAATACAGCGCCAGCAGCCACGCACGGCGATTGCGCAGGCCCTTGAAGGCGGGGATGACATTCGCGCTTTTTGCCGCACCCAGGGGCAACCAGGCCCACAACAACAGTGCGGCCAGTGCCGGCAGCAACCACACACCGAGCCCGGCTTCCCACCGCTGAAAATGCGTGGCCACTACTGGGCTGAGCAGCGCCGCCAGCCCACCTCCGGCCATCAGCGAGGCTGAGTAAACCCCCATCGCCACCGGCACGCGGTGATGAAATTCGCGCTTGATCATCGCCGGCACCAACGCCTGGATCAACGCGACACCGGCCCCACCGAGCAATGCGGTCACCAGCAGTGTCGAGCCCTGGCCCATCAGCCAGCGGGCCAGGCACGCCAGCAGGATCATCATCAAACCCAGGGCAATGCCACGCCGCTCACCGAGTTGCGCTTCAACACGCACGCCCACCAGTGCCACCAGGCCCATGCACACCACGGGCAGGCTGGTGAGCAAGGCACTGCTCTGGAAACTCAAGCCGGTGGCCAGGCGAATCTCGCCGAGCAACGGGCTGATGGAGCTGAGGATCGGCCGCAGATTGAGGCCGAGGACCACCAACAGGCCCCAGCCGGCGAGGGATTTATTCAGGGGCATGCAGGTTTTTCCAGTGCTGGTACAGCGTAGTCATGGCCGCATCAGGCAGATGCCGGATCGGCAGGCGCTGCTCACTCACTGGCAGGCCCACCTGCTGCCCGATCGCCGCCGTGGACAGGCCAAAGGGCTCGGCCATTTCGTTGCTGGCTGCAAACACCACCCGTTCCACACCGCACAGGTACATGGCACTCAGGCACATCGGGCAGGGTTGGCCGCTGGCGTAGATGACGCAACCGTCCAGGCGCGCGCCGAGTTGCTGGCTGGCAGCGCGGATCGCCAACAATTCGGCGTGAGCGGTAGGGTCCTGGGTCAGATGGATTTCATTCACCGCTTCAACCAGCACTTCGCCGTCGCGCGTCAACACCGCGCCAAACGGTCTGCCACCTTGGGCGACGTTGGTCTGGGCAAGTTGGATCGCGCGTTGCAGGTGCTGGTGATCGTCGGTCATGGAGATCCCTCCGGGCATGATTGGAGGGTGAAGTATGGTGAGTCGTCAGGGTATTCTGAAATTAAATATAACCATGCCAAGCAGTGGCAAATGGAATGGTAAACGCCCATGTTCGATCCCGTGTTGTTGCGCAGTTTTGTCGCCGTGGTGGATTGCGGCAACTTCACCCGCGCCGCCGAGCGCCTGCACTTGACTCAGTCCACGGTCAGCCAGCAGATCCGTCGCCTGGAAGAGGCGGTGGCGTGTCAGTTGCTGGACCGTAATCAGCGCCGCGTGGTCGCTACTGCGGAAGGCGAGCGCTTGCTGGCCTATGCACGACGCATCCTCGCGTTGCATGAAGAAGCCGCCGACGTATTGATCAGCCAGCAAAGCGACGGGGTGCTGCGCCTTGGTGTGCCGGAGGACTTTGCGTCCGAACGGCTGATGCCGCTGCTGTCGGCGTTTGTGCTGGCTTTCCCTAGGGTGCGCCTGGAGGTCACCAGCGGTCTCGGTCCCGAGTTGCAGCGCCAGTACCGCAGCGGAGAGTTCGACGTCTTGCTGGTCAAGCAGATGGGCGACAGCGACGACTGCCTGGCCTCATGGCCGGAGCCCTTGTGCTGGGTGGATAGCCGTAGCACGCCGTCCCTGGGACGCGCCCCGTTGCCATTGGTGGCATTTCCCGTAGGCGGCTTGTACCGCAATGAAATGCTGCAGCACTTGGAAGTTGGCGGCTGGCGCTGGCGCATCGGGTATTCCAGTGCGAGCCTGGCGAGCGTGTGTGCGGCGGTGGCGGCGGGGTTGGGCATCAGTTTGTTGCCCCGTCGAGTCGTACAGCCAGGGCACAGCGTATTGGGTCCGGACAGCGGCTTGCCCAGGGTGGAAGGTGTGCGGCTGGCACTGTACGGCCGCAGTGGCTTGGGTGCGGCTGGGCAAAGCCTGCAACGCCAATTGCTTGATTTGTGTGCGAACAGCCCTGTCTAAGCGATGCCTTTTATGAATATTTTTTATGCCTGAAAGGCATTCAAAAACCACGCCTATGCGCCAGCCCGCGCAGGACGGGGCTTTGCCGTTTCTGCATGTTTCATTTATTCAATTTAGATCTATCTATAACTTTAAAGATTACTTTAAGAGATAAGCGTCTGGCCCCGATGATTCAGCCCTCGACGGCCTCCCATGCAGGCCTGTCGGTTTTTTTGTGTCAAAAACCGTAGGGAGTGAATCAATGGGCAATGTCCAGACCGCCGCCAGTGCACACGAGGCGCAATGGCGCCAGGCACCGGGTGGTGAGTTGGTCGACCTTGGCCGGCCGCACCGCGCGCCGTTGGGGCAGCTGCGCACGCAGAAAACGCCTAAGCGTTTCTCCAGCCGTCGCGAAGGGATCCTGCTGGGTTTGCTGGTGCTGGCCCTGCACGGTGCGGTGATTTACTGGGTGAGCCAGAAGCCGACGCCGGTGCTGCCGATTGTGCCACCGGAAATTCCGCCGATGACCATCGAATTTTCCCAGCCGGCGCCCCCTGTGGTGGAGCCGCCTCCGCCCGTGCCGCCACCGCCACCGCCGCCTGTGGTCGAGCCGCCGCCGCCGGTGGTGGATGAATTGGCTGCCAAACCGGCGCCGCCAAAACCGATTCCCAAACCCAAGCCCAAGCCGGTTCCAAAGCCTGAGCCCAAGCCCGCGCCGAAACCTGTCGAGCAGCCGCCTGCGCCACCGACACCGGCACCGCCTGCGCCTCCAGCACCACCGGCGCCGGCCCCGGTAACACCCGCTTCGGCCAACGCGGCGTACCTGAAGAACCCGGCACCGGAATACCCGTCACTGGCTCAACGACGTGGCTGGGAAGGCACGGTGTTGCTAAGGGTGCATGTCCTGGCCAGTGGCAAGCCGGGCGAAATCCAGGTCCAGAAAAGCAGCGGTCGCCAGCAACTCGACGACGCCGCGTTGTCAGCGGTGAAGCGTTGGAGCTTCGTACCGGCCAAGCAGGGCGATGTGGCCCAGGACGGCTGGGTCAGCGTACCGATCGATTTCAAGATTCACTAACTATTCGGCTGCGGTGTGTTGAACACGCCGCGACCTGCACAGAGGGAAAACATCATGGCATTAGCATCTCCACTTGAATCCATCGAAAGCGCGGTGATCTGGCTGCTGGTGGTCTTTTCGGTCGCCACCTGGGGCCTGGCCCTGCTCAAGGGCGTGCAGTTCGGTCGCCTCAAGGCGCAGGATCGCAAGTTCCACAAACAGTTCTGGGCGGCGTCGAGTCTCGACTCGGCCGCCGAACTGGCCGAAACCCAGCCGGGCGCCGCTGCCCGCGTGGCCCAGGCCGGTTATGCCGCGATCCAGGTGGGCGAAACCCCGCACGCGGCGGACCTGAGCCAGGCGATCAACCACCAGGACCGCCTCGAACGCGCCCTGCGTCAGCAGATCGTGCGTGAGCGCCGCTCCCTGGAAACCGGCCTGGCCGTGGTTGCCAGTATCGGCAGCACCTCGCCGTTCATCGGTCTGTTCGGCACCGTGTGGGGCATCATGGAAGCCCTCAAGGGCATCAGCGCCGCCGGTTCCGCCAGCCTCGAAACCGTGGCCGGCCCGATCGGTGCGGCACTGGTAGCCACCGGCGTGGGTATCGCCGTCGCGGTGCCTGCGGTGCTGGTCTACAACTATTTCCTGCGTCGCCTGAAGCTGACGGCTGCGGACCTGGACGACTTTGCCCACGACTTCTACAGCCTGGCGCAGAAAAATTCCTTCCGTGTGCTGCTGCACCCGACCCTGAACAAAACCACTGCCAGTAACCCGCAAAAAGTGAAGGAGGCGTCCTGAGATGGCCTTTTCCACGCAAGACAGCGATGAGGTACTGAGCGAGATCAACGTCACGCCGCTGGTGGACGTGATGCTGGTGCTGCTGGTGGTGTTTATCGTCACCGCGCCGCTGCTGACCAACGCGATCCCGATCAACTTGCCCAAGACTGAGGCGGTCGCGCCGGTGGAGCAGAAAGACCCGCTGGTGGTGAGCATCGACGGCGCCGGCAAACTGTTTATCAACAAGGACGAAATCCAGCCGGACCTGCTGGAGTTCAACCTGCAGGCGGCCAAGGCCAAGGACCCCGATGTGCGGGTGCAACTGCAGGCTGACGATGGCGTGAACTACGGCGAAGTGGCGCGAGCCATGGCGTCTATCGAACGGGCAGGGATTACCAAGCTGTCGGTGATTACCGCTCGTTAAGTTACACAAGCCTCGACAATTTTTTGGCCGTCTCCTTGGCAGGGTGCGGCCTTTTTTTTTGTGTAAAACCCATATGCATTTTTGGTTATTAATAAATAGCTTCTTATTCCTTAACGAATATAACACCCGTCCCTATACTGTTCAGCAACGTTAAACGCTGCAGGAGGGCACACCCATGCACAGCGAGTCGATTCGTTATCTGATCGTGCCGGGCTGGCAAGGATCGCCAGAAGATCATTGGCAAAGTCACTGGCAGAACAGCCTGCCCAATAGCGCCCGCGTGGAGCAGGCCGACTGGCTGACCCCGCGTCGCGAAGACTGGGTCGCCGCGCTGGCCGAGGCCATTGCGGCCGACAGCACGCCAGTGATTCTGATCGCCCATAGCCTGGGCTGCATCACCGTGGCGCACTGGGCGGCCACTGCGCCGGTGCAGTTTCTGCGTCAGGTACGCGGCGCCTTGCTGGTGGCGCCGGCCGATGTCGAGCGTCCTGCTTGCTCTCCGGCATTGCGTAATTTCGCGCCGATCCCGACCGATCTGTTGCCGTTTCCCAGTCAGGTGGTCAGTTCCGATAACGACAGTGCCGTCAGCGCACCAAGGGCCCTGGAATTGGCCCGTAACTGGGGTGCCGAAGCGGGCATTCTCTCCGGTGCTGGCCATATCAATGTCAAGTCCGGCCACCAACGCTGGGAGCAGGGATTTGCTTACCTGTACCGCCTGCAAAGTCGCCTTGAGCATCACGCCCGGCGCACTGCCTGAACATTTTTCAACGCCCCGTCCCTTAAGTGGATTTGGGGCGGGAGCCCGCCATGAGTCTGCATGAAACCTACGGCCAGCCCTTGCTGACCTTTCCCGACGCGGAAAAAAGCCCGCTGAGTATCCGCGCCAAGGCGCTGGTGTTTGTCGATCCCCGTTCGCGCCAATTGCGCGAAGACCTCGAGAGCCTTGCGCCGCGCGCCTTGCCCGTATTGATTCGCGGCGAGACCGGCAGTGGTAAAGAGCTGCTGGCGCGGCATATCCACCGTGGCAGCGACCGCACCGGGTTGTTTGTCTCGGTCAATTGCGGTGCGATCAGCCCGACCTACGCCGATGCTGAATTGTTCGGCTACGCCGCCGGTAGCCACAGTGGCGCAGCCAGCAGCCGGGCCGGTTGGTTCGGTTCGGCGAATGGGGGCACCTTGTATCTGGATGAGATTGGCGATTTGCCGTTGCCGATCCAGGTAAAACTATTGGCCGCGCTGGAAAACCACGAAGTCACCCGTGTCGGTGCCCATCAGCCGAGCCCGGTGGATGTGCGCCTGGTCGCCGCCACCAGCATCGACCTGGCTCAGGCCGTGGCGGCCGGCAAGTTCCATGAGCGCCTGTTCCACTATCTGAGCGAAGGTCGGTTGGATTTGCCGGCGCTGCGCGAGCGGGTCGGTGACATCTTGTCCCTGGCCGAATACTTCCTGGGCATCTACAGTCAGCGCCTGGACCTGCCGGTGCCGCTGATCAGCGATGCCGCGCAGCGTGTGCTGGAACACCACAGCTGGCCGGGCAATACCCGTGAGCTGGAAAACGTCATTCACTTCGCGTTGCTGGTGAGCAGCGGCGACGAGATCCTGCCCGAGCATTTGAACCTGCCGGTCGCAGGTTCGCCGTTGGAACAGGTGCAGCGCATTTTCCAGAGTGCCAGCCCCGCCGAGCAGGAAACGCTGCGTAAATTCCTACATGAACAAAATGGAATATCAACGTGAATAAAAGATATTGTTCGGGAATAAAAAATCTAGGTATTGTCCCCTCCACGCCGCGATAGCACTTCGCTGGCACACCTCATAAAAAACGGTCGTCAGAGACGCCCCGGAATTTCGATAAGGACACTGCATGAAAAAGGTTCTGTTGTTTACCGCACTGGCGGCTGCCCTGACTGCAAGCTTCGCCCAGGCCAACGAGAAACTGGTGGTGGCCGCCACCCCGATCCCGCACGCCGAGATCCTCGAACTGGTCAAGCCTACCCTCGCCAAAGAAGGCGTGGACCTGGAAATCAAAGTCTTCACCGACTACGTACAGCCCAACGTACAGGTTGCCGAGAAACGCCTGGACGCCAACTACTTCCAGACCCTGCCGTACCTGGAAAACTTCAACAAGGGCAAGGGTACCAACCTGGTGACTGTGGTCGGCGTGCACGTTGAACCCTTCGGCGGCTACTCGAAAAAGATCAAGAAAATTGAAGATCTGAAAGATGGCGCCACCGTGGCCATCCCGAACGAAGGCTCCAACAGCGGCCGCGCCCTGTTGCTGCTGCAGAAAGCTGGTGTGATCACCCTGAAAGACCCGACCAACGCCCTGGCCACGCCAAAAGACATCAAGGACAACCCCAAGCACCTGAAATTCAAGGAGCTGGAATCGGCCCTGCTGCCACGCGTGCTGGACCAGGTTGACCTGGACCTGATCAACACCAACTACGCCCTGGAAGCTGGCCTGAACCCAGCCAAGGACGCGCTGATCATCGAAGACGCCAAGTCGCCATACGTGAACTTCTTGGTGGCTCGTCCGGACAACAAGGACAGCGATGCTATCCAGAAACTGTCCAAGGCCCTGACCAGCCCGGAAGTCAAAGCGTTCATCGAGAAGAAGTACAACGGCGCGGTAGTGCCTGCGTTCTGATGTAACCCAAACCCCCTTCAAGGTTTGAACGCCGACGGCTGTTACAGCGTCGGCGTTTTTTTATGCTCGGCATTGGAATGCGGTTAAAACTGTGGGAGCTGGCTTGCCTGCGATGGCGGTTTGTCAGCTAATGGCGTGCTGGCTGATCCACCGCTATCGCAGGCAAGCCAGCTCCCACCTTTGTCGGCGGTGTATTTTAGAGAGCGCGGCTGTTGATTGCCCGCCGCAGCGCCACCAACCATTTCACCAGCTCCTGCGGATCCATCGGTTTCACTTCCTGCATGGTTCGATCCCTCGAATCTCAGACCCTCCAACCATAGCTGTCGCCCGTCAAACCCGCGAATCCGGGGGTTATCTTTTTGGGTGATATCAATATGCTATTTAGGTATTTAAATTTTCTTTTTTATACCTTTAAAGTTCGCGCTACCCGGCGTTACCCATGCCGGATCGGATTGCGCTCGCTGCATTACCCTTGCGGCGTCATGGACTGGAAATGACCTTCGATTTCGCTTTTATCCTCAGCACGCTCCCGGCGTTTCTGAAAGCCGTGGGCGTGACGCTGCAAGTCGGCCTGATCGCCATTGCCACCTCGTTACTGGTGGCGCTGATCAACGCGGCGCTGCTGGTGTTTCGCACGCCGTACCTGTCGCGCCTGGTGGCGCTCTATGTGGAGCTGGCGCGCAACACGCCGCTGTTGATCCAGCTGTTCTTCGTGTACTTCGCGCTGCCGGCCCTGGGTTTCAATATCTCCGGGTTCTGGGCGGCGATCATCACCATGACCTTCCTTGGCGGCGCCTACCTCACCGAAGTGTTGCGTGCGGGCGTGGAGGCCGTGCCGCTGGCGCAGATCGAGTCGGGCAAGTCCATCGGCCTGTCCGACTGGCAACTGCTGCGCCATGTGATCCTGCCTCAGGCCGGTATCCTCAGCCTGCCGGCGTTGTTCGCCAATTTCATCTTCCTGCTCAAGGAGACCACCGTGGTTTCCGCCGTGGCGGTGCCGGAGATTCTCTACACCACCAAGAGCTACATCGCCCTCTACTACAAGACCTACGAAATGCTCGCCGTGCTGACGTTAATCTGCGTGTTGCTGTTCTTGCCGCTGTCGCTGTTGCTCAGCCGCCTGGAAAGGAGGCTCCAGCATGGCCAGTTCGGGTCTTGAGTTGCTGTGGGTGTCGTTGCCGCAACTGGGCAAGGGCGCTGCGCAAACCCTGTCGATCTCGTTCTTGAGCATCGCGTTCAGCACCATCGGCGGCGTATTGTATGGCGTGCTGCGCACGTTGAACAACCGGTTGATCAACGCGGTGCTGCGGGTGTACCTGGAGCTGTTCCGCGCGATCCCGGTGTTGGTGTGGTTGTACCTGCTGTTTTTCGGGTTGCCGATTTTCTTCGGCCTGAGCATTCCGAGTTTCTGGTGTGCAGTGCTGGTGCTGTCACTGTGGGGCGCCAGCGAGGTGGGCGAAGTGGTGCGCGGTGCCTTGCATTCGCTGCCACGCGGGCAACGTGAAGCGGGGTTGTCGATTGGTCTCTCGGACCCGCAGCTCTACGGTTACGTGCTGCTGCCCCAAGCCCTGAAACGCATGACGCCGCCGACCATCAACGTCTACACACGCATCATCAAGACCAGCTCCCTGGCGGTGCTGATCGGCGTGGTAGACGTGATCAAGGTCGGCCAGCAAATCATCGAACGCACCTATGAGTCTGTATTGATCTACGGCGTGCTGTTCCTGTTTTTCTTCTTTATCTGCTACCCGTTGTCGGCCGCCTCCAAGGTGCTGGAACGGCGCTGGGCCCAAGCATGAGTGCATTGATCGAGTTCCAGGGTTTCAACAAATTCTTCGGCGAGGCGCAGGTGCTCAAGGGCATCGACCTGAGCGTGCAAAGCGGCGAAGTGCTAGTGATCCTTGGCCCCAGCGGCTGCGGCAAAAGCACCTTGCTGCGTTGCCTCAACGGCCTGGAAGTGGCGCATAGCGGCAGCCTGCGGTTTGCCGGCAAAGAACTTTTGGACATACACACCGACTGGCGCCAGGTGCGTCAGGACATCGGCATGGTGTTCCAGAGCTACCACCTGTTCCCGCACATGAGCGTGCTCGACAACATTCTGCTCGGCCCACTGAAAGTGCAAAAGCGCGACCCGCGCGAAGCCCGCGAACAGGCCGAGAAACTGTTGGAACGCGTGGGCTTGGCCGACAAGCGCGACGCCTTCCCGCGCCAGCTGTCCGGTGGCCAACAGCAACGCATCGCTATCGTCCGCTCGTTGTGCATGAACCCTCAGGTCATGCTGTTTGACGAAGTCACCGCAGCCCTCGACCCGGAAATGGTCAAGGAAGTGCTGGAAGTGATCCAGGGCCTGGCCCGCGATGGCATGACCTTGCTGATCGTTACCCACGAAATGGCTTTCGCCCGCGCCGTCGCCGACCGCGTGGTGTTCATGGAGGCCGGTCGCATCCTCGAACAAAACACCCCCGAGGCATTCTTTACGAACCCGCAAACCGCACGAGCGCAGCAGTTCCTGGAGAAGTTCTCCTTTGTTTCAACACTGCCCAAGAAAACCAAGGAACTGGAGCTGATATGAAAAAGTTACTGCTGCCACTGTTTGCCGTCGCTCTGCTGGCCGGCTGCGATAAAAAGGCCGAAGAGCCTGTAAAACCTGCCGCTGTCAGTTACATCGATAAGATCAAGGCCCGTGACAAACTGATCGTCGGAGTCTTCACCGACAAACCGCCGTTTGGTTTTGTGAACGAAGCTGGCCGTTACGTAGGCTTCGATACCGACATCGGTCGCCAATTCGCCAAAGACCTGCTGGGCGATGAAAACAAGGTCGAGTTCGTTGCCGTCGAGCCGGCCAGCCGTATTCCGTTCCTGCAAAGCGATAAGGTCGACCTGATCCTCGCCAACATGACCGTGACCCCGGAACGCAAGGAAGCAGTCGACTTCACCAACCCCAACCTGAAAGTCGCGGTGCAGGCCCTGGTACCAAACGACAGCGCGGTAAAAAGCCTGGATGACCTGGCCACCCGCACCACCATCGTCACCACCGGCACCACCGCCGATATCTGGCTGACCAAGAACCACCCGGACTGGAAACTGCTCAAGTTCGAGAAAAACTCCGAGTCGTTGCAGGCGTTGTCTGCCGGCCGTGGTGATGCCTATGCTCAGGACAACCTTGTGCTGTTCAGCTGGGCCAAGCAGAACCCGGGCTACCGTGTGCTGGAAGAAAAACTCGGCGATGAAGCACCGATTGCACCAGCCGTGAAGAAGGGCAACATCGAACTGCGTGACTGGGTGAACACCGAGTTGGCGAAGTTGGGCGAGGAGAAATTTCTGCTCAAGCTGTACGACCAGTATGTGCGTAAAGAGCTGAGCGATGACACCAAGCCGGAAAGTGTGATTGTTGAAGGCGGGAAGTGGCAGGGCTGATTCAGCTATCGCCGGCAAGCCGGCTCCTAAAGGTCACCGTAGTCCTTGTAGGAGCCGGCTTGCCGGCGATGAGGCCCTCCCAGTCACCGGCTATTGCGGCCAATGCCACGCCGGCGCGTCCAGAATCCCTTGCCCAACTATCCGCGTCTCCCCCAACACCTTCTCCAACACAATCGAATTGCACCCCTCGTCCTGCTGCAACGCCGCAATCAAGCGGCTGGCATGGGACACCACCCACACCTGGCACTGTTGGGATGCCTGGATGATCAAGCGCGCCAACGCCGGTAGCAGGTCCGGGTGCAGGCTGGTCTCCGGTTCGTTCAGTACCATCATGGTCGGTGGGCGAGGTGTGAGCAGCGCCGCGATCAGCAGTAAATAACGCAAAGTCCCGTCCGACAGCTCCGCCGCCGACAATGGCCGCAGCAAACCTTCCTGATAAAACTCAATCGCAAAGCGCCCGCCCTGCAAGGGCTCGATATTCAGGCGCGCGCCGGGGAAAGCGTCGCTGACTGCGCGCTGCAATGCCTCGGGATCACCGATTTCACGAATGGTCTGTAACGCCGCCGCCAGGTCGCGCCCGTCGTGATGTAGCACTGGCGTGCGTGTGCCCAGTTGAGGTTGGCGCACCGGCGCGTCGACATCGCTGCGAAAGTGATCATAAAAGCGCCAGCCACGGATGCTTTCGCGCAGCAGCAACACCTCCGGCGGACCGCGCAGGCTGCCAACCTGATCAAACAGGCTGTGGTAGTTCGGCGTGTGCTGGGCGAGCACATCCCAGGCGCGGCCCTCACGCGCCCGCACCATCGGCCCGGAACGCTGCACCAGCAGGCTGGCCGGGCGGTAGATAGGGCCGGCCCAGATGCATTCCTTCTTCACTTCCGGGTCCAGCGAGAAATAGGACAGCGTTTTTTCCGGCAGCCCCAGGGAAATGGCGTAGCTGAAATCTTCCCCGGCAAAGCCCAGGCGCAAGCGTTTGACGTCCTGACGCACGATGGGCTCGACCGGCACCTCACCGCTGCGCAGGCGCCGGCTGATGGTCTCCGGCCCGGCCCAGAAGGTCGAATCCAGCCCACCCTCACGGGCCAGCGCATTGATCACTCCGCCCTGGGCGGTTTCCGCCAGCAGGCGCAGGGCGCGGTACAAGTTGGACTTGCCGCTGCCATTGGGGCCGGTGACCAGGTTGAGTCGGTCCAGGGGCACTACCAATTTATTGATCGAGCGGTAATTGGCCACCGCGAGGGTCTTGAGCATGGGCATTCAGTCGGCGTGGGAACCATTGGAGTATGGGAGCCTCCATGCAGATAAGGAACCCTGAACTAAGCTCACAGTCGCATACACACTGGCACGTCGGCATCACGCACAAGGAGCCTGCATGGGCGGTCGCATTTGCACCTGTATTTTCGGAATTGGCCTACTCGCGCTGCTGAGCGGCTGTGGCGAGGAAAAGGCTGAGCCCAAGCAGCACTCGCGGGTATTCGTGCAGACCGTGCAGCCGGCGGATTTTGCCGCAGCAGTCACGTTGACCGGCGATATCCAGGCCCGTGTGCAAACCGATCTGTCCTTCCGTGTGGGCGGCAAGATCATCCAGCGCATGGTGGACGTGGGCGATCGCGTCAGCGCCAAGCAAGTGCTGGCCAAGCTCGATCCCAAAGACTTGCAGACCAACGTCGATTCCGCCCAGGCCCAGGTCGTGGCCGAGCAAGCGCGGGTCAAACAGACGGCCGCCGCCTTCGTGCGCCAGGAAAAGCTGCTGCCCAAGGGCTACACCAGCCGCAGCGAATACGATTCCGCCCAGGCCGCGTTGCGCAGCAGCCAAAGTGCCCTGGCCGCCGCGCAGGCCCAACTGGCCAATGCCCGCGAACAGCTCGGCTATACCGCGCTGATCGCTGAAGCGCCGGGAGTGATTACCGCGCGCCAGGCAGAAGTCGGCCAGGTAGTGCAGGCCACCGTGCCGATCTTCAGCCTGGCGCGCGATGGCGAGCGCGATGCGGTGTTCAACGTCTATGAGTCGCTGCTGGTGGAGCCGCCGCCGGAGGCGCCGATCACCGTCAGCCTCTTGGATAACCCGAGCATCAAGGCCGTGGGCAAGGTGCGTGAAGTCACGCCTGCCGTGGCGGCCAACACGGGTACCGTGCAGGTGAAGATCGCCCTGCAAGCGCTGCCCAAGGGCGTGGAGTTGGGTTCTGTAGTGAGCGCTACCGCCAACGGCCCGGCCAAGGCCAGTATTGAATTGCCTTGGGCCGCGCTCACCAAGGACCTCAGCGAACCTGCCGTATGGCTGATCGACAGCGACGGCAAGGCGCAATTGCACAAAGTCACCGTGGCGCGCTACCTCACCGGCAAAGTCATCATTGGCGATGGCCTCAAGGGCGGCGAAAAAGTCGTGGTGGCTGGCGGGCAATTGCTGCACCCCGGCATGATCGTCGAGATCGCCCAGCAAGGAGCCCAGCCATGAAGCGCCTGACGGTGTTGCTCGCCGCCAGCCTGTTGCTGGTGGGTTGTTCGAAGGAAGAGCCGCCACCCGAACCGGTGCGCCCCGTGCTGTCCATGGAAGTGAAAGCCGAGGACCAGGAAAACCTCGGCCGTTTCGCCGGCACCATCCAGGCCCGTTATGAAAGCAACCTGGGTTTCCGTGTGCCAGGCCGCATTGCCCGCCGCGCCGTGGATGTGGGCGCCGAGGTGGAGAAGGGCGCCTTGCTCGCCGTCCTCGACCCTACCGATCAACAGAACCAGTTGCGCGCAGCCCAGGGCGACCTGGCCCGCGTCCAGGCGCAATTTATCAACGCCCAGGCCAACGCCCGGCGCCAGCAGGAACTGTTCAACCGGGGCGTCGGCGCCCAGGCCCAATTGGATATTGCCCAGACCGACCTGAAAACCACCCAGGCCTCTCTCGACCAGGCGCAAGCGTCCGTCAACCAAGCCAAGGACCAACTCAACTACGCCGAACTGCGCACCGACCACGCCGGCATCGTCACGGCCTGGAATGCCGAGGCCGGCCAGGTAGTCAGCGCCGGCCAGCAAGTAGTGACCCTGGCCCGCCCGGACATCAAGGAAGCGGTGATCGACCTGCCCGCCGGCCTGGCCGAGCGCCTGCCCCATGACGTGGTGTTCCTGGTCGCCGGGCAATTGGACCCCAGCGTCAACACCACCGCCATCGTGCGCGAGATCGAACCCCAGGCCCAGAGTGCCACACGCACCCGTCGTGCGCGCCTGACCTTGGCCGAAACACCGCCCGCGTTCCGCCTTGGCACGGCGATCAGCGTGACCTTGAGCACCGCCATCGCGCCGCGCATCGAATTGCCCCTGAGTGCCTTGCAGGAGGTCGACGGCAAGACCCGCATCTGGCTGCTCGACACCCAAAGCCAGACCGTGCAACCGCGCGACATCACGGTGATCAGCCGTGACGCCAGCAGCGCCTTGCTCAACGGCGGCGTCAAACCCGGCGAGCGTATTGTCACCGCCGGCGTGAACAGCCTGAAGCCTGGGCAAAAAGTCAAAATCGACGAGGACAGCCCGCGATGAAAGGGAGCTTCAACTTATCCGACTGGGCCCTCAAGCATCAGTCCTTCGTCTGGTACTTGATGTTCGTCGCGCTGTTGATGGGCGTGTTCTCGTACATGAACCTGGGTCGCGAGGAAGACCCTTCGTTCACCATCAAGACCATGGTGATCCAGACCCGCTGGCCGGGTGCGACCCAGGAAGAAACCCTCAAGCAGGTCACCGACCGCATCGAGAAAAAACTCGAAGAGCTCGACTCCCTCGACTACGTGAAAAGCTACACCCGGCCGGGCGAGTCCACGGTGTTCGTGTTCCTCAAGGACACCACCAGTGCCAAGGCCATCCCCGAGATCTGGTACCAGGTCCGCAAGAAGATCGACGACATTCGCGGCACCTTCCCCCAGGGTTTGCAGGGGCCGTCGTTCAACGACGAGTTCGGTGATGTGTTCGGCTCGGTGTACGCCTTTACCGGCGACGGCCTGTCGATGCGTCAGTTGCGTGACTATGTGGAGCAGGTGCGCGCCGAGATCCGTTCGGTACCGGGGCTGGGCAAGGTCGAGATGATCGGCCAACAGGACGAAGTGATTTACCTGAACTTCTCCACGCGCAAACTGGCGGCCCTGGGGATTGACCAGCGCCAGGTCGTGCAGAGCCTGCAATCGCAGAACGCGGTGACGCCGGCCGGTGTGATCGAGGCCGGGCCGGAGCGCATTTCGGTGCGCACGTCGGGGCAGTTCGCCTCGGAAAAGGACCTGGCCAACGTCAACCTGCGGCTCAACGACCGCTTCTATCGCCTGGCGGACATTGCCGACATTAGTCGAGGCTATGTCGACCCGGCGCGGCCGATGTTCCGCTTCAACGGCAAGCCGGCAATCGGCCTGGCGATTGCCATGCAGAAGGGCGGCAATATCCAGTCGTTCGGCAAGGCCCTGCACACGCGAATGGACGAACTGACCGCCGACCTGCCGGTGGGCGTCGGCGTGCACAAGGTGTCCGATCAGGCAGAAGTGGTGGAAGAGGCTGTCGGCGGCTTTACCAGTGCGCTGTTCGAAGCGGTGATCATCGTGCTGGTGGTGAGCTTCATCAGCCTCGGTATGCGTGCCGGGCTGGTGGTGGCGTGCTCGATTCCGTTGGTGCTGGCACTGGTATTCGTGTTCATGGAATACAGCGGCATCACCATGCAGCGGGTGTCGCTGGGCGCGTTGATCATCGCCCTCGGCCTGTTGGTGGATGACGCGATGATCACCGTCGAGATGATGATCACGCGTCTGGAAAAAGGCGAAACCAAGGAGCAGGCGGCGACCTACGCCTACACCTCCACGGCGTTCCCGATGCTCACCGGTACCCTGGTGACGGTCGCCGGTTTTGTGCCGATCGGTCTCAATGCCAGCTCGGCGGGCGAGTACACCTTCACCCTGTTCGCGGTGATTGCCGTGGCGATGCTGGTGTCGTGGGTGGTGGCGGTGCTGTTTGCGCCGGTGATCGGCGTGCATATCCTCAGTGCCAATGTGAAGCCTCACGATGCTGAGCCGGGGCGGATTGGCCGGGCGTTCAATGGCGGCATGCTGTGGGCCATGCGTAACCGTTGGTGGGCGATTGGCATCACCGTGGCGCTGTTTGTGGGGTCGGTGTTTTCCATGCAGTTCGTGCAGAACCAATTCTTCCCGTCATCGGACCGCCCGGAAATCCTGGTTGACCTGAACCTGCCGCAAAACGCCTCGATCAACGAGACGCGCAAGGCCGTCGACCGCCTGGAAGCGATCATCAAGGACGACCCGGACATTGCACGCTGGAGCACCTACATTGGCCAGGGCGCGATCCGGTTCTACCTGCCCCTCGACCAGCAACTGGAAAACCCCTACTACGCGCAGTTGGTCATCGTGAGCAAGGGCCTGGAAGAGCGCGGCGAATTGATCGCGCGCCTGCAAAAGCGCCTGCGCGATGACTTCGTCGGCATTGGCAGCTTTGTGCAGCCGCTGGAAATGGGTCCGCCGGTAGGTAGGCCGATTCAGTATCGCGTGTCGGGCAAAGACACCGATCAAGTGCGCAAACACGCCATCGAATTGGCGACCTTGCTGGACAAGAACACCCACCTGGGCGAGATCATCTACGACTGGAACGAGCCGGGCAAAGTGCTGCGTATCGACATCGCCCAGGACAAGGCGCGGCAACTGGGGCTGTCGTCGGAAGACGTGGCGCAGTTGATGAACAGCGTGGTCAGCGGTGCCTCGGTGACTCAGGTACACGACGATATCTACCTGATCAACGTGGTCGGCCGTGCCGAAGATGCCGAGCGCGGTACGCCGGAAACCTTGCAGAACCTGCAGATCGTCACGCCTAACGGCACCTCGATTCCGCTGCTGGCGTTCGCCACGGTGCGCTATGAGCTGGAGCAGCCTTTGGTGTGGCGTCGCGACCGTAAACCGACGATCACCATCAAGGCGTCGGTGCGTGATGAGATGCAGCCGACGGACCTGGTGAAACAGCTCAAGCCGGAGATTGACAAATTCAGCGCCGGCTTGCCGGTGGGCTACAAAGTCGCCACCGGTGGCACCGTGGAAGAAAGCGGCAAGGCCCAGGGCCCGATTGCCAGCGTGGTGCCATTGATGCTGTTCCTCATGGCGACCTTCCTGATGATCCAGCTGCACAGCGTGCAGAAGATGTTTCTGGTGGCGAGTGTCGCGCCGCTCGGTTTGATTGGCGTGGTGTTGGCGCTTATCCCCACCGGCACGCCCATGGGCTTTGTGGCGATCCTGGGGATCCTGGCGCTGATCGGCATCATCATCCGTAACTCGGTGATTCTGGTGACGCAAATTCATGAGTACGAAGTGGCGGGCTATACGCCGTGGGATGCGGTGGTGGAAGCCACCGAGCATCGACGCCGGCCGATCCTGCTGACGGCGGCAGCGGCGAGCCTGGGCATGATCCCCATCGCCCGTGAGGTGTTCTGGGGGCCGATGGCCTACGCGATGATTGGCGGGATCATCATTGCGACGTTGTTAACACTTTTGTTTTTGCCTGCGCTGTATGTGGCTTGGTACAAGATCCGCGAGCCCAAACACGAACAGAGCTGAACATGCCCCACTTCCTGCGCCACGGTTTGTTGGTCTGCACCCTGTTGCTGTCGCCCGTGGCTTTGGCCGGTACCGTTCTGGAAAACGCGCTGTGGCGGGTCGAACTCGACCCGGCCACCCTTGCGATCCGCGTGACCCCCGGCGGACAACCGACAATACAAGCTTCCAGCGGCGTAGCGGCGCGTGCTGTCAGTCAGCTTGCACACAGCGACCAACAGGCCGATTGGCAGTGGGATGACGGTGCCTTTCGTGTGAGCGCTACCCTTGAGCAGCGCGACCTGGCGCTGTCCATCCGTGCGCGTGAGACGGGTGAAATCCCCATTCTTCAACAACCGGCCAGTGCCTTGGGCAAAGGCTTTATGTGGCCTTTGGCCGAAGGGCATTACGTACCCGCCGATAACGCCGTATGGAAAACGTTTCTGCGGGAGCAAGGCGACCTCAATACGACCCAGGATCTCAGCCTGCCGCTTTGGGGTGTCGACCATGGCACGTTTACCCTCAACTGGTTGCTGACCAACCCCTACAACAATCGCCTGCGCTGGCAACAGGACCGGACGCTGTCCCTGGCCCATGAATTCACCTCGCTCGACCCTGGGGCGCCGATGACCTTGCGGTTGCATCTGGGCGATGGCGATCCTTTGGCCGGCGCCAAGCGCTATCGCCAGTGGCTGGTGGAGCAGGGGCGGTACGAGCCTTTGGCGGACAAGCTGCGCCAGACGCCCGAGGCGCAGAAGTTGCTGGGCGCTAGTCATATCTACCTCTGGGGCAATGACCTGCTGGCATTGGAGGATGTGCTTGACTGGCCGCTGCTGCTCAAGCGCTTGCGTGGGCATGAACTCAAAGGCTTGCTGGATAAGGAGTCTGCCAAGGTACTGGCGCAGGCCTCGGCGTTGAACCGCTATGAGCAGACGGTGCTGCTGCGAGGTCTGAACGCAGCGATCAACAAGAAGGCCCGGCAGAGTTGGCAGATAGCAGAGCCCGATATGGCACGGCTCGCTGCGCGCTATGGCGAATTGCGCAGCGAGTTGGCCGTGGACTTTGCCGGTGCCCTCAGTGAAAACCCGTCAGCCTGGGGCAACCCAGTGATTCAATCGCTGAGCAACGCCGGCTTGCCCCGTGTATTGCTGACCCTTGGCGAAGGCTGGGAAGGCGGCCTGTGGCACCCCGAGGCGATTCGTGCGGGTGTCGATGCGGGTTTCCTGATGGCGCCCTACGACTCTTATGAAACTGCGTTATCTGCCACGGAAAACCCCGATTGGACCACCGCCCACCTTGGCAGTAATGCCTACCGCAACTGCGCGATTGTGTTGAAGGGCGGCAAGCTCAAGACCGGTTTTCAACAGTCCGGGCACTACACCGACCCGCGCTGTGTGCGGTCGTTGCTGGAGGCGCGGGTGCAGGCCGTCCAAGCCAAGGCCGGCTTCAACGCCTGGTTCCTGGATGCCTACGCCACCAGCATGGTGTTTGACAGCTACCGCGACAGTGCGCCGATGACCCAGGCGCAAAACGCCGAGGGCAACATTGACGCCTCCCGCTGGATCAATACCGCGCTCAAGTTGCCCACAGGTTCTGAAGACGGCAACGCCATCACGGCACAGGGCATTCTGTTTGCCCATGGCATGCAGACGCCGGTGATCGGTTGGGGTGATCCAGCGATGACCAAGGACAAGCAGTCACCCTATTACGTCGGTAACTGGTTCCCGCCGGAGCAGCCGGCGGTGTTCTTCAAGCCGGTGCCGCTGAAGGAACCGTTTCGCACGCTGTACTTTGAGCCGAGCATGCGCTTGCCGCTGTATCAGGCGGTGTTCCATGGCTCGGTGATCACGACCCATCACTGGTTGTTCGATAGCCTGAAACTGAGCAATGTGCAGGTAGAAAACGAGCTGACCCAACTGCTCTACAATGTACCGCCGCTGTATCACTTGAGTGCTGCGACCCTGAAGCAGCGACTGCCACTGATCCAACGCCAGGATGCCTTTTTCCGCCCACTGCATCAGCGTTTGGCCACGCAGGAACTGACCGGGTTTCGTTGGCTGACAGCGGATCGGTTGGTGCAGGAAACCACGTTTGCCGATGGAACACGGTTGGTGGCGAATTTTTCCAGTGAGGAAAAAGCAGGGTATGCCGCTCGGAGTGTGACGGCGCTACTGAAGGGTGAAAAAGCCGAGGTATATCAGGTGAAATAACCTGTGGCGAGGGAGCACGCTCCCTCGCCACAAAAAGCGATCAGGGTTTGCGCCAGACGCTGGCTAGCCAAGGCTGCTGGTCACGAGGCAGCCCGGCGGGGCGGTAGTAGTGTTCCAATTCGACAAAACCTGCGGCGGTGAGCAACGTTTGCCACGCCTCCAGGTCGTGATAAGACCCATACCGCGGCCCATTCCAGCCTTCCTGATTCTCGCCCCGAGGATTGGAGCTGAACAGCACGCCCCCAGGCTTCAACGCCCCCTGCAACTGCTTGAGCACGCGCGGCAATTCCTGTTTGGGAATATGAAACAGCACCGCATTGGCAAACACCCCGTCGAAGCGCTCGACAGGCAAGTCCAACTTCAGGAAATCCTGCTGCAACACCTCGCAACCACTGTCTTCCCGTGCCATCTGCGCAAACCGCTCCGAGCCGTCCAACCCCACGGCGATATGCCCCATGCGCGTAAACGTCTGCAAATCCCGCCCCGGCCCACAGCCAAAATCCAGCACGGTAAACGGCCCTGTGCCCTGGATATGTCGCAACAGCGCGTCGATGTTCTGGCTCACATCGTGATCGCGGGTGCCTTCACGGAAGTTCTCGGCCACCTTGTTGTAGTGGCCGAGGGTGGTGGAGGTGATCTGGTCGAGGTCGTCGGGGGCGAGTTTCATAGCGAGACACTTGGGCGGTTAATCGGTGACTATATCCCATGTTTCGCTAACAGGCTTGGGGCGGTGAGTGGCTCAGATATCTATATCGTATATACCTCCAGATCGTATTTCATTACCGAAGACACGAAGGTAATAACTGAGCTGTATTGGGTCGCTAATGTGCTGGCCTAGCTGGAGGATCTGCCCCTCGGAACGGGTGGGTTCAACCACGGAGGCACAAGTTTCTCCCAAATAAAGATGTATAGTGGCGTTAAGCGGCGTTGCTACTGCATTGCCTACACCAGTTGCCATAAACATGAGTACAAGCGTCGCGCACCTGCCGAAGCTGAGGATGTTGAACATATTATTCGTCTTCCAAAGTCAGTTAATTATGGCCTCACCGCGCATGTGCGCAAATACAGCATTGACTGCACACCCATCACAGCAGTGGCGCTACCACCGCATCCAGGTTCTGTGCACTATCAACATTCGCCCCTGCGGCATAACTCCCGCTCTGCGAGAGCGCGTTCAGTTTGTTTTTCTTGCCGCCACCGATTGAGGCAAGGCAACTGATAGTCGCGGGATTACTACTCGTCGCCGGCGCCCAGATACACCCAGTGCTGTATTGATTACTGTCAGTGCTATTGAGCGCCACGGTGCTGTTGTCAGCGACGCTGAACGCTTGCGCCCAAACCGCCCCGGTGGGGGGGACAATCAGTTGAATGCCTAACACCCCAGCACTGGGGAGCCACGTCAGATAGCTGGTTCTGCCCGTAGCATCCTGGCGAGCTACCAACGCAATTCCCACGTTGTTGATTGCCAGTCCGGCGTTCTTGGAGTTAACCGCGAGGGTCAGCGTCAGCGGTGCTGTATTAGGCGTGTTCCAGACAGTCGTCCGGGTCAGGTTGATGTCGGCCTGGGGGGTACTCGCAATCACCCACCGCTTGCACTGAGTTATTGATGCCGCGGACAGTGCAGCGGTTGGCCCCACCCGCGATAGGTAGGGACGTGACGGCATAGCCGGAGGCATTCGCCTGGGCAATTTGGGCTGTGGTAATGCCGTTTGTGCCTGGGCAATTCAGGGCAATGCTGGGATAGCCGCTGACCAGGGTGTTGTTCACGTCGGTGGGGATGCACTTATCGTTGTAGCCGAGCAGCCCAAGCAGAGACGAAAAAATTCGCACAGGCGTGCCACTGCCGGCTAACCACACGACAGTGGAGCGCTCTTCGTTACTGCTGATGCTCCACCCAATCATGTCTCCGCGCTGGTTGAACGCAGTGATAGTGGTTCGCACATCTGCGGCACGCAGCAATGTGCCCGGAAGCGGCGCGAGGGCAATCGGTGGGCTGCCTGGCGTCGCTGCGTTCCAGACCACTGCCGTGTAGACATTGTTGGCATTGCTGCAGGTACCCCCAATCCAGCCACCAGTGGAGACGACGCTGACGAAACAGGGTTGATGAGCAAGCAGTGGTGCCAGTGGCGTCTGCGAGTTGGGTGTGTTCACGTTTGCAACAAAGGGTACGTTGTTGGCGCTGGTACTGGCAGGAGAGCAATTGCCGACGGCGATACCGTTGTCGTTGACGCTAGCGGTTTCGCACTGCTCGCCTGCCGCATGGCCTAGGTTGACGTACGTGGCGGCGTTGGCGTTCAACCCAAATGCGCCCGCCAGCAGCAAGCCTATGAAGCTCTTCAGGAGCTTGTTCATCTTGAGCCCATCCTTGGAGAGAGATGGGCTGATTAGAGGCGAAAAGAAAAAAGGCAACAACTGTCAGAGTTAACAGGTACAAACCAGTACTCACCGCTTGTTCAGCACCCGCGCCAACCGATCACCCCCCAACTGAATCACCGCCACCAGAATCACCAGCAACACGATCACCGTGAGCATGATCTGCGTATCAAAGCGCTGATACCCATAACGGTAGGCAATATCGCCCAATCCTCCCGCGCCAATCGCGCCAGCCATGGCCGACGAGTTGATCATGGTCACCAGGGTGATGGTGAACCCGCCGACAATCCCCGGCAGCGCTTCCGGCAGCAGCACATGCCAGATGATGTGCCAGCGACGGCAGCCCATGGCTTGCGCAGCCTCGATCAGACCGTGATCGACTTCACGCAGGCTCACCTCGGCGATCCGCGCGAAAAACGGCGTGGCGGCGATGGTCAGCGGCACGACGGCGGCCCATACGCCATAGGTGGTGCCGACGATCAACCGGGTGAACGGAATCAACGCCACCATCAGGATCAGGAATGGAATCGAGCGGAACAGATTGACGAACGCCCCCAGCACGCGGTTAAGCGTCGGTGCCTGGTAGATGCCGCCTTTGTCGCTGGTCACCAGGAACACCGCCAGCGGGATACCCACCAGCAACGCAATCAGCGACGACACGCCGACCATCAACAAGGTGTCGATGGCGCCCTGCACTAAACGATCAAACCACATAGCCCAGCACCTCCGCCTGTTGTGCCCAATTGCCGGCGCGGATGCGCAGCTCGTTGGCGTCGTGGGTCGATCCACTTACCGCCAGCAGCAGTTGCCCGAGGGCATGTCCCTGGATGCGTTCCACGCCGCCTTGCAGCAAACGCACGCGCCCGCCGAGGGCGCTGAACAGCGCAGCCAGGTCCGGCTCGTCGGTATCGCTGCCGGTGAACTGCAAGCGCAGCACCACGGCGGCGTCGGCGGATGCCGGTGTGGCTTGCAAACGGCTCTGCAACTCGTCCGGCAGCCCGTGTTGCAGCGGCGCCAGCAGGGTTTTGCTGACGTCATGCTGCGGGTTGCCGAACACTTGCCACACCGGGCCTTGTTCAACGATATGCCCGTGTTCCAACACCACCACGCGGTCGCAGATTTCGCGGATTACTGCCATCTCATGGGTGATCAATACGATGGTCAAGCCCAGGCGCTTGTTGATCTCGCGCAGCAGGCCGAGGATCGACTGGGTGGTTTCCGGATCCAGGGCCGACGTGGCCTCGTCACACAGCAGAATCTGCGGGTCGTGCACCAGCGAACGGGCGATACCCACGCGTTGTTTTTGCCCGCCGGACAGTTGCGCCGGGTAAGACTTGTGTTTGTCCTGCAAGCCCACCAGCTCCAACAACTCGCGTACCTTTTGCTCGCGTTGCAGCTTCGGCACGCCCGCCACTTTCAACGGCAACTCGACGTTCTGCCACACCGTCTTGGCCGACATCAGGTTGAAATGCTGGAAGATCATGCCGATGCGCCGACGCAGTTCCACCAGGCGGTCTTCATCGAAGCCGCCGATGTCCACCTGATCGATCAGCACGCGCCCGCTGCTGGGTTGCTCCAGGCGGTTGATGGTGCGGATCAGCGACGACTTGCCGGCACCGCTGCGGCCGATGATGCCGAACACTTCACCGCGCTGGATCGCCAGGTCGATGCCTTGCAAGGCGTGCACGGTGCCGTCGTAGGTCTTGCCCAAGTTGATAAAGCGTACATGGGCGCGGTTCAGGTCAGGATGCAGCTCGGTCTGCTCGGCGTCCCTGGGCGGCAGGCCCAGGTCGCGCAGTTGGGCGTTGGCGGCGGTCATTTTTTATCTTCCCAGCCGACCTGGTAGAGCTTGCCCAGGGATTTGTCCAACGCGGCGCGCACGACCGGCGAATGTTGGTAGATATCGACGAACTTGATCACCCGAGGGTCGGTTTTGCTTTTCGGCTGGATCACGAACTGGATCACGTATTCCGGGTGGTCGAGGCCGTCGAACAGCAGTGCCGACTCGGCATCGAAGGTCTTGGACAGGCGGATATACGCCGGGTAGCCCTGCACCAGATCGGCGTCGTCGTAGGCGCGTACCAGTTGCACGGCCTCAACCTGCAGGATCTTGATCTTCTTTGGATTGGAAACGATGTCCTCTTCGGTGGCCTTGTAGCCCACGCCCGGCTTGAGGGTGATCAGCCCGGCCTTGGCCAGCAATTGCAGGCCGCGACCGCTGTTGATCGGGTCGTTGGCAATCGCCACGCTGGCGCCTTGGGGCAGGTCGTTGATGCTCTTGTACTTCTTCGAATACAGGCCGACGTTGTTGATGATCCCCGGCGCGTACGGCACCAGGTCAAAACCGGCAGCGGCCTTGGCGTTTTCCAGGAACGGGATGTGCTGGAAGTAGTTCACGTCGATATCGCCGGCCGCGAGGCTGACGTTCGGCGCGATCCAGTCGGTGAATTCCACCAGCTCGACGTTCAAGCCTTGCTTGCCGGCTTCGGCCACGGCGGCTTCAAGAGGAATCGCAAAGGCCGCAGTGGTGCCGATTTTCAACGGCGCATCGGCGGCGAACACCGCCGAACTGAACAATCCGAAAGCCAGGGCCAGTGCTTTGACTGGGTGAGCGAGCAGTGTCTTTTTCATAGGGTATTTCCAGTCAGAGAAGCCGTTTGGCGGTAGGTGGAACCGGTGTGTTGTTCGGGTAGACGGGCGCTGCCGTGGAAGACTTTTTCGCGCAGCGTGCCGGTCTCGTACGCGGTCTTGTAGGACCCGCGTTTTTGCAGCTCCGGCACCACCAGGTCGATGAAGTCCACGTAGCTTTCCGGCGTGACGATGCGCGTGAGGTTGAAGCCGTCCAGGCCGGTTTCGCTGATCCAGGATTCCAGCTCGTCGGCGACCTGTTCGGGCGAGCCGACCAGGGTGATGTAGCGGCCGCCCAGGGCGTGTTGCTCCAGCAACTTGCGCCGGGTCCAGTCGTTGTTCTGCAGGTTCTTGGTGGCCGACTGGATCGCGTTGCTCTTCACGTACTGGATCGGTTCGTCCAGCTCGTACTGGGCGAAATCAATCGCAGTAGACGCCGAGAAATGCGCCACGCCCGCTTCCGGACTGGCGTAGCTCAGGTACTCGGCGTGCTTCTCCCAGGCCAGCGCTTCGGTGGCGCCCACGATCACGTTGAGGCCCATGAACACCTTGATGTCATCCGGATTGCGCCCGGCCTCGACCGCACTGGCACGCACCTTGTCCACCTGGACCTTGGTCGCCGCCTTGTTCTGCCCGCTGATAAACACGCACTCGGCATGCCGGCCGGCGAACAGCAACCCCCGATCCGAACTGCCGGCCTGGAACAGCACTGGCGTACGTTGCGGCGAGGGCTCGCACAGGTGATAACCCTCCACCTGGTAGAACTCGCCGTGGTGCTCGACCTTGTGCACTTTGCCGGGCTGCGCATATACCCGCGCCTGCGGATCGTTGAGCACCGCGCCGTCTTCCCAGCTGCCTTCCCAGAGCTTGTACAGCACCTCCAGGTACTCGTCGGCCTGGTCGTAGCGACGGTCGTGCTCGACCTGCTCGGTCAGGCCCATGGCCTTGGCGGCGCTGTCGAGGTAGCCGGTGACGATGTTCCAGCCGACCCGGCCACGGCTCAGGTGATCCAGCGTGGACATGCGCCGGGCGAACAGATACGGCGGCTCGTAGGTGAGGTTGGCGGTGAGGCCGAAGCCGAGGTTTTGGGTGACGGCCGCCATGGCCGAGACCAACAGCAACGGGTCATTCACCGGCAACTGGATCGACTCTTTGAGCGGTACGTCTATCGAGTTCTGATAAACGTCATACACGCCGACGATATCGGCGATGAATAAACCATCGAACAGCCCGCGTTCCAGCGTCTTGGCCAGCTCGGTCCAATACTCGATGGTCTTGTATTGGGTGGACGTGTCCCGTGGATGGGTCCACAGGCCGTGGTTGATGTGCCCGATGCAGTTCATGTTGAAGGCATTGAGCAGGATTTTCTTCTTAGCCATCAGATGGTCCCCCGCAGCGGTGGGTTTTCATCGTTGAGGTAGTAATTGCCCACCGCGTGGTACTTCCAACGCACCGGGTCGTGCAGGGTGTGCACGCGGGCGTTGCGCCAGTGGCGATCCAGACCGTGCTCGGCCAGGGTCGCCTGGCTGCCGGCGAGTTCGAACAAGGTGCTGCCGGCGGCCAGGGAAATTTCGGTACTCAAGGCGCGTACTTCAGCGACGGCGATCGAGGCGGCCGCAACCGTCTCGGCATTGCTGTCGGCCTGGGCGCGGTCGAGGAATTCACCCGAGCGCTCCAGCAGCGCCTCGGCGGCGTGCAGGCGGATGCTCAGGTGCCCGAAGCTTTTCAGGGTCAGAGGGTCTTCGGTGGCTTTGTCGTTGCCGGAGTCGATCCACGGGCGGGTCTTGGTGCGCACAAAGTGCAACGCATCCTCAAAGGCCGCGCGCGCGATGCCTGTGTCGATGGCGGCGTGAAGAATCTGCGCCAGGGGGCCGACGGTTGTGGGGCGTTCAAAGGCGCTCTGGAACGGGATCACGTCTTGCGCGGCGACCCACACGTTGTCGAACACTACCGACCCGCTGCCGGTGGTGCGCTGGCCGAAGCCGCTCCAGTCGTCGATCACGCTCAGGCCTTCGCTATCGCGCGGCACAAAGGCGAGTTGCTGCACGCCCTGTTCATCCACCACCGACGTAGGGATGCGTTGCGCGTAGATCGCGCCGGTGGAGTAGAACTTGCGACCGCTGATACGGAAACCGTCACCGTCGCGGGTGATGGAGGTTACGCGGTCGTGAGCGGTCTTGGTGCCCAGTTCCGCCAGCGCGTTGCCGAAGCGTTGGCCGGCGAGGACTTCGGCGTACAGGCGTTTTTGCTGCGCCGGGCTGCCGTTTACGCGCAGCACTTCCAATGCATAAAAATGGTTCTGAGGAATCTGGCCCAGGGAAGCATCCGCCTGGGCGATCAGTGCAATGACCTTGGCCAGGGTGACGTTGGACACACCCGCGCCACCGTACTCCTTGGGCACGCTGATACCCCACAGTCCGGAGCGCGAGAATACATCCAGCTCAGGCAGCGGCAGGCGGCGCTCGCGGTCGCGCTGGGCGCTGTCGCGGCGGAAGTCTTCGGCCAGGTCGCTGGCGACAATAAGGGCTTGTTCGTCGCTGGTGATAACCGCGACGTGAGTAGAGACAGTCATTGTGTTCTCCAGAGGTCTGGTCGGTTAAATCCAGGAGTGACGAGCCGGCAACGTGCCGTTCAGTCGATAGGCGCCGATGGCGTGATATTTCCAGCGCACCGGGTCGTGCAGGGTGTGCACGCGGGCGTTGCGCCAGTGGCGGTCGAGGTTGAATTCGGCGAGGGTCGCGCGGCTACCGGCCAGCTCGAAGAGTTTTTCGCTGACCAGCAGCGATACCTCGGTCGTCAGCACCTTGGCCTCGGCCACGGCAATCGACGCACGGGCCGCAGACTGCGCGGTGATCGGCGCAGCGCTGACCTGGTCCAGCACCTGGCCGGCCTTGCGCAGCAGGGCTTCGGCGGCGTGCAGTTCGATTTTCAGCTTGCCGATATCGGCGATCACATACAGGTCATCGCTGGCGCGTTCGACCTTGGCATCGATCCATGGGCGTGAGCGTTCACGTACGAAGGCGATGGTGTCATCCAGTGCGCCGCGTGCGATGCCGGCGTCGATGGCCGCCTGGATCAATTGGGATACGGCGCCCTGGATATTCGGGGTTTCGCCGATGCGCCAGTTTTCCACGACCAACTCGGCATCGACCGGCACCTGGTCCAGCAACACGGTGCCGCTGGCGGTGGTGCGTTGGCCAAAGCCGGACCAGTCATCGACGATGCGCAGGCCGTCGGCACCCCGACGCACGAAGGCCATGACCTGCTTGCCGTCATCGTTGAGTGCCTTGACGGCAACCCAGTGGGCGAAGAGCGCACCGGTGGAATAGAACTTTTGGCCGCTGATCACATAGCCGTCACCCTCAGCGGTGATGCGCGCCTTGAGTTCCAGGGTGTTTTTGGTACCGCGTTCCGGGCCGCCATTGCCGATGCGCCAGCCGTCGAGGACGCTCTGGAACAGCTGTTTTTTCTGGCGATCGGTGGCGGCGCCCTGCAACAGGTGCAGGATGCCGAAATGGTTCTGCGGGATCTGCCCGAGGGCTGGGTCTGCCGCACTGATGATCGCGAACACATCGGCCAGGGTCACGAAAGACACCTGTGGGCCGCCGTATTCACGGGGAATGGAAATACTGCCCAACCCACTGCGGGTGAACTGTTCGATCTGTGCCCATGGCAGCTTGCGTTGCTGGTCGCGCTTGGCGGCTTGCAGGCGCGCAGCCTGGGCGAGTTCATGGGCAGCCTTCAGCGCCTCTGCATCGTTGCGCAGCACGGCGGCTGGCAACAGCAGGGGGGCAATGTCCAGATCGCTCTGGGGGGGTGTTTGAGCCAAGTTAGACATCAGCGCCGCTCCTTGGCTGCACGTAATGCCCTGGCGTTGTGCACCGGGGTAATCCTGACCATACCGACCTCGCATTCAATGAAATAAAAACAGAAAAATCAGCGATGTCCGGTGGTCCGGTGCATATACCCTAAGCGTGTTAAATATTTAAATAAACTAACTTTTGGGAATATGCATAGAAGGTCTGTCACCCAGGTTCGCAGGGCGATCCCAGTGGACGCGGTTGATAGATCAGCGCCGCCCCGGCCTGGCGGGGCGGCGCCTCGGCGGCAATGCGTAATGTCCGGGCGGGCGCCCAGCGTGAGTTGTTGCCGACGCGATCCAGAATGCAGTACGTCACCTCCAACCGACAGTCGTCGCCGGCTTCGGTGATCATCGAGGAGGGCACCCATACCTGCACCGCCAGGCCGACCTCAAGGGCCTGGATCTTCGGCAGGTCCAGGCGCACATCGCCCCAGCGCAGGGTGATCGCATCGCCAGTGTCCATGTTCAGGTAGGGCGCGATGGTCAGCGGGATACCGCGCCGCACCTGGCTGGCGTTGACGCCGAAGCGGCGGATGGTGTCGGGCAACCCCACGGGGGCGAGGTTCTGGTTTTCGTCGCGGTACAGGGGCGAAGGCTGGCCGCCCGGGCAACAGGTCTTCACACGTACCCGCCTGACGGCAGAGCGGGCCGCGCAGTGGCCGACTTGCATCACCTGGTAATGCACCCGGGCCGGGCCATCCAGCACGAAACTCTCCGGCACCCGCAGGTGAGTGAACGCGCCGACCTTACAGGCGGTTATCCGACGCGAAGCGGCAAAACAGTTATTCCAGAACAGCTCAATCAAGTCGCCTTCGTCCATGCCGGGATAGGGGGCGATGTCGACCTGCAGGTGGGTGGCGGCCAGGGCATTGATGCCATCGCCGATGGCCTGGGGCAGTGTCGGGGCGGTGAGCAGGGGGTGTGTCATAAATAATCTCCTTGATGCAGCCAGCAGCAATCGCTCCGGACCCTTGGCGCAGGCAAGCGCGGTGGGCCGAACAGAACGATTCAGTGAGTAGCCGGGATAGGATCCAATCCTCTGGGCGCTAGATAAGAGGGTTGGGCACGGAGCGTCAATGGCGGCAAAGGGCTAAACAGCGGGTTTGGAGATATTCAGAAGGGTCTGACTGGTATGGGGATATTCGGGCGGATGCGGTGGGTGTGTTTTACCTGTTGGAGCAGCGATTCCCGTGTAGGAGCTGGCTTGCCAGCGAAGAACGTCAACGATTACGCGGTCATCAGATTTACCGCGTTGTCTTGTCGTTTTTCGCTGGCAAGCCAGCGCCTGCAGGAGGGGATGTCAGTGGGCGAGAAACTTGCTCAGGAACTGTTTGGTACGCTCTTCCTTGGGGTTGGCGAACAGTGCCTTGGCTTCGCCTTGCTCCACGATCACGCCCTTGTCGAAGAAGATCACCCGATTGGCTACGTCGCGGGCAAAGCTCATCTCGTGGGTGACGATCACCATGGTGCGGTTTTCTTCGGCGAGGCTGCGGATGGTTGCCAGCACTTCACCCACCAGTTCCGGGTCGAGGGCGGAGGTGGGTTCGTCGAACAGAATCACCTCCGGCTCCATGGCCAACGCACGGGCAATCGCCACGCGCTGTTGCTGGCCGCCCGACAGACGCCGGGGATATGCGTCCTCCTTGCCCGCCAGGCCGACCCTGGCCAGCAGCTTGCGGCCGAGGGCGTCAGCCGCTTCCCGTGGCATCTTCTTGACCACGGTGGGCCCTTCGATGACATTTTCCAGCGCAGTGCGGTGGGGGAACAGGTTGAAGCTCTGGAACACAAAGCCCACGTGCTGGCGCAGGCGCCGCACCAGGCTTGCCTGCTGGTTGATCGGCTTGCTGCTGTCGATCTCGATATCACCCACCTTGATACGACCGCTGGTGGGTTGTTCGAGGAAATTCAGGCAGCGCAGGAAGGTGGTCTTGCCGGAACCGCTGGGGCCGATGATGGCGATGACTTCGCCTTCCTTGACCTCCAGGTCGATGCCGTTGAGCACCACCTGGCCCTTGAATTGTTTGGTCAGTTTTTCAACCACGATCATGCTTAGGACTCCAGGTCATGCCGGTTGACCCGGTCTTCCAGGCGATTCTGCAAATGCGCCAGGATGCTCGCCAAAATCCAGTAGATCAGGGCAGCGGAGAGATACATGGTGAAGATTTCGAAGGTCCGCGCCGACACCAGTTGCGCCTGGCGAAACAGCTCGGGCACCTGAATAGTGGCGGCAAGCGCCGTGTCCTTGACCAGCGAAATGAAGCTGTTGCCCAGCGGCGGCAAGGCCGTGCGCATGGCCTGCGGCAGGATGGCCCGGCGCAGGGTCTGCGCACGGGTCATGCCGATACTGGCCGCAGCTTCCCATTGGCCGCGTTCGATGGAACCGATGGCGGCGCGCAGGATTTCACAGGCGTAGGCCGCCATGTTCAGCGAAAAACCGATCATGGCCGCCGGGATCGGATCCAGCTCGATGCCCACTTGCGGCAAGCCGTAGTAGATCAAAAACAGCTGTACCAGCAAGGGCGTGCCGCGAAAGAACGACACGTAGACTCGGGCGAGCCAGCTCACCAGCTTGAAGCGCGACAACCGCATCAAGGCCAGGCCGAAGCCCAGCAGCAAGCCAAAAAACATCCCGCCGAGGCTGAGGATTACCGTGTAATACGCGCCCTTGAGCAGAAAGGGCGCGGAGTCCAGCGCGAGTTGGAAACCTGCTTCCATTATTGAGTGACGTCAGCGTTGAAGTACTTCTGGGACAGCTTCTTCAAGGTGCCATCGGCGCGCAGTTTGTCGAGAGCCTTGTTCACCGCATCGAGCAGTTCTGGCTCGCCTTTGCGCAGGGCAATACCGGCTTCCTGACGGGAGAAAGCGTCGCCGGCGGCGGCGGTATCTGGCGCTTTCTTGGCGTATTCCAGGGCGGCCAGGCGGTCGATCAGGATGGCGTCGATGCGGCCGATGCGCAGGTCCTGGAACTTGGTCGGGTCGTCGTTGTAAGTCTTGATGATGGCTTTAGGTTGGTTGTCCTTGAGCCATTGTTCGTAGTTGGTGCCCAGGCCCACACCGACTTTCTTGCCGGCCAGGTCGTCGGCGGTCTTGATCACGTCAACGTTCTTCTTCAGGACCAGTGCCTGGATACCGGACACGGTGTAAGGCTTGGAGAAGTCATACTTTTTCTTGCGCTCTTCAGAGATGGTCACTTGGTTGACCACGGCGTCCAGACGCTTGGATTCCAGGGCGGCGAGGATGCCGTCCCATGGCGTCGCTTGCAGCTTGACCTTCACGCCCAGCTCCTTGGCCAGCGCTTCGGACAGCTCCACTTCGAAACCACTGAGCTTGCCGCTTTCATCGACGAAGCTGAACGGCGGGTAGGTGCCTTCCAGGCCGATCTTGATCTCGCCTGCTTTCTTGATGTTGTCCAGCTGTTCACCCGCGACCGCTTGGCCGATCAGGCCAGCCCCGAGTGCCAGGCCCAAAGTGCCCACCAGCAATGTGCGACGGAATACAGAAATAGTCATGAAGAGCCCCTGTGTTTTTTATGTTGAGCGAAGCAGGTGACGCAGTAGTCGTATCCTGCCCTAAAGCGCGTAGCGCGTCTTCGCCTACGGCGCGACTATAAAGCGGGTTTTTAAGACTTGAAAATAATATAAATTTGAATTGATATTCATATTTGGAATATGTGGCGGTTTCAATGTGGGAGCGGGCTTGCTCGCGAATGAGCAGTGTCATTCAGCATATGCGTTGACTGATACACCGCATTCGCGAGCAAGCCCGCCCCCACATTTTAATCCCTGTTCCTTCAGCTGAATGCGGCGCCATAAGCAAACAACGCTGGCGCCCCACCCGTATGCAGGAAAATGATCGGCCCGTCCTCAAAGCGCTGACGCCCGATGCCATCCAGCAAGCCGGCCATGGCCTTGCCAGTGTAGACCGGGTCCAGCAGCAGGCCTTCCTGGCTCGCCAACAGCTTGACCGCCGCCAGGGTGCCGGCGTTCGGTTCGCCATAGCGCGGGCCGAAGTATTCGTCCCACAGGATCACCTTGAAGCCTTCGGGAATATCCACACCCAGCAACTCGGCGGTACGCTCGGCCAGGCCCTCTACTTTCGGACGCTGGGCTTCTTCAGTGCGTGAGACGGTGACGCCAATCACGGGCAGGTCTGGCAATACCTCGCTCAAGGCCAACGCCAAGCCACTGTGCGTTCCCGCACTGCCGGAGGCCAAGACCACGGCGGCGAACTCGATGCCACTGTCTTCGATCTGCCCGGCCAGCTCCAGCCCGGCGCGGACATAGCCGAGGGCGCCGAGGGCATTGGAACCGCCAATAGGCACCAGGTACGGCTTCTTGCCGTTGCTGCGCAAGCGGTCGGCGAGGGCGTTGAGCTGGCCGTCGACGTTATCAAGGTTCTCCACCAACTCCACCTTGGCGTCGAACAGTTCCAGCAGCAGGCGGTTGCCGTTGCCCAGGTAATTGGGGTCTTCGGTGCCGGTGGGGTTTTCCAGCAGGGCGACGCAGCCCAGGCCGAGCTTGGCGGCCAGCGCGGCAGTCTGGCGTACGTGGTTGGACTGGATCGCGCCGGCGGTCACCAGCGTGTCGGCGCCTTGGGCGATGGCATCGGCGGCGAGGTATTCGAGTTTGCGCAGCTTGTTGCCGCCCATGGCGAGCGGCGTGGTGTCGTCGCGTTTGACGTAGATATCCCTGCCCAACCAGGCCGACAGCCGCTCGAGTTTTTCCAGGGCAGTGACGCCGCCCAGCAGTTCCAGGCGGTTAAAACGGTCGAGCTGTTGTTTGATCATGGCTACGCACGGTTGATGAGTATGAGGCGACTATAGGCAGGCACTTTTCATCGGGCAACCGCAATCGCTTATTCCGGATGGTTCTTAGTATCACACCATTGGTTCTTAAGGGCGACCAAGGTGCATACCGTAAAGTGATGGGCATTTCGTCAGGAGTGAATACCGTGAGTGAGCGTTCCAGTCATTGGCAATTACAGACCATCGTCGGCCAACTGCGCAGTGCCCGGGACCAGTGGCGAACGCGCAATGGCCGCTTGAGTGGCGAGCATGGCGGGCGCGAGCTGCCGTCCCGCGAGGCTGTGGCGCAGATTCTAGAGTCGTTGTGCGGCGCACTGTTCCCCATGCGCCTGGGGCCGGTGGACCTGCGTGAAGAGAGTGAAGACTTCTACGTCGGCCACACCCTCGACGTCGCCTTGAATGCCTTGCTCGGCCAGGCCCGCCTGGAGCTACGCTACGCCGCACGCCAAGGCGCTAAAGATGACAGCGAAGTCGACGCGCTCGCCATCCGCCTGATCCAGGATTTCGCCCTGGCCCTGCCGTCCCTGCGCAGCCTGTTGGACACCGACGTATTGGCGGCCTATCACGGCGACCCGGCCGCGCGCAGCGTGGATGAAGTGCTGTTGTGCTACCCCGGCATCCTGGCGGTGATTCATCATCGGCTGGCCCACCATCTGTACCGCGCCGGCCTGCCGCTGTTGGCGCGGATCAGCGCAGAGATCGCCCACTCGGCCACCGGTATCGATATCCACCCCGGCGCACAAATCGGCCCAAGTTTCTTTATCGACCATGGGACCGGTGTGGTGATCGGCGAAACCGCGATCATCGGTGAGCGCGTGCGCATCTACCAAGCCGTAACGTTGGGCGCCAAACGCTTCCCGGCGGACGAAGACGGGCAGTTGCAGAAAGGCCACCCTCGTCACCCGATCGTCGAGGATGACGTGGTGATCTACGCCGGGGCGACGATCCTGGGGCGCATCACCATCGGCCAGGGTTCGACCATCGGCGGTAATGTGTGGCTGACCCGAAGCGTGCCGGCGGGGGCGAATATCACCCAGGCCAATCTGCAGCATGATGATGGCACGCAAAAATAAGTCGAACACGGACCCACATGTTTGTGCGCGTTTCACGCCGAAATCGCTGAACGATTTGCCATCTCCATCCGTCATACCTTTCCTTGAGCTAGTGTAGGAATGACCTACCACTCAGCCCTGCGATTAGTCCCAAACCGCCTATCCATGTTTAACTTGAATGCTCGTTCAAGTTAAACCCGGTGGTTCGCTGCCCGCTCACAACAGGAGGCTTACCTTTGCTGAGTCCGTTATTGACAGCCACATCTCATACCCTCGGGGTGCATCGCTCATGAGTGCATCGTCCACCCCATCCAGCGGCCTGGTGCGCATGAATGCGCCGGTCTTCTACTTCGCCGCGACGTTTATCCTGCTGTTCGGCATCACTGTCATCGCTATCCCGCAACAGGCTGGTGCCTGGCTGCTGGCCGCGCAAAACTGGGCGGCCAATACGGTCGGCTGGTACTACATGCTGGCGATGACCCTGTATCTGGTCTTCGTGGTGGTCACCGCGTTATCGGGCTACGGCAAGATAAAACTCGGTGCCGACCACGACGAGCCCGAATTCAGTTACCTGTCCTGGGCCGGCATGCTGTTCGCCGCCGGGATTAGCATCACGCTGTTTTTCTTCTGCGTCTCCGAGCCGCTGACGCACCTGGTGCAGCCGCCTCAGGGCGCGCCGATGAACGCCGACGCCGCGCGCCAGGCCATGCAGATCCTGTTTCTGCACTGGGGCTTGCACGGTTGGGGTGTGTTCGCGTTTGTCGGCATGGCCCTGGCGTACTTCGCCTACCGGCATAACCTGCCGCTGGCACTGCGTTCGGCGCTGTACCCACTGATCGGCAAGCGCATCAACGGCCCTATCGGTTACGCGGTGGATGGCTTCGGCATCATTGCCACGGTGTTCGGCCTGGGCGCCGACATGGGCTTCGGCGTGTTGCACCTCAACTCCGGTCTCGACTATCTGTTCGGCATTGCCCATACCCAGTGGATCCAGGTGGGTTTGATCACGCTGATGATGGGCGCCGCGATCATCGTCGCCGTGGCCGGTGTCGATAAAGGCGTGCGCGTGATGTCCGACATCAACATGCTGCTGGCCTGTGCGCTGCTGCTGTTCGTGTTGTTCGCCGGGCCCACCCAGCACTTGCTCAATACCCTGATCCAGAACATTGGTGACTACCTGGGCGCCTTGCCGACCAAGAGTTTTGACGTATACGCCTACGACAAACCCAGCGACTGGCTCGGCGGTTGGACGGTGTTCTACTGGGCCTGGTGGATCGCATGGTCGCCGTTCGTGGGCCTGTTTATCGCGCGTATTTCCCGTGGCCGCACCATCCGTGAGTTCGTGTTCGGCGTGCTGCTGATCCCGCTGGGTTTCACCCTGGCGTGGATGTCGATCTTCGGCAACAGTGCCATCGACCAGGTGCTCAACCACGGTATGGCCGCGCTCGGTCAGTCGGCCATCGATAACCCGTCGATGAGCCTCTACCTGCTGCTGGAAACCTACCCATGGAGCAAAACCGTCATTGCGGTCACGGTGTTCATCAGCTTCGTGTTCTTCGTAACCTCCGCTGACTCGGGCACCGTGGTGCTGTCCACTCTCTCGTCCAAAGGCGGCAACGCTGATGAAGACGGGCCGAAATGGCTGCGGGTGTTCTGGGGTGCGATGACCGCGCTGGTCACCAGTGCCTTGCTGTTTGCCGGCAGCATCGACTCGCTCAAATCGGCGGTGGTGCTGACCTCGTTGCCGTTCTCGATGATCCTGCTGCTGATGATGTGGGGGCTGCACAAGGCGTTCTATCTGGAGTCGCAAAAGCAGATCGCCCAGCTGCACTCATTGGCGCCGATTTCGACGGCTCGCAAAGGACGTGGCGGCTGGCGCCAGCGTTTGAGCCAGGCCGTGCACTTCCCGTCGCGAGACGAGGTGTACCGTTTCCTCGACTCGACGGTGCGCCCGGCGATCGAAGAAGTGACGGCGGTGTTTGTCGAAAAGGGTTTGAATGTCGTGACGCAACCTGACCCCGCCAACGACAGCGTCAGCCTGGAAATCGGCCATGGCGAGGAGCGTCCCTTCATCTACCAGGTGCAGATGCGCGGCTACTTCACGCCGTCATTTGCCCGTGGCGGGATGGGCTCCAAGGAGCTCAACAACCGTCGCTACTACCGGGCTGAAGTGCACTTGGCCGAGGGCAGCCAGGACTACGACCTGGTGGGCTACACCAAGGAACAGATCATCAACGACATCCTCGACCAGTACGAGCGCCACCTGCAGTTCCTGCATCTGGTGCGTTGAGGTTCAGGCCCTGATCACCAGCTCCGACATCAGGAGCTGGTGTCGGTGCTTTATCCGCACAACCGACACCTGTCCCCAGGGTGCGAGTGTTCGTCGACTGGCTCGCCGAAATCTTAGAAAATGCCCGCTAATCCGCGTAGTAGAAGGGTTTCTTAAATTTAATTTCATCCGTCCGCGCCGCTGTTTGACGCGCAACTGTCATCTGGCCACTGCGTAATTGTGTGAAGCGTTTGACGCTTTCATTTCAGAACAGTGACGGAGACCGGTAACAATGAAGACGTTGATAAGCCCCATGGTGGGTGCCGCCATGGCGAGCTTTATGCTGTCCGCCCACGCCGATTTTATCGATGACAGCCACGCCGATGTGACCCTGCTCAACCGCTACCTCAACCAGCAGGGGCGGGATGTGGTGAACAGCAATGCCAAGGCCCACAGCATTCGTGATTGGGGCCAGGGGTTCGAGTTCAACTTCAAGTCCGGCTACACCGAAGGCCCAGTGGGTTTTGGCCTGGACCTGCAGGCGTTCTACGGGTTGAAACTGGACTCCGGTGGCGACCTCAACGACAAGGATCACCAGGGCCGCTACCCCGGCAGCATGTTCCCGCTGGACAACGGCAAATCCGCCGACCAGTTCGGTGTGTTGAGCCCGACGTTCAAGGTGCGTTTTGCCAAGGATGAGCTGCGCGTCGGCACGCTCTACGGCAACAACCCGATACTCGCCAACACCGACGGGCGTCTGTACCAGCAGACCAATACCGGTGTGCAACTGGTGTCCAAGGACCTCAGCGACTTCACCTTCACCGGCGGCGACATCTTCAAGACCAAGATCCGCAACGAAACCGGCGATCAGGGCATGATCACCGCCGGCGGCACCAAAGAGAGTGATCGCTTCGTGTTTGGCGGTGCGGATTACACCGGCATCCAGAACACCACGGTCAGCCTGTGGTATTCCAACCTTGAGGATTACTATCAGCAGTTCTTCCTCGGCGCCAAACGCCACGACGCGTTGTCCGTGGGCGCCATCGACACCGACGTGCGCGTGTTCCGCAGCCTCGGTGTGGGCGGCAACGCCGACGGTGACAAAGACTTCGCAGCGGCTGGCCTCTACGGTGATGGCACGGGCAAGGGCCGTATCAACCAGACCACCGCCAGCTTGCTTGAGAGCTACAGCCTCGACGGTCATACCGTCGGCCTGGGTATCCAGAAGAACAGCGGCGACAGCGACTTCCCCTACCTTGATTCCGGCCTGAACAGCGGCGACAACCGCCAGGGCCCAGGCTCAGGCGCCGACACTCCGGCGCTGACCAACATGCAGTTGAATAAATTTCAACACGCCGGTGAGCGCACGTGGCTTGCGCAGTACAAGTATGACTTCGGTAAGCTTGGCCTCACGGGCCTGACGTTCTCAGCCGCCTATGCCCACGGCGATGACATCCGCACGCCGCAAGGCACCACCAGCGAATGGGAACGTAACGTCGCCGTGGCTTATCAAGTGCCCACCGGTACCCTCAAAGGCCTGGGTGTGACCTGGAAAAACGCCCACGCCAGCCCCGACATCAGCGGTGCCACCGTGCAAGATGAAAACCGCTTCTATGTGAGTTATGTCGTTCCACTCTGGTAGGCAATTGCTGTAGAACGGAACGGCAGACTTAAGCGATTCAGCTGGTTAAAAGGCCTGGGAATAACCTTATTCCCAGGCCTTATTTGCCGACGTCCAAGAGAGGATTCGATGACTTACATTGCTGCCGAAAACCGCTATGAATCTATTCCGTACCGCCGTGTAGGCCGCAGTGGATTAGTGCTGCCTGCACTGTCCCTGGGCCTGTGGCACAACTTTGGCGACAGCACCCCGATCGACACCCAGCGCGCCCTGCTGCGCACCGCGTTCGACCTGGGCATCAACCACTTCGACCTGGCCAACAACTACGGCCCGCCCTACGGCAGCGCCGAGATCAACTTCGGCCGTTTACTGCGCGAAGACTTCAAGCACTATCGCGACGAACTGATCATCTCCAGCAAGGCGGGTTGGGACATGTGGCCCGGTCCTTATGGCCAGGGCGGCGGCTCGCGCAAGTACGTGCTGGCCAGCCTGGACCAGAGCCTGCAACGCCTGGGCGTCGACTACGTGGACATCTTCTACTCCCACCGTTTTGACGCCGACACCCCGCTGGAAGAAACCGCCAGCGCCCTCGCCACTGCCGTGCAACAAGGCAAGGCGTTGTACATAGGCATCTCGTCCTACTCGGGGGTAAAAACCCGCGAAATCGCCGCGCTGCTCAAAGAGTGGAAAGTGCCGCTGTTGATTCACCAGCCGGCCTACAACCTGCTCAACCGCTGGGTGGAAAAAGACCTGCTGGACACCACCGAGGAACTCGGTGCCGGGGTGATTGCCTTCACACCGCTGGCTCAAGGGCTGCTGACCGACAAGTACCTCAACGGCGTGCCGGCGGATGCGCGGGTGAATCGTCCGGGGGGTGGTTCGTTGCAGGCCAAGCACCTGTCCGAAGCCAACATCGCCCACGTGCGCGCGCTCAATGAAATCGCCCAGCGTCGTGGCCAGAGCCTGGCGCAATTGGCGTTGGCCTGGACCCTGCGTGATCCACGGGTGACCAGCGCGCTGATCGGTGCGAGCCGGCCGGAGCAGATCATCGAAAACGTCGGTGCGTTGAAGAACTTGAACTTCAGCGCTGAGGAATTGGCAGAGATTGATCGGTTTGCCCAGGAAGGCGGAATCAACCTGTGGGAAAAGCCATCCACGGCTGAATAACCTGGCGTAACCCGGTCACTGTGGGAGCCGGGCTTGCCCGCGATAGCGGTGTGTCAGTCAATGAATCTGTCGCTGACTCACCGCCATCGCAGGCAAGCCAGCTCCCACAGTGATTTTCAGTGTGTTTGAGAGCTAGAACGGCACATCCCCCAGAATCGTTGCGCGATGCATCACCCGCCGCTGCGGCCGGTAGTCGTCCACCGCGTAGTGCTGGGTCACGCGGTTATCCCAGAACGCCACATCGTTTTCCTGCCAACGCCAGCGAATGGTAAATTCCGGGCGTGTCGCGTGGGCGAACAAGAGCTTCAGAATCGCTTCACTCTCCGCCGGCTCAAGTTCATTGATCTTGGTGGTGAACCCATCACTGACAAACAGCGACTTGCGCCCACTCACCGGGTGCGTGCGCACCACCGGATGCGACAGCGGCGGGTTCTTCCTGCGAGTCTCTTCCCAACGCGCCAGGTCTTCAGCGGTGTTGCCAAAGCGCTCCAGCGGGAAGGACTTAGTGAAGTCATGGGTCGCTGTCAGCCCATCGAGCAAGCGCTTCAACGGCTCGGACAACGCTTCATACGCCGCAATCCCACTGGCCCACAGCGTATCGCCGCCAAACGGTGGCAGCAGCTTGGCGCTGAGTACGGCGCCCAACGCCGGCGTCGGCAGGAAGGTCACGTCGGTGTGCCACACGGCGTTGTCGCGCACGTCGGTGACGGCGGTGTCGAGGATCAGCACTTCGGGCTGCTCCGGCACGTTGGGGTAGATCGGGTGGATATGCAGGTCACCAAAATTCGCCGCGAACCGTGCCTGCTGTTGCGGGTTGATCGGTTGATCACGGAAGAACAGCACCGAGTGTTTGAGCAACGCCTGTTCAATGGCATCGCGTTCTTCAATGTTCAACGGCTGGGTGATATCGACGCCACTGATCAGGGCGCCCAATGCGGTGCTGATGGGGGTAACGGTCAGGCTGCTCATACGGTTCTCACTCAATGTGCCTGGCCATGCCAGGGCACCCATTTACGCTGCAGGGCACGCAGGCCCATTTCCATGGCAAAGGCGATCAGGGCGATGACGAGGATGCCCAGCACCACCACGTCAGTGACCAGGAACTGCGCCGCCGACTGCACCATGAACCCCAGGCCGCTGGTGGCCGCGATCAGCTCGGCGGCGACCAATGTCGACCAGCCCACGCCCAGGCCGATGCGCACGCCGGTGAGGATGTCGGGCAGGGCACTCGGCAGGATCACATGGCGAATCAGCTGTGCGCGGGTAGCGCCCAACGACTGCGCCGCGCGCAGCTTGGCCGGGTCGACTGTGCGCACGCCGGTCGCGGTGGCGATGGCAATCGGCGCGAAGATCGCCAGGTAAATCAGCAGCACCTTGGACAGCTCGCCAATGCCGCACCAGATCACGATCAGCGGCAAGTAAGCCAGGGGAGGAATCGGGCGGTAGAACTCGATCAGCGGGTCGAGAATGCCCCGCGCAATCCGGTTGGAGCCGATGGCAATCCCCACCGGCACGGCGGTCAGCACCGCAAAACCCAGGCCCAGGCCGATACGGCTGAGGCTCGCGCCCAGGTGCTGCCACAGGGTCGAGTCCATGTACCCCGTGGTCGCCAGCAGCCAGCCTTTTTGCAGCACGGCGGACGGCGGTGGCAGGAACAGCGGCTCGATCAAGCCGGTGGCGGTCACGGCCCACCAAATGACCAGCAAGGCGACCAGGGTCAGCAGGCTGATCCAGCGGGTGCTCAAGCTGCGTCGCACCGGGACAACTGCGTGCGCCACCGGCTTGGTGGCGGTGGCGGGAAGTTCGTAGCTGCTCATGCGGACACCTGCCGTTGGGAGAACACTTTGCCCAGCACGTGTTCGCGGGTTTCGATAAATCGCGGGTCGGACTTGATCGCCCGCGCCGACTCACCGGCGGCGTAGCGTTGGCCAAAGTCCAGGCTCAGGCGTTCGACGATCTGGCCAGGGTTGGGCGCGAGCAGGATCAGGTCAGTGGCGAGGAAGACCGCTTCTTCGATGTCGTGGGTAATCAGGAACACCGGCTTGGCCGTGCGCCGCCAGACTTGTAGCAGCAGCTCCTGCATCTGTTCGCGGGTGAAGGCATCGAGGGCGCCGAAGGGTTCATCCATCAGCAACACGCGAGGGTCGGCCGCCAACGCGCGGGCCAGGCCTACGCGTTGCTTCTGCCCACCGGAAAGTTGCCAGATACGGCGGCTGTCGAAACCGGCCAGGTCCACCAGCGCGAGCATCTCCCGAGCGCGCACTTCGCGTTGCGCCTTGGGCACACCGGCCAGCTCCAGGCCGAAGCCCACGTTGGCCAGCACATCCTGCCAGGGCAGCAGGGCGTCGTCCTGGAACACCACGCCGCGCTCGGCGCTCGGGCCTTTGACCGGCACGCCGTCGAGGGTAATGCGCCCGGCAGAGGGTTCGACAAAGCCGGCAATCAGGTTCAACAGCGAAGTCTTGCCACTGCCGGACGGGCCGAGGGCCACCAGCAATTGCTGGGGCCCCAGGTCGATTGAAATGTCTGACAGTACCGGTTCTGTGGCGCCTGGGTACTGTGCGCTGATGCGCTCCAGTTGTAGCAAGGCCATCGCAATGAACTCCTGATCAGTTAGTAATGAACTTGGCGCTGACGTAAGGGGCGTAGTCCGGCAGCACGGCGTCGACCTTGCCTTGCTCCTTGAGGAACGCGGCGGTATCGGTCACGGCCTTGGTGGTTGGCGCGCCCAGCAGGGTCACTTGGTCAGCGGCCAGCGGGTAGACGTTGCCTTGCAGCAGCAGGGGGATGTCGCTGGCCTTGGCGCCGGAGAGTTTCACCAGCTTGTCGACGTTGCCTTTGTCAGCGAGCCAGGCTTGTGGGTCTTTGCGGTAGGCGGCGTAGGCATCCAGCGTCACTTTGGCGAACGCCGTGACGATTTCCGGGTGCTTCTCGGCAAAATCCTTACGCACGATCCAGGCATCGAAGGTTGGCGCGCCGAACTTGGCCAGTTCGCCGGAGGTGATTAGCACCTTGCCGTTTTCCTTGGCCACACCCAGGGCGGGGTCCCATACGTAGGTGGCGTCGATATCACCGCGCTTCCAGGCGGCGATGATGGCGGGTGGTGCGAGGTTGAGGATGGTCACTTTGGACGGGTCGATGTTCCAGTGTTTCAACGCGGCCAACAGGCTGTAGTGGCCGGTGGACACGAATGGCACGGCGATTTTTTTGCCGATCAGGTCCTGCGGGCCATTAATCCCCGCGCCGTTGCGCGCCACCAGCGCTTCGGCACCGCCGATCTGGGTGGCGACGAGGAAGGTTTCCACCGGCACTTTGCGAGTGATCGCAGCGGTCAGCGGGCTCGAACCGAGGTAGCCGATCTGCACATCGCCGGACGCGATGGCGGCGATGATGTCCGCGCCATTGTCGAATTTGCGCCAGGTGATCTTGGCGTTGGTGGCTTTTTCATAGGCGCCGTCGGCCTGGGCGACTTTGGCCGGGTCCACGGTGGTCTGGTAAGCGATGGTCACATCCGCCGCCTGGGCAAACAGGCTGGCACCGGCCAGGGACAATGCGGCCAAGAGGCGCAGAGGGGTAAGCAGTTTCAAGGGGAAGCTCCTCAATCAGGCGGCCGAGGGTCGGCGTGTGAGGAGACTAAATGATCTAAGAATCCGAAAATAAATAACATTTTCGAATTAGCTTATGAGAGGAAATGTGGTCGCGGCTAATACGACAAAACCCTTGTAGGAGCCCGGTGTGTCAGCTCGTTGATCGTTCCCATTCAAAGCGTGGGAACGATCAAGGGGGTGAGTCAGTTACTGATGGCGAGGATGCTGGCCTGGTACGATCCGACAAACACATCGAAATCGCCCACTTCGTTCTGCTCCAACTCAGCTTGCTGCGCCAGCGAGGTCCGTGCCAGCTCCTCAAAGCGCGCCTGCTCTTCAGCCGGCAACGGCTCCTTACGGAAATGCTCGGCGTGCAACTGGCTCTGGTGCAGGGAGAACTGCGCAAAACTTTCCTTACGCTCGGCCATCGTCGCCAACACCTGGGCTGACGGGGTCAGGGACGAATCCTTGACCTTCGCCAGCTGAGCATCCAGCGCCTGGCTGTGCTCGGTGATGCCGTGGCTCTCATCCAGCAAGGCGGCCAGTGGCGCAATCTGCTCCAGCAGTTCGGCAGCCCATTCCTTCATGTCCACAGGCTGGCCCTGACGCTGCAATTGCAGGCCGGGACGACGACCTTCCTTGACCACGCTGAGGAAGTTGGAGGTGGCGTTACCGCACTCGTTGTCGGCGAACAGCGGGCTGTCGTTCAACGCGCAGTACAGCAGGAAGGCGTCGAGGAAACGCGACTCCGGCAGGTCGATACCCATCGGCAGGAACGGGTTGATGTCCAGGCAGCGCACTTCGATGTACTGGATGCCGCGGGCCATCAGCGCCTGGATCGGCCGTTCGCCGGTGTAAGTCACACGCTTGGGGCGGATGTTGGAGTAGTACTCGTTTTCGATCTGCAGGATGTTGGTGTTGAGTTGCACCCACTCACCGTCCTGATGCGTGCCGATTTCGACGTACGGCGCGTAGGGCGTTGCCACCGCTTCGCGCAGGCTGTCGGTGTAGCTGGCCAGGTCGTTGTAGCACGGTGTGAGGCCGGCCTGGGCATTGCTCTGATAACCCAGGTCGCTCATGCGCAGGCTGGTGGCGTAAGGCAGGTACAGCGTGTCGGCGTCGAGCACTTCCAGTTGGTGCGAACGACCGCGCAGGAAACCGGCGTCCAGGGCAGGGGATGCGCCGAACAGGTACATCAGCAGCCAGCTGTAGCGACGGAAGTTACGGATCAGCGCGATATAGGCGGTGGACTGGTAATCGCGGTCGGTGCCGACAAACCCTTCCGTCTCTTTGAGCAACGGCCACAGCGCTTCCGGTAACGAGAAGTTGTAGTGGATACCAGCGATGCACTGCATGGTCTTGCCGTAACGCAGGGCCAGACCCTTGCGATACACGTACTTGAGCTGTCCGATATTGGAGGTGCCGTAGTAGGCAATCGGAATATCTTCCTCGGCCGGCAACGGGCACGGCATCGAGGGGCTCCACAGGTATTCGCTGCCCAGCTTGGTGTAGGCAAAGCGATGGATCTTGTCCAGGCTGCTCAGGGTATCGGCCGGGTCGGGCAGGGCGGGAGTGATGAACTCCAGCAGCGATTCCGAGTAGTCGGTGGTGATCTGTTCGTGGGTCAACGCGGCGCCCAGGGCTTCAGGGTGCGGCGTTTGCGCCAGTCGACCCTCACCGGTGACACGCAGGCATTCGCGCTCGATGCCGTGCAAGCACTGCTCTAGCAGGGAGAGGTGTTCGCGCTTGCCGAGCAGGGCCAGGCGGCGGTTGAGAAGTTCGCTCAAGTTGGATTCCTTCACGCGTCAGTCGCCCCAATATGGGGGTGGGCAGGACGGTCTACAAGGGTGAAGTTAAAACTGGCGTGATCGCCTGGTTTAGAGTCGATTTAACCCGCTCTGAAAATGCCGACTTCACTCCATGAATTTGGCTACAGCGCAGCGAGAAAATTCCGACGCCGTGATTGCAGCGCCGAAATTAACTCAAATCGGGGGTGGGGAGCTATAGGACAGCGAAGGTGCCCTGCGCTTTTGCGACAAGTCTTTCGTCTTGATACACGTCTGCCTCGACCACCAACGTGCGGCGACCGGCATGAATCACCCGGCTGGTGCACAGCACGTCACCATCAGACACGGCGCGGATATAGTTGATCTTGCACTCGATGGTCGCGCTCTGCTGGTCGAAACCATGGGAGCTGGAACACGCCAGCCCCATCGTAATGTCCACCAGGCTGAAAATCGCCCCGCCATGGAGCTTGCCCGCGCGGTTGCGCAGTTGCGGCTCCAGGGTCAGGGCCACCTCGGCAACGCCCTCTTCAAGGCGTTGCAGACGGCAGCCGATCAGTTCGCTGAACGCGCTCTGGGTCAATCCGGCCGGGATTTCCATCAGCGTTTCTTCAACTGTTTGGCGTTGGCGAACAGCGAGGCCATGGCGTTGTTGCTTGGCGCTGCGGTGGCGGTTTCCTTGCGCGGTGCGTTGTTCTGCGACTGGCGCGGCGCCGAGCCCGGACGCGCGCCACGGGCACCGTCGATTTTCTCGCCGGGGGTGTCGCTCATGCGCATCGACAGGCCAACGCGTTTGCGCGGGATGTCGACTTCCATGACCTTGACCTTGACCACGTCACCGGCTTTCACCGCTTCGCGCGGGTCCTTGATGAATTTCTCCGAAAGCGCGGAGATATGCACCAAACCGTCCTGATGCACGCCGATGTCCACAAAGGCGCCGAAGTTGGTCACGTTGGTGACCACGCCTTCGAGGATCATGCCCAGCTCCAGATCCTTGAGGTCTTCGACGCCGTCCTGGAACTCGGCAGTCTTGAACTCGGGACGCGGGTCGCGGCCCGGTTTTTCCAACTCTTGCAGAATGTCGGTGATGGTCGGCACGCCGAAGGTTTCGTCGGTGTACTTCTTTGGATCCAGGCGCTTGAGGAACGCGGCGTCGCCGATCAGCGAGCGGATGTCGCGGTCGGTCTCGGCGGCGATGCGTTGCACCAGCGGGTAGGCTTCCGGGTGGACTGCGGAGGAATCCAGCGGGTTGTCGCCGTTCATTACGCGTAGGAAACCGGCGGCTTGTTCGAAGGTTTTCTCGCCCAGGCGTGCGACCTTTTTCAGCGCTGCACGGGTTTTGAACGCGCCGTTTTCGTCACGGTGGGTCACGATATTCTGCGCCAGGGTGGCGTTGAGGCCGGAAATACGTGCCAGCAATGCAACAGAGGCGGTATTCACGTCCACGCCCACGGCGTTTACGCAGTCTTCAACCACCGCGTCCAGGCCGCGCGCCAGTTTCAGCTGCGACACATCGTGCTGGTACTGGCCGACGCCGATGGATTTAGGGTCGATCTTCACCAGTTCGGCCAGTGGATCCTGCAGGCGACGGGCGATGGACACCGCACCACGGATCGACACGTCGAGGTCCGGGAATTCCTTGGAAGCCAGTTCCGACGCCGAGTACACCGAAGCGCCGGCCTCGGAGACCATGACCTTGGTCATCTTCATGGCGGGATACTTTTTGATCAGCTCGGCGGCCAGCTTGTCGGTTTCACGGCTGGCGGTGCCGTTGCCGATGGCGATCAGGTCCACCGCGTGCTTGGCGCACAGGGCGGCCAGGATCGCGAGGGTCTGGTCCCATTTGTTGTGCGGCACATGCGGATACACCGTGGCGTGGTCCAACAGCTTGCCGGTGGAGTCGACCACGGCGACCTTGCAGCCAGTGCGCAGGCCCGGGTCAAGGCCCAGGGTGGCGCGCGGGCCGGCCGGGGCGGCCAGCAGCAGGTCGTGCAGGTTGTGGGCGAACACGTTGATCGCCTCGGTCTCGGCGCCGTCGCGCAACTCGCCGAGCAGGTCGGTTTCCAGGTGGGTGTAGAGCTTGACCTTCCAGGTCCAGCGCACCACCTCACCCAGCCACTTGTCCGCAGGACGGTTCTGATTCTGGATGCCGAATTGTTGACCGATCATGCCTTCACAGGGGTGCATGGTGCCCGGCAACTCGTCGCCGACCTTCAGCGCAGAGCTGAGAATGCCTTCGTTGCGACCACGGAAAATGGCGAGCGCACGGTGGGACGGCATGCTTTTCAGCGGTTCGTCGTGTTCGAAGTAATCGCGGAACTTGGCGCCTTCCTCCTCTTTGCCGGCGATGACGCGGGCACTGAGAATGGCTTCCTGCTTCAGGTAAGTACGCAGTTTTTCCAGCAGGCTGGCGTCTTCGGCGAAGCGCTCCATGAGGATGTACTTGGCGCCTTCGAGGGCGGCCTTGACGTCGGCAACGCCTTTTTCGGCATTGATGAACCGGGCGGCTTCGGTGTCCGGAGTCAGCGACGGGTCGTTGAAGAGGCCGTCGGCCAGCTCGCCCAGGCCGGCTTCCAGGGCGATCTGGCCCTTGGTGCGGCGCTTCTGCTTGTACGGCAGGTAGAGGTCTTCGAGGCGGGTCTTGGTGTCGGCGAGCTTGATGTCGCGCTCAAGCTGTGGGGTCAGCTTGCCCTGTTCCTCGATGCTGGCGAGGATGCTGATGCGCCGTTCGTCGAGTTCTCGCAGGTAGCGCAGACGCTCTTCCAGGTGACGCAACTGGGTGTCGTCGAGGCTGCCGGTCACTTCTTTACGGTAACGGGCGATGAAAGGCACTGTGGAGCCTTCATCCAGTAGAGCGACGGCCGCTTCGACCTGTTGTGGGCGTACACCGAGTTCCTCGGCGATGCGGCTGTTGATGCTGTCCATAAAACCACCTGAAATTCTGAAAAGCAGCTCGCAGGCCCGGAAAACAAGGCCCTGGGAGGCTGGTTGAGCGGCCCGACTGGCGCCGCTGCCTGGGTCAAGAGGCAGCCTATTGACCCTCGAAATCGAAAAAATCACACAAGCGGGTAAAAAAAGCCTCGGCATCAAACGGTAACGATCGGACGTTGCCCTGCACGACGGCGCCGCATTATAACCAGCGTTCTGCCCTAGGGGGGGATTGCGCCAACGGTTGTACGGCGCGGGTTCGCTGGCAGTAGAGGAAAAATCTGCTAACAATGCACACGGTGCGTATAACGGCAGCTAGGCCATAATGCGCGCCGAGATAAGAGGAGCATCTAATGAGCAGCACTGCACAAACTGCTGAAGGCGAAAAAATTCTCATCGTTGATGACGATCCGGGGCTGAGTAGCCTGCTGGAGCGTTTTTTCAACTCCAAGGGCTACCGGGCCCGCGCGGTGCCGAACACCGAACAGATGGACCGCCTGTTGGGGCGTGAGGTGTTCAACCTGGTCGTACTCGACCTGATGCTGCCCGGCGAAGACGGCCTGACCGCCTGCAAACGCCTGCGCGGCGCAAACAACCAGATTCCAATCATCATGCTCACCGCCAAGGGCGATGAGCTGAGCCGCATCAAGGGCCTTGAACTGGGCGCCGATGACTACCTGGCCAAGCCGTTCAACCCTGACGAACTGATGGCTCGGGTCAAAGCCGTACTGCGTCGCCAGGCACCGCCGGTTCCAGGTGCCCCAGGTAGCGAAGACGAGAGTGTCACCTTTGGCGACTACGAACTGTCGCTGGCGACCCGTGAGCTCAAGCGTGGCGATGAAGTGCACATGCTCACTACCGGTGAATTCGCCGTGCTCAAGGCTCTGGTGATGAACGCTCGCCAGCCGCTGACCCGCGACAAGCTGATGAACCTGGCCCGTGGCCGGGAATGGGATGCGCTGGAGCGCTCCATCGACGTGCAGATCTCCCGTCTGCGCCGGATGATCGAGCCGGACCCGTCCAAGCCGCGGTATATCCAGACGGTGTGGGGCGTGGGTTATGTGTTTGTGCCGGACGGCAATAAAACCAGTTGATCGGTGATTTGCAGGGGCGGGCATCCTGGCGTTTGACTCCATAAGAGTCGGCGGGGTGTCCGGCGTCTGCAATTCTGCGAGCGCCGCTCGTTTCTGCAAGGTATCTAGCAGTCTTCTATGAAAACCCCGCTGTGGTTCCCCCAAAGTTTCTTCTCCCGCACCCTTTGGCTGGTGCTGATCGTCGTTCTGTTTTCCAAGGCACTCACGCTGGTTTATCTGTTGATGAACGAGGACGTGCTGGTGGATCGACAGTACAGCCACGGTGTCGCCCTGACGCTGCGCGCCTATTGGGCGGCGGACCCTGAGAACCGCGAGAAAATCGCCAAGGCCGCGACCCTGGTGCGTGTCGCCGGCGCGGGAGTGCCGGAGGGCGAGCAGCATTGGCCCTACAGTGAGATCTACCAGCGCCAGATGCAGGCCGAACTCGGTGAAGACACTGAGGTGCGGCTGCGCATGCACGTGTCGCCTGCGTTGTGGGTGCGTGCGCCAAGCCTGGGCGAGGATTGGCTGAAAGTGCCGCTGTACCCGCATCCGCTGCGGGGGCAGAAGATCTGGAACGTGTTGGGCTGGTTCCTGGCGATCGGTTTGCTTTCAACGGCGTCGGCGTGGATTTTCGTGCGCCAGCTTAATCAGCCTTTAAAACGCCTTGTGTTTGCCGCCCGTCAATTGGGCCAGGGGCGCAGCGTTCGCCTGCCGGTCAGCGACACGCCCAGTGAGATGACCGAGGTGTACGGCGCGTTCAACCAGATGGCGGAGGACGTCGAACAGGCCGGCCGCGAGCGCGAGCTGATGCTGGCGGGGGTGTCCCACGACTTGCGTACCCCGTTGACGCGACTGCGTTTGTCGCTGGAGTTGATGGGCAACCATACCGACCTCACCGACGACATGGTCCGCGACATTGAGGACATGGACGCGATTCTCGACCAGTTCCTGGCGTTTATCCGCGATGGCCGCGATGAAGTGGTGGAAGAAGTCGACCTGACCGACCTGGTGCGAGAGGTGGTGGCGCCCTATAACCAGAACGGTGAACAGGTGCGCATGCGCCTGGAGCCGATCCAGCCGTTTGCGTTGCGTCGGGTATCGATGAAACGCCTGTTGAACAACCTGATCGGCAACGCCCTGCACCACGCCGGTTCCGATGTGGAAGTGGCGGCGTATGTGTCTGGCGACAGCGCTGCGCCGTATGTGGTGCTGAGCGTGATGGACCGTGGCGTGGGCATCGACCCGGATGAGTTGGAAGGCATCTTCAACCCCTTTACCCGTGGCGACCGTGCCCGAGGTGGCAAGGGGACAGGCCTGGGGTTGGCGATTGTGCGGCGTATAGCCTCGATGCATGGCGGCAATGTTGAGCTACGCAACCGCGAAGAAGGTGGCCTGGAGGCGCGCGTGCGTTTGCCGCTTGGGCTGATGTTGCCCCGCGACGCGGTCTGACCTTGTGTAGGAGCCGGCAAGCCGGCTCCTACAGGTATTACGCTGGGGTCAGCCCTTGCCTTTGGTCCTGGTCATATTCGGCCCACCATTCTTCTCCAGATGCTGAATGATGATCCCCGCCACGTCCTTGCCCGTGGTGGTTTCAATGCCTTCCAGGCCCGGTGACGAATTCACCTCCATCACCAGCGGCCCGTGATTGGAGCGCAGGATATCCACACCCGCCACACTCAACCCCATCACCTTGGCGGCCCGCAGCGCGGTCATGCGTTCTTCCGGGGTGATCTTGATCAGGCTGGCGCTGCCGCCACGGTGCAGGTTGGAGCGGAACTCCCCCGGCTTCGCCTGGCGCTTCATCGCTGCAATCACCTTGTCGCCCACCACGAAGCAGCGGATGTCCGCACCGCCGGCTTCCTTGATGTATTCCTGCACCATGATGTTCTGCTTGAGGCCCATGAATGCCTCGATCACGGACTCCGCCGCTGTCGCGGTTTCACACAGCACCACGCCGATACCTTGGGTGCCTTCCAGCACCTTGATCACCAGCGGTGCGCCGTTGACCATGTCGATCAGGTCGGGGATGTCGTCGGGAGAGTGGGCAAAGCCCGTCACTGGCAGGCCGATACCCCGGCGCGACAGCAACTGCAGCGAGCGCAACTTGTCCCGTGAACGGGCAATGGCGACCGACTCATTGAGGGGGAACACCCCCATCATTTCAAACTGGCGCAACACTGCGCAGCCATAGAACGTCACCGAAGCGCCGATGCGTGGGATCACCGCATCAAACCCCTCCAGCGGCTTGCCCCGGTAGTGGATCTGCGGCTTGTGGCTGGCAATGTTCATATAGGCCCGCAACGTGTCGATCACCACCATTTCGTGGCCACGTTCGGTGCCGGCCTCAACCAGGCGGCGGGTGGAATACAGACGCGGGTTTCGCGACAGCACAGCAATCTTCATGCAGCACCTGGGACAGAAAGAGTAGAGACCGGGAACACCGGCTTGTCTTGAACGTACTTGATGCCGGGGTTGACCACCAGTTGGCCGTCAATCAAGGCTTTGGAGCCCAGCAACAGCCGGTAACGCATGGCTTTGCGGCAGGCCAGGGTGAACTCCACCCGCCATACCCGATCACCCAGCGCCAGGGTAGTGCTGATGACATAGCGCACCTGCGCATGCCCGTTGGAGCTCTTGATGGTTTTCATCGTCACCAGGGGCGCTTCGCAGCGGCGGTGACGCAGTTGCACAACGCTGCCCAGGTGCGCGGTAAAACGCACCCACTTCTCACCGTCGCGCTCAAATGGCTCTATATCGGTAGCGTGCAGGCTTGAGGTGCTGGCACCGGTGTCGATCTTTGCGCGCAGGCCTGCCACTCCCAAGTCGGGAAGTGCCACCCACTCACGCAGACCCACAACGGTCAAATGGTCAAATGTCTTCAATATGGGTAACCGATCAATTCGCCCAGGCCTGAGGGGAAACCTCGGCCAGGGCCTTGAATGCAGGCTTGGCGAACCAATAGCCCTGCATCAGAAAAATTCCGCAGTCGGACAGGAAGTCACGCTCGCCGGCACTTTCGATGCCTTCGGCGATGACAGTAACCCCCAACTGCTCACAGATTGTGACAATCCCCTGAACGATGACCTGACGAACACGATCCTGATCGACATCGCGAATCAGCGCCATGTCGAGTTTGATCAAGTCAGGTTGGAAATCGGCCAGCAGGTTCAGCCCCGAATAGCCCGCGCCGAAATCGTCGATGGCGGTCTTGAAGCCGAATTCGCGGTATTCACGCAGAATATTCGTCAAATGGCGATAGTTATCTACGTGCTCGCTTTCGAGGGTCTCGAAAATCAGCTGGTTCAACGGAAAATTATGCGCGCGAGCCGCCTCCAGGGTGCTACGGATGCACAATTCCGGACGGTACACGGCGTTGGGCATGAAGTTGATCGAAAGGTGGGTTTGCATGCCAAGGGCCGCTGCCCCGGCAATTGCCTGGGTTCGACAGCGTTGGTCGAAGCGGTAGCGGTTGCTTTCGTTGACCTGGTCGAGCACCGACAGAGCCCCTTCGCCGTGGGGGCCACGCACCAGGGCCTCGTGGGCAAAGATCGAATGATCCCGCAGGTCTACGATAGGCTGGTAAGCGAATGCAAAATCGAACCCGAGGGGCTCGCTTTGCTGGCAACCCACGCAGCGCTGGTTGGGCGAGGTGAGTGAAAGGGGGAATTCGGTCACAGCATATCCTCGCGAAAACAGGGTGCTACCTGGCGTATCTTAGGTGAGCCTTGGGGTTTATGCGTCGAAGGGTTTCAACGGTAAAGTTGCGACATTTTTCAGAGCGAGGAATTCAAGTGGCTCAAAAGCAGGAAGAGGAAGAAAAGGTCCGTCTGGACAAGTGGCTATGGGCGGCGCGTTTCTATAAAACCCGTGCCCTGGCGAAGGCCGCTATCGAGAGCGGCAAGGTGCATCATCGTGGCGAGCGCTGCAAGCCAGGCAAAGAGCCACGTGTCGGCGATGAGTTGCAGATTCGTGTTGGATTTGATGAAAAGACGGTCGTGGTTCAGGCGCTTTCCATCGTGCGCCGTGGTGCGCCTGAAGCACAGGCGTTGTACACCGAGACCGAAGCCAGCATCGCCAAGCGTGAAAACGCGGCCGCCATGCGCAAGGCGGGCGCCACCGGTATGACCACCGATGGCAAGCCGAGCAAGAAACAGCGCCGCGATCTGTTCAAGTTTCGCGGCAGCGGCAATGACGACTAGCCTGAGTCGAATGGGCCTTTGTGGTGAGCGGGCTTGCCCCGCGCTGGAGTGCGTAGCGCTCCCGTTTTTTTGAGGCCGCTCCGCAGCCCAGCGCGAGCAAGCTCGCTCACCACAAATTATTGCGCAGTTCTAACGACGCTCATTCGCCCGACGATTGGTAGGCGTGCAGCCAGCCCGAACACCGGCGCCGTCACCCGCAACAATCCACTCGAAACCTTCGCCGCAAACGGCGTGTAATACCCCCACCCCAGCGCCAACAGCGCCAGCAATACCCCGCCGATGTAATCGTCCTGGCCCCAATGGGCACCGGCCACCAGGCGCGGCATCATGAACAGCAGCGCCAGGCCCCAGATCACGAGCAACTGGCCGATGCGCTTGGCGAACACCGTCATGAACATCCCCCAGATCAACAGCACCGATGCGTGATCCCCTGGAAAACTCTGGCTCGAGCGATCCTTCAATTCCCAGGTCTTTTCCAGCCCCGGGAAGTAGTCGCTCATCTGGATCGCTCCGCTGATCACCATCGATGGGCTGCTGTGTTGCCAGCCCATGTGCGCCGCGAATTTGGAAAACAGCATGCGGATAAACAGCAACAGCAGCAGAACGCCGACAAAACCGAACAGTGCCTGGCGCACCTGCACGGCCTTGAACACCCAGTCGCCGCGAATCAACAGTGCCAGCAGGATGACCCCGACCACCGCATCGAACGGCCGCAGACTGGCTACCGCCCACACGTGCAGCCAGGTCGAGTTGCTGGCCAGCGGGTCATTGAGCAGATGAAACAGCCACTCGTCGAAAAGCACACACAGCATCTGGCCCGTGGGCCACAGCCAGAAACACAGCAGCCCGATAGCCAGTAGATTGCAGAAGGCCCATCGCCCGAGGTTCCACTTGGCTTGGAACAAACCCGGATTGTTCATAAACTGTCCCTCACGGCTCTAGAAAACCGCACCAAAACGGTGCTAAAGCGTTTAATTCTATAAACTTTGTAATCAATTTGTCATCAATTCAGATACCCAGACCTATGACTGATCTACCGGATACCGACTTCACCCAACGCTTCATCTTTGACGAGAGCGACGCCCGCGGCGAGCTGGTCTCGTTGGAGCGCAGCTATGCCGAAGTCCTTGCCAAGCACCCCTATCCGGAGCCGGTCGCGCAACTGCTCGGGGAGCTGATGGCGGCGGCGGCGCTCCTGGTGGGCACCATGAAATTCGACGGGTTGTTGATCCTGCAGGCACGCTCCGAAGGGCCGGTGCCGATGCTGATGATCGAATGCTCCAGCGAGCGCGAAATCCGTGGTTTGGCCCGTTACGAAGCCGACCAGATTGCCCCGGACGCCACGTTGTCCAACCTGATGGCCAACGGCGTGCTGGCGATCACCGTCGATCCGACTGAGGGCCAGCGCTACCAAGGTATCGTCGATCTGGAAGGCGAAACCCTGTCGGACTGCTTCACCAACTATTTCGTGATGTCCCAGCAGGTCGGCACCAAGTTCTGGCTCAACGCCGACGGCAAACGCGCCCGCGGGATGCTGTTGCAGCAATTGCCACCAGATCGCATCAAGGACGAAGACGAGCGCACTGACAGCTGGCGCAAGCTGACGGCGCTGGCCGGCACCCTCACCGCTGAAGAGCAACTGGGCCTGGACAACGAAACCATCCTGCATCGCCTGTACCACGAAGAAGCCGTGCGACTGTTTGACGCACAAGGCCTGCACTTCAATTGCAGCTGCTCGCGCGAGCGTTCGGCCAATGCCTTGGTCAGCCTAGGCCTGGAAGATGCGCAAAACCTGGTGGTGGAGCACGGCGGCCATATCGAGATCGACTGCCAGTTCTGCAACGAACGCTACCTGTTCGACGCGGCTGATGTCGCCCAATTGTTCGCCGGCGCAGGCATCGACACCCCTTCCGACACCCGCCACTAAAACGTTTAAGCACAGGTAAATCACCTGACAAACGCCGGATTAGCGCAGTTCTGACGGGAGGGCCCTACTCTTTTTGGGCTTTTCTGGCATAATCCGGCCCACTTTTTTCGCGGTAGTAGTGCGCAACTTTCTACTACAAAACGTTTGGAGCACTCGGCCATAGGCCGACGGGGAACCTCATGACGCAAGCCAACAACGCCGTATACACCGATCTGAGTGTTGACGATCTGGTTAAAGAAGCCCTGCAGCGTGGTGAAGGCGTGCTCGCCGATACTGGCGCGCTGGTCGTCGAAACCGGTCACCGTACTGGCCGTTCGCCGGTCGACCGTTTCATCGTTGAAGAGCCTTCCACCCAGGCTTCCATCGCCTGGGGCCCGATCAACCGCAAGTTCCCTGCCGACAAGTTCGATGCCCTGTGGGCTCGCGTCGAGGCATTCAACAACGCGCAAGAGCATTTCGTTTCCCACGTTCACGTAGGGGCGGCTGAAGACCACTACCTGGCCGTGAAAATGACCACCCAGACTGCCTGGCAGAACCTGTTCGGTCGTTGCCTGTTCATCAACCCGGCCCAGTACAACCCGGCCGGTCGTGAAGAATGGCAAGTGCTCAACGTGGCCAACTTCGAGTGCGTGCCAGAACGTGATGGCACCAACTCCGACGGTTGCGTGATCCTCAACTTCGCCCAGAAGAAAGTGCTGATCGCCGGCATGCGTTACGCCGGTGAGATGAAGAAAGCCATGTTCTCGGTGCAGAACTTCCTGCTGCCGGCTTCCGACGTGCTGCCGATGCACTGCGCTGCCAACATCGGCGAAGCAGGCGACGTGACCCTGTTCTTTGGTCTGTCGGGCACCGGTAAAACCACCCTGTCCGCCGACGAAAGCCGTTACCTGATCGGTGACGACGAACACGGCTGGGGCGAAGGCGTGGTGTTCAACATCGAAGGCGGTTGCTATGCCAAGTGCATCGACCTGTCCGAGAAGAACGAGCCGGTCATCTGGAAAGCCATCAAGCACGGCGCCGTGCTGGAAAACGTGGTGATCGACGAGGCCAAGCACGCCGACTACACCAACGTCAGCCTGACCCAGAACAGCCGCGCCGCCTACCCGCTGGAGCACGTTGCCAAGCGTTCCGAGAAGAACCTGGGCGGCGAGCCAAACGCGGTGATCTTCCTGACCTGCGACCTGACCGGCGTACTGCCGCCTGTGTCGATCCTCAGCGAAGAACAAGCGGCCTACCACTTCCTGTCCGGTTACACCGCACTGGTGGGCTCGACCGAAATGGGTTCCGGCGGCGGCATCAAGTCGACCTTCTCCACCTGCTTCGGCGCACCGTTCTTCCCGCGCCCGGCTGGCGAATACGCTGAGCTGCTGATCAAGCGCATCCGCGGCTTCGGCTCCAAGGTCTACCTGGTCAACACCGGCTGGACCGGCGGCGGCTACGGCGTTGGCAACCGTTTCAACATCCCGACCACTCGCGGCGTGATCGCAGCGATCCAGAGCGGCGCGTTGATCGGTGCAGAAACCGAACACCTCGACACGATCAACCTCGACGTGCCACTGGCCGTACCGGGCGTTGAAACCGGCCTGTTGAACCCACGTAACACCTGGGCTGACAAGGCTGCCTACGACGAAGCGGCGAAGGCGCTGGCGGGTCTGTTCATCGAGAACTTCAAGAAGTTTGAAGTGAGCGATGCGATCAAGGCTGCGGGTCCTAAGTTGTAAGATTCGAGCGTTGTGAAAAAGCCGCCTCTTGCAGGCGGCTTTTTTGTGCGCGAACGCTTAGTCGGCGATGTGCAGAACCACTGCGCCGACCAGTACCAGCACGACGCCCAATACCTGCACCACCGACAACCGCTCCTTGAAAAACACAAACCCCAAAATCGCCGCAATACCACCTGACAACGTACTGATCACCGTCACCACCGACACCGACCCCGCCATCGCCCCCCAGGAAAACGCCGAGAACCCACCCAGGTTCATCAAGCTCGCACCGGTCAGCGTCGCGCAGTTTTTCAGCGGTGGGATTTTCAGGCCGTCCTTGATCTTCAGCACCATCACCACCAATACGCATAGCCCCACCAGGTAACCGAGCCAGAGCATGGTGATCGGTCCCAGCGCCGGCAGTGTGTAGCGGCCTTGCAGCCAGAAACTGATGCCATACAGCAAGGCGGCGAGCATGGCGTAGGCGATGGACAGGCGTGGATTGTTGTGGGGGACGCCATTGTCCTTATGAATGCTGGAGAGGATCACGCCGATCACGCACACGGCGATGCAGCCCAGTTGCGTCAGGCTGATGTGCTCGCCGCTGGCCCAGGACAGCAGTGTGGTCACCACGCCGTAGGACGTCACCAGCGGCGCGACGATGGCGGCTTTGCCAAGGGCGAAGGCCTTGGACAGCGCAAGGGCGCCGGAGACGGTGAGCAGGGCGGCGGCGACGCCCAGGAGCCAGACGCTCAGCGGGGCGTCGAGGGATTTGAACAGCAAGCTTGGGAGAATGACCAACAGCAGGGTCATGATCAGAAAGCCCAAGGCCTGACCGAAATACACCGCGCGTTTAACGCCCACGGCTCGGGCGTTGAGGCCCACGAGAAAATCCGTACCACCCCAGAGCAGGGCGGCCAGCAGGCCCATCATTACGTCCATGTAAGGTCCTTTTCGAAGGCTCAATTTCCTGTAGGAGCCCGGCTTGCCGGCGAGGAGGCCCTCAGGACCGCCATCGCCGGCAAGCCGGCTCCTACAGTGAGCTCAGGTTTTCCAGCGTCTGCGTGTCCCAGCTGTGGGTCTTGACGGCCAGGTAGAGCATGCCCAGCGTCAGCGGCACTTTTTCGCCGCGGCCCTTGGCGCGGCGTTTGAGAAACACATCGAACGTCGGCGGATTGAAGTAACGATAAGTGTCGAAGTCGCCCAGGTCGAGCGCAAATTCCTGCTCCAGTGCTTCCATCAGTTGCTTGGCCTCACTGCCGTCGCAGCCGAGGTCGAAGTTGATTGAGGTTTGCAAGCGGATCGTCTTGTGTCTTGGCAGGCCGATTTCCTCGTGCAGCAGTTGCAGGAGTTGCTGCATGACGGGGTCTTCGGGCAAGTTGGGGGCGAGGTTCATGGTGGGGGCACGCAGGAGTGGGTGATTGGCTTTTACTTTGCTTACTTTGAAATAGATATTTTGGGTGCTCAACAACCCGATGCCTGTCACAAAGGCAATTATCGGCAAACTTTCAAGCTGTGCCCCTCTGATCCATGAGGTGGCATAGAACAGAAGTACTGGGCCGGTTACCAAGAGGCAGCGTCCAGCCCATCTCCTGAGTACGGGCAACGTTATTATCCTGTCGATTATGGCGGCCAGTGCGAGGAGGACGAGCAGATAGATCCACTGGGTGTATTCGCTCATCGTCTTGGCCACTCCGGAGCTGTAGATCCATGGCCGATATGTTGAGTCCTTTCGATGTTCAAAGGTGTTTGCCAGGGTCTGTTGAAAGGGCGCTAGTTTCGGTCAGAGAAAGGTGGGTTTTGTAGAGTGGCGGGCAGGAGTTTCAAGTAGTTTCGGAAGGGGATGTCGAGGCGTATGGAGGTTTCTTACAGGGCTTTCCGGGATTTGCGGCTTGCAGTGACTTAACAGCAAAACAGGTGAGTGGTGTGGGTCGAGCTGGCGTGTGATCAGTTGCCGACAGGCCGAGTCACACACCGCTCAAAAATCGCCTCCAACCCCCGGTAATCACACGCCACCGCATCAATATTCGCCGGTATCCACGCCGCGTGTTTCACCAGCCACCAATTCACCGAAAACCCCGCGTTGACGATGATCTGCTCGAACAAGATCCGTTGCGCCCGGCCGTTGCCTTCGCGGAAGGGGTGGATGACGTTGAGGTCGCCGTAGGCCTCGGCAATCTGCGTGATCAGCTCAGCCTGACTCACACCGACATACCAGTTGGACGCTTGCATACGCCGGATGATCTTTGCCGCTTCCGGCGGGATGCGTTCCGGGGTGCAGAACAGGGTATCGCCTTTCTGGATATTGACGCTGCGCAATTCGCCGGCCCAGTCGTAGAGGTCGCCGAACAGGGTGCGGTGGATATGTTGCAGGCGGTCGAGGTCGTAGGGCGGTGGGAAGAGGGGAAGGTTGCCTACGGCGATTTCGGATAACTCCCGCTCGGCCTGGTGCAAGCGGGTCTCGTCGTGCAAATCGAGGCGGTTGCGCAGGACGCTGCTACCGGGATAGCAGTACGGATCCTGGCCCACCCCGTATTTGTCGAGCATCAGCGTGGGGTGTTGCGGTACTTGGCGAGGACGGCTTCGCGGGTCGGCAGGGGTTTGTCGACGTCGGCGGGCTGGGTGTCGAACCCTTCGAGGCGCAGGCTGGCCAGGTAATTGGAACGGCGGATCTTGTGGTAGTGATCCTGTTTTTGCTCAAACGTCGGTTCGCTCATGGCAGCGTACTCCTGGGTAGCAAGGCTTGATTGTAGCGCAATGCTTCAGTAGGTAGGCGTGATAAAAACCACGTCACATTTTGTACAAAAATTCCGCCAGCGGCCGGATTTCAGCGTATGTTTCACCGCAAAATCTTGTAGGGCGATTCCGTCCACTACTTAAAGGGAGTTAAGCATGGGTTTGCTGCGTGTCGCCTCGGCGATGTCTTTGTGTGCGGTGGCGTTTTCTGTCCAGGCCGAGCAATTGCCGATTGAAGTGCTCAGTGCGGTGGTCAAGGACCAGAAAATCGCCGACGCCGAAGTGCTGCTGCAGCGCAACGGCGCGCAAAACGTGGTGGGCCGCACCAACGCCCAGGGCCAGGTCACGCTGACCAGCGAAGCTGCTGACGACGCCACCAGCCTGCTGATCATCAAGAAACCCGGCTACTCCAACCTGGTGGTGAAGTGCCCGTGCAAAGGCATGACCTACGCCATCAGCCCGGTCATGGAAAACCTCGACGGGCTGCGCGTGGTACTGACCTGGGGCAAAACCCCGGAAGACCTCGACTCCCACATGATCTTCCCCGGCAACAATATCTACTTCGAGAACAAGACCGGCACCGACGCCGAACTGGATGTGGACGACGTCGACAGTTACGGCCCGGAAACCATCACTCTGCAGAAAAAGCACTACGGCGAAAGCTACGTGTATGCCGTGCATGACTTCACCAACGGCGGCAATCCAAGCTCGCGCCAACTGTCCAACAGCGAAGCCAAGGTGTTTGTGTACATGGGCCAATCCCTGGTACGCACCTACTACGTGCCGAAAAACCGCAGCGGTAACCTGTGGACCGTGTTCCGCATGACTGGCAGCGGCGACTTCCAGGACATCAACACCTTCAGCGGCGTGACCGTGAATGCCGCGAATGTGCTGAACGAAGTCAAACCGCTGCTGGATGACAGCGTGGCCCTGACCGCTGTTGCGGTCAGCTCTTCCGCACAAACCGATGCGAAACGTCTGAACGTCCAAGGTGAAGCGGCCTACCAGGCGGGTAACCTCGACCAGGCCATCGACCTGTTCCGTCAGGCGATCGAGTTGGACAATGGTTTCGGCAAGGCCTACGGCAACCTGGGCTTGGCGTATCAGAAGGCTGGCAACACGGCCGAGTCGATCTGGGCCAATCGCAAGGCCATCGCCCTGGCAACCGGTGCGAATGCTGCGACGGTGCGTGCTGGCGCCTATTACAACATTGCGCGGATCTATGAAGCGGCGGGGCAGTTTGCCGATGCGCTGCGTCACTACCAGTTGGCCAAGGAGCAAAAGGCCAACCCGGTGTACGACACGGCGATTGAGCGGGTACAGAACCGCTGATCGATAGCCAACACGTTTACCGACAACGCGCCCCAGTGGCGCGTTGTTTGTTTGGGGGATGGCTAGAGTCGCGAGGCTGCGTCGAGGTCCATCAATCCCCGTCCATAGGCGCCACTGACCAACGCTGCGGCCGGCGATGTGCCGGTGGTGGGTCCGTAGCTGCCATCCTTGTCGGGGTAGGTGATCTGGCGTGTTACTGTCTGCGTTTTTGCGCGGGCTTGCTGGTTTTCTCTGTATCAGTTTGTAGCGTTTATCCCCGACCTTTTCTTGATCGCTGATCTATGTTTTTGATTCCTTCAGCGGTCAACGGAGTGACAGCCTATGCACGACACCCTCCAGCAGGTTTTTGGTTATCCACAGTTTCGTCTGGGCCAGGAAGAGACAGTCAGTGCGGTACTGGCCGGCCGTTCGGCAGCGGCTATTTTCCCAACGGGTTCGGGCAAGTCCCTGTGCTACCAGTTGTCGGCGGTGTTGCTACCGCACCTCACGCTGGTGGTGTCGCCGCTGTTGGCGTTGATGCAGGACCAGTTGGGTTTCCTGCAGCGCCACGGCATTTCGGCAGGCAGTATCGATTCGGCCCAGAGCCGCGAGGACGCCAATGAGGTGATGACCCGCGCGCGTTCGGGCGAGTTGAAGATCCTGATGATTTCCGTTGAGCGCCTGAAGAACGAGCGCTTTCGTAACTTCCTGCAAAGCGTGCGGATCTCGCTGTTGGTGGTGGACGAGGCGCACTGTATTTCCGAGTGGGGCCACAACTTCCGTCCGGACTATTTGAAGCTGCCGGACTACCAGCGTCAGTTCAATATCCCACAAGCGCTGCTGTTGACGGCTACAGCAACGCCCAAGGTGATTGCCGACATGCAGGCCAAGTTCGCTATTGCGCCGGACGATGTGGTCACCACGGGCTTCTACCGGCCCAATCTCAACCTGTTGGTGGAGCCGGTCAGCGGCGCGGACAAGCGTCGCCGGTTGGTGCAGTGGATGAGTGAGCGTGCCGATCAGCCGAGTATCGTCTACGTCACCCTGCAGAAAACCGCCGAACAGATTGCCGATCATTTGAACCGCAACGGCATCCAGGCCGAGGCGTATCACGCCGGTTTGCCTCACGATAAACGCGAGGGTATCCAGCAGCGTTTCATGGGCGGGCGCTCCAATTGCATCGTCGCGACCATCGCGTTTGGCATGGGCATCGACAAAAGTGATATCCGCAATGTGGTGCACTTCGACCTGCCCAAGTCCATCGAGAACTACAGCCAGGAAATCGGCCGCGCGGGGCGTGATGGGCAACCATCCGATTGCCTGGTGTTGGCCAACCGCGACAGCCTCAATGTGCTGGAAAACTTCGTGTACGGCGATACGCCGGAGCAGGAGGGCATTCGGCGGGTGCTCGAAGAATTGCAGGCCGCGCGAGGCGATGGGCAGTGGGAGTTTTTGCTCAGGTCCTTGTCGGACCACAGCAACATCCGCGAGCTGCCGCTGAAGACGCTACTGGTGCAGTTGGAGCTCAAGGGCGTGATTGCGCCGCGCTATGCGTTTTATGCAGAGTACCGTTTCAAGTATCTGATCGAACCTGAGGCTTTGCTCGCGCGCTTCTCTGGTGAGCGGCAGCAGTTCGTCGCGGCGATCATCCAGGTGTGCAAGCGGGCCAAGACCTGGGCGACGGTGGATTTTGACGCGCTTTATCAACAGCACAACGCCGAACGCAGCAGGGTGGTGAAGGCGCTGGATTACTTCCAGGAGCAAGGCCTGATCGAGCTTGAGAGCAAGCAGATGACGGAGGTCTATAGCTTGCTTGATACCGCGTTTGACCCTGATGTATTGAGCAAAGAGTTATACACAGGCTTCAAGCAGCATGAGGTGGGCGAAGTCGCACGGATTCACGCCATGCTCGATCTGTTCGCCACCGAACACTGCCTGGGTCAACGCCTGGCGCAGTATTTCGGCGATGAGAACGCGCCCCAGCGCTGTGGGCACTGCTCGGTGTGCCACGGCAACGTGGCGCACCTTCCACCGCCGCCAGGTTTGCCGCCGCTTGTGGATAAAAACTTCATGGGGCTTTGCGGTGATTTTATCCACAGGCATCATGAACACACCGGCCACTTGCCGGGAGCGGAACGCCTGACGCGTTTCCTCGGCGGCATCAGTGTGCCGTTATTCACCAAGTTGAAGGCGCGGGGCATTCCGGGCTTTGCTGCGTTGGAGGATTATCCGTACGCCGAGGTACGCGAGTGGGCCCAGGCCCATTTGAATGACCTGTAACTCACTTTAACGAGATGACCCGATGCCTGACTCAGTGCCTCAACGCAGCGATTACCCGCACTTCCAACCGATCATCACGCGCTGGCACGACAATGATGTGTATGGCCATGTGAACAACGTGACCTACTACAGCTTTTTCGACACGGCGGTGAATACCTACCTGATCGAGCAAGGTGGGCTGGATATTCATGACGGTGAAGTGGTGGGGTTTGTGGTGAGTTCGGCGTGTGATTATTTTGCGTCGATCGCCTTTCCCGAGCGCATCGAAATCGGCCTGCGGGTGGGCAAGCTGGGCAACAGTTCAGTGCAGTACGAATTGGCGGTGTTCAAGGCAGGCGAAGAAGAAGCGTGTGCGGCGGGGCGCTTTGTGCATGTGTTTGTGGATCGGGGTTCGAACCAGCCGATGACGATTCCGGGGATGTTGCGCGAGGCGTTGCAGCGGTTGGTGGTGTAGGCGCGAACGCCTACACCCTCAGGCCTTAGCGGTGACGGTAGTGATGCTTGTTCTTGCGATGGCCATAGGCATGCCCGCGGCCAGGGTGATCATCGCGGTCATAACGACGGTTATCACGCCCACGGGAGCGACGATCATCGTCATCGCTCTTGTTGCCCATGTAGTTGCCCAGCGCGCCACCTGCACCGCCGCCGGCCGCTGAGCCGATCAGAGCACCGGTGCTGCCGCCGACACTGCGGCCCACTACGTTGCCGCCGGCCGCGCCCAAGGCGCCACCAATGGCCGCTTCGCCACGGCTGCGTTTGTCCGCACCCACCGCACTGCCGCCTGCGCCGCCCAGGGCTGCGCCGATGGTCGAGCCGGTGTTGCCGCCGATCGACTGGCCGACTACCGAACCTAAAACCCCGCCCAATGCGCCGCCCACACCGGCTTCGGTGGTGCCACCGGCCATGGCTGCGCCACTGACCAGGCCAAGGGACAACAAGAGAATCGAGGAGAACTTCATTAGGGGAAACCTCAAGGGGATGACGGCGCGATCCTGAGGCTGTATCGGGAGGGTGACAACAGAAATCCGACCAGTAACACGAGTTGTACACAATTCTCTAAGTTACTGTTTTTGCTGGGGAACTTAAGTCGTTTTTGTGAGTCTTTAACTACTTCGGATAGGCCGCTTTTATGCAAAAGCGGCCTTTTTTGTGCCCGAAGATTTATGCAGAACGCGCCATGATCAGGCCATTATCACTCGCCGCTTCCAACCGAATTGCCACGAACTTCGACGTCGGCGTATGGCTGCCATCACCGGTGCTTTCCAGCGGCACCAGCGGGTTCACTTCCGGGTAATAGGCCGCAGCCTGCCCGGCCGGAATATCAAACGCCAGTAGGGTAAAGCCCTTCACCCGGCGCTCGCGGCCGTCTTCCCACAGCGACACGATGTCGGCCTTCTGCCCCGGCTTGAAGCCCAGGCGGATGATGTCGGCCTCGTTGACGAACAGCACGTCACGCTGGCCCTTGACCCCACGGTAGCGGTCATCCAGGCCATAGATGGTGGTGTTGTACTGATCGTGGGAGCGCATCGATTGCATGATCAGGTCTGGCACCTTGCCTGTCGCGTGGGTGCGCTCGTGGATCAGGTCCTTGGGCAGGATGTTCGGACGGAAGTTGGCGCGCCCCGACGGGGTGTTCCAGCGGCGTGCGCCGGCGGAGTTGCCCAGATAGAAACCACCCGGATTCTTGATCTTCTCATTGAAGTCCTTGAAGCCCGGGATGGTATCGGCAATCAGGTCGCGGATGCGGCCGTAATCGGCCACCAGCCAGTTCCAATCCACAGGCTTACTGCCCAGGGTGGCGGCAGCGATGCCGGCCAGAATCGCAGGCTCTGACTTCATCAGCTTCGACAGCGGCTGCAACTGGCCGTTGGAGCCGTGGACCATGCTGAACGAGTCTTCTACCGTCACCGCTTGCGGGCCGTCGGCCTGGATGTCGATGTCGGTACGGCCCAGGCACGGCAGGATCAGCGCGTCTTTGCCGTGCATCAGATGGCTGCGGTTGAGCTTGGTGCTGATCTGCACGGTCAGGTCGCAACTGCGCAGGGCTTCGAAGGTGCGCGGGCTGTCCGGCGTGGCTTGGGCGAAGTTGCCACCCAGGCCGATAAACACTTTGGAACGACCTTCGAGCATGGCGTGAATCGCTTCGACCACGTTGTGGCCGTTGACGCGCGGCACTTGGAACTGGAAGCGACGTTCCAGGGCGTCGAGGAACGCCACGGGCGGACGTTCGTTGATGCCCATGGTGCGGTCGCCCTGCACGTTGCTGTGGCCACGCACTGGGCACAAGCCGGCGCCTGGGCGTCCGATGTTGCCGCGCAGCAGCATCAAGTTGGCGATTTCCTGGATGGTCGGCACCGAATGGCGATGCTGGGTGATGCCCATCGCCCAGCACATGATCACGTTCTTGCCTTTGGCGTACATGCGCGCCGCTTGCTCGATCTCGACCAGGGTCAGGCCGGACTGCTCGACGATTTCATCCCAGGAGGTGTCGTCGATCTTGCCCAGGTACTCCAGCACGTTGGCCGTGTGTTCGTTGAGGAAGTCGTGGTCGAACACGGCTTCTTTGCCTTCGGCCTGGGCCTGGCGCTCCCACAGCAGCAGGAACTTGGCCATGCCGCGCAGGATGGCCATGTCGCCACCCAATGCAGGTCGGAAGTAGGCAGTGTTGGTCGGTTTGTCACCGTTGGTGAGCATTTCCAGTGGATGTTGCGGATGCTGGAAGCGTTCCAGGCCGCGCTCTTTCAGCGGATTGATGCACACCACTTGGGCGCCGCGTTTGACCGCTTCGCGCAGCGGTTCGAGCATGCGCGGGTGGTTGGTGCCGGGGTTCTGGCCCCAGACGAAGATCGCATCGGCATGCTCAAAGTCATCAAAGGTCACGGTGCCTTTGCCGACGCCCACGCTTTGCGCCAGGGCAACGCCGCTGGCTTCGTGACACATGTTCGAACAGTCGGGAAAGTTGTTGGTGCCGTAGGCACGCACGAACAGCTGATACAGGTACGCTGCTTCGTTGCTGGCGCGGCCCGAGGTGTAGAACTCGGCCATGTCCGGGCTCGGCAGGGCGTTGAGATGCTTGCCGACCAGGTCGAAGGCCGCTTCCCAACTGATGGGCTGGTAGCGGTCGGTTTCGGCGTCATAGCGCATCGGCTCGGTCAGGCGGCCCTGGTATTCCAGCCAGTAGTCACTTTGCTCCAGCAGGGCAGTCACGCTGTGTTTGGCGAAGAACGCCGCGTCGACGCGGCGCTTGGTGGCTTCCCAGTTCACCGCCTTGGCGCCGTTTTCACAGAACTTGACCATGCCGCTTTCCGGCGAATCACCCCAGGCGCAGCCAGGGCAATCGAAGCCGCCGTTCTGGTTGGTCTTGAGCATCATGCGCAGGTTTTTCAGCGCGTTGTCGCTGGTCAGCCAGGCCTGCGCCACGCTGATCAGTGCGCCCCAGCCGCCGGCCGGGCCCTTGTAGGGCTTGTAGCGCGGGGTTGGGGTTTGGTCGGCTTGGTGGTGCTGGCTCATGGCTGATTCTCCATCGCAGGACTGTAGACCCGCGGCGCACTTTTCTGCGGCAGGTGGATGAGATTGAGGTTATGCCGGCGGGCCCATTGCAGGGCCAGGCCGGTGGGTGACGACAGGCTGACCAGGGTCTGGATGCCCGCGCGCAGGACTTTCTGGATCAACTCCAGGCTGCAACGGCTGGTGACAATCGCCAGGCCGCCTTCGGTCGGAATCTTTTGGCGGATCAAGGCGCCGATCAATTTATCCAGGGCGTTGTGCCGGCCGATGTCTTCCCGGCCGAGCAACAACTCGCCCTGGCCGTTCATGAACACCGCTGCATGCACGGCGCCGCTGTATTGGCCCAGGGGTTGAAAGGCGCTGATGCGTTGGCGCAGGCCATCCAGCCATTCGGCGGGCGGCAAGGGTGCGCCGGGCAATACCTGGAGGTCTGGCAGGGCCTGTTCAACGGCTTCCACGCCACACAAGCCACAGCCGCTGGTGCCGGCCAACTGGCGGCGCTGCTGCTTGAGGTTCCAGAAGGCGCGGCTGGAGATTTGCACCTGAGCGTATTGGGTCGAGCCCGAACCGCTGAGTTTCAAGTCATAAATATCGCTAATGTCGGCGATAATGCCGCTACCGATACTGAAACCGACTATAAAGTCTTCCAGGTCCGTCGGCGTTACGAGCATCACCGCTTGGCTGATGTCGTTGTAGGCAATCGCCAACGCCACTTCTTCTGCCAAGGCGGTGGTGGCGGATTCCGTGTGTTCGAGATTGCAATACTGGTAGCTCTGGCTGGCGGCGGGCGCTGGCGTTTCGAGAGCGGGCGCCGCGCAGACTGGGCGCTTGGCGTTCATGGGGCAGTACCACCGGCGGATTGATCAGTGTTTAGACTAGGCGCGACAAAGCGTCGCGTCTAATTGCCAGTACTGATCTACCGATAGATGACGTCGATCAAGGTTCGTTTTGCGATTTCTGATACAGCGCGAAACACGCCTCGGCCAGTGCGGAGCGCGGGGCGCTGCGCCGCATGATCAGCCCTAGGCGCGCTAGGGTGTGGGCGTCTTCGATCGGCTGCAGCCGCAGGTGCTCGGTGAGTGCGTCCAGGCCGCCATCTAGCGGCATGACCGCGCAACACAATCCACCGTGCACGGCTTGTAACAATTGATGGACGGCGTCGGTCTGCAGCAGCGGTTGCGGGTTGAGCCCACGGCTGTGGAAGTTGTGGTCGATGGACTGGCGAAAGTGCATGCCGCTGGTGAGCATGCCCAGCGGCAACTCGATCAGCGCCTCCCAGCTCAACGGCGTATCACCGAAGCTGAAGAAGCGCTGGTCGTAGAGCAGGCCCATACGGGTTTCGCCCAAGGCCAGCGAGTCGAAGCGCTCGTTATCCAGACGCTCCAGGTAAGACACGCCCAAGTCCAGCCGGTTACTCGCCAGCTGTTCAAGAATCTGCTCCGAGCTGAGGGCCGACAGCTCGAAGCGCAGGCTGGGGTGTTCTTTATGCAGTTGCTGCATCAATGCCAAAGGATCAAAGCTCGACAGCGGCACCACGCCCAGGCGCAACGTACCCACCAGGTTGCCGCGACAGGCTGCCGCCTCGGCCTGCAAGCCGTCATAGGCGGCCAGCACGGTGCGTGCCCATGCCAACACGCGCTCGCCCGGTGCGGTAAAGCTTTCAAAGCGCTGGCCGCGATTGACCAACGGCAGGTCAAGCTCTTCTTCAAGGTTACGCAAGCGCATCGACAGGGTCGGTTGGGTGATGTGACAACGCGCCGCCGCCTGGCCGAAGTGACGGGTTTCGTCGAGGGCGATGAGGAATTTCAGCTGTTTGATGTCCATCTTCGCTCCAGGGCTTATTCCAATGGCGGGGGGATTCTAGCGCGTTTGGGTCTTTGGTCGGGCTGGAACCCAAATCTGTAGGACTGGTCTAGTCTTGGGCATCTGGAAATCAAAACCCAAGGAGAGCGCACTATGAGTATTTTTAGCTTTGTAAAGGAAGCGGGCGAGAAGTTGATTGACCTGCTGACTCCGGGTAACGCCAACGCGAGTGAGGACCTGAAAAAACATATTGAGAAAGTCGGCCTGGGCAATCCAGACGTTCACGCCACCGTCGAGGGCGACAAGGTCACGCTTACCGGGACAGTTGCCACTCAGGAAGAGAAAGAAAAAGTCCTTCTTGCGGCAGGTAATATCGCCGGTGTGGCCAGTGTTGATGACCAGATCACCGTATCCGGCCCGGCCGTGGCTGCCGCCCGTTTCGTCGTGGTGAAAAAGGGCGACACCCTGAGCGCGATCTCCCTGGCGGTGTATGGCAATGCCAACCAGTACAACAAAATCTTCGAGGCCAACAAGCCGCTGTTGTCGCACCCGGACAAAATTTACCCAGGGCAGACACTGCGTATTCCTGGGTAAAACGCAGAGCAAAATGTGGGAGCGGGCTTGCCCGCGAAAGCGGAGTGTCAGTCACTGGATGTGTTGCTGATACACCGCATTCGCGAGCAAGCCCGCTCCCACATTGGTTTAGAGCCCGGCAATGAGGTCGCGATAGTCATCCACCGCTGCGAACTCCGCCGTGTCCTTTGGCCCCTTCTGGCTGTCCGGTTCCTTCACCGCCAGCAAATGCCCCACGCCAAAGTCCCGGGCGCTACGAAGGATCGGCAGTGTGTCGTCAATAAACAGGCTGCGGGCCGGGTCGAAGTGGATGTCGGCTTGCAGGGCATCCCAGAACTGCGGGTTTTCCTTGGCGAAACCGTAATCATGGGAGCTGATCAATCGTTCGAAATACGGCGCCAGTTCAATGCGTTCCAACTTCAATGACAACGAATCACGATGAGCGTTGGTAATCAGGATCACACGTTTGCCGGCCTGTTTGATTGCCGCGAGGAAGGTGTCCGCATCCGGGCGCAGGGCGATCAGGTGGGCGGTTTCCAGCTTGAGTTCGCGTACCGGGATCTTCAGTTCCGCACTCCAGAAATCCAGGCAGTACCATTGCAACTGTCCGGCGTTACGCTCGAACAGGGGCTGCAACTCCATCTCCGCCATGGCCCGGCTCACCCCGTGCAGTTCGGCGTAGCGTTGAGGCAGGTGCTCCATCCAGAAGTGGTTGTCGAAATGCAGGTCGAGCAAGGTGCCGTCCATGTCCAGCAGGACAGTGTCGATGGCGTGCCAGGGCAAAGAGGGCATGGGGCGTTCTCATGTAAGTAAAGATATCCGACACAGACAATCGGAAAAGCCACGGTATAGTAACCCGATCACGCCAAGGAGCCGCTCATGCGCCAGAAACCCACCGTCCTCGCCCGCGAAATAGTCGCCAGTAGCCGTTTGTTCCGCGTGGAGGAAGTGCAACTGCGCTTTTCCAATGGCGTTGAACGGACCTACGAGCGTCTGGTGGGCCGCGGTGCCGGTTACGGCGCGGTGATGATCGTGGCGATGATCGACGCGGACCATGCGTTGCTGGTGGAAGAATACTGCGGTGGCACCGACGAATATGAATTGTCCTTGCCCAAGGGCTTGATCGAACCCGGCGAAGACGTACTGGCCGCCGCCAACCGCGAGCTCAAGGAAGAGGCTGGCTATGGCGCGCGGCAGTTGGAACACATCACCGAACTGTCGCTGTCGCCTGGCTACATGAGCCAGAAAATCCAGGTGGTATTGGCCACCGATCTCTATGAAGAACGCCTGGAAGGCGATGAACCTGAGCCGATGCGTGTGGACCGGGTCAACCTGCGTGAGCTGTCGATGCTCGCGCAAAACGAGCAATTCAGCGAAGGCCGCGCCCTGGCCGCGCTGTACCTGGTACGAGACCTGTTGACCCAGCGTGGAGCGTTTACCGCATGAGCGAACTGTTTTTAGGCCATCCGTTTATTGCCCCTGTGATCGAACTGGCTCGTCAGGCCGGTGAAGTGATTTTGCCGTACTGGCGCGCCGACGTGGCCGTGACCTCCAAAGCCGACGATTCGCCCGTGACGGCAGCGGATCTGGCCGCTCATCACCTGATCCTGGCGGGTCTGACCGCGCTGGACCCAAGCATTCCGGTGCTGTCCGAGGAAGACGCCGACATCGACCAGAGCGTGCGCGCTGGCTGGCAGCGCTGGTGGTTGGTGGACCCATTGGACGGCACCAAGGAATTTATCGCCGGCAGCGAAGAATTCACCGTGAACATCGCCCTGATCGAACAGGGCCGCGTGGTGTTCGGCGTAGTGTCGATGCCCACCAGCGGTCGTTGCTATTTCGGTGGCGCCGGCCTGGGCGCCTGGCGTTCGGATGTGAATGAGGCACCCAAGCAGATCCAGGTGCGCCAGGCACCGGCAGCGGGCGAGTCGTTTACGGTAGTGGCCAGCCGTCGGCATTCCAGCCCCGAGCAGGAGCGTCTGTTGGACGGTTTGAGCGAAGGCCTGGGCGCATTGAAGCTGGCGAATATCGGCAGCTCGTTGAAGTTCTGCCTCCTGGCCGAAGGCAGTGCGGATTGCTACCCGCGACTGGCGCCGACGTCACAGTGGGATACCGCCGCCGCCCAGGGCGTGCTGGAAGGGGCGGGGGGCGAGGTGTTGGAGTTGAGCGGTGAACCGTTCAGCTATCCGGCGCGGGCATCGTTGTTGAACCCGTTCTTCCTGGCGTTGCCGGCCAAGGCTGCATGGCGTGAGCGGTTGCTGACCCTGGCCCAGTCCTGACTTCTTCTGTAGGAGCGAGCTTGCTCGCGAAAAACCTGAGAGCGCCGCGATCAACCAGGATCGCTGCGTTATCGTTGACGATTTTCGCGAGCAAGCTCGCTCCTACAGGGCGGTCCCGCGGCTTTTAGCGGTGCAGGACGTATTGGCCGGTGAAAGCGACTGCGTGCTCCTCACTGCCCTCATTCACAATCCATGTCTCCAACGTCAGCCGTGCGCGACCATAGCGCTTGTAGGTCGCCAGAAACCGCTGCCACACCTTTTCCTCCGGCGCCGCGCAAATTGCCGTCGCATCCCGCGTGACCGGTAGCGGATAACTGATCTGCCCTTCCTGAATCACGATATGCCCGTCTTCAATCCCTTCTTCACGCAATTGCAAGTGCAGCCAGCCCCAACCCGCCAGCACTGCGCCGCAGTACAGGCTGCCGCCGAACATGGTGCTCTTGTGGTTGATGTTGGCCTGCAAGGGCAGATGCAGTTCCAGCCGCCCCTGTTGCCAGTCGAGCACCTTGAGGCCCATTTCCCGGGTGAGGGGGATGTCGTGGTGCAGGATGGATTCCAGGTAACGGCTGTCGCGGCTCATGGGGGCCTCTTGGCGGGTGGGGGCTGTCATTCATCGTCGCTGCTTTGGTTGGCAAAGTTCAGGCCATGCTTGCGCAGCTTGTCGTGCAGAGTCTTGCGCGGAACACCCAGGGCTTCGGCGAGGCTGCGCATGGAGCTGTGGGGACGGGTCAGTTCGGCGGCGATCAGGCTTTTTTCGAACTGCTCGACCTGTTCACTCAGACCGCCGGGCGTAGAGGTCAGGACACCGGCCGATGGATTGTCCGGCGTGTTATCCAGCGCCAGCTCCAGACCCAGCGCGAAACGTTCTGCAGCATTCTGTAGCTCACGCACATTGCCCGGCCAGCTATGGCGCAACAGCAGTGCGCGCTGGCCCGGTTGCAGTTCGTGCAGCGGCAAACCGTGACGGCTGCTGGCTTCATCGGCGAAGTGCTGGAACAGCATCAACGCATCTTCCCCACGCTCGCGCAGCGGTGGAATACGCAGCGGCGCGACGTTGAGGCGGTAATACAGGTCGGCACGGAAACGGCCCTGATCGGCGGACTGGCGCAGGTCTTCCTTGGTGGCGGCGATGATGCGGATATCCAGCGGGATCAGCTGATTGCCGCCCAGGCGTTCCACCACCCGCTCCTGCAACAGGCGCAACAGCTTGACCTGCACATCCAGGCTCATGCTTTCGATTTCATCCAGGAACAAGGTGCCGCCGTTGGCGAATTCGAACTTGCCGATACGGCGTTTCTGCGCGCCGGTGAAGGCGCCTGGCTCGTGGCCGAACAGTTCGCTCTCCACTACCGACTCGGCCAATGCCCCGGCGTTGATCGCTACAAACGGGCCACTGCGACGGCTCGACAAATCATGCAGCGCGCGCGCCACCACCTCTTTGCCGGCACCGGTTTCGCCGAGGATCAGCACATCGGCCTTGGTCGCGGCCAGTGCGCCGATCTGCTCGCGCAGGCGCAGCATTTGCGGCGAGTGGCCGACCAGGCGCGTGCTCAGTTGCTGACGGTCGCTGAGGGCCAGGCGCAGGCTGCGGTTGTCCAGCACCAGGCGGCGCAGGGCCAGGGCGCGGCGCACACTGTCGAGCAGGGCGTCACTGGCGAACGGTTTTTCCAGGAAGTCATAGGCCCCGGCGCGCATGGCCTGCACCGCCAGTGGTACGTCGCCGTGGCCTGTGATCAGCAGCACAGGCAGCTCCGGGTCCTGGCCGTGCAGTTCGGCGAGGAGCTCCAGGCCGTCCATACCGGGCATGCGGATGTCGCTGACCACAACGCCCGGCCAGTCCCGCGACAGGCGCGCAGTGAGGCCAGTGGCTTCACCCAGGGTCAGGACTTTCAGCCCGGCCAGGTCCAGGGTCTGGCACAGGGCCTGACGCAGGTGTGGATCGTCGTCGATCAACACCACCTGAATCTGGTTATCGATACTCATACACTGCGGTCCTCGGACGGTTGCAGACTGACGCCCGGCGCACCGGCACGCAATTTCAAGGTTAACAGCGCGCCGCCTTCTTTGTGGTTGGCGAACAGCAGTTCGCCGCCAAAGGCACGCATCAGGGTGTCACAGATCGCCAGGCCCAACCCCAGGCCCTGAGTGCGGGTCTTGGTGGTGTAGAACGGCTCGCTGGCGCGGCCGAGGGCTTCCATGCAAAAACCCGGGCCGTTGTCGCGAATGTACAGGTTGACGCCCTGTTCGGTGGTTTCGGCACTCAGCCAGAGTTTACGCGGCGGGCCTTTTTCAGTGAGGGCGTCGAGGGCGTTGGCCAGCAGGTTGCCCAGCACTTGGCGCAGGCGGGTTTCACCGGCCTGTACCCACAAGGTCGCTTCGGGCAAATCGCGAATCAGCTCCACCTCCATCGACCGCCGCCGCTTGGCGAGCAACGCCAGTGCATCGTCCAGCGCCGGTTGCAGGGCCACGCTCTCGGGCGCATGGCGGTCGCGGCGGGCAAAGGCGCGCAGGTGGGCGATGATCGAGGCCATGCGACCGGTCAGTTCGCTGATCAGCTTGAGGTTGCCCCGAGCATCTGCGGTGCGTTCATGGTCGAGCAGGATTTCAGCATTCTCTGCATAGCTGCGAATGGCTGCGAGGGGCTGATTGAGTTCGTGGCTGATGCTTGCGGACATGGTGCCCAGTGCCGACAACTTGCCTGCCTGCACCAGGTCATCCTGGGCGCGTACCAACTCCTGCTGGGCGTGTTCACGTTCCAGCACTTCCTGCTTCAGGCGCCGGTTGAGGCCTTCCAGATCACTGGTCCGCTCGACCACACGCGCTTCCAGCTCGCGACGGGCCTTGGCTTCGAACGCAATGCGTTCCAGGTAATGGCGGCGACGTTGCATCATCAGGCCGAGCAGCAACATCAACACCAACAGCGTGGCGCCGCCGACTGCAACCACCGTGCGCACGGGGCGGTTGATCAGTGAGCGCGGCGCGAGGATCTCCACGTTCCAACCGGTCTCGGCGATGGCCGTGGATTGGCGCAGCCAGGCGGTGTTGCTCAGGCTCAGCGGCTGCGGGTCGCGAGTCGGGTAGGGCTGGATGGCGATGATGGCCTGGCGCTCTTCAGCGGTCAGTGGCCGGGTGGCGCGGAATCGCCATTGCGGGCGCGAGGTCAGGATCACCACGCCATTGTGGTCGGTGACCAGCAGTTGTTCCGGCGTGTTACCCCAAAGGCTTTCGGTGTGGTCCAGGTCGACCTTGACCACCAGTACGCCGATGATCGTATCGCCATCGCGCACGGCGGCGGCGAAGAAGTAACCGCGCTTGGCCGAGGTGGTGCCCAACCCGAAAAACCGCCCCAGGCGCCCGTCCATGGCTTCGCTGAAATAAGGCCGAAACGAGAAGTTGCGCCCGACGAAGCTGTCTTGCTTGTCCCAGTTGGACGCGGCCAGGGTCTTGCCGGTGGTGTCCATCAGGTACATCACCTCCACCCCGGCCTGGGCGGCGACGTCCTTGAGCAGCAGGTTGGCGTTGACAAGGTTGGTGCTCACCCCAGGCGCATCCAGCGCGGTGCGCAAGGCCGGCAAGTCGCCGAGGATCTGCGGCAGCACTTCATAACGGTGCAGGGTCCCGAGCAGGTTGGCCACGTACAGGTCGAGGGTCTGGCGGTTCTGGCCGGCCAGTTCGCTGCGGTAATAACGCTCGGCCAGGTGCTCCAGCGGCCACAGCAGCGGTGCCAGGCACAACGCCAACAAGGCGAGGCTGCGCCAGCGGGGTCTACGCGGGAGGGGTGGAGTCATGGGAGTCGTGCGCCTGTGGGTACAGGCGCATTATGCCTAGTGCTGCTATGCAAGACACTCGCGCAATGCATCTTGCCAGTGTGGCTGGCTGACGTGCCATTGCTGTAGCAGTCTGCTGCAGTCCAGGCGCGAGTTCAGCGGACGCTGGGCGGGTGTCGGATAAGCGCTGGAAGGGATGGGCTCCAGTTCGGCGCAGGCTTTGCCCTGTTCGCGCAGGTGCTCGCCAATGGCCTGGGCAAAACCGAACCATGAGGTCTCCCCTCCGGCGGTCAGGTGATAAATGCCCCATTCTCCCTGTTCGCCTGCTTGCCAGCGCTCGATCAACGCACGCGTGCTGTTGGCAATGCTGCCGGCCCAGGTTGGCGCGCCGATCTGGTCGGCGACGATGCGCATCTGCGGTTTCTCTTGCAGCAGGCGCTGCATGGTCAGCAGGAAGTTCTTGCCGTGGTTGGAGTAGACCCAACTGGTGCGCAGAATGAGATGTTTGCCACCGACGGCCGTAATCGCCTGCTCGCCCGCCAATTTGCTTTGGCCGTAGACGCCCAGCGGGTTGGGCGTGTCGGTTTCGGTATAAGGCGCAGGTTTGCTGCCGTCGAACACGTAGTCGGTGGAATAGTGGATCAGCGGGATGCCCAGCGCCTTGGCTTCCTCAGCGAGAATGCGCGGGGCGATGGCGTTGATGGCAAACGCAGCGTCCGGTTCGCTTTCGGCCAGATCGACGGCAGTGTGGGCTGCTGCGTTGATGATCAAGCCTGGGCGATGGGCTCGCACTTGCTGGCGGATCTGGTCTGCGTCAGCCAGGTCAAGCTGGTCGCGTCCCAGGACGATAAGCTCGCCCAGGCCTTGGAGACGCAGTTGCAGTTCGCGGGAGACTTGGCCATGTTGGCCGGTGATCAAGATCTTCATGGGAACAGGTCGGCTTCCAGCAAGGGTTTACCCGCCTGGTCCTTGGCGGACAACTGTGGCGCCTCGCCCAGCTCCCAGTCGATGGCCAGTGTCGGGTCATTCCACAGGATGCAGCGTTCGGCACTGGGCTGGTAGTAGTCCGTGGTTTTGTACAGGAATTCGGCGTGTTCACTCAGTACCACGAATCCATGGGCGAAACCTTCCGGCACCCAGAGTTGGCGGTGGTTCTGGGCCGATAAGCGCACACCTACCCACTGGCGGAAATTCGGCGAGCTTCGGCGGATATCGACGGCTACGTCCAACACTTCACCGGCGGTGACACGCACCAGTTTGCCCTGGGTGTGTTCGAGTTGGTAATGCAGGCCGCGCAACACGCCTTTTTGCGAGCGCGAGTGATTGTCCTGCACAAAGTGACGCTTGAGACCCGTTGCCTCTTCGAAAGCCCGGGCGTTGAAGCTTTCGTAGAAGAAGCCACGCTCATCACCGAACACTTTGGGTTCGATGATCAGCACGCCGGGCAGTGAGGTTTCAATGACGTTCACTGGTTTTCTCCGGCCAGCGAGTACAGGTATTGACCATAACCGGTCTTGCCGAAGTACTTGGCACGTTCCAGCAGGTGGTCGCGGTCGATCCAGCCGTTTTCATAGGCGATTTCTTCGAGGCAGGCGACTTTCAGGCCTTGGCGGTGCTCGATGGTCTGCACGTACTGCGAGGCTTCCAGCAAGCTGTCATGGGTGCCTGTGTCGAGCCAGGCAAACCCACGGCCAAAACGCTCTACATGCAGGTCACCGCGCTTGAGGTAGGCGTTGTTGACGTCGGTAATCTCAAGTTCCCCACGAGGCGAAGGCTTGACCGCCTTGGCGATCTTGATCACGTCGTTGTCGTAGAAATACAGGCCGGTCACCGCGTAGCTGGATTTTGGCTTCGCCGGCTTTTCTTCGATGGAGAGGGCACGGCCCGCGCTGTCGAAATCGATCACGCCAAAGCGCTCAGGGTCCTTGACCCAGTAACCGAAAACGGTAGCGCCAGAAGGCCGTTTGGCCGCTCCAAGCAGTTGTTCACCGAAATGCTGACCATGGAAGATATTGTCGCCAAGAATCAGGCACACAGGGTCATTGCCAATGAATTCCTCGCCGATGATGAACGCCTGGGCCAGGCCATCCGGGGTGGGCTGCTCGGCGTAGCTGAAACGCACGCCAAACTGGCTGCCATCGCCCAGCAGGTTGCGGTATTGCGGCAGGTCCACGGGTGTGGAAATCACCAGGATTTCCTTGATACCCGCTAGCATCAACACCGAGATCGGGTAGTAGATCATCGGCTTGTCATACACCGGCAACAGTTGTTTGGACACACCCAGGGTAATGGGGTGCAAACGGGTGCCGGAACCGCCGGCCAATACGATTCCCTTCATCATGCGATCAAATCCTTAAAGTCGGTGTTGCCTAAACGTTCGCCCTGATAGCTGCCATCCTGGACCCTACGGCACCATTCCAGGTTATCGAGGTACCACTGCACGGTTTTGCGCAAACCGGTTTCGAAGGTTTCTTCAGGAACCCAGCCTAGCTCACGTTCAATCTTGCTGGCGTCGATCGCATAACGCTGATCGTGGCCTGGGCGGTCTTTGACGAACGTGATCAGGTCGGCGAATTTTTCGACGCCGCTGGGGCGTTGGGGTGCCAACTCTTCCAGCAATTGGCAGATGCCACGCACAACATCGATGTTTTTTTGCTCATTGTGGCCGCCGATATTATAGGTTTCGCCGACGACACCCTCGGTTACCACTTTCAGCAGCGCGCGGGCATGGTCCTCGACGAACAGCCAGTCACGTACTTGTAAGCCATCACCGTAGACCGGCAATGGCTTGCCCGCGAGTGCGTTGAGGATCACCAGGGGGATCAGCTTCTCGGGAAAATGGAACGGCCCATAATTGTTCGAACAGTTCGTAAGCAGCACCGGCAAGCCATAGGTGCGTTGCCATGCGCGTACCAGGTGGTCGGACGCGGCCTTGCTCGCAGAGTACGGCGAGCTGGGCGCATAGGGCGTGGTTTCGGTGAACAGGTCATCCACACCGTGCAGGTCACCGTACACTTCGTCAGTGGAAATGTGATGAAAACGGAAGTTGCCTTTGGCGGGCTCGGCCAATTTCTGCCAGTAGGCGCGAGCGGCTTCCAGCAGGCTGTAGGTGCCGACGATATTGGTTTGAATGAAGTCCGAGGGGCCATCAATCGAGCGGTCCACATGGGACTCTGCCGCCAGGTGCATGATCGCCTGGGGCTCGAAGCGCTCCAGTACAGCGCTGACAGTGGCCTGATCGATGATATCGGCCTGGACAAACTCATAACGGCTGTTGGACGCGATGCTGGTCAGCGACTCCAGATTGCCCGCATAGGTGAGTTTGTCCAGGTTGAGGACTTCGTGCTCAGTGTGTTGAATCAGGTGTCGGATCAGGGCAGAGCCAATAAAACCGGCACCACCGGTGATGAGAATGCGCATGTCGGAGGGCCTTTTCCTTATACGGACATTAAGCGAATGGAGCATAGCTTGAGTTGTGTGGCGAGGTGGTGCAAGCGCGGTATGCGTAGGGGTTGCGTTATCCACCAGAACAATGGCGATATAGACGCCTAAAAAAATCGAGGTCGTCACAATGCCGCTCGCCACTCTGGTCCATCGCGCCAGCCTACCCTGCCCGCAAGTGGGCTCCGATCAGGCGGCTCACCTGCTCAAGCAACATTACGACCTCACAGGCACCTTGCAATCATTGGGCAGCCAGCAAGACCTCAACTACAAAGTCGACAGCCCCCGCGGCCGGTTTGTTCTGAAAATCTGCCGGGGCGACTACGACGCTGTTGAGCTGCACGCCCAGCACGCAGCGCTCAACAGCCTGCAGGCTGTGCGCGTACCCAAGGTCATCAAGTCTTTGACGGGGGAAGAGTTGTTGACCCTGACCCTCGACGGCCAAGCCCTGCACGTGCGGGTACTGGATTACATCGATGGCCAGCCGTTGACCCATCAGCCTCACTTGGGGCGTGGGGTGATCGCAGGGTTTGGTGACCTGTGTGGGCGGATGAGCCAGGCGCTGGCGCGGTTTGAGCATCCGGGCCTTGCGCGCACGCTGCAGTGGGACCCGCGCCATGCCCAGGCATTGATCAAGCATCTACTGGCGACGCTGTTAAACCTCCCGCATCGCGCGGCACTGGAGCAAGTGGCTGAGCAGGTCGAGGAGCGTATCCGCCCCCTGGCCGATCACCTGCCGTGGCAGGCGGTGCATATGGACATCACCGACGACAACGTGGTGTGGCAGCGCGATGCGCAACGGCACTGGCAGGTTCAGGGCGTGATCGACTTCGGTGACCTGGTGCATACCTGGCGCATTGCCGACCTGTCGGTGACCTGCGCCGCGCTGCTGCACCATGCCGAGGGCGATCCCTTTGCGATCTTGCCGGCGATTCAAGCGTGTCACGCGGTGACGCCGTTGCAGCACGAAGAATTGCGGGCGCTGTGGCCGTTGATCGTCGCCCGTGCGGCGGTGCTGGTGTTGAGCAGCGAGCAGCAGCAACGCCTGGATCCGGATAACAGTTACCTGCTGAAAAACGCTGAACATGAGTGGGAAATCTTCCATGTAGCGACGTCAGTGCCGTTTGAATTAATGGAGGCGGCCATTCTGGGGTGCGTCGGGCAGGCGCCCGCACCCATCGCCAGCCAGGGCTTTGCGCCGTTGCTGCCAGGGTTGGTTGGGCGTGAGTTTGCGTTGATCGACCTGGGCGTGCTCAGCCCACATTTCGAGGCCGGTAACTGGGAACAACCCGGCGTTGATCAACGCTTGTTGCAGGAGGCGGCGGCGGTGCATGGCCTGGCGGCGAGTCGTTATGGGCAATACCGTTTGTCGCGTACCCAGCCCGACAGCGCGAATGAGCCAGAGACGTTCCCGTTGCATGTCGAACTGCACGTGCCGTCGGGTACATCGGTTGAAGCGCCGTTTGCGGGTGTTGTGCGACGGGGCGCCAACGGTGAGCTTCAGGTGCACAGCAGCGAGGCAAGCGTTTGGCTATGGGGCGTTAAGGTACAGTTGCAGCCAGGTGCCGCAGTGCTCAAGGGCCAGGTGATCGGTGAGGTCGAAGGCCCGCTCACCGTGCAGCTATGCCGTGCTGACATACCCGCACCGTTGTTTTGCACGCCGTCACGGGCACAGGCATGGCAGTCGCTGTGTCCGTCGCCGGCCGCGCTGTTGGGCCTGGCCTGCGACGCCGAACCCGAGTTGGACCCCGAGGCCCTGCTGGCCCGCCGCGACGCCAGTTTCGCCCGTTCGCAAAAGCACTATTACGTTGACCCGCCGCGTATCGAGCGTGGCTGGCGCAACCACTTGATAGACATGCAGGGCCGTTCCTACCTGGACATGCTCAATAACGTCGCTGTGCTGGGCCATGGCCATCCGCGCATGTCGGCGGTGGCCGCGCGGCAGTGGTCGCTGCTCAATACCAACTCGCGCTTCCACTACGCGGCGATCGCCGAATTTTCCGAACGTTTGCTGTCGCTGGCGCCAGAAGGCATGGACCGGGTATTCCTGGTCAACAGCGGCACCGAGGCTAATGACTTGGCGATCCGCCTGGCCTGGGCCTTCAGCGGCGGGCGCGACATGCTCAGCGTGCTGGAGGCCTATCACGGCTGGTCGGTGGCGGCGGATGCGGTGTCCACGTCGATTGCCGACAACCCTCAGGCATTAAGCAGTCGCCCGGACTGGGTACACCCGGTGACCGCGCCCAATACCTATCGCGGCGAGTTCCGTGGGCAGGACAGTGCGCCGGACTACGTACGAAGCGTGGAACACAACCTGGCGAAAATCGCCGCGAGCCAACGCCAACTGGCGGGTTTCATCTGCGAGCCGGTGTATGGGAATGCCGGGGGGATCTCGTTGCCGCCGGGCTATTTGCAGCAGGTGTATGGGCTCGTTCGTGCCCAGGGCGGCGTGTGTATCGCCGATGAAGTGCAGGTGGGTTACGGCCGCATGGGGCATTTCTTCTGGGGCTTTGAAGAGCAGGGCGTGGTACCCGACATCATCACCATGGCCAAGGGCATGGGCAATGGCCAGCCGCTGGGCGCGGTGATTACCCGCCGGGAAATCGCCGAAGCGCTGGAGGCCGAGGGTTACTTTTTCTCGTCGTCGGGAGGCAGTCCGGTCAGTTGCCGCATTGGCATGGCCGTGCTGGACGTAATGGAGGAGGAAAAACTGTGGGAAAACGCCCAGGTGGTTGGCGGGCATTTCAAGGCAAGATTGGAGGAACTGATTGACCGTCATCCGTTAGTGGGGGCTGTTCATGGCTCGGGTTTTTATCTCGGGCTGGAGTTGGTGCGCGACCGCCAGACTCTGGAGCCTGCCACCGAAGAAACTACCTTGCTGTGTGATCGCCTGCGCGAGCTGGGTATTTTCATGCAGCCCACCGGTGACTATCTGAACATCCTCAAGATCAAGCCGCCGATGGTCACGTCCCGGCATAGCGTGGATTTTTTCGTCGACATGCTGTCGAAGGTGCTCGATGAGCATTTGTAATTTGCCGATTGTTATCGGTTAATTGTTGTAATATTTTCCCGTTATTATCTTGTGTCGCTATTAAAGCCGATTTTTATCCATTATAAAGTCGGCCTTCACCCCCATTCGGAGTCCTGATCGCCATGACCACCCTGCACAGCACCCCCCGCGCCGATGGCTTTCATATGCCTGCCGAATGGGCGCCACAGACCCAGACCTGGATGATCTGGCCGGAGCGCCCGGATAACTGGCGCCTGGGTGGCAAACCCGCGCAAGCCGCTCATGTGGCGGTGGCCAAGGCCATTGCGCGTTTTGAGCCAGTCACCGTGGCGGTTTCCGCTGGCCAGTACGAAAACGCGCGCGCGCGCCTGGATATGCCGAATATCCGCGTGGTGGAGATGTCCAGCGATGACGCCTGGGTACGCGATACCGGCCCGACCTTCGTGATCAACAACAGCGGCGAAGTGCGCGGCGTGAACTGGGACTTCAACGCCTGGGGTGGTTTTGACGGCGGTCTGTATTCGCCATGGAATCGCGACTCCCAGGTCGGCGGCAAGATTCTCGAAATCGAACGCGCCTCGCGCTATCGCACCGAAGGTTTTGTGCTGGAAGGCGGCTCGATCCATGTCGACGGCGAAGGCACCCTGATCACCACCGAGGAATGCCTGCTCAACCGCAATCGCAACCCGCACCTCGTCCGTGCCGAGATCGAAGCGGTGCTGAGCGCCAACCTGGCTGTGGATAAGATCATCTGGTTGCCGGACGGCCTGTTCAACGACGAAACCGACGGTCATGTGGATAACTTCTGCTGCTACGTGCGCCCAGGCGAAGTGCTGCTGGCCTGGACCGACGACCCACAAGACCCGAACTATGCGCGCTGCCACGCTGCCATGGACGTGCTGCAAAGCAGCACCGACGCCCAGGGTCGCTCGTTCACAGTGCATAAAATGCCGATCCCAGGCCCGCTGTATGCGACCGAAGAAGAATGCGCCGGCGTTGACCCGGTTGACGGTACCCAGGAACGTAATCCGACCGTGCGGTTGGCGGGTTCCTACGTCAACTTCCTGATCGTCAACGGTGGCATCATCGCGCCAAGCTTCGACGACCCGCTGGACAGCCAGGCCAAATCCATCCTGCAGGAGCTGTTCCCGCAGCATGAAGTGGTGATGGTGCCGGGCCGCGAACTGTTACTGGGCGGCGGCAACATACACTGCCTGACCCAACAACAGCCGGCCCCGCACAAAAATTGAGTGCAGTTGTAACAGCGCTATGAGGATGAACCGGCGTTGATCGGTTCAGTCCTCCACAACAAGCCCGCGACCCAGACAGGTCGCGGGCTTTTTTATGTCCAAACGCCTATGGGCACGAGACATTGGCATAGCTCTTGTATCGCCGTTGTCACAGTGGCCCAAGGCGATGACTGCGCAGTTCTGTCATAAACCTTGAGTAAGTTAGCCGCTCACGCAGTAGGAGAGAGCGCTGAAATGAATGCCGATATCAACCTGATGTACACGCGCACGTTTCACCCTTTGCGGGTCAACGGCGACGCGATCCATGCGCTGGCGCTCTGGTTGAAGGAAAACGGCTCGCGACAGATCAGGCAACAGCCTGACTTGCGCTGCGTGATAAATGAACGTTACCCGGCGGGGTTGTTCAGTGAGGATGAAGTGCACGCGTTGTGCGAGTTGATGAACTGATGCACTTGTAGGAGCGAGCTTGCTCGCGAAGGTCGCCAACGATAACGCAGCGATCCTGGTTAATCGCGGCGCTCTCGGGTTTTTCGCGAGCAAGCTCGCTACTACAGGAAGACTTTTAGAAGCTGTAGGTACCTGTCACCACCACACTACGCGGTTCCCCTGGCTGAATCTGCGCCACACTGGTCGCCGACGCGTAGTAGGTTTTATCCGCGATGTTGTTCAGCGCCGCCCTCACGTCCCATTCCTTCTGACGAAACCCGGCCAACGCATCCCAACGACCATAACCCGGCAATACGACGGTGTTGAGGCTGTCGGCGTAACGGTCGCCCACCAGCGTCAGGCCGGTTTCTGCGTACCAGCCCATCTCTGGCTTCCAGGTGATGAACACACTGGCATTGCGCTTGGCCACATCGCTGACGCGTTTGCCTTCGAAGCCGTTGTTGTCCTTCTCGACCTTGGCATCCTGCAGGCCGACACCGCCGCGCACATACCAATTGCCGACGATCTTGCCGGTAGCGGTCAGCTCCACGCCACGTGAGCGCTGCAAGCCGCTGAGCAGGGTGATGGTACGGTCCAGCGGGTCGCTGGTGCGGCGGTTGTAGAGTTCCAGCTCGTACACCGCCAGGGTGGTGCTCAGGCGGTCGTCGAGCCAGTCGCTCTTGACGCCGATTTCCTTCTGTTTGGTCAGCTCCGGGCTCAGGTCGTTGACGCTGCCGGCAGCGTTGGGAGTGATACCGATCAAGCCACCGCCCGCAGGCGAAAATGTCTTGCTCCACGATGCGTAGAACGAGTGATGTTCCAGCGGCGTCCAGACCAGGCCAAAGCGCGGGCTGGTGCTGTGGCTTTTGACGTCCTGTTGGGTGTTGAGCAACTTGTTGTTGGTGTCGACTTCAAAGCGGTCGTAACGCAGGCCGGCCAGGACTTGCCATTGATCATTCAGGCGCAGTTGATCCTGCACATAAAGGGCACGGCTTTCGACTTCGGTGTGGTTGTTACTCGACACGCTCATACGGCCGGTGTGGCTGAGGTTACGGTTGGGTTGGTTGAGGTCCAGGCTCGGCACGGCCTGACCGCCTCTACTGACGGCAGTGGCGGTGTACAGCTTCGGATCGCGGCGCTGGCTGCCCAGTTCGAGGCCGGTAAGCAGGCGGTGCTCCAGGCCGTAGGTGCTGAAGCCACCTTCCAGCTCGACGTTGTTGAAGATGTTGAGGGTGGTGAGGTCTTGCTGCCAGCGTTGGCGTGTGACGCTGTTGTTCGCCGGCACGTAGGCGGTTTGGTAGGTATTGTCGAAATCACTGTCGAGCTTGAACACACCGAGTGTCTGGCGCAGTTGCCAGTTGTCGTTGAGCTCATAGGCCAGTTTGGAGCGCAGCGACTGGGATTTGTCGTCGATGTAGTCGCGGTTATCAAAATAGGTGGTGCTGCGGCTCACATCGGCTGGTCGGCCGTTAACCCCCGGAATGCCACGGTCCGGCGTGCGGTTGTAGCGACTGTATTCGTATTGCACCAGCCAGTTAAGGTCCGGCGTGAGCTGCCAACTCATGGACGGTGCGAACAGCTGGCGATTGCCGCTGACGCCGTCGCGAAAGCTGTTGTTGTCCTGGTTGCCCATGTTCAGGCGCAGGCTGATGTTATCGGTGGGGTCGGTGCTGAGGTCGGCATACAAGCTACGCAGATCGTTGCTGCCGCCCTGCGCCTCGATACTCGATTTATGCCCGGCCACAGGCAGTTTGCTCACGCGGTTGACGATCCCTCCCTGACCGCCTCGCCCGTAGAGTACGGCTGCCGGCCCCTTGAGCACTTCGATGCGCTCGATGTTGTGCAAGTCGCGCACATATTGGCTGTCGTCGCGAATGCCATCCAGATAGAAGTCATTGCTCGCGTCGAAACCGCGGATGCGCAAGCTGTCGAAGCGCGTGTCGGCGCCGCTGCTGACGTTAGGGATGCCGCTCAATGCCTGGCCCAGGTCATTGGTGCCGTAGGAGCGCAGGCTTTCGGTTTTCACGGAGTCGATCGCCTGGGGCACATACCGCACAGGTGTGGCGGTACGGGTGGCGGTGCTGGTTTCCTTGATGCGCGGGTCGTCTTCGTCAGCTTCGGCGCTGATCGACGTTTCGGGCAAGGTCGTGGCCGCACAGGCAAAACCGGCAGACAGCAGAACAGAAAGCCCAAGGGTGATGGGCGTTAGGCGAGGGGCAGGCATGGAGGAATGTATCCGAATTGTTAGGGAGGAAAACTGTGCGTTAATGGTAATGCTTTGCATTTGCGCGCGTTATCCATTACCAAACGTATCGGCTTTGAAATGTGTTACGAGATGTGTTTTTTGCCGTTTTGCGTGCGGTTTTTTGTCGCTTACAGGACTGCTGTAGGCGCTTCCTTAGAATTATTTCGCCTAAATACAGACGATTCGCGAAATTGACACATAGTTCCGGGCGCGACTAGGATTGCGCCCAACGCCTGTGGCTAACCGCCATGACTCATCCAATAAAAAAGGCCCGCGGCCTGTTAAGTCGTCCGCGGGCCTTCTTTTTTCCGGAATCAGTCGACACCAGAAAAAGCGACACGGAGCCTGGTGTCACAGCGCGTACTCAACCAGGAATAAGGAATACAAGAAAATGTTGAAGCAACGGATGAGTCTGATCGCTCTGGGGATTTTGAGCGCATCGACAGCAATGGCAAACGACCAGGACCAGTCCAAGGGCTTTATCGAAGACAGCCACCTGAACATCGCCGCACGTAACGCCTACATCAGCCGTGACTACAAGAACGGCAAGCAAGACAAAGCCGAGTGGGGCCAAGGCTTCATCGGCAAGCTCGAGTCCGGCTTCACCCAAGGCACCGTCGGTGTGGGTGTGGACGTGATCGGCCAATACGCTATTCGTCTGGACGGCGGTAAAGGCCGTGCCGGCGCTGGCGGTATCGACTTCTTCAAGCAGGGCAATGGCACCACCAACCCTGATGGCTCGAACAACCCTGGCTCGGCACCACACGACCTGGCCAAGGGCGGCGCTGCCGTGAAGTTCCGCGTTTCCAACACCGTGCTCAAGTACGGTGATCAGTTCCCGGCCGTGCCTGTGCTGCAGTACGACAACTCCCGTCTGTTGTCGGAAACCTACACCGGTACCTCGATCGTTTCCAAAGAGATCGCCGGTCTGCAACTGGACGCAGGTCACTTCACCAAAGAAGCCCGCAAGAGCATGGAAGGCACCGACAGCGGTCGCCTGAAAAGCATCGACTACATCGGTGGTAGCTACAAATTCACCGAGAGCCTGTCGGCCGCGCTGTACGCCTCCGACATGCAGGACGTGCTGAAGAAGCAATACGTCAACGTCAACTACGTGCTGGCCCTGCCAGAGAAGCAGTCGCTGACCTTTGACTTCAACGGCTACAAAACCAAGCTGGACCGCAGCTTCGCCCTGGAAAACCAGAAAGACGCTGACGCCCGTGACAACAAGATCTGGAGCCTGGGCGCTACGTGGGCTGTCGGCCCGCACAGCTTCACCGTCGCGCACCAGCGCAGCACCGGCGACACCGGTTACCTCTACGGCGGCTACCGCAACGCTGGCGGCATCGGCGACGGTGGTAACACCATCTTGCTGGCCAACTCCTACTGGTCCGACTTCAACGGCAAGGACGAGCGTTCGTGGCAGCTTGGCTACGGCATCGACTTCGCCACCTTCGGCGTACCAGGCCTGACCTACAACGTTGCCTACGTTCGCGGTACCAACATCGACGACGGTACCAACCGCGGCGACGGCACCGAGCGTGAAATCTGGAACCAGTTTAAGTACGTGGTCCAGAGCGGTCCAGCCAAAGACTTGAGCCTGCGTGCTCGCGCCTCCTGGCTGCGTGTCTCCAACAACGCTGACCAGTACAACGTAGGCGGTAACGAAATCCGTCTGTTCGCCGACTACCCGATCAACGTTTTCTAATTGATCCGACGTCGCGCCTGATTTCGGGCGATAAAAAACCCCGACTGGTTCGGGGTTTTTTTATGCCTGGCATTCCAGCGCTGTCTTGTTACACCGCAGTACGAATGAAGTACCCGGCCCCGTCTTTATCCCCTCCCGACGCAAGCCTAAATTGGCCCCACTGCCCGCCCATCACCCCGATGGCCGGCCACTGGAGTCATTGTCATGCCCTTTGTCAGCCTGCGCATTACCCGTGACGGCGTTACCCCGGAGCAAAAAGCCCAGGTCATCGCCGAGTTCACCGAAACCCTCGAACGCGTCCTGCACAAACGCCCGGACCTGACCCACATCGTCATCGAAGAAGTCGATACCGATAACTGGGGCTACGCCGGAATCACCACCACCGAGTACCGCAAATCCCAAGCCTGAATCCCTACCGGAGAACTCTCATGAAAAAAGTCGTCATCATCACCGGCGCGTCCCAAGGTATCGGCGCCGCCGTGGTCCAGGCCTACCGCGCTTTGGATTACCGGGTCGTCGCCACTTCGCGCTCGATCCAAGCGTCCACCGACCCGGACATCCTTACCGTCGCCGGCGACATCGCTGACCCGGCCACCGCCCAGCGCGTCATCCGCGAAACCCTGGCCACCTTCGGGCGCATTGACAGCCTGATCAACAACGCCGGTATTTTTATCGCCAAGCCGTTCACGGCCTACACCCAGGAGGACTACGCCAATGTGCTCGCGGTGAACCTCAACGGCTTCTTCTACATCACCCAACTCGCTATTGCCGAGATGGAAAAGAACAACGCTGGCCATATCGTCAACGTCACCACCAGCCTGGCGGACCACGCCATCGACGGCGTGCCATCGGTACTCGCCAACCTCACCAAAGGTGGGCTGAACTCAGCGACCAAGTCCCTGGCGATTGAGTACGCCAAGCGTGGCATCCGGGTGAACGCGGTGAGCCCAGGGATCATCAAGACGCCGATGCACAGCGAAGAAACCCACGCGGCGCTCGGGCAATTGCATCCGGTCGGGCATATGGGAGAGGTGAGTGACATCGCCCAGGCGATCGTCTATCTGGAGCGCGCTGGGTTTGTCACCGGCGAGATTCTGCATGTCGACGGTGGGCAAAGCGCGGGTCATTGATGAACACGTCCCGGCCTACCCCGGCCGGGCCTTGTCCTCCCGTGGCGGGCGACCAAAAAAGGCTTTGTAGGCGCGGCTGAACGCCGCCTCGGACTCATAGCCAATCGCAAAGCCAATTTCGCCGATACGAGCGTCCTGTCTGGACAGCATGGTTTTCGCTAGGACACCTCAGAAACACCCAAGCCTTAACGTGTTTGTCAGGGCTTGGTTGTTTCTGAGTGAGGGGGGCGGTGAAGGTGACTCGTACAGCACACGGGTTTTTAGGTGCGTGATGTCGAGGCGTCCCTAAAATGAAATTGGACGAATCTTGGACTGAAGGGGGGGTTAGCGGTTTCAGAAAGAGTGATTTTCCAAACCCCAGAAACCACAAAGCCCCGCATTGCGGGGCTTCGAGATATGGTGCGGCACCAGACGAACGGTAGCAGTCAGCGGGGCTAGATTTTCCGTGGCGCTGGAAGTCGGTGGAAAATTTGGCGTATCCCTACAAATAACTATAAATAAATCAGCTAGTTATGGATCTCAGTGGAGTCGAACCGGGACTTTTAGGTTAGAGCACGTTGTCGAGCTGCATATAAAATATCCAGAGCAGGATACGGCAAGGTAAACCCTTCAAGTTTGAACATTGCCGATTATTTCCCATGGTGAATCGGCAGGAGTCGGCCAAAAGCAACTAGTCGGGTGTGTCTAATCAATCATGGCGATTCACTCAACGGTACACCTGCCTGCCGTGCAATTTTGCGGACGGCGAGTTGTAGTTCGAGCTTGCATTGATATAGATCTTTATTGTTTTCACGCCCATAGGCTTTAACACATGAAAAAGCAGTGTCTACAAAAAACATGCTTGCAATTCTGGTCATCATTATTGAGTAAGCCCAAGCTTCCTTTCCAGCCTTTATCTTGTGCTCGGGTGAGGCGTGCATAAACATAAGCCACATAAGCGTGTCCTCGCCAGTTATATGGCTTGCTCCGCTGAGGCGATGATAGCTTTCATAGTAATCAGTCTCGCGCCCAAGTGTTTCAAATCTTTTATAAAGCGACTTAGGCCAGTCACTCCCCGGATTGGATGTATCTACAGAGCATTGAGTTTCAATTTCATTAACGAATTCGTCTAATACCGTAATGACTTTTCTTCTTTCCTCTATCATAGTCGATATTTCTTCTGCGTCGGTTCCGTCCAGTATTTTCTGCTTCCACTCATTGAGCTTTCTATTGTGCTCATTCAGCCATGATTGGAAAAATTTTATTAATGTCCCTGAGTCGCCTCTTTCGGCTAGGTACATGATGTTTATTGAGCCTTCTACAACAACCCTAGCTAATGCCTCCGCACTGGCTGGCGAACCTGTCGAAATAGCAACTAGCATGCCTTGGACGTGCTCGTATACACGACCGGTCAGATTTAAAAGCGAGTGAATTCGAAAGCCTTCATTGTTGTTTTTTGGCTCGATTTCTCCCAAGTAGTCATTAAGGATTTTATCTGCTTTGGCACACGATTCAATGGCTACTGCGGACTCGATAAGGTTTGCTTTTTTATCTATTTTAAAGGCTTTTCTGAAGTTTGGTATATGAGGCATTGTTGTGTGTTATTCCTGTAGGTTTAATTAATGCATTTCTAAATGGAAGCGCTATTTAATTTTTGAGTGTAGCATTTTGTCGGCTGTCAGCAAATTTTTCACTAACTTTGAATCGCGTGCATCTTGATTTTTAGCTAATTCAGCGTCGTTAAGATTGCTTTCATAACTTATTAATGTTGGGGGCTTAGGCTCAAGAAGAAAACATGGGGACAGACCCCGTGTTTCCTAAACAGGCATTGCCCCTAGAAGGGGCAGATGTATTTTCGATCTCTTATTCGTCGAATCATCAACGAGCGAGGTCGGCGAACGCCTTAGGGGATCAAGAAAGGCCCTCCGGGGGGGAGCTTAATCAGGACGAGGCTTCTGGGCACAAGCGCAATCACACCAATCCCCAGAAACAACAAAGGCCCGCATTTCTGCGAGTCTTTGTTTTGTATGGTACGGCACCAGGCGAACGTTATATTTCGGGGAGGTTGGTTTCCAGGCGTCCAGGTTTCGGTGAAAAACTTCGCGTACGGCAACTAGTTATTATTAATGAATTAGCTAGTTACGGAATTGAGTGGAGCCGAATCCGGCCGTATTTTGTTTCATTAATATCTTATAACCTTAATGGCTCATTAAATAGAAAAATCAATATCAGCTATGTCAAAAATTCTCTCCGAGAATCGCTAGGGAGGAAAGCTATCAAGCTCGCACGCTGTGCTGTTTTTTGAGAAAGTATCGCTAAGCGTAACTCGTATAGCGCGATATAGAAGTTTTCTGGGGTTTTAGCTATATTTAGTCTGGCTCTGGACTTGCATATTCATATGCGTCAAGTCTATTTTTTGTTTTTAAAATTATCTAGGCTCTGCTATAGTAGGCTGATTAAAATGCTGCGTGCGCCAAAGTAAATCGAGGTGATTGTGCTGGGAGATATTCAAATTAGATCCGCCCTTTTGGCTAGGCTTGGTCGAATGTCGCACCGCCCCAGCGCGCTAATTGAAGAGCTGAGAGTGCATAATGGAAGTGCAATAGCTGATGTGGTGGCTATTTACAAGGAGGCTCATTGTTATGAGATAAAAGGTGATGCCGATAAAATTGAGCGAGCAATAAGCCAAGCTGCCTATTATGATTTGGCGTTCAGGAAGATAACTTTAGTTACTACAGAGCGTCATGCGAATAAAGCTATAAGGGTTATTCCAGCGCACTGGGGAGTGATGATTGCCAGGGAGGTAAGTGGTGTTGTGGTTCTGCGGGGGACAAGATCTTCAAAAAATAGCCCTTTTTTTGATAAGAAGACTGCTCTCATGACTCTCTGGAGGACAGAACTTTCAGATGTGGCCGAAGGGCTGAATATACAGGTTGCTGCAAAGGCAAATAGGGATAATATTTCTAACTCCATTGCAGGAATTATGGGGAGAGAAGAGCTTAGCCTTGCAATTAGCGCTAAGCTCGCGCAGAGAAAGCTAGGGTTTTTGTAACATAAATGTGATGTGAGCATTGATAGTCGGATTCAGGATGCTGCTAGGCGTGACTAGGGTACCATGTGAGTTGGCTTTATCGTTCAGGTAATTGTCTCCCCAAGAGTATGGTGGTGTCCGATAGAAGGTTTTTGCCACCAGAATTTTCGCCATATCGTTATACTGCTGGTTCCCTCGCGGATGGTTTTTTAAGCCGTTACCTCTAATAACATATTGAAAGTCTTCAAAGGCATACAAAATTTTGGGCGCAGTAACGTTGCGCATGCTTTCTGGTGGGATGTCGATTTCCGAGAAATTAGGGCTTACGATAGTATAATCCCCAAGTTCAATGTCGCTTAGTTCATGGTGGGCAATAACTTTTTTGTGTATGGCTAGTTCACTTCTGGGTAAAGAGATCTCATGCCCGACTTCAAGTATTTCCTTGATTGATGCCGGTATTGAAGAACCGGTTATTATTATTTTTGAGAATGAATAATCGCGCTTTATAGCGATGATAAAGTTGATTAGCTCTCCCGCTCTTTTGGTCGTATCACATGTGCGGCAAATCCTATTGTCTAGAATAAGGATCATTGATGTGAAATTGGGAGGGCATTTTCTAACTAATGTTTGTATTTCTACTTTGGTTGTAGTGTAGTGCTGAAAGTCTTCAGGCTGAACTCTTAGTGCTATGGTATCTGATTTAATTTTGCCTGTGATTTTGGCGTTGAACACAGCATCATTTCGTTGTGGTGTTCTTTCGATGGCGATAACTGGGATGAACGTGGTGTCGGAAAATTTGTCGATAATATACATGTAATTGTCTTGTCCCGAAATCGTTATTGCATCTGGGACATCGAAATTATCAAGGTAGAAATTTCTATATTCTTTTAAGTGCGTTTTTATTTTTTTGTGCGTTCCGTCAATAGATTTTTTTAGGGACTGTTCATTCAGACCTTTTTTCATCGGGAAATCAAAGAAAGGAGCGATAAAAGGCTTCAGCGTAGGATGCAAAACCTTTAGGGCCCCGATCTCATTAGTTTTGGTTTTTAAGAATGGAGTATAGTTATTCATGTTTAAATATCAAATCCCTAGTGTTATATTCGGACACGATATCGGAAAAGATTTCATATCGATTTAACTCGTGCCTAAGCATGCCTGCAATTATTGCTGGATGCAGTCCTTTTTCGTTTGCGTATTTTATTACGATCTCTCTGCGTAAATCATATTTTGGTTCACAGTTCCGCCATTCGTTTCTACTGACAAAAATTGTTTTGGTAAGTCGATCGGCTTCTAATTCAATTTTTTCGGTTGATGCTTCTTCAAAGTCATCTAGTATGGGTGTCTCTAGTTGATCTATGTGCAGGTGTATATGAGATAGCTCGTGCGTTAGTGTGAACCAGAAATTATCTAGTCTACTGTGTCTTAACGTCATGCCAATGACAGGATGGCCAGACTTTAATTTGAATACAGCTCCGTCAAGCTTCATTCCTTTAAGCTGTTCGTCAAATATAAGTATTATGCCGAGGCTTAATAGCGCGCTGGAGACTAAGCGGACATTTTCAGGGGCGGGACTCATCCGAGTGATTTGATAAATTTGGTCAGTGGAAATCGGCTGGTATTTAGGTACGTCTTGCAAGTTTAAAAGTAGCTGGGCTGTATATTTTATGCGGGAAAGCCAATAGGAAGTGGTGGCGGTATTTGCATTGTTCGATTGTCTAAAGAAAGTTTTGCCTTTGTTGTCTGTGAGTAGGTCGCGAAATAAAGAGATGTTTTCACTACAAGGTGCATTTCTTTTAGTAGTTGATGCTTTTACTAAGCGGATAACTTCATCGTGGGCGTTTAATGCGTTGATTAAAACCTTTGGATTTATTGTGCTTTCAGATGTTACTACAAAATCATCCTGTTCCTCATTTTTGTTGGTCATATTGCCCCCGCATATTGAGCGGCCTTGGCCTCTGCCATTTCAAAATAGTTAAGTTGATCTTTGTCTAAACTGGGGAAGTGTTGCATTCCAATCCGTTCGTAATAGGTTTTTGCTTTTGGTAGTGAATGTAAGCTAAAACCGGGCCTGAGCCTCAATGCGTTACAAGAGTAGGCTATCGCGGATTTTATTAGAATGCTGCCAATTCCGCTAAATTGTTTGTTGCTCATTGGGTTTCGCCGATTCCAGGGAGCTACGGCAAGATACTCGATGTAAAAAATATTTCCTTTGTCAAAAATGCTTTGTTTGGGGTGGTAGATTAGACATGCCCCTTGAGGTTTTGAGTCAGCTGATAAGAAAAACCAATGATATTCGTCTGTCCGATATGCGATTGATTTTTTAAACCATTCCCAATGGCTATCCTCAAGGCTTAGGTTGCTTATTTCAGCTTCTAATAGATTCTCATCCTGACAATTGTCTCTAACGTGTCTTAGAAGTTTTATGTTGAACTCCCCCCATAATTTATCGCAAAGATTTCCGTGGGCGATGTCCCATCCATGATGGATTTTGAACTCTACTGAGCGGTTGTTTAGATCAAGTAGATTACCCTGCTGTATTATCTCGTCTTCATTAGGCGGCATTGCGTCTAATAAACTTCTAATTTCATCTAGAGTCATTATAAATATCCGGCTGAGGAAGCGAAGTCTTTTGATTCTGCTGGAGGACTATATTTTTGAGGTGAATACAATTTTCCTAGTGCTCTTCGTAACGGGAGCATAGGTGTAGATGCAGAACGATTATGGCGGGATGTGAGTTGAATGTACTCTTTCTCGATAGCGATTAACGTATCGAAGTTTAATATTTGTTGTTGTATCGAGTTGATCATTTTTTAGCCTTTCCGTGGCAAACAATCGTTCAGGTGTTTCTGCTGATCCTGCTGAGCGTTAGCTAGCTTTCTAGGTCGAGCGTACTCCACATTTTATTTGCGTGCCATGTTTTGGCCACCATTTGAGTCCGATTTGCTGGCTAGGGAGGAATGCGTTGCGTTTCTCAGAGGTGGGGGCGGATTGATTTTCTTTCGGTGTCCCCTCCTGAGTAAGATTTACACCCTCTGATCTATCGACAGGAGGACCCTTCGCCTAGAGGTTGAACTGCCAGGATTTCCCTAAGCGAAAAGCGAGCAAATGCATGGTCAGCAGATAGTAATAGCGCGTCGATTCAGCGTGCGGGCTCAAGTGGTGGTTCAGAAACCATGCGAGATGCTTTTGCTGCCATGCCCATGGATTATCTCGGCTCCAGCGTTCAGAAATGGCTGCTTGAATAGTCTTGGCCTGGTGGATGTGACGTTCGCGTGTGGCATGTGCTCCAGTCAGCACCCCAGCCAAGAAGATCTCCATATCGAATGGTTTATTCATACCCGGCCACCGATATACGCCGATACCACGTCGATTCGACCATGTCCTAGTTCATAGCTGATTTGTACTCGGGCATCCTGATCTAGGCGTTGGTCGAGTTGATAGCAATGGCCACCGTTGATGGGGGCGGGATGGTGGGTGATCTGCTCATAGCGCTCGCACGCATAGGCCGCCCGCAATTCATGGAAGCCCTTGAGGTTGTGCGTATGGAGGATGTCCCTTGCGGGGCGGACGATTTCCCGTTGGAAATCGAAGTAGCTCTCGTTCGGTGCCAGCAGGTTGCGGCTATCGTCGGGTGAGACCTTTTCGGCAAACCTCAGTGCGTCACGAATATGATCATCTACCGTAATCCAACGAGGTGCTGACGCGCCTGAACGGCCACCTTTGGTGCCGTCCTGGATGTTGATCCTCCCGAGCTGCTCGGCTTCCCGTTGCAGTCGAGGAAGGTCGGCCAAAATCGCCTCACGCAAACGCATACCGGTGGCTCGCGCTAACTGAGCGATGGCCGCGACGCGCGTCTGCTGGTTTTCGCAAAGTACCTCTACGATCCGCTTCACCTGTTCGCGGTCTTGGCCTTGCGGCACTGACCGACGAACAGCGGTGCGCCGCATTCCCAGCGCCTTACTCGGGCTCGGCACTTTCACATACTGATCACCGCGAAGCACGGCCATGGTTCGATTCACACTGGACAACCGGTTTTGCGCAGTGGCGATAGCGAGCTCACCTTGTTCAACTTGTTGGCGCAGATGTCCGGTGTAGTCCAGCAAGGTCTGCCGATCAATCTGTCGCGCATCGTTGAAGCCTGGCCCATGCTCCGACCGACACCAGCGTACAAACGCCAGCCACCGATCACTGTGCGCTTTGACCGTCCCGTAATGCCCACCGCCAAACAGATCTTTTAGCGCTTGCGGCCCGGCGTAGCTCAGTTGCCGGCCATAGCCAAAATTGCGCCCATCTCGTCTACCGACCAATGCCATGATCAAACGCCTCTCGAAGCCAAAACTTTTAAAACTTTCCCCACGTCATCCCGCCACGAATGTTGAGTGTTATCAGGGATCAAGGCCCCTGCGACTTGTGAGGGTTGTCCACTAACGCGGGACTGGCGGATCTTTACGACCGGGAGCTTGGGCATCTCATGATCTGGCCTCCTGAGCACTTCCGAGGAAGTGGGCGGGTGGAGGCTGCACTGGCTGACGAGACCAGCGCCGCAAGATCCTGAGTCGGGTGAAGGCAGTGATGCGATGACCGGGGCATGCCTGACTGTCAGTCAGGTGCAGTCCATTCCGTAGGCTGCGGCACCATCATCTGCATCGCTGTTGCGTGTGACTTCGGTGTTGTCACGCCGATTGTCACGAGGGGGAATGCCGCAATGCCTTGTACGAGTTGGGCTGCAGCAGCGTTAGGAGCGCCCGTCTCTTTCCAGAAGAAAGAGACGGGCGCAGGTTGGCGCAGTGAAATGGCCAAGCGGAAAGGTTGCTGCAGGGCAGCTGGGTAGGGGGATGTATTTGCCGCAATGGCAATGATCTGGAGTAGGCATCCATCACTCGGCGAGTGACCGTGCGAGCCGCCGGACGCTAATCGCACTTTTGGAGAACCACCACGGTGTGGCGTAGCCTTAAAGGTTCTGGCTACCTGGGTTGCTGTCAACGACAGCTCTTTGCCCGGTCTTTTCTACGCTTGTGGATAATTTGGGTCAAGGCCCGAATTTTCGGGCGTTCTACGGCTGTGGATGAAACTATCCACCGGTGGAAATCGGTGGTTTTCCACAGACAGTTTGCGTGGGCTTTAGATTTTTTAAGTGAGGTCCATCCAAGCGGGGCGGCTTTGCAGCCCCGCTTGGATGGACCCGCGTGGAAGGGCGGGCTGCGGTGATCTCATTGGCTTACCCATGTTTGGATGCGCCACGGCTATTTTGTAGGGCGGTGATGTTGTCGCCGACTGGATGAGCGAATTCGTGGGGCGTCACATGCCCATGGCGGTTAGCATCGATGTAGTTGCTCCACCACGCCATGATCAGCCGACGCTGTTCCAGAAATTCAGCTTTGTGGATATACGCGGCGCGTACGCGGTTGCGTTCCTTGTGGCTCATTTGTCTTTCGATGGCTGCGTCGGTCCATAACCCGGACTCCAGCAGGGCGCTACAGGCCATGGTCCTGAAGCCGTGGCCGCACACGTCCTTGCTGGTGTCATAGCCGACGTTGCGGAGCATGGTGTTCACCGTGTTCTCGGACATGGGCTTCCAGTACTTGTGGTCGCCCGGTAGCACCAACTCTGAAAAGCGACTGAGGCTGAGCAGGCGCTCCAGTATTTCGATGACCTGCGGCGATAGCGGAACCATTTGAATGTCGCCGTTCATCTTGGTCCCGCGTGTGGAGTTGCGTACCCCTTCAATCGGTGCGCGCGTATCGGGGATTTCCCACATGGCGCGTTGGAGGTCAAACTCACTCCATCGCGCGAAGCGCAGTTCGCTGGAGCGGACGAATACATGCAGTGTGAGCAGGACGGCGAGGCGCGTCAGCTCGCGGCCTTTGTAGTTGTCGATACGGTGTAGCAGTTCGGGTAGGCGGTTGAGGGAGAGGGCCGGGCGATGGACAGTGCGCGGCGCGTGAATCGAGCCTGCCAGATCCAGTGCAGGATTCATGGTGATCTGCCGAGCCCTTTTGGCCCCGCGCATGATGGTGGATAAGTAGTTCTGTACCCTTAACGCTACATCCATGGTGCCGCGTTCCTTGATGCGCTGGGTGATCTCTAGCAGGTCGTGGGTATCGAGTTCAGCGATGGGTCGTTGGCCGATCAGCGGGAAGACGTGGGTGCGCAGTCGGCTCATTACGGTTTTTGCGTGGCCTTCGGTCCAGCGGCGGGACATATCAGCGTGCCACTCCAGGGCGATGGTTTCGAAAAGCAGTGCCGCCCGCTGGGCTACGATCTTGGCCTTCTTCTTTTCTTCCATTGGGTCGAGGTTGTCGAGCAGCAACGCCTTGGCTTCGTCTCGCTTACGTCGTGCGACGGAAAGGGTAACGATGGGGTAATTGCCAATGATGAGCGTACCTTCCTTGCCGCTGGGCTTGGTGTACTTCAAGCGCCAGGTCTTCACGCCATTGGGTTTGACGAAAAGGTACATGCCGCCGCCGTCGAACAGTTTGTAGGCGCGTTCGCGGGTTTTGGCCGTGCGGCATTGCAGGTCGCTGAGGGGGATCGCTAGACGTGGCATAGGGGTACGCGCTCCTGATCGGGAAATCGCAGTACCCCTAACATACCCTCGGGGAAGGGGGATTTTGTTGGATCCCGACGGAGGGTCCTGGAACGAAAAAACCCGCCAAAGGGCGGGTTTTCGGGGCTTCCAGAGCATTCGGTGGAATGCAATGGAGCCTAATGTGGTGCCGGCACCAGGAGTCGAACCCGGGACCTACTGATTACAAGTCAGTTGCTCTACCAACTGAGCTATACCGGCGTGTTAGGGCGACGATTATAGCGATTGGAAAGGTTCTGTAAACCCCTGAATTCTGACTATTTTTGCAGAACCCAAGGTTTTTTCATCCGCGCCCCTTTTTCCGATCAGCAAGGGTAGGATTCTTCCTGGGTCGCTGAAGGGTCTAACCCGGTGCAATCTCATCCCATCCAAAGGACGCCCCACGTGAAACGGTCGCTTCGTTATTACCTTCTACCGCGACGCGCAGCAGACTCAGGTGATCCAGACCGAGCAGGGTTCATGGTCAGCGGCCAATGGCAAGAATGAGTTGCGCACGGACGGCGTACGTTCGCCGGATGTGTACACCTATAAGCTGCTCGACGCCGATACCGTTCACTACGTGAGTGTGTCGTCGGACCCTACCAGCGATTGCCAGGATGACTACGCGTTCACCGAGTGCCGCGTACGCCAATAAGGCAGGCCCGCTCCAATACTGGGCGCCCGGGTGCCCAGTTGTTATGGGTATCAACGCCCCTTCCCACAGTTCTTCTCGAACTTCTTGTAGTCCACTGCCTATCTCTGTCGGCATTTGCAGCAAAAGCCAACAGCCAACAGGCTGACTGCGATCAATTTAGTTTAGTTAATGGGCGGTATCCTCCGGGCTTAGCAGATTGAGTGCCCTAGGGGAGTCGTGCGGCGCGGGTTTTGCTTCGCTGTCCAGCGAGGCGCCGCCTGTACGCACCGATACACGGGCCGTGGCTTCGCGGGTGATTCGAATCAACCGCTCGGCTGGTTTTCCCTTGAATACAGGTGAGGTTTCCGTATTCTGTTGCGCGATATAAACCGTCAGATTAATCGCGGTTTGATGTAGGTAATTTTTCGAGACCATGTTGGGCAATCGAATATTTATTGATGGGTATGTCAGTTTTGCGCCGTTGTTGTCCACGCAGACAGCAATTTTCGCGAAATAACAGCGCAAGTTCATGTTCTTACAGCGAATGAATTTTTTATCACGCAAAAGTCATAAAAATGGCGCTATGCCGTTCGTCGGATTAATTTGAACTAAAAGCATCAAAATACTGACACCATCAATGTGATATCACAGAATGCGCCCGACACCACATAACTAGAAAAATACAAGGTCAGCTTATTGCTGACCTTTTTATCGCCTTTAGAGCGCAAACAGGTGGGGAGGGGCAGTGAGTGAGTCGAGCAGATGACATTTCAAAACTATTCAACAAGCTGGGTGCCAACCCGAGTGGCTACCGCGAGATCGACTTTGTCCATGAGTTTATCGAGGACGATGTAGAGGTTCTCGAGACCCCAGTAGTCACTCAAGCCCTGCCTGTGATCGAAGCGCCTTCAGCGCCTTTGTTGCGTCTGCTGGAGGAGCTGAGCCAAGGCGAAGCCGACCACCTGCGGCCGCCCGAAGTGATGGAGGGGCGTGACGGTGAAGTGTATTCGGAGCAATCCAACCCCAACGTCGTGGTGGTTGTCTCGGTGAAAGGCGGCGTCGGTCGCAGTACCCTGACCGCCGCGATTGCCAGCGGCCTGCAGCGCCAGGGTCGCCCGGCGCTCGCCCTGGACCTGGACCCGCAGAATGCTTTGCGTCATCACCTGTGCCTTGGCCTCGACATGCCTGGCGTCGGCGCGATCAGCTTGCTCAATGAAAGCTGGGAAGCCCTGCCTGAACGCGGTTTTGCCGGTTGCAGGCTGGTGGCATTTGGCAGCACCGGCCATGAGCAGCAGCAGAGTCTGAACCGTTGGTTGGGTGAGGATAGCGAGTGGCTGGGCAAACGATTGGCCAGCCTTAAATTGAATGGCCAGGACACTGTGATCATCGACGTCCCGGCCGGCAATACCGTGTACCTCGGCCAGGCCATGTCGGTGGCCGATGCGGTGCTGGTAGTCGTGCAGCCGGATGTGGCCTCGTTCAGCACCCTCGACCAGATGGACAGTGTGCTTGCGCCGTACTTCACTCGCGAAAAACCGCCACAGCGCTTCTACGTGATCAACCAATTGGACGCGGCCCACCGCTTCAGCCTGGACATGGCCGAGGTGTTCAAGACCCGTCTGGGTGCTGCCCTGCTGGGGACGGTTCACCGCGACCCCGCGTTCAGTGAAGCCCAAGCCTACGGTCGCGATCCCCTCGACCCCACCGTCAACAGTATCGGCAGCCAGGACGTCCACGCCCTGTGCCGCACCTTGCTCGAACGCATCGACTCGGACCTTCCATGACCGACAATACGTCCTCCACGCCCTTCGTCGAAGGGCGCGCTGAACAGCGCCTAAATGGCGCGATTGCGCGCTTCAATCGGTGGCCTGCGGCGCTGCGTACGGTACTGGTTGTTGCCAGTTGCGTGCTCGGGGCCCTGCTGTTGCTGGGTATTATCAGCGCACCGCTCGACCTCTACAGCCAATGCCTGTTTGCCGGCGTGTGCTTCTTGGCGGTGCTGGTGCTGCGCAAAATTCCCGGACGCCTGGCGATCCTCGCGCTGGTGGTGCTGTCGCTGGTGGCGTCGTTGCGCTACATGTTCTGGCGGCTCACCTCCACCCTCGGGTTCGAGACCTGGATCGACATGTTCTTCGGCTACGGCCTGGTCGCCGCCGAGTTCTACGCCCTGATCGTCCTGATCTTCGGCTACGTACAAACCGCCTGGCCGCTGCGCCGTACGCCGGTGTGGCTCAAGACCGAGCCCGAAGAGTGGCCGACGGTCGACGTGTTCATCCCGACCTATAACGAAGCGCTGAGCATCGTAAAACTGACCATCTTCGCTGCCCAGGCAATGGACTGGCCCAAGGACAAGCTGCGCGTCCACGTGCTGGACGACGGCCGCCGCGACGACTTCCGTGACTTCTGCCGCAAGGTCGGCGTGAACTACATTCGCCGCGACAATAACTTCCACGCCAAGGCCGGTAACCTCAACGAAGCGTTGAAGGTCACCGACGGTGAATACATCGCCCTGTTCGACGCCGACCACGTGCCGACGCGCTCCTTCCTGCAAGTGAGCCTGGGCTGGTTCCTGAAGGATCCGAAGCTGGCGATGCTGCAAACGCCGCACTTCTTCTTCTCGCCGGATCCATTCGAAAAGAACCTCGATACCTTCCGCGCCGTGCCCAACGAGGGCGAGTTGTTCTACGGCCTGGTGCAGGACGGCAACGACCTGTGGAACGCCACCTTCTTCTGCGGCTCCTGTGCGGTCATCCGCCGTAAGCCGCTCCTGGAAATCGGCGGCGTAGCCGTCGAGACCGTGACCGAAGACGCCCACACCGCGCTCAAACTCAACCGCCTGGGCTACAACACCGCCTACCTGGCTATCCCGCAAGCCGCGGGCCTGGCCACCGAAAGCCTGTCGCGCCACATCAACCAGCGAATTCGCTGGGCGCGGGGCATGGCGCAGATCTTCCGCACCGACAACCCGCTGCTGGGCAAGGGCCTCAAGTGGGGCCAGCGCATCTGCTACGCCAACGCCATGCTGCACTTCTTCTATGGTTTGCCGCGCCTGGTGTTTCTGACCGCACCGTTGGCCTACCTGGTGTTCGGCGCGGAGATTTTCCACGCGTCGGCGCTGATGATCGTTGCCTACGTATTGCCTCACTTGGTGCATTCAAGCCTGACCAACTCGCGGATCCAGGGGCGTTTCCGTCACTCGTTCTGGAACGAGGTGTACGAGACGGTACTGGCCTGGTACATCCTGCCGCCGGTGCTGGTGGCGCTGGTCAACCCCAAGGCCGGTGGCTTCAACGTCACCGACAAGGGCGGCATCATCGACAAGCAGTTCTTCGACTGGAAACTCGCGCGCCCGTACCTGGTGTTGTTGGCGGTGAATCTGATCGGCCTGGGCTTCGGTATCCACCAATTGATCTGGGGCGATGAGTCCACCGCTGTGACGGTAGCGATCAACCTGACCTGGACCCTCTACAACCTGATCATCACCAGCGCCGCCGTGGCCGTGGCTTCGGAAGCGCGCCAAGTGCGTTCCGAACCGCGTGTCAGCGCCAAGCTGCCGGTGAGCATCATTTGTGCTGACGGCCGTGTGCTTGAAGGCACGACTCAGGATTTCTCGCAAAACGGCTTCGGCTTGATGCTCTCCGATGGTCACTCGATCACCCAGGGTGAGCGCGTGCGATTGGTGCTGTCGCGCAACGGCCAGGACAGTTTGTTCGATGCCCGCGTGGTATTCAGCAAGGGCGCGCAGATCGGCGCCCAGTTCGAGCCCCTCAGCCTGCGCCAGCAAAGCGAGTTGGTTCGCCTGACCTTTTCCCGCGCCGATACCTGGGCCGCGAGTTGGGGCGCCGGCCAGCCGGATACACCGCTGGCGGCCCTGCGTGAAGTGGGCTCCATCGGCATCGGCGGCTTGTTCACCCTGGGCCGCGCCACCCTACATGAACTGCGTCTGGCCTTAAGCCGCACCCCCACAAAACCGCTTGATACGCTGATGGACAAGCCATGACCTCGAAGATATTCGCTCGCCCTCATCCGCGCCGTGCACTCGCGCTGATGATCGCCTCGCTGATGGGCCTCAACACCCTGGCGCAAGCTGCGGAGCAAGCGGCCACCACCGCGCCGGTACAAAGCACCGATAACGGCTACAGCCTGACCCTCAAGCAGTTGGGTCGTCGCGACACGATGAACCTGCAAGGCGTGGAGTCGTCCGACAGCGTCAACTTCGATATCCGTGCCGATGAAGTGGTGAAGGGCGCGCAACTGCTGCTCAAGTACAGCTACTCGCCGGCGCTGCTGGCCGACCTCTCGCAGATCAACGTGTTGGTCAACGGCGAAGTCGCCGCCAGCCTGGCGCTGCCCAAAGACGGCGCGGGCATCCAGCAGGAGCAACTGGTGCAGCTTCCGCCGAAGTTGATCACCGAGTTCAACCGCTTGAGCCTGCAGTTCATCGGCCACTACACCATGTCTTGCGAAGACCCGCTGCACAGCAGCCTGTGGGCCAAGATCAGCAACAGCAGCGAGCTCAAAGTGCAGGTCGAGCCCATCGTGCTCAAGGATGACCTGGCCGTGCTGCCGCTGCCTTTCTTCGACAAGCGTGACGCGCGCCAGGTCAGCCTGCCGTTTGTGTTCGCCACTGCGCCCGACAGCGCCGCGCTGGAAGCGGCCGGTGCCCTGTCTTCATGGATCGGCGGCCTCGCCAGCTACCGGGGCGCGACGTTCCCGACCACCCTCGGTGAGCTGCCGGCCAAAGGCAACGCCATCTTACTGGTGCAAACCACCGACGCACTGGACGTGCACGGTGTTGCGGTCGCCAAACCGACCGGTCCGACCCTGACCCTCATCGCCAACCCCAATGACGTCAACGGCAAACTGCTGATCGTCACCGGGCGTGACGGCGAAGAACTCAAGCGCGCCGCCAACGCGGTCGTGCTGGGCAACCCGGTATTGGCCGGCAACAGCGTGGTCATCACCAAGCTCGACAGCCTGGCACCGCGCCGTCCGTACGACGCGCCCAACTGGTTGCCAAGCAACCGCCCGGTGCGCCTGGGCGAGTTGATCGAACAGCAGAAACTCAGCGTGTCGGGCTACAACCCTGGCGCGATCAGCGTCGATATGCGCCTGCCGCCGGACCTGTTCAACTGGCGTGAAGAGGGCGTGCCGCTCAAGCTCAAATACCGCTACACGCCACAGCAAGTGTCGACCAATTCGTCGCTGCTGATCGGCCTGAATGATCAGTTCATGAAATCCGTGGCATTGCCGTCGGTGACCAACCTGGGCGGCGGCCAGACCCTGCTCGACCAGTTGAAGAAAGACGAAAGCCTGCCGCGCGAAGTGACGACGCTGTTGCCGATCAGCTCGGCATCGCCCAAGTCCAAGCTGCAACTGCGCTTCATGTACGACTACATCAAAGAAGGCGAATGCCGCGACATCATCGTCGACAACATGCGTGGCTCCATCGACCCGGATTCCACCCTCGACGTCACCGGCTACCAGCATTACATCGCCATGCCGAACCTGGGCGTATTCAACGACTCCGGCTTCCCGTTCACCCGCCTGGCTGACCTGTCGGAATCCGCCGTGGTCATGCCCGATAACTTCGGCACCGACGAGATGACCGCCTACCTGACCGTGATGGGCCGCTTCGGCGAAGCTACCGGCTACCCGGCCACCGCCGTCAAAGTGGTGCAGGCCAAGGACGTGCAAAGCGTTGCCGACAAAGACCTGCTGGTGCTCGCCACCGCCGCCAACCAACCGCTGCTCAAGCAGTGGCAGCAATACCTGCCGGCCACCAGCGATGGTGAACAGCACCAGTTCCTGCTGTCTGACCTGCCACGTTATGTCCGTAGCTGGGTCAGCCCGGACCCGGCGGCCAACCAGCACCCAGCCAACGCCGGCATTACCTTCAAAGGCCTGAGCAACAGCACCTGGCTGGCCGGTTTCCAATCGCCACTCAAGAGCGGCCGCAGCGTGGTGCTGATTGCCAGCAACCAGCCGCAGGGCCTGTTGGAAGCCACCTCGGCGCTGATTGGCGGTGACGATTACAAAGACTCGATCCAGGGCAGCCTGGCCGTGGTGCAGGGCACGACTATCAGCTCGCTGGTGGGTGACGAGCAGTACTACGTCGGCAAGCTCAACTACTTCAAATTCATGCAATGGCAGCTGTCGCAGCACCTGGGCTGGATGTTGTTGATCACCTTCCTGGGTCTGGCGGTGGTTACTTCCCTGATCTACCTGTCACTGCGTGCACGTGCAAAACGGCGGTTGGCATGAGCCCGCTCAAGCGCATGGCCCTGGCAGCGCTGGGCGCGGTGATGTTTGCCGGTAGCGCGCAGGCGCAAACCTGTGACTGGCCGCTGTGGCAGAACTACGCCAAGCGCTTTGTGCAGGACGATGGGCGAGTGTTGAACTCGTCGATGAAACCCACCGAGAGCAGTTCGGAAGGGCAGTCCTACGCGATGTTCTTTGCGTTGGTCGGCAACGACCGCGCGAGCTTCGACAAGCTGTGGACCTGGACCAAGGCCAACATGTCGGGCTCCGACATCGGCCAGAACCTGCCGGGTTGGTTGTGGGGCAAAAAAGCTGATAACACCTGGGGTGTGATCGACCCGAACTCCGCCAGCGACGCTGACTTGTGGATGGCCTACGCCTTGCTCGAAGCGGCCCGCGTGTGGAATGCACCGCAGTACCGCGCCGACGCGCAATTGTTGTTGGCCAACGTTGAACGCAACCTGATTGTGCGTGTGCCCGGCCTGGGCAAGATGCTGTTGCCGGGGCCGGTGGGCTACGTGCATCCGGGCGGCTTGTGGCGTTTCAACCCGAGCTACCAGGTGCTTGCACAACTGCGTCGCTTCCAGAAAGAACGCCCGAACGCCGGCTGGAACGAAGTGGCTGAAAGCAACGCGCGTATGCTCGCCGATACCGCCAGCAACCCCCACGGCCTCGCGGCCAACTGGGTCGGCTATCGCGCGACCAGCGCCAACGCCGGGCTGTTTGTGGTCGACCCGTTCTCCGATGACCTGGGCAGCTACGACGCGATCCGCACCTACATGTGGGCCGGCATGACCGCCAAAGGCGATCCATTGGCGGCGGCGATGCTCAAGTCGCTGGGCGGTATTTCCCGCGCAACGGCCGCATCGATCACCGGCTTCCCGCCGGAAAAAATCCACGTGCTGACCGGCGAAGCCGAGAAAAACAACGGCTACACGCCGATGGGTTTCTCCGCGTCCACCATTGCTTTCTTCCAGGCCCGCGGCGAAACCGCCCTGGCGCAGTTGCAAAAGGCCAAGGTCGACGAGGCACTCGCCAAGGCCCTGGCGCCTTCAGCACCCGAGAGTGCGCAGCCGATCTACTACGACTACATGCTCAGCCTGTTCAGCCAGGGCTTTGCCGATCAGAAGTACCGTTTTGAACAAGACGGTACGGTCAAATTATCCTGGGAGGCCGCATGCGCCGTCACACGCTAGCCATTGCGATTCTCGCCGCCCTGGTCTCGACGGCCAGCGTGGCTGAAACCAGCGACCCGCAGTCCCTGCTGATTGAGCAGGGCTACTACTGGCAGTCGAAAAAGAACCCTGAGCGCGCGCTGGAAACCTGGCAGAAACTCTTGAGCCTGTCGCCTGAGCAACCGGATGCGCTGTACGGTATCGGCTTGATCCAGGTGCAACAGAACCGTCCGGCTGAAGCGCAAAAGTACCTGGCCCGCTTGCAAGCGCTGAGCCCGGTGCCGCGTCAGGCGTTGCAGCTGGAGCAGGACATTACCGTGGCTGTGCCGGACAACGCCAAGTTGCTGGAGCAGGCGCGCGAACTGGGCGAGCCGGATGCCGAGCGTGAGCAGGCCGTGGCCTTGTATCGCCAGATTTTCCAGGGGCGTCAGCCGCAAGGCCTGATCGCCCGTGAGTACTACAACACGCTTGGATTCACCGCCAAGGGCACCAATGAGGCCATCGCTGGCCTGCAGCGATTGACCCGTGAGCGTCCCAACGATCCGATCGTTGCGTTGTTCCTGGCCAAGCACCTGGCGCGCAACCCGGCCACGCGGCCTGACGGCATTCGTGCCCTGGCTAAACTGGCACCGAATAACGACGTGGGTGGCAATGCCGATGAAACCTGGCGCTTCGCGCTGATCTGGCTCGGCCCGCCGAAGCCGGACCAGGTGTCGCTGTTCCAGCAGTTCCTCACCGTGCATCCGGATGACGCCGAGATCCGCGCGCTGATGAACAAAGGCATTGCCCAAGGCAAAGGCGGCGGCACCTGGCAGCGTGACCCGCAGATGACCAAGGCTTTCAAGGCGCTGGATGACGGCGACCTGAAAACTGCCGAACCGTTGCTGGCCGCGCGCCTTGCGCAAAAATCCAATGACGTCGATGCCCTCGGTGGTATGGGCGTACTGCGCCAACAGCAAGAGCGTTACAGCGAAGCCGAAAACTACCTCGTCCAGGCCACCCGCTTGCCCGGTGGTGCCGCGTGGCAGTCGGCCCTGAATGACGTACGCTACTGGAACCTGATCAGCCAAAGCCGTGACGCCCAACGCGCCGGCCGCAGCGCCCAGGCCCGTGACCTGGTGGCCCAGGCCGAGCGCCTGAACCCAGGCCAGCCTGGCGCGGCGGTCGCGTTGGCGGGTTTCCAGTCTCAGGACAACCAGTTCGAAGAAGCCGAAGCCGGCTACCGCAAGGTGTTGGCCCGTCATCCCGGTGACCCGGATGCCTTGAGTGGCTTGATCAACGTGTTGTCCCAATCGGGTCAACCGGATGAGGCCTTGAAGCTGATCGACTCGGTCTCGCCGGCGCAGCGCGCCAAGTTCGCACCGAGTGTGAAAATCAACGCATTGCGCGCGACCCAGGTCGGCAAACTGGCGGAGCAACGCGGTGACGTGAAAGGCGCACAAGCTGCCTATCGCCAGGCTCTCGACGCTGACCCTGAAAACCCGTGGACTCGCTTTGCCCTGGCGCGCATGTACCTGCGCGACGGCCAGATCCGCAATGCCCGTGCGTTGATCGACGGCTTGCTCAAGACCCAGCCCAACCAACCGGACGCGCTGTACACCAGCACGCTGTTGTCGGCGCAACTGAGCGAGTGGAAACAGGCCGAGACGACCCTTGGGCGTATCCCCGCGGCGCAGCGCACGGCAGACATGAACGAGCTGGCGATCGATATCGCGCTGCACCAGCAGACCGACGTGGCCATCGAAACCGCTCGCCGTGGCCAGCGCCCGGAAGCCTTGGCATTGCTGGGGCGTTCCGAGCCGTTGACCCGTCAGAAGCCTGAGCGTGTGGCCGTACTGGCCGCCGCCTATGTAGAAGTCGGCGCCGCGCAGTACGGCCTGGACATGATGCAGAAGGTGGTGGAGAACAACCCCAACCCGACGGTCGACCAGAAACTGCTGTACGCCAACGTGTTGCTCAAGGCCAACAAGTACAGTGAGGCGGGCGAGATCCTGCGCGAAGTGCAAGGCCAGCCTTTGAGCGAAATCGGTCGCCAGCGCTATGACGATCTGATTTACCTGTACCGGGTCAAACAGGCGGATGCCCTGCGCGAGAAGAACGACCTGGTGGCCGCCTATGACATGCTGTCCCCGGCCTTGGCCCAGCGTCCCAATGACGCGCTGGGCGTCGGCGCATTGGCGCGGATGTACGCCGCCAGTGGCAACGGCAAGAAGGCGATGGAGTTGTACGCGCCGTTGATCCAGCAGAACCCGAACAACGCACGCCTGCAGTTGGGCCTGGCGGACATCGCCCTGAAAGGCAATGACCGCAGCTTGGCGCAGAGCGCCAGTGACAAGGCGCTGGCGCTGGAGCCGGGTAACCCGGAGACACTCACCTCGGCCGCGCGCATTTACCAAGGGCTGGGCAAGAACAGCGAAGCTGCCGAGTTGCTGCGCAAGGCCCTGGCGATTGAAAACGCCATGAAGGCCAAGACCCAAGTGGCCCAGGCTGGCGCTCCAGGAACTTCGTACAACCCGTTCGTAGGCTTGCCGGGCCAGCGCCGCCAGGTCACCGACCTGACCGTTGCCGGCGCCGTACCGCCACCGATCGATGCGCCAACCAAGAGCGTGACGTCCAACGCGTTTGCGAGTGCAACGTCCAACGACCTGAGCGATCCGTTTGTGCCGCCATCGAGCATTGCCTCAATCGACAGTCCCGAGCTGAGCCCGGCGCGGCGTGCACTGGATACCATCCTGCGTGACCGTACCGGTTATGTGGTGCAAGGCTTGAGCGCACGCAGCAACAACGGTGAGAAAGGCCTGAGCAAAATCACCGATGTGGAAGCGCCGTTTGAAGCGCGGATGCCGGTGGGTGATAACACGGTGGCGCTGCGCGTGACGCCGGTGCATTTGACGTCTGGTGCGGTTAAAGGCTTCGCAGCACAGCGCTTTGGCGGTGGGACCAACGATGAGCTGGGCAAGCAAAGCGACAGCGGCGTCGGTTTTGCCATCGCGGTAGAGAATCCTGATCAGGGGTTGAAGGCGGATCTCGGGGTCAGCCCGATAGGTTTCACCTACAAGACCTGGATCGGTGGTGTGAGTGTTGCGCGACCGTTTGAGGCGAATTCGAACTTCCGCTACGGCGCCAATATTTCTCGTCGCCCAGTAACTGACAGCGTGACCTCGTTCGCCGGCTCAGAAGATAAGCGCACTGGCGAAAAATGGGGCGGTGTGACCGCTAACGGCGGCCGTGGCGAGTTGAGCTACGACAACCAAAAGCTGGGTGTTTATGGCTATGCCTCGTTGCATGAAATGCTGGGTAACAACGTAGAGGACAATACCCGCCTGGAACTGGGCAGCGGTATCTACTGGTACCTGCGTAATACCCAACGGGACACTCTGACCTTGGGCATCAGTGGTTCGGTGATGGGCTTCAAGGAAAACCAGGGTTATTACACCTACGGTCATGGCGGTTACTTCAGTCCGCAACGTTTCTTCTCTCTAGGCGTGCCGATCCGTTGGGCCCAGAGCTTTGACCGTTTCAGCTACCAAGTAAAAACTTCGGTAGGTGTGCAGCATATCGAGCAAGATGGCGTCGATTACTTCCCGGGGCACAACGATCTTCAAGACAGCCAGACCGTGGGTAATCGCACCTATGCCAGCGACAGCAAAACCGGCCTCGGCTACAGCTTCAACGCCGCCGCCGAATACCGCTTGAGCTCGCGGTTCTACCTGGGTGGCGAAATCGGTGTCGACAACGCCCAGGACTACCGCCAGTACGCCGGTAATGCTTATCTGCGCTACTTGTTCGAAGACCTGAGCGGGCCTATGCCGCTGCCGGTCAGCCCGTACCGTTCACCTTATTCCAACTGATTAATCGGAGTCATTCATGCCTGTTTCTGCGATTGCCGGCCTAACCATGCTGGTATTGGGCGAAAGTCATATGAGCTTTCCCGATTCGTTGCTCAACCCGTTGCAAGACAACCTCACCAAGCAAGGCGCGGTGGTTCACTCCATCGGTGCGTGCGGTGCCGGTGCGGCGGATTGGATTGTCCCGAAAAAAGTCGAGTGCGGTGGCGAACGCACGCCCACCGGCAAGGCCGTGATCTATGGCAAGAACGCCATGAGCACCACGCCGATCCAGGAACTGATCGCCAAGGACAAGCCCGACGTGGTCGTGCTGATCATCGGCGACACCATGGGCTCTTACACCAACCCGGTGTTCCCGAAAGCCTGGGCCTGGAAAAGCGTGACCTCGCTGACCAAAGCCATCACCGACACCGGCACCAAATGCGTGTGGGTCGGCCCGCCATGGGGCAAAGTCGGTTCCCAGTACAAGAAGGATGACACCCGCACCAAGCTGATGTCGTCGTTCCTGGCCAGCAACGTGGCGCCGTGCACCTACATCGATTCGCTGACGTTCTCCAAACCGGGCGAGTGGATCACCACCGACGGCCAGCACTTCACCATCGACGGTTATCAGAAGTGGGCCAAGGCGATCGGTACTGCCTTGGGTGACCTGCCGCCATCGGCCTACGGTAAAGGAAGCAAATAATGAAACGGATGACCCTGGGCCTGGCGACTTTGCTCGCCAGCGTCAGCGCCTACAGCGCCGACATCCCTTTGTACCCGACGGGCCCGGAGCAAGACGCAGCGTTCCTGCGTTTTGCCAACGGCACGCCTGGCGAGTTGAAGCTGGTGGCCGACGGTTCCAAGGCCAGCCTGGTGTTGAATGGCGACAAAGCCGTTTCGGCCTTCTTGCCAGTGGTCGGCGGTGACAAGCCGATCAAAGGCGTGTTGAGCAGCGCCGGTAAAAACACCGATTTCTCCGTGAAAGTGGCGCCTGGCGAATTCGCCACGGTGGTTGCACTGGTCGATGCCAAGGGCGTCACGCGCCAATTGGTGGTGCGCGAAGTGCCGGACGACTTCAACGCACTCAAAGCCTCCCTGGCCTTTATCAACGCCGACGTCACCTGCGCCGACGCCAGCCTGGAAGCCGTGGCGCAAAAGGCCGAGCTGTTCAAAAAGGTCGCGGAAGGCGCGGTGCAGCGTCGCATGATCAACCCGGTGGAACTCTCGGTGCAGCTCAAATGCGCCGGCGCGCCGGTTGGCCAGCCGCTGACGTTTACCCTCAAGGCGGGCGAGCGCTACAGCGTTTTGGCCGTTCCTTCAGACGAAGGCTCGAAGTTGCTGTTCGCCTCTGACGCACTCGCTAACTGATCGGGTCCGACACCACCATGGTCTTTGCCTCACTCGAATTCCTCACGCTGTTCCTGCCGGCCTTCCTGTTGATCTATGCCCTGGCTCGTCCGAGCTGGCGCAATGTCATCCTGTTGATCGGCAGCTGGTTGTTCTACGGCTGGTTGAGCCCGTTGTTCCTGTTCCTGCACATGGTGTTGACCGTGGTGGCGTGGGTCGGCGGCTTGCTGGTGGACCGCTCCCGTGAGGATGGCAAGGGCCGGGTGCGCCTGTTGATCGCGTTGATCGTGTTCAACACGGCGGTGCTGTGTTGGTACAAATACGCCAACATCGTCGCCGGCACGGTGAGTGAGGTGATCACCTGGTACGGCTATATGCCGCTTGATTGGCAGCGTGTGGCTTTACCGGCCGGTCTGTCGTTCATCGTGTTGCAGGCGATTTCCTACCTGGTGGATGTGCACCGGCATACGGTGCCGGTGGAGCGCAGCTTCATCAACTACGCCACCTATATCTCGATGTTCGGGCACTCGATTGCCGGTCCGATCATCCGTTATGACTGGGTTCGTCGTGAGCTGAACCAGCGCTATTTCAACTGGGCGAATTTCTCCCTCGGCGCGCGACGCTTCATGATCGGCATGGGCATGAAAGTGTTGGTGGCTGACACCTTGTCGCCGCTGGTGGACATTGCCTTTCACCTGGAGAGCCCAAGCCTGGTGGACGCCTGGATCGGTTGCCTGGCGTACTCGCTGCAACTGTTTTTCGACTTCGCCGGTTACAGCGCTATGGCCATCGGCCTGGGCCTGATGCTGGGCTTCCACTTCCCGGAAAACTTCAACCGGCCGTACCTGGCCAGCAGCATCCAGGACTTCTGGCGGCGTTGGCACCTGTCGTTGTCCAGCTGGTTGCGCGACTACCTGTACATCGCCTTGGGCGGTAACCGCGACGGCGTATGGCGCACTTATCGCAACCTGTTTCTTACCATGGCGATTGCCGGGTTGTGGCACGGCGGCGATAGCTGGAACTACCTGTTGTGGGGTTCGGCCCATGGCGTGGCGTTGTGCGTCGACCGTGCGTGGTCGCGTTCGAGCCTGCCGAGCATTCCGCCGGTGTTGTCACACATCCTCACATTGCTGTTTGTGTGCCTGGCCTGGACCTTGTTCCGTGCGCCGGACTTCCACTCGGCCCTGACCATGTACGCGGGCCAGTTCGGGATGCACGGCATGGGCCTGGGTGACGCGATGGCCGTGGCCATGCGCCCGGCCCATGGCATGGCGGCATTGTTGGGCCTGGTGTGCATCATTGCGCCGATCTGGCAGGTGCGTTGCGAACAGCGTTTCGGCACACAGCCCTGGTTTGTGGTGGCGGCTTCGCTGTGGCCGGTGGCGGGGTTTGTGTTGTCGTTTGCGCTGATTGCCAGCCGCGACGCCGTACCGTTTCTGTACTTTCAGTTCTAAGGACGCCCGACCATGCCTGCTCCTACCGCGCCGACTCCACCGAGCGACCTGGCCGTTCGCACCAGCCCCCTGGCGGCCTGGGTGCTGGTGCCCTTTTTGGCGGCGGGACTGATCTCCTGCGCCTGGCTGATGGTGAAGGGGCCGATCAGTTATATGCCGGCCAAGGTCAACAGCGACATGCTGCTGCACGGCGACCTGACCCACCGTTTTGCCAAGGAGCTGGCCAAGGCACCGTTGGCGATCCAGGCCGCGAACCTGGAGCGTGGTGGCAGCTGGCTGGCGTTTGGCGATACCGGGCCGCGCGTGCGTCCGGGGTGTCCTGGCTGGCTGTTTATCAGCGATGAGTTGCGCATCAACCGTCACGCCGAAGCCAATGCTCAGACCAAGGCCCAGGCGGTGATCGACCTGCAAAAACAACTGAGTCAAAAAGGTATCGATCTGCAAGTGGTAGTGGTGCCGGACAAGAGCCGCATTGCCGCCGCCCAACGCTGCGGCCTGTACCGCCCGGCGGTGCTCGATAGCCGGATCCAGGACTGGACCCAGTTGTTGCAGGCTTCCGGCGTTTCAGCGCTGGACCTGACCGATACGCTCAAGCCGCTGGGCGCCGAGGCTTACCTGCGCACGGATACTCACTGGAGCGAAATCGGCTCCAACGCCGGTGCCCAGGCTCTGGCGCAACGTATCCAGCAACGCGGCATCAAGGCCACGCCGGAACAAACCTTCGGCATTACCCAGGCACCGCTCGCCGTGCGCCCCGGTGATTTGGTACGCCTGGCAGGTCTCGATTGGTTGCCGCCCAAGTTGCAGCCAGCCGGCGAATCAGTTGCCGCCAGCACCGCCCATGAAACCGGTGGCGCGACCAGCAATGCCGATGACCTGTTTGGCGACGCGGGCCTGCCCAATGTGGCACTGATCGGCACCTCGTTTTCGCGTAATTCCAACTTTGTTGGCTTCCTGCAGAAAGCCCTGAATGCGCCGGTCGGCAATTTCAGCAAAGACGGTGGCGAATTCTCCGGCGCGGCCAAGGCCTATTTTGAAAGCCCGGCGTTCAAGCAAACGCCGCCTAAGTTGTTGATTTGGGAGATTCCGGAGCGGGATCTGCAAACGCCCTACGATGTGATCAGTATTGGTCAGTAATTTGACTATTTGCCGTTTGTCTAAAAAATAGGCAACTATCTCATCAAAATAATGACACTTTTACGCTCCTGAAGCAGACTGCTTGCACTAGGGCGACCACAAAAAGACCTGCGGTAAGCAGTCGTATCAGCTGACCTTTTCACGTCTTTGAGCTTCGCCGTGATGAGGGGTTTGTTATGGGCATTACTGATGGTCTTTTAGCCTTGCTCGGCAAGGACATCTGCCAGGATGAGCGCGGCATGGAGTCGCGTTTGCATTTCTTCGGCAGTATTCCCCGCGCGGATGATGTTGCCGTCAACCAGGACGCAGACACCGTGCCCCTCAAGCCAAAAGTGGTGGCGCTGGTGTCGATCAATGGCGGCGTCGGCCGCAGCACCCTGGCCACCGCCTTGAGCAGTGGTCTGCAACGTCAGGGTGAGTCCGTCGTGGCTTTGGACCTGGACCCGCAGAACGCCTTGCATCTCCACTTCGGCGTGAGTCCGGCGTTGCCGGGCATCGGGCGCACCAGCCTGGAACATGGGCCATGGAGCCCGCTTCAACAGCTCAGCTTCGCTGGCTGCCAGGTGATCCCCTTTGGCGAAATCGATACCCCACAGCAGGAAAACCTGGAGCGCTGGCTCAAGCACGAGCCGTGCTGGCTGGCTCAACACCTCGCGTCCCTGGACTTGAGTGCGCGGCATACGGTGATCATCGATACCCCCGCCGGTAACAACGTCTACTTCCATCAAGCGCTGAGCGTTGCCGATGTGGTGCTGGTCATCGTGCAGGCAGATGCTGCATGCCTGGGCACCCTTGACCATCTGGATTTACTGCTTGCCCCGCATCTTGAGGGGCAACACCCGCCTCGTGTGCAAGTGGTCATCAACCAAGTGGATGAAAGGAATGCCTTCAGCCTGGACATGGTCGAGGCCTTCACGCAAAGGCTGGGGAAAGCGGTGCTGCAAGTGCACCGCGACATAGCGATCAACGAAGCACTGGCGTTTGGTGTCGACCCATTGGATAGCGTGGAGAAGGGGCTGGCAGCTGACGATATCAACGATCTTTGCCGGTTGTTGAAGGCGCCAAAAACAAGCGCCTGAAGCGTTGGTTATACGCTGAACGCCAGATGCTTATGCACAATCGGTTAGATACAGCTGTCACTAAACAGCCATTTTGTGGAGCTGTTCTCATCACGCCGCAACTGCCTGTTTTGCGTGCGTTTTATTTTGTGAACAAAAAATGACCAGCTCGGTTTGTGACCTGCAGCGCAGATGGCTACAGGCTCCGTAAAGATTTCATCAACAGAGTTATCCACAGGCTGTGCTGCAACAAATTTGCCCTTTATTCGCGCTCGGCAAGCACCATCAAGTTGCGCGGTGTCAGTACGGGTTCGCAGAAAGTGCCTATCTGGACCTTGTAGCCGTTTTCTTCGAGAAATAATGCCCGATCCAGCACCAGCCACACTTCCAGCGGGCGCCGGAATAGACCGCGTACCAACTCCAGATTTCTGACCTCGGCCAGACGGCGCCAGCCGTACGCCTCCAGGCCCGTCCAGTCCTGTTCGCCTGTGGATAACCCTTTGAAGCTGGCCAGTTCCTGGCAATAGTCGGCAAAGGGTTTGTCCAACCAGCTGGCAGGCAGGGAGGGTGTAGGCAGGTACTCGTCGACGCCACGAAGTTCACGTTGCAGTTGATCGAAACCCAGGCGCCGCGCCATGGACGTGTCCCGTTGCAGACGCACCCGTTTGCCTGCGGTGACGGTTTCGCTCAGCGGCAGGCCGAGGTCATCGATCGATAACTGCAGCCGTGATGCGCGGCCGGCGTTGGACAGTGGTTGGTAGGAATTGGCGTTGATGCGGTTGTAGCAGCAGGGCGCCAATGCAAGCTGTTTGCAGCCGGCCGTACTCGCCAGTTGCATCAGCCGCACATGCAAGTCGCCACAGGCATGCAGGGCGACGGGCGTGTGTGCTGAGCTGATTGCCACGTCGGCCATCACGTCTTGCAGGCGATGGGTGACCGGCAGGCGGTGATGGTCGCTCAAGGCTTGGCCTGCGGCGATCAGCGCCGGGTCGTATTCCAGGCAGGTCAGCGCTTGACCGGCTTGTAACAGGCGGCGTCCGAGGTGACCCTTACCCGCACACCAATCCAGCCAATGCTTGGGCGTTTGTGCAAACTGCAGCGCCGCGCCGAAGGCTTCGATCTGTTCCCACTTGCGGCCCGGCACATCGACGTTCAGGCGATGGTGAGCCGGAGGCAGGGGCTGCGTCGGTAACTTATCCACAGCACTGAGCTGTCTGGCTTGCACGGCAAGTTGTGGAAAAGGTGCCGGCGCCGGCAGGTCAAAGGGGTGGTTGTGACTGGCTTCCGCATCGTCCAACGAGCGTTGGCGCAGCCACTGGGTGAGTTCCGGGTGCTCGGTTTCCCAAGGTAAGTGCAGGTGAGTAAAGGGCCGTGGTTTCCACAGCCCTTGATGCTCTATCAGGAACGCATCCAGCGCCTGGAAGCGTGCCTCAACGTCCTTGGCAGGCATCGACGCGTAGCCAGCGTTCCAGCAGTTTGAAGCCGCGCACCAGAATGTAGGCCATCAGCAGGTAGAACAGCCCGGCGGCGAAGAATATTTCTACCGGCAAATAGGTGCGGGCGATGATGGTCCGCGCCATGCCGGTCAATTCCAGCAAGGTGACGGTACTGGCCAGGGCGCTGGCCTTGAGCATCAGGATCACTTCGTTGCTGTACGCCGGCAGGCCGATGCGCGAGGCGCGTGGCAGGATGATGTAGAAGAGTGTCTTCGGCTTGGACATGCCCAACGCACGTGCCGCTTCAATCTCACCCGGCGGAATGGCCTGGATCGCGCCGCGCAGGATCTCGGCAATATAGGCCGCAGTGTGCAGGGTCATGGTGGCGGTGGCGCACCAGAACGGATCGCGCAGGTACGGCCACAGGAAGCTCTCACGCACGGAGTCGAACTGCGCCAGGCCGTAGTAGACGAGGAACAACTGCACCAGCAAGGGCGTGCCACGGAAGAAGAAAATGTAGGCATAGGGCAGGGCGCTGACATACCAGCGGCGCGATGAGCGGGCGATACCCAGTGGGATTGCCAGCAGCAGGCCGGCGATGACGGCAATGGCTACCAGCTCCAGGGTCAGGGTCGCGCCCTGGGCCAATCTTGGCAGCCACTTGATGATCACGGCCCAGTTCAGGCCCAGGTCGAAATGCGCCAGCCAGCTGTAGTCGCCGCTCATTGGGTGCTCCTTGCAAAGCCGCGGGCGGCGCGTTTTTCCAGGAAGTGCATGCCGGTCATGGCCAGCACGGTCAGGCCCAGGTACATGAAGGCGGCAACCATAAAGAAGGTGAAGGGTTGCTTGGTGACGGTCACGCCGATCTGCGCATGGCGCATGATTTCTTCTAGGCCTATCACCGATACCAGCGCGGTGTCTTTCATCAGGATCATGAACAGGTTGCCCAGGCCCGGCAGGGCGATGCGCCACATCTGCGGCATGATCAACCGGGTGAAGATCCTGAATTTCGACAGGCCCAATGCCACGCCGGCTTCGCGGTGGCCCTTGGGAATGGCGAGGATCGCGCCACGGAACACTTCCGTAGCGTAGGCGCCAAAGCACAGGCCCAGGGCGATAACCCCGGCGGCAAAGGCGCTAAGGGAAAGGTCGGGGTTGCCGAAGAACTCACCGAGGGCACGCATCAGGTTGACCGTGCCGAAATAAATCAGCAGCACCCACAGCAATTCGGGAATGCCACGAACGATAGTCGAGTAAGCACCGCCCGCCCATTGCAGCGGCTTGTACGGCGAAGTCTTGGCCAGGGCCCCGGCCAGGCCGAGCACCAGCCCCAGGCACAGGGCCGTGAGCGCCAGTTTGACGGTCATCAGCGCGCCAGCGGCAAGCGCCGGGCCGAATCCGTAGAGATCGAAATTCATGGTGTTTTCATATCGCGGCAGGCAGTGCAAAAAGCCGACGCGCTCAAGTGAGCGCGCCGGGCATACCGTTCAGATCATTCGATGCTGAAAGGGAAGTACTTGTCGTTGATCTTCTTGTAGGTGCCGTCTGCCTTGATCTCTGCCAGGGCTTTGTTCAGGCGCTCGCGCAGTGGGTCGCCCTTGCGTACGGCGATACCGATCTTGTCGCTTTCTACCACCGGGTCGCCTTTGAATTCATAGGCCGAACCGTCTTTGCTCTTGAGCCATTCGTACTGCACGTACTTGTCGGCGAGGATACCGTCCAGGCGACCGGAGGTCAGGTCGAGGTAGGCGTTTTCCTGGGTGTCGTACAGCTTGGCGGTGGTGTCTGGCAGTTCGTCTTCCAGATAAGTGCCAGCCAGGGTCGCGCGCTGCGCACCGATGGTCTTGCCCTTGAGGTAGGCAGCGTCGGTCTTGAAGTCGGCGGTGGCCTTAGGCGCGATGAACTGCAGCTTGTTGGAATAGTACGGGTCGGTGAAGTCGACGGCCTGCTTGCGCTCATCGGTGATCGACAGCGAGGACACCAGGAAGTCGAACTTCTTGGCGTTCAGAGCCGGGATGATGCCGTCCCAGTCGGACACATACACTTCGCACTTCTCGACTTTCATCTTGGCGCACAGGGCGTCGCCGATGTCTTTGTCGAAGCCGACGACGTTGCCGCTGGCGTCTTTATTGTTGAACGGCGGGTAAGCCGCTTCGATCCCCATTTTCAAGGTTTCTGCCATGGCCGTGGCGCTGAACGCCATCGAGACGGCCGCGGCCAGAAGGAATTTTTTATAGTTCTGCATGCATGTTGCTCCGTTAGCGGTTGCTGGACATGAATTGTTTGCAGCGCGCCGAAAGCGGGTTTTCAAACACCTGCTGTGGCGATCCTTGCTCTTCGACCAGGCCCTGGTGCAGGAACACCACCTCACTGGACACCTGACGGGCGAAGCCCATTTCATGGGTGACCAGCAGCATGGTGCGGCCTTCTTCGGCCAGCGCGCGGATCACATTAAGTACTTCCTGAACCATTTCCGGGTCAAGCGCCGAAGTGGGTTCGTCAAACAGGATGACTTTAGGCTGCATCGCCAGGGTGCGCGCAATGGCCGCCCGTTGCTGCTGGCCGCCGGACAGTTGCGCAGGGTAGGCGTGACGTTTGTCAGCAATGCCGACCTTGGCCAGCAGGGCTTCGGCCGTTTCGATGGCGTCGCGTTTGCTTTGGCCAAGCACACGGCGAGGGGCCTCGATGATGTTGTCGAGGATGCTCATGTGCGGCCACAGGTTAAAGTTTTGAAACACAAAACCGATTTCGCTGCGCAGGCGATTGATCTGCTTACCGTCGGCGGCCATCAGCTCGCCGTTTTTCGCGGCCTTGAGCTTGAGCTCTTCGCCGGCGACCAGGATCTGGCCCTGATGCGGGTTTTCCAGCAGGTTGATGCAGCGCAGGAAGGTGGACTTGCCGGAACCGGAGGAACCCAGGATCGAGATCACGTCGCCGTCGCGAGCGGTCAGCGAGATACCTTTGAGTACCTCCAGCTCACCATAGCGTTTATGCAAGTTGCGGATTTCAAGCGCGGGCGTGGCCTCGGCCATGTGGGGTCCTCATTGTGTTCGTTGCAATCCTGCTGTTGGGCCGCCTTCCTGGCGAGGCGCCAAGCTAGCATAGCGTCTTGATGGCAGCCAACAGCATGGCCGGCGGTAAACAGGTGGTGTGCGGCAAGGTGTCGCATCGGCACAGCAGCGTGTCGCGCCATCAACAACCGAACATCCGTTTGAACCCGAAAAACCGCAGGCTTCGCGTAAAAAAGGGCGCGATGGTGCCAGCTTTGGCCGGGTGTTGGAAGGGTTAACCGGGCAAACGGTGCATATCAGCCCTTTTGTGGGGCGTCACGTACTTTTTGTGTGTGTTTATGGTGCGTTTGTTCGTCGTATATGTGGGTCGCACGGTAACGCTATAGCGGAATGCCATTGTTCTCAATGACTTGCAAGTGATGTTGAAACGTCCTACAGCCCGCGTCAATCGCGGCTCTGTAACATTTTGGCGCAAATCTTGCGTAAAAAATAAAGAACGCCCTGTTGGTTTCTTTTCACGAGAAAGATCCCGGGCCGGGCGGACCGTTTTCGCAATTCCTCGTAAAGGTGTGTCAATGAGTAGTACGCAAAGCTCCAATGACCTCGAACAGGGGCTAAAACCGCGTCACGTCACCATGCTGTCGATTGCTGGCGTCATCGGTGCCGGTTTGTTTGTCGGCTCCGGCCACGCGATTGCTGCCGCCGGCCCGGCCGTACTGCTGGCTTACGCCGCTGCGGGCACGCTGGTGGTGTTGGTGATGCGCATGCTGGCCGAAATGGCCGTGGCGTCGCCGGATACCGGTTCGTTCTCCACCTACGCCGACCGGGCAATTGGCCATTGGGCCGGTTTCACCATCGGCTGGTTGTACTGGTGGTTCTGGGTGTTGGTGATTCCGCTGGAAGCCAACGCGGCTGCGACCATCCTGCATGCCTGGTTCCCGGATGTAGCCATTTGGGCCTTTACGCTGATCATCACCTTGCTGCTGACGGCGACTAATCTGTTCAGCGTGAAGAACTACGGCGAGTTTGAGTTCTGGTTTGCGTTGATCAAGGTCGTGGCGATCGTGGGCTTCGTGATCCTTGGTCTGGCTGCGATTTTCGGTTTCCTGCCGACCAGCCAGGTCAGCGGCGTTTCGCACCTGTTCGACACCCAAGGCTTCATGCCCAACGGCATGGGCGCCGTGTTGGCCGCGATCCTGACCACCATGTTCTCCTTCATGGGCACCGAGATTGTCACCATCGCCGCCGCTGAATCGAAGAACCCAGGCCAGCAGATTACCAAGGCCACCAACTCGGTGATCTGGCGCATTGGTTTGTTCTACCTGTTGTCGATCTTCATCGTGGTGTCCCTGGTGCCATGGAACGATCCGACCCTGGCGGCCGTAGGTTCCTACCAGACTGTGCTGGAGCGCATGGGTATCCCGAATGCCAAGCTGATCGTCGACCTGGTGGTACTGGTTGCCGTGACCAGCTGCTTGAACTCGGCGCTGTACACCGCCTCGCGCATGCTGTTCTCCCTGGGTCGTCGCGGTGATGCACCGGCGGTGGCCAAGCGCACCAACAAGAGCGGCACGCCTTACTGGGCGGTGTTGTTGTCTACTGGCGCGGCGTTCCTGGCGGTATTCGCCAACTACGTGGCCCCTGCGGCGGTGTTCGAGTTCCTGCTGGCCAGCTCCGGCGCTATTGCGCTGCTGGTGTACCTGGTCATCGCTGTGTCGCAACTGCGCATGCGCCAGAAACGCACGGCGGCGGGCGAGAAGATTGTCTTCAAGATGTGGCTGTTCCCAGGCCTGACCTACGCGGTGATGGTGTTCATCGTGGGCACGCTGACCATCATGCTGTTTCAGGAAGCGCATCGGATCGAGATTATTGCGACCGGTGTCCTGAGCTTGTTGGTGGTGGTGGCGGGACTGATTGTGGCGAGCCGTCGCAAGGCGCAGAGAGTAGGCGCTGCAGTACTGAACTAAACGATGACTGTAGGAGCCGGCTTGCCGGCGATGGCGTCCTCACAGGCCCCATCGCCGGCAAGCCGGCTCCTACAGGTTCAAGGTTGTGACAATTCTTTTGAGGCCGCCACGTAATCCGCCTGGAATTGCGGAGACTCGATCCACGCCAGTGCTGCGGCTTCATCATCGGTATCTGTAGCCCACTGCCGATACTCGATCAGCGCTGCAAGGATAAAGTCGGTGGCTTCTTCTTCGCCTTCCTGTTCCAGCACCAGTGCCAGCAACGGGTGGGCCAAGAATACGGCGCACAGGGCTTGTTGGCTGGTCTCGCCCGCGGTGCGCATCTCTACGAACAGCTCGGTCAAATCCACTGACTCAAGGTCAATGCGGCTGTCGTCGCCGGCAAACGCATCCGGTTTGGTCGCTACGGCGCGCTGGGTACGGTTCTGCTTGGCCTTGGCCTTTGCCCGGTGGGCACGTTTTTGCTGCTTGTTCGGCGAGGCCATGGGCTCAGCGTCCTAGGTTTCGGATCGGGATGGGGTATTGAAGCGCAGGTTGAGGGAAATCCCAAGGGTATCTGCAGCCAATTGGCCGTTTTGAAGCCACGCCAATGCAATCGGCCACAGCCGATCCTGATACTCGCTGCGAAAAAATGCGAAATGGCCGACCGTCTTTTCACCAATGTCCTCAGGCGCGATCCGCAGATGAGTGAGCTCACTGCCGTCGAAGTAACCCAATAATCGCTCGATGGCGGCCACGGTCCCGAACGGGTCGTCAGTGATGCTGATGGCCAGTATCTGCGCTTTTACACGACTGAATGGCAGCTCGCCCAAGGCCCGCCCGCTGGGACGTGTTTCGTAGCTGGGCGTCGGTGTACTCCAGTCCCTCACCACGCCCGCAGGTGTGTCTTCCAGCCAGCCCAGGCGCTTGCCGGGGAAGTACCCGTACAGTGCCGTCAGCAACGGCATTGTCACATGCCACTTGGCAAACATCCGCCAGCGCACACTCGCTGCGTAGTCGCGCCAGTACGCAAACTGCGCGCCTACGGTCACGATCCGCCGAATGACCGCGCCCGACGCCCCGAGCCCTGCCGCGCAGCCACCGAAGCTATGGCCGACGACATCAATCGGCTGCCCCGGAAACTCCCGTTGCGCGCGCTTCAGCATTGCCTCGAAATCCAGCGCGCCCCAATCCGACCATGAGGCCTTGAAGCCACGCAACGAGCCGCTGCGGGATTCGCCGATGCCACGGTAGTCGTAGGTGATGACGTCAACGCCGTTGGCGAACAGGTAGTCGGCAAAGCGGGCGTAGTGGCGGCAGCGGACGGAGGTGGCGGCGTTGATGATCACCACGGGCCGCGTTGGATCGGTTCTGATGTGTCGCCAGGTGAAGCCGCCGATGAGGTGACCGTCGGCGGCGGCCTCCTTGAAGGATTCGCGGTGTTCGCGCGCAGGTGAGGCCGAGGGCAATCGCAAAGAGGCGTCGTTCAAATTCATTGGGTTCTCGGCCTTTGTAGGTTTCTTATTTTTTTAGTAACAGTTCACCAGTTTGCCAGCAGTTGCACCGCGTCTGGCAGGCATCCATTTAGGAGGTCTCTATGAGCATCCCACTATCTCCCATCGTTTCAGAGTTTGAAACTGAAGAGCAGGCTGCCAGCTATGACCGTTGGTTCCGCTCCACTCGACCTTGCGCCAATAGATACATAGGCTTACACCTTTGCGATCTACCAAGGCGTTTTCATGACCCGCGATACCCTCGAACGCAACCAGGTCCCTTTGTACTTCGTAGTCGTGATGCTGGCTGCCGGTTTCGGTCTGCTCGCCCCCTCATTCGCCCACCACCTCGGCAGACTGATCACACCCGCCATCTCGGTACTGATGTACGCAATGTTCCTGCAAATCCCCTTTCTGGACCTACGTCAAAGCCTGACCAACAAGCGCTTCCTGTCGGCGTTGCTGTTCGCCAACTTCATCCTCATTCCGTTACTGGTGTGGGCATTGACCCAAGGCCTGGCAGGCCGTCCGGCACTGCTGGTAGGAGCGTTGCTGGTATTGCTGACCCCGTGCATCGACTACGTGGTGGTGTTTACTCATATCGGCAAGGGTGATTCGCGGTTGATGCTGGCGGCGACGCCGGTGCTGTTGTTGCTGCAGTTGGCGCTCTTGCCGATCTACCTGGGCGTGATGCTAGGGGCGCAGTCCGGAGTGGTTGTTGAGGTGCAGCCATTTATCGAGGCATTCCTCTGGTTGATCGTGCTGCCCATGGTTCTGGCAGTTCTCACGGCTTCAGTGGCGCGGCGATCATCACTCGTCAGTGCTTGGAACGGCGGCTGGGCGTGGATACCGGTGCCGGCGATGGCATTGGTGCTGTTTGTGGTGATCGGTTCGCAGATCACGTCGGTGGTGCGGGATATCAACCTGTTGCTGCCGGTGATCCCGGTGTACGTCGGTTTCCTGTTGCTGGCGCCGTTGATGGGCGCGCTGGCGTCGCGGCTGTTTGCACTGCCTGCGGTTACGGCCAGGGCGGTGACGTTCAGCGCATCGACGCGCAATTCGCTGGTGGTACTGCCCTTGGCGCTGGCGCTACCCGAAGATGTGCGTGGCTTGGCGGCGACTGCGGTGATCCTGCAAACCCTGGTCGAGCTCGTTGGTGAGCTGATTTACGTTCGGTTGATCCCGAAATGGGTGTGGCCCGCAGGTCGGTAAACGCGGGAATGTTCAGGTCTGTTCAGGCGCTATTCAGCAGGGCATTCGGCACCATAAGTCGGCGCCCCTAACTGACAGGTCAACCGATGGATCACCGCAACCGTTTTCGCCTGGAATCCCTGGGCATTTTCCTGTTTGCCCTGCTGCTGTTCACCCTGGGGATCTGGGATCAGCAGCCCCAAGGATTTGACGGACGCTGGGCGCTGTTCCTGCAAGAAATGTTTCGCCATGGCGCGAGTCTTTTCCCGACCACCTATGGTCAGCCCTACGCGGATTACCCTGGAACCGCGACCTTTTTCAGCTTTGTGTTTGCCCGACTGTTTGGCGCGCCCAATCATCTGGCCAATGTGCTGCCCACCGCTCTGGCTTCGGCTGGCGTAGTTGCCTTGATCTACCGCTTGCTGGCCCCGTCGAATCGTCAGTGGGCGCTGCTCACTGTGCTGTTGACCTTGCTTACCACCCAGCTGCTCGAAAAATCCCGCTCTGTCTGCCTGGATCAGATGGTGGCGTTGTTGTGTGTAGGAAGTTTTTACCTGTTGCACAGTGGCGGGCGCTGGAGGCGGCTTGCGGTGTTTGCGCTGTTCATCCTGGGCTTTGCGATACGCGGGCCGCTGGGGTTGATCGAAGTCTGTGGTGTGGTCTGTGTGTACTGGGCGTTGGGCAGTCCAGGGGAGCGAGTGAAGCAGTTGCTGATTCACGGCACTGTTGGCCTGGTGCTGCTGGCAATCTGTTGGTGGTTGCTGATGAAGTTGGCGCGCATCAGTGGGGGCGACGCCTTTGCAGACGAGGTGTTCAGGATGCAGGTGGGCGGTCGTCTCGATGAAACTGGAGAACCGTTTTATTTCTACTTCCAGTTGAGCCTCTACCGCTACTTCCCGGTGGTGCCGTTGGCGCTGGCCACCCTGATTGCGCTGCGTCATCGCTGGTCCGAGCGGTTCGAAGGCGACATGCAGCTGGTGGTGCGACTCGGCGCCTGCGGCTTGATGATCTTGCTCGGGCTGTCGGTGCCGCACTTCAAGCGCGCCTATTACATCCTGCCGATGGTACCGATGTTTGCGGCTGTCGCAGCCTATGGGCTGCTCCAGGCGCCGAGTTGGCTCTCGGGCATGCGCCGATGCTACGAAGGGCTGGTCGTGGCACTACCGGCGTTGTGCGTGGTTGTAGTCTTCGTCTGTCGACATGCGTGGCAAAAGCATGGTTACTGGCCTGATGTTTCGCTGCCGTTGCTGATTGGCGTGCTAGGGGTGTTGCAAGTGGCAGCGCTGATCGCCTGGCGGCGAGCGGGGCGGTTGGTGTGGCTCAGCCTGATCGCATTGCTGGCGCAATGGTTGTTGTTGGTGACGGTGGTGGAGCCGTCCAAGGATATGCAGTTCGATACCCGCAAGTTTGTCGGTCAGGTAGAAGCACTGCGTGCAGAGACGCCTGGACCGCTGGTGTTTATCAATCTGGGGCGAGACACCTGGGCGGTGCGCTACATGATGAACCTGGACCATGATGAGCAACCGCTGTTTGTCGGCGGTCAACAGCTCGAGGGGTTGGAGGGCTTGCCTCGGCCCGCCTGGGTAATTGTGTCGCGCAAGGAGACCGCATTGCTGCAAGGGACGCCGCTTGAGCGTCAGGCGCCGACCTTTGAGGGGCGGCTGAACGACAATCCACTGATGGTGTTTTTGCTGAAATGACTCAGCAAGTTGCTGTATGTTCGCCAGCTGGGTGACCGATCAGTCATTCAATTGAGCTGTTTTTTGGAATTGCCGTACTGGAAGCCTCATGGATATGACGAAAAAGGACTTTAAGCGGCCTGACTGTGGCCACGTGATCGGCCGTTCGCGAATTGGCTGGTTGAGCATCTGCTTCGACGGCGGCTGCAGCTACCCTGCGATGATCAATGTGCTGAGAGCTGTCTTCAAGCGCTATGGGCGCCTGGTGCGGTTTGGCGAGAAGCTGTCGGCGCAGGGTTGGATTGATCGAGTCGAGGAGCGGGGCTTTCAGATCTCCGATCAGGAGCGGGTGGCGGTGTTTACGTTGATGTGGGATGGAAAGTGAAAGATCTACTGGGGTGATGCTGAATCGCCTCAGGCTAGGCCGATAAATTCCAGGCAACAAAAAACCCGCACTAGGCGGGTTTCTTGTGTGTTTCAGATGACGTTTGCACCACCTGAAACTGAATAGTGGTGCCCAGAGACGGAATCGAACCGCCGACACGGGGATTTTCAATCCCCTGCTCTACCGACTGAGCTATCTGGGCAACGGGGCGCATTAAACGGGTTTTTCAGGGGGTCGTCAAGCAAGTTTTCAAAAAATATTTAATTATTACCGTCGCTTACGTGCAGACCCCGGTTTTTGATCAATTATTGAGCAGGCGGCACGTAGCCGTCAGCCTTGGCGTATTCCTCGCCGGAAAAGAACTTGTCCATCTCGCCTGCCAGGTATTTACGGTCTTCGGCGTTCATCATGTTCAGGCGTTTTTCGTTGATCAGCAGGGTCTGGTGTTTCAGCCAGTCGCCCCAGGCTTTGGCGGAGACGTGCTCGAAAATGTCCTGGCCCTTGGCGCCTGGGTACGGAGGGCGCTCGAGGCCTGGCAATTCTTCTTTGTACTTGCGGCACATGATGGTGCGGGTCATGACGGAACTCCTGCATTCAATACGTCGGCCGCGCGCTTCAGCAGTTTTTTTACCGGGGCGGCAAGGCCCAGGCGCGGCGGGGTGGCGAGGTTATACCAGAGCCAGTCTGCCTCGGCCACGTGATGGGCGGATTCCTCGACCTGGACCAGCCAGGGTTCGATGGCGAGTTGGAAGTGGCTGAAGGTGTGGATCAGCCCTGGCAGCGCCTGTTGCTTGCCCAGCTCCAGCGCGTGCTGGTGGGCCAGGTGTTCCAGGTCTTGCAGGTCGTCCAGCTCCGGCAAACTCCACAGGCCGCCCCACAGGCCTGTAGAGGGGCGGCGATAAAGCAGGATCGCGCCCTCTGCATTGGCCAGCAACGGCATCAGCGTGCGCTTCTGCGGGATAGTCTTGCGCGGCTTGGGGATTGGGTAGCGCGTCTCCAGGCCGAGCATGTGGGCTTCACAGCCTTTTTCCAGTGGGCACAGCAGGCAGCTGGGTTTGCTGCGGGTGCAGAGCGTGGCGCCCATGTCCATCATCGCCTGGGTGTAGGCGTCGACCCGATCATGAGGCGTGAAGCGTTCTGCGGTGGCCCATAGCTGCTTGGCCACCTTGGGCTCGCCTGGGTAGCCCTCTTGCGCGGTGAAGCGTGCCAGCACGCGTTTGACGTTGCCGTCGAGGATCGGTGCACGCAGGCCCATGCTCAGGCTGGCGATCGCACCAGCCGTGGACAAACCGATGCCGGGCAGCTCGGTGAGCTTCTCGACATCCTTGGGAAACTCGCCGCCGTACTCGGCCACGACAATCTTCGCGGTCTTTTGCAGATTGCGCGCCCGGGTGTAGTAACCCAGGCCGGTCCACAAGTGCAGCACTTCATCTTCCGGCGCGGCCGCCAAGGCCTCGACCGTTGGCAGCGAAGCCATGAAACGATCGAAATAGTTGAGCACGGTGCTCACCTGGGTCTGCTGCAGCATGATCTCCGAGACCCACACCCGATAAGGCGTGATGCCCTGTTGCCAGGGCAGGTCGTGGCGACCGTGGCGGTCGTACCAGTCCAACACCGCCGTTGAAAACTGCTCGTTTCTCATCGTTTGAACAGGCCTTTCAAAGCGTCTTTGAGTTGTGGATTAACCTTGTCGAGCTTCTCTTCCAGCTTTTCGTTCAGGCGGTTGCCGGCCGCCTTGATGGCGACCTGGCCCAGGCCGTCCTTGTCCAGGCGGCAGGCCTTGGCGCCCAGCTCCAGTGGGCCACGGCAGCGCAGCGGTACTTCGATACCCTGGAAGTTCGAGCCCACCTGACAGGCCGGGTCCGGCGTTGCACGCTGGTCGCCTTCGACAATGATGCCTACGCGGTAATCCATGCCCAGCACACGCAGGTCGATGTCGCCGTTGCCATTGACGGTCAGGCCGGGGATGCGCACTTTCAGGTCAGGGTTGCTGGCTACGCCGTTACGGAAGGTCAGGTTGCCCTTCAACTCTTGGAACGGCGTGTCCTTGCCTTGCGGTGTGCTGCTCAAGGTCTTGCGGTTGAGCAGGGCAATACCGGTGCACAGTTGCTGTTCGAGGTTGGCGTTGAGCAACACACCGTTGTTGATCACAAAGCTGGCGGTGCCGTTGAGGCTGTCGATCAGGGCTTTCTGGCTATTGCCACGGCCCGTGAGGTTGCTGTCGAGGGTGATCTGGCCCTTCACCGGTGGGTTTTGCCCTTGGGCTTGCAGGATGCGTTCGACCGGCACTTGCTTGATATGGCTTTGCAGCGCCAGCACCGGAATATCCTGGCGCACATCGAGGCTGCCGTTGGCCTGGAAAGTACCGTTGTAGAGGCCACCGCTCAGGGTATCGAGCTTGAGTTGACCATCGACGCCCGACGCCTTGAGCGCCGCATTCTGGATCGGCAGCTTGCTCAAGGTCAGTTGGCCGAAGGCTAGGTCGGCGTTCACATCCAGCGTGCGCAGACGCGCCAGCGGCAGCAGTTTGTCGGTACTCCAGGCACCTTTGGTCGGTGCGTCGGGCAGCGGTGTGGTGCCGCCGGCGGCCATGGCACCGGCTTCGCTGTTCTGTACTTCGGCCTGGCGGGCTGCGGCTGCACCCTTGGCGGATTCAGACTTGGCCGGCAGGTAGTTGTCGGCGTTGAAGGTATCGCCCTTGAGCTGGACGCGCAGGGATTGCTTGGCAAAATCCTCCACGGCGAGGCGGCCGGTGAAGGTGCTGCCGTCGAGTTTCAGGTTCAGGTCTTCCAGGGCCACGCTGCTCGGCGTGCCCTTGAGGCGGCTGACCAGTTCGACCTTGCTCAGGCTGCCCTCGGCCATGGGCGGCAGCGGGTGGCCAACACCGTCGAGAAACTTGGTCAGGTCAAACTGGGCTATGGACAGCGCGCCGCTGAGCTGCGGAGTCTTGTCCAGATCGTTGACCTTCAGCTCGCCCAGTGCGCGCAGTTGATTGGCCGACAACTTCATATTGGTCCATTCGGCGATATTGGCCGCCTGGTCCACCAGCAATTGGCCCTGGGTGGAGAACGTCACGGTCTTGCCTTGCAGCGGCTCGCCCGTGGCTTCACCGCTGATCTTCATGTCTTCAAGCTGATAGCGCTTGAGCGCACGCTGGATGCGCAGGTTGCCGTTGAGTTCGGTCTTGACGCGCATCACCGGCTGGTTGCTGCCGAAGAACGCAGTGAGCTTCACCGGAATGCTGGCGCCTTCGTGCACGGCACCGGCGCTCAGTTGGATGCTTTCAGCGCTGAACTGCTTGCCGGTCTGCTCGTCGTTGTATTCGACGCGAGCGTTGTTGACCGTCAGGCTGTCGATGTCCAGGCGAATGGGCTTCGAGGGTTTTTCCGGTTCGGGTTCGGAGGGTTTCTCGGTCGAGCCTGGGCTGCCGACGGTCGCCTCGGTCACGTTCTTGCCGATGTCTTCCCAGTTGCCGTGGCCTTGCTTGTCACGGTTGAGGCGCAGGTTGAGGCCTTCGACGCGCACATCGCTCATCTGTACTTCGCGGCGCAGCAGCGGCAGCACGCGGACAGAGAGACCGAGCATCTGCAGGTCGGCGAATGGCTGGGTCGGCGCGGTCAGGGTCGCCACGCTGGCTTCGTGCAGTTCCAGGCCTAGCCAGGGGAACAGGCTCCAGCCGATATCGCCATTGAGCGTCAGCTCGATGTGGGCCTTGTCGCGGGCAATCTGGCGAATCTCGTCTTTATAGTCGTTGGGATCGAAGAGATGGGTCAGGGCAAAGCCTAGAGCCACAATGATCAGCAACAGCCCGAGAAGTACCAGACCCAGGATTTTGCCGAACGCTTTCATGGGCGAGTCCTTGTATGTCGATTTCAAAATTTAGCCGCAGAGTATAACGCCCGACGGCCTGCGTCAGTGCCCCGATCGTTACATTGTATCCAGGGACGGGAAACGGGTTTTTGGCGTCAAACAAAACAGATTTCCTGAAAAAGGTGATATCAGTTTGGTTTTTCTGTCATCCACAGGTGCTAATCTGCGCAGGTTCGTCTGCCTTCTGCGACATAGCGTCGCGCTCAAATGGAGCTTTACTCAACAACAACGGCCAACGCTTTGCGTGCAAGGCCGAGGGAGAGAGCGCCTGACGGACACATACTAACAACTGGGGGAAACACCAATGAGCACTAGCACTGTGGCAGGTTCAACTGCCGCACAGCCTGCGTTCCTGTCCAAGGAACGTATCATCGCCAAGCCCGGCTTCAACCGCTGGCTGGTTCCACCGGCCGCCCTGGCCATCCACCTGTGCATCGGCATGGCCTACGGGTTCTCGGTGTTCTGGCTGCCATTGTCCAAGGCACTGGGCATCACCAAGCCGGTCGCCTGCGCGCCGGACATGAGCTTCATCACCCAAGTCTTCTCGTCCCAATGCGACTGGCCCATCTCCATGCTGGGCTGGATCTACACCCTGTTCTTCATCTTCCTGGGCTGCTCGGCAGCGATCTGGGGCGGCTGGCTGGAACACGCCGGGCCACGTAAGGCCGGTGTTGTATCGGCATTGTGCTGGTGCGGTGGTCTGCTGATCTCGGCGTTGGGTATCTATACGCACCAGATCTGGCTGATGTGGATCGGCTCCGGGGTCATTGGCGGTATCGGTCTGGGCCTGGGCTATATCTCGCCCGTGTCGACCCTGATCAAGTGGTTCCCGGACAAGCGCGGCATGGCGACCGGCATGGCGATCATGGGCTTCGGCGGCGGTGCGATGGTCGGCGCTCCGTTGGCAGCAGCCTTGATGGGCCACTTTGCCACGCCCGACAGCGTGGGCGTGTGGCAGAGCTTCCTGGTAATGGCTGCGATCTACTTCGTGTTCATGATCGGCGGCGCCTTGTCCTACCGCGTGCCGCCTACCGGCTGGAAGCCTGAGGGTTGGACCGCGCCGGCGAAAAAGGCCAGCAACGCGATGATCACTCACCGTCACGTGCACGTGAACGTGGCGTGGAAAACCCCGCAATTCCGATTGGTCTGGCTGGTGCTGTGCCTGAACGTATCCGCCGGTATCGGCATCCTCGGCATGGCTTCGCCACTGCTGCAGGAAGTGTTCGGCGGCAAGTTGCTGGGTGTGGATGTGCCGTTTGGCCAACTGGATGCGGGCCAATTGGCTTCCATCGCAGCCATCGCTGCGGGTTTCACCGGTCTGTTGAGCCTGTTCAACATCGGTGGCCGGTTCTTCTGGGCGTCGTTCTCCGACTACCTGGGCCGTAAAAACACCTACTTCGTGTTCTTCGCGTTGGGCTTTGCCCTGTACGCGCTGATCCCGAACCTGGGTCACCTGGGCAACGTGGCGCTGTTCGTGGCGGCGTTCTGCATCATCCTGTCGATGTACGGCGGTGGTTTTGCGACCGTTCCGGCCTACCTGGCCGACCTGTTCGGCACCCAGATGGTTGGCGCGATCCATGGTCGCCTGCTGACCGCCTGGGCTGCAGCTGGCGTGCTGGGCCCGGTACTGGTGAACTACCTTCGCGAATACCAGCTGAGCATCGGCGTTGAACGCGCCGCGGCCTACGACATCACGTTGTACATCCTCGCCGGCCTGCTGGTGTTGGGTTTCATCTGCAACCTGCTGGTTCGTCCGGTGGCCGACAAGTACTTCATGACCGACGCTGAACTGGCCGCCGAACAGGCGCTGGGCCACGACAAAGGCGCGGACGCGACTACTTCCCTGGAGTGGAAAGCTGCCCCTGGCACCGTGCCTTTGGCGATTGCCGCCTGGCTGGTGGTGGGTATTCCGTTGGCGTGGGGTGTGTGGGTGACCCTGCAGAAGACCGCAGTCCTGTTCCACTGATGCAAACCCTGTAGGGCCTGGCTTTGTGTGGTGAGCGGGCTTGCCCCGCGTTGGGTCGCGAAGCGACCCCAATGAGACCAGCGCGTTTTTTCAGTTAAAACGCGTAGGTAGGTTTTGGGGCTGCTTCGCAGCCCAACGCGGGGCAAGCCCGCTCGCCACATAAGCCGGTACCCACATGTATGCACATGTCTATCCCCGACATTCCTCGCTTCAACTCGTCAGTCTTATCCCCTTCGATGTTTCTGTTTAGCGCCCGCGCCCCTATAATGGCTGCCTTTTTCGCCCAATGATTTTGCGGAGCTGGTGATGGCCGAACGTAAGGCGTCCGTCGAGCGCGACACTCTGGAAACCCAGATCAAAGCCTCGATCAACCTGGATGGCACCGGAAAGGCCCGATTTGATATCGGTGTACCTTTTCTTGAGCACATGCTGGACCAGATCGCCCGTCACGGGCTGATCGACCTGGATATCGAAGGCAAGGGCGACCTGCACATCGACGACCACCACATGGTGGAAGACGTGGGCATCACCCTCGGCCAGGCATTTGCCAAGGCCATCGGCGACAAAAAAGGCATCCGTCGCTACGGCCACGCCTATGTCCCGCTGGACGAAGCGCTGTCGCGCGTGGTCATCGACTTCTCCGGCCGCCCAGGCTTGCAGATGCATGTGCCGTACACCCGTGCCAATGTGGGCCGCGGCTTTGACGTCGACCTGTTCCAGGAATTCTTCCAGGGTTTCGTCAACCACGCACTCGTCAGCCTGCACATCGACAACCTGCGCGGTACCAACACCCACCACCAGATCGAAACCGTGTTCAAGGCTTTTGGCCGCGCGCTGCGCATGGCCGTTGAGCTGGACGACCGCATGGCCGGGCAAATGCCCTCGACCAAGGGCGTCCTGTAATGCAGACGGTCGCGGTTATCGATTACGGCATGGGTAACCTGCACTCGGTGGCCAAGGCCCTCGAACACGTAGGGGCCGGCAAGGTGCTGATCACCAGCGATGCCAGCGTGATTCGCGAAGCTGACCGGGTGGTGTTTCCCGGTGTCGGTGCGATTCGCGATTGCATGGCCGAAATCCGCCGCCTGGGCTTTGACAGCCTGGTGCGCGAAGTCAGCCAGGATCGTCCGTTTCTCGGCATCTGCGTGGGCATGCAAGCCTTGCTCGACAGCAGTGAAGAGAACGACGGCGTCGACTGCATCGGCCTGTTCCCGGGCCAGGTGAAGTTCTTCGGCAAGGACCTGCATGAAGACGGCGAACACCTGAAAGTCCCGCACATGGGCTGGAACGAAGTCCGCCAGACCGTGGATCACCCGCTGTGGCACGAAGTGCCGGACATGGCGCGCTTCTACTTCGTGCACAGCTACTACATCGCTGCCGGTAAGCCGGGCCAGGTGGTGGGTGGCGGGCACTACGGCGTCGACTTCGCCGCCGCGCTGGCCGAAGGTTCGCGCTTTGCCGTGCAGTTCCACCCGGAGAAGAGCCATACCCATGGCCTGCAATTGCTGCAGAACTTCGCCGCCTGGGACGGGCGCTGGTAAATGGCCAGGAAGCCGAAGCCGCCGATCTTGAACCTCACGCCCGAGCAGGAGAGTGAGGCCACCCTCAAGATCAAGCGCTTCATGGAGGACCGCTTCGAGCTTAAATTGGGCTCGTTCGAGGTCGCCGAGATTCTTGAGCTGTTCACCACCGAAGTGGCTCCGCACTATTACAACAGGGCGATTTTCGATACGCAGACGCTCCTTAAAGAAAGGTTCGAAAGCATCGAAAGCGACCTGTGGTCGCTTGAGAAACCCTGATTTCCCAAGCATTGCTGAATTTCGAATAAGGTTTGCCAGATGCTGATTATCCCCGCTATCGATCTCAAGGACGGCGCCTGCGTCCGTCTGCGCCAAGGCCGCATGGAAGACTCCACCGTGTTCTCCGATGACCCGGTGAGCATGGCTGCCAAATGGGTAGAAGGGGGCTGCCGTCGTCTGCATCTGGTGGACTTGAATGGCGCCTTCGAAGGTCAGCCGGTCAATGGCGAAGTGGTCACGGCCATCGCCAAGCGCTACCCGAGCCTGCCGATCCAGATCGGCGGCGGTATCCGCTCCCTGGAAACCATCGAGCACTACGTCAAGGCCGGCGTGAGCTACGTGATCATCGGCACCAAGGCCGTGAAAGACCCGGCATTCGTCGCCGAAGCTTGCCGCGCGTTCCCTGGCAAAGTGATCGTGGGCCTGGACGCCAAGGATGGCTTCGTCGCCACCGACGGCTGGGCTGAGATCAGCACCGTGCAGGTCATCGACCTGGCCAAGCAGTTCGAAGCTGACGGTGTTTCTGCCATCGTTTATACCGACATCGCCAAAGACGGCATGATGCAGGGCTGCAACGTGCCGTTTACCGCCGCGCTGGCTGCTGCGACCAAGATCCCGGTGATCGCTTCCGGTGGTATCCACAACCTGGGCGACATTAAGTCGCTGCTGGACGCCAAGGCCCCAGGCATCATCGGTGCCATCACCGGCCGCGCGATCTACGAAGGGACCCTGGACGTCGCCGAAGCCCAGGCTTACTGCGATGCCTACAACGGCTGAGGACTGACCATGGCGCTGGCCAAACGCATCATCCCTTGCCTGGACGTCGACAACGGTCGCGTGGTCAAGGGCGTCAAGTTCGAGAACATCCGTGACGCCGGCGACCCGGTGGAAATCGCCCGTCGCTACGATGAGCAAGGTGCCGACGAGATTACCTTTCTCGACATCACCGCCAGCGTCGACGGCCGTGACACCACGCTGCATACCGTCGAGCGCATGGCCAGCCAGGTGTTCATCCCGCTGACCGTGGGCGGTGGCGTGCGTACCGTGCAAGACATCCGCAACCTGCTCAATGCCGGCGCGGACAAGGTCTCGATCAATACCGCCGCCGTGTTCAACCCGGAGTTCGTCGGCGAAGCCGCGCAACACTTCGGTTCGCAATGCATCGTGGTTGCCATCGACGCCAAGAAAGTCTCTGGCCCGGGCGAAACCCCGCGTTGGGAGATCTTCACCCACGGCGGGCGCAAGCCGACCGGCCTGGATGCGGTGGAGTGGGCGATGAAGATGGAAGGCCTGGGCGCGGGTGAAATCCTGCTGACCAGCATGGACCAGGACGGCATGAAAAACGGCTTCGACTTGGGCGTAACCCGCGCTATCAGCGACGCCTTGGGCATCCCAGTGATCGCCTCCGGTGGCGTCGGCAACCTGCAGCATTTGGCCGATGGCGTGATCGAAGGCCACGCCAGTGCGGTGCTGGCGGCGAGTATTTTCCACTTTGGCGAATACACCGTTCCCGAGGCAAAAGCCTACATGGCCGCGCGCGGTATCGTCGTTCGCTGAATGCTGCTGGACACCATGGCAAGTGCGCGGCACTCTTTGCGCTTGCCATGGATTCCGGTCGCCCTTCATGTTCAGACATCTTCTGCTTGCCCTCGCCAGTACGTCCATCCTTTTGGCGGGCCCAGCCCACGCCGAGGAGCTGTCTGACACTTCCCTGGTGTTGCTGACGGAAAACTTCCCGCCGTACAACATGGCGAAAAACGGCAAGAACTTCGCCAAGGAAGACAACATCGAAGGCATCGCCGTGGACATCGTGCGCGAAACCTTCAAGCGCGCCGGCATTTCCTACAACCTCACCCTGCGATTTCCTTGGGAGCGCATCTACAAGCTCGCCCTGGAAAAACCGGGTTATGGCGTGTTCGTGATGGCCCGCCTACCGGACCGCGAAGCCTTGTTCAAATGGGTCGGCCCCATCGGCCCGGACGATTGGGTGCTGCTGGCCAAGGCTGACAGCAAGATCCAGCTCGACGACCTCGAACAGGCGCGCCGCTACAAGATCGGCGCCTACAAAGGCGATGCTATTGCCGAGACCCTTGAAAAACAGGGTCTCAAGCCAATGATGGTTCTGCGCGATCAAGACAACGCGCAAAAACTGCTGGATGGCCAAATCGACCTGTGGGCTACCGGAGATCCCGCGGGCCGCTACCTGGCGCGCCAGGTGGGCGTGACCGGGCTCAAGACCGTGCTGCGCTTCAACAGTGCCGAGCTGTACCTGGCACTGAACAAGAACGTGTCGGATGAACTGGTGGCCAAGCTACAGGCGGCCCTGGATCAGTTACGGGACGAGGGTGTTGTCGCTGACATCATGGGTCGCTACCTCTAAGGTGGTTTCAGCGGCAGGTGGCAAGGCCTCGGGTTCCACAGTCTGGGCGGGCACCTGTTCGGCAGGCTCGTGAAAGTGCAGCTTCACCTCGCTGAAGTAGCCCAGCTCGGGGCCTGACTGGCTACCGTCCTTTCGTAGCAACGTGTAGTTGCTCTTGGTGATGTAGGCGTCGACATATTGGTTGGCGGGCACATAGACGATGACCTCTACGATCGTCATATTTCCCCAGCCGTGAGTCGATGAACCGTGGGTGAACTCGCTGTCGAGCCTGGCAGAGAAATTGAGTGCGGATGCTGGGGTATTCGCGGCCCATTCACCGGATATCTCGATACCGGTCAGGGTCTTGAGTTGCAATGAATAATTATAGCTTTCCCCCTTTGGACTCTGCCAATTGACGATTTTGCTGCTGTCTGTTTCGTTGCGCTCGCTGGCGAATAAGGCATGCCGGTCGGTCCTCTCCAGCCGGTAGATCGGGGAGCTTTGCAGTTGCTCCACGGGGCTCAGTTCAGCGTCCTTTACCGTAAACCATGGCAGTTCATAAGCGCTGGGTGCACTCTCCGGCCCTGGACGCCAGTGTGCCGGTTCCGGCGGTAAGGCGGGATAATGCAGTGTCAGCGCAATACGTAGGGCGTAAGCCGTTGGTTGTAAGCGCGGTTTTGTATAGGAACCTGCCCCGGCAAAGGTACCGGGGGCAAGCACCGCCTCTCCGGCAGAGGCCAGCGGGGGAGCAACCGTCCAGGCGCTGAAGGATGTGAGAGCGCCACTGCCTTTGTCGTTCCAGATCAAGGCATCAGCCTGGGATTCGACCACGAGATCTGCGCGGATACAGCGCAGGGTGCTGCGCGGCGGCTTGTCATTGCCAACACCGCACACCAGCCCCATCGCCACATACCCATTCGGTGCAATCGGCCGCCAGACCGAGCAGGCAGTCGTTACCCTTGGCCCCGAATGCTTCCAGACCAACTCGAAATCATCGGGCATGCGCAGTGCCGTGCCGTTGTCCTTGTCCACTTCGCTGACTACCGCGACGATTTTGTGCTGGTTGATATTTTGGTAGTCACCCACCGCCACGTCGCCCAGGGAATAAAACGGGGTCAGGTGGTCGGCGCTCGTGCTCGGTCGCCAAAAGGTCACGGCCTGCTTGGCGCGAGTGCCTTTGTCATTCCAAAGTTGGGTGAATTCCGTGGTGAAGCTGATCAGCAGGTCTTTGTACTTAAGCGGTTCCATAGGTTTTCCCGATGCCAAAAGTGCACTGTCGTGACGTGGCGTTCTTGCCACATGTACGCGCACTATTCGGGAACATGGAACTGCGTGAGTGGTAACTATCTAGCGATAGATGCCATCTTTGCCGTGACCGGCCATGGCGCGATTGCTGCGCACGCTGATCATCAACTTGATATCAATCCAGTCGACGCCCTGGGCCTTGAGCTTGGGCAGCTCGCGCTCCAGCACCGCCAGGGTTTGTGGATAAGGGTGGCCGATCATCACCGCTGAACCCTGCTTGTGCGCCAGTTTGATTGCGGTCTGCAATTGCGTAGTGATCGCTGCTTCGGTGCGCTCGTCATCCAGGAACACATCCCGCGAGACGTGGGCCAGGCCGATCTTCTGCGCTTCGGCCGCCGCGACGGTCTGTGCGCTGGTGCGGCTGTCGACAAAGAACTTGTTGCGCCGTTGCAGCTCGGCCATCAGCCAGGCCATGGCAGCCGGTTGTGCGGTCATGCGGCTGCCCATGTGGTTGTTGATGCCGGCGGTGTAGGGCACTGCCTTGAAAGCGGCGTCCAGGCGCTTGCCCAGTTCTTCGATGGTCAACTCGGGGTGCCAGGCGAACGGACCGGTGGCTGGGTCCATGGGCATGTGCAGGATCACGATCTTGCCGGCCTTGTGAGCTTCGCGGGCAAATTCGGCGGCGTGGGGCGTGTCGGGCATGATCGCCGTCGTGACAGGCCCAGGCAGTGCCAGCACGCGACGGTCCCGGGGCAGGTTTTGCCCGAGGTCGTCGATGATGAGCGTCAGGTAGGCTTTGTGAGGCTCGCCGGCTGAGGTCGCTTGGGCGACCCCGGCCAGGCTGCACAGCACAGCGATGATCAGGGCAAAACGCATATCAACGGCTGCGTGTGATGCTCAGGCCTTTGAGCAGGCTCAACGCCTGGGCCAACTGGTAATCGTCATCCTGCGGCATCGGCTTGGCTTTCTTGCTGCTACCGGTTGGCTGGTCGGCGCCACCGTTGCCATTGCCCAAGTGACCTTGCAGGTCTGCCTCTTTGTAGTACTCGCTGTCGATCTCGTTGGTGATCTTGGCCTTGCGCACCTCGATGTCCGGCACGATGCCCTGGGCCTGGATCGAGCGACCGTTCGGCGTGTAGTACAGCGCGGTGGTGATTTTCAGTGCGCGCTCGTTGTTCAGCGGCAGCACGGTTTGTACCGAGCCCTTGCCGAAGCTGGTGGTGCCCATCAATACACCGCGTTTCTGGTCTTGCAGGGCGCCGGCGACGATCTCCGAAGCCGAGGCGCTGCCGCCGTTGATCAGCACGGCCAATGGCACGTTTTCGCTGAGGTCGTTGCCGGTAGCCGAGAAGCGCAGTTCGGAGTTGGCGATACGGCCCTTGGTGTAGACGATCAGGCCCTTGGTGATGAAATGGTCGACCACTTCCACCGCCGACTGCAGCACGCCGCCTGGGTTGTTACGCAGGTCGAGCACGATGCCGTTGAGCTTCTTGCCGTTGTCCTTGCGCAGCTTGGCCAGGGCCTTGGCCACTTCGTCGCCGGTCTTGACCTGGAACTGGGTGATGCGGATGTAACCGTAGCCCGACTCCAGCAGCTGGCTCTTCACGCTTTTGACCACAATGGTCGCGCGGGTCAGCGTCACGTCGAACGGGTTGCCGCCGTCGCGTACCAGGGTCAGGGTGATTTTCTGGCCGATCTTCCCGCGCATCTTGTCGACGGCTTCGGTCATGGTCTGGCCACGGGTCGGCTGGCCGTTGATCTTCACGATGAAGTCGCCGGCCTGGATACCGGCCTTGGACGCCGGAGTGTCATCAATCGGCGAGACCACCTTGACGTTGCCGTCTTCGGAACCGACTTCAATACCCAGCCCGCCGAACTCACCGCTGGTGCTTTCCTGCAGCTCGGCGAAATCTTCCGGGCCCAGGTAGGCGGAGTGCGGGTCGAGGTTGCTGAGCATGCCCTTGATGGCATTTTCCAGTAGGGTCTTGTCATCTACGGGTTCGACATAGGCGGCTTTGATCCGGTCCATGACCTCGGCAAAGGTGCGCAGCTCGTCCAGCGGCAACGGCGCCTTAGTGGTTGCGGCAGAGGTCGCGGCTGTGGCGGGTGCAGCCTGGTCGGCAAATGCCAGAGGCGCGCCGATCACCAGGGCGATCGTCAGGGCCAGCGAAGTGAGGCGGGACAAATGCAGCATGTCGAACGAACTCCTAATGTAGATGCAGCCCTATCCTTGGGAACGGCACCATTGTGCAGGATCGCTCGGGCGACCCTGCTGACGAATAGCGAAGTACAGCGCCGGCGTGTCCTGGCCACCACTGTTACCGACAGTGGAGATGGATTCACCGGCTTTTACAACGTCACCTGCCGACTTGAGTAAAGTCTGATTGTGGCCGTAAAGGCTCAAATAGCCATTACCGTGGTCAAGAATCACCAACAATCCGGCGCCGCGCAGCCAATCGGCAAACACCACGCGCCCACCGTGGACGGCGTGCACCTGGCTGCCGGCGGAGGCGCTGATCATCACGCCATCCCACTTCGCGCGGGTGTCGTCGCCGCGGGTTTCCCCAAAGCGTGCCAGTAATCGACCATCAACGGGCCATGGAAGTTTGCCGCGAGCTGAAGCAAAAGGGCCGCCGAAGTTCTCACCGGCGCTGGAAACCAGCGGGCCAGGGGCTGCATGTGCCGGTTTACGCGGGGCCGGAGCGTCCGAGCTGGCAGCCAGCTCAGCTTCACGCTGACGCTTTTTTTCGGCTTCCTGCTGGGCGATCAGCGCTTTCTGCCGTGCTTCTTCGGCCTCGCGTGCCTGGCGGGCCAGGGTTTCTTCGATGGTCTTGAGCACTTTGGCCAGGTCGGCCTGGTCCTGCTCGCGGGCCTGCAGCTTGGCGTCACGGGCCTTTACGTCGTCATTGAGTTTGGCCAAGGCCAGTTGGCGTTCCTTGCGGACCTTGTCCAATTCGTTGCGCTGGGTGTCGAGGGCGACTTTCTGGTCTTGCAGCTGGGATTGCTGGTTGCCGATTTCCTGTTCGACGTTGACCAACTGGCGCAGGGTCTCATTGAAGCTTTTCAGTTGCTCCAGGCGGGCCTTGCTCAGGTAGTCGTAGTAGGTCAGGGTGCGCGCGAATTTCTCAGGATTCTGCTGGTTGAGCAGCAGCTTGAGGTATTCCTGGCGGCCGTTCTGGTAGGCGGCACGGGCCTGGATCGCGATCAGGCGTTGCTGTTCAACGCGTGCGCTCTGGAGTTTTTTTTTCTCAGCGTCGAGTCGCTCCAGTTCCGACTCGCTCTTCTTTAATTCTTTTTGCAGCTCCTGGACCTGCTTTTCCAGCTTGCCCATCTCGGTTTCCGTGCCGCGCAGATCTTTCTGCACCCCGGATTTTTCTTCCTGGAGCTTGCCGAGCAGTTTTTTCAGCTCGGTAATGTCCTGACGCGTAGCGTCCAACTGTTGTTGGGTTTGTGCGCGCTCATCGGCAAACGCCGGTTGGAGCAGGCAGACAAGAGCAAGGGTAATCAAGGCGCGAAGCATAGAGGCGGGCGACACCAGGGAAATGGACGGCCTAGTATGCCCGCCAAGCGCAGCAAAAAAAACGCCTCAAAGCCAACTGCTTTGAGGCGTTCGTCATAAAAAGCCGTTTAGGGCGATTTAATCGGTTGGTTTAGAGGTTTAAACCAATATCGAAGTCCCCGTCATCTCCACCGGTTTCTCCAGCCCCATCAGTTTCAGCATGGTCGGCGCCACATCCGCCAGCACGCCGCCATCACGCACCTTGAAATCACGCTTGCCGACATAGATGAACGGTACCGGTTCGGTGGTGTGAGCGGTGTGAGCCTGGCCGGTGGATTCGTCGGACATCTGCTCGCAGTTGCCGTGGTCTGCAGTGATCAGTGCTTCGCCGCCGACCTTTTCCAGGGCATCGACGATGCGGCCGACGCACAGGTCCAGGCATTCCACGGCCTTGGTTGCGGCTTCCAGGTTGCCGCTGTGGCCGACCATGTCGCCGTTGGCGTAGTTGACCACGATCACGTCGTAACGCTGGTGTTCGATGGCGTCGACGATCTTGTCGGTGACTTCCGGCGCGCTCATTTCCGGCTGCAGGTCGTAGGTGGCGACCTTTGGCGATGGGATCAGGATGCGTTCTTCGCCCGGGAATGGCTCTTCGCGGCCGCCGGAGAAGAAGAAGGTCACGTGGGCATATTTTTCGGTTTCGGCAATGCGCAGCTGGGTCTTGCCGTTTTTTGCCAGGTAGTCGCCCAGCACGTTATCCAAGGTGCCTGCTGCAAAGGCGGCGGGGGCCGGGATGCTGGCGGCGTACTGGGTGAGACCCACGTACTGCACTTTCGGCTGGCGGGCGCGTTCGAACTCCTTGAAACCGTCTTCGACAAACACGCGGCTCAGCTCGCGGGCGCGGTCGGCGCGGAAGTTCATGAACACTACGGCGTCGCCGTCTTCTACCTTCACGGGCTCACCAATGGCGGTGGCTTTGACGAATTCATCGCTTTCGCCACGGGCGTAGGCGGCTTCCAGGCCTTCCTGGGCGGTGGCGGCGTGGAATTCGGCCTGGCCGTCGACGATCAGGTTGTAGGCCTGGGCGACGCGGTCCCAGCGGTTGTCGCGGTCCATGGCGAAGTAACGACCCACCAGGCTGGCGATGCGGCCTTTGCCGAGGGCGGCGAAAGTGGCGTCGAGCAGTTCGATGGACGACTGCGCGCTTTTTGGCGGGGTGTCACGGCCGTCAAGGAAGGCGTGCAGGTAGATCTTGTCGGCGCCGCGCTTGAAGGCCAGTTCGGCCATGGCGACCAAGTGATCCTGGTGGCTATGGACGCCGCCATCGGACAGCAAGCCCATGAAGTGCACGGCCTTGCCAGCGGCTACTGCTTTGTCTACCGCGGCGCAGATGGTCGGGTTCTCGAAGAACTCGCCATCGCGGATCGCTTTGGTCACACGGGTGAAGTCTTGATATACCACTCGTCCGGCGCCGAGGTTCATGTGGCCGACTTCCGAGTTGCCCATCTGGCCGTCCGGCAGGCCTACGTCCATGCCCGAGCCGGAGATCAGGCCGTTGGGTACGGTGGCGGTCAGGCGGTCGAGTACCGGCTTCTTGGCCGCGTATACCGCGTTGTCGTGGTGGCTTTCACTGTGTCCGAAGCCATCGAGAATTATCAGGACCAAAGGTTTAGGCGTAGTAGTCATAGATCCTCTCGCGGCGGTAATAAAGGAAGACAATTGAAAAGGGAGTGGCAGTTTAAAGCGAAGTTCCGACCACGTCACCGCTTTACGGGGGTTGGCCCCCCCTGACGGCTGTGTATACTTACCGCCATTTTAACGCCCTGGAACCTCCTTGATGGTTGATCACCTGATTGCATTTGCCACTGCCCACTATCTGCTTGTGGGTGCCTTCGTCATCCTGCTGGCGCTGCTGATCGCTCACGAATTGAGCCGCGGTGGCCGCAGCCTGAGCACGGCGGAGCTGACCGCGCTGGTCAACAAGGACGAGGCCGTTGTCGTGGACATCCGCCCAGCCAAGGATTTCGCCACCGGCCACATCGTCGGTGCCCTGAACATTCCGCAGGACAAGCTGATCGCGCGCCTGGCCGAGCTGGAAAAGCACAAGGCCAAGACCATCATCCTGGTCGATGCCCAAGGCCAGCACGCCGGCACCCACGCCCGCGAAATGCTCAAGACCGGTTTCACCGCTGCCAAGCTGTCCGGTGGCATCAGCAGCTGGCGCGCCGATAACCTGCCGCTGGTGAAGTGATATGACTCAGGTTGTCGTGTATTCCAGCGATTGGTGCCCTTACTGCATGCGGGCCAAGGCCCTGCTGGAGAAAAAGGGCGTTGCCTTCGAAGAAATCAAGGTCGACGGCAAACCCCAGGTGCGCGCCGAAATGGCCCAGAAGGCGGGGCGTACGTCCGTGCCGCAGATCTGGATCGGCGCCAAGCACATCGGTGGTTGCGACGACCTGTTCGCCCTTGAGCGCGCCGGTAAACTCGATGCGCTGCTGCTCGTCTGACTCCTAAACCCTAAAAGACCCCAAGATCACAAGGATCTGCGATGACTGACCAACAGAACACCGAAGCTGCAGAAGCCCAAGCGCCACAGTTCTCGCTGCAGCGCATCTACGTGCGTGACCTGTCGTTCGAAGCGCCGAAAAGCCCGGCCATCTTCCGCCAGGAATGGACCCCAAGCGTTGCGTTGGACCTGAACACCCGCCAAAAAGCCCTGGAAGGCGACTTCCACGAAGTGGTGCTGACCCTGTCTGTGACGGTCAAGAACGGCGAAGAAGTGGCCTTCATCGCTGAAGTGCAACAGGCCGGTATCTTCCTGATCCAGGGCCTGGACGAAGCGTCCATGAGCCACACCCTGGGCGCGTTCTGCCCGAACATCCTGTTCCCCTATGCCCGTGAGACCCTGGACAGCCTGGTCACCCGTGGCTCGTTCCCTGCGCTGATGCTGGCTCCGGTGAACTTCGATGCCCTGTACGCTCAAGAGCTGCAGCGCATGCAAAGTGAAGGTTCGTCGACTGTTCAATAAGTCGACGCGGTAAAAAATGTGGGAGCGGGCTTGCTCGCGAATGCGGTACTTCAGTCGATATCTTCAGTGACTGACACACTGCTTTCGCGAGCAAGCCCGCTCCCACATTTGTTTTGCGGTGTTATTTGAAGCCGAGTTGGCGCCAGCCTTCGTAAACGGCGACGGCAACGGTGTTCGACAGGTTCAAGCTGCGGCAGCCCTCGCGCATCGGCAAACGCAGACGATGGCCGTCCGGCAGTGCGTCAAGCACCTCGGCCGGCAGGCCCCGGCTTTCCGGGCCGAACAGGAAGGCGTCGCCTTCGGCAAAGCTGACATCATGGAACGGCTGCGAGCCCTTGGTGGTGAACGCGAACAGCCGCGGGTGCCCCAGGCTTTCCAGGCAGCTGGCCAGGTCGGCGTGGCGCTTGAGCGTGGCGTACTCGTGGTAGTCCAAACCGGCACGGCGCAGGCGCTTGTCGTCCATGTCGAAGCCCAAAGGCTCGATCAAATGCAGGTGGCAGCCACTGTTGGCGCACAGCCTGATAACGTTGCCGGTATTCGGCGGAATTTCTGGTTGAAAAAGGATGACGTGAAACATGCACGGCTCCGAAGGCAAAGATGCGCTGCATTCTACCTCCGAAGAGGACCCAAGGCCGAAGCTTATGCCGCGGGTCATGGGCTCTTTGGCAATTGTTGGCTTGATGGTGGGCCTGATGATCGGCCGACTGACCACCCCGGACCCGGTCGAATTGCAACAGGTCGAGACTGCGGCGGACGGCGTGGTGGTGTGGTTCAACAGCGAGCCCAAGCTGCACGGCGAGCATATCGACGGCACCGTGGCGCTGCTGTTCGACGCGCAAGGCACGGCAGCCAGTGGGCAACTCAAGGTCAATGAAAAGGATGTGAACTGGCGTGTGCGCAAGACCGACGGCGGCCTGTTGTTAAACCTGGTCGCGGCTCGGCCGTTGCGCGGGGAATGGAAAGGAGAGGAGGCTGACGGCCGCTGGCGGCTGGAGATCCATCTCCAAGAGCAATAAAAGAGGGAATCCCCGGCCTGCCTGTACCAAGGTCCCCAAAACGGGTTGGAGCTATGGGCGCTGTGCCACATAAGCCCCGGGTGTAAAGAAGGGAGTTCCCGGCCTGCCTGTACCAGGGCTCCCAAAACGGGGTGAAGCCTTAAGGGCTTCGGTGTTAAAGAGGGGATTCTCGGCCTGCCTGTACCAAGGTCCCCGAAACTGGGTTGTACAAGGGTTATTGCAGGGCGCGTGCCAGACTCGTCGAGTTGTGCCAAAAAAATTCTTCAAATAGCGCAAAGCCCCGGATTACGGGGCTTTGGTGTTTTTGGCTTTTAGGTTCTTTTCTACGAGGCTGTAGTTTCGGGCTTTGGATTCGTGCCCGATGCCGGTTCATGGTGCATTGAAGCGGTGCACAGTCTTGGGTCCAACACAAAACAACTGTGGGAGCTGGCTTGCCTGCGATGGCGGTGTGTCAGCCATACATCGGGTGACTGACACGGTGCTATCGCGAGCAAGCCCGCTCCCACAGGGGATGTTCAGTGGATCAAGGATGGGTGATCAGCCCTCATCACCCTCATCATCATCCCCACCGTCCACCTTCATCCCCAGCTCCTTGATCTTGCGCGTCAAGGTATTACGGCCCCACCCCAGCAACACTGCAGCATCACGCCGGCGGCCGGCAGTGTGCTTGAGTGCCGTCTCGATCATGATCCGCTCGAACGCCGGCACGGCGCTGTCCAGCAGGTTCGACTGACCGCGTGCCAGTGCCTGGTCGGCCCATTGGCGCAAAGCCTGCTCCCAGTTGGTCACAGGGGCGGAGTCCTGCGGCAGGCTCAACAGCTCCGGCGGCAGGTCGCTGATGTGCACTTCGCGCCCGGACGCCATCACCGTGATCCAGCGGCAGGTGTTCTCCAGTTGGCGCACGTTGCCAGGCCACGGCAGGTTCTTCAGGTATTCCTCGGTCTCGCTTTTCAGCAGTTTCGGCTCGACCGCCAGCTCCTGGGCAGCGCGGCTGAGGAAATGGCGGGCCAGGGTCGGAATGTCTTCGCGACGGTCTGACATCCGTGGAATGTGAATGCGGATTACGTTGAGGCGATGGAACAAGTCCTCACGGAATTTACCCGCGTGGACCAAGGTTTCCAGATTCTGGTGGGTCGCCGCGATGATGCGCACATCCACCTTGACCGGCGTGTGCCCGCCCACGCGATAGAACTCACCGTCCGCCAGCACCCGCAGCAAGCGGGTTTGGGTGTCGGCCGGCATGTCGCCGATTTCATCGAGGAACAGCGTGCCGCCGTCCGCCTGTTCAAAGCGGCCGCGGCGCAGGTTGGCTGCGCCAGTGAACGCGCCTTTTTCATGGCCAAACAGCTCGGATTCCATCAGGTCCTTGGGAATCGCCGCCATGTTCAACGCAATGAACGGCGAGGCCGCCCGTGGGCTGTGGCGGTGCAGTGCATGGGCGACCAGTTCTTTACCGGTGCCCGATTCGCCGTTGATCAGCACGGTGATGTTGGAATGGCTCAAGCGCCCGATGGCGCGAAACACTTCCTGCATCGCCGGCGCTTCGCCGATGATTTCCGGGGTACGGGTCAGGGCCGGCGGGGCTTCCTGGTTCTGCTGTTCCTGGGCGTGCTGGTTGGCGCGCTTGACCAGCGCCACCGCCTCGTCCACGTCGAACGGCTTGGGCAGGTATTCAAAGGCTCCGCCCTGATAGGACGCGACAGCGCTGTCCAGGTCCGAGTGCGCGGTCATGATGATCACCGGCAGGCGCGGGTGCTGTTCGCGGATGCGCGCCAGCAGGTCCAGGCCACTGGCGCCGGGCATGCGGATGTCGGAGATGATCACGTCGGGCTGCTGGCGCGCCAGGCGGCTCATCACGCCGTCGGCGCTGTCGAAACTCTGGGTGGTCATGCCTTCCTGTTGCAAGGCTTTCTCGAGGACCCAGCGGATAGAACGGTCGTCATCGACGATCCAGACAGTTTCACTACGGCTCATGTCGATGGGGCTCCTTGTTCCAGTGGCAGAAAGATCGAGAAGGTGGTGTGGCCAGGATGGCTCTCACATTCGATCAGGCCCTGATGCTGGCTGATGATGTTCTGGGTAATGGCCAGGCCCAGCCCGGTACCGTCCGGGCGGCCACTGACCATGGGAAAGAAAATGGTTTCCTGGAGTTCCGCAGGAATGCCCGGACCGTTGTCGATGATCTCGACCTTGGTCACCAGGCGATGGCGCACGTGGCCGATGGTGAACTGGCGCAGGGCGCGGGTGCGCAGGCTGATGCGGCCCAGGCGCAGTTCGTTCTGGCTGCTGATGGCCTGCATGGCGTTGCGCACGATATTGAGTACCGCCTGGATCATCTGTTCGCGGTCGATCAATACGTCGGGAATGCTTGGGTCGTAGTCGCGCACCAAGGTGATGCAGCCTTGGCTTTCCGCCTCGACCAGTTGGCAGACACGCTCCAGCACTTCGTGCACGTTGGTCATCGCCAGCGACGGCAGCTTGTTGGAGCCGAGCATGCGGTCCACCAGGTTACGCAGGCGGTCGGCCTCTTCGATGATGACGTTGGTGTAGTCCTTGAGATTCTCGTCCGGCAGCTCGCGGGCCAGCAATTGGGCCGCGCCACGGATGCCGCCGAGTGGGTTCTTGATCTCATGGGCCAGCCCGCGCACCAACATCTTGCTGGTCTCCTGCTTGGATAGCTGCGCTTCCTCCTTGGTGATGCGCAGCAGGCGGTCGCGGGGGTGCACTTCCAGCAACAGCAGGGTGGCGCCGTTGCTCAGGATCGGGGTCACGGCGTAATCGACGGTCAGCGTCTGGCCTGTAAGCGCCGTGAGCATCGCTTCGCGCTTGGTGAACGGGTGCGCCTGCTCCACCGCCTGGCGCAACGAACTCAAGGCTTCGGCCGACTCGGTGAACAATTCGCTGATGAACTGCCCATGGCTGCGCTGGCCGCTGATGGCCAGGAGCATCTCCGCCGCCGGGTTCATGTACTCAAGACGCAGGTCGTCATTGAGCAGGATGGTCGCGGTGGTCAGGTTGTCGAGTAGCAATCGGTGCAGTGCATCGCTGATGGTCATCAGGACCTCTTTTGGAGCAAGGCGCGGGCTTGAGGCACACGCTGATACAAGGAAAATGCAAAAACCAAACCAAGGCTCCGAAAAGAAGCGTCCAAGCCCTGAAATGGGGGTTTTAGGCGCGAAACTGTGGCGTTCTGCCAGCTCGCTCGGGAAGTTTCGAACCAAAATGGGCTGGACAGGTGGGTAGGGTGCAGCCTATCGCACCAATATAGTGCGGTTTTGTGAAGGTTGTTCAGGAAGTGGTAAGCGGACCGCTTTCAAGGCGGGTGAAAACGGTCCGTGAGGGTCAGTGTTGCTCTGACAGCGACATGCCCGGTGTGCCCGCATAAAACACCAAAAGCTCCACCGGGGTGTCTCCGGTGACGCCGCGATGCTCGGTGCCCACCATCTCGGCCAGGGTTTGGCCTTGCCTCAAGGTGCGCGTAGCCCCACTGCTGCGGGCCTCGACGGTCAACTCACCTGAAACGATGTAGGCGGCGTTGGGCATGGGGTGGGTGTGCCATGGCAGTTGCGTGCGCGCAGGGATCTTCAGGCGAATCAGCGTGAGCTGCGGCGGGCCGGAGGGGTAGGCTTTGTAGGGTGTGCCATCCCACGACTCGCTGCGTTCAAGCAAAACCTCTTTCTCGATCTGTGCCGCAGCCTTTACCTGCGTGCCGCAGCCCAGCAACGACAAACCTACCGTAGCAGCGATCAAGCACCTGAAGGTGTCCATGGTTCCATCCTGTTCATTGAGTGAACGCTCAGGCTATGGCTGTCGGCCCAGGCGATGATGCAGGACGGTTCCTCAAATCAGGTAGGTCGAACGCAGAGCTCGGCCGTGGCTCGGATCATCGCCAGTTGACGCAGCGGATCGTTCAGCGGCTCATGCACGGCTTCGGCCAGCCATTGTGGGCACTGTGGATCGGTGCGCTGCGGGGTGAAGTCGGCCAATTGCTGCAGCAGGCGTTTTTGCAATTCGTCCAACTGCGGGCGGATCTGTTTCACCAGGTCCGGGCGCGGATCGTCAGGTGCCTTGCCCTGGAACTGCCAGTCTGACAGATGGGTGTACTGCACCAGTTTGTTCGCCTCGATCTGCGCCGAGAAAAACTGCTCGACGGCGGCAGGCGCCAATTTGTAGCTCGGTGCCTGGGCGACGACGCTGGCGATCACTTCTTGTTCGCGCTTTTTGTCCTCTACCGGCTTGTGGCTGTCCCATTTGCTCAGGGCTACCTGGTCGGCGATCTCCAGGCGTTCGGCGATGCTGTTGAGCAGCGGGGCGAGCGTGGCGGGCGCCGCAGAGGCGTTGGTGCTGATCAATAGCAGGGCAAAGGCGATTCGGAGGTTCAAGGTCGGTTTCCTTGTCGGGCTGTTGGGCGAGGCCTCAATAGTGAAGGTGCCAGGCTTTTATGTCAGGCAAAAAAAAGACCTCCCGGGGAGGTCTTTTTCGTCACGCCGCTCTCAAGGAAGCAGCGCTACCGGATCAGCAGCTGTAGTACAGCTCGTATTCCAGTGGGTGTACGAAGGTGCGAACCTTGATTTCTTCTTCGCTTTTCAGGCCGATGTAAGCGTCGATGAAGTCGTCGCTGAACACGCCGCCTTTGGTCAGGAACGCACGGCCCTTGTCCAGCTCTTCCAGGGCTTCTTTCAGGCTGCCGCACACTTGTGGGATCTCTTTGGCCTCTTCAGGCGGCAGGTCGTACAAGTTTTTGTCGGCGGCGTCGCCTGGGTGGATCTTGTTCTGGATACCGTCCAGGCCGGCCATTACCAGGGCAGCGAAGGCCAGGTACGGGTTGGCTGCTGGATCCGGGAAGCGGGCTTCGATACGGCGAGCGCGAGGGCTGGACACGTAAGGAATACGGATCGAAGCGGAACGGTTGCGCGCCGAGTAGGCCAGCATTACCGGTGCTTCGAAACCTGGGACCAGACGCTTGTAGGAGTTGGTCGACGGGTTGGTGAAGCCGTTCAGGGCCTTACCGTGCTTGATGATACCGCCGATGAAGTACAGGGCAGTGTCGGACAGGCCGGCATAACCTTCGCCAGCGAAGGTGTTCTTGCCATCTTTGGCGATGGACAGGTGAACGTGCATACCCGAACCGTTATCGCCGTACAGTGGCTTAGGCATGAAGGTAGCGGTACGGCCGTAAGCGACTGCAGTGTTGTGTACGCAGTACTTCAGGGTCTGTACTTCGTCAGCCTTGGCAACCAGGGTGTTGAACTTCACACCGATTTCGTTCTGACCGGCAGTGGCCACTTCGTGGTGGTGCACTTCGATGACCAGGCCCATGTCTTCCATGGCGTTGCACATGGAGGTACGGATTTCGTGGTCGTGGTCGAACGGCGGAACTGGGAAGTAGCCACCTTTGATACCTGGACGGTGGCCATGGTTGCCGCCTTCCACGTCTTGGTCGGACATCCAGGAGCCTTGTTCGGAGTAGATCTTGAACATGGAGCCGGAGATGTCGGACTTGAACTTCACTTGGTCGAAGATGAAGAATTCTGGCTCTGGGCCTACGAATACGGTGTCACCGATACCGGTGGACTTCAGGTATTCCTCGGCACGCTTGGCGATCGCACGTGGGTCGCGGTCGTAGCCTTGCATGGTCGAAGGCTCGATCACGTCGCAGACCAGGATCAGGGTCGGCTCTTCGGTGAACGGGTCGAGTACGGCAGTGCTGTCGTCCGGCATCAGGATCATGTCGGAGGCTTCGATGCCTTTCCAGCCAGCGATGGAGGAACCGTCGAACATTTTGCCTTCTTCGAAGAAAGCTTCATCCAGCGCGTCGCGAGCCGGCATGGTCACGTGGTGCTGAGTGCCTTTGGTGTCCGTGAAGCGCAGATCAATCCATTTAACGTCATGATCTTTGATGAGTTGAACCGACTTCGACATAGTGTCCTCCGGGTGGCTTCGGGCTGGGGTAGTGGAGTTAGCCCTTAGAATGTGGGTGATGCCGGCGCGGATAGTCCGCCATGGCAACCTGCCTCACAAGAGAGCAAATTGCATGCCAGTGCGCCAACATGGGTTTTCTACTCCAAAAACGCCCCTATAAAGGTGCATTGCGACAAAAGCCCAAAAATAGCGCACCGCAATGTAGCGCAAAGGCGCACAAATGCACCTCTTTAGTGCGTTGCGCTTGCGATGCATATTAACTGGTTAAACCTTGAGCGATTTCCGCTATAATCCGCGCCCCCCTTTTTCAGCAGGCCCGGCGCGCGCTGTTTCCATGAAATTAATCGTTAAAGTCTTCCCCGAGATCACCATCAAGAGCCGACCGGTACGGACGCGTTTCATCCGTCAGTTGGCCAAGAACATCCGTGCCGTGCTCCGCGATCTGGACCCGGCTGTGGTGGTGAACGGCGTGTGGGACAACCTCGAGCTGGAAACCCGTGTCACCGAGCCCAAAGCCTTGAAGGACATGACCGAGCGCCTGAGCTGCATGCCGGGCATCGCGCATTTCCTGCAGGTGGATGAGTACCCGCTGGGCGACTTCGACGACATCACCGAGAAGTGCAAACAGCACTACGGCAGTGAGCTTGAAGGCAAGATCTTTTCGGTGCGCTGCAAGCGTGCCGGCAAGCACACTTTCAGCTCGATGGATGTCGAGAAATACGTCGGTAGCAAGCTGCGTCGCGAGTGCGGCGCTGCCGGAATTTCCCTGAAAGCGCCGCAAATTGAAGTGCGCATGGAAATTCGCGACCAACGGTTGTTTGTGATCCACAGCCAGCACAACAGTATCGGCGGCTACCCGTTGGGCGCCCTGGAACAGACCCTGGTCTTGATGTCCGGCGGTTTCGATTCCACGGTTGCCGCTTACCAGATCATGCGCCGTGGCCTGATGAGCCACTTCTGCTTCTTTAACCTGGGCGGGCGTGCACATGAATTGGGCGTGATGGAAGTCGCGCACTTTATCTGGAAGAAGTACGGCAGCTCCCAACGCGTGCTATTTGTGAGCGTACCGTTCGAAGAAGTGCTGGGCGAAATTCTCGGCAAAGTCGATAACGGTCATATGGGCGTGGTATTGAAGCGTATGATGTTGCGCGCCGCGTCGCAGATTGCCGACCGCTTGCAGATCGACGCGCTGGTGACCGGCGAGGCGATCTCCCAGGTGTCCAGTCAGACGCTGCCGAACCTGTCGATCATCGACTGCGTCACCGAGAAGCTGGTGTTGCGCCCACTGATCGCCAGCCACAAGCAGGACATCATCGACCTGGCAGAAGAAATCGGCACCGCCGACTTCGCCAAGCACATGCCTGAGTACTGCGGGGTCATCTCGGTGAACCCCAAGACCCACGCCAAGCGTCATCGCGTGGAGCATGAAGAGAAAGAATTCGACATGGCGATTCTGGAGCGTGCGCTCGAGAACGCCAAGCTGGTCCCGATCGATCGTGTTATTGACGAACTGGGCCAGGACATCAAGATCGAAGAAGTCAGCGAAGCCCTGGCCGGCCAGATCGTCATCGACATCCGTCACCCGGATGCCGCTGAGGATGAGCCGCTGGACATCGCCGGCATCGACGTACAAACGCTGCCGTTCTATGCACTGAACGCGCGTTTCAAGGAACTGGATAACAGCCGTCAGTACCTGCTGTATTGCGACAAAGGCGTGATGAGTCGCCTGCATGCCCACCATTTGCTCAGTGAGGGGCATGCCAATGTGCGCGTTTATCGACCGAGCTAAGAGCCCGGGGCTGTTTGCCTGTGGCCTGCGTCACCGGCCCCCCGACTCTGCCGTCAAGCTGTAACGGCAAGGCCTGACTCTACTGTTAATCGCTGCCACGACCTGTCAGCACACCGAATCCTCTGATCGAGATACACAAGTGATCGAAAATCTACGTAACATCGCCATCATTGCTCACGTTGACCATGGTAAAACCACCCTGGTAGACAAACTCCTGCGTCAATCCGGCACCCTGGAGCGCAACGAGCTCAACGACGAGCGCGTGATGGACTCCAACGACCAGGAAAAAGAGCGCGGTATTACCATCCTGGCTAAAAACACCGCTATCAACTGGAACGGCTACCACATCAACATCGTGGATACCCCGGGCCACGCCGACTTCGGCGGCGAAGTAGAACGCGTAATGTCGATGGTTGACTCCGTTCTGCTGCTGGTTGACGCTCAAGACGGCCCTATGCCGCAAACCCGTTTCGTGACCAAGAAGGCTTTCGAAGCCGGCCTGCGTCCGATCGTGTGCATCAACAAGGTTGACCGTCCAGGCGCGCGTCCGGACTGGGTTCTGGACCAGATCTTCGACCTGTTCGACAACCTGGGTGCCACCGAAGAACAGCTGGACTTCAAAGTCGTCTACGCCTCGGCCCTGAACGGCATTGCCGGTCTGGACCACACCGACATGGCTGAAGACATGACCCCGCTGTACCAGTCGATCGTCGACAACGTACCTGCGCCGGCTGTTGACCGTGAAGGTCCGTTCCAGATGCAGATCTCGGCACTGGACTACAACAGCTTCCTGGGTGTTATCGGCGTTGGCCGTATCGCTCGTGGTCGCGTCAAGCCGAACACCCCGGTTGTCGCTATCGGCGCCGACGGCAAGAAGCGCAACGGTCGTATCCTGAAGCTGATGGGTCACCACGGTCTGCACCGTATCGACGTTGAAGAAGCTGCAGCTGGCGACATCGTGTGCATCAGCGGTATGGACTCTCTGTTCATCTCCGACACCCTGTGCCACCCGGACGCGGTAGAAGCGATGAAGCCTCTGACCGTTGACGAGCCAACCGTTTCCATGACCTTCCAGGTAAACGACTCGCCTTTCTGCGGTAAAGAAGGCAAGTTCGTGACCTCCCGTAACATCAAGGAGCGTCTGGACAAAGAGCTGCTGTACAACGTTGCTCTGCGCGTTGAAGAAGGCGACTCGGCTGACAAGTTCAAGGTTTCCGGCCGTGGTGAGCTGCACCTCTCGGTACTGATCGAAACCATGCGTCGCGAAGGCTTCGAAATGGGCGTTGGTCGTCCAGAAGTGATCATCCGTCAGGTTGACGGCGTGAAGCAGGAACCGTTCGAAAACGTCACCATCGACACCCCGGAAGAATCCCAGGGCAAGGTGATGGAAGAGATGGGCCTGCGTAAAGGCGACCTGACCAACATGGTGCCGGATGGCAAAGGCCGTGTGCGTCTGGAATACAACATCCCTGCGCGTGGTCTGATCGGTTTCCGTAACCAGTTCCTGACGCTGACCAACGGTGCTGGCATCCTGACCTCGATCTTCGATCGCTACGACACCATGAAGTCCGGCGACATGTCCGGCCGTCAGAACGGTGTTCTGGTATCGGTAGAAACCGGCAAGGCGCTGACCTACTCCCTGGAAACCCTCCAGGCACGTGGCAAGCTGTTCGTTGAACACGGTCAAGAGATCTACAACGGTCAGATCGTTGGTCTGAACAGCCGTGATAACGACATGGGCGTCAACCCAACCAAAGGCAAGAAGCTCGACAACATGCGTGCTTCGGGCAAAGACGAAACCATCGCTCTGGTTCCACCTGTTCGCTTCACCCTGGAACAGGCCCTGGAATTCATCCAGGACGACGAGCTGTGCGAAGTCACGCCTAAGTCGATCCGCCTGCGTAAGAAGATCCTGGACGAAGGCGAGCGTACCCGCGCTGCCAAGAAAGCCAAGAACTGAGTTAACTCAGGCTGAATGAAAAACGCCCCCGGTCGAAAGGCCGGGGGCGTTTTTTTGTGCCTGGATTTTTCTGGTGAGCCCGCTTGTTGTGGTGAGCGGGCTTGCCCCGCGCTGGGTGGCGAAGCCGCCCCAAAACCAGGCACCTGAGTTTTATCTGGAGAAATGCAGTGGCCGGGTTAGGGCCGCTTCGCAGCCCAGCGCGGGGCAAGCCCGCTTACCACAGGGGTTCGGCTGTCGATTAGAACTTATCGAGGGTCTTGAACTTGGTCTCGCGCACCACTTCCTTCGGCTTGTACGCGCAATACCCTGGCCGTGGCCCGATTTTCGGGTGGTTGCGGCAAGTATCCGGGCGCTTGTCATAAATAGTGCAGAAGCGCGTCTTACGATCCAGGTACAGGCAATCGTTGTTGCTCATGCGCTGCAGGGTAAAAATCTCGGATTTGGAATTGAAGCGCTCGACGATGCCTTCTTTCTGCAGCCGCTTGGCGATGTTCTTCGGCGGGTCGCCGCGCTCGAACTCATCGACGATACCGATGCGGATCAGGTCCTTGATCTTCACTTCGACCGGCAGCGTGCAGCAGCTGGACACGCAACCACCGCACATGTGCGCGGAATATTTCTGCCACGTTTCGAGACGGTCGAGTTCCGCGGCGGCGATCAATTGAGGCTTCATCAGGGTTCCAAAAGGTGGGGCTGTATCCGGGCGCGCGATCATACCGGGATTGGTGATTTTTTGAACAATATTTTGTGGGTTTCGGCCAGAAGGTGCGCGTTTGCCAAAAGCAGGCACGGCCAATGCATCAAAACCCTGCAAAGGTAAATGCGTTAAAAAACTGCCGAACCAGAGCGTCTACCGTCTGTCAGACCGTCTAGGCTCTAGCAACTCCTTCTATCTCGCCCGAGGTCGCAATTGATGTCTCAGGAACCACTTGCACGAGAAGCAGAGGTAGCCGCATTTCGCGATGCCGTCTTGACCAAACTTACCTACGCGGTGGGCAAGGACCCGGATCACGCCTTCGACCACGACTGGTTCGAAGCCATTGCCCTGGCCGCACGCGACCAGATGGTCGATCACTGGATGGACCACACGCGGCGCATCTACCGCAAAGGCCAGAAGCGGGTCTATTACCTTTCCCTGGAGTTCCTCATCGGCCGCTTGCTCTATGACAGCCTGAGCAACCTGGGCGTGCTGGAGATTGCGCGCGAAGCGCTGTCGGAGCTGGGCGTCGACCTGGAGCGCATCCGCCTCCTGGAGCCCGATGCGGCGCTGGGCAACGGTGGTCTGGGCCGCCTGGCGGCGTGCTTTATGGAGAGTATGTCGACGTTGGGCATTGCCGGCCATGGGTATGGCATTCGCTATGAACACGGCCTGTTCCGCCAGGCGATTGTCGATGGTTGGCAGCAGGAGCAGACCGAACACTGGCTGGATTTCGGCAACCCCTGGGAATTCGAACGCCCTGAAGTGGTGTACCCGATCGGCTTTGGTGGCAGTGTTGAAACCCTGGATGACGGCACCGGCAAGATGATTCAGCGGTGGACGCCGAACGAAACTGTGCGCGCCATTGCCTATGACACTCCGGTCGTCGGCTGGCGCGGCGCCAGCGTCAACACCTTGCGCCTGTGGCGTGCTCGCGCAGTCGAAGACTTGCACCTGGAACGTTTCAACGCCGGTGATCACTTGGGCGCCGTCGCCGAAGTAGCACGTGCCGAAAGCATCTCCCGAGTGCTTTACCCGGCCGACAGCACCGAAGCGGGGCAGGAATTGCGCCTGCGCCAGGAATACTTCTTCGTCGCCGCCTCCCTGCAAGACCTGCTGCGTCGCCACAAGAACATGCATGGCTCGGTACTCAGCCTGGGCGAACACGCGGCGATACAACTCAACGATACCCACCCGTCCATCGCCGTGGCCGAGTTGATGCGCCAATTGGTCGACCTGCACGACATTCCGTGGGAAGCCGCGTGGGATGTGACGGTCGAAACCCTGTCGTACACCAACCACACGCTGCTGCCTGAAGCGCTGGAGACCTGGCCGGTCGGCTTGATGGAACGCATGCTGCCCCGGCACATGCAGATCATCTACCTGATCAACGCCCAGCATATCGATTCGCTGCGCGCCAAAGGTATCCACGACTTTGACGTACTACGCGCCGTGTCGCTGATCGAAGAAGACAACGGCCGCCGCGTGCGCATGGGAAACCTGGCGTTCCTTGGCTCCCACAGCGTCAATGGCGTGTCCGGCCTGCACACTCAGTTGATGCGCAGCACAGTGTTCTCCGAGCTGCACAAGCTGTACCCGGAGCGCATCAATAACAAAACCAACGGCATTACCTTCCGTCGCTGGTTGTACCAGGCCAACCCCAAGCTCACGTCCATGCTGGTGGAAGCGCTCGGCCCGGACATTCTCGACAAGCCCGAAGAGCGGCTGGTAGAGCTTGAGCCGTTTGCCGAAAAACAGACGTTCCGCAAGGCCTTTGCCGAGCAGCGTCTGCACAGTAAGCGGGCGCTTGCGGACATCATTCATGAGCGCCTGGGTATCGCGGTCAACCCGGCGGCGATGTTCGACGTGCAGGTCAAGCGCATCCACGAATACAAGCGCCAGTTGCTCAACCTTCTGCACACCGTGGCGCTGTACCAGGCGATCCGGGCCGAGCCGGGCACCGATTGGGTGCCGCGCGTGAAGATCTTCTCCGGCAAGGCGGCGGCCAGTTATCACCAGGCCAAGCTGATCATCAAGCTGACCAACGACATCGCGCGCACAGTCAATAACGACCCGACCGTACGTGGTTTGCTCAAGGTGGTGTTCCTGCCCAACTACAACGTGAGCCTGGCGGAAAGCATCATCCCGGCGGCGGACTTGTCGGAACAGATTTCCACCGCCGGCTTTGAAGCCTCGGGCACCAGCAACATGAAGTTCGGCCTCAACGGTGCGCTGACCATCGGCACCATGGACGGCGCCAACGTGGAAATGCATGAGCGTGTGGGCGCCGAGCACATGTTTATCTTCGGCCTCAGCGCGCAGCAGGTGGAAGCGCGCAAACACGCCGGTGAATTCAACGCCGGGGCCGACATTGCAGCGTCCCATCGGTTGAATGATGTGCTGCAAGCGATTCGGGGCGGGGTGTTCTCGCCGGATGATCCGGGCCGGTACGTGGGGCTGATCGATGGGCTGATCGACTACGACCGTTTCCTGGTCTGTGCCGACTTCGATTCGTACTGGGACGCTCAGGCGCGGGTCGAGGCGCATTGGCATGACTCCAAGGCGTGGTGGCGTTCGGCGGTGCTGAATACCGCGCGCATGGGCTGGTTCAGTTCGGATCGGACCATCAGGGAGTACGCGACCGAGATCTGGAAAGCCCTCGACTAAACATCGCTGGCCTGCACATGTGTGCGGGTTTATGCGGGAGCTGGCTTGCCTGCGATAGCATCACCTCGGTGTGACGGATACACCGAGGTGTCTACATCGCGGGCAAGCCCGGCCCCCACATAAGCCTGCTTCCACATGGGGTCTGCGTCGATATACTAGGCGCCAGTTTGCCCGCCTCGGGCTGCTTAGGGATATCGACCATGCAATGGATTTTCATGCTGATTGGCCTGGTGCTCGGCTGGACGCTCGATGAGTCGTTCAGTGACGCGGGCATCGGTGCGCTGTTGGGCTTGGGCATTGGCCAGGCGATTCGCCTGTCAAAGTTGGCGACTCAGGCGGACCAACAGGCGCGTCAGTTGGAAACCACGCAGAAGGCGCTGATTGCGCTGGGTGATCGTCTGCGGCAGCTGGAAGTGCCCACGCCGCCGAGCAATATCGTCGTCGAAGCCGCAATCCCTGAACCCACACCTGTTGCCAAAGCGCCCGAGCTGGTTTGGGAGCTGCCGGCCGAATTGGCGCCGGTTGCCATCGTTGCCGAACCAAGCCAGCCGCTGCCGGCTGATGTATGGGCGCCTGCCCCGATACCAGAACCCAAAGAACCTGCCATCCCCCGTGGCCCCAACTTGATCGAGCGCGCCATCAGTGGCGCGCGCAATTGGTTGTTCGGCGGCAACACCGTGCTGCGTGTCGGCGTGGTGCTGTTGTTCCTCGGTCTGGCGTTCCTGTTGCGCTATGCCACCGAAGGCATGGTGGTGCCGATCGAATTACGTTACGCCGGGGTGGCTGCTGCTGCATTGGGCCTGCTGGGGTTGGGCTGGTGGCTGCGGCTGCGCAACAGCAACTATGGTCTGATGCTGCAAGGCACCGGGATCGCGGTGCTGTACCTCACGGTGTTTGCCGCGATGCGCCTGCACCCGTTGATCGATCCCGGTGCGGCCCTGGGCTTGCTGGTGGCGGTCACAGTGTTTTCGGCGATCCTGGCAATCACCCAGGATGCGCTGGGGCTGGCCTGTGCAGCGGCGCTCGGTGGTTTTGCGGCGCCGATCCTCACGTCCACCGGCGCCGGCAACCATGTGGCGCTGTTCAGTTACTTTGCCTTGCTCAACGCGGGCATTCTCGCCATCGCCTGGTTCAAGGCCTGGCGCCTGCTCAACCTGATCGGGTTTGTCGGCACCTTTGGGATCGGTTTTGCCTGGGGTCTGCGCTCGTATACGCCTGAATTGCTGTGGAGCACCGAACCGTTCCTGATTCTATTTTTTCTGATGTACCTGGCCATCGGCCTGTTGTTCGCACGGCGTAAATTGCTAGAGATGCGCGACGCGCCCGAGGATGACAGCCGTGGTGCACTGCTGCGCTGGTCGGCGGCCAAGGGCGATTATGTCGACGGCAGCATGTTGTTCGGCCCGCCGCTGGTGGGTTTCGGCTTGCAGTTTGCGCTGGTGCAGCACCTGGAGTTTGCCGCAGCATTCAGCGCCTTGGGCCTGGGCATCGTCTACATGGGCCTGGCCCGGCTGCTGAGCGGCGGGCGCGCCTTGTTGCTGGCGGAAACCTGCCTGGCCTTGGGGGTGATCTTTGCCAGCCTGGCCATCCCCCTGGGCCTCGACGCGCGTTGGACGGCTGCGGCCTGGGCGGTGGAAGGCGCCGGCATTTTCTGGCTCGGCTTGCGTCAGCAGCGGCCGTTGGCGCGCGCATTTGGCCTGTTGCTGCAAGTGGGTTCGGCGCTGGCGTTCCTCAGTGAATTGCGTTCCGGTGAGCACACCTTGCTCAGTGGCGCGCCGCTGGGCGCGCTGCTGCTGGGCGCTGCGTTGTTGTTCAGCTTTGACCAGTTGCGCAAGGCATCCGAGGAGCAGTCCTCAGACTGGGAGCGCAAAGGCCTCCCGGTGTTGGCGAGCCTTGGCTTGAGCTTTTTGTACCTGCTCGCGCCCTTGTTGCTGGATACCCAAGGCACCGCTGTGAGTTGGGCAATCGCTGGCCTGGTGACGCTGTTTATAGGCCTGCGCATCGGCTCGCGCACCTTCCTGTTCACCGCATTCGCTGTGCAATTGCTGGGTGGCGCGGTGTTCCTGCTGCGGTTGCAAGGTGGCGACGGCGCAGCGGTGTTCAATGCCGGTTGGAGCGGTTTGCTCACGGCGTCGTTGATTGGCTTGGCCTTGATCGGCGGCATGTTGTTGGCGGCGCGTGACGACATCGTGCGAAGCGATGTTCGACTGCTGCGCGGTTTGTCGGTGGTGCTGTTGGCGGGCCTCGTATTGATCAACCTTGCGGTGCTGTTCGTGCTGCCGTGGGAAAGTGCCAGTGGCGTGTGGGCGGCCAGTGGCCTGTTGGTCATCTGGCTGAGCCTGTACCTGCAACAGCGGGTCAGTTTTGTGTTCGGCTTGCTGCTGCAATTGGTGGGCGGCGGTTCTTTCCTGCTGGCGGTACCGGAGTTGCTCGGGCCACTGACCAGCGAGGGGCTGCGTCCGTTGGCCCACAGCGGTTTCTGGACGCCGATGGTACTGGGCCTGGCTGCGCTGGTAGGCGCCTGGCGCTTGCAGCGCGAACCCCATGCGCCGGTGTTTGCCGTGTTGAAGCTGCAACGCCTGTCCGACTTGCTGTTGGTCTGGGGCGCGGCCTGGTGGACGCTGGCGCTGATCGGCGAAGTGTTGCGGTTTATTCCACAGGAATTGCAGGGGGCATTCCTGCTGGGGTGCGCGGCAATCAGCGTCGCGATCTGGATGCTGCTGGCTGCGCGCCTGAAGTGGGTGTCGCTGGGGGTGTTGTCCACCCTGCTGATGCCAGCGGTGGGCTTGGTGTTGCTGGTGTACGGACATACTTATTACCACCCCGCGGCGGAGTACGGCTGGCTGGCGTGGTCGGCGGTATTTGTGGTGCATTTCATCTCGCTGCGACGCCTGGCGGTGATTGTGCCCGCCAAGGCGTTGAGCGTGGCCCACGTACTCGGCTGCTGGATGCTGATCGGCATATTGGCGCTGGAGTTGCGCTACGGTCTGCTGAGGTTTACTGCCGAGTACAACGCCTGGCGCTGGCTGGGCTGGGCGATCCTGCCAAGTCTCTATCTCGTGCTGGCCGCTTCGCCACGTCGTTGGCCATGGCCGGTGGCGGCGTATCCAAGGGAATATCGGATATTGGCGGCCGTGCCATTGGCGGTGCTGATGCTTGGCTGGTTCTGGCTGGCGAACAGCTTCAGCGACGGCACGGCCAAACCGCTGCCCTATGTGCCGCTGGTCAACCCGCTGGACCTGGGCCTGCTCTTTGCGCTGCTGGGTGTGTATTGGTGCGCGCGAAGTGTCGCGCCGCTACGGGGCCCGCGTACCGAGCTTGTCGCCCAAGGTGTCGCGGGTGTTTCGCTGTTTGCCTTCTTTACCGCGCTGGTCATGCGTACTGCCCACCATTGGGGCGGCGTGCCGTTTCAACTGGATGCGTTGCTCGAATCCATGCTGGTACAGGCCGGTCTGTCGATCGTCTGGACCCTGATCGCTCTCGGCCTGATGATCGGCGGCCACCTGCGCCATCGCCGCGAGGTGTGGCTGATCGGTGCAGTGTTGATTGCGGTGGTGGTCGCCAAGTTGTTCTTTGTCGAACTGAGCAACCGCGGCGGTCTGGCGCGGATCGTGTCGTTTATAGGTGTGGGTGGGCTGTTGCTGGTGGTGGGTTACTTCGCACCGCTGCCACCCAAGCGCGTCGAACCGGTGTTGGACACTGAAGGAGCATCCTCTTGATCGGTAAGTTGAGCGTGGCCGTGCTGGGCCTGTGTACGACCTTGTCTGTGTGGGCGCAGGAAACGCCGGCTGACTTCACCTCCCAGGTGCCGCTGAACGTCAGCGGCAGCGGCCCTTGGTATCGCCTGGAGCTGCCGCTGGCGGTGCAATTGAACGCGCGCCAGGCCGATCTTGGCGATGTGCGCGTGTTCAACGCCGCCGGCGAGCCGCAGGCCTATGCGTTGTCGCGTCAGGCCTCGCAGCGCAGCGAAAGTCGCAACGTTACGGCGGTGAAGTGGTTCCCGCTGTACGCCGCCGACACCCAGCAAGCCCTGCCAGACGTGGTAATGAAGGCCACCACTTCCGGCACGCTGGTGGAAATCAAACCGTCCACAGCCCCCAAGCCCGGCAAGCAAGTGCTGCGGGGCTGGGTATTGGACGCCAGTGCAATCAAGGCGCCCCTGCAGCAATTAAGCCTGGACTGGAGTCGCGAGCAGGAGGGCTTCCAGCGTTTCAGCATTGAAGCCAGTGATGATTTGCAGCACTGGAAAGCCTGGGGCGATGGGCAAGTGGCGCGCTTGTCATTTGCCGATGACCGGGTCGAGCAGCATGACGTGAACCTGCCGGGGCAATCGGCGCGTTATTTGCGGCTGGTGTGGCAAGGCCAGGCGGCACCGTTGTTGACGTCGGCGAAGCTGGAGAGCGCCACTAGCAGCACCTTGCCGATGCCGTTGGTGTGGTCGCAAGCCTTTCCAGGGGAGCGGCTCAAGGCGGGAGAGTACAGTTGGCAATTGCCGACGGGGCTGAATGTCGAGCGCTTGCGGGTCGAGTTGAAGCAGCCCAATACGCTGGCGCCGGTGACGTTGTCGGGGCGAAGTGACGCCAAGCAGACCTGGCAGCCGTTGAGCAATGGCCTGCTGTACCGCCTGACCCAGAACGGCAAGGACGTGCTGCAGGATGAATTGCAGTTGCCGGGCCAGACGGTTGCTCAGTTGAAGTTGCAAGTGGACGAGCGGGGCGGTGGACTGGGCGTCGAAGCCCCCGCCTTACGCGTGGCCGTGCGTGCCACGCAACTGGTGTTTCTGGCGCGGGGTGAGCCGCCCTTCAGCCTGGCGCTGGGTAACGCATCCGTGAAAGCCGCGAGCCTGCCACTCTCGACGCTGATTCCCGATTACAGTCCCGAGCGTTTGAAGGCGCTGGGCCAGGCTACCTTGGTGGGAGAAATCACGGTCAAACCGCCTGCGATTGCCGCCTTGCCCGAAGCCGGCACCGACTGGAAAAAACTCGGCCTGTGGGCCGTGTTGCTGCTCGGCGTGGCGGCACTGGGTGCCATGGCCTACAGTTTGCTGCGCAAGCCGCCGGTGGCAGGTTAAATAAAGTCCATGAACTCTATTGGGTTTAAATCCTCTGATAGGAGGAAATACGCCCCGACTCGCGTTAAACTGCGCGGGTTTTCAGCCCCCCATTCTCCGGAGCCTTACATGTCCCGCGTTACCTTGAGTCGCTATTTGATTGAGCAGACCCGCAGCAACAACACGCCTGCCGATCTGCGCTTCCTTATCGAAGTGGTGGCGCGTGCTTGCAAGGAAATCAGCCACGCCGTGTCCAAAGGCGCACTGGGTGGTGTCCTGGGCAGCATGGGCACCGAAAACGTGCAGGGCGAAGTGCAGAAGAAACTCGACGTGATCTCCAACGAGATTCTGCTCGAAGCCAACGAATGGGGCGGTCACCTGGCCGGCATGGCGTCCGAAGAAATGGACAATGCCTACCAGATCCCCGGTAAATACCCGAAAGGCGCCTACCTGCTGGTGTTCGACCCCCTGGATGGTTCCTCCAACATCGACATCAACGCCCCGGTCGGCACCATCTTCTCGGTACTGCGTTGCCCCAACGAATACCTGAGCCAGAACGAAGCCCTGAACGAAAAGGCCTTCCTGCAGCCAGGCACCGAGCAGGTTGCTGCCGGTTACGCCATCTACGGCCCACAGACCATGCTGGTGCTGACCCTGGGCGACGGCGTCAAAGGCTTCACCCTGGATCGCGAGATGGGCAGCTTCGTACTGACCCACGAAGACATCACCATTCCTGCGTCCACCCAGGAATTTGCGATCAACATGTCTAACCAGCGCCACTGGGAAGAACCTGTGACCCGCTACGTGGGCGAGTTGATGGCCGGCGAAGAAGGCCCGTTGAAGAAAAACTTCAACATGCGCTGGGTGGCTGCAATGGTTGCCGACGTGCACCGCATCCTGACCCGTGGTGGCCTGTTCATGTACCCACGCGACAGCCGCGAGCCGTCCAAGCCAGGCAAACTGCGCCTGATGTACGAAGCCAACCCGATGTCGTTCCTGGTTGAGCAGGCGGGCGGCGCATCCACCGACGGCCACCAGCGTATCCTCGACATCCAGCCTGAAGGCCTGCACCAGCGTGTGGCGGTGTTCCTGGGTTCGAAGGAAGAAGTTGAGCGTGTGACGGCGTATCACAAGAAGTAAGTTGATGCGATAAGTGAGCGGCGTTGTTGTGAGCCGGTTCACCCTTGAAGAAGCCCCGAAACGTTTCAGCGTTTTCGGGGCTTTTTTGTTTTCGTTCATCGGGAACCAGACACCTCTTTTCCCTTCTAAGCTTCTGGCAGATACCCACGCTGCTTCGTCCCTCCAGGAGTTTTTCCATGTCGTTACGCCGTCTCGCTTTGCTGGCTTTTTGCGTGTTGTTGGGCGCTTGCAGCAAGGTCAACCAAGAAAATTACGCGAAGTTGTCGGCTGGCATGGCCAAGGCTGAGGTGGAGTCGTTGCTGGGTAAGCCGACCGATTGTTCCGGCGCGCTGGGCATGTCCAGTTGCACCTGGGGCGATAAAACCAGCTTTATCAGCGTTCAATATGCCGGTGACAAAGTTCTGATGTTTTCCGGGCAAGGCCTGAAGTAAACCGGGGCGAGAGCCTGCGGGAGAAGAAGAATGATGCGTTTTGTTTTGTTCCTTTGTGCCAGCCTGTTTTTGGCGGGCTGCGCCAGCCATTCTGGCGATGATCTGCAACCCAAGACAGCGAGCAACGTCAACCTCAAGCGTTACCAGGGCACCTGGTATGAGTTGGCCCGATTGCCGATGTACTTCCAGCGCAACTGCGCGCAGTCCGAAGCCCGCTACACCCTGTTGCCCGATGGTGACATGTCGGTGTTCAACCGCTGCCTGACGACCGAATGGAAGTGGGAAGAAGCCAAGGGCACCGCCACCCCGCAAGTGCCGGGCAAGACCGACAAGCTCTGGGTGGAATTCAATAACTGGTTTACCGCGTTGTTGCCGGGCGTTGCCAAGGGCGATTACTGGGTGTTGTATGTCAGCGATGACTACAAGACCGCAATTGTGGGCAGCCCGAGCCGGCGTTATATGTGGATCCTGTCGCGCACGCCGACGGTCAGTGCGGACACCCGCGAAGACCTGTTGAGCAGGGCGCGGCAGCAGGGGTATGACACCACGCGATTGATCTGGCGTACGTCGGACAAGCAGATGGCAAAGACCTCGCAGTAACCCTGGGCCACCGCCGATCAATACATGTGGGAGCTGGCTTGCCTGCGATAGCATCACCACGGTGTAACTGATACACCTTGGTGCCTGTATCGCAGGCAAGCTAGCTCCCACATTTGTTATGTGTCGCGTGTTAGCCCAGTAGCGCTCTCAAAACTTGCGTGAACGCCCGGCTGCTTTCTTCTTCACCGGCATGATGCCCATCGCGCACCACCCACTTTCCATTCACCAGCACATCCCGCACGTGCCGATCCCCGCCCGCAAACAGCCAGCGATTCAGAATCCCATCCTCTGTTGCCGTCGCCAGGTATGGATCATTGCCATCCAGCACAATCCAATCCGCACGCTTGCCCACTTCCAGCCTACCAATCGGTTGCCCCAACGCTTGGGCACCGCCGTCCAGCGCGGCATCAAACAGCGTACGGCCGACCATCGGCTGATCACTGCGGTACAACCGGTTACGCCGCTGATCGCGCAGGCGCTGGCCATATTCCAACCAACGCAACTCCTCCACCACGCTCACTGACACATGGCTGTCGGACCCGATGCCCATGCGTCCGCCTTGGGCCAGAAAATCCACCGCCGGGAAAATCCCATCACCCAGATTAGCCTCGGTGGTCAGGCACAAGCCGGCAATCGCGCGGCTCTTGGCCATGCGTGCGACTTCATCCGCATCGGCATGAGTGGCATGCACCAGGCACCAGCGCTCATCCACTTCAACGTTGTCATACAGCCATTGCAGCGGGCGTTTGCCGCTCCAGGCCAGGCAGTCTTCAACTTCCTTCTGCTGTTCGGCGATGTGGATATGCACCGGGCACGCCTTGTCGCTGGCGGCCAGCACGTCATTGATTTGCTGTGGCGTCACCGCGCGCAACGAGTGGAAACACAGCCCCAACTGCTGCGCCGTTTGTGCGGCGAGGATGGGTTTGAGCTGCGCCTGCAGGTCCAGGTATTGCTCGGTGCTGTTGATAAACCGCCGCTGGCCTTCATTCGGGGCTTGGCCGCCAAAACCGGAGTGGGTGTAAAGCACAGGCAGCAGTGTCAGGCCAATCCCGCTGCTGGCCGCCGCCTGGCTGATCTGCCGTGACAGTTCCGTGCGATCGGCATACGGCTGGCCGCTGACGTCGTGATGCACATAGTGAAATTCTGCCACCGAGGTGTAGCCGGCCTTGAGCATCTCGATATACAGCTGTTGCGCGATCACCTGCAATTGTTCCGGGCTGATCTTGCCGACCATGCGGTACATCAGGTCGCGCCACGTCCAGAAGCTGTCATTCGGATTGCCCGCCACTTCGGCCAAACCGGCCATGGCGCGCTGGAATGCATGGGAGTGCAGGTTCGGCATGCCCGCCAATACCGGGCCCCTCAGCCGTTCGGCACCCTCTGCGCTGGCATTGGCCTCAACCTTTGTCAGCAGGCCCTCAGCGCTGACTTCAAGACGTACATCATTGGCCCATCCATTAGGCAGCAGCGCGCGTTCGGCAAAGAAAGCGGACATGATCAAGGCACCCCGGTCGTGTGTTTATTTGTATATACATATACAGACGTTTGCCTGCTCGGTAAACTCCGGCAATCTATGCATCTTTTCCCCCTGCAAGGATTCCCTGTGCCGACTCCGCCTGCCAAGTCTTCGCTGGCTGCCCACATGGACGAAAGTCCGGCGCCCTTGTATGCCCGCGTCAAACAGATGATCAGCCAGCAGATTCTCAACGGCAACTGGCCACCCCATTACCGCGTGCCGTCCGAGAGCGAACTGGTCAGCCAGCTGGGTTTCAGCCGCATGACCATCAACCGTGCCCTGCGCGAGCTCACCGCTGAAGGTTTGCTGGTGCGCATGCAAGGTGTCGGCACCTTTGTCGCTGAGCCCAAGAGTCAGTCGGCCCTGTTCGAAGTGCACAACATTGCCGATGAGATCGCCTCGCGCGGTCATCGACATACCTGCCAGGTCATCCACCTGGGCGAGGAGGCTGCCGGTTCCGAGCGCGCTGTCGCCTTGGAGATGCGTGAAGGCGGGCGTGTTTTCCATTCGTTGATCGTGCACTTTGAAAACGATATTCCCGTGCAAATCGAAGACCGCTTCGTCAATGCCCTGGTCGCGCCGGAATACCTGCAACAGGATTTCACCCAGCAAACGCCGTATGCCTACCTGAACCAGGTGGCACCGCTGACCGAAGGCGAGCACGTGGTCGAAGCCATTCTTGCCGACGCTGCCGAGTGCAAGCTGCTGCAGATCGAACCTACCGAGCCGTGCTTGTTGATTCGCCGACGCACCTGGTCGGGGCGCCAGCCGGTGACCGCTGCGCGTCTGATCCACCCCGGTTCCCGTCACAGCCTGGAAGGACGTTTCAGTAAATGAGTGCAGTGAAAGTCTGGCGCGCCACCGATTACGTGCGCATGCCTTGGAAAAACGGCGGTGGCAGCACCGAAGAAATCACCCGTGATGCCGGTACCGGCCTGGATGGTTTTGGCTGGCGACTTTCGATTGCCGATATTGCCGAGTCGGGCGGGTTTTCGACTTTCGCCGGCTACCAGCGCGTGATCACCGTGATCAAGGGCGCGGGCATGGTCCTGACCGTGGACGGTGAGGAGCAGCGCGGTTTGTTACCGCTCCAACCCTTCGCGTTCAAGGGTGACAGTCAAGTGTCATGTCGCCTGATCACCGGGCCGATCCGCGACTTCAACCTGATCTATTCGCCACAGCGTTACCACGCACGGTTGCAATGGATCGATGGCGAGCAACGTTTCTTCAGCACCGCGCAGACAGTGCTGGTGTTCAGCGTGGCGGATGAAGTGAAGGTGCTGGACCACAAGCTGGGGCATCACGACTGCCTGCAAGTGGACGGTAACACTGGCCTGCTGGATATCTCTGTCAGTGGCCGCAGCTGCATTATCGAACTGACTGCTCGCGATTAAAAACTGTGGGAGCGGGCTTGCCCGCGAATGCGGTGTATCAGTACCAGAGAGGCTGGCTGACCCACTGCATTCGCGGCAAGCCTGCTCCCACATTTGTTTTTTGGTGAGCAACAGAACTGTTTCCAACGCCCGCACCAATTTGTTACCGAATGCCCCAGCGTGGCGCAAAACCACGCCATCGCGCCAAACCTCCCTTGCTGTAAAAATCCTCCGTAAGAAATTTCATTAAGTCTCCAAGCCTTAATTTCCAAGGCTTGCGCCCACTTTCGAAAAAAATCTCAACAGCACCCTCAGCAAGTTGGCCGCTTGATTGCATATGCTTGTATGTACAAGTAAAGATGTGTGCGTAAGACTCTCCTTCGCACCATCCATGTTCGCGCATCATGCCGAGGAGTCCAGTCGTGACCGATTTTTCTAAAGCCAGGCCTACAAAATACCGTGACGTCGAAATCCGTGCCGCCCACGGTAACAAGCTCACTGCCAAAAGCTGGCTGACTGAAGCGCCGTTGCGCATGCTGATGAACAACCTCGACCCGCAAGTGGCCGAGAACCCGAAAGAATTGGTGGTGTACGGCGGTATCGGCCGTGCGGCGCGCAACTGGGAGTGCTACGACCAGATCGTCGAGAGCCTCACTAACCTGAATGACGACGAAACCCTGTTGGTGCAATCCGGCAAGCCGGTCGGCGTATTCAAGACCCACAGCAACGCCCCGCGCGTACTGATCGCCAACTCCAACCTGGTGCCGCACTGGGCCAGCTGGGAACACTTCAACGAACTGGATGCCAAGGGCCTGGCCATGTACGGCCAGATGACCGCCGGCAGCTGGATCTACATCGGCAGCCAGGGCATCGTCCAAGGCACCTACGAAACCTTCGTCGAAGCGGGTCGCCAGCATTACAACAGCGACCTGACTGGCCGTTGGGTGCTCACCGCCGGTCTCGGCGGCATGGGCGGCGCGCAACCTTTGGCCGCAACGCTGGCCGGCGCGTGCTCGCTGAACATTGAATGCCAACAAGTCAGCATCGACTTCCGCCTGAACAGCCGTTATGTCGACGAACAAGCCACCGACCTCGACGACGCACTGGCGCGCATCGCCAAGTACACCAAGGAAGGCAAGGCTATCTCCATTGCCCTGCTGGGTAACGCGGCGGAAATCCTGCCGGAACTGGTCAAGCGCGGCGTGCGCCCAGACATGGTCACCGACCAGACCAGCGCCCACGACCCACTCAACGGCTACCTGCCGGCCGGTTGGACCTGGGACGAATACCGTGCCCGCGCCAAGACCGAGCCCGCCGCCGTAATCAAAGCCGCCAAGCAGTCGATGGCCGTGCACGTCAACGCCATGCTGGAATTCCAGAAGCAAGGCATCCCGACCTTCGACTACGGCAACAACATCCGCCAGATGGCGCAAGAAGAAGGCGTGGAAAACGCCTTCGACTTCCCAGGTTTCGTACCTGCCTACATCCGCCCGCTGTTCTGCCGTGGCATCGGCCCGTTCCGTTGGGCTGCGCTGTCGGGCGACCCGCAAGACATCTACAAGACCGACGCCAAAGTCAAAGAGCTGATCCCGGACGACGCCCACCTGCACAACTGGCTGGACATGGCGCGCGAGCGCATCAGCTTCCAGGGCCTGCCGGCGCGTATCTGCTGGGTGGGCCTGGGCCAGCGCGCCAAGCTCGGCCTGGCATTCAACGAAATGGTACGCAGCGGTGAGCTGTCGGCGCCGGTGGTGATCGGCCGTGACCATCTGGACTCCGGCTCGGTATCCAGCCCGAACCGCGAAACCGAAGCCATGCAGGACGGTTCCGACGCCGTGTCCGACTGGCCACTGCTCAACGCCTTGCTCAACACCGCCAGCGGCGCGACCTGGGTGTCGCTGCACCACGGCGGTGGTGTGGGCATGGGCTTCTCGCAGCACTCCGGCATGGTGATCGTCTGCGACGGCACCGACGAAGCGGCTGAGCGAATTGCCCGTGTACTGCACAACGACCCGGCCACCGGGGTAATGCGTCACGCAGACGCCGGTTACCAGATCGCGATCGACTGCGCCAAGGAGCAGGGCCTCAATCTCCCGATGATCAAATAACCCATGTGGGAGCTGGCTTGCCTGCGATGGCATCCCCTCGGTTCTACTGATAGACCGAGTCGCCCGCATCGCAGGCAAGCCAGCTCCCACAGAAAAGCGGTTTTACACAGGCTTTATGAACAATCCATCAGAGGTTGAACCGACATGGCTGCAAATGACACCACCCCGTTGATCGAAAGGCGTTCGATCGACTACATCCCGGAAGCGGAAAGACACGGTCGTCTATTGAGCCAGTTCACCCTGTGGATGGGTGCCAACCTGCAGATCACCGCGATTGTCACCGGGGCCCTGGCCGTGGTGCTGGGCGGTGATGTGTTCTGGTCGTTGATCGGCCTGTTTATCGGCCAACTGTTGGGCGGCGGCGTCATGGCGTTGCATGCGGCGCAAGGGCCTAAGCTCGGCTTGCCGCAGATGATCTCCAGCCGGGTGCAGTTCGGGGTGTATGGCGCAGCCATTCCTATCGTGCTGGTGTGCCTGATGTACCTCGGCTTCACCGCCACCGGCACGGTATTGTCCGGTCAGGCGCTGGGCCAGTTGTTCGGGGTCAGCGACAGCGTCGGCATCCTGATCTTCGCCAGTGTCATCGTGCTGGTGACGGTGCTCGGTTATCGGGTGATCCACTTCATCGGTCGTGTCGCCAGCGTCATTGGCGTGATCGCCTTTGTCTACCTGTTCAGCCGCCTGATGAGCCAGACCGACGTTGGCGCACTCCTGCAGATCCGCCACTTCAGCTGGAGCAGCTTCCTGCTGGCGGTGTCGCTCGCGGCCTCTTGGCAGATCGCGTTCGGCCCGTACGTGGCGGACTACTCACGCTACTTGCCGAGCAATACCTCGTCGGTGAAAACCTTCCTCGCCGCTGGCGCAGGTTCGGTGATTGGCGCCCAGGTGGCGATGGTCCTCGGCGTGTTTGCCGCGGCCATGTCCAACGGGCAATTCGCCGGTCACGAAGTGGCCTACATCGTGGGCTTGAGTGGCACGGGGGCCACCGCTGCGCTGCTGTACTTCAGCATCGCGTTCGGCAAGGTCACCATCTCTACGCTCAACTCCTACGGCAGCTTCATGTGCATCGCGACCATCATCAGCGGCTTCCGTGGCCGCCTGGAGGTCACGCGCTTGCAACGCCTGGTGTTCGTGCTGGTGATTGTCGGCACCGCGACTTTGATCGCCTTGCTCGGCCAGCATTCGTTCCTCGGCGCGTTCAAGTCTTTCATCCTGTTCCTGCTGGCGTTCTTCACGCCCTGGAGCGCGATCAACCTGGTGGACTACTACTGCATCACCCGCGACCGCTATGACGTGCCGGCGCTGGCTGATCCGAACGGTCGCTACGGTCGCTGGAACCTGCTGGGGATCAGCGTGTACGTCTTCGGCGTGTTGGTGCAATTGCCGTTCATCTCCACCAAGTTCTACACCGGCCCTTTGGTAGCTGCGCTGGGTGATGTCGACATTTCCTGGATCATCGGTCTGGTCCTGCCGGCAGCGCTGTACTACCTGTGTGCGAAAAAATGGCACGGCACGGTGCCCGATCGACTGATCCTGCCGACAGAGCAGGGCGCTATACCAAGAACAAACGGGCTGGCTGCACAAGCCTGATGGGACGTGGACAGGGCAGGATGCCTACTGACTGCCGTAATCCATTTCAAGATTGGGAGCGTCACAACAATGAAAATGCATAAGACCCTGATGGCCACCCTGCTCTCGGCAGGTTTGCTGGCAAGCGCTGGCGCCCAGGCGGCTGGCTGGTGCGAATCCGGCAAGCCGGTGAAATTCGCAGGCCTGAACTGGGAAAGCGGCATGCTGCTCACCGACATCCTGCAAACCGTGCTGGAAAAAGGCTACGACTGCAAAACCGACAGCCTGCCGGGCAACTCCATCACCATGGAAAACGCCCTGAGCAGCAACGACATCCAAGTGTTTGCCGAAGAGTGGGTAGGCCGCAGTGAAGTCTGGAACAAGGCCGAGAAGGCCGGCAAAGTCGTCGGCGTCGGCGCCCCGGTTGTCGGCGCTATCGAAGGCTGGTACGTGCCGCGCTACGTGATCGAAGGCGACGCCAAACGCAAGCTGGAAGCCAAGGCACCCGACCTGAAAAACATCGCTGACCTGGCCAAGTACGCCGCGGTGTTCAAGGACCAGGAAGAGCCCTCCAAGGGCCGTTTCTACAACTGCCCGGCCGGTTGGACCTGCGAGCTGGACAACAGCGAAATGCTGAAAAGCTACGGCCTGGAAAATGCCTACACCAACTTCCGTCCAGGCACCGGCCCGGCGCTGGATGCGGCGGTGCTGTCGAGCTACAAGCGTGGCGAGCCGATCCTGTTCTACTACTGGTCGCCAACCCCGCTGATGGGCCAGGTCGACCTGGTCAAGCTGGAGGAAAAACCCGGTGTGGATAAGAGCGTGAGCATCAAGGTCGGCCTGTCCAAGACCTTCCACGAACAAGCCCCGGAACTGGTGGCCGTGCTGGAAAAGGTCAACCTGCCAATCGACCTGCTGAACCAGAACCTGGGTCGCATGGCCAAGGAGCGAATTGAGTCGCCAAAACTGGCGAAAATCTTCCTCAAGGAACATCCTGAAGTCTGGCACGCATGGGTGAGCGACGACGCAGCCAAGAAAATCGACGCGGCCTTGTAGGTTGAGCGTTTCCGGTTGCCTTCACCGGCAACCGGACGCCCAGCCACAACCCACTGGATCGAGAGCACGATATGTTTCCTGAGAGTTTTACGTTTTCCATCGCCGACTGGGTCAACGGTTGGGTGGATTCACTGGTCACCAACTACGGTGATGTGTTCCGACACATTTCCGACACCCTGCTATGGGCCATCGTCAACCTGGAAGGGTTGCTGCGCGCAGCGCCCTGGTGGCTGATGCTGGCTATCGTCGGCGGTGTCGCCTGGCACGCTACCCGCAAGGTGGTGACCACGGCGGTGATCGTCGGTTTGCTGTTCCTGGTAGGCGCGGTTGGCCTGTGGGACAAGCTCATGCAGACCCTGGCCTTGATGATGGTCGCCACGGTGATCTCGGTGCTGATCGGTATTCCGCTGGGCATTCTGTCCGCACGTAGCAATCGCCTGCGTTCGGTGCTGATGCCGCTGCTCGACATCATGCAGACCATGCCGAGCTTCGTGTACCTGATTCCGGTGCTGATGCTGTTCGGCCTGGGCAAGGTCCCGGCGATTTTCGCCACGGTGATCTACGCCGCGCCACCGCTGATCCGTCTCACTGACCTGGGTATTCGCCAGGTCGACGGCGAAGTCATGGAAGCCATCAACGCCTTCGGCGCCAACCGTTGGCAGCAACTGTTCGGTGTGCAACTGCCGCTGGCGTTGCCAAGCATCATGGCCGGTATCAACCAGACCACCATGATGGCGCTGTCGATGGTGGTGATCGCCTCGATGATCGGCGCCCGTGGCTTGGGTGAGGACGTACTCGTCGGCATCCAGACCCTCAACGTTGGCCGAGGCCTCGAAGCCGGGCTGGCGATCGTGATTCTCGCAGTGGTCATCGACCGCATTACCCAGGCCTATGGTCGTCCACGGCATGAGGCGAGCAAATGACTACTGTCAGCAAAATCGAAGTTAAAAACGTCTTCAAGATCTTCGGCGCGCGCTCCAAGGATGCGCTGGCCATGGTCGGGCAGGGCAAGACCAAGGACCAGGTCCTGGCCGAGACCGGCTGCGTGGTCGGCGTGAACGACTTGTCCCTGAGCATCGGCACGGGTGAGATCTTCGTGATCATGGGCCTGTCGGGTTCCGGCAAGTCCACGTTGGTGCGTCACTTCAACCGCCTGATCGACCCCACCAGCGGCGCGATCCTGGTGGACGGCGAAGACATCCTGCAACTGGACATGGAAGCCCTGCGCCAATTCCGGCGACACAAGATCAGCATGGTGTTCCAGAGCTTCGGCCTGCTGCCCCACAAGAGCGTGCTCGACAACGTTGCCTACGGCCTGAAGGTACGTGGCGAAACCAAGCAGGTCTGCGCCGAACGCGCCCTGCACTGGATCGAAACCGTGGGCCTCAAGGGTTACGAAAACAAATACCCGCACCAGCTCTCCGGCGGCATGCGCCAGCGCGTCGGCCTGGCCCGTGCCTTGGCGGCCGACACCGACATCATCCTGATGGACGAGGCTTTCAGCGCCCTCGACCCGCTGATCCGCGCCGAGATGCAGGACCAGTTGCTGGAGCTGCAAAAGACCCTGCACAAAACCATCGTGTTCATCACCCACGACCTCGACGAGGCCGTGCGCATCGGCAACCGCATTGCGATCCTCAAGGACGGCAAGCTGATCCAGGTCGGCACCCCTCGGGAGATCCTGCATTCGCCGGCAGATGAATATGTGGATCGGTTTGTTCAGCGGCGGGCGGCGGTGGTCTGAGCTGAAAGGTGTAATGAGGCTGCTGGCGCCATCGCTGGCAAGCCAGCTCCTACATGGAGCGCGCAATCCTCTGTAGGAGCCCGGCTTGCCGGCGATGAGGCCAGTGAAGCCACACAAGAATTCAAGAAGGTATGAAGATGTCCCAGGCAACAAAAATCACCATCGCCGATACGCCACTGCGCTGGCAGGACGTCGTCGCCGTGGCCCGCCACGGCGCGGTGCTCGAACTCTCGGGCCAGGCCTGGGCGCGCATCGACAATGCCCAGGCCATCGTGCAGCGCATCGTCACCAGCGGTGAGCGCGCCTATGGCGTGAACACCGGCCTGGGTGCGCTGTGCAATGTGTCGCTCAAGGGCGAACAACTCAGCCAACTGTCGCGCAACACCTTGCTGAGCCATGCCTGCGGCGTCGGCCCGGCGCTGAGTGACGAGCAGACCCGCGCGATCATCTGCGCGGCGATCATCAACTACAGCCACGGCAAATCCGGCCTGCATCCACAGGTGGTGCACTCGTTGCTGGCGCTGCTCAACCATGGCATCACACCGCAAGTGCCGTCCCAGGGTTCGGTGGGTTACCTGACCCATATGGCCCATGTGGGCGTGGCCTTGTTGGGCGTGGGTAATGTGAGTTACCGAGGTCGAATCGTCCCGGCTCAAGACGCCTTAAGTGCAGAGAGTTTGCATCCGGTAGTGCTCGGCGCCAAGGACGGCCTGTGCCTGGTCAACGGTACGCCGTGCATGACCGGCCTGAGCTGCTTGGCCCTGGCTGACGCCCATCACTTGCTGCAATGGGCCGACGTAATCGGCGCCATGAGCTTCGAGGCACAGCGCGGCCAGATCGACGCGTTTGACGAAGAGATCATCGCCCTCAAGCCGCACCCCGGCATGCAGCAAGTGGGTATCAACCTGCGCGCCCTGCTTGATGGCAGCGAAGTGATCGCCAGCAGCAAGGGCATTCGCACACAGGATGCGTTAAGCATTCGCTCGATCCCGCAGATCCATGGCGCGGCTCGCGACCAGGTAGAGCACGCCACCCGCCAGATCGAGACCGAACTCAACAGCGCCACCGACAACCCGCTGGTACTCGGTACGCCAGACAATTACCGCGTAGTGTCCCAGGCCAACCCCCACGGACAATCCGTGGCATTGGCGGCGGACATGCTCGCGATTGCCATGGCCGAAATCGGCTCGGTGGCCGAACGGCGCCTGGACCGCCTGATCAACCCGCACGTCAGCGGCTTGCCGGCGTTCCTGGTGAGCAACCCTGGGGTCAACTCCGGGATGATGATCGTGCAGTACGTCGCCGCCTCGCTGTGTGGGCAGAACCGCCAGTTGGCGCAACCGGCGGTGCTCGACAATTTCGTCACCTCGGGCCTGCAGGAAGACCACCTGAGCATGGGCACCAATGCCGCGCTCAAGCTGCACCAGGTGTTGGCCAACGTGACGCAGATCCTCGCCATCGAGTACTTGCTGGCAGCCCAGGCGTTCGAGTTTCTCAAAGAACAACGCTTTGGCGCCGGCACCGGCCGCGCCTGGCGCTTGCTGCGTGAAGTAGTGCCGGCCTACGAGCAGGATCGCTGGCTGGCGCCGGACATTGCGGCCACCGCCCAGCTGCTCAAAGACACCGACTTGCCGAATTTCCACTGAAGACTTATTCAAAAGAACAATTCAAAAGGAGTATGAATGTGACTGCGCTAAACCTGATTCCAGGCCAACTGAGCCTTGCCCAACTGCGAGCCATCTACCAGCAGCCGGTAACCCTCAGTCTGGATGACAGCGCCACGGCGCAGATCGAAGCCAGTGTCGCCTGCGTGGAGCAGATTCTCGCCGAGAACCGCACCGCCTATGGCATCAACACCGGTTTCGGCCTGCTGGCCTCGACCCGCATCGCCAGCGAAGACCTGGAAAACCTCCAGCGTTCGCTGGTGCTGTCCCACGCCGCTGGCGTCGGTGAGCCGATCAGCGATGCGCTGGTGCGGCTGGTCATGGTGCTCAAGGTCAACAGCCTCAGCCGTGGGTTCTCCGGGATCCGCCGCCAGGTGATCGACGCGCTGATCGCGCTGATCAACGCCGAGGTGTACCCGCATATTCCGTTGAAGGGCTCGGTCGGTGCCTCCGGCGACCTGGCGCCCTTGGCGCACATGTCTTTGGTGCTGCTGGGCGAAGGCAAGGCACGCTACAAGGGCGAATGGCTGGAAGCCACCGAAGCGCTGAAGGTCGCCGGCCTCACGCCGCTGACCCTCGCCGCCAAAGAAGGCCTGGCGCTGCTCAACGGCACCCAGGTGTCCACCGCGTACGCCCTGCGTGGCCTGTTCGAAGGTGAAGACCTGTTCGCTGGCGCCCTGGCGTGTGGCGCACTCACCGTGGAAGCGGTGCTGGGTTCGCGCTCACCCTTCGACGCACGCATTCATGCCGCACGCGGCCAGCGTGGGCAGATCGATTCGGCAGCGGCCTATCGTCACCTGCTGGGTGAAAGCAGTCAGGTATCCCAGTCGCACCAGAACTGCGACAAGGTGCAGGACCCGTACTCGCTGCGTTGCCAGCCGCAAGTCATGGGCGCGTGCCTGACCCAGTTCCGCCAGGCCGCCGAGGTGCTGGTGGTCGAGGCCAACGCCGTGTCGGATAACCCGCTGGTCTTTGCCGCCGAAGGTGACGTGATTTCCGGTGGTAACTTCCACGCCGAACCGGTGGCCATGGCCGCCGACAACATGGCGCTGGCCATCGCTGAAATCGGTTCCCTCAGCGAGCGCCGTATCTCGCTGATGATGGACAAGCACATGTCGCAACTGCCGCCGTTCCTGGTGGGCAATGGTGGCGTGAACTCCGGCTTCATGATCGCCCAAGTGACCGCCGCCGCGCTCGCCAGCGAAAACAAGGCGTTGGCCCATCCTCATAGCGTCGACAGCCTGCCGACCTCGGCCAACCAGGAAGACCATGTGTCCATGGCCCCGGCTGCGGGCAAGCGCCTGTGGGAAATGGCTGAAAACACCCGTGGCGTTCTCGCCGTGGAATGGCTGGCCGCGTGCCAGGGCCTGGACCTGCGCGAAGGCCTGAAAACTTCGCCTGCGCTTGAAAAGGCACGTGGGATTCTGCGTGACAAAGTGGCGTTCTATGAGAAGGACCGTTTCTTCGCACCGGACATCAACGCCGCCAGCGAGCTGTTGGCCAGCCGCTGCCTGAATGAGCTGGTGCCGGCCAAGTTGCTGCCGAGCCTGTAGCCCATTCGCAGGGGGGCATGCCTCCTGTGGTGAGCGGGCTTGCCCCGCGTTGGGCTGCGCAGCAGCCCCATCTGCCGTCGTCGGGTTTGGGGTCGCTTCGCGACCCAACGCGGGGCAAGCCCGCTCAGCACAAAAGAAGGCATTCATCACGCAGCCGTTCGGATTTTTCTCGGGATAAAAATAACTAGGGAAGAGAAATGCACCAGCAAGAGAAAGGGTTGAAACGCGGGCTCAGCGCCCGACATATTCGCTTCATGGCACTCGGTTCTGCGATCGGCACCGGGCTGTTCTATGGCTCTGCCTCCGCCATCCAGATGGCCGGCCCCGCGGTGCTGCTGGCCTACCTGATCGGCGGCGCCGCCGTGTTCATGGTGATGCGTGCCCTCGGCGAAATGGCCGTGCACAACCCGGTGGCTGGTTCTTTTGGCCAGTACGCCAGCACCTACCTGGGCCCCATGGCCGGCTTTATTCTTGGGTGGACCTACGCGTTTGAAATGATCATCGTCTGCCTGGCTGATGTGACCGCCTTCGGCATCTACATGGGCTTCTGGTTTCCCGAAGTCGCGCGTTGGGTCTGGGTGCTCGGCATTGTGTTTTTGATCGGCGGCCTGAACCTGTGCAACGTCAAAGTGTTTGGCGAAATGGAGTTCTGGCTGTCGCTGCTCAAGGTAGGCGCCATCGTGGCGATGATCCTCGGCGGTTTCGGCATCATGCTGTTCGGTATTCATTCTGCCGGTGAAACCCAGGCCAGCGGCCTTAGCAACCTGTGGGCCCACGGCGGCTTCATGCCTAATGGCGTCGGCGGCCTGATCGCCTCGTTCGCAGTGGTGATGTTTGCCTTTGGCGGCATCGAAATCATTGGAATCACCGCCGGCGAAGCCAAGGACCCGCAACGCGTGATCCCCAAGGCGATCAACGCGGTGCCGCTGCGTATCCTGCTGTTCTACGTACTGACTTTGTTTGTGCTGATGGCCATCTATCCATGGCCGCAGATCGGCAGCCAGGGCAGCCCGTTTGTGCAGATCTTTAGCAACTTGGGCATCGGGTCGGCGGCGACCATCCTCAATATCGTGGTGATCTCGGCGGCCGTTTCGGCCATCAACAGCGACATCTTCGGCGCTGGCCGCATGATGTACGGCTTGGCCCAGCAAGGGCAGGCGCCCAAGGGCTTCGCGCAATTGTCCAAACACGGCGTGCCGTGGATGACCGTGCTGGTGATGGGCGCAGCGCTGCTCGGCGGCGTAGTGCTTAACTACCTGATCCCGGAAAACGTGTTCCTGCTGATCGCCTCGATTGCCACCTTCGCCACCGTGTGGGTGTGGCTGATGATCCTGTTCACCCAGGTCGCCATGCGCCGTTCGATGACTAAAGAGCAGGTGGCCGAACTGAAATTCCCCGTGCCGTTCTGGCCCTATGCGCCGGCGGCCGCCATTGTGTTCATGCTGTTCGTGTTTGGCGTGCTGGGTTACTTCCCGGACACCCAGGCCGCTTTGCTGGTCGGTGCTGTGTGGATCGTGCTGCTGGTGGTGGCTTACCTGCTGTGGGTCAAGCCCGCTGCCGGGCAAGCGGCCAAGGTCCATTACGACCCGGCTTTGTCTCATCGTTAATCTAGGGAGGCGTTGATGAAAACGCTTTGGCAACACTGCCACGTCGCAACCATGGCACAGGGCAAATACTCGATCATCGAGGATGCCGCCATGGTGACCGTCGGTTCGCTCATCGAGTGGATCGGCCCCCGCAGCCAGGCACCCACGGCGGATTACGCCCAGGTGCATGACCTGCAAGGCGCGTGGGTCACCCCCGGCCTGATCGACTGCCACACCCATACGGTGTTTGGCGGTAACCGCAGCGGCGAGTTCGAGCAGCGCCTCGAAGGCGTGAGCTACGCCGAGATCGCGGCCAAGGGCGGCGGTATTGCCAGCACTGTGCGTGCCACCCGTGCGGCGACGGAAGATGAACTGTTTGCCAGCGCTGAAAAGCGCCTGCGCAGTCTGCTACGGGACGGCGTGACCACCGTAGAGATCAAGTCCGGCTACGGCCTGGACCTGGCCAACGAACGCAAAATGTTGCGCGTAGCCCGTCGCCTCGGTGAAGCGCTGCCGGTCAGCGTGCGCGCCACGTGCCTGGCGGCCCACGCGTTGCCGCCGGAATACAAGGACCGCGCCGACGACTACATCGAGCACATCTGCATCGAAATGCTGCCGGCCTTGGCGGCGGAAGGGCTGGTGGACGCGGTGGATGCGTTTTGTGAATACCTGGCGTTTTCCACCGAGCAGGTTGAGCGCGTGTTCAAAGTTGCCCAGCAACTGGGCCTGCCGGTGAAGCTGCATGCCGAGCAACTCTCGTCGCTGCACGGCTCCAGCCTAGCCGCGCGTTACCAGGCGCTGTCGGCGGATCACCTGGAATTCATGACTGAAGAAGACGCCATCGCCATGGCCGCTTCCGGCACCGTCGCGGTCTTGCTGCCGGGCGCGTTCTACTTCCTGCGCGAAACCCAGTTGCCGCCAATGGACGCCCTGCGCAGGCACGGCGTGAAGATTGCCATCGCCAGCGACCTCAATCCCGGCACCTCGCCAGCGCTGTCGGTGCGCCTGATGCTGAATATGGCCTGCACCCTGTTCCGCATGACCCCGGAAGAAGCCCTGGCCGGCGCCACGCAACATGCCGCCACTGCGTTGGGCATGGGCGACACCCACGGCTCCCTGGAAGTGGGCAAGGTGGCGGACTTCGTCGCTTGGCAGATTGATCGTCCCGCAGACCTGGCCTATTGGCTGGGCGGCGAACTGGATAAACGCGTCGTACGCCATGGCGTCGACGTCACTGTTTGAGGAGTACTGCTCGTGGATAAGGTTCTGAACTTCAAACAAGGCCGTGTGCCGCTGCTGATCAGCATGCCTCACGCCGGCCTGCGCCTGACGCCTGCTGTCGAGGCAGGGTTGATCCCCGAGGCGCAAAGCCTGCCGGACACCGACTGGCACATTCCTGCGCTGTATGACTTTGCCGATGCACTGGGTGCCAGCACCTTGTCGGCTGAATATTCCCGGTTTGTGATCGACCTGAACCGGCCATCCGACGACAAGCCGTTATATGCCGGCGCCACCACCGGCCTCTTCCCGGCGACGCTGTTCGATGGCGTGCCCTTGTTTCGTGAAGGGCATGAGCCGTCTGAAGAAGAGCGCGTGACCTACCTGCAAAAAATCTGGGGCCCGTATCACCGAACCCTGCAAGAAGAGCTGGCGCGGCTCAAGGCTGAGTTTGGCTATGCACTGTTGTTTGATGCGCACTCGATCCGCTCGGTGATCCCGCACCTGTTCGACGGCAAGTTGCCGGACTTCAACCTCGGCACCTTCAACGGCGCCGCCTGTGATCCAACGTTGGCCAGCCAGTTGGAAGCCATCTGCGCCACGCATCCGCAGTACACCCACGTACTCAACGGGCGCTTCAAGGGCGGCCACATCACCCGGCATTACGGTGACCCGGCCCAGGATATCCACGCGGTGCAGCTGGAGTTGTGCCAGAGCACCTACATGGAAGAAGTTGAGCCGTTCCGTTATCGACCAGATCTGGCCGAACCGACGCGGGTGGTGCTCAAGCAATTGCTCGACGGGTTGTTAGCCTGGGGGCAACAGCGTTACGGCTGAAATAGCTATCGCAGGCAAGCCAGCTCCCGCATTGAATCGGGTTCACACGGTCAAAATGTGGGAGCGGGCTTGCCCGCGATGACGGCCGCACAGTCGCCCCAGTGCAACTGCCCGTCGCCCCAGTTCGTGTTGACTCAGGCTCCACTGGTTAAGGTTGTGGAATAACAACAGCCAAGTGAGACCACCCCCCATGCAAAAAACCTTGTTAAGCCTTATCGGCGCCGCACTGTTCAGTGCACACGCCATGGCCGCTGAGCCGGCCTCCTGCAAGAACATCCGCATGGGCGTGGTCAGTTGGACTGACGTGGTCGCCACCTCCGGTATGGCCGACGTGTTGCTCAATGGCCTCGGCTACGACAGCAAACAGACCAGCGCCGTGCAGCAGATCATCTTTGCCGGCATCCGCGACAAACGCCTGGATATCTTCCTCGGCTACTGGAAACCGGCGATGGACAACAATATCGCGCCGTTCCTGGCGGCCAAGCAGGTCAAGGTGTTCGATACGCCTAGCCTCGCCGACGCCCAGGCCACTCTGGCCGTGCCGCAATACGTGGCCGACGCAGGCTTGAAGACTTTCGCCGACATCGCCCGCTTCAGGGATAAGCTGGGCGGCAAGATCTATGGGATCGAGCCAGGCAGCGGCGCCAATACCGATATCCAGAAAATGATCGACACCAACCACTTCGGCCTCGGCGGCTTCAAGCTGGTGGCTTCCGGTGAAGCCGGAATGCTGGCAGCGGTGCAGCGGGCGGTGAATCGCAAGGAGTTTGTAGTGTTCGTCGGTTGGACCCCGCACCCGATGAACATCAATATGAAGATGGCGTACCTCACCGGCAGTGAAGACGTGTTCGGCCCCGACGAAGGCCGCGCCACCGTCTCCACCGTCACCGCGCCGGATTTTGCCGAACGCTGCCCCAACGCCAATCGCTTGTTGGAGAACCTCACCTTCACCGCCGCCCAGGAAAGCCAGTTGATGGTGCCGATCATGGAGCGAAAGTCGCCGCAGGATGTGGCCAAGCAATGGTTGCGTGACCATCCCGAGGATTTGCAGCGCTGGCTGGCTGGGGTCAAGGCGTTTGATGGCAGGGACGGTGCCACGGCGGTCCAGGCGAGTTTGAAATGAGTCGATACCCTATTTCGCCTGAGTTGGCAGCGTTCGTGGAGAAGACGGAGTCCTTCACCAGCGACGACTCTTCGCTGGCAGGCTTACGTCAAAATTACGACCGCATGTGCCAGGCGTTTACCCCGCCGAAACCAGAAAGCTTGCAGGTCAAGGACTTCGCCTTGGCCGGCGTAGGCGTGCGCAGTTATCTACTGGCCGCGCCGGTGCCTCCTGAAGGCTGGCCATGCCTCCTTTATATGCACGGCGGCGGCTGGGTGGTCGGCGACCTGGATTCCCACGATTTCATCTGCTTCGAACTGGCCACGGCCTTGCAAGTCTTGGTGATCGCCATTGATTATCGGCTGGCGCCTGAACACCCGTTCCCGGCCGCTTACGAGGATTGTCGTGCCGTGTGGCAGGCAATCCAGGCAGGGCAGGGGCCCTATGCCATCGACGTGCAGCGTTTGGCGGTCATGGGCGACAGTGCGGGCGGCAACCTGGCGGCAGCATTGTGTACGGGATTGCGTGACGACGGGCAACCGTTGCCGCGAGCCCAGGTCTTGATCTATCCGGGGTTGGGCGGTCCCTCCGACCTGCCATCGCGGGGTGACTGCATGGACGCGCCCCTGCTCAGCAGCGCCGACACCGACTGCTACTTGGCGCTGTACCTGCAGGGCAGCGGCAAACCGTCGCCCTACGCCATGCCGCTGCTGGCCGCAGACTTCAGCGGTTTGCCCAAGGCGTTCATCGCCGTGGCCCAGTTCGACCCGCTGCGCGACGACGGCATGCTTTACGCTGAACGCCTGCAAGCGGCGGGCGTAGCCACCGTGCTGTATCCCGGCAAAGGCCTGGTGCACGGCTGCCTGCGGGCGCGGCGGCAGGTGCCGGAAGTGGACCGGCTCTACGATTACCTGCTGGATTACCTGGGGAGCGAAGGGCTGACACAGGTCTAAGCGCTCTAGGACATGCTCATTGCACAATTCGGGTTTATAGTGCCAGACGGCAAAATAAAAGACGTCCCCCCAGGGATGAACCCGACCCCTTACGGAGCGCGCAATGCAGACTTGGTTCCCGCAGATCAAACCCCACGCCCGGCACGATCTGGCTGTCGATGACACCCACACGCTGTACGTCGACGAAAGTGGCTCCCCCGAAGGTTTGCCCGTTGTCTTCATCCATGGTGGCCCTGGTGCCGGTTGTGATGCCCAGAGCCGCTGCTATTTCGACCCGAACCTGTACCGCATCGTTACGTTCGACCAGCGTGGTTGCGGGCGCTCCACCCCGCGCGCCAGCCTGGAAAACAACACCACTTGGGACCTGGTCGCCGACCTAGAGCGCATCCGCGAGCACCTGGGCATCGACAAGTGGGTACTGTTCGGCGGTTCCTGGGGCTCGACCCTGGCCCTGGCCTACGCGCAAACCCATCCGGAGCGGGTGCTCGGCCTGATTGTGCGCGGCATTTTCCTGGCACGTCCGCAGGACATTCACTGGTTTTATCAGGAAGGGGCGAGCCGCCTGTTCCCTGATTACTGGCAGGACTACCTCGCGCCGATCCCGCCGGAAGAGCGCCACGACATGATCGCGGCCTACCACAAGCGCCTCACCGGCAACGATCAGATCGCCCAGATGCACGCGGCCAAGGCCTGGTCCGGCTGGGAAGGGCGCATGCTTGGCCTGTGCCCGAGCCCACAGCATGTGGAGCGGTTTTCCGAGCCGCAACGCGCCCTGTCCATCGCGCGGATCGAGTGCCACTACTTCACCAACAACTCGTTTCTGGAGCCTAACCAGCTGATCCGCGATATGCACAAGATCGCCCATCTGCCTGGCGTAATCATCCACGGGCGCTACGATATGATTTGCCCTTTGGATAACGCTTGGGCGTTGCACCAGGCGTGGCCCAACAGTGAGTTGCAGGTGATTCGCGAGGCCGGCCATGCGGCGTCCGAACCCGGCATCACCGATGCCTTGGTGCGTGCGACCAGTGAGATGGCACGGCGCTTGCTCGACCTGCCGCCTGAAGAAGCATGAAGGGTCTGCTGCAACGGGTGCGCGGCGCCCGAGTCGAGGTGGCGGGCGAAATCGTCGGCGCCATCGACCAGGGTTTGCTGGTGCTGGTGGCCGTCGAGCCTGCGGATACGCCGGAGAGTGCCGATAAGCTGTTACACAAGCTGTTGAACTATCGGGTGTTCAGTGACGACGAAGGCAAGATGAACCTGTCGTTGAAGGATATCGACGGCGGTTTGCTGCTGGTGTCGCAGTTCACCTTGGCGGCCGATACCAAGAGCGGGCTGCGGCCGAGCTTCTCCACAGCGGCCCCGCCGGCCTTGGGAGCAGCGCTTTTTGATCACTTGCTGTTACAAGCGCAACAATTGCATGGCAAGGTGGCGTCAGGGCGTTTTGGCGTCGATATGCAGGTGCATTTGGTCAATGATGGCCCTGTGACCTTCCTCTTGCAGACGTGAATGTATTAAAAACGACTTTTAATGCCTAAAAACGCAGGGTTTCGCTACAAATACTTCGTTGTCCCTGATGCGTTGTCTCGCGGGCTACTAGATAATCGCGCGCTACGGGGATCAGCGTTGTTTGGTCCATTTTTGACTTAGGTAGAGACTTGTCCGATCGCCAATGGGGAATCATTTTGCCCCAGGGGAGTCGGAACAATGCTCGCCAACCTGGCATATAGATAGCTGGCCGTTGGTTTTTTGATCTGTTTTCGGCGAGGGTTGCTCGTGATTGTTAGTCCCTGTAATGCACCAAAATTGTCTGCCAAACGGTTACGAAACGCACTGGTGACGGGCTCCGCCCTGTTTTGCCTGTTCGGCGCGGGTCAACTGTGGGCATTCAGTCTGGATGATGTGTCGGCCAAGGCAAAAGAGCTGGCCGGGCAGAAATACGAAGCTCCGCGCAGCAATCTGCCGAACGAATTCCGTGAAATGAAGTTCGCGGACTACCAGAAGATTCGTTTCCGCAACGAAAAAGCCGAGTGGGCTGATCAGAACACCCCGTTCAAGCTGTCCTTCTATCACCAGGGTATGCACTTCGATACACCGGTGAAAATCAACGAAGTCACCGCCGACAGCGTCCAGGAAATCAAGTACGACCCGACGCGCTTCGATTTTGGCGACGTGAAGTTTGATCCTAAAGCCACCGAACAGCTGGGTTATGCCGGCTTCCGTGTGCTGTACCCGATCAACAAGGCCGACAAGCAAGACGAAATCATGACCATGCTGGGCGCGAGCTACTTCCGCGTGGTCGGCAAGGGCCAGGCGTATGGCCTGTCTGCCCGTGGCATGGCGATCGACACTGCATTGCCGTCCGGGGAAGAGTTCCCGCGGTTCACCGAGTTCTGGATCGAGCGTCCAAAGCCGGGTGAGAAACAATTGGTGATCTTTGCCTTGCTGGATTCCCCGCGGGCTACTGGCGCTTATCGCCTGATCCTGCGTCCGGGCACCGACACCATTGTCGACGTGAAATCCCAGATGTTCCTGCGTGACAAGGTCAGCAAGCTGGGCGTTGCCCCGTTGACCAGCATGTACCTGTTCGGCGCGAACCAGCCTTCCAAAGTGCTGAACTACCGTCGTGAACTGCACGACTCCAGCGGTCTGTCGATCCATGCCGGCAACGGCGAGTGGATCTGGCGCCCACTGAACAACCCGAAACACCTGTCGGTCAGCAACTTCACCGTAGAGAACCCGAAAGGTTTCGGCCTGCTGCAACGCGGTCGCGACTTCAGCCACTACGAAGACCTCGACGACAACTACGACAAGCGCCCAAGCGCCTGGATCGAGCCTGAGGGCGACTGGGGCAAAGGCACCGTCAACCTGGTGGAAATCCCAACCGCCGACGAAACCAACGACAACATTGTTGCGTTCTGGAGCCCGGCCGAGCTGCCTGAAGTCGGCAAGCCACTGGATGTTTCCTACCGCCTGCACTGGACCATGGACGAAAAGTCCCTGCACCCGAGCGACAGCGCCTGGGTCAAGCAAACCCTGCGTTCTACCGGTGACGTGAAGCAATCCAACCTGATCCGCCAGCCTGACGGCAGCGTGGCCTACCTGGTGGACTTCGAGGGCCCATCCCTCAAGGCCCTGCCATCGGATGCCCCGGTGCGCAGCCAAGTGAGTGTCAGCGACAACGCCGAACTGGTTGAAAACAGTGTGCGCTACAACGAACACACGAAAGGCTGGCGCCTGACCCTGCGCATGAAGATCAAGGACGCAGGCAAGCCGACCGAAATGCGCGCTGCACTGGTGCAGGACGTTCCGCCGCCCGCTCCTGAGCAGGATTCCAGCCACGTGCTCAAGGCTGACAAGGTCCTGGCCAAGCAGCACGAGAAACAGGCCAAGAAAGACGCGAAAGACAAGGAAGCCAAGCAGCCAGAAGCTGCCCCAGCCACACCGGAGCCGATCAAGACCGAACAAGTCCTGACCGAAACCTGGAGCTACCAGTTGCCTGCCGATGAGTAATTCTCAAGTCCAGCCAGAAACTCTGCAGGAGTATCTGGCGCATCTACCGATGACCGCTGAGCAGCGCGCCGAACTGGCGGGTTGCACATCCTTCACCGAGTTGCACGAACGCTTGTCGTCGTCGACCTTCGATGCGCCGGTCGATGCCGCCCAGGCGTCGGTTGGCCGCCGATTGACCCTCAACACTGCCGAAGAGCTGCAAGACGCCGAAATGCTGGCGGTCGACGCCGCCGGTCGCGTGTGCTTGAAGGCCGCGCCGCCGATCCGTCGTACCCGCGTGGTGCCGGAGCCGTGGCGCACCAATATCCTGGTGCGCGGCTGGCGCCGTATCACCGGGCGCAGCAATCCTCCGGCGCCGCCGAAGGATGAGCGTGTATTGCCGGCAGCGCGCTGGCGTACGGTCGGTTCGATCCGTCGTTACATCCTGCTGGTGCTGATGCTCGGCCAGACCATCGTTGCCGGTTGGTACATGAAAGGCATCATGCCGTACCAGGGTTGGTCGCTGGTCGACTTCGACGAAATCCGCAACCAGACCCTGCTGCAAACTGCTACCCAGGTACTGCCTTACGCCCTGCAAACCAGCATCCTGATTATGTTCGGGATCTTGTTCTGCTGGGTGTCAGCCGGTTTCTGGACTGCGTTGATGGGCTTCCTGGAACTGCTGACCGGTCATGATAAATACCGCATCTCCGGTAAAAGTGCCGGTGACGAGCCCATTCCGAAAGATGCCCGTACCGCGTTGGTGATGCCGATCTGCAACGAAGACGTGCCTCGGGTATTCGCCGGTTTGCGTGCGACGTTCGAGTCGGTCGCCGCCACGGGTGATCTGGATCGCTTCGATTTCTTCGTGCTCAGCGACAGTAATGACGCCGACATCTGCATCGCCGAACAGCAAGCCTGGCTCGACGTGTGCCGCGAGGCCGGTGGTTTCGGCAAGATCTTCTATCGCCGTCGCCGCCGTCGCGTAAAGCGTAAGAGCGGCAACCTCGACGACTTCTGCCGTCGCTGGGGCGGTGAATACAAGTACATGGTTGTGCTCGACGCGGACAGCGTGATGAGCGGCGAATGCCTGACCAGCCTGGTACGTTTGATGGAAGCCACGCCGGATGCGGGGATCATCCAGACCGCGCCGCGTGCGTCGGGCATGGACACCCTGTATGCGCGCATGCAGCAGTTCGCTACCCGCGTGTATGGCCCGCTGTTCACCGCCGGCCTGCACTTCTGGCAACTGGGTGAATCCCACTACTGGGGTCACAACGCAATCATCCGCATGAAGCCGTTCATCGAGCACTGCGCCCTGGCGCCGTTGCCGGGCAAAGGCGCGTTCGCCGGTTCCATTCTGTCCCACGACTTCGTTGAAGCTGCGCTGATGCGCCGTGCCGGCTGGGGCGTGTGGATTGCCTACGATCTTCCGGGCAGCTACGAAGAGTTGCCGCCGAACCTGTTGGACGAACTCAAGCGTGACCGTCGTTGGTGCCACGGTAACCTGATGAACTTCCGCCTGTTTCTGGTCAAGGGCATGCACCCGGTGCACCGTGCGGTGTTCCTGACCGGCGTGATGTCTTACCTGTCGGCGCCGTTGTGGTTCCTGTTCCTGGTGCTGTCCACGGCGTTGCTGGCGGTGAATACCCTGATGGAGCCGCAGTACTTCATGGCACCACGCCAGTTGTACCCGCTGTGGCCGCAATGGCATCCGGACAAGGCGGTGGCGCTGTTCTCTACCACCATCGTGCTGCTGTTCCTGCCGAAACTGCTGAGCATCATCCTGATCTGGGCCAAGGGCGCGAAAGAGTTCGGCGGCAAGTTCAAGGTGACCTTGTCGATGCTGCTGGAGATGCTGTTCTCCATGCTGCTGGCGCCGGTGCGGATGATTTTCCACACCCGTTTCGTGCTCGCCGCGTTCCTCGGCTGGGCCGCAACCTGGAACTCGCCGCAGCGTGACGACGACTCCACCCCATGGAGCGAAGCGGTCAAGCGCCACGGTCCGCAAACCGTGCTGGGCTTCCTGTGGGCCCTGTTGGTAGTGTGGTTGAACCCGAGCTTCCTGTGGTGGTTGGTGCCGATCGTGGGTTCGCTGATGCTGTCGATCCCGGTCTCGGTGATCTCCAGCCGTGTCGGGCTGGGCCTCAAGTCCCGCGACGAGAGCCTGTTCCTGATCCCCGAGGAATACAATCCGCCGCAGGCCTTGCTGTCGACCGAGTTGTACACTCACGAAAACCGTTGGCACGCGCTGAACGACGGCTTCGTGCGTTCGGTGGTCGACCCACAGCAGAACGCCCTTGCCTGTGCCCTGGCGACGTCGCGTCACCGTGAGGCAGAGCCGATCGAGTACCTGCGTACCGAACGTGTGCGTCACGCGTTGAAAGTCGGCCCCGCTGGCCTCAACAACGGCGAACGCCTGGCCCTGCTGAGCGACCCGGTCGCCCTGGCGCGCCTGCATGAGCACGTCTGGAACGAAGGCCATGTCGAGTGGCTCGCCGCCTGGCGTGACTCGATCAAGGCTGATCCGCACGCGCCGTTGCTGCCGCTGCAACCGTTGTCGTCCCAGGCCCAACCGGCCTGATTCAGACGCCCCCGAGGGTTCTCCTCGGGGGTGTTCGAAGCGCTGGTCCTACAGCGTTTTCCCCTTCTTCCTTCCTGACGCCAAGCTCTTGTTTTTTCGAAACAAAAGACCCTTGTTCGAGGCGTATTGCCGTGCCTGTGACTGAGTTAGCATCGCCCCGGATTTGGACTTGCCACAGGGGTATTTATGAGCAAAGGCTATTGTTTGGCACTGCTGCTAAGCGCTGCCGCATTGATTCACACGGGGTTGGCGCAGGCCGGCGCGATTGACGATGCCGTTCGACGCGGCGTGCTGAAGGTCGGCACTACGCCCACCTATGTGCCCTTCGAAATGACCGACAAACAGGGCCGCATCGTCGGCTTTGAAATCGACCTGCTCAACGTCATGAGCCAAGCGTTGGGTGTGGAGCTTGAGCTGGTCGCGGTGCCTTACACCGAACTGGTAGCGGGGTTGCAGGCGAAGAAGTTCGACCTGATCGGCAGCGGTATGACCATCACCCAAGAGCGCAACCTCAAGCTGAACTTCAGCGATTCGTTCATTGTGGTCGGCCAGTCCGCGTTGCTGCACCCACGCCTGGCGGGCAAGGTGAGCAGTGTGGAAGACCTGGATGACGCCAGCTACCGGATCGCCGCTACCGAAGGCACTACCGGCGAGGCGGCCGCGCGACGGTTTCTAGGGGCGGCCCGACTCAGCAGTTTTTCAACACCGGAGGAAGGAGTACGCCAAGTGGTACAAGGCAAGGCCGATGCCTTTATTCATGACGCGCCCTACAACCTGATCGCCCTGAGTCGCGCGGAGAACGGCACCCTACTGGCGCTTGAGCAACCTTTCACGTTTGAACCCCTGGCATTTGGCTTGAAAAAAGGTGATTTCGACAGCCTCAATTGGATTAACCATTTCCTCAACCAGATTGCCCAGGACGGCACCTACGATCATCTTCACGATAAGTGGTTTAAAGACACTGCCTGGCTGGCAGAGATCGACTGAAAGTCATAACTGCTTACATATCAAACCGTTGCTTCAATCGCCCCTGCACGTGTCTACGCCTGCCCTTTGCTGTCCTGTCGTGCGGCTTTTCCGACATACGCCGATAACAAATAGCCGTGAAACCTTTGTGACAGCAGACGAGTGGGTTAGGATCGCACCCCGAAATGGTGCAGCCCGTTTGCGCGCCGACCTTATAAGAATCGTTCAGGGGACTTGATGATGAAAAAGTATCTTTCGATGCTGCTGCTAGGCGTCACCGCGCTGGTCGCGGTCAATGCGGCCCAGGCCGGCGCCATCGATGATGCGGTCAAGCGCGGCACGCTGAAAGTCGGCATGGACCCGACCTACATGCCGTTCCAGATGACCAACAAGCGCGGCGAAATCATCGGTTTCGAAGTGGACATCCTCAAGGCCATGGCCAAGTCCATGGGCGTCAAGTTCGAACCGATCTCCACCGGCTACGACGGCATCATCCCGGCGCTGCTGACCAACAAGTTCGACATGATCGGCAGCGGCATGACCCTGACCCAGGAACGCAACCTGCGCCTGAACTTCAGCGAACCCTTCATCGTGGTCGGCCAAACCCTGCTGATCCGCAAGGAGCTGGAAGGCACTATCAAGTCCTACAAAGACCTGAACGACGAGAAATACCGCCTGACCTCCAAGCTCGGCACCACCGGTGAGATGGTCGCCAAGAAGCTGATCTCCAAGGCCAAGTACCACGGCTACGACAACGAGCAGGAAGGCGTGCTGGACGTGGTCAACGGCAAGGCCGATGCCTTTGTGTATGACGCGCCTTACAACGTGGTTGCCGAGAAGAAAGTCGGTAACGGCAAGCTGGTATACCTCGAAGAACCCTTCACCTTCGAACCCCTGGCGTTCGGCCTGAAAAAAGGCGACTACGACAGCATCAACTTCATCAACAACTTCCTGCACCAGATCCGTAACGACGGCACCTACGATCGCATCCATGACAAGTGGTTCAAGAGCTCCGAGTGGCTCAAGGACATGGAATAAGCGCTGATCCAGAACCTGTAGGAGCGAGCTTGCTCGCGAATATCGCCAACGATGACGCGGGAAACCTGACATCCCGTGGCGCTCTCAGGTTTTTCGCGAGCAAGCTCGCTCCTACAAGTGCGACACACTCCGAGAGTTGAAATGAAACAGAAAAAAGCCCAATGGCCCTGGCACCTGCTGACTGTGGTCGTGCTGGTCGGCCTGGCTGGCGCCTTGTACTACGCCACCTCGTTGATGTCCTACGAGTGGCGCTGGAACCGCGTTCCGCAGTACTTCGCCTACCAGGCTGAAACTTCCCAGCGCGCCGCTGATATCTCCACCGTTGTCGAGTTGGTACGCAAAGGCGATGTCGCCGAAGTGACCCTGCGCAACGACGCAGGCGCCGAGCAGAAGCTGACCGTTGCCGACAACAGCCTGCAAGTGGCGCGTGGCGACGATGTGGCCGAAGGCGACGTGGTGGGCGTGACCCGCCATTGGGCGCTGGGCCCGCTGATGTGGGGGTTGTGGACCACGTTGTGGCTGTCGGTGGTATCGGGCATCCTGGGCCTGGCAATCGGTTTGGCGACCGGCTTGTGCCGGTTGTCCAGCAACCCGACCTTGCGAGATCTGTCGACGATCTACGTCGAGCTGGTGCGCGGTACGCCGCTATTGGTGCAAATCTTCATTTTCTATTTCTTTATCGGCACGGTGCTCAACCTGTCCCGGGAATTTGCCGGGATCGCCGCACTGTCGCTGTTTACCGGCGCCTATGTAGCGGAAATCGTGCGCGCTGGTGTGCAGTCCATCACCCGCGGCCAGAATGAAGCCGCGCGGTCCTTGGGCCTGAGCGCGAGCCAGTCGATGCGCCATGTGGTACTGCCGCAAGCGTTCAAGCGCGTGTTGCCACCATTGGCCGGGCAATTTATCAGCCTGGTAAAAGACACTTCGCTGGTCTCGGTGATTGCGATTACCGAACTGCTCAAAAGCGGCCGCGAAGTGATCACCACCTCGTTCTCGCCGTTTGAAATTCTGTTCTGCGTCGCAGGCCTGTACCTGCTGATCAACCTGCCGCTGTCGAAAATGGCCAGCCGGCTTGAGCGGAGGCTCGCGCAAAGTGATTGAAGTCCGCGATCTGGTAAAAGTCTTCGATACCCGTGGCCATGTGGTCCGTGCGGTCGACAACGTGACCACCCAGGTGGCCAAAGGCGAAGTGCTGGTGGTGATTGGCCCGTCCGGCTCCGGCAAGTCCACCTTCCTGCGCTGCCTCAATGGCCTGGAAGAATTCGACTCGGGTTCGGTGAGCATCGACGGCCTGCAACTGGCTGATCCAAAAACCGACGTGAACGCCTATCGCCGCGAAGTCGGTATGGTGTTCCAGCATTTCAACCTGTTCCCCCACATGACGGTGCTGGAAAACCTGTGCCTGGCGCAAAAAGTCGTGCGCAAGCGCAGCAAGAAGGAACGCGAGGCCAAGGCCCTGGCATTGCTGGAAAAGGTCGGAATCGCGCAGAAGGCCAACGAGTTTCCATCACGCTTGTCCGGTGGGCAGCAGCAGCGCGTCGCGATTGCCCGGGCTCTGGCGATGGACCCCAAGGTCATGCTGTTCGACGAGCCGACCTCGGCGCTGGACCCGGAAATGGTCGGCGAAGTGCTGGACGTGATGAAGACCCTGGCCCTGGAAGGCATGACCATGGTCTGCGTCACCCACGAAATGGGCTTTGCCCGTGAAGTGGCTGACCGGGTGCTGTTCTTCGACCATGGCAAACTGTTGGAAGACGCTGCCCCGGCCGCGTTCTTCGATGCGCCGAAGGACCCACGGGCCCAGGCCTTCCTGCGTCAGGTCCTATAGCCTGTTCCTGTGCGGGCTTGAGGCGGACGCTGGCATTGACCAGCAGAGAAAACATGGTGGCCTCCGAATCTGAAGAAGCGTTTCGCAACTAAGGAAACGCTAATTCGATTCGGCACACTGCTGGGCTGATAACTACGTAGGACGTTTCATAAAGTGTGGCTCAGATCCGGAAGCGCCCCACCAGCGTTTGCAGATAAATCCCCAGGCGGGCCAGTTCTGCACTGGACGCGGCGGTTTCTTCACTGGCTGACGAGGTCTGCTCCGACACATCACGCACGTTCAACACGCTGCGGTTGATCTCTTCAGCCACCGCGCTTTGCTGCTCGGCGGCGGTGGCGATCTGCGAGTTCATCGCCTGGATGGTCGAGACCGTGCGGGTGATGCTCGCCAGGGCGCTGCCGGCACGACGGGTCAGTTCGACGCTGCTGTCGGTCAGGCCGCGGCTGTTGTCCATGATGGTCGCTACTTGCTGGGTGCCGCTTTGCAGGCCGACGATCAGCTCTTCGATCTCTTCGGTGGACTTCTGCGTGCGCTGGGCCAGGCTACGCACCTCGTCCGCCACCACGGCGAAGCCACGCCCGGCTTCCCCGGCGCGCGCAGCTTCAATCGCGGCGTTGAGGGCCAGCAGGTTGGTTTGCTGGGCGACGGACTTGATCACATCGAGCACGCTGCCGATCTTGTCGCTTTCGCGCTTCAGGTCGCCCATGGCGACCGTGGAGTTACCCACCTCGGTGGCCAGGCGTTCGATCTGGGCTATGGCTTCGCCGACGACCTTGTCGCCTTCTCGGGCCTGTTGGTCAGCCGCTACGGCGGCTTCAGAGGCTTCCTCGGCGTTGCGCGCGACTTCCTGCACAGTGGCGGCCATTTCGTTCATGGCGGTGGCGACCTGGTCGGTCTCGACCTTCTGGCTATTGACCCCGGCGCTGGTCTGTTCGGTCACGGCCGACAATTGCTCGGCAGCGCTGGCGATCTGAGTGACGCCGTCGCTGATACCGCCTATCAGCTCGCGCAGGCCGACGGTCATGCTTTGCATGGCCCGTTGCAGTTGGCCCAGTTCGTCCTGGCGTGTGGAGGTCAGGTTGTGGCTCAGGTCGCCGGAGGCGACGCGCTCCGCCACCTTGAGAGTCTGGTTCAGCGGGATGACGATCTGGCGCGTGATCGCCCAGGCGGCCACCAAGCCGAAGATCAGCGCCAGCACGGTCGCCAGCAGCAAGAGTTGTTTGGCCTGCGCGGCGTCGGTATCGCGCACCACCGTTTGCGAGGTGGTGAGTTTTTCGCTGTGAGCTAGCAGGATGTCGCCCTGGGCGCTCATGACTTTCAGCGCCTCGGCGGCAGCGGTCTGGGAGTCACGGTACTGGCTGACGGCCGCGCGGTAGGCTTGCAACGAGGTGCTGGCCTCCTGCAGATTGGCCTGGTACTGCGCGGGCAGTTGGCCTTCCAGCTCGGTGATTTTCTTCACCGCGTTATCAATGGCGTCGAGGGCCGGTTGTTCAGCCTCGACTTTGGCGCTGTAGGTATAGCCGCGCACTTGGAAGCGCGCTTGCTGAATCAGTTTGCTCAGGTCGACCACGCTGTTGAACTGCGTGACGCTGTCACCTTGCAGCAGGCTTTTCTCGACCTCGCTGACCTTCGCCACGGCGTTGTCGGCGGTGTCGCCCAGTTTGCTGCGCGCACCTTCGCGTTTGAGCCCGGCCTGGACCATGGCGGCAAAGGCCTTTTTGTATTGGTTCAAGGCGTCTTGTTGCTGTTCCACAAGGGCTTTGTCGCCGGGTTGCTCGATCAGGTCGGCGGCGGTTTTGAGGCCACTGTCCAGCTTGGCGATCAGGCTATTGACCGCGTCGGTGCCTTGTTCGCCGCGCCGCATTTCGAAGTCCAGGCGCGCCAGGCGCAAGTCCTTGGTCAGGCCGTTGAGGCTGGAGATATAGCCCAGTTTGTCACCGCGACTGATCACGTCGCCTAGGCCGGTCCAGCCGGTGAAGGTGATCATCAACGTGAGCAGCAATACCAGGCCGAAGCCCACGCCGAGTTTGGTTTTGACGCTGACATTCCCCAGCTTTTCGGCTAACCAACGATACATGCTGCGAACTCCCCTGGAACAAGGCTTGGACTTATTAAGAGCTTATCGGCAGCGTAGGTGAGTTCTGTAGCAACAAGGTCGAATGTCGGAGAGGGTTTGTGTGGTGAGCGGGCTTGACCCGCGCTGGGTGGCGGAGCCGCCCTAAACCCAGGCATCTCTGTCTTGCTGATACACTGCGGCGTCCTTGTTGGGGCCGCTGCGCAGCCCAGCGCGGGGCAAGCCCGCTCACCACAAAAAGCCCATCCATCCGGAGTAAGCGGGGTTAGAACAAGCGGGCGAGCAGGGCGGTGACGGCGGTTTCGACGCGCAGGATGCGGGCGCCGAGTTGTACCGGCTGCAACCCGGCCTTGGCCAGCAGGTCCACTTCGTAGGGAATCCAGCCGCCCTCGGGACCAATCGCCAGGGTCACTGGCTCGTCGAGGCCGCGGGGGCAGTCTGGATAGTCGCCAGGATGACCGGCCAGGCCCAGGGTGCCTTCAACCAGTGCCGGCAGGCGGTCTTCGACGAACGGCTTGAAGCGTTTTTCGATGATGATCTCGGGCAGCACCGTGTCCCGCGCCTGTTCCAGGCCGAGGATCAATTGCTCGCGAATCGCTTCGGGCTCCAGGAACGGGGTTTGCCAGAAGCTCTTTTCGACGCGGTAGCTGTTGAGCAGCACCACCTTGGGCACGCCCATGGCGGCGACGGTCTGCAACACTCGACGCAGCATCTTCGGGCGTGGCAGGGCCAGCAGCAGGGTCAGTGGCAGCTTGGCCGGTGGCGGCTGGTCGAAGCTGACTTGCAGCTCGGCTTCGGTGGCTTCCAGGCGCAGCAGTTGCGCATTGCCCATCAGTCCACCGATGCGGCCAACACGCAGGCTGTCGCCGACGGCGGCGCGGTGGACTTCCTGCATGTGCACCAGGCGTCGATCACGCAGCACCACACGGTCGGCCGCGATGAAGTCGGCCTCTTCAAGGAGCAGCAGGTTCACGGCTGGGTCGCTGGCGGCTGGTCGTCGTCGGGCTGGTCATCCGGGTGTTCGCCGCGCTTGCTGATCAAACCGCTGAATAGGATGCCGATTTCGAACAGCATCCACATGGGCACGGCCAGCAGGGTCTGGGAGAAGATGTCCGGTGGCGTAAGGATCATGCCGACCACGAAGCAGCCGATGATCACGTACGGGCGGATCTTCTTCAGGTACGCCACGTTGACCACGCCGATCCATACCAGCAGCACCACGGCCACCGGGATTTCGAAGGCCACGCCGAAGGCGAAGAACAGCGTCATCACAAAGTCGAGGTAGCTGGTGATGTCGGTCATCATTTCCACGCCGGCCGGGGTGGCGGCGGCGAAGAATTTGAAGATCAGCGGGAACACCAGGAAGTAAGCGAATGCCATGCCGGTGTAGAACAGCAGGATGCTCGACACCAGCAGCGGCACGGCGATGCGCTTCTCATGCTTGTACAGGCCCGGCGCGATAAAGCCCCAGATCTGGTGCAGGATCACCGGGATCGCCAGGAACAGCGAGACCATCATGGTCAGCTTCAACGGCGTGAGGAACGGCGACGACACGTCGGTGGCGATCATCGTCGCACCGGCCGGCAGGTACTGGCGCAGCGGCGTGGAGACGAAGGTGTAGATCTGCTGGGTAAAGGCGAACAACCCGGCAAAGATGATGAAGATGGCCGCTACGCAACGCAGCAGGCGGGTACGCAGCTCGGTGAGGTGCGAGACCAGCGGCATATGCTGGTCGTTTTCCGGTTTATCAGCGCTCATGGGGCTCGCGGCGGCAATGTAGGGTCATGGGGCGCGGGCGACGCGGTGGGCGTCGGCGCAGGCTCGGTGGGCGCGATCGGTGCCACGGGGGCGGCTTCGGCAACAGGCGCGATGCTGTTTTGGGCCACAGGCTCCGCCGGTTTGGCGGGCTCCTGCACCGGTGACAGAATCTTGCGGGCTTCCTGTTCCAACGAAAGGATGTGCTCGTTGTGCAGTTGCCGACGGATCTCGTCGGCGCCGATTTCCCGTTCAACTTCCTGTTTGATGGCGTTGAAACTGCGTTTCAGGCGCCCGATCCACAGGCCGGCCGTACGTGCTGCACCGGGCAGGCGTTCCGGCCCCAGTACCAGCAAGGCTACGAGGCCGACGAGCAGCAGTTCAGAGAAGCTGATACCAAACATTAGTCAGTGCTCACGAGTCTTTGCGGGTCGGCTCTTCGACTTTCTCAGCCTGAACGTCGAACGTACGGCGCTCGGTGATCGGCTGGGTGGCCTGCGGGTGCACAGGCTGCGCCGGAGGCACCGGATTTACAGCCGGGTCGGCCGGTTTCTCGTCGTCGTTCATGGCTTTACGGAAGCCCTTGATCGATTCGCCCACGTCGGTGCCCAAATTCTTGAGTTTCTTGGTGCCGAACACCAGTACCACCACCACCAGAATGACGATCCAGTGTTTCCAGTCAAAAATGCCCATGCTGCAAATCCTCTAGTCTTGGTTATTCAGGCCGACGGGCGCGAGGCTTTCTCGGCATGCCCGGACAAGCCGAAGCGTCGGTCCAGTTCATCCAGCACAGCCTGCGGATGCTGCCCCAGTTGGGCGAGCATGACCAGGCTATGGAACCACAAGTCAGCGGTCTCGTAGATTACATCGCTGTAATCACCGCTGATTTGCGCGTCCTTGGCCGCAATGATGGTCTCGACGGATTCTTCGCCGAGTTTCTCCAGGATCTTGTTCAAACCCTTGTGGTACAGACTGGCGACGTAGGAACTGTCGGCATCCGCGCCTTTGCGGTCTTCCAGCACCTGGGCCACGCGGTTCAGGGTATCGCTCATGTCTAGTGTCCTGCCGAGTAGATGGCGTGCGGGTCTTTGAGCACCGGCTCGACAACTTTCCATTCGCCGTTCTCGAACACGCGATAGAAGCAGCTGTGACGGCCGGTGTGGCAGGCGATGTCGCCGATCTGCTCGACCTTGAGGATCACCACGTCGGCGTCGCAGTCGATGCGCATCTCGTGCAGGGTCTGCACGTGCCCGGACTCTTCGCCCTTGCGCCACAGTTTGCCACGCGAGCGTGACCAATAGATGGCGCGCTGCTCAGTGGCGGTGAGGCTCAGGGCCTCGCGGTTCATCCAGGCCATCATCAGCACGCGCCCGGTCTTGTAGTCCTGGGCAATGGCCGGCACCAGGCCGTCACTGTCCCATTTGATCTCGTCCAGCCAGTCTTTCATGTTCGGCTCCGGCAATTTGCGACAGTGTATAACCGGATTGGCTATCGACGCACGATCAGATAAACACCCACCGCGACCATGATGCCAGCCGGCCAGTGGCCCAGTTGGTTCAGCGGGCCACCGATGGCCAGCATCACCCCGCCGACCAGGTGCGCAGCACCCAGCAGGCGCAGGAACCAGTCGTCCTTGCGCTGCTTCCAGGGCGGCGCCGGGTCCTTGGCGTGGGGCTGGGACATGCGCTCCAGCAGGTCGCGGGTCATGTTGGCCAGGTGCGGCAGTTGTTCCATCTGGCTATGCAGGTTGCCCAGCACGGTTTTCGGGCTCATGCGTTCGCGCATCCAGCGTTCGAGGAACGGCTGGGCGGTGTTCCACAGGTCCAGGTCCGGGTACAGCTGGCGGCCCAGTCCTTCGATGTTCAACAGGGTTTTTTGCAGCAATACCAGCTGTGGCTGCACTTCCATGTTGAAGCGTCGCGCGGTCTGGAACAGGCGCATCAGCACCTGGCCGAAGGAAATATCTTTTAACGGTTTTTCAAAGATCGGCTCGCACACGGTACGGATCGCCGCTTCGAATTCGTTGAGCTTGGTTTCCGCCGGCACCCAGCCTGAATCAATGTGCAACTGCGCCACACGGCGATAGTCGCGCTTGAAGAAGGCGAACAAGTTGCGGGCCAGGTAGTCTTGGTCTTCGGGGGTCAGGCTGCCGACGATGCCGCAGTCGATCGCAATGTACTGCGGGCTCCACGGGTTCACGGTGCTGACAAAGATGTTACCGGGGTGCATGTCGGCGTGGAAGAAACTGTCGCGGAACACCTGGGTGAAGAAAATCTCCACGCCTCGCTCGGCGAGCATCTTCATGTCGGTGCGCTGGTCGGCCAGGGTCGCGAGGTCGGTGACCTGCACGCCGTAGATGCGCTCCATCACCAGCACTTTGGGGCGGCACCAGTCCCAGTAAACTTGGGGTACGTACAGCAGCGGCGAGCCTTCAAAGTTGCGCTTGAGCTGGCTGGCGTTGGCGGCTTCGCGCAGCAGGTCGAGTTCGTCGTAGATGGTCTTTTCGTAGTCGGCGACCACGTCTACCGGGTGCAGCAGCCGCGCATCGGCCGAGAAACGCTCGGCGGCGCGGGCGAGGATGAACAGCCACGCCAGGTCCTGGCCGATGATCGGCTTGAGACCCGGGCGAATCACCTTCACCACCACTTCTTCGCCGGTCTTGAGTTGCGCCGCGTGGACCTGGGCCACAGAGGCCGACGCGAGAGGCGCGACGTCGAAGCGGCTGAAGACTTCGCTGATTTTCTTGCCCAGTTGCTCTTCGATCAACGCCATTGACTGCTGCGAATCGAACGGCGGCACGCGGTCCTGCAGCAGCATCAGCTCGTCGGCGATGTCTTCAGGCAGCAAGTCGCGGCGGGTCGAGAGGATCTGCCCGAACTTGATGAAAATTGGCCCCAGATCCTGCAACGCCAGGCGCAGGCGCGCGCCACGGCTCAGCTCCAGCTTCTTGCGCGGCAACCAGCGCCACGGCAGCACATAGCGCACTGCCAGCAGGAACCACGGCAGGGGCAGGGCGAACAGCAGGTCATCGAGTTGGTAGCGGATTACGACGCGCTGGATACGAAACAAACGGCGGACGGCGAGCAGCTTCATGCGTTATCGCTTGGATCAAGGGAACGGCTTAGGCGCTCGAAGCGGGCCTCTAGGCGTTCCAGGTCGATTTTGGCCTTGTCGAGTTCACGAAAGCGCGCTTGCGCCTCACGTTCTCCGACCAGGGTGCGCGATTCTTCGCTCAGGTATTCGGCGAGGTTCTGGTTGAGGCTGGCAAACCCCTGCTGGTACCAGCGCGAACGGCTGCGCAGGTGCCCGCTGATCAACTGGGTGGCGACGGGGCCGATCCAGCGTGACAGCTCGTATTCCCAGTCCAGTTCCAGGTCCTGCAGCACGGCAGCCAGGTCCATCAGCACCGAGCTGTCGCCTTCCAGCTCCACTTCGGCGCTGTGCAGGATGGCGGTCTTGTTGCGGCTCAAGGCCAGGTGCAACAGGCTCGACGCCGGCGCACGCAGGGTGCAATCGGCGTCGGCGGCCCATTGGGCCGCGAGCATCAGGCCTTCATCGCTGGGCAGGATAAACAGCTGCAAGGCTGGGCTGCGGCAGTCGACGGCAATCACCTTGCCGTTGAGGTGCGCAAGCCGCGCCAGGGCGGTGCTGTCCAGGCGCAGCACACGGTTGAGGCCGTGTTCAACGCTGGCGAGAAGGCTGGCGAGCAGCATCAGGGCTTGATGCCGCGGTGCAGGGCGACGATACCCGAGGTCATGTTGTGGTAGGTCACGCGGTCGAAACCGGCTTCTACCATCATCGACTTCAGCGTTTCCTGGTCGGGGTGCATGCGAATCGATTCGGCCAGGTAGCGATAGCTGTCCGGGTCGTTGAGCACCAGTTTCCCTACCAGTGGCATAAAGGCAAACGAGTACGTGTCGTAGACCTTGGACATCACCGCGTTGGTCGGCTTGGAGAACTCCAGCACCAACAGGCGACCACCCGGCTTGAGCACGCGCAGCATCGAGCGGATCGCGTCTTCCTTGTGGGTGACGTTGCGCAAGCCGAAGGCGATCGTCACGCAGTCGAAATGGTTGTCCGGGAACGGCAGCTTTTCGGCGTCGGCCTGGACGAACTCGATATTGCCGGCCACGCCTTTATCCAGCAGGCGATCGCGACCGACCTTGAGCATCGAACTGTTGATGTCGGCCAATACGACTTGGCCAGTCGGGCCAACCAGCTTGGAAAACTTGGCCGCCAGGTCACCTGTGCCGCCGGCGATGTCCAGCACACGGTTGCCAGGGCGAACACCCGACAACTCGATGGTGAAGCGCTTCCACAGGCGGTGCATACCGCCCGACAGCACATCGTTCATCAGGTCGTACTTGGCCGCCACGGAGTGGAACACCTCAGCGACTTTTTCCGCTTTCTGGCTTTCCGGGACGTTCTTGAAGCCGAAGTGAGTGGTGGGTTCGGCATCGCTGCCTTTGCGCTGATCAGTCATATCGCTGTCACCAAAAGAGAATGCGGGACATGATAATCCCCAAGGCCTGCTTTGTCTTGGCAAGGCTGCAGGTAAGATGGGTGGTCACCGAGACCTTTTGCCGCATCGAAGGTATTCACGTCCCTATAAAGAGGAGTCATTGCAATGGCCCGTATAACCGTTGAGCGCGCACATTCCCTGGGTAAAGAAGGCGCGCGGGCAAAGGCCGACAAGTTGGCGCTCAAACTCAAAGAGCAATATGGCCTGGAGCCGTCATGGTCCGGCGATACCTTGAACCTCAAGCGTTCGGGGGTTAAGGGCGCGGTATTAGTCACTGAAGATTCGTTGCGCATCGATGTGGAACTGGGCCTGTTGATGTCGGCCATGAGTGGCACCATCAAGTCCGAAATCGAAAAAGCCCTGGATAAAGCCTTGGTGTGATCCGTCTGTTCTTAGGGTGCCGATTCTAATTTTACAGCCTACTTTGTGCCCAAGCCCTCAACTCCTGTGGGCCGTTCCTCCACCCTATTCTGCGTGAGGTGCACCATGGCCAAAGTTATCCTGAAGAAAAAAATCGACGCCCAGACCACTCCCCTGAGCGAGGTTAAATCCTACGCCCGCAAGATCTGGCTGGCAGGACTTGGTGCTTATGCCAAGGTCGGAAGCGAGGGCGGCGAGTACTTCAAAGAGCTGGTTAAGACCGGTCAACATGTTGAAAGTAAAGGTAAAAAAGTTGCAGTTGAACAACTTGAAGCCGCCAACAGTCAGATTGACCAAGTAAAGAGTAATGTCTCCGCCGTCAAAGGTCTGGTAGAAGTTCAGCTTGATAAAGTTGAAAAAGCTTTTGACACTCGTGTTGCCAGTGCCTTGAATCGAATCGGCATTGCGTCTAAACATGACGTTGAGACACTCTCTGCTAAGCTCGAAGAGCTGACGACATTGCTAGAACGTGTCGCGCGTAAACACTAAGGAGACATCGGGATGGCTGTTAAAAAGACTACTCAGAAAGAAGGCAGCTCGTGGGTCGGGGAAGTTGAAAAATATTCCCGTAAGATCTGGCTTGCTGGTTTAGGCGTGTACTCGAAGGTTAGCAGTGACGGCGGCAAATACTTCGAGACTTTGGTCAAGGACGGCGAGAAAGCCGAGAAGTTGACCAAAACCACGGTTGGTAAAAAAGTTGAAGCCGCCAAGGCAACTGCCGGCTCCGCCAAGTCGAGCATTTCTGACACGTGGGGCAAGTTGGAAGAAAGTTTCGACAAACGCCTCAACAGTGCCATTTCGCGACTGGGCGTGCCGAGTAAGGCAGAGTTGAAGACGCTGCACAGCAAGGTCGATACCTTGACCAAGCAAATCGAAAAACTCACCGGCGCTAAAGTGGCACCCGCGAAAACGGCTGCTGCAAAACCGGCGGCCAAGCCAGCGGCTAAAACCGCAGCGGCCAAACCGGCTGCGAAACCTGCGGCCAAGCCTCTGGTAAAAGCTGCCGCCAAGCCGGCTGCAAAACCCGCTGCCAAGGCTGCTGCTAAACCAGCCGCCAAGCCAGCTGCCAAAACCGCAGCAGCTAAACCGGCCGCCAAACCGGCTGCCAAACCAGTGGCTGCTAAAGCTGCTGCCAAGCCTGCCGCTAAGCCAGCCGCAAAACCTGCAGCCAAGGCCGCTGCCAAGCCAGCCGCCAAGCCTGCCGCCAAAACCGCTGCAGCAAAACCCGCTGCCAAACCTGCCGCCGCGAAACCAGCCGCCAAACCTGCTGCAGCCAAGCCAGCGGCAAAACCCGCTGCCGCGAAAAAGCCTGCTGTAGCGAAAAAACCAGCAGCACCCAAGCCTGCTGCTGCCGCCAAGCCTGCTACTGCGCCAACCGCTTCCACAGCCAATTCGGTTTCCGCACCGACCCCTGCTGTGACCCCGACTGCAACGCCGGCAACCCCGACGCCATCCAGTCAGTCCTGATTTTTCTCAGGATACAAAAAATGCCCGGCCTGCAAAGGTCGGGCATTTTTTATGGGGCTACTTTCAACGGCACACCACATCCAAATGTGGGAGCGAGCAAGCCCGCTCCCACAATTTCAGACGGTGTCATCCAGATATTTCAGCGCGAACTTCTCGGTTGCCAGTCGTGCCGGCGCCAGCAAATGCGGCGCCACCAGCATCATGATCTGGTAGACCACCACCTGCACCTCGCCTTCACGATCAAGAATCCGCTGGTAATCCAACGAAAACAGCAGCGTCATGGTGATCTGCTCCACCAGTTGCCCCAGGGCCTGGGTGCTGCTGGCCAACTGACCCGCCGCCTTCAGTCGCGCCAGCAAAGACGCCAGTGTCCGCTTGAGCGCCGTCAGCAAGTTGCGAATGCCCTTGGCCAGCTTCGGCAAACGTCCCGCCAGGTTCGACAAGTCCTGGAACAAGAACCGGTAATGCGCCATGCGCTCGACGATCAGGTGCAGGAACAGCCAGTAATCCTCGGCTTCCAGTTGCGCGTCCGCTGGTGGGTCGAGCAGGGGCGCCAGCTCATTCTGGAAACGCTCGAACAACCCGAGCACCAGCGGCTCCTTGCCATGAAAGTGGTAGTAGAGGTTGCCGGGGCTGATCCCCATTTCATTGGCCACCTCCATGGTCGACACATTCGGCTCGCCCTTCTGGTTGAACAACTGCAGGGCACATTCAAGGATACGATCGCGGGTCTTCATCCAGTCTTCTTAATGTGATCGTTGAGCTCAGCGCACGCGCACGTAGGTGCCGGGTGCCGCTTCCATCGGTGGGTAGTTCTGGTTGCCCAGGGCAGTAAGGGTTTCCCGTTGCACGCCCGAGCGCTGCTGGATCCACGCCAGCCACAGCGGCCACCAACTGCCGTCGACGTGATTGGCGTCGTAGTACCAGGCGCGCGGGTCGCTGCTCAGCTTGGGGTTTTCGACGTAGTTAGCCTTGGGGTTGCCCGGCGGGTTGAGGATGCTCTGGATATGCCCGCTGTTGGACAGCACGAAGCGCCGCTCGCCGCCCAGCAATTGGGTGGAGCGATACACCGCATCCCACGGCGTGATGTGGTCGTTGATGCCCGCCACGCTGAAGCTGTCTACCGTGACCTTCTGCAAATCGATCGGCGTGCCGCACACTTCCAGGCCACCGGGATGGCTCAGCGGGTTGTGTTTGAAGAAGTCCAGCAGGTCGCCATGCAGCGCTGCCGGCAGTCGCGTGTTGTCGTTGTTCCAGTACAGGATGTCGAAGGCCGGCGGTTCCTTGCCCAGCAGGTAGTTGTTGATCCAGTAGTTCCAGATCAGGTCATTGGGCCGCATCCACGCGAACACCTTGGCCATGTCGCGACCGTCCAGCACGCCTTGTTGATAGGACCGGCGCTTGGCGGCTTCCAGGGTCTGCTCGTCGGCGAACAGGGTGGCGGGGCTGTCGATCTGGCTGTCCAGCAGGCTCACCAGGTAACTGGCGCTGGAGATGCGGCGCAGCTGGCGCTTGGCTTGCAGGTGGCCTTGCAGCGCGGCGATGGTCAGGCCGCCGGCGCAGGCGCCCATCAGGTTGACTTCACGGGCACCGGTGATCGCGCGGCACACGTTGAGTGCTTCCTCCAACGCAGCGACGTAGGTGGACAAGCCCCATTCGCGATGCCGCACATCCGGGTTGCGCCAACTGACCATGAAGGTCTGCAGGCCGTTTTTCAGGGCGTACTGCACGAAGCTATTAGCGGGGCTCAAGTCGAAAATGTAGTACTTGTTGATTTGCGGCGGCACGATCAGCAGCGGCTTGGCGTATTGCTTTTCGCTCATGGGCTTGTACTGGATCAGCTCCAGCAGCTCATTGCGAAACACCACGGAGCCGGGGGTGGTGGCGACCGTCTTGCCGACTTCGAAGGCGTGCTTGCTCACCTGGCGCGGCAGGCCATTGTTGTGCAGCAGGTCTTCGAACAGGTTGGTCACACCGCGCACCACGCTGTTGCCGCCGGAGTTGAGCAGCTCCTTGATCGCCAGCGGGTTGAGCAGGGTGTTGGAAGGGGAGACCGCATCGTTGATCAACGAGAAAGCAAAATGCGCACGGGCGCGGTCATCGGCGCTCAGGTTGCTGTCATCGATCCAGTGACGGGTCTGCTTCTGCCAGCTCAGATAGGCTTGCAGGCTGCGCCGGTACAGTGGGTTGAGCTTCCAGGTGGGGTCGGTGAAGCGGCCGTCGTTGGGGTTGGGTTCGTGCACGGTTTCACCGAGCAGCACGCGACCCAGTTGACCGCTCAACGCCCAGGCATGCCGAACGGTATGCACCGGGTTGCGCAAGCCATGGGCGGCCACGCTGCGCAGGGTCGACAGCAGGTCTCGACCGCGCAGGCCGGTGATCGCATTTTGCGCATTGATGAACGCGGCAGGGGTTGGCGCCGGGTTCGTCACGGGTCTTTCTCGCATGAGCCAACACTCCTTCGTCAAGCCATCAAACAGGCACGCCAATTCAGAACCATAGCCGGTTCCTGGCAAGTTGCGCGGCGGTGTGGTCCTTACACGGCCGGTCGCGGGTGGATCACCGCGCGCATGCGCTCCTCTTCCAGAAACTTCATGATGATCGGCGCCACGGCCTCCGCCCGGGTGATCAGGAACAGGTGGCCGTCATCGATGATGTGCAACTGTGCGTTGGGAATGCGCCAGGCCAGCATGCGCATGTTGATCAGCGGGATCAGCGGGTCGTCGTCCCCCGCCAGCACCAGGGTGGGTTGGCGGATCTTGTGCAGCCAGTGGATGCTGGTCCAGCCCAGCCCGGCGAATAGCTGCCAGTAATAACCGAGCTTGCCAGCCGAACGCACTTTGCTCGCGTGTTCGGCGGCCAGTTGTGAGTCGCGGCGGAACGACCCCCCGTAGATCATCGGTGCAATGCGCACCACATGGGACGGTTGAATGTAACGGCGCGGACTTGCCATCAGCCACAACACTTTCGGTTTGCCCGGCACCATCACCGCACCTGCCGCCGTGGCCGCCAGGATCAGCTTCTTGCAGCGTTCCGGGTAGTCGTAGGCAAACTGCTGCGCCAACGCGCCGCCCCAGGACACGCCCACCGCGTTCACTTGGCCATAGTCCAGGTAATCGAGCATGCGTGCAGTGAGTTTGGCCAGACCGGGAAAGCGGTATGGCCGATTGGGCGTGGATGAACCGCCCACTCCGGGCACATCGAACGCGATCACTTCCAGGTCCGGGTCCAGCGCCTGGACGAACGGAAACACCAATTCAAGGTTGGCGCCGATGCCATTGAAGATCAGCAACGGCGTCAAGTGAGGCTTGCCCGGGCGCACCGCCGTGCGGATGGCCTGGCCATCCAGGTCGATGGTGCGGAAGATGAACGGTTGCGGCATGGGAAAGCCCTGTCAGGTGGTGCGTAAGTCTTATGGGCGATGCGATCCATGTGGGAGCTGGCTTGCCTGCGATGGCATTCTTTCCGCCAGCCCATCAACAACTGACCCGCCGCTATCGCAGGCAAGCCAGCTCCCACAGTGACTGCATTTCAACCAAACATCTGCTTAACGTTCATGTACATAAGTGCCCGGCGCAGCTTCCGCTGCTGCGTAGGTCTTATTGCCCAAACTTGTCGGCGCCTTCTTCAACTTGCCCGCCCGCTCCGCCTGCCACGCCTGCCAATGCAGCCACCACGAATCGGTGTGCTTGGTGGCATTCTCCTGCCAGTCCAGCGGTTTCGCCGACAGGCTGTCGCTGGTCTGGTAACGCGCCTTGGGGTTGCCCGGCGGGTTGAGGATGCTTTGGATATGTCCGCTGCTGGACAACACGAACTCGACCTTGCCACCAAACAACTGCGCCGACTTGTAGCACGACTGCCACGGTGTGATGTGGTCATTGGTGCCGGCCAGTGAGTAGATATCGGCGGTGACCTGCTTGAGGTCGATGGGCGTGCCGCACACTTCCAGTGCGTTGGCTCGCACCAACGGGTTGTTCTTGAACAGCTCGATCAGGTCGCCGTGGAAGGCCGCCGGCAAACGTGTGGTGTCGTTGTTCCAGAACAGGATGTCGAACACCGGCGGTTCGTTACCCAGCAGGTAGTTATTGACCCAGTAGTTCCAGATCAGGTCGTTGGGGCGCATCCAGGCGAACACCTTGGCCATGTCGCGGCCTTCCAGCACGCCGGCCTGGTAGGAATGGCGCTTGGCCGCTTCCAGGGTCTGTTCGTCGACGAACAGCGCTACTTGGGTGTCCAGCGTCGTGTCGAGCACGCTTACCAGCAGGGTCAGGGCGTTGACCTTCTTCTCCCCAAGCGCCGCGTAGTGGCCGAGCAGTGCCGTGCAGGTGATGCCGCCGGAACAGGCGCCGAGCATATTCACATCTTTGCTGCCGGTAATCGCCGTGACCACATCCACCGCTTCCTTGAGCGCCTCGATATAGGTCGACAGGCCCCACTCGCGCTGAGCCTTAGTCGGGTTGCGCCAACTGACGATAAAAGTTTGCTGGTTATTGCGCAGGCAGAAGCGCGCCAGGCTCTTCTCCGGGCTCAGGTCGAATACATAGAATTTGTTGATCTGCGGCGGCACCACCAGCAGCGGGCGTTCGTGCACCTGTTCGGTGATCGGCTTGTACTGGATCAGCTCCAGCACATCGTTGCGAAACACCACCGCGCCTTCGGTCGTGCCCAGGGTCTTGCCCACTTCAAAGGCGCCCATGTTGACCTGGCTCGGCATGCCGCCGTTATGCACCATGTCCTTGGCCAGGTGGGACAAGCCATCGAGCAGGCTCTTGCCGCCGGTCTCGAAGAAGCGTTTGACCGCCGCCGGGTTGGCCGCGCTGTTGGTGGGGGCCATGGCTTCGGTCATCAGGTTGATCACGAAGTGGCCGCGGCTGATGTCCTGTTCCGACAGGTTGCTGTCGCCGATCCAGTCGTGCAGTTCCTTGCGCCACGCCAGGTAGGTTTGCAGATAGCGTTTGTAGAGCGGGTTCTGGCTCCAGGCCGGGTCCTGGAAACGACGGTCGTCGCTTTCGGGCGCCAGCGCTGATTTGCCGAACATCACGTTCTTCAACTCGACGCCAAAATGCGCGACGTGCTTGACGCTGTGCAGCGGTTGTTTGATGGCTTGGGTCAGCACCATCTTCGCCGAGGCGAGTAAATCCTTTTTACGTAACGCGATGATCGGGTTGAGCCCCAGGGTGTTTTCCGAGGCCTGGCGTTTCAAGTCATCGTTGTTCTTGTTACTCATCTACGACGCTCCATTGTCCGAAAGACGAGTACCGGGGACCGCTGCGCACCCAGTTTCGATACACAACACAAGCCTGGTACTGCGACTCGGGTGACCGTTGATACCGCATCGTCAAATGCAGGGAACTTGCCAATTCCATTGGTTACCCGAGTTTAATTTTTTTCGCAAGCGGACCAGTCGTTGGTCACGCGACAGGGCATTCAAGCAGATGAAATTAGAAAATGCCCTCTAAAGAGCAAGAGGCCTGGTCTAGAGCATCAGCCGTACGACCGACTGATCCGGATCGCGGGTTTTGCCGGCTGCTTTGAGTTCAGCCAGATAATCGGCCCACAACGCGTCCTGACGCACGGCCAGTTGGTAGAGGTAGTCCCAGGTGAACAGTCCGCTGTCATGGCCGTCGTCGAAGGTCAATTTCAGTGCGTACTGGCCGGCGGCTTCTACCTTGATCAACTTCACGTTGAGCTTGCCGAATTGCAGGATGGGCTTGCCATGCCCCTGGACCTCGGCGGAAGGCGAGTGGGTGCGCAGCAGTTCGGCGGGGAGTTGGTACACCTCGTCGGGCCCGTAGGTGAGGCCGAGGGTGTTGGAGGTTTTGTGCAGGTTTACAGCGGTGGGAAATTTAGTCATGGCGGGGATCCGTGCAGATCATGTAGGAGCCCGGCTTGCCGGCGATGGCGTTCTCAAGAACGCATCGCCGGCAAGCCGGGCTCCTACAAGGGGTTCACATGACTTACAGGATATAACGAGACAAGTCTTCGTTCTGTGCCAATTCGCCCAAGTGGCTGTTGACGTATTCAGCGTCGATCTTGATCTCTTCGCCATTCTGCGCGCCAGCCAAATCGCCAGCACTGAAGGACACCTCCTCCAGCAGACGCTCCAGCAACGTGTGCAAACGACGGGCTCCGATGTTCTCGGTCTTCTCGTTGACCTGCCAGGCGACCTCCGCCAAGCGCTTGATGCCGTCCGGCTGGAACTCGATGCCCAGGCCTTCGGTTTTCAGCAGCTCACGGTATTGTTCGGTGAGCGACGCGTGTGGCTCGCTGAGGATGCGTTCGAAGTCGCCTGGGGTCAGCGCCTTGAGTTCCACGCGGATCGGCAGGCGGCCTTGCAGCTCCGGCACCAGGTCGCTTGGCTTGCTCAGGTGGAACGCACCGGAGGCGATAAACAGGATGTGGTCAGTCTTGACCATGCCCAACTTGGTGTTCACGGTGCAGCCTTCGATCAGCGGTAGCAGGTCGCGCTGTACGCCTTCGCGGGATACATCGACGCCGCCGGAGTTGCCGCGCTTGGCCACCTTGTCGATTTCGTCGATAAACACGATGCCGTGCTGCTCGACCGCTTCCAGGGCCTTGGCCTTGAGTTCTTCCTCATTCACCAGGCGCCCGGCTTCTTCGTCGCGCACCAGTTTCAAGGCTTCCTTCACCTTGAGCTTGCGGCTTTTCTTCTTGCCCTTGCCCATGTTGGCGAACAGGTTCTGCAACTGGCTGGTCATTTCCTCCATGCCAGGCGGGGCGGAGATATCGACACCGGAGACTTCGGCGACTTCGATCTCGATTTCCTTGTCGTCCAACTGGCCTTCACGCAGGCGCTTGCGGAACAGCTGGCGGGTGTTGGAATCCGAGGCCGGCGCGGCGTCTTCGTTGAAACCCATGCGTGCCGGTGGCAGCAGGGCGTCGAGGATGCGTTCTTCGGCGGCGTCTTCGGCGCGGTGGCTGACCTTGGTCACTTCCTGTTCGCGCAGCATCTTCAGAGCGGCATCGGCCAGGTCGCGGATGATCGACTCGACGTCGCGGCCCACGTAGCCCACTTCGGTGAACTTAGTGGCTTCGACCTTGATGAACGGTGCATTGGCCAACTTGGCCAGGCGACGGGCGATTTCGGTTTTACCGACGCCGGTAGGACCGATCATCAGGATGTTCTTAGGCGTCACTTCAACGCGCAGTTCTTCGGGCAGTTGCATCCGGCGCCAGCGGTTACGCAGCGCAATGGCTACGGCGCGCTTGGCATCGTCCTGGCCGATGATATGGCGGTTGAGTTCATGGACGATTTCGCGGGGAGTCATGGACATAGTGTTTGGCGGCCTCAAGCGGAATAAGCCTACGGCTTACTCGGCGAGGTCCTGCTCCTCAATGGTCTGGTTGTGATTGGTGAACACGCAGATATCACCGGCGATACCCAGGGCGGTCTCGACGATTTCGCGAGCCGACAGGTCGGTTTTCTTCAACAGTGCGCTGGCGGCCGCTTGGGCGTAGCCACCGCCGGAACCCATGGCGATCAGGCCATGCTCAGGCTCAACCACATCGCCGTTGCCGGTGATGATCAGGGAAGCGTCTTTGTTGGCGACGGCCAGCATGGCTTCCAGGCGGCTGAGGGAGCGGTCGGTGCGCCATTCTTTGGCGAGTTCAACCGCAGCGCGCACCAGGTGGCCCTGATGTTTCTCAAGTTGGCCTTCGAAGCGCTCGAAAAGGGTGAAGGCGTCGGCGGTAGCGCCGGCAAAGCCCGCGAGAACCTGGCCGTGGTACAGGCGGCGCACTTTCTTGGCGTTGCCTTTCATCACGGTATTACCCAGGGAAACCTGGCCGTCGCCGCCCATGACGACTTTGCCGTGGCGACGTACTGAAACGATGGTGGTCAAGGGGAGAGTCTCCACGCAGCGGGGCGAAAATGCCCTGATGGAAACTCATATGGGGGTGGCGGGGGGGATTTCAACCGCGAGGGCAGTGTGCGGACGAGTGGTGTTTATCTTTCTGACACGCCGCAAAACAAAATGTGGGAGCGGGCTTGCTCGCGAATGCGGTGGGTCAGTCGCCGAAAATACTGACTGAAATACCGCTTTCGCGAGCAAGCCCGCTCCCACATGGTGCCTGCTGTGCTCTTAGAGTCAGCGACTCTGGCGTTGTTGTAACAACAGGTTGCTAAAGCCCGCGCCAGCCAGTTGTTTCTGCGCCACAGTCAGCTGTTCTCGGTTGCTGAACGGCCCCACCAGCACGCGATACCAGGTCGCATCCTTCACCGTGCCGGACTCCACCGTCACCGACTGGCCCAGCAGAATAATCTGCGCCCGCACGCGATCCGCATCCGCCTGTTTCGGAAACGAACCCGCTTGCAGGAAGAACTTGGTCACCGGCGCGGCCTTGGTTTCGGCGACCGGCGGCGCTGGCGGCGGCGTAATGCCGGCCAGCGCGGCCTGGGCACGTGCCGTGTCGATTTTCGCCGCTTCGGCAGGGGTGACTGGCGTGGTCGGCACTTGTGGCGTCGGCAGGGTTTTCTCCGGCACGGCGTCAGGCGGCACGATCACTTCCGATTCCGGCAGCAGCGTGTAGAAGTCGTACTTCGGCTTCACGGGCGCGGTCGGGCTCGGCGCCGTCTTGTTGGCTTCGGCCATTTTCGTGGCCTTCTGCTGTTCCTGCTTGACCCGTTTGACGTCATCGCCCTTGCCGGGATCCAGCTTCATCAGGAACACGATAAACGCGCCGACGGTGAGGCCGATCGCCATCCACAACCAGCCCGGGATTGGTTTCTTCGCCGGGGCCTGGTAGCGGCTGGCGCCGCGCTTGGGTGCAGGTTTTTTCTTGGCGGCCAACTTACATACGCTCCAGAGTTTCCAGGCCCAACAGCTCGAGGCCTTGCTTGAGGGTCCGTCCAGCCAGTGCAGCCAAGCGCAGGCGGCTTTGCTTCTGGGCTTCGTCGTCGGCGGTCAGGATCGGGCAGTTCTCGTAGAAGCTGGAGAACAGGCCGGCGACTTCGTACAGGTAGGTGCACAGGATGTGCGGCGTGCCTTTCTCACCGACGCTGTTCAGTACTTCGCCGAACTGCGCCAGTTTGGCGGCCAGTTCCTGTTCGTGCGGGGCGTCCAGCACGATCTGGCCTTCAACTTCGCTGAAGTCCTTGCCCAGCTTGCGGAACACGCCAGCCACACGGGTGTAGGCGTACAGCAGGTACGGCGCGGTGTTGCCTTCGAAGTTGAGCATCAGGTCGAAGTTGAAGCTGTAGTCGCTGGTGCGGTGCTTGGACAGGTCGGCGTATTTGACCGCACCAATGCCCACCACGCGAGCGATGTTGCGCAGGTCGGCCTCGGCCAGCTCCGGGTTCTTTTCCTTCACCAGGGTGTAGGCACGTTCCTGCGCTTCGGTGAGCAGGTCGATCAGCTTCACGGTGCCGCCGTCACGGGTCTTGAACGGGCGGCCATCGGCGCCGTTCATGGTGCCGAAGCCCATGTGCTCCATGTGCATCGGGTGGGTGACGAAACCCGCGCGACGCGCCACTTCGAATACCTGCTGGAAGTGCAGCGCCTGGCGTTGGTCGACAAAATACAAGGCGCGATCGGCCTTGAGCACGCCGCTGCGGTAGCGCACGGCGGCCAGGTCGGTGGTGGCGTAGAGGTAGCCGCCATCGGCCTTGACGATGATCACCGGCAGCGGCTCGCCGTCGGCGGTCTTGAATTCTTCGAGGAACACGCACTGCGCGCCGTTGCTCTCCACCAGCAGGCCCTTGGCCTTGAGGTCGTTGACCACATTCATCAGGTCGTCGTTGTAAGCGCTTTCGCCCATCACGTCTGCCATGGTCAATTTGACGTTGAGCAGTTCGTAGATTTCCTGGCAGTGAGACAGGGAAATGTCACGGAAACGGTTCCACAGTGCCAGGCACTCGGCGTCACCGGCTTGTAGCTTGACCACCAGGCCACGGGCGCGGTCGGCGAATTCTTCGGATTCGTCGAAGCGCTTCTTGGCGGCGCGGTAGAAGTTTTCCAGGTCCGACAGCTCGTTGCTGGTGATCGGGTTTTCTTGCAGGTAAGCCATCAGCATGCCGAACTGAGTGCCCCAGTCGCCGACGTGGTTCTGACGGATCACGTCGTCGCCGAGGAACTCCAGGACCCGCGCCGCGCCGTCGCCAATGATGGTTGAGCGCAGGTGGCCGACGTGCATCTCTTTGGCCAGGTTCGGCGCCGATAGGTCGACGACCACGCGCTGCAGCGGGCCGGCCTTGCGCACGCCGATCTTGGCGTCGGCCAGCGCCGCATCCAGGCGCGAAGCCAGGGCCTGGGTGTTCTGGAAGAAGTTGATGAAGCCAGGGCCGGCGATTTCAGCCTTGGTGACACTCTCGTCGGCAGGCAGCGCGGCGATGATTTTCTCTGCCAGGTCGCGTGGCTTCATGCCCGCGGGTTTGGACAGCATCATCGCGATGTTGCTGGCGAAGTCACCGTGGGTTTTGTCGCGGGTGTTTTCCACCTGGATCGCCGGCGTCAGGCCTTCAGGCAACACACCTTCGTTGACGAGTTGGGTGAGGGCTTGTTGGATCAGCTGGCGAATGGTGTCTTTCATGGTGTTCTCTTTCGACCGCAAGCGGTGGCGCGCGATGCGCAGGTGGAAAAACTGGGCATTATCCGTGGCGAGGGCGGGCTTGCCAACCTTCGCGGGACCTATGGCCAGGCTTAATACAAATCTACCGGGTCTACATCCAGCGACCATCGCACTTGGCGACCGCTGGGCATTTGCTCCAGGGCAAGCAACCAGCTACTTAATAGCCGATGCAGCGGTGCGCGCGAGGTTGCCTGCAAGAGTAGCTGAGCACGATAACGCCCGGCGCGGCGCTCCATGGGGGCGGGCACCGGGCCGAGCAATTCGATGCCGCTCAGACCCAGTTCGCCGAGTAAACGTTCGGCGGCGCTGCATGCCTCATCCAGGAAACCTTCGGCCTGCCCCGGTTTATGGGCTTCGGCGCGCAACAGGGCCAAATGGGAAAAAGGCGGCAGGCCCGCGGCGCGACGTTCGCTCAGCGCCTGCTCGGCGAAGGCGAAGTAGCCTTGTTCGGTCAGCTGGATCAGCAGCGGATGGTCGGCCAAGTGGGTCTGGATGATCACCCGGCCCGGCTCTTCGGCGCGACCCGCACGGCCGGCGACCTGCACGATCAACTGCGCCATGCGCTCGCTGGCGCGAAAGTCCCCGGAAAACAGCCCGCCGTCGGCATCCAGGATCGACACCAGGGTCACCCGTGGGAAATGGTGCCCTTTGGCAAGCATCTGCGTGCCGATCAGGATGCACGGGTGGCCTTTCTGGATGGTGGCGAACAGCTGGTTCATCGCGTCTTTGCGCGAGGTGCTGTCGCGGTCGACCCGCAGCACCGGGTAATCCGGGAACAGAATGCCCAAGCGCTCTTCGGCCCGTTCGGTGCCGGCGCCCACCGGTCGCAGGTCGACTTTGCCGCACTGCGGGCAGTGGCGCGGTACACGTTCTACATGGCCACAGTGATGGCAGCGCAGCTCGCCGTAGCGCTGGTGCACGGTCATGCGCGCATCGCAGCGCTCGCACTCGGACATCCAGCCGCAGTCATGGCACAGCAGTGTCGGTGCAAAGCCGCGGCGGTTGAGAAACACCAAGACCTGTTGGCCGGCGGCGAGGGTCTGGCCGATGGCTTGTTGCATCGGCCCGGAAATACCGCTGTCCAGTGGACGGCTTTTGACGTCCAGGCGCAGGAATTTTGGCTGCTTGGCGCCGCCTGCACGCTCATTGAGGCGTAGGAGGCCGTAACGCCCCGTGTAGGCATTGTGCAAGCTCTCGAGTGATGGTGTGGCCGAGCCCAGCACAATCGGGATGTCTTCCTGGTGCGCACGCACCAGTGCCAGGTCGCGGGCGTGGTAACGCAAGCCTTCCTGCTGTTTATAGGAGCCGTCGTGCTCCTCGTCGATGATGATCAGCCCGGGATTCTTCATCGGGGTGAACAGCGCCGAGCGGGTGCCGATAATAATGTCGGCCTCGCCATCCCGTGCGGCCAGCCAGGATTCCAGGCGCTCACGGTCGTTGACGGCGGAGTGCACCAGGGCGATGCGCGCATTGAAGCGCTGTTCGAAGCGCGCCAGGGTCTGCGGGCCCAGGTTGATCTCGGGGATCAGTACCAGCGCCTGTTTGCCGGCCTGCAGAGTCTCGCGGATCAACTGCAGGTAGACTTCGGTCTTGCCGCTGCCGGTGACGCCGGCCAGGAGGAAGGCATGAAAACTGTCGAAACCTGCGCGAATGGCTTCATAGGCAGCGCGTTGCTCGGGGTTCAGCGGCAATTCCGGTTGGGCCAGCCAGTGTTCGTGGCGGGCATCGGGAGCGTGCTTGCGGATTTCCACCTGCACCAGGCCCTTGGCGAGCAACAGGTCGAGGCTGTCTTTGCTCAGCATCAGCTTGCTTAATAGCTGATGCGCCACGCCATGGGGATGCTGGGCCAGTGTCGCCAGGGCTTCACGCTGGCGCGGGGCGCGGGCGATACGCGGGTCGTCGAGACGCGCGCCGGGTGTCATCGACCAGAAACGTTCCTGACGCGCTTCGGCCAGTTCGCCCTGGCGCAACAGCACCGGCAGCGCCCAGCTCAACGTATCGCCAAGGCTGTGCTGGTAGTACTGGGCGGTCCACAGGCACAGTTTGAACAACGCCGGCGGCAGTGGCGGGGTGGCGTCGAGCATGGCCAGCGCGGGCTTGAGTTTTTCCGCAGGGACTTCGCTGTGATCCGCGACCTCTACCAATATGCCGATCATTTCCCGCCGACCAAACGGCACGCGCACGCGCATACCCGGCTGCAACTGTGCCCGCAGCACACCGGCCGGGGCCCGGTAATCGAACAGGCGGCGCAGGGGCGAGGGCAGGGCTAGGCGCAAAATGGCGTCGGGCACGCGGGGGGTCTCATATAAAGGCAGGCGGTGGCGCAGGGGCGGGAGCCTAGCAGACAGGGGAGGGCTTGGGTATGCCACGGTTTTCTGATGAAAGGCGGTTTTCAGCCGGATACGCGGCTTGCGCGATTAAAAAGGTCTGGTAGAATCCGCGGCCTAATTACGTGCGGTATTCGACAATAGTGTCGAGTGGCGGCACGCTAGCCCGAGGAAGTGCCATGAAAGCCGATATCCATCCAGCGTACGAAACCATCGAAGTCACCTGCAGCTGCGGCAACAAGTTCGAAACCCGTTCGAACCTGTGCAAGCCACTGGGTACTGACGTATGCAACGAGTGCCACCCGTTCTACACCGGTAAGCAGAAAACTCTGGACACCGGCGGCCGTGTACAGCGCTTCGCAGATCGCTTTGGTGCTTTCGGTGCCAAAAAGGCCTAAGGCCGATCAACTTGGGAGGCCGTTACGGTTTTTCCATGCTGATGAAAAAGGCGTCCCTTGTGGGCGCCTTTTTTGTGCCTGGAATTTGGCTCTCGGTTGCCCAGGCTCAGGGGGGCTGCCCTGCGCCGACCACGTTGGCCCGCGTGGAGGTGCAGCGCGTGGTGGATGGCGACACGGTGCGCCTCAAGGACGGCCGCAGTGTGCGGATGATCGGCCTCAATGCCCCCGAAACCGGCAAGAAGGGCCGTCCCGACGAGCCTTACGCGGTTGCGGCCCGCCAGCGTTTACAGGCATTGGTCGACGCGAGCGACGGCCGAGTCGGCTTGGTGCCTGGGCGCGAGAGCAAGGACCGCTACGGCCGCACGTTGGCCCACCTCTACGGCGCGGACGGCGAGAACCTTGAGGCGCAATTGCTGGCTGAAGGCCTGGGATTTCAGGTTGGAGTTGCGCCCAATACCGATCTTGTCGCCTGTCAGCAGGCCGCTGAAAACAGCGCACGAGATGCGCGGTTGGGCCTTTGGCGGCAATCGCCGGTACAAAACGTGGCGCAGCTCAAGCAGTCTGGCTTTGCTTTGGTCAGTGGCCAGGTGAGCAAGATCGAACGCAATCGCGGCGGAATCTGGATCGAAGTTCAGGGGGCAGTGGTATTACGCATTGCGCCCGACCTCGCCAAAAAATTCGACACCGCAGTGCTCAGTGGTCTGCAAGGCAAGACAATCGAAGCCCGTGGCTGGGTGCAGGATCGCGCCAACCGCGGCGGCCTGAAAAACGGGCAGGCACGCTGGATGCTGCCAGTGACCGACCCCGGCATGCTCAAATCGACGGATTAGGAAAAAATTGTAGACATTTTTTTAGTCGATTGTGAACAGTTGAGCCCTTGTATCCCGTGGCTCTTGGCCGAAAGTCGTAGCGCAGGGCCCTTGACACCTGTGACTGCCCAGTCTTGTAGGGACTTTGCGACACGCGTATCCTCGGCGGTCCGTCGACCAACAGTAAAAGCGGAATGCCGATATGTCTGATTTGAAAACTGCCGCTCTCGAATATCATGCCCATCCTCGTCCAGGAAAGCTGAGTGTAGAGCTCACCAAAGCCACTGCCACCGCTCGCGACCTGTCGCTGGCCTACAGCCCTGGTGTTGCCGAGCCCGTACGTGAAATCGCCCGCGACCCTGAACTGGCGTACAAGTACACCGGCAAAGGCAACCTGGTTGCAGTGATTTCCGATGGCACCGCGATTCTGGGCCTGGGCAACCTCGGCCCATTGGCTTCCAAGCCAGTCATGGAAGGTAAAGGCGTTCTGTTCAAGCGCTTTGCCGGCATCGACGTTTTCGACATCGAAGTCGATTCCGAAAGCCCGCAGGCTTTCATCGACACGGTCAAGCGCATTTCCATCACCTTCGGTGGCATCAACCTGGAAGACATCAAGGCGCCTGAGTGCTTCGAGATCGAAAAGGCCCTGATCGAACAGTGCGACATTCCGGTATTCCACGATGACCAGCACGGCACCGCGATCGTTACTGCGGCCGGCATGATCAACGCTCTGGAAATCGCTGGCAAAACTCTGGCCGACGCACAGATCGTCTGCCTGGGCGCCGGCGCTGCGGCCATCTCCTGCATGAAGTTGCTGGTGAGCATGGGCGCCAAGCTGGAAAACATCTTCATGGTCGACAGCAAGGGCGTGGTCCAGTCCGAGCGTACCGACCTGAACCAGTACAAGGCGATGTTTGCCCACGCGACCGACAAGCGCACCCTGGCTGACGCCCTCGACGGTGCAGACGTGTTCGTCGGCCTGTCCGGCCCGAACCTGCTGAGCGCTGAAGGCCTCAAATCCATGGCGGCCAACCCGATCGTGTTCGCCTGCTCCAACCCTGATCCAGAAATCTCTCCGGAACTGGCTCACGCCACCCGTAGCGACGTGATTATGGCGACCGGCCGTTCGGACTACCCGAACCAGGTCAACAACGTACTGGGTTTCCCGTTCATCTTCCGTGGTGCCCTGGACGTTCGCGCCAAGCGCATCAACGAAGAGATGAAAGTGGCTGCCGCCAACGCCCTGCGTGAACTGGCCAAGCTGCCGGTCCCTCAGGAAGTGTGCGACGCCTACGGCGGTATCAAGCTGGAATTCGGTCGTGAGTACATCATTCCGAAACCAATGGACAAGCGCCTGATCACCCTAATCTCCGATGCCGTGGCTAAAGCCGCTATCGAGACCGGCGTTGCTACCCTGCCGTATCCGAAGCACTACCCGCTGCAAAGCGTGGATGATGTGTTCAACGGCTAAGCCGTTGTAGCGCACCCACAAAAAAGCCCCGGCTCTCGCGAGTCGGGGCTTTTTTGTGGCGGATCTCTTTGTGCAGGGCAGGCTTGCTGTGCTGTTCAGGCTTGCTGTGGTGAGCAGGCCTTTGTGGTGAGTGGGCTTGTTGTGGTGAGCGGACTTGCCCCGCGCTGGGCTGCGAAGCAGCCCTAAAACCTGCCAACGCGTTTTAACTGGATGAATGCGATACTTGCATTAGGGCCGCTTCGCGCCCCAGCGCGGGGCAAGCCCGCTCACCACAAAAGCCCGTTCACCACGATAAGCCCTGGTTCCAACCTCAGAACAGGTCGATCGGCGCCGCCTCATCCGCTGGCAGCGGGCTGCCCGGCGCAACACCATTGCCCAGCTCGTTGACCGAAGGCGGCGTGTCTTCGCTCTTGAACAGTTCGAAGTACGCATTCGGCGTGCTTGGCGAGGCCGCGCGGCCACTCACCGGGTCGATACGCAAGCTAAGGATGCCTTCAGGCTCCGGCTGGGTGTGCGGCGGCTTGTCCTTCAGTGCCGCGCCCATGTAGCTCATCCAGATCGGCAGCGCGACAGTGCCACCAAACTCGCGGCGACCCAGGCTTTCCGGCTGGTCATAGCCGGTCCACACGGTGGTCACGTAATCGGCGTTGTAGCCGGAGAACCAGGCATCCTTGGATTCGTTGGTGGTACCGGTCTTGCCCGCAATATCCGGACGGCCCAGGGCCAGTGCGCGGCGGCCGGTACCCTTCTTGATCACGTCTTCCAGGATGCTGTTGAGGATGTAGGTGGTACGGCCATCCACGATGCGCTCGGCCACGGCGGGCGCCTGCGGTTCGGTTGCGGCAGCGTTGCCGGCAGGTGCGGTGCCTGGAGTCGGCTCAATGGTGATGCCGCCATTGCTCGGAGCCGCCAGTCCATCCGTCGCCGCCACGCCGTTGACCACATCACCCGGCACTCGCGGCGGGTTGGCGGTGAACAGGGTGTCGCCGTTACGGCTTTCAATCTTGTCGATCAGGTACGGCGCGATCTTGTAGCCGCCGTTGGCAAAGGTGCTCCAGCCGGTGGCGATTTCCATCGGCGTGAGGGTCGCGGTGCCCAGGGCCAGGGACAGGTTTGGCGGCAGGTCCGACTTGTTGAAGCCAAAGCGCGTCATGTAGTCGATGGTCTTGCCGACGCCCATGGCCTGCAGCAAGCGGATCGATACCAGGTTACGCGACTTGTACAGCGCCTCGCGGATACGGATCGGGCCGAGGAAGGTGTTGGTGTCGTTCTTCGGGCGCCACACCTTGTCCAGGTACTCATCGACAAACACGATCGGCGCATCGTTGACCAGGCTGGCGGCGGTGTAGCCGTTATCCAAGGCAGCGCTGTAGATGAACGGCTTGAAGCTCGAACCCGGCTGGCGCTTGGCCTGGGTGGCGCGGTTGTAATTGCTCTGCTCAAAGGCGAAGCCGCCGACCAGCGCGCGGATCGCACCGTTCTGCGGGTCCAGGGACACCAGGGCGCCTTGGGCCAGCGGCACTTGGCTGAACTTGAGGCTGTCGTCCTTCTGGCGTTGCACGCGGATCAAATCACCCACCTGGGCCACGTCAGACGGCTGCTTGGGCAGCGCACCCATACTGTTGGTGTTCAGGAACGGACGTGCCCATTTCATGCTGTCCCATGCCACATGGGCTTCGCCGGTGCGGGTCAGCACCTGCACGCCATCTTTCTTCACCTGGGTGACGATGGCCGGCTCAAGGCCACTGATTGCGCGTTGCTTGCCCAGCTCGGTGGTCCACGCGCTCAGCGTCTTGCCCGGCAGGCGCGACTCAGGGCCGCGGTAGCCGTGGCGCTGGTCGTAGGTGATCAGGCCGGAGTGCACCGAGTCATTGGCGATTTCCTGCAGGTTGCTCGGCACCGTGGTGGTCACCCGGAAACCTTCGGTATAGGCCTCGCTGCCATAGCGGCCGACCATCTCGGCGCGCGCCATTTCGGCGATATAAGGCGCGTTCACCTCCGGCGTCGGCACGTGGTAGCTGGCGTTCAGCGGTTCGGCGATGGCGCTTTCGTAAGCGGCCTGGTCGATCTTGCCCAGCTTGTACATGCGACCCAGGATCCAGTCGCGACGTTCTTTGCTGCGCGCCGGGTTGGCCAGTGGGTTGAAGCGTGAAGGGGCTTTGGGCAGGCCGGCAATCATGGCCATCTGCGCCAGGCTGGCGTCACGGATGGACTTGCCGTAGTAGACCTGGGACGCCGCCTCGATCCCGTAGGCACGGTTGCCCAGGTAGATCTTGTTGACGTACAGCTCAAGGATCTCGTCCTTGGTCAGCTGGCGTTCGATCTGCAGCGCCAGGAGGATCTCGGTGGCTTTACGCGAGAAGCTGCGCTCGCTGGTGAGGAAGAAGTTCTTCGCCACCTGCATGGTGATGGTGCTGCCGCCGGACTGAATGTGTCCGCTTTTTACCAGTTGTGTCGCCGCACGCACCAGGCTGCTGGGGTCGACGCCATAGTGGTTGGCAAAATTATCGTCTTCGGCCGACAGCAGGGCGCTGATGAAATTGGGCGGAATATCGGCAAAACGGATCGGTGTGCGGCGCATTTCGCCGAACTCCGCGATCAGTTTTTCATCGCTGCTGTAGACCCGCAAAGGAATCTGCAACTGGATACTTCTGAGGGCCTCTACGGAGGGCAAACCCGGACTAAGGTAGAGGTAGGCCCCGCTGAGCACGAGCAGCAGCCCGCAAACGATGGCGACAATGGAGTACCCGAAAAACTTCAGCAGACGAATCAAGGCTTTTGGATTTCCAGAGAAAAGAATGAGTTAGGCGTCGGGGCATGCATGGCAAACGATGGATCGACCCGAGCGGCAGATAAAAAGCGGAAAAAAACGCTGGGCATTAAAGCATTTTTCGACTTGGGACGTCATTCGCACCTGTTCGACAGTCGACCGAATGCATGGCGCCCAGCGGCAATCAGGCGGTATGACAGGCAAAGCTTTAGGGAGTTTTATGGGAAAGGGATTTTTCACGGGAAAAGCCGGCACCTTGCTGGGTGTCGACATCAATGACACGGCCATCCGCTTGATCGAGCTGGGCCGTTCACCTTCAGGCTACAACGTTCAAGGCTACGTCACGCAGGCACTGCCGGCGCAGGCGGTAGTCGACGGCACACTTTTTGATCTCGATGGCGTAGGGCGCGCCCTGCGCAGCGCGTGGTCGCGGTTGTCGACATCGGTTCGTGGTGCTGTCGCCGCTGTGTCCGGGCCCTCGGTGATCACGCGGATGATCGAGATGGACGCTGGGCTCTCAGATGATGAGATGACCTGGATGATCCAGATGGAGGCAGACCAGTACATTCCTTATCCGCTGGATGACGTCGCTATCGACTTTCAAGTGCGCGGGACAACGGCCCTGGATCCGAATCGGGTCGAGGTATTGCTGGCCGCATGCTTGAAGGAGCACGTAGAAGCCCGCGAGGCAGTTTTGGCCCTGGCGGGGCTGGTGCCGAAGGTGATCGATATCGAAGCGTTTGCATTGGCGCGCGCTTGCCGTCAGGATTTCGCCAGCTTCACGCCGAGCCATCGCGTCGATGGTGCACAATGGGCCGTGGATGCCCAGGGGATGGGAATTGCTTGCGGGTTGGCCCTGAGGAGTTTCGCTTGAAGACACGAATTAACCTACTGCCTTGGCGTCAGGCGCTGGCAGAGCGGCGACGCAAGTATCTACTGGCGGGCTTGCTGGTGTTCGCCTGTGCCGCGCTCGCGGCCGTGTGGCTGGCGGACCAGGTGATCGACCAGGCCATCGATCGCCAAGTAACCCGCAATGACCATCTGGGCAAGGAGGTCGTCGGCCTGGATTCACGTATCAAGACCATTGATGACCTGCAGGAGCAAAGCCAGCAATTGGCGCAACGCATGAAGGTCGTGCAGGACCTGCATGATGCCCGCTCGCCAGGTGCGCAGCTATTGGACCAACTGGCGCGCGCGGTCCCCGACGGCGTGCACCTGCATGAAGTGGTGGCCAAGGGCGATACGGTGAGTATCAGCGGCAGCGCTGAGTCCAGCCAGGACATCGCCCAATTGATGCGCCGCCTGGAAGCGGCGGAAGGTGCCCATTCCACGCAGTTGCAACATGTGCGAACGGATGGCGCGCGCGGCAACAATGAATTCCAACTGATGGTGCGTCAGGGAGAGTCCTCCGAGGCTCAACCTTGAGCCTGCCAAGGCTCAATCTTTCCGCACTCACTCACAACACCGCAAAATGGCCCCTACCTGGCAAGGCCCTGTTGGGCTGTGCGCTGGCGGGCGTGGTGTTTGTGGTGGGCGACCTTGTGTACCTGAGCCCCTCGCGGGAACGGTTGCTCCAGGTCGAGGCGCGGGAAGTGGCCCTGAAACAGCAAATCGCACAAAAGACTGGCCTGGCCGCCAGCCTTGAAGCGCGTACACAGCAGCTCCAACGGATGCAAGCGAAGGTCGATGAGCTTTTGCAGGCGTTGCCTGGCGAGTCCGAAATGCCTGGTTTATTGGAAGATATCGCGCGTCTGGCACTGGCCAACGGGTTGCTGGTCGAGAGCGTCACGCCGTTGGATGAGCAGTCTCAGCCGTTCTTTCACGAACAGCCTGTGCAAATCGGCGTCGCGGGGGCTTATCACGACCTGGCAATGTTCCTGACGGGCTTGGGTGGCTTGTCGCGAATCGCTACGGTGCACGATGTGGCCCTGCGACGTGATGGCAGGCTGTTGCGCCTTGACCTGCTGGCCAAGACTTACTGGCATGCGCAGGGTAGTGGGGCGCTTGTACGGCGACAGCTCTTTGTCTATGACTCGTCCGGGTTGCGTGATCCATTTCAACGGCTCGCGGTGCAGGTCGACCCTCTGAAAGGGCGACCGGTCCGGACGCCGGACCTTGCCCGGCCACGTGGCGTGCTGGAAAGCCTTGCGGTGGACCAGTTTGAAATGGTCGGCACGCTGTCCCGTGGGGTGCAGGTTTTTGCCTTGCTACGTGCGGCCTCCAAGGTGCACCGCCTGGCGGTCGGGGACTACCTGGGGCCGAACCATGGGCGGGTCACGGCCATTCATGAGCGCGCTATAGAACTGGTCGAACTGTTCCCCGATGGTCAGGGGGCATGGCTGGAGCGCCCGCGAACCCTGTTGTTAAACATCAACTCATAACGGAATCAAACAATGAAAAGGACTTTCTCGTCCTTCGGTGTGGCGCTATGGATAGCGTTCACGGCACCGATGGCTGCTGCTGTGCCCAATCGTGTGGATCTGATCCACTTGCCGCCTCCCGGCGTCGCCACACTGAGCGCCTACACAGGCGACAAGCTGACCCTCAACTTCCAGAGCATCGAGTTGCGCACGGCGTTGCAACAAATTGCTGATGTGGCGGGCCTCAATCTGGTTGCCAGTGACGATGTGCAAGGCTCGATCACCCTGCGCCTCAAAGAGGTGCCCTGGGACCAGGCGCTGGACCTGGTGCTGCAAGCCAAGGGCCTGGACAAGCGGGTGAAGGCCGGTGTGTTGCTGGTGGCGCCGGCTGAGGAGCTGGCTGCGCGTGAACTGCTCACGCTGGAATCGCGCAAGCAGATGGCCGAATTGGCACCGTTGCGCCGGGAACTGCTGCAAGTCAATTACGCCAAGGCGGCGGACCTGGCCAAGTTGTTCCAGTCGGTCACCGGCCTTGAGGGTGTGACCGAAGAGCGGGGTTCGGTGGCGGTGGATGATCGCACCAACAACATTATTGCCTACCAGACCGTTGAGCGGCTGGAGGAGCTGCGCCGGATCGTGGCGCAGCTGGATATTCCGGTACGCCAGGTGATGATCGAGGCGCGAATTGTCGAGGCCAATGTCGATTACGACAAAAGCCTGGGCGCGCGTTGGGGTGGGCGGCTCAATCGGGGCAACTGGGGCGCGGGGGGCATTCCGAAACCTCAGCCTGAAGGCGCGGAACCGCAGGAAAACCCACCCAGTTCACCCTTTGTGGACCTGGGATCACTCACCGGCACCTCGGGCCTGGGCATCGCCTTTATCACCGACAACCTGCTGCTGGACCTGGAGCTCACTGCCATGGAGAAAACCGGCAACGGCGAAATCGTCTCGCAACCCAAGGTGGTCACGTCCGACAAGGAAACCGCGCGTATCCTCAAGGGCACCGAGATTCCCTATCAGGAATCCAGCTCCAGTGGCGCCACGTCGGTTTCATTCAAGGAGGCCTCGCTGTCGCTGGAAGTCACCCCGCAAATCACCCCGGATGACCGCGTGATCATGGAGGTCAAGGTCACCAAGGATGAGCCCGACTACCTGAACAAACTCAACGACGTGCCGCCGATCAAGAAGAACGAGGTCAACGCCAAGGTGTTGGTCAAGGATGGTGAGACCATCGTCATCGGCGGGGTTTTCTCCAATACCCAAAGCAAAGTGGTAGATAAAGTGCCATTTTTAGGCGATGTGCCGTATCTTGGCCGCCTTTTCCGGCGCGATGTGCTGGCGGAGAAAAAATCCGAGCTGCTGGTATTCCTGACTCCGCGTATTATGAATAACCAGGCGATTGCTGTGAGTCGTTGATTCTGTGCGAAATTTGATTCTTGTAGGACCGATGGGGGCTGGAAAAAGCACCATCGGCCGTTTGCTGGCCAAAGAGCTGCGCCTGCCGTTCAAAGATTCCGACAAGGAAATTGAATTGCGCACGGGTGCCAATATCCCATGGATCTTCGATAAGGAAGGCGAACTGGGCTTTCGTGACCGCGAGCAGGCGATGATCGCCGAGCTGTGCGGCTGCGATGGCGTGGTATTGGCGACCGGCGGCGGCGCAGTGATGCGTGATGAAAACCGCCGCGCGTTGCATGCCGGTGGTCGGGTGGTCTATCTGCATGCCTCGGTCGAGCAGCAGGTGGGCCGCACCGCCCGCGATCGCAATCGCCCGTTGTTACGCACAGCCAACCCGGAGAAAACCCTGCGGGACCTGCTCACGCTGCGCGATCCGCTGTATCGGGAAATCGCCGATCTGGTGGTAGAAACCGATGAGCGGCCACCGCGGATGGTGGTTCTCGACATTCTTGAGCGCCTGCATCGGCTGCCACCCCGTTAAAGCCAGGCTCGAAATGCGCTATTCTCGGCGGCGCGCTATCACCCTGTGGGGTGTGGCGTAGAGCCATCAGGTGACGTCAGAACGTGATGTCATCGGTCGTCACTCCATCTCTAACGCGGGGACACATGCAGACACTTAAGGTCGATCTAGGCGAGCGCAGCTACCCGATCCATATTGGCGAAGGTCTGTTGGACCAGCCCGAGTTGCTCGCACCGCATATTGCCGGGCGGCAAGTGGCGATCATCTCCAACGAAACGGTCGCGCCGCTGTATCTTGAGCGTCTGAGCCGCAGCCTGTCGGCTTATTCGGTGATCTCCGTGATCCTGCCCGACGGCGAAGCCCACAAAAACTGGGAAACCCTGCAACTGATCTTTGATGGCCTGCTGACCGCACGTCATGACCGCCGCACCACCGTGATCGCCTTGGGCGGCGGTGTGATCGGCGACATGGCCGGCTTTGCAGCGGCCTGCTACCAGCGTGGCGTGGACTTTATCCAAGTGCCGACCACCTTGCTGTCCCAGGTCGATTCGTCGGTGGGCGGCAAGACCGGCATCAACCACCCGCTGGGCAAGAACATGGTGGGCGCGTTCTACCAGCCTCAAGCCGTGCTGATCGACACTGCGACCCTCAACACCTTGCCGCCGCGCGAGCTGTCGGCGGGCCTGGCGGAAGTCATCAAGTACGGGTTGATCTGCGACGAGCCGTTCCTGACCTGGTTGGAAGAACACGTGGATGCCCTGCGCAACCTCGACCAGGCGGCACTCACCGAAGCGATTTCGCGCTCCTGCGCCGCCAAGGCGCTGGTGGTGAATGCCGACGAACGGGAGTCTGGTGTACGCGCTACCCTGAACCTGGGCCACACCTTCGGCCATGCGATCGAAACTCACATGGGCTATGGTGTGTGGTTGCATGGGGAGGCCGTAGCTGCTGGCACGGTGATGGCGCTGGAGATGTCGCAGCGCCTGGGCTGGATCAGCGCCCAGGAGCGTGATCGTGGCATCCGCTTGTTCCAGCGCGCCGGTTTGCCGGTCATTCCGCCGGAGGAGATGACTGAGGCGGATTTCCTCGAACATATGGCAATAGACAAGAAAGTGATCGACGGTCGACTGCGACTGGTGCTGCTGCGTCATATGGGCGAAGCGGTGGTGACCGACGATTATCCGAAAGAGATTTTACAGGCCACGCTGGGAGCGGATTACCGCGCCCTGGCCCAGCTTAAAGGTTAATAAGATCCCGATGACTAGTTTGCATGCCGACGAGGCGTTCCTCGGCCATTACCAGTTAAGCCACGACCCTTTTGCTCCACGGGTGCCTGGCTTCAAATTTTTCCCGGCCCAGCGCAAGCCTGTGCTTGGCCAACTGCACCACCTCGCGCGCTACAGCCAACTGCTGCTGGTCGTGACCGGCCCGCTGGGCAGCGGCAAGACCTTGCTGCGCCAGGCCCTGGTGGCCAGCACCAACAAACAGTCGGTACAGAGTGTAGTGGTATCGGCCCGTGGTGCCGGTGATGCCGCAGGCGTGCTGCGCCAGGTCGCCCAGGCGCTGGACGTGGCCACTGCCGAGCCGAATGCGATCCTCAAGCAAGTGGTGCAACTGGGCCTGACCGGCCAGGAAGTCTACCTGCTGGTGGATGACGCCGAGCAGCTCGACGAATCCGCCCTGGAAGCGCTGCTGGCGCTGGCAGCCGGCACGCCGGAAGGTCGCCCGCACGTGTTCCTGTTTGGTGAGTCGTCGCTGATCGCCGAGCTCGAGCAGATCAGCGGTGACCAGGAGCTGTTCCACGTCATCGAGCTGCAGCCGTACGAAGAGGAAGAAACCCGCGAATACCTGGCTCAACGCCTTGAGGGCGCAGGGGCCGGTATCGAACTTTTCTCCGCTCAGCAGATCTCTGATATTCACGAAAGCTCCGACGGCTGGCCTGGCACCATCAACCAGGTTGCCCGCGATGCGATGATCGAAGCCATGATTGCCAGCCGCACTGCGGTCAAGCGTCCAAAGATGGGGTTCACTATGCCTAAGAAACACGTATTGGCTATTTCCGCCGTTGTCGTGGTCGCTGTCGCCGCCGCCTGGTTGATCCCAGGCCGCAGCAAGGCACCGACGACTGCCGGCGCGCCAACCGAACAGGCGCAGTTGCCACTGGGCAAACCCACGCCAAACGTCGAATTCGCCAACTCCGGCCAACCGACCAATCTGCCGATGGTCGGCCAACCGGTGATGCGTGGTCCGCTTGCCGAAGAAGCCGGTGGCATCTCCGAAGGCGACGACGGCGTGCCGGTGGAAGGCTCCAGCGCCACTCCACCAACCGTGACCACCACTGCGCCGCCTGCGGGCGTGCCAGCCGGTCAGCCGGCTGCGGTTGCCAAGCCGACCCCGACCCCGGCGCCGACCGTTGCCACCGCCAAACCTGCGCCTGCGCCTGTGACCAAGCCGGTCGCGCCTGCGCCAGTCGCCAAGCCAGCCCCGGCTCCGGCTGCCAAGCCTGCTGAAAAGCCGGCCGCCACCGTTGCCAAAGCCGGCGCCGCTGGCAGCAGCTGGTACGCCAGCCAGCCAACCGGCAACTTCGTGGTGCAGATTCTCGGCACCAGCTCCGAAGCCAACGCCCAGGCGTTCGTGAAAGAGCAGGGCGGCGAGTACCGTTATTTCAAGAAAGTGCTCAACGGCAAGCCTCTCTACGTGATCACCTACGGCAACTTCTCCAGCCGTGCAGCCGCCGATTCTGCGATCAAAACCTTGCCAGCGAAGGTCCAGGCTGGTAAACCTTGGCCTCGCACTGTTGCCAGCGTTCAACAAGAACTCGCAACAACTCGCTGAAGATTCGGCGGCCTTACCCAGGCCGCCCTCCCGGCACCTCAAAAAAATCCGCAAGTGCGTGCTGCCCTTACAGGCCGCGCGCTTTGTGGTGTCTGCGTCACGGTAGCTTTTGAGTCGTAGCGGTCAGAATTAAAAAAGTTTTGACTAGCACAGCATATCGCTTTAAACCTTTCATAAATGCGACATAGATTTGCGACATTTCGTCGCTAAATTTGTGAGCGTCTGTGTCGGTGTGTACAATGACCTCCCTTTTGCCCCCGCTAAGCCGGCGTACGTTCGGCGTGGAAGGTAACCGGTTGAATTGAAAAGAAATTTGCCTCGATATAAGAGGCAGCCTGGTGAGAAAGTGTCTATGAAAGCAGGTCTGTACCAACCCGATGAATTCAAGGATAACTGCGGTTTCGGCCTGATAGCCCATATGCAGGGCGAACCCAGTCATACCCTTTTGCAAACGGCCATCGAGGCCCTGACCTGCATGACCCACCGCGGTGGGATCAACGCCGACGGCAAGACCGGTGACGGTTGCGGCTTGCTGATTCAAAAGCCCGACCAGTTCCTGCGCGCTGTCGCAAAAGAGCAATTTGCGGTCGACCTGCCCAAGCAGTACGCCGTGGGCATGGTGTTTTTCAACCAGGATCCGGTCAAAGCCGAAGCCGCTCGCGAGAACATGAACCGCGAGATCCTGGCCGCCGGCCTGCAACTTGTCGGCTGGCGCAAAGTGCCGATCGACACCAGCGTACTTGGCCGCCTGGCCAACGAGCGCCTTCCGCAGATCGAGCAAGTGTTCATCGCAGGCGAGGGCCTTAGCGACCAGGACATGGCCATCAAGCTGTTCACCTCGCGTCGTCGTTCGTCGGTTTCCAATGCCGCCGACACCGACCACTACATCTGCAGCTTTTCCCACAAGACCATCATTTATAAAGGCCTGATGATGCCGGCGGACCTCACCGCCTTCTATCCAGACCTGAGCGATGAGCGCCTGCAAACCGCAATCTGCGTGTTCCACCAGCGCTTCTCCACCAACACCCTGCCGAAATGGCCGCTGGCCCAGCCATTCCGCTTCCTCGCCCACAACGGCGAGATCAACACCATCACTGGCAACCGCAACTGGGCCGTGGCCCGTCGCACCAAGTTCGCCAACGACTTGATGGACCTGGAAGAGCTCGGCCCGCTGGTCAACCGTGTGGGTTCCGACTCTTCCAGCATGGACAACATGCTCGAACTGATGGTCACCGGCGGCATCGACCTGTTCCGTGGCGTGCGTATGATCATTCCGCCAGCGTGGCAGAACGTCGAAACCATGGACCCGGATCTGCGTGCGTTCTACGAGTACAACTCGATGCACATGGAGCCGTGGGACGGCCCGGCCGGCGTGGTCATGACTGACGGTCGCTACGCGGTGTGCCTGCTCGACCGTAACGGTCTGCGCCCGGCGCGTTGGGTCACCACCACCAATGGCTTTATCACCCTCGCGTCGGAAATCGGCGTGTGGAACTACAAGCCCGAAGACGTGATTGCCAAAGGCCGCGTTGGCCCTGGCCAGATCCTCGCCGTCGACACCGAAACCGGTCAGATCCTCGACACCGACGCCATCGACAACCGCTTGAAGTCGCGTCACCCGTACAAGCAATGGCTGCGCAAGAACGCCCTGCGCATCCAGGCGACCATGGAAGACAACGACCACGGTTCGGCGTTCTACGACGTCGACCAGCTCAAGCAATACATGAAGATGTATCAGGTCACGTTCGAAGAGCGCGACCAGGTGCTGCGTCCGCTCGGCGAGCAAGGCTACGAGGCGGTCGGTTCCATGGGCGATGACACGCCGATGGCCGTACTGTCCCAGCGCGTGCGCACGCCGTACGACTACTTCCGCCAGCAGTTCGCCCAGGTGACCAACCCACCGATCGACCCGCTGCGCGAAGCCATCGTGATGTCCCTGGAAGTGTGCCTCGGTGCCGAGCGCAACATCTTCCAGGAATCGCCTGAGCACGCCTCCCGCGTGATCCTCAGCTCGCCGGTTATTTCCCCGGCCAAGTGGCGTTCGTTGATGACCCTGGACCGCCCAGGCTTCGACCGCCAGATCATCGACCTGAACTACGACGAGAGCCTCGGCCTTGAAGCTGCTGTGCGCAACGTCGCGGACCAGGCCGAAGAGGCCGTGCGCGCCGGTCGTACCCAGATCGTATTGACCGACCGTCACATCGCGCCTGGCAAGCTGCCGATCCACGCTTCGCTGGCCACCGGCGCGGTGCATCACCGCCTGACCGAGAAAGGCCTGCGCTGCGATTCCAACATCCTCGTGGAAACCGCCACCGCCCGCGACCCGCATCACTTTGCGGTGCTGATCGGTTTCGGCGCCTCGGCGGTGTACCCGTTCCTCGCGTACGAAGTGCTGGGCGACCTGATCCGCACCGGTGAAGTGCTGGGCGACCTCTATGAGGTGTTCAAGAACTACCGTAAAGGCATCACCAAGGGTCTGTTGAAGATCCTGTCGAAGATGGGTATTTCCACCGTCACCTCGTACCGCGGCGCACAGTTGTTCGAAGCCATCGGCCTGTCCGAAGAGGTGTGCGACCTGAGCTTCCGTGGCGTGCCAAGCCGTATCAAGGGCGCGCGTTTCGTCGACATCGAAGCCGAGCAGAAAGCGTTGGCAGCCGAAGCATGGAGTGCGCGCAAGCCAATCCAGCAAGGCGGCCTGCTCAAGTTCGTGCACGGTGGCGAATACCACGCGTACAACCCGGACGTGGTCAACACCCTGCAAGCTGCTGTGCAGCAGGGCGACTACGCCAAGTTCAAGGAATACACCTCGCTGGTGGACAATCGCCCGGTGTCGATGATCCGCGACCTGTTCAAGGTGAAGACCCTGGACACGCCGATGGACATCAGCGAAGTCGAGCCGCTGGAGTCGATCCTCAAGCGCTTCGACTCCGCCGGTATCTCCCTGGGCGCCTTGTCGCCCGAGGCTCACGAAGCCCTGGCCGAAGCCATGAACCGCCTGGGTGCGCGTTCCAACTCCGGCGAAGGCGGTGAAGACCCGGCGCGCTACGGCACCATCAAGAGCTCGAAAATCAAGCAGGTCGCGACGGGTCGTTTCGGTGTGACGCCGGAATACCTGGTCAACGCCGAAGTGCTGCAGATCAAGGTGGCCCAGGGCGCCAAGCCCGGTGAGGGCGGCCAACTGCCAGGTGGTAAGGTCAATGGTTTGATCGCCAAGCTGCGTTACGCAGTGCCGGGCGTGACGCTGATTTCGCCACCGCCGCACCACGACATTTATTCGATTGAAGATTTGTCGCAGCTGATTTTCGACCTGAAACAAGTCAACCCGCAGGCGCTGGTCTCGGTGAAACTGGTAGCAGAAGCCGGCGTGGGCACCATCGCCGCCGGTGTGGCCAAGGCCTATGCCGACCTGATCACCATCTCCGGCTACGACGGTGGCACCGGCGCTTCGCCGCTGACCTCCATCAAGTACGCGGGCGCACCGTGGGAGCTCGGCCTGGCCGAGACCCACCAGACCCTGCGTGGCAACGACCTGCGCGGCAAAGTACGGGTGCAGACCGACGGCGGCCTGAAAACCGGCCTCGATGTGATCAAGGCCGCGATCCTCGGCGCCGAAAGTTTCGGCTTCGGCACCGCGCCAATGATCGCCCTGGGCTGCAAATACCTGCGCATCTGCCACCTGAACAACTGCGCCACCGGCGTCGCCACTCAGAACGAGAAGCTGCGCAAAGATCACTACATCGGCACCGTCGACATGGTGGTGAACTTCTTCACCTACGTCGCCGAAGAAACCCGTGAATGGCTGGCCAAGCTGGGCGTGCGTTCTCTTGAAGAGCTGATCGGTCGCACCGACCTGTTGGAAATCCTTGAAGGCCAGACCGCCAAGCAACATCACCTGGACCTGACGCCGCTGTTGGGCAGCGATCACATTCCGGTCGACAAACCGCAGTTCTGCGGCGTCGAGCGCAACCCGCCCTTCGACAAAGGCCTGCTGGCCGAGAAGATGGTGGAAATCGCCGGTTCGTCGATCAACGATGCCAGCGGTGGCGAATTCGCCCTGGATATCTGCAACTGCGACCGTTCCATCGGCGCCCGCATCTCCGGCGAAATCGCGCGCAAGCACGGCAACCAGGGCATGGCGAAAGCGCCGATCACTTTCCGCTTCAAAGGCACTGCGGGCCAGAGCTTTGGCGTGTGGAACGCCGGTGGCCTGCACATGTACCTGGAAGGCGACGCCAACGACTACGTGGGCAAGGGCATGACCGGCGGCAAGCTGGTGATCGTTCCGCCTAAAGGCAGCGTCTACAAGACCCAGGACAGTGCCATCATCGGCAACACCTGCTTGTACGGCGCCACCGGTGGCAAGCTGTTCGCCGCCGGTACTGCCGGTGAGCGTTTCGCCGTGCGCAACTCCGGTGCCCACACCGTGGTGGAAGGCACTGGCGATCACTGCTGTGAGTACATGACCGGGGGCTTTGTCGCGGTACTGGGCAAGACCGGTTACAACTTCGGTTCGGGCATGACCGGCGGTTTCGCCTACGTGCTCGACCAGGACAACACCTTCGTCGACAAGGTCAACCACGAGTTGGTCGAGATCCAGCGGATCAGCGGCGAAGCCATGGAGTCCTACCGGAACCACTTGCAGCACGTGCTGGACGAGTACGTCGAGGAGACCGGCAGCGAATGGGGTCGTAACCTCGCCGAAAACCTCGATGATTACCTGCGTCGTTTCTGGCTGGTCAAGCCCAAGGCTGCCAACCTGAAATCGTTGCTTTCCAGCATCCGTGCCAACCCGCAGTGATATGCGCCTGAAGAGTTTGATGAGGTTTTAACATGGCTGAACGTCTGAATAACGACTTCCAGTTCATCGATGTCGGGCGCAAAGATCCGAAGAAGAAACTGTTGCGTCAACGCAAGAAAGAGTTCGTGGAAATCTACGAACCCTTCAAACCCCAGCACTCGGCCGACCAGGCCCACCGTTGCCTGGGGTGCGGTAACCCGTATTGCGAATGGAAGTGCCCGGTGCACAACTTCATTCCCAACTGGCTGAAGCTGGTGGCCGAGGGCAACATCCTCGCCGCTGCCGAACTGTCGCACCAGACCAACACCCTGCCGGAAGTGTGCGGCCGGGTGTGCCCGCAAGACCGTCTGTGCGAGGGTGCCTGCACCCTTAACGACGGCTTTGGCGCGGTGACCATCGGTTCGGTGGAGAAGTACATCACTGACACCGCGTTCGCCATGGGCTGGCGTCCCGATATGTCCAAGGTCAAGCCGACTGGCAAGCGCGTCGCCATCATCGGCGCCGGCCCTGCCGGCCTGGGCTGCGCCGACGTATTGGTGCGCGGCGGCGTGACCCCGGTGGTGTTCGACAAGAACCCGGAAATCGGCGGCCTGCTGACCTTCGGTATCCCCGAGTTCAAGCTGGAAAAAACCGTCCTGAGCAACCGTCGTGAAGTGTTCACCGGCATGGGCATCGAGTTCCGCCTGAACACCGAGATCGGCAAAGACGTGACCATGGAGCAACTGCTCGAAGAATACGATGCGGTGTTCATGGGCATGGGCACCTACACCTACATGAAGGGCGGCTTTGCCGGTGAGGATCTGCCGGGCGTTTACGACGCGTTGGATTTCCTGATCGCCAACGTGAATCGCAACCTGGGCTTTGAAAAGTCGCCGGAAGATTTCGTCGACATGAAAGGCAAGAAGGTCGTGGTGCTGGGCGGTGGTGACACCGCGATGGACTGCAACCGCACCTCGATCCGCCAGGGCGCCAAATCGGTGACTTGTGCCTATCGTCGTGACGAAGCCAACATGCCCGGCTCGCGCAAAGAGGTGAAGAACGCCAAGGAAGAAGGTGTGAAATTCCTCTACAACCGCCAGCCGATCGCGATTGTCGGTGAAGACCGCGTCGAAGGCGTGAAGGTGGTCGAGACCCGTCTCGGCGAACCGGACGCCCGTGGTCGTCGCAGCCCCGAGCCGATCCCGGGTTCCGAAGAGATCATTCCGGCTGACGCCGTGGTCATCGCCTTCGGTTTCCGTCCAAGCCCGGCGCCGTGGTTCGAACAGTTCCAGATCCAGACCGACAGCCAGGGCCGCGTCGTGGCCCCGGAACAAGGCCAGTACAAGCATCAGACCAGCAACCCGAAAATCTTCGCCGGTGGCGACATGGTGCGCGGTTCCGACCTGGTGGTAACCGCGATCTTCGAAGGCCGCAATGCCGCCGAAGGCATCCTGGATTACCTGCAAGTCTGATCACCGCAGCCCTGTAGGAGCCGGCTTGCCGGCGATGGCGATCTTGAGGACGCCATCGCCGGCAAGCCGGCTCCTACAGGTCGGGGTTACTCCGTTCTCCGCGACAAATTGACCCGATAGACAAAAGGCACGGCGCATTCCGTGCCTTTTGCGTCTGGCTCTGAGAAAATGCCCGCACTTTTTTTGCGGATGCCGACATGACTGCCCTCAAGAACGACCGTTTCCTTCGTGCCCTGCTCAAGCAACCTGTGGACGTCACCCCTGTGTGGATGATGCGCCAAGCCGGTCGCTACCTGCCGGAATACCGCGCCAGTCGCGCCAACGCCGGCGACTTCATGAGCCTGTGCATGAACCCGGAGTTCGCCTGCGAAGTCACGATGCAGCCGCTGGACCGCTACCCACAACTGGACGCGGCCATCCTCTTCTCCGACATCCTCACCATCCCTGACGCCATGGGCCAAGGCCTGTACTTCGAAACCGGCGAAGGCCCACGTTTCAAGAAAGTCGTCAGCACCCTGGCCGATATCGAAGCGCTGCCGATCCCCGATCCGCACAAAGACCTCGGTTACGTGATGGACGCCGTCAGCACCATCCGCCGCGAGCTTAACGGCCGCGTGCCGCTGATCGGCTTCTCCGGCAGCCCCTGGACCCTGGCCACCTACATGGTCGAAGGCGGCTCGTCGAAAGACTTCCGCAAGACCAAGGCCATGCTCTATGACAACCCACAGGCCATGCACCTGCTGCTGGATAAGCTGGCGCAGTCGGTCACGTCCTACCTCAACGGCCAGATCATGGCCGGCGCGCAAGCCGTGCAGATCTTCGACACCTGGGGCGGCAACCTGTCGGCGGCAGCGTACCAGGAGTTCTCCCTGGCCTACATGCGCAAAATCGTCAACGGCCTGATCCGTGAACACGAAGGCCGCAAAGTGCCGGTAATCATGTTCACCAAGGGTGGCGGCCTGTGGCTGGAAAGCATTGCCGACGCCGGTGCCGACGCCCTGGGCCTGGACTGGACCTGCGACATTGGCGAAGCTCGCCAGCGCGTGGGCAACCGCGTCGCGCTGCAAGGCAACATGGACCCGACGGTGCTGTACGCCAAGCCGGAAGCCATCCGCACCGAAGTTGGCCGCATCCTCGCCAGCTACGGCAAAGGCACCGGGCATGTGTTCAACCTCGGCCATGGCATCACCCCGGAAGTGAACCCGGAGCACGCTGGTGCATTCCTGCGCGCGGTGCATGAGTTGTCGGCGCAGTATCACGAATAACACGCAAAACAAATGTGGGAGGGGGCTTGCCCCCGATGGCGGTGTACCAGTCAGTACAACTATGACTGATCTACCCTCATCGGGGGCAAGCCCCCTCCCACATTAAAAGCCAGAGAAACTCAGGCCTTCGCTTGCCCCAACGGCGGCAACTTCGCCAGCTTCAACGCCACCAGCAACGCGCCAATCAACAGCGCCACAATAAACGCCCCGATCCCATTCCACCCGGCAAAGTGCCAGAAGAACCCACCCGCCGTCCCGGCAATACTCGACCCTACGTAGTAGCAGAACAGGTACAGCGATGACGCTTGCCCCTTGGCCTTCACCGCGCGGCGGCCGATCCAGCTGCTGGCCACCGAGTGGGCGCCGAAGAAGCCGAAGGTGAAGATCAGCATGCCCGGCACCACCAGCCACAGGGGGGTGAACAGGGTCAGGGCCATGCCGGCCAGCATCAGCACGATGGTGCCCCACAGCACGCGACGGCGGCCGAGGCGGTCGGCCAGGGAGCCGATTTTCGCCGAGCTGTAGATGCCCGAGAGGTACACCAGCGACAGCAGGCCGACCACCGCTTGGCTGAGGTCGTAGGGATCGGCCAGCAGGCGATAGCCGATGTAGTTGAACATGGTCACGAACGCCCCCATCAGCAGGAACGCTTCGAGGAACAACCAGGGCAGGCCCGCGTCCTTGAAGTGCATGACGAAGCCATCCACCAGGCTGCGCGGCTTGAGGCTGGTGGCGCGGAAGTTGCGCGATTCGGGGAGGATTTTCCAGAACACCGTGGCGGCGATCAGCGCCAGGGCGCCGATAATCAGCATGGCGGTGTGCCAACTGACGAAGTCGATCAACACGCCGATGATCAGCCGCCCGCTCATGCCGCCAATCGCGTTACCGCCGATGTACAAGCCCATGGCCAGGCCGATGTGCTGCGGGTGGATCTCTTCGCTCAGGTAGGTCATGGCTACGGCGGCCAGGCCGCTGAGCGACAGACCCACCAGTGCACGCATCAGCAGGATGCCTTCCCAGGTCGGCATAAGGCCGCTGGCGATGGTCGCCAGCGCGGCGCAGAACAACGCGGAGACCATCACCGGCTTGCGCCCCAGGCGGTCGGAAATCGGTCCGGTGATCAACAAACCGCACGCCAGCATCGCCGTGGCCACCGACAGGATCAGGCTGCTTTGTGCCGCATTGATGGAAAACTCTTGGGACAGCGCCGGCATCATCGGCTGCACGCAATACAGCAGCGCAAAAGTGGCGAACCCGCCGGAAAACAACGCCAGCACCGTGCGCATGAACATCGGCGTGCCTTTTTCGATGTACGCGTCATTGAGCTGGGCCACCACCTCATCCAGGGCGGTGGGCGGTACGTCTTGAGCGAGTGGAGCAACAGCAGCTTTCACGGGGACCTCGGGGAGGAAGAGCGTGCCAGGACAGGCAATGCAAAAAAGAATATAGCTCCCTAATGATTCTTTCCAATATATTGTTCGACCTGTTTGATAGCTTTAACGACCTAATGAGGCTCCCATGGAATTGCGTCACTTGCGGTACTTCATCGCCGTCGCCGAAGAACTGCATTTCGGCCGGGCCGCGCAGGTGCTGGGCATCTCGCAACCGCCGCTGAGCCAGCAGATCCAGGCGCTGGAGCAGGAAGTGGGGGCGCGGTTGTTTGAGCGTACCAATCGTCGGGTCGAACTGAGTGAAGCGGGGCGGTTGTTCCTGCAAGAGGCGCGATTGGTGTTGGCACAGGTCGACAAGGCGGCGGACGTAGCGCGCCGTGCGCAGTTGGGTGAGCTGGGCGAACTGAAGATTGGCTTCACCTCGTCGGCGCCGTTCAATTCCAGCATTCCCCAGGCGATCTTTGCGTTTCGCCAGGCGTTCCCGGCGGTGCATCTGAACCTGCAGGAGATGAGCAGCACCGAAGTGGCTGAGTCGCTGGTGGATGAGTCTATCCAAGTGGGCCTGATGCGGCCGCTGCCATTGCCGGATTCGCTGAGTGTGGTCGAGTTGATGCGTGAGCCGCTGGTGGCGGTGCTGAATGCTGGTCACCCGTTGGTGGCGGGCAGCGAGCGTGGTTTGCACCTGGCGCAATTGGCACAGGAGCCGTTTGTGTTTTTCCCGCGCACTTACGGCAGCGGCCTCTATGCCCAGTTGCTCAACCTGGCGCGTGATGCCGGCTTCAGCCCGCACTTTGCCCAGGAGGCCGGGGAGGCGATGACCATCATCGGCCTAGTGGCGGCGGGCTTGGGCGTGTCGGTACTGCCGGCGTCCTACCAGCGCATTCGGATCGATGGCGTGGTGTATCGCACGCTGCTGGATCAGGAGGCGATGACGGCGGTGTGGCTGGTGCAACGCAAGGGCGCGCAGACGCCGATGGCAGAGGCGTTTGTGGAGTTGTTGACGCGCAAGGCCTTGGTGTAGACGTGCTCACATATCAGGTAACGCAAGCTGCTTAGCGATTCGCGGGACAGTTATGCAGAATCGCTTTTTCTCAAGCGAGTGATATGGATGGCACTTCTCTATCAGCCCAAGGAGGGCAGCGTGTTGATTTGTGACTTTCGAGGCTATGAGGTCCCGGAAATCATAAAGATCCGCCCGGTCATTGTGATACGCAAGCACCGAACCAATAAGTTGTTGGTGACGGTTGTGCCGTTGAGTACTACTGCGCCGCAGACGGTTTTGGATCACCACTGCCAGCTTGATAGTCATCTTCAAGGAGCAAGCCCTATCTGTTGGGCGAAATGTGACATTGTGGCAACCGTCAGCTTGGGAAGGCTCGACCGAATCAAAAGCAAAGATCGTCATGGCAAACGAACTTACAAAATCGCTGAGCTCACTTCTGATCAGCTTCTAGCAATAAAGGCGGCGGTGCGCAGCGCGTTGGGGTTGCGCTGAGGGATGAACGGCACTTTGCCACAGGTTGCCGTAAAGTTGTTTTCAGGCATACTGCCCACGTTCCCGAAAGGGGCTTGTGAGACTCTGAGGATCCTGGGCAACCAGCAATCGCAGAGCCAGGCAGGAAGCGGCGATGACAAGCCAACCTGTTTGTGAAGAGGGCGCCGAAAGGCGCCCTTTGTCGTTTCTGTAGAGCCTGAATTCGTTTTACTTGGTGGTGCCGGTTTGCTCAAACAACTGCGCCGCCGTCCCCGCCTCATTCACGCCATTGCTGCGCAACCCCGCCATGATGTCGCTGTCCAGATTGTTCACCCAACGGTTGTAGTTGCGATGGATCTTGCCGTCCTTGTAGCCCAGGGCGCGGCTATCGCGGTAGGTGATGGCGTAGCTGTTGCGGGTGTAGCGGATGTCGATGGCTGCGTAATACTGGTTACGCACGTTGATCTCGGCCTGTACCAGCTGCGGGCTCAGGCGTTGTACCGTCCACTCGCGTTTTTGCAGGGCGTTGACGATCACCGCTTTCATTTTTTCTTCGCTGACCTGGGCGTCGGCTGGCAGGTTGTGCTGGGTGTTGAGGATCGGCTTGCTGGTGCAACCGGCGGTGACCAACAGGGCCAGGGTGATCAGGGTGACGCGTAGCAAGGAAGACATTCCGTATTCTCCAATCGATTTGAAAGTCAGGACCAGCGGCGGAAGATCAGCGAGGTGTTGACGCCGCCAAAGGCAAAGTTGTTGTTCATCACGTAGTCGTGGTGCATCTCGCGGAATTCACCTTGCAGGTAATCCAGCTCGCCGCATTGCGGGTCGACCGAATCCAGGTTGAAGGTGTGCACGTATTGGTCGCGGTTCATCATCTCGATGCTGAACCACGACTCCAGCGCGCCGCACGCGCCCAAGGTGTGGCCGAGAAAGCTCTTTTGTGAGCTGATGGGCATGCGGCTGCCGAACAGGCTGCTGGTCGCCAGTGTTTCGGCGATATCGCCCTGGTCGGTGGCGGTGCCGTGACCGTTCACGTAGCCGATTGCGGATGGCTCAAGCCCGGCATCTTCCAGGGCCAGTTCCATCGCGCGGCGCATGGTTTTCTGCTCTGGGCGGGTAGTGTGCTGGCCGTCGGCGTTGCTGCCGAAGCCCACCAGCTCGGCGTGGATATGCGCACCGCGTGCCAACGCGTGCTCCAGTTCCTCCAACACCAGCATGCCGCCGCCTTCACCGATCACCAGACCGTCACGACCACTGTCATAGGGACGTGGACTGGTCTGAGGCGCATCGTTCTTGAGGCTGGTGGCGTAAAGCGCATCGAATACCATGGCCTCAGTGGGGCACAGCTCCTCGGCGCCGCCGGCGAGCATCAACGGCAGGCGGCCGAACTTGATTGCTTCATAGGCATAACCGATGCCTTGGCTGCCGCTGGTGCAAGCGCTGGACGTGGGGATCAGCCGCCCGGTCAGGCCAAAGAAGATGCTGATATTCGCCGCCGTGGTGTGCGGCATCATGCGCACGTAGGAGTTGGCATTCAGCCCCTCGGCCACCGAGTTCAGCAGCATGTTGCCGAACGCCTTGATCTCGTCGGTGCTGCCGGTGGACGAGCCACAGGCCACGCCCATGCGCCCGTCCTTGATTGACTCATCGCCGAGCAAGCCCGCGTCCTGCAACGCCTGCTCTGCCGCCCACACCGCAAGGCGCGACACCCGGCCCATGCTGCGCAGTTGTTTGCGCGTCCAGTGTGCGGGCACGACAAAATCGTCGATCGGCCCGGCTAGGCGCGTGTTCAGTTCGGTAAAGCGGTCCCACTCGTCCATGCGCCGGATGCCGCTGCGGTTGGCGCGGAAGTTGGCGGCGATGGTGTCCCAATCGCTGCCCAGGGAGGTCATGCCGGCCATGCCGGTGACGACGACGCGTTTCATCAGCACAGGCCTCCATTCACGGCCAGGACCTGGCGCGTGATGTAGCTAGCCTCGGCCGACATCAGGAAATTCACCGCGCCGGCCACCTCTTCCGGCGTGCCCATGCGCTGCGCCGGGATCATCTTCATCAGTTCTTCCACCGGCACGTTCTCATCCAGCATGGCGGTGTCGATCAAGCCCGGAGCGACGCAATTGACAGTAATCTTGCGCTTGCCCAGCTCGATGGCCAGGGCCTTGGCTGCACCGATCAAACCGGCTTTCGAGGCGCTGTAATTGACCTGGCCACGGTTGCCGATCAGCCCGGAAACCGAGGTGATGCACACGATGCGGCCGGCCGCGCGACGACGAATCATCGGCATCATCACCGGGTGCAACACGTTGTAGAAACCGTCGAGGTTGGTGCGCATCACCACGTCCCAGTCGTCGTCCGACAAGGCCGGGAAGGCGCCGTCTCGGGTCAGGCCGGCGTTGAGCACCACGCCGTAATAGGCGCCGTGTTGCTCAACGTCAGCTTCGAGGATTTCCTTGCACGCAGCACGATCCGCCACATCGAATTGCAGCACCCGCGCCTTGCGGCCCAGGGCTTCAACCTCGGCCTGCACTGCATCGGCGTCGCTACGGCCACTGCGGCAATGCAGCACGATGTCATGCCCGGCCTGAGCCAGGCGCAGTGCGATGGCGCGGCCGATGCCACGGCTGGAGCCGGTGACCAGTACGGATTCAGTCATGGCGTTACGTCCTTCGATTCATCTAAATAGTTGGCCGCCTGGGGCGGTCGAAATACATTCAAGCGGGCGCTGGCCTGGATCCCGTCGCCGGTCAGGTGGCATTCGAACACACCCATGCCATTGTCGTCTTCCAAAGAGCGCAGGCCGTGGATCGCCAGCTCGGCGCCGACCGGGAAGTGTTCCACATTGCACTCGAACTTGCGTGTGCCGAGCAGGAAGCCCAGTTCCACCGCTTCACCTTTCTGGCGCGCGCGGCAACCGGCGTAGGCGGCGACGCTTTGCGCCATCAACTCGATGCCGACCCAGGCCGGCAGGCTGCCGTCCGGGCGGTTGAACAGGCCGCCGGGTTTGACCGTGACGCGGGTGTGGATCTGCTCTTCATCGAACGACAACACCTGATCGATCAGGATCATGTCGCCCGCATGGGGCAGCAGTTCAGCGAGTGGCCAATCGATCATGGGGCCTCTCCGATAATCAGGCTGACGTTGTTGCCGCCGAAGGCAAACGAATTGCTCATCAGGCAGCGCTTTCCTAGGGTTTCTGCGGCCTGCGCCCACTGCAAGGCGGGCAGGGCCGGGTCGGCCTGGCCGTCCCACACGTGGGGTGGGACGCGGTTGTGAGCCAGGCTCAACCAACAGAACGCCGCTTCCAGCGCCCCGGCTGCGCCCAGGGTGTGACCGCTCATGGGTTTGGTCGATGAGCAGGCCACGCCGTGCGGGAACAGGCTGGCGACGGCCAGGCTTTCCATGGCGTCGTTATGTTGGGTGGCGGTGCCGTGCAAGTTCAGGTAACCGATCTGCTCGGGCTGCAATCGGGCGCTGGCCAAGGCCTTGCGCATTGACTGCAACGCGCCTTTGCCGGTGGGCTCGGGCGCGGAGATATGGTGCGCATCGCAACTGGCGCCGCTGCCCAGCAGGGCGATGGGCGCGGGTTCCTTGCTCATCACAAACAGCACGGCCGCTTCGCCGATGTTGATGCCGTTGCGGTTCATCGAGAACGGATTGCAGCGCTCGTTCGACACCGCTTCCAATGAGCTGAAACCGTTGAGTGTCAGCTTGCACAGGCTGTCGACGCCGCCGCAGATCACTGCATCGCACACGCCCAGGTCCAGCAGGCGCTGGGCACTCATCAAGGCACGGGCGCTGGAGGTGCAGGCGGTGGAGATCACATAGGCCGGGCCACTCAGTTGCAGCCAGTCGGCGAGGAAATTCGCCGGAGCGCTGAGTTCCTGCTGCTGGTAGTCGTAGTCGCCGGGGAACTGGTGTTCCCGCAAAAAGTGCGCGATGCCCCGACTGGCTTCGTCGATGCCCGAGGTGCTGGTGCCGAGCACAACGCCGACCCGTGACGCGCCGTAGGTGTGGATCGCCTGTCGGATATCGCCTTCGATCTGCAACGCCGCTTCCAGCAGCAACTGGTTATTGCGGCTGCTTTGCTGGCCCAACTCGGGCGGGATGATTGCCAAGTCGCCTTTCACGGCGCCCACCGGCAATACGCGCTCCGGCACCCAGCCGCTTTCAGGGCGCATGCCGGAGCAGTCCCCGGCAAACAGGCTGCGGCTGACCTCGTCCTGGCCGCGGCCAAGGGCGCAGATCACGCCCAGGGCGTTGAGGTAAGCGCTCATCGAGCGGCTCCAAGCGGTGTGATGCGGTAACTCAAGGGCTGGCCGGCCATGTTCACGCTGAAGACCTCGGACGATTGATACACGATCTGCCAATGCCCCGGCAGGGTGCGCGTCAGGTCCATGGCCTGGGCGCTGGGGTAGAGCGCGCGCACGTCATCGGCCGACGTCAGGGCAAACAGCAACGCGGCAAACAGCTCGCGCGCCTGGGGATTGGGCGGCAGCAAGCCGTCGGCCTGCCACTCGCCATCGATCAGTTTTTGTCGGGCCTGGGGAATGCCCAGCGGGTCCATCATCGACCAGCGAATGCCGCCGCTTTCGCGCTGGATCACCAACAGCCAGTCCTGGCTCTGGCCGTCGGCCAGGCGCTGCACATGCAATTGCAGCGGCAAGGCCAGGGTTGGAGTTTTCTCCGGCAGCGGCGGCTGGCTGGCGCAGGCGCTCAGCAGCAACAGGCAGCCGATCAACAGCATGCGCATCATGGGGCTGCGCTCGTTAAGGGTTTGCGTGCCACGCAGTTGACCAGGGTTTCCTCGCGCTGCCCCACCGGCGGCGCCTTGCGCAGGCCCCAGCGTTCCAGCAGGCCGAAATCGCTGGAGCGGCTCCACCACAAGTACGGGTACGAGATGTTCTGCGGACCGAATTCAAAGCCCTGCTCGCGGAGCATATCCAGGTACTCATCGGCGCTTTTCTGCACATGCATCGGGTGGCGGAACAGCCAGCGAATCACCCAGGTGTCGATATAGGCTTCGGTGGATTCTGCAAACAGCAGATAACCGCCCGGCTTGAGCACACGGTAGAACTCCTTGAGCGCGCGGTGCTGCTCGACCAGGTGGTGAAAGGTCTGGTGGCAGAACAGGATATCGACGCTTTCGTCCGGCACTTGCAAGGTGGCGCAGTCGCTGCCGATCAGCTCGATGGCCAAGCCTTGGCGCTGAGCTTCTTCGCGGCTCAGTTCCAGGCTGTGCGGGTCGGCATCCAGGCCGATCAGGCGCTCGGGAGCGAACACCTGCTGCAAGTATTGGAACGATTTGCCTTGGCCGCAACCGGCGTCCAGCAGTACCGGGGCCTCGGGCAACGGGTCGGTAAACAGGCTGCGCAGGTCGTTGATCGCCACGCGCAGCACATGGTGCTGCCAGGTGTGGCTGCGCAGGAACCAGAAGCCGAACCTGGTTTCTTCGACGTAGTTCTTACTTAAGTACTGACTGCTCATACCGGCTCACTCGCACAAATCTCCGACAACATCCGCAACCGCCGCTTGGGCTCGCTGACAAACGGGTTGCGCTCATCCCACGCGTAGCCGGCGAGGATCGAGCTGATCATCCGGCGAATCTCCGACGAGCTGTCCGGGTGGTAGATCACATCCTGGAACGTCCCGGCGTACCAGCCTTCGACGTAGCAGCGGAAGGTGTCCACGCCGCGTTTCAAGGGCACGGCAAACTCGTTCTCCCAGTCCACGGTTTCGCCCTTGAGCTGACGGTGCAACACAGCGGCCGCCATGCTCGCTGAACGCATGGCGATGGTCACCCCGGAAGAAAACACCGGGTCGAGGAATTCCGCCGCATTGCCCAGCAGCGCGAAGCCCGGTCCGTGCAGGGTTTTGACGTTGGCTGCGTAGCCACCGAGGGTGCGCGCCGGGGTGTCCCACACGGCGTTTTGCAGCACGCCGGCAAGGCTCGGGGTTTCGGCGATAAAGCCGCGCAGGCAGGCGTCGAGGTCGCCATCGCGACCGTCGAAATGCTCCTTGGCCGCGACTACGCCCACCGAACAACGCCCGTTGCTGAACGGAATGGTCCAGAACCAGATGTCACGCTGGGTCGGATGGGTGGTCACCAGAATCTTGGTGCGATCAAAGCCGGGATGTTCGATGCGGTCTTCGACGTGGGTGAACACGGCTTGGCGTACGGGGAAGTCGGACGGCAGATCCAGATCCAGCAGACGCGGCAGCACGCGGCCATAGCCGCTGGCGTCGAGTACGAACTTGGCCTTGAGGTGGTAGTCGCTGCCGTTCTCAAGGCGCACATGCAGGTAGCGGCTCTCGCCGCTGAAATCCACGCCGACGATAGTTTCGCCGTAGCGGATCTCCACACCTTGCTTGGCGGCCTGATCGGCCAGCAACTTGTCGAACTCGCCGCGCTGCACCTGGAAGGTGGTCGGCTTGCCGTTGCTGAAAGTGTCACTGAAATCAAATGCGCTGTAGCGCTCGCCCCAGGCGAACGCGGCGCCGGTTTTCACCTGGAACCCTGCGGCCTGTACGGCGTCGAGCATGCCGGCTTCTTCGATGAAATCGATGCAGTGCGACAGCAGGCTTTCGCCGATCGAGAACCGTGGGAAATGCTGGCGCTCGATGATCAATACATCATGCCCTTTGCGCTTTAACAGCGCGGCGGCGATGGCCCCGGACGGACCGGCACCGATCACCACCACCTGGCGACGTTCCATTTCAACTGTGGGCACGAGGGCTCCTTGCCACATTGGCGATAATCACATTCATAAGGCGTGCTTCTGTTGCCCGGCCCAGGGTGCCAGCATAAAGCTGAATGCCAGCCCCAGGCTGACCGATAAGCCGAAATTACTCACTGCCGGTGTACTGGACACCGCAAGCAGTCCAAACGACAGCCAGGTCGTCAACGCTGCCAACAAGGTGCCCAAGAGACTGACCGCAGGGCCGCCGATTTGCTCGCGCATCAGGATCGCGTAGTCGACGCTGATGGCCGTGACCAGTAGCAGGCCGAACAGACTGAACAGTGTCAGCGGCTGGCCCAGCCATCCAAGGCTGGCCAGGCTGCACAGGGCCGCCAGCAGCGGCAGCGCGACGATACGCAAGGCACCGCCGAAGCCGAACGGCAGGATCAGCAACAGTACGATCAACACGCAGGACATCAACTTCAGTTCAGCGGCGCTGATCTGTGTGTCGGCGAACACCCGGTTCAAGTCGGCCAGGCGGTCCACCAGTTGCACACCGGGTAAGTCCAGCGCCTGCACACGTAGCAAGGCGGGGTTGTTCAAGCCTTGCAGGCTGACCATGGCCGCCACGCCGCCATCGACCTTACCGAGCCACAGCGTGCGCCAAGGCTCGGCCATCGGGCCGGCCAGCGCAGCGTCGATATCTTGGGTAGGCAGCGCTTGCAGGTGCGCGACTTCGGCTTGCAGGGCGCTGGCGGGTACGCCGAGGTCGAGCAGCGGCTGCCAGTGTTGTGGCAGGTTGTTCAGCGCATCACGCAGTTGCTGTTGCTCGGCGGGCTGGCTGACCAGTTGATTGAGCGCCAGGTAGCCCTGGAGCTTGTCCATATTCACCAATTGATCCAGGCGCTGCGCCAACGCGCTCTGACGCTCTAGCAACTGTTGCTGGTTGTCCGCCCGCACCAGGAAGAACTGGCTGGTGGGCTGGAACCCGGTGATCCGCGCCACGGCCTGCGCTTCTTGCAGTAATTGTGGCGGCGCGCCGATCCATTGGCGGATATCGTTTTTGCTGTTCAGGTGCCACAGGCCACCGGCGCAAAACAGCAGCAGCAAGGCCAGCAGCACCGGGCTCGGCACGCGCTTGAGCAATGAGGCGCGTAGCAGCCACAGGCATTGCGCGATGCGCAGCGGCCATTGTGCCGGGCGCAACTCGACGCCCTTGAGCAGCGCCGGCAACAGGCACACGGCGGACAGGTAGGCGCCGACCAAGCCTGCGGCTGAGAAGATGGCGATTTGCGTCAACGCCGGGAACGGCGTCCAGGCCAGCGCCAAGTAACCGATACAGCTGGTCGCCAGGCTCAAGCTCAAGCCCGGCAAGGTGATGCGCAACGCCGGCCAACTGCGCCACGGGCTCATGCTCCAGCTTTTCGACAAGTAGTGCAGCGGGTAATCCACCGCCACGCCGATCAGGCTGGAACCCAGCACCAGCGTCATCACGTGCATATGGCCGAACAGTGCCACACAGGCCACCGCGCCAAACAGCATGCCCACCAGCACCGGTACAAAGGCCAGCAACACGCGCCAGCGGCGGAAGGCGAGCAACAGCAACAGCAGGATGCCGATGGTTGCGCCGCCGCCGACCCAGGTGATTTCGCGCGTGGCTTGCTGCTGACCATTGGCGGCGTAGAGCAAGCCGCTGGCGGCGAGTAGTTGCGCGCCGTGTTCGCTGGCTTGCGCGCGACTCGCCTGAAGCAGGTCCGCCACTTGCAGCGGCAGGTTCATGTCGAAGGCATTGCCGGTGGTGCGCGCACGCAGCAGCACCCAGCTCTTGCCGTCGGCATCGGCGATCAACGCGCCGCTGCCGATATCCAACTGCACCGAGCCGTGTTGCGGCTGGCTGTTCTGGATGCGCCCGGTGAGGCCCAGCCAGTCATCCTGGCTGGGCACCAGGCTGAAGCCGCTAAAGGGGTCGAACAGCGCTTGCACGCGCTGTTGGATAAACGCGTCGGGCTGTTCGATCAATTGCTCGCGGTCCTTGGCCGAGAGCATCGCCAGGCGCCCGCGCAGCAGTTGCTCGCGCAGTGCCGGCAAGTCGGCTTGCAGGTTCCACTGCACTTTTTCAAACAGCCCACTGGCCTGCCAGCGCTCGCCCAATTGTTGGGCGACTGCCACGGCTTGCTGGCGGTCGGCATGGCCCACCAGCACCAGCATCTCGCGGTTCAGCGGTTCCTGCATGCGCTGTTCGGCTTGCTGTTCCAGGGCGTCCGGCGTGTTGCCCGGTACCAGTTCCATCAGGTTGGCCGACAACGGCGCGCCATGGCGCCACTGCCAGCCGGCCAGGGCCAGCACGGCCACCAGCAGGATCAGGAACAGGCGCGGCAGCAGGCGCTCACTGGGCAAAGTCGTGTTGCTCCGCTTCGCTCAGGGGTTGGCCGGCGGTGCTGTCCTGCATGCGCAACACAGTGCTGTCGCCTTGGGTTTCCAACAGTTCGATGGTCTGCACCAAGTCACCGCCGTCGATGTTGATCTGGGTGAAAACCTGCTTGAGCAACAGTGAGCGCGGGATCAGCGTGAGCTTCCATTGCTTCGCCTCGCCTTGCAGTTGCAATTCGAAGTCACGCTGCAAGCCGCTGCTGTCGCCCTGGAGCACGGCGAGGAACAGGCGATTCTGCTCAGCGCCGGCGCTCTTGTTCGGCAGCAGTTGCCAACCATTGGCGTCACGCCGGGCGATACCGTGGGCGCTGATCCGGTAGTCCTGTTGCAGTGGGGTTTTCAGCAGCCACAGCAGGCCGTGGTCCTTGGCGAGGACGAAGGTGCCTTTGCTGACCAAGGGCTGGGGCAGGGCGCGCAGGTGTTTTTCCTGGGTGAAGCTGCCGTGGATCACTGAGGGTTTTGCAAGCTGGTCGCTCAGCTGCTGCAAGTCAAAAGCATGGGCACAGAAGCTCAGCAACAACCCGATCCCTGTAGGAGCGAGCTTGCTCGCGAAAAACCTGAGGGCGCTGCGCAGTGTCAGGCAGCCCGCGTTATCGTTGACGATTTTCGCCGGCAAGCCGGCTCCTACAGGGGGTCTCATTTCAGGGCCCTTTCGACGGCGTCGGTGAATACTTTGGGGGAGGCCAACTGCATCTCGCGGCTGGCGATTTCCACCGCCACCTGCACGGTGCTGGCGCGGGTCAGGCGCTCGCCGCTGGCGAGGTCAGTGATCAGGTAATTGACCTTCAAACGGTTCTCCCACTCCACCAGGCTGGCGCGCACGTTGAGGGTCTGGCCGAACACCGCGCCACGCACGTAGCGCAGCTGCATGTCGATCACCGGCCAGGCGTAGCCGGATTCGAGCATTGCCGTGTAGTTATGCCCGATCTTGTCCAGCAGCGCGCAGCGCGCCACTTCCAGGTACTTCACGTAATGCCCGTGCCACACCACGTTCATGGTGTCGACGTCAAAAAACGGCACGAGGATTTCAGTGTCGCAATGCAGCACGCCCTGGCTACGCATGCAGCCTCCAGTGTTGCTCGGCAATGCGTTGCAGGCAAAGGCGCAACTCGCCTTCGAGGGCGCGGTCTTCGATGACGGGTGGGAAGTCCTTGGCCAGATCGTCGTGCATCGCCGCCAATGCGGGTGGCAACGGTCGCGCATCCTCAGCCTGGGCCCGCAGCCAGACACCCTGATTGGCGGCGAGCAGCGTGGCGGCGGCGACCTGTTCGGTCAGCTCCAACACACGGATCGCATCGCGGGCGGCGATGGTGCCCATGCTCACTTTGTCCTGGTTGTGGCACTCGGTGGAGCGTGAGAACACGCTGGCCGGCATCGTATTTTTCAAGGCTTCGGCGGTCCAGGCGCTGGTGCCGATCTGCACGGCCTTGAAGCCGTGGTTGATCATGGCGCGATCAGCCGGCGCGCCGGACAGGTTGCTCGGCAGGCCGTGGTTGTAACGCACGTCCACCAGCAGCGCGAGCTGGCGGTCGAGCAGGTCGGCGACGTTGGCGACCAGGGTCTTGAGGCTGTCCATGGCGAAGGCGATATGCCCGCCGTAGAAATGCCCACCGTGCAGCACGCGCTCTTCTTCAGCGTCGATGATCGGGTTGTCGTTGGCGCTGTTCAGTTCGATCTCGATAAACGAACGCAGCCAGTTCAGGCTGTCAGCCAGCACGCCAAGGACGTGGGGAGCACAGCGCAGCGAGTAACGGTCTTGCAGGCGATGCAACGGCGCGGTCGGCGCGTCGATGGCCAGGTCCTTGCGCAGCCAGGCGGCGACTTGCATCTGCCCAGGGTGCGGCTTGGCGGCGAACAGGCGTTCGTCGAAGTGTTCCGGGTTGCCCTGCAGCGCCACCACGTTCAGCGCAGTGATGCGCGTGGCCAGTTGCAGCAGGTAGTCGGCGCGGGCGAAGGCCAGGCAGGCCAAGCCGGTCATCACGGCGGTGCCGTTCATCAGCGCCAGGGCTTCTTTCGGACGCAACACCAGCGGCTCCCAGCTCAGTTCGCGGTGCACGTCGGCCGCCTGGCGCCGTTCGCCACGGAACATCACTTCCCGTTCGCCGGACAGGGTCGCGGCCACGTAGGACAGCGGGGTCAGATCACCGCTGGCGCCCACCGAGCCTTCTTCCGGGATCAGCGGCAGCACATCGTGTTCAAGGAAGGCGTGCAGGCGTTCCAGCAACTCCACGCGCACCCCGGACACGCCATGGCACAGCGACTGCAATCGAGCCGCCAGCACCGCGCGGGTGGCCTGGGCGTCGAGCAACTTGCCCAAGCCGCAACCGTGGAAGGTGTACAGATGACGCGGCAGCGCTTCGACGTGCTGCAACGGCACCGCCACCACGCACGAGTCGCCGTAGCCGGTGGTCACGCCGTAGATCACGCCTTCCTTGTCCAGCAGCGAGTCGAGGAACTGCGCGCCCTTGGCAATGCGCTGGCGATACGCGGCGTCGCCCTGCAAGTGGGTCGGCGCCTGACGGTTGGCCAGGGCCAACACGTCTTCGATGCGCAAAGCGCGTTCGCCAAAGGTTACCGGCTCAAGATGCGTCGTCATCGGTCTTCCAGAAAGGGTAAAAGTTGAACCATTGTTGGGGCGCTTCCAGGCAGAACTGGCCCAGCCGTGCAGCGTAGCGCGCGGTCCACAGGGCTATGACCTGCTCGCGGGTGTTGCGCTTCCATTCGATCATTTCGGCGAAAGGCTCAATGCTCAGGCGATAGCGGCCTGTGTGCTTGAGGCACATCAGCAGGTTCACCGGGCATTTGAGCAGGCCGGCCAGCAGCCACGGGCCTTGGGGGAAGGCCGCGTCATGGCCGAGGAAATCCACGCGCACCGTGCGCCCGCCGTGCAGCGGCACGCGGTCGCCGGCAATGGCAAGCCATTCGCCGTCGTCCAGGCGCTGGCTGAGCAGCAACATGGTAGCCGGGTCCAACTCGCTGACCTGGATCAGACGCAAGTGGGTCGCCCCGGCTTCGCCCAGCAGGCGATTGAATTGCTCGGCGTGCTTGGTGTGCACCAGTACGTTCATGGTGACCTGCTCGCCAATCTCGGCGAGCGCGCGGCACACTTCCAGGTTGCCCAGGTGTGCGCCCACCAGCATCTGCCCGCGCTCGCCGCGCAGTTGCCCGCGCAATTGCGCCGGATCGTTGATCTCGATCTGCTCCAGGCGCAGCTTGCCGTTCCACACGTCGAGCTTGTCGAGCAGCGAGTCGGCAAACGCCATGAACTGGCCGAAGACTTTCCACTGGCTGGGGCGCAGTTCGTCGCGCCCGCTCCAGTCGGCCAGGCGCTGCTGGTACTGCCAGGCGCTCTGGCGCGCGGTGCGGCCGAACAGGAAGAAGTACAACACGATGCCGTACAGCAGCGGGCTCAGCAGCCGACGGCCAAGGACCTTGGCGGCGAATGCCGTGAGCTTCATCAGCCAATAGCTGCCGCGCTCCTCGCGGTCGGCCCAGTGCTTGGTGCTGTCACTCATGCCTGCCACCGTCGCCACAGGATCATCGGCGCGCGCACCAACATGCCGAAGAACAACCGGGTGTGCATGGCGGAGATGCGTACGTTGTCGCGGAACAGCCGGAAGTGCGACAGGCCGTCAGCCGGGTAATGCACCTGGGTTGGCAGCCAGCGCATCGGCTGGTTGCGCCAAGCCAGGCGCACCAGGATGTCGGAGTCGAAATCCATGCGTGTGCCGATGTAGGCCGAGTCCATCAGTGCTAGCACCGGGGGCAGCGGGTATACGCGAAAGCCGCACATGGAGTCGCGGATCTGCAGCGACAAGGTGTTGATCCATACCCACACGTGGGTCAGGTAGCGCGCGTACAGGCGGCCTTTGGGCACGCTGTCGTCGTATTCGGGGTAGCCGCAGATAACGGCATCGGGATGCCGGCGTGAGGTGTCGAGGAAGGTCTCGACTTCGCGCAGGTCATGTTGGCCGTCGGCGTCGACTTGCAAGGCATGGCTGAAGCCCTGGCGTGCAGCTTCGCGGAAACCGGCCATGACGGCACCGCCCTTGCCCTTATTGCTGGGCAAGGTCAGCAGGGTGACGTTATCCAGCGTCGCCAATTGCGCCAGTACGGCCGCGCAGGCGGGGCTGCTGCCGTCGTCGACCAGCAGGCAGGGCAGGCCGCTGTCCAGTAGGCTGCGGACCACGGCCGGTACGGCGGCTTCGTGGTTGTAGACCGGGATCAGGGCGCAGGGGTTATGCATGCGCGGGCTCCAGTTGAATCCGGCCACTGGAACACGCCGCAACGCCATTGCGGTAGGCGAAGTACAACTTGCCGCGTTGCGCATCAAAGCGCAGGTGCAGTTCGATCGCATCGCCAGGGCGCACCAATTGCTGGAACTTGAGCACTTCCATGCCAGCAAAGGTCGGCGGCAGATCGAGCAGTTGCTGGCCCAGTTTGAAGGCCCATTCCACCTGTACCACCCCCGGCAGCACCGGCGTGACCGGGAAGTGTCCGCTGAAATAGGCCAGGTCTGGCGGCACGCTCAGTTGCAAGGTCCATTCGCCGTCGGCTTCAACCTGCTCCAGCACTTCCGGCGCCTTCGGGCGGGCCGCCAGCAGCAGCGCCTCGATATCGGCCTGGGGCAGTTTGCCTTGGCTGTTCAGGGGCAACTGTCTCAACAACCGCCAGCGGCGCGGCAACGCCAGGGCTTCGCAATGTTGGCTCAGATGCTGGCGCAGGGTCTGGGTGAGCGTGCGTCGTCCCTGATTGCGCAAGGCATGCAGCCCCTCGACGCTCAGCACCACCAGCGCGCCGAGTGACGCGCGGTTTTCCTGCACCACGCCCAGGCGGGTTTCCGCGACCCAGGGGTGGTCCATCAATGCGTGTTCCAGCATGGGCAGTGAGATGCGTTTTTCTTCCAGCTTGACGATGCGATCCAGGCGGCCGAGCAACTCGAAACGGCCATCGGCATGGATGCGTGCCGCGTCGGCGGTTTGCTCGACATGCCCCTCAGGCAGGTAAGGCGAGGCGATGCGCAGGGCGCCGTCGGCGTCCTGGCTCAGTTGCACGTCGGCAAACGGCTGCCACGGCTGCGCACCCTGGCGCCAGGCAATGCCACCGGTTTCCGAGCTGCCGAGGATCTCGGTCGGCCATTGTTGCAAGCGGTCGTACAGGCTGCCGGCGGCTTCTACGGGCAGCGCGCCGCCGGATGAAAATACCCGCGACACCTGGCTCAGCGTCGGCCAGTCAAGGTTGTCGCCCATGCGCTTGAGCAGCGCCGGGCTGGCGACCCAGGCAAAGTGCGCGTGCTCGCGGCTGGCGCGCTGCATGTCTTCAGGGAAGGCCAGTTGCTTGCGCACAAAGGTGCGGCCGGCGCACAGCGGCCACAGCACGCGGAACAACAAGCCGTAGATATGCTGGGTTGCGACGCTGCCGATGATGCAGGCGTCCTTGAGGCTAGGGCCCCACAGGGTTTCCAGGGCCTCGACTTCGTTGGCCAGTTGGCGCAGGTTTTTGTCGATGCGCTTGGGTTCGCCGCTGGAGCCGGAGGTGCACAGGCTCAGTTGGCAAGCGTCCAGATCGAATGCCGCAGCGCTCAGTGGCGCCTGGTACAACGCGTCCAGGTCTGTCGTTTCGGTCAGCCAGGCATCGACGGCCTCATCCCAGCGTTGGCGGGTCTGAGGTTGCAAGTCGGCGGGCAGCAGCACGCTGACTCCGGCCCGCCACGCGCCCAGCAGGGCAATCGCCAGCAGGCCGGCGTCTTCCAGGTACACGGCCAGGCGCTGGATACCGCGCGCTTGCAGGCCTGCGGCCAGGCTCAGGGAATGCTCCCATAATTGGGCATGATTCATTGCAGGTTCGGTGGTGACCGGACGCTGTTCCAGCGGCTCAAGCAGCAAGTGCTCAAGTTTCAACCCATTCATACGCGGCCTCGAACCCTTTGTCGTACCAGCCATTCCACGGCAAACAACAGCCCCATCAGCCCGTAGGCGATCAGGCCGTTGTACAACGTCCACCAGCTCAGCGGCGCCCACAGGGTGAGGGCGGCGGCGAGCAGGCCATTACACAGAAAAAACACGCTCCACACCACGGTGACCTGGCGGGTATACACGATGGCATGCGGGGGCAGCACCGGGTCGGTCATGCGCGCCAGGCGCTCGACCATCGGCGGGCCGTATTTGAGACTCAAGCCGAACAACGCCAACATGAACCCACTGACCAGGCTCGGGTACCAGCGCAGCAAGTGCGGGTTATCGAACCAGGCCAGCAGCAGGCAAAACAAGATCACCGCCAGCGCCATCCAGCGGCTGCCGGGGCGTCGCGCACCGGTCAGTGCACGCAATAGCCACAGGCTGCCCAGCAGCAGGCCGAATTGCCACGGGGCGAAGTGTTCGGTGCCGTAATACACCGCAAAGGGGTACAGCAGCCCCGCCAACAACAGGCCAAGGCCGATCAGCCGGCTCATGCGGCAGGCGTGACCAGACGGTACACCGCCTCAACCACGTCGTTCACGGTGCGCACGGCCTTGAACTCTTCGGCGGCGATCTTCTTGCCGGTCTGGCGCTTGATATGGTCGATCAAGTCGACGGCATCGATGCTGTCGATTTCCAGGTCCTGGTACAGGTTGGCGTCAAGGGTGACGCGTTCCGGCGGCAGTTCAAACAGTTCCACCAAGGCGTCGCGCAGGGTGTTGAAAATATCGTCACGAGTTTGCATGGTCCGGTCTCAAGCTGCCTGTCTGGCCGTGACGAACGCCGCAAGGCTGGCCACGTTGGTGAAGTGATTGCGGGTGTCCTTGGCGTCGGCATCGATCTTGATGCCGTACTTTTTCTGGATCGCCAGGCCCAGTTCCAGGGCGTCTACCGAATCCAGGCCGAGGCCTTCGCCGAACAGGGTTTGCTCGCTGCCGATGTCGTCGACGCTGATGTCTTCCAGGCCCAGGGCCTCGATGATCAGCGTCTTTATGTCGTGCTCAAGGCGGTGTTGGTCGCTCATCTTCGGCGAGCTCCTTAATAAAATAGTGATGCAGGTAATCGTTGAGCTTGCGTGAGGCCTGGGGCGCGGGGCCCAGTGTTGCGAACGCCTGTGGTTCTATATCGGCACCCACGCGCAAACTGAAGTGCACGCGGCATTTTGGGATGCGATACCAGGGTTCGGCCTTGGTCAGCGTGGTGGGGCTGACCTTGATCACCACGGGGGTGATGATTGTCGCACCGCGCAGCGCAATGGCGGCGGCGCCGCGATGAAAGGCAGGCGCCGCGCCGGGTGTGGTGCGGGTTCCTTCGGGAAAGATGATCAGGGTCTGGCCGCTGCGCAGGGCATCCGCCGCCGCATCGAGCATCTCGGCACTGCCGTCGTTGCTGATATAGCCCGCGTCGCGCACCGGCCCACGGGTGAAGGGGTTCTGCCACAGGCTCTGCTTGACCACGCAGTTGGCCTGGCGCACCAGGCCGATCAGGAACACCACGTCGATCAAGGACGGGTGGTTGGCGATGATCATCTGGCCAGGGCGGCCGAGTTTTTCCGCGCCTTCGACACTGTAGGTGAGCACGCCGGCGCGCTGCATCAGGCGAATAAAGAACCAGAACAGCCAACTGATCGTGTGACGGGCGCGGCTGCGGTGTTTTGCAGCGTCCCCTGGCAGACAACTGAGCAGCGGGAACACCAGTAAACGCAGGCACAGCCCACCGAAGCCGAACAGCGCGAAGCTGGCGGCGGTGGCGAACAGGCGCCAATAGTAGGCGTCCCGTGGTTTCTCGTTCAGGGCTTGCGTTGCCAGTTCCATACACGGTTCTTCCAGGCATGTTGGCAGGCGACCTGTTCGGTGAGCAGGGTGCGCAGCAGGTTCAGGGCGTGGGGCCACTGGGTTTGAGTGGGTTGGACAGTGCCGGTACCGAGTTCCAGTTGCCACTCGTCGCCCGGTGTCAGCAACAGGCCGAGGGCGTAGGGGAACGGCACGTCGTGGATCCAGCTGGCGTAGGCTTCGGGCGGCTGTTCTTCAGTGATCACCAGCAATACGGCCGGGGCACCTTCGTTGAGCAGCGCGGCGGCTTCGAGCATGCCATGTTCCAAACCGTCGCCCGCGGCGGCGAGGGCAGTCATTTCGCTGGTTTCATTGCGCAGGATCGACCACAGGCCAATTACCGCGTTATGCACCGACAGGCTGAACTGGGTGGGCGACAGTGGCTGGTCGTTGGCCAGGTCGCTGAGGATGTCGAGGGTGCGCGGGGTCTCGCCATGCCGGGAGATAAACACCAGCGGCAGGTCCTGCAAACCCTCGGCCAGTGGCCAGCCCACGCTGAACGCCATGCGTGCCAGGCGGTTCAGGCGGCGGCGTTGCATGGCCGGCAGGAATGACACATCGGGACAGGCTTCGCTGGCAGGCAGCAACATCGGGGCCAGGCACCAGGCGCGCCAGTCGTCCACGCTATCGAGCCCAGGGGCCCAGGCGCGCCATTGGGCGATGTTGAAATTGATCACTGAGAAGTTATCCCGCCCCTGCGGGCTTCCATGTGCGACTTTTGGCCCCGAATACCGGGACAGGGAACAATAGTCGAATGGCGCGCATTATCCCGGTGCCGTGGGGTTCTAGCAAACTTTGGTAAAAATTTGTGCACGGTTGATTACAAAATAGTGGAAAGGATTTACAGATTGTCCTTTACCAGAGGACTGATTGGATTGTCGGACCGTTCTTTTTAATCTGTCGGCTGCGTATTAAAGACAGGTCACCAATCGCCCGTGATGCAGCAGTGCATGGATGAACGAGGTAGCTAACAGGCGCTTTTGCCCTCTACACTCGGATATTCATTGATACACGGAGGTTTTTCCATGCGGCGTGTGGTGTTCAATCAGAAAGGCGGCGTTGGCAAGTCCAGCATTGCCTGCAACCTGGCGGCAGTCAGCGCCAGCGAAGGTTATCGAACCCTGTTGGTGGACCTCGATGCACAAGCCAACTCAACCCAGTACCTCACGGGGCTGACCGGCGACGATATCCCCATGGGTATCGCGGATTTTTTCAAGCAAACCCTGTCTTCCGGGCCATTTTCCAAGAAGAACAAGGTAGATATCTACGAAACCCCGTTCGACAACCTGCACGTCATCACCGCGACCCCGGAGTTGGCCGACCTGCAGCCCAAGCTTGAGGCCAAGCACAAGATCAACAAGCTGAGAAAGCTGCTGGATGATCTGAGCGAGGATTACGACCGGATCTACCTGGATACACCGCCAGCCCTGAATTTTTATGCGGTTTCGGCGCTAATTGCCGCTGATCGTGTGCTGATCCCCTTTGATTGCGACAGCTTCTCGCGCCAGGCCCTGTATGGTCTGCTGGCGGAAATCGAAGAATTGAAGGAGGACCACAACGAAGGCCTTGAAGTGGAAGGCATCGTGGTCAACCAGTTCCAGGCCCGGGCGAGCCTGCCGCAGCAGATGCTGGATGAGTTGATTGCTGAGGGCCTGCCGGTGTTGCCGGTGTACCTGGCCAGTTCCGTACGCATGCGTGAATCGCACCAGGAGAGCAAGCCGCTGATCCACCTGGACCCACGGCATAAGCTCACACAGCAATTTGTGGAGCTGCATAACCTGCTGGAAAACGCGTGATCTGAAAGGCAGCGCGGATCTGAGTTTGAAATGCGATCAGTGTGGGAGCTGGCTTGCCTGCGATCGCATCGCCTCGGTGTATCAGGCAGACCGAGTCGCCTGCATCGCAGGCAAGCCAGCTCCCACACTTGGTTCTGCATTCCAGCCGCTGGATTTGTCCCACAGAGGCTGTAGGACGGGTCTGGCAATGGGGTTATGCCTTGTAACGATGCCTACAGGTAAGCCAGAATCGCCCGGCTTGTGCGTCTGGATGGGCTTCTCTTAAGGTTCTCGGGCCGCTGAATTCTCAGTGGTCGGGTTTAGTAGCCCGTGTTGAGACGTACAGCAAAATCGTCGATCAGGACCTTCCTGAATTTGATGGTGGCTGTACGGAGGGCGCTCTTGAGCGCGCCGGTTGCGTCTCCCGGTCTACTAACCTGCGTACAGCTGCCACCCCCGTTTAGTAGCGGTCGGTTGCGGCTCCTGCTCGGAGACGATCCATGGTTAACCTTTATACCGTCACCCCCAACCTCCCCACCGAAACCCTGGTCCTCAACAGCTACGAAACCTTCTCATCCGTTCGCACCCTGTTGCTCAACCTGTCCAACGATCTCACCGGCGAACACCGCGACGTAGCCCTGGCAATCCACCAATTAAGCGAACTGGGCGTATTGCTGGTCGGCCAGATGATGGACCGCGAAACACCCGTGGCCTAACGCTGGAATGCCTCACTGTAGGAGCCGGCTTGCCGGCGATGGCGCCCTCAAGAACGCCATCGCCGGCAAGCCGGCTCCTACAGGTCGGGTGTCAAATGCCCTGGCTGCGTAACCACGCCATCAACTGCGGCAACGGAAACGCCCCACTCTGGCGCGCCACTTCGCGACCGTTCTTGAACAGAATCAAACTGGGAATCGAGCGAATCCCCAACTGCGCCGACAACTGCTGATTGGCCTCGCTGTCCAGCTTGGCCAGCCGGCACTTGCCCGCCAACTGCCCGGCCGCCTGCTCGAACACCGGCGCAAACGATTTACACGGTCCACACCAGTCGGCCCATACATCCACCAGCAACGGCAGGTCGCCTTTGATCTGGCTGGCGTAGTCGCCTTGTTTCAGCTCAAACGGCTTCTTCAACAAAACCGGCTGCTTGCAGCGCCCGCACTTTGGCGCATCACCCAGGCGTTCACCAGGGATGCGGTTGAGCCCGTTGCAGTGGGGGCAGGGGATTACAAGAGGTTCGGACATGGTGGGGCTCCAACGAAAGCAGTCAGTGGAGCTCAATGTGGAGTCGGGCGCAGGTGTTATCAAGTTCTAAGCGACGTTGCATATGCTCACAGATTTTTGCGCGCCGATTACGCGTGCCTATCTAGGCTGTGAAAGCGTGTTCGACAAGGCACCACCGGTCCGATCGGTTCTATAGCAAATTGCGATAGTCAGCGTTCGGGTTTAACCTTCATAGCAAGATGCGATAGGGATGTTGCATGCGAGTGATCAGTGCGAAGCAAATACGAAATGCCAAGGAAAAATGGCCTCACTCAGCGAGTGCTCTGGATGAGTGGCATCGTAAGGTCAAAGTCATCAGCCCTGAAGATTTTGCGACGTTGAGAGCAGTTTTCCCTGCTGTGGATAAAGTTGGGGCACTGCATGTGTTCAATATTGGAGGTAACAAGCTCCGCCTTGTTGCCATCGTGCGCTATCGAATGCAGCGCCTCTATATCCGGCATATTTTGGACCATCGTGAATACGACAAGGGTAAATGGAAGGAGTAATGGGAAAAATGAGTGTATTGATCGAGCAGGTTGCCGAGCATTGGCAGTTCGTGTCCCCCTTGTTGCGTAAGCCGAAAACCGAGGCTGATTACGATCTGTTGGTAGAGGCGCTCGACGAATTGCTGGATATCGTGGGGGAAGATGAAACCCATCCGCTGATGGGGCTGGTCGATATCATCGGTGACTGGGTTGAGGCCTACGACTTAGAGCATTGGCCTATACCTGAGGCGAGCGGAGTTGATGTACTGCGGTCAATGATGCAGGAGCATGGTTTGACGCAAAGTGATCTGCCTGGCGTAGGCGCTCAATCGGTTGTCTCAGAAATCCTGAGTGGAAAACGCCAGCTGAACGTTCGGCAGATTCGTTGGCTGGCGGAGTTCTTCAAGGTGCCGGTGGACATGTTCATCTGATCATGACCAAGACGGTGGGCGATCTTCTGGATACGCCTCCTTAAGACGAACAACTAATCTCCAAATGCTTCCCCCAATCCGGCGGCCGCTGTGCGTATTGCTCCATCCCCGCTTGCTCCTCAAACGGCTTGGAAAGCACCTCATGCAGCCGTCGCACCTCGCTGTAATCCCCGGACTCGGCGGCAGCGATGGCATTCTGCGCAAGATAGTTGCGCAAGATGTACAGCGGGTTCACCGCGTGCATCCGTGCACGGCGCTGTTCCTCGCCGTAGTCACCATCCCGTGCAACACGCGCCTTGTACTGCTCGGCCCAGGCATCAAACCCGGCCAGGTCGACGAAGTCATCGCGCAGCCGCGTCACCGCCAACGCCGCCGACTCATCCCCCAGGCGGCGGAAGAACAGGGTGTAATCCACGCCGCTGTTCTGCATCAGCTTCAACAACCGCTCGACCAGATGCTGGTCATCGTCTTCGGCGGTGGTGAGTCCCAGGCGGCGGCGCATCAGATCCAGGTAGTTCGCCTGATACAGCGGCAGGTACAGCCCAAGGGCTTCTTTCAAGGCGTCGACGCTGATAAACGGCGTCAGTGCTTGCGCCAATGCACTCAAGTTCCACTGCCCAATCGGCACCTGATTGCTGAAGGAATAGCGTCCTTCATGGTCCGAGTGGTTGCAGATGAAGTGCGCGTCAAAGTCATCCAGAAACGCAAACGGCCCGAAGTCGAAAGTGATGCCGAGGATCGACATGTTGTCGGTGTTCATCACGCCATGGCAGAAGCCATAAGCCTGCCACTTAGCGATCAATTCGGCGTTGCGCTCGACGATTTCGCGGAACATCGCCAGGTACGGCTCGGGTTGTTCGCGGCACTCGGGGTAGTGCAGGTTCAGTACATGCTCGGCCAACAGCGCCTGCTGCTCGGGCTTCTTGGTGTAGTAGAAATATTCGAAATGGCCGAAGCGGATATGGCTGTGCGCCATGCGCAATACCATCGCGCCACGCTCCTGTTTCTCACGCCACACGGGGGTGTCGGAGCCGATCACGCACAGTGCGCGGCTGCTGGGGATGCCCAGCGCGTGCAGGGCTTCGGAGGCCAGAAACTCACGGATCGACGAGCGCAACACGGCACGCCCATCGCCCATGCGTGAGTAAGGTGTCATCCCGGCGCCCTTGAGGTGCAGGTCCCAGTGCTCGCCGGCTTCGTTGTACACCTCACCCAGTAACAACCCACGGCCGTCACCCAGCTGCGGGGTGTAGCCGCCGAACTGATGCCCGGAATAGACCATCGCCCGCGGTTCTGCCTCGGCCCACAGTTTGTGGCCGCCAAACAATTCGGCAAATACCGGCGTTTGGGCAACAGCGGGGTCAAGGTCGAGCAGGGCCATCGCGGCCTCGCTCGCTACGACCAGGCGCGGTGCGTCGAGGGGCTCAGGCAGTACGTGGGTCGAGAACGCGTCGCCCAGGCGTGCGAAGCGGTTGTCGAAGGTCAGTTCGTCGAGGGCTTTCACCGGCCATCTCCAGCAGAATGTCCGAGCATTCTGCTGGGGATAGCGGAGTTAGTCGAGCTTGCTCGGCGGCGGTTCCGGCGCATCGTCGACTTTGCCGGGTGGCGGCTCGGGGGCGTCTTGCTCTGTCTCAGGCCCTGCGATGGTCTTGCGGTCATCCTCAACCGGCACCAATTTGTATTCCTGACCGTGCATATTCTTCAGGTACACCTCCATCTGCCGGAACGAGATGTTGATGTGCTGTTTCTTGAACTCACGGTTGATGTAGCGGTTGACCTCGTCCAGCACCGGGTTACGGTCACCCAGGTCGCGCACATGCATGCGCAGTTCGTGGTCGAGCGTGCTTTCGCCGAAATTGAGGAAGTAAACATGGGGTTCTGGCTCTTTCAGGACCCGTGGGTTTTCCCTGGCAGCCTTGAGTAACAGTTCCTTCACCAGGTCCAGATCCGAGCCGTAGTCCACGCCCAGTTTCAGGGTGACGCGGGTGATGGTATCGGTCAGCGACCAGTTGATCAGTTGCCCAGTGATGAAGGTTTTGTTCGGGACAATGATGTCCTTGCGGTCAAAGTCAGTGATCGTGGTGGCGCGGATGCGGATCTTGCTCACCGTGCCCGACAGGTTGCCGATGGTGATGGTGTCGCCGATGCGCACCGGGCGTTCGAACAGGATCATGATGCCGGAGATGAAGTTCGCGAAGATCTCCTGCATACCAAAGCCCAAGCCCACCGACAGCGCCGCCACCAGCCATTGCAACTTGTCCCAGCTCACGCCGAGGGTGGACAAGGTGGAGACGAAACCGACGCCGGCAATCACATACGACAGCAACGTGGTGGTCGCATAGGCGCTGCCCTGGGCCAGGTCCAGCTTGGACAGCACCAGCACCTCGAGCAGGCCGGGCAGGTTGCGCGCCAGGGCGAAGGTGATGCCGATGATGATCAGCGCGCCGAGCAAGTCGCCGATGCTGATCGGCACCATGCTGATATTGGCACCCGTACCGCTGGTGTATTCGTACAACGTGACGTTATCCAGATACGAAAACACCGAGATCAGGTCAGACCATACCCAGTACAGCGCCGCGATAAAGCCGCCGAGCAAGGCCAGGCGAATCAGTCGCATGGACTGTTCGTTAACCTGTTCGATGTCCAGGGTCGGTTCTTCGATCACTGCTTCGCCGTCGCCGGCTTCCTTGGCGGCCTGGCGTTTGGCCAGGGCACGCGCATAGGCCAGTCGCCGGGCGGCAACGCCCAGGCCGCGGACGAAGGTGGCTTCGATCACCAGCCAGAACATCAGCAGGTAAAGGGTGTTGATCAGGCGGTCGCTGAGCTTGAGCGCGGTGTAGTAGTAGCCAAAGCACACGGCGATAAACAGCGCGACCGGCAGCGCGGTAAACATCAGGCCCACGGCCTTGCGGAACAGTGAGGCCTTTTCATGGGTCGGGCTGTTGAGCAACAGGCGGCCGAGCAGCCAGGCCATCAGCGCGTAGCAGGTGAGTACCACGCCGATGCCCAGCACATCGTCGGCCAGCGCCGCCGGTTGGTGTTCAGCGATGGCCACCACGGCCACCAGCGCGAGTACCACCAGCCCGAGTTTGCGCACCCAACCTTGCAGGAATTCGACCTGGGGCTTTTCCCAGCGAAAGTGCAGTTCCGCCACGCCACCCGGCGCCAGGATGCGATAAGCGGTATAGAACACCAGCCAGGCCTGGGCGATTTGCAGCAGGGCCGAACCGAGGTTGGCGTTCTGCCCACGGGCGTCGATTTGCAGCGCGTAGCCGCACAGCGCCAAGCCTAAGGAAACCGGCATTGCGAGCAGAATATTGATCAGGATGGCCTGGGGCGTGTGCCACTGGCTGTCGCGCTTGAAGTGGCCAATATCCAGATGCACCTTGTTCAGGCGCTGGTACAGGTTTTTACGGCGCCATAGCAGCGCGCCAATCAACAGCAGCAGCGGCAGGAACAGCAGCGGGCGCTGGGTCAGGCCGTCGTACAGTTCGCTGACGCTGGAGGCCCAGGGCAAGGTGGCGACTTGCTTGCTCAGGTGCGCCGGTACCGTTTCCAGCCATTCGGTGTCCAGCGGCTTGTTGCTGGGGATCCAGAACATCTGCTCATCCAGCGTCGCGCGCAGGGTGGTGGCGGTGCTGAGCAGTTGTTTCTGGTTCAGTTGCAGGGTGATGGATTCATTGAGCAGCGCGCTCAGCTCACGGCTCAGGCGCTCCAGCAGGTCGCTGCGGGTGATCGCCAGTTCCAGCAGGGTGCGGCGCAGTTGGGGGGTGATGTCTTCCGGCGCTTGGTTGGCCAGCAAGTTATCCACATAGGCACTTGGCGAACTGATCAGTTCGCGTTGCTGGTTGACCTCGAATTGGTACAGGCGAATGTTGGCGATGTCGTCCGCCAGGTCGCGGTCCACGGTCAGGCGTGGCAAGGCTTGTTTCTGTTTGTAGAGGATCTTGGACAGCAACAGGCTGCCCTTGAGCACGTTGATCTGCTCGTCCAGGGCCGAGTCGCTCTGGGTCACCGTGTCGAGTTGCTGCTTGGTTTTCAGGTTCTTCTGGGTCAGATCGTTGAGGCGGTCGGTGCTTTTGAGCAGGTAGTCGGACAACTTCAGGTTGGCCGCGCTTTCCGTGGCCAGCAGGCTACTGCCGCCGGCCTTTTGCGCTTCGATGGACTGCTGGGTCACCGTTTGTTGGGACTGGGCCAGGCGTTTCTGGTTGATCAGGGTTTGCAGGTCCTGGATCTCTTGTTCCAGGCGCGCGGTTTTTTCCATCACCAGGTCGTGTTGGCTGTTGCCCAGGTCTTGCAGTTGACTGTTGCCGGCCAGTTCCTGGCGACGCAGCGGGATCAGTGCGTTGAGGGCGGCCAGTTCGGCATTGAGCTGGTTGCGCTGGTCGCCGCTGAGGGTCTTGCCGTTGTCCTTGCCGGCCTTGAGGATCGAGTTGATCTGCAGGATGCGCGTCTGGCTGCTGCTGATTTCGGTCTGGGCGCGCTCGGGGCGGGTTTGCGCGGCGATGGACAGGCTGTTGGCGTCAGCCAGTTCTTTTTGCAGGTCGCCTTGCTGGGTGGTGCGCTGCACCAGCAGTTGCTCAAGCTGCGGCACCGGCAGGGTGGCGTAGCGCTGGGCGACCGGGATGATTTTGGTGGCCTTGAGCCGGGTCAGTTCGCGCTGGTTGTCGGCGGTCTCGCGCGGCGCGTCTTCCAGCTGGCGCTTGAGGTCGACCAGGCGCTGCTCGTAATCCTGCTTGTTGCCCAGGTACGTCAAGGTCTGCTGCAGGATGCCCTGCAGGGCCTTCATGTCGGCGTCGGGCAACTTGCGGTCGGGCAGCTTGTCCAGGGTTTGCTGGATGGCGTCGGCGCTGGGCGGGTCGGCCGCGTGAACGGTGCCGACACAAAGGGTCAGGCCCAGCAGGGCAGTGGCGAGGAACGTGCGCAGGGTAGGCATAGAGACCGGTCTTGCAAGGTGAAGAATCGGGGGCGTCGTCGCCCCGCAGTTTAGAGGAAGAGTCCGGGGCCCGGGCGACTTCCTTCGGGGAATCTGACGCCCACTTTGCCAATCTTGTTCCCGTCCATGACCGCGACGGTCCAGATGGTGTTGTTCCACTCCACCTGGTCGCCGACGATGGGCGCGCCGCCGACTTTCTGGGTGATGAAACTGCTCAGCGGCATATCCGGGTCGATGCCTTCCAACTTCAGGCCGTACAGCGCGGAAACCGCGCCCAGTTGGGCATCGCCTTCCAGCACGAAGTCGCCGAAGAAACGCAGGTCCAGACCGCGTTGCGGGGCTTGGCTGAACAGTTTGCCCAGGGCCGGCAGGTTGTGTTCGTGGCCGATCACGCAGAGCAGGTCGCCGACTTCCAGCACGGTACTACCCGACGGATGGAGCAGTTGCTGGCCACGGAACAGCGCGGCGATCCGCGTGCCTTCGGGCATTTTCAGCTCACGCAGGGCTGCGCCGATGCACCATTTTTCCGCGCCCAGGCGGTAGACGAACAGCTCCCACTCGCTGGTGACGTGCACTTCCAGCGCGGCGCGGGAAATCGGCGCCGGGTCCGGCGGTACGGTGACTTTGAGCAGCTTGGCCACCCACGGCAGGCTCGTGCCCTGCACCAGCAGCGACACCAGCACGATAAAGAACGCGAGATTGAAGTACAGCTGCGCATGGGGCAGCCCGGCCATCAGCGGGAACACCGCCAGAATGATCGGCACCGCGCCGCGCAGGCCCACCCAGGCGATAAAGGCCTTTTCCCGACCGTGGAACGCTTTGAAAGGCAGCAGGCCGACCATTACCGACAATGGCCGCGCAAACAGAATCATCCACAGCGCCAGGCCCAGGGCCGGCAACGCGATGGGCAGCAAGTCATGGGGCGTGACCAGCAGGCCCAGTACCAGGAACATGCCGATCTGCGCCAGCCACGCCATGCCGTCGAGCATATGCAAAATGCCATGACGGCTGCGCACCGGGCGGTTGCCGATCACCAGGCCGCACAGGTACACGGCGAGGAAGCCGCTGCCGTGCAGGGCGTTGGTTACGGCGAACACGAACAGGCCGCCAGCGATCACCAGGATCGGGTACAGGCCGGTGGCCAGGTTGATGCGGTTGACCATTTGCAGCATCAGCCAGCCGCCGCCCAGGCCGACCACGCCGCCGATGCCGAACTCGCGCACCAAGTGAGTCAGCAGGCTCCAGTGCAGGCCGGTCTGGCCGCTTGCGAGCATGTCGATCAAGGTGACAGTGAGGAACACCGCCATTGGGTCGTTGCTGCCGGATTCGATTTCCAGGCTGGCGGTGACCCGTTCGTTGAGGCCCTTGCCGCCGAGCAGCGAGAACACTGCCGCAGCGTCTGTGGAGCCGACAATTGCGCCAATCAACAAGCCTTGGATGATATTGAGGTCAAACAGCCAGGCCGCGGCCATGCCGGTGAGGCCTGTGGTAATCAACACCCCCACCGTGGCCAGCGACAACGCCGGCCAGAGTGCCACGCGGAAACTCGCCACCCGTGTGCGTAAACCGCCATCGAGCAGGATCACGGCCAGGGCGAGGTTGCCCACCAGGTAGGCGGTTGGGTAGTTATCGAAGATGATGCCGCCGCCATCGACGCCGGCGACCATGCCCACGGCCAGGATGATCACCAATATCGGGATACCCAGGCGGGACGAAAGAGAACTCACCAGAATGCTCGCACTCACCAGCAACGCGCCGATCAAGAACAGGCTGTTGATGGTCGTCGCATTCAAAGGCAGTACTCCATGAGCAAACAAGACGGGGCGCAAACTGACCATGCAGTCTGCGTGCCAGCGATTCTAACCTGTTGAATTGCTGCGCTGTCAAAAAGCTTTTTCTGATTCGTGCGGAGCTAATGTAGAAGCTGGCTTGCTCTAGTGAGCAGGGCTCTAGTGGTGAGCAGGCAGGCTGTGATGATCAAGACTTTTGTGGTGAGCAGGCTTGCCCTGCGCTGGGCTGCGAAGCAGCCCCAAAACCAGTCACCGCATACTGTCTGTAAAAATGAGGTGTTCCTGTTGGGGCTGCTTCGCAGCCCAGCGCGGGGCAAGCCCGCTCACTACAGTCGGTCGGGGTCAGTTACAGGCGGAAGCGCCCGACCATTCCATTCAAGTCCACCGCCAGGCGCGACAGCTCGCTGCTCGCCGCACTGGTCTGGCTGGCACCGGTGGCCGATTGCACCGACAGGTCACGGATGTTCACCAGGTTGCGGTCCACTTCCCGCGCCACCTGGGCCTGTTCTTCCGCTGCGCTGGCGATCACCAGGTTGCGTTCGTTGATCTCGACGATCGCGGTATTGATGGTATCCAGCGACATCCCGGCGCCTTTGGCGATATTCAGCGTCGATTCGGCGCGTTCGGTGCTGTTGCGCATCGAATCCACCGCGTGTTCGGTGCCGGCCTGGATACTGCCGATCATCCGCTCGATCTCGCTGGTCGATTGCTGCGTGCGATGAGCCAGGGCGCGCACTTCATCGGCGACCACCGCAAAACCGCGACCGGCTTCGCCAGCACGTGCCGCTTCAATCGCCGCGTTCAGGGCCAGCAGGTTGGTCTGGTCGGCCAGGCCACGGATCACGTCCAGCACCTTGCCGATATCGCGGGACTCATTGGCCAGGTCGCCAATCAAGGTGGCGGTGGCTTGCACATCGCCGCTCATGCGTTCGATGGCGCTGACGGTTTCCTGCACCAGGTCACGGCCATCGCCGGCAGAAGTGGTGGCGTTGCGCGATGCCTCGGAGGTGCTCACCGCATTGCGGGCAACTTCTTCGACGGCACTGGTCATCTCGTTCACCGCCGTGGCGGCTTGTTCGATTTCGTTGTTTTGCTGGGTCAGGCCACGGGCGCTTTCGTCGGTGACGGCGTTCAGTTCCTCGGCAGCAGACGCCAGCTGGGTCGCGGACCCGGCGATGCGTTGCAGAGTGTCGCGCAGTTTGTCCTGCATCTTGGCCATGGCCGCCAACAGGCGCCCGGCTTCGTCGTTGCCGTCGACTTTGATCGGGCGCGTCAGGTTGCCTTCGGCCACTTCTTCGGCTGCTTCCAAGGCCTGGGAGATGGGCAGGGTGATGCTGCGGGTCAGCAGCCACGCAAACAGCAGTGTCAGCAGGGTGGCGATCACCAGAAGGCTCACCACCATGTTGAAGGCCATGTTGTATTGGTCTTCGGCGTCTTTATTGGTAGCCAGGGCCATCTTATTGTTGATGTCCAGCAGACGGGTGAGCACGGCGTTGACCTGCTCGGAGTTGCTCAGCAGTTCGGTGTTGAGCAGGGTGCGCAGCTCTTCCACTTGATTGGCGCGCGACAGGCTCTTCATGCGCTCTTCAATCTGATGGTACTGGCCCAGCAGGCGTACGTATTCGTCGTAGGTCGAGAGCTCTTCGCTGCTCTCGATGAGTTTTTCGTAGATGCCCTGGGCCGTGCGAATCTGCTGATTGCGCAGCTCAAAGGCTTCCAGGGTTTTTTGCTGGACCTCCGGCTCGCGGTTGGTCAGCAGGCGGTACGACAGCACCCGCAGGCGCAGAGTCAGTTGGGTGAACTCATCGAGGGCACGAATGCTTGGCACGCTGGACAGGGTGATGTCTTCCGTGGCGGCGCGTATCTTGCTCATTTGATTCAGGGCGAACACACCGAGAAACAACATCAACGCGCCAATAAACGCGAAGCCGAGGAAGGCCCTCGGAGCGATATTCATATTACGAAGCGACATGCGGGAATCCTGGGGGAGATGCGCGATCCGTGCGGCCATCAGACGGGGTGTCCCTCTTTATCGGTCGTACGACTAAAGTCTAAAGGGGCGTGTGCGGTTTTGTCGCATCTGACGAGGGGTTTGATCGATTCAGGAACCAGATCCGGTAAATGCAGTCACTAAGGCTCGAAAGTGCGGCCCGGCCCTTAAAAATCGGGCTGCGCGCCGGGGATAACCCTGGCATCCGAGGTGAATTTTCTTTATCGTCACCGCCCTTTTAAAAAGCTCGAGAAATCAAAATGTTAGAAGCATCCCTCAGCCAATTGGAACAACTGGTCAGCGACCTGGTACAGCAGAACCAGGATCTGCTGGGCACCAACGAATCCCTCAAGGCCGAACTGGCCCGCGCCAAGGACGAGAACGACAGCCTGCAACTGAACCTGATGGAACAGGAAGAAAAGCACGGCGCCACCGCCGCGCGTATCCAGGCGCTGGTTGAGCGTGTGAGCGCAGGGCCTGTCGGCGCATGAGTGAAGGGATAAAGGTCGTTTCGATTCTCGGAGAGGATTACTCGATCAAGGCACCGGCCGGGGAAGAGAAAACCCTGATGCACGCCGTGACCCTGCTCAAGGCGTCCCTGGCCACCACCAAGAAGAAGTACCCGACCCTGATCGGTGACAAGCTACTGGTGCTGGCGGCGCTGAACTTGTGCGCCGAGCAGATCGAAATGCAGCAGGCGCACCAGCAGGAACTCGACCGTTACCAAGAGCAAGTCAGCGCCACGGTCGATGTGATTTCCAAGGCGATCGGAACGCCTTAGAACCACTCATCTTGCATGCCGAGGCACGTGTCATCGCGGGCCTCCAAGATTGCCAGTTCATGATGGCAGCTCGGCACTTCCCAGGTCAGGAAGTACCGGGCAGCCTGGAGCTTGCCTCTATAGAAGGCCACATCCGCCGCATGACCCTTGGCCAAGCCTGCTTCGGCGCGAATCGCCTGTTCCAGCCAGCGCCAGCCAATTACCGTATGCCCGAACACCTTCAGGTACAGCGCCGAATTCGCCAGGCTGCTGTTGACCTTGCCCTGGGCGAGATCCGTCAGCAGGCCAAGGGTGACGGTTTGCAGGCGGTTGACCAGCTGTTCCAGGGGTTCCCTCAGTGGGGTGAGGCTTGGGTAAGCCTGCGCGCGAGCACCAGTTTCGGCAATTAGTCTTATCAGTTGCTTCAGACCCGCACCGCCATTTTGTGCCAATTTGCGCCCGAGCAAATCCAGGGACTGGATGCCGTGGGTGCCTTCATGGATAGGGTTCAGGCGGTTGTCACGGTAATACTGCTCCACAGGGTACTCGCGGGTGTAGCCATGGCCGCCGAGAATCTGGATCGCCAGTTCGTTGGCTTTGAGGCAGAACTCCGACGGCCAGGATTTGACGATGGGCGTGAGCAGGTCCAGCAGTTCGTGGGCCTGTTTGCGTTCGGTTTCGGTGGCCAGGGTGGTGGTGTCGTCGAACAGCCGCGCGGCGTAGAGGCCGAGGTCGAAGGCGCCTTCTACGTAGGATTTTTGGGTGAGCAGCATGCGCTTGATGTCTGCGTGCTGAATGATCGAGACCGGCGCGGTCGTGGGATCTTTACTATCGGGCAGGCGGCCTTGTGGGCGTTCGCGGGCGTATTCCAGCGAGTAGAGGTAGCCGGCGTAACCGAGCATGACGGCGCCCATACCGACGCCAATCCGCGCCTCGTTCATCATCTGGAACATGCAGCTCAAACCCTGGTGCGGCTTACCCACCAGATAACCGATGCAATTGCCGTTATCGCCGAAGTTCAGCGCAGTGGACGTGGTGCCGCGCCAACCCATCTTGTGGAACAGCCCGGCCAGCAACACATCGTTGCGCTCGCCCAGGCTGCCGTCGTCGTTGACCAGGAACTTGGGCACGATAAACAACGAAATGCCCTTCACCCCGGCCGGTGCGTCCGGAAGTTTGGCCAGCACCATGTGCACGATGTTTTCCGACAGCGGGTGGTCACCGCCGGAAATGAAGATCTTATTGCCCTTGAGTCGGTAAGTCCCGTCAGCCGCTGGCTCTGCGCGTGTACGAATATCTGACAGGGATGAGCCGGCGTGAGGTTCGGTGAGGGCCATGGTGCCAAAGAAACGGCCGTCGATCATCGGTTGCAGAAAGCGTTGTTTCTGGTCCTCAGTGCCGAAGCTCTCGATCAGGTTGGCGGCGCCCATGGTCAGGAACGGATAGGAAGTAGATGCCGCGTTGGCCGACTGGAAGTGCGCAAAACAGGCTTGGGACAGCAGGGTGGGCAGTTGCATGCCACCCGCTTCAAAGCTGCGGGCTGCGTTGAGGAAGCCGGCTTCGAGGAACGCATCCACCGCTGGCTTCACTTCCGGAATCAGGATGGCCTTGCCGTCTTCGTAGCGCGGTTCGTTTTCGTCGTTCTTGCGGTTGTGAGGAGCGAAATACTTCTCGGCAATAGTGCGCGCGGTACTGATGGCCGCATCGAAGGTTTCGCGATTGTGCTCGGCAAACCGCTCGCGCTGGGTCAGGCCCTCGGCATCGAGGACTTCATACAGCTCGAAAGCCAGATTGCGGGAACTGAGCAGCGTCTCGGACATGGCGGCTTACCTTTGGAGGAATTGGCCTGAGTCTAAGTGCGCGAATAGAGGCTGGATAGCAAGATTGATTTGGGTGATGGAAGGCCAGAACAAACTCGGTTCTTGTGGGCGCTGGCTTGCCTGCGATGCAGACACCTCGGTGCGTCAGTTGCACTGAGGTGCTGCTCTCGCAGGCAAGCCAGCTCCCACAGGGTTTACCGTTAGCCGATGGTCATGAGGCTGGCGTTACCGCCAGCTGCCGCCGTGTTAACACTCAACGCCCGCTCGATCACCAGGCGTTCCAGTGCAATCGCGGTCTCGCCTTGGGACAAGCCATGCACCCCGACAATCGCCCCACTGCGCTGCGCAACTTGCTGGCACACCGCACGCAATTGATCGGAATCACCGTGATGCAAGACCGCGTCGAACACTACGTCGTCCTTGGTCCAGTCGGCCACGCGCTTGATCTTCGCCTGAATCTCCTTCGGCAGGCGTGGGAACAAGGCCTTGGTCAGGTCAGATTCCGGCCATACCGCCGAACCGCCCACGGCCAGTACCGCCGCCAGTTGCGTCAGCAGATCGCCTTCCACTTCCGCCAGGCACAGTACGTGCTCGCGGGGCAGGATGGCGTAGCTGTTGCGTTCGCCGGTCGGGCCGGCCAGTTGGCGGGTGATACCGCTTTGCGATTGCGCGGCGAACTGGCTGCACAGGGCGCTCAGGTCGCTGAACTTATTGCTGTCGGCCCAGGATTTCAGGGCGGTCAGCGGCTGGCTCATGGCATCTCGCAGGCGCACGTCCGGCGCGGCCAGTGCGTCGCCGCGTACGAAGGATTGCTCGATGGCATCCGTAGGGCGCGTCGACAGCAGGCGGTACAGGTACAGCGGGCCTCCGGCTTTCGGGCCAGTGCCCGACAGACCTTCGCCGCCGAAAGGTTGCACGCCGACCACAGCGCCCACGATGTTGCGGTTCACATAAACGTTACCGGCGTTGACGTTGTCGATCACCTTGGCGATGGTCTCGTCGATACGGGTGTGCACGCCCAGGGTCAGTCCGTAGCCGGAAGCGTTGATCTGGCCGATGAGCTGGTCGATCTCTTTGCGCTTGTAGCGCACCACGTGCAGCACCGGTCCGAAGATCTCCCGTTGCAGCTCGTCGAAGCTTTCCAGCTCGATCAGGGTCGGCATCACGAAGGTGCCACGCTTGATCTCTTCACCGTCGGCAATCGCCACTTGATACACATTGCGGCCTTTGTCGCGCATGGCCTGGATGTGTTTTTCGATGCCGGCCTTGGCTTCGGCATCGATCACCGGGCCGATGTCGACGGACAGGCGCTCAGGGTTGCCCAGACGGCATTCCGCCATGGCGCCCTTGAGCATTTCGATGACACGGTCTGCCGAATCTTCCTGCAGGCACAGTACACGCAGGGCCGAGCAGCGTTGGCCGGCACTGTCAAAGGCCGAGGACACCACGTCGATTACCACTTGTTCGGTGAGCGCCGAGGAGTCGACGATCATCGCGTTCTGGCCGCCAGTTTCGGCGATCAGCGGGATCGGACGGCCCTGGGCATCCAGGCGGCCGGCGACATTGCGTTGCAGCAGGCGCGCCACTTCGGTAGATCCAGTGAACATCACGCCTTTGACGCGATCATCCCCCACCAGGCGGGCACCCACGGTTTCGCCCTGGCCCGGCAGCAGTTGCAGCACGCCTTCCGGAATACCGGCTTCCAACAGGATGCGCACGGCTTGCGCGGCGACCAGCGGAGTTTGTTCGGCCGGCTTGGCCAGTACCGGGTTGCCGGCGGCCAATGCGGCGGCGACTTGGCCGCTGAAGATGGCCAGCGGGAAGTTCCACGGGCTGATGCACACCACCGGCCCCAGTGGGCGGTGGGCGTCGTTGGTGAAATCGTTGCGTGCCTGCACCGCGTAATAGCGCAGGAAGTCTACGGCTTCACGCACTTCGGCGATGGCGTTGGCGAAGGTCTTGCCGGCTTCACGGGCCAGCAGGCCCATCAGTGGCTGAATCTCGCCTTCCATCAGGTCGGCGGCACGTTCCAGGATGGCGGCGCGCTCGGCGGGCGGGGTGGCCTGCCAGATCGGACCGGCGCTGATGGCGCACTGGATAGCGTTGTCGACGTCTTCGACGGTGGCTTCTTGAACATGACCGACCACGTCACGCAGGTCGGACGGGTTCAGTACCGGCGCCGCCGCTTGCTCGCTGGAGGCGCAACCGAGCATCGGCGCAGCTTTCCAGTTGTTGTGAGCCGTGGCCAGCAAGGCGCAGGACAGCGACGCCAGGCGGTGTTCGTTGGCCAGGTCGATACCGGCCGAATTGGCGCGGTCGCTGCCGTACAGGTCACGCGGCAAGGGGATACGCGGGTGCGGCAGGCCGAAGCCGCCTTCCAGCGTGGCCATTTGCTCGATGCTGGCCACTGGATCGGCCACCAGCTCCTGAATGGAGATGGATTGGTCGGCAATGCGGTTGACGAACGAGGTGTTCGCGCCGTTTTCCAGCAAGCGACGGACCAGGTAAGCCAGCAGTGTTTCGTGGGTGCCGACTGGAGCGTACACACGGCACGGACGGTTCAGCTTGCCATCGGCAACCTTGCCTACGACCTGCTCGTACAGCGGTTCGCCCATGCCGTGCAGGCATTGGAACTCGTACTGGCCGGGGTAATAGTTCTGACCGGCGATATGGTAGATGGCCGACAGCGTGTGAGCGTTATGCGTGGCGAACTGCGGGTAGATGACTTCCGGCACCGACAGCAGCTTGCGTGCGCAAGCAATGTAGGAAACGTCGGTGTACACCTTGCGGGTGTAGACCGGGTAGCCTTCCAGGCCTTCGACCTGGGCGCGCTTGATTTCGCTGTCCCAGTACGCGCCTTTTACCAGACGGATCATCAGGCGGTGGCGGCTGCGGCGCGCCAGGTCGATGACGTAGTCGATCACATACGGGCAACGCTTCTGGTAGGCCTGGATCACGAAACCGATGCCGTTCCAGCCGGTCAGTTGCGGCTCGAAGCACAGGCGCTCGAGCAGGTCCAGGGACAGCTCCAGGCGGTCGGCTTCTTCGGCGTCGATGTTCAGGCCGATGTCGTATTGCTTGGCCAGCAAGGTCAGGGACAGCAGGCGCGGATACAGCTCGTCCATCACGCGCTCGTACTGCGCACGGCTGTAGCGCGGGTGCAGTGCCGACAGCTTGATGGAGATACCCGGACCTTCATAAATCCCACGGCCGTGGGAGGCTTTGCCGATCGAGTGAATGGCTTGTTCGTACGAGGCCAGGTACTTCTGCGCGTCGTGTTCAGTCAGCGCAGCTTCACCAAGCATGTCGTAGGAATAGCGGAAACCCTTGGCTTCGAACTTGCTCGCGTTGGCCAGGGCTTCGGCGATGGTTTCGCCGGTGACGAACTGTTCGCCCATCAGGCGCATCGCCATGTCGACGCCCTTGCGGATCATCGGCTCGCCGCTCTTGCCGATGATGCGGCTCAGGGACGAGGTCAGGCCTGCTTCGTTGTGGGTGGCGACCAGTTTGCCGGTCAGCAGCAGGCCCCACGTAGCAGCGTTGACGAACAGCGACGGGCTGTTGCCCAAGTGCGGCTGCCAGTTGCCGGTGCTGATCTTGTCGCGGATCAGTGCGTCGCGAGTGCCCTTGTCCGGGATGCGCAGCAGCGCTTCGGCCAGGCACATCAGTGCCACGCCTTCCTGGGACGACAGGGAAAACTCCTGCAGCAGGCCCTGAACAATACCGGCACGGCCGCCAGCACTTTTCTGGTTACGCAGTTTTTCGGCGATTGAGGCGGCCAGCTTGTTGGTGGCTTCGGCCATCGGGGCCGGCAGACGAGCCTGTTCGATCAGCATCGGCACCACTTCTGGCTCGGGGCGGCGGTAAGCGGCGGTGATCGAGGCGCGCAATACGGATTGCGGCAGGATGCTCTCGGCGAACTCAAGGAAGCACTGGTGGGCGTGGTCGGTCTGGACCTCGCCTGCATCGTCGGCGTCCTTGCTGCTCAAACCATTGAGTTCGGACAGGGTTGCACCACCCTCCAGTTTCTCCAGGTAATTGAAAATCGCCTGCTTGATCAGCCAGTGCGGCGTGCGATCAATGGAGGTCGCGGCAGCCTTCAGGCGCTCGCGGGTCGGGTCGTCGAGTTTGACCCCAAGGGTGGTCGTAGCCATTTTCTTATCCTCATGGGTGCCACTACCGAGTGGCATTAGCTGGCGGCAAGATTAGCTTTGCGCATGCAGAGGTGCAACCGGGTGCAACCCTTTTTATTCAGGAAATTTTCGATCGTGATCGGGAAAAAAAGACACTGCCGACGGATTCCGCTCTGCCTTGGTGCGTTTGCTTCTGAGATCGGCTGTTCTTGCTCCGAAAAGGAGCAAAAACAGGGCGTTTTCCACAAAACATATCAAGGTGCAACTTATTCTCACGAAACTGGTTGCACCTTATTTGCTTTGTTGAATAGCATTCGCGCCCAAGGTGCAACCACTTTGAAAGTTCGGTTCATCGGCTGACGGCTTTCCTGGGGAAACGTCAGTCATAAATGCGCGGCACGCAGCTACGTCTACCTACTTCCAGTGGGTGGCCGTCTGACAGACCGTTGCTACATAAAAACAAAGCCAGGGCGTCACTCTTATGAGCGTTAGTAATCCAACCCTGATCACGTTCGTGATCTATATCGCAGCAATGGTGCTGATCGGCTTCATGGCCTATCGCTCCACCAACAACCTTTCCGATTACATCCTGGGCGGTCGCAGCCTCGGTAGCGTGGTGACTGCCTTGTCGGCCGGCGCTTCCGACATGAGCGGCTGGTTGTTGATGGGCCTGCCGGGCGCGATCTACATGTCTGGCCTGTCGGAAAGCTGGATCGCCATCGGCCTGATCGTCGGTGCCTACCTCAACTGGCTGTTCGTCGCCGGTCGCCTGCGGGTCCAGACCGAGCACAACGGTGACGCCCTGACCCTGCCGGATTACTTCTCCAGCCGTTTCGAAGATAAAAGCGGCCTGCTGCGGATCATCTCCGCCGTGGTGATCCTGGTGTTCTTCACCATTTACTGCGCCTCCGGTATCGTCGCCGGCGCCCGCCTGTTTGAAAGCACCTTCGGCATGTCCTACGAGACTGCCTTGTGGGCCGGTGCCGCAGCGACCATTGCCTACACCTTCATCGGTGGTTTCCTGGCCGTGAGCTGGACAGATACCGTACAAGCCACGCTGATGATCTTCGCGCTGATTCTCACGCCGATCATCGTGCTGCTGGCCACCGGTGGCGTCGACACCACGTTCCTGGCGATCGAAGCCCAGAACCCTGACAACTTCAACATGCTGAAAAACACCACCTTCATCGGCATCATCTCGCTGATGGGCTGGGGCCTGGGTTACTTCGGCCAGCCGCACATCCTGGCGCGTTTCATGGCGGCGGATTCGGTGAAGTCGATTGCCAAGGCACGTCGCATTTCCATGACCTGGATGATCCTGTGCCTGGGCGGCACCGTGGCGGTGGGCTTCTTCGGTATTGCCTACTTCTCGGCGCATCCGGAAGTGGCAGGTCCTGTGACCGAAAACCACGAACGCGTATTCATTGAGCTGGCCAAGCTGCTGTTCAACCCATGGATTGCCGGCGTGCTGCTGTCGGCCATCCTGGCGGCGGTGATGAGCACTTTGAGCTGCCAACTGTTGGTGTGCTCCAGCGCCTTGACCGAAGACTTCTACAAGACCTTCCTGCGCAAAAACGCGTCCCAGGTTGAGTTGGTATGGGTCGGTCGCCTGATGGTGCTGCTGGTCGCACTGATCGCCATCGCCATGGCCGCCAACCCGGAAAACCGCGTACTGGGCCTTGTGAGCTACGCCTGGGCCGGTTTCGGCGCCGCATTCGGCCCTGTGGTGCTGATCTCGGTGATCTGGAAAGGCATGACCCGCAACGGCGCACTGGCCGGTATCCTGGTCGGCGCGATCACTGTGATTGTGTGGAAACACTTCGAATTGCTGGGCCTGTACGAAATCATCCCAGGCTTTATCTTCGCCAGCCTGGCGATCTATTTCGTGAGCAAGATGGGCGCACCGACTGCCGGTATGGTCGAGCGTTTTGATGCTGCGGAAAAAGACTACAACCTCAATAAGTAATTCGCTGGGTGTTTAGCGCCAAGTGAGTTGAAAGAAAGGCCCGCGTCCTACGGATTGCGGGCCTTTTTTTATGTGTAATTTATGTCGGTCCTAAGAAAATTCGGACGTGCGCACGTAGGGTTTTACTGATTTTCTTGGCGAGTGCTCAGCAGGTCGCAAGGGTGATGCAAAATCGGCAGCCCACTCCCCGCAGAGAAACACCGGATGTTCGCTCCTGCCAACCAAAGCGCCTTTACCCTGACCCTCGACGGGGAGCCCAGTGAATTCCAGATCCACGGTTTCGTGGGGGATGAGTTCATCAGCCTGCCTTTTCGCTTTGACCTTGAGTTGGTCAGCGAACAGTCCGATCAAGACCTTGAGAGCCTGCTACACCGTCAAGCGTTCCTGGGGTTTGACGCTCATGGCCATGGTATTCATGGCTTGGTGTATCGGGTGGCGCAAGGCGATTCGGGCAGGCGCCTTACCCGTTACCAGATCACCCTGGTGCCGCAGCTGGCTTATCTGGAACACAGCACTCACCAGCGGATTTTCCAGAAAAAAACCGTACCCGAGATCATTGCGCAGGTATTGCAAGCTCAGACTATCCAAAGTGATGCCTTCGCGTTTCAACTGAGCGGCAAGTATCCCGAGTGTGAATACTGTGTTCAGTTCGGCGAAACCGATCTGGAGTTCATTCAGCGTCTATGTGCCGAATCGGGCATTCACTATCACTTCCAGCACACCCCTGAGCGTCACCTGTTGGTGTTTGGCGACGATCAAAGTGTTTTTGCGCGGCCTGATCAACCCACACCTTATTCGCCTGGTACCGGGATGGTTGCCGACGAGACAGCGATCAAGCGCTTTATTCTGCGGCTGAAGACTCGTACCACCGGTGTGAACCTGCGGGACTACGATTTCAAAAAGCCTAGCCTGACGTTGGAAAGCGAAGTATCCAGTCAGCTGCGGCCCACCCTGGACGACCAGCGCTACCCTGGGTACTTCACGGATCGTGAGCGTGGTAAGTACCTGGCGCAACGCCTGCTGGAGCGTCATCGCAGCGATTACCGTCAGGCGAGCGGCGCTAGCGACCAGCCGGCGTTGGTCACTGGGCAGTTCTTGAAGATGACTGGGCATCCTCGTCAGGAATGGAATGATTTGTGGCTGATTACCCAGTTGCACCATGTAGGGCACCAACCTCAGGTGCTTGAGGAGTCTGTTGGCAATGAGTCGCCTCAAGGCTACAGCAATGAATTTGTTGTAACGCCTTGGGACGTAGCGTTTCGAACACCTCTGATTATGTCCCGGCCTCAAATATCGGGTTACCAGAACGCAGTGGTGACCGGTCCCGCCGGCAGCGAAATCCATTGCGACGAATACGGCCGGGTCAAGGTGCAGTTGGCGTGGGATCGCGATGGGGAACATAACGACCATTCCAGCTGCTGGCTGCGGGTTGCCAGCGGCTGGGCGCATGATCGTTATGGGGCGGTATTGATCCCTCGGGTCGGTATGGAAGTGTTGGTAGGCTTCGTTAATGGCGACATGGATATGCCGCTGGTCATGGGCTGCCTACCCAATGCGGCCGCCCAGGTGCCCCTCGATCTGCCTGCGGACAAGACCCGCAGCATCTTCCGCAGCCAGAGCAGCCCCGGTGGTGGTGGCTACAACGAGTTGCGCATCGAGGACCGCAAGGGGGCCGAGGAAATCTACCTGCGTGCCCAGCGGGACTGGACCCAACACGTGCTGCATGACCTTCGGGTAAAAGTGGACGGTGAGTCGCATCACGAACTGCAAGGCGAGGAGCTGCGCATTATCCATGGCAACCGCCTGACTGACCTGAAGCGAGACGACCACTTGATGGTTGGCGGCTCTCGGCAGGTAAGGGCAGGGCAGGCCATTCTGATAGGCGCGGGGCAAAGCGTTGTGATCGATGGTGGCGCAACTGTCACGATTCAGGCGGGCGGGCAGTCGATCACGCTGTCTGCGGGCGGGATTTTCAGCAGTGTGCCAATCCAGCTTGGCAGTGCGCCCGCTGCTACTGCAGCGCCGTTAACGCCTGGACTGAAGGAAACACTGCTGGCGGTGATTCCTGCTCCGCTGAGCCGCGTGCAGGTGGCCAGCCTCAAGCGCAGCGCGCCGTTTTGCGAAGAGTGCGAGCGTTGCAAAAACGGCCAGTGCGGCCCCATCTGACTTTTAAAGGGATTTACGAAGATGCATCAACCTTTGCTGCCTGGCGAACAACTGTTTGCAGTGCTGAGCGCTGCCAGCGACGCCAAACCCCTTGACGCTTGGCGGGCGCTCGCCGTCGGGGCCCCGCCGCAACCCGTATGGGCCGGCACGGCCTATGCGACATGGGACGAGGTCATGCCCTATGTAGGCATTGTCGAGCCGGGCAGTCCTTTCCTGGAATGGGCCGCCTGCACTGATGCCACGGATTGGGGGTGGTTGGCCATATCGACCCACCCGCTGGAAACCGTGATTGCACACCTGCAAGGACTGACCAAGGTCTACCTGCCCGATGGTCAGGATGTGTTCTTACGGTTCTGGGATGGTGCTCAATTCCTGCCAATCCTTCAGCAGTCGGGCGATGAGCTATTGCCGGTGTTCCAGCGCTACGTGATCAATGGCCAGTCGCTGACCGTCACTTCTGGCCCAGTCACAGCCGCCAAGGCGAGCCCGTGGTGGCGAGCGCCTGCGCCTTTACTGCAACATCTGGCCGAGCAATCGCCCCAAACTCTGATCGATAACCTCCTGCAAGGGCTCGAAGAGCAGCGGCCCGACCTTTACACCGCATTCGTGCCGACGACCTTGCGGCACAAGGTCGCCTGTTTCACGCGCCGCCGGGATGTCAGCCATCACGGTTTGGCGGACTACCTGGCTTCAGAGTTGAGTTGAACCCAGCGCCTGCTGCAGATCTTCGATCAGGTCTTCAATCGCCTCGATGCCTACTGACAGGCGAATCATTTCCGGCTTCACGCCGGCTTTGGCTTGTTCCTGCTCGTTCATTTGCCGGTGAGTGGTGGACGCCGGATGACACGCCAGCGACTTGGCGTCGCCGATGTTCACCAGGCGCTTGAAGATTTGCAGCGCATCGTAGAAGCGCACACCGGCGGCATAACCGCCCTTGAGGCCGAACGAAAGAATCGCCGAGGGTTTCCCCTGCAGGTATTTCTGCGCCAGTTCGTGGTGCGGATGATCCGGCAAGCCGGCGTAGCTGACCCATTCCACCTCGGCATGGCCTTGGAGGAACTGCGCAACTTTCAAGGCATTTTCAGTATGACGCTCCATGCGCAGGGCCAGGGTTTCCAAGCCTTGTAGCAGCAGGAAGGCATTCATCGGTGCCAGCGCCGCGCCCGTGTTGCGCAACGGCACGGTACGCGCGCGGGCGATGAAGGCGGCGGGACCGAACTTTTCGGTGTAGACCACACCATGGTAGGCCGGCTCTGGGTTGTTGAGACCGGGAAATTTCTCCGGGTAGTCGGCCCAGGGGAAAGTGCCGCTGTCGACGATTACGCCCCCCAGGGAATTGCCGTGGCCGCCGATGTATTTGGTCACCGAGTGCACCACGATATCGGCGCCGAACTGGATCGGCTTGCACAGGATCGGCGTGGCCACGGTGTTGTCCACCATCAGCGGCACGCCACGCGCGTGGGCGACCTTGGCCAGGGCTTCCAGGTCGACGATATTGCCCGCCGGGTTGCCGATACTTTCGCAGTAGACCAATTTGGTGTTGCCGTCGATCAGTTCGGCGATAGCTTCGGCCGAGTCGTCACGGGCGAAACGCACATCGACGCCAAAGCTGGGTAGCAAGTGCGCGAACAAGGTGTAGGTGCCGCCGTAGAGCTGCGGGGTGGTGACGATATTGTCGCCCGCTCGCGTAAGGGTCTGGATCGCATAGTGAATCGCTGCGCTGCCGGCCGATACCGCCAGCGCCGCGATACCGCCTTCCAGCGCGGCGATGCGCTGTTCCAGCACGTCATTGGTGGGGTTCATGATCCGTGTGTAGATATTGCCGGGCACGTCCAGGTTGAACAGATCGGCGCCGTGCTGGGCGTTATCGAATTCGAACGCGACGTTCTGGTAGATCGGCACAGCGACGGCCTTGGTGGTCGGGTCCGACTTGAAGCCGTGGTGCAATGCGATGGTGGCGTCTTTCATGATGGTGGTGGACCTCCCTGGCGTGTGGATCGCCACAATAAATCCGCACCCTCACCAACATTTAGACTTTTTTCAGGTGCACACCTCTCTTTTCGACATAAGCACCGCCCGGCACGCCGCACTGCACCAACGCCCGCGTAAAAGGTAAACTTCGCCCCCTGCGCAGGAGCAACCATGAATTATCGTCACGCCTTTCACGCCGGCAACCACGCCGATGTCTTCAAACACCTGACCTTGACCCGCCTCATCGCCCTGATGTCGCGCAAGGAGCAGCCGTTCGCCTACCTCGACACCCACGCCGGGATCGGCCTGTACGATCTGCAGGGCGACCAGGCCAACCGGACCGGTGAATACCTGGAAGGCATCGCGCGCCTGTGGGGCGAAAGCGATCTGCCGCCGTTGACAGCCGATTACATGCGCGTGCTGCATGAGATGAACCCGGATGGCGAGTTGCGTTACTACCCAGGTTCGCCGGAGTTGGCGCGACGCCTCACTCGCCCACAGGACCGTGTGCTGCTCAATGAAAAACACCCGGAAGACGGTGTGCTGCTCAAGGACAACATGAAGGGTGATCGCCGCGTGAAGGTACATTTGGGCGAAGGCTGGCATGTACCGCGTGCCCTGCTGCCGGTGCCGGAAAAGCGTGCGCTGATGCTTATCGATCCACCGTTCGAGAAACTCGACGAGATGCAACGCTGCGCCGCTTCCCTCAAGGAAGCCGTGAGCCGCATGCGCCAGACCGTCGCGGCCATCTGGTACCCGGTGAAAGACCAACGCATGTTGCGCCGTTTCTACCAGGACTTGGCCGGCACCGGTGCGCCGAAGTTGCTGCGTGTGGAGTTGCTGGTGCATCCGTTGGACACACCCAACACCCTGACCGGCTCGGGCCTGGCGATCGCCAACCCGCCGTGGGGTTTGGAAGAGGAGTTGCGTGAGCTGCTGCCGTGGCTGTCCAAGAAGCTGGGTCAGACCCAGGGTGGATGGCAGATGGATTGGCTCATCGCTGAGTAGTCAGCAACGCTGATCAATTTGCGGGGGGCGGGCTGTTGTGGTGAGCGAGCTTGCTCGCGCTGGGCTGCGTAGCAGCCCCAAAACCAGTCACCACGGTCTATCAGAAAAACCGTAGCGGCCTTATTGGGGCCGCTTCGCGCCCCAGCGCGAGCAAGCTCGCTCACCACAGGGGATCTGTGTAACCACAAAATGGCTTCAGATCGGGCAGCTCACGCCCGTTCCGCCAATCCCGCAATAGCCCTGCGGATTCTTCGCCAGGTATTGCTGGTGATACGCCTCGGCAAAATACACCGTCGGCGCTTCTTCGATTTCCGTGGTGATCGCACCCAGTCCGGCTTTGGTCAGCTCAGCTTGATAAGCCTCGGCACTCGCCTTCGCTGCCGCCAATTGCTCCGGCGTGGTCGCATAGATCACCGAGCGGTACTGGCTGCCGATGTCGTTGCCCTGGCGCATGCCCTGGGTCGGGTTGTGCAGTTCCCAGAACATCTTCAGCAAATCTTCGTATTTCACCTTGGCCTGGTCATACACCACCAGTACCACTTCGCTGTGGCCAGTCAGGCCGGAGCAGACTTCTTCGTAGGTCGGGTTCGGCGTGTAGCCGCCGGCGTAACCGACCACGGTGCTGACCACGCCATCGCGCTGCCAGAACCGGCGCTCGGCCCCCCAGAAGCAGCCCAGGCCGAAGATTGCAAAGCCGACGTCATCAAGGAACGGGCCCAGCAGCGGGTTGCCGTTGACGAAGTGATTCTCTGGCAGCGCCATCGGGGTTTCACGGCCAGGCAGAGCTTGTTCTTGGGTAGGCAGCACGTTTTTGTTCACCAGAATTTCCGAGCGCAAGACCATGATCAGTCCTCTCGTCAGGTTGAGTTAGCGGTAAATTTTCAGACCGTCAGTGTGCCCGAGTGTTACAGCGCTGTCAGGCGATTGGCCCGCGCGGGTAGCGTTTGAGCATCGCCAGCAGCTCTGCACCGGGGATTGGCCGGTCAAACAGGTAACCCTGGCCCACATCACAACGGTGCCGACGCAGGAACGCCAGCTGCTCGGCGGTCTCGATGCCTTCGGCGACCACCTTGAGCTTGAGGTTGTGGGCCATGGCGATCACTGCGGAGGTGATTTCCATATCGTCCTGGTTGTCCGGGATTTCGTGGATAAAGCTGCGATCGATTTTGATGATGTCGATGGGGAATTTTTTCAGGTAACTCAGCGACGAGTAGCCGGTGCCGAAGTCGTCCATGGCCAGGGTCAGGCCAAAGCTTTTCAGTTGATCAAGCTGCAGGCGCGTGTCTTCGGTGGCTTCCAGCAGCAGGCCTTCGGTCAGTTCCAGCTCCAGCAGGTTGGCCGGTAACTGTTCTTCCTTGAGGATCGCGGCAATCGAGGCCACCAGGTCCGGGTCGGAGAACTGCTTGGGCGACAGGTTGATTGCCACCTGCAAGTTGCCCATGCCGCCGGCGCTCAGTTGCTTGCTCATGCGGCAAGCCTGGCGGGCGATCCATTTGCCGATCGGGATGATCAGGCCGGTCTCTTCCGCCACGCTGATGAATTGATCCGGGCGGATCATGCCCTTTTCCGGGTGGTTCCAGCGCAGCAACGCTTCCATGCCCAGCAGGCGGCCGCTGCGCAGGCACAGCTTGGGCTGGTAGAACACGTCCAGCTCGTTCTGGGTGAGGGCGCGGCGCAGGTTGTTCTCGACGAACAGCTTGTAGCTGGCCTCGGCGTTCAGCGCTTCGGTAAACACTTGGACCTGATGCTTGCCGTTGGCCTTGGCCTTGTGCAAGGCCAGGCCGGCGTTGCGCATCAGTGTTTGCGGATCGCGACCGTGCAGCGGTGCGCACGCCAGGCCCACGGAGCCGGTGACGCTGATCAACTGGTTGTCGACGAACATCGGTTTGTCGAGGGTTGCCAGCAACTGGCTGGCAACCTGCTGGCCGCTCTCCAGGTCGGTGTCGTCGAGCAGCACCGCGAACTCGTTACTCGCAAACCGTGCCAGGCTGCCGCCGGCACTCAGGCTGTTACGCAAACGCCGTGCGAGGCTGATCAGCAGCTTGTCGCCGGTCTGGTGGCCGAGGCTGTCGTTGATGCGCTTGAAGTTGTCGATGTCCACCAGCAACAGGCTGATCGGGCTGTCGCTGTCGCGGGCAAAGCGTTCGTCGAGGTTGCGGATGAACGCCGGGCGGTTGCCCAGGTTGGTCAGGTTGTCGGTGTAGGCCAGGCGCTCGATGCGCTGCTGGGCCAGCTTGGTCTGGGTGATGTCTTCGTAGATGCCTATGTAGTGGGTCAACTCGCGGTTGTCGCCATACACCTTGGAAATCGACAGTTGGCCCCAGTAGGGTTCGAGATTTTTGCGGCGGCTCTTGAATTCACCCTGCCAGCTGTTGCTCTTGGCCAGGGCTGACGGTGCGTCGAACAGCAATTCACTGAGGTTTTCCAGCGCCGGCAACTGGGCCAGGCGGTGGCCATGGACCTCTTCGGCACTGTACTGAGTGATCGCGGTAAAGCTCGGGTTGACGTACTCGACCACACCGTCGCAATTGACCAGCAGAAAGGCATTGGCGCTTTGCTCCACGGCGCGCTGGAACAGGTGCAGAGCGCTGGTCGCCGTACGGCGGTTGTGGTTGTTGATGACCTGCGCGAACTGATCGGCCAGCTCGCCGGCAAAGGCAATTTCATCGGCCTGCCAGGCGCGGGTGCTGCCGCTTTGCTCCAGGCACAGCACGCCCACCACATGGCCGTCGACGCGAATGCTCGCGTCGAGCATGGCGTGGATGTCTTTATCGCGCAGGCTGTCGGCCATTTCCCGGGTGCGAGGGTCGCGCAGCGCGTTGGTGGCGTCGATCGCCCGGCTGCTGTGCAAGGCTTCCAGGTAGTCCGGGAAGCAGCTTGCATCAATGGATTCGGGCAGGTGGTGTTGCTCGTCGGCGCGGTGGTAGGCGGAGATCGGCACCAGGCGCTGGCCTTCGAGGTTCCAGATGCTGGCGCAGTCAATCTGGTAGATATCACAGGCACTGCGGGTGATCAGTTCGGCGGCTTCTTGCAGCGAATTGTGGGTGGTGTAGCGCTGGCGGGCCAGCAACAGGATCAGTTCCTGCTGGGCGCGCACCCGCTCCAGATGCTGCAATTGTTCAAGTTGGGCACGCTGGTTGAGTTCCAGGGCGATCTGCAGGCGGCTGTTCTGGTTCTCCAGGTCTTCCGTCGGGGCAGCGGTGGGAATTTCGCTGAACAGGCCGTCGACCACCATCAAGTAACCGCGCAGTAGGTGGCGATTGTGTTGTTTATAGGATTCGCCCATCTCCAGCAGGCTCATCGGCCCGTCGTTGGTGTGCAGGGTGTAGCGCACCAGGTAATGCGGGCTCTGGGTCAGTTGCTGCTGGATGGTGTCGTGCAGTTGATAGCGTGCCTGGGGCTCCATCAGGCTGGCGTAGGGCGTGCCGATCAAGGCGCACAGCTCGACCGCCGGCAGGCCGAATTGGCGTTCGCAATTGGGGTCGAGGTAAAGGAGGGCCCAGCTTGCCTCATTCAGCCGCTCGAAACGCAGCATACCGAGGCGCGAAGGCACCGGTAACTGCGTCACTACCTCGGCCGCCATACGGGCGACATCGGGCTGGCTTTTCATGGGGGAAACTCACTTGAAATTACGCGCACGGCGCCGGGCTCACGCCCTCTTTTCTGTTGCCTGCGGCAAGGTTGCATCATGCGGCGCGGGCTGACAAGAGAGGATGAAGGCTAAGTGCTATAAGGGGGGTATCGGCCGCGAGAGGGATTTCTGCAATCGGGGTGATGGAAGGTGTACAAGCCTGTTTTTATTGTTCAACAAACCGGCAAAAAAAGCCCCGCCAAGTGGCGGGGTTGAGGTACGAGCGTGGCGCTCGAAAATCGGTGCAACCAGGCCTCCCGGGTGAGCGGGAGGCCTGTTCCTGCTTATAGCAGGATGGTACGGATGTCGTTCAGCAGTTGGCTCAGACGCTGGGTGAAGCGAGCAGCAGCAGCGCCGTTGATCACACGGTGATCGTAGGACAGCGACAGTGGCAGCATCAGCTTCGGCTGGAACGCTTTACCGTCCCACACAGGCTGGATGGTTGCCTTGGACACGCCCAGGATCGCCACTTCCGGCGCGTTGACGATTGGCGTGAAGCCAGTGCCGCCAATGTGACCGAGGCTGGAGATGGTGAAGCACGCGCCCTGCATGTCGTCCGGGGTGAGCTTCTTGTCGCGGGCCTTGGCAGCCAGTGCAGCGGCTTCCGCAGCGAGTTGCAGCAGGCTCTTCTGGTCGACGTTCTTGATGACCGGTACCAGCAGGCCGTCCGGGGTGTCGACCGCAAAACCGATATGCACGTACTTCTTGCGGATGATCGCCTTGCCGCTTGGCGCCAGCGAGGCGTTGAAGTCCGGCAGCTCTTTGAGCAGGTGCGCGCAGGCCTTGAGCAGCAGCGGCAGCACGGTCAGTTTCACGCCGGCCTTTTCGGCCACGGCTTTCTGCGCAACGCGGAAAGCTTCCAGGTCGGTGATGTCGGCCTGGTCGAACTGAGTCACGTGCGGGATGTTCAGCCAACTGGCGTGCAGACCGGCCGCGCCGATTTGCATCAGGCGGGTCATCGGCACTTCTTCGATTTCACCGAAGCGGCTGAAGTCCACGGTACGGATCGGCGGAATGCCCGAACCACCGGTAGCGCCGCCGGCAGCCGGAGCTTCCTTGGCTTTCTGCATCATGGCCTTGACGTAGACCTGCACGTCTTCCTTCAGCACGCGACCGTGAGGGCCGGTGGCCGACACAGCGTTCAGCTCAACGCCGAACTCACGGGCCAGTTGACGCACGGCAGGGCCGGCGTGCACCTTGGCGCCGCTTGGCGCTGGAGCGGCAGCAGCAGGGGCCGGAGCAGCCTCGGCTTTGGCAGCAGGCGCAGGGGCGGCAGCAGCCGGAGCCGGAGCCGATTCAGCCTTGGCAGCCGGAGCGGCCGCTGGTGCTGGCGCGGCAGCAGGTGCAGCGCCTTGTACTTTCAGCTTGAGGATGAAGTCGCCAGTGCCGACTTCGTCTTCCAGCTTGACCGCGATGCTTTCCACCACGCCGGCAGCCGGCGAAGGGATTTCCATGGAGGCCTTGTCGGACTCCAGGGTGATCAGCGACTGGTCGGCTTCGACGGTGTCGCCGACTTTGACCAGCAGCTCGATGATCTTGGCCTTGCCCGACGAACCGATGTCCGGGACATGAATGTCCTGGACGCTGGCGGCGGCAGGTGCGGCAGCCGGGGCCGGAGCGGCCTCGGCAGCAGCAGGCTTTTCAGCAGCAGGGGCAGGGGCAGCAGCGGCAGCAGGAGCCGCCGCAGGGGCCGCATCAGCGGCACCTTCGATTTCCAGTTCCAGCAGTTCGTCGCCTTCTTTCAGGCGGTCGCCCAGCTTCACTTTCAGGCTCTTGACCACGCCGGCCTTGGGAGCAGGGATTTCCATGCTCGCCTTGTCCGACTCCAGGGTCAGGATGCTCTGGTCGGCTTCGACGGTGTCGCCGACCTTCACAAACAGCTCGATTACTTCACCTTCACCGCTGCCGATGTCAGGTACGCGAATGAGTTCGCTCACAAAAAATCTCCTCAGCAGTCCAGTGGGTTGCGTTTTTCCGGGTTGATCCCGAACTTGACGATAGCGTCAGCCACCACCTTAGGTTCGATCTCACCACGGTCAGCCAAGGCTTCCAGGGCTGCCAACACCACGAAGTGACGGTCAACTTCGAAGAAGTGACGCAGCTTCTTGCGGCTGTCACTGCGGCCGAAACCGTCGGTGCCCAGGACTTTGAATTCCTTGGACGGGACCCACTGGCGAATTTGTTCAGCAAACAGTTTCATGTAGTCGGTCGATGCGATCACCGGGCCTTTACGGCCAGTCAGGCATTCTTCGACGAAGGTGCGCTGTGGCTTCTGGCCAGGGTGCAGACGGTTGTGACGCTCTACGGCCAGGCCATCGCGACGCAGTTCGTTGAAGCTGGTCACGCTCCACACGTCAGCGCCAACATTGAACTCGTCACGCAGGATCTTCGCCGCTTCACGCACTTCGCGCAGGATGGTGCCGGAGCCCATCAGCTGTACGTGGTGCGCCGCTTCCTTGGTGTCCTCTTCGAGCAGGTACATGCCCTTGATGATGCCTTCCTCGACACCGGCCGGCATGGCTGGCTGCTGGTAGGACTCGTTCATCACGGTGATGTAGTAGAAAACGTCCTGCTGCTCTTCGGTCATCTTCTTCATGCCGTCCTGGATGATCACCGCCAGCTCGTAGCCGTAGGTTGGATCAAAGGTGCGGCAGTTCGGGATGGTGGCAGCCAGGATGTGGCTGTGACCGTCTTCGTGTTGCAGGCCTTCGCCGTTCAGCGTGGTCCGGCCGGCGGTGCCGCCGATCAGGAAGCCACGGGTACGGCTGTCGCCTGCAGCCCAGGCCAGGTCGCCAATGCGCTGGAAGCCGAACATCGAGTAGAAGATGTAGAACGGCAGCATCGGCTGGTTGTGGCTGGAGTACGAAGTACCAGCAGCGATGAAGGAGCTCATTGCGCCCGCTTCGTTGATGCCTTCTTCGAGGATCTGGCCCTTCTTGTCTTCCTTGTAGAACATCACTTGGTCTTTATCGACTGGCTCGTAGAGCTGGCCGACGGAGGAGTAGATGCCCAACTGACGGAACATGCCTTCCATACCGAAGGTACGGGCTTCGTCCGGGATGATCGGAACGATGCGCGGGCCGATGTCCTTGTCCTTGACCAGCTGCGCCAGGATGCGCACGAAAGCCATGGTGGTGGAAATTTCACGGTCGCCCGAGCCGTCGAGGATAGCCTTGAGGGTGCTCAGGTCTGGCGTCGGTACGCTGAAGCTGTTGGCGCGGCGCTGCGGCACGAAACCACCCAGTGCGGCGCGGCGCTCGGCCAGGTAACGGGCTTCGGCGCTGTTCGGCTCCGGCTTGAAGAACGGCAGGTTCTCCAGCTCTTCGTCCTTGACCGGGATGTCGAAGCGGTCGCGGAACAACTTCAGGCTGTCGACATCGACTTTCTTGGTGTTGTGCGCAGTGTTCTTCGCTTCGCCGGCACCGGTGCCATAACCCTTGATGGTCTTGGCCAGGATGACGGTCGGTTGTTCTTTGTGGTTGACCGCTTCGTGGTACGCCGCGTAGACCTTGTACGGGTCGTGGCCGCCACGGTTGAGTTTCCAGATCTCGTCGTCGGACAGGTCTGCAACCATTGCCTTGAGTTCAGGCGTGTTGAAGAAGTGTTCACGCACGAACGCGCCGTCTTTGGCTTTGTAGTTCTGGTACTCGCCGTCGATGACTTCGTCCATGCGACGTTGCAGGATGCCGTCGACGTCTTTGGCCAGCAGTGGGTCCCAGAAGCGGCCCCAGATGACTTTGGTCACGTTCCACTGAGCACCGCGGAACACGCCTTCGAGTTCCTGGATGATCTTGCCGTTGCCGCGAACCGGGCCGTCGAGGCGCTGCAGGTTGCAGTTGATGACGAAGATCAGGTTGTCCAGCTTCTCGCGGCCGGCCAGGGAGATGGCGCCCAGGGATTCTGGCTCGTCACACTCGCCGTCGCCCAGGAAGCACCAGACTTTCTGCTTGCCTTCAGGGATGAAGCCACGGGCTTCCAGGTACTTCATGAAACGTGCCTGGTAGATCGCCTGGATTGGGCCCAGACCCATGGAAACGGTCGGGAACTGCCAGAATTCAGGCATCAGCCAAGGGTGCGGGTACGACGACAGGCCGTTACCGTCCACTTCCTGGCGGAAGTTGTTCATGTGTTCTTCGGTGATGCGGCCTTCCATGAACGCACGGGCGTAAACGCCTGGAGAAGTGTGGCCCTGGAAGTAGATCAGGTCGCCGCCGTGTTCGTCGGTCGGGGCCTGGAAGAAGTAGTTGAAGCCGATGTCATACAGGGTTGCGCTGGAAGCGAAGCTGGAGATGTGACCGCCCAGGTCCGAATCTTTCAAGTTCGTGCGCATTACCATCGCCATGGCGTTCCAACGTACCAGCGAGCGAATGCGGCGTTCCATGAACAGGTCGCCAGGCATGCGTGCTTCGTGGGTAACGGGGATGGTGTTGCGGTATGGCGTAGTGATGGCGTAAGGCAGTTGCGAGCCGCTGCGGGTCGCGAGTTCGCCCATACGGGTCATCAGGTAGTGAGCACGGTCTTCGCCTTCTTTGTCGAGAACCGATTCCAGGGCGTCCAGCCATTCCTGGGTTTCGACGGGATCGAGGTCTTGCATGGCTTGCTCCAGGGCGGAAAGGCTACCAGAATCGGTTGCCTGAAGTTTGCGACTGGCCTTGTGGGCAGACGACATAAATTCTTGGATGGCCGAAGGTTGCTTCGGCGTCCTGTAGTTTTACTACAAATCGTCGGCCATTTCAGCCTTTCGAATGTATATACGAGTAGTAAAACTACACAAGACTGAGCGTATGGCTCGGTCTGGCTGGTGAGCATAATCGTTATTGTTGATCTTTTGCGAACAAGAAAAGGTGAATGTTTGATGTTGGCTGCCAAAATGAAATTAATTTCAGCTATTTCTAACCTTTGTTCGACAGTCCTTCATAGAGCGTGGTTCTTGCGTTCACAGCAACAGGCCATTTACGCGCCGATCAAGGATAGACCATGAGCCTTCCAACACTCGCCGAACTCCCGGCCATTCTCTTGCCAAAAGCCCAGCGGGCCGAGCAGTCATTTCGTGACGCAGTGGCCGCGCTGGACGACGATCATGGACTTTCCGCGTGGACGCCGCAACGGTGGGCCGACTTCGCCCGCGTGTGCGCGGCGAGTGATTTCGTCATTGAACAGAGTGTTCGTGACCCTTTGATGTTGCTCGAACTCGTGGCCTGGGGCGAGCTGGACCGTGGTTTTGCCCCTGGTGAGCTGTGCGGGCAGATTGCTGGCGCCGTGCAACAAGCCGAAACAGAAGATGAGCTGGGCCGTGTGCTGCGTCGCCAGCGTACGCGCCAGCAAGTGCGCATCATCTGGCGCGACCTGACCCGCCAGGCCGACCTGGTGCAAACCTGCCGCGACCTCTCCGACATGGCTGACGCCAGCATCGACCAAGCCTACCAATGGCTGTACCAGCGCCACTGCGTGCAATTCGGCACGCCCACTAGCCGGCGCAGCGGCGAGCCGCAGCACATGGTCATCCTCGGCATGGGCAAGCTCGGCGCGGTGGAGCTGAACCTGTCGTCGGATATCGACCTGATCTTCGCCTACCCCGAGGGCGGTGAAACCGTCGGCGTCAAACGCTCCCTGGACAACCAGGAATTCTTTATTCGTCTTGGTCAAAAACTGATCAAGGCCCTCGATCCAATGACCGTCGATGGTTTTGTGTTCCGTGTCGACATGCGCCTGCGCCCCTACGGTTCGGCCGGCGCGCTGGTGCTCAGCTTCAATGCGCTGGAGCAGTACTATCAGGACCAGGGCCGCGATTGGGAACGCTACGCCATGATCAAGGCGCGGGTTGTTGCCGGCGACCAAGTGGCCGGTGCGCAACTGCTCGACATGCTCCGACCGTTCGTCTACCGCCGCTACCTGGATTTTTCCGCCATCGAGGCGCTGCGCACCATGAAGCAGCTGATCCAGCAGGAAGTGCGGCGCAAGGGCATGGCCGACAATATCAAGCTGGGCTCGGGCGGGATCCGCGAAGTGGAATTCATCGCCCAGGCCTTCCAACTGATCCACGGCGGACGTGACCTGAGCCTGCAACAGCGCCCGTTGCTCAAGGTACTCGGTACGCTGGAAGGCCAGGGCTACTTGCCTCCGACGGTGATCGCCGAATTGCGCAATGGCTACGAATTCCTGCGTTACACCGAACACGCGATCCAGGCGATTGCCGACCGGCAGACGCAAATGCTTCCAGACAGCCCGGAAGACCAGGCGCGCATAGCCTTTATGTTGGGCTTTGCCGACTGGGCCGCCTTCCACGAACGCCTGATGTACTGGCGCGGTCGGGTGGACTGGCACTTCCGCCAAGTGATTGCCGATCCGGACGAAGAAGAGGGCGAAGAAAGCGAATTGGTCGTGGGCGGTGAGTGGTTGCCGCTGTGGGAAGAGTCCCAAGACGAAGACGCAGCCTGCCGCCAACTGGCCGAAGGCGGTTTCACCGATGCGCCCAAGGCCCTCAAGGCCCTGGCCGGCCTGCGCGGCAGCCCGCAACTGCGCGCCATGCAGCGCCTGGGGCGCGAACGGCTGGATGCCTTTATTCCGCGCCTACTCGCCCAAGCTGTTGAACATGCCAACCCGGACCTAGTGCTGGAGCGCGTGCTGCCGCTGGTGGAAGCCGTCGCCCGGCGTTCCGCTTATCTGGTGCTGCTCACGGAAAACCCCGACGCCCTGCGTCGGCTGTTAACCCTGTGCGCCGCCAGCCCGTGGATCGCCGAGCAGATCACACGCTTCCCGCTGTTGCTCGATGAATTGCTCAACGAAGGCCGCCTGTTCAAGCCACCGTTGGCGCCGGAGCTGGCTGCCGAGCTGCGCGAGCGCCTGACGCGCATCCCGGAGGACGACCTGGAGCAACAGATGGAAGCCCTGCGCCACTTCAAGCTGGCCCACCGCCTGCGCGTGGCCGCTTCGGAAATCGCCGGCAGCCTGCCGCTGATGAAAGTCAGCGACTACCTCACCTGGCTTGCCGAGGCCATCCTCGAACAAGTATTGGCCTTGGCCTGGCGCCAGACCGTGGCGCGCCATGGCTCGCCGCAACGCGTGGACGGCACCCTGTGCGATCCTGGGTTCATCATTGTCGGTTATGGGAAAGTCGGCGGGATCGAACTGGGGCATGGTTCGGACCTGGACCTGGTGTTTATCCACGATGGCGATCCACAAGCGGAAACCGATGGCGCCAAGCCGATCGACGGGGCGCAGTTCTTTACGCGCCTGGGCCAGCGCATCATTCACTTGCTGACCACGCAGACCAACTCCGGCCAGTTGTACGAAGTCGACATGCGCCTGCGGCCTTCCGGCGCGTCCGGTTTGCTGGTGAGTTCGCTGGGGGCGTTTGACCGCTATCAACAAAATGAAGCCTGGACTTGGGAGCATCAGGCGCTGATCCGCGCGCGGGTACTGGTGGGCAGCCAGGATGTGGGCCAGGCATTCGAGCAGGTACGGGCTAAAGTGTTGGGGCAGGAACGCGACCTGGCGAAGCTGCGCCAGGAGGTCAGCGAGATGCGTGCCAAGATGCGCGACAACCTGGGCACCAAGACCACGGCGGCCGGCACTGGCGCCAATGCCTTCGAGGCCACGGCGGCGTTCGACCTCAAGCAGGACGCCGGAGGTATCGTCGATATTGAATTTATGGTGCAATACGCGGCTTTGGCGTGGTCTGCGCAACATCCATCGTTGCTGCGCTACACCGACAATATCCGCATTCTGGAAGGCCTGGAGCAGGTGGGCTTGATGCCCGCGGCCGATGCCCACCTGCTGCGTGAGGTGTATAAGGCCTACCGTTCCGCCGCACACCGCCAGGCCTTGCAAAACGAGGCGGGCACGGTGGCCGGGGATCAGTTCGCCGACGAACGGCGCCAGGTGATGCGAATCTGGAAAGAACTGGGGTTAAGTTGAGTCAACTGTAGGAGCCGGCTTGCCGGCGATGAGGCCCTTGGAATCCATGGAGATCTTTCGGACGTTATCGCTGGCAAGCCAGCTCCTGCAATTGTTCGTCTCCTACAGAAAATTTCGATGCGGGGAGGCATAAGCCTCCCCGCATCGTTTGTGGAAACTACATGAATATTCTGATCGTTGGGCCCAGTTGGGTCGGTGACATGGTGATGGCGCAGACACTGTTCCAGTGCCTGCGTATGCGCTACCCGGACTGCCAGATCGACGTACTTGCCCCTGAGTGGAGCCGGCCGATCCTCGAACGCATGCCCGAAGTGCGCAAGGCCCTGAGCTTTCCGCTCGGCCATGGCGCTCTGGAGCTGGCGACCCGCCGTCGTATCGGTAAATCCCTGGCGGGTGAATACGACCAGGCGATCCTGCTGCCCAATTCGCTCAAGTCGGCGTTGGTGCCCTATTTTGCTGGCATCCCCAAACGCACCGGCTGGCGTGGCGAGTTCCGTTACGTGCTGCTCAATGACGTGCGTACCCTGGACAAAGCTCGCTACCCGTTGATGATCGAGCGTTTCATGGCCCTGGCCTACGAGCCGGGCGCCGAGTTGCCCACGCCGTATCCGCGTCCGAGTTTGCAGATTGACCCGGTAAGCCGTGACGCCGCCCTGGCCAAGTTCGGCCTGGAGCTCGACCGTCCGGTCCTGGCGCTGTGCCCGGGGGCCGAGTTTGGCGAGTCCAAGCGCTGGCCGTCGGAGCACTACGCCAAGGTTGCCGAGGCCAAGATCCGTGAAGGCTGGCAGGTGTGGCTGTTCGGGTCGAAGAAGGACCATCCGGTAGGCGAAGACATTCGCCAGCGCCTGATTCCTGGCCTGCGTGAAGAGGCGGTCAACCTCAGTGGTGACACGTCGCTCGCCGAAGCCATCGACCTGCTGTCCCGCGCCGATTCGGTGGTGTCCAACGACTCCGGGCTGATGCACGTCGCCGCCGCGCTGAACCGCCCGTTGGTGGCGGTGTACGGCTCCACATCACCGGGCTTCACGCCGCCGTTGGCCGACAAGGTCGAAGTGGTGCGCCTGGGCCTGGAGTGCAGCCCGTGTTTTGATCGCACCTGCCGTTTTGGTCACTACAACTGCATGCGCCAGTTGCTGCCGCAGCCGGTGAATGAAGCCTTGCAGCGGTTGCAGGGCTCTGCGGTCGAGGTCCGATAGTTTGCGCGTACTGGTAATCAAGACCTCATCCCTGGGCGATGTGATTCATGCCTTGCCGGCCCTGACCGACGCGGCGCGGGCGATCCCCGGCATCCGATTCGACTGGGTGGTGGAAGAAGGCTTCGCCGAGATTCCCACCTGGCACCCGGCGGTCGACAAGGTGATCCCGGTGGCGATCCGCCGCTGGCGCAAGAACATCTGGCAGACCATCAAGAGTGGCGAATGGCGGCGCTTCAAGCAGCAAGTCCAGTCGACCAAATATGACCTGGTGATCGACGCCCAGGGACTGCTGAAAAGCGCCTGGCTGACCCGCTACGTGCGTGCGCCCATCGCGGGTTTCGACAAAAATTCCGCCCGTGAGCCGATAGCTGCACGTTTCTATTCCCGCCGCCTCGCCGTGGCGCGTGGGCAGCACGCGGTGGAGCGTTTGCGTCAGCTGTTCGCCGTGGCCCTCGGTTATGACTTGCCCAAGGGCTTGGGCGACTACGGCCTGAGCACTGAAAAGCTCCTGGGCTTGCCGCCGAAAAAGCCGTTTGTACTGCTGCTGCACGGCACCACCTGGGACACCAAGCACTGGCCCGAAGCCTACTGGCGCGAGCTGGCCGAGCGCATGGGGCGTCTGGGCGTGGATGTCAAATTGCCGTGGGGCAACGCTGCCGAAAAAGCCCGCGCCGAACGCCTGGCCCAAGGCCTGCAAAACGCCGAAGTGCTGCCCAAATTGAACCTGGCCGGTGTCGCCCGGGTACTGGCCGGCGCCCGTGCCTGTGTGGCGGTGGACACCGGTCTCGGTCACTTGGCCGCCGCGCTGGATGTGCCGACCATTTCCCTGTTCGGCCCGACCAACCCCGGTCTCACCGGCGCCTACGGCAAGGGCCAGATTCACCTGGCCAGCGACTTCCCTTGCGCGCCGTGCCTGCAAAAACACTGTACCTATCAACCGACGGCCGACGACCTGCGTCGGTTCGACCTCAAGCGCGAGTCGCCCCTGTGCTTCACGCGCCTGAACCCTGAGCGTGTGGCAAGCCGACTGAGCACGTTGTTATTGGCTGAGGAGCTGCACTGATGCAACTGGCTTTTGTTTTGTACAAATATTTCCCCTTCGGTGGCCTGCAGCGCGACTTCATGCGCATCGCCCTGGAGTGCCAGCAGCGCGGCCACCAGATTCGTGTCTACACGCTGATCTGGGAAGGCGATATCCCGCCCGGTTTCGAAGTGCTGGTGGCACCGGTCAAGGCGTTCTTCAACCATCGGCGCAATGAGAAACTCAGCGCCTGGATGGCCGCCGACCTGGCCAAGCGCCCGGTGGACCGTCTGATCGGCTTCAATAAAATGCCTGGCCTGGATGTGTATTACGCCGCCGACGGCTGCTTTGAAGACAAGGCACAAAACCTGCGCCACTCGCTGTACCGCTATTTTGGCCGCTACAAGCACTTTGCCGAGTACGAGCGCGCGGTGTTCGCCAAGAACGCCAAGACCGAGGTCTTGATGATCTCCGAAGTGCAGCAGCCGCTGTTTATCAAACACTACGACACGCCGCTGGAGCGCTTCCATCTGCTGCCGCCGGGGATTGCCCAGGACCGCCGCGCGCCGCCGAATGCCGCAGAAATTCGCGAGGGTTTCCGTAAGGAATTCAACCTGGGCGACGACGATTTACTGCTGGTTCAGATCGGCTCGGGATTCAAGACCAAGGGTGTCGACCGCAGCCTCAAGGCTCTGGCCGCGTTGCCGTCTGAGCTGAAAAAACGCACGCGCCTGTTTGTAATCGGGCAGGACGACCCCAAAGTATTCCAACTGCAAAGCGCTACGCTGGGGCTGGGGGACAACGTGCAGTTCCTCAAGGGCCGCAGTGATATCCCGCGCTTCCTGCTGGGCGCCGACCTGTTGATCCACCCGGCGTACAACGAAAACACCGGCACCGTATTGCTTGAAGCCCTGGTGGCCGGGCTGCCGGTGCTGGTCTCGGCCGTGTGTGGTTATGCCCACTACATTGGCGAAGCCGACAGCGGCCTGGTGCTGGATGAGCCGTTCGAACAAGCGCAGCTCAATCAATACCTGGCGAATATGCTCACTGACACTGCACGGCGCGCGGCCTGGAGCCGCAATGGTTTGGCCTTCGCTGAGACGGCCGACCTTTACAGCATGCCGCAGCACGCTGCGGATGTGATCCTGGCGGAGCCAAAACGATGAAGTTGATTCTTGCCGAACCGTTCCAGACGTTATGGGCCGGGCTTGATGCCTTTGCCGAAGTCGAAAAACTGCAAGGCGAAGTATTCCGTGAGCTGGCGGCGCGTCGCACCCTGCGTACCGTGGTGGATGGCCGTCCCTATTTCGTCAAGATCCACCGTGGTATCGGCTGGGGCGAGATCTTCAAGAACCTGATCACCGCCAAGCTGCCGGTGCTGGGCGCGGGCCTTGAGTGGGCGGCGATTCATCGCCTGCAAGCACTCGGCGTGCCGACCATGACCGGCGTGGCCTTTGGCGAGAAGGGCAGTAACCCGGCGGACCAGCACTCGTTCATCATCACCGAAGAGCTGGCGCCGACCCTCAGCCTGGAAGACGTGACCATCAACTGGGTGGCCGAGCCTCCGGCGCCTGCGTTGCGTCATGCGCTCACCCATGAACTGGCGCGCATGGTCGGCGACATGCACCGTGGTGGTGTGAACCACCGCGACTGCTACCTGTGCCATTTTCTGCTGGACACTGCCAAGCCCATCGATGCGAAGAACATCAAGCTGTCGGTGATCGACCTGCACCGCGCCCAATTGCGCGCGCACTTGCCGTTGCGCTGGCGCGACAAGGATCTCTCCGCGCTGTACTACTCGGCGCTGGAGATTGGCCTGACCCGTCGCGACAAACTGCGCTTCCTCAAGGGTTACTTCCGCCAGCCGCTGCGCCAGATTCTGGCCGAGCAATCGGCGTCGTTGAACCTGATGCAGCGCAAGGCCGACAAGCTCTACGCACGCAAGCAGCGCCTCGGGGATGCAATCTAATGGCGGGTTGGAACCTGGAGCCTGCTTACGCCAACCTGGCGGATGATTTTGGAAGCCTCGAAGCGGTATTCGCCCTGCAAGGCGAGCGGCTGACCCGTGACCCACTGTCGGAGGTGATCCGCGTGGAGCGCGGCGGGGTCAATTACTACGTCAAGCGCTACACCGGCGCCGGCAAGGGCCTGCGGCGTTACTTGGGCAAGCCGCGGGTCAAGTCCGAATGGCAGAACCTCAAGCGCTTCGCCAAGTGGGGCATTCCCACCGCCGATGTGGTGGCCTGGGGGCTGGAGCGCAAAGGCCTGGCCTACAACCGCGGGGCGATGATCACCCGCGAGCTGCCGAGGACCGAAGACCTCTCGGTGCTGGCCGAGCGCAACGATGCGCGCCTGAGCGACCCCAAGTGGGTCAATGCGGTGAGCCGCCAACTCGCCGAATACACGCGCACGATGCACGGCCATCGTTTTACCCATAATGATTTGAAGTGGCGCAACCTGCTGATCGATGACCAGGCCACCCTGTACCTGATCGATTGCCCCAATGGCGATTTCTGGCGTGGGTTTTGGCTCAAGTACCGCATCACCAAAGACTTGGCCTGCCTGGACAAGGTGGCCAAGTATCATCTGTCCGCCACCCAGCGCCTGCGCTTCTACATGCAGTACCGTCAGTGCCGGCACTTGAGTGCATCGGATAAAGAGCGGATTCGCCACGTGGTGAAGTTTTTCGAGGGACGCGAATGAGTGATTTCCTGGCGGCTGAAGACCGTGCGCTGTTGGAGCGGCACGGCCTGGCGACGTTCGACGCCTTGTGGGCCAAACAACTGGATGCGGTGGATGAACCCAATACCAGTCGCGGTGGCTGGAGCAGCGTGTTCCGCCTTGAACTCGACGGTCAGGGTTACTACCTCAAGCGCCAGAGTAATTACCTGACGCGCAGCTTGCACCGCCCTTTTGGCGAGCCGAGTTTTTCCCGCGAATTCCGCAATATCAGCCGTTATCGCAAGCTCGGTATTCCCGCCTTGCAAGCGGCGTTCTACGGCGAGCGTAAAGTTAACGGCGAACACCGTGCCATGTTGCTGACCCGCGCCCTGGACGGCTGGAATGACCTGGATTCGCTGCTGGAACAGTGGGCGCAACTGAGCGATGCGCAGCACTGCGCGATCCTGTTGGCCTGCGGTCAGCTTGCGCGTCAATTGCACAGTGTCGGCCAGGTGCATGGCTGTTTCTATCCCAAGCATATTTTCCTACAGGCCACCGGCGACGGTTATGCCGCGCAGTTGATCGACCTGGAGAAAACCCGCCCGCTGCTGTTCGGCTGGCGTGATCGGGTCAAGGACCTGGAGCCTCTGTTGCGTCGTGCGCCGCAGTGGTCGGACGAGCAGGTGCGTCAACTGCTGGCTGCCTACCTCGATCAGCCGGAGGACGGCGCGCTGGTCGCCACTTGGCTACAGAAATTGACCGTCCGCCGCAGCCACAAGGAAAACCGTTGATGCGTTTGTCCGAGCTGAAAACCGCCGGCCGTTCCCCGGACTTGCCCCTGACACTTGAGCTGGCCGATGCGGCGGGCCCAGGTCAGTTGCAACTGTTGAGCCTGTTGCGCGTGCTGCCGGGCGAACGCTATGTAGGCGCCGCCGTGTGGCGTGGCCGTCCGGTGTTGGCCAAGTTACTGGTGGGCAGCAAGGCGGCACGGCACTTTCAGCGAGAGCTCAGCGGCGTGCGCCTGCTGGCCGAGCAAGGTCTGACCACGCCGTTGCTGCTGGCCGATGGCTTGCAGGAAGGCGAGGGTGGTTGGCTGCTGTTCGAATTCATCGAGGGCGCCGAAAGCCTGGCCGATGCCTGGCAGGCCGTCGAAGGGTTGCCGCCGTTGGCTGATGAACAAACCGCGGTGCTGGCCGAAGCGCTGGGCGCAATTGCGCAGATGCACACTCGGGGGCTATGGCAGGAAGACCTGCACCTGGACAACCTGCTGCGCCAGGACGGCAAGCTGTACCTGATCGATGGCGCCGGGATCCGCGTCGAAGAGGCGGGCAAGCCGTTGTCGCGCAACCGCGTCCTGGAAAACCTCGGCGTGTTTTTCGCCCAGTTGCCAAAGAATCTCGAACCGTTCACCGAAGAACTGCTGGTGTACTACCTGCTGAGCAATGGCGAGCACGCCCTGCCGTTGGAAGCCCTGGAGAAGCAGGTGCGCAAGGTCAGCGCCTGGCGCCTCAAGGACTTTTTGAACAAAGTCGGGCGCGAGTGCACCTTGTTCAGCGTGGTGCGTGGCGCTTTTGCCTTGCGCGCCATTCGTCGCGAAGAAGAGGCGGCGATGCTGCCGGTGCTGGAGCAGGCCGATTCGCTGCTGGATAAGGGCCATCTGTATAAAACCGGTGGTGCTGCCAGCGTGGCCAAGGTCGAAGTGGCTGGGCGTCAGTTGGTGATCAAGCGCTACAACATCAAGGGTTTCGCCCATTGGCTCAAGCGCTTCTGGCGTCCGAGTCGCGCCTGGCATTCCTGGCGTGAAGGCAACCGCCTGGCGTTCCTCGGTATTGCCACGCCCAAGCCGCTGGCGGTACTGGAAAAACGCTTCTTCTGGTTGCGTAGCCGCGCGTACCTGATCACCGAATACCTGCCTGGTCCAGACATCATCGAACGCTTCGCGCCGTACGTTGAAAACGGCGATGCGCCGGAAAACGAGCTGCGGGCGCTGGATCACCTGTTCGCTGAACTGATCCGCGAGCGCATCAGCCATGGTGATTTCAAGGGGCACAACCTGTTTTGGGACACGGATCGCTGGTCGCTGATCGATCTTGATGCCATGTGCCAACACACCTCCGACGCCAGCTTTGCCTCAGCGTATGCCAAGGATCGTGCGCGGTTTATGCGTAACTGGCCATCGGAGAGTGCGTTGTACAAACTCATCGATCAGCGCTTGCCAGCTCAGGTCTGATCGCGGTCAAAATGTGGGAGCGGGCTTGCCCGCGAGTAGGGTGTGTCAGTTAGTACATTTGTTGCTGACCTAACGCATTCGCAGGCAAGCCAGCTCCCACATGAGCCTTGAGGTGGTTTTAGAATTGGTACTCGGCGCCAGCACCGGCGTACCACGAGCGGCCAGGAGCGGCTTCGTAGTAACGGTTGTTGCCATCGCCGACGATCACCGAGCCGACGTACTGGCGGTCGAGCAAGTTGTCCAGGCGCAGGGTCTGGTGGAAGGTCCAGTGTTCGACCTTCTGCTCAAAACGTGCGCGCCAGTTGAAGACGCTGTAGGCCGGCGCGGCACGCTGGCTGTTGGTGTCTTCGACATAGACCTTGCTGCGGTACAGGCCTTCGATGGCGGTGCTGACCCAGTCGCGGGGCTTCCAGTTGAGTTCGGCGAACAGCGTGGTTTGCGGCACGCCGGGCAGGTAGTTGCCCTTGTCGACGGCAGTGCTGCCGCCGCTGACGAAGTCGCTGTCGTAGGTGGCTTGCAGGCGGGTGTAGGCGAGGTTGGCGGTCCACTGTTCGCTGAGTTGGCTTTCGACGCCCAGTTCGAAGCCGCGGCGCAGGGTGCGACCGGCATTCTGGTAGCTGGTGCGACCGCCCAGGGATTGATAGACCACCAGTTCATCCTCGGTGGTTATCTGGAAGACCGCCGCGTTGATGCGTGTGTTGTTGAGCTGGGCCTTCAAGCCCACCTCGTACTGGGTGCTTTCGGAAGGCTTGAGACCGAAGTTGAAGCCCTCGATGCTGCCCGGTGCGTAGGCCAATTCCGCCTGGGTCGGTGTTTCGAAGCCTTTGCCGGCACTGACATAACCGTGCAGCTGCGGTGTGAACGCATACATCACGCTCATCGACGGCGTGTTTTTTTGATAGGTCTTGTTACCGCTGGAATCGCCGTTGCTGAGGAATTGGTCGTCGACGTCCAGCTCCATGGTGCTGTGGCGGACCCCGGCTTGCAGAGTCCAGCGGTCGAGGGCCCAGTTGGCCTGGATATAGGGGTCGAGGCTGCGGGCGGTGTCGATTTCATCACGGCGTAGTTGGCCTTTCACGCCGAGGGTGTTGCCACTGTAGTTCTGGTAACCGTGGCGACTGTCCTCGCTCTGGTCGAAGTCCAGGCCGGTGATGATCATCAGTTCGCCCGGTGCACTTTCGATGGGCTGCATCCAGCGCACGCTGCCGCCGTAGAACTTGCGGTCGAATTGCACCACGCCGCCGCCGCGTTCGTTGGCCGGGGTGCCTTTGGGAATCGACAAATACTGAATCACACTCCGCCGCCCCGTATACCCATTCACCTGCAACGTCGCATCACCGATATAGCGCTCGTAATTCATCCCCAATTGCTGGTGATCGATACTTTTTCGCGTGTTGTAGGTGAGTGCATTGGCACTCACCGAGCGCGGATCGGCCTTGTACGCCGCCCAGGTCTGCCCCAACGGATCCTGCGTGCCGTTTTGCTCCAGGCTGCTGTAGATCAGTGCCAGTTTGCTGTCGTCATCCGGCTGGAAGTTCAACTTGGCGAAGGTCTGGTCGCGGCGCGCGCTGCTGTGGTCGCGGTAGCCGTTGGTGTCCATGCGCGAGGCGTCGAGCACGAAGCCTGCGCCATTCGCTGCGCCCTCGGCGGTCAGGTGGTTCTTGTTCAATCCGTCGCTGCCCACCAGGGTTTCGGCGCCAATGCGCGGCGGGCCTTCGCCGTCGCGGGAGAACATCTGGATCACGCCGCCAGCATTGCTGCCATACAAGGTGGCTGCAGGGCCGCGCAGCACTTCGATGCGTTCAGCGGTGTCGAGGTTGAACGTGGCTGCCTGGCCCTGGCCATCCGGCGTGCTGGCGGGAATGCCGTCGGCGATCAGCTTGATGCCGCGCACACCGAAGGCGGAGCGGGCGCCGAAGCCGCGGGAAGAAATCTGTAGGTCTTGGGCGTAGTTCTGGCGGTTCTGCACCACCAGACCCGGCACGCGGGCCAGCGCCTCGGAGGCATTGATGCCCAATTGGCCGTCGCTGATCTGCTCACGGCTGATGCCGTCGACCGAGTAGGGCAGGTCGAAGGTCGGGCTGGCGCTGCGTGAGCCGGTGACCACGCTGGGGTCGAGGATCAACGGGGCATCATCGGCCAGCGCAGGAGTGTTCAGGCCCAGCAGTAATAGGGCAAGGCGAGTGGAGGCGATTGTGTTCATGGAGAGGCCGGATCAGTGGCGCGACGCGTGGTAAGGAGCGTAGGCGCAAAAAAAACGCGAGTTTAACGGCTGCCTCCCTCGTTTACCGAATTTCTGACACGTCAGGCATATGGGACGTTTCCTACGCAACGTTACGTTGTCGGGTGACTGTAAATAGCTGGGTGCGGTGGTAGGTTTTTGGTCCCTCTACAGATTGGAGAGATTTATGATGTCTAACGTTGCAGGGTTATTGGCATTGCTGGGTGTGTCTTTGATGGTGGCCGGTTGCGGCACCATGACCACGGTGCTGCGTGAAGACAGTGCTACAGTCCAGTCGCTCAAAGCGAAAAAAACCTATTGCCAGTCGGTTCCGCGCGTTTACAGCGGAGTGGCTTATGACTTGTGCGTGCTGCATGCGCCGCCGAACTCTGGAAGTTGGGTCTCCTTGAACGATGTTCCATGGCCTTTTCTCGATGTGCCCGTATCCGCTGTCCTGGATACATTTTTCTTGCCCTACACCATTTACCGCCAGAGTCAGGACGGCAGCATCGAGATCTTCCGCTGATCCCTCTTGACGCTTGCCGCTAACAGCTTCCCTTCGCTTTTAAGCTATAATCCCGCCCTTTAGCTGTTTCCTGCCCGGGCAGGAGGCACACTTTTTTCAGGCGCAACCCGCCTGCATGCAGACTAAAAGAGGCTAGACCCCTGTGGCATTGACGATTCTTGGCCTGTCCGGCGCCCTTAGCCATGATCCTTCCGCAGCCTTGTACATCGACGGCAAGCTGATCGCGGCCGCCGAAGAAGAGCGCTTCGTACGCGACAAACATGCAAAGAACCGCATGCCCTACGAATCGGCGAAGTTCTGCCTGGAACAGGCCGGCATCAAGCCTTCCGACGTTGACGTGGTGGCGATTCCGTTCGCCCCGATCAGTCTGTTCGGCGAGGCGCGCTGGCACTACGCCAAGCGTTACTGGTACGCCCCGGACCGCGCCCTTGACGCGATCCTGATGGGCAACCGTCGCTACAAGCGCTATCGCAACAAGATCGTCTGGTGCCTGGAGCAGCTGGGCTTCGATCCAAAGAAAATCAAGATCGAGCCGGTTGAACACCACCTGGCCCACGCCTCCAGCGCCTACCACTGCTCCGGCTTCCAGGAGAAAACCGCGATCCTCGGCATCGACGGTAAAGGTGAGTACGCCACCACGTTCTTCGGCTACGGCGAAAACGGCAAGATCCACAAGATCAAGGAATTCTTTGACCCGGACTCCCTCGGCGGCCTGTACGGCGCGATCACTGAGTTCCTCGGTTTCGAGATGCTCGACGGCGAGTTCAAGGTCATGGGCATGGCGCCGTACGGCGACGCCAGCAAATACGACTTCTCGCGCCTGGCCTCCTTTGAAAACGGCGAGTTGGTGATCAATACCGAATACGCCAACGTCATCGGCCTGCGTCGCTACAAAGAAAAAGGCAAGGGGTTCTACTTCTCGCCAAAACTGATCGAGTGGCTGGGTCCGAAGCGCGAAGGCGATATCGCCGACGAGCCGTACATCCACTACGCCGCCAGCATGCAAGCGCTGTTCGAGAAGCTGGCGTTGCAAATGATCGACCACTACCTGGGCGACATCCTGAAAGACACCGGCAAGCTGGCCTTTGCTGGCGGCTGCGCGTTGAACGTCAAGCTGAACCAGAAGATCATTGCCCGCGACGACGTGAAGGAGCTGTTCGTGCAACCAGCGTCCGGCGATGCCGGCACGGCTGTCGGTGCAGCGGCCTACGTGTCCCACGCCCGTGGTGTACCGGTCGAGAAGATGGAGCACGTCTACCTCGGCCCGTCCTACAGCAACGAAGAGGTGATTGCGGCGTGCGCCAAGCACGAAAGCAAGCCCGTGTGGCGCAAGATCGACAACATGCCGCAGCGCATCGCCAAGATCATGGTCGACGGCAACCCGGTGGCCTGGTTCCAAGGCCGCATGGAGTTTGGCCCGCGCGCCTTGGGCGGTCGTTCGATCATCGGTTGTCCGAGCGCCACCGGCGTGGCTGACCGCATCAACCACCAGATCAAGTTCCGCGAGCGCTGGAGGCCTTTCTGCCCGTCGATGCTCGACACTGTCGCCCCACAGATGATCAAGGTCGACCATCCGGCGCCGTTCATGACCTTCACCTTTGAAGTGGCGGAAGAGTGGAAGACCCGAGTGCCGGAAGTGGTCCATGAAGATGGCACCTCCCGCGCCCAGGTGCTCAAGCGCGAGTACAACCCGCGTTACTACGACATGATGAAAGAGCTGGAAGTGCTGACCGGCAACGGTGTGTCGCTGAACACCTCGCTCAACCGTCGTGGCGAAGCAATGATCTGCTCGCCGAAAGACGCGCTGGACATGTTCTTCGGCTCCGACCTGCAATACCTGATCATGGAAGACATCCTGGTCGTCAAAGACGGCGTGGACCCTTATGACGCCGTGGTCTAAATGCTGAACCGCTTCCAGGGTTGGCGTGAGCGTGGCTGGGCGCCAGTCGAGGCCGAGGTTTACGCCCAGGCCTGGCAGCGGTTTGGCGGCAGCGTGGCGACCCATCCGCAGATTGTCGAGCGGTTGGCGGGCCTGGCGCAGATTCCTGTGCGCTACCTGGGCTGGGAACAGGACGGCGAACTCAAGGGGGCGATTGCCACCTGGGGGCGCGACCTGGCCCTGTCCAAGGACGTGCTCAAACGCAGCGGCAAGAAAGGCCTGTTTGACCTGGGCAATGCCGAGATCATCCTGCCGATCGCGACCGATGCGCAGTTGCCGGTGCGCCATCGCGGGCGCTACCTCTCAGCGCTGAACGAGGGGCGTATCAGCACCCTCAAGCCCCAGGCCGAGCAATTGGCCATGGCGCGTACCCCCGAAGACTTGTCGAAGAAGTTTCGCTACAACCAGCGCCGCGAACTGCGTCTGCTGGAAGAGGCGGGCGGCGTGGTGCGGGCGGTGAGCGAGTTTTCGAGCACGGAACTGGCGGCGATCTATTGCGATCTGTTCCAGCGCCGCTGGGGCTTTGCGGCCACGGGCGCCGAGCGCCTGGCCGAGGTGCTGGCGCTGCTCAAGGAGTTCCTGATCGGCTCGGTGCTGTTTCTCAACGATGCGCCAATTGCTGTGCAACTGGTGTATCGCGTCGAGGCGCCCGAGTGGACCAGCATTGAGTACGTCAACGGCGGGGTCGACCCTGAAACCCGCGCGTTCAGCCCCGGTAGCGTGTTGAGCTTCCTCAACACGCAAAGCGCCTGGGAACAGGCGCGTGCCGTGGAAAAACCGCTGCGCTTTTCCTTCGGGCGTGCCGACCGTGAGTACAAGGAGCGCTGGTGCAACCCGGTGCCGGTGTTCAGCGTATGAGTCGCAAACAGCAACTGCTCAAGCGCCACCGGCGCAATAAACGCATTGCGCTGCTGATCGGGCTGCTGCTGTTGATCGCGGCCGGTGTGCTGGTGGCCTGGTGGCTACCGCTGATCCTGGCGGTCGTGTTGTGGGTGGCCCACGAAGCCTGGTTTGCTGACCACCTGTTTTATTCGCCCAAGGATGACTACCAGTACCGTTTTGCGCCGAGTGGCCAACAGGTCGGGTTGCGTCTGGAAGGCAGCAGGTTGCTGGCCGATAGGCCGCTTGAGCTGGCTGGCGATGAAACGTTGATCGTCGAAGTACAGCTCAAGAGCAACCTGTGGGGGCGTTTATTTGATCCTGCGGTTGAGTTTCTGGACGATCGCCAGGCATTCGAGCGCGGCGTGGCCGGCAAGCGTTACCTGAACCTCACTGGCTCGGCGGCGGCATTGGCCGGCGGTGAACTGCGCCTGCGCGGTCGTTTTTGCCGCGTGATCGGCCAGCCTGTCTTGTGGGTATTTCGCCAGCCCGACGCTGCCCGACAGCGCGTGATGGTGATCGCGCCCCATGCCGACGATGCCGAGTTAGCTGCCTTCGGCCTGTACGGTCAGGCGGATGAAAGCTGGATCGTGACCCTGACCGCGGGTGAAATCGAGGCCGAGCACTATCAACAGATGGGCATGGCCAAGGCTGAAGCGGCGCGGATCAAAGGGCGCCTGCGCGCCTGGGACAGCATCGCCGTACCGCGTTGGGCCGGTGTGCCCGAGGCGCACTGCGTGCAACTGGGGTACTTCTGTCTGCAACTGCCGGCCATGCGTGACGCCCCCGATCAGCCCCAGGCATCGCGCGAAGCGCAGTTGGACGATACGCGGCTGTTCCGTCAGTTCAATGCCTTGGCGTTGCCGGGCGATGTAGACGGTGCGCCGACCTGGAATAACCTGATTGCCGACCTGCGCGCGGTGCTGCTCAAGGCGCGCCCCGAGGTGATTGTGTTGCCGACACCGGTGCTCGACCCGCACCCGGACCATATCTGCGCGCACACCGCCGTAGTGCAAGCCTTGCAGGGCCTTGAGTGGCAACCGACCACATTGCTTGGCTACGCCAATCATCTGCATGATAACGACCGTTGGCCCATGGGTGATTCAGGCGCCGGCATTGCTTTGCCGCCGCAGTTCGATGCCGCTCAGGTACTTGAGCCCTATTGCCGCGTGCTGAGCCTGAGCCAGCAGCAGGACAAGGCCATGGCGCTGGGCATGATGCATGACCTGCAGCCCCGGGCACCGTTCAAGCGTCGGGTGCGTCGCTTGTTGCAGCAATGGCTTGCGCGTCGTGGTCCATCGCCTTACGGCGAGAATGAATTTTTTCGCAAGGCCGTGCGCCGTCACGAGCTGCTTTGGGTGCTGAAGCAGGACTGAAATTGAATTTTTTCGTCGGGCTGCCCGCGTGTAGCCGCCCGATTGCCTCATGGAGTGATATGAAGCCTCGTTTCAAGGTTTTGCAATTGCAGCCTGACTACAACGTCAAACTCAATGATTTCGCCGATCTTGGCGAGCAGATCGTCAAGGCGTTGCCGACCGAGCGGTTTGAGGTGACGTCGGCCTTCCTCAGTGGGCGACCGCAGCCGGGACAGCCGTTGAGCGTGGCGGATCACTCCAAATATTTCGAGTTTCCCGAAAAAGCGCTCAAGGGCATTCGCCTGGGCGCCATGTGGGAGATCTACAAGTACTGCCGCGAGCAGAAGTTCGACGTGGTCATCTGTAATCGCTTCAAGTCGGTGAACATGATGCTGTCGCTCAACCGCTGGTTGAAGATTCCATTGTGCATTGGTATCTCCCACGGTTTCGGCGAGTACGAGCGTGCCTATCGCCGGCGCCAGACGCGTCGTTTGGTCAGCCCGGCCTGGCGTTTTGTCGGGGTGTCGGCGGCGGTCAGGGATTACCTGGTCGGCCTCAACTGCGGCTTTACCCACGAGAACACCACCTTCGTCACCAACGCCATCGATATTCCGCAGGCCGAAGCTTTGCAGTTGCCACGCGATCAGGCGCGCCAGGCGCTCGGCCTGCCGCTCGACGCGCGGATCATCGGCGCATTGGGACGCCTGGTGCCGATCAAGGGCCATACGCATCTGTTGCAGGCGTTCGCGCGCCTCAAGGACAAATACCCCAACGCCCAGGTCGGCATCATCGGTTCCGGCCGTGCCGAGGCGGATTTGCGTGGGGATATAGAGCGCCTGGGGCTCACCGGCCGTGCCCATCTGCTGGGCTTTCGCGAGGATGGCCTCAAGTATGTGCGTGCCTTCGATATCTGGACCATGCCTTCCCTGCTTGAAGGGCTGGGCCTGGCGCTACTGGAAGGCATGAGCGGACGCTTGCCGGTGATTGCCTCCAACGGCCCGGCCATGCTGCCGCTGGTTGAAGGGGCGGGCGGCTTGTCCCACGAGCCTGGCAATGTCGAGCAACTGACTGCTGCCCTGGACACTTACCTGGCCATGAGCGATGAGCAATTGCGCGCCAAGGGTGAACAGGTGTTCCGTTACCTGGAAGAAAACCACGCACTGGCTGAATTCCAGCAGAAGTACCTGAACCTCATCGAAACCGGTTTGAAAGAAGTAGGTAGAGCATGACCGCGCAACAACCCCTGGTCTCGGTGATTATCGCGTCCTATAACCACGGCCGGTATATCGAAGAGAGCATCCTCAGCGTGCTCGGCCAGACGTACCCGAATATCGAACTGCTGGTGGTGGATGACGGCTCCAAGGATGACAGCGTCGAGCGCATCCAACGCCTGCAGGCCGAGCACGGCTTTGATTTCCAGGTGCAGCAGAACCAGGGGCTGACCGCCACGCTCAACGGTGCCATCGCCCGCGCCAAGGGCAGCCTGATCGCTCCGTTCGGCTCGGATGACATCATGCTGCCGGACCGTATCGCCATCCAGGTGGCGTATATGGCAGACAAACCAAAGGTGGGCATGTGCGCCGGCAATATTGAGCTGATCGACGGTGATGGCAACCTGCACCCGGAGAAAAAACAGCGCCGCGACGTACCGTTTCGCAGTCTCGACTTCGACGATATGTTCATGGATCGCAAGCCTTTCCCGCCAGCACCAACCATGCTGATCCGCCGCGAAGTGCTGGAGGAGGTCGGCGGCTTCGACCCGCTGATTCCCCTGGAAGACCTGCTGATCCAGCTGAAGATCACTGCTGCCGGCTACACGATCGATGCCCTGGGCGTGGTAATGGCGCAGTATCGGCAGCACGCAAGCAACACCTACAAGAACCACCGCTACATGATCCAGAATATTCTCAAGACGTATGCCCAGTTCAGCGAACACCCGGCTTATGACGCGGTGCGCTACAACTTCCTGAACTCGATGTTCCTCAAGACAGCCGACCGTGACCGGCCATTGGCGCGGGAAATCCTCAAGCAGATCCCGCTGAAGTTCTGGGGGCGCAAGACCTTGCGTGGCTTGGTGCGGTTGTATCTGGCGCCTCTGAGGAAGTGAGGCGGTAGGTGAAATGAAAAAGGCGACTATCAGCAGTGATAGTCGCCTTTTTTATCAGGCGGCGGTGCTGGCCAACGCCAGTACGTGCTCGCGGATTTTCGCTGTGGCGCCTGGGCTGGCGACCGACGCATAACCTTTGGCCAACTGTTCGAAGTGAGTTTCGAACAGCCAGGCGCGGTCCTGCGGATAGCGCTGCATATGGCGAAGGTTGCGCTGGCGCAACGCGTTGCGCAGCGGTGACGGGTAGATGCGCAGGTCGGCGATATCGATCAGGCCGAACTCACCGTCTTCCATCAACAGCACGTTGCCCAAGTGCAGCGAGCGGAAGTACACGCCGCGCTCATGCAACTGGGCCATGAACTGGCCAAAGCGTTCGATCAGCGATTCACGCAGGCTGTTGTCCAGGCTTTGCAGGGCCTGGCGCAGGGTCAGGCCGGGCAGTGGCGTGTAGCTGACGGCACTGCTGGCGTCGCGCAGTCGATAGACACCGAGAATCTGCGGCGTGGGGATACCCAGGGAGCGCAATTGCTCGGCGTTGCTGGCAAACCGTTCGGAGTAAGGGTTGAAGCTGCCTGAGGTATACCACCGGCGCGGGCGGAACACTTTGAGGAAACGACCGTCGGCCAGGCGCAGGACCTTCGGGCCCAGGCCGTCGGCTTCGATCACGTGGGCATCGGCGCACAGTCGCTCGAAGTCTTCAGGCTGCAGGTTTTGCACCGGTATGCTCAGCAGGCTGCGGCGGCGCTGGGCGATGCTCAGGCCGGTGATGATGGCCAGTGGGATCCACAGCAGGAACCAGTGCTCCTTGGGCCGTGACAGAATGCCACCGCCTTCGGTCAAGCCGGCGCCGATGCCATAGGCAAGCAGCGACGAGGCCAGGATAAACAGGGGTTGTGCCCGTTCCTTGAGGCCTTTGTACAGGCCCCAGCCGAGCATGAAGATCCATGGGATAAAACCGATGATCCCGACGTAATACAGCACGCCCAGGGCAAAACTGTGCGGCTCGCGCAGCTCGTTGCCGTCGGCCAGGGTCAGGTACAGTTCGGAGTCATAGCTGTGGCCTATCCATGGATGTTCAGCAATGCGCTGCAGGGACATGCCCCACAATTCGAAGCGGAACGAGCTGCCGCGACTGGTGATCACCTCGGGGTAGAGCAGCAGAAGCCCTGCGGCGCCTAGGATCATGCCTGCGATCAGCCAGGCTGAGCGGCGGTTGCGGCTGACGAAGGTCATCCACAGGATGGTCAGTGTCAGGGCTACCAGCGGAGTGCGCGAGCCTGTGGCCAGAACCGCAGCGAGCATGACGGCCAGGGCCGGGGCGCTGAACCACAGGACTTTCAGGCGCTGGGTGGTCATGCAGACATAGAGCCAGTAGACGCTGAAGAAACCGAATAGATGAGAACTCAGCAGCGGGTTGTCGAGGGCGCCACGTCCACCGATCATGCGCATGCCCGGTTCGAAGCCTTTGACGAACGCCACCAGGTTGCACAGGCTCACCACCAGTGCAATTACAGCTGCACTGAAGAAGATCGGCTTGAACAGTTCGTTGCGGTAGTGCAGCAGCAGCCCGCAGCCGCCAAACAGCATGAAGGTATTGAGCGGGCGCTTGAACAGGTCGGTGTCGGCGGTGGGCTCGGGGCTCCACAGCAGGCTGGTCATGGCCCAGGCGGAGAAGACCAGGAATGCGAGTGCCAGGGGCTCGCGCAGTAATGCTTTCAGCTCCCGGGGGCGCATGCACAACATGAACAGGGTCGGTACGCTGAACAGGATGTAGACGATTCGATGCAGCACGTTGCGGTTGGATACGAAGAACAGCGAACTCAGCAATAACAACAAGCCAATGGGCAAAATCCACAGGACCAGGAAGTCGAAAACGCGATTTGAGCCATAGATCAGGCGCTTGGAGTGCATACAGTAAAGCCATTCCATTTTGAGAAAGCCAACCATCTTAAAGTAGTGGCTATGTAATGTCGCTGGTCGGGTCCGACCAGGCTGTGGGTCATGCAGGGTGCAAGTACAACAGAGAAGCTGTGCTAAAGTCAGCCTCCTTTTTCAAAACGCCGCGTGATATGACCGACTCCAGTCCGAGCGCAAGCCCTTCGAGCTTGAAAATATACTTCCGCCTGCTCAGTTACGTTAAGCCCTACGCCGGCTTGTTCGCGCTGAGCATCGTCGGATTTCTGATTTTCGCGTCGACCCAGCCAATGCTGGGGTACATCCTCAAGTACTTCGTCGACGGCCTTTCCAATCCTGAAGCCGTGCTGTTCCCCAGCGTGCCATTCCTGCGGGACCTGCAATTGCTGCAGGCCGTGCCGCTGCTGATCATCCTGATTGCCGCCTGGCAGGGCCTCGGTTCGTTCCTTGGCAACTACCTGCTGGCCAAGGTTTCCCTGGGCCTGGTGCACGACCTGCGGGTGCAGTTGTTCAACAACCTGCTGACACTGCCAAACCGCTACTTCGACAACCACAACTCCGGGCACCTGATTTCCCGTATCACCTTTAACGTGACCATGGTCACGGGCGCGGCCACTGACGCTATTAAAGTGGTGATTCGCGAAGGCATGACGGTGATCTTCCTGTTCGCCTCGCTGCTGTACATGAACTGGCGCCTGACGCTGGTGATGATCGCCATCCTGCCGTTGATTGCAGTGATGGTGAGCACGGCAAGCAAGAAATTTCGCAAGCAGAGCAAGAAGATCCAGGTGGCCATGGGCGACGTGACCCACGTCGCGTCGGAGACCATCCAGGGCTATCGCGTGGTGCGCAGCTTTGGTGGCGAAGTCTACGAGGAAAAACGTTTCCTCAAGGCCAGCCAGAGCAACACCGACAAGCAACTGCGCATGACCCGTACCGGGGCGATCTATACGCCGGCGCTGCAACTGGTGATCTACACCGCGATGGCGGTGCTGATGTTCCTGGTCCTTTATCTTCGCGGTGATGCTTCGGCGGGTGACATGGTGGCCTATATCACCTTGGCCGGCCTGTTGCCCAAGCCGATTCGCCAGCTTTCGGAAGTCAGCTCGACGATTCAGAAGGGCGTGGCAGGCGCCGAAAGCATTTTTGAACAGCTGGACGAAGAGGTCGAAGTTGACCGCGGCACGATCGAGCGTGAAAAAGTCAGCGGTCGTCTTGACGTACGCAACCTCAATTTCACCTACCCAGGCACCGAACGCCATGTGCTCAAGGACATCAGCTTTACCGCCGAGCCTGGGCAGATGATCGCTCTGGTAGGGCGTTCGGGCAGTGGCAAATCGACCCTGGCCAGCCTGATCCCGCGTTTCTATCATCATGAAAGCGGCGAGATCCTGCTGGACGGCGTCGAGATCGAAAATTACAAGCTGCTCAACCTGCGCAAGCACATCGCCCAGGTGACCCAGCACGTGACGCTGTTCAGCGACACCGTGACCAACAACATCGCCTACGGCGACCTGGCGGGTGCACCTCGGGCGGACGTTGAAGCCGCCGCGGCGGATGCCAATGCCAAGGACTTCATCGACCAGTTGCCCAAGGGCTTCGACACCCAGGTCGGCGAAAACGGCGTGTTGCTGTCCGGCGGCCAACGCCAGCGCCTGGCGATTGCCCGTGCCCTGCTCAAGAACGCGCCGTTGCTGATTCTCGACGAGGCCACCTCGGCCCTCGACACCGAGTCCGAGCGCCACATTCAGGCGGCGCTGGACAAGGTCATGCAAGGTCGCACCACGCTGGTGATCGCGCACCGTTTGTCCACCATCGAGAAAGCTGACCTGATCCTAGTGATGGATGACGGTCGGATTGTCGAGCGTGGCACTCACGGCGAACTGTTGGCCCAGAACGGCTACTACGCCCGCCTGCATGCCATGGGGCTGGATGCGCCTGTTTCCGCCGACATCACCTGAGCCTCCCTTGTAGGAGCCGGCTTGCCGGCGATGAGCGCTTAAAGTCCATCGCTGACTTGAGGCCGCCATCGCCGGCAAGCCGGCTCCTACATTGCAAATCCCTCCCGCAATCCTCCTGTAACCCTGTGCTAATATCGCGCCCCTGTTCATTTTGTATGTGGGTTGCTCCATGAAGTTGTCCATGCCGCGATTCGATCAAGCCCCTGTCTTGGTGGTCGGCGATGTCATGCTCGACCGTTACTGGCATGGCGGTACCTCACGGATTTCCCCTGAGGCGCCGGTACCGGTAGTCAAGGTCGAGCAAATCGAAGACCGTCCAGGCGGCGCTGCCAACGTTGCCCTCAATATTGCCGCCCTCGGCGCCCCGGCCTCCCTGGTGGGTGTGACCGGCGACGATGAAGCCGCCGACAGCCTGGCCAATAGCCTGCGCGGTGCTGGCGTGCGCGCACTGTTCCAGCGCATTGCCCACCAGCCGACCATCGTCAAGCTGCGGGTCATGAGCCGGCACCAGCAATTGCTGCGTATCGATTTCGAAGAACCCTTCAGCACCGACGCCCTCGCCCTCAGTAGCCAGGTCGACCAGTTGCTCGAAGGCATCAAGGTGCTGGTGTTGTCCGACTACGGCAAAGGCGCCTTGAAGAATCACCAGGAACTGATCCAGGCCGCCAAGGCCAAGGGCATTCCGGTATTGGCCGATCCCAAGGGCAAGGACTTCTCGATTTATCGCGGAGCCAGCCTGATCACGCCGAATCTCAGCGAATTTGAAGCCATCGTCGGCGGTTGCACCGATGAGCACGACTTGGTGACCAAGGGCGCGGCGTTGATGGCCGACCTCGACCTGGGCGCCTTGCTGGTGACCCGTGGCGAGCACGGCATGACCTTGCTGCGTCCCGGCCACCCGGCGATGCACCTGCCGGCACGTGCCCGTGAAGTGTTCGACGTTACCGGCGCCGGCGACACCGTGATCTCCACCCTGGCCGCCTCGATTGCGGCGGGCGAAGAACTGCCCCACGCCGTGGCCCTGGCCAACCTGGCGGCGGGCATTGTGGTGGGCAAATTGGGTACTGCTGCCATCAGCGCGCCTGAGTTGCGTCGTGCGATCCAGCGCTCCGAAGGTTCGGAACGCGGTGTGCTGACCATCGAGCAACTGCTGCTGGCGATTGACGATGCCCGCGCCCATGGCGAAAGCATTGTGTTCACCAATGGCTGCTTCGACATCCTGCACGCTGGTCATGTGACTTACCTGGAGCAAGCAAGCGCCCAAGGCGACCGCCTGATCGTGGCGGTCAACGATGACGCTTCGGTGAGTCGCCTGAAAGGCCCTGGCCGTCCGATCAACAGCGTCGACCGTCGCATGGCGGTGCTGGCTGGCCTGGGCGCGGTGGACTGGGTGATCAGCTTCCCTGAAGCGACCCCGGAAAACCTGCTGGCCCAGGTCAAGCCGGACGTTCTGGTCAAGGGTGGCGATTACTCCGTCGATCAGGTCGTAGGGGCGGATATCGTCAGCGCCTACGGCGGCAAGGTCAAAGTGCTGGGCCTGGTCGAGAACAGCTCGACCACCGCCATTGTCGAGAAGATCCGCAACAATGAGTAACGCTGATAAGTGGGTCCTGATCACCGGCGGTGCCGGCTTTATCGGTTCGCACCTGGTCGATGCACTGCTTGCCAAAGGCTATGGCGTGCGAGTGCTGGATAACCTGTCCACCGGCAAGGGCAGCAATTTGCCGCTGGACAATCCACGCGTCGAACTGCTGGAAGGTGATGTGGCCGATGCCGAGCTGGTGGCCCGTGCCGCTGTCGGCGCAACGGCGGTGGTGCACCTGGCGGCAGTGGCCTCGGTGCAGGCCTCGGTGGATGATCCGGTCAGCACGCACCAGAGCAATTTCGTCGGCACCTTGAATGTCTGCGAAGCCATGCGCAAGGCCGGCGTAAAACGCGTGGTGTATGCCTCCAGCGCGGCGGTCTATGGCAACAATGGCGAAGGCGCTTCGATTGACGAGGACACCACCAAGGCGCCGTTGACGCCCTATGCGTCCGACAAGCTGGCCAGTGAGTTCTACTTCGACTTCTACCGTCGCCAGCATGGCCTGGAACCGGTGATCTTCCGCTTCTTCAATATCTTCGGGCCCCGCCAGGACCCGTCATCGCCGTATTCCGGCGTGATCAGCATCTTCAGCGAACGCGTGCAGCAGGGCGTGCCGATTGCCGTGTTTGGCGATGGCGAGCAAACCCGTGACTTCATGTACGTGGAAGACCTGGTGGACGTGTTGGTGCAGGCCATCGAAGCGCCGGACGCACCGGTGGGCGCGATCAACGTGGGCTGGAACCGCACGACCACCCTCAAGCAGGTGCTGCAGGCGTTGGAAGAAATTGTCGGCAAGTTGCCGACGGTCACTTACGGGCCGGCGCGTTCCGGGGATATTCGCCACTCGCGGGCGAATAACCAGCGCTTGCTGGCGAGCTTCAGGTTGCCCGAGCCCACACCGTTGAAGGTGGGGCTGGAACGCTTGCTCGAAGGCTGAACGCAATCAAATGTGGGAGCTGGCTGGCCAGCTTCCACAATAGCCAGTTCCCATATCGCGTTGGCGTCAGGCCTTTGCTTTTTTCTTGGGCACAATCTTGCGCAGTACCCGCTGTGCCAGGCGCTTCAATTTCGACTCCTTCTCCGGCTCCGCCAAGCCCTGCTGGCGTAGCCAATCCTTCCAGCGAATCCGCTCCTCACGCACCAGCCAGCCTTCCTGCTGGGCGAAGCTTTCCGCCAGGTACAAACCCCGTGTACTCGCCGGGTACAGCTGGTCTTTCTTGACGGTGTACAGCTCGGCCAGAGGCTGGCCGTCTTTCAACGGCATCAGGTACAGGTCAGGACGCTGGCGGTCCAGGCGTGCCACCAGTTGATCGCCTTCCAGGCGCTCGTCCACATGGAACAGGCTCAGGGACTTGGCTTCCTTGGGCACTTCCAGACGCAGGTCATAGATCAGTTGCAGGGAGGCGGTGGGCAGGTGCACATAAGCGCGTGGGCGCTCGATCAATTGGGTGGTGGCGCAACGTACCGGGCGGGCGGCACCGGACAGCGGGCTGAGGCGAAAGGGCAGGGCTTCACGGTAATGCAGCGCTGCGGAATAGGGCGCGGGTAGCCAGGTGTCGTTGAAGCGTCCGCCCAGCCAGCCTTCCGGCGTCTCCAGCAGGCACTCTTCGGCGATTTCCTGGATGGCGGTGTGCAGCGGCAGGTTCAGTTCATGGGCGGGCACGTAGCCGGAGATCAGCTTGAGCACCACATCGCCACGGTCCTGGCGGCGTTGGCGCACCAGCACCCAGTAATCGCGGTTCTGCCAGTGCAAAGTCAGGCGAACCGATACGCCGAGGTTGGCCAGTTCCAGGGCGAAACGTTCTGGGTCGGCCACTTCCACCGGTTTGCGCCGTTGCAGGGTCTGGGCAAAGTTGAGCGGCATGCCGACGCTCTGGTAACTCAGGCCTTCGGGGGTGGCTTCGACGTGCAGCGGCAGTGTCTTGAAGTTGCTGGGGTTTTTTCTTATGAGCGTTCGCGGCATGTCGGCTCCTTCTTGCGACGGGGTCGGCCGCATGGGCGGCATCAGAGTTGACGAATGACCTGGGCAGCGGTCGCCACGTTATGGGCCAGGTGCAGCGGATTAATGGTCCCGACAATAGCACTGGCGACGCCCGTTTGCGCAAACAACAGCATGAAACTCGCACGAATTGGATCCATTCCAGGCTCCAGACAAACATGGCCACTGGCCAAGGCCTTTTTCACCAGGATGCCTTTGCCGTGGACCGCCGCATAATCAATGACGGCTTTCTCGGCCTGTTCGTTCAAATTGTAGGTGACCATGGCGCAATCGCCCTGTTCCAGAGCCTTCACCCCGCCTTCGACGGTTTTGCCGGAGAAGCCGAAACCACGGATCTTGCCTGCCTTTTTCAGCTCGGCCAGGGTCTGGTAGACCTCACAGTCGTTGAGGATATGCAGGTCGTTACCGTCGGAGTGCACCAGCACCAGGTCGATAAAATCGGTTTCAAGTCGTTTCAAACTGCGCTCGATCGACAGGCGGGTGTGGGCCGCGCTGAAGTCGTGACTGGACAGGCCATTTTCGAACTCTTCACCGACCTTGCTGACAATCACCCAGTCCTGGCGTTGACCGCGCAACAGTGGCCCCAGGCGTTCCTCGCTCATGCCATAGGCCGGCGCGGTGTCGATCAGGTTGATGCCCAGTTCGCGTGCCTGTCGCAATAGCATGCGCGCCTCGTCGTCACCAGGAATCTGGAAGCCGCTGGGGTACTTCACCCCTTGGTCGCGGCCCAGCTTGACGGTGCCCAGGCCCAGTGGCGAGACCATCAGGCCGGTGCTGCCCAGGGGGCGATGCAGGTCGTGCAGGGTGGGCAGGCTCATGGCAACAGTTGCTCCCAGGCAGGTACGCCGATGGCGGGTTTTGGCAGGTCGGGCAGGGGCTCGCTGGCGCTTGGGCGGATGCCGTCACGTTCCAGGCTGGTGATCACCCGATCGGCGAAGTCCGGCGCCAGGGCCAGTTTGGTCGGCCAGCCCACCAACAGGCGGCCTTCCTCGGCGATGAAGGCGTTGTCGGGACGGGTCAGGCCCGATTGCAGTGGCTCGGCACGGTCGACCCGCAGGGTAGCCCACTGGGTTTGGCTCATGTCGATCCACGGCAACAGCTGAGCAAGCTCTTTCTGCGCGGTGGCGATCTGCTCTTCCGGCGTGCGCGCTACGCCGTCGGCTTCGGCAATGTCGCCGCCCATGTACCACACCCAGTTGCCATCGGCGGCCGGGTGAGTGGTGACGGTAATGCGCGGCTTGGTGCCGCCGCCCAGGCAGTGGGCGTACAACGGCTTCAGGCCAGGCCCTTTGGCGATGATCATGTGCAGGGGGCGCGTTTGCATCGCCGGCTGGCTCAGGCCCAGCGCGGTCAGCAGATCCGCCGTGCCCGCGCCGGCACTCAACACGATGCGCTGGGCGCGGATCTCGCGGCCGTCTACTTTCAAACCGATGAGTGTGTTGCCTTCCAGCAAGGGTTCGATGTGCTGCCCAGCGAGCAAACCATCACCGGCCAGCTGGGCCAGTCGCTTGATCAGGCTCGGTACGTCGATAACCAGCTCTGCCAGGCGATAGACCTTGCCCTTGAAGCGACGGTCTTGCAGGGCTGGCGGCAGGTCGTCGCCCTTGACCTGATCGACACGGCCGCGCACGGCCTTGCTGGCGAAGAAGCTGGTGAGGTTGCCAGCAATCGTACCGGGCGACCACAGGTAATGGGCTTCGGACAGCAGGCGCACGCCGGTCAGGTCCAGCTCACCGTTGCCTGCCAGCGCTTCACGCCAGCGGCGCGGCATGTCGGCAATGGCTTCGGAGGCGCCAGTGAGGGCGCCGTGCAGAGCGTATTTGGCACCGCCGTGAATGATCCCCTGGGACTTCACGCTTTGCCCGCCACCCAAGGTGGCGCTTTCCACCAACACCGTGGAAAACCCCTGGCGGCGCAGGCGCGCATTCAGCCAGAGGCCGGCAACCCCGGCGCCGACAATCAGAACGTCGGTGGAAATAACGGATGGCATGGGCGACCTCAGTGTTCAAGACAAGAGGCGCAGTATACAGGGATCACTATTTGTAGGAGCCCGGCTTGCCGGCGATGGCGTCTGAGAGACCGCCATCGCCGGCAGGCCGGGCTCCTACAGGTGTGTAGTTCAGTGCCCGGCGGTTTTCGAGAACAACTGGATCACCACCACACCCAGTACAATCAGGCCCATCCCCAGCATCGCCGGGATATCCAACTTCTGCCCGTAGATAAACAGCGCCGCGATGCTCACCATCACGATGCCCATCCCGGCCCACACGGCGTAGGCCACGCCCACCGGCACCGTACGCACCACCAGCGTCAGCATCCAGAACGCCACGCCGTAGCCGACGATTACCAGCAGCAGTGGGATCGGCGTGCTCCAGCCCTTGATGGCTTTCATGGAAACGGTGGCGATCACTTCCGAGCAGATGGCAATGGCCAAGTAGTAGTAAGCGACGTTCATGGGGTAATCCTCGGGGTAAAGCGATCAGATAAGGCTGGCATTCTAGAGTCTAATCAGATGGGGTAAAGTCATTACCTATCCGAATAAGAGATAGGTTGAGCCATGAGCGTGCAGTGGGATCTTGAGCAAATGCGTCTGTTTGTCAGCGTCGCCGAGCAGCGTTCGTTTTCGGCTGTGGCGCGTCAGCAGCGCAAGGCGCAGTCAGCGGTAAGCAATGGGATTGCGATGCTGGAGGCGGACCTCGGCGTCAGCCTGTTCGAGCGCAGTAGCGGGCGCCAACCACGACTGACCGAAGCCGGCAGCGTGTTGCTGGAGGAAGCGCGCGAAGTGCTGCGCCAATGTGAGCGGCTCAACGGCCGGGCGCTTTCACTGACGCGCGGCGAAGAGGCGTGTCTGCGCCTGGCCCAGGATGAGGCCATGTTGTTTCAGCCGGTACTCGACAGCCTGGAGGCGTTGGCGGGCAAGTACCCGTTGCTGGAAGTGCAGCTATCCAGCGCCGCCCAGGGCGACGTGGCGCGCAAGTTGGTAGAGCGCAAGGCCGACCTGGGTCTGCTGTTCTACCACGACCAGATTCCCGAAGCCCTGGAGCGGCGTGTGGTCGGCAGTGTGGAGATGGTCACGGTGTGTGGCGTCAATCACCCGCTGGCCAAGGAAAAGTACGTGACGTGCCAGCGCCTGGCGCAGTTCCGCCAGCTACTGATGTCGACCCAGACCAGTGTCTACCCCGGCAGCGAAGCGGCCAGCCCGTTGGTGTGGCGCGCCGACAGTTTCTACGTGTTGGCCGAGTGGCTGATGAGCGGCCTGGGCTGGGCCTGGCTGCCCCGACATATCGTGCAGTACCCGACGTATCAACAACAAATGATCGAGTTGGACAGTGAATGGACGCCGCCGGCCCTGGTGGTGGAGTTGGTCTGGCGCCGCGACGAACACCTGGGACCTGCCGCACGCTTCCTGGCCAAACGATTTGCCGAGTGCTTGCAGGCGATCGACTGAAAAAGCCGATAAACTCCGCCGCCATGAATAGAACTCTCTATAGCTGTCTGTTTTACCTGGCGCTGCCCTTGGTGGCTTTACGTCTGTGGCTGCGTGCGCGCAAGGCGCCGGCCTATGCCGAGCGCGTCGGTGAGCGCTTCTCCTATGGCTTGCCGGTGATGCAGCCCGGCGGGATCTGGGTGCATGCCGTGTCGGTAGGCGAGAGCATTGCCGCCGCACCCATGGTGCGCGGGTTGCTGGCGCGTTATCCGACGCTGCCGATCACGGTTACGTGCATGACGCCCACCGGGTCCGAGCGCATCCAGGCGTTGTTCGCCAACGAGCCGCGCATCCAGCATTGCTATTTGCCGTATGACTTGCCGTGCGCGGCCAAGCGTTTCCTCGACCGTGTGCAGCCGAAACTGGCGGTGATCATGGAAACCGAGCTGTGGCCCAACCATATCCACGCCTGCGCCCAGCGTGGGATTCCGGTGGCATTGGCGAATGCGCGGCTGTCGGCGCGTTCGGCCAAGGGCTACGCGCGCTTTGCCAGGCTGACGGCGCCGATGTTGTCGCAAATGAGCCTGTTTGCCGTACAGACGCACGCCGAAGCCCAGCGCTTCCTGAGCCTCGGTGCTCGCCCGGAAACCGTCGAAGTCACCGGCTCGATCAAGTTCGACCTGACCATCGACCCCGAACTGCCCGTGCGGGCGGCTGCGTTGCGCGAGCAATGGGGCGCCAGCGAACGTCCGGTGTGGATCGCCGCGAGCACCCATGAAGGTGAAGATGAAGTCGTCTTGGCAGCCCATCGCCAATTGCTCGACAGCTATCCCAACGCACTGCTGATTCTGGTGCCGCGCCACCAGGAACGCTTCGGGCCGATGTTCGAGCTGTGCCAGCAACAAGGTTTTGCCACCGTGCGCCGTTCCAGCGGCGAAGCGGTCACCGCGCAAACTTCGGTACTGCTCGGTGACACAATGGGTGAACTGCTGTTTCTCTACGCCTTGGCCGACAGCGCTTTTGTCGGCGGCAGCCTGGTGGCGACCGGCGGGCATAATCCACTGGAGCCGGCGGCATTGGCCAAGCCTGTGATCATGGGCCCGCACGTATTCAACTTCCTCGAAATCACCGCGATGATGCGCGAAGCCGGGGCGCTGCGAGAGGTGGATGACGCCGAAGGCTTGGCCGAAGCCGTGCGGCAATTGTTCGAATTGCCGCAGGATGCGCGCAAGATGGCGCAGGCGGGTCTCAAGGTGATGCAGGCCAACCAGGGCGCGTTGAAGCGCTTGCTGGATGGCCTTGATCGACTCATCACCCTGTAGGAGCCGGTTTGCCGGCGATGGCGATCTTAGGGACGCCATCGCTGGCAAGCCAGCTCCTACAGAAGGTATGTCAGTAGCCGGGGCGGGCCTTGAGCTGCTCGGCCGCAGCCTTGGCCAGATCTGGCGGCAGGAAGTCGCGGTCCGGGTTGTAGTCAGCCTTGAGGTAGCGCGCCAAATCCTGCAAGTCGCCTGGATTCAAAGTGCCCGCCGCCTGCTTCAAGCGCAAGTTGTCGAGGATGTAGTCATAACGGCTGTTGTTGTAGTTGCGCACCGACGCATAGAGCTGGCGTTGTGAATCCAGCACATCGACGATGTTGCGCGTGCCCACCTGGTAACCGATTTCCGTGGCTTCCACCGCACTCTGGTTGGAGATGATCGACTGGCGGCGCGCCTGTACCTGCTCCACATCAGTGTTGACTGCACGGTGCAGGTTGCGGGTGTTTTCCACTACCTGGCGGCGCAGGCCTTCGCGCTGTTGCTCGGTCTGGCCAAGGCGTGAGTAGGACTCGCGCACTTGCGAACTGGTCAGCCCGCCGCTGTAGATCGGGATGCTCAGGCGCAGGCCGATGGTGCGTTGTTCCACATCGCCACGGTACGGCGTGCCGAACGCATTCGGGTTGCTGAAGCCCAGGGCGTCGTTGTCGCCTTTTTCGTATTGCGCCACGGCGTCCAGGGTCGGCGCATGCCCGGCCTTGCGCTGCTTGAGGGTTTCCTCGGCGGCGGTGACGGCGTAGTTGCTGGCGAGCAGATTGAGGTTCTGGCGGCCGGCGGTTTCGACCCAGGCCTTGGCGTCGTTCGGCAGCGGCGGCAACACCGGCAGGGTGTGGACAATGCCCTGGATCGAGTTGTACTGGCGGTTGGTCAAGGTGATCAAGGCTTCGAACGCGTCTTCCACCTGGCGTTGGGCCAGGATGCGGTTGGCGCGGGCGGTGTCGTAGCTGGCCTGGGATTGCAGCACGTCGGTCTTGTCCGACAGGCCGACGTCGAAGCGCTCGTTGGACTGGTCCAGTTGGCGCTTGAATGCGTTCTCTTCGGCCTTGGTCGACGCCAGGTTGTCCTGGGCGCGCAGCACGGCGAAGTAATTTTCGGCACTTTGCAGGATCAGGTTCTGCTCGGTGGCCGACAGTTGCAGCGCGGCCTGCTCGTTGGTGGCCTCGGCCGCCTGCAATTGGAACCAGCGGTCGGCGCGGAACAGCGGCTGGCTCAAGGTGGCCCGCCAGGAATGCGCATCGCGGTTGGCGGTAGCGGCGGGCGTGTCGATCTGGGTGCGTACGTTATTGATATCGGCGCCACCGGTCAGGTTTGGCAGCAGCCCGGCGCGGGCCTGGGGCACCACTTCTTTTTGCGCGCCGTATTGGGCGCGGGCGGCGGCCAGGTCGGCGTTGTTGTCCACCGCTTCCTGGTAGACGCTGACCAAGTCAGTTTTAGCGGACAAGGGCGCTTCTGCTGCCCAGACCATTCCGTTGGTCGCACAAGACACGGCGAGCGCCAGTGAGAGTTTGCGCAGCATGAGGCGATCCCTAGTTTTAATATTACGGTGATAATTTAGCGCCCAAGGCTAAGGCGGCCCATTCCTGGCGTCAAGCACTGTAGCGGCAACCGAGTGTAGTGGTGCTGACTCGGCGCAACAATCCCGCAATCACGCCATTCATCACGCTGAATGCACCGCTATTGGCAATTTGCCCACGCCATGGTCTAGACTGGCCGCGTTCTTGTCGGGGTGCCTTGTTGGAAGGCTGAGATCGGTAAATACCGGATCCCGTTGAACCTGATCAGGTTAGCGCCTGCGTAGGGAACAAGATTTCTCGTCACCCGGCGAGTCCTCTTGTGCTTCGTCCGGGATGCTGTTCATTTATTGAACAGCCCTCGTGCACAGAGCACAGCACTGGTTTCAGTGCGTCCATCCGTCACAGGTTCGCTCCGACAAAAATCCACCGCCTGGATAAGTTGGAGAGCCCGTGATGAGTACAAGACCAAAAAATACCGTGCACCTGAGTGAGTCGGCCAAAGTCGACTCCGGCTCCGTGCAACCCTTTACCCGCTCGCAAAAAATCTACGTACAAGGCACCCGCCCGGACATTCGTGTGCCGATGCGCGAAATCAGCCTGGACGTGACCCCCACCGACTTCGGCGGTGAAATCAACGCGCCGGTCGTGGTTTATGACACCTCCGGCCCGTACACCGACCCTAACGTCATCATCGACGTGCGCAAAGGCCTTGGCGATGTGCGCTCGCCGTGGATCGAAGTGCGTAACGACACCGAGCGCTTGCCAGGCCTCAGCTCCCACTTCGGCCAGCAGCGCTTGAGCGATGCCGAACTCACCGCGCTGCGCTTCGCCCATGTGAAGAACCCGCGCCGTGCCAAGGCCGGCGCCAACGTCACGCAGATGCACTACGCGCGCAAAGGCATCATCACCGCCGAGATGGAATACGTCGCCATCCGTGAAAACATGAAGCTGGAAGAAGCCCGCGCCACTGGCCTGCTCGACCAGCAACACGCCGGCCACAGCTTTGGCGCCAGCGTGCCGAAGATCATCACGCCTGAATTTGTGCGCGAAGAAATCGCCCGTGGCCGCGCGATCATCCCGGCCAACATCAACCATACCGAACTGGAACCGATGATCATCGGCCGTAACTTCCTGGTGAAGATCAACGGCAACATCGGCAACAGCGCACTGGGTTCGTCCATCGAAGAAGAAGTGGCGAAACTGACCTGGGGCATTCGCTGGGGTTCCGACACCGTGATGGACTTGTCCACCGGCAAGCACATCCACGAAACCCGTGAGTGGATCATCCGCAACTCGCCCGTGCCGATCGGCACCGTGCCGATCTACCAGGCCCTGGAAAAAGTCGGCGGCGCCGCCGAGGACCTGACCTGGGAGTTGTTCCGCGACACCCTGATCGAACAGGCCGAGCAGGGCGTGGATTACTTCACCATTCACGCCGGCGTACTGCTGCGCTATGTGCCGCTGACCGCCAAACGCGTGACCGGCATCGTGTCCCGTGGCGGTTCGATCATGGCCAAGTGGTGCCTGGCGCACCACAAAGAGAACTTCACCTACACGCATTTCGACGAAATCTGCGAAATCATGAAGGCTTATGACGTCAGCTTCTCCCTCGGCGACGGCCTGCGCCCTGGCTCGATTGCCGACGCCAACGACGCCGCGCAATTCGGCGAGCTGGAAACCCTTGGCGAGTTGACCAAGACCGCCTGGAAGCACGACGTGCAAACCATGATCGAAGGCCCTGGCCACGTGCCGATGCAGTTGATCAAGGAGAACATGGACAAGCAGCTCGAGTGCTGCGACGAAGCGCCGTTCTACACCCTCGGTCCACTGACCACCGACATTGCGCCTGGCTACGACCACATCACTTCCGGCATCGGCGCGGCGATGATCGGCTGGTTCGGTTGCGCCATGCTCTGCTACGTCACGCCCAAGGAACACCTGGGCCTGCCGAACAAGGATGACGTGAAGACCGGGATCATCACCTACAAGATCGCCGCCCACGCGGCTGACCTTGCCAAAGGCCATCCGGGCGCGCAGATCCGCGATAACGCCTTGAGCAAGGCGCGCTTCGAATTCCGCTGGGAGGACCAGTTCAACCTCGGCCTGGACCCGGACACGGCGCGTTCGTACCACGATGAAACCCTGCCGAAGGACTCGGCCAAGGTCGCGCATTTCTGCTCGATGTGCGGGCCGAAGTTCTGCTCGATGAAGATCACCCAGGAAGTGCGTGAGTACGCGGCCAACCAGCGCATTGAAGCGGTGGATGTGGATGTGGCCAAGGGCTTGGCGGAGCAGGCGGAGCGGTTCAAGCAGGAAGGTAGCCAGTTGTACAAGAAGGTCTGATCCAGAGGCGGCGGTGACTGTGCCGCCGCCATCGCGGGCAAGCCCGGCTCCCACATTTGAAATGCATTCCGGTGTGGGAGCCGGGCTTGCCCGCGATAGCGATCGGCCAAACATCAAAGTGTCCCTCAGAGATAACACCCTTGAGCATTCAACCCAGCACCTACTCCCCAGACATCGCGGTTCCCGCTGACAAAAGAGTCTTCGGCGCTCGCGACCTGTTCTCCCTCTGGTTCTCCCTCGGCATCGGCCTGATGGTCCTGCAAACCGGCGCATTGCTCGCGCCGGGCCTGGGCCTGTCCGGTTCGTTGCTGGCGATTTTCCTCGGCACCCTGGTGGGCGTCCTGTTACTGGCCGCCGTCGGCGTGATCGGCAGCGACACCGGCCTGTCCGCCATGGCAGCCCTCAAGCTCAGCCTCGGCGCCAAAGGTGCGAGTGTGCCGGCGCTGCTCAACCTGCTGCAGCTGATCGGCTGGGGTTCGTTCGAAATCATCGTGATGCGCGACGCGGCCAGCTTGCTAGGCACGCGGGCCTTCAGTGACGGCAGCCTGTTCGCCAGCCCATTGTTGTGGACCCTGTTCTTCGGTGGTCTGGCGACGCTGTTGGCGGTCAGTGGCCCGCTGACCTTTGTGCGTCAGATCCTGCGCAAATGGGGCATCTGGCTGCTGCTCGCCGCTTGCCTGTGGCTCACCTGGAACCTGTTCGCCAAGGCCGACCTCGCCGCACTTTGGGCCAAGGCGGGTGACGGTTCGATGCCGTTTGCGGTGGGTTTTGATATCGCCATCGCCATGCCGCTGTCGTGGCTGCCGCTGATCGCGGATTACTCACGTTTCGGCAAGCGCGCCAAAAGTGTGTTCGGCGGCACGGCGCTTGGGTTCTTTATCGGAAATTTCTGGCTGATGGGCCTGGGTGTGGCCTACACCCTGGCGTTTGCGCCGAGCGGTGAAGTCAACGCGCTGTTGCTGGCATTGGCCGGGGCTGGCCTGGGGATTCCGCTGCTATTGATCCTGTTGGATGAATCGGAAAACGCCTTCGCCGATATTCACTCGGCGGCGGTTTCCAGCGGAATATTGTTGCGTTTGAAGGTCGAGCACCTGGCACTGGCTATCGGTGTGATCTGCACGCTCATTGCCTGCTTTGCGCCATTGGCCCAGTACCAGAACTTCCTGCTGCTGATCGGCTCGGTATTCGCGCCGCTGTTTGGCGTGGTGCTGGTGGATCACTTCATTCTGCGCCGTCGTAGCGCGGGTGCAGTAGCCAGTCTGCGCTGGCCGGCATTGGTCGCCTGGCTGGGCGGCATTGCGACTTACCACCTGCTGGCCAATCTGTATCCGGACGTCGGCGCGACCCTGCCGGCTTTGGTGCTGGCAGGGCTGTTGCAACTCATCCTGGGCCGGGCCTTCAGCGGCGCGCGGGCACCAGTTCAGGCTTGAGAATGCCGTCCAGGCGCGAGTAGGGAATCTGCAACTCGACGTGGCCCAAGGCATACGGCGCAATGGTGGTGGTGGGGTACTTGAGGATCACGCCACCGTAGGTGAGCGCCACGTTAGGGGTTTTCTGGAAAGGGTACTGTTTCACGTACTCCGGCTCCAGGCTCAGGCGGGTGCTGATCAGCCAGCTGTTATGGGCCACCTGGGCGGCTTTCCAGAACGCGTCTTCCTTGCCGGGCAACAACATGTCGGTGAGGGTCAGGGCTTTCTGCTGCTGGCGCGAATAGTTGATGAACGCACGGCCTGGTTCGCCGTGGGTGGCGCCCTGGTCCAGGTAGCTGGAGAGTTCGATGATCACCAAGCCGTCATGCTGCTCACGTACCTTGGCCTGCAAGTACATGCTGTTGCGTGGGGCGGCGGTGCGCAGGAACTGCTCGCTGTACGTCGCGAGGCTGCTCGGCAGCGGGTCGGTCTGGGTCATTTCCAGCAGGCGCTGTTCGATCAAGGCGTCCAGCTTGGGTTCCTTGGCAAAGTGCACCGTGTCGATGTTCACCAGCGGGCAGTCGGCGCTGGCGCAGCCTGGCTTGCTTTGCTCGGTGGCGTCGCGGGTGGCGTCCAGCGGGGTTTTGTAGCTTGGCTGGAACAGGCTTTGGCAGGCACCGAGGGTCAATGCGATGCAGGCCACGGAGGCGATTTTTAAAAGCGACATGTAGGGTCTTCGTCCGTCGATAAGAGCGAAATTGTGCAGCTTCGACTACCGGCAAGGCAGTCAGTTCGCCACTAAGCTGATTAGAGTGAGTTTGACGCCCGCCGTCTATCCCGGCAACTGGAAAGGGGCTGCATCTGGAGGCATGAGCGCGTTAGGATGGCGCCAAATGCGCAGGCTCAATGAGGAAGGGATATGACGGACATTGCAAAATCGACGCCGAGCACCATCGAGATTGTTCAGCGCGACAATGCGTATCAGGGCTTCTACAAGCTTGATCGCGTGCAACTGCGTCACGAGAAATTCGATGGCGGCATGAGCCGGGTGATCAACCGCGAAGTCTTCGTTCGTCATGATGCCGTGTGTGTATTGCCTTACGACCCGCAGCGCGACGAAGTGGTGCTGATCGAGCAGTTCCGCGTAGGTGCCATGGGCCGAACCGACAACCCGTGGCTGGTGGAGATGGTTGCCGGCCTGATCGACAAGGATGAAGAGCCGGAGGAGGTTGCACACCGCGAAGCCGAGGAGGAAGCTGGGCTGACATTCTCCGCGCTGTGGCCGATCACCAAGTATTTCCCGTCGCCCGGCGGCAGTACCGAATTTGTCCACTTGTACCTGGGCCGTTGCGACAGCTCGGGCGCCGGTGGCGTCCATGGACTGGAAGAGGAAGCTGAAGATATCCGTGTCACCGTCTGGGCTTTCGAAGATGCCCTGCAAGCGGTGCGCGACGGCAAAATTTCCAACGCAGCCAGCATTATCGCCCTGCAATGGCTTGCGCTTAATCGCGCGGAAGTGAGGGGGTTATGGCAGTAAAGGCACGGGAACGTTATCGAGTCGACCTGATCGGGTTGCAAGCGGCCTGCGAGGCCAACTATGCGCGGCTGATGCGCCTGCTCCCCGACATGCGCCATGCTCCCGAGGCGCGGCGTATCGGCGTGACCCACGGCGACCAGATGCTCGGCGTGCTGGCGCTGGAAGTCATCGTCAATTGCCCGTACACCACCACCCTGCGTGTGCGCCAGGAACACAGCCTGCCGTGGCTGCCGGTGCCGCAACTGGAAGTGCAGGTGTACCACGACGCGCGCATGGCCGAAGTCATCAGCGCCGAACATGCACGACGCTTTCGCAGCATCTATCCTTACCCCAACGTGTTCATGCACCAGCCCGATGAGAAAGCACAGCTCAATGTGTTCCTCGGTGAGTGGTTGAGCCATTGCCTGGCCCTGGGCCATGAGTTCGAAGTTGTGCGGTAGATGTGAACTGCATCTGCTTCCTATGGTTTCCTCTTGTGTCCTGCCCCAGCATAATCACGCCAAACGTCCATTCCTGTGATTGCCTTGGGAGAGCGCCTTGCCGAGCGTATCCACTGTGAGTCCCGATGCGCCCGCATTGCTGGTGCAGCTGTCTGATAGCCATTTGTTTGCCGAGGCCGACGGCACGCTGCTGGGCATGAACACCCGTGAAAGCCTGCAAGGCGTCATCGAATTGGTGCGCGCGCAGCAGCCGCACATCGATTTGGTGTTGGCTACGGGGGACCTGTCACAGGACGGCACGCTGGAGTCGTACCAGCAATTTCGTGACATGACCCGGCAGATCGACGCCCCGGCGCGCTGGATTCCCGGTAATCATGACGAACCGCAGATCATGGCCCGCGCCGCGGTGCACAGCGATTTATTGGAGCCGGTGGTCGATATCGGCAACTGGCGCGTCACCCTGCTGGACTCCGCTGTTCCCGGCTCCGTGCCGGGCTACCTGCAGGATCAACAACTGCAACTGCTCGTCCAGGCCCTGAGCGAAGCGCCGAACCGTCATCATCTGGTGTGTTTTCACCATCATCCGGTGTCCATCGGTTGCGCCTGGATGGAGCCCATTGGCTTACGCAATCCTGAGGCGTTGTTTGCCGTGCTCGACCGTTTCCCGCAGGTGCGGGCGGTACTGTGGGGGCATGTGCACCAGGAGATCGACCGCGAACGCAACGGCGTACGCCTGCTGGCATCGCCGTCCACCTGCATCCAGTTCGCACCGGGCAGCGAGGATTTCAAGGTCAGCGAGCAGGCGCCGGGCTACCGCTGGCTGCGGCTGCATGCCGACGGACGGTTGGAAACGGGCGTAGAACGCTTGGCCGGCTTCGTGTTTACAGTGGATTACGGTAGCAACGGCTACTGAGATTTACCTGTAAACTGCGCCTTTTTTGGCGCAAGCATGGAGAGCCCGGCATGTCCGCTTCGATCCTGTATATCCACGGTTTCAACAGTGCGCCGGCGTCCAATAAGGCCAGCCAACTGATCACCGTGATGGACACTCTCGGCCTGGCCGACCAACTGCGCGTACCGGCCCTGCATCACCATCCCCGTCAGGCAATTCCGCAATTGGAAGCAGCGATCGCCGAGCTGGGGCGGCCACTGCTGGTCGGCAGCTCACTCGGCGGCTACTATGCAACCCATCTTGCCGAGCGCCATGGCCTCAAGGCGTTGCTGGTGAACCCGGCGGTCAGCCCTCATCGGATGTTCGACGGTTACCTGGGCACCCAGAAGAACCTCTACACCGATGAAACCTGGGAACTGACCCACGACCACGTTACGGCGCTGGCCGAGCTGGAAGTGCCGGCGCCCCAGGATGCGGCGCGGTATCAGGTGTGGTTGCAGACCGGGGATGAAACCCTGGACTATCGCCTCGCCCAGCAGTACTACCGGGCCTGTGCCTTGCGCATCCAGGCCGGGGGCGACCATGGTTACCAAGGGTTCGCCCAGCAATTGCCGGCCATGTTGAGCTTTGCCGGTATTGGCGCAGATCAGTATCAATCCTTCGATTTTTCTTCATTGTGAGAATCGCAGGTCACTTTTTAATCGAACGACTCACGACGAGACCCCATGGCCACTCCCAGCGCTAGCTCTTATAACGCCGACGCCATCGAAGTCCTCTCGGGCCTCGACCCGGTGCGCAAACGCCCCGGCATGTACACCGACACCAGTCGGCCGAACCACCTTGCCCAGGAAGTCATCGACAACAGCGTCGATGAAGCCCTGGCCGGCCACGCCAAGTCGGTGCATGTCATTCTCCACGCTGACCACTCCCTGGAAGTGTCCGACGATGGTCGCGGCATGCCGGTGGACATCCACCCGGAAGAGGGTGTGTCGGGCGTCGAGCTGATCCTCACCAAGCTCCATGCGGGCGGCAAGTTCTCCAACAAGAACTACCAGTTCTCCGGCGGCCTGCATGGCGTGGGTATTTCGGTGGTCAACGCCTTGTCCACGCTGGTGCGGGTCAAGGTCAAGCGCGACGGCAACGAGTACCAGATGACCTTCGCCGATGGCTACAAAGCCACCGACCTGGAAGTAATCGGCACCGTGGGCAAGCGCAACACCGGCACCAGCGTGTACTTTGCGCCGGATCCGAAATACTTCGATTCGCCAAAATTCTCCATCAGCCGCCTCAAGCACGTGCTCAAGGCCAAGGCTGTACTGTGCCCAGGCCTGCTGGTGACTTTTGAAGACAAAGGCACCGGTGAGAAGGTCGAGTGGCACTATGAAGACGGCCTGCGTTCGTACCTGGAAGACTCCGTCAGCGACTTCGAGCGCCTGCCCAACGAGCCGTTCTGCGGCAGTTTGGCCGGTAATAAAGAAGCTGTGGACTGGGCGCTGCTGTGGTTGCCGGAAGGTGGCGACAGCGTGCAGGAAAGCTACGTCAACCTGATCCCGACGGCCCAGGGCGGCACCCACGTCAACGGTTTGCGCCAGGGCTTGCTGGATGCCATGCGCGAATTCTGCGAATACCGCAGCCTGCTGCCGCGCGGTGTGAAGCTGGCGCCGGAAGACGTGTGGGAGCGCATCGCGTTCGTGCTGTCGATGAAAATGCAGGAGCCGCAGTTCTCCGGCCAGACCAAAGAGCGCCTGTCGTCCCGCGAGGCGGCGGCGTTTGTCTCCGGCGTGGTCAAGGATGCCTTCAGCCTGTGGCTCAACGAGCATCCTGAATTGGGCCTGGCCCTGGCGGAGTTGGCGATCAACAACGCCGGTCGTCGTTTGAAGGCCAGCAAGAAGGTCGAGCGCAAGCGCATCACCCAGGGCCCGGCATTGCCCGGCAAGCTGGCCGATTGCGCCGGGCAAGACCCGATGCGCTCCGAGCTGTTCCTGGTGGAAGGTGACTCCGCCGGCGGTTCCGCCAAGCAAGCGCGGGACAAGGAATTCCAGGCGATCCTGCCGTTGCGCGGCAAGATCCTCAACACCTGGGAAGTCGATGGCAGCGAAGTCCTGGCCAGCCAGGAGGTGCACAACATCGCCGTGGCCATTGGCGTTGATCCCGGCGCAGCGGACATGAGCCAACTGCGCTACGGCAAGATCTGCATCCTCGCCGACGCCGACTCCGACGGCCTGCACATCGCCACGCTGCTGTGCGCGTTGTTCGTTCAGCACTTCCGCCCGTTGGTGGATGCCGGTCACGTCTACGTTGCGATGCCGCCGTTATATCGGATCGACCTGGGCAAGGAGATTTACTACGCCCTGGACGAAGCCGAGCGCGATGGCATCCTCGATCGCCTGGTCGCCGAGAAGAAACGCGGCAAGCCACAGGTCACGCGATTCAAGGGCCTGGGTGAAATGAACCCGCCGCAGCTGCGCGAAACCACCATGGACCCGAATACCCGGCGCCTGGTGCAGTTGACCTTGGAAGACTACGCCGCCACCTCGGAAATGATGGACATGCTGCTGGCGAAGAAACGCGCGCCTGACCGTAAGTCCTGGCTGGAGTCCAAAGGCAACCTGGCCGAGGTTCTGGGCTGATGCGCACAGGTTTCGCCCTGGCGATCCTGATGTTGAGCGGGTTGGTGGCTACCACGGTAGTTGCCGCGCCCGTGGCTGAGCTAAAGCTGATGTCCGAACACCCGGTGGACGGCATGCGCGGCGGCAACCTGTCGGGCCTGGCCTTGTGTGGCAAGGAGTTGTGGACGGTTTCCGACCGCGATGACGACCAGATCTACCGCCTGGATGTCAGTGCGCCAACCTGGCAGGCCGAGGCGGTAAAGATCGACGTGCCACCGGTGCCGGAATCCGGACTGCCGTGGGGTTTGCGTTCGCGCACCAAGGCTGCATCGTTCATTCGCGGTGGCGATTTGGACTTTGAAGGCATCACCTGCGATGCCGCCGGCAACCGCTACGTAGTCAGCGAAGCCCATGCGGCGGTGCTGCAAGTGCCGGTGACGGGTTCGCCTGAGTGGTTGAAGATCGCGCCGGGCATGGTGCGTGAAGCGCGGGCCAGCGGCATGTTACTGCACTTCAACGCCTTGTTTGAAGGCCTCGCGATCAATCCCGAAGGCAATCAGATTTGGCTGGCAGCCGAGCGCGAACGACGGGGGCTAATTTCGATCAAGCGTCCGCAAAGCCTGTGGGATTGTGACGGCCCCTGCGTATTGTTGAGCGAAGCCGGCCAGGAAGTGCAACCGGCCCAGTTCCCGAACCCCAAGGCGGTGTCCAAGGACTTCGCCGACCTGGCGCTGTTCAACGGCAAGCTGTTTACCCTGGAGCGCAATGCGTTCCAGATTTGCCGGCGTGATGCGGTCACGGCCAAGGTCGAACTGTGCTGGTCGTTTGCCGACGAGACCCTGACGCCCGAGCGGCGTTATCCTCAGCCCTATGGCCTGGCAGAAGCCCTGGTGGTGGACGCCGACGGTGCCTGGCTGGGCATCGACAACAATTTCGGCCCGCGTGCCGATGGTGAAAAGCGCCCCGTGGTCTATCGTTTCGCCGCCCCTGTCGGTGGCTGGAGCGCTCGCCCATGAGCCCCTGTTTTTTTGAATTGACCCGGTGCAGCGGCAGTTCCGCAGCACCTTACCCGACCATGATGAGGCCCGCATGAGTGACATCCTCGCAGACAGCTTAGATGGCGTAGAACGCCGGTCGCTGGCTGACTTCACCGAAAATGCCTACCTCAACTACTCCATGTACGTGATCATGGACCGTGCCTTGCCGCATATCGGCGACGGCCTCAAGCCCGTACAACGGCGCATCATCTACGCCATGAGTGAGTTGGGCCTGGACGCTGATTCCAAGCACAAGAAGTCGGCGCGTACCGTCGGTGACGTGCTCGGTAAGTTCCACCCCCACGGTGATTCCGCCTGCTACGAAGCGATGGTGCTGATGGCGCAGCCGTTCAGCTATCGCTACACACTGGTAGACGGCCAGGGCAACTGGGGTGCGCCGGACGATCCCAAATCGTTCGCTGCGATGCGATACACCGAAGCGCGTCTGTCGCGTTATTCGGAAGTCCTGCTGAGCGAATTGGGCCAGGGCACCGCCGACTGGGGGCCTAATTTCGACGGCACCCTCGACGAGCCGCTGGTGTTGCCGGCACGTTTGCCGAATATCCTGCTCAATGGCACCACCGGTATTGCTGTGGGTATGGCCACTGACGTGCCGCCGCATAACCTGCGTGAAGTCGCCACCGCCTGCGTGCGCTTGCTCGATGAGCCCAAAGCCACGGTAGAACAGCTCTGCGAGCACATCCAGGGGCCGGATTACCCGACCGAAGCGGAAATCATCACGCCGCGCGCCGACCTGCTGAAGATGTACGAAACCGGCAAGGGTTCGGTGCGTATGCGCGCTGTTTACCACATCGAAGATGGCGACATTATCGTCACCGCGTTGCCGCACCAGGTGTCCGGTGCCAAGGTGCTGGAGCAGATCGCCGCGCTGATGCAGGCCAAACCGTCGAAATTGCCGCAGGTTGCCGACCTGCGTGACGAATCCGACCACGAAAACCCTTGCCGCATTGTGATCATCCCGACCAACAGCCGGGTCGACCACGAAGTGCTGATGCAGCATCTGTTTGCCAGCACGGACCTGGAGTCCAGCTACCGGGTCAACGTCAACATCATCGGCCTGGACGGCAAGCCGCAGCTGAAAAACCTGCGCAACCTGCTGGTGGAGTGGCTGGAGTTCCGGGTCAACACCGTGCGTCGCCGCCTGCAATTCCGCCTGGATAAGGTCGAGCGCCGCCTGCACCTGTTGGACGGCTTGCTGATTGCCTACCTCAACCTGGATGAAGTGATCCACATCATCCGTACCGCCGAGCACCCGAAAGCCGAGTTGATTGCGCGTTTCGAGTTGAGCGAGATTCAGGCTGACTACATCCTCGACACCCGCTTGCGTCAGTTGGCGCGACTGGAAGAAATGAAGCTGCGCGACGAACAGGACGCGCTGCTCAAGGAGCAAGCCAAGCTGCAAGCGCTGCTGGGCAGCGAAGCCAAGCTGAAGAAGCTGGTGCGCAGCGAGCTGATCAAAGACGCCGAAACCTACGGCGATGACCGTCGTTCGCCGATCGTGCAGCGCGCAGAAGCGAAAGCGCTGACAGAAACCGAGTTGCTGCCAAACGAGAAAATTACCGTCGTTCTGTCGGAAAAGGGTTGGGTTCGCTCCGCCAAAGGGCATGATATTGACGCCACTGGCTTGTCGTACAAGGCGGGTGACGGGTTCAAGACCGCTGCCGCCGGGCGTTCCAACCAGTTTGCGGTGTTTATCGATTCCACCGGGCGCAGTTATTCGGTACCGGCCCACACCTTGCCGTCTGCACGGGGGCAGGGTGAGCCATTGACCGGGCGCCTGACGCCGCCGCCAGGGGCGAATTTCGAGTGCGTGCTGCTGCCGGACGACGATGCGCTGTACGTGATCGCCTCCGACGCGGGCTATGGGTTTGTGGTGAAAGGTGAAGACCTGCAGGCCAAGAACAAGGCGGGCAAGGCTCTGCTGAGCTTGCCTAACCACGCCAAGGTGATCCTGCCGCGGCCGGTGGACGACCGAGAGAGCAACTGGCTGGCGTCGGTGACTACCGAGGGGCGTTTGCTGGTATTCAAGATCAGCGACCTGCCGCAGTTGGGCAAAGGCAAGGGCAACAAGATCATTGGCATTCCCGGCGAGCGAGTGGCCAGTCGCGAAGAGTATGTGACCGACATCGCAGTGATCCCGGAAGGCGCGACGTTGGTGCTTCAGGCCGGTAAACGTACCCTGTCGTTGCGTCCTGACGACCTTGAGCATTACAAGGGTGAGCGCGGTCGGCGTGGTAACAAATTGCCTCGTGGCTTCCAGCGCGTGGATGCTTTGCTGGTGGAAACGCCGGTTTAACGCGTATTAGAGCCCTCGATCTACGATTTAACGCGTAGATCGACGCTTTGGCGCTGGAGTCATGGCGCATATTCACGGATGATATGGCCTTTCCAGCGCCGGCGTGGCCGAGCGTGTTTAGGTTATTTTTAGTATTACATTGTGGTTCGCCTTGTGGCAGCCACCTGGATGGGATGATGACTGCTCCACGCCTTCCTTTATTTTTCGTGCTCGCTGGCCTTTTGGGGCTGGCGGGTTGCAGCACACATCAACCGGTGTCGCTGTACCAGCTGGACAGCGGAAGTCCGGCTCAACCTGCACAGACCGCCGGCATGGCCGTCTTGCTGGGCCCGGTAGTTGTCGCCGACTACCTGCAACGCGAAACGCTGCTACAACGTCAGAACGACGGCAGCCTGCAAGGTTCCACCGATGGTCGTTGGGCGGGCAGTTTGTCGTCCGACATCAACCAATTGATGTTGCGTCAGGTCGCAGGTCAACTGGACAGCCAGCGTGTGGTGCTGGCGCCCGCGCCGACCGGGTTTACTCCGGACGTGCAGGTGTTGCTGACGATCACCCGTCTTGACTCCGGTACGTCGCAGCCGGCGATTCTCGATGCGCAATGGCGCTTGATCGATCGTCGTGGCCAGGTACGCGATAACCGCATCGTGCACCTGCAGGAGCAGCACACCGGCACCACCGCGTCCCAGGTCCAGGCCCAGGGCGTGTTGTTGCAACATCTGGCACAGCAGTTGTCGGTGGCCCTCAAGCCATTGGCCAACCAACCGCCGATTGCCGAAGCGCCGCGCAAGCAGAGCGCCCCTGCGCAGGCTAAGCCGGCAGAACCGCAGAAGCCGAAGATGCCAATGGCGACGCCGATTCGCACGGATATGGAAGTGTTCAGGTTCTGATCTGAATCGCAGATACAAAAAAGGCCCGCTGATTCAGCGGGCCTTTTTATTGGCTGTAAACCCGATCCCTGTAGGAGCCGGCTTGCCGGCGATAAGGTCGTCGAGGCCGGTGGTGATGGTGAGATGGCCATCGCCGGCAAGCCGGCTCCTACATAAGATCAGGGCTTGCGGGTCTCGTGCATCCGCGCCAACTGCCGCTCCAGCATCGAGGGATACGGCTCCATCAACCGCTCCACACAGCTTGCACCCTCTGGGCTGGCAATCGGGCGGATGCGTGCGCGCTGGCGGATCAGTGTGTCTTCACTGATCTTACGTTCCACCAGCAACAGGTTGCGGCTGTGCTGCGACAGCGCCAGGGCGTCCTGGGCGCTTTCGGTGAGCAGCAGGTCGATCTGGCTCATGCCAAACAGGTCATCGCTCACCGTCAGGCCCAACTGCAGTTGCAGCGTGATGCCACTGTCGGCCACTTCGATCTGCAGGGCATGGCCCAGGGCGCGAAGCAACTCGCCGCAGCAGATGGCGTTGGTCAGGTAGTCTTCGCCGCTGTCTTCACTGTGGAACAGCATCAGCGTGCTGCCGTCGTTCAGGGTGTGCAGCTCGCTCTGGTACAGCGAAGCGGCCTGGTCGAGGCAGTCGCGGTAGCGCTCCAGCAGCTCGGTCAGGCGTGCGCGGGGCAGGCGACGCAGTTGGTCCTGAGCGCCCAGTTGCACAGCCAATACGGCGCTGAACTGGGGTTCGGTGTTCTTCACCGGGACTGGCTTCGGTGCGACGGCCGGTTCGCTGGCCGAGGTGTCGCGCAGGTCGGCGAAGGGGTCTTCGTCGTCCAGTTCGTCTTCTTCGGCTTTGAACGCCTGGCGGGTGGCAGGCTTCAGGCCCGCTACCGGCGCTTCTTGTACTTCAAACGCAGGCTCGTCGTCGTAGTCTGTTTCGTCGAACTCAGGCTCTGGCTCTACTTCGCGCACCACCGGTTCCGGGGCGAAACTGGCGTGCAACTGGCGGGCGAGGTCACCGATCTCATCCTGGCGTTCAGTGGCCGGGGTGTGTTCGTCGATATCGCGCAGCCAGATGCGCAACTGCATCAGTGGCGTGGAGATGTGTCGACCCAGGCGCAGACTCAACGCCAACGCCAGTGCCAGCAGGATCGCGCTCAAGATGCCCATGCTTTGCAGGCTGATGGTCATCGGCTGCTGGAATTGCTGCATGTCCAGGCTGATGCGCAGTTGGCCGGCCTTCACATCCTGAAACGTAATATTGCTCTGGTAGAGACCTTCGGCTTCACCCAGCAGGCCGTTTTTCGGGCGTTGCCCGGCTTCGGCCATGATCCGGTTGTCCACGCTGTAGATGGCGGCGTGGGCCACCAGCGGGTTCTTGGTCAGGTTGTTGAGCAGCACGTTGAGGCTGAGGATGTCATTGGACACCAACAACTCAGTCGCCGAGGTGGCGGTCTGGGTGGTCAAGCTCTCGCCCAGGGCGTCGGCTTGCTCATGCATGGCCTGTTTGAACTGCAAACCCATCACGCAGGCGTAGATCACCAGGGCCAGGGCGACCAGGATCACGTTATGGCTGGCGATGCGTAATGCGATCGGTACACGGCGGTGGCGCAGTGCCCGGAAGATCAGCAGGAAGAAATTATCGGTTTTTACTGGCGTGGGCCGGTTCACTTGCGCTCGGCTCTTGGTCCGTGAAGTTGACGCGCAGTATAGCGACAGCCCTAGAACCGGCAAAGCGCTGGCTGTGCCCGATGGTCACTGAAAGTGGGTAGAATGCGGTTTTTTTCCAGCCTGGGGGTGCGCCTTGCGCGAAATTGTCCTGATAAACATCACGGGGGAAGACCGCCCAGGTCTGACCGCAGCCATTACCGGTGTTCTGGCCCAGGGTGGTGTGAACATTCTCGACATCGGTCAGGCGGTGATCCACGACACCTTGTCCTTCGGCATCCTGGTCGAGATCCCGAGCACTGAACAGGCGTCTTCGGTGCTCAAGGACATCCTGTTTACGGCGTACAAGCTGGATCAACAGGTGCGTTTCACCCCGGTCTCCGAGGAGGACTACCAGCAATGGGTCGCCGGCCAGGGCAAGAAACGCCACATCGTGACGCTGCTGACCCGCAAGGTCACCGCCGAACAGTTGCAGCGCGTCAGCTCCATTACTGCGCAATACGGCCTGAATATCGACCATATTGACCGTCTGTCGGGTCGTATGCCGCTGGACACCCCGGCCGACAAAGGCAAGGGCTGCATCGAGTTCTCCGTGCGCGGTGAACCGGCCGACCCGCAAGCCCTCCGCGCCGAGTTCCTCAGCGTGGCCCAGGAGCTGAATGTCGATATCGCGTTCCAGGAAGACTCGCTGTTCCGCCGCAACCGCCGTCTGGCGGTGTTCGACATGGACTCCACGCTGATCGAGGCTGAAGTCATCGACGAGTTGGCCAAAGCCGCCGGTGTGGGCGAGCAGGTTTCCGAAATCACCGAGCGCGCCATGGCCGGTGAGCTGGATTTCCGCGCCAGCTTCAAGGAGCGCCTCGCGCTGCTCAAAGGTCTGGATGTGAGCGTGCTGGACTCCATCGGCGCCTCCCTGCGCCTGACCGAAGGCGCCGAGACCCTGTTCGCCGAACTCAAGCGCCTGGGTTACAAGACCGCGATCCTGTCGGGTGGCTTCACCTACTTCGCCAAGCAATTGCAGGCCAAGCTGGGCATTGACTACGTGTTCGCCAATGAGCTGGAAGTGGTGGATGGCAAGGTGACCGGCGTGGCCGTGGAGCCGATTGTTGACGCGCAGCGCAAGGCGGACCTGTTGAAGGAGTTGGCCCACAAGGAAGGGTTGCGTCTGGAACAGACCATTGCGGTCGGCGACGGTGCGAATGACCTGCCGATGCTGGCGATCGCCGGGTTGGGTGTGGCGTTCCGTGCCAAGCCGCTGGTGAAGCAGTCGGCCAAGCAGGCGATTTCGACGCTGGGGCTCGATGGCGTGCTGTATCTGCTGGGCTTCCGCGACCGCGACGGCCAGCTTTAGGCCGTCACGCCACCCCCTGTAGGAGCGAGCTTGCTCGCGAAAATCGTCAACGATTACACGGGCATTCTGGATGCCCGCGGTGTTCTTGAGTTCTTCGCGAGCAAGCTCGCTCCTACAGGGTCTGTGTCGATCAGGCTTTAGGTGCGGCGATGCCTTGGCCCATCTGTACCGGAGTACCAGCGGCCAGTTCTTCAGCCCACTTCACCTGATCCGGCCCGAACAGTACGATTGCGGTCGAACCCAGCTTGAAGCGACCCAACTCCGCACCTTTTTCCAGATGAATCGGCGCACGTGCAGCCTCGTCGTAGCGGAAGGTTTTCAGCTCGCGCTTCGGCGGTGTCACCAGGCCGGCCCATACGGTTTCAATCGACGCGACGATCATCGCGCCCACCAATACCACGGCCATCGGGCCGCGCTCGGTGTCGAAAATGCAGGCAACGCGCTCGTTGCGCGCGAACAGTTCAGGTACGTTTTCAGCGGTAGTCTGGTTCACCGAGAAGATGCGACCCGGGATGTAGACCATCTCACGCAGCGTGCCGGCCAGCGGCATGTGCACCCGGTGGTAGTCCTTCGGCGACAGATAGATGGTGGCGAAATCACCACCCATGAACGGCGCTGCTACGGCCGAATCACCACCTAGCAACTCCAGCACGCTGAAGCTGTGGCCCTTGGCCTGGAACACCCGGCCATGCTCGATCGGGCCCAGTTGGCTGACCGCACCATCGGCAGGGCTCAACACCGCGCCTGGGGTTTGATCCAGTGGGCGCGCGCCGTCTTTCAGGGCGCGGGTGAAGAAGGCATTGAAGTGCTCGTAAGCGGTCAGGTCCTCAACCAGGGCTTGGGACATGTCCACTTGATAACGCTTGGCGAACCACGTGGTGAACGCATTTTTGAACCAGCGCACGCGGCACTCGGCAACGCAACCGGCCAGGCGCGACAGCAAGTGGTGCGGCAGCAAGTACTGGCTGAGGATAAACAACTGCTTTTTCATAACTGTCCTTAAACCTTAAATCTCGACGGGGGTGTCGGGGTGGTTGCCCCATTCGCCCCAGGAACCGGCATAACCTTTGACTCGCGGATAACCGAGCGCCTTGGCCACCAGGTAGGTGAAGCCAGAGCGGTGGTGAGTCTGGCAGTGGGTGATGATTTCTTTGTCGCGGGTCAGCCCGAGGTCTTCGAGGATCTGCGGCATGTCACGGCGGATACGCAGGTTGCGCGTCTTGTCCATGCCGGCGGTCCATTCGAAGTTCACCGCGCCGGGGATGTGTCCGCCTTTGGCTGCGAGGACCTTCTCGCCGGAGTACTCCAGCGGACCGCGTGCGTCCCAGATGCCCAGGTCGGCAGCGCCCAAGCGGCTTTGCAGGTATTCGCGGGTGGCGGTGGGGCCGTCGTGCAGCGTGAGGCTGACCGGGCCGCCGACGGGGGCGGGCACCTCGGTCGAGACCGGGTGCTTTTCTTCCAGCCAGGCCAGCAGGCCGCCGTCCAGGTAGTGGTACTTCTGGTGGCCGATCACGTCGAGCATCCAGATGAATCGTCCGGCCCAGCCGCCGCCTTCGTCGTCGTAGACCACGTAGGTGGCGTCCGGGGTATGACCCAGTTCGCCGAACAGTTTCTCAAGATCAGCCTTGTTGGGCAGCAGGCCGGGCGCCGGCGGCTGGCCCAGTTGGGTGCGCTTGGGGTCAACGAAATGCGCGCCGGGGATATGCCCTTCGGCGTAGCGGGCGGCACTGGTGAGGTCCACCAGTATCAGGTGTTCGGCATCGAGGCGACCAAGCAGGTCGCTGGATTCGATCACCAGCGGCAAGCCAGAGAAGTCAGGCATGTGAGGTCTCCTGGGCACAAATGTTGGCGATAAAAGACGGCGATTGTAGCGCAAGCATCAGGCGCTGCGGTTGGTAAAGCAGTGCAGGGCTTTCTCGATGCATTGGGCAGTTTTGCCGAAGGCCTGCACGGTGGTTTCCGAGAACGGGCCGCCGCCCTGGTCGGCCACCATCAGCATCACCACCTTGCCATTGCAGCTCAAGGAGCGCAGCAACAGGTGTTCGCCGGTGAACAGGCGGCGCAGGATCGGCGGCAGCAAAGCCGAAAACTGCGCGTGGTTTTCAGGGTTGAGGCGTACTTGGGCGGACTTTTCCAGCAAGCGCTGCAGCAACGTACTGTTGACCACATCCAGGCTCAAATTGGCCGCATCCTTGGGCAGGCCATCGGCCTGGTGCACACGCAAGGTGCTCATGGCGCGGTCAGCCATCAACAACATGACCCGCTGCATACCACTGGCCACCAGGGCCTCCTTGGCGCAGGTGGTCAGGTGCATGGCGTTGGCAAAGCGGCTCGGCTCTACCAGCAGCTCGGTGCAGCGCTTGCGCCACACGGCCAGAGCCTCGGCAGTGGGCGGCGGCGCTGGGAGCAGGCCGCGATGAATCTTCTGTACATGCCACGGCCAGATCAGCGACAGCGCCGGGTGCCAGAGGTCGGGCATCAAGGCGGTGCGGGCGCTGGTGACAGCCTGTTGGTGGACCAGTTGCTGCACCTCGCCCAAAGGCTGTTGCAGGTACAGCGCAGTGAGCAATTGCCAGCGTTCGGTGTGCGGGCAGGTCCAGGACTCTTGGGCCGACATCGCCAGGCCGTTGGCCAGCAGCACGGTGTTGGCCGGCTGGTTCAACCAGCGGCGCAGATTGGGTTCGGCGTCGAGCAATTGCTGGTGGCGCAGTGGGTCGTCCTCGCGGGCGATGTGCAGCGCCTTGACCAGCAAGCGTTTCTCGCTCATCAGCAGCTTGTAGCCCTGGGATACCCAGATCGGTAAGTGCCAGGCTTCGGTCAGGGCGACGCACAGGTCCAGCAAGCGCACGCCGAACAACGCTTGCTCGACCTCGCGCGCCGATTGGCCTTTGTGGATCACCCGCAGTTCCCATTCTTCGAGGAGTTTGGGGTAGGCGACCGCCATCGGCCACAGCGGCGACAGAAACAGCAGGCTGCCCCAGTGAATGTCCTGCCACAGTCGCGCCAGGCGGCTGCCGAACAAACCGTTGGCTTGTTGCGACGCGTGCTGGCTCACCAGCAGCAATTGGCGCAACGCCACGGGAATCTCGTTGGCCGGCACCGACGGCAGGCGTGCCAGCAGTTCTTCGGCGCGCTTGAGGCCCAGGCGATTGAGCGCCACTTCGAGGTTTTCCGCCGGTTCCGCCAGGCTGCCATGGGTGTGGCTGTTGGCCTCGCGCATCACGCTGAGCACGAGCGCCGGGCTGCTTTGCATCAGCTCGGCAATATCTCGCAATGAACTGCGGCTGTCGCGGATGCCTTTGCACACACGGTCGTGGCTGGCCTGGGGCACAGGCAGCAGCACATCGTCCAGGCGCTTGACCCAAGCGGCGAGAGAGGTCGGTTTTGCAGTTGGGACTGTCGTTTCATTAGCCATGATAGGGGCGCGATCATCACTTGCGGTCTACACGCCCGGAGCGGGCCGAACTGGCTTTTCGCCTTAACGGGCTATAGTCTGGCGCAGTTTTGCCGATAAGTAGAACAAGAGTTTTCTGCTACACCCAATATGTCCATGAACCCGACGGCGCAAGTACTCATCCCCTATGGCTAAAATTATCGGCATCATCGTCGTCATCGCAAGCGTGCTCGGTGGCTACGTCCTGTCCCACGGTAAAATTGCTGCGTTGATCCAGCCCTTCGAAGTGCTGATCATCGGTGGTGCGGCGTTCGGCGCATTCTTGCAGGCCAACCCCGGCTACATGACCATGCACGTGGTCAAGAAGTCCCTGGGCATGTTCGGTTCGCGCTTCACCCACACCTTCTATCTGGAGGTTCTGGGCCTGGTCTACGAGATCCTCAACAAAAGCCGCCGCGAAGGCATGATGGCCATCGAGGCTGACATCGAAGATGCCGCCGCCAGCCCGATTTTCGCCAAGTACCCGGCCGTGCTCAAAGATGAGCGCATGACCGCCTACATCTGTGACTACCTGCGCATCATGTCCTCCGGCAACATGGCCCCCCATGAGCTGGAAGGCCTGTTCGACATGGAGTTGTTCAGCCTTAAAGAAGAGCTGGAGCATCCCTCCCACGCCGTGACAGGGATCGCTGACGGTATGCCGGGGTTCGGTATCGTTGCGGCGGTACTCGGTATTGTGGTGACCATGGCGTCCCTGGGTGAGGGCGACCAGGCTGCCATCGGTATGCACGTCGGTGCGGCACTGGTCGGTACCTTCTTCGGTATTCTCGCGGCCTACGGCTTCTTCGGCCCGCTGGCCACCTCCCTGGCCCATGACGCCAAGGAAGAAATCAACCTGTACGAATCGATCAAGGCCAGCTTGGTCGCCTCAGCCTCCGGCATGCCGCCGTCGCTGGCGGTGGAATTCGGCCGCAAGGTGCTGTACCCGAAACATCGCCCAAGCTTCGCCGAGCTGGAACAAGCGGTTCGCGGTCGCTAAGCCATGGAAAACAACCAGCCGATAATCATCAAGCGCGTCAAGCGCTTCGCTGCGGGGCACCATGGCGGCGCCTGGAAAATCGCCTTCGCCGACTTTGCGACGGCGATGATGGCGTTCTTCCTGGTGTTGTGGCTGATGTCCACCGCCACGCCGGAACAGAAGATCGCCATCGCCGGTTACTTCAAAGACCCAATTGGTTTCTCGGAAAGCGGCACGCCCTTCGTGATCGACCTGGGCGGTTCGCCGCAGTTGGCGCCTGAGCGCACCATCAACCCGGAAGTGCAGACCGAATCGCCCCAGGAAAAAATCCCGATCGAGCGCGATACCGTTGAATCCATGGCCGAACAGGTCGAGCAGGAACGGCTTGAACTGTTGCTGCAAGAACTGCAGACCAAGGTTGAGGAAAACCCGCAACTGCTGAAATTCAAGGACCAGATTTCATTCGAGATCACGCCTGAAGGTTTGCGTATCCAGATCACCGACGCGGCCAACCGGCCGATGTTCGACTCCGGCAGTGCACGCTTGAAGCCGTACTTTGAAGACATCCTGCTGGCCATGGCCGACACCATCAAGGCAGTGCCGAACAAGATCAGCATCAGCGGCCACACCGACGCCAAGCCGTACGCAGGCCAGGGTGACTTCGGCAACTGGGAACTCTCGGCCAACCGCGCCAATGCCGCTCGCCGCGCGCTGGTAGCCGGCAGCTATCCGGACCCGCAAGTGGCGCGTGTCGTGGGGTTTGCTTCATCGCAGTTGTTTGATCATCAAGACCCGTTTAACCCGGTCAACCGACGGATCGACATCGTAGTGCTGACCAAAAAGGCCCAGCGTGCGATTGAGGGTGATCAGCCGCCAGCGCCGCAACCCACCCAAGGTGCAGGCGCACCGGGTGAAGTACCGGTCGACCCGAACGCCATTCCGCCAGGGCAAGAGCCGCTGCCGGCGCATGAGCTGCGCCAGAAGCTGAATTTGTTTGATGATGGTGGGGTGAAGGATCCTACGGTGCCGGGTACGGGTTCGTAAGCTTTACACATAAAAAGGCCGCGATGATCGCGGCCTTTTTATACCTGCCTGTAGGAGTGAGCTTGCTCGCGAAAGCGTCAACGATAACGCGTTCATCCAGGATGCCCACGTCGTCTGTGTGTTCTTCGCGGGCAAGCTCGCTCCTACAGCGGCGGTGGTTTAGTAACTGCTCTCCGGCAAACTCGCAATAATCGACCGATAGCTATTCATCCGTTGCTGCTGCACACGCCCATCCTCCAGCGCCTTGAGCAACGCACAGCCCGGCTCGCGGTCGTGTTTGCAGTCGCGGAAGCGGCAAGTGCCGATCAGGTCGTTGAACTCGATAAAGCCCGCTTCCACATCGCTGCGGCTGACGTGGCCAAGGCCGAATTCGCGGATGCCTGGGGAGTCGATCAACTCACCGCCGCCGGGGAAATGGAACAACCGCGCGGTGGTGGTGGTGTGGGTGCCCTGGCCGGACAGTTCCGACAGCGGGCCCACACGGGTGTCGACTTCCGGCAGCAGGCTGTTGACCAGCGAGGATTTGCCCACGCCCGACTGGCCGACAAACACGCTGATGCGCCCGTCCAACTGCTGTTGCAGCTGTTCCATGCCATTGCCGTGATGCGCCGAAACTTCCAGCACCGGGTAGCCGAGCGTGCGGTATACCGCCAGCAAGGCATTCAGCGCGGGAGCGTTTTGCTCGTCGATCAGGTCGAATTTGTTCAACAGCAACAGTGGGCGAATGCCAGCGTGCTCGGCTGCGACCAGGTAGCGGTCGATCAGGTTGGCATGCGGCTCCGGCAGCGGCGCGAACACGATGACGATCATGTCGACGTTGGCCGCCACCGGCTTGAGTTGGCCACGGCTGTCCGGGCGACGCAGTTCGGTGGTACGTGGCAACTGGGCAACGATCACGCCGATGCCTTGGTTTCCGGCGCGCCAGACTACTTTGTCGCCGGTGACCAGCGCCGGCAGGTTGGCGCGCAAGTGGCAACGGGAGACCGAGCCTGCGAGTTCGCCTTCCAGCGCCTCGACTTCGACCTGCACACCAAAGTGCGCGATCACCAGGCCCGTTTGCTCGGGGCCCAGGTCGCCGCCTTCAAGCGCTTCTACGGCGGAGGATTCACGTTTGGCGGCGCGAGCGGCGCGTTCACCTTGAATCTTTTCGATGCGCCAGTTTTGGCGACGATTGAGCTGGCGTTTGGCCATTGGTGTTCCGTGTCGATAATGCAAAGGTTGGGTAAAACGATGGCGAGTCTAGCACGCCCCCGCCTGCTAAACTGCGCAGCTACGCCACGGTGCCAAGAGAATCAAGCCATGCAAAACCCACAGAACCTGATTTGGATCGATCTGGAAATGACCGGTCTGAACCCCGACACCGATGTCATCATCGAGATGGCGACGATTGTCACCGACAGCAACCTCAACACCTTGGCCGAAGGTCCGGTGATCGCCATCCACCACAGCGACGCCGTGCTCGCCACCATGGACGAGTGGAACACCCGCACCCACGGTAACTCCGGCCTGACCCAGCGCGTGCGCGACAGCCGCGTCAGCATGGCCGAAGCCGAAGCCGAAACCATCGCCTTCCTGGAAAAGTGGGTGCCTAAGGGCAAGTCGCCGATCTGCGGCAACAGCATCTGCCAGGACCGTCGTTTCCTTTATACGCACATGAAGGCGCTGGAAAGCTACTTCCACTACCGCAACCTGGATGTGTCCACGCTTAAAGAGCTGGCCGCGCGTTGGGCGCCGGAAGTCAAAGACAGCTTCCATAAAGGCAGCACGCACCTGGCGCTGGACGATATCCGCGAGTCGATTGCCGAGCTGCAGCATTACCGCAAGCATTTCATCAAGGCTTGATGACCGTCATCCTGTAGGAGCCCGGCTTGCCGGCGATGGCGCCCCAAAGATCGCCATCGCCGGCAAGCCGGACGCCACAGGATCGAGTTTGCGGCAGATAATGGCTTGCCCTCTTTTGGTGCCATCAGCAAATGATTAGACTGCCGGCCTCTTTGCAAGGATCGCCCTCATGCTGCTGATGCTCTACCTCATCGCCATCACTGCCGAAGCCATGACCGGCGCGCTGTCGGCCGGGCGGCGCGGCATGGACTGGTTTGGTGTAGTGCTGATCGCCTGCGTCACAGCGTTGGGCGGTGGATCGGTGCGCGACGTGCTGCTCGGGCATTACCCGCTGACCTGGGTCAAACACCCGGAGTACCTGGTGCTGACCTCGATTGCCGCACTGGTGACGATCTTTATCGCACCGCTGATGCGTCGTCTGCGCTCGTTGTTCCTGGCGCTGGACGCCGTGGGCCTGGTGGCGTTCACCCTGATTGGTTGCATGACCGCGTTGGAGATGGGCCACGGCATGCTGGTGGCGTCGGTCAGTGGTGTGATCACTGGAGTTTTCGGTGGCATCCTGCGAGACATTTTCTGCAACGACATCCCGCTGATCTTCCGCCGCGAGCTGTACGCCAGCGTGTCGTTCCTCGCCGCCTGGTTCTACATGCTCTGCCTTTATCTGGAGCTGCCCAGCGAGCAGTCGATCCTGCTGACCCTGTTCAGCGGCTTTCTATTGCGGCTGCTGGCGATCCGTTTTCACTGGGAAATGCCCAAGTTCGTCTACAACGACGACGTGCACTAGCGCGTAGCGTGCTGGTTCAGCGCCCATTCCACATGCTCTCGTACCAATTCCGAGGGGTAATCCCGGCGCGCCTTCAAGGCCTCCAACACTGGAATGCTCGACGGCGCATTGCCCAGGCCCACCGCAAGATTGCGCAGCCAGCGCTCGTAGCCGGCGCGACGCAGCGGTGAGCCTTCGGTGCTGCTGAGGAATTTATCCTCGTCCCACATAAACAATTCGGCCAACTCCGCGTTATCCAGATTGTGGCGTGGCTTGAAATCGCTTTCAGCGCTAGGGCGGGCGAAACGATTCCATGGGCATACGATCTGACAGTCATCGCAACCGAACACACGGTTGCCGATCAGGGGGCGCAGCTCCTCGGGGATCGCGTTCTTCAGCTCGATGGTCAGGTAGGAAATGCAGCGTCGGGCGTCCAGTACGTAAGGGCCGACGAAGGCATTGGTGGGGCAGATATCCAGGCAAGCAGTGCAACGGCCGCAATGTTCGGTGCTGTGGGGCGCGTCGATCGGCAGCGGCAAGTCGACAAACAGTTCGCTGAGGAAGAAATAGCTGCCGGCCTTGCGATTGAGGACCAGGGTGTTTTTACCGATCCAGCCCAGCCCGGCTTTTTCGGCGATGGCTTTTTCCAGCACAGGCGCGCTGTCGACAAAGGCGCGGAAGCCGAAAGGGCCGATCTGCGCTTGAATGCGGTCGGCCAGTTGCTGCACGCGCTTGCGGATCAGCTTGTGGTAGTCGCGGCCCAAGGCGTAGCGGGAGATATAGGCTTTTTCCGGCTTGGCCAGCAATTGGGCCATTTGCGTATCGCCCGGCAGGTAGTCCATGCGCAGCGACACCACGCGCAAGGTGCCCGGCACCAGTTCGTCGGGGTGGGAGCGTTTGCTGCCGTGGGCGCCCATGTAGTCCATCTCGCCGTGGTAGCCCGCGTCGAGCCAGCGTTGCAGGTGCTGCTCATGCTCGGCGAGGTCCAGGCCGCTGATGCCGACTTGTTGAAAGCCCAGCTCGCGGCCCCAGTCTTTGATCGATTGGGCGAGGGCGGGAAGATCGGACGTAATAGCAGGCATGAGACACGGGAAACCACAGGTTAGATGCGTATAATTCTGCCAGACATCGGAGCTTGAAGACGCATGCCGCAGACAAAACACGCAATAACCGACGTACAGCCCCTCTTGCACGGCCATCTGCCGCAACTGGCGGCGCGTTCCCCGGACGCCCATAAAGGCCAGTTTGGCCACCTGTTAGTCATTGGCGGCGACCGCGGCTTTGGCGGCGCAGCCTTGCTGAGCGCCGAAAGTGCCTTGCGCAGTGGTGCGGGGATGGTGTCCCTGGCGACGCGCCTGGAACACGTGTCGGCCGCTTTGGCCCGCTTGCCGGAAGTCATGACCGTCGGCGTGAGTTCGGCCAATCAACTGATGGGCCTGTTGGAAAAGATCTCGGTCATTGTGATCGGGCCTGGGCTGGGTGACGCGTCCTGGGGTAAAAGCCTGCTGTCCGTCGCCGCCAACGCGAAGCAGCCACAAGTCTGGGATGCCGACGCCTTGAACCAACTTGCCAGTGGCGGCGTCAGCTTGCCGGCCAACTGCGTGATCACCCCGCATCCAGGGGAAGCCGCGCGGTTGCTGGGTATTTCGACAGCCGAGGTTCAGGCCGATCGTCTTAAGGTGGCGCGCGCGTTGAGTCAGACATTCAATGCAGTGGCTATCCTCAAGGGGGCTGGAACTTTGATTGCCAGTCCGGACGGACGTGTTTCACGGTGTGACCAGGGCCATCCAGCGATGGCAACGGCGGGCCTGGGTGATGTCCTGGCCGGTCTGGTGGGCGCGTTGCTGGCCCAGGGCATGCCGGCTTATGAGGCAAGCTGCCTGGCCGTGTGGTTGCACGCCACGGCGGGAGATCGCCAGGGCACCTTTGGTCGCGGCTTGGCCGCCAGCGACCTGATACCCGCCATTCGTCAATTGCTGGAGGAACAGTCGCCGTGTCTGAAGTAATTCTTTTCCTGGCCGATGAAGAGGCCATGGTCAGCTTCGGCCAGCACATTGCCCAGGTCACGGCCGGGGCGGGGCTGATCTTTCTGGAAGGCGACCTGGGGGCGGGCAAGACCACGCTGTCCCGGGGGATCATTCGCGGGTTGGGCCACACCGGCGCGGTAAAAAGCCCGACGTTCACCCTGGTAGAACCCTATGAGATTGGCGACGTGCGAGCGTTCCATTTCGACCTCTATCGCCTGGTGGACCCCGAAGAGCTGGAATATATGGGGATCCGCGATTACTTCGATGAAGATGCGTTGTGCCTGATCGAGTGGCCAGATAAAGGCACAGGCTTTTTGCCAAAGCCTGACATGACCATTACCATTACGCCGCATGAGCATGGACGTCAGTTGAAGTTGTTGCCCCAGAGCACGCGCGGCCAGTCTTGGTGCGCCGCTTTGGCATTGGAATTCAAATAATTGGTGGGGTTAGGTATGCGCTTTCGCGCGTTGGTTGCTGTCGTGGGGGTGTTGCTTGCGGCAATGACTGTCAATGCTCTGGCTGCTTCACAGGTGAAAAGTGTTCGCCTGTGGCGAGCGCCGGATAACACGCGACTGGTGTTCGACCTGTCTGGCCCGGTCCAGCACAGTGTCTTTACCTTGACGTCGCCTGATCGCCTGGTGATTGACATCAACGGTGCGACCCTGGCCGCGCCGTTGAAAGTGTCCACCGCCAACACCCCGATTACCGCCATGCGCTCGGCGCAGCGTACGCCGACTGACCTGCGTGTGGTGATCGACCTGAAAAAGGTCGTGACCCCAAAAAGCTTCTCCCTGGCGCCCAACGCCCAGTACGGCAACCGACTGGTGGTCGACCTGTTCGACAACGCCGCCGATGCCAACCCGCCGCCTGCACCGCCTCCAAGCGTCGCGACGGTGCCGGCGGTGCCGGTCAACCCGTCGCAACCGCAGGTCAAGCTGCCTCCGCCGCCACCGGCTCCGGCCGGCAAGCGTGACATCATCGTAGTGATCGACGCTGGTCACGGCGGTGAAGACCCGGGCGCCTCCGGCTCACGCGGCCAGCATGAAAAAGACGTGGTACTGGCGATCGCCCGTGAACTGCAGCGCCAGATCAGCGCGATGAAAGGTTATCGCGCTGAGCTGACCCGTACCGGCGACTACTTCATTCCGTTGCGTGGCCGTACCGAAATCGCCCGTAAGAAGGGCGCCGACCTGTTCGTCTCGATCCATGCCGACGCCGCGCCTTCTACTGCGGCCTTCGGTGCCTCGGTGTTCGCTCTGTCGGATCGCGGCGCGACGTCCGAAACCGCGCGCTGGCTGGCCGACAGTGAAAACCGTTCTGACTTGATCGGCGGGGCCGGCAACGTCTCCCTCGATGACAAGGACAAAATGCTCGCCGGCGTGCTGCTCGACTTGTCGATGACCGCTTCGCTGACGTCCAGCTTGAACGTCGGTCAGAAAGTCCTCAGCAATATCGGCCGTGTTACCTCGCTGCACAAACAGCGCGTGGAACAAGCAGGATTCATGGTGTTGAAGTCGCCGGATATTCCGTCGATCCTGGTAGAAACCGGGTTTATCTCCAACTCCAATGAAGCCTCGAAGCTGGCCAGTGCCAGCCACCAGCAAGCGCTGGCGCGTTCCATCAGTGCCGGTGTGCGCCAGTTCTTCCAGCAGAATCCGCCACCGGGCACCTACATCGCCTGGCTGCGCGACTCCGGGAAAATCGCCCAGGGCCCGCGCGACCATCGCGTACAGCCCGGCGACACCCTGGCCATGCTGGCTGTGCGTTTCCAGGTGTCGGCCGCTACCTTGCGCAGCGCCAACAACCTGAAGACCGATGAATTGAAAGTCGGCCAGGTGCTGACCATCCCTGGCACCGAATTGGCGGCGCAGTAATGAGCGACTCGATCCTGGATAACGGCTCACGCATCGAACTGCTCAGCCCGCGCCTTGCCAACCAGATTGCGGCGGGCGAGGTTGTGGAACGTCCGGCATCGGTGATCAAGGAGCTGCTGGAAAACAGCATCGACTCCGGCGCCAAGCGCATTGATGTCGACGTGGAGCAGGGTGGCGTCAAGCTGCTGCGCGTGCGTGACGATGGTAGCGGTATCTCGTCCGACGATCTGCCGCTGGCCCTGGCCCGTCACGCCACCAGCAAGATTCGCGACCTGGAAGACCTTGAGCGGGTGATGAGCCTGGGCTTTCGTGGTGAGGCCCTGGCGTCCATCAGTTCTGTGGCGCGCTTGACCCTGACGTCCCGTACCCGCAGCGCCGAGCAGGCCTGGCAAGTTGAAACCGAAGGTCGCGACATGGCGCCTCGGGTCCAGCCGGCAGCCCATCCCGTCGGTACGTCGGTGGAAGTGCGCGACCTGTTCTTCAACACCCCGGCGCGGCGTAAATTCCTCAAGGCTGAGAAAACCGAATTCGATCACCTGCAGGAAGTCATCAAGCGCTTGGCTTTGGCTCGCTTCGATGTGGCGTTCCACCTGCGGCATAACGGCAAGACCATCCTCAGCCTGCACGAAGCCCACGATGACGCCGCGCGCGCTCGCCGTGTGTCGGCGATTTGCGGGCCGGGTTTCCTTGAGCAGGCGCTGCCGATTGAAATCGAGCGCAATGGATTGCGCCTGTGGGGGTGGGTCGGTTTGCCGACCTTCTCCCGCAGCCAGGCGGACTTGCAGTATTTCTTTGTGAATGGTCGTGCGGTGCGCGACAAGCTGGTGGCCCACGCGGTGCGCCAGGCCTATCGCGACGTGCTGTTCAACGGGCGTCATCCGACGTTTGTGCTGTTCTTCGAGGTCGACCCGTCGGTGGTAGACGTCAACGTGCACCCGACCAAGCACGAAGTACGCTTCCGCGATGGGCGCATGGTGCATGACTTCCTCTATGGCACCTTGCACCGCACGCTGGGTGATGTACGTCCGGATGATCAGCTGTCCGCGCCGATTGTGACGGCCGTGGTCCGCCCGAGTGGCCCGCAAGCCGGTGAGTTCGGCCCTCAGGGCGAAATGAGCCTGGCGGCCAACCTGCTGCAATCGCCGCAGTCGCAACCTGCCTATACCGCGCCGAATGCTGGCGCCGGCTCGGGTTATCAATACCAATATACGCCGCGCCCTCAATCGGCAGTGCCGGTGGCTGAGGCCCAGGCGGCTTACCGCGAGTTTTTCGCGCCGCTGCCAGGTGCCGAACCGGGCACGCCTGTGGCCTTGCCGGAAGGCGGTGGAGATATCCCGCCGCTGGGCTACGCGTTGGCGCAGCTGAAGGGCATCTACATTCTGGCGGAAAACGCCCATGGCCTGGTGCTGGTGGACATGCACGCCGCCCACGAGCGGATCATGTACGAACGCCTCAAGATCGCCATGGCCAGCGAAGGTCTCAGCGGCCAGCCGCTGCTGGTGCCGGAGTCCCTGGCCGTCAGTCAGCGTGAGGCCGATTGTGCCGAAGAACACCACGGCGTGTTCCAGAAGCTGGGCTTTGAATTGCAGCGCCTGGGCCCGGAAACCCTGGCCATCCGCCAGATTCCTGCGTTGCTCAAACAGGCCGAGGCCAACCGCCTGGTCGCTGACGTGCTGGCGGACCTGATGGAATACGGCACCAGTGACCGCATTCAGGCGCACATCAACGAATTGCTCGGCACCATGGCCTGCCACGGCGCCATCCGCGCCAATCGTCGCCTGGCCCTGCCGGAAATGAACGGCCTGCTGCGCGACATGGAAAACACCGAACGCAGCGGGCAATGCAACCATGGCCGACCGACTTGGACCCAAATGGGCCTGGACGATCTGGACAAACTGTTCTTGCGCGGCCGTTGATGAGTGCCTTGCCCCCCGCGATCTTTCTGATGGGCCCCACGGCCGCCGGCAAGACCGACCTGGCCATCGAGCTGACCAAAGTGCTGCCGTGCGAGCTGATCAGTGTCGACTCTGCCCTGGTTTACCGGGACATGGACATCGGCACCGCCAAGCCTTCCAAAGAGCTGTTGGCCCAATACCCGCATAAGCTGATCGACATCATCGATCCGTCGCAGAGCTATTCGGCCGCGGATTTTCGCAGCGACGCCCTGGCGGCCATGGCCGACATCACCGCACGGGGCAATATTCCGCTGCTGGTGGGCGGTACGATGCTCTATTACAAGGCTTTGCAGGAAGGACTGGCGGATATGCCGCCGGCCGACGCCCAAGTGCGCGCCGAGCTGGAAGAAGAGGCTGCACGCCTTGGCTGGCAAGCCTTGCACGACCAGTTGGCCGCCGTGGACCCGGTGTCCGCTGCGCGCATTCACCCCAATGACCCCCAGCGCCTCACTCGCGCTCTGGAAGTCTGGCGTGTCAGCGGGCAGACCATGACTGAACACCGGCTGAAACAAAGTGCGCAAAGTGCTGACGCAGGCGCATCTGGCGCGTCACAATTGCCCTATACTGTGGCGAATCTGGCCATCGCTCCGGCAAATCGCCAGGTGCTGCATGATCGAATTGCACAAAGATTCACAATTATGTTGGAACAGGGGTTTGTGGACGAGGTCGTAGCTCTGCGTTCCAGAGGTGACCTGCATCCAGGGTTACCTTCGATACGTGCCGTAGGCTACCGCCAAGTCTGGGATCATCTGGATGGCAAGCTGACGTCAGCCGAAATGCAGGAGCGCGGCATCATTGCCACGCGCCAATTGGCGAAACGCCAGTTCACCTGGTTGCGCAGCTGGAGCGATTTGCACTGGCTGGACAGCCTGGACAGCGACAATCTGTCACGCGCCTTGAAATACTTGGGAACGGTCTCCATATTGAGCTGAGTCCTTGCAATTGCCGTCTATCCTTGGGGGTGTGACGGCCATAAGCTATCTATTTTCCGATTTTTTATTATTGATCCTTAAAGGAGTGCGGCACATGTCAAAAGGGCATTCGCTACAAGACCCTTACTTGAATACTTTACGTAAAGAGAAAGTGGGGGTTTCCATCTATCTGGTCAACGGTATCAAGCTGCAAGGCACGATCGAGTCGTTCGACCAGTTCGTGATCCTGCTGAAAAACACCGTCAGCCAGATGGTCTACAAGCACGCTATCTCGACAGTCGTCCCTGTTCGTCCAATCCGTCTGCCTAGCGCAGCAGGTGATGATGCAGTTGACGCTGAGCCAGGTAACGCCTGATAGGAGTCTCCTTTGTTCTTTGAGCGCCACGGTGGTGGTGAGCGAGTAATCCTCGTTCACTTGGATGGACAGGACCCTGAGGCGCGCGAAGATCCGCAGGAGTTTCAGGAGTTGGCAAATTCGGCCGGCGCCGAGACCGTTGCGTTTTTTAACGTACCGCGTCATCGGCCAACCGCCAAATTCCTGATTGGCAGCGGCAAGGTCGAGGAACTGCGCGACCTGGTGCACGCCGAAGAAGCCGATCTGGTGATCTTCAATCACGTCCTCACGCCCAGTCAGGAACGTAACCTCGAACGTGTCTTCGAGTGTCGCGTGATCGACCGTACCGGTCTGATTCTCGATATCTTCGCCCAACGCGCCCGTACCCATGAGGGCAAGCTCCAGGTTGAACTGGCCCAGCTTGACCACATGAGCACCCGCTTGGTCCGCGGCTGGACTCACCTTGAGCGTCAAGGTGGCGGCATCGGCATGCGCGGTCCGGGTGAAACCCAGCTCGAAACCGACCGACGCCTGTTGCGGGTTCGCCTGCGCCAGATCAAGGGTCGTCTCGAGAAGGTACGCAGCCAGCGTGAGCAATCGCGCCGTGGGCGTACCCGCGCGGATATCCCGACCGTGTCCCTGGTGGGCTATACCAACGCCGGCAAATCCACACTCTTCAATAATGTGACGAAATCGGACGTGTACGCGGCCGACCAACTGTTCGCCACCCTCGACCCGACCTTGCGTCGTCTGGATCTGGACGACCTGGGGCCGATTGTCCTGGCCGACACCGTGGGTTTCATTCGTCATTTGCCGCACAAGCTGGTCGAGGCATTTCGGTCTACGCTCGAAGAGTCGAGCAATTCCGACCTGCTGCTGCACGTGATCGATGCGGCCGAACCGGATCGCATGTTGCAGATTGAACAGGTGATGCTGGTGCTGGGCGAGATTGGTGCCCAGGACTTGCCGATCCTCGAGGTCTATAACAAACTCGATTTGCTTGAAGGCGTTGAGCCACAAATCCAGCGCGATGAGAACGGCAAGCCCCAGCGGGTCTGGCTGTCGGCACGTGATGGCAGTGGCCTTGAGTTGCTTGAACAGGCCATTGCCGAGTTGCTCGGCGGCGATTTGTTCGTTGGTACCTTGCGCTTGCCTCAGCGTTTTGCTCGACTGCGTGCACAGTTTTTCGAGTTGGGCGCGGTACAGAAAGAAGAACACGACGAAGAAGGTGTCAGCTTGCTGGCCGTTCGATTGCCGCGCTCGGAGCTGAATCGGCTGGTCAGCCGTGAGGGCGTTGTACCGACAGAGTTCATCGAACAACACACTTTGCAATAAAAGCCTCCTAAAGCGGTTGTGCCGCAGTGGCAGGCATTCTGTAGCATTGGTCGGCGCGCCGTGGGTGCGTCTTTGCTTTATCAGATGGAGAGCGCTATGGCTTGGAATGAGCCGGGTGGCAACTCGAATAATCAGGATCCTTGGGGTGGTAAACGCCGCAATAATGGCGACCGCAAGGGGCCACCAGATCTCGACGAGGCCTTCCGAAAGCTGCAGGAAAGCCTGAATGGGTTGTTCGGTGGTGGAAAAAAACGGGGTGGTGACGACGGCGGTCGCACAAGCAAGGGCGGCGGCTATGGCCTGCTGGGCCTGGGTCTTGTCGTGCTGGCGGCCGTATGGCTGTACAGCGCCGTGTACGTGGTGGACGAGCAGGAGCAGGCCGTGGTGCTGCGCTTCGGCAAGTACTACGAGACTGTCGGCCCTGGCCTGAACATCTATTTCCCGCCGATCGACAAGAAGTACATGGAAAACGTCACGCGTGAGCGTGCCTACACCAAGCAGGGCCAGATGCTGACCGAAGACGAGAACATCGTCGAAGTGCCGCTGACCGTGCAGTACAAGATCAGCAACCTGCAGGACTTCGTGCTGAACGTTGATCAGCCGGAAATCAGCCTGCAACACGCTACCGAAAGTGCCCTGCGCCATGTCGTCGGTTCGACCGCGATGGACCAGGTGCTGACCGAAGGTCGTGAATTGATGGCCAGCGAGATCAAGGAGCGCCTGCAACGGTTCCTCGATACCTATCGCACCGGTATTACCGTCACCCAGGTCAACGTACAGAGCGCAGCTGCACCGCGCGAAGTGCAGGAAGCCTTCGATGACGTGATCCGTGCCCGTGAAGACGAGCAGCGTTCGCGCAACCAGGCTGAAACCTACGCCAACGGTGTCGTACCGGAAGCCCGTGGTCAGGCCCAGCGTATCCTCGAGGATGCCAACGGTTACCGCGACGAAGTGGTCTCTCGCGCCAAGGGTGAGGCGGATCGCTTTACCAAGCTGGTCGCCGAGTACCGCAAGGCGCCGGAAGTCACGCGTGAGCGTCTGTACCTGGACACCATGCAGGAAGTCTTCAGCAACACCAGCAAGGTTCTCGTGACCGGCAGCAAAGGTGGGCAGAACAACCTGCTGTACCTGCCGCTGGACAAGATGATCGAAGGTGGTCGTAGCAGCACCAGTGCACCGTCCACCGGTTCCAATGCCGCTGCCAACGAAGCGAGCGCCCGTGCGGCCGCCGACTTGCTGCAACAGCAAACACGTACCAGGGAGAGTCGTTGATGAGCAATAAATCGCTGACCGCCCTGATTGTGGGCGTCGTCGTGGTCATCGCTGCCTGGAACTGCTTCTACATCGTGGCTCAGACCGAGCGTGCGGTGCTGCTGCAATTCGGTCGCGTGGTCCAGGCAGATGTCCAGCCGGGCCTGCATGTGAAAGTCCCCTACGTCAACCAGGTGCGCAAGTTCGACGCCCGCCTGATGACCCTGGATGCACCGACACAGCGCTTCCTGACCCTGGAAAAGAAAGCCGTGATGGTTGACGCCTACGCCAAGTGGCGCGTCAAGGATGCCGAGCGCTTCTACACCGCGACCTCCGGCCTCAAGCAGATTGCCGACGAGCGCTTGTCGCGCCGTCTGGAGTCGGGTCTGCGTGACCAGTTTGGTAAGCGCACCCTGCATGAGGTGGTATCCGGTGAGCGCGACGCGCTGATGGCTGACATCACGCGTTCGTTGAATACGATGGCGGAAAAAGAGCTGGGCATCGAAGTGGTTGATGTCCGGGTCAAGGCGATCGACCTGCCGAAGGAAGTGAACCGCAGCGTGTTCGAGCGTATGAGCACCGAGCGTGAGCGTGAAGCCCGTGAGCACCGCGCCAAGGGTAACGAGCTGGCAGAAGGTATCCGTGCGGATGCCGACCGTCAGCGCCGTGTACTGTTGGCCGAAGCTTATCGCGAGTCTGAAGAGGCCCGTGGTGATGGCGATGCTCAAGCTGCGGCGATCTACGCCAAGGCCTACGGCCAGGACCAGGAGTTCTACGCGTTCTACCGTAGCCTGCGCGCCTACCGTGAAAGCTTCGCGAACAAAACCGACGTCATGGTGTTGGACCCAAGCAGCGACTTCTTCCGCTACCTGGAAAAGTCCAAGTAACCGGCCTGTGATTCTGTAGGTTTCACTCCCGTCGGGCGGCTAAAACGCCTGGCGGGGTGATCCTTTCAGAAAACGGGTGTATGATGCGGCAGCCGGGAAATTCCCGGCTTTTTTGCGTCTGCATGTTTGATTCGGCAGGCGTGACAGGTTTTTCGAGGAAAGTGCCCGACGAGGCCGATTACAGGCCGTTCGTCACGTCGCTCTTGCGCGTGGTTTATGCAGGGGGCGGGTGTTTTCTGCTTCACTCAAGGCTCGGCCGAGGGCTGGCCGCCCGGATCAAAGGGGAATGGCGTAATGGCAACGGTAGACCGCTGGCTGCTGCCAGATGGCATCGAAGAAGTACTGCCACCAGAAGCTGCGCGCATTGAAGTAGCGCGCCGCCAGGTGTTGGATCTGTTCCAGAGCTGGGGTTACGAGTTTGTCGTGACCCCCCATATCGAGTACCTGGAATCGCTGCTGACCGGCGCGGGCCAGGACCTGGATCTGCGCACCTTCAAGGTCATCGACCCGCAATCGGGCCGGCAAATGGGTTTCCGTGCCGACATCACGCCGCAAGTGGCGCGCATCGATGCGCACACCCTGCGCCGAGAAGGTCCGAGCCGCCTGTGCTACGCCGGCAGTGTGCTGCATGCACAGCCGCGTGCCTTGTCGTCGTCCCGTAGCCCGATTCAACTGGGCGCTGAGTTGTACGGCGATGCCAGCCCGAGCAGCGACGTTGAAGTGATCAGCTTGATGCTGGCCATGCTGCAACTGGCCGACGTGCCGGATGTCCACATGGACCTGGGTCACGTCGGTATCTACCGTGGCCTGGCCCGTGCGGCCGGTTTGTCCGGTGAAGTGGAACAACAGCTGTTCGATGCCCTGCAACGCAAGGCCATCGATGAAGTGATTGCCCTGACGGCGGGTGTGCCTGCCGATCTGGCTGACATGCTGCGTGCACTGGTCGACCTGTGCGGCGGCCGTGAAGTGCTGGTGGCTGCCCGTGAGCGCCTGGCCAAGGCGCCGGCGCCGGTGCTGGCTGCACTGGACGACGTGCTGGCGATTGCCGAGCAGTTGTCGGCGCGCTTCCCGGAGCTGCCGCTGTACTTTGACCTGGGTGAGTTGCGCGGCTACCACTACCACACCGGTGTGGTGTTCGCTGTATTTGTACCGGGTGTTGGCCAAGCCATCGCCCAGGGTGGTCGTTATGACGATATCGGCGCCGACTTTGGTCGTGCGCGTCCGGCCACTGGTTTCTCCACCGATTTGAAAACCCTGGTGACCCTGGGGCGTGCTGAGGTCGAGCTACCGTCTGGTGGCATTTGGATGCCCGACAGTACGGACGCAGCACTCTGGCAGCAGGTTTGCCAGTTGCGCAGTGAGGGTCAGCGTGTCGTCCAGGCTTTGCCTGGGCAGCCATTGGCCGCCGCCCGTGATGCGGACTGCGACCGGCAATTGATTCTGCAGAACGGGCTTTGGCAAGTATCGCCACTGGCTTCTTGAGTTTTCCTGCCGGCCATCGCCGGCACCAAGTTTGCGCGAATGAGGACAAGTGTTATGGGTAAGAATGTCGTAGTCCTGGGCACCCAATGGGGTGATGAGGGCAAAGGCAAGATCGTTGATCTGCTGACCGAACATGCTGCCGCCGTAGTGCGCTACCAAGGTGGCCACAACGCTGGCCACACCCTGGTCATCGATGGCGAAAAAACCGTCTTGCACCTGATCCCATCGGGCGTGCTGCGCGAAGGCGTGCAGTGCCTGATCGGCAACGGCGTGGTGGTTGCACCTGACGCTTTGCTGCGTGAGATCACCAAGCTGGAAGAGAAAGGCGTACCGGTGCGCGAGCGCCTGCGTATCAGCCCGTCCTGCCCGCTGATCCTGTCGTTCCACGTTGCGCTGGACCAGGCCCGTGAAAAGGCCCGTGGCGAGCTGAAGATCGGCACCACCGGTCGTGGCATCGGCCCAGCCTACGAAGACAAGGTTGCACGTCGTGGCCTGCGTGTGGGCGACCTGCTCAACATGCCGCGCTTTGAAGACAAACTGCGTGAATTGGTGGATTACCACAACTTCATGCTGGTCGGTTACTACAAAGAGCCAGCCATCGAGTTCGAAAAGACCCTGGCCGAGTGCAAGGAATACGCTGAGCTGCTCAAGCCACTCATGCTGGACGTGACTGCCGAGCTGCACGACCTGCGTCGTGCCGGCAAAGACATCATGTTCGAAGGCGCCCAAGGCTCCCTGCTGGACATCGACCACGGCACCTATCCGTACGTGACCAGCTCCAACACCACCGCTGGCGGCGTTGCGACCGGTTCGGGCGTTGGCCCGATGTTCCTGGACTACATCCTGGGCATCACCAAGGCTTACACCACTCGCGTAGGTTCGGGTCCGTTCCCGACTGAACTGTTCGACGACGTCGGCGCTCACCTGGCCAAGCAAGGTCACGAATTCGGCGCGACCACCGGCCGTGCTCGTCGTTGCGGCTGGTTCGACGCCGTCATCCTGCGTCGCGCTATCGATGTGAACAGCATCTCGGGTATCTGCCTGACCAAGCTGGACGTACTCGACGGCCTGGAAACCATCAATATCTGCATCGGCTACAAAGATGCCGAAGGCAAGGACGTTGCTCCGACCGACGCCGACAGCTACGTAGGTCTGCAGCCAGTGTACGAAGAAGTGCCGGGCTGGACCGAATCGACCGTGGGCGCCAAGACCCTGGAAGAGCTGCCAGCTAACGCCCGTGCCTACATCAAGCGAGTTGAAGAGCTGATCGGTGCGCCGATCGACATTATTTCGACAGGTCCGGACCGCAACGAAACCATCGTTCTGCGTCACCCGTTCGCTTAATAAGCTGTTGATGTGAAAAGCAAAGGGCTCCTTCGGGAGCCCTTTGTCGTTTCTGTCGCCTGGGCGGCACGACCCTTGCTTTGGTTCTTTCTTTCGCGGTGCTATCAAATTAATGGCACCCGTGGTGGAGGGATTCCCGATGTCTGCCGTTCTCTCATTGTTACAAAGCCGTCTGTTGCGGCCGGTGTTCGTTACCCTAGGTATCGCCCTTTTGGTGCAAGTGCTGGTTGCCGTCGCCCTGACGCGAAGCACCGTCACAGCGTTGGAAGCTGATTTGGGTAATCGCCTGGGTATCGACAGCCAGAAACTGTCGGGTGAATTGGCCCAGGCCGGTAAAGAAGTCACGTCCAGCCTGGACAGCTTGTCGACGAGTACCCGTCAGCGTCTGACCGCGGGGCTTTCAACCCGCCTGCAGGAAGAGCAGAAGCAACTGCGTGCGACCCTGGAAAAAGACCTGAAAGACTCCGCCAATGACATGGCGCAACTGCTGGCCTCGGTGGCGCCCCGCGCTATGTGGGACAGCGACGTGCCGACGCTGTCGGAGTTCGCCCGGCGTGCCCAGCGCAACCCCAACGTGCTGTTCGTGGTCTACGACGACGCGGCGGGTGAGCATCTGACCCGCTACCTCAACCGTGAAAACCCGATTAACCAGGCGCTGTTGGAAAAAGGCAAGGGTGACCGCGCCCTGGATAAAGTGTTGGATGCGGCGAAAGATGACCCTTCGGTGTTTTATGTTGAAGCGTCCATCAGCCCCAACGGCGTGGAGATCGGTAAGGTGCGCATGGGGGTTTCCACGACCGCAGTGGAGGCTGATCTGGCCGCGCTGGATAAGCGCTTCGCCGCACTGATCGCCAGCGGTGACCAGTTGGTGGGCGACAGCCTCAAGGGCGCAGCGGCCGATAGCGCTGCCGCCATGGGCGCGCGCCTGCAATCCGCGCAAGCCACCGCTACACAGATGACCGCCAACACCACCAGCGCCGTCCAGGACGCTGCCGGCACCTTGCGCTGGCGCATCGGCATGGGCCTGGCGCTGGTCGGTCTGGGCGTGTTGCTGTTGATCGCCATCGTGCTCGGGCGCCGCGTGGTCAATCGCCTGAAGCTGCTGATTGCGGCCATGGACGACTTGGCGGCGGGTGAGGGTGATCTCACCAAGCGTGTGCAAATCAGCAGCAAGGATGAAATCGGCGACATGGCTTCGGCGGTCAATCGCTTTGTGGATAAGTTGCAGCCCATCGTGCGCGAGGCGGGGGATGTAGCCCAGCGTACTGGCGTGGAAATCGGCGCCATGACCTTGCGCAATGCCGGTGCTGACGCTGCGGCCGGTTTACAGCGCGATGAAGTGGCCGAGAGCTTGCGCGCACTGTCGCAGATGGCCGACGAAGCGCAGGCTGAGAGCCATGCGATGCAGGCGGCGTTGCAGCAGGTGGTGGATATTCGCCAGGCCACGGATGAGAACTCGCGGACCTCGGCTGAGGTCGGCAGTTTGATCGAGGCGCTGGCGGGCCAAGTACAAGCGGGCTCCACGGTCATCGAGCGCCTGGCCCAGCAAAGCCAGCAGATCGAGGTGGTGCTGACCGTGATTCACGGCATCGCCGAGCAGACCAATCTGTTGGCGCTCAACGCGGCCATCGAGGCGGCGCGTGCTGGTGAGACCGGTCGCGGCTTTGCGGTGGTGGCGGATGAAGTGCGTGCGCTGGCCAGCAAGACGCAAAGCTCCACGGGCGATATTCAGGCGCATATCGTGGCGCTGCAGCAAGGCGCGCGGGAGGCGGTGGAAACCATCGGCAAGGCCGGGCGCCAGGCCAGTGAAGGTTTGCTGGTGTTGCGCGACAGCGTGCGCCTGCAACAGACGGTGCAGGCCTCGGTGGAGCAAGTGCATGCGGCGATTGGCTTGGCGACGCGCGCGGCTGAGCATCAGGCCCAGGGTGCCCATGCGGTGCGTGGGCGGGTCGAGGTAATCCATGCTCAGGCCGAACGTGCCGCCCAGGCGGTGGTTGAGACCACCGCCAGTGGCAAGGTGCTGGATGGGTTGGCGGCGCAGTTGAAGGCGAGCCTGGGGCAGTTCAGGGCTTAGTGGCCTCATCGCTGACAAGCCAGCTCCTGCAGGTTATGCGCAACCCTTGTAGGAGCCGGCTTGCCGGCGATGATGTCCTAGCGACTCAGATACATCCGAGTCGTGAGCAAATACACCGGCAACCCCGACACTAGAATCAACAGCGCCGCATAAGGCGCCGCCGCCGCAAACTCTACATTCGAGGTATGCGCCCACACCGCCGTCGCCAATGTATTCAACCCTGTCGGGCTAAGCAGCAACGTCGCGGTCAATTCCTTCATCGCATCCAGGAATACCAATGCAAATGCAGCGCCGAGCGCCGGGAAAATAATCGGTAAGGTGACCCGACAAAACGCACTGAACGACGAAGCCCCCAGCGTGCGCGCAGCTTCTTCAAGCTGCGGCGCTGCCTTGTTCAGCGCGGTGCGAATCGGCGCCTGAGCCAGCGGCAGAAACAACAGCGCGTAAGCAATCAACAACAACGCTGACGTCTGGTACAGCGCCGGCACGTAGTGCAGGGCGAAATACACCAGGGTCAGCGCAATCACCAAGCCGGGCAGTGCGTGCAGCAGGTACGGCAGGCGTTCGGCCCAGATTGCCAGTTGGCCTTTGTAGCGTACCACCAGCAGACCGACCGGCACCGCCAGCACCAGGCAAAGCGCGGCGCCTCCGAGGGACAGCGCGAGCGAGGACAGCAACGCTTCACCGATCTCTGCTACTGGGAAGGCAGCAGAAGATCCCACTGCCAACCAATAACCGAGCATTCCCAGCGGAATCCCGCTGCCGATGATCGCAAGCGCCAGGCAATAAACCTGACCCAATGGCGTCCACTTCCCCAGTCGAACCTGCTCCGCATGCCGCGCCGCGCCCTGGCCGATACGCACATGCCGGCCCTTGCCGCGCACGCGCAACTCCAGCCACAGCAATGTCAGGCACATCACCAGCAGCACTGCCGAGAGCATAGCGGCATTCGCGTTGCTGAACTCAAGCTCGAACTGTTGGTAGATCGCGGTGGTAAAGGTCTGCAAACCGATGATCGACAGCGCGCCAAACTCCACCAGCATATGCAGCGCAATCAACAATGCTCCGGCCAGCAGTGAAGGCCACAGCAGCGGCAAGGTGATGCGAAAGAACACGCCCCAGCGATTCAGTCCGAGGGTGCGGGCCGACTCTTCCAGGGACGGGTCAAGATTGCGCAGGGTCGCTGCCACCGGCAGAAACACCAGCGGGTATTTCGACAGGCTCATCACCAGGATGGCCCCGCCAAGCCCTTCGAAACTGGCGCTCAGCGATACCCAGGTAAAGCTGCTGACAAACGCCGGCACCGCAAACGGCAGGCACAGGATCACGCCCCAGATACGTCGTCCCGGCAGATTGCTGCGCTCCAGCAGCCAGGCCAGGGACAGGCCGATCACGCCACACGTCACCGTCACCCCGATCATCAGCGCCAAGGTATTGCGCAGCAACCCGAACACATATGGCCGCCACAGCAGGTGCACCGCCTCCGCCCAACCGGCTTGCCACGCCTTGAGCCCGACATAGGCCAGCGGCAGCAAGCTCAAGCCGACCAGCAACAGTACGGGCAGCAACAGCCAGATCGACGGGCGCTTGCGCCTTGGGCTGAAACCCCCGCGCAGGGCGGGGGCGGGTAGCGATGGGTTCATCAGTTCAAGCCAACATCGCGTTCCAGGTCCAGGGCTTCTTCGGCGTTGCCAAGGTCCGCAGGGGTGACTTTCGGCGGTTGCAGCTCGCTGAACGGCTTGAGACCACGGCTGGATTCCATGCCTTTACGCAGCGGGTATTCAGCCGAGGTGTTGGTGATGACGCGCTGGCCCTCTTCACTGGCCATGAACGCCAGCAGTTGCTGGGCTTCTTTCGGATGCTTGCTGGATTTCAGCGCCGCCGCCGAAGATACGGTGATCAAGCCACCGGCATCGCCATCGGTGAAGTAATGCAGTTGGGAGTCCAGGTTGGTTTTTTCTTTCTTCAGGGCGAACCAGTAGTAGTTGTTCACCAGCACGGTAGCCACTTCGCCATTTTCAACGGCTTTGAGGGCGACCATGTTGTTGCTGTAGACCTTGCCGAAGGCACGCAGGCCGGTCAGCCATTCTTCGGCGGCTTCACGCCCGTGCAGCTTGATGATCGCCACGGCCTGCTCCTGGAAGGCGCCGCTGGTAGGTACGAAGCCGACCTTGCCTTGCCATTCGGGGCCGGCAAAATCCAGCACCGATTTCGGCAGGTCTTTTTCCGCGATCAATTTCGGATTGAACGCCACGACGCGGGTGCGCGCAGTCACGCCCATCCAGTCGCCATTGGCGCCGACATAATCCTTGGGCAATACGTCGAGGGTGCTGGCGTCGATCTTGGCCAGCAGGCCTTGTTCGCCGAGTTTGTTCAATGGTGGCGATTCTTCGGTGTAGATCACGTCGGCAGGCGAGCGGTCGCCTTCTTCCACGACTTGGCTGGCGAGCTGGTTGCTGCTGCCTTTGCGCACGTTGACGTGAATACCGGTCTTGGCTTCGAAGGCCTTGGCCAGTTCATCGCCGACTTCTTTATGCTGGCCGTTGTACAGGGTCAGGGAAACCTTGTCGGCGGAGTAGGCGGTGGGCGAGAGCAGGGTCAGGCCGAGCAGAGTGATGGTCAGGCCGCGCAGAAGGGATGTCTTGAGATGGGTATCGCGGATCATCATCCGGGTTGTTCCTCACTTGTATGCAACAAATACTTACAAGGATAAACGATAAAGTTTCTCAGGTGCGGGCGAGGGGGCAAATCGCTGGGAAAGATTCAGGTCAGGTTTTTCAAACCCCGGAAACGAAAAAACCCGCTTTCGCGGGTTTGATCTGAATTTGGTGCCCAGGAGAAGACTCGAACTTCCACGACCTTGCGATCACCAGCACCTGAAGCTGGCGTGTCTACCAATTTCACCACCTGGGCATTATCAGCAGCGCTTGCGCTGTTGATGGGACGAACTATACGGAGGGCTTTTTGATCTGTAAACCCCTGATTAGAAAAAATAAATCAAGTTTTCCGTTAAAAATCAAAGGCCTGAAACGAAAAAACCCGCTTTCGCGGGTTTGATCTGAATTTGGTGCCCAGGAGAAGACTCGAACTTCCACGACCTTGCGATCACCAGCACCTGAAGCTGGCGTGTCTACCAATTTCACCACCTGGGCATTATCAGACAACGTTGCCGTCGTCGATGGCGCGCACTATACGGAGGGGATTTTAAGCTGTAAAGCCCTGCCATGAAAAAAGCCTGGAAAATTTCGCCAATGGTCGTGCAAGGTGTCCGCCGGGGGCTGCAAAGGGCTTTAAAAGGCTTGTTGGCGTCTGAAATTTCCCGTTTCAATACGCGTATGCCAAACTAACCCGCATATAGACAAGGTGAAAACTCTCTAATGGCCGATTGGCAGTCCCTCGATCCCGAGGCCGCTCGTGAAGCGGAAAAATATGAAAACCCTATTCCTAGCCGCGAACTGATCCTGGCGCACCTCGCTGATCGGGGTTCGCCTGCTAGCCGCGAGCAGTTGGTTGAAGAGTTCGGTCTGACCACCGAAGACCAACTCGAAGCCCTGCGCCGCCGTTTGCGTGCCATGGAGCGTGATGCTCAACTGATCTACACCCGCCGTGGCACTTACGCGCCTGTGGATAAGCTCGACCTGATCCTGGGCCGCATTGCCGGCCATCGTGACGGTTTCGGCTTCCTGATCCCGGACGACGGCAGCGATGACCTGTTCATGAGCCCGGCGCAAATGCGCCTGGTGTTCGATGGCGATCGTGCCCTGGCGCGCGTTTCCGGCCTGGACCGTCGCGGTCGCCGTGAAGGCGTGATCGTCGAAGTGGTGTCCCGTGCCCATGAGTCCATCGTCGGCCGTTACTTCGAAGAAGGCGGCATTGGCTTTGTCGTGCCGGATAACCCGAAGGTCCAGCAGGAAGTGCTGATCACCCCAGGCCGCAATGGCGCCGCCAAGGTCGGCCAGTTCGTCGAGGTGAAGATCACTCACTGGCCAACGGCGCGCTTCCAGCCCCAGGGCGATATCGTTGAAGTGGTCGGCAACTACATGGCGCCGGGCATGGAAATCGACGTTGCGTTGCGCACCTACGATATTCCTCACGTCTGGCCTGAAGCTGTGCTCAAAGAAGCCGGCAAGCTCAAGCCTGAAGTGGAAGAGAAAGACAAAGAAAAACGCATCGACCTGCGCCATCTGCCGTTCGTCACCATCGACGGCGAAGATGCCCGCGACTTCGACGATGCGGTCTACTGCGAAGCCAAGCCGGGCAAGCTGCGCCTGTTCTCCGGTGGCTGGAAGTTGTTCGTCGCGATTGCCGACGTATCCAGCTACGTGAAGATCGGTTCGGCCCTGGATAACGAGGCCCAAGTGCGCGGCAACTCCGTGTACTTCCCGGAGCGCGTGATCCCGATGCTGCCTGAGCAGCTGTCCAACGGCCTGTGCTCCCTGAACCCGAAAGTCGACCGTTTGGCCATGGTGTGCGAGATGACCATCTCGAAAACCGGCGAAATGACCGACTACCAGTTCTACGAAGCGGTGATCCACTCCCAGGCGCGCCTGACCTACAACAAGGTCAGCACTATCCTGGAAGCGCCGAAGACCAGCGAAGCCAAGGCCCTGCGTACTGAATACGCTGGCGTGGTGCCGCACCTCAAGCAGCTTTATGCGCTATACAAGGTGTTGCTGGGCGCTCGTCACGTGCGTGGCGCTATCGATTTTGAAACCCAGGAAACCCGGATTGTCTTTGGTTCCGAGCGCAAGATCGCTGCGATCACCCCGACCACGCGTAACGATGCGCACAAACTGATCGAGGAATGCATGCTGGCGGCCAACGTGGCCACCGCGGAATTCCTGAAGAAGCATGAGATTCCTGCGCTTTATCGCGTTCACGATGGCCCGCCGCCGGAGCGTCTGGAAAAACTGCGCGCCTTCCTCGGCGAGCTCGGCCTGTCCCTGCACAAAGGCAAGGACGGCCCGACGCCGAAGGACTATCAGGCGCTGCTCGCTAGCATCAAGGACCGTCCGGATTACCACGTGATCCAGACCGTCATGCTGCGCTCATTGAGCCAGGCGGTGTACAGCGCCGACAATCAGGGCCACTTCGGTCTGAATTACGAGGCTTACACCCACTTCACCTCGCCGATCCGTCGTTACCCGGACCTGCTCACGCACCGCGCAATCCGCAGCGTGATCCACTCCAAGCAGAACACCCCGCACGTCAAGCGCGCCGGTGCCATGACCATTCCGAAAGCACGGATCTATCCGTACGACGAAGCGGCCCTGGAACAGCTGGGCGAGCAGTGCTCCATGAGCGAGCGCCGTGCCGACGAAGCCACGCGCGACGTGGTGAACTGGCTCAAGTGCGAGTTCATGAAGGATCGCGTAGGCGAGACTTTCCCTGGCGTGATCACTGCCGTGACCGGTTTTGGCCTGTTTGTCGAACTGACCGACATCTACGTCGAAGGCCTGGTGCACGTCACCGCCTTGCCGGGTGACTACTACCACTTCGACCCTGTGCACCACCGCCTGGCGGGCGAGCGCACCGGTCGCAGCTTCCGTTTGGGCGATACCGTGGAAGTGCAGGTCATGCGCGTCGATCTCGACGAGCGCAAGATCGACTTCGGCATGTCCGACAAGCCAGCCGAATCGCCGGGCAGCCGTAAAAAACGTGGCAGCGAACCGACCGGCAAAGGCAAAGCCGCGCCTGCGAAAGCAGCGACCGCCGAGCCTGCGCCAGCCAAAACTGGCCGTCGCTCGACAACCAAGGAAAAGGCCCCTGATGCCTACCGCCCAAGCGACGCTGCGGCGAAAAACGCCGAGCTGCGCAAGAGCCGCGAGTTGAAGCAGCAGTTGCTCAACGAAGCCAAAAGCGGTGGTAAAGCGGCGTCTGGGGGAAAGTCCCACGGGGCGGAAAAGCCGTCGAGCAAACCAAGTAAACACCGTAAAGGCCCGCCAAAAGCGGGTTCGGGCCCTGCCAAGAGCGGCGGGTCGCGCAAACCTAAGGCCAAGTCATGAGTCTGGAAAAAATCTACGGCGTCCACGCCGTAGAAGCACTGCTGCGTCACCACCCGAAACGCGTCAAGCAAGTGTGGCTGGCCGAAGGCCGCAGCGAGCCGCGCGTACAGGCGCTGGTTGAACTGGCGACCCAAAACAAGGTTGCCATCGGCCAGGCCGAGCGTCGCGAAATGGACGTGTGGGTCGAAGGCGTGCACCAGGGCGTTGTCGCGGACGTCAGCCCGAGCCAGGTCTGGGGCGAAGCGATGCTCGACGAGCTGCTCGACCGTACCGAAGGTGCGCCGTTGCTGCTGGTGCTGGACGGCGTGACCGATCCGCACAACCTCGGCGCTTGCCTGCGTTCGGCTGACGCTGCCGGCGCGCTGGCGGTGATCGTGCCTAAAGATAAGTCCGCGACCTTGACGCCGGTCGTGCGTAAAGTCGCCTGTGGCGCGGCGGAAGTGATTCCGCTGGTGGCCGTGACCAACTTGGCGCGCACCCTGGAGAAACTCCAGCAGCGTGGTCTGTGGGTGGTGGGTACGGCAGGCGAGGCCGAGGTCAGCATTTATGACCAGGACCTCACCGGCCCGACCATCCTGATCATGGGCGCCGAAGGCAAAGGTATGCGTCGCCTGACCCGCGAACATTGCGATTACCTGGTACATCTGCCGATGGCCGGTAGCGTCAGCAGCCTCAACGTGTCGGTTGCCACCGGCGTGTGCCTGTTTGAAGCCCAGCGTCAGCGTGGCGCCAAGGCCAAGACCAAGAAGTAAACCTCTCGACTGTAGGAGCCGGCTTGCCGGCGATAGCGATCTTCCGGACGCCATCGCTGGCAAGCCGGCTCCTACAATTGGTTTGTGGTGTTTGGGAGGTTGTTCAAATAATCACCAATCACCTTGCACGCTTCCTCCCCCTTCTCTACAATTGCGCCCCTTGCCTTCCTGGCAGGCACCGATGTGCCTCCCTGCGGCAAGATCCATAAGTGTCATTCACTCCTTGTCTGACCGTTTTTGAGCGGCAGGCTACAACCCGTAAGGAGCATTCATGCGTCATTACGAAATCATCTTTTTGGTCCACCCGGATCAAAGCGAGCAAGTCGGCGGCATGGTTGAGCGTTACACCAAGCTGATCGAAGAAGACGGCGGCAAAATCCACCGTCTGGAAGATTGGGGCCGTCGTCAACTGGCCTACGCAATCAACAATGTTCACAAGGCTCACTACGTGATGCTGAACGTTGAGTGCACTGGCAAGGCCCTGGCCGAGCTGGAAGACAACTTCCGCTACAACGATGCTGTGATCCGTAACCTGGTCATCCGTCGCGAAGAAGCCGTTACCGGCCAATCCGAGATGCTCAAGGCTGAAGAAAACCGCAGTGAGCGCCGTGAGCGTCGCGACCGTCCTGAGCACGAAGGCGCTGATAGCGCTGATAGTGATGACAGCGACAACAGCGATAACGCTGACGAGTAATCCACGGACCTTTTAAGGAGCCTATCAAATGGCACGTTTCTTCCGTCGTCGTAAATTCTGCCGCTTCACCGCTGAAGACGTGAAAGAGATCGATTACAAAGATCTCAACACTCTGAAAGCCTACGTATCCGAGACCGGCAAAATCGTTCCAAGCCGTATCACCGGTACCAAAGCACGTTATCAGCGTCAGCTGGCCACCGCTATCAAGCGCGCCCGCTTCCTGGCCCTGCTGGCCTACACCGACAGCCACGGCCGCTGAGACCGGGCAGTCGACAAGTAGTAAGGGATTGAATGCATGCGCGCCTTAGCTGAGTTCATCATGCGCGGTCGTGTGCAGGCCACTCTGGTAGTGGCTGGATGTGCAGCATTGCCGTTGTTGTATTGGTTGGCTGCTGCCGCTGGATGCCTTGTGCTCCTGCGGCGCGGTTTGCAGGATGCCGTTGGCATCCTGGCCCTGGGAGTCGTAGCCGCCTTGATCTGGTGGTTGCAACTGGGCGAACCCAAAGTGCTTCTGGTGCTGCTGGGGTCGTCGAGCCTTGCGTTGGTTTTGCGCGCAAGTGAGTCCTGGGTCCGCACGCTGCTGGTCAGCGTGGCGTTGGGGTTGGTGTTTTCGGTGTTGATTGACGCGGCTTTCCGCCCGCAGATCGAGGCGCTGTCGCAAGAGATCGTCAAGATCCTGCCGATGGCCCTCGGGGAACTCTACCAACAGCTGTCGGTAGAAGAGCGAGCGCGACTGGCAACGCTGATTGCACCGGCCCTGATCGGCCTGATGGCGGTAATGATGCAGATCGTCAGTTTGCTGAGCCTGATGCTTGGGCGTTATTGGCAGGCGTTGTTGTACAACCCGGGTGGTTTTGGTCGCGAATTTCGCAGTATCAGAATCCCCGTGGGCCCGGCGATGTTGCTGCTGGCACTCATGGTGGTCGGACCGTACTTCGGTTCACAAGCCACCTTGCTGATGCTGTTTTGCAGCGTACCGCTGGTGTTTTCCGGACTGGCCCTGATTCATGGGCTGGTCGCGCAGAAGCGCCTGGCCAAGTTCTGGCTGGTGGGGATGTACGTAACGATGCTGGTGTTCATGCAACTGATCTATCCGTTACTCGTGGTTTTGGCCATTGTCGACGGCCTGATTGATTTTCGCGGTCGTCTGGCGCCGAAAGACGCCGATAACGCGAACGGTGAAGGTTAAAAGTTAGAGGATTTTCACATGCAACTGATCCTTCTGGAAAAAGTCGCCAACCTGGGCAACCTGGGCGACAAAGTGAACGTTAAGGCCGGTTACGGTCGTAACTACCTGCTGCCATACGGCAAAGCCACCGCTGCAACCGCTGCCAACCTGGCTGCGTTTGAAGAGCGTCGTGCTGAGCTGGAACAAGCAGCAGCAGACAAAAAAGCTTCGGCCGAAACTCGCGCTGCCCAACTGGCTGAGCTGGAAGTGACTATCACTGCCACCGCCGGTGACGAAGGCAAGCTGTTCGGTTCGATCGGCACCCACGACATCGCTGATGCACTGACCGCCTCCGGCGTTGAAGTGCAGAAGAGCGAAGTTCGTCTGCCGAACGGCACCATCCGTAACGTAGGTGAATTCGACGTAGCCGTGCACCTGCACGCCGAAGTTGAAGCCACCGTACGCGTTATCGTGGTAGCAGCTTAAGCAGCACCTAACTGACTGGCACCTCGCGTGTCAGCCAGTTAACATCGGGCACGATCCTGTTTACAGGTCGTGCCTTTTGTTTTTCTACACACCCCAAATTCCAAGTGGCCATGAACGATATTTCAGCTCCTGAGCAATACGATCTGCAAACCGCTGCCCTGAAGGTGCCGCCGCATTCCATCGAGGCCGAACAGGCTGTGCTCGGTGGTTTGATGCTGGACAACAACGCCTGGGAGCGCGTGCTGGATCAAGTCTCGGACGGTGACTTCTATCGCCATGACCACCGCCTGATCTTCCGTGCCATCGCCAAGCTGGCCGACCAGAACTCACCGATCGACGTGGTGACCCTGGCCGAGCAGCTAGACAAGGAAGGCCAGACCTCCCAGGTCGGCGGCCTCGGCTACCTCGGTGAACTGGCGAAGAACACGCCGTCCGTCGCCAACATCAAGGCCTATGCCCAGATTGTTCGCCAGCGGGCCACGCTGCGCCAACTGATCGGTATCAGCACCGAGATCGCCGACAGCGCCTTCAACCCGGAAGGGCGTACCGCCGAAGAGATCCTCGACGAAGCCGAACGCCAGATCTTCCAGATCGCCGAGGCCCGCCCGAAAACCGGCGGCCCGGTAGGCGTCAACGAGCTGTTGACCAAGGCCATCGACCGTATCGACACGCTGTTCAACACCGACGCGGCCATCACCGGTATTTCCACCGGCTATGCCGACCTCGACGAGAAGACCAGCGGCCTGCAGCCGTCCGACTTGATCATCGTCGCTGGTCGTCCCTCCATGGGTAAGACCACCTTCGCGATGAACCTGGTCGAAAACGCCGTGTTGCGCAGCGACAAGACCGTCCTGGTGTACTCCCTGGAGATGCCCGGTGAATCGCTGATCATGCGGATGCTCTCGTCCCTGGGCCGTATCGACCAGACCAAGGTGCGTTCCGGCCAGCTGGAAGATGACGACTGGCCGCGGCTGACCTCGGCGGTCAACCTGCTCAATGACCGCAAGCTGTTCATCGACGACACTGCGGGCATCAGCCCCTCGGAGATGCGTGCACGCACCCGCCGCCTGGTGCGTGAACACGGCGATATTGCCTTGATCATGATCGACTACCTGCAGTTGATGCAGATCCCGGGTTCCAGCGGTGACAGCCGGACCAACGAGATTTCCGAGATTTCCCGGTCCTTGAAAGCCCTGGCCAAGGAATTCAACTGCCCGGTGGTGGCGCTGTCCCAGCTCAACCGTTCCCTGGAACAACGTCCCAACAAGCGCCCGGTGAACTCCGACTTGCGGGAATCGGGTGCGATCGAGCAGGACGCCGACGTGATCATGTTCGTGTACCGCGACGAGGTATACCACCCCGAAACCGAGCACAAAGGCATCGCCGAGATCATCATCGGCAAGCAGCGGAACGGGCCGATTGGTTTTATCCGCCTGGCGTTTATCGGCAAGTACACCCGCTTCGAAAACCTCGCGCCAGGCAGCTACAACTTCGACGACGACGAATAACTCGTCTGCTCAATTCCGACCATTACCGTCGGAATTGGTCAAAATTTGTGCTATATTCCGCGCCCGCGATTTTCCATCTCAACACCGGTCACCGTCATGCAAACAGCCAAGCCGTTATTTGACTATCCCAAGTACTGGGCCGAATGTTTCGGTCCAGCGCCATTCCTGCCGATGAGCAGGGAGGAGATGGATCAGCTTGGCTGGGATTCCTGCGACATCATCATCGTCACCGGTGATGCGTATGTTGACCATCCGTCGTTCGGCATGGCGATCATCGGCCGGCTGCTGGAGTCCCAGGGCTTCCGCGTCGGGATCATTGCCCAGCCGAACTGGCAGTCCAAAGACGACTTCATGAAGCTCGGCGAGCCGAACCTGTTCTTCGGCGTCGCGGCCGGCAACATGGATTCGATGATCAACCGCTACACCGCCGACAAGAAAATCCGTTCCGACGACGCCTACACCCCCGGCGGCATGGCCGGCAAACGCCCGGACCGCGCGAGCCTGGTGTACAGCCAGCGTTGCAAGGAAGCCTATAAGAACGTGCCGATCGTACTTGGCGGCATCGAAGCCTCCCTGCGCCGCATCGCCCACTACGACTACTGGCAGGACCGCGTGCGTAACTCGATCCTGATCGACGCTACCGCCGATATCCTGCTGTACGGCAACGCCGAGCGTGCGATTGTCGAAGTCGCCCAGCGCCTGTCGTGGGGCCACAAGATCGAAGACATCACTGACGTGCGCGGCACCGCGTTCATTCGCCGCGACACGCCGGTGGGCTGGTACGAAGTGGACTCCACGCGTATCGACCGTCCAGGCAAGATCGACAAGATCATCAACCCGTACGTCAACACTCAAGACACCCAGGCTTGCGCTATCGAGCAAGAGAAGGGGCCGGTGGATGACCCGGAAGAAGCCAAGGTCGTCCAGATCCTGGCCAGCCCGCGCATGACCCGCGACAAGACCGTGATCCGTCTGCCTTCGGTAGAGAAGGTCCGTGGCGACGCCGTGCTCTACGCTCACGCCAACCGCGTGTTGCACCTGGAAACCAACCCAGGCAACGCCCGTGCCCTGGTGCAGAAGCACGGTGAGGTGGACGTGTGGTTCAATCCGCCGCCCATTCCCATGACCACCGAAGAAATGGACTACGTGTTCGGCATGCCTTACGCCCGTGTTCCGCACCCGGCGTATGGCAAGGAAAAAATTCCGGCCTACGACATGATCCGTTTCTCGGTGAACATCATGCGTGGCTGCTTCGGCGGCTGCACCTTCTGCTCGATCACCGAGCACGAAGGGCGCATCATCCAGAACCGTTCCGAAGAGTCGATCATCCGCGAGATCGAAGAGATCCGCGACAAAGTGCCGGGCTTTACCGGCGTGATCTCCGACCTCGGCGGCCCGACCGCGAACATGTACCGCATCGCCTGCAAGAGCCCGGAAATCGAATCTGCGTGCCGCAAGCCATCGTGCGTATTCCCCGGTATCTGCCCGAACCTGAACACTGATCACTCGTCGTTGATCCAGCTGTATCGCAGCGCGCGTGCATTGCCGGGTGTGAAGAAGATCCTGATCGCTTCCGGCCTGCGCTATGACCTGGCCGTCGAATCGCCGGAATATGTCAAAGAGCTGGTGACCCACCACGTCGGTGGCTACCTCAAGATCGCCCCGGAACACACCGAGGAAGGTCCGCTCAACCAGATGATGAAACCGGGCATTGGCAGCTATGACAAGTTCAAGCGCATGTTCGAGAAGTACACCAAGGAAGCGGGCAAGGAGCAGTACCTGATTCCTTACTTCATCGCCGCCCACCCGGGCACCACCGATGAAGACATGATGAACCTGGCCCTGTGGCTCAAGGGCAACGGCTTCCGCGCCGACCAGGTGCAGGCGTTCTACCCGTCGCCGATGGCCACCGCCACCGCGATGTACCACTCGGGCAAGAACCCGCTGCGCAAGGTCACCTACAAGAGCGATGCAGTGACCATCGTCAAGAGCGAAGAGCAGCGCCGTCTGCACAAGGCGTTCCTGCGTTACCACGACCCGAAAGGCTGGCCAATGCTGCGTGAAGCACTGACCCGCATGGGCCGTGCCGACTTGATCGGGCCAGGCAAGGACCAACTGATCCCGCTGCACCAGCCGAGCACCGACAGCTACCAGAGCGCGCGTCGCAAGAACTCGACGCCGGCCGGCAGCCATAAGGTCGCGAAGGAAACCACCACGAAGATCCTCACCCAGCACACCGGACTGCCGCCGCGTGGCAGCGACGGCAGCAACCCGTGGGACAAGCGTGAGCAAGCCAAGGCCGCGGCCCAGGCGCGTAACAAGCAGGCCGCCAAGGAGCGCGCCGATGCGGCCAAGGGCAAGGGCGGCAAGCCTGCGCGCAAGCCGGTCGTGCCGCGTTGATCGCAGCCTGAACATGTAAAACGCCAGCCTTGTGCTGGCGTTTTGCTTTCTATTCGGTGGCGAGCCTGTTTGTTAAGGTGGCGACCATTAAATCGCCTTCGCGAGCAAGCCCGCTCCCACACTTGAATGTATTCGCAAATCAAAATGTGGGAGCGGGCTTGCTCGCGAAGGCGTCAGTTCAGTCACCACCCATTTCAAGGAAGAACACCCCATGGGCAACCCCCTGGCCGGCATCGGCATGGACTCCAACCGCTCGCAGTTCATGGCGCGCCAGCGCATTGAAAGCCAGATCAACCTGCCGCGCCTGTTCGCGGCTATCGACGCCGATCCCGGGATTGTCGGCGCAGGCGTCGTATACATCGACGCTGACTTCAACATCATTACCCTGCGCGAATTCAAGCCCATCTGCAGCATCAAGCCTAAGCGCATCATTTTGCGTGAAGCGCAGAAGTACATTGCGCCAACGCAGTTTGCTCAACATGTCGTGAGCAATCCTCGAGAGTCGCGACTGATTGGCGAAGCCGTGAATACCGGAGTCTCCTGCTTGGGGGCGGTCATCAGTTGGGCTGCGATTGCCAGTGGAACCATTCTGGTGCCTTTCAGCGCTGGCGCCAGTTCCGTCATCGTTGTAGTGGGGTATGCGGCTGCCGGCGCGAGTACGCTTCAGTGCTTTAACGGCATTGCCCGAACAGCGCTGGAAGTCGCCAAACCTGAGGTCAAGGATTCGCTCGACAGTGAAGGCTGGTACCAGAATGCGTCCATCGTGCTGGACGCCGTATCACTGGCAGGTGTGGGCGCTTCGGCCCTGACGACGGTCAAGCTGGTCAGGGCCGCCAAAGCATCGACGGGCAAGAGCCTGCGTGATGTGCTTCGCGGTTTGAATCGCCAGGAAAGAGCCAAGCTGACGAAAGAGCTGCTGAGCATCAACCATCCCAGCTTGACCGCGAAGATGATCAAATTGAGGCAGGCGTCGGGCGAACTCACCAAGCGTTTCACCCCTACGCAGCTCAAGCACAGCACCACTACCCAGATCAAAGACGTCCTCGGCGCAACCATAGGATTTGGCGGGAGTGCGTACTCCGGAAACGTCAATACCATCGCGATTGGGTTGTACGAGGAAATAAACGAATGAACGAGTTAATGACGCTACGCGACTTTTTCAGGCAATACTTTCTGACGTTTATGGGCGGCGTATTTGCTGCGTGTTTTTCTTTGGCGTTGGCTGTGGCGCTGGCGTTTATCACCTATTTTCGTGATGCGCCCATTGCTCAAGTGGGGCTCAAGATCATGTCTGCCGGGGCGCTGCTCATTCTGTTGACGGTCCATAGCAACTTTATGATTTTGCGGGGCCGCCCCTCCTGGGTGTGGGTGATGGTCGGCATCTACGTCGCCTGTCTACTGTTTGTCGTCCCAATGCTTCAGTACCAGCCTCATAAAGTTCTCTATGGGTTGGCGCTGTTATTCCCGTTCCTTGGATTGTTGATACTTAACAGCAAGGTTCAACGAGAGATGCGTGCAAAACTGGTGGGAATCCGTCGCATTCGGCAATCTGTCAAATCAACCGTTGGGTCGAGTAGCCGCATGTGAAGGAGTCGCCGTCGATACCCGGTTTTTTCGCGCGCTATTTCCCCGTGTTCATGGGCACGATTTTCATGGCGATCTTTTCCGGCTCCGCTGCGGTTTCCACGGCGCGCGTAACCTATTTGCGCGACACTGATCCCGCGCTTAAATCCGGCTGTTCGGGCGCTGCGATCCTGATGCTGGTCGCGGTGCTGGTATTTGGCAACGTCATGATCGCGCGCGGCTATCCGTTGGCGACGAAACTGGTGGCGGGGTATCTCGGCGCTTGCCTGTTGTTCGTACTGCCAATGATTCAATACGACCTGCACACGCTGGTCTATGGCTCGGCTGTGCTCTTCCCGCTGCTTGGATTGTTGCTGCTCAACAGCAAGCGCCATCGCGAAATGCGCCAGAAGCTGCTTGAGATCCGCCACCTGCGTCAAGCCGCGATCGCCAAGCGCAAAACCGGCTGATTGGGTAGATTCCCCACCCACCCTCACATCCGCGCCACAAATATGTGCGTCACATGCACCATGGCGCCCCCGTTGGCGCCGTTTTGGTGCTGTACTGCACCGGGTCTTACGATAAAGCGCAATGACCGCCGCTCTGGCATAAGTCTTGCGCGCTTTGTTCCCATGCCCTGGCTCGCAGGAGGCCGCCGTGTCGATTCATGTCGCGTTGCACCACGTTACGCATTACCGCTACGACCGCGCTGTCGAACTCGGCCCACAGATCGTGCGGTTGCGCCCGGCAGCCCATAGCCGGACGCGAATTCTGTCCTACGCGCTGAAAGTGCTGCCTGAGCAGCATTTCATCAACTGGCAGCAGGACCCCCAGGGCAATTACCTGGCGCGGTTGGTGTTCCCGGAAAAGACTGACGAGCTGCGCATCGAAGTCGACCTGGTCGCTGAAATGGCGGTGTTCAACCCCTTCGACTTTTTCCTCGAGCCCTATGCCGAGAAAATCCCCTTCAGCTACGCCGCCGACGAGCAGCGTGAGCTGGCGCCGTACCTGGAAACCCTGCCGCTGACGCCGAAGTTCGCCGCGTACCTGGCGGGTATCGACCGCACACCCTTGCCGGCCGTGGACTTTCTGGTGGGCCTCAATCAGCGCTTGGCGGCCGATATCGGCTACCTGATCCGCATGGAGCCAGGCGTGCAAACCCCAGAGTTCACCCTGGAAAACGCCTCTGGCTCATGCCGCGACTCGGCCTGGTTGCTGGTGCAGATTCTGCGCAATCTGGGGCTGGCAGCACGTTTCGTGTCCGGTTACCTGATTCAGCTCACAGCCGACGTCAAAGCCCTCGATGGGCCCTCCGGCACCGAAGTGGACTTCACCGACCTGCACGCCTGGTGCGAAGTGTATTTGCCCGGCGCCGGCTGGATTGGCCTGGATGCCACCTCCGGGCTGTTCGCCGGTGAAGGCCATATTCCGTTGGCGTGTAGTCCCGATCCATCGTCCGCCGCACCGATCAGTGGGCTGGTGGAGCCTTGCGAGTGCGAATTCACCCACGAAATGTCGGTTGAGCGGATTTGGGAAGCCCCACGCGTCACCAAGCCTTACACCGAAGAACAATGGCTGGCGATCCAGGCCTTGGGCAGTCAGATCGATGGCGACCTGCTCAAGGACGATGTGCGCCTGACCATGGGCGGCGAGCCGACCTTCGTTTCCATCGACGATCCCGACGGCGCCGAGTGGAACACCGCCGCCTTAGGTCCGGACAAGCGCCGACTGTCTGCCGAGCTGTTCCAGCGCATGCGCAAGCACTACGCACCCAAGGGGTTGGTGCACTTCGGCCAGGGCAAGTGGTACCCCGGCGAGCAACTGCCGCGTTGGTCGCTCAACTGTTACTGGCGCCGCGACGGTGTGCCGATCTGGCACAACAGCGCGTTGATTGCCGATGAGCAGGCGGACTACGGCGCTGACGGTGCGCTGGCCGGACGTTTCCTGGCCAGCGTCGCAGAGCGCCTCAAATTACCGGCGCGCTTTGTGTTCCCGGCGTTCGAAGACAACTTCTACTACCTGTGGCGCGAGGGGGCGCTGCCGCAGAACGTCACCGCCCAAGATCCGCGGCTGAGCGACGATCTGGAGCGCGAACGCCTGCGCAAGGTGTTCAGCCAGGGCCTGGATAAAGTCATCGGCCAAGTGCTGCCGTTGGCGCGCACGGCAGCCAATGACCGCTGGCAAAGCGGGCGCTGGTATTTGCGCGACAACCACTGCCGCCTGGTGCCGGGGGATTCGCCGCTGGGTTATCGCCTGCCATTGGCCTCGCAGCCATGGGTGACGGCGGCGGAGTATCCGTTTGTGCACCCGACTGACCCGAATCAGGATCAGCCGGAGCTGCCGTCCACTAGGCAACTGCAACACCATGATGAGGCCGCGCCGAGCGAGGAGCGTGTGCCCAAGGTGGACGAGTCCGCCGACTGGCTGACTCGCACCGCTCTGTGCGCTGAGGCGCGTGAAGGGCGCCTCTATCTGTTCATGCCGCCCCTGGAGCGCGTCGAAGACTATCTGGAACTGGTGGCAGCCATTGAAGCCACCGCCGAAGAGCTGCACTGCCCGGTATTGCTGGAAGGCTACGAGCCGCCGGCCGACACGCGGCTGAGTAACTTCCGCGTCACGCCGGACCCGGGTGTGATTGAGGTCAACGTGCAGCCGTCCGCCACTTGGGACGAATTGGTGGAACGCACCGAATTTCTCTACGAAGAGGCGCGGCAAACGCGATTGACCACCGAAAGATTCATGATCGACGGGCGTCACACCGGTACCGGCGGCGGTAATCACTTTGTACTCGGTGGTGCAACGCCCAAGGACTCACCGTTTCTGCGCCGACCCGATCTGCTGCGCAGTCTGATCAGCTACTGGCACAACCATCCGTCATTGTCCTACCTGTTTTCCGGCCTGTTCATCGGCCCGACTTCCCAGGCTCCACGGGTGGACGAGGCGCGTAATGACGCGTTGTACGAACTGGAAATCGCCTTCGCACAAATGCCAGAACCCGGTGAGGAATGCCCGCCGTGGTTGGTGGACCGCCTGCTGCGCAACCTGCTGATCGACGTGACTGGCAACACCCACCGCGCCGAATTCTGCATCGACAAACTCTACTCGCCGGACGGCGCCACTGGCCGCCTCGGCCTGCTGGAACTGCGCGCGTTTGAAATGCCGCCCCATGCGCGCATGAGCCTGACCCAGCAATTGCTGTTGCGCGCCTTGGTCGCGCGATTCTGGCGCGAACCCTACGCGCCGCCGAAGCTGGCACGTTGGGGCACAGAGCTGCACGACCGTTTCCTGCTGCCGCATTTCATCGAGCAAGACTTTGCCGACGTGATCGTCGAACTCAACAGCGCCGGCTATCCGCTGCGCGCCGAGTGGTTTGCCGCGCACCTGGAATTCCGTTTCCCCAAAGTGGGTGACTACGCCGTCAGCGGGATCGAGCTGGAGCTGCGTCAGGCTCTGGAACCCTGGCACGTCCTGGGCGAGGAGGGCGCGGTCGGCGGCACAGTGCGTTATGTGGATTCATCCCTTGAGCGTCTGCAAGTCAAATTGACCGGGCTGCCCCCGCAGCGCTACCTGCTGACCTGCAATGGCGTCCCGGTGCCGCTGCAAGCCACCGGGCGAGTTGGTGAGTTCGTCGCTGGCGTGCGTTACCGCGCCTGGCAACCGGCCAACTGTCTTCAACCGACCATCGCGGTGCATGCGCCGCTGGTGTTCGATCTGCTGGACACTTGGATGCAGCGTTCGCTGGGCGGCTGCCAGTACCATGTCGCCCATCCGGGTGGGCGCAATTACGACAGCCTGCCGGTGAATGCCAATGAGGCAGAGAGCCGGCGAATGGCGCGGTTCTTCCGGTTGGGGCATAGCCCAGGGAAGCTCGACGTGCCGACGGTTGTCATCAACGACGAATTGCCGATGACCCTCGATCTACGGCGTTTCCCCAATAAAAATGACTGAACGCTATCCCCTGTGGACGCTAGCTTTTGTGGTGAGCGAGCTTGCCTCGCGCGGGGCAAGCCCGCTCAGCACAAAAGCCCGCGGCTACAGGGGATTTGCAGTGTTTGTTGAGTTAATCTGAGCCCCCTTGCCTCTGCCGAGCGTTCCATGTCCGATTTGCTCGACCGTTACCCGCTGACCGCGGGCACTTATCACGAACTGCTGGATGACAGCGGCGCGGTGCGTGCCCATTGGCGGCGCTTGCTGGATCACCTGCAACGCAGCACGCCCGCGCAACTGGCCCAGCGCCAGGCGCTGTTGACCCGGCAGATCCAGGAAAACGGCGTGACCTACAACGTCTACGCCGACCCCAAGGGCGCCGACCGCCCGTGGGAGCTGGACCTACTGCCCCATGTGTTGGCCGCTGATGAATGGCAGCGCCTGTCGGCGGGTATCGCGCAACGTGCACGCCTGCTCAATGCCGTACTGGCCGATCTCTATGGCCCGCAACGCCTGATCAAGGAAGGCTTGCTGCCGGCTGAGCTGGTATTTGGGCATAACAATTTCCTGTGGCCGTGCCAGGGCATCCAGCCGCCGGACGGTGCGTTCCTGCACCTCTATGCCGTGGACCTGGCACGCACGCCGGATGGTCGCTGGTGGGTCACCGCCGACCGTACCCAGGCGCCGTCCGGTGCCGGATATGCGTTGGAAAACCGCACCATCGTGTCCCGCGCCTTCCCGGATCTTTACCGTGACTTGCAGGTGCAGCACCTCACCGGGTTCTTCCGCACCTTGCAGGAAACCCTGGCCCGCCAGGCGCCCGGTGATGACCAGCCGCCGCTGATCGTGCTGCTGACGCCCGGCCGGTTCAACGAAAGTTACTTCGAGCATCTTTACCTCGCCCGCCAGCTCGGCTACCCGCTGGTGGAGGGCGGCGACCTCACCGTGCGCGACAGCACTGTGTTCCTGAAAACCCTCAGCGGCCTACGCCGGGTGCACGCGATCATGCGTCGCCTCGACGATGATTTCTGCGACCCGCTGGAGCTGCGCACTGACTCGGCCCTCGGCGTACCGGGTTTGCTGGATGCCGTGCGCCAAGGCAATGTGCTGGTGGCCAATGCCCTGGGCAGCGGCGTGCTGGAATCCCCCGGTTTGCTGGGTTTTCTGCCGAAGATCAACGAATTCCTGTTTGGTGAAAAACTGATTCTGCCGTCCATCGCCACCTGGTGGTGCGGTGAGGCGCCGGTGCTGGCCGAAGCTCTGGAGAAACTGCCGGAGTTGCTGATCAAACCCGCGTTTCCGTCGCAGAGTTTTGCGCCGGTATTCGGCCGCGACCTCAACGACGAACAACGCCAGGCCCTGGCCGAGCGCATGCGCGCGCGGCCCTACGCCTACGTCGCCCAGGAGTTGGCTCAATTGTCCCAAGCGCCGGTATGGCACACCGTGGATGACCACCTGCAACACCGCGCCATCGGCATGCGCGTATACGCCGTGGCCAGTGACGACGGTTACCGTGTGCTTCCCGGCGGCCTGACGCGCGTAGCGGCCGAAGCCGATGCCGAAGTGGTGTCGATGCAACGCGGCGGTGCCAGCAAGGACACCTGGGTACTCGGCGAGCGCGCCGCCGGTGGCGAACACTGGCGTGCCCAACGCGCGATTGGCGCCCATGACCTGGTGCGCCGCGATCCCTATCTGCCGTCCCGCGTGGTGGAAAATCTGTTCTGGTTCGGCCGTTACTGCGAACGCTGCGACGACAGCGCGCGTTGGCTGCGTATCGTGCTGGCGCGTTATGTGGATGGCGACGACCCGCTGGCCCTGCAGGCGGCTGTCGAGCTGGGCGAAAACCTGCGTCTGCTGCCGGAGGAGGGCGAATTGCCCGAACGCCTGCTGGCGGCGCTGCTCGGAGACGACTGGCCGTCGAGCCTGCGCGCCAACCTGCAACGCTTGCAGTGGGCGGCGTCGCAGGTACGCGGCAAGCTGTCTCGGGAGAACTGGCAGGCCTTGGTGGAGCTGCAGCGCGAAGCCATGGAGCTGGAAAGCGATTCACCGGATTTTGGCGAGTTGCTGGACTTCCTCAACCGCCTGGTGATGTCCCTGGCGGCGTTGTCCGGGTTTGCCCTGGACGACATGACCCGTGACGAAGGCTGGCGCTTTTTGATGATGGGCCGGCGTATCGAGCGTCTGCAATTCCTGAGCAGCAGCCTGGCGGCGTTCCTGCGCGGCGTGGCGGTGTTCGATCAGGCCGGGTTGGAGTGGTTGCTGGAATTGGGCAACAGCAGCATCACCTACCGTTCGCGTTACCTGGCGGTGCCGCAGTTGATCCCGGTGCTCGACTTGCTGCTGCTGGACGAGCAGAACCCCCACGCGGTGTTGTTCCAGCTCAAGTTGGTGAGCCGCACGCTGCGACGCCTCAACGATGATTTTGGTGTGCCTCGGGAAACCGGCCTTGGCCCATTGGTGGAGCGCCTGGCGCGGTTCGACCTGGGTTGCCTGGAGAACCCGTTGTTCGGCGAATCCAGCGTACGTGCCGCGCTGGACGGCCTGGCCGACCTGCTGCAAGCAGTGGCCGATGAGAGTGGGCTAGTGTCGGACCGCCTGGCCTTGCGTCACTTTGCCCATGTGGATGATGTCAGCCAACAAACGGTGTCGGTGTGATGAGTGCGCGCTACCAGATTTTCCACGATACCCATTACCACTATGACAGCCCGGTGTCCCTGGCCCAGCAGTTGGCGCATTTATGGCCACGGCCGTGCGCCTGGCAGCGTTGCAGCTTGCAGCAACTGGATATCAGCCCGGAACCGACCTCGCGCCGCGATGAGCTGGACGTGTTTGGCAACCCGATCACGCGCCTGGCATTCGAGCGGCCTCATGATGAATTGCTGGTGAACGCCGGGCTGAGCGTGGAAGTGCTGGCGCGGCCGGCGCTGGATTTCCAGCAGTCGCCCGCCTGGGACCAGACCCGCGACAGCCTGACCTACAGCAGCCAGCCGATGTCCGGTGAATTGATCGAAGCCTGCCGCTACCGCTTCGAATCGCCCTACGTGCACTTGAAGAAAACCTTCGTCGAATTTTCCGAAAGCTGCTTTCCTCCCGGCAAACCGCTGCTGCTGGGCGTGCAGGCGCTGATGGAAAAGATCTTCAGCGAGTTTACCTTCGACGCCGAGGCCACCCAAGTCGCCACGCCGCTGGTGGAAGTGCTGGAGCGCCGTCGCGGCGTGTGCCAGGACTTCGCCCACCTGATGCTCGCCTGCCTACGCTCGCGGGGTCTTGCGGCACGCTATATCAGCGGCTACCTGCTCACCCAGCCACCGCCCGGCCAGCCACGGCTGATCGGCGCCGATGCGTCCCACGCGTGGGTCTCGGTGTATTGCCCGGTTTCGGGCTGGGTGGATTTCGATCCGACGAACAATGTGCAGCCGGCACTGGAGCACATCACCCTGGCCTGGGGCCGGGACTTTTCCGATGTGTCGCCGTTGCGAGGGGTGATTCTGGGGGGAGGGAGCCATGATCCGGAGGTGAGGGTAACGGTGATGCCGCTGGAATAACGAGCTTGTTGTAGTGAGCGGGCTTGCCCCGCGCTGGGGCGCGAAGCGGCCCTCAAGCCTGACACCACGGTCTTTCAGGTGTTCTGGTGGGCGCGTAATGGGGCTGCTTCGCAGCCCAGCGCGGGGCAAGCCCGCTCACCACAGCAAGCCCGCTCACCACAGTGCACCGGCTCAGCACAAAGGAATTTATTCAGCCGGATCTTTTGGTGTTTCGGTCTCGTCGCTCGTTTCTTCACCATCAACATCGGCGTTCAGCCCATTGGCCTCTTCTTCTGCAGCGGCTTTCTTGCGTTGCAGTTTTTCCTCTTTCTTCTGCTCCTTGGCCAAGTCTCTCTGACGTTTGGCGAAGGAGTAATTAGGTTTGGCCATGGGCGATCCTCTAGGGTCGAAGGTGAGGGTGGCGGCGCGCAGCTGCCTTGGGACGACATGGTAGCAGCTTCAGGGTGCGCTTGGCCTTCACTTACCGCAGGCGTAGGCGGCCAGCAGGCCGTTGAACAGTTGGTTGAGGTGCATGGCTCGGACTCCGATGGGTGATGAGTCGATCATAGTCAGGAGGTTGTACTTTGGCTGGTAGATTGTGTTGATAAGTCTGATAGCCTAAAGTTGTATACAATCTGTTGATTCAGATCATAAGAATTCCTGCCTGATTCAGGCACCCTTGTCGCAATACGCGTTTTTTAAACCCTGCCTTGGAGATTCACATGTTTGCCAAACTCGTTGCTGTTTCCCTGCTGACTCTGGCGAGCGGCCAGTTGCTTGCTGCAGAGTGCAAGGCCACTGTCGACTCCACCGACCAAATGTCCTTCAACACCAAAGCCATTGAAATCGACAAGAGCTGCAAGACGTTCACCGTTGAGTTGACTCACTCCGGCAACCTGCCGAAAAACGTCATGGGCCACAACTGGGTGCTGACCAGCGCCGCTGACATGCAGCCGGTTGCCACCGACGGCATGGCTGCCGGTATTGACAAGGACTACCTGAAAGAAGGCGACGCACGCATCATCGCCCACACCAAGATCATCGGTGCTGGCGAGAAAGATTCGGTGACCTTCGATGTGTCGAAGCTGAAGGCGGGCACTGACTACGCATTCTTCTGCTCGTTCCCAGGCCACATCTCGATGATGAAAGGCACTGTGACTGTTAAGTAAGACCGCGTTATCGTTCTTCGCGAGCAAGCCCGCTCCCACATTCGACCGCGTTCCCATGTTGGAAAACGGTCAAGTGTGGGAGCGGGCTTGCTCGCGAAGGCGGTCTAAAAAATCAACACAAACCTACAGGGTTCACCTCACGGCGCAAACGGCATGACCCGCTTGTGCTCGGTCTTGCGGTAGGTGTCGCAGATAATCTTGAACGCTTCCTCGCGCACCGGCTCGCCGTGCAGGAACGCATCGATCTCCGCGTAGGTCACGCCATGTGACGCTTCGTCCGGCTTGCCCGGCGACAGGTCTTCCAGGTCCGCCGTAGGCACTTTTTCCACCAACGATTCCGGCGCCCCGAAGTGCCGCGCAATCGCACGCACCTGGTTCTTCACCAGGCCGCTCAACGGCGCCAAATCGCACGCGCCATCACCGAACTTGGTGAAAAAGCCCATCACCGCTTCCGCTGCATGGTCGGTGCCGATCACCAGGCCACCGGCTGCGCCGGCGATGGTGTACTGCGCCACCATGCGCATGCGCGCCTTGGTGTTGCCCAGCACGAAATCCCGGGATACCGCAGCCTTGCCCTCAAACGCTGCCACTTCATTGGCCAGCGCCTTGACCGCCGGGCCGATGTTTACGGTGTGGCGCTCGTCCGGCTCGATAAAGTCCACCGAGGCGGTGGCGTCGATTTCGTCGAACTGGGTTTCGTAAGGCAGACGCACCGCGATAAAGCGGTAAGCCTGATCACCGCTGTTCTCACGCAGCTCTTTTACTGCACGTTGGGCCAAGAGGCCTGCGGTCAGGGAGTCGACGCCACCGCTGATGCCCAGCACCAGCGTCTTGAGCCCGGAATTGCGCAGGCAGTCCTGGATAAAGGTCACGCGGCGGGCAACCTCGGCCTCAAGGGCGGCTTGGTCGTTGAACGGCGCTTGGACCTTGAGCTGTTCAGCAATCTCACGCTGTACGGCTTGCATGATTCACTCCTTGCTAGAGATGGCAGGTACTTTGAAAACATGACGCAAATAGGCGACGAAATTCGGGTCGGTGCAGTGGGTCTTGCCCGCTTCATCGGAGATCTTCGCGACGGGTTGGCCATTGCAGGCGGTCATTTTAAGCACGATGCTCATTGGCTCAACACCTGGAATGTCGCAGGTCAGGTTGGTGCCGATGCCGAAGCTCACATTAATGCGACCACGCAGGGCGCGGAATATCTCCAGGGCCTTGGGCAACGACAGGCTGTCGGAGAACACCAACGTCTTGCTCATCGGCTCGATGCCGAGCTTGTGGTAGTGGGCGATGGCTTTTTCTGCCCATTGCACGGGATCGCCGGAGTCATGGCGCAGGCCGTCGAACAGCTTGGCGAAGTACAGGTCGAAGTCGCCCAGGAACGCGTCGGTGGTGATGCAGTCGGTCAGGGCGATGCCCAGCAGGCCACGGTATTCGCGGACCCAGCAGTCGAGCGCGGCGATCTGGCTGTCGATCAGGCGCGGTCCGAGTTGCTGGTGGGCCATGATCCACTCGTGGGCCATGGTGCCCAGCGGCTTCATATCGAACTCGCGGGCCAGGTGCACGTTGCTGGTGCCGACGAAACGGCCGGGGAAGTCGTGCTTGAGCACGCTGACCACTTCTTCCTGCACCCGATACGAAAAGCGCCGACGCGTGCCGAAGTCGGCCACCTGCAGCTCCGACAGTTCATCGCTGCTGGCGTTGGCGGTCAGCCAGTCGAACTTGCGGTACAGCTGCTCCCGCGCCTGTTCGAGGATCACGGTCTGGTACCGGTAGCGGTTACGCACTTCGCTGACGATGGCCAGCATCGGCACTTCAAACAGAATCACATGCAGCCACGGCCCGCGCAGGCGGATGAACAGTTCGCCGTTCTCGATGCCAGTCTGCACGTAGCGCAGGTTGAAGCGGAACAGCCCGAGGAAGCGCAAAAAGTCCGGCTTCATGAAGCTGATGCGTTCCAGGAAACCCAACTGGTCGGGGCTCAGGCTCAGCTCGGCGAGGCGTTCGATCTGGTAGCGGATCTCCGCCAGGTAAGGGCGCAGATCTTCGCTGTTACGGCAGCGGAACTCCCATTCAACTTCCACGTTGGGGTAGTTGTGCAGCACCGCCTGCATCATGGTCAGCTTGTAGAAGTCGGTGTCGAGCAAGTTCTGCACGATGCGATCGGCAAACACACTCTCGCTCATAACGGGAATCTCCAGACGGGTCGGCGATGGGCGCCGACCTTTACGCACAATTAAGGAAGGGGGCTAGTGGCGCATAGACCTGTAGGGTTTTGCCAGTGATTTTTTGCGCTGGAGCCACCGACGCCTTCGCGAGCAAGCCCGCTCCCACCTTTGGAATGCATTTCAAGTGTGGGAGCGGGCTTGCTCGCGAAGGCGATATTTCAGGCGCTAAATCACCTGCTCCATCATCCACTTCACAAAATCGCGCACCTTGGGCACCTCCGCCGAATGCTCCGGGTACGCCAGGTAATACGCATCCTGACTGGGCATCGCATGCTGCCAGGGGATCACCAGCTTGCCGTCGGCCAGTTCCTCTTCCACCAGAAAACGCGGCAGCAGCGCCACCCCACAACCCACCTGCGCGGCACGGATGCACATATAAAAGGTGTCGAACCGCGGCCCGTGATAGCTGTGCTCGGTCTGGTAGCCCTGGCTGGCGAACCAGTCATGCCAGCCCTGGGGGCGCGAGGCGTTTTGCAGCAGCACCAGGTTGCTCAATTGCGTGGGGTCGGAGAATGGCTGCGCCGGCAGGCTCTCCGGCGCGCACACCGGTACAAGCTCTTCGCTGAACAGCTTCAGGCTCTCGGTGCCGGGGCGTGAACCCTGGCCGAAGTAGAACGCCATGTCGGCCTTGCCTTGCAGCAACTCATCCGGCTCCTGTTCATTGCACAGGTCCAAGTGGATCTGCGGGTGACGCAGTCGCCAGCCCTTCAGACGCGGCACCAGCCAGCGCGCGCCGAAGGTGTAGGGCGTGGAGACCCGCAGCACTTCGGTTTCGCCACCGTAGGAGCGCAGGTAGTGAGTCGACATCTCCACCTGCGTGAGGATCTTGCGCACCTCCACCAGGTACAAGTCACCCGCTGGGGTCATCTGCAATCGCCGGCGCACGCGGCGGAACAGCAAGTGCTGCAGCAACTCTTCCAACTGCGCCACCTGCTTGCTCACCGCGCTCTGCGTGAGGTTCAGTTCCTCGGCGGCGCGGGTGAAGCTCAGGTGGCGGGTGGCGGCTTCGAAGCACTGCAAGGCGGTGATCGAGGGCAAATGTCTTTTGTTCAGCACGGCACGCCTCTTTTTATTCTTTGCATGAATAAACGGAATGATATCTCGCCTAATCGTCGTTTGTTGGCAAGTCTTGGGCCAGCTACAAATAAGCTCTGGATCGCCGTGTCGCCAGCGGCGCGAATTTTCTGTTTGAGATTGAAGGAGTGACCCATGGTTGCCGCATTGCTTGATCGTCTCGGGGTAAACCCGGCGCTGTACCAGTCGGGCAAGCAGCCCGTGCATTCGCCGATTGATGGCAGCCGCATCGGCAGTGTGCACTGGGAAGGTGCCGCCGAGGTGGAGCAACAGGTCAGTCGCGCCGAGCATGCATTCGAGGCCTGGCGCAAAGTGCCGGCACCGCGCCGTGGCGAACTGGTGCGCCAGTTCGGTGACGTATTGCGCGAATACAAGGCCGATCTGGGCGAGCTGGTGTCCTGGGAAGCCGGCAAGATCACCCAGGAAGGCCTGGGCGAAGTGCAGGAAATGATCGACATCTGCGACTTCGCCGTGGGCCTGTCGCGCCAGTTGTACGGCTTGACCATCGCCTCCGAGCGCCCAGGCCACCATATGCGTGAAACCTGGCATCCGCTGGGCGTGGTTGGCGTGATCAGCGCGTTCAACTTCCCGGTCGCCGTGTGGGCGTGGAACACCACCCTGGCGCTGGTGTGCGGCAATGCCGTGATCTGGAAACCCTCGGAAAAGACCCCGCTCACTGCGCTGGCCTGCCAGGCATTGTTCGAGCGCGTGCTGAAGAAATTCGACGGCGCCCCGGAATACCTGAGCCAAGTGATCATCGGCGGCCGCGATGCCGGTGCTGCACTGGTGGACGACCCGCGTGTCGCCCTGATCAGTGCCACCGGCAGCACCCGCATGGGCCGCGAAGTGGCGCCGAAAGTCGCCGCACGTTTTGCCCGCAGCATCCTCGAACTGGGCGGCAACAACGCGATGATCCTCGGCCCGAGCGCCGATCTGGACATGGCCGTGCGCGCCATCCTGTTCAGCGCCGTCGGCACTGCCGGCCAACGGTGCACCACCCTGCGTCGGCTGATCGCCCATGAGTCGGTGAAAGAAGAAATCGTCACCCGCCTCAAGGCCGCCTATTCCAAAGTGCGCATCGGCCACCCGATGGAAGGCAACCTGATCGGCCCGCTGATCGACAAGCACGGCTTCGACAACATGCAGGACGCCCTGGAGCAAGCCCTGAGCGAAGGCGGCAAGGTGTTCGGCGGCAAACGCCAACTGGAAGACACGTTTCCGAATGCCTACTACGTGTCGCCAGCGATTGTGGAAATGCCCGAGCAAAGCGACGTGGTGTGCACCGAGACCTTCGCGCCGATCCTCTATGTGATCGGCTACACCGACTTCAACGAAGCCCTGCGCCTGAACAACGCCGTGCCTCAAGGCCTGTCATCGTGCATCTTCACCACTGACGTGCGTGAAGCCGAGCAATTCATGTCGGCAGTGGGTAGCGACTGTGGCATCGCCAACGTCAACATCGGCCCGAGCGGCGCGGAAATCGGCGGCGCGTTTGGCGGTGAGAAAGAGACCGGCGGCGGGCGTGAATCGGGTTCGGATGCGTGGCGTGGGTACATGCGTCGCCAGACCAATACTGTGAACTACTCGCTGGAGTTGCCGCTGGCACAGGGCATTACCTTCGACTGATTCCTCAAGTCGAAGCGCGGTCAATGTGGGAGCTGGCTTGCCTGCGATAGCATCACCATGGGGTACCTGATACACCGAGGTGCCTGCATCGCAGGCAAGCCAGTTCCCACATTTGATTGGGTTTGCAATTCAAAATAACAGTTGTTTGTTAGGTTTCATCCCGGAGTCTGGCAATGGCACTACGCGAAACATGTTTGTGGGAGCACCTCACCCCTGGCCGGCCGGATCGTGCGGCGCTCAAGGGTGAGGTCAAGGTCGATGTGTGTGTGATCGGTGCCGGGATCACGGGCCTTTCGGCAGCCCTTCATTTGCTGGAACAAGGCAAAAGCGTCGCCGTGCTGGAGGCCCATCGCACCGGCCATGGTGGTTCGGGGCGTAACGTGGGGCTGGTCAATGCCGGCATGTGGATCCCGCCGGACGAGATCGAAGCCGGTTTCGGCGAGGCGGTGGGCAGCCAACTCAACCGCATGTTGGGTGCGGCGCCGTCCCTGGTGTTCAGCCTGATCGACAAATACTCCATCGATTGCCAATTGCGCCGTGAAGGCACCTTGCACATGGCGCACAACGCCCGTGGCGAGGAGGATTTGCGCAGTCGTGAAGCGCAATGGAAACGCCGGGGCGCGCCAGTGGAGCTGCTCACCGGTCAGGCTTGCGAACAGGCCACCGGTACCAAAAAGATCGCCGCCGCCTTGTTGGACCGGCGCGCGGGCACCTTGAACCCGATGGCCTACACCAGTGGCTTGGCCAATGCTGCTGCCGGGCTTGGCGGGCAGTTGTTTGATCACTCACCGGTCACTCAGCTTGAGCGCCAAGGTTCGCACTGGTCGGTGCAGACCGCTCAGGGTTCAGTGCAGGCTGCACAGGTGGTGATCGCCTCCAACGCCTACACCGAGGGCGAATGGACCGAGTTGCGGCGCAATTTTTTCCCCGGCTATTACTATCAGGTCGCGTCGGCTCCGCTCACGGGCGACGCCGCCCAACAGATCCTGCCCGGTGGCCAGGGTTCATGGGATACGCGCCAGGTGCTGAGCAGCATTCGCCGCGATGCCGATGGCCGTCTGTTACTCGGCAGCCTGGGCAACGGCAATCAGAAACCCGCCTGGTTCCTCAAGGCGTGGGCCGATCGGGTGCAGCAGCACTACTTCCCGTACCTCAAATCGGTGCAGTGGGAGTTCACCTGGACCGGCTGTATCGCCTTCACCCCAGACCATTTGATGCGCCTGTTCGAACCAGCGCCCGGCCTCGTAGCAGTGACGGGCTATAACGGCCGCGGCGTAACCACTGGCAGTGTGGTCGGCAAGGCATTTGCCGACTACCTGTGTCACCAGAATCCCCAGGCGCTGCCGATTCCCTTCGCTCCCATGCAACCGCTGGCCGGAGTGGGCCTGCGCAGCTGTCTGTATGAAGCCGGCTTCTCGCTGTATCACGCCGGCCAATGTCTGAGGATCGTGATCTGATCAGCGAAATACCGCTCAAAAGCCTGCATTTTCTTAGCAGGCTACTAATCTGTATTGGTGCAAGTCGTAGCAATCACGCACTGTAAATGTGCAGTTCCGTTACGCCGTTTGTTACAGCGCCAGGAACTGTCGTTTATAGGCTTGGTTGCAGGTGCGACCTGTCGCGGTTGTACTTTTCGGATCCATTGGTTGCACCTACAGACGCTAGAGGGTTGCACGTCCTGGCGAATGGAGCCGAAACACCTGCAATAACAATGACACCGTGTCTTTTTGAAGAATAAAAACGTAATGGCACGCGCCTTGCTCTGGGCTTTCAGTGAAAGGTTTGAATGCAAGTTGTCGTGCCAAAAATCAAAAATATCGGAGCACCACTCATGTCCCAGACGTTTTACAAGAAAGGTTTTCTGGCCCTCGCCGTTGCAGCGGCGCTGGGTGTTTCTACGTTTGTTCAAGCTGATGTGAAGATCGGCGTCGCGGGGCCTATGACGGGCGCCAACGCCGCTTTCGGTGAGCAGTACATGAAGGGTGCCCAGGCGGCAGCCGATGTGATCAACAAGGCCGGCGGCATCAACGGCGAAAAAATCGTGCTGGTGGCCGGTGACGATGCTTGCGAACCCAAACAAGCCGTGGCCGTGGCCAACCGTCTGGCTGACCAGGACAAAGTGATCGGCGTGGTCGGGCACTTCTGTTCTTCCAACACCATCCCGGCCTCCGAGGTGTATGACGAAGCCGGCATCATCGCCATCACCCCAGGCTCCACCAACCCACAAGTGACCGAACGCGGCCTGGGCGCCATGTTCCGCATGTGCGGGCGTGACGACCAGCAAGGCATCGTCGCCGGTGACTACATCGTTGACGTGCTCAAGGGCAAGAAAGTCGCCGTCATCAACGACAAGGACACCTACGGCAAAGGCCTGGCTGACGCCACCGCTGCCCAGTTGACCAAGCGCGGCGTCAAGCCGGTGCTGGAAGAAGGCCTGACCCGTGGCGAGAAAGACTTCAGCGCCCTGGTCACCAAGATCCGCTCCACCGGTGCTGACGTCGTGTACTTCGGCGGCCTGCACCCGGAAGCCGGTCCACTGGTTCGCCAGATCCGTGAAGCCGGTTTGAAAGACGTGAAGTTCATGTCCGATGACGGCGTAGTAACCGACGAACTGGTTGCCACCGCTGGCGGTGCGCAGTACGTAGATGGCGTGTACATGACCTTCGGCGCCGACCCGCGCCTGCTGCCAGACAGCAAGGCCGTGGTGGAAGAGTTCCGCAAAAACGGCACCGAGCCGGAAGGCTACACCCTGTACGCCTACGCGTCGGTCCAGGCCCTGGCCGCCGGCTTCAACGGCGCCAAGTCCAACAAAGGCGAAGACGCCGCCAAGTGGCTCAAGGCTCACCCGGTAAAAACCGTCATGGGCGAAAAAGCCTGGGATTCGAAGGGTGACCTGAAGATCTCCGACTACGTGGTTTACCAGTGGGATAAAGACGGCAAATACCATCAGCTGGAAAAACAGAAGTAATCCGAACTGACTGCGTCACCCTGTAGGAGCGAGCTTGCTCGCGAAGAACTTCAACGATGGCCCGGACATCCAGAATGCCCGCGTCGCTCTCCGGTTTTTCGCGAGCAAGCTCGCTCCTACAAGGGGTATCGCCGAGCCTCTGTTTTCCTCCAGAAGCGCCGCACACCCACCGGTGTGCAGGTGCTCACCGCGTGAGATTGCGTTATGGATGGTATTTTCCTGCAGCAACTGGTCAACGGCCTGACCCTCGGGTCGGTCTATGGCCTGATCGCCATCGGCTACACAATGGTCTATGGCATCATTGGCATGATCAACTTCGCCCACGGCGAGGTTTATATGATTTCCGCTTACCTCGCGGCGATCAGTCTGGCACTGCTGGCTTACTTCGGCATCGAATCCTTCCCGCTGCTCATTCTCGGCACCTTGATCTTTACCGTCGTCGTCACTGGCGTATACGGCTGGGTCATCGAGCGTGTCGCCTACAAACCACTGCGCAACTCCACCCGACTGGCACCGCTGATCAGCGCCATCGGTATCTCGCTGATCCTGCAGAACTACGCGCAGATCGCCCAGGGCGCCAAGCAACAAGGCATTCCCACCCTGCTGGCCGGGGCCTGGCGTGTCGATATCGGCACAGGCTTCGTTCAGTTGACGTACACCAAGGTGTTCATCCTCGTGGCGGCGTTTGCCGGCATGGCGTTGCTCACTTACATCATTAAATACACCAAGCTCGGCCGCATGTGCCGCGCCACCCAGCAAGACCGCAAGATGGCGTCGATCCTGGGCATCAACACCGACCGGGTGATCTCCTATGTGTTCGTCATCGGCGCCGCCATGGCGGCATTGGCTGGCGTGTTGATCACCCTCAACTACGGCACCTTCGACTTCTATGCCGGCTTCATCATCGGCATCAAGGCGTTTACCGCAGCGGTACTCGGCGGCATCGGCTCCCTGCCTGGGGCGATGTTGGGCGGGATCATCCTCGGTATCTCCGAGTCGTTGTTCTCGGGGTTGATCAACTCTGATTACAAAGACGTGTTCAGTTTCTCCCTGCTGGTGGTGATTCTGATTTTCCGTCCCCAGGGCCTGCTTGGTCGCCCACTTGTGGCGAAGGTGTAAACATGTCTGCTGCCAAACCTATCGATATCAAGAAAAGTGTGGTCGATACAGTCCTCGCCGGGCTGATTTCACTGGTCGTGTTCGGTCCGATCGTCGGCGTGGTCCTCGACGGCTACAGCTTCAACCTGGAACCGGCCCGCGTGGCCCTGTTGGTGGCCATCGTGATGGTCGGCCGCTTTGCCATGAGCCTGTTCCTGCAAACCCCCAAGGGCCTGAAGATCCTGCAGGGCTTCGAGAGCACCGGCTCCGGCGTGCACGTCTTGGCGCCGGACTACAAGTCGCGGTTGCGCTGGATCATCCCGGCACTGATCGTGATCGCCATCGTGTTCCCGATCTTCGCCAACAAGTACCTGCTCACCGTGGTGATCCTCGGGCTGATCTATGTGTTGCTCGGTCTGGGCCTCAACATCGTGGTCGGCCTGGCAGGCCTGCTCGACCTGGGTTACGTGGCGTTCTACGCCATCGGCGCCTACGGCCTGGCACTGGGTTATCAATACCTGGGCCTGGGTTTCTGGACGGTGCTGCCGCTGGCGGCCATCGCCGCAGCGTTGGCGGGGTGCATACTCGGGTTCCCGGTGCTACGAATGCACGGGGACTATTTGGCCATCGTGACCCTGGGCTTTGGTGAAATCATCCGTCTGGTGCTCAACAACTGGCTGTCGTTTACCGGTGGGCCCAACGGCATGCCGGTGCCCTCGCCAACCTTCCTCGGCCTGGAGTTCGGCAAGCGCGCGAAGGATGGCGGGGTTCCCTTTCATGAATTCTTCGGCATCGACTACAACCCCAACATCAAATTCCTGTTCATCTACATCGTGCTGTTCCTGGTGGTGCTGGCTGTGCTGTACATCAAGCATCGCCTGACCCGCATGCCGGTCGGCCGCGCCTGGGAAGCCTTGCGCGAAGATGAAATCGCCTGCCGCTCCATGGGCCTGAATCACGTGTTGGTCAAGCTTTCGGCGTTCACCATCGGTGCATCGACGGCGGGTTTGGCCGGGGTGTTCTTTGCCAGCTACCAGGGCTTCGTCAACCCATCGTCGTTCACCTTTTTCGAGTCGGCGCTGATCCTGGCCATCGTGGTCCTGGGCGGCATGGGCTCGACGGTGGGCGTGGTGATCGCGGCCTTCGTATTGACCGTCGCCCCGGAGCTGCTGCGCAGTTTCTCCGAATACCGCGTGCTGCTGTTTGGCGTGTTGATGGTAGTGATGATGATCTGGCGACCGCGCGGCCTGATCCGGATCAGCCGCACCGGTGTGACGCCACGTAAGGGGGTAGCGCCATGAGCAAGGAAGTCGTGCTCTCCGTGGAACACTTGATGATGCACTTCGGTGGCATCAAGGCTTTGAGCGACGTGAGCCTCAAGGTCGAACGCAACTCTATCTTCGCCTTGATCGGCCCCAACGGCGCCGGCAAGACCACGGTGTTCAACTGCCTCACCGGCTTCTACAAAGCCAGCGGCGGCAAGATCCAACTCAACCTTCGCGGCAAGCAGACCGACGTGATCCAGTTGCTCGGCGAGCGCTTCCAGCCCACCGACTTCGTGTCACCCAAAAGCTTCCTCAGCCGGGTGTACTACAAGATGTTCGGCGGCACCCACCTGGTGAACCGCGCCGGCCTGGCGCGGACGTTCCAGAACATTCGTCTGTTCAAGGAAATGTCGGTGGTGGAAAACCTGCTGGTGGCCCAGCACATGTGGGTCAACCGCAACATGCTCGCGGGCATCCTCAACACCAAGGGGTATCGCAAGGCCGAAAGCGACGCGTTGGACCACGCGTTCTACTGGCTCGAAGTGGTGGACCTGGTGGACTGCGCCAACCGCCTGGCTGGTGAACTCTCCTACGGCCAGCAGCGCCGCCTGGAAATCGCCCGCGCCATGTGCACGCGGCCGCAGATCATCTGTCTGGACGAACCCGCTGCGGGCCTCAACCCCCAGGAAACCGAAGCCCTCAGCGCGATGATTCGCCTGCTGCGCGACGAACACGACCTCACCGTGGTGCTGATCGAGCACGACATGGGCATGGTAATGAGTATTTCCGACCACATCGTGGTGCTGGACCACGGCAACGTGATCGCCGAGGGTGGCCCGGATGCGATCCGCAACGACCCGAAAGTGATTGCCGCCTATCTGGGCGCTGACGAAGAGGAGTTGGTATGAGTGCACCTATCCTCGAAATGAAGGACCTGGACGTGTATTACGGCCCGATCCAGGCCCTGAAAAAAGTCTCGCTGCACATCAATGAAGGCGAAACTGTCAGCCTGATTGGCTCCAACGGCGCGGGCAAATCCACGCTGCTGATGTCGATCTTCGGCCAGCCGCGTGCCGAGTCGGGGCAGATTCTCTACAACGGTGTCGATATTACCCACAAGTCGTCGCACTACATCGCGTCCAACGGCATCGCGCAGTCGCCGGAAGGGCGGCGGGTGTTCCCCGACATGACCGTCGAGGAAAACCTGTTGATGGGCACCATCCCTATTGGCGACAAGTTTGCCCAGGAAGACATGCAGCGCATGTTCGAGCTGTTCCCACGGCTCAAGGAGCGGCGTAACCAGCGCGCCATGACCATGTCTGGCGGCGAGCAGCAAATGCTCGCCATTGCCCGCGCGCTGATGAGCCGGCCCAAGCTGTTGCTGCTGGATGAACCGAGCCTGGGCCTGGCGCCGATTGTGGTGAAGCAGATCTTCTCGACGTTGCGCGAGCTGGCCTCCACCGGGATGACCATCTTCCTGGTGGAACAGAACGCCAACCATGCGCTGCGCTTGTCGGACCGCGCGTATGTGATGGTCAACGGCGAGATTCGCCTGACCGGCACCGGCAAGGAATTGCTGGTGAACGAGGAAGTGCGCAACGCCTACCTCGGCGGTCACTAGTTTAAAGTTTGACGCAGGCCCCTGTGGGAGCGGGCTTGCTCGCGAAAGTGGTGTGTCAGTCAGTACATCTGGAACTGACCCACCGCTTTCGCGAGCAAGCCCGCTCCCACATTTGTTTTGTGGTGTTCACAAGGCCGATGCCAAATTGTGGAAAACAAATCCAGCCTCCCTCCAAAGCGCGACATATAGCCGCCGCAAATCCCTGTTTTGTCACAGTTTTGACTTGTCCCCATCCGCTGTGGAACCGGCTGTGGGTAACGTGGGAGTAGCTGGCTGTAAGCCAATGAATCCGTGGCTTGCAGCGCGGCGGTTGTTTTTTGATCAGTAGGTTTTTGGTTGCCAGTCGGGCCCTTTGTCAACCTGTTTAAAGACACAGGTATATGACCGAAATATGTCCCGCCGGCCTGTGGATAAGTCTGTGACTAAACTCTGGAAAGACCGCCGCAGCGGCCGGATTGACTGGCCTCGAGCCATCGTTCTGATTTTGCGATCGGCGACAGGCCTACATACGTCCCAGCCAAGGTCAAGCAAAAAACTTTCTAAAACTGCCTGCAGCCCTTGTGTATAGCGGCCTGAAGCATTGTGTACTTGCCCCCAAAGACTGTGGGCGCTCTTGTGGATAACCTGCGTGCATATGGCTACAAGCCACGGTTTGTATGGCCTTGCGGAATATGGTTAAAAAACGATCAGGCGTGTATCAAGTTGTGTGCTTAGCGGTTGCCGCCATCGCGGCGTACGGGCATTCTGCTGGCTGATTTTTTCCCCGATGCCCGCAAGGAGAACACCATGTCCGACACGCTGTTTATTACTGGCGCAACCTCAGGTTTCGGCGAAGCCTGCGCCCGTCGTTTTGCCGAAGCCGGCTGGAAACTGGTGCTCACCGGTCGTCGTGCCGACCGCCTGAATGCGCTGGTCGAAGAGCTTTCCAAGCAGACTGAAGTGCATGGCCTGGTCGTGGATGTGCGGGATCGCAAAGGCATGGAAGATGCCATCGCCAATCTGCCTCCGTCGTTCGCCAAGCTGCGCGGGCTGATCAACAACGCCGGCTTGGCCGTGGGCACCGACCCTGCGCCCAAATGCAACCTCGACGATTGGGAAACCATGGTCGACACCAACATCAAGGGCCTGCTGACCACCACCAACCTGCTGCTGCCACGCCTGATCGCTCACGGTCGTGGTGCGGGCATCATCAACCTGGGTTCCATCGCGGGTAACTACCCTTATCCGGGCAGCCACGTGTATGGCGGTTCCAAGGCATTCGTAAAGCAGTTTTCGCTGAACCTGCGTTGCGACCTGCAAGGCACAGGCGTGCGCGTGACCAACATCGAACCGGGCCTGTGCGAGAGCGAGTTCTCGTTGGTGCGCTTTGGCGGTGACCAGGCGCGGTATGACGCGACTTATGCGGGTGCCGAGCCGATCCAGCCGCAGGATATTGCCGACACGATCTTCTGGGTCATGAATACGCCGGCGCATGTGAATATCAATCGGTTGGAGCTGATGCCGGTGAGCCAGACTTGGGCTGGGTTTGCTATCGAGCGTGGCGCCAAGGGCTGACGCTCCGTCCTGCTGGTTTTTGTGGTGAGCGAGCTTGCCTCGCGCGGGGCAAGCCCGCTCACCACAGGATCAGGTTTTTACCGGTAATCATGCGTCAAATCGGCCAAAACACGACATAAGGTACACTCCACCCGATAAAACCCCTCCGCACCGTGCGGATTTGAGGTTTTGACGGGAGGAAATGTGAGTAACCGAGGTGAGCAGGCACTGCTCAAACAATCGACCATCCTGATGTTCGCCGTAGCGATCGCCGGGATTGTCACGGGTGTGATTTCTGGCGCCCAATCCATTCTGTTCGACGGCTTTTTCTCGCTGATCGCCACCGCCATCAAGGTGTTGATGCTGATCACGGCAAAGCTGATTGCCAAGAAAAGCAACGAGCGTTTCCAGTTCGGCTATTGGCACTTGGAGCCGATGGTGCTGCTGATCGAAGGCAGTTTCCTCTTGCTGATCGCCATCTATGCGTTCCTCAACGGCGTGTTCGGCATTATCAATGGCGGCCGCGAGATCGAGTTGGGGTTGGTGATCATCTACGCGGCGGTGTTTACCGTCGTCGAGTTCGCCTACTTCTTCTACGTGCGTTATCGCAATCGCCGGCTGAAATCATCGCTGATCCAGTTCGACAACATCAGTTGGCTGGTGGACGCGATGTTGTCGGTGGGCTTGCTGATCAGCTTTCTGGCGGCGCTGTTGCTCAAGTCCCAGGGCTACGGCGAGTGGGCGGTGTATGTCGACCCATTGATCCTGATCCTGCTGGCCCTGAGCATGCTGGCACCGGCGTTCAAGATCCTGCGCCCAGCGTTGCGCGAGGTGCTGGGAATCGCGCCGGACCAGTTGGACGACACAGTGCGCGAAGTGATGGAAGCGGCGCAGGCCAAACATGGTTTCGACGACTACGTGTCGTACGTGCAAAAGCACGGGCGGGCGCGGTTTATCGAGATTCATGTGGTGCTGCCGGCGGATTACCCGGTGGATAACGTCGCGACGCTGGACCGTCTGCGCGAAGAGATATCCACAGGGCTCGGTGCGCCGGATGCGGCGCGTTGGCTGACAATCAGCTTTACCGGAGATCGCAAGTGGATTGCGTGAGGTCAGTGAGACCGAGTTGACGTCTTCGCGAGCAAGCCCGCTCCCACAATGAATGACACAACCCTGTAGGAGCCGGCTTGCCGGCGATGAGGCCCTTAGGGTCAGCCCAGGTGCTGGACCAGGCCCTGATAGCAAGTCGCCAAATGATAAGGCGTGGTCGACGGCATATCCCGTCGGCTTACGGCGCCCTTGGCATCCAGGCATTCATTCCAGCCTTTTGCATGCAGAAAATGTTGTTGCAGCGCCAGCAATTGGCGGTGCAGCACCGCTTCGCTGTTGGGTCGCAAGGTCAGTGCCCGCAGGTATTCGGCCTGTGCCCAGATGCGTTGGGTGCCGTCGCGCACCGTACCGTCAAGCGCCAGCATGCCGCTGACTGCACCGCTGAGGTTATCCACACCCTTGAGTTCTGCGTAGGCGAAAGCCCGGGTCAGCGACGCATGCAGCGGCGAACCGCGCAACACATCCGAAGACTCCAGCAAAAAGAACCATTCGAACTGGTGCCCCGGCTCGAACCAGTTATCCACAGCGTCCAGCGGTTTTTCCATCATCACGCCGTGCTGGCGGTCGATGAAACGCTGCTGCATGGCCGTCGCCAGCGCCAGCAGGGCGGCTTGCACGCTGGCGTCTTCACGCACCGAGAGGGTGGCAAGGAAACCTTCGGCCAGGTGCATCAGCGGGTTTTGCAGCGGGCCTGACTTGAGCGATGACCAGTTGCGTTCCAGCACGGCTTCGTACAGGCCGTCGCCTGTGGAAAATCGCTCGGCGACCACTTCCAGGGCGGCATTGAGGACCGACTCTACCAATGGCTCGCGCACCTTGGCCCAGTAATGGGCGCAGGCAAAGATGATGAAGGCGTGGGTGTAGAGGTCTTTGCGCTTGTCCAGCGGCTGACCGGATGGGTCGATGCTGTAGAACCAGCCGCCGTGTTCGGCGTCGTGGAAGTGCCGTTGCAGTGACCGGAACAGTGCCGCTGCGCGCTCTTGCGCGAAGGCTGCGCCGGGCTCGCCGATCAGGCTGGCAAACAGGTACAACTGCCGGGCGCAGGCCATGGCGCGGTAGCGTTGCGGGGGCAGCGGGTGATGGTCGGCGTCCAGCGCTTCATAGGGCAATGCCAGGTCGGCATTCCAGCCCGGGCCTTGCCAGAGCGGCACGATCAGGCTGTGGAAGTGCGTAAGCACGGTGTTCAAGGAGGGTTGGGAAGCGCTGGGCATTGGCTGGCGTCGTCACGGCAGGGGTGTAGGCGCGCATGGTATCAGGCTTGGGTTCTGTGGTGTCTGTGCTACTGCTATCGCCGGCAAGCCGGCTCCTACACAGGATGACCTCGCGATCATAGGTAGGAGCCGGCTTGCCGGCGATGAGGCCCTTACAAACGCCGCGAATATCAGCCCGCGAGCAACCAGACCCCAGTCGCCGCCGACGCCGCGCCCGCAATCCGCACCAACGGCGCCGCCGCAGCCGGCAGGAAGCGCACCACCGCGTAACCGGCCGCGTGCAACACGGCAGTCGCACCGACAAAACCCGCGGCATACGCCCACGGGCTGGACATGTCCGGCAGCTCCAGACCATGCGCCACACCATGGAACAGCGCGAACAATGCCGTGGCCCCCACCGCCATGAACAACGGCGGACGCACCGCCAGCGCCACCGCCAGGCCCAGGGCCAACACCGACGCGGCAATCCCGCTTTCCAGCGCCGGCAACGCCAGGCCTTCAAAACCCAACACGCCGCCAATCAACATGGTGCCGACAAAGGTGCACGGCAGGGCCCAACGTGCGGCGCCTTTTTGTTGGGCGGCCCACAAACCGACGGCGACCATGGCCAGCAAGTGGTCGATGCCGCCCAGGGGATGGCTGATGCCGGCCACCAGGCCGTTGTCGCCATGGCCCGGGTGAGCGAAAGCCAGGGCTGGGGCCAGCAGCAGGGCGGCGGCGGTAAAGAGTTTCTTGAGGCTCATGGACAGGTTCCTTATGGGTTGATCAGGCGGCGGTCAGCAGGCCTTGGCGTTCGATGAAGGCGACGATTTCATCCAGGCCGACACCGGTCTTCTGGTTGCTGAACACAAAGGGTTTGCCGTTGCGCATGCGGGTGGTGTCGCTGTTCATCAGCTCCAGCGACGCGCCGACCAAAGGCGCCAGGTCGATCTTGTTGATCACCAGCAGGTCGGACTTGCAGATGCCAGGCCCGCCCTTGCGCGGCAGCTTGTCGCCGGCGGACACGTCGATCACGTAGATAGTCAGGTCCGACAACTCCGGGCTGAAGGTGGCCGAGAGGTTGTCGCCCCCGGACTCCACCAGAATCAGGTCCAGGCCGGGGAAGCGGCGGTTGAGCTGGTCAACGGCTTCAAGGTTGATCGAGGCGTCTTCGCGGATCGCGGTGTGCGGGCAGCCGCCGGTTTCCACGCCGATGATGCGTTCCGGCGCGAGGGCCTGGTTGCGCACCAGGAAGTCGGCGTCTTCGCGGGTGTAGATGTCGTTGGTGACCACCGCGAGGTTGTAGCGATCACGCAGCGCGAGGCACAGGGCCAGGGTCAGGGCCGTCTTGCCGGAGCCTACCGGGCCGCCGATGCCGACACGCAAAGGTTGTGTGTTCATATGTGCTTTTCTCCTAGGAACGGAATAGGCGGCTGTATTGGCGCTCGTGGGCCATGCAGGCCAGGGACAGACCAAACGCGGCGCTGCCGAAATGGTGGGGTTCGATGCGGCTGGCGTCCTGCTGGGCTTGTTGCAGCAACGGCAGCAGTTCACTGGTCAGGCGTTGGGCGGCTTGTTGGCCCAGGGGCAGGGTTTTCATCAGCACGGCCAATTGGTTTTCCAGCCAGCTCCACAGCCAGGCGGCGAGGGCGTCGGCGGGGCTGATGTTCCATGCGCGTGCGGCGAGGGCCCAGCCCAGGGCGAGATGGGGCTCACTGCACTGCTCAAGAAATTCGCGGGCGCCGCCGTCCAGTTCCGGCAAACCATTGAGCAACTGTTGCAGCGAGTAGCCCATCTGTCGGCTCTCTTGATACAGCTCGCGGGTCTCACGGCTAGCGCGATGTTCTTCGCACAGCTGGGCCAGGCGCGGCCAATCGGCCTCACAGGCTGCTTGGCAATGGGCGAGTAACACCGGCGCTTCGAAGCGCGCCAGGTTGAGCAGCAACTGATCGCTGATCCAGCGTCGCGCACTGGCTGCGTTGTTGACGCGACCGTTCTCCACCGCCATTTCCAAGCCCTGGGAATAGCTGTAGCCACCAATCGGCAATTGCGGACTGGCCAGACGCAGCAGCGCCCAGGCTGGGTTCACAGGCGCACGCCGAACTGGTGCAGCTTGGGCGGGTAGTTGAAATCTTCATCGCCATGGCGCGAGTGATGATGCCCGCCGCCGTAGGCGCCATGTTCCGGCTGGAACGGCGCTTCGATGGTCTGTGTCTGCGCGCCCAGCTGTTCGAGCATGGCCTTGAGCACATAGTCATCGAGCAGGCGCAGCCAGCCATCGCCCACCTGCAACGCCACGTGCCGATTACCTAGGTGATACGCCGCGCGCGTCAGTTCAAATGCGCTGCTGCAGGTGACATGCAGCAGTTGTTCAGGCCGGGCACACACGCGTACGACTCGTCCGTCTTCCGCCTGTAGGAATTCGCCGTCGTGCAGCGGTGGCTGACCGCGCTCCAGGAAAAGGCCGACATCTTCACCGTCGGCACTGAAACAGCGCAGGCGGCTTTTGCTGCGTGCTTCGAAATTCAGTAGCAACTCGGCGGCCCAGAGGGCTTGGGGGGCGATTCGGCGGTGGATCACCAGCATCAGGAAGCTTCCAGCTATGAGCGATGCAAGTGCTAGAGCAAGGGGCTTGCCAACCCGGCTGCAGAGTAGGAATTCCCTGTCAGCAGGGACGGTAACGCCACTAAATAGGGCGTAGGAAGATTTTTGGTGTGAGCAAAAATGGTGCGCTGGCTGGGCTGATGCACTCGCTATGGGCGTTTTCGGATTTTTCCTACGTAGTTCGGGGATTCGCCGTTCAAGTAGTTACCTGCTGTGTCTTTAGTCTGTGCGCCGTGTTCAATCCACTGCGACGTTTATCATGTTTAGATCATTGTGTTGTTTAGTCATTGTCAGCCTGTCTTTTGCCATTTCATCAGCGTCAGCCTCTCTGCAGCCGCGTCCCACGTTCAGCGCTTCAGTCCAAGAAGCCGCCATTGACGATGTGGTTGACCGTGCCCATGAACTGCTCGGCACGCCGTACAAGTGGGGTGGCTCTTCGGTGCAGCAAGGCTTCGATTGCAGCAGCTTCCTGGTTTACCTGTTCAAGACCGAAGCCAATATCCAGATACCACGCACCACCGCCGCCATGCACCGCTCCACGGCTCCGACCATCAAGCGCAACGCACTCAAGCCCGGCGATGCGGTGTTTTTCAAGGCAAACGGGCGCGGCCAAGTCAGCCATGTGGGGCTTTATATAGGCCAAGGCAAATTCATTCATTCGCCACGTACGGGCAAGAACATCCGCATCGACTCATTAAGCAACAGCTACTGGAACAAGCACTACACCACGGCTAAACGTTTTCACACGGCAGGCTGATGGCTTTATTCGGTGCTGCCCAGCCCTTGCCAGTGCTTCAGGCCGATAAAGATAAAGCGCAATTGCTGGGTGATTTTCGCCTGCGGCGTGAGGTGGTCAGGCAGGGCCTGGGCCGGCGGATCGATGATGTCGGGGAGGGTGGCGAACACACTTTTGACGATCAGGTCGGCCATCACATGCAGGCCTTCGGCATCCAGGTGCTGCAGTTTTGGCATGAACGTCAGGTCGGCCGCCAGGTCACGGGTGATGTCTTCACGCAATGCACCGATCGCCTGGCGCACCGCCAGGCAGCCGCCGTATTGCTCGCGGGCCAGGAACAGGAATTGCGAACGGTTGGCCGAGACCACATCGAGAAAGATCCGCACGGAGGCATCGATAATGCCGCCCATCACGAATTCGTTATGGCGCACCAGGCGGATGGTGGCGCGGAAGGTCTGGCCGACTTCACTCACCAACACCAGCCCCAACTGGTCCATGTCGGCAAAATGCCGATAGAAACCGGTGGGCACGATACCGGCGGTCTTCGCCACTTCACGCAGGCTCAGGCTGCCAAACCCACGGCCACACTCCATCAAATGGCGGGCTGCGTCCATCAGGGCGAGGCGGGTCTGTTGCTTCTGTTCGGCGCGGGGCAGCATTGGCGGGCGGGCTTTGTTGGCAAGTACAGCGACGCACTCTAGCAAAACAGGTCTGTTGGCGTCGAACTTGGCGGGGGGCGGGCGTGACGTGATCTACAGGAAAGCAAAAGCCCGATCGACAGATCGGGCTTTTCTCTCGGCCACCACAGGGTTAGCTCTGTGCTTGATGCAGTTCTTGCAGACGGTCAGCACCGCCTTCAGCAACGCCTTCGGTGTAGGCGCGTTTGTTGGCTTGTTCAGCACCGCCTTCGACCAGACCTTTCTGTTCCAGACGATCACGGCCACCTTCGGCAACAGCGTTGCGTTCCAGCAGGCGATCAGCACCACCTTCAACCAGGCCTTTTTCTTCCAGGCGGTTGCGGCCGTTTTCGGTCAGGCCTTCGGTGTAAGCGCGTTTGTTGGCTTGTTCCGAACCATTTTCAGCTACAGCGCCTTTGGCGTAGTCACGGTTCTCTTCTTCTTGCGAACCGCTGCGAGCGACGGTCTGGCTGAAAGGAACGGCGTCAGCTTTGACTTGTGGAGTGGCTTGTTCGGCGGCTGGCAGGGCAAAGGCACTGGAAGCCAGGATGGATAACAGGGCGGTAGCGAGTAATTGGCGTTTCATGATGGGTTGCTCCTTGGGAGGGCGATAAAGTGGGTACAGGACTAATGCTACTCTCGATAAGTCGATATAAAAGTTCATAAACACAATGGTAATAATCAACAGAATTGATTGTTCTAGGCGGAGGCTCTAGAACGGGCCTCTCAAGCACGCGGTTTTGCACTGGTGTGGGTATTTTCGACACGCGCGTGGGTAACAATGGTGCGCCGTGGTAGGAGGAATCTGTCGAAGTGGTCAGAAATTGAGGTTTTTCCAGGCAAATCGGGGATCGGGTTAAACCCCCAGGCGGTTTGCCAGTCGTAGTTCTATAAGCTGTCCTTAAAGGCTGTGACCCAGCCAGTCGTATTCAGGAGTCCTGTGCAATGACGCGCACTCGTAAAATCGTCGCTTGGAGCTGCGCCAGCTTCGTTGTGTTAATCGCCGTGGTGGTGTTGGTCCTGGTGTTCTTTGACTGGAACCGCATCAAGCCGCCCCTCAATGCCAAGGTCTCCGAAGAATTGCATCGACCGTTTGCCATCAACGGCAACCTGGCGGTGGTGTGGGCGCGTGAGCCCGATGAAGGCGGCTGGCGCGCCTGGGTGCCGTGGCCGCATGTGATTGCCGAAGACCTGACCCTGGGCAACCCGGACTGGTCGAAAAACCCGCAAATGGTCACCCTCAAGAAGGTGGAACTGCGCATTTCGCCCCTGGCGTTGCTGGTGCAGCGCGTGGTGATCCCGCGTATCGACCTCACCGAACCGAGCGCGCAGTTGCAGCGCCTGGCCGATGGCCGCGCCAACTGGACCTTTAAGTTCGATCCCAAGGACCCGAACGCCGAGCCTTCCAACTGGGTGGTGGACATCGGTGCCATCGGCTTCGACAAAGGCCACGTGACCCTCGACGACCAAACCCTCAAGACCCAACTGGATGTGATCATCGACCCGCTGGGCAAACCCATCCCGTTCGGCGAAATCGTCGGCGACGCCGATGCCAAGAAGGCCCTGGAGAAAGGCTCCGCACCGCAGGATTATGCGTTCGGCCTCAAGGTCAAAGGCCAGTATCACGGCCAGAAACTCGACGGCATCGGCAAGATCGGTGGCCTGTTGGCCCTGCAGGACGCGGCCAAGCCGTTCCCGCTGCAAGCCCAGGTCAAGATTGCCGATACCAGCATCGCCCTGGCCGGCACCCTGACCGACCCACTGAACCTGGGCGCGCTCGACCTGCGCCTGAAACTCGCCGGTTCCAGCCTGGGCAATCTCTACCCTCTGACTGGCGTGACCCTGCCGGATTCGCCGGCCTACTCCACCGATGGTCATCTGATCGCCAAGCTGCACGAAGCCAATGGCGCGTCCTTCCGCTATGACAACTTCAACGGCAAGATCGGCAACAGCGACATCCACGGCAACCTGGCCTACGTCGCCAGCCAGCCACGGCCCAAGCTCAGCGGCGCGCTGGTCTCCAACCAGCTGCTGATGACCGACCTCGCACCGCTGATCGGCGCCGACTCCAACGCCAAACAAAAAGCCCGTGGCGGCGACAGCAAACAGCCGGCGACCAAAGTGTTGCCGGTGGAAGAATTCCGCACCGAGCGTTGGCGCGTCATGGATGCCGACGTGGAATTCACCGGCAAGCGCATCGTGCACAGTGCCGATCTGCCGTTTACCGACCTCTACACCCACCTGGTTCTGAATGACGGCGAACTGAGCCTCGAACCCCTGCGTTTCGGCGTGGCCGGCGGTAAGCTGGATGCGCAGATCCGCCTCAACGGCCGCATCACGCCAATGGAAGGCCGCGCCAAACTTACCGCGCGCAACTTCAAGCTCAAGCAGCTTTTCCCGACCTTCGAACCGATGAAAACCAGCTTTGGTGAACTCAATGGCGACGCGGATATTGCCGGTCGCGGCAACTCCGTGGCGGCCCTGTTGGGCAGCTCCAACGGTGACCTGAAGATGCTGATCAACGACGGTGCCATCAGCCGCAGCCTGATGGAAATCGCCGGGCTCAATGTGGGCAACTACGTGGTAGGCCGACTGTTTGGTGACAAGGAAGTGAAGATCAACTGCGCGGCGGCGGACTTTGGCATCAAGACAGGCTTGGCGACCACTCGGTTGTTTCTGTTCGACACCGAGAACGCCATCATCTACATCGACGGCACGGCGAACATGGCCACAGAGCAGTTGGACCTTACCATTACCCCGGAATCGAAAGGCTTCCGCCTGTTCTCCCTGCGTTCACCGCTGTACGTCAATGGACCTTTTATCAAGCCGAACGCGGGTGTGAAAGCCATCCCGCTGGCGCTGCGAGGGGCTGGCATGGTGGCGCTGGGTGTGATCGCCGGGCCGGCGGCCGGGTTGCTGGCATTGGTTGCGCCCAGTGGCGGTGAGCCGAATGAATGTGCGCCGTTACTGCAGCAGATGAAGGAAGGCAAGGCGCCGAAAACCGTAAAAGGTTGATCGGCCACAAAAACGTAGGAGCCGGCTTGCCGGCGATGGGGCCCTTGAACGCTGTCGAGATCGTCAGGCTACCATCGCCGGCAAGCCGGCTCCTACAGAGTATTGCGGGGTTACAGGCTTTCTAGGATGTCAGCCATATCGTCCGCATGCTCTTCTTCCTGGGCCAGGATTTCTTCGAAGAGGCGGCGCGTGGTCGGGTCTTTATCGCCAATGTACTGGATGATTTCGCGGTAGCTGTCCACGGCAATCCGCTCGGCGACCAGGTCTTCGTAGACCATTTCCTTCAAGTTATTGCCTGCCACGTACTGTGCGTGGGAATTCTTCGACAGCAGGTCCGGGTTGAACTCCGGCTCACCACCCAACTGCACGATGCGCTCTGCGAGCTTGTCGGCGTGTTCGGCTTCCTGGGTAGCGTGCTCAAGGAATTCCTGCGCGGCGACTGCAGCCTTAATGCCGCTGGCCATGAAGTAGTGGCGCTTGTAGCGCAGCACGCAGACCAGCTCGGTGGCCAGCGATGCGTTGAGCAGGCGGATGATTTCTTCGCGGTCGGCGTCATAACCTTCGGTCACTGCACCGTTTTCGACGTTCTGGCGGGCGCGGCTGCGCAGGGTCGCAACGTCAGTCAAGTTTGCTTCGGTCATCTCAATCTCCTGATACTAATCCGGTTTTGCGCCACGCTCTGCCGGCGTGATCGCTCCAAGTTGTGAGTCCTGCGTCACGCAAAAAGTTTTATCGGATTTATGTCATCACTGCGTCGCGGGACTGGGCTAGCCTCTGGTGAGTCTTTCCTGATCAAGGACGTTCGGCCCATGCCGCAGTCGTTAGCCACGCGTTATCCCCTGGTGCTGGTCCCTGGCATGCTCGGGTTCGTGCGCCTGGGGTGGTTTCCTTATTGGTACGGTATCGTCCCCGCGCTGCGGGCGGGCGGGGCGCAGGTGTTTCCCGTGCAGGTGGCGCCGCTGGATTCCAGCGAAGTGCGCGGCGAGCAATTGCTGGTGCAGATCGAGCGCATCCGCCGTGAAACGGGGGCCGACAAGGTCAACTTGATCGGCCACAGCCAGGGCTCGCTCACCGCCCGGTATGCGGCGGCCAAGCGCCCGGAATGGGTGGCGTCGGTGACGTCCGTGGCCGGGCCCAACCACGGCTCGGAGTTGGCGGACCACATTCACCTCAATTACCCGGTGGATGGCGTGAAGGGGCGGATCATGAGCGCGCTGTTTCACGGAGTCGCCTGGCTGATGGGCGTGCTGGAAACTGGCTATCGCGGGCCACGCTTCAAGGCGGATCTGCAGGCCTCCCACCACTCGCTGACCAGTGCGGGCGTGGCGCTGTTCAATCAGCATTATCCACAGGGGCTGCCGCAGACATGGGGTGGGCAGGGGCCCGAAGAGGTCAATGGCGTGCGTTATTACTCATGGTCCGGCACCTTGCAGCCGGGCATTACCGACCGTGGTCGTAACCTGTTCGACGGTACGAACCGTAGTTGCCGCCTGTTCGCCCGCAGCTTCGTGCGCGAAAAGGGCCAGTGTGACGGCATGGTCGGGCGCTACAGTTCACACTTGGGGTTGGTGATCGGCGATGACTACGCCCTGGACCACTTCGATATCGTCAACCAGTCCCTGGGGCTGGTGGGCAAGGGCGCCGAGCCGATCCGACTGTTTGTCGAGCATGCCCGGCGCTTGAAGGAGGCCGGGGTTTAACGGACCGGCGTGGTCCAACGCTCCGACAGAATTACCCCGCCCAAGGTCAGCAGGCCGCCCACCAGGTGGTATAGCGCCAACTCTTCCTTCAACACCACCGCCGCAATCAGCGCGGTGATCAATGGCAGCAGGTTGAAAAACAGCGTGGTGCGGCTCGGGCCCAAGGTCTTCACCGAATGCATCCACGCCAGCGGCGCGACCATCGAGGCTAACAGGCACGCATACAGCACCAGTGGAATGTTCGCCCAACCCAAGCCAGCTTTCGCCGAAAACAGAAACAGCGGGAACAGCACCACCACCGCCACCAGCACCTGCAGATACAGCAACACCAGCGGCGGCAGGCGCAGCTGCCATTTTTTCAGCAAGGTGCTGTAGACCGCGTAGGCCAGGGTCGCGACCAGCATCATGCCGTCCCCCAGGTTGACCCCGTGCTGCAGCAGTGCGTCGAGGCTGCCGGCGGAAACCACCACCACCACGCCAGCGAATGACAGCACGGCACCGGTCATCGCGCCGTAGGTGAGGCGTTGACCGAGGCTGATGATCGCCGCCGTCAGTGCCATCAACGGCATCAACGACAGGATGATGCCCATGTTGGTCGCGGTGGTGAGCGACGCGGCGTAATACGCCAGGCTTTGGTAAACCGCCATGCCCAACACGCCGAGGATGAACACCTTGCCCAGGTTCGGACGGATCAGCGCCCAGTTGGCGATCACCGGCTTGATCATGAACGGCGTGAACAGCAGCGCCGCCAGCAACCAGCGGTAAAAGCCAATTTCCGCCGGGAACAGTGCGCCCACAGCCAGCTTGTTGACGACGGTGTTGCCGGCCCAGATAAAAATGGCCAGCAAGGGATAAGCGTATTGCATCGAAAGTAACCAAGTGTGTTGATGAGGCAGGATTATCCATTGTCTGGATCGAAGCCTATACTGCGATCCAGACAAACCACCTCTGTATCCAGACAATATGGCCAAGCACAACGTACGTCTTGCGGATTTCCCCCGGTTGCCGAGCCCGGTGTACTTCCGTTATTCGGATTTCGCGCCTGACACCGAGTGCACGCCGCACCGGCATTTCTGGGGCTCGCTGGATTACTCGGCCAGCGGTGTGATGCGCATGGAAGTGGCCGGCAACCGCTTCATGTCGCCGCCGCAATACGCGGTGTGGGTGCCACCTCACACCGAACACAGCTCCTACAATGCCGAGGCGATCGTCTATCACTCGGTGGGGCTGGCGCCGGAACTTTGTGAGCAACTGCCCCAGCAGCCTTGCACCCTGGCCATCAGCGACATTCTCAAGGCCATCCTCAGCGATTTTGCCCAGCGTGACGTGAACATGCCGCAGACCGAGTCCGACATCCGCCTGGCCCAGGTGCTGGTGGACCAGCTCAAGCAGGCGCCGATCCACGAATGCTTCCTGCCATACGCCCGCCACCCTGGCTTGCTCGGCGTACTCGAAGGCATGCAGGCCGATCCTGCCGACAACCGGCCCCTGGCGCACTGGGCCGAACAAGTCCACGTGAGCGAACGCACCCTGGCGCGCCTGTTTGTGCGGGAGCTGGGCATGAGCTTCGGCGAATGGCGCCAGCGTCTGCGCTACCTGGCGGCCATCGAAGCCCTCGACAGCCCACGCAGCGTGCAACATGTGGCGTTTGACCTGGGCTACAGCACCGCCTCGGCCTTTATCGCCATGTTCCAGCGCCAGGCGGGCTGTACGCCGGAGCAGTATCGACGGACGCATATCCGTACCCGGTGAAGTTGTAACAGGCTTTGACTACACTGCTGGGTAGTCCGTGCCCTTCGGTGCGGTAACAGGGAGAAAACTCCATGAAGATGCTGCGAATTCCGCTGTTGATGATGGGCCTGCTGCTGTGTTCCCAAGGCTTTGCTGCCACCGCTCAGCAAAATAAAATGACCACCTGTAACGCCGAAGCCACCACCAAGACGCTTAAAGGTGATGACCGCAAGGCCTTCATGAAGACCTGTCTGTCTGCTCCAGCAGCCAATGACGCCAAGACGCTTACGCCACAGCAGCAGAAGATGAAGGACTGCAATGCGGACGCCAAGACCAAAGCCTTGACCGGCGACGCGCGCAAAACCTTTATGAGCACTTGCCTGAAGAAATAATAGCCCCAGGCCATAGAAGGCTGCGACACTCGCACACAGCCCTGCTGTAGGAGCGAGCTTGCTCGCGAAAAACCTGAACGATAACGCGTGCCTTCAGACTAAAACGCGGTGTCCTTGCGTTTTTCGCGAGCAAGCTCGCTCCTACATCAACATCCTTTAACGCCGTTCGTTTTGAGGCTGTATGCCAACGTTTTCTCAGCGTCATGTGATATTGCTGGCCAGCTACATCATCATTTTTGGCGGACTGCTGCTGGTACTGCCGCTCAAGTTGCTGCCCAGCTTGCTGGCTGGCCTGCTGGTGTTCGAGCTGGTCAACATGCTGACCCCCCAACTGCAACGGCTGATCGAAGGACGGCGTGCGCGCTGGCTGGCGGTCGCCTTGCTCGGCACCCTGATCGTCAGCGTGCTGACCCTGATCTTCGCCGGCGCCATCAGCTTCCTGCTCCACGAAGCGGAAAATCCCGGGGCCTCTCTCGATAAATTCATGGGTGTGGTTGATCGCGCGCGCGGCCAGTTGCCGCCGTTCCTCGACGCTTACCTGCCTGCCAGTGCCGCCGAGTTCCGCGTGGCCATCGGCGACTGGCTAAGCAAGCACCTGAGCGAGTTGCAGTTGGTCGGCAAAGACGCCGCCCACATGTTTGTCACCCTGCTGATCGGCATGGTGCTTGGCGCCATCATCGCTCTGCAACGCGTCCCCGACCTGACCAAACGCAAACCCTTGGCCGCCGCGCTGTTCGACCGCCTGCACCTGCTGGTCCAGGCCTTTCGCAATATCGTATTCGCCCAGATCAAGATCGCCGCGCTCAACACCGCCTTCACTGCCGTGTTCCTCGCCGTGGTACTGCCGTTGTGCGGGATTCACCTGCCGTTGACCAAAACCCTGATCGTTCTCACGTTCCTGCTCGGCCTGTTGCCGGTCATTGGTAACCTGATGTCCAACACCCTGATCACCATCGTCGCGCTGTCGCTGTCGATCTGGGTGGCAGTGGCGGCGTTGGGGTATCTGATCGTGATCCACAAAATCGAATATTTCCTCAATGCGCGGATCGTGGGCGGGCAGATCAGTGCCAAGTCGTGGGAGTTGCTGCTGGCGATGTTGGTGTTTGAGGCCGCGTTCGGCCTGCCGGGTGTGGTGGCGGGGCCGATTTATTATGCGTATTTGAAGAGTGAGCTGAAGCTCGGTGGGATGGTTTGACGCAGTAACCTGTAGGAGCGAGCTTGCTCGCGAAGAACGCCAACGATAACGCAGCGCTCTCAGGTTTTTCGCGAGCAAGCTCGCTCCTACAGTCGATCTTTTTAGCAGCCGTAGCGCTTGCTGGCTTCGATGGCCAACCCGCTGCCGATGCTGCCAAAGATATTGCCTTCCACATGCCGCGCATTCGGCAGCATCGCCGAAATGCTGTGGCGCAGCGCCGGAATCCCGCTGGAGCCGCCGGTAAAAAACACCGTGTCCACTTGTGCCACGCTCACCGATGCGTCGTTGAGCAGTTGCGTCACGCTCCCGCGCACACGCTCCAGCAAGCTGTCGATGGACGACTCGAACAGCGCCCGGCTCAGGTCTACGCTCAGGCCTGCTTCGATGCGGTCCAGCGCCACATGGCGGCTGTCTTCGTGGGTCAGTTGGATCTTGGTTTCTTCCACTTCCATCGCCAACCAATGCCCGGCGCGCTGTTCGATCAGCTTGAACAGGCGGTCGATGCCACCGGTGTCTTCGATGTCGTAGCGCATGCTGCCCAACGCCAACTGGGATTTTTGCGAGTACACCGAGTTGATGGTGTGCCAGGTGGCGAGGTTCATGTGATGGCTGGTGGGCATGTAGGCGCCGCTTTTCATGCGGCTGCCGTAGCCGAACAGCGGCATCATGCCTTGCAGGCTGAGCTGTTTATCGAAGTCAGTACCGCCGATGTGCACGCCGCCGGTGGCGAGGATGTCGCTCTGGCGGTTGTCGTTGTGGCGACGGTCCGGTGACAGGCGCACCAAGGAGAAGTCGGAGGTACCGCCGCCGATATCGACAATCAGTACCAACTCTTCTTTCTGGATGGTGGACTCGTAGTCGAACGCGGCGGCAATCGGCTCGTACTGGAACGAGATGTCCTTGAAGCCAATCTTGCGTGCCACGTCGACCAGGGTGTTCTCGGCCTCCTGGTCAGCCATTGGGTCGTCGTCGACGAAAAACACCGGACGACCCAGCACCACTTCTTCAAACTCACGGCCGGCATTGGCTTCGGCGCGGCTCTTGAGCTGGCCGATAAACAGCGCCAGCAGGTCGGTGAATGGCATCGCCGTGCCGAGCACGCTGGTGTCGTGCTTGATCAGCTTGGAGCCCAACAGGCTCTTGAGCGAGCGCATCAGTCGGCCTTCATAGTTTTCCAGGTACTCATGCAGCGCCAGGCGGCCGTACACCGGGCGGCGTTCCTCGAAGTTGAAGAACACCACCGACGGCAGGGTGATCTTGTCGTCCTCCAGCGCGATAAGCGTCTCCTCGCCGGGGCGGATCCAGCCGACGGTGGAGTTGGACGTGCCAAAGTCGATGCCGCAGGCACGGGCTGGGGATGAGTTTTCCATGACAATCAGGTTCCGGTTGAAAAACGGCCGCGCAGTGTATGCCAGTCGACGCCGGATGCGTAGGCCGACCATCTGTTAAATCGTGCTTGAAACCTGGGGATTTGCCCCCACATCTGCTGCATACGGCAAGTGCCGATAACACTTTGACGCACCCCCAGGCCACATCACTCAACAGGTGCAATGCAGCGCACGCTGTGCCCCGGGCTGTGCGATCTCGATTAAGGATGGTGAACCGCCGATGGATTTCAAAGACTACTACAAGATATTGGGCGTAGAGCCGACGGCCGACGACAAGGAAATCAAGGCGGCCTATCGCAAGCTTGCGCGCAAATATCACCCGGATGTGAGCAAGGAAAAAGACGCCGAAGCCAAGTTCAAGGACGCGTCCGAAGCCTATGAGGCGCTCAAGAGCGCTGACAAACGCGCCGAATACGACGAACTGCGCAAATACGGCCAGCATGGCCAACCTTTCCAGGGACCACCGGGCTGGCAGAGCCGTGGCGGCTTTGGCGGCGGTGGCGGTGAGGATTTCTCGGACTTCTTCAGTTCGATCTTCGGCTCCCGTGGCGATGCGTTTGGTGGCGGCCAGCGCCGTCCGGCTGGGCGCAAGGGTCAGGACGTGGAGATGCAACTGACAGTGTCCCTTGAAGAGACACTGTCCACCGAGTCCAAGCAGATCAGCTTCCAGGTGCCGCAATACGATGCCTCGGGCCGGCATGTGAGCAACACTACCAAGAGCCTGAACGTGAAGATCCCCGCCGGCGTGGCCGACGGTGAGCGCATCCGCCTCAAGGCGCAGGGCGCACCGGGGATTGGCGGCGGGGCCAATGGTGATCTGTACCTGATCATCAAGTTTGCACCGCACGCTAAGTTCGAGGTGGAAGGTCAGGACTTGGTAATCACAGTGCCCCTGGCACCGTGGGAGTTGGCGTTGGGCACGGAAGTGGCTGTGCCGACGCTGACCGGCAAGATCAACCTCAAGGTGCCTGCTGGCAGCCAGAACGGCCAGCGCATGCGCGCCAAGGGCCATGGCTTGCTGAACAAGAGCGGGGAGCGCGGCTTCCTGTTTATTCAGCTCAAGGTGGTGATGCCCAAAGAGGTCGACGAAGAGGCCAAGGCGTTGTGGCAGGCGTTGGCGAAAAACGCTGACTTCGATCCGAGGCAAACCTGGAATAGCTGATCGTAAGCCCTGACGCTGTTCAGTGGAGGGGCGAGGCAGGGGGCCATGCCGTGCTCGCGAAAAACGCAGGAGCCCCCCATGCACTCAGGCTGCCTGCACAATATCTATGCAGTCCGACCGTGTCGGATCGTTCTATAGGCTGGTGTCTTTGTCACCCGTCAAGGACGATCCGCCATGTCAAACCCTACTGCAACTGCCACCCCCGTTGGTGTGTTCAACGCCAGCGCTCGCGGTGCTCACTACGACTTCCTGAAAGACCGTGTGCCGTCTTGGTTCAACCAGGCGCACTTCGTTCGTTTCTGCATACATAGTTAACGCAGTCGACGTTCCTGATAAAAGCAATAAAAAACTATTCTTTTTCGCACTTATATAAATGGTTAATTCTGTTCTCGGGTCAAGAACTGCCCGGCGGGCATTAATTTATTTTTTATCGGTAATGCCTAAAACGTTTATTGAATTCAACTGCATATGGAACGTGTGAAATGACTGACGATTCAGTAGTAAATGTCGCTGGTGATAATCCCGAGAGCAACGATAAGGGTATTCATTTTGACTTGATTAAAAATATCATCCCAGGCTGCCTCATTGGCGCTTCACCCGTGCGGCGTAAAGTGCTTAAAGACACCAATCCTGACCTTCCAGACTGGTATGAAAAATGTTCCACTGAGGAACAGAAGCAATTAAAACAGTTACTGGAGGCTGACTGTCATGCGCAAAATGAATGGGAAAAGTTTCTCGGGGACGTGCAGAACATCACCGCCTACGCTAAACCAAAATTAACCGCAGCCTTGGCCGAAGCAGGCGTCAAGCTGGATGTCGACACTACCTGGCTGCGCCTGTATTACCCAGTGGAGTATAAGTTTTTCGGCCTTCCGACAGGCGTCCAAACGGGCGACTTTCGTAGCAGGACTTTTTCCTTGTTACAGGCGGCTCTGCATAATTTCGAAGCCTTTGAAGCTGAGGCGGGTTACTTCGACGGCGAGTCGTTGTTTATAACTGAGCCCGATGCGCGGGGGCATTTCGATGTCATCCGACCAGCGCCGATGAAGGTTGAGACGTTCGTTACCATTTGTCGCAAGCTGGACATCGGTGGACAATATGAGAAACATATAAAAGATAAGCTCTATGGCCCCGGCGGAAGATTTGAGCTGGGTCGTGTGCCCTTTATCAATAATAAAAAATCAGCCCTGAAGGCCGCCGCGTTTGCCGCCTTGCTGAAAAAGGATATTAAGCGCAAACATTATGATTTATTGGTCGAGTTGATCAGCGATAAGTTCGAGGTCAAAGATAACGACATACGTCGAACGATCAGTTATAGCCCAATGCGATTGATGGGATATGACATTGCCGAGTGCGCGCTGTTTTTCCCCACGCACGAGAATCGCTACGACGGCGGCTATGTCATTGTTTATATTCCGGACGATCCCGAACATCCGGTCAAACATTACGCGTCATTGGCCGAGTTTGAAGAGGAACTTACCCATAAACTGCTGTACCGGCCGCAGGGGAGCTGGATCGACAGTGGCCGGGATGTGCTCACCGACTACCAGCGGTTTTTCAGCCGCTTCGTGTCGGAAAAGGACCGCGGCCGGTTTTTTCTTCGATTCACCGAGAAAGTCAAAGACTTCCCGTCCGGTGCCTATTGGACAGACGGGGTGCGAACCTATCTGAAGTACCTTGAGCCGGCCTCCAGATTGGTCGGTCCTTTGGTTGACCGGCACTGGCGGCGCGATCCCCTGGAAAACATCGACCTGCACCTGAAGATCTCGCTCGACATGCAGTGGCTGGGTATGTCCGGCATCTGGTTTGAAATGTATCTGCAGCACCGCCGACGTATCCTCGAGAACGCCCAGGTGCTGGCTGTGTCTACGGCTGCCGAGGACAACCTCACTCGCGAGCGCCGACTCTCCAATTATCTGAACGTCGGCCTGTTCATCGTGGGTATTGCCGCGTTCTTTGTGCCGCCCGCAGGCGCCGCGATGTTATTGATCACCGCAAACCAATTGTTGTTCGAGACGATTGAAGGTGTTCGTGAGTTGAGCCGGGGTGACCGGGAGGCAGGCTGGGCGCATATCACTGATGTCGTGGAGAACCTGGCAACCATGTTGGCGTTGGCGCCAGTATTCCATTTCGCGGTTTCACCTTTTATCGACGAGCTCAAAGCCGTCGTGCTCCCCAGTGGCAAGACACGTTTGTGGAAGCCGGACCTCAAGCCCTATCAGTTGGACATGACGTTGCCGGAAAGCTCCCGACCCAACGCACAGGGTCTTCATCGCTTTGATGGGCGAGATGTTCTGCCGCTGGACGGCAGTCACTACGCCGTGCAGGAAGACGTGGCCACGGGCAGGTATCGGATGCAGCACCCCACACGCCTCAATGCCTATGCTCCCGAGCTGAACACCAACGGCTCCGGTGCCTGGAATCATGAATTGGAACAGCCGCGAACCTGGGAGGGCCCCCAGTTGATGAGGCGCCTTGGGCATGCAGTCAGTGAGTTCAGCGATACCGAACTGGAGCAGATTCGCCATGTCAGCGACACCTCTGAAGACGTGTTGCGCAGAATGCATGTCGAGAACGAGCCGCCAGGGCCACTGCTGGCCGATACGATCAGTCGCTTCGACGCGTACAAACAGGTCGAAACGTTCATCGCCGCCATGAAGGATGATTCCTCGACCTTATCTACTCAGGACCACTCGATCAGTCAGTTGCATGTCATGACGCGTTACTGCAAGTGGCCAGAACAGGTCTCGATGCGAGTGATCGACGCACAGGCCAAGACACTCTGGAGATATCTCAGCTCACACAGTCCACAGAGCGAAATACGTACCGTGCAGATCCATGATTTGCAGTTGCGCAACGGGGAACTGCTGCCGACGCTTCTGGAAGCCCTGGATGAGAGCGAAACCAATACGCTACTGGAGCAAGCGCCTGGAACTCCGCGCGGCCTCCTCGACGCACGTGTTGCAACACTGCGCGCGACCATTGCCAAGGTTGCCGAACGCCGTAAAGCTCAGCTACTCGATGATGTGTACGAGGCCGATACCGACTTCAGCGACCCTCGGGCCAATTTGATTCGGGTACGCTATCCCGGTGTGCCCATGAAAGTGATCAAAGCGCTTCTGCAAGAGGCCAGCAGTGCTGAACGGCAACAAATGGCCAAATGGGACTTCGCCGACACGCTGCAGACCAAGCCCATACCGCTCAAATTGGCGGAGGCCTTGCGCATCGCCCAGCGTGAAGTGCGTCTGGCGCGTGCCTACGAGGGGCTTTCTCTGGACGCGTTGATCAACCCGGATACAGAGAAGCTCGTGCTTAATTCGCTGAAGAAACTCTCTGGCTGGCCAGCTGATTTGCGTATTGAAGTTCGACAGGACTCGGTTGATGGACAACTACGGGCCAGTGCCGGCGCTAAAGAGGCTAAGAGTACCAAGGTGCTCGTGCGAAAAAACGACGGCTTGTATGAGGCGCGTGACAGGAATGATCTTGAATTGCTTGGGCCCGACGATTTCTTCGCCGCCCTTCAACATGCTCTGCCCGATGACCATCGCACTGCATTGGGCTTGCCTGACGTGAACCAGGGGCCAGCCCTGGAAACGTTGATCAAGCAGCACCTGCTTTCACGGGAAGAGTTGCGCTCGGTATTGAAGATGCAGCCGATCAGACCCTGGTTCAAGGCGCCCACACGCTGGAGCAATGGGCGTCTGGGTTATCCGTTAAGTGGTCGTGGGACTGGCGAGCCCCGGCTGTTAAGAGACAGGCAGAGGGTCTTGAGACTGTTTCCTGACTATACCGATGCACAAATTGACAAGTTTCTGGGGCAGATAGGCACTCAACGTGAGAAGTATCTGGTCAATTTTGAGGCAGAGCTGGAAGTTCTGCGCAACGAGTTGCAGCAATGGAAGTCAACACCGAGTACTCGCGTACTGCCGGATGGCAGAATCGCCGCTGTCGAGCCGTATGAAAAGGCCGTAGTCGCAGAAAAGCTTCAGCGCTGCTGGCAGAAGCGCGCAGGTACGATGAAGTACGGGCCAAACGGTAGGGCATTGGGGTATGAGCTCGATCTTCACGGCCGCACCGCCGGGGAGCTGCCTGCGATGAAAGGCTACTTCTCCCACGTGCGCTTTGTGGACCTGAGTAACATGGGACTCACAGAGGTGCCCACGGAGTTCCTGGACTCGTTTCCGTCTATTGTGCAGTTGCAGTTGCAGTCCAACGGGCTGGTTGAGTTGCCGACAATGATCACTGATAAATCCTCGCTGATTTATCTGAATGTTTCCAATAACAACATCACCCTGACAGAGCAATCAGCCGACGCTTTGGCGAAGATGACTCACTGGAAATATCTCGAACTGAGCCACAATCCACTTGGGCTTCTCCCTGACTTTAGTCAGATGCCGGACCTGACCCACGTCCGACTACAAGCCTGCGGTCTCACCGAATGGCCTGTCGGGCTGCGTGATCAAGCGGAGCTAGTCATGCTTGACTTACGTGATAACCAGCTCACCTCGTTTCCTGAATGGGCGGTGAATCCATCAGCGGAGCATGCGCCTGACATCAACCGTGTGTTGGAAGTCACTGAACTCAATGGCAATCCCCTTTCTGATCAAGGCATGCAGCAGTATGCCGACATTCTGACGCGTATCTTTCTGGATGACGATCAGGCCGGCTTGATGCCAGTTCCTCCGGATGGCCCGGCTGAGCGTGGCGCAGAAGGCGGCACTTTAGCGCCATCGGCGCAGAGAGTTGAGCATTGGTTGAAAGGCTTTTCGACGGCTGAGCAGGCCGTGAGAAAAACACAGTGGGCGCTACTCGACGCTGAGGCTCTGGAGCGAGAAGCGGCAGGAGGAGAGGGGGGCAGCATAGTCAGTGAGAGCGAAGAATTTTTCCGGTTGTTGGAAAAGTTGAAAGAAACGGCCGAATACAAAAAGTCATATTCCGATCTCAACGCGCGGGTGTGGGCGGTGCTGGATGCGGCAGAACAAAATGAAGCACTGCGTCGCGAGTTGTTCAAAGCTGCGGGCGAACCACAGACGTGCAGTGATCGGGCCGCGCTGGTGTTTAGCGATCTGGAAATCAAGGTGCAGATTCATAAAGCGTTGGCGCAGGTAGGTGAGGCTGGCGCGGGCGTTGAGTTGCTCAAATTGGCCAAAGGTCTGTTCCGCCTGGATGAGGTCGAGGCATTTGCGCTCAAGGATATCCAAGAGCGCGTTCAGCTGATTCTCAGCTCCGACGTGTTGACGCGTGAAAAGGGCAATCAGCTGTTGTTGATGGATCAAATCGAAGTACGACTGTCTTATCGGGTGAGTCTGCGCGACAGACTCCAATTGCCCGGGCAGCCCAAGCAAGCTGAATACACCGGTTACCAATACGTGTCGCGAGCAAAGCTGCGTGCTGCCGAGGACCATGTGAATAGCCTGCGGGATTCGAAGCAGGAGATTGAGTCGATTGCTCGTCGAGACTTCTGGGGCGAGTACCTTAAGGATAAATATCGCTCCAGGTTCGACTTGGCTGACGAGCCTATCTACAGTCGCATGGAGCAGCTTGAGCTAGCCATACGCACGATGAGCAGTGGTGAATACAACCGCCAGTTCACGGCGTTGGCTGAGGAAAAACAGCTGACTGAGCGCAAGCTCATCGATCTGCTGACTCCTCAGGAAATACTCAACCTGGAAGAGTGAGCCTTGGTAGATGAATAGCCCCCCGGATGGTGTAAGAACAACAGTCGGGGGGCGCATGGCCGAGTGATCAAAAGGATGAATCCAAGCTCCGATGCCCTGTGTGCCGGGCGCTAAAAATACCTTGCCGCCGTGCCTATATATGTGGGAACTAAGTGCGCGGTAATTACTTGTTTTTCAGCAGGCAAAATTCAATGTAACTTCAACTGGATTGTGTTGTTTTCAGCCATTTTTTAATCTTTTTTTTTGTTTGGGGCTCACTGACACTGGCAAGTGAATTTACTGCATAGGATATGCAAGATGAGCCAGCTAACGAGTAGTTCCACCGTTGATGTATTGTACTCAGCTGTCGCGGGGCAGCCGAACGTCTACCGTGATTATCTGCTGAGCAAGTTGCCGACGCCGATAAAAGACGCTCCGCCCTCGGTATTGATATCGATCATCAACACGCAACCGAATTTTCCTGAGTGGTACATCAATGCGCGGCGCATGAATCAAGAATATCTTGACGACTTGATTGATAGACGCTGGCGACTCCAGGGCCCGCTGCAAACAACGCTGGAAAACTTGCAGCAGGACATCAATGCCTTTGCCGAGCCGTTGCTCGTTGCCGCACTGAAAGACGAATTACAACTGGAACTGGACGTCAATACGACCGTGATTCGGTTATACATCCCGGCCCCTCTGTTTCCCGGCATCGATAACAATGCCAGCCGGATGCGGCAATCTTCATTACTGGAAGCGGCACTGCACAACTTTGAGCAGCCGGAAACGTTGGCAGGTGCGTTTCGCGATGGTTCCGGCATCTTCACCCTCGACAGCACCAACGCGTTGCAGCGCCATGAGTTGACCGTAGAAAAATTTGCGACCTTGTGCCGCAAGCTCGATCTAGGGGCGCAATATCAAACGCATATAAAGGCCTTGTTGATGCCCGAGCAGGCAGCCGCTATGTCGGCCGTCGCCAAACAAGAAATGGATATTGAAAAAGCCGCCTTCAAAGAATCGTCTTTCATTGCCTATTTGAAGAACGACGTTTCTTCAGGGAGTTGGGCAAAACTGTTGCAGATCCACCAAGGTAATCAGGGCGTGCTATTGGGTAATCGCCCTTTGCATTGCCATCGGCTCTCGCTGATGGGTTTTAACGTCTCGGGAGTTGTATTGTTCAGCGCCGTTGCGGACCCTTCCGAAGTCAAACGGCTTTATGACAGCTTGGTACCGCAGCACCAGCGAACGCTGATGGAGTGGTCGCGACGCCTGACCCTGTTGCCAGGACAGGAATTTGACCAATTCAAGTTGTTGAAGGCGTTCTTCGCCAATGGGCCCAAGGGCTTGGTCGAAGCCATGATGAAACGCAATGATCTTTACGAGCAGAGCCGTCTGGACGGCACATTGCTGGTTTATGTACCCGATGACCCTGATCACCCCATCAAAGAGTATGACTCCCTCGCGGACTTCATGAAGGTATTGCTGGGCCAACTGCGTTCGCCGAGTTACCAGGAGTTTTTTAGTCGATTTATTGCGCACAAAGACAAGGGCCGGTTCTTTGCCCGCGTGCGTGAGCGCCTCACGACCTATACCTGGACTGCCCGTGGCCCATTGGACATGGGCCCCTGGTGGCGCGAAACCGCCGTCGAAAACCCCAACGCCGAACCTATCACCAACGTCATCCCCGGCGATTTGTGGCCGCGAATGGGTCGCTGGCGCAGGGAAAAGGCGATAGCGGACGCACGGCAGATCGCGGTGCTGACTGACGATGAAGACGCTGCCACGCGCTGGAACCGGCTGACCACCTACCTGAATATCGGTTGGAATGTGTTCAATTTCGGCGCCATGCTCGTGCCTGGCCTGGCCGGACCGCTGCTGGCAGTCATGGTGGGGCAAATGCTCCTCGAAACCATGGAGGGTATAGAGGAGTGGAGCAAGGGCGACAAGGAAGAAGCGGCGGCCCATCTGGTCGGGGTGATGATCAATGCGGCGCAGTTGGCGCTGATGATGGCGGGGCATGTCCTGCCGGGTGGTACCGCCACGCCGGTCAGGCCATCCTCGCTCATCGACAACCTGAAACCGGTTCAACTGCCCGATGGCAGCATGCGCCTGTGGAACAAGAACCTGGCCCCCTACGCCCATGACATTGCCTTGGCCACCGATGCGAAGCCCAATGAGCAGGGCCTGTTTCGGCACAGCAACAAAGACATCCTCAAACATGACGGCCAGCATTTCGAGGTTCGCGATGATCCGCGCACAGGCCAGTCATGCATGCCGCATCCGAGTCGACCGAAAGCGTATCAGCCCAAACTCGAACACAACGGTGCCGGCGGCTGGAAGACTGAACTTGAGCGTCCGCTCGAGTGGGACAAGCCTACTCTCATGCGCCGACTTGGACCCATGGCGGAAGGTCTTTCCGATGCGACGCTGGAGCAAGTTCGTGTGGCTAGCGGTGTAGGCGAGGACGAGTTGCGCAGGCTGCATGTGGTCAACCAGCCACCGCCTGCCGTGTTGCTCGACACCCTGGGACGCTTCAAAGCGTGGGCCGAGGTAGGCAACTTGCCGGAGCAGATCAAACTCGATCAGGTGCCGCAGGCCTTTATTGAGCAGATGCCACACTTGCTGCTGGAGCTGCCGGGATGGCCCGAGCACATCGGCATCGAGCTATTTGAAGGCGCCGAACATTGGGGCACCTCGATAAAGTTTGGTGACGTCGACGCATCGCCAGCGAACACTTTGAAGATTACCCGCGCCGAAATACGCGCAGGAAAGCTGCCTGAGTTTGCGGTGAAGTTTATGAGCGAAGCCGACATTCGGGCCATGTTTGGACAGGGCATTTCCCGAGAGCAACCCCTGCGCATCAATGCCTTGAAAAACAAGTTGGCCGAGCAGGCAAAGCTGCAAAGCGACTCCTTGTTTAATGTGCTCAACCGTGCGGGACGGCAAACCGGCTCGCCGCAGGCAGTGGTGTTGCAGGATGCATTCAGCGGGCTTTCCACGGCCGCTGCCGAGGCGTTGTTGGCTGACGTCGCGGCTGAGGATTTGCCGAAGATTACCGACTCTGCACACATCCCGCTGGCGTTGCAGGAACGGGCGCGAGTTGCCGCGCTGACGTCTCGAGTTGCACGCGCCTATGAAGGGTTGTTTTTCGATGTGGCCTACGGTGCAGACACCGAGCGACTGGCGTTGCATTCTCTACAGGCGTTACCCGAGTGGCCGGAAAATGTACGGATTGAAATCCGTGGATCTTCGTTTGACGGACCTTTGAACAACAGCCTCGGCCCGGTTGATGCTGACATTTGCCGGGTGCTCGTCAGCGAAAATGGAAAGTACGAAGCCCGTGACGCCAACGACTTGCACCTCTATGGGCCCGACGATCTCTATGGCTCCATATTGCATGCCCTCCCCGACGCCGAGCGAGATGCGTTGGGCTATCAGATCAACCAGGGGGCCACGCTCAAACAGGCCGTTCTACAAGACCCCTTGCCACGAGACAGGTTCACTGCCTTGCTGGCGGATAATCCGGTGCGCAAGCCGCACTATGACCCGCTGACTATGCGCGTGCGAGGCGGCATGCGCGGAGTTTCTCAGGGGCTGGGTCAAGTCACCGGGCAACTGACGCCCCAAGTGCGAGTGCGCGTCGTGCGCCCCGGATGGTCAGAGGCTGAAGCCGAGGCCTATCTGCAGGCAGGCGGAAGTGATGCCGATATCGAGCAAAGGGCGAGCGCGCTGGAAGCGGAATTCAATAGGCTCAACGCGAACTTTCAACGCTGGTTAAGCTCGCCGACCGAAGCGTTCCGCTACTCGCCAGCCGGGGTTGCGGAATGGCAGTCGCGCAATGCGCTATACAAGGCTGTGCGGGAGTGCTGGCAGCACAGCGGTCTGCGCGACGTGGACTCGTTCGGCAACCTGCAGGGCTCGGTGCTGGATTTACACAATGTCCCGCTAGGACGGCACCTGAACACCATGCCTACTCTGGAAGGCAATTTCGATCACGTCACCCGGCTGGATTTGAGCAGCACCGAATTGTCCAATATACACATTTCGTTCCTCGATCATTTCCCTCGTTTGCGCTCGCTGAGCGCCAACGACAATTTGCTCACGCGCATTCCGAATGCACTCGGGCGCATGCGTGCCTTGACCGACTTGAACCTGCGCGGTAACCAGATTGTGATGGACGCGCGAGGCATCGCCGACCTGGCAGTGCTCACACGGCTCAATACACTGGACCTGGTGGGTAACCCATTGAGAACCCCTCCAGATATAAGCAGGATGAGCCTGTTGCATACGCTTCTGTTGGCGGACACACGCATTCGAAGCTGGCCGAGTGGCCTGTTCGCGCAACCGCGGTTGCGGCATTTTTACCTGGATCTGCAGCAAAACCTGCTCACCGATATTCCTGCAGTACCCCGTGGTTCGGTCCAGGCGGAAATACTGGCGCGAACCGTGGTGAGCCGTGATCCGGAATTTCTTTCAGCAGACAATTTGCAGACGTTGCGCGATTACATCGAGTCCGTCGGCCTTGACCCCGATCGCCCTTATCCGCCGCGTGGCGTGCGCGATAGCCTCTACTGGGAAGAGGGCATGTCTCGATCCGAGTGGGTCGCCCGGCAGAAGGTCTGGAACAGCGTCGAGGACGAGACCGGATCGGTTCAGTTTTTCAACGAGATCCGCAAACTGACCCAATCGTCCCATTACGTCAATGACACGCTTTACCGGGTCGACCTGACTGCCAAGGTGTGGCGAATGCTCGACGCCATGGCCGAGAACACGGAGTTGCGCTTGAAGTTGTTCACCATGGCTGAACCCGGCACTTCGTGTGTCGATGCCGGTGCGCAGTTGTTCAACGCCATGGGCATGGAGGTGCTGATTCATGAGGCGTATGAGTTGGGCAATCCCGGCCTGGTGGAAACCGAGCTGGCCACGCTGGCACGGGGTAAGGGGCGGCTGGATGAATTGACCAGGATCGCCCACAAGACGGTCGCCGAGCGCCTGGAGCAGGGTGAGGAGTTCACGCGAGTCGGTGCTGACGGCGAGGTCCAGGGAACCATCGACGAAGTTGAGGTGCATATGGCGTTCATGACCGATCTGGCAGAACGGCTGGACTTGCCCTGGCAGTTTCGCAAGATGCAATTCAGAAGGATTGCCGGGGTTGATAAGGCAATGATCGATGCCGCCTATCAACGCGTGATGGACCTTGAGGCTGGGGATTTGCTGGATGACGTGCTCCTCGATCAACCGTTCTGGACATCCTACGTTGAAGGCTCCAATCGCAGCACGTTCAAAGGTTTCAGGCGCCGGCTGGACCTCACTACCGAGTTCTATATGGCGCTGGAGGAGCGCGCGCGAGGCATCGAGCTTTCCCTCGAGCAAAAGGAACAGTTGAAGATTGAAATCAGGGTGCTGGGTTCTGAATTGAAAAAAACGGAGCGTGCGTATGCCCCGGGTACCGTCATGACCGATGACGAGTACGTTGCCGAGGTGAAAGTGATTGAGGATGAGATGAAAGCAACGCTCAAGACGATCACTGGCCAGGCGATTGATCGGGCGAAATTGCGACGGGTGGAAATCCCTTTCACCGTTGAACCCGCCAGTTGATGGCGGTTGAGCGCAGGCACCGGGTATACCCGGTGCCTGCGCGCCAATAGAAGCATCAGAACAGGAAGTAACGTTGAGCCATCGGCAACACCTCGGCTGGCTCGCACCACAGTAAAACGCCGTCAGCCTTGACCTGATAGGTCTGTGGATCGACTTCGATATCCGGCAGGTAATCGTTGTGGATCAAGTCGGTTTTCTGCACGTTACGACAACCCTTGACCACAGCGATCTGCTTTTTCAAACCCAGGGCCTCGGGCAATCCGGCGTCCTGGGCGGCCTGGCTGATAAAGGTCAGGCTGGTGGCGTGCAGCGAGCTGCCGAAGCTGGCGAACATCGGGCGATAGTGCACCGGTTGCGGCGTCGGGATCGAGGCGTTGGCGTCGCCCATCAGGCTTGAGGCAATCGCGCCGCCCTTGAGGATCAGGGTCGGTTTGATGCCGAAAAACGCCGGGCGCCAGAGCACCAGGTCGGCCCATTTGCCGACTTCGATGGAGCCGACAATATGGCTGACCCCGTGGGTGATCGCCGGGTTGATGGTGTACTTGGCGATGTAGCGTTTGGCGCGGAAGTTGTCGTTGCCCGGGCCGTCACCCTTCAGCGGGCCGCGCTGCTTTTTCATCTTGTCGGCGGTCTGCCAGGTGCGCGTGATCACCTCGCCGACGCGGCCCATGGCCTGGCTGTCGGAGCTGATCATCGAGAACGCGCCGAGGTCGTGCAGGATGTCTTCGGCGGCGATGGTCTCGCGGCGGATGCGGCTTTCGGCGAAGGCCACGTCTTCGGCAATGCTCGGATCGAGGTGATGGCAGACCATCAGCATGTCGAGGTGTTCGTCGATGGTGTTGCGGGTGAACGGCCGCGTCGGGTTGGTCGAACTTGGCAGCACGTTGGCAAAACCGCAGGCCTTGATGATGTCCGGCGCGTGGCCGCCACCAGCCCCTTCGGTGTGATAGGTGTGGATGGTGCGGCCCTTGAGCGCGGCGAGGGTGGTTTCGACGAAGCCCGATTCGTTGAGGGTGTCGCTGTGGATCGCCACCTGTACGTCGTATTCATCGGCGACGCTCAGGCAGTTGTCGATACTCGCCGGGGTGGTGCCCCAATCTTCATGCAGCTTCAAACCGATGGCGCCAGCCTTGACCTGCTCTATCAACGGCTCCGGCAGACTGGCGTTGCCTTTGCCGGTGAAGCCGATGTTCATCGGGAACGAATCGCTGGCCTGGAGCATGCGTGCCAGGTGCCACGGGCCGGAGGTACAGGTGGTGGCGTTGGTGCCGGTCGCAGGTCCCGTACCGCCGCCGATCATGGTGGTGACGCCGCTGGTCAGCGCCTCTTCGATTTGCTGCGGGCAGATGAAGTGCACGTGGCTGTCGATGCCACCGGCGGTGAGGATCATGCCTTCGCCCGCGATCACTTCGGTGCTGGCGCCGATGGCCATGGTCACACCGGGCTGGATGTCCGGGTTGCCCGCTTTGCCGATGGCGTGGATGCGGCCTTTCTTCAGACCGACGTCGGCTTTGACGATGCCCCAGTGGTCGATGATCAGCGCATTGGTGATCAGCGTGTCGACCACGTCATGGGCGAGCAACTGGCTTTGGCCCTGGCCATCACGGATGACTTTACCGCCGCCGAATTTGACTTCTTCGCCGTAGACCGTGAAGTCCTGTTCGACCTCGACAAACAGTTCGGTGTCGGCCAGGCGGACCTTGTCACCGACGGTGGGGCCGTACATGTCGGCGTAGGCTTGGCGGCTGATTTTCATGTGGTTGCCCTGATAAATATATGTTGAATGTGAATCCGCTTTCGCGAGCAAGCCCGCTCCCACATTTTGAAGTGCATTCTAAGTGTGGGAGCGGGCTTGCTCGCGAAGAGGGCCTAAAGATCACCCATAACTCGACCTGCAAACCCAAATACCCGTCTCCCACCGCTCAAGTCGACCAACTCGATTTCACGACTCTGCCCCGGCTCAAACCGCACCGCCGTGCCCGCCGGAATATTCAGGCGCATGCCACGGCTTGCAGCGCGATCAAACGTCAGCGCGTCATTGGTCTCGAAAAAATGGTAATGCGAGCCCACCTGGATCGGCCGGTCGCCGCTGTTGGCCACGCTGAGGATGACAGTACGGCGGCCGACGTTCAGTTCGATGTCGCCAGGCTGGATCTGATATTCACCAGGAATCATGCAGGTTGCCCCAGGGTCTTGAAGTAGATGGCGGTCGGGCTGTAGCGCCCGTCCGGGCTTTGGCAGTAGTCAGGCAATTCGCCGATCTTGGTGTAGCGCAGCGACTGGTAGAAGGCTTCGGCGGGTGAGCCGGCTTCGGTGTCCAGGTACAACAGGCCGCGCTTGTGCTGGCGGGCGGCGAGTTCCAGGGTGTTCATCAATTGCTGGCCGAGGCCATGGCGTCGTGCGCTGCTGTGCACCAGCAGCTTCTGCACTTCGGCGCGGTTGAGGCCGTTGGCTTTCTGGCACAGTGCTAACTGCACACTGGCGATCACTTGTTCATCACGCACCACCACCCATAGCAGCAGGCTGGCGTCTTCGATGCTGGCCTGCACGCCGCGCAGATACTCGCGGGCCTGGGCCTCGTCGAAGTCGGCCATGAAACCAACAGAGGCGCCATGCTTGACCGCGTCCAGCAACAGCTCGATCAAGCCCAGACGGTAATGGGCAAAACTTTCCGCATTGACTCGACGCAGTTGCGCGGCGTTCATCGACGTCACTCCTTGGGCGGTTCGGCGCCCGGGTTCAAGGTCAGTTGCATAAAGGTCAGGTCCAGCCAGCGGCCAAACTTGATGCCCACTTGGGGCATTTGCCCGGTGGTGATGAAGCCTTGGCGTTCATGCAAGCGGATCGAGGCCTGGTTGCCACTTTCGATGGCAGCGACCATGACGTGTTTGCCACAGCCACGTGCGCGTTCGATCAGGGCTTCCATCAGGCGTGGGCCCACGCCTTTGCCGCGCTGGTCGCTGCGCACGTACACCGAGTGCTCCACGCTGTAGCGGAAGCCTTCGAACGGGCGCCAATCGCCAAACGAGGCGTAGCCGGTGACTTCACCGTTTTCCACCGAGACGAGGATCGGATAGCCCTGGGCATGCCGCGCACTGAACCAGGCCTGGCGGTTGCCCAGGTCCACCGGTTGTTCGTTCCAGATCGCCGTGGTGTTCAGCACCGCGTCGTTGTAGATATCGCGGATCGCCGGCAAATCGTTTTGGGTTGCGTCACGAATCATTATCAGACCTCACGCAATCGGTTGGTGCACGGTGACCAGCTTGGTGCCGTCGGGGAAGGTGGCTTCCACCTGGATATCCGGGATCATTTCCGGGATTCCTTCCATCACTTGTTCGCGGCTGAGCAGGGTGGTGCCGAAGTGCATCAGGTCGGCCACGGTGCGGCCATCGCGAGCGCCTTCCATCAAGGCGGCGGAGATGTAGGCGATGGTTTCCGGGTAGTTGAGCTTCACCCCGCGTGCGAGGCGGCGTTCGGCCACAAGGCCTGCGGTGAAGATCAGCAGTTTGTCTTTTTCCCGTGGGGTCAGGTCCATGGTTCAAGTGCTCCAGATTCGGGGGGGGACGGCTTCACGGCCCAGTACTGCGGGGCGTAACAGGCGCCATAAATCGATCAGCCAAGCGCGAGCATGCAGCGCCTCGCTGGCCAGGCAGCGGGCGACCAGCAAGCCCGGCAATTGGGTCAGGTCGCCGCGCACCGCGTGGGGCAGGGCGCGGCAGGTTTCGAGTAATTCAGTGTCGATATCGCCCGTCAGCAGCAACGTGGCAAACACCGGTTGCCCGTCCAGGCCGATGGGCGAATCGAGCAAACCATCGGCGCCCACAATGCGCTGGCGCTCATGCCAGAGCAACTGGCCGTCGCGGCGGATATCCAGGTGCGATTGAAAATGGCCCAGGTCGAAGCGCTCGCCGCTGGCGGGGCGACCTAGAGCGACCACGTCCCAGTAGAACAACCGTGCATCACCCTGCAGATCGATACGCGTAGTGAGTTCGGCCTGGGCCGCGCTGAACACGATGGTTTCCTGGGGCAGCCATTCCAGCGTGGCGCCGGCTTCTACTGTCAGGTCGAGCTGTTGAAAAGCCGGCCCGCTGGCGCGATACCACTTGGCGGCGCCGGGGCTGGTCAGTTGCGCCCAGGCACCGGCGCCGACGTGGGCGCTGATGTCCAGGCGATCACCGCCGGCAATGCCTCCGGGCGGGTGCACGATGATGTGCTGGCACACCTCGGGGCCTTCGGCGTACAGGTGTTTTTGCACGCGCAACGGGCCGAGGTGGCGACGCATCACCGGCCGCGTGGTGTCGCCGAAGCGCGCATAGCCGAGTTCCAGCTCGGCGTGCCAGCTGGGGGTGAACAGGGCAGGAGTAACGGGCAGGTTCATGGCAGAGTATTTATCGTTAGGAGGCTACAGATTAGATGGTTACCAAGCCGCGCACACCTTCGCTTTCCATATTTTCACCACGGCCCTGCTGCACGATTTCACCACGGGACATCACCAGGTATTGGTCGGCCAGCTCGGCGGCAAAGTCGTAAAACTGCTCTACCAGCAGGATCGCCATGTCGCCACGCTCCGCCAGCTTCTTGATCACCGCACCGATCTCCTTGATCACCGACGGCTGGATGCCTTCGGTGGGTTCATCGAGGATCAGCAGTCGCGGTCGACTGGCCAGCGCGCGGCCGATCGCAAGCTGTTGCTGCTGCCCGCCGGACAGGTCACCGCCACGCCGGTGCTTCATCTGCAGCAACACCGGGAACAGCTCGTAGATGAACTCGGGCACTTCCTTGGCTTGCGAACCGGGGAAGCGCGAGAGCCCCATCAGCAGGTTTTCTTCCACCGTCAGCCGCCCGAAAATCTCCCGGCCCTGTGGCACGTAGGCGATGCCGGCATGCACACGCTGGTGCGGCTTGAACCCGGTGATGGTTTTGCCTTCCCAATTCACTGCGCCTTCTTTGGCTGGAAGCAAACCCATCAGGCATTTGAGCAAGGTAGTCTTGCCCACGCCGTTACGTCCGAGCAGGCAGGTGACTTCGCCGATCTTCACGTCAAACGACAGCCCGCGCAGGATGTGGCTACCGCCGTAGTACTGGTGCAACTTGTCGACTTGCAGCATGTTCAGCTCTCCTCAGCGACCGAGATAGACTTCGATCACCCGCTCATTTTCCTGCACCTGTTCCAGCGACCCTTCGGCCAGCACGCTGCCCTGGTGCAACACGGTGACGTGGTCGGCAATCGCGCCGACAAACCCCATGTCGTGTTCCACCACCATCAGCGAGTGCTTGCCCGCCAGGCGCTTGAACAGCTCGGCGGTGAATTCGGTTTCGGCGTCGGTCATGCCCGCCACTGGTTCATCCAGCAGCAACAATTGCGGGTCCTGCATCAGCAGCATGCCGATTTCCAGGAACTGCTTCTGACCGTGGGACAGCAACCCGGCCTGACGCTCTGCTGAGGCTGTCAGGCGGATGGTGTCGAGCACTTCGTCGATACGGTCTTTCTGCTCGCCACTCAAGCGTGCGCGCAGGCTGGCCCACACGGACTTGTCGGTCTTCTGCGCCAGCTCCAGGTTCTCGAACACGCTCAGGGCTTCGAACACCGTGGGTTTCTGGAACTTGCGGCCGATGCCGGCTTGGGCGATCTGCACTTCGCTCAGGCGGGTCAGGTCCAGGTTTTCACCAAACCAGGCGGTGCCGTGGCTGGGCCGGGTCTTGCCGGTAATCACGTCCATCAGCGTGGTCTTGCCCGCGCCGTTGGGGCCGATGATGCAGCGCAGTTCACCGACGCCGATATAGAGGTTGAGGTTGTTGAGCGCCTTGAAGCCATCAAAGCTGACGCTGATATCTTCCAGGGTCAGGATGGTGCCATGGCGCGTGTTGAGGCCCTTGCCGGCCACTTGGCCGAGGCCGATGGCATCGCGGCCGGCGCCTGCATCGAAAATAGGTTCAAGCATGACGTTCCTCATTTCTTCAGCAGGCCGATGACGCCCTTGGGCAGGTACAGGGTGACGATGATGAACAGCGCGCCGAGAAAGAACAGCCAGTATTCCGGAAAGGCCACGGTGAACCAGCTCTTCATGCCATTGACCACGCCAGCGCCGAGCAGCGGGCCGATCAAGGTCCCGCGCCCGCCAAGAGCAACCCACACGGCGGCTTCGATGGAGTTGGTCGGTGACATTTCGCTGGGGTTGATGATGCCCACCTGCGGCACGTACAACGCACCTGCCAAACCACATAGCACCGCGCTCAGTACCCACACGAACAGCTTGAAGCCGCGCGGATCGTAGCCGCAGAACATCAGGCGGTTTTCCGCATCACGCAGGGCGGTCAGCACTCGGCCGAACTTGCTGCGCGCCAGGCGCCAGCCGATGAACAGGCTCGCCATCAACAACAGCACCGTGGCCACAAACAACACCGCCCGTGTGCCTGGCTCGGTAATGCCGAAGCCGAGAATGCTGCGGAAATTGGTGAAGCCGTTATTGCCGCCAAAGCCGGTCTCGTTGCGAAAGAACAGCAGCATCCCGGCAAAGGTCAGGGCCTGGGTCATGATCGAGAAATACACGCCCTTGATACGCGAGCGGAAGGCAAAGAAGCCGAACACCAGCGCCAGCAAGCCTGGCGCCAACACCACCAGGCACAGCGCCCAGAGGAAGTGCTGGGTGCCGACCCAATACCAGGGCAATTCGGTCCACGACAGGAAGGTCATGAACGCCGGCAACTCATCGCCGGAGGCCTGGCGCATCAGGTACATGCCCATCGCGTAGCCACCGAGGGCGAAGAACAGGCCGTGGCCGAGGGACAACATCCCGGCGTAGCCCCACACCAGATCCAGCGCCAGGGCGACGATGGCGTAGCAGAGGATCTTGCCCACCAGGGTCAGGGTGTAGGCCGACACATGCAACGGGTTTTCCGGTGACAGCAGTGAACATAATGGCAACGCCAGCAGCAGCGCGAGAATCACCACGCCCACCGCAATCGTCACCTTAGGGCCAGCCTTTTGCGTGGCCGTCAGCATCAATGGTTGGTTCATCAGTCGATCACCCGTCCTTTCAGTGCGAAGAGTCCCTGCGGGCGTTTCTGGATAAACAGAATGATCAGCGCGAGGATCAGGATCTTGCCGAGTACGGCGCCGATCTGCGGTTCCAGGATCTTGTTGGCGATGCCTAGGCCAAAGGCGGCCATGACGCTACCGGCCAACTGGCCTACACCGCCAAGTACGACCACTAGGAAGGAATCGATGATGTAGCTCTGGCCCAGGTCCGGGCCGACGTTGCCGATCTGGCTCAGCGCCACGCCGCCCAACCCGGCGATACCTGAGCCCAGGCCAAACGCGAGCATGTCCACACGCCCGGTGGGCACGCCGCAGCAGGCCGCCATGTTGCGGTTCTGGGTGACGGCACGCACGTTGAGGCCCAAGCGGGTCTTGTTCAGCAGCAGCCAGGTCAGCACCACCACACACAGCGCGAAGGCGATGATCACGATGCGGTTGTACGGCAGCACCAGGTTGGGCAGCACTTGAATGCCACCGGACAACCACTCCGGGTTGGACACTTCGACGTTCTGCGCACCGAACAGCAATCGGACAAGCTGGATCAGCATCAGGCTGATGCCCCAGGTGGCGAGCAACGTTTCCAGTGGCCGACCGTAGAGGTGGCGAATCACCGTGCGCTCAAGGGCCATACCGATGGCGGCGGTGACAAAAAACGCCACGGGCAAGGCGATCAGCGGGTAGAACTCGATGGCTTGCGGCACGTAACGCTGCATCAGCAGTTGCACCACATACGTGGAGTAGGCGCCGAGCATCAGCATCTCGCCGTGGGCCATGTTGATCACGCCGAGAAGGCCGAAGGTGATTGCCAAACCCAGGGCTGCCAGCAGCAAAATCGAACCAAGGGACATACCGCTGAAGGCTTGCCCGAGGATTTCGCCGAGCATCAGCTTGCGTTTGACTTGGGCCAGGCTGGTTTCGGCGGCGGTGTGCACGGCTGCATCGGTCTCGACGCCGGGGGCGAGCAGCGCCTCAAGACGCGTGCGCGCCAGTGGATCACCGGTGCTGCCCAACAGGCGTACGGCGGCAAGACGAACGACGGGGTCGGGGTCGACCAGTTGCAGGTTGGCCAGGGCCAGACTGAGGGCGGTGTGCACGTCCTCGTTGGTCTCGGCGGCGACCTGCTGATCGAGGAATTTCAGTTGCGCCGGTTGTGCGCTTTTTTGCAGGGTCACCGCTGCGGCCAGGCGCACCTTGGGGTCGGCGGCGAGCAGTTGCTGGCTTGCTTGGACGTTGTCGATCAGGCTGCGCAGGCGGTTGTTCAGGCGCACGGTTTTGGTTTCACCGTTGAGCGTGAGTTGGCCTTGTGCAAGGGCGTCCACCAACTCGATGCGTGCCGGGTCGGGCTGGGTGGCCCAGTCCTGGAGCAGCTTCGCTTGTTGGCTGGGGTTGGCAGCCAGGAAGTCTTCGGCATCGCTGGCGTGTGCCGCCAAAGGCAGCAACAGCAGGGCCATAAGGATGAAGCGGTAAAAGGCAGTGGGCATAACAAAATGTCCTGATCATTCACGGACGGTGTGGGAGCTGGCTTGCCAGCGATGGCGATTTCAAGGACGCCATCGCCGACAAGCCGGCTCCTACAGAGATTTAGTTGCTCTTGACGGCATAGTCCGGCTTCTTGTCATTGCCGGGGATGTACGGACTCCACGGCTGTGCCCGGATCGGCTCCTGGGTCTGCCAGACCACCGAGAACTGCCCATCGGACTGGATCTCACCAATCATCACCGGCTTGTGCAGGTGGTGGTTGGTCTTGTCCATGGTCAGGGTGAAGCCCGAAGGCGCGGCGAACGTCTGCCCGGCCAGCGCTTCACGCACTTTTTCGACGTCGGTGGACTTGGCTTTTTCCGCCGCCTGCGCCCACATGTGGATGCCGACATAGGTGGCTTCCATCGGATCGTTGGTCACAGCTTTGTCGGCGCCTGGCAGGTTGTGTTTCTTGGCGTAGGCTTTCCAGTCGGCAACGAATTTCTTGTTGACCGGGTTCTCCACCGACTGGAAGTAGTTCCAGGCGGCGAGGTTGCCCACCAGCGGCTTGGTGTCGATGCCGCGCAGTTCTTCTTCACCTACGGAGAACGCCACCACCGGTACGTCGGTGGCTTTCAGGCCTTGGTTGGCCAGTTCTTTGTAGAACGGCACGTTGGAATCGCCGTTCACGGTGGAGATCACCGCGGTCTTGCCGCCGGCCGAGAACTTCTTGATGTTGGCGACGATGGTCTGGTAATCGGCGTGGCCGAACGGGGTGTAGACCTCTTCGATATCTTTATCCGCTACGCCTTTGGCATGCAGGAACGAACGCAGGATCTTGTTGGTGGTGCGCGGGTACACGTAGTCGGTGCCAAGGAGGAAGAAGCGCTTGGCGCTGCCGCCTTCTTCGCTCATCAGGTATTCCACGGCCGGGATCGCCTGCTGGTTCGGCGCCGCACCGGTATAGAACACGTTTGGCGACATCTCTTCGCCTTCGTATTGCACCGGGTAGAACAGCAGGCCGTTGAGTTCTTCGAACACGGGCAACACGGATTTACGCGACACCGAGGTCCAGCAACCGAACACCACCGCGACTTTGTCCTGGGTCAGCAATTGCCGGCCCTTTTCCGCGAACAGCGGCCAGTTCGACGCCGGGTCGACCACCACCGGCTCAAGCATCTTGCCGTTCACACCGCCTTTGGCGTTGATCTCGTCGATGGTCATCAGCGCCATGTCTTTGAGCGAGGTTTCGGAGATCGCCATGGTGCCGGACAACGAGTGCAGGATGCCGACCTTGATGGTCTCGGCGGCCTGGATCGTCCAGGTCATGCCCATGGCGGCAATGGACGCCGAAAGAGTGAAAGCCTTGATCAAGCTGCGACGCTTCATGGTGCGATCTCCGTGAACTCAAAATTGTTATGAGGGGGACAAAGTCGAGGAGGTGATTGCAAGCGCTGTGCCTAGTCGGGAAAGGGCATGAAATAGTCGCTTTGCCGCGTGTTGCGCGCGGGTTGCGCACCATCAAATGGCAGGGCGGGGTGCCAGGTGCATCGCGATGCGCTACAACGGGGCGCAGTCAGCGCTTGCGCATCAGTCCGATGAAAAACACCCCGCCAATCGCCGCCGTGGCCACGCCGATGGGCAGGTGTTCAGGGGCGATCAGCGTGCGCGCAGCCACGTCCAGCCATACCAGGCACAGCCCGGACGCAAGGCTACAGAAGGCCTCTGTGTTGGGCATCTCGCCGGTTTCATGCTGAACCCGAGGCAGATTCACGTTGCGCAAAAAAGCGCGACAGCACCAGGCGATCCAGTGCCCACACCGCAATCAAAGACGCGCCAACAAGAGGAAAAATGATCGCCAGGGCGAGCATGATCACCATCGCGGTTTTCCACTTTGGCAGGTCATGACGCAGCGGCGGAACGCCCAGGCCGCCTTGAGGCCGACGCTTCCACCAGATGACCACGCCGCTGACGGCGCTGAGCAGGATCATCAGGCAGATCAACAGCACGATCAGCTGATTGACCCAACCGAACATCTTGCCTTCGTGCAGCATCACGCCGGTCTCGGTGGCTCGCGCGACCAGGTTGTAATGTTCCCAACGCACATCGGCCAGCACCTTGCCGGTGTATTGGTCCACGTGCAGGGTGGCGTCATTGCGTGGGTCGTTGGCGAACACCGCGACGGTGAATACACCTTCGGCGGTGGTGGGGAAGGTGATGCTGTAGCCGGGCTCGACGTGGCGTGCGTTGGCCAAGTCGACCACTTGTTGCAAGCGCAAGGTGGGCGCCGCCGGAGCTGAATGCATAGCGCCGTGGTTCATGTGTTCGGCATGGTCGCCGGACACCGGCATCGGCGTGTTTTCGATGGCCCAGGGCACGGTCTGTTGGCTGGCCGTATTGAGCACGCGCGCCTGTTGGTCCGACTGCGGCACGTTGTTCCACATCGCCGCCGGGAAGGTGTTCCACAGGTCGGCATATTGCTTGCCCCAGAAGCCGGTCCAGGTCATGCCGCTCAGCAGCATCACCAGCAACAAGGACGCGCCCCAGAAACCGGTGACCGCATGCATATCGCGCCAAAGCACCCGGCCACGACTGTTGAAACGCGGCCACAGCACACCCGCCGAGGACTTGCCGCGTGGCCACCACAGGTACAGGCCCGACACCACCAGCATCACGCCCCAACCGGCGGCGAGTTCCACCAGGCGATCGCCGACGGTGCCTATCATCAGCTCGCCGTGCAGGGCGCGGGCGATGGCTTGCAGGTTGTATTTCGAGTCCTGCTCACCGAGGACCGTGCCGCGATAGGGGTCGACGAACACGGTTACTTCGCGGCCTCTGTCGTGCATCACGAATTGCGCGCTGCTGGTGCTGTCGGCAGGGGGCAGGTATTTGCTGATCGCGGCGTTGGGGTAGGCGGTTTTGGCGCGTTGCAGTTGCTCGTCGGCGCTCAGGGCGTGCTCGGCGGTTTGGACCTTGAGCAGGTCGCCGTACATCAGTGGGTCGAGTTGGGGTTTGAACAGGTAGATGATGCCGGTCAGGGCCAGTAGCACCATGAACGGGGCGACGAAGAGGCCGGCGTAGAAGTGCCAGCGCCAGGCCAGGTTGTAGAAGGAAATCTTTTGAGTGCTCATCAGGGGCTCCGCAAGGCTTTGAATTTTTTGTGTCAGGTAGGCCGTCATCGGGGGCAAGTCGCACCGCCCCCGATGCTTTTTAGAAGCTCATATCCACCTTGGTCCACAGGGTGCGACCAGGCTCCTTGATGGCCTGCGGGTCACTGGCCGGGTAGCCGAACCCGGCATTGCCGGCCAGGTTCAAGTGCTCGGCGTAGGCCTTGCCGAACAGGTTGTCGACGCCGGTACTGACCTTGAAGTGCTTGTTGATGCGATACGCCGCGTTCAGCGAGAACACGCCAAAGCCGCCGCTCTTGTCGAAGTCCTTGCCGACCACGTTGCCCTTGTTCTGGTCGATGCGGTTTTGTGCGGCGACCACACGCCACAGCGCGCCTGCGCTCCAGTCATCCTCGCTGTAGGTCAGGCCCAGGCGTGCGTCCAGCGGGGGCATTTGCGGCAGGGCTTTGCCGTCGCTGCTGTTCTTGCCCCAGGCGTAGGCGAGGGTGGCGTCGGCTTTCCAGTTGCTCGCCAGTTTGTACGCTGCGCCCAGTTCGCCGCCCATGATGCGGGCGTCGACGTTGCGGGCCTGGGAGGTGGTGCCCATCATTCCGGGTCGGTAGTCGAACAGGATGAAGTCCTGCACCCGACCGATGTAACCCGAAGCCCAGGCTTCCATGTCTTCGGCTTTGTACTGCGCGCCGAAATCGAGCTGGGTGGTTTTCTCTGGCTTCACGCCGTCGAAGGCATTTACCGAGCCGGCGGCGCCGGTGTTGGGCGAAAACAGCTCCCAGTAGTCGGGGAAACGCTCGGAGTGGCCCAGGCCTGCGTAGAGGGTGGTGGGGCTGTCGGCCAGGTCGTGTTCATAGCGCACGAAGCCCGAGGGCAAGGTGTCCGCGCGGGTGTTGTCAGCCGTCGGATTGGGGCGCTTCATCATGCCGGAACCGGTGCTCTGCCGGAAATCCTTGGCCGAGGCGCGGTCCAGGCGCGCGCCAGTGATCAGCCGTTCGCGGTCGGCGGCGTACCAGGTCAGTTCGCCAAACACACCATAGTTGTGGAAGTTGGCGTCCTTGACCCGTGGCAGGTCCTTGTAGGTATCGATGCCCATGCTGCTGCGCTGGCGGTGTTCGTTGGTCTGCGCATCCAGGCCGCTGATCAACTGCACATCGGCCCAGCGCCAGGTGGCCTTGATGCGCGCGCCGAGGGTGCGCCGGTCGACGTTGGATGCCATCGGCCCGGCCATCATGCCGGTGCCCGAGGGCGTGCGCAGGCTGTAGTTGTCCATCACATGGTCGGCGTAGTTGTAGTAGACCTGGGCTTCGACCTTGTCGAGGACTTCGCCAATGTTGGATTTTTCGAAACGCAGCCCCAGGCTTTCGCGCAGGAACTGCGAACCATCCATGCCGCGCCCGGCGTAGCGTGCTTCGCCATCGCCACGGCCGGCAGTGAGTTCCAGCAGGGTGTCGGCGTCGGGGGTGAAACCGACGGCCACGTCGCCGTTCCATTTGTCGTAGCGCGAGGCGACGGTGTCGTTGTTGCCGTCCTTATAGTCATCAGCGTGGGCCTGGTTGCCGATCACCCGCACATAGCCCAGCGGACCCCCGGCGGCGGCATCAATCACTTTGTCGAAACGCCCGTTGGAACCGGCCAGCACGCTAGCGTTGAGCCGCGTACCCAGCTCTCCGAATTGCTCAGGCTCACGCTCGAACAGCACCGTGCCGGCCGACGCGCCAGGACCCCAGAGCACGGTCTGCGGGCCTTTGATTACGGTGAGTTTGTCGTAGGTTTCCGGTGAGATGTACGAGGTGGGCGCATCCATGCGGCCCGGGCAGGCGCCAAGCATCATGCTGCCATTGGTGAGGATATTCAGGCGCGAGCCGAACATGCCGCGCAGTACCGGGTCGCCATTCGTGCCGCCATTGCGCACCAGGGCGAAGCCGGGGATGGTCTTGAGATAATCGCCGCCATCGCTGGCGGGCACCGGTTGGCGCGGGTCTTTCGGGTTGGTGATCACGGTCAGCGGTGAGCTGGGGGCGATTGCGGTAATGACGGTAGGGCTCAATTCATTTTCGTCGGCGTGAGCCATCGGAGCCAGCAGTGCGCCGCACAGAACGGCGAACACGGGAGTACATCCCAAACGGGTGTCAGCAGAAAACCTGGACATGACAAATTCCATCAATCAATCGTAAACAACACGGCCAGCAGCCTGCGGCTGTCTGTCTAAAGTCGGCCGGGGTGAAGTAACGCTGTGAAGTGCTTACGAAGCGATGGGCGGCGCGCGGCTGCGGGCGCCGGGGAAAATGCTTTGCCGGGCATGGCCCAGGCGCGTGGCGGGGGTGAGGGCGTTGGCGGGCGGCGGACTGCTCTGGGTGAAGGTTGAAACGCCGCCGGGCAAGGCGGGGCAGCTGTAGAGCAGGTCGCAATAGCCGCATTTGGACCAGAGGGCGTGGTGTTCGTCAGGGGTTTTCTTGTGATGGGAGTCGCCGTGGTCCATCGGCATGTCCATCGACATACCGGCGTGATGGTCCATCGGCATCGCTTGGGAAATCAGCGGACCGATAAAGATCATCAGCATGGCGAACAGGCTGATCCAACCGCCGCGCCTTACGCGGGCGTGTGGGGAGAGCCTGGCGCGAGGGGCGCCCATTACGTGTCAGTCTATTGCGGGTGCTTGTGTGCGTGGCCGGCCATCGGCGGTACTTTCTGTACCGACACTTGCACCGCGACCTTGCCGGCTTTTTCGAAGGTCAGGGTCAGCGGGAATTGCTTGCCGTCGGCCAACAGGCTGCGGTCTTTGAGGCCGAGCAGCATCACGTGGTAGGCCATGGGCGCGAAGGTCAGGTCACCCTTGGCCGGTACGGCGACGCTGGGCACTTGCTGCATCTTCATCAGGTCGCCCTGCATGACGTGTTCATGCAGCTCGGCCTTTTCCGCCACTGGCGTTTCGACGCTGAGCAGGCGGTCCGGGGATTCGCCGGTGTTATGAATCACAAAATAGGCAGCGACAGTCGGCGCATTCGGCGGCAACTCCTGGGACCAGGGTTCGCTGACCACTAGGTCACCGGACTTGTAGTCCTCGGCATTGGCAGCACTGAACACCGGCAGCAGCAACGCAGCCAGAAGCAGGGAAGATTTGAGCATGGCAGTTCTCCAGAACGGTTCTAAACGCAGTTCACTTGCGAAGAAAATCAGACCGTTGGAGAGGCGCGGGGGTTGAGGCTTGGCCATTGCTGGCGCGGGGTCGGGCTTTGCAGCCGGGGCGACGGCAAGCTCTGGGAGGTACTGAATTGAGTGAGATACAACTGCGGCACATGCCCCGGCAACGCCACCAACGGCGCCGAGCCCGAGCAACACCAGCAATGCTGCATGGTGGAATGATCGTCCTGCTGCGGCGCCGGAATCTCCAGCTTGCCCAGGGCGATGGTCTTGAGCGTAGCGCCATTGGAGGAGCAGAAACTGCCCCACAGCAACTGCTGCATCGGGTCCTGGGACTGTTGCATTGCGCTGGCCATCGGCATGGCAAAGGCGTTGAACAGCACTGCGAGGCAGGCGATCCAGGCGATTGCAAAGCGTTGACGGGCCATGGCGGACAATCCGTAGGGTTAAACGATCAGGGGGGTATTTAGCCTGATCGTAGGAGATAAGTAAAAACAGGGCATGTGGTTTGGTGTCGCAGTGCCAGTGGTTGAGGATAGACGGGAACTGAGAGGTTGCCGATATCAAGGACAACGCGGTGCTAAATGTGGGAGCGGGCTTGCTCGCGAATGCGGAGTGTCAGCCAATACATCGGGTGACTGACACACCGTCTTCGCGAGCAAGCCCGCTCCCACATTTTGGATTGCGCTCGGCTCGGATATGGAGTCATTCGACAGAAATATCCGACAAGCCTTTAAGGTGCCCCTAGGAAACTCAATCCCTGGTCTCCGTACATCGCTGCAAACTCAGCGGTCGGGCGTCGCGGCCCGGATTTCTCCAGACGCCGAAGCGTCATTGTCTCCTTTCAGTTGGCGTTTTTTTATCATCTACTGTGCGGCGCTATGGCGGCTGTGCGCGGGATACCTTCGGGTATGCCGGTGTTTTGGAGAATCGGTCCGCGAACCTGCGTACAGCTGCCACCCCCATCGCGTCGCGGCGATCAGTGGCAGCTCCTTTTTACTTCTCCGGAGCTTCACCATGATCAAACCCACTCCCAATCCCCCCGTCCGTCTCTTTACCGTTACCGACGGCATCAGCACCGAAGACCTGCTGGTCAACCTCAGCGAAACCCTCGCTTCAGCCAATGCGCTCAGCTGCGATCTTGCGTTTAACCTGGAAGGCTCGAAACGAGAGGAATTGCTCGGCGTTGCGCAGTTGATCGAGTTGGCGCAGTTGCTGGCGGACCGTTTGCACGCCGCATCTGCACTGTAGGAGCCGGCTTGCCGGCGATGAGGCTCTTGAGACTTGCGGTGAATCTGTGGGCCTCATCGCTGGCAAGCCAGCTCCAGGTCTGGTGTTGCACACTTTATGCTGTGGGAACTCCGTGGACCTGCATATCAACACCCAGGGCTTTTCTAATCACCGCAAAAATCGCCGCTAGATTATCCATGCTTGGATTGCCACTGGCTGACAGCATCCGGTGCAAGCTTTTACTCGGTTTTGACGTTTCTTTAGCAAGGCCCTCAAAGCCTACTGTGGCGTTGACCAGATCACGCAGAATGACACGTGAAACTTCTGGCTCACCATTGAGAAACAGCGTGGCAGCCTCATCGAGGAGAGCCTGGGCAAATTCAGGATCGCGCTGAGCGCGTTCGGCAATGGTGTGTTTGTAGCTGCGGGTAAGCGCCATGCTGGTTACCTCTGTTGTTTCAATTTCTTGTCACGCTGATGTTCATTGATCAGCGACTTCACGACTTTGATATCGCGCTTTTGACTGGATTTGTCGCCACCACCGAACAGTATGATTAGTCGGTGGGTTTCTCGTATCAGATAGATTCGCAGGCCCGGTCCCCAGTCGATGCGGTACTCGCCCAGCCCATCGAACCACTTGATGTTGCTGGTGTTGCCCATTTCGAGTCGAACCAAAGCGGTGGAAACTCGGGTGGCTGCCGGCACACTCAAAGATGAAAACCACTCATCGAAGGGGCTGGACTGGTTATCGCGTCGGTATTCTTCAATCTCAATCATTAGCCGTCCTGAAGGTAACAAATAGGTTACTAATCAAGCAAGCGAGCGATCCTGACTTATTGAATGAAATTTGCCAACGCGATGAGTGTTTCTTCAGGCGACAAGAGTTCCCGATCTACTTGCGCCAACACCGGCCGCTTCAACACCAACACCGGCACCCCACGCTCCCGCGCCACTTCCAACTTCGGCTCCGTTGCGGTACTACCGCTGTTCTTGCTGATCAGCACATCAATCCCGCGCCTTTCGAACAACGCGCGCTCATCCTCGATCAAAAACGGCCCCCGCGCGCCAATCACGTCACACCGCGCATTCCCCGGATACACATCCAGTGCACGCAGCGTCCAGAATTGCTCCGGCGGGATTTCATCCAAATGCTGCAACGGCTCGCGGCCCAAGGTGAATAGCGGGCGTTTGAACGGCTTCAACGCTTCAATCAACGACGCCCAATCACTGACCTCACGCCAGTCATCCACCGCCTGCGCCTGCCACGCCGGTCGGCGCAAGGCCCAGCAAGGGACGCCGCTCAACTGCGCAGCCTCGGCCGCATTGCGGCTGATCTGCGCCGCATACGGATGGGTCGCGTCGAGAATCAGGCTAATACCCTCATTCCGAACAAACTGCGCCAAGCCCTCGGGCCCGCCGTAACCGCCCACCCGCACTTGGCATATCAGGTCAGTCGGCACTCGGCCCACACCGGCCAAACTGTAGATATGTTCCGGGCCCAACGTACGGGCAATGGCCAGCGCTTCAGTCACGCCGCCCAACAACAGGATGCGTTTCATAGCGGCTTGACCACTTCCAGCAACGTGATCGGCAGCGCCTGTCGCCACGTATCGAATTCGCCCAGCGGCTGGGCCTGGGCGACATGGATACGCGTCAGTTCGCCGCCATAACGCGCACGCCAGTCCATCAAGGTCATTTCGCTTTGCAGGGTCACAGCATTGGCGACCAGCCGCCCGCCCGGCCGCAGGTGTTGCCAGCAGGTCTCGAGCACGCCGTCGCGTGTGACGCCGCCGCCGATGAAGATGGCGTCCGGTGCCTCCAGGCCGCTTAAAGCCTCGGGCGCTTTGCCGCGAACCAGTTGCAGGCCCGGCACGCCCAGGGCGTCGCGGTTGTGTTCGATCAGGCCTTGGCGACCTTCATCCGCTTCAATCGCCACTGCACGGCAACTCGGATGAGCGCGCATCCATTCAATACCAATGGAGCCACTGCCCGCGCCCACGTCCCACAGCAGTTCGCCGGGCATCGGCGCGAGGCGGGCGAGGGTCATGGCGCGTACATCGCGTTTGGTCAGTTGGCCGTCATGTTTGAAGGCTGAGTCCGGCAGGCCGGCCAGACGTGACAGGCGCACAGCCTGCGGGTCAGACACGCAGTCGATGGCAACCAGATTCAAATCGGCGATTGGCGCGTGCTGCCAATCAACAGCCAGCCCGTCGATGCGCCGCTCATCCGTGCCACCCAAATGTTCAAACACGCTCAAGCGGCTCGGCCCAAACCCGCACGAAGCCAACAAAGCGGCAATCAACGCCGGACTGCGACCGTCATTGCTCAACACCAACAAGCGCACGCCACTGGCCAGATGCGCATTCAGCGCCGCCAGCGGCCGGGCGACCACGGACAGCGTCACCACTTCCTGCAACGGCCAGCCCAACCGCGCTGCCGCCAACGACACCGACGACGGTGCGGGCAAGATCAGCAACTCTTCAGCGGCCACCTGCCGTGTCAGACTCGCGCCCACGCCATAGAACATCGGGTCCCCACTGGCCAACACACACACCGGTTCGCCGCGCCGCGCCAGCAGCGGTTCCAGGGAAAACGGGCTCGGCCATAACTCCCGCTCGCCGCGAATACACACCGGCAACAGGTCCAACTGGCGCTGAGCACCTATAATCCGCGTGGCGCGCAATAGGGCATGCCGGGCATTCCTGCCCAGCCCCTTGAAGCCGTCTTCACCGATGCCTACAACCGTCAGCCAGGGCGACATAACAATTCCTTGAACGACATCCGACGGGCAGGCTTTTCATGCCGCCGGACAAAGCAGGCATAATACCGCGCCTTTACCCATCAACCGGTAGCCCCGTGAACCCAACGCCCGCTGTGAATACCTTGCGCCCCTCGGCTTGTCCGGGGTTGCTGCGTATTGTCCAGGCGTTGGATGGCGGCATTTGCCGGATCAAATTGGCCGGAGGCTCGATCCGCGCCGACCAGGCCCACGCGGTGGCGGATGCCGCCCAGGCCTATGCCGGTGGGGTGATCGAGGCGACCAACCGCGCCAATCTGCAGATTCGCGGGATCGGCACTGAAGAACGCGCGCTGATTGCGATGCTGCTGGCAGCCGACCTCGGCCCCAGCAATGCCGCCGGCGACGACGTGCGCAACCTGATGCTCAGCCCGAGCGCCGGGATCGATCCGCAGATGCTCTTCGATACGCGCCCGCTGGCCGAACAGATCCTGAATACCCTGCAAAGCCACCCGCGTTTTCATGAGCTGTCGGCCAAGTTCGCCGTACAGTTGGATGGCGGTGAGGCGTTGGCGATGCTCGAACATCACCATGACCTGTGGCTGTCGGCGTTCGTACGTGGTGGCGAGACGCTTCTCGCCTTCGGCCTGGCGGGCTGTCCTGGGCTGGATGCGCCGCTGGCCGCCGTGCCATTGGACCAGGGCCATGCACTGGTGGTGGCCGTGCTGGAAGCATTTCTGGACATCGCCACTCCCGAGCAGACCCGCATGCGGCATTTGTCTGTGGATAACTTGCTGAGTCATCTCACGCTATCGCTGCTACCAGCCGATGGCTTCAAACGACCTCCCAGCGGCGCTTTGCTGCACCTGGGCACTTATCCACAGCATCAAAATAACAAGCTTTACGTCGCCGCCATCGCACCCTTGGGTCGCCTGGATGCGACGATGCTCAAGGGCGCCGCACAACTGGCCAGCGAATACGGCGACGGCACGCTGCGTTTCACCCCCTGGCAGGGCGTACTGCTGCCCAACGTCGAAAAACCGCACGCCGTTACCGAGCACTTGGCGCAGCTCGGCTTTCTTTGTTCCATCGACCAGCCCCTGGCGCGCATGACCGCCTGCACCGGCTCCAGCGGGTGCGGCAAGGCCCTGGCCGACACCAAGGCCGACGCCGTGCAACTCGCTGCGCTGGACACAGGGCACAACGTGCATCTGTCCGGCTGCCCACGCTCCTGCGCCGCCGCACATACCGCGCCGGTGACCTTGCTGGCGGTGAGCCCCGGCCACTACGACCTCTATTTTCGCGAGGCAGCCCACCCCGATTTCGGCCGGCTGCACGCACGCAACCTTTCTATTGAAGCGACGGGCGCCTTGCTGCGCGCCCGCCCACGGAGCAACACCGATGATTGATTACATCCGCGACGGTCAGGAGATCTATCGCAACTCCTTCGCCATTATTCGCGCGGAAGCCAAGTTGGACCGCATCCCGGCTGATTTGGAGAAACTCGCGGTGCGGGTCATTCATGCCTGCGGCATGGTCGACGCCATCGACGGCCTGCAGTTCTCCGAGGGCGCGGGCAAGGCCGGGCGCGATGCGCTCGCCGCTGGCGCGCCGATCCTGTGCGATGCGCGGATGGTTTCCGAAGGTGTGACCCGCGCGCGTTTGCCGGCCAATAACCCAGTGATCTGCACCCTGCGCGACGACAGCGTGCCGGAGCTGGCGCGCGAACTGGGCAACACCCGTTCCGCTGCCGCCCTTGAACTGTGGCGTCCGCACCTGGAAGGCAGCGTGGTGGTGATCGGCAATGCGCCGACCGCGTTGTTCTATCTGCTGGAAATGCTGGATGCGGGCGCGCCGAAACCGGCGTTGATCCTCGGTTTCCCGGTCGGTTTTGTCGGCGCCGCCGAGTCCAAGGCAATGCTTGCCGCCGACAGTCGTGGTGTGCCGTTCGTGATCATGCAGGGCCGACTGGGCGGTAGTGCCATGGCCGCCGCTGCGGTAAACGCCCTGGCCACGGAGGTCGAATAATGCAGGCACGCGGACGTTTGATCGGCCTGGGTGTGGGCCCCGGTGACCCGGAACTGATCACCCTCAAGGCCCTGCGCCTGCTGCGTGAGTCGCCCGTGGTGGCGTACTTCGTGGCCAAGGGCAAGAAGGGCAACGCCTTTGGCATCATCGAAGATCACCTGGTGCCGCAACAGACGCTGATGCCGCTGGTGTACCCGGTGACCACCGAAGTGTTGCCGGCGCCGATGTCCTACGAACAGGTGATCAGCGATTTCTACGACGCCGCCAGCGTTGACGTCGCCGCACATCTGGATGCCGGCCGTGACGTGGCGGTGATCTGCGAAGGTGACCCATTCTTCTATGGCTCTTACATGTACTTGCACGACCGCCTCGCCGAGCGCTATGACGCGCAGGTGATTCCTGGCGTGTGTTCGATGCTCGGCGGTGCCTCGGTGCTGGGTGCGCCGTTGGTGTATCGCAATCAGAGCCTGTCAGTTCTTTCGGGTGTATTGCCCCATGAAGACCTCAAGCGCCGCCTGGCGGATGCCGATGCGGCCGTGATCATGAAGCTGGGTCGCAACTTCCCGAAAGTGCGTCAGGTGCTGGAAGACCTTGGCCTGGCCGGGCGCGCGCTGTACGTGGAGCGCGCCACCATGGCGAACCAGAAGATCGTGCCGCTGGATCAGGTCGACCCGTCGTCGTCGCCGTACTTCTCGCTGATCATCGTGCCCGGTGAACGGTGGCAAGGTTGATGAGCCCGGCGATTGTCATTCTGGGCCAGGGCAGCCTGGCCACTGCGCGCAAGATCCAGCAGGTCTACCCCGGTGCGTTGATCCATGGCCTGGCCGGACGGGTCGACGGCGCGGACCAGACCTACAGTGAATTCGGCGCGACCCTGCGTCTGCTCTATCAGCAAGGCACGCCGCTGATTGCGCTGTGCGCGGCGGGTATCGTCATTCGTACCCTGGCGCCGCTGCTGTTGGAAAAAGGCGAAGAACCCGCCGTGCTGGCCGTGGCCGAAGACGGCAGCGCGGTGGTGCCGTTGCTCGGCGGCCTTGGCGGTGTGAACGTGATGGCGCGCGAAATCGCCGCTGCGTTGAACGTAGCCGCTGCGATCACTACCAGTGGCGAGCTGCGTTTTGGCACCTGCCTGCTCAACCCGCCTGCGGGTTATGAACTGGCCGACCTGGAGCTGGGCAAGCGTTTCGTCTCCGACCTGCTGGCCGGCGAAAGCGTGCGCATCGAAGGCGCCGCGCCGTGGCTGGACCAGGCCAACCTGCCCCAGGACCAACAGGCACGCCTGGCGATTCATGTGGGCAGTACCGAGCGCACGCCTGCCGCCAATGAATTGCTGATCTACCCGAAGAACATCAGCGTGACCTGCAAGCCAGGTGCGCAGTTGGCTGAGCGTGTGCGCACTGAGTTGCATGAGGCGGGCATCGCCGTGCAATCCCTGGCATGCCTGTTGGCCAGTGATACACAGATGGCCGAAGCGTCGTTGCATGAGGCAGCGTTGAAGCTGGGTGTACCGCTACGGTTTGCCAGCGTCACCCAGGACGTCGATATTGTCATCAACGTTGCCGAGCAACCCCTGGACCTGTCGCAAGTCGGCCGTGTGCGTGGCCGCTTGGCCGTGATCGGCCTGGGCCCCGGCGCCGCTGAGTTGATGGTGCCAGCGGTCAAGGCTGAACTGGCGCGCTGCACCGATGTGCTGGGTTACGAAACCTACGTGCGCATGGCCGGGCCCTTTCGTGACGACCAGGTGCAGCATTGCACCGACAACCGCGAAGAAATGCAGCGTGCCCGCCACGCCTTCGAACTGGCGGCCCAAGGTCGCTCGGTGGTTGTTGTGTCGTCCGGCGACCCCGGCGTGTTCGCCATGGCCGCTGCGGTAATCGAAGCCCTGCACGAATCCAGCGATCCAGCCTGGCATCAGGTCGACCTGGAAATCCTGCCGGGCGTTTCGGCCTCGCTCGCCACCGCCGCCCAGGCGGGCGCGCCGTTGGGCCATGACTTCTGCGTGATGTCGCTGTCGGACAACCTCAAACCCTGGTCGATCATCGAAAAGCGCTTGGATTTGGCCTCCCAGGCCGACTTGGCGCTGGCGTTCTACAACCCGATCTCGCGCTCGCGGCCGTGGCAGTTGGGGCGTGCCCTGGAAATTGTCGCGCTGCATCGCACGCCTGATACGCCGGTGGTGCTAGGCCGGGATATTGGTCGGCCGGGTCAGACCCTGCGCGTCACTACGTTGGGGCAACTGACGCCGGAGCAGGTGGACATGCGCACCATGGTGCTGATCGGCTCCACCACCACCGTCACCTTCCCGCGTGCCGGTGGCGGTGAATGGGTGTACACGCCGCGTTGGTACGGCGAGAAACCTGCTTCCTGAAAATGGCCCCTCGGGTGTCTGAAAACTCCGAATGACCCAGGGATTTTCCTGGCGTTGTCCGGGGTTTTTCTTTTTTCTGCGATGAAATCCGCAAGCCCGCCAGACACCGCCCCCGTTATTGCTGGGTTGCACGGTTTGACGGGGTGCGCCAAGGGATGTTTATCGTCTGGAAAACCCTGCAGCCAGTGGACTAGGGTGGACATAAGCCCCGAGTTGGGGTGCTTGTGGAGAACCAAGATGGAGCGACATCACAGAAGGATCAACAATAAAAAAAGGCGCAAGTTGATTGCCGCCTACAAACTACCGGGGGCGCCCGGAAAACGTGCGGCTTTACCGCCGGACACCGAGGACGACTTCAACGCGGCCGTGGTCAACAACAGCGTAATTTCGTTTGCTGAAGGCCTATCGAGTCTGAATCGGGAATACGTGCGTAAAAGTTATCTGCTGGCCAGCAGCTACGTCAGCGATGTATTGAAAGTGCACCGCGGTACCGAGGATTGGTACGACGAATTCATCAAAGTGATGGTCAGCCTGGGGTGGCTGCCGGTGCGCAGCCGTTTCGAGCGGGTTTCAGGTGCGGGCAAGGGCCTGACTGTGCAGTTGGCGGCGCTGAACATTATTGCCGCCGTGTTGGCGTCGAGTACGTTGTCCGGGCCGCTGCTGACAGCGTTGCCGAAACTGGCGGCCGATGCATTGGAGGCGTTGAAGCAGACGCCTGCGTCTTTCGAGCTGTTCAAACGCAACAGCTCTGTGCACCAGGGCGCTGACTTCGGCCTGGCATCCTGTGTGCAAACAGACGGCGAACTGATGATGGTGCTGGTGACCTACAGCAGCCATGGCGTGAGCAAACAGGTGGGTCTGCCTTTCCTGGAATGGGACAGCTCCTCGTTCGAGGCCTTCAGCGGGCAGACATGCCTGGTGCTGAATACCTCGGTGGTCAACGAAAAGACGATCCAACTGATGCGCGAGAGTGCGGGTGACAAGGTGCAGTTGGCGATCGCCAAATACCGGATCTAGGGCACCAGGTAACCGCGTACACCGGTGAAGATGATTTGCGCGGCCAGGGCACACACGAACAGTCCCATCAACCGGCTGACAATCTGCAAGCCTTGGTCGCCTAAGATGCGTTCGATCCGGTTGGACAGGTACAGCACCACGCCCACCGTAAGGCTGGCCAGGGCAATGCTGAGGATGGCGGTGAGCTTGTCGTCCCAGTGTGGCTGGCTCACGCCCATCACCAACAGTGCGCCGATGGTGCCGGGGCCGACGGTAAGGGGGATGGTCAGCGGCACGATGGTCACGTCTTGCTGCACGTTGTCGGTCTGCACCGCCGACTTGCCCTGGGCCATGCCCAGGGCGGAAATGAACAGCACGCTGCCGGCGCCGATGCGGAAGGCGTCGACGGTGATGCCAAACACGCTGAAAATTACGCGGCCGAACAGGTAGAGCAGCACGCTCGATACCAGGGTCGCCAACGCCACCTTCCACGCCAGGCGGCGCCGTTCTTTGCTCGAGTAGCCACGGGTGAGGCTGATAAAGCAGGACAGCACGAAGAACGGGCTGTAGAGCACCAGCATTTTCAGGTAGACGCTGAATAACACGTGGAGCATGTGAGTGGCTCGCGGGCGGAAAAAGTGTGGGCAGTCTATCAGGCGAAACAAATCAAATGTGGGAGCTGGCTTTTGTGGTGAGCGGGCTTGCCCCGCGCTGGGCTGCGAAGCGGCCCCAATAAGTACGCCGCGTTGTGTCAGGCAGTCCGCGGCGTAGGGTTTTAGGGCTGCTTCGCAGCCCAGCGCGGGGCAAGCCCGCTCACCACAGCAAGCCCGGTCCCACATGGGGATTGTGTTTCAGGTCAGGAGGGGGCGTGTTCGGGTCGTTGTTGACGCTGCGCCACCCAGAACTCCACCAGCTCGCGCAACTGTGACAACTCCACCGGCTTGGCCATATGCCCGTCCATCCCGGCCTGTCGTGCACGCTCTTTATGTTCCGACAGAATGTGCGCCGTCAGCGCCACTACCGGTGTGCGAATACGCTGGTGGCTGACTTCCCACGCGCGCAGTTGTTGGGTCGCCGAAAAACCATCGAGGATCGGCATTTCACAGTCCATCAGCACCAGGTCATAACGTTGGGCCTTCATCGCCTCCAGCGCCTCTTCGCCATTGCTGGCGGTGTCGGGGTTGAGGTTGAGCTTGCCGAGCATGCCACGGATCACCTTGGTGGAGATGCTGTTGTCTTCGGCCACCAGGATGCGGAAATCCGTCGGCACGGTGATGGCGGCCGGGGCATTGAGGACCGGGCGGGGTGGAACGTTGCCTTTGCTGCGCTGGGTCAGTTCGTCGGCCAGGGTGGTCTTGAGCGTGTAGCCCGCCACGGGTTTGGCGAGGATGCGCTTGATCCCGCAATTGCGCGCGATGATCTTGCTCGGCGCGTTGCTGATACCGGTGAGCATGATCAACAGGATGTCGTGGTTCAGGCTTGGGTCTTCCTTGATCTTCGCCGCCAGTTGCATGCCGGTCATGCCGGGCATGTTCTGGTCAAGCAGCACCACGTCGAAGTAATCGCGCAGGTGTGCCTTGGTGCGCAGCAATGCCAGGGCTTCCTTGCCCGATGGCACCGCGCTGACGTTGAGGCCCCAGGCCGAGCATTGCTGCACCAATACTTTGCGGCAGGTGTCGTTGTCGTCCACCACCAGCACCCGCGCGCCCTTGAGTGGGCCATCGAGGTCGGAGGTCGGGTGCTCCAGGCGTTCCGGGTCCAGCGGCAGGGTCAGCCACAAGGTGCTGCCCTGATGGCTGCCGCTCTTGATACCGAACTCGCCATTCATCAGCAGGATCAATTGGCGCGCGATGACCAGGCCCAGATGGCCGTTCAGGCGGGTGGCCGAGAAGAAATTCTTGCTGTGCAGTTCGCTGTGCAGCAGGGCGTCACGTTCGGCGGCTTCCATCGGCAGGCCGCTGTCCTGCACGGCAATGCGCAGACGCGGCTTGGTGCTGCGATCATCCAGCGCGACGACGATCAGCACTTCGCCTTCGTCGGTCTTCTGCAGGGCGTTTTCCAGCAGGCTCAACATGGCCTGGCGCAGGCGCGTCGGGTCGCCGCTGATCACACGGGGCACTTGGGGCTGGATAAAGCTGATCAGTTCGACGTTTTGCTGCTCGGCCTTGGCGCGGAAGATACTCAGGCAGTCTTCGATCAGCGCGTTGAGGTCGAACTGCACGTCATCCAATTCGATCTGGCCGGATTCCAGCTTGGAAATATCGAGGATTTCGTTGATCAGCGTGAGCAGTTCATTGCCAGCACTGTGGATGGTCTGCACGTAGTCGCGCTGTTTTACCGACAGCGGCGTGCCCAGCAGCAATTCGGTCATGCCCAGCACGCCGTTCATAGGCGTGCGGATTTCGTGGCTGATCTTGGCCAGGAACTCGGCCTTGGCGGCGATCTCGGCGTTGCTTGCCGCCAGGTCACGGCTGAGGCTGAAGCGCGCTTCGACAATCGCCCGCTGGCGTTCGCCCAGCGCCAGGCTCATCAACAGACCGCTGAGACAGATAAACGCCAGCAGCGTCACGATCAGGCCCTGGGGCGAGACCATCGTCAGGCCCAACAGCGCCGGCAGGATGATCAGCGTGCCGATGTTGAACACCACCATCGCCGCCACGAACAGGCGTGCCGGGCGGTAGCCTTTCTGCCAGTGATAGGCCGAGACAAACAGCATGCTCAAGCCAGCCAATGCCACCAGGGCATAGGTGATGATGTTCAGCGGCAGGGTGTTGACGAACAACAGCAGCAGGCCGCACAGCACGATAAACAGGATGTCGGCCATCAACAGCTTGTTCAGCGGGTGTGGGCCCAGCGGCATGAAGAACCGGTAGGCAAACATCAGCCCGCACGGCGCGGTCAGCAGCAGGGCCAGGTAGGCGCCCGGCGTCTGGATCGCGTGCCAGTTTGGCAGCCAGGGGCCGATCAGGTTGAGCAGCAGTGCGAGGCTGAGCATCAGCAGGATCTCGCAAGCCGCCAGCCACAGGCTGCTGCGCGAGCGGTGGTAGGCGAAACGGGTGATGTTATGCAGGATCAGCATCAGCAGACAGCCGAACAACAGGCCGTAGATCAGTGTCTGGGTCTGGTCGGCGGCGGCGAGCACGGCCGGTTCCAGGGTGATATAGGGGCGCAGTTCATGTTCCGAGACCAGGCGCAGGTAGACCTCTAAAGGTTTCTGGCTTTGGGGCATGGGCAGCATGAAGTCACTGCTGGGTAACGGGCGCTCGGCCTGGGGCTGGCGTGTGCCGGTACTTTGTTGCTCCACCAGGGTGTCGCCGTCGAGTACATAGAGGCTCAGGTGGGATAAATCCGGGGCAAAGACCCGAAGTACTTGTTCGTGCTTGCCGGGTTGCAGCTTGAAACGCACCCACAACGCACCGTCCGGTTCGGCGGCGGTAAGGCGGTCCAGTTCGATGGGGCTGAATTGATTGGTGTAGCGCGAGGAACGGATGTCGCTCAGTTGCAGGTCGGCCTGTTCATCAAGCAATACTGCCCAGCCACTGCCTTGCGCGGCGGCCTGGGCCGGGAACAAGCAGAGCAGTGTCAGCAGACTGACAGTGAAACCTATGGCGATCCTGAGCCAGCGCACGGCGAAATCCCTTCGTAGGTTGATGCACGGTTAACTATGCGCGGGTCGGCCGGCATACGGCAAGGGCCAGAGGCCCTTGCCTAGCCGAACGGATAGCAGCTTACTGGCTCTCGCCACGCTCCCGCGCAATGGCGCGATAGCCAATGTCCTTGCGGTAGAAGCAGCCATTCCAGTCGATTTTTGCAGCCAGCTTGTAAGCCTGTTGCTGCGCGGCGTCGACGCTGGCGCCCATGGCGGTAGCGCACAACACACGGCCACCGGCGGTCACGACCTGGCCATCCTTGAGCGCAGTGCCCGCATGGAACACTTTGCCTTCCAGCGTAGCAGCCGCGTCGAGACCTTCAATCACGTCGCCCTTGGCGTAGTCAGCAGGGTAGCCACCGGCCGCCAGCACAATACCGACACTCGGACGTGGATCCCACTGGGCTTCCACCTTGTCCAGGGCCTGGGCCAGGGCAGCTTCCACCAGCAGAACCAGGCTCGATTGCAGGCGCAGCATCACCGGTTGGGTTTCCGGGTCGCCGAAGCGGCAGTTGAACTCGATGACTTTCGGGTTACCGGCTTTGTCGATCATCAGGCCGGCATACAGGAAACCGGTGTACACATTGCCTTCGTCGGCCATGCCGCGCACGGTCGGCCAGATCACCAGGTCCATGACGCGCTGGTGCACGTCGGCGGTGACCACCGGGGCAGGGGAGTAGGCACCCATGCCACCGGTGTTCGGGCCGGTGTCACCGTCGCCGACGCGTTTGTGGTCCTGGCTGGTGGCCATTGGCAAGACGTTCTTGCCGTCGACCATCACGATGAAGCTGGCTTCTTCGCCGTCGAGGAATTCCTCGATCACCACGCGTGAACCAGCGTCACCAAAAGCGTTGCCAGCGAGCATGTCGCGCACCGCGTCTTCGGCTTCCTGCAGGGTCATGGCGACGATCACGCCTTTGCCGGCGGCCAGGCCATCGGCTTTGATCACAATCGGCGCACCTTTTTCACGCAGGTAAGCCAGGGCCGGCTCGATCTCGGTGAAGTTCTGGTAGTCGGCGGTCGGGATCTTGTGGCGCGCCAGGAAGTCCTTGGTGAATGCCTTGGAACCTTCCAGCTGGGCCGCGCCAGCGGTTGGGCCGAAGCAATCCAGGCCACGGCTGCGGAACAGGTCCACCACGCCGGCAACCAATGGCACTTCCGGACCGACGATGGTCAGGGATACATTCTTTTCAGCAAAGTCTGCCAGCTGCTCAAGGGCCAGCACGTCGATAGCGACGTTCTCGCACTTGGCTTCAGTGGCGGTACCGGCGTTGCCGGGGGCCACGAACACTTTCTGGACGCGCGGGTCCTGGGCAACTTTCCAGGCCAGGGCGTGTTCACGGCCACCGCTGCCAATGATCAAAACATTCATTTCAAAAACCTCGGATGACGCTGAATTCTTGGGAACACCACATTCTGTAGAAGCCGGCTTGCTGGCGATGACGGCCTCTGAATCACTACAAGCTTCAAGGGCCTCATCGCCGGCAAGCCGGCTCCTACAGTCGTGCTTTTAGTGGCGGAAGTGGCGCATACCGGTGAAGACCATAGCGATGCCAGCTTCATCAGCGGCAGCGATGACTTCAGCATCTCGCATCGAGCCACCCGGTTGGATCACGGCGGTAACACCGGCTTTCGCGGCGTTGTCCAGGCCGTCACGGAATGGGAAGAACGCATCGGAAGCCATTACCGAACCCACGACTTGCAAGCCAGCGTGTTCAGCCTTGATCGCGGCGATACGCGCCGAGTTCACGCGGCTCATCTGGCCGGCGCCGACACCAATGGTCTGGCGGTTCTTGGCGTAGACGATGGCGTTGGATTTAACGTACTTGGCCACTTTCCAGGCGAAGATCAGGTCGTTGATCTCTTGCTCGGTCGGCGCGCGTTTGGTCACGACTTTCAGGTCTTGGCTGCCGATCATGCCGATGTCGCGGCTCTGTACCAGCAAGCCGCCGTTGACGCGCTTGTAGTCCCAGGCAGCCGCACGCTCAGCCGACCACTCACCGCAGGCCAGCAGGCGTACGTTGGCTTTGGCCGCCACGATAGCGCGGGCTTCTTCGCTGACGCTTGGGGCGATGATCACTTCAACGAACTGACGCTCGACGATCGCCTTGGCGGTCTCGGCATCCAGTTCACGGTTGAAGGCGATGATGCCGCCAAACGCGGATTCGGTGTCGGTGGCGTAGGCCAGTTCGTACGCCTGGCGGATACCGCCCTCAGCGTCCGGGCTGACCGCCACGCCGCACGGGTTGGCGTGCTTGACGATCACGCAGGCCGGCTTGACGAAGCTCTTCACACATTCCAGCGCGGCGTCAGTGTCGGCCACGTTGTTGTAGGACAGCTCTTTGCCTTGCAGCTGGGTCGCGGTGGCGATGCCCACTTCGGCAGGCTTGGCTTCTACGTAGAACGCCGCGCTCTGGTGCGGGTTCTCGCCGTAGCGCATTTCCTGGGCCTTGATGAACTGGCTGTTGAAGGTGCGCGGGAACTGGCTGCGGCCTTCGGTGGACAGTGTTTCAGCAGCCTGGTTAACAGTGCCCATGTAGTTGGCGATCATGCCGTCGTAGGCGGCGGTGTGTTCGAAGGCCTTGAGCATCAGGTCGAAGCGCTGGGCGTAGGTCAGGCCACCGGCCTTCAGGCTTTCCAGCACGTTGGCGTAATCGCTGGCGTTGACCACGATGGCCACGTCTTTGTGGTTCTTGGCCGCCGAGCGCACCATGGTCGGGCCGCCGATATCGATGTTTTCGATGGCGGTCGGCAAGTCGCAGCCTGGCTTGTTGATGGTGGCTTCGAACGGGTAGAGGTTAACGGCCACCAGGTCGATCGGCTTGATGCCGTGTTCGGCCATGATCGCGTCGTCGGTGCCGCGACGGCCGAGGATGCCGCCGTGGATTTTCGGGTGCAGGGTCTTGACCCGACCGTCCATCATTTCTGCGAAACCGGTGTAGTCCGCCACTTCTACTGCGGCCACGCCGTTGTCCTGCAGCAGTTTGAAGGTCCCGCCCGTGGAGAGGATTTCCACGCCCAGGGCTTCCAGCTCCCGGGCAAATTCGAGGATCCCGGTCTTGTCGGAGACACTGATCAAGGCGCGGCGGATCGGCAGGCGGGTAGTCTGGTCGGTCATTTCAATTTCCATCAAAAGCAAAGGAAGTCAGCAAAAAAGGCGACCGTTTTTACGCGGGCGCCTTTCTGGTTTGATTGAATGCTTACAGCAAATCGTATTGCTTGAGCTTTTTGCGCAAGGTGCCACGGTTGAGGCCCAGCAGCTCACTGGCTTTGGTCTGGTTGCCCTTGACGTAGTTCATCACGCTTTCGAGCAAGGGCGCCTCGACTTCGGAGAGCACCAGGTTGTACACGTCCGTGACGGAAGCGCCCTCAAGGTGGGCGAAATAATTGTGCAGCGCCTTCTCGACACTCCCGCGAAGGGTCTGGCCTTCTTCGCTCGGCGTGTTGAGGTGCTGTTTCAAATTGACGTTGTCGCTCACGGGTGTTGTTCCACTCACTAAAGTCTCGGTCATCATCGTCATGCGGCCACCCCCTCTCCGTCCCCTGTCCCCAGGCTCTTGTAACGCTCGCTGAAGAACTCACGAACGTTGGCGCACTGTGCTTCCGTATCATCCAAACGATTGAAGTGGGCGCGAAACTCCCTGGCGCCCGGCAGGGTTGCGAGATACCAGCCGACATGCTTGCGAGCAATGCGTACTCCCATCACGTCCCCATAGAAGGCGTGCAGGGCGGCCAGATGCTCTAGCAGAATACGTTCCACCTCGATCAGCTCCGGTGCCGGCAACACTTCGCCAGTACGCAGAAAATGCTCGATCTCACGAAAAATCCACGGCCGCCCCTGGGCAGCCCGGCCAATCAACAAGCCATCGGCACCAGTCGCGTGCAGCACACGCCGGGCTTTCTCGGCGGAGTCGATATCGCCATTGGCAAACACCGGCATCGACACCGCCTGCTTGATCGCAGCGATGGTGTCGTACTCGGCTTCACCGGTGTAAAGGTCGGCGCGGGTTCGGCCATGCACCGCCAGCGCTGTAATGCCTGCCTGTTCAGCGATCTTCGCCACTGTCAGGCCGTTCTTGTTGTCCCGGTCCCAGCCGGTACGGATCTTCAGGGTGACCGGCACATCCACTGCGGCGACAACGGCCTGCAGGATCTCGGCAACCAATTGCTCATCTTTCAACAGTGCGGAACCGGCGGCCTTGTTGCAGACCTTCTTGGCCGGGCAGCCCATGTTGATGTCGATGATCTGCGCCCCCAACTCCACGTTGGCCCGGGCCGCATCCGCCAGCATCTGTGCATCGCCACCAGCGATCTGTACCGAGCGGGGCTCGGGATCACCTTCGTGGATCATGCGCATCCGCGATTTGCGGGTGTTCCACAAGCTCATGTCGCTGGTGACCATTTCCGAGACTACTAGACCCGCGCCCAATCGCTTGCACAGCTGACGAAAGGGCTGGTCGGTAACCCCCGCCATCGGGGCGAGGATCAAGCCGTTCTGCAATGTATATGGGCCGATGCGTACCGCCGACATAGGACTTCCCTGTTGTGGGGCCGGATCATTAGAGTTCGAAAAAGGGTTGGCATGATACCCGCTCTCGATGACTGGATAAAGGCTGAATTGGATAAAATCTGAACAGTTATTTCTTTATCGCCACCGGTTTGGTCGCGCCCGGGAAAGTCAATAACCTGCCGTCAAATCTCAACCCATGCACCGATTCACTCTGGCGAGTGAAAGCTCAGGCTGTAGTTCACGGCTTTATTGCCCGGATCGAGGATATCCAGCGAGATATGGATCGGGGTCTGCGATGGCATTTCGCTTACTCCGGCCAACTCACCGCTGAGGTATTCGGCGGGTTTGAAGCGACGACTGGCAATCAGGCTGCCGTTCAAATCGGCAAACCGCAGCTCCAGCAGTGGGAAGGGCTGGGAGAAGGTCGCACGGTTGTAGATGATCGCGTCCACCACCAGTGCTCCGGCGAAATCCGGATGGCTGCGCACCACCAGGTTGCTGCTCTTGATGTGGGCGATATCGACCCGTGATGGCACCGTGCAGCCCAGTGTGGGGCACAGTTGCTGGAACCACGGGCGATAGGCGTCCTGGCGGGCCAGTTCGTCGAATTGGTAGGCGATGTACTGGCCTGCGAGACCGGCGGCGGCGATCAGTACCAGCAATAGCCAGATCAGACGACGGCCCAGGCTGGCCGGACGCTTTTGCGCGTAAAGGTGCAGCGGGTCGTCTTCGAGATCCAGCAGTTGGTCGTCTTGCACGCTCGTTTCGGCGCGCGGGCGCTTGCGACGGGCTTTGGGGCGTTCTTCGGGTTCTACGTCATCGGCCGATTGGGTCAGTGGCGTGAACGGCGGTTCGATGTCGTCATCGTCTGGCGTTGAGTGCAGCGGCGGCTCATCGTCGATATCGTCGGTGTGGAACGACATGGACGGTTCTGTGCGCTGCCTCGTCGCAGGTTCGGGTGCGTCTTCAGTGACGTCGATGCGCTCTTCAGGCGGCTCGCTGAACAAGCTCGCTGCCCATTTTTCCTCTTCGGCCTTGACCGTGTCGCGGCTGGCGCTGAAGGATTCTTCCTTTTGGCGGCGGTCGATACCGGACTGGCGACGATCTGCACCGATCGGCAACGTGTGCTGAATCTCGCGGCGTTCTAGCTTGGCCAGTTCTTCGTCCAGGTCCAGATTGTCCAGGTCCAGCTCTTCGGCAGTCCACTGCTTCTGGCTGATGGCCCGCGCTGGTTCAGGCGTCAGCTCAACCGGCACGTCTGGCTCAGGTGCGGACGCCTGGTCGCGCTGCTCCAGCAACTGACGAGCGGCATTGAACACTTGCAGGCACGAACCACAGCGCACCACGCCGCGGGCCACGCTCAATTGAGCGTGGTTGACACGAAAGCGTGCTTGGCAATGCGGGCACTGGGTGACGAAACTGTCGGTCATGCGGCCATCCGATTCAGGCAAGCGCTCATTCTAGCGCCGACGACCGCTGATGCGTACCCAGCCATCGCGGTTGGCGATCGGATCCAGCTCGAAATCCTTCGCGTAGGCAGCGGCGACGTCTTCGCCCTGCTCGGCCAGGATGCCCGACAGCGCCAGGCGCCCGCCCGCCTTGACCAGGCTCGACAGCTGCGGCGCCAGCGAAACCAGTGGCCCGGCGAGGATGTTCGCGACCAACACGTCGGCCTGCACTTGGGGCAGTTGCTCCGGCAGGTAAAGCGGGAATTTGCCTTCAGGGATGTTGTTGCGCCCGGCGTTATCGCGGGAGGCTTCCAGCGCTTGGACGTCGATGTCGGTGCCGACGGCTTCTTTGGCGCCCAAGAGCAATGCGGCAATCGCCAGGATCCCAGAGCCGCAACCGAAGTCCAGCACATGGCTGTCGGTCAGGTCCTGGCCGTCCAGCCATTCCAGGCACAGCGCGGTAGTGGGGTGGGTGCCGGTGCCAAACGCGAGGCCCGGGTCCAGCAGCAGGTTGACGGCGTCTGGTTCAGGCGCGGCGTGCCAGCTTGGCACGATCCACAGGCGCTGGCCGAAACGCATCGGCTGGAAGTTGTCCATCCAGCTGCGTTCCCAATCCTGGTCTTCGATGACCTCGCTGTGATGCTCTGGCAGCGGGCCGCCGGTGAGCAATTCCATGTGGGCCAGTACGGCGGCGGCATCGGTGCCGTCCTCGAACAGGGCCAACAAATGGGTGTGGGACCACAGCGGGGTGGTGTTGAGTTCGGGTTCGAAGATTGGCTGGTCTTCGGCGTCCATGAAGGTCACCGACACGGCGCCGACTTCGAGAAACGCGTCTTCGTAGGTTTCGGCTTGTTCTGGGCTGATGGCGAGACGGACTTGCAGCCAAGGCATGGCGGGCACCTTTGAAAAAATGAGTGTGCAGCGGGGTAGGGCTGCGAAAGCGCGCAAGTTTACGCGAGCGGCGGGAGGGGTGTACACATAACAAATGTGGGAGCGGGCTTGCTCGCGAATGCGGTGAGTCAGTGAAGAGTATTTTAGCTTATGCACCGCATTCGCGAGCAAGCCCGCTCCCACAGGGTGATGTATCCATCCAGCAAAACCCAGGGCCCAGAAACAACAAAGCCGCCCGAAGGCGGCCTTGTTGGGTGGAGCACTTACTGGTTGGCCAGCTTGTGTTCCAGGTAGTGAATGTTCACACCACCTTCGCAGAAGCCTTCATCACGGACCAGGTCCCGATGCAGCGGGATGTTGGTCTTGATGCCGTCGACCACGATTTCGTCCAGGGCGTTGCGCATACGGGCCATGGCCTCGTCGCGGGTGGCGCCCCAGGTGATCAGCTTGCCGATCAGCGAGTCGTAGTTGGACGGAACCTTGTAGCCGCTGTACAGGTGCGAATCCACACGTACGCCGTTGCCGCCGGGCGCATGGAAATGCTTGACCAGGCCAGGGCTTGGGATAAAGGTTTTCGGGTCTTCGGCGTTGATGCGGCACTCCAGGGAGTGGCCGTGCATCTTCACGTCGTCCTGGGTGAAGGACAGCGGGTTGCCGGCGGCGATGCTGAGCATCTCCTTGACGATGTCGATGCCGGTGACCATCTCCGACACCGGGTGCTCTACCTGCACACGAGTGTTCATCTCGATGAAGTAGAAACGACCGTTCTCGTACAGGAACTCGAAAGTGCCCGCGCCACGGTAGTTGATGTCGATGCACGCCTTGACGCAACGAGCCAGTACTTCCTGGCGCGCTTTTTCGTCCAGGCCCGGTGCCGGCGCTTCTTCCAGAACCTTCTGGTGACGACGTTGCAGCGAGCAATCGCGGTCGCCCAGGTGGATGGCGTGGCCTTGGCCGTCGGACAGTACTTGCACTTCCACGTGACGTGGGTTGGTCAGGTACTTCTCCAGGTAGACCATCGGGTTGCCGAACCAGGCGCCCGCTTCGGAGCGAGTCTGCTTGGCAGCTTCGATCAGGTCTTCTTCCTTGTGCACCACGCGCATGCCGCGACCACCACCGCCACCGGCGGCCTTGATGATCACGGGGTAGCCGACTTCGCGACCAATGCGCAGAGCGGTTTCCTCGTCTTCCGGCAGCGGGCCGTCGGAACCTGGAACGGTTGGCACGCCAGCCGCGATCATGGCGTCCTTGGCCGACACCTTGTCACCCATCAGGCGAATGGTTTCGGCTTTCGGGCCGATGAAGGCAAACCCGGATTTTTCCACCTGTTCGGCGAAATCGGCGTTTTCCGCGAGGAAGCCGTAGCCAGGGTGGATGCCATCAGCGCCGGTCACTTCCGCGGCCGCGATGATGTTCGAGACTTTCAGGTACGAGTTCGTGGCCAGTGGCGGGCCGATGCAGATGCTTTCGTCCGCCAGTTTCACGTGCATCAATTCGGTATCGGCCGTCGAGTAAACAGCGACGGTCTTGATGCCCTCTTCCTTACAGGCGCGCAGGATACGCAGCGCGATCTCGCCGCGGTTGGCGATCAGGACTTTTTGCAGTTTCTTCGCAGGTTTCAACATCGAAGGCGCTCCGCGGTTCAAACGATGGTGAACAGCGGCTGGTCGTACTCAACCGGCTGACCGTTTTCTACCAGGATGGATTCGATGACGCCGGCTTTTTCAGCGGTGATGTGGTTCATCATCTTCATCGCTTCAACGATGCAGATGGTGTCGCCCACTTTCACGGTTGCGCCGACTTCAACGAAGGCTGGCGAGGTCGGTGCCGGGGTGCGGTAGAACGTACCGACCATTGGCGACTTGACCACGAAACCGTTCAGCGCAGGAGCCGCTGGAGCGGCAGGTGCAGCGGCGGCAGCCGGAGCGGCGGCTGGAGCAGCAGCCGGCGCCGGTGCTTGCATCTGTGGCGCGTAGAACTGCTGGGCCGGGGTCTTGCTGTGGCGGCTGATCCGTACGGACTCTTCGCCTTCCTTGATTTCCAGCTCGTCGATACCGGATTCTTCCAGCAGTTCGATCAGTTTCTTAACTTTACGGATATCCATGAATCATCAACTCCCAAGGGTCGGTCAGGGGCGCTTGGCCGGTTGTTCAAGTTGTTCCAGGGCGGCCTCCAGGGCCAGTCGGTAACCGCTGGCGCCAAGGCCGCAGATCACACCTACCGCTACGTCGGAGAAGTAGGAGTGATGGCGGAAAGCTTCGCGTTTGTGCACGTTCGACAAATGCACTTCGATGAATGGGATGCTCACCGCCAGCAACGCGTCACGTAATGCAACGCTTGTATGTGTAAAAGCGGCGGGATTGATCAGGATAAAGTCCACCCCTTCGCCGCGCGCGGCATGGATGCGATCAATCAATTCGTACTCGGCATTGCTTTGCAGGTAGAGCAGATGGTGGCCGGCTTCACGGGCCCTGCGCTCCAGGTCGAGGTTGATCTGGTCCAGGGTGACTGCCCCGTAGACGCCCGGTTCACGGGTGCCGAGCAGGTTCAGGTTGGGTCCGTGAAGAACCAGTAAGGTCGCCATCGGCTGTTCCTTGTTATTGATGTGGGTACGGCAGAACCCGGCGACTATGCCGCAAAGCCTTTGTGACTGTCCAGTTCTATGCAGTAGGCAGCACGATTAGCGAGGATAGCGCGAAATTTGTGACTGTGAGGCCGGATTCGGTCAGTGTAGGAGCGAGCTTGCTCGCGAAAAACGTCAACGATAACGCGGGGCGTCTGGATTAAAGCAGTGCCTGCGCGTTCTTCGCGAGCAAGCTCGCTCCTACAGTGGGTGTTCAGACGCGAAAGGCCTGCACAGCAGTATTGAGCTGCCCACCTAGCACCAACAGATGCTCACCTTGGCTGCGGCCCTGGCCGATTCGCAGCAAGTTATCTTCACCCAACTGGTGAATCCGCTCGCTGTTGTCGCGAATCTCACTGACGGCGCCACTCTGCTGTGCCGTCACATCGGCGATGCGCACGGCGGTGTCGGAAATGGTCTGGATAGCCCCGACGATTTCATCCAGCGCGCCGTCCGCTGCCTGGGCTTGCTGGGCGGTCGCCTCGGCGTGTTCGACCTGGGCGCGCATGCCTTGCACCGATTGATGGGCGGCGCTTTGCAGACCGGCGATCAAGGTCTGGATTTCTGCGGTGGCGCCGGCGGTGCGCTGGGCCAGGGAGCGGACTTCGTCGGCGACCACGGCAAAGCCACGGCCGGCCTCACCGGCGCGGGCAGCCTCGATGGCGGCGTTAAGGGCGAGCAGGTTGGTCTGGTCGGCAATCGAGCGGATCACCGTCAGCACGCCGCCGATGGTGGCGGATTCTTCCGCGAGTTTTTCGATCATCTGCGCATTCTGCTGCACTTCGCCGACCAGGGCATGCAGCCCGGTCAGGCTCAGGCCGATCACACGTTGGCCTTGCTCCACCGCCTGACCGGCACTGCGACTGGCGCCTGCCGCCTGGCTGGCATCGCCTGCGACTTGCTGGATGGTCGCTTCCAGTTCACCCAGCGAATCACGGATCTGCGCGGTATCCCCGGCCTGGCGTTCGGCGCCGTCGTGCAGGCCGCTGCTCAGTTCGGCCAGCGCACGGCTACTGCCGGCGACTTCCTCGGCATTGCCGCGAATCGTACCCACCAAATCCACCAGATAGGCGCGCAGGCGGTTCAAGGAGGCTTCAATGTCGTGCAGCTCGCGGTTGGTCTTACCCAGGGCAATCGGCTGGCTGAAATCGCCCTCGGCCCAGGTCGACAAGGCGGGTGCCAGATTGGTCAGCACCCGCGCCAGGCGGCGTTGCAGGGTGTCGATCAGCAGCGCGATCAGCAGGATCAGGCCGATCATTACCCCTTGCATCAGGCGCACTTCGCTCTGGATCTTGCCGTGCTGCGCGCGCACTACGGGCTCCAGGCCGGCGATGGCTTGTTGCACGGTGTCGATCTTCTGGTGGGTCTTGGCGGCCAGGTCGGTGCGTTGCTGGATCTGTTCGCGGGTGCGCTTGAGTTCGGCGGGGTAGCGGGTCAGCAGGCTGTTGAGTTCACGTTTGAGGTCGACGCCAGTGTCCTGGGATTCGGTTTTTTCGGTGTTCTCCAGGCCCATCAGTGCGGAAAAGTCGTTGGCGCTGGATTCGGCGCTGGCCTTCACGCCCAGCAATGGCAGTTGTTCCAGCGCATCGGCTTGGCTGCGGATGTTGCTGACTTCGCGCTCCACATCATCGGCCAGTTCCGCGCGCCCGCTGCTCACCAGTTTGTCGCGGGCCAGGGACAGTTTGCCCAGGTGCTGCGACGCAGCCAGCAAAGGCGGCAGATAGCGGGCGGCGTCAGGAGTAGTCACCCCGGTGGCGTACTGACTCAATTGCTCCAGGTTCGCACCTAATTCGCGCTCGGCCTGCAGCAACAAGGCTTGCGGGTCGCCGGCCAGCTTGCCGGCCGCCAGCAGGTCAGTCTTGCTGAGCGCATCCAGGTCAACCAGGCTCGGGCGCAGGTTTTGCGCGAGGTCCGCCGGCAACTCATCCAGATGCTGCAACAGGTTTTCCAAGCTCTGGCTGGCACTGCTCAAGCGCAGGGCGTCGCCGCTGGCGAGGTAGTCGTCGATATTACGCGCCGCTTGGTTCTGGAAGGCCTGGGACAGGCCCAGGTAGCGTTCCATCAGCAAATAAGGCCGTTCCAGCGCGCGCTGCGACCACCACAGGGTCGCGCCCAGCGCCAGGCACACGGCCACCAGAAGAAGGGTATTGAGATTGGTCAGCAGCTTCAGGCGCATGCGTGGTTTCAACCGACAGCAAAAGATAAGTGCCTGAAGTTATTGCGTTTTCATTACAAGGTTATGACCGAATCAGTCGATTCTGGTGAAAAGGTGGCACTTTGCTTTGATGTGCGCGCAGCCTGCACGCGGTTACGTCCGGCATCCTTGGCGCGGTACAGCGCCTCGTCGGCCTGGGCCGCCATCATCAGGCTGTCGGAACCGTCGCACAGCTCGACCAACCCGGCGCTGAAGGTACACCACAAATCCTGGGGCTGGGCGGGGTAGTGGATTTCGGCAAAGCGCCCACGGATTTCATCCAGCACTTTGCACGCCGATTCCAGGTCGGTATCCGGCATTACGATGGCGAATTCTTCACCGCCGTAGCGCCCGATATAGTCGGTCTTGCGCAAGCGTTGCTTGAGAAACAGCGCCAGGCTCTTGATCACACGGTCGCCCATGGGGTGGCCGTGGCTGTCGTTGACCCGCTTGAAGTGGTCGATATCCAGCATGGCAAAACTCAGCGGCTTGTTCTCGCGGCGCGCACGAAAGCTGCAGTCTTCGAGCAATTGCAGGATGTGAGTGTGGTTGTACAGGCCGGTCAGGCTGTCGCGCACCATCCGCGCCTTGAGGTTGCGCGCACGCGCCGCGCGATTGCGCACGGTGGTGATCAGGTGGCGCGGCTTGATCGGCTTGGTGAGGAAGTCGTCGCCGCCTTCGCTCATGGCGTCCAGTTGCTTGTCCAGGTCATCCTCGGCCGACAGGTAGATGATCGGCACGCTCACATAACGGTCGTTATGGCGGATGACCTTGGCCAGTTCGGTACCGGTACAGGCTGGCATATACATGTCGAGGATGATCAGGTCGGGCTGGAAATCCGCCAGCTCGGCCATGGCCTGGATCGGCTCGATCAGCGTGCGGGTGACGATGCCGGCGCTGTTGAGCAGGCGCTCGGTGTGCAGCGCCTGGGCCCGCGAGTCGTCGATGATCAGTACTTTATACGGTTCGTATTGGGCGACGCAGGTCAGTACCTCGATCTTCTCCAACAGGCTCGACGCTTCCAGCGTGCCGGTGAGGAACTCCTGGCCCCCAGCGCGCACGGCGGCCAGGCGGGTGGGGGTATCGGTTTCGTGCAGGCTGAAAAACAGCAGCGGCAGCTTTTGCTCCAGGCCTTCCTGGGCTTCGGCGGCGAGCTTGAGGCCCAGGCCGGCGCCGCAGAAATCCACGTCCATCACAATCGCCGAGGGCAGGCGCTCGGCCATCGACGCGCGAAACGCCGCCACGCTGTCGAGGGATTGGGCGCTCATGCCAAAGAATTCCAGCTGCTTGGCCAGGCGCTCGGCGCGGTCGTGATCGGCCAGCATCACGTAGATCGGCTTGCGCATGGGCGGCAGGAAAGTTTGTTCGAGCTGGTCGCCCTGGCGCAGGCCAGTACGCGACAGGCGCTGCATCAAGCGATTAAGTTCGGTGATCAAGTGGCTGCTCAGGCGGCCACGGTTTTCGTCCACCGCCTTGAGGGATTCGCCGATGTGTCGCGCCAACTGGCCGTGTTCCGGCTGTTCAAAACGTTCGGCAAAACGCAGCAGGCGCAAATTGGCCTCGCTGAGTTCGGAGAGGTCGGCGCCGGACCATTCGCTGCGTTGCAGGCGCTGCCAGATCTCAAGAATTTGACGTGCCTGATGAATTACCCGCTGGGCAAAATGCTGCTTGAGGCGCTCACGGCTGGGGTCTTCTGGCTCGGTCATATCCTGACTACTAGTTAGGGTGCATGCTGAGGTCGACTGATGGCTCTATGCTAGCACCTCTTTCCGATAGGATGAGTGTCATACGTCAATAAACTACGTGCCCGTCGCATTCAGTTGCTGACTGGATGGTCGCGCAGCGTAAAAAGCGTGCATCCTTTATAGTCGAACGTGCCCTGTGCGCCAGTTTGGCGAAAAGCCCCGCACGGGTTGGCACGATGGGGTAGGGTTGTGGTCGGAGTGTTTGAACGCACGCCATCAATTCAAGTGCATGAACTCAAGTGATTGAAAGGATATCGCCATGCTGGACTGGAAAAACCGTGCAGGCAGCGCCAAAGGCCCCGCGCCTGAGCCCAAGTCGGCCAACCGCGGCTATTTTCGTACCGTGCTGATGAGCCGCGCCGTGCTCAGCGTGCTCGGCCTGTACCTGTTGGTCACCGGCGCCCTGGGCTGGTACTGGAGCGAAGAGCCGGCGCTGTTTCCGGTGCAGCAGAATGCGCAGTTGGCCGCCGAGAAAGAAGGCAAGCAGATGGTGGTGGGCTACACCACGGTCGAAACCCTCAAGACCGTGGTCGGCACTTTGCTGAACAAACCCGGTGGCTACATTTCCAACGATCGCTTCCCGCCAGGCCTGTGGATGGACAACATGCCGAGCTGGGAATACGGCGTACTGGTGCAGGTGCGCGACCTGACCCGCGCCCTGCGTAAAGACTTCGCCCGCTCGCAGTCGCAGTCAGCCGAAGACGCGGATTTGGCCAAGGCCGAGCCACGCTTCAACTTCGACAACAAGAGCTGGGTGCTGCCGTCCAGTGAGTCGGAATATCAGGAAGGCATCAATTCCCTGAGCCGCTACGAAGCACGCCTGTCCGATCCGAACCAGCGCGGCGCGCTGTTCTATGCACGTGCCGACAACCTGAACAACTGGCTGGGTGACGTCGCCACTCGCCTTGGCTCGCTGTCGCAACGCCTGTCGGCCAGCGTCGGCCGGGTGAAACTGAACACCGCACTGAAAACCGAAGCCTTGGCGCCGGGTGAAGTGCCGCAGGTCGATGAAGAAGTGGTGGAAACCCCATGGATGCAGATCGACAACGTGTTCTACGAAGCCCGTGGCCAGGCTTGGGCGCTGTCGCACCTGCTGCGCGCCATCGAAGTCGACTTTGCCGACGTGCTGGCCAAGAAAAACGCCACCGTCAGCGTGCGCCAGATCATTCGTGAGCTGGAAGCCTCACAGGAGCCGGTTTGGAGTCCTATGATTCTCAACGGCAGTGGCTTCGGCGTGTTGGCGAACCACTCTCTGGTGATGGCCAACTATATTTCCCGGGCAAACGCTGCAGTGATCGACTTGCGTCAGCTACTCAACCAGGGTTGATGATGGACGCTACTCAAAAGGAGGCCGCACACCGCGCGGCTTCCGATGCTGAACTGATCTGCTGGGTCGACGAGCGGGACACCCTGCTCGGCACCCTCGTCAGGTCCGACCTGCGTCAGCGCGGCCTGATTGGCCGTTGCACTTTTATCTTCCTGTTCAACTCCCGTGGCGAGCTGTGTGTGCATCGGCGCACGCTGAGCAAAGCCACGTATCCAGGGTTCTGGGACACGGCGGCGGGTGGAATGGTTGCGGCGGGTGAATCCTATTCAATATCGGCCGCCCGCGAGCTGGAGGAAGAACTGGGCGTCAGCGGAGTGGAGTTGGTCGAGCACGACCATTTCTATTTCGAGGATGGCGACAGCCGGCTCTGGTGTAAATCCTACTCTGCCGTCTGGGATGGGCCACTGCGCCTGCAGCCGGAAGAGGTCATGGAAGCGCGCTTTTTACCTATCGAAACCGTCCTGCAGGAGGCCGAACAAAAGCCTTACTGCCCGGACGCCCAGGAAGGCTTGCGCCGCTATCTGGCCTCACGTCGCTAAAGTTGCATAAATTGGCGCCATTTGGCTCTTAGCAAGTCGGCTTTTTGTGGTTACACTGCGCGACTTTTCACCCGAACCGCCTTGGCGGTTCGGTAGCGCTGCCCCTGCCTGAGTGGGGCTTCGCGGTCGGTTCACCTCTTTGCGGGTGCCGATCAGTCTTCATCCTCCCAAGAGGATTGCCGGTGGCCAAAAAAGCCGCATCCTTCGCCGCCCTTGGTGGCCTGGTATTTTCCACCGACGCAGGTCGACACTGCCCGGACTGTCGTCAGCCCGTGGATTCGTGTACCTGCAAACAGACCCTGATCCCTGAAGGCGACGGTATTGCCCGCGTACGACGCGAGAGCAAGGGCCGTGGCGGCAAGACGGTGACCACCATCACCGGCGTGCCGCTGGCCGAAGACGCGCTGAAGGAACTCGCCACTGCGCTGAAAAAGCGCTGCGGCACTGGTGGTGCGTTGAAAGACGGTGTCATCGAGATCCAGGGCGATCACGTCGAGCTACTGTTGGCCGAGCTGATCAAGCTCGGGTACAAGGCCAAGAAGTCCGGCGGCTGAGAGCCTCTTCCCGACCTGTGTCTAAACTCTGTCCTGCGCGTGGGGTCCTACCTTGCACGCAGGCAAATCGTCATTTTCATTCTTTAGACTGCGCCAGCCTCAACCAGGGGCGGCGCTTTCGCCTTCATTTATAGGGGACTTCGATGTCCGTACGACGCACACGCAAAGACGATGGCAGCCAATGGACAGTTGCGGACAGCCGCAGTGTTTACGGGATTCGCCATTGGGGGGCCGGGTATTTCGCGATCAATGATGCCGGTCGCGTTGAAGTCCGTCCGAACGGCCCGAACAGCACGCCGGTCGACCTTTACGAACAAGTCGACGAGCTGCGCAAGAGCGGCCTGTCGTTGCCGCTGCTGGTGCGCTTCCCTGACATCCTGCAAGACCGTGTACGCCAGCTGACCGGTGCTTTCGACGCCAACATCGAGCGCCTGGAATACCAGAGCAAGTACACCGCGCTGTACCCGATCAAGGTGAACCAGCAGGAAGCGGTGATCGAGAACATCATCGCCACCCAGAACGTGTCGATCGGCCTGGAAGCCGGCTCCAAGCCTGAGCTGCTCGCCGTATTGGCGCTGGCGCCGAAGGGCGGCACCATCGTCTGCAATGGTTACAAGGACCGTGAGTTCATCCGCCTCGCGCTGATGGGCCAGAAACTCGGCCACAACGTGTTCATCGTGATCGAGAAAGAATCCGAAGTTGAACTGGTGATCGAAGAGGCCGCCAGTCTCAAGGTCAAGCCACAGGTCGGCCTGCGCGTACGTTTGTCGTCGCTGGCATCGAGCAAGTGGGCAGACACCGGCGGCGAGAAATCCAAGTTCGGCCTGTCGGCGGCGCAACTGCTGTCCGTGGTCGAGCGCTTCCGCGCGGCCGGCCTGGACCAGGGTATCCGCCTGCTGCACTTCCACATGGGCTCGCAAATCGCCAACCTGGCGGACTACCAGCACGGGTTCAAGGAAGCCATCCGTTACTACGGCGAACTGCGCAACCTCGGCCTGCCGGTGGATCACATCGACGTTGGCGGTGGCCTGGGCGTGGACTACGACGGTACGCACTCGCGTAACGCCAGCTCGATCAACTACGACATGGACGACTATGCAGGCGTGGTCGTGGGCATGCTCAAGGAATTCTGCGACGCGCAGAGCCTGCCGCACCCGAACATCTTCTCCGAAAGCGGCCGTTCCCTGACCGCCCACCACGCCATGCTGGTGGTGCAGGTGACCGACGTCGAGAAACACAACGACGAAATCCCGACCATCGAAAACAAGGAAAGCCTGCCGGAAACCGTGCAATGGCTGGTGGACCTGCTCGGCCCGACCGACATCGAGATGGTCACCGAAACCTACTGGCGCGCCACTCACTATATGAGCGACGTGGCCACCCAGTACGCCGACGGCAAACTGACCCTCGCCGAGAAAGCCCTCGCCGAACAGTGCTACTTCGCCGTGTGCCGCCGCCTGCACAACTCGCTCAAGGCCCGCCAGCGCTCGCACCGCCAGGTGCTGGACGAGCTCAACGACAAGCTGGCCGACAAGTACATCTGCAACTTCTCGGTGTTCCAGAGCCTGCCGGACACCTGGGCCATCGGCCAGGTACTGCCAATCCTGCCGCTGCACCGCCTCGACGAAGAGCCGCTGCGCCGTGCCGTACTGCAAGACCTGACCTGCGACTCCGACGGCAAGATCAAGCAGTACGTCGACGAGCAGTCGATCGAGACCAGCCTGCCGGTGCACGGTTTGAACGAAGGCGAGGACTACCTGCTGGGCATCTTCCTGGTGGGGGCTTACCAGGAAATCCTCGGCGACATGCACAACCTGTTTGGTGACACCGACTCGGTGAACATCTACCAGCGTGAAGACGGTTCGGTGTACAGCGCCGGGATCGAGACCCACGACACCATCGAAGACATGCTGCGCTACGTGCACTTGTCGCCGGAGGAGTTGATGACGCATTACCGTGACAAGTGTGCGAGCGCGAAGATCAGTGCCAGTGAGCGCACGCAGTTCCTGGACGCTTTGCGCCTGGGCCTGACACGGTCTTCGTACCTGTCCTCATAACCGCGTACAACGTGCTCTTTGTGGTGAGCGAGCTTGCCTCGCGCGGGGCAAGCCCGCTCACCACATAAGTCAGTCTTCACAGGTATAAGGGGTTGGCGATGTCGAGAGTATTCTTGCAAGCGTTTACCCTGGCCGTCGCGGCATTCCTCGCGGCCTGCTCTCCCATCAAAGTGCTCAATGCACTCACCCCCTCCAACACCTTCACCAAAACCTCGGCCATCGCCTACGGCGATGATCCCCGCCAGAAACTCGATATCTACCGGCCAGCTCCTGCTATCTCCAACGCCCCCGTGGTGGTGTTCTTCTACGGCGGTAGCTGGAACAGCGGCTCCAGGGACGACTATGGTTTCGTCGGCGAAGCCCTGGCCTCGCGCGGCATCGTGGTGGTGATCGCCGATTACCGGCTTTACCCTCAAGTGCGGTATCCCGCCTTCCTCCAAGACAACGCCCACGCCGTTGCCTGGACCTATCAACACATCGCCGAATACGGTGGTGATCCCCAACAGCTCTATGTAATGGGGCATAGCTCCGGCGCCTATAATGCGTCGATGCTGGCGCTGGATGCGCGTTGGCTGAAAGAGGTTGGCCTCACGCCGTCAATCTTCAAAGGCTGGATCGGTCTGGCCGGCCCTTATGACTTCCTGCCAATTGAAAACCCAGAGGTGAGGCCAGTGTTTTTCTTCCCTGATTCACCGCCGGATTCTCAGCCGATCAATCATGTCAGCCGTGAGGCACCCTCCAGCCTCTTGATCGCCTCGACGGACGACAAACTCGTTAATCCCAAGCGCAATACCGGCGGACTGGCAGAGCAATTACGGGCGGTGGGTGTGCCCGTGGAGGAGGTCTACTTCAGCAAGACCAACCATCAGACGCTGGTGGGTGCGATCGCCAAACCCTTGCGTTGGCTGGCACCGGTACTGGAGCGCGTCACAGCCTTTATCCGAGCCACTGGTCCTGCCGGTTCAAGCGCCAGGCAATCGCCCACAAAGTAAGGCTGCGCAGGGCCATGAACAGCAGGAAGGTTATCCACAGCCCGTGGTTACCCAAACCCTGCAACGCCCACGCGAAGGGCAGTGTCAACACGACCGTCAGCAGCATGCCATTGCGCATCTCCCGCGCGCGGGTGGCGCCGATGAACAAGCCGTCGAGCAAGTAACTCCACACCGCAATCAACGGCAGAACCGCCAGATAAGGCAGGTAGAGGTCGGCGGTTTCGCGCACGCTGGGGATGTCGGTCTGCATGGCGATAAACAGGTGGCCGCCGACGGTGAACAGCAGCGCAAAGCCAACGCTGGCGATCAATGACCAGCCGCCGGCCACCACCAATGAACGACGCAAGGCCTGGCGGTCATGGGCACCGATGGCGTGGCCGCACAGGGCTTCGACCGCATGGGCCAATCCATCCAAGGCATGGGCGGTCAGCAGCAGGCCGTTGAGCAGCAGTGCATTGGCCGCCACGGTGGCATCGCCCAGTCGCGCGCCTTGCACCGTGATCATGAAAAACACCGATTGCAGCGCGAGGCTGCGGATAAAAATGTCGCGGTTGACCGCCAGCAGCGGGCGCCAGCTTTCCCACAGCTTCAGCGCCGCCCAGGCGATATGACCAGGGTAGGCGCGCAGGGCTTTTTGCGTCATCGCCAGGCCGAGCAAGGCGCCGGTCCATTCCGCCACGACGGACGCACGCGCCGAACCGACCACACCCCAATCCAGGCCGAGTACGAACCACAGGTTCAGGGCGATGTTGACCAGGTTGGTGGTCAGCAGGATCGCCAGCGGCGCCCGCGCGTTCTGAGTACCGAGAAACCAGCCGACCAATGCGTAGCTGGCCAGGGCGGCCGGTAGGCCGAACAGGCGGGTGTGGAAAAAATCTTGAGTCAGTTGATTGAGTTCGGCAGAGGGCTGCATCCATTCCAGGGCCAGATGGCTCAGCGGAATGCCGACGGTGCCCAACAGCATTGCCAGGCCCAGTGCCAGCAGCAGGCCTTGCAGCAGGATTTGTCGCAGCGCCGCCCCGTCATTGCGTCCGGCAGCCTGGGCGGCGAAACCGGTGGACCCCATGCGCAGGAAACCCATGGCCCAGGCGAGGAAGGTGTACAGGCTGGCGCCGACCGCAACGGCACCCAGCTGGTGCGCGTGGGGCAGATGGCCGATGACCATGCTGTCCACCAGCGCCACCAACGGCACCGAGATATTCGACAGGATCATCGGCGCGGCCAGGGCCCAGACGCGGCGGTGTGTGGGGCGGTGGCGCCAGTCGGTGAGTAAGGTGGGCATGCAGGCTCCTTGGGGGAGCGGCATTGTAACTGGCGGCCCTTGGTTGTGGGATTTGACTTGATCAAGGATGACCTCAGAACCAAACCACCCTCCGTCGGTCAATGTGACCAGCACCGCATCGGCCCCCTGCGGGCTGATATATAGTTCACCTCTCGGACCCCCTCACAAACGAGTGCCCCATGCTTAACAAAGGACTGTTCCTTGCTTGCGCGCTGGCCCTGCTGAGCGCCTGCGATTCCTCCGATAAACCGGCAGCCCCGACCGCTCCCGCAGCGGCAACAGTGGCACCCAAACCGGCCAAGGCCGCGGTGGATGTGGCGGCGCTGAAGCAGCGCTACGCCGGGCGTGAGTTGAGTGTGGTGGACGTGTCCGAAGTGCAGCTCGACGGCGCCAGCACGCTTTCTGTGAGCTTTTCCATTCCACTGGATCCCGATCAGAAATTCGCCGACAAACTTCACCTGGTGGACAGCAAGTCCGGCAAGGTCGATGGCGCCTGGGAAATCTCCGATAACCTGATGGAATTGCGCCTGCGCCACCTGGAGCCACAGCGCAAGCTGGTGCTGACAGTCGACGCCGGTGTGAAGGCGGTCAACGACAACACGCTCGCCGCCGAATACACCGCCCGCCTGGAAACTCGCGACCTGCAAGCCACCGTCGGCTTTGCCAGCCGTGGCACCTTGCTGCCGACACGCCTGGCCGAAGGCCTGCCGGTGATCGCGTTGAACGTCGACAAGATCGATGTCGAATTCTTCCGCATCAAACCCGAATCCCTGCCTACCTTCCTCGCGCAGTGGGGCCGCAACACCAGCCTGCAAAGCTATGAATCCCGCGAACTGCTGCCCTTGGCCGACTTGGTCTACGGCGGCCGTTTCGACCTGAACCCAGCGCGCAACACCCGCGAAACCCTGTTGCTGCCCATCGCCGGCCTCAAGCAATTGCAGCAGCCGGGCGTGTACCTGGCGGTGATGCGGGCTTCGGGCACCTACAACTATTCCCAGCCGGCCACGCTGTTTACCTTGAGTGATATCGGCCTGTCAGTGCACCGCTACGCCAATCGCCTGGACGTGTTTACCCAGGCGCTGGAAGGCGGCAAGGCACTGGATGGCGTTGACCTCGAAGTGCTCGACGCCGAAGGTCGTGTGCTGGGCCAGGGCAAGACCGAGAAGGGCGGTCACGCCGAGTTGCCTTTGCCGAAAAAGGCTCAGGTGCTGTTGGCCAAGCAGGGCGAACAGACCAGTATGTTGCGCCTCGACAGTGCGGCGCTGGACCTGGCCGAGTTCGACATTGGCGGCCAACCCTCCCACCCTTTGCAGTTCTTTGTGTTTGGCCCGCGCGACCTGTATCGCCCTGGCGAAACCGTGCTGCTCAACGCCCTGCTGCGGGACAAGGACGGCAATGCCGTCAAGCCGCAGCCGGTGAGCGTCGAAGTACGTCGACCGGATGAGCAGGTCAGCCGCAAATTCGTGTGGGACGCCGATGCCTCTGGCCTCTATCAATATCAACTGCAACTGGCCGGCGAAGCACCGACCGGGCGTTGGCAGTTGGTGTTCGACCTGGGTGATGGCAAGCCGCAGCTGTATGAATTCCTTGTCGAAGACTTCCTGCCCGAGCGCCTGGCGCTGGAACTCAAGGGCAGCGACACCCCGTTGAAACCGGCGGATGACGCGGTGATTCAGGTCACCGGCCGTTACCTGTACGGCGCCCCCGCGTCGGGCAATCGTGTCAGCGGCCAAGTCTATGTGCGGCCGTTGCGCGAAGCGGTCAAAGCGCTGCCGGGCTATCAGTTCGGCTCCGTCACCGAAGAAGAACTGAGTCAGGATTTCGAACTGGAAGAAAGCGTGCTCGACGCCAAGGGCCAGGAAGCACTGACTCTGGAAAGCAAATGGGCCGAGGCCAAGTCGCCGCTGCAACTGATCGTGCAGGCCAGCCTGCAAGAGTCGGGTGGACGGCCGATCACCCGGCGCCTGGTGCAGCCGATCTGGCCGGCCGAGCAATTGCCGGGCCTGCGCGGGCTGTTTGACGGCAAGGAAACCAATGGCGACGGCCCGGCGGAATTCGAAGTGCTGCTGGCCAACCAGGACGGGCAGAAACTCGCCGCGCCCAACCTCAAGGTGCGCCTGGTGCGTGAGCGCCGCGACTACTACTGGAACTACTCCGAGAATGATGGCTGGAGCTATCACTTCAACGAGAAATTCCTCAACCTCGACGAACAGAACCTGAACATCAAGGCCGGCGATACCGCCAAGGTCAGCTTCCAGGTGGAGTGGGGTCCTTACCGCGTCGAGGTCGAAGACCCGCAAACCGGCTTGGTCAGCAGCCTGCGTTTCTGGGCCGGCTACCAGGCTCAGGACAACACTGAAGGCGGCGCCGTACGGCCTGATCAAGTCAAGCTGGCGCTGGATAAACCGGCCTATGGCGATGGCGATACGGCCAACGTGACCGTCACGCCGCCGGCGGCCGGTAAGGGCTACCTGCTGGTGGAGTCTGCGGAAGGCCCGTTGTGGTGGCAGGAAATCGACGTGCCGGCCGAGGGCAAAAGCTTCGCCGTGAAGCTCGATCCGAAATGGTCGCGCCATGATTTGTATGTCAGCGCCTTGGTGATCCGCCCCGGCGAGCGCAAAGCCAACATCACGCCTAAACGTGCGGTGGGCCTGCTGCACCTGCCGCTGGATCGCACCCAGCGCAAGCTTGGCGTGACCCTCAGCGCGCCGGAAAAAATGCGTCCCAAACAGCCGCTCACCGTAAAAATCGCCGCCAAGAATGCCGATGGCAGCGTGCCGAAACAGGTGCATGTGCTGGTTGCAGCGGTGGACGTGGGCATCCTGAATATCACCGAATACCCGACGCCGGATCCGTATTCCAGCCTGTTCGGTCGCAAAGCCTACGGCGTGGACCAATTCGATATCTACGGCCAGTTGATCGAAGCCGGCCAGGGCCGATTGGCCAGCCTGGCATTTGGTGGTGATGCGGCGCTGGCCAAAGGCGGCAAGCGCCCGGACACCAGTGTGACCATCGTCGCCCTGCAAAGCGCGCCGGTGACCTTGAATGAGCAAGGCGAGGGCGAAGTCAGCGTCAATATTCCCGACTTCAACGGCGAATTGCGCCTGATGGCCCAGGCCTGGAGCGACGATCGCTACGGCATGGCCGAAGCCAAGACGGTGATTGCCGCACCGCTGATTGCCGAGCTGTCGGCGCCGCGCTTCATGGCGGGCGGTGACCAGACCACGTTGGCGCTGGACCTGTCCAACCTGTCGGGCAAGCCGCAGAAACTCGATGTACAACTGAGCGCCGATGGGCAATTGGAGCTGGTCAGCAGCGGCGCGCAAAGCGTCGAACTCAAGCAAGGCCAGCGCACCACCCTGCGTATCCCGGTGAAAGCCTGGGGCGGGTTAGGGCAGGGTAAGGTCAAGGTGACGGTGAATGGCCTGGACCTGCCGGGCGAGAACCTGCCGCCGTTTACGCGCGAATGGACCTTGGGGGTGCGTCCGGCCTATCCGGCGCTGCTCAAGCACTATCGCGCGGTGCTGAAGGAGCAACCGTGGAGCTTGCCGCCGGGGACGCTGGATCAGTTCGACGCCTCGGGGCGCCAGGCGCTGCTGAGCCTGTCGAGTCGGCCGCCGTTGAACCTCGGCGCGCAGATCAGTGCACTCAAGGCCTACCCCTACGGTTGCCTGGAGCAGACCGCCAGCGGCCTGTATCCGTCGCTGTACGCCGATGATGCGCTGCTCAAGCGCCTGTCGATCAAAGGCGAGTCGGACAGCGAACGCAAACGCAAGATCGAGTTGGGCATCGAGCGCCTGTTGGGCATGCAGCGCTACAACGGCAGCTTCGGGTTGTGGGGCGCGGACGGTGAAGAAGAATACTGGCTGACGGCTTACGTCACCGACTTCCTGTTGCGCGCTCGCGATCAGGGTTTTGCCGTGCCCCCTGAAGCGTTGAAAAAGGCCAGCGAGCGTCTGCTGCGCTACGTGCAGGAACGCAACCTGATTGACGTCGATTACAGCGACAATGCCGACCACACCCGCTTTGCCGTGCAGGCCTACGCCGGTATGGTCCTGTCGCGCAGTCAGCAGGCGCCGTTGGGCGCGTTGCGCAGCATCTTCGAACGTCGTAGCGATGCGCGCTCTGGTCTGCCGCTGGTGCAGTTGGCCATCGCGTTGCAGAAGATGGGCGACCAGCCGCGTGCGGACCAAGCCTTGCTCGCTGGCCTGGCCGCGCAACGCAATGCCAATGAATGGCTGGCCGACTACGGCAGCCCGTTGCGCGACCAGGCGATGATCCTGGCCTTGCTGGAAGAGAACGACTTGGCCAAGGGCAAGCGTGAGGAGCGCTTGTTCACGCTGTCGGATCAACTGGCCGCCAGCCCGTACTTGTCGACCCAGGAGCGCAACTCGCTGTTCCTGGCCGGGGGTCTCGGGTTTGCCAAGCCTGATGCGAACTGGCAGGTGTCATTGACGGGCGGTGGCGGTGTGCAGGAACTGAACACTCAACAGTCGACGCTGGAGTTGGAAGGCAAGTGGCTGTCCAGTGATCTGACGTTGAGCAATCAGGGCGAGACGCCGGTGTACCAGCAACTGACGATTTCGGGTTATCCACAGGTGCCACCGGCACCGGGTGGCGACAACCTGAGCATCCGCCGCGAATACCTGGGCATGAGCGGCCAGCCGTTGAACCTGCGCAGTCTCAACAGTGGCGATCTGGTGTTGGTGCATTTGGCGGTGAGTGCCAAGCAGCGCGTGCCGGATGCGTTGGTGGTGGACCTGTTGCCAGCTGGCCTGGAACTGGAGAACCAGAACCTGGCACAAAGCGCTGCCAGCCTGGAAAACGCCAGCAGCCAAGTGAAGGAGTGGCGTGAGTCGATGCAGAACGCATCGCTCAAGCACCAGGAGTTCCGCGATGACCGCTACGTGGCGGCGATCAACCTCGAAGGCTCCGGCACTACGCACCTGCTGTACCTGGCGCGTGCCGTGACGCCGGGCACTTACCGCGTGCCACCGCCGCAGGTGGAGTCGATGTACCGGCCGAACTGGCAGGCGGTGGGGGAGACGCCGGCGGATCTGGTGATCAAGGGGCGGTGAAGGCCTCAATTTGAATTGGGATCAAATGTGGGAGCGGGCTTGCTCGCGAATGCGCTGGGTCAGTAATAGAGGCGCTAACTGACACTCCGCATTCGCGAGCAAGCCCCCTCCCACAGGGGATTTGTGGTGTTTTTGGGTTAGTGGACGACCCAGCTCAGTAGCCACAGGCCCAACAGCAACCAGATAATCCCCATGATGATCGACGCCCGCATGAAGGCGCGCACCGCCGAGTACAGCAGCATCAGGCCGATGATCAGGGTGATGATGCTGATGATCGAGGTGTCCATGCCCAAGGTGCGGGACAAGCCATCGATGAAGTTGCCGCCGGCATTGGTCAGTGCACCGAACAGGCCGCTGAGGCCGTCGACGATAAAACGGATGACGGAACCGAGCGCCTGGCCCAACCAGCCGAAAAAGCTTTCTACCTGCATATGTGTGTCCTGATGAGAAGGTGGGCGAATCTGTGCCTTTGGTTGTTATTGCAACAGGCTAGTTCCCTACCAGCATAGAGGTTTGCCCGTTTGAGTTTGCGTTTAGTTGCCCGTTGGACCTTGGCCAGCCTTTTGTTAGTGGTGGCCTTGCTGTGGCTGGCCGACCGCATCTGGCCTCTCCCGTTGCCCAAGGATGACCTGGCGCGTGTGGTACTGGCCGAGGATGGCACGCCGTTGTGGCGGTTTGCCGATGCCAATGGCGTGTGGCGCTACCCGGTGCAAACCAGCGAAGTGTCGCCGTATTACCTGGACGCGCTGCTGACTTATGAGGACCGTTGGTTCTACCAGCATCCCGGTGTGAATCCGCTGGCGCTGGCGCGTGCGACCTGGCAGAACCTTACGGGCACGCGGGTGGTATCGGGCGGCAGCACCTTGTCGATGCAGGTGGCGCGGTTGCTGGATCCGCATTCGCGCACCTTCCATGGCAAGTTGCGCCAGTTGTGGCGCACGGTGCAGTTGGAATGGCACCTGTCCAAGGCCGAAATCCTCAACCTCTACCTGAACCGCGCGCCGTTCGGAGGTACGTTGCAGGGCGTGGCGGCGGCCAGTTGGGCCTACCTGGGCAAATCCCCTGCGCAACTGACCCACGCCGAAGCCGCCTTGCTCGCCGTTCTGCCCCAGGCGCCCAGCCGTTTGCGCCCGGATCGCCATCCCCAGCGCGCCCAGGAAGCCCGCGACAAAGTCTTGCGCCGCCTCGCGGAGTTCCAGGTCTGGCCGCAGTCTGCCGTCGATGAAGCCCTGGAAGAACCGTTGCTGCTCGCCCCACGCCTGGAGCCGAGCTTGGCGCCGTTGCTCGCGCGGCGCCTGAATCGTCCCGACAGCCCGCCGCTGATCCGCACCACTCTGGATGCCACCTTGCAACGCCGTCTTGAAGACCTGCTGCTGGGGTGGCGCGCGCGGCTGCCGGAACATACCTCCGCTGCCATTCTTGTGGTGGAGGAGGAAAGCATGGCCGTGCGCGCTTACCTCGGCTCGGTGGACATCAACGATGCCAAGCGCTTCGGTCACGTGGACATGATCAGCGCCTTGCGTTCGCCGGGCTCCACGTTGAAACCGTTTCTCTATGGCATGGCCCTGGATGACGGCCTGATCCACTCCGAATCCCTGTTGCAGGACGTGCCCCGGCGTTATGGCGATTACCGGCCGGGCAACTTCTCCATGGGCTTTACCGGTGCGGTGCCGGCGAGTACGGCGCTGTCGAGTTCGCTCAACCTGCCGGCGGTGCAGTTGCTGGAAGCGTATGGGCCCAAGCGCTTTGCCGCCGAAATGCGCATCGGCGGCGTGCCTTTGACATTACCGGCGCTGGCCGAGCCAAACCTGGCACTGATCCTGGGCGGCGCAGGCAGTCGTCTCGAAGACCTGGTAAGCGGCTACAGCGCCTTCGCCCGGGACGGCAGGAGCGCCACGATCCGATTGCAGCCGGACGATACGCTCAGGGAGCGGCCGTTACTGTCCCCAGGGTCCGCCTGGATTGTGCGGCGTATCCTCAGCGGCCAGGCGCGGCCCGACCGTGACCCGCGTGCCGAGCTGGTGCAACGCCCGGTGCTGGCTTGGAAAACCGGCACCAGCTACGGTTTTCGCGATGCCTGGGCCATTGGCGTGGGCCCGCGTTATCTGATCGGCGTGTGGATCGGCCGCCCGGACGGCACGCCAGTGCCGGGCCAGTTCGGCCTGGCCTCGGCAGCGCCGTTGATGTTGCAGGTGCACGATGTGCTGACTAACCGCGACAGCCAGCGCGGTATCAGCGCCCCCGTGAAACCGGTGCCGGCCAATGTCGGCGTGGCGGCGATCTGTTGGCCGCTGGGCCAGCCCATGAGCCGCAGCGATCCCAATTGCCGCCGCCAGCGTTTTGCCTGGACCCTGGATCACACCACGCCGCCGACGTTGCAGGCACTGGATCAGCCGTTGAGCGTGGGCTTGATGGAAAGCGTCTGGGTCAATGCCAAGGGCTTGCGGGTCGACGCCCATTGCCCCGGCGCCGAGCCGAAAAACATCGCCTTGTGGCCCGCACCGCTGGAACCCTGGCTGCCACGGGCCGAACGCCGCGAAGCGCGCATCCCGGCCGCCGACCCCGATTGCCCGCCTCCGGCATTGGCCGCGTCGTCACCGCTGTCGATTGTCGGCGTGCGCGAAGGCGACCAATTGCGCCTGCCCGCCACCAGCCAACAGGCCCTGCGCCTGAAAATCTCCGCCTTGGGCGGCAGCGGCCGGCGCTGGTGGTTCCTTAATGGTGCGCCGTTGGGGGACAGCGCCAACCAGGACTTTATCAACGCCAGTTTCGAGCGCCTGGGCCGCTACCAGCTCAGCGTCCTCGATGAAGCCGGTCAAACGGCCCGGCTTGAGTTCAGCGTCGTCGATTGAATCGCCATCGTTGGCAAGCCGGCTCCTACAAGGGAACGCATTCCAAACCGTGGGAGCCGGATTGCCGGCGATAGCGGCCTAAAGGTTCACTTGCCTTCAAGGCTAATCCCCCCGAAGCTATCCACCTTCAGGAGTACCGCATGAACCTCGAACACCTCACCGAACGTCTGCACCGCATCCGCGATAACAACGACTGGAAGCAGTTCCACAGCCCGAAAAACCTGGCCATGGCCGCCAGCGTGGAAATGGCCGAGCTGGTGGAAATCTTCCAATGGCTGACCGAAGACCAGTCGCGCCAGTTGCCGGCCGACACACTCGCCCATGCCGGGCAGGAAGTCGGCGATATCGTGTTGTACCTGCTGTTGCTGTGCAGCGAGTTGGGTCTGGACATGAACGAGGTGGTGCGCGCCAAGTTGGCCGACAGTGAACGGCGGTTTGCCCATGAGTGATCGTCATTTCGACCAACTGGCTACGCGTTTCGCCGAAAAAATCTACGGCGGTGCCAAAGGCGCGATCCGCCTGGCGGTGCTCCAGGCCGACCTGACCGAAGCGCTGCCGAAACGCCCTTTGCGCGTGCTGGATATCGGCGCGGGCCTGGGCCATATGTCGCTGTGGTTGGCCGAACAAGGCCATGAGGTCACCCTGGCCGAGCCCGCTGAGCCGATGTTGGAAGGCGCCCGTCAACGTTTCGCGGATGCCGGGCAAACCGCCACCTTTATTCATGCGCCGTGGCAAGACCTGCTCGGCCAACTCACCGAACCCTATGACTTGGTGTTGTGCCATGCAGTACTGGAATGGCTGGCCGAGCCCCATGCAATCCTGCCGGTTTTGCACCAACTCACGGTACCTGGCGGCTGGCTGTCGCTGGCCTTCTACAACCGCGATGCGCTGATTTACCGCAACCTGCTCAAAGGCCACTTCCGCAAAATGCGCAAGAATGACATGGCCGGCGAAAAGCAGAGCCTGACGCCGCAACAACCCCTCGATCCCCGTGAGTTGGCGGCGCAACTCGAAGGCCTTTGGCAGGTCGAAAGCCAAAGCGGCGTGCGGGTGTTCCACGACTATATGCCGGTAGAATTCCAGGCCCGCGCCGATTTGCAGGACCTTTTGGAGATGGAACTCGCTCACCGTCGTCACCCAAGCTTTGCCGGACTTGGGCGTTATTTGCACTGGATTTGCCGTCCGGTTTAAGCGGCCCAGTCTGCGGAGGTCGAAATGCGTCGTCTCTGTTTGATCCTGTTGTCCCTGGGTTTGGGCGCGTGTTCCAGCCCAAACCCCTATGTTGCTGCTTCGGCGCCGATTCCTCCGGCGCCGCCCCAGGCGGCCAACACCTTTGATGCCAGCGCCTACCCGGCGCCCGTGCGCGACTACGGCGCCTACCGCAATTGGGCCTGGCGCAACGGCCAGTTGCCGGCGGGCACGGCCTGGGCGGATTCGGCGCAGATTGCCGAAGCGGTCAGCGGTGCCCTTGATCAACGCGGGCTGCGCCCGTTGCATGACAATCGCCCGGCAGACCTTTTTGTCAGCGCCGATGTGCGCCTGGAGAAGCGCCTCAAGCAGGTCCAGGATGACTACGGCTACGGTTATGGCGGCTACAACCGCTATGGCAATGGTTACGGCATGTACAACTCGGTGCCGATCGTGCGCACCTATGAAGTGCAGGTCGTGGTGGTTCGCGTCAATCTGTTCGATGCCCGCACCGGCCAGCCGGTGTGGAGTGCCAGTACGGAAACCGGCAGCCAGGGAAGCCTCAGTGAGCGGGGAGATGCCTTGCGCCAGGCGGTGCAAAAGGCAATGACGGCTTATCCTCCCAGTTAACAGCTATTCTCATCTTTAGCGCGGTCGCTCTTTGGAGAAAAACCATGTTTCGTCGTATCGCTACGCTTGCTCTTGTAGTGCTGCTGGGCGGTTGCCAGACCAGCCAGGTCAACCACGATTTCGACGCCAGCCGGGATTTTGGTGCCTACCGCAGTTGGGCCTGGAAAGACCCGGCGTTGCAATATCGTCCGGATGATCCGCGCATCAAGAGCGACCTGACCGAACAGCGCATCCGCCAGGCCGTGGGTGAACAACTCGACCAGCGCGGCCTGCGCCCAGCGGCGCCGGGCAGCAAGGCTGACCTGAACGTGCAGGCCTACCTGATCGTGGAGGACCGCCAGCAGCAAGTCACCACCAACTACGGCGGCGCCTGGGGCGGCCCATGGAACGGCTATTGGGGCGCGCCGATGTACAACGAGACGCGCAACATCACCTACAAAGTCGCCACCATCCAGATCGACCTGCTCGACGGCAAGGACGGCAAATTGGTGTGGCGCGGCAGCGACGAACAGATGATGGCCACTTCGCCCAACCCCCAGGACCGTGACAAAGCCATCCGCACCACCGTCACCCGCGTCCTCTCCAGCTACCCTCCACACTAGAAATACCTTCCGCCAGTCGTCAATGTGGCGACTGGCCAGCGCACACCTGAAGCCTTGTCTACACTCCAATTCAATTACGGAGAGTAAGCGCTAAGGAGTGCCTGATGTCTCCCCGACTTGGTTCCCGGCAGCGTGGTGCGATTGGCTTGATGGCGGCAGGCACCTTGGCGGTGGCCATGGTGTTCATGCTGTTGGCGCTGGACAGCGGTCGCCTGTACCTGGAAAAGCGCAGGTTGCAGTCCATCGCCGACACAGCGGCGTTGGAAGCCGCCGGTCGTGGCGGCCAGTGCACGCCCACTTCCACGGCCAATGACTACGCCAAGGAAAACGCCGCGCGCAACGGCTTTACCGTGGTCGCCGGGGACAACAGCCGGGGCCTGGCCGTGACCTGCGGCACCTTGCCCACCAATGCCAGCAATATCCGTGTGTTCGTCGCCGACGCGACCAAGAACGACGCCGTGCGCGTGGTCGCAACGCGCAGTGTGATGACCAGTCTCGCCAACGGCATCTGGAACATGTTCAGCGGTGCACCGGTTGCCGCCCAGACGATATTGAGTGCCACCGCCGTGGCTGCGGCTGCGCCCCCGGTAGCGCAACTGACCATTCGCAGCGGCCTGGCCTCCGTGAATTCGGCCAATTCCCCGTTGCTGAACATGGTTGTCGGCAATCTATTGGGCGGCAGCCTGTCCCTGACGGCCGCAGGCTGGAATGGCTTGCTGACGACGAACGTGAACCTGCTCAGTTATCTGGATCAGTTGGCGATTCAGTTGAACGTGAAGGCGGGTGACTACGACGCACTGCTGAGTACCGCCGTTTCCGCCAGCCAGTTGCTCGACGCCGCCGTGAAGGTCCTGCAAAAAAACGGCGCGGTCGCCACGGCGGTCATCAACGATCTGATTACCGTGAAAGCCATCGCGCCGAATACCCAGCTCTTGACGGTTGGAGACTTGCTGAAAGTCGCCACCGGAACGCCGGCGGCGGCCTTGAATACCAGTGTGCAGTTGTTTCAGTTGCTGGAGACCGTGGCGCAGCTCTCCAGCAGCAAAAGTGCGGTCAGTGCGGCAGCCCAGGTGAATATTCCGCTGGTAGGCACTGTCTCGATCCAGACCAAAGTCATTGAACCCCCGCAATTGTCGGCGATTGGCAATCCACTAAAGGCCAAGGCGGGGCTGTTGAATAATCCGCCGACGGATCAGATTTTTGTTCGAACCGCCCAGGTACGCACCTTGGTCACGATTGATGCGCCGATCATCAAGGTGGTGTCGGGGGTTTCATCCATTCTGAGCGGGCTTGCGACGCCGGTATCCAAGGTGGTCGGTGGTTTATTGAACTTGAATCTTCTGGATGTGGTGGCCGGTGTCGTGTGCTTAGTGGGGTGTAATGTCGCTGACGTGGATATCACCCAGACCTTGTCCATCTATATCGAGGCGGCCAGTGCAGAGAGCCACGTCACAGACTTCAGTTGCGCCACGCCGGCCACCAAGTCGTTGACGGTGCAGGCCACCACTTCACTCGCCACCTTGGGCGTGGGTTATGTTGATCCGGTGTCGGCATTTTCATCGTCTGCGCCAGTGAATGTGCAGCCGGTGAGGCTGATCGACTTTGGCCAACGCTTTTGCCTGCTGACGTTGGTGTGTGGTCCGCGCACACCCGGCGTTGGCGGCGGCCTGAATCTGAGAGCGTTGTCCACCATAGGCGCGCAAACCAATACGTTGGTGTTTAATCCGGTGAATGACATCAACGCGGCAACGATCTACAAAAAACCACCCGGCACTGCCGATATCCTGTTTAGCCTGGGCAATACCCTGAACGGTCTGCAGGTCACCTACGTGCCGCCCAGCGGCAGTACACCCAACCCGGCGAATGGCACCGTTACCAACGCGCTGGCGACCATCATCAGTTCGGTGGTGGGCCTTGTCCAAAACGTCCTGTCGCCGATACTCGATCCCATCGTCAACACACTGCTCTCGGCGTTGGGCATCAGCCTGGGCAACGCCGAAGTCGGCGCCAATCTCAGTTGCCACATGGGCCGCGCCTATCTGGTGATCTAACCCACCGGCAACTCCACACAAAACCTCGCGCCGTGCTCGCCATTGGCGACGCTGAGGCGTCCGCCCATGTTTTCGACGATCCCATAGCTCACCGACAAGCCCAACCCCGTGCCCACGCCGATGGGCTTGGTGGTGAAAAACGGCTCGAAAATCCGCTCCAGCAACCGTGGGTCAATGCCGCCACCGTTATCTTCAACCCAGATGCGCACATGCCGGCTGTCATGCTCGCAGTGCAGGGCGATCCACGGGCGGAACCCGGGATCCTTTTCGCGCTTGCTCAACAACGCATCACGGGCGTTGACCATCAGGTTGATCAGCACTTGCTCAAGCTGGTCGACATGCCCTTTGACCTGCACCTTGAAGTCCGCAGGTGTGATGCGCAGCTCCACGCCCTTGCCGCGCAGGCCTTCACCGAGCAGCGACAAGGTGCCTTCCACTGCCTGCGACGGGTCGAAGGGCTGTTGTTCGATTTCCGAGCGGCGGCCGAACACGCGCATGTGGTCCACCACCCGCGCCGCGCGCTGGACCTGGGTGTCGATGCGCTGGAGCTTTTCGGTGAGGTAGTCGACTTGCGCATCGCCGTTGCTCAGGCGCTTGAGCACATTGACGATGGCCATGCGCATCACGTTCAGCGGCTGGTTGATCTCATGGGCCAGGCCGGTGGCCATTTCGCCAAGGGTGGCCATCTTGGCGCTTTGGGTCAGTTGCTGCTGGGAGCGGCGCACTTCGGTGTTGTCGCGGCCCACCGCTTGCACCTCCACCAGTGTGCCCTGTTCGTCGAACACGCCACGGTCCGACCACACCCACCAGGCATGTTCGCGGCCGGGCAATTCCAGGCTGATCTCGGCGGTGCTGACCGGGAATTCCGGGGTCAGTTGTTCGATGCGCTGTACAAAGGCCTGGCGTTGTTCGTCCGACAGCCAGTGCCCCAGGTTCAGCCCCGGTAATTGCGCCGGCAGGCATTCCAGGTAGTTGGCCAGCGGTGTATTGCCGAAGGTCAGGGTCAGGTCAGGGCGATAGCGACAGATCATCGCCGGAGAGTCCTCGACCAGGATGCGGTAGCGTTCTTCGCTCTGTTTGATCTGCTCGGCCGCCAGGGTCGCCTCGGTCACATCCAGCCATAAACCGACGGCTTCGACCGGCAGGCCGAGGTCGTCGCGCAACAGCTTGGCTTCGTCCAGCAGCCAATGGTAATGGTCTTGTTTATCACGCAGACGGTAGCGGCTGCGTACGCTGCCTTCACGCAGGAGTTGGCGGCTGCGCTCGAAGTACAGCTCGCGGTCTTCGGGGTGGATCAGTGATGCCAGGTTGTCAGGGGTGCAGTCGGCCAGGGTCCAACCCAGCAGCGGCAGCAAGCTGTCGCTGAAGAACGCCGGGAGCAGGGCGCCGCTGACATAACGTTGCACGTAGATCACCGCCGGCGAGCTGGCGATCAGGTTGTCCAGGCGCGCATGGGCGGCGTCGGCTTGCAGTTGCTGGTTCTTGATGTCGCTGATGTCGAGCATGAAGCCGATCCAGCGCCGGTTGTCACCCACGCCCAACACCTGGCCCTGGACGCGATACCACAGGGGGTTGTGCTCGGCGTCGGTACGCTGCAGGCGCACGCTGGTCAGCAAGGGTTTGCCCAAGGCTTGCAGGTCGTGCAGACGGCTGTTGAGCGCCTGGCGGTCGGCGGGATGGATCAGTTCAAGCCACTGGTCCAGCGGCTGGCGGGTCGGGCCGTCTTCCAGGCTGAGATTGTGCAGCAACTGCGGGGCCAACTGGATCTCCTGAGTGGCTGGCAGCAGTTCCCACCAGCCGGTGCCGAGCAGGCCTTGCAGGGCTTCCATGCGGTCAAGCTGTTGGTGGTTGCGTTGCTCGCGCAGGCGACTCAGCAGCGGGGCGGCGAGGGCGGCGGTGAGGTTCAACCAGTCCCGTTCGCTAGTGTGTTGCTGGCCGCTGTAGAACCCGCAGAGCAACCACGCGGCGACGCCCTGGCTGTCACGATAAGGCACCAGGAATCCATCGGCATTCCCGAAAATGCTCTGCAGCCGCGGGTTGTCACTGCGCTCCTGGGCCAGGCTCAACGGCGTATTGCCATTGGCACTGTCCAGGCTGATGCCCAAGGACTGGCCGGTCTGCCACAAGGTGGGCGCATCGTGGGCGGCGTAGTGGCTGTAGATCCGCCAGCCCTGGTCTTCTTCATCGAGCAAGGCCATGGCCACGCAGGGGATTCGCCAGCGCTGGGCCAGGCTGCGCAGGTGTTCGTTGAACACCTCGGGCAGGCGGGTCAGGCTGCATACCCGCAGTTGTTCGCTCATCTGGCAGGCGAGTTGATGGTTCTGTTCGCGGTGCTGGGCCAGTTGCCGGCTGGCCAGCAAGTCGCTGACGTCCTGCAGGCGCAAGCACCAGCCATCGCCCTCGGGTTCGACCCAGCCACGGGTGTGCAGGATCTGGCCGGCGGCGCCTTGAAAGTCCAGGTCCAGGCTCTGGCGTTGCCAGTCGGCGGGGGGGCCTTCGATGCTCAAGGCGCTGCTGGCACATAACAGCTCGCGCAGCAGCGGTCGGGCTTCATGCGGCGCGAGCAGTGAGCGCAGGGTGCCATTGATGCCCAGCACGTGGCCCAGCGCGTCCAGTTGCAGGTGCAGCCCTGGCGTGGGGGCGCCGGGCATGTCGAGTGTGAGCGCGCTGCTGCGGCCGAGCAGTCGCCCGAAGAGCTTGTCCCCCGAGGTCAAAGCTGCAGACTCGAACTGACCAACAGGTTCGCCGGCAGATTCGGCACGGTGCCAATGACCGGCAACACCAGCGCCGGGAACACCGAATAGAGGCGGCTGGAGGGGTATTTGATCGTGACTTTCAGCGTGGTGCCGGTGCCGGCGTAGGTGGCGGTGACCAGGTCATCGGTAAACTGGAAGCTGGTCGGGATCCATTGCAACTGTTTTAAGGCGGTGGTTTTGGCGAGGGTGGTCACCTGGTTGGTATAAGCGGAACCGGCAGCTACCGGGTCCACCGACATGGCCTGGCGCACGCCCTCAGCCGCCGCCTGGTTGAACGACTGCAACATCAGCAGCGGCAGGCTATAGCTGATCAACCCATAGAACACCGCAAAAAAGATCCCGAAGACCAGGGCGAACTCAATCGCCGCTGCACCTTTTTGCTTTCTAGGGAGGCCTGTTTTCATGACTGCGTCTACCCTGACGGCTACTACTTGATATCAGCATAGAATCAATCAGCGAAAAGGGATGTTTTTTACGTGATTCATAGCGCGGTGATACTGCTCTGGCTGGGGCTCTGTGCGTTGCAGGACATGCGTCAACGGCAAATCGCCAACAGCTTGACCCTCGGAGTGGCGCTGTTGGCGTTGATTTACCTGTTGTGGAGGGGCACGACCTGGCTGGGGGCACCCGCTGGCGACGGAGGCTGGGCCTTTGCCGTGGCCCTGCTGCTGACCTTGCCGGGCTATGCACTGGGCCGCTTTGGCGCGGGGGATGTGAAGCTGTTGGCCGCGCTGGCCCTGGCGAGCAATCTGGATGCTTTGTTATGGTCGTTGATCGGTGCCGCCGTGTTCCAGGGCGCCTGGGTGCTTATCCATCAAAGGTTTAGCGCGCACCGAGAGGTACCTTCACCGGGCGTGTCAACAAAGCAGCCTTTTGCCCCCTTTGTATTGACAGGATTTGTGCTGTACTGGCTTTGGATCCATTAGTCGCACAAGGCCTCTATCGCTATGTACATAGTCGGAAAGTAGGTCTACGTTTATTGAGTAGATGTGTAGGATTCTTCGTCAAAAAGGATAGGTCAATCTTTTGGCTGGCCAGGCATGGAGTAACGCGTGAACAAGCTTACCTCGGCGGTGAAAGTGCTCGTGGTCGACGATCAGCCATTGATCGTGGAAGAGCTCTGCGAATTTCTTGAAGGCAGTGGTTATCGCTGCGTCCCTTGTGAGTCCAGCCGACACGCCTTGCAGCGCTTCAGCGAAGACGCCGAGATCGGCTTGGTGCTGTGCGACCTGCACATGCCGGACATGGACGGCATCGAGCTTGTAAAGGCTATGCAAAAAGTGGCAGGCAAGGCGCGGGCATTCGAGGCGATCATGCTCACTGGGCGCGCCGAAAAACAGGACGTGATCAAGGCCCTGCGTGCAGGGATCTCGGACTACTACCAGAAGCCGATCAACCTCGACGAGTTGCTCGAAGGTCTACAACGCCAGGAAGCAGCGCTGGAAGAGCGACGCAAGGAGCTGCAACTGGGGCACCTGAACCAGAAGCTGCAATACCTTTCCGAATCCATCAACGACCTGTACCAGGACCTCGACAAAGTGCGCCGCAGCCCAGGTGCCGGCGTGGCGGATGAGGCCGACCTGGTCGCCGAAGAAGCCGGCCCGGTGGAAATTCCGAGCATCTTCAACCAGCTCTCGCCACGCCAACTGGATGTAGCGCGCCTGGTGGGCAAGGGCCAGACCAACTACCAGATCGCCTGCGAACTGGGGATCACCGAGAACACGGTCAAGCTGTACGTGTCCCAAGTACTGCGCCTGACCCATATGCATAACCGTACCCAACTGGCACTGGCCTTGTCGCCGAGCAACTCGGCGATGCGCCAGCGAGTGACGGCGCACTGAAGCGCCAGGACCTCATTGACTCTGGCCGCCTTTAGAGTCCCCACTGGTGCCCGTTTCGAAAAACTCTGGAATCGGATATTTGTAAGTGTCCAGCCAACGCTGCGAGGCCTGCTCCCGTTCCGCGGGCGTGGCCCTTTGTGGCGTCGGCGAAGCGGCTCGCCCGTTGATCTGCAAGACCATCCAGTTTTCCGTTTCCGCCTGCTGCGGGGACGACGGGCCGGGTTCGATGGCCATGGCGCCCAGCGGTAACAGCACCAGGCCGATCAGGTAATGTGCTTTCATCGATCACTCCTTACTTGAGGCTCACCGGCAGGGCATCGCGCACGGTCGCGACTTTGCGCGCCGCCGTCCGGGCGCCCTTGAGTTTTTCTGCGCGGGCCTGGGCATCGGAGACTTGCTCGCGGCTCAGGCCCAGCTGACTGACGACCTTGGCCGCTTGCCCCCAGTCGTCCTGGTAGATCAACAGCGTGATCAGATTGACGGCGGCCAACGGGTCGCCCTGCTTGAGTTCGATGGCCGTCATGAATTCAAAGCGGGCTTCTTCCACGCGCAATTGGTTGAGGTAAACCACGCCCAAGTCATTGCGGATTTTCTCATCAGTGGGCGCCAGCTGCGCCGCCCGCTGCAGGTGGGCCATGGCCAGGGCGCTGTTGCCCTTCGCGGCCGCCAATTGCCCCAGGCCGTGCTCGCCTTCGGCGGTCATGCAGGTGCCGAGCAGGCTGCGGTACAACGGTTCAGCTTCGCTGCGCCCGAGTAGGCGGTAAGTGCGGGCCTTGCGCTGGCGCACTTGGGGCAAGGCTTCGGGCAGGCTTTGCAGGTTGGCCAGGCTGGCGTGCACCTTGCCTTCGTTGGCCAAATCATCAGACAGGTTGAGCGCCAGTTCCTGTTCCGAGCTTGGCTTGGCGCAACTGCCCGGTGAGGTCAACGCTGCCCAGGGTGATTGGCCATTGGTGGCGCAGCCGCCGAGCATCAGCATGGCCAAGCCGGCAATCATTACTCTCATCAAGGTCTCCTCAAAAGTTGGCCATCGCCCGTGCGATGCCGATAAAGGCCGGGCCGCCGAGCACGATCAGCAAAGCGGGGAACAGAAACACCATCATCACCACCGACATTTTTGCTGACATCTTTGAAATGTATTCCTGCAGGCGGGTCAGGCGTCGGTCGTCGAGCAGTTGCTTGAGGGCCAGCAAGGACTTCATCGCGCCGCCGCCCTGATGGATCAATTGTTGAAGGATGACGCAGGTGTCGGTGAACTCATCGACTTCCAGCAAACGCGCGGTCTTGCCCAGTTCTTCGCCCAGTTCCAGGCCGGAATCGACCCGCGCCAGGATCAGGCGCAGCTCATGCGTCAGCGCGGGCAGCAAGCGCTGGGCTTCGGTGCCCAGGACGCGCAATGACTGTTCAACCGCCATCCCCGATTCGAACAGGATGCGCAGCAGCGGAATGAAGGTCGAGATTTCCTTGGCGATAGTTTGCTGACGATGTTTGGCGGCGGCGGCGAGCACGCGTTTGGGCAGTAGGTAGCCAATGCCCAGGCCAAACAGGGGCGCAATCCACGCGGGGTCCATTTCAGGGAAAAAAACCTGCTGGCCGATGACGGTCAGGCCCAGGAACACGATGGGCAAGCCGATCTGAAAGGCCGCAAACAGCGAACGTTGGCTGGCCTTGCGCCAACCAATGCGGTTGAGCAGTATCTGGGTCTCGTTGTCCAGGCTGACCGAACGCTGGGCCAGGGTGCTGGCGCCGAGTTGACGCATGAACGTGCCAAGCTTGGCATCGCCGCCCATACGCCCTTGCAGGCGCTCAGCCACCCGGCGGTCACGTCGGCGATTCTCGAGCAATTGGCCGCCGAACAATACCAAGGCGGCGAGCAACAACAAGACACAGGCCAGCAGCGCCATCTCAGACACTCCTCAGCATGCGCCACATGAGCAAGGTGCCGCTGATGTCCATGACCAGCGCGCTGAACAGCATGATGCGTCCCGTATCGTCGTTCCACATGTTCATCAGGTAATCGGGATTGACCAGGATGAAATACCCCACGATCAGTATCGGCAGCCCGCCCAGCACATACGCGGTCATGCGGGTTTCACCCGTCATGGCCTTGAGTTGACGGGCGCCCTGTTCCCGTTCGCGGATCATCTTGATCAGGTTTTCCAGCAGCTCACTGGCATTGCCGCCGTAGCGGTGATTGACCTTCAGGCCCAGGGCGAACAGGCGGAATTCATCCTGTTCATAGAACTCGGCAAAGTCGCTGACCGAGTCCGGCAGGCTGACGCCCATGCGCACATTGCGTTGAACGCGGCCCATGGCTTCCTTGAGCGGATCTTCAGTGCTCTCGACACCGCCCAGTACTGCGTCGGCCAAGGTTCTGCCGGATTTGAGGCTGCGCACGCTGTGGTCGAGCAATTGGGGTAGTTGCTCGACCATACGTTGCACGCGGCGTTGATAACACCAACTGATGTACACCCGCAGAAACAAAGGCGGTCCGACGATCATTGTGATCAGGCCCAACCCGTCGGCGAACAGCCAGCCCAACAGTACGCCGATCACCCAGGCGCTCAGCCATAGGCCAAGGCGGTCCGTGGGTTTGCCCAGCCCGGCACGTTGAAACATCCGCTCAACGCCCGTCCAACGGGTGTCGGTGTCCTGTACTTCGGGCTGACCGTCGCCGAGACGTTCGAGCACGCGGTCCGTCTGGGCCTTGCGCAGGCCGTGCTGAAATTGCCAGAACGACAGGCCGATCAGCAGCAGGCAGATAAGGAGCAACACAGGTCCGATCATCTGGCGCTCCCTAGGATTGCAAGGCCGATTCGCGGCGCAGTTTGTCGCCGGCCGGGTTGATGGCTTCGCGCAGGAAACCGAAGCCGGTGCGCCGGTCCAGGCGGAACAGGGTGTTGGTGACATACACGTCTTCGCGCACGCCGACCACTTCCACCACTTCACTCACACAGCGGCGTCCATCGGGCATGCGTGTCAGTTGGATAATCACGTCCAGCGCGGCGCAGATCATCTGGCGCAGGGTTTTTTCCGCGACCACACGGCCGGTCAGACCCACCAGGGTTTCCAGGCGCAGCAACGCATCCTGGGCATTGTTGGCATGCACGGTGCTCATGGAACCGTCGTGGCCGGTGTTCATGGCGGTCATCACGTCGAGCACTTCCACGCCACGGATTTCGCCGAGGATGATGCGGTCCGGGCGCATCCGCAGGGCGTTGCGGATCAGGTCGCTGGAGCGTACTTCGCCATGGCCTTCGGCGTTGGGCGGGCGGGTTTCCAGGCGAACCACATGGGGGTGGCCCAGTTGCAGTTCAGCGACGTCTTCGATGGTCACCAGGCGCTCATGGGGGTTGATCAACTGGCTGAGGATGTTCAGCAGCGTGGTCTTGCCGGTGCCGGTGCCGCCGCTGATCAAGATGTTGCAGCGCTTGCCCACGGCCTCCTGGAAGAACTCGAAGATGCTTTGATCAATGGTTTGCATGGCAACCAAGTCGCTGCTCTTGAGCATGTCCTTGCGGAATTTCCGAATCGACAGGCACGGCCCGTCCAGGGCAATCGGCGGGATGATCGCGTTGACCCGGCTGCCGTCGGGCAAGCGCGCATCCACCATCGGCGAGGATTCATCCAGGCGCCGGCCCAATGGCGCGAGGATGCGTTGCATCACGCGCTCCACATGGTGGTCGTCGATGAAACGCAGGTCACTCTGGTGCAGCAAACCATCGCGTTCGATAAACACACGGTGCGGCCCGTTGACCAGGATTTCTGTCACCGCAGGGTCACGCAGCAGCACTTCCAGCGGGCCGAAACCGGTGAGTTCGTCGACGATCTCTTCGGCCAGGCGCTCTATCTCATAACGCGAGATCGCCAGTCGCATGCGCGTGATGTATTCGGAAACCTTGTCGATGACAAATTGCGCCAGGGACTGGCGTGTGCCTTCGAGCAGGTTTTTACCCGACTCCTCGATGGCGTCGATGATGTAGCGGTGCAGCACCAGCTTCAGGCCATCGTGATCGCTGTTGCCGCCAGCGGCGCGGGCTGGGCCGCCAAACAGTTTTTCGCCGTTCATCGTCCTGACCCCAGGAAGCGTTCAAACCAGCGCATCGACGGCTTCGCCAGGCCCTCGGAGCGTTTTGCCAGGCGCTCGCCCAAGGTGCGCACGGCTTGGGTCAAAGGTTCACGGGGGGCCAGGGCAAACAGGGTCTGGCCTTGGTTTTTCACATTCAGGCGCAGCTCGGCGCTCAGCGGGAGTACGGCGATGCACTCAAGGCCGAAGCTTTTTTCCAGGGCCTCGGTATCGGGTGCGCAGGCCTTGATGTAGCGGTCCACCACCAGTTTGGCGTGATCCAGCTTCATGCCTTTTTCGCGCCAGCGGTTGAGTATTGCCAGGTTGCGGCGACAGTCCAGTACGCTCTGGTCGGTGCACCACAGCAGTTTGTCGCAGTGGCTGACAAAGGTGCGCAGGGCCTCGCTGTCGGGTTGCCCGGTAATGTTCACGACGATGTGCTGGAAGTGCTGGCGCAGTGCACTGAGCAACATGAACAGCTCGGCGGCACTGGTGAGTTTGAGCGGTTCGTCACCGGTGGCGTAGGCCAGGATGCGCAGCCCGTCCAGGGCGGGGGTAAAGGCGCTGTTGATCAGGGTGGTATCGAGGCGGCGCAAGTGTCGCAACGCGTCACCGAAATTGAAGGTGCTTTGCAGACCCAGCAAGGCCAGGCTGTCGCTGCGCGGCAGGCCCAGGTCGAGCAACAAGGTTTGCTGGCCGCTTTTCTGCACGACCAGCGCCAGGTGGGTGGCCAGCATCGCCCCATCGGCATTGCTCTGGGTGCCAAAGAGCACGGTCAGGCCACCCAGTTGTGCATTGTTGGTGACGGTGGGCAGGCGCTTGCTCAAGCGTCGCACCAGGCCCGCCACTTCACTGGAGCGCGAGCCGTAGGCCACGAAGTCGCGGGCGCCGGCCCGCATGGCGTTCAGCACAAGCTGGTTGTCCATGCCATCGCCCAGGGCGACGACGGCGAGCATCGGCTTGGCTTCCAGGGCGCCTTCGATCAATGCGCTCTGGGCCACGACGTTTTCGCGGTCCAGGCCGACGAACACCAGGTTGGCGAAGGTCACATCCACCAGCGCCAGCAGTTCGTCCAGGCTGCCGGTGCCGGCGCTGACGACTTGGCCAAGCGGCGCCAGGGCGCCCTGCAGCCACTCCAGGTCAGTGGTGTTGCGGGTGATGGCGAGAAAGGTCTGGCTCAGGCTATCGCTCATTGGGAAAGTCCACTGCGACGGTCAAAGTTGCCGTTTTCCAGGAAGAACAGCCGGTACCAGTTTGGGTCGTAGCTGCGTAGTTTCTCGCCGGGCAAGGAGGGCAGTTGGGCGTTGGCCGCCAACGGTTGCACCAGATGCGGCGTGACGATCATGAGCAACTCTTTTTCTTCGCGGCTGATATTGGAGTCGCGGAAAAACGCCCCGAGGATCGGGATGTCGCCCAGCCCCGGAAACTTGCTGATGGTGGAGCGGTTGTTGCTGCTGATCAGACCGCTGATCACAAAGCTTTCGCCATCGGCCAAGGACACGCTGGTGTCGGTACGGCGGACGGTCAACGCCGGCACCTGAATGCCTTCGATCTGCACCGCGTTGCTGTAGTCCAGTTCGCTGACTTCTGGTGCCACCTTGAGCGAAATGCGATTGCGGTCAATCACCGTGGGGGTCAGGGTCAGGCGGATGCCGAACTCCTTGTATTCGATGGAAATCGTGTCGCTGCCCGCGCTGGGCACCGGGATTGGCACCTCGCCGCCCGCCAGGAAGGAGGCGCTCTGGCCGCTCATGGCCACCAAGCTGGGACGCGCCAGGGTGTAGGCAAAGCCGCTGCGTTCCAACGCGTTGATCATGGCCGAAACCCGCCCACCGCCAAAACCGACGTTGAAGCTTTGTGTGTTGACCGGCAATTTGAACACGCCTTCCGAAGGGGACAGCAGGTTGGGACTGCCGAGGAAAAAGTTTGCACCCGTGCCCAGCAGCCGGGTGCTGGCTTCCTTGAGCTTGGTACGGCTGACCTCGACAAAGCGGATATCGGTCTGCACCTGGCTGGGCAACAACGGGTCTTCCGACGGCGGCAGCGACACGCTGGTCAGCGCCGACGTGGCCTTGCCCTTGACGAACACCATGCTTTGGCGCGGCGCGCTGGCACAGGCGGTCCATACCATCAGGCTGGTAGCGCCGGACGAGACACCGGTCAGCAGAAAGTTCCGGTCACCGTTGACCCGCACATCGGCGATTTTCGGGTCGCCGATGGCAAGGCGCGTAATGGCCACCGGTGATTGCAGCTCTTGTTGCAGGCCTTCTCCCACCTCGACCACGGCGGGTAACTGACCCAGGGCACCGCAGTTGCCCGGCGCTGCCAAGGCCATGCCGACCGGCAGGCTCGACAGCATCAGGGCCCAGGCCATGTGCGTGAACAGGGGTGCGTAGCGATGGCTCATTCAAGGCATCCTTGCTCGATCACGGAGTTTGTGGTGCCGCTTGGGCACCGCGAATCACTTCAATGCCACGGCGTACGCCAGGCCCAGCGGTGCTGGCTTGGACGACGCGTTTGGGCGGGCCGGTCAAGGCCAGTTGGGTGAATTGGTAGAGGTTGCGGTTGGCGCTTTCCAGTCTCTCTGATGCGTCGCTTTCGCCAGCCCAATAGCGACTGAGCAGTTGTTCATCGGCGCTACGTACCGCCAGGCGCAACACGCCGGCTTGCGCCGCGAGCATCAGTCGGCTTAGCAGTGGCTCCGGCACGGCCAGCACCACGGTGCGTGCGCCGTATCGACGTTGGGCGGCTTGGGCGCGTTCTTCAGGCGTGACCGGGGGGGGCACAGCGGGTTTGCCATCGTTGGCCAGGCCCAACTGGTCACCGACGCTGAGCAGGCGCATGGCCGGAAGGACGATCTGCGCCGACTGCTCGACGTTACCGACATCCTGGCGCAGGAACAGCAGCACATCCACGTAATCGCCTGGCGTCAGTTGGCCCCCAGCGCCGCTCACCTCATCCACGGCCACGGCCAGGGCGCGCTCATTCGGGCGAATCATGCGGGCGAGCGGGCCGCCGGCGCTGAAGCTTTCTTCGGTGAGCCAAGTGCCTGCGCCCAAGGTCCGCAGGGGGATGCGGCCGATGGCTTGATCGAGCTGGGTCAGGCTGCCGGCGGGCGCGGTGCGCAGTTTTTCCAGGATCAGGTCGGCGTCGGTCAGTGGCACAAAAGCGGGCACGTCATGCGCCAGCACCACCACCGGTTGGCGGGTCTGGTCTTCCACCGCAGCGACAGTGTTATCAACGGAAACGACAGGTACGGCGGGGGCTGCGACAGGCTCCGGAGCGCGGCTTAAAACAAGCCCCCAGTACCCGGCGATCAAGGCCCCGATCAGCAACAAGCCGGCCAGGACCATGCTGATGCGACTGTTCATGACGGCTCTCCCTTTCCCGTTGCACTGCACACCCGATTAATTCGAATGGGTTAATCCGCAACCTGGCTGTGATGAACATCTAACGATTTGGCTATTTGAAGGTAGCTCAGCTAGGACGAAATGCCATTACCCTGGAGAAAAATTATGTGAGCTTATAAACGCTGCCTTTATACGGCGCGTTTATAGGGGCTGACGTTACGACTAATACTTTATGATTAATTCGTTATTACAGTTGTGAGGCTGGGGTTTGTTGACAATGCTCTAATGGCACGCCGCGATTATCTGGTACTAGAGCCGTTCCGGCTTCCAGTGGCGTTTTAGGGAGAAGTCTTATGTTCCTTGACCTGGTGTTGAAGCTGTATGTCCAAACCCAACTATTCTTCAGTCGCAAAGAAGGAGCCTCAGGCATCGAATACGCCATTGTCGTAGCGTTGGTAGCGCTCGTTATAGTGGGTGCCGGGACGGGGCTTGGAACTAAGGTAAAAACCATTTTCACCAATATGACCACTAATATGCCGACCGGAACATGATTTAGTTGTGGTGGCCGTTATGATGATCCCCTCTTGAAGGTGATGCCATGAGCGCGTCTTCACGCCAGCAAATTCTATTGGTGGACGATGAAGAGGACGCCTTGATCGAACTCGCCGAATCCCTCGAAAACGAGGGATTTGTCTGTTTTACCGCCACCTCCGTCACCTTCGCCCTGCAAGAATTGACACTTCACCCCGACATCGCCTTGGTCATCACCGATCTGCGCATGCCCGAGGAAAGCGGTATCTCCTTGATCAAGCGCCTGCGCGAACACACCTCACGCTCACACCTGCCGGTGATTGTGATGTCGGGCCACGCCGAAATGGACGATGTGAGCGACATGCTGCGCCTGCAAGTGCTGGACCTGTTTCGCAAGCCGATCTATCTGGTTCGGTTGATTGATACGTTGAACAATCTGTTTCCCCTCCCGAAAACCAGGCTTTAGGCGCCCCACTAGCGCCTAAAGGGTAGGATCAGAGCTGATAACTGAAGCTCAACGTATACCGTGGCCGCCGGTTGAAACTGTCCAGCGCGATATCCGACATCGGCTTGGCCGCTTCCAGGGCTATGTTGTAGTACTTGTTGTCCCCGAAGCGCAGCCCGAGTGCAGCCGATGACAGGTCGCTGCTTCTGACCGGCAGATCGTTGAACCAGGTCTTGGCGCGGTCGAACACAATATAGGGCTGCAGAATCCTCACCCAGTCGCCAGCGCGGTTGTAGCTGTAGTTGACCTCATACGCCAGCCCCCAGCCCTTGTCACCGGAACCCTGGTCGTCAGGGTAGCCACGACCGAAGTTCTGCCCACCGAACGTGGCGCGTTCGCTGTCCGGCAGGGTGTCATTGCTCCAGTAAAACGCTCCCGACAGGACGCCTTGCCAGTTATCGAAGAACTTGTCGCTTTGTACGCCGGACAGGCGCAGGCGGAAGAAGTCCAGGTCGGGCTTGAGCCCTTCGAAATCACTGTGGGTTCTGGCGCCCATGCCGTTGATGCCCTGGTACAGACCGGCGCTGAGGATACGCAGTTGGCGGGTGTCGGACTTGCGCCAGTCACCCTCGAAGGCCAGGGCGCGCAGGTTGGTTTCAACGTCGAAACGCTGGGGGTAGCCCAAGAGTTTGTAGCTTGTGGTTTGGTCCACTGCGTAGAGGCGCGTGCCGAGGGTCAGCGATTCATTCGGTGAGGCTATCAGCGGGTGGCTGAGGCCGATGGAATAGCGATCGATGGACTGGTGCGGCTTGAGCTCGAAGCCGCCGTCCAGTTGCACGTTGGTTTTGGGGTCGGCGCGGTAGCGTTCGGCGGCGAGCGCCAGCTGGGTGCCTTCGGCATTGATGAACTGGCTGTAGCCCACACGGTAGTAGTGCTCTTTATCTTCGCCAGGCGGGAACAGCCCGCTGACGTTGAGTTGCTCGCCCATTGAGGTCTGGGAGTTGCTGGTGCCGGTAAGCAGGGCCTGCAGGCCTCCGCGGCTGTCATCGGTCATGCTCATGCTACTGGTGAAGGGCTTGCGGCTGGCAGTGATCTGCATGTGTGTGCCACCGTCGGTGGTGCCCGGCGCGGGTACTTGCGCTTGCAGTGTGACGCCGGGGATACGGCCCATGAGCGTGGTATAGCGCTCGAAGGTCTTGCGGGTCAGAGGGCGTTCGGTCAGGAGTTTATTGGCCAGTTTGTCGACGTAAGCCGAGACCGAGCCGATATCGCCAGTTTGCTGGTAGTCCTTGATATAGCCTTCCACCAGAATCACGCGCACCAGGCCATTTTCGAAGCTCTGTTGGGGCAGGAATGCGTAGGACAGCAGGTAGCCGTCCTGCTGGTAGCGACGGGTAACGCCACGGGTGGCTTCGATCAGTTGCGCCAGGTTGGTCTCATGACCAAACAACGGTTCGTAGGCCTTGGCGGTCTCGTCGAGCGGGTAGATGGTGCCACCCTCGATCTGCAGCTTGCGAATCGTGACCTTGGTGTCCATCAACAGCGGCTGGCCCTGAGTAGGCGGTGTTTCGGGCACCTGGGTCTGTGGCGTGGCCGGTCGATAGGCGTCGGCGGGAAGGTTGGGCACTGGCAGGTTGCGGATGGTGTCGTTGCTGTTGAGGAAGCTGGGAAGGGTCTCGGCTTGGGCGTAGGCACTGAGAGTAAGCAATAACAACGGCGTCAACACGCGCATAGGACACTCCATGGTCAACTGCAGCAGCGTTTCGGGCCCGCCGGGTTCTGGGACTCGGTTCGGGTGGGGCATGTTCCAGGCCCCATAAAAAAGACGAGAGACTTATTGGGGTCTCTCGTCTCAACCAAGCGTAGGCGCTGTAGGGGAGGCCGTCTAATCGGCCAGGTGCAATTCTATTTTTTGCCGGTCAGGCCGTTCAATAAACCGCCCAGGCCGCCGCCGGTATTTGCATTCGCGCTGCCACCCGCCGAGGCGTTGGCGCCTACGTTCAGTCCGCCAAGCAGACCGCCGCTGGTGCCGGTACCGCCTGTGACCAACCCACCGACCGAGCCTACGGTACTGCCCACCGCACTGACGGTGCCGCCGAGGGCATTGGTGATCGGGTTGGCGTTGGCCGCCGTCAGGTTGGCACCGATACCGCTGACGGCGCCACCGACTTGAGTCACCAGGCCATTGACCGGAGCGCCGATGCCCGTGGTGTTTCCGATGTTTTGCGTCAGGCTGGCGACACCGGAGGTCACTGGGTTAAGGGCCGCGCCGACGTTTGTCGCCAAGCCGGCAACGGGCGACGTCGCTGCAGTATTGGCGACGCCATTGCCGCCAATGATTGTGCCGAGAGAAGCGACAGTGCCACCCAATGCTCCACCGGTCACGCCTGCCGCGCTCACGGTGCCATTGGTGTTGCCGGCATTCAGGCCATTACCGACGTTGGCGACCAAGCCACCCACCAACTCAGGCAGGCCGGGTTTCGAAGCGCCGCCCGCTGGGGCGACATAGCCACCGGACTTGTCGAGCACGCCACCGACGCCGGTCAATGCACCGCCCACGATATTGGTCACCGGGTTGCCGGTACCCCCTGCGCTGGCAACCTGACCACCCAGGCCGGTCACAGTGGAGCCGACTTTATCCAGCAGACCATTGACCGGGTTGCCAAGACCGGTGGCCTTGCCGAGGTTGCCCGTGGTGTTTTCCACCAGCGAGACCACAGGCACCAACACTTTACCGCCGACCGTGTTAGTGAGAGAACCCAGCGGCCCGGTGGTGCTGGCAGTGCTCAAGGTATCGCCGAGCATGGTGACGGTCTGGCCCACCTTATCGACCACGCCGCCGGCAGCACCGCCTACGCCGCCGGTCAAACCACCCACCACCGGAACGCCGCCCAGTGTGGTCGACAGGGATTTGCCGGTCGTCGAAAGACCGTCGCCCAGGTCGGCAACGCCGTTACCGACCCCCGCCACGGTAATGCCGAGGGAGTTGCTGTTGGTACCCAGAGAGCCCAGTCCGGCAGTGACGCCAGTGCCAATGCTGGTGACGGCGTTGCCGGTAGCAGTGACGAGACCGCCAGCCGTAGTGCCAACGATGGGAACGTTGTTCAAGGTGTCGCCAAGGTCGCCGACCGCAGCGCCCACGTTACCGACAGTACCGCCCAGAGTGCCGGCAATCTGGCCAGTCACCAGGGGAGTGGTTGTCGAACCCGTGCCACCACCCGTACCACCACCTGTTCCGCCGCCGGTGCCACCGCCTGTGCCGCCACCAGTACCACCGCCGGTGCCGCCACCCGTACCGCCGCCGGTGCCGCCACCCGTACCGCCGCCGGTGCCACCACCTGTGCCGCCACCGGTGCCACCACCTGTGCCGCCACCGGTGCCACCACCTGTGCCGCCACCGGTGCCACCACCTGTGCCGCCACCCGTACCGCCATCTGTGCCACCGCCAGTGCCGCCACCTGTTCCTGCACCCGCATCGGGTGAGGACGATGCCACGCTGGATTTGTGCCCACCACCACCGCTGCTGCAGCCGCCGAGTGCCAGTGCTACGGCCAGGGCCAGCGCGGTACTTGCTTTCCAAAACACGACTTGAGTTTTCATGATTGAGTTCCTTGCACCTGTACAACCTTGGTTGTCTTCAAACACTCGCTACTTCTCGGGGTAGCAATGTGTTTGTCCGTATGGCTATCACAGCCCCGGCGGTGCGTTCGCTCAATGCTCTACTTGGTATTAACGATTTATATACGGCACGGGTGTACCGGTTAAGTAACTAATACCAAGGGTATAAGGCAAGGATGTATCAAGATGTATATGCGTTTTGAATCAATGGCTTGAATAAAAAAGCGGACGTGAAAAAGTCCGCTATTACTTAGGGTGTATATATACAATTAACCGGTTTCTTTCAGGCGATCGGCCACCACTTGCCTACCATATGTTCAATATCGCCCGCGCCTTTTAACCACAACTCACCGCTGGAGCCGGCGGCGCTGGTCAACAACGTCACTTCACCGGGCAGGCGCACGGGTTTTTTGAACTCGACGCTGATCTCGATATTGGCGGCGGGCAGGTGTTCGCCGAGGGCGGCAAGGGTGTGCGCCTTGTTCCACAGCCCGTGGGCGATGGCCTGGGGAAAACCGAACAGCTTGGCAGTGAGGGCGCTGAGGTGGATCGGGTTGTAGTCGCCGGAGACCCGCGCATAACGGCGGCCGATATCGGCGGGGGCTTTCCAGCGGGTCAGTTCGCTGACCTGAGTGGGGGAAGGCTGGGCGTCATCCTCGGGTTCACTTTCGAGCTTTACGCCCCGGCAAAGCATGCGGCTTTCGGCTTCCCACAGCAGGCCGAGGGAGTCCTCGACGGTGGTGATCAGATCAAAGGTCGCGCCCTTGGGATGGGGCTTGAGGTTCTGCGTGTGGACAGCGATGGACAACTCACTCACACCCCCGAGCGGGCGATGGATACGGATGCGGTTACTCAGGTGAATCAACCCCAGCAACGGGAAGGGAAAACTGTCGTCGGTGAGCAACTGCATCTGCAACCCGAACGCCAGGATATGCGGATAAGTCGCCGGCAGGATCGGGCTGTCGGCAAAACCGCAGACCTTGCGGTACGCCGCTACTTGCTCGAAGTTGATGCTCACCCGACAGCGCAACCCCTGCTCGGGCAATATGTTGCCGGTGATCTTGCGCTTGAGCGCGGCGCGCCAATACAACGGCAGCAGGAATGGTGTAGTGCCTAGCGTCTTCCATTGCATGTTCATGCTCCCAAGAGGCTTTGCCCACACACTCGCAGCGCTTGACCGCTAACCGCCCCGGAGCCCGGTTGGGCGAGCCAGGCTACTGCTTCGGCGACGTCCTGCGGCAGGCCGCCCTGGCCCAGCGAACTCATGCGTCGTCCGGCCTCACGCAAGGCAAACGGAATATGCGCAGTCATCTGGGTTTCGATAAAGCCGGGCGCCACGGCGTTGATACTGATGCCGCGCCCCTGGAGCAGCGGTGCCCAGGCCTGCGCAAGGCCGATCAATCCCGCTTTGCTTGCGGCGTAGTTGGTCTGCCCACGGTTGCCGGCGATGCCGCTGATCGACGCCAGCAACACCACGCGGGCGTTGTCATGCAGGGTGCCGCTGTCGAGCAGCGCCTTGGTCAGTACCTGCGGCGCATTGAGGTTGACCGCCAGCACCGCGTCCCAGTATTCCGGGGTCATGTTGGCCAGGGTCTTGTCGCGAGTGATCCCGGCGTTGTGTACCAGAATGTCGAGGCCATCGGGTAGGTGTTCGATCAATTGGCTGGCGGCATCTGCAGCGCAGATATCCAGCGCGATCGGGCGTGCCCCCAGGCGCGCGGCCAGGGCTTCGAGGTCGGCCTTGGCCTGGGGCACGTCCAGCAAAATTACCTCGGCGCCGTCGCGGGCCAGGGTTTCGGCGATGGAGGCACCGATGCCTCGGGCTGCGCCAGTGACCAGCGCTTTGCGCCCGGCCAGGGGCCGCGTCCAGTCCTCGACGGGTGTGGCGCAAGCGTCCAGGCGAATGACTTGCCCCGAGATATACGCGCTTTTGGGCGAGAGGAAGAAGCGCAGCGCGCCTTCCAGTTGGTCTTCGGCACCGTCGCCCACATAAAGCAATTGCAGCACGCCGCCATTGCGCAGTTCCTTGGCCAGCGAGCGGCTGAAGCCTTCCAGGGCGCGCTGGGCACTGGCGGCGAAGGGGTCGCTGAGGCTTTCCGGCGCGCGGCCGAGGATCACCAGGTGGGCGCTGTTATCCAGGTTTTTCAGCAGCGGCTGGAAGAATTCGCGCAGTTGCTTGAGTTGATCGGTGTGCTGCAAGTCGCTGGCGTCGAACACCACGGCCTTGAGCTTGGGACCGTGACCGGGGATCCACGTCGACGTCTGCGCGCCGTAGGTATAAATCGCGTCGGTGAGCTTGTGGGCAAACGCCTGCACGTTGCCCGCCAGCGCGCCGCCGCCCAGCAGCAAAGCACCTTCCACCGGACGCAGGCGCCCGGCTTGCCAGCGTTCCAGGCGTACCGGTGACGGCAGGCCAATGGCGGCGACCAGGCGATGGCCGAGGCTTGAGTTGGCGAAGTCGATATAACGGTCAGACATGGAACGCTCTCCGAAGGCTGGGGTTCAAAGGGTTGACCACCCCGGGGCGGCAGTCGTTCGATTGAGCCTAGGCTAGGCTGAATGATTCCACCCACAACCTTCAGGGAGCTTTCCATGACTCAATTGCGCCGTGTGGCGATCATCGGCGGTAACCGCATTCCCTTCGCTCGCTCTAATGGCCCTTACGCCACGGCGAGTAACCAGGCCATGCTGACCGCCGCCCTGGAAGGCCTGATCGAACGCTACAACCTGCACGGCCTTCGCATGGGTGAGGTGGCCGCTGGCGCAGTACTCAAGCATTCGCGCGACTTCAACCTCACTCGCGAGTGCGTGCTGGGCTCGCGCCTGTCGCCGCAAACGCCGGCCTATGACATCCAGCAGGCGTGCGGCACCGGTCTGGAAGCGGCGTTGCTGGTGGCCAACAAGATCGCCCTGGGTCAGATTGAATGCGGGATTGCTGGCGGGGTGGACACCACCTCCGACGCTCCGATCGGGGTGAATGAAGGCCTGCGCAAGATCCTGCTGCAGGCCAACCGCAGCAAATCCGTGGCGGATAAATTAAAAGTCCTGTTACAACTTCGTCCCCATCACCTCAAGCCGGAACTGCCGCGCAATGGCGAACCACGTACGGGTTTGTCCATGGGGCAACACTGCGAATTGATGGCGCAGACCTGGCAAATTCCCCGCGCCGAGCAGGACCAGCTGGCGCTGGAAAGCCACCAGAAAATGGCCGCCGCCTATGCCGAAGGCTGGCATAACGATTTGCTCACCCCGTTTCTGGGCCTGACCCGCGACAACAACCTGCGGCCCGACCTGACTCTGGAAAAACTCGCGACCCTCAAGCCCGCTTTCGAGCGCAGCGAAAAGGGCACGCTCACCGCCGGCAACTCCACGCCGCTCACCGATGGCGCCTCGCTGGTGCTCTTGGGCAGTGAAGCCTGGGCTAAAGAGCGCGGTTTGCCGATCCTCGCGTACTTGCGCGATGGCGAAGCGGCGGCAGTGGATTTCGTCAACGGCGCCGAAGGCCTGCTGATGGCGCCGGTGTATGCGGTGCCGCGCTTGCTGGCGAGGAATGGTCTGACGCTGCAGGACTTCGATTACTACGAGATTCACGAAGCCTTCGCTGCCCAAGTGTTGTGCACGCTCAAGGCCTGGGAAGACGCGGACTACTGCAAGACACGCCTGGGACTCGACGCACCCTTGGGTGCTATCGACCGTAGCCGGCTCAATGTGAAAGGCAGCTCCCTAGCCGCCGGGCACCCGTTTGCCGCCACGGGTGGGCGTATCGTCGCCAATCTGGCCAAGTTGCTGGATGCGGAGGGCAAAGGCCGCGGGCTGATATCCATCTGTGCGGCGGGCGGGCAAGGGGTTACAGCGATCATAGAGCGCTGAAACTGGCCTATTGGTTGCATTCTTAAGTGATCAACGGTCGGTAGCCCCTCCCACCGACGCGCTGATTGCCGTATAACGAGTGCCATACGCGTATTTGGTAATAAAGGACCCACAATAAAAGCTGATGAAGACTCCTAAACGCATTGAACCCCTGATCGAAGACGGTCTGGTCGACGAAGTGCTGCGCCCACTCATGAGTGGTAAAGAAGCAGCTGTTTATGTGGTGCGCTGCGGCAACGAATTGCGTTGCGCCAAGGTTTACAAGGAGGCGAACAAACGAAGTTTTCGTCAGGCATCCGAATACCAGGAGGGCCGTAAGGTCCGTAACAGCCGGCAGGCCCGGGCCATGGCCAAGGGCTCCAAGTTCGGCAAGAAAGAAACCGAAGATGCCTGGCAGAACGCCGAAGTGGCGGCGTTGTTCCGCCTGGCCGGTGCGGGCGTTCGCGTGCCCCAGCCGTTCGACTTCCTCGAAGGCGTGCTGCTGATGGAACTGGTGGCCGACGAGTATGGTGATGCAGCACCGCGTCTGAACGACGTCACGCTGGAACCGGACCAGGCGCGCGAATACCACGCCTTCCTGATTTCCCAGATCGTGCTGATGCTGTGTACCGGCCTGGTGCACGGTGACCTGTCCGAGTTCAACGTGCTGCTCACGCCGACCGGTCCGGTGATCATCGACCTGCCCCAGGCGGTGGATGCGGCGGGCAACAACCACGCCTTCAGCATGCTGGAGCGGGACGTAGGCAACATGGCCTCCTACTTTGGGCGCTTTGCTCCGGAGTTGAAGAAGACCAAGTACGCCAAGGAGATGTGGGCGCTTTACGAAGCCGGCACCCTGCACCCGGCCAGTGTATTGACCGGCGAGTTCGACGAGCCGGAAGAGCTGGCGGATGTCGGCGGTGTGATCCGCGAGATCGAAGCGGCGCGGTTGGATGAAGAGCGTCGCCAGGCGATCCGCGCGGCGGATGATGCGCCATCGAGCAAGGTGCCGGACGAGCCACCGCCACCGCCGTGGATGCAGTGATCTCCAGATACATGGAGATCTAAAAATGTGGGAGCGGGCTCGCTCGCGAATGCGGTGGATCAGTCAGCAAATGTATCGACTCTTACCCCGCATTCGCGAGCAAGCCCGCTCCCACATTTGGTTTGTATGTATTCAGATAGACTCTCTCAGGCGCAACAGCTACCGGACGCCAATTCCTTGAGGATCGGGCAATCCGGCCGATGATCGCCTTGGCAGTGCTCTACCAGGTCCTGCAAGGTATCGCGCAGCTGTCCCAGCTCAAGAATCTTCTGGTTCAGCTCATCGATATGCTGGCGTGCCAACGCCTTTACATCGGCGCTGGCCCGTTGCCGGTCCTGCCACAGGGTCAGCAGCTTGCCGACCTCTTCCAATGAAAACCCCAGATCCCTCGAGCGTTTGATAAACGCCAGGGTGTGCAAGTCATCCTGGCCGTACACGCGATAGCCACTGTCGGTGCGATGCGCGGCTTTGAGCAGGCCGATGGATTCGTAGTAGCGAATCATCTTGGCACTCAACCCGCTCTGGCGTGCGGCTTGGCCGATGTTCATGGGCGCTGATCCTCCAGGTTCTTGGGCTTCCACGTCTTCAACAGTAACGCATTACTCACCACGCTGACGCTGGACAAGGCCATCGCCGCGCCGGCCAGTACCGGGTTGAGCAGGCCAAAGGCGGCCAGCGGAATGCCGATCAAGTTATACACAAAGGCCCAAAACAGGTTCTGGCGGATCTTGGCGTAGGTCTTTCGGCTGATCTCCAGTGCCGCAGGTACCAGGCGCGGGTCGCCGCGCATCAGGGTGATACCGGCGGCGTGCATGGCCACGTCGGTGCCGCCACCCATGGCGATGCCGATATCGGCGGCGGCCAGGGCCGGGGCGTCGTTGATGCCGTCGCCGACCATTGCGACAACCCCGGTTTTTTTCAGCTCGGCGACGGTGGCGGCTTTGTCGGCAGGCAGTACTTGCGCGTACACATCGTCGATGCCCAATGCCTCGGCCACCACGCGGGCACTGCCGCGATTATCACCCGTGAGCAAGTGGCTGCTGATGTGCTGGGCCTTGAGTTGCTCCACTGCTTCCAGCGCACCGGGTTTGAGCGTGTCGCCAAAGGCGAACAGTCCAAGCACTCGGGGTTGTGCGCCTTGTTCGATCAGCCAGGACAAGGTGCGGCCTTCTGCCTCCCAAGCCTTGGCGGAGTCGGCCAGATGGCCCGCGTTCAAGCCGCTTTCTTCCAGCAGGCGATGATTGCCCAGAGCCAGTTGCAGGCCGTCCAGCGTGCCGGCGATGCCACGCCCGGTCAGGGATTGGCTGGCGGTCACGTCCGTCACTGTCAGACCTTGTTCCTTGCAGGCGTCCAGCACGGCCTTTGCCAGCGGGTGCTCACTGCCACGTTGCAACGCTCCGGCTTGTTGCAGCAGCAAGGTTTCGTTGCCATCCACGGCTGCCAAGTGCGCAATCTTCGGCGCGCCGGAGGTGAGGGTGCCGGTCTTGTCGAAGACCACCGCGCTCACTTCATGAGCGCGTTCCAGGGCTTCGGCATCCTTGATCAGAATACCGTGGCGCGCGGCAACACCCGTGCCGGCCATGATCGCAGTTGGCGTGGCCAGGCCCAGCGCGCAAGGGCAGGCGATCACCAAGACCGCGACGGCATTGATGATTGCCGTTTCCAAGGGCGCGCCATACAGCCACCAACCCACCACAGTCACCAACGCCAGCACCAGCACGGCCGGGACGAAGACCTGGCTGACTTTATCCACCAGTTTCTGGATCGGAGCCTTGGCGGCCTGGGCGTCTTCCACCAGGCGGATGATCCGCGCCAGTACGCTTTCGGCACCGAGGGCCAGGGTGCGCACCAGCAGCCGGCCTTCGCCGTTGATGGCGCCGCCGGTAACCTTATCGCCGGGTTGTTTTGGCACGGGCAGGCTTTCGCCACTGATCAGGGCTTCGTCCGCATGGCTCTGCCCCTCGACCACCTCACCGTCCACCGGGAAGCGTTCGCCGGGTTTTACCAGCACCAGATCATTGAGTTTCAGGGCATTGATGGCGACATCTTCTTCACGGCCCTCAATCACCCGAATCGCCCGCTCCGGACGCAAGGCTTCCAGGGCGCGGATAGCGCTGGCGGTCTGGCGCTTGGCGCGGCTCTCCAAATATTTACCGAGCAGCACCAGGGCGATCACCACCGCCGAGGCTTCGAAGTACAGGTGCGGTGCCATGCCGGGATGCGCGGTGAGCCATTCATAAATACTCAAGCCATAACCGGCGCTAGTGCCGATCGCCACCAGCAGGTCCATATTGCCAGCACCGGCACGCACGGCTTTCCAGGCGGCGACATAAAAGCGTGCGCCAAAGATGAACTGCACGGGGGTGGCCAGGGCGAATTGTGCCCATGCCGGCAGCATCCAGTGCAGGCCGAAGGGTTCCACCAGCATCGGCAGCACCAATGGCAATGCCAGCAGGATCGCCAGCATCAGCGACCAACGTTCGCGGTGCAGGCGCTGGGCTTGGTCCGCGTCGGTGGCGGTTTCGCTCTGGGGCAACGTGGCGGTATAGCCGGCTTTGTCGACGGCTGCGATCAACACGCCGGGGTCCATCTGGCCGAGCACTTCGACATGGGCGCGTTCATTGGCCAGGTTGACGCTGACGCTTTGCACCCCCGGCACCTTGCCCAGCGCCCGCTCGACCCGGCCGGCACAGCTGGCGCAGGTCATGCCGCTGATCGGCAGGTCAAAGGTGGTGGATCCATTCATGGGGCAGTCCTCCAAGAGAAGTTGCCCCTAGGATCAACCTTGACCTGTGGGGAAGGTCAAGCGTCTTTAATATTCCAATTCGGCAGCTTTCAGGTACATCCCATCCGGGCCCTGGGCAATGCGCAATTTGCGCACGTCACCGGCCTTGAGCGTGATGTTCTGCGCTGGCGGCGCCAACATCCCCGGCAGGCAGCCAGGGGATTGGCCTGGCAGCAGCTTCAGGCGCAACGAAAGATTGCCCGCCGGCAAGTTGAACGATGTGGCCTGTTCCTGGAACAGCCTACCCGCGAGTTGGTCATTCAGGTACAGGCCGATTTCGCAGTTGGTCGGCACTTCCAGGCGTTCCCGGGAAATGATCAGCACCGCATAGTCTTCTGCGGCGAAGGCTTGGGGCGCAGCGGCCGACAAGCTCATCAGGCCAGCAAGGGCAAAAAACGACCAGCGCATGGCGAATGCTCCGTGGTGTGAATCAAAGATGGGTGAAGCTTGGCCTTTGAAGCGGCCAAATACTAGCCCGGCAGAAATTTCCGGAACTTGACCTTGCCATCGTGGCAAGGTCGAGACTGGGTCCAACCTCATCAAAGGAGTCATGTCATGCAAGTATTCAGCGTTGAAGGAATGACCTGCGGCCATTGCGTTCGAGCGGTGACCCAGGCAGTGCAGAGCCAGGATCCGGCGGCCAGTGTGAAGGTCGACTTGGCCGCGAAGGAAGTGGGCGTCGAAAGCCGCTTGTCTGCCGAACAGGTGATCGAGGCGATCACCGAAGAGGGCTACAGCGCCAAGCTTGCCTGATACAGGTAAATAGTTAGCGAGCTATCGTGTTCAATGCACCCAAGCGCGGCTAGACTATCGGGCTGCCGTCTCACTTGGGTGCCCGATGAACCTCCGCATAATCCTGATTCTGGGTGCCTTGAGCGCCTTCGCGCCCTTGGCGATCGATTTTTACCTGCCGGGCTTCCCGGCCATGGCCAAGGCCTTCGCGACCGACGAAAAACACATCCAACTGACCCTGGCGGTGTATTTCGGTGGCCTGGCCATCGGCCAATTGATCTATGGCCCACTGGCTGACCGCTTTGGCCGACGCGGCCCGCTGCTCAGTGGGGTCACGCTGTTTACCCTGGCTTCATTTGCCTGCGCCTTTGCGCCCTCCCTGGAATGGCTGATCGGCGCGCGTTTTGTGCAGGCCCTTGGGGGCTGCGCTGGCATGGTGATCTCCCGCGCAGTGGTCAGTGACAAATGCGACGCGGTCGGCTCAGCCAAAGTGTTTTCCCAGTTGATGCTGGTCACAGGCCTGGCGCCGATCCTTGCACCGCTGGCCGGTGGACTGATGGTGGGAATATGGGGCTGGCAGTCGATTTTCCTCGCCCTGTCGATCTTCAGCGTGATGGCGGCCATCGCCGTGGCCGTCGGGCTGCCGGAAACCTTCCCGGCCCATCAGCCGCGCCAGCCGTTGTCCGGGTCGCTGCGTCGCTATGCTGCGCTGCTGTCGGACCGGGTCTACCTCGGCTATGCCCTCACCGGTGGTATCTCGATTGCCGGGATGTTTGCCTACATCGCTGGTTCACCTTTCGTCTTCATCCAGCTCTACGGCGTGCCTGCCGAGCATTACGGCTGGCTGTTCGGCTCCAACGCTGCGGGCTTTATCCTGGTGGCGCAGGTCAACGCGCGGTTGCTGTCCAAGCGTGGCCCGGCGTTCCTGTTGTCGCGCAGTGTGTGGGTCTACCTGCTGGCCGCGTTGAGCTTGCTGGGTATCGCGGCGCTGCGCACCGATGCGTTGTTGCCGTTACTGGTGCCGCTGTTTATTTGCATCGCCAGCCTGGGCTGCATTTTGCCGAATACTTCGGCCTGTGCCATGAGCGGGCAGGGTGCACGGGCCGGTAGCGCTTCGGCGTTGCTCGGTTGCATTCAGTTTGGCGTGGCGGCGGGGGCGGCGTCGTTGGTCGGAGTTTTGCACGACGGCACGGCGATGCCGATGGCGATGGTCATCAGCTTGTGCGGTGTGTTGGCGGTGACGATCGCAATGTCGACCCAGCGCCTGCAACGCAAACGGGCCTTGCAGGCGCAGGTCTGAACAGCGGATCAGCCAGCGGCGGAGCGTTGCTGGCTGCTTGGAAAACGGTGGGGCGCCTGGATACGGGCTTGCAGGGTGTCGGCAAAGGCACGGGCCTCTGCCTCGGTGCGGAAGGTGAAGGCGTCCTGGTCGAGACGGACTTGCCATTTATTGCCTGCGGATTTTGCTAACGCTTTTATCAGGATTTTCATTGCTGACTTCCTCACGTAAAAGAATCGTGGCAAAGGCGGCCAATATAAACCCGAATACCCTCAGAGATATGACAAAGGTCAACTGTCTGACTAGCGGTGTCGTCCATTACTTACATGAATAATGGACGACCCTGACAGCTATTTTTTCAGAAGCCTTCCAGCACGATCTTGCCCTTGGCCTTGCCGCTTTCCAGCAGTGCATGGGCACGGCGCAGGTTCGCCGCATTGATCACACCGAAGTGCTCACCCACCGTGGTTTTCAAGGTGCCGGCGTCGATCAGTTCGGCTACGCGATTGAGCAGGTTGTGCTGTTCGATCATGTCCGGGGTCTCGAACATCGAACGCGTGTACATGAACTCCCAATGCAGCGACAGGCTCTTGCGCTTGAGTTTGCTGACGTCCAGCGCCTTGGGATCGTCAATCAGCGCCAGCTTGCCTTGGGGTTGTAAGGCCTCCACCAACTGGTCCAAGTGATGATCGGTCTGGGTCAGGCTGGCGACGTGGGTCACTTGCGGATGGCCAGCGGCTTTCAGCGCTTCGCTCAGCGGTTGGCTGTGGTCGATCACCAGGTCAGCGCCAAGGGCCTTGGTCCACTCCTGGGTTTGCGGACGCGAAGCAGTGCCGATCACTTTCAAGGCGGTGAGCTGGCTGGCCAGTTGGGTCAGGATCGACCCCACGCCACCGGCAGCGCCGACGATCAGCAGGCTCTGGCCTAGGTCTTGTGTCCCTTCCTGCACTTGCAGGCGTTCGAACAGCAATTCCCAGGCGGTGATGGCGGTCAGCGGCAACGCGGCGGCTTCGGCAAAACCCAGGCTTTTCGGCATATGCCCGACGATGCGCTCATCCACGGTGTGCAATTCGCTGTTGCCGCCTGGACGCACCAGAGAGCCGGCGTAGAACACCTTGTCGCCGGCCTTGAACAGCGTCACGTCGCTGCCGACGGCCTTGACCACACCGGCCACATCCCAGCCCAGTACCTTGGCGGCGCCATTTTCCGGGGCGACGTTCTGGCGAACCTTGGTGTCCACCGGGTTGACCGAGATGGCTTTGACGTCCACCAGCAAGTCACGCGGGCCGGCGACAGGCGCAGGCAGTTCGATGTCTTGCAGGGCGTTTGGATCGTTGATCGGCAGTGAGGCGTAGTAAGCAATGGCTTTCATGATGGCTCCAGAAAAGGCGGGATCAGGCGAGAAATTTCAGGCGCTTGAGCTCGAAGTGTTCGAGCACATCAGCGGCCTTGGCGCGAAAGCTCTGGATATGTGCGCTCTGGTCGTGGTCGGCCAGCGCCGCGTCGTCGCTCCAGCGTTCGAGCATGTAGAAGGTTTCGGGGTGTTGCAGATCCTGGTGCAGGTCGTACTGCTCGCAACCGGCCTCCAGGCGAGTGGGTTCCAACAGGCCGCGCAGCAAGGTTTCCAGGGTGGCCTGTTGGCCGGGTTTGGCGATCAGCGTGGCGATGACGTTAAAGGCGGTGGTCATATTCAACTCCAGACACGTGATGAACGGATGCAGAGATGATTGGCTATTTCCTGCGCAGATAAAACCCGCTAAAACAGCAGTCTGTTTCAACAAAACTTTGATAATGAGTGCAAGTGCATGCTGCGTTTTGATGATTTGCAGTTGTTTGTGCGTGCGGCAGACCTTGGCAGCTTGTCCGCTGCGGCACGGGTGATGGACCTGTCGCCTGCGGTAGCGAGTGCGGCACTCAAGCGGATCGAACAGCAACTGGGTACACGCTTGCTGGCGCGTTCCACTCGCAGCCTGCGCCTGACGGCCGAAGGCGAGGGCTTCCTGGAATATGCCCGTGCGGCCTTAAGCTCGCTGGATGAAGGGCGACGCTTGTTGGCCAGCGGGCAGGACCATGTCAGCGGTGTGCTGCAATTGTCGGCTCCGTCGGATTTCGGGCGCAATCAGCTATTGCCGTGGTTGGATGAGTTCCAGCGTGACTACCCGCAACTCACCGTGCGGCTGTTGCTGGGTGATCGGATTGCCGATCTGTTCCGCCAGCCGGTGGATATCGCCTTGCGCTATGGTGAGCCTGAGGACTCCAGCCTGATCGCGCTGCCCATCGCCCCAGACAATGTGCGTGTGCTGTGTGCCTCTCCCAGCTATCTCGCACGTTATGGCGAGCCTCGGCACCTGGAGCAACTGGCCCAGCATAATTGCCTGTTGTACATGCTTGGCAGCCGGGTCCACGATCATTGGACCTTTTACGATGGCAAGCGCGAAATCAGCCTGACCGTCACCGGCGACCGCTTCAGTGACGATGCCGATGTGGTCCGCCGCTGGGCGGTGGCGGGTGTGGGCATTGCCTACAAGTCCTGGCTGGATGTGAGTACCGACGTGCTGGCCGGGCGCTTGCGGCTTATCCTGCCGGAGCTGCGGGGTGAGCGCACGCCGCTCAATCTGTTGTGTGCCCATCGTGCGCAACTGAGCAAGCCCATCAATCTGCTGCGGGAAATGCTCGTGTCCCGCTGTACGACATTGACCGCCCAATTGCCAGTGCGATCCAGTGCGACGTAACGGACTCCATCAAAGTAGGAAAATTCACTCAGCTCCTGTCCCTCTCTACGCTGTCAGACGCGATGGAACCGGCGGTTTGCGCCCCTATACTTTGGTGCCTACCTCAGCAGAAAAATAAATCGACAGGGAGTGAAAAGATGGAAGCTGCACCTTGCATCAGTCAGATCGCCAGCTTGCTCGCCGAACCCAAACGTGCCGCCATGCTGTGGGCCTTGATGGATGGCTCGGCCAAGTCGCCCGTCGAGTTGGCAGCACTTGCCGGGTTGTCACCGACCTCTGCCAACGCGCATCTGGCGCGACTGACGGCAAGTGGCGTGCTGCGAGTCGAAGCCCAGCGTGGCAAGCGCTTGTTCCGTGTCGCGGCGCCTGATGTCAGCGCCGCTATTGATGCCTTGGCCAGGACCACCATGGCGTGCGCCGCACGCCGTGGGCCGCAGGCTTTAACGCCGGCCTTGGTTGCCCCGGCGTTGTTACGCCATGCGCGGTTGTGCCATGGCCACCTCGGCGGGGAATTGGGGGCGCAGCTGTATCAGCATCTTTTGGACGCGTGTTGGATAGAGTGCCATGAGCAGCGCGCCGATATCACCGTCAAGGGCGCGCAGCGCCTGGCAAACCTGGGGATTTTTACCCAAGCCCTGGCGTCGCCGCTGGTGTGTAATTGTTTCGATTGGAGCCAGCCCCAACCTCACCTGGGCGGTGCGTTGGGAGCGGGGTTGTTGCAACTGTTTCTACAGTCGAATTGGATCAGCGTGATCAATGACTCCCAGGCTTTACGGGTCAACGCCGCAGGACACAGGGAAATCACCCGATTGGCCATGTCTGTATGACATGGCCAATCCTTTTCTACTCAGTTATGGCTTTACGAGGCGCGCATCCAGGCTGTTCTGCGCCAGGCGTTTGGCCTGGTCCTGGGTCATGCCTAGCGAGGTGTACAGCGCGTGGAAGTTCTCGGTGACATAACCGCCGAAGTACGCCGGGTCATCCGAGTTCACCGTCACCTTTACGCCACGCTCAAGCATGTCGAGGATGTTGTGCTGGGCCATGTCATCGAACACGCACAGCTTGGTGTTGGACAACGGGCACACGGTCAGCGGGATCTGCTCGTCGATGATGCGCTGCATCAGGCGCTCGTCTTCGATAGCGCGCACGCCATGGTCGATGCGCTGGATTTTCAGCAGGTCGATGGCTTCCCAGATGTACTCGGGCGGGCCTTCTTCGCCGGCGTGGGCCACGGTAAGGAAACCTTCGTGGCGGGCACGGTCGAACACGCGCTGGAACTTGCTCGGTGGGTGACCCATTTCCGAGCTGTCCAGGCCCACGGCCACGAACGCATCGCGGAATGGCAGAGCTTGGTCCAGGGTTTTCTCGGCTTCAGCTTCGCTCAGGTGGCGCAGGAAGCTGAGGATCAAGCCGCTGGTGATGCCCAGTTGCTGCTCGCCATCTTTCAATGCGGCAGCGATGCCGTTGAGCACTACTTCGAACGGGATGCCACGGTCGGTGTGGGTCTGCGGATCGAAGAAGGGTTCGGTGTGAATCACGTTCTGCGCTTTGCAACGCAGCAGGTAGGCCCAGGTCAGGTCGTAGAAGTCCTGGGAGGTGCGCAGTACATCGGCGCCCTTGTAATACAGGTCGAGAAACTCTTGCAGGTTGTTGAAGGCATAAGCCTTGCGCAGGGTTTCGACGTCGTTCCACGGCAGCGCAATCTTGTTGCGCTCGGCAAGGGCAAACAGCAACTCAGGCTCCAGCGAGCCTTCCAGGTGCAGGTGCAGTTCAGCCTTGGGCAGGGCGTTGAGCCAATCGTACATTTTCTAAATTCTCATCAGGTGCAATGGCGGCATTCTACAGGCCATGGCCGAAATAATCGGCAAAACCTGACCAGCAGGATCGTTTTCGTTGCATTCGCGCAAGGGCCGCGTGAACTAAGGTGTAACGAAACGTTAGCGGCGTGACGCAGTCTGTACCCCATCAATGACTGATTTGCCGCACTAAAAGGCCCGGAATGCTCACATCTCTCAAGCAAGAAAAATTCATGCTGCTGGCGCTGATTGCTGCCATCGCCGCCTACCCGTTGGAGCACTGGATGCTGCACAGCGGGCAGATCACGGCGTTGTTGGCCGGCGTGGTGCTGATCGGTTTTATCGTGGTGGCGTCGATGCGCGTGGCCCATCATGCCGAGCAACTGGCGGAAAAGGTCGGTGACCCCTACGGCACCATGATCCTCACCCTTGCCGCCGTGCTGGTGGAAGTGGTGATCCTGGCGATCATGATGAGCAACGAGCCGTCGCCCACCCTGGTACGGGACACCATTTATTCGGCGGTGATGCTCGATATCAACGGCATCCTCGGCCTGGCAGCGCTGATGGGCGGCATCAAGCATGGCGAACAGTCCTACAACGATGATTCGGCCCGCACCTACAGCGTGATGATCCTCACCGCCATGGGTGTGTCGATGGTGGTGCCGGAATTCATCCCCGAAGCCGACTGGAAAATCTATTCGGCCTTCACCATTGGCGCGATGGTGGTGTTGTACACCCTGTTCCTGCGCATGCAGGTTGGGCCGCACAGTTACTTCTTCAGCTACAGCTACCCGGAAAAACGCCGCAAGAAGTTGCCGGAAGACGAGCAGGCGCCGCCGGTCAACCTGGCGTTCTCCATCGGTACGCTGGTGTTTGGGGTGATTGTGATCGGTGCGCTGGCCGAGGTGATGTCCAAGACCCTGGACCTCGGCCTGGAAGGCACGGGGGCGCCGCCGGTGATTACGGCGATTGTGGTCGCGGCCATTTCGGCAGCGCCGGAGATTCTGACGGCATTGCGCGCCGCGTTGGCCAACCGCATGCAGTCGGTGGTCAACATTGCGTTGGGTGCTTCGCTGTCGACGGTGATCCTGACGGTGCCGGTGATGGAGGCAATGGCGCTCTACACCGGCCAGCCGTTCCAGATGGCGATGACGCCGGTACAAACGGTGATGGTGTTTATCACGTTGATCGTCAGTGCGATCAACCTCAACGATGGCGAAACCAACGCCATCGAAGGGATGACCCATTTCGTGCTGTTTGCGACCTTTATCATGCTGTCGCTGTTGGGGTTGTAATCAGCCAGCGATCAACTGCCGCGCGGCCTGGGTGTGATCGGCGATCAGGCCTTTCAGGTCCAGGCCTTCGACCTGGCCGTCGATCACGCGCCATTTGCCTGCAATCATCACCCGGTCCGCACGGTCGGCGCCGCACAACAGCAGCGCCGAAATCGGATCATGGCTGCCGGAGAAGCGCAGCTCGTCGAGTTTGAACAGCGCCAGGTCGGCCTGTTTTCCGACGGCCAATTCACCGATATCCGTACGGCCCAGCAACCGCGCCGATCCTTTGGTTGCCCAGCCCAGCACGCCTTCCGGGGTGATCTTTTCCGCGCCGTAACGCAGGCGCTGGATGTACAAAGCCTGGCGCGCTTCAAGGATCATATTCGACGCGTCGTTGGACGCGGAACCGTCCACACCCAGGCCGATAGGCGCGCCGGCCGCGAGAAGGTCCAGGGTCGGGCAGATGCCGGACGCCAGGCGCATGTTCGAGCTTGGGCAATGGCAGATGCCGGTGCCTGCAGCGCCCAGGCGCGCAATTTCATCCGGGTTGAAGTGAATGCCATGAGCCAGCCAGGTACGTGGGCCGAGCCAGCCGACGCTGTCGAGGTAGTCCACGGTGCGCAGGCCGAAGCGCTGCAGGCAGAAATCTTCTTCGTCGAGGGTTTCGGCCAGGTGGGTGTGCAGGCGTACATCCAGGCGGTTGGCCAGTTCGGCGCTGGCTTCCATGATTTCCGGGGTGACGGAAAACGGTGAGCAGGGCGCCAGGGCGATCTGGATTTGCGCGCCGTCACCCCGCTGGTGGTATTCGCGGATCAGACGCTGACTGTCTTCAAGGATGACTTGGCCCTGCTGCACCGTCTGTTGCGGTGGCAGGCCGCCGTCGGCTTCACCCAAACTCATGGAACCACGGGTGAGCATGGCGCGCATGCCCAGCTCGCGGACGCTTTCCACTTGTACGTCGATGGCGTTTTCCAGGCCGTCGGGGAACAAGTAGTGGTGGTCCGCCGCTGTGGTGCAGCCCGAGAGCAGCAATTCGGCCAATGCGACTTTGCTGGCGAGAGCGAGCTTTTCCGGGGTGAGTCGTGCCCAGACCGGGTACAGGGTTTTCAACCAGGGAAACAATGGCTGATTGACCACCGGCGCCCAGGCGCGAGTCAGGGTTTGATAAAAGTGGTGGTGAGTGTTGATCAGCCCCGGCAAGACCACATGCTCACGCGCCTCGAACACTTGGGCGCAGGGCAGCGCGGGTTCTTGGCCTTGGGCCAGCACTTCGCTGATCACACCGTCTTGCAGCACCAGGCCGCCACGGGCGTCGAGGCCGTTGGCCGTGAAAATCGCGAGGGGGTTTTTTAACCAGATACGGGTCGCAGGCATTGGCCGGCTCCTCTGAATGATGGGTTCAGGTTTGCCAGCTCAGTGTTGCCCTGTCTGCTGATCCAGGGTCGCCGGTAAAGGCGAGGGGGCAGTCTACGCGCGGATCGTTACCGACGGCAATCGGTCGATAACGATCCTCAGGGTTTTACCAGGCGATGGTGTCGCCTTTGTAATCGATGAAATGATGGCCGCCTTTGCCTGTGTAGGCGTTCACCTGGTCCACCAGGCCGCGCACGCTGGTGTCGACATCGATGTGTGCGTTTTCACCGCCCATGTCGGTCTTCACCCAGCCTGGGTGCAACGACAGCACGGTCAACTTATGGTCGCCCAGCTGGGTAATAAAGCTGTTGGTCATGGAGTTGAGTGCCGCCTTGCTGGCTTTGTACAGCGCCAGGTCGGAGCCGTCGGGGATGGTCACGCTGCCCAGTACCGAACTCATGAAGGCCAATACGCCGCTGTCTTTACGGATTTGCCCGACAAAACGCTGGGCCAGGTTGATCGGCGCTACGGCGTTGGTGAAGAACAGTTGGCCGACTTCTGCCAAGGTGGCGTGGCCCGGCTCTTGATTGGCGGGGCCCTTGACTCCGGCGTTGACGAACAGCAGGTCGAAGGTCCGTTCCTTCAGGCGTTGGCTCAGGGCGATCACGGCTTGCTGGTCGTCCATGTCGAGTTTTTCGATCTTTACTGGGCCGACGGCCTTCAGGGCATCGGCCTTGCTCGGATCGCGCACGGTGGCGGTCACGTCCCAACCGTCCTGCAACAGTTGCTTGACCAAGCCAAGGCCCAGTCCGCGCGAGGCGCCGATGATCAATGCGGTTTTTGGCGTAGACATGAAAAGCTTCCTTTTAGAGTCGCGGTTCAGGGTGTTCAGCGTTGTAGCAGGATACGCCCACGGCTGAGGTCGGCGAGTTGAATTTGCAGGGTATCGATATGTGCTTCGCCCAAGGCGAGCTGCAACTCGACGCCGTTGGCGGTGAAGGTTTCTTCGACCACCAGCCCGCCCAGTTCAGCGACGCGCAGTTTAACCAGGTTCAGCTCGGCGAAAGCGCAGGCGCAACTCAAGGGCACGCGGCTGATCAGTTCGATGCGTTCGGCATTTTGCAGGCATTTATTGGCGCCTCCGCCGTAGGCGCGGGCCAGGCCGCCGGTGCCCAATTGGATGCCGCCGTACCAGCGAATTACCAGCACCGCGACCTGATCAAACCCTTGTGCCTCGATGGCCGCCAGAATCGGCCGTCCAGCGGTGCCACCGGGTTCGCCGTCGTCATTGCTGCGGTATTGGTCAGCGAGCTTCCAGGCCCAGCAGTTGTGCGTGGCGTTCAAGTCGCTGTGCTGCTCGAAAAACGCCTGGGCATCTTGTGGGCTGGTGATGGGGCCGGCGAGGGTAATGAATCGGCTTTTGCGTATTTCTTCTCGAAACTCGCAAAGGCCGGTGAGCGTGAAAGGCATAAGTCGCTTCGTTTAATAGGCGGGCTTGACGCCACAGCCTTTGAGAATGATGTGGATCAGGTTGGTGCCGGCGTCTTCCATATCCTGCTTGGTCAGCTTGGTGCGACCGGTGACGCGGCAGATCTGGGTGGCGAAGTCGGCGTAGTGCTGGGTGCTGCCCCACAGCAGGAAGATCAAGTGCACGGGGTCGATCGGGTCCATCTTGCCGGCGTCTATCCAGGCTTGGAACACTGCCGCGCGGCCACTGAACCAGGCGCGGTAGTCCTGGCTGAAATATTCGGTAAGGCATTCGCCGCCGCTGATGATTTCCATCGCGAAAATTCGCGAGGCCTGGGGTTGGCGGCGCGAAAACTCCATCTTGGTACGGATGTAGCGGGTGAGGGCGACGGCCGGGTCATCTTCGGCGGTCAGCGTGTTGAAGGTGCTGTCCCACAGTTCGAGGATGTTGCTGAGCACCGCAATGTACAGGCCCAGCTTATTGGTGAAGTAGTAATGCAAGTTGGCCTTGGGCAACCCGGCACTGGCAGCGATGGTGTTCATGCTGGTGCCTTTGTAGCCATGGCGCGCGAACTCATCTTCAGCAGCCTGGAGAATCGCTTGTTCGTTCTTTTGCCGAATGCGGCTGGCGGGCTTACCGGCGTGGTTGCTGTGGGCAGGAACTTCGAGGCTCATGGAGGTTTCCGTGCTGATCGATAGAGACGACGTGTGCACAGATAACCCACCCTCAAGCCTCAGACAAGTCCTGATGCAATAAAACCGTCAAAGCGGTTCCAGGGTGTCGCTTTCCGGAGTGTAGTTTGCGGCAGTCGCGGTTGCTTTGGCTTCGGGTAATAACAGGCACAACACAATCGCGGTCAACCCGCCGCTGGTGATGGCGGAGTCGAACAAGTTCTGTACCAGCGTCGGCATCAGGTGCAGCAGGTTCGGTTGCGCTGCGATGCCCAGGCCGACGCCAAACGAGGTGGCGATGATCAGCATGCTACGCCGGTCCAACGGTGCCTGGGCAAGGATGCGCACGCCGGCGGCGGCCACACTGCCGAACATCACCAGGGTGGCGCCGCCCAATACGGGTTTGGGGATTTGTTGCAGTATCGCGCCAATCAATGGAAACAAGCCGAGGCAAAACAGCACCACACCGATGTATAGGCCGACGTAACGGCTGGCCACGCCGGTAAGTTGGATCACGCCGTTGTTCTGCGCAAAGGTGGTGTTAGGGAAGGCGCTGAATGTCGCAGCGATCATGCAGCTCACGCCATCGCCGAGTACGCCACCTTTAAGCCGGCTTATATAAGAAGGGCCGCTGATGGGCTGGCGGGCGATCATGCAGTTGGCGGTTAGGTCGCCGACGGTTTCGATGCTGCTGATCAGATAAATCAGCGCAATCGGCAGGAAAGCGCTCCAGTCGAAGTTGAAACCGAAGCGAAACGGGATGGGCAGGCTGACCAGAGGCAGGTCGGGCAGGGCTTGAGGCACGAGTTTGCCGCTGAACCAGGCAGCGAGACTGCCGAGGGCCAAGCCGATGATGATGGCAGAGAGGCGTACCCAAGGTGTGTTGGAGCGGTTGAGCAGAATGATCGTCAAAACGACGAACACGCCCAGCGCAAGGTTGGTGGGCGCGCCGAAGTCGGGGGCGTTGAAGCCGCCGCCGAGATCAGTGATACCGACCTTGATCAAGCTGATGCCGATCAGGGTGATGACAATCCCGGTCACCAAGGGCGTGATGACTCGACGCAACTGGCCGATAAAGCGGCTCAGCACGATCTGCACTACAGCGCCGAAAAAGCACACCCCAAAGATCATCGCCATGATGTCTTCCGGGCTGCCACCGCGTTGTTTCACCAGGAATCCGGCCGATAGCACTGCACCGAGAAACGCAAAGCTGGTGCCTTGCAGGCAGATCATCCCGGCGCCGATTCCAAATGGCCTACGCGCCTGAATGAAGGTGCCTACGCCGGAGACCATCAGCGCCATGCTGATCAGGTAGGGTAAATGGGCAGTGAGGCCCAGGGTGGAGCCGATGATCAGCGGCGGGGTGATGATGCCGACAAATGCAGCGAGCACATGTTGCAGTGCGGCGAGAAAAGCCGGGGCAGGTTTTGGGCGGTCGTTGAGGCCGTAGATCAGGTCGCTGCTGTTGGACGCTTCTGGTGGCATGGCGGGCAAACTCAAGGTCTATGTCCTTGGGTTATTGCAAAAAGCTGTCCAACTGCTCAGCTTTTAGCTGCTAGGCCGAGTTAGCGGGTTGCCGCGAGACTTTCCAGGAAGCTTTCCAGCACCAAATGGGTGCGTCGGCCCTTGCGCGTGACCGATGCGAGGCTTAAATCGTAAAAACGTGTAGTCGGTTTCAGCGCACGCAGTCGTCCTTGTTGTACCCACAGGCTGGCGTAATGGTCGGGCAGGTAGCCGATATAGCGGCCGGTGAGAATCAGGAAGGCCATGCCTTCCCGGTCCGAAGCGCTCGCGGTGCAGTTTAGGGCCTGGTAATGGGCCTGAATCTCGGCGGGCAGGCGGAAGGTTGGGGCGATCGCGTCTTGGGCATCGATGCGTGCGTCGCCCAGCTGCTTGTTGTCGGCGTAGAACAGTGGGTGCCCAACGGCGCAGTAGAGCAGTGAACGCTCACTGTACAGCGGCTGGTATTCCAATCCCGACAGGGCGCTAGCCTGGGGCACCACGCCCACATGCAGGCGGCCGTCGAGTACGCCTTGCTCGACTTCGTTGGGGGCGATCATGCGGATCTGGATTTGCACGTCCGGTCCGCGCTCTTTGAGCTGTGCGAGCGCATGGGTGATGCGCATGTGGGGCAGGGTGACGAGGTTGTCAGTGAGGCCGATGATCAACTCGCCCCGCAAGTGCTGGTGCAAGCCGTTGACCTCGGTGCGGAAGCTTTCCAGGGCACTTAATAGTTGCAGGGCGGATTGGTAGACCTCGCGGCCCTCTTCGGTCAGCGAGAAGCCGGCGCGGCCGCGTTGGCACAGTCTTAATCCGAGCCGTTGTTCGAGATCGCTCATTTGCTGGCTGATCGCCGAGCGCCCGATGCCCAGCACGGTTTCCGCCGCTGAGAAGCCGCCGCATTCGACCACGCTGCGAAAGATGCGCAGCAGGCGGATATCGAAGTCGCTGACTTGAGCCAGGGGATCGGGTCGACGGCTGCTCATAGTTTAGTGAAGGCCTGACTGAAGGTTAGAAGAGTTGAATTTCACCGACTTTATCGCCATGGCAATTTAGCTGCAACAACGCTTTTCAATCCCGACGCTGCCTTTTGCCCCGCGAGGTTTTGCTGATGAACATGCCCGAAAACGCCCCATCGTCCCTGGCCAGCCAATTGAAGCTGGACGCGCACTGGATGCCGTACACCGCCAACCGTAACTTCCAGCGTGACCCGCGCCTGATCGTGGCGGCCGAGGGTAGCTGGTTGACCGATGACAAGGGGCGCAAGGTGTACGACTCGTTGTCGGGGCTGTGGACCTGTGGCGCCGGGCATACCCGTAAGGAAATACAGGAAGCGGTGGCCAAGCAATTGGGCACTCTGGACTATTCGCCAGGCTTCCAATACGGTCATCCGTTGTCCTTCCAACTGGCGGAAAAGATCACTGACCTGACCCCTGGCAACCTGAATCATGTGTTTTTCACCGACTCCGGCTCCGAGTGTGCCGATACCGCGGTGAAGATGGTGCGGGCCTACTGGCGCCTGAAAGGCCAGGCGACCAAGACCAAAATGATCGGTCGCGCCCGTGGTTATCACGGCGTGAACATCGCCGGCACCAGCCTGGGCGGCGTTAACGGCAACCGTAAGATGTTTGGTCAGGCGATGATGGATGTTGACCATCTGCCGCACACCTTGCTGGCGAGCAACGCCTTCTCCCGTGGCATGCCGGAGCAGGGCGGTATCGCGCTGGCGGATGAGCTGCTCAAGCTGATCGAGTTGCATGACGCATCGAACATCGCCGCTGTCTTTGTCGAGCCAATGGCAGGTTCTGCGGGCGTGCTGGTCCCGCCAAAGGGTTACCTCAAGCGTCTGCGTGAGATCTGCGACCAGCACAACATCCTGCTGGTGTTTGACGAAGTGATCACCGGCTTCGGCCGTACCGGCTCGATGTTTGGTGCTGACAGCTTCGGCGTGACCCCAGATCTGATGTGCATCGCCAAACAAGTCACCAACGGCGCGATCCCGATGGGTGCGGTGATTGCCAGCAGCGAGATCTACCAGACTTTCATGAACCAAGCCACGCCCGAGTACGCGGTGGAATTCCCCCACGGCTACACCTACTCGGCGCACCCTGTCGCCTGCGCCGCCGGCTTGGCGGCATTGGACCTGTTGCAGAAGGAAAACCTGGTGCAGAGCGTCGCTGAGGTCGCACCGCACTTTGAGAATGCGCTGCATGGCCTGAAGGGCGGCAAGAACGTGATCGATATCCGCAACTACGGCCTGGCCGGTGCGATCCAGATTGCCCCGCGTGACGGCGATGCGATCGTGCGCCCATTCGAGGCCGGCATGGCTCTGTGGAAAGCCGGTTTCTATGTGCGTTTTGGCGGTGACACCCTGCAGTTCGGGCCAACCTTCAACAGCAAGCCACAGGACCTGGATCGCCTGTTCGATGCGGTCGGCGAAGTGCTGAACAAGATCGACTGATTTCTCCTTCTATATAGAACAACTTTTCAGGAGCCCCGCATGAGCCTTATCCAGCATTTGATCAACGGTGAGTTGGTCAACGACAGCGGTCGCAGTGCCGACGTGTACAACCCGTCCACCGGCCAGGTGATCCACCAAGTGCCGTTGGCCAGCCGTGAAACCATTCAACAGGCAATCGACTCGGCCAAGGCGGCGTTCCCGGCCTGGCGTAATACTCCAGCGGCCAAGCGTGCCCAGGTGATGTTTCGTTTCAAGCAATTGCTGGAGCAGAACGAAGCGCGTATCTCGCAGTTGATCAGCGAAGAGCATGGCAAGACCTTGGAAGATGCCGCGGGTGAACTGAAGCGGGGGATCGAAAACGTCGAGTACGCGTGCTCTGCGCCGGAAATTCTGAAGGGCGAGTACAGCCGTAACGTAGGACCGAATATTGATGCTTGGTCGGATTTTCAACCACTGGGCGTAGTCGCTGGCATTACGCCGTTCAACTTCCCGGCGATGGTGCCGTTGTGGATGTATCCGCTGGCGATTGTCTGCGGTAACTGTTTCATCCTGAAACCATCGGAGCGTGATCCGAGCTCCACACTGTTGATCGCGCAGCTTTTGCAGGAAGCCGGTCTGCCTAAAGGTGTGCTGAGTGTGGTGCACGGCGACAAGGGCGCAGTGGATGCGCTGATTGAAGCGCCGGAAGTGAAAGCGTTGAGCTTCGTGGGTTCGACGCCGATTGCCGAGTACATCTATTCGGAAGCGACCAAGCGTGGCAAACGCGTGCAGGCACTGGGTGGTGCGAAGAACCATGCGGTGCTGATGCCGGATGCGGATTTGGATAACGCCGTCAGCGCGTTGATGGGCGCTGCTTATGGTTCTTGCGGTGAGCGCTGCATGGCGATCTCGGTAGCCGTGTGCGTGGGCGACCAGGTAGCGGATGCGTTGATTGCCAAACTGGTGCCGCAGGTCAAGGCGCTGAAAATCGGTGCGGGCACTTCCTGCGGCCTGGATATGGGGCCGCTGGTGACAGGGCAAGCCCGAGACAAGGTCAGTGGCTATATAGAAGACGGCGTGTCGGCGGGTGCCCAACTGGTGGTTGATGGTCGTGGCTTGAGTGTTGTCGGACATGAAGAGGGTTTCTTCCTCGGTGGCAGCCTGTTTGATCGTGTGACGCCAGAGATGCGTATCTATAAGGAAGAGATCTTTGGGCCCGTGCTGTGCGTGGTGCGGGTGAATAGCCTGGAAGCGGCGATGCAGCTGATCAACGATCACGAATATGGCAACGGCACCTGTATCTTTACCCGAGATGGTGAAGCGGCGCGTTTGTTCTGTGACGAGATTGAAGTGGGCATGGTCGGCGTGAACGTTCCTCTGCCCGTGCCGGTGGCGTATCACAGCTTTGGTGGTTGGAAGCGTTCGCTGTTTGGTGACCTGCATGCATATGGGCCGGATGGGGTGCGTTTCTATACCCGTCGCAAAGCGATCACCCAGCGCTGGCCGCAGCGGGCCAGCCATGAAGCGTCGCAATTTGCTTTCCCTAGCTTGTCTTAAGGCAAGCTGAAAGCCGGCCCCTCGGGGCCGGCTTTCGCGT
>NZ_CP133298.1:740000-5227500 GCF_030980095.1 Pseudomonas canadensis
GTGGACGAACCTCTGGTGTTCCGGTTGTCACGCCAGTGGCATTGCCGGGTAGCTATGTTCGGAATAGATAACCGCTGAAAGCATCTAAGCGGGAAACTAGCCTCAAGATGAGATCTCACTGGAACCTTGAGTTCCCTGAAGGGCCGTCGAAGACTACGACGTTGATAGGTTGGGTGTGTAAGCGCTGTGAGGCGTTGAGCTAACCAATACTAATTGCCCGTGAGGCTTGACCATATAACACCCAAGCAATTTGACTACTCTAACGAGCATCAGATTGCGGTGTGTGAAGACGAAAATGAACCGAAAGTTCGACGCTCACAAAACACCGAAAGCTGTCACATACCCAATTTGCTGAAGCGAGGCATAAGCCACGATTCAGTACCCGAATTTCTTGACGACCATAGAGCATTGGAACCACCTGATCCCATCCCGAACTCAGTAGTGAAACGATGCATCGCCGATGGTAGTGTGGGGTTTCCCCATGTGAGAGTAGGTCATCGTCAAGATTAAATTCCGAAACCCCATTTGCGAAAGCAGATGGGGTTTTGTTTTGGGCGGTCGAAAACGTTGGCACCGCAAATCCCCCGACAAATTTGCACAGTTATTTCTGAACCAGACCACTAGAATAGGCACCTAACCTTTTTTAGAGTCCGAGCCCTACTTATGCCCGATCCGGTTGATGCCCTTGAGGTATCAGATTTACCACTGGACGACCTGGTGGCATGCCATGAGTGCGACTTGCTGATGCGCAAACCAGTGCTCGCCCTCGGCGAAAAAGCCCAATGCCCGCGTTGCGGTTACGAGCTGTACGCTCACCGCCACAACGTCGTTGAGCGAAGCCTCGCCTTGGTGCTGGCGGCGTTGCTGTTGTACATTCCCGCGAACTTTTTGCCGATCATGCAGCTCAATCTACTTGGGCAGTCCTCTGAAGACACCGTGTGGAGTGGCGTCGTCGCTCTGTTTGATACCGGCATGCAAGGCGTCGCCGCTGTCGTCTTCTTGTGCAGCATGGGCATTCCCTTGCTCAAGCTACTTTGCCAATTGGCAGTCTTGCTTAGTATTCGCTGGAACATCGGCCGCAGTTATGGACTGTTGTTGTACCGCATTTACCATCATATGAAAGACTGGGGGATGTTGGAGGTCTATCTGATGGGCGTACTGGTAGCGATCGTTAAACTCGCCGACATGGCCGCCATCACTGTGGGCCTCGGTCTTGCCTGTTTTGTAAGCTTATTAATGGTTCAGGTGCTGCTTGAGGTGGTGATGTCGCCCCACCAGATCTGGCAGGCGTTGTCAGGGGAGGATGACCATGCGGGCGATTGATGCAGGCATTCTGATTTGTACCGAATGCCACGAGTTGAACAAACAAGATGCTGATAGCGACGAGCAACTCTGCACGCGCTGCGGTGCACTGATCCATGCGCGCCGCCCCAATAGCCTCACACGCACTTGGGCGTTGCTGATCACTGCGGCAATTTTGTACATCCCCGCTAATCTGCTTCCCATCATGACGATCAATTCCTTGGGGCAGGGGGATCCGAGTACCATCATGGCCGGCGTGATCCAACTGGTGCAGCACGGCATGTTCCCTATCGCTGCCGTGGTGTTTATCGCCAGTATCCTGGTGCCCACGTTCAAGCTGGTCGGCATAGGTCTGCTACTGTTCTCGGTGCAGCGTCACCAACCGCTCTCCGCGCGACAACGTATTGTGATGTACCGTTTTATCGAATTCATTGGCCGCTGGTCCATGCTGGATATCTTCGTGATCGCCATTCTGGTGGCGGTTGTAAACTTTGGGCGGCTTGCCAGTGTCGAGGCCAATCTCGGTGCTGCAGCGTTCGCCAGTGTGGTGATCTTGACGATGCTTGCCGCAGTAACTTTTGATCCCCGACTGATTTGGGATAACACGGAGTCGGACGACGACCATGAGTGATTTGCCTAAAGCTAAAACCCGCCCCGCCTCCAATTGGTCGGCTATTTGGGTACTGCCCCTGATTGCCCTCATCATCGGTGGATGGCTGGGATGGCGTGCCTATTCCCAACAGGGCATCGATATTCAGGTGCGCTTTGAAAGCGGCGAAGGCATCCAGGTCAACAAGACCGAAGTGGTCTACAAAGGCATGCCGGTGGGTAAGGTCAAGGCCCTGGCCTTGGACGACGAAGGCAACAATCGCGGGGTGATCGCCACCATCGAGATGAACAAGGACGTCGAACAATACCTCAAGACCAACACGCGCTTCTGGCTGGTCAAGCCGAGTGTCAGCCTCGCCGGTATCACCGGCCTGGAAACCCTGGTATCAGGTAACTACATCGCCGCCAGCCCAGGCGACGGTGAACCGACGCGCAAATTCAAGGCGCTCTCCGAAGAGCCGCCTTTATCCGACGCCAAACCGGGCCTGCATCTGACCGTCAAAGCCGACCGCCTTGGCTCGCTCAACCGTGGCAGTCCGGTGTTCTACAAACAGATCCAAGTTGGCCAAGTCAAAAGCTACCTGCTCTCTGAAGACCAGAGCACGGTCGAGATCAAGGTCTACATCGAACCGACCTATGCCAGCCTGGTGCGCAAACACACACGTTTCTGGAACGCCAGTGGCATCAGCATCGACGCCAACCTTTCCGGTGTAAAGGTGCGCAGCGAATCCCTTTCCAGCATCGTTGCTGGGGGCATCGCTTTCGCCACGCCGGAGAACCGCAAGGACAGCCCGCCGACTGATCCGAGCCTGCCCTTCCGTTTGTACGAAGATTTCGACGCCGCCGCAGCCGGCATCAGGGTCAAGGTCAAGCTCACCGACTTCGAAGGCCTTCAGGCGGGGCGCACCCCTGTCATGTACAAAGGCATCCAGGTCGGCAGCCTGAAAACCCTGAAGATCAACCCAGACCTTTCCAGTGCCAACGCGGAACTGACACTAGATCCCCTGGCCGAAGATTATCTGGTACAGGACACGCAATTCTGGGTCGTCAAGCCGTCTATTTCCCTGGCAGGAATCACTGGGCTTGAAGCCTTGGTCAAGGGTAACTACATCGCCATTCGCCCAGGAGATAAAGGGACCCCACCACAACGCGAGTACGTTGCCCGCGCCAAGGCACCGCCTTTGGACCTGCGTTCCCCTGGCCTGCACATGGTGCTGTTCACCGATAACCTCGGCTCCCTGGATGTCGGCAGCCCCATCCTCTACAAACAGGTCAAGGTCGGCTCGGTACAGAGCTACCAGTTCTCACGCAAGAACAAGCAATTGGTGATCGGCGTCCACATCGAGAAGGAATACGAAAACCTGGTCAACGGCTCGACGCGCTTTTGGAATGCCAGCGGCGTCACCCTGACCGGTGGCCTCACCGGTGGAATCCAGGTCAAGAGTGAATCCCTGGCCAGCCTGATGGCCGGTGGTATCGCCTTCGAAACCCCAGAGCAGAACGTGCCGCTGAAAAAACGCATCCCGCGTTTCCGTCTGTTTGCCGACCGTGAGGCCGCCAACCAGCACGGCACCCTGGTGACCATCAAGGTCGACCGCGCCGACGGTATGCGCCCTGGCACGCCTGTGCGTTTCAAAGGCCTGGACGTGGGCAAGATTGAAAGTGTCGATCTCAGCGCCGACATGCAGTCAGTACTGCTCAGCGCCCGTATCACCCAGGTGGCAGACCGCATTGCACGCGTTGGTAGCCAATTCTGGGTAGTCAAGCCTGAGCTGGGCCTGATGAAAACGTCCAACCTGGAAACCCTGGTCACCGGGCAATACATTGAAGTCCAACCCGCGACGAAAAATGCCGGCCCACAAAAGAGTTTCGTCGCGCTGGATCAACCGCCAGAAGCAGTGCATCAGGAAGCTGGCTTGAGCCTGACCCTCAGCGCCGCGCGCCGTGGTTCGCTGAAAGAAGGTGTACCGGTCACTTACCGTGAAGTCACCGTTGGCAAGGTGACCGGCTACGAATTGGGTCAGACCGCAGACCGCGTATTGATCCATATCCTGATCGAGCCTAAATATGCACCACTGGTGCGAGGCGGTAGCCGCTTCTGGAATACCAGTGGGTTTGGCCTCGACTTCGGTCTATTCAAAGGCGCTACTGTGCGTACTGAATCCCTGGAGACGTTGGTTGCCGGTGGCATCGCCTTCGCGACACCGGACGGCGAGCGCATGGGTAATGCCGCCAGGCCACAACAAACCTTCCCGCTGTTCGACAAGTTTGAAGATGAATGGCTGACCTGGGCGCCTAAAATCCCACTCGGCAAATAAACTGAGTTGCGGCTATCGCGGGCAAGCCCGGTTCCCACATTGGAATGCCTATCTCTGTGGGAGCCGGGCTTGCCCCCGATAGGGGCCTTAAAATCACTACACATTTCATGCGCAAAAAAAGGCCGCGATCTGGAAGATCGCGGCCTTTTGCATTTCAGCGAAACAAATCAGACCTCATCCAACTCCGGCTCATCCGCCTGCACATTCATCGTCGCTTTCACCACATCGTGGCGACGGATGTACTTCCAGTCCGCCTCATCGATATAGATCCCGTTCGGTCCGCTGCCACCTTCCAGGTCGATCGCCACCTGGGCTGACACCTGCGGCTTAACACTGGCCAGGATCGGCACAAAACCAAGCTGCAAGCTGGTCTCCAGCAAGGCTGCCTGGTTCTTCTCATCAATGTCCGCCGCCTCGTCGAGGTAGTACGGCAAGCGCACGCGTCCGGCCTGGTCGCGGTCCATCAAGTGCAGCAACAAGTACATGTTGGTCAGCGCCTTGATGGTCATGGTGGTGCCGTTGGACGCGGCACCATCGATGTCGGTATGGATCACCGGCTGGCCATGCACCTTGGTGATCTCGAACGCCAGTTCGAACAAGTCCTTAAGGCCCAACTGGTTATGGTTGGCAGCTACCAGGCGAGCCAGGTATTCCTTGGCTTCTTCGTTCTTGTTGTCCAGCTCGGCACTTTGGCTCAGATCGAACACCGACAGTGTCTCGCCTTCTTCATACTGGCCCGCACTGTGGATGATCTGGTCGATGTGCTTGAGCGCTTCCTTGTTCGGCGCCAGCACGATGCGGAAGCTTTGCAGGTTGGAGACCTGGCGTTTGTTGATCTCACGGTTGAACAACGCCAGTTGGTGTTCAAGGCTGTCATAGTCGCTACGGATATTGCGCAGGGTCCGCGCAATGTCGGTGACCGCCGCACGACGAGCCTTGCCCAGCGTCAGTGCTTCGTCGGTACGGTGCGCATAGGCGTTGATCAGCAGCTGCAGGCGACGCTCAACGTCATCCTCGCTGTCGAACTTGGCCACGCCCTTGAGGCGTACCTGGGCGTACAGCGCCTCGATCTGGCCATCGGCGCGCAACAGACCTTGCCAGCTGTCCTGATAGTCATTGAGCAGTGGCAGCAGATTGTCCATGGAGTCATCGACCGGGTCCATGAACGGCGTGCCGAACGGCAAGTCTGCCGGCAGCAACTGGCGACGGCGCAGCGCGTCATCCAGTGTGCGTTGCTTGGCTTCCATATCGCCGATCTGACGGCCCACCAGTTGCAGCTTGGCCGACAGTTGCTGAACGCGCTCGGTGAACGCATCGCTGGAGCGCTTCAGTTCATCCTGCGCCGCTTCCATCTGCGCCAGGTTTTCCAGCTTCTCGCCTTCTTCTGCGCTCAGGGTTTGCGCGCGGCGGAAATCTTCCAGGGCTTTTTGCGCATCCAGTACCTGCTGGTACAACGCTTCGGTCTGGGTTTTGCTCGCGGCGCGGTCAGAGGCTACGGCTTGTTGGGTTTTCAGTTGCTTGAGTTCTTTCTCCAGGCGTTCTTTCTGGTCGCGCAACGCCGCGCGGTCTGCCAAGGCTTGCAACGCCGGCGGTTCAATATGAGAGATGTCGATGGACAGCCCTGGCACTTCAAAGCGCTCGCCCTTGAAGCCATCGAGGATCTGCTCCAGGGATTTGACCCACTGGCCATCCTCGTCCAGGGTGATTCCGTGCTCGCCCAACGGCAGGCTGAACAACGAACTGTTGAACAGGCGCATCAGACGCTCGACGTCCTGCTGTGAGAATTCCTCCCGCAGCTTGGCGTAGCTGTTGTTGTCGGCGTGATCGAGCTGCTGCTTGACCGACTTCAGGCGCTTTTCCAGGTCGCGCAGACGCTCGTCCAGGTCTTCTGCGCTGAACTGTCGGGACTGCGCAAGGGCGCCCGCCAATTCATCGTGGGCATCCTTGGCCGCCAGCAACTGCTGCTCCAGCACTTTCACGTCATCCACCAGCGCAAAGCGATGCTTGAGCACCGACAGCTCGCCCAACCAACGCTGAATACCACTGATCTCACGCTCCAGGCGCATCAACTCCTGGGTGCCGCCGCGCTGGTCGTTCTGCAGCGCGTCCTGCTCATTACGGTAGTGCTCGGCCTGAATGGTCAGCTCTTCCTTGCGCGCACTGGCGTAGTCCGACCAGGTGCCAAGCAACGAATCGAGCAATGGCGACAGACGATGCAGTTTGCCGCGCAACACATCGCGCTGGCGAACGCCATTGGACAGGGCCTCGACTAATGGTCCTGCGGCCACCAGCGAGTTGTAATCCTGCTCCATGCGTCTTACATCGCGGAACGCTTCTTCGCACGCGGCGATGTAATCCACGCTGCCGGACCGCAGGCTATGTTCAAACGCATCGAGGAACAGCTGCTTGAGCTTGGCCGCGGTGATTTCGCGCATATGCAGCAGGTTGATAAACAGCGCGCGGAAGGTCTTCAGGCTTTGCTCACTGGTAGAGCGCAGGGGAATCAGCGTGAGGTCCAGCGGGATCGACGTGTGGCCGCCCACCAGCAAACGACGCAGTTCATCCGGCTTGAGTTCGTAGGCTTTCAGGCCTTCGCGCTCAAGGTTGGTGAACAGCTCTTTCTGACGCAGGCAGGTGTCGTTCTTCTGGTAGTGAGCCAAATCCAGCTTGCCTGCATAGGCAAAGAACTGGTGACCGAAACCACCGCCCGGACCGCGTCCGACCACGCCGATCACGTGCGGGCCGTGGGGCAGCGAGACTTCCACTAGGATGTAGCTGGTGTCGGTGGCAAAGTAGAAGCGCCGGGATTGTTCCAGGGTGTACTTGCCGAAACTCATGTCCGACATGCGCGCCAGGATCGGGAACTGCAAGGCGTTGATCGACGCGGATTTACCCAGGTTGTTCGCGCCATACACCGACAGCGGTTCTTCCAGCGGGAACAAACCCAGGCTGTAACCGGCAGTGTTCAATAGGGCGAAGCGGCGGATGCCGTAGCGTTCCTTACTCATGCGTCGGTCTCCTGTTCTTCGGCAATGGCGCGGGCCAGGGCGTCTTCTTCGCTTTCGTCCGCAAAGTCACTCAAGTCCAGCGGGTCATCGGTTTTCAGCAATTTCTCATCACTGTCTTCGTCGATGATCACCGGTGCCGGCAGCGGCAACACGCTGTGCACGCTGGCCGCGAGATCACGGTCTTGCTGCACCGACAGGCACACATCAAGGAAACGGTGCATGGGCGGCAGGAAGCGATAGATACCGTTGTCTTCGCTGGCAAAACCCAGCTGGGTCATGCGGCGCATGATTTTTTCTTCAAGTTCTTCCTGGGTTTGCACTTCGGCCTGGATAAACAGGTCGCGGTACTTCTCCAGCAGCGACGGCAGTTCATCACGGCCCAGGCTGCCACCATCAAGCACGGCAATCGGGTCGCGGCCCTGGTCGGCCAGGTGCTCGACGATGATGAAGGTAAACAAAGCCAGGCGCTGGGCGGTCTTGTTCACCTGCGCGGCGGCCACGGCGGTGTCCGGCACGAAGTAGTAGAAGCCACGGGTATCGCACACCAGTTCAAAGCCCAGGGCCTTGAACAGCGTGCGGTACTGGTCCTGGAAGTTCGACAGTTGCGCGTACAGCTCCGGGTCGCGGCGGCTGACGTGATAACCCTTGAACAGCTCGCGAAAGATCGGCGCCAGTTGGGACAGTTCGGATAGATCAAGATGCATGGGGTGTACTCGCAGAGTGCTCGGCGGCGTCGGATCCGGCCGGGAGCAGGGCGAAGGAGCGCAGGCTGACCTGGTGCTCGGTTGTGTGGTACTCGCGGCGTTCCAGGCGTTCGCGCTTGAAGCGTTTTTCGCGGGACAGGCGTGAGAACCAGTACAGCAATTCGTCGGTGGCGCCGTCCGGTTCCTGCTCCAGCAGCCAGGTCATCAGGTCCGGCATCGGCAGCGCGTCTTCGCAGCGCTCGAGCATCTCCTTGACCGTGCGCGGCGCGCGCTGGGCGTCGCCCTTGTGGGACTTGTGCGCCTTGGGGAACCGTGCCGGTTTCGGCTCGAAATTCGCCAGGGCATACACATACGCCTCGACCTGGCTGGCACTGCCGAGAAAGGTACTTTGCGGTCGGGTAAACATCGGCATCGCCGCTTGCGGCACCGCGTCCAGGCCCTTGCGGCGAATCGCCGACAACGCCAGCGCCGCGCCACGGGTCACGGCGTTGTGCCGGCGCGCTTCTTCACGCAGCGGCAGCAGCAGTTCCCTCGCATGACGTAGAGTCAGTTGGGCGCTGGTCTGCATTTCGAGGATGCGTGCGTGGGTACGCAGCAACATGTCATCGTCCACCAGGTGGCCGAGTCGTTGCTGCTCGGTGAGCATGCGCAGCAGCACATTTTCCACCTTGCGCACGCCTTGTTCGAAGGCGCCATCGGCGTTCACCAGTTGGATCATCGGTTCGACGTATTCGTCCCAGGTCGCCAGGACTTCGGCGTAACGCTGGCGCAACGGGATCTGCCGGTCGCTGGTCTTGGCCCGGTCGGCCACGGCGGCGAGGGCCTGTTCGTCATTGGCGAGCTTTTTCAGCACGTCCCGCACGCGCATGTCGAGCAGACGCAGTTGGCGGGCGAGGTCGTGGCCATCACGGATGTCGAAGGCGTCCTGGATATAGCCGGCCAGGCGCTCGAGGTGGCGCAGGTAGGCTTCGATTTCCAGGCACAGGCCAAGCCGGTGCTCCTTGCGAAGATAAGCCAGGAAGTCATGGATCTGTGCGTTGAGCTCGAAACGGTTCGGGCTCTTGGCGACAGGCACCAGGATGTCCAGGCGAATCCACACGTCCAACAGGCTGGTAATGTCCTGTGGTGTGCTGTCCAGTTGTTGGGCCGCCAATTGCGCGCGCAACTCGCCAAGGCTCAAGGTGCCTTGGTCGAAGTGTTCGCACAGTGGCTCAAGCAGGGCCCAGTGTTCGGCGAGGGCGCGCAAGACGCGCTTGGGTTCGATCATCGGAATGGCCGGCTGGTTGGCGATTAAAAGTCGCGATTGTACTGCATCGGACGCGGGATTTATCCACAGCCGGTCAGTGCGCAGTGGGCGATTGTTGCCGAACAGCGGTAGAATCCCCGCTCTTTAGTTATCCACAAGTGGCCGAGCTGTGCTTATCGAGTCCCGACGTCGCGCTTACTTGACCGCCATGCAGGTGGTCAACTGGCTGCCCCGCACCGAACTGCCGTTTGCCGCGCCCTCGCGGCCGGAGCTGTTGCAGGCGCTTGAGCCCTATGAGGCGTTCGAGTCGTCGGGCGAGGAGGCGGCCGCGCCGGTGGCGGTGGTCAAGCCTGCACCTGAAGCGCGCCCGGTCGTTGAGCGGGCGAAGGTGGAAGTACCGCGGCCGTCACCGGTGACCAAGGCAGCCAAGGTCGTGGAAGAGGTAGCCCCGGTGGTCAAGGCCCCGGTGGTGCCACCACCGCGTTTCGCCCTGCAATTGCTGCGGGCCGGACGCTGCCTGCTGCTGGTCGAGTTGCCTACCGGCGAACGCTTCCAGACCCGCGACCCCGCCTACATGCTGCTCAAGGACATGCTGCGCGCCGCCGGCTTGCCCGACAGCCCGCAAATCGTCGGGGACCCGGTGCGCTGGCCGCTGCTGGTGCGCGGCAACATGGACCAGGGTCCGGAAGCGGCTCGGGATTTTGTGCAAGGTTTTGTGTCGGCACGCCTGGAAGACGAACCCTGCGTGTGCCTGTGGCTGATCGGCCTGCCTGCGGTGCGCTTTGCCGGCGAAGCCAATGCCGAAGCCTGGTACCGCGAACTGCAGGTCGAAGGCCTGGGCTCGGTGTGGGCCCTGCCGGGCCTGGAATTATTAATGGAAGAGCCACAGCGTAAGGCTGATGTCTGGCAAGCCATGCGCCGGCTGATGGCGCGCTGGAAAACAACCGATGAGTGAGGCTTTATCCTTCCGCCCGATGACCGAGGCTGACCTCGACGCCGTGCTGAAAATCGAATACGCGGCGTTCAGCCACCCCTGGACCCGTGGGATCTTTCTCGACGGGCTGGGCAAATACCAGATCTGGTTGATGTTTGAAGGTGAACAGCAAGTAGGACATGGGGTGGTGCAGATCATCCTTGATGAGGCGCACCTGCTGAACATCACCGTCAAGCCGGAAAACCAGGGCCGAGGCCTTGGCCTGGCGCTGTTGGAACACCTGATGTCCCGCGCCTACGCCGCCAGTGCGCGTGAGTGCTTCCTGGAAGTGCGCGACAGCAATACCGGCGCGTTCCGCCTGTATGAGCGTTACGGCTTCAACGAAATAGGCCGCCGCCGCGACTATTACCCCGCCGTAGGTGGCCGCGAAGATGCGGTCGTCATGGCTTGCACGCTGGTCGACTAAACGACACGCTCTTGTAGGAGCCCGGCTTGCCGGCGATGGCGATCTTGAGAGCGCTATCGCCGGCACGCCGGGCTCCTACAGGTCGGGATTAATAGTCTGGGCGAAGGTGAATCAGGGTTTACCGTCTATCGGGTCGATATCCGCCAGTTCGGCCTCATCCAACCCAGCACCCCCGCCAATTTCATCTTCATCGACGATGCTCAGGTCGTAATCCGCCGGGTTATCCTCGCCTTCTTCCCGGGCATCACGCGCACCATCCTCACGGATCAACGTTTCCGGGCTTAAATCATCATCCGTCGGCTCGTGATCATCTGTGGACGCGCCGGTGAAACCTGCTTCACGCACCCGTTCGTCGGGCATTCGGTGTTCACGTTCGCGACGAGGGATCTCATCGCCGATCTCCGCCGTCGGTTCCTCTTCGTCAAAATCCAGTTCGCGCATCGAGCCCATGCGGTCCTCATTGTCATCTATGGGTTCAGGCTGCGTAGCGCCGTAGGGACGTCGTGATTCAGTCATGGCTAATCCTCATACTGTGGGGCTTATAGTGTGTGGACAGGCTGCGCGGCCCAAAGATTCAAGCTAATTCACGCTTGTTATTCACCGGCAGGGCGTGACCTGGACGTGGGGTTGTCAGTCACAAAACTGCGCATCATTCCTGAGGCTTTCCCTGATGAACGAACTACAAGACCTGCTTGATAACAACGAACGCTGGGCGGACGCGATCAAACAGGAAGATCCCGAATTCTTCGCCAAGCTCGCCCGCCAGCAAACCCCGGAATACCTGTGGATCGGCTGTTCCGACGCCCGCGTGCCGGCAAACGAGATCGTGGGCATGCTGCCGGGTGACCTGTTTGTGCACCGCAACGTGGCCAACGTGGTGCTGCACACCGACCTCAATTGCCTGTCGGTGATCCAGTACGCAGTGGACGTGCTCAAGGTCAAACACATCCTCGTTACCGGCCACTATGGCTGCGGTGGCGTGCGCGCCTCGATGCAGGACCGCCAATTCGGCCTGATCGACGGCTGGCTGCGCACCATTCGCGACCTCTATTACGAAAACCGTGACGTGCTGGCCCAGTTGCCGACCGAAGAAGAGCGCGTCGACCGTATGTGCGAGCTGAACGTTATCCAGCAAGTGGCCAACGTCGGCCACACCAGCATTGTGCAAAATGCCTGGCACCGTGGGCAGAGCCTGTCGATCCATGGCTGCATCTACGGCATCAAGGATGGGCGCTGGAAGAGCTTGAACACCACGATCAGTGGTTTCGAGCAGTTGCCGCCGCAGTATCGCCTGCGTCCGTTGGGTGACGCCTAAGGGCGTTTGCGCTCACGCCACTGGGCCATGAACGCCTGGCCCTCGGCGTTCAGCAGCTCGTCGTGACCGGTAATCCAGCCTCGGCAGTTCAGCTCTGCGCATTGGCATGCGAACTGCCGGAACAGCACGTCTTCGGTCATGGCGTAATCCATGGTCAGCAGCTCGCCTGGGTGGATTTCACACAGGGCCCAGACCTCCAGATAGTGCAGGTCGAGAAACACATTCGGTTTGCATGAATGTGAAAACAGGCCACTGAACCAACAGTCGTAGAGGTGGGTACGCGACGATAGCTGCAACGTGTGCAGGCGTCGCTCGCTCAGGGCGTAGCCGGAGACTTTGGCGATGCACACACGGCTGTCAAAGGCCGTGCGTGCCCTGATTCCGACCCCCACGCCTTCAATGTTCAGCACCACTTCGAATTTCTCGCTCGAAGGGTAGCCCTTACCGAGCGTGGGCTTGAACGGGTAGAGACAGTCGCTCACAGCAGCTTCAGCCTTATCCTTGGCCTGAGTTTTCATGACTCTCCTGGTTTAGGCTGCATCGACTTGCGGGTGGTGTCTGACTATCAGTCTTGCAGCTGATGGGCGCCGCTCAAGACTCGCTGAAGATGGGGCCGATTTCTACTGTCAATGTTGACAGTAGAAATCGGTCTTTTTGTACGAACTACAGCGCCGGGGCCGCAATGGTTGGGATGGGGGCGGCATTCTTGAGTTGTTTCAACTGCGTCTTGATGGCGGGCGTGGCGCATTTCGCGTTCGCATCCTCCGGGGACAAGTTGCGCACCGAGGTGTAGAACAATTCACAGGTCTGCTCCTTGCGTGTGACCTGCCACGTATTCATGCACGCCTTGAGCAACACGTTCGGATCACTCGCGGGTTTCTGACCCATTCCGGCCTGCCAGCAGGCGGCGCTCAGGTCTTGCCCCATCACCTTCAAGCCGGCCTCGTCGGCTTTCTGTTCATTACCGTCGTAGGTGTCGGGGCTTGCGGCATACCAGATGTAGCTTGGATGGTTGGCGCCCAGCACTGACACGCTCTTGCCTGCCGTCGGGCTGATCTGCGCCAGGCCCAGCACTCCCACGGTCTGGCCGTACTGCTGCTTGATCCAGTTTCTCACCGGTGCGCCAAACGCTACCATCGGCAATGCGCCTTTGGCGGGCAGGCTCAGTTCCTGGACCATGCGTGTCTGGTAGTCGGTGAAGTAGCTGTAGACGGTTTCCAGGTCCTTGCCCGCGTTGGAGGGCGCGGCGATGGGGGCGATATCGATGATGGTCTGGTAAGCCGGCGTTTCGGTGGCCGGGATGCCATTGTCCGTGAGCAGGGTGGCCCAGCGGTCGGTGGTGGCGGATTCCAGATAGTCCTGGGCCTGGGTCAGCGAGTAATCCGGCGGGAAGTGCAGCAGTTCGATGCTCTTGCGGTTTTCCAGGGCCATGCCTAATGGCAGGAACAAGTACCAGTTGTAGGCCCATTTGCCGTCAGTGTTGAGTTTGTTGGCGCCTTGGTAGGCCAGGTCGGCGGTATTGAGCAGCGTGGTCAGGGGGGGACCGTAACTGTCAGGCACACCGCTGAAGGTCGCTGAGACCTGCCCGTCATGGGTCTTGACGCTGACTTTAGCGCGGCTGTAGCCATCCCGTTGCAGGCTCTGGTTCAAATAATGTTCAGCCGTCTGCTCCAGCGTCCATGGCCGAAAGCAGATCACATTGCAATTGTTGGGGAAGGCGAACAGTTGGGTCACGCGTTGCGTACTCCCCAATGGCACCTCGATGTCGGCCTGTACGACCGCACTCGCCATCAGTGCGGCCAGGGTGAGGGACAACCTGGTCGGTTTAAACATTGTTGTTTCCTTGTCAGCGAAAGCCCGTCTGCGCGGGGTGAAAGCCCACCTCCACACAGTAGCGGTTGACCAGGAAAACCGCGTGTTAAATCGCCAGGCGTGTCGCTATTGGATAAGAAAACCTACAGGCTGAACTGTAACGCGTTGCTCAAGTCGCCCATGGGTTTCTGGCCACGGGCGGTCATCGCGTCGTCCCGCTGTTTGAGGCCGTCCAATGTCTCCAACTGGAATACGCGGGTGATCAAGCGCAGGATCGACACCGTGTCGTACACCGTATGGTCCACCGTGCCTTTGCGCGCGAATGGCGACACCACAATCGCCGGAACCCGCGAGCCAGGGCCCCAGCGGTCGCCCTTGGGCGGTGCCACGTGGTCCCACCAACCACCGTTTTCATCGACGGTGACCACCACCACCATGTTTTTCCACTGCGGGCTCTCTTGCAGCACCTTCAAGGCACGGGCGATATGGCGGTCGCCCGAGGCCACGTCGGCGTAGCCAGCATGCATATTCAGGTTGCCCTGAGGCTTGTAGAAGGTCACAGCGGGCAGTTTGCCGGCTTGGGCGTCGGCGAAGAACTTGTTGGTGCTGGACTCATCACCCAAACCGCCATCGCGCAGGCGCTTGTCACGCTCGGCGCGATTCTCCGGGCCTTGCTGCTTGAAGTAATTGAATGGCTGGTGGTGATACTGGAAGTTAGGAATCTTCGGGATACCGCCCGAATCCTTGAACTGCTCCAAGGTGGCTTGCCAAGCACCGGCATACCAGGCCCAGTCGACATTCTTTTTCGAGAGTTTGTCGCCGATGTGCTCGTGGGTTTGCGGCACCAGCACGTTGGGCAGGTCGGGTTTGGAGTAATCCGGATTTTCCGGGTCGCGGATCCAGGTCGGCCAGTAAGGCGGCGCCAGGGTGTTCACGCCGTAACCGTCCGGGGTTAACGCACTAGGGCCGAACTGTGGCGGGCCGGTCATCGCGCTGGCCGGGGACTTGTCCAACGGCTTGAGGCGCGGGTCGGTGGGGTCATCGCTTTGCAGCGTGGCGATCTGCGCCTTAGCCACCGATTGCGCGGCATTCGGGTAAAACGGCGCGGTGGCGCTGATCAGGTACTGATGGTTGAGGAACGAGCCACCAAATGCCCCCTGGAAGAAGTTGTCGCAGAGTACAAACTCCTTGGCCACGTCCCACAGGCGCAGGGAATAACGGCTCTGGGCGTAATGACCCATCACCAGGCCGCCCGAGTCGGCCCAGGCGACGAAGTTGTCGTTCTTGCCGCCGTTGATCTGCATCTGGTTCTGGTAGAACACGTGCCACAAGTCCCGGGTGACCAGGCTCAGGGGCAGGTCTTCCGCGTTCGGGCCCTTAAGCGCGAACGGCGCGTTGGGCAGGTTTTCCTGGAATTGCACTTCGCTGGGGTAGGTCACCCCGTCCACCGTTTGCGGCCCGACTTGCAGCACGCCACCCCAGGCCGGTGGCAGGGTGGTCAGCGGGCTGCCGTCGCGATCGCGTTGCTGTGTGTCGGCGGCGGACAGTGCTGACAGCGGTTTCTCCACCCCCGGGAAATCTGCAAACAGATTGTTGAAGCTGCGGTTCTCGGCATAGATCACCACCACGGTTTTCACCTGATCGTGCAGTGCCTTGTCTAACTCTTGCGACGTGAGCGGACGTGCAACCGGTTTGCCCGGCGCTTCGCTGGTGTTGCCGCAGGCACTTAACGTCGCGCCGACCCCCAACACCGCTGCGCCTCCCAGGAAGCGCCGGCGGCTGGTGTCGACCGGCGGCTGGGCTGCGGAATCGGGGGAAGGGCGGTCTTCGTGCTCGTCACTCATTGCGGGGGAGTCCTTGGCGAAATGTTGCAAGATATTTCGCAGGACGGTAGCAATGCAATGTGACGGAACGAAGACAGTGATTTCACAGCAGACGCAGTGCCAGTTGGCTGCCGGCGCGCAAGTACTCCACTTGGGCCGTCACCGCATCCTTGACGATGGCCTCGCCCGTGTCGGTCAGCTTGGCCTTCTTTGCATCGATGACACTGGTCTGCAACAGCTGCATCGCCACGTCGATCGATTTCTGGAACGCGGTGATGTTGTTATGCAGGCCGAACTCCTTGATCACGGCGGCCATGCGGCGGTCGGCGTCGTCGCGCAATGTTCGGTATTCAGGAACCGAAACCTTGTCGTCCTTGTAGATATCAGTGATCAGTTCTTCCAGCGATTTGGAGAGGGGCGTCATCGGATTTTCCTTGGTGTCAGGTGAGGAGAAAGCCGAGACAGGTTAATCAAAGGCATTGGCCGGAGGAGTCAGGAAGGGCCATCCATCTGAGTGAGATAAGACCACGCGTTTGGTCAGAGAGTTGGCTTCTATCTTGTCGATTGTATTCAGGGCCAGGTGTTTTATATGCATGTGTCTACCGGCGACCTGCACTGCTAGACGGATTAGATACTGGCTGCCATTGAGGTGAACCGTGAAACCTTCAACCGCCCTTGACCTACAGCGAGCCGCCGTCAGAGAGGTGGTAGGACGCTTTCGCATCTCAAACCCAAGAGTATTCGGGTCTGTGTTGCTGGGGACCGACCAAGAGGGCAGTGATCTGGATTTGTTGGTCGATGCTCCGCCGGGAACGACCCTTTTTGATCTTGGCGGGCTGCAGGTCGAGCTTGAGGATCTGCTTGGGGTCAATGTGGACTTGCTGACGCCTGCTGATTTGCCGTTGAAGTTTCGCGCGAAAGTGTTGGCAGAGGCGCGGCCAGTACCCGGATTTTGCGGCAGCTCACTCACAAGTGCCATGGCGTAGCATGCGCGGAATGCGCAACCGAATCGCCCACGGTTACTTCGATATTAACCTTGATGTGGTTTGGAACACGATCCAGAGCGCTTTACCTGATTTATTGGAGCGTCTTCCCGTCGCAGCTGTATGAAGCACCCGTTGCAACAACAGGTGTTTCATCCGTTGATCAAGGCATGACCGGCGGCAAATACTTCAACGTCGTTCCCAGCGCCCACAGCAAGAACAACACCAGCGGTGTGTGCACCAGCAACTGCACGAACGAAAACCCGATCAAATCCCGCGCCTTCAACCCCAGCACTCCCAGCAACGGCAGCATATAGAACGGGTTGATCAGGTTCGGCAGCGCTTCGGCGGCGTTGTAGATCTGCACCGCCCAGCCCAGGTGGTACTGCAGGTCATTGGCGACTTGCATCACGTAGGGCGCTTCGATAATCCACTTGCCGCCGCCCGACGGAATGAAGAAACCGAGCACCGCCGAGTAAACGCCCATCAGCAGCGCGTAGGTGTCGTGGGAGGCGATGGAAGTGAAGAAGGTCGAGATGTGATGTGCCAGAGTCTGGCCGTCACCGCCTTTGACGACGGTCATCAGCGCGGCAATCGAGCCGTACAGCGGGAACTGGATCAGCACGCCGGTGGTGGTCGGCACTGCACGGGCCACCGCATCGAGGAAGCTGCGCGGGCGCCAGTGCAGCAGGGCGCCGGCCATGATGAACAGGAAGTTGTAGGTGTTCAGCCCCGAGATTGCACTGATCGCCGGCTTGGTCGAAAACTCATGGAACAGCCAACCCGCCGCCAGCAATGCCAGGAGAATGGTCAGCAACGGGCTGTGCTCCAGCCACTCTCCGGGGCGAGTCGGTGCTTGTATCTTGGGCAAGTTGAACGCCGGGTCGACGCCGCAGGCCTTGGCATCACGCGCGCTGTTCGGGCCGGGGGCGGTGGCGTAGGCGATGATCAGCGAGACCACGATCAATGCCAGCAGCAGCACGCCGGATTGCCACAGGAAGATGGTGTCGGTGAACGGGATCACACCGGTGATCGACAGGATCGACGGCGGCAGGCTGGCCGGGTTGGCCTGCAACTGCGCGGCCGACGACGACAACCCCAACGCCCACACGGCGCCCAGCCCCAGATACGCCGCCGCACCGGCTGCGCGGTAATCCATCTTCAAATCCGTACGACGCGCCAGCGCCCGTACCAGCAAGCCGCCGAATACCAGGGACAGGCCCCAGTTCAGCAAGGAGGCGACCATCGAGATCAACGCCACCCAGGCCACGGCGGAGCGGCCGTTCTTGGGGATACGCGCCAGGCGGTCGATCAGTTTCACCGCGGGCGGCGAACTCGCCACCACATACCCCCCGATCACCACAAAGGCCATCTGCATGGTGAAGGGGATCAGGCTCCAGAACCCGTCACCGAACGCTTTGGCGGCTTCGGTTGGCGCGGCGCCCATGCCCAGGGTCGCCACGGCGACGATGATCACGGCAAGTGCCGCAAACACCCAGGAGTCGGGAAACCAGCGTTCGGCGAAGTTGGAGCAACGCAGGGCAAATCGGGCATAGCGGCTTTCTTCGATAGCGTCGGCCACGAGTCTTTCCTCTTATAGTTATTAGGGTGCAGGCAATTTTCCGGCATGTTCCGCTACAGCCATTGATATGGGAATGCAGTTATCTTCATCGATCAATGAGGAAAACAAATATATCTGCCGCGATTGCCATCATTGGGCTCAGCTCATAACCTGCACGCCATTTTGTTTGTCTGCCGAGCCTCTACATGACTGCCACCTTTCCTACACAGGCGCAGCGTTTTTCCCGCTCCGACTACAAAACCCTGGGCCTGGCCGCCTTGGGCGGTGCCCTGGAAATCTACGACTTCATCATCTTCGTGTTTTTCGCGCTGACCTTGAGCCAACTGTTCTTCCCGCCGGAAATGCCCGAGTGGCTGCGCCTGCTGCAAAGTTTCGGCATTTTCGTCACCGGATACCTAGCGCGCCCGCTGGGCGGCATCCTGATGGCGCACTTCGCCGATCACCTTGGACGCAAGCGCGTGTTCAGCCTGAGCATCCTGATGATGGCGCTGCCCTGCCTGCTGATCGGGATCATGCCAACCTACGCGCAAATCGGTTATTTCGCGCCCCTGATCCTGCTGGCGCTGCGCGTGCTGCAAGGCGCCGCCGTGGGCGGTGAAGTACCCAGCGCCTGGACCTTTGTCGCTGAACACGCGCCGACCCACCATCGTGGTTACGCCCTGGGCTTCCTGCAAGCTGGCCTGACCTTCGGCTACCTGCTCGGTGCACTGACGGCGACCCTGCTGGCGCAAGTCTTCACCCCGGCCGAAATCCTCGACTACGCCTGGCGCTTTCCCTTCCTGCTCGGTGGTGTGTTCGGCGTGATTGGCGTGTGGTTGCGTCGCTGGCTCAGCGAGACCCCGGTGTTCCTCGAAATGCAGGCCCGCCGCCAGGCCGCCGCCGAACTCCCCCTGCGCACCGTGTTGCGTGACCACCGCGCCGTGTTGTTACCGGCAATGATCCTCACCTGCGTGCTCACCTCCGCCGTGGTGGTGCTGGTGGTCATCACCCCGACCATGATGCAGAAAACCTTCGGCATGAGCCCTAGCCACACGTTCGCCTTGAGCGCCCTAGGTATCGTGTTCCTCAATATCGGTTGTGTGCTGGCGGGCTTGCTGGTCGACCGTATCGGCGCCTGGCGCGCGGTGCTGGTCTACAGCCTGTTGCTGCCGGTGGGGATTGCGGTCCTGTACGCCAGCCTGATCAGTGGCGGTATCTGGCTGGGTGCGGCGTATGCCGTGGCGGGCCTGAGTTGTGGCGTGGTGGGCGCGGTGCCGTCGGTGATGGTCGGCCTGTTTCCAGCGCAGGTGCGGGTGTCGGGGATTTCCTTCACCTACAACATTGCCTACGCGCTATGGGCGAGTACCACGCCGTTGTTGCTGATTGCGCTGATGCCGACCAGCCCGTGGATTTGCGTGGGGTATTGCGTGGTGATGGGGGCGGTAGGGGTGGGGAGTGTGGCGCTGTTTGGTAAGCGCCACAGCTTGGCTGCCTAGGTTTTAAGTCAAGAAGTGCCAGAGCAGTAGCGTTCCGACTAGACCAACGACTGAAACAATGGTCTGCAACACCGACCACACCCAGATCGTCTGTTTCAACTGCAAGCCAAAGTACTCACGCACCATCCAGAACCCGGCGTCGTTGACGTGGCAGAAGAACACCGAACCGGCGCCGATTGCCAGTGCTACCAGCGAACTCTGTGTCGCCGCCAGCCCCGCCATCATCGGTGCGAGGATGCCGGCGGTCGTCGTCGTGGCGACGGTGGCCGACCCGGTTGCCTGGCGCAAGGCCACGGCGATCAACCAAGCCAGCAGCAGGTAGGGCATGTGCGCGCCTTCGGCGACCTTGCTGATGGTCTGGCTCACGCCAGCATCCAACAGGGTTTGCTTGAGACCACCACCGGCGCCGATGGTCAGCAGCAACACGGCGATGGGCGCGAGCGCCTTGCGCAGGGTGTTGCCGACCTCGGCGCGCGGCATGCCGGCGGCCCAGCCCAGGCAGATCACGGCGGCGATCACGGCCAGGCCGAGGGCGATCAGCGGTTCGCCAAGGAATTTCAAGGTCAGGCCGACGGTGCTTTCAGCCGGCAGCGCGACCTTGGCCAAGGTGCTGCCCAGCATCAGAATCACAGGCAGCAGAATGATCAACAATGACACACCAAAGCTCGGCTGGCGCGGCGCCTTGGGCGGTGCGCTGAACAGCGCGCCGATGTCGGCAGGCTCATCTACATGCAGGCGCTTGGATAGCCAGTTGCCGTAGATCGGGCCCGCCAGGATCACTGCTGGCACCGCCAGGCAGAAGCCCAGCAACATGGTCAGGCCCAGGTCGGCGTGCAACGCGCCCACCGCAATCAGTGGCCCCGGATGCGGTGGCATCAGGGCGTGCAACGTGGTCATACCCGCCAGTGCCGGGATGGCGATTTTCAGCAACGGCTGGTTCGAACGTTTAGCCATCACAAAGATGATCGGTACCATCATCACCAGGCCCACTTCGAAAAACAGCGGCAGGCCGATCACCATGGCGACCAACGCCATCACCCAGGGCAATGACTTGCCCTTGCCCAACCCGAGCAAGGTAGTGGCGATGCGGTCGGCTGCACCGGATTCCGCCATCAGCGCGCCGAGCATCGAGCCCAGGGCGATGATGATCCCGGCTTCACCGAGGATGGCTCCGGCGCCTTTACTGAATGCCTTGGCCACTTCTTCCGGCGGCAGGCCGGCGCCGACACCGGCGATAAACGTGCCGATCAGGATCGACAGGAACGGCGGTAATTTGGTCGCACTGATCAGCACGATGATGCTGGCGATGGCCAGCAGTACACAGAGCATAAGGCGGGTGTCGTGGACCATCCACGCGGCAATCGATAACTCCAAAACAGGACTCCTTATCGAACAGGTTGGAAAAATTGTTTCTTTTTGTTTCCTGTTCGAAAAGCATACCTGATAGAACCGTTGCAGAGCGCTCGTGTACGATTTTGGTGCGCCAAAAATAACGGTGGGCTGGCGTGCAGATGACAACTTTGCAAGGCATGCCAATGTTTTTGCGCCAGGGCTCTATCTTTGTAGGAGCCGGCTTGCCGGCGATGGCGTCCGTAAGCTCGACGCCTACCGTCAACATCACTATCGCCGGCAAGCCGGCTCCTACAACAGATCAGGAGCACTCCGCATGAGCGCAGGACACAACCACGCCCAAGTACGCGCCGGCCACGAACGCAAGCTATGGATCGCCTTGGGCCTGACTGGCAGCTTCATGATTGCCGAAGTGATCGGGGCCTTCGTCACCGGCAGCCTGGCGCTGTTATCCGATGCCGCGCACATGATGACCGACGCACTGGCCCTGGCGATTTCCCTGGTGGCCATCCAGATTGCCAAGCGCCCGGCCGACCGCAAGCGTACCTTCGGCTATGCGCGGTTCGAGATCCTGGCCGCAGCGTTCAATGCATTGCTGTTGTTCGCCGTGGCGTTCTACATCCTGTATGAGGCGTACCAACGGTTACAGGCGCCCGCTGAAATCCAGTCCACCGGCATGCTGTTGATTGCGGTGCTGGGGCTGATCGTCAACCTGATCTCCATGCGCCTGCTCAGCGCGGCCAGCGGCGAGAGCCTCAACGTCAAGGGCGCTTACCTGGAAGTGTGGAGTGACATGCTCGGTTCCATCGGCGTGATTATTGCGGCGGTGTTGATCATGTTCACCGGCTGGGGCTGGGTCGACTCGTTGGTCGCGGCGGCCATCGGTTTCTGGGTGTTGCCACGCACCTGGACGTTGCTCAAGGAGAGCATGAACGTGCTGCTGCAAGGCGTGCCGGACGGCGTGGATATCGACCAGATCGAACAGAGCATTCGCAGCGTGCCGGGGGTCAAGGACGTGCATGACCTGCACATCTGGGCCCTGACCAGCGGCAAAAATGTGTTGAGTACTCACTTGGTCGCCGATGCGGCCCAGGGCTCCGAGCAACAGATTCTGCGACGAGTGACGGCATTACTGCATGAACAATTCGATATTTCCCACGCCACTATTCAGGTCGAAGGGGAGGGCTTCCAGCATGACGAGCATGACGAAGTGCATGCCTGATCCTGGCTAACGGATTTGTAATGTTCTGCCCACCGCCCTGATAAGTACCGAACGCTACATTGCCCCCGCTGGGAAACCTCAGCGACTTCATGGGCGTGGAACTTTCGTTATGGCACTTTCGGTTAGAACACTGTTGGGGGCGGCGGCATTGTGGGCTGCCGCATGCGCTGCCCAGGCACAAACCCTCACCCTCGACTCGGCCCTGCAAACTGCCTTCGCCAACAACCCGGACCTGGCGGCCGCGCAATGGGAGATCGACATTGCCCAGGGTGGTCGTCAGCAAGCGGGGTTGATTCCCAATCCGGTGGCCTCATGGGATGTGGAGGACACTCGCCGTGACTCCCGCACCACCAGCATCAAGATCAGCCAGGCCCTGGAGCTGGGCGGCAAACGGGGGGCGCGCATCGATGTGGCGTCCCGCGTCCAGGACGCCGCCGCGTTGACCTTGGAACAGCGTCGCAACACCCTGCGCGCCGAAGTCATCGACAACTACTACGGCGCTCTGCGTGCCCAGGAACGCCTCGACCTGGCGCAGCGTTCCATGGCCGTGGCCGAACGGGGCTTGGTCGTCGCCAACGGTCGGGTGACAGCAGGCAAAGCCTCGCCGGTGGAAGCCACAAGAGCCCAAGTGCAAGTTTCGGAGATTCGCCTGGAACTTGACCGCGCGCAAATTGGCCTTGCCGATGCCTACCGTCGCCTGGCCGCCAGCACGGGCAGCGCCGCGCCGAACTTCCAGGCTGTCGCCACACAAAACCTGTCCGCACCGACCGTGCCGTCAGCCACCCAGTTGCTGGCGCGCCTTGAGCAGACCGCCGAGTTGCGCCTGGCCGAACTGAGCATCCTGCAAAACGAAGCCAGCGTTGGCCTGGAAAAAGCCCAGCGCATTCCCGATCTCGACGTGTCCATCGGCAGCCAGTACGACGCCAGCGTGCGTGAGCGGGTGAACCTGGTGGGTGTGTCGATGCCAATCCCGTTGTTCAACCGCAATCAGGGCAACGTTCTCGCCGCCACTCGTCGTGCCGACCAGGCTCGCGATCTGCGTAACGCCACCGAGTTGCGCCTGCGTACCGAAACCCGCCAGGCCCTCGACCTGTGGCAGTCCGCGAATACCGAAGTGCGCGCGTTCAATCAGCAGATCCTGCCCGCCGCCCAAAGCGCGGTGGACAGCGCCACCCGCGGTTTTGAAATGGGCAAGTTCGGCTTTCTCGACGTGCTGGATGCCCAGCGCACCCTGATCGCGGCGCGCACGCAGTACCTCACCGCCACCGCCCAGGCCACTGACGCCTGGGTGCGTATCGAACGGATTTACGGCGACCTCGCCCGCTTTTGATTTCCTTTGGAGTCCTCTATGAACAACAGACACGGCGTGGCACTCGCCGTCGCCTTGAGCCTGATGCTGTCCGGTTTTGCGAAGGCCGATGAAGAAGGCGAACTCGAACTCACCGAACAGCAGATCCAGGCCGCCGGCATTAAAATCGCTGAGGCTCAACCGCGTTCGGTCAGCACCTTGCTGGTGCTGCCGGGCGAGGTACGTTTCGACGAGGACCGTACCTCCCACATCCTCCCGCGCACGGCGGGTGTGGTGGAGTCGGTGAAGGTCAACCTCGGTCAGTCGGTGAAGAAGGGCGAGCTGTTGGCGGTGATCGCCAGCCAGCAGATTTCCGATCAGCGCAGCGAGTTGGCGGCCAGCGAGCGGCGGGTCGAGCTGGCGCGCACCACCTTGCAGCGCGAACGCCAATTGTGGCAGGACAAAATCTCCGCCGAGCAGGATTACTTGCTGGCGCGCCAAACCCTGCAAGAAGCCGAAATCGCCCTGAACAATGCGCGACAAAAGATGACCGCCCTCAGTGGCAGTGCTGTGCTGGTCGGTGGCAATCGTTATGAATTGCGTGCGCCGTTCGCCGGCGTGGTGGTGGAAAAACACCTGGGTGTCGGTGAAGTCGTGAGTGAGACGACTAACGCCTTCATCCTCTCGGACCTGTCCCAGGTGTGGGTCACGTTCGGTGTGTTTCCCAAGGACTTGAACAAGGTCCGGGTCGGCAAACCGGTCAAGGTCAGCTCCACCGAAATGGGCACTGAAGTCCAGGGGACGGTGGCGTATGTCGGCAATTTGCTCGGTGAGCAAACCCGCACCGCGACGGTGCGCATCAGTGTGCCCAACCCTGACGACGCCTGGCGTCCTGGTCTGTTTGTCAGCGTGCAACTGGCCGCCGACACGTTCCAGGCCAAGGTCACCGTCCCTCAGGAGGCGATCCAGACCGTCGAGGACAAGCCCTCAGTGTTCGTGCGCACCGAGCACGGTTTTGTCACCCGTCACCTGGAGCTTGGCGCGAGTGAAAACGGCTACGTCGAAGTACGCCAGGGCCTCGACGCTGGCGCACAGGTGGCCACCGTTGGCAGCTTCATTCTCAAGTCCGAACTGGGCAAAGGCTCGGCCGAACACGCCCATTGATTCCGCGAGTGATTTCCCATGTTTGAGCGCCTTATCCAATTTGCCATCGAGCAGCGCATCATCGTGCTGTTGGCGGTGCTGTTGATGGCCGGTGTCGGCATCGCCAGCTATCAGAAACTGCCCATCGACGCGGTGCCCGACATCACCAACGTGCAGGTGCAGATCAACTCGGCGGCGGCCGGGTATTCACCGTTGGAGACCGAGCAGCGCATCACCTTTCCCATTGAAACCGCCATGGCGGGCTTGCCCGGTTTGCAGCAGACCCGTTCGCTGTCGCGGTCCGGTTTGTCCCAGGTCACGGTGATCTTCAAGGATGGCACGGACCTGTTCTTCGCCCGCCAATTGGTCAATGAGCGCCTGCAAGTCGCCCGTGAGCAATTGCCCCTAGGCATCGAGACGGCGATGGGGCCGATTTCCACCGGGTTGGGGGAAATATTCCTATGGACTGTCGAGTCCAAGGACGGCGCGCTCAAGGACGACGGCACGCCTTACACCCCAACGGATTTGCGGGTGATCCAGGACTGGATCATCAAACCGCAACTGCGCAACGTGCCCGGCGTGGCCGAGATCAACACCATCGGCGGCTTCGCCAAGGAATACCAGATTGCGCCCGATCCCAAGCGCCTGGCCGCCTACAACCTGACCTTGAATGACCTGGTCACGGCGCTGGAACGCAATAACGCCAACGTCGGCGCCGGCTATATCGAGCGCAGCGGCGAGCAACTGCTGATCCGTGCGCCGGGGCAATTGGCGTCCATCGACGACATCGCCAATATCGTCATCACCAGCTCGGACGGCACGCCGATTCGCGTGCGCAACGTGGCCCAGGTCGAGATCGGCCGTGAGCTGCGTACCGGCGCCGCCACCGAAAATGGCCGCGAAGTGGTGCTGGGCACGGTGTTTATGTTGATCGGCGAAAACAGCCGCAGCGTGTCCCAGGCCGTGGCGAAAAAACTCGAAGAGATCAACCGTTCGCTGCCCGAAGGCGTGGTCGCCGTCACCGTCTACGACCGCACCAACCTCGTCGAAAAGGCCATCGCCACCGTAAAGAAAAACCTCTTCGAAGGTGCGCTGCTGGTGGTGGCAGTGCTGTTCCTGTTCCTCGGTAACATCCGTGCCGCGCTGATCACCGCGATGGTGATTCCCCTGGCGATGCTGTTCACCTTCACCGGCATGTTCACCAACAAAGTCAGCGCCAACCTGATGAGTCTCGGCGCGCTGGACTTCGGCATCATCGTCGACGGTGCGGTGGTGATCGTCGAGAACGCCATTCGCCGCTTGGCTCACGCACAGCAGCGTCACGGGCGACTGTTGACGCGCAGCGAGCGCCTGCACGAAGTGTTCGCCGCCGCCAAGGAAGCAAGGCGAGCGCTGATCTTCGGGCAACTGATCATCATGGTGGTGTACCTGCCGATCTTCGCCCTCACCGGCGTGGCCGGGAAGATGTTCCACCCCATGGCGTTTACCGTGGTGATTGCCTTGTTGGGTGCGATGATTCTGTCGGTGACCTTTGTACCGGCGGCGATTGCGCTGTTCGTCACCGGCAAGGTCAAGGAAGAAGAAAATATCGTCATGCGCAGCGCGCGTCGGATCTATGCGCCAGTGCTGGATTGGGTGATGGCGCGTCGGCCGCTGGTGTTCGGCTTGGCCGTGCTGACCATCGTCGCTTCGGGTGTAGTCGCTAGCCGCATGGGCAGCGAATTTATCCCCAGCCTCAGCGAAGGCGACTTTGCCCAGCAGGCCCTGCGCGTGCCCGGCACCAGCCTGACGCAATCGGTGCAGATGCAGCAGCAGTTGGAAAAAATCTTGATGGCCCAGGTGCCGGAAATCGAGCGGGTATTCGCGCGCACCGGCACTGCGGAAATTGCTTCGGATCCGATGCCACCGAACATTTCCGACAGCTACGTGATGCTCAAACCCAAGGACGAATGGCCGGATCCCAAGAAGTCCCGCGAAACCCTGATCGCTGATATCCAGCGCGCCAGTGCGATTGTGCCGGGCAGTGCGTACGAGTTGTCGCAGCCGATCCAGTTGCGTTTCAACGAGCTGATTTCCGGCGTGCGCAGCGATGTGGCGGTGAAGGTGTTTGGCGATGACATGGAAGTGCTCAACAAGACCGCCGGGGAAATTGCCGAGACGCTGAAAAAGCTCAATGGCGCCTCGGAAGTCAAGGTTGAGCAAACCTCCGGCCTGCCGGTGCTGACCATCAATATCGACCGCGACAAGGCCGCGCGATTTGGCCTGAACGTGGGGGATGTGCAGGACACCATCGCCGTCGCCGTCGGAGGGCGTCAGGCCGGTACGTTGTACGAAGGCGACCGGCGTTTCGACATGGTCGTGCGTTTGTCCGACGCGCTGCGTACCGATATCGATGGGCTGTCGCGGCTGTTGATTCCGGTGCCGGGTAATGCGTCTGGCCAGTTGGGTTTCATTGCGTTATCTCAGGTGGCGAGCCTGGACCTGGTGCTCGGCCCGAACCAGATCAGCCGAGAGAACGGCAAGCGCCTGGTGATCGTCAGCGCCAACGTGCGTGGGCGGGATATCGGCTCGTTCGTGGAAGAGGCTGAGGCGGCGATTCTCGCCCAGGTGAAGGTCCCGGCGGGCTACTGGACCACCTGGGGCGGCCAGTTCGAACAGTTGAAGGAAGCGTCCGAGCGCTTGCGCATTGTGGTGCCGGTGGCGCTGCTGCTGGTGTTCGGGCTGTTGTTCATGATGTTCAACAACCTCAAGGACGGCCTGCTGGTGTTCACCGGCATTCCGTTCGCCTTGACCGGTGGGATCATGGCGCTATGGCTGCGGGATATTCCGCTGTCGATCTCGGCGGGTGTGGGCTTTATTGCCTTGTCCGGCGTGGCGGTGTTGAACGGCCTGGTGATGATCGCGTTCATCCGCAACCTGCGCGAGGAAGGGCGCTCGCTGTCAATGGCGATCAATGAGGGCGCGCTGACCCGGCTGCGCCCGGTGTTGATGACGGCGTTGGTGGCGTCCCTCGGATTTATCCCCATGGCGCTCGCCACCGGCACCGGCGCCGAAGTGCAGCGGCCCCTGGCGACGGTGGTGATCGGCGGGATTATTTCCTCTACGTTGCTGACCTTGCTGGTGCTGCCGGCGTTGTATCAGTGGGCGCATCGCAAGGAAGAGGAAACACCAGGCTGAACCGTGTAAACCGGCCCGGCTGGCTGCTGACGTCGGCGTGCCCCTGATGCAGGCGCATGATCGACTGCACAATTGCCAGCCCAAGGCCGGTGCCGCCTTCAGCACGGGCGCGGCTGTTGTCGGCGCGGTAGAAACGTTCGAACAGGTGAGGCAGGTGATGAGCTTCGATACCACGCCCCGGGTTGCCCACCGACAGCGACACGCTCTGGTCGTAGCTTTCCACCAGCAGCAAAACACTGGAAGCCTCGGGGGTATGGCGAATGGCATTGGACAGCAGGTTGGAAATGGCGCGCTGGATCATCAGGCGATCCCCCATCACCCAGGCGTCGCCGCGCAGGCTCAGGGTAATGTGTTTGTCCTCGGCGCTAAGGGCGAACAGCTCCATCACCCGCTGTGCTTCCTGTGCCAGTGACACCGGGGCAAACCCGACGCGCGCGGCGGGGTGGCTGACCTGGGCGAGGAACAGCATGTCCGAGACAATCCGCGACAGGCGCTCCATTTCCTCGGTGCAGGATTCCAGGCCGGCTTTGTATTCCTCCGAAGGCCGCTCGCGGGACAAGGTCACCTGGGCCTTGCCCATCAGGTTGGTCAAGGGCGCGCGCAGTTCGTGGGCCAGGTCGTCGGAGAACTGCGACAGTTGCTGCACCCCGGCGTCGAGGCGATGCAGCATAACGTTGATGCCCTCGGCCAACTCGCCTAGCTCCTTGGGCAGGTTGTCCAGGGACAGGCGATGGGTCAGGTCCTGGGTCGTGACCTTGGCCGCCACGCGGCTGAACTGTTGCAACGGCGCGAGCCCGCGCTGCACCAGCCACCAGGCGCCCATGCCGATCAGGATCAGCAACATCGGCAGGGCGATCACCGTGGAGCGCAGGTAGGCACTGAGCAACGCCTCATCATCGGAACGGTCCAGCGACAGCAGCACGCGTACATATTCGCCGCCTTGCAAGGGCATCAGGCGCGTCGCACTGAGGATGCGATTGCCCTGGCCGTCGACCCAGTTCAAGTAGGCCAGGTTTTTGCCGGTGGGCACGTCGAGCAGCAGCGGTTGCTGGGGCTTGGCGCCGACGCTGAGCAGTACTGGCGCATCGGGCCGTGCGCCGAGGATGGTCAGGTAGATGTTGTCGTGGCCCATCACCAGGTCCAGCAGTGAATGAGGGCGGTTAGTGATGCGGTGTTCATCGAGGCCCTGGTTGAGGGTATGGGCCAGTTGTTCCATTTTGTTTTCCAGGCCCTTGCGTGCCAGCTTGTCCAGTTCATGGGTCAGGGCCAGGTACGCCAGGCTCGCCAGCAGCACCACCAACCCCGCGCCCATCAGGCTCACCGTCAGCCCCAGGCGCATCGACAGGCTGCTGGTCTTCATGGGCGCGCCTCCAGCACATAGCCCACGCCGCGAATGGTATGGATCAACTTCACCTCGCTCTGGTCATCGACCTTGCCGCGCAGACGGCTGATGGAGACTTCCACCACATTGGTGTCGCAGTCGAAGTTCATGTCCCAGACCAGCGAGATGATCTGCGTGCGGGTCATCACCTCACCGGCCTGGCGCATCAGTACGTGCAGCAGGGCGAATTCCTTGGTGGTCAGGTCAATCCGACGATTGCCGCGATAGGCGCGGTGTCGGCGGGGGTCCAGTTCCAGATCCGAGACGCGCAGCACGTCTGGCAACGGGATGTGCTCGCTGCGCCGCAACAAAGTGCGCACGCGGGCCAGCAGTTCGGGAAATTCGAAGGGCTTGACCAGGTAATCATCGGCGCCCATGTCCAGGCCCTTGATCTTGTCGGCCAGCCGCCCGCGCGCGGTGAGCATCATCACGCGCTGGTTGCCGTCGCGGCGCAGTTGCTCAAGCACTTCCCAACCGTCGGTGTTGGGCAAGTTGACATCGAGGATCACCAATTCATAACTGTGTTGCCTGGCCAGGTGCAGGCCATCAATGCCGCTGGCGGCGCAATCGACGACATAGCCACTTTCGGTCAGGCCTTGCTGCAGGTAGTCAGCGGTTTTCTGTTCGTCCTCAACCACAAGGATACGCATGGGGGGTTACCTTCAAAGAAAACGAAAAGGGGCATGGCCTCATGGCGAGGCTGAGTAATCTGTAGGAAAACTCTGAAGCGTGAAGTAGCTTTAGGGTCAAGCCGCGTCAGACGAGTGCGACGATTCGTCACTGACTCTGCGCACAAAAAAAACGCCCCAAGCGGGGCGCAAAAAGTTCATCTCTGTTCCAAAGGAGCTACACAAAAGCCGCAGAGATGAGTTGTGTTCGATGTGCAGTGTAAAAAGTGCAACTTAACGAGAAGGTGAGGCCAATATTACAGTTCTGACAGACTTCAACTTGTAAACAGATGTAGGCCATCGGCAAGTGAATGTAATGGACATCCCTTAAAGCACTGCAATGGGATACTCGACAATCAACCGAACTTCTTCCAGGTCCGACTCAAATGCACTAGAGCGCACTGTCGCCTGGCGCAGTCGCAGCGATAAGTCTTTCAAGCTGCCTTCCTGCACCACGTATTTGGCTTCGATGTCCCGCTCCCAGCGGCGTTGGTCGGTGAGCGGGTTGCCAGCCGCATCGCGACGCATGTACACCGCGTTGGCGTTGCTGTAGTCAGCGCCGCTGCCTTTGCCGTAGCGGGTCATGAACGACAGGCCGGGAATGCCGAACGCCTGCATGTCCAGGTCGTAGCGCACCATCCACGAACGCTCCTTGGGCGAGTTGAAGTCGCTGTACTGGATCGAGTTGTTGAGGAAGATCGAGTCCGACTGGCGCAGGTAGTCGAAGTCGTCATCGCCATTGTTGCGTTGGTGCGAGACGGCCAGGCTGTGGGCGCCGACCTTCACCCCGAGCCTGGCGCTCCAGATGTCGTTGTCGAACTCGCCCAGCAGCTTCTTACCTTCGTCCACTGCCTTGTAGTAGTTGAAGTCACCGAACAGCGAGACGTCATCATTGAGTGGATAACTGGCGGTGCTGCCGACGTAGTACTGGTTCCAGGCGTCTTTCAGGCGGCTGCTGTAGAGGCTGAAACCAAGGTTTTTGTTGACGGTGTAGTCGCCGCCGAAATAGCCGATCCAGGGCGAGTCGACCGGGCCCGCGTAGAAGGTGGCAAACCCCTTGTCCATGCCGCTTTGCATCGGCTGGCTCATGCCGCTCAAGTGTCCGCCCTGCAAGCTAAGGCCCTCAAGACTGGTGTTTTGTGCGGTGACGCCGCGAAAGCTTTCCGGCAAAACGCGTGAGTCACCGTATGCCACGACCGGGGTCAGCGGGAATACATCGCCGGCTTTAATAACGGTGTCCAGCACACGCAATTTCGCGGCGCCACCGACTTTGCTGTAGTTGTCTTCCGGACGGTTGTTACTGTCCACCGGTAATACGCCGAACGAGCCTTTGCCACCGCTGCGGCCGGTGCCCGAGTCCAGCTTCACGCCGACCATGGCGAATGCGTCCAGGCCAAACCCCACGGTGCCCTGGGTAAAACCGGATTCGAAGCGCCCAATCAATCCCTGCGCCCAGGCTTCTGAGTAGCCGTTGCCGGTGGGGCTGGACTGGCCCTTGCGATCATCGCGGTTGAAGTAAAAATTACGTGCCAGCACGTTAAGGCTGCTGCCTTCGATAAACCCCTCGGGTTTTTCTTGCGCAGCCACGGCGGCCAAGGGCAAGGCGGCGCACAGTGAAAGGGGAAGGCTGTAGTGACGGATACGCATGGTTCGCTCCTGGATACTGGCAGTGTTCAGCTTCTTATGGGAGTGGGCGTTCTTATTGATCTGGCCCGGGCTGATAGTTGCAAACTGTGGATAACGAAGAAGTGGCGTGAACATTACAATTCTGGAAGCTCACCGTTATCTAACAAATAAGTAATGTTCTGGTGAAGATTGCGTCAGGGTCAGTTGGTTAGTCTCGGCACTGAACATTTCAACCGAGGAACTAACCATGAACTTTTATACCGTCGCGCTGGGCGTGTTAACTGCAGTTTTGTCTTTCGGTGTATTGGCCGAGGGCGGGGGCGATCGTACGTTCGCGCTGATGATGGAGCGCAATGAGAAAGCCATGGCCGACTATGCCGCCAAAAAGGGTAAGCCGGCGCCCGAGGTCCAGGTGTATCGCTATGGCCTGGAGCTGGACATTGCCAAGGTGGTCAACGTCACGCCGCCGATCCGTTCGTGCAACGCGGTGCCGTCGCGCATGACCTATGAAGACTCCAGCGGCAAGCTCAATACCCTTGAATATAAAGTGATGGGCGTGTGCCGAAACAACGGCAGCTAATGGATCCAAAAATATTGTTGGACCTGAGGTTAAAGCCCTCTTCAGAAAACGCAGGCAGCGCCGATGCAGGTCAGATCACTCTCCCCACTTGACCATCGGTGCCCCATGTTCAACACCCGTTTGAAGCAGGAGCTGTCGGCTCTTCGCGAAGAATTGTCCAGCTTGAATCAGGTCAAGGAGAGCCTGGAAAGCGAAATGCTGTGCCTGACGCTGGACGCCGAAGGTCGGGTGGAATGGGCCAACGCCAACTTCCTGCAGGAGTTGGCCTATCAGAGCGGCCAACTGCTGGGACGGAAGATCGAAGACCTGGAGCCCGTCCATGTGCGTCGGGATGAGTTCCAGCAGCGCTTCAAGAACGCGCTGGTGCGCGGTGAACACTTCGCCGGCACCGTGCGCCTGATGCGTGGCAATGGCCAGGAAGCCTGGCTGCGCTCGATTGTGCAGCCGGTGCGCAGTTCCGATGGGCGCATCAAGCATTTTTCGATTTATTCCAGCGATCTAACCCGCACGATCGAGGCCTCCCGCGAGCATGAAAACCTCATGAACGCCCTGGTGCGCTCGACGGCCGTGATCGAGTTCGATCTCGGTGGCCACGTGCTCACCGCCAATGATCGGTTCCTCGGCGGCATGGGTTACAGTCTGGCGCAGATCCAGGGCAAGCATCACCGGATGTTCTGCGAGCCGGAGGAATACAACAGCACCGAATACCAGGACTTCTGGAAGCGTTTGAACGCCGGTGAGTTTGTCGCGGCGCGCTTCAAGCGGGTCGACAGCCATGGCCGTGTGGTGTGGCTGGAAGCGACCTACAACCCGGTGCTGGACGCCAATGACCGGCTGTACAAAGTGGTCAAGTTCGCCACAGTGATCACCGACCAGGTCAACCAGGAACAGGCGGTCGCCGAAGCAGCGAACATTGCCTACAGCACCTCGCTGCAAACTGACAACAGCGCCCAGCGCGGTACCACCGTGGTGACCCAGGCCGTGGATGTGATGCGCGACCTGGCCAAGCACATGCAGCAGGCCGGCGACGGCATCGAGGCGCTGAACGCTCAGTCCCAGGTCATCGGCACCATCGTCAAGACCATCAGCGGTATTGCCGAGCAGACCAATCTGCTGGCGCTCAACGCTGCCATCGAAGCGGCGCGCGCGGGTGAGCAGGGCCGTGGTTTTGCCGTAGTGGCCGATGAAGTTCGGCAGTTGGCATCACGGACCAGCAAGGCGACCGAAGAGATCGTCGGCGTGGTGCGCCAGAACCAGGACATGGCGCGCGATGCTGTGAGCCTGATGACTGAAGGTCGCCTGCAAGCCGAGCAAGGCCTGGCCCTGGCGGCCGAAGCGGGCACGGTGATCGTGGAGATCCAGGACGGCGCGCAGAAGGTCGTCAGCGCGGTGGGGCAGTTCGCCAACCAACTGTCGAGTTGAGCCTGGGGCTTCAGGTATCGTAGGCGCTTTCTTGCATGAAGAGCCGACCGTCCATGAGCCCTACCCACCGTCGCCCCGTTCCGCTGTCCAAGGCCTACCGCTTGCTCAACCACGGACCGACCGTACTGGTGAGTGCCGCGCACAATGGCCAGCGCAATATCATGGCCGCTGCCTGGGCCATGCCGCTGGATTTCGAACCGCCGAAAGTCGCCGTGGTGCTGGACAAGGCAACATGGACCCGCCAACTGCTCGAGGGCGCCGGCACCTTTGTGCTCCAGGTGCCTTGCGCGGCCCAGGCCGACCTTGTGCAAACCGTGGGTAACATCACCGGCGCCGACACTGACAAATTTGCCGCCTACGGCTTGCAGACGTTCAAGGGTGAACACACCGAAGCGCCGTTGCTAGAAGGTTGCGTTGCCTGGCTGGAGTGCCGTCTGTTGCCCGAGCCCCATAACCAGCAGACCTATGATCTGTTCCTCGGTGAAGTAGTGGCGGCTTATGCCGATGAGCGCGTATTCAGCGACGGTCGTTGGCACTTCGAAGGCCATGATGAACTGCGCACCTTGCACCATGTGGCGGGCGGGCATTTCTTGACCATCGGCCAGCCGATCACCGGCAAGACCCTTGCCTGACGCCCCCTGTAGGAGCCGGCTTGCCGGCGATAACCGTCTTGAGGAGTACGTCTATTCCACAGGCCGCATCGCCGGCAAGCCGGCTCCTACAGGGTTACCATTTTGCCTGGCTGAGGGCTTCGGCAAACGCCATCAGCTTCGGTGAGTACTGCCGGGACGGCGGGTAGACCAGCGAGATCGCCCGACTGCGCCCGGCGACGTGTTCCAGTACCGGAACCAGGCGCCCGGCCGCGAGGTCGTCGCGCACGGCAAAATCCATCACCTGGGCGATGCCAAAACCGCCCACGGCGCCGTCAACCAGGGCATCGCCGATGTCAAAGATCAGCCGCCCTTCGACGCTTACATCCTGCACCTTGCCGTCGATCATGAACTGCCAGTCCACCAGACGGCCGCTGCGCAAGTTACGTACGGTGAGGCAGTTGTGGTGCTTGAGGTCATCGACGCAGTGCGGGGTGCCGAAACGTGCGAGATAACCGGGTGCGGCCACCGTGACCCAACGCAGTGGCGGCAGTGCGCGGGCGATCAGGCGTTGGTCCTGGATCTCGCCGGTACGCAGCAACGCATCGAAGCCTTCATCGACGATATCCACCAGGCGGTCGGTCATCACCGCCTCGATGCGCAACTCGGGGTAACGCAAGGTCAATTCGCCTATCACTGGCATCACCACTTTGCGCCCGAACAGTGACGGCGTGCTGATCTTCAACAGACCGGACGGGTTGCTGCGCCGGTCGAGCAGCAGTTTTTCGGCTTCGGCCAATTCCGCCAGCAACGGTGCACTGCGCTCGTACAACATCTGCCCATCGGGGGTGAGGCTGACGCTGCGCGTGTTGCGTTGCAGCAGGCGAACCCCCAGCTCGCTTTCCAGGCGCGAAATGGCGCGGGACAGACCGGACTGGGTCAGCCCCAGGTCACCGGCGGCACGGGTGAAACTGCGGGTTTCAGCCACGCGGACCAGCAGGCGAACAGCGTTCAGATCCATGATTAAAGTCATTACTGAAAGAGTGATAGCGCTATTTATCATCGATCAGGCATGAAAGAAACTGATGCCCTCTCATTTTCGGACAGGACGCTGTGATGTCTCCTTCTCGACCCTCAGGCTGGATGTTGACGTTGCTGGCCACCGCGCAATTGATCATCGCGCTGGATGCCACCATCGTGTTTGTCGCCTTGCCGCAGATCGGTGCTCACCTGGATTTTTCTGCCCAGCAATTGCAGTGGGTGGTCAGCGCCTACAGCGTGGCATTTGGCGGGTTCCTGCTGCTGGGTGGCAGGGCCACGGATTTGCTCGGCAAGCGCCGTTTGTACCGGGTGGGGCAGTCGCTCTACGCCCTGGCCTCCCTGGCGGCGGTGCTGGGTGGCAGCGCGATATTGCTGGTACTGGCGCGGGCGGTGCAGGGCGTGGGCGGTGCGATGCTGTTCCCGGCCACGCTCGCGCTGATCAACACTCACTACGCCGAAGGGCCGGCGCGCAACCGTGCGTTTGCCGTGTGGAGTGCGGCGTCGGCGGCGGGGCTGGCGTTGGGCGCGTTGCTTGGCGGCGTGCTGACCCAGGTGTGGGGTTGGGAAGCGGTATTTCTGGTGAACGTGCCTCTGGCGGGCGGCTGTGCGTGGGCGGCGCGGTACTGGATCCCCGCTGACCCTGCGCCCGCGCGCGGGCGTAACTTTGATATCAGTGGCGCGCTGACCGTGACCGTCGGCGGTACCTTGCTGGTGTTCTCGTTGGTACAAGGCCCGGAATGGGGCTGGACGGCCCCGTCCACCCTCGGCTGCCTCGCCTTGGCGCTGGCGCTGCTCGGGCTGTTCGCCTGGATCGAACACCGAGGCCGCGACCCGCTGATGCCGCTGCGCCTGTTTGCCTACCGTGAGCTGCGCATGGCCATGGTGCTGACGGCAGTGTTCATGAGCAGCTTTGGCGTGCAGTACTACTTCCTTGCGCTGTATTACCAGCAAGTTTACGGCTACAGCGTATTGCAGGCGGGGTTGGCGTTCTTGCCGGCGACCTTGGTGTGCACGTTCGGCATCTGGCTGGCGGAGCGCTCGCTGGTGCGGCTGGGGTTGCGCAACACCCTCGTCAGTGGGCAACTGGCTGGCGCGCTGGGCATTGCGCTGGTGGTATGGGCGTTGCCGACCGGCGTGGGGTTCTGGTCGCTGCTGCCGGGGATTTTCATCCTGAGCATCGGCCAGGGCATGACCTGGACCGCGATGTGGGTGGCGGCGGGCCTGGGCATTCGTCCGGGCGAGCAGGGCGTGGCGGCTGGGATGGCCTCCACCAGCCAGCAGATCGGCGGGGCCCTGGGGCTGGCGGTGCTGGTGTCGGTGGCGAGCGCGGGGGGCATCGAACGGGCGTTGTGGTGGAGCGCAGCGATTGCCCTGGCTGGCGCGATATTGGCGCTGCGTCTCAAGCAACCGGCCGGGTTATCTGCCTTGGAAGCGGTCTGACATTTTTACCCAGCGCGACGGCGGCATGCCGTAGGTGCTGCGAAATTGCCGGGTCATGTGACTCTGGTCGGTAAACCCTGCGGTCATTGCCGCGTCGACCAGCGATTGGCCCTGGGCCAGCAGGCTGCGCACCAGGTCCAGCCGGCGCATGGTCAGGTAGCGGTAGGGGCTGGTGCCGAACAGCAAGCGAAAATCCCGCGACAAGGCCCAACGGTCACGGCCGGCATGGTCGGCCATTTCATCCAGGGTGATGCTGCGGCCCAGGGCGCTGTGGATAAATTCCCGCGCGCGCTCTGCGGCTACATAGTCGAAGGTCTTGCGGCTGACGATCCCGCCCGAGACGTTGCTCAAGGCGTGGGCCAGGTCAAACAGGGCGTCCTGTTCCTGCAACGGGTCGATGGGGTTATCCAGATTCTGCAGCAGTACTTCGCTGGCGCGAAACAGCCGTGGGTCGGTGGATAAACCGTTGGGGATAAACGGCAACGGTTTGCCGCCGAGGATCTGCTGGATCAGCGATGGTTCGACGTAAATCATCCGGTACTTGAAGCCTTCATCGCTGCCGGCGTGACCGTCGTGGGTCTCGTCGGGGTGAAGCACCATGGTGGTGCCGGGCAGGCTGTGCACCATGTCGCCGCGATAGTGAAAACTCTGCACGCCCGTCAACGTCCGCCCGATGGCGTAGGTGTCATGGCGATGAGGGTCGAAGGCGAAGCCGGCAAAATACGCCTCGATACGGTCCAGGCCACTGGCATGCGGGGCGCGGTGCAGCCAGTCGAGGGTGGCGGTGGGTTTGCCCATGGTGGCGCGTCACAAAGAAGGAGAGATAAGTACGTTAACCCAGTCTGGCTCGGGTTGTCTGCCGGGGTCTTGTACGATTGTGCAGGGCGTGGGCGAGGCCTATGATCGCTGTTCGTGCCTTGCGCTGATGGAGCTGCCTCCCATGGATTTTTTCAACCCCGCCTACCTGGCGCCCCTGGTTTCGCTGGCCCTGCTGTGGACGGTGGCAGTGGTGACGCCCGGCCCCAACTTTTTCAATACGGCGCAATTGGCCGCCAGTTGTTCGCGTCGCCATGGCGTGGTGGCATCGGCCGGTGTGGCGACGGGGACCATCCTGTGGGGACTGGCCGGCGGCCTGGGCATCAAGTCGTTGTTTACCGCCGCGCCGATGCTTTACCTGGCGTTCAAGGTCTTGGGTGGCTGCTACTTGATCTACCTCGGCTTGAAGTTGTTCAAGCGCTCGGCACCGGCCATGAGCCAGAGCATGCTGCCGGACGAGGCTCGGCGCTCGCTGTTTTCCGCCTGGCGGCTGGGGTTGCTGGGTAACTTGTCGAACCCCAAGGCGGCGCTGTTTGTGGCCACCATCTTCGCGTCCACCATGCCGCCGTCTCCCTCACCGCTGCTGCTGACTCTGGCGGTCATCACCATGGCCACCTTGTCGTTCAGCTGGTATTCCTGCGTGGCCTTGGTGTTTTCCAGCGAGCGCATGGCCGATCTCTACAGTCGCTCGCGCAAGTGGCTCGACCGCTTTGCCGGGGGCTGCTACCTGCTGTTCGGTGCACATCTGGTAGCGAATCGCTGACCGCCCGTGGTAAGAAGCCTTACTTTCAACAGTGAGGCCGGGTCATGAGCAAGGTGCGGGTAGGTATTATTTTTGGTGGCAGGTCGGCCGAGCACGAAGTCTCGTTGCAATCGGCGCGTAACATTGTTGACGCGCTGGACCGCTCCCGTTTCGAGCCGGTGTTGATCGGTATCGACAAGGCTGGCCACTGGCACCTCAACGACACATCGAACTTCCTGCTCAACCAGGAAAACCCGTCCCTGATCGCACTCAACCAGTCCAACCGCGAACTGGCGGTGGTGCCCGGCAAGGCCAACCAGCAGCTGGTGGAGACCTCGGGCACGGGCTTGCTGGAACATGTCGATGTGATTTTCCCCATCGTCCACGGCACTCTCGGCGAAGACGGTTGCCTGCAAGGTCTGTTGCGCATGGCGGACCTGCCTTTTGTCGGTTCCGACGTACTCGGCTCGGCGGTGTGCATGGACAAGGACATCAGCAAACGCCTGCTGCGCGATGCTGGTATCGCCGTTACCCCGTTCATCACCCTGACCCGCGGCAACGCGGCGCGTACTTCGTTTGAGGCTGCGGTGAACAAACTCGGCGTGCCGATGTTCGTCAAACCTGCCAACCAAGGTTCCTCCGTGGGCGTGAGTAAAGTCGGCGACAAAGCCGAATACCACGCGGCTGTCGAATTGGCCCTGGGTTTTGATGAAAAGGTGTTGGTTGAATCCGCCGTAAAAGGCCGTGAAATCGAGTGTGCCGTGCTCGGCAACGAAAACCCCATCGCCAGTGGTTGTGGCGAAATCGTGGTGAGCAGCGGTTTCTACTCCTACGACAGCAAATACATCGACGACCAGGCCGCCCAGGTGGTGGTGCCGGCCGACATCAGCCAGGAAGCCAGCGAGCGTATACGCGGGCTGGCCATCGAGGCGTTCGAGGTGCTGGGTTGCTCCGGTTTGGCACGGGTCGACGTGTTCCTCACCGACGACGGTGAAGTGCTGATCAACGAAATCAACTCACTGCCCGGCTTCACCCGCATCAGCATGTACCCCAAGCTGTGGCAGGCGGCGGGGATGAGCTACAGCGAACTGGTGAGCCGGCTGATCGAGCTGGCGTTGGAGCGGCACGCGGGGCGCAAGGGGTTGAAGATCAGTCGGTGATGCGAGCAATCCACGAATAAATCAGCGTCTTCACTTCCTCTGGATGATGCGTCCTTCGGCGGTAGCTGGCAAAGGTGGGGGAGGTGCAGTAAGTGCACACCTCACTCACCTCGATCTGCTCCCGCCGGATGCCGGCGGCTTGCAGCAACATCACCCCATAACCACTCAAATCAAACCACGCACTTCCCTCTTGCCGGGCGTAGGGTGGTGTGATCTCAGGCGGCAGCAACGGCGCTGGTTGAGCGGTGCTCCACGGCGCCTGCCCGGTTGACCACACGTGCCCTTGGTCAGCCTGAAACTGCGCCACAAACCCTCCGCTTACCTCATAGCAGCACGGTTTGATCGACGGCCCGATCGCCACCCGCAACTGGTCGACCGCAATCCCTTCATCGGTAAAGCGCTTGATGGCATTGGCGATGATCCCGCTTTGCAGGCCCTTCCATCCTCCATGCACCGCAGCGACCTTTTCGCCGCCCTGCGAGGCAATGAGAAGGGGCAGGCAGTCGGCGGTAATCACCGCAATGGGATGATGCTCACCCGTGCACACCCCGTCCGCTTCAACGGTATTGGGCACCTGGTCGGCTTGCCACTCGATCACCGAAGGGCTATGCACCTGCTTGCAGATGAACACCTCTGCCGGGCGCAGCGGATCATTGATCGAACAAAAACCGTGGTCTACGCCAGGGATGGCGCCGAGATTATCTGCCTGCTGCACGAGCGCGTTCTCCGTTGATTGAATAGTCAGTCGCCAACCGCTACGCCTTCGCGCCGAGGGTCGGCGCCGCCGCTCAGCGACACTTTGCCCTGGGCATCCCGCGTGCGGACGATGGCCTGGATGCCGCTGGTCATATCGATCTCGCTCAGCGCATGGCCCTTGTCCTTGAGGACCTGTTTCAGCGCGGGGCTGAACAGACCGGTTTCCAGCTCGGTTGCGCCATTGCGGCTGCCAAAGTTAGGTAGGCTGATGGCGGCTTGCGGGTCGAGTTTCCAGTCGAGCATGGCCACCAGGGACTTGCTCACGTACTCGATGATTTGCGAGCCACCGGGTGAACCCACCGTGGCCAGTAATTCGCCGCTTTTGCGGTCGAACACTAGGGTCGGCGCCATGGCCGAACGCGGGCGTTTGCCGGGCTCGACGCGGTTGGCGACTGGCTGGCCGTTTTCCTCGGGAATAAACGAGAAGTCGGTCATCTGGTTGTTGAGCAAGAAGCCCTGCACCATCACATGTGAGCCGAATGCCGCTTCCACCGTGGTGGTCATCGACACAGCGCCGCCCTGGTCATCCACCGCCACCACTTGTGATGTGGAAATGCGCAGCGGCGAGCGATCCGGCGCGTAGGCCACCTGGATACCTGCAGGTACACCCGGCTTGGCGATGCCCATACTGCGTTCGCCGATCAAGGCCGCACGCTTGGCCAGGTAGTTCGGTGCGACCAGACCCGCCACGGGCACTGGAACGAAGTCCGCGTCGGCGACATAGAGCGCGCGATCGGCAAACGCCAGGCGCCCGGCTTCGGCCAGCAGGTGCACGGCTTCGGGCGCGGGCTCAAGGCCAGCAGGCGACGAGCTTTTCACCGGTTGCATGGCTGCGATGGCCAGGGCGGGATCGCGTGCTTCCAGCGCCTGCAAGGTGCCGAGGATTTGCGCGATGGCGACTCCGCCCGATGACGGCGGTGGCATACCGCAGACTTTCCACTGTTTGTAATCGGTGCACAGCGGCTTGCGCTCTTTGGCGGCGTAGCCCTTGAGGTCCGCCAGGGACAGGCTGCCTGCGTTGCGATGGCCCTGCACCTTGCGTGCGATCTCATCGGCAATCGGCCCTTGGTACAGTGCATCCGGCCCTTCCTTGGCGATGCGTTTGAATACGTTGGCCAGTGCGGGGTTTTTCAACAGCGTACCGGTGGCTTTTGGTGAGCCATCGGCGTTCAGGAAGTACGCTGCCATGTCCGGCGATTGCGCGATGTAGCGGTCGGCTGCGATCAGGCTGTGCAGGCGTGGAGAAATGGCGAAGCCCTGTTCCGCCAACCGGATCGCCGGCTCGAACAGCTCGGCCCATTGCAGGTGACCGGTCTTCTTGTGTGCCATCTCAAGAGCACGCAATACCCCAGGCGTGCCGACCGACCGTCCGCCAATCTGCGCGTCTGGAAACGCCATCGGCTTACCATCGGTCTTCAGGAATAACCGCTCCGTCGCCCCGGCTGGCGCTGTTTCGCGGCCGTCATAGGCGTGCACGGTGTTTGCGTCCCACAGCATGATGAACGCGCCACCGCCGATGCCGGATGACTGCGGCTCCACCAGGGTCAACACCGCCTGCATCGCAATCGCCGCATCGATAGCCGAACCGCCTTTGCGCAGCATCTCTCGCCCGGCCTCGGCCGCGAGCGGGTTGGCGGCGGCCGCCATATGACGCTCAGCCTGTTGGGTGGTGAGGTCGGTGCGATAGCCTGAGCCCAGCTCTGGCGCCGGTGGCTGTTCGTTGACAGAGGTATTGCATGCAGCCAGTGCAAGGGCTGCGGCAATCACTGACAGTTGGCGGCGGGAAATCGAAAACACGCGCTGAACTCCGTTCATTTTGAGAATGATCTGTTGTCCTTGGGGTACTGCTTCTTACAGATAAATCGTGCCTTCCAGGTAGGGCACGGCATGCGTGCAAGGGTGGAGCCGGACACTAACAGTGGGGCGGGCGAGCGTCAAAATACAGATGGGCGGTTTTTTCCTGCGAATGCAGTCGCCGTTGTGAAAAAGCCTGATGGCCAGCAGTTTCGCCTGGCTGGCCAGCGACTGTTTCGCTTTGAACCTCTCTCACTTTCCTGGGGGCCCGATGCGGATAATCGAGCCTTTAGCCGCCTAGGCCTGAGCCATGAAGGGCAACTGTTGAAGACACCTTCGAGTTTCGAAGACAGAGACGCACGCCAGCAATTGCACAGTGTGCCCTTGAGTGACGCAAACGACCTTCGCCCGCAGTGGAACCTCAGCGACGTGTTGGTCAAGGGCATTGAATCTTGAATATGGGCTTGACCCCGATAAGCCATTGCGGATGAACCTGAACGACACACTGGGTAGTCTGCCGAGCCCTGATCTGACGATTGACCTGGGAGACCTGCGCGTGAGGATGCAAGGCCGTTCAGCGAGTTGAAGTTGTTGCTGCTCGTCCCGGGATGGGTCAGCGCTGCTTTGACATCAGCATATCGGCTGGCCTCACGGAGTGTACTCCACCCTTCGATGGTGTCTGAGTGCTCGTGGGGGGGGCGAGCGTTTCGACCGCATCGATGAGATCAAAGAAGAACAGTGCCCCGAACGAATCCCGTCGCAACGGCAGATACTCGGCCAGCGTGATTGCCGTTCCTGTGTCCCGCATCTTTACCAGCAGGCTGGGTCGTTCAGGCGGCGCGGCTGTATTCCTGCGATGCGGATCATGCTCGGAAGTAAATGTTCTTGGGTGTCAGGTATTTCGGAGGGGACATGGGAAACCCCGCACAACTGAAGGGGAAACGGTGTTTCAGCGCTCGCGGTTAACCCCATTGCAGTCGGGTCATGAGCGTATCTGGGTTGATGTTTGGGGGAGGGCATTCAGGAGGCAGCGCTGTCAGCGCTAGGGTCTTTTGAAACGGTAGAAACAAGAAAGCCCGCACTAGGCGGGCTTCTTGAGGTGATTCATAGACTGCTGTAGACATCTATGGATCGGTACTTGGTGGCTACACAGGGACTTGAACCCCGGACCCCAGCATTATGAATGCTATGCTCTAACCAACTGAGCTATGTAGCCAAGTGGCGCGCATTATTCGCGTAGAACGGGAATGCGTCAAGTATTTATTTTGAATTTTTATCTACGCTTTCAACTGTTTAAGCGAAATCAGCGGATCTGGCGACGAGTGGATCACTCTTCGCCCTGCCGAATGCCCCGCAAAACTTGATCGCGTTGAGCAGATATCCCTGCCGCTCAACGCGTGCAATGACGCTAGGGATGTTTCGGGTTGTGCGTGGCCCGCTTAAGCTGTTCGCGTGCTCGTGACAGGCGTGAACGCACGGTGCCGATAGGAATGTCCAGCGCGTCGGCTGTGTCCTGATAGCTGCCGTCGGTTTCCAGTGAGGCGTACAGCGTCTTGCGCATTTCCATTGGCAGATGGTCGATAGCGCTCAGGGTTTTTTCCAGGCGACGGTTTACCTCGAACTCCCAATCCAGATTGTGGTTGTCTTCCTGGCCATGCCAGAGCGACTCATCAAACTCGCAATGCACGGGCTTGGCGTACAAGCGCCTGAAGTGATTGCGGATCAGGTTTTGCGCGATACCACACATCCACGTGCTGAGCGTGGCATTGCCGCTGAAACGCTCTCGGTTGCGCCAGGCTTCCAGATACGTCAACTGCAGAAGATCATCTGCATCCTCCGGGTTGAGTACGCGCTTGTGAATGAAGCGCCGAAGTTTTTTTTGCTGGTCGTCTGTCAGGTGAAGCATGAATTGAGGCGAGCTGCCCACGAGGTGCGCTAAAGCTTCAATAGGGATATTCATGATTGTTTCCTTGGTGTAGACGCAGTCGAAAAGGTGTCGACGGGAACCCCTTTTGCACTGGCTATGCCAAGACAGTTTTTTATGTAACCAGCTGATTTATAAAGATAAATATCTTGAAATGGTGTGATTTTGCGCAGGACCTTGCATAGAGCCGTTGAGGTGCGTGCAAGTCTTTTCAAATTTTTCGTGACATTCGACTTGATGGAACCGTTTGAGCTGGCCTTGCCACACAGGGAAACACTCTTCCTGTTCAGGTCTGTCCATGAAAGTCGAATCTTCCCCGGATGTGCAAACGGTCCAGCAGTTGGATAAACCTGCTGTCAGCCAGACATCCACGTCGGCGCCAGTTCCTGGCTTGGATGAGCTCGCTCACCTGTTCAGCCTGGAAGTACAGAACAACAGCCAGCCCTTGAGTCAGCGGAAGATGAGCGTGCGCGTGCCTCCGGCCGAACAGCTTGCGCAGATTTATGATCAGTTGGGGCACCCTGCCCAGGCGACCCTTGCGAGCCTTTCGCGCCGCATCCGCTTGCAATTGCTGCAGCATCCCCATGTCGACAAATTGCTGGAGCTGGCTGGCGGGGACCCCGCGCGTGCATTCGTGGTACTCAAATATGTGGCAACCCAGGCAGACGCTGAAGTGCGCCCATCGGAAGCAGCGTTGGCCCGTGATGCCATCGCCAAGTTGGAGGTCCGCTTCAAAGGGCAGATCCAGGCAGGCCTGAACATTGCCTTGGCGCTGCAGGCGGGCAGTGCCGATCCACAGGAGCGCCAGGCGTTGCGTGCGCTCTACTACGCCAGTGTGGTCACACGCCAATCGTTGGCGACGATGATGCAGGCGCTGTTGGGGGTGTATGGCGGCGAACGGCTTGCCGACGGGCTCAATATGATGCGCAAGGCTCTGGTGGATGACATCGCGGCCAAGGTGTCCTCACTCCCTACGCCGCTGTTGCGTTCCCTCTTGCAAGGCCTGCAAAGCTGCGGACAGTTGAGCGGCGTGTTGTCCGGTTGCAATGCCCTGCTCCAACGCCTGGGTATCGATCATGATGCAGTGAGCCTGTTGCAACGCCTGCTGGGTTACGCAGGCGCAGGTATCGCTGCTGCTGAAATCTTGCGGCTTGGAAGCGACTTGTCAGGTAGTTCGAACGTCCAGCAATTGCTGGCCCTCAATGCGCTTTATCCCCTGGTCCAGCAATTGCCTCTGGCGATATGGCTCGACGGTCGAGTACGCGAAGAAACCCTGCGTGGCTTCCTGACGGTGATGGGGGAGCTGGATCGGATGACGCGTGGCCTAGCGCGTTCTCCGGGTAAGCTGGGGATCATGGCGTGACTGCACTTTCGGCCATCAACGGCTTTTTGCTTAAGGTCGCGCAACGCGCAGAAGTACTGGGCGCCGTGGTGGTGATGGCCATCGTCTTCATCTTTATCGTGCCGCTGCCCACCTGGCTGGTGGACATCCTGATCGCGCTCAACATCTGCATCTCATGCCTGTTGATCGTGCTGGCGCTATACCTTCCGGGCCCCCTGGCGTTTTCATCGTTTCCGTCAATTCTTCTGCTGACCACCATGTTCCGCCTGTCTCTGTCGATTGCCACGACGCGCTTGATTTTGCTGGAGCAGGACGCCGGTCATATCGTCGAGGCCTTTGGTAATTTTGTGGTTGGCGGTAACCTCGCCGTGGGGATGGTGATCTTCCTGATCCTGACCCTGGTCAACTTTCTGGTGATCACCAAGGGTTCGGAGCGGGTGGCCGAAGTGGCGGCGCGTTTCAGCCTGGACGCGATGCCCGGCAAGCAGATGTCCATCGACAGCGACTTGCGGGCCGGCTTGATTGACGGCATGCAAGCGCGGGACAAACGGGAGCAGTTGTCCCGTGAGAGCCAGTTGTTCGGCGCCATGGATGGCGCGATGAAGTTCGTCAAAGGTGATGCGGTCGCGGGCTTGATCATTGTTGTGGTGAACTTGCTAGGTGGTTTTTCCACCGGCATGTTTCAGCACGGCTTGAGCGCTTCCGAGTCCATTACGTTGTACTCGGTATTGACCATCGGCGACGGCCTGATCGCACAGATCCCGGCGCTGCTGATCTCCCTCACCGCCGGCATGATCATCACCCGTGTGGCGCCGGACGGACGCAAGGGCGCCAGCAACATGGGCGCCGAAATTGCCCGGCAAATGACCAGCGAACCCAAGAGTTGGATGATCGCCTCGGTGGGAATGCTCGCCTTTGCGGCGGTGCCCGGCATGCCCACGTTGGTGTTTATCCTGATCGCACTGGTAACCGGCAGCCTGGGGTACTACCTGATGCGCCAGCGTCAACGGCTGGAGCAACCCGAAGCTGAAACCGCTGAAGCGGTGCGCCCCGAAGAGAACGGCCGTGAGGACTTGCGTGGGTTTGATCCGTCGAGACCCTACCTGTTGCAATTCTCCCCGGTGTTACGGGGCACGCCTGAGGTGGCTGATCTTGTTCACTCGATTCGCCAGGCCCGAAATGCAATGGTCGCCAATATCGGCCTGACGCTGCCTCCTTTCGAAGTGGAGCTCGATGATTCGCTCGCCGACGACGAAATGCGCTTCTGTGTCCACGAAGTACCGATGGTCAAGGCATCGGTTGTCAGCCATGTGGCGGTTGAGCGTAAAGCGCTGACGGTCGAGCCTGCGCACGCCATTCCGGGGCTGGCAGAGCGCGATGAACAGGATTGGCTCTGGTTGGCGCCGGATGATCCGCTGCTGGATGATCCGCAGTTGGAGCGCTTCACCTCAGCGAGCCTGATCGTCGAGCGGATGAAGCAGGCAATGATGCTCAGCGGGCCGCAGTTCCTGGGGATCCAGGAGAGCAAGTCGATCCTCAGTTGGCTGGAGCACAACCAACCGGAACTGGTCCAGGAGCTGCAGCGGATCATGCCGCTGTCGCGGTTTTCGGCGGTACTGCAACGCCTGGCCAGCGAGGGGGTGCCGTTGCGCGCCGTACGGCTGATCGTCGAGTCGCTGATCGAGTACGGCCAGCATGAACGTGAGCCAGACGCGCTGGCCGACTACGCGCGCATTGCGCTCAAGGCGCAGATTTACCACCAGTGCAGCGAAGCCGACGGCCTGCATGCCTGGCTGCTGTCGCCTCAGACTGAAAACATCCTGCGTGAGGCGCTGCGCCAGACCCAGACCGGGGTGTTCTTCGCCCTTGATGACGAACACAGCGCAGCGTTGGTTAGCCTGCTCAATCAAGCCTTTCCCGTACGGCCCAAACTCAAGAGCGTGATGCTGGTCGCACAGGACTTGCGCAGCCCGCTGCGCGCGCTGTTGCTGGAAGAATTCAACCACGTGCCGGTGCTGTCTTTCGCTGAGCTGGGTAGCGCCTCAAAGGTCAAGGTGCTGGGGCGCTTCGACTTGGGCCAGGACGAATTGATGCGCGGTACGGCGGCATGAAGACTTGGCTATGTCCATCCCGGAGGGCTCGCTGATGTTCGAATTGCGAGTGCTTGATGGGCGACATCAGGGGGCTGCGCTGCCCTTGTTCGGGGAGCAGTGGAGCATCGGTGCCCACGCCGATGCTGACTTGGTGCTGAACGATCCTGGCATCGCTGAACAGCATGCCCGGCTGCGGCTCATGGACTCGAACTGGTCGGTGCAGGCTGAGGCCGGGTTATTGCAGGATGCTGATGGTCAGGTGCTGGCACAGATTGCGCACCTGGCGCTGAACGTCACGTTTTCGGTGGCGAACGTGCGGCTGTGCGTCACCTTGGCCGATGAACCTTGGCCCCAGTCTCCAGCCCCCGCACCGGCCGTGTCGACACGGGCCAGTGAGCCGGTGCCGGTGCCGGTGCCCGTGCCGGTGCTCAAGCTATCGGCGATCTCGCACGCTCAGCAGAAGCGTCTGATCACGCTGGTGCTGGTGGTGACGGTGATCTTCATTGTGGTGGGCATGGCGTCCACCGGGAAGCCTGAAGCCCAGGCATCCCTGATGCTGCCTGTGGTGAAAAAGCACGAGTTGGCCTCGCCGTTCGAGGTCCGCCAGCAGCTGTTGAAGATGCTCGGCGAACGTGAATTGAGCCAGCGCGTCAGTTTGCAGGTGATCAATGGGCAGGTCGCGCTCAGTGGGGATGTCTCGCAGGATGAGGTTGAATTGGTCGCGCGCATGCTCAGCCGTTTTGGCGAGCAGTTCGATAGCGCGGTACCGGTAATCAGCCGCGTGCGCGCGCGCGATGGAGTGTTGCCATTCAAGATCGTGCAGATCGTGGGCGGGCCCAATGGCCACGTGGTCCTGGAGGAGGGCAGCCGACTGTTTATCGGGGATGAAGTGGATGGCCTGCGCCTGGTGCTGATTGATAACAGCAAGGTGATATTCGATGGCGTACAGCGCTATGAGGTGCGCTGGTGAGTGAGCAATTGCAAGCACGCCTGGAGGCCTGGCAGCAGCGTCAAGTCCAGTCGCTGGCCACCTTCGCGCCGGTGACGATGCGGGGGCGCATCCAGCGCGTCAATGGCATGTTACTGCAGTGTCGGCTGCCCCAAGCGCGTATCGGTGACTTGTGCCGGGTCGAGAAAAAGCCGGGCGACTACATGCTGGCCGAGATCATCGGTTTTGATCAGCAGGACGCGGTGCTAAGCGCCTTGGGCAACCTGGAAGGTGTGCAGGTGGGCGCGGGCGTCGAGCGCCTTGGCGTCTCGCATCGGGTGCAGGTCAGCGAGGCATTATTGGGTCAAGTGCTGGATGGTTTTGGGCGGCCGATCACGGGAGAAGGCCCCGGTGCGTTTGTCGAGGCTGATTTGTCGGACACCAGTGCGGTGTTGTGCGAGGCACCGCTGCCCACTGAGCGCCCGCGCATCAACCGTGCGCTGGCCACCGGCGTGCGGTCGATCGACGGCCTGCTGACGCTGGGTGAAGGTCAGCGCGTGGGCCTGTTCGCCGGAGCAGGTTGCGGCAAGACCACCCTGTTGGCCGAGATCGCCCGTAACGTGGAGTGCGATGTCATCGTGTTCGGCCTGATCGGCGAGCGGGGCAGGGAATTGCGCGAGTTCCTTGATCATGAGCTCGATGAGCAACTGCGTTCCAAGGCCGTACTGGTGTGCGCCACATCCGACCGATCCAGCATGGAGCGAGCCCGAGCGGCCTTCACGGCGACGGCGCTGGCTGAAGGTTATCGGCGCAAGGGGCTGCGCGTGTTGCTGCTGATTGACTCCCTGACTCGGTTCGCCAGGGCCCAGCGCGAAATCGGCCTTGCCGCCGGCGAACCCCTTGGCCGCGGCGGTCTGCCGCCTTCGGTATATAGCCTGCTACCGCGTCTTGTGGAGCGCGCCGGGTTGACCCGTGAAGGTGTGATCACGGCGATCTACACCGTGCTGATCGAGCAGGACTCCATGAACGATCCGGTGGCTGATGAAGTCCGCTCGCTACTCGACGGTCACATCGTACTGTCTCGTAAGTTGGCTGAGCGTGGTCACTATCCCGCAGTGGATGTGTTGGCGAGTCTGTCGCGGATTTTGAGCAACGTCGCCGAGCCTGCGGACATCCGGGCGGGTACGGCGTTGCGACGCTTGTTGTCGGCGTATCAGCAGATCGAACTGATGCTCAAGCTGGGGGAGTACCAGCCCGGTAGCGATGCCTTGACCGATCTGGCCGTGGACAGTCGCCAGGCTGTGGACAATTTCTTGCGCCAGGACTTGCGTGAGCCTGCGCCGATGGCTGTGACGCTGGAACAACTCAAGGAGCTGACCGCCTATGTCCCATTCTGAAGGGCTGCTTGGCGAAGTCGAGACGCTGCGACGCCTGCGACGGCACCGGGCAGACCGGGCCGAGCGTGCCTTGCGTGAGGCTAAGCGGGCCCAGCAGGCCCTGCTTGCCAATATCCGTCAGGCTGAGGATGCGCTTGAGCAGACCCGATGCGAGGAAGCCGAGCGAAGCGCCCAGTTGCTCAGCCAACACCAGGGGCAGGTATTGAACATGCAGGCGCTGAAGTCCTGGAGCGCACAGGAGCGCTCGTTGTCTGCCACGACTCGCCGGGGCATGGGGCAATTGGAAGCCTTGCAGGGCCAGCAAGAAGAAAAACAGATCAGCGTCGGCAGAGCCCAGAAGCAGGTCACCGCCTGCCTGCGTCAGGTGGAAAAACTTCAGGAGTTATCTCTTTTACTGGCGCAGGAGCCGACATGACCCAGGTTTCAGATAAACCCGCCGAGCGTCCCCGACCGCGTGACGCGCGAGAAGAGCGAGAACCGGGAATGGCAGGTGTTGTACCCACGGAGCTGACGCGATTGTTTTCCCAGTTGTGGGCTGATGACGGTGACGGTTCTGGTGCCGGGACTCGGCTGTCGGGAACCAAGGCGTTGGGCGGTGCTGCGATGATCGAGGCGCTGGCCGAGCAATTGGCACCTCGTATGCAGGCCGCTTTGCAGTGGCCGCTTCAGGCGGTGCTGTACCTGCCTCGCCTGGGGCGCATCAACGCCAGTGTGCGCCGTGAACAGAGCGCCTGGAGCATCGAGCTTGAAGCGCAAGAGGATGAGACGGCGCGCTGGCTCAATGGCGTGAGGCAACAGGTTGAGGGTCGATTAACGCAAACGTTGGGGCAGACGGTCAGCCTGCGGCTTCCCACTGTCGGGTCGGGGTGATGATTCCAGCGGTGCCGTTACCTCGGGTCAGTGGCGATGTGGTTGCTGCGCGTCGTCGTCTCGGACGCGGCTTGCGCCTGCCGTTCGACGTCGCGGGGCAGCGTGGAGAGCTGTCGCTCGAACCGGGTCGTGCACCTACCGGGGGCCAATCATTGAGCTTCGAAACGGCACGCGGAGTGCTGGCATTGGCCGAGGCGGGCCCCCTGCTCAGTCTGCTGGGCGAATGTCCGGTGACCTTGGCCAAGGCGGGCAACGATCCTGACTCCTGGTTCTGGGCGTTGTTCCAGCACCACCTAAGCCCGCAGGTACAAGCGCTGCTGGGTTATGTGCGACTGCTGGAGGTCGATCGCCCCAAGGGGTTTGGTTGCCGACTCAGCGTGACGCTGGGGGCATCCCGGGCGATGGGCTACCTGTGGCTGACGGCAGTGAACTTCCTCGCGTTGTGTGACGCCGGAGCGTGGCGCAGCAATGCCGCGCCGTTGCCAGCGTCGTTTCAACTGGCAATTGCCGTGATCCTTGGGCACCTGCAATTGCCGATTGCACAAGCGCGCAGCCTGCGCGTTGGTGATGTGCTGATATTGGAACAAAGTTTTTTCCAGGCCCAGGGCGCTGGCCATGTACAGGTTGGCAGGCAGCGGCTGCATGGGCGCATTGACGATGACACAGGCGTGTTGCGTCTGACACTGACTTCAATTGAGGGCACATCCGTGGATGAAGAATTTACCCCTCCCCACTACTCGGGGTATGACGAAGATGAGCCGGTATTGGACGTATTCGGCAATGAGCCCTTTGATGAGTTGAGCATGGCACTGAACATACGCTGCGGAACGCTGAACCTCACTCTGGGCGAGTTGCGCAGCCTCGCGCCCGGCGCCGTATTGGGCGTCTCCGGTTACGCTCCCGGTATGGCTGGCCTCTATTACGGTGACCGGCCGATCGGCCTGGGGCAGTTGGTAGAGATCGACGGGCGCCTGGGCTTGCAGCTGTCCCGTGTGATGTTCGGCGGATGATACTTCAAGGGCTGGACCCCTTAGTTCTCGCGGTGTTTCTTGCGGCATTGTCATTGATGCCCATGCTGTTGATCGTCTGCACAGCGTTCTTGAAAATTGTGATTGTGTTGATGATCACCCGTAACGCCATAGGCGTGCAGCAGGTGCCGCCCAGCATGGCCATCAATGGCATCGCGTTGGCTGCCACGCTGTTTATCATGGCGCCGGTAGGATATGAAATCGCGGAGAGTATCAAGGTTTCACCCCTTGACTTGAGCAGCGTGCAAACGCTTCTGCAGACGGGAAATGAGGCCATCAAACCCCTACGTGCCTTCATGCTCCGCAACATTGACCCGGATGTACTGACACACCTGTTGGAGAATTCCAAGCGCTTATGGCCTGCGCAGATGGCTCAGGAGGTACAGCGCGAAGACCTCATCCTGCTGATTCCGGCGTTCGTTTTATCGCAGTTGCAGGCGGGGTTTGAGATCGGCTTTCTGATTTACATTCCCTTCATCGTCATCGACTTGATTGTCTCCAACTTGTTGTTGGCGCTGGGCATGCAAATGGTTTCGCCGATGACCATTTCCCTGCCGCTCAAGCTGTTGTTGTTCGTGATGGTGTCTGGTTGGTCGCGGTTGCTCGACAGTCTTTTCCTCTCCTATCTCTGAGTGCCCTATGGAACCTATCGTGCTGTTCAAGCAGGGCATGCTGCTGGTGGTGCTGCTGACGGCGCCGCCGTTGATCGTGGCAGTAGTGGTGGGGGTGCTGACGTCCCTGGTGCAAGCGTTGATGCAGATACAGGACCAGACACTGCCCTTTGGTATCAAGTTGGTGGCGGTGGGCGTCACGCTGATCATGACGGGCCGTTGGATTGGTGTGGAGTTGATCCAATTGATCAACCTGACCTTTGAAATGATCGGCCGCTCGGCCCTGAACTGAGGTCCTGCTCATGTTGGTCTATCTCGAATACCTACCCAGCCTGGTGATCGGCATGGCACGCATCTACCCCTGCGGCATCCTGGTGGCGGCGTTCTGCTTTCAACACATACGCGGTATGCCGCGGCACACGCTGGTGATGGTCATGGCGTTGATGCCCGCGCCGGGTATTCATGCCGCATTGGCGGGCTTGGATTACTCCGCGCTAATGCTGGCTGCGTTGGTACTCAAGGAGGTGGCACTGGGTATCTTGCTGGGGGGGCTTCTGGCAATGCCGTTCTGGATGTTCGAGTCAGTGGGGGCACTGTTGGACAACCAGCGCGGTGCCTTGGCGGGCGGGCAACTCAACCCTTCACTGGGGCCGGATGCGACACCAATCGGGCACTTGTTCAAGCAATTGGCGATTTTCCTGCTGATAACCAGTCTCGGGTTGGGTACGTTGACCCAAGTGATCTGGGACAGTTACCTGATCTGGCCGCCCACCCTGTGGTTTCCGCTCCCTGCGGCGAATGGCAGCGATGTGTTCGTCGACCTGCTTGGCGATACCTTCACCCACATGCTGCTCTATGCCGCGCCCTTTATTGCGGTGTTGCTGTTGCTGGAGTTCGGCATCGCACTGTTGGGGGTCTACAGCCAGCAGTTACAAGTGAGTACCCTGGCGCCACCGGTCAAGAGCCTGGCGGGCATTGGCATTCTGCTGTTGTACTTTGCGCTGTTGGAGGATCTGATCGTTGGGCGCATGAGCCTGCTGGGCGATCTTAAACATTCATTGGGCGTTTTGTTCAAGGTCGCGGTGCCATGAGTGATTCCGGCGAAAAAAAGCACCCGGCGTCCGCCAAGAAACTGCGGGACCAACGCAAGAAAGGCCAGGTCGCCCAGAGCCAGGATGTCGCAAAACTGCTGGCGTTGACGGCGATCAGTGAAATCGCCTTGTTCACCGCCGAAACCAGTCTGCAACGCTTTCAGCAATTGATGCTGTTGCCGATGTCACGTCTGAATCAGCCTTTCACGCGCGCACTGGAAGAGGTGCTGTTCGACGGGCTGGGGGTGTTCTTCTCCTTCGCCCTGTTGATGGTCGGGGTTGCGATTACTACCAAGCTGATCAGCAGTTGGATGCAGTTCGGGCTGCTGTTTGCGCCGGAAGCCCTGAAGATGGATTTCAATCGTCTCAACCCCGTGAGCCAGGTCAAGCAGATGTTTTCTGCGCAGCAGTTGATGAACCTGTTGATGAGCGTGGCGAAAGCATTCCTTATCGGTTTGATTCTGTATGTGGTGATTTGGCCCTCGATCAGCACGCTGATCAACCTGGCCACCAGTGACCTGCAAAGCTACATCGTGGCGTTGATCGCGCTGTTCCGTCATCTGTTGCATGTGTGCCTTGGCGTGCTGCTAGTGCTTGCGCTTGTCGACTTGATCCTGTCCAGGCACTTTTTTGCCAAGCGCATGCGCATGACTCAAGTGGAGGTCGTCAAAGAGTACAAGGACATGGAGGGTGACCCTCATGTGAAGGGGCAGCGCCGTTCGTTGGCGTACCAGTTGGCCCAGGAGGAACCGAAGGTCAAGCTGCCCAAGCTGGAGGAGTCCGACATGTTGGTGGTCAATCCAACGCACTTTGCTGTCGCGCTGTATTACCGACCGGGTAAGACACCGCTGCCGATGTTAGTGAGCAAAGGCACGGACGATGAAGCCCGCACATTGATCCGCCGTGCCAAGGCGGCCGACGTACCGGTGATCCAGTGTGTATGGCTGGCGCGCACGCTTTACACGAAAAAACTGGGCGCCAGCATCCCTCGTGAAACCTTGCAGGCCGTGGCGCTGATTTACCGGACCTTGCGCGAGCTCGACGATGAGGCCAAGCGCGAAACCCTGGAACTGCCCGAGCTTGAGCGGCGTTGATCACCTGTCCAAGGCTTGCAGCGTGGCCAGCGACAGCATTCGGCTGAGGATCCTGTCGAGCGTGCTGGCGGCTGCCGGCAGTGCATGCCAGATCACCAGCGCGTTCTGGGCGTCGAGGTAAATAAAGCAGCCATCGAACGCCAACGCTTGCTCAATGCGTCGCTCCAGCACGCGCTGCAATTGCCCGGCCTGCAACGCTTCGCGAGCGACGTGCAGGGCAAGTCCCGGGCAATTTCCAGCGTTCAATGCGCCTACCTTGATACCGGGCGCGAGGGACAGGTGAGCGGCAGTGCCGCTCACCAGGTCGTCCAGGAATGCCTGGCGTCGATCGTCGGGCATACCTGGAAGCTTCACCGTTCCAGCGACACTGTCTGGTAATCCGCCCGCTCGCCGGCGGGCCCAGGTTCGACGCGCATCTGCGGCGGCCACCAGATCACCATCTTGTCCTGGGTAGATTGTGGGCGTGAGCATGAATCACCTTTGCAGGTGGGTGTACAACCGGCGAGGTGCAGGACTGCGAAAATCAGGGTGACGTACAACAAGCTGTGTTTCATGGCGTGGCCTTCCGGGCTGGAGTGATCAAGGAGGGGCGGGGCACACTGAGGTGTTCGTCCTTCACCACCGGACGCATGGCGATAAACACCTCGGCTTCTTCGCCTGGCTTGAGCCAGGCGCGCGGCCACACGGTGACCGCCAGGGTCTGCGAGTTGCTGCACTCTTTTTCGTCGATACGTACGTTGCGCTTGAACTGGTTGCGCAACACCACGACCGCCACGTTGTAATGCGGGCCTGCGTACCACTGGCTGCGGTCGGTATTGAGCGCCAGCAAGTCACGGGCGCTGCACACGCTGTTCAGTCCCAGAGGCATCGGCGCCGAGTTGAACGCTTTGGGCACTTCCCCGCTGACCATACGTGCCAGGGTGCTGATGATGTCACTGCGCTTGATCACCGGTTCGTGCGGTGAAATCCGCCTGGCCAGCGGTGTGAGGGCGGCTTGCAACTCGGCCTGGTCGGCCTGCGGCAAATAGCGAGACGGGTCGTCCTGGTCGCCGATAACGCGGGGTGTGAGGATAAACAGGCGTTCACGTCGATTGTTCTGGCGCTCCGTCGAGGAAAACAGCGCCTTGCCCAGCAGCGGAATATCTCCCAGCAGGGGAATCTTTCTTTGTTTGTCTGTGCTTTCGGTGACATGGAAACCGCCGACCACCAGCGAGCGCTTTTCCGCCATCACGGCTTGTGTACTGACCTTGCCCCGGCGTACATCAAGGTGGTTGGGGTCAGGGTTGGTCGCGTCGAAATTGCCATCTTCAATGTCCACTGCCAAATGGATCTGGTGATCGCCGCGGCTGGTGGTGACCCTGGGCACGACTTGAAAGCTGGTGCCCACGGTGACGGGTAAAATGGTTGCGTTTTCGCTGCCGGGAGTGAGGTATTGGGTGCGGTTGAAATCGATCACCGCCGGTTGGTTTTCCAGGGTCAGCACCGATGGGTTCGACACCATGGTTGCCAGTCCCTTCTCTTCCAGCGCGCGGATATCGGCGTAGAAACGATCGCGGTTTTCAATCGACAACTGCGACGATGTGCCGGGTGCCATGTTGACGCCGCCCCGGAAGCGGCTGTTCTGGAAACCCCAGTTCACCCCGAATTCGCGCAATTGCGTACGCTCTATATCGAGAATGATCGCGTCGATTTCGATCAACTTTCGCGCAACGTCGAGTTGGGTGATCAGCTCGCGGTACATCGCCTGGCGTTCCGGCAGGTCATAGATGAGCACGGCGTTATTGCGCACATCGGCTTCGACGCGGATCCGGCTGGCGGGTACCGGTGCTCGCGGCGTCAATGCGGGTGCTGCGTCCACTGGCCCGGTGTTGCCCTGTGTACCGAACATTTGGCCCAGCAGCGGGTTGCCCAGTCGCGGCACATTGGGCGTGAGAGGCGCGGGTTGGGATGATGGGCGTGGGTTCAGCCCCGTGAGCGTAGAGGCAGAGCGTGGTTCCAGCAGCCCGCGTAAAATGCTGGCGACACCGGGAATGTTGAGTTTTTCTCCGCGGTAATCCACCTGGCGGTCCGTTGCATTGGCAAACTTCAACGGGTAACTCAACACGCTCTGTTTTTCATCCGGTGAGCGGCGCTGGCTGCTGAACTGCTTGATCTGTTCGATATAGCGCTTGGGGCCGGAGACGAGTACGACCCCGTCTTCGGGCAACTCTCCCCAACCGAAACGGCTATCGAGCAGTCCGATATCGGTCAACGCCTGCTTGAGGTCGGAAATCGTCTCTGATGAGACCTCCAGGCGTGCTGACTCCTGCTGATCCAGCGTGCTGATGTAAAGCTTGTTGTTGTAGAGGTACCACTGGAAACGGTGTTCGACACCTAGTCTGTCCAGTAGTGACTGTGGGGTGTTCGCGCGGATCTTGCCGTTGACGTCCCCCTCCAGCAGGCCCTCGATGTGCAATTGCGTGCCGAAGGTCTGGGCGAAGTCTTCGAGGACTTCCCGTAGTGGTTTGTGTTCGGCCTCATAGGCATAGGCGGTGTTTTTCCATTCCGGGGGAATGGCGGCCAGGACGCTTTGCGCAGGTATCAGCAACCAGGGGAGTGTGAGCAGGCAACGCCAGGTGGCAAGCCTTGACGATGTTCCGGGCAAGGCAATAGGCATGCGGTTATAGCTCTGGGTCTTGTTGTACATAGAGTTCTCTGGTTAATACGACAGCGAACGTAACGAAGTAGGTTTGGATTGATGAGCCGGCAGGGCAAGGCGCGCGACCGTCGAGCGCCACGTGTCGCGTTGGTTGAGCAGGGCTTCGAGGCTGTTGAGCAACGATGTCTCGTGCGGGTCGGTGCGCAGGCATTGGACCAACCAGAGCGCGCCACTGTCAGGCGCTTGGGCAAGCGAGCCTTGAAAGTGATTCAGGCTGACCGCACCCAGTCGCAGCCAACAGTGCAACGGTGCGTGATCCGGCCGACAGGACGTCAGTTGAACGCAGATCAACACGGCGTCGCCGTGACGTTTTAGGATGATTTCATCGTTGTTCTCGAGGACGAGCATCTGTTCTGAGTCGCCGCCCAACCAGTCAATAAGTTGATCTTCCAACTTATGGCACACCGTCCAGTGCGGTTTTGAACAGCATGTGGTTGACCCGGCTGTGCTCGTTGAACGCCCAATCGGAGTGATGCCTTTTAAACATGCTCTCGTAAAACATCAGCATGTCCTCTGAGGTCTCCGCAGGGGACTGTTCGATGGTTTTATAACGCAGGGTGTCAGCCTTAACTTGGCCCAGAAGCTCACGTTTGAAGCCGTTATAGAAGTCCATGATTCTCTCCTGATAGACCTCACCTCTGTGGTCAGTGCTGGCTATTCAGTTCCAAGTTGATTGCGCCAGGCCAGCCAGTGGAGCCCGATCACCTTCTTTGGAAAACGGGGCAAGCATGGAGGCCCAATTGATGTGAAAGTCGCCTTCGTCGGTTTTCAGAACGAGGGTTTGAGTGCTGATGGTGTCGTCTGGCTGAAGTCTCCAACGCGCGGCGTCATGGCGGCTGAGGCAATGTTTGAGTGCCTCGATTTCCCGTGGATGACACAACAGGAGCGCATTCACCTCCGGTACCTGGCTTGCCAGCAATTGCTTGAGCAGCGCTGCCAGGCGTTGTGGCTGCGGCGTCTCGTCAAGCAGGTGCCTGATCGCCTGGTTGACGACCCCTGTGATGTACCGCTCCAGGTTGTCGCACAATGCTTTTTGCTCGTTTTCCCATCGATGCAGCTGTGCGTTGGCGCGTTGCCAGAACGCCTGGCCCGCCTGCTCCAAAAGCGCCTCGCGGCTGAGTTGTGCGCGGTTGAGCAACGCGTCAGCCTGAGCCTTGGCGCGGGTTAACAGGTGTTCGGCTTGGGTGCAGTCAGCGAGCACCTCTCTGGGAATCAGCCCGTGCGACAGGCTATGGGCGTCGGGCGGCAGTGTGATTTTGCGTCGGCAGAGCATCGTCAGTTGTCCATTGCGTGGGGCGCAGGCACCACGCGAGTGCTGGTGCGTGTTGTCATGCGCCACACCACGGCTTGCCACAGGGTATCCAGGCGACTCGCATCGCCGACGTATGGGCGGTGGCTTCTTTCCAGTTCGAGCACACGCGCAAAGCAAAAGCGCAATCGGAGGCGTTGCCAGACGGGAGGCTCAACCCATGCACGCAGCAGTTGCAAAGGATCGTCTGCAGGTAACAGTGTTTGCGGGGGCAAGGCCTTGGCAATTCGCTTGCACCATAGGTGATGATCCTCCTGCAAGGCGGTGGTGGTTTGCGGCCTACAAATGCTGTCAATCAGGTCGAGCACGAAATCGAGTTCCGAGACCGACGCCAAGGCCAGCTTGAGCAGCGTGGGGTGAGGAGCAGGGGGCAGGCCTGGGGTAATCCCTTCGACGGTACAGTTCACTGGGGCGTCGATAAGGCGCAGCGCGTTGATTACTGGGTCGCCGAGGGTATGCCAGTCATCGTGCGCCGACCTCCAAGGACGCGCCCACCATTGCGCCCAGCTCAGGTGTTCACTCACGGGTGGGTCGCTTGCGAATTATTGGAGTAGCCGGCCGCAGCTTGGATTGCCCGCTGTCGCCGGTTGCGCAGGAAGAGTAACGCGGCCGTCGTCATCACGATGGCAACCAACGTAAGGGTCATGCTGGCGCGCCAAAAACCGAGGTCATCTGCGGGTATCAAGAACGGCCCGAAATACGTCAGCTGCCGTTGCTCTTGATAGACGATTGAAGGCACGAAGACCACCGTGAGCTTTTGCGGGTTATCCACCGCCGTGGACATTCCCGGGATGCTGCTGGCAACCATTCGGCGAACCCGAGAACGGATATTATCGGGGTCTAGCCGCGGATCATGCTTGATGAAAACCGAAGCAGAGGCCGGTTGCACCGGTTCTCCTGGCGCGATGCGCTCTGGAAGCACCACATGCACCCGGGCGACGATGACACCGTCAATGTTCGACAAGGTCGCCTCAAGTTCCTGGGACAGGGCATAGATGTACCGAGCCCGCTCCTCCAGTGGTGTTGAAATGACGCCGTCCTTGCGAAACGTATCGCCCAATGTGGTACGTGCGACCTTGGGCAATCCGACCGCCTCCAACGTACGCACGGCACGACCGATGTCGATGGCATTGACGACCACGACAACACCGTCTTTAGCAGGCACTTTTTGTGCGCGGATATGTTTGTCAGCCAATTCGGCAATGACCTCGTTGGCTTCCTGTTCGGATAATTGGCGGTGGAGTTCGACGCGCTCACTGCAACCGTTCAGCATGAAGGCGAGCCATAAAAGCAGCAGAGCGGGGAGGAGGGACTTCATGCCCAGCTACTGCAAATTGCTGATTTTATCGAGGCCTTGGGCGGTTTTCCCGACACTCTTGACCAGGATGTGAGTCAGCAGCAAGGTGTTGGAAAGGTGGCTAGGGTAGTCCCGCATTGCACGCTCGTTATTTTTTTTACTGAGGGCGCGCAAACTTTTGCCCATGCGTTCTGTTGAGTGGGCGAGCGCGTCTGACGCGTCTGCCAGCAGGCTGCTCCGTTCAGCCCGATGCGTGGTGGCAGCCAGGGGGGTTGGCTGTGCCAGGGCTGAGGTGAAGAGATGGATATCGGCAGGCGGTGCGGGTGAATATTCAACTGATCTGTGTGCGCTGCCAGTGTCGTCATGCTCTGCGGAAAAAACGGTTTTGATTTGCATGCCAGACCTTTTGCATCAAGGGCTCAGGAGGGCGAAGCTGGGTCAGCGTCGCCGGTGTAGAAAACTTCCCCGACTGATTGCCTCGGGGAAGCTGGCCATTCTTAGCGGTAGGTATCAGCAACACTCTTCAAGCCGGTTTGCCACCTAGCTTCTCGAGCCAACTCTGCGATCTTTTTGTTGTCTTCTTTAGACCCTTCGGTGGTTTGTTCCAAACTCGGTGCGCCTGAGCCATAACCATTGCCAACCGGATAAGGGTTATAGCCAGTGTTGGAGGGTATCGTCATTGGGTGTTCTCCAGAGATGCCTGCAATAAAGATAGTGGGTTTACCAGTTTGATTCATAATATTTGAATCGCTGCTGGCACTAACTATGTGGCCGTTGATGTGGATGGCGTTCCTGAAGTTTTTCGTGCAAATGTTTCGAATTATTAGTTGATTGCCTGGGGGTTAATCCAACGAAATATGAAGTTGTTTCATTCGGTAGTAAAGCGTGCGTTTGGCCACGCCTAACTCGACTGCCACACGGTCCACATTGTGTTCGTGCCGCTGCAGAGACTCTTCAATCAGCGTCTTTTCAATCTGTTGAAGGCGGCCCTTGAGGCCTATCTCGACCCCTTCATCCGGCATGGCCGGCCCACACAGCGGTGGCAGTCCCAGTACGCAGCGCTTGGCGGCCGAGCGCAATTCACGCACGTTACCCAGCCAGGAATAGCCAAGCAGTTGCAGCAGCAGCGTGCAGGGTGGTGAAGGTGGTGGGCGTTTGAATCGCTCGGCCTCCTGCCTGAGCATGCTCAAGAATAAAGGGATAATGCGTTCACGGCGCTCACGCAGTGGCGCGAGCTGGATGGTGACCACATTCAGCCGGAAATAAAGATCGCGCCTGAACGCTCCTCGCTCGACCATTTTATGCAGCAGCTGCTGGGCAGACGCTATAACGCGCATATCCACCGGAATGAAGCGGGTTGAACCCAAGCGCTCAACGCCACGAGCCTCCAGTACTCGCAGCAGCTTGGCCTGGAGCGAGAGCGGCAAGCTGTCGATTTCATCCAGGTACAAGGTGCCCAGGTGCGCGGCTTCGATAAAGCCTGCCCGTGATTGCACGGCGCCGGTGTACGCGCCGCTGTTGACTCCAAACAGTTGACTCTCCGCCAGGGTCTCCGGAATGGCTGCGCAATTGACCGCGACCAGGTTGCCCCGTCGCCCTGATAGCCGATGAATGCGTTGTGCCAAGGTATCTTTGCCGGTGCCGGTTTCTCCCAGCAACAGGATGTCAACGTTGAGGGGGGCAGTGCTGCTCAAGACATGTTCAATGTCAGCGTCTTCAATGAGTGAAGTGCTTGTTTCGTTTTCCATGTGGTCAAGCGCCGACATCGGATGATTACTCCATACTCGCTCTTGCTTCACTGTCGAAAAGACAACGTGCAGGCTCTGCACAATAGGGCGAATTTTATAACAGTTATCACCGGTCCTTAGGGTGATTAGTTGCCGAAGTCATGTGGGATAAGTTTGATAGTTTTCGGGCGCTGAACGTATTAAGTAGAGCGGTGCAGGGGAGAGTAGGCAGAGTCTGAAAACTGTTGATATTTAGACTAATCTGTTGTGTCAGAGTATTCGTAAAGTCGTCGCCCACAAAAAAGCCGATGCAGTGCATCGGCTTTTTATATTCGGCGTAAACCGCGAGTAGCGATTACACGTTGAAACGGAAGTGCATCACATCGCCATCTTTAACGATGTATTCCTTACCTTCCAAACGCCACTTACCTGCTTCCTTGGCACCGGCTTCACCCTTGAACTGGATGAAGTCGTTGTAGGCGATCACTTCGGCGCGGATAAAGCCTTTTTCGAAGTCAGTGTGGATCACACCGGCGGCCTGTGGTGCGGTGGCACCGACCTTGACGGTCCAGGCGCGGACTTCTTCAACACCGGCGGTGAAGTAGGTCTGCAGGTTGAGCATCTCGTAGCCGGCGCGGATTACGCGGTTCAGGCCCGGTTCTTCAAGACCCAGGGCCTCAAGGAACATGTCCTTTTCTTCGCCGTCATCGAGCTCGGCGATTTCCGCTTCGATCTTGTTGCACACCGGAACAACGATGGCGCCTTCTTCGTCAGCGATGGCCTTGACCACGTCCAGCAGTGGGTTGTTCTCGAAGCCGTCTTCAGCGACGTTGGCGATGTACATCACAGGCTTGGTGGTCAGCAGGTGGAAGCCCTTGATCACAGCCTTCTCATCGACACCCATGTTCTTCATCAGGCTGCGTGCCGGCTTGCCTTCGGTGAAGTGAGCGATCAACTGCTCCAGCAGGCCTTTCTGGACCACGGCGTCCTTGTCGCCACCCTTGGCGTTGCGCGCGACTTTCTGAAGTTGCTTCTCGCAGCTGTCGAGGTCGGCGAAGATCAGTTCCAGGTCGATGATCTCGATGTCGCGTTTCGGGTCGACACTGTTGGAGACGTGAATCACGTTCTCGTCTTCAAAGCAGCGGACCACGTGGGCGATGGCATCGGTTTCACGGATGTTGGCCAGGAACTTGTTGCCCAGGCCTTCACCTTTCGACGCGCCGGCAACCAGGCCAGCGATGTCGACGAATTCCATGGTGGTCGGCAGGATGCGTTTTGGATTGACGATGGCCGCCAGGGCGTCCAGGCGTGGATCCGGCATCGGCACGATACCGCTGTTGGGCTCGATGGTGCAGAAGGGGAAGTTCTCCGCCGCAATACCGGACTTGGTCAGGGCGTTGAACAGGGTGGATTTGCCGACGTTGGGCAGGCCGACGATGCCGCAATTGAATCCCATGGTGTTTCCCCTCGGTAAGAGTCAGGCCTTCTGGCTGTGCAGGTTTTTCATCGCGCGGTTCCATTCACCGGCGAAGATATCCGGCAGCACGCCGAGGGCAAAGTCGATGCTGGCATCGAGTTTTTCCTGTTCGGCGCGTGGCGCACGACCCAGGACGAAATTTGAAACCATACTGGCAACGCCTGGGTGGCCAATGCCGAGCCGCAGACGGTAGAAGTTATTCTGATTGCCCAACTGCGCAATGATGTCGCGCAGGCCGTTGTGCCCGCCATGCCCGCCGCCCAGCTTGAGCTTGGCAACACCGGGCGGCAGGTCCAGTTCGTCATGGGCCACCAGGATTTCCTCGGGTTTGATCCGGAAGAAGCCCGCAAGCGCCGCGACAGCCTGGCCGCTGCGGTTCATGTAGGTGGTGGGAATCAGTAGACGAACATCCTGACCCAGGTGCGAAAAGCGCCCGGTCAGGCCAAAATATTTGCGATCAGCCACTAGGTTCACACCTTGGGCGTGGGCGATGCGCTCAACAAAAAGGGCCCCCGCGTTATGCCGGGTCTGTTCGTATTCGGCGCCTGGATTTCCCAGGCCAACGATCAGTTTAATGGCAGTCACGACAGGGGCCCTTCCTTTGGAGTTGTGGATAACATCGCCGCAACCGGTGTGCGGCGAAAGTGGACGACAGAAGCTATTTACTCAAGAGTAAACGCCGCGTTATCGCCCGCTTTCTCGCTACGTTCCGGTCCGCGATGTTTCCTCAAGCTCCGGCAATACAGAGTGAATTACTCTGCAGCGCCTTCTTCAGCTTCTGGAGCAACGCGTGGAGCGTGAACGTTGGCAACAGCTTTGTCATCACCGTGAGCCAGTGCGACAAACTCAACGCCTTTAGGGGCTTTGAGGTCGGACAGGTGAACGATAGCGCCGATTTCCAGAGCCGACAGGTCGACTTCGATGAACTCAGGCAGGTCTTTCGGCAGGCAGGTCACTTCGATTTCGTTCAGGACGTGCGAGATCTCGCCGCCTTTCTTGACCGGAGCGTCTTCACCAACAAAGTGCACAGGCACGATGGCGGTCAGTTTCTGGCCAGCTACAACGCGAACGAAGTCAGCGTGCATGATGAACTGCTTGGACGGGTGACGCTGCATCGCTTTAACGATGACGTTCTGCTTGGCGCCGTCGACGTTCAGCTCGATAACGTGGCTGTAGGCAGCTTCGTTTTCGAACAGCTTGGCGATTTCCTTGGCCAGGATGGTCACGGATTCAGCAGGCTTGTTACCACCGTATACAACGGCTGGGATGTTGGCGGCGTGACGCAGGCGGCGGCTCGCACCTTTCCCCAGGTCAGTACGCGCTTGAGCGTTCAGAGTAAAGTCAGTCATTTTGTATCTCCAAAATAGCCATCATCGAGGGGCGTTTGCGACCAGCGCCGTACTCGACATGGGCAAAAAAGCCCCGCCCCAACAGAATGTCGGGGCGGGGCGCTTTTCGTCAGTGAGATGTGCCGAAGGTTTGACCCTTAGCGGAACATCGCGCTGATCGATTCTTCATTGCTGATGCGGCGGACCGCCTCGGCAACGACCGGTGCGATATCCAGTTGACGGATACGCGCACAGGCTTGAGCGGCGGCGGACAACGGGATGGTGTTTGTCACCACCAGTTCGTCCAACACGGAATTCTCGATGTTCTCGATCGCTCGGCCCGACAGCACAGGGTGTGTGCAGTAGGCGAAGACTTTAGCCGCACCGTGCTCTTTCAAGGCTTTCGCCGCGTGGCACAGGGTGCCGGCAGTGTCGACCATGTCATCAACCAGAATACAGGTACGCCCTTCGACATCACCGATGATATGCATCACTTCAGAGTGATTGGCTTTCTCACGGCGTTTGTCGATGATCCCGAGGTCCACGCCCAGGGATTTGGCAACAGCCCGTGCACGCACGACGCCACCAATGTCCGGGGACACGATCATCAGGTTTTCAAAGCGCTGGTCTTCGATGTCATCCACCAATACGGGGGAGCCGTAGATGTTATCTACCGGAATATCGAAGAACCCCTGGATTTGGTCAGCGTGCAGGTCAACCGTGAGAACACGGTCGATACCTACCACGGTCAGCATGTCAGCGACGACTTTCGCGCTGATAGCCACACGTGCGGAACGCGGACGGCGATCCTGACGGGCATAACCAAAGTAAGGGATTACAGCTGTGATTCGAGTCGCTGAGGAGCGGCGGAAGGCATCAGCCATCACGACGAGTTCCATCAGGTTATCGTTGGTCGGAGCGCAAGTCGGCTGAATAATGAAGACGTCTTTACCGCGAACGTTTTCATTGATCTCGGCTGTGATTTCGCCGTCGGAGAACTTACCGACAGAGATGTCACCGAGAGGGATATGCAGCTGACGTACAACACGCCGAGCCAGATCGGGGTTAGCATTCCCCGTAAAGACCATCATCTTGGACACGCGCAGTACCTAGAGGCTGAGGGTAACCTGGATGAGTATAGAAAATGGCAGGGGCGGCTGGATTCGAACCAACGCATGGCAGGATCAAAACCTGCTGCCTTACCGCTTGGCGACGCCCCTGTATCTGTTGCAACGAGTGCCTAACACTCGGTTCCTTTAGAGCAGACTTTGCAGCTTGCGATGCAACATCGAAACGTTGCTTCCTTTTGCTACAAACCCTGTAAGGGTCTCTGTAAGAAGGGCCGAGACTTTATCAGCTTCAGCTTTGCTTGGGAAGCCCCCAAACACACAACTTCCAGTTCCGGTTAATTTTGCTTCGGTAAATTTACCTAACAAATTCAAAGCGTTACGTACCTCTGGATAACGCCTTGCTACAACCGGTAAGCAGTCATTTCGACTGTTTCCCTTGGGAACGGGGCGCACTTTAATGGGAGAAGAGTTACGTGTCAACAACGGATCTGAAAAAATTTCTGCTGTACTTACAGATACTTGCGGCACAAGCACGACATACCAAGGCTCTTCGGGGTATTCCGGGCTGAGTTTCTCCCCCACGCCCTCGGCGAAAGCCGCGTGCCCACGCACGAAAACCGGGACGTCGGCGCCCAGTGTCAGGCCCAGCGCGGCCAGGCGATCATCGTCCCAACCCAGTTGCCACAAGTGATTGAGACCCAGCAAGGTGGTCGCGGCATTCGAGCTGCCGCCGCCGATACCACCGCCCATGGGCAAAATTTTATCGATCCAGATATCGATACCTAGCCCGCATCCGGATTGTTCCTGAAGTTTTTTCGCCGCCTTCACGATGAGGTTGCTGTCGTGAGGCACACCTTCGAATTCGGTATGCAGCTTGATCACGCCATCGTCGCGCACGGCGAAGGTCAGTTCATCGCCGTAGTCGAGGAATTGAAACAGCGTCTGCAGCTCGTGGTAACCGTCTTCACGGCGACCGAGGATGTGCAGCATCAGATTGAGTTTTGCCGGGGAGGGCAGGGTCAGTGTTTGTACAGTCACGTTATTGCCCCAGTTTGCGCGGTTGCCAGTCCTTGATCACCAGCGTGACGTCAAGGTCGGGACCGTGCAGCTTGATGCGTTCAGGCAGCGAATAACCGCTTTGCTCTACGTAGCTCAAATACTCCACCTGCCAGCCGTCCTGTTCCAACGTGGCCAGGCGGCTGTCACCGTTGAGGCTCAGGCGACTCTTGCTGTCAGGCGCGGGCAGGCCGCGTACCCACCAGACCAGATGAGACACCGGCAGCTTCCAGCCAATCTGTTGTTCCAGCAACGTTTCCGGCGAAGTCGCTTCATAACGGCCCTGATTGGCCACTTCAAGACTGACTTGCCCCGGGCGACCGGTCAGGCGTGCCGCGCCACGGCCCAGCGGGCCGGACAGGCGAATATCGTAGTAGTCCTGGCGTTGCAGCCAGAACAAGGTGCCGCTGCCGGAATCCTTCGGCGCGCGAACCCCCACTTTGCCTTCGATTTGCCAGCCGTCGATGCTGCTGAGCTGATCCTTGTGCTGCTTCCATTGCGCCGGGTTGCCCTGGCCTTCAACGGATTCGCGGCTGCCTATGCCCGCGCAACCGGCGAGCAGGGCGATGAAGCTGAAAATAACTACGTGGCGCAAGAACATAAGCTTAAAGGGTCTCGGATCCGGTCAGGCGCTTGATGGTGCCGCGCAGGATGGGGCTTTCGGGTTGTTCCTTGAGAAATTTTTCCCAGACTTGTCGTGCTTCACGCTGTTTGCCGTTGGCCCATAGCACTTCGCCCAGGTGAGCAGCGACTTCCTGGTCGGGGAAGCGCTCCAGCGCCTGGCGCAGCAAGCGTTCGGCTTCGTCCAGGTTGCCCAGGCGGTAATTCACCCAGCCCAGGCTGTCGAGTACGGCCGGGTCTTCCGGGTTGAGCTTGTGGGCTTGTTCGATCAACACCTTGGCTTCGGCGTAACGCGTGGTGCGGTCGGACAGCGTGTAACCCAAGGCGTTGAGGGCCATGGCGTTGTCTGGGTCGCGCTTGATGATCAGGCGCAGGTCTTTTTCCATCTGGGCCAGGTCATTGCGTTTTTCCGCCTGCATAGCACGGGTATACAGCAGGTTCAAATCGTCGGGGAATTGCAACAAGGCTTGTTGCAGCAGTTTCCAGGCACGTTCCCCCTGATTGTTGGCCGACAAGGTCTCAGCCTGGATCAGGTACAGCTGGATCGCATAGTCCGGCTCGGCATCGCGCGCCGCAGCCAGGCGTTTTTCCGCCTCATCGGTGCGACCGTTGCTCATCAGGATATCGGCCTGGCGCAACTGGGCGGGCAGGTAGTCATTGCCTGGACCGACCTGGGCGTATTCGAGCAGGGCGGCCTGCGGGTCGTTGCGCTCCTCGGCGATACGGCCAAGGTTCAAGTGCGCCGAATCCACATGGCTTTCGCGCTGGATCAGCTCTTCCAGGTAACCCTTGGCCTCGTCCCAGGCCTTGGCTTCCAGGCACACCAGCGCCAGGGAGTAGCGCAATTCGTCATCGTCCGGGTATTGCTGGACCAGGCTGGCGAACTGCACTTTGGCGTCCTCCATGCGGTCCTGCTCCACCAACATGCGCGCGTAGGTCAGACGCAGGCGCTTGTCTTCCGGATACTTCTTGATGCTTTTTTCCAGCAGCGGAATCGCTTCCTTGCCGCGATTGAGATTCTGCAGCAGGCGCGCGCGCAGCAGGATAGGCGCGATTTCGCCTTCTTCCGGCGGATTCTGCTCGAGCAGCTTCAGCGCTGCGTCAGCTTCGTCATCTTGTTGCAGCAGCAAGGCCTTGCCAAAAATCAGCTGGCTGTTCTTCGGGTGTTTTTGCAGCAGGCGGTCGAAGCTCTTCATCAAACCGTTGCGCGTGTCTTGGTCAGTGTCGGCCGCCGACAACGCGAGAAAGTCGAAATGGGTGTCGCCCTTGCCCTGCAGGACCTTCTCCATGTAGACCATGGAGTCGTCATAGCGCCCGGCGCGTGCCAGTTGAACGGCCGCCGCGCGTTGTGCTTCCAGGTCGTCCGGTGCGTTCTTCGCCCAGATCAGCGAGGTGTCCAGCGCAGCCTGGTCGGCGCCCAGGTACTCGGCGATGCGGAACGCGCGCTCGGAAATCCCCGGATCCTGGGTGTTGATGGCCTGGGTCACGTAGTTGTCCAGCGCAATGTCGAAACGATTGCGCTGGCCGGCGAGTTCCGCGGTCAGCAGGCTGTACACCGTTTCTTCACTGAACGAGGAATAAACCTTGGGCTTTTCAGGGGCGGGGGTGCTGTCTTCCACCGGCGGCGTACCGTCCGGCGACACGGGTGCCATGGCCTGGCAGCCGCTGAGGAAGACAAAAGCAAGGAGCAACGCGGAAGATCTATTCATATAGGAAGAGGACGACTAACCTGCGGTCGGATCATCATGACACAAGCCTTCGGCCAAACATAACCGAGTCTCAACGGGTGCCTTTATAGACACAAGGCATTAGGACAATAGCTTACGGTGGTTGTTCTGAATCTTTCGAAGTAGGACAATTGTCGGCTTCCCGACATCATCAGCGATATTGAATGGCCTTCCTCGCACTCGGTATTAACCACAAGACTGCCTCCGTAGACGTGCGCGAGCGCGTGGCGTTTACGCCAGAGCAGTTGGTTGAGGCCCTGCAGCAGCTCTGCCGGCTCACCGACAGTCGCGAAGCTGCGATCCTTTCGACCTGCAATCGCAGCGAGCTTTATATAGAGCAGGAACATCTTTCAGCGGATGCGGTACTGCGCTGGCTGGCCGATTACCACCATTTAAGCCTCGACGACCTGCGCGCGAGCGCTTATGTGCACGAAGAGGATGCGGCAGTTCGTCACATGATGCGTGTGGCATCCGGTCTCGATTCGCTAGTGTTGGGCGAGCCGCAGATCCTCGGCCAGATGAAATCCGCCTACGCCGTGGCGCGTGAGGCTGGCACCGTCGGCCCGCTGCTGGGCCGGCTGTTCCAGGCGACGTTCAATTCCGCCAAGCAAGTGCGCACCGATACGGCCATCGGTGAAAACCCGGTGTCCGTGGCGTTTGCTGCCGTCAGCCTGGCCAAACAGATTTTCAGTGACTTGCAGCGCAGCCAGGCCCTGCTGATCGGCGCCGGTGAGACCATCACCCTGGTCGCCCGTCACCTGCACGATCTGGGCGTGAAGCGCATTGTTGTCGCCAACCGCACCCTGGAGCGTGCGAGCATCCTTGCCGAGCAGTTCGGCGCGCATGCCGTGTTGCTGGCGGATATCCCGGCCGAACTGGTGCGCAGCGATATCGTCATCAGCTCCACCGCCAGCCAGTTGCCGATTCTTGGCAAGGGCGCGGTCGAGAGCGCGTTGAAGCTGCGCAAGCACAAACCGATCTTTATGGTGGATATCGCCGTTCCTCGGGATATCGAACCCGAAGTCGGCGAGTTGGACGACGTTTACCTCTATAGCGTCGACGATCTGCACGAAGTGGTCGCCGAAAACCTCAAGAGCCGTCAAGGCGCCGCCCAGGCGGCTGAAGAGATGGTCAGCACGGGCGCCGAAGATTTCATGGTGCGCCTGCGTGAATTGGCGGCGGTGGATGTGCTCAAGGCGTATCGTCAGCAGGGCGAACGCCTGCGCGACGAGGAGTTGATCAAGGCCCAGCGTTTGCTGGCCAACGGCAGCAGCGCCGAAGAAGTGCTGATGCAACTGGCGCGTGGTCTCACCAACAAGCTGCTCCACGCGCCCAGCGTACAATTAAAAAAGCTTACCGCCGAAGGCCGCCTCGATGCGCTGGCCATGGCCCAGGAACTCTTTGCCCTCGGTGAGGGCGCGTCAGATAGCTCTTCGGATAAAAAACCGCAATGAAAGCGTCACTGCTCAATAAACTGGACGTGCTCCAGGACCGTTTCGAAGAACTGACCGCCTTGCTCGGCGATGGCGAAGTCATCTCTGATCAGACCAAATTCCGTACGTATTCCAAGGAGTACGCGGAAGTTGAGCCGATTGTGACCACTTATGGGCAGTGGCTTAAAACCCAGGCCGACCTCGAAGGCGCCCAGGCGCTGCTCAAGGATAGCGACCCGGACATGCGTGAAATGGCCGTGGAAGAAGTCCGCGAAGCCAAGGAAAAGCTGGCTGCGCTGGAAGGCGACCTGCAACGCATGCTGCTGCCGAAGGACCCGAACGACGGGCGCAACGTATTCCTCGAAATCCGTGCCGGCACTGGCGGCGACGAAGCAGCGATCTTCTCCGGCGACCTGTTCCGCATGTATTCGCGGTATGCCGAGCGCCGCGGCTGGCGGGTAGAAATCCTGTCCGAGAACGAAGGCGAGCACGGCGGCTATAAAGAAGTCATCGCGCGGGTTGAAGGCGATAACGTCTACGGCAAGCTCAAGTTCGAGTCCGGCGCACACCGCGTACAACGCGTGCCGGCGACCGAGTCCCAGGGCCGAATCCACACGTCCGCTTGCACCGTGGCCGTGCTGCCCGAGCCGGACGAGCAGGAAGCCATCGAGATCAACCCGGCCGACTTGCGCGTCGACACCTACCGCTCGTCGGGCGCTGGCGGTCAGCACGTCAACAAGACCGACTCCGCCATCCGCATCACTCACTTGCCGTCGGGCATCGTAGTGGAGTGCCAGGAAGAGCGTTCCCAGCACAAGAACCGTGCGCGGGCCATGTCCTGGCTGTCGGCCAAGCTCAACGACCAGCAGACCAGCGCCGCCGCCAACGCGATTGCCAGCGAGCGCAAGCTGTTGGTGGGCTCGGGCGACCGCTCCGAGCGCATCCGCACCTACAACTTTGCCCAGGGCCGGGTCACCGACCACCGGGTCAACCTCACGCTTTACTCCCTGGACGAGATTCTCGCCGGTGGCGTAGACGCCGTAATCGAGCCATTGCTCGCCGAATACCAGGCGGATCAACTCGCGGCGATAGGTGAATAAATGACCATCATCGCCAGCCTGCTGCGCGCCGCTGACCTTCCGGATTCGCCCACTGCGCGTCTGGATGCCGAATTGTTGTTGGCGGCGGCTCTGGGCAAGTCGCGCAGCTACTTGCACACTTGGCCCGAGAAAATCGTCACCAGTGAAGACGCGCTGACTTTTGCCAGCTACCTGCAACGTCGTCGTGGCGGTGAGCCGGTGGCGTATATCCTCGGCCAGCAAGGTTTCTGGAAGCTGGACCTGGAGGTCGCGCCCCACACGCTGATTCCGCGTCCGGACACTGAATTGCTGGTGGAAGCTGCCCTGGAATTGTTACCGGCCACCCCCGCCAAGGTCCTCGACCTGGGCACCGGCAGCGGTGCCATCGCCTTGGCCCTGGCCAGCGAGCGCCCTGCCTGGCAAGTCACCGCCGTCGACCGAGTGTTGGAAGCGGTGGCACTGGCCGAGCGCAATCGCCAGCGCCTGCACCTTAACAACGCAATGGTGCTGAACAGCCATTGGTTCAGCGCGCTGCAAGGTCATACCTATGATCTGATCATTAGCAACCCGCCTTACATTGCCGCCAATGATCCGCACCTGGCGGCGGGCGATGTGCGTTTTGAGCCGGCTAGCGCATTGGTGGCCGGTCATGATGGTTTGGACGACTTGCGCTTGATTATCAAACAAGCCCCCGCCCACCTTAATGCTGGTGGCCGGCTGTTGCTGGAGCATGGTTACGACCAGGCGCCGGCCGTGCGCGACCTGCTGTTGAGTGAAGGCTTTGAAGAGGTTCACAGCCGCATCGACCTCGGCGGCCACGAGCGCATCACCCTGGGGCGCCGGCCGTGCTGACCGATCAGGAGCTGTTGCGCTATAGCCGACAGATTCTGTTGCAACATGTCGACATTGACGGCCAATTGCGCCTGAAAAACGGCCGTGCCTTGATCGTCGGTCTCGGTGGCCTGGGCGCGCCCGTTGCGCTGTACCTGGCGGCGGCGGGCGTGGGCGAACTGCATCTGGCGGACTTCGACACCGTCGACCTGACCAACCTGCAACGCCAGATCATCCATGACACCGACAGCGTCGGGCAGACCAAAGTCGATTCGGCCCTGCGCCGCCTGACGGCCATCAACCCCGAAATCACGTTGATTGCCCACCGCACCGCGCTGGATGCCGATTCACTGGCGGCAGCGGTCGAAGCGGTGGACGTGGTGCTCGATTGCAGCGACAACTTCTCCACCCGCGAAGCGGTCAACGCGGCTTGCGTCGCGGCGGGCAAACCCTTGATCAGCGGTGCCGCCATTCGCCTTGAAGGGCAACTGTCGGTGTTCGACCCGCGCCGCGAAGAGAGCCCGTGTTACCACTGTTTATACGGGCACGGCAGCGATATCGAACTCACCTGCAGCGAAGCTGGCGTAATCGGCCCGTTGGTGGGGATGGTCGGTAGCCTGCAAGCTTTGGAAGCCTTGAAACTGCTGGCCGGTTTCGGCGAGCCGCTGGTGGGCCGCCTGTTGCTTATCGATGCCTTGACCACGCGCTTTCGCGAGTTGCGCGTCAAGCGTGATCCCGGTTGCAGCGTGTGCGGGACGCAACATGGGTAAGGGTGCGCCGATCGGTGTGTTCGACTCCGGTATCGGCGGATTGACCGTGCTGGAGGAAATCCATCAACTGCTGCCCCACGAATCACTGCTGTACGTGGCCGATTGCGGGCACATCCCCTACGGCGAGAAAAGCCCGGCGTTTATCCTCGAGCGTTCTCGGCGGGTGGCAGCGTTTTTCCGGGAGCAGGGCGCCAAGGCGTTCGTGATTGCCTGTAATACCGCCACCGTCGCCGCTGTCGCCGACCTGCGCCTGGATTTTCCTGACTGGCCACTGGTAGGCATGGAGCCGGCAGTAAAACCTGCAGCAGCGGCCACTCGCAGTGGCGTCGTCGGGGTGCTTGCCACCACCGGCACGCTGCAAAGCGCCAAGTTCGCTGCGTTGCTCGACCGATTCGCCACCGATGTGAAGGTCATCACCCAGCCGTGCCCGGGCTTGGTCGAGCTGATTGAAAGCGGTGACCTGACCAGCCCAGCCCTGCGCCAGATGTTGCAGGGTTACGTCGAACCACTGCTCAGCGCAGGCTGCGACACCATCATCCTCGGTTGCACCCACTATCCCTTCCTCAAGCCACTCCTGGCGCAGATGCTGCCCCCCAGCATCATTCTCATCGACACCGGTGCCGCCGTGGCCCGCCAGCTCAAGCGCTTGCTGAGCGAGCGCGAGTTGCTGGCCGACGGCAATCCAGAACCTGCGCAGTTCTGGACCAGCGGCGATGTGTATCACTTAAGAAATATCCTACCGACACTATGGAAATATCCGGGCGATGTGCGAAGCTTCGCTTCGTGAAAAATTCGTGAAATATCGGCGTTATAAGCTGGAACTTCTGACTACACGCCAGCTTCTATAGCCAGATTGCCTGTAAAAAATTCTATAACTTCGTTTGGAAAGGATGTTTCTTATGAAGCGCTTGTTCTGTTTGGCCGCGATTGCGGCCGCTGTAGTGGGGCACTCTGTTTCGGCACAGGCTGCTGGCCTGGAATTTGGTGTGGGGGGCACCAGCGATTCGACCATGACCTATCGGCTGGGACTGACATCGGACTGGGACAAAAGCTGGTGGCAGAGCGATACCGGTCGACTGACCGGTTACTGGAGCGGTGCCTACACCTATTGGGATGGCGACAAGCGCGCCAGCGCCAGCAGCCTGTCGTTCTCGCCAGTTTTTGTGTATGAGTTTGCCGGCGAATCGGTGAAGCCTTACATCGAGGCTGGGATCGGGGTGGCGGTGTTCTCGCGCACCAAGCTGGAAGACAACAACATCGGCCAGGCCTTCCAGTTCGAAGACCGCCTGGGCTTTGGCCTGCGCTTCGCGGGTGGGCATGAGGTGGGCATTCGTGCCACGCATTATTCCAATGCGGGCATCAGCAGCAATAACGATGGGGTAGAGAGCTACTCGTTGCACTACACCTTGCCGCTGTAACACCGGAGAACCCTTGTGGGAGCGGGCTTGCTCGCGAAAGCGGTGTAACAGTCGCTACATGTTTGACTGACACACCGCTTTCGCGAGCAAGCCCGCTCCCACATTTAGAGCTCCACTCACCAGATGATCAGCGGTAGGCCGTTGCGATCCCTTCGCGCTCGGTCAGGCACTCCGGTGCCCCCATCTCGAACTCCCGGCAGATCAGCGGGCGTCGCTCGTAGATCGTGCACATCATCGTGTCCCGATCCAGCGCCGCGCACCAGCCGTCGTCCAGGCGCAGCATCACTTCGCCGCCCCAGTCATCAGTGTCGATATAGCGCTCCGGCACGCCGGTGTCGGTGATCAGCATGACTTCCAGCTGGCAGCAGCAAGCCGCGCAGGTCGAGCAGGTGACCGCGGATTCGGTGATTTGGGTGTGAGGGATGTTGGTCATAGGCGCGCAGTGTAAGGCAAGCGGGTGACGCAGGTGTGAAACGACTGACAGACGTCAGCGCGCCAACCGATGCAACCCCACAAATACCAAGGCCCACAGCAGCGCCAGCGTCGCCATCGTGGGGGCGAGGCCATAACCAAACTGCACCCCCGCCAATTGGCTGCCGGCGTAGTAGGAAAGCGGGCCGCCGAATGCCCCTAGTACCGCCGCACGCCACCAGGGGCGGGCGCTCCAGGCCAGGCAATGGCGCAACGTCGTCGCCAGCAACGCCCACAACAGGATCAACCAGAAGGGAATCAGCGGGCCCGGCTCGGTGAACTGAAACACGCCCAGCGTGCGCAACGCAGTGTCCAATAGCGTACCCACGACAGTAACAATGAGGATCAGCCTGGCGTCTGCGGCCCACGAACTTATCCACAACAGATGAACGGCCAGCACCGCCAGCCCAACGAATAACCATGCACTGTCACCGCCGATTACGCAGGCAAACCAGCCGCACTGAAAGAGCGCGGCGTTGGCCAGGGTCTTAAGCACTGAAGCGACCGAGCAGCGGCGGGTTGATCGCCGAAGGTTTGGCCAGCAGCAATTGCGCCGTGCCGATGGTGCGCTCCATGAAGCCACCCTCGCAGTAACACAGGTAAAACTCCCACAGGCGCAGGAAATACTCGTCGTAGCCCAGTTCGGCGAGGCGACCGTGGGCGCGGCGAAAATTCTCATGCCACAGGCGCAGGGTTCGCGCGTAATGCAGGCCAAAATCCTCCATGTGCAGCAGGTTCATATCGGTATCGCGGCTGACGATGTGCAGCATGTTCTGCACGCAGGGCAGGGCGCCGCCGGGGAAGATGTAGCGCTGGATAAAATCCACGCTGCGCTTGGCCTGTTCAAAGCGTTGCTCACGAATGGTGATGGCTTGCAGCAACATCAGGCCGTCGCTCTTGAGCAAGTGCGCGCACTGTTTGAAGTAGGTAGGCAGAAAGCGATGGCCCACCGCCTCGATCATCTCAATCGACACCAACTTGTCGTACTGGCCAGTAAGGTCGCGGTAATCCTGCAACAGCAGCGTGACCTGCTCTTGCAAGCCCAGGGCTGCGATGCGTTTTTCGGTGTAGGCGAACTGTTCCTTGGACAACGTCGTGGTGGTGACCTTGCAGCCATAATGCTGCGCCGCGTACAGCGCCATGCTGCCCCAGCCGGTGCCGATCTCCAGCAGGTGGTCGCCGGGCTTGAGGGCGAGTTTCTGACAGATGCGCTCCAGCTTGTTCAATTGCGCCTGTTCCAGGGTGTCGTCGGCGGTCAGGAATTGAGCCGCCGAGTACATCATGGTCGGGTCGAGGAATTCTTCGAACAGGTCATTGCCCAGGTCGTAGTGGGCGGCGATGTTCTTCTGCGAGCCCTTGCGCGTATTGCGGTTGAGCCAGTGCAGGCCCTGAGTGAAGGGACGTGCCAGGCGTGCCAGGCCGCCTTCCATCGCGTCGAGTACGTCGAGGTTGCTGACCATCACGCGAACCACTGCGGTGAGGTCCGGGCTGCTCCAGTAACCGTGGATAAATGCCTCGCCGGCACCGATGGAACCGTTGGCCGCCACCAGGCCCCACACGGCCGAATCAAGGATCTGGATTTCGCCCAGCAGGTGCGCTTCGCGTGCGCCGAAGACTTGCCGCTCGCCGTCTTCGATCACCACCAACTGACCATGGCGCAATTGGCTGAGTTGACGCAGCACGGCTTTGCGCAGCAGCGCGGCAGTCATGCCGTTGACGTTCAGGCGATGGGTCTTGACCGATAAACTAGGGGATTTCATGGCGGCGATCCTTGGTGTACCCGACTGCAGTGCGAGAGGCGCCATCGGCGGCCCGGTGGGAAAAAATCGGTGTGCGTTTGAGCAACAGGCGCAGGGCCTGCCAATAGATCGCGAGACACGTCTTGGCGGTCATCCACGGAAAGCGCCATAGGTAGCGGTGCAGGCTGGCACGGTTGAGCGTCTCTTTTTGCAGGCTCAAGGTGGCGTCGAAGACTTTCAATTCGCCTTGCCAGTCAGCCATGTGCACGCCGAGTTTGGCGGCGGGCGGGCTGAAGCTCATGCGGTATTCCAAGTCGCGCGGCAAGAACGGCGACACATGGAAGGCCTTGGCCACGGCGAAATGCTGGTGCTCATCCGTGCCCAGGGCCAGGGCCGGCAGCACGTAGTGATATCGCTCACGCCACGGGGTGTTGGTCACTTCACACAGGATCGCGGCCAGACGTCCGTCGGCCTCGAAGCAGTAGAAGAAACTCACGGGGTTAAAAGCCAGGCCCCAACTGCGGGCCTGGGTCAGTAGGCAGATAACGCCCTGGGGTGTACGCCCCAGTGCCTTGCCGACTTCCTGGCGCACGGCATCGCTCAAGCTGATGCCGGTGCGCGTCAATTCACGCAGATAGTCCTGCTGGCGAAAACCGAAGGGCGCCAGGCGGCTACGCCCGGCCAGGGGCGAAAGGCCAAGCACTTCGTGTTCTTCGCTCAAATCCAGGTACAGCAAGCCGATGCGGTAGCGAAAGGCATGGGCCTTGGGCGCAAACCGGCGATGGGCAATCCAGCCGCTGTACAGTGCGCTGTTCACAGGGTTTCCCCAAAGGCTTGGGCTACGTGCAGCGCGCTGACCACGCCGTCTTCGTGAAAACCGTTGGCCCAGTAGGCGCCGCAATAAAAGGTATTGCGCACGCCGGATATTTCTTCCCGACGCCCTTGAGCGGCCACCGCCGCCAGGCTGTATTGCGGGTGGGCGTAGGTGTAGCGGGCAAGCACTTTCAGCGGGTTGATCATCGTCGTCTGGTTGAGGCTGACGCAAAAGGTGGTGGCGCTGTCGATGCCTTGCAGGATGTTCATGTCATAGGTCACTGCCGCCTGCTTCTGCGCAGTGCCGCTGAGCCGGTAGTTCCAGCTGGCCCAGGCCAGTTGGCGATCGGGCAGCAGGCGAGTGTCGGTGTGCAGCACCACGTCATTGTCGGCGTAGGGCAGGGCACCCAGGATGTCTTGTTCGGCCTGGCTCGGGTCGGCCAATAACGCCAGGGCCTGGTCGCTGTGGCAGGCGAAGACCACGCGATCAAATGCCTCGCTGCCGGCCGGGCTGTGGATAACCACGCCATCGTCGGTGCGCTCGACGTTATGCACAGGGCAATTGAGGCGGATCTGTTCACGAAAGCTGCGGGTCAGCGGTTCGATGTAGCGGCTGGACCCCCCCTCGATCACGCACCATTGTGGGCGGTTGCTCACCGACAGCAAACCGTGGTTCTTGAAGAAACGCACGAAGAACTGCAGGGGGAAACCTAGCATGTCGGCCAGCGACATCGACCAGATCGCCGCGCCCATCGGTACGATGTAATGGCGGATAAACCGCTCGCCGTAACCGTTGGCGTCGAGGTAGTCGCCCAGGGTCATCTCGGCGCTGATGCGCTGTTCCTGCAGGTCGAGCGGCGCCTGGCGATTGAAGCGCAAGATGTCACGCAGCATGCCCCAGAACCTCGGCGACAAAATATTGCGGCGCTGGGCAAACAAGCTGTTGAGGTTATTACCGTTGTATTCGAACCGAGTGTGCTCGTCGCACACCGAAAAGCTCATCTCGGTAGGCTTGTACGTTACCCCGATCTGCCCCAACAGGCGGATGAAGTTGGGGTACGTCCAGTCGTTGAATACGATGAAGCCCGTGTCCACCGCATAGCTTTGGCCCTCGACGGTCACGTTGACCGTGTGGGTATGCCCGCCGATGCGGTCGCCCGCTTCGAACAGCGTGATCTCATGCCGGCGGCTGAGCAGGTAGGCGCTGGTCAGCCCTGCAATGCCGCTGCCGATGATGGCGATCTTCACAGGTCGTCCTTCTTCGGCGGCTGGCTGCGCAACATGCGCTTGCCAATGACCAATTGTGCGCGGTTCGGCAGTTTCGACAGTGGCCAGAGAGCGGCGATGAACAACGCGGGGAAGGCAATTTCCAGCGGACGCTTTTCCAATTTATTGAAGATGTGTTTGGCGGCTTTGTCCGCCGGCCAACTGAGTGGCATCGGGAAATCATTGCGTTCGGTCAACGGCGTGTCGACGAAACCCGGACTGATCACCGTGACGTCGATGTTTTCCGGCGACAGGCTGATGCGCAATGATTCGAACAGGTAGCGCAGGCCGGCCTTCGACGCGCCGTAGGCTTCGGCGCGTGGCATCGGCAGGTAGGTCACGGCGCTGGCGACACCCACCAAGTGCGGCGTTTGCCCGGCGCGTAACAGCGGAAGGGCGGCTTCGATGCAATAACTGCTGGCGAGCAGGTTGGTGCGCACGACGTGCTCGATGATGGACGAATCAAACTGCCGCGCGTCCACGTACTCACAGGTGCCGGCATTGAGGATCACGGTGTCCAGCGAACCCCAGACCCCCCCGATATGTTCGCCGATCTCACGCACGGTCTGGCTGTTGGTCAGGTCGCCCGCCACCACCAGCACCTGGCCGGGATAACGTTGCGCGAGCGCTTCCAAAGGCCCTTTGGTGCGCGAGCTGAGCGCCACGTGGGCGCCGCTGTTGAGCAACTCCACGGCCAATGCGGCCCCGATGCCACTGCTGGCGCCGGTCAGCCAATAACGGCGGGGCGATGTACTGCTCATCCCATTCTCCTTTTCAGCCAACTGATGACGCGGCCCAGTACGGGCAAGTGTTCGTACAGCAGGGCACCGGCATCGAAGTAATCGCGATGGCGGTACACCTTGTCACGCCACATCAGGTGCGAGCAGCCTTCCACGCGGATGACGTTGCCGTCCGCCAGGCGCGGGTGGCAGAAACTCATTTCCCAGCGCAGGTAACCTTCGCCTTCGGCCACCTGGTCGAAGCCGTGGAAGTCGAAGCGCAGTTGGCTGACGTTGCTGTACAGCTCTGCGAAGTAACGGTGCATGGCGGGCAGACCGTGTACTTCGTGCAGCGGGTCGGCAAAGGCGATGTCCTGGCTGTACAGGTTGTCGAGCAAATGCAGATTGTGCTTGTCCAGCGTGGCGAAGGCCTGGGCGAAGCGGCGCAGGAAGTCACTCATGTTCGCCTCCGACAGCTTGGCGCGAAGGCAGGCTGCGGAAGGCGGCCAGGGCGCGTTCGCGGGACTTTTTCAAGTCGACAATCGAACGCGGGTAGTCGGCCACGCCGAACAAGCCGCCGACGGCTTCGGGGTTGTGCACTTCTTTTTTATTCAGTGCGGCCAATTCCGGCAGCCAGTGCTTGATGAAAATGCCCTCGCTATCGAATTTCTCCGACTGGCTCAATGGGCTGAAAATCCGGAAGTACGGTGCCGAGTCGGTGCCGGTGGATGAGCTCCACTGCCAGCCGCCGTTATTGGCGGCGAGGTCGCCATCGATCAGGTGGCGCATGAAGAAACGCTCACCTTCGCGCCAGTCGATCAGCAGGTTCTTGGTCAGAAACATCGCCACCACCATGCGCAGGCGGTTGTGCATCCAGCCGGTTTCCAGCAGTTGGCGCATGGCCGCGTCGATGATTGGCAAGCCGGTGCGCGCTTCCTGCCAGGCGGCGAGGTCCTTGGGCGCATTGCGCCAGGCCACGGCTTCGGTTTCGGGGCGGAAAGCGCGGTGACGAGAAACCCGTGGGTAACCCACCAGGATGTGCTTGTAGAACTCACGCCAGAGCAACTCGTTGATCCAGGTGATGGCGCCCATGTCGCCACTTTCAAACTCGCCGCCATTAGTTTGCAGTGCGGCATGCAGGCACTGACGCGGCGAAACTACACCCGCCGCAAGGTAGGCGGACAACTGGCTGGTGCCGGGCTTGGCGGGGAAGTCGCGCTCGTCTTTGTAGTAGCTGATTTGTTGATCGGCAAAGGCGTCGAGGCGGCGCCGGGCTTCGTCTTCACCGGCCGGCCAGAGGGCGCGCAGGCTATCGCTGGGTGGTTCGAAACCTTCGACCGTCTTTGGGATCGGGTCGCTGTTCAGCTTGATCGGTGCCTGGGCTTTTGGCGCTGCGACGATACGCGGCATGGCGCTGTGCAGACGGGTGTAGCAGACCTTGCGGAATTGGCTGAACACCTGGAAATACGTGCCGGTCTTGGTCAACACGCTGCCGGGCTGGAAGAACAGTTGGTCGAGGTAGCTATGGAAGGTCACGCCATCAGCTTCCAAGGCCTTGGACACGGCCGCGTCTCGGCGACTTTCGTGGATGCCGTATTCCTCGTTGACGTGGACTGACTCCACCGATAGCTCGCGGCACAACCTGCTCAATACGTCGGGTGCCTGATCCCAGGTGGCCGCAGTGCGAATCAGCAGGGGGATGTTCAGCGCGCCCAGTGTCTTGCTCAGGTCTTGCAAGTTGCGCAGCCAAAAGTCCACTTTGCACGGCGCATCGTCATGGTCCAGCCATTGCTGCGGCGTGATCAGGTACACGGCCGCCAGCGGGCCCCGCTGGCTCGCGGCGGCCAGGGCGGTGTTGTCGTGTAGGCGCAGGTCGGTGCGCAGCCAGATCAAATGCATTTAAACAAGTCCACGCTGGATCAGTAGCTGGTGGGCCGACAACAGGTCTTCGGCGACGAACAAATCAGGAATGTCTTGGGTTAATACGGTCAACTCGGCTTGGTGGATGCATACCGTTGGTCCGACCATCAATTTTGGGCAACTGACGCCACCCAAAAGTTTTGCGAAAGCCGACAGATGGAGCGCCTTGCTCGAATACAGCAGCACCGCGCGCGGTTGCAGGTGTTCTACCGCCAGGGCCAGCTCACCGGCAGGCAGCGGCCAGTCGAATACTTCTACCGGGCAGTCGGCACTGCTGGCGAGCCAGGCGCTGAGCCACAGGTGCGGCTCCAGGGGAACGTCGGACTGGTTCACCAACAGCAACGGCGCGCCATGCAACTGACGATTGTTGTGATAAATACGCGCGCCGAACTTGCTGCGCAGCCAGGACAAGAAAAACACCCGCTCCATCTGCGCGCCGAACTGGCCTTGCCAGCGTTTTTCCAGCTCCTGCAACAATGGCAATAACAGCTGCTCGCACAGGGTGCGCGGCGGGTATAGCGCCATGGCTTGGTTGAAAGCGTCATCCACACGGCGTTCGGCCAATTCGCTGATGGCTTGCACAAGGCTCTGGCGCAGGGTGTGCCATTCGTTTTCAACGATATCGGGAACAGTGAGCGCTGAGTCGATCAGGCCTTTGACTTGACTCACCGGCACGCCGCGATTGAGCCAGGTGAGGATGGTGTGGATGCGTTGGACATGTTCGGCGTTGAACAACCGATGACCTTTAGGCGTGCGCTGGGGCACGATCAGGCCATAGCGGCGCTCCCACGCGCGCAGGGTCACGGCGTTGACGCCGGTCTGGCGCGCCACTTCGCGGATCGGCAGCCAGCCGTCTTCGAGGGCTTGGGTGATGTCTTCGCCGGGGTCGTCTTGCAGGACAGCTTTCATGGTCTAGATCGCATTTCGCAGGCTGAGGTTTTCCGGGTGCGGCTGCAGGTAGGCCTGCTGCGCGATGTAGCGGTCCGGGTGTTGGCGAAAGTGGTGCTTGAGCAGGGTCAGTGGCACCACCAGCGGCACGATGCCTTGGCGGTACTGGCCGATGAGGGTTTGCATTTCCTGCTTGTCGTCGGTACTGATGACTTGTTTGAGGTAACCACTGATGTGTTGCAGCACGTTGGTATGGGTGCCACGGGTGGCGCATTGGCTCAGGCCGGTCATCAAGTCGCTGAAGTAACAGGTGGCCAGTTCATCGAGGTGGGTCTCTTTGGTCATGCTGCCCAGCAGGTGCCCGAGGCTTTTGTAGTGCGCCGGGCTATGGGCCATCAACAGGTATTTGTAGCGTGAATGAAAGGCCAGCAGCCGGTGGCGGGTCAGGCCTTCGGCCAGCAGCTGTTGCCAATCGGCGTAGACGAAAACGCGGGTCAGGAAGTTTTCTCGCAGCACCGGGTCATTCAATCGACCGTCTTCTTCCACTGGCAGGTTGGGGTGACGCGCACAAAACGCTTGGGCGTAGATACCACGCCCGCCGCCGTCGACCGGGGTGCCGTTGTCGCGGTACACCTTGACCCGCTCCAGTCCGCACGACGGCGACTTCTGCATGAAGATGTAGCCGCACAGGTCGGTGTGCTCCGACGCCATCTGCCGGCCGTAATCGTCCAGTGGCTGAGTGACGTTCAGTTCGCGGTGTACCGTGCCGACGGCTTGCGGGTGGGCCGGGTCGCCCACCAGGCGGATCGGTTCGCGTGGAATGCCCAGGCCGATGGCGACCTCCGGGCACAGCGGCACGAAGTCGAAATAGTCGGCGAGAGTCTGGCTGCACAGCAGGGATTGTTTATGGCCGCCGTTGAAGCGCACGTTCTCGCCCAATAGGCAGGCACTGATGCCGATCTTCGGTTTGGTGGTGCTGGACATAAGCGAACCCCTGCAAGATTCCTGTACAAAATTAAAGTTTTGTACAACTAAATCTCATCATAGGTTCGGCGCTGTACAAGTCAAATTATTTGTACAAGTTTTTTGCAGGTCAGCTATTTCCAGCCGATTTTCCAGGCGTCATCGTTTTGCAGGGTTTGCCAGGCGCAGCGTTCGGTGCGACGGGTCATGACGGCTTGCAGTTCGATTTCCAGTACGACGCCTTCTTCATCCCGAAACAGTTCGGTGACCAAGAAGTGTTTTTCTTTGTTGCGAGGCTGAGCTGCTGTCCATTTCGACAGCAGCAGTTTTGCAGGATTGATGCGGTTCATTGCAGGTGTTCGATCAAGCGTCTCGCGGCTTCCTGGCCACTGAGCCAAGCCCCTTCGACCCGGCCCGAAAGGCACCAGTCGCCACATACATAAAGGCCCAGGTCGGCATCGGCCAGCACGCCGAATTCATGGCTATTGGACGGTCGAGCATAGAGCCAGCGGTGCGCCAAGCTGAAAGAGGGCGCGGGCATGGCGCTGTGCAGCAGTTCGGCGAAGGCGCCATGCAGATGCTCGATCACCGCTTCCTTGGGCAGGTCCAGGTGGGCCTTGCTCCATGTGCTGGTGGCGTGCAGTACCCACGTGTCGAGGTGGGTGTCACGCCCCGGTTTGCTGCGGTTGCGCGCCAGCCAATCGAGGGGGCTGTCTTGCACGAAACAGCCTTCCATCGGCGTATCCAGAGGCTTTTCGAAGGCCAGGGCGATGGCCCAGGTTGGGTCCATCTTCACGCCGGCGGCGGCACTGGCCAACTTGGGCGCTGCAGCCAGCAGGGCGGTTGCCTGGGGCGCTGGTGTGGCGATGATCACGTGGCTGAACGGGCCGTGGTTTTCGCCGTCGGCGTCCAGCAGGTTCCAGTGTTGTTTGCCTTGAAACACCTCGGTGATGCGGCACCCGAACTCCACCGGCAGGTCGTCGAGCAGGGCGCGGGTGATGGCGCTCATGCGCGGCGTGCCGACCCAGCGGATCTGTTCATCGGGGGAGGGGGTGAGTTGGCCGGACTTGAAGTTGTACAGCTGGGGTTTCCATTGCTCGGCCCAGCCATTGCTTTGCCAGCGTTGCACTTCGTTGACGAAGCGCCGGTCGCGGGCGGTGAAATATTGTGCGCCCATGTCCAGGGAGCCGGCATCGCTACGCTTGCTGGACATGCGGCCACCGCTGCCACGGCTTTTATCGAAGAGTTGTACAACGTGCCCCGCGTCTCGTAACGCTCGGGCGGCGGAAAGACCGGCGATGCCGGTGCCGATGATCGCGATGGGAACAGTCATAGGGGGCCTCGTTTTACCGTTGGGTACAGACTACGCCGACACCAATAGCTGTACAATATTGTTTTTTGGTATAAGTTTTGGCTTACCTGTTCTTACGGCGTGACCTATGGTTAAAGCAGAGGCTTAATCCAATGTTACGCCCGTTCAAATTGATCCCTGCTTATAAAATAGACTAGCGATGGGCGGCGAACGTTACATGAGGAACATCCCATGCACATTTTGCTGACCGGCGGTACTGGCCTGATCGGCCGCCAACTCTGCCAGCACTGGCTCGCGCAGGGTCATAGGCTGACGGTGTGGAGCCGTCATCCGGAACAGGTTGCCATGCGATGCGGTGCTCAAGTCGCAGGCGTCGAACACCTGCAACAGGTTATCGGCCCGGTGGATGCGGTCATTAACCTGGCGGGTGCGCCGATCGCTGACCGCCCGTGGACTCACAAGCGCAAGGCGCTGTTGTGGAGCAGCCGCATCAGCCTTACAGAAACTTTGCTGGCGTGGCTTGAAGGTCTGGAACAAAAACCAGCGGTGTTGATTTCCGGTTCGGCGGTGGGCTGGTACGGCGACGGCGGCGAACGCGAATTGACCGAAGCCAGCGGCCCGGTGCAGGACGATTTCCCCAGCCAGTTGTGCATCGCCTGGGAAGAAACCGCCCTACGCGCTGAAGCGTTAGGGATTCGCGTGGTGTTGGTGCGGACCGGTTTGGTGTTGTCAGCCGAGGGCGGCTTTTTGTCGCGGCTGTTGCTGCCTTTCAAACTGGCGCTGGGCGGGCCTATCGGCAATGGTCGGCAGTGGATGCCGTGGGTGCATATCAAGGATCAAATCGCCCTGATTGATTTTCTTCTGCACAAGCCTGATGCCAGTGGTCCTTATAATGCTTGCGCGCCACACCCGGTGCGCAATCGCGAGTTTGCGAAAACCCTCGGCCAGGTGTTGCACCGCCCGGCGTTCATGCCGATGCCGGCCTTTGCATTGAAGGTGGGCCTGGGCGAATTGTCCGGCCTGCTGTTGGGCGGGCAGAAGGCGGTGCCCGAGCGCTCGTTGGCCGCCGGTTACACTTTCCAGTTCACTGAGTTGCGCGCGGCTCTGGATGACTTGTCCAGCCGCCTCTAGAGATAGGATGTTGCATGACGGATCACGCGTTGTTACTGGTCAACCTGGGCTCGCCAAAGTCCACTTCGGTGGCCGATGTGCGCAGCTACCTTAATCAGTTCCTGATGGACCCTTATGTGATCGACCTGCCGTGGCCGGTGCGGCGCTTGCTGGTGTCGCTGATCCTGATCAAGCGTCCCGAGCAGTCGGCCCACGCCTACGCCTCCATCTGGTGGGATGAGGGTTCGCCGTTGGTGGTGCTCAGTCGCCGCCTGCAACAGCAGATGACTGCGCAGTGGACCCAAGGCCCGGTGGAATTGGCGATGCGCTACGGCGAACCGTCCATTGACAGCGTGCTGACGCGCCTCGCCGCCCAGGGCATCCGCAAAGTCACCCTGGCGCCGCTGTACCCGCAGTTCGCCGACAGCACTGTGACCACGGTGATTGAAGAGGCCAAGCGGGTTGTACGTGATAAGAAGCTGAGCGTGCAGTTCTCGATCTTGCCGCCGTTCTACGACCAGCCGGAATACCTCGACGCGCTCGCGGCGAGTGTCCGCTCCTATGTGGAGCAGGATTACGATCACCTGCTGCTGAGTTTCCACGGCCTGCCAGAGCGTCATCTGACCAAACTCGACCCGACAGGCCAGCATTGCTTCAAGGATGCCGACTGCTGCAAGAACGCCTCGCCTGAGGTGTTGAAAACCTGCTACCGCGCGCAATGTTTCAGCGTCGCCCGCGATTTTGCTGAACGACTGGGCTTGCCGGAAGATAAATGGTCGGTGGCGTTCCAGTCACGCCTGGGCCGCGCCAAATGGATCGAACCCTACACCGAAGCGCGCCTGGAAGCCCTGGCTAAGCAAGGCGTGAAAAAGCTGCTGGTGATGTGCCCGGCGTTTGTCGCCGACTGCATCGAGACTCTGGAGGAAATCGGCGATCGTGGGCTCGAGCAGTTCCGCGAGGCTGGGGGGGAAGAGTTGGTATTGGTGCCGTGCCTGAATGATGACCCGCAGTGGGCGAAGGCACTGACCACCCTTTGCGAACGGGCACCGCAATCATTGTAGGAGCGAGCTTGCTCGCGAAGGACGTCAACGATAACGCAGCGCTTCTGAGTTAACGTCGCGCTCTCAGGGTCTTCGCGAGCAAGCTCGCCCCTACAGGGAGGCGTTTAGAGCTTTAGGGTCAAGCTGAGGGTGAGATTGCGCGGCTCTCCGGGATTGATCCAATAACTGCTGTACGACCGCTCGTAGTACTTCTCATCAAACAGGTTGTTGAGGTTCAGTCCGACAGTGACGTTGTCAGTAGCCTTGTAATGGGCTAGCAGATCAACGGTGTGATAGGCCGGCAACTCAAAGTTCGTGCCGGCCTCCCCTGAGCGATCGCCCACATACGTGAACGCCGCGCCCAGGTCCGAGCCGCGCAACGCGCCATCCTGGAACTCATACACCCCCAACAGACTGCCGCTGCGCTTGGCCACGCCAAGGATGCGGCTGCCGGCCGGAATGGCTTTATCGCCTTTGGTCACTTCAGCGTCGATGTAGGCAAACGCACCAATCACCCGTACGGCATCGGTCACTTGCCCGGTCAGTTGCAGGTCAAAACCCTGGCTGCGCGCCTTGCCCACGGCACGGTTGAGATTGGTGGCCGGGTCCAGGGTCAGTACGTTTTCCTTTTCGATATGGAAGGCGGCGAGGGTGGCGCTGAGGCGGTCGTCGAACAGCTCGCTCTTGATTCCCACTTCATAGCCCACGCCTTCTTCGGGCTTGAAGGATTTGTTGTTGGCGTCCAGGCCGCTGTTGGGCTTGAACGACGTTGAGGCATTGGCGAACACCCCGACTTGCGGTGTGAGCTGATAGAGCAGGCCGGCGCGTTGGGTAAAGGCGTCGTGGGTCTGCTTGCTCTTGGCGTGGTTGCGCGTGAAGTCGTCGATGCTCTGCTCGAAATGTTCGAAGCGCGCACCGGCCATACCGCGCAGGCGGTCGGTGAAGATGATTTGGTCTTGCAGGTTCAGCGCGTGGCTTTTGGTCTGTTCGAAGAAGTCAGTACCGGAGCGCGCGCCGTTGGGTTTGGGCTTGCCGTAGACCGGATTGTAGATGTCGATGGGGTAGCGGCTACCGCCAATCGCAGTGACGCGTTCTTTCTTGCGGTAGTCCTCGTATTCGGTGCCGATCAGCAACTCGTGCTGCCAACTGCCGATATCGAACATTCCCCGCAGTTCAAGCTGGGTGATGCTGTCGTGCCAACCCGTGGAGCGTTCGCGGTAGCGGCGGTCGATGGTGTGGCCGTCGGCATTCAGCGCGCGGTTTTCCGAGGCGTCGCCCCACAGGCTGCCTTGCTTGTAGTGGCTGGCCAGACGCAGTTTCCATGCGTCATTGAGGTGGTGTTCCAGGGTCGCCTGAATGCGGTTGTTGTGGTTGTCGATATCGCCATCGTTGGGTTCGCCGAGGAAGGTGGAGCGGGATACGCCGGGGGCGTCGACAATGCCACGGTCGAAGGTGGAGCTGTGGCGTACGAATTCGCTTTCCACCAGCAGGCTGGTGTCCGGGTCCAATTGCCAACTGAACGAAGGCGCGACGAATACCCGCTTGCTTTGCACGTGGTCGCGGAAGCTGTGGTTGTCTTCTACCGCCAAGTTGACCCGAGTCAGCACCTTGCCTTCGCTGTCCAGCGGGGTGTTGACGTCAATGGCCGTGCGATAACGGTCCCAACTGCCGGCGCTGGTTTGCAGGGTGGTGAAGGCTTCAGGCTGGGGCTTCTTGGTGACGATATTCACCGTGCCGCCAGGATCGCCACGGCCATACAGGCTGGCGGCGGGCCCTTTGAGCACTTCGATGCGCTCGATGTTCGCCGCGTCCGGTGTGCTCGGGTAGCCACGGTTAGCGCTGAAGCCGTCCTGATAGAACTCCGACGTGGTAAAGCCGCGCACGCTGTATTCGTAGAGTGTCAGGCCACCGAAGTTGTTCTGCTTGGACACGCCGCCGGCAAACTCCAGGGCGCGCTCCACGTTGCTGCTGCCGAGGTCTTTGAGCACCGTGGCGGGAATTACGCTGATGGACTGTGGGATGTCGCGAATGGCGGTGTCGGTCTTTGTCGCGCTGGCCGAACGGGTGGCGCGGTAGCCTTTGACGGGCCCGGTGGTGGACTCATAGGCCTCGGTGGTGACGCTGATGGCGTCGAGTTCCAGGGTGTTTTCTTCGGCGTAGGCGGGGTCGAGCAGCAAACCCAGGGCCAGGCCAGCCAAGGGGGCAATTCTTCGAGACGGCATGATAGAGTGTTCCAATAGCGATATTGAAACAATATAACATGACCGATGAGAATGAATTGCTTTGAAATATAAGCTTACAGGTGCCCGCGTACGAGCACCTGTGAGTGACGGGTTATTCCTCTTCCTTGACCGGCGCAGGCGGCGGACGCAGCCCGATTTCCGCCAGCAACTTGATCTCTTTGCCGTTGCGCATCACCTGGATCGCCACCTTGTCGGTCGGCTTGATCCGCGCCACCTGGTTCATCGACTTACGGCCATCGCCGGCCGGTTCGCCATTGATGCTGAGGATCACATCGCCCAGTTGCAGGCCGGCTTTCTGCGCCGGGCCGTCGCGGAAGATACCAGCGACCACGATGCCTGGGCGTCCGGTCAAGCCAAACGACTCGGCCAGCTCCTTGGTCAACGGTTGCACTTCAATCCCCAGCCAGCCGCGGATTACCTGGCCGTGCTCGATGATCGACTTCATCACTTCCATCGCCAGTTTCACCGGGATCGCAAAGCCGATGCCCTGTGAGCCGCCGGACTTGGAGAAAATCGCCGTGTTGATACCGGTCAGGTTGCCATTGGCATCCACCAGCGCACCGCCGGAATTACCTGGGTTGATCGCCGCGTCGGTCTGAATGAAGTCTTCGTAGCTGTTGAGGCCCAACTGATTACGCCCGGTGGCGCTGATGATGCCCATGGTCACGGTCTGGCCCACGCCGAACGGGTTGCCGATGGCCAGTGCCACATCACCGACGCGCAAACCATCGGAACGACCGAGGGTGATGGACGGCAGGCTTTTCAGGTCGATCTTCAGTACCGCGAGGTCGGTTTCCGGGTCGCTGCCCACCACGCGGGCCAGGGTTTCGCGGCCGTCACGCAGGGCCACCACAATCTGGTCGGCGCCTGTGGTCACGTGGTTGTTGGTGAGGATGTAGCCTTCGGGGCTCATGATCACGCCCGAACCCAAGCTGGATTCCATGCGCCGCTGCTTGGGCCCGTTGTCGCCGAAGTAGCGGCGGAACTGCGGGTCTTCAAACAGCGGGTGCGCCGGTTTGTTGATGACCTTGGTCGTGTACAGGTTGACCACCGCCGGGGCGGCGATGGTGACCGCGTCGGCATAAGTCACCGGGCCTTGCACCACCGCGCTGGTCTGCGGTGCCTGTTGCAGGTTCACATCCAGGCTGGGCAGGCCCACCAGCTCGGGGTAACGCTGAATAATCAGCATCGCGATCAGCACGCCAGCCAACAATGGCCATCCAAAAAAACGCAGCGCCTTGAGCATCAAGTAAGTCCTGACAGGTTGCAGGGGGCGAGAGAGCGCCCATAATGTCGCGCATTATACGAGGCTGCGACGCCTGCGAACGGGATATTTAGGAGTCTTTTATGGCCGTCCCCCTTACCACCCTCGTCGAGGAAGCGGACCGCTACCTTGGCAGCGCTAAAATTGCCGACTATTGCCCCAATGGCCTGCAGGTCGAGGGCCGCCCTCAAGTGATGCGCATCGTCAGCGGCGTGACCGCAAGCCAGGCCTTGCTGGATGCTGCCGTCGAAGCCCAGGCCGATTTGATCCTGGTGCACCACGGCTATTTCTGGAAAGGCGAAAACCCCTGCATCACAGGGATGAAGCAGCGTCGCCTCAAGACGCTGCTCAAGCACGACATCAGCCTGTTGGCCTACCATCTGCCGTTGGACTTGCATCCCGACGTCGGTAATAACGTGCAACTTGCCCGTCAGTTGGATATCACGGTCGAAGGCCCGCTGGACCCGAGCAACCCCAAGATCGTCGGACTGGTTGGCTCCCTCGCCGAGCCCCTGTCGCCCCGTGATTTCGCCCGCCGTGTGCAGGAGGTCATGGGCCGTGAACCGCTGCTGATCGAAGGCAGCGAAATGATCCGCCGTGTCGGCTGGTGCACCGGCGGTGGTCAGGGCTATATCGACGACGCGATTGCGGCTGGTGTCGACCTGTACCTGAGCGGTGAAGCCTCCGAGCAAACTTTTCACAGCGCCCGCGAAAACGACATCAGCTTCATCGCCGCCGGCCACCACGCCACCGAGCGCTACGGCGTACAGGCCCTGGGCGATTACCTGGCGCGGCGCTTTGCCCTGGAGCATCTGTTCATCGATTGCCCCAACCCGATTTGAGGGCCAAACCTGGAGGTATATTCATATACCGTTTCGATCTAGATGGCTCCCTGAATAGAAGCAGGTGCTGTGCTAGCATGCCCCGCTCGAACACGGCCCGCTGGCCGTCCATAAGATCGTTTTTCCGTGAGTAACCATGGTCGACAAACTGACGCATCTGAAACAGCTGGAGGCGGAAAGCATCCACATCATCCGCGAGGTCGCCGCCGAGTTCGACAACCCGGTGATGCTCTACTCGATCGGTAAAGACTCCGCCGTGATGCTGCACCTGGCACGCAAGGCCTTCTTCCCGGGCAAACTGCCGTTCCCGGTGATGCACGTCGACACCCGCTGGAAATTCCAGGAGATGTACAAGTTCCGCGACAAGATGGTCGAGGAGCTGGGCCTGGACTTGATCACCCACGTGAACCCGGACGGCGTGGCGCAGGGCATCAACCCCTTCACCCACGGCAGCGCCAAGCACACCGACATCATGAAGACCGAAGGCCTCAAACAGGCCCTGGACAAGCATGGTTTCGACGCGGCCTTTGGCGGCGCCCGTCGCGATGAAGAGAAATCCCGCGCCAAAGAGCGCGTGTACTCATTCCGCGACAGCAAACACCGCTGGGACCCGAAAAACCAGCGCCCCGAGCTGTGGAACGTCTACAACGGCAACGTCAACAAGGGTGAGTCCATCCGCGTGTTCCCGCTGTCCAACTGGACCGAGCTGGACATCTGGCAGTACATCTACCTCGAAGGCATCCCGATCGTGCCGCTGTACTTCGCCGCCGAGCGTGAAGTGATCGAGAAGAACGGCACGTTGATCATGATCGACGACGACCGCATCCTCGAGCACCTGTCCGACGAAGACAAAGCCCGAATCGTCAAAAAGAAAGTACGTTTCCGTACCCTTGGCTGCTACCCGTTGACGGGCGCGGTGGAGTCCGAAGCCGAGACGCTGACGGACATCATTCAGGAAATGCTCCTGACGCGAACTTCCGAGCGCCAGGGCCGTGTCATCGACCACGATGGTGCAGGCTCGATGGAAGATAAAAAACGTCAAGGCTATTTCTAAGGGGCTGTCATGTCGCATCAATCTGATTTGATCAGCGAGGACATCCTCGCCTACCTGGGCCAGCACGAGCGCAAGGAAATGTTGCGCTTCCTGACCTGCGGCAACGTCGACGACGGCAAGAGCACCCTGATCGGGCGCCTGCTGCACGACTCCAAGATGATCTACGAAGATCACCTGGAAGCCATCACCCGCGATTCGAAGAAGTCCGGCACCACCGGCGATGATATCGACCTGGCACTGCTGGTCGACGGCCTGCAGGCCGAGCGTGAGCAAGGCATCACCATCGACGTTGCCTACCGCTACTTCTCCACCGCCAAACGCAAATTCATCATCGCCGACACCCCCGGCCATGAGCAGTACACCCGCAACATGGCCACCGGTGCCTCCACCTGTGACCTGGCGATCATCCTGATTGACGCGCGTTATGGCGTGCAGACCCAGACCCGTCGCCACAGCTTTATCGCCTCGTTGCTGGGCATCAAGCATATCGTGGTGGCCGTCAACAAGATGGACATCAATGGCTTCGACCAGAGCGTATTCGAGCAGATCAAGGCCGATTACCTGAAGTTCGCCGACGGTATCGCTTTCAAGCCGAGCACGCTGGCGTTCGTGCCGATGTCGGCGCTCAAGGGCGACAACGTGGTCAACAAGAGTGAGCGTTCGCCTTGGTACACCGGGCAGTCGCTGATGGAGATCCTCGAAACCGTCGAGATCGCCAACGACCGCAACTACACCGACCTGCGTTTCCCGGTGCAGTACGTCAACCGTCCGAACCTGAACTTCCGTGGTTTTGCCGGCACCTTGGCCAGCGGCATCGTGCACAAGGGCGACGAAGTCGTGGTGCTGCCGTCGGGCAAGAGCAGCCGCGTCAAATCCATCGTCACCTTTGAAGGTGAGCTGGAACACGCTGGCCCAGGCCAGGCCGTGACCCTGACCATGGAAGACGAGATCGACATCTCCCGTGGCGACCTGCTGGTACACGCCGACAACGTGCCGCAAGTGACCGATGCCTTCGACGCCATGCTGGTGTGGATGGCGGAAGAGCCGATGCTGCCGGGCAAAAAATACGACATCAAGCGCGCCACCAGCTACGTGCCGGGTTCCATCACCAGCATCGTGCACCGCGTGGATGTGAACACCCTGGCCGAAGGCCCGGCGAGTTCGCTGCAGTTGAACGAGATCGGCCGGGTCAAGGTCAGTCTCGACGCCGCCATCGCCCTGGACGGTTACGACAGCAACCGCACCACTGGCGCGTTCATTGTCATCGACCGTTTGACCAACGGCACCGTGGCGGCGGGCATGATCATCGCGCCGCCGGTCACCCACGGCAGCTCGGCGCATCATGGCAAGCTGGCTCACGTCGCCACCGAAGAGCGCGCACTGCGCTTTGGTCAGCAACCGGCTACCGTGCTATTCAGCGGCCTGTCGGGCGCTGGTAAGAGCACCTTGGCCTACGCGGTTGAGCGCAAGCTCTTCGACATGGGCCGTGCAGTGTTCGTGCTGGATGGCCAGAACCTGCGTCACGACCTGAACAAGGGCTTGCCGCAGGACCGGGCCGGTCGTACCGAGAACTGGCGTCGTGCCGCCCATGTGGCGCGTCAGTTCAACGAAGCGGGCCTGCTGACCCTGGCCGCGTTCGTGGCCCCGGATGCCGAAGGCCGTGAACAGGCCAAAGCACTGATCGGCGCCGACCGCCTGCTGACGGTGTACGTGCAGGCGTCTCCGCTGGTGTGCGCCGAGCGTGATCCGCAGGGGCTGTACGCTGCTGGTGGGGATAACATCCCTGGCGAGTCCTTCCCGTATGACGTGCCGTTGAATGCCGATCTGGTCATCGACACCCAGGCCTTGTCGTTGGAAGAAAGCGTCAAGCAAGTGCTGGAGCTGTTGCGTCAGCGCGGCGCGATCTAACCCTCGCGGCCACAAAAAGCCCGCCACCGAGTGATCGGTGGCGGGCTTTTGCATTGTGGGTGTTGCGTCGGACGCTATCGCCGGCAAGCCGGCTCCTACACTGGAATGCGATAAATTGTAGGAGCCGGCTTGCCGGCGATGAGGCCCTCAAGGCTTGCGCGGATATTCCTGATGCAGCGTGTCCAGCAGCGCATCTTTCTCTTCCCACAACCGGTTGATCCAGCCCTGGAACGCCGTCCGATACTCCCCATCCTGCTCATAATTCTTGCCAATGAACGCGGCCGGGATCTGCACTTCTTCGAACTGCACCACCACGTCCTTCACATTCCCACACAGCAAATCCCAATACCCAGGACGCCCGGCCGGGTAGTGAATGGTCACGTTTACCAGTGACTTCAACTGCTCGCCCATGGCATCCAGCACAAACGCAATGCCGCCAGCCTTGGGCTTGAGCAGGTAGCGAAATGGCGACTTCTGCTGCGCATGCTTGCCTGGGGTAAAGCGTGTGCCCTCGGCAAAGTTGAAAATGCCCACCGGGTTGTCGCGAAACTTCGCACAGGTCTTGCGGGTGGTTTCCAGGTCCTTGCCCTTCTTTTCCGGGTGTTTTTCCAGGTAGGCCTTGGTGTAGCGCTTCATGAACGGAAAGCCGAGCGCCCACCACGCCAGGCCAATCACCGGCACCCAGATCAGCTCCTGCTTGAGGAAGAATTTCAGCGGGCGAATCCGGCGGTTCAGCACGTATTGCAACACCATGATGTCGACCCAGCTCTGGTGGTTGCTGGTCACCAGGTACGAGTGCTGGTAATCAAGGCCTTCAAGTCCGGTCAGGTGCCAGCGGGTGCGGCCTACCAGGTTCATCCAGCCCTTGTTGTTGGTCACCCACGCCTCATGGGTATGGTTCATCAGCCATTCGCTGAAACGCTTGGCAAATGGCAGCGCCTTGAACAGCGCCACGATAAACAGGAACGAACACAGCAAGATCGTGTTCAGCGCCAGCAACAGCGAAGCGATCACCCCGCGCATGGCGGCAGGTAGAAAATCCAGCATTTAGATATCCATAGGTCGGTTGGCGGCTTGGATCGCGGTGAGCGCGATGGTGTACACGATGTCGTCTACCTGGGCGCCGCGCGGCAGGTCGTTGACCGGTTTGCGCAGGCCTTGCAGCATCGGCCCCAGGCTCACGCAATCAGCGCTGCGCTGCACGGCCTTGTGGGTGGTGTTGCCGGTGTTGAGGTCGGGAAACACAAATACCGTGGCCTTGCCGGCGACCTGGCTGTGGGGCGCCAACTGCCGGGCCACGTTTTCGTTGGCAGCGGCGTCGTATTGCAATGGGCCGTCGATCAGTAGCGAACTTTGCTGCTCGTGGGCAAGCAGGGTGGCTTCGCGGACTTTTTCCACTTCTTCGCCACTGGCCGAATCGCCACTGGAATAGCTGATCATCGCCACGCGCGGGGTGATGCCGAACGCTGCGGCCGAGTCGGCGCTTTGCAGCGCAATCTCCGCCAACTCCGCCGCGCTCGGGTGCGGGTTCATCACGCAGTCGCCGTACACCAGCACCTGCTCAGGGAACAGCATGAAGAACACCGACGACACCAGCGTGCAGCCCGGCGCCGTTTTAATCAGCTGCAGGGCAGGGCGGATGGTGTTGGCGGTGGAGTGAATCACCCCGGATACCAGGCCGTCCACTTCGTCCAGCGCGAGCATCATGGTGGCGATCACCACCGTGTCTTCCAGTTGCTGCTCGGCCATCGGCGCGTTGAGGCTTTTGCTCTTGCGCAGTGCCACCATTGGCTCGACATAGCGTTGGCGAATCAGGTCCGGGTCGAGGATCTCCAGGCCTTCGGGCAGTTCGATGCCCTGTGCGCGGGCGACCGCTTCCACGTCCGCCGGTTTGGCCAGCAACACGCACCGGGCAATGCCTCGCGCCTGGCAGATGGCGGCGGCTTGCACGGTCAGTGGCTCGCTACCTTCGGGCAATACGATGCGTTTGTTGGCGGCCTGGGCACGCTGGATCAACTGGTAGCGGAACACCGCCGGCGACAGGCGCATTTCCCGTGGTGTACCGCAACGTTGGTGCAGCCAGCGCGCATCCAGATGGCTGGCGACGAAATCGGTGATGATCTCCGCGCGCTCGCGGTCATCAATCGGGATTTCCTTGTTGAGGCTGTTGAGCTGGTTCGCCGTGTCGTAGGAACCGGTGCTCACCGACAACACCGGCAGCCCGGCCTGGAATGCGCCACGGCACAATTCCATGATGCGCGGGTCGGGCAGGGTGTCGCTGGTCAGCAACAGGCCGGCCAGGGGGACGCCGTTGATCGCGGCGAGGCTGACGGCGAGGATGATGTCGTCGCGGTCGCCGGGTGTCACCACCAGTACGCCGGGCTTGAGCAGCTCCACGGTGTTACGCATGGTACGGGCGCAGATGATGATTTTGGTCATGCGCCGGGTTTCGTAGTCGCCGGCGTTGAGGATCTGCGCGCCCATCAGGTCGGCCACGTCGCGGGTGCGCGGGGCGTTGAGTTCCGGTTGATAGGGGATGCAGCCGAGCAGGCGGAAATCGCCGCTGCGCAACAGGGGCGAATGCTCTTTGAGGCGCGCCGCAAAGGCTTCCATGCTTTCGTCGGTGCGCACCTTGTTGAGGATCACGCCGAGTACTTTCGGGTCTTTGGGGCCGCCGAACAGTTGGGCCTGCAATTCCACACGTCCGGAGAGTTCGGTGAGCACTTCGTTTTCCGGGGCAGAGACCAGGATCACTTCCGCATCCAGGCTCTTGGCCAGGTGCAGGTTGACCCGCGCCGCATAGCTGGCGCTGCGGGTTGGCACCATGCCTTCGACGATCAGCACGTCCTTGCCCACGGCGGCTTGCTGGTACAGCGTGATGATTTCTTCGAGCAGTTCGTCGAGCTGGCCGTCGCCGAGCATGCGTTCTACGTGGGCCAGGCCCAGGGGCTGTGGCGGCTTGAGGCCGTGGGTGCGCGCTACCAGCTCGGTGGAGCGCTCGGGGCCGGTATCGCCGGGGTGCGGCTGGGCAATCGGCTTGAAGAAGCCGACTTTCAGTCCGGCCCGCTCAAGGGTGCGCACCAGCCCAAGGCTGATGGAGGTCAGACCCACACCAAAATCGGTGGGCGCGATAAAAAAAGTCTGCATGCGAATTCTCTGAAGGTGCATGGCTTCGGTGAGGTTCTATGGTTGAACGTCTACCGGGAATCAGGCACCAAGGTTATCGTTATTCGTGTGCTTGCGCACACCAGCCGCAGGCAAAGGGCTGGCCTATTTTTTCAAGGCGTTGCGCGGGGTCGAGTACCCAGGCGCGGGATTGCCAGGGTGGCTGGTGGCGCAGGTGCTGGGTGTGGCCGCAAGAGAGCTCGGCGACCCAGTGTTGATCGTCGTCCTGGCGGAACCCGATGATGAAGGATGCCGTTGATCGGTCCCGTCTGTCCGGGTTCTGTTCGCTTTCGGGCAAATCCTTGTTTAGACTTGTCCGTTCTTCATTCTTATGCAAAAGGTCTCGCCCCATGACGATCGCCGCTAACAAGGCTGTCTCCATCGACTATACCCTGACCAACGACGCTGGTGAGGTCATCGACAGCTCCGCCGGCGGCGCGCCGCTGGTCTACCTGCAAGGCGCAGGTAACATCATCCCAGGCCTGGAGAAGGCACTGGAAGGCAAGAGCGTCGGTGATGAGCTGACCGTTGCCGTAGAACCTGAAGATGCCTACGGCGAGTACTCGGCCGAACTGGTCAGCACCCTGAGCCGCAGCATGTTCGAAGGCGTTGACGAGCTGGAAGTGGGCATGCAGTTCCACGCATCCGCGCCGGACGGCCAAATGCAGATCGTCACCATCCGTGATCTGGACGGCGACGACGTGACCGTCGACGGTAACCACCCTCTGGCTGGCCAGCGCCTGAACTTCCAAGTGAAGATCGTTGCCATCCGCGACGCCTCCCAGGAAGAAGTGGCTCATGGCCACGTCCACGGTGAAGGCGGTCATCACCATTGATCGTGGTTTGATCAATAGGTAGCAAAACGCCCCGACTGGTTCGGGGCGTTTTTTTGCCTGCATTTTTTGGTTGACCGGTTTCCAGTGGTGAGCGGGCTTTTTGTGGTGAGCGGGCTTGCCCCGCGCCGGGGCGCGAAGCGGCCCTAAAACCTGAGATTGGGTTCTGTCTGGAGGAACGCGTTGAATGTATTGGGGCTGCTGCGCAGCCCAGCGCGGGGCAAGCCCGCTCACCACAAAAAAGCCGCACATCCCGCAGGGGGGGATTTTCAGGCCCCAACAAAAATGCCCCGGACCTTTCGGTACGGGGCATTTCTTAACTGTTACGCAACCTGGGTTGCGATGCAGTTGTTACCACTTAGGCTGCAGCAGCGACGCTCAGAGCCTTGATGTGGCCATTCAGACGGCTCTTATGACGAGCGGCCTTGTTCTTGTGGATGATGCCTTTATCGGCCATGCGGTCGATAACTGGCACAGCCAGAACGTAAGCTGCTTGAGCTTTTTCAGCGTCTTTGGTGTCGATGGCTTTAACTACATTCTTGATGTAGGTACGAACCATGGAACGCAGGCTGGCGTTGTGGCTGCGACGCTTCTCAGCCTGTTTTGCACGTTTTTTGGCGGAAGGTGTGTTGGCCACCGTCGAGCTCCTCGAAAGACTTTTTAGGAAATAGCAAACAAAATAGGCCGCGAATCATGCCGATGACTTGACGTGTTGTCAAGGGCGGCTGATGCGAACTGCTGAGTGGTCGATCTGAAGAGGCGGGTGATTTATTTCCGGCGCTTGACCTGTAAACTCGCGAGCTTTGGCTCTGTGCTGTTGCAGGCGCGCAGTATCGCATAAGTAGGCGCTTTGTTCGCCTGCTCTTTATCTAAAGGCGCAAACTCTTTCAATGAATCTGCTCAAATCGTTGGCCGCCGTCAGCTCTATCACAATGATCTCCCGGGTTCTGGGGTTTGTACGCGACACGCTGCTGGCGCGCATTTTCGGCGCCAGCATGGCCACGGATGCCTTCTTTATCGCCTTTAAACTGCCCAACCTGCTGCGGCGGATCTTTGCCGAAGGTGCGTTTTCCCAGGCCTTCGTGCCGATCCTGGCCGAATACAAGACCCAGCAGGGCGAGGAAGCCACCCGCACCTTTATTGCCTATGTTTCGGGCCTGTTGACCCTGGTGTTGATGTTGGTGACCGTGCTCGGCATGCTCGCCGCCCCCTGGGTGATCTGGGCCACGGCGCCCGGTTTTGCCAATACCCCGGAAAAATTCGCGCTGACCACCGACCTGTTGCGCGTGACCTTTCCTTATATATTGCTGATCTCCCTCTCATCCCTGGCCGGGGCGATCCTCAATACCTGGAACCGTTTCTCGGTGCCGGCCTTCGTGCCGACCCTGCTGAACGTCAGCATGATTATTTTCGCGCTGTTCCTTACGCCATACTTTGATCCACCGGTGATGGCCCTGGGCTGGGCGGTACTGGCCGGCGGCCTGGCGCAATTGCTCTATCAACTACCGCACCTGAAAAAGATTGGCATGCTTGTCTTGCCGCGCCTGAACCTCAAGGACACCGGCGTATGGCGCGTGATGCGCAATATGCTGCCAGCGATCCTCGGTGTGTCGGTCAGTCAGATTTCCCTGATCATCAATACCGCGTTCGCCTCGCTGCTGGTCTCAGGCTCGGTGTCGTGGATGTACTACGCCGACCGCCTGATGGAATTGCCGTCCGGCGTGCTGGGCGTGGCGCTGGGCACGATTCTGCTGCCAACCCTGGCGCGCACTTACGCCAGCAAGGATCGCCAGGAGTATTCGCGCATCCTCGATTGGGGGTTGCGCCTGTGCTTTGTGCTGGTGCTGCCATGTGCGCTGGCGCTGGGGATCCTGGCCGAACCGTTGACGGTGTCGCTGTTTCAATACGGTCAGTTCGATGCCCATGACGCCTTGATGACCCAGCACGCGCTGGTCGCCTATTCTGTCGGGCTGCTCGGCATCATCGTGATCAAAGTGCTGGCTCCCGGCTTCTATGCCCAGCAAAACATCCGTACGCCGGTGAAAATCGCGATATTCACGCTAATCGTCACGCAACTGCTCAACCTGGTGTTTATCGGCCCGCTGGCCCACGCCGGCCTTGCCCTGGCGATCAGTGCCGGTGCTTGCATCAACGCCGGGCTGTTGTTTTACCAATTGCGTAAGCAGCAGATGTTCCAGCCGCAGCCAGGCTGGGGCCTGTTTGCCCTCAAGTTGCTGGTGGCGGTGGCCATGATGTCGGCCGTGCTGTTGGGCCTGATGCACTTCATGCCGGCGTGGGATGAAGGCCATATGCTGGAGCGCTTCATGCGTCTTGGCGTGTTGGTCGTCGCGGGTGTGGTGGTGTACTTCGGGATGTTGCTGCTGCAAGGCTTCCGCCTGAGGGATTTCAATCGCAAGTCCCTGGGTTAGAGAGTTTGCCGCGATAAAACGGTTGTTTTATCGATTCGATCCATTTGGCCTGTGCTGTTGCCTGTCGTCCGGGGCCGGGTGTGGTTATAATCGACCACTTTATGAGCAAGAAGCGCGTTATGCAGCTGGTTCGAGGTCTCCACAACCTGCGCCCCGAGCATCGGGGCTGCGTCGCCACTATTGGCAACTTTGACGGTGTTCACCGTGGCCACCAGGCTATCCTGGCTCGGCTGCGCGAACGCGCGGTCGAGTTGGGCGTGCCCAGCTGCGTGGTGATTTTCGAGCCACAGCCGCGGGAATACTTTACCCCCGAGACCGCGCCGGCCCGCCTGGCCCGCCTGCGGGACAAGCTGCAATTGCTGGCAGAAGAGGGCGTGGACCGTGTCCTCTGCCTGGCCTTCAACCAGCGTTTGCAAAGCCTGAGCGCCGCCGAGTTCGTCGACTGCATCCTGGTTGATGGCCTGGGCGTGCAGCATTTGGAGGTCGGTGACGACTTCCGCTTTGGTTGCGACCGCGTCGGGGATTTCGATTTCCTGCAGCATGCGGGCGTCAACCAGGGGTTTACCGTCGAAGCCGCACAAACCGTCGAACTGGACGGCCTGCGCGTGAGCAGTACCCAGGTGCGTAATGCCCTGGCCGCTGCCGACTTCGCCTTGGCCGAGCGTTTGCTCGGTCGCCCGTTCCGCATTGCCGGAAGGGTCCTGCACGGCCAGAAGCTGGCGCGCCAATTGGGCACGCCAACCGCCAACGTGCAACTCAAGCGCCGTCGTGTGCCGTTGACCGGGGTTTACCTCGTCAGCGTCGACATCGACGGCCAATCGTGGCCCGGAGTCGCCAATATAGGCGTCAGGCCCACGGTTGCAGGTGATGGCAAGGCCCACCTGGAAGTACATCTGCTGGATTTTGCCGGTGATCTGTATGACCGGCGTTTGACGGTGGTTTTCCACCAGAAGCTGCGTGAAGAGCAGCGTTTCGCCTCCCTTGAGGCGTTGAAAACGGCGATCAATGCGGATGTCGCCGCCGCCCGTGCACTAGCCGCACCTAGCGCCCATCGCTAACCGAAGAGCCTTAAATGACCGACTATAAAGCCACGCTAAACCTTCCGGACACCGCCTTCCCAATGAAGGCCGGCCTGCCACAGCGCGAACCGCAGATCCTGCAGCGCTGGGACAGTATTGGCCTGTACGGAAAGTTGCGCGAGATTGGCAAGGATCGTCCGAAATTCGTCCTGCACGACGGCCCTCCTTATGCCAATGGCACGATTCACATCGGTCATGCGCTGAACAAGATTCTCAAGGACATGATCCTGCGCTCGAAAACCCTATCGGGCTTCGACGCGCCGTATGTTCCGGGTTGGGACTGCCACGGCCTGCCGATCGAACACAAAGTCGAAGTGACCTACGGCAAGAACCTGGGCGCGGATAAAACCCGCGAACTGTGCCGTGCCTACGCCACGGAGCAAATCGAAGGGCAGAAGTCCGAATTCATCCGCCTGGGCGTGCTCGGCGAGTGGGACAACCCGTACAAGACCATGAACTTCAAGAACGAGGCCGGGGAAATCCGTGCCTTGGCCGAAATCGTCAAGGGCGGTTTCGTGTTCAAGGGCCTCAAGCCCGTGAACTGGTGCTTCGACTGTGGTTCGGCCCTGGCCGAAGCGGAAGTCGAGTACGAAGACAAGAAGTCCTCGACCATCGACGTGGCCTTCCCGATCGCCGACGAGGCCAAGCTGGCCGAGGCCTTTGGCCTGGCTTCGCTGGCCAAGCCAGCCGCCATCGTGATCTGGACCACCACCCCGTGGACCATCCCGGCCAACCAGGCGCTGAACGTGCACCCGGAATTCACCTACGCCCTGGTGGACGTCGGTGACCGCCTATTGGTGCTGGCCGAGGAAATGGTCGAGGCCTGCCTGGCCCGCTACGAGCTGCAAGGTTCGGTCATCGCCACCACCACCGGCTCCGCGCTGGAACTGATCAACTTCCGCCACCCGTTCTATGACCGTCTGTCGCCGGTGTACCTGGCTGACTACGTTGAACTGGGCTCGGGCACCGGTATCGTTCACTGCTCGCCTGCCTATGGCGTAGACGACTTTGTGATCTGCAAGAAGTACGGCCTGGTCAACGACGACATCATCAACCCGGTGCAAAGCAACGGTGTTTACGTGCCGTCGCTGGAGTTCTTCGGCGGCCAGTTCATCTTCAAGGCCGATCAGCCGATCATCGAAAAACTGCGCGAAGTCGGTGCGCTGATGCAAACCGCCACCATCCAGCACAGCTACATGCACTGCTGGCGCCACAAGACCCCGCTGATCTATCGCGCCACCGCGCAGTGGTTCATCGGCATGGACAAAGAGCCAGCCAGCGGCGACACGCTGCGTGTCCGCTCGCTCAAAGCCATCGAAGACACCCAGTTCGTCCCGGCCTGGGGCCAGGCGCGCCTGCACTCGATGATCGCCAACCGTCCGGACTGGTGCATCTCCCGCCAGCGTAACTGGGGCGTGCCGATCCCGTTCTTCCTGAACAAGGAAAGCGGCGAGCTGCACCCACGTACCGTCGAACTGATGGAGCAGGTGGCCCAACGCGTTGAACAGGAAGGCATCGAGGCCTGGTTCAAGCTGGACGCCGCCGAACTGCTGGGCGACGAAGCGCCGCAGTACGACAAGATCAGCGACACCCTGGACGTGTGGTTCGACTCCGGCACCACTCACTGGCACGTGCTGCGCGGCTCGCACCCGATGGGTCACGAAACCGGTCCGCGTGCCGACCTGTACCTGGAAGGCTCGGACCAACACCGTGGCTGGTTCCACTCGTCGTTGCTGACCGGTTGCGCCATCGACAACCACGCGCCGTACCGCGAACTGCTGACTCACGGTTTTACCGTCGACGAGACGGGCCGCAAAATGTCCAAGTCGCTGAAGAACGTGATCGAGCCGAAGAAGATCAACGACACCCTGGGCGCCGACATCATGCGTCTGTGGGTTGCGTCGACCGACTATTCGGGCGAAATCGCCGTGTCGGACCAGATCCTGGCCCGCAGCGCCGATGCCTACCGCCGTATCCGCAATACCGCACGTTTCCTGCTGTCGAACCTGACCGGTTTCAACCCGGCCACCGACATCCTGGCGGCTGAGGACATGCTCGCCCTCGACCGTTGGGCCGTGGACCGTACCCTGTTGCTGCAACGCGAGTTGCAGGAAAACTACGGCGAGTATCGCTTCTGGAACGTGTACTCGAAGATCCACAACTTCTGCGTGCAGGAACTGGGTGGTTTCTACCTCGACATCATCAAGGACCGCCAGTACACCACCGGCGCCAACAGCAAGGCGCGCCGCTCGGCGCAGACCGCGCTGTTCCACATCTCCGAAGCGCTGGTGCGCTGGATCGCGCCGATCCTGGCCTTCACCGCCGACGAACTGTGGGAATACCTGCCGGGCGAGCGCAACGAGTCCGTGATGCTCAACACCTGGTACGAAGGCCTGACCGAACTGCCGGCCGACTTCGAACTGGGCCGCGAGTACTGGGAAGGCGTGATGGCCGTGAAGGTTGCGGTGAACAAGGAGCTGGAAGTGCAACGTGCGGCCAAGGCCGTCGGTGGCAACCTGCAAGCCGAAGTCACCCTGTTTGCCGAGGAAGGCCTGACCGCCGACCTGGCCAAGCTGAGCAACGAACTGCGCTTCGTGCTGATCACCTCTACCGCGAGCCTGGCGCCATTCGCCCAGGCCCCGGCGGACGCGGTCGCCACCGAAGTGCCGGGCCTCAAGCTCAAAGTGGTCAAGTCGGCCTTCCCTAAATGCGCCCGTTGCTGGCACTGCCGTGAAGATGTTGGCGTGAACCCTGAGCATCCGGAAATCTGTGGTCGTTGCGTCGACAACATCTCGGGTGCTGGTGAGGTTCGCCACTATGCCTGATACCAGTCGTTTCGGACGTCTGGGCTGGCTCGTACTGAGTCTGCTGGTCCTGATCATCGACCAGGTCAGCAAGGCTCATTTCGAAGGCTCCCTGCAGATGTTCCAGCAGATCGTGGTGATCCCGGATTACTTCAGCTGGACCCTGGCCTACAACACTGGCGCCGCGTTCAGCTTTTTGGCGGATAGCGGCGGCTGGCAGCGCTGGCTGTTCGCCTTGATCGCCGTGGTCGTCAGTGCGGTGCTGGTGGTGTGGCTCAAGCGTCTTGGCCGTGATGACACCTGGCTGGCGATCGCCTTGGCGCTGGTATTGGGCGGTGCGCTGGGCAATCTTTACGACCGCATTGCCCTCGGCCATGTGATCGATTTTATCCTGGTGCATTGGCAGAACCGCTGGTACTTCCCGGCGTTCAACTTTGCCGACAGCGCCATCACCGTCGGTGCAATCATGCTGGCGTTGGACATGTTCAAAAGTAAGAAAACCGGAGAGACCGTCAATGACTGATCAGGTATTGGCTGAGCAACGCATCGGCCAGAACACGGAAGTCACCTTGCATTTCGCACTGCGCCTGGAGAATGGCGATACGGTCGACAGCACGTTCGACAAAGCCCCGGCCACCTTCAAGGTCGGCGATGGCAACCTGCTGCCGGGTTTCGAAGCGGCCCTGTTCGGCTTCAAGGCTGGCGACAAGCGCACCCTGCAGATCCTGCCGGAAAACGCCTTTGGCCAGCCCAACCCGCAAAACGTGCAGATCATCCCGCGTTCGCAGTTCCAGGACATGGACCTGTCGGAAGGCTTGTTGGTGATCTTCAACGATGCGGCGAATACCGAACTGCCTGGTGTGGTAAAAACCTTCGATGACGCGCAAGTGACCATCGACTTCAACCACCCGTTGGCCGGTAAAACCTTGACCTTTGATGTTGAAATCATCGACGTTAAAGCGATCTGACAGATGAAACCGGCGCCTGCGAGCGCTGGCCTATGTAGGAGCCGGCTTGCCGGCGATGCAGACGCCTCGGTGTATCGTCGACACCGCGGTGATGTTATCGCCGGCAAGCCGGCTTCTACAGGACTCGGCGCTCGCAAGGGCCCGAGTTGATCCATTTTCTTGCCCTGCAAGACACGAGGCACAGCATGCAAATCAAACTCGCCAACCCCCGTGGCTTCTGCGCCGGCGTGGACCGGGCGATCGAAATCGTCAACCGCGCCCTGGAAGTCTTCGGGCCGCCGATTTACGTGCGTCATGAAGTCGTCCACAACAAATTCGTGGTCGAAGACCTGCGCGCGCGCGGCGCCATCTTTGTCGAAGAGCTGGACCAGGTGCCGGACGACGTCATTGTCATCTTCAGCGCCCACGGTGTTTCCCAGGCCGTGCGTACCGAAGCGGCAGGCCGTGGCCTCAAAGTCTTCGATGCCACCTGCCCGCTGGTCACCAAGGTGCATATCGAAGTGGCGCGCTACAGCCGTGACGGTCGAGAGTGCATCCTTATTGGCCATGCCGGCCACCCGGAAGTCGAAGGCACCATGGGCCAGTATGACGCCAGCAATGGCGGGGCGATTTACCTGGTGGAAGACGAAAAAGATGTCGCCAGCCTGCAGGTGCACAACCCCGAGCGCCTGGCATTCGTGACCCAGACCACCTTGTCCATGGACGACACCAGCCGCGTGATCGACGCGCTGCGCAGCCGCTTCCCGGCGATTGGCGGCCCACGCAAGGACGACATCTGCTACGCCACTCAAAACCGGCAGGACGCGGTCAAGCAACTGGCCGATGAATGCGACGTGGTTTTGGTTGTCGGCAGCCCTAACAGCTCAAACTCCAACCGCCTGCGTGAGTTGGCTGAACGCATGGCAACGCCGGCGTACCTCATCGATGGCGCCGAAGATATGCAACGCAGCTGGTTCGATGGCGTCGAGCGTATCGGTATCACGGCGGGCGCTTCGGCCCCGGAAGTGCTGGTGCGCGGCGTTATCCAGCAGTTGCACGCCTGGGGCGCCACTGGTGCCGATGAGCTGGCTGGCCGTGAAGAGAACATCACCTTCTCCATGCCCAAGGAGCTGCGGGTTCGCTCGCTGCTCTGAGTACCTGTGTGCCGGAGTAGCTCCGGCACAACGCCTGCTCGGCACGCTCGCTGCGCAGGCTGATGCGCCCGCTGGGCGCCAGTACGACCTGATACAGGCTCTGCGCCTGATCTGTGGCGCATACGTGCACGGTGCCAGCGCGAAAACCTCCTCCTGAAAACACCGGTTCGCCTAGTCCGCTGAAGCGCACCTGATTCTTGACAGGCCCATTGCCAACGATCGCCACGCCGCCATTGCCCTGCTGCTCCAGCAGTACTGGATTGTCGTCATCCAGATAACCGCGTCCGCTCACATCCACAATGACCCGCCAGCCCTGGCTCCAGTCGTCTTCCCGCGCATGAATGACCACCGGTTGGTTACGGGCGATGGCTTCAGTCCGGGCGTAGCGCAGTCCTGAGGCCAAGGATTGCGCGACGCCCTGTCGCTGCTGTGATTCCAGCAAACCCTTGAAGCTGGGGGTGGCCAGGCTGGCCAGGATGCCGCTCACGATCAGCCCGAGCAGCAGTTCGATCAGGGTGAAGCCTTGTTGGCGCATGTATCGTCCGTCCTTGGATTCAGGTGAAGCACTAGGTATAGCGCCCAGTACGTTGCGCCGAATGATGGCCTTCATGTCCAAAGTATTTCCCTTTGTTCCGGGAGCAGCGCGAGCAAAAAACCGGCGCTAGTCTTGGGCCGCACAGCAGATTTTTCCTGCTTTTTTCGGACCTCGACACGGATGACGACGGTAATGCTTGCTTGCCCCAACAGCGGTTTTCCCCAGGATTTTTCCAGGCGCCAAATCGGCATGACGCTGATCGAGGTGCTGGTTGCAGTGTTGATTCTCGCCATTGGCCTGCTGGGTGCGGCGGTGATCCAGCTCAATGCGCTCAAGTACACAGACAGTTCCAGGATGACCAGCCAGGCGAGTTTCATTGCCTATGACATGCTTGACCGAATCCGCGCCAATTCCGCTGTCGACTACTCCTGGGGCCGGGCCGAGCCTGCTCCTGCCAGCATTGCGTCCGCCAGCGTGCGCGACCTGGATTTGCATGATTTCGAGGCCAATATCCTCGGTTTTGCCGGGGCGAGCGCCAAAGGCTCGGTGTCGGTCAGTGCGGGCGAGGTGACGGTCAGCATCAGTTGGGACGATAGCCGGGGCGCAAACAGACCGGGTGCCCGGGAAACATTCACCCTGACCAGTCGCATCGATGATGAGTCGAGGGGCGCGCAATGAGGTGGAGCGTTAGGGGATTCAGCCTGGTGGAACTGCTACTGGCGTTGGCCATGGGCCTGGTAGTGGTGCTTGGGGTCACCCAAGTGCTGATCAGTTCCAAAGCCACTCACGCCAGCCAGCAGGCCGCCACGTTGCTGCAGGACGATGCACGGTTCTTACTGGGCAAGATGACCCAGGATATTCGCCAGGCGGGCATGTTTGGCTGTTTGGCCACGGCGTCTATCGACAATGCCCCACCCGCTTTTGATCAGCCGGTCAGTTGGAAGGCCGAGGCGGGGGCGAAGTCGCTGTCGCTGGTGACAACTGATGTCGGTCTGGAAAGTGGCAAGCCTGACTGGACCGTATTGTCCGACTGCACGGGGACCGCCCAGGCGTATGTTGGCAGTGCGCCAGCGCCTGCCCCCGGACAAATCCGCTTTGCGCTGCGCCAGATCACCTACACCTTCGAAGCCGGCCAATTGAAAGTCAGTACGCCTGCGGCGCCTGCCAAGGCCGTGCTGGTGGATAACGTGCAGGCTTTCGATATCAGCTTTGGCGTGGCTGCCAAACCATCGTCGACGGAGGTGGCGCGTTATGACGCGAGTCCGGCGGACCTTGCCTTGATACGCAGTGTGCGCATCCTGATGACGCTGCAAGACCCAGCCGGACGCGTGAAGGATCAAACCTACAGCGTCGTGGCGGCGCTGCGAAACCGGCTGGGGTAGGGCGGCCATGATGCTTAAAGAGCCTATTCGTCTGCGGCAGGCGGGCATGGTGCTGCTGATCAGCCTGGTGTTGTTGCTGTTGTTGTCGCTGATCGGGCTGTCATCCCAGCAAGGGGCGGTGAGCCAGCAAAAGGTCACCGCTAGCCTCTGGCACCGCAATCAGTCGCTGCAAAGCGCCGAGAGTGGCTTGCGGCGTGGGGAGTCAGTCGTAAAGCGATCATTTGCGATGCTGCCGCCTTGCCGGTCGGTTGTCACCTGCGCACCGCCGGCCGCCGCCTATTCGGTGGTTGGGGCGGGGCTGGACCCTGTTTCGGGGATCACTTGGACTGCACTGGACGGCGGTCTATACGGCATTCAATCCCTGGGACCCTCGGTGGGGCTGGCGCATTTGCCACCACGCACCGTGGCCGACGCGTATCGAGTGACGGCTGTCGGGTTAAGCGGCCAATTGCGCACGGTGCTGGAGAGCGTCTATGCGCATGTAGAAGAGGAGGGCGGCTCGCGTTTCCGGCGGGTGGCCTGGCGGCAACTTCAATAAGGAGCGTTGAAATGGGCATGGACAGCCAGGGCTTTACCCTGATTGAGTTACTGATCGCCGTGGCGATCATTGCGGTGCTGGCCGGGATTGCTTACCCCGGCTACACCAGCCATATGAAAAAAGTCTATCGCGTGGAAATCGTCGCGTTATTGACCGATCAGGCTCAGCATCTGGAGCGTTTTTATACAAGGAACGGTACTTTTATTGATGCAAGCGTCAGCGAGGGCAATGATCGCTATAGAATCACCGCAGCATTGAACCCTCAGGATTTCCAGCTGGTGGCTACGCCTGGCGTCCGCTCGGTGATGACCGGCGATCCTTGCGGCGACTTCAGCCTGGCCAGTACCGGTGCGCGGACCAATCCGGGCGCGGCACCTGAAATGTCGCGCAAGCTGTGCTGGGGGCAATGATGAGGGTGCTGGATGACTGGGCGCCAAGTGCGCGTGTTCCTATTTATCGGCTGGATCAAATGATGGCAGAGCAACAGCAGGTAGTGATTGTCGGTGGCGGGGTCATCGGCTTGTTGACAGCGTTCAACCTGGCGACCCAAGGGCAAGCCGTAGTGCTGCTGGAGCGCGCGGGGTTGGGGCGGGAGTCCTCCTGGGCGGGCGGCGGTATTGTCTCGCCGCTGTATCCCTGGCGCTACAGCCCGGCCGTCACCGCACTGGCCCATTGGTCCCAAGACTTTTATCCTCAGTTGGCACAGCGCCTGTTTGCCCAGACCGGTGTCGACCCGGAGGTGCATACCACGGGCCTGTACTGGCTGGACCTGGACGACGAAGCCGAAGCCCTGGCCTGGGCTGCGCGAGAAGGCCGCCCCTTGAGCAAAGTGGATGTCTCGGCTGCCCATGATGCCGTTCCGGTGCTGGGCGGCGGGTACTCCAGCGCGGTCTACATGGCTGACGTCGCCAATGTGCGCAACCCGCGCCTGGTCAAATCCCTCAAGGCGGCACTGCTCGCGTTGCCCGGCGTGACCCTCCACGAGCAGTGTGAAGTGACCGGATTTGTTCTGGATGCGGGCAATGTCGTGGGTGTGAACACAGCTGGTGGGCCGATCTTCGGTGATCAGGTTGTACTGGCGGCCGGGGCGTGGAGTGGTGAACTGCTGGGTACTTTGGGCCTGTCGCTGCCGGTCGAGCCGGTCAAAGGCCAGATGATCCTGTACAAATGCGCCTCGGACTTCCTGTCGAGCATGGTCCTGGCCAAGGGGCGTTATGCGATCCCGCGGCGTGACGGGCACATCTTGATCGGCAGTACCCTGGAGCATGAAGGCTTCGACAAGACCCCTACCGACACGGCGCTGCAAAGCCTCAAGGCATCAGCGGTGGAGTTGATTCCCGCCTTGGCGGACGCCGAGGTGGTTGGGCACTGGGCCGGATTGCGCCCTGGTTCGCCGGAAGGCATCCCCTATATTGGCCAAGTGCCGGGCTTCAAAGGCTTGTGGCTCAACTGCGGCCATTACCGCAATGGCCTGGTGCTTGCGCCGGCATCCTGCCAGTTGTTTACCGACTTGCTGCTGGCGCGTACGCCGATCATCGACCCCGCGCCTTATGCGCCCGAAGGTCGGATCAACGCTGGATAGACTTCGGTCCTTGTTCCAGATGCGCCTGGGTGCAATACCACTCCTGGCGCGAGCTCAGGGCGCGATCCTGTGGCAGGTGTACGCCGCAGTGGGCGCAGCGCACCATCAGGGCAGCGTCAGGCTCGCTGGTACGTTGCTGCTTGGCGGCCGGGCTTTTGAATTTGCGCCAGAACCATACTGCGGCGGCAATGACGGCAATCCAGAACAATAGACGAAGCATGATGGGCAGTTTCTCGACAAGGAATGCGCCAGTTTAGCCAAGGACGTGCCAGGCGCACAGCGCAATAAATATCACCCACAAAAAAGGAGCCTCGAAAGGCTCCTTCTTGATGACGCCGGGTGCAATCAGTCGAACACACCGAAGGTCATGTAGCTGAACCACGAACGGTCCTGGTTGTTGCCCAGGGCCTGCGGCTCTTCTTCTTCGATCACGTCGCCGTTCTCGTCATGCGGCTTGAGCTCCGAAGGAATGGCGTCCTTGGCGTCCTGGTACTGCTTGATCACGTCCTGGTTGGCGCGGGTTTCGCCCGGCGGCAGCGGTGGACGGGATTCGATCAGGCCCAGGGTGTACTTGCTCAGCCACGAACGGTTGTCCGCTTCAGCAACCTGAGGCACGAACTGGCCGTCTTTCAGGCTTGGGTGATCCGGGTAGTTGAGCTTCAGGGTTTCCAGGCTGGTGCTGGCCAGCTCGTCCAGGTGCAGACGCTGGTAAGCCTCGGTCATCACCGCCAGGCCGTCACCCACAGAAGGGGTTTCCTGGAAGTTTTCTACCACATAACGACCACGGTTGGCGGCGGCTACGTAGGCCTGACGGGTCAGGTAGTAATGCGCCACGTGGATCTCGTAGGACGCCAGCAGGTTGCGCAGGTAGATCATGCGCTGCTTGGCATCCGGTGCGTAGCGGCTATTGGGGTAGCGGCTGGTCAACTGGGCGAACTCGTTGTAGGAGTCGCGGGCAGCACCCGGGTCACGCTTGGTCATGTCCAGCGGCAGGAAGCGCGCCAGCAGGCCGACGTCCTGGTCGAACGAGGTCAGGCCCTTCATGTAGTAGGCGTAGTCGACGTTCGGGTGCTGCGGATGCAGGCGGATGAAACGCTCGGCGGCGGACTTGGCAGCTTCCGGCTCGGCGTTCTTGTAGTTGGCGTAGATCAACTCGAGCTGGGCCTGGTCGGCATAGCGCCCGAACGGATAACGCGACTCCAGTGCCTTCAGCTTCGCTGTGGCGCTGGTGAAGCTATTATTGTCCAAGTCTTTCTGAGCCAGTTGGTACAACTCGACTTCGCTCAGGTTTTCGTCGACGACTTCCTTTGTTGACGAGCAAGCAGCAGTCATGGCGAGGATGGCGATCAGCAGCAGGTGTTTCACTTGCATGGCGGCTTGCGTCCCTATGACGGCCGCTGTCTTGGGCGGGGCCGTCCTGTTATGATGAGCGCCCCGTTGAAAGCCTCGGGGCAAAAGACGCCGTATTTAACCACAAGCGCGCAGCCGAAACCAAAGGCTACGCCACGCCTAGTCTGAGCATGTCCGATAAAATTGAACTTCGCGCAGAGGTGCCGTCCGAATTGGGCGGCCAACGCCTCGATCAAGTCGCCGCACAATTATTCGCTGAGCACTCGCGCTCGCGCCTTTCCGCCTGGATCAAAGACGGCCGCCTGACTGTGGATGGAGCGGTTATCCGCCCGCGAGACATAGTCCATGGCGGTGCGATTCTTGAGCTGACTGCCGAGCAGGAAGCCCAGGGAGAATGGGTCGCCCAGGACATCGAGCTGGATATCGTCTATGAAGACGACGACATCCTGGTCATCAACAAACCCGCAGGCCTGGTGGTTCACCCGGCGGCCGGGCACGCTGATGGCACCTTGCTCAATGCCCTGCTGCACCACGTGCCGGACATCATCAATGTCCCGCGCTGCGGCATCGTGCACCGTCTGGACAAGGACACCACCGGTTTGATGGTGGTGGCCAAGACCATTCAGGCGCAGACGCAGTTGGTCACACAATTGCAAAGCCGCAGCGTCAGCCGGATCTACGAGTGCATCGTGATCGGCGTGGTGGTAGCGGGTGGCAAGATCAACGCCCCAATCGGTCGCCACGGCCAGCAGCGCCAGCGTATGGCGGTGATGGAAGGCGGCAAGCAGGCCGTTAGCCACTATCGTGTGCTGGAGCGTTTCCGTTCCCACACTCACGTGCGGGTCAAGCTGGAAACCGGCCGTACCCACCAGATTCGCGTGCACATGGCGCACATCAACTTCCCGTTGGTCGGAGATCCGGCCTACGGCGGTCGCTTCCGTATTCCGCCTGCGGCCAGCCAGACCATGGTTGAATCGTTGAAAACCTTCCCGCGCCAGGCCTTGCACGCACGTTTCCTGGAGCTGGACCATCCGACGAGCGGTAAACGGATGAGCTGGGAATCGCCGCTGCCGGACGATCTGGTCTGGCTGCTGTCGCTGCTCAAGCAGGATCGCGAGGCGTTTATCGGATGAGTGACTGGCTGATTCCTGACTGGCCTGCGCCGGCTCAGGTGAAAGCCTGCGTCACCACCCGTGCGGGCGGCGTCAGCCTGACGCCGTTCGACAGCCTCAACCTGGGCGATCACGTCGAGGACAGCCTGGAGGCCGTCCTTGAGAATCGCCGTCGTCTTAGCGATGCCTTCAATATTCAGCCGGCTTGGCTGCGTCAGGTTCATGGTGTGACTGTGGTCGAAGCCGACCCAAATCGCACCGCCGAAGCGGATGGCAGTTGGACCAGCACCCCTGGCATTGCCTGCACCTCCATGACCGCCGATTGCCTGCCTGCGTTGTTCTGCAACCGCGCCGGCACCCATGTGGCGGCGGCCCATGCCGGTTGGCGTGGACTGGCGGCGGGCGTGCTGGAAGCTGCCTTTGAAAGCCTGGATACCGATCCGTGTGAAGTGCTGGTCTGGCTTGGCCCGGCGATTGGTCCGCAAGCCTTTGAAGTCGGCCCGGAAGTGCGTGAAGCCTTCATGCAGCAATTGCCGATCACCGCTGAAGCCTTCGTGCCCAGCCGTAATCCTGGCAAGTTCATGGCCGACATCTATAAGCTGGCCCGTTTGCGCCTGGCCGCACGTGGCGTCACTGCTGTTTATGGTGGGGGGTTCTGCACCGTGACCGACCCGCGCTTCTTTTCTTACCGCCGTAGCCCACGCACCGGTCGGTTTGCCTCCCTTATCTGGCTGGAACGCTAGACTCATCTGATCTGCGTCAACTGTCCGTAGCTTGAATCTCCCAGAATCCACCCCATCTATAAGGGTATCTGGCAGGTTTCTTCATTCAGGATGTTTTATAGCTCCGGCCTGCTCAAAAGGAAGGTGACTAATGCGTATAGATCGTTTAACCAGCAAATTGCAGTTGGCGTTATCTGATTCTCAATCCCTGGCGGTGGGCCTCGACCACCCAGCCATCGAGCCTGCACACTTGATGCAGGCGCTCCTGGAACAGCAAGGTGGTTCTATCAAGCCCTTGCTGATGCAGGTGGGCTTCGACGTCAACAGCCTGCGCAAGGAGTTGAGCAAGGAGCTCGACCAACTGCCGAAAATCCAAAACCCTACCGGCGACGTGAATATGTCCCAGGACTTGGCGCGCCTGCTTAACCAAGCGGACCGCTTGGCCCAGCAAAAGGGCGACCAGTTCATCTCCAGCGAACTGGTGCTGCTCGCTGCCATGGACGAAAACAGCAAGCTCGGCAAGTTGTTGCTGGGCCAGGGCGTGAGCAAGAAAGCCCTGGAAAACGCCATCAACAACCTGCGTGGCGGCGACGCGGTGAACGACCCCAACCATGAGGAGTCGCGCCAAGCCCTTGATAAATACACCGTCGACCTGACCAAGCGCGCTGAAGAAGGCAAGCTTGATCCGGTGATCGGCCGTGACGATGAAATCCGTCGCACCATCCAGGTCCTGCAACGTCGCACCAAGAACAACCCGGTGCTTATCGGTGAGCCTGGCGTGGGTAAAACCGCGATTGCCGAGGGCCTGGCCCAGCGCATCATCAATGGTGAAGTGCCGGACGGCCTCAAAGGCAAACGCCTGCTGTCCTTGGACATGGGGTCGCTGATTGCCGGCGCCAAGTTCCGTGGCGAGTTCGAAGAACGCCTGAAATCCCTGCTTAATGAACTGTCGAAGCAGGAAGGGCAGATCATTCTGTTTATAGACGAACTGCACACCATGGTCGGCGCCGGTAAAGGCGAAGGCTCCATGGATGCGGGCAACATGCTCAAGCCAGCCTTGGCGCGGGGCGAGTTGCATTGCGTCGGTGCCACGACGCTCAACGAATATCGCCAGTACATTGAAAAGGACGCGGCCCTTGAGCGTCGCTTCCAGAAAGTGCTGGTGGAAGAGCCGAGCGAAGAGGACACCATTGCGATCCTGCGTGGCCTGAAAGAGCGTTATGAGGTCCACCATAAGGTGGCGATCACTGACGGTGCGATCATTGCGGCGGCGAAATTGAGCCACCGCTATATCACTGATCGTCAGTTGCCTGACAAGGCCATCGACTTGATCGACGAAGCGGCCAGCCGCATCCGCATGGAGATCGACTCCAAGCCGGAAGTGCTCGACCGTCTGGATCGGCGCCTGATTCAACTGAAAGTTGAGTCCCAGGCCCTGAAGAAAGAAGAAGACGACGCGGCGAAAAAACGCCTGGAAAAACTCCAGGAAGAAATCGTCCGTCTGGAGCGCGAGTATTCGGACCTGGAAGAAATCTGGACCTCGGAAAAAGCCGAAGTGCAGGGCTCTGCGCAGATCCAGCAAAAGATCGAGCAGTCCCGCCAGGAGCTGGAAGCCGCGCGCCGTAAAGGCGACCTGAACCGCATGGCCGAGTTGCAGTACGGGGTGATCCCCGACCTGGAGCGCAGCCTGCAGATGGTCGACCAGCACGGCAAGTCTGAAAACCAGTTGCTGCGCAGCAAGGTGACCGAGGAAGAAATCGCCGAAGTCGTCTCGAAGTGGACCGGCATTCCGGTGTCGAAAATGCTCGAAGGCGAGCGCGACAAGCTGCTGAAGATGGAAAGCCTGTTGCACCAACGTGTGATTGGCCAGGAAGAGGCCGTGGTCGCGGTGTCCAACGCGGTACGGCGTTCGCGGGCCGGTTTGTCCGACCCGAACCGTCCGAGCGGCTCGTTCATGTTCCTCGGCCCGACCGGTGTGGGTAAGACCGAACTGTGCAAGGCCTTGGCCGAGTTCCTCTTTGATACCGAAGAGGCCATGGTGCGGATCGATATGTCCGAATTCATGGAGAAACACTCGGTGGCTCGCTTGATCGGTGCACCACCAGGCTATGTGGGCTACGAAGAGGGTGGTTACCTGACAGAAGCCGTGCGGCGCAAGCCTTACTCGGTGATCCTGCTGGATGAGGTCGAGAAGGCGCACCCGGATGTGTTCAACATCCTGCTGCAAGTGCTGGAAGATGGACGCCTGACGGACAGCCACGGGCGTACCGTGGACTTCCGCAACACGGTGATCGTGATGACCTCCAACCTGGGCTCGGCACAGATCCAGGAGTTGGTGGGTGATCGTGAAGGCCAGCGCGCTGCCGTGATGGATGCGCTGACCAGCCACTTCCGTCCGGAGTTCATCAACCGGGTCGACGAAGTGGTGATCTTCGAGCCTCTGGCACGGGATCAGATCGCCGGCATCACTGAGATCCAGTTGGGTCGCCTGCGTGGGCGCCTGGCAGAGCGCGAGCTGGACCTGGTGTTGAGCGGCGAGGCGTTAGACAAGCTGATCGCGGTTGGTTACGACCCGGTGTATGGCGCACGGCCTCTGAAACGTGCGATCCAGCGCTGGATCGAGAACCCGCTGGCCCAGCTGATCCTGTCCGGCAGCTTCATGCCGGGCACCAGCGTCGAGGCGACGGTGGAAAACGACGAAATTGTCTTCCACTGATCCCCGTCTGTTGGGTATTAAGAGAAGGCCCCGCATTGCGGGGCCTTTTTTTTTCGATAGGGCGTTGAACTGTAAGGCAAAGGCTTGTAAAGTGCGCCCCGCAGCAACGTCAGCCCACGGGTTTCTTCTCCCCAAGAAGAAATCAGAAACAAGCGCAAATCATTGTCTTAAAAGCAATTTAAAGGGTTGACAGGGGTTTTTAAGATTGTAGAATAGCGCGCCTCAGAGACATGAACGTAGCGATACGGACAAGTCGAAGAGAGGGTAGTAAGCAACAACGTAGTGCTTTGAAATATGTAGTTCCGTGATAGCTCAGTCGGTAGAGCAAATGACTGTTAATCATTGGGTCCCAGGTTCGAGTCCTGGTCACGGAGCCAATTTCAATATCGGGGTATAGCGCAGTCCGGTAGCGCGCCTGCTTTGGGAGCAGGATGTCGGGAGTTCGAATCCCCCTACCCCGACCATATTTGGGTCGTTAGCTCAGTTGGTAGAGCAGTTGGCTTTTAACCAATTGGTCGTAGGTTCGAATCCCACACGACCCACCATTTTTGAGACCAGTTAACGCTGGAATCGAATCTTAAGATCAGAGGCCAAAAGCGCTGATCGAAGAAGGCGACTGAAAGGTCGCCTTTTTTTACCGGGGTATAGCGCAGTCCGGTAGCGCGCCTGCTTTGGGAGCAGGATGTCAGGAGTTCGAATCCCCTTACCCCGACCATATTAAAAATCCCCGTATCGAAAGATACGGGGATTTTTTTTGTGCACGCAAATCTGACTCACCGCAAAACGAATGTGGGAGCGGGCTTGCTCGCGAAAGCGGTGGTTCAGTGCCAGATGTACTGACTGATACACCGCTTTCGCGAGCAAGCCCGCTCCCACATTGACCAAGTCCCCTCCGGGACCGTGTTGTTAGTGCAGTTTCAGGCGCGGCTCGGTTCCACGCCCAATCTTGCTCCCCAGCATCAACATCGCCGTGCGGAAGACCCCATACAGCGCCATCTGGTGCATGCGGTACAGCGAAACATAGAACATCCGCGCCAGCCAGCCTTCGAGCATCACACTGCCGGTGAGGTTGCCCATCAAGTTACCCACCGCCGAGAAGCGCGACAGCGAGATCAGCGAGCCATAGTCGGTGTACTTGTAGCTCGGCAGGTCCTTGCCCTCGATACGCAGCTTCAGCGACTTGGCCAGCAGCGATGCTTGCTGGTGAGCGGCCTGGGCCCGTGGCGGTACATTGCGGTCGGTGCCCGGTTGCGGGCAGGCGGCGCAGTCGCCAAAGGCGAAGATGTTTTCGTCGCGGGTGGTTTGCAGTGTCGGCAGTACTTGCAGTTGATTGATGCGGTTGGTTTCCAGGCCGTCGATGTCCTTGAGGAAACCAGGCGCGCGAATCCCCGCGGCCCAGACCTTGAGGCTGGCGGGAATCACCTGGCCACTGCTGGTGATTAGCGCATCGGCCGTCACTTCGCTGACCGCCGAATTGGTCAGCACGGTCACCCCAAGTTTCTCTAGGGTTTTATGCACAGGCCCGCCGATACGCTCCGGCAGGGCTGGCAGCACCCGTGGGCCGGCTTCGATCAGGGTGATGTGCATGTTTTCCGGCTTGATGCGATCCAGGCCGTAGGCGGCCAGCTCATGGGCGGCGTTGTGCAGTTCGGCGGCCAGCTCGACCCCGGTTGCCCCCGCGCCGACGATGGCGACGCTGATCTTTTCCACCACATCCGTCTGCCCGGCATGGGCGCGCAGGTAGTGGTTGAGCAGTTGCTGGTGGAAGCGCTCGGCCTGCTTGCGGGTGTCGAGGAACAGGCAGTGTTGCGCCGCGCCTTCGGTGCCGAAGTCATTGGTGGTGCTGCCAACAGCAATCACCAGGCTGTCGTAGCCCAGCACGCGCGCGGGCACCAGCTCACGACCTTCTTCGTCAAGGGTGGCGGCCAGCTGGATCTTCTTCTGTTCACGGTCGAGCCCGCTCATGCGCCCCAGTTGGAACTCGAAGTGGTTCCATTTGGCTTGGGCGACATAATTGAGTTCGTCTTCCGAAGAGTTCAGCGAACCGGCGGCCACTTCGTGCAGCAAGGGCTTCCAGATGTGGGTCAGGTTGGCGTCTACCAGCGTGATGCTGGCGGTGCCGCGCTTGCCCAGAGTCTTACCCAGGCGGGTAGCCAACTCCAGGCCGCCGGCGCCGCCGCCGACGATAATAATACGATGGGTCATGGGGATATCTCGCAAGGCTAAAAGAAATCGGAGCAGTTACCCCCGCGAGCGCCAGGCAGCTCATAGCGTCAGGTAACTCAAAAGTCGGCTCAGCAAGCCCAGGCCGATCACCACAACAAGCACCACACCCAGGAGCAGCCACGGCCGGAAAGGCTTGCGCTCGACTCGGTTTTGGGAGAGTTGCAGGTACTCTTCGACATGCTGTTGGTCATCGGGGTTCAGGCGGCTGGTCATAAAGGCCTCGTCAGGTAGACGTTGCAAAAGGGCGCCACGTTACAGTCCGGGGGATCAGAGGCTGATGCCCACATCGAACACTATGCTGCGGCCCAGGTTGTTGCGCAAGAAATCCGGTGCGTCGGGGTGAGCGAACAAAACCCGTGCAAAGGTCGGCCCCACCAGCGACAACGAGCGCCAGCCCTGGCGCAGGTATTCGGTCGGCGGCGGAAAATGACTGTTGAGGTCGAGTACTTCGCGCTTGAGGCTGGTGAAGGCGACGATATCCAGCTCCCCCAGGTCCATCCCGCGTTCTTTATAGTTATGCGCCTTCTTGCGCAGTGTAGGTGCCAGGCGCAATAAAAATTCGTGGGCCGGAATGCGCCGCGGCTTGGCTTCGCGCCGCACCAATTGGCTCAGGGAGAAGGCGCTGCGCCGACGCAGCAACTCGTCGCGCCATTCGTCGTTCAGGCGGCGGCCCTCATCCAGTACGAAAAACACCTCGAAGCTGGCATCGCGAAACAGTACGTCCGGCGGCTCTTGCCCGGCGGCATGAAACTCTTCGGCTCGGTAGGGCACGTTCAAGCCTTGCAGCAGGCGTTGGCAGACCCAACGCTCACGCTCCCATTTGCGGGCATTGGACAGGAACGCGTTGGCTTGTTCGGCTGCTACGGTGAGCAGGCGCAAGTAATCTGAGTCATCCATAGCTAGCAGCTTAGCGCTCAAATGATGACCGCAGGAAGTCCCGCTATAAAACGTCGGTGTAGACTGACAATCCGACTGATTTTCCAACATGGAGCGTGCTGCCGTGATCAGTGCCGCGATGCTGGCGCCGACAACCCTGGGCGTCGGCTGGCTGTTGTATGCCCCCGTTGTGCTATGGGCGGTCATACGGTCACCTTGGGTCGAATTGTTTGCCGACCGTCGACGCCAACATTTGCTGTTCGGCACCGTGTTCGCGTTGTTCATACTGTGGCTGGTGCGGCGGGATTTTGATACCGGCGTGTCCTACCACTTCATCGGCATGACCGCCGTGACCCTGCTGCTGGATTGGCCCCTCGCAATCGTCGGCGGCTTTGCCGCCCAGGTGGGCTTGATGGTGTTGGGTCGCCAGGACTTGGCCGCCCTTGGCATCAACGGCCTGTTGCTGATCGGGCTGCCGGTGCTGGTCACCGAGGCCTGCGCGTTGCTGGTGGAGCGAGCGCAACCGCGCAATCCCTTTGTGTATATCTTCTGTTCCGGTTTTTTTGCTGCTGCTCTGTCGGCGCTGCTTTGCCTGCTGTTCGGGCTTGGGCTGCTCTGGTTCGACGGTCGTTTCGCCATGCCGGAATGGCTGGAAGATTTCATCGGCTACCTGTGGCTGATCATTTTCCCCGAAGCCTTTATCAACGGCATGGTCATCAGCGCCCTGGTGGTGTTTTGCCCTGAATGGCTGGAGACCTTCAACCGCACGCGCTACCTCTCGGCACCTTGGAAGGATGAAGATTCGCAGCGTTGACCCAGATCAAATCCAGCGCACGCAGCCAGGCCCATGCTCTGCAGAATTTTTCAGGAGCATGAAACATGAGTGTGTACGAGTGGGCACGGCAGGAGTTGCGCAGAAGCCAGGATGCGGCACAGGAAATCGGTTTTGACCCAGGCCTGACCCTGCGCGCCATGCTCAGCGCAGTGGTGCAGCAGAGCAAGGGTGTGCGCAGTTTCGAAGACCTGGCCGACGAGCTGCAATACCTTGCAGAGAACCTCGACGACCAGCAGGAATACGCCTTTATGCGCCCTTAGTGGCGTGGCGGCAGGTCTTCGGAAAACAGCTCGTCTTCGGCCTCCGGGGCCACGGGGATCTTGTGTTCCTCAGCGGCCCAGGCGCCCAGGTCAATGAGTTTGCAGCGGTCCGAGCAGAACGGCCGGTTGAGGTTGGTCGCTTTCCATTCCACGGGTGCGCCGCAGGTTGGGCAGTCGACGGTCAAGGGTTGGCTCATGATCGGCCTCCACGCAAAGTAAGGTAAAAGTGGTGCAGTCGCTCGACCTCGCTGTGCAGCCAGGCGAGGTCCTGGTCATTGACCAGTACGTCATCGGCATGTTTCAGGCGGTCTTCACGGCTGGACTGCGCCTTGAGAATCGCCTGCACCTGCTGTTCGTTGATGCCGTCGCGTTGCAGGGTACGCTGAATCTGCAGCGATTGCGGCACGTCGATCACCAGGATGCGCTGGGTCATGCTGTACTGGCCCGACTCGATCAGCAGTGGCGACACCAGAATCGCGTAAGGTGACGTCGCGCGCGCCAGGTGGCTGCGGATCTCTTCGCCAATCAACGGGTGCAGCAGGGCTTCGAGCCAGCGGCGCTCTTCGGGGACTTCAAAGATCAGCGTGCGCAAGGCGGCGCGGTCCAACTGGCCGTCAGGTTGCAACACGCCGGCACCAAAGTGCTCAGCGATGCGTACCAATGCCGGGCGGCCAGGCTCGACCACCCAGCGGGCGGCGTGATCAGCGTCCACCAGGTCGATACCCAGGTCGATAAAGTGCTGCGCCGCCGCGCTTTTGCCGCTGCCGATACCGCCGGTGAGGCCGAGAATCCAGGGTGTTGCAACAGAAGTGGTCATCTGAAACCGACAGACTGCAAATAGAAGTCGGTTATTTGACCACCCCAGAGCAATGCAATCCAGCCGGCAATTGCCAGATACGGACCAAACGGCATTGGTGCCGACGCCTGGGCCTTGCGCAGGCGCATCAGGATCAAGCCGACGAACACGCCGACCAACGACGACATCAACAGCGTCATCGGCAGGATCTGCCAGCCGCCCCAGGCACCGAGCAGTGCGAGTAACTTGAAGTCGCCGTGGCCCATACCGTCCTTGCCGGTAGCCAGCTTGAACAGCCAGAACACGCTCCACAGGCTCATGTACCCGAACACCGCGCCCCACAGGGCGTCGGGCAATGTCGTCAGCAGGCCGAACCCGTTGACGATCAGCCCCAGCCACAGCAGTGGCATCACCAGCACATCCGGCAACAGTTGATGGTCGGCATCGATCAGGCTCATCGCCAACAAACCCCAGCTCAGCACCAGCACTGCGCCCGCTTGCCAGCCAAAGCCGAAATGCCAGGCGACCCAGGCCGAGATCAGTCCACACGCCAGTTCAGTAAGCGGATAGCGGGCGCTGATGGCACCTTGGCAATGGGCACAGCGACCTCGCAGGAACAGGTAGCTGAGCAGTGGGATATTTTCCCACGGCCGTATCGGATGGTTGCAGTGCGGGCAGCAGGAATTGGGGTGCATCAGGTTGTAGGTCGGCCCAGCGGGATCGGCGGGTAGACCGAGCACTTCATGGGCCTGGGCGCGCCATTCCCGTTCGAGCATTTTTGGCAGGCGCAATGCCAGCACGTTAAGGAAACTGCCGACGATCAGCCCCAGTACACCCGCCATCACGACAAAAGCCCACGGATGCGCAACCAGTAACAGGCTCAAAACGCGCTCCCCAGCTGGAAGACCGGCAAGTACATGGCGATTACCAGCGCACCGACAATGCTCCCCAGGATCACCATGATCAGCGGCTCCATCAGGCTGGTGAGGTTGTCGACCAGGTTGTCCACGTCGGCCTCGTAATGGTTGGCGACCTTTTCCAGCATGCGGTCCAGTGTGCCTGACTCCTCGCCGATGGCAGTCATCTGGATTGCCATACGAGGAAACAGACCGCTGGCGACCATGGATTGATTCAATGCCATGCCGGTGGATACGTCGTGTCGCATATGCTCGATTGCCTGTTTGAACGGCCCTGAACCAACGGCGCCGGCCACTGAATCCAATGCCTGAGCCAATGGAACACCCGCTGCGAAGGTCGTGGACAGTGTGCGTGCGTAGCGGGCCACGGCCGATTTTGTCAGCAGTTTGCCTGCGAGTGGGGTTTTCAACAAACCGGCGTCCAGCCAGCGTCGAAAAGCAGGGACGGCGCGATAGAAGTGGCGCAATCCCATGCCTCCCGCGAGAACGCCAAGCGCTACGATCCACCAGGCCTTCTGCATGAACTCGGACAGGGCGATCACCTGCAAGGTAAAGCCGGGCAGCGTGCCGTCGACGCCGGCAAACAGATTCTGGAATTGCGGCACGACGTGGATCAACAAGACGCCAGTGACAAGACAGGCCACCGCCAGCACCGCGATCGGATAGGTCATGGCTTTTTTGATCCTGGCCCTTAACTGCTCACTCTTTTCCCGATGAATCGCCACGCGCTCCAGCAGGGTTTCCAGTGCTCCGGCCTGTTCGCCGGCGGCCACCAGGTTGCAAAACAGCTCATCGAAGCAGCGAGGCTTTTTGCGCAAGGCGTCGGACAGGCTGGAACCTGCGGCAATCGCTTGTTTCAGTCCTTGCACCAGCTCACGCACAGCGCGGTGTTCGAAGCCTTCGCCGATGATGTCGAAGGCTTGCAGCAGGGGAATTCCGGCCTTCAGCAGCGTCGCAAGTTGGCGAGTGAGCAGGGTGATATCCGTCGATTTGATCGGCGGTGTGAGTCCCCGTAGAGCGGAGGATTTCTTGCGCACATGCCCTGGGCTGATGCCCTGTTGGCGCAACTGGGCCCTGACCCAGGCAAGATTGTGCCCCGTGGTTTGCCCGCACACCCTGCGTCCTTTGCGATTGATGCCTTCCCAGGCGTACTGCGTTAAAGCGTCGTCCATGTCAGCGTTCCGCACAGAGGTCGTCGAAGATTTATAGCTTAGTCAGGTGACGGATTCGGGCTGGCAGGTGCAGCAGGATAAAATGTCAGAATGTGCGACTTGTACGCGATTGAGCGGCTGCGCATGAGTACACTGGCGCCGCTGCACAACACGGGGCGCAGGACGCGCCTTGTCATGAGTTCTATCCTGGAGAGTGAATGTGATACGTCAAAAAGGTTTTACCCTGATCGAGTTGTTGATCGTCGTGGCAATCATCGGCATTTTGGCCACCATCGGCCTGCCCATGTACACCACCCACCAGGCCAAGGCCAAATTCACCGCCGGCCTGGCTGAAATCACCGCGTTGAAGCCAGGGTATGAAGACACCCTCAACCAGGGCACGGTTCCTACGCTGGCATTGATCGGCGGCACCAGCCCGACAGCCAACTGCAAGATTGACGTGGCTGGGGACGTTGCCACAGGCGCAGGCTCGATCAGTTGCGAAATAATTGATGCGCCGGCACCGGTGCTGGGCAAGACCATCAACCTGACGCGCGATGCCACCGCCGGTTGGAAATGCACCACCACCGCTGACGCAAAATATGTCGCCAAAGGCTGCGGCGCCGACGGCGCTTAACTGCTAAACCCTCCACAGGGAAGTTGAGGTGGCCGATGGTGTTATCCCTAGAGCAGCGTGGCAGTATTTTCCTGGTGGCGGTGGTGTGCCTGCTGGTTGTCGGGATCTGTGCTCCCTTCAGTGGACATGATCTGCAGCGGGTGATGCAGATTGCCATCGGTGCTTGCGCGGTGCTGTATGGGCTGTCGGTCACCCGCGTTGAGCGGCTGGTTGACCGGCCCACAGCCTTGGGCCTGCTGCTCATCATCGGGTTGGGGCTGGTGTCTTCAATGCGGGCTCACCAACCGCTGTGGGCACTTGTCGAAGTGGCATTATTCATCAGCTGCGGCGCGATTGCCGTAGCATTTGCCTTGGCGCGGCGTCAGGGCGGTCAGTCGTTGGATCGCGCCTTGATTGTGTTCGTGGTGCTGCTGTGCCTGATCAAGTCGATTCAATACACCTACGCCGGTGCTCTAGCGTTCATCAGCGCGGAGGGGAGGCTGGATCCCGACTTGTTGCTGTCTGGCTTTTCCAACAAGCGTTTCTACGGCCAGTTCCAGACACTTACCTTGCCGCTGCTGGCGCTTCCTTTGTTGATCCCCACGCTTTCTCGCCCACTCAAGGCCGCGGTGTTTGCGCTGCTGTGCGTATGGTGGCTGATTGCAGTGGGTGGCGGCACGCGTGGCACCTGGCTTGGCATGGGCGCGACGGGCGTGGTGCTGGCGGTGCTAGGACCATGGGGCCGGCGCTGGCTGGGTTGGCAATTGGCCGCAATGCTGGGGGGACTGTTGTTGTATTGGCTGGTGTTCAAGGTGTTGGCGGATTACCTGGGGATCGAAATCGCCAATGCCGCCAGCGATCGCCTCACAACCACGTTGTCGGGACGTGGTCCGATTTGGTGGCAGGCCTGGCATATGCTCGTCGAACGGCCTTTGCTGGGGTTCGGGCCAATGCAGTTCGCCGATATCGCCAACAGTATTGCCGCTCACCCTCATCAGGCCATTTTGCAATGGGCCAGTGAGTGGGGTGTGCCATCGGCGTTGTGCGTCGCCGTGTTGGCATGGCGCGCAGGTTGGGCCACGCTCGGTGTATTGCGTGAGCGTGCACAGAGCACGGAGTGGGCAGACCTGCTGCGGCTCTGTCTGTTTGCGGCGTTGGTTGGTGCATTAGTGCAGTCCATGGTCGACGGCGTGATCGTGATGCCCAACTCCCAGGTCTGGCTGGCGTTGGTGGTGGGCTGGCTGATGGCGCTGCATGTCTGGCGAACTCCGCAAACCGGCCAACTGCCATTGGCCTGGGGCGCTTGGAAAACCCTGGGGCTGCTGGCCGTTGGTCTGTTGATCGTTATCGCCGTGCGTGACGTGCCTCACATCGCGCGAGCCCAGCAGCAGTACCTGAGCAGCCATGACAACATGCTGCAACCACGCTTTTGGGCTCAAGGCGTGATTGCCCGCTGACGGCGGCAAGTTGCCGGACTCCCGATGCGGTGCTAGCTTTAGCCCACCGCCCGTGTAGCTCAGCCGGTAGAGCAGCGCACTCGTAACGCGAAGGTCGCAGGTTCGATTCCTGTCTCGGGCAAAAAGGCAACATCGGCAGCACTGTTTTCCGTTGATCCCAGAATGGTTCTGAAGGCCAGACGAGCTGGCATTTGCGCCCGCTCTTTTGTATCTGCGCAACCTTGATGACCCAGATGCATCCCCATTCCTCGATCTAAGAGAACGACATGACCACGACTGAAATGACCCAGGACGCTCGGCACGAAGAAGCACTCAAGAAGTACCTTGAGGACACGCCGCAGCTTAAAGAAGAGATCAAGGACCTGAGCGCCGATGATCAGCGCGACCAGATCCAGTGGGCATTTGAGGACGAGGCCGAGAGCCAGGGCTACCAGCCTTGGGAGCTGACCCTCAAGTACACCTCGACCCCGGAAGAGTTCGAAGCGGCGCGGCTGGCCTTGCACAAAGAGGCGGCCGAGGTGCTGGGTGTCGAATGGGAAGAGTACTGCGAGATAAACGCCCTGGTCGTCTGAAGTTTGTAGTGAGCGGGCTTGCCCCGCGCTGGGTGGCGTAGCCGCCCAAAAATCTACCGCCGCGTTCTAATTGATATAACGCTGTGGTTTTATTGGGGCGGCTACGCCACCCAGCGCGGGGCAAGCCCGCTCACTACTGCTTGCAACGGTTTAGATGCTCAGGCGCATCGACAGATCCACCGCCTTCACATCCTTGGTCATCGCACCAATCGAGATGTAATCCACCCCGGTCTCAGCGATGGGCAGCAGGGTGCTTTCATTGATCCCGCCGCTGGCCTCCAGCTTCGCTTTGCCGCCGTTCAGGCGCACGGCTTCACGCATATCGTCCAGGCTCAGCTCATCGAGCATGATGATGTCCGCGCCCGCCGCCAAGGCTTCGCGCAGTTCATCCAGGCTTTCCACTTCGATTTCCACCGGCTTGCCGGGCGCGATCTTGTGGGCGGCGGTGATCGCCTGAGCAATGCCGCCACAGGCAGCGATATGGTTTTCCTTGATCAGGAACGCGTCATACAAACCGATACGGTGGTTGTGGCATCCGCCGCAGGTCACGGCGTACTTCTGCGCCAGGCGCAGCCCCGGCAAGGTTTTGCGGGTGTCCAGCAGCTTGACCTGGGTACTGGCGACAAAATCCGCCAGGAATTGCGCGCGCGTAGCGACCCCGGACAGCAGTTGCAGGAAATTCAACGCACAGCGTTCGCCGCTCAGCAGCGAGCGTGCCGGGCCTTCAAGGTGGAACAGCACCTGGTTGGGGCTGACGCGTTCACCGTCGGCCACCTGCCAATGCACCGCGACCCGTGGGTCCAACTGGCGGAACACCGCATCCACCCATGCCGTACCGGCAATAACAGCCGTGTCACGGGTAATGATGGTGGCCGTGGCCAGCCGTTCGGCCGGTATCAATTGCGCAGTAATGTCGCCGCTGCCGATGTCTTCCAGCAGTGCGCGGCGCACGTTGGCTTCGATTTCGGCGGTGAGGTCGGCAAGACGGAGATTCGGCATAACAGGCTCCACAGACAAAGTGCCCCGATTATAGGGGCAGCGAGCGTTCGAACCCAGGCTCACCACTCATTTACCGCGCAAAGGCAGAGTTTGCTGGCGCAACCCCCCTCATTTGCAAGATAATCTCGCGCCTTGCAATTGGCGTCATAGCTTTGACGTTCAGACCAATACCGCCGTTTCAGGAGGCCAGGATGCACAATGACGGAAAGGTGGTGCCCTTCAACAAGGCGCCCGCCACGCCATCGCCGCTCGCCCGACTGCCGGTGGTGTTACTGCAGGTCCGCGACAAGGCGGCGCAACAGTTGCAGCAAGGGCTGCAGGACTTGTTCGATAACGCCGACGACACTTTGTTCGAAATGGCCGACAAGGCGCGTAACAACCTGGATCACCATATTTTCTTCGAGGCCATGCGCGACCTGCGCCTCAAGCGCAAGAATTTCGAGCGTGTGTTCATGGAACGCCTGTTTGAAGCCTTCGCCAGCCTGGGTCAGGCAGGGCGCGGGGAATTGCAGTTGGTGCCGGTGGTTTCCTACGACGCAGCACCAGGTTCATCCAAGGATGACCTGGAAAAAGCCGTGGCGCTTGAAGCCATGCTGGGTCGGGTGCGGCACCGTGATGGCTTGGCCTTGGCGCAACTCACGGCGCGCTTGAGCGCGTTGCTCGGCAATCGCCTGGATGATCGTGAAAACCCACTGGGGCCTGCACTGTTGTGTGAGTTCTTCCTGCGGGCGGGGCGCAGCCTGGGCGTGGAAATTCGCGTCAAACTGATCATGCTCAAGTTGTTTGAAAAGTACGTGCTCAGTGACGCCGACCAACTGTACGGCGAAGCCAATCAATTGCTGGTCGCGACGGGTGTTTTGCCTGAGCTGAAGGCCGTACCGTCCCGCCGGATCGAGGCGCGTGAGTCCCGTGAACTTGCGCGCGAGGAAACCTTGCCGCCTGTCGACGAAAATGGCCAGGAAGCCTTCGCCGCGCTCCAGCCGTTGCTCACCGCAGTCCGCGGTAGTGTGGCGCCGACCCTTGAAGCCAGCGCCGAAACCTTGCCCATTGCTACCCGTGACCTGCTGCGCTTGCTCTCCCATTTGCAGCAGTACGTGCCGGAGCCTGAGGTCGAGGATGATTTTGACCTGCGCAACCAGCTTGAGCAGTTGCTCACTCGCGTCAGCGTCAAGAGTGGTAAATCGCGTGTGGTGGAGGAGGCGGACGAAGATGTGATCAACCTGATCGCGCTGCTGTTTGAGTTCATCCTCAACGACCGCGCTGTGCCCGATGCCTTCAAGGCCTTGATCGGTCGCCTGCAGATTCCGATGCTGAAAGTGGCGGTGCTGGACAAGAGCCTCTTCAGTCGCACCAGCCACCCGGCGCGGCGTCTGCTCAATGAAATTGCGGCGGCTGGCATGGGCGGCGGCCAGCGCGACCATCTGTACCTGCGCATTGAACAGGTGGTGCAGCGCTTGCTTAACGAGTTTGTCGAAGACCCGACGATTTTTTCCCAGTTACTTACTGAGTTCAGTGCGTTTACCGCGGATGAGCGGCGGCGCAGCGACTTGCTTGAACAACACACCCGCGATGCCGAGGCCGGGCGCGTGCGCACTGAAGCGGCCCGCCAGCGCGTGGCCGATGTGCTGAACAAGCGGTTGTTGGGCAAGACCCTGCCGCGTCCGGTTGTGCAGTTCCTGCAGCAGGCCTGGAGCCAGGTACTGTTGCTGGCCAGTCTCAAGCATGGCGAGCAGTCGGTGCAGTGGCAGGCGGGGCTGCGCACCATGGACGAACTGATCTGGAGCGTCGGCCTGCAGCAAGACACCGAAGCCGGGCGTCATTTGCTGGAGCAACTGCCGGGCTTGCTCAAGGCCTTGCGTGACGGGTTGACCAGTGCCGCGTTCGACCCCTTCAGCACCCGCGAATTCTTCGTGCGTTTGCAGGCCCTGCATGTCCAGGCAGCTGAGGGTGTCGACGAGTGGATCGAAGTGCTTGAACCCTTTGTGTTGACCTCGGCCTCACTCGATCCGGTCCACGACCTCCCGGACAACGACCCCGACCTGCTGAAAGCCCGACAACTCAAGGTGGGTGGCTGGGTGGTATTCGAGGAAGACGAAGCCACTACGCTGCGCTGCCGGCTGACGGCGATCATGGCGCCGGCCGACACCTATATCTTCACCAGTCGCACAGGGCTCAAGGTGTTGGAGAAAAGCGCGGGCCAACTGGCGTTGGCGTTCAAGGGGGGGGCGCTGCATACCCTGGAGGACGGCCCCTTGTTCGAGCGAGCGTTGACCGCCGTGGTGGGCAAGCTGCGTCAACTCAATCGCGGCAAGTGATCGCAACCGGAGGGTCGAACGCGGCATACTGGTCATACGTTGTCTCGTTCAAGGAACCGGTATGCAGTTGGACCCCATCAGCGGTTGGTGCAAGGGCATTCGTCATTGCCCTTCGCCCAACTTCAACGAGCGCCCCGCAGGCGAAATCTCACTGTTGGTGGTGCATAACATCAGCTTGCCACCGGCGCAGTTCGCCACCGGAAAAGTGCAGGAATTTTTCCAGAACCGCTTGGATGTCACGGAACATCCCTACTTTGCAGGGATCGCTGACCTACGGGTGTCTGCGCATTTTCTGATTGAGCGCGATGGTGCGGTGACGCAGTTTGTGTCCTGTCTCGACCGGGCCTGGCATGCCGGGATCTCGCAATTCGAGGGTCGGGAAACCTGCAATGACTTTTCCCTGGGGGTGGAGCTTGAAGGTACGGATGACCAGCCGTTCACTGACGCTCAATATGTGTCATTGATCGATCTGACCCGCCAGTTGCTGGTGGCTTACCCCGGCATTACGCCCCAGCGTATTTGTGGTCACAGCGATATCGCTCCGGGTCGCAAGACCGATCCCGGCCCGGCTTTTGATTGGACGCGCTTTCGCAGCGCCCTGCAGGATGGAGGACACGCACGATGAGTTTCCTGGTGTTGGTGTTGGCCGTATGGATCGAGAAGTTCTCGGCCCTGCGCCAGCGGTTGCAGCGTGATGGCGGTTGGCTGCGTGAACTGGCCAAGCTGGAATCGAGCCCGCGCATGGGCAAGCAACCCTGGCTGATCCTGGCATTGCTGGTGTTGTTGCCGGTGGCATTGCTGGCGTTGCTGCTGCTGGTGTTGGAGCCGGTGGCTTACGGGCTGTTGGCACTGCCGGTGCACCTGCTGGTGGTGATCTACAGCCTGGGCCGTGGTGATCTGCTCGCCGGACTCGGCCCCTTCCGCGATGCCTGGCGACGTGGCGATCTGCAAGCCGCCGAGCATGTGGCCGAGCGTGACCTGAACCTGAGCGCCGACAGTGGCGAACAACTGCTCGAACGCGTCCAGGGCCATCTGTTGTGGCAGGCCTACCAGAGCTTTTTCGCGGTGATTTTCTGGTACTTCCTGTTGGGCCCGGTTGCCGCGCTGGCTTATCGCCTGCTCGCACTGGCCAGTGAACATAGCAAGAACCCTTTGGTGGCTGAGCGGGCCGGGCAACTGCGCCACGCATTTGACTGGCTTCCGGTGCGTCTGCTGGCGGCCAGTTTTGCCCTGGTGGGCAACTTCGTCGCCGTTGGCCGTGTGATGCTGCACGAACTGCTGAGTTGGGACATCAGCGCTGCCCAACTGGTGGAGAAAGTCGGCCTGGTTGCCGCGGAAATCCCGCCACCGGCGGTCGGTCCCGATGGTATCAACAGCCTGGACCGGCTGTGGGAACTGCTGCTGCGCGCAGCGGTGCTGTGGTATGCCGGGTTTGCGATCTGGACGGTGCTGCCCTAACGCCTCAACTCATTAACCTTAAGTTACAAAACTCCCTTTCAAATTGAGCTATACAGATGCTGGCTAACTGCCGCCCTGCGCCTCAATAAAAATAAAAGAAAGGGAGTTCACCTGTGAAGAGCTTGCTCTATCCCGCCGTCGCGCTGATGAATCGCCTGAGCTTCGGCATGAAGTTCAGCTTGATCAGCGTGTTGTTCCTGCTGCCGATGCTGGCGACCAACTATTACCTGGTGCGTGATTCGTGGCGTGAATTCCAGGGCACACGCGTGGAGCTGCAAAGCCTCGACTTGCTTGGGAGCAGCCTGGCCCTGCGCCGCGATCTGGAAACCCTCAACAACCAGGTGCAGATCAACGCCACGCTAGGCCAGTCCGGTAAGGCGGGCGACCTTGAGGGCAAGATCAGCGCCTTGGAACAAAGCGTGTTGAGTCGCCTGCAAAGCCTCAACGCCATGACGACCGAGCCCGAGCAAATGGCCGCGTTTGACGCCAAGCGCGACGAGTTGATCGCCGCCTTCAAGGCCCAGCAGCAGGAAACGTCGCTGCTGAGCAAAAGTGCGCTGATCGGCAAATTGCTCAACAAGGCTCAGATGCTCAGCCAGATCATCGCCAGCCAATCCGGTTTAAGCCGCGATTCCCAAGGCGATCTGCGCCAACTTAGTGAGCTGATCACCAGCGTGACCCCGCAGGTCACCCAGACATTGGGCGAAGGCCGGGCAATGGGCGCTTATTCTCTGGGCCAAGGCTTTCTCAATTCGTCGTCCAGCACACGCTTTGACGAACTGTTGCAGCAATTGGAAAAACTCCAGGCCGAATATGGCCTGAAGTTGCAGGATGCCTTGGGCGCCAGCAAAGCCGCGCATGCGGCCCTCGACAGCCTGGCCAGTACCAGCAACGCCAGCCTCAAGCAAGGCAGCGAGTTATTCGAAGAACAGGTGGTGATGGCCGAAACCCTCGACGCGCCTTGGCAGGATTTCTACGACGGGGTCAGCCGGTTGATGGCCCAGACCTATCAGTTGGATGACGCCACGCTGACCTTTCTCGGGCAGCAGTTGGAACAACGCCTGGCACAGAACCGCACGCACATGGTGGTGTTGGTCGTGGCCCTGAGCGCGGTGTTCCTGTTGATTTTCTACTTGTATGCAGGCTTCTACGCCTCAACGCGTACCACGTTAAGCCGTCTGGGCGCGATGATGGATAAGGTCGCGGCCGGTGACATGACCGTCACCTTTGTTGCGCATAGCCGCGATGAGCTGGGTGACCTGGGCCAGGTGTTCAACGGTACCGTGGCGAAGATCCATGATTTGATCGAGCGCGTCGGGCACACCGTCAGCCAGGTCGAGTTGCAGGCCGGGCAGGTGGAGACGGTCTCGGCCCAGAGCAATCAGGCGGTTTCCGGGCAGCGTACGCAGATCGAGCAGGTCGCGACCGCGATGAACCAGATGTCGTCCACCGCCCAAGAGGTCGCGCGAAGCGCGGCAGCGGCGGTCAGCAGTGCCCACAGCGTAAACGCCGAAACCGTCAGCGGCCGTGGCCTGGTGCAGTCTCAGCAGGGCAGCATTGCGCGGCTCGCCACGGAAATCGATCAGTCGGTGCGGGTGATCAACCAACTGGCCACCGACAGCCAGTCCATCAGCAGCGTGCTGGAAGTGATCAAAAGCATTGCCGAGCAAACCAACCTGCTGGCCCTTAACGCGGCCATCGAAGCCGCGCGCGCCGGCGAGCAAGGGCGTGGGTTTGCGGTGGTGGCCGATGAGGTGCGCACCCTGGCGCGACGCACCCAGCATTCCACCGAAGAAATCGAACAGATGATCGGCCGCTTGCACAGCGGCGTAGCGGCGGCCGTGAAGGCCATGGGCAGCAGCCATGAAATGGCCAGTGGCACCGTGGAACAGTCGGAAAAAGTCCAGCAAGCCCTGGAAAATATCCTCGGTGCCGTTGGGATGATCGTCGATCAGAATCAGCAGATTGCCGCCGCGGTGGAGCAACAAACCGCCGTCGCCCACGATATCGACCAGAACATCGTTGCAATCAATCGAGCTGGTGAACATGCCGCCGAAGGCGCGCATCAGACCGAAGCGGCGAGTCGCCAGTTGTCGCTGCAGGTGATTGAGCTGAAACAATTGATCGGCGCGTTTCGTGTGTGAGTTCGGAATGTAGGATTTGTCGTTTGCTGGCGTGGTGCTTGTCCTGATATCGCTGCGTCTCTTTTCAGGAGTTTTGAATGAGTGAAAATTGTTTCATTCGATTTAATGTCCTAAGGAGGCACAGCGATGAACGCTGTAATCGGCATCAAGGGGCACTGCGCTCACTGTGATATCACTTTTAATCTCAAGCCTTGGCAACTGAATGCCATCGCCATCGAAGAACCGTTCGATTGTCCTTACTGTCAGTGGATCTTGCAGTTGAACTGCCCTCGACAGTTGCGTCAATTCAGGTCTCTGGATCATTGGGCACTGGTGCGTCCGAGCATGGTGATGTTGACCTGCATGGTAATGATCGTTGCGCTGGTGGCAGAGTGGGTGGGTCTGATGAGTGTGATCGGCCAATTCAACATCTCGCTGGTGGTGTTGCTCGTGCATTTCCTGGTGTTGCGATACGCCCGTTACCGCCAGCGCATGACGTTGAATCTGCAGTTGGTCACGCCCGCGCTACCAATCGAACAGCTCGCACGCATTGCGTGTGCTCGCCTCAGCCAGTAATAGAGGGCTGGTATCCATCAGTTCGGCAAGCGCTGTGCAGATAGCCGGCAGGTGTTCGGGGCTGTTGCGTTGGCCGGGATACATGGCGGGCGCCATATCCGGTGAGTCGGTTTCCAGTACCACCGCATCCAACGGCAGGTGGGCCAGCACCTTGTGCATGCGCAGGGCCTGAGGCCAGGTGGCGGCGCCGCCCAAGCCCAGTTTGAAGCCGAGCTTGATGTATTCACGGGCTTCTTCGCGGCTACCGGCAAACGCGTGGATGATGCCGCCACGGGGCAGGCGAATGCGCTTGAGGGTCGCGATGACGGCGGCGTGGCTACGACGCACGTGCAGCAGTGCTGGCAATTGGAAGTCCACCGCCAGTTTCAGCTGCGCTTCAAACAGGCTCTGCTGGCGTTCGCGGTCCAGTTGTTCGAGGAAGTAATCCAAGCCGATTTCGCCCACGGCGCACAGTTGCCGGTGGCCGTGCAGGCGAGTCAGCCAGTCGCCCAGTTCCGTCAGGTCGGCGGGGCGATGGTCATCGAGGTACACCGGATGCAGGCCAAAGGCAGCGAACAAGCCTTCATCCGCTTGCACCAGGTCCCATAACCGCTGCCAATTCTGCTGATACACCCCCAACACCACCATGCGTTGCACGCCCAAGGCTCGGCTGTGGGCGAGGACTTCCCGGCGATCGCTGTCGAAATCCGGGAAGTCCAAATGGGTGTGGGTGTCGATCAGCTCCACGCTCAAGCCTCGCGAATGCGTTGCTTGAACGTCCGGCCGATGGCATGCACGCCGGGTTGGTACTGTTCGTCTTCTACCGCGGCCAGGGCCAGGCGCAGCGCGGTCTCGGCGATCAGTTGATGTTGCTGGGCCATGGCGTTGACCGGCAGCGGCAGGAAATCCAGCAACTGGGTATCGCCAAAGGTGCCCAGGCGCAGCGGCCGTGATTTGAGCGGGAAATCATGCAGTGCGTCGAACACGCCTTGCAACAGCACGTAGGACGTGGTCACCAGTGCGTCAGGCAAATGCCCCAGTTGCTGCAGAAGTTGCTCCATCAACTGTCGGCCACAGTCGCGACTGAAGGCTTCGCCGTGTTCGACGATCACTTCGCCGGTGAACCCGCGCAGCGCCTCGCGGAAACCGGCGGCACGTTCCTGGCTGATGCTTAGCTCGGGCCGAGCGCCGATCAGCACGATCTGCTTGGGCAGGGGTTGCAACAGGCTGCTGGTCAATTGCTGGCACGCCTGGCGGTCGTCGCTGACTACCGAGCAGAAATGATCTGCGCCCATCACCCGGTCGATAGCGATCACTGGCAGCCCCTTGGCCTGCAACTCGCGGTAACTGTCATCGCTGGCCGGCAAGCAGCTGGCGACAAACAGCGCATCACAACGACGGGCGCGGAACAGTTGCAGCAGTTGGCGTTCGCTGTCGGCGTCATCGTCGGAGCTGGCGATCAGCAGTTGATAACCGCGTGCCCGTGCGCCTTGCTCCAGGAGCTTGGCGATGCGCGCATAGCTTGGGTTTTCCAGGTCGGGCAGGATAAAGCCCAAGGTGCGCGTGTGCCGACTGCGCAGCCCGGCGGCCTGGGGGTTGGGGGTAAAGCCATGGGCTTCGACCACGGCACGCACCCGTTCGACGGTGGCACTGCTGATGCGTTGCTGTTCAGCCTTGCCATTGATGACGTAGCTGGCGGTGGTCACGGACACACCGGCAAGACGCGCGATATCACTGAGTTTCAAACCGGGATTTCCTTGTTTTCTGGAGCTTGCCCCGACATTTTCTCCAATCGTAACCGATTCCTGTACACGACCAATGTCCTGGCTCAAGCGCCGAGCGGTTCTTCAAGGATGCGCAATTAACGCGTAGTCTTCCATAAGATCTAGATTAAACGTTTCAGCCAGCGTATTTTTACGACGTTCGCGACGGAGTGGCTACTGCCAATTGACTGCTCAGTCAGTAATTCTTGAACACCCTTTACACTGTTTGTTTAAAACAATACCTAGTGCGCCACCGCACTAACTAGGAGAACGGCATGCTTGAGCTCACTGTAGAGCAGATTTCCATGGGCCAGGTGGCCGTGGACAAATCTGCTGCCTTGCACCTGCTCGCTGAAAAACTGGTGGCCGACGGCCTGGTCGCCGAGGGTTACCTCAGTGGTTTGCAAGCCCGTGAAGCCCAAGGCTCGACCTTCCTTGGCCAAGGTATCGCCATCCCCCACGGCACCCCCGAAACCCGTGACCAGGTGTTCTCCACCGGTGTGCGCCTGCTGCAGTTCCCCGAAGGGGTGGACTGGGGCGATGGCCAGATCGTGTACCTGGCCATCGGCATCGCCGCCAAATCCGACGAACATCTGCGCCTGTTGCAACTGCTCACCCGCGCCCTCGGCGAAACCGATCTGGGCCAGGCCCTGCGCCGTGCCGGCAGCGCCGAAGCGCTGTTGAAACTGCTGCAAGGTGCGCCGCAGGAACTGGCGCTGGATGCGCAGATGATCAGCCTGGGCGTGTCCGCCGACGATTTCGAAGAGCTGGTATGGCGCGGCGCACGCCTGTTACGTCAGGCCGATTGTGTGAGCAATGGTTTCGCCGCGGTGTTGCAGCAGGTGGATGCGCTGCCCCTGGGCGATGGCCTGTGGTGGTTGCACAGCGAGCAGACCGTCAAGCGCCCAGGGCTGGCGTTTGTCACCCCGGACAAACCCATGCGTTACCTCGGTCAGCCGCTCAACGGCCTGTTCTGCCTGGCCAGCCTGGGCGAAGCCCATCAGACGTTGCTCGAACGCCTATGTGCCTTGCTGATCGAAGGTCGCGGCCAGGAACTCGGCCGCGCCACCAGCAGCCGCGCCGTGCTTGAAGTGCTCGGCGGTGAATTGCCTCCAGATTGGCCCACTGCGCGCATCACCCTGGCCAACGCCCACGGCCTGCATGCGCGCCCGGCGAAGATCCTTGCGCAGTTGGCGAAAAGTTTTGAGGGCGACCTCCGAGTGCGCATCGTCGATGGCCCGGTCGGCGCCGTGTCGGTGAAAAGCCTGAGCAAACTGCTGAGCCTCGGTGCGCGTCGCGGCCAGGTGCTGGAGTTTGTCGCCGAGCCGACCATTGCCGGCGACGCGCTGCCCGCGCTGTTGGCGGCGGTGGAAGAAGGCCTGGGTGAAGAGGTCGAGCCGCTGCCGACTGTGAATATCCAGCCTGAAGTCGTCGATGTCGAGCCAGTGCTCAGCGCACCCTTGGCCGGCAGCCAGATCCAGGCCATCGCCGCCGCGCCGGGCATTGCCATCGGCCCAGCGCACATCCAGGTTCAGCAGGTCTTCGATTACCCACTGCGTGGCGAATCCTCGGCCATCGAGCGCCAGCGCCTGCACAGCGCCTTGGGTGATGTGCGTCGTGATATCCAAGGCCTGATCGAACGCAACCCGTCCAAGGCGATCCGCGAGATTTTCATCACCCATCAGGAAATGCTCGACGACCCGGAACTCACCGACGAAGTCGACACCCGCCTCAAGCAAGGCGAAAGCGCTGAAGCGGCGTGGATGAGTGTGATCGAGGCGGCCGCCAAGCAGCAGGAGTCGTTGCAGGATGCTTTGCTCGCCGAGCGTGCCGCCGACCTGCGTGACATTGGTCGCCGCGTGCTGGCGCAACTGTGTGGCGTCGAAACCGCCCAGGAGCCGAGCGAACCTTACATTCTGGTGATGGATGAAGTCGGTCCGTCCGATGTGGCGCGCCTGGACCCGGCGCGCGTCGCCGGCATCCTCACTGCCCGTGGCGGCGCGACGGCCCACAGCGCCATTGTCGCTCGTGCGCTGGGTATTCCGGCGTTGGTTGGTGCCGGTCCGACGGTGTTGCTGCTGGCCGCCGGTACGCCGTTATTGCTGGATGGCCAGCGCGGCCGCCTGCATGTGGACGCCGACGCCGCTACCCTGCAGCGCGCAACGGTCGAGCGCGACACCCGCGAACAACGCTTGCAAGCCGCCTCGGCGCAGCGCCATGAACCGGCGCTGACCCGCGACGGGCATGCCGTGGAGGTGTTTGCCAATATCGGCGAAAGCGCCGGGGTTGCCAGCGCGGTGGAGCAGGGCGCCGAAGGCATTGGCTTGCTGCGCACCGAACTGATTTTCATGGCCCACCCGCAAGCGCCGGACGAGGCCACCCAGGAAGCCGAATACCGTCGCGTCCTCGACGGCCTCGCCGGTCGCCCGTTGGTGGTGCGCACCCTCGATGTCGGCGGCGACAAACCGCTGCCGTATTGGCCAATCGCCGAGGAAGAAAACCCCTTCCTCGGCGTGCGCGGTATTCGTCTGACCCTGCAGCGCCCGCAGATCATGGAAGCGCAGTTACGTGCGCTGCTGCGCTCTGCGGATAACCGCCCGCTGCGCATCATGTTTCCCATGGTCGGCAGCGTCGATGAATGGCGCGCAGCCCGCGACATGACCGAGCGCCTGCGCCTGGAGATCCCGGTGGCGGACTTGCAACTGGGCATCATGATCGAAGTGCCGTCGGCGGCACTGCTCGCGCCGGTGCTGGCCAAGGAGGTGGACTTCTTCAGTGTCGGCACCAACGACCTGACCCAGTACACCCTGGCCATCGACCGTGGCCACCCGACCCTGTCGGCCCAGGCCGATGGCCTGCACCCGGCGGTGTTGCAACTGATCGACATCACCGTGCGCGCCGCCCATGCCCATGGCAAATGGGTCGGCGTGTGCGGCGAGCTGGCTGCGGACCCGTTGGCCGTGCCGGTGCTGATCGGCCTGGGCGTTGATGAGCTGAGCGTGTCGGCTCGCAGCATTCCCGAAGTGAAGGCGCGTGTACGCGAATTCAGTCTGAGCGAGGCCCAGGGCCTGGCGCAACAAGCACTGGCGGTGGGCTCGCCCGCCGAAGTGCGAGCCCTAGTGGAGGCCGTGTAGATGGCAAGGATTCTGACCCTGACGCTGAACCCGGCGTTGGACCTGACGGTACGCCTGGCGCGCCTGGAACCGGGTGAAGTCAATCGCAGCGAAACCCTGCTGACCCATGCCGCCGGCAAGGGTGTGAATGTGGCGCAGGTGCTGGCCGATCTTGGCCATGAACTGACTGTGGGCGGCTTCCTCGGCGACGGCAACCCGCAGGCCTTCGAAGCGCTGATTGCACAGCGTGGTTTTACTGATGCGTTTATCCGCGTGACCGGTGAAACCCGCAGCAATATCAAGATTGCCGAGCAGGATGGCCGGGTCACCGACATCAATGCACCGGGGCCGCAGGTGACGGAGCAGGCGCAGAGCGCGTTGCTGGAAAAACTGGCGCAGATTGCCCCCGACTTTGATGCCGTGGTGGTGGCCGGCAGCTTGCCGCGCGGTGTTAGCCCGCAGTGGTTTCAAGCGCTGTTGGAACAGTTGAAACGCTGTGGCTTGAAAGTCGCCCTGGACACCAGCGGCGAAGCGCTGCGCGCCGGTTTGAAAGCCGGCCCGTGGCTGGTCAAACCCAATACCGAAGAACTGGCCGACGCACTGGGTAATGCCCCGGATGCCATCAGCCAATTGCATCAACAAGGTGTGGAACACGTGGTGGTTTCCGACGGCGCCGCCGGCGTGAGCTGGTACAGCCCAGGCGCATCGCTGCACGCCACACCGCCCAAGGTCGTGGTCGCCAGCACCGTCGGCGCCGGCGACTCGCTACTGGCCGGGATGCTCCACGGTCTGCTCACGGGTGATACGCCGGAGCAAACCTTGCGCCGAGCCACGGCGATTGCCGCGATGGCGGTGACGCAGATCGGTTTCGGCATCAGCGATCACGCGCAGTTGGCGCGCCTCGAAAGCGGCGTCCACGTGCGCGCGCTGACAGAACAATAAGAGGGTTTGTGATGAAGTTAGCCATTGTTACCGCCTGCCCGAACGGCATGGTCACCAGTGTGCTGTGCGCCCGCTTGTTGGACGCCGCCGCACAGCGCCAGGGCTGGAGCACCAGCGTTGAAGTGGTGGATGTGCAGCGCCCGGAACGCCAGTTGTCCCAAGCCACGATCGACGACGCCGAATGGGTGTTGCTGGTCAGCAGCACCCCGGTGGATATGCAGCGGTTTGTCGGCAAGCGTGTGTTCCAGAGCACGCCGGCCCAGGCGCTGGCGGATGTCGACGCCGTATTGCGGCGCGGCGCCGAAGAGGCGCAGGTGCATGTCGCCACCGAACACGCGGCCAAAAAAGCGCCGCGTATTGTTGCGATCACCGCTTGCCCGACGGGCGTCGCCCACACCTTCATGGCGGCCGAGGCCTTGCAGCAGACCGCCAAGCGTCTGGGCTACGAATTGCAGGTCGAGACCCAAGGCTCGGTCGGTGCCCGTACACCCTTGAGCCCGCAGGCCATCGCTGATGCAGACGTGGTGTTGCTGGCCGCCGATATTGAAGTCGCCACCGAGCGCTTCGCCGGCAAGAAGATCTACCGTTGCGGCACCGGCATTGCCCTCAAGCAATCCGAAGCCACCCTTAACAAAGCCCTTGCTGAAGGCTCGGTGGAAAGCGCGGCCAGCGGTACCGTGGCCAAGAAGGAAAAAACCGGCGTCTACAAACACCTGCTCACCGGGGTGTCGTTCATGTTGCCGATGGTGGTGGCGGGTGGATTGTTGACCGCCTTGTCATTCATGTTCGGCATCACGGCGTTTGAAGAGCAAGGCACCCTTGCCGCCGCGTTGAAAACGGTGGGTAACCAGGCCTTCATGTTGATGGTGCCGCTGCTGGCGGGCTATATCGCCTACTCCATTGCCGACCGTCCCGCCCTGGCCCCCGGCATGATTGGCGGGCTGCTGGCGACGACCCTGGGTGCAGGCTTCATCGGCGGGATATTCGCCGGTTTCCTCGCCGGCTACTGCGTCAAGCTGATCAGCCGCGCGGTGCAACTGCCGCAGAGCCTGGATTCGCTCAAACCGATCCTGATCATCCCGTTGCTGGCGAGCCTGTTCACCGGCCTTGCGATGATCTATCTGGTCGGGCCGCCGGTGGCGCGGATGCTGGTGGGCCTGACGGGATTCCTCAACACCATGGGCACCGCCAACGCCGTGCTGCTGGGCGTTCTGTTGGGCGGCATGATGTGCGTCGACCTTGGCGGGCCGATCAACAAGGCCGCCTACGCGTTCTCGGTCGGCATGCTCGCCGAGCACAGTGGCGCGCCGATAGCCGCGGTGATGGCCGCGGGCATGGTGCCGCCCATCGGCATGGGCATCGCCACGTTCCTGGCGCGCCGCAAGTTCGCCCAGACGGAGCGGGAAGCTGGCAAGGCCGCGATCATTCTCGGGATGGTGTTCATTTCCGAAGGTGCGATTCCCTTTGCGGCTAAAGATCCGCTGCGTGTGATCCCGGCCAGCATCGCCGGTGGCGCGTTGGCCGGTGCCTTGTCGATGTACTTTGGTTGCAAACTGGCAGCGCCCCACGGCGGGCTGGCGGTGCTGGTGATCCCGAACGCGATGAACCATGCGTTGCTGTATTTGCTGGCAATCGTTGCCGGTAGCCTGCTGACGGGGTTGGTGTACGCGCTGATCAAACGCCCCGAAGCGCAAGAGCTGGCCGTCGCCCCTGCCTGACCCTGTAGGAGCCGGCAAGCCGGCTCCTACAGGGGGTGTCATCTGGCTTTCATCCCGACGTGGTTAAGTTTCCCTTTTGATACTCAAGAGGGCACCTGCATGAGCCACTTCGATCTTGGCCGCCGCCGCGTTATGCAAGCCGTCGGCGCCGGCCTGTTGTTGCCGGGCCTGGCCCCGGCGGTGATTGCCTCGGTCAAGGACCGGCCGCAACTCACCGACGGCGTGCAGTCCGGCGACCTGCTCGGTGATCGCGCCATGATCTGGAGCCGCAGCGACCGCCCGGCCCGCATGGTGGTGGAGTGGGACACCCGCAGCGTATTCAGCAACCCGCGTCGATTTGTTTCGCCCCTGGCCGATAACCGCACCGACTTTACCGCCCGCGTCGAACTCACCGGGCTGCCCGCCGATCAGGCGATTTTCTACCGCGTGCACTTCGAAGATGCCCAGACCGGCATCGCCAGCGAACCCTGGTTTGGCCACCTGCGCAGCGTGCCGCAACAGCGCCGCGATATCCGTTTTGTGTGGAGCGGCGACACCGTCGGCCAGGGCTTCGGCATCAACCCGGACATTGGCGGCATGCGTATCTATGAAGCCATGCGCCTGCGCTTGCCGGATTTCTTTATCCACAGCGGCGACACCATCTACGCCGACGGTCCGGTGCCGGCACAGCTTACGGTCGAAAACGGGCGCATCTGGCGCAACATCACCACCGAAGCCAAGAGCAAGGTTGCCGAAACCCTGGATGAGTATCGCGGCAATTACCGCTACAACCTGATGGATGAAAACGTCCGTCGCTTCAACGCCGAAGTGCCGCAGATCTGGCAGTGGGACGACCATGAAGTGGTGAACAACTGGTCTCCAAGCAAGCAGTTGGATGAGCGTTACCAGGTCAAGGACATCAACACCTTGGTCGGCCGTGCGCGCCAGGCCTGGCTGGAATATTCACCGATGCGCCGGCAGAGCGCCGACGGCGGCGGACGGATTTATCGCAAGCTCAGTTATGGTCCGCTGCTGGATGTGTTCGTGCTGGACATGCGTAGCTATCGCGGACCGAACGATGACAACCTGGGTAGTGAAAAACCCTTCCTCGGCCGCGAGCAATTGGACTGGCTCAAGCGTGAGCTCAAAGGTTCGCAGGCGCAGTGGAAAGTCATCGCGGCTGACATGCCGATTGGCCTGGGTGTACCCGATGGTGAAGTGAGCCCTGGCGTACCGCGTTGGGAAGCGATTGCCAATAGTGACCCAGGCGCACCGCAAGGACGTGAGTTGGAAATTGCCGAACTGCTGGGCTTTTTAAGGGCGCACAAGGTGCGCAATCACGTGTGGCTGACGGCAGATGTGCACTACTGCGCCGCGCACCACTATCACCCGGATCGCGCGGCGTTCCAGGATTTCGAGCCGTTCTGGGAGTTTGTCGCCGGGCCGTTGAATGCGGGGAGTTTCGGGCCCAACCCACTGGATAAAACCTTTGGCCCCGAAGTGGTGTTCGAGAAGGCTCCGCCGGCACAGAACACCTCGCCGTTCGCGGGTTTTCAGTTTTTTGGTGAGGTGCAGATTGATGGGCAGACGGCGGAGTTGACCGTAATCCTGCGCGACCTGGATGGCGTCTCAGTGTTCGAACAAAAGCTACAACCCGCCTAAATCCCGCTCCCTGCAGGAGCCGGCAAGCCGGCTCCTGCAGTAAAGGGGGAAGGTCAGTAGACATCGCGCCGGTAGCGGCCTTGCTCGATCAAGCGCTCCACGGCCTCATTGCCGAGGATGTCCACCAGCGCCTGGTCCACTCCAGCCGCCATTCCCTGCAAACTCCCGCACACATAAATCGCCGCGTCGTTGCTTAGCCATCTACGCAGCACCTCGGCGGACTCGCGCAGACGATCCTGCACGTAGATTTTTTCCTCCTGATCGCGGGAAAAAGCCAGGTCCAGCAACGCCAGGTCACCACTGGCCAGCCAGCCTTGCAGCTCGTCCTGACAGAGGAAGTCATGCTTGATATTGCGTTCACCGAACAGCAGCCAGTTGCGCTGCTGGCCATCGGCAATGCGCGCCTTGAGCAAGCTGCGCAGGCCGGCCAGGCCGGTGCCGTTGCCCAGCAGGATCAGTGGCACGGGTACGTCTGGTAGATGGAAACCACTGTTGCGGCGCAGGCGCAGGCTGATGCTTGAGCCGAGGGCGGCATGTTCGGTGAGCCAGCCTGAACCGAGACCCAGGCTACCGTCGGGGTGGCGTTCCTGGCGCACGATCAATTCGAGTACGCCATCGCTGGCAATCGAGGCGATGGAGTATTCGCGCATGCCCAGCGGTACCAGCGCGTCCACCAGCGCCTGGGCATGCAGGCCGACCAGGTGGGCGCGATGCGTCGGCAATTGGCGAGTGGCCAGGGCTTGATCGAGGGTGTGCACCATGCCGTCGATCAGCACACCGTCACTGCCGGCCAGGCCCAGGCCTTCGAGGAAGTGCTCGATGGCCCAGGGGCAGTTGCGCGGCAATACTTCCACCAGGTCGCCGGCCTGCCAGCTTTGCGGTGAAGGCGAGGTGAGGCCCAGCAAATAAACATCTGAGCCCGCGCTGTCGCGGTTAAGCAGGGAGCGTTGGCTCAGCGTCCAGTTTTCGTACTGGGCGGTTGGCCAAGCGGCCGCCGGGGCGTGGCCTGTCAGCTGGCCCAGTTGTTGTTGCCAGTGCAGCAGGGCGGTGGTGTCGCCGCTGTCGACTTCCACCGGGGCAAACAGTGCGTTGCCGCCCTGGTTGGTCAGCCAGAAGTGCAGGCGGCGTGCAAAGCCGCAGAAGTGTTCGTATTGACGGTCGCCCAGGGCCAGGACCGAGTAGTTCAAACCCTTTAGGGACAGGTCTTGGCCGAGCACACTGCGCTCGAAACCGCGGGCACTGTCGGGCGCTTCACCGTCGCCGAAGGTGCTGACCACGAACAGCGCATTTTCCGACTGGCGCAGATCATCCTGGCTGACGCTGCCCAGGGACTGCACCTTCACCGGCAAACCAGCCGCCTGCAATTGGCCTGCTGTTTGCCACGCAAGCTGCTCGGCAAAACCGCTCTGGCTGGCGAAGCCGATCAGCCAGGCTGGCGCATCGCTGGCGTTGGCCGAGAGGCCTTTGCGCGCGTCACGCACCTGGCGTTTCTTGCGACGACGGTCCAGGTAAAGCAGCCAACCGGTGATGAAGAACAGCGGCATCAGCACCGAGCTGAGCGTGAGGATGATCCGCCCCGCCAGGCCGAAGTAACTGCCGGTGTGCAGCGCGTAGACGCTGGTCAGCAGTTGTGAGCCGAAGGTCTTGCTGGCGTAGCGGTCATGGGATTTCACCTCGCCGGTCGCCGGGTCCAGGTTGATCTGGTTCAGCGCGCGGTCATGGGGCGAATCGTCCAGCAGGTAGTAGACGGTGGCCGGTTGCCCGGCGACGGCCGGCATGCGGATGTTGTAAGCACTCAAGCCTGGGCCGGCGTTGCTGTAGATGCTGCTCCAGATCGCATCGTAATTGGCTACGGGCGCCGGGCCTTCGGGGGCCGGGCCGCGTTTGCGCACCCGTTCATTCTGTGGGGCGTCGGACAGCAGCTTGGTCAGGCCCTGGCTGTACCAGTCGTAGGACCAATACAGTCCGGTCAGCGCCGACAGCAGATAGGCCAGCAAGCACCAGGTGCCGAATACCGAGTGCAGGTCCCAGTTGAAGGCGCGGCCCTTTTTGCGCCAGTCCAGGGTCAGCCAGGCACGCCAGCTTGCCACTTGGCGCGGCCAGCGCAGGTACATACCGGACAGGCAGAAGAACACCAGGATCAGTGTGCAGGCGCCGGTGATATTGCGCCCGGTATCGCCCATCACCAGGAAACGGTGAAATTGCAGCAGGAAGCCGAAAACCTCCTGGCCGACCACGTCGCCCATGTAGTCGCCGGTGTAGGGGTCGAAATAGCGCAGCTGCCCACGGCGTTCACCGGGTGGCGGGGTGAAGAACACGCGGGCGGCGTTGCCGCTCTCGCTCTCCACGAACAGCATGGCCACGGTCTGGCCTTCGGTGGCTTCCAGCTTGCGCACCAGCTCGGCGGGCGGCAGGACGCCGGCTTCGCGTTTTTCCACGGTCAGTACGCTGGGGTTGAGCGCCCGCAGTATTTCATCCTGAAACGAGACCGCAGCCCCGGTGATCCCCATCAAGGCCAGCACCAGCCCGGTGGTAATGCCGAAGAACCAGTGCAACTGGAACAGGGTTTTCTTCAACACGTCTGACCGCCTCGTCTATCTGGATATGTAGGGCACGGCGCGCATTATGCCGTGGCTTGTCGAGAAACATTCTGTTTGACACGCAAAAGCCCCACGCATCCGATGCGTGGGGCTTTTTACTGCGTGGTGTTGCTGCTTAGAAGTGGAAGCTGGTGGTCAACAGCGCCGTGCGACCGGCCGCCTGGTTGGCGAAGTGTGTCGAGAAGGCTTTGTCGTAATACAGCTTGTCCGTCAGGTTTTGCACGTTCAATTGCAAGTCGACGTTCTTGGTCAGCTTGTAAGTGGCCATGGCGTCGTAACGGGTATAGGACGGTACATAAACGGTGTTGCCCGCATCGCCATAAACCTGGTCGACGTAGAACGCGCCGCCACCGATGGTGAGCTTGGAGGTGACGTCGTAGGTGGTCCACAGGCTGAAGGTGTTCTTCGGCGTGTTGGGCATTTGATTGCCTTTGTTCGAACCCGAGCTGACCACGCCGTTGCGACCGTTCAGGCCGGATTTGACCAACTCGCTGTCGAGGTAGCTGTAGCCGGCGAACACCTGCCATTGGTCGGTGATCTTGCCGCTGGCCGACAATTCCACGCCGTCGACTTGGGACTCACCGGCGTTCTGATAGGTCAGGGCATCGACCAGGATGCGCGTGTTTTTCTTCTCGGTACGGAACACCGCAGCGGTCAGGGATAGGCGATCGTGGAACAGATCCCACTTGGTGCCCAGCTCGTAGTTGACGGTTTCTTCCGGCTGCAGGTCGCTGGTGGCGGCACCGGCTGACAGAGGGTTGCCGTCCGAACCTTCACCGACCAGGCCGCCGGCAGGCGTTGCCGACGTGGCATAGGACGCATAGACGCTGGCGTTTTCTACCGGCTTCCAGACCAGGCCGGCCTGCCAGTTGAAGAATTGGCTGTCTTCTTTGATTTTGCTGCGGCCGGTCGCGGAATCGGTGTTGGCAACGGTGTCAAAGGTGTCGTAGCGCAGGCCGACGTTCAGCAACCATTTCGGGTCCAGCTCAATGGTGTCGAACACATAGGCGCCACGGCTGGTGGCCTTGGTGGTGGTGCCGTAATAGTTGCGCGCGATGCTGCCGGTCCAGGCGTCATCCGGGTTCGGGTTGCTCAGGGAGGTGCACTGGCCGCCCAGGCTGCCTTTGGCCACGGTGCAGATCGGGTTGGCGTTGGGGCTGATGGTGTAGCTGCTGACGCGGGTTTCTTCACCGGTGAATTCCAGGCCGGTGGAGTAGCTGTGCTTGAAGCCCAAGGCCTGGAAGCTGCCGAACAGGTCGGTCTGGTTGGTGGTAGTGGTTGTGGTCGAGACCCGGCTGTTGGCGCGACGCCATACGGTGCCGAACCGGTTGACGTTGAATTTGCTGTCGTCCGGCTGCGTCAGGATGTAATCCTGCCCGGTGCTGCCGTGACGCAGGGTGTTTTTCAGCGTCATGGTGTCGTTCAGGTCGTGCTCGATGGAGAACGTGCTGATGTCGGCGCGGGTCTTGCGGAAGTCGCGATCCTTGAGGCCGTAGAAGTTGTTGCTGTCGCCACCGTCGTTGGGCTTGTCATGTACATGGGCCGTCGCGGTCGACGAGCCGTAACCGTAGGGAATCCCCGAGTCCGGCAGGTCATTGCTTTCCAGGTGGTAGTAGCTGAGGTTGACGCGGGTCGGGGTACCCAGGCCAAAGGTCAGCGACGGGGCGACACCCCAGCGGTCGTAATTCACCGCATCGCGACCTGCCACGTTCTGTTCGTGGCTCATCAGGTTCAGGCGGAACGCGGCGCTGTCGTCGAGGAACTGACGGTTCACGTCGAGTACATAGCGGCGAGTCTGATCGGAACCGTAGGTGAAGCCGCCGTTGGTGAAGTCCCGTGCTTGTGGGGTCTTGCTCACCAGATTGAGGCTGCCACCGGCCGAGCCACGACCGCCGAACGCAGAGTTCGGGCCTTTGCTGACTTCGATCGACTCGATGTCAAAGATCTCGCGGCTCTGGCCGCCCGTGTCGCGCACACCGTCCAGGTAGGTGTCGCCTTGGGCGTCAAAACCACGGATGAACGGACGGTCGCCCTGGGGGTTGCCGCCTTCGCCGGCGCCAAACGTGATGCCCGGTACGGTGCGCAAGGCGTCCTGCAGCGAGGTGGCGGCGGTGTCCTTGAGCACTTGTTGCGGCACCACGGTGACCGAGCGCGGCGTGTCGACCAGCGGCGCGGTGTATTTCTGCGACGAGGCTTTTTCGACCTGGTAGGAGGTGTTGTCCTGTTCTTCGCCAGTAATGCTGGTGGCGCCGAGGGAGATGCTGTTGCGCTGGCCTTTTTGTTCAGTGTCTTCGGCAGCCTGCGCCAGATGGGCGACAGAGCTGGCGCTGAGGGCAACGCCGATGGCCGAAGCCAGCATGCGTGGTGAACTGGCAGGTATTTTTGTAGTGGTGCGCGACATGACGTGTCCTTTCCCCAAGGATGTGAGGCCGCGGAATATAGTGTTAACAAGTATTTCTATCAATTGCGATACATTGCTAATTGCACTGAATTTACATTCTTTACACTTTTCGCTTACGGTTTTTACGAACTCATACGTCTGCTGCGTTTTACAGGGCGGATAAGAATCAATACCATTGGCATCTCTCCGAATTCAGGTATTGCCCATGCTGCTGCACATCCCCGGCCTGTTCTCTCGTGAGGAAGTGCAGCGCATCCGCCAAGCCCTGGAAACTGCCGATTGGGCCGACGGTAAAATCACCGCCGGGCACCAGTCCGCCAAGGCCAAACACAACCTGCAATTGCCCGAAGGCCACCCGCTGGCCAAGGAAATCGGCGCGGCGATGCTCGAGCGTTTGTGGCAGAACCCGCTGTTTATGTCGGCGGCGTTACCGCACAAGGTTTTTCCGCCGTTGCTCAACTGCTACACCGCTGGCGGCAGTTTCGATTTTCACATCGACAACGCCGTACGCCAGCCCAAAGGCAGTCACGAGCGCGTGCGCACTGATTTGTCATCCACCGTGTTTTTCAGCGACCCCGATGAGTACGACGGCGGCGAACTGGAAATCCAGGACACCTTCGGCCTGCAGCGCGTGAAGTTACCGGCCGGCGACATGGTGCTGTACCCCGGTTCCAGCTTGCACAAAGTCAACGCGGTGACTCGCGGCGCGCGCTACGCCTCTTTCTTCTGGACCCAAAGCCTGGTGCGCGAAGACAGCCAGCGCACCCTGCTGTTCGAAATGGACGGCGCGATCCAGCAACTGAGCGCAGACGTGCCCAACCACCCCGCGCTGATCCAGCTCACCGGCACCTACCACAACCTGTTGCGCCGCTGGGTCGAGGTCTGACGTGGGTTTTTTGTTACGTCGTGAAGAAGTACTCAACGTCGAACAACTCCAATCCATGCTCGACGACTCCCCGGTGCGTGCAGCCCAGGCCATCCTGATCGCGGCCAAGGCAGGCGTGGTGGATGCCCAGGCGCTGCTCGGCCAAATCCTGCTGGAAGGGCGTGGCATTGAGCGCGATGAAGCCTTGGCGCTGCGCTGGTTCCAGATTGCGGCGCAGGGCGGGCACTTGATGGCGCGCAATATGGCCGGTCGCTGTTTGGAGCATGGTTGGGGTTGTGCGGCGGATGAAGCGGCAGCGGCGCGAGAATACCGTTTGGCCGCCGAGGCCGGTTTGGATTGGGCGCAATACAACTACGCCAATCTGCTGGCGACCGGGCGCGGTGTTACCGAGGACCAACCGCAAGCCCTGAGCCTATATCGCCAGGCTGCGGAACAAGGCCATGCCAAGTCGATGAACCTGTTGGGGCGTTATCTGGAAGACGGACAATGCTGCCCAAGAGATTTGGATGCCGCCGTGGAATGGTATCGACGCTCCGCCGAAGCCGGGGATTTTCGCGGGCAGTTCAGCTATGCGGCGGTGTTGGCTGACAGAGGTCAAGTCGAAGCGGCGCTGGAGTGGTTGCGAGAGGCGTTGGCGGGCGGGAATTTGAAGTTTCTGCGCACGGCGCAGAAGGCGTTGGAGGCGGCTGACAATGCGCAAATCCGCGCGATGGCCGAAATATACAAAGGTCGCGCTATGCACCTAAACCCGTAGGAGCCGGCTTGCCGGCGATGGCGATCTTAAGGACGCCATCGCCGGCAAGCCGGCTCCTACAAAGGTTGATCGTTCCCGGGCGGGATGATCAGACGTAGAAGGATTTCAGTGGCGGAAAGCCATTGAACTCAACCGCGCTGTAACTGGTGGTGTAGGCACCGGTCGACAACCAGTACAGACGATCACCAATCGCCAGGTTCAGCGGCAGGCCGTACTTGTAGTTCTCGTACATGATGTCGGCGCTGTCGCAGGTAGGGCCGGCGATGACCACTTCTTCCATCTCGCCTTTCTTCTCGGTCCAGATCGGGAACTTGATGGCTTCGTCCATGGTTTCGATCAGGCCGGAGAACTTGCCCACATCCGTGTACACCCAACGCTCGACGGCGGTACGGGATTTACGCGCCACCAGCACCACTTCGCTGACCAGGATACCGGCGTTGGCAATCAACGAACGGCCCGGCTCCAGGATGATTTCCGGCAGGTCGTCGCCGAAATCTTCCTTGAGGAAGCGGATGATTTCTTCAGCGTAGGTTTCCAGGCTGTTGGTGCGGGTGATGTAGTTGGCCGGGAAGCCGCCACCCATGTTGATCAGCTTGAGGTGGATGCCGTCTTCTTCCTTCAGGCGCTCAAAGATCACTTTGACCTTGGCGATCGCCGCGTCCCACACGCTGATGTCACGCTGTTGCGAACCCACGTGGAACGAGATGCCGTACGGCACCAGGCCCAGGTCACGGGCGAGGATCAGCAGGTCCATGGCCATGTCGGTCTGGCAGCCGAATTTGCGCGACAAAGGCCAGTCAGCCGTGGTCGAGCCCTCGGTGAGAATACGTACATACACTTTCGAGCCCGGCGCGGCCTTGGCGATGTTGCGCAGGTCGGCTTCGGAGTCGGTGGAGAACAGGCGCACGCCCTTCTCGTAGAAGTAGCGGATGTCCTTGGATTTCTTGATGGTGTTGCCGTAGCTGATACGGTCGGCGCTGACGCCACGGTCCATCACTTTGTCCAGCTCGTAGATCGAGGCGATGTCGAAGCTCGAACCCTTTTCTTTGAGCAGGTCAATGATCTCGACAGCCGGGTTGGCCTTGACCGCGTAATAGACTTTGGCGAATTCGAAACCGGCGCGCAGGTCATCGTAGGCCTGGCTGATCATCGCGGTGTCGATCACCACGAACGGGGTTTCTTGCTTGTCGGCGAACGCCTTCATTTTGTCAAAAGTGGCGCGCGCGAAATAATCTTCGACGTTGATCGACATGCTGGGAACTCCTAAGGGCAAACTGTATTGATCAATGGGTGCAAATGAACGTCCTCCGTATCCCCACTTTGGTTCGCCTACTTCCCAAGGCATGTCGCCGAAAGCAAAAAGGCCATGGGAATAACCGCTTCCCTTGGCCTTGCTGTCTCGTCGTCAGTACTTGAGCCGGATGGATCGTTTCCAGCATGGACGTTCGGCGCGAACTTTAGGACGTGAGGGGCCATAGATCAACTAAAAATGTCGCGTTTTTGCACGCGTTCGTCGCGGAGCCACGTGCAGCTACTTATTTAACCGACAGGTGTGACGGAATGATGTTCCCCGGATGGGGCAATTTGAGGTGTTTCAGGCACTGTGAAGATCCAATGTGGGAGCGGGCAAGCCCGCTCCCACATGTTGAGCGGAGCGCGTCAGGTCATGCGAGCGCCGTCTCGGCAGGGGAGACGATGCTGGTCTTGCCCCCACGCGACTTACCAGAGCTCAGGTACTCGGCAATCGACTCCTGGGTCACCTCCCCGAGGAACACCCGCTCTGCATCCATCACCGGCAACCACGAGCGGTTGAACTCGTACATGCGCGACAGCAGGATGCGCAAATGCTCGTCGTACGCCGCCGTGGCGTTGAACTGGCGCAGATACTGGCCGCAGGTGCCGGTCTGACGGTGCAGGTCGCGACGTCGTACATACCCCAGCGCCTTGTTCTCGGAACAGGTGACCACCACGTAGCGGCGGTCGGTTTCGTCCATCAGTTCCAGGGCATCGGCCACCGGGGTCTCCGGGCTCACCGACGGGGCGTTGTCTGCCGCGTCTTCGGCTTTCACCAGCAGCAGGCGCTTGAGGGTGCTGTCCTGGCCCACGAAATTGCTGACGAACTCGTCGGCCGGGTGCGCCAGCAGGGTGTCCGGATGGTCGATCTGCAGCAGCTTGCCGGCGCGGAAGATGGCGATCTTGTCACCCAGCTTGATGGCTTCGTCGATGTCGTGGCTGACCATGATCACGGTCTTGTTCAGCGCGCGTTGCATCTCGAAGAATTCGTTCTGGATCATCTCGCGGTTGATCGGGTCGACTGCGCCGAACGGTTCATCCATCAGCAGCAACGGCGCGTCGGCCGCCAGGGCTCGGATCACGCCGATTCGCTGTTGCTGGCCACCCGACAATTCACGCGGGTAGCGATGCAAGTACTGCTTGGGTTCCAGCTTGATCATGCTCATCAACTCGCGGGCGCGGTCGTGGCATTTCTGTTTGTCCCAGCCAAGCAGCTTGGGCACCACCACGATGTTTTCCTCGATGGTCATGTTGGGGAACAGGCCGATCTGCTGGATCACATAACCGATATTGCGACGCAGGGTCACTTCATCGAGGTCGGTGGTGTCTTCGCCATTGATCAGGATCTTGCCTGAAGTGGGCTTGATCAGGCGGTTGATCATCTTCAGCGTGGTGCTTTTGCCGCAACCGGATGGGCCGAGGAACACGCAAATCTCGCCTTCATTGACGGTCAGGCTTACATCGTTCACGGCGGTGACAGTCTTGCCGTTGCTTTGGAAGGTCTTGGACAGGTTTTGAAGTTCGATCATTTGAGCAATCCTTTTGGAGTCAGCGAGCGTTGCAGCCATTGCAAGAGCAGGTCGGCGAAGATGGCCAGGAGACTGACCAGCACGGCGCCAACGATCAGCATCGACATGTCGCTGCGGCTGATGGAAGCCAGAATAAGTACACCCAGGCCACCGGCACCGATGGTGGCGGCGATGGTCATGACACCGATATTCATCACCACGGCGGTGCGCACACCGGCGAGGATCACCGGCACGGCGATGGGTAACTCGACCATGCGCAGGCGCTGGCCGAAGGTCATGCCGATGCCGCGTGCGGCTTCGCGAATACCCGGTTCCACGCCGGTGAGGGCAAGGTAGGTGTTACGCATGATCGGCAGCAGGGAGTAAAGGAACACGGCGGTGATCGCCGGCATTGGCCCCAGGCCCTGGCCGAACTTGGAGTAGAACGGCAACAGCAGGCCGAACAGGGCGATGGACGGCACGGTCAGCAGCACCGTGGCGCTCGCTTGCAGCGGACCGGCAAGCGTCGGGAAGCGCGTCATCAGGATGCCCAGGGGCACACCGATCAGGATCGCGAGGATCACGGCGATACCGACCAGGGTGATGTGCTGCCCGGTCAGTTGTAGGACTTGGGCCCAATCAAGATGGGAAAAGGCGTTCAGGAATTCCATGTCTTCTCCTCTTATTAATTGATCGGATGTTGGCGCAGGAAGTCGGCGGCAACCGCGGAGGGGCTTTCATGGTCGACGTCGACCCGCGCGTTCAACTGGCGCATGGTTTCGTCGTCGAACAGATCGGCCAATGGCTTGAGGTCAGCGGCCAGTTCCGGGTGAGCGTCGAGATACACCTGACGCACCACAGGGGCGGCGGTGTAGTCCGGGAAGTAATGCTTGTCGTCTTCCAGCAGCTTCAGTTTGAAGGCGTTCAGGCGACCGTCGGTGGTGTAGACCAGACCGGCAAACACCTGGCCATTACGCAGAGCGGTGTAGACCAGGCCGGCGTCCATCTGCCGGGTGTTTTTGCGCGTGAGGTTCATGTCATACAGCTTGACCATGCCGCCCATGCCGTCGGAACGGTTGGCGAACTCGGTGTCCAGGGCCACCAGGCGCGTGCCTTTGGTTTTCTCTGCCAGCGCTTGGGTGAGGTCGCTGATGCTGTTGACCTGCGGGAACTCCTTGGCCACATTCTCGGGCAGGGCCAGGGCGTAGGTGTTGCTGAAACGCGACGGCGAGAGCCAGACCAGGCCTTTTTTCGCGTCGAGTTCTTTTACCCGTGCGTAGGACTGTTCGCTGTCGAGCTTTTCGTCGACATGGTTGTAGGCCACCAGCGACACGCCGGTGTATTCCCAGATCAGGTCCAGTTGCCCGCTTTCCTGGGCACTGCGCGCCAGGTTGCTGCCCAGGCCGCCGGTCACACGGGCGTCATAGCCCTTGGTGCGCAGGTACTGGGACGTGATTTCGGCCAGCAGGGTCTGTTCCGTGAACACCCGGGCGCCGATGCGGATCACCGGTTTTTCGGCAGCTTGCGCAATACCTGCAAACAGCAGGACGCAGCTCAATATCAGGGTCAGTCTTTTCATGTGATTTCCTTTGCCAAGCCTTAAGACGGACGCAACCCGCGTTCCAGCCAGAGGCGGCTGGCCATGGTCACCAGACCGTCGAGCAGCAATGCCAGCAACGCGGTGCACGCGGCGCCAAGCAGCAATTGCGGCTGATTGTTCAGGGCGATGCCGGGGAAGATCAGGCTGCCCAGGCTGTTGGCGCCGATCAGGAAGGCCAGCGGGGCGGTGCCGACGTTGATCGCCAGGGCCACGCGCACACCGCCGATGATGATCGGCACGGCGTTGGGTAATTCCACGCGAAACAGCACCTGGCGCGGCGTCATACCGATGCCGGTGGCGGCTTCTTTCAGCGAGCCTTGAACGTTTTTGAGGCCTTCGTAGGTGTTGCGCACAATGGGCAGCAACGAGGCGAGGAACAGCGCGAAGATCGCCGGGCCACTGCCAATGCCGAGGACGCCGAGGGCGATGGCCAGTACGGCCAGGGGAGGGACGGTGTTGCCGATGTTGAAGATTTGCATGAAGCGTTCTGCGCGCCCGACCATGTGCGGTCGGCTGAGCAGGATACCGGCGGGGATGCCCACAATGAGGGCGGCCAGCATGGAGACAAGAACGAGGATCAGATGAGCTTGCAGGTAAAACAACAAATCGTCGCGGTACAGTTCGATCGTGTTGATGCCGATCCAGTGGACCAGCAGGGCCAAGAGGGCGACGACAACCGCTCCTCCTATCAGCCCTTTGCCATAGCGAATAGCCACAGGCGGACTCCTTTTTTCTTTTGTCGGCGAACACATTTCCGAGCGGCAATGCCATTCCTGGCTGTCGGCGAATGAGTTCGCGAAAAGCAGCTCGCCGATACCGGCAACGCGGTATGCGATCGAGCCATGAGCGCAGCCTCGTCAGGCTAACTTGCTGATTTATCAGCCCCTGTTCCGAGTGCGGCAGCAGGGGAGTGGACGTCTCTACCTTTTAAAAGGTTCCACACTTGGCAGCAATTAGCCACCCCCAATCGGGTGAACGGTGGTCCGGCCCCTGGGGTTTGCGCTATACTCGCCGCCCTTTTTTGACTCACCTGCCAGGCGATTTCCCATGACCCACCAGGCCGCCGAAGTCGCGAAACGCCGCACTTTCGCCATTATTTCCCACCCCGATGCCGGTAAAACCACCATCACCGAGAAGCTCTTGCTGATGGGCAAGGCAATCGCGGTGGCCGGCACGGTGAAATCCCGCAAATCCGACCGCCATGCCACCTCCGACTGGATGGAAATGGAAAAACAACGGGGTATCTCCATTACCACGTCGGTCATGCAGTTCCCGTATCGCGACCACATGGTCAACCTGCTCGATACCCCGGGCCACGAAGACTTCTCCGAAGACACCTACCGCACCCTGACCGCGGTGGACTCGGCGTTGATGGTCCTCGACGGCGGTAAAGGCGTCGAGCCACGTACCATTGCGCTGATGGACGTTTGCCGTCTGCGTGACACGCCCATCGTCAGCTTCATCAACAAACTCGACCGCGACATCCGCGACCCGATCGAACTGTTGGACGAAATCGAAGCCGTCCTGAAGATCAAGGCTGCGCCTATCACCTGGCCGATCGGTTGCTATCGCGACTTCAAGGGCGTGTACCACCTGGCCGACGACTACATCATTGTCTACACCGCCGGCCACGGTCATGAGCGCACCGAAACCAAGATCATCGAGAAACTCGACTCCGACGAAGCCCGCGCCCACCTGGGTGACGAGTACGACCGCTTTGTCGATCAGCTGGAACTGGTGCAGGGCGCCTGTCATGAGTTCAACCAGCAGGAATTCCTCGACGGCCAGTTGACCCCGGTGTTCTTTGGTACGGCCTTGGGCAACTTCGGTGTCGACCATGTGCTGGACGCCGTGGTGGATTGGGCTCCACGCCCATTGGCCCGTGTCGCCAACGAGCGCACCGTAGAACCGGTCGAAGAGAAATTCACCGGCTTCGTGTTCAAGATCCAAGCGAACATGGACCCGAAACACCGCGACCGTATCGCCTTCATGCGCATCTGCTCCGGCAAATACGAAAAAGGCATGAAGATGCGCCACGTGCGTACCGGCAAGGACGTACGCATCGGCGACGCCTTGACGTTCTTCTCCTCCGAGCGTGAACAGCTCGAAGAAGCCTACGCCGGCGACATCATCGGCCTGCACAACCATGGCACCATCCAGATCGGCGACACCTTCACCGAAGGCGAAGCCCTGGGCTTCACCGGTATCCCGCACTTCGCCCCGGAACTGTTCCGTCGCGTTCGCCTGCGCGACCCGCTGAAATCCAAGCAACTGCGCCAGGGCCTGCAGCAATTGGCGGAAGAGGGGGCCACCCAAGTGTTCTTCCCGGAGCGCAGCAACGACATCATCCTCGGCGCCGTCGGCGTGCTGCAGTTCGACGTGGTCGCCAGCCGCTTGAAAGAGGAATACAAGGTGGAGTGCTCGTATGAGCCGATCACCGTGTACTCCGCACGCTGGATCGATTGCAGCGATAAGAAGAAGTTGGAAGAGTTCTCCAACAAGGCTGTGGAAAACCTGGCGGTCGACGGCGGTGGTCATCTGACTTACCTGGCGCCGACGCGGGTGAACCTGGCGTTGATGGAAGAGCGCTGGCCGGATGTGAAATTCCGTGCGACCCGTGAGCACCATTAAGGTCTGAGCGGTAAAGAAAAGGGCGAAGCTGTTATGGCTTCGCCCTTTTTTGTGGCGAGAGTGGCGTATCGGGTCTAGTTTTTTGGGTGCAGGATTTATCCACTGACTGAAAAGGAAAGCGCTGTGCCTAGTGTCAAACGCGTCATCTGCTGGATGCTGTTAGCCGGTCTGGGGCTGTCCACGATCCCGGCACTGGCGGGCGCTGGAACTGCGCAATGGAAAGACACCGGCCCGGTCACCAAGAAAAAGCAACAAGAGGTCAACTCCGGCAGTTGGAAACCCCAAGCCCAGCCCGCGCCGAAGGAAGACCAGGAAAACCCCTACAACGAGGGTGAGGACAGTGAAACCTACGACGATGGCGAAACCTGACGCCTGGCGCAAACCCGGCATTGGGACTAGCGTCAAGGCTGGCAGCGGTAAACGGCTGTCGCGTGGGATCTACCTACTGACTGGACGGAATCAACCATGAGTATTTTTCAACGTGTAGTGCTGTTGATAAAGGTGCTGGTGCTGTTGTCGTTGGGGATGTCGTCGGCCTGGGCGCATAACCCGGTGAAGAGCGGTGTTGTGTCGTCGGGGCATAGCCAGGATTTGCAACTGGCCAAGTCCGAGGCGGAGCCTGGCGACAAGGGTCAGGGTGGCAGTGAGGACGACGATGACTCCACCACCGACGAACCGGACAGCGATGATCCGGACGCTGAAGGCGACAGCCAGACGTAGTCACAGCCAGAAACGAAACCGCCCGGTTAGCCGGGCGGAGTCAGTTATGTGCTCGCTGTGTTTCGATCAGAACGATGTAGTGACCGAGGCGAAGTAAGCGCGGCCGGGTTCGTTGTAGGTCTGGGCACCTGCGTCCTCGGCATTGCCTTTGCGATACAGGCGCTTGTCCAGCAGGTTGTTGATACCGATGCGTACGCTGAGGTTTTTGTTGAACTCATAACCGCTGCTCAAGCCCATCAACCCGTACGGGTCGACATCCTGTTGGGCGCTGCGATCGTAGCTGCTGGCGCTGCGTGAGTTGAGCGTCGGCGATTCCTGCTTGCCGTAATAGGTACCGCTGACCTGGAACGAAAGTTTGTCGGTGGCTTGCCAGTCCAGCGTGGTGTTGACGGTGTACTTGGGAATGATGCTCAGCGGCTCGCCGGTGTCTTTGTCCTTGGAATCAATCATGTAGGTCAGGTTGGTGTTCCAGTCCAGATCGTTGCGCAGGCTCACGAACAGGTTGCCCTCGACCCCCTGCACCAGAGCCGGCCCGCTGTTTTCCCATTGCAGGACGCGACGGCCATTGGCCAGGCGGAACGCCGCCTCGTTGCTGGCATTGATCTTGTTCTTGTAGTCATTGCGGAAGTAGGTCGCGCTGGTGCGCCAGGTGCCCTTGTCGTAGGCCAGGCCGATTTCCTTGTTGACGCTGATTTCCGGCTTCAGGTCCCGATTACCCACCAGGTAGCAGCCGCCCAGGTTGGCTTCGCTGGCGTTGCATCCGTTGCCACGGCTGTACAGCAAGTAGTTCGGGTTCGACTGGTACAGGTTGGGCGTCTTGTACGCCCGGGCGATACCGCCCTTGAGGCTCAACTCGTCGGTCAACTGGTGCGAGGCGTTGAGGCTGGGGCTCCAGTTGCCGCCAAACTCTTCGTGATCGTCGAAGCGCAGGCCGGGGGTGACGATGGTCTTGCTGCCCAACTCGATGTTGTCCTCGGCAAACAGTGCGTAGCTCGACGCGGTGGTCTTGGTGCTGTTGCGACTGACACCGGGGATGCCAGGCACGCCGCCGGTGCCCGGGTCATAGGTTTGCGGGCGCAACGAGCCCGGATCGTTCATCGACTCATAGAGGTATTCACTGCCCAGCGTCAGCACCTGCTCGGCGCCAAAGCTCAGTGGCAGGTTGACCTCTGCCGTAGCCCGGGTGTTGCGCAGGCGCGATTCAAAACGGCCTGCCGTGGCGGAAGGCGCGCCTTCGCCGGAGCCGGCCAAGCCTTCATTGAGACGCTCGTTGCGGGTCAGGTCGTGAGTCAACGAGGCGAGGGTGGAACCCCAGTCAAATTCGCCGCGGTGAGTGGCGGAAAAGCTGCTGCGTTGGATCACACTGGTTTCCTTGCCCACCAGGCTGTCCACGAAGGTGCCACCGCCGTTGAGCATGGTGTCGCCGGCGAAGATGTTGCCCTGGCGGCTGTAGCTGGCTTCCAGGTCGAGGGTTTGCTCCGGGGTGAATTGCCAACTCAACAAGCCGTTGACGTCTTTGTTGCGCACGCCTTCGCGGCCGGCCACCAGCGAGTCGGCCGTCGCTTGCTCGGTGCGGTTGATGTCGGAATCGTCGGCGTCGGTCTTGCTCAGGCCGCCGTAGACGCGAAACGCCAGGGAGTCGGTCAACGGGCCGCTGAGGTTGAAGTTGGTGCGCTTGCTCGCGCCTTCGGCGTCGTCTTCGGGAAATGAGGTGTAGGCGGTCAGCGAGCCGTGCAATTGGTCGGTCGGTCGCTTGGTGATGATGTTGACCACCCCGCCCATGGCGCCCGAGCCGTAACGGGCGGCGGCCGGACCGCGCAGGATTTCGATGCGTTCGACTTCTTCGGCCGGCACCCAGTTGGTTTCGCCACGGGTGTCGCGGTCACCGCTCCAGCCGTAACGCACGGCGTTGCGTGAGGTCGACGGCTTGCCATCGATCAGGATCAGGGTGTTTTCCGGGCCCATGCCGCGCAGGTCGATCTGACGGTTGTTGCCACGGCTGCCGCTGGAACTGTTGCCGGTCAGGTTGACGCCCGGCTCGCGACGGATGATGTCCGACAGGTCATTGGTGGGCGGGCGCTTCTTGATGTCCTCGGCGGTGATGATCGACACGCCGGGGGCTTGTTTGAGTTCTTCTGCCGCCGTCCCGAGTACGCGGGTGACTTCCAGCTCCAAGGCCTGTGGCGTGCCGTCTACGGGGAGGTCTGTCGCTTCGATCGGTACTTTGTCGCGTTCTCTTTCCACGGTATCCGCCAGCAGGGCAGGCGAGGAGAAGGCAGCGATAAACGCCAGGGAGAAATGGCTGAGCCTGAATCGAGACGACATGTCCACAAAGTCCTTTAGGGAGGGGCAGTTGAACGAGATGCGCCTGAGTCGCCGTCTTGCAGCGAACGTGTCTTCAGGCGCTCTCCATGCGCCGGAATGGTATTGATTCTCAAATAAAAGTAAATTGCATTTACAATCTGTACACTTTCAAAATAGTGTTTTTCTCATGTTTTCAAGGCGCAAGCCCCCTAGAATCAAGGGATTTGAATGTGTGTTTTTTGTTACAAATTGATCGTTGAGCCGCTGCGACCGCCCCTGCCTGACGCTCTGTTTGCGCCCCACAAAAACGAAAAAGCCCCTCCGGCCAGACTGATGCGCAATCTGGCGGGAAGGGCTGTGGAACGCTGTGAAACTGAGCTTAAGCCACGAACTGCTCCGCATAGTGGCAAGCCACCTGGCGGTTATCCAAGGCGCGCAGTTGCGGCTCCTCGGTGCTGCACCGTGCGGTCGCATACGGGCAGCGCTTGTGGAAGGCGCAGCCAGGCGGCGGGTTCAGCGGGTTGGGCAGTTCGCCGACAATCTTGATCTTCGGCTTGTTCGGGTCCGGGTGGATGGTCGGGGTGGCCGACAGCAGCGCCTGGGTATAGGGGTGCAGCGGGCGTGCGTAGATGTCTTCCTTGGGGCCCACTTCCACCGGGCGGCCGAGGTACATCACCATCACGTCATCGGCGACGTGCTGCACCACCGCCAGGTTGTGGGAGATGAACACGTAGGCCGTGTTGAACTCCTGCTGCAGGTCCATGAACAGGTTGAGCACCTGGGCCTGGATCGACACGTCCAGTGCGGAGGTGGGTTCATCCGCCACCAGCACTTTGGGTTGCAGCATCATGGCGCGGGCCAGGGCGATTCGCTGGCGCTGGCCACCGGAGAACATGTGCGGGTAGCGCTGATAGTGCTCGGGGCGCAGGCCCACTTGCTTCATCATCGCCTGCACTTTCTCGCGGCGTTCGGCGGCGGACAGGTTGGTGTTGATCAGCAGCGGCTCGCCGAGTTGATCACCGACTTTCTGGCGTGGGTTCAGCGAGGCGTACGGGCTCTGGAACACCATCTGCACGTCTTTGCGCAGTTGCTTGCGCTGGGCCTTGTCGGCGCCGGCCACTTCCTGGCCGGCGATTTTCAAGGAGCCGGAAGACGGCTCTTCAATCAATGTGAGCGCACGGGCCAAGGTGGATTTGCCGCAACCCGACTCGCCTACCACTGCGAGGGTCTTGCCGGCTTCCAGCTCAAAGGACACGCCGTTGAGTGCACGCACCAAAGCGTGGCCCTTGAACAGGCCACGGGACACTTCGTAGTGACGGGTCAGGTCGCGGGCGGTAAGAACGACGGCCATTACGCCACCTCCTGGTTCAAGGGGTAGAAGCAGCGCGCAAGGCTGTTGGTTTTTGGATCAAGCCCCGGACGCTGGGCACGGCAGGAATCCTGCACATACGGGCAGCGCGGTGACAGCAGGCAACCCTGCGGGCGGTCATAACGACCTGGAACGATACCTGGCAGCGTCGCCAAACGCGTGGCGCCGAGGCTGTGCTCGGGGATCGCCTTGAGCAGCGCTTCGCTGTACGGGTGCGCCGGAATGTCGAACAGTTGCGGCACCTGGCCGACCTCAACCGCCTGGCCTGCGTACATCACGCACACACGCTGGGCGGTTTCCGCCACGACTGCAAGGTCGTGAGTGATCAGCACCAGGCCCATGTTCTGTTCTTTCTGCAAGGCCAGCAGCAGTTCCATGATCTGCGCCTGGATGGTGACGTCCAGCGCCGTGGTCGGTTCGTCCGCGATCAGCAGTTTCGGCTCGCCGGCAATCGCCATGGCGATTGCCACACGCTGGCTCATGCCGCCGGACAGTTGGTGCGGGTAGGCATCCATACGGCTGGCAGCGCCTGGGATCTCCACTTTTTCCAACAGTTCGATGGCACGCTTGCGCGCTTGTTTGCCGGACATTTTCAGGTGCAGGCGCAGCACTTCTTCAATCTGGAAACCCACGGTGTAGCTGGGGTTCAGCGCGGTCATCGGGTCCTGGAACACCATCGCCAGGTCTTTGCCGACGATCTGGCGGCGCTGGCGGTTGCTCAGCTTGAGCATGTCCTTGCCGTCGAAGTTCAGCGCGTCGGCGGTGACGATGCCGGGATGCTCGATCAGGCCCATCAGCGCCATCATGGTCACGGATTTACCCGAACCCGACTCGCCAACGATCGCCAGTACTTCGCCTTTGTCGACCGAAATGTCGAGGCCATCGACCACCGGAACGGCGGTCTTGTCGCCGAAGCGCACGTTGAGATTCTTGATTTCTAACAGTGACATGGGAATCTCCTCAGGCGGCGTTCTTGAGTTTCGGGTCCAGCGCATCGCGCAGGCCGTCGCCCATCAAGTTGATTGCCAGCACGCTGAGCAAAATGGTCAAACCAGGCAGGCTCACCACCCACCAAGCGCGTTCGATGTAGTCACGGGCCGAGGCCAGCATGGTGCCCCACTCCGGGGTTGGCGGTTGTACGCCAAGGCCGAGGAAGCCCAGGGCCGCGGCATCGAGGATCGCCGAGGAGAAGCTCAAGGTGGCCTGTACGATCAGCGGCGCCATGCAGTTGGGCAGCACGGTGATGAACATCAGGCGTGGCAGGCCGGCGCCGGCGAGGCGGGCGGCGGTCACGTAGTCACGGTTCAGTTCGCCCATCACCGCAGCGCGGGTCAGACGGACGTAGGACGGCAGCGATACGATGGCGATGGCGATCACGGTGTTGATCAGGCCAGGGCCGAGGATCGCGACGATGGCAACGGCCAGCAGCAGCGAGGGCAAGGCCAGCATGATGTCCATCAGACGCATGATGGTCGGGCCGAGCAGGCGCGGGAAGAACCCGGCGAACAGGCCCAGCAGGATCCCCGGAATCAGCGACATCACCACCGACGACAAACCGATCAGCAAGGACAGGCGCGAGCCCTGGATCAGGCGCGAGAGCAGGTCACGGCCCAGTTCATCGGTGCCGAGCAGGAATTGCATCTGCCCACCTTCCAGCCAGGCCGGCGGGGTCAGCAGGAAGTCGCGGTATTGCTCGCTCGGGTTATGCGGTGCAACCCACGGGGCAAAGATCGCGCAGAACACGATCAGCAACATGAACAGTAGGCCGGCAACCGCGCCTTTGTTCTTGGAGAAGGCTTGCCAGAATTCTTTGTACGGGGACGGGTACAGCAGGCTTTGATCGACTGCTGACACTTGAGTAGGTGTGGTCATGGTCATGATCTCAGCGCTGGTGACGGATGCGTGGGTTGGCGAAGCCGTAGAGGATATCCACCACGAAGTTCACCAGGATCACCAGGCAGGCGATCAGCAGGATGCCGTTCTGCACCACCGGGTAGTCCCGCGCGCCAATGGCTTCGATCAGCCATTTGCCGATGCCGGGCCAGGAGAAGATGGTTTCGGTCAAAACCGCGCCGGCCAGCAGGGTGCCGACTTGCAGGCCGACCACGGTCAATACCGGAATCAGCGCGTTACGCAGGCCGTGCACGAACACCACACGCGCCGGCGACAGGCCCTTGGCCTTGGCGGTGCGGATGTAGTCTTCGCGCAGTACTTCGAGCATCGACGAACGGGTCATTCGCGCGATCACCGCCAGCGGGATGGTGCCCAGCACGATGGCCGGCAGGATCAGGTGGTGCAGGGCGTCGAAGAAGGCGTCCGGCTCGTCAGCCAGCAGGGTGTCGATCAGCATGAAGCCGGTGCGTGGCTCGATGTCGTAGAGCAGGTCGATCCGCCCGGAAACCGGGGTCCAACCCAGGCTGACCGAGAAGAACATGATCAGGATCAGGCCCCACCAGAAGATCGGCATCGAATATCCCGCCAGGGAGATGCCCATCACCCCATGGTCGAACAGGGATCCTCGCTTGAGTGCCGCGATCACCCCGGCCAACAGGCCCAGGATACCGGCGAACAACAGGGCGGCCATGGACAGTTCCAGGGTCGCGGGGAAGAGGGCGGTGAATTCAGTCCACACGCTGGTGCGGGTACGCAGTGATTCGCCAAGGTCGCCCTGGGCAAGTTTGCCGACGTAATCCAGGTATTGCGCATACAGCGGCTTGTTAAGGCCAAGGCGTTCCATTGCCTGTGCGTGCATCTCGGGGTCGACGCGCCGCTCGCCCATCATCACTTCGACGGGGTCGCCAGGGATCATGCGAATCAACGCAAACGTGAGCAACGTTATGCCGAAAAACGTGGGGATCAGTAACCCCAGTCGGCGGGCAATAAAGCTAAACATCTTGTCGTGTACCTCAATCAGCCGGTTAGGCAGGTTCGACACCGTCAGTGTCGACGGTGCCGAGCGTTTTTCTTATTTACTTCACCTGGGTGGTGGCGAAGTTATTTGTAGTCAGAGGGCTTTGGGTATAACCCTCGACGTTTTTACGCATGGCGGTGAACATTTTCGGGTAAGCCATGGGAATCCACGGTTGGTCCTTGTCGAAAACGTCCATTGCTTGTTCATAGAGTGCAGCGCGCTGGGTGGGTTCAGCGATGGCGCGCGCCTTGTCGATCAAGTCTTGAAACTCCTTGTTACACCAGCGGGCGTAGTTTTCGCCGTTTTTCGCCGCATCGCAACTCAAGTTAGGGGTGAGGAAGTTATCCGGGTCCCCGTTATCCCCCGCCCAGCCGGCGGAGACCATGTCATGTTCGCCATTCTTGGCGCGCTTGAGCATTTCGCCCCATTCCATGACTTTGATGTTCACTTTCAGGCCGATTTGCGCCAGGTCCGCCTGCATTCTCTGGGCGCCGAGCATCGGGTTGGGGTTGGTCGGGCCGCCGCCGTTGCGGGTGAACAGGGTGAACTCGGTGCCTTCCGGTACGCCGGCTTCCTTGAGCAGGGCACGGGCCTTGTCCAGGTCACGGGGCGGGTTCTTCAGCTTGTCACTGAAGCCCAGCAGGGTTGGCGGGTAAGGCCCGGTGGCGTCGATCGCGTTGCCTTTGCCGTACAGGGATTCGTTGTAGCCTTTCTTGTCGAACGCGATGTTGATCGCGTGACGCACCCGCGCGTCGCTCATGTACTTGTGGGTGGTGTTCAGGGCGGTATAGGCGGTGGTCATGGCTGCCAGTTCCGCCACCTTCAGGTTCGGGTCGGCCTTCATGCTCGGCACGTCATCCGGTTTCGGATACAGCGCGATCTGGCATTCGTTGGCCTTGAGCTTTTGCAGGCGCACGTTGTTGTCGGTGGTGATGGCCAGAATCAGCGGGTCTGCCGGCGGCTTGCCACGGAAGTAGTCCGGGTTGGCCTTGAAGCGCACCTGGGCGTCTTTCTGGTAGCGGGTGAAGATGAACGGGCCGGTGCCGATGGGCTTGGCGTTCAGGTCATCGGTCTTGCCGGACTTGAGCAACTGGTCGGCGTATTCGGCGGAGTGAATCGAGGAAAACGCCATGGCCAGGTCGGCCAGGAACGGTGCTTCAGGGCGGGTCAGGGTGAAGACCACGGTGTGGTCATCGGTTTTCTCTACGCTCTTGAGCAGTTCCTTGAAACCCATGCTTTCAAAGTACGGGTAGCCCACGTTGGACTTGTTGTGCCACGGGTGGTTCGGGTCCAGCTGGCGCTGGAAGCTCCAAAGCACGTCGTCGGCATTCAGGTTGCGCGTGGGTTTGAAGTAATCGGTGGTGTGGAACTTGATGTCGTCACGCAGGTGGAAGGTGTAGGTCAGGCCATCGGCGCTGATCTCGGGCAGGTCTTTGGCCAGCGCGGGGATCACTTCGGTGGTGCCGGGCTTGAAGTCCACCAGGCGGTTGAACATGGTCTCGGCGGCGGCGTCAGCGGTCACGGCCGTGGTGTACAGGACCGGGTCAAAACCTTCCGGGCTGGCTTCGGTGCAGACCACCAGTGGTTTGGCCGAAACGCCGATCGCCACGCTCAACAGCGCGGCAGCCATGGCGGCTTGTAGTGGGAGCAATTTCATTCGGAGCCCTCTGCAATCGATGGGACCAGACAAGCGTAAACGGCGAGCTCGTCCTGAGCCCGCCGTCTACCTGGCGCTAATTAAAGGATGTTGAACGGAACAGTGGTCACCAGACGGAACTCTTTGATGCTGCCGTCCGATTGGAACTCGCTGCCACGGTGCTCAACATACGTTGCGCGCACGGTAGTAGCCTTGAGTGGGCCGCTCTGGATGGCGTAAGAACCACCGATACCGTATTCCTGGTGTTTTTCGCCGTCTTGGCTCTGGATGCCGTCGTAGGCGAACTTGGCCCGACCGTTGTTGCCGGTGTAGTGAGTGCCGTCGATGCCCCAGCCACGCGCCGAGTAGATATTGAACTTCAAGCCTGGCACGCCGTATTCGGCCATGTTGATGCCGTAGGCAACCTGGAAGGATTTCTCGTTCGGACCGTTGAAGTCAGAGGTCAGGGAGTTGGCCAGGTAGATGCCGTTGGTTTCGTGCAGGTAGTCGAAGTACTCGTTACCGTTCACTTGCTGGTAGGAGAAGGTCAGGCTGTGAGCCTGGTGGGCCAGGCCCAGGGACAGGGAGAAGGTATCGTTGTCGATTTCCCCCATCTCTTTTTTGCCTTCATCGACCGTCTTGTAGTAGTTGAAACCAGTGGTCAGCGCCAGTTGCTGTGCATCACCCAGTTCGTGGGTTGCGCCGAAGTAGTATTGGTTCCAGAAGTCCTTCACGTTGGCGCCGAAGACGCTGACTTTCAGGCTTTTCAGCGGCTGGTAGTTCAGGCCCAGGGTGGACACCTTGTCGGTTTCCGCGCCATTGCCGTATTCGCTACGGAATTTCGACAGGCTCTGTTCGCTACGTGGCGAAACGCGGTCAAACACGCCGCCCTGGAACGACAGGTTGCTGAACTCTTCGCTGTTGAAGCTCACACCTTCAAAGCTCGAAGGCAGCGCACGGTTGCCGATGGTGTCGACGATGCCGCTGCTGAAGTTCTGACGACCGGCGGTCAACGTGGTGTTCGACACACGGAACTGCACGTTGGCCAGGCCCAGTTTGCTCCATTGGCCGACTGCATCACCGTCGGAGTCCGCCAGGGTACGGTTGGAACCGCCTTTGATATCACGCTTGCTACGGTCTAGGACCAGTGCGTTGTAGACCGCCAGTTCCGTCTTGACGCCTACGGTGCCCTGGGTAAAACCCGAGCTGGCGTTGATGATGGTGCCTTGCACCCAGTTGGTACGGTTACGGTCGGTCAGGGTTTGGCCGTGCTTCTTGTACTCGAAGGTGCCGCCACGGTATTTGCTTTCGTGGGAGTACCAGTTGCGGGTAGTGCCGCCCAGGCTGAAGTCTTCGATAAAGCCTTTGGCTTCGCTTTGCGCGCTGGTGCCGGCCAGTGTGGTCGGCACGAAGTCCTGGCTGACGGATTCAGCGTAGGCGGTGGCCGTGATGCTGCTGATGGCCAGGGCCAGAAGCGCTTTGCTGCTCAGTTTCATTGATGAAGCTCCTTTGGTTCTCTTTTTAATGCCGGTCTTTTTTGGTGATCCGGCTATTGGGTGTGTAACTCGTTCAAGCTCATGCAAACGTTTGGCGTAGGAAAAATCCCAACAAAAGGCCGCGCGTTTGCAGCAAGGCGGGGGTCGCCCTGCGCAATCCGGTTATTTTCTTATGGGGTGATACTGACGCCCGAGAACACGTTGCGGCCGAAGGGGCTGACCTTGAAACCTTCGACTTTGGCGCTTAACGGCTGGTTGACCGTCGAGTGGGCGACTGGCGTGATCGGCACCTGCTGCTTAAGCAGTTGCTGCGCCTGTTTGTAGAGAACAGTCCTTTGTTCGCGGTCGGTCACGACCTTGGCTTGCTTGATCAGCTTGTCGTACGCCGGGTCACACCACATGGAGTAGTTGTTCCCGCCGATGGCGTCGCAGCTGTAGAGGGTGCCCAGCCAGTTGTCCGGGTCACCGTTGTCGCCGGTCCAGCCGATCAGGCTCACATCGTGCTCACCGTTCTTGGTGCGCTTGATGTACTCGCCCCACTCGTAGCTGACGATCTTGACCTTGAGGCCGATCTTGGCCCAGTCGCTTTGCAGCATCTCGGCCATCAGCTTGGCGTTGGGGTTGTACGGACGTTGTACCGGCATCGCCCACAGGGTGATTTCGGTGCCTTCTTTCACGCCGGCGGCCTTGAGCAATTCCTTGGCTTTTTCCGGGTTGTAGGCGGCGTCCTTGATGCTGTCGTCGTAGGACCACTGCGTCGGTGGCATGGCGTTGACCGCCAATTGCCCCGCGCCCTGGTACACGGCGTTCAGGATGCTCTGCTTGTTCACCGCCATGTCCAGCGCCTGGCGCACTTCGAGCTGGTCGAACGGCTTGTGGCGCACGTTGTAGGCGATGTAGCCCAAGTTGAAGCCGGGCTTGGTCAGCAGTTGCAGGTTCCGGTCGGCCTTGAGGGCATCGACGTCAGCCGGGCGCGGATGCAGGGTCACCTGGCATTCGCCGGCCTTGAGCTTTTGCACTCGCACCGAAGCGTCGGTGTTGATGGCGAAGATCAGTTGGTCCAGTTTGACCTTGCTCGGGTCCCAGTACTGTTTGTTGGCCACATAGCGGATCTGTGAATCTTTCTGATAGCGCTGGAACACGAAGGGGCCAGTGCCGATCGGCTTCTGGTTGATATCACTCGGTTTGCCATCCTTGAGCAACTGCTCGGCGTATTCGGCCGAGAGGATCGCGGCGAAGCTCATGGCGATGTTCTGGATAAACGCGGCGTCGACCGTGTTCAGGGTCATCACCACGGTGTGCGGGTCGGTTTTCTCGACCTTGGCAATGTTCTTGTTCAGGCTCATCCCGTTGAAGTACGGAAACTCGGTGGGGTAGGCCTTGCGAAACGGATGGTCGGCGTCAAGCATGCGGTTGAAGGTGAACAGCACGTCGTCGGCGTTGAAATCCCGCGTTGGCTTGAATTCCTTGTTGCTGTGGAATTTCACCCCTTCGCGCAGGTGAAAGGTGTAGGTCAGGCCATCTGGCGAAATATCCCACTTGGTTGCCAGCGCAGGTACGACACCGGTCTCGCCCTTTTCAAACTCAACCAGGCGGTTGTACAGCGGTTCGGCCGCATCGTTATCGGTGGCGGTGGTGTATTGCGCGGTGTCAAAGCCTGCCGGGCTGCCTTCCGAGCAGAACACCAGGCTCTTTTTGTCGGCGGCATAGCCCATCGTGGCCGCAGCCAACAGGCTGGTGCCAAAAATTGCGGATAGAACGGTGGTATGGCGCATGACGATCCCGATCCTTGTTTGTAATTGTCATCAGCGAGCAACCCCCCTGGCGTACGGCCAGGGGAACATCACTGATCCCACACGCAGCAAGTGCCTTTCCGTGTTAGCAGCCTCTGCTGTCCTACGACGTTATGGGTCTCGGACTTCGCAGTAAATGCGCCAAATCGGATTGACCTTGTAGGCAACGGCGTCGCGCTTCGCAGTTCATTGCTGTAGGACGCAACGATTACGGGCGTGGTCTGTTTCCTACGGTCCAGGCGGATGCAATAACGGCGACGTTAGGAAACGTCGCCGTCAATGATCCTTACTTGCCGCTGACGCTCACGCCGTAGAAGGAGTTCAAGCCAAACGGGCTGATCTTGAAGTCCTGCACGGTGGAACGCATGGGTTGATACACCGTCGAGTGCGCGATAGGTGTCATCGGGACAGCATCTTTGAGGATGTGTTGCGCCTGCTTATACAGCTCGGTGCGTTTGGCGACGTCCGACGTAGCCTTGGCTTCTTTTACGATGCCGTCGAATTTCTTGTCGCACCATTTGGAGAAGTTGTTACCAGACAGCGAATCACAGCCGAACAGCACGTTCAGCCAGTTGTCCGGGTCACCATTGTCACCGCTCCAGCCAATGATCATGGCCTGGTTCTCGCCACCTTTGGAGCGTTTGATGTACTCGCCCCACTCGTAGCTGGTGATCTTCACGTTGAGACCGATCTTCTTCCAGTCGTTCTGCAGCATTTCAGCCATCAGCTTGGCGTTCGGGTTGTACGGACGCTGAACCGGCATGGCCCACAGAACGATTTCGGTCCCTTCCTTGACGCCGGCTTCCTTGAGCAGCGACTTGGCTTTCTCAGGGTCGTACTTGGCGTCCTTGATGGTGGTGTCATACGACCATTGGGTCGGTGGCATGGCGTTGACGGCCAGTTGGCCGGCGCCCTGGTAGACGGAGTCGATGATTTGCTGCTTGTTCACCGACATGTCCAGCGCCTGGCGTACGCGCAGGTCAGCCAGTGGGTTTGGCTGGTCGCTGCCCTTGACCTTGTCCATGACGTTGTAGGCGATGTAGCCCAGGTTGAAACCGGCTTGGTGCGGCAGTTTCAGGTCCTTGTCATCGCCCAGCGCCTTGAGGTCGGCTGGACGTGGGAACAGGGTGATCTGGCATTCGTTTTTCTTCAGCTTCTGGATACGCACCGACGGGTCGGTGGTGATGGCGAAGATCAGGTTGTCGATCTTCACGTCGTCAGGTTTCCAGTAGTCCTTGTTGCCGGTGTAACGGATGTTCGAGTCTTTCTGGTAGCTCTTGAACACGAACGGGCCAGTGCCGATCGGCTTCTGGTTGATGTCGGCAGGCTTGCCTTCCTTGAGCAGTTGGGCGGCGTATTCAGCCGACTGGATCGACGCGAAGCTCATCGCCAGGTTCTGGATGAAAGCGGCGTCCACGGTACCAAGGGTGAACTTGACGGTGTGTTCGTCGACTTTTTCGATGTTCTTGATGTTGGTGTCCATCCCCATGTCCGTGAAGTACGGGAACTCGGTGGGGTAGGCTTTGCGGAACGGATCGTCTTTGTTGATCATGCGGTTGAACGTGAACAGCACGTCATCGGCATTGAAGGTACGGGTCGGCTTGAAGTACGAGGTGGTGTGGAACTTGACGCCATCACGCAGGTGGAAGGTGTAGGTCAAGCCATCCGGGGACACGTCCCAGCTGGTGGCCAGCCCAGGAATCACAGCGGTGCCGCCGCGTTCGAACTGGGTCAGGCGGTTGAACATGGTTTCGGCCGAGGCATCGAAGTCTGTTCCGGTGGTGTACTGGCCTGGGTCGAAACCGGCCGGGCTCCCTTCGGAGCAGAACACCAGGTTAGTCGCCGCTTGGGCGAAAGGAGCTGCGGCCATAAGGCCAGCGCTAACAATTAACGGAATGACTGCGTGTTTAAGCATGTTGGCCTCATGATTTGTTGTCATTTTTGGTGGTGAGGGCGACCTCGTGAGTCGGCCTGCGGATACTTATGCAGGCGCCATACCCATTGCAAGATGCTGAACCGTTGCGAGGGTGAAACAGTGGTACGAACGTACAGGAATGTCGCAATTATGAAAGTTTGTACATATTTGCGCATATTTCGAGGGTTTTTTCGGTGCAGAAGGCGCACCAAAAATGACCAACCGAGGCGTCTAGCGCACTCGGTTGGGGCGTTGCTGTTACTTATCTAGACTCACGCCGTAGAACGGTGTCAGCCCAAAGGGGCTGATCTTGAAGTCTTTCACTTCCTTACGCAGCGGCTGGAAAACCGTCGAGTTCGCAATAGGCGTTATAGGTACTTGTTCCTTAAGGATTTTCTGAGCCTGTTGATACCACTTGATGCGCTGCTCGCGGTCATTGCTGACCTTGGCTTGCTGCACCAGCTTGTCGTAGGCCGGGTTACACCATTTGGCGTAGTTGCTGCCCTTGACCGCAGCACAACTGTAGAGCACGCCGAGCCAGTTATCCGGGTCACCATTGTCGCCGGTCCAACCATAAATCATGGCGTCATGCTCACCGTTTTTGGCCCGCTTGATGTACTCGCCCCATTCATAGCTGACGATATTGGCCTTGATGCCAATCTTTTCCCAATCCTGCTGGATCATCTGTGCCGACATCCGCGCGTTCGGGTTGGAGGCGCGTTGCACGGTCATGGCCCACAGATTAATGGTAGTGCCGGGGGCAACCCCTGCTTCTTTTAGTAGCGCTTTGGCCTTTGTCGGGTCGTAGGGCGCGTCCTTAATGCTGGGGTCATAAGACCACTGCGCAGGCGGCAATGCGTTTTGCGCCAATTGTCCGGCGCTCTGGTACACGGCCTTGATGATTGCCGGCTTGTCGATCGCCATGTCCAGCGCCTGGCGCACCTTGAGCTGGTCCAACGGCGGATGGGTAACGTTGTAGGCCAGGAAACCCAGGTTGAAACCGGCTTGTTGCAGTACACGCAGGTTCGGGTCCTGTTTCATCACCTCGATATCCGCAGGGCGCGGGTAGCCGCTGACCTGGCATTCGCCGGCCTTGAGCTTTTGCAGGCGCGACGCCGCATCTGGCGTGATGGCGAACACCAGGTTGTCGAGCTTCACATCTTCGGGTTTCCAATACTGTTTATTGGCCACGTAGCGGATCTGCGAATCCTTCTGGTAGCGCTTGAACACAAACGGCCCGGTGCCTACCGGTTTCTGGTTGATCTCTTCGGCCTTGCCTTGCTTGAGCAGTTGCGCGGCGTATTCGGCGGACTGCACCGAGGCGAAGCTCATGGCCAGGTTCTGCACAAACGACGCATCGACGTTGTTCAGGTTGAAGCGCACGGTGTGTTCGTCGAGTTTGTCGACGCGCTTGATCGTGGTGTTCAAGCCCATGTCGGTGAAGTACGGCGACTCGGAAGGGTAGGCCTGGCGAAAAGGGCTTTGCGCATCCAGCAGGCGATTGAAGGTAAACAGCACATCATCCGCGTTGAAGTCGCGGGTAGGGGTGAAGAAATCGGTGGTGTGGAACTTGACGCCATCGCGCAGGTGGAAGGTGTAGGTGAGGCCGTCTTGGGAGATGTCCCAGCTCGTCGCCAGGCCAGGTTCGACTTCGGTGCCGCCGCGCTTGAACTGGGTCAGGCGGTTGAACACGGTTTCGGCCGAGGCATCGAAGTCGGTGCCGCTGGTGTACTGGCTGGGGTCGAAACCGGCAGGGCTGGCTTCGGAGCAATAGACCAGGGTGCTGGCGGCGTGGGCCATTGGCATAAAAGCCAGTAGACCCGCGGCGAGGAGGAGCGGTTTTAAGGCGATTCTTTCCATGGAGACCCCTGAAGTGGCAGGCCTGTATAAACGGCCCAAACGAAAACGGCGGTCACGCAGGTTACCGCCGTTCTGGTTTGTCAGGTAGGGGGAGTTCTCACTTGCGATGTCGGTCTCCTCCCACTCAATGCAGTCCAGTATGTGTTCATATATGTGTTGGAGTAGTTATTTCTATTTGGGTGGGGGCGGATCTGTCGATTGTGTAAGCATTACCCTGCAACTCATTACTTTCACGTATTGTGAATATTCGCGTGCTGGTTATATCTAAATCCCGATTGGGAACCATGCCGTCTTCTGTTTGGAGTTTAAGCACCCATTGGGTAGTGGCCTTGACAGTGTGAGTATTGAGTGCCGGATCATATTCTATCGTAAAATATTTTCTGCCTGCAGAAACGCTGTAGTCCTCTTTCAACGTGGGTGGTGTTAGTTCTACGAAGGCCGGGAACGAAGCCCCTTGGTGAGCAACTTCTGATATACGGGCTCTAAGCTCAGCGTCCGGAATCGTCTCTTCAAATCTTTCAAGCCTTCTTTTTATGGTTTCATCCGCTGACGCTGATCTAAAATCCAGTTCAATTCGTACGATATTGCCGTTTTCTCTTTTTATGATCGAGTACGTTTCTCGATTCAAGTCAGGCGCAAAGCTTGTAGAGTACCCAGTGTCGGGTTGGGCTTTCTCACCTTCTGTAACGGCGAAATTACCGTCATCGATAACCCAGGAAATGCTGAGCTTTCTTTTTATTTTTGAACCTTCCTCATATACGTCGTCGTTGAATGCATATTGTTTGTTTTCATCTAAATTCAAGTAGTCGTCAAACTTTTCGGCGCCGGAAATTTTCGAGCCTTTGGAATCAATAAAGCGTTCTGAGAACTTTGGAGTGTTTGTTGATTCATGACTGGGAGTTGGCGAAGCAGTGTGTTGCCATGGCCATCTCGCTCCACCTTCTTCCCCTCTTCTATTCCATACACCCATTTTGTCAGGTTTGGCAATAATAGTGCTGCTCACCAACTTTGATCGGTCTTGCGGGTCTGGTACACGAAGCAAGAAATGCTCCCCGTCCCCACCATCAGGCTCATAGGCGGCCAAATACGTTTTCCCTTTATACTGCACTTCTTGCATCCCTGGATAGAATGCAGAGGGGGTGGGAGTAGGATCTACTTTAGGCACGTCCTGCGTTCCGACTGACGCGGCATCGGTATCGTTCGACGTTTTGGGAGCGTGTGCGAGCTCAAAGTCGCGCGTCTCTGAATTGTAATTCCAGCGGTAGTTCTGAGCGGTGGCAGAGGCGGTGGGTGGTTCGCCTATCCCAGCCTCTACCCCAACAGGTGCAAGTTCATGCGCCAATTGCAAGCCTGATATCACCGCTGCGGCATTGCCGCCGACGCGATCATTGGCGGTCATGCCATAGATGGAATCATGGATACCGAAGACAAGATTTCCCGTGTTGCCGACGAGGGGTATGTAACCAAAGGTATTGCCCCACAAGTCCTTCGCGAACTTCCAGTTTTGTTGCGATGAACCAAATACCTCGGTCTGGTCGGACCATACTGCGTTTTTGGCATTCACTTCCTGACATTTGCCTTCAAGACCGGAGCCCAGATTGCCGAATTTCAACAGATAAGCGCTACCTCGCGACTCGGTATAGTTAAATGTCTCCCTCACTGGCACCGCTTTATCGGCGAGGAGGCTGGAGCGTCCTTGGTAGGTGGCATGTGGGTCTACAATTAAATTATTGAGAACATCACAGGCCTTTGGCCAATGAACATCGTGGCCGCCTTGCCTGTCTCTGGCGTTAAAACTGCGCTGCAAATTATCTCGGTTGTTTTTTGCCCAGTTGGCAAAATCGCTGTCACCCTGTATCTCATGGGCTGCGCCGTTCTTCAAATCCAGCATCACGCCCTTATTGGGTCTATGTTCATCATTACCATCAAAGGGGGTGTAGGGAATAAATGCATAGCCTGACAGCGGGTAGCCATAGATATTGGGGATAATGACTTGTCCACTCGTTTGCAGTGTGTGCTTTACGGCCTCTTGCCCAGCAGAACTTAGCTTTTCAAAACTATCTTTATTATTTGCCAGGCTCTGCAGAATTCCACGTACAACATAGGCGTCTGCTTGCCCCGAGCGTTTCGCCAGTGCTCCCGAATCGTCCCGCATGGGCTTTGATACTTCATTTTCCCAATGACTCTGAAGGTTCTTACCCTGCGCCTCCAAGTCCGCGACCTTGCTCCGGTCTTTATTCTCAATTTCCATAAACTGGAAGTCGATCGGTCCCCCTCGCTCTACTTTGTCGTGTGCAAGAGCACCCGCCGCAATTTCCCATGCAAAGTAAGTGCGTTTGTCGGTGTTTGTCAGTGTTTCGGGTTTTCCCTTCCCTACGTAGGAAGTGAAGGTGACCGTGATTTTTTCATGCGGGTCGTATCCAGCCGCCAGCAACCCGCCGCTAAAGTAACCAGCAGGTTCGAGGAACTGACGAACCTTCTGGAATTTGATATTGCGTTCGCCTTCGCTACCGCTTTCTATGTTATTGATCTGTGATACAACACGACCGGAATAGGCATCAATACGCTGCGTCCGTTCCTGTTGTGTATAGTTCGGTGTGGGCGCGGAAGTGGTGGCCGATCCATAAATGACCTCCTTGGAGAAATCAAGTTCGTTCTCCGGTGCAGGGGCTGCAATCGGTATTCGATCCACTGAAACGCCCGCCGCTATCGAATGAGTATTTTTTGCTAAAGGCGAGGCATCAACTTGCCACTTGTAACGATTATGTGCGGGAGCGAGGGTGGTTGGTATTGGAGTGCTGGTGACTGCAAGTGGCGGTAGGGATGACGGATGATTATTCATTATCGGCTCATTAAATTATGGGTTTCATGAGGTTAAATATTTGGCGCGTTGTATCATGATGCGTTGGTTTGTTTCGCGATTGCGCCATCCATAGCCATAGTTGCGTCAAGCCGAATGTTATTTTCGTATTCAGCCAAGGCTGTTTGGATTTATTGGTGACTTTGATTTATGAGTGGATTCTTAATGGTTGGGTGGTTGCGTAAGTAGTAATGGTTCCGCTTTATGCCTTTGATAAAAACGGGAATTTCATTCCTGATATGTATAATGCCGGATGTGACGTACCGACAGTAATAAAAAAGGCGCAAGCCCGTGGGGGCGCCTTTGCCCTGTTTAAAAAAGGTGCTGTAATGTTTTGATCACGCCGTCGATGCTCAGGGAGATGCAGTCTCCGGTCGCCTCTACTCATAAATATAGTTTCAAGGCTGAGGGGTGAATGTCACAGGCTTATAGGTGAAGGCCCACCACTTAAGTGGGTTCCGATAGGGGGGGGCTTCGCCGGTCTGAAACGTGCAATTTTTTCATCTCATCAATGACATATTTCTCAGTCTCGACTTTAGCGAATTTTGTGTTAGTAGAATTAAGTGAGGTGCCTTGGCTTTGCAGGGTTTGGTTATAAGTTTTTCTACTTTGTCAGTGGTGGCTGATTACCAACTGTTCGAGTTGTGCGGCGGTGGGCATAAAATTAGTGGTGGGAGGTGGCAGCACAAGGGGCTTATGGTCACGCGAGGCTCGCTTTATCATCGAGTGTTCAAGGTTTTTGACTGGGTGCGAGCTAAAAGGACTGACAATGAGTGCGTCTTCGCACAACTTGAATAATGAGTTTGATGAACGTTGCTGCATCATGGTTTGTTGTTTTGGTGGGGTGCGAAATTTATATAAGTGAGGCGTAAACCAATATTGGTGGCAGGTTTGCTTAGTGGGGTGTTTCTACATTCATGTCGTTAGGCTTGTGTAGCATTACATGCACTTGGGTGGCCGTAGGCGTGCAGGCAGTTCCATTATGTGTTTATGCTCTCTACAACAAATAGTGTGAAAAAATGCAACCTGCAGTGAGGGCGTGACTTGAATCGAGAGTTAGTTCAGGCGGGTTATAAAAAACGGCGCCAGCTTTCAAGGCTGCGCCGTTTTTTGTCTCCGGGAACGTTACTGGAGCACTTCAATGACGCCATCGGCGCTCATGCTGACTTGGCTGGTGCCGGCTTCGACTTCAGGCGTCGGTGCCGAATCTGCCATGGCTGCTTTCATCATCATGCCGCCACGAGCGTAAGGCATCGGGTAGCCATTGGTGTTGAAGTTCAGATTAACGATCTTGTACCCCTTGCCGCCCAGTGCATCGGTGGCCAGTTGTGCGCGTGCTTTAAACGCGGCGACCGCGTCCTTGAGCAATGCGTCTTCGCTGGCCTTGCGCGTGGCGTCGGCGATGGCGAAGTCCATGCTGTCCATCTTCAGAGTGTTCAACAGCTCGCCGGTGAGCTTGGAGAGTGCCGGGAAGTCTGCGCTTTCCAGGCGCAGTTCGGCGCGCTCACGCCAGCCGGTGATCTTCTGGTTTTTGCTGTCGTAGATCGGGTAGCTGTTGCGGCTGCCTTGGCGCAGGGTCACGCCTTTGACTTCGCGCGCCTGGCCGAGCGCCTTGTTCATGGTGGTGGTGATTTCAGCGGCGAGCTTGGCTGGGTCGCTGTTCTGGGATTCGGTGTACAGCGTCACGATCATCTTGTCGCGGGCCACCTCCTGGCTGACCTCGGCGCGCAGGGAAATCTGGTTGTAGTTCAGTGCCTCAGCGGCCAGTGCTGGCAGGCTGACCAGCGTGCCGACGCTAAGGGTGAGGGCGGCTGCACTGCGAGTGAAACGAGACATGGAAGCTCCTTGAGATAGTCGTGTTGGGTATGACTGTAGACGGTGGCATCGGGTTCTTCGGGTTTACACATTAGCTACAAGTTGTGATGAGGCCGACGAACGGTCGTTGGTCCGGCCTGCGGCAAAGAGCCACACACGCCGTGCCAGCCGGCCTGCTTCGTTTATACTCCTGCCGATCCGCCTGCAGCGCTCACCGGGAGAGCACATGCTCGCCGCCGTAAAACTGACTTCCGCCACTCGCCAGAACCTCTGGCGCCTGACGTTCATCCGTACCCTGGTCCTGGCCGCACAGGCTGGCTCCGTCGGGCTCGCCTATTGGTTCGACCTGCTGCCGCTGCCGTGGCTGCAACTGGGCGTGACCCTCGGTTTCTCCACCGTGCTTTGTGTGTTTACCGCGATCCGATTGCGTACCACCTGGCCAGTCACCGAGCTGGAATACGCCCTGCAATTGGCCTGCGACCTGTTTATCCATAGTGTGTTGCTGTATTTCTCCGGTGGTTCTACCAATCCGTTTGTTTCGTATTACCTGGTGCCACTGACCATCGCTGCCGTGACGTTGCCGTGGCGCTACTCGGTGGTGCTGTCGGGTATCGCCTTGACCCTCTACACCCTGCTGCTGGCGCGGTTCTACCCGCTGCAAACCTTCCCGATCGCTCGGGAAAACCTGCAGATTTACGGGATGTGGCTGAGTTTTGCGCTGTCCGCTGCGGTAATCACCTTCTTCGCCGCCCGCATGGCCGAAGAACTGCGCCGCCAGGAAGAACTGCGGGCCATTCGCCGTGAAGAAGGCCTGCGCGACCAGCAACTGTTGGCCGTCGCCACCCAAGCCGCCGGCGCCGCCCATGAGTTGGGCACACCCTTAGCCACCATGAGCGTGCTGCTCAACGAAATGACCCAGGACCACCACGACCCGGCACTGCAAGAAGACCTCGGTGTGCTGCGTGAACAGGTCAAGCAGTGCAAGCAGACCTTGCAGCAACTGGTGCGCGCCGCCGAAGCCAATCGCCGCCTGGCGGTGGAAATGCAGGACGTGACCCAGTGGCTCGACGAAGCCCTGAACCGCTGGCACCTGATGCGCCCCGAAGCCAGCTACCGCTTCCACTTGCTGGGCCAGGGCAGCGTACCGCGCATGGCGCCGCCACCGGACCTGACCCAAGCCCTGCTCAACCTGCTGAACAACGCCGCCGACGCCTGCCCTGAAGGCCTGGGCGTACAGTTGGATTGGGACGCCGAAGACGTGACCATCAGTATTCGAGACCACGGCGCGGGCGTACCGTTGGCCATTGCCGAGCAGATCGGCAAACCCTTCTTTACCACCAAAGGCAAAGGCTTCGGCCTCGGCCTGTTTTTGAGCAAGGCCAGCGTGACCCGCGCGGGCGGCTCAGTGAAGCTCTATAGTCATGAGGAAGGTGGCACGCTCACCGAGCTGCGCCTGCCCCGTGTCGCACGAGGAGATATCGATGAGTGACGAGATCCAAGTCGAAGGCGAAGAACTGCCGCACCTGTTGCTGGTAGATGACGACGCCACCTTTACCCGCGTGATGGCGCGCGCCATGAGCCGTCGCGGTTTCCGCGTCAGCACCGCAGGGTCGGCCGAGGAAGGCCTGACCATCGCCCAGGCCGACCTGCCGGACTACGCCGCGCTCGACCTGAAGATGGACGGCGACTCCGGCCTGGTGCTGCTGCCCAAGCTGCTGGAACTCGACCCGGAAATGCGCGTGGTGATCCTCACCGGTTACTCCAGCATCGCCACCGCCGTCGAGGCGATCAAGCGCGGCGCCTGTAACTACCTGTGTAAGCCGGCGGATGCCGATGACGTACTGGCCGCCTTGCTCTCCGAGCACGCCGACCTGGACACCCTGGTGCCGGAAAACCCAATGTCGGTGGACCGACTGCAGTGGGAACACATCCAGCGCGTGCTGACTGAGCACGAAGGCAACATCTCCGCCACTGCCCGCGCCCTGGGCATGCACCGCCGTACCTTGCAGCGCAAGTTGCAGAAGCGCCCGGTACGCCGCTGAGGCTGATCTGAACAACAGCTGAACAATCTGCTTCAGGCCGCACGGAGCCTCGAACCGATCAACTATGATCGGTTCGAACGCCTGTCACATTTTCTTACAGAGCCTGAACGATGAATCAGAACGCTGAGTATTCCGCGGTCAACGACGCGGTGCGTGGGCAATTTTTACGGCGGGTGTGGGGGTTGATCACGCCTTACTGGCGCAGCGAAGAAAAGGCTAAGGCCTGGCTGCTGCTGTTGGTAGTGCTGGGGTTGTCGCTGTTCAGTGTCGCCGTGTCGGTGTGGTTCAACAGCTGGAACCGTGATTTCTACAACGCGCTGGAGAACAAGGACTACGACGCCTTTACCCATCTGCTGATGTACTTCAGCGTGATTGCGGTGGTGTCGATCGTGACCGGCGTGTTCACCTCCTACCTGCAACAGATGCTCACCATCCGCTGGCGCCGCTGGCTGACGGAAACCTATTTCGCCCAGTGGCTGGGCCACAAGAATTACTACCACCTGGAATACGGCGGCTACACCGACAACCCCGACCAGCGTATCTCCGAAGACCTCAATGCCTTTACCAGTAGCACCCTCACTTTGGGCTTGGGCTTTATCGCCAACCTGGTGAGCCTGGTGTCGTTCTCGGTGATCCTGTGGGGCGTGTCTGGCAGCATCGAAATCTGGGGCATTACCATTCCCGGCTACATGTTCTGGGCGGCGCTGATCTACGCGGTGATTGGCAGTTGGTTGACCCACTTGATCGGTCGAAAACTGATCGGCTTGAGCAATCGCCAACAACGCTTTGAGGCTGACTTGCGTTTCAGCCTGGTGCGTGTGCGGGAGAATGCGGAAAGCATCGCGCTGTTCAATGGCGAGCCCAACGAACATCAGCAATTGAGCGCACGGTTCGGACGGGTGTGGAGCAACTTCTGGAACATCATGCAGCTCAAGAAGCGCCTGAATTTTTTTACTAGCGGTTACTCCCAGATTGCGATCATCTTTCCCTTTGTGGTCGCGGCGCCACGTTACTTTTCCGGCAAGATCGAATTGGGCGTGCTCATGCAGGTGGCCCAGGCGTTTGGCAGTGTGCAGGGCAGCCTGAGCTGGTTTGTCGACGCCTATACGCTGTTGGCCAGTTGGCGCGCTACGTGTGATCGTCTGCTGAGTTTCGGCCAGGCTATGCAGGACAACGAAAGCCGCACCATGGGCATTGGTTTGCAGCATCAGGGCGACGATTTGCAGGTCAAGGACCTGAGCCTGGACCTGGCGGACGGTCGGCATTTGTTGCAAGGCGCCGACCTGACGGTGGCGGAAGGCGAGCGTCTGATGCTCAGTGGGCGTTCCGGCAGTGGTAAGTCGACCTTGCTACGCGCCATGGGCAACCTGTGGCCCAACGGCCACGGCAATATCCGCCTGCCGGCCGAACGTTATCTGTTCCTGCCGCAAAAACCTTACCTGCCGATTGGCACGCTAAAGGCGGTATTGAGTTATCCACAGGCCGACAGCGTTTACCCGGCCGAACGTTATGCACAGGTCCTGGAAACCTGCCGCCTGCCGCATCTGGTGGGCCGGCTGGAGGAGGCCAATCACTGGCAACGCATGCTCTCGCCGGGCGAACAGCAACGCCTGGCCTTTGCCCGCGCGTTGCTGTTCGCGCCGCAATGGCTGTACATGGACGAAGCCACGTCGGCCATGGATGAAGAGGATGAAGCGACGCTGTATCAGGCGCTGATCGATCAGTTGCCGGGGCTGAGCATCGTCAGCGTCGGCCATCGCAGCAGCCTCAAGCGCTTCCATGGGCGGCATGTGCGGATCGAGGGTGGGATGTTGCAAGAACAGCCGCTGGCCTGACGTGGTCCCTGTAGGAGCCGGCTGTGGTGTATGAGGGATCGTGACCCAACAAAAAGCCCGGCTGATCATCGATCAGCCGGGCTTTTTAGTGTTTGAAGAGTGAGTTACTTCTTCAAACCGTAATGCTCATCCAGCATGCCGGGGGCGTTCGGCGTCTTTGGCGCGTAGTCCCGTGGTGGCTCCTGGTTTTCCCGGGGTGGGGTCAGGCGTTCCCGTGGGGTTTGCGGTGCATCGGAATGCAACGCGGCCAGCAGGCGCTGGCGGGTGATGTCGTCGAGGGCCAGGCGGTTGGCGCCATCGGCGAGGTGATCCTGTACTTCCTGGTAGCTCTGGGTGAGCTTCTTGACCAGGGTCGCGGTGCTGTTGAAGTGGGTAACAACCTCGTTCTGATAACTGTCAAAACGTTCCTGAATGTCGTCCAACTGACGCTGCGTGCGGTTAGGCGCGGCATTCGGCAGCAAGCGAGCAACCAGGAAACCAATGGCGACACCGGCAACCAGGGCAAGAGTCGGCAACAACCAAACTAAGAGCGAGTGTTCCACGAGTCCTTCCTCTATAAACGGCTTTGCTTTACGTTAACGGCTCAAACCTGCGCTGTATACCGCGATTAAGCTCGCAATGATGCCAAGCACAGACTTTTAGCTAGACGAGTCGACCCTTTGTGAGGTCACGGAGTTCATTCCTTGCTCATGCGTGAAACCCCCGTTTTGATCGATGGCCCGGTAGGCCAATTGGAAGCCCTGTACCTGGATCACCCCGAGCCACGTGGCCTGGCGCTGATCTGCCACCCGAACCCGGTGCAGGGTGGGACCATGCTCAATAAAGTGGTATCGACCCTGCAACGCACCGCCCGCGATGCCGGTTTGATTACCTTGCGTTTCAATTACCGTGGTGTTGGCGCGAGTGCCGGCACCCACGACATGAGCACCGGTGAAGTGGATGACGCCGAAGCGGCCGCCACCTGGCTGCGGGAAAAACACCCGGACTTGCCGATCACCTTGCTCGGCTTTTCCTTCGGTGGTTACGTCGCTGCCAGTCTCGGCGGTCGCTTGGAAGCCAAGGGTGAAAAACTGTCACATTTGTTCATGGTTGCCGCAGCGGTGATGCGTCTGCGCGATACCGATGCGCTGCCACTGGGTTGCCCACTGACCCTGATCCAACCGGAAACCGACGAAGTGGTCGACCCACAGACCGTCTACGACTGGTCTGCAGCCCTGAAACGCCCCCATGAGCTGCTGAAAGTGGCAGAATGCGGACACTTTTTTCACGGCAAGCTCACCGATCTGAAGGATCTGGTGCTGCCGCGACTTTCGAATTGATAGCAGTCTGATAAGCGATTACCCATGACGACTCGTACCCGTATCCTCACCGGCATCACCACCACCGGCACGCCGCACCTGGGCAACTACGCCGGTGCGATCCGCCCGGCGATCCTCGCCAGCCAGGACGCCAATGCCGACTCCTTCTACTTCCTGGCCGACTACCACGCCCTGATCAAGTGCGATGACCCGCAGCGCATCCAGCGCTCGCGCATGGAGATCGCCGCGACCTGGCTCGCCGGTGGCCTGGATGTGAACCGGGTGACCTTCTACCGCCAGTCCGACATCCCGGAGATCCCCGAGCTGACCTGGCTGCTCACCTGCGTTGCCGCCAAGGGCCTGCTCAACCGCGCCCATGCGTACAAGGCCTCGGTGGACAAGAACGTGGAAGCCGGCGAAGACCCGGATGCGGGCATCAGCATGGGCCTGTACAGCTACCCGGTGCTGATGGCGGCGGACATCCTGATGTTCAACGCACACAAGGTGCCGGTCGGTCGCGACCAAATCCAGCACGTGGAAATGGCCCGCGACATCGGCCAACGCTTCAACCACCTGTTCGGCAACGGTAAAGAATTCTTCACCATGCCCGAGGCGTTGATCGAAGAAAGCGTCGCTACCTTGCCGGGCCTGGATGGCCGCAAGATGTCGAAAAGCTACGACAACACCATCCCGTTGTTCACCAGCGCCAAGGACATGAAGGACGCGATTTCGCGCATCGTCACCGACTCCCGCGCGCCGGGCGAAGCCAAGGACCCGGACAATTCGCACCTGTTCACCCTGTACCAGGCGTTTGCCAGCACGGCCCAGGAAGAAGAGTTCCGCGCCGAGCTGCTGCAAGGGCTGGGCTGGGGCGAGGCGAAAAACCGTCTGTTCCAACTGTTGGATGGCCAACTGGGCGAAGCCCGCGAGCGCTACCATCAATTGATGTCGCGCCCATCCGACATGGAAGACCTGCTGCTGATCGGCGCCAAGAAAGCGCGTGCGGTGGCCGCGCCGTTCCTGGCTGAACTGCGTGAGGCGGTGGGCCTGCGTTCGTTCGTCAATCAAGCCGCAGCGCCAGTCGCGACCAAGAAGAAAGCCGCAAAAGCCGCGCGCTTCGTGAGCTTCCGCGAGGACGACGGCAGCTTCCGCTTCCGCCTGCTGGCGGCCGATGGTGAGCAACTGTTGTTGTCGCGCAATTTTGCCGACGGCAAGGCGGCGGGTGCGGTAACCAAGCAACTGCAAAACGGCGACGCCCTGGACGTACGCACCGAAGCCTTGGGCTTCAGCGTTTGGCTGGACGGTGCCGTGGTAGCCGACAGCGCCGAGTTCGTTGACGCCGCTTCCCGCGACGCGGCCATCGAAGCCTTGCGCGTTGCGTTGACCCCCCTCGAGGATTAACCCGACCAAGGGTTGATTGCCATTATCCGGGGCCGTCGTTACAGTGACGGCCCGTTTTTGTTGCCTTGCTAACGAAATTATGACGCCCCTAGAACGATATCAAGCTGATCTGAAACGCCCTGAATTCTTCCATGACGCGGCCCAGGAAAATGCGGTGCGTCATTTGCAGCGCCTGTACGACGACCTGCTCGCGGCCTCGCAAAGCAAGCCAGGGATGTTCAGCAAGCTGTTTGGCAAGAAAGACCACACCCCGGTCAAAGGCCTGTACTTCTGGGGCGGTGTAGGGCGCGGCAAGACTTATTTGGTCGACACCTTCTTCGAAGCGCTGCCGTTCAAGGAAAAGGTGCGGACGCACTTTCACCGCTTCATGAAGCGCGTGCACGAAGAGATGAAGACCCTGCCGGGCGAGAAAAACCCGCTGACCATCATCGCCAAGCGTTTCTCCGAAGAGGCGCGGGTGATCTGCTTCGATGAATTCTTCGTCTCCGACATCACCGACGCCATGATCCTCGGCACCCTGATGGAAGAGCTGTTCAAGAACGGCGTGACCCTGGTCGCCACCTCGAACATCGTGCCCGACGGCTTGTACAAGGACGGCCTGCAACGCGCGCGCTTCCTGCCGGCCATCGCGCTGATCAAGCAGAACACCGAAATCGTCAACGTCGACAGTGGCGTCGACTACCGCCTGCGCCATCTGGAGCAAGCGGAGCTGTTCCACTTCCCGCTGAACGAAGCGGCCCACGAAAGCCTGAAAAAGAGCTTCCGCGCCCTCACGCCGGAATGTACCCAGGCGGTGGAAAACGACAAGCTGATGATCGAGAATCGCGAAATCATCGCGTTGCGTACTTGCGATGACGTGGCCTGGTTCGAATTCCGCCAACTGTGCGACGGCCCGCGTAGCCAGAACGACTACATCGAGCTGGGCAAGATCTTTCACGCGGTGATCTTGAGCGGTGTGGAGCAGATGAGCGTCACCACCGACGACATCGCGCGCCGTTTCATCAACATGGTCGACGAATTCTACGACCGTAACGTGAAGCTGATCATTTCGGCGGAAGTCGAGTTGAAGGACCTGTACACCGGCGGGCGCCTGAACTTCGAGTTCCAGCGCACGTTGAGCCGGTTGCTGGAAATGCAGTCCCACGAATTCCTGTCGCGTGGGCACAAGCCGTAAGAACGATGTAGATCAAATGTGGGAGCGAGCAAGCCCGGTCCCACATTTTTTAACGCGTTCAACCTTATCTATGCGGCCTGCTGAAACTGCTGGCGATACTGGTTCGGTGACAACTCCGTGTGCTGCCGGAACAACCGCGCAAAGAAACTCGCATCGTCGTAACCCACCTCATAACTGATGGTCTTGATGCTCTTGCGGCTGCCCGAGAGCAGGCCCTTTGCCGTCTCGATGCGCAGCCGTTGCAGGTAATGTAGCGGCTTGTCACCGGTAGCGGTCTGGAAGCGGCGCATGAAGTTGCGGATGCTCATGCCGTGTTCCCGGGCCACGTCTTCGAAGCGGAATTTGTCGGCGAAGTGTTCTTCGAGCCAGTGCTGGATCTGCAGGATGATCACATCCTGGTGCAGCTTCTGCCCGCCAAACCCGATGCGTCCCGGTGAATAGCTACGCTGCACTTCATAGAGGATATCGCGGGCCACGGCCTGGGCGATGTTGGCGCCGCAGAAACGTTCGATCAGGTAGATATAGAGGTCGCACGCCGAGGTGGTGCCGCCGGCGCAATACAGGTTGTCGGCGTCGGTGAGGTGCTTGTCCTGGTTGAGTTGGACCTTGGGGAAGCGTTCGCTGAAGGCGTTGAAGAAGCGCCAGTAGGTGGTCGCTTCCTTGCCGTCGAGCAGGCCGGCTTCGGCCAGCCAGAACACCCCGGTGGCTTCGCCGCACAATACGGCGCCGCGTGCGTGTTGCTCACGCAACCAAGGCAGCACTTGTGGGTAGCGAGTGCACAAGGCGTCGAAGTCATCCCAGAAGGCCGGTAGCACGATGATGTCGGCGTCTTCCAGGCCGCCGTCCACCGGCATGATTACATCACTGAAGCTGCGTACCGATTGCCCGTCGGGGCTGACCAGGCGCGATTCGAACGCGGGAGTCAAGCCCAATCCTTGTTGCTTGCCGTAACGCAGGCTGGCGAGGTGGAAGAAATCCTTGGCTTGCATGAGGGTTGAAGCGAATACCCGATCAATGGCCAAAATGCTGACGCGCCGCAACGGCGTGGAGATTTGGTTAGACATAATTTCATTTATTCTTATAGGGGAAAGTGGTCACCAGACGGCTGGATCGTCTTATTTTTTGTCGCATGTGTCCAGTGTCCCGTGCTGCCTTCGGGGCATAGTCTCTGTGGGCTCGTCCTTGTCCGACAATCCACGCAGGTGACCCATGATTCCCAGAACCTTGTTCAGTCCGGAACACGAACTCTTCCGCGAGAGCGTGCGCACCTTCCTCGAAAAAGACGCCGCGCCGTTCCATGGGCAGTGGGAGAAACAGGGCTACATCGACCGCAGCTTATGGAGCAAGGCGGGGGAGGCGGGGATGCTGTGTTCCCACCTGCCAGAAGAATATGGCGGGCTGGGCGCGGACTTTTTGTACAGCGCGGTGGTGATCGAGGAGATCAGCCGGCTGGGGCTGACCGGCATCGGTTTTTCCCTGCATTCGGATATTGTTGCGCCATATATCCTGCATTACGGCAGTGAGGCGTTGAAACACAAATACCTGCCCAAGCTGATCTCCGGTGAAATGGTCACGGCCATTGCCATGACCGAGCCGGGCGCTGGTTCCGACCTGCAAGGGGTGAAAACCACGGCAGTGCTGGACGGCGATGACTACGTGATCAATGGCTCCAAAACCTTCATCACGAACGGCTATCTGGCCGAGCTGGTGATCGTGGTGGCCAAGACCGATCCCAAGGCGGGCGCCAAAGGCACCAGCCTGTTCCTCGTGGAGGCCGACACGCCGGGCTTCGACAAGGGCAAGCGCTTGGAAAAGGTGGGCATGAAGGCCCAAGACACCTCGGAGCTGTTCTTCCAGGATGTGCGGGTGCCCAAGGAAAACCTGCTGGGCCAGGCGGGCATGGGCTTCGCTTACCTGATGCAGGAGTTGCCGCAGGAGCGGCTGACGGTTGCGATTGGTGCCTTGTCGTCAGCCGAGGCGGCGCTGGAGTGGACCCTGACCTACACCCGCGAGCGCAAGGCGTTCGGCAAGGCGATCGCGGACTTCCAAAACACCCGGTTCAAGCTGGCGGAGATGGCCACCGAGATTCAGATCGGCCGCGTATTCGTCGACAAATGCATGGCGCTGCATCTGGAAGGCAAGCTGGATGTGCCCACGGCGGCGATGGCCAAGTACTGGGCCACGGACCTGCAATGCAAGGTGCTCGATGAGTGCGTGCAGTTGCACGGCGGCTACGGCTTTATGTGGGAATACCCGATTGCACGGGCGTGGGCGGATGCACGGGTGCAGCGCATTTATGCGGGGACCAACGAGATCATGAAGGAAATTATTGCTAGGGCGCTGTAATCTGCGGTGCTGCTGATGGCCGCTTTCGCGAGCAAGCCCGCTCCCACAGTTGACCGCATTCTCATGCTGGAACTCGGTCAACCGTGGGAGCGGGCTAGCCCGCGAAAGCGGCTTGAAGATCAATCAAGGCGCTGGGTTCGGATGATCCTTTTGAATCGCCTCAATCCCGTCCAGCACCTCTTTCGACAATTTCAGCTCGGCACTGGCAATGTTGCTATCCAGTTGCTCCAGCGACGTCGCACCAATGATATTGCTGGTCACAAACGGCTGCTGCGTCACAAACGCCAATGCCATCTGCGCCGGGTCCAGGCCGTGCTCCCGTGCCAACGCCACATAACGGCTGCATGCCGCTTCCGACTGCGGGTTGAAGTAACGGCTGAAGCGGCTGTATTCGGTCAGCCGTGCCTTGGCCGGACGCGCACCGTTTTCATACTTGCCGCTGAGCATGCCGAACGCCAGTGGCGAATACGCCAGCAAACCGCACTGTTCACGGATCGCGACTTCCGCCAGGCCCACTTCAAAGCTGCGGTTGAGCAGGTTGTAGGGGTTCTGGATCGACACTGCGCGGGTCCAGCCACGGGCTTCAGCCAGGGCCAGGAATTTCATGGTGCCCCACGGCGTTTCGTTGGACAGGCCGATGTGGCGGATCTTGCCGGCCTTCACTTGTTCGTCCAGCGCTTCGAGGGTTTTTTCCAGCGGGGTGAGGTCGTCTTCGTCCTTGTGCTTGTAGCTCAGTTGGCCGAAGAAGTTGGTGCTGCGTTCCGGCCAGTGCAGTTGGTAGAGGTCGATCCAGTCGGTCTGCAGACGTTTGAGGCTGGCATCCAGGGCGTCGACGATGTGCTTGCGGTTGTGGCGCAGGTGGCCATCGCGGATGTAGTCGATGGTGTTGCCGGGGCCGGCGATCTTGCTGGCCAGGATCCAGTCGGCACGGTCGCCACGGCTTTTGAAGTAATTGCCGATGTAGCGCTCGGTGGTGGCATAGGTGTCGGCCTTGGGCGGCACCGGGTACATTTCGGCCGTGTCGAGGAAGTTGATCCCCGCACCCTTGGCCCGCTCGATCTGCGCGAAGGCCTCTGCCTCGCTGTTCTGCTCGCCCCAGGTCATGGTGCCCAAGGCTATCGCGCTCACGTTCAGATCCGTACGGCCCAGCTGTCGATAATCCATCGGGTACTCCTTCAGGGAAAACAATCATAAAAGCAGGTTGAATTTTTTTTCGCAATCTGCATAATTGCCCACCTCTTTCTGCAGTGGAAGTGATGCGCCGCCTGCCGAAGAATCTTGCCGTTGAACGGACGCGCCGACCCGAGCCCCCGATAGCGTCTGTATCCGGCTGCCTTTGACTTGTCAAAGTACGCACTATTCAGTAAGATCCGCCGTCTAATTTACAGGGCGGCCCCTGAGGCTATTAAAGAATGACAACTTTTACTGCAAAACCGGAAACAGTTCAGCGCGACTGGTTTGTCGTCGACGCCGCTGGTCAGACCCTGGGTCGTCTGGCCACTGAAGTCGCCAGCCGTCTGCGTGGCAAGCACAAGCCTGAGTACACCCCTCACGTTGATACCGGTGACTACATTGTCATCATCAACGCTGAGCAGGTTCGTGTAACCGGCAACAAAGCAAGCGACAAAATGTACTACCGTCACTCCGGTTTCCCAGGCGGTATCAAGTCTTCCAACTTCGAAGGCCTGATTGCCAAGAAGCCTGAAGCCCCGATCGAAATCGCGGTCAAAGGCATGCTGCCTAAGGGCCCACTGGGTCGCGATATGTTTCGCAAGCTGAAAGTCTATGCGGGCGCTGTACACCCTCATGCTGCTCAGCAGCCCCAAGAACTGAAGTTTTAACGGAATAGTTCATTATGTCGGCGACTCAAAATTACGGCACTGGCCGTCGCAAAACCGCAACCGCTCGCGTTTTCCTGCGTCCGGGTACTGGTAACATCTCGATCAACAACCGCTCCCTGGACAACTTCTTCGGCCGCGAAACTGCCCGCATGGTAGTTCGTCAGCCGCTGGAACTGACCGAGACCGTTGAAAAGTTCGACATCTACGTCACCGTTATCGGTGGCGGTGTAAGTGGTCAAGCTGGCGCAATCCGCCACGGTATCACTCGCGCTCTGATGCAGTACGACGAAACCCTGCGTGGCGCTCTGCGCAAAGCTGGCTTCGTGACTCGCGATGCCCGTGAAGTTGAACGTAAGAAAGTCGGTCTGCGTAAAGCGCGTAAGCGTCCGCAGTACTCGAAGCGTTAATTCGCTTTACGTTCCACAAAAACGCCCAGCCTCCTCACGGAGCTGGGCGTTTTTTATTGCCTGCGATTTATGCATAAAAATCGCCGTGACAACTTGCCACATCCGTAGACCCCCTATACTACAAGGCCTGGAGGCTAAGCTCCCGGCAATTCCCTTGTCAGACGTGGGGCTTTTCATTACCATTCGGCAAAATTTTTATAAGTAAAGATTCAACACTTAGTAGACGCCTGATTTAACAGGCCAAAAAGCTGATGGGAGAGGACTGAATGAGCAATGACGGCGTGAATGCAGGCCGGCGTCGCTTCTTGGTAGCAGCCACATCCGTGGTGGGTGCTGCAGGAGCGGTGGGGGCTGCGGTCCCGTTCGTGGGGTCATGGTTTCCCAGTGCCAAGGCGAAAGCCGCAGGTGCACCGGTGAAGGTGAATATCAGCAAGATCGAGCCAGGGCAGCAGATGATTGCTGAATGGCGCGGCCAGCCGGTCTTCATTGTTCGTCGTACTGAGGAAATCCTGGGGAATCTCAAAAAGATTGAAGGCCAGTTGTCTGACCCCAAATCCGAGAAGTCCGACCAACCCGCCTACGCCAAGAACGAAGTGCGTTCGATCAAGCCGGAGATCCTGCTGCTGGTCGGTCTCTGTACTCACCTGGGGTGCTCGCCTACGTTCCGCCCGGAAGTGGCCCCTGTCGATCTGGGCAAGGATTGGGTCGGCGGTTATTTCTGTCCGTGCCACGGCTCGCACTACGACCTTGCTGGTCGCGTTTACAAGTCCCAGCCCGCTCCCCTGAACCTGCCGGTTCCTCCGCACACCTACGAAACTGACGACCTCATTGTCATTGGCCTCGATAAGGAGAACGCGTGATGAGCAAGTTCATGGATTGGGTGGATGCGCGCTTCCCCGCCACTAAAATGTGGGAAGACCATCTCAGCAAATATTACGCGCCGAAAAACTTCAACTTCTTCTACTTCTTCGGCTCCCTGGCGCTGCTGGTGCTGGTCAACCAGATCGTCACCGGCGTTTGGTTGACGATGAGCTACACCCCGTCGGCGGAAGAGGCGTTTGCCTCCGTCGAGTACATCATGCGGGACGTCGAGTACGGCTCGATCCTGCGCCTGTTGCACTCTACCGGCGCCTCGGCGTTCTTTATCGTCGTCTACCTGCACATGTTCCGGGGCCTGCTCTACGGCTCCTACCAGAAGCCTCGTGAGCTGGTGTGGGTGTTCGGCATGCTGATCTACCTGGCGCTGATGGCCGAAGCCTTCATGGGTTACCTGCTGCCGTGGGGCCAGATGTCGTACTGGGGCGCCCAGGTGATCATCTCGCTGTTCGGTGCGATTCCGGTGATCGGCAACGACCTGACGCAGTGGATCCGTGGTGACTACCTGATCTCGGGCATCACCCTGAACCGCTTCTTCGCCCTGCACGTGGTGGCCTTGCCGATCGTGATCCTGGGCCTGGTGGTACTGCACATCCTGGCGCTGCACGAAGTGGGTTCCAACAACCCGGATGGCGTGGACATCAAGAAGCACAAGGACGAAAACGGCATCCCGCTGGATGGCATTCCGTTCCACCCTTACTACACCGTGAAAGACATTGTCGGCGTGGTGGTGTTCCTCTTCGTGTTCTGCTCGATCGTGTTCTTTTTCCCGGAGATGGGCGGGTATTTCCTGGAGAAGCCTAACTTCGAACAGGCCAACGCCTTCAAGACACCTGAGCACATTGCCCCAGTCTGGTACTTCACGCCGTTCTACGCGATCTTGCGGGCGATCCCGGACAAGCTCATGGGCGTGATCGCCATGGGCGCGGCCATCGCGGTGCTGTTCGTGCTGCCTTGGCTCGACCGAAGCCCGGTCAAGTCCATGCGCTACAAGGGCTGGCTGAGCAAGATCTGGCTGTGGGTGTTCTGCATTGCGTTCGTGATCCTGGGTGTGCTGGGCGTACTGGCGCCGACCCCTGAGCGTACGTTGCTGTCGCAGGTCTGCACCTTCCTGTACTTCGCCTACTTCATTCTGATGCCGTTCTACACCCGGCTCGAGAAGACCAAACCGGTTCCGGAAAGGGTGACTGGCTGATGAAAAAGTTATTCGTTGCATTGATGCTTGCGGCCTTGCCGCTACTGTCCTTCGCTGCCGAGCACGGCGGACCGGAACTGGAAAAAGTCGATATCGACGTATCGGACAAGGCTGCCATGCAAGACGGCGCACGCACGTTCGCCAACTACTGCATGGGCTGTCACAGCGCCAAGTTCCAGCGTTACGAGCGGGTTGCCGATGACCTCGGCATCCCCCATGAAATGATGCTCGAGAAGCTGGTGTTCACCGGCGCCAAGATCGGCGACCACATGACCATCGGCATGAAGCCTGCGGACGCCAAGACCTGGTTCGGCGCAGCACCGCCTGACTTGACCCTGGTGGCTCGTGTACGCGGCACCGACTGGCTCTATGGCTACCTGAAATCCTTCTACGAAGACCCGGCACGTCCGTATGGCGTGAACAACCGTGTGTTCCCGAACGTCGGCATGCCTAACGTTCTGGTCGGCCTGCAAGGCAAGCAAGTGGTAGGATGCAAGCAGATCCAGGTCGTTGAAGACGGCAAGAAGCAATACGATCCGTTGACCGGCACGCCTTTGACTCATGAAGCGTGCGATCAACTGAAGATAGAAACCCCAGGTTCGTTGACAGACGAGCAGTTCGACGAGAAGGTCAAGAACCTTGTGACCTTCCTGGCCTACTCGGCCAACCCGGTCAAACTGGAGCATCAGCGCATCGGCACCTATGTGTTGCTGTACCTGGCCTTCTTCTTCGTATTCGCCTATCTGCTCAAACGCGAATACTGGAAGGATGTGCATTGATCCAACCGTAAGCAATTGCTGTTAATCTTGCGCGCCCAGCGGCATCTCTGAATACGTAGCGACCTGGTTGAACCGGTTGTTACAGAGATGCTCTCTGGGCGCGCTCGTTTTTGAGCTTTCGATAATTTCAACAAGCGAGGAGGACCGCCATGGGCGTGACCAATCGGTTGGCCTGTTACTCCGACCCCGCCGACCACTATTCCCACCGAGTACGCATCGTGCTCGCAGAGAAGGGTGTCAGCGCCGAGATCATCAGTGTGGAGGCGGGCCGTCAGCCGCCAAAACTGATCGAAGTGAACCCTTACGGCAGCTTGCCCACCCTGGTCGATCGTGACTTGGCGTTGTGGGAGTCAACCGTGGTGATGGAATACCTGGATGAGCGTTACCCGCATCCGCCTTTGCTGCCGGTGTACCCGGTGGCGCGTGCCAACAGCCGCCTGCTGATCCATCGGATCCAGCGTGACTGGTGCGGGCTGGTGGATGTGATTCTGGATTCGCGTACAAAAGAAGCGGTTCGGGTGCAGGCGCGTAAGGAATTGCGCGAGAGCCTGACCGGCGTTTCGCCATTGTTCGCCGATAAGCCTTTTTTCCTCAGTGAGGAACAAAGTTTGGTGGATTGCTGCCTATTACCGATACTCTGGCGCTTGCCGATTCTCGGTATTGAACTGCCGCGGCCTGCCAAGCCGCTGCTTGATTACATGGAGCGCCAGTTTGCGCGTGAGGCTTTCCAGGCAAGTCTGTCTGGTGTCGAACGCGATATGCGCTAAGGCTTAAGGAGCCGCTGATGAACTCCAGTCGACCCTACTTGGTCCGCGCGCTCTATGAGTGGATTGTGGACAACGATTGCACCCCGCACATGCTGGTCAATTCCGAGTTTCCTGCGGTTCAGGTACCGGAGGGTTTTGCCAGTGATGGGCAAATTGTGTTGAACGTATCGCCGAGTGCCGTGCGCCACCTGCACATGGACAACGAAGCCGTGAGCTTCGAAGGGCGTTTTGGCGGCGTGCCGCATACGCTGTTCGTGCCGATTGGCGCCATCCTCGGCATCTATGCCCGGGAGAACGGCCAAGGCATGGTGTTCGATCTGGAGTCGCCTTTCGAGGGTGACGAATCGATCGAAAACGAAGACGGCGATGACCAGCCGCCACCGGATTCCGAGCCACCGCGCCCTAGCGGTCGGCCGAGTCTTAAAGTGGTGAAGTAATGAGCTTCCCCTCTGGGGCGAGCTGAAAAAATACCTCGACGTGTGTCGGGGTATTTTTTTGCGCGAAGGATAGGGATGAAAGTCGCGCCTGGACGGTGATCGTACAACCACCATGGGCTATGATGCGTGCTCAAGCTCACCGAGAAAGATGATCCATCATGGAAAACGCCAACACCGCCCCTCGTCTTCCCCGCAAGCGCCGCAGCCTTGCCCAGGAATTGGTCACGGTGTTGTCCGAGCAGATCCGCGACGGCCAGCTCAAGCGAGGCGACAAGTTGCCCACCGAGTCGGCGATCATGGACGCCCACGGGGTGAGCCGAACCGTAGTGCGAGAAGCGATCTCGCGCTTGCAGGCGGCGGGGCAGGTGGAAACCCGCCATGGCATCGGCACCTTTGTGCTGGACACGCCAAGCCCGAGCGGTTTCCGTATCGACCCGGCCACCGTGGTGACCCTGCGTGATGTGCTGGCGATTCTGGAGTTGCGGATCAGCCTGGAAGTTGAGTCCGCAGGTCTGGCCGCGTTGCGCCGCAGCGACGAGCAACTGGCCGCCATGCGTGCGGCGCTCGATGCCCTGAATGAAAGCGCAGCTCACGCCGGTGACGCGGTGGCCTCCGACTTTGCATTCCACCTGGAAATTGCCCTGTCCACCGGCAACCGCTACTTCACTGACATCATGACCCACCTGGGCACCAGCATCATTCCACGCACCCGCCTGAATTCGGCGCGCCTGGCCCATGATGACCAGCAGCACTATATGGGGCGCTTGAGTCGTGAGCATGAAGAGATTTATGAAGCGATTGCGCGTCAGGATTCGGATGCGGCGCGGGCGGCCATGAGGTTGCATTTGACCAATAGCCGCGAGCGGCTGCGCCATGCCCATGAAGAGGCAGAAGCGCAGCGCGGTTGAAGGCTGCACCGACCCTGTAGGAGCCCGGCTTTCCGGCGATAGCGTCCAAAAGATCGTCATCGCCGGCAAGCCGGGCTCCTACTGCGTCAGTTGGCGGGTTGGTTTGGCTTGTAGTCCTTGAGCAGCAGGTAAGTGCTCCACCCCCACCAATCATTCGTCCAGTGCTTGTCGTTCAGGTCATTCACGTCCTTGCGACGCAGCACCTTGTCGCCCTCCATTTTGAACAACGGCGAGAAGTTGTTCGCCGGGTTCTGCGCAGCATTCAAATCCGGCACATACAACGGCGCCTTGAAATTGGCCGGGGAGGGCGCGACACCACTGATAAAGGTGTCGAAAATCTCATCCGCCGAAGCTTGCACAGCGCGTTTGACTTGCACGCGGTTGTCCGCATCGATGGCGTCGAAGTAGCGTTTGTCTCCATACGCGTGCCATTGATCGCCCATGGCGTTACGCACCTTGAGCCCGAACTTGCTGTCTTCGTCATGCATGAAGCGGCTGATCAGCGAGCCCAGCTCACCTGGCGTCACCACAGCTGCCAGTTGTTTACGCGGTACACGCAGATGGCCGGCCGAGAACAGATCGGTCAAAAAGTGATCAGCAAAACTGTTCATGGCGTACGCCAGTTCCAGCGCTTGGTCGGTGCCGGTCTGGTGAGCCACGACGGCTTGTTGCAGCGCCGCCGTATGCCCCGCCAGATAGGCCGACAGCGCCCATTCGCCAAAGTGGTCGGCATTGTCCGCTGCCAGTTTCAGGTAACGTCCCAACGGAATCAGCGCCGAAACTGCGCTGCCACCGCCGGTGATGCGATTCCATTCCTCGGACAACGTATCACCCAAGGCGTCGTAGGCTTCATGAGCTTGTTTGCCATCCTTGATCGCCTGCTTGACCGCATTGATCTCCTTTTGCATCACCGCGAGGATCTTGTGCGCTTCTTCCCGCGAGGCGGGCAGTACGGCGAGCGTATTGAAGGCCGCGGTAAAGCGTTGCACACGCTCGGCGGGGGAGGCGCCATCGCTGATCGGTTGACCGGGGATGCCATAGAAATCACCGCCTAGGGCGATTACTTGGCCATAGGTCAGCGCCAGCCCATTGGGCAGGTGCAGCTCGACTTGGTGTGCGGGAATCGCCGGGGCATCCTTGACGAAGCGCAACAGGGTTTCATCGCCGATGGCAGTGTGTTCACCGCCTTCGAAGCGCAAGATAGGTGGGTTCTTTTCGGGTGCTGCGAGTTCAAGACCTGACATGTTAGCTCCTTGCTATGTCGTAGGAATCTTCCGTAATGACTGTATGCATATACAGTTAAATCGAGAATAGAGGAAAAATTTCCTACGTCAAGAAGGTGCGCATTCAAAGCGGCCACAATGAAGTCTGATGAATTGCAGTTGACGAATCTTTTTATAGTTGTACGATGACGTACGACATCACCAAAACCAACAACAACCTTTCAATAGAAAGTCTTCGCCCAGGGTGTTCGAATAATGAATCCACAAGAACTGAAGTCCATCCTTTCCCACGGTCTGCTGTCTTTCCCGGTGACCGATTTCAACGCCCAGGGTGACTTTCACCAGGCGGGTTACATCAAGCGTCTGGAATGGCTGGCCCCTTACGGCGCCACCGCCTTGTTCGCGGCCGGCGGTACTGGTGAGTTTTTCTCCCTCGCTGCCAGTGAGTATTCCCAGGTGGTGAAAACCGCCGTTGATACCTGCGCCACCAGCGTGCCGATCCTGGCCGGTGTCGGTGGTTCGACCCGCCAAGCCATCGAGTACGCCCAGGAAGCCGAACGTCTCGGCGCCAAAGGCCTGCTGCTGCTGCCGCACTACCTTACCGAAGCCAGCCAGGACGGGGTTGCCGCCCACGTTGAAGCCGTGTGCAAATCGGTCAAGATTGGTGTGGTGGTCTACAACCGTAACGTCTGCCGCTTGACCGCGCCGCTGCTGGAACGCCTGGCCGAGCGCTGCCCGAACCTGATCGGCTACAAGGATGGCCTGGGTGATATCGAGTTGATGGTGTCGATCCGTCGCCGCCTCGGTGATCGTTTCAGTTACCTCGGCGGCCTGCCGACTGCAGAGGTTTACGCCGCTGCCTACAAGGCCCTGGGCGTACCGGTGTACTCCTCGGCGGTGTTCAACTTCATCCCTAAAACTGCGATGGACTTCTACCACGCGATTGCCAAGGACGATCACGCCACCGTTTCCAAGATCATCGACGACTTCTTCCTGCCGTACCTGGACATCCGTAACCGCAAGGCCGGGTATGCCGTGAGCATCGTCAAGGCCGGTGCAAAAATCGCCGGCTACGACGCAGGCCCGGTGCGTACGCCGCTGACCGACCTGCTGCCGGAAGAATATGAAGCCCTGGCCGCGCTGATCGACAAGCAAGGCGCGCAATAACCCATTTACAAGGCCGCTGAGAAATCAGCGGCCTTTTGCGTCAGGAGAAGATTCGTGTCCCAAGCCCAACGTTTTGACAACTACATTAATGGCCAGTGGGTGGCCGGTGCCGACTACTGCGTCAACCTCAACCCGTCGGAGTTGTCCGATGTCATTGGCGAATACGCCAAGGCGGATGTTGCCCAAGTCAACGCCGCTATCGACGCAGCCCGCGCAGCATTCCCGGCCTGGTCCACGTCCGGGATCCAGGCGCGCCATGACGCGCTGGATAAAGTCGGCAGCGAAATCCTCGCGCGCCGCGAAGAACTCGGCACCCTGCTGGCCCGTGAAGAGGGCAAGACCCTGCCCGAAGCCATCGGCGAAGTAACCCGCGCCGGTAACATCTTCAAGTTCTTTGCCGGTGAGTGCCTGCGCCTGTCCGGCGACTACGTGCCGTCGGTTCGTCCGGGAGTCAACGTCGAAGTCACCCGTGAAGCCCTGGGGGTGGTCGGCCTGATCACGCCGTGGAACTTCCCGATCGCCATCCCCGCCTGGAAAATCGCCCCGGCCCTGGCCTACGGCAACTGCGTCGTGATCAAGCCGGCTGAACTGGTGCCGGGCTGCGCTTGGGCACTGGCGGAAATCATTTCCCGTGCGGGCTTCCCAGCCGGCGTGTTCAACCTGGTAATGGGCAGCGGTCGCGTGGTTGGCGACGTGCTGGTCAACAGCCCAAAAGTTGATGGCATCAGCTTCACCGGTTCTGTCGGTGTCGGTCGTCAGATCGCCGTCAGCTGTGTGTCGCGCCAGGCCAAAGTGCAGTTGGAAATGGGCGGCAAGAACCCGCAGATCATCCTCGATGACGCCGACCTCAAGCAGGCTGTCGAGCTGTCGGTACAGAGCGCGTTCTACTCCACCGGCCAGCGTTGCACGGCCTCCAGCCGCTTGATCGTCACCGCCGGTATCCACGACCAGTTCGTCGCGGCCATGGCCGAACGCATGAAGTCGATCAAGGTCGGCCACGCGCTGAAAAGCGGCACCGACATCGGCCCAGTGGTTTCCCAGGCGCAGTTGGATCAAGACCTCAAGTACATCGACATCGGCCAGAGCGAAGGTGCGCGGTTGGTCAGCGGTGGCGGCCTGGTCACCTGTGACACCGAAGGCTACTACCTGGCGCCGACGCTGTTTGCCGACAGCGAAGCGGCCATGCGCATCAGCCGTGAAGAGATCTTCGGGCCGGTGGCCAACGTTGTGCGTGTGGCGGACTACGAAGCGGCGCTTGCCATGGCCAACGACACCGAGTTCGGGTTGTCGGCGGGCATTGCCACCACGTCGCTCAAGTACGCCAACCACTTCAAGCGCCACTCCCAGGCCGGGATGGTGATGGTCAACTTGCCGACTGCCGGTGTGGACTATCACGTTCCGTTCGGTGGCCGTAAGGGCTCATCCTATGGGTCGCGCGAGCAAGGTCGCTATGCGCAAGAGTTCTACACCGTGGTGAAGACCAGCTACATCGGTTCGTAATACGGCGCACCTAACTCCTGTAGGAGCCGGCTTGCTGGCGATGGAATCAACACGGTGTTTCTGAACCACCGCAGTGATGCCATCGCTGGCAAGCCAGCTCCTACAGAGGCGCCGAGCAACAGACAAAAATTACCCGCAAAAAAAATAATTAGTGGGAGTACTTCTTCATGCAAGCGACCAAGCCGACCCATGTCCGCTATTTGATCCTGCTCATGCTGTTCCTGGTGACCACGATCAATTACGCCGACCGGGCCACCATCGCCATCGCAGGCTCCAGCCTGCAAAAAGACCTCGGCATCGACGCGGTCACCCTCGGTTACATCTTCTCTGCATTCGGTTGGGCCTACGTGGCCGGGCAAATTCCCGGTGGCTGGCTGCTGGACCGGTTCGGCTCCAAGAAAGTCTATGCGCTGAGCATCTTCACCTGGTCACTGTTCACCGTGCTGCAAGGCTATGTCGGTGAGTTTGGTGTCTCCACCGCCGTGGTGGCGCTGTTTATGCTGCGCTTTATGGTCGGTCTGGCCGAAGCGCCTTCGTTTCCCGGAAATGCCCGGATTGTCGCGGCGTGGTTTCCTACGGCTGAGCGCGGTACGGCTTCAGCGATCTTCAACTCGGCGCAGTACTTCGCCACGGTGCTGTTTGCGCCGCTGATGGGCTGGATTGTCTACAGCTTCGGCTGGCAGCACGTGTTTATCGTGATGGGTGTGATCGGCATCATTTTCTCGCTGATCTGGCTGAAAGTTATCCACAGCCCGCGCCAGCACCCGATGATCAACGAAGCCGAGTTCAATCACATCGCCGCCAATGGCGCGATGGTCGATATGGATCAGGATAAAGGCAAGGGTAAGAAAACCGACGGTCCGAAGTGGGATTACATCCGCCAGTTGCTGACCAACCGCATGATGCTCGGCGTGTACCTGGGCCAGTATTGCATCAACGGTATCACCTACTTTTTCCTCACATGGTTCCCGGTGTACCTGGTGCAGGACCGTGGCATGACCATCCTCAAGGCCGGTTTCATCGCTTCCTTGCCGGCGATCTGCGGGTTTATCGGCGGCGTGCTCGGCGGGGTGATTTCGGATTATCTGCTGCGCAAGGGGCATTCCCTGACCTTCGCCCGCAAGGCGCCGATCATTGGGGGCCTGCTGATTTCCAGCAGTATCGTGGCCTGCAACTACGTGGATATCGAGTGGATGGTGGTGGGCTTCATGGCCTTGGCCTTCTTCGGTAAAGGCGTTGGCGCACTGGGCTGGGCGGTAGTCTCCGACACCTCGCCGAAACAAATCGCCGGCCTCAGTGGCGGCTTGTTCAACACCTTCGGTAACCTCGCGTCGATCACTACCCCTATTGTGATCGGCTACATCATCAGCACCACCGGCTCGTTCAAATGGGCCCTGGTGTTCGTCGGCGCCAATGCGCTGGTGGCGGTGTTCAGCTACCTGGTCATCGTTGGGCCGATCAAACGTGTAGTCCTCAAAGAGCCGCCTGCCAAGGGGCCTGAGTTGACCAACCTAACCGAAGCGCATTCCTGAGGGGCCGTGTGATGCAGTTGATTGAACATGCCGACTCGCCGCGCTCGATTCGTTTGCACGAACGCGACAACGTGGTGATCGTGGTCAATGACCAAGGCGTACCGGCCGGGACCGAATTCCCGGATGGCCTGGTGACCGTGGATTTCATCCCTCAGAGTCACAAGGTGACCCTGGAAGATATCCCCGAGGGCGGCCAGATTATTCGCTATGGCCAGACCATCGGATACGCCCTGGCGCCGATTCCGCGTGGTAGTTGGGTGCAGGAAGATCAACTGCGCATGCCCACCGCGCCGCCGTTGGACAGCTTGCCGCTGTCCACCGAGGTGCCTGAGGCCCAGGCGCCCTTGGAAGGGTTTACCTTCGAGGGTTACCGCAACGCGGATGGTACTGTGGGTACACGCAATATCCTTGGCATCACCACCACGGTGCAGTGCGTCACCGGCGTACTGGACCATGCGGTCAAGCGCATCAAGGACGAATTGCTACCCAAGTACCCGCACGTTGACGACGTGGTAGCGCTGACCCACAGCTACGGCTGTGGTGTGGCGATCACTGCGACCGATGCCTACATCCCGATCCGCACGGTACGCAACCTGGCGCGCAATCCGAACCTGGGCGGCGAAGCCCTGGTGATCAGCCTGGGCTGCGAGAAACTGCAGGCCGGGCAGGTGATGCACGACAACGACAGCTCGGTCGACCTGAGTGAGCCCTGGCTGTATCGGCTGCAGGATTCCAGCCACGGCTTTACCGAGATGATCGAGCAGATCATGGAATTGGCCGAGACGCGCCTGAAGAAACTCGACCAGCGCCGCCGGGAAACCGTGCCGGCGTCGGAGTTGATCCTGGGCATGCAGTGCGGCGGCAGTGATGCGTTTTCCGGTATCACCGCCAACCCGGCGCTGGGCTATGCCTCGGATCTGTTGCTGCGGGCTGGGGCGACGGTGATGTTTTCCGAAGTGACCGAAGTTCGCGATGCGATTTACCTGCTGACCTCTCGCGCTGAAAGCGAAGTCGTTGCCCAGGAACTGGTCCGGGAAATGGATTGGTACGATCGCTACCTGGCCAAGGGCGAGGCGGACCGCAGCGCCAACACCACGCCGGGAAACAAGAAGGGCGGCTTGTCGAACATTGTCGAGAAGTCCTTGGGCTCCATCGTCAAATCCGGCAGCAGCGCGATCAATGGCGTGCTGGGTCCGGGTGAGCGCTTCAAGAGTAAGGGCCTGATCTTTTGCGCAACCCCGGCCAGTGACTTTGTGTGCGGCACGTTGCAACTGGCGGCAGGGATGAACCTGCATGTGTTCACCACCGGACGCGGCACACCTTACGGGCTGGCGATGGCGCCAGTGGTGAAGGTGTCGACGCGTACGGAGCTGGCACAGCGTTGGCCGGACCTGATCGATATCGACGCTGGGCGTATTGCCACTGGGCGGGCGAGCATCGAGGAATTGGGGTGGGAGTTGTTTCACTTCTACCTGGATGTGGCCAGCGGCAAGAAGCAGACGTGGGCGGAGCACCACAAGCTGCACAACGACATCACCTTGTTCAACCCGGCACCGATTACCTGACTGTGGTGAGCGGGCTTGTCGGATCGCCGCATCGCCCGCGCTGGGTGGCGATCCGACAAGCCCGCTCACTACAAGGATCTAGACCAGACGAAGCGGCCTACACTGGCTTATCATTAGCCACCTAACGACGCTCACCAAGGTTTTCCCCGGCATGCTGGCAATTTTCCTCACGACCCTGACCATCACTGCGCCGGTGTTTGCCATGCTGTTCCTGGGTGTGTTGCTCAAGCGCATCAACTGGATCAACGACAACTTCATCCACACGGCCTCGTCCCTGGTGTTCAACGTCACCATGCCGGCGCTGCTGTTCCTCGGCATCCTGCATGCCGACCTGCACTCGGCGCTCAAGCCAAGCCTTCTGATCTACTTTGCCGTCGCCACCTTGCTCAGCTTCGCCCTGGCCTGGGGTTGGGCAATCTTTAGTTGCCCGCGTGAAGACCGGGGTATCTACACGCAAGGCGCGTTTCGCGGCAATAACGGCGTGATCGGCCTGGCGCTGGCCGCCAGCATGTACGGCGATTACGGCATCTCCCTCGGCGCGATTCTCGCGGCGTTGGTGATCCTGTTCTACAACACCCTGTCGACCATCGTGTTGGCGGTGTACAGCCCGGTGATCAAGTCCGATCCGTGGAGCATTTGCAAAAGTGTGGTGGCCAACCCGCTGATCATCAGCGTGATCGTGGCGGCGCCGTTCGCTTATTTTCAGATTGGCCTGCCTGGCTGGTTGGAAAAATCCATGCAGTATCTGGCGGATACCACCTTGCCGTTGGCCTTGATCTGCATTGGCGGCACCTTGTCCCTGGCAGCGTTGCGCAAGAGCGGCAACAGGGCGCTGAGCGCGAGCTTGATGAAGATGGTCTGGCTGCCAGTGGTGGCGACCTTAGGCGCGTGGTTGCTGGGCTTTCGCGGGCCGGAGCTGGGGATTCTGTTCCTGTATTTCGGTGCGCCGACCGCAGCCGCCAGTTTTGTGATGGCCAGGGCGGCCGAGGGTAATCATGAGCTGGCGGCGGCAATTATCGTGATCACCACCTTGATGGCGGCGGTGACCACGAATATCGGGATCTTCGTGTTGCAGGCAGGAGGTTGGATCTGAGGGGTGTGGTGTCTGTGAGGGCCAATCGCCGGCAAGCCGGCTCCTACGGTGCCTCGTAGGTATCGATCACTTCCTGCGCCGCACGGAACGCATCAATCGCCGCCGGCACACCGGCATACACCGCGCAATGCAGCAACGCCTCGCGGATCTCTTCCACGGTGCAACCATTGTTCAGCGCGCCGCGCACATGGCCTTTGAGCTCCTGCGGGCATTTGAGCGCGGTAAGGGCGGCGAGGGTGATCAGGCTGCGGGTTTTCAGCGGCAATCCTTCGCGGTTCCACACACTGCCCCAGGCATGTTCATTGACGAAATCCTGTAGCGGCTGGGTGAACTCGGTGGCATTGCCCAAGGCGCGGTCGACGAACACATCGCCCATGACCTGGCGACGCATATCAACCCCGGGCTTTTTCTGATCGGTCATTGCGATTCCCTCTTGTGTTGGCGGCGCCAGGCTCGCAGCGTGCTGAACAACAGAAAAGCCACCAGCACTGGCAGGACGTAGTACAGCATCAGTTGTTCAAGCTTGGTGGCCAGGGGCATGCCCGTGGTGAACGCCATTACATGCAGCCCGTACGCCAGGTACAGGCCCAGCAGCACCAGGCCTTCGGCGCGTGTCACGCGGTAGCCGGTGTAGAACACCGGCAGGCACAGCACGACTACGCCGAGCATCACCGGCAGGTCGAAATCCAGGGCATTGGGCGATACCGACAGCGGCGAGGGCGCGAGCAGGGCGGTCAGCCCCAACACGCCGAGCAGGTTGAACAGGTTGCTGCCGATCACGTTGCCCACGGCAATTTCCCGCTCGCCGCGCAGCGCGGCAATCAGCGAGGTCGCCAGGCATGGCAGCGAGGTGCCCACGCCGATCAGGGTCAGGCCGATCACACGTTCCGACAGACCCAGGTCGCCTGCCACATCCACTGCGGCACCCAGCAGTAAATGCCCGGCCAACACCAGGATCAGTAGCCCACCAACCATCAGCAACACGCTGCTCAGCCAGGGCGCGCGGGCCACGGTGTCCAGCGTGCGTGGGCGACGGGAGTGGCGCGTCTGGTAGTGCAACATGCCGAGGTAGGCGACCAGGGCAACCAGCAGCACCAGGCCGTCAATGGGTGTGAGCTCTTCATTGGCGGCGAGGGTGAACACCAGCAGTGCGGCCAGGATCATCACCGGAATATCCAGGCGCACCAGTTGGCGCGAAACCCGCAGCGGAATGATCAGCGCCGACAGGCCCAGGGTCACCAGGATGTTGAAGATGCTGCTGCCGATCACGCTACCCACGGCGATATCGGTGTTACCGGCCAGAGTGGCTTGCAGGCTGACAGTCATCTGCGGCGCGCTGCTGCCGAAGGCCACGATCGTCAGGCCGATGATCAGCGGACGCACCTTGAGGCTCGCGGCCAGGCGCACGGCGGCGCGCACCAGGATCTCGGCGCCGATGATCAGCAGCACCAGGCCGCTGACCAATTCCAGCAGGCTCCAGGGCGAGAGGGCGGTTAATCCGAAAATGGCGAGGGCTCCGTCTTCAGTTGCTCAAGGCTTGCACGCGAACCCGTGCGGTACCGCTGCCGATCATACCCAGCTGCTCGGCCGCCTTGCGTGAAAGATCGATCAGGCGCCCACGGGTATGCGGACCGCGATCATTGATGCGGACAACCACGGATTTGTCGTTGTCGAGATTGGTGACCTTGACCTGGGTGCCAAACGGCAGTTGCCGGTGGGCGGCGGTCAGGGCGTTCTGGTTGAAGGGTTCACCGCTGGCCGTCTTGTTGCCATGGTGCTTGGCGCCGTAATAGGAGGCGGTGCCGGTTTCGTCGTAGCCGTTGGGGTTGATGATGCCGCTGGCGCAACCGGCCAGTAGGGAGAACAGGGCCAGCAGGCCGAGTAGACGCTTCATGCAAGGAGTCCCATTACAAATGTTGGAGTTGGCTCGTGTGGGAGCTGGCTTGCCTGCGATGGCTTCACCTCGGTGTCACTGATGCACCGAGGCGCCTGCATCGCGGGCAAGCCCGGCTCCCACAGAAGCCGGGTCCTGCACGTGTCAGCCTTCGAGCTTGCTTTTCAGCAGTTCGTTCACCTGTTGCGGGTTGGCCTTGCCTTTGGAGGCTTTCATCGCCTGGCCCACAAAGAAGCCGAACATCTTGCCGCGCTTGGCTTCGTCTGCCGCACGGTATTGCTCGACCTGCTCGGCGTTGGCCGCGAGCATTTCATCCAATACAGCCGAGATCGCGCCGCTGTCGGTGACCTGCTTGAGGCCACGCTTCTCGATGATCTCGTCCGCGCTGCCTTCGCCTGCGGCCATGGCTTCGAACACGGTCTTGGCGATCTTGCCGGAGATGGTGTTGTCCTTGATGCGCAGCAGCATGCCGCCCAATTGCTCGGCAGTGACTGGGGCTTCGTCGATCTCCAGGCCTTGCTTGTTCAACAGGCTGCCCAGCTCGACCATCACCCAGTTGGCCGCCAGTTTGGCGTCGCCGGCAATGCTCACGACTTTTTCGAAGTAGTTGGCTTGTTCACGGCTGGAGGCCAAGACGCTGGCATCGTAGACCGACAGGCCGAACTGCGCCTGGAAGCGCTCGCGTTTCTGCTGCGGCAGCTCCGGCAGGGTGGCGCGGATGTCATTGAGGAACGAGTCCTCAAGCACCACCGGCAACAGGTCCGGGTCGGGGAAGTAACGGTAGTCGTTGGCTTCCTCTTTGCTGCGCATGGCGCGGGTTTCGTCTTTGTTCGGGTCGTACAGGCGGGTCTGCTGGATGACCTTGCCGCCGTCTTCGATCAGCTCGATCTGGCGACGCACTTCGCTGTTGATCGCCTTCTCGATGAAGCGGAACGAGTTGACGTTCTTGATCTCGCAGCGGGTGCCGAACTCGACCTGGCCCTTTGGACGGATCGACACGTTGCAGTCGCAACGCAGCGAACCTTCTGCCATGTTGCCGTCGCAGATGCCCAGGTAGCGCACCAGTGCGTGGATGGTCTTGACGTAGGCCACGGCTTCCTTGGCGCTGCGCATGTCCGGCTCGGAAACGATCTCCAGCAGCGGCGTGCCGGCACGGTTCAGGTCGATACCGGTCGCGCCTGGGAATTCTTCGTGCAGGCTCTTGCCGGCATCTTCTTCCAGGTGTGCGCGGGTGACGCCGACGCGCTTGATGGTGCCGTCTTCCAGGGGGATGTCCAGGTGGCCTTTGCCAACGATCGGCAGTTCCATCTGGCTGATCTGGTAGCCCTTGGGCAGGTCAGGGTAGAAGTAGTTCTTGCGCGCGAACACGTTGTGCTGGCCGATCTCGGCGTCAATCGCCAGGCCGAACATCACCGCCATGCGCACCGCTTCCTGGTTCAGCACTGGCAGTACGCCGGGCATGCCCAGGTCGACTAGGCTGGCCTGCGTGTTCGGCTCGGAGCCGAACGTGGTGGCGCTACCGGAGAAAATCTTCGATTGGGTGGCGAGCTGGGTATGAATCTCCAGCCCGATCACAACTTCCCATTGCATAGTGTTCTCCTCAGAAGCCGGTAGGGGTGCGAGTGTGCCAGTCGGTGTTCAACTGGTACTGGTGCGCCACATTGAGCAGGCGGCCTTCCTGGAAATACGGGGCGAGCAGTTGCACGCCGACCGGCAGGCCATCGACGAAACCGGCAGGCATGGACAAGCCCGGCAGTCCCGCGAGGTTGGCGGTGATGGTGTACAGGTCTTCGAGGTACGCAGCCACCGGGTCGCCGTTCTTGGCGCCGAGCTTCCAGGCCGGGTTCGGCGTGGTTGGGCCGAGGATCACGTCGACCTGTTCAAAGGCGGCCATGAAGTCTTTCTTCACCAAGCGACGGATTTTCTGCGCCTTGAGGTAGTAGGCGTCGTAGTAACCGGCCGACAGGGCGTAGGCACCGACCATGATTCGGCGCTGAACTTCGGCGCCGAAACCTTCGCCACGGGAGCGTTTGTACAGGTCGGTGAGGTCTTTCGGGTTTTCGCAGCGGTAGCCGAAGCGCACGCCGTCGAAACGCGACAGGTTGGAGGAAGCCTCTGCCGGTGCGATCACGTAGTACGCCGGAATCGCGTGCTGGTTGTTCGGCAGGCTGATTTCCTTGATCACCGCGCCGAGGCCTTCCAGCGTCTTGACGCTGTTGTGCACCAACTCGGCAATGCGCGGGTCGAGACCGGCGCTGAAGTATTCCTTCGGCACGCCGATGCGCAGGCCCTTGAGCGAGGTGTTCAGGCTGGCGCTGTAGTCCGGCACGGGCTCGTCGATGCTGGTGGAGTCCTGTTTGTCGAAGCCTGCCATGCCTTGTAACAAAATTGCGCAGTCCTCAGCGGTGCGCGCCAGAGGGCCGCCCTGATCGAGACTGGAGGCGTAAGCGATCATGCCCCAACGGGAAACGCGACCGTAGGTCGGCTTCAGGCCGGTGAGGTTGGTGAAGGCCGCAGGCTGGCGGATCGAGCCGCCGGTATCGGTGGCTGTAGCGGCGGGCAGGAAGCGTGCGGCAACTGCGGCGGCCGAACCGCCAGACGAACCGCCGGGCACGTGCTCCAGGTTCCACGGGTTTTTCACCGCGCCGTAGTAGCTCGACTCGTTGGCCGACCCCATGGCGAATTCGTCCATGTTGGTCTTGCCCAGGGTCACGGCCCCGGCGGCAGCCAGCTTGGACACCACGGTGGCGTCATAGGGCGCTTTGAAGTTGTCGAGCATCTTCGAGCCGCAACTGGTGCGAATGCCCTGGGTGCAGAACAGGTCCTTGTGGGCGATTGGAGCGCCCAGCAGTGCGCCATTTTCACCGTTGGCGCGACGTGCGTCGGCGGCCTTGGCCTGGCTCAGGGCCAGCTCTTCGGTGAGGCTGATGAAGCTGTTGACCTTTGGATCGTGCTCGGCGATGCGCGCCAGCAGGGTCTTGGTCAGCTCTTCGGAAGAAAACTTTTTGTCGGCGAGACCGCGAGCGATCTCGGCCAGAGTCATGTGATGCATTGCAGGCTCTTTCCCTTTAGTCGATGACTTTCGGAACCAGGTACAGGCCGTTTTCGACCGCTGGCGCGATGGACTGGTAGGCCTCGCGATTATTACTCTCGGTCACGACGTCTGCGCGCAGGCGCTGGCTGGCTTCCAGCGGGTGAGCCAGGGGCTCGATACCGTCGGTATTCACGGCCTGCATTTGGTCGACCAGCCCGAGAATGCTGTTCAGGGCTGCGGTGGTCTGTGGAAGATCGGCATCATTGAGGCCAAGCGAGGCCAGGTGCGCGATTTTTTCCACGTCGGAGCGTTCAAGCGTCATGGGAATCTCCAGTGGAAAACAGAACGGAGGCTGTCCGTGTGTTAGATTGTCGGAACACTACCGCATTTCTACGGTCTTACGGCCGCGATTGTGGGGTTAGGTGCACAGAAAGTCGGCCAATTTAGCACATTGGCGCCTTGCCCAAAATCCCTGTCGTTGTTAGAGTTTGCCGCACTTTTTTACCCACGCGTTGCCTAGGGTCCCTTTCCCATGTTCAAGAAACTGCGTGGCATGTTTTCCAGCGATCTTTCCATTGACCTGGGCACTGCCAACACCCTTATTTACGTGCGCGAGCGCGGTATCGTCCTGAATGAGCCATCGGTTGTGGCTATTCGGACGCACGGTAACCAGAAAAGTGTCGTTGCCGTCGGCACCGAGGCCAAGCGCATGCTTGGCCGTACACCCGGCAATATTGCCGCCATTCGTCCGATGAAAGATGGCGTGATCGCCGACTTCAGCGTCTGCGAGAAGATGCTGCAGTACTTCATCAACAAAGTTCATGAAAACAGTTTCCTGCAGCCCAGCCCTCGTGTGCTGATCTGCGTTCCGTGCAAATCCACCCAGGTTGAGCGTCGTGCCATCCGTGAATCGGCCCTTGGCGCCGGTGCCCGTGAAGTGTTCCTGATCGAAGAGCCAATGGCTGCTGCGATCGGTGCCGGCCTGCCGGTTGAAGAAGCACGCGGCTCGATGGTGGTGGATATCGGTGGTGGTACCACTGAAATCGCCCTGATCTCCCTGAACGGTGTGGTGTATGCCGAATCCGTACGCGTCGGCGGCGACCGCTTCGACGAAGCGATCATCACGTATGTACGTCGTAACTATGGCAGCCTGATCGGTGAGTCCACCGCTGAGCGCATCAAGCAGGAAATCGGCACCGCCTACCCAGGCGGCGAAGTGCGCGAAGTCGATGTGCGCGGTCGCAACCTGGCCGAAGGCGTTCCACGTGCTTTCACCCTGAACTCCAATGAAGTGCTGGAAGCTCTGCAAGAGTCCCTGGCCACCATCGTTCAGGCGGTGAAAAGCGCGCTGGAGCAATCGCCGCCGGAACTGGCTTCCGACATCGCCGAGCGTGGCCTGGTGCTGACCGGCGGTGGCGCCTTGCTGCGTGACCTCGACAAGCTGCTGGCCCAAGAGACTGGCCTGCCGGTGATCGTCGCCGAAGACCCGCTGACCTGCGTTGCCCGTGGCGGTGGTCGTGCACTGGAAATGATGGATAAACACACCATGGACCTGCTCTCCAGCGAATAAGTCATTGCTGGTTAGCCCATGTTTCGCCCGCAGGCAGCACTTTGCAGTGCTGCCTGTTGGCGTTTATCTTCTTCAATCTGCATCCAGGCCGGTTAGATGCCGTATGAATAAAGAGAACATTTGCGTGGGAGGAGCGGCTTATTAAACCGCTTTTCGCCAAAGGCCCCTCATTGGGCGTGCGCCTGTTGGTGCTGGTCGTGCTTTCGGTCGCGCTGATGGTGGTCGATGCCCGCTTTGCACTGCTCAAGCCCGTGCGCAGCCAGATGTCGCTGGTGTTGATGCAGACTTACTGGATCACCGACCTGCCGCAACGTCTGTACCAGGGCGTGGCCAGCCAATTTGGCAGCCGCACCGAACTGGTCGCCGAAAACGAAAAACTCAAGACCGAAAACCTGCTGTTGCAGGGGCGCATGCAAAAGCTCGCGGCCCTCACCGAGCAGAACGTTCGGCTGCGCGAGTTGCTCAATTCTTCCGCGCTGGTCAACGAAAAGGTCGAAGTGGCCGAGCTGATCGGCATGGACCCCAACCCCTTCACCCATCGCATCATCATCAACAAGGGTGAGCGCGACGGTGTGGTCCTGGGCCAGCCGGTGCTCGACGCCCGTGGCCTGATGGGCCAGGTGGTTGAACTGATGCCCTACACCTCGCGGGTCTTGTTGCTGACGGACACCACCCACAGCATTCCGGTGCAGGTGAACCGCAACGGCTTGCGGGCGATTGCCAGCGGCACTGGTAACCCGGAACGCCTGGAGTTGCGCCACGTGGCGGACACCGCTGACATCAAGGAAGGCGACCTGCTGGTCAGCTCTGGCCTGGGTCAGCGTTTCCCGGCGGGTTACCCGGTGGCGACGGTGAAGGAAGTGATCCACGATTCCGGCCAGCCGTTCGCCATTGTGCGTGCGGTGCCGACTGCCGCCCTGAACCGCAGCCGGTACTTGCTGCTGGTGTTCAGCGACAACCGTACGCCGGAAGAGCGCGCCAACGACGCCGCGCAGGCCCAGGAAGCGGAAGACAAGCAAAACGGTACAGCGCCGATCGTTCCGGCGACTGTGCCCAAGCCGGCATTCGTAGGACCACCGGCACCGACGGCGGCTCCGGCAGCGCCTGTGGCCACTCCGGTCAAGCCGGCCGCTCACAATACGCGTCCCGTCAAGCCAACCGTGACTAAACCACCGGCCGCGACCCCGGCTGCCAAGCCTGCGGCGACTGTCCCGGCAACCACGCGGCAGAGGGAGGAATAATGGCCAGTACTCATTCGCGCAACGGCTGGATCGTCTGGCTGACCTTTGCTATCGGTATGCTGCTGAGCGTTTCGCCCTTGCCGCAGTTCATGGAAATTCTGCGCCCGCTTTGGCTGGCGCTGTTGCTGGCCTTCTGGTCGCTGAACCTGCCGCATAAAGTCGGCATGGTCACGGCGATGTTCCTGGGCTTGGCGGAGGATGTGCTCTATGGCACCTTGCTGGGTCAGAATGCGTTGATCCTGACCCTGATCACTTTCCTGGTGCTGTCGTTGCAGCAGCGCCTGCGGATGTTCCCCATGTGGCAGCAGTGCTTGGTGATCCTGGTGATCTTCGGCCTGGCACAGCTGGTTCAGCTGTGGCTGAGCGCCTTGACCGGTAACCGTCAGCCAACCCTGGCGCTGGTGCTACCGGCCCTGGTCAGTGCCTTGCTGTGGCCATGGATCAGCTTCGGTCTGCGTGGGTTGCGTCGTCGCTATAAAATCAATTGAATGGATTGCGAGGCTCTGCCTGGTTATCGAACCCTACAGGGAGAGTCTGCATGAATTCGCTTTACCTGGCCTCGGGCTCCCCGAGGCGGCGTGAATTGCTGGCGCAGATCGGTGTGCCTTACACCGTGGTCAGCGCGGCTATTGATGAAACCCCTCTTACAAATGAATCCGCCGTTTCCTACGTCGAGCGCCTTGCGCGCGGCAAGGCAGCGGCGGGTTTCGCTGCGCTCGAGAATAGCTCCGGTGCCTGTGTGCTGGGTGCCGATACCGCCGTGATCGTCGATGGCAAAATCCTCGGCAAGCCCGTGGATCAGGCCGATGCCCTGGCAATGTTGATGGCGCTGGCGGGGCGCGAGCATGAAGTGCTGACCGCCATTGCCCTCACCGACGGCCAACGCTGTGAGACTGTTTGTGTAAGCAGTCGTGTACTGTTTCGCGGGATTTCCGTCGAGGAAGCGACCACCTACTGGCACAGCGGCGAACCCCAAGACAAGGCGGGCGGCTATGCTATCCAAGGGTTGGGCTCGGTCTTTGTCGCCGGGCTCAATGGCAGTTATTCCGCCGTGGTAGGCCTGCCGGTGTGCGAAACCGCGCAACTGCTCGGCCAATTCGGCATACCCTGTTGGCAAAACCTTACCGCGCGCTGAACGCCGTACTCCAGCGCCCAGCCTTAAGCGATCGGTCACTATTGTGAAAACGCCTGAACGAGACCCAGCCATGAGTGAAGAGATTCTGATCAATATCACGCCGATGGAATCGCGCGTGGCGGTGGTAGAGAACGGTGTTCTGCAAGAAGTGCACGTTGAGCGCACCCAGAAGCGCGGGATCGTCGGCAATATCTACAAAGGCAAGGTGGTGCGGGTTTTGCCGGGGATGCAGGCGGCATTCGTCGACATCGGCCTGGACCGTGCCGCGTTTATCCATGCTTCGGAAATTTCCCTGCGCGAAGGGCCAGCGGTAGAAAGCATCAGTGCCCTGGTGCACGAAGGGCAGAGCCTGGTGGTGCAAGTCACCAAGGACCCCATCGGCTCCAAAGGCGCGCGCCTGACCACTCAATTATCGATTCCGTCGCGTTACCTGGTGTACATGCCGCGCACCGCCCATGTCGGCATTTCCCTGAAGATCGAAGACGAAGCCGAGCGCGAGCGCCTGAAAAAGGTGGTCAGCGACTGCGTGGCGGCCGAAGGCATCAAGGAAGCGGGCGGCTTCATCCTGCGCACCGCCGCCGAAGGCGCCGGCGCCGATGAGATCCTTATGGACATCCGCTACCTGCGGCGCCTGTGGGACCAGATCGGTGCCCAGATCAAGACCATCGGCGCGCCCAGCGTGATCTACGAAGACCTCGGCCTGGCCCTGCGTACGCTGCGCGACCTGGTCAGTCCGAAGATTGAGAAAATTCGCATCGACTCGCGGGAAACATTCCAACGCACCACGCAATTTGTTGCCGAGCTGATGCCTGAAATTGCCGACCGCCTGGAACACTATCCTGGCGAGCGGCCGATCTTCGACCTGTATGGCGTTGAAGACGAAATCCAGAAAGCCCTGGAGCGCAAGGTGCCGCTCAAGTCCGGTGGCTACCTGGTGGTGGACCCCGCGGAAGCCATGACCACCATCGATGTCAACACCGGCGCGTTCGTGGGCCATCGCAACCTCGAAGAAACCATCTTCAAGACCAACCTCGAAGCGGCCACCGCGATCGCGCGCCAACTGCGCCTGCGTAACCTGGGAGGCATCATCATCATCGACTTCATCGACATGGAAGATGAAGAACACCAGCGTCAGGTGCTGCGTACCCTGGAGAAACAGCTGGAACGCGATCACGCCAAGACCAACATCATCGGCATCACCGAGCTGGGCCTGGTGCAAATGACGCGCAAGCGCACCCGCGAAAGCCTGGAGCAAGTGCTGTGCGAGCCGTGCAGCAGTTGCCAGGGTCGCGGTAAATTGAAGACCCCGGAAACCGTTTGCTACGAGATTTTCCGCGAAATCCTGCGAGAAGCGCGAGCCTACCAGGCCGAAGGTTACAGAGTGCTCGCCAACCAGAAAGTGGTCGATCGGCTGCTGGACGAAGAATCCGGTAACGTTGCCGAGCTGGAGGGCTTTATCGGGCGCACGATACGCTTCCAGGTCGAAACCATGTATTCCCAGGAACAATACGACGTGGTGCTGCTCTGATCCCCAATCGTTTTCCTTTTATGAGACAGGCAGGCCTTGATCTGCCGTCCGACTACCGCCTTGAGGGTCGCCTGACATGGAGCGTCTGATACGCTTTTTTGCCGCTTTGACCCGTTGGGGCCTGGGCCTCTGTGCCTTGCTGCTGGTACTGGCGGCCGTGTACGTGAGCCTGGGCCGTGAATTGACGCCGCTGGTGGCCGAGTACCGTGCGGAGATCGAAGCCAAGGCCCAGGCCGCGGTGGACATGCCGTTGCATATCGGCAGCCTGGAAGGCCGCTGGAGCGGCTTCGCGCCGGTATTGCTGGCCCATGATGTGATGGTGGGCGAGGGCAGCAGTGCCCTTCGCCTGGACCAGGTCGAAGTGGTGCCGGATATATGGGCCAGCCTGATGGCCCGAGAAGTGCGCATTGCGCACCTGCAAGTCAGTGGCTTGCAGCTTAGCGTCAAGGAAGACAAGGACGGCAAATGGGCCTTGCAGGGCTTGCCAGTGCAGAACGACCAGCCCGTGGACCCTGAGCAGTTGCTCAAGAACATGCAAAAGGTCAAGCGCGTGTCGTTGCTGGACAGCCAGGTGACCTTGCAGCCGTTTGACCAAGCGCCGGTGACCCTGACGTATGTCGGCCTGAGCCTGCACACCGGCATCACGCGCCAACGCCTGGATGCACGCTTGACGCTGCCCGACGGCCAACCCTTGGCGGTGAGCCTGCGCACGCGTATCCGCGCCAGTCAGTGGAAGGACGGCGAAGCCCAGGCGTACGTGAGCCTGCCGCAAAGCGACTGGGCCAAGTGGATCCCGGCCAAGCTGACCCAGCAATGGAAGCTCACCCAATTCAAAGCTGGCGGTGAACTCTGGCTGACCTGGGCCAAAGGCACCGTGCAAAGCGCGGTGGTGCGCCTCAACTCGCCGCAGGTAAAAGGCAGCTACGCCGACCGCAAACCTGTGCATATCGAGAACCTGGCCCTCACCGCCTACCTGCAACGCAGCGATAGCGGTCTCAAGGTGCTGTTCGACTCGCTGGCGATGAATCTGGGGGAAACCCGCTGGGAATCGCGCCTGCAACTTCAGCAAACCCTGGCCACCGACAAGGATCAGGAGGTCTGGAAGCTCCAGGCCGACCGCCTGGACCTCACGCCGATCACGCCGCTGCTCAATGCCTTGGCGCCGCTGCCGGAGGGTTTCGCCAAGACCATTCAGCACCTCAAGGCCACGGGCCTGCTGCGTAATGTGCTGGTGGATTTCCGTCCTCAAGATACGACGGATCAAAAAGTCAGCTTCGCCGCCAACCTCGAACGCATCGGTTTTGATGCCTATTTTGGCGCACCGGCCGCGCGGAACGTGTCCGGCAGTATCAGCGGTGACCTGGGCCATGGCGAGTTGCGCATGGACAGCAAAGACTTTTCCCTGCACCTCGATCCGATCTTTGCCAAGCCGTGGCAGTACATCCAGGCCAATGCTCGCCTGACGTGGAAGCTCGACAAGGAAGGCTTCACCCTGATCGCCCCGTACATCAAGGTGCTGGGTGAAGAGGGCAATGTCGCCGCTGATTTCCTGATTCGCCTGCATTTCGACCACAGCCAGGAAGACTATATGGACCTGCGGGTCGGCATGGTCGATGGCGATGGGCGCTTCACCCCCAAATACCTGCCGGCGGTGTTGAGCCCGGCGTTGGATGAGTGGCTGCGTACGGCGATTCTCAAGGGCGCGGTGGACCAGGGCTTTTTCCAGTATCAGGGTTCGCTGAACCACGACGCGCTGCCGGCCTCACGCAACATCAGCCTGTTCTTCAAGGTGCATGATGCCGAACTGGCGTTCCAGCCGGGCTGGCCGCATGTGAGCAAGGTCAATGGCGAAGTGTTTGTCGAGGAGAGCGGCGTACGCATCCTGGCCAGCAAGGGCCAGTTGCTCGACACCAAGGTCAAGGACGTCTACGTCAATATCCCCCACGCGCCGGCGGGCAAGGACAGTCATCTGTTGCTGACCGGCGGGTTTGCCGGTGGTTTGGGCGACGGTTTGAAAATCCTCCAGGAAGCGCCGATCGGCACCGCATCGACCTTTGCCGGGTGGAAGGGTGAGGGCGACCTGCAAGGCAGCCTTGACCTGGATGTACCGTTGGCGAAAGGCACCGAGCCGAAGATTGTGGTGGACTTCAAGACGGACAAGGCACGGCTGCAATTGGCCGAACCGATTCTGGACCTGACCCAGCTCAAAGGCGATTTCCGCTTCGACAGCGCCAAAGGCCTCAGTGGCCAGAACATCACGGCCCAGGCGTTTGACCGGCCGATCACGGCGCAGATCGTTGCCGATGGCAAGCCGGGCAATATCAGTACGCGTGTGTCTGCCAAGGGCCAGGTGACGGTCAAGCGGCTGACGGACTGGTTGAAAGTCAGCCAACCTTTGCCGGTGTCCGGCGATATTCCCTACCAGTTGCAACTGACCCTGGACGGTGCCGATAGCCAACTGATGGTCAGCTCCAACCTGAAGGGCGTTGCCGTGGACCTGCCGGCACCGTTCGGCATGCCCGCCAGCCAGGGGCGTGACAGTGTGTTCCGCATGACCTTGCAGGGGGCCGAGCGGCGTTATTGGTTCGACTACGGTGAGCTGGCCAACTTCACCTTCGCTGCGCCGCCGGACAAATTCAATGAGGGGCGCGGTGAGCTATTCCTCGGGGATGGCGATGCTGTGTTGCCAGGGGCCAAGGGCTTGCGCATACGTGGCGTGCTGTCTGAACTCGATATTGACCCGTGGAAGAAACTGGTTGACCGCTACGCGGGCAACGATCCGGGCGGCAGCGCCAAGCAGTTGCTCAGCGGCGCTGACTTCAAGGTGGGTAAGCTGTCCGGTTTTGGCACCCAGTTTGATCAGGTCAATCTACAGCTGGACCGCAAGCCTGCGGCGTGGGGCCTGCAATTCGACAGTCAGCAGGCCAAGGGCACCGTCAACCTGCCGGACGCCAAGGGCGCACCGATTGCGGTCAACCTTCAATATGTGAAGCTGCCAGCGGTGGATCCGACGGTGCAGGCTGATGAAAACGCACCGGACCCCTTGGCGAGCATCGACCCCAAGGACATTCCGGCGCTGGATATCGCCATTGATCAGCTTTTCCAGGGCCCGGATCTGATAGGTGCCTGGTCGCTGAAAATCCGCCCGACCGCCAAAGGCTTGGCTTTCAATAACCTCGACCTCGGCCTCAAAGGCATGCAGCTCAAGGGCGCGGGTGGTTGGGAAGGGACGGCTGGCGACAGTAGCAGTTGGTACAAGGGTCGCCTGGATGGCAAGAATATCGGCGATGTACTCAAGGGTTGGGGTTATGCGCCCACCGTCACCAGCCAGGATTTTCACCTGGATGTGGATGGTCGCTGGCCCGGTTCGCCTGCCTTTGTCGGGCCCAAGCGTTTCTCCGGCAGCCTGGATGCAGCGTTCCGCAATGGCCAGTTCGTCGAAGTGGAAGGCGGGGCACAGGCGCTGCGGGTGTTTGGCCTGCTGAACTTCAACTCCATTGGGCGCCGTCTGCGCCTGGACTTCTCGGACTTGCTCGGCAAGGGCTTGAGCTACGACCGTGTGAAGGGCTTGCTGGCGGCGAGCAACGGGGTATTCGTGACCCGTGAGCCGATCACCATGACCGGGCCTTCGACTAACCTGGAACTCAACGGCACCCTGGACCTGGTCGCAGACCGTGTCGACGCCAAGCTGCTGGTCACCCTGCCGGTGACCAATAACCTGCCGATCGCCGCGCTGATTGTAGGCGCGCCCGCGATCGGCGGTGCGTTGTTCCTGATCGACAAGCTGATCGGTGACCGTGTTGCGCGCTTTGCCAGCGTGCAATACAAGGTCGAAGGCCCGTGGAAGGACCCGAAAATCACCTTCGACAAGCCATTTGAAAAACCAAACTGAGAGCCTGTGGAGTAGCATGGCCGCATGCCCATTAAGGAGAGACGGTCCATGTCCTTTGCGGTAATTCAAATGGTCAGCCAGAGCGATGTGCTGGCCAACCTGGCCCAGGCCCGGCGCTTGCTGGAACAAGCCGCAGCGGGTGGGGCGAAGCTGGCGGTATTGCCGGAAAACTTTGCCGCCATGGGCCGCCGCGACGTGGCCGACATCGGTCGCGCCGAAGCTCTGGGCGAAGGCCCGATCCTGCCGTGGTTGAAACAGACCGCCCGCGACCTCACCTTATGGATAGTGGCTGGTACTTTGCCGCTGCCGCCAAAGGACCAGCCGAACGCCAAGTCCAATGCCTGCTCGTTGCTGGTCGATGATCAGGGTGAAATCGTTGCCCGCTACGACAAGCTGCACCTGTTCGATGTGGATGTCGCCGATGCCCGCGGTCGTTATCGCGAATCTGACGACTATGCTTTCGGAGGCAATGTGGTGGTAGCGGACACGCCCGTCGGTCGGTTGGGCCTGACGGTTTGTTACGACCTGCGCTTCCCCGAGCTCTACAGCGAATTGCGTGCGGCAGGGGCTGAGTTGATTACAGCGCCTTCGGCGTTTACGGCGGTGACCGGCGCGGCGCATTGGGATGTGCTGATTCGCGCACGCGCCATCGAGACCCAGTGTTACCTGCTGGCGGCGGCTCAAGGCGGTGTGCATCCGGGGCCACGGGAAACCTATGGTCATGCGGCGATTGTCGACCCTTGGGGTCGTGTGCTGACACAACAGGATCAAGGCGAAGCAGTGTTGCTGGCCGAACGCGATAGCAGTGAACAGGCGTCGATACGGACGCGCATGCCGGTGGTCAACCATCGGCGCTTTTTCTCGCAGGGCGCACAGCGACCTGCTTCGGAACGATGAATTTAAGGCCATACCTATGAGCGAGTTGTTGTCCTCAGTCAGTGATCACCTCCTGGCGCCCGGTGGCGTGACCATCGAAAGCTTGCAAACCGTACTCGGCGACTTGGCCGGGCCGGGCATCGACGCGGCTGACCTGTATTTCCAAGGGCAGATTTCCGAGTCCTGGGCGCTGGAAGACGGCATCGTCAAGGAAGGCAGTTTCAACCTCGACCAGGGTGTGGGCGTGCGTGCGCAGTCCGGTGAAAAAACCGGTTTTGCCTACAGCAACGCGATCACCCTGGAAGCCTTGGGGCTGGCGGCGCGGGCCGCACGTTCGATCTCCCGGGCCGGGCAAAATGGCACGGTGCAGGCATTCAGCACCCAGGACGTGGCGCAGTTGTACGCGCCGGATAACCCCCTGGAAGTGATCAGCCGTGCGGAAAAGGTCGAGCTGCTCAAGCGTATCGACGCCGCCACCCGTGCCCTCGACCCGCGTATCCAGCAGGTTACCGTGAGCATGGCTGGTGTGTGGGAGCGCATCCTGGTGGCGTCCACCGATGGCGGCCTGGCGGCGGATGTGCGGCCGCTGGTGCGTTTCAACGTCAGCGTGATCGTCGAACAGAACGGTCGCCGCGAACGCGGTGGTCATGGCGGCGGCGGGCGTACCGACTACCGTTATTTCCTCACCGACGACCGTGCCATGGGTTATGCACGTGAAGCGCTGCGCCAGGCGTTGGTCAACCTTGAAGCCATTCCTGCCCCGGCCGGCACTTTGCCGGTGGTGCTGGGTTCGGGTTGGTCCGGCGTGCTGCTGCACGAAGCGGTCGGTCATGGCCTGGAAGGTGACTTCAACCGCAAAGGCAGTTCGGCCTATAGCGGGCGCATGGGTGAAATGGTGGCGTCCAAACTCTGCACCATCGTCGATGACGGCACCCTGGCCGGGCGTCGTGGCTCGCTGAGCGTCGACGACGAAGGCACCCCAACCGAGTGCACCACCCTGATCGAAAACGGTGTGCTCAAGGGCTACATGCAAGACAAGCTCAACGCTCGCCTGATGGGCGTGGCGCGTACGGGTAACGGTCGTCGCGAATCCTACGCGCACCTGCCGATGCCGCGCATGACCAACACCTACATGCTCGGTGGCGAAAGCGACCCGGCCGAGATCATCGCTTCGGTGAAGCGCGGCATCTACTGCGCCAACCTCGGTGGCGGCCAGGTGGATATCACCAGCGGCAAGTTCGTGTTCTCCACCAGCGAGGCTTACCTGATCGAAGACGGCAAGATCACTGCACCGGTCAAAGGTGCGACATTGATCGGTAACGGTCCGGAAGCCATGAGCAAGGTGTCGATGGTCGGCAACGACCTGTCGCTGGACAGCGGCGTGGGTACCTGCGGGAAAGACGGACAGTCAGTGCCGGTGGGTGTCGGCCAGCCAACGCTGAAGATTGATGCGATCACCGTGGGTGGCACGGGGTCGTAAGAAAGACGGAGCTTCGGGTGGCGAGAACCGCCACCCGGGGAGGAGGATCAGCGCAGGCCGCGTTGAGTCTCGTCCAGCTCACGGATGTACTTGAAGATTTTACGGCTGGTGGCCGGCGCCTTGTTATGCGCCTGCTCGTGCTGGGCCTGACGGATCAGGGAGCGCAGTTGCTGGCGGTCCGCGTCCGGGTAGTCCATCACGAATTTCTCCAGCACGGCGTCATCGCCCGCGATCAGGCGGTCACGCCAACGTTCCAGGTTATGGAAGCGTTCGTTGTACTGTCGAGTAGAGGCATCGGTTTGATCGAGCAAGGTCAGAATGGCGTCGATGTCCTGATCGCGCATGAGTTTGCCGATAAACGAGATGTGCCGTTTACGCGCGATATTCGCGGTGTGCTTGGGCGCATCGGCCAGGGCACGACGCATTTCGTCGGTGAGTGGCAGTTTTGCAATCAAGTCTTTTTTGAGCGTTGTAAGGCGCTCGCCAAGGTCAACCAGAGCATGCAGCTCACGTTTGACCTGGGTTTTGCTTTTCTCCCCATCGAGGGAGTCGTCGTAAGAATCAACCATGGTGGCAGTCCGCAAAGAAACGCCGCCATGATAACCAGTCGGGGGCCGCTTGTCCGGCCCGGTCGCTCGATGGCCTTAACCGAAAGCAGAATTTGAGTGGAGAAAACCATGAGTGCAGCCCAAAGCGTCGGTCCGCAAGCGTTACCGGCACTGCAGGAACAAGTCGAGCAGATCCTTGCCGAGGCCAAGCGCCAGGGGGCCAGTGCCTGTGAAGTGGCCGTGTCGCTGGAGCAGGGGCTGTCGACGTCGGTGCGCCAGCGGGAAGTGGAAACCGTTGAGTTCAACCGCGACCAGGGTTTTGGTATTACCTTGTATGTCGGGCAGCGCAAAGGTTCGGCCAGTACGTCGGCCAGCGGTCCGGAAGCCATTCGCGAGACGGTGGCGGCTGCGCTGGCAATCGCCAAGCACACCTCCGAAGACGAAAGCTCGGGCCTGGCCGACAAGGCGCTGATGGCCAAGGACCTGCAGGATTTCGATCTGTTTCACGCTTGGGACATCACACCCGAACAGGCCATCGAACGGGCGCTGATCTGCGAAGCTGCTGCATTCGACGCTGATGTCCGCATCAAGAATGCAGATGGCACCACGTTGAGCACGCACCAGGGTTGCCGCGTGTATGGCAACAGCCATGGCTTTATCGGTGGTTACGCGTCCACCCGCCATAGCTTGAGCTGCGTGATGATCGCCGAGGCTGACGGCCAGATGCAGCGCGATTATTGGTACGACGTCAGCCGTCAGGGCGAATTGCTGTCGGACCCGATCAGCATTGGTCAGCGCGCGGCGCAGCGTGCAGCGAGCCGCCTGGGCGCGCGCCCGGTGCCAACCTGTGAAGTGCCGGTACTGTTTTCGGCAGAACTGGCGGGTGGGTTGTTTGGCAGTTTCCTGGGGGCGATTTCCGGTGGCAACTTGTACCGTAAGTCCTCGTTCCTGGAGGGGGCGATTGGCCAAAAGTTGTTCCCAGAGTGGCTGACCATCGATGAGCGCCCGCACTTGATGCGCGCCATGGGCAGTACGTCGTTCGACGGTGATGGCCTGGCGACGTATGCCAAACCGTTCGTCGAGAAGGGCGAGTTGGTGTCTTACGTACTGGGCACGTACGCCGGTCGCAAGCTGGGCCTGCCAAGCACCGCGAACTCCGGAGGCGTACACAACCTGTTCGTCACCCACGGCGATGAAGACCAAGCTGCGCTGCTTCGGCGCATGGGGCGTGGCTTGCTGGTGACCGAGCTGATGGGCCATGGCCTGAACATGGTCACCGGTGATTACTCGCGTGGCGCGGCGGGTTTCTGGGTGGAAAACGGCGAGATTCAGTTTGCCGTCCAGGAAGTGACCATCGCAGGCAATATGCGCGACATGTTCAAGCAGATCGTCGCCGTGGGTAATGATCTGGAACTGCGCAGCAACATTCGCACAGGCTCGGTGTTGATCGAGCGGATGACTGTCGCCGGCAGCTAATCTTCCCGAAGCTTTACTCCAAAAGGCGCGCCATCTGTCAGATGGCGCGCCTTTTTTTGTGGGCGTTTTGGCAGGCGGATCAATCTGCCGCTATTGTTTTGATTCTCAATATCATTTAATAATAAATATCATTACCGAATGAGTGTGGATCATGAGTTCTGTCCTGCATGAGGATCCTTGCCTGGAGAGCTGGCGCTGGATGAGTCGCCAGATTCGCTGCGGCCTCGACCCCAACGAGCCGCGCCTGATCGAACATTACCTCAATGAGGGTCGATACCTGGCGTGCTGCACCGCGACCCATCCGTGGACGATCGCAGAAACCTCATTCCGCCTGCTGCTCGATACCGCCAGCGACATCGCGCTGCCCTGGCATTGGCGCTCCATGTGCCTGGATCAGGCGTGGCGTCCATTACGCGACTTGGAAAAACTCTCTCACTGCGCCTGCCGCCTCAAGCGCTGGCAGTCCTTTGCGTGGCAATTGGCGACCTGCGAATTGCTGCCCTCCCTTTCTGTTTCTGACCTGGTGCAAGGATCTAACGATGAGTAACACCCGTATCGAACGCGACAGCATGGGCGAACTGCAAGTGCCGACCGAGGCCTTGTACGGTGCGCAAACCCAGCGCGCGGTGAACAATTTCCCGATCAGTCATCAACGCATGCCGGCGCAATTCATCCGCGCCCTGATCCTGGCCAAGGCCGCCGCCGCCAAGGTCAACGTCGACCTCAAGCAAATCAGCGTAGGGCAGGGCAAGGCCATCGTCGATGCCGCCCAAGGTTTGTTGGAAGGCGATTTTATGCAGCACTTTCCGGTGGATATCTTCCAGACCGGCTCCGGCACCAGTTCGAACATGAACGCCAATGAAGTGATTGCGACCCTGGCCACCCGTTTGCTCGGTGAGCCGGTCAACCCCAACGACCACGTGAACTGCGGCCAGAGCAGCAACGACATCATCCCGACCACGATCCACGTCAGTGCCGCGCTGGTACTGCATGAGCAAACACTGCCGGCCCTGCTGCATTTGGTGCAAGTCATCGAACAAAAAGCCGAAGAGGTTCACCCGTTCATCAAGACCGGCCGCACGCACCTGATGGATGCCATGCCCGTACGCATGAGCCAGGTGCTCAACGGTTGGGCTCAGCAGCTCAAGGCTAGTATCGGCCACCTGCAGGACCTTCTGCCGAGCCTGCAAGCGCTGGCTCAGGGCGGTACGGCAGTCGGTACCGGGATCAACGCACATCCGGAATTCGCGGCGCGTTTCAGCCAGCAGCTGAGCAGTCTGACCGGTGTGAAATTCACGCCCGGCAAGAACCTGTTCGCTCTGATTGGCTCGCAGGACACCGCCGTCGCAGTCTCCGGCCAGTTGAAGGCTACCGCCGTGTCGCTGATGAAAATCGCCAACGACCTGCGCTGGATGAACTCCGGCCCGCTCGCCGGCCTGGGTGAAATCGAGCTGGAAGGCTTGCAGCCGGGTTCTTCGATCATGCCCGGCAAGGTCAACCCGGTGATTCCGGAAGCCACGGCGATGGTCGCCGCACAGGTCATCGGCAATGACACGGTGATCACCGTCGCCGGTCAGTCAGGCAACTTCGAGCTGAACGTGATGCTGCCGATCATTGCGCAGAACTTGCTCAGCAGCCTGGCATTGCTGGCCAATTCCAGCCGTTTGCTGGCCGATAAAGCCATCGCCAGTTTCAAGGTCAACGAAGCCAAGCTCAAGGAAGCGTTGTCGCGCAACCCCATCCTGGTGACCGCACTCAACCCGATCATCGGTTACCAAAAGGCCGCTGAAATCGCCAAAAAAGCCTATCAACAGGGCCGTCCGGTGATTGATGTTGCCCTCGAACTCACCGACTTGCCGCGCAGCCAACTGGAGGTCCTGCTGGACCCGGAAAAGCTCACGGCCGGCGGCGTGTAATCACCGACCCTGCTTTGGAGGCTCACCATGGAGCACTGGAAACGCACGATCGAACGGGCCAATCGCTGCTTTATGGCGGGCGAGTTGGTTGACGCTCGCGAGGCCTACTTGCAAGCCTTGGCCCTTGCCCAAGTGTTGTTCGAACGCTGGGCGGACGCCGACGAAGCAGTGGCGGCTTGCGTCATTTCCCATCACAACCTGGCGGACCTGCACCTGCGCCTGAACCAGCCGGAGGAAAGCGCGGAATACCTGTGCGCTATCCATCAGCGCCTGCTGCAGACCATGCAGGACCCGCGTCTGAGCCCGCAATTGCGCGAAGCGGCGCTGCGCCAGAGCAGCAAAACCTACGTCGAACTATTGAATTTCATCAGCGATCACGGTGAGTACCCGCGCACCCATCGCCTGTTGGGTGGTGCTGCGGTGCAACCCGCCACTCCTCATTACGGAGCACATTGATATGACTTATACCTTGCCTGCATTGCCTTACGCCTACGACGCCCTGGAACCGCATATCGATGCGCAAACCATGGAAATCCACTACACCAAGCACCACCAGGCCTACATCAACAATCTCAACGCCGCCGTCAAGGGCACCGAGTTCGCAGGCTGGCCGGTCGAGAAGCTGGTCTCCAGCGTGCAGCAACTGCCGGAAAAACTGCGTGCAGCCGTGATCAATCAGGGCGGTGGTCATGCCAACCACTCGCTGTTCTGGGCGGTGATGTCGCCCAAAGGTGGCGGCAAACCCGATGGTGCGCTGGGCAAGGCCATTGAGGAGCAATTGGGCGGTTTCGACAGCTTCAAGGAGGCGTTCACCAAGGCCGCATTGACCCGTTTCGGCAGTGGCTGGGCCTGGCTGAGCGTCACTCCGCAGAAGACCCTGGTGGTGGAGAGCAGCGGTAACCAGGACAGCCCGCTGATGAACGGCAATACCCCGATCCTCGGCCTGGACGTCTGGGAGCATGCCTACTACCTGCTGTACCAGAACCGCCGCCCGGAATACATCAATGCCTTCTACAGTGTCATTAATTGGTCGGAAGTCGCCGCACGCTATCAGGCTGCCGTGGCCTGACACTCACCTTCATAACAAGATCTAAGGCCGACTATGGGCACTGAAACACTGGCGATCAGCAGCGGGCGAATGTTTCGTTATGCGCTTGGCTCGCTGCTGCTATTGGCAGGTACCGCATTGCTGGTGGCCCACGGGCTGGCTTGGCTGAACCTGGAACCACGCATTCTGCGCGCCCTGCAGGGGGGATCCCTCTGTGCGCTCGGCACGGCGCTCGGCGCGGTACCTGTGCTGGTTATTCGACGCATGCCGGTGGCATTGAGCGATACGCTGCTGGGCTTTGGGGCTGGCGTCATGCTGGCGGCGACGGCGTTTTCGCTGATCGTGCCGGGCATTGCCGCAGCTGAAGGCCTGGGGCTTTCGCCCTGGGGCGCCAGCGGTTTGATCAGTTTTGGCATCATGTTGGGTGCTTTCGGGCTGTATCTGGTGGACCGCAAGGTCTCCGGTGCCAGCCCGGAAATGCTGGTGGGCACGCCGGAAAAACCGGTGATTCCGCCGCGTATCTGGCTGTTTGTGTTTGCCATCATCGCCCACAACATCCCGGAAGGTATGGCGGTGGGCGTCTCGGCAGGCGGCGGCATGCCGGATGCCGACAGCCTGGCCATGGGCATTGCCTTGCAGGACGTGCCTGAAGGGCTGGTGATTGCGTTGGTGTTGGCCGGGGCCGGGATGTCGCGGGTCAAGGCGTTCCTGATCGGCGCGGCGTCAGGCCTGGTGGAGCCGGTATTTGCCGTGCTATGTGCCTGGTTGGTAAGCCTGGCCGAGGTGCTTCTGCCGCTAGGCTTGGCCTTGGCAGCCGGTGCGATGCTGTTGGTGGTGACTCACGAAGTGATCCCCGAGTCGCGACGTAATGGTCACGAAAAACTCGCCAGCCTAGGGCTGTGCGTCGGGTTCTGCTTGATGATGGTGATGGACACGGCCTTGGGGTAAACCGCTCCCTTGTAGGAGCCGGCTTGCCGGCGATCAATCCTGAGACGAGCGGTGCGCTTGGCGACGCCATTGCCGGCAAGCCGGGCTCTTACACAGCGTTATTCGCCTTCGTCGAAGTAGTTGTTGATCAGCGCCACCAGGGCGTCCATCGCTTCCTGCTCCTGCTCACCTTCGGTCTTCAAGTGAATCTTGGTGCCTTTGCCCGCCGCCAGCATCATCATCGCCATGATGCTTTTGCCGTCGACCATCGTTTCCGGTGAGCGACCGGCGCGGATCTGGCAGGGAAACTTCCCGGCCACGCCCACGAATTTAGCCGAAGCGCGGGCATGCAGGCCCAGTTTGTTGATGATTTCAATTTCCAGAGCGGGCATCGCGGGGGTGTTCCTTTCAGCTAAGGTCGCGGTGGCGGACCTGGACATTCTTGAGGGTTTGTTGCAACACCTGGCCCAGGCGCTCAGTCAGGTAGACGGAGCGGTGATGCCCACCGGTGCAGCCGATGGCAATGGTGACATAAGCCCGGTTGCTGGCGGCAAAACGCGGAAGCCACTTAAGCAGGTAACTGGAGATGTCCTGAAACATCTCCTCCACATCCGGTTGCGCGGCCAGGTAGTCGGCCACGGGCTGGTCCAACCCCGACTGTTCGCGCAGTTCCGGCTTCCAGTAAGGGTTAGGCAGGCAGCGCACGTCGAACACCAAGTCGGCGTCCACCGGCATGCCGCGCTTGAAACCAAACGACTCGACCAGAAACGCCGTACCTGGCTCGGGCTGGTTCAGAAGGCGCAGCTTGATGGCATCGCGCAACTGGTACAGGTTGAGGCTGGTGGTGTTGATCTTGAGGTCGGCGAGGTCAATGATCGGCCCCAGCAGCTTGGTTTCGTCTTCGATGGCTTCGGCCAGGGAGCGGTGAGGGCTGCTGAGGGGGTGACGCCGGCGGGTTTCCGAGAATCGCTTGAGCAGCGTCTCTTCGTCGGCATCCAGGTAAAGCACGTCGCAATGAATGTGCTTGGCCCGCACTTCCTCGAGCAATTGCGGGAAACGCTCAAGGTGGCTGGGCAGGTTGCGGGCATCAATCGAAACGGCGACCAGGGGTTGCGCCAGTTCGGTGTGAATCAGCGCGCGTTCCGCCAATTCCGGCAGCAGGCCGGCGGGCAAGTTGTCGATGCAATAGAAACCGTTATCCTCAAGTACGTTGAGGGCGGTGCTTTTACCCGAGCCGGAGCGGCCGCTGACGATGATCAAACGCATGATTACTGCCCGTTCTGTTCATCCAGGACAACCTGGTAAAGCGCCTCGTTGCTGCTGGCACTGCGCAGTTTGTCGCGTACTTCCTTGCGGTCGAGCATGCTGGCGATCTGCCGGAGCAGTTCCAGGTGCGCATCGGTAGCGGCTTGCGGGACCAGCAGAACAAACAGCAGGTCGACCGGGGCACCGTCGATGGCGTCGAAATCGATGGGGGCTTCCAGGTGGAGCAGTGCGCTGACGGGGGTCTCGCAGCCTTTGAGGCGGCAATGAGGAATGGCGATGCCGTTGCCAAAACCGGTGGAACCGAGTTTTTCACGGGCGATCAGCGCGTCGAACACATCCTGCATCTCCAGATCCGGCACTTCGCGCGCGATCAGGTTGGCAATTTGTTCGAGGGCTTTTTTCTTGCTGCCACCCGGCACGTTCACGAGGGAACGGCCGGGGGTCAGGATGGTTTCAAGTCGGATCATGGGTGGGGAGTGTTAGCGGCCTGTGCCTTGAAGAAGGCTCTGCTGCTTTTCCTTATGCTTTTTAAGTTGGCGGTCAAGCTTGTCAGTCAAGGCATCAATTGATGCATACATGTCTTCATGCTCGGCATTGGCGACTACTTCGCCACCGGGTATCTGGAGAGTCGCCTCAATTTTCTGCTGAAGCTTATCGACCTTCATGATGACTTGCACATTGGTGATTTTGTCGAAATGACCCTCAAGCCGTTTCAGCTTCTGCTCGACGTATTCGCGCAATGGAGGGGTGACTTCTACATGGTGTCCACTGATGTTGACTTGCATACAGCTTCTCCTTCGTTGCCAGTGCATAAAGCGGCGGGTAGGAATACCCGCCACTGGAACGCTATGGCCCGCCCGTCACATCAAACGCTTACGCTCGCTGGAAGGCGCGATCCCGAGGGACTCGCGGTACTTGGCGACGGTTCGACGGGCGACCTGAATGCCTTGTGCCTCCAGTAAACCAGCGATCTTACTGTCACTCAATGGCTTTTTCTGATTTTCCGCGGCAACCAGTTTTTTGATGATCGCGCGGATCGCCGTGGACGAGCATTCACCGCCTTCGGAGGTGCTGACGTGGCTGGAGAAAAAGTATTTCAGCTCATATATACCCCGTGGGGTATGCATGAATTTTTGCGTGGTAACCCGCGAAATCGTCGATTCATGCATGCCGACCGCTTCGGCGATATCATGCAGCACCAGCGGTTTCATGGCTTCGTCGCCGTACTCCAGGAAGCCGCGCTGGTGCTCGACGATCTGCGTGGCCACTTTCATCAGGGTTTCGTTGCGGCTTTGCAGGCTCTTGATGAACCAGCGGGCTTCCTGCAGCTGGTTACGCATGAAGGTGTTGTCGGCGCTGGTGTCGGCGCGACGCACGAAACCGGCGTATTGCGGATTGACCCGCAGGCGTGGCACCGATTCCTGGTTCAGCTCCACCAGCCAGCGCTCATTGTCCTTGCGCACAATGACGTCGGGCACTACGTATTCGGCTTCGCTGGATTCGATCTGCGAGCCGGGGCGTGGGTTGAGACTCTGGACCAGCTCGATGACCTGGCGCAGGTCGTCTTCCTTGAGCTTCATGCGGCGCATCAACTGGCTGTAGTCGCGACTGCCCAGCAGGTCGATGTAATCGGTGACCAGCCGCTGGGCCTCGGCGAGCCAAGGCGTCTTGGCCGGCAGTTGGCGCAATTGCAGCAGCAGGCATTCGCTCAGGGTGCGCGCGCCGATCCCGGCAGGCTCGAATTGCTGGATGCGGTGCAGGACGGCTTCGATTTCGTCCAGCTCGATATCCAGTTCCGGGTCGAACGCTTCAAGAATTTCTTCGAGCGTCTCGTCTAGATAACCCTGGTTGTTGATGCAGTCGATCAGGGTTACGGCGATCAGGCGGTCGGTATCCGACATCGGCGCCAGGTTCAGTTGCCACAGCAAATGGCTTTGCAGACTCTCGCCGGCGGAGGTGCGGGTGGTGAAGTCCCACTCGTCATCGTCATTGCTGGGCAGGCTGCTGGCGCTGGTCTGGTAGACGTCTTCCCACGCCGTGTCGACGGGAAGTTCGTTGGGGATGCGTTCGTTCCACTCGCCTTCTTCAAGGTTATCCACCGTTGGGGCGGTTTCCTGATAGGAAGGTTCCTGCACGTCGGAATTGGGTTTTTGCTCGATGTTATCGGCCAGCGGGTCTGCGTTATCGAAGTCGTCGCCTTCTTCCTGGCGTTCGAGCATCGGATTGGACTCCAGGGCCTCCTGGATTTCCTGTTGCAGGTCCAGGGTCGACAATTGGAGCAGGCGGATGGCCTGTTGCAGCTGCGGTGTCATCGTCAGCTGCTGGCCCATTCTCAGGACTAGCGATGGTTTCATGGCAGGGGCTTAACACCTTATTCGCCGGCGCAATGCGCCATCCACGACAGGGCGCGTGAGCGCCAAACATAAGCAAATTATATGCCTGATGTCGGGGGCTTTGCCTAGAGCGCGGTAACAATAAAAATCCGGAGGTTTTCATTGACTCCCGCGCACCTCGGCAAACGGCCGTGACACCACGGTGTTTACAGGCGGAACTCGTGACCCAGGTACACTTCCTTGACCAGTTCGTTGGCCAGGATGGTGGCGGAATCACCTTCGGCGATCAGTTGGCCATCGTTGACGATATACGCGGTCTCGCAGATATCGAGGGTCTCACGGACGTTGTGGTCAGTGATCAACACGCCAATGCCCTTGGCCTTGAGGTGATGGATGATCTGCTTGATGTCGCCGACCGAGATCGGGTCGACGCCGGCAAACGGTTCGTCCAACAGGATGAACTTGGGCGCAGTGGCCAGCGCGCGGGCGATTTCCACACGACGACGCTCGCCGCCGGACAGGCTCATGCCGAGGTTGTCGCGGATGTGATTGATGTGGAACTCCTGCAGCAGGCTTTCCAGCTCCTTGCGACGGCCGTCACGGTCGAGTTCCTTGCGGGTCTCGAGGATCGCCATGATGTTATCGGCGACCGACAGTTTGCGGAAGATCGACGCCTCCTGCGGGAGATAGCCGATACCGGCGCGCGCACGGCCGTGCATTGGCTGGTGGCTCACGTCCAGGTCGTCGATCAACACGCGGCCCTGATCCGCCTGGACCAGGCCGACGATCATGTAGAAGCAGGTGGTCTTGCCGGCGCCGTTGGGGCCGAGCAAGCCGACGATCTGGCCGCTGTCGATCGACAGGCTGACGTCGCGCACGACCTGACGGCTTTTATAGGCCTTGGCCAGATGCTGGGCTTTCAGGGTTGCCATTACTCGGCCTTCTTCTTCGGCTGGATAACCATATCGATACGTGGGCGTGGCGCGGTGACCTTGGAGCCATTGGCGCGCCCGGCGTTAGCGATCTGTTTCACGGTGTCATAGGTGATTTTTTCACCTTCCGTGGAGTTGCCGTCGGGGCTCAGTACCTTGGCCTGGTCGATCAGCACGATGCGGTTCTGCTGGGCATGGTACTGGATAGTCTTGCCATAGCCTTTCATCGGGCCGGTATCGGTCGCGGACTGCTTCTGTTCGAAGTAAGCCAGGTTGCCTACCGACGTCACCACGTCGATATCGCCAGTTTGGGTGCGCGTAAGCGTCACGGTATTGCCGGTGATCTTCATCGAACCCTGGGTGATGATCACGCCGCCGGTATAGGTAGCGACGCCTTGCTTGTCATCCAGCTGCGCATCGTCAGCCGAAATGTGGATCGGCTGCTGGCTATCGTTCGGCAGAGCCCAGGCGCTCACGCTTCCCAGTGCTGCGCCCAGACCGAGCAAAATAGGGAGAGTTTTAACGAGCCTCATACTGTCCTCTTACGTTCGATAGCAGGTGTATCCTGCTTTCTTTCAAATACGCTTTCATTCCCTTGCCAGTCGATACACCGCCAGCGCCGTCGATTCTAACGTCTTGCTCGGTCTGCGCATATTGCTTCTGCGGGAATACGGTCATGCGACTGCTGGTAATCACGGTCTCACGATTTTTATCGTCGGTGCGCGCAACGCGCACCGAGTCGATCAGTTCCACCTCGGTACCGTCCGGGTTGACCTCACCACGCTTGCTGGTGACGTGCCATGGGAACTCGGTGCCGCGGTAAATGTTCATATCAGGGTTGGTCAGCAGCGTAATTTCGCTGGCCTTCACGTGCTCGACCTTGTCTGAGGTCATCTCGTACTGCACCTTGCCGTCGGGCAGGAACTGCACGCTCTTGGCATTGATGGCGTAATAGTCGATAGCCCCCTCATCAACCTGCGCGGCAGGCTGGTCGAGAAAGCGCTCCGGGCTGATGTTCCAGTAGCCCACCGCCAGGAACAGCGCAGCGATGACCCCGAATATCAGAAAGTTGCGAATCTTTTTGCTCAGCATAAAACGCTCTATAAGTAGGCGGCGTGGGCCGCTTCAAGGCTGCCCTGGGCACGCAGGATCAGCTCGCAGAACTCGCGGGCGGCACCTTCACCGCCACGGGCGGTGGTGATGCCATGGGCGTGCTCGCGAACAAACGCCGCCGCATTGGCGACGGCCATGCCCAGGCCTACTCGACGGATCACCGGCAGGTCTGGCAGGTCATCGCCCAAGTAGGCGACCTGCTCATAGCTTAGGTTGAGTTGGCCAAGAAGCTCGTCCAGAACCACCAGTTTATCCTCGCGGCCCTGATACAGGTGAGGAATCCCCAGGTTTTGTGCGCGGCGTTCCACAACCGGAGTTTTCCGACCGCTGATAATCGCCGTTTGCACGCCCGATGCCATCAGCATCTTGATGCCCTGGCCGTCGAGGGTGTTGAACGTCTTGAATTCGCTGCCGTCCTCGAGGAAGTACAGGCGGCCATCGGTCAGCACGCCATCAACGTCGAAAATCGCCAATTTGATGTTTTTACCGCGTTGCAACAGATCGCTGGTCATTTACATCACTCCCGCACGCAGCAAGTCGTGCATGTTCAGGGCGCCGATCGGGTGGTCATTGCCATCGACCACCACCAGCGCGCCGATCTTATGGTCTTCCATGATTTTCAAGGCTTCGGCCGCCAGCATCTCGGGGCGGGCGGTCTTGCCGTGGGGGGTCATCACCGCGTCGATGGTGGCGGTGTGGATATCAATGGTGCGGTCCAGGGTGCGACGCAGGTCGCCGTCGGTGAAGACCCCGGCCAGGCGGCCGTCGGCTTCCAGGATCACGGTCATGCCGAGGCCCTTGCGGGTCATCTCCATCAACGCGTCCTTCAGCAAGGTGCCGCGCTGGACGTGGGGCAATTCATCACCGGAATGCATGACGTTTTCCACTTTCAGCAGCAGGCGGCGGCCCAGGGCGCCACCTGGATGGGAAAACGCGAAGTCTTCAGCGGTAAATCCACGGGCTTCCAGCAACGCCACGGCCAGGGCGTCGCCCATGACCAGTGCGGCGGTGGTGGAGGAGGTGGGTGCCAGGTTCAGTGGGCAGGCTTCATGGTCCACGTGAACATTCAGGTTCACTTCGGCGGCCTTGGCCAGCGTCGATTCCGGGTTGCCGGTGAGGCTGATCATCTGGATGCCCAGGCGCTTGATCAGCGGCAACAGGGTCACGATTTCGTTGGTGGTGCCTGAGTTTGACAGCGCCAGGATGATGTCATCCTTGGTGATCATGCCCATGTCACCGTGGCTGGCTTCGGCCGGGTGCACGAAAAATGCGGTGGTCCCGGTGCTGGCCAGGGTGGCGGCGATCTTGTTGCCGACGTGGCCCGACTTGCCCATGCCGACCACGACAACGCGGCCTTTGCTGGCCAGAATCATCTCGCAGGCGCGTACGAAATCTGCGTCGATATGCGCCAGCAAGCCTTCTACGGCTTCAAGCTCGAGGCGGATGGTGCGTTGTGCGGATTGAATAAGGTCGCTGGATTGGCTCATGTCTGAAATCGTATAGCCTGACGAAAAGTCGGCGATTATAGCGGTAATGATCAATTCCCTCACGCTAGTTCGTCAGGCTTTGTTCGCAATGCGCCTGAGATTCATCCTAAGCAACAAGTTTTCCCTGTCCCCAATCTGAACAAGCGCTGTTCCGGCCTTGGGCGCCTTGTACCAGCAGTGATATAGTTCGCCGCCAGTTCGGTCCGCCCAGCCCACGTGCCAACTATTGCACAACGGTTGCAAACGTTTGTCGCAAGCGTGGTGTCTGAGTGAGAGGCTGCATCCCAAGGAGTTTAGATGAGTGCCGATAACGCCTACGCGGTCGAGCTGAAGGGACTGACCTTCAAGCGCGGGACGCGCAGCATCTTCAATAACGTCGATATCCGCATTCCGCGCGGGAAGGTCACGGGCATCATGGGGCCTTCCGGTTGCGGCAAGACCACCCTGTTGCGCCTGATGGGCATGCAATTGCGTCCCAGCGCCGGCGAAGTGTGGGTCAATGGCCAGAACCTGCCGACGCTGTCGCGCAGCGATCTGTTCGATGCGCGCAAACATATGGGTGTTCTGTTTCAGAGCGGTGCGCTGTTCACCGACCTCGATGTGTTCGAGAACGTGGCCTTTCCGCTGCGGGTGCACACCCAACTGTCCGATGAAATGATTCGTGACATCGTGTTGCTGAAACTGCAGGCCGTAGGCCTTCGTGGTGCCATCGACCTGATGCCTGACGAGCTGTCCGGTGGTATGAAGCGCCGTGTGGCCCTGGCGCGCGCCATTGCCCTCGACCCGCAGATCCTCATGTATGACGAGCCCTTCGTCGGCCAGGACCCCATCGCAATGGGCGTGCTGGTGCGCTTGATCCGCCTGCTCAATGATGCGCTGGGCATCACCAGTATCGTGGTTTCCCACGATCTTGCAGAAACCGCGAGCATTGCCGATTACCTCTATGTGGTCGGCGATGGCCAGGTGCTGGGGCAGGGCACGCCTGAAGAGCTGATGAACGCAGACAACCCGCGCATTCGCCAATTCATGACCGGCGATCCTGATGGCCCGGTGCCTTTTCACTTTCCGGCAGCGGATTACCGCTCAGATCTTCTGGGGAAGCGCTGATGCGCAAGACATCTCTTATCGAGAAGGTTCGCCTTTTCGGTCGCTCGGGTATCGACATTGTCGAAGTGCTCGGCCGTTCGACGATTTTCCTGTTCCACGCCCTGCTCGGTCGCGGCGGTATTGGCGGTGGCTTCGGCCTGCTGGTCAAGCAGCTGCATTCGGTCGGCGTGATGTCCCTGGTGATCATTGTGGTCTCCGGGGTGTTCATCGGCATGGTGCTGGCGTTGCAGGGCTTCAATATTCTTTCCAGCTACGGTTCGGAGCAGGCGGTCGGGCAGATGGTCGCCCTGACGCTGCTGCGTGAGCTGGGGCCGGTGGTGACCGCCTTGCTGTTCGCCGGGCGTGCGGGTTCCGCGCTGACCGCCGAAATCGGCAACATGAAGTCCACCGAACAGCTGTCCAGCCTGGAAATGATCGGTGTGGACCCGCTCAAGTACATTGTTGCCCCACGCCTGTGGGCCGGCTTCATTTCCCTGCCACTGCTGGCGATGATCTTCAGCGTGGTCGGTATCTGGGGCGGTTCGTGGGTGGCGGTGGACTGGCTGGGCGTCTACGACGGTTCCTACTGGGCCAACATGCAAAACAGCGTGACCTTCAGCGGTGACGTGCTCAACGGCATCATAAAGAGCATCGTCTTCGCCTTTGTCGTCACCTGGATCGCCGTATTCCAAGGCTACGACTGTGAGCCCACTTCAGAAGGGATCAGTCGCGCCACCACCAAGACCGTTGTGTACGCCTCGCTGGCGGTACTGGGCCTTGACTTCATTTTGACCGCCTTGATGTTTGGAGATTTCTGATGCAAAACCGCACTGTGGAAATCGGTGTCGGCCTTTTCTTGCTGGCTGGCATCCTGGCTTTACTGTTGTTGGCCCTGCGAGTCAGTGGCCTGTCGGCCAGTCCGACCGCCGACACTTATAAACTTTACGCGTACTTCGACAATATCGCCGGTTTGACTGTCAGAGCTAAAGTGACCATGGCCGGTGTGACTATCGGCAAGGTCACGGCAATCGATCTGGATCGCGACAGCTTCACCGGGCGAGTGACCATGCAACTGGACAAGAAGGTAGATAATCTGCCAACTGACTCCACTGCATCTATCCTCACTGCGGGTCTGCTGGGCGAAAAATACATCGGTGTCAGCGTGGGTGGGGAGACAGCCCTGCTCAAGGATGGCTCGACAATCCACGACACACAGTCGTCGCTGGTGCTTGAAGACCTGATCGGTAAATTCCTGCTTAATACGGTCAATAAAGACGCCAAATGAGGAATCTGTTCATGATCTCTACCTTGCGACGTGGCCTGCTGGTGTTGTTGGCAGCGCTGCCGCTGATGGCTAACGCTGCAGGTTCTGCCCACGACCTGGTGCAGGACACTACCAGCAAGATGCTGGCTGACCTGAAAGCCAACAAAGAACAGTACAAGCAAGACCCTTCCCGGTTTTACGAAGCACTCAACACCATTGTTGGTCCGGTGGTCGATGCTGAAGGCATTTCCAAAAGCATCATGACGGTCAAGTATTCGCGCAAAGCTACCCCTGCGCAGATGCAGACGTTCCAGGAAAACTTCAAGAAGGGCCTGTTCCAGTTCTACGGTAACGCTTTGCTTGAGTACAACAACCAGGGTATTACCGTCGCTCCAGCCGGTGACGAGTCCGGTGATCGCACCAGCGTCAACATGAGCGTCAAGGGCAACAACGGCGCCGTCTACCCGGTCCAATACACGCTGGAGAAGGTCAACGGCGAGTGGAAGCTGCGTAACGTGATCATCAACGGGATCAACATCGGCAAGCTGTTCCGTGACCAGTTCGCCGACGCCATGCAGCGCAATGGCAACGATCTGGACAAAACCATCAATGGTTGGGCCGGTGAAGTCGCCAAGGCCAAGGAAGAAACCGATAAAGCTGCCGGGAAGCCTGCGCAATGACCGAGTCGGCTGTTCGTCTAGGCGATGCCGGCGAGCTGTTCATCAGTGGCGTGTTGGACTACCGTTCCGGGCCTGACCTGCGCAAGCAGGGCCAGGCCTTGATCAAGACCAGCACTGCCCCTGCGCTGGTGCTGGATTGTTCGGCTGTGACCAAGTCCAGCAGCGTCGGCTTATCGTTGTTGCTGTGCTTCATGCGTGATGCCGAAGCGGCTAAAAAGTCCGTCAGCATCCGTGCTATGCCCGAAGACATGCGTGAAATCGCCGAAGTTTCCGGGTTGACCGAGCTGCTGGCGCATCCTTAATACACATTATTAGAGAGGCCCCCCGTCAGAGTCCTGCTATGCGGGGTTCGCAGGCGCGGGGCTTTTTTGTATGATGTGCGACCCGCGCGCACTGGGCGCCGATAGAGGTTGAGCATGCAGGCCCTAGAAGTTAAGAGCTTTCTTGAAGGAAAGCTGCCGGAAACGACCGTTGAAGTTGAAGGCGAAGGCTGCAACTTCCAGCTGAACGTGATTAGCGATGAACTGGCGGCACTCAGCCCGGTCAAGCGTCAACAGCAGATCTATGCCCATTTGAACCCGTGGATCACCGATGGCAGCATCCATGCGGTCACTATGAAATTTTTCAGCCGCGCGGCCTGGGCCGAGCGCACCTGAGCCCCCAAGGCGTCGAGATTCTTATGGATAAATTGATTATTACCGGCGGTGCCCGCCTTGATGGCGAGATTCGCATCTCCGGTGCAAAAAACTCCGCCTTGCCGATCCTGGCAGCGACCCTGCTGTGCGATGGCCCGGTCACCGTGGCCAACCTGCCGCACCTGCACGACATCACCACCATGATCGAGCTGTTCGGTCGCATGGGCATTGAGCCGGTGATCGACGAGAAACTGGCTGTCGAAATCGACCCGCGCACTATCAAGACCCTGATCGCCCCGTACGAACTGGTGAAAACCATGCGTGCGTCGATCCTGGTGCTGGGCCCGATGGTTGCTCGTTTCGGTGAAGCCGAAGTCGCCCTGCCTGGCGGTTGCGCCATCGGTTCGCGTCCGGTGGACCTGCACATCCGTGGCCTCGAAGCCATGGGCGCAGTGATCGACGTCGAAGGCGGCTACATCAAGGCCAAGGCGCCGGAAGGCGGCCTGCGTGGCGCGAATTTCTTCTTTGATACCGTCAGCGTAACCGGTACCGAGAACATCATGATGGCCGCTGCCCTGGCCAAAGGCCGCAGCGTGCTGCAGAACGCCGCGCGTGAGCCGGAAGTGGTCGACCTGGCCAACTTCCTGAACGCCATGGGTGCCAAGGTTTCCGGTGCCGGCACCGACACTATCACCATCGATGGTGTAGAGCGCCTGCACACCGCTACCTATAAGGTCATGCCAGACCGCATCGAGACCGGCACCTACCTGGTTGCCGCCGCCGTGACCGGTGGCCGCGTCAAGGTCAAGGACACCGATCCGACCATCCTGGAAGCGGTCCTGGAAAAACTGCGCGAAGCCGGTGCCGAAATCACCACCGGTGAAGACTGGATCGAGCTGAACATGCACGGCAAGCGTCCTAAAGCCGTCAACGTGCGCACCGCTCCGTACCCGGCGTTCCCGACCGACATGCAGGCGCAGTTCATTTCATTGAACGCCATTGCTGAAGGCACCGGCGCCGTGATCGAGACCATCTTCGAAAACCGCTTCATGCACGTGTACGAACTGCACCGCATGGGCGCGAAGATCCAGGTTGAAGGCAACACCGCCATCGTTACCGGCACCGAGAAACTCAAGGGCGCGCCAGTGATGGCCACTGACCTGCGGGCTTCGGCCAGCCTGGTGATCTCGGCGCTGATCGCCGAAGGCGATACCCTGATCGACCGTATCTACCACATAGACCGTGGTTACGAGTGCATTGAAGAAAAACTGCAGATGCTCGGCGCAAAAATCCGCCGCGTACCGGGCTAGTTGCTGTTTGTAGTGAGCGGGCTTGCCCCGCGCTGGAGTGCGAAGCGCTCCCAAGATTTTTAGGGCCGCTTCGCAGCCCAGCGCGGGGCAAGCCCGCTCACTACAAATTAAAAAAGCAGTATGCTGAATTTGTTTCAAATCGAGGCTGTAATGGCCTCGATCTGTGTCCGGCGCCGTTTGCGACCGGGCAGCAATAGCCTGATGAAGGACTGACGTTTCCCATGTTGACCATCGCACTGTCCAAGGGCCGCATCCTTGACGACACTTTGCCGCTTCTGGCTGAAGCGGGCATCGTGCCGACCGAGAATCCGGACAAGAGCCGCAAGCTGATCATCCCCACGACCCAGGACGACGTTCGCCTGTTGATCGTGCGGGCTACCGACGTGCCGACCTACGTTGAGCATGGCGCGGCAGACCTGGGTGTCGCCGGTAAAGACGTGTTGATGGAATACGGCGGCCAGGGCCTGTACGAGCCATTGGACCTGCGTATCGCCCTGTGCAAGTTGATGACCGCTGGCCGTGTCGGTGATGTCGAGCCCAAAGGCCGCCTGCGCGTCGCGACCAAGTTCGTCAACGTTGCCAAGCGTTACTATGCCGAACAAGGTCGTCAGGTCGACATCATCAAGCTCTACGGTTCGATGGAGCTGGCGCCGCTGATCGGCCTGGCCGACAAGATCATCGACGTGGTCGACACCGGCAACACGCTGCGTGCCAACGGTCTTGAGCCGCAAGAATTCATTGCCGACATCAGTTCCCGCCTGATCGTCAACAAAGCATCGATGAAGATGCAGCACGCCCGTATCCAGGCGTTGATCGACACCCTGCGCAAGGCAGTTGAGTCGCGACACCGCGGTTGACTTACCCGCGTAGCCGGAAGGCTGCGCCCGTCTATCCGCCTCATAGCCAGAATTCTCAGGTGCCCAAGCGGAAACGACTGCTGGAAAGGTGCGCTGACGTTCAATAACGAAGCGCGCCTTACCCCAAAAGGCAACTTATGTTAGTAGAAGATTCTTTTTCAATAATTAGCGACGCGTAGCAGCCTGCCTTTTGAGGTAAGGCCCTGCGGGTTGGCACTGTGGTCGCGCCATGCTGCGTTGCGGGACTTGGTAAGGAAACAACCCTTACCAGCGTCCCGCGCCTTGCCTGGCACAACCACAGTACCAACGCGCTTCGTTATTGAACGTCAGCGCACCTTCGGGCGCCTGAGTTTTTGCCAATTCTATTGAGGCCCTCGCTATGACCACGTCCACTGCAATTGCCCGACTCAACGCTGCCGATCCGGATTTTGCCCATCATCTGGATCATCTGCTGAGCTGGGAAAGCGTGTCCGACGATTCGGTCAACGGGCGAGTACTCGACATCATCAAGGCCGTGCGCGAGCGCGGTGATGCGGCGCTGGTGGACTTCACCCGCCAGTTCGATGGCTTGGACGTCGCGTCGATGTCCGACCTGATCCTGCCCCGTGAACGCCTGGAACTGGCCCTGACACGCATTACTGCACCTCAGCGCGAAGCCCTGGAAATTGCGGCGGCGCGCGTGCGCAGCTACCACGAAAAACAGAAACAGGACTCCTGGAGCTACACCGAGGCCGACGGCACCGTGCTGGGCCAGAAGGTCACGCCACTCGACCGCGCTGGCCTGTACGTGCCGGGCGGCAAGGCGTCGTACCCGTCGTCGGTGTTGATGAACGCGATCCCGGCCAAAGTGGCGGGCGTGACCGAAGTAGTTATGGTGGTGCCAACCCCGCGCGGTGAAATCAACGAGCTGGTGCTGGCCGCCGCCTGCATCGCCGGTGTCGACCGCGTGTTCACCATTGGTGGCGCCCAAGCCGTCGCGGCCTTGGCTTACGGTACTGAGAGCGTGCCGAAAGTCGACAAGGTGGTCGGCCCTGGCAATATCTACGTCGCCACCGCCAAGCGCCACGTGTTCGGCCAGGTCGGTATCGACATGATCGCCGGCCCGTCGGAAATCCTCGTGGTGTGCGACGGCCAGACTGATCCGGACTGGATCGCCATGGACTTGTTCTCCCAGGCCGAGCACGACGAAGACGCCCAGGCGATCCTGGTCAGCCCGGACGCGGAATTCCTCGACCAAGTCGCCGCCAGCATCAACAAGCTGCTGCCGACCATGGACCGCGCCGAGATCATCGAGAAGTCGATCAATGGCCGTGGCGCGTTGATCCTGGTGCGTGACATGGAGCAGGCCATTGAAGTGGCCAACCGCATCGCGCCGGAGCACCTGGAGCTGTCCGTCGCCGATCCGCAAGCCTGGTTGCCGTCGATCCGCCACGCCGGTGCGATCTTCATGGGTCGCCACACCAGCGAAGCCCTGGGCGACTACTGCGCGGGCCCGAACCACGTGCTGCCGACGTCCGGCACTGCGCGTTTCTCGTCGCCGCTGGGGGTGTATGACTTCCAGAAGCGTTCGTCGATCATCTTCTGTTCGCCACAGGGTGCCTCCGAGCTGGGCAAGACCGCCTCGGTGCTGGCCCGTGGTGAGTCCCTGAGCGCTCACGCCCGTAGCGCTGAATACCGCATCCTTGAAGAGAAGGGGAACTGAGACATGAGCAAATTCTGGAGCCCTTTCGTCAAGGACCTCGTGCCTTACGTGCCCGGCGAGCAACCCAAGCTGACCAAATTGGTCAAGCTCAACACCAATGAAAACCCCTACGGCCCATCGCCCAAGGCGTTGGCCGCGATGCAGGCCGAGTTGAACGACAACCTGCGCCTGTACCCGGACCCAAACAGCGACCTGCTCAAGCAGGCGGTCGCCAAGTATTACGGGATCGATGCTGGCAAGGTGTTCCTTGGCAACGGTTCCGATGAAGTCCTCGCGCACATTTTTCACGGCCTGTTCCAGCACGATCTGCCGCTGCTGTTCCCGGATATCAGCTACAGCTTCTATCCGGTTTACTGCGGGCTCTATGGCATCAAGTCCGCTCCGGTGCCGCTGGACGAACAGTTCCAGATCCGCGTGGCGGACTACGCCAAGCCGAACGGCGGGATCATCTTCCCCAACCCGAACGCGCCCACCGGCTGCGTGCTGGCGCTGGACGCCGTGGAGCAGATCCTCAAGGCCAGCCCGGACTCGGTGGTGGTGGTCGATGAAGCCTATATCGACTTCGGCGGTGAAACCGCCATCAGCCTGGTGGACCGCTACCCGAACCTGCTGGTGACCCAGACCCTGTCCAAATCGCGCTCACTGGCCGGTTTACGGGTGGGCCTGGCCGTGGGCCATCCCGACCTGATCGAGGCGCTGGAGCGCGTCAAGAACAGCTTCAACTCCTATCCGCTGGATCGCCTGGCGATTGTCGGCGCAGCGGCGGCGTTCGAGGATCGTGAGTACTTCGAGAAGACCTGCCGATTGGTTATCGATAGCCGTGAGAAAGTCGTGGCACAGTTGGCAGCCAAAGGCTTTGAAGTGTTGCCGTCGGCAGCCAACTTCATCTTTGCCCGTCACCCACAGCATGACGCGGCGGGCCTGGCGGCCAAGTTGCGTGAGCAAGGGGTGATTGTTCGTCACTTCAAGCAGGAGCGGATTGCCCAATTCCTACGGATCAGCATTGGCACGCCGGAGCAGAACCAGGCGCTGATCGATGGCCTCGGCGAGCTCTAAGCCACACTGAAGATCAAAAATGTGGGAGCGGGATTGCTCCCACATTTGGTTTTGCGGCGTTAGTTACAGCAGCGGTTCGTCAGGCTTCTTGTTCTTCCAACCATCATTGCCCGGCAGCAGCAGGTTCAAACCAATCGCCACCACCGCACACAGGGCGATGCCCTTGAGGCCGAAATCATCCGGGCCGGTGCCGGTGCCGACCAGCACACCGCCAATCCCGAACACCAACGTCACCGACACGATCACCAGGTTGCGCGCCTCGCCCAGGTCGATCTTGTGGCGGATCAGCGTGTTCATGCCCACCGCAGCAATCGAACCGAACAGCAGGCACAGGATCCCGCCCATCACTGGCACGGGGATACTCTGCAGCAGTGCGCCGAACTTGCCGATGAACGCCAGGCTGATGGCAAACACCGCCGCCCAGGTCATGATTTTCGGGTTGTAGTTCTTGGTCAGCATCACCGCGCCGGTCACTTCCGCGTAGGTCGTGTTAGGTGGGCCGCCAAACAGGCCGGCGGCCGTGGTGGCAATGCCGTCGCCCAGCAGGGTGCGGTGCAGGCCGGGCTTCTTCAGGTAGTCGCGACCGGTCACGCTGCCGACCGCAATCACACCGCCGATATGCTCGATCGCCGGCGCCAGGGCCACGGGGACGATGAACAGGATCGCCTGCCAGTTGAATTCCGGCGCGGTGAAGTGGGGTAGGGCGAACCACGGTGCGGCGGCGATCTTCGCCGTGTCGACCACGCCAAAGTAGAACGACATGGCAAAACCCACCAGCACGCCGGAAATGATCGGCACCAGGCGGAAAATCCCCTTGCCGAACACCGCCACGATCAAGGTGGTCAGCAGCGCCGGCATCGAGATCAGCATCGCCGTCTGGTAATGGATCAGCTCGGTGCCGTCACCGGCTTTACCCATCGCCATGTTGGCGGCGATCGGTGCCATGGCCAGGCCGATGGAGATAATCACTGGCCCGATCACCACGGGCGGCAGCAGCCGGTCGATAAACCCGGTGCCCTTGATCTTCACGGCCAGGCCCAGGAAGGTATAAACGAAGCCGGCGGCCATCACCCCGCCCATGGTCGCCGCGAGGCCGAACTGGCCCTTGGCGAGAATGATCGGGGTGATGAATGCAAAGCTCGACGCCAGGAAGACCGGCACCTGCCGCCCTGTCACCAGCTGGAACAGCAACGTGCCCAGGCCCGCGGTGAACAGTGCGACGTTTGGATCAAGACCTGTGATCAGTGGCATCAACACCAGCGCGCCAAATGCTACGAAGAGCATTTGTGCGCCAGACAGGATCTGGCGCCAAAGCGGGTCGTTGAATTCATCCTGCATGCTCACGCGTCCTTCTGCTTGGTGCCGAAGATCTTGTCACCGGCATCGCCCAGGCCTGGGATGATGTAGCCGTGTTCGTTCAGGCGCTCGTCGATGGACGCGGTGTAGATCTGCACGTCCGGGTGGGCCTTCTCGACGGCCGCAATGCCTTCGGGCGCAGCGACGAGAACCATGGCGCGGATGTCCCGGCAACCGGCTTTTTTCAGCAGGTCGATGGTGGCAACCATGGAACTGCCGGTAGCCAGCATCGGGTCGATGATCATCGCCAGGCGCTCGTTGATTTCCGGAACGAGTTTTTCCAGGTAGGTGTGGGCTTCCAGCGTCTCTTCGTTGCGGGCTACGCCCACGGCGCTGACCTTGGCGCCCGGGATCAGGCTGAGGACGCCTTCAAGCATGCCGATACCGGCGCGCAGGATCGGGACCACGGTGATTTTCTTGCCAGCGATTTTTTCCACCTGGACGGGACCGGCCCAACCGGGGATCTCGTAGGTTTCCAGGGGTAAATCCTTGGTGGCTTCGTAAGTGAGCAACGCTCCGACTTCCTGAGCAAGCTCACGGAAGTTCTTCGTGCTAATGTCGGCGCGGCGCATAAGGCCGAGCTTGTGTCGGATCAGCGGATGGCGGATCTCGCGAGTGGGCATGGGAAAGGCTCCGGCGGCGGGCAAAAAAACCGGCCTAGATTAATCTATCCGAGGGTGTTGTCCTATAGACATCTAGTACGTTAGTCCATTAAGGCTTGCTCGGAGCGCACGAGAAGCGTACCTTCGCCCGCTTTTCTTGCCACAGCACCCCCTTGGAGAGCGCCATGTCCGCTGATCTCGAGCATATCCGTCAAATCATGCGCGAGGCTGACTGCCTGTACACTGAAGCGCAAGTCGAAGAGGCGATCGCCAAGGTCGGCGCGCACATCACCCGCGAAATGGCCGACACCAACCCGGTGGTCTTCTGCGTGATGAACGGTGGCCTGATCTTCGCCGGCAAATTGCTGACCCACCTGCAATTCCCGCTGGAAGCCTCCTACCTGCACGCCACCCGCTATCGCAACGAAACCAGCGGCGGCGACCTGTTCTGGAAAGCCAAGCCGGAAGTCTCGTTCATCGACCGCGACGTGCTGATCATCGACGACATCCTCGATGAAGGCCACACCCTGGGCGCGATCATCGACTTCTGCAAGCACGCTGGCGCGCGCAAAGTGCACACAGCCGTATTGATCGACAAAGAGCACGACCGCAAAGCTCGCCCAGACCTGAAGGCTGATTATGTCGGCCTGCCGTGCATCGACCGCTACATCTTCGGTTACGGCATGGACTACAAAGGTTACTGGCGCAATGCCAACGGGATCTACGCCGTCAAAGGGATGTAAGCGATGACCCGTTTTCTTGATCAGACGCTGTTTGCCGAGTTGGCCGAGAAAGCGGGCGCGAGTCCTCGTGGCCGCCACCATCACAATTTCCATCAGATGGAAGAGCCCTGCCATCGCCTGGCGGTGGGCCTGCAACCGGACACCTACGTGCCGCCTCACCGGCACCTGAGCGCGGACAAGGCGGAAACCTTGCTGGTGCTGCAGGGCCGTTTGGGTTTGCTGGTGTTCAGCGAAACGGGCGAAGTGCTCGCCAAGCGTGTGATGCAGGCCGGTGGTGAATGCGCCGGCGTCGATCTTCCGCCCGGTGTATTCCACGGTTTGGTGGTGCTGGAGCCCGACACCGTTATGTTCGAGTGCAAGGCTGGGCCCTATCGTCCGGTGGGCGAAGGCGAATTGGCCGACTGGGCCCCCCGCGAAGGCGATGCCGGCGTGGCCGAGTATCAACGCTGGATGCTTGACCAGTTCGATTGAGCTACAGTGCTGGGCCCATCTTGCCGGAGCGGCCCATGAGCCTGTTGATACGCACCTGCGCCGCCCTGGCGCTGACCCTCAGCCTGCCGCTGGCCGCGGCGCCTGCACCGATGCACAGCCAGTTCCTGCCCTCGGACGACCTGAGCCTGCGCGCCGAAGCGCCGGATCAGCAGCAATTGCTGCAAGTCACCGAGTACGCGGTGGTGGTGGGCAACCAGCGCCAGTCCAGCCAGCAGCCGATCCCGGTGACCTCGCCGCTGATGATCCGCCTCAAGGGTAAGCCCCTGAACAAAGGTGCGACCATCGCCCAAGTGGTGCTCAATTTCGACGCCGAAAGCAAAAGCCTGAAAAAGCCGGCCTACGATGACAAGAGTAAAACCCTGACCTTGTCCTACCCGGTGGCCCAATACCGCGTGATTGTCGACCTGCTGCGCAATGACGCCGTGTATGTGCAGTTTCTCAGTTATGCCAACGGGCATATCTGGGCGGATCTGCACACGGGTGCTGTAAAGGCGAGGTAGCCCCGCCTACACAAGCCTGCGCCTCGCAGGTAGACTTCAAACCCCGTGTAAATGTCTGCAGGCTGGAGTCGGTAATGCGTAAAGATAAGAAACAGGTGATTGGTGACGAGATCGGCGACGATCAGATCAAGTTGTTCCTGGACTTCGAGCCGGTCGACGCGACTTCACCGTCCCTGCACAAACTGATCAAGGCCTACCGTGGCCTGCGTATCGACGACTTCGAACGGTTCCTGGGCTTCTTCAAGGAAGCCGGCCTTGACCTCGACGGCAAGGATGAACATGGCCAGACCTTTGTCGATCTGATCAAGGACCAGCGTAATGCCGCCGAGTACATCGAGCTGATCGATAACGCCCGCGGCTGATTATCCTAGACACACAAAAACGCCCCGCTCTCATCATGAGATCGGGGCGTTTTTTATGGCGTCACGACCTCAAGCGTAGCTTTCGGTCTCGGCGGCAGGTGCCACCAGCTCAAGGCTGATGTTGTTCTGCGTGTTGATCTTGCGATACAGCTCGGCATCCGTCTCCAGGACCTTTTCCCGCGCCGGGAAAATTTCCTGCAACTTGGCGGCCCATTCACCCGCCGCTTTGCTTGGGAAGCACTTCTCGATCAGTTCCAGCATGATCGAAACGGTCACCGAGGCACCTGGGGATGCACCCAGCAGGGCGGCCAACGAACCGTCTTTGGCCGCGACCAGCTCGGTGCCAAATTGCAGCACGCCACCTTTCTTCGGATCTTTCTTGATGATCTGCACCCGTTGGCCGGCCACTTCCAGGCGCCAGTCTTCGGCTTTTGCCTCCGGGTAGAAGCGACGCAGGGATTCCAGGCGCTGTTCCATCGACTGGCGCACTTCGCTGACCAAGTACTTGGTCAGGTCCATGTTGTCACGGGCCACGGCGAGCATCGGGCCGATGTTGCCGGCGCGAATCGACATCGGCAGGTCGAGGAACGAGCCGTGTTTGAGGAACTTGGTCGTAAAACCGGCGTATGGCCCGAACAACAGGGACTTCTTGCCGTCCACCACACGGGTGTCCAAGTGCGGCACGGACATCGGCGGCGAACCCACGGCGGCCTGGCTGTAGACCTTGGCCTGGTGGTGCTTGACCACTTCCGGGTTGTCGCAACGCAGCCACTGGCCGCTGACCGGGAAGCCGCCAAAACCTTTGCTTTCTTCGATGCCCGAGGCCTGCAGCAGCGGCAGGGCTGCGCCACCGGCGCCGAGGAACACGAACTTGGCGTCCACTTCACGGCTGTTGCCGCTGTTGACGTCCTTGATGCTCACGGTCCAGCCCGCGCCGTTGCGCTTGAGGCCGGTGACGCGCTTGCAATACTTGACCTGGGCGTCGGGCGAGCTGGTCAGGTGGCCGAGCAATTGGTTGGTCAGTGCGCCGAAGTTGACGTCGGTGCCGTTCATGACACGGGTGGCCGCGATTTTTTCGTCGAGCGGGCGGCCCGGCATCATCAGCGGCATCCACTCGGCCATTTCGCTACGGTCTTCGGTGTAGTGCATGTCCGAAAACGCGTGGTGCTGGCTGAGGGATTCAAAGCGCTTCTTGAGGAAAGACACGCCTTTGTCGCCCTGCACGAAGCTCAGGTGCGGCACCGGGCTGATAAAGGATTTCGACGAGCCAAACGTGCCCTTTTTAGTCAGGTACGCCCAGAATTGCTTCGACACCTCGAACTGGGTGTTGATGTGCACGGCTTTCTTGATGTCGATGGAGCCATCGGCGGCCTGGGGTGTGTAGTTCAGTTCACACAGCCCGGCGTGGCCGGTCCCGGCGTTGTTCCACGGGTTGGAACTTTCCGCGGCACCCGAATCCATCAGCTCAAGGACTTCCAGCTTGAGACCGGGGTCGAGCTCTTTGAGCAGTACGGCCAGGGTGGCACTCATGATGCCGGCCCCTACCAGTACTACGTCGACTGCTTCGTTATGCGCCATTTAACGCGTCTCCAAAATCTGCAGCACCAAATTGACGGCATGGCTGCCAGGAGTGACGGGGCGGTTCACGTGTTGCCCCAGGTTACCCATGGCCAGGATCGCCATGTCCGATTCGCAATTCTTTGCATGTTCAGCGCACGCTTCCTGCCGGGCTAATCTGCCTATGAACGCATTCATGGGCGCCTGTGGCAATTCGACTTATGGTCAAAGCGTGCGATTCGTGCAACCAATCCGTAGCGGACAGGCTCAAGCTCCGGTTTTTAAGGCGTGCTCGGTCCTGTGTGGTTGGGCTGTTCCAGACGCTGATGGTGCTTGTACAAACGCCAAACTATTCATTTGCTCGCCACACTCTTGTGAAGTTGTGAAAACCCGTTTTTTCACGCTCTTTTGAAGACGTGAACCTCAAAAAAGGGCTGCCCCAGCTTGGCACCTGGCCCCTAGCCGACACGCGGCAAAACGGGCAAACAACTCAAGTGGCCGAGCGCAATGGCAGCTCTGGCAGATTCGGTAAAGGCGGGTGGTTTGCAAAGAAAACAGCAAGCGCGCCAGCTTCACTCGATCTGTGTGGGCGGCTCTCTGTGGGCGATTGGGGGGTTAGTGCCGAGGCATTAACGATGCTGCGAGGCCCGATCAGGAGACGTCCTTATAATCGGGGGGAGATTGTAGCGAAGAACGCCAAGGAAATGGGCGTGTTTTATGACTTTTATTAGGTGTTCGGTCAGGCGGCCAACGGCTGGTGCCGGGGCGACCGCGCAGGACGCGGGCTGACGCGGGCACGGGCCGGCAATGGGTGGTGCATCCAGCTCAGGCGGATTTCATCGATTTCCACCCAACCGTCACCTACAGGAGGCTGGCTGCATTCTTTGAAGGCCTGGCAACGACCTTGCGCATCCAGCAGGGCGAACTGGCGAAGGGCGGGCTTGCGCGTAAACAGTGACCAGAGAAAATGCATGGTGTCAGACCTCCTGAGATTGGGGCCAAGCTTGCCTGTCGGGCATGACGAGCCTGTGTATCAGTCGTGACATATCAGTGACATCGAACCGCTAGAGTCCACGCGGGTCTCAGGTTGTAACTGGCGCTAGTTCCCGGCACAGGCGCACCGCTATACTGCCGGCCTGTCGGACCCTGATTTCTGGAGAGAAAAGCATGTTGCAACGCCTGTTGTTCGGTTTGATCACTGTGACCAGTTTGACCCTGGTTGGCTGCGCCAACAGCCCGCAACAACTGACCCCGGAACCGAAGATCACCACGCAGCTGGCCCCTGTGGGCCACGGCCAGCCGGTGTCGGTGCGTGTGGTGGATGGTCGTCCGTCACCAACCCTCGGCTCGCGCGGTGGCTTGTACCCGGAAACTGCTCTGGTTTCGGTGAATGCCCAGGATGTGCTGCCCAAGTTGCAGGCCCAGGCTGAAGCCGCCGTGCGTTTGCTGGGTTTCACCCCAAGCCCCAACGCGCCGGGTGCGCCGCAGCTGACCATCACCCTGGCTGAACTGAAGTATCAGTCGCCTAAAGACGGCCTGTACGTGACCGAAGCGTCCATCGGCGCGACCTTCAAGTCCGATGTCAGCGCCGGCACCCGTCGCTACAGCGGTCGCTACGGCGCGTCCCTGAACCAGCGTTTCGGCATGTCGCCGAACCAGGAAACCAACACCAAGCTGGTCAGCGACGTCCTCAGCGATGCGTTGACCCGCCTGTTCAAGGACCCAAGCATCGGTTCCTTGCTCAGCTCGCAATAACCGATTCAACAAAAAGCCGGGCTCAGTGATGAGCCCGGCTTTTTTTCGTCTCCAGTTTCACGCGGCGGTGTCGATACAGAAATCCAGCAAGCTCACCCCTGTCAGCAGATCGGTCTCCGGCAAGTCCGCATGCTGGTGGCCGCCGAGGGCGCAATACACCAGCCAGTGGCGGTCCTGGACGTTGAAGGCCAGGCCGCCAACCAGTGCTTCTTGCTCATCACTTTGTGTGATCAGGTACAGCCGATCCTGGTTTTGCGCGTGCAGCATGACAAGCTCCTAAGCGTCGAAGGGCAACAGAGTGGCTTGTTAAGGTGACGTTCAGGTGACGGCGTAAATTACTGGATACATTAGCCGTCAATGGAGGAGGGAGCATTTACGGCGCCGGAGGCCACTATCGTTCAGGTTTGTATCTGAACCGATACCAAAATACTGTTCTACCGAGGTTTGCGATGGCGCTGCCTGCCCTTTTTATCAACGTTGTTGCGTTAGCCGTGGCCTGCCCGGGGGCTGCGCTGCTGTTCATAACCCGCCTGCGCGAACAGCGCGCAATGGCCGACCTGACCGCGCAAGGTGAAGACCGCGGGATCGACCAACCGATGTTGTTTCTGGATGTGCGCACCGAGCGGGCGCATCGTCTGGCTTACCGAATTGGGTTCGCCTGTCTTGGGCTGGCGCTGGCCATCTCCTGGCTCAGCACCCGCCTCTAAAACGCCACAACACAAATGTGGGAGCGGGCTTGCTCGCGAATGCGGTGTATCAGTCAATTATGTATCGACTGACATTCCGCATTCGCGAGCAAGCCCGCTCCCACATTTTTTTCAGTGTTTACAAAGGTATTCCGGCTTTAACACGATATTGATTACGCACCGGTGTTGCATATTGCACCACCAGAAACGGTCGGTGCTCGGCCGGGCATTCGTTCAAGCGCCGCTCCCACTCCGCTTTGGCCTTGGCCAGTTCGTCCGCCGGGAACACTTCGGCGGCGGTCGGCACCTGCACTTGCGGGTCGGCATCGCTCCACTGGGCGTAGGCCAGGTAATGCACCGGGAACAAGCGGTATCCGCCGAGAATCTGCCGGTCCATTTCTGCCGCCAGCAGCTTGGTGTCTTCGAAGCGCTCGGTGATCGGCGGTGCGAAGTTGATGTGCACCCGACCTTTGTAGCCGGTGATACCGAGGGCGATGCTCACGTCGTCCTCGCCCGGTGCCTTGCTGTAGGTGCCGGTGGTGGCGCGGATGTAGAGTTCGCGGGCCTTGGCGGTATCGCACGGGTCATATTCGTAGCTGATGGACACCGGCGTCAGGTTCAACGACTGGATTACCTCGGCAAACGGCTCATCCTTGCGGCTGACATGGAACATCTTGAGGATCGCTGATTCGGTGCGATCATCCCCATCCTTGGCGCGGCCTTCAGCCTGGGCGATCCAGATCGACGCCCCGTCGTTGCGGATCGAATGGTTGATATAGGCCGACAGCAGGTTGAATGCCGCCATCTTTTCCTTTCGCCCGGTGATCGAGCGGTGCACGATAAAGCTCTTGTTCAGGCGCATCAGGTCGCTGACGAACGGCTTTTGCAGCAGGTTGTCGCCAATGGCGATGCGCGGCGTCGGCAGGCCGGCGTGGTATACGGCGTAGTTGACGAAGGCCGGGTCCATCACGATATCGCGGTGGTTGGCCAGGAACAGGTAAGCCGTGCCGGACTTGAGCTGCTCGACGCCCGTGTAGGTCACGCCGTCGGTCGCCCGGTCAATGGTGTGGTCGACGTAATACTCGACTTTGTCCTGCAGGGTGGCCACGGTGGTGACGCCGGCAAACTCACGGCGCAATTTGCGGGCGATCATCGGCTTGAGCAGCCAGCCCAGGGCGCCGGCAAAGCGCGGGAAGCGGAAGTGGGTCAGGATGTCCAGAAAGGCCTTGTCACTGAACAGACGTGCCAGCACTGCCGGGACTTCGCTGTCGTTGTAAGGTCGGATGGTATCGAATTCGCCCATCATGCTCTCTTGTTAGAAACGGCTAGGGTAAGTAAAGGAAATGCCAGGGTGCGGACTGAGGAATGGCCCAGCCGGAAATAGCCCTGTAAATAGACCGGCGATTATACGCACAAGTCACCTTGGAGGCTGCGATGCTGGAAAACGCTACGTACGATTGTCCTTATTGCGGTGAAGTGGTCGAGACAACCGTGGATTTGTCTGGCGGTGACCAGACGTATATTGAAGACTGCCAGGTCTGTTGCCGGCCAATCACTTTCGATCTGCAGGTGCATGGTCACGAGTGGATGCTCGAAACCCGAAGCGAAGACGAATAACGGATACATCCATGCAGCGAATCTACGAACCGGAAAACCTGATGGAAGGCGAGCTGCTGCAACAGATGCTCGCCAGCGAAGGCATCGAGGCGCACCTGGTGGGTCGGCATTTGCTCGGCGGTACCGGCGAATTGCCCATCTTCGGCCTGCTGGGCCTGGAGGTGGACAATGACCGGGCTGCGTATGCCCGCGAGCTGATTACCGCCTACATCGGCGCACAGCCGCTACCCGGTGACGAACCCGACAGCTTCCCCGACGTGCTGGTCTGTTAGGCTGTCGGTCGGTTTACCCAAGAGTCGTGTTGCCCCATGTGTGGACGTTATGCCCTGTTTCGCTGGAATCCCGCCTTCGCTGCCTTGCCGGGCTTCCCCGCCGACCAGCAGGCTCAGTGGAACATCTCTCCGAATGATTCGGTGCTGATCCAGCGCGCCACCGACGGCCAGCGCACCTTGGCCCGCGCCCGTTGGGGCCTTACGCCGCCGTGGTTGACCGATCTTTCCCGCACGCCCGCCCATGCCCGCGCCGAAACCCTGGCCGAACAACCGATGTTCCGCGAAGCGTTCCGTCAACGCCGTTGCCTGCTGCCCGCCAATGGGTTCTACGAATGGCGCGGCACCCAGCGTAAACGCCCGTACTGGCTGACGCCGGGGGAGGGCTCCACGTTGTTTTTCGCCGCGATCTGGGAAGCCTATCCGGTGCAGGAGCAGGTGTGGCTGAGCACGGCGGTGGTGACCCAAGCGGCGCAGGCCCAGCGTCGCCCGCTGATTCTGGATGAGGCCGGGCAGGCAGCATGGCTCAATCCCGAGACGCCGTTGCATGTATTGCAAGGCCTGCTGGCCAGTGAACCCGTCGCGTTGCGCGAGCGAGTGCTGGCCAACATGGTCAACGATCCGAAGCTCAATGGGCCGGAGTGCCTGACGCCGGCGTGAGTCAGTAAGTGTTGGGTTAGGTTGACTGGCCCCTTCGCGAGCAAACCACCGAAAATGCCTAGACTTTGAACTGATTGATCAGTCGGCGCTGCTGTTCCGCCAGCTTGGTCAAGTCCGCACTGGCCGCGCTGGATTCATCCGCGCCGCCTGCTACTTCATTGGCCACCTGGCCGATATTGATCACGTTGCGATTGATGTCCTCGGCCACCGCGCTCTGTTCTTCGGCGGCACTGGCGATCTGGGTGTTCATGTCGTTGATCACCGAGACTGCCTGGGTGATCGTTTCCAGCGCTTCGGCCGCCTTGGCCGCGTGTTGCACGCTTTCATCGGTGCGGTTCTGGCTGTCCTCCATCACCCGCACTACATCACGCGTGCCTTGTTGGAGCTGCTGGATCATGGACTGGATTTCCTCGGTGGCCTTCTGGGTCTTTTGCGCCAGGTTGCGCACTTCGTCGGCGACCACCGCAAAACCACGGCCTTGCTCGCCAGCCCGCGCCGCCTCGATGGCCGCATTGAGCGCCAGCAGGTTGGTCTGTTCGGCAATCCCGCGAATCGCCGTGAGGATGGCGTTGATGTTCTCGCTGTCCTTGGCCAGCGCCTGCACGACGCCGACTGCCTTGCCGATTTCCTCGGCCAGTGCGCCGATGGAGGTCGAGGTGTCGCGCACAATGCGCATGCCCTGGCTAGCGGCCTGGTCGGCGTGGCTGGCGGCTTGTGCGGCCTGGGTGGCGTTGCGCGCAACATCTTGCGCAGTCGCGGTCATCTGATGCACAGCTGTGGCGACCTGGTCGATTTCCACCATCTGTTTGTGCACGCCCTGGTTGGTGCGGATCGCGATGTCGGCAGTGTGTTCCGAGGAGTCGCTGACCTTCTGCACCGAACTCACCACCTGGGTGATCATGCCCTGCAGCTTGATCAAGAAGGTGTTGAAGCCGCTGGCGATCGCGCCCAGCTCATCGGCGCGGTCACTGGTCAGGCGCCGTGTCAGGTCGCCTTCGCCCTGGGCGATGTCATTGAGCATCGCGACCATTTGCTTGAGCGGACGAGCGATGCCGTGGCCGACCAGCCAGATCACCAGCAAGCCGATACCGGCGATCAACAAACCGGCGATGGTCATGCCGAAGATGTCAGTCTTGCGCTGGGCTTCCAGGTCGCTTTGCAGCTTCTGCGAATCGGCCATCACGGCGCTGAGGGGCAGTTGCAGCATCAGCGTCCAGCGTGCGTCAGCCTGGCCGATATTGAACGGTAGGAACAGTTCGATATGCCCGTGTTCCTTGTCGATGTCGTAGCGCACTTCGCCGACTTTCAACTGGCCAAGGTTGGCCAGTTCATTGTTGTCGAGCAGGTCGGTGGCCTTTTCGCCGAGCTTGCTGGCGTCCTTGGTGTAGGCCACCAGGCGACCGTTGCTGGAGATCAGCGCGAGTTCACCGGCGCCGTTGTAGAGTTTTTGATCGGCGCTGGTGAGCATATCCTGGATGAAGTTGACCGACAGGTCGGCACCGACGATGCCTTGGAAGGTGCCGTCGATCATGATCGGTTCGATGAACGAAGCCAGCATCACCATCGCGTTGCCCACCTTATAAGGGGCAGGGTCGATGGCGCAGGCCTTTTTGTTTTCCTTGGAGCAAAGGTAGTACTCACTGGCGCGCACGCCAGTGGAGAGGATGTTCTGATCGTTGACATCGGCGAGCTTGTCCAGGCCCAGGCTGCCATCGGCGTTGCGATACCACCAGGGAAGGAAGCGGCCGTCTGCGGCCATGCCGACAATGGGGGTGTTCACGTAGGCTGCGTCGTTGTGGTCGATCGCATTGGGCTCCCAGCCGATGTAGGCGCCGAGGATCTTCGGGTTACGCACCACGGTTTCATGCAGCAGATTGATCAGTTGCTCGCGGCCGACTTGCAGGGCCGGCTCGCCCTTGGCGTCTTTCATGCCGAGCAGGGCGTTGGCGGTGGCCAGGCTCTTGGCGGTCACCAAGGGGGCTTCCAGTTCGCGCTGGATCAAGGTGGCCTGGGTTTGCGCCAGGGCGGTCAGGCGCTGCTCGATGATCTGGTCGAATTGCACCTGGGTGCGATCCTGCACCATTTCCTGGGTCCGCGCTCCGGCAAACAAGGCGTACAGCACCAGCACCGCGACCACGCTGAGGACAATCGCCCCGGCCAGTGCCGCGACAGAAAATTGGATCGACTTGAATTTCATGAAAACTCCGGGCACAGGGGAGAGAATCCGCCTTTTTGTATCGGCCACGGGCGCGCTGGGCATGAGGGGGTGTCCTGCAAAAATGTTCGGAGTGTCGCAAATGGAAAGCCCATCGCCGTTATTGGCGCCGTGGGATGTATCCGAAAATCAGCGGTTACACGTCTGGTGTATCTGGCGTCGATACAAACGAGCGCCTACGATACGCGCCATGTTTGAAGGGCGTGTTTTCAGGGAGAGGTTCATGAAGAAGTCATTGGTAGTTAGCGGTCTGGTTGCAGCGATGCTGCTGGCCGGGTGTCAGTCGGTCAACACCACCAGCGGCGGCGCCGTTGGGGTTGAGCGCAAGCAGTACATGTTCAGCATGCTGTCGAGCCAGGAAGTCGACCAGATGTATGCCCAGTCCTACCAGCAGACCCTGGGGGAGGCCAGCAGCAAGGGCCAACTGGATAAGACCAGCGCCAACGCCAAGCGCGTGCAGGCCATCGCCAACCGCTTGATCGCCCAGGCGCCGACGTTCCGTGCGGATGCCGCGCAGTGGAAGTGGGAAGTGAACCTGATCAAGAGCGACGAGATGAACGCCAACTGCGGGCCTGGCGGCAAGATCTTCGTGTACAGCGCCTTGATCGACAACCTCAAGCTCACCGATGACGAGCTGGCCGCCGTGATGGGCCATGAAATTGCCCACGCCTTGCGTGAACACGGCCGTGAAGCCATGTCCAAGGCCTACGGGATCGAGATGGCCAAGCAGGGCGCCGGTGCATTGTTCGGCCTCGGCCAGGACAGCTTGGCATTGGCCGATACCGTGGCCAACTACGGCATGACCTTGCCCAACAGCCGCAGCAATGAAAACGAAGCGGACCTGATCGGCCTGGAGCTGTCGGCTCGTGCGGGCTACAACCCGAACGCTGCCATCACGTTGTGGAACAAGATGGCCAAGGCTTCGGAAGGTGCGCCGCCGGAGTTCATGAGTACTCACCCGGCGTCCGACAGCCGAATCGCGTCGTTGCAGGCGGCGATTCCGAAGGTGATGCCGCTGTACCAGCAGGCAAAAAAATCCTGATACGAAAGGTATGGTGAAGATCCAAATGTGGGAGCGGGCTTGCTTGCGAAAGCGGTGGATCAGTCAGAACATCTGGTGACTGACACTCCGCATTCGCGAGCAAGCCCGCTCCCACATTGGGTCGGGTTTACAGCCTTAGATCCAGCCGCTGCTTTGCATGGCTTTGTACACGGCCACGATCGCCAGGATGAAAAACGCTGACGCCGCCAGTCGACGAATCAAGGTCAACGGCAGTTTCTCCGCTGCAAAATTCCCCGCCAAGACCACCGGCACGTTGGCAATCAGCATGCCCAGTGTCGTCCCGATAATCACCAGCCACAACTCCGGGTACTGCGCCGCCAGCATCACCGTGGCGATCTGCGTCTTGTCACCGATTTCCGCGAGGAAGAACGCGATCAGCGTGGTCAGGAACGGGCCGAATTTGCGTGTGGTGCTGGCTTCGTCATCGTCGAGTTTGTCTGGAACCAGTGTCCACAAGGCCGTGGCGCAGAAACTCGCTGCGAGGATCCAGTGCAACACTGCATCCGAGAAGAAACTGCCGAACCAGGCCCCCACGGCACCAGCGGCCGCATGGTTGGCCAGGGTCGCGGCGACGATGCCGGCGATGATCGGCCAGGGTTTGCGAAAGCGTGCGGCAAGGATAAGCGCGAGCAGTTGCGTCTTGTCGCCGATTTCGGCCAAGGCAACGATTGCGGTAGGAACGAGTAATGAATCCAGCATCAGGTAAGTTTCCAGGGGCGGGTCGACACGGCTATGACACGTACAGCCTTCCCGCCCCGGGTAAGGTGTGCGTGTCATAGGTCTTGTCAAACCCCGGTCCGTCTGTGCGGACTCCTGGGTCGCATACGCCATGGTCTGCTGACCAAGTATGTTGACGTATGCCGGACGAGCGTGGCGCTCGTGGGAGACTACTCCCCTAGGACGGAGCGGATTCTGCCTAGGCAAAATCCATTCGGCAAGCCTTCTTTTTCAAACGCCCGTCAGCCGCGCTTGGCACGGTAGATGCGAAAACCGTTGCCCTCGGCCTTGATCGCGCACACGCCCAAGTGCTCTTCGATCAGCGGTTGGTACTTGAGGAAGCTGTTGGCAACCAGGCGAAGTTCGCCGCCTTTTGCCAGGTGTTTCGCCGCTTTTCGCAGCAGATTCTCAGTGGCGAAATAATCGGTATGCACACCGACATGGAACGGTGGATTGCTCAAAATCGCGTTCAAACCCATCGGTGCCGCGTCGATGCCATCGCCGGTCAATACCTCGGCTTCCAGACCATTGGCGGCCAGGGTCAAGCGACTGCTGGCGGCGGCGAAGGCATCCACGTCGAGCATCGTCACTATGTTGTGCGGGTAGCGACGTTTTACCGCCGCCCCCAGCACGCCGGCGCCACAACCAAAGTCCAGTAGATGGCCGCTTGGCAGCTTGTCCAGGTGCTCCAGCAACAGTTCGGTGCCGCGATCCAGTCGACCGTGGCTGAACACCCCCGGCAAGCTCACCACCTTCAGCGGGCCCTCGGCCAACGGCACGTCGAAGACCTGCGCGAGGCTCTCCAGCTCAACCGCTTGCGGGGCGTTGACCACAGTGATCTGCCACAGTTGGCAATGCCGCGCGCTGTCGAGTTTGCGCGGTTTGCCGAAGGGGATTAGCTGTTTGGCGGCGCTTTCGATCCCGGCTTTCTTCTCGCCGACCAAAAACAGCTCGGCGCCGGGCAAGCGCGAGGCCACGGCGTTGAGCAGGTAGTCGGTGAGGTCCTTGGACTTGGGCAGGAAGATCACTGCGGTATCAAACGCCTGCTCCGGCACGTTTACGCCGAACTGGCTGCGTTCAGGGAAGCGTGCGTCGAGCGCCGCCTGATCGCCGGCATGCCAGCTCCAGCCGTGGGCGTTGGGCAAGCGACCGAGCAGGTCGTCGGCAGGCAAGCCCACCAACAGCAGGTTGCCTTGAAAAAGTTCGGCCTGGCGAAGCAGTACTTCACTGCGCGGATCCATGGTCTGCTCCTTGAAAAGGGGCGCAGTTTATCAACTGACGACGCGCAGCGGGGCCCCGTTGAAAAAGCCCCGGGCGTTTTCCGCCAGTTGGCCGACGATGCGCTGGCGCGCTTCGCGACTGCCCCAGGCGTTGTGCGGGGTCACGATCAGCCGAGGGATGTCACCGGCCAACAGCGGATTGCCCTCCACCGGCGGTTCCACGCTCAGTACATCGGTGGCGGCGCCGCCCAGATGGCCGCTGCGCAAGGCGTCCGCCAGGGCCTGCTCATTGATCAAACCACCGCGCGCGGTGTTGACCACAAACGCGCCAGGCTTGAGCAGCGCCAGCTCGCGGGCGCCGATAAAGTCGCGGGTGTGTTCGTTGAGCGGGCAGTGCAGGGTGAGTGCGTCCACCTGCGCCAGCAACTCATCCAGCGGCACGCGGTCTGCGCGGGCCGGGCGGCCTGGAATCGCGCCGAGCAGGACACGCATGCCGAACGCTTCAGCCAGTCGCGCGACGGCGCCGCCCAATTCGCCATGGCCGAGCAGGCCGAGGGTCTTGCCTTCCAGTTCCACGATCGGATGGTCCAGCAGGCAGAACTGCTTGGCCTCCTGCCACTTGCCGGCGCTCACGTCTCTTTGGTAATCCTTCAAGCGCGTCGCCAGGTTGAGCAACAGCATGATCGTGTGCTGCGCTACCGACGGCGTGCCATAGCCCTGGCAGTTGCTCACGGTGATGCCATGGGCGCGGGCGGCGTCGAGGTCGACGTTGTTGGTGCCGGTGGCCGACACCAGGATCAGCTTGAGGTCCGGGCAGGCCGCCAAGGTTGCGGTGTTGAGGGCGATCTTGTTGCTGATGACCACGTGGGCACCTTGCACGCGTTCGATCACATTCTGCGGCGTGGTGCCGGTAAACAGCTGCAACTCGCTGAAGGTGTCTCGCAGCTCGCTGAGGTCGAGGTCCCCCAAGTCCAGGGACGGGTGATCAAGGAAGACGGCGCGGCGATTGTTCGTCATCAACTGTACCTTTTGCGACAGGGTTTGAAGGCGTAATCTCCCGAGCCTATCAGATGAAATAATCAGTTACTTAATTGGAGTGAGCATGTACGCCGCCGAATTTTTGACCGTAGCCCTGATTCACTTGTTGGCGGTGGCCAGCCCCGGCCCGGATTTCGCGGTAGTGGTGCGTGAAAGCGTGACCCACGGCCGTCGCGCCGGAACCTGGACTGCGCTGGGCGTCGGCTCGGCGATTTTCCTGCACGTGGGTTATTCGTTGCTCGGTATCGGCTTGATCGTGTCCCAGTCCATCGTGCTGTTCAACGCCCTGAAATGGGCGGCCGCCGCCTACCTGCTGTACATCGGCTTCAAGGCCCTGCGCGCGCAGCCGGCCAAGCCTGTAGCTGAGGGCGAGTTGCATCGCGAAGCGGGCGAGCGCACGCCGCGTGGTGCGTTTACCGCCGGTTTCGTGACCAATGGCTTGAACCCCAAGGCCACGCTGTTCTTCCTGTCGTTGTTCACCGTGGTGATCAACCCCCACACACCGCTAGCGATCCAGGCCGGTTACGGTGTGTACCTGGCAGTGGCGACGGCGCTGTGGTTCTGCCTGGTGGCGATGCTGTTCAGCCAACAACGCGTGCGTGCCGGGTTTGCGCGGATGGGCCACTGGTTTGATCGGACCATGGGCGCGGTGTTGATTGCCATCGGCGTGAAACTGGCATTCACCAGCATGAAATAGGCTGGATGCTGGCGCAAAGCTAGCATTCATTGGGGGCTGCAAATCATTCCTTTGGCTGATTTGGCTGAAACATATGCGCTCTACAGTGCAGTTCTTTCAGCCAAGACCGTGCAGTCATAAAAGGGATTCGTATGTTGCAGACCCGTGTTATCCCGCCCGCCGAAGGTGCGTACCAATACCCGCTGTTGATCAAACGCCTGTTGATGTCCGGCACCCGCTATGAAAAGACCCGGGAAATCGTCTACCGCGACAAACTGCGCTACACCTACCCCACCCTGATCGAGCGCGTTGCGCGCCTGGCCAATGTGCTGACTGAAGCGGGCGTGAAGGCCGGTGATACCGTGGCGGTGATGGACTGGGACAGCCATCGTTACCTGGAATGCATGTTTGCTATCCCGATGATTGGCGCGGTGATCCACACCATCAACGTGCGCCTGTCGCCGGAACAGATCCTGTACACCATGAACCACGCCGAAGACCGCTTTGTGCTGGTCAACAGTGAGTTTGTGGGGCTTTACCAGGCAATTGCCGGGCACCTGACCACGGTCGACAAGACCCTGCTGCTCACCGATGGCGAGTCCAAGACCGCCGAGCTGCCCAGCCTGGTGGGCGAGTACGAAACACTGCTCGCCGCCGCCAGCCCGAAGTATGACTTCCAGGACTTCGACGAACACTCCGTTGCCACCACCTTCTACACCACTGGCACCACCGGTAACCCCAAGGGCGTGTATTTCACTCACCGCCAGTTGGTGCTGCACACCATCGGTGTGGCGACCATTATGGGCAGCGTCGACAGCGTGCGGTTACTTGGCACCAATGACGTGTACATGCCGATCACGCCGATGTTCCACGTGCACGCCTGGGGCTTGCCGTATGTGGCGACCATGCTCGGCCTGAAGCAGGTCTACCCTGGCCGCTACGACCCGGAATACCTGGTGGAGCTGTGGCGCAAGGAAAAGGTCACTTTTTCCCACTGCGTACCGACCATCCTGCAAATGGTGCTCAATGCCAAGGCTGCCCAGGACGTGGATTTCGGTGGCTGGAAAATCGTCATCGGCGGCAGTGCGCTCAATCGTTCGCTGTATGAAGCCTCCAAGGCGCGTGGCATTCAGTTGACCGCCGCGTATGGCATGTCCGAGACCGGGCCGCTGGTGTCCTGCGCCCACCTCAACGAAGAGTTGATGGCTGGCAGCGAGGATGAACGCACGACTTACCGCATCAAGGCGGGCGTGCCCGGGCCGTTGGTGGAAGCCGCGATCATTGATGGCGACGGCAACTTCCTACCGGCCGACGGTGAGTCCCAGGGTGAGCTGGTGCTGCGCGCGCCATGGCTCAGCGAAGGCTATTTCAACGAGCCGCAAAAGGGCGCCGAGCTGTGGGAAGGCGGCTGGATGCACACCGGCGACGTCGCCACGCTGGATGCATTCGGCGTGATCGACATCCGCGACCGCATCAAGGATGTGATCAAGACCGGCGGCGAGTGGATCTCGTCCCTGGCCCTCGAAGACCTGGTCAGCCGCCACCCGGCGGTACGCGAAGTAGCGGTGGTGGGCATTGCCGATCCGCAGTGGGGCGAGCGCCCGTTTGCCTTGCTGGTGGTGCGTGATGGCCATGTGATAGGGGCCCGTGAGCTCAAGGAACACCTCAAGCCGTTCGTGGAGTTGGGCCACTTGAGTAAGTGGGCGATTCCGAGCCAGATTGCCGTTGTTACTGAAATTCCCAAGACGAGTGTAGGAAAACTCGACAAAAAACGTATCCGTATCGACATCATCGAATGGCAGGCCAACAACAGCACCTTCCTGTCCACCCTGTGAGGCCCCCCGCCGTGCCCTTTCGGGCACGGCAATGCTCTATCTGGCGCCTTTACTTGTGATTTGCCGATTTTCAGCCATCCTTGCCGCGTCGGCCTTCGCCGACGTGGCGAAAGGGTCGTGGCAGACGGGTCGGTGATGCAAATCACACTTTAGAGGGATCAAGCACTACCCCCTGCTGGCTATAGTCCCTTCCAGAGTTTTTCACGGATGTTCCGCTTCGGGCCATGGAGGCTCGGCTGCCGAGCGGCATTGGAATCGTTGTATTCCGGCCGTTACACGCATCACAGAAAGAACTCACTGCCATAACAATAAAATGCACATGGAGTAGCGTCGATGACCTCAGTAAACCAGTTCTGGCGCCGGGCAAGACTGCCCCTGGCCGTCAGTCTCGCCTCTACGCTCGCCGGGCCCGCATTCGGCGTCAGTTTCAATATCGGTGAAATCGAAGGGAGTTTTGACTCGTCTCTTTCCGTGGGTGCGAGCTGGTCGACGGCCAAGCCCAACAGCGATCTGATCGGTGTCAACAACGGTGGCAAGGGCCTGTCCCAGACCTCCGATGACGGTCACTTGAACTTCAAGCGTGGGGAGACCTTCTCGAAGATTTTCAAGGGCATTCATGACCTGGAACTGAAGTACGGCGATACCGGTGTGTTTGTGCGGGGCAAGTACTGGTATGACTTTGAGCTCAAAGACGAAAGCCGTCCCTTCAAGGACATCAGTGACAACAACCGTAAAGAAGGCGCCAAGTCCTCTGGCGGGCAGATTCTCGATGCGTTCATCTACCACAACTACAACATTGCCGATTTGCCAGGATCGGTGCGGTTCGGCAAGCAGGTAGTAAGCTGGGGTGAAAGTACCTTCATCGGCGGCGGTATCAACTCCATCAACCCGATCGACGTGTCTGCGTTCCGTCGTCCCGGCGCCGAGATCAAGGAAGGCTTGATCCCGGTCAACATGTTCTATGTGTCGCAGACCTTGACCGATAATCTCTCGGCCGAAGCGTTCTATCAGCTTGAGTGGGACCAGACGGTTACCGATAACTGCGGCACGTTCTTCTCCCAGCCCGATGTGATTTCTGACGGTTGCACTGATAATCTGCGCGTGCTGAACAGCCGTCGCACCTTGACTCCAGCCCAACAGGCGGGTCTGAGAGCGTTTGGTGTGGACGTTAACAATGAGGGCGTCCTGGTTCGTCGTGGTCCGGACCGTGACGCTCGTGACAGCGGCCAGTTCGGCGCTGCATTTCATTACAACTATGAGCCGCTGGACACAGAGTTCGGTGCTTATTTCATGAACTACCACAGCCGGGCGCCGATCTTTAGTGCACAAGGCGCGCGACCCTCTGTTTATGCAACGAATAACCCGCTGATTGTCGCAGGCAACTCCAACTACTTCGTCGAGTATCCGGAAGATATCCGCCTCTACGGATTGAGCTTCTCCACCACGCTGCCTACTGGCACTGCCTGGAGTGGCGAGTTGAGCTATCGGCCGAATGCGCCTGTGCAACTGAGCACGACCGACATTCTTTTCGCGGGTGTCACGCCGATTCCTGGTTACGGCAACGCGTCGGTGCTCAAAGGCAAACCCGGCCAGGACCTGCATGGCTACAACCGCAAGGAAGTCACCCAGTTCCAAACCACCTTCACGCACTTCTTCGATCAAGTCATGGGCGCCAGCCGCTTGACCACTGTTGGTGAAATCGGCGTTACCCACGTCGGTGGGCTGGAAAGTAAATCCGAGGCACGTTATGGCCGTGACCCAGTCTTTGGTCCGGGTTCGTTACCTGGGGGGTTCTGCAACGCGCTCAACAACTCCACAGCACAAGGCGGTGGTTTGCCTAATGCCGCCAGCCTGAATACCAACTGCAACAACGACGGTTACACCACCGCCACCTCCTGGGGCTACCGCGCTCGCGCCATCTGGGAATACCCGGACGTGTTCGCAGGCGTCAACCTCAAGCCAAACGTGGCGTGGTCCCACGACGTCAAAGGTTACTCGCCAGGCCCTGGCGGTAACTTCGAAGAAGGTCGCAAGGCGGTCAGCCTGGGCCTGGATGCCGAGTACCAGAATACCTACACCGCCAGCCTGGCCTACACCAACTTCTTTGGTGGCAAGTTCAGTACGGTGGATGACCGCGACTTCGTCGCTTTGAGCTTCGGCGCCAACTTCTAAGCACACTGCATTTCAGGAAGACCAGAACATGAAAATAACCAAAAGTCTGTTGCACGTGGGTGTGCTTGGGCTGTCGATCCTGGCGAGCAATGTCATGGCGGCAGTGTCGGCGGATGAAGCCGCCAAGCTGGGCACGACCCTGACGCCGATGGGCGCCGAAATGGCCGGCAACGCGGCGGGTACTATTCCAAAATGGTCGCCGCTGCCCACCAACGCTGGCGCTGTTGACGCCCGTGGATTCCTGGCCAACCCATACGCCAGTGAACAACCGCAATTCACCATCACCGCGGCGAACGTCGAGCAGTACAAGGACAAGCTGGCGCCGGGGCAGTACGCGATGTTCAAGCGCTACCCGGAAACCTTCAAGATGCCGGTCTACCCGACCCATCGCGGCGCCACGGTGCCAGCGGATGTGTTTGCGGCCATCAAGAAGAACGCCACCACCACCAACCTGGTGTCTGGTGGCAACGGCCTGGAAAACTTCGAAACTGCCGTACCGTTCCCGATTCCAAAAAGCGGCGTGGAAGTGATCTGGAACCACATCACCCGTTATCGCGGTGGCAGCGTGACCCGCCTGGTAACCCAGGCCACACCGCAAACCAATGGCTCGTACAGCCTGGTGTACTTCCGCGACCAGTTCGTATTTCGCGACAAGATGAAAGACTTCGACCCGAAAAATCCGGGCAACGTGCTGTTCTACTTCAAGCAGCAAGTGACTGCGCCGGCACGTCTGGCCGGTGGTGTACTGCTGGTGCACGAAACCCTGGACCAGGTGAAGGAACCGCGTTCGGCGTGGGTCTACAACGCCGGCCAGCGCCGTGTGCGCCGCGCGCCACAAGTGTCCTATGACGGACCTGGCACCGCAGCCGATGGCCTGCGTACCTCCGACAACCTCGATATGTACAACGGTGCTCCGGATCGCTACGACTGGAAGCTGGAGGGCAAGAAAGAAATCTACATCGCCTCCAACAGCTACAAGATCGATGATCCGAAGCTCAAATACGCCGACATCATCAAGGCTGGCCACATCAACCAGGACCTGACCCGCTACGAGCTGCGCCGCGTCTGGCATGTGGTCGCCACCTTGAAGGAAGGCCAGCGCCACATCTATGCCAAGCGTGACTTCTTCATTGACGAAGACACCTGGCAAGCAGCGGTCATCGATCACTACGACGGTCGTGGCCAACTGTGGCGCGTGGCGGAAGCCCATGCCGAGAACTACTACGACAAGCAAGTGCCGTGGTACGCCCTGGAAACCCTCTACGACCTGCAGTCCGGCCGCTATCTGGCGCTGGGCATGAAGAACGAAGAGAAGCAGGCGTATGACTTTGGCTTCACCGCCACCACCAGCGACTTCACCCCGGCGGCGTTGCGCCAGGATGGTGTTCGCTAACCCCAAGCCCCCCAATCTGGGAGCCGCCCCCCTGTAGGAGCTGGCTTGCCAGCGATAGCATCCCCTTGGTGTAACAGACACACCGAGGTGCCTGCATCGCCAGCAAGTCGGCTCCTACTTTTTTGTGGCGAGATTTTTTGTCGCAGTTCTTTTCAGGCAAATGTTGCAAAGATCTACAAACCCGCCGCTTTTACCGCTAGTCTGCGGACATCTGCAATGCCGACAACAGCCTTCTACAAGAGCCCGGCGATGACTGATCTGTCCCGAATCCAAGGGCCTGCCAGTGCGGTAATCCCGACCCTGGAAGGTCGCTTCTACAGGCCACCGCTGCCTGACGGCTATGTGCTGCGCCCGCGCCTGTGCGAACGCCTGAGCGCCGGGCTGGAAGGGCGGTTGCTGCTGGTCAGCGCGCCGGCTGGGTTTGGCAAGAGTTCGTTGGCGGTGGAGTTCTGCCAGAGCCTGCCGGCCCATTGGCAAAGCCTATGGCTGGGCCTCAGCCCACGGGATAACGACCCCGGGCGTTTCCTCGAACGCCTGCTCGACGGCTTGCAGCAATTTTTCCCGCAACTTGGCGCCCAATCCCTGGGCCTGCTGAAAATGCGCCAGCGTCACCAGCCCTTTGCCTTTGAAGAATGGCTCGATGGCCTGCTCGACGAGCTGGCTGTGCACCTGTCCGCCCGTGCGCCGCTGTTGCTGGTGCTGGATGATTACCATCTGGCCCAGGGGCCGGTGCTCGACCGTTGCCTGCAGTTTTTCCTCAATCATTTGCCTGATGGCCTGGTGGTATTGGTCACCAGCCGCCAGCGCCCGGACTGGCATCTGGCGCGACTGCGATTGTCGCGTCATCTGCTGGAGCTGCACGAACAGGACTTGCGCCTGACGCACGACGAATCACTGGCAGTGCTGGATCGCCACAGCAACTCATTGCGTGGCGAAGCGCTGGATAACCTGATCCGTCGCAGCGAAGGCTGGGTTGCCGGCCTGCGCTTCTGGCTGTTGGCCGCCTCCGAGGCCGGCAGCGACGGCGCCTTGCCGCAAAGCCTGCACGGCGGCGAAGGGCTGATTCGCGATTACCTGCTGGAAGAAGTCATCGACTGCCTGCCGACCGAAGTGCAGGCGTTTTTGTACGACACCGCTCCTCAGGACCGATTTTGCAGCGCACTCTGCGACGCGGTGCGTGAAGCCCACGACAGTGCCGAAATCTTGCGTTACCTGCAGGCGCACCAAGTGTTCTTGGTGCCGCTGGACGAGCAGGGGCATTGGTACCGTTATCACCATCTTTTTTCGGACTTGCTGCGCACGCGTCGTGCCAGCAGCAATGTACTGCCGGCTGCCAGCCTGCACCTGCGCGCGTGCCGCTGGTTCAATGCCCAAGGCTTGATCGATGAAGCGGTGGAGCAGGCGTTGCGCGCCGGTCATCTGGATGTGGCTGCGAATCTGGTACAAAACCTTTCCGAAGAACAGCTGCTGGCCGAGCAGAACGTAGGCATGTTGCTGCGCTGGAAAATGGACTTGCCTGACAGCCTGCTGATCAGCACGCCGCGCTTGATCGTGCTCTACAGCTGGGCTTTGGGCCTGGCCTGCCAGTTGGATGCGGCAGAAGAGCTGTCCAGCTACCTCAGCCGCTTCCTGCCGGCACCGTCGGCCACCGCGCAGAAATCGATGTTGGCCCAGTGGCTGGCTCTGAGCGGGATTATCGCCCGTGGTCGGGGCGATCGCGAGCTGACCCAGCGCTATTGCAGCGAAGCGTTGGAAAGCTTGCCGCAACGGCGTTACGGCCAGCGGTTGATGTGCTTGTCGACCCTGTCCAACCTGGCCATTGTCGATGCCGACCTCTGGCGTGCGCGAGGCCTGAACCGCGAATCCCTGGAGCTGGCGCAGCGCGTCGGCAATCCCTTGTTCGAAGCCCTGGCCCATTACGACCGTGCGCGAGTATTGCAGGCGCGCGGTGAAATCCTGCGTTCCCTGGACGAAGTGCGCCAAGGCCTGCAACGCCTGCACGGCTTGGCGCCGCAGCGCTTGTATGCGGTGCGTGCGCGTTTATCGCTCTACGAGGGTTTTTTGTTGCTGGTGCGGCTCCAGCCCGAAGCCGGGCTCGCCCGTTTGCGCGCCGGTCTTGCTGAAGCGAGGGCTTGCCGCGACATCAGTGTGTTGATCGGCCATTGCGTGATCGCCAATTTCGAAGGGCGCCGCGGTGACTTTGGTGCAGCCTTCGCCGAACTCTCCGAGGCTGAGCGGCTGATGCATATCTGGGATGTGCCGCCGATCTACTACCTGGCAATGATCACCCTGATCAAGTGCGAGCTGTGGCTGGCCCAGGGCCGAACCGACTTGGCTGACGCCTGGTTGACGCGTCTGGGGCAAACCTACAATGGCGAACACGCCGCCGCCGCGCCGGAGTTCCACCCACACCTGCCGCAGCACATCGGGCTTCAACAGGCTGCGTTGGACGCGACTCGCCACCAACCGGCGGCGGCGTTGCAACGTCTCGAAGAGTTGGCAATACAGGCTCATAACAGTGGGCGTCAGATGATCGCGCTGATGGCCCTGACCCAGCGGGTGCAACTGTTGCTGGGGGAGGGGCAGGAGGCAAAGGCGCGTCCAGTATTTGCCCAAGCCCTTGAGGCCGGGGCAGGTGGCGCGTTGCAACCCTTCGAACGATTGCTGGAAACCCACCCGGACTGGATGCGCGAGCAGCTTGCCAAAGATCCCCATGGGCTGCTGAGCCAGAGCCTGCTGGCGCTGTTACCGGCGGTTGCAGCGGTGGAGGCAGCTTCGACTCATGAGGCATTGAGCGCCCGAGAGCTGGCGGTGCTGCAATTGATCGCTCAGGGTTGCTCCAATCAGGAGATCAGCAACCGGTTGTTTATCTCACTGCACACGGTCAAGACTCACGCGAGCCATATCAACAGCAAGCTGGGTGTGGAGCGTCGTACCCAGGCGGTGGCGCGGGCGCAGGAACTGAGGTTGATCGGCTAGGGACGCCCCAGTCTGTTTTAATGGCGCAATTATTCTGGTGATATTCGCCCGGAATCGACATTTCATTTGCACGACAGGACCCCGAATGGAAACCGCCAAGCCGACCCTTATCCGTGAAACCTTCCCCGTCGGCCCCTTGCAGTGCAACTGCACCATCATCGGCGACCCCATCAGCAAAAAGGCCATCGTGGTCGACCCAGGCGGCAACCATGAGCTGATCCTGGCGCGGCTCGATGCCCTGGGATTGAAAGTGGTGAGCATCATCCACACCCATGCCCATCTGGATCACTTCCTGGCGTCCGGCCAGTTGAAGGAGAAGACCGGTGCCACCTTGCACCTGCACAAAGAAGATCAATTCCTTTGGGACAATCTGGAAATGCAATGCCAGATGTTTCGCGTGCCCTATATCCCTGTGCCTTCGCCGGACCGTTGGCTGGAACATGATGAAGAGTTGGCCTGCGGCTGTGGCGTGGCGTTGCACACACCCGGTCACACTCCGGGGTCGATGAGCTTCTGGTTTGCTGATGCCAAGCTGCTGATTGCCGGCGACACACTGTTCCGTCGCGGTATCGGGCGCACCGATTTGTGGGGCGGCGACCAGGCGACCATCGTGCGCTCGATCAAGCAGCGCCTGTACACCCTGGACGAGGGCGCGACGGTGGTGACCGGTCACGGGCCGGATACCCGGCTGGGCGATGAAATGCGCGAGAATCCTTTCGTGCGGGCGTGAAGGAATAATTGCCGGGCAGAACGCGTTCTATTTCAGGTAAACCTTGTAGCAAAAACTCAGGTCGTGTTCAGGATGCGTCTGCTACGGTTTCTGTAGCCACGGAATTTTTACCGTTTGTCGCGTTCCAAACTCGGCACAGGTCCATTGCCAATGTCCTTTGCACCATAGAATGCAAACGTAGGAGCTCCCTTCATGTTCACTTCGCGTCGTCTGCTTGTTGTCGCTACCGTTGTAGCCCTGTTGTCCGGCTGCGCATCACCTAATCCTTATGACGGCAGCAGCCAGGGACAGGCGAGTAATGAATCCGGCGGGATGAGCAAGACCGCCAAGTACGGCGGCCTGGGTGCCCTGGCCGGTGCATTGGCCGGTGCGGCCATCGATCACAACAACCGTGGCAAGGGCGCGCTGATCGGTGCCGTCGTTGCGGGTGCCGGTGCCGCAGGGTACGGCTACTACGCCGACCAACAGGAAAAGAAACTGCGCGAAAGCATGGCCAACACCGGTGTTGAGGTTCAGCGCCAGGGCGACCAGATCAAGCTGATCATGCCGGGCAACATCACCTTCGCGACCAACTCGGACGCGATCTCCAGCAGCTTCTACCAGCCGCTGAACAACCTGGCCAACTCGCTCAAGCAGTTCAACCAGAATACTATCCAGATCGTTGGCTACACCGACAGCACCGGTAGCCGTCAGTTGAACATGGACCTGTCTCAGCGTCGCGCCCAGAGCGTGGCTAACTACCTGACTTCCCAGGGCGTCAACGGCGCCAACCTGAGCGCCCGCGGTGCCGGCCCGGATAACCCGATTGCCAGCAACGCCGACGTCAACGGCCGTGCCCAGAACCGTCGTGTTGAAGTCAACCTCGGCCCGATCCCAGGCCAACAGTACGGCCAGCCAGGAGCCCAGCAACAGGCGCCACAACAGAACAACCAGTTCCAGGGCAATCCGTACTCGCAGTACCAGTAAATATTCGTTAATAAAAAAGGGCGCCGTAAGGCGCCCTTTTTTGTGGCTGTGTCATTACATCAATCGATGTATTCGAACACCTTCACGATTTTCTGCACACCGGACACACCCTGCACCAAGTTGGCTGCACGAGTGGCTTCAGCCTGGGTGAGCAGGCCCATCAGGTAGACGATGCCGTTGTCGGTCACGACCTTGATGCGCGAACCGGGGATCGCATTATCGGTGAGCATCTGTGCCTTGATCTTGGTAGTCAGCAGTGCGTCGTTGCTGATGGCCAGCAGGGTGATCGGGTCCATCACCTGCAATTCGTTGTGGACCTTTTTCACGCGTTGTACGGCAGCGGCGGCTTGTTCGGCCTGGGCCTTGAGGTCGGCGCGTGGCGTCTGGCCAGCGAGCAGCACAACGCCATTGAAGCTGGTCACTACGATACGCGAAGCACCGTTGCCCAGATCGGGCGCGGCCTTGGCGACGTTGACTTCAACCTTGGTCTCGATCAGCGAGTCATCGATCTTGCTGCCGAAGGTGCGGGTGCCCTTGTCATCCTGAATAGGGGTGTCGCGTGTTGCAGTGATGGCCGTGCTGCAGCCGCTGATAGCGAGGCACAGGGTGATGGCCAAAAGGCTGAGGCGGTTAACGGTCATTCTTCACTCCCAAACAGTTGGCTGTCGATCAGATCGCACAGGCAGTGGATCGCCAGCAGGTGGACTTCCTGGATACGTGCGGTGACATTGGCCGGGACACGGATCTCCACGTCTTCAGGCAACAGCAGCGAGGCCATTCCACCGCCATCGCGTCCGGTCAATGCTACGACAATCATTTCGCGATCATGTGCGGCCTGGATCGCCTGAATAATATTCGCCGAGTTGCCGCTGGTAGAAATCGCCAGCAGCACATCGCCGGGTTGGCCTAGGGCGCGGATCTGCTTGGAGAAGATTTCGTTGTAGCTGTAGTCGTTGGCGATCGAAGTAATCGTCGACGAATCGGTGGTCAAGGCGATGGCCGGCAGGCTCGGGCGCTCACGCTCGAAGCGGTTGAGCAGCTCGGACGAGAAATGTTGGGCATCGCCGGCCGAACCGCCGTTGCCGCACGAAAGCATTTTGCCCTCGTTGAGCAAGGCATTGACCATGACCTGACTGGCTTGCTCGATGTGCGGTGCAAGTACGTCCATCGCCTGTTGCTTGGTGTCGATGCTGGCCTGGAAAAGCTGGCGAATTCGGGATTGCATGTCCATCTGTGTGACCTTAAGTAGCGCGGCTGTTTGGCACAGGAATGTGCAGCCCGCAAAGCAAAGAGCAAAAGTGTGTGGTGAAGATGTCCGGCGAATCAGCTGTCGAAGGCATCTTTGAGCCAGTTCAGATCAGCCTGACCAGACGGTGTGCTTTCTATGGCAACCACATCGAAACGGCAGGGGGCGTCGGCCCAGCGATGCTCTTTTTGCAGGAAAAACTGCGCGGCGAGTATCAGCTTTTGACGCTTGCGCCCATCAATACTGGCGAGCGCGCCACCCCATTGTGCGTGTTTTCTGTAGCGGACTTCGACGAATACTACTGTATCGCCGTCAAGCATGACCAGATCAAGCTCGCCGCGTTTACACAACCAGTTCTGCGCCAGCAGGCGCAGACCCTGTTGTTGCAAGTGTTTCAGAGCTTGTAGTTCGGCATCCTTGCCGCTTTGTGCGCTGGACCGCTCAGGCATCAGCGTGGGGTGTCCGGCAGGCGCTGGATCTCGCCGCCGACAAACTTGGCCCACGGCATCTGGCGATCAACGCGCTGGTTGGTGCTGATGCCCAGGTTGCCCGAAAGACCGTCAACACGGGTGTCCGGCAGGGCCTTGAGTTGTCCCAGGCGCGGCGCCAGGCGGTAGGCATCGACGCCCATCGCGTACAGGCGGCCGAGGCTGCCATTGGCTTGCGGCCATTGCGCGGCAACCTGATTGCGCAGTGGGTCGGTGGTGTTGAGCAGCCAAGGGGTTTCGCAGAACATCACGTTGGTCATGTCCAGGTACTGATTCTTGTCGCCGCTGGCGCTGAATACGTGAGACGTGGCGTAGACCGGCACATCACCGGCATATTGGAAGTTCAGGGTTGGCTTGATCTGTTGGGCCAGTTGCGGGGTCACGGCCAGGAAGATGAACTCGATGTCCTGGCGACGCGAAGGCTGCGCGGCCACGTCGGTGCCAACGGTGCTTTGCAGGCTTTTGGCGCGGCCTTCGCTTTTGCGCAATTGGAACAAGTCGGCAATCTGCTGGGCCAGGGCGACTGGTTGATCGACGTACTCAACCCCCATGACCTGGCCGCCATTGGCTTCCCAGTCCTGGCGGAAGGCCTTGTAGACACGCTCTCCCCATTCGCCACGCGGCACCATTGCGGCCGCACGGTGCAGGCCGTCGGCACGGGCGCGACGCGAGACTTCGCGGGCTTCGTCTTCTGCGGCCAGGCCGAATTGGAACAGTTGCGCGGGGCCTTGATCGGTCTCGCTGTAGTTCAACGCCAGCGTGGTGATCGGCAGTTGCGGGCGAGCGCTCAGCTGTTTGACCAGCGGTTTCTCCAGTGGGCCGACCACCAGTTGCACACCGTCAGCCTGGGCCTTGGCGTAGAAGTCGTCGAGAGAGTTGAGGCGCGAGCTGTCATAGAACTCAATCACCGGCGGCTTCTGCCCGGCTTGTTCAGCCTGGTAGTGCGCAGCCATGAAACCTTCACGCAGTGCCTTGCCGACGGAGGCCAACTGGCCATCCTGTGGCAGCAGCAGGGCGATCTTGGTCAGGGGCTGGCTCGCCAGCTCCTTGAGCTTGGTCAGTGGCATCGGCAATTGCACAGCGGCTGGGTGGCCTGGGTTCTGTGCGCGCCAAGTGTCGATGGCCGCTTGTTGTTGCTCCAGCGTGCCCGCGCCTTTTACCGCCTGGGCCAGGGTGATCCAGCCGTCGAGCGTGGAGTTGCCGCTGGCTTGCAGCTGTTCGGCCGGCAGGGCGGCAATCAGTACCCAGATGGCTTCATGGTTGCTTTTGGCGGCATCGCCTGTGAGCAGTGGGGCCATGGCCACGCGTTCGCGGGCGGCGGCCAAGGTCTGGCCATCGGCTTCATACGCACGGGCGTGCACGCTGCCAGTGCGGATCTGCTGTTCAGGCGGCAGCTCCTTCAGACTTTGCAGGCTCGGGTGGTTCAGGGCAGTCAGCGCGGCCTTGGGCTGGTTGCGCGCCATGGCCAGTTCGGCGGCCAGGGTGCTGGCAAACACTTGCGCGGCTGGCTTGAGGGCATCCAGGGGCACCTGCGCAAGAATCTGCGACGAGCGGCCAGGGTTGTTCTGTTTGTAGGCCATGTCTGCCGCACTCAGGCGCAGCAGCGCGGCCTTTTCTGGCGTCTTGGCGGTGGTGGCCTGTTCGAGCAGTTGCTCGATACTGGCGTCCGGGGTCCGTGGAAGGTCGCCAAGGCTGGACGAGGGCGAGCTGGCACACGCGGCCAGCAAGGCAGCGAGGCAGAGGGCGGAGAGCAGCCGCAGGCAAGCGATCATGTAAGTGTTCCTGATACCGATCAAATTAGCGTGGAATTGTACCCAAGCACTGGCCCAGGCGCGATGTTACTGGCGTGAAACCGTCGATTTAGGTCGTGCAAATGTTGCAACGGGCGTTAAACGGCTGAAAAGGCATCGCCCGTGATGGCATATTTTCCAGGCGCCTACGCGCTACAATGTCGCTTTTGCCAACCATCGAGGTGTGCGTTTTGACTGCTCCAGGTCCTTTGAATTCCACTGCAGGCTCGCTTTTTGTCGTGGCGACGCCCATTGGCAACCTGGACGACATCAGTGCCCGGGCATTGAAAGTGTTGCGCGAGGTTAAATTGATCGCGGCTGAAGACACCCGTCACTCCCAGCGGTTGATGCAGCATTTTGGTATCAGCACGCCATTAGCGGCTTGCCATGAGCACAACGAGCGCGAGGAAGGCAGTCGCTTTATTGTGCGCCTGCTGGCCGGCGACGATGTGGCGTTGATCTCTGACGCGGGCACGCCGCTGATCTCCGACCCTGGCTACCACCTGGTGCGACAGGCGCGGGCTGCTGGTATCAATGTAGTGCCTGTTCCGGGTGCGTGCGCGCTGATCGCTGCGTTGTCGGCGGCAGGCCTGCCGTCCGACCGTTTCATCTTTGAGGGTTTTCTGCCGGCTAAAGCAGTAGGGCGTCGTGCGCGCCTTCAAGCGCTGAAGGAAGAGCCGCGCACCCTGATCTTCTATGAGGCCCCGCATCGCATCCTTGAATGCCTGCAGGACATGGAGCTTGTGTTTGGCGGCGAACGCCTTGCGTTGCTGGCCCGTGAGCTAACCAAGACCTTTGAAACCCTCAAGGGCCTGCCGTTGGAAGAGCTGCGTGCGTTCGTCGAGGGCGACAGCAACCAACAACGCGGAGAGTGCGTGGTGCTGGTGGCGGGCTGGACCGCGCCTGAGGATGAAGATGCCGTGGGGAGCGAGGCCATGCGCATTCTGGATCTGCTGCTCAAGGAAATGCCACTCAAGCGTGCAGCGGCCCTTGCGGCGGAAATTACTGGCGTGCGCAAGAACCTCTTGTATCAAGCGGCGCTGGATAAGCAGAAAGCCGATTAGTTCCAGCGTTAAACCGGTATTCCGTCTGAACGTGATGGCAATTCTGAACTTTTATTACTTGTCCTAAGTCCGCCGTGCCGTTAACCTGCGCGGCGGAGAGTCGATTGGACAGTCGCTGCCCTCTATGAAAATTAGGGGGGGGAGGAAAGTCCGGGCTCCATAGGGCGAAGTGCCAGGTAATGCCTGGGAGGCGTGAGCCTACGGAAAGTGCCACAGAAAATAACCGCCTAAGCACTTCGGTGCCGGTAAGGGTGAAAAGGTGCGGTAAGAGCGCACCGCACGACTGGCAACAGTTCGTGGCTAGGTAAACCCCACTTGGAGCAAGACCAAATAGGGTCCCAAGGCGTGGCCCGCGCTGGGACCGGGTAGGTTGCTAAAGATGTCCAGTGATGGCCATCGTAGACGAATGACTGTTCAAGACAGAACCCGGCTTACAGATCGACTCTCCACCTTTTTCCTTCTGTCCGAATCTCGGGCAGAAAACCGGTAGTAACGCAAGAATCCCTCCCTGCCGAATCATTGGCAGATGCGTCTTCGTAATACCAAAAAAATCTTACTCTTAATAAATTACTTTAACTTCGAGCTATAGCTCTTTGAGCTATCTGCGCTTGTTGGACCAAAAACATCGCCGAACTCTGGTTTCTCCTCCCTTTACGCTCCTAAATCTCCGTTCTGTAAGGCTTTTCCTTGAATCCGCGCCTTGACGGTGTGGTGGGCGCATTCCTATAGTGTGCGCAAGTGGCGGAAAGTGGCACAAAGTGGGTTTTTTGAACGTAAAACGCTAAAATTTGGAGAAACGCATCTGTGTTTCGCGGAGCTAACGCTATCAGTCTCGATGCAAAAGGCCGTCTCGCCATGCCGAGCCGGTATCGTGACGAGCTCATTTCGCGAAGTTCCGGACAGTTGATCATCACGATCGATGCCGTTGACCCTTGTTTATGTGTTTACCCCCTCGATGAGTGGGAGTTGATTGAAACCAAATTGCGCGCCTTGCCTTCATTGCGTGAAGAAAACCGCCGCCTGCAGCGTTTGCTGATCGGTAATGCCGTCGACCTCGAGTTGGATGGCAGCGGTCGTTTCCTGGTGCCTCCGCGTCTGCGCGAGTACGCCAAGCTGGACAAGCGCGCAATGCTGGTCGGCCAACTGAACAAGTTCCAATTGTGGGACGAAGATGCCTGGGATGCTGTTTCTGCAGCTGACCTGGCTGCTATTCAACAACCGGGCGCTATGCCTGATGAACTGCGTGATTTGATCCTGTGACTATTGATAGCGGCTTTAACCACATCACCGTACTGCTTGACGAAGCCGTTGAGGCTCTCGCCGTACGCGCGGATGGCTGCTATCTGGACGGTACGTTCGGCAGGGGCGGGCATAGCCGGTTGATACTCAGCCAGCTCGGGTCCGACGGTAAACTCCTCGGGTTCGACAAAGACCCTCAAGCGATTGCCACCGGGCAAGCGCTAGCGGCCGAAGACGGCCGCTTTGTCGTTGTGCAGCGTAGCTTTGCCGAGCTGGGTGCCGAAGTCGCCGAGCGTGGCATGGCGGGCAAGGTGGCCGGGGTTTTGCTCGACTTGGGCGTGTCTTCGCCGCAGCTCGACGACCCGGAACGTGGATTCAGTTTCATGAATGACGGCCCGCTCGATATGCGCATGGACCCGACTCGGGGTATCAGCGCAGCGGAGTTCATTGCGACCGCACCCCATGAAGAAATCGCCCGCGTGTTCAAGGAATACGGTGAAGAACGCTTCGCCGGTCGCATGGCCCGTGCCGTGGTCGAACGTCGTGAAATCCAGCCGTTCGAGCGCACCGCTGATCTGGCCGAAGTGCTGAAAGTCGCCAACCCGGCATGGGAAAAAGGCAAGAACCCTGCGACCCGTGCGTTCCAGGGCCTGCGCATTCACGTCAACAACGAATTGGGTGACTTGGAGGCCGGCCTTGAGGCTGCCCTCGAAGCGCTGGAAGTGGGCGGTCGCCTGGTGGTGATCAGCTTCCACTCCCTGGAAGACCGTATCGTCAAGCTGTTCATGCGTCGCCTGGTCAAGGGTGAGTCCGACAACCTGCCGCGCAACCTGCCGGTACGTTTCGAAGCCTTTGTGCCGAAAATCAAAATCCATGGCAAAGCGCAGTTCGCTTCCGAAGCCGAGCTCAAAGCCAACCCACGTTCCCGCAGCGCCGTCATGCGCGTTGCCGAGAAGTTGCGGTGAGCAAGCTTTTCGCCAAGCCCCTCCCGGGCGGCAGCTTCTTTATGATGCTGCTGTTTGTCGGTGTGTTGGTTTCCGCGATTGCGGTGTCCTACAGCGCCCACTACAACCGTCAATTGCTCAATACCCTGTATGGGGAATTGAGTGTGCGTGACAAAGCGCAGGCGGAGTGGGGGCGGTTGATCCTCGAGCAAAGCACCTGGACGGCCCATAGCCGCATTGAAGTGCTGGCCACCGAGCAGCTGAAAATGCACATTCCTGGCGCGGCTGAAGTCCGCATGGTGGCGCCATGATGAAACTCGAGGGTGCACTCTACCCCTGGCGTTTCCGCCTGATGCTCGGCTTGCTGGCATTGATGGTCGGTGCGATTGCCTGGCGGATCATCGATCTGCAAGTAGTCGACCGTGACTTCCTGATCGGCGAGGGCAACGCCCGTAGCTTGCGTCACATTCCGATTCCTGCACACCGCGGCCTGATCACCGACCGCAACGGCGAGCCCTTGGCCGTTAGTACCCCGGTGACCACCCTGTGGGCGAACGCAAAGGAATTGCAGGTCGCCAAGGATCGTTGGCCGGCCCTTGCCTCTGCGCTGGGACAAGACCCGAAAGCCTTGGCTGAGCGCCTGGAAGCCCAGGCCAATAAAGAATTTATCTACCTGGTTCGCGGGCTGACCCCTGAACAAGGCCAGCAAGTGCTCGACCTTAAAGTCCCCGGTGTCTACGGCATCGAGGAATTCCGTCGTTTCTACCCGGCCGGTGAAACCACTGCGCATATGGTCGGCTTCACCGACATCGATGATCATGGTCGCGAAGGCGTGGAACTCGCCTACGATGAATGGCTCGCCGGGGTTCCCGGCAAACGACAAGTCATCAAGGATCGGCGCGGCAGACTGATCAAGGATGTCCAAGTCACCAAAAACGCCAAGGCCGGTAAGCCCTTGGCGTTGTCGATTGACCTGCGCCTGCAATACCTGGCCAACCGCGAGCTGCGTAACGCGATCATCGAGAACGGCGCCAAGGCCGGCAGCTTGGTGATCATGGACGTGAAGACCGGCGAGATCCTCGCCATGGTCAACCAGCCGACCTACAACCCCAACAACCGTCGCAACCTGCAACCGGCGATGATGCGCAACCGCGCGATGATCGACGTGTTCGAACCGGGTTCGACCATGAAAGCCATCTCCATGAGTGCCGCCCTGGAAACCGGACGCTGGAAGCCCAGCGACAAGGTCGAGGTGTATCCAGGCACCTTGCAGTTGGGCAAATACACCATTCGTGACGTGTCGCGCACCGAAGGTCCGGTGCTGGATTTGACAGGTATCCTGATCAACTCCAGTAACGTGGGCATGAGTAAGGTCGCCTTCGATATCGGTGGCGAAACCATCTACCACCTGGCGCAGAAGATCGGTCTGGGCCAGCCCACTGGCCTCGATTTCCCAGGCGAGCGCGTGGGCAACCTGCCGAACTATCGCGACTGGAAAAAGGCCGAGACCGCCACGCTTTCCTACGGCTACGGCTTGTCGGTAACGGCGATCCAGCTGGCCCACGCTTTCTCTGTATTGGCGAATAATGGCCGGATGGTTCCCCTGAGCCTTATCCATGTCGACGAAGCGCCGAAAGCCACCCAGGTGATCCCGGAAAACGTCGCCAAGACCATGCAAGGCATGCTGCAACAAGTGATCGAAGCACCGCGTGGCGTATTCCGTGCCCAGGTGCCGGCGTACCACGTGGCCGGCAAGTCAGGTACCGCGCGTAAAACCTCGGTGGGCACCAAGGGCTACGCCGAAAACTCCTACCGTTCGCTGTTCGCAGGTTTCGGCCCGATGAGCGATCCACGCTACGCCATCGTCGTTGTGATCGATGAGCCGAGCAAAGCCGGTTACTTCGGTGGCCTGGTATCGGCGCCGGTGTTCAGCAAAGTGATGTCCGGCACCCTGCGTCTGATGAACATCACGCCGGATAACCTGCCGCCGACGCAACAAGCGAACGCCGGACCACCGGCTGCTGCCGTAAAAGCCAATGGAGGGCGCGGCTGATGTCTCTTAGCCTGAACAAGATTTTTGCCCACGCCGGTCGCGATCTGCTGATTCGCGAATTGAGTCTGGATAGCCGCAATGTGCGTGCCGGTGACCTGTTCCTGGCCGTGCCTGGCGGTAAATTCGATGGCCGTGCGCACATCGCCGACGCGTTGCAACGCGGAGCGGCTGCCGTGGCCTATGAAGTGGAAGGCGCCACTGTGCTGCCGATTACTGATGTTCCGTTGATTCCAGTCAAAGGTCTGGCCAAGCAGCTCTCGGACATCGCCGGGCGTTTTTATGGTGAGCCGAGTCGACACGTCAATCTGGTCGGCGTCACCGGGACTAACGGCAAGACCAGCGTGACCCAACTGATCGCCCAGGCACTTGACCTGCTGGGTCAGCATTGCGGCATCGTCGGCACACTGGGCACCGGTTTCTACGGCGCGCTGCAAAGCGGCCTGCACACCACGCCGAACCCAATCGCCGTGCAAGCGACCCTGGCCGACCTGAAAAAGGCCGGCGCCAAGGCGGTTGCCATGGAAGTGTCGTCCCACGGTTTGCATCAAGGCCGCGTTGCTGCGCTGGCGTTTGATGTGGCGGTGATGACCAACCTGTCCCGTGATCACCTTGATTACCACGGCACCATGGAAGCCTACGCTGCCGAGAAGGCCAAGCTGTTTGCCTGGAACGACCTCAAGTGCCGGGTGGTAAACCTGGATGACGAGTTTGGCCGTCAACTGGCTGCCGAAGAGCGTGAATCGCGCCTGATCAGCTACAGCCTGGAAGACGCCAGCGCGTACCTGTATTGCCGCGAAGCCCACTTCAACGACGAAGGTGTGCGCGCCACACTGGTGACGCCGCAGGGCGAGCATCATTTGCGCAGCAGCCTGCTCGGTCGCTTCAACCTGAGCAACACCTTGGCGGCAGTTGGTGCATTGCTCGGCCTGGATTACGCCCTCGACGAAATCCTGCGTGTACTGCCGAAGCTGGAAGGCCCGGTCGGTCGCATGCAGCGCCTGGGTGGCGGCAAGCAGCCGTTGGTAGTCGTCGATTACGCCCACACACCGGATGCCCTGGAAAAAGTCCTGGTTGCCCTACGCCCACATGCCAAGGGCAAGCTGCTGTGCCTGTTCGGTTGCGGCGGTGATCGTGATCGCGGCAAACGTCCGCTGATGGCCGAGATTGTCGAGCGCCTGGCCGATGGCGTGCTCGTCACCGACGACAATCCGCGCAGCGAAGACCCGAGCCAGATTTTCGACGACATCCGTGTCGGCTTCAAAGACGTGTCCAAGGCCTCGTTTGTCGCCGGCCGCGGCGCCGCCATCGCCCAATTGATCGCCAGCGCCGGTGCTGACGACGTGGTGGTGTTGGCCGGTAAAGGTCACGAGGACTATCAGGAAATCAACGGCGAGCGCCACGCCTTCTCCGATCTGGTCGAGGCCGATCACGCCTTGACCGCCTGGGAGGTCGCCCATGCTTAAAGCGATGACATTCAGCGAACTGACCCAGGCCCTGTCGGCCCGAGTGTTGTCGAGCGATTGCAGTTTCGACGGCGTCAGTATCGACAGCCGCGCCATCAAGCCTGGGCAATTGTTTGTTGCCCTGGCTGGCCCGCGTTTCGATGGTCACGACTACCTGAATGACGTCGCTGCCAAAGGTGCCGTCGGTGCGTTGGTGCAGCGCGAAGTGCCTGATTCAACGTTGCCGCAGTTGCTGGTCGCCGACACACGTCTGGCGCTGGGCCAACTGGGTGCGCTGAACCGTGCGGCCTTTGACAAGCCCGTTGCAGCCGTCACCGGCTCCAGCGGCAAGACCACGGTCAAGGAACTGCTCGCCGGCGTGTTGCGTACGCGCGGCCCGGTCCTCGCGACCCGTGGCAACCTGAACAATGATTTCGGCGCTCCGCTGACCCTGCTTGAACTGGCCCCGGAACACACGGCGGCCGTGATCGAACTGGGCGCGTCGCGCGTCGGCGAAATCGCCTACACCGTGGCGCTGACCAAGCCCCACGTGGCGATCATCAATAACGCCGGTACCGCCCACGTTGGCGAGTTCGGTGGCCCGGAGAAAATCGTCGAAGCCAAGGGCGAAATCCTTGAAGGTCTTGATGCATCGGGCACTGCTGTCTTGAATCTCGACGACAAGGCCTTCGAAACCTGGCGTGTGCGTGCCGCCGGTCGCAAGGTCCTGACGTTTGCCGTGCTCAATGCCGCGGCTGATTTCCATGCCTCGAACATTACCGTTGATGCGCGTGGCTGCCCGTCCTTTACCTTGCATACCCCGCAAGGCAACCAACACGTGCAACTGAATTTGCTGGGCAACCACAACGTCGCCAATGCCTTGGCCGCCGCCGCAGCCGCTTACGCCCTGGGCGTGTCGCTGTTCGGTATCGCCACGGGTCTGGGCGCGGTGCAGCCGGTCAAAGGGCGCACCGTGGCGCAGTTGGCCAGCAACGGCATGCGCGTGATCGACGACACCTATAACGCCAACCAGTCCTCCATCTGCGCCGCCATCGACCTGCTCAAAAGCTTCGACGGCCGCAAGGTTTTGGTGCTGGGTGATATCGCCGAACTGGGCGAGTGGGCCGAACAGTCCCACCGCGACGTCGGCGCCTACGCCGCTGGCAAAGTCGACGCGCTGTACGCCGTCGGCCCACACATGGCGCACGCCGTCAGCGTATTCGGCCCTGGCGCCCGTCATTTTGCGACCCAGGCCGAGCTGATCCAGGCGCTGACGGCGGCTGAACACGACAAACACACAACCATTTTGATCAAGGGATCGCGCAGCGCGGTGATGGAAAACGTCGTCGCGGCCTTGTGTGGCTCAAGTACGGAGAAACATTAATGCTGCTGCTGCTGGCTGAGTATCTGCAACAGTTCCACAAAGGCTTCGCGGTCTTTCAGTACCTGACCCTGCGCGGGATCCTGGGTGTGCTGACCGCGCTGTGTTTGTCGCTGTTCCTGGGGCCGTGGATGATCCGCACCCTGCAGAACCTGCAAATTGGTCAATCGGTTCGTAATGACGGCCCGCAGTCGCACCTGTCCAAATCCGGCACCCCGACCATGGGCGGCGCGCTGATCCTGTCGTCCATCGGAATCAGCACCCTGTTGTGGGCCGATCTGCATAACCGCTACGTGTGGACGGTGTTATTGGTGACCTTGCTGTTCGGCGCTATCGGCTGGGTGGATGACTACCGCAAGGTGATCGAGAAGAACTCGAAAGGCCTGCCAAGTCGCTGGAAGTATTTCTGGCAGTCGGTGTTTGGCCTCGGCGCTGCGATATTCCTCTACACCACTGCGCCAAGCGCGGTCGAAACCACCTTGATCATCCCGATGCTCAAGGACGCCAGCATTCCCCTGGGCGTCGGCTTCGTGGTGCTGACCTACTTCGTGATCGTCGGCTCCAGCAACGCGGTCAATCTGACCGATGGCCTCGACGGTCTGGCAATCATGCCGACGGTGATGGTGGGCGGCGCACTCGGCATCTTCTGCTACCTGTCGGGTAACGTGAAATTCGCTGAATACCTGCTGATCCCTTATGTACCGGGCGCGGGTGAATTGATCGTGTTCTGCGGCGCGCTGATCGGTGCAGGCCTGGGCTTCCTGTGGTTCAACACGTATCCCGCACAAGTCTTCATGGGTGACGTCGGCGCACTGGCGTTGGGCGCAGCCCTTGGCACCATTGCCGTGATCGTTCGCCAGGAAATCGTGCTGTTCATCATGGGCGGTGTGTTCGTGATGGAAACCCTGTCGGTGGTCATCCAGGTGGCGTCCTTCAAGTTGACCGGGCGCCGCGTGTTCCGTATGGCGCCGATTCACCACCACTTTGAACTCAAGGGCTGGCCCGAGCCACGCGTGATCGTCCGCTTCTGGATCATCACCGTGATTCTGGTGCTGATCGGCCTTGCCACCCTGAAACTGAGGTAGAAACGAGTGTCCCTGATCGCTTCAGACCACTTCCGCATCGTTGTCGGCCTCGGCAAGAGCGGCATGTCCCTGGTTCGCTTCCTGGCGAACCGGGGCAAGCCGTTTGCCGTGGCCGACACGCGGGAAAATCCACCGGAGCTGGTCACGCTGCGCCGTGACTACCCGCACGTGGAAGTGCGTTGTGGCGAGTTGGATGTCGAGTTTCTGTGCCGCGCCGACGAGCTCTACGTGAGCCCCGGCTTGGCCATCGCGACCCCGGCCCTGCAAGCCGCCGCCGCCCGTGGCGTGAAGCTGTCCGGCGACATCGACCTGTTCGCGCGTAACGCGCAGGCGCCGATCGTGGCTATCAGCGGTTCCAACGCGAAAAGCACCGTGACCACCCTGGTCGGCGAGATGGCGGCTGCGGCTGGCAAGCGCGTCGCCGTGGGCGGCAACCTCGGCACCCCGGCGCTGGACCTGCTCAGCGACGATGTCGAGCTGTATGTGATGGAGCTGTCGAGCTTCCAGCTGGAAACCACCCACGATCTCGGTGCCGAAGTGGCGACTGTATTGAACGTGAGTGAAGACCACATGGACCGCTACAGCGGCCTGCCGGCCTATCACTTGGCCAAGCACCGGATCTTCCGTGGCGCCAAGCAAGTGGTGGTCAACCGTCAGGACGCGTTGAGCCGTCCGCTGATGGGCGAAGGCCTGCCATGCTGGACCTTCGGCCTGAGCAAACCTGATTTCAAAGCCTTCGGCATTCGCGAAGAGAACGGCGAGAAATACCTGGCCTTCGAATTCCAGAACCTGATGCCGGTGCGCGAGCTGAAAATCCGTGGCGCCCATAACCAATCCAACGCCCTGGCAGCTCTGGCGCTGGGCCATGCTGTCGGGCTGCCGTTCGACGCCATGCTGTCGGCCCTGCGTACTTTCGGCGGCCTGGAGCATCGCTGCCAGTGGGTGCGCGATCTCGACGGCGTCAGCTATTACAACGATTCCAAGGCCACCAACGTCGGTGCTGCCCTGGCGGCTATTGAAGGCCTTGGCGCCGATATCGAAGGCAAGCTGGTGCTGATCGCCGGTGGCGACGGCAAGGGCGCAGACTTCAAGGACCTTAAAGGCCCGGTCGCCGAGCATTGCCGCGCCGTGGTGCTGATGGGCCGCGACTCCGATTTGATCGCCGCCGCCCTTGGCGATGCCGTGCCGCAAGTGCGCGCTACCTCCCTGGACGATGCCATCGCGCAATGCAAAGCCCTGGCCCAGCCGGGCGATGCGGTGCTGCTGTCGCCGGCGTGCGCCAGTTTCGACATGTTCAAGAACTACGAAGAGCGCGGCCAGCTGTTCGCCCGCGCCGTGGAGGCCTTGGCATGAGTATCAACTTTCGGAACATCATCAAGCCGTACCCGTCGCCGATCATCACTGGGCGCGGTGTCGACCTCGATTTCCCGATGCTCGCCGGTTGCCTGGCGTTGCTCGGCCTGGGCTTGGTGATGATCACGTCGGCGTCGTCCGAAGTGGCGGCCGTGCAGTCGGGCAACACTCTGTACATGATGATCCGTCACCTGGTGTACCTGGTGATCGGCCTTGGCGCGTGCATCGTCACCATGATGATCCCGATCGCCACCTGGCAACGCCTGGGTTGGCTGATGCTGATCGGTGCGTTCGGCTTGCTGATCATGGTGATCCTGCCCGGCATCGGCCGGGAGGTGAACGGTTCGATGCGCTGGATCGGCTTCGGCGCGTTCAACGTGCAGCCGTCGGAAATCGCCAAGGTGTTCGTGGTGATCTACCTGGCCGGTTATCTGGTGCGTCGCCAGAAAGAAGTGCGCGAAAGCTGGATGGGCTTCTTCAAGCCGTTCATCGTACTGTTGCCGATGGCCGGCCTGTTGCTGATGGAGCCCGACTTCGGTGCCACCGTCGTGATGATGGGGGCGGCAGCGGCGATGCTGTTCCTTGGCGGCGTGGGGCTGTTCCGCTTCACCTTGATGGTGGTGCTGGCCGTGGCGGCCGTGACCATTCTGGTGCAGGCGCAACCCTACCGGATGGCGCGTCTGATTACCTTTACCGACCCGTGGTCCGACCAGTTCGGTTCCGGCTACCAGTTGACCCAGGCGCTGATCGCCTTCGGTCGCGGCGAGTGGCTCGGCGTGGGCCTGGGCAACAGCGTGCAGAAGCAGTTCTACCTGCCGGAAGCGCACACCGACTTCGTGTTCTCGGTGCTCGCCGAAGAGCTCGGCGTGGTCGGTTCGCTGTGCACCGTCGCACTGTTCGTGTTCGTGTGTGTGCGCGGCATGTACATCGGCCTGTGGGCCGAGAAGGCCAAACAGTATTTCGCTGCTTATGTGGCGTACGGCTTGTCGTTCCTGTGGATCGGCCAGTTCCTGATCAACATCGGTGTGAACGTCGGCCTGCTGCCGACCAAGGGCCTGACCTTGCCGTTCCTCAGTTACGGCGGCAGTTCGTTGGTGATCTGCTGCGCATGCCTGGGCTTGTTGCTGCGCATCGAGTGGGAGAGTCGAACCCACCTGGGCAGCGAAGAGATGGAATTCAGCGAAAGCGATTTTGCCGAGGAGCCAACCCATGGGCGCTAACGTGCTGATCATGGCAGGCGGCACCGGGGGCCATGTGTTCCCGGCCCTGGCTTGCGCACGCGAATTCCAGAACCGTGGCTACACCGTGCACTGGTTGGGCACGCCGCGTGGCATCGAAAACGAACTGGTACCGAATGCCGGTTTGCCGCTGCACCTGATCAACGTCACGGGCCTGCGTGGCAAGAGCAAATTGTCCCTGCTCAAGGCGCCGTTCGTGTTGCTCAAGGCGGTCTGGCAGGCGAGCAAGGTTATTCGTGATTTGAAACCAGTGTGTGTGCTCGGTTTTGGTGGGTATGTGACCGGTCCTGGTGGCGTCGCCGCCAAGCTCGCTGGTGTGCCGGTGATCGTGCATGAGCAGAACGCCGTCGCCGGCACCGCCAACCGCCTGCTGGTGCCATTGGCCGCTCGGGTGTGTGAAGCGTTCCCGAAAACTTTTGGCGCCTCGGACAAGCTGCGTACCACCGGCAATCCGGTGCGCACTGAACTGTTCATGGACATCGCTCGTGAAGCACTGCAAGGGCGCAAGCCGCACCTGCTGGTCATGGGCGGCAGCCTGGGCTCCGAGCCGTTGAACAAACTGCTGCCGGAAGCCCTGGCGCAACTCCCCGTGGAATTGCGTCCGGAGGTCTTCCATCAGGCCGGCAAAGATCACGGTGAAGTCACCGCCACGCGTTATCGCGAAGCCGGTGTTGAGGCGAACGTACAGCCTTTCATCAAAGACATGGCCCACGCCTATGGCTGGGCCGACCTGGTGGTCTGCCGCTCCGGTGCGCTGACCGTCAGTGAACTGGCTGCCGCCGGTCTGCCGTCCTTGCTGGTGCCTTTGCCCCACGCGATCGACGATCACCAGACCCGCAATGCCGAATATTTGGCCGGGGAGGGCGCTGCCTTCCTGCTGCCGCAAAGAACGACTGGCGCCGCCGATTTGGCCGCACGCCTGACTGAGGTTTTGATGCAACCGGAACGACTCAATAGCATGGCGAGCACCGCAAGCCGCCTGGCCAAACCTGATGCAACCCGCACCGTGGTCGATATCTGCCTGGAGGTGGCCCATGGTTGAGAATCAGAAAGCCATGCCGCAACCGGAAATGCGCCGCATCCGTCGTATCCACTTCGTCGGTATCGGCGGCGTGGGCATGTGCGGTATTGCCGAAGTGTTGCTGAACCTGGGCTACCAGGTGTCCGGCTCCGACTTGAAAGAGTCGCCGGTCACCGATCGCCTGAAAACCTTCGGCGCGCAGATCTTCATCGGCCACCGCGCTGAGAACGCCTCCGAAGCTGACGTGCTGGTGGTGTCCAGCGCCGTGAACACCTCCAACCCGGAAGTGGCCACTGCCCTTGAGCGCCGCATTCCCGTGGTGCCACGCGCCGAGATGCTGGCTGAGCTGATGCGTTATCGCCACGGCATCGCCGTCGCCGGTACTCACGGCAAAACCACCACCACCAGCCTGATCGCCTCGGTGTTCGCGGCCGGTGGCCTGGACCCGACGTTCGTCATCGGTGGCCGCCTGAATGCAGCCGGCACCAATGCACAATTGGGCACCAGCCGTTACCTGATCGCCGAAGCCGATGAAAGTGACGCGAGCTTCCTGCACCTGCAACCGCTGGTCGCTGTCGTCACCAACATCGACGAAGATCACATGGCGACCTACGACGGTGACTTCAACAAGTTGAAGAAAACCTTCGTCGATTTCCTGCATAACCTGCCGTTCTACGGCCTGGCCGTGGTGTGCCTGGACGATCCGGTGGTGCGTGAAATCCTGCCATTGGTCAAACGTCCGACCGTGACCTACGGCTTCAGCGAAGACGCCGACGTGCGCGCCATCAATGTGCGACAGGAAGGCATGCAAACCTTCTTCACCGTGCTGCGTCCGGAGCGCGAGCCGCTGGATGTCTCGGTGAACATGCCAGGCAACCACAACGTCCTCAATTCCTTGGCGACTATTTGCATCGCCACCGACGAAGGCGTCAGCGATGAGGCCATCGTCGAAGGTCTGTCGCGCTTTGCCGGCGTGGGCCGTCGCTTCCAGGTCTACGGCCAGTTGCCGGTAGAAGGCGGTGACGTGATGCTGGTGGACGACTACGGTCATCACCCGACCGAAGTTGCTGCCGTGATCAAGGCCGTGCGCGGTGGCTGGCCGGAGCGCCGTCTGGTGATGGTGTACCAGCCACACCGCTATAGCCGTACCCGCGACCTGTACGACGATTTCGTCAATGTATTGGCCGATGCCAACGTGCTGTTGCTGATGGAGGTGTACCCGGCCGGTGAAGAACCGATCCCTGGAGCCGACAGCCGCAAGCTGTGCAACAGCATCCGTCAGCGTGGCCAGTTGGACCCGATCTACATCGAGCGTGGTGTAGACCTGGCGCCGATCGTCAAGCCGCTGCTGCGGGCCGGTGACATTTTGCTGTGCCAGGGTGCCGGTGACATTGGTGGCCTTGCCCCTAAATTACTGGCGAGCCCGCTGTTTGCCGCCGCGAAGGGGAAGTCGAAATGATCAACGACTACGGCTCCCTGTTTTCCACAATCGCACCCGCTGACTTCGGTCGCGTGGCGGTGTTGTTCGGCGGCAAAAGCGCTGAACGTGAAGTGTCGCTCAAGTCCGGCAACGCTGTGCTCGAAGCCCTGCAAAGCGCCGGCGTGAACGCCTTCGGCATCGACGTGGGCGATGACTTCCTCGCTCGCCTTCTGGCCGAGAAGATCGATCACGCCTTCATCATCCTCCACGGCCGTGGCGGTGAAGACGGCAGCATGCAAGGCCTGTTGGAGTGCGCCGGCATCCCTTACACCGGCAGCGGCATCCTTGCCTCCGCGCTGGCGATGGACAAGTTGCGCACCAAGCAGGTGTGGCACAGCCTGGGCATTCCAACCCCGCGTCACAGCGTTCTGTGCAGCGAAGACGATTGTATTTCTGCAGCCAAGGAACTGGGCCTGCCTTTGATCGTCAAACCTGCCCATGAAGGCTCCAGTATCGGCATGGCTAAAGTGAACTCGGCCGCCGAATTGATCGACGCATGGAAAGCGGCAAGTACCTACGATTCGCAAGTGTTGGTGGAACAGTGGATTTCCGGTCCCGAGTACACCATCGCCACCCTGCGTGGTCAGGTTTTGCCGCCTATCGCATTGGGCACGCCCCACACCTTTTACGACTACGACGCCAAGTACCTGGCTTCCGATACCCAGTACCGGATCCCGTGCGGCCTTGACGCAAGCAAAGAACAGGAATTGATGGACCTCACGGCGAAAGCCTGTGAGGCGCTGGGTATCGCCGGTTGGGCGCGCGCAGACGTGATGCAGGATGACCAAGGGAATTTCTGGTTCCTGGAAGTCAACACCGCACCGGGCATGACCGACCACAGCCTGGTACCTATGGCAGCCCGTGCGGCCGGTTTGGACTTCCAGCAGTTAGTGCTGGCGATCCTGGCCGACAGCATTGAGCCAAGAGGCTAAGGACATGAAAGGCGCATCGCTTCGTCATCAGCCCCCACAAGCACCGAGCCGCAAGCCGGTGCCACGGGGTGCCAGCCGAATGGTGGCTAAAGAGCCGATGTCGGCGCGCCTGCCGAAAGCCAACTTTGGTTTCCTCAAGGCGCTGTTCTGGCCGGTGTTGCTGGTGGTGCTGGGCTTCGGAACCTACGAAGGCGCGCAGCGTCTGTTGCCGTATGCCGACCGGCCGATCACCAAGATCAGCGTGCAGGGCGACTTGAGCTACATCAGCCAGCAAGCGGTACAGCAGCGGATTGGCCCGTACCTGGCGGCGAGCTTCTTTACCATCGACCTGGCCGGTATGCGCGCGGAGCTGGAACAGATGCCGTGGATCGCCCACGCCGAAGTCCGCCGCGTATGGCCGGACCAAGTGACGATCCGTCTGGAAGAACAACTGCCCGTGGCCCGTTGGGGCGACGAAGCGCTGTTGAACAACCAGGGCCAGGCGTTCACCCCGCGTGAGCTGGCGAACTACGAGCACCTGCCGCAGCTGTTCGGGCCGCAGCGGGCGCAGCAACAAGTGATGCAGCAGTACCAGGCCTTGAGCCAGATGCTGCGGCCAATGGGCTTCTCCATTGCACGCCTGGAACTGCGTGAACGGGGTAGCTGGTTTTTGACGACCGGGGCAGGCAGTTCCGGCCCGGGCATCCAGTTGTTGCTGGGACGCGACCGCTTGGTGGAAAAGATGCGCCGCTTCATTGCCATCTATGACAAGACCTTGAAAGAACAGATTACGAACATTGCGAGCGTCGACCTGCGTTACGCCAACGGCCTTGCCGTCGGCTGGCGTGAACCGGCTGCGCCCACGGCAGCGCAACCCGCTGTCGCGAAGAATTAAGAAGAGGCAGGACCCATGGCAAACGTGCAAAGCGGCAAAATGATCGTCGGTCTCGACATCGGCACCTCCAAAGTGGTGGCGCTGGTGGGCGAGGTCGGGGAAGACGGCGTCATCGAAATCGTCGGTATTGGCACGCATCCGTCCCGGGGCCTGAAGAAGGGCGTGGTGGTGAACATCGAGTCCACCGTGCAATCGATCCAGCGCGCCATCGAAGAAGCGCAGCTGATGGCCGGTTGCCGGATCCACTCGGCATTCGTTGGCGTGGCGGGCAACCATATCCGCAGCCTGAACTCCCACGGCATCGTGGCAATCCGCGACCGCGAAGTCAGCTCCGCCGACCTTGAGCGCGTACTTGACGCTGCCCAGGCCGTGGCGATCCCGGCTGACCAGCGCGTGTTGCACACGCTGCCCCAGGACTACGTGATCGACAACCAGGAAGGCGTTCGTGAGCCGCTGGGCATGTCCGGCGTACGTCTGGAAGCCAAGGTCCACGTGGTGACCTGCGCCGTCAACGCCGCACAGAACATTGAAAAATGCGTGCGCCGCTGCGGCCTGGAAATCGACGACATCATTCTTGAGCAGTTGGCCTCGGCCTATTCGGTACTCACCGACGACGAGAAAGAGCTGGGCGTGTGCCTGGTCGACATCGGCGGCGGCACCACCGACATCGCGATCTTCACCGAGGGTGCGATCCGTCACACCGCCGTGATCCCGATTGCCGGCGACCAAGTGACCAACGACATCGCCATGGCGCTGCGTACACCGACTCAGTACGCCGAAGAAATCAAGATTCGCTACGCCTGCGCCCTGGCCAAACTGGCCGGTGCCGGCGAGACCATCAAGGTGCCGAGCGTGGGCGATCGTCCACCGCGCGAACTGTCGCGCCAGGCTCTGGCCGAAGTGGTCGAGCCACGCTACGACGAACTGTTCACCCTGATCCAGGCGGAACTGCGTCGCAGCGGCTACGAAGATTTGATCCCGGCCGGCATCGTGCTGACCGGTGGCACCTCGAAGATGGAAGGCGCGGTCGAACTGGCCGAGGAAATCTTCCACATGCCAGTCCGCCTGGGCGTGCCCCATGGCGTCAAAGGCTTGGGCGACGTAGTACGCAACCCGATTTATTCCACCGGTGTGGGCTTGCTGTTGTACGGGCTGCAAAAGCAGACCGACGGCATTTCCCTGTCGGGCCCGAGTAACCGTGACAGCTACCGCAGCGACGACGAGGCGAAAGCGCCGTTGTTCGAGCGTTTGCAGGCATGGGTCAAAGGCAATTTTTAAGATTTACCGCGACACCGTTGTAAGCAGTAGGCGAAAAAACTAGAGAAAACGAAAGGAGAGGGAACATGTTCGAACTCGTAGACAACATCCCCGCAAGCCCGGTTATCAAAGTAATCGGTGTCGGCGGTGGCGGCGGCAACGCTGTCAACCACATGGTCAAGAGCAACATTGAAGGCGTTGAATTCATCTGCGCCAACACTGATGCCCAGGCGCTGAAAAGCATCGGCGCGCGGACCATCCTGCAATTGGGCACAGCGGTGACCAAGGGCCTCGGCGCTGGCGCCAACCCGGAAGTCGGCCGTCAAGCCGCGCTGGAAGACCGCGAGCGTATTGCTGAAGTGCTGCAAGGCACCAACATGGTGTTCATCACCACCGGCATGGGCGGCGGTACCGGTACCGGTGCTGCGCCGATCATTGCCGAAGTGGCCAAGGAAATGGGGATTCTGACGGTCGCTGTCGTGACCCGTCCGTTCCCGTTCGAAGGCCGCAAGCGCATGCAGATCGCCGACGAAGGTATCCGTCTGCTGTCTGAAAGCGTCGACTCGTTGATCACCATCCCCAACGAGAAACTGCTGACTATCCTGGGCAAGGACGCAAGCCTGCTGTCCGCGTTCGCCAAGGCTGACGATGTACTGGCCGGTGCCGTTCGCGGTATCTCCGACATCATCAAGCGCCCAGGCATGATCAACGTCGACTTTGCCGACGTACGCACCGTGATGAGCGAAATGGGCATGGCGATGATGGGCACTGGCTGCGCCAGCGGTCCGAACCGTGCGCGTGAAGCCACCGAAGCGGCCATCCGCAACCCGTTGCTGGAAGACGTGAACCTGCAAGGTGCACGCGGCATCCTGGTGAACATCACCGCCGGTCCTGACCTGTCCCTGGGTGAGTACTCCGACGTGGGTAGCATCATCGAAGCCTTCGCTTCCGAGCACGCGATGGTCAAAGTCGGTACCGTGATCGATCCGGACATGCGCGACGAGCTGCATGTAACCGTGGTTGCGACCGGCCTGGGTGCAAAAATCGAGAAGCCTGTGAAGGTCATCGACAACACCCTGCATAACAGCCAAGCCAGCCACGCCAGCCAAGCGGCTGCCGCTCCAGCGCCTTCGCGCCAGGAACTGCCGTCGGTGAACTACCGTGATCTGGACCGTCCGACCGTGATGCGCAACCAGGCTCAGGCCGGTGCTGCGGCGTCCCGTAGCCCGAATCCGCAAGATGACCTGGACTACCTGGACATCCCGGCATTCTTGCGTCGTCAGGCCGATTAATGGAATGTATCAGGGCTATGAAGGTGATTGGTGTTCAGCAAAGGTCTGGTCTGCTATTATCGCCAGCCTTTGTTGATACCAGTTCGCAATTTGCGCTCAAGCGGTCCAAGCCATGATTAAACAACGCACCCTGAAGAATATTATCCGTGCCACAGGTGTAGGTCTGCACTCCGGGGAGAAGGTATACCTGACCCTCAAACCTGCACCTGTCGACACCGGCATCGTGTTTGTTCGTGCCGACCTGGACCCTGTGGTGCAGATTCCTGCTCGCGCGGAAAACGTTGGCGAAACCACGATGTCGACCACATTGGTCAACGGTGACGTCAAAGTGGATACGGTGGAGCACTTGCTCTCGGCCATGGCTGGCCTGGGCATCGATAACGCCTACGTCGAGCTCTCCGCGTCCGAAGTCCCGATCATGGATGGCAGCGCTGGACCCTTCGTATTCTTGATTCAATCTGCCGGCCTGGAAGAACAGGACGCAGCCAAGAAGTTCATTCGCATTCTGCGGGAAGTGACAGTAGAAGACGGCGACAAGCGCGCCACCTTCGTCCCGTTCGAAGGTTTTAAAGTGAGCTTTGAGATCGATTTCGATCACCCGGTATTCCGTGACCGCACCCAAAGTGCAAGCGTGGATTTTTCCAGCACTTCGTTCGTAAAAGAAGTCAGCCGCGCCCGTACCTTTGGTTTCATGAGTGACATCGAGTACCTGCGCAAGCACAACCTCGCACTCGGCGGCAGCGTTGAAAACGCCATTGTGGTCGACGCGGATGGTGTACTGAACGAAGACGGCCTTCGCTACGAAGACGAATTCGTGAAGCACAAGATCCTCGATGCAATCGGTGACCTCTACCTGCTGGGCAATAGCCTGATAGGCGAGTTCAAAGGCTTCAAGTCGGGCCACGCCCTTAACAACCAGCTGCTGCGCAAGTTGATTGAGCAGACAGACGCTTGGGAAGTCGTGACCTTCGAAGATGCCAGCACCGCACCGATCTCTTACATGCGTCCCGTTGCGGCGGTGTAAGTAACAACTCTCTTTCTTTAGTTTTGAAAGGCCGCCTTCGGGTGGCCTTTTTTTATGCCTGAATTTTAGGGGGCTTAGTGGCGATCGGGCCTATTGTGGTGAGCGGGCTTGCTGTGGTGAGCGGGCTTGCCCCGCGCTGGGCTGCGGAGCTGCCCCAGTACTGCCAGCGCGGTTCAGCCTGAAGAAGCGCGGCATCTGTTTTTAGGGCCGCTTCGCGCCCCAGCGCGGGGCAAGCCCGCTCACCACAACAGGCCCGCTCACCACACCAAGCCTGTTCACAACAGTAAGCCCGCTCACCGCAGAAACGCCGTGTTCATTAAAGGACCGAAGCATCCACGATACGGTTGCGCCCGGTGTGCTTGGCTTCATAGAGCGCCTGATCCGCACTTAGCAACAACGCCTCCAGCGACTGACGGCTACGCTTGTCCCAAGTACTCATGCCAATGCTCACCGTAATCGGCTGGTCATCGCCTGACACCTTGGGCAAGTACTCGATGGCGCTGCGGATGTGCTCGGCGATCACCCAAGCGCCCTTGGCGTCGGTCACCGGCAACACCACCGCGAACTCTTCGCCGCCATAACGTGCGGCCAGGTCGGCCGGTCGGCGGATGTTGCTGCCGATCACTTGGGCCACGCTGCGCAACGCGTCGTCGCCGCCGTGATGGCCGTGGCGGTCGTTGAAGGCCTTGAAGTGGTCCACGTCAATCATCAGCACCGTTAGCGGCTCGGTGGAGCGCTGAGCGCGGTCCCACTCAAGGCGCAGGCGTTCATCCAGAACGCGCCGGTTGGCCAGGCCGGTCAACGCATCGGTGGCTGCCAGTTCTGACAGTACTCGTTCAGCGCGACGCCGCCGTCGCAGTTCCCGACGTAGCAACCAGGTCAGCCACAACAAGCCGGCGCAGAGCACCCCGGTGGCACCACTGGTCAGCAGTGCCGCGCGTCTCCAGGGCGCGAATACGTCCTCGCTGGACAACGCTACCACCACGATCAGCGGCAGGGCACCGACATTGGTAAAGGTATACAGGCGCTCTTTACCACTGATGGCAGAGATCGCCTGAAAGCTGCCGCTTCCGTCGCGCAGTATTCGCTTGAAGTTAGGCCGGTCACTCAGGTCCTTGTCGATCATGTCGCGTTCGAGCAGCGGCTGCTGCGCCAGGAGAATGCCGTTGTTGTTCAGCAGGTTGACGCTGCTGCCGTTGCCGATGGTCAGGGTGTTGAAGAGCTGGTCGAAATACGCCAGGCGCATGGTCGCGACCGCTACGCCGACAAACTCCCCCTTGGGGCCCGACACACGTCGACTGAATGCCATGCGCCAGACCTGGTCGCAGTCGCAATGGATCTTGAAGGGGCGACTGATAAACAGGCCGGCGTTGGCGTCCTTGGCATGCACCTGGAAATAATCGCGGTTGGCAAAATTACGTGGCGTGGGCCGCAGTGTGGAGGAGTCGGCGATAACCTTGCCGTCGGCATCCAGCAGCAAGACCTCACCTTTGAAAGGCGCCGCCGTGGATAAATCAAACTGCACCAAGTGCTGGATATTGGCGGCAACCTGTGACAGGTCTTCACGTTGCGTGGCCGTAATCAGCCCGTTGAGCGCCAGGTCATACAGCTCGACGTTACGCAGCACGTCGGCGTTGATCAATTGGGCGATGTTGGTGGTAGATCGCTTGGCCGCCTCCAGCGTGCTGGCGTGTTCGCGAATCAACAGTACCGCGACAATGATTACAATCAGGGCAACGCTGAGCCCGCTGCCCAGCATCAGTAACAACTCAGGATGTGCGGGTGAGGTACGAACAGGGCGTGGACTCATCGGGCAGACTTCAGCGGTGAGGATGCTGGCAGTTTAGTTCTACCCGATGAAAATTAAATACGTGGTTAAAAAGAAAAAGACGTCTGTCAGAACACGTTGATCGGGTAGTCGACGATCACCCGGTATTCATCCACATCCCGATCCACCGCCGAGTAACCATTGCTGCCACGGTTGACCGCCCATTGCAGGCGCACCGCCAGGTCCTTGGCCTTGCCGTCTTGCACTACGTATTTCAGGTCGATGTCCCGTTCCCAATGCTTGGCGTCTTTACCGTCGGCGCTGTACCACGCGCTATAGCCACGGCTCTGCGGGTCGACCTTGGTCAGGTCGGTCTTGCCGCTGATATAGGACACGGCCGAGGTCAGGCCGGGCAGGCCCAGGCCGCCAAAGTTATAGGCGTACTTGAGTTTCCACGAGTGCTCATTGGGACCGTTGAAGTCGGAGTACTGCTGGGAGTTGTCCAGGTACACGCTGTCGCCCTGGGCGATGTAGTCGAACGGTGTGTTGCCGTTGACCCGCTGGTATGCGGCCGTGACGCTGTGATGGCCGACGTCCACGGTGAAGTGCAGGCTGTAGGTGTTGTTGTCGATATCCCCTAGCAGCGACTGTCCGGTGTCCTGGGTATGGTAGTAGTGCAGACCGGGGTTGAGACTGATCATCTCGTTCACCACATAGGTGTAGTCCAGGTCGTAGTAGTACTGGTTCCACACGTCCTTGAGCTCGGAGGCGTAGAGGTTGCTGGTCAGCCCGTCGATGCCGCTGAACGACACGCCGGCCCAGTTCATGTGCTGGCTATCGGTATTGCTGGGCAGCGCACCATAGCTGGTGCCGATGCGGCGGTGGCCGCTCTGGTTGTAGAGCTTGGTGAAGCTGGCCTGGCCACCTTCGAACATCCAGCCGTCGAGGCTGTGGTTGGTCAGGCTCACGCCACGGAAGGTCTGCGGCAGCATGCGGGTTGCGCCGCCGGCGATCACTGGGTTATTGAGGAACAGGTCGCCGGCCCTCAACTCGGTATCGAACGCGTGCATTTTCAACGCGCCACCCGCCGTCGAGAACGAGCCGGGCGCCTTACCGTTGCCACTGCCGTACGGAAGGATGCTGGAACCATCCGTACCGCCACCGCCGTCCAGCTTCAGACCGAGCATGGCATGGGCGTCCAGGCCGAAGCCGACGGTGCCCTGGGTGTAGCCGGATTCGAAGGTACCGATGAAACCCTGGCCCCATTCCTTGCTGTCATCGGTGTGGATGTCGCGACGGTCGCGGTTCATGTAGTAGTTGCGGGTGTTGATATTGAGGTGGGCACCTTCGACGAAACCGTCGGTGGGGGTGGTGTCTGCCGCATGGGCAAGAGGGGCAATCGTTGCTGCAATCGCGAGGAATAACGGGGTGAACGTCAGCGAGTTCTTCACCGGTGGAGCTCCTTTGGTCAATCGAAAACGGCCAATGTCGTGGGGGTGCCTGGCCTTTTTTTACGGCAAAAAAAAGCCGCTGAAGTCAGCGGCTTTAAGACAGATTCCCAGTGTAGAGCCCTGGAAATAAGTCGAGGGAAATTCGGGTAAGCGGGAGGCTGCCTTTGCCGTCGCGCTCATCGATGCGTCAAATTAACGCAGGCGAGCGGTACGATACAGAGTGTAACAAGATAATGACTGTTGCCCAAATCGCAACAAACACACCGCGGTCCTTGTAGGAGCCGGCTTGCCGGCGATAGCGGTGGGTCAGTCATGCACACGTCGACCCGAACACCGCCATCGCCGGCAGTGTCAGACAGGCAAAGTGATGCCAAAGGTATTGCCGCCGCCCTCACTGCGCACGAACACATCACCACCGTGCATCAAGGCAATCGCCTTGACGATGGCCAGCCCCAGGCCATGGTTGGCGCCGCTGTTGCTGCGTGACGCATCCACCCGATAAAACCGTTCGAACAGACGTGGCAAGTGTTCGCTGGCAATGACGTCGCCGGGGTTGGTGACGCCGATCGCCACCTGATGTTCTTGCACCTCGATATTCACCACGATCACCTGCCCAGGCGCGGTGTGCTGCACCGCGTTGCTCAGCAGGTTGATCAGTGCTCGGCGCAGGTGGGCTTTTTCGATCTGCACCGTGGCATCGCCGCGTACCTGCACCTCGACTTGCGCGTCTTCGAGGATGAAGTCCAGATAGTCGAGGGTAGTCGCCACTTCGTCGGCCAGGGAGCTTTCGATCAGCTTGGTAGCCTTGCTGCCCTGGTCGGCGCTGGCCAGGAACAGCATGTCGTTGATGATCGAGCGCAGGCGCTCCAGTTCTTCAAGATTGGATTGCAGTACCTCGAAGTAATGCTCAGCCGACCGTCCGCGAGTCAGGGCCACTTGGGTCTGGCCGATCAGGTTGGTCAGCGGCGAGCGCAGTTCGTGGGCCACGTCGGCGTTGAACGACTCCAGGCGCGAATAGGCCTGCTCGACGCGGTCCAACGTAGAATTGAACGAGTTGACGAACTGGCTCAGTTCCGGCGGCAGCGGCGACAGCTGCAGGCGGCCAGACAGTTTTGGTGGTGCGAGCTTCTGCGCCTCATCCGAGAGCTTGCCCAAGGGTTTGAGCCCGATGCGCGCCACCCAGAATCCCAGCAATGAGGCCAGCACCACACCCACCAGCGCCAGGCTGACCAACGCGACCAGCAGGTGGTGCTGGGTCGCCCGGAAATTTTCCGTGTCGATGGCGATCATGAAACGCAGCGGCGGGCGCTGATCCTTGGCCGGGAACTGGCTCACCAGCACTTTGAGCGGATATTCGCGCCCCGGCAGGCGCAGGTCGCGCTTGCCCGTCGGCCCCTCGGCAAAGGCGCGGATCTGTGCGTCAGGGTTGCCGTATTCGTAGTTCGGATCGCTGCTCACTACCCAGAAGCGGATGCGTTTGTCCTCCTCGCCCAACAGCTTGAGCTTGGCCTGCATCTTCACCCAATGGTCCGGCGTGCCAAAGCGATTTACCGAAGACTCCAACACGCTGTAGCGCGCATCCAGCTCGGCACCCGGCAATAAGCCCAGGCTGCGGTCCACCTGTTGATACAGCGCGCCGCCGATCAACAGGAAGATCAGCGCCGCCACCAGGGTGAACAGGCTGCTCAGGCGCAGGGCAATGGAGTTAACTGGCACTTCGACTCTCCAGCACATACCCCATGCCCCGGATGGTGTGCAGCAGCTTGGTGTCGAACGGCCCGTCAAGCTTGGCGCGCAGGCGCTTGATTGCCACTTCCACCACGTTGGCGTCGCTGTCGAAATTGATGTCCCAGACCATTTCCGCAATCGCGGTCTTGGACAGGATTTCGCCCTGGCGCCGCGCCAACACGCTGAGCAGCGAGAACTCCTTGGCGGTCAGGTCCAGGCGCAAGCCGTTGCGACTGGCCTTGCGGCTGATCAGGTCGATCCACAGGTCGGCGACCGTCACCTGCACGGGTTCATGACCACCGCTGCGGCGGGTCAGGGCTTGCAGGCGTGCCACCAGTTCCAGGAAGGAAAACGGTTTGCCCAGGTAATCGTCGGCGCCTTCGCGCAGGCCGCGAATGCGGTCTTCCACGCGCTCGCGGGCCGTGAGCATGATCACCGGCGTCTGCTTGCGCGCGCGCAGGGCACGCAGCACGCCAAAGCCATCGAGGCCAGGCAGCATCACGTCGAGCACGATGACCGCGTAGTCGTTCTCCAGCGCCAGGTGCAGACCCTCGACGCCTTCGCGGGCCACATCGACCGTATAGCCTTGTTCCGTCAGGCCGCGGTGCAGGTAGTCCGCGGTTTTTTCTTCATCTTCAATAATCAGAATGCGCATGAGCCTTTTTGCTCCAGAGCCGGGCCTCAATCAGTGGTCGCCAACGCAGGCGTTGGTTTGGGCCGGTGGAAAAACTTCTCAAGGTACAAGTATATGACCGGTGTGGTGAACAGCGTCAGTGCCTGGCTCACCAGCAGGCCGCCGACTACCGCGATACCCAGCGGCTGGCGCATTTCCGCACCGGGGCCGGCGCCGAGCATCAGCGGCACCGCGCCAAGCAGGGCGGCGAGGGTGGTCATGATGATCGGCCGGAACCGCGTGACGCAGGCTTCATAGATCGCATCTTCCGGCGACAGGCCCCTGACACGCTGAGCCTCCAGGGCAAAGTCGATCATCAGGATGCCGTTCTTCTTCACGATGCCGATCAACAGCACCAGGCCGATCAGCGCCATGATCGAAAAGTCCTGCCCCATCAGTGACAGCATGATCAGCGCGCCCAACCCTGCCGAGGGCAAGGTCGAAATGATCGTCAGCGGGTGCACGAAGCTCTCGTACAGCACGCCGAGGATGATATACACCGCCACTAGCGCCGCCAGGATCAGCCACGGTTGGCTGGCCAGCGAACTCTGGAATGCCTGGGCTGCACCCTGGAAGTTGCCGATGATGGTGGTCGGCATGCCGATTTCATTCTTGGCCTGGTTGAGCATGATCACTGCATCGCCCAAGGCCACGCCCGGTGCCAGGTTGAACGACAGGTTGGCGGCCGGAAACATGCCGTCATGGCTGATCGAAAGTGGCCCCACGGTGGGCGGATCGACTTTGGCCAGGGCCGACAGCGGCACCATCTCGTTTGTCAGCGGCGAGCGCAGGTAAAAGTAGTTGAGGCTCTCGGCTTTGCCGCGTTGCTGGGTATCCAGTTCCAGCACCACTTGGTACTGGTTGATCTCGGTCTGGAATTCGTTGATCTGGCGCTGGCCGAACGCGTCGTACAGCGCCTGATCCACATCGGTGGCGGTGAGGCCAAAGCGCGCGGCGGCCTGGCGGTCGATGCTGATGTGGGTGATGCTGCCGCCCAGTTGCAGGTCGTTGGACAGGTCGCGAAACGCCGGGTTGGCGCGCAGTTTTTCGGTGAGGCGCTGGGTCCAGGTATTCAGCGTCGGGCCGTCATTGCTCTTGAGTACATACTGGTACTGGGCGCGGCTGGGGCCGGAGCTCAAGTTGATGTCCTGGCCGGCGCGCAGGTACAGGACGATGCCCGGCACCTTTGCCAGTTTCGGGCGGATACGGTCGATGAACTGGCTGGCGGACACATCGCGGTCGCCGCGGTCTTTCAAGGCGATCCAGAAACGGCCATTGGCGATGGTCTGGTTGCTGCCGGTCACACCCACTGAATGGGAAAACGCTTCCACCGCCGGGTCGGCCTTGACGATCTCGGCCAGGGCTTTGTGCTTGGCGACCATGTCCGGGTAGGACACGTCGGCCGCCGCTTCGCTGGTGCCCAGCACAAAACCGGTGTCTTGCACGGGGAAGAAGCCCTTGGGGATAAACACATAGCCGACCACGGCCAAGGCCAGGGTCACCACGAAAATTGCCGCCATGCTGCGTTGATGGGCAAGGGCACGACGCAGGTTGCGTGCATAGCCGGCCAGCAGTCGCTCGCTGAAACCGGGTTTGTCGTGGGCATGATGAGTGGGCGCGCGCATGAACAGCGCGGCGAGTGTCGGTGCCAACGTCAGCGAGACCACCACCGAAATCAGGATGGTCGAGGTGGCCGTCAAGGCGAACTCCTTGAACAGCCGCCCGACCACGCCGCCCATGAACAGCAGCGGGATAAACGCCGCCACCAGCGAGAAGCTGATGGACACCACGGTAAAGCCGATTTCACCAGCGCCTTTGATCGCCGCTTCGCGCTTGTCGAGCCCGGCTTCCAAGTGGCGGTGAATGTTTTCCACCACCACGATGGCATCGTCCACCACAAAGCCCACTGCGATGACGATCGCCACCAGCGTGAGGTTGTTCAAGCTGAAGCCCATCAGGTACATCAGCGCAAAGCTGGCGACCAGCGAAACCCCGAGCACACTGGACACAATCATCGTTGCCGACAATTGGCGCAGGAACAGCGCCATCACCGCCACCACCAGCAGGATGGCGATCAGCAACGTCACTTCCACTTCATGCAGGGAGGCGCGGATGGTCTTGGTGCGGTCGGTCAACACGCTGACCTGCACCGACGCTGGCAGCATCGCTTGCAGGCGCGGCAGCTCGGCTTGAATGCGGTCCACGGTCTCGACGATGTTCGCGCCCGGCTGACGCGAAATCACCAGGTTGACCCCGGGTGTGTCGCCGGACCAGGCCTGTACGTAGGCGTTTTCCGAACCGTTGATGACCTTGGCGATATCCCGCAGTTGAACCGGTGCGCCGTCCTTGTAGGACACGATCAGCTGCGCGTAGTCCTCCGGGTGGAACAACTGGTCGTTGGTCGACAGGGTCGACACGCTGTTCTCGCCGTAGATCGCGCCCTTGGCCAGGTTGAGGCTCGATTGCTGGATGGCCAAACGGATATCGGCCAGGGTCAGGCCGATGGCGGCGAGTTTGTCCGGCGATGCTTGGACGCGGATTGCCGGGCGCTGCTGGCCGGTGATGTTGATCTGGCCGACCCCGTCGATCTGGCTGATTTGCCGGGCCAGCAGGGTTTCCACGTAATCACTCAGTTCGGTGCTGGGCATGCTGTTGGAGCTGACGCTGAGGATCAGTACTGGGCTGTCCGCCGGGTTGACCTTCTTCCAGGTCGGCAGGCTCGGCATGTCGCTGGGCAGCTTGCCGGACGCGGTGTTGATCGCCGCCTGTACTTCCTGCGCGGCAGTATCGATGCTTTTGTTCAAGGTGAATTGCAGGGTCAGCAAGCTTGAGCCCAGTGCACTGCTGGAGGTCATCTGGGTCATGCCGGGGATGGCGCTGAATTGCACCTCCAACGGCGTGGCCACGGACGAGGCCATGGTGTCCGGGCTGGCGCCGGGCAAGGTGGCAGTGACCTGGATCGTCGGAAATTCCGCTTCCGGCAGTGGGGCGATCGCCAGGCGCGGGAAGGCAATCAGCCCGAGCAGTACCAGGGCAAAGGTCAGCAGCAGGGTGGCGACCGGGTGGTCGACGCACCAGGCTGACGGCGAACGGCTCATGGCTGCACCTTGGCATCGACGGTCTGAATGACTTGCGGCGGCTCCTTGAGTATTTCCACCTGCGCACCCGCCTTGAGCCGTGACTGGCCATCGCTGACCAGCACATCGCCGGCCTGTACGCCCTTGATGATGTTCACGTCGCTGTCCTGGTAGGTGACCTGCACCGGCACCACATCCACCTTGTCACCGTTGACCCGGTACACAAAATGCGAGTCCAGGCCGCGTTGCACGACGGTCGGTGGCACCACCAAGGCGTTTTTGTCGAGGGCGGTCTGGATCTTGATGGTCACCAGTTGCCCAGGCCACAGGCGCTGCGAGGCATTGTTGAATTCGGCCTTGGCGCGCAGGGTGCCGGTGGTGGAGCTGATCTGATTGTCGATCAGGCTCAGGTGACCTTCGCCGAGCAAGTCGCCGGTCTGGCCATCGGTGTCGGCGCCCAAGTAGGCATCGACGCTGGCTTTTGTGGGCGCCGCGATCAGGCCCTGCAAGGTGGGCAGCATTTGTTGCGGCAGGGAGAACTCGACGGCAATCGGGTCGATCTGGGTCACGGAAAACAGGCCCTGGGTATCGGCGGTGCGCAAGAAGTTGCCTTCATCCACGGTGCGAATACCGACGCGTCCGCTGACCGGCGAGCGAATCTGAGTGTAGGAAAGTTGTACCTGAGCTGAATCTATTGCGGCCTGGTTGCCTTGGGCAGTGGCCTTGAGCTGGTTGACCAGGGCTTGTTGCTGGTCATAAGTCTGCTTGGACACGCCGTCGTCGACGCTCAACTCCTTGTAGCGCTTGAGGTTGACCAGCGCCACCTGCAATTGCGCCTGGCTTTCGCCCAGTTGAGCCTTGGCCTGGTCCAGGCTGGCGCGGATCGAGCGGTCATCGATGGTCGCCAGCAGGTCACCGGCCTTGACCAACTGGCCTTCCTTGACCAGCAATTTAGTCAGGATGCCGTCCACTTGCGGGCGAATCACCACACTGTGTAGCGACAACACTGAGCCGATCCCGCTGACAAAGCGCGGAATGTCCTGCTGCGCCACGCTCACCACTCGCACCGGAATCGCGGTGGGGGCCGCCAGTTTGGACTTGGCCGGTCGGGTCAGTGCCCAGGTTGCAACGGCCAACACCACGAGGACCCCCACGATCAGGGCGGTTTTTCGTTGAATGTGCATCGACGGACACCAGAGGCGCAGTTGCACGTTTCAAGCTGCAAGCTGCAAGTTGAGGTTTGGATAAAAGCTTTATAGCGCGGCGACCCGGTCAGGATCGTGACGTCAAACTGACAGCCATGACAGCTAGTGCTTTAAACTTGCCGCTTGAAGCTTACCGCTTGGCCCTCCGGCCCCGCTATACTCGCGCTTTTACACCAATACCCGCGCCGGAGCCCTTATGACTTCCCCGACACAACCCCCTGTTGAAGCGGCCGACCTTGTCGCTCCGGCCAGCGCCGAAGGCGTTGAAAAAGCCGAGATCCCGGCGTTCAAGTTTCCCTTCAAGCCGGGTGAACTGGCTGGGGCCAAGAACGCCGCCCAGCCCTGGTACAAGAATGGAGCCAAAAACGGCCACACCAAGTCCCCGGGCATGGCCCCGCCGGGCACCCGTCGCTCAATGGGTAAACGTTAAGATTAATCGGTTGTAATATTTGGCGGATGTTGCCTACAGCTCCCGTCGATGTTTCTGCTTGTAGGCATGCGACCGTTTCTTGAAAGCTTGCACAGCTTCCGCTCTGCCCTGGTTTCGTATCGGGCCTGAGCGGAGGGTGCTCTTTCCGGAAAAGGACGTTTCCTGTGGCCCTGATACACCTTTGTGTAGCGCTTGTCCTATTGCTCGCAGTGGATGCCGTCGCAGGCATTGATCAACCACGGCGCGAAATCCGTTTTGCGGTTGCCGCATTGTTCCCTCCCTTCCAGAGTCGCGATCCGCAAGGGCAACTGGTCGGCATGCACATCGAGCTCGGTAATGCCCTGTGCCAGCAATTGAATGTGCGCTGTACCTGGATCGATCAGGTGCTGGTCGAAAACTTCAACGACCTTGACGCCCGGAAATTCGATGCAATTATGGGCATTGCCTCCACACCTCAGCGGCGCCGCCGGGTGAGTTTCACCGATAACCTCTACCCGTTCACCACGCGCCTCGTTGCGCACCGGGCCTCGGGCCTCATGCCGACTACAACGTCACTCAAAGGCAAGCGTGTCGGCGTTTTGCTAGGGAGTAATCGCGAAGCCTTTGCCTTGTCTCAGTGGGCTCGCGAAGGTGTGATCATCAGGAGTTTTTGGCTCAACGACGAACTGGTCCGTAGCCTAGTGGCAGGCCATATCGATGCGACACTGCAGGGCTCCGTGGAAATCCGCAACGTACTGCTCGACACCGCTGCCGGCGCAGATTTCGACTTCCTGGGCCCTGCTGTTTCCGCTGAGCTACTGGGCGACGGCATCGCGATCGCATTGCGCAACACGGACACTGCGTTGCGTACTGAACTCAACCGCGCCCTCGAACAGCTCAAGCACAATGGTGAGTACCAACGGATCCTTGCGCCTTATCGATTGGACCCACAATGATGGCCAATTAATTGCGCGGAACATGAGCTGGATCAGTATTTGCCCCTCCGGTGCGCTTAGAGTCGACGCCCTGCCGACTCCTCCAACAATCACGAGCGCGCTTCTCCATGAAGATCAATCTGCCGGTCACCGGTCGGAATGTGGACTTTGCTCCCGACGCCAATATCCTTTCGACCACCGACCTGACCAGCGCGATTACCTACGCCAACCAGGACTTTATCGACATCAGCGGTTACAGCCATGACGAGCTGCTGGGCATGCCGCATAACGTCCTGCGCCATCCGGATATGCCGTCCGAGGCGTTTGCCCATATGTGGCAAACCCTAAAGGGCGGGCGTTCGTGGATGGGCATGGTGAAAAACCGTTGCAAGAACGGCGACCACTATTGGGTCAGCGCCTATGCCACGCCGGTGACCCGCGACGGAGCGACGGTGGAGTATCAATCGGTGCGTACCAAGCCGGATGCCCGCAGGATTACCCTGGCAGAGCAGGCCTACGCGCGCTTGCGAGCCGGCAAGCGTGCGACGGGGCCGGCCATCGGCATAGGCACGAAACTGGTGGTTTGGGTCGCCGTCACCTGTGGTGCGACCTTGGCATCGGGTCTTGGCCTGGCGGAATACGCGTTGGCCTGGCAATTACTCGCGCTTCTGGCGGGATCCGCGGTTGGGGCTATGGGTGTGCGGGCGATCTTGCGGCCCCTGGCCCAGTTGCAAGAACGGGCGCGCCGCATCGCCGACAATCCCCTGAGCCAGGCGATCTATACCGGACGTCGTGACGAGTGCGGGCAGATCGAGTTTGCCCTGCACATGCTCGAAGCCCAGGTGGGCGCCGTGGTGGGCCGTATCGGCGATGCCTCTCAGCGCTTGTCCGGCCATGCCGCGCAATTGGTGCGGCACCTCGACAGCAGCCACGCCAGTAGCCTGGGTCAGCAAACCCAGACCGACCAAGTGGCGGCGGCGATCCACCAGATGGCCGCCAGCGTGGCCGAAATGGCCAACCACGCGCAGCAGGCGTCCAAGGCTGCCGACCAGGCTGGCAGCGAAACCCGCGAAGGCCATCAGCGTGTGGATCAAAGCCGTGATGCGGTGTTGCGCCTGTCCCAGGAATTGGCGCGTGCCACTGAGGTGATCCACCAGTTGGAAAGCCACAGCGGCGAGATCAGCGGCGTGCTGGAGGTGATCCGCACGATTGCCGAGCAGACCAACTTGCTGGCGCTGAATGCTGCTATCGAAGCGGCGCGTGCGGGTGAGCAGGGGCGCGGGTTTGCCGTGGTGGCGGATGAAGTGCGCGGACTGGCGCAGCGCACGCAGCAATCGACCGATGAAATCCAGCGCATGATCAGCACCCTGCAAGGCGGCGCCCGTGATGCGGTGCAGGCCATGGCCCAGAGTAGCGAGCACGTCGAAGCCAGCGTCGAACAAGCACAACGTGCCGCCGCCGCGCTGGATGGCATCAGCCAGCGCGTCACGCAAATCACCGCCATGAGCCAGCAGATCGCAACGGCTGTGGAAGAACAGAGCGTGGTGAGTGAAGACATCAACCGCAATATCGTCGGCATTCGGGACGCCGGGGAGGCCACCGTCAGCGCCGGGCAGCAAAGCCAGCTCAGCTCAAACGATGTGGCGGCGTTGGCGGAGGATCTGCGTCAATTGGCGAGAGAATTCTGGTCTAAGCCGCGCGTAACGGGATAAACGCATAGTTGGCCGGCACTTCGGTGGCAATCTGCGCCCCGGCATCCAGCACCTGCTCGGCGATGTCCAGCCCCGACACATGGAACACCCATTCATTGGCCACGGACGGCTGACTCACTGCCAACTCAATCGCCTGGGCGAATGCGCCCATGTCCGGCAAGTAAGCGGTAAAGCCATCACCCTTGAGCGCCGTAGTGCGAATGCCCAGCAAGGCACACACCGCTTCCTTGGTCTGCACATCGTCGCGGTCGGCCTGGCGCGAGCGGCGGATCAGTTCAGCCAGGTCCTGGTCCATCAGCTCACCGCCGACGATCAGCGTCGGGCCCTGTTCCCAGGATTCCGGCGGGCAATCCTTGGCGGCGGGGTTCAGCGGGATATGCGGGTTGATCTCCATCGGATAAATGCGGCACACCAACGGGCGACGTTCATAGATGCGGCACCGGTTGTCTTCGTCAAGATTCCGGCAGCGCCCGGCGTTGTAGGCGGCAAAGGTGATTGCCACAAACGCCTCGGTACTGCCGCTGGGCACCACTACCGAACGGCGCTCGGCATGTTCGCGTTGCTGCTGGGGCAGCCCCAGGCCGTTGACCAGGAAACCTTCCGCCAGAACGATGACGTTACCGCCGTCCGACGCCCACATCCGGGCTTCTTCGAGGGTCAGGGGCACGTGGTGGTCGGAGCAGCATTTGCCGCAACCGACGCAGGAAAATTGAGTATTCATGGCGGATCTGTCACCAGGCTAGGTCAGAGGGCACGCAAGAACGGTGACGGGTTTTTACCTCTGTTCACCGATTCGCTCTCTGAAAGCAAGTAACACGCCAGTGCGTATCAGTCCTGAGCGACTACGTCGCGTAGGACAAATTTCATCCCCGCACTTTCATACAGTTGGCGGGCACGCAGGTTGCTCTCCAGCACCTTGAGGTCCACATAGGGTTCGCCGCGTTGCTTGAACGCCTGGAAGCTATGCAGCAACAAGGCACGCCCCAGCCCTTGGCCTTGGGCGCAAGGATGAATGGAAAGGTTTTTGATAAAGGCGCTGGTCCAGCACTGGGCCACGCCGAGAATGCCGTCGCCGTTGCTGACCACCAGGCACAGCGTGGGATCGAACTCGGCATCGGTGGTGAACTGCTGCTGCCAGGTTTCCAGGTTGGGAACGCGACCGCCACCCTGATCCTGAGTCAGGCGCAATACGGCGTGAATCGCCGGGGCCAAGTCGTCACGGTAATGATCCAACTGCGTGCCCACCGGCCACTGCGGGGCGGGCAGGCTGCCGATAAGGTCGCGGCGCAGCAGTTGGAAATATTCGCTCACAGGCCTTTTTGCGCCACCGTTTGCGCGGCCACCACCAGGCACTTGGTCAGCTCCGGCGAAGAGAATTTGGTGAGCACTGCGTCGGCGCCGGCCAGCCGGGCTTTTTCGCTGTTCATCGCGCTGTCCAGGGAGGTGTGCAGCAGTACATAGAGGTGCTGGAAATCCGGGGTTTCGCGCAGGGTGCGGGTCAGGGCGTAGCCGTCCATTTCCGACATTTCGATGTCCGACACCACCACATTGATCTGCTCAACCGTGCCTTGCAGCTCCAGCAGCACGTCGATGGCTTCCTTGGCACTACGCGCGGTGTGGCAGGTGAGGCCAAGGTTACGCAGAGTGTGCACGGATTGCTGCAGGGCGACCTGACTGTCGTCCACCACCAAGATGCGTGCATTGCCGAGCACTTCGGCCTCTTCCATGGTCAGGTCGGTCGGCGCCGCTTCGATCGGTGCCGGGGCGATGCCGTGGATGACTTTCTCGATGTCCAGCACCTGCACCAGGCCGCCTTCCACCTGGGTGACCCCGGTGATGAACGCGCGGTTGCCCCCGGAGCCGTAGGGCGGTGGGCGAATGTCGGTGGTCAGGCAATGCACGATCTTGCTCACGGCTTGCACATGCAGGCCCTGCTTGGAGCGGCTCACGTCGGTGACGATCAGGCAGCCGCCATCAGGGTCCGCCAGGGGCATTTCGCCGAGGGCGCGGCTCAGGTCGATCACCGCCAGCGAGTTGCCGCGCAGAGTGGCGATGCCTTTGACGTGAGGATGGGACTCCGGCAGCTTGGTCAGCGGCGGGCAGGGAATGATTTCGCTGACTTTCAGCAGGTTGATCGCCATCAGCTTGCCGCTGCGCAAGGTAAAGAGCAGAAGCGAGAGTGAGTCTGCGCGGGCTTTGGTGGTGGACATAAAAACCTTCTGTGGATCAGGGATGACGATCTTCTATGGAAGGTTATCGACCTGTGCACCCAAAACTGTAGGAGCGAGCTTACTCGCGAAAAACTCAAGGGCACCGCGTTTATCCAGGATGGGCGCGTTATCGTTGATGCTTTTTCGCGCGCAAGCTCGCTCCTACAGTGGGAACGGTCAGGCCCTTGAAGTCAGCCCTTCCACACCTGGGGGTTCACCAGGTCCTGCGGACGTTGGCCCAGCAGGGCGCTGCGCAGGTTGTCCAGGGCGCGGTTGGCCATGGCTTCGCGAGTTTCGTTCGTGGCCGAACCGATGTGCGGCAAGGTCACGGCATTGTTCAGTTGGAACAGCGGCGACTCGACCAGTGGTTCCTGCTCATATACATCCAGCCCGGCGCCACGGATGCGCTGGTTTTGCAGGGCTTCGATCAGCGCCGGTTCGTCGACCACCGGGCCACGGGAGATGTTGATCAGGATCGCACTGGACTTCATCAACCCTAGTTCGCGGGTGCTGATCAGATGACGGGTCTTGTCGCTCAACGGCACCACCAGGCACACGAAATCTGCCTCGGCCAGCAGCTCATCCAGGCTGCGAAATTGCGCGCCCAGCTCCTGCTCCAGTGCCGGCTTGCGGCTGTTGCCGCTGTACAGGATCGGCATGTTGAAACCCAGGCGCCCTCGCCGGGCCACGGCCGCGCCGATGTTGCCCATGCCGACGATGCCGAGTGTTTTGCCATGTACATCGCAACCAAACAACGGCGCGCCGACGCTGGCTTTCCATTGGCCGGCCTTGGTCCAGGCGTCCAGCTCGGCCACCCGACGGGCGCTGCTCATGAGCAAAGCAAAGGCCAGGTCGGCGGTGCTTTCGGTGAGCACGTCGGGGGTGTTGGTGAGCATGATCCCGCGTTCGTTGAAGTACGCCACATCGTAGTTGTCATAGCCCACTGACACGCTGGACACCACTTCCAGCTTGCTCGCGCCCTGCAACTGCTCGCGCCCCAGCTTACGGCCCACGCCGATCAGACCGTGGGCGTGGGGCAGGGCTTCATTGAATTGAGCGTTGATGTCGCCCAGCTTGGGGTTGGGCGCGATCACCTCGAAGTCCTGTTGCAGGCGTTCGATCATTTCCGGGGTGACGCGGCTGAAGGCGAGGACAGTCTTTTTCATTGCAGGCGGGCTCATCGACTACGGAAGAATGCCAAGCACGCTAACATTCCTGCTGCCGCTTGTCAGTTGGCCATCCGCGCGCCGCTGAGGCTGCCACTCAACTCATACGCCACCAGTTCCGCCTGGTGCGCTGCCAGAATCTCCGGCAGCGAGCCGCGCAGGTATTCCACCCAGGTTTTGATCTTCGCATCCAGGTATTGGCGCGACGGGTAGATGGCGTACAGGTTCAGTTCCTGGGAACGGTAGTTGGGCATCACTCGCACCAGGGTGCCGTTGCGCAGGCCTTCGATGGCCGCGTACACAGGCAACAGGCCGACGCCCATGCCGCTGGTGATCGCGGTTTTCATCGCGTCGGCCGAGTTCACCAGGAACGGCGAGGTGTTGATCGCCACGCTTTCCTGGCCTTCAGGGCCGTTGAAGGTCCATTTATCCAACTGGATCACCGGGCTGACCAGGCGCAGGCAGGCGTGGTTGAGCAAGTCCTGTGGGCGCTGCGCGCAACCTTTGGCCTTGACGTAATCCGGCGAGGCGCAGGCGATGCTGTAGGTGATGCCCAGGCGCTGGGACACGAAGCCTGAGTCCGGTAGCTCGCTGGCCAGCACGATGGACACGTCGTAGCCCTCATCGAGCAGGTCCGGCACGCGGTTGGCCAGGGTCAGGTCGAAGGTCACGTCCGGGTGGGTACGGCGGTAGCGCGCAATCGCATCGATGACGAAGTGCTGGCCGATACCGGTCATGGTGTGCACTTTCAACTGCCCCGCGGGGCGCGCGTGGGCGTCGCTGGCTTCGGCCTCGGCTTCCTCGACATAGGCCAGGATCTGTTCGCAGCGCAGCAGATAGCGTTTACCGGCCTCGGTCAGCGCGATGCGTCGGGTGGTGCGGTTGAGCAAGCGGGTTTGCAGATGGGCCTCAAGGTTGGAGACCGCGCGCGACACATTGGCCGTGGTGGTATCCAGTTGCACGGCGGCGGCGGTGAAGCTGCCGGCTTCGGCCACGCAACTGAAGGCGCGCATGTTTTGCAAAGTGTCCATGGAGTGTTCTCAGGGGAGATAACAAATTGTGACAGAAAGTTACGCCGTCCAGTGATCCCTACCAACGGATTATCGCCTGAACGGTAACAAAGATTCACAGGAATACCAGCTTATCGTCGTTCATGCCGCCGCCTAGAATTGCGCCACCTTTCCCGCTCCACCCTCTCAGGAATACGCTTGCCGTGCCGCGTCGCATCAGCAGAGAGCTTAAGACTCTCAGTGTTTGGGCTTTATCGTTAGCAATCAGCGGCTGCATCGGAACCGGAGGAATCGCCCCACAAGGCCAGTCTCTCGACGCCAACCACCTGGCTACCGACGAAGCCATCCAGAGCGCCGCCCAGGACGCCCGCTGGCCCACCGAGCAATGGTGGCAAGCCTACGGCGACCCGCAACTGAACCGCTGGGTCGACTTGGCCACGCAGCATAGCCCGAGCCTGGCCATGGCCGCCGCGCGAGTGCGTGAGGCGCGGGCCATGGCCGGGATTGCCGAGTCGGCCGAGTCGCTGCAGATCAACAGCGACACCACCCTCAAGCGCCACAACTGGCCGAAGGATCAGTTCTATGGTCCTGGCGAGCTGAGCGGAGCCAACACCTGGGACAACAATGCCTCCCTGGGCCTGAGCTACGCCCTCGACTTGTGGGGCCGCGAAAGCAATGCCACCGAACGTGCCGTCGACCTGGCGCACATGAGCGCCGCCGAAGCGCGCCAGGCTCAACTCGAATTGCAGAACAACGTGGTGCGCGCCTATATCCAGTTGTCGTTGCATTACGCCAACCGCGATATCGTCGCGGCGACCCTGGCGCAACAGCAGCAGATCCTCGACCTGGCCAACAAGCGCTTGAACGCTGGGATCGGCACCCACTTCGATGTCAGCCAGGCCGAAACCCCATTGCCGGAAACCCATCGGCAACTGGACGCCCTCGACGAAGAGATCGCCCTGAGCCGTAACCAGTTGGCGGCCCTGGCGGGCAAAGGCCCGGGGGAAGGCGCGCGGTTGCAACGCCCGAGCCTGTCCCTGGGCGCGCCGTTGAAGTTGCCGTCGAGCCTGCCCGCGCAGTTGCTCGGTCAACGCCCGGACGTGGTCGCCAGCCGCTGGCAAGTCGCGGCCCAGGCCCGTGGCATCGATGTGGCCCACGCCGGTTTCTACCCCAACGTCGATCTGGTCGGCAGCCTCGGCTACATGGCCACCGGTGGCGGCATGCTGGAATTCCTGGCGGGCAAGAAATTCAACTACACCGTGGGACCTGCGATCACCTTGCCGATCTTCGACGGCGGCCGCCTGCGTGCGGAACTGGGCGAAGCCAGCGCCGGTTATGACATCGCCGTCGCCCAGTACAACCAGACCCTGGTCAATGCGCTCAAGGGCATCAGCGACCAACTGATCCGCCGCGAATCGATGGACAAGCAAGCCGCCTTCGCCGCGCAGTCGGTGGCCTCGGCGCAGAAGACCTACGACATCGCGATGATCGCCTATCAACGTGGCCTCACCGATTACCTGAATGTCCTGAATGCGCAGACCTTGCTGTTTCATCAGCAACAGATCGAGCAACAGGTACAAGCGGCTCGCCTGAGCGCCCACGCCGAACTGGTGACGGCCCTGGGCGGCGGCCTCGGCGCCGGCAACGATGTGCCGCAAGACGCCAAGACCCTCCCGAGCAAGACCCCGGCGGCGCTGGCCGTGTTTGATCACTGAGTAGGATCTGATGACTCCCTTGCCTGCACCGCTGCGCTGGCTGCATTCCCTTGAGTGGCGCCGTGGCTTTTTCGACTGGGCACGCAGCGACGGCGTGACCTGGGTGTATATCTTCAAGGTGCTGATCGCCGCGTTCCTCACGCTGTGGCTGGCCATGCGCCTGGAACTGCCGCAACCGCGCACGGCGATGATTACAGTATTTATCGTGATGCAGCCGCAAAGCGGTCAGGTGTTCGCCAAGAGCTTCTATCGCTTCCTCGGCACCCTGGCGGGGTCGGCGGTGATGGTGGTGTTGATTGCCCTGTTTGCGCAGAACACTGAGTTGTTCCTTGGCGCGCTGGCGATCTGGGTGGGCATCTGCACCGCTGGCGCGACGCGCAATCGCAACTTCCGCGCCTACGGGTTTGTACTTGCCGGCTACACGGCGGCGATGGTCGGTTTGCCGGCCCTGGCGCATCCGGACGGCGCTTTCATGGCGGCGGTGTGGCGGGTGCTGGAAATTTCCCTGGGGATTCTGTGTTCCACCCTGGTCAGCGCCGCGATCCTGCCGCAAACCTCCAGCGCCGCAATGCGCAACGCGTTGTACCAGCGCTTTGGCGTGTTTGCGCTGTTCGTCACCGATGGCCTGCGTGGGCGCAGCCAGCGCGAAGGTTTCGAGGCCAGCAATGTGCGTTTTATCGCCGAAGCGGTGGGCCTGGAAGGGCTGCGCAGTGTGACGGTGTTTGAAGACCCACACATGCGTCGGCGCAACGGCCGGCTCAGTCGCCTCAACAGCGAATTCATGAGCATCACCACACGCTTCAATGCCTTGCACCAGTTGCTGGAGCGCTTGCGCACCGATGAAGCGGACCATGTGGTCGCGGCTATCAAGCCTGGGCTGCAAGACCTTGCTGAAGTGCTCGACGGCTTCTCCGGCCGTGCGCTCACCAGCCCGGACGCGGCACGCTTGGTCAGCCAGCTCAGCGCTTACAAGGACGGCCTGCCCGCCAAGGTCCGCAGCTTGCGGGCGGCGTTCCAGGAAGAGAACCCCAGTGAAGCCGAACAACTGGATTTCCACACCGCCTACGAGCTTCTTTACCGTTTTGTCGACGACCTGCATAACTACGCGCAAACCCACGCTTCCCTGGCGGATCACAGCCATGCGCGCGAGCAGTGGGACGAAACCTTCATCCCCAAGACCAACTGGCTGGCCTGCGCCGCCTCGGGAATTCGCGCGTCATTCATCCTGATCGTATTAGGCAGCTATTGGGTGGCTACCGCCTGGCCCAGCGGCGCGACCATGACCCTGATCGCCGCTGCTACCGTGGGCTTGTCCGCCGCCACGCCGAACCCAAAACGCATGGCGTTCCAGATGGCGTGCGGCACCTTGATCGGGGCCTTAGTGGGCTTTGTCGAAATGTTCTTCGTGTTCCCCTGGATCGACGGTTTCCCGCTGCTGTGCGTGATGCTTGCGCCGGTGATCATCTTTGGCGCATTCCTCGCTTCGCGCCCGCAATACGCGGGTGTCGGCGTGGGGCTGCTGATCTTCTTCAGCACCGGCTCGGTGCCGGACAACCTGACGATCTACAACCCCTACACCTTCATCAACGACTACATCGCCATGGTCATCGGCATGCTGGTGTGCGCGGCGGCGGGGGCGATCATCCTGCCGCCCAACAGCCGCTGGCTGTGGCGCCGGTTGGAGCAGGACCTGCGCGAGCAAGTGGTATACGCGATCAGCGGCAAGCTCAAGGGCCTGGCGTCGAGTTTCGAAAGCCGTACCCGCGACCTGCTGCACCAGGCCTACGGCCTCGCGGTCGGCCAGCCGCAAGTACAGCGCGACCTGTTGCGCTGGATGTTCGTGGTGCTGGAAGTCGGCCACGCGATCATCGAGTTGCGCAAGGAGCAGGCGATTCTGCCGGTGCATCCGGCCTATGCCGAGTCCCAGCCGTGGCGCCAGGCCATCCGCGTGATGGGCCGCTCGCTGGTGCGGCTGTTCCTGCAACCCAGCGCGAGCAACCTGGAGCGCGGCCTGATCGCCGTCGACCATGCGATCAGCCGCGTGCAGGCCACCGATGAACCCTTCGCCCCGCACTTCGACACCTCGGCCCTGCGCCGGGTGAAAAGCTACCTGCACTTTATCCGCACCTCGTTGCTGGACCCGCAATCGCCGCTGGCCGCCCTTAAAGGATCCCCGCATGCCCCGTGAAATCGCCTTCCATGGCGTGTACATGCCAACCATGACCCTGATGTTCCTGATCGCGGCCGTGTTGGCCTGGGCGCTTGATCGCTTCCTGGCCGGGTTCGACCTGTACCGTTTTTTCTGGCACCCGGCGTTGCTGCGCCTGAGCCTGTTTGTTTGCCTGTTCGGCGCCCTGGCGCTGACCGTCTACCGTTGAGAATGCCCCGATGAAAAAGTTTTTCAGCCTGCTCGCGACCTTGCTGGTACTGGCCTTGGCCATCTGGATTGGCCGCACGTTGTGGGTGCACTACATGGAAACCCCGTGGACCCGCGACGGGCGTGTGCGTGCCGATATCATCAACGTCGCCGCCGACGTCACCGGCGAAGTGGTCGACGTGCCGGTGCGTGACAACCAGTTGGTCAAAAAGGGCGACCTGTTGATGCAGATCGACCCCGAGCACTACCGCATTGCGGTCAAACAGGCGCAATCGCTGGTGGCGTCGCGCAAAGCCACCTGGGAAATGCGCAAGGTCAATGCCCATCGCCGTGCCGACCTTGATGCCCTGGTGATCTCCAGGGAAAACCGCGACGACGCCAGCAACATCGCCGACTCGGCGCTGGCCGACTACCAACACGCGCTGGCGCAACTGGAAGCGGCCGAACTCAATTTGAAACGCACGCAGGTGGTGGCGGCGGTGGATGGTTATGTCACCAATCTGAACGTGCATCGCGGCGACTATGCCCGCATCGGCGAAGCCAAGATGGCTGTGGTGGATATGAACTCGTTCTGGGTTTATGGCTTCTTCGAAGAAACCAAGCTGCCCCACGTCAAGGTCGGTGATAAAGCCGATATGCAATTGATGAGTGGCGAGACCTTGAAGGGGCATGTGGAAAGCATCTCGCGAGGTATCTACGACCGCGACAACCCCGAAAGCCGCGAACTGATTGCCGATGTGAACCCGACCTTCAACTGGGTGCGCCTGGCCCAGCGGGTGCCGGTACGGATTCATATCGATGAGGTACCGGAAGGGGTGTTGTTGGCGGCGGGGATTACCTGCACCGTCATCGTCAACCCATAATCCTGCAGGAACTGGCGTTATGCCTTGATGAAGGTTTCATGCAAATGGCGCCACAGCAGCGCGCCACTGGCCTGCTTCTCGAACACCACCGTGGCACGGCGGTCCGTCTGTGTACCGCTGTCATCGATCTGATGCTCGCGATAGGTCACCGTGGCGCCACGTGCATGGCGATCGATGCCGGCCATCTCGCTCAAGGTGATTTTCAATCCCGGGCGCATGCCGCCCAAGCGCGTGAACAGGGCATTGACCCCGGCCGCATTCACCCGTGCACCGGTCGCCGGGGCAACCATGCTGAATTCCGGGGAGAAGCGCGCGAGCAGGTTCTGCAAGGTGCCTTCGGGCGCAACGCCGGCAAACCATTGTTCGATCTCGACATGGGTCTGGATCACTTCGTCAAAAAAATCGCTGTAATCGATCATCGGTGAGGCTCGCTGGCAGGGTGAAGCAGTGCGCGTATTCGGGACGTATCCAGACGCAGCACCGCAAAAAGAGGCAGCAGTGTCAGGGCTGCCGCCATCGTGAAGGTTATGGCGAAGGAATCCAAGGCCGACAGTAATGCACTTAGCGCCGCTGCGCCCAGGCAGAAGCTCAGTTGTCGGTTGATGTTCCACAGGGCGCTGGCGTGGCCCATGCGTTCGGCGGGAATATCGAGAAAGGCCAGGGTCTGCGCGGTACTGCTGCACAGGCTGCCTCCCAACCCCATCAACAAATAGGCTGGAATGATCAGTGCAGGGCCATTCAGCAACAGGATGCCCAGGCATTGCAGCAGCATGCCCGCCAACAACAATGGCTTCGGACCACAGCGGTTGAACAGTTTTTTGCTGAGCAAAATCGCCAGTGCCGACGCCAGTGCCCACGGCAGCATCAAGGCGCCGGTCTGTGTGGCGTCGTACCCGAGGCCGCGAAGATAGAGTATGGCGATGAGGCTGGTACCGATGAACACGCCGGGGATGCACAGGTAGATCAGCATCGCGGTGCGCAGCATTGGGCTGCGTATCTGTTGGAAAATACTGCCCACGTCCAGTGGCACACGACGGCTCGACGGCCTGTCAGGTTTTATCCACAGCACGGTCAGCAGCAGGGTCATCAACGCCAGGGGCAGATTGGCGTAGAAGATCCAGCGCCACGACACGTTGTCGACAATCAAACCACCCAGCGCCGGCGACAGCGCCGGTACCAGCAATGCCACCGACATCACTCGCGCTGTCAGTTGGCTGCGTTCAGCCGCCGGGAAATGCCGGTAAGCCATGGCCTGCCCGACGGGAATCAGCAAGCCACCGCCCAGCCCTTGCAGGGCACGCCAGCCGATCAGTGTTTCAATCGAACTCGCCTGGCCCACCATCACCGACGCCCCGGCGAACAGCAACAGGCTTGCCGCGATCAGAGTTCGCTCCCCCATCACCGCAGCCAACCAGACACTGAGCGGAATGATCACGGTCAGGCCGAGCAGGTAGGCGTTGCTGATCCATGCCAGTTGCGTGACCGAGGCATGCAGTTCGTGGGCGATATCCGGGTAGGCGACCGTGGCGACAAACATGTTCACCAGGTCCAGGGCAAAACCCAATAAAAAGATCCAGGCGACTTTCGAGCGGTAGGTCATGAGTGCGATCCAGCGAGTGAAGCGAGCAGGGTAGGCGGGTCGTGCTGTTTGGGATACGTTGGTTTGCCTGTTACTTTGTCAAAAATATTTTGACAAAGGAGGGCGCCGCCGATGGTCAGCCTGGACCGATTCGACACCTTCAAGGCCGTGGTCGAGGCCGGCTCTCTCACCGCTGCCGCTGACCTGCTGGGCCAGACTCGCGCCGTGGTCAGCTTCAACCTCAAGCGTCTGGAAGCAGAACTGGGCGTCACTCTGCTGACCCGCAACACCCGTCAACTGGCGCTGACCGATGCCGGCGAGCGCTTCTACCTGCGCTGCACACGCATGCTCGAAGAGGCGCGATTGGCGGTGGAGGAGGCGCGCTCGGAGCATGCCCAACTCAAAGGCACGTTGCGCATCACTACCACCGTGGAATACGCATTGGCCGTGGTTGCCCCGGCGGTCGAAGCCTTCCGCCGCCTGCACCCGGACCTGGACATACACTTATCCACATCCTCCACTCACGCGGACCTGATCTCCGAGCGTTTCGACGTGGCGATTCGGTTGGGACGCTTGCTGGACTCCAATCACCGCGCGGTGCAGTTGTCGACTTTCGAGGTGTTCGCCGTGGCGGCACCACAGTTTGGAGGGGTTGATACGCTGGATGACTTGGAACAGTTGCCCAAGCTGGGGCATAGCCGATTGACGGAGTTGAGCGTGACCGATCCACAAGCCGGCGAACATTCTTATCGCCCCGGCCATGCGTCGCTAGTCGCCGACAGCGCAGCCGTTCTCCAAGCCTTCGCCGTGCGTGGGCACGGTGTGGCGGTGTTGCCGCAATGGCTGGTGCAGGATGACCTGGACGCCGGACGATTAGTGCGCCTGTTGCCGGACCATCGCTTTGCCCCGCAAGGGATCTACGCGATGTATCCGGACACCCGGCATTTGCCCCTGAAGGTGCGGGCGTTTATTGACTTTATGAAGGGTTAGGGTCAGGCGTTGATTTGGCGAATAACATTTATCAAGACCGGCGAGAATGGCTTGAGCTGTCTGTTTTCATCGGGTTGTTGCAGCTCTTCTTCAAGAATTGTCAGTAGGTCGATATTTTCTGTAGTGAGATCAGAACCATCCATGCGGCTGTTGAAAAGAAGCGCATTGATGATGTCTCTCCGATCATTGAATAGTGCTCGATTCCTTTCGCGACTGTCTCCCAAATTCAGTACTTGAATAGACGTGACAGCTCTTGGGCTCAGCCCTTCCACTCGCCCCGAGAGATAAAATTTCACCTCGGTTTCGCATTCATCCATCAGCGCAGTGAGCGGCAATGCCTGATGGGCGTGCGAATCTCCGCACTGGTTGGGACGATTACAGCTCGCGACGATATTGGAATAGTCCACTGTGCGATTGGGTGAGATCCTCTGAGCTTCCATATGCTCATTATGCGCACTGTCGAGCGTGATTGCGTTGCAACAGTGAGCACATAGGCCGTATTGCTCTTCTATGCAGGCTTGGCGAATGGCGTTTCTTTCTTCGTGCGTTAACTCGGGGTAGCGACCTCTCGGGTTCGCGCGTCTCCAGCGCGTCAATGCTGCTGGTTCACGTCCTTTAGTGATCTTACGCACTGCGCAACTCCAACTTGCGAATCAGGAGAGCTGCTTTAGTCAGCTCAATGTGATCAGGGGGAAGGTCTGCTGAAAGTTCTTCGAAAAGGGCCTTAGCCTCTTTCAAGTTTTTGTCTTGCAGAAGATCCAGTAGACGATCCAGGCGGTCCTGCACTTCACTGTTGCGTGCATCCGTGTCCATGACGCTGAGCAGCACCTGATTGGCATCGAGGCCATAAAGGCCATTGCGTTCTTCCAGCTCACCGTCGTCGAGGACGTAGCACAGGACGTCCTTGGTATCGCTGATTACCAGTGGTGAGTGAGTGGTCAGGATGAATTGGCAGTTGGGGAAGGTTGCCGTTAGTTGTTGGATCAGGCTGCGTTGCCATTTGGGATGGAGATGGAGATCTACTTCATCAATCAGCACCACACCATTACCGTGTAAAGGATTTTCGAGCGCAGGATTCATTATGGAGAGACGGCGCGCAATATCCCCCACCAGAGCCATCAGGGACTTTTCACCTTAAGAAAGCTGCGCAACATTAAGTGTTTCACCATTCTTATCGATAGCCATATGCAGGTTCGGCGATCTTTGAACCCGTAAATTATTAAAGCCGGGCATGAAAAAGGCTACGGCGGAACGTACAGCAGATAGCTGCTTATCTCTTGAAGCGTTCTGTACTCGGTTAAGCTCGTTGACGAATTTTTTATCTGATTCAAACGTACTTTTTAAATGAGTCAAAACATTCAAGGGAATCCCAGCTTCATTTTCACTGTCTTCCCTATCGCGGAACCATTCAAAAAAGCTAGCGAAATTCACGCCTCCGCCAAGTGCGCTTTCATATCCAGCAAGTTGATCCACCTTCTTATTCGATTTTTTTATATTCAGCGGAATTTGCAAAACAGATCTTTCTACCGGATAAAAAGCTACGAGAGGTAAAGAGATGTTTTCGTCTACCAATGCCCAATGATAACGGTAGTTACCAGCTAGCTCAGTGGCATTTGCGAGCTCGCTTACAGCAGATGCCGCACGACCCTGGCGTGATTGAGATAGTGTCCAATAGTAGTCGGAGCGATTTGAATGAGCGGCATCGCTGATGAGAATGAAGATGGCAGCAGTGTTGGCTGAGTTATTGATTGCCTCAGTGGGAATCGGCGAGCCTCTTCCTTTATCGGTCCTCACCCTGGCAACGAACCAACTCAGTGCCGTAGCCAACGACTTCAAAATCGTCGTCTTCCCCGCCCCGTTATTCCCCACGAACACCGTCACCTTCGACGCGTGCTTTTCGGTAGGCGCAAAGGCGACTTCCAAGTCGGTAAAACGACCGACGTTGTTCAGTCGAATTTTTCTGATTTCCATCGCATTACCCTTGTGGGGCCAGTCAGTTTCAAGAGGCAGGCCGCGATTATGGCACTCATCCCAGATTTTGGCAGGTGGGCTTCATGCTTGCTTACAACATGCCACTTAAGCCGAAGCGTTTCTTCAACACCTTCTCCAGCAACCCTTTGGGCAACAACGCCGCCATCAACGGTAACGCGCGGCTCCCATTGCCCGAGCGCAGCAGGCGGGGCGGTTGTGGTTGTTGCACAGCTTTCAATACATCCGCCGCAAACACATTGGCTGGCGTCGGCTTGTCCTGGGAAGCCTGGCTGCGCGCACGGATGCCGTCGCGCAACGGCCACCATGGCGATTGTTCATTGATCAACAGTTCGGCCTGGGCGCCGGCGTTTTTCGCAAAACGGGTGTTGATGGCGCCGGGTTGCACTTCCATGACCTGCACGCCAAACGGCGCCAGTTCCATGCGCAGCGCGTCGCTCAAGGCATGCACGGCGGCTTTTGACGCGCAATAGGCCCCCGCAAACGGCGTTACCAGCACACCGGAAACACTGCCGATATTCACCACCAATCCCTTGCTGCGCCGCAGGGCCGGGAACAGCGCCTGGGTCACACCAACGATGGAAAACACATTGGTCTCGAATTGGCGTTGCATCGCCTCGGTGCCGCCGTCGAGCAACGGCCCCATGGCGCCATAACCGGCGTTGTTGACCAGTACATCCAATTCGCCCAGTTGTTCGGCCAGCTGTTGCAAAGCGGCGCTGTCGTTGACGTCTAGTTCGACGGCATTAAAGCCGGCAGCGGCGAGGGCGGCGACGTCTTCCGGGCGGCGGGCGCTGGCCCACACCGTGTAGCCGGCGGCTTTGAATGCGTCCGCCAGGGCACGGCCGATGCCGCTGGAACAACCGGTGATCAGTACGTTGGGCATGGATCAATCCTTTGTCAGTCCGAAAAACTGCCTTGCAGGTGCTCGGCGCGAAATTCCAGGGTTTGCGGGCGGTAGCCGGGGCGCAGAGGCGGAGTGGGCAGGCAGTCTTCCCACGTGGCGCCGGCTTGCAACTCACCGGGCCCGCGATAGCGTGGGGCGGCATAGACGTTGTCCGCGAGGTTCACCGTATCGCCCGGTGCGTAGGCGGCGACGCGCCAACGCAGTTCGGTGAGCGGCACATCGTTGCCATTGTTCAGCGTCAATTTGAGCGGTCGGTCGGTGGGGCATTCGTCGGCAGCATAGGTGATGCGCAGCTCCAGGCGGGCCAGTTGCGAGGCTTCCCGGCTGTCCAGCCACACCACCCAGATCGCGACGAAACCCAAGCCCACGGCGGCCGCAAGGGATACGGGCAGTGCCTTGGCGGGGTAGCGCAGCAACAGGATCAGCCAGGTGATGATCAGTAGAACGCCGAAAAACATGGAGACCACCTCAAGTAGGGAATGAGCATCCTAACTTAAGCGTAGGTGGGATTGATCACCACGGCCCCAAAGAAAAAGCCCCCGCCCAACCGGCTGCGGATAGGGGACGCAGTCGGCTGGACGGGGGCTTCTTGTACGACTGTTTTACTGCGCGATAGTTTTCACCGAAACACCACGTTCAACCGGCGTCGAGCGACCGTAGATATCTTCAAAGCGCTCGATGTCGTCTTCACCCAGGTAGCTGCCCGATTGAACTTCGATGATCTCCAACGGGATCTTGCCCGGGTTGCGCAGGCGGTGCACCGAGGCGATCGGGATGTAGGTGGACTGGTTCTCAGTGAGCAGGAACACGTTCTCGTCACAAGTCACTTCGGCAGTACCGCTGACCACGATCCAGTGTTCGGCACGGTGGTGGTGCATCTGCAGCGACAGGCACGCGCCCGGCTTGACCGAGATGTGCTTGACCTGGAAACGCCCGCCCATGTCCACCGAGTCGTAGGAGCCCCACGGACGATAGACTTCGCAGTGGTTCTGGGTTTCGCTGCGGCCCTGGTCGTTCAGGGTGTTGACCATCTGCTTGACGCCCTGGACCTTGTCCTTGTGGGCAATCATCATCGCGTCCTTGGTTTCCACCACCACGATGTTATCCAGGCCGATCACCGACACCAGTTTACCGTTGCCATGGATCATGCAGTTGCGGCTGTCCTGGATCACCACGTCGCCTTTGCTCACGTTGCCGTGCACGTCTTTGTCGTTGACGGCCCACAGCGATGCCCAGCAACCCACGTCGCTCCAACCGGCACTCAGCGGCACCACGCAGGCGCGCTGGGTTTTTTCCATCACGGCGTAGTCAATGGAATTGTCCGGGCAGCAGGCGAAGGTGGCTTCGTCGAAGGTCACGGTGTCGGCGGTCTGTTCGCTGCGCTCAAGCGTCAGCAGGCAGGTGTCGTAGATGTCCGGATCGTGCTTTTTCAGCTCTTCGAGGAAGCGGCTGGCGCGGAACAGGAACATGCCGCTGTTCCAGAAATACCCGCCGCTTTTGACGAACTCGACGGCGCGTTTTTCATTGGGTTTTTCCACGAACTGCTCGACGCGGCTCACGCCCTCGGGCAGCAGCGAATCGTTAGTAGACTTGATGTAGCCATAACCGGTTTCCGGACGGGTCGCCGGTACGCCGAACAGCACCATCTCGCCACGCTCGGCGGCCACGGTGGCCAGGGCCAGCGCACGTTGCAGGGCTTTCTGGTCGTCGATTACGTGGTCGGCGGGCAGCACCAGCATCAGTTCGTCGCGCCCCTCATTGACCAGCATCATCGCGGTGAGGGCCACGGCCGGCGCGGTGTTGCGGCCGAACGGCTCCATCAGGATGCGCTGGCTTTCCAGCTTGCGGGCGGCCAGTTGCTCGTTGACGATAAAGCGGTGGTCCTTGTTGCAGACCACGATTGGAGCGTCCATACCTTCAAACACCAGGCGTTCCAGGGTTTGCTGGAACAGTGTGTGTTCACCGGTCAGAGCCAGGAATTGTTTAGGGAACTGTTTACGGGAAAGCGGCCAAAGACGTGAGCCGCTACCACCGGAAAGGATGACTGGAATCATGGGTGTTTCTCCTTGAATCGATTTGGGTCAGAGCTACGAAGGTTTGTCGTTTCACTCTTGTTTTTGTCTCGGTCCGACCGGACTCCTCGGTCCCTGTGGGAGCCGGGCTTGCCCGCGATGCAGACGACTCGGTTTGTCAGGTACACCGAGGTGATGCCATCGCAGGCAAGCCAGCTCCCACAGGGGAGCGGAGCCAGGTCGAAAATCTAATTAGCGGGTCGATACAGGGCGTTTCACCCACACTGGCGACAGGCTCGAACCGGAACCGGTGACGTACAGCACCGCTGCCTCGCCGCGCTCCAGGGCCACCGGCTTCACATCGCCGACTTTCTTGTCACCGTCATACAACGCCAGGCTCACCTTCACCGGGTTGATTTCACGTTCGCCACGACCTTTGGCCGCCACCGACTTGACCACATCAGTCTTGCCGTCAGCCGTCTTCAAGGTCAGGGCCTTGTCGCTGAGGTTCTGCACGCGGACCAGGGATTTCTGCTTGTTCTTGAACGGCGGTTCTTCGATCAGCTGGGGCTGGCCGCTGCCGCTGTTGACCAGCGTGTAGTAGTGGTCGGCGGCGAGTTTGACCGGCACGGTCTGGCTGCCGACCTTGGCGCTGTAGTCACCGCCAGGCATGAAGCTGAAGTCGCTGCTGGCCAGTGGTGCAACATCGCTCAGGTTGGTGGCGCCAACAGTGGCGCTGACTTCCTGGTTGCTGGCGTTGTAGATCCGCACGAAGCTCGAGCCTTTTGGCGCGGTCGGGCCGTAGAGGGCGGCGTCGCCGCCGGCGAACGCGGACATCGATACGAAGCTCAAACCGGCCGCGATAGCCAGGGTTTTAGCGAGACGACGAGGAGTTGTAGTGAAAGTCATGTGAGTTACCTCTCTTTCAGTTTTGCGCCCGGTCGGGCGTCTCGGATTTTGTGGTGTTGATTGCCATGTTCTGTTGGCGCGAACCGGCTTGTTTAAGCTGCGCAACCCACGCGGGGTCGGCATCACCGATTTCGTTGTTCACGGGCAGATAACGTTCAGGAAACTCCCAGATCAGCACCTGGGGCGGGCTGTTCTTGAAGTCATCGCTTTTCAGGTAACTGAGCATCGGCAGGATCGGGCCGTGGCCGTCTTCGGCATAGCTGACCACGTCGCTGCCCAAGGCTTGCTTGAGGGCGCCGACGAAGTTCCAGTTGGGGTTGGCGCTGTAGCTGGTGCCTACCAGGGCCACTGGGGTTTCGCTGTCGCTGAACAGGGCGTCGTCGCCTTTGGTTTCGGCCAGGTGCGTGACGCGTTTTTCCAGCGGCTCTTTAGGCGGCATCAGGTTTTCGAACAGCGGGTCCAGCGGCAGGAACAGACGCAGGTCGCCTTTATGCGGCTCGGTTTTTTCCGCCTCGGTGACAAATCGCTGTGGCTCGCCGCTCAGTGGGGTCTTGTCGGCGATGGTCTTGGCCAACTGTTTGGCGGCGATTTCAGCGCCGTCCGGAGTCCAGTGGGTGTCGGTACGCAGGAACACTTGCTTGCCGCCGAGCTTGGCCTGTTGCAGCGGGCCGAGCAGGTCCGGGGCGATGATCTTGTCGGCGGCGACGCGGGCGTGGAAGTCGTCGTACAGGTTGGCGTGGATGCTCGCCGGTTTCACTTCACCCAGGTGTTCCGGGTAGAGGCGCACCTTGGCTGGCACGATCGCCATCACCAGCTGAATGCCTTGGGCTTTGAGCTTCTGGCGCACGCCTTCGACCAGCGCGTAGTTGCCTTGCAGGTTCTGGTCTTCGTTGACGGCGGGGTTGAACTCCTCATCGCTGTACAACCAGTGATCGCGGCCCAGCACCACGCCAGGGCGGCCTTCATTGAACAGCTTGTAGTCCAGCGCCGCCCATAGGTTGGTGCCGATGCGCTTGATCGGGAATTCGTCGTCGTAGTGGGTCTCGACGGCTTTGGTCCAGCGACCGTTGAGCACAGTGGCGTCGGCGTTGGTGCTGAAGCCGAAGAAACTGCGCAGCGACCAGGCACCCAGGGCCAGCAGCAGCACCAGGAACAGGCCGATATAGAGGACGCGTAATGAACGGGTCATGGTCGGCTCCCTCAGAATTGGAAGTAAAGGAACGGCGAGAAACTCTGCGCCGACAGTTTGAGAATCGACGCCACGAACAGCAGCAGCACCGCAGCGCGCATGGCGTAGCGTGGCCAGTCAGCGGTCCAGTAGGCCGGTTGTACGGCGGCATCTTTGCCCACGGTGAAACCGGGCTCGTGGATGCTGCCTGGGTTGTCGCCCGGTACGGCCTTGATCAGGCTCGGATCGGCCGGCTTGGTTTTCTCGGTCTTCTCGGCAGGACGGTTGGTGTAGAAGTCGCGCAGGCCAAAGAACGCCAGGGTTGCGTACGCCACCACCAGGGTTGCCACTTGCAGGCCGGTCAGGTTGGCGCGGTTGAGTTCCGACAGCGACCACTCGCCAAAGCTGAACATCGCACCGTACATACGGCCGGCGACGTGCAGGTTCTCGGCGCGGAAGATTACCCAGCCCATCACCACCAGCAGGAAGGTGAAGGCCCAACGCACCGGGTTGAAGCTGCGCGGCGAAGTGTTGAGGCCGATGGCTTTTTCAATCGCCAGCCACATGCCGTGCCACGCACCCCAGACGATGTAGGTGATGTTCGCACCGTGCCACAGGCCACCGAGCAGCATGGTCAGGAACAGGTTGCGGTAGGTGGTCAGCGTACCTTTACGGTTGCCGCCCAGGGTGATGTACAGGTAGTCACGCAGCCAGGTGGACAGGCTGATGTGCCAGCGCCGCCAGAACTCGGTGATCGACTGGCTGATGTACGGCTGCTTGAAGTTCTCCATGAAGCGGAAACCCATCATCAAGCCCAGGCCGATGGCCATGTCGCTGTAGCCGGAGAAGTCGAAGTACAGCTGCGCGGTGTAGGCCAGGGCGCCGAGCCAGGCGTCGCCCGTGGTCGGGTTTTGCAGGGCAAAGCAATGGTCGGCCACCACGGCGAGGGTGTCGGCAATGAAGACCTTCTTGATGAAACCCTGCATGAACCGCGTGCAGCCCTCGGAGAACTTGTCGAGGGTGTGGGTGCGGTTGTTGAACTGGTCAGCCAGGTCGCGAAAGCGCAACACCGGGCCAGCAATCAAGTGCGGGAAAATCGCCACGAACGCCGCAAAGTCGATCAGGTTGCGGGTCGCCGGGGTATCACCACGGTACACGTCGATGATGTAGCTGATGGACTCGAAGATGTAGAACGAGATGCCGATCGGCAGCAGCACGTGGGTGAGGATGAATGGCTCCAGGCCGGCCGACTTCATCATGACGTTGATGCTGTCGACGCCAAAGTTGGCGTACTTGAAGTAGCCGAGGATGCACAGGTCAACCACCACGCCGAGCAGCAGCCAGCGCTGGGCCGGCTTGGTGCGCACGCCAGCTGCACCGACCTTGAGGCCAATCCAGTAATTCCACAGCGTCACGGCGGCGAACAGTGCCAGGAAGTCCACTCGCCACCAGGCGTAGAACACGTAGCTGGCCAACAGCAGCAGCAAGTTGCGATAGCGTTGCCCGCTCAAGTAGTACAAGCCGAGAAAGATCGGCAAGAACAGAAACAGGAACACATTGGACGAGAAAACCATCCCGATCTCTCCATGTTTAACCAACAGTCAAGGGCCAGAGCCCCCCCAAACCCCCCATGGTTTCCATGGACGGCGATGCAGCTTTTTGTGGTGAGCGGGCTTGCCCCGCGCTGGGCTGCGTAGCAGCCCCAAAACCCCACGTCGCGGTATACCTGGCACACCGCGACGAATCGATTAGGGCCGCTTCGCAGCCCAGCGCGGGGCAAGCCCGCTCACTACAGGTAATCCATTCAGCCTTAGGAACCTTTGTTGCCTTTTTCATGCGTCGGGTCGTAGACCTTGGTCAGGTCACCCCCGAGGCGGAACGTCTTGAACGGCTGCATCCCGTGCTTGCGCTCGAGCACATCCGGCGCGCAGGTGTAGAGGGTGCAGAAAGGTTCGAGCCAGGCGAATTTCATGTCCTGTTTCAAGTCCTTCATGTCCTGCTCTTTGCCATTCTTCTGTTCGAAGATCTCCGGGTCTTTCACCCCGGCCAGCACCTTGTCACCCAGGCGTTTGAGCGCGCCGTTGTTTTCCTGGCGCAGGTCCACACCGTTGACCAGCGCGAAACTGGCGATCATCGACAGCGGCGGCAGCGCGTAGTTGTGGTAGGACAATGCGCGTTGCTGACGCTTCAATTCGTTCGGCAGGAAGCCCTGGTCATCGACCTGGTTCGCGCCGACCTTGTATTCCTTCACCGCCCAATCAAACAGGTCGCGACGGTTGACGGCGACGGACGTTGCCATCACCGACCAGGCGGCCCAATAGGAGTGGTTGTTGGTTTTTTCCAGCGGCAGGTTGTCCCAGTCGCTCACCACCTGATCGGCCAGTTTGTTGAACCAGGCTTCGATCAGCTGCGCTTCCTGCTGGTGGTTGGCCAGCGGGTGCGAGTCGGAGAACTTCAGGCGTACATAGGCCGAGGCCATGCTGCCCAGCGCCCATTTGCGCATGGATTTGCCGGTATGGTTGAAGTCCTTGGACATCAGTGCGTCTGCCCGAGCCCAAGTAGCCAGCCAGTTGAGCGTGCATTCCAGCTGCTCCGGGCGACCGTCACGCATGAACTGCATCACGCGCTTGCTGGTGTCTTTTTCCAGCTTGGTGATGTCGGCGGTGCTGTCGCGGAAGGCTTTTTCGGATTGCACATTCAGCGTGGAACGGGCCTTGTCCGAACCTTCGTACTTGCTGCGAAACTGCAGCGAGCCGGTGTACGGCGCCGGCATGGCGTCGCAGTCATTCTTGAAGTCGCCGGTCTTGAACGCTTCCACCGGGGCGAAATAGCCCTGGGGTGGACGCAGTGGCGCGGCGGCGTTGACTGAGCCGGCGAAGATCGCCAGGCCCAGCAGCGTTGGAATCAATAACTTCTGCATAGGTAACCTCATTGCGCACTTACTTCACGGCAGCGAAGCAGTCTTCTGACCGCCGCTAGGGAATACGTTGCGTGTGCAAATTTTCGCTTCGACTTTCTGCGCGGCAGCGCCCGCTTCCGGACCCTGCACTTCCACGGCCAGCAAGTTCTGCGAGGCCCAGTCTTCATCAGTGCGCAGTTCAAAGGCGAAACGCCCGTCTGTATCGGATGTTTCGGGTTTCTCGATCTTGATGTCCTCGTGGCGACCGTTCATGTACCAGAGGGTGGCTTGCAGGGTTTTCACCGATGGGTCGGCGAAGCGGATATCAACCTGGTGATTGGCATTACGCAGGTCTTTGTTCGAACTGTTCACCATCAATTCGTTCTTGCCGGGTTTCAAGGTGGTGCTGGCTGTCATCTGCGCGGGTTTACCTTCGCAGCCGTTGTCCAGCAGCGACATCATCTGGCGGTAGATGGTCTCCTGATCCAGGCGATACAGCGGCGAGAATTCCCAGATGAGGATTTTCGGCGGGGTCTTCTGGAATTCGTCGCTGCCCAGGTACTGGATCATCGAGCCTTCCAGGCCACCGCCGGGGAAGGCGACGTTGAGGATGTCAGCACCGATTTCCTGTTCCAGGAACCCGGCGAAGTTGTAGTTCTTGCCGCTGTGGCTGGTACCGACCAGGGTGATCTGCGGGTTGCCCGAATCGCCGAACAGGTCGCCGTCGCCAGCCTCGCCTTTGGGCTCGGTGGTGAACTGGTCCATGTACTGGATCGCGTAGCTGGTGCCGCACAGTTGCCCGGCCATGTTGTGCAGGGTGCCGGTCTTGCCCATGCGCCCGGAGCGTTTAGTCTCGAATTCACGCTGTGGGATGCCGGCAAATTCAGGCATTGCACGCACTTTGGCGCCGACGATTTTCGCGGTGCGCTGGGCGCCATATGGCGTCCAGTGCTGGTCGCCGCGGAAGTAGAAATCGTGGGCCGGCAGCTCATCCGGCAGTTGCTCATTGGTCAACGGCGACAGGTCCGGCACCACGTAGCCCATCTTGGCGAAACGGCCGAGCATGGTCTTGTAGTTGCCCAGTGCCTTGTCGAAATCGAACTTGGCTTTTTCTTCAGGATTGAGCTTGTTGCGGTTCACCAGGCCGCGAGTCGGCTGGTAGACCACCACCAGTTCCACGCCCTTGGCCTTGAACGCATCGTGCAGCTGTTGCATGCGTTTGTAGCCGGACGGTGTGGTGTCGAATTCGGTGCGTAAGTCTTCTTGGGTACGGAACAGCCAGTCGCCCTGGGCTTGCACCAGGGTGGTGAAGTTCTGCTGGTAGCGCGTGGTGTAGTTCTTCGCATCGTGAGCGGCCGGGCACAGGCTGCAGCACGGCTCGGCGGTAAAGGTCGGCGCCTTGATTTCGTCGGCGCGTACGCCCTGGCTGGCCGCGAGCAGGCCGAGGGTCAGACCCGAGAGGCTCAGCAGTTTGATCATGTGTGGGTGCATAAGGGTCATCCTCAGTCCTGCAATTCGGTCTGGCGTTCGACAGGGTCGATCAGCACGGCTTTCTGCTGGCGCACCAGCAGGTCGAGAATCTCTTCCTGGCGATCGCCCAGCACGCCGTTGAAGCTGATACCGCTGGACTTGGTCGGCGCCAGCATCGACACGCGGTACAGCTCAACGCTCAATGGCGAGTCGATGGACAGCGGCCCGCTGCCGTTACCCGCCAATTCACCGCCGACCACGATCAGCGAGACCTTGGCGTCGAACGGGTCGAGGGCGATGTCACGGTCGGTGTCGGTCAAGTCCTTGATGTGGCCGTACAGCCCGGTGAGGCCGTTGGCCATCGAGGTGTTTTCGTACAGCTTGATATTCACGCTGTTACGCACCCGGATGCCGTGGCGACGGTTGGCGATCACCTTGTTGCCCCACAGCAGGTTGTCACCGCTCTCATAGAGGGTGATGCCATCGGTGTGGTTACGGTAAAACTCATTGTCGGCCACGATGTTGTTGACGCTGTTACGGTCGAGTACCAGGCCCGAGAGCTTGTTGTCGTAGCTGCGGTTGTTGAAGATGAAGCTGTCGTTCACTTCCCGGGAAATGATGATGCCGTGCTTCTTCTTGGTGCCGTAGACGGTGTTGTCCGCGATGATCAGGCCGTGGGAACGGTCATGGGGGTCAATGCCGTAGACGATGTTGTCTTTGTAGGTATTGCCCTTGATCACGAAGCCTGTGGTCTCGTAGCAGTAGAAGCCGTACCACATGTCCGAGAACTCGGAGTCGATGATCCAGCCGGTCGGCTCCGCACGCTTGAGCACCTTGGCCATGTTCGGCGTGTACTGGGAAATACTCACCCCGTACGACTTACTGTTGGCGTAGCCGAAACTGGCCATCTTGGTGTTGGAGATGTACGTCTCGGTACCGCCCCAGGCCAGCAGGAACGGGCGAAATTCCTTGGGCGACTTGAACAGTGCCGGGCCGTTGGCCTTTTCGCTCCAGCCGGTGACTTTGGTGTCACGCACAAACAGCTGGCCGTCGTTGATCAGGAACGAACCGGCTTCCTGGGACAGGCGCAGCTCCTGGGTCTTCTTGTCGATTTCCAGGATGCCCTTGCGGCCCACCACGATCGGCAGTTTGGCCACGAACACGCCCGGCGAAGTCTCGCTCAGGTACTGCTTGGGCACCTTGCCCAGCAGGTCTTTGAGGTTCATGTAGCCGTCGTCGACAAAGATCGCCTGGGGAATGCCGTGCTGGCGCACTACCCACTCGGCCATCTTGTTGTCACCGCCGATGAAGTCCTTGAGGGCGTCTTCCTGCATCATGCGGCGGATGCTGATCTTGCCCGGCTTGCTTCTGACGATCTTTTTTTCCATTGCCGCATCGGTGTAGCCCGACAGATCCGGCAGGGCCGGCTTGGCCATTTCCAGCGGCGCGGTCGGCGGGCTGGAGATGGTGTAGGTCTTGGCCTGTTGCAGCTCTTTGGCGATGGTTGGCGCCTTGACCGGCTGCGCGGTGTCGGCGAAGGCGGTGGCGTTAGCCATCAGCATCGCCGCGACCAGCAACTTATGAGGTTTCATAGCGCAGGCTCCCATCAGAATTTCCAGATCACGTCGACGAACGCGCGGTGCATGTACGAGTCGACGTTGCTGCCATAGGCGTCGCCCGGCTTGAATACGCCAGTACGAAAGCGCACCAGGGCCGACGGTTCGTCAATGGACTGGCTGAGGGCGGCCGGAAGCAGGCCGGTCTTGAAGTATTTGGTGACGACCAGGTCCATTTCCTGGCCCAGGTCTTTCTTGCCGTCTTCAAGCGGCAGGGAAGTGCTGGACAGGATCGCGCCGGTCACATCGTCGGTATTGTTCTGCACCGCGTCGATGCCGTTGCTGCCGACTGGCTTGTTGCCGTCGACACGCCAGAACTTGTGGTACACCAGGCTGGCGTCGTAGTCCTCACGCAGCTGCCAGGAACCGAACAGGCTCATGGACTGCATGTTGTTCATCTCGCCACGGAAGGCTTCACCGAAGCGATGCACGCGGGACTGGGTACCGGTCCAGTTCGACCGGTTGCTTTGCAGGCCGTTCTGTTCGTACTCGGCGCTGGCGCGGGAGTAGGCCGCACCGACTTGCCACTGGGGATCAAGGCGCAGACGCACGCCGAGGTCGGTGGCCCAGCCGCTGACATCGTCGCTGCGCTTGGCGTTGGTCGGGCGGGTGCCGTCGGCGTTCAATGCGTTGACCGAATCACGGTCACCGCGCATGCCGGTGACGCTGGCCCAGTAGTTGACCGTGTTGGTGTTGCGCCAGTTGTAGGCGTCACTGTTGGCTTCGATGCCGAGCCAGCTCAGGTCGCCATTTTCACGCTTGTCCAACGAGTCGGTCGGTACGCCGGGCTCCGGGTAGTCGAGCTTGCCGTTGTCATGGGTGTGGTGACCGCGCAGGCCGATCCACTGGCCGGGCGTCCACTGGTAGGCGGCGTCGGCGTACAGGTGCTGACGGTCCTTGTCTTTGGGCGACAGCTCCTTGAGGTCAGTGCGGTATTCGCTGAAGCGTTCGGCAACGCCGACATTGGCCTTGAGCAGGGTGGTGTCGAAAGTCCAGTTCAGCGCTTCGATGTTGGTGTCGCGCCATTGGCCGTCGTCGTTGCGCAGGCGTTGGCGACCCAGCTTGAGGATCTCGCCAGGGTAGGGCGTGAAGCCGCTGTAGCCGACCCAGAACTCGCGCATGGCCAAGTAGTTTTTCTTGGTCTTGCGGTCGTTGTTGGTGGTCTGCTGGTTTTCGTCATCGGCCGACTGTTGCAGCGGGTCGGTCTCGATGATGTCGCTGGAGACCACGGCCTGGCCCATGGCGTAGGCGCTCCACGCACCGCTTTCACCGTAGATCCAAGGGCGCAGGTCGAGGCCGACACCGTTGACGTCGCCGCCTTTCTGCGTGCCGAGGTCGCGGTCGTCTTCGGACTGCGCGGTGGCTTTGACTTCCAGGCCGAAGTTCTTGGCTTCGGTCAGCGCGGCCAGGGTCGGGCACGACCACAGCAGGGCGAAGGTCAGGCCGATGCCGGCCTTGACGAATGGATTGAGCTTCATAGGGATTCCTCGCCGTCTTCTTCTTCCAGGGCGTGCAGTTGCAGCGTGCTCTGGGCCAGGGTGCCGCGCGCGGCCAGCTCCTGTTGCACCAGGCGTTGGCCTTGAGCGCGTTGCTCTGGCGTCAGCGGGGCTTCGAGCTGCGTGGCCAAGTCATTGGCTTCTGGCGTGTCCTGGGCTTTGGCCAATTGGCTGAAGACATAGGCATTCAATGGGTCGGGCTTGGTGCCCTTGCCTTGGGAAAACAACTGGGCGATGGCGAAATCAGCGCTGTTCTGGCCGTTGCGCGCAGCGGTCAGCAAGTGGTCCAGGGCTTTTTGCGGATAGACCTTGCCCAGGTAGCCACGGCGGTAGATCTGGCCGAGGTAGTAATCGGCGGCGACTTCCTTGCCCACGGCTTTTTCGAAGTGGGCTTCAGCGGCCTTGGCGTCGGCCGGCACCCATTTGCCTTCGTAGTAGAGCTTGCCTAGCAACAGCTCGGCGCGCGGTTGGTCGGCGGCACGGCCGTTGTCCAGATACTTCATCATCTGGTCGACGTCGCCCAGTTCCGGGAAGTCGTAGAGCAATTGCGCCAGGCTGACCCACGAAGCCGGGTAGCCAGGAGCGATTTTTTCCAGCAGGGCCTGGGCGGTTTTTTCGTCCGTCTTGCCCAGCGAAGCGTCGCCCAGCACGCGTGCCACGCTATCAACACGTTGTGCGGTAACGGTGCCACGGCTGTAGCCGGCTTCCATCTGCTTGAGCAGCTCGGCCTGTTTCTCAGGTTCGGCTTTTTTCTGGTAGACCGTGGCCAGCTCGACGTAGCAGATATCGGTGGTGTTCAGCGCGGCTTTACAGATGCGCTCCACATCATCCAGATGCTGGTCGTAGGTGTCCTGGGTGCGATACAGCAGCACCTGGGCCAGGCCGGCTTCCGGGTAACCCGCGGCCTGCCATTTGCTGATCTGCTGCTGCGCATTCACGTTCGGGAAACTGTGCGGGTATTGCAGGTACAGCATCGCCAGCGGGATCAGGGTATTGCCTTCGCCATTGGCAAAGGCTTTTTTCAGCAGGCCTTCGGCTTCGTGGTGTTCGGCTTCGGTGCTGCCAGGCTTGGCCACCAGCAGGCGACCGAGGCGGGCCTGGGCGCGGGGCGAAGTGTCCGCCGCCGCGCGGTAAGTGGCTTCGGCCTGTTTGATTTGCGCCGGATCGCGGGTGCCTACCTGGATATCGGCCAGGCCCACCTGGGCCTCGCTGTAACCCAGGTCTGCCAGTTGCTGGTAATTCTGCTGCGCGGTGACGGTGTCGCCACGTTTCAAAGCTTCGTTAGCCAGGCGTTGGTCGGGCAGGCCGGCGCAACCGGCGAGGGCGATGGCCAGCGCCAGGGGCACCGGCAGGTTTCGAAGGGCGCTCATGATTAAAGACCCGCAGCCATGGCTTTATCGATCAGCCAGTTCAGCGAGGGACCACGGTCGCTGGTCACTTCCACCGGGCGGCCGGCGTAGGTGCTGTCCAGCGGTGCGTCAGGCTTGATCTGCACGCGGATGTCGGAGGACAGGTCGGCGCTGTTCAGGCTGGTGCTGCTGACGATGGTGCCGGTGCGAATCTGTTCTTCGTCGGCCACCTGGAAGCTCACCGGCGTACCTGGGCGAACGTCGGCGAACTGGCGATAGGTGAAGCGTGCTTCAACATTGGCCAGGCTGCCGCGTGGCACCAGTTGGAAGATCACGTCGCCTTTGTTGGCGTACTGACCGTCGGCGACCATTTGCTGGGCCACCACGCAATCGCACGGCGAGGTCAGGGTGCCAGTCATTTGCTTGCCGAACAGCTCTTCGACCTTGGCCGGTTGCAGTTGGTCTTCGTCCAGGTGGCCCTTGAGCACATCGAGCATGCTGGTGCTGAAGGTGGCGAGCGGCGCGCCTTTGGCGGCGATCGCATCACCTTTGAGCAGGCTTTGCACGGTGCCGTCGCGCGGCATGGTCACGTTCATGCCAGGTACGCTGACCAAGCCGGCCTGGGCATGGCTGACGAAATACATGCCGTACACCGATTTGAAGATGAAACCGAAGGCAGCCAGGCCGACGATGAAGATGCCTGCGCTGAACACCACGGCGCGTAGACGGCCGGCGGCGCTCATGTTGCTACCGCCGTCCTTGACCTTGCGCGCCTTGGTGAAGTTGTCGCGTTGCAGGGTCGCCAGCACGTCGCCCATGGTCACGATATCGCCGGACAAGTGCGAGGTGATCAGGTGGCGCAGGGTGGAAATATCCTGGGGTTCAAGGTTCTGGAACTGGCAACCGGTGCGGCCGGTCTGGCGGTCGAAGGAGCGGATTTGCAGCTCCACGTCCATCGCCAGGCCCAGGTTATCGATCACAAATTGCAGGCGGCCCTTGTGCACTTCGCCGACGGTCAACGGCTGGGTCGAGGTGAAGGCCAGGCCACCGGCGGACAGGTCGATCACCCGGGCTTCGGTCGGCGTACGGTCAGTGTTGAAAAAGCGCAGCTTGGCCGGGATTTTCACGCGGGCATGTTGGCGCTGGGCTTCGGATTCGTGGACAACGTTGACGTTTGCTTGGCTATTCATGGTGTTCTGACTCATAGGTGTAGCTCCTAGTTAATTCAGGCTTGGCTGTCAGACCATCATCAGCAACACGGCGACGAAAATGCTGCCGGCGGAGAAGGTCATGGTCCGAGACGACCAGGTGTTGAACCAACGTTGAAAGCTGGCCAAATCGCGGGTCAGTTTGGTGTCCTGGCGGGTCCAGGACTGTTGATCAAGGCGGAAGAACACGTAGATCTTCACCAGCGCGCCCATGATCTGGTTGTAATAGAGAATCACCGGGTAGGCCGGGCCGATCTTGTGGCCGGAGCACGACAGCAACAGGGTGAGAATCAGGCGGGTGATGCCGATCCACAGCAGGTAAGCGAGGATGAACGCGCCGCCGTACTTGAAGGTGGCGATGATCGCCACGGTCAGGCCGAGCAGGGAGGTCCACATCGACACACGCTGGTCGAACAGCACGATGCTGGTGAACAGGCCGAGGCGCCGCACACCCAGGCCAAGGGCGCGGGAGTTCTGGCGCAGGTTGTTGCCGTACCAGCGGAACATCAGTTTGCGGCTGGCCTTGATGAAGCTCTTTTCCGGCGGGTGTTCCACGGTATTGATCGCGGCGTCCGGCACGTAGAAGGTGTCGTAGCCCAGGCGCATCAGGCTGAACCAGCTGGACTTGTCATCGCCGGTGAGGAACTTGAAGCGGCCCAGGCGCCAGTGTTGCAGCGAGTCGCTTTCCACGTCGGCGATAAAGCCGGGGTCGGTGACCACGCTGGCGCGGAACACCGACATACGACCGGTCATGGTCAGTACGCGCTTGGACAGGGCCATGGAGCACATGTTGATGTGGCGTTGGGCGAAGCGCAGTTTGTGCCACTCGCTCATGATGTAGCCGCCGCGCACTTCGCAGAATTCGTTGGTGGTCAGGCCGCCGACATTGCCGAACAGCTGGAACCACGGCACGGTCTTGCGGACTACGCCCTCGGCGAGCACGGTGTCGCCATCGATCACCGCAACTACCGCTCGGTCATCCGGCAGGTGGCGGGAGATGGCGCGGAAACCGAAGGCCAGGCCATCACGTTTGCCGGTACCGGCGATACGCACGAAGTCGAGCTTCACGTGTTCCGGCGGGTTCATGCGTTCCCACAGGCTTTTCACCAGCAGCTCATCGGACATTTCCACCAGCGAGCAGACCACGGTGGTCGGGAAGCCGCATTCGATGGCTTCACGGATCACCGAGCTGTAGACCTGCGCGGTGGTCAGCGCGTCGATACGGAAACTGGTGACCATCAGGAACACATGGGACGGGTCGGCCGCCTTGCCCAGCTTGCGCACTTTGCGGCGCAGGTGCGGGTAGACGACGTACAGGAACAGCATGCCGCGAAAGAAATGCGTAGCACCCATCGAGTAGCGCCAGATACCGACGGCGCCAATCAGGAAAATAAAATTCTTCGACTCCGAGTCGAACGTACTCGCCGGCAGCAGCAGCGCGAGTCCCATCAGCAGGCTGAGAAAGAACAGCCAGCCGGCGGATTGCATCAGTACATGTTTTAACTTGGACATAAGCGTCATCCGAAGGTGATGAAGGCTCCCGGCTGCAAGCGCTGGGGATGGTTACGCTTGCAGCCCGGAACTGGCCGTTGCTGTTACCAGCAAATGCCTTCGGTACGACCGCTCGTGCTGGTGGCCTTGGACATGAAGCCCACCAGGTCGATCACTTGCTTGCCGTGTGGTGCGTTCTGCGCCAGGGCGCGGAACTTCTCATCGCGGTTGCCCAGGATGATCACGTCGGAGTTGTTGATCACGTCGTCGAAGTCCGAGTTGAGCAGGGACGACACGTGCGGGATCTTGCCTTCGATGTAGTCTTTGTTCGCGCCGTGGACACGGGCGTACTCCACGTTGCTGTCGTAGATGCTCAGGTCGAAACCTTTGCCGATCAGCATCTCGGCCAGTTCGACCAGCGGGCTTTCGCGCAGGTCATCGGTGCCGGCCTTGAAGCTCAGGCCCAGCAAGGCGACTTTGCGTTTGTCGTGGCTGGAGACGATGTCAAAGGCGTTCTGTACCTGGGACTCGTTGCTGCGCATCAGCGAGTTGAGCAGCGGCGCTTCCACGTCCAGCGAACTTGCGCGGTAGGTGAGGGCGCGCACGTCTTTGGGCAGGCACGAACCACCAAAGGCGAAGCCTGGGCGCATGTAGTACTGGGACAGGTTGAGGGTCTTGTCCTGGCAGACCACTTCCATCACTTCGCGACCGTCGACGCCGACAGCCTTGGCGATGTTGCCGATCTCGTTGGCGAAAGTCACTTTGGTGGCGTGCCACACGTTGCAGGTGTACTTGATCATCTCGGCAACGGCGATGTCCTTGCGGATGATCGGTGCGTCGAGTTCTTCGTACAGCGACTGAAGGACATCGCCGGAGGCTTTGTCGAATTCGCCGATGACGGTCATCGGTGGCAGGTCGTAGTCGGCGATGGCGGTGGATTCACGCAGGAATTCCGGGTTGACCGCGACACCGAAATCGACGCCGGCTTTTTTGCCGGAGCAATCTTCGAGGATCGGGATCACCACGTTGGCCACGGTGCCTGGCAGCACAGTGCTGCGTACCACTACGGTGTGGCGGGTGGCTTTATCGCGCAGGACAAAACCGATTTCGCGGCACACAGCCTCGATGTAATCGAGTTCCAGGTCGCCGTTTTTCTTGCTCGGCGTACCAACGCAGATCATCGACAGGTCGGTGTCACGGATGGCTTCGGCGAAGTTGGTGGTACCGCGCAGCCGGCCGGTCTGGATACCCTGGCTCAACAACTCGCCCAGACCTGGTTCAACGATTGGCGATTTGCCCGCATTGATCAGGTCAATCTTGTCCTTGGAGATGTCTACGCCAACCACTTCGTGGCCACGGGCAGACAGGCAACCGGCACATACTGCGCCAACGTAACCCAAACCAAATATGCTGATGCGCATCGCATTTACCTCTTTGTCATTGAAGACGTTGTCATTGAAGACGGTATTAATCATGCCAAATAGATGGCGAGTTCATGTTTGCAAGCGTTACTGATGCCACGGAAGTTAGGCGAATAGACGCCGACTTACCGCGTACAGGCATGTTAATTAGTGAGTGACTAACTATTGCACTCAAGTTGTGCGAAACTTGGCCTTGTTATTGGGGCTTGCCCTCAAATGCAGCCGGCCTTCCTGGGGGAAGGTGCCGACGCCAGTGCCGCAGGGTGCAGATAGAGGCTCTAAGCCTTTATTTATCAACACCTTGGGTGTCATCACTGACACATTTGGGTAAGCGCTGCCTTGGCCTGTAGGGGATAGCAATTCATCCTTATCGCCGCCCTCAACTCATATCAGTTGATGATATGACCCATGAGTCAAAGTTGATGGGGCAACTTCGCTACTTCCTTGGGTCGTTATGTAAGTCATCTCTTACAGGAACAGAGAATTTCGTTACCGGTGGTATGAGCCGTGCGTTTAGACGAAGTTCCAGGCCGCTCATCCTGTTTCCGGAAATTTCTTGAAATATTAGGAAAGATGGCACTGGTACTATATTGATAGCACTTGCTATTTGGACCAGTAGTTGTGGGGAGTTGGGAGGGAGAGATAGTTTTGTGCCACTAGTGTTTAAAAAAAGTGGTGCCACTACGAAAAAAAACGACGGATGTCGAGTGAAAGAATTGTTAGAGATGCGTCAGGATGTTTTTTGACGTCAAAATAATGGCGATTAGCGAATTAAAATGCGGTTAAAAATGTGGGAGGGGGCTTGCCCCCGAAGACGGTGTGTCAGCTAAAGATAAGCTGGCTGTTCCACCGCCATCGGGGGCAAGCCCCCTCCCACATTTGTTCATCACTGTTCTCGGGAGCTTTATTCCGGTGCGTGATCGCGCAAGAACACCAGGTTATCCGGCTTCGACTGCTCCGCATTGAAGCGATAGCCCTGCACATCGAATTCCTTCAGCTTGGCCGGGTCGTTGATGCGCTCTTCGATCACAAAGCGGCTCATCATGCCCCGCGCTTTTTTGGCATAGAAACTGATGATCTTGTACTGGCCGTTCTTCAGGTCCTTGAACTCGGTGTTGATGATCCGCGCGTTCAGCGCCGTGCGCTTGACCGCCGAGAAGTATTCGTTGGAGGCCAGGTTCAGCAGGACGTCATCGCCTTGTTCAGCCAACGCTTCGTTCAGCCACTCGCTGATGCGCGTGCCCCAGAACGCGTACAGGTCCTTGCCACGGGCGTTGGGGAGTTTGGTGCCCATTTCCAGGCGATAAGGCATCATCAGATCCAGCGGGCGCAGCAGGCCGTAGAGGCCCGAGAGCATGCGCAGGTGGTCCTGGGCGTAGGTGAAGTCGGCGTCGCTGAAGGTCTCGGCATTGAGGCCGGTGTACACGTCGCCCTTGAAAGCCAGCAGGGCCTGCTTGGCGTTGGCCGGGGTGAACGCCGGGGTCCAGCTGCCGAAACGCGCGGCGTTGAGGCCGCCGATCTTGTCGGATACGTGCATCAATTCGCTGATTTGTGCCGGGCTCAGTTCGCGCAATTGTTCGATCAACTCCTGGGAGTGGTCCAGGTACTGCGGCTGGGTAAAGCGCTGGGTCGCAGGCGCAGTCTCGAAATCGAGGGTTTTGGCGGGTGAAATCACCATCAGCATGAAGTCGTCTCCTGTAATCGTGGAAGGGATTCTAGGGGCTGGGGCGTTTTGACTCCACCTATGATGGCGATAGGCGTGATCCGCTATGATGGCCGGTGACTCTGGAGAGGGAGACCCCGTGTGCGAATAGCGCTTTTGTTATCGGCATGCCTGCTATGCCTGAATGCCCAGGCAGCGCCCGTCGATGTGGCGAGCCTGGACCGTGGTACCTGGCCCGAAAAGCTCGGCAGCCCGGCGCTGTTCGACGTGGCCTCACGCGCCGAAATCCTCATGTTCACCCACAGCCTGCTGGCCAGTGAGAGCCAGGACGAAGCCGCGCTCAAGCAGCGCCTGGGCCTGAAGATCATCAACCTGTCCGCCATCGACGACCTGCGTCGCCAGCTCTGGCAGCGCTTGCTGGAGAACTATACGTTCGCCCAGCAGAGTTGCGAGGTCGACGCCTCGTTCTGCTATCTGGTAGAGAACATGGACGATCTGCGCGAGCAGGCTGGCAAGTTCGAGGTGAGCGAAGACTCCTTCTATATAGGCTGGGCCAACCCCAGCCATGTGTTCCATGAACGTTATTTGGACGAGCTGCTGCGCAAGGCCGCGCTGTTCCCGCAGATCAGCAGCGAAGTCGCGCGCTTCGGCGACCATGAGCGCAAGGGTGATGAATTCAACGACCGCCTGTTCCTGCTCACCTTCGACGGTGGCCCTGCGCCGGTCAGCGGCAATACCGATTGGCTCACCGACTACCTGCGCAAGCAAAAAATGAACGCCACCTTCTTCGCCCTCGGCAGCAGCCTGCAAACCCGTGTCGAGCGCAGTTCGGTTGCCGATGTGCAGGCGCTGTACCAGGGCCAGTGCGTCGGCACCCAGGGCTGGCAGTATCGCTCCCACAGCCATTGGGTGGAGTGGCAGAGCTCGATCACCCGCAGCGCGTCGTTGGCGCAGAACCTGATGCCGGAAAACTACGTGCCGCTGTTTCGTCCGCCCTACGGTCAACGTCGCGCGGACAGCCAGGGTTTCTTTCAAGCCCAGGGCTTGCAGGTAGCGTTGTGGGACATCGACTCCCAAGACGAACCGGGCAAGCTCAAGGCCGATGAGTCAGCGCAACGGGTGCTGACCTTGATGCTGCTGTGGCGCAAAGGCGTGATTGTGTTTCACGACACCCAGGACAAGGCGCGGGTGGCTTTACCCATGCTGTTGCAGGCGACGGCGCAGAGTGGTCTGGGTTGGCAGGACTGCCGGGAGGCGTTTCGCTGAAGTGCCCGGCCCTGTTGGGGGTTAGGCGTTTTCGGGGTGATTTTGTGCGACATTTCGATGCAGGCGGACTTCCGACTTTAGCGGGGTACGGGGGGCTCGGCTAGTGCTATTCGTCATCCTGAAAAATAAACTTCAAAAAAGCGTCAAAGTGCTTTTTTCTGTCACACGTTTTGCGGTATTACGAAGTCAGATCGCCGAAACCTGCAGCACAGGTGGCGTCTTCCAAGACTCCTCAGGTGGGCACTGCGCTTGACGTCACTCAGGTGCAGTCGGTGGTCGAATCGAGGCGCAGCACCGCCCAGGTATTGCGTCGACTGGCTCCCACAAAGGTGACCGAGTATGGATGATCATGGACGTAACCCTTCTTCCGACCAGCCAATCCTTTATGTGCTTGATACCAACGTACTGATTCACGATCCAAACGCACTGCTCAACTTCGAAGAACACCACGTCGCCATCCCGATGATCGTGCTTGAGGAGCTCGACAAACTCAAAAGCGGGCACCACAGCGTTGCCGCCGAATGCCGCCAGGCGATCCGCCTGATCGACAAGACATTGGGCGAAGCGTCGCCGGAGGACGTCGAAGTCGGCGTACCGATCCAACGCGGCAAAGGCGGGCCCAAGGGCTTGCTGTCGATTCTGATGAGCAAGCGCAGCGAGCCCAACAGCCTCCTGCCGGAGAATCTGAACGACAACAAAATCATCAACCAATTGATCGACCTGCACGCCCGCGACAAGGACCTGCGCGTAGTGCTGGTGACCAAAGACATCAATATGCGCCTCAAGGCCCGAGCGTGTGGGATCGCGGCCGAGGACTACAGTACCGACCAACTGGTCGACGACGTGTCGATGCTGTCCCGTGGTTATCACATGATGACCGGCTCGTTCTGGGACCGCGTCAGCAAGGTCGAAACCCGTCAGGACCATGGCCGCACCTGGCACCAGGTACAGCTGATCGACAACCTGCCGGCCGTGCATATCAATGAATTTATCGTCGACGAACAAGGCTTCGTGGGCTGGATCAAAGAAATCCAGGTCGACAAGCTGCTGATCCTCGACCTGCATCAGGAACCCCTGTTGCACCAGGAAGCCTGGGGCCTGAAACCGCGTGATATCTACCAGAGCCTGGCGCTGTACGCGCTGCTCGACCCGGACATCCACCTGGTCAACCTGACCGGTGCCGCCGGTTCCGGTAAAACCATTCTCGCCCTGGCTGCCGCCATCGAGCAGACCATGGTGACCAAGCGCTATCGCCGCATCATCGCCACCCGCAGCGTGCAGGGCCTGGACCAGGAAATCGGCTTCCTGCCCGGCACCGAAGCGGAAAAAATGGAGCCGTGGCTGGGGGCGATCACCGACAACCTTGAAGCCTTGCACATGGATGACGAAAACACCCATGGCAGCGTCGACTACATCCTCAGCAAAGTGCCGTTGCAGTTCAAATCCCTCAACTACATCCGAGGTCGCAGCTTCCAGCAAAGCCTGATTTTGATCGATGAATGCCAGAACCTCACCCCGCACCAGATGAAAACCATCATCACCCGTGCCGGCGCCGGTTCCAAAGTGGTGTGCCTGGGCAACCTGGCACAGATCGACACCCCTTACCTGTCCGCGACCAGCTCCGGGCTGACTTACCTGACGGAACGCTTCAAAGACTTCCCGAACGGCGTGCACATTGCGCTGCAAGGGGTTCCACGTTCGATTCTGGCCGAATACGCAGAGTCTCACTTGTAAACACTACACACTGCAGGAGCCGGCTTGCCGGCGATGGGGCCCTCGAGGACGCCATCGCCGGCAAGCCGGCTCCTACGCACAATCAGCCGTGCGCAAAATTGACCCACGGGTTTACAATCGATGCTCCTGATCAGGAGTATCCCTGTGCTGACTCATCTCGATTCCCAAGGTCGCGCCCACATGGTCGACGTCACTGACAAGTCCGTGACGTTCCGCGAGGCGGTAGCCGAAGCGCGCGTGCGCATGTTGCCCGAGACGCTGAAAATGATTGTCGACGGCGCCCATCCCAAGGGCGACGTGTTTGCCGTGGCCCGCATTGCCGGGATCCAGGCTGCGAAGAAAACCAGTGACTTGATCCCCCTGTGCCACCCGTTGATGTTGACGAGCGTCAAGGTCGAACTGAGCGCCGATGGCGCAGACTCGGTGCACATCCTGGCGCGCTGCAAACTCTCCGGCCAGACCGGCGTGGAGATGGAAGCCCTAACCGCCGCCAGCGTTGCGGCATTGACGATCTACGACATGTGCAAGGCCGTGGATCGCGGTATGACCATCGAAAGCATTCGCCTTCTGGAAAAGCTGGGCGGCAAGAGCGGGCACTTCAAGGCGGACCACGCATGAGCATCAACGTATTGTTTTTTGCACGTTACGCAGAAGCGGTGGGTTTTGATTCGTTGGAGATGGAGGGCGACTTCGCCACTGTCGAGGCGGTGCGTCTGGCGCTGGCCAGTGACGCGGAGTTTGCAGTGCTCAACGAAACCAGCCTGATGTGCGCGCGCAACGAAGAGCTGTGCAGCCTTGATGAGCCGGTGCAGGCAGGTGACGAAGTAGCATTCTTCCCACCCGTGACCGGAGGCTGATCATGGCCATTCGTGTGCAGGCCCAGGCATTTGATCCCGGTGCTGAAGTCAACGCCATGCATGCGGCCAATGTCGGCGTGGGCGCGGTGGTGAGTTTTGTTGGCTATGTGCGCGATTTCAATGACGGTCTGGATGTTGCGGGAATGTTCCTGGAGCACTACCCCGGCATGACCGAAAAGGCCCTGGCCAAGATCGCAGTGGAAGCCGAGCAGCGCTGGCCGTTGCTCAAGCTGGAAGTGCTGCACCGCATTGGCGCGCTGGAACCGGGCGAGCCGATTGTGTTTGTTGGGGCAGCCAGTGCCCATCGCCAGGCGGCGTTTGATGCCTGCGCGTTTGTGATGGATTACCTGAAGACGCGGGCGCCGTTTTGGAAGAAGGAAAATACCAGTGAGGGCGCGCGTTGGGTGGAGGGGCGGCACAGCGATCAGGCAGCTGCAGATCGCTGGAAATAAACATACCTCTGTAGGAGCCGGCTTGCCGGCGATGACGACCGTGAGAACAGTGCAAGGCTTGAGGCCACATCGCCGGCAAGCCGGCTCCTACAGGGTTTGCGTATTCAGCTTGGGCGTTTGCGTTCTACCGGGCGCAACAGATGCGTCGGCGGCGTCTCGCAGCTGATCTTGCGCCCCAACAGCGCCTCGATCGACGGCAGCTGATACGAGTCATCTTCCCCAGCAAAGCTGATCGACACCCCCGCAGCCCCGGCACGACCGGTACGGCCAATGCGGTGCACATAGTCATCCGGCACTTCCGGCAGGGTGAAGTTGATCACGTGGCTGATGCCATCAATGTGAATCCCGCGCCCGGCCACATCGGTAGCCACCAACACGCGGATCTTGCCTTCGCGGAAACCTTCCAGCGTCTTGATGCGCTTGTGCTGCGGCACATCGCCGGACAGTTGCGCAGCGTTCACACCATCACGTACCAGGCGTTCTTCGATGCGGCGTACTTCATCCTTGCGGTTGGCGAATACCATCACGCGTTCCCAACCGTTGTCGTTGACCAGGTTGTAGAGCAACTTGTACTTGTCGGCACCGGCCACCGCATAGATGTGTTGCTCGACGTTTTCGCTGGCGACGTTCAGTGCTTCGATCTCGACGATGGACGGGTCGGTGGTCCACTGTTTGGCGAGGTTCATCACGTCTTCGGTGAAGGTCGCGGAGAACAGCAGGGTCTGACGCTCGGATTTCGGCGGGGTCTGGCGAATGATCTGACGCACTTGTGGGATAAAGCCCATGTCGAGCATGCGGTCGGCTTCGTCCAGTACCATCACTTCGACCATGTCCAGGTGCACGTCGCCGCGCTGGTTGAAGTCCAGCAGTCGGCCCGGCGTGGCTACCAGGATGTCGCAGTGACGAGCTTCGAGGTGCTTGAGCTGTTTGTCGAAGTCCATGCCGCCGACGAACGTCATGACGTTGAGGCCGGTGTACTTGGTCAGGTCGGCGGCGTCCTTGGCGATCTGTACCACCAGCTCCCGGGTCGGGGCGATGATCAGTGCGCGCGGCTCACCCATGTAGCGCTCTTTCGGCGGTGGTGTCTGCAGCAGTTGGGTGATGATCGAGATCAGGAACGCGGCGGTCTTGCCGGTGCCGGTTTGGGCGCGGCCGATGGCGTCTTTGCCGGCCAGGGTGAAGCCCAGTACCTGCGCCTGGATCGGCGTGCAGTACGGGAAACCCAAGTCCTGGATGGCGTGCATCAGTTCAGGCGCCAGTTTGAAATCGTGGAAGCGGGTCTTGCCTTCCTGGGGCTCGACGACGAAGTCTTCGAGTTTCCATGGGATCACCGGCGGTTTTGGCGCGCGCTCACGGCGCGGTTTTGGGGCCGGTGCGGCTTCTTGTGCCGGTTCAGGCGGTGTCACCGTAGGCGTCTTGGGCTGGGCGACAGGCTCGGTCCGGCCGAGCTGTTGACCGTCATTGCGGCTGCCGGCAGTCGGGGCAGTAGCACTGGGAACAGGCGCGAGCGGCTCGGCCTCGCTTTTGCCGAACATCTTCTTGAGTGCTTCGAGCACGGTGATCTCATTAATTGGTTAAGGAATGTACGCCGGCCAGTGTAATGCAAGAAACGGGCGCGGCGTAGTGCGTCTGTCATACGGCTACATTAATGCCGGTTTTCAGCCCAGGCGTGCGGTCAACCACGTGCCGATATCGCGGATCTCCTCGGGTAACACTTCGTGGCCCATTGGGTATTCCTGCCATGTCACGGTGACACCACGGCTCTTCAAATGCTCGTAGGCGCTGCGGCCCATGGCATTCTGCACCACATCGTCGTACTGGCCGTGCAGGCACAAGGCGGGAATACGCTGTTGGCTGGCGGACAATTCCAGCTCTTCGCTGAAAGTCGGGGCATAGGTGGAGAGGGCGATCACGCCACCCAACGGGCCTTCCCAATTCATAAACGCGGTGTGGAAAACCACGGCGCCGCCCTGGGAAAAACCGGCGAGGAAAATCCGCGACGCGTCTATTCCGGTTCTCTTCTGCACTTCGATCAAATCCGTGACCATTTTGGCCGAGGCTTCCAGCTCTTCCAGGCTGATCGAACGGGCCGGGCTCATGGCCTTGATGTCGTACCAACTGGGCATCTCGTAGCCACCGTTGATCGTCACCGGACGGGTCGGTGCCTGGGGCAAAACGAAGCGGGTGCTCAGCAAGCTTTCCTGCAGCGCTTCGGCCACCGGCAGGAAGTCATAGCGATCGGCACCCAGGCCATGCAACCAGATTACGCAGGCGTCTGCGGGCTTGGCGGGCTGAAGAATCAAGGGGTCGGTCATGTCTGCTCCATTAATGTGCGTGCGCTCCGATTAAGTGCGACGGAACGGTGCGTGGCTTGTCGATCTGTTAAGAGAATGTCGCAAGGCTGAATCTTTTGCACTTGCTCATGGGCCGAAACGGCTCAGCCAGCACTCTGGTACGCGCCTTGCTATGTGTAGGTCGATGTCAGAACTTTCCTGTGACGGTAACACTATCAGTGCCTGCCGCTTGTGGGAAAGAACCTGGAATTACTGCGACAACTTCATGCCGCTTGACCCCAAAAAAAGCCAACACGGGTCAATATCGCCTCATAAGGGTGCGCTGAGGTTCTAGCTCCGACACAACAAGAGCAACTGGAGGTTTGAATGAAGGTATTGAAATCCACCCTGGCCATCGTTTCTGCGGCGGCCGTACTGGGTGCCAGCGGTTTCGCCCAAGCCGGCGCCACTCTGGATGCCGTGCAGAAGAAAGGTTTTGTGCAATGTGGCGTGAGTGACGGCCTGCCGGGTTTCTCGGTGCCGGATGCCAGCGGCAAGATCCTCGGGATTGACGCTGACGTGTGCCGCGCTGTGGCCGCTGCCGTTTTCGGCGACGCTACCAAGGTCAAATTCAGCCAGTTGAACGCCAAGGAGCGTTTCACCGCGCTTCAGTCGGGCGAAGTCGACATTCTGTCCCGTAACACCACCATGACCAGCTCCCGCGACGCCGGCATGGGCCTGAAATTCCCAGGCTTCATCACTTACTACGACGGCATCGGCTTCCTGGTAAACAACAAGCTTGGCGTGAAAAGTGCCAAGGAACTGGACGGTGCAACCATCTGCATCCAGGCCGGTACCACCACTGAGCTGAACGTTTCCGATTACTTCCGCGGCAACAACCTGAAATACACCCCAATCACCTTCGACACCTCCGACGAAAGCGCCAAGTCGCTGGAATCCGGTCGTTGCGACGTGCTGACCTCCGACAAGTCCCAACTGTTCGCCCAGCGCAGCAAGCTGGCCGCGCCGAAAGACTACGTCGTTCTGCCGGAAACCATTTCCAAAGAACCGTTGGGCCCAGTCGTGCGTAACGGCGACGACGAGTGGCTGGCCATCGTGCGCTGGGTGGGCTACGCCATGCTCAACGCTGAAGAAGCCGGTATCACCTCCAAAAACGTTGAAGCTGAAGCCAAGTCCACCAAGAACCCCGACGTTGCCCGTCTGCTCGGTGCTGACGGCGAATACGGCAAAGACCTGAAAGTGAAGAAAGACTGGGTCGTGCAGATCGTCAAGCAAGTCGGTAACTACGGTGAAGTGTTCGAGCGCAACCTGGGCAAGAGCACCCCGCTGGAAATCGACCGTGGCCTGAACGCGCTGTGGAACAACGGCGGCATTCAATACGCACCCCCTGTGCGCTGATCGCTGATGGTTCTGTCACCCGGTGGGCCAACCGCCGGGTGATGTTCTGTTCCATTATTTTCGGGGCATTTCATGCAAAAACAAATCGGCGCACCCAAGCAGAAGCTCAGCTTCAGCGACCCCAAAGTGCGTGCGTGGCTCTTCCAGATCATCACGATTGTGGCGGTGGTCTCGCTGGGCTGGTACCTCTTCAACAATACCCAGACCAACCTTCAGCACCGAGGCATTACCTCGGGTTTCGACTTTCTTGAGCGCAGTGCCGGCTTCGGCATCGCGCAGCATTTGATCGATTACACCGAATCGGACAGTTATGCCCGGGTGTTTGTGATCGGTTTGCTCAACACCTTGCTGGTGACGTTTATCGGCGTGATCCTGGCGACGCTGCTCGGGTTCGTCATCGGCGTGGCGCGGCTGTCGCCGAACTGGATGATTAACAAGCTGGCGACCGTGTATGTGGAGGTGTTCCGCAACATTCCGCCACTGCTGCAAATCCTGTTCTGGTACTTCGCGGTGTTCCTGACCATGCCGGGGCCGCGCAACAGCCATAACTTCGGCGATACCTTCTTTGTCAGCAGCCGTGGCCTGAACATGCCGGCAGCGATTGCCGCTGACGGTTTCTGGCCGTTCGTGGTCAGCATCGTCGTTGCCATCGTGGCAATCGTGCTGATGGCACGCTGGGCCAACAAGCGCTTTGAAGCCACCGGCGTCCCCTTCCATAAGTTTTGGGCGGGCCTGGCGCTGTTCATCGTGATCCCGGCCTTGTGCGCCTTGATCTTCGGTGCACCGCTGCACTGGGAAATGCCCAAGCTGCAGGGTTTCAACTTTGTCGGCGGCTGGGTACTCATCCCTGAACTGCTGGCACTGACCCTGGCGCTTACCGTCTACACGGCAGCGTTTATTGCCGAGATCGTGCGTTCGGGCATCAAGTCCGTCAGCCATGGCCAGACCGAAGCCGCGCGCTCCCTGGGCCTGCGCCCTGGGCCGACGCTGCGCAAGGTCATCATTCCGCAGGCACTGCGAGTGATCATCCCGCCGCTGACCAGCCAATACCTGAACCTGGCGAAAAACTCGTCGCTGGCCGCCGGTATCGGTTACCCGGAAATGGTTTCGCTGTTTGCCGGCACGGTGCTCAACCAGACCGGCCAGGCCATCGAAGTCATTGCCATCACCATGAGCGTGTACCTGGCGATCAGCATCAGCATTTCCTTGCTGATGAACTGGTACAACAAGCGCATTGCGCTGATCGAGCGGTGAGGAAACGCCCATGAGTTCACATACTTTCAAACCGGATATGCCGCCGCCGAACAAAGTGTTCGGGCCGATGGCCTGGATGCGCGCCAACCTGTTTTCCAGCTGGCTCAACACCCTGCTGACCCTGTTGGCGTTTTACCTGATCTACCTTGTGGTGCCGCCGATCCTGCATTGGGCAATCCTGGATGCCAACTGGGTCGGCACCACGCGCGCCGATTGCACTAAGGAAGGCGCCTGCTGGGTGTTTATCCAACAGCGCTTCGGGCAGTTCATGTACGGCTACTACCCCGGCGACCTGCGCTGGCGCGTAGACCTTACCGTGTGGCTGGCCATTGTTGGCGTGGCGCCGTTGTTCATCTCGCGCTTCCAGCGCAAGGCGGTCTACGGCCTGAGCTTTCTGGTGCTATACCCGATCATTGCCTACTTCCTGCTGCACGGCGGGATCTTCGGCCTGACCAACGTGGCGACCAGCCAATGGGGCGGCCTGATGCTGACCTTGGTGATCGCCACTGTCGGCATCGCCGGCGCGTTGCCACTGGGCATCATGCTGGCGTTGGGACGGCGTTCGAATATGCCGGCGATTCGAGTGGTCTGCGTGACCTTCATCGAATTCTGGCGTGGCGTGCCGCTGATCACCGTGCTGTTCATGTCCTCGGTGATGCTGCCGTTGTTCCTGCCTGAGGGCATGGGTATCGACAAATTGCTGCGTGCATTGATTGGCGTGATCCTCTTCCAGTCGGCCTACGTGGCCGAGGTGGTGCGCGGTGGCCTGCAGGCGATTCCAAAAGGTCAGTACGAAGCCGCTGCGGCGATGGGCCTCGGTTACTGGCGCAGCATGGGCCTGGTGATTCTGCCGCAAGCCCTGAAGCTGGTGATCCCTGGCATCGTCAACACGTTCATTGCGCTGTTCAAGGACACCAGCCTGGTGATCATCATCGGCCTGTTCGACCTGCTCAACAGCGTCAAGCAAGCCGCCGCCGACCCAAAATGGTTGGGCATGGCCACCGAAGGGTACGTGTTCGCGGCCCTGGTGTTCTGGATTTTCTGTTTTGGTATGTCGCGCTATTCCATTCATTTGGAACACAAGCTCGACACAGGCCACAAGCGTTAGGAGTTGTTGTTATGAGCGAAGCGATCAAACAGCCTGTGAGCCCTGAAGGCATTATCCAGATGCAGGGCGTCAACAAGTGGTACGGCCAGTTCCACGTGTTGAAAGACATCAACCTCAACGTCAAGCAGGGCGAGCGTATTGTGCTGTGTGGCCCGTCGGGGTCGGGCAAGTCCACCACCATCCGCTGCCTCAACCGCCTGGAAGAACACCAGCAAGGCCGCATCGTAGTCGATGGCGTGGAACTGACCAACGACCTCAAGCAGATCGAAGCGATCCGCCGCGAAGTCGGCATGGTGTTCCAGCACTTCAACCTGTTCCCGCACCTGACCATCCTGCAGAACTGCACGCTGGCGCCGATGTGGGTGCGCAAGATGCCCAAGCGCAAGGCCGAGGAAATTGCCATGCACTACCTGGAGCGCGTGCGTATCCCGGAGCAGGCTCACAAGTTTCCGGGGCAACTGTCCGGCGGCCAGCAACAGCGCGTGGCGATTGCCCGTGCGCTGTGCATGAAGCCGAAGATCATGCTGTTCGACGAGCCGACCTCGGCACTCGATCCGGAAATGGTGAAAGAGGTGCTGGACACCATGATCGGCCTAGCCGAAGACGGCATGACAATGTTGTGCGTAACCCACGAAATGGGCTTTGCGCGCACCGTGGCCAACCGCGTGATCTTCATGGACAAGGGCGAAATCGTGGAACAGGCAGCGCCGAATGACTTCTTCGACAACCCGCAGAATGATCGGACCAAGTTGTTCTTGAGCCAGATTTTGCATTGATCGAAGGTTGAATGAATAAACCCGGCCTGGTGCCGGGTTTATTTTTTTGGGGCTAGGACGCTTTGAGTGCTTCAGCGTCGTTGTTCACGGTGTAGGTGAAGGCGCCACGCATGTCAGCGCCTTCGGCTAAGACTTCTGCATCCGCCAGCAAATGCGGGTGACGATCCAATAACCGCATCAATAATACCAGCGGTTTGGGGGGAAGAAGCTCGCCACGTTCGTAGCGAGAGAAAGCGTTGTGGCCGCCACCGGACAGCAATTTCACCGCCTCTTTTTGGGTAAGGTGCAATTTGCGGCGGATACGTTTCATCTCAGCGCCAATCATCTTTTGGGCCGCTATGACGAGTTCATCGCCTGCTTCTCCATAACGATCCGCACTATCGGTGTCGGGGTCCCAGAAGCCGTCGCCGCATTCGTGACATTCCCAGCCGGACAGATTGTCTACCCGGCGCTCCATACCTTTGACCCTCATGGTTTCACTGCGGCCCTCGAAATAATGCAATGCGTCGGGGGCGCCACAGATGTAGCAATTTTTTACCTTCATAGGTTCTTCTCCTTGAAGGAGATCACCGTCCGGGGAGTAAGTGACCTTGATGTAAATCTCCCTATCTTTTGAGTGCGTGTGATACACGTCCTGCCAAATTCGATGGTCCCTATGAGTGGTCATCGACTTGTACAACATCCAGTTTTGTAACTCATAGATGGCATGCTGCATCTCCTTGATACTGAAGTGGAGTTCCCGGCCGCACCGTTGTGCTGTCTGGGTAAACGCTCTCCTGCCAAGCCGCCTCACATCCGCCTTTATCACCGCCAAATCGTAATGAGGTGTGTACTTTTCCATAAGACACCTGAGTCCAATAATTACCCTCAGAGGGTAATTTTACCAATCGAAAATACTGCTCCTTTTCCTGCCTAAGAACCCTAGTGCGTTGCCTTTGTAGGCAACTCCGAATAGGCTGTAGGAAAATTCATCCTATGATTGGACGAAAGTGCAAATCCCATGACAGACATCGCCCCCCTGATCAAACGCTCCCTGGTGGATCAGGCCTTGGAGCAACTGCGCTTGCGCATCAGCCAGGGCGTGTGGGCCATCGGCGAACGCCTGCCCACCGAGCCGGAGCTGTCCGCCGAACTCGGTATCAGCCGCAATACCGTGCGCGAAGCCATGCGTGTGTTGGCGTTTTCCGGCTTGATCGAGATCCGCCAGGGCGACGGCAGCTATTTGCGTTCGATGACCGACCCGCTGGGCACGATGCGGGCGTTGTCCCACTGCACCCTGGCGCAGGCGCAGGAAACGCGGCAGATCCTGGAAGTGGAGGCGATCAGCCTGGCAGCCTTGCGCCGCACCGACGAAGACCTGAAAAAGCTGCGTGAAGCCCTCGATGCCAGTGCCGCGCTTTACCACGGCGACCTGGAGGCCTATATCAGCGCCGACCTGGTGTTCCACAAACACTTGGTGGATGCGGCGCACAATCCGGCGCTGAGTGAGCTGTATCAGTATTTCTCAGCCATTGTCGGCGCCCAGTTGCGCCAGACCCTCACCATCTCGCCTCGTCGCCAGACGGTGTTCGACCTGCATATCGCGTTGCTCGATGCCGTGGAGCATCAAGACCCGGAACGTGCCAAATCCCTCTGCCGGCAGTTGATCAATGAACCCTGAAACCAAGCTTGATGAACTGTTGATCGACGCCGAAGCCGACGACGAGGTGGTGCAACACGCCCCTCCGGTGGTCAGCCGTCTCTGGCTGTTGCTGTGCGGGCTGGTGCTGGTGGCACTGAACCTGCGCCCAGCGCTGTCGAGCTTGTCGCCGTTGCTCAACGACGTGTCGACCAGCCTGGGCCTGTCCGCCGCCAAAGCCGGCCTGCTGACCACCTTGCCGGTGCTGTGCCTGGGGTTGTTCGCGCCCCTGGCACCGATACTTGCCCGGCGTTTTGGCGCCGAGCGCGTCGTACTGGGGATTCTGTTGACACTGGCTGCCGGCATCCTCCTGCGCAGCTCATTCGGTGAAGTCGGGCTGTTTGCCGGCAGCCTGATCGCGGGTGCAAGCATCGGCATCATTGGCGTGCTGCTGCCGGGTATCGTCAAGCGTGACTTCGCCAAGCAGGCCGGCACTATGACGGGCGTCTACACCATGGCGCTGTGCCTGGGGGCGGCGTTGGCGGCGGGGGCCACGGTGCCGCTCAGCCATTATTTTGGTGACAGTTGGAACATCGGTCTGGGCTTCTGGATTGCGCCAGCACTGCTGGCGGCGTTGTTCTGGTTGCCGCAAGTCGGTCAGAAACACGGTGCGCATCGCGTCGCTTACCGCGTGAAGGGCCTTCTGCGTGACCCGTTGGCCTGGCAGGTGACGCTGTATATGGGCCTGCAGTCGTCCCTGGCCTACATCGTGTTTGGTTGGGTGCCGTCGATCCTGATCAGTCGTGGCCTGAGCCCCACCGAAGCCGGGTTGGCGCTGTCCGGTTCGATCATCGTGCAATTGCTCAGCGCCCTCACCGCGCCATGGTTGGCCACGCGCGGCAAGGACCAGCGCCTGGCCATCGTGGTGGTGATGGTGCTGACCCTCGGCGGTCTGTTCGGGTGCCTGTATGCTCCGATCGACGGTTTATGGGGCTGGGCAATCCTGCTGGGCCTGGGGCAGGGCGGTACCTTCAGCCTGGCGCTGACCTTGATCGTGCTGCGCTCGCGGGACGCTCACGTGGCGGCCAACCTGTCGAGCATGGCCCAGGGCATCGGTTATACCCTGGCGTCCCTCGGGCCGTTGGCGGTGGGCCTGATCCACGATTGGACCGGCGGTTGGGCCGCCACCGGTTGGGTGTTCGCCCTGATTGGCCTGGGCGCGATCGTGGCGGGCCTCGGTGCCGGGCGGGCGAAATACGTCGGTGTCAGCAGCGAGAAAATCTAGAGATACAACACCTCCAGGGTCGCTGAGCCGTCCATCATGATGTCGGTGCTCAGGTCCAGGTTCTGCTTGGCGTTGATCACCACCTCCAGGGTCAGGGTGCTGGTGAGGTTCTGGATTGCTGCCGGCCCGGCGGTACTGCCCTCGATGTCGGTAAAGCCGAGCAGGCTTCGAGCGCCGATATCGATGGGTTTCAGGTTGGCCACGCGCCAGGCGAGGCCGCCGACGGTGGACTCAGTGCCATAGACAGGCGCCCAGCTATCGGCCGCGGTCTGCTTGGGGTCGAAGGTCAACGAATACAAACCGATCTTGTTGCCGCTGTTATCGAGGCCCAGTCCATAGAAAATCTCGCTGTTGACGTGGGCCGTACCGTCGCGATTGTCGCGCATGCGCAACGCGTACTGTACTGGGCCGTTGCAGGTGAGCGTCAGATTCAGCGATTTGCGTGGCAGGCGCTTGCCGGTGGTGAGGTTGAGGTCTTGCTGGGAGATTTTGCCGAACTCGACCCTGCCGTTGCCCGACAGGATCGGTGTGCAGGAGGCCGGTGTAATCAGGCCTTTTACGCTCAGGTCGGTGGTGGAGGCGGCATGGGCCGGTAAAACGTTGACCAGCCCTACAGCGGCGGTCAGAAAGATCAGTGACGTTTTCATGGGGTAGCTCCTATAGGTATTTCACAGTCAGGGTTACGAACCCGTCGATGGGTACTTCTTCGGTCAACGGCAGTGTGTTTGCAGGGGCTATGGTTGGGGCGATCTGCACGTTTGCGTTCAACAGCTGGACCGGCGCTGGGACGGCCATTGATTTGTTGGGAGTGAATGCTGTGAGGAATTCGGGCGACAAAATCGACGTCGGGCCCCAGCCCGCCCACGTCGAACCGAGGGCGTACATCGGGGTTCCCTGCGCCGTGATGGAGTTGAGCTCTAATGTCATGTAGCCGAGCTTGATTGCGTCGTTGATCAGCCCCAGGCCAAATGTATAGAGCCTATCGCTGTAACTGGAGCCGGATCGGTTATCTCTGGTCTCCAGGGCGAGCAGGGTCATGGCTTCGCAAGTGACTTTCAGTTGCAGCTCATGCGCAGTTAGTCGGGTTGGCTGGTCGACGTTCAGATCCCTGGCCGAAATCTTGCCCAGGTCGTACTGCCCAGCAGCGCTCAGGGTCGGCTCGCAGGCACTGGGCGTGATCCGGCCGGTGACGCTCAGCTCCGTGGTGGAGCCCGCGTGCGCCAGAACGCTTAGAAAAATGGTTGTGAGAATCAGGTATCGATAAAACATGTGGGCTCCGATGTTGCTTAGAAATAGATGATTTCAAGGGTGGCCGAACCGTCGAGTCGCACCTCATTGCTCAGGTCCAGGGTGTTGAGTGGCGCAATAACGGCCTTCAGGTTCAGTAGCGCGCTGAGGGTTTGCAGGGCGTGGGGGCCGTCGGTGCCGCCGGCTGTACCGGTGAAGCCGAGCAAGCTGCGCGCGCCCAGAGGTAGTGGGCTGGCGCTGGCGCTGCTCCAGGCTGTGCCGCCGGTGGTGGAGCCCGTCCGATACAGCTGGGGCAGATGGTCGGCGGTTGCCTGGGTCGGGTCGGCAAGCAGGTAATACCGCCCGATTTTTTGCCCGCGAGTGTCCAGGCCCAGACCATAGGCCGTTTCATCGAGGCCTCCGGTGGCGGAACCTTCGCGGTTGTCGTGCATCACCAGTGCAAAGGGCGCTGGACCGTCGCAGTTCACCGTGAGGGTCAGCGGTCGCTCCGGCAGGGCGGTGTCTTTGTCGTGGTTCAGGTCGCCGACTGACAATTTGCCGAAGTTCACGGTGCCATTGTTGGACAGGCTGGGCGTGCACGCCGCCGGCGCGAAGCGCGCTTGCAGGCTCAGTTCCCGCGAGCGCCCCGAGGCGGGAGCATCGACCAGGCCGGAGGTTTCCCAGGTCACAGCGTCGCGCACCCGCACGGCCTCCTCGCGGGCCCAGGCGCTGACCTGCAGTTGTACCGAAAAGCTGCGGCCCATGGCGGGTTGGCCATCGATCATCGGCACGACGCCATGGTCGGCACGCCAGCTCAGATTTGCGCCGACCAGGCTCGGCGCCTGGCCCTGGCCTGCGAGCAAGCCAAGTTCAACGGTGCGCCCATCCAGCACACCGTCACGCACGTGCAGTTGGTAACTGCCACCGTCGGTGAAACGCAGGCGCTCGATGCCGGCGGCCATAGCACGGTAGAACAGGCTCATGTCCTGCGGTTGCGGGCAGTTCAAGGTCAGGGACAATTGCCGTTCGCCCAGCAGTCGTTCTGCTGCCGGGGTCGGTGGAACGGCGCGGTTCATCAGGCCGAAGTCCAGGCGCGATTCGCTGAGGTCCAAGCGGCATTCGTCCTGGGCTTGTACCGCGCTGGCGCAGAGCAGCAAGGCTGTGAGGCAGTGGTGAAGCTTCATAGGCTTTTCCTCAAGGGGTCTGGCAGCGGGCCGGGGCCGTTTCGTAGTACACGTGTGGGTCGGCCTTGGCCGGCAACTCGAAGCGCAAATGGCAGCGGCGTTGGTCGGGGGCTTTGATCCACAGCGTGCGCGTGTCGAGGACATCGGGCAGGAACACCTGGTTGTTTTCCTGGACCAGGGTGATGAATTCGCCGTCTTCGGTGGTCACCGTCGAGCCTCTTGGCACGGGTCTGTCCAGGGTCAGCAGTGCTCGACGGGTCAGGGCTACACCGAACTCGACGCGGTCCACCGCGCCGCGCCCGGCCGTCACCACAGCCAGGCCGTTGTTGATATCGGCATTGCGCGGCAGTGAGCGGGTTTGCACTTCGAGTGGGCTGCGTCCGTAGGCGCTGAGCTGGGAGGCTACGGCCTGGCCTTGCCAGTCGGTCCACACCGGGCCGCTGGGGGTGTTGACCTTGATGCCGGCCATGTCGCCTATCGACAGTACAGCGAAGGTATCGCGCACCGGGTAGGGTGAGAACGTCACGCCGTCACTGTGCAACACCACGGCGCCCCGTGCGCCGCCCTGGTAGCTGGAGCGTTCGGCATCGGAGCGGGTGTAGTTGAAGTCCATTTGGCTGTAGTACGGCAGCGCGGACACGCCTAAGGATGATTCGACTTCGCGGTCGCGCGAGTCACGTTCGACGCCGACCCGATAGGCCAACTGATCGTTGATCTGTTCATTCAGGCCCAGCCCTGTGTGGTGTTCGCCGCCGGCATTGCGTATCCACGCGCGGCCACGGCGATTTTCCCCAAGCGGCACGCTGAGCGTCAGGTACACCCTGTCGTCGTTGTAACGGCGACCGCTCATGGGCCATTCGGCGGTGGCGGACACCGACATCCCAGCGACCTGGGTACCCCACGACGCCAAGGCACGGCTGCTGCTGTCGCCCTGGAACGAGGACGAGCGCGAAACCCCCGCCCTGAATGCCCCCAGCCATGGGTGCGACCACGAGGTGGTTGCGCTCTGCTGGTCGCGGTAGCGCGAACGTTGCTGCTCGCGGGTGTCGGTGGTGTAGGTCGACTCGGTGAGGTCGCGGTAGCCCGGGGTGCGCCAGGAGTTGGCCGCCGTGACTGACCAGCGGTCGCTCAGTTTCTGCGACCACGCCAAGTCGGTCTGCACACCGCGCTCGCGGGTACGTCGAGTGGCCTCGGAGGCGACCACGCTGAATTGCACCTGGCTGTCTTGCCAGGGCAACAGCCCCAGGCTCACGCCCGCCGATCGGTAATCCTCGGCCGCCAACACGCCGCTGCCCAGGCTGACCTGCGGGTGTGGCGCGGCACTGTAGCCGGCACTCACCACCCACGGCTCGACCCCCTCGCCATCACCGATATTGCGCACCCGCCCGGCGGCAACCGAGAAGCCCGGCGCCGGTAGCCCCAGTCCGAGCATTGCGGCGGGCACGGTGAAGCGGCGTTCTTCGCCGGTAGCTTCCTTGACGGTGACTTCAACGTCGGAGCGCCCGTTGAGGCGCGGCACATTGCTCAGGGTGAACGGGCCTGCGGGCACCACTGTGGAGTGAATCAAGGTCCCGTTCTGGCGCACCTCCACCTGGGCCGGGCCATTGGCGATGCCATCGATGGTCGCGCCCTGGTTCTGGTCTTGCAGCGCCTGTTCGGTGAGCACTTGCATGCCGTTGATTTGCGCGCCTGCGAGTACCGGGTTGTAGAGGTTGATCTGCCCAGCCTGCAACACCGCCTGATGGCTGGCGAACGTGCGTTGAGCGTAGGCGTCAAGGTGTGTGGTGCTGGAGACACTGTCCTGCCAGGTTTGCACCTGGCGACTGCGCACAATCCAGTCTCCCGCGTTAAAACCGACCTCGGTATTGGCCGAGCCGAAGCGGTTGGAGTCGCCGCCGTAGCGGTTGTACAGGCCGGTCACGTCATAGTTGAGCAACGCGGCAAACCCACCGGTGTGATACCCCGAAATGTCCTGGGTGACCGGGCGCAGGGCCTGTGTGGGCACCACCAGCGCCAGGCTCAGGCTGGCTGGGTCCGGCTCGATCACGGTTTGCGGGTAGTCCTGGAGAAAGTCATAACAGCTGCTTTCTTCTACGGGGCCCGATGACGGCGTCACCAGTTGCCCGGCGTCCAGCAACAGCGGGTCGAAGCACAGCGTGCCTTGCTGATCGAAGCTGACATCGACGCGCCCACGCCGTTGGCCGTTGACTGTCAGGCTGAGCGCATGGCGCCCTTCGGTGAAACGTGGTGCCTGCATCAGCAGGCCCGCGAGTTCAGGGTCGATCCCGCGCTGGCGCAATGTTTGCTGGTCAAAGGCAGCGGCCGTCGAGGGAGGCTCTGCCCAAGCCTGGTGTGTCAGCAGGCCCGGACAGAGGGCCAGTGCCATTAGTGCCAGGCGTGGTGCAACGCCGGGCACGGCTTTGCCGTCACGGTAACTCATGACTGTGTTCACACAAGTGCACTCTTCTTGGGGGGGGAGGGCCCGACTCGGATTTCCTATCGCGGCAGGGGGCTTTCCCGGTGGCCTTCAGTAGGTGACCACTTCGTTATTATTGGCGCCTTTGCTTCCCTGGCGCCGCTGTTTCACAGGGTGATGGGCGCGTCGTGGGCGGTGACGGCAAAGCCATACACCGTGGCAGGTTGCAAGCGCACGCGGGTGGCGCCGGAACTGCTGGCGGTCACGGTCAGTGTTTCGCCGGGAAGCACATAGGTGCGCGGTAGCATTGCCGCGCCGTTGCCCGGCATCAATTGAAGTTCCTGAGCCATGCGCACCACATACGACGTGGGGTTGTGGACGCTGAGCTGGTCGGCCTTCAAGGTCCAGGTCAGGCCCAGCCAGGGCGTGCGATTAGGCGCGAGCCCCTTGGGATGAATGATCACCGGCAGATTCTGGCGTACGGTCACGCCCACTTGGGCGCGTCCTGCCTTGGCGGGGTCGCGTTGGGCAGGCATGCCTTCGAAAATCACACGTTTGAGGCGCTGGGTTTTCAACGGCTCGCCCGTTTGCAGAATGAACCGCACCAGCTGGCTTTTGGACGCTTCGACCCGTGTGAGCGGTGGTGTCACGAACAACAGCGTATTTTTGTCCTCGGGAATGTCTTCGAGAGTCACGTGCAACAGCGCCAGTTTGTTATCGGTGTTGGTCACCGACACACTGGCTTCGCCGTCAGCCTCGTTGACGATCACCACCGATGTGTCCGGGACCATGCCATCGGCACGCGCGGCGGTTGCGCCAAGTGCTGCCAGCACAGCACAGCAGAGCCCGGGGCCCCAGCGAAAAACGGAAAAAAACAGTTTCATGACAGGTCTCTTCAGAGAGGCCGCCCTGCACCCGGTGAATCAACCGGGCATCGGCGGCGCGGTGTTAGTTAGAGGTACCGCAGGTCCAGCGTGATCGAGCCATCGAGGGGCACCCGCTCGTTGAGCGTCAAGGTGTTGGCCGGGCTGATCGAGGTGTCTACCCGCAGGGAGGCCACTAGTTGCCGGATGGGCGCCGGTAGTGTCTCGCCCGCTCGGGCAAACCCCAGGTACTGGCCCGGATACATGTACGGATCCGGCGTCCAGTTCTCGCCCTTGCCGGGCGAGATCAGGGTTTGCAGCGGCTGGGCGTCGCCAACCGACCCGCGCACCGACAGGCTGACCGAACCGAGGCGCTCGCGGATGGTACGGGCGTAGAGCCAAGCGCTTGTGTTACAGGTACACGACGCTGATCGTGGCCGAGCCATCAATGCCTGTGTCTTGGGAGATGGTCAGGTTCTTGGCCGGATAGATAAACGGGTTTACCAAGAATTCCATCTGCGTGTCCTTGGCCGGAATAGGCACCGATGCTGCACCGGGTTGTTTAATTGAGACCAGCATGTTGGTTTGCCATCCCTCGTCTGAAAACATGCGGAACCAGGTGTTGCCGTTGTTCATTGTCCCAATCGGCTGGACGGGGACCTGATCGGCGATGGCCTTGTCGAGGGACACTAAATAGCCGCCGATAGGCTCGCCGGCGGCAGTTCTTCCGATGCCCAGTTCGACTACGCCGACTGCGGGGTCTGCGGAGTCGGCGCGGTTGTCGGTGATTGTCATTGCAAACAGCGTCGATGCCTCGCAGTTGATACTCAGTTGCAAGCTGACTGGGGTCAGCAGCGTTCGGGCATCCTGGTTAAGGTCTTTAACCGAAAACCGGCCGACATTGATGGTGCCGCCTGGCGTCAGGCTCGGCGTGCAGGCCGAGGGTACAATCATCCCCTTGACGGTCAGGTCGGTGGTGGACGCGGCAAACGCTGGCAAAGCGCTGCCGATCAGCAGGCCAGCGACGCTGGTGCAGAGTAGTTTTTTCATGTCGGTTAAAGCTCCTTTGACGGGGTCGGGATACGGGGCGTACAGGGATGTACGGGTATTACAGATAACGCATGGTCACGGTCACATGCCCATCGACGGGCACTTCATCGTTAAGGGTCAGGCTGTCGGCGCGGGCAATCCGGGTGTAGAACACAATGTCCGCATCGAAGGTCGTCACCGCAATCGGCCGGGGAGGGTCATCCATCGAAGCGATGGCGAGCAGACTGAGGTGGCTTAAATGCGAACCTGCGGCCCATTGGGTGCCGCCATCCAGGGATACGATGGTGCGCACCGCCAGTGTGTCCGCTACAGGGTTACTCAATACCAGCGCAACGCTGCCCAGGTTTTCATCGTTGGGGGTTGTGCCCAGGCCGTGGTGGTTGGGAATCACCGCCGTCCCGCCACGGTTGTCGAGCGTGGTCAAGGCAAACAACGTCGAGCCTTCGCACCGCACATTCAACTGCAAGGTGTCAGGGGGCAGCAGTGTGTGCCTGTCTTGATTGAGGTCTTTGACGGTGATCTTGCCGTGGTCAATCGCCCCCCCGTCGGACAACGTGGGCGTGCAACTGCTCGGCGTAATCATGCCGGAGACGTTGAGGTCGGTGCTGCTGGCGGCAGAGGCTTGAGGCAGGTAGATGATCAGCAGTGCCGCCAATACTGCAGGGGTCGATTTATCCATGGATCGAATAACCTCTAGGGGGAATGCCCTGTGTGGAAGAAGAGTTACAGGTACACGACCTCAATCGTGGCTAAACCGTCGATTGGCGTTTCTTCCGAGGGAAAACCCATGGCTCTGTCGATCTGGCCGATCACCACAATGTCCGTATTCAGATTCTGGATCATGGTCGGCTGTGGATTCCCAGGAATGCCAAACGCCGCCAGCGTCGTTCCCTGCCAGATAGCGTTCCCAATGACCTGCCAGTTTTGACCGTTATCAGATGATTGGAGGGGCGTAACGTCGACGTTATCGGCCACGGCGTTTTCAAGGGAAAGAGTGAAGTTGCCGATTTTGACGTTGTTGCTTGTCAGGCCCAAGCCATAGCCGTCGAGTATGGTTGACGACCCGGAGCGATTGTCGGTGCCTCTTAACGCAATTAACGTGGCAGCATCGCAGAGAACGTTGAGTCGTATCGTGATGGGGTCCAGGTGTGTCGGGGTGTTGGGGTCGAGGTCTTTTATCGAAATCTTGCCGTAATTCACGTTCCCGGACAGGCTTGGGGTGCAGGCGCTTGGAGTGATCATGCCTGTGACGGTCAGCTCTGTGGTGCTTGCGGCGAACGTCATGCCACTACCGGCAAGGGTGAAGACGGCGGTGAGGGCGGCTAGGGACTTTTTCATGTTTTAAGAGCTTCCGGTGCCAAGGCTGAATAATGACGGTGCCAGTGGCCGTCTGCAGCTACGTTGCGACCGCCTGGAGTGGTCAGTCGCATCCCTCTCTGGGGACGCCGGGAAATCTATCGTTGGGAGGCGGTCTCGCAAATACAATAAATACGACAATCGTCCAGGGCTGAGAGGGTCGTCAGAAGCAGAGTTGACTTGTGTAGGATTAATGGATTTTTCGTAGTTGTTGTATCGTTTAAAGGCACGCAATTGACTACTGTACGTGCTCCCCCGCAGTAAGCCCTTCACGTAAATGCTCGGAGTTGTGCGCACGCTCAGGGAGCGTCCAGTGTTATGGGCGAGCCTGTTTCTCCGTTCGTTGTGCCGCCCGAACCTGGTTGGCTGGCGGTGTAATCGAGGTGACCATGCAGCCGGGTACTCCACCCGACGAGGGCGCGGGGAGCGCCTTTTCGTCGTCAAGCGGGTTGCCTGTAAAGTGGCAAGGCTTGACGGTATTGGTGGTCGAGGATCACCCGGCCTATCGCATTTTGCTGGGCTGGATTCTGCAAAAACTGGGGCTCGGCTTTGTGATGGTCGCAGACGGCCGGGCCGCGCTTGAAGCGATGCACCGACAGCCCGTGGACCTGGTGCTGACGGACTGCCAGATGCCCGTCATGGACGGCTACGTGATGACCCGCACAATACGGCGCAGAGAGCGCATTGCCGGTACCGGGCGCATGCCGATCATTGCCTTCACCGTCACCCTGGGAACCGAGCAGATACAACGTTGCTTGGCGGCCGGCATGGACGCCTGGCTGCTCAAACCGGTGACCTTCGAGCAACTGCGCGACATCCTCACCGTATGGCTTCCCGCTACCGGGGAACTGCGCGAGCAGCGCAGGCCACCTGCACAACCGGACTGGCCGACCCGCATGAGCCTGGTCGACACCTTCGGCAGCGCGGCGACAGTGAAGCACCTGTTGCAAACCTTGGTGCGAGAGGCGCAAATCGACCTCGCGGCGCTGGCCGAGGCCAAGCGCACACGGGATGCCTGCGCCGCTGCAAACCACCTGCACCGATTGATCGGCAGCGTAGCGTTTCTGGGTGCAGGCGCCCTGGAAACCCGCGGCATACAGATGATCGAAGCCGTGGCGAGGGAAGGCGTGCAGAGGCATGCGCAGCCTCTCGGCGTGCTGCTGAAGGACCTTCGCTTGTACCTGAAATATCTGTCCTCACTGTAGTTTTGCAGGACGTTTCTGGTTGTTTTGTAGCCTCTACGCGTAGGTGAATTCTGTTTATTTTGTAGGGCTTGATCTATGGCTCATTAATCGCGGGGCGGCGCCGGAAAGCGCCGGCCGTCAACGGTTGTGGCTGAAAGCCACTAGGGGTACCGTGCACCAACTCAACTGGCAATCCAGGTGGTTCCCATGCTCCGTGTAATTATTGCTGACGATCATCCTATTGTGCGTGTTGGGCAGAAAGTAGTGATCGAGGCCAATGGCAAATGCAAGGTAGTGGGCGAGGCCGATGGTCCCGATCAACTGTTGGAATTGGTGGCTCATCAGCCATGCGACGTGCTGGTGACTGACTTCGCCATGCCGGGCAATCAACAGGCCGATGGTTATGGCTTGCTGGGCCTGCTGCACCGGCAATACCCGCAAATGCCGGTGATACTGGTGACCATGTTTGCCAATGTCGCCACCCTGCGCGCATCGTTTGCCCACGGCGCCAGGGCTATCGTCGCTAAAAGTGCGTCGGCCCGCGAGTTGCCGCAAGCGATCAAGGCGGTGTGTGGCGGCCAGACGTTTGTCAGCGAATGCCTGCGCCAGCAAATGGAAGAAGCCGGCACCCTGGACCAGCAAGCGGTCCCGCAGCTGTCCGGCAAGGAGAGCGAAGTGGTGCGTATGCTCGCCAGCGGCATGACCGTCAGCCAGATCGCGGCGCGGGTCAACCGCAGCATCTCGACCATCAGCAAGCAGAAAAGCACCGCGATGAGCCGGCTGTGCATTTCCACCGATGTGGATTTGTTCGCCTACGCACGCAGTAGTGGCATGGTGCCGTAAGCTCGCTTATTTGCGTGGCGAATGTCGGTAGCCTTGGCGGCGCGGGCAGCTTATCGTGCGCCTACTCTTTTCGACACCCGCGGAGCCTGCCCATGAGTGATGCCCATAACGCCCTGATCACTGAGTTCTACAGCGCCTTCCAGCGCCTGGACGCCGAGGCCATGGCCGCCTGCTACACCGACGATGTGGTGTTCAGTGACCCTGCGTTTGGCGAACTGCACGGCCGTGATGCCGGGGACATGTGGCGCATGCTGACCACGCGGGCCAAAGACTTTTCCCTGACCTTCGACAACGTGCGCAGCGATGAGCGCAGTGGCAGTGCCCATTGGGTGGCGACGTACTTGTTCAGTGCTACCGGCAACACGGTGGTCAACGATATCCAGGCGCGCTTTGTGTTTCGCGACGGCAAGATCTGCGAGCACCACGACAGCTTCGATCTGTGGCGTTGGTCGCGGCAGGCGCTGGGCACCAAGGGCTTGCTGTTGGGTTGGACGCCGCTGGTGAAAAACGCCGTGCGTGCCCAGGCGTTGCGTGGTTTGAAGGCATTTCAGGCCAGTCGTTGATAAGCTTGGCGCTCTTCTGTATTAGCCGAATCGACCTGTGACTGATCCTTCTGAACCCAAACCCTGGTTCGTCTACCTTGTACGCGCTGCCAATGGCTCGCTGTACTGCGGTATCAGCAATGACCCGGTGCGCCGCTTTGCTTCTCACCAGAGCGGCAAGGGCGCGCGGTTTTTCCTGTCTAGCCCGGCCGTGGCGCTGGTGTACACCGAGCAATGCGCGAGCAAGGGTGAGGCGTTGCGTCAGGAGCGGTTGATCAAGAAGTTGAAAAAGAGTGCCAAGGAGTGCCTGGCGGCCAGCGGTTCATTGATTTGACTGATGGGTTCCCATCGTCCCCAAACGGCGTGTTGCAGGCTAATCTAGCGGCTCACTTCTAGAGCGGAGCCTGGCATGTCTGAGTTGATCCTCCACCACTACCCGCAGTCCCCCTTCGCTGAAAAAGCCCGCCTGATGCTGGGTTTCAAGGGTTTGTCCTGGCGCTCGGTGCATATCTCGCCGGTGATGCCCAAGCCGGACCTCACCGCCCTGACCGGCGGCTATCGCAAAACGCCGGTGTTGCAAGTCGGCGCGGATATCTACTGTGACACCGCCTTGATTGCCCGACGTCTGGAGCAGGAAAAGTCCGCGCCGGCGCTGTTTCCTCAAGGCCAGGATTTGGTCACCCAAGCCTTCGCCGCCTGGGCCGATTCGGTGGTGTTTTCCCATGCCGTGGCGCTGGTGTTCCAGCCGGAATCCCTGGCGGTCAAATTTGCCAAGGTGCCGCCGGAAATGATCCAGGTGCTGGTGGCTGACCGCAGCAAGTTGTTCAGCGGCGGCACCGCAACCCGCGTGCAATTGGAGCAGGCCAAGCACCAATGGCCGACGATCATCCATCGCATCAATCAGCAATTGCAGCACCCGGCCGGGGATTTCCTGTTCGGCGAGCCGTCGATTGCCGACTTTGCCCTGGCCCACCCACTGTGGTTCCTCAAAGGCTCTTCCGTGACGTCGCCGTTGGTGGATGCCTATCCTGCCGTCGCCGCTTGGCTGGATCGCGTGCTGGGTTTCGGCCACGGTACATCCACCCAGATGAGCGCCGATCAGGCCTTGGACGTATCGCGCAATGCGGCACCGGCTGTTCTGCCTGAAGAAGTCTTTGAGGACTTGAACGGCTTCAAGGCTGGCCAGCAGGTGACCATTTGCGCCACCGACTACGGCACCGACCCGGTGGCGGGCGAACTGCTGTTTGCCGGCCGCGAAGAGCTGATCCTGCGCCGCAGCGACGAACGTGCCGGCACCGTGCATGTGCATTTCCCACGCATGGGTTTTCGCATCCAGGCGCAATAAACAAAAATATTTGCAAATTAAGGTGAGGTAAATCCACCGCCCATCCGTGTAGTGCTTGAAACTGCGATCTATTCGCATTAACAGCGTTTTCTACACGGGTTCTCACAGCATGAAGTCGACGGCGGGCGGTTGGGTTAAACAGTGGCTGGGAGCCTCGGTATTGGCGGTATCGGGGTTGGCGTTGCTGCCGCTGAGTATGGCGCAGGCGCAGGAGCAGCAGAGCGCCCAGTTTAACTTTGCGCTGGCGGCCAAACCGTTGCCCCAGGCCTTGAGCGACTTCAGCCGGGTCACCGGCATCAGCGTGATCTACACCGACGAAGCGCCCTACGGCCTCAGCGCCCCGGCAGTCAGCGGGCAGATGAGTGCAAACCAGGCCCTGCAACGCCTGCTGGGCAACAGTGGCTTCACTTTCCGCCAGATCGATGCCCGCACCCTGGCCCTTGAACCGCTGCCGACGGAAGGCGCGGTCAACCTCGGCGCCACGACCATCAGCGGTGCCGGCCAGGCCCAGGACAGCACCAGCTACCAGCCGCCGCCCACCAGTTCGGTGATGCGCTCCCACGCGCTGCTGCTGGAAACCCCGCAGACCGTCAACGTGGTGCCCGCCCAGGTACTGCGCGACCAGACCCCGCGCAATCTGGATGATGCCCTTGCCAACGTCAGCGGTATCACCCAGGCGAACACCTTGGCCAGTACCCAGGACGCGGTGATGCTGCGCGGCTTTGGCGACAACCGTAACGGTTCGATCATGCGCGACGGCATGCCCATCGTGCAGGGGCGTGCATTGAATGCCACGGCGGAGCGCGTCGAAGTGCTCAAGGGCCCGTCGTCGTTGCTCTACGGCATCCAGGATCCGGGTGGCGTGGTGAACATCGTCAGTAAAAAGCCTGAACTGGTGCAGTCCACCGCCCTGACCGTACGCGGCTCCACCTTCGGCGACGGCAAGAACGGCAGCGGCGGCAGCCTCGACACCACTGGCCCGATTGGCGACAGCGGCCTGGCCTATCGTCTGATCGTCGACCATGAAGACGAAGACTATTGGCGTAACTTCGGCACTCACCGTGAGAGCCTGATCGCACCGTCCCTGGCCTGGTATGGCGACAGCACCCAATTGCTGTTTGCCTACGAACACCGCGAATTTCTCACACCGTTTGACCGTGGCACCGCCATCGACCCCAAGACCAATCACCCGCTGGACATCCCGGCCACACGGCGTCTGGATGAACCCTTCAACAACATGGAAGGCCGTTCCGATCTGTACCGTTTTGAAGCCGATCACGACTTGAACGATGATTGGAAAGCTCACTTCGGCTATAGCTGGAACCGCGAGACCTACGACGCCAGCCAAGTGCGCGTCAGTGCGGTGAACACCAATGGCACCCTGACCCGCAAGATGGACGGCACCCAAGGGGCAATCACCACGGACCGTTTCGCCACCGCGAGCCTGGAAGGTAAGGTCAATGTGTTCGGCCTGCAGAACGATGTGGTGTTCGGCCTGGATGATGAGTACCGCAAAATCTACCGCGCCGACCTGATTCGTCAGAGTTCACGCGCCACCAGCTTCAACTACAACAATCCGGTGTACGGCAATGAAGTCGCGGGCACTACCGTCAGCCCCGCTGACAGCGCCCAGACCGACCTGCTGCGCAGTGATTCGCTGTTCTTCCAGGACGCCATCCACCTGAACGAACAGTGGATTTTCGTCGCCGGCGCGCGCTATCAGATGTATGACCAATACGCCGGCAAAGGCGTGCCGTTCAAGGCCAACACCAACGGCAACGGCCAGGCCTGGGTGCCGCGTGCGGGCCTGGTGTATCGCTACACCGATGAACTGTCGTTCTACGGCAGCTACACCGAATCGTTCAAACCCAACTCCACCATCGCCGCCTTGGCCGATGGCAGCACCTTGACCGGCGACCTGACGCCCGAGGAATCCAAGTCCTGGGAACTGGGGGCCAAGCTCGACATTCCGGGACGCATCACCGCCAGCGCGGCGCTGTTCAACATCGACAAGCGCAATGTGCTGGTCTCCGTCGGCTCCGGCGCCAACACCGTCTACAGCATCGCCGGCCAGGTGCGGTCCCGTGGCCTGGAACTGGACGCCACCGGCCAGTTGACCGACAAGGTGAGCCTGATCGGCAGCTACGCCTACACCGATGCGCTGGACGTCAAAGACAAGGATCCGACCCTGCAAGGCAATCGCCTGCAAAACGTTGCCAAGCACACCGGTTCGCTGGCGGTGGCCTATGACTTCGGCAACATCTTTGGTGGCGACCAGTTGCGCGTGGGCACCGGTGCGCGTTACGTCGGTGCACGTGCAGGCGATGCGGCCAACGATTTCACCTTGCCGGGTTACACCGTGGCGGATGCCTTCGCGACCTACGACACCAAGATCGATGGGCAAAAGGTCAAGTTCCAGCTCAACGTGAAGAACATGTTCGACCGCGTCTACTACACCTCGGCGGCCAGCCGCTTGTTTGTGTCCATGGGCGATGCGCGGCAGGTGTCGGTGTCCAGCACCCTGGAGTTCTAAGGAGTTTATGGTAGCGTTGCCGCCACTGATGTCTTGGCGGAAACGATACTGATGCATTTTGGACGATGGCTACATCTGCTGTGCTTGAGCGTTTTGCTGGGTGGTTGCGCGAGTGTTTCACCGACTTCCACCCCGGCAAGCCTGGAGCAACTCCTGGCTGACCCGGCCCTCAACGGCGCCACTGTTTCCCTGATGGTGCGTGATGCCCGTAGCGGTAGCACGCTCTATCAACACAACCCGCGAACCCGCCTGATTCCCGCCTCCAATCTCAAGTTGCTCACCACCGCAGCGGCGATGGATGTACTGGGGCCGCAATACCGCTTCTCCACGCAACTGCTGAGCAACGGCGCGCAACAAGGTGAGCGCCTCGCCGGCAATCTGTACCTCAAGGGCCTGGGCGATCCGACCACGCAATTCGCTGATTACCAGACATTGGCGGCACAGCTCGCGGGCCAGGGCGTGCGCCAGATCCAGGGCGACTTGGTATTTGACGATACCTTTTTCGACGCCGAACGCCTGGGTGTGGACTGGGCCCAGGACGACGAAAGTACCTACTATGGCGCGCAGATTTCCGCGCTGACCGTATCGCCTAACACGGATTTTGATGCGGGCACGCTACTGGTCACGGCAAAGGCGCCCGCCATGGTTGGCCAACCGGTCAGTGTGGTGGTGAGCCCGTCCACCGACTACGTGCAACTGAACAACCGCGCTGTCAGCGGCCCCGGCAACAATTACGGCATCACTCGCCAGCACGGCACCAACCTGCTGCAACTCACCGGCGCGTTGGCGCCCGGCAAGCAAAGTCGACAGTGGGTGAGTGTGTGGGAACCGACGCAACTGGTGGCCAATCTGTTTGAACAGGCGCTGGCGCAGCAGGGCATTCAGGTGCTGGGGCGGCGTGTGATCGGCGGCGTAACCCCGGTAACAGCCAGGGTGTTGGCCGAGCACCAATCGGCGCCTTTGCATGCACTGATCACGCCGCTGCTCAAGCTGTCGAATAACAACATGTCCGAAGCGTTGCTAAAGACCATGGGGCGCAAGGTGTCCAATGCTGGGACGGCGCAGGCGGGGGTCGCGGCAGTGGCGGATTTCATGCGCCGTCAAGGTTTGGACCCGATGACGTTGAGCCAGGTCGATGGTTCGGGCTTGTCGCGGCGCAATCTGGTGTCCTCGCAGAACCTCACCGACCTGCTGCTGGCGACGGCCAAACAGCCTTGGTTCGACGCTTGGTACAACGCTTTGCCAATCGCTGGAAACACCGATCGCATGAGCGGCGGCAGCCTGCGTTATCGTCTGCGCGGGACGGCGGCGGAAAACAACCTGCACGCCAAGACCGGCTCCATGGCCGGTGTGTCGTCGTTGAGCGGCTACATCACCGACGCCCAGGGCCGGCGCCTGGTGTTTTCAATGATCAGCAACAATTACCTGAGCACCGCCGCACCGATCCGCGCCCTGGAAAACCGCGTGGCGCTGGCCCTGGTGCAGTGGCACGACTAGTTCAGGGCTGATAGCCCATGCGCCAGCTCACGGCCCGGGTCGCCGCCAGCAAGTGCTGCGCCGCCGGGCCGTCTTCGTCGGCATGGAACAACGAGGTGGGACCGACCACGGTCATCACCGCCGCCACTCGGCCGATGGCGTTGAAGACCGGCGCGGATAACGCATCGACGCCGGGCATCAACAAGCCATGCACAAAATGCAGGCCACGGTTGCGGATTTGTTCGCACGCGGTGGCGTAGGCCTGGTCATCTGCCAGGGCATGGGCGATGCCAGCCTGGATTTCGCGTTCACGCAGCTCCACGGTTTCCCGCGACGGTAGAAAGGCGCTGAACACCAACCCGGTGGACGAACTGAGCAGCGGCAGCACCGAACCCAATTGCGTCACCACCGTGACGGCGCGCACGGCGGGTTCGATCTGCACCACGGTCGCGCCCTGGTTGCCCCATACCGCGAGGAAGCAGGTTTCATTCAACTCATCGCGTAGCTCCGCCAGGGGCATCGCGCCGACCTTCAACACATCCATGCTGCCCAGCGCCGCCAAGCCCACGCGCAAGGCTTCGCGGCCCAGCCCGTAATGGTTGGTGGCGGTGTTCTGTTCAGCGAAACCCGAAGCGATCAGCGCCTGCAGGTAGCGGTGCACCTTGCTCGCCGGCATCTGCACGTGTTCGGCCAGGCGTGACAGCGAAGTGGCCGGGGACAGCTCGGCCAGCGCCTTGAGGATATCGGTGCCCACTTCGGCCGAGCGGACTTTCTGTTTACCGGTGTCGCGGGGCTTTTCCATGAAAGGGCGAGAATCCAAGAGATGAATGGGCGTCTTTATAGCTTGACGGTCGATAGTGATCAAATTACGTTATGCGTAACTGGATTACGATAAAAATAACTGACCTACAGAGGACGATCCATGAACCTCGAATACCTGTCGGGCTTCGGCAACGAATTCGCCAGCGAAGCCTTGCCCGGCGCACTGCCGGTCGGCCAGAACTCCCCGCAAAAAGTGTCCTACGGGCTGTACACCGAACTGTTCTCCGGCACCGCGTTTACCATGGTGCGCAGTGAAGCCCGGCGCACCTGGCTGTACCGCATTCAGCCGTCGGCCAATCACCCTGCTTTCATCAAATTGGAGCGGCAATTGGCCGGTGGGCCATTGGGGGCGGTGACGCCCAATCGCCTGCGCTGGAATCCGTTGGATTTGCCGAGCGAACCGACGGATTTCATTGATGGGCTTGTAGGCATGGTCGCCAATTCGGCGGCGCAAAAGCCCTCAGGCATCAGCATCTACTCCTATCGCGCCAACCGTTCCATGGAGCGTGTGTTCTTCAACGCCGATGGCGAACTGTTGATCGTCCCCGAACAAGGTCGCCTGCGCATCGCCACCGAATTGGGCGTGCTGGAGGTGGAGCCGCTGGAGATCGTCGTGCTGCCGCGTGGCCTTAAATTCCGCGTCGAGCTGCTGGATGCTCAGGCGCGTGGTTATGTCGCCGAGAACCACGGCGCCCCGCTGCGCCTGCCGGACCTGGGCCCTATTGGCAGCAATGGCCTGGCCAATCCGCGCGACTTCCTGACGCCAGTCGCCCACTACGAAGATCAGAAGAAACCGACAACGCTGGTACAGAAATTCCTCGGCGAACTCTGGGCCTGCGAGTTGGACCATTCACCCCTGAACGTGGTCGCCTGGCACGGCAACAACGTGCCGTACAAATACGACCTGCGCCGCTTCAACACCCTTGGCACCGTGAGCTTCGATCATCCGGACCCGTCGATCTTCACTGTCCTGACCTCGCCCACCAGCACCCACGGCCTGGCCAACCTCGACTTCGTGATCTTCCCACCGCGTTGGATGGTGGCCGAGAACACCTTCCGTCCGCCGTGGTTCCACCGCAACCTGATGAACGAATACATGGGCCTGATCCAGGGCGCCTACGACGCCAAGGCCGAAGGCTTCCTGCCCGGCGGCGCGTCGCTGCACAGCTGCATGAGTGCCCACGGCCCGGACGGCGAGACCTGTACAAAGGCCATCAACGTAGAGCTGGCGCCGCACAAGATCGACAACACAATGGCCTTCATGTTCGAGACCAGCCAAGTGCTGCGTCCCACCCAGTTCGCCCTGGACTGCCCGCAACTGCAAACCACTTATGACGCGTGCTGGGCCTCGCTGCCCGCCACCTTCAACCCGAACCGGAGATAACCCATGACTCAGCCCACACTTACCCGCAGCTGGGTGGCCTCCGCCAATGGTCACACCGATTTTCCTCTGCAAAACCTGCCGTTGGGCGTGTTCAGCATCAACGGCTCGGCACCACGCGCTGGCGTGGCGATTGGCGACTCGATCCTGGATCTGCACGCCGCCATCGATGAATTCGACGGTGAAGCCCGTCGCGCCGTCGAAGCGACCGCCGGAGGCCAACTGAACGCCTTTTTTGAACTGGGCCGCGGCCCGCGCGTGGCCTTGCGCGAGCGCCTGTTGGAACTGCTGGCCGAAGGCAGCAAGCTGCACACCCGTGAAGCGCAGGTGCTGCACCGCGCCGCCGATTGCCAGATGCACGTACCGGCGCGGATCAATGACTACACCGACTTCTACGTCGGCATCGAGCACGCGCAAAACGTCGGCAAACTGTTTCGTCCCGACAATCCACTGCTGCCCAACTACAAGTACGTGCCGATTGGCTACCATGGCCGTGCTTCGACCATTCGTACCTCAGGCACCGACGTGCGCCGCCCCAAAGGCCAGACCCTGCCGGCCGGGCAGACCGAACCTACTTTCGGTCCGTGCGCACGCTTGGACTATGAACTGGAGCTGGGCATCTGGATCGGCCAGGGCAACGAGATGGGCGATTCGATTGCCATTGGTGACGCGGCCGATCACATCGCCGGTTTCTGCCTGCTCAATGACTGGTCGGCACGGGATATCCAGGCCTGGGAATACCAGCCGTTGGGGCCGTTCCTGTCGAAAAGCTTCATCACCACCATCTCGCCTTGGGTGGTGACGGCCGAAGCCCTGGAACCGTTCCGCAAAGCGCAACCGGCGCGCCCTGAGGGCGACCCGCAACCGCTGTCGTATCTGTTGGATAAACGTGACCAGGCCGCAGGTGCCCTGGACATCGAGCTGGAAGTGCTGCTCACCACCGCCACTATGCGCGAGCAGAACCTGCCGGCCCATCGCCTGGCCTTGAGCAACAGCCTGCATATGTACTGGACGGTTGCGCAATTGGTGGCGCACCACAGTGTCAACGGTTGCCAATTGCAGGCAGGCGATCTGTTTGGTTCGGGGACGTTGTCCGGTCCGCAAACCGGTCAATTCGGCAGCCTGCTGGAAATGACTGAAGGCGGCAAAAAAGCCGTTGAATTGCCGTCCGGCGAAGTGCGTAAGTTCCTTGAAGACGGCGACGAAATCATCCTGCGTGCGCGTTGCAACCGTGAAGGCTTTGCCTCCATCGGTTTCGGCGAATGCCGCGGCACCGTGATCGCGGCGCGCTAGGAGGGCAGGGCGATGGAACTCTACACCTATTACCGTTCCACTTCGTCGTACCGGGTGCGTATTGCCTTGGCCCTCAAGGGCCTGGATTTCACCGCGGTGCCGGTCAACCTGCTGGTCCCGGCGGGCGGCGCCCACCGCCAGCCTGAGTACCTGGCGATCAACCCGCAAGGTCGCGTCCCGGCCTTGCGTACCGAGGAGGGCGAACTGTTGATTCAGTCGCCGGCGATCATCGAATACCTGGATGAACGTTATCCACAGGTGCCGCTGCTCTCCAAAGACCTGGCGACCCGCGCCCATGAGCGCGCGGTAGCCTCGATCATTGGCTGCGATATCCATCCGCTGCATAACTCCAGCACCCAGAACTTGCTGCGCCAATGGGGGCATGACGAGACTCAACTGCTGGAGTGGATCGGTCACTGGATCAGCCAGGGCTTGGGCGCGGTGGAGCAGTTGATCGGCGACCAAGGGTTTTGCTTCGGCGAGCAGCCGGGGTTGGCCGACACCTTCCTGATTCCGCAACTGTATGCGGCCGAGCGCTTCAAGGTGCCGCTGGCGGCGTATCCACGCATTGGGCGGGTGGCGGCGTTGGCGGCGCAGCATCCTGCCTTTATCAAGGCCCACCCCGCCAATCAACCTGACACCCCCTGACCCCTGTAGCAGCCGGCTTGCCGGCGATAGCGTTATTTCAGTCGATCAATCATTGCCTGATTCACCGCCATCGCCGGCAAGCCGGCTCCTACACAGTTGCGCTAGACCATAAAAATAAAATCAAAGGTACCTTGCGATGCACAATCAGATTGTCAGCTTTCGCGCGGCACTCGACGCCCGTCCGGTGTCGCGTTATCAGTGGTTGATTCTCTTGTTGCTGGCGCTGCTGCTGGTGACCGACGGCTACGACGCCCAGGTGCTGGGTTACGTGGTGCCGGCGCTGGCCCAGGATTGGGGGTTGGAGAAGGCTGCATTCGGCCCGGTGTTCAGCGCCAACCTGCTGGGGCTGACCTTGGGGTCGTTGCTGGTCACGCCGCTGGCGGATCGGTTCGGCGTGCGGCGCATCCTGCTTGGCTGCGTACTGATCTACGCCACGCTTACGGTGCTGATGGTATTTGCCAATTCGCTGAACACGCTGATGGCCGCGCGGTTTATCTGCGGCATCGGCATGGGCGGCGCGATGCCCAGCGCGATGGCTTTGATGTCGGAATACTCGCCGCCGCGCCTGCGCACGTTGATGGTGACGTTGGCGGCGTGTGGCTTCTCGTTCGGCGGCGCAGCCGGCGGGTTTGTGGCGGCGGGTTTCATTGAAGGCTTCGGGTGGCAGGCGGTGTTCCTGGCGGGTGGCGTGACGCCGTTGCTGTTGTTCCCGTTTCTGGTGTGGCTGTTGCCGGAATCCTTGCCGCGTTTGCTGCGTGATGCGCCGCCCTATGCTCGGCTGCAGAGCGTTACGTCACGCATGCTGCCGGGCTGGCAACCACCGGCAGCGACCGAGGCCAAAAACCCGCAGGAGCAGGGCAGCAAACTGACGGTGGTGGAACTGTTTCGCAACGGCTACGCGCGCCCGACGCTGCTGATCTGGGCGACCTTTTTTGTCAGCTTGATCCTGCTGTATTTCATGATCAGTTGGTTGCCGTCGCTGCTGTTGGAAAGTGGCTTGGCGTTGAAAGAAGCCAATCTGGTGACTTCGATGTTCCTGTTCGCCGGCACCTTGGGCGCCATCGGCATGGCCTGGTTCGCCGACCGCTTGAAAAGCAAAGTGCGGCTGTTGTCCGGCGTGCTGGCCGCGGCTGCGGTGTGCACCCTGCTGCTCGGCCTGAACCATGACAACCCGCGTTACCTGGTGGCCTGCGTGTTCGCGGCCGGGTTTTGCATCATCGGTGGTCAACTGACCCTCAATGCCTTCGCCAGTAACTTCTACCCGGCACACGTGCGCGCCACCGGAACGGGCTGGGCGCTGGGCGTGGGGCGTTTTGGTTCAATCCTGGGGCCGCTGTTTGGCAGTATGTTGCTGGCGATGCATATTCCGGTGCAGCAGATTTTCTTTTTCTGTGCGATACCGGCGGTGATCGCAGCGTTGTTGATCATTCAGGTGCGTTCGCCGGGTGCTGAAGGACCGAAGAGCCCGCTGTCTGGGGATATTCTCAAAGCGCCGCAGGCTTAGTGCACCACTGAGTTGGGCGGCAGGTGGCCCAGGCGTTCGGTCAGGCGCAGGCGTTGGATCGGATCTTCGCTGAGCATCAGCGCGTGTTCCAGGTCGAAGCGTTCGGCGTTGGGGCAGTCCAGGCGCTGATACAGGCTGGCACGTGCCAGGTAATCGGCGGCGCTGGCGTTGCCCAGTTCCAGCACGCGTTCGGCGTCAATCAGGGCTTGGAGTGGGGCGTCGTTGGAAAGGTGCAATTGCCTCAAGTTGCGTGACAACCGTTGCAGGATCGAACGCGGGTCGGCTGTGTGGAGGTGATCGGCTTGCAACTTGAGGTTGGGGCCGTATTGGCGCTGCAACAGGTCGCGGCAATCGTTCGGGTAGAGGCGCCGGCCGCCGCAGGGATCCAGCAGGTGATCGGCGCCGGGGACTCTTAAAAGGAAATGGCCGGGGAAATTCACGCCGACCATGGGGATCTCCAGGCGGCGCGCCAGCTCAATGGCGATCAGCCCCATGGCCAGGGGTTGCCCGCGTTTGCGCTGCAAGACCTTGTCCAGCAGGGCTGCGGCGGGGCGCAAGGGCGTGAATTCATCCTGGGCAAATCCCAGGTCATTCAAGCGCCGCAATAGCGGCTGGCCCAGTTCATCCGCCGGCAACAGCGGCATGCCCAGGCTCACCTGTTGTTGCAGCAAGGTCAGTTCCTGCAGGATCTGCAAGGGCTTCACGGCCGGATCATGCTCGGCAGCAATCCACAACGCCGCTTCAAACAGCGCGGGTGGGGAGCGTTCCAGGCAGGCGAAAAAAGCTTTGCGGGGATTCATTGCATTCTCCGGCAGATGCCCCCGTTTTAGCCTTGCTGGGAATTTTCGTCCAGTGGCTTGGGAAATATCCTGCGTGCTTATGTCGCAAGACCTGTGAAATCGGACGGCTTATTCCAGCCTGGTCCGGCAGTTTTCTGCCGCAAGCCTATACTTGGCCCACTACCAGAAGTGATTCGGGAGCTTGACGATGTTTGCTCTCATGCACAGCACCCGCCTTGAATCGCTGCACTTGAGCGTCGACCCGGCCACCGGGCTGAAGGCGGTCATCGCTATCCATAACAGCCGCCTGGGGCCTGCCCTCGGTGGCTGTCGCTACCTTTCCTACCCCGACGACGAAAGTGCCGTGGCCGATGCCGCGCGCCTGGCCCAAGGCATGAGCTACAAGGCGGCCTTGGCCGGTTTGCCGGTGGGCGGGGGCACCGCCGTGATCCTGCGTCCCGGCCACGTAGAAAGCCGTGCCGCATTATTTGAAGCCTTTGGTCGATGCGTTGAGCAACTCGACGGCCGTTACATCACCGCCGTCGACAGTGGTACTTCAGTGGCGGACATGGATTGCATCGCCCAGCATACCCGCTATGTCACCAGCACCACCGCCGCAGGCGACCCATCGCCCCATGCCGCCATGGGCGTGTTCGCCGGCATCCGTACCACCGCCATGGCGCGCCTGGGCAGCGACAACCTCGAAGGCCTGCGCGTGGCCATCCAAGGGCTGGGAAATGTGGGCTACGCCTTGGCCGAACAACTGCATGCCGCCGGAGCCGAACTGCTGGTAAGCGACATCGACCACGGCAAGGTGCAACTGGCCATGGAGCAGTTGGGCGCGCACCCCATCGCCAACGACGCGTTACTGAGCACGCCGTGCGACATCCTTGCGCCTTGTGGCCTCGGCGCCGTGTTCAACCGCCAGAGCGTCGGCCAATTGCGTTGCGCCGCTGTGGCCGGTTCTGCCAGTGCGCAATTGACTCATCTGGACAACGCGGATCAATTGGAGGCACGCGGCATCCTCTACGCCCCCGACTACGTGATCAACTCCGGTGGCCTGATCTACGTCGCGCTGAAGCACGGCGGAGCGGAACTGCCAACGATTACCGCGCACCTGTCCAACATTGGCACGCGCCTCACCGAGATCTTCGCTCACGCCCAGGCGGAAAAACGCTCACCCGCACGGGTGGCGGATGAGCTGGCCGAGCGTTTGCTGTACCGCTGATACACCGATCAGAGTTGATACTTCTCACGCACCAGTGAGCCGACCCCCATGCGGTCCAGAATGTGCATCGGACACAGGAGCGTGACGCGGACGGTCCCCGGCAGCCGACTGATTTCAATCGAGCCGTTAAGCGTTGCGCGGTTGCGCACCTCATCCATCGACAGGCCCGTGACGGCCGCTGCGCGCTCCAGGCCGTTTTCCGTCGCTAAGTTGAGGTCGGCGCCACTGCCGATAAAAGTAATGGGTCCGTTGTCTTCTATCTCGAACTGCCCCCAGCGCTCGCCCAATGCCTTGACATGCAACCGTTGCTCGGCAGTCATCGGACGAGCCATGGGCGGCAGGTCATCAAGGTTTTGCAGCAGGATCGGGCCGTCGAGTGACAACCCCTTGATCACATGGGCGGTCAGTTCGGTTTCACCCGATACATCGGTGGCATGCCCGGCAATTTCGCCGTTGCCTTGCTGGGCGTGCATATCGCCCATGTAAACCCCGGCGCCGGGGACTCTCACCGGGCAAATCAGCACGCAACCTTCACGTACCGAGTTAGTGTCCATATGCCCGTCGGTTTTCGCGGCATGCAGTTGGTCATGGGTCATGCCGTAGCGATGGGGCGCGCCGACCAGGTACTGACCGAAGTCGGCACAGTTGTGGGAGTCCGGCAGATCCCGTGAAGGCGTGGTGCCAATATTGCCCAGGAACGGCCGCATGTGCGCGGCAAGGCCGGGGATATCGGCGCGGGCCAGGGACAGAATCGAATGCTGGGCGGACATCTGCGGCAACGCCGCCATATCCGGTGCCTGGCCGGCGAGGCGGTCGGCTACCAACTGGTTCACGGTCAGGCTCAGCTGATGCTCGGCATCGAACACGATGACGTAGCCATGGCTGAAACGAAATGCGCTGACCTCCGCCCCGCAGGCGTTGCAACGAATGGCGTCGGCGCCGATGCCGTCGACATGGCTGGCGGGATGCTCCTGCCCACAGTTGGAACAGAACTTGGCGACAAAGGGATCGCCATGATAACGCCCCTCAACAAAACGCATGACACCGGACGAAGTGGCCAGAGACGTCACGCGCATGCGTTTGATCTTCAGGGCCACGGCGTCACCGACCTCTGCGCCGGCGATGAATACGGGTTGAGTCACCTCATGGCCACCCTCAAATGCGGGCGTGATCATTGGGCCCCAACACCCCGGCGGAGTACCGGTGATAAGCGTGCCGCCATCGGCGAGCGGGCCGAGCATCTTCTGGCTGGGGCCGATGAGGCCATTGGTGTAGGTGTTGACGATCAGGCGATCAACCGGTGCTGAGTGGTGCATTTTTATTCTCCGGGTCCTATGTGATTGAACCTTCGGTCACGGCGTATTGATCAGGGAAGGTTCAGGCAGGCCCAGTAGACCGGTGTTTTGTATCCCGAATATGTCGCGCGGGTGCGCTAATACACAGTGGTACATAACGATGGGAGAGGAGGGTTTGTAACTGCAAAAATCCTGATAGGGTTCTGTGGGCTGGCGCTTTGAGGTGCTTGCTCAGCTATCGTTTTCCTACTTGCTGCGGAGAATATTCATGTCCAATCAAGCAACAGCGCATTCCGTAACGTTCAAGCGTCCGGACGGCGCCGAGGTCAATGGCTACCTGGCCAGCCCGGCTGTGCAGGAAGGGGCGCCGGCCATCGTATTGATTCAAGAGTGGTGGGGGCTGAACGAGCAGATCAAGGGCGTGGCCATCCGCCTGGCCGAGTGCGGTTACCGGGTGCTGGTGCCGGACCTTTATCGCGGCGCCTCGACCGTGGAAGAGGAAGAAGCCCATCACCTGATGGACAGCCTGGATTTTGGCGATGCGGTATCCCAGGACATCAAGGGCGCGGTGCGCTACCTGCAGGCCGACTCGCAAAAAGTGGGCGTGACCGGCTACTGCATGGGCGGGGCGTTGACGCTGTTGGCGCTCAATGCAATTCCGGAGCTGGCTGCGGGTGTGGTCTGGTATGGCTTCCCACCGCTTGAATATCTGGATGCGGCAAAAATCAAAGCACCGCTGATTGGCCATTGGGGCACACAGGATGCTTTTTTCAATATCGACACTGTCGCGGAGCTGGAGTCAACGCTGCACGCGGCAGGTGTGGACGCTACCTTCTACCGTTACCTGGCGCGCCATGCCTTTGCCAACGAAACAGCGATCGGCAACGGCCGTATCCCCGACACGCAATACGACGCCGCGTGGTCGCAACTGGCGTGGGACCGCACGTTGACCTTCTTCGGCAAAACCCTGTGGCAGGCGTAAGGTGTAAATAGCTTTCGGTAAAACTATGAGTTGCCGGTCTGCCTGAACCTGTTGGTTCACCCTGAATCAACGGAGGCGGGCCGGCCTCCTTACTCTGCCTCTGGCTGCCCGATCTCGGCCAGGGCGCTGGCGTTGTTCTTGAACGCTGCTGCAAAGGCGGCGCGGTTCTTGGCCATGAAAATACCGGCGTCTTCTGCCTGCTTTTCAGTCAAGCCTTCCACGTTTTTCAACAGGACATCCATCAGAGACTCTGCCAGTTCAAGCATCTGGTCGTGTGCGTCGGCAAGTTTGCGATCCACGAATGTAGTCTCCAAGTCGCGGGTACTGCGATACAGGGTTTCAACAGCCATTTTTTGGCCTCGTCATCAGGGTGCAGTAGTGAAGGGGAGTAGCCCTTGTGTTCGGGTGTTTCTGGATAGCTGTATTTATATACAGTAAAAAGGTTAAGCCAAACCATCGCGTTTGGATAGCAGTTTTTTAATGTAGCCCGTAAATACAGGTTTGGAGTGCCTCATGTCACCCCGCCACCATCTCATACCTGCCCCTGGCCTTTTTTCTGCATGCAGAACAACCGTCACGTCCAACCCGCATTATCCGGTCGAGTCGACCTAAGGAAGCATCATCGTGAAGATCAATTGGGCCGAAAGGCTACGCCAGCAAGTGCACGGGCTGGCCGAGTCCCTGGGGAATCTGTTCGTCGAGTCGTTCCACTACCTGGCGTTGTTCGCCATTGGTGCGGTGACGGCCTGGGCGGCGGTGATGGAGTTTCTGGGGATGTTGGAGAACGGGCACATCAAGATCGATGACATCTTGCTGTTGTTCATCTATTTGGAGCTGGGTGCGATGGTCGGCATTTACTTCAAGACCAACCACATGCCGGTGCGGTTCCTGATCTACGTGGCGATCACCGCGCTGACGCGCCTATTGATCTCCAACGTGTCGCACCACAACCCGCCGGACGTGGGAATCATCTACCTGTGCGGTGGGATTCTGCTGTTGGCGTTCGCGATTCTGGTGGTGCGTTATGCCTCCTCGGCGTTCCCTTCGGTGAAGGTCGAAGGCCCGCGTCGCAAGGGCGAGGCGAGCCTGGAAACCGAGAAGGGCGAACTTTAAAGCCCAACGCTGAACGGCAGGGCGCGGGTGGGCGGTCGCTGCAGGACCTTGTGATCGCCATCCGTCATCACCGCCAGGATCTCCATGGCGCTGTGGCCCTGCTCGATGGCAATACCGAACTGGATACTTTGCACCAGGCGTTTGAGGCGCTCTGGATCATTGCGCTGTTCGGCGCTGATCATGCGCTTGGCCACTACGCCTTGTTCGTTGGAGAGGGTCAGCATGATGCTGCCGTCCAGCCGTTGTATGCTCAAGTTGACGCGGTATTCAGGGGTGAACGTGTCGGTGATGATCTGAAAAGGATTGTCCATGGTGCGTACCGCCTGATAAGAACATGCAGTCATTGACGACCGGTGTCGGGATTAGTTCGCGTCTCCTGACCATCGGCCACTCCGTCGCTGAGGTTTTCACAAGGTCCGTTTCCCTCCACAGCTGTACAGCAAAGGCCGTGCCGCATAAGGCGCCGAGCCGTTATTGCGGGACATGAAAAAGGCGAACCGAGGTTCGCCTTTTTGTTGGGTGATCTATTTCAGGGCAGTACCGAGAAAACGATCGCAGACAGCGCAATCAACCCAATCACTACGACAAATACATTCGACACCTGGCCTGAATACTGGCGCAAGGATGGCACGCGACGAATGGCATACATCGGCATCAGGAACAGCAGGCACGCGATGATCGGCCCGCCCATGGTTTCAATCATGCCCAGGATGCTTGGATTGAAGGTGGCCACGGCCCAGCAGGTCAGCACCATGAACAGCGCCGTGCAGCGTTCCAGCCATTTGGCCGACATCGAACGGTTGCGCCCGCGCAGTGATTTGACGATCAGGCCCTGGAAACCTTCGCTGGCACCGATGTAGTGGCCGAGGAAGGATTTGGTGATGGCCACCAGCGCAATCAACGGCGCGGCGTAGGCGATCACTGGGGTCTGGAAGTGGTTGGCCAGGTAGGACAGGATCGAGATGTTCTGCGCCTTGGCCGCTGCCAGGTCAGCTGGCGACAGTGCCAGTACGCAGCTGAAGCAGAAGAACATCACGGTCAGCACCATCATGCCGTGGGCGGTGGCCAGGATGCCGCTGCTTTTGCGCTCGGCCTGTGCGCCGTACACGCGTTTCTGGTCGACGGCGAAGGCGGAGATGATCGGCGAGTGGTTGAAGGAAAACACCATCACCGGAATCGCCAGCCATAGGGTTTTGAGGAACAGCGGCATGGGCATGCCATCACCGGCGGAGGCGAAGAACGCGCCGTTCCAGTTGGGGATCAGGCTGACGGCCAGCAACAGCAGTGCCGCGACGAATGGATACACCAGCACGCTCATGGCCTTGACGATCACGCCCTGGCCGCAGCGCACGATGGCCATCAGGCCAAGAATCAGCACCAGCGACAGGATCGCCCGAGGCGGTGCGGTCATGTGCAGTTGGTGTTCCATGAAACTGCCCAGGGTGTTGGTCAGCGCCACGCTGTACACCAGCAGGATCGGGAAGATGGCGAAGAAATACAGCAGGGTGATCAGCTTGCCCGCACCGACGCCAAAGTGCTCTTCGACCACTTCGGTGATGTCGCCGGATCTGCCTGACAGCACAAAGCGCGTTAGCCCACGGTGGGCGAAGAAGGTCATCGGGAAGGCCAGCAGGGCCAGTACGATCAACGGCCAGAAGCCGCCGACGCCGGCATTGATCGGCAGGAACAACGTGCCGGCGCCGATGGCGGTGCCGTAGAGGCCCAGCATCCAGGTGGTGTCGTGTTTGGTCCAGCCGGTGGTCACGGTTGTTGCTGTAGCAGCAGGATTTTCAGCAGCAGGTGTACGTACATCGGTCATCGGTATTGCCTCGTTATTATTTTTGCGCGGGCTCACGTAGGGGGCGGGTAGAAGTGCTCCGATCAGCACTCCACCCAGCTGACCGCCAGGCCGCCCCGTGAAGTTTCTTTGTATTTGTCATGCATATCGGCGCCGGTATCACGCATGGTGCGGATCACCCGGTCGAGAGAAATGAAATGTTTGCCGTCACCGCGCAGGGCCATTTGCGTCGCGTTGATCGCCTTGACCGCTGCGATGGCATTGCGCTCGATGCACGGCACTTGCACCAGGCCGCCGACCGGGTCGCAGGTGAGGCCGAGGTTGTGTTCCAGGCCGATTTCGGCGGCGTTTTCCAGTTGCTCGGGGGTGGCGCCAAGGATATCGGCCAGGCCCGCAGCGGCCATGGCGCACGCCGAACCGACCTCGCCCTGGCAGCCGACTTCGGCGCCGGAGATCGAGGCGTTTTTCTTGCAGAGGATGCCGACGGCGGCGGCGGCCAGGAAGAAATTGACCACATCGTCGTCAGACGCGTCGGCGTTGAACTTCATGTAGTAATGCAGCACCGCCGGGATGATTCCTGCCGCGCCGTTGGTCGGTGCGGTGACCATGCGCCCACCGGCCGCGTTTTCTTCGTTGACGGCGAGGGCGAACAGGTTGACCCACTCCATGGCCGACAGGGTCGACGTGATGACATTCGGCTTGCCGATTTCCAGCAGGCTGCGGTGCAATTTCGCCGCGCGACGGGGCACGTCCAGGCCGCCTGGCAAGATGCCTTCATCGCGCAGGCCCTGCTCCACGCATTCACGCATTACCGACCAGATGTGCAACAGCCCACTGCGGATGTCGGCGTCGCTGCGCCACGCGCGTTCGTTGGCCATCATCAGCTCGGAAACCCGCAGGCCGTGCTTGTTGCACAAGGCCAGTAGTTCTACGGCGCTGGAAAAGTCGTAGGGCAATTCCACATCGCTGGTCGGCGCAATGCCCGAGGCCGCTTCCGCCGCTTCGATGATGAAACCGCCGCCTATGGAGTAATAGGTTTGCTCGCTCAGCAGGCCGTTTTCGCCGTACGCGTGCAGGGACATGGCGTTCGGGTGGTAGGGCAGGCTTTCGTCCAGCAGTAGGAGATCGTGCTTCCAGTTGAAGGCAATGTCCTGCTGACCTGCGAGAAGCAGTCGGCCGGATTCGCGCAGTTGCTGGATGCGTGCGTTGATCGAGGTGGGGTCGACCCGGTCCGGCCATTCGCCCATCAGGCCCATCACGCAGGCGCGGTCGGTGGCATGGCCGACGCCGGTGGCGGACAGCGAACCGTACAGGCGCACTTCTACACGGCGAGTGTCGCTCAGCAGGTGTTGGTCGATCAGGACCTGGGCAAAGGTCGCCGCCGCCCGCATCGGACCGACGGTGTGGGAGCTGGAAGGGCCGATGCCCACTTTGAATAGATCGAAAACACTGATAGCCATGCTAAAGCCTTACAAGCAATGGAGTAGAAATCGCTGCCATGTTTTGTAGAGCGAGCGGAATTGGCGCGATACTGAGCCTCTGGATCGGCACTGACCAACGAATTATCCTAAGACACCCTTTAGCAGGACTAAACACTATGACCCGGCCCATTCATGGCCAGACGTATGTCTGGCTGCACGTTTTTTCCTGTGCTGCGCGGCATTTGTCGTTCACCCGCTGCGCCGAGGAACTGCACATCACGCCGGGCGCGGTAAGCCAGCAGATCCGCCAGTTGGAGGAGCGCTTGGGATTCCGCTTGTTTCATCGGCGCGCGCGGGGGGTGGAGCTGAGTGCAGAGGGACAGCGATTGGCGACAACGGTGGGCGAGGCCTATGGCAGCATCGCCGCGGAGTTGCAGCGCCTGGACGCGGGAATGATCAGCGGCACCCTGCGCCTGCGCTCGATCCCGTCGTTTCTCGGCAAGTGGCTGACCCCTCGGTTACCGCGTTTGCAGCAGCGCTTTCCGGATATCCAATTGCGTATGGTCGCCGAGGACAGCAGCATCGCCTTGCATGAGGGCGACTTCGACCTGGCCATCGACTTGAACGACGGCAGCTACCCTGGCTTGTTATCCACAGCCCTGTTGGACGAACAAATCTTTCCGGTCTGCGCTCCGAGCCTGCTGCGCGGCCGGCCACCGCTGCATGGCCCCGCCGACCTGGTGCATTTCCCACTGCTGCACGACATCACTGCCTGGCGTGGGAGTTATGAGTACGCCGAGTGGGAGTTTTACCTGAATGCTATCGGCTATCACCATGCCGACGTGCGCCGTGGCCATACCTTTAACCGCAACCACCTGACTATCGAAGCCGCGATCGCCGGCATGGGCGTGGCCATTGCGCGGCGCACCTTGCTCAACGATGAGCTGGAGCGTGGCACCTTGATCGTGCCCTTCGGCCTGGCCGTGCCTAACCACAAACGTTACGTGTTGCTGTATGCGCCAGGCGCACTGAGCCATCCGGGCGTGCGCGCGGTGCATGATTGGCTGGTTGAAGAGGCGGGGATTTTCCGCGGATTGCACCCGTTGGGAGAGGGGCAATTGTGAGGTTGGCTGGGCGTAAGAACATGTAACTAACTCCCTACCCTAACAGCGTTTTTGCTCGTAGTCAGACTTAATTTGTAATGTGGGATTTATCTTTGCAAAGGGGTTGAATTGTTCTGCTGACTGCTCAATTGTGTAGTCAAGAGGTCATGGTTTCACCGACCCGGTGTTGCAGTTGTGACCTCTCGCGAGCTAGCTGAAATAAGGGAAGAACTATGCAAATCCAAGTCAATAGCGATAACCATATTGAAAGCAGCATCCGACTGGAGGAGTGGGTACGTACTACCATTGAGAGCACGCTCGAACGTTACGAGGAAGACCTGACCCGAGTGGAGGTCTACCTGCGGGATGAGAACGGCGACAAGCCCGGTCCCCACGATTTAAGTTGCCGCCTGGAAGCGCGGCCAAAAGGCCATCAGCCAGTGTCGGTACTGCACAAGGCCGATACCCTGGAACAGGCGATCGACGGTGCGGCGACCAAGCTGGACCATGCGTTGGAACATCTGTTCGGCAGACTGCAAGGTAAGCCACGCGCTGCCGGGAAGAGTCAGCCGACCACCAAAGTCAACGAAGATGAGCTTGAGCAGGAGTTTCTGGAAAAAGAACGCGCCGTGTTCAACGGCTGATAGTTTTCTCACGCTCCACTAAAAACGGGCCTGCATTTGCAGGCCCGTTTTCGTTTACTGGCTGCGTCGGAAGAAATACCTGCTCAACCACGCCAACCCACCTGCACCCAGGCCCGCGTAAAGCATGGCCCAACCGATGCCATGTCGCAGGGCTGCCTGGGCATCGGTGAATGCCGGACCCACTGATGCTCCCAGCTTGCCCGCCGCGATGTTCTGGCTGATGGCCGGCCACTCCAGCACAGAGCTGTCGGGCAGTACAGCTGCCAACTGATGGCTGATCCCCAACAGCAGCACCAACCCCATCAACGCGATGTTGAGTGCGAGGGTAATCAATCGTGCGCTGAGGTCGATGCCTGACGCCATGCCCGCACGGTCGGCCGAGACTGCACCGGTGGTGGTATTGGTGGTGGGGGAGTTGGTCAGCGCCAATCCCACCCCTGCAATGATGCAACTGATCAGCACCAGCACGATGCTCGGTTGCGCCACCGCATTGGCGGCGGCCATGCTCAGGAAGCCTGCGCCCATCAAGCCCAGTCCACACGGGATGACGCGCTCGGCACCGTAACGCAGGGCCAGGCGCTCGGCCACGGGAGGTATTAGCAAAGTGGGCAAGGTGTAGGCGAGCAAGGCGCCGCCCGTGGTCACGGTGTCGTAACCAAGCCCAGCCTGGAAGTACAAGGGCAAGTAGATCATGAACGGCCAAAAACTGAAGTTCATGCCGATCGAACCCATCAGTGCGCCGTTGAAACGCTGGATGCGGAACACCGAGAAATCGAACATTGGGTGAGGGCTACGCCGCTCGACAACAATGAACAGCAGCAGCCCGGCTACCGCCAAGCCCGCCCAGCCGAGCATGGGCGGTGTGCCAAAGCCGTTTTCAGTACCCTGGGTGATGAAATAGACCAGCGCAAACACCGACAGCGTCAGGGTTAGCATGCCCGCGATATCGAGGTGATGTGCAGCGGGATCCCGCGATTCCTGCACACTGATCCGCAGCAGCACCAGTGTGAACAGAGTCAGCGGTACATGTACGAGGAACACCCAGCGCCAGTCTGCGACCGCCAGGATCAACGCCCCCACGATGGGCCCAAAGCCCAGGCCCACTCCAGCAATCACGCCCCATATCGCGAACGCCCGCGCCCGTGCCGCCGGTTCGCGGAACAGGTGCGACAAGATCGCGAACTGGCAGATCATCATCGCCCCGGCGCCGATGCCTTGGACGAAACGCGCCGCGATCAGTGTGGTGGCATTGTTCGCCAGCCCACAGGCCAGGGAGGCCAACCCGAACACCCACAGACACAGCACCAGCATGCGTCGGCGGCCAAAGCGATCGGCCAGTGTGCCGGCAGCCATCAGTACGCTGGTGCAAGCCAGGGTGTAGGCGTTCATGATCCATTGGGCGTCTTGGAATCCAGTGCCCAATTGGTTTTCCAGGGTCGGCAGGATGACCGGCACGCTGGAAATTTCCAGGCCGAACATCAGGGCGACAAGGCACACGGCGGTCAGCGCAAGACCGTTTCTGGCCGTGCGCCGGGTATTGGCGACCGATAACGTGACGGCGGGTGGCATGGGACTCTCCTGTCGATAGGGTATCGGGCTATTTTCAGGGGAATCGAGTTCCTTATTCGTGATAAGTTTTCCACTCATAAGGGAATCAAGGGCGACAAACCGCACCATGACCACGCCACGTTTTGACGGTGTCGAACTCTTTCTGCAGATCGTCGAGAGCGGCAACCTGACCGAAGCCGCCGAACGGCTGAACCTGACGCGCTCCGCCGTGGGCAAGGGCCTTGCGCGACTCGAGGCGCGCTTGGGCACCTGCCTGTTGCAACGTTCTACCCGGCGCCAGCGGTTGACCGAGGACGGCCAGGCTTACTACGAACATTGTTTGCGCGCGCTGGCTGAGCTGGAGGCCGCCGAGTCGGTACTGGAAAGCGGCCGACAACTGCCTCGCGGGCGTTTGCGGGCAAGCCTGCCGCTGGCTTTCGGGCACCACTATGCGGCGCCCGCGCTGTGGGGCTTGATGGCGCGTTATCCGCAGTTGGAGATCGAGATCAGCTTCGCCGACCGGTTGGTGGACCTGGCCCAGGAGGGCTTCGATATCGCCGTGCGGATCGGTCCGTTACCCGATACTGACCGCCTCAGCGCACGGCGCCTGGGCGAGCAGTCGGTGGGGCTGGCGGCTTCACCGACGTACTTGCAGCGCGTCGGGCCGATTGCATGCATCGAAGACCTTGCCGGCCATCGCGGCATCGCCTACCGCAGCAACACCCCGCACCGCAATCGAGTGGCTTCACCGCTGATGATGGATGACCTGCAGGCCGTGGCCGATGCCGCCATCGCGGGTGTGGGCCTGGCCTGGTTGCCGAGTTGGTTGATTGCCCACTACGTGCTGCGTGGGCAATTGCAGGCGGTGCTGCCTGACTATCGTGAGCAACCCGCCCCGATCCATGTCATCTGGCCGACGGCCACGCACATGCCGGCCAAGACGCGTTGTGCAATCGACGCGTTGGTGGCCGGCACCCCGTCCTGCCTGGCGGGCAGTTGATCAGAACGCGATGGACGTCTGCACATACACCGTGCGCGGCTCGCCCACGTATTTGCCCTTGTTGTTATCGTCGAACGAGCGCGTGAAGTATTGGGTGTTGAAGATGTTTTTCACACCCACTGCCACATTCAAGTCCGACAGCTGCGGGCCGAAGTCATAGGCCGCACGGCTGCTGAACAGCATGTAGCCAGGGATGCGTCCGTTGGCGCCGTCGGCGGTTTCTCTCTCGGTGTTGGCGTTGTCGGCGAACTGGCTGCTCTGGTAGCTGCTGTCCAGGTTGAGCTTCCAGCGGCCTTCGGTGTAGCCCACGCCGAGGGTGCCTTTGTGCTTGGAGGAGAAGGGCACGCGGTTGCCTTTGTTCGGGCCGTCTTCGCGAATGGTGGCGTCGACGTAGGCGTAGGTGGCATACACATCGAACCCTGCCAGCGCCGGGCTCAAACCATCGAGCGCGTAATTGATGCTGGTCTCGATACCCTGGTGACGGGTTTCGCCACGGGCAATTACCGAGTCATTGGTCTGGTTGCTTTCGTATTGGTTGTCGAAGTTGATCAGGAACGCGCCGATTTCCGCACGCAAGGTGCCGTCGTCGTAGCGGGTACCCAATTCCCAGGTACGGGCTTTTTCCGGTTTCACTTCGCCGCTGGTCACGCGGTTCGGCATCTGGCTGTACTGCACGCTGCCGAACGAACCTTCGGTGTTGGCGTAGAGGTTCCAGTTGTCGGTGAGGTGGTAGAGCACATTTAGCGCCGGCAGCGCGGTGTTGTAGTCGCCTTTGTATTTGACGTTGGTCAGGTTGTTGGTCTGCTGGGACTCGATCATCTCGTAGCGAACGCCAGGCGTGATGGTCCATTTGCCGATATCAATCCGGTCATCGATGAAGAACGCATTGGCTTCGGTGCCGCCACGGGTGTCGCGGTCGTTGCGGCTGTTGGTAGTGGGAATCTGCTGGTTGGCGGCAATCGGCGTGCGGTAACGCAGCTCGTGGCCGGCCTCGTTGATGTATCGGTAGCCGACGCCCACTTCGTGGCTGGTCGGGCCCAAGTCAAAGCCTTGGGCGAAGCGGGTCTCGATGCCACGCACCCAGTATTCACGCGGGGACAACGAGAGGAATGTGCCCTGGTCCAAGTAACCGCTGCGCAAGGTCTTGGTGAAGAAACTGTTCACAGTGAATTCGCGGCGGTCCTGCTCATAACGATAGCCGACGTTGAACATCGTACGGCGGCCCCAGAATTTGTCGTAGGGGCGGGTGGACTGGTAGGGATCCGCTTTGTAGTCCGCGACGTTCAAGCCACCCGGCATATCGGCCTGGCCTTCGTAGTACTGCGCCATGGCGTTGAAGCTGTTGGCGTCATCCAGTTGGTATTTGCCCTTGAGGATCAGGTCGTCGATGCGCGTGTTGCTGTTCTCGCGCCAGTCACCACCACGGGTGCCGGAGTACAGAATCGCGCCGCCCAGGCCGTTGTCGGCGGTGCCGCCGGCCAGCAGGTTGCCGGTGGTCTTGAAGCCGTCGTGGCTGGAGGATGGGCTGGTTTCGGTCTGCAAGCCGCCTTTGACCGTGGGCGCATCCGGGATCGCGCGGGTCACGAAGTTGACCACGCCGCCGACGTTCTGCGGGCCGTAGCGCACCGCACCGCCGCCGCGCACCACGTCGACCGCGTCCATATTGCCCATGCTGATCGGCGCAAAGGAAAGCTGCGGCTGGCCGTAGGGCGCGAACGGCACCGGAATGCCGTCCATCAGCACCGTGGAGCGCGACGCCAGGCGTGGGTTGAGGCCACGAATGCCGAAGTTCAGTGCCATGTCGTGGCTGCCGGTGCCGTTGTTGTCCGGGGCGTTGACGCCGGGAATGCGGTTGAGCACGTCCTTGGCCTGGGTGGCGCCCTGGCGTTCGAACTCTTCACGGCGGATCACATCGCGGGCGCCGGGGTGTTCGAACACATTGGTTTGCGCCGCGTCGCCCAGCCAGTCGCCGACCACGCTGGAGGTGCCCAACTCAATGCTGGCCGGTGCAGTGGCCGGTTGCAGGCTGTAGGCATTGTCGCCTTCGGCACGGGCTTGCAGGCCGGTGCCCTCAAGCAGTTTCTGCAGGCCGTCCGCGGCGCTGTAGTTGCCGGACAAACCACTGCTCTGCATACCCGCCGTCACTTCGGAACCGAAGGAGATCAACACGCCGGCTTCGCGGCCAAACTGGTTCAGTGCAGCTTCCAGCGACGTCGGGGCGATGTGATAGGGCTTGGCGTCGGCCGCCATCACCGGGGGCAGCACGGTCAGACTGAGGCTGGCGCCGAGTAGGAGTTGGCGCAAGGTGCGGGCAAGAAGCGTCGGTTGCTGGGGCATGAAGAGCGGTCCTGAGAAGGAAGGATCAAGGTGGCTTTCCTTCTCTGTCACGCGAGGGGTGGAAAACGGCTCACCGTTTTTTGAATTAATTTCAGGCGCGTGCCTGCACGGTCACCCAGTAGCGGGTGAAGCGTCGCACCTTCACCGGCAGGCTCACTTCCAGCAGGTCGAGAATGCGTTCGCTGTCGTCCAGCGGGTAGCTGCCGGAGATCAGCAGGTTGGCCACCTGTGGGTCGCAATTGACTTGGCCACGGCGATAACGTCCGAGTTCGCCGAGGAAATCTTCCAGGCGCATGTGGGCAGCGACCAGCATGCCGTCGGCCCAGGCGCCGCTGTTGGCGTCGGTGGCACGCGGGGTGTCCCAACCTTTTCGTGTGAAGTTGACCTGGTGCGCGGCCTGGACGCTCAGCGGCAGGCCGGTGTAGGTGTTGGGCATGACCTCGACGTGACCGTCGAGTACCGCCATTTGGGTGTGATCGTTGAACTGCCGCACATTAAAACGCGCCGCCTGGCTAGTGAGCAGGCCTTGGCCGGTCAGCACTTGCAGCGGTGTACTGCCCGCAATACCGGTCAGCAGGATCTCGCCTTCAAGCAGGCGGATCAGCCGCTGCTGGCCATCAAAATGCACATCCACCGCGCTGCCGGTGTTGAGCTGCAACTGGCTGCCGTCGGCCAATTGCACCTTGCGTCGCTGGCCAACGGGGCTGCGGTAATCGGCGATCAACGGCGGCAGGATATGTTGCTGGCGCAGGCTCCAGGCGGCAGCGGAACCTGCGCCGAGGATCAACAGCAATTTCAACGCCTGGCGACGGCTGGTGGAAGTTGGCGCATTCAACGCCGCATGGGCCAGGGGCGAGGGCATGCCGCGCAGGCGCTGATTGACGCGCTGCATGTGGTCCCAGGCGCGCTGGTGTTCGCTGTGGGCGTTCAACCACTGCTGCCAGGCGGCTTGCTGGCGTGGGTTGAGTGCGCCTTGCTGCATTTCCATCAGCCAGTGCACGGCTTGTTCGGCGACTTGGGTGGAGAAGTTCATAGGGCGAAATAGCAGCGCATGGCCGCTTTGCTCAGGTGGCGTTTGACGGTGGCGATGGAAATGCCCAGTTCAGCGCCGATTTGTGCGTAGGTCAGGCCATCGAGTTGGGCCAGCAGAAAGGCCCGCTTCACCTGGACGGGCAGGCCGTCGAGCAGTTGGTCCAACTCCACCAGGGTTTGCAGGATGATTGCGCGTTCTTCTTCCGACGGTGCAACGTGCTCGGGCATCTGCGCCAAGGCGTCGAGGTAGGCGCGCTCCAGGTCCTGGCGGCGGTAGAAGTTGAACAGCACGCGCTTGGCGACCGTGGTGAGGAACGCGCGGGGCTCGATCAGCGTGGGTGTTTCTCGCGCGGTGAGCACGCGGATGAAGGTGTCCTGGGCCAGGTCGGCGGCGCTTTCCGGGCAGCCGAGCTTGCGTCGCAACCAGCCGGTGAGCCAGTGGTGATGGTCGTTGTACAACACTTCGACGGTATTGGACGGGCTCAATGCGAACACTCCACAAGCATCGGCATGCTTTAGAGAACAAGAATTGTTCGCATTGTAGGGCTCGCGACGGGCTTCGGCAATCCGTCGGGGCAGGTCTTTCATCCGTTCTGTTTTGCTTATGAGAATATTTATCATTAATATTGCGGCCTGATGAACCTGGCGCCTCCCGCATGAAAAGCAAAACCTCGCTGCCTGTCTCCTATCGCCTCTCCGTCACCTCGCGCGTGCTGGCTGCCGTGGTGGGTGGTTATCTGATGGCTTCCCTGGCCAGTATCTGCCTGGCGCTATGGATGCCCACGTCGCGCGCCGATGCGGTGATCACCGGGATGATGAGTTCATTTGTGTTCTACCTGCTCGCCGTGCTCTGGTGTTTCGCCTGCCGCAGCGCACCCCGCGCCTGGTTTGGCGTGATGTTGCCAAGCGCGGTATTTGCCACCCTGGCGGGTGTGGGCTTCTGGATGGCACGCACATGAAAGAGGGTTTCCGCCAGGCCATGGCCTGGTTGCACACCTGGGCAGGGCTGATCTTTGGCTGGCTGCTGTTTGCGATTTTCCTGACGGGCACCTTGGCGTATTTCAAGGATGAGATCAGCCACTGGATGCAGCCTGAAGTGCAGGCCCATCCGCTGGACGATGCGCGCAGCCTGACGGTCGCCCAGACCTATCTGCAGCAAGTCGCGCCGACCGCTGCGCGTTGGTTTATCACTCTGCCAGACAGCCGCGATCCTGGTTTGTCGGTGATGTGGCAAGACAAAGTCGACCCCGGCCGACGCGGCAATTTCATCCAGAAAACCCTCGACCCTGTTACCGGCCAGGCTGTGGAAGCCCGTGAAAGCATGGGCGGCGATTTCTTCTACCGCTTTCACTTCCAGCTGCAAATGCCTCACCCGTGGGGCCGCTGGCTGTCGACGATTGCCGCGATGGTGATGTTCGTCGCCTTGATCACCGGCATCATCACTCACAAGAAAATCTTCAAGGACTTCTTCACCTTCCGGCCCCGCAAAGGCCAGCGTTCCTGGCTCGACGGGCATAACGCGGTGGGAGTTCTGGTGCTGCCGTTCCATTTGATGATCACCTACAGCAGCCTGGTGATCTTCATGAGCATGGTGATGCCGGCGCCGATTCTTGCTTCCTATGGCGGCGACACCCGCGCCTTTTTCAGCGAGGTATTCCCGAACACCAACAACGCGCCGGCGCTGGGCCAGCCTGGAAAACTGTTACCGCTGGTGCCGATGTACGAGCAAGCGCGGGCGCAGTGGGAAGGTGGCCATGTGGGGCGCGTGGCGGTCAATAATCCCGCCGATATGAACGCCTCGGTCAATGTGTTTCGCGCGGGTTCCGATAGCGTGGTGCACGATTTCGGCAGCACCGTTTCCTTCAATGGCACCACCGGCGAGCTGGTGCGGGTGAATGGCGGGCAGTCGCTGCCGGCAGCCATCGGCGGCAGTTTCTACGGCCTGCACATGGGCCATTTCGCCGGTCCGGTGTTGCGCTGGTTGTACTTCATCTGTGGCTTGGCGGGCACGGCAATGATCGGCACCGGGCTGGTGATCTGGCTCGGCAAGCGTCAGCTCAAACATGCCAAGGCTGCGGTAATGCCGTTTGAGTTGCGCTTGGTGGAAGTGCTGAACATCGCCAGCATGTCCGGGTTGATGATCGCCATCGCCGCATATTTCTGGGCCAACCGTTTATTGCCGGTGAGCTTTGCCGACCGTTCCGATTGGGAAGTGCAAACCTTCTTTATTGCCTGGGGCCTGAGTCTGTTGCACGCGATCCTGCGTCGTGGCCGCCAGGGTTGGGTCGAGCAACTGAGCTTCGGCGCGCTGCTGTTTATCGCCATTCCACTGCTCAACGCGTTGACCACATCGCACCACCTCGGTGTTTCGTTGGCAACCGGCGATTGGGCCATGGCTGGCTTTGATCTGACCTGTCTGGCCAGCGGCGTATTCCTTGGCTGGGCCGCCTGGAAGATGCAGCGTCGCACCGCGCCGGCGCCTAAAGCTCAGCGCGCACGCCCGCTGGCGCTGAAGCAGGAGGCGAACTGAATGCTGCTCGCACTGCTGATGTGCTACGCCGGGTTCACCGCACTCTGCCTGTCCACTGACCGTCACCACGGCGAGTTGCTGCACAGCAAACCCACGCCTCGTCGGCGCCTGGGTTTGCGGGTGATCGGTTGGTTGCTGCTGGTGGTGTCGATCTGGCCGGCGGTGGATGTCGCCGGTTGGGGCCAGGGCCTGGTGGAGTGGTGCGCCGTGTTGATGCTCAGCGCATTGCTGCTGGTGCTGTTGTTGCCGTACCGGCCAAGGCTGGCCTTGATCCTGGCGGGCATTGGTCTGCTCGCCAGTCCTGTTGCAGCCTTCGCCACCCTCTGAGCCCGCCCATGATGATCAGCACGCCACCCGAATCCCAGGACAGCCAGCACGCTGACGCGGCAGGTGGGCGTGCGCATTTCCTGCAGGTGTTTTTATCCCAGCGTTCGCAGATGGAAGCCTTGGTGAGTCGCCGCGTGGGGTGTCGCGCCACGGCGGCCGACCTGGTGCAGGACCTATTCCTGCGTTTCTGGCGCCGGCCGCTGGTGCAGGTCGAGGAGCTCAGCACCTACCTGCTGCGCTGCGCCGGCAATATCGCCATCGACCACCTGCGCAGCGAAGGTGCACGGGTGCGCAGCAGTGAAGGCTGGCTGCCCGAACAGCAAGACAACCAAGGTTCCGAACCCCAGGCAGCATTGGAAGCCGGCAATGACCTGCGCCACGTCGAAGCCGCCTTGCGCAGCCTGCCCGAGCGCACGCGCCAGATTTTCCTGCTCAACCGCATTCACGGTCGCAAGTACGCGGAAATCGCCAAGGTCATGGGCCTGTCCCAAAGTGCCGTGGAAAAACATATGATGCGTGCCCTTGAAGCCTGCAAAGCCAGCCTTCGCGAACCATCGCCCCCACGCACGCCAGGGAAAGCAACGTGAACGCCACCCCCACGCCCGCCCAGGAACAAGCCGCACTGGCCTGGCTGAGCCTATTGCATGATCAGCCCAGCAGTGGCGACCAAGCCACTTTCAGTCAGTGGTTGCGGGCTGATCCGGCGCACGTTGAGGCCTATTCCCAGGCCCAGGTGCTCTGGGAATTGAGCGAAGTGCCGGCACGCCAGCTGGCGGATGAAGAGGCGTTGGCGTTGCAGGGCTACCTCAATGCGATGACCACCTCGAAGCGTTCACGGGTGGTGCGTTGGTCCGGCGCCTTGGCGATGGCTGCGTGCCTATTGCTGATGGTATCCATGGGGGCCGGCTGGCAGCCGTCACGCTGGGTCGATGATCTCGGTGCCGACTACGTGACGGCGCCGGGTGAAGTCAAAACCGTCACGCTGGCCGATCAATCCCAGGTGACCCTCGATGCTGACAGCGCCATTGCCGTGGACTTCAGCCGTGGCGAGCGCCACATCCAGTTGCGTCGAGGTGCCGGTTTTTTTAGCGTGACCCACACCGGGCAATCCTTTGTGGTGGAGGCGGGCAGCGGTGAGGCGCGGGTGCTGGGGACGCAATTCGAAGTGCGCCTGCAACCGGCAGGCGCTCAGGTGACGGTGTTGTCCGGGCGGGTGGGCGTGACGCCGTCCAAACAGGGCCAGCAGCAAATTCTTACAGCGGGTCAGCAAGTGGCCTACGCCGAGGGTGTTGCGGACCCTCTGCACGCGGTAGACAGTGAATCGCGCCTGGCCTGGCGCGACGGTTGGCTCAACTACTACAAGGCGCCGTTGGCGGACGTGGTCAAGGACCTGGGTCGCTACTACCCCGGCCGCATCCTGTTGCTCAACGAAGAGATGGGCGCCAAGCGCGTCAGCGGGAGCTTCCCGAGCAAGGACCCGCAAGCGGTGTTGAATGCGTTGCAGGCCGTGCTCGGCTTTGAGCAGCACACATTATTGGGGCGGATGATCGTGGTGCGCTGATTTACTTCAGCGCCGCCATGATTTTTTCTGGGTTGTAATCGCGAATCAGCGTGCCGTTCACGTCCACAAACGGAATCCCTGCGCCCCCCAGCGCCTCATACGCCTTGCGCGCCTGGGCGTCTTTCTCGATGTCGAACGCTTGGTAGGGTATGCCTTTCTGGTCCAGGAACCGGCGGATCTGCTTGCAGTAACCACACCACTCGGTCGAGTAGAGCACCACACGCGCTGAAGCACGTACGTGCTCCGGCGCCACTTGTGAAGGGTTGAACACCCGTTCGATCTTGCCCCAGTTCTGGATCACCACCACGACCAGCAACACCAGCAGGACTTTTTTAAAGACCCCGCCGAGCATCAGTTGCGGCGCTTGAGCTGGTCAGTCAGTTGGGTCGGCAGGCCCTTGATGATCAAGGTGCCGGCGGCTTCGTCGTATTCGATCTTGTCGCCCAGCAGGTGCGCCTCAAAGCTGATGGACAAACCCTCGGCGCGACCGGTGAAACGGCGAAACTGGTTGAGCGTGCGTTTATCCGCCGGGATTTCCGGCGACAGGCCATAGTCCTTGTTGCGGATATGGTCATAGAACGCCTTAGGCCGATCTTCATCGATCAACCCTGACAATTCTTCCAGCCCCATCGGTTCACCGAGCTTGGCCTGGCTGCTGGCGTAGTCCACCAGGGTCTTGGTTTTCTCGCGGGCGGACTCGTCCGGCAGGTCTTCGCTTTCGACGAAGTCACTGAACGCCTTGAGCAGGGTGCGGGTCTCGCCCGGGCCGTCGACGCCTTCCTGGCAGCCGATGAAGTCGCGGAAATACTCCGAGACCTTCTTGCCGTTCTTGCCCTTGATAAAGGAAATGTACTGCTTGGACTGCTTGTTGTTCTGCCACTCGGACACGTTTATACGTGCCGCCAGGTGCAATTGGCCGAGGTCCAGGTGGCGCGAGGGGGTCACGTCCAGCTCGTCGGTCACCGCCACGCCTTCGCTGTGGTGCAGCAGGGCGATGGCCAGGTAGTCCGTCATGCCTTGCTGGTAGTGGGCGAACAGTACATGGCCGCCGGTGGAGAGGTTGGACTCCTCCATCAGCTTCTGCAGGTGCTCGACCGCCGTGCGGCTGAAGGTGGTGAAGTCCTGCCCACCGTCGAAATACTCCTTCAACCAGCCGCTGAACGGGTGCGCGCCGGACTCGGCATGGAAGAAACCCCAGGCCTTGCCTTGCTTGGCGTTATAGCTCTCGTTGAGGTCGGCAAGCATGTTCTCGATGGCGGCCGATTCGGCAAGCTCGGAGTCGCGGGCGTGAAGAACTGCAGGTGTGCCGTCGGGTTTTTTGTCGATCAAGTGGACGATGCAATGACGGATCGGCATAGGCTTCTCGGCTGGTTGAGCGGGGAGCGGTGGGCCTCCCCGAAAAGTCGCCAAGTGTACCGCACCATTGGCCGAGACGGGCTTCGAAGGGTGTTTTGGCCGCCCTCCGACGGGCTATATGCCTTTTTTTCACGGTTTAGAGCGATAAAGCTGACCAAATGGGTAGGTAGAAGCGGATATTTCCCCGTCTCTGTGCTAGTTTTGCCCCGTCTTACGCCAAGTCTCGGCGATAAGCGTGCATTCAGCATCTGTCAGGTCGAACCAATCCCCGTTTCAAGCATCTATAACCCCGATCTCCGTGGTTATAGCCGGGGGGGGCCAGGCCATGACGGTCGGGCTCGACGGCTGACACTGCACTCTGCAATCCATATGAATTTGATAGGGAAGGAACACCACAATGGCTATTACTAAAGACCAACTGATCGCTGACCTGGCTGAAGCAGTAGACGCACCGAAAACCACCGTGCGCGCTCTGCTGGACCAACTGAGCCAAGTTGTTGCTGACCAGCTGGAAAACGGCGGCGAAATCACTCTGCCAGGCGTTGGCAAACTGAAAGTGACCGAGCGTCCTGCCCGTACTGGCCGTAACCCTTCGACTGGCGCCGCCATCGAAATCGCTGCCAAGAAAGTTATCAAGCTGGTTGTGGCCAAAGGCCTGACCGACGCTGTTAACAAGTAAGACGCAGCAAAAAAAACCGTGCTCCGGAGCGATCCGGGCACGGTTTTTTGTTGCCTGCTATTTGTCAGTCGCGAACCCAGCGCTGGCGCCAGATCTGTTGCTCGTTCTTGGTCTGGAAAGTCCACGCCACAAACCGGCTCTGCTTCTGGCCCTGGGACATTTCCACGACTTGGCTCTCCAGCACGCCGGCCTTTTTCAGGGCCGTCTCGATCGCGGGCAAGTTCGACGCTTTCGACACCAGGGTGCTGAACCACAGCACCTTATGGGCAAAGTGCGCACTTTCGGCAATCAGTTGCGTCACAAAACGCGCTTCACCACCTTCACACCACAACTCGGCCGATTGGCCGCCGAAGTTCAGCACCGGCAACTTGCGCTTTGGGTCCGCCTTGCCGAGGGCGCGCCACTTGCGTTCGCTGCCCTTGGTGGCTTCATCCATGGACGCATGGAACGGCGGGTTGCACATGGTCAGGTCAAAACGCTCGCCCGGCTCCAGCAGGCCCAGCAGGATCTGCTTGGGATTGCTCTGCTGGCGCAGCTGGATGACTTTGCTCAGGTCATTGGACTGCACAATGGCCTTGGCTGCGGCCACGGCGATAGGGTCGACTTCCGAGCCCAGGAAGTTCCAGCGGTATTCCATGTAGCCAATCAGCGGGTAGACGCAGTTGGCGCCCATGCCGATGTCCAGCACCTTGACGATAGAGCCGCGCGGGATCTTGCCGTCGTTGGTGTTGGCCAGCAGGTCGGCCAGGAAGTGCACGTAGTCCGCACGCCCCGGCACCGGTGGGCACAGGTAGTCGGCCGGAATGTCCCAGTGCTGGATGCCATAGAAGGCTTTCAGCAGCGCTCGATTGAACACCCGCACCGCATCCGGGCTGGCAAAGTCGATACTTTCCTTGCCGTACGGGTTGATGATCACGAATTTCGCCAGTTCCGGCGTGGTCTTGATCAGCGCCGGGAAGTCGTAACGACCTGTGTGGCGGTTGCGTGGGTGCAATGTCGCCTCTTTGCGCGGCGCGACGGGCTTGGCCGTGGCGGCGGTTTTAGGCTTCTTGCGCGGAGGTTTTGGCGTGCTGGGGGCGGTCATGGGCTACGTCGATTCTGGGGTTGCTTCAAAAGTGGTGGGTATTGTCACACATTCCGAAGTTGACCTCGGTTAAATGTGGGAGCGGGCTTGCTCGCAAATACGGTGGGTCAGTCATTGGGTGTGTGTCTGATAGACCGCATTCGCGAGCAAGCCCGCTCCCACATCGATTGGGTTTTCACACCCAAAAAAAAGAGGCCCGAAGGCCTCTTTCTGACACGCGGTCCACCTTACAGGCTGGAGATCCGCGCATGTTGCTCCGCCAGCTTGCCCAGAGCCTGTTCAGCCTCAGCCAGCTTGGCGCGTTCTTTCTCGATCACTTCAGCCGGTGCCTTGTCGACGAAGGCCGCGTTGGACAGCTTGCCGCCCACGCGTTGTACTTCGCCTTGCAGGCGGCCGATTTCCTTGTCGAGACGAGCCAGTTCGGCACCCTTGTCGATCAGTCCTGCCATCGGCACCAGCACTTCCATCTCGCCGACCAGTGCGGTCGCGGACAGTGGTGCTTCTTCGCCGGCTGCCAATACGGTAATCGACTCCAGCTTCGCCAGCTTCTTGAGCAGCGCATCGTTCTCGGTGAGACGACGCTGGTCTTCGGCACTGGCGTTCTTCACAAACACCGCCAATGGCTTGCCCGGCCCGATGTTCATCTCGGCACGGATGTTACGCGTGCCCATCATCAGGGTCTTGAGCCATTCGATATCGCTTTCGGCTGCCTCATCGATGCGCGCCTCGTTGGCCACCGGCCAAGGTTGCAGCATGATGGTCTTGCCTTCGATACCGGCCAGCGGCGCCAGGCGCTGCCAGATTTCTTCGGTGATGAACGGCATGAACGGGTGCGCCAGACGCAACGCCACTTCCAGCACGCGAACCAGGGTGCGACGGGTGCCGCGCTGGCGTTCGACCGGCGCGTTTTCGTCCCACAGCACCGGCTTGGACAGTTCCAGGTACCAGTCGCAATACTGGTTCCAGATGAACTCGTACAAGGCCTGTGCGGCCAGGTCGAAACGGAACTGGTCGAGCTGGCGGGTCACTTCGGCTTCGGTGCGCTGAAGCTGCGAAATGATCCAGCGGTCGGCCAGGCTCAGCTCATAGGCTTCACCGTTCTGGCCGCAGTCTTCGCCTTTATCCAGCACATAGCGCGCAGCGTTCCAGATCTTGTTGCAGAAGTTGCGATAGCCTTCGACGCGGCCCATGTCGAACTTGATGTCGCGACCGGTGGAGGCCAGCGAGCAGAAGGTGAAGCGCAGGGCGTCGGTGCCATAGCTGGCAATACCATCGGCGAACTCGTCGCGGGTCTGCTTCTCGATCTTCTTTGCCAGTTTCGGCTGCATCAGGCCGGAGGTGCGTTTCTGTACCAGGGTTTCCAGGTCGATGCCGTCGATGATATCCAGCGGGTCCAGGACGTTGCCCTTGGACTTGGACATCTTCTGGCCCTGGCCATCACGCACCAGGCCGTGCACGTACACGGTCTTGAACGGTACCTGCGGCGTGCCGTCCTCGTTCTTCACCAGGTGCATGGTCAGCATGATCATCCGGGCAACCCAGAAGAAAATGATGTCGAAACCAGTGACCAGCACGTCGGTGGAGTGGAATTTCTTGAGGAATTCGGTCTGCTGCGGCCAGCCCAGGGTGGAGAAGGTCCACAGGCCCGAGCTGAACCAGGTGTCCAGTACGTCGTTGTCCTGTTGCAGCGCAATGTCGGCACCGAGGTTGTGCTTGGCACGCACTTCGGCTTCGTCGCGGCCTACATAGACCTTGCCCGACTCGTCGTACCAGGCCGGAATGCGGTGACCCCACCACAGCTGACGGCTGATGCACCAATCCTGGATGTCGCGCATCCACGAGAAGTACATGTTTTCGTACTGTTTCGGCACGAACTGGATGCGGCCATCTTCCACGGCGGCGATGGCAGGTTCTGCCAAAGGCTTGGTGGACACGTACCACTGGTCGGTCAGCCACGGCTCGATCACGGTGCCGGAACGGTCGCCCTTCGGCACTTTCAGGCCGTGGTCGTCAACGCTCACCAGCAAACCGGCAGCATCGAAGGCGGCGACGATCTGCTTGCGCGCTTCGAAGCGGTCGAGACCGGCGTATTCAGCCGGGATCTTGCCGTCGATGCTCTCGTTCAGCGTGCCGTCCAGGTTGAACACCTGGCAGGCCGGCAGTACGGCGGCGTTTTTGTCAAAGATGTTCAGCAGTGGCAGGTTGTGGCGCTTGCCGACCTCGTAGTCGTTGAAATCGTGGGCCGGGGTGATCTTCACGCAGCCGGTGCCGAATTCAGGGTCGCAGTAGTCGTCCGCGATGATCGGGATGCGACGGCCGACCAATGGCAGTTCAACGAACTTGCCGATCAGCGCCTGGTAGCGTTCGTCGTTCGGGTTAACCGCGACGGCGGCGTCGCCGAGCATGGTTTCCGGACGAGTGGTGGCGACGATCAGGTAGTCGTTGCCTTCAGCAGTCTTGGCACCGTCGGCCAGCGGGTACTTGAGGTTCCACAGGAAGCCTTTCTCGTCGTGGTTTTCCACTTCGAGGTCGGAAATCGCCGTGTGCAACTTGGTGTCCCAGTTGACCAAGCGCTTGCCGCGGTAGATCAGGCCGTCTTCATGCAGGCGCACGAAGGCTTCTTTCACGGCTTCCGACAGGCAGTCGTCCATGGTGAAGCGCTCGCGGCTCCAGTCGACGGACGAACCGAGGCGACGGATCTGACGGCTGATATTGCCGCCGGACTGGTCTTTCCATTCCCAGATCTTTTCCAGGAATTTCTCGCGACCCAGGTCGTGACGGTTCTGGCCGGTGGCTTCGAGTTGGCGTTCCACCAGCATTTGCGTGGCGATACCGGCGTGGTCGGTGCCCGGTTGCCACAGGGTGTTGCGGCCCTGCATGCGGCGGAAACGGATCAACGCATCCATGATCGCATTGTTGAAGCCATGGCCCATGTGCAGGCTGCCAGTGACGTTCGGTGGCGGAATCATGATGGTGTAGGAATCGCCCGCGCCTTGCGGGGCGAAATAGTTCTCGGATTCCCAGGTGTTGTACCAGGAAGTTTCGATGGCGTGCGGCTGGTAGGTCTTATCCATGCGCGGCGGGACCCTAGTTGGCATTTATTCAGGAAAGCCGGCAAGTATAACGGGGGATAGGGCGCAGGGCGAGGCGAAGACGGGCTTGAAATGTATGGGCGGCAAATGTGGGAGCGGGCTTGCTCGCGAAAGCGGTGGATCAGCCAATGCATGTGCTGACGGTCACACCGTTTTCGCGAGCAAGCCCGCTCCCACAGGGGATCTGCGTTGGCTTCAATTCTGGTACTGGCTCAGCAACCGCTCCATCCGTGCATCCAGCCGGCGCTTGATCTCGGTCTCGATGTGCGGCGCAAAGTCATCGATCACGTCTTGCATGATCAACTGCGCAGCGGCGCGCAGTTCGTTGTCCAGGTGCAGCAGCAGGGCGTCGGGACTTTTTTCGACAGCGGCAGGCGCGGCGGTCTCGACCACCGGTACCGGTGCGACGGGCTTGCCGCCGACCATGTCAAACAACAGCGGAATCTGTACCTCGCCCTCGACCGAATCGGTCAACAGCGGCGGTTGCAAGTCATCATCACCGAGCAACTGACGGATCGACTCCAGGTCGTCCAGCAGGTGATCGTCTTTTTTTATAGGGTTGGGATTGTCCATCATGTGCTCAAAGTCGTTGTAGCCGGTGATCTTGCAGAGGATAGCCCTGTTCGCGGTAGAAACGGAAACTCTCCCGCGCGGCCTGACGAATAGCCGGATCCTCCACCACCACTTCCGCCACACGGGCGAATGCCTTGGCGAAAGGCGGTACTTTCAGGTCCAGGTTGACCAGCAGGTCCTGGTGATCGCCGCAACTGTCCCCTAAACCCAGGACAACCAGGCCTTCGGGTTCGGACTCGGCAGGGCCGTGAGGCACAAAGCTTTCGCCCTTGAAGCGCCACAGGCGAGCATCCAGCTCATCGCGTTGGGCGGCATCGCTGCAATGCAGGTAGATGCGGTGGCCCATGCGCCAGGCTTTTTCAGTGAGTTTGCAGGCAAAGTCCAGGCGCGCGAGCGGGTCGGCGCTGGGCAATATATAGAAGTCGACTTGGGTCATTGCATTTCCTGGGCGTGCGCATACCCCTTCTAGGAACCGGCTTGCCGGCGATGAGTCCCTTGAATCAGGAAGCCATCGCCGGCAAGCCGGCTCCTACAGGGAGGATTGCGTTAGGCCTTGGCGCGATCCAGCAGGTACTGGGTCAGCAGGGGAACCGGACGGCCGGTTGCGCCCTTGTCCTTGCCGCCGCTGGTCCAGGCCGTGCCGGCGATGTCCAGGTGCGCCCAGTTGAAGTTCTTGGCAAAGCGCGACAGGAAGCAAGCCGCGGTGATGGTGCCGGCTTTCGGACCGCCGATGTTGGCGATGTCGGCGAAGGGGCTGTCCAGTTGTTCCTGGTACTCATCGAACAGCGGCAGTTGCCAGGCGCGGTCGTCTGCGGCTTTGCCGGCGCTGAGCAGTTGCTCGATCAGCTCATCGCTGTTGCCCAGCAGGCCCGAGGTGTGCGAACCCAGGGCGACGATGCAGGCACCGGTCAGGGTGGCGATGTCGATCACGGCCTGTGGCTTGAAGCGTTCGGCGTAGGTCAGGGCATCGCACAGCACCAGGCGGCCTTCGGCGTCGGTGTTGAGGATTTCGACGGTCTGGCCACTCAGGGTGGTGACGATGTCGCCCGGACGGGTCGCGCCGCCGCTCGGCATGTTCTCGGCGCAGGCCAGGATGCACACCAGGTTGATCGGCAGCTTGAGTTCCAGCACGGCACGCAGGGTGCCGAACACGCTGGCGGCGCCGCCCATGTCGTACTTCATCTCGTCCATGCCCAGGCCCGGCTTGAGGCTGATGCCGCCGGTGTCAAAGGTGATGCCTTTGCCGACCAGGGCGTAAGGCTTCTCGGACTTCTTGCCGCCGTTGTATTGCATCACGATCAGGCGTGGCGGCTGGTCGCTGCCCTGGCCCACGGCATAGAACGAGCCCATGCCCAGTTCCTTGATCTTCTTCTCGTCCAGCACTTCGACTTTCAGGCCCTTGAACTCTTTGCCCAGCGCCTTGGCTTGTTCGCCCAGGAAAGTCGGGTGGCAGATGTTCGGCGGCAGGTTGCCCAGATCGCGGGTAAACGACATGCCGTTGGCGATGGCGGTCGCGTGGGTCACGGCGCGCTCAACTTCAGCCTGGGCGGCCTTGATGGTCAGCAGGGTGATTTTCTTCAGGGCGCGCGGTTCGGCCTTGGTGCTCTTGAACTGGTCGAAAATGTAGCCGCCGTCCACCAGGCTCTCGGCCAGCAGGCGGGTCTTGCCGTAGCTGTCGCGGCCTTTGACCACGACTTCATCGAGTGCCAGCGTGGCGTCAGTGCCGCCCAGGCCCTTGAGGGTGGTGAGGATGCCGCTGATGATTTTGCGGAACGGACGGTCGCCCAGTTCAACGTCCTTGCCCACACCCACCAGCAATACGCGGTCGGCTTTCAGGTTGGGCAGGCTCTGCAACAGCAGGCTCTGGCCGACTTTGCCGGCCAGGTCGCCGCGCTTGAGCACTGCGCTGATGGCGCCGCCGCTGAGTTCGTCGAGTTGCTTGGCGGCAACGCCGAGCTTGCGGCCTTCGCCAATGGCGACCACGAGGGTGGCGGTTTTCAACGTTTCGGGGCTAACGCTTTTTACAACCAATTCCATTTTCGGGTCCCTTATAAAGGTCGGTTAGCCAGGAGTCTGTACTCCGGCTTTAATACCAGGCAGCTGTGTAAACCGCCGGCGACAAAGGCCGCAGTTTGAACCTCGCCGGCGGAGGCTGACAACCCTTGTCACCCGCTTTGTGCATGCGCATGAGGTTGCGCAGTGACAGGCGCGGTCAATCACAGGATAATGCGCCATCTTTTTAGCCGGTCCGTGCAAACGGGCTGACTCGGTATGCTTGCTTGTTTGGCCGCCTTAGCCTGACAACCCTGGAGTGTCTGGTTTGATCGTCTTCCGTTATCTGTCCCGCGAAGTCCTGTTGACCCTGAGTGCCGTGAGTGCGGTATTGCTGGTCATCATCATGAGTGGTCGTTTCGTCAAATACCTGGCCCAGGCTGCCTCCGGCGCCCTGGATCCGGGCTCGCTATTCCTGATCATGGGCTTTCGTCTGCCGGGCTTCCTGCAGCTGATCCTGCCGCTCGGCCTGTTTCTCGGGATCCTGCTGGCCTACGGCCGCCTTTACCTCGAAAGCGAAATGACCGTGCTCTCGGCCACCGGCATGAGCCAACAGCGCCTGTTGGGCATGACCATGATCCCGGCCGCCGGCGTTGCGCTGATCGTGGCCTGGCTGAGCCTGAGCCTGGCCCCACAAGGTGCCATGCAGTTCCAGCTGGTACTGAATAAACAGGACGCGATGACCGAGTTCGACACCCTCGAACCTGGCCGCTTCCAGGCGCTCAATGACGGTTCGCGGGTGACCTACACCGAAACCCTGACCGACGACCGTGCCAACTTGGGCGGCGTGTTCATCTCCGAGAAGCGTCTGGGCCAGGACAAGAAAGACCGTGGCATTTCCGTGCTGGTGGCCGATTCCGGTCGCCAGGAAGTGCGTCCTGACGGCAGCCGCTACCTGATCCTGGAAAATGGCTATCGCTACGATGGCAGCCCGGGCATGGCCGATTACCGTGCGATCAAGTACGACACCTATGGCGTGATGCTGGCCCGTCCGGATATCAGCGACGAAGTCACCGACCGCGACGCCATCCCGACCACCGAGCTGTTCGGTAGCAAGGAACTGCGCTCGATTGCCGAGCTGCAATGGCGGATTTCCCTGCCGTTGCTGGTGTTCATCGTGACCTTGATGGCGGTGCCGCTGTCGCGCGTCAACCCACGCCAGGGCCGCTTCCTCAAGCTGTTGCCGGCGATTCTGCTGTACATGGCTTACCTCACCATCCTGATTTCCGCCCGTGGCTCCCTGGAGAAAGGCAAGCTGTCGCCGACCCTCGGTCTGTGGTGGGTGCACGGGATCTTCCTGGTGATTGGCCTGGGCCTGCTCTATTGGGAACCGATCCGTTTGAAAATGATGAGCCGTCGTGGCCAGAAGGAGTTGGCTCGTGGCTAAGCTCGATCGCTACATTGGTAGCAGCGTACTGATCGCCATCCTGGCGGTATTGGGCATCATCCTCGGTCTGGCCTCGTTGTTTGCCTTCATCGATGAAGTCGGCAACGTCAGCGATACCTACACCGTGTGGGACGTGCTGAGCTACGTGGCCCTTACCGCGCCACGTCGCCTCTACGACATGATGCCGATGGCCGCGCTGATCGGCTGCCTGATCGGCCTGGGCAGCCTGGCCAGCAATAGCGAACTGACCATCATGCGCGCTGCTGGCGTGTCCATTGGTCGAATCGTCTGGGCGGTCATGAAACCCATGCTGCTGCTGATGGCGTGCAGCGTGCTGATCGGCGAATACGTCGCGCCGCCGGCCGAAACCACGGCCCAGGCCAATCGCGCCCTGGCCCAGGGTTCAGGCGATGCACAAAGCGCCAAGCACGGCCTGTGGCACCGCCAGGGCGAAGAATTCATTCATATCAACGCCGTGCAGCCGGGCGGCCTGTTGATTGGTGTCACGCGCTATACGTTTGACAAAGAGCGTCACCTGTTGGAGTCAAGCTTCGCCAAACGTGCGCAATACGGCAGCGAAAAGTGGCAACTCAGCGACGTTACCACTACTTATTTCCGTAACGTCGGCCAGGGCACCAAGGCCAGCACCGAAGTGATCAACGTGCCGAGCCAGGAGTGGGATATTGCCCTCAAGCCGGAACTGTTGAATACCGTGGTGATGATCCCGGAAAGCCTGCCGATCTCCGGGTTGTGGGGTTACATCCACTACCTGAAGGACCAGGGCTTGAACAATGGCCGCTACTGGCTGGCATTTTGGGTCAAGGTGTTGCAACCGGTGGTGACTGCCGCGTTGGTGCTGATGGCAATTTCCTTCATCTTTGGCCCATTGCGTTCCGTGACCTTGGGGCAGCGCGTATTCACGGGCGTGCTGGTGGGCTTCACCTTCCGCATTGCCCAGGACCTGCTCGGCCCGTCGAGCCTGGTGTTTGGCTTCTCGCCGCTGTTTGCGGTGCTGGTGCCCACGGCCATCTGCGCGTTGGCCGGTTTCTGGCTGTTGCGCCGGGCCGGTTGATTCCGCGCTTATGAACAAAAAATGCCCCGGTCGAGAGATCGGGGCATTTTTGTTCTGGTCAGCAAAGATGACGTCTGGCCTGAGCATCAGGTACAATTCCCGGCTATTTTTCAGCGGGCAATCAGCCTGCAGCCTTTTTGAGTGTTGATCCGTGAGTGATTTGAGTCATATCCGCAATTTCTCCATCATCGCCCACATTGACCATGGTAAGTCGACGCTGGCCGATCGATTCATCCAGATGTGCGGCGGCCTTGCCGAGCGTGAAATGGAAGCCCAGGTGCTGGACTCCATGGACCTCGAACGCGAGCGCGGGATCACCATCAAGGCCCACAGCGTTACGCTGTATTACAAAGCCAAAGACGGCATCACCTACCAACTGAACTTCATTGATACCCCAGGCCACGTCGACTTCACCTACGAAGTCAGCCGGTCCCTGGCGGCCTGTGAAGGTGCCTTGCTGGTGGTTGACGCAGGGCAGGGTGTGGAAGCGCAGTCGGTTGCCAACTGCTACACCGCGATCGAGCAGGGCCTGGAAGTCATGCCCGTGCTGAACAAGATCGACCTGCCTCAGGCCGAGCCTGAGCGCGTCAAGGAAGAGATCGAGAAGATCATCGGCATCGACGCCACCGACGCCGTCACCTGCAGCGCCAAGACCGGCCTGGGTGTCGACGAAGTGCTCGAACGTCTGGTGCAGACCATTCCAGCCCCGACCGGCAACTACGAAGATCCGCTGCAAGCGTTGATCATCGACTCCTGGTTCGACAACTACCTGGGCGTTGTCTCCCTGGTACGCGTGCGCCACGGCCGTGTGAAGAAGGGCGACAAGATCCTGGTCAAATCCACCGGCAAGATCCACCTGGTGGACAGCGTCGGTGTCTTCAACCCCAAGCACACCGCGACCGTTGATCTGAAAGCTGGTGAAGTGGGTTTCATCATCGCCGGTATCAAGGACATCCACGGCGCGCCGGTGGGTGACACCCTGACCCTGAGCTCCACGCCGGATGTCGACGTGCTGCCAGGCTTCAAGCGCATCCAGCCGCAGGTCTACGCGGGTCTGTTCCCGGTCAGTTCCGATGACTTCGAAGACTTCCGCGAGGCCCTGCAAAAGCTGACCCTCAACGACTCGTCGTTGCAGTACACCCCGGAAAGCTCCGACGCCCTGGGCTTCGGCTTCCGCTGTGGCTTCCTGGGCATGCTGCACATGGAAATCATCCAGGAGCGCCTCGAACGCGAATACGACCTGGACCTGATCACCACCGCGCCAACGGTTATTTTCGAGTTGTTGCTGAAAACCGGTGAAACGATTTACGTCGACAACCCGTCCAAACTCCCGGATCTCTCGGCGATCGAAGACATGCGCGAGCCTATCGTGCGGGCCAATATCCTGGTTCCGCAGGAGCACTTGGGCAACGTTATTACCCTGTGTATTGAAAAGCGTGGCGTGCAGCGCGACATGCTGTTCCTCGGCACCCAGGTCCAAGTGACCTACGACATGCCGATGAACGAAGTGGTATTGGACTTCTTCGACCGCCTCAAATCCACCAGCCGCGGCTATGCTTCGCTGGATTACCATTTCGACCGTTACCAATCGGCTAATCTGGTGAAACTGGATGTGTTGATCAACGGCGACAAGGTCGATGCCCTGGCACTGATCGTGCACAAGGACAACGCGCACTATAAAGGTCGCCAGTTGACCGAGAAGATGAAAGAACTGATTCCGCGCCAGATGTTCGACGTAGCGATCCAGGCCGCCATCGGCGGGCAGATCATTGCGCGGACCTCCGTCAAGGCACTCAGAAAGAACGTACTGGCCAAATGCTACGGCGGTGACGTAAGCCGTAAGCGCAAGCTGCTTGAGAAGCAAAAGGCCGGTAAAAAACGCATGAAGCAAGTAGGTAACGTGGAAGTTCCACAAGAAGCCTTCCTTGCGGTGCTCAGGTTGGATAGTTAGGTCCTATGTCGCTAAATTTCCCGCTGTTGCTGGTCATCGCCGTTGCCGTTTGCGGTCTCCTGGCGTTGCTCGATCTGGTGTTCTTCGCCCCGCGTCGGCGGGCGGCTATCGCGTCCTATCAGGGCAGCGTCAGCCAGCCCGATGGCGTGGTGATCGAGAAGCTGAACAAAGAGCCTTTGCTGGTTGAATACGGCAAGTCGTTCTTCCCGGTGTTGTTCATCGTGCTGGTGCTGCGTTCGTTCCTGGTGGAGCCGTTTCAGATTCCCTCGGGGTCGATGAAACCTACCCTGGACGTGGGCGACTTCATCCTGGTGAACAAGTTTTCCTACGGGATCCGCCTGCCGGTGATCGACAAGAAGGTCATCGAAGTCGGTGATCCGCAGCGCGGCGACGTGATGGTGTTTCGCTACCCGAGCGACCCGAATGTCAACTACATCAAGCGCGTGGTCGGCCTGCCGGGCGACGTGATCCGCTACACCAGCGACAAGCGCCTGCTTATCAATGGTGAGTCGGTGGCCGAGAAACTGATCGGCTCCGAGCCGAACAGCCTGGGCAGCGCCGAGCTGTACCAGGAAAAACTCGGTACGGTAGAGCACGAAATCCGCAAGGAAATGAGCCGCTACCGTGCCCAGCCTGACGGCCAGTGGACAGTGCCGGCCGGGCACTACTTCATGATGGGCGACAACCGCGACAACTCCAATGACAGCCGGTACTGGGATGACCCAAACATTCCCAAGGACCTGCTGGGCATGGTTCCCGACCAGAATATCGTCGGCAAGGCCTTCGCGGTCTGGATGAGCTGGCCGGAACCCAAACTCAGCCACTTGCCGAACTTCTCGCGGGTCGGGCTGATCAAGTAATACAGGCGGCGCTGTGAACACAGCGCCGAATGCTTTTCTGGGGTGGGGACAAATCTGTCCTGCCTCATGCTGCACCAACCAGGATTTGAATTTGAACACTGCGTCAATCGTCGATGGCCGCCGGTGCCACCAAACAGATATGGGTAAACCGTGAGCGTTTCTCTAAGTCGTCTCGAGCGCCAGCTCGGCTACACCTTCAAGGACCAGGAACTGATGGTCCTTGCCCTCACACACCGCAGCTTTGCAGGGCGCAATAACGAGCGCCTGGAATTCCTCGGTGATGCCATCCTCAATTTCGTCGCCGGTGAAGCCCTGTTCGAGCGCTTCCCCCAAGCCCGTGAAGGCCAGTTGTCGCGCTTGCGCGCCCGCCTGGTGAAAGGCGAGACCCTGGCCGTGCTGGCCCGTGGTTTCGGCCTGGGTGAGTACCTGCGCCTGGGCTCCGGTGAACTGAAGAGTGGTGGTTTCCGCCGTGAATCGATCCTGGCTGACGCTCTCGAAGCGCTGATCGGTGCCATCTACCTCGATGCAGGCATGGAAGCGGCCAAGGAGCGCGTCACCGCGTGGCTGACCTCCGAGATTGAAAGCCTCACGCTGGTCGACACCAACAAAGACCCCAAGACCCGCCTGCAGGAATTCCTGCAGTCCCGTGGTTGCGAACTGCCACGCTACGAAGTGGTGGATATCCAGGGTGAGCCGCATTGCCGCGTATTCTTCGTGGAATGTGAAATCACCTTACTGAACGAAAAAAGCCGAGGTCAGGGTGTGAGCCGTCGTATTGCCGAACAGGTAGCGGCCGCTGCAGCACTGATTGCCCTGGGCGTGGAGAATGGCCATGACTGATTCAACCGCAACACGCTGTGGCTATGTTGCCATCGTCGGCCGCCCGAACGTGGGCAAGTCCACGCTGCTGAACCACATCCTCGGCCAGAAGCTCGCGATCACCTCGCGCAAGCCGCAGACCACCCGCCACAACATGCTGGGCATCAAGACCGAAGGCAACGTGCAAGCGGTCTACGTCGACACCCCAGGCATGCACAAAGGTGGCGAGAAAGCCCTGAACCGCTACATGAACAAGACCGCTTCGGCGGCGTTGAAAGACGTCGACGTGGTGATCTTCGTGGTCGACCGCACCAAGTGGACCGACGAAGACCAGATGGTCCTGGAGCGTGTGCAGTACGTCACCGGCCCGTTGATCGTCGCGCTGAACAAGACCGACCGTATCGAAGACAAAGCCGAATTGATGCCGCACCTGAGCTGGCTGCAGGAACAACTGCCGAACGCGCAGATCATCCCGATCTCGGCCCAGCACGGTCACAACCTGGAGGCTCTGGAGCGTGTGATCGCCGAGCACTTGCCGGAGAACGAGCACTTCTTCCCGGAAGACCAGATCACCGACCGCAGCAGCCGTTTCCTTGCCGCCGAACTGGTGCGTGAGAAAATCATGCGCCAGATGGGCGCCGAGCTGCCGTACCAGATCACCGTCGAGATCGAAGAGTTCAAGCAGCAGGGTAAGACCTTGCACATCCATGCGCTGATCCTCGTCGAACGTGACGGCCAGAAGAAGATCATCATTGGCGACAAGGGCGAGCGCATCAAGCGCATCGGCACCGAAGCGCGCAAGGACATGGAGTTGCTGTTCGACTCCAAGATCATGCTCAACCTGTGGGTGAAGGTGAAGGGTGGCTGGTCCGATGATGAGCGTGCACTGCGCTCCCTGGGCTACGGCGACCTGTAAGAGCACCGCTGGTGATGCGGGGCGGGCTTGTTGTGGTGAGCGGGCTTGCCCCGCGCTGGGCTGCGAAGCAGCCCTAACACCAGGCCCCGAGATCTGACCGAATGAACCCCGGTTATTTGACTGGGGCTGCTTCGCATCCCAGCGCGGGGCAAGCCCGCTCACCACAGAAGCAATGAGGCTTCAATGTCCCAATCCCCACCCCCCAGCCAACTCGCTTACGTCCTGCACAGCCGCGCCTACCGCGAGACCAGCGCCCTGGTGGACTTCCTCACGCCCCAAGGCCGCCTGCGCGCTGTCTTGCGCAGTGCGCGCGGCAAGGCGGGCACGCTGGCACGGCCATTTGTGGCTCTGGACGTGGAGTTTCGCGGCAAAGGCGAGTTGAAAAATGTCGGTCGCATGGAAAGCGTCGGTACTTCTGCCTGGCTCAATGGCGAGGCGCTGTTCAGCGGCCTCTATCTCAATGAACTGTTGATCCGCCTGCTCCCCGCCGAAGACCCGCACCCGGCCGTCTTCGATCACTACGCTGCCACCTTGTTGGCGCTGGCCGAAGGCCGTCCTCTGGAACCACTGCTGCGCGCCTTCGAATGGCGCCTGCTCGATGACCTGGGCTACGGCTTCGAACTGGCCAACGACCTGCACGGCGACCCCATCGCCGCTGATGGCATGTACCGCCTGCAAGTCGATGCCGGTCTCGAACGCGTCTACCTGCTGCAACCCGGCCTGTTCCAAGGCACGGAATTGCTGGCCATGAGCGAAGCCGACTGGACCGCCCCCGGCGCCTTGTCCGCCGCCAAGCGCCTGATGCGCCAGGCCCTGGCCGTGCACTTGGGCGGCCGGCCGTTGGTCAGTCGCGAGTTGTTTCGAAAGCCCTGACATCCCCGTGTATGCTGTGCACCGATTCTTTACCTTTTCAGGAGCGCTTCCGTGACCACCAGCAATCGCATTCTTCTTGGCGTCAACATCGACCACGTCGCTACCCTGCGCCAGGCCCGGGGCACCCGTTACCCTGACCCGGTCAAGGCCGCGCTGGACGCCGAAGAAGCGGGTGCCGACGGTATCACCGTGCACCTGCGCGAAGACCGCCGCCACATTCAGGAGCGTGACGTGCTGATGCTCAAGGAGGTGCTGCAAACCCGCATGAACTTCGAGATGGGCGTCACCGAAGAAATGATGCAGTTCGCCGAGCGCATCCGCCCGGCGCACATCTGCCTGGTGCCGGAAACCCGCCAGGAACTGACCACCGAAGGCGGCCTCGATGTGGCCGGCCAGGAGGCACGGATCAAGGCTGCCGTGGAGCGCTTGTCGAAGATCGGCAGTGAAGTCTCACTGTTCATCGACGCCGACGAGCGCCAGATCGAAGCGTCGCGTCGTGTCGGTGCGCCGGCCATCGAACTGCACACCGGCCGTTACGCCGATGCCACCACGCCCACCGAAGTGGCCGACGAGCTGCAACGCATTATTGACGGTGTGGGCTGCGGCCTCAAGGAAGGCCTGATCGTCAACGCCGGGCATGGCCTGCACTACCACAACGTCGAAGCCGTGGCCGCGATCAAGGGCATCAACGAGCTGAACATCGGGCATGCGCTGGTGGCTCATGCGCTGTTCGTCGGCTTCAAGGGTGCGGTGGCTGAGATGAAAGCCCTGATCCTGGGCGCTGCCAAGGCCTGATCCGTCGATCATTTTGTAGGAGCGAGCTTGCTCGCGAAGGTCGTTAACGATGACGCGGGGAGCCTGGCTTTTCGAGTTGTTCTCAGGTCTTTCGCGAGCAAGCTCGCTCCTACAGCCGGGGCAGGTGTATCGTATCTGCCTTTTGCAGGCCTTGGGCCTGCGGCAGATACGTGAGGTTGTTGTGTCCCGATCCTTTTCCCGTCGACAAATCCTGGGTGGTCTTGCAGGCCTGGCCGTAGTGGGCGTCGGTGCCGGTGGCGCCTACCGCTACTGGCTGGGGAAAGTCGCCGAGGCCGAGGCCGGGCACGATTACGAACTGATCGCCGCACCGCTGGACGTGGAACTGGTACCGGGGCACAAGACCGAAGCCTGGGCATTCGGCCCATCCGCGCCGGGCACCGAGTTGCGCGTGCGCCAGGGCGAATGGCTGCGGGTGCGTTTTATCAACCACCTGCCGGTCGCCACGACCATTCATTGGCATGGCATCCGCCTGCCACTGGAAATGGACGGCGTACCCTACGTCTCGCAATTGCCGGTGCTGCCCGGTGAATATTTCGATTACAAATTCCGCGTGCCCGACGCCGGCAGCTACTGGTATCACCCCCACGTGAACAGCAGCGAAGAGCTGGGCCGTGGCCTGGTCGGCCCGCTGATCATCGAGGAACGCGAACCCACCGGTTTCAAACATGAACGCACTCTAAGCCTGAAAAGCTGGCACGTGGACGAAGAGGGCGCTTTCGTGGCCTTCAGCATTCCCCGTGAAGCGGCGCGTGGCGGAACGGCGGGGCGGCTGTCGACGATCAACGGCGTGTCCCAGGCAGTGATCGATCTGCCGGCCGGGCAGATTACGCGCGTGCGGCTGCTCAACCTCGACAACACCTTGACCTATCGCATCAATATTCCCGACGTTGAAGCACAGATCTACGCGCTGGACGGCAATCCCATCGAGCCGCGCCCGTTGGGCAAGGAATACTGGCTGGGCCCGGGCATGCGCATCTGCCTGGCGATCAAGGCGCCGCCGGCCGGCGAAGAATTGTCGATCCGCAATGGTCCGGTGCGCCTGGGCACCTTCCGTTCGGTGACCACCACCGACGCGCCGGCCGAATGGCCGCCAGCGCTGCCGGCCAACCCGATTGCCGAGCCGGACCTGGCCAACGCCGAGAAACTCAACTTCAATTTCGAGTGGGTGGGTTCGGTCTCCGTGAATACCGACAACGGCAAGCCACCCAGCCTGTGGCAGATCAACGGCAAGGCCTGGGACATCACCGACAAGACCTGCGCCGACCGCCCGATTGCCAAGCTGGAAAAGGGCAAGAGTTACATTTTTGAATTGAAGAACATGACCCAGTACCAGCACCCGATCCACCTGCATGGCATGAGCTTCAAGGTGATCGCCTCGAACCGCCACAAGGTGATCCCGTATTTCACCGACACCTATCTGCTGGGTAAAAACGAGCGCGCCCGCGTGGCGCTGGTGGCAGATAACCCTGGGGTGTGGATGTTCCACTGCCATGTGATCGACCATATGGAAACCGGCCTGATGGCCGCCATCGAGGTGGCGTGATGCGCCAGTTTCGCCCCACCGCGATCATCGACCGCAGCCGCGACCAGGACTTCATGCGCGAAGCCCTGGCCCTTGCCGCCCAAGGCGCTGCATTGGGTGAAGTCCCCGTAGGCGCTGTGTTGGTGCAGGACGGTGAAATCATCGGCCGTGGCTTCAACTGTCCCATCAGCGGCAACGACCCCAGCGCCCATGCCGAAATGGTCGCCATCCGCGCCGCCGCGCAAGCTATCAGCAATTACCGCCTGGTGGGCAGCACCCTGTATGTGACTTTGGAGCCGTGCAGCATGTGCGCGGGGCTGATCGTGCATTCGCGGATTGCGCGGGTGGTGTACGGCGCGCTGGAACCCAAGGCGGGGATCGTGCAAAGCCAGGGGCAGTTTTTTACCCAGGGCTTTTTGAATCATCGGGTGTTGTTTGAAGGCGGGGTATTGGCAGAAGAGTGCGGGACGGTCTTGAGCGAATTCTTCAAGGCGCGCCGGGCAAAAGCCTGACTCGCTCTCTGTAGGAGCCCGGCAAGCCGGGCTCCTACAGGGGTGGTGCGTTTATTTTTTGGCGATGATCACGGCCCGCATCGGCGCCGGCAGCCCTTCGATGGTTTTGCTGTGATCTTCCGGGTCAAGGAAATCACTCAGCGACTGGTACTTCATCCACTCTGTCCCACGCTGTTCCTCGACGGTGGTGACGCTCACATCCACACAGCGCACATCACTGAACCCGGCACGCCGTAGCCACAGCATCAACGCGGGCACCGACGGCAGGAACCACACGTTGCGCATCTGCGCGTAGCGATCTTCCGGCACCAGCACTTGTTGCTGATCGCCTTCGACCACCAGGGTTTCCAAGACCAGTTCGCCGCCCTTGACCAGGGTGTCTTTCAGCGCGAGCAAATGCTCGATGGGCGAACGGCGGTGATAAAACACTCCCATGGAAAACACCGTGTCGAAGCCTTCCAGATTCGACGGCAGGTCTTCGAACGGGAACGGCAGGTGCCAAGCCTTGGGTTCTGACAGATAACGCTGAACCGCCTGGAACTGACAGAAGAACAACCAGTTCGGATCAACGCCAATCACGCTGTCGGCCCCGGCGCCGAGCATGCGCCACATGTAGTAACCGTTGCCGCAGCCCACGTCGAGGATGCGCTTGCCCTTCAGGTTCAGGTGCGGTGCCACGCGGGACCACTTCCAGTCCGAGCGCCATTCGGTGTCCACATGCACGCCGAACAGGTGGAACGGCCCTTTGCGCCAAGGGTTCAGGCCCATCAGCGCGGCATGCATCTGCACACGGGTGTCTTCGTCGCAGTCGGTATCGAGTGTCAGGCCGTTGAGCAAATCCACTTCGCTGGGCTGGATTTTTGGCAGTGCATCCAGCGCACTCTGCCAGCGCTCCAGATCGCCATGACCCTTTTCCATCTTGCTATCGAGTTGCGCTTGCAGGCCCTGGGCCCACACGGCCAAAGGAGTGCCGACCAGATGGCGGGCGAGGGGGGACAGATCAATCATGGCAAGGCAATCAACGAGGCAAAGTTAAGACACTGGAACCACGGCACGACTTTCGAGAACCCTGCCGCCAACAGGCGTTCGCGGTGTTCTTCGAGGCTGTCGGGCTTCATGACGTTTTCGATGGCGCTGCGCTTCTGGGCGATTTCCAGTTCGCTGTAGCCGTTGGCGCGTTTGAACGCGATGTGCAGATCGGTGAGCAGCGTGTGTTCTTCGGGATCATTGAAGCGCAGCTTTTCCGAAAGGATCAATGCACCGCCCGGCAACAATGATTGGCGGATGCGCGAGAGCAGCGCCAGGCGCTCATCGGGCGCGATGAATTGCAGGGTGAAGTTCAACGCCACCACCGAGGCCGGCTGGAACTGCAGCGCGAGGATATCGCCCTCGATGACCTCGACCGGCAGCAGCTCCTGGAACATCGAGTCCTGGCCATTGAGGTATTCACGGCAACGCTCGACCATCGCGGCCGAGTTATCCACAGCGATCACCCGGCAACCGTCGGTGCGCACATGGCGGCGCAGGGCCTGGGTCACCGCGCCAAGCGAGGATCCCAGGTCATACAGCACGCTGTTGGGTTGGGCGAACTGCGCGGCGAGTACGCCGAGGTTCTCGACGATGGTCGGGTAGCCGGGCACCGAGCGCTTGATCATGTCCGGGAACACCCGCACCACGTCCTCGTTAAAGGCGAAGTCCGGCACCTGGGGCAGGGGCTGGGCGAATAGGCGATCGGGTTCTTTGCTCACGGTTGTTCCGGCGACGATTGGGGAAAGGCCGGCATTTTAGCGTAGGAGCTGGCTTGCCTGCGATGGTCGTTAACGATTACGCAGAGATTCTGGATGAACGTGGCGCCTGTGGGTCTTTCGCTGGCAAGCTAGCTCCTACAGAGGGTTGGAGTGTTTCTGATGGAAAGCCGAGGCAGTGATGCCCCACTGGCCCAGCCAATACGTGGTGATCAGCAAATAAGGTGCTGCATCGAACGCCACCACAAACCGATTGATACCAATCAGCGTGTCAGAAAACACAAACGACACCGCACCTGCCGCCGCCAGCCATGCCGAGCGTTTCGGCACGTCGCTGCCCAGTCGCGTCAACGCACGCCAGAGCATGGCACTGATCACGGTTGCATAAACCACCACTGGAATCAGCAGGTCGCCCAGGCCATGGGAGATCAGGATGCTCAGCAGGATCGCACCCACGCCCAGCGCCACTACCAGCGGCAGCAGCGCCAAGCGGCGACAGTCACTGAAATAGGCTTTGAGGTACGCCAAATGCGCAAACAGGAAGGCACCCAAGCCGAAGATGAACAGGTCGCCCGGCCAGGCCAGCAGTACATCGCCCACCAGGGAAAAGATCAGCCCCAGGCTGATCCAGCGTCGATAGTCGGTGGGCGGCGCGTCATGCAGCCAGCCCAGCAGTGCCAGTACCGGCAAAGGTTTGACCAGCAGGCACAACAAGGTGGCATGGGTGGCAAGGCCGTAGATAAAGGTGCCGGCGCCCATCAACGCAAGAATCAGCCATGGCATATCAGTTCACCGTGATGGCGCAGTCAAAGGTTTCGACGGGTTCGGCTTCCGGTTCCCAGGGTTGCTGGGAGGTCAGGCGCAAACGACCCTGGCCGGTGGCGAAAGCCTGGAAGCGCCAGGTCGACTGGCCGCCGCCACCGATCACGCCGGATTCCGTGCTGCTGTAGACCTCAGGGCTCAATGCGCGCAGCACGCCCCCAGCGGAATCCTGGATGGCCCAACGGTAGCCGGTGGTGGGGTTGCTTGGCAGGGTGAGGATCAGGTTTTGTCCGCTTTTGAGCTGGAGCGGGCAGGCGCTCTGATTGTCCACGGTGATATTTTGCTTCGGTGCACTGGCGCACGCGGCCAGCAGGGCAAGGCTCAAGGGGAGAAGCAGGCGGGCAGCGGTCATGGGGGCTCCGTTGATTCACGACGAAGGGCGAGCATAACCGAAGATGAGACAAGGTGTGACAAGACCGCGGCGGGCTTGTTGTGGTGAGCAGGCTTGCTCTGCGCTGGACTGCGAAGCAGGCCCAAAACTGACGACCCCACTTTTCCAGGAAAATGGGGTTTTTTTAAGAGGGGCTGCTAGCAGCCCAGCGCGGGGCAAGCCCGCTCACCACAGGGGCCAGGCCGGGCATCTCATAGCAGTCAGAACAGCACTTTGGCCACATCCGCAAAGCGCTTGGCAAAGTGCACCGTCATGCCTTCCTTCAGGTATTCCGGCAACTCTTCATAGCTGCCACGGTTCGGCTCCGGCAGGATCAGCTCATGGATCTTCTGGCGCCGCGCCGCAATCACCTTCTCGCGCACGCCGCCAATCGGCAGTACATGCCCGGTCAACGTCAGCTCACCGGTCATTGCCACGCCTTTCTTCGGCGGTTGGTTGCGCGCCAGGGACAACAACGCACTGGCCATGGTCACACCGGCGCTCGGGCCGTCTTTCGGTGTCGCACCTTCCGGCACATGCAAGTGCACGAAGGCCTCATCGAAGAACTTCGCATCACCGCCAAACGACTTCAGGTTCGAGCTGATGTAGCTGTAGGCGATTTCCGCGGACTCCTTCATCACTTCACCCAACTGCCCGGTGAGTTTGAAACCGCGATTGAGCGTGTGGATACGCGTCGCCTCGATCGGCAAGGTCGCGCCGCCCATGCTGGTCCAGGCCAGCCCCGTGATCACACCGGTGCCGGACAATACTTGCTCATTGCGAAACACTGGGATGCCCAGGGAACTCTCCAGATCCTTGTTGCCGATCTTGATCACCGAGTCCGGCTCGTCCAGCAACTTGACCACGGCTTTGCGCACCAGTTTGCCCAGTTGTTTTTCCAACTGACGCACGCCGGCCTCGCGCGCATAGCCGTCGATCAACGCACGCAGCGCGCCGTCGCTGATGGTCAGGCTGTTTTTCGACACGCCGGCTTTTTCCAGCTGTTTCGGCCATAGGTGGCGCTTGGCGATGGCGATTTTTTCTTCGGTGATATAGCCCGACAGGCGAATCACTTCCATACGGTCCAACAATGGACCTGGGATGGAGTCCAGGGTGTTGGCGGTGCACACGAACAGCACTTTGGACAGGTCCAGGCGCAGGTCCAGATAGTGGTCGAGGAATTCGACGTTTTGCTCCGGGTCGAGGGTTTCCAGCAAGGCCGACGCCGGGTCGCCCTGGAAGCTTTGGCCCATCTTGTCGATCTCATCGAGCATGATCACCGGGTTCATCACTTCCACATCCTTGAGCGCCTGCACCAGCTTGCCCGGCAGGGCGCCGATGTAGGTGCGGCGATGGCCTTTGATCTCGGCCTCGTCGCGCATGCCGCCGACACTGAAGCGATAGAACGGCCGGCCCAGGGACTCGGCGATGGATTTACCCACGCTGGTCTTGCCCACGCCTGGCGGGCCGACCAGCAGCACGATGGAGCCGGCGACTTCGCCTTTGTAGGCGCCCACCGCAAGGAATTCGAGGATGCGGCTCTTGATGTCATCCAGGCCCGCGTGGTGTTTATCCAGCACTTTTCGCGCATGTTTCAGGTCGAGTTTGTCCTCGCCATACACGCCCCACGGCACCGAGGTGGCCCAGTCCAGATAATTGCGGGTCACCGCGTATTCCGGCGAACCGGTTTCGAGGATCGAGAGTTTGTTCAATTCTTCATCGATGCGTTTTTTCGCCTGGGGCGGCAGCACTTTGCCTTCCAGGCGTTGCTCGAACTGCTCGACGTCCGCGCTGCGATCGTCCTTTGTCAGGCCCAGTTCCTGTTGGATGACCTTGAGCTGTTCCTTGAGGAAGAACTCGCGCTGGTGCTCACCGATCTTGCGGTTCACCTCGGCGGACAGTTCTTTTTGCAGGCGCGCGACTTCGACCTCTTTGCGCAGCATCGGCAGCACTTTTTCCATGCGCTTGAGCATGGGCACGCAGTCCAGCACTTCCTGCAACTCGTTACCGGTGGCCGACGTCAGTGCGGCGGCGAAGTCGGTGAGTGGCGACGGGTCGTTGGGACTGAAGCGGTTGAGGTAATTCTTCAACTCTTCGCTGTACAGCGGGTTGAGCGGCAGCAGTTCCTTGATCGCATTGATCAGCGCCATGCCGTAGGCCTTGACCTCGTCGGTCGGCTCGCTCGGCTGGTGCGGGTATTCGACTTCCACCAGGTACGGTGGGCGGTGGTGCTTGAGCCAGGTCTTGATGCGCACGCGGGTCAGGCCCTGGGCGACGAATTGCAGCTTGCCGTTTTCGCGGCTGGCGTGGTGCACCTTCACCAGGGTGCCGTATAGCGGCAGGGCGGAGGTATCGAAGTGGCGTGGGTCTTCCGGCGGGGTTTCCATGAAGAACAGGGCCAGGGAGTGGTGGTCGGATTTGCTCACCAACTCCAGGGTCTCGGCCCACGGCTCTTCATTGACGATCACCGGCAGCACTTGCGCCGGGAAGAAGGGCCGGTTGTGGATCGGGATGATATAGACCTTGTCCGGCAGGTTTTGCCCGGGCAGCGCCAGGCCGGTATTGGATGACGCTTCGTGTTCGGCGTTTTCGGGGTCGGCGTAGTCGTTGAGGTCGTAATCAGGGAATTCTTGCTGGTCGCTCATGGGGCACCTGCATAAGGAAGTATGCAGGTTAGATGGGGCGGGGTAGCGGTGGTTTCAATGGTCGCGTGAAGTTAGCAACAAATTGCATGAATTCAGCTGATCTTGTGCAGATAGCTCGGCAATGGCTGTTCTGGCAGCACGGACAACACTTTCAACCGTTGCAGCATGCGCTGCCGTGCGCGTTGCAGATGCTCACGCAGGTTCAACGCCGCCGCATCAAATGCGCCGTGCAGCAGCAATTCCAGAATCAGGCGATGTTCGGCCAGCATGGCCGGATCGGCGCCGATCCCCAGCAAACGGTAAAAAATCCGGCTGATGATCATAGGGCTTTGTCCTTGGCGGATCAGCGCCGCGATCTTGCGGTTCTGCAGGCCGGCGAGACAGCGCTGGTGCAAGTCCTCCTCGATCTGTTCGATGGCATCCAGGCTGCAGTGGGGGCTGTCCTGAGCGTCCAGCACGCGTTGCAACATCGCTTCCAGCAATTGGCGGTCGAGGTTTGGGGCGCTTTGGCGCAAGGCTTCGGGCTCCAGGCAGGCGCGCAGCTCGTAGTCTTCGGTGACTTCACGGGCGGTCAAGGGGCCGGCCAGCCATTGGGAGTAGGGCTCTTTTTCCACTAGGCCTCGGTCACGCAGGCGCATCAGCGCTTCACGCACCACCGCGCGGCTGACGCCGTAGTGGTCGGCGGCGGCCTGTTCGTCCAGGCGGTAATGGCCGAAAGCGATGCAGGTGGACAGCGCCGCGCCGATCTCTTCGACGATGCGCTCGCCCAGCGGCCGCGTGTCCACCAACTCATCTTCGCCGTTGAGGCCCAGGTGCGCATGGCTCAAGGGCAGGCGCAGCGGCTCCACCGCCAGGCCGTCGGGGTTGATCAGGTAGCCCCGGCCGTTGAAGCGGCAAATCAGCCCTTCCTCATGCAACAGGTCCAGTGCTCGGCGCACCGGCACACGGCTGGTGCCGAACAATTCGGCCAACGGCGCTTCCAACAAGACCAGGCCGTGGCGCGCGGTGCCGTTGACGATCGCATCACGCAATACCTGGTGAATCATCGCGTAACGGGAGGCCGGGGCGGACGCTGCTTTCATCGCTTTCTCTGGGGCTTGTGGGACGGTGGCCGGGGATTCTCTCATAAGTTGCGCCTGTCACCCTGCGCCACAGCGGCGGCACCTTTGTGGGGCTCGGAATGGGGGAATGTTACTTTTCTGCACCAAAATGTATTTATTAATAAAAGATACATTATTTCATTGAAGGCGCTTTCCTGCGGCCTTGCAAGATTTTTTCTGACTGGTTAACGCCATCTATCCCGTAGCTCTGGGCGAAATCCTCCGATTGCGTAAACGTTGTCTCAGAAAGACTGGCACGAAAGCTGCCTCTGTAAAATGTACATTTTATTAATAAGTACATTTTGTGAGGGGCACCTTGATGTCAGACGCCACTTCAATGGCCGAGGATTTCGCCAGCGGTCGCAGCGACCCCGTGCAAGCCCTTGAGCAGGCACTCGAAAAGGCGAGCCGGGCCCCGGCAGTCTTTATCAACCTGACCGCCGAGCGTGCGCGCCGCGAAGCCGAAGCCTCTGCCGCCCGTTGGCGCGCAGGCCAGCCGTTGAGCGGATTAGATGGTGTGCCATTGGCCTGGAAGGATCTGTTCGATGTGGCCGGCAGCATCACCACTGCGGGCGCCGCTTACCGCCGCAACGCGCCCGCTGCGTTGCTCGACGCACCGAGCGTGGGCCTGCTGTGCCGCGCCGGGATGGTCAGCGTGGGCAAAACCAACCTCAGCGAGCTGGCCTACTCCGGCCTGGGCCTGAACCCGCATTTCGGCACGCCGCACAATCCCTTTGGCACTGACCAACCACGCATTCCAGGTGGTTCGTCGTCCGGTTCAGCGGTGGCCGTTGCTGCCGGAGTCGTGCCCATCGCCATGGGCACCGACACCGCCGGTTCGATCCGCATCCCATCGGCGTTCAACGGCCTGGTGGGTTACCGCAGCAGCAGCCGACGCTACAGCCGCGACGGTGTGTTCCCCCTGGCGCACACCCTCGACAGCCTCGGCCCGCTGACTCGCAGCGTGCGTGATGCCCTGGCCATCGACGATCTGCTGCACGGCCGCATTCAAACCCACACCGCTCGCAGCCTCAAGGGCCAGCGTTTTGTGCTGTCGCAACAAGACGTAGAACCCGCCGTGCGCAACAATCTGCTGCGCGCCGTTGAGCAACTCAAGGCCCACGGCGCGCTGATCGAGGAGCGTGAATGCCCGACCTTCCAGGCCACCCTGGACCTGATCAAACACCACGGCTGGCTCGGTTCCTTCGAAGCCTTTGCCCTGCACGAAGCCTTGCTCGACAGCCCCGACGCGGAACAACTCGACCCGCGTGTACGTCGCCGCCTCGAAGCCGCGCGCACGCTGCCGGCCAGCCAGCTTTTGCACCTGGTCGACGCCCGCCGCCGCCTGCAACAGCAACTGGTCGACGACCTCGACGGCGCCCTCCTGATCACCCCGACCGTTGCCCACGTCGCCCCGGCGTTGGCGCCGCTGGAAGCCGACGACGACCTGTTTGTGAAAACCAACCTCGCCACCCTGCGCCTGACCATGCCCGGCAGTTTGCTCGACATGCCCGGCGTGACCCTGCCCAGCGGCCGCGATGCCCAGGGCCTGCCCACCGGGCTGCTGCTCAGCGCCCCGACGGGGGAAGACGCTCGCCTGCTGCGCGCAGCGTTGTCCGTCGAATCCGTACTCACTATTTAAGGAGACACATCATGGCTAAAGACATCCTCTGTGCATTCGGCGTCGACGTTGACGCCGTCGCCGGCTGGCTCGGTTCCTATGGCGGCGAAGATTCGCCGGACGATATCTCCCGTGGCCTGTTCGCCGGTGAAGTCGGCGCACCGCGCCTGCTCAAGCTGTTTGAACGCTACGGCCTGCGTACCACCTGGTTTATCCCCGGCCACTCGATGGAAACCTTCCCCGAGCAGATGAAGGCCGTGGCCGACGCCGGTCACGAAATTGGTGTGCACGGCTACAGCCACGAAAACCCCATCGCCATGACCGCCGAGCAGGAAGAAATCGTCCTGGATAAATCCATCGAGCTGATCACCCAGGTCACCGGCAAACGCCCGACGGGTTACGTAGCGCCGTGGTGGGAATTCAGCAAGGTCACCAACGAACTGCTGCTGAAAAAAGGCATCAAGTACGACCACAGCCTGATGCACAACGACTTCCACCCCTACTACGTGCGTAAGGGCGACAGCTGGACCAAGATCGACTACAGCCAGCATCCCGACACCTGGATGAAACCGCTGGTACGCGGCGAAGAAACCGATCTGGTGGAGATCCCGGCCAACTGGTACCTGGACGACCTGCCGCCGATGATGTTCATCAAGAAAGCCCCCAACAGCCATGGCTTCGTCAACCCGCGTCACCTTGAAGAAATGTGGCGCGACCAGTTCGACTGGGTCTACCGCGAACACGAACACGCGGTGTTCACCATGACCATCCACCCCGACGTCTCCGGCCGCCCGCAAGTGCTGCTGATGCTTGAGCGCCTGATCGAACACATCCAGAGCCATGCCGGCGTGCGCTTCGTCACCTTCGACGAAATCGCCGACGACTTCATCCGCCGCCAACCCCGTACCTGATACCCCCACCCTGTAGGAGCGGGCTTGCCCGCGAAAATCGTCAACGATAACGCGGGCATTCTGGGTGAACGCGGTGTCTATGCGTTCTTCGCGAGCAAGCTCGCTCCTACAGAGGGGCCACAAACCCTTGAGGCGCGACCCATGTCCATCTACAACAAGCTTGACCTGACTGGCTGGAAACCCCGGCAACTGACTTCCAAGGAGGTGCGTTTCGCCACCTGGATCGCGTTTTTCGCCTGGGTATTTGCGGTGTATGACTTCATCCTCTTCGGCACTTTGCTGCCGGAGATCGGCCGGCATTTTGGTTGGGGTGAAGTGGAGCAAGCTGAAATCGCGACGTGGGTGGCGGTGGGCACGGCAGTGGTGGCGTTTGCCATTGGCCCTGTGGTGGACAAATTGGGGCGCCGCACCGGCATCATCTTCACGGTGGCAGGTTCCGCGCTGTGCTCGGCGCTGACTGCGATTGGCGGCGCGTGGGGCAAGTCGCCGCTGATCCTGATCCGTTCATTGGGTGGTTTGGGTTATGCCGAAGAAACCGTCAACGCCACTTACTTGAGTGAGTTGTATGGCGCTTCGCAAGATCCGCGCCTGACCAAACGCCGTGGTTTTATCTACAGCCTGGTGCAAGGCGGCTGGCCGGTAGGTGCTTTGATTGCCGCCGGTTTGACCGCGCTGTTGCTGCCGATCATTGGCTGGCAGGGCTGCTTCATCTTCGCCGCGATCCCGGCCATCGTCATCGCGATCATGGCGCGCAAGCTCAAGGAGAGCCCGCAGTTCCAGATCCACCAGCGCATCAGCCAATTGCGTAAAAGCGGTGCAGTGACAGAAGCGCAAAACGTCGCCATGACCTACGGCGTGGACTACGACGAACACAGCAAGGCCGGCCTAAAAGCTGCGTTCCGTGGCCCGGCGCGGCGCGCCACATTAGTGATCGGCGCGGCACTGCTGCTCAACTGGGCGGCGATCCAGGTGTTCAGCGTACTCGGTACCTCGGTGATCATCAGCGTGCACCACATCTCGTTCGAGAACTCGCTGATCATCCTCGTGCTGTCGAACCTGGTGGGCTATTGCGGTTACCTCAGCCACGGCTGGATGGGCGACAAGATCGGCCGTCGCAACGTGATCGGCCTGGGTTGGATGCTTGGCGGCCTGTCGTTCGCCGGGATGCTGTTTGGCCCGAGCAATATGCCGATGGTGGTCGGGCTATACAGCCTGGGCTTGTTCTTCCTGATCGGGCCGTACTCGGCGGCGTTGTTCTTTATCAGTGAGAGTTTCCCCACCAGCATCCGCGCCACCGGTGGCGCAATCATCCACGCCATGGGCCCGATCGGCGCGGTGGTCGCAGGTTTTGGCGCGACCCAGGTGTTGTCCGCCGGCAGCGACTGGCAGACCGCCGCGCTGTGGTTTGGTGCGCTGCCGTGCTTCCTGTCCGGCGCCTTGATGTTTGCCGCACGCCATGTGCGTCCGGAAACCGTTCAGTAAGGAGTGTTTGATGAGCCGTAAAGTTGCCTTGATTACCGGTGCTGCCAGCGGCATCGGCCAAGCCCTCGCCGTGGCCTATGCCCGTAATGGCGTGGCGGTGGTGGGCGGGTATTACCCGGCCGATCCCCATGACCCGCAGACCACCGTCAGCCGGGTGGAAGAGGCGGGTGGCGAGTGCCGGATGTTGCCATTGGACGTGGGTGACACCGCTTCGGTGGACGCGCTGGCGGCGCAAGCTATCCAGCATTTCGGCCGACTCGATTACGCCGTGGCCAACGCCGGCCTGCTGCGCCGCGCACCGTTGCTGGAGATGACCGACGCGCTGTGGGACGAGATGCTTAATGTCGACCTCACGGGGGTGATGCGCACCTTCCGCGCGGCGACCCGGCATATGCATGCTGGCGGCGCCCTGGTGGCGATTTCGTCGATTGCCGGCGGCGTGTATGGCTGGCAGGAGCACAGCCATTACGCGGCGGCCAAGGCCGGCGTGCCGGGGTTGTGCCGTTCGCTGGCGGTGGAGTTGGCGGCCAAGGGCATTCGTTGCAATGCAGTGATCCCTGGGTTGATCGAGACGCCGCAGTCGCTGGATGCGAAGAACTCGTTGGGGCCGGAGGGCCTGGCCAAAGCGGCGCGCGCGATTCCATTGGGCCGGGTAGGGCGGGCGGATGAGGTGGCGTCGCTGGTGCAGTTTTTGACCAGTGACGCGTCGAGCTACCTGACCGGGCAAAGCATCGTCATCGACGGCGGCCTTACCGTCCGCTGGCCGGACTAACCGGTGTACTCATTCCAAATGTGGGAGCGGGCTTGCTCGCGAAAGCGTTGGGTCAGATAAATCTATTGTGACTGACCCACCGCATTCGCGAGCAAGCCCGCTCCCACATTGAACCTGTGTTTGATTCAGGAGCATTACATGCCTCAACTTCCTAATCGCCGTGCTGTGATCACCGGCGCCGGCAGCGGCATCGGTGCCGCCATCGCCCGTGCCTACGCCGCTGAAGGCGCCCGCCTGGTGCTGGCCGACCGTAACGCCGCCAGCCTCGCGGAAACAGCGATCACCTGCCGCAACCTCGGTGCCGAGGTGTTCGAATGCTTGGCGGACGTCGGCACCGTCGAAGGTGCGCAGGCCAGTGTCGACCGTTGCGTCGAACACTTCGGCGGCATCGATATCCTGGTCAACAATGCAGGCATGCTCACCCAGGCGCGCTGTGTCGACCTGTCCATCGAGATGTGGAACGACATGCTGCGTGTCGACCTCACCAGTGTGTTCGTCGCCAGCCAGCGCGCCTTGCCGCACATGCTCGCGCAGCGTTGGGGGCGGATCATCAACGTCGCCTCGCAATTGGGCATCAAGGGCGGCGCCGAGCTGACCCATTACGCCGCCGCCAAGGCCGGGGTGATCGGTTTCACCAAGTCCCTGGCCCTGGAAGTGGCCAAGGACAATGTGCTGGTCAACGCCATCGCGCCAGGTCCGATCGAGACGCCGTTGGTGGGCGGTATCAGCGACGACTGGAAACGCGCCAAGGCCAAGGAATTGCCTCTGGGGCGCTTCGGTCTGGCGGATGAAGTTGCACCAACGGCGGTGCTGCTGGCCAGCGAGCCCGGTGGCAACCTGTTCGTCGGCCAGACACTGGGCCCGAACTCTGGCGACGTTATGCCATGAGTGGGGTATAGCCATGTGCGGACTCTGCGGATTGCTCGGCGAAGACCTGCACTGGAGCGATCCTTTGGGCGACGAACTGCCCCGACGCCGCGAACGCCTGCGCCGAATCGCCGCTATCAATCAGGTGCTGGCGGTGTTCCGGCTTAAGGTCGAAGACTTCCAGGGCGCGTCGTATCTGCTGTTGGGCGCCACCGGTAAGCAGGCACTGGCCAGCGGCCTGGATCAACTCTGGCAGGCGGCCGAGACCATGCTCGGCCGTCCGCTTGACCCCCTCGACCCCCACTTGCTGGATCACCTGGACTTGTAGGAGCCCGGCTTGCCGGCGATGGCATTCTGAAGGACGCCATCGCCGGCAAGTCAGGCTCCTACAGGGGCATCATTGAGGTAGTAAACAATGAGCATGGCTCTGAATGTGATCACCGGCTTCCTTGGCAGCGGCAAGACCACCTTGCTCAAGCGCCTGCTGCAGGGTGAAAGCCTGGGCGACACCGCGCTGCTGATCAACGAATTCGGTGATGTCGGCATCGACCATCTGCTGGTGGAAGAGGTAGCACCGGACACCGTGCTGCTGCCCAGCGGATGCGTGTGCTGTTCGATTCGCGGCGAGTTGAAAGACGCGCTGCTCGGCCTGTTGCAGCGCCGCGAGCGCGGTGAAGTCCCGGCGTTCAAGCGCGTCATTCTGGAGACCACCGGCCTGGCCGACCCGGCGCCTATCCTTGCCACCCTGAACAACGACGTGCAATTGCGCGGGCGCTTCCATATCGGCCTGGTGATCACCCTGGTCGACGCCAGCCACGCCACTCTGCAAGAACGCCTGCACCCGGAATGGCTGGCCCAGGTGGCCGCAGCGGATCGCTTGCTGCTGAGCAAGACCGACCTGGCTGGCGATTGCACGGCGTTACGCGCTCACTTGCACGCGCTGAATGCCGGTACGCCGATCCTCGATACCCATGACATCCACAGCGGCGATCAACTGCTGCTCGGCGAAGGCTTGCGCAGCGCCGAACCTGCCGTGGAAGTCAGTCGCTGGCAACTGCATCGCACCGCCGCCACCACCCACGGCGCGGCCCAAGTGTGCAGCCTGACTTTCGACCAGCCTCTGGACTGGGTGGGTTTCGGGGTGTGGTTGTCGATGCTGTTAAGATGCCACGGCGAACGAATCCTCCGTGTCAAAGGGCTGCTCAACGTGAACGCCAGTAACGCTCCCATCGTCATTCATGGTGTGCAGCATTGCCTGCATGCGCCGGTGCACCTGCCTGCGTGGCCGGGCAGCGACCGGCAATCGCGCCTGGTGTTTATCCTGCGCGGGCTTGACCCTGCGCTGTTAAGGCGCTCGTTTGAAGTGTTCTCGCGGCGGTTCGCGGCATGATTACTCTGCGCGTCCTCGGCACCTCCGTCACCTTGCTTGAATGCCTGCGCGTACGCGCCGAGCAGGAACTGGGTATTCGCCTGGTCTACCAGGTGCACGATGTCGAGCAGGCCCAGCGCATTGCGGTGATGCAACCCGACAGCTACGACCTGTACGACCAATGGTTCCACAACGTCGACTTCGTGTGGCCGGCCCGGGCGATCCAGCCCATCGACACCCGGCGTATTGCGCTGTGGCACGAGATCAATGACCTGCCCAGGCGTGGGCGCCTGTCGCCCGATGACCGCCTGGGCAGCGGCAGTGTGCCCAGCGAACGCTTGTTCGTGCAGCACGATGGGAGCCTTGGCAGCACGGTCACCGATCGCATCAGCATGTTGCCCCTGACCCACAACGCCGACAGTTTCGCCTATCGGCCCGAACGGTTGCCCGAAGGTTTTTGCCACGGTAACGAAAGCTGGGGCTGGCTATTGGACCCCGCCTGGCGTGCGCGCACGGCTTTGCAGAGTGACGCGGCGATTGGTGCGTTGGATGCTGCATTGGCGGTGCAGGGCGCTGGGCTGGCCAGTTTCAGGGACATCGGCAATATGAGCATCGAAGAGATCGACGTGCTGGCTGACATTCTGGTGCGCAAGCAGAAGGAGGGGCACTTTGCGGCGTTCTGGTCTGATGATGAAGAGGCGGCGCAATTGATGCTTAGCCCTAGCATCGATATCCAGAGCCTGTGGTCGCCGACCTTGATGCGCCTGCATCGCGCCGGGGTGAAATACCGCCTGGCGGTGCCGCGTGAAGGGTATCGCGCGTGGTTTGGGGGGTTGTCGTTATCGCGGCATGCCAAGGGGCCGGTGCTGGATGCGGCTTACGCGTATTTGAATTGGTGGTTGTCGGGGTGGCCCGGGGCGGTGATGGCGCGCCAGGGGTATTACATTGGCAATCCGGCGCGTAGTCGAGATCACTTGAGCAGTGCGGAGTGGGATTACTGGTATGCCGGCAAGCCTGCTCGGGAGGAGTTGCTGGGGAGTGATGGGTTGCCTTTGATTGATGTGGGTGAGGTGCGGGATGGGGGGTCTTATGAGGCGCGTATGGGGCATATTGCGGTGTGGAATTCGGTGATGGATGAGCATAATTATTTGGTGCGCAGGTGGGGGGATTTTATGCGGGCTCGGTGTGTTTGATTGATTTCTTGATTGAGTACATATCCGTTGCTGCGGTCACGGCTGGTATTGGTTCCGCTCTTACAGCGGGTCACTTTTTGAAAAGCGCAAAAAGTAACCAAAAACGCTTCGCCCCAACACTCGGCACCTCGCCTAGGCTCGGTGTGCCCTCACTCCGGCTTGAATCCGTGGGCCGCCGCGATGGGCCATCCTTGGCCCAGCGCGGCTAACCCGGCGTCCTGCCGGGTTACCCACGGATTCAAGCCTGCGTTCGGCCAGCGTGTTTGACGGGGCGCCTCAGATCAAGATCAAGAGCGACTCGCTTCGCATCGTAGATACGCGGTCCCGTGTAGGAGCCGGGGGGACGCCTAGTTCTTGCCGGCGAAAAACGTGAGACCGTCGCGTTTGTCTGGTTCCCCCGCGTCATCGTTGAAGACCATCGCCGGCAAGCCGGCTACTACAGGACCGCCTTTGCCTTTGCTTCACACCACTCAAGCCGGCTGTCAGGCCGCTGTGCTTTTGCTTTTGATCTTGATCTTAGGCGCCCCGTCAAACACGCTGGCCGGAATTCGGCAGGGATTTGGGGGGTAAACCGGCAGGGATGCCGGTTTAGCCGCCCCGCGCCATGGATGGCGCGTGGCGGCGGCCCCCCAAATCCCTGTCGGATTACGGGCACACCGAGCCTAGGCGAGGTGCCGAGTGTTGGGGCAAGAGCCCTTTGCTTACTTTGGGGCTTTTCCAAAGTGAGCCGCCGTAAGGGCGGAACCCAAAGTGGCCGTTACCCAAATAACGGATATGTACCCAACTCAACCCCCCCCCCCAGCCAACCCATTGTCGCCAAAAAACCGCCACGAAATTCCCCGGTTTTATTGGGTGCACTTAACCAAAGTCCCAGCTAATCTCCTAACACCCAATATTCAATCAAAATGGATATTTTTTTGACGCCAGGTCAGCAGTCGCAGGGAATGCACATGACAAAGGGACGTAGTGGCAGAGAGAGGCGAACGCTGCCAGAGGGCACTGCAATGAGGTGGCGCCACACGTTCCAAACCCGTATCGCCGGGGTGCTGGCGCTGTTACTGCTGGTAGTGGTCGGCGCCACCTATTTCGCCGTCAAGACCGCCACCACCCGCGCCGTGGAAAACCAGGCGCAAGTCCAACTGCAAACCGGCAGCCAAGTGTTCGAGCGCTTGATCGACCTGCGCGGGCGTCGCCTGCAGTACGGCCTCGACTGGCTGACCGTCGACCTCCCGTTCAAACAAGCCGTGGCCGAATCCAAGACGGTGCCGATTCTCGCCGCGTTACGTCGCCACGGCACGGGCATCCGTTCCAGCGAAGTGTTTGTGCTGGGCCTGGATGGCAAGGTCATGGTCAGCACCTTGCCGATCCTCACGCGCGGCCAGCTTTTTCCCTATGACGACGCCCTGCGCCATGCCCGGCGTTCGGGCTTGCAGATGCTGATCGTGGCCCTGGATGGGCGGCCGTATCTGCTGGTACAGGATGAAGTGATCGACGAGTTGCCCATCGCGCGCATCGTCATGGGCTTTCCCATGGACAAGCTGTTCGCCAATGAACTGCGATCCATGAGCAATCTGGAGGTGTCGTTCCTCAGCGTGCAAAACGGCACGCCCGGCCAGTTGTACAGCACTCAACCGGATGCTTATCAGGCTGCCACCCTCAGCCTGCTGCGCGAAGGACATGTCGACCCCGAGCCGAAAATCCATTTGTTCTATGGCCAGCGTGTGCTCAGCCAGGTGTTGCCGCTGGCCAATACCGGCGATGGCGATGAAGTGCGGGTGCTGCTGCAAAGCCCACTCGACCATGCCCTGGAATCCTTTGCGCCGCTGGACCGGCAGTTCCTCGGGATTGCCCTGGCGGTGCTGCTGGTGTCGTTGGCCGGTGCGCTGTTTCTGGCGCGACGAGTATCGCGCCCGCTCAATGCCCTGGTGCAGGCGGCCGAGCGTATCGGTGCCGGTGATTACCGCACGCCGGTGCGGGTGCGCAGCCATGATGAATTCGGCTTGCTGGCCCGCGCCTTCAATGCCATGCAAAGCGGCATCGCCGTGCGCGAGCGGCAGTTGGCGCATAACGCCCTGCATGACCCATTGACCGGCCTGCCCAATCGCGCCCTGGTCATGGAGCGACTGGGCAGTGCGATCAGTGCGCGGCGGCCGGTGGTGTTGTTGTACGTCGGCATCGAAAATTACCGCGTGATCAACGAAGGCTTCGGCCCCGAGGGCGTCGAAGAGATGCTGCGCGAAGCCAGCCGCTGCCTGTCCATGAGCCTGTTGGCCAGTGATACGGCGGCGCGCATCGCCGGCAGTGAGTTTTTGCTGTTGCTGGAAAACACCGAGGTCGACCGCGCCGTGGCCCGCGCCGACCGCCTCTACGCGTTGCTCACCGAACCCCAACGCATTGGCAACGACGAGTTGCGCCACGAAGTGAGCATCGGCATCGCTGCCTACCCGGCCGACGGCCAGCAAGTGGAAGAGTTGATCAGCCGCGCCGCCATCGCTCGGCATGACGCGGCCAGCCTGCCGGGGCATTTGCAGATCTACCAGCAGGACCGCGACCTGGCCCACCAACGCCAGATCACCCTGATCCGCGACCTGCGCCGTGCTGCCATCGAGGGTGAGTTGTTCCTGTGCTACCAGCCCAAACTCGACCTCAAGCACGGCTATGTACGCCAGGCCGAAGCCTTGTTGCGCTGGCAACATCCGACCTTGGGCCAGGTGTCTCCGGCAGAGTTCATCCCCTTGGCCGAGCGCACCGGCAGCATGGGCAGCCTGACCCTGTGGGTGATCGAAGAAGCCATCCGCCAGATCGCCGAGTGGGCGCGGCGCGGCATGTTGATCCAGCTGTCGGTAAATATCTCGGTGGATGATTTGGCTGATGATGACCTGGCGATTCGCGTGACTGCGCTGTTGATGCAATATCAGGTTGAGGCCGAGCAATTGATTTTCGAGATCACCGAAAGCGCGATCATGCACAACCCGCAACAGGCTCTCAGTGTGTTGGAGCAGTTGCGCGACTGCGGTATCAGTTTGTCGGTGGATGACTTCGGGACTGGCTATTCATCCCTGGCACAATTGCAGCGCCTGCCGGTGCAGGAATTGAAGATCGACCAATCCTTCATACGCAACCTCGATAGCACCAGTGGCGACGGGGTGATCGTGCGCTCCACCATTGAAATGAGCCACAACCTCGGGCTCAAGGTCGTCGCCGAGGGCGTGGAATTCGCCCCTAGCCTCAAGCTGCTCAAACAGTGGAATTGCGACACCGCCCAGGGCTACCTGATCAGCCGGCCGTTGAACGCGATGGCGTTCGAGATGTGGATGCGCCGCGAGCGATCACCAGTCTGACACCCCCCCGTAGAAGCCGGCAAGCCGGCTCCTACGGTTATAAAAAAGGCGGCTACCTGTGAGGGGAGCCGCCTTTGTTTTGCTGCCAGTCAATCTTAATCCGGCAGTTTGAACGCCATCACATAGTCACCCTGCTTGGTCCCCAGGGAACCGTGACCGCCGGCCATGACCAGCACGTACTGCTTGCCGTCTTTACCGGTGTAGGTCATCGGGGTGGTTTGCGCGCCGGCTGGCAGGCGGCCTTCCCACAGTTGCTTGCCGTTTTTCACGTCATAGGCACGCAGGTACTGGTCGAGCGTACCGCTGAGGAACGCCACGCCACCGGCCGTGGTGAAGGTGCCGCCCAGGCTAGGCACGCCCATGGTCAGCGGAATCGGAACCGGCGCGCTGTCACGCACGGTGCCGTTCTTGTGCATCCAAATGGTCTTGTGGGTGGTCAAGTCGACCGCCGCCACGTAACCCCACGCCGGCGCCTGGCACGGCAGGCCCATTGGCGAGAGCATGGCTTCGAGGATCACACCGTACGGCGCGCCTTTGTTCGGCTGCACGCCTTCGGTTTCGCTGACGCGTGGACCTTGCTTGGCAATGTCGGCGGCCGGGATCAGCTTGGATTTGAACGCCATGTAGCTGGGGTTCACGAACGCGATCTGGCGTACCGGGTCGACGGAAATGCCACCCCAGTCGAACACGCCGAAGTTACCTGGGTAAACGATCGAACCTTGCAGCGATGGCGGGGTGAAAGCACCGTCGTAGCGCATGGATTTGAAATCAATGCGGCACAGCAGTTGGTCGAACGGCGTCACGCCCCACATGTCACGCTCTTTGAGCGGCGGTGGCATGAAGTTCAGGTCGGACTTCGGTTGGGTCGGCGAAGTGCGGTCGCCGGCTACAGCGCCTTGCGGTACAGCCACTTCGTGGATCGGCACTACCGGCTGGCCGGTCGCACGGTCCAGCACGTAGATGCTGCCTTGCTTGGTCGACGCCATCACCGCTTGCTTCACGCCTTCAGCGGTCTTGATGTCGATCAGCGACGGCTGGCCACCCACGTCCATGTCCCACAGGTCGTGGTGAGTGAACTGGAAGGTCCACTTCACGTGGCCGCTGTCGATGTCCAGGGCGGTCAAGCCGGCGGCGTATTTCTCGGATTCGTCGGTACGGTCGCCGCCGTATTGGTCGGGCATCTGGTTACCCATCGGCAGGTAGAGCATGCCGAGTTTTTCATCCACGGCGAACATGGACCACATGTTCGGCGAGTTGCGAGTGTAGGTCTTGCCTTCGGCCAACGGAGTGGTGTCGTCCGGGTTGCCGCTGTCCCAGTTCCACACCAGTTTGCCGGTGTGCACGTCGAACGCGCGGATCACGCCGCTCGGCTCGTCGGTGGAGACGTTGTCGGTCACGTGACCGCCGATGACCACCAGGTTCTTGGTCACGGCCGGTGGCGAGGTGGAGTAGTAACCGCCTGGGGCGAAGCTGCCGATGTTGGCACGCAGATCGACCTGGCCTTTGTCACCGAAGTCTTCGCACATCTTGCCGGTGTCGGCGTTCAGAGCGATCAGACGGGTGTCGGCGGTCGGTACGAAAATGCGTTTCGGGCAGGCATTCGGCGCGGCAGCCGGGCTGGCGCTGCCGGTCGGGCTCTGCTCGGAAGCGTAGGCGGCGTCATCGTGATACGACACGCCACGGCAGGTCATGTGTGCCCAGCCCTTGAAGTTTTCGGCACCCTGGCTGCTGATCTTCGGATCGAAGCGCCAGATTTCCTTGCCGGTATCCGGGTCCAGGGCAATCACTTGGCTGTGCGGCGTGCACACGTAGAGCATGCCGTTGACTTTCAGCGGGGTGTTTTCTGCGGTGGTCTCGCCTGGATCGTTCGGGCCAGGGATGTCACCGGTGCGATACGTCCACGCCGGCACCAGCTTGTGGGCGTTTTCCGGGGTGATCTGCGCCAGTGGCGAGTAGCGATCGCCGTAGGCCGAACGCCCGTAGGAGTTCCAGTCACCATCAGCTTGTGACGGTGCAGCGCTGGCCATGCCAGGGACTGCGTCGCGGTCCAGTTGGCCGGTCTTGACCATTTCACCGGGGTTGGTGAATTGGCTGGCCAGGGCGGTAGCACCCGCCAGCACCACGGCCACGCTCAGCGCGCCAGTGCCCAGCGGGGCAGGTTGGCCACGCAGCAACGGACGGCGAAACCACGGGAGCAGCATGACGATACCCAGGGCGAACAGCAGCGCCAGGCGCGGCACCAATTGCCACCAATCCAGGCCGACTTCCCACAGGGCCCACACGGTACTGGCGAACAGCACCAGTGCGTACAGGCCCAGCGCGGCGCGGCGGGTGGCCAGCAGCAGGATGCCGGTCAGGGTGATGCCGATACCGGCCAGCAGGTAGTACAGCGACCCGCCGAGCATCGTCAGCTTGATACCCCCGGCCAGCAAGGCCAGGCCCATGATCAGCAGCAAGACGCCTAGCAACCTGGGCAGCAGGCGGCTTGGGCTTGAAGCACCATCAGTGCTCATAGTGTGTTTCTCCGTGACGTTGGAATTATGTATCCCCGTGTTTCTTCACTGTAGATGACGATTCGACACGGGCTTGGTTCAGCGTTAATTCGGTTTTTCTGGGGATAAGTGTGGTTATCCACAGGCGGGCGATTTATCCCCAGGCGCAGGTCGGTGTAAGACAGCGCTGTCTTGGGCGGAGGGGGAATTCGGCAAGATGGGGTCGACCGCGGACGTGAAACGTTTCAGTTTGTTGCGGCAAGGATAAAGGGAGAGCGCGTCGAGAGAAAGCGTCAATCGCAAGATGCATCATTTCAGATTTGGTAACAGTGACAGAACGTCGCTGCAAAGGGCCCTGCAAAACCTGCAGGAGCCGGCTTGCCGGCGATGGCGGTTTCAAGGACGCCATCGCCGGCAAGCCGGCTCCTACAGGTTAGAATTGCGGTGTTTTTAGAAGGTGGTTCGAACGCCGAACTGCACACTTCTACCCGGCGCCGGTGCAATGTCGCGCAAGATCGAGCTGGCATACCGCACAGTCTGGTTGGTCAGGTTTTCACCGTTCACGAACGCCAACCACTGACTGCCACCCATGTTGAAGTGATAACCCGCGCTCGCCCCCAACGTGGTGTAGCCATCGGTGCCACTCTCGTTGTCCGGCACTCGGCCTTGGCCCGCTGCATGTTCCACGTCAATGCGCGCCTGCCAGCGGTCCAGTTCCCACAGCAAACCGCTGTTCAAGCGCAGCGGTGCAATACGCGGCAACGCTTCGCCGGTGTCCAGGTTGGTGGCGCGGGTGTAGTCGCCCGACAACTCCAGCGCGAACTTACCGTAGGCGCTTTCGCCAAGTTTCCAGTGATCCTGGGCTTCGAAGCCGGCGAAACGTGCGCGCACGCCGGAGTATTTGTACTCAGGGATGCCGCCTGCGTCTTCTTCACCTTCATCGTTCAGCGTGCGACCGCTGCCCAGCAGGCCTATGTAGTTGGAGAAGCGGCTGTAGAACACGCCGAAGCTGCCCTTGTGAGTACCATTGTCAAAGCGCAGTGCCAGGTCGCTGGACACGGCTTTTTCTTTCTTCAGGTTGGCATCGCCCAGCTCGTAGGTGCCGGTGGCGACGTGGGCGCCGTTGGCGTACAGCTCGTAGAAGGTCGGTGCGCGTTCGGTGTAACCCAGAGTCGCGGCCAGGGACCAGACCGGCGTGAGGGTGTAGACCGCACCGGAAGACAGGCTGCCGGCGGTGAAATCGTTGGATTTGTCGGCACCGGCAAAGCGTGCGTTGCCCTTGGCGTCCGGGTCGACGCTGGTGTGCTCTAGGCGGCCGCCGAGGCTGAGTTTCAGGCGTTCGGTGGCTTGCATTTCTTCGAGGATGAACAGCGCGCCGGCCGTGGTGTCGGTCTGCGGCACGAAGGCTTCTTCACCGAGGGCCGAGAACTCGTTGCGGGTTACTTGTGCGCCAACCACGCCATCGAGCGGGCCGATGGGCTGATGGCGGGCTTCAACACGCGCTTCGTAGCCTTTGTTCTTGAAGATCGTGCCGGTTTCGCCACCTTCGATTTCGCGGTGTTCGTAGTCGGTGTAGCCGGCATCGAGTTTCACCGAGGTAAACGGGCCTTGCAGGTTTCGGATTTCCGACGCAAACGCGTAGTGATCCTGCTTCATGCGGATACGCACGTCCTGCTCGGCCGGCGAGCCGTAGTTCGCGTCGTAATTGCTGTAGGACAAGCCGGCATAACCGTCGTCCCAGGTGTAGGAACCGCCCACGGCCCCGCCGTCCTGGCGTCCGTCACTGTTGCCCAGGCGCGCGTTTTTACCCGGAGTGTCTTCGGTTGCCGGCGCGTGCCGACTGCGTGCCTGGCCGGGGATTTTCAGGTCATTGAATTCCCGCGCGTTGGCGTCCAGGTGCAAGGCAAAGGTGCCGTTACCGGCTTCCAGTCTGCCCGCGCTGCTGCGGGTGGTGTCGGCGCCGCCGTAGCGCAGTTCACCGGCACCGTGGATGCCTTCGATGGCCTCGGTAGGGATGCGGTTGTCGAAGGTGTTGACCACACCGCCGATGGCGCTGCCGCCATACAACAGCGCCGCCGGGCCGCGCACGATTTCAATGCGGTCGACGTTGACCGGGTCCAGTGGCACTGCGTGGTCGTAAGACAGCGACGACGCATCCAGCGCGCCCACGCCATTGCGCAGGATGCGAATGCGGTCGCCATCCTGGCCACGGATGATCGGCCGACTGGCGCCTGGGCCAAAGTACGAAGACGACACGCCCGGTTGTTTGTTCAGGGTTTCGCCGAGACTACCTTTTTGTTGCAGGGTCAGGTCATCGCCTTCCAGCACGGTGGTGGGCGAGGCGAGCTGTTCACTGCCCAGCGGGTTGCCGGTGATGACTTGGGGCTGCAGCTCAAGCGCGTGGGCTTCGGAGCAGATCAACAGGGCGGCGGCAAGCGGGGAAAGGCGCCACAGAGAGGAGAAAGACATCAGACACATTCCTTGGCAAAACGACTAAAAGACTCGTAAGGTATGGTTACAATATAACATCTCTTTTTCGTTGAGAACGGGAACTTTTTTCTTCGTGCTAAAGTGACCGGCTGTATTTCTACTTTTTGTAAAGGCCTGGCATGACCGCGACAAGCAACGACCCACTCCACGGCGTGACCCTGCAGCACGTCCTCACCACCCTGGTGGAACATTACGAATGGGAAGGCCTTGCCGAGCGTATTGATATCCGCTGCTTCAAGAGCGACCCCAGCATCAAGTCGAGCCTGACCTTCTTGCGCAAAACTCCGTGGGCGCGGGAGAAAGTCGAAGGGTTGTACGTGAAACTGATGCGCACCAAACGCCCGCTGGATTGAACCCATGAAGCGGTTAGTGGCAGCTGCGGCGCTGGCTGGTTGGGCAGGGTTGGTGATTCAGCAATACCTGATTTTTTATTCGCGCTGGGAGTCTGGCGCCAGCCTGCTGGGCGGGTTGATCAACTTTTTCAGTTTCTTCACCGTGCTGACCAACACCCTGGCGGCGGTGGTGTTGAGCTATGCGTGGGTCGACCGCGATTCAGCCGCAAAGCGGTTTTTCCTTGAGCCCAAAGTCAGCAGTGGGGTCGCCGTGAGCATCGTGGTGGTGAGCCTGGCCTACAACCTGTTGCTGCGGCATTTGTGGCAGCCCGAAGGCTTTCAGTTTATTGCCGACGAATTGCTGCACGACGTGATGCCGGTGCTGTTTTTTATCTATTGGTGGCGGTGCGTTCCCAAGGGCAACTTGCAGCTCAAGCACGTTGCGGGGTGGGTGATCTACCCGCTGGTGTACTTTGGCTATGTGCTGCTGCGCGGGGATTTACTCGGGCAGTATCAATACCCGTTCATTGATGTGGGGACTCTTGGTTATCCACAGGTGTTTGTGAATGCCGGGGGGATATTGGTGGGGTTTTCACTGATTGCGTTGGCAGTAGTAGGGTTGGACAGGTTTCTGAAACCACCACAAATCTAATGTGGGAGCCGGGCTTGCCCGCGATGGCGGAGTGTCAGTCGACAGATGCACCGCTATCGCAGGCCAGCTTCCACATTTGATCTTCAGTGTGTTCGAGGCGCCTAGTCTTCTTCGCTGCCCTCGGCACGCCAGTAGCCCACGGCCTTGAGAAACTCTTCATTAACCTTGTGGGTATCCAGCAACAGCCGCCGCACCTGGCGTGACAGCTTGGACTCGGTGGCGACAAAGCTGTACAGCGAGCCACTGGGCAGCGTCAGTTTCTGCACGGTATCCAGCAGATCATCCTGGCCGCGAATCACCCAGATCACCTCAACATCGGCAGCACTCTTCAGTGCCTGCTTTTCAGCCGCATTGGCGATCTCAAGCACTGCCAGCACCTTGCGCCCCGCCGGCAGTTCTTCCAGGCGTCGCGCAATGGCGGGCAGGGCGGTTTCATCGCCGATCAGCAGGTAGCTGTCAAAGATGTCCGGCACGATCATCGAGCCCCGTGGCCCGCCGATGTACAGGTGCTGGCCGACCTTTGCCTGCTCGGCCCACGTGGAGGCCGGGCCATCGCCGTGCAGCACGAAGTCGATATCCAACTCACCGATGCTCAGGTCAAAGCGACGTGGCGTGTAGTCGCGCATGGCCGGCTGTGGGCCGTCGCCCTTGATGGTGAAGGCCGGGCTTTCCAGCGCGGCCTGCTCGGCGGCGTTCTGTGGAAACAGCAGCTTGATGTGATCGTCGGCACCCAGGCTGACAAACCCCGCCAGCTCTGGCCCGCCCAGGGTGATGCGACGCATGCGCGGTGTGATGTCGACCACCCGCAACACTTGCAGGCGGCGGCGTTTGATTTCGTGGGTCACGCGGTGGATGGCTTGAGTATTCATTGGTCTTTCCCGTCGGCAATGGCTTGAGCGGTGCGATTGAGCAGCGCCGCGACACGAACGATTTCTTCCGGGCTCCAGCGCCCGTGGTGCGAGTGCAGGGCATGACGCACGTTATGTACCGCCTCATGGATTTCCGGTGGGCGGTCATGGCCGCGCAGTGAGCGCTTGCTCACGTCGATGCGCATGCGCACGCCGTCCAGGGCGACCTGTTGCTCGCTTATGAAGAGACGACCGGCGTCGGTGATTGTGTAGCGTTTTTTTCCGCCATCGGCGTCGCCCTGGATCAAATCGCTTTCTTCGAGGAACGTCAGGGTCGGGTAAATCACGCCAGGGCTGGGGCTGTAGGCGCCGTCGAACAGGCTTTCGATCTGGCGGATCAAGTCATAGCCGTGGCAGGGCTGTTCGGCGATCAACGCGGGCAGCAGCAATTTCAAATCGCCGGGCGCAAATACCCGTGGACCGCGACCGCGGCCGGAGCGCGGGTCAAAACCGTCGCGCGGGTGAGGATGGTCTCGCATGGTAGGAGCCTCTGTGTGTGTCTAGATATAACGTAAGATATATCTTATCTTCGACGCAAGGGCTTTCGACAGACGGTCTCCCAGTGCTCGTGCATGCTTTGATGTGTGGTTGGGATGTCCCAAATCATCGCTATTGATTTTTAGTATGTGTAATCCAGCTCTTACATACTGTTTCTACATTGAGTTTTTACAACTAACGTTCGTGTAGTTCAATTCTTACAGGCATTTCTCAAGTTTTGGCAAGTTGCCATACTTTTCCTATATCTCTCGGTATAACAAGGCTACGCCGCTGTCTGAATTGCCCGGCTTACGTACTCAACGTATCAGATGGAAACTTACCTCGCCTCGAACGGATGCTGATTTGCAATACAAATAGTTGGAAAAGTTGCTTCGCGCTTAATGGCGTGATTCACACGTTCATCTGTATCAAATCAGACGCTATATCCCGATCGATGCTGACTGAGTCCTACGCACTCCTGCGGCAGGGTTTCTCTATGACATTCAATACTGTGTGAGTACGTGCAAATGAAAACCAAAATGAAAACTGTGCTGTTGTCTATCGGGTTGCTGGCGGGTTCGGCTTCCGTTGCTCATGCGGCCGATGGAACGGTGACGTTCGTGGGGTCGGTCCACTCGGGTGCTTGCTCGATCAAGCCTGACTCTGTCGATCAGACAGTCAACCTTGGTGCGATTGCCAAACACCAGTTGGAAGCGGGCGGCAAGTCTGAAGCACGGCGCGTGCTGATCGAGCTTGAAGGGTGCGATTTGAGCGGCCTCACCGATAACACAGTCACCACGACTTTCACGGCGACACCATCAAGCGCCGTTCCCGGTGCAATCGGTACGGTGGGAGGCGCGGGCAACGTGGGCATTATGATGACCCATGGCAGTAAACCTATCGAGCTGGGTGTCGCTACCACTCCGCAAGCTATTTCCACCGGTAATAACACGTTGGAATTCGGTGCCTATGTACAAGGCGCCGCGACCGCGCCAATCGTCCCTGGTGAATTCAGCGCAGTCACCAACTTCACCTTGGCTTATCAGTAAGTTTTCCCCCCGCCACTGCGGTGGTGGGGGGAACTTGGCGGGAGATAAAGGTGAACAAAGTTATAAGTCTCGCTATTGCCTCTTCATTGACGATGCTCATCAGCTCTTGCGCTGTCGCCCAGGCGCCTGCGCAAGGCGAGGGTGTGGTCACGCTCGCAGGTGAAGTTGTCGACTCAGCCTGTGGGCTGGAACTGGCCAGTGTCGATCAAGCCATCGAGATGAACCCCGAGCCCATCGGTCGGCTTTTGCGAAGCGGGCGGGGGGAAATCCATCCCTTCCAGTTGCGTCTGGTTAATTGCTCATTGACGCGTCCTGACCCTTCGCGGCCCGGGGCGAGCCTGCCGGACTGGCAGCACATGCGTGTGACGTTTGATGCGCCTACCGACAGAGAAGGGCGCTCGTTTGCTCTCTTCGGCAGCTCGCAGGGAGTGGCTCTGCATATCGAGGACGCTGCGGGCCAGGAGAGTGTCCCGGGTGTGCCGATGGCGCTGCTTCCGTTGGTGGCGGGCGATATGACACTTCACTACACGCTGCGCCTGGTTGGCAACGGATTACCGCTGGCAGCCGGGCCACACAACGCCGCAGTGCGGTTCAAGTTGGAATACTTTTGAACATTGATGGGCTGCTTGCATGTTGAATACATCGAAGGTCAGAAATACGCTGCGCCCAAGCCTTTTTGGCGGGTTGATATCACTGGCGGGTACGGCATTGGGTGCCGGGGATATCGAGTTCAATACCGACGTTCTTGATCTGAGTGATCGCTCCAATATTGACCTGTCTCAGTTTGCGCGCAGCGGGTTCATTCTGCCGGGTACTTACTCGATGGTCGTGCAGATCAATACTCAGCCTCTGTCTGAGCAGTCGGTGGCGTTTTATCCACCGGATAATGATCCCAAAGGCAGTCAAGCCTGCTTATCACCAGGCCTGGTGGAACAGTTGGGCCTCAAGGCGTCCGGCGCGGCCAGCCTTACCTGGTGGAAAGGCGGGCAGTGCCTGGATACTCAAGGCTTGCCAGGCATGGAGGTCAGTGGCGACCTGGCTACCGCCACGCTGAGCATCAGCCTGCCCCAAGCTTACCTCGAGTACAGCGACATTAACTGGGACCCACCCTCGCGTTGGGATGAAGGGGTGCCGGGATTGCTCGTTGACTACAACCTGACCGCGCTGTCCAGCTACCGAAAGAACGACGAGGCTCGTAACAACCTCACGGGTAACGGAACGCTCGGGGCCAATGCCGGGGCCTGGCGCCTGCGGGCAGATTGGCAGGGACGTGTCGAAAAAGGCCGCGACGCGGCGCCCAGTCCTCAGCGGCTGGAGTGGAGCCGTTACTACGCTTATCGCGCCATTCCTGCGCTGAAAGCCCGCTTGGTGGTGGGCGAAAACTACCTGTATTCGGACCTGTTTGACAGCTTCCGCTTTACCGGTGCCGCCCTCAATTCGGACGAAAGCCAGTTGCCGCCCAACTTGCGCGGTTACGCGCCGGAAGTGGTCGGGGTGGCCAAAACCAACGCGAGGGTGATCATCAGCCAGCAGGGCCGTGTGCTCTATGAAACGCTGGTTGCGGCCGGGCCGTTTCGTATCCAGGACCTGAACGACGCCGTCACCGGCAGGCTGGATGTGCGGGTCGAAGAGCAGGACGGCACGGTACACACCTCCCAGGTCGATACCGCAGGCGTTCCCTACCTGACGCGCCCGGGGCAAGTCCGTTACAAACTGGCGACGGGGCGACCGTCCAACCTTCAGTACGGCGCGGATGGCAACTTCTTCGGCAGTGGCGAGTTTTCGTGGGGCATCAGTAATGGCTGGTCGCTGTTTGGCGGCGGTATCACCGATAACAACTACCGCGCGTTGACGGCCGGGGTTGGTCGTGACCTGTTGGCGTTTGGTGCGGTGTCGCTTGATGCCACTCAGTCCCGTGCAACGGTGTGGAACGAGACGCTCTCGGGCAAATCCTACCGCCTTCAATACTCCAAGCACTTTGAAGAGTACGACAGCCAAGTCACCTTTGCCGGTTACCGGTTTTCCGAGAAGAACTACTTGAGCATGAGCGAATACCTCGATGCTCGCCATTATGGGCGCAACGGTGAACTCGCCGGGCCCGGCGTGAACGGATCCTGGAAACCGATCGGCGGCAGCAAGGCCCTGTATACCGCGACGGTCAACAAGCAATTTCGTGACCTGAGCACCACCGTTTACGCCAGCTACAACAAGCAGACGTATTGGGAGCGGCCCGCCACTCAACGCTGGAACCTGTCGGCATCACGCTACTTCAATGTGGGTACCGTAAAGAACCTGAGCTTGTCCCTGAACCTGTACCGCACGCTGGATTACAACTACAAGGACAACGGCATGGCGCTGACGGTCAGCCTGCCATTGGGCAGCACCGGCACGCTGTCGATGGACGCTAGCAGAGGCGCAGGCAAAAACCGTTTTTCAACGCGCTACAGCGATCGCCTCGATGAACGCAACAGCTACCAACTCAGCGCCGGCAATAGGTCCGCCAGTGGTTACCTGAGTCATATCGGCGACTACGCCGACATCAACCTCACCGTCAGCCAACAAGAAGGTAATTACACCAGCCTCAGTGCGTCGGCTCGCGGTGGCGGCACGCTCACGCCTTACGGTGGAGCGCTGCATCGAACCAACAGTACTGGCGGCACCCGTCTGATGGTGGATACAGGCGGTGTGTCTGATGTGCCTGTGCGCGGTTACGGCACGCCGACGCGCAGCAACGTTTTCGGCAAGGCGGTGATTTCCGATATCGGCAGTTACCAGCGTACGGCGGCCAGTGTCGACCTGGAAAGTTTGCCGAGCAACGTCGAAGCCACTCAATCCGTCACGCAACTGACCCTCACCGAAGGGGCCATTGGTTATCGCTCCCTGGACGTGATTGCCGGTGAGAAGGCCATGGCGGTGCTGCGCCTGCCGGATGGCAGTTCACCGCCCTTCGGCGCGGTGGTGAAAAACACAAAACAGCAAGACACCGGGATCGTGAATGACGGCGGGCAGGTTTACCTGAGCGGCATTCAGGCGGGCGAAGCGATGACCGTGAGTTGGGGAGGAAGCGAGCGATGCACCCTCACGCTGCCCGTCGTTTTGCCGGCCGACGCCTTGACCGATGCCCTGCAACTGGGCTGCCGCCTGGCCGCCACTGATCAATCTGCACCTGAACCAGCCTCGCTGACCGGGAAGCCTACCGACACGGAGAACACATCCTCATGAAGCTGAACATGCGCCTCTCATTTCAGGCCTTAATGCTGCTGGCCCTTGGCTTGAGCCAGAGCGTCAACGCCGCTGTTGGCCTGGACCGTACCCGCGTGATTTTTGATGGCAGCAAAGATGCCACCAGCGTGAACATCACCAATAACAACACCCAATTACCGTATTTGGCTCAAGGCTGGATCGAGGATGAAGCGGGCAAAAAAATCACTTCGCCCTTGATCGTGCTGCCACCGGTCCAACGCCTGGAGCCTGGGAAACAGAGCCAGCTGAAAGTGCAGGCGCTGCCAGCGGCCAAGTCGTTACCGCAGGACCGCGAGACGGTCTTCTACTTCAATCTGCGGGAAATTCCGCCGCGCAGCGACAAGGCCAACACCCTGCAAATTGCGCTGCAAACCCGGATCAAGTTGTTCTACCGACCGCAAGCCATCACGCCGAGCCAGCAAGACTTGTCGAACCCTTGGCAGCAAAAGCTGACCCTGACCCTCGCCGGCGAGCGTTATCAGGTGAACAACCCGACGCCTTACTACGTGACCCTGGTGGATGCGCGCAGCACCAAAGACGGCAAAACCGTGCCGGGCTTCGAGCCGCTGATGGTCCCTCCCAAAGGTGCATTGACCCTGGGGCCAACGGCCAAGGAACTCGGCACCACCCCTCACCTCGCCTACGTGAATGACTACGGTGGACGCCCGCTGCTGGCTTTCACCTGCACCGGAAGCGCTTGCACCGTGAGCGCGCAAGTATCGCCTGATAAGTAGCCCCTGCTGCTGGAGAACGTCATGAAGTTGCAGATTGTGAAGGGCTTGGGCGGCCTGTTACTGGCCATTGTCGGGCCAGCGCACGCTGAGGATGTCGAGGGCATGAATGGGCGGTTGAACGTTACCGGGGCGATGCATGAAACGCCGTGCAGCCTGGAGATGACCTCGCTGCATCAAACGATCGACCTGGGCGCGGTGTCGGCCAGCCAGTTGCAACGGCCCGGCGATCAAGCAAAACCGGTGGCGTTTCAATTGCGCTTTACCGACTGCCAGCGCACGGCCGGCAGCATCCGCAGTGAGCGTACGGGGAGACTGACTTGGAGTGCCTTTCAACCGGTGTTGTCGGTGGCTTTTTTCGCGCCCGCCGATGACGAGGATTCACGCCTGGTCAAAGTGCAAGGCGTGACCGGGATGGGCCTGCAATTGACCGATGCACTGGGGCGCGATGTACAGCTGGGTTCAAGGGGCGAACCGTTGTTCTTGCCGCTGGGCAGCAACACCCAGACCTGGCTTGTACAGCCCACACGCACCGCAGCCGCGTTGACCAGTGGGGCCTACCGGGCCGTGGTGGATTTCAGGCTCAACTATGAGTAAGGGCAGAACGATGGCTAAGTTAACCCTGCTTTTTGGTGGCGGCCTGCTGTGGGCTGTCAGCCAAGGTGTGCAGGCCAACAACACCAATTTGACTATCCGTGCGGTCATCATCGCGCCGCCGCCGTGCGTCATCAACAGCGGCACGACCCTTGATGTGCCGTTTGGCAATGACCTGCTGACGTCACGGGTCGACGGGGTGAATTACCGCCGTGGCGTGCCCTATACCGTCACCTGTGATTCGCCTTTCAGCAACGCCTTGACCCTGGAACTCAAGGGCACGGGTGCTGCGTTTGATGACCGCGTGCTCGTGACCCGCAAGCCGGACCTTGGCGTAAAGCTGTTCGTGAACGGTGCCGACTGGCCGCTCAATACTGCCGTGAATTTTACCTATCCAAACTTTCCGGTGGTGCAGGCGGTGCCCGTCAAGCGCGCGGGCAGCACACTGACGGGAGGGGCCTTTGATGCGACCGCCACCCTGGTGGTCGACTATCAATGAAGAGGAATGATCAATGACCTTTTGGCAGCCACGAGCGTTGCTCGCCTTGTGCTCCATCGGCCTGTGCAGCGGTGCGTCGGCCAACCTGACCTTTAGCGGGACGCTGAACGAGCCGCCGCCCTGCACGATTGACGCCGGAAACACGATTGAAGTGGATTTCGGAGATGTCGGGGTCAAGCGCGTCGACGGTGTGAAGTACCGCAGGGGGATCGCTTACACCATCAGCTGCGGCCCGGCCACGCTGCCGTGGGAACTGAAGCTGAGCGTAAACGGTACACCAACGCCGTATGACGCCTCAGCGGTGCAGACCAATGTGCCTGCGCTGGGCATCCGGGTGTATCAGAACAACGTGCCGTTTCCACTCAATACGCGCTTGGACATATCCCTGCCAACACCGCCGGTATTGGAAGTGGTGCCGGTCAAACAGCCCGGTGCAACGCTGGTCCCCGCGAGGTTCGCAGCAGTGGCCACGTTGTTGGCCGAGTACGAGTAGGAGCTGAGTCTATGCGACATGAAAAGGTTCATAAGGCTTGGTCATGTGCCGGGCTGGCGTTACTGCTGACCTGCGGGCTGATGCCCGAGGCACAAGCGGCGGACAACCTGAGCTTCAAGGGCAACCTGGTTGAACAAGCCTGCACCCTGCGTCCCGGTGACGAGGCAATCACCTTCGAACTCTGGGACGTGACCAGCAAGCACCTCTACCTCAACACACGTTCACAAGGCAGGGATTTCAAGCTGCACCTGGAGGACTGCGACACCACGATTAGCAACACGGTCACTATCCAGTTCGGCGGCAGGGAAAACACCGCGCTACCGGGGCTGTTCGCGCTGGATGGTGGCAGTGGCGCCTCGGGTATCGGGGTCGGCTTGGAGACGCCAAGCAACACGCCATTGCCTCTGAATGCCGTCAGCGATGAACAGGTGTTGAGCAATGGCAGCAATGTGATCGAGCTCAAGGCCTACGTGCAGGGCGAGCCGCAGGCCATCAGCGATCAAACCATCGGGCACGGCACCTTTACGGTGACCTCCACGTTTACGTTGGACTATCCGTAAGCGCCTCAGACAAACCTTAACCCTCGCCTGGGCGGCTGTTCACTACGCACGCCAGGGTAGAGGAGCAACGAGAGATCAAAATGAAACGACTTTATGGCGTCATGACGCTGCTCGTCCTGATTTCGTTCACTGCGACCGCAAATGCAGCCAGATGCCGTGTGAATGGTGGGCCGTGGGCCGAGATTGTTGGAGAACTCCCTCTACAAGTTCCTGTGACCGTTACCCTGGCCGCAGACCGTACGCGGATCACGATGGAGGGGGCACGACTTGAATGTGGATTCTCCAGAGACTCGCAGACCCCGACCTCGCGGGTGGATTTCTGGGCGACCGGCAGCGCGACAGGAACGCCCTGGATACCGGGTCCAAAATTCGCCAATCAGGGCGCTGGTTTGCGAATCCTAGGTGGGCACTACAATATTCCTATTGCGCATGGTATTCGGGTCGCCACGCTGCCTGACGACTTGCGTGGTTATCCGGTCGACGTTACGCCCTATATTCTGGTGCGCAACGATCCGGCCAACCCAATCGATATTCGAACCGGGGATATGCTCGGGACGCTACGTCTCGCCGCCACGAACAACTACGACGCAAGTGTCGCGAGCATCTCGGTCAGGTACATTGCCGCCAACAACTTCACCGTCTCCCCCTCGGCGTGCACGATCAACAATAACAACCCGATCGAGATCAACTTCGGCAACGTGCACCAGCGCGGAATCGGCACCGACCCGCTGACAACCACCATTCGCGTCGACCGCAGGCTTACCTACACTTGCCCGGACGGCGGGATTACCACACCGATAACCATCTCCTACAAAGGCACCCCGTCATCGTTCAACACACACCTGTTGACAATGACCAATCCGGACGTAGGCACGGCTCTTGTTCGTGCGGGGTCTGCGGTTCAAGTCAACGGTTCGTTCCTCACCCGTATTACCAACAGTGTTGGCGGCGACGACGTGACGTTTACGCTTGTTCGAAGACCCGGGTCGCTACCTGCCGCCGGGCCCATCAGTGGCAGTGGTGTACTGGTGATGGGCGTGCCCTGACGCTCCCGTTAGGCTGATGCCCCTTCCCATGCGCATGGAGCCAGTGCGATGAGCACCCTTGCCTACGAGCCGATGCTGTCCAACGGTGCCAACACGATTGCGCTGAAGGTCATCTTCAATCAACAAGCGCAGGGCCTCAGCCCTCAGCGGGTAGTGGAGGAAGGTGAGGCGAAAAATGGCAAACGCTGCTGCTGGAAATCGCCGCGTTGAAGCTCGATGACGGTTATGTGCCGGGCCAGTATTTTGGCAATGTACAGATTATTTTCGATGCGTTGCGCCCATGAACGGAGTACAGCGTTTGAGCACCTGGACAGCGAGCAGGCTGATGCAGCTCACCGGCGCGGCGCTGGTAAGTGGGTTGCTGCTGGGCCTGCCCGGCACCACAACGGCAGCCACCGTGAATATGTCGAGGACATGCTGCAACCCGCTGTCGCCAGCCCCTATGAAGGCAATGTCACAGTAATTTGGGACTCCGAGGTGTAGCCGCCCTACCCGAGTACCGCCAACGGGCAGAGGGGCTAGTTGCCTGGCGGCGCGAGATGGCGGGATCGCCGTTTCATCATCAATGATCAGGTCACACCGCCGAGGTGTGTAGGTGCGCATGGCCGTTTGCGACCCTTTATCCTTGAGGGTGAAGCTCGGGTTTGCCAGCGTGGAGCGAGCAAGCTCGCTCCTTCAATCAACAGCCTTGTGGATCAGACTGGAGGCTTGGACGGGCCCGGAATCGTCAAGTCTATCGGGACGCCAAGTCCCAGTCGGTTGACGCGGTCCGCAACAGTAGGAATAGCCATATTGAAGGTGCCGTCGGACTTCACGTATTTGCTCCAGGAAGAGGGGTGGAGGCCCCGGTCAACGGCAAATTTCCAGGCCGCGGCACTGTTCTGGTTCTCCGGTCGAAGGGCCAACTGATACCAGTCTTGATAATGCTTGTCGGTGACGCGGGTGAAAAATCCGTCGGAGGGTTTTGTCAGTCTGTCCAAACGGGCCTTGCCAAGGTTGTTCAACGTCCCTTTCTTCGCGTCCACGAAAATGGTTATACGCTCTGGACGAATGTTATGTAATTTCGCAAATTCAGCTGCAGCTGTTTTGGTCGGCTGCTTCATGTTTACCCATTTCATGAACAGTTTGTCTGACAGGTGTTTAAACGTCTCAGGATTGAGCCGCGCCTTGCCCCGTTCGGTAATTGTGCCGCCTGACATTACAAACTTGTTCCACGAGTTGTACGTGATATTGCGACTATTGAAAAAAGCGGCTGGGTCCAGCGTGGTGGCCGGGTTGGGCAACGCCGCGTTGGCTTTGACGTGTGCGTCCCATTCTCTAAGTGCTTCGATTACTCTGTTGTCGCTTTTTGGTCCGCCGCCGGGCGCGCGTTGCCATGTGTCCAATTCCCACTGTTTGTTCGGCAGGCGCCGCAACCGGAACGGGGTCAAGCCTCCAGAGGGAGTGAGCACGGGGGCGACCAAGCCATTGCGGTCATAGACGTTGAAAGCGTTCTGAATGCGAAACACCTGCTCTTTGCCCTTTTCACCGACGCCGCGTACCAGATAGGTGGGTGGCGAGCCGGGGACTCGATAAATGCCTGTACCTTCCGCCAGTTCGGCTCCTGGCGGGATGCCATTTTTCACCAGCAGGCGGGAGCTTTCTTGCTGGAAGTCTTTCTGGTATTTCGCCAGGTTCGGTCGCCGTATGTTTCTCGCTGGCCTCAGTAGCATGGGCAGTGGCTTGATACCCAGGCTGGCCGTGCGTGTCACTCCGGCGACCGTGGTGGTGGCCTTTGCAAGTTCAAACAGCATGAGTGCGCGTGGCCCGCGACGTACGACAAGCCCCGCCGCGCTTTGCCCCAGGCTGCGCAAGGCATGGACCGTGGTGCGCCCGACCCGGCCGACGAACCTGGAGGCTGAAGAGGCCAGTTGCCCGCTCCAGGGAAGCCCGCTCAGTACGGTGGTTACCACTTCAACGCCGAACAGCACTTTATTGAGGGTGGACTGGGCGTTCAGCTCTTCGTTAGTCACGCTTTGCTCGTCGGCTTTGTTCAGCAGGTAAAGATAGTTCTGCCGGTATAGCCCGGCCCAGACGTCGCCTTGGTGTGCGGCCAGGCGCGAATTGAGCAAGCGTGTATCGGCCGGTACGCGTGCGCGAAGATAATCCTGCCAGGCGGAGCCCTGCATCAGCCGGATCAGTTCAGCCTCGCTGGCCAGTTCCCTTAGCTCCAAACCGTCGGGCGCATGCGGGGTATACAGTACGCGCATGTCATCGGCAGCGGTGGAGAGAATCAGAACGCCATTTACGGTTTGTCCACCACGGCCTTCGGGGGCGTCGCTGGACGGGTTGAACATCAGCGCATTGGCGATCACTGCGTGTCCGTCGACCCGTGGGCGTGTCGCGGGGTTTGGAGCGGCCTGCACCGCCGCCATCCAAGCGGCTGCTTTCTTTTGCTTGGGGGCACTGTGTGTTTCCCTGAGGTAGATATCAGGATTCAACCGGGCCGAAAGGGCCGCATAGTCAATAACGGATGCCTGGCTCGCGCGCCACGCCTGTCTCAAGGCGCGGGCCTCGGTTGCCGTAGCCTGCGGGGCGAGGTATTTCTCGAGCACGTTTTGCGTGTACTGGTGGCCAACATTCAGGTCCTTGACCCACAGCTCAAGGCGTTGTTTGTCCAAGCTGATGGGACGCCCACGCGTATCGCGCACCCAGTTCCCTTGGGGGGTGGTCAGTGTGGCATCCAGATCGTCGTTTTCGACCCAGGTGAGGCTCTTTTCCCAGGGTTTGGTGTTTTTCAACAGCAGGTTGGTCAGGCTCATCCGCTTGCTCGTGGAACTGGTATGCGCAGTTCCAAAACCTCCTCCATCGGCTACGACCCGTGTTCGGGTGGTCTGGGTGACTATCGTCTTGTCCGGGTCGATGCCCTGTTCGGGATAGTCCTGGCCTTTTTCGGTCAGGAAGGCGCGAATCTTTGTCAGTACCTGTCGCTTTGCATACTCGGCCAATGTCGGAATAAGCGCTTGCCATTGCTTGGTCAGTTCATCCTGTTTGGCCTGGGTGGTGTCGGCCTGGTCTTGCAGAGCCTTCTGGTCCGCCGAGCTCAAGCGCTTTTCCCAGTCTGGCCGCCAGTGTTGCTTCAGCAGTCGGTTGCGCGCCATAAATGGCCCGGCCAAATCCAACAGTTCGGCCAGTTCCACGCGGCCATTTTTTTCATTGTCCGATTCGCCCTCCGTCAGGCCCAGAATGGTCTCGATGTCGGACTGCTGTTTGTCGAGCAGCGCCTGGATGCCGTCAGCCACGAAGTCGTCGGTTATCGGCGCATAAGTGGTACTCAGGTCGTTGCCCCACAGCCCGGTTTTGCCATGCTGAACCGCCAGCGGCAAGCCGCTGATACACAACCTGCCGGCGTCTTCGCCAGCGTTGATGCGGGCTTTCAGCGTGTCATGCAGGACTTGCAGGGACGCACATTCTTCAAACCCCATGTCCGGGGTATACAGCACTACCGCGCCAACCCCGGCACTGTAAGTACTGAGGTTTTTGTGCCCATGGGGCCAATGGGGAGCGACAGGGCTGGAGCCGTCATCCAGGGTCAGAACGAAGCTGGCGGCCATACGCGCACGCGCGGCGGAGCCAGTGTCGACGGTCAACTGATACACGCCGGGGCGGTTGCCATGGCGGAAGCGTGCTTCACGTCGGGCCTGGGTCGGGTAACGCAGGGCACGATCAATCAGCAATTTGGCTTGTGGGCTCAGGGTATTGTCGGCCACGCGCAGGCGTGCCTGTATCTCCAGGACCTGGCGCTGGACATCGATCAGCCGAACCTGTGGGCAGACCAAATCCGGCGCTATCGGCGTACGCCAATAGGTGGTGATCTGCTCGGCCAGTCGTGTTTGTAGGGTGTGAGCCAGTTCCAGCAATGTGCCGGTCTGGGCCAACTGGTCGACTTCGTTGAAAGCGGTCGGGCTGCTGAAGACGCTTTCGGCGAACGTGTCGAGCGTGGCGGTGCTCTCTTCTTGTGCTGTTTGATCCTCGTACGCTTGCTCTGCGGGGTTGTCCCAAAGCAACAAGGTACACACCGCCTCGATCAATGGGCGGGAAGACTCAAAATGACGCAGGCCATCGCTGTCAATGAGGTAGCGGTTGACATACAGGCTGTGCAACTCGGTGTCGGCCGGCAGATCTGGGTAGGTTTCTTTGAGCAGCGACGTCAGCACACCGCCCAGCGAGGGATGTTTGTCCTTTTCCAGTACCTGGTCGAGTTGTTGGTTAAGAGAGTTCCACTGTTGTATCAGGTGCGTTTGTTGCCCAACGTCCGGCAAGGTCAGTGGGACGGGAGAGGCGCGTGTCAGGTCGGGCGATTCGGGCATGCGGGCGATCAGCCCAGGGTTGCCCTTGAGGGGCAGTGCCAGGGCGGTCCGTACGCTGGCTGCCAGGGTTTCGAACGTGGTGTGGGACGCACCGAAGGCCTGTTCGATATCGGCCTCTTGCTGGCGACGTTGGGCGTGCAGGCATGCACTGAATACCGGGCCGGTGATCGAGGGATAGGTGAGTGCCTGCCGACTTCTTAACGCGTCGGTGGCAGCCGAGCGTTCGCTGGCGAGGATGTTGGCGAGCAACACGGTTCTTTCGTCGCTTCTCACCAGGCGTAGGCGCAAGGTATTTTCCAGGGTGGAGAAATTCATGAAGAACTCAACGCCGAATTGCGGGGTATACAGGACGGTCGGTCGTGTCCCATGCAGGTGCTCGGTGAGTACGAAGCAGCCATTGAGTGGTGCGGCCCATTCAGGCTGGTCGGTCAATTCCAGCGTGAGGCCGAGTATGAGCGGCGGTGTGGCGTTGTTCGTGGTCTCATGGAGCACGCAGTTTTCGATTAGTTGTCGGCCTTCGATCACCACCTCCAGGTGTGACTGGGCCGTGGTGACGGCCGCTTGCGCGTGGGTATCCTCAGGCGTTTTCTTTAGGGTTTGCTCGGCTTGGCTGAGCTGTTGCCGAGCATCCTGCAGTTTCAGGTCCGCCTCCAGCGTAAATACCTCACGCTGCTTTTGACTCACAGCCTCCAGGACACTCAGTGCACCCGTACTCGCGTGGGGCGATGACCAGAACGCCCTGAGACTGTTCAAGTACAGCGTCTGGCAGTTGAGTTGCAGATCACTGATCAACTGATTGACTGCTGCGACTTCCAACGGCGCCATCTCATTGCTGCGGCCGGCGCCGTTGGCATTTGCATAGAATCCGACTGCCTGGTTGATGGCGCCGGTTTCCGGCTCCTTGGTCAGCGCGGTCGGCATGTTTTGGGTGGCAATCGTCTCTTGAAGCACCTGGGTCAGATTGCGTGCGCGGGTGATGCGGGGTGTCCGTGCGGTGCTGTCTTGATCTGCCTGCGACGCAGTGTCGTAAACGTACTCGTTGAGATAAACCATATCCGGGTTCGGTGTACTGGCAGGCACACGTTTTGCCAATGCCTGGCGCAGTTCGGTGGCCATGACCGTCGTCAGGTCTGGCTGTGCGTCCAGCAGGTGCTCGATGGCGGTGATACACACTGACGCACGGCGTATCAGGTCTTCGGTAGAAGGTTGGGGCTGTGAAGGCATAGCGCGGGTTTCCTGTCGCGATAGGGAGAATCGTGCAGGCCGGTGTCAGGGAAGGGGCCGCACGCTGATGCCCAGACTAATGGGCGTCGAGCGAGCGTCAGGTCTAAATAAGCACTACGTGATCCCTTCCTCTTACCGCAGGCACGTGGCGGAACCCCGAGGTTGCAGTAGTGGGTAGAGAATCGGCGCCATCCCTTTGAGCACCTGTACCGGCAACGCCGACGTGAAGGTGAAGTGCTGGGCGGAGGTGCCCGGGACAAAGGCGGTCAGTGTGCCGAAGTGGTGTTCGCCGATGTAGAACACAAAGGTTGCCGTGCGGTTGATGGATTTGGAATTGAGAATGTGCCCGCCGGTACTCATGGCTTGGATGCGGTTATCGCCGGTGCCGGTCTTGCCACCCATGGCCAGCGGTGTGCCGTCCGCCAGCGTGAAGCTGCCGGCCACGCGTTTGGCGGTGCCCGCGTCCACTACTTGCGACAGCGCTCCGCGCAAGGCGCTGGCGACTTCGCTGGAGATCACGTGCTTCCCGCGATTCGGGGCGTTGATCACACGCGTTTCATAGGGGGTGCCCTCGGCAAACTGCAGGCTGTCGATACGCAGTACCGGCAGGCGCACACCATCGTTGAGGATAATCCCCATCAGTTCGGCGAGCGCAGCGGGGCGGTCGCCTGAGCTGCCGATGGCAGTGGCCAGTGACGGTACCAAATGGTCGAACGGGTAACCCACGGCCTTCCAGCGCTCATGGATTTCCAGGAACGCTTCGATCTCCAGCATGGTGCGAATCCGGCTGTCACGGGCGCTCTGATGGCGACTTTTGAACAGCCAGCTGTAGACTTCCTGGCGCTCGAATTCGCTGGCCTTGACCACCTCGCCAAAGGTCGCTTCAGGGTGGTTGAGCAAATAGCCCAACAGCCACAAGTCCAGCGGATGCACCTTGGCGATATAGCCTTGGTCCGGCAGGTCGTAGGCGCCGGGGCCGTAGCTTTGGTAGAGCGTTTGCAGACGTGCATCGGTGAGTTTTTCGGCGTTTTTCAGGTGTGAACGTACGAAGCGATTGAAACTCTCCTGGCTGGCCTGGGGCAACAGGTAGCGGTGCACCGCCGCCAGGCGAATCGCGGTGGGGTGCAGGCTGTCCATGAACGTGTCGAGGCGCGTCTGGGTGTCCTTGTTGCGGTATTTTTTCCAGAACTTGAGCAGGAACGCGGTGCCTTCGTGGTCGGCGAATTTGGCCAGGTATTCCTGGCGGCGCGGGTCGTTGTCGTCCTTGAGCAGGCGCGCGCTGTTGTCTTCGCCGGAGTAGGTGGTGTAGCGCACCAGGTCGCGCATCAGGCGAATGAACGGCAGGTTGATCGACTCGCGCAGGGCATCGCGCAGGGTCGGGTTGCGGCTGTTATCTTCGTTGCGAAAGTTATGAAAGCGGTGCAGGCCGCCGCCGGTGAAAAAGGCTTCGCCGGGGCTGGCGGAATACGTGCGGTTGAGAGCGGCATCGAGCATCTTCGACAGGTCGCGGTCGCTGTTGCGCAGCAGATAATCCAGCGCCCAGCGCGACAGTGGGTCTTGCTCGGGCACTTCGACTCTTTTCAACTCGGCGGGTGTTTTTGCACTGTAGCGCTCATGCAGTTCGTTGATGATTTGCAGGTAAGTGGTCAGCACCCGCAGCTTGGCGGTGGAACCCAGTTCTAGCTTGCTGCCTTCGTTGATATCGAACGGCTGGTCGGTGTTGTCGGTTTGCACCCGCACGCGTGCGCCGTCGGGCGTGAGTTCGAACAGGGTGAAGCTATAACGCACCTGAGGCGTGCTTTGCGGCGTGAGCAGGCGCGGGCCGAGCAGGCCCATTTTTGCGGCGAACGTCGGGTCGGCGAGGTGCTTGAGGTAATCGGTAGTCTGGCGTTGCAGCGCCGATTGCAGGGTGCTGGTGGCCGACAGGTCGAGGCGGTCGAGGTCATACAGCGAGCGGTTGAGCAGGCTGGCCAGGCGGCTGCGGGCGACGTTGATCGCTTTGTCTGTTTCCACCGGTTGGATCGTCGGCTGCTGCTGCCAATCGCGGTAGCCCAGGTGGCTGGCGAGGGCTGCGGAGGATAAACCGGCCGGGAGGATGCCGTTCTGCGCCAGCAGGCGGATATGGCTGTCGGTCAATTGCGCCAGCTCCTCGCGGCCCTTGTTGAGGTAGTGGGAGGGGCGACGCTGGGCGATCATCAACGCCAGCACTTGGCGCAGCGCCAGCCCGCGTTCGGCCAGACGCTTCGGGTCTTGCTCGGTGTCACTCAAGGCGCGGTTGACCTGATTGAAGTCTGCGCCGAACCACACCCGCAACCCCTCGGCCAGGCCGTGTACTTCACCGTGCCCAGGCACCGCCGACAGCGGCACGCTGTTGAGGTAATCACGCAGGATATTTTCCCGGCTGCCCAAGGTATTGGGCCCGGCCTGGTAAGCCCTGACGCTCGCGGAAAGCATCTGGCGGATTTTTTCGCCACCGGACAGCGTCAGGCCATCGGGCGAATGGCGGTACTTTTCGAGCTGCGTGGCCAGGGTACTGCCACCGGCGGTTTGCCCGGGCAAATGCAGCAGTTTGGCCACCTGCGACCAGGCCGCTTTGGCAAAGCGCGGCCAGTCGACCGCCGGATTGGCCATGGGTTGCTTGGGGTCCAGCAGGTCGCGGTCTTCGATAAACAGCAGGCTTTGCACCACCAGCGGCGGGATCGCGGCGAAGTTGGCATAGAGCTGTTGCGGGTAGGTGAAACTGTACAGCGGCGTAGCGCGGCAATCGGTGATGCTCAGGCCGGCCTGGACTTTTTCTGCGTAGGGCACGAACAGCCCCCGCTGCGCGTAATCCATCAACGCCGGTGAGAAGCGCGCCTGTGCCTGGACCAGGTAGTTGCGCTTGAGCAGGCGCGGCAGGAACTCATCCAGGTCGCTGTAGCCCAGGCGCTTGTCGAAGGGACCATCGCCCGGATAAACCACGGCCTCGCTGGTGCCGGGTGTGACCTCATAGCTCAGCGCCGCCGCCAACGGGCTGAGGTACTCGGCCTGCAGGCGGGAGGTGCGCATTTCCTGACTGGCGGCCCAGCACAGTGCTGCCAGGGCGATCAACAGTATCAGCCACACCAGCCGCCACCACAGCCTTCGCGAGCGGGGGCTTTGTGGCAACGGCGGTTGATCCGGGCTGTCGGTTGCTAACGCAGCCCTGTTCGAATCGGTTTGCCATAAAGCGCCCATAGTCGATTGAGCCATTCACGCAGATTGATCGGACGTATGTGAAAGCTTAGACGCTGCTGGGCGTGGTCAAGGAATTTGTCTTGCGCCTAGCGGATTTGCTGTTTGAGGCTTTGGTCCATTTATGGGGGAACGGGTCTCCAGTCAGCGTGTGGTCTGGAGGAACACTGTTTACCGCCACGTGAACGCAGCCCGTCAGTACGGTGGTTTTTTGCAGGGCGGCAATTTGGCGGATGGCTTGCTGGCACTGATGTACGACAGCTCGAAACCAGCGGGCATGGCCAGGCGCCTGTCCTTCGACACAACATTGTGGCAAGGGTGGTGGTGAGACGTGGCGGCCGTTGCAATGACGCTGCACCCTCGCTGTGCAATACTCGGCGCCCGTTTATCGGCGACGATTCCTACGCTGTCCAGGTAAAGCTCCTCCGCAAAAGCGGCTTTTGCCGAGACTTCTCGCTGAATCTTGCCGTTTATTGAGTGAAAATCCCTGGGTTGAGCTTTTTATACTGCACCCCCGCTGATCTGGCCCCGCCAGAAGGGCTGGCCCATGAGGCGAGCCCGGTGTAAAGGCGTCATGACCGACCCGTCATGACCTCCGGCACCCAGTGGCTCAATCCAATAACAAGACGAGGTTGTACCCTTATGCCAGTTGGCAACCACCTGCCCCATGGCGAGACCGCTCAGGGCGGCCCGCTGAAACGTGAACTGGGCGAACGGCATATTCGCCTGATGGCTCTCGGCGCCTGCATCGGTGTCGGCCTGTTCCTGGGCTCGGCCAAGGCCATTGAAATGGCCGGCCCGGCGATCATGCTTTCCTACATCATTGGCGGCCTGGCGATCCTGGTGATCATGCGCGCCCTTGGCGAAATGGCGGTGCACAACCCCGTCGCCGGCTCGTTCAGCCGTTACGCCCAAGACTATCTCGGCCCGTTGGCGGGCTTTCTGACCGGCTGGAACTATTGGTTCCTGTGGCTGGTGACCTGCGTGGCGGAAATCACCGCCGTGGCCGTGTACATGGGCGTGTGGTTCCCCGACACGCCGCGCTGGATCTGGGCCCTGGCGGCGCTGATCAGCATGGGCAGCATCAACCTGATCGCGGTCAAGGCCTTTGGTGAGTTCGAGTTCTGGTTCGCGCTGATCAAGATCGTCACCATCATTGCGATGGTGATCGGCGGCGTCGGCATTATTGCGTTCGGCTTTGGCAATGATGGCGTGGCGCTGGGTATTTCCAACTTGTGGGCCCATGGCGGCTTTATGCCCAATGGCGTGCAAGGCGTGTTGATGTCTTTGCAAATGGTGATGTTCGCCTACCTGGGTGTAGAGATGATCGGCCTCACTGCCGGTGAAGCGAAGAACCCGCAGAAGACCATTCCGAGTGCCATCGGCTCGGTGTTCTGGCGCATTCTGCTGTTCTACGTGGGCGCATTGTTCGTGATTCTGTCGATCTATCCCTGGAATGAAATCGGCACCCAGGGCAGCCCATTCGTGATGACGTTCGAGCGCCTGGGCATCAAGACCGCCGCCGGTATCATCAACTTTGTGGTGATCACTGCGGCACTGTCGTCCTGCAACGGTGGCATCTTCAGCACCGGGCGCATGCTCTACAGCCTGGCGCAGAACGGCCAGGCACCAGCGACCTTCGCCAAGACGTCGAGCAATGGTGTACCGCGCAAGGCACTACTGCTGTCGATCTTTGCGTTGCTGCTGGGCGTGTTGCTCAACTACTGGGTGCCGGAGAAAGTCTTCGTATGGGTGACGTCCATCGCCACCTTCGGCGCAATCTGGACCTGGCTGATGATCCTGCTGGCCCAGCTCAAGTTCCGTAAGGGCCTGAGCCCGGCCGAACGGGCAGGGCTCAAGTACCGCATGTGGTTGTTCCCGGTCAGTTCCTACCTGGCGCTGGCATTCCTGGTGCTGGTAGTTGGCCTGATGGCGTACTTCCCGGATACCCGAGTGGCGCTGTATGTGGGGCCTGCGTTCCTGGTGCTGCTGACGGTGTTGTTCTACGTGTTCAAGCTGCAACCCACCAACCTGGCCTCGCCTTCGGCGCGTTCGGCCTGATACTGGGAATGGCCCGTTGCGCGCAACGGGCCATGCTGCCTACTGCGGCTGTGCCGCCAATTTGAGCGACTGATCCAGTCGTTTGTTGAATTCCAGCCACGCAGCCAGCATCACCATCAATGCCGCGCCAGCAACTGCCGTCAGTATTTGCATGGCGAATGCATCGCCTGCCAATGCATTGATCATGTCCGCGAGTGGCGCGAGCACCACGCCAAGGCAAAACACTTCCAGCGAGTAACGGCCCATGCGACAGGTGTGCTGCGCCAACCCGTTTTCGGTCCACGCACGGCTCGGCAGCAACTTGGCCGTCACATAGGCCAACGCGAGGAAGTGCAGCAGGCGCACGGGTGACAGGTCAGTCTTGCTGATGGGGTAGAGCCAGTCGCTGAGCTGCGCGGGCATCCAAGCGTCATGCACCTCTGGCCAGCGCCACGACAGCGTCAGGATCCCCGCAGCCATCACGTACAGGGCCGCCGTCACGAACAGGGGGCGGTGCAGGAGCGGGCGAGTGTCCACAGGACGTGTCTTCCCCGCATGGATAGCCGCCGCGCCGCCCAGCACAAACAAAAATTGCCAGGTGACCGGGTTGAAGTACCACACGCCATCGGCGATGGCCCTTAAGTTCCAGCCCATCCAGGGGGCCAACAGGTAAATCGTTGCTGACCCGACCACTACCATCCAGGTCTTGCGCAGCATCAGTGGCAACACCAGCGGCAAGCCGGCCAGCAGCACGATATACAGCGGCAACGGGTCCATCAGGTTGGGCTTGAAGCGCAGCAGCAACTCATCCGTCAGGGCCTGTTGCGGATGGGTAACGAAGTGCGTCAGTCCCATCTCCTCGACAAGGTCGCGGGTTTCGACATGGCTATTGGCGAAGAACACGATGCCCATCAGCATCGCCAGCAAGAAGATATGCACCACGTACAACACCCAGGTACGACGCAGGATTTTCAGTGAGGCAATCCAGTAGCCGTCGCGTTGCAGGATCTTGCCGTAGGCCAGTACGGCGGCGTAACCGGCGAGGAACACAAACACCTCCGCCGCATCGCTGAATCCGATGTTGCGCAGGGTGATCTGGCCGAGGGGGTTGTGGGGGACGTGATCCCAGAAAATGAAGATCAACGCCAGGCCCCGAAAAAAATCGATGCGTGGGTCGCGTCCGTTCAGCATGGCAGCGGGCTCTTGTACGAAGGGTTTAGTAATGACAGGCGAACGCGGGTGTTGTCGTACGCCGCACGTCGGGCGGGCGCAGGTTGGCGGTATTTGTAAGTAATTGCAAAGGTTGGGTATTACTGAATGTCTCTATACATCCAGGATAACCAAAGTGCCATGGCTGCCTGCAAGTACGCCATGGGCGATACCCGCTTCGACAAGATACATCTGGCCCGCGCCCACTCTGATTTCTGCATCACCAATGCTCAGGCGCAAGCACCCGTTGATCACCAGCAAACCTTCGTTGTAGTCGTGGGTTTCTTCTTCGTAGGCCTGCTCATCCATGCGCAACACCTTGATCCGCGCCGGGCCGACCTGGCCCAGGCGCGTTGATTTCCATGTGGCGGGCAGTTGCCCAGCGATGGCGGCGAAGTCGAGTAGCGGCATGTGAATCTCCTTGTTTCAACAATGCCGTCGGTGGTCCGGTTCAGCGGGGGAAAAATTGTTTAAAACGCATCCATCAACAATACCCTACACGGCTTGGCTTCATACGCATTGATCTGCGGAACCAGGCGGGTGAAGTGTTCGGTCTGACAGTGGACATCGAGTGCGGCCTGGTCAGGCCATTGCTCGACAAAGATAAAATGCCCCGGGTCTTTTTGGTCAACAAACAGATCGTAGGCGATGCACAGCGGTTCCTGGCGGGTTTTTTCCACCAGTTCTGCGTACCAGGGGCGCACCGTTTCCAGGTGTTCGGGCTTGATGAAATCTTCGGCGATGACTTTCAACACGGTAATGCTCCCTCAGGCGGCAGCCACTTCATGGGGTTCAAAACTATCGGCTCGCGCCATCTGCCACATGCGCGAGTAAAACTCACCGTTCACTTCACCGGTCAGCAACTCACCGGGTTTGAGGAACACATGCAGTTGCGAAAACAGCTTGATCTCGGTTGCCGACATGCGCCGTACCAAGTGTTTGGCCGATAACTGCGATGGATGATCGAGACCGGCGGCGGCGAGCATTTCCGCCAAGGCCTTGAGTGTGTTGCGGTGGAAGTTGAACACGCGCTGGGCTTTGTCCGGCACCACCAGGGCGCGTTGGCGCAGTGGGTCTTGGGTCGCGACGCCGGTCGGGCATTTATTGGTGTGGCAGCTCTGGGATTGAATGCAGCCGATGGCAAACATAAAGCCGCGCGCCGAGTTGGCCCAGTCGGCGCCGATGGCCAGCACGCTGGCGATATCGAATGCGCTGACGATCTTGCCGCTGGCGCCGAGTTTGATCTTGTCGCGCAGGTTCAGGCCCACCAGGGTGTTGTGCACAAACAGCAGGCCTTCGCGCAGTGGCACGCCGATATGGTCGGTAAACTCCACGGGCGCTGCACCGGTGCCGCCTTCTTTGCCGTCCACCACGATAAAGTCCGGGAGGATGCCGGTTTCGAGCATGGCCTTGGCGATGCCCATGAACTCCCATGGGTGACCCAGGCAGAACTTGAAGCCCACCGGTTTGCCGCCGGACAGCTCACGCAGTTGCGCGATGAACTGCATCAGTTCCAGCGGCGTAGAAAACGCGCTGTGGCGTGACGGCGAGATGCAATCTTCGCCCATCATAATGCCGCGTGTATCGGCGATTTCCTGGGTGACCTTGTGCTTGGGCAAAATCCCGCCATGGCCGGGTTTGGCACCCTGGCTCATCTTGATTTCGATCATGCGCACTTGCGGGTTCTGCGCCTGCACGGCGAAACGTTCCGGGTCAAAACGGCCGTCGCTGGTGCGGCAGCCGAAGTAGCCGCTGCCCAATTCCCAGGTCAGGTCGCCGCCGTTTTCGCGGTGGTAGGGGCTGATACTGCCTTCGCCGGTGTCGTGGGCGAAGTTGCCCAGTTTGGCGCCTTGGTTCAACGCGCGAATCGCGTTGGCGCTCAACGAGCCAAAGCTCATCGCCGAGATATTGAACACCGATGCCGAGTACGGCTGCGTGCATTGCGGGCCGCCGACCATCACGCGAAATGCGCTGGGGTCGCTCAACGGCGCCGGGCGCATGGAGTGGCCGATAAATTCGAAGCCCGATTGGTACACGTCGATCAGGGTGCCGAAGGGTTTGTCGGCGGTTTCATTCTTGGCGCGCGAATACACCAGTGAACGCTGGGCCCGGGAGAAGGGCAGGGCGTCGCTGTCGGACTCCAGCAGGTACTGGCGGATTTCCGGGCGGATGGCTTCCACCAGGTAACGGATATTGCCCAGGATCGGGTAGTTACGGCGCACGGCGTGGGGGCTTTGCAGCAGGTCGAAGATACCGATCAGGCTCAGCACACCCGTGACCACGGTGATCGGCCACAGCCATTCATGTTCGATAAAGGGAAGGCTTGCGAGGGTGAAAATGACGCACACGGCAAAGAAGGCGTAACGGCTTAGTAACGACAGGCTCATACGGTTTTCCTTGGTTCGGACTCATCGGCTAGGCGTTTTGCGCCTGTAGAAAGATCGAGAACAGCTCTGACTGGGATTTGATCCCTAGCTTGCTGTAGATGTGTTTCTTATGGACTTTCACGGTTTCAACAGAGATTTGCAGCTTACGAGCGATTTCCTTGCTGGAGCAACCGCTGAGCATCAAGCGGCCCACATCCAGTTCGCGGGCAGTGAGTTGCGCGCCCCAGTCATCATTCTGGATCGGCTGCGGCGTGCTGACCTGCTTGAGTTCATGGGGCAGGCGTTGGCGCAGCAGGCTCAGTACCCAGGGTTGAATCAGCGACAGCAGGGCAATCTGCTGCGGATTGAAGCGTTGCTTCGAGCCCAGCGACAGGCACAGGGTACGCCCATCCGGCAGATGGCAATTAAATTGGATTTCATCGGCAACCACGTTCAGGCGGAAGTAGCGCTGATAGTACTCGGTGAGTTCGAAGTGCTCGGGCGCGACTTCGGCCAGGCGTAAAAGCCCCGTGCGCGCGTGTTCGCGGCTGGCGATGTAGAAGGGGTCGAGCAGGTACAGGCCGTTGAGGTAGTCCTGGAACAGCTGGTCCGGCGTGCCGTCGGCGCCTGGGCATTCGGCAAACACCAACGGGCGGTGTTCGCTGCTGAACAGCAGAGCCACCCAGCTGTCGCACGGCACGTACTGGTCGAGCAATCGGACCAGTTGGGTCCAGAAATTGGGCTGGTCCAGCGCGTCTATCATTTGCCCCACCGCACGGTGCCAGGCGATGTCTTGCAGCGACATGGTCATCGATCTACCCCTATCGGGTTACCCCCGCCGCGTGATTCCCTGGGGGGTTGTGGCTGCGCATACTGCGGCACAGATAAAGAACAAGGAATACCCATGAAGGTCGAATTTGCCCAGTTGGCCGGTCGTGATAACGATACAGCTTACAACCTTGAACGCGCCTTGGCGGCAATTGCTGCGTGCGCCGACGATACGCAACTGATCGTATTTCCGGAAACTCACCTGACCGGTTTCCCCACGGCCGAGACCGTCGCCGACATCGCCGAACCGCTGGACGGTCCCACCGTGCAGGCCATTATCGAGGCCGCCTGTGCACGTGATATCGCCGTGGTCATTGGCATTGCCGAACTCGACGGCGGCCAGTTTTACAACACCACTTTGCTGATCACCCCCGACGGTATCGCCCTACGGTACCGCAAGACCCATTTGTGGCCGCTGGAACGAGGCGTCTTTAATCCCGGTGACCGTTACCCCACCTGCATGTGGAACGGTCTGCGCGTAGGCCTGTTGATCTGCTACGACATCGAGTTCCCGGAAACCGCCCGTGCCCTGGCGCAATTGGGCGCTGAGTTGCTGATCGTCACCAACGGCAACATGGACCCGTACGGTCCCACCCACCGCACCGCGATCATGGCCCGTGCCCAGGAAAACCAGGCGTTTGCGCTGATGGTCAACCGGGTGGAAGCGGGCGATGGTGACCTGGTGTTTGCCGGCGGCAGTGCGTTGGTGGACCCGTTCGGCACGCTGCTGTTTGAAGCGGGGCGTGAGGAGGGGCAATTCGCGGTTGAGCTGGATCTCGACCAATTGGCGGCGGCTCGCACGGACTACCGCTACCTGGACGACCAGCGCATGAAATTGCCGGGAGAGGTGATTGAGCGCAGCGATGGCGCGCGCGAGCTGTTGATCCCACAAGCTCAACGCTAGCCCCCGTGGCGAGGGAGCAAGCTCCCTCGCCACGGGTAATAACTCTAAAAAACAGTGTGTGCAACACCGACTTCAGTTCTGCCATAAATCTAATAATTGCGCGGAGAATCACCCATGGCTCGTTTGCAACGCACCCTGTCGTTAGGGGCGGTGGTGCTGTTTGGCATCGCCTATATGACGCCGATCATTGTGCTCGGCACCTTCGGCATCCTGGCTCAATCCACCGCGGGCATGGTCCCCGCCGCTTACCTGGCTGCGCTGGTGGCGATGTTTTTCACCGCCATGAGCTACGGGCGCATGGCTTCGGCGTTTCCGGTGGCCGGTTCCGCCTACAGCTACGTGCGCAAGGCCATCAGCCCCAAGCTCGGTTTTGTCGCCGGTTGGGCGGTATTGCTCGACTATCTGTTCTTGCCCATGGCCATCTGGCTGATTGGTGCGGCGTACCTGAACTCAGCCTTCCCGGCGGTGCCGCAATGGGTTTGGGTGCTGGCATTCATCGGGGTTACCAGCGCCATTAACATCGTCGGCCTCAAACTGGCCAACGGCATCAACGCCTTGCTGATGCTGGTGCAATTCCTGGTGCTGATTGCCTTTGTCGCACTGTGCATTCACTACATCGGCGGTGATGCAAGCAAGCCGCTGTGGACTATCGCCCCCTTCTTCAATGGCCAGATGCACATGCCATTGATCATGAGCGGCGCGGCCATCGCCTGCTATTCGTTCCTAGGCTTTGACGCGGTCAGTACACTGACCGAAGAAACCCGCGACCCACGTCGCACCATCCCCCGGGCGATCATGTTGATCACCTTGATTGGCGGGCTGATCTTCGTGGCGGTGTCCTACTTTGTGCAGGTGGCCCATCCGTCGTTCGAGTTCAGCAATGTGGATTCGGCGGCGTATGAAATCGCGCGCAATATCGGTGGCGACTTGTTTGTGTCGATCTTCCTGATTGGCCTGATTGTCGGCCAGTTCGCCTCGGGGCTGTCGGCCCAGGCCAGCGGTTCGCGCCTGTTGTTTGCCATGGGCCGCGACGGTGTGTTGCCCAAGTCGTTCTTCGGCAGCCTGCATGCGCGCTTCGGCACTCCAGTCAACAGCATCCTGTTGTGTGCAGTGGTGGCGCTGCTGGCGTTGAAGCTGGACGTGACCACCTCCACTTCATTCATCAATTTCGGCGCATTCCTGGCGTTTAGCCTGGTCAACCTGTCGGTGATCTTCCACTACTGGCTCGGCGCCAAGCAGCGTGGCGTGCGCGAATTGATCCTGTTCCTGGTGTTCCCGTTCATCGGCCTGCTGGCGGACCTGTGGCTGATGGTCAGCCTCGATCACTTGGCGATCTACCTGGGCCTGGTGTGGTTGGCGATCGGCCTGGTTTACCTGAGCGTGCTCACGCGTGGCTTCTCCCGACAGCCACCGGAAATGGACTTCCAGGAAGCCGCATAGAAGCTGCCGGCCTATTCTTATTGCAATCGGTTCTCGTTTGGGTGCACTATTTTGTGTTACTATATAACACATCAAATGCATCCAAACGCCCCGGAGGCCTTATGAAAGCTGGTATCCATCCCGACTACCGCACCGTGCTGTTTCACGACACTGCCGCCGACGTGTTCTTCCTGATCGGCTCCACTGCCGACAGCGACCGCACTCACAAGCACAGTGATGGCAACACTTACCCCTACATCCCGCTGGACGTGTCCAGTGCCTCGCACCCGATCTACACCGGCCAGCAGCGCAAGACCCAGGCCGAGGGCCGGATTGCCGGCTTCAACAAGCGTTTCGCTTCGTTCGGTTCGAGCCCCAAAAAAGCCGACGCATGAGCGCGACTCGGCGGCGTGTCCTACGCCGCCGTTTGCCGAATCGGCAACACCACCCGAAACGTTGTCCCTTTGCCCAGCTCGCTGCTGACGGAGATGTCGCCACGGTGTTTCTTAACGATGCCGTAAGAGAGCGAAAGCCCCAACCCCGTTCCTTCGCCCACCGGTTTGGTGGTGAAGAACGGATCGAAGATTTTCTGCAGGGTTTGCGGCGCGATCCCATAGCCGTTGTCTGCCACTTCCAACCACACGTTCTCGCTGTCCACGCCAGTGCTGATGGTAATGGTGCCGCGCTCTGGCCCCATGGCTTGCGCCGCGTTGATCACCAGATTCATCACCACTTGGTTGAGCTGTGAGGCCAGGCACTCGATTTCTGGCAATGCGCCGTAGTGTTTGACTACATCGGCTTTGTACTTGAGTTCGCTGGCGACGATGTTCAATGTCGAATCGATGCCCTGTTGCAGGTTGGCAAATTGCCATGTCTGCTCGTTGTCCACCCGCGAGAAGTTTTTCAGGTCTTTGACGATCTGCACCACGCGACCAATGCCTTCCTTGGACTCCTTGATCAGGACCGGAATGTCTTCCTGGAGAAAGTCCAGTTCCAGGCCGACGCGCATGGCTTTGAGCTGCTCGCTTTGTTCCGGTGGCGTCACCAAGGCTTCAGCACGTCGATAGGCATCCAGCATCTGTTGCAGCTGGTTGAAGTAGCCGTCCAGGGTGCTGAGGTTGGACGAGATAAACCCCACCGGGTTGTTGATCTCATGGGCCACACCGGCTGCCAGCTGCCCCAGCGACGCAAGTTTCTCCGACTGGACCAATTGGCTTTCCAGGTGCTTGCGTTCGTCAATCTCCATTTGCAGCGCTTGGGTGCGCTGTTCCACCAACTGCTCCAGGTGGGTGGTTTGCAGCGAGGCGCGGCGGGCCATGTCCCATTTGTTGGCCAGGGTGTTGGCCATCTGCTGGACTTCGATGTTGTCGAAGGGTTTTTTCAGTATCAGCAACCGATCATGGGCGTGCAGCCGCTCCAGCAGGTCTTCCCAGGAATAGTCCGAGTACGCGGTACAGATCACCACTTGCAGGTCGGGAGCGACTTTCCACAGTTCTTCTATGGTTTTCGCGCCGTCCCAGCCTTGGGGCATGCGCATGTCGACAAAGGCCAGGGCATACGGCTGTTTGCGCTCCATGGCCGTGACGAGCAACTGCAGGCCTTCTTCTCCGCCATAGGCCGAATGCAGTTCGAACACCGGGGCCCGGGCTTTTGTCGTGTCGCCGAACAGCGCCGACTCCATAGCGTCCAGCGCCTGGTTGGTTTCAACGACAGGCATCAGGATCTTGCGAAAATCATCGTGAATCGACGGTGTGTCGTCGATCAGTAATAGACGCCGGTTAGGAGATTGGTTCATGTGGGGTTTCCGGCAAGGACCATAGGGATAGTCAAGGTAAACATGGCGCCCAGGCCCGGTCCGTCGCTATGGGCGGTCAGTTGGCCATTCATTTCCACCGCTGCGAGGGCGCAACTGTGCAGGCCGAAGCCGTGGCCTTCCTTGCGGGTGGTAAAGCCGTGGGTGAAGATCCGGGTCATGTTTTCCGCCGGTATGCCTTCGCCGTCGTCTTTCACGCTGATTTGCAAGGTTGCGTCATCGCGTGGTTGGACCTTAAGCGTCATTTGCCGCGGCCGGTCGACGAGGTTGGACATCGCGTACTTGGCATTGCTGATCAGGTTGACCATGATCAGCAGCAACCGGTGTTTATCCGCCAGGATTTCCGGCACCTGGGCATAGTGTTTTACCACCGTGACGTTGTGCCGGCTCAGCGCCCCTGCGTTCATGCGCAAGGCATCGTCCATCAGGGCGCTGATGTGCACTGGCTCCTTCAGCGTGGAGGCACCGGCATAGTGTTGTTGGGTAGCGACAATGTCCTTGATGTGGTCGACGCTCTTGCTCAATTGCGCCAGTTCATCAGTCATGCCTTGTTGTTCCAGCGCAATGGCGTCGACCAGTTGATTCAAGTAACCCGGCAACAGCTTGCCCTTTTCATCCTCGGTGAAGAAGGTGCCCAGGTCACCTTGGCGCTCGTTGATCAACTGCACGGCCCGGCCCAGGCCCAGTGCCTTGCTGCTGCGCAGCTTTCGAGTGACCAGATCGGCGGAGATATTCACGCTGTTGAGTACGTTGCCCACATTGTGCAGCACGTTGGTGGCGATCTCCGCCATGCCCGCCTGGCGAGCACTGTCGAGCAGTTCGCTCTGGGCATCCTTGAGTTGTTGGGTGCGGCGTTCCACCCGTTGCTCCAGGGTTTCGTTCGCCGCTTGCAGGGCACGGTTGACCCGGTTGATCTCGGCGAAACTGCGCAGCAGGCGCATCGCCAGGTAAAGCAGCAAACCCACCAGCAGGGTGGAGAAAATCAGCAGGTAGCGATGGTATTGGTGATCGACAAGGTCGGCGGCTTGCTGATCCTGGTTGAGGTGGGTCGTCAAGTCGTCCAGACGCTCGGCGACCGGCACGGCGGCAATCCGGTCGAGCAGGCCGTTGACTACCGGCTGCTCGCGCAGGATCAGCGAAATATGGTTGCTGAGGATCTCGACAGGCCCCTGAAACTCAGGGGGCAGGCGCTCCTTGTTGATCGCCAATTTGCCCAGGCCCACCAGGATATCGGCGGCGCGGTCGTCGCTGGTGACCTGGGCGAACTCCAGGCTGCTGAGCAACAGGTCGTAGGTATCGGTGGCGACATCGTGCAGTTGCAGGCGGCCTTCATCGTCGTAGCGATTGAACTGGGCCTGGATGTCATCTTCGGCGGTCGGCAGAAAGGCCAGGGAGTTGCGCAGCACGGCGTTGTGGGATTTGAACTGGTCCACCAACCGGGCTTTTTCCTGGATCGCGGCTTGGTAAGCTTCCCGATTGGCTTGCCAACCAGGCAGGTCCGCAGGGTCGTGGTAGAAGTCGCGGTTTTCCAGATCGGCCCAGATCCGGGTCATTTCCTGCAACGGTGCCACCAGGGGGTCATAATTGTGGGTGAGGGCGATCCTGGCCTTGAGTACTTCACTGTCCCATTGGGCATTGAGCTGCTGGAGCTGGCGGATCAGGTCCCGTGATTGGGTATAGGTAGCCGTCTGGTCACGGGAAGACTTGAGGTACAGAAACACCAGGGTGGACGCCAGCAGCAGGGTCATCAGGCCCAGCAACACTTGGCCGGCACGGCGGCGGGAAAGGGTCATGACGGTATGCTCATAAAGGCTTGCCCGCCCATTCGCCGCTCAGGGTCTTGAGAAACTGGATGATCAGGTCCTTGTCCTCCTGGGACGGATTGCGCCCCAACTGATACTTGAACATGACGTCGACCGCTTCCTCAAGGGTCTTGGCCGAGGCATCGTGGAAGTACGGCGCGGTCGCGGCGACGTTGCGCAGGCTGGGTACCTTGAACACATGTCGGTCTTCTTCGTCCTGGGTCAGCAGATAGCGGCCCAGGTCCGACTCCACCGTTTTGCCGCGTGCCTTGAAGTAGTCGCCCATCACACCGAACTTCTGGAACATATTGCCGCCGATATTGATGCCTTGGTGGCAGGCGATGCAGCCATAGTCCTTGAAGCGCTGGTAGCCGTATTTTTCCTGGATCGTGAAAATATCGGTGTTGCCAAGCAAGTACTGGTCGAACCGCGAATTGGGCGTCAGCAATGTACGTTCATAAGTGGCCAGGGCGTTTTGTACGTTGGCGGCGGTGACGCCATCGGGGTAGGCCCGCTGGAACGCCGCTTGGTAGGCGGGCAGGGCGGAAAGGTTCTGCACCACGGTTTTCCAGTCGCTGCCCATTTCCACAGGGCTGATGACTACCTGTTGGATCTGTGCCTCCAGCGTATCGACGCGGCCATTCCAGAACTGTTTGAAGTTCAGGCTGGCGTTGAAGACAGACGGGGTGTTGATGTCCACGGGCTTGCCATCGAAGCCAATGGAAAATGGCTTGTTGTCGGCACCTCCCGATTCCAGACGATGGCAGCTGGCGCAGGACAGTGTGTTATTGACCGACAGACGCGGCTCGTTGAACAGCTGGCGCCCCAGCTCAACCTTGGCCGGGTCCAACATCGGAACTGCGGGGAGAGGTTTCAGTGCTTCGTCCAACGGCGCGGCCATCAAAGGCATGCCCAAGCCCAGGCATAACATGAACACGACGCCGAAACGGCAGGTCAATACTTCATTCAAGCGAGCACTCCTTGCAAGCATAAGGCTACTGGTCGGGCATCAGAGTGGCGCTACCCGCTTGCAGCAACCGGGCGAAATCCTTCGACGGCACGGCCTTGCTGAACAGATAGCCCTGGCCCTCTTCGCACAGCTGGGTTTGCAGGAATTTCAGTTGTTCGACGGTTTCCACGCCTTCGGCGATGATATTCAGGTCCAGGCTCTTGCCCATGCCGATGATAGCGCTGATCAGTTGTTCGTCCTGGCTATTGACCTTCAGGCCGTGAACGAATGACTGGTCGATTTTCAGCACATCGATGGGAAAACGGCGCAGATAACTCAGGCTGGAGTAACCCGTACCGAAATCATCCAGGGCCAGCCGCACGCCCATCGCCTTGATTCTGTTAAGGATATCGACAGTCTCGTCGACATTCTGCATCAGCACGCTTTCGGTGATCTCCAGTTCCAACTGTGTCGGCGGCAGACCGGTTTGCTTGAGGAGGGTGGCAAGATTGTCGACAAAATCCCGCTGGCGAAAGTCGATGGCCGAGATGTTCACCGATATGCACAGCGGCGCCAGCCCCATGGCGCGCCAGGCTTGCGCCTGTTCACAGGCCTGGCGCAGTACCCATTGGGTCAGGCGCACAATCAAGCCACTGTCTTCGGCGACCGGGATGAAGTCGGCCGGGCTGACCCAGCCCGAGCGCGGCTGGAACCAGCGAATCAGGGCTTCCGCACCGACGATTCGCCCGGATTTCAAGTCCAGCTTCGGCTGGTAGTGCAGTACAAACTCCTCGCGCTCGAGGGCCTGGCGTATCGCGCTTTCCAGGTTTTGTCGATGCTGGGCGCGGTGGTTCATGTCATCGGTGTAAAAACTGAAACGGTCGGAACCCCGCTCTTTACTGGTGTGCATGGCGGTTTCGGCGTGTTTGATCAACTCCACCGCCGTGCCACTGTCATTGGGGTAAATACTGATGCCCAGGCTGGCGGTGATGCTCAGGTCATGCCCTGCGACATGGCGGGTAGCGCTGACGGCATTAAGTATTTTTTGAGCAACGTGCTGGGATTGTTGGGGATGCTGCACATCCTGCAGCAGGATCACGAATTCGTCGGAACCGTAGCGAAATACCGAGTCCGATTCACGCACTGCCTCCACCAGGCTTTGGCTGACCTGCTGGAGCACTTCGTCGCCCACCGGATAGCCCAAGGCATTGTTGATACGCTTGAAACGGTCCAGCCCGATGAATACCACCGCCAACTGGGTGTCATGCCGTCGGCCCAGGGCAATTGCCTGGGTCAGCCGGTCGCCGAGCAGCGTGCTGTTGGGCAGTTCTGTCAACGCGTCATACTGGAGCAGGTGCGAGACCTTGAGCAGCTCCTGCACGCGCTCTTCGATGGTTCGTTCCAGGCCAATCACTTTGAGCGCGATGTCCTGGGCGAGCTGCCATTTCCAGGTCAGGGCGCTGGCCATCTGGCGAATTTCCAGGTGATCGAAGGGCTTTTTCAGGATCAGCAGTTGGTCGTTGTATTTGAGCCGCGCTTCGATGGCCTCGAAGGAGTAATCGGAGTAAGCCGTGCACAGCGCGATCTGCAGGCGGGGATCGACCTCCCACAACTGTTCGATGGTTTGCAGGCCGTCCCAGCCAGGTGGCATGCGCATGTCGATGAAGGCCAGGGCATACGGTGCCTGGTCGGCCAGCGCCTTGTTCACTAGGGCCAAGGCTTCCTGGCCCTGGTAGGCGGAGTCCAGCTCGTAGGCCTGGCGCGCTTTGGCGGTGGTGCCGAACAGGGTTTCTTCCAGGCTCTCCAGCGACGGTTCGCCATTGGGATCGGCGCAGAGGATCTTGCGAAAGTCCTGGTGGATCGAGGCCGTGTCATCGACGATCAGAATGCGCCGGTTGGCCCGTGCCGAGTCCGCACTCATGGGGTGCTCCGTACCGATAAAAGGTCCGACGGCATAACGACTCCTTCCCTGATTCCACTGCTGAGGCGGATACAGCCTAATGTGACAGCATAGTCGAGCGGCCTTGATATCGGGGGCCAGTTGGCGTCAAATCGACCCCGCGCGTTGAGCAAGGGAAGACAGCTTGGCACAGAGGTTGAATTTAGCTCGATTTGGTTTAATTTGAAGGCGCAGCAGGCATGGATGAACATACCGCGACAAGACCCACCGTTTTGCTGGTCGACGATGAAGAGTCGATCCTCAACAGCCTGCGCCGCTTGCTGCGCGGCCAGCCCTTTGATGTGGTGCTGGCCGGTAGTGGCGCCCAGGCGCTGGAAATCATGGCGGCGCAGCCCGTCGACCTGATCATGAGCGATGCGCGCATGCCGGGTATGGACGGGGCGCAGTTACTGGCCGAAGTCCATCGCCTGTACCCCACCACCAGCCGCATCCTGCTGACCGGTTATGCCGACTTGCCGACGATCATCAAGGCGATCAACGAAGGGCAGATCCACCGCTACATCGGCAAGCCCTGGAATGACGACGAACTCAAGTTGATCCTGCAGCAGGCCCTTGAGTACCAACGGCTTGAACGCCTGACCCGGGTGCAGAACGATCAGCTCAAGGTATTGAATGCCACTCTGGAAAAACGCGTGGTGGCGCGCACCTCCGAGTTGCAGCAAACCGCCGACATGCTCGACCTGGCCTACGAAGAACTCAAACGCAGCTACGTGACAGGCACTGAAGTCTTCTCGTTGCTGGCCAACCTGCGCCTGCCCAAGAACAAGCAGACCAACCGCCAATTGATCGAGTTGGTCCGCGTCTATTGCGCTGCCCAGTCCATGGACGAAGCCGCTACGCGCGACCTGACCATGGCGGCCGCGCTCTACAACATCGGCAAGCTCAGTTGGAGCGACAGCCTGTTGGTTGCCGCCGCCGATAAGTTGCACAGCAGTGACCGTGAACAATACCGAGGCTATCCGAGCCAGAGCGAATCCCTGCTGATGACCCTGGAACCGATGAAGGACGCGGCGCGGATCATCCGTCATCACCAGGAACGCTGGGATGGCAGCGGTTTTCCCGATCACCTCAAGGGCGATGCGATACCCTTCGGTTCGCGACTGCTGAAGTTGGCGGTGGACTTTATCGAACTGCAAAAAGGCCTGATCCTTGAGCGGCAGATGAACAGCGACGAGGCTTTGCTGTACATCCGAAAGTACGCCGGGCGCCTCTATGATCCAGAGCTGGTCGAAGACTTTGTCCAGGCCTGCGCCGCGTTTCTCAGTGATGTGACGCTGGGTGATCCCTCGGTCAAGGCCCTGACCACCCGTGAACTGGAAGCCGGCATGGTCCTGGCGCGCAATCTCAACGCCGATAACGGCATGCTGCTGCTCAACGCCGGCAAAGTGCTGAACCTGCCGTTGGTGGACAAGCTGATTGCGTTCGAGTCGATGGAGGGCGCGAAATACACCATATTCATCAAACTACCCGAAGAGACAGCGAACCTTTCATGAGCATTTCCACTATTCGCATCGCCGCCGCCCTCCTGATCGGCAGCGACGGCCAGACCCTGCTGGTGCGCAAGCGCGGCACCCAGGCCTTCATGCAACCTGGCGGCAAGATCGATGCCGGCGAGCAGCCTGCCGAGGCCTTGGCCCGTGAGCTGCACGAAGAACTGAACCTGCGTATCGAGCCAAGCGCCGCCGTCTATCTCGGCAAGTTTTCCGCGCCTGCGGTCAACGAGCCGGGTTTTACCGTGGAAGCCGAGCTGTTCCAGGTGCAGATCGATGTAGCGGTCACGCCTGCCGCCGAGATTGAAGAAGTGCGCTGGATCGACCCTGCCGGTGACGGCGGCCTGCAACTGGCCCCGCTGACACGCGATCTGATCCTGCCGTTTTACCGCGCCTCGCTGACGGCATGATCATCCGCACGCTGGCGGCCAGCGACGCCGAAGCGTATCGGGCGTTGATGCTGGAGGCCTATGGCGCCTATCCCCAGGCCTTTACCTCCAGCGTGGCGGAGCGTGCGGCGATGCCACTGGGTTGGTGGGAAAAACGCTTGAGCAGCCCGTTGGATTGCTTGCTCGGTGCGTTTGACGGGGATGAGTTGGCCGGCATTGTCGGCCTTGCCTTCGAGCCGCGAGAAAAAGCGCGGCACAAGGTGACCCTGTTCGGCATGTACGTGAATGCGGACCACCAACAAAAAGGCTTGGGCCGTCAGTTGGTGGAAGCGGCACTCGACGAAGCGCGCACACAGCCGCGCCTCAAAGTGATCCAGCTGACGGTCACCGCCGGCAATGAAGCCGCGTTTGCCCTGTACCAGCGCTGCGGCTTCATCCAGTACGGCCTGGAGCCGCTGGCGGTGCGAGTCGGTGTGGATTACTTCGATAAGATCCACATGTGGCGCGAGGTTGCGGTTTAGCGCACCGCGCTGACCCCATCCAATGTGGAAAACGACGTGTCCTTGGCCGTCAGCAGGAAGTCACGCATGTAGGGCGCATCCAGCATGTCCGCACGGATTCCCGCATATAGCGTGGCAAACAAACCTTTCTCACCCAGGCGCTTGGCCTTCACGTAGCCACGCGAGCTGTACTCATGCAGCGCCCAATGGGGCATGCCGCACACGCCACGGCCGCTGGCCACCAGTTGCATCATCATCACCGAAAGCTCGGACGTGCGCACCTGAGCCGGTTCCACATCGGCGGGTTCGAGAAAGCGGGTGAAAATGTCCAGGCGGTCGCGTTCCACCGGGTAGGTGATCAGGGTTTCGGTCAGCAAGTCTTCCGGCACGATGTACGCCTTGTTCGCCAGCGCATGCTGGTTGGCGACCGCGAGCATGGCTTCGTAGGTGAACAGCGGTACATAGGTGATGCCTGGCAGTTCCAGCGGGTCGGAGGTCACCACCAGGTCCAGGTCGCCACGGGCTAGCGCTGGCAGCGGGGCGAAGGCGAAACCGGAGGCCAGGTCCAGTTCGACTTCCGGCCAGGCATCGCGGAACTGGTCGATGGTCGGCATCAGCCACTGGAAGCAGCTATGGCATTCGATTGCCATGTGCAAACGCCCGGCAGTGCCGCCGGCCAACCTTGCAATGTCGCGCTCGGCGCCGCGCAGCAGCGGCAGGGTGGCGTCGGCCAGTTGCAACAGGCGCAGGCCGGCACTGGTGAAGCGCAGCGGCTTGGTCTTGCGCACGAACAACGGCATGCCCAAGCGCTCTTCCAGCTCTTTGAACTGGTGCGACAGGGCCGACTGCGTCAAATGCAGGCGCTCGGCGGCTTCGACCAGGCTGTCGGCTTCGCGCAGGGCGTGCAGGGTCTTGAGGTGACGGATCTCGAGCACGGGCTCTCCATGAATACAATTTGTGACGAATTCGAATGGCGTGAGTTTGTCTCATGTTGGCATGCCTGTCGATAAGGAGGTCGACAATGACCGCTGAGCACTCTTCATCAAACTGTCATGCAACTGTGGCAGCGCGCTTGAACAAACTTCATCAGACTCGCGCTCTACTGGGGTTCTGCGTTTCGGTGTTTTTCATGCGCGTGTTGTTTTTACTGGCCGCTCTGTTGTTCGGCCTGCCGTCCTTTGCGGCTTCTCGATGTGACGTCAACGTCCCGACCCAAACGGTCGACCTGGCTCAGGTAAGCATTGCCTACCAGAGCATCGGCCGTGCGTCTGATCCTGCGTTGCTGCTGGTGATGGGCCTGGGCGGGCAATTGATCCACTGGCCGGATGAAGTGGTGGTCGCCCTGTGCCAACAGGGTTTCCGGGTGATCCGTTACGACAACCGTGACGTCGGCCTGTCCACCTGGCGCCAGGCGCCTGCCAACGCCAACCTGACCTTTGAAGTGCTGCGCTACAAGCTCGGCCTGCCGGTGGCGGCGCCCTACACGCTGACCGACATGGCCGACGACGCCATCGGCTTGATGGACGCGTTGCAGATCCAGCAATTTCACGTGCTGGGCGCGAGCATGGGCGGCATGATCGCCCAGCACCTGGCGGCGATGGCGCCGCAGCGGGTCGAGAGCCTTACGCTGATCATGACCAGCTCCGGTGCCGAAGGCTTGCCGGCGCCGAATGCGGCGTTGGTACAACTGCTGTCGCGGCGCAGCGCACCGAACCGTGAAGTGGCCCTGGAGCAGCAAGCCGATTTGCTGGCGGCCCTGGGCAGCCCGAATGTGACGGATGATCGCCAGGCGCTGTTGCACCAGGCGGCGCTGTCCTACGACCGCGCCTTCAACCCGGACGGCGTGAAGCGCCAGATCATGGCGATCCTCGCCGAACCCAGCCGTGTGCCCTTGCTCAACCAACTGCGCGTGCCAACTCTGGTGGTGCACGGCACCGCCGACCCGCTGTTGCCGGTCATGCACGGCGTACACTTGGCGGCGCATATCCAGGGCAGCCAGTTGAAACTGATCCCCGGCATGGCCCATCGTTTCCAGGAAGCGTTCAAGGCGCCGCTGTTGACGGCGGTGCTGCCGTACCTGCAAGCCCATCGTGAAGACACGGCGCACTGGGCGCAGATTGACCCGGGCGAGCCTTCGAAGGTGTTGTGACATTGGTGTATCGTGCAACCTTTGTGGCCCATTTGCGCCTGCGAGGTTGCCTGTCATGAGTACTCCCCTGAAAATCGATTTCGTCAGCGACGTGTCCTGCCCCTGGTGCATCATCGGCCTGCGCGGCCTGACCGAAGCCCTCGACCAGCTTGGCGCCGAGGTGCAGGCCGAGATCCATTTTCAACCGTTCGAACTGAACCCGAACATGCCTGCCATCGGTCAGAACATCGTCGAGCACATCACCGAGAAATACGGCTCCACCGCTGAAGAATCCCAGGCCAACCGTGCGCGCATCCGCGACATGGGCGCCGAGCTGGGCTTTGCCTTTCGCACCGATGGCCAGAGCCGCATCTACAACACCTTCGACGCACATCGCCTGCTGCATTGGGCAGGTCTGGAAGGCTTGCAGTACAACCTCAAGGAAGCGCTGTTCAAGGCCTACTTCACGGATGGGCAGGACCCGTCCGACCATGCCACCCTGGCGATCATCGCCGAAAGCGTCGGCCTGGATATCCAGCGTGCGGCCGAGATTCTCGCCTCCGATGAATACGCCGCTGAAGTACGCGAGCAAGAGCAGCTGTGGATCTCCCGTGGCGTGACCTCGGTGCCGACCATCGTGTTCAACGATCAGTACGCCGTCAGCGGCGGTCAGCCGGCGGAAGCCTTTGTAGGGGCGATCCGCCAGATCATCAACGAAGCGAAAAACTAAAGCCGATCACGCTCCCACATTGGTCAGTCACCGTCTTCAAGAGTTGTGCTGGCCCGTCCCTTGCATTGACCCCCTAAAGCCTTAGGGGACACTGCCTTGAACATTCTTGACCTCGACCACAGCCTCACCGGCCAGGCACCGATTGCCCGGCGTCTGGCCAGCGGCCGTGCCACGCGTATCGACCTGCTGGACCTGGGCCCCAAGCTGCGCCTGTGGTCCACCGAAAAAACCTGGAAACGCTTCGCCGAACGCCTGGCCCAACGGCCCCGGCCCACCGATGCGCGGCCGGAAATCCTGTTTGTCGGCTCCGGCGACTATCATCACCTCACCCCGGCCTTTCTCGCCGATCTGAAAGAGCCCATTAGCCTGATCCACTTCGACAACCACCCCGACTGGGTACGCTTTGCGCCCAAGCGCCACTGTGGTTCGTGGGTCAACCGCGCGCTGAAGATGCCGGCGATCAAGCGCATCGTCACCCTCGGCCCGTGCAGCGACGACCTGCACAACCCGCAACTGCGCGGCGGTAACCTCGGCGCCCTCAAGCGCGGGCACTTGCAGCTGTTTCCCTGGCAGCATCCACCGTCGAAAGTCTGGGGCCGGGTAGGGGACGGCGCCGGTCACCAGCAGCAGGAAAACCACCTGTATTGGCGCAACCTGGCCGAGCTGGATTGGGCGGCCTTCCTGGAGCAGATGATCACCAGCCTGCCCACCGAAGCGATCTGGATCACCATCGACAAAGACGTGCTCGCCAGCGAAGACGCGGCCACCAACTGGGACCAGGGCGGCATGCGCCTGACCCATCTGCTGCAAGCCTTGCGAGCCTTGGCAGCGCGTAAACGCATCATCGGCATCGACGTGTGCGGCGAGTTCGCCACGCCAGCCTTCAGCAACGCGTTCAAGCGTTGGGAGGCTAAATCCGACCAGCCGCCGCCCGAGCGCTGGAGCGTCGAAGATCTGCAGCGCAACGCCGCCACCAATGAAGCCCTGATCGACCTGTTTGAGGAGCTGTTCCCGTGACGTTGACCGTGGTGTTGCTGGTGGCGTTTTCCATCGTGCTCGATGTGATCGGCCAGTTGTGTTTCAAGATCGGCCTCGACCGTTTGCCTGAACTGGACGGCGGTTTTCGCCTGAATGCGTTCTGGGGCCAGGTGTTCAATGCGCCGTTGCTGTGGGCCGGGATCGGCGCCTATGCCGTCGAGTTCCTCGTGTGGCTCGAAGCCTTGTCCCGTGCGCCGTTGAGCCTACTGTTTCCGGCTGCCGCGCTGGCCTATTGCGGCGTGGTGCTGGCGGGCAAGGTGGTGCTGGGCGAAACCGTCAGCCGCCGCCGTTGGTTGGGCACGCTGGTGATTACTTTAGGCGTGATGTTGGTAGCGATTGCGGGGAGTCAGGCATGAGTACGCAGATTATGAATAACGGATGGTTGCACGGGCGCCTCGGCACGGTGGTGCTGTGGGCCTTGTTGATCTGTACCGAAAGCGCCGGCCAACTGTTTACCAAAGTGGCCGGGGATCAACTGGGGCAGATGGATTTGAGCTGGCAGTGGCTGGCGGACGTGGCGCGTAACCCCGGGATTCTGGCGGCTATCGCCAGCTACATCGGCGCGTTTTTCGTGTGGATGCTGATCCTGCGGCGCAGTAGCCTGTCCCTGGCGTTTCCGCTGAGTTCACTGGTGTTTGTGGTGGTGTTGCTGGGGTCGTGGCTGGGGCTGGGGGAACATATCAGCCCGCTGCACTGGGTGGGGGTGGCGGTGATTATCGCCGGCATCGCCCTGCTGGCCGAAGGCGAAGAAAACTGATCACTTTGGTCTGGTTTGATTTTTGTGGTGAGCGAGCTTGCCTTGCACAGGGCAAGCCTGCTCACCACAGGGGTTAGTGGCGAGTCAGGGTTTTCTGTGCGCCACCAGAAAGCCCAACCCGTGTGACACTGGAAGCTGCTTCACCCCCGCCTCACGCTGTTGCTCGGCAATTTCCCGATGGAACGCCTTTACCTTGGTCCAGTGCATCTTGGGCCGGTAGTGGTGCTCGGCGTGGTAGCCGTTGTTCATCCAGATCAGGTTGTACAGCACGCTGTAGGAGCTCACCCCCCAGGCAATCGGCAGGTCCGGGTTGCCGCCGAAGTGTTCGTAGTAGCCGTTGAGCGATGACAGGCACTGGCCCAGGTACCAGAACGGCAACAGCCACAGCACCGCCTGCCAGTTGTAGAAGGCCAGGGCGATATAGAACGCCACCGTCACGCCGATCTCGACCTTGACCCAGCGCGCATCCGCCGGGCGCTTGCGCTTCATCTCGTCGTAGAACGGCTTGGGATCGTCGCGGAAAAAACTCAGGAAAGTATAAGCCCACGGGTTTTCCGGCTGGCCATTGTGGCCGCGCTGGTAGATCGACAGCGGGTCGATGGTTTTACCGTCCGGGCCCGGCAGGTCGGCGTTGCCACGGTGATGGCGGTTATGGATGTCGCGGTAGAGCGTCTGGGAAAAGCCGATGGTCACTGACAGCAGCAAATCGAACGCCCGGTTCATCGCACGATGGTTGAAGTAGGCGTTGTGGATCTGGTTGTGGGAGATGCTGTTGATGCTCCACGACAGGCTGATCGCATAGACCAGCGCCAGGGGCACGAGCGCCCACCAGCTCAGGCTGTGGAACGCGGTGACCAGCCAGATGACAAAGGCGAAATGCGCCAGGCCCAGGGCAATGGGGATCAGGTCCCACAGCGAATGATGCAACAGGCGGTAAGCGGGGCGAGCCATGAAGAGTGTCCTGGAAAAATGGATTCCAGAGCCTCATTGCAAACCCCAGACCAACCTAGTCGAACTTGTAGCTGATGGCTGTTTGCACCTGGCCCTGGTTCACTTCGCCGGTCTGCCGGACGATGCTGCTGTCGGCCGCCGAGCCCACCAGGTGAACCCAACTGGCGCTGGTCAGCAATGACCATTTAGCCGCCAGGGGAAACTCGAAACTCTGGGTCAGCGTCAGGTTCTGGAAGCCGCCGCTGGCGTTGTAGGGGCGAAAGCCCGTGGCAGCGGCCTCGTTGTCGTCTACGCCGAAAAACGTGTTGGTCTGGCGCGCATCTGCGAAATGCGCGACCAGGCCGCTGCTGCCGATGATCCCGCCACCCAGGGGATAGCCCAGTTCGCCGCCGACTTTGCCCAGGATACCGCTCTGTGAATGCCCACCGCCCACGGCTTGACCCAGTTGCGCGTAGACCCGCCAGAAATCAGCCGGGGCGTATTGGATGAAACCACCGACTTCCGCCATGTCCGACACATTGCGCAGGCCCTGGAGATCGCCATTGGACGTGCGCCCCGACAGGTAATTGATATAGGGGCCGGCGGTCAGGCCTTGGGTGCTGAGCGCGCTCCAGGTCAAGCCGTCATCGGTGCTCAGGCTGACATCGCCCCAGTCCAGGTCGAAATAGGGAACGGGCCGCGTTTCGTAGCGGCTGCCGGTAGGGTCATGAGGTTGGTAGCTGACGCCCGCGCCCACTTCACCGGTGATGCCCTCGGCCACGGCAGCGTTTGAATAGCTCCACAGGCCAAGCAAACCGGCGAATGCAGCGCATGTGATCCTCAACATGGTCACAGTTCCTTGATTGAATATGCGCGCATGAACGCGCAAAGCATCCTTTCCACGCAAGCACTCATCTTGTTTGTAGCAAGCTACAAAAATTGTAGCTCCTGCGACACAAATCGCCGGCCATGCCAGGCAAAGGCCCAGCCCCGCTGGGCGGTGGCCAGTTGGCACACTCCCTGCTCTACACCTTGTTGCAAGCGCACACAGCGCGCTCCTCCAAGGTAAACAACGATGATCCAGTGGCATATCGTGTGTGACTTCGACGGGACCATTACCCCCACCGATGTCATCGACAACGTCCTCCAACGCTTCGCCGGCCCCGAGTGGGAAACCATCGAACAGGAATGGCTGGATGGGCATATCGGTTCACGCGAATGCCTGAGCCGCCAACTGGCGCTGATCAAGGCGACTCCCTCCGAATTGCTGGCGTATTTCGACAGCGTCGAGATCGACCCGGACTTCCCGGACTTCGTCGATCACGTAATCGGCCTGGGCGCTTCCATCGAAGTGGTCAGCGACGGCATCGAGCAGGGCATCGCGCGGATCCTTTCACGCAACTACGTGACCTTGCTGCCGATCCTCGCCAACCGCCTGCGCCAGGTCGACCAGAACAGCTGGCGCATCGATTTTCCGTACTCCAGTGATGCCTGCCGTGCCGCCTCCGGCAACTGCAAGTGCAAGTCCACGCCGCGCAACAAGCGCGTGCTGGTGATCGGCGACGGCAAGTCCGACATGTGCGTGGCTTCCACCGCTGACTTCGTGTTCGCCAAAGGCAGCCTCGCCAAGTACTGCGAAGCCAACAACATTCCTCACGCACGCTTCGACACCTTTGCCGAACTGCCTGCGCTGCTGGCCCGACTGCCGCAAGGCATCGCCGCCAACGCCACCTCCTTTACTGCTACTGACAACCAGGAACTCTTCCACCATGTCTGATATCCGTATCGCTACCGCCGAAGACCAGATTCTTCTGGATAAAGAAGCCAAATACTGCTCCTACGGCGACACCGTCCACTACATCGAGCCGCCGCGCATTTTCAGCCGTTGCGAAGGCTCCTACGTGTGGGACACCGAAGACCAGGCCTACCTCGACCTGCAAATGTGGTACTCGGCGGTCAACTTCGGCTACGCCAACCCACGCCTGAACAATGCACTGAAACAGCAGATCGACACCCTGCCGCAAATCGCCAGCCAGTACCTGCACAAAGGCAAGATCGAGCTGTCCGAAATGATCGCGGTCGACGCCAAGAAGAAATTCGGCCTCGACGGTCGCGTGCACTTCAACGTCGGCGGTTCGCAGTCCATCGAAGACTCCCTGAAGGTCGTGCGCAACGCCACCAATGGCAAGAGCCTGATGTTCGCTTTCGAAGGCGGCTACCACGGGCGTACGCTCGGCGCTTCGTCGATCACCTCCAGTTACCGCTACCGTCGCCGCTACGGCCACTTCGGCGAGCGCGCGCAGTTCATCCCGTTCCCGTATCACTTCCGTGGCCCTAAAGGCATGACCAAGGAAGAATACGGCAGCCACTGCGTACAGCAATTCGCCCGCCTGTTCGAGACCGAGTACAACGGCGTGTGGGACCCGAAAGTCGGTTCCAGCGAATACGCCGCGTTCTACGTCGAGCCGATCCAGGGCACCGGCGGCTATGTGATCCCGCCGATGAACTTCTACCGTGAGTTGAAGCACGTACTGGATCAGCACGGCATCCTGATGGTCTCCGACGAAATCCAGATGGGTTTCTACCGCACCGGCAAACTGTGGTCGATTGAACACTTCGACGTGCAACCGGACGTGATCGTCTTTGGCAAGGCGCTGACCAACGGCCTCAACCCACTGGGCGGCATCTGGGCCCGTGAAGAGTTGATCAACCCGAAGATCTTCCCGCCAGGCTCGACTCACTCCACCTTCGCCTCCAACCCGTTGGGCACGGCGGTGGGCCTGGAAATGTTCAAGATGACCAACGAAGTCGACTACGGCGCGATGGTCATGGCCAAGGGCAAGTTCTTCCTCGAAGGCCTGCAAGACCTGCAGAAACGTTTCCCAATCATCGGCGACGTCGACGGCCTGGGGCTGGCCCTGCGCTGCGAAATCTGCGGCCCGGATGGTTTCACGCCGGACAAGGCGACCCTGGACTACATGGTTGAAGAAGGCATGAAGGGCGACATGGTGGTGGACGGCCAGAAACTCGGGCTGATCCTCGACGTGGGCGGTTACTACAAGAACGTGATCACCCTGGCACCGTCCCTGGAAATCAGCTACCCGGAAATCGAACTGGGCCTGAAGCTGCTTGAGCAACTGCTGGTGCGAGCGACCAACCGGTGAAAACAGCAGAGATCGACCTCGGTGAAGGTACTGCCGGTTTCGTTCTCGGTGATGGTCCGGTCGGGATCCTGTTGATCCACGGCCTGACCGGCACCCCGACGGAATTGCGCCAGGTTGCCAAGGGCCTGGCCAAGGTGGGCAATTGCACGGTCTACGTGCCCACCCTGGCCGGGCACTGCGGTGACAACAGCGACCTGCAGGCCACTGGCTGGCGCGACTGGTACGAAGGCGTGCGCAAGACCTTCGTCGGTGTGAAACAGCGCCACGAACAGGTGTTCGTCGGTGGCTTGTCCATGGGCGCGGTGATGTCGATGTACCTGGCGTCGGAGCATCCGGACCAGGTCGCCGGGTTATTGATGTACTCCACCACGCTCAAGTACGACGGTTGGAGCATCAACAAAATGGCGTTCATCACGCCGCTGCTGATCCGCATTCCTTTTGGCGTGCGCCTGTTCCGGTTTACCGAAAAACCACCTTACGGCATCAAGAACGAACGCCTGCGCGCCATCGTTGAACGACAGATGAAAGAAGGTGAGAGCAGCGAAGCGGGCTTGTTGACGATGGAAGGCGTGACCGTACGCGAATTGCACTGGATGAACGCCGAGGTCAAAAAACGCATGCCGTCGATCAAGGTGCCGGCGCTGGTGTTGCACTCCATCGAGGACGACATCACCAGCCGTTGGAACGCTGACTATGTGGAACGCCACCTCGGTGGCCCGGTGACCAAGATCCTGCTGGACAACTGCTACCACATGATCACCGTCGATTTGCAATACCGCCGGGTGATCGAGTTGAGTGCAGCGTTCATCAACGAGCGAGCTCTATGCAGTGAGCGGGCTTGCCCCGCGCTGGGTGGCGAAGCCGCCCTAAAAACTGCAATTGCGGTTTAACTGGAAAAACTCAGCTCCGGAAATGGGGCGGCTTCGCCCCCCAGCGCGGGCGGTGCGACGATTCGACAAGCCCGCTCACTACAGAAATAAGGGACCGATGTGATTACCGCCCAAGCGTTCCCGACCATCCGGGCCCTCCAGCGCAGTGCCTGGAACGACTGTTTCCCGGGAGCCCTGGAGGACTGGGACTATTACGTCGCCGTGGAAAACGCCGCCATCAATGATTTCCAGTGGCGTTACCTGGCGGTTTACGAAGATGGAACGCTGGTGGCTGTGGCCGCGGCGTTCATCACCCATTATCGCCTCGACACCACGGTGTCGGGCGCCGGCAAGCGCTTGACCGAGCGTGTGGAGCGACTGTGGCCGGGGCTTTTGCAACTGGGGCTGTATGCCCTCGGTTCGCCGGTGGCCGAACGCTGCGACGTCGGCTTTGCCAGCGGCGTGGCGGATGTGCGCCGCCCGCTGCTGCTCAAGCACCTGTTGGAAGCTGCGCGCCAGGATGCCGATGACTTTGGTATCGGCTTGGTGGCGGTCAAGGATGCGCCGAGCAAAGATCCGCATTGGCTCGAGAGTTGCCGCGCAGCGGGCTTCCAGAGCATGCCGAGCTTGCCCACGGGCGTGTTGCCGCTGCCCTACGGCTCGGTGGACGCCTACCTGGGCTCCCTGGGAAAATCCACGCGTAAGGACCTGCGCCGCAAACTGCGCGCGCCCGGGCCACGGGTGGAGTGGCGGCGCACTATCGACGACGTGCTGCCCGAGGTCATGCGCCTGTACGAAGCCACGCTCACGCGTGCCGAGCTGCAGTTCGAGCGGCTGCCCGCCGGCTACTTCACCGGAGTGCTGGAACGGCTTGATGAGCGGGCGGTCTGTGTTCTTTACTGGGTGGACGAGCAACTGGTGGCGTTCAACCTGATCCTGGTGGACGAACACCGGCTGGTGGACAAGTTTTTCGGGCATGACGTGGCGTTCACCCGCGACTACAACCTGTACTTCCGTAGCTGGCTGACCAATGTGGACTACTGTATTCAACACAATATTGCCGTGTATGAGTGCGGCCAGGCCGGGTATGCCAGTAAGCTGCGCCTGGGCTGCGAGTTCCAGGGCAACAGCGTGTTTTTCCGCCACCGCAACCGGCTGGTCAACGGCCTGCTCAAGCTTGTAAAACTGTTTATTCGACCGGATCGTTCCGACCCTGCCATGGCTGCTGCGATAAGCGAAACCTGATGATCACCAAGACCCGCCAGAAAGCCCGCCCCTTTGCCATTTCGCGCTGGAGCGTCCAGCGCAAGCTGGTGCTGGCGTTCTGGTTGGTCAGCGTGATTCCCACCATGATCGCCGCCGAACTGGCGGCAACCACGCTTTCGCAGATCTTCGACAGCAACGTGCGCATCTGGCTGCAGGAGTCGACCAAGATCGTCAAGGACGAGATTGGCGACATCCTTCACGACAACGCGCGCATGGCCAAGTTGTTCCTGCGCTACACCAGCCCGCCCTCCAGCCGGCAGGCGGCCAAGCACGACCGGCTGACTGCCGACATTGCAGATGCCACGGACATCGACGTGGTCGCACTGATCCGCGTCAGCGACCACAAGCTGGTGTTCAGCACCGCCTCCGACGACATCGTCAAACAGATCAGCCTGACCAGCAACGCGGTGTTGCAGACCGTGCAGGTGGCCGGGGTGAGCACCGGGATCGTGGTGTCCACCTTCGAGACCACCCAGGACGGCGTCGATTACCTGCTGCTGGTGGCCACGTACCTGGACAGCAGTTTCCTCACCAGCGTGGCCGATGTGCATTCCCTCGACCTGCGCCTGTACCTGGCCAACCCCGATGGGTTCTCCGAAATATTCTCCACCCAGCGCTTCGAGGATCACCCCTCGCGCATCCCCAAGAACGTCGAAACTGCGATGCGCAGCACCAAGCAGCCCAGCGAGCAGTTCACTAATAACTACAGTGGGTTGTACTGGCCGATCTTCAACGACGCCGGCGACTTGCAGGGCGTGATTTTCAGCGGCCTGCTGCGCCACACCAGCCTGGTGGGGCTGGTGAACCAGAGCAATCTGTTCGTGCTGATCTTCCTGCTCAGCTCGGCATTGTCGCTGGCGGCGGGGGTGTTAGTGTCGCGGCGCCTGACCAAGCCGCTGCGAGACCTTTCCCAAGGCGTGAGCGCGGTGATCTCCGGCGATTACGCGCACCGCGTGGTGGTCAGTGGCGGCGACGAGTTGGCGCAGTTGAGCAGCACCTTCAACCATATGACCGAGCGCCTGGGCGAGTTGCATTACCTCGAAGCCCAGCTGCGCCGGCGTGATCGCCTGCATGCCCTAGGTGAAGTCGCCATGGGCCTGGCCCACGAGATCCGCAACCCGCTGGGCATCATCAAGACGGCCACACAGTTGCTGCACCGCCGCGCCGACCTGGCGGACACCGACAAGCGCCACCTGGAATACGTGATCAGTGAAGTCAGCCGCATCAACGACCTGATCACCGAGTTCCTCGACTTCGCCAAGCCCAACCCGCCGCTGCGCGTATTGCAGCCTGCGCGCCCGTTGGTGGAGGAAATCCTCGGTTTCTGCGCCCCGGAACTGGCCACCCATAACATCGACGCGCACATCGATGACCAGGCGCCGGGGGCGACGATCTACGCGGATGCCAAGCAGCTCAAGCAGGCGTGCCTCAACCTGATTCTCAACGCCATCGACGCGATGCCTGAAGGCGGGCGCCTGACCCTGGGTATTCGCACGGAAGGCGAGAACACGCTGATCAGCATCGCCGACACCGGCCAGGGTATTCCGGCGGACATGATCGAGCGCATCTTCACGCCATTCGTCACCACCAAGGCGTCGGGCACCGGCTTGGGCCTGGCCAAAGTCTATTCGATCATGGAAAGTCACGACGGCAGCATCGAATGTGCCAGTGAGAAAGATGCCGGCGCCACCTTCAGCCTGTACATTCCGGCGAGTGGCGAAGACGAAGAGGACAGTCATGACGCATAACATTCTGGTAGTCGACGACGAACCCAAGCTCTGCGACCTGCTGGCGTCGGCCCTGGGCCAGAACGATGTGCAGGTGTTTATCGCCGGCAACGGCCTGCACGCGCTCAAGGTGCTGGAGCAGGAAGACATCGACCTGGTGATCAGCGACTGGCGCATGCCTGGCATGGACGGGCCGGCGCTGCTGGCCGAGATCAAGGTGCGCTACCCCCATGTGCCGGTGATCGTGATGACCGCCTACAGCACGGTGAAAAACGCCGTGCAGTCGATGCGCAACGGCGCCTACGACTACATCGCCAAGCCGTTTGATATCGACGAGCTGGACATCACGGTGGCCAAGGCCCTGCAATTTCGCGACATCATGCGCGACAACGCGCGCATGCGTGCCGAGCTGGACGAACACGCCCAGTTCGACAGCCTGGTGGGCGACAGCCCGGCGTTTCGCAAAGTGCTGCAAGCGGTGGACTCGGTGCGCGACAGCAGCGCTACTATCCTGCTGACCGGCGAGAGCGGCACCGGCAAGGAAATGGTCGCCCGTGCCATCCACAAGCATGGCAGCCGCGCCGACAAACCCTTCGTAGCGGTCAATTGTGCGGCGATCCCGGAAGGGTTGCTGGAAAGCGAAATGTTCGGCCATCGCAAAGGCGCGTTTACCGGCGCCGTGGCGGACCGGGTAGGGCGCTTCCAGCAGGCGGACAAGGGCACGCTGTTTCTCGATGAAGTGGGTGATATGCCGTTGGCGTTGCAGGCGAAGATCCTGCGGGCTTTGCAGGAGCGGGTGATTGAGCCGGTGGGCGATCCCCGTGAACGCAAAGTGGATGTGCGGGTGATCGCCGCCACCAACAAGAACCTGCTGGATGCAGTCGCCAACAAGGAATTTCGCGAAGACCTGTACTACCGCCTCAACGTGTTCCCGATTCCCCTGCCGGCCTTGCGCGAACGGGTGGAAGACATCGCACCCCTGGCCCGTCACTTCGCCCAGACACTCAGCGCCACGGCCGGCAAGCGTATCACTGGCTTCAGCCCTGAGGCGTTGCAGGCCATGGCGGCGTATCACTGGCCGGGCAACATCCGTGAACTGCAGAACTGCGTAGAGCGCGCGACCATCGTAGCGGCGTCGCCGGTGATCGAGGACATCGACTTGCCGGGTTACTTGTTTGCGTCCAAGCCGAGTGAAGGCGATGTGACGGCGATCCTCAGCGACGGGCCGGGTATTCCCCAGGACCTCGATGCGGCGCTGGCGGAGGTGGAGAAGGCCTACATACTCGCGGCGTTGCAGGGGAGCAACGGCGTGCAGGCTGCGGCGGCAGCGAAGATCGGGATATCGGAGCGCAGTTTCTGGTATCGCCTGAAGAAGCTGGGCATCCAGGTCGACAAGATCGTCCGCTGATACCCTGAGGTTCAAATGTGGGAGCGTGTTGGGTCAGGCGTGAACGCGGACCCAGATGCTGACCAATATCGTCGCGGCCATCAACCACGCCACCGCTGCCACGGCCAGTGACGCTTCCAGCCGCATCCGATCCACCATCACATACAAGGTCGCCAGGTACACAAAGTACGGAATGATCGACCACATTCCGAACAGGATCGTGGTCTTCAAGTCGTCCACCGAACGGCCCTTACCGACGATGTAGTGGGCGATCAAGGCAAAGGTCGGAAACAGCGGCACCAGGCCTGCGATGTAGTAGTTCTTGGTCTTGGCCAGCGCGGCCAGAATCAACACCACGGCCGCGCCCAGGGCGGCCTTCAATACCAGATCCATCAGTGGCTCAACCCGTATTTTTTGACTTTGTCGAACAGCGTGGTCTTGGCCATCCCCAGTTCCTGGCTGGCCTGGGTCAGGTTGCCGCCGCTGCGTTGCAAGGCATCGTTGAGCAGGTTGCGCTCGAAGGCTTCTACCGCCTCGGTAAAGGCCAGGCCCTGGCTGCCGCTGCTGGAGCCGCTTTTCTTGAAGGCCGGCAGGCCCAAGGCGAAGCGTTCGGCGACATTGCGTAGTTCACGCACGTTGCCCGGCCAGTCGTGGCTCATGAGGCTCGACAGGGTTTGGTTGTCCAGCTCCGGCACACTGCGGTCAAAACGCAGCGAAGACTGCTGCAGGAAGTGTTCGAACAGTTGCAGGATGTCTTCGCGGCGCTCGCGCAACGGTGGCAGTTCCAGCGTCACTACGTTGAGGCGATAGTACAGGTCGCTGCGGAACTGATTGGCACGGCTCAGTTCATCAAGGTCGGACTTGGTGGCGGCGATCACCCGGCAATCCACGGCCACGCTCTGGTTCGAACCCAGGCGCTCCAGAGTGCGCTCCTGCAGCACCCGCAACAGTTTGATCTGCAGGTTGATCGGCATGCTTTCCACTTCATCGAGGAACAACGTGCCTTCGTGGGCGTGTTCGATCTTGCCGATGCGACGCTTGCCGGCACCGGTAAAGGCGTTGGCTTCGTGGCCGAAAATCTCGCTTTCGAACAGGTTCTCCGGCAGGCCGCCGCAGTTCAGGGCGACGAACTGGTGGGCGTGGCGCCGGCTGAAATCATGCAGGCAGCGCGCAACCAGTTCTTTGCCGGTGCCGGTCTCGCCTTCGATCAGCACGTTGGCCGAGGTGTCGGCGACATTGGCGATCAGCTCGCGCAGGTTTTGCATGGCCGGCGAACGGCCAATGATGCGGCCTTCCAGCGAATCGCGCTCGGCCAGTTGGCGGCGCAGCGACCAGACCTCACGCGCCAGTCCGCGCTGTTCCAGGGCGCGACGCGCCACGTCGACCAGGCGTTCGGGGGAGAAGGGTTTTTCCATGAAGTCATAGGCGCCGTTGCGCATGGCGCCGACAGCCATGGAGATATCGCCATGCCCGGTGATCAGCACCACCGGCAGGCTTTTATCCAGGGCCTTGAGGCGGGTGAGCAACTCCAGGCCGTCAATGCCTGGCAAGCGGATGTCGCTGATCACGATGCCGGCGAAGTTCTCGCTGATGCGCTTCAACGCCTCTTCGGCGCTGCCCACGCCGACGCTGGGAATGTCTTCCAGGGCCAGCGCCTGCTGGCAGCCGAGCAGCACATGAGGATCGTCTTCGACGATCAGCACCGTGAGTTCGTCTTTAATGGCTTTAGCGTCTGTATTCATGTCGACTCAGCTTTTTGAGCGCCCGCCAACGGCAGGCACAAGACAAAGGCCGTTCCACCACTGGCCGGGTGCTCCACGGCAAGGTTGCCGCCGGTGGCCGCCGCGAGGCTGGCGGACAGCGTCAGGCCCAGGCCCAGGCCTTGCTCGCCGGGCTTGGTGGTGAAGAACGGTTCAAACAAATGCTTGCGCGCCTCGGCGTCTATACCGTGGCCATTATCGCGCACGTGCAGGCGATATTTGCCCTCGCTGCTGCTGCCTTCCAGCCAGAGCTCGGGCGCGGGCTGGGCCTGCATGGCGTCGAGGGCATTGCCGATCAGGTTGACCAGGATCTGCTCCAGGCGCGTCTGGTCGATTTGCAATTGGGCGTGGGAAAAGTCGCGGTGCAGGGTCAGTGGCAGGCTGTCCAGGCGTGCGCCGAGAACCTGGAACGCCGCGTCGACCGCTTTGGCCAGGCTGGCTTCGCCCTGGTCGTCGCCGCGCCGGGCGAAGGAACGCAGGCTGGCGGTGATGCGGCCCATGCGGTCGATCAGTTCGTTGATGGTCTTGAGGTTGGCGCTGGCGGTGTCCAGGGCGCCGCGCTCAAGGAAGCGCACGGTATTGCCGGACAAGGTGCGCAGCGCTGCCAGCGGCTGGTTCAATTCGTGGGCAATGCTGGTGGACATCTGGCCGATAGCGGCCAGTTTGCCGGCCTGAACCAGCTCATCCTGGGCGCGACGCAGCGTCTCTTCGGCCTGGCGTCGTTCGCGAATCTGGCCCTTGAGCCGTTCGTTGCTGGCGCGCAGGTCGGCGGTGCGTTCGGCAATTCGCCGTTCCAACTGGCTGTTGGCTTCCTGCAAGGCTTCACGGGCGGCGAGGCGGGTGGCGATGACCTTGCGCCGCTCATTCCAGGCGATCAGCAAAAATGCGACCAAGCCAAACGCAACGGCCACCAGAATGCCCTGGTTTATCGCGGCACGGCGCAGGTCGTTGAGCGGCGTGAGCAGGGTAAAATTCCACGGCGTGTCATTCAGCGGGCGGGTTTGCGCCAGGTAGCTGACTTCGTGCTCGTCGTTGACCACTTCACTGTTGGCCGGGAAGGTTAGTTTCTCGGTGCCTTCGTTGAGGCGCTCACGGGCCAGGGGTTCCAGCTCGTTCAACGTCGCCCAGTAATATTGCAGGCTGTGGGCCAGGCGTTCCTTGGTGTCATCGCTCAGCGGGCGCACGGCCTTGAGGCGGCGGGCCGGGTCGCTGGAAAGGATGATGATGCCGTTCTCGTCGCTCACAAAGGCTTCGAGGCGCGCGCGCTGCCAGCGCTCTTCGAGGGCTTCGAGGCGCACCTTGACCACGGCGACGCCGATGATCTTGCCGTGCTCTTCCAAGCCGTGCGCCAGATAGTAGCCGGGTTCGCCATTGGTGCTGCCGATGCCGTAGAAACGGCCAGGCTGGCCACGTACGGCGTTCTGGAAATAGGCGCGGAAGGACAGGTCTTCACCCTGGTAACTGTCGGCATCGCGCCAGTTACTGGTGGCCAGCACGCGGCCAGTGGTGTCCATCACGTAGATGGCCCGACTGCGACTGCGTCGGTTCAGGCCTTCGAGGTAATCGTTGACGGTCTTGCGGGTTTCCTGGTTCGGGTCGGCCAGCAGCGTGGAGACGCTGGACTCCAGTTCCAGCAGGCTGGGCAGGTAGGTGTATTTGCTCAGTTCGCTTTCGACGGTGCGGGCATGCAACTCCAGCTGGCGTTCGCCGGTGTCGCTGAGGGTGCGGATGCCATAGTACTCACTGATCCAGAAGCCGATATAACCCAGGCCGATCATCAGGGCGATGATCAACGGCGGCAGGAACAGTTGGCGGATCAGACGTGGTTTCACGGCAAGTGATGGCGGTGCGGCGCGAAATTGGTTGGGGTCGCATTTCATCACAGATGCCTTGGGTCAACCAGAGCTGCCAGCCTGTGCGGGCCAATGTGGGAGGGGGCAAGCCCCCTGCCACATTGGCCCGGTTTCCACAGTCGGCGCTATGTAGTGCTTAGTGCTGCAGGATTTTCTCAAGGAAGTGCTGCGCGCGTTCGGAGCGGGCGCTGATGTCGCCGAAGAATTCTTCTTTCGGGCAGTCTTCGATGATCTTGCCGGCGTCCATGAAGATCACGCGGTCGGCCACTTTGCGGGCGAAGCCCATTTCGTGGGTCACGCACATCATGGTCATGCCTTCGTGGGCCAGTTGCACCATTACGTCGAGTACTTCGTTGACCATTTCCGGGTCGAGGGCCGAGGTTGGTTCGTCGAACAGCATGACGATCGGGTCCATGGCCAGGGCGCGGGCAATCGCCACGCGTTGTTGCTGACCACCGGAGAGTTGGCCAGGGTGCTTGTGGGCGTGTGCTGACAGGCCGACGCGGTCGAGCAGTTGCAGGCCTTTCTTGGTGGCTTCTTCCTTGCTGCGGCCGAGCACCTTGATCTGCGCGATGGTCAGGTTCTCGGTGATGGTCAGGTGCGGGAACAGTTCGAAGTGCTGGAACACCATGCCCACGCGCGAACGCAGTTTCGGCAGGTTGGTCTTCGGGTCGGCGATGGAGGTGCCGTCGACCACGATGTCGCCCTTCTGGAACGGCTCCAGCGCGTTGACGCACTTGATCAGGGTGGATTTGCCCGAACCGGACGGCCCGCACACCACGATCACTTCGCCTTTTTTAACCTCAGTGCTGCAATCGGTCAGCACCTGGAAGTCGCCATACCACTTGTTGATGTTCTTGATAGAGATCATACGGCAAACCTTTTTTGCAGACGCTTGACCAGCAGCGAGGCGGAAAAGCTGATGATGAAGTAGACGACACCGGCAAAGATCAGGAACTCGTTGGAGCGGCCGATGATGTCGCCGTTGGAGCGGGCGGAGTTGAGGAAGTCCACCAGGCCCACGGTGTAGACCAGCGAGGTGTCCTGGAACAGGATGATCGACTGTTGCAGCAGCAACGGGGTCATCTTGCGGAACGCCTGGGGCAGGATGATCAGGCGCATGGTCTGGCCATAGGTCATGCCCATTGCCTGTGCCGCCGCCATCTGGCCTTTGGGGATCGACTGTACGCCGGCCCGTACGATTTCACAGAAGTACGCGGCTTCGAACATCATGAAGGCCACGACGCACGAGGTGAACGCACCGATCGGCGTGTCTTCGCCGGTGATCCAGCGCAACACGAACGGTACCGCCAGGTAGAACCAAGTGATCACCAGCAACAGCGGGATCGAGCGGAAGTAGTTCACATAAGCGCCGGCAACGCGCGACAGCAGTTTGCTGGACGACAGGCGCATCAGCGCCAGGACCGTACCCAGCGCAATGCCGCCGACCACGCCCATGACCATCAACTGCAAGGTCATGACCATGCCGTTCCACAGGCCTGGGATAGCGGGGATGATGCCGCTGAAATCGAAGTCCATTATTTACCCCCCACGGAGATCAGGCCGGGCACTGCGACTTTCTTCTCGACCAGGCGCATGAGCAGCATCAGGCTCATGTTCAGGGTGAAGTAGATCAGCGTGGCCAGGGTGAAGGCTTCAAACAGGTTGGCCGAGAATTCTGCGGTCTGTTTGGTTTGCGCCAGCAGTTCCATCAGGCCGATCAAGGACGCCACGGAGGAGTTCTTGAAGACGTTGAGGAATTCCGAGGTGAGCGGCGGAATGATGATCCGGTAGGCCTGTGGCAGCAGCACGTTCCAGTAGATCTGTGGCAGCTTGAAGCCCATGGCGCGCGCAGCGGATTCCTGGCCGCGTGGCAGCGCCTGGATGCCGGTACGCACTTGCTCACACACACGGGCGGCGGTGAACAGGCCCAGGCACACGACAACGCTCAGGTAGGCCGAGGTGGTCGGGTTGAGGTCTTGTTTGTACCAGTCCTGCAGGTTCTGCGGCAGCATGTCGGGTACCAGGAAGTACCAGATGAACAGCTGAACCAGCAGCGGCACGTTACGAAACAGTTCCACGTAGCAGGTCGCGATGCCCGATACGATGCGGTTTGGCACGGTGCGCATGACGCCCAGAATGGACCCCAGCAGCAAGGCGATAATCCATGCCACGACAGCGATGGCGATGGTCCAGCCCAAGCCGGCGATGTACCAGTCGAGATAAGTCTCGCTGCCCACGCCAGTGGACTTGAAGAACACGCCCCAGTCCCAGTTGTAATTCATTAGGGTCTCCCCTCGAAGTCGATCGATGTACAAGCACCCGCTTGGGGAAGATCCTTTCCCGCCTGACGGAGAACGCCAGGCACACGCGATCGGCTCGAAAACCGCCAGGTCGAGTGTTCCAAAATAAAGCCAGCAGGTAGTAACAGACGCCTGAGGGAGGGTGGCTCCCTCAGGAGATAAGCTTAGTCAGGTATCAGATTTTTACGTCAGGCGCTGGCTTGTCGCTTGGGTTGGCGATCAGCTCCTTCACCTTGTCGCTCATCGGGAAGTTCAGGTTCAGGCCTTTTGGTGGGATCGGGCTCTCGAACCACTTGCTGTAGATCTTGTTGATTTCGCCGGATTTGTACAGGGCAACGATGGCGTCATCGACCGCTTTCTTGAAGGCTGGGTCGTCTTTACGCACCATGCACGCGTAGGCTTCGAAGGATTGCGGAGTACCGGTGATGACCCAGTCGTCCGGCTTCTTGGCCTTGGCTTCTTCACCTGCCAGCAGGGCGTCGTCCATCATGAAGGCAACGGCGCGGCCGCTTTCCAGCATCTGGAAGGATTCGCCGTGGTCTTTGGCGGAGATGACGTTCATGCCCATCTGCTTGTCGGCGTTCATCGCTTTGATGATGCGCTCGGACGTGGTGCCAGCGGTGGTCACGACGTTCTTGCCTTTCAGGTCAGCGAAGTCGGCGTAGCTCGGCTTGCCATCCTTGTCTTTCTTGACCAGCAGACGGGTACCGATTTCGAAGATGTTGACGGTGAAATCAACTTGCTGGGCGCGTTCGGCGTTGTTGGTGGTGGAACCGCACTCGAGGTCCGCAGTGCCGTTCTGGATCAGCGGAATACGGGTTTGCGAAGTCACCAGGTTGTACTTGGCCTTCAGATCGGGCTTGTTCAGGTCTTTTTTCAGCTGTTCGACGACGGCCAACTGAATGTCGTGGGAGTAGCCCACGGGTTTGCCCGAACCATCCGCGATGTAGGAAAAGGGAATGGAGCTGTCGCGGTGAGCGAGAGTGATGGTGCCGGATTCGTTGATCTTCTTCAGCGTGCCGGTGAGTTCGGCGGCGAAAACTGGAGTGCTGATCAGAGCAGCAGCGATAGCTGCGCCCAGAATATGGGGAACGATGCGCATCAATACTTCCTCGACATTTGTTTTTTTTATGAAGCCGGCTAAACGGCTCTCTTGTACAGCGAATGCCCATGACGGCTCCTGAGGCGTCCCAGGCAATCGTCCAAGAGTGTAGAGCATGAGTCGTGCCAGGCTCGATATAAAAGGTTAACTACTTGTTTTGTAAGAAAATTAACTTTATATGACGACGTTCTTTCAAGCCTTGGATCCGGCAAACCGAATTGATGGCACTGCGGCGTTCGGAAAACCGAATGCGAAAAAAAGCCCCTGGGCCGTTCGGCGCAGGGGCTTTTGTAGTACTGGTCCGTCAGGCTGCTTCGATCTTGCTGCGGTTCTGCTCAACGGTGGACAGGTATCGCTGCACGTTGGCCTGTTCTTCCGGAGTAGTGAACAGACCCAGCTTGGTGCGACGCCACAGCACGTCCTGAGGCTGGGTTGCCCATTCCTCGGTGCACAGGTAATCAACCTCGCGGGTGTACAGGCCGCCACCCAAGTGGTCGCCCAGGTCGGCCAGCGATTGCACGCCTTCGAGCAGGCGCCAGGTGCGGCTGCCGTAGGTGGTGGACCAACGGCGGGCGATCTCGCTCGGTACCCAGTCGAACTTGCTGCGGATGGCGTCAGCCAAGGCTTCTGGCGTGGTCATGTCTTCGCCGCCGGGCAGGCTGGCGGTAGCAGTCCAGCTTGGGCGCATCTGGGTGAAGTAGGGGGCCAGTTGCGCCATCGCCGATTCAGCCAGCTTGCGATAGGTGGTCAGTTTGCCGCCAAACACCGACAGGATCGGCGCCTCGCCCGTGCCGCCGGACAATGCCAGGGTGTAGTCGCGGGTGATGGCCGACGGGTTGTCCGATTCGTCATTGCACAGCGGACGCACGCCGGAGTAGGTGTGGACGATGTCGTCGCGGCTCAGCTGCTTCTTGAAGTGAGCGTTGACCACTTTCAGCATGTAGTCCGTTTCACCTTCGGTGATCGCAACTGCAGCCGGATCACCGGTGTATTCACGGTCGGTGGTGCCGATGATGGTCAGGTGGTTCAGGTACGGGATGGTGAAGACGATGCGCTGGTCTTCGTTCTGCAGGATGTGCGCGTGAGCGCCTTCGTACAGTTTCGGCACGATCAGGTGGCTGCCCTGGATCAGGCGGATGCCGTAAGGCGAATCCAGCTTCAGGTCGTCCTTGATGAACTTGGCGACCCATGGGCCGGCGGCGTTCACCAGTGCGCGAGCACGGATCGAGAACAGGCTGCCATCGGCGCGTTCCATGTTCATTTCCCACATGCCGTTGCTGCGGTGGGCGCTGATGCACCGGGTTTGCGTGTGGATGTGCGCGCCTTTTTCGCGGGCGGCCATGGCGTTCAGCACGACGAGACGGGCGTCATCCACCCAGCAGTCGGAATATTCGAAGCCTTTGGTGATTTCGCTTTTCAGCGGGCTGTCGGGGCCGAACTTGAGGCTTTTCGAACCGGCGAGCTTTTCGCGCTTGCCCAGGTTGTCATACAGGAACAGGCCGGCGCGGATCATCCACGCCGGGCGCAGGTGCGGGCGGTGCGGCAATACGAAGCGCATCTGCTTGACGATATGCGGGGCCTTGGCCAGCAATACTTCACGCTCGGCCAGGGCTTCGCGCACCAGGCGGAATTCGTAATGTTCGAGGTAACGCAGCCCGCCGTGGATCAGCTTACTGCTGGCGGATGACGTGTGGCTGGCCAGGTCATCCTTTTCGCAAAGGAATACCGACAAACCGCGCCCGGCTGCGTCTGCTGCAATGCCGACGCCATTGATCCCGCCACCGATAACGGCAACGTCATAGACTTCGGCAAGCGGTGGGGCAGGCAAGGTAGAAGGGTTCATCGGCTGGCCTCGCGATCTTTTCGTATTGGAATTCGAACATTAATGTTCATTTGCGAAAATGGTAGCTGATAAACGCGCGCACAGCCACCTGACTTCGATTGAAAAAACTCATCGAAGCGGCGGGAAAGGAAAATTTGTGAACATAAAACGGTAGGAGCCGGCTTGCCGGCGATGGCGTCCATGAGGTCGCTATCGCCGGCAAGCCGGCTCCTACAAGGTGGGGGTGTTACACGACTTCCAACCGAACCTTATGCTGGCTCAACAGCTGCACCAGCGCCGGCACTGGCTGCTGGTCGGTCACCAGGCAGTCCACCAAACTGATCGGGCCCAGGCGAATCATGGCGTTGCGCCCGAATTTGCTGGAGTCCGCCGCCAGGATCACCTGGCGTGCATTGGCGATAATCGCCTGGGATACGCGTACTTCCTGGTAATCAAAGTCCAGCAGACTGCCGTCTTCATCGATACCGCTGATACCCACCAACGCAAAGTCGACCTTGAACTGGTTGATGAAGTCGACACTCGCCTGGCCCACCACGCCACCGTCACGCCGCACGTTACCGCCGGTCAGCAGCACGTCAAAGTCGTCCTTGGCACTGAGCATGGTGGCGACGTTGAGGTTGTTGGTGATGATTTTCAGGTGATTGTGGTTGAGCAGCGCGCGAGCGATGGATTCGGTGGTGGTGCCGATATTGATGAACAGCGAGGCGTGATCGGGGATTTGCGCAGCGATGGCTTCGCCGATGCGCTGTTTCTCGTCGCGCATCTGGTCGGCGCGCATGGCGTAGGCGGTGTTCTCGACACTGGAGTCATAGGCCGCGCCGCCGTGGTAGCGGCGCAGCAGATTGGCGTCCGCCAGTTGGTTGATGTCGCGGCGGATGGTTTGCGGGGTGACAACGAATAGCTGCGCCATTTCCTCGATACTGACATAGCCGCGTTCGCGGACCAGTTCGAGGATTTGTTGTTGGCGGGGAGGCAGATTCATGGGGCGTCCTTTGGGCTGCCATACAAAAGTGGCCCATGATGACGCAGGAATCCGCTCCCTGCCAGTTACAACCGGACGTTGGCTTATTCAGCGCCTTCGTGGGGCTCCCAGTCACGGGTGCGGCTGACTGCTTTTTGCCAGCCGGCGTAGAGCTTCTCTTTGGCCGCTTCGTCCAGTTGTGGTTCGAATTCGCGCTCGATCACCGCCTTGCCGCGCAACTCGTCCAGGCTGCCCCAGAAGCCGCACGCCAGGCCAGCCAGGTAGGCCGCGCCGAGTGCAGTGGTTTCGCGCATTTGCGGGCGCTCGACCTGGGTGCCGAGGATGTCGGCCTGGAATTGCATCAGGAAGTTGTTGGCCACGGCGCCGCCGTCCACACGCAGGGCCTTGAGGCGTTCGCCGGAGTCCTGTTGCATGGCGTCGAGCACGTCGCGGGTCTGGTAGGCAATCGACTCCAGGGCTGCACGAATAATGTGATCCACGCGTACGCCACGGGTCAGGCCGAACAGTGCGCCACGGGCGTACGGGTCCCAGTACGGGGCGCCCAGGCCGGTGAAGGCCGGCACCAGATACACGCCGTTGCTGTCCTTGACCTTGCCGGCGAAGTATTCGGTGTCGGTGGCATCGGCGATGATCTTCAGCTCGTCACGCAGCCACTGCACAGTGGAACCGCCGTTGAACACTGCGCCTTCCAGGGCGTAAGCCACTTCGCCGCGCGGGCCGCAGGCGATAGTGGTGAGCATGCCGTGCTTGGATTTCACCGCCTTGTCGCCGGTGTTCATCAGCAGGAAGCAACCGGTGCCGTAGGTGTTCTTGGCTTGGCCGGCTTCGACGCACATTTGGCCGAACAGTGCCGCTTGCTGGTCACCGGCGATACCGCCGATGGCGATGCCGCTCTTGGTGCGGCCGTAGATTTCCGAGGAGGATTTGACTTCCGGCAGCATTTCGCGCGGTACGTCGAGGATCTCCAGCATCTTCGCGTCCCACTCCAGGGTGTGGATGTTGAAGAGCATGGTGCGCGAGGCGTTGGTGTAGTCGGTGACGTGGGTCTTGCCGCCAGTAAATTTCCAGATCAGCCAGCTGTCGATGGTGCCGAACAGCAGTTCGCCGTTGCGCGCACGCTCGCGGCTGCCTTCGACGTTGTCGAGGATCCACTTGAGCTTGGTGCCGGAGAAGTACGGGTCGGTGACCAGGCCAGTGGTCTCATTGATGTATTGCTCGTGGCCATCGCGCTTGAGCTGCTGGCAGATCTCGGTGCTACGGCGGCACTGCCAGACGATCGCGTTGTAGATCGGGCGACCGGTGACTTTGTCCCACACCACGGTGGTTTCACGCTGGTTGGTGATGCCGATGGCAGCAACCTGGTCATGGTGCAGGCCGGCCTGTGCCAGCGCTTCGACCATCACCGCACTCTGGGTGGCGAAGATTTCCATCGGGTCATGCTCGACCCAACCGGCTTGTGGGTAATGCTGAGTGAATTCACGCTGGGCGGTGCAGACCACGTTGGCGTCACGATCGAAGATGATCGCGCGGGAACTGGTGGTGCCCTGATCAAGGGCAATGATGTAGTTCTTATTCTGAATGTCGGTCATGTCGATTGCCTTGGACGGAAAATAAGGAAGTAAGGAATCAGCCGGGTCCGCAAAGAGGCAGTGGGGACCCGGCCGGCGGTATCAGGAAATACGCGTCTTGCCGTTGACAGCCGTGTCAGGTGTTTCTTCAGCTATAGCAGGTGCGGCGCTCGGCAGGTGGCGGGCGATCAGCCCGCGATAGGCCGCAGCACCGAGGCATGCACCCACAATCGGCGCGAAAATCGGCACCAGGAAGTAAGGAATATCGCGGCCGCCCGTAAAGGCCATTTCACCCCAGCCTGCGAAAAAGGTCATCAGCTTGGGCCCGAAATCCCGTGCCGGGTTCATCGCAAAGCCGGTCAACGGGCCCATGGCGCTGCCAATCACCGCGATCAGCAGGCCGATCAGCAGCGGGGCCAGCGGGCCGCGTGGCAAGCCGTTGTTGTCATCGGTGAGGGCCATGATCACGCCCATCAGGATTGCTGTAATGACCATTTCCACCAGGAACGCCTGAGCGGTGCTCAACAGCGCATGGGGGTAGGTGGAGAACACCGACGCCAATTCCAGGCTGGCCTGGGATCCGCGCACCATGTGGTGGGTTTGTTCGTAATCGAAAAACAGGTTGCTGTAGAGCGTGTACACCAGGGCCGCCGAGCAAAAGGCGCCGGCGATCTGGGCGAGGATATAGAAGGGCAGTTTGCGCTTGTCGAAGTCAGCGAAAATACACAGCGCGATGCTGACGGCCGGGTTGAGGTGGGCCCCGGATATCCCGGCGCTCAGGTAGATCGCCATGCTGACGCCGACCCCCCAGATGATACTGATCTCCCACAAGCCAAAGCTGGCACCCGCGACCTTGAGCGCAGCGACACATCCTGTACCGAAGAAGATCAGAAGCGCAGTCCCCAGGAATTCGGCCATGCATTGGCTCGAAAGTGAAGGCTGTTGAAGAGCAGTTGTCATGGAAAACCTCAGTTGTTGTTCTTGTCTGGCGCACAACCTCAACGGATTGTTGCGCGATTTTCACCGTGGCAAGGATCCCCATCCCGGTCGCGGCTTACTGCTTCAATACTGCGGGTCTATTCCTACAGTATTCGGAAACGAAAAAATATAGACAAGAATGACGGCTGTCAAAGGTCGAAAGTGAACTGTCAGTCACTTTCAAACTATTGGTCTGGTGAATGATCACGCTTCTCACAATGCGCGCGCACCTTAAGAGTGGGCGGGCTAGAGCGTTTTGTGTGGGCTTGGCCTAGAATTGGCCATCTGTTTGCCACGCCCGGAGACGTCATGACCCCCGCATTGGACCTGTTGAAAAAAGTTCGCGCCGAACATCGTATTCACAGTTATGAACACGACCCCAAGGCGGCGTCCTATGGGCTGGAGGCCGCGGAAAAATTGGGCCTCGACCCGGCGCAGGTGTTCAAGACCTTGTTGGCGAGCAGCGAGAAGGGCGAATTGTTGGTGGCGGTGGTGCCGGTCGTCGGAAGTCTGGACCTGAAGGCCCTGGCTCATGCGGCAGGCGTCAAGAAAGTCGAAATGGCCGACCCGGCGGCGGCGCAGCGTTCGACCGGTTACCTGCTGGGCGGCATCAGCCCGTTGGGGCAAAAGAAACGCCTGCGCACGTTTATCGATGCAACGGCGCAACCCTTCGCAACGATTTTTGTAAGTGCGGGGAGAAGGGGCTTGGAAGTTGAATTGCCGGCGGCTGTGCTGGCTGAACATACCCAGGCCAAATTCGCAGAAATTGGCCGGGCATGACCGGGCGTTATACCGGGCTGTAGCGTCTCACGCCGGATTCGACTTGAGGGATCTGCGCGGCGGTGCTGCCTGAGGCCTGGAACAGCACCAAATGTTCGGCGGCCACACGGATCCCCACATCCGCGCCGACCTGATGGTCGGCATGGCTCGGGAAAATCGACTCCAATTGCGCGCCGGTCGGCAGTTGCAGGCGGTACAAGGTCGATGCGCCGAGAAAGGTCTTGCCGACGATCCGTGCTTTCAACGCGCTGTCCGGTGCGTAGACGATGTCATCCGGGCGCAGCAACACGTCCACCGCACCGCCGGTAGGCCAGGTGTAGGCGCGGTTGCCGCGCAATTCACCCAGTTCGGTACTGACCGATTCCGGCGAACTCAATTGGCCACGGATGAAGTAACCCTGGCCGATAAAGCTGGCGACATAGGGCGTCTGCGGTTCGTGATAGAGGTTGTAGGGTGTGTCCCACTGCTCCAGACGACCCTCCTTGAAAACCCCGACCTGGTCGCTGACTGCAAAGGCTTCTTCCTGGTCATGGGTCACCAGGATCGCACTGGTGCCGCGTGCCTTGAGGATGTCGCGCACCTCATGGCTGAGCTTGCGGCGCAGCTCGCCGTCCAGGTTGGAGAAGGGTTCATCCAGCAACAACAGGGCCGGCTCCGGCGCCAACGCGCGGGCGAGGGCGACGCGTTGTTGCTGGCCGCCGGAAAGCTCATGGGGAAAGCGCTCGCCCAGGTTCTTCAGGTTGACCAGCTCCAGCAACTCAGCCACCACGCGGTCTTTCTGCGGATGCTTGCGAATACCGAAGGCAATGTTGTCGGCCACGCTCAAATGAGGAAACAGTGCGTAGTCCTGGAACACCATCCCGATACGACGTTTCTCTGGTGCCAGTGTGAAACCGGCACTGGAGATCACTTCGCCCGCCAGGCTGATCTCGCCATCGTGCACCGGCTCGAACCCGGCAATCGCACGTAACGTGGTGGTCTTGCCGCAACCCGAGGAGCCCAGCAGGCAGCCGATGTCGCCGGCGTTGAGGTGCAGGTTGAGGTTCTGTACCACCCGTTGATCTTGATAGCCGCATGCCAGGTTGCGCAGGTTCAGCAGTAATGAATGGCTCATGCGTGGTGGTACGACGGCGGGACGAGAAATTCGAGCAGGGCTTTTTGCGCATGCAGGCGGTTTTCAGCCTGGTCCCAGGCGACCGAGCGTGGGTCGTCGAGCAGGTCGGTGCTGATCTCTTCGCCACGGTGGGCCGGCAGGCAGTGCATGAACAGCACGTCTGGCGCGGCCAGGTCGAGCAGGGCGCGGGTCACCTGGTACGGGGCGAACAGGGCCAGGCGCTTGGCGGTTTCCTCTTCCTGGCCCATGGAGGTCCAGACGTCAGTGCTCACCAGGTGCGCGCCGATCACCGCGTCACGCGGGTCGCGCACCAGGGTCACGCGGTCGCCGGCCAGGGCCAGGAAGCGCGCGTCAGGCTCGTAGCCTTCCGGGCAGGCAACGCGCAGTTGGAAATCGAACTGGATCGCGGCTTCTATATAGCTGTTGCACATGTTGTTGCCGTCGCCGATCCAGGCCACGGTCTTACCCTGGATCGAGCCGCGGTGCTCAAGGAAGGTCTGCATGTCGGCCAGCAACTGGCACGGGTGCAGGTCGTCGGACAGGCCGTTGATCACCGGCACGCGGGAGTTCGCGGAAAATTCGGTCACGGTGCTGTGGGCAAAGGTACGGATCATCACGGCGTCGAGCATGCTCGACATCACCTTTGCACTGTCGGCGATCGGCTCGCCACGCCCCAGTTGGGTGTCACGCGAGGACAAGAAGATGGCTTGGCCACCCAATTGGATCATGCCGGCTTCGAATGACACGCGGGTGCGGGTCGACGACTTCTCGAAGATCATGCCGAGCACGCGGTTTTTCAAAGGCTCGAACAGTACGCCGCGGTTACGCAGGTCTTTAAGCTCAATGCCTCGACGGATCACGCTGACCAGCTCTTCGGGCGTGCAATCCATCAGGGAGAGAAAGTGCCTTGCGCTCATCATTAACTACCTTTTTGCAACAGACCGCAGATACTCAAAGCCTTGTTTATTGTGACAACGGGCGAGACCTGCGGCGAAAGCCGCACGGGGCGACGAAATAGGGGAAGGCGCGATCTTATAATTAAATGTCGCGTCTTACCAATAGGGCTACGGTTTTTAAGGGTGTTCAAGCAGGGCGCCGGGGCGCTTTTGAAGACTATTTCCAGACAGCAGCGAGCCATTTGTACACTGGCGCCGAGACCTTTTGCAACGTGCGGGGGCGGGCGCAGGCCAGGCTGCGTCGGTTTCAGAGGCGGTATGCAGGCTTTTGAAACATTTGCTCACGCTTGTCCATGGCCTGGCCTGATGCAGGCCGATTCACGGGACGAACATTGGTGGCGCCCCCGCCGGTCTCGACCCATAGTGGGATCAAAGCCCTTATAAAAGAGACTGGCCATGACCAAGACTCTCCACCACCGTGCCTGCCACCTGTGTGAAGCCATTTGTGGCCTGACCCTGGAAACCACCCAAGCCGAGGACGGTAGCCTGGCGATTACCTCGATCAAGGGCGACGCTCAGGACAGCTTCAGCCGTGGGCATATCTGCCCCAAGGCCGTCGCGTTGCAGGATATCCAGAACGATCCCGACCGCCTGCATCAACCCATGTTGCGGGTCGGTAGCGAATGGCAGCCGATTGCGTGGGAAGACGCCTTCGCGCTTGTAGCCGAGCGGTTGTCAGGCATCCAGGCGCAGCATGGGCAGAATGCGGTGGCGGTGTACCAGGGCAACCCCAGCGTGCACAACTATGGGTTGATGACCCACAGCAACTACTTCCTGGGCCAGTTGAAGACGCGCAATCGGTTTTCCGCGACGTCTGTGGACCAGTTGCCCCATCACCTCACCAGCTACCTCATGTACGGCCACGGCCTGTTGCTGCCGATCCCGGACATCGATCACACCGATTTCATGCTGATCCTGGGGGGCAATCCGCTCGCGTCCAACGGCAGCATCATGACCGTGCCCGACGTGGAGAAGCGCCTCAAGGCGATCCAGGCGCGGGGCGGCAAAGTGGTGGTAATCGACCCGCGGCGCAGTGAAACGGCGGCGATGGCCGACCAGCATCTGTTCGTGCGTCCAGGCGGTGATGCGGCGTTGTTGTTCGGCGTGCTCAACACCTTGTTCAGCGAGAACCTGACCCGCGACAGCCATTTACCGATTGAAGGCCTTGAGGACGTACGGCGCGCCATCGCTGGGTTTACCGCCGAGGCTATGAGCCGCCAATGTGCGGTGCCTGCCGAGCAGATCCGCCAGTTGGCACTGGACTTTGCTGCAGCCGACAAAGCCGTGTGCTATGGGCGCATGGGCGTGTCGACCCAGGCATTCGGCACGCTGTGCCATTGGCTGGTGCAGTTGATCAACCTGGTGACTGGCAACCTGGACCGCGTCGGAGGCGCGTTGTGCACCACGCCGGCGGTGGACCTGGTGGCGTCGACCGGTGGAGGGCATTTCAATCGCTGGCAGAGTCGGGTTTCCGGGCGTCCGGAGTACGGTGGCGAGTTGCCTGTGTCGGCCTTGGCTGAGGAAATGCTCACCGAGGGTGAAGGACAAATCCGTGCATTGGTCACGGTGGCAGGTAATCCCGTGTTGTCGACGCCGAACGGCCGGCAATTGGAACAGGCCCTCGATGGGCTGGAGTTCATGGTCAGCATCGACCTCTATATCAACGAAACCACGCGCTATGCCGACCTGATCCTGCCGTCTACGTCGGCGCTGGAAAACGATCATTACGACACCACCTTCAATATGTTTGCGGTGCGTAACGTCACCCGCTTCAATCGGGCGATCTTGCCCAAGCCTGCGGGCGCGCTGCATGACTGGGAGATTTTTGTCGGCCTGGCCAAAGCCTTCGCTGCTCACAATGGTGTCGCGCTCAAGCCGACGATGCCCCCTGCGCAAATGATTGATTTCGGTCTGCGCGCGGGCGCCTACGGTGATGCATCCAGCCACAAGTTGTCGGTGGCCATGCTGGCGGATCATCCCCACGGCGTGGACTTAGGGCCTCTGCAACCCAACCTTTCAGCGCGTTTGAAAACCGCTGATGGCAAGGTGCAAGCGGCGCCGCCAGTGATCCTTGCCGACCTGGTGCGTTTTGCCGCACAACCGATGCCTGTCGATGACGAACTGCTGCTGATCGGTCGTCGCCATGTGCGCAGTAATAATTCCTGGATGCATAACTATCACCGGCTGGTGAAGGGCAAGCCGCGCCATCAATTGCTGATGCATCCGGACGATCTGGCCAGTCGTCAATTGAGCGATGGCCAGCGGGTCCGTGTCAGCTCGCGCATCGGCATGATCGAAGTGGAAGTGGTGGCCAGCCTGGACATGATGCCCGGCGTGGTCAGTCTGCCCCATGGTTGGGGTCACGGACGGCCGGGAGTAAAGATGACCATCGCCAGTGGACAGCCAGGGGCGAGTGCCAATGATTTGACCGACGAACGGCAGCTGGACGAGCTATCGGGCAATGCAGCGCTCAATGGCGTGCCGGTGCAGGTAGCAGCCGCCTGAGCACCAGGCTGGAATTTTGCGTTACAATGCGCCACCGTGCCGACCTGTGAGTCGCAAAGTTCCAGCCGAGGTGTTCCATGGATATCATCGAAACGATCAAAGAGCAGATTGCCAACAACACCATTCTGCTTTACATGAAGGGCGCGCCAAACGCTCCTCAGTGCGGTTTCTCCGCGAAGGCGTCCCAGGCCATCATGGCGTGCGGCGAAAAATTCGCTTACGTGGATATCCTGCAAAACCCTGAAATCCGCGCCAACCTGCCGAAGTACGCCAACTGGCCGACCTTCCCACAACTGTGGGTTGCCGGTGAGCTGGTCGGCGGTAGCGACATCATCACTGAAATGGCCGCAGACGGTTCGTTGCAGTCGTTGATCAAAGATGCAGCGGAAAAAGCGGCAGCCAAGACTGAAGCTTGATCCGGACGCAATAAAAAGCCCCGCTTCTCGTGAGAGAGCGGGGCTTTTTTGTACCTGCGAGCTGGGAGCTTATTCTTCGCCCATCTGCGATTGCAGGTAGTTTTCCAGGCTGACTTTGTCGATCAGGCCCAGTTGGGTCTCCAGCCAGTCGATGTGTTCTTCCTGGTCTTCGAGGATGTCTTCCAGCAGTTCGCGGCTGCCGAAGTCACCTTTGCTTTCGCAGTGAGCGATGGCGGCCTTGAGGTCGCTGTGGCTCTTGTGTTCGAACTTCAGGTCGCTGCTGATCATTTCCTGGGTGTGCTCGCCGATGTTCAGCTTGCCCAGGTCCTGTACGTTCGGCAGGCCTTCCAGGAACAGGATGCGCTTGATCAGTGCGTCCGCATCTTTCATGGCCTTGATGGATTCTTTGTATTCGCGCTTGCCCAGCTTTTCCAGGCCCCAATCGTCATACATGCGCGCATGCAGAAAGTACTGATTGATCGCGACCAGTTCATTGGCAAGGATTTTGTTGAGTTGCTGGATGACTGAGATGTCGCCTTTCATGACTGGGGTCCTGCCCTGTAATAGCTGTGTATAAGGCGGAGTTTGAGCGGCGAATTCCCTAGTGTCAAACCTAAGTTATTGAATAATAAATGAAAATTAATCGGAATAAGAATGTTTGTGTTCCGCGTCTTGACGCTAACTAATTGAATTGCTGGCATAAAAAAACCGGACACTAAGTCCGGTTCTTTAAAACACGCCCAATCAGGCGTGTGTAAATTCTGCTGAATAGGGGAGCGCGGCCTGGACTGTCTGCAGCTGCGTCAGGGTTTCCCGTACCACTTGCTTGGCGAGGCAAGCGCATTTACCGCACTGGCTGGCAACGCCGGTGGTTTCACGCACTTCCTTGTAGCTGCAGCAACCTTCATAGATTGCTTCGCGGATTTGTCCGTCGGTGACGCCAGTACAGAGGCACACATACATAAGGGAGAACCGTCGCGGGTTTAAGGCTTAAGTGCGATGGATCTTAATGTTAACGAGAATGATTGTCAAAGTAGATTCGTAGGGTATTTGCTGGCACCGCGCCCGCACTGACGAACGGTTTTTTCAGTGTATGATGGTCGGTCTTCACGAAGCGTGACTGCGTCACAGGGCTGTCGCTTATTAACGGCAGACTCGAGGCCGGTCCTTTTACTTCAATCGTCACCTCTACATCAGGAGATACCCAATGAGCGTACTCGTCGGCAAACAAGCCCCGGATTTCGACGTCCCAGCCGTCCTCGGCAATGGCGAAATCGTAGACAGCTTCAAACTGTCTGAAGCCATCAAAGGCAAATACGGCCTGGTGTTCTTCTACCCGCTGGACTTCACCTTCGTCTGCCCTTCGGAGCTGATCGCTCTGGACCACCGCATGGACGATTTCAAGGCGCGCAACGTTGAAGTGGTCGCTGTTTCCATCGACTCCCATTTCACCCACAACGCCTGGCGCAACACCGCCATCAATGATGGTGGCATCGGCAAAGTCAAATACACCATGGCTGCTGACATGAAGCACGACATCGCCAAGGCCTACGACGTTGAGTCTGAAGGCGGCGTGGCCTTCCGTGGTGCTTTCCTGATCGATGACAAGGGCGTTGTCCGCTCCCAGATCATCAACGACCTGCCACTGGGTCGTAACATGGAAGAGCTGATCCGCCTGGTCGACGCCCTGCAATTCCACGAAGAGCACGGCGAAGTCTGCCCAGCCAACTGGAAAAAAGGCGACAAAGGCATGAACGCTTCGCCAGAAGGCGTTGCGGCTTACCTGACCGAGAACGCTGGCAAGCTGTAAGCCAGGTTCGAGGTACAAAAAAACCGGCCTGAGAAGGCCGGTTTTTTTATGCGCGGCATATGACCTCAATCATTGAAGTCTTCCCAGCCGCCCATGTCTTTCCAGCGGTTGACGATGCCGCAGAACAGCTCGGCGGTTTTCTCGGTGTCGTAGCGAGCCGAGTGAGCCTCACGCCCGTCAAAGTCAATACCGGCGGCCTGGCAGGCTTTCGCCAACACGGTCTGGCCATACGCCAGGCCGGCGAGGGTGGCCGTGTCGAAGCTAGAGAACGGGTGGAACGGGTTGCGCTTCATGTCCAACCGCGCCACGGCGGCGTTCAGGAAACCCAGGTCGAAACTGCTGTTGTGGCCGACCAGGATCGCGCGTTTGCAGCCATTGGCCTTCAACGCCTTGCGCACACCACGGAAGATATCGGTCAGCGCCGCTTCTTCACTCACCGCCATGCGCAGTGGGTGATCAAGCTTGATGCCCGTGAATTCCAAAGCGGCGGCTTCGATATTCGCGCCTTCAAACGGTTCGACGCGGAAGAAGTGGGTGTGTTCCGGGAACACAAAACCCTGCTCGTCCATGCCGATGGTGGTTGCGGCGATTTCCAGCAATGCGTCGGTGGCGCAATTGAAGCCACCGGTTTCTACGTCGATGACAACCGGCAGATAGCCGCGAAACCGCTCGGCCATCGGGTGACGCGAACCGCCACCACTGTGCTCGTGTTCGTCATCGTAATGGTCTTCACTCACTTGCTTTCCTCCAGCAGGCGCCAGCGCAGTGTTTCACCGGCGCGCAGCGGGATGACAGTCAGCTCGCCAAACGGCAGGCTGGCAGGGGCGGTCCAGTCTTCACGGACCAGGGTGATGCGGTCAGTATTCGCCGGCAGGCCGTAGAAACGCGGGCCGTTGAGGCTGGCGAAGCCTTCGAGCTTGTCCAGGGCGTTACGCTGTTCGAACGCTTCGGCATACAACTCGATCGCTGCATAGGCGGTGTAGCAACCGGCACAGCCACACGCCGCTTCCTTAGCGTGCTGGGCATGAGGCGCGGAGTCGGTGCCGAGGAAGAACTTCGGATTGCCGCTGGTCGCTGCATCCAGCAAGGCCACCTGGTGGGTGTTGCGCTTGAGGATCGGCAGGCAATAGAAGTGCGGCCGAATCCCGCCCACCAGCATGTGGTTGCGGTTGTATAGCAAGTGATGCGCGGTGATGGTCGCGCCGACGTTGGCGGAGGCCTCGCTGACGAACTGCACCGCATCGGCTGTGGTGATGTGTTCGAACACCACCTTGAGGGTCGGGAACAGCTCGACCACACGGCGCATATGCTCGTCGATGAAGATCTTCTCACGGTCGAAGACATCCACGTCGCCACGGGTGACTTCACCGTGGATCAACAGCGGCATGCCGACTTCGGCCATGGCTTCGATGGCCGGCAGGATCTTGTCGATACTGGTCACGCCGGAATCGGAGTTGGTGGTCGCGCCGGCCGGGTACAGCTTGGCGGCGTGCACGAAGCCGCTGGCCTTGGCCTCTCGAATCTCTTCGGGCTGGGTGCGGTCGGTGAGGTAGAGCACCATCAACGGTTCGAAGCGGCTGCCGGCCGGTCGTGCAGCGAGGATACGCTGGCGATAGGCATCGGCTTGCTCGGCGTTACGCACCGGAGGTACCAGGTTAGGCATGATGATGGCGCGGCCAAACGTGCGCGCGACATCGGCCACGGTGTGGGGTAACGCAGCACCATCGCGAAGATGAATATGCCAGTCGTCGGGACGCAGCAGGGTCAGGCGGTCGGACATTGGGGATTCCAGGCGGGTCAATCTGGTGGGAATGCTACCGGAAAAGACGCTTTCAGGCACTCGCTATCAAGTTTTGCAGGATGCAACCGATAGCCTTTGGTATGCCTTATCGATGTATGACGCTTTGAAGTGTTGTAGAAACCAGTGGAGCCTCACGTGCGCCAGCAATATCTAGCCCTGCTCAGTGTGTTCGCCAGCCTGCCTGCGATGGCCCTCACGTTCCAGACACGTCTGGAGAATATTGAGTGGAAGGTGGAAGGCGACCAGTTCGAGTGCCGCTTGACCCAGCCAATCACCGATTTCGGTTCGGGTGAGTTCGTGCGCCGGGCCGGAGAGCAGGCGACATTTCGTCTGAAAGCCTACAACGGCTCGCTGGGAGCCGGTTCGGCCACGTTGCTGGCCGCCGCTGCGCCGTGGCAGCCGGGGCGAGGCGATATCAACCTCGGCGCCGTGCGTGCCGGCAGTGGCGATGTACTGTTCAACAGCTCCCAGGCCCAGGCCGGGCGCCTGTTCAATGGCTTGCTGGAAGGGCGCAGCCCGACCGTGCGGCACTATGGGCGTGAAGGCGGCTATTCGGAAATCCGGCTGCTGCCGGTTAAATTCAACAAGGCCTACAACGATTACCAGCTGTGCACCGCCAAGCTGTTGCCGATGAATTATGACCAGGTCAAACAGACTGAAGTCGGTTTCCCGGGGGGCGGAATCGAGCTGGACGCGGTCGCCAAGAAGAAACTCGACGTGATTCTCGCGTTCATGAAAGCCGACCCCACCGTCAACCATATCGAGTTGAACGGTCATTCGGACAACAGCGGCAACCGACTCACCAACCGCGACGTCTCGCGCCGTCGCGGCCTGGCGGTCATGGACTACTTCAAGGCCAACGGTATCCCGGAATCGCAGATCACCCTGCGTTTCCACGGCGAAAGCTACCCATTGGCGCCCAACACCAATGCGGCCAACCGGGCACGCAACCGCCGCGTGAATATTCAGCTAGAGCGCGTGGCTGCCCCCGAGAAACCGGCCCCCACGGCCACCGGCCCAAGCAACCCCGCGCACACCTCCTAAGGTGCGACCCTCGGTCGCCCGTTCGACATAATCTGTCGCTTTATCTTCATTTGCTGTCGCGCCCCTGTAAATTCGCGGTTTTGGTCGGTAGAATCGACGCCTTTCCGTACAACCCCGTGGAGTGATGGCATGGCCGACGTAAACAAGGTCGTTCTCGCGTATTCCGGCGGCCTGGACACTTCGGTGATCCTCAAGTGGCTGCAGGATACTTATAACTGTGAAGTGGTGACCTTCACCGCTGACCTGGGTCAGGGCGAAGAGGTCGAACCTGCACGTGCCAAGGCGCAAGCCATGGGCGTGAAAGAGATCTACATTGACGACCTGCGCGAAGAGTTCGTCCGCGATTTCGTTTTCCCGATGTTTCGCGCCAACACCGTCTACGAAGGCGAGTACCTGCTGGGTACCTCCATCGCACGTCCGCTGATCGCCAAACGCCTGATCGAAATCGCCAACGAAACCGGCGCCGACGCCATTTCCCATGGCGCTACCGGCAAGGGCAACGACCAGGTGCGTTTCGAACTGGGTGCCTACGCGCTCAAGCCTGGCGTGAAAGTGATTGCCCCTTGGCGTGAATGGGACCTGCTGTCCCGTGAAAAGCTGATGGATTACGCTGAGAAGCACGCAATCCCGATCGAGCGCCACGGCAAGAAGAAGTCTCCGTACTCGATGGACGCCAACCTGCTGCACATCTCCTATGAAGGCGGCGTGCTGGAAGACACCTGGACCGAGCACGAAGAAGACATGTGGAAGTGGACCGTCTCCCCGGAGAACGCTCCCGACAAGCCGCAATACCTGGAACTGACCTACCGCAACGGCGACATCGTCGCGCTGGACGGCGTCGAAATGACTCCGGCCACCGTACTGGCGACCTTGAACCGTATCGGTGGCGAACACGGTATCGGCCGTCTCGACATCGTCGAGAACCGTTACGTGGGCATGAAGTCCCGCGGCTGCTACGAAACCCCAGGCGGCACCATCATGCTGCGCGCCCACCGCGCCATCGAGTCCATCACCCTGGACCGTGAAGTGGCTCACCTCAAAGACGAGCTGATGCCCAAGTACGCCAGCCTGATCTACACCGGCTACTGGTGGAGCCCTGAGCGTCTGATGCTGCAACAGATGATCGACGCTTCCCAGGTTCACGTGAACGGCGTTGTGCGCCTGAAGCTGTACAAGGGCAACGTGATCGTTACCGGTCGCAAGTCCGATGAATCGCTGTTCGACGCCAACATCGCCACCTTTGAAGAGGACGGCGGCGCTTACAACCAGGCGGACGCGGCAGGCTTTATCAAGTTGAACGCATTGCGCATGCGCATTGCGGCCAACAAAGGTCGCTCGCTGTTCTAAGTCTCAACGTGTTGTGAAGAATGGCCCCTTGCTAAAGGGGCCATTTTTTTTGCCTGTGATTCTGTGAAGACTTTTATGTTTATAACGATTTAAACAGCCGTAGATGTTTTTCCTCAAAACCTTTATCAAAAATGGGGTTTGAATGAATTGTTGTTCAAATGTTGTAGGGGGAATGAATTTTTTACATCTATGTAGGAACTGGTCTTACAGATAATTCACTCATACAAGTGCGGAGAAGAGACAAAACACTGAATGGTCTGTAGGAATTAAGGATGTAAGTGAATATGTTAAATGGAACTAAAGCAGACGCCTCATTCTGGCTGTTTCCCCCTGCGGCGGGCGAGAGACAAGGGGCATTTCCTGAGAGTCATGTGCGGCACGTTTACCCAGCCCCCTATAAGCCACGGATATTTCACTCAAAGTATGTAGGCCCCCGGAAAGTTCTGAAAGGATCCATAAAACCTGATCCCTCCGAGAGGGCGTTTTTTTGTAGGGCAATTCCTTTATCGCTGTGGGGTGGGTCTCTGCTTGCTGTTGCTTGGGGGGTAACGCTATGCCAACTAGGAAACGACTAGGCTATTGTGCTTGCTCTAAATAATTCGAACAGCGAAATTGGACTTTCTCATGAATAAAGTGCTGATCGTGGATGATCATCCCGTCATTCGTCTTGCTGTGCGTATGCTAATGGAACGTCATGGTTATGAGGTCGTTGCCGAGACCGATAACGGTGTCGATGCGTTGCAACTTGCGCGGGAGCATATGCCGGACATAGTGATACTGGACATCGGTATTCCAAAACTTGACGGCCTGGAAGTTATTTGCCGGTTGTCTTCCACCAAGCAGGCTGTGCCATTCAAGGTGCTGGTCCTCACATCTCAGGCCCCTGGTCACTTTTCCATGCGTTGCATGCAGGCGGGAGCGGCAGGCTACGTTTGCAAGCAACAGGACCTGACCGAGTTGCTGAGTGCTATCAAGGCGGTCCTGTCGGGCTACAGCTATTTCCCGAACCAGGCGCTCAACTCGGTACGCTCCACCATGGGCAATGCCAGCGAGGCCGATATGGTCGAGCGTCTCTCCGGGCGAGAAATGATGGTATTGCAGCAACTGGCGCGGGGCAGGACCAACAAGGAGATTGCCGACGGCATGTTTCTCAGCAACAAGACCGTCAGTACCTACAAGACGCGTTTGCTGCTCAAGCTCAATGCGCGTTCGCTGGTGGACCTGATCGAGCTGGCCCAGCGTAACGGCTTGGTATAGAGGAGGGCATAGCACAGCGTATTGCCCGGGGCACCGGCAGAAAAAAGCCTCCGCGAAGGAGGCTTCCGGCTGTCGATCGCTCGATCAGAGGTCGAAGTCGTAATCGGCCAGCTGTTTTTGCAAGCGTCGTTCTTCCAGAAGATTATCGATAGTGCGGCGTTTGCTTAAATTGGTCTTGGCCACCTCTGCCACAGGCGCCTCTGCCCCATCGTCGTCCGACTCAACGAGGTCGTCTTCCACTTCCAGTTGCTCTTTGCCAGTGCTCATAAGGTTCACTCCGGGCTAAGACTGCCGTTGGCGCTCCTTATAACGATAATCCATGATCCGGTAAAAAAGATTTTTTCAATCGATTGATCGAGAAAATCAATGATCTGTCAATCGTCGGACGTCTTGTCCTTGTATTCGCACAGGTCTTCGATGCGACAGCTGCCGCAGCGCGGCTTGCGGGCCTGACAAACGTAGCGGCCATGAAGGATCAGCCAGTGATGGGAATCCAGCAGGTAGGGCTTGGGCACAAACTTCATCAGCTGCTTTTCCACCTCTACCACGTTCTTGCCACGGGCGATGCCGGTTCGATTGCTGACCCGGAAGATATGGGTGTCCACCGCCATGGTCAGTTGCCGGAACGCGGTGTTGAGCACCACGTTGGCGGTTTTTCGCCCGACGCCTGGCAGGGCTTCCAAAGCTTCGCGGGTTTGCGGCACTCCACTGCCGTGCAGTTCCACCAGCAGGCGGCAAGTCTCGATGACGTTCTTGGCCTTGCTGTTGTACAGGCCAATGGTCTTGATGTATTCCGACAGCCCATCCACACCCAATGCATGGATTGCTTCGGGAGTATTCGCCACAGGGTACAGCTTGGCTGTGGCCTTGTTCACGCCGACGTCCGTGGATTGCGCCGACAGGATCACCGCAATCAGCAACTCGAACGGCGTGGTGTAGGCCAGTTCGGTCTTGGGTTCTGGATTGTCTTCGTGGAGCCTGCGGAAAATTTCCAGGCGTTTTGCGGCGTTCATGGGGTGGGGTTTCCCTGGCAGTCGATCGGCGGGATTGTAGCAATACAGGTTTTGCGGGTCAGGTGTTGCCGTGGGCATCCACTTGGCGCTGCGCCTCGTCTAAGTTGTGTTGCGCCTCGGCCAGTTGTTGCGGGCTGGCGTTTAAGTCATGGGCTTTCTTCAATTCCACGCGGCGCATTGCCAGCTGGATTTTCGCGCGCTTCAGGTCGGCAGTATTCGAAGTCGTACCTACTGCCTTCGGCGCGGTGCCCAGTTCCAGCGCGGTCAGCGCTTGCTCTGCCGCTTCGAACTGCTGCTGCAGGACGATCAACTGCGACTGTTGATCAAAGGTTGGTGGGTGGCCGAAGGCCTTCAAGGATTTATGCAGTTGTGCGCGACTCATGGCGACCGTGATTTTGGCTTTCTTGATCGCTGCGTCCTGTGCTGTACCGACCGGCACAGGTAAATCCGGTACTGAGCGTTTGGCCCGAGCCAGGCGTTCAGCGAGCTTCTGCGCTTCTTCCCGTTGCAGTCGTGCATTGCGTTGTTCATAACGGCGTCTTGCCCGGTCGCGCTTGAGAGCTCGTCCTTGCCGTTGTTGATCGTTGGTGGCCAGGCCACCCACAATCGGTAATACGGTGGCGATCGGACGCATTTCAATGCAGTCAACGGGGCAGGGCGCGACGCAGAGGTCGCAACCGGTGCACTCATCGACGATGACCGTGTGCATCAGCTTGGCTGCGCCGACAATGGCATCCACCGGGCAGGCCTGGATGCACTTGGTGCAACCAATGCACTCGGCCTCGCGGATATAGGCGATCTGGGGCGGAGCTTCCCCTCGGCTGATATCCAGTTCCAGCACCGGCACGCGCAACAATTGCGCAAGACCCGCAATGGTTTCCTGTCCCCCGGGCGGGCACTTGTTGATCGCTTCGCCTTGAGCAATACCCTCAGCGTAAGGTTTGCAGCCTGGATGCCCGCATTTGCCGCATTGGGTCTGCGGCAGCAGCGCGTCGATACGTTGAATGAGGTTCATGGGATGATCATGGACATGCCGGTTAAGCAAACTGGGCTGGGCTGGGGTGGTTGCGCTTTCTTGTGGTGAGCGGGCTTGCCCCGCGCTGGGGCACGAAGCGGCCCCATCATTGCCACCACGGTTTTTACAGATAGAACCGGGTGCCTGGTCTTAGGGCCGCTTCGCAGCCCCGCGCGGGGCAAGCCCGCTCACCACAAACACAAACTTTGCAGGCTACTTGATCCGTTGGCCCGGCTTCGCACCACTGTCAGGACTGAGCAGGTAGATCTCTTCCCCACCCGGGCCGGCCGCCATCACCATGCCCTCGGACATGCCGAACTTCATTTTCCGAGGCTTGAGGTTGGCGATCATCATGGTCAGGCGACCATCCAGCTTGGATGGGTCCGGATAAGCGCTCTTGATGCCGGAGAACACGTTGCGTTGCTCGCCACCGAGGTCCAGGGTTAGGCGCAGTAGCTTGTCGGCACCCTCCACGGCTTCGGCCTTGACGATCAGCGCGACACGCAGGTCTACGGCAGCGAAAGCATCAAAGTCGATTTCCGCAGAAATCGGATCTTTGGCCAACTCACCATTGCCCGCGGGCGCAGCCGAACCGGTATCGGTCTGGCTGGCGACCAAGTCTTCTTTCGAAGCGTCGGTCATCGCCTGGACTTTGACCGGGTCGATACGGGTCATCAGCGGCTTGAACTCGTTCAACTGATGGTTGCTGAGCAGCGTGGTGTGATCGTTCCAGGTCAGCGGCGCCACGTTGAGGAACGCCTCGGCGTCGGCGGCCAACAACGGCAGCACCGGCTTGAGGAATATCACCAGTTGGCGGAACAGATTGACACCCGTGGCGCAGATCGCCTGCACTTCCGCCTGCTTGCCTTCCTGTTTGTTCAGCGACCACGGTGCCTTGTCGGCGATCCAGGCGTTGGCACGGTCGGCCAGGCCCATGATCTCGCGCATGGCGCGGGCAAAGTCGCGGGCTTCATAGGCATCGGCGATGCTTGGCGCAGCGGCCAGGAAGGCGTCGGTCAGTTCCGGAGCGGCGTTCTCGGCCACCAGCAGGCCAGCGTTGCCCTTGTGGATAAACCCGGCACAACGGCTGGCAATGTTGACAACCTTGCCGACCAGGTCCGAGTTGACCTTCTGTACGAAGTCTTCCAGGTTCAGGTCCAGGTCATCGACGCCACGTCCCAGTTTGGAGGCGTAGTAGTAGCGCAGGTATTCCGGCGACAGGTGGTCCAGGTAGGTGCGCGCCTTGATAAAGGTGCCACGGGACTTGGACATCTTCTGGCCGTTGACCGTCAGGTAGCCGTGCACCGCGATGGCGGTCGGCTTGCGATAGCCCGAACCTTCAAGCATTGCCGGCCAGAACAGCGCGTGGAAGTTGACGATGTCCTTGCCGATGAAGTGGTACAGCTCAGCAGTGGAATCCTTGTTCCAGAACGCGTCGAAGTCCAGCCCCGGCGTGCGGTCGCACAGGTTCTTGAAGCTGGCCATGTAGCCGATCGGCGCGTCCAGCCACACGTAGAAGTACTTGCCCGGCTCGCCCGGGATTTCGAAGCCGAAGTACGGCGCATCGCGGGAGATGTCCCACTGCTGCAGGCCGCTGTCGAGCCATTCGGAGAGTTTGTTGGCCACGGCGTCCTGCAAGGTGCCGCTTCGGGTCCAGGTTTGCAGCATCTGCTGGAAATCCGGGAGCTTGAAGAAGAAATGCTGGGAGTCCTTGAGCACCGGGGTGGCGCCAGAGATTGCCGACTTAGGGTTCTTCAGCTCGGTGGGCGCGTAGGTCGCACCGCATTTCTCGCAGTTGTCGCCGTATTGGTCTTCAGTGCCGCATTTCGGGCAGGTGCCCTTGATGAAGCGGTCGGCCAGGAACATTTTCTTTTCCGGGTCGAAATACTGGGTCACCGAACGCTGGTCGATATGCCCGGCTTCTTTCAAGCGCAGGTAGATCTGGCTCGACAGCTCGCGGTTTTCTTCGGAGTGGGTCGAGTGGAAGTTGTCGAAATCCACCAGGAACTCGGCAAAGTCGGCGCTGTGTTCAGCCTGCACGTTGGCGATCAGTTGTTCCGGGGTGATCCCTTCCTTTTCGGCGCGCAACATGATGGCCGAACCGTGGGCGTCGTCCGCGCAGACATAAATGCATTGGTTGCCACGATGCTTCTGAAAGCGCACCCACATATCGGTCTGGATGTACTCAAGCATATGGCCAAGATGGATGGAACCATTGGCATAGGGCAGGGCGCTGGTGACGAGGATCTTGCGTGGCTCGGACATGGGGCTCGGCTACTTGATGAAACGGAGGTCGGCCACTATAAAGCGCCGGGAAATATATTTCACCCCGTGGCGCTGTTTCAGAATCTTCCGAACCTGCGAAAGCATGCCGTAACGCCGCTGGAACGGTTAGGATAGCCGCCTGTTTCAGTCAGTCTTTTTCGGGAGTAGCCCATGAGCGCCGTCAATCGCGCAGCGGTGGAAGCCGTGCTTCGCCAGTACACCGACCCTTATTTGAACCAGGACCCGGTCAGTGCCGGCTGTGTGCGTGCCATCGACGTCCAGGGCGACCAAGTGTCGGTCCAGTTGGAGCTGGGTTATGCCGCCGGTCTGTTCAAGAGCGGTTGGGCGCAGATGCTGCAGATGGCCATCGAGGGCTTGGACGGCGTGCGTTCGGCCAAGGTCGACATCCAGTGTGTGATCGCCGCGCACAAGGCCCAGGCGCAAATCCCTGGGCTGGCCAACGTCAAGAACGTGGTGGCTGTGGCCTCCGGCAAGGGCGGCGTGGGCAAATCCACCACGGCGGCCAACCTGGCCCTGGCCCTGGCCCGCGAAGGCGCACGCGTGGGCATCCTTGATGCGGATATCTACGGCCCGAGCCAAGGCGTGATGTTTGGCATCGCCGAGGGCACACGGCCTAAGGTCAAGGATCAGAAGTGGTTCGTGCCGATCGAGTCCCTGGGCGTGGAAGTGATGTCGATGGCCTTCCTTACCGATGACAACACGCCGATGGTCTGGCGCGGGCCGATGGTCTCCGGCGCCTTGCTGCAATTGGTCACCCAGACCGCCTGGGGCGACCTGGACTACCTGGTGATCGACATGCCCCCAGGCACCGGTGATATCCAGCTGACCCTGGCGCAGAAAGTCCCGGTGGCTGGCTCGGTGATCGTCACCACGCCCCAGGACCTGGCATTGCTCGACGCGAGAAAAGGCGTGGAAATGTTCCGCAAGGTCAATATCCCGGTGCTGGGCGTGGTGGAGAACATGGCCGTGCACATCTGTTCCAACTGCGGCCACGCCGAGCATCTGTTCGGCGAAGGCGGTGGCGAGAAGCTGGCCACCCAGTACGGGGTGGAACTGCTGGCTTCGTTGCCACTGTCGATGGTGATTCGTGAACAGGCGGACGGTGGCAAGCCGACTGTTGCGGCGGACCCTGATGGCCAGATAGCCATGGTGTATCAGGAGCTGGCCCGCCATGTGGGCGCGCGTATCGTGCTGCAGGAAGCCGCTGCGCCGGCGATGCCGACCATCACCGTCAGCGACGACTGAGGGCATTGAAGGGAAAAAGCCTCGACGGTGTCGGGGCTTTTTCATGGCTGGACGGTGGTCAAGGCGGGTTTATTTCTCATTTACGCAATTGGTCGTGTAAGCATTTGCTTACTTTTTCGTAAGCGTTTGGTTTTTTTGCCTGCCAAGTACGTCCCAGATCGTCGAGAGTTTTTTCTATCCTCTTGAAAAATAACAATTAATTATTCTCTGCTGAGCATGAAAGCCTGTCCGTCGCAGCAATGGATCCCGTTGAACTTCCTTTGGAACTCTCTAACATCAGCCCTGTGTCCACGGATTGACACAGCCATCAAGGAACGATGGTTTAGGGAACGTCGCAGGATGCGATTCATCAGGATGATGAAAAGGAATACAGGGACTAGGGAAAAAATGTGGGCGGGTCATACCGCCCCTTTTTTTTGCCTGTAGGAAAGTGAAACCTGCTTTCCAGAAACGCAAAAAGGCCCGCAAGGGGCCTTTTGGGAGGCGACGCTATCAGCGCTCGAGGTCTGCAATCTTACCTTTTTTGCCATCCCACTCCGCTGCATCCGGCATCGGGTCTTTGCGTTCAGTGATATTCGGCCAGATTTCCGCCAACTCGACGTTCAACTGAATGAATTCCTGCATCTCTGCCGGGACTTCGTCCTCGGAGAAAATAGCGACGGCCGGGCATTCAGGTTCACACAGGGCGCAATCAATGCACTCGTCCGGGTGGATGACCAGGAAGTTCGGGCCTTCGTAGAAGCAGTCCACCGGACATACTTCCACGCAGTCGGTGTACTTGCACTTGATGCAGTTGTCGGTAACGACGAAGGTCATTTCTAATTCTCTCCTCAGGCGGCGGCGGCGAAACCCTTTGTGGCAGGGCTCGCGAGGTTCGGGAGCGATAGTCTGCAGGCCAGGCTAATAGCCTGCAGCATCCCAAACCGCGCGAGAGTCTACCAGCTTGCTGGCCTTAGCGTTATATCCGAGTCTTCAGTGCATATAACATTTCGAGCGCTTTTCGCGGCGTCAAGTCATCCAGGTCAAGCTTTGCCAACTCATCCAGCACCGGGTGGGGCAGGCTAGCGAACATGTCGCTCTGATGTGGCGCAGCCGGTTTGCTGGAGGCTTTGGCAGGGCTGGCGACCACGGTTTCATGGGGCAGCGCCGTGGTTTCCAGGCGGCTGAGGTGTTCGCGGGCGCGGGTGATTACGTCATTCGGCACGCCCGCCAGTTGGGCCACGGCCAGGCCGTAACTCTGGCTGGCTGGCCCCGGCAGCACGTGGTGCAGGAACACGATGCGCTCGTTGTGCTCAGTAGCGTTCAGGTGCACGTTGGCCACCAGTGGTTCGCTTTCCGGCAGCACGGTCAGCTCGAAATAGTGCGTGGCAAACAGCGTGTAGGCACGCAGATGCGCCAGGCGTTCGGCTGCCGCCCAGGCCAGGGACAGGCCGTCGAAGGTGCTGGTGCCGCGGCCCACTTCGTCCATCAGCACCAGGCTGCGTTCGGTGGCGTTATGCAGGATGTTGGCGGTTTCGCTCATCTCCACCATAAAGGTCGAACGGCCACCGGCCAGGTCGTCGCTGGAGCCGATGCGGGTGAAAATGCGGTCCACCAGGGAAAGCTCGCAACTGGCCGCCGGCACAAAGCTGCCGATATGCGCCAACAGCACGATCAATGCCGTCTGGCGCATGTAGGTGGATTTACCGCCCATGTTCGGACCGGTGATCACCAGCATGCGGGTATCGTCGTCCAGCGACAGGTCGTTGGCGACGAACGGCGTGGTCAGCACCTGCTCTACGACCGGGTGGCGACCTTGCACGATGCGCATGCATGGCTCGCTGACAAAGCGCGGGCAGTTCAGATCAAGGTTCAGCGCGCGCTCGGCCAGGTTGCTCAGCACATCCAGCTCGGCCAGGGCGGCGGCGGTATCCTGCAGCGCTGCCAACTGGCTGATCAGGTCTTCCAGCAGGTTCTCATAGAGCATCTTTTCCCGCGCCAGGGCACGGCTCTTGGCCGACAGTGCCTTGTCTTCGAACTCTTTCAGCTCTGGGGTGATAAACCGCTCGGCGCCTTTCAGTGTCTGGCGACGTTGATAGTCGATCGGCGCCGACTCGGCCTGCTTGCTCGGCAATTCGATGAAATAGCCGTGCACGCGGTTGTAGCCGACTTTCAGGTTGGCCAGGCCGGTACGGGCTTTTTCGCGGGCTTCCAGGTCAATCAGGAATTGGCCGGCGTTTTCGCTCAGGGCTTGCAGCTCGTCCAGCTCGCTGTCGTAACCGGTCTTCAGAACGCCGCCGTCACGGATGATTGCTGGCGGGTTGTCGATGATGGCTTTTTCCAGCAACGCCGCCAGTTCCGGGTAAGTACCGGCAGTGACCGCGAGCTGTTGCAGGTGCGGCGTGTCCAGTTCGGTCATCGCCGCTTGCAATTGTGGCAAGGCACCGAGGGCATCACGCAGGCGCGCCAAGTCACGCGGACGCGCGTTACGCAGGCCGATCCGTGCCAGGATGCGCTCGATATCGCCGATTTCCTTCAGCTGTGGCTGCAGCTTTTCAAAGCGATAGCCGTCCAGCAGGCACGTAATAGAAGTCTGACGCGCCTGCAGCACACTCAAGTCGCGTAGCGGACGATTCAACCAACGCGTCAGCAAGCGGCTGCCCATGGCGGTCTGGCAACGGTCGACCACTGATTGCAGAGTGTTGTCACGCCCGCCGGCCAGGTTGGTGTCCAGCTCCAGGTTGCGACGGCTCGCACCATCGAGTACCACGGTGTCGTCCAGACGCTCATGACGCAGGCTGCGCAAATGCGGCAGGGCGGTGCGCTGGGTTTCCTTGGCATAGCCCAGCAAGCAACCGGCGGCGCCGATGGCCAGGGTCAGGTTTTCGCAACCGAAGCCTTTAAGGTCTTGTACTGAGAACTGCTGGCAGAGACTTTTCAGCGCCGAGTCACGCTCGAAATCCCACGGCGCACGGCGCTTGGCCCCACGGCGTTTTTCCGCCGGCAGATCCTTCGGCCAATCGTCCGGGATCAACAGCTCAACCGGGTTGATGCGCTCCAGCTCTGCCAGCAAGTTCTCCCAGCCCTTGATCTCCAGCACGCTGAAGTTGCCGCTGGTGATATCCAGCACCGACAGGCCAAACAGACGCTCATCACCCAACACCGCCGCAATCAGGTTATCGCGACGCTCATCCAGCAGCGCCTCATCACTCACCGTCCCCGGCGTAATAATGCGCACCACCTGACGTTCCACCGGCCCCTTGCTGGTGGCCGGGTCGCCGATCTGCTCACAGATCACCACCGACTCGCCCAGCTTCACCAGCTTGACCAAGTAACCTTCCAACGAATGGTAAGGAATCCCACACATCGGAATCGACTGCCCCGCCGACTGCCCACGCGCCGTCAGGGTGATATCCAGCAGCTTGGCGGCCTTCTTCGCGTCTTCGTAGAAGATCTCGTAGAAGTCGCCCATGCGGTAGAACATCAACTGATCAGGGTGCTGGTTCTTGAGGCGCCAGTACTGCTGCATCATTGGGGTGTGGGAGGACAGGTCTGAAGTGGTTTTACTCATTGGGTAGTAGGCAAATTCGTTGAAAGGAGTGGAGCAAAGGTGGGGCATTCCGCCCTGCGATTTTGCGATGGGCGCAAGGTTAACACGCGAGGTCTGCGGTTCGCAGTCCACATCACCACACTTAAAAGGGCCCAAGAAATGCATCGTTTATGCATAAATAATGCAAATTAGCATTTGCCAACCCCGAAATCTCCCGTCACTATCTGCGTTATGCAAAAACGCAACGTTTCTATCGTCTTACGCGAACTGCTGGACCGCGACCGGATCTCCCCCACGGAGCTTCACCGGCGTACCGGCGTGCCTCAATCCACGCTGTCCCGGATCCTCAGCGGCAAGATCGTTGATCCGTCGGACAAGCACATTTCCCGCATCGCCGAGTACTTCCGCGTGAGCACCGACCAACTGCGCGGGCGCGTGGCGGTGGGCGTTTCGCGGGAGGACGGGCGCGACCCGATGCATTCGGAACTCAAGGATATAAGCCTGTGGGACGATGACACCCCCGTTAATGATGACGAGGTGTCGATCCCCTTTCTGCGTGAGGTTGAATTGGCTGCTGGATCAGGAAGATTCGTCATCGAGGAAAGCGAGAAAGCCAGCCTGCGGTTCGGTAAGCGCAGCCTGCGGCATAACGGTGTGCAGTTCGACCAGGCCAAGTGCGTGACGGTACGCGGCAACAGCATGTTGCCGGTGCTGCGCGACGGCGCGACGGTCGGGGTGAATGCGGGCAAGAGTGGCATTGGTGACATCGTCGATGGTGACTTGTATGCCATCAACCACAACGGCCAGCTGCGGGTGAAACAGCTCTACCGCCTGCCTTCCGGGATTCGCCTGCGCAGTTTCAATCGCGATGAGCACCCGGATGAGGACTACAGCTTCCAGGATATCCAGGATGAGCAAATCAGTATCCTGGGTCATGTGTTCTGGTGGGGTATGTACGCCCGTTAACCTTCTTCTGTAAGACAAAGCCCGCCAACGAGCGGGCTTTTTTTCGCCTGGAAAAAACCACCAAACCCGCTGTCCACAAGGACGCAAATGCATTGGTGCATTTGCATGCTGAAAATAAATGCATTTGTGCATTGACTGTATATGCATACATGCATATTCTTCATCTCAAGCCAGACAACAAGGTCTGGTGGAGGCGGCTAGGATGCTGCCAGTCAACACAAGGAAGTCACGCAGCACCGGCAAGGACGCCATCTGAGCGATGGCAAGGACGCCAGCAACACCGGCAAGGACGCCGACGCTCTTTAGTTTCACCGCTTAACAAACAGGCAGCGATGAACCGGCCTTAACGGTTCAGAGGGTTGGCAACTGACCCGGGTGTGCAGCGTAAAGCACCAGAAGCAGTTATCCGGCAGACAGGGATCGTGGTCGGAAAAACATCGAGGAAAGATCCGTACCGCGCCAGTCGCGCCGAAAGATCGAGTTTGGACCGCATTACTGAAAAGCCTGGGCAACCGGGCTTTTTGGAATGCCTACCTACACATGGATTTACCCAAGAGCCGGCCCCGTGCCGGTAGTGCTCAGCCAGGAGGCGTGACATGACAAACGAGCAGCAAGCGTTAGCGGAAATGCCTATCTGGCTGGTAATCGTACTGGCGCTGATCGGCGGTGTATCCGGCGAAATGTGGCGCGCCGATAAGGAGGGCGCCCGTGGTTGGTCGCTGATCCGGCGCCTGGCCCTGCGGTCCGGGGCGTGCATGGTCTGCGGGGTATCGGCATTGATGCTGTGCTACGCCGCCGGCATGTCGATCTGGACCGCTGGCGCCATTGGTTGCCTGACCGCCATGGCCGGTGCGGACGTGGCCATCGGCCTTTATGAACGCTGGGCGGCCAAGCGCATCGGGGTCAACCAGGCCCCTACCTCTCGCCCGGATCAGCAGTAATCGCTGCAAGGATGCAAGCAGATGACACTTCTCGAAAAACCTTCCCAGCTACCTGCGGCGATTGGGGACGCGCTAAAGAGCGCTTTCCCACAGCTGCACGTAGGCAATCACCAAGACTTTCCCGGAACAGGTGATAAAGCCGGCATTTTGATCAGCGTGGAGCGCAACGGTCCGGGCGTGCGCTCCCTTGCAGGGCGCAAGGCGCATGCCTTGTCGGTTTCACTCAAGGCCATGGTTGCCATCGGGTCGGCACCTTTTGATGCCTGCGACTTGGCCAGCCAATTGATGGACCTGACCCTGGATAACCGCTGGGGCCTCCCGCCTGATCAGTGCGACCTGCCTGCCGCCATTGTCGCAGCCCCTTCCGCGCCCACCAGTGCAGAAACGGACTACGACACCTGGACGGTTTCCTTCACCCAAAACCTCTACCTCGGACCATTACTGCTCGAAGATCCTACAGGCACGCCTTTATTTGCGCGCACCTGGGAAGTCTCCGACATCAACGATCCGGATCAATATCGCCCCTTGTAGGAGTAATCCATGTTCGATGCATTGCTACGTATGCAACTGGGGCCGATTGTCGAGCGCCTGGCAGAAATGGAGGCTCAGTTGGAGGACCTGTATCGGCGCGCCGAAAGCTTCTGTCGGATTGGTGTATGCCAGGAAGTCGACGCCGCGAGTAACACCTGCAAGGTCAGTCACGGCGACTTGCTCAGCCCGGCGATCCGGTTTTTCAACCCGAGCGCTGGGGCACAAACGGAAACACGCATTCCCTCTGTCGGCGAACACTGTCTGCTGCTCAATTATGGCGGCGGGGAAGGGGGGACACAGTCCGTAGCCTTATTCGGCCTCAACAGTAGTCTCTTTCCGCCTGTTTCTAGTGTTGCATCGCTGACACGGCGTCGCCATCAGGACGGCACCCAAAGCGACTACGACGACGCCAGTCACACCTTCAACTGGGTCAACGGTCCCACCACGTTCAGCGGCTCCCGCGAGCAGGTCGACCTCAAAGTCGGTGCCGCCAGCCTGACCCTGAACGCCAAGAGCATCACCCTGCAACTCGGCGCCACCGGCGTGTTGCTGGATGCCGCCGGCGTGCATTTGAGCGGCCCGGTGGTGGATCACCAGGGCCGCGTGATCAGCAGCGCATAAGGATTTGCCATGATCGGAATCGATAGGAACACCGGGGCAGCCGTCGATGACTGGCTGCAATTCGTGCAGCGCGCCACCCGAGCGCTGACCACCCCCGTCGGCACTCGGCAGAAACGCCCGTTGTACGGTTCGTTGATCCCACAACTGCTCGGCCAGAACCTGGGCGATGACCTGTTGATCCTCGCCCAAAGCCATGCCGCCCAGGCGTTTTACAACACGCAAAACGGCATCGCCGACTTCCAACCCCAGGTCATCGTCGCCACCCGGCAGGGCGCCGGGTTGTTGCTGCGTTTTGCCGGCACCTGGAAAAACCGCCAACAAACCTTCGAGGTCGTGACATGAGCATGTTGATCCCAGGCCAGAACCAACTGGCGGAACCGGCCATCATCACGGTCGATGAGTTTGAGCCTCTGCTGGCTGAGTTCAAGGCCTTCGTCGTCGATTACGTCGCCACCCGCGCGCCGCAAAGCGCCGCCAAACTCAAGGTCAGCCTCGACAATGAGAGCGAACTGCTGACCCTGGCCCTGGAAGCGTTTTGCGTGCGTCTGCAAACCCATGAGCGCAAGTACAACGCCCGCATCAAGCAGATGCTGGCGTGGTGGGCCGCCGGCAGCAACCTGGACGCACGCCTGGCCGACATGGGTCTGGAGCGTCAAGTGCTCGATCCCGGCGACCCGGCGGCGTTCCCCCCCGTGCCGCCGATTCTAGAAAGCGACGACGACGCGCGTCTGCGTTATTACCTGGCCCCCCACGCCCCGGCAGCGGGTTCGCGCATGCAGTATCGCCGTGAGGTGTTCACCCTCGGCGAGCGGCCATCGGTCAATGTGCAAAGCGCCACCCCCGGTGTGGTGACCGTCAGCTACACCTTTGACCCGGACGGCTACGCAGCCCAGGTCAAGGACGGCAACGGCCGGCGTACCGCCCCAGGCGAGGTGATGGTGACCGTGCTTTCCAGGGAGGGCGATGGCACGGCCTCCGCCGATTTGCTTGACGGCGTGCGGCGACATTTCGCACGGCCGGATGTACGACCGGAGACTGATCTGGTCAGCGTCCAAAGCGCGCAGATTCAGCGCTACAAGATTCGCGTGGTAGCCAAGATCAACTCGGGTCCAGATTCAGGACTGACCCAAGTCGCAGCGCAAAAACTGCTGCAAACCTACGCCGACTCCTGCCATCGCCTGGAAGGCCGTGTCGACCCCAGCTGGATCGACTACGCCATCCACAGCGCCGGCGCCGCGCAACTGCAGATCCTCGAACCGCTGGAGCCGATCATCAGCACGGCCTTCCAGGCTCCGTATTGCGCGGGTGTCGAGGTGGAGGTGCGTACGTTATGAGTGAGCCTAAAGCGAGCTTGTTGCCGGCTAACAGCTCACCGCTGGAAAAAGCGTTGGACCAAGGTTTCAGCCAGCTACTTGAGCGAGTAGCGCCGCCATTTCCCGAGCTGATGGACCCAATGCAAACCCCCGCGGAGTTTTTACCTTATCTCGCGGCTGACCGAGGGGTAATCGAATGGAGCGCCACCGCTGCCGAGGCTGAAAAACGCGCAACGGTAAAACTCGCTTGGCCCACCGCTCGACAGGCCGGTACCCGTAAGGCGCTCGAGAACGCAACAAAAGGCCTGCGACTGATTCCCGAGGTGCGCGTCTGGCACCAACAAAGCCCACGGGGCAAACCCTATAGCTTTTCCATCAGGGCCTATTCCGAGCTGCCCTACAGCGAAGAAATTGACGCTCGGCTGGACAGGCGTCTGGCGGAAGCCAAGAGCGAGCGTGATGTTTTTACTATCACATTGGGGCTAAGCGCATTCGGAAACCACTCCGTCAGCGCCGCGACCGTCTGCGGTGAGCTGACCACTATCTATCCGATGGTTATCGACGGGCTTGAAGCCTCCGGCATGACCTTCATGGCTGCGGGCCTCTACACCATTGAAACTGCCACTATTTATCCACAGGGGTCCTAAATGGCCGACTTTTATACACTGCTGACCAATGCAGGGATTGCTTATGAAACTGCCTGCAAGGTTGCTGGCGTACCTATCAAACTCGCGCAGATTTCGGTTGGTGACGGCAATGGTGCTATCTACAACCCCGACGCGACTGCAAAAGCGCTGAAGCGTGAGGTGTGGCGCGGGCCATTGAATGCGCTTTTTCAAGATGAGAAGAATCCGAGTTGGCTGTTGGCCGAGGTGACTATCCCGCCAGAGGTCGGTGGCTGGTATGTGCGGGAGGCCGGACTTTGGACCGATACCGGGGTTCTTTATGCAATCGTCAAGTATCCGGAGTCCTTCAAGCCGGTTTTGGCGACGTCGGGTTCGGGTAAAGAGTTTTATATTCGGTCGATTTTCGAGACCAGTAATGCGTCGCTGGTTACGTTGTTGATTGATGACACTGTGGTCAAGGCTACGCGGGCTTGGGTGGCGGGTTATGTGGCTGATGAGTTGGCTAAGCGGGATACGAAACAGTCTGCGCGTGTGGCCACCACGACTAGTATCACCCTGAGCGCAGCGCAAACTATTGATGGCGTGGCTGTAGTGGCGGGTGATCGGGTGCTCGTCAAAAACCAGACTGTTGCGAAAGATAACGGGCTATATGTTGTGATGAACACCGCATGGGTTCGTGCTAAAGACGCAGATTCCAGTGCCAAGGTGACGTCGGCGATGACGGTGTCGGTAGAGCAGGGGGCGACACTTGCCGATACGATTTGGCAGTTGGTTACGGACGGGGCAATCGCCCTAGGCACCACGCCTTTGGCGTTTCAGAATATAACGCAAGGCTTTGCGCCGCTCAATTCGCCAGCATTTCAGGGGTTGGCAACGGCGCCATCGGCGCCGCGATTCGATAAGTCTTCCTTGCTGGCAACGACTGAGTGGACGCAGCGGCTGGGTAAGCAGTACTCGGGAAGTACCTCGATAGGTAATAGCGGTTCGATTCCTGCCTCCGCGGTCGGTCAAATGACTGTTTTGTTTGGTGACATAGTCAGCACTATCAATTTACCCACCTCGTCAGACCTGCCGAATGGGTCGACTGTCACAATAATTTGTTACAACACTGCTTCGGCAGCGGTAACTCGGACTGGGGTTGATCTTATATACGGTGCAGATCCAGGGCAGTCTGTTAGTGTGAAAAGTGTACGCATGATTTATGGCGATATTCTTGAGCTGACGCTGCTGGATAACGTTGCTGGTGCGGGGGCATGGTATGTCAGTGGTGGAAATATGTTTGCCAGTGTCGTAGTTCCGCAGTTTGATGTCAGCCAGCGACTGGCGTCCACTCAGTTTGTGCAGCGGGCTTTGGGTAACTACAATGATGTCTCGGTACTTTCAGTCAGTACAAGTTTGACTGCGCAGTATTTCGGGCGAGTATTGCTGCTGAATTCAGGCACCGAATTTACAGTGACGTTGCCACCCTCCAGCGCCGGGCCGGTAGGAAGTGTGATTTCCGTAAGAAACGTAGGCTCGGTAAACGCAAAGTTAGTTCCTACTGGCGCTGATACTATTTCAGTCATAGCCACAAGGCCTCAAACCAGTCTCGTCATCCCTCCTGGCTCGTCGGTCGATTTGGTATTGCAGGGAACTAATTATTTTCTGTCGGGTGCAGCGGCATTGAAGTTAGCTGCCGAGTTTGCTTCGTCGATAGACTACAACGGTTATCAGAAGCTTCCCAACGGGCTGATTATTCAGTGGGGAAATACCGTCTCCAATGGGACGGGATTTGGAAACTGGTCGGCAACCTTACCAATAACTTTCCCGACAGCGTGTCTCAGCGGATCTATTATGGGAAACGGAGGGGCGACGGTTTTCTCTCTTACGTCGATGAGTACAAACGTATTGAGCGCTACTGCGATGCTCTCTACGACGGGTGTTGCTACCTCTAAGTTGGGTGGCTTTTTTGTCGTGATTGGCTACTGAGATAAGGAGTTGTCAATGTTTTCCTCAAAATCTGCGAGGGGGTTTTATGACCCTGAAATACACACGTTTATACCGAGTGATGCACTAGAAATCTCGACTGAAAGATACAGTGAGTTATTGCTCGGCCAGTCTGAAGGTAAAGTCATTGCTTGGAACAATGATGGTTTTCCAACGTTGGCTGAACCGCCTCTGCCCAGTGACGAAGAGTTGATTACTGCTGAGCGAGTTTGGCGCGATGCTCATTTGTCTCCGACGGATGGGATTGTTGCAAGGCATCGAGATGAGATTGAGAGTGGCGGTCCAACGACCCTCACGCCTGTTCAGTATTCCGAGTTACAAGCATATCGCCGCGTATTACGTAATTGGCCGCAACAAACCGAATTTCCGTTGGCGAACCACCGTCCGACGATTCCTTCCTGGCTAGAAGCTCAATCTCAGTAAACGCTCCTGCACCATGGGGTGTTTTCCTTTCCCGCACCACAACCCACCTAAAGCAAACGAAAGCCGCATTGCGGCCTTTTTTATGCCCGGAGATTCACCTATGGCAAACCGCCAAACCTACACCGTCCTAATCCCATTCCCCACCGGCAATGGCCATTGGTCCACCGTCGGCGAGGAACTAAACCTGCTGGACGTCGAAGCATCCGCCCTGCGCACCGCCGGCCGCCTGGAACTGACCAGCGTCCTCAACTCCACCCCAAAGAAGGCTGACTAACCATGGCTGAGGTTTTGAACTTCGAGCACAACGGCATCACCGTGAATGCCACCGAATCGCCCGAGGCCATGGGTGGCCTGGGCGACAACGTGATCGGCCTGGTCGGCACTGCGCCGAACGCCCATGTGTCGATCCCGAAGAATGCGCCGTTTCGCATCAACAGTTTCACCACCCAGGCGCTGCTGGACCCGACCGGCACTGAGTCGGGCACGTTGTTCCATGCCGTGTACCAGATCCTCAAAGTGGTGAAGGTGCCGGTCTATGTGGTGATCGTGGAGGAGGGTGCCACCCCGGCGGACACGCTCAATAACGTGATCGGCGGCGACGAGCCGGTGACCGGTCGCAAGCTGGGCCTGGCCGCACTGGCCAGCGTACCGGAAGACCTGACCATCATTGGCGCCCCCGGCTTCACCGGCACCAAGGCCGTGGCCGGTGAGTTCGCCTCGTTCGGCAAACGCATCAAAGCCCGCGTGGTGTTGGATGGCAAAGACGTAAGCGTCGCCGACCAAGTGACCTACAGCGGTGAACTGGGCGGTGCCGACCTCGGCTTCGACCGTTGCCTGCTGGTGCACAACATGCCGTCGGTGTACTCCAAGGCGGCGAAGAAAAACGTATTCCTCGCGCCGTCGTCCCTGGCCATCGCGGCACTGGCCAAGGTCAAGCAATGGGAGAGTCCAGGCAACCAGGTGACGTTCGCCGAGGACGTTTCCCGCGTCGTCGAGTACAACATCCTCGACACCTCCACCGAAGGCGACCTGCTCAACCGCTACGGCGTGAGCTACTACGCCCGCACCATTCTCGGCGGCTTCTCGCTGCTGGGTAACCGTTCCATCACCGGCAAGTTCATCAGCTACGTCGGCCTCGAAGACGCGATCAGCCGCAAGCTGGTCAAGGCCGGCCAGAAAGCCATGGCCAAGAACCTCACCAAGTCCTTCATGGACCAGGAGGTCAAGCGCATCAACGACTGGCTGCAAACCCTGGTCGCCGACGAAACCATCCCCGGCGGCAGCGTGTACCTGCACCCGGAATTGAACAGTGTCGAGAAGTACAAGAACGGCACTTGGTTCATCGTCATCGACTACGGACGCTACGCGCCGAACGAACACATGATTTATCAACTCAATGCCCGCGATGAAATCATCGAGCAGTTCCTGGAGGACGTTCTCTAATGTTTACCAACCGAGTCAGACAGGCCATTGCGGCCACCCTTCAAGGTTTGCCGTTGTCCGCGACGGTTGAGGAGTTCACCCCGCCAAAGATCGAATTCGACATGGAACCCATGACAGGCGGGCGTTTCATTGCCGAGGAAATGGCCAAGAGCGGCAAGGTACTCGGCGCCAAGTTGATCCTGCAAGGTGCGGGCCCGGAAATCATGCTGGCGTTGGGCGTGCGCCTGGGTGACGACATTCTGCTCAACGTGCGCGAGGCTGGTCAGGACCAGGACGGCAAGACCTACTTCACCTACCACACCGTGGGCGGCAAGCTCAAATCCCTGGAAGAAGCGAAGCTGAAAATGGGCGATAAACCCACCACCACCCTGGAACTCTCCTGCCGCACCTACAACCGCCTGGAAAACGGCATTCCGGTGATCGACATCGACGTGCGCACCCAGAAATTCGTGCTCAACGGCGTCGACATCCTCGGCGACGCCCGCCGCGCCGTGCTGATGCCTTAAAGCCCACACGCGCCCTGTAGGAGCTGGCTTGCCAGCGATCGCATCACCTCGGTTCACCCGACAAACCCAGTCGCCTGCATCGCCGGCAGCCGGCTCCTACACGTCTCCCTTTCATTTCAAGGAATTGCCCCATGGCCTGGATGCCACCGCTGCACCGCCTGCTCTCGCCGATCACCGCCGATACCGGCGCGACGATTGAGCAGGTTCAACTCAAGCCGCTGTACTACGCCGCGCAAAAAGATGCGCTGGCCCGGGCCGGTGAGGACGAGGACGACCAGTTCTTCGAACTGGCGAAACTCGCCACCGGTCTGTCGGAAAAAGAGCTCGACCAACTCAAGCGCCCGGACTACGTGACCATCGCCCAATACGTACATGAGATGTCGACACGTCCTGCGTCGTTCTTCCTCGATAAACAAGCGGAATCGACTCACGAACAGCCCATCCAACTGCTGCAGCCTCTCGACGCTGCCGGCCGTATCTTCGCCGAGTTGTCCCTGGAAATGCCCGCCCTGCGCGCCACCAAGGTGATGAAAAAGCTCGCCACCAACAAAGAGCGCGCCGAGTTCATCACCGCTCATTGCAGCGGCTTGATGATCCCCGATCTTGCCCATCTCACCGTACCTGACTGGACCGAACTGCAGGAGCGCATCGACGATTTTTTAAATCAACCGGCGGACTTCTTTCGCAACGCGACATCGACGTGATCCTCGATGTGGTGCCGCTGGTTTACTCGGTCAGTGAGGCGGAGATCCTGGATTGGGATGCCGCAAAAGCATTGCGCCGCTACGACATCGCGATCACTCGCCTTGGCGTTAAACAGGAGTAAGCGGGATGCAAGAGACTAAATATGGGATCCGGCTTGCCCAGGAGGATTTCCGCTGGATGATCGGCGACGCGGACCTTGGCAATGTGCTGGCACCGTTTTCCGCAAGCGCCGGGGCACCCGTAAGCCTGGAGGCGGCCTCGCAGCCGCAGTGGGCGTTGAACGCTACGTTGGCCACACTCAGTGTGGATATCAACGCCTTGACCCAGGAACAAGTACGACTGCGCGAGACGTTGGAGACGCTCAACACTACGTTGTTCATCACCAGCGACGCTCTGGTGCCCAAGGCAGCTGATGTTGCCGCGAGCGCGCCGAAGGATGAACACAAGGAGCCTGCTGATGGTGCGGTGATGAGCACGATCAAGGCGGCTGGAAGCGAATTGTTGGACGCGCTGAAAAGCAAGATCGCAGAAAAAGCGATTGATTTGGTCATCGACACGGCTGCAAAGAAATACAAAGGTCGCAAAAAAATCGGCGGGCGCAGTGCTGGAATAAGCGGCCTGGTCGAACGAGGCCGGCAGTTATTGGGCGGCTCGTCAGCGGGCTTTCAGGTAGGGGCGACTTCGCAAGGCTTTCAGTCCTTTACCGCGGCGAGCACCGCAACGCCAGCGGCCACTCGGCCAGACATTCCGGCGGGTGCCTTGACCGATGCTTTCGCCAAACTCGAATCCGTCGGCATTCGGCGGCTTGCACCCTTGAGAACCGCTGAAGCCACCTTGGGCGTGATCCAGGGGGTACGCGACGGTGACGTCAAGGCCGTCGGCGCCGGCCTCAGCACGGCAGGTGGTGCCTGGGCCGGAGCCTCTGCCGGAGCAGCCATAGGCACGCTGATTTTCCCCGGTGTCGGTACGGCTGTCGGCGGCGCGATCGGTGGCTTGCTGGGCAGTGAAGCGGGTGCTTGGCTCGGTGAGAAGTTGTTCGGGCCAAGCGACCGCCTCGCCGCGCCCGCCGATGTCAGCAAGCAATTGAGCAACGCCCAGGCTGACAACCGTCAACTTACATTCGCCCCGCAAATCACCATCCATGCACCCGAGCAGGCCAGCTATCAGCAACTGGCGGCGCTAGTGGTGCAACAGATTGAAGCCCAATTCACGCCGTTGCCGATGGACAGCCTGCTGGCGACGCGACGCGATTCGGCGCTGACCGATACAGGAGTGGCGTGATGCGACAGCAGATGGCATTGGGCACGTTTATTTTTGGGCTATCTCGTGGCTTTGCCTACGACACCCTTGACCGTGCGAGCAGTGGTGGCTGGGTCAGCCTGGAGATCATTGCCGGCAAACCCAAATCCAGCCAGGTCGGCCAGGCGCTCGAAACCCTCACCTTTGGTGGTAAGGCCGCACGGGCGCAGGGCATGGCGCGGCTGGAGGAATTGCGTGCGCTGCAAACCCTTCGTGTGCCGTTGCCTCTGGTCGACGGCGTTGGCCTTAGTTGGGGGCTGTGGACCATCAAATCGGTGGACGAAAAACAGTCCAGCGTCATCGATGACGGCACGGCGATGGTGATCAATTGGGTCGTGGTGCTGGAGGAGTTCGTCAATGCGTAGGGTGAGAAGTATTGCGGGGGATTCGGTGAACCTGTTGCTCTACCGCGAGCTGGGTCGCTGTGACGATGCGGCCGAGGAAGTGCTATGGCGCTTGAACCCGCAGTTAGCCGAGCAGGGCGCAGTATTGCCGGCCGGCGTCAGCATCATTGTGCCCGAGCTAACGGTACAACCGATTGCCAAGCAGCCGGTTTCGGCCTGGGACTAAGGAGTCACCATGACACTTGGATTTACACCGGTGGTGGAAATTTACGGCGCCAATGCCGCGCTGCTCAATGAGCGGTTATTGGAATGGGAGCACACCGATTTGGCGGGGTTTGCGTCCGATCAGTTGAAGCTGACCCTCGACATCGAAGGTCTTGAAGGGTTGCCCAGCCTGGGCGGTCAGATCGGCCTGCGCGTCGGCTACCTGGAATCCGGCCTGGTGGATAAAGGGCGGTTCAAGATCACTCAGCGTACGCCATCGCTGTTTCCGCTGCGCGTGGTGCTGGTGGCAACAGCCGCACCTTTTGACGAGCCTGAGTTCAAGAAGCGACGAACCGCCAGCCACGGGCCGATCAGCCTGGGGGCGCTGTTTCGTCAATTGACCACGCGCTACGGCTTCTCGCCCCGTGTGGCGCACGATTTGGAAGATGAGCAGATCCAGCATATCGACCAGACCAATGAAAGTGACATGGCGTTTTTGACGCGGTTGGCCAAGCGATTCGACGCGGTGGCCAAACCCGTCGACGAGCTGTATGTGCTGGGCCGTAAAGGGCAGATCAAATCGCTGTCGGGCAAGGTTTTGCCGGATGTGCAGTTGTCGATCACCCGCGACAACCGTCCGGGGGATCGTGCGTTTATTTCCGCCAGCTTCACTGAATCCAGCCGAGCGACCTACTCCGGCGCGCAAGCGAGCTGGTGGGACGCAGCCGCCGGCAAACAGCACGTGATGGAAGTGGGTATCGCGCCGTTCAAGGTGATGACGCAGCGCTACCAGAGCGAGGCGGAAGCCAGGACTGCCGCTGAGGGCGAGATGCGCCGAGTGGGGCGTGAAGGGTTGCAGGTCAATGTGATTTGCCCCGGAAACCCGTTGTTCGGCGCCGAAGGGTTGCTGCTGTTGGACGAGTCTTGGCCTGGCTTTATGCAGGGGCGTTGGTCGATCAAGAGTGTGATTGCCAGTGGCAAGCGCAAAGAGAGCTACCGATGTGCAATCAAGGCCAGTGGTTTGTCCCCGGCCGAGTGAGGAACCATGTTGATAACACTGTCTCAACTGCTTCAAATCCTGCCGGGAGCCCGCCTTGGCGCGGGCGTTTTTTTGCCTGCGCTGAACACGGCCATGGCCAGGTTTGAGATCGGTCAACCCAAACGCATCGCTGCGTTTCTAGCTCAAGTCGGTCATGAGTCCGGCGAGTTGCGCTACGTGCGTGAACTGGGCAGTGATGCCTATTTGAGCAAGTACGACACCGGCGCATTGGCCGTGCGCCTGGGTAACACGCCCGAAGCGGACGGCGACGGCCAGAAGTATCGGGGCAGGGGGCTGATCCAGATTACCGGTCGCCGCAACTACCTGGCCTGTAGCCAGGCACTGTTTGGCGATGAGCGTTTGTTGCGGGAACCGACATTGCTGGAGCAGCCGCAATGGGCGGCCGAGTCGGCGGCCTGGTTCTGGCAAAGCAATGGCATGAATGAACTGGCCGACAAGGATCAGTTCACCACCATCACCCGGCGTATCAACGGCGGGCTCAATGGGCTGGAGGATCGCTTGCGGCTGTGGGCACGGGCGAAGGTGGCGTTTTGCGTTTCTTAAACGTGTGAGAACTGTACAGACGTGCCTTCGCCCGTTTGCGTCTTGAGACAGTCCGTCACTTGCGCGTGCGATTGGCTCCTGTAGGGTAGGCAAACCCCCGCCCACGTCTGGAGACGACCGTGAAGGAAATCACTCAACTGGCTGCTGAACTAGGGCGCCGTTTGCAGGTGCTCAATGCCCACGTCACCACTGCCGAGTCCTGCACCGGCGGCGGAATCGCGGAAGCCATCACGCGGATCCCGGGAAGTTCGGCCTGGTTTGAGGCGGGGTATGTCACCTATTCCAACCGCCAGAAGTCCCGGCAGTTGAATGTGCCGGAAACGTTGTTTCCAAAAGTGGGCGCCGTCAGCCAGGAAGTGGTGGAAGCGATGGTCCGCGGTGCACAGGAAAAAAGCCTGGCGCGCTTTGCCGTGGCGGTCAGTGGTGTAGCGGGACCGGATGGCGGCTCGCCGGACAAACCGGTCGGCACGGTATGGCTGGCTTTCGGCGTCGGCGATGAGGTCACGGCCGAGCTTGAGCACTTCGCCGGCAACCGCGACGAGGTCCGCCGACAAACGGTAAAGGCCGCGCTAGAGGGCTTGTTGCGACGAGCTGCAGCAGAAATAGAAAATCAGGGGTAGGCGATCTCCGATCTTTGTGGAACAATACTGTCTACTTATACAGGTGTTGGCCGCCCCGGCCTTATTGATTACGTGAGGACTTTAATGGACGACAACAAGAAGAAAGCCTTGGCTGCGGCCCTGGGTCAGATCGAACGTCAATTCGGCAAGGGTGCCGTAATGCGTATGGGCGATCACGACCGTCAGGCGATCCCGGCTATTTCCACGGGCTCTCTGGGTCTGGACATCGCGCTCGGCATTGGCGGCCTGCCAAAAGGCCGTATCGTTGAAATCTACGGTCCTGAATCTTCCGGTAAAACCACCCTGACCCTGTCGGTGATTGCCCAGGCGCAGAAAATGGGCGCCACCTGTGCGTTCGTCGACGCCGAGCACGCCCTGGACCCTGAGTACGCCGGCAAATTGGGCGTCAACGTTGACGACCTGCTGGTTTCCCAGCCGGACACCGGTGAGCAAGCCCTGGAAATCACCGACATGCTGGTGCGCTCCAACGCCATCGACGTGATCGTGGTCGACTCCGTGGCCGCCCTGGTGCCCAAGGCTGAAATCGAAGGCGAAATGGGTGACATGCACGTGGGCCTGCAAGCCCGTCTGATGTCCCAGGCGCTGCGTAAAATCACCGGTAACATCAAGAACGCCAACTGCCTGGTGATCTTCATCAACCAGATCCGTATGAAGATCGGCGTGATGTTCGGCAGCCCGGAAACCACCACCGGTGGTAACGCGCTGAAGTTCTACGCTTCGGTCCGTTTGGACATCCGCCGTACCGGCGCGGTGAAAGAAGGTGACGAGGTTGTAGGTAGTGAAACCCGCGTTAAAGTCGTGAAGAACAAAGTGGCCCCGCCTTTCCGCCAGGCCGAGTTCCAGATTCTCTACGGCAAGGGCATCTACCTGAACGGCGAGATGATCGACCTGGGTGTGCTGCACGGTTTCGTCGAGAAATCCGGTGCATGGTATGCCTACAACGGCAGCAAAATTGGCCAAGGCAAGGCCAACTCGGCCAAGTTCCTGGCAGACAACCCGGATATCGCTGCCACGCTTGAAAAGCAGATCCGCGACAAGCTGCTGACTGCCGCTCCAGACGTGAAAGCTGCCGCCAATCGCGAGCCGGTTGAAGAAGTGGAAGAAGCTGACACCGACATCTGAAGCACACAATGACAGTTGTACTGGATACACTCGTCGCCGTTCGGCGCACTGCAATGGACCTGCTCGCTCGCCGCGAGCATGGTCGAGTCGAGCTGACGCGTAAATTGCGTCAGCGCGGCGCAGAGCCCGAGATGATCGAAACCGCCCTCGACCGCCTGACGGAAGAGGGGCTGCTTTCCGAAGCCAGATACCTCGAAAGTTTTATCTCCTACCGAGCCCGCTCCGGCTACGGCCCGGCGCGTATTCGCGAAGAGCTGAGCCAGCGTGGCCTGCAACGCGCTGATGTCGATCTTGCCCTGCGCGAGTGCGGGATCAGTTGGCAGGCGCAGTTGGAGGACACCTGGCGGCGCAAGTTCTCTGGTCATCTTCCGATTGATGCCAGGGAACGAGCGAAGCAGGGACGATTCCTCAGCTATCGCGGGTTTTCGATGGAGATGATCAGCCGCTTGTTGAGCGGCCGGGACATCGATGATTGAGCTTCTGAACAAACAAAAGACCCACTATGAAAATAGTGGGTCTTTTTTTTTGCCCTCAAAAAATCACGCCGGCTCCGGCGCCACCCGCTGCTGCGCCTTGCCCTGGGCCTGTGCCCAGTTCTCCGGCAAGTTGATGTAATCCACCAACTCCCGCAACCGGCCCTGGTCGCGCCCGTTGAAATTGAACACCAGCCGCGTCAAATGACTGAACCTCGGCTCATCATGTTCCTCGCCGGTATACGCGAGCTGTCGGAACTCTCCACTCAGTCGCAGGCTGGCGAACTCGCTTTGCAAATGGGCCAATGCCTGTTCACTGAGCGGGTGATTCATGCGCACCACAAACTCGCGTTTCAGCCAGCGGGTGGAGTGGAAGTTGGCATAAAACTGGTTGATCTCGTCTACAGCCTCTTCGGCGCTGTACACCAGGCGTATCAGCTTGAGATCGGTGGGCAGAATGTAGCGGTTAGCTTCCAACTGGCTGCGGATGAAGTCCAGGGCACCCTGCCAGAACCCGCCACCTGGCGCATCCAGCAGCACTACCGGGACCAGCGGGCTCTTACCGGTCTGAATCAGCGTCAGCACTTCCAACGCTTCATCCAGGGTGCCGAAACCGCCTGGGCACAACACCAGGGCATCGGCTTCCTTGACGAAGAACAACTTGCGGGTAAAGAAAAAGTGGAAGGACAGCAGATTCTCAGTCCCATCGATGGTTGGGTTGGCATGCTGTTCAAACGGCAGGGTGATGTTGAACCCCAGGCTGTGTTCCAGGCCCGCGCCTTCGTGGGCGGCGGCCATGATGCCGCCACCGCCGCCGGTGATCACCATCAGGTCCGAACGCGCCAGTGCCGCGCCGACTTCACGGGCCAGTGCATACAGGGGGCTTTCCACCGGGGTGCGTGCCGAGCCGAACACCGTCACCTTGCGGCGACCCTTGAACTGTTCGAGCACGCGGAAGGCATTGTCCAGCTCGCGGATGGCTTGCAGGGTGATCTTGGCGTTCCAGCGGTTGCGGTCGTCCTGGGCCATGCGCAGCACGGTGAGGATCATGTCGCGATACAGGGGGATATTCGGGCTGTTGGGGGCGATCAGCTGGAGTTGTGCGTCGACCTGCTGGGTGAGGTCGGTGCCGTGTTCTTCGAAATGTCGGAGCAGGCGGTCATTCGGTTCGTAAGGCATTCAACTTCTCCTTCTTGCAGGGCACCTTCGCCGGAGGCTACGACACTGCTTGTGTCGCTGTTTGCCGCGGGGGCAACCTTCTTTTGCCCTGAAAATGTTACAGAACAGCACGAAAAACGCTGTGTATGAATGGGCGGGATGATTTGATCATGGGCCGGAAAACCCTTGGCTGGCAACCACTTATTGGTCGCTCAGTACGGAGTCTAGCTGCCTGGGAGGCGTTGAAGCGGGGGAGTACGCGCCACCGGACGGCAGCGCGCGAAGGTCAAACCGTTACTTTTTCTTTTTTGTCGGTGCCGGGCAATCCGCTTCCACGAACTTCACCGAGGCCACAGGGCGGTTGGTCTTGTTCTCGGTGATTTCGTAACGCATCACCGCGCCTTTGGCCATCAGCTCACGGTAACCCTTGTTCAGGCATACGCTCTGGCCGAGTTGGAAATACACCGCCTTGGGATTGGCGCGCATCTGTTCGGCTCGGTCGGGCAAGACGCTCAGGTGATCGATCAGTTGCATGCCTTCAACGGTGTAGGCCACTTCCAGGGTCTTTTCGTCGATTTCCCGGGGTAGATCTTTGTTGCTCTCAGCCGCGACGCTTTGCAGCTTCCGGTTCATTTGGGCCTCCAGCAGCGAGGCCGCCTGGGCGCACACGGGCAATACCAGCGCGAGGGCGACGGATGGGGCGACAAGGCGCAGCATGGAACGCAGCATGAAACTCTCCTGATTCGGTTACTGGTGCATAGACCAGCCACTGCGCTGTGCGTTCAGTGGCGCGCAATTATAGGTGAGCCCTTGCCACTACAGCCAGGCGTATCGCTGGTAAACTGCCGCCACCTCAGCCGTCCACGAGTTTTCACCGTGTCGATTTACCCGTCCCACCGGCGCATCCGATGAGCCACGCCGTGTCCCGCCTGCGCACCCAGCGCCTGGCCCGTGCCGTCCGTCCGTTCCTCAATCGTGGTTCGCGTGCCGAGCGTTGTCCCGGCTGCCGTGTCATTCCTGAGTACTGCTTGTGTGCCTGGCGACCAAAAGTCGCCGCCACCTCAGCGATGTGCCTGCTGATGCATGACGTGGAACCCATGAAACCCAGCAATACCGGCTGGCTGATCGCCGATGTGATTGATGACACCACGGCGTTCGCCTGGTCGCGCACTGAAGTCGATCCTGAACTGCTGACCTTGCTGGCCGACCCGCAGTGGCAACCCTACATTGTGTTCCCCGGCGAATTCGTCGCGCCGCAGCGTGTTGTCAGCGAAGTGAAGGTGGAGGAGGGCAAGCGCCCACTGTTCATCCTGCTGGACGGCACCTGGAGTGAAGCGCGCAAGATGTTCCGCAAAAGCCCCTACCTGGAGCATTTGCCGGTGCTCAGCCTGGCGCCCGAGCAGCTATCGCGCTACAAACTGCGTCGTTCCAAACGCGATGATCATTTTTGCACCGCCGAGGTCGCCGCGCTGTGTCTGGAACTGGCCGATGATCGGATGGCCAGTGAAGTCCTGGATGCCTACCTGGATGTCTTCAGTACTCATTACCTGGCCGCCAAGTTCCAGATGCCTCTGGATCCGGCGGACACAGTTCATGCGCGTCTTGCTCCCTATATTCCGAAGGTGTAACCAGACGACGTTTGCATGATGGCACCACGAACCCGCAACCCGCTAAAATGCCCACGGGCGTAGCGCTTGACCCTCCAGGCTACGCTGGGCATGCTGGGCGCCGATCAGGGCACCCCTAAAAAACAGGATCATTTAATCAATGGCCACATACGAAATCCTGATAGCCGATGACCACCCGTTGTTTCGCAGTGCGCTGCACCAAGCCGTGACATTGGGCCTTGGGCCGGACGTCCGCCTGGTCGAAGTGGCCAGTATTGCCGAGCTGGAAGCCCGCCTCACCGAAAAATCCGACTGGGACCTGGTGCTGCTCGACCTGAACATGCCCGGTGCCTACGGTTTCTCAGGTTTGGTGTTGTTGCGCGGTCAATACCCGCAGATTCCCGTGGTGATGGTCTCGGCCCAGGAAGAAGCCGACGTGGTGGTGCGCTCCAAGGAGTTTGGCGCCAGCGGTTTCATTCCCAAGTCCAGTGCGATGGAAGATATCCAGAAGGCTGTACGCACCGTGCTGGATGGTGATGTGTCCTGGCCGCCGCAAGCGTTTGAAGAAATCAACGTGTCCGACGAAGCCAAGGCCGCCCGTGATGGTCTTGCCAGCCTGACACCGCAGCAGTTCCGGGTGCTGACCATGGTCTGCGAAGGCTTGTTGAACAAACAGATTGCCTACGAGCTGAGCGTATCGGAGGCGACGATCAAGGCCCACGTTACAGCGATCTTCCGCAAGCTGGGCGTGCGTACGCGCACCCAGGCGGCGCTGCTCTTGCAACAACTTGAGTCAATTTCGCAGCATTAAGCGGCTACCGATTCACGCTTTTTTGACTTTGCGTGATCTAGTTTCCCCACTCCTTTAGTTCAGTTGCCAACGTCTATGTCGCCTTTCAAGGGTCAAACCGGTATCAAACGTATCTTCAATGCTGGGGGTTATTCGCTGGATGGCCTGCGCGCGGCGTTCACTGGCGAGGCAGCGTTCCGCCAGTTGGTGTTGCTTAACGTGATCCTGATCCCGTTGAGCTTTTTCCTGAATGTCAGCCGGGTCGAGCGTGCCTTGCTCATTGCTGTCTGCCTGCTGGCGTTGATCGTCGAATTGCTTAACTCGGCAGTGGAAGCGGCGATCGACCGCATTTCCCTGGACCGCCACCCGCTGTCGAAAAACGCCAAGGACATGGGCAGCGCCGCGCAGTTCGTCGCACTGACCATGATCACCCTGGTCTGGGCCGTGATTCTGATCTAACCCTTAGGCAATGCTCGGCAGCACGATCTCGTCGCTGCGCTGAACCCCGGCGGTGAAGGCGCGGCATAGTTCCAGGAACTCGCGCATTGCCGAGGTCTGGTACTTCTGTTTATGCCAGATGAAGTAGAACTGCCGGGCCAGGTCCAGGTCCGGGGTTTCCACCGGCACCAGGCTGCCACGCCGGAATGCGTCGCGTAGCGCCAGCCGCGAAATGCAGCCAATCCCCAATCCTGACTCCACCGCGCGTTTGATCGCCTCAGTGTGCTCCAGCTCAAGGCGGATATTCAGCGCGCTACGGTGATGGCGCATGGCTTGGTCAAATGTCAGGCGAGTACCTGAGCCCTGTTCCCGCAGGATCCACGCCTCTTGGGTCAACTCATCCATGGTTGCCATGCCACGTTTGGCCAGGTGATGCTGCGGCGCGCAAAACACCACCAGTTCATCCTCCACCCAGGTTTGCACCTCGATATCCGGGTGGCTGCAGTCGCCTTCGATTAGACCCAGGTCAATTTCGTAGTGCGCCACCTGGTGCACGATATGCGCAGTGTTCTGCACATGCAGCTTCACCTGGCTCTCGGGGTGTTGCTGCATGAAGCTGCCGATCAACAGGGTCGCCAGGTAATTACCAATGGTGAGGGTGGCGCCCACCGCCAGGGAACCGAAGCCGGACTTGCCGTTGAGCAGGTCCTCGATCTCCTTGGCCTGGTCGAGCAGCGCAACCGCCTGGGGCAATAGCTGATGACCGAGGGCGTTGAGGCTCAGGCGTTTGCCCGCGCGGTCGAATAATTGGCAGCTGGATTGGCGCTCCAGCTCGGTGATCGAGGTGCTGGCGGCGGATTGAGATAAGGCCAGAAGGCCAGCAGCGCGCGAGACGCTTTCCTGCTGGGCGACGGCAACGAAGACTTGCAGTTGACGGAGAGTAAATCGCATATCGATATAACCGATAACCCTTATCTTAATAATCCAGTTAACAGATATTGTCGCCGCCATTAGAATGCTGTGCAATTGCGCATCCCATCTTTGGCGCAGACCCATTTCCAGGAGTCCCCCGTACATGAGCAACATGAACCACGAGCGTGTCCTCAGTGTTCATCACTGGAACGACACTCTGTTCAGCTTCAAGTGCACCCGCGATCCGGGCCTGCGCTTCGAGAACGGTCAGTTCGTGATGATCGGCCTGCAACAGCCCAACGGCCGCCCGCTCATGCGCGCTTACTCCATTGCCAGCCCGAACTGGGAAGAGCATCTGGAGTTTTTCAGTATCAAGGTCCCGGATGGCCCGCTGACTTCCCAATTGCAGCACTTGAAGGAAGGCGACGAGATCATCATCAGCAAAAAACCGACAGGCACCTTGGTGCTTGACGATTTGAAGCCGGGCAAACACCTGTACCTGCTCAGCACCGGTACTGGCCTGGCTCCGTTCATGAGCGTAATCCAGGACCCGGAAACCTACGAGCGCTTTGAAAAAGTGATCCTGTGCCACGGCGTGCGTTACGTCAACGAAGTCGCCTACCGCGAATTCATCACCGAGCACCTGCCGCAGAACGAATTCTTCGGCGAGGCCTTGCGTGACAAGTTGATCTACTACCCGACCGTGACCCGTGAGCCTTTCGAAAACGAAGGTCGCCTGACCGACCTGATGCGCAGCGGCAAGCTGTTCAGCGACATCGGCCTGCCGCCGATCAACCCCGAGGATGACCGCGCCATGCTGTGCGGCAGCCCAAGCATGCTGGACGAAACCAGCGAAGTGTTGAACAGCTTCGGCCTGAAAGTTTCTCCACGGATGCGTGAGCCGGGTGATTACTTGATCGAGCGTGCGTTCGTCGAGAAGTAATGCTGGGTCAGTAACAACACAGATCTAAAAAATGTGGGAGCGGGCTTGCTCGCGAAAGCGGAGTGTCAGTCGACAGAGTTATTGACTGATACACCGCTTCCGCGAGCAAGCCCGCTCCCACATTTTGTTTCCGGTTTCTTCAGTGGGCTGGGAGTACTTCCAGTACACAAATCACCCCAGGCTCGGGATAGTGCCAACGCACATCCACATCCCAGAACTGCACGCCATATTCCCGCTCCGGTCCCGGCGTCTGATACGCCGGCCGTGGATCCTGTGCCAGGCACTGATCAATCAGCTCCACCAGTGGCTCGCCCAGGCGCTGAGCGTGGCCTTGTGCTTGCTGCAGCGCTGTCTTGAGCCATTGCACCGGAATCAGCTGTGGCGCGGCGCTGGCGATGTCGTTGGTCGCCGTGTCGACCATGTCGGCATACGGCACATACGGCTTGATATCCAGCACCGGCGTGCCATCGAGCAGATCAATCCCGGAAATCCACAGCCGTCCTGGCTCCACTTTTTCCAGCTTGACCACTGACTGGCCGATGCCGTTGGGTCGGTGGGTGGCGCGGGTGGCAAACACGCCCATGGACGTGTTGCCACCCAGGCGCGGCGGGCGCACTTTCAGGCGTGGCTTGTCTTCCAGCGCCTGGTGGAACAGGAACAGCAACCACACGTGGCTGACCTGCTCCAGGCCTTGTACGGCTTCGCCACCGTCGAACGGCGCCACCAGTTCCAGCACGCCACGGGCGGCAGGTGCCAACTGAGGTTGGCGTGGGATGGCGAACTTCTCCTTGAAGCAGGAGCGCACGAAGCCGACGGGCGAGACGTTGTAACTCATGGCTTACGCACGAACTCGCAGCGTCAGGCCCTTGAGGAAGTTGCGCAACAACTGGTCGCCGCACGGGCGATAGTTGGTGTGGCCGAACTTGCGGAACAGCGCGCTCAGCTCAGGCTTGGACACCGGGAACTCGGCGGCCTTGAGGATGGCGTGCATGTCATCTTCCTTCAGTTCGAAGGCCACGCGCAGCTTCTTGAGGATGATGTTGTTGGTCACCGGGGTCTCGATCGGCTGCGGCGGACGGCTTTCGTCCTTACCGCGCTTGAAGATCACCAAGCCGTCGAGGAAGTGCGCCATGACGTCATCCGGGCAGAACACGAAGCCTTCTTCCTCATCTTTCTTGAGGTAGGTCAGCAGGTCGTCCTTGGTTACGTCCATGCCGCCGAGCTTGATGATCTCGACCATCTTGTTGTCGCTGATGTCGAGCATGTAGCGCACGCTGCGCAGTACGTCATTGTGAATCATGGTGGGCAATCCTGGTATTCAACTGAGGACACCGCGCAAAAGAGGCGGTGTCGGGAAAAGGGCGGCGGCTTAGAACTTTTCTTTGCCGGACAGGTAACGCCATTGGCCAACCGGCACCTTGCCGATGGACACGCCGCCGATGCGGATACGACGAATGGCGATGACTTTGAGGCCAACCGCTTCACAGAACAGCGCGATCACGCCTGGCTGCGGGTTTTTCATCGCAAAACGCAGGCGGTTTTCGTTCTGCCAGCTGGCTTTGACCGCCGGCAGCTCTTTGCCTTTGTAGGTCAGGCCGTGGTTCAGGCGATTGAGGCCGTGGGCAACCATGTCGCCTTCGACTTCCACCACGTATTCCTGCTCGATCTTTGCGGCATCGGCGGTCAACTTGCGCAGAATCTTCCAGTCCTGGGTAAACACCAGCAGGCCGCTGGCCTTGGCTTGCAGGTCGGCGCTGGCGGTCAGGCGCAGGAAGTGGCCCTTGAGCGGGCGTTTGCCGAAGCGGTGTTCTTCCGAGAGGGTATCGGCGCTGATCGATGCCATGGCCGCCTCGGCATCCACGCCGGCCGGGGCGTGCAGCAGGATGGTCACCGGCTCGGGCGCGGTGGCCTTGGCGTCCGGGTCGAGTTCGACCTTCTGAGTGGTGACCTTGAACTGCGGTTCGTCGATCACTTCACCGTCCACCGAGACCCAGCCGCCTTCGATGAACAGCTCAGCCTCCCGACGGGAGCAACCGACCAGTTCGATAAGGCGTTTGGAGAGGCGTATAGGGTCAGTCATGACAAGGGCCGTAGCAAAAGGGGGCGGCTATTGTACCTGTGTGGGCGCGGTTAATCCCGGCCCCATTTCAGTGCTGTGGCTTTTTGTGGGATCCGACAAGCCAGCTCCCACAGAAGAGCGCAAACGCATGTGCAGCAACGGATACGGTTGGCCCAGCCCATCGTGCTCCGTGCGTCCGATCACCTCGAAGCCTTGCTTGAGGTAAAAGCCGAGTGCCTGGGGATTTTGCTCGTTCACTTCCAGCTCGTCGGCGTTCAAATGCTCGACCGCATAACGCAGCAGTTGCCGGCCAAGGCCCTGGCCCCGGTGCTGCGGGTCGATAAACAGCATCTCGACCTTGCCAGCGGCGACACCGGCAAACCCGGTGATGCGTTGGTGCGGGTCTTTGGTGCAAATCAGCATCACCGTGTCCAGGTAATGAGTCAGCACCAGGTTGCGCAGGCGTTCGATATAGCTGTCCGGCAAAAAATCGTGGGTGGCCCGCACCGAGGACTCCCAGATTTCAGTCAGTTTTTGATAATCGCTGGTTTTAGGTGTGTGGATAACCGAATGCCGACGCATGCCCGCTGCCCCTGCCGATGATTGGCGATGAGCAAACGATAGACCTAAAAAAGCCCCACATCTTGATCAAATGCAGGGCTTTTTGGTGTGTTGCCGATCAGTCGCGCTTTTCAGCCCACAGGTCGTATTCGTCGGCATCGGTCACGGTGCACCAGACCTTGTCGCCTGGCTTCAAACCGCTGGCATCGTCGATAAACACGTTACCGTCGATTTCCGGCGCATCGAAGAAGCAACGGCCGACCGCGCCTTGTTCGTCGACTTCGTCGATCAGCACTTCGATTTCCTTGCCGATGCGCAGTTGCAGGCGCGCCGAGCTGATGGCCTGCTGGTGCGCCATGAAACGCTCCCAGCGGTCTTGCTTGACGTCGTCCGGCACCACGGCCAGGTCCAGCAGGTTGGCTGGGGCACCTTCCACCGGCGAATACTGGAAGCAGCCGACGCGGTCCAGTTGGGCTTCGGTCAGCCAGTCCAGCAGGTACTGGAAGTCTTCTTCGGTTTCGCCGGGGAAGCCGACGATGAAGGTCGAACGGATGATCAGCTCCGGGCAGATTTCACGCCAGTTCTTGATACGCGCCAGGGTCTTGTCTTCGAAGGCCGGGCGTTTCATGGCCTTGAGCACTTTCGGGCTGGCATGCTGGAACGGGATGTCCAAGTACGGCAGGATCTTGCCGGCGGCCATCAGCGGGATCAGCTCGTCCACGTGCGGGTACGGGTAGACGTAGTGCAGGCGTACCCACACACCCAGGCTGCTCAAGGCTTCGCAGAGTTCGGTCATGCGGGTTTTCACCGGCGCGCCGTTCCAGAAACCCGTGCGGTATTTCACGTCGACGCCGTAGGCGCTGGTGTCCTGGGAGATCACCAGCAACTCTTTGACGCCAGACTTGACCAGGCGCTGGGCCTCGTCGAGTACGTCACCGACCGGACGGCTGACCAGCTTGCCGCGCATCGACGGGATGATGCAAAAGCTGCAGCTGTGGTTGCAGCCTTCGGAAATCTTCAGGTACGCGTAGTGGCGCGGGGTCAGCTTGATGCCTTGCGGTGGCACCAGGTCGATCAGCGGGTTGTGGTCCTGGCGCGGCGGTACCACTTCGTGCACGGCGTTGACCACCTGCTCGTATTGCTGCGGACCGGTCACCGCCAGCACGCTCGGGTGCACATTGCGGATATTGCCTTCTTCCACGCCCATGCAGCCGGTCACGATGACCTTGCCGTTTTCCTTGATCGCTTCGCCGATCACTTCCAGGGATTCCGCCTTGGCCGAGTCGATGAAGCCGCAGGTGTTGACCACCACCACGTCGGCGTCCTGGTACGTGGACACAACGTCATAGCCTTCCATACGCAGTTGCGTGAGGATGCGCTCGGAGTCGACCAGAGCCTTCGGGCAACCCAGGGAAACAAAGCCAACCTTGGGGTTGGCTTTTGCGATGGTGGTGGACATGTCTAACCTCGGTGTTGAATGACGCCGCCAGTCGGGCACGACAAGGCTGCGGACGGGCGCTTGGTGCGCCTCTGATCAAAAAGTGCGCAATTCTAGCGACGGGCAGCGCACTTGACCAGCTTTATGCAGGGAAATGCGACGAGTGCTTCTTTGCGCTATCCAAGCAGCCCTTGTCACACTCTTAGGCCCGGACGTCCTGCTCTGTACGGTGCGCTACAACTTTAGACATGCCTACCCCTAAAGCCTGAAGTACTTTCAGGAGAGTGGAGAGCTTAGGGTCACCGCCGACGGCGATGGATCGGTAGAGGTTGGCTCTATTGAGCCCCGTGTTTTGCGACAGACTTAGCATTCCGCCACGAGCTTCTGCCACTCGACGGATAGCAACGAGGAAGGCGTCCTCTCCACCCGCTTCGTCGATTTCCTCAAGCGCGACAGATAGATAGTCGAGTGCAAATGCTTCGTCGTCTCGGAGCATTTCAAGAACGCTGTCTTCGTGAGAGCGCGTACGAATGGTCATTTTTGCTGCACCTTGTAAGATTTCCAGAGAGCTTTGGCCTGATCGATGTCGTTCTGCTGTCTGGCCTTTGAGCCACCACCCAATAGGAAAACAATTTTTCGATCCTGGATCGCGTAATACACGCGAAACCCAGGTCCGAAGTCGAGCTTCATCTCAAAGACCCCTTCACCCACAGGTTCGGTAGCACCAAAGTGACCGAGGGACGCTCGGTCTACTCTGGTGGTGATTCTTGCTTTTGAGCGCGTGTCCTGCACGGTGTCTAGCCAGGCTTGGTATATATCCACGCCGTTGACTGAGAGTACGTGTTTCACTTCGTACATGAGGACTGTACCTTAAAAGAGACAGGGCGATGATTGAGTTTCTGTATCGACTGGGCGTGCCATGCAGGCGCAGGATTTATCGTTCAGGTAGGCCGGCCAGGGAGCTCTCGCTTGCGCCATCGAGGATGCACTGCGCAGGCGGGCCGAATATACGATTGACCGTAGATGGGATCAATGCAGGCAAAAAGGCTCCAAAATGTCCTGTTACCTATGCCCGGTTGCCCAAAAACCCACCCAAATCACTTGAACAGCGAAATGCGACGAGTGCTGCGCTATGCTTCGCGCCGTTGCGCGAAGGTAAAGTCCTAAGGTCAACAAAACGTCTGTTACGAGAAGTAAAACAGCGCATGCTAGGGTCAGCTTAGACGCGTTGTTAATAAAAGACCGCAGGTCAAAAGGGCAGGAGTGGTTGATGGGTCACGCGAGTAGTCAGGCAGCAGGTGCCGAGCATTCAAACGCCAAGCCGATTGGCATGCTGGTGGCAGCGGTCGGGGTGGTTTACGGCGATATCGGGACCAGCCCGCTCTACACCCTTAAAGAGGTGTTCAACGGCGGCTATGGGGTTCAGGTCAATCATGACGGCGTGCTGGGGATCCTGGCGCTGATCTTCTGGTCGCTGATCTGGGTGGTGTCGATCAAGTACATGTTGTTCGTGCTGCGTGCCGACAACCAGGGTGAGGGCGGCATCATGGCGCTCACGGCACTGGCACGACGGGCGGCGGGGGAGCGCAAGAAGTTGCGTAGCTTCCTGGTGGTGTGTGGCCTGTGCGGCGCGGCGCTGTTCTACGGCGACAGCATGATCACCCCGGCGATTTCCGTATTGTCCGCGGTCGAGGGCCTGGAACTGGCCTTCGACGGCCTGGAAAAATGGGTCGTGCCCATCGCCTTGGTGGTGCTGGTGGCGCTGTTCCTGATCCAGAAACATGGCACCGACCACATCGGCAAGCTTTTCGGGCCGGTGATGGTGACCTGGTTCCTGGTACTGGGCGGCCTGGGTGTGTATGGCATCACCCTGCACCCTGAAGTGCTCAGTGCGATGAACCCGATGTGGGCGGTGCGCTTCTTTGAGGCGCATCCCGGCATTGGCGTGGCCATTCTCGGCGCGGTGGTGCTGGCACTGACCGGCGCCGAAGCACTGTATGCCGACATGGGTCACTTCGGCCGCAAACCCATCGCCCGCGCCTGGTTCATGCTGGTGCTGCCGGCGCTGGTGCTCAATTATTTCGGCCAGGGCGCCATGCTGCTCGGTGACCCGGAAGCCGCGCGCAACCCGTTTTACCTGCTGGCGCCGAGCTGGGCGCTGATCCCGCTTGTGGTGTTGTCTACCCTGGCCACGGTGATTGCCTCCCAGGCAGTGATTTCCGGTGCGTTCTCGTTGACACGCCAGGCGATCCAGCTGGGTTACATCCCGCGCATGCACATTCAGCACACTTCAAGCGCCGAGCAGGGCCAGATTTACATCGGCGCGGTGAACTGGTCGCTGATGGTTGGCGTAATCCTGCTGGTGCTGGGCTTTGAGTCGTCCAACGCACTGGCATCGGCCTACGGCGTGGCGGTGACGGGCACCATGTTGATGACCACCATCCTGGTGTCGGCGGTGATGCTGCTGCTGTGGAAATGGCCGCCGATTCTGGCTGTTCCTGTCCTGGTTTGCTGCCTGTTGGTGGACGGTCTTTACTTCGCCGCCAACGTGCCGAAGATCATCCAGGGCGGTGCCTTCCCGGTACTGGCGGGGATCGTGCTGTTCGTGCTGATGACCACGTGGAAGCGCGGCAAGCAATTGCTGGTGGAACGTCTCGACGAAGGTGGCCTGCCGTTGCCGATCTTCATCAGCAGTATCCGCGTTCAGCCGCCTCATCGCGTGCAGGGCACCGCCGTGTTCCTCACCGCGCGCCCGGACGCCGTGCCCCACGCGCTGTTGCACAACCTGCTACACAACCAGGTATTGCATGAGCAAGTGGTGTTGCTGACGGTGGTCTACGAGGACATTCCCCGCGTACCGGCCGCACGGCGGTTCGAGGTGGATGCCTACGGCGAAGGCTTCTTCCGAGTGATCCTGCACTTCGGTTTCACCGATGAGCCAGATGTGCCGGAGGCGCTGAAGTTGTGCCATCTGGATGACCTGGACTTCAGCCCGATGCGCACCACCTACTTCCTCAGTCGCGAAACGGTCATCGCCTCGCGGATCAAGGGCATGGCCCGTTGGCGCGAAGCTTTGTTCGCCTTTATGTTGAAGAACGCCAACGGCAACCTGCGCTTCTTCAAACTCCCGGTAAACCGGGTGATCGAGCTGGGCACCCAGGTCGAAATGTAAGCTGTTGCAATACGGGGGCCGGCAATCGGTCCCCGCTTTTCCTTCTGAACCCTGTGCAATCCAGCGTTGTCGACTAGGCTCTAAGCACTGTTTGAATAGTGCCCACAGAACCAGAAGAGGTGCGCCATGAGTCAACTGCTCGAACCCTATACCCTCCGTCAATTGACCCTGCTCAACCGCATCGCCGTGTCGCCCATGTGCCAATACTCAAGCGACGACGGCTTGGCCAATGACTGGCACCTGGTGCACCTTGGCAGCCGCGCCGTCGGTGGCGCCGGGCTGATTTTCACCGAAGCCACCGCCGTGACTGCCGATGGCCGAATCACCGCCCAGGACCTGGGCCTGTGGAACGACGCACAAATCGAACCGCTGCAACGTATTACTCGTTTTATCGCGGCCCAAGGCGCGGTGGCCGGCATTCAACTGGCCCACGCCGGGCGCAAGGCCAGCACTCACCGGCCTTGGATCGGCAAGCACGGCAGCGTCAAACCGGAGGATGGCGGCTGGACGCCGGTAGGGCCATCGCCGATTGCCTTCGACCCTCAGCACACCCAGCCCAAGCCGCTGGACGAAGGGCAGATCCAGCAAGTGATCGCCGATTTTGTTGCCGCCGCAAAGCGCGCGTTGACCGCAGGCTTCGAAGTGGTGGAAATCCACGCGGCCCATGGTTACCTGTTGCATCAATTTCTCTCACCGATCAGCAATCAGCGTCAGGATCAGTACGGCGGCTCGTTCGAAAACCGCATCCGTCTGGTGCTGCAAGTGACCCAGGCCGTGCGTGATGTCTGGCCCCAGGAATTACCGCTGTTTGTGCGGGTGTCGGCCACCGATTGGGTGGAAGACGGCTGGAACCCCGATGAAACCGTGGAGCTGGCGCGTCGCCTGAAGGACCTGGGGGTGGACCTGATCGACGTCTCCTCCGGTGGCACCGCCGCCAACGCCGAGATCCCTACCGGCCCCGGTTACCAGACGCGCTTCGCCGAGCGCGTGCGCAAAGAGTCGGGCATGGCCACCGGCACCGTTGGCATGATCACCGAGCCGGCCCAGGCTGAGCACATCTTGCGCACCTGCCAGGCCGATATCATCTTCCTGGCCCGTGAGCTGTTGCGTGATCCGTACTGGCCGTTGCATGCCGACGATGACCTGGGCGGACGCAAGGCCATCTGGCCAGCTCAGTATCAGCGCGCCACGCACCGGGACCAGCCGATTCATGAGTCGGACCTGCGTGACTGAGCCTGGCTGAGCGGTCGATGAAACCCACCCTGACCCGGTGGGTTTTTTCTTGCTCGCATTTGACGCAAGCCTGATCCTGGGTCGCCTAAAAGGAGGAGGCCATCATGCTGTTGGAACGTGCGTTAACTGACAATCGCCCCCTCCATAACCAAACGTTGCGTATGCGCCAACTGAAGTTCCTGCACGTCAGCCATGCGGCGCGCGGCTTGGGGCTGGGAGGGCGTTTGTTCGCGCTGGCCTGTGAGCACGGCCGCCAAACCGGAGCGGATGCGTTGTACATCTCGGCCACGGAATCGCGCAATACCGTGGATTTTTACCTACGCCAAGGCTGCCGGTTGCTGCAGCAACCTGATCCAGAACTGTTTGCACAAGAGCCCCATGACATTCATCTCTACCGACCGTTAGGTGAGAAAGGACTGTAGGTCTTGGTTACCGGAGCAAATATTTAAGTGATTACTCTAAAAAAGTCCCACGCTGAGCAATAAGGTTTCTACGCTTAGGGTAAGCCTGATTTCTGGCCCAGGAAGTCAGTCGGTTTGCCCAGTGAGGCATTGCGCTTCGTGGGAGGCGGTTAGGGGCAACGGGAGTATTTGATGGATATCAGGAGAAGCAGTCCATGGCCAAGTCCTATGGTGTAGCGGGGGTGGTGGTGTCGTTTCTGGCCCGCAGGGTGTTTTTGCGTGGCCGAAGGCTGAGTTCGGATGAACTGGAATTACTGGCGCAGTACCGCGCCCTGACCGAGAACGATCAGGTGGCGATGCGCTATTTGATTGGGGCGATGAAAAGTGTGTCGCGGTTCTGAGCACCTGTAGGCGCTGGCAAGCCAGCGCCTACAGGGGGCGATCAGGTGTACTTGCGCTGGTCCGGAGCCGGCGGGAAGTACTGGTACAACCAGGTTTCACTCAAGGTGCGGTCCTGGGTGCGGATGAACAGGCGCAGCTCCACCGGCTCCACGCTGTCGCTGGTCGGGTACCAGTCAAACAGGATGCGGTAGCCCTTGATGTTATCCAGTACCAGCACGCTGAAATCCTTGACCTGGCCATGGGAGCAAGTCACCACCGGCTCGATCCCGGTGCCCTGTGGAAGGCGATCCAGGCCGCCGCCCTTGAAGTCCACGGCAAAACGGCGCGCCCACACGGGTGGGTAGTGCTCGCCCGGAGCCCAGCCCTCGGTAAAGCCACCCATGCCTGAACGGGTCGCGTCGACTTGGGCTAGCGGTGTGCTCACCGGTGGCAGGGCGCTCCAGTACAGCTTGTAGCCGTAGTTGAGCGAGTCGCCGGCCGCCACGGGTTTTTTCGGGGTCCAGAAGGCCACGATGTTATCCAGGGTCTCACCGGTTGTAGGAATTTCCAGCAAATCGATAGAGCCCTCGCCCCACGCAGTGGTTGGTTCCACCCACAGGCTCGGGCGCTTGCTGTACCAGTCCACGGTGTCTTGGTAGCTGGCGAACTCATGGTCGGTCTGCACCAAGCCGAAGCCTTTCGGGTCTTTATCGGCGAACGCGTTGAATTGCAGCTTGGCCGGGTTGTTCAGCGGGCGGCAGATCCACTCGCCGTTGCCGCGCCACATGGCCAGGCGGTCCGAATCGTGGATCTGCGGGTGGATGGTGTCGCACATACGGCGTTCGTGAGTGCCGCAGCTGAACATGCTGGTCATCGGCGCGATGCCCAGTTGTTCGATAGTGGTACGCGCGTTGATGTGTGCGTCGATCGCCATCACCACCTGGTTGGCCTGGCAGTCGATATCGAAGCGGTAGGCACCGGTGGCGCTCGGGGAGTCGAGCAGGGCGTAGACCACGAAGCGGGTGGCGTTCTTGTCCGGGGTTTCAAACCAGAACTGCGTGAAGTCGGGGAACTCCTCGCGCTTTTTCGCGTAGGTGTCGATGGCCAGGCCACGGGCCGAGAGGCCGTACTGCCCGGTGCTGTCCACTGCGCGGAAGTAGCTGGCGCCGAGGAATGACAGTACGTCATGGCGGTCCAGCTCCGGCGCCTTGAACAGCTTGAAGCCGGAAAAACCCAGGTCACCGGTCAATTGCTTGGTATCGACCGTGGTCTTTTCATAGTTGAACAGCGATGGGCGGAAATGCACTTCGCGCGCTTCGCGGGTCTTGGGGTCGACACTGTGCATGCGCACCGGCGTCTTGAAGCCCATGCCGACGTGGAAGAACTGCACGTCCAATTGACCATTCAATTCCTTCCACAGCGAATGGTTGCCGTCGTAGCCGATGGCGTTGAAATTCTGCGGGGTCATGGTCGCCAGTGTCGGCGGCAGCACCTGTTTGGTGTCCTTGTAAGCGGTCCCGGCGAGTTGTTTGGCCTGGGCCTTGAGCGAGTCGAAATCGAACGCCACGGCCTTGCCATCAGCAGCACGGTTCCCGGCCCAGGCCTGGGCGGCGAGCAGGCCGCTGGCCGACAAACCGGTGTAAGCCGCAATGGCCATGGACGCTTTGAGCAAATTCCTGCGGTGCATAGAGACAACCTGTCGTGAGCAAATCCCGCGCCGTTCCTGGCACGTAGCGGATCAGAAATTACGGTTCGGACATGCCTTCGGCCAAACACAACGGACATTAAACAGACGCCGGATAGCTTAAGCGGTTCGATGACGTAGGAAAATTGATTGATAGCGACGTGATGGCCTAGCAAATGCGACAAGACATTTCCGACTCACAAAAATCCCCTGTAGGAGCCGGCTTGCCGGCGATGGCGTCCGAGAGAACGCTGCAAGGCTCATGGGCCTCATCGCCGGCAAGCCGGCTCCTACAAGGGTCAGGCGATTTCGCCTACGGCGCGATACGCCTCATCAATCGCCGCATGCGCATACGCACTCCACGCCGCGTCCGAGTTGGCGATGCTCACATGCCCCACCGGCTTTTTCGCCAGGTTCATCCACGCCTCGCTCTGGTCCGCATCGTCGAACAAGCTGTTGGAGAAGCTCGCATAACCGTGTGACCAGCGGTTGACAGTGATCGCCAGAATGTCGGTCTCATGGTTAAAACCACCCGGCCCGAGCATGCGTTGCAACTGGTCACGCAACTGCGCTTCCAGTTGCTCGAACGTCTGCCCATAGAGCTTGCCCCGCCCGGCGCGGGCCTGGTCGCGGGCGTTCATGCCGCTGTTGGGGCTGGTGGGTACATAGACCATGTGCAAGCCGATTGGCTGCGCCAGGTCGCGCGGGTGGTCGTAGCCGCCCATGCTTACCGGATAGTCCAGTTTGATGCGGCTGTAAGGTTGGGTCGCCGCGTAGATTTCATGCACGCCCAACTTCTGGAACGACTGCCAATTGCGGATCACCACCTTGGTGTACACCAGCGGGTACTTCACGTTCTGGCTGAGCGCTTGGGCCTGGGGCGCCGGCAAATCCTTCAACAGGTAGGGGATCATCATGTTGTAGCAGGCCAGGATGCAGCGTTTGCCGCGCACCTGTGCGAGTTGTCCGCCACGGCTATAGCCGATATGCACGCTGTTGCCAACGTTACGCACGCTGACCGCCGTGCTGTTCAAGCGCAGCCGTACGGCTGCCTTGGGCTGGTCGAGCTTGGCGTAGTCGAACGCCGCCAGCACGATATCGTCCATGGTGTGCCCTGGTGCCACGCCCGGGATCAAGCTGCGCACCAGCAACCGCGCGACCGAGGCATTGCCATCCGGGAAGTGGTAGATGTAGGGCTCTTCCATTTCCGCTGCCGCTTCTTCGCTGATCGGCGCCAGGTTCATCCCGGCAAAACCTGGGAAACCCACGCTATAAGCGTCAGCAGCAGCTACCGCATCGATGCTCAACGCCATGAAGTCATTGGTGCGGCTCTGGAAGTACTTCACCGCACCTTCCGATAATCCTACGTTCTTGAGCAGGAAATCGCGGTAGCTGGTAGCCGCCAGGTAGTCGGCCTTTTCTTCGGCCGTCTTGCCCGGCAGGTAATCCTTGGGCGCGGTGTGCAGTTCGATCAGGGCCAGGCGGTCTGCCGCTGGCAAGGGGAAGTCATTGATGAAGTCGCGGATGGCGCGGGCATTCAACTGGTCCGGTGCAATATCGTCGGCCACCATCGGCGTCGGGTCACCGGTCACCAGTTTGTCTTCGCCGAAGTTTTCCTTGTCGAAGAACACCCCGCGCGACAGCCCAAGGCCTGGGTAGAATTGGCGGTCGAAGGCGGTTTCGAAGCGCTTGATGTTCACCCCGAGCTTTTTCAACAGCCCGTTCACTTCCTTGCTGTACAGGTGATTGGGCGACTGGAATGCTTCGCTACCGCCGTAGCCGATGATCATGCGGCCACCGGCCTGGAATTCATTGCGCTTGGCGTGGCCGCCAAAGTCGTCGTGGTTTTCCAGGATCAGGATCTTCGCCTTGGGGTGCTTCTCGCGGTAGAACCACGCCGCCGACAAACCACTCAAGCCGCCGCCCACGACCACCAGGTCGTAGTCCTCAGTGATTGGCAGTGTGTCGGTGTCGAACACCTTCTTTTCCCAGCCCATCTGGTGCGCCACTTCGAACGAGCCGGCATGGCTGCCGCGCAGGCCGGTGAGGGCGGGTGGGTAGTAACGGCCATCGGGGGCGGCTTGCAGGATTTGCAGTGGGGTCATGCCGGCGGCGATGGTGACAGCGACGCCGTTGAGGAAGTCGCGGCGGGTGATATCCATGGGGAGGAACCTAAATTTTATTGTTATAAGACCCCTGTAGGAGCCGGCAAGCCGGCTCCTACAGGGGTGGCGCTGGGGTTAGTGCTTGAACATCACATGGCGCACGGTGGTGTAGTCCTCCAGCCCGTACATGGACATGTCCTTGCCATAGCCGGACAGCTTCTGACCGCCGTGGGGCATTTCGCTGACGAGCATGAAGTGGGTGTTCACCCAGGTGCAGCCGTATTGCAGGCGTGCGGCCAAGCGGTGGGCGCGTCCTACATCGGCGGTCCACACGGATGACGCCAAGCCGTAGTCCGAATCATTGGCCCAGCCCAGCACCTGCGCTTCATCGGTGAATTGGGTCACTGACACCACCGGCCCGAACACTTCGCGGCGCACGATCTCGTCGTCCTGCTGCGCGTCAGCCAGCACGGTCGGTTCAAAGAAGAAGCCATTGCCTTCCACTGCCTTGCCGCCGGTGACCAGGCGAATGTGCGGCTGCGCCACGGCGCGTTCGACGAAGCCCGCGACACGGTCGCGATGCTGCGCGGTAATCAATGGGCCCAGCTCGGTGGCCGGGTCATCCTGCAAGCCATACTTGATACTGGCGACCGCCGCGCCGAGTTTCTCGACAAACGCATCGTAGATATCCGCCTGGGCATAAATCCGGCAGGCCGCCGTGCAATCCTGACCGGCGTTGTAGAAACCAAAGGTACGAATGCCTTCCACGGCGGCGTCGATGTCTGCATCGTTGAAGATGATCACCGGTGCCTTGCCGCCCAACTCCATGTGCATACGCTTCACGCTGTCGGCGGTGCTGGAGATGATGTTTGCGCCCGTGGCGATGGAACCGGTCAACGACACCATGCGCACTTTCGGGTGGTTCACCAGCGGGCTGCCGACGGTTGGCCCACGGCCGAACACCAGGTTGAGCACACCGGCCGGGAAGATTTCAGCGGCCAGTTCGACCATGCGTAGCGCGGTCAACGGGGTTTGCTCCGACGGCTTGAGCACCACGGTATTACCGGCGGCGAGGGCCGGGGCGATTTTCCAGGCGACCATCATCAGCGGATAGTTCCACGGTGCGATGGAAGCAATCACACCCACCGGATCGCGGCGGATCATCGAGGTATGGCCGGGAAGGTATTCGCCGCCGGCCGAGCCGCTCATGCAACGGCTGGCGCCGGCAAAGAAGCGGAATACGTCGGCAATCGCCGGGATCTCATCGTTCAGCGCGGCGCTGTAGGGCTTGCCGCAATTGTCCGATTCCAGCTTGGCCAGCTCTTCGCCGTGGGCTTCGATCACGTCCGCCAGTTTCAACAGCAGCAGCGAGCGGTCCTTGGGCGCGGTTTGCGACCAGCTTTCGAAGGCCGCATCGGCTGCGCGAACGGCGGCGTCGACCTGGGCTTCGCTGGCTTCGTTGATTTCCACCAGCACGCGGCCGAGCGCCGGGTTGAATACCGCCTGGGCCGGGCCTTCGCCTTCGACCAGGTGGCCGTTGATCAGCAGTTTGGTTTGCATGGTTCAGCTCTCCTCAAAACGAGTGTTAATTCCCTGAAGAAACCGGCTCTTAATGTGGGAGCGGGCTTGCTCGCGAATACGGTGTGTCAGTCGACACATGTGTATCTGATGTACCGCTTTCGCGAGCAAGCCCGCTCCCACATTTGAACTGAGCTCCTCCAGCTGCAACGTTATTTACCGCCACTCCCGGCCACGCTTTCACCGCCGCGCGTCAGGTAGTAGGCACCGAGAATCGGGAACATCGTTACCAGCATCACCAGCATCGCGACCACGTTGGTCACCGGCACATCCCGTGGGCGGCTCAGTTGGTTGAGCAGCCACAACGGCAAGGTGCGTTCGTGGCCGGCGGTGAAGGTGGTGACGATGATTTCGTCGAACGACAGCGCAAAGGCGAGCATGCCGCCGGCCAGCAGCGCCGAGCCCAGGTTGGGCATGATGATGTAGCGGAAGGTCTGCCAGCCGTCGGCGCCCAGGTCCATCGAGGCTTCGATCAAACTGTGGGAGGTACGGCGCAGGCGGGCGATGACGTTGTTGTAGACGATCACCACGCAGAAGGTCGCGTGGCCGACGATGATGGTGAACATCCCCGGCTCGATCCCGAGCGTCTTGAAGGTCGCCAGCAATGCGATACCAGTGATGATCCCCGGCAGCGCAATCGGCAGGATCAGCATCAACGACACGCCTTGCTTGCCAAAGAACTCACGGCGATACAGCGCCGCCGAGGCCAGCGTGCCGAGCACCATGGCGATCAGCGTGGCGATGGCCGCGATCTGCAATGACAGCTTGATCGCTTCCAACACATCCGGCCGGGCGAAGGCCACGCTGAACCACTTCAATGTGAAGCCCTGGGGCGGAAAGCTGAACGCGGCTTCTTCGGTGTTGAAGGCGTAGAGGAAGATGATCAGGATCGGGAAATGGAGAAAAACCAGTCCACCCCAAGCGGCGATCTTCAGGCCCATAGAAGATTTTTCAGAGTGCATCGAAGGCCCCCAGGCGTTTGACGATGGACAGGTAAACCGCGATCAGCACGATCGGCACCAAGGTGAACGCCGCCGCCATGGGCATGTTGCCGATGGCGCCTTGCTGGGCGTAGACCATGCCGCCGACGAAGTAACCCGGTGGCCCTACAAGCTGCGGCACGATGAAGTCGCCCAGCGTCAGCGAGAAGGTGAAGATGGAGCCGGCGGCAATCCCCGGAATCGACAGTGGCAATATCACCTGCATGAACGTCTGGCGCGGCTTGGCGCCAAGATCCGCCGAGGCTTGCAGCAACGACGGCGGCAAACGCTCCAGGGACGCCTGGATCGGCAGGATCATGAACGGCAGCCAGATGTAGACGAACACCATGAAGCGCCCCAGGTGCGAGGTGCTCAAGGTGCTGCCGCCCACGCCGGGAATGCCCAGCACGAACTGCAACACCGGCTCCAAACCCAGGTGCTGCACGAACCACTGCGCCACGCCGCCTTTGGCCAGCAACAAGGTCCAGGCGTAGGCCTTGACGATGTAGCTGGCCCACATCGGCATCATCACCGCGATGTAGAAGAACGCCTTGGTCTTGCCCGTGGTGTAGCGCGCCATGTAGTAGGCAATCGGGAAGGCGACGACAGCGCTGGCGATCGACACCACGATCGCCATGCTCAGGGTGCGCACAATGATGTCGAAGTTCGACGGCTGGAACAGCGCGGCGAAGTTGGCCAGGGTCAGGTCCGGCGTGACCGCCATGGTGAAGTCGTCGAAGGTATAGAAACCTTGCCAGAGCAGGGTCAGCAACGAACCGAGGTAGATCGCGCCGAACCAGATCAGCGGCGGCACCAGCAGCATCGCCAGGTAGAGGTTGGGCTTGCGGTACAGCAGGTTGGAAAACCTGCGCATCGGCGGATGGGAAAGGGCTAGGCTCATGTCACACCTCGCCTGCGCTGTCGGTCAGCGGGGTCATGGCTTCCCGTGCCCAGCGAGCGGTGATGGACTGGCCGACCTGATGGCCGCTGCTGGTGTCCAGCCATTGGTTGTTGGCTTGGCTGATGTTCAGCGCCTGGCCGTTTTCCAGTTTCAGTTCATAGCGGGTGGCGCTGCCCTGGTATTGGATATCGTGGAGCAGACCGCTGATTTCCACTTCGCCGGCGCCCAATGGGCCTTCGGCAAAGCGCACGTGTTCCGGGCGGATCGAGAAGGGTTGCGCAGTGCCGCTGAGGCGCTGGGCCAGCTCGCCGCTAATCACGTTGGAGGTGCCGACGAACTCCGCGACGAACGACGTGGCGGGTTTCATATAGAGGTTGCGCGGGGTGTCGACCTGCTCGATGCGGCCTTTGTTGAACACGGCTACGCGGTCGGACATCGACAGCGCTTCGGTCTGGTCGTGGGTCACGAAGATAAAGGTGATGCCCAGTTGGCGTTGCAGCTTTTTCAGCTCGCTTTGCATCTGCTCGCGCAGCTTGAGGTCGAGGGCGCCCAGGGGTTCATCCAGCAGCAATACCCGTGGACGATTGACCAAGGCGCGGGCCAGGGCGACCCGTTGACGTTGGCCGCCGGACAGTTGCACCGGTTTGCGGTCGCCGTAGCCGCCGAGGGCGACCATCGCCAGCGCCTCTTCTGCGCGGTTCAGGCGTTCCGCCTTGCCCACGCCCTTGACCTTGAGGCCGTAGGCCACGTTGTCGCGCACATTCATATGGGGGAACAGCGCGTAATCCTGGAACACAGTGTTTACATCACGCTGATACGGCGGCAAGCCGGCGGCTTCCTCGCCATGGATGCGAATCGAGCCTGCGCTCGGCTGCTCGAACCCGGCGATCAGGCGCAGGCAGGTGGTCTTGCCCGAGCCGGAAGGGCCGAGCATGGAAAAGAACTCGCCGTCCTGGATATCGATGGAAACCCGGTCAACGGCTTTCACTTCGCCGAACTGACGGGAAACGTGGGTGAATTGGACTGCAAGCGTCATGGTGCGGTGCTCCAAAAAGGCGCGGGTCGTCGCAGCGGCCCGGCCTGGACTTCTGAAAAAACGAGGATGCATGTGTGCTGCGCTGAAACGGTGAAAATCGGGCTTTTGTGGTGAGCGGGCTTGCCCCGCGCAGGGCCAGCCTGCTCACCACAAGAAGCAGTCTCTGCAGGGACCCTTAGCGGCCACCCATGATCGCGATGTAATCCTGGGTCCAGCGGCTGTACGGCACGAACTTGCCGCCTTCAGCCTGCGGGGTTTTCCAGAAGGCGATCTTTTCGAACTGGTCGAAACCATTGGTCTTGCAACCCTCGGCGCCGAGCAGTTCGCTTTCCTTGCAGGCCGCAGGCACGGCCGGCAGCGAACCGAACCAGGCGGCAACGTCGCCCTGGACCTTCGGCTGCAGCGACCAGTCCATCCACTTGTAGGCGCAGTTCGGGTGTTTGGCCTCGCTGTGCAACATGGTGGTGTCGGCCCAGCCGGTGGCGCCTTCCTTCGGAATGGTCGAGGCAATCGGCTGTTTCTCGTTCTGCAGGCCGTTGACCTGATACGGCCAGGCGCTGGAGGCCACCACACCTTCATTCTTGAAGTCACTCATTTGCACGGTGGTGTCGTGCCAGTAGCGGTGGATCAGCGGCTGTTGCGCGCGCAGCAGTTCGAGCACCGCCTTGTACTGGGTTTCGGTCAGTTCATAGGGGTTCTGGATGCCCAGTTCCGGCTTAGTCGACTTGAGGTACAGCGCCGCATCGGCAATGTAGATCGGGCCGTCATACGCCTGCACACGGCCTTTGTTCGGCTTGCCGTCCGGCAAGTTCTGCGCGTCGAACAGTACGTTCCAACTGGTGGGCGCGGTCTTGAACACGTTGGTGTTGTACATCAACACGTTCGGGCCCCACTGGTACGGGGTGCCGTAGGTTTGCTGGCCGACCACATACCATGGCGCATCTTTCAGGCGCGGGTCGATGTTCTTCCAATTGGGGATCAGTGAGGTGTTGATTGGCTGCACACGCTTGCCGACGATCAACCGCAGCGACGCATCGCCCGATGCGGTGACCAGGTCATACCCGCCCTTGGCCATCAGGCTGACCATTTCGTCAGAGGTGGCGGCGGTTTTCACGTTGACCTTGCAGCCGGTTTCCTTCTCGAAACCGGTGACCCAGTCGTAGGCCTTGTCGCTTTCGCCACGTTCGATATAGCCGGGCCAGGCGACGATATCCAACTGGCCTTCACCGGCGCCCACTGCTTTGAGTGGTTCGGCGGCCTGGAGGCTGGCGCTGGCCAGCAGCGCGGTGGTCAGGGCACTGAGCAGTGCGGTCTTGTGCGCAGACATGGGGTTCCCTCTTCTTTAATTATGGTCGGGGCAGTTGTTCAAACCGGTAACGCATGAGCTTAGTTGTTGTTTTAAAGATGCTGGCCGTGTCGCGCCATGATGTGGCGCACCACGCTGTAGTCCTGCAGCGAATCGCTGGACAGATCCTTCCCATACCCCGAACGCTTCAAGCCGCCGTGGGGCATTTCGCTGACCAGCATGAAATGACTGTTGATCCAGGTGCAGCCGTATTGCAGGCGCGCCGCGACCTGCATGGCCTTGTCCAGGTTCTGGGTCCACACCGAGGAGGCCAGGCCGTATTCGGAGTCGTTGGCCCAGTCCACTGCCTGTTCCAGCTCGTCGAAGCGGGTCACGGTGACCACCGGGCCGAATACTTCGCGCTGCACGATTTCATCGTTTTGTTTACAGCCGGCGAGCAAGGTGGGTTGGTAATAGAAGCCCGCGCCGGAATGCACGGCGGCGCCGGTGATGCGTTCGATATGCGGCTGGCCGAGGGCGCGCTCTACAAAACTGGCGACGCGGTCGCGCTGGCGCGTGCTGATCAGCGGGCCGAGTTCATTGTCTGCATCGCGTTTACCGGCAAAACGCAGGCTGCTGACCGCCGCGCCCAGTTCGGCGACGAGTTTGTCGTGGATGCCGGCCTGGGCATAGATGCGGCAGGCGGCGGTGCAGTCCTGGCCAGCGTTGTAATAGCCGTAGGCGCGCACGCCCTCCACCACAGCTTGCAGGTCGGCGTCGTTGCACACGATCACCGGGGCCTTGCCGCCCAGTTCCAAGTGCGTGCGTTTTAGGGTTTTGGAGGCGGCTTGCAGAATCTTCTGCCCGGTGACGATATCGCCGGTCAACGAGACCATGCGCACCTTGGGATGGCTGACCAAGTGACTGCCGACGCCTTCGCCGCCGCCACACAGAATGTTGATCACGCCACGTGGCAGCAGCTCTTTAAGCACGGGGGCCAGGGCCAGGATCGACAGCGGCGTATGTTCCGACGGCTTGAACACCAAGGTATTACCGGCAGCCAAGGCGGGGGCGATCTTCCACGCGGCCATCATCAGCGGGTAGTTCCACGGCGCAATCGAAGCGACTACACCAATCGGATCGCGACGCACCATGCTGGTGTAGCCCGGCAGGTATTCACCGCTCAACTGTCCGGTCTGGCAACGCACAGCCCCGGCGAAGAAGCGGAACACATCCACGGTGGCACTCAAATCATCCTGACGCGCCAGATGCAAGGGCTTACCGCAGTTCAGAGATTCCAGACGGGCCAGGTAGTCGGCTTGTTTTTCGATGGCGTCGGCGATGCCCAATAGGATGTTCGAGCGCTGCTGCGGCGTGGTGCGTGACCAGCCGGCAAAGGCGCGGTGGGCGGCGAGGATCGCGGTTTCGACCTGCTCGGTGCTGGCTTCGGCGATTTGGGTGAGCACTTCACCGGTGGCCGGGTTGAGGATCGACTCGGCAAAACCCTGGCCTTGGACCAGTTCGCCGTCGATCAGCAACGCAGTGAGCAGCGGGGTGGGCGCGCCGGACATTTTTCGCGATCTCTTTTCTTGTGTGGCCATGGGCGTTCTCTTACAAGGCGCCTGACCTTCTCTTAGGGGATGAACAGAGACTAGAGGTCAGGCGCGAGGTCAACAAATACTAAATACTGAATGCAGCATTCGATTAAATAGATGGCTTGCGTGGGTGGGGCTGTTCACGGGCGACGGTGAGGAACGGGTCGACCAGCGCAGGCCGGGCGGTGCCACGGCGCCAGGCGAGGCCCACGTCGAGGGTCTGGCTGAGGTCGGCAATCGGGCGCGCTTCAATGATGTCGCCTTCAAGTGACCAGGGCCGGTAGGTCATGTCCGGCTGGATCGACACGCCGAGGCCCGCCGCCACCAGGCTTCGCACAGCTTCGGTGGAAGCGGTGCGCAAGGTCACACGAGGTTGCAGGCCTGCGCCGGTCCACATGCGCTGGGCGTTGTGGCCCATTTCGTCGACGTTCAGCTGGATCAGCGGTTCACGCGCCACATCGGCCAAGTTAATGCTGTCGTGTTCCAGCAGTGGATGTTGTGCCGGTAGCCACAAGCGGTGCGGGGAGTGGGTGAGGACTTCGGTCTGCAAGGCGTGGCGGTCTTCGAGGTTGGAGAGGATCAGCACGCCCACATCGATTTCACCGCTGACCAGCAAATGTTCGATATACGGGCGTTCATCCTCCATCACGCGGATTTCCACATTGGGGTAGGCGCGCTGGAATCGCGTCAACAAATCCGCGAGGTAATAGCCAGCCACCAGGCTCGTCACGCCGATGATCAACTGCCCGGCGACCTGGTCAGTGCTCTGCTGCAGGCTGCGCTTGGCGTTGTCGACGGTGGCCAGGATCAGATGCGCCTGGCGCAGAAATTGATGGCCCTGATGGGTCAGGGTCATGCCCTTGGCGTGACGGTTGAACAGGTTGACGCCGATTTCCTGCTCCAGTTGCTGGATCGCCAGGGTCAGGGTGGACTGGGAAATGAACGCTGTCTGCGCGGCAGCGGAGATCGAACCGGTTTCGGCCACGGCGATAAAATGCCGGATTTGACGCAAGGTCATCATGCTGGAATTACCAGTGGGGTGTTTTTATAGATTTGTTCGAGTGTATATCGATTTAAGTGAAGGGCGACCGCGTTACATCTGGAAGCACTCTAGATCGAGGCTTTTTGGCACTTAGTTTTACGCTGGGAGCCTATTGGTCCTATGAACCCTAGTGTCTGGAGGCTACGAATGAATACCCGTGGATTGCTCGATCAGTTGCTCAAGTCTGGCCAGGACATGTTGCAAAACAAGGCTGGCGGCCAGCGTAAGCAGGACGACAAAGGTGCACTGGGCGGTTTGCTCGGCGGTGGTGGCCTTGGCAGCCTGCTCGGTGGCGCAGGCGGCGGCGCCTTGGCGGCCGGCGCCATGGGGCTGCTGCTGGGCAACAAAAAAGCCCGCAAGTTCGGCGGCAAGGCCCTGACCTATGGCGGTTTGGCGGCGTTGGGCGTCATTGCCTACAAAGCCTATGGCAACTGGCAGGCGCAACAGGCCAATGCCCCGAAAGGTGAGCCGCAGACCATTGACCGCCTGCCACCGGCCCAGGTTGAGCTACACAGCCAAGGCATCCTCAAGGCGCTGGTCGCTGCCGCCAAGGCTGACGGCCATGTGGATGAGCGCGAGCGCGAATTGATCGAAGGCGAATTCACCAAGCTGGACAACGACCGCGAACTGCAAAGCTGGCTGCACGCTGAGCTCAACAAGCCCCTCGATCCAGCCGACGTGGCGCGAGCTGCCGGCACGCCGGAAATGGCCGCCGAGATGTACATCGCCAGCGTGATGCTGGTGGACGAGGAAAACTACATGGAGAAGGCTTACCTCGACGAACTGGCGCGGCAACTGAAACTGGAGCCGGGGTTGAAGCTGGAACTGGAAAAACAGGTACGCCAAGCCTCGCTCTGACCCCATGGCTTTATTGAGAGCACCCCGGATGCCGTAAAGGCCCGGGGTGTTTTTGCATTCTGTGAGCGCTACATCAAAACCCGTTGATAAATGAGGGCTTCTGCTCAGCTATACTCCCTCGCATTTGATCGGCCCTTCGAGGAATTACTGTGAAGAACTGGACCTTGCGCCAACGGATCTTGGCAAGCTTTGCGGTCATTATCGCCATCATGCTGTTAATGGTTGTGGTCTCCTATTCACGGTTGCTGAAGATCGAAACCAGCGAAGTTGCGGTGCGCGATGATGCGGTGCCGGGGGTCTACCTCAGCTCCATGATCCGCAGCGCGTGGGTCGACAGCTACCTGCAGACCCTCGAATTGCTGGGCCTGCGTGAAAACAAGCAGTTGAGCGACGCCGACCGTGCGGAGTTCAAGTCCTTTGAAGCACGCATCTTGCAGCAGATGGATAACTACGAAAAAACCATCGCCGGCGGTGACGATCGGTCCGAGTTCGACAAGTTCGAAACCCTGCACCAGGCCTATAACAAGAGCCTGTCCACGGTGCTCGACAGCCTGCAACGCGGTGACCTGGCTGCGGCACGCAAAGAGTTCGACACGCAGTTGACGCCGACCTGGACCGCAGGCCGCATGAAGCTCAACGACATCATCACCGAGAACAAAAACGTCGCCGACCGTGCGACCAACGCGATCGATGATGCGGTATCCGCAGCGAAAATCAGCATGTTTGTGTCGTTGGTCGTCGCCATCCTCGCCGCCGGCCTGTGTGGCCTGCTGCTGATGCGCGCGATCATGGCGCCGATGCAGCGCATCGTCGACATCCTCGAAACCATGCGCGACGGCGACCTGAGCAAGCGCTTGAACCTGGAGCGCAAGGACGAGTTCGGCGCCGTCGAAACCGGCTTCAACGACATGATGACCGAGCTGACCGCCCTGGTGTCCCAGGCCCAGCGTTCGTCGGTGCAGGTCACTACATCAGTGACTGAGATTGCCGCCACGTCCAAGCAGCAGCAAGCCACCGCCACTGAAACCGCTGCGACTACCACCGAAATCGGTGCCACCTCCCGCGAAATCGCGGCCACGTCCAAGGATCTGGTGCGCACCATGACCGAAGTGTCTACCGCCGCCGACCAGGCTTCGGTCGCCGCCGGTTCCGGCCAGCAAGGCCTGGCGCGCATGGAAGAAACCATGCACTCGGTGATGGGCGCGGCCGATCTGGTCAACGCCAAGTTGGCGATCCTCAATGAGAAGGCCGGCAACATCAACCAGGTGGTGGTGACCATCGTCAAGGTCGCTGACCAGACCAACCTGTTGTCGCTTAACGCGGCGATCGAGGCCGAGAAAGCTGGGGAGTACGGTCGCGGTTTTGCTGTTGTTGCCACCGAAGTGCGTCGCTTGGCCGACCAGACTGCCGTGGCCACCTACGACATCGAGCAGATGGTGCGCGAGATCCAGTCGGCGGTGTCGGCGGGCGTGATGGGCATGGACAAGTTCTCCGAAGAAGTGCGTCGCGGCATGTTTGAAGTGCAGCAAGTGGGCGAGCAGTTGTCGCAGATCATCCATCAGGTACAGGCCCTGGCGCCGCGGGTATTGATGGTCAACGAAGGCATGCAGGCCCAGGCCACCGGTGCCGAGCAGATCAACCACGCCCTGGTGCAACTGGGCGATGCCAGCAGCCAGACCGTCGAGTCCCTGCGCCAGGCCAGCTTTGCCATTGATGAGCTGAGCCAGGTGGCGGTCGGTCTGCGCAGCGGCGTGTCGCGTTTCAAAGTCTGATGAGCGACCTCGCGGCTAAACGCGGTGCCGTCTCGGCAGCGAAAAAGGCGTTGTTCCTGGTGTTCCACATCGGCAACGAACGTTACGCCCTCAAGGCCACGGAAGTGGCCGAGGTGCTGCCGCGCCTGCCTTTGAAACCCATCGCCCATGCACCGCTGTGGGTGGCGGGCATCTTTGCCCACCGTGGCACGCTGGTGCCGGTGATCGACCTTAGCGCATTGACCTTTGGCACCGCCGCCCAGGCGCGCACCAGCACGCGGCTGGTACTGGTCAATTACCAGCCCGAGCCCTGGACCGAGGCACGCTGGCTCGGACTGATCCTGGAGCAGGCCACCGACACATTGCGTTGCGATCCGGCGGAGTTTCAGCCCTACGGCCTCGACAACCGCCAGGCGCCGTATCTGGGGCCGGTGCGCGAAGACGCGTTGGGCTTGATGCAATGGATCGGCGTGAATGACCTGCTCACCGATGAGGTGCGCACCGTACTGTTTTCTGCCGAGCTGAGCCTATGAGCAGCGATCCGCGTTTCTTTGCCTTCCTTAAAGAGCGCATCGGCCTGGATGTCGCCTCGGTGGGCGAAGCCATCATCGAACGCGCGGTGCGCCAGCGCAGCCAGGCCGTCAATGCGCAAACCGCCGGCGAGTACTGGCAGCACCTGCAAAGTTCCGAGGATGAGCAGCAGGCGCTGATCGAAGCGGTGATCGTCCCGGAAACCTGGTTTTTCCGTTACCCCGAATCGTTCGCGACCCTGGCCCGCTTGGCCAAGGCGCGGCTGATCGAAATCAAGCAAATGCGCGCACTGCGCATCCTCAGCCTGCCGTGCTCCACGGGTGAAGAACCTTATTCGATTGCCATGGCATTACTGGACGCAGGCCTCGCGCCGCACCAGTTCAAGGTGCTGGGCCTGGATGTCAGCCCGCTGTCGGTGGAACGTGCGCGGCGCGGGGTGTATGGCAAGAACTCGTTTCGCGGTGGCGATATCGCCTTTCGCGATCGCCATTTCACCGAATACGGCGATGGTTACCACATTGCCGACCGTGTGCGCGAACAGGTGCGCCTGCAAGTGGGCAACCTGCTCGATCCGGGCTTGTTGGCGAATGAGGCGAGCTACGACTTTGTGTTCTGCCGCAACCTGCTGATCTACTTCGACCAGCCCACGCAGAAGCAAGTGTTCGACGTGCTCAAGGGCCTGACCCACGTGGACGGCGTGCTGTTTATCGGCCCGGCCGAGGGCAGCCTGCTGGGGCGCCATGGCATGCGTTCAATTGGGGTGCCGCAGTCGTTTGCGTACAGTCGGCATGCCGAGCCGGTCAAGCCTGAGCCCGTGTTTGTGCCGATCGCCGCGCCGATCCCGCAACGCAGTGCGGCGCCGATTCCGAGCAAGCCACGGCCGTTCAGCACGGCCAGCGCCCAGGTGGTGCCGATCAAGACGCCGCACACCGATGCGGGCGACTTGCTCAGTCGCATCGCCACCCTGGCCAATGAAGGCAAGAGTGCCGAAGCCCGCGCCGCGTGCGAACAGTATTTGAGCAACCACCCGCCGGCCGCCCAGGTGTTCTACTGGCTTGGGCTGCTCAGCGACGTGGCCGGCAGCGCCCTGGAAGCCCAGGGTTATTATCGAAAAGCCTTGTACCTGGAGCCCCAGCACCCGCAGGCCTTGATGCACCTGGCCGCGTTGCTCGAATCCCAGGGCGACAGTGCGGGAGCGCGCCGCTTGCAGGCGCGGGCTGCCCGTAGCGAGCGAGCTGACAGTGAGTCCAAACGATGAGTAACACCGAGGCGCTCGACACCGCAGGCCTGGACTTGACCCTGGCCGACACCCAAGCCATCGACGACTGCTGGAACCGCATCGGCATTCATGGCGACAAATCCTGCCCGCTGCTGGCGGACCATATCCATTGCCGCAACTGCTCGGTGTACTCGGCAGCAGCCACGCGGTTGCTGGACCGCTACGCCTTGCAGCAGGATGCGCATCGCCCGCATGCCACTGTCGAGCTGGGCGAAGACGTGGTCACCCGTTCTTTGCTGATGTTCCGTCTCGGCGAAGAATGGTTGGGCATTGCCACCCGTTGCCTGGTGGAAGTCGCGCCGTTGCAACCGATCCATTCCCTGCCGCACCAACGCTCGCGCGCCTTGCTCGGCGTGGCCAATGTGCGGGGTGCGCTAGTGGCGTGCCTTTCGCTGGTGGAACTGCTCGGCCTGGATGTCACCAGCAACGGCACCAGCGGCAGCCGCATCATGCCGCGCATGCTGATCATCGCCGCACAGGATGGCCCGGTGGTGGTGCCGGTGGATGAAGTCGACGGGATCCACGCCATCGATGAGCGCACCTTGAAGGCGGCTTCGGCCTCCGGCACCCAGGCCAGCGCGCGCTACACCCAAGGCGTGTTGCAGTGGAAAGGCCGCAGCCTGCGGTGGCTGGACGAGGCGCAATTGTTGTCCGCCGTGACCCGGAGCCTCACATGACCCCCGACCAGATGCGCGATGCCTCGCTGCTGGAACTGTTCAGCCTGGAAGCCGATGCGCAGACCCAGGTCCTGAGCGCGGGCCTGCTGGCCCTGGAACGCAACCCGACCCAGGCCGATCAGCTTGAAGCCTGCATGCGCGCCGCTCACTCGCTCAAGGGCGCGGCACGTATCGTCGGCGTAGACGCCGGGGTCAGCGTCTCCCATGTGATGGAAGATTGCCTGGTCAGCGCCCAGGAAAGCCGCCTGTACCTGCAACCCGAACATATTGATGCGTTGCTGCAAGGCACCGACCTGCTGATGCGCATCGCTACGCCCGACAATAACGTGGGGCCGGCGGATATCGAAGCCTATGTGGCGTTGATGGAACGCCTGCTGGATCCCTCCCAGGCGCCGGTCAAGCCTGCGCCGCCGCCAGAACCGGCGGCTGTCGTTGAAGAGCTGCCGCCGGAGCCCGAGCCCGCGCCGCCAGTGGCTGCTGAGCCGCTGCGTCAGAACAAACGCATGACCGAAGGCGGCGAACGTGTGCTGCGGGTAACCGCGGAGCGTCTGAACAGCCTGCTCGACCTGTCGAGCAAATCCCTGGTGGAAACCCAGCGGCTCAAACCCTACCTGGCCAGCTTGCAGCGCCTCAAGCGCATTCAAAGCCAGAGCGTGCGTGCCCTGGATACGCTGGACGGGCAACTCAAGACCCAAAGTCTGAACCTGGAAGCCCAGGAAGCACTGGCTGACACCCGCCGCCTGCTCAGCGAAGCCCAGGCCCTGCTGGCGGAAAAAACCGCCGAGCTGGACGAGTTCGGCTGGCAGGCCGGGCAGCGCGCCCAGGTGCTGTATGACACGGCGCTAGCCTGCCGCATGCGCCCGTTTGCCGATGTCCTGGCCGGGCAGGTGCGCATGGTGCGTGACCTTGGCCGCAGCCTCGGCAAGCAGGTGCGTCTGGAGATTGAGGGCGAAAAGACCCAGGTCGACCGCGACGTGCTGGAAAAACTTGAAGCGCCGCTCACCCATTTGTTGCGCAATGCCGTCGACCACGGCATCGAAATGCCCGAGCAACGCCTGCTCGCCGGCAAGCCGGCTGAAGGCCTGATCCGCCTGCGCGCGTCCCACCAGGCCGGTTTGTTGGTGCTGGAATTGAGCGATGATGGTAATGGCGTCGACCTGGAACGCCTGCGCGGCACCATCGTCGACCGGCATCTGTCGCCGCTGGAAACCGCCCTGCGCCTGAGCGAAGAAGAGTTGCTGACGTTCCTGTTCCTGCCGGGGTTCAGCCTGCGCGACAAGGTCACCGAAGTGTCCGGGCGCGGGGTCGGCCTGGATGCGGTGCAGCACATGGTCCGCCAACTGCGCGGCGCAGTGGTGCTGGAACAGACGGCGGGGCAGGGCAGTCGTTTCCACCTGGAAGTGCCGCTGACCTTGTCGGTGGTGCGCAGCCTGGTGGTGGAAGTTGGCGAGGAAGCCTATGCGTTCCCGCTGGCCCATATCGAACGCATGTGCGACCTGGCGCCGGACGATATCGTGCAACTGGAAGGTCGCCAGCATTTCTGGCACGAAGGCCGGCATGTCGGCCTGGTCGCCGCGAGCCAGTTGCTGCAGAGGCCGGCAGGGCAGAGTCCGTCGGACACCTTGAAGGTCGTGGTGATCCGCGAGCGCGATGCCGTGTATGGGATTGCCGTGGAGCGTTTTATCGGCGAGCGTACCCTGGTGGTGCTGCCGCTGGATGATCGTCTGGGCAAGGTCCAGGATATTTCCGCCGGTGCCTTGCTGGATGACGGCTCGGTGGTGTTGATCGTCGACGTGGAAGACATGCTGCGTTCGGTGGACAAACTGCTCAACACCGGCCGCCTGGAACGTATCGCGCGACGCAGCCAGCAGGCCACCGAAGCGCCGCGTAAACGGGTGCTGGTGGTGGATGACTCGCTGACCGTGCGTGAGTTGCAACGCAAATTGTTACTCAATCGTGGTTATGAAGTGGCGGTGGCGGTCGATGGCATGGACGGCTGGAACGCCTTGCGCTCCGAAGACTTTGACCTGTTGATCACTGATATTGATATGCCTCGTATGGACGGTATTGAATTGGTCACACTCTTGCGCCGTGACAGTCGCCTGCAATCGTTGCCGGTGATGGTGGTGTCCTACAAGGATCGCGAAGAAGACCGTCGTCGTGGACTGGACGCCGGCGCCGACTATTATTTAGCCAAAGCCAGTTTTCATGATGACGCCCTGCTGGACGCCGTGGTGGAACTGATCGGAGGCGCGCGGGCATGAGGATTGCGATCGTCAATGACATGCCCCTGGCGGTGGAGGCCTTGCGCCGCGCCTTGAGCTTCGAGCCCGCGCATCAGGTTGTCTGGGTGGCCGCCAATGGGCTGGAAGCGGTACAGCGCTGCGCTGAGCTGACGCCGGACCTGATCCTGATGGACCTGATCATGCCGGTGATGGACGGCGTGGAAGCCACCCGCCAGATCATGGCCGAGACCCCATGCGCCATCGTTATCGTGACTGTTGATCGCCAGGCCAACGTCAGCCGAGTGTTCGAAGCCATGGGCCATGGCGCCCTGGACGTGGTGGACACGCCGACCCTGGGCGTGGGCAATCCCAAGGATGCGGCGGCGCCGCTGCTGCGCAAGATCCTCAATATCGGCTGGCTGATCGGCCAGCGCGGCAGCCGCGTACGCGCTGAAACCGTTGCGCCGCGAATTACCGGGAAACGCCAGAGCCTGGTGGCAATCGGTTCATCGGCGGGTGGCCCGGCTGCCCTGGAAATCCTGCTCAAAGGCTTGCCCCGGGACTTTCCCGCCGCCATTGTGCTGGTGCAGCATGTGGACCAAGTGTTCGCTGCCGGCATGGCCGAATGGCTGAGCAGCGCCTCCGGTCTGCCGGTGCGCCTGGCCCGTGAAGGCGAACCCCCGCAAAGTGGCGTGGTGCTGCTGGCTGGCACCAACCACCACATTCGATTGCTGAAAAATGGCACGCTAGCCTATACCGCAGAACCGGTAAACGAGATCTACCGACCTTCGATCGACGTGTTTTTCGAAAGCGTGGCCAGCCACTGGAATGGCGATGCCGTCGGCGTACTGCTGACCGGTATGGGGCGCGATGGGGCCCAGGGCCTCAAGTTACTGCGTGAACAAGGTTATTTGACCATCGCCCAGGATCAGCAAAGCTCGGCGGTGTATGGCATGCCCAAAGCGGCGGCGGCGATTGATGCTGCTGTTGAAATTCGCCCACTGGATAGAATTGCGCCCCGATTGCTGGAGGTCTTTGCAAAATGAACAGGACTTCCCGCGGTGCTGGCTGGCAGGTAGTAATTCAGGTGACTGCACATGAATGATTTACAGATCGACGACATCAAGACCGACGAAAATGCCGCCATGGTGTTGCTGGTCGACGACCAGGCCATGATCGGTGAAGCCGTGCGGCGTGGCCTGGCTCATGAAGAAAACATCGATTTTCACTTCTGCGCCGATCCGCACCAGGCGATTGCCCAGGCGATCCGCATCAAGCCGACCGTGATCCTGCAGGATCTGGTGATGCCGGGCCTCGACGGCCTGACGCTGGTGCGCGAATACCGCACTCACCCGGCCACCGCGAATATCCCGATTATCGTGCTGTCCACCAAGGAAGATCCGCTGATCAAGAGCGCGGCTTTTTCTGCCGGTGCCAATGATTATCTGGTCAAGCTGCCGGACAACATCGAGTTGGTGGCGCGCATTCGCTATCACTCGCGGTCCTACATGACCCTGTTGCAGCGGGATGCGGCTTACCGTGCGTTGCGGGTCAGTCAGCAGCAGTTGCTGGACACCAATCTGGTATTGCAGCGGCTGATGAACTCCGATGGCCTGACCGGGCTGTCTAACCGTCGTCACTTTGATGAATACCTGGAGCTGGAGTGGCGTAGGGCCATGCGTGATCAGACTCAGTTGTCGTTGTTGATGATTGATGTGGATTTCTTCAAGACCTATAACGATAGTTTTGGGCACGTTGAAGGGGATGAGGCGTTGCGCAAGGTGGCGGCGACCATTCGTGAGGCGAGCAGTCGGCCTTCGGATTTGCCGGCGCGCTATGGGGGGGAGGAGTTTGCCCTGGTGCTGCCTAATACCTCGCCAGGTGGGGCGCGGTTGGTGGCCGAGAAGCTGCGCATGGCGGTGGCTGCTCTGAAGATTCCGCATAACGCGCCGACTGAGGGGTCGAGTCTGACTATCAGTATCGGGCTGTCGACCATGACGCCGCAGCAGGGGACGGATTGTCGTCAATTGATCATGGCGGCGGATAAGGGGTTGTATACGGCTAAGCATAATGGGCGGAATCAGGTGGGGATTGAGTAGGGCTTAGCGCTGCTGAGTACATATCCATTATTTAGGTTATGGCGGCTTATGGTTCCGCCCTTACGGCGGGTCACTTTTGAAAAGAGCCCAAAAGTAACCAAAAGGCTCTTGCCCCAACACTCGGCACCTCGCCTAGGCTCGGTGTGCCCTCACTCCGGCTTGAATCCGTGGGCCGCCGCGATGGGCCATCCTTGGCCCAGCGCGGCTAACCCGGCGTCCTGCCGGGTTACCCACGGATTCAAGCCTGCGTTCGGCCAGCGTGTTTGACGGGGCGCCTCAGATCAAGATCAAGAGCGACTCGCTTCGCATCGTAGATACGCGGTCCCGTGTAGGAGCCGGGGGGACGCCTAGTTCTTGCCGGCGAAAAACGTGAGACCGCCGCGTTTTGTCTGGTTCCCCGCGTCATCGTTGAAGACCATCGCCGGCAAGCCGGCTCCTACAGGACCGCGTTTGCTTTTGCCTTTGCTCTACACCACTCAAGCCGGCTGTCAGGCCGCTGTGCTTTTGCTTTTGATTTTGATCTTAGGCGCCCCGTCAAACACGCTGGCCGGAATTCGGCAGGGATTTGGGGGGTAAACCGGCAGGGATGCCGGTTTAGCCGCCCCGCGCCATGGATGGCGCGTGGCGGCGGCCCCCCAAATCACTGTCGGATTACGGGCACACCGAGCCTAGGCGAGGTGCCGAGTGTTGGGGCAAGAGCCCTTTGCTTACTTTGGGGCTTTTCCAAAGTGAGCCGCCGTAAGGGCGGAACCCTAAGTGGCCGTTACCTAAATAACGGATATGCCCCCCACCAACCCCAACCCTTTTCGCCCAGCGGACTGCCGCTCCCCCCCATTTCCCGTTATACTCGCCGGCTTTCAAAAGTTCGCCAACGAGTGCTGCCCGCCATGGAAATCAACCCGATCCTTAACACCATCAAGGACCTGTCCGAGCGCTCCGAAACTATTCGGGGGTATCTTTGACTACGATCAAAAGCATGAGCGTCTGACCGAAGTCAATCGCGAGCTTGAAGATCCTGCTGTCTGGAACAAACCTGAATACGCCCAGGAACTGGGCCGCGAGCGCGCTGCGCTGGCGCAGATCGTCGATACCCTCGACGAACTGAACACCGGTCTGGCCGATTGCCGCGACCTGCTGGACATGGCCGTCGAAGAAAACGACGAAGGCGCAGTGGGCGATGTCGTCGCCGAGCTGGCCCGTCTCGAGGAAAACCTCGCCAAACTCGAATTCCGTCGCATGTTCAGCCACGAGATGGACCCGAACAACGCCTACCTGGATATCCAGGCCGGTTCCGGCGGCACCGAGGCCCAGGACTGGGCCAACATCCTGCTGCGCATGTACCTGCGCTGGGCCGACAAGCGCGGTTTCGAAGCGACCATCATGGAGCTGTCCGCCGGTGAAGTCGCCGGTATCAAGGGCGCAACCGTGCACATCAAGGGCGAATACGCTTTTGGCTGGCTGCGCACCGAGATCGGCGTGCACCGCCTGGTACGCAAGAGCCCGTTCGACTCCGGCAACCGTCGCCACACCTCGTTCTCCGCCGTTTTCGTCTCGCCAGAGATCGACGACAAGGTGGAAATCGAGATCAACCCGGCCGACCTGCGCATCGACACCTACCGCTCCTCCGGTGCCGGTGGTCAGCACGTAAACACCACCGACTCGGCCGTACGTATCACCCACGTACCGACCAACACCGTGGTCAGCTGCCAGAACGAACGTTCCCAGCACGCCAACAAGGACACCGCCATGAAAATGCTGCGGGCCAAGTTGTACGAGCAGGAAATGCAGAAACGCAACGCCGCGTCCCAAGCGCTGGAAGACACAAAGTCGGATATCGGCTGGGGTCACCAGATCCGCTCTTATGTGCTCGATGCGTCGCGGATCAAGGATCTGCGCACTAACATCGAACGCAGTGACTGTGACAAGGTACTCGACGGCGATATCGACGAATACCTGGAAGCCAGCCTGAAGTCCGGCCTGTAATACGCTGACAAACCGCGATCCCTGTAGGAGCCGGCTTGCCGGCGATCCCCGGCCTGAGCCTGGGACAACGAACCCGATGGAATATTTAAAGACATGAGCGACCAACAACTCGACCAGGCCCTGCAACAGGAAGAAAACTCCCTGATCGCCCTGCGCAAGGAAAAGCTTGCTGCCGAGCGCGCCAAGGGCAATGCCTTCCCCAACGACTTCCGCCGCGAAAACTACTGCGATGCCTTGCAGAAGCAGTACGCGGACAAGACCAAGGAAGAGCTGGCAGAGGCTGCGATCCCGGTCAAGGTGGCAGGTCGCATCATGCTCAACCGTGGCTCGTTCATGGTGATCCAGGACATGACCGGTCGCATCCAGGTCTACGTCAACCGCAAGACCTTGCCGGAAGAAACCCTGGCCTCGGTGAAAACCTGGGACATGGGCGACATCATCGCGGCCGAAGGCACCCTGGCCCGCTCCGGCAAGGGCGACCTGTATGTGGAAATGACCAACGTGCGCCTGCTGACCAAGTCGCTGCGCCCGCTGCCGGACAAGCACCACGGCCTGACCGACACCGAACAACGCTACCGCCAGCGCTACGTTGACCTGATCGTCAACGAAGACGTGCGCCACACCTTCCGTGTGCGCTCGCAAGTGATCGCGCACATCCGTACCTTCCTGATGCAGCGTGACTTCCTGGAAGTGGAAACCCCGATGCTGCAGACCATCCCCGGTGGTGCCGCAGCCAAGCCGTTCGAAACCCACCACAACGCGCTGGACATGGAAATGTTCCTGCGTATCGCGCCGGAGCTGTACCTCAAGCGTCTTGTTGTCGGCGGCTTCGAAAAAGTGTTCGAGATCAACCGCAACTTCCGTAACGAAGGCGTTTCGACCCGTCACAACCCAGAATTCACCATGTTGGAGTTCTATCAGGCCTACGCCGACTACGAAGACAACATGGACCTGACCGAAGAACTGTTCCGCGAACTGGCGCAGTTGGTCCTGGGCAGCACCGACGTGCCGTACGGCGACAAGGTGTTCCACTTCGGCGAGCCGTTCGTGCGTCTGTCGGTGTTCGACTCGATCCTCAAGTACAACCCTGAGCTGACCGCCGACGACCTGAACGATATCGACAAGGCCCGTGCCATCGCCAAGAAAGCCGGCGCCAAGGTGCTGGGCTTCGAAGGCCTGGGCAAATTGCAGGTGATGATTTTCGAAGAGCTGGTCGAGCACAAGCTGGAACAGCCGCACTTCATTACCCAGTACCCGTTCGAAGTGTCGCCGCTGGCCCGTCGCAACGATGACAACCCGAACGTCACCGATCGTTTCGAGCTGTTCATCGGTGGCCGCGAAATCGCCAATGCCTACTCCGAGCTTAACGACGCGGAAGACCAGGCCGAGCGCTTCATGGCCCAGGTGGCCGACAAGGACGCCGGTGACGACGAAGCCATGCACTACGACGCTGACTTCGTCCGCGCCCTGGAGTACGGCATGCCGCCGACGGCCGGTGAAGGGATCGGCATTGACCGTCTGGTGATGCTGTTGACCAACTCGCCGTCGATCCGCGACGTAATCTTGTTCCCGCACATGCGGCCACAAGCGTAACCGAAGCGAAATCCGAAGCCGCCTTTTATAAGGCGGCTTTTTTATGGGGCGTTATTAAGCGTCAAGCAAACAGCGCCAGGTTTTGATCTATTCAAGGATGTGAGTCGTGAACCGCGTAACCGCTCAAGAAGGCGCCGCCGGCATTGCCGCTGCCGTGGCTGAAAGCGTCCAGTACCAGGGCCGCAAGGCCAGTCGTCGGGGTAGCGAGCAACGCAGACAAGACATTCTCGATGCAGCCATGCGCATTGTGGTGCGTGATGGCGTGCGGGCTGTGCGCCATCGCGCGGTGGCGGCGGAGGCGGGGGTGCCGTTGTCGGCCACCACCTACTATTTCAAGGACATCGATGACCTGCTCACCGATACCTTCGCCCAATACGTCGAGCGCAGCGCTGCGTTCATGGGCAAGCTGTGGGTGCGCAACGAAGGCCTGCTGCGCGAGATGGTCGCCTATGGCGATGGCAGCCCGCAGTCACGTTCGCAACTGGCCGATGACATTGCGCGGCTGACCGCCGATTACGTCTTGCGCCAGCTGACCAACCGTCGTGAGCACCTGATGGCCGAGCAGGCGTTCCGCCAGGAAGCATTGCTCAATCCGCGTCTGGCCGAGTTGGTACGTTCCCACCAGCAGATTCTGTTGCAGGGCACCGGGCAGTTTTTTCAGGTGCTGGGCTCCCGCGAGCCGCAACAGGATGCCAAAGTGTTGACGGCGATAATCAGTCGGATGGAATATCAGGGCCTGCTGGGCGGCGCAGAGCCTCTGACCGGTGAAGAGATGCTTGAGATCCTCAAGCGTTACATGCATTTGGTGTTGGCCTCGGTCTGACACCGGGGGATGTTCAATGAAAACCTGGCGTGTGGTTGTAATCGGCTTGTCGCTCCTGCTGCTGAGTGGTTGCCTTGTGACCTTCAAGGACCCGCTGCCGGCCCATGACGCCGCGCCGCAGGCACTGCTTGGCCAATGGTCGAGCAAAAACGCCTGGGGCGAGCCGCTCAACCTGCACATCACCGCCGTTGGTGAGCACCGGTACAAAGCGGTGAGCTACCCTACAGCCAAGCCCGGCCAGCGTGACGAGTATCTGTTCAGCGTTTCGCGCCATGGCAGCCGCTGGTACTTGTCGGCGCCGCTACCGGCCAAACTAGGCGGGAACTTCATCCTGGCGGGTTTCGAAATCAACGAAAAGCATGAATTGGTGGTCTACAACCTCGACCTGGAGCAGATCCATCAAGCCATGGACCAAAAGGCGTTGCACGGCAGTACCGTGGAAACCGTCGAAGGTGCTGGCGTGTTGGTGGACAGCCCCTTGGACCAGGTGTTTGCCTACCTGGATGACCCGGCCAACGCCGATGTATTCGTGGAAGCCGTGCGCTACCAGCGTGCGGGCAAATAACGTTTAAAGAGGAAGCACCGGGTGGACGATTACCAGCAGACGATACGCACCTTGTCTGATCGCATTGTGCTGGCGCAAACACCGATTCGCGTCCTCGACGCCGTGAAGTGGGACGAGAACATTCGTCAGGGATTTCTCAAGGCAAAGGGCAAGGAAATGCCGGCGGTGAGCCGCGACTACTACCTCAACCGGCCGCTGGCGTTCGATTCCAGCGCAGTGAAGCTGGAGTTCCAGAACATCGAGCGCGACATCACCCGTCGCCTCGGCCAGTTCAGCCCGGTGGGGCAGATCATGCGCCGCATGTGCAAGGAATACCGCATGGTGGTGCGCATGCTCGAAGCGCGCGGCACCGAGGATTTCGGCCTGATTTCCCAGGAGCTCTACGGCGCCGCGTCCGATGCGTTCCACGCTGGCGACCCGACCCTGGCTGACTTGGGGCTGATGCTTTCGGACTACCTGAATAATATCGATGGCCGTGGCGACTTGAAGGATGAGGCCAAGACTCTCACCGCCAAGGACGCCGTGGCCCTGCTGCAAACCCGCCTGAACAAAGTGTTTGGCGAGGCCGAAGAGACCATCCGCGTGTTCGAGTCCGACGGTATCGTCGCCGACGCCGCGGCGGGTGCCGACTACATCAAGATCCGCGCCGACGCGATGTTCAACGACCGCGACGTGCGCGCCCTGGAAGTGCATGAAGGCCTGGTGCATGTCGGCACCACGCTCAATGGCCAGAACCAGCCGATCTGCACCTTCCTGTCCAAAGGCCCGCCCTCGTCTACCGTGACCCAGGAAGGCCTGGCGATCCTGATGGAAATCATCACCTTCGCCTCCTACCCGAGCCGCCTGCGCAAGCTGACCAACCGCACCCGCGCCATCCATATGGTGGAAGAGGGCGCCGACTTCCTGCAGGTGTTCGAGTTCTTCCGCGAACAAGGCTTTGAGATGGCCGAAAGCTACGGCAATGCCAGTCGCGTATTCCGTGGCTCGGTGCCGACCGGTCTGCCGTTTACAAAGGATCTGTCCTACCTCAAGGGCTTTATCATGGTCTACAACTACATCCAGCTCGCCGTGCGCAAAGGCAAGCTGGAACAAGTGCCGCTGCTGTTCTGCGGCAAGACCACCCTGGAAGACATGCGTACCCTGCGCCAACTGGTGGACGAAGGCCTGGTGGTGCCGCCCAAGTACCTGCCGGAGCAGTTCCGCGACATGAACGCGCTGGCGGCATGGATGTGCTTCTCCAACTTCCTCAACCACTTGAGCCTGGATCGGATCGAGGCGGATTACTCGAATATCCTTTGACGAAACCGGATCAACCTGTGGGAGCGGGCTTGCTCGCGAAAGCGGTACATCAGATATACATAAGTTGACTGATACACGGCTTTCGCGAGCAAGCCCGCTCCCACATTTGAATCTCTGAAAGATTTAAAATTTCGAATAATAGCGAGGCTTCAACGGATGAGAATCCTCGGCATTCTTTGCCTGCTACTCACATTGAACGGCTGCAGCTCACTGCTGTTCTACCCCGAACCCGGCCTGCCATTCACGCCGGAAAAAGCCCATCTGCAATATCGCGACGTCACCTTGATCGCCGCCGACGGCGTGAAGCTCCACGCCTGGTGGTTGCCGGCCAAGCCTGGTGTGCCGCTCAAGGGCACGGTGCTGCATTTGCACGGTAACGGCGGCAACCTGGCCTGGCACCTGGGCGGCAGTTGGTGGTTGCCCGAGCAGGGCTACCAAGTGCTGCTGCTGGACTATCGCGGCTACGGCTTATCGGAAGGCAAACCCTCGCTGCCCGCGATCTATCAGGATGTGGACGCGGCGTTCAAATGGATCGACAAGGCCCCCGAAACCCAAGGCCAACCGCTGATAGTCCTCGGTCAAAGCCTGGGCGGGGCGCTGGCGGTGCATTACCTGGCAGACCACCCGGAGCGCCAATCCCAGCTCAAGGCCCTGGTGCTGGACGGTGTGCCCGCCAGTTATCGTGACGTAGGACAATTTGCCTTGAGCACTTCCTGGTTAACATGGCCGTTTCAGGTGCCTCTGTCCTGGCTGGTGCCGGACGGCGACAGCGCAATCTATGCCATGCCGAAACTGATGGGCGTGCCGAAGCTGTTGTTCCACAGCCTGGACGACCCGATCGTGCCAATGGCCAATGGTATCCGTCTGTACCAGGCCGCACCGCCGCCACGGGTGTTGCAGTTGACCCGGGGCGGGCATGTGCAGACCTTTGCCGACAAGACCTGGCAAACCGTAATGCTGCGCTATCTGGACGACCCGCAACACTTCAACGGCTTACGCCGCCTGGGCGAGATTCCGAACTACCCCATTCCTAAAGTTGATTCATCAGAGAGCCCGCAATGAGCGAAGAACGCAACATGATCCCGCTGATCCTCACCGGCATCGGCACCATCATCGGCACCGTCGGTTGCCTGTGGTTCTACGGTTACCTGCACTTCGCCAAGCCGGAAGATGCTCTGTTGCTCAGCGATTTCACTATGCTCAAGACGGTGCCAGGCGAGGACTACAAGATCTCCCTGACGCCGGCCGCGCAAGTGGCGCAATGCGTGGATGGCGTGCTGGTGATGTTCGATACCGAGCAGAAAGGCCTCAGTGGAGTGCTGGTGAACAACAAGAAGCAGGCCGTGCGATGCATGGGTCAAGAAACCCCGCAATTGCAGCAGTGAATGCCGTTTTTGCCGGTGTGGGAAAATACCCTTTTTCGTACAGATTCTTGATTTAGCGGGTGTCAGGCGCTCGGCCGGCCGGAACCAGCCTCGCGTGCTCACCACAGACCATGGACTGATTGGCAATGCTGATCAGTCCATTTTTCATTAGTCTGGAGTGAGCCTATATGGCAGGTATAAACGGAGTATCGGGTGTAGGCAGCATGGGCAGTGGCGGAAATGTCGGCGGGGGTGCCCCATCCAACCAAGGCCTCGATCAGCAGATCCAGGACCTCCAACGTAAAATCAAAGATATGCAGTCACAAGGTGCTAAAGGTGGTCAGGGCGCAGGTGAGCTCGACGAACTGATGAAGCTACTGGAAAAGCTGCTTAAACAAAAAAATGATCAAGGTGCGCAGGGCAATCAAGGCGCAGAGGATGGCCAAGGTCGCGGCCAGGGCCAGATCCAAATGCCGGAGACCCAGGGCTCCGGCAAAGTCGGCGGTTGAACGGCACCTCTCAAAAAGCGCCTTTCAGGGCGTTTTTTTCGTGCTGAATCAGCTATTCAGCCTGTAACGACGTGGGGGGCGTAATGCAGGGGGCCGCATGTCATGCAACTGAAATGGAAATGTCTGGAACCGGTTCGACTTAAATGCCACATAAAATGTGGAAACCTACAAAGATTGGGTCGAGGATGAAAATACATATTCCTGTATTGGAAAACATGTTGGTCATGGCAAGGCAACATGTAGCGCTGGAACAGGAAGCTGCTCGCAGGTACAAGCGCGATCAACAAATGGATGAAAAGGCGGGGGCGAAGATTGAAATGCCCGCCGTAGACACGAATCGCACCATTCAGTTTGATGAGCCGAAAAAAAACCCACCGTGAGGTGGGTTTTCTTATCCAGTGCCAATCAATCAGTTAGCGACGGAAGACCGTGGCTTGACCGGTTGGTTGTCGTTGGAAATGGTCACTTCCACACGGCGGTTCATGGCACGACCCGAGGCGCTGCCGTTGTCGGCAACCGGGTATTCCTTGCCGTAACCCTGGGTCACGATGCGCGAGATGTCCACGCCTTGTTGAGCCAGTGCGCGTTGTACCGAAGCGGCACGACGCTCGGACAGGCTCTGGTTGTACGAATCGGAACCGGTGCTGTCGGTGTAGCCTTCGACGATTACCTTACGGTCCGGGTTGTCGCGCAGGAACTGGGCCAGCTTGGTGATGTTCACCAGGCCGCTGGATTTCAGGTCGGACTTGTTGGTGGCGAACAGCACGTCACCGAAAGTTACCAAGGTACCGCGATCGGTCTGCTTGGCGTTCAGGCTGTCCTGCAGTTGCTTGATTTGCGCATCGCGCGCATCCAGCAAGGCACGGGCACGTTCGTCGCCAGCGTTTTTCAGCTTGGCTTCGGATTCACGCAGCACGATGGTGTCTTTGGCCACTTCAACGCGCTGGTTGGTCAGGTAAGCCAGTTGGTCGACTTTCTTCTCGTCTTCCTTATCGCGGTAGGCCTTGTCAGCCTTGTCCAGCCATTCGCTGGCGTCTTTGGTTTCCAGGGCCGCGAGCTTGGTGGCTTGCGGGTTGGTCTGCAGGGAGGAGAAGTTGGTCCGTGCATTTTCCAGGTTCGCGTTAGGCGGGGTGGAACAGGCCGCCAGGGCAACGCTCATCGCCAGCAGGGCAGGGATCATCAATTGTTTACGCATAGTCGTGTCGTCCTTTCAATTCGATATCAGGTGCGTTGCAGTCACAGGAAGCGTCTTACTTCTGCTGGATAGCAGCTGGACGCATGCCTTCCTTACGCAGCTCTTCAACGGCTTTCTGGGAGTCCTTCACAGCCTGTTGGGCCTTGGCAGCCTGAGCCTTGCGTTCCGCGACGCGAGCATCCCACTCGGCTTGTTCAGCCAACTGGCGAGCTTTGTCGTAGTTCTTGTCATGCATGGCAATTTCGGCTTCTTTTAGCTTGTCCTGGGCCGACTTCATTTCCACAGCCGCGTACTCAGTACCGCCGGCGCTGACAGCGCTGTTCACTGCGGACTGGGTCACCGCGTACTGCTCGGTCGGAGGGTTGCCGGCGCAGCCCGCCAGAACGAAGCTGGTGCCGATTGCCAACGCGGCCAATTTGAGCCCGCGCAGGTGGTTAAACGAGGATTTGGCAGTGCTGGTCTTCATCGTCTTCAACTCCATTGGATAACTCCTGAAAAACATCAAAATCCATGTCACTGGTCTGCGGCGGCGGGCCTGGCACTGATGCGCAAATTGCCCTTTAAAACGACCGTTCCAAGTGATGGCTTACTGGCTGTGACCGGAGGCTTTTTTCAAAAGTTCAGAGAAGATGGCGATTTGCCTAAAAAAATATCTGACTGAACGGTCAGCGTAAATGCGTTGGAACTTCTGCGTTGCGCAGTGGTACGCCGGGCCCGTATGGAGCCCGGAATAAAGAGGGTTGGTACGGGTTTGTCAGTGTTTCTGTTCGTCGCTGCTGGCGGACAGATCATGCAGGTAGCGGCGCGACAGCGTCAGAAAGCGTGGGGTGGGGCCGACGTCCTCGTACAGCGGATCGCCTTCTTCATCGGTGGCAATCACCTGCTGGCCCTTGATATAGGGGAAGCTGGCTTCCAGCTCTTCCAGGGCGGCGCCGATCAACTCACCGAGCAATTCTTCGGGGTGGCGTTTGGGGTACATCTCGGTGATGGCCGCCAGCCGCGCGGCGGACTCCATATCCAGGTGGATGGCGTACTCGGTCTTGGTCAAGCGACCCTTGGCGTTCTCTTCCCAATGCTGGGCCAGTTCTCGAATTTTCATGGCAACCTCAATGAAGCCCGCTTTTAGCAGGCGGTGATGAGTGTCCAGTCGCCTGCGCGGATAAACGCAACGACTTAACCTTGAGACTAGCTGCAACTCACAAGGTTTAAAGTCTTGTCATAAATCGATGCTGGCGGCACTCTGGCAAACCTGCGCGTCCCGGATTTCTGGCTGGAGATTGGCTGATGAGTGATATCGATGCACGCTTGCGTGAGGATGTTCACCTGCTGGGTGAGCTGTTGGGCAACACCATTCGAGAGCAGTACGGCGATGATTTCCTCGACAAGATCGAGCAGATCCGCAAAGGCGCCAAGGCTGACCGGCGCGGAGCTGGCGATGAACTGAGCACCAGCCTGAACCAGTTGCAGGAAAACGAACTGCTGCCGGTGGCCCGCGCCTTCAATCAGTTCCTGAATCTGGCCAACATTGCCGAGCAGTACCAACTGATCCACCGGCGTGATGAGTCGCAGCCGGCACCGTTCGAATCCCGTGTATTGCCCGAGTTGCTGGCGCGCCTGCAAAGCGAAGGCCACAGCAACGAATCCCTGGCCCGCCAGTTGGGGCGCCTGGAGATCGAACTGGTCCTCACCGCCCACCCCACCGAAGTGGCGCGCCGTACCCTGATCCAGAAATACGATGCCATCGCCGCCCAACTGGCGGCCCAGGATCACCGCGACCTCACCACCGCAGAGCGCGAGCAGATCCGCCAACGCTTGCAACGCTTGATCGCCGAAGCCTGGCACACCGAAGAAATCCGCCGCACTCGACCTACGCCCGTGGACGAAGCCAAATGGGGCTTTGCGGTTATCGAGCATTCGCTGTGGCACGCGATCCCCAACTATCTGCGCAAGGCTGACCAGGCGCTGCACGCCGCCACCGGTTTGCGCTTGCCTCTGGAGGCCGCACCGATCCGCTTTGCGTCGTGGATGGGCGGCGACCGTGACGGCAACCCGAACGTCACGGCACCGGTCACCCGCGAAGTGTTGCTGTTGGCGCGCTGGATGGCCGCCGATTTGTACCTGCGCGATATCGATCACCTGGCCTCTGAGCTGTCGATGCAACAAGCCAGCCCGGCGTTGCAGGCCAAGGTCGGTGATAGCGTCGAGCCTTATCGCGCTTTGCTCAAGCAACTGCGCGAACGCCTGCGCGCCACGCGCCAATGGGCGCACACCGCGTTGAGCAGCAGCACCCCGGCGCCGGCCGAGGTGTTGCAGAACAACCGCGACCTGCTGGAGCCGCTGGAGCTGTGCTACCAGTCACTGCACGAATGCGGCATGGGCGTGATCGCCGATGGGCCTTTGCTCGATTGCCTGCGTCGGGCGGTGACCTTCGGGCTGTTCCTGGTGCGGTTGGACGTGCGTCAGGATTCCAGTCGCCATTCGGCCGCCATGACCGAAATCACCGACTACCTCGGCCTGGGCCGTTACGAGGACTGGAACGAAGAGATGCGTATCAGCTTCCTGATGAAGGAGCTGGCCAACCGTCGACCGCTGTTGCCGGGCTATTTCAAACCGTCGGCGGACACTGCCGAGGTACTCAACACCTGTAAGGAAGTCGCCGCCGCACCGGCTGCATCGTTGGGCTCGTATGTCATCTCCATGGCCGGCGCTGCCTCGGACGTTTTGGCCGTGCAACTGCTGCTTAAAGAGTCGGGCGTGCAACGGCCGATGCGCGTGGTGCCATTGTTCGAAACACTGGCTGACCTGGATAACGCCGGCCCGGTGATCGAGCAACTGTTGCTGCTGCCGGGCTATCGCGCGCGTTTGCAGGGGCCGCAGGAAGTGATGATCGGCTACTCGGACTCGGCCAAGGACGCCGGCACCACCGCCGCCGCCTGGGCGCAGTACCGGGCGCAGGAGCGCCTGGTGGATATCTGCCGTGAGCAACAAGTGGAACTGCTGTTGTTCCACGGTCGCGGTGGCACCGTGGGCCGTGGCGGTGGCCCGGCTCACGCGGCGATCCTGTCGCAACCGCCGGGTTCGGTGGCGGGGCGGTTCCGCACCACCGAACAGGGCGAGATGATCCGCTTCAAGTTCGGCCTGCCGGATATCGCCGAGCAGAACCTCAACCTTTACCTGGCTGCCGTGTTGGAGGCGACGCTGTTGCCACCGCCGCCGCCGGAGCCAGCCTGGCGCCATTTGATGGATGAATTGGCGGCAGATGGTGTCAGCGCTTACCGCGCTGTGGTGCGGGAAAATCCGCAGTTCGTCGAGTATTTCCGTCAGTCCACGCCGGAACAGGAGCTGGGTCGCTTGCCCCTGGGCAGTCGCCCGGCCAAACGCCGAGCGGGCGGGATTGAAAGCCTGCGCGCGATCCCGTGGATCTTCGGCTGGACCCAGACCCGCCTGATGCTGCCGGCCTGGCTGGGTTGGGAAGCAGCGTTGAGCAAGGCCCTGGAGCGCGGCGAAGGCGAGTTGCTGGGGCAGATGCGTGAACAGTGGCCATTTTTCCGCACCCGTATCGATATGCTGGAAATGGTGCTGGCCAAGGCGGATGCCGATATCGCTCGCCTGTATGACGAGCGGCTGGTGCAGCCGGACCTGCTGCCATTGGGTGCGCATCTGCGCGACCTATTGTCGCAGGCGTGCAACGTGGTGCTTGGCCTGACCGGGCAGTCGCAACTGCTGGCCCATAGCCCGGACACCCTGGAGTTCATCCGCCTGCGCAACACCTACCTTGACCCCTTGCACTTGCTACAGGCCGAGTTGCTGGCGCGTTCACGCCAGCAGGAAGCGGCGCAGGACAGCCCTCTGGAACAGGCGCTGCTGGTCTCCGTGGCCGGTATTGCCGCCGGTTTGCGTAACACTGGCTAGGGTTTTTTGCGTGTTCTCAATAGCTTGCAGGTAAACCACGGCGGCCGCCCTGAAACGGGCGGCCGGTGTTTATGGGGCCGGGTTGCACTCAGGCACACCCTACCTATGACGCATGCCCTGCGCGGGTTCCTGCGACTTTTGGCGGCTTGTGTGGTTAAGGCCTGCTGTGTATCTTGATCAGCCTTTGGCCGTTTGGGCGGCCCGAATTCTATTTTTACGCGATTGGCCCCCTGCGGCGAATCCGAGCGTCATCTCTATAAAAAATTGAGGAGCACATCAATGCGCGTCATTCTGCTGGGAGCTCCCGGGGCCGGTAAAGGTACTCAGGCAAAGTTCATCACTGAAAAATTCGGCATTCCACAAATCTCCACCGGCGATATGCTGCGTGCGGCCGTCAAGGCTGGCACCGAGCTGGGCCTGATCGCCAAGAGCGTGATGGACAGCGGTGGCCTGGTGTCCGATGACTTGATCATCAACCTGGTCAAGGAACGCATCAGCCAGGAAGACTGCAAGAACGGTTTCCTGTTCGACGGCTTCCCACGCACCATTCCCCAGGCTGAAGCCCTGGTGAAGGCCGGCGTTGAGCTGGATGCGGTGGTTGAAATCGCGGTGGAAGATGAAGAGATCGTCCAGCGCATTGCCGGCCGTCGCGTTCACGAAGCCTCCGGCCGCGTGTACCACACTGTCTACAACCCGCCTAAAGTGGAAGGCAAGGACGATGTGACCGGCGAAGACCTGGTGCAGCGTAAAGACGACACCGAAGAAACCGTGCGTCATCGCCTGTCGGTCTACCATTCCCAGACCAAGCCGCTGGTGGACTTCTACCAGAAGCTGTCCGCTGCCCAAGGCAAGCCGAAGTACAGCCACATTCCTGGCGTTGGCTCGGTTGAAGCGATCACTGCCAAAGTGCTGCAAGCACTGAGCTGATCCCTCGACTGGCTTCACGGATAACGGCCCGCTTGCGGGCCGTTGTTGTTTATACTGGCGCACTTTTTTTCGACTTGGACACCCACACCGATGAGCACCCTGCTGGCCCTGGACACCGCGACTGAAGCTTGCTCCGTTGCCCTGCTGCATGATGGCAAGGTAACGAGCCACTACGAGGTGATCCCGCGTCTGCATGCGCAGAAGCTGTTGCCGATGATCAAGCAACTGCTGGAAGACGCCGGCACTACGCTGGCTGCGGTGGATGCCATCGCCTTCGGCCGTGGTCCGGGTGCGTTTACCGGTGTGCGTATTGCCATCGGTGTGGTGCAGGGCCTGGCATTTGCGCTGGAACGCCCGGTATTGCCGATGTCCAACCTGGCCGTTCTGGCCCAGCGCGCCTTGCGTGAACATGGCGTTCATCAGGTTGCGGCGGCTATCGATGCGCGCATGGATGAAGTGTATTGGGGCTGCTACCGCGAAACGGCAGGCGAGATGCGCCTGGTGGGTGTGGAAACTGTGCAGCCGCCTGAATCATCCGTATTGCCGGGTGATGCCAGCGGTGACTGGTTCGGTGCCGGCACCGGTTGGGGCTATGGTGAGCGCATCGCTGTGCCATTGGTTGGGAGAGACGCGGCGATGTTGCCCCACGCTGAAGATCTATTGGCCTTGGCGCGGTTTGCTTTTGAACGTGGGGAAGCGATCCCTGCGGATCAGGCAGCACCTGTTTACCTGCGCGATAAAGTGGCGCAGACCAAGGCCGAGCGCGGGATTATTTGACGTCAAAAATGATGGCAATATGGGGCTAAATTCACCAATCGTCAGAATTTGCCCCCCGTTTTAAACCTTTTTCAAATTATGTGTTCTAGTTATCACCAGAGCATTTGCGCACTACGGACAGTGCTGCCAAAATGCCATTACCGATAGCGAGTTCGCGCCCATGCGTATTGATGGCTTTTCCTCACAGTCCTACCCAATCAAGCGCAAGCCACGTAAGGCAAACGTTACGGTAGACGAGTCCGTCGAGGATTCGCCAGACTTCATCGAGGTCCAGTCCGACGCACAGGCCAACGCTCAAGCCCGTATCAGTGGTCTTCCCGCCCGTCAGCAAGACATGGTCTTCCCGCGCTCCATGAGCAAAAGCGTCGCAACCGCCCTGGCCAGCTACCTGACCACCGCCGGTTTTGTCGAATGGGATATGGAAGTGCTGGGCCTCGACATCCACATCTGATGCGCCTCCCTTACTACCTCGGTTGCCCGTCCTGGAGTGAAAACGCCTGGCGCGAGTACCTGTACCCCGCCGATGCCCGTTCCAGCGACTACCTCGCGCTCTACTCCCAGGTCTTCAACGCCGTTGAGGGCAACACCACGTTCTATGCACGACCCTCGGCCGCCACGGTGCAACGCTGGGCTGAAATCATGCCCGACGATTTTCGTTTCACGGCCAAGTTTCCCGGTGATATCAGCCACAGTGGCAACCTGATTGAGCAACTGCCGGCTGCGGAAAGCTTTGTGGGCTTGATGAGTCCCCTGGGAGCGCGCGTATCCCCGCTATGGTTGCAACTGCCCGCGACGTTCACACCACAGCGTCTGAGGGAGTTGGCAGGCTTCATTGATGGCCTTGAGCGGCCCATGGCGGTGGAAGTGCGTCATTCGGAATTCTTCGCCAAAGGCGACGCCGAGCGCATGCTTAACCGCTTGTTACGGGACCGGGGCGTGGAGCGCATCTGCCTGGACCCGCGCGCGTTGTTCAGTTGCACGTCCACGTCAGCCGCCGTGCTGCACGCCCAATCGAAAAAGCCCAAGGTGCCAACCCGGCCGGCGGCCCTGACGCAGTTTCCCCAAGTGCGTTTTATCGGTCATCCCGAACTGGAAGCCAACGACCCATTCCTGGTGCCGTGGGTGGAAAAAGTCGCCGGGTGGATCGAAGAAGGCCGCACCCCCTACGTGTTCCTGCACACCTCGGATAATCGCCTCGCGGCACAACTGGCCCTGCGTTTCCACGACCAGTTGATGGCGCGCCTGCCGGGTCTGCCGCCGCTGCCGACCTTGGATCGTGCTCCCGCCGTGGAGCAACTGGGGTTACTCTAGGGCTCCTTTTCCCGCCAGGAGCCAGACATGGATGCCCAAACCCTTCGCGCCGAAACCTTCAAGGCCTTGCACGAACGTGACCGCGCGTTCGTGATGCCTAACCCGTGGGATGCAGGCTCTGCCGTGATGCTGGCCAGCCTGGGGTTTGAAGCCCTCGCCACCACCAGTGCGGGCTACGCGTTCAGCCTGGCGCGCCCGGATGCGGAAGGGGCGTTGTCCCTGGAAGACACCTTGATCAACGCCGGCATGATTGCCAATGCCACGGCGTTGCCGGTGGCGGCGGACCTGGAAAACGGCTTCAGCGACACTCCCGAAGGCTGCGCCCAGACCATCCTGCGTGCCGCCGCTACGGGTATTATCGGCGGCTCCATTGAAGACGCCACGGGCATTGCCGCTGACCCGATCTATCCTTTCGACCTGTCCGTCGAGCGTGTAGAAGCCGCGGTGACTGCCGCGCGCAGCCTGCCATTCCCGTTCACCCTGACGGCCCGTGCGGAAAACCTCCTGCATGGTCGCCTGGATTTGCCCGACACCATCCGCCGCCTGCGAGCCTACGCCGAAGCCGGTGCCGACGTGCTGTATGCGCCGGCCCTGCGCAGTGCCGAGGAAGTGCTGGCGGTGGTCAAGGCGGTGGCGCCCAAGCCGGTGAACGTATTGATGTCCGGCGGCTTGAACCTCAGCGTCGCGCAACTCAGCGCGATGGGTGTGCGGCGGATCAGCGTCGGCTCGGCTCTGGCGTTGGCTGCCTATGGCGAGTTCTATCGTGCGGCCCAGGAAGTGTACGAACTGGGCACGTTCACCTTTACCGAACGTAAGATGCCATTTAGCCAGGCCAACCAGTTCTTCAAGGGCTAAGGGGTGCGTTTTTTCAAGTTGATGGGCGTGCTGCTGATCCTGGTCGGCGCCTTTGCCGTTGGCGTCTGGCGTGGTTGGGTGCCGCTGCCGGCCGATTGGAACCCGTGGGCCCCACTGGATGTGCGCGCCAGCCCGAACCTATTGACCCGCTATAAGCTGGGGCGCCTGCAGGATGACCCGGCGTTGTGCGACCAAGTGCTGGAGACCTCGGGCCTGCGCGTCAGCCATCAAGCCGATACGCCCGCTGATGCGGCGTGTCCGCTGCGCAACACCTTGCGCGTTCAGGGTGCCGCAGTTGGCCTGAGCAGCAGTTTTCTCGCCAGTTGCCCGCTGGCTGTGGCGTTCGCCCTGTTCGAGCGCCACAGCCTGCAGCCGGCGGCCCAAGCGGTGTTCGGCCAGGCGGTGACGCGGGTCGAGCATCTGGGCAGCTTTGCCTGCCGCAATATGTACAACCGCGTCGAAGGGCGACTCAGCCAGCATGCGTCGGCCAATGCATTGGACATCGCCGGTTTTCGCCTGGCGGACGGGCGCAGTATCAGCGTGCTCAAGGATTGGCCGGGGGAGGACGATAAGGCGCGGTTCCTGCGTCAGGTCCGCGACAGTGCCTGCGATGATTTCAACGTGGTGCTGAGCCCGGATTACAACGCCGCGCACCGCAACCATTTCCATCTGGATATGGGGCGTTGGTGGGTGTGTCGCTGAGTATCAGGCGGCCAGGCGCAGATTCTGGGTGACCAGCGGGCGCGCCCAGTAGTAGTCGAAGTCGAGCGCTTTTTGCTGCGCGACCAGCTCTTCGGTCGGGTACGGCGTGGCGGCTGGCGGCAGCAGGTCCAGTTCGAATTCGGCGATGGGCAGGTGCAGTGGGCGTGGCTCCGGCGCCGGGCCTGGCTCTGGCAGCGGTGCGCCGGCGGTGAGTACAATCGGGCGGACCCAACCGCTTTCGAAGTTCTGCTGGCGCTGCTGGGCGACGATTTCTTCTTGCGGGAACGGCGTGGCGGCCGGTGGCAACAGCTCGGTTTCGAACTCGGCAATTGGCAGGAATAGCGGTTCTGGGGGGGCGATTTCGGTGTCTTTCACGTCGCACTCACGCTGGGTGAGGATCTGCGATAACAGGTCGGCGCCGGCGCTGGGCTCTACCGCTGGGTCCGCCGGTGCCGGCGCCTGCACTGCCAGCGCGTCCGGCGTATCGCCGAGCTGTTCGGCCAACGCACGGGCGAAGAAGTCCTGCCACACATGACTCACTCCAGCCAGCGCTTGAGTGTTGCGCAGGCCGTAGTGGTTGTGGGTCGGCAGTACACCGATGGTTAGGGGAAGAATGTCTGACATTTTTCTCGGTCGACGCTCAGCTCTGGCAAAATACCTGACTGTTGTTTTTATCGGCCGCCGTTTGCCGATCCTTAATATTTTTGAGCGTAGTAATTGATGAGCGAACAACCAGCTGCCAGCCGCATCCAGGTCGAGGCCTTGGGCGAGGGTTTCCAGGGCCGCGCCGAGCAGTGGGCGTCACTGCTCGATTTGCCGATGCATGTAGCCGATGCGGACTTTTCCCTGCAAGTGGGGGAGTACGGCCTACAGCTGCAACAGCTCGGGCCTGACGCGCCGGGGCCGGTGCGGGTGGACTTTGTCGAAGGTGGCGCGGCGCATCGGCGTCTTTACGGCGGTGGCAGCGGGCAGATGATCGCCAAGGCCGTGGGCATCGCCCAAGGCGTTCGCCCCCGGGTGCTGGATGCTACGGCCGGCCTGGGCAAGGACGCCTTCGTGCTGGCCAGCCTGGGCTGCGAGATGAGCCTGATCGAGCGCCAGCCGCTGATCGGCGCCTTGCTCGAAGACGGTTTGGCACGCGGCGCGGATGATTTTGAGGTGGCGCCGATCGTGGCGCGCATGGTGCTGCTCAAGGGCAACTCCATCGACGTGATGCGCAATTGGGAAGGCGAGCCGCCCCAAGTGATCTACCTCGACCCGATGTTCCCGCACCGTGAGAAAACCGCCTTGGTGAAGAAGGAAATGCGCCTGTTCCGGCCACTGGTGGGGGATGATCCAGACGCACCGGCGCTGTTGGCCGCCGCCCTGGCCCTGGCCAGCCACCGTGTGGTAGTCAAGCGCCCGCGCAAGGCGCCATGCATTGAAGGGCCCAAGCCGAGTCATGCGCTGGATGGCAAATCCAGTCGCTATGACATCTACCCAAAGAAGGCGCTCAAGCCTTGATCATGAAGGCCTGTAGGCCCGCATAAACAACCCCACTACCTCCTGCACATGTTCTTCGGCGGCTTCTTCACTCAGTTGCCCGCCGCAGCCATACAGCAAGCAGAAATTAGCCGTGCCCTTGAGCAGGCAGAAGAAATGCTCGGCCGCCGTAAAGGGCTTGTCGATGCTCAGCGCGCCGCTCTGGTCGATCTTGCCGAGCAGGCGCTCCATGCCCTGCAGCATGCGCATGGGACCGGCCTCGAAGAAGATCTGCGAGAGTTTCACGTCCTGATTGCCGGTGGTCATCATCAGGCGATGCAGGTTGACCGACTCCTCACTGTTGATCAGACGATGGAACCCCCGCGCGATATTCAGCAACACAGTCTCCACGGGCATGCCCGCAGGCAACTCGAAGTACATCACCGGCAGTTGTTCTTCGCACTTGGCCACCACCGCGGCGGTGAACAAGGTCTCTTTATCGTTGAAGTGGCTGTACACGGTCAGTTTCGACACGCCGGCCTCAAGGGCAACGGCATCCATGCTGGTACTGGCGTAGCCATTGCTCAAAAACAGGATTTTCGCTGCTTCGAGGATTGCCTGGCGTTTTGCCATGTCCTTGGGGCGCCCGGGGCTATTGGTGTTTACGGGATTGTCGGACATTTTCACCTTTAATACTGGACTGGTGAGTTTGGTATTAATAACATACCGGCCAGTATAATTATTCTTAGCTCTATTTGCGAAAGGTCCTACAGCATGCGCAGTTCTTTCCTGCCCTTTGCGTTGCCTGTCAGTCTGGTCTTCCTGTTGGCCGGATGCGGCCATGAAGAAGCGGCCCAGACCACCATCCGTCCGGCCATGGTGGTGCAGCCACAGCCTTCTGCACAGTCGATGGACAGCTACCCCGGTGAAGTGCGCGCCCGTTATGAACCGGACCTGGCCTTTCGCATCGGTGGCAAAGTCAGCAAGCGGTTGGTGGAAGAGGGCGAGCGGGTCAAGGCCAACCAAGCGCTGGCCGAACTCGACCCGCAAGATGTGCGCCTGCAATTGGAAGCCACCCGTGCCCAAGTCGCCGCCGCCGAGGCCAATCTGAGCCTGGTGCGCGCCGAGCGTGACCGTTACAAGACCCTGATGGACCGTCAGATGGTCAGCCGCTCCCAGTACGACAATTCCGAAAATCTCTATCGATCCGGTGAGGCCCGTCTCAAGCAGATCAAGGCCGAGTTCGATGTGGCCAGCAACCAGGCCGGCTATGCGGTGCTGCGTGCGCCACAGGATGGCGTGGTGGCCAAGCGTGCGGTGGAAGTCGGGCAGGTGGTGTCCGCCGGCCAGACCGTGTTCACCCTGGCTACCGATGGCGAGCGCGAAGTGCTGATCAGCCTGCCGGAGCAAGGTTTTGGCCGTTTCAAGATCGGCCAGCCCGTATCGGTCGAACTGTGGAGCCAGCCCGACCAGCGCTTCAGTGGTCGCATTCGTGAACTGTCGCCGGCCGCCGATCCAAAGTCGCGTACGTTTGCTGCCCGCGTGGCATTCACTGGGGGCAAGGTCCCAGCCGAACTGGGCCAGAGCGCACGTGTATTCATACAGGTCGACGGCGATATTCCGCTCTCGGTCCCACTGTCGGCTCTCAGCGCAGAGAACGGAGCGTCTTACGTCTGGCGTGTACAGCCCGACAACACCCTCAAGCGCACACCGGTACGCATCGGTGCCTTCGGTGAAAAAACCGTCCCGGTACTCGAAGGTTTGAGCCCTACGGATTGGGTCATTGCTGCCGGTGTACATGTGCTTCACGAGGGCCAGCAAGTGCGCCCGGTGGATCGCTCCAACCGTGTGGTGAATCTGGCGGTCAAGGAGTAGTCCCCGATGGGTTTCAATCTTTCCGAATGGGCGTTGCGTAATCGTCAGATCGTCCTGTTCCTGATGATTCTGCTGGCAGTGGTTGGCACTTTGTCCTACTCCAAACTGGGACAAAGTGAAGACCCGCCGTTCACCTTCAAGGCCATGGTGATCAAGACCAACTGGCCTGGCGCCACGGCCCAGGAAGTCTCGCGGCAAGTCACCGAGCGTATCGAGAAAAAACTCATGGAAACCGGTGAGTACGAGCGCATCGTCTCGTTCTCGCGTCCCGGTGAATCTCAGGTCACCTTTATCGCCCGTGACTCCATGCATTCGGCGCAGATTCCTGAGCTGTGGTATCAGGTGCGCAAGAAGATCAGCGATATCCGCCAGACCTTGCCACCGGATATCCAGGGTCCGTTCTTCAACGATGAATTCGGCACCACCTTCGGCAATATCTACGCCTTGACCGGTGATGGTTTTGACTACGCGGTGCTCAAGGACTACGCCGACCGCATCCAGATTCAACTGCAGCGCGTCGCGGATGTGGGCAAGGTCGAGTTGCTGGGCCTGCAGGACGAGAAGATCTGGATCGAACTGTCCAACCTCAAGCTGGCGACCCTCGGTTTGCCGCTGGCAGCGGTACAGCAGGCGTTGCAGGAGCAGAACGCAGTCTCCACTGCCGGGTTCTTTGAAACCCCGAGCGAACGCGTGCAACTGCGTGTATCGGGTAACTTCAAGACCGTGGAAGAGATCCGCAACTTTCCGATTCGCGTGGGCGACCGTACCTTCCGCATCGGCGACGTAGCCGACATACACCGTGGCTTCAACGACCCGCCGGCACCGCGCATGCGTTACATGGGTGAAGACGCGATCGGCCTGGCCGTGGCCATGCGTGACGGTGGCGACATCCTGGTACTGGGCAAAGCCCTGGAAGGAGAATTCGCACGCCTGCAGAAGAACCTTCCAGCCGGTATGGAGCTGCGCAAGGTGTCAGACCAACCGGCGGCGGTGAAAACCAGCGTCGGCGAATTCGTGCAGGTACTGGCCGAAGCCTTGGCCATCGTGTTGCTGGTGAGTTTCTTCTCCCTTGGCGTGCGTACCGGCATGGTGGTGGCCCTGGCGATTCCGCTGGTGCTGGCGATGACCTTTGCCGCCATGTATTACCTCGGTATTGGTCTGCACAAGATTTCCCTCGGCGCCTTGGTGCTGGCGCTGGGTTTGCTGGTGGACGACGCAATCATCGCTGTGGAAATGATGGCGATCAAAATGGAGCAGGGTTACGACCGGCTCAAGGCCGCCAGCTTTGCCTGGACCAGCACCGCATTCCCCATGCTCACCGGTACGCTGATCACCGCAGCAGGCTTCCTGCCGATTGCCACCGCGCAATCGAGTACCGGCGAATACACCCGTTCGATTTTCCAGGTAGTGACCATTGCGTTGCTCGCCTCCTGGGTGGCCGCAGTGGTGTTCGTGCCCTACCTGGGGGAAAAACTCTTGCCGGACCTGGCGAAGATTCATGCAGCCAAGCACGGCACCGATGGTCCGGATCCCTACGGCACACCTTTCTATCAGCGCGTAAGACGCTTGGTGGAGTGGTGCGTGCGTCGGCGCAAAACCGTGATTGTCCTGACCCTGCTGCTGTTTATCGGCTCGGTGGCGCTGTTCCGTTTTGTGCCGCAACAGTTCTTCCCGGCTTCCGGCCGCCTGGAGCTGATGGTCGATCTGAAGCTGGCCGAAGGGGCGTCCTTGAGCAACACCGCCGACCAGGTTAAACGCCTGGAAGCCTTGCTCAAGCAGCACGCGGGCATCGACAACTACGTGGCCTATGTCGGCACCGGTTCACCGCGCTTCTACCTGCCGCTTGACCAACAACTGCCGGCCGCCAGCTTTGCCCAGTTTGTCGTGCTGGCCAAAACCATCGAGGAGCGCGAAAGCCTGCGCACCTGGCTGATCGAAACGCTCAACGAACAATTCCCTGACCTGCGCTCACGGGTTACGCGCCTGGAGAACGGCCCGCCTGTGGGCTATCCGGTGCAGTTTCGCGTGACCGGCGAACATATCGAAGAAGTCCGCGCCCTGGCTCGGAAAGTCGCGGCAAAGGTTCGCGAAAATACCCACGTGGTCAACGTGCACCTGGACTGGGAAGAACCGAGCAAGATCGTCTACCTCAATATCGATCAGGACCGCGCCCGTGCCCTTGGCGTGAGCACGGCCAACCTGTCGAAATTCCTGCAGAGCTCGTTGACCGGTTCCAGCGTCAGCCAGTACCGCGAGGACAACGAGTTGATCGAAATCCTCCTGCGCGGCACCGTGCATGAGCGCACCGAGCTGTCGTTGCTGCCAAGCCTGGCGGTGCCTACCGACAACGGCAAAAGCGTGGCGCTGTCGCAGATCGCCACCCTGGAGTACGGCTTCGAAGAAGGCATCATCTGGCACCGCAACCGCCTGCCAACGGTGACCGTGCGCGCCGATATCTACGGCAAGGAACAACCGGCGACCCTGGTCCAGCAAATCCTGCCGACCCTGGAAGGCGTACGCGCCGAGCTGCCGGATGGTTACTTGCTGGACGTCGGCGGCACGGTCGAAGACTCCGCCCGTGGGCAGAACTCGGTAAAAGCCGGCGTGCCGTTGTTCATCGTGGTGGTGCTGACGTTGCTGATGCTGCAACTGCGCAGTTTCTCACGCACGGCGATGGTGTTTCTGACGGCGCCGCTGGGCCTGATCGGCGTGACGCTGTTCCTGTTGGTATTCCGCCAACCCTTCGGGTTTGTGGCCATGCTCGGCACCATCGCCTTGTCGGGGATGATCATGCGCAACTCGGTGATCCTGGTGGACCAGATCGAACAGGACATCAAGGCGGGCCTGGCGCCATGGCAGGCAATTATCGAAGCCACCGTCCGACGCTTCCGCCCGATTGTGCTGACAGCCCTCGCGGCGGTGCTGGCGATGATCCCGCTGTCACGCAGCGTGTTCTTCGGGCCGATGGCCGTGGCGATCATGGGCGGGTTGATTGTGGCGACGGCGCTGACGTTGTTGTTCCTGCCGGCGTTGTACGCGGCATGGTTCAGAGTCAGGAAGGAACTGGCGTAAGCCTGAAACAATTACGCCAAGGCCCGGTACAAGCGGCCTTGGCGCAGTGTTCCAAAGGTGTTGCCAAGGGTTTACAGCGCCCCGAACACCTTCTTCGCCAGGCTGGTGGCCGCAGCCGCCGGGTTCTCACGAATGGTTTCTTCCTGCTTCGCAATCATCTTGAACAACCCGTCCAGGGCCTGCTCGGTCACGTAGTTCTCGACGTTGGCGCTCTTGGCGTCCACAGCGCCAAAGGCCGCGGCCTTGCCGGCCAGGGCGTTATATTGTTGGGCGACGCCGACCTTGTCGGTCGCCGCTTTGACGATCGGCAGGAACTTGGCGCGGATTTGCTCGCGGCTGCTTTTGTTCAGGTACTGGGTGGCCGAGTCCTGACCACCACTGAGAATGCCCTTGGCGTCTGTCACGCTCATGTTTTTCACGGCATTTACGAGGATTGGTTGGGCCTGGGTCACGGCGGTTTCGGCGGCCTTGTTCATGCTGGTTTCCAACTGGGTCACCTGGTCACCCATGCCGAACATCTTCAGTTTGTCGGCGACTTTGCCCAACTTGCCGGGCAGACCGATCTTCACTTCCGGGTTGTTGCTGAAACCACCCGGTACGCCCAGTTGCTTCACGGCGATCTGCGCGCCTTGGGTCAGGGCGTCCTTGAGGCCGCCACTGGCGTCGCCCTGGGACAGGCTGCTCAAGTCCAGGGCCATGGCGTTGGCACCGAACAGCAGGCCGGCACACAGGGCAGTAAAACGAAGGGAATTACGGAGCATGGGCGCTTCCTTTTTGATCTGGCTTAAGTTCTGGAGACTATCAGTGGGCGACAGCATCAACCCGCAGGCGCAGGGGTTGCGCGTCCTGGCCATTGAGCTGCACAGCGTGCCGTTCGGTGGTGATAAACAGTAGCTTGCCATCCACTTCGATGCGAGCGTTCACCGAATAAGTGTGGCCAGGTTTGATTTGCGCGGGGTCATAGCTCAGGTGAAACGGCAGTGGCACCTGGCCTTTGACCGGGCCTTTCTGCTCAGCCAGGGTCACGGCCGGAGCATCCATCAGCGACACGTCTTGCAGGCTGACGCTCAAGGTCGCGGTGGGCGGCAGGGCGATGCGTTGCAGGTAGAACACTTCGCCGTCGAGGCTGGCTTTGGGGGCAGGGCTCATGGATTGGCAAGCTCCGAGCAGGGCGGTCAGGCCCAGGAGGATGATCTTTTTCATGGTGTTGCTCCTTTTCAACGGCGCCGGAATCCATCCGGCGCCTTTTTAAATCTAGCGGGTTTCTTCAGGTGCAGTGGCGTCGGGTTCGACAGGTGCTTCGGCGGCGCCATCCACGCGATGCAACGCCACTTGGCGGATCGACAAGCGAATCTCCGCCGGCAGCACGCGTTTCGCCGCGCCTTCGGCCAATTCGCCGAGCAGGTCGTGATAGCTCAGTTTGCCGGCCTCGTCGCGGCGCAGCACATCTTGCTCCAGCAAGGTCTGGATGAAATGTCGGAAAAGGCTCTTGTCGAAGAATTCCGGGGCGTTGAGGCCATGCAGGATCGACAGGCGCTGGGCCATGATCGTGCACAGGTCTTCCAGTTCTTCGGCGCTGATGCTGCTCTGGCCGCTGTTGAGCAGCAGCGAAATCGCCATGTAGAAGCGTTGCAGGGTCTGGGCAATGCTCTTGGACAGCAAGGTCAACAGCACAAAGTGCCGCGAACTCGGCGCCGGACGCAGGTAGACATTGTTTTCGAAACGCAGCAGGCCCTGTTCGACAAAGGCCTCCAGCCATTGGTCGATTACCGTGTCCAGCTCTTCCAGCGACCAACGAATGAACAGTTCCGATTGCAGGTACGGGTACAACGCGTGGGTGTAACGCAGGATCTGGTCGCGGCTCATCCGTGAGCTGCTCTGGAAGAAGCTCGCCAGCAGCGCCGGCAGGGCAAAGATATGCAAAACGTTGTTGCGGTAATAGGTCATCAGGACGGCGTTCTGCTCGTCCAGGTACAGAATCTTGCCCAGGGCATCACTCTGCTCCGACAGCAGGTCCATGTCCTTCACATGCTTGATCAGCGCCAGGCCATCGCCTTCGGGCAAGGTGGTGTGAGGCGAGTAGGGCACGCGGCGCAGCAACGCCAGGTACAGGTCCAACTGGCGCGCCATGGCTTGTTCGTCCAAGGCCAGGCGGGTGGTGGACAGCAATGCCAGGGCCACGAGGTTTACCGGGTTGACCGCAGCGGCTTCGTTCAAGTGGCGTGCCACCTGTTCGCCGAGGCGGTTGGTGGTTTCGTTGAGCCAGGCCGGCTTGTAGTTCGGACCCAGTTCTTGGGCACGCCAATCCGGTTGCTCGCTGTCGAGGAACTCGGCCAGTTTGATCGGCTCGCCGAAGTTGACCGCGACCTGACCAAAGCGCTGCTTGAGCGCGCCGACCACTTTGAAAATATCGAAGATCGACTCTTTCTTCTTGCTCGCGCCGCGCAACTCGCCCAGGTAGGTGCGGCCTTCGAGTACGCGCTCATAGCCGATATACACCGGCACAAACACGATCGGCATGCGTGAGGAGCGCAAGAAGCTGCGTAGGGTGATCGCCAGCATCCCGGTCTTCGGCTGCAACATGCGTCCGGTACGCGAACGTCCGCCTTCGACGAAGTACTCCACCGGAAAGCCCTTGGTGAACAAGGTGTGCAGGTATTCGTTGAACACTGAGGTGTACAGCGGGTTGCCCTTGAAGGTGCGGCGCATGAAAAACGCACCGCCACGGCGCAGCAGGCTGCCAATCACCGGCATGTTCAGGTTGATTCCGGCGGCGATGTGCGGCGGGGTCAGGCCATTCTTGAACAACAGGTAGGACAGCAAAAGATAGTCGATGTGGCTGCGGTGACAAGGCACGTAGATCACCTCGTAACCCTGGGCAACCTTTTGCACACCTTCGATGTTATTGACCTTGATGCCGTCGTAGATCTTGTTCCAGAACCAGCTCAGTACCACTTCGAGGAAGCGGATCGCCGTGTAGGTGTAGTCCGAGGCGATCTCGTTGCCGTAGCGCAGGGCCTGGGCCTTGGCTTTCTCCGGGCTGATCTTCTCCCGTTCGGCCTCATCGGCAATGGCTTGGCGCACCAGCGGCATGTTGACCAGGCCCTTCACCAGGTTGCGGCGGTGGGACAAATCGGGACCGATCACCGCCGTCTTCAGGTTACGAAAGTGCACGCGCAGGATGCGTTGAGCCATGCGCACGGTACGTTCGTGGCCTTTATTGTGCTCGATCAATTCACGCAGGTTGATAGGCGCAGAGAATTGCACCCGGGTCTTGCGACCGAGGATCAGAATGCTCAACAGCCGGCGCAGACGCCCGGTGACGGCCCAGCTGTCGGCAAACAACAGCTTCCACGGGCTGGATTCGCTCTCGGGGGACTGGCCCCAGAACACGCTGACCGGAATGATTTGTGCATTCTCTTCGGCGTGTTCGGTGAGGGTGTTGACCAGACGCGTCAATGTGGGCGGCGCGCCGCGCTTGTCCTGGCGGCCGAGCCAGTCCGGTTCCGGCGTGAGGTAGAAGAACGCCGCCGGTTCCATCAAGGGGCCTACCGATACCGGCAGCACCGGGCGCGGCAGGCCAGCTTTGGTGCACTCGGCGTCGACCACGGCCAATTCGGTGAGGGAGGGCGATTGCAGGACGTAGAACACCGGCCGGCTGCGGTCCAGGTTAAGGGTCAGGGACGACTGGTTGATCGTCTCCGAGCGGACCCAGAGGTACAACAGTCGGCGCAAGGTGCCGAACACTAGACGGCGGAACGGGGAACGGGTCATAGGCGTGCTGCTTCAAGTGGAAAAAACCGAGCAGGCGCTCGGGCGGGTAGTGTGCCGTATTCGCCGAAAATCGGCAAAAAAGCAGCGATGTAAACTTGAGTTGATCGTTTTTGAGCCTGTCTTATACTCGGCAGTTCAATGCGAGCGACTCAACAATAAAAATGCATGTGGGAGTAAGACAGATGGCAACGCGTGAAACCGGCAATGTGAAGTGGTTCAACGATGCAAAGGGTTATGGCTTTATCCAGCGCGAAGACGGCAAGGATGTGTTTGTGCACTACCGTGCCATTCGCGGTGAGGGCCACCGCTCTCTGGCTGAGGGCCAGCAAGTGGAATACGCCGTGGTGACCGGCGAGAAGGGGTTGCAGGCGGAGGATGTGGTCGGCCTGTAAGGCCGAGATGTGGGACCGAGCTTGCTGTGGTGAGCGGGCTTGCCCCGCGCTGGGCTGCGAAGCAGCCCTAAACCCTTACGCCGCAGAGTGCCTGACACAACGCGGCGTTCTTGTTGGGGCTGCTGCGCAGCCCAGCGCGGGGCAAGCCCGCTCACCACACAAGCACTTCCCACCTATTCAGGGTCAGGCGGTTTTCCAGGTGATCTGTTCTTCACCGTCTTCGCTGATGCGAATCCAGGTGTCAGCGCTTTCCTCACCTTCTTCCTCAACCCAAGTCCCCGGCGCGCAACGCACTTCCACGTTCAGCGCAGCAAACGCCGCGCGGGCGCAGGCGATGTCGTCGTCCCATGGGGTCTGGTCGCTTTCCAGGTACAGGCTGTTCCATTTGCCGACGGCTTTGGGCAGCCAAGTGATGGGCACATTGCCGGCTTTGCATTTGTAGGTCTGGCCTTTCTGGACCCAGTCGGAGCACGGGCCCAGGGCGGCGCCCAGCCAGGCGGCGATGGCCTTGTGGTCGACGTCGGCGTCCTTCAGGTAAATCTCGATATCGGGTTGGCGCATGGATGTTCCTCGTTGCGGGATTCGAAAATCCATTCGCGGATACTGGAAAGTCAGTTATTGAAGCACGAAATAGTCGTAGCGCATCGACACAGTGACCACCAGCGGCTCAGCCGCCTCAATCACCTGTGCGCGACGCTCGGCGCTGGCACGCCAGCCGTGTGGGGTCATGGCCAGCAGGTTGGCGCGGTCCTGGGGCTCGGCGAGGCTCAGGGTGAATTCCAGCGTCTCGCTGTGCGCCAGGCTCATGCCATCCGGCACCAGGGCCAGGTGCTTGTCGTCGGTGTACTCGCGCACTTCGTCGTACAGGCGTTCGCGCAGTTCCATCAGGTGACCGCTGGTCGGGCCGACCTTCATTAACCCACCGCCGGGGCTGAGCAGGCGCTTGGCCTCTTCCCAGTCCAATGGGCTGAACACGCTGGCGAGAAACTGGCAGCTGCCTGACGCCAACGGCACACGGGCCATGCTCGCGATCAGCCAGGTCAGCGCTGGGGTGCGCTTGCAGGCACGCTTGACTGCTTCCTTGGAGATATCCAGCGCGTAGCCATCGGCGTGGGGCAGGGCGTCGGCGATCTGCGCGGTGTAGTAACCCTCGCCACAGCCGATGTCGACCCAGCGCGCCGGGGCACGTTCTGCGGCCAGTTCGGCCAGGCGTTTGGCCACTGGGGCGTAGTGCCCGGCGTTGAGGAAGTCGCGGCGCGCCTCCACCATCGCCAAGTTATCGCCCGGGTCGCGGCTGTTCTTGTGCTGCACCGGCAACAGGTTCAAGTAACCCTGGCGTGCGCGGTCGAAACGATGTCCGGCCGGGCACGCCACGCCATTGTCCACCGCGGTGAGCGGGGCGCTGCAAAGAGGGCACGCGAGCATCAGGCGAGCAACTTGATCAGGGTCTGGTAGTAGATTTCGGTCAGCACATCGAGGTCACTGGCGAGGATGCGCTCGTTGACCTGGTGGATTGTCGCGTTGACCGGGCCCAACTCGACCACTTGCGTACCCAACGTGGCGATGAAACGCCCATCAGAAGTACCGCCGCTGGTGGACGCCTGGGTTTCGCGACCGGTGATCGCCTTGATGCTGGCTGAGACCGCATCCAGCAACGCGCCCGGTTCGGTGAGGAACGGCAGGCCCGACAGCGCCCACTCCACGTGCCAGTCCAGACCGTGTTTGTCGAGGATCGCCGCAACGCGCTGCTGCAGGCCTTCGACGGTGGACTCGGTGGAGAAGCGGAAGTTGAACACTGCCGTCAGGTCACCGGGAATCACGTTGGTCGCGCCGGTACCGGAGTTGAGGTTGGAGATTTGGAAACTGGTGGGCGGGAAGAAGGTGTTGCCGTCGTCCCAGTGCTCAGCGGCTAATTCGGCCAGGGCCGGCGCAGCCAGGTGGATCGGATTCTTCGCCAGGTGCGGGTAGGCCACGTGGCCTTGTACGCCGCGCACCGTCAGGGTGGCGCCGAGGGAACCGCGACGGCCGTTCTTGACCACATCGCCCACCAGCGTAGTGCTCGATGGTTCGCCGACGATGCACCAGTCCAGGCGCTCCTTGCGTGCGGCCAGGCGTTCGATCACGGCTTTGGTGCCATGGTGCGCCGGGCCTTCTTCATCGCTGGTGATCAGGAAGGCCACCGAGCCCTTGTGGTCCGGGTAGTCGGCGACAAAACGCTCCGACGCCACCAGCATCGCGGCCAGGCTGCCTTTCATGTCTGCTGCGCCACGCCCGCAAAGCATGCCGTTTTCATCGATCAACGCGTCGAACGGGTCGTTTTGCCAGGCCTGCACCGGGCCGGTTGGCACCACGTCGGTATGACCGGCGAAGCACAGCACCGGGCCTTCGTGATTGCCATGGGTGGCCCAGAAGTTGTCCACGTCTTCGATGCGCATGGGCTCAAGCGCAAAACCGGCGTCGCCCAGGCGCTGCATCATCAGCTTCTGGCAATCGGCGTCAATCGGCGTGACCGATGGGCGACGGATCAGGTCGATGGCAAGTTGAAGGGTCGGCGAAAGGTCGGCATGGGCCGTCATGGGGGGAACTCCGGGAAGCATATTATGGGGCGGCAACGTTCTACTGTAGGAGCCGGCTTGCCGGCGATGTTCGCAAGGGCAGCGCGCCTCTTTCAGACAGAGCGCGTCATCGTTGACGTCCATCGCTGGCAAGCCAGCTCCTACAGTTAAAGCAAGGCGTGCAAAACGGCCGTTATCTTATAGCAAAACGGCGGCCAGAGGCCGCCGTTTAGTGCATTGCGCAAGTTTTTACACGGCTGTGACAGGCTCAGCCTTCGCCGCAGGTTTCGGCAACGAAGACAGGAACGCCATGATCAGTGCCGCCACATACGGCAGCGACTGCACCAGCAACATCACCACCCAGAAGCGGATGTCATTGCTCGGCAGGCCCTGCACCAGGTAAATCCCCAGCGCCGCGCCCCACAACAGCAGCATGATGAACATTTCTTCGCGGGCTTCGGAAATCGCCACCCAGAAGCCGTGGTTATCCGCGTTTTTCGGTGTGCGGAAGAACGGAATGCTGGTGGTGAAGAAGCCATACAACACCGCCTTGGCAATCGTGTGTGACAACGCCAGGCCGGCCAGGGCCGCGCAAAACGCATCCTTCAAGTTCACGCCTACCGCGCGACGGTAGAGGAAAATGATCTTGCCCACCTTGAACACAAACAATGCCAACGGCGGGATCGCGAAAATCAGCAGCGGCGGGTCAACCCGCGTCGGCACGATGATCATCGCCGCCGACCACAACAACGCGCCGACGGTGAAGAAGATGTTCATGCCATCCGCCACCCACGGCAACCAGCCCGCGAGGAAGTGGTAACGCTGGCCACGGGTCAACTCGGTGTCCTTGCCGCGCAGGAGGCTTGCGGTGTGACGCTTGATGATCTGGATCGCGCCGTAAGCCCAGCGGAAACGCTGTTTCTTGAAGTCGATAAACGTATCCGGCATCAAGCCCTTGCCGTAACTGTCGTGGTAATACGCCGCCGACAGGCCTTTCTCGAATACGCGTAGGCCCAGTTCGGCGTCTTCACAGATGCACCAGTCGGCCCAGCCCAGTTCTTCAAGCACCGAGCGACGGGTCATGGTCATGGTGCCGTGCTGGATGATCGCGTCACGGTCGTTGCGGGTGACCATGCCGATATGGAAGAAGCCCTTGTATTCCGCGTAGCAGAGCTTCTTGAAGGTGCTTTCGTTCTGGTCGCGATAATCCTGCGGCGACTGCACCACGGCGATTTTCGGGTCGGCGAAGTGCGGGACCATGTGCTTGAGCCAGTTCGGTGATACGCAGTAGTCGGAGTCGATCACCGCGATCACTTCGGCGTCCTTGGCGGTGTGCGGGATCAGGTAGTTCAGCGCACCACCCTTGAAACCGGCCAGGGGCGCGACGTGGAAGAACTTGAAGCGCGGACCGAGGGTTTCGCAATAGTCGCGCACCGGCTCCCACACCGCTGGGTCCTTGGTGTTGTTGTCGATGATCAGGACTTCGTAGTCCGGGTAATCCAGGGCGGCCAGGGCGTCGAGGGTCTGTTTGACCATCTCCGGCGGCTCGTTGTAGCACGGCACGTGGATCGACACTTTCGGGCGGTAGTCCGAATCCCCCTCGACCGGCAGGAATTCACGCCGACGCTTGTGGGTCCACACCGCTTCCGCCAGTTCGTGGGCTTCGGTCAGCAACACGATAAACACGCCCAAGGCGCCGAGGGCGAGCAGGATGCCCACGGTGACACTGAACCAGGTGCTGTATTGCTGGCTGTAGTCGTAGCCGATCCACACCAGCACCGAACCGCAGAGGAACGCGATAAAGGTCAGGAAGGTACGACCACGCTGGCGCAGGGCCGAGCCGTCGATCATCAGCAGGGTCAGGGACAGCAGCGCGAGCACCACCGAGCCGATGGCCAGCACGCGCCATTGCGGGATCGCGACCACCGGCCCTTCAAAGTTGAATTTCTGCTGGCGTGCGGCGTTGTACACGCCCCAGTAAGCGCCCGCCGAGCCTTCGTCGCTGACTTTCCACGGCTGATCGAAGGCCTCGATCACGAAGTAGTTGAAGCCCTGGCGATTCAGCTTGTTCACCAGCGTCCGCAGGTAGATCGCCTGGTCGGCCGGGGAGGTTTCATTGCCCCCGCGCATGCGGCCGTTGCTCGGCCAGCCCACTTCCGACAGCAACAGCGGTTTTTTCGGGAACAGTTTCTTCAGGTCGCGGGCGCGGTCGAGTACGTACTGGCCGGCCTTGTCCATCGGGATGTATTCCCAGAACGGCAGTATGTGCGCGGCGATCAGGTCGACGTGCTTGGCCAATTGCGGGTTCTTTTCCCAGATATGCCACTGCTCGGACGTGGTCACCGGTACTTTCACGGCGGCGCGCACGCGGTCCAGCAGCACGATCAGCGCTTCAGGGGTGATTTCTTCACGGAACAGCGCTTCGTTACCGACCACAACCCGCACGACACTGCGCGAGCTGTTGGCTATTTCGATGGCGCGCTGGATTTCTCGCTCGTTGCGCTCAAGGTCCGGGCTGATCCAGATCCCCAGGGTCACACGCAGGCCGAACTCTTCGGCCAGCTTGGGAATATCTCCCAGGGTGCCGTCGACCGAGTAGGTACGGATGTTGTCCGTCAGCTTGCTCATGATCTCGAGGTCGCGACGCATCTGGTCGTCGGTCGGGTACTGGTCCTTCTGCGGATACTGGCCTTGCTGGAACGGCGAGTAGGAAAAACCGGAGATCTGTTCAGGCCAGTTGGGGGTGGTGACGGGGCGGTTGATCAGCGCCCAGAAACCGGTGAACAGCGCGGCGATTGCCAGCACGATCACCAGGTTGAGTCCAAATTTACGCGATGCCATGGCTATCTCGGGTTCCAAAGGGTGTGGAACGAAAAGAGGTGTCGGCCTACGCCGAACGGCGCGCATCCTACACCGGCCCTTCCCTGACCGTACAGCAAGCAGAGAAAAACCGGACATTAGTCCGCGAAAGACCATCTAAGTTCTTTACTTGTAGCTTGTCGCTTCGAACTTGTCGCTGCGTAGTCCATAATGCGCGCCGGTTTTTGGGGTAATGGTCATGAGTACAGAAGATCCGCGGTTTGCAGGCGTCGCCCGCTTGTATGGCATTGAAGGCCTGGAACGCTTGAAGGCGGCCCATGTGGCGATCGTCGGCGTCGGCGGCGTGGGCTCCTGGGCGGCGGAAGCCGTGGCCCGTTGCGGAGTGGGCGAGATTTCGCTGTTTGACCTGGATGATGTCTGCGTCAGCAACAGCAACCGCCAGTTGCACGCGCTGGACAGCACCGTGGGCAAGCCCAAGGTCGAGGTGATGGCTGAGCGCCTGCGCGGCATCAACCCGGATTGCACCGTTCATGCGGTGGCGGACTTCGTGACCCGTGACACCATGGCCGAATACATCACGCCGGACATCGACTGCGTGATTGACTGCATTGACGCGGTGAATGCCAAGGCCGCGCTGATTGCCTGGTGCAAGCGCCGCAAGATCCAGATCATCACCACCGGCGGCGCTGGTGGGCAGATTGACCCGACGTTGATCCAGGTCTGCGACTTGAACCGCACCTTCAATGACCCGTTGGCGTCGAAAGTGCGCTCGACCCTGCGCCGCGACTACAACTTCTCTCGCACGGTGACTCGTCATTACAGCGTGCCGTGTGTGTTTTCCACCGAACAGCTGCGCTATCCCAAGCCGGACGGCAGCATTTGTTTGCAGAAGAGTTTTGTCGGGGATGGCGTGAAGCTGGACTGCGCGGGCGGCTTTGGTGCGGTGATGATGGTGACGGCCACCTTTGGCATGGTGGCGGCGACCAAGGCTGTGGACAAGATTGTGGCCGGGGTGCGCAGGCCATCCGAGCGGATCAAACCCACAATCCAACCCTTGTAGGAGCCGGCTTGCCGGCGATAGAGGCCTTGAGTCTTGTGGTGTCGGTCAGGTCCTCATCGCCGGCAAGCCGGCTCCTACAGGGAGCGCATGCGCTGCAAGACTGCGTTTAGGCCATTGCTGCGTGACGGCGAGAGTTGGCGGGACAGCCCCAGCTGATTGAACCAGTCAGGCAAGTCCACCGCCTGCAACTCAGCCGCCGACAACCCATTGACCCGCGCCAGCAGCAACGCCACCAACCCACGAATAATCCGTGCATCACTGCTGGCGGCGAACTGCCAGTGGCCATCGTGCAACTGCCCGACCAGCCACACCAGGCTTTCGCAGCCCTGTACGAGATTGGCGTCGACTTTATCCTCATCGGGCAGGGCAGGTAGACGCTCGCCCCATTGCATCAGCATCCGCGCGCGCTGCTCCCAACTGCCGACGGCCTGGAAGGCTTCAAGCGCGGCAACGGCCTCTACCGGCAAGCTCATCGCAGCATGTCCAGGGACTGGTCCAGCGCTTCGAAGAAGCGTTCCAGGTCATCGGAATCGTTATACAGCGCCAGGGACACACGAATCGCCCCCGACAGATGCATCGCCTTGAGCAACGGCATGGCGCAGTGATGCCCGGCGCGCACGGCAATGCCTTGCTCGGTCAGCAGATGAGCGAGGTCGGCGTTATGCACGCCCTCCACGACAAAACTCACCAGAGCGACCTGCGGTGATCCGAGTACGCGCACGCCATTGCGCGCGTTGAGTCCGCGCAACAAGTAGTCATGCAGCGCCGCTTCGTGGGCAACGACGGCCTGCTGGTCCAGCGAACTCAGGTAATCCAGGCTGGCGCCCAGGCCAATCACGCTGGCAATCGGTGGTGTACCGGCCTCAAAACCCAGCGGCGCAGGGCGAAAGCTGGCGCTGTGGTAGTCGGCCTGCTGCACCATCTCGCCGCCAAACTGCCAGTGGCGCAGGTGGTGCAGGGCTTCGTTGCGACCAAACAGCACGCCAACGCCATCCGGGCCATACAGCTTGTGGCTGGAAAATACATAGAAGTCGCAACCCAGGGCCTGCACGTCGTGACGACCATGGACGATACCTTGGGCGCCGTCGATCACGGTCAGCGCGCCGTGTGGCTGAGCGAGTGCCAGCAAGGCTTCCAGCGGCTGCCAGGCGCCGAGCACGTTGGACAGCTGGCTCACTGCCAATAACCGTGTACGCGGACCGATCAGCTCGGCAGCGGCAGCCAGGTCGATCACGCCGTCATCGCCCAGCGGCAGTACCACCAGGTTCAGTGCGCGGCGCTTGGCCAATTGCTGCCAGGGCAGCAGGTTGGCGTGGTGTTCCAGGGCGCTGATGACAATCTCATCGCCCGCATTGAATAAGTGCTCAAGGCCATAGGCCAGGAGGTTCAGCGCTGAAGTTGCGCCGTGGGTGAATACGATCTGCCCGCTGTCGCCTGCATTCAACCACTGCGCGACCTTGCTGCGGCTGTCTTCAAACGCCTGGGTCGCATGGGCGCCTGGCAAATGCTGGGCCCGGTGCACATTGGCTGCGCCGTTGGCGTAGTAATGGCTGATGGCATCCAACAAAGCCTGGGGTTTTTGCGTGGTGGCGGCGTTGTCCAGGTAGGTCTGGTCTTGCCGTTGCAGGGTGGCGATGGCCGGAAAGTCGGCGCGCCAGGGGGAGGGCACTAGCATGGTGTTCAAGACTCGTATAAGCGAGCCCCAGGGTCGGGGCCCGCTAGTGGCATCGAGTGGCTGCTTAGTTGTGAGCGTGCAGCGCTTCGTTCAGTTCGATGGCCGATTTGTGGGTTTTGCACTCCACGGCACCGGTCTCGGAGTTACGGCGGAACAGCAGGTCCGGCTGGCCGGCCAGCTCACGCGCCTTGACCACCTTGACCAACTGGTTCTGCTCGTCCAGCAACGCAACCTTGGTGCCGGCGGTGACGTACAGTCCCGACTCCACCGTGTTGCGGTCGCCCAACGGGATACCGATACCGGCGTTGGCGCCGATCAGGCAGCCTTCGCCGACCTTGATCACGATGTTGCCGCCGCCCGACAGGGTGCCCATGGTGGAGCAACCGCCGCCCAGGTCCGAGCCCTTGCCGACGAATACGCCCGCCGATACACGGCCTTCGATCATGCCCGGGCCTTCGGTGCCGGCGTTGAAGTTGACGAAGCCTTCGTGCATCACGGTGGTGCCTTCGCCCACGTAGGCGCCCAGGCGGATGCGTGCTGCGTCAGCGATACGCACGCCGCTCGGCACCACGTAGTCGGTCATTTTCGGGAACTTGTCCACCGAGAACACTTCCAGCAGCTCGCCACGCAGGCGGGCTTCCAGTTGGCGCTCGGCCAGTTCGTTGATGTCGATCGCGCCCTGGCTGGTCCAGGCCACGTTTGGCAACTGCGGGAACACATCGGCCAGGCTCAGGCCATGGGGCTTGACCAGGCGGTGGGACAGCAGGTGCAGCTTGAGGTAGGCCTCAGGCGTGGAGGTCAGTGCGGCGTCTTCGGCCAGCAGGGTGGCGACCAGCGGTGTGTGGCTTTCGGCCAGGCGGTTGAGCAGCGCGGCTTGGGTGGCGTCGACATTCTTGAGCGCATCAGCCAGTTGCAGCGCTTGGCTGATGGTGAAGGTGATCGCCTGGTTGCCTTCGGTGTAGCCGAGGATCGGCGCGATGGCGTTGATGATTTCTGCCGACGGGTTGAGCAGCGGTTGTGCGTAAAACACTTCCAGCCAAGCACCTTGGCGGTTCTGAGTGCCGACGCCGAAGCCCAGGCTGAACAGGGAATTGGACATGCTGTTACCTCTACAAAAATGGAAAGGGCTGGCCTACTTGAGGGCCGCCGAATAACTATCTGGCTTGAAGCCAATCAGGGTTCTGTCACCGAGATCCAGCACCGGGCGCTTGATCATCGAAGGTTGTGCGAGCATCAATTCAATGGCTTTCGACTGATCGAGATCGGCTTTGCGTTCGTCTTCGAGTTTGCGAAAGGTGGTGCCCGCACGGTTCAAAACCACCTGCCAACCGTGCTCGTCGCACCATTGGGTCAAGTGTTCGCGGTCGATACCGGCCGTTTTGTAGTCGTGAAACTCATAGTTGACGCCGTGCTCATCGAGCCAGGTGCGCGCCTTTTTCATGGTGTCGCAGGCTTTGATGCCGAAAAGGTGCAACGTTTTGCTTGAAGCGGTCAAGGAATTGCCCCCCTTTGGACCAAGTAGAAACGAAAGGTCACGGATTATGCCATGACCAGCGCGTTTGGGTGCCGCTCGTCAGCGCTGTGCGACTTTTGTGCAAAAGCCAGCGAGTAACATAGCCGGGTAATATGGCACTTCAACGGCCAGTTGTTGCCTGATGTGTGTCGTTGCAAGTCGATTGTCCGGGAAAACCGCGTTATGCAAACCGCCTACACCGTTCTTATCCTGCTGATGCTGGTCAGCGTTTCGCGTCTGGTCGGGCGTGTCATTCCTCTGCCGTTGCCCTTGGTACAGATTGCCGCCGGTGCCTTGCTGGCCTGGCCGACGCTGGGGCTGCATGTGGCGCTGGACCCGGAGTTGTTCCTGTTTCTGTTCTTGCCGCCGTTGCTGTTCTCCGATGGCTGGCGTATGCCCAAGCGAGAGTTGTGGCGCCTGCGCGGGCCGATCCTGACACTGGCCGTGGGCTTGGTGCTGTTTACCGTGGTGGGCGCCGGTTACTTCATCCATTGGATTTTGCCGACGATCCCGCTGCCGGTGGCCTTCGCCCTAGCGGCCGTGTTGTCGCCGACGGATGCCGTGGCGGTGTCGGCCATTTCCCAGAATCGCTTGCCCACGCCGCTGATGCACATGCTCCAGGGCGAGGCCTTGATGAATGATGCCTCGGGCCTGGTGACCTTCAAGTTCGCCCTGGCGGCGGCGTTGACTGGGGTGTTTTCCCTGGCGGATGCCAGCCTCACATTCGTCTTGGTGGCTGTCGGTGGTCTGGCGGTCGGCGTGGCCCTGAGTTGGCTGGTCGGCCGGTTGCGCGCGTGGATGATCGCCCGGGGCTGGGACGACCCGGCAACTCACGTGGTGTTCATGTTGCTGCTGCCGTTTGCGGCCTATGTGCTGGCCGAACGGCTGGGGGCTTCGGGCATTTTGTCGGCGGTGGCGGCGGGCATGATGCAGAGCTGGCTCGACCTGCTGCCGCGCCAGACCAGCACGCGGCTGCTCAATCGCAGCGTGTGGTCGTTGCTAGAGTTCGCCTTCAATGGGTTGATCTTCCTGCTGCTGGGCCTGCAACTGCCGGACATCATCAAGGCGGTGGTCAGCCATGAGCCGACACTGTGGCCGACACTGTTTTATCGCTGCCTGGATGTGGTCGCGATCTTCCTGGTGCTGGTGGTGCTGCGCTTTATCTGGGTGCAGAGCATCTGGCGGCTGTCGGGTTTGCTGCGCAGGCTACGGGGGAAAAGCGAACTGACGCTGGTACCGACCGCCCGGTCCTGCTGGCTGTTGACGGTCGGTGGGGTGCGCGGTGCGGTGACGCTGGCGGGTGTGATGTCGGTGCCGTTGCTGCTGGCGCCAGGGCAGGATTTTCCCGAACGTGACTTGCTGATCTTCATCGCGGCGGGCGTGATTCTGTTGTCGCTGATTGCCGCCTGTATCGCCTTGCCGCTGTTGTTGCGCGGTATCGAAAAGAGTCCCGACGAAAAGCGCCACAACGAGGTGCGCGAAGCCTGGAAGAAGACTGCCGTCGCGGCCATCCATGCGCTTGAAGCGGATGAGCCCGCAGAAGCCGAAACCCCGGACGCCGCGCAGGCCGCGCTTGCCACAGAGCTCAAGGCACGGCTGATGTCGGAATATCGCCATCAATTGGACGTGTTCAACGACTCCGCCGAAGCCCAGGCGCTTGCACGGCAGATGGACCTGCTGGAGCGCAAGCTGCGGCTCAAGGCCCTGCGGGCGCAGCGCTTGGAGTTGTACAGCCTGAGCCGTCACCACCAGATTGGTGATGACGTGCTGCGTGAGGTGCTGGCGGAGTTGGATATGAGTGAGGCGAATCTGGGGCAGGTGAAGTGACCCTGATCGCGCCTTAGAGGCGACGTTGAATAAACTCGCGAATGCGCTCAGCCGCTTCCACACACTCCGCCAACGGCGCAACCAACGCCATGCGCACACGACCGGCGCCAGGGTTGAAGCCATCCACTTCCCGCGACAGGTACGAACCCGGCACGACGGTCACATGTTCTTCCACGAACAGGTCGCGGCAGAAGGCAGCGTCGTCGCCATTCACATTCGGCCACAAATAGAAGCCGCCATCTGGGCTCTCTACGTCCAGTACCGGCTTGAGAATCGCCAGTACTGCGTCGAATTTCTCGCGATACAAGTCACGATTGGCCAGCACGTGGGCTTCGTCCTGCCAGGCCGCAATGCTGGCCAGTTGCGTTTGTACCGGCATCGCACAGCCATGGTAGGTGCGGTACAGCAGGAAGGCCTTGAGGATGTCCGCGTCGCCGGCCACAAAACCAGAACGCAGGCCCGGCAGGTTGGAGCGCTTGGACAGGCTGTGGAACACGACGCAGCGCTTGAAGTCCTGGCGGCCCAGTTCGACGCACGCGCTCAACAGCCCAGGCGGCGGGGTTTGTTCGTCGAAGTACAGTTCGCTGTAGCACTCGTCGGCGGCGATGACGAAGTCGTATTCGTCGGCCAGGGCGATGAGTTTTTTCAGGGTGTCGACCGGGATCAGCGCACCGGTAGGGTTGCCGGGCGAGCACAGGAACAGGATCTGGCAGCGCTTCCAGATGTCCGGCGTCACGGCGTCGAAGTCCGGGTTGAAGCCATTGGCGTCCAGGCATGGCAGGTAGTGCGGCTTGGCCCCGGCCAGGAACGCGGCGCCTTCGTAGATCTGGTAGAACGGGTTCGGGCTGACCACCAGTGCGTCGTCGCCACGGTTGACCACGGTCTGGGTGAAGGCGAACAGCGCTTCGCGGGTGCCATTGACCGGCAAGATGTTGCGCGCCGGGTCGAGCCAGCCCTTGGGCACGTTGAAGCGACGCTCGCACCAGGCACCGATGGCTTCGCGCAGGGCCGGAATGCCCAGGGTGGTCGGGTACACGGCCATCTGGTCGAGGTTGTTGCTCAATGCTTCAGCCACGAAGGTGGGCGATTTATGTTTCGGTTCGCCGATGGACAGCGCGATCGGGGGCTTGTCGGGGTTCGGCGTGACGCTGCCCAGCAGGGCGCGCAGTTTCTCGAACGGGTAGGGCTGGAGCTGGTTCAGGGCGTTGTTCATGTAAGCCTCTATGACGGTGTACACAGACCGTGTAGGAGCTGGCTTGCCAGCGATGGCATCGCGTCGGTGTACCTGATACACCAAGGTGTTCGCATCGCCGGCAAGCCGGCTCCTACAAAGGGCGTGTTTACAAAGTTAAAAATTCATATGGTCAGGCGTGTCAGCTCGACGCCGGGTTCCTGGGTGACGCTTAGCTGCTGGACGATGGCTTCCTGCAGGCGCAGGCACAGTTCCGGGTCGGACAACGGCTGGTTGTCGGCATCGGTAATGAAGAACACGTCTTCCACGCGCTCGCCGAGGGTCGCAATCTTGGCGTTCTGCAATGACAGGTCGAACTCCAGGAAAATCCCGCCGATGCGTGCCAGCAGGCCCGGACGATCCGGAGCGCTGAGTTCCAGCACCGTCACCGGGCGCTGGGCGTCATTGGAAATGGTCACCTGTGGCGCAAACGCAAAGTGCTTGAGTTGGCGCGGTACCCGACGCTGGATGATGGTCGGGTAGTCGTCAGGGTTGCGCAGGGCCTCGGTCAGGCCTTCGCGGATCTTTTTCACCCGTGCCGGGTTGTCGCCAATCGAGTCGCCATCGGTGTCGAGCACGATATAGGTGTCGAGGGTGAACTGGCTGCTGGAGGTGATGACGCGGGCGTCATGGATGTTCAGGTTGAGCTGGTCCATGGCCGCCACGGTCACGGCGAAGAAGTCGTGCTGGTCCGGCGCATAGATGAAGATCTGCGTGCCGCCTTCGAATTCGCGCTGGGTGGTTTCCTTGATCAGCACCAGCGGGCCGCCATCGGCGGGCTGTTGCAGGATTGCGTCAGTGTGCCAGGCGACATCGCCGGCGGTGTGGCGCAGGAAGTAATCGTCACCCAGTTGCGACCACAACTGTTCCACGTCGTCCGGATCGTTGCCGCCGCGCACCAGAATGTCCAAGGCCGCGCTTTGGGTGCGGCGGATCTGCTCTTCGCGGTCCACCGGGTTCTCCAGGCCGCGGCGCAAGGCGCGCTTGGTCTCGGTGTAGAGCTGGCGCAACAGGCTGGCGCGCCAGGAGTTCCACAGTGTCGGGTTGGTAGCGTTGATGTCGGAGACAGTCAGCACGTACAGATAGTCGAGGCGGGTTTCATCGCTGACGATCTGCGCAAAGTCGTGGATCACCTGCGGGTCGGACAAGTCCTTGCGCTGGGCGGTGGTCGACATCACCAGATGGTTCTGCACCAGCCAGACGATCAGGCGGCTGTCCCAAACGGGCAACTGATGACGCTGGCAGAAGGCTTCGGCGTCAACCGCACCCACCTCGGAGTGGTCCCCATGCCGGCCCTTGCCGATGTCGTGGTACAGGCCGGCCAGGTAGATCAGCTCGGGCTTGGGCAGTTTGGCCATGAGTTTGCTGGCTAGCGGGAATTTCTCTGACACTTGCGTGTACTGAAGCTTACGCAGGTGCTTGATCAGGTTCAGGGTGTGGGCGTCCACGGTATAGATGTGGAACAGGTCGTGCTGCATCTGACCGACGATAAAACCGAACTCCGGCAGATAACGCCCTAGGATGCCGTAACGGTTCATGCGCCGCAGGTTGCGGTGGATGCCGATCTTGCACTTGAACAGCTCGATGAACAGGCTGGTGTTGCGGATATCGTTGCGGAAATCGTCGTCGATCAGGTGACGGTTCTCCCGCAGCAAGCGGATGGTGTCTGCGCGCACGCCTTTGATTTCCGGCTGCTGGGCCATCAGCACGAAGATTTCCAGCATGGCGAACGGCGTGCGGCGGAACACGTTGTCGTTGCGCGCCTCGATATAGCCGTCATGCAACTGGAAGCGCGCGTTGATCGGCTGCGGCGGCGCTTCGTCTTCGGGGGCCAGGATCACCTCTTCGAAGTGCTGGATGATCAGGTCGCTGAGCTGGGCAATGCTCATGACCACCCGGTAGTACTGCTGCATGAAGCTTTCGATGCTGGTCTTCGCGTCCTCGCCTTCAAAACCCAGCAGGGTGGCGATGGAACGCTGGTGGTCGAACAGCAGGCGGTCTTCGGAGCGCCCGGCGAGCATGTGCAGGGCGTAGCGCACTTTCCACAGGAATTCCTGGGACGAGGCCAGCAAGGCGTTTTCGCTCTCCACCAGGAAACCCTCGCCGGCCAGGGCGCGCAGGTTCAGGGTGCCGTACTGGCGACGGGCAACCCACAAAATCGTCTGGATGTCGCGCAGCCCGCCGGGCGAGCCTTTGACGTTGGGTTCCAGATTGTATTCGGTGTCGTTGTACTTGTGGTGCCGGGCCTTTTGCTCGGCACGCTTGGCCAGGAAGAAGTCCTTGCTCGGCCACATGTGTGCGGTGCTGGTGACTTCGAGCATGCGCTGGCGCAGGCGCTCGGGGCCAGCGATGGTGCGGCTTTCCATCAGGTTGGTGATGACGGTGAGGTCGGCGCGGGCCTCTTCGGCGCATTCGTCGACCGAGCGCACGCTTTGGCCGACTTCCAGGCCGATGTCCCACAGCAGCGTCAGAAAACGCTCGATGGAATCGCGAAAGATCTCATGATCTGCACTGTCCAGCAGGATCAGCAGGTCGATGTCGGAATAGGGGTGCAACTCGCCACGCCCGTAGCCGCCGACCGCCACCAGGGCAATGTCGGCGTCTTCGCTCCAACTGAACTGTTCCCAGGCCTTTTGCAGGATGTTATCGACGAACCAGGCGCGGTCCTCGATCAGCCGGCGGATGTCCCGGCCACTGCGAAAGCGCTCGTCGAGCACTTCACGGGCCTGGCGGATAGCCTTCTTGAACGCGGCAATTGGGCTCGCTTTCAGGGCCAGTTCGGCCTGGAACTGGCCACGGTCGAAGAGTTCGGGATCCACCTGGGGCATCGATCGGCTTTCCTTTCTATCTAACAGTCAGTCACAACACAGTGGGGGAAAACCTGGGTGATCCTTACGCGGAAACGCGGGGGATCGTGTCGTCCGCACGCAGCGTGAAGATCTCGTAGCCGGTTTCGGTGACCAGCAGGGTGTGTTCCCACTGGGCCGAGAGCTTGCGATCCTTGGTGATAGCGGTCCAGCCGTCGCCCAGCACCTTGGTGTCGGCCTTGCCCTGATTGATCATCGGCTCGATGGTGAAGGTCATGCCTGCTTTGAGTTCCATGCCGGTGCCTGCGCGGCCATAGTGCAGGATCTGCGGCTCTTCGTGGAATACGGTACCGATACCGTGGCCGCAGAATTCGCGCACCACCGAGAAACCATTCTTTTCAGCGTGCTTCTGGATCACTTCGCCGATGTCCCCCAGGCGGCAGCCGGGTTTCACGATCTCGATGGCCTTGTACATGCATTCCTGGGTGACTTGGGACAGGCGCTCGGCCCAGACCGGCACATTGCCGACGTGGAACATGCGGCTGGTGTCGCCGAAGTAGCGGTCCTTGATCACGGTAACGTCGATGTTCAGGGTGTCGCCGTCCTTCAACGGTTTGTCACCTGGAATCCCGTGGCAGACTACGTGGTTGACCGAAGTGCAGATCGACTTGGGGAAGCCCTTGTAGTTCAGCGGGGCAGGGATGGCACCCTGTACATTGACTATATAGTCGTGGCAGATCTGGTTCAGGGTTTCGGTGGTGACGCCGGGCTTGACGTGTTCGGCAATCATTTCCAGCACGTCGGCAGCCAGTTTGCCGGCGATGCGCATGCCAGCGATGTCTTCGGCGGTTTTCAAGCTAACGGTCATACAGGCTCTCTCTAGCGCGATGCGCTGAAATCAATACGGTTTACGGGCGTGCGACAAAAGGTTGCAAAATTCGCACAAGCCACAGAAAACGCGATTCTAACAGACGATGGCCTCAAATCATGAGCCTCTGATGATCGCTTCTCTCTATAAGGTAGGGCTATATCAGGTCTATTCAAGGGGTTACACGAAAGCGCGCTGCGGCAAGTGTGATTGCGTATTCCGTTTTTGCCGATGCTGTGGTATAAAATGCGCCGCTTTCCGGGGATGCCCCGCAGAGCTTAAATCCACACACGTGTCGACACGATGACCTGGGTGCCGGAGGCCTTGATGCCGCTGGTTGGTCATTGGGATACGTGGAGGCCAAACCCGACTTATTAAGGAACTATCATGTCCCAAGTCAATATGCGCGATATGCTGAAGGCCGGTGTGCACTTCGGTCACCAGACCCGTTACTGGAACCCGAAAATGGGTAAATACATTTTCGGCGCGCGTAACAAGATCCACATCATCAACCTTGAAAAAACCCTGCCAATGTTCAACGAAGCTCTGACTTTCGTAGAGCGTCTGGCCCAGGGCAAAAACAAGATTCTGTTCGTCGGCACCAAGCGTTCCGCTGGCAAGATCGTTGCTGAAGAAGCAGCACGTTGCGGTTCGCCGTACGTCGATCATCGCTGGTTGGGCGGCATGCTGACCAACTTCAAAACCATCCGTGCTTCCATCAAGCGTCTGCGTGACCTTGAAGTACAAGCCGAAGACGGTACTTTCGCCAAGCTGACCAAGAAAGAAGCGCTGATGCGCTCCCGTGACCTGGAAAAGCTCGATCGTTCCCTGGGTGGTATCAAGGACATGGGCGGTCTGCCTGACGCACTGTTCGTTATCGACGTTGATCACGAGCGCATCGCGATCACCGAAGCCAACAAGCTGGGCATCCCGGTTATCGGCGTAGTCGATACCAACAGCAGCCCGGAAGGCGTTGACTACATCATCCCAGGCAACGATGACGCAATCCGCGCTATCCAGCTGTACATGGGTTCGATGGCTGACGCTGTAATCCGTGGTCGCAACCACGTTGCTGGTGGTACCGAGCAGTTCGTTGAAGAAGCTCCGGTAGCTGCCGCTGAGTAATTGACGCCCTGGCGTTGACTCAGTAAGCAAAAAGGGGGCTTGGCCCCCTTTTTGCCACCTCGAAAACCGTTTGTCGGCGCCCACTTGTGGCAGCGCAACCTAGCGACTGTAACGTGCAGCGGCCTACAACGGAGATTCGGGAAGAATTGATCGCCCGTTTGATCGGGTGGAATGGTTGAAAACCTATCCAAGAGGATTTTGAAATGGCAGAGATTACTGCAGCGTTGGTTAAAGAACTGCGTGAGCGTACTGGCGAAGGCATGATGGATTGCAAAAAGGCCTTGACCAAGGCCGGCGGCGACATCGAAAAAGCCATCGACGACATGCGTGCCTCGGGCGCCATCAAGGCCGCCAAGAAAGCTGGCAACGTCGCTGCTGAAGGCGCTATCGCTCTGGTTGAAGACGGTAAAGCTGCCGTTCTGCTGGAAGTGAACTCGCAGACCGACTTCCTGGCCCTGCAAGACGACTTCAAGGCATTCGTTGCTGCCAGCGTCAAGAAAGCATTCGACGATAAGCTGACCACCGTTGAGCCTCTGATCGAAGCGCAAGAAGCTGATCGCCTGGTATTGGTCGGCAAGGTTGGCGAAAACGTCAACATCCGTCGCCTGACTCGCGTTGAAGGTGATGTGGTTGGTGGTTACCTGCACGGCAACAAGATCGGTGTCGCGGTTGTTCTGAAAGGCGGCGACGTTGAGCTGGCCAAAGACATCGCTATGCACGTTGCTGCAAGCAACCCTGAATTCCTGCTGCCTTCGGAAGTTTCCGAAGAAGCCATCGAACGCGAAAAAGCTGTGTTCCTGAGCCTGAACGCCGACAAGATCGCCGGCAAGCCAGAAAACATCGTTGAAAACATGATCAAAGGCCGTATCAGCAAGTTCCTGGCTGAAGCGAGCCTGGTTGAGCAGGCGTTCGTCAAGAACCCTGAAGTCAAGGTTGGCGAACTGGCCAAGAAAGCCGGTGCTGAAATCGTTTCCTTCACTTACTACAAAGTAGGCGAAGGCATCGAGAAGCCGGTCGACAACTTCGCTGAAGAAGTTGCTGCCCAGCTGGCTGCCGCCAAGCAATAAGACAGTTTTCAACTGTCGCCCAAAAGAGGCTGCCCGCTCACGCGCGCAGCCTCTTTTCAAATGGGAAGGCCGATTTTAATTGGCTTCCCTTCGGAACTGGCTTACAAAGCCGTGTTCCGATGGCGCTGTAGCAGCGTCCAGCTAGAGTGAACGCAAGCCGTAAAACGGCTCGCCAAGATTTTTTAAAAAATACGCCGCAGGAGAGATTCGCAATGGCTCAGCAGGGCAGTGGTTATCAGGCTCGCTATAAACGCATTCTACTCAAGCTTAGCGGCGAGGCCCTGATGGGCTCGGAAGAGTTCGGGATCGATCCCAAAGTACTCGACCGCATGGCGCTGGAAGTCGGCCAACTGGTCGGCATCGGCGTACAGGTCGGCCTGGTAATCGGTGGCGGCAACCTGTTCCGCGGTGCGGCGCTGAGTGCTGCTGGTATGGACCGTGTTACCGGCGACCACATGGGCATGCTGGCCACTGTGATGAATGCTCTGGCAATGCGTGACGCCCTGGAGCGTGCCAACATCTCGGCTATCGTGATGTCGGCTATTTCCATGGTTGGCGTGACCGATCACTATGACCGCCGCAAAGCCATGCGCCACCTGAACGCCAAGGAAGTGGTGATCTTCGCCGCCGGTACGGGCAACCCGTTCTTCACCACCGACTCCGCAGCCTGCCTGCGCGCCATCGAAATCGATGCTGACGTTGTGCTGAAGGCAACCAAGGTGGATGGTGTATACACTGCCGATCCATTCAAAGACCCGCATGCCGAGAAGTTCGATCATCTGACCTACGATGAAGTACTGGATCGCAAGCTGGGCGTGATGGACCTGACGGCTATTTGCCTGTGCCGCGACCACAAGATGCCGCTGCGCGTATTTAACATGAACAAGCCCGGCGCCCTGCTGAATATCGTACACGGCGGCGCAGAAGGGACTCTGATCGAGGAAGGCCAACAATGATCAACGAAATCAAGAAAGACGCCCAGGCGCGTATGCAGAAATCCCTGGAATCTCTGAGCCACGCATTCGGCCAGATCCGTACCGGCAAGGCGCACCCAAGCATCCTGGGCAGTGTGATGGTGCCTTACTACGGTTCCGATACCCCGATCAGCAGCGTCGCCAATATCACTGTTAAAGACTCGCGCACCCTGCAAGTCGTCGCGTTCGAGCGCAACATGCTGGGTGCTGTCGACAAGGCCATCCAGAGCGCCGGTTTGAACCTCAACCCGACCAATCTGGGTGAGTTGTTGCTGATTTCCATGCCGGCCCTGACCGAAGAAACCCGCAAGGGCTTCACCAAGCAGGCGCGCAGCGCAGCCGAAGACGCCCGTGTTGCTGTGCGCAACATCCGTCGTGATGCCTTGGGTGACTTGAAGAAACTGGTCAAGGACAAGGAGATCAGTGAAGACGAAGAGCGTCGTGCCACCGCCGATATCGACAAGCTGACCAAGGATGCCGAGGCCCAAATCACCAAGGCCACCGAAGAAAAAGAAAAGGACCTGATGGCCGTATAAGGGGTCAGGACGCCTTCATGGAAAAGACCAAGCAGACTGTACCCTCTGTGGTGCCGCGCCATGTCGCGATCATCATGGATGGGAATAATCGCTGGGCGAAGAAGCGCTTTATGCCGGGTGTTGCCGGGCATAAAGCGGGTGTCGATGCGGTTCGGGCTGTGATCGAGGTGTGCGCCGAGGCCAAGGTCGAGGTGTTGACCTTGTTCGCCTTCTCCAGTGAGAACTGGCAGCGGCCCGCTGAAGAAGTCAGCGCCTTGATGGACCTGTTCTTCAAGGCCTTGCGTCGTGAAGCCAAGCGCCTCAACGACAACAACATCAGCCTGCGCATCATCGGCGATCGCTCGCGCTTTCATCCCGAACTGCAAGCCGCCATGCGCGAAGCCGAGGCCATTACGGCCGGGGCCAATCGATTTGTGCTGCAGATCGCTGCCAACTACGGTGGCCAGTGGGATATCGCCCAGGCTGCACAGCGTCTGGCGCGTGAGGTGCAGGCCGGTCATCTTCGGCCCGACGACATCACCCCCGAACTGTTGCAAACCTGCCTGGTGACCGGCGACCTGCCGCTGCCAGACCTGTGCATCCGTACCGGTGGTGAGCACCGCATCAGCAATTTCTTGCTGTGGCAGCTGGCGTACACCGAGCTGTACTTCTCCGACCTGTTCTGGCCGGACTTCAAACACGATGCCATGCGTAACGCGTTGGCCGATTTCGCTTCCCGTCAGCGTCGCTTCGGTAAAACGAGCGAGCAGATCGAAGCTGGAGCCCGGGTTTAAATGCTTAAACAACGAATCATCACAGCACTGATCCTGTTGCCGATCGCCTTGTGTGGGTTTTTCCTGCTCGACGGTTCCGCCTTTGCGCTGTTTATCGGCCTGGTGGTCACCCTGGGTGCCTGGGAATGGGCGCGCCTGGCGGGTTTCAGCGCGCAATTGCCGCGCGTTGTGTATGCCGCTGTCGTCGCTGCCTTGGCGTTCCTCCTGTACATCCTGCCGGACATAGCGCCCTGGGTGTTGGGGGCGGCGGTGCTGTGGTGGGCGCTGGCGACATTCCTGGTGTTGACCTATCCGGGCACCAGCAGCAAGTGGTCCAGTGTGGCCTGCAAACTGGTGATCGGTTTGTTGATCCTGCTACCGGCCTGGCAAGGGCTGGTGGAGATCAAGCGTTATCCAATGGGTAACTGGCTGATCCTGGCGGTTATGGTGCTGGTCTGGGGCGCAGATATCGGCGCGTACTTTTCCGGTCGGGCCTTCGGCAAGCGCAAGTTGGCGCCGGCGGTCAGTCCAGGCAAGAGCTGGGAGGGCGTGTATGGCGGCCTGGCGTTGACCCTGGTGATCACGCTGGTCGTCGGTGTGGTGCGTGACTGGTCGGTGAAGGAAATTTTCCTGGCACTGCTGGCCACTGCCATTGTCGTGTTCATCTCGGTCGTAGGTGATCTCACTGAAAGCATGTTCAAGCGTCAGGCCGGGATCAAGGACAGCAGCAACCTGCTGCCGGGTCATGGCGGTGTGCTGGACCGTATCGACAGCCTGACCGCGGCCATCCCGATCTTTGCCGTACTGTTGTGGATGACCGCTTCGTGAGCCGCCTGCAGCAAGTCACCGTGCTCGGTGCAACCGGCTCGGTGGGGTTGAGCACCCTGGACGTGATAGCTCGTCATCCAGATCGCTACCAAGTCTTTGCCCTGACCGGTTTTACCCGCCTGAGCGAACTGCTGGCGTTGTGCGTGCGTCACGCGCCGCGCTTTGCCGTGGTGCCTGAGGCCGCTGCGGCCCGGAGCCTGCAGGATGATCTGCGGGCTGCCGGGCTTGCCACTCAAGTGCTGGTGGGGGAGGCGGGGCTGTGCCAGGTCTCGGCCGATGCTGAAGTGGATACCGTGGTCGCCGCTATTGTCGGCGCTGCGGGCCTGCGTCCAACTTTGGCTGCCGTGGATGCTGGCAAGAAAATCCTGCTGGCCAATAAAGAAGCATTGGTCATGTCTGGTGCGCTCTTCATGCAGGCGGTACGCAAAAGCGGGTCCGTGCTGCTGCCACTCGATAGCGAGCACAACGCAATCTTCCAGTGCATGCCTGGCGACTATGCTCGCGGCTTGAGCCAGGTGGGCGTACGCCGGATCCTGCTGACCGCCTCTGGTGGTCCGTTCCGACAGACACCGCTGGCTGAGTTGGAGCACGTATCGCCCGACCAGGCGTGCGCTCATCCGAACTGGTCCATGGGGCGCAAGATCTCCGTGGATTCGGCGAGCATGATGAACAAAGGCTTGGAGCTGATCGAGGCGTGCTGGTTGTTCGATGCGCGCCCGGATCAGGTCGAGGTGGTGATTCACCCACAAAGTGTGATTCATTCTCTCGTTGATTACGTGGATGGCTCGGTCCTGGCGCAGTTGGGCAACCCAGATATGCGCACGCCGATTGCCAATGCCCTGGCCTGGCCAGAGCGGATCGACTCGGGCGTAGCGCCTTTGGACCTGTTTGCCGTGGCCCGTCTGGACTTCGAGGCGCCGGACGAGCAGCGCTTCCCCTGCCTGCGACTGGCGCGGCAAGCGGCTGAAGCGGGTAACAGTGCACCGGCAATGCTGAATGCGGCCAACGAAGTGGCTGTGGCAGCGTTTCTCGAACGGCGCATCCGCTTTCCGCAGATCGCGAGTATTATCGAGGACGTCCTGGCGCTTGAGCCTATCGTGGCGGTGAATGATCTGGCGGCAGTGTTCGAGGCGGATACCAAGGCCCGAGCCTTGGCAGAACAATGGTTGAGCCGCAACGCGCGTTAGCCTGATCTTCAGGCACTGGATTGGAATGCGGAGAAATTAGATGAGTGCGCTTTACATGATTGTCGGCACCCTGGTTGCTCTGGGTGTGCTGGTTACCTTCCACGAATTCGGCCACTTCTGGGTGGCGCGTCGTTGCGGCGTCAAGGTACTGCGTTTTTCTGTCGGTTTCGGCATGCCGCTGGTGCGCTGGCACGACCGTCGTGGCACCGAGTTCGTGATTGCGGCCATCCCGCTGGGTGGCTACGTCAAGATGCTCGACGAGCGCGAAGGTGAAGTGCCTGCAGATCAGTTGGACCAATCTTTCAACCGCAAGACCGTTCGTCAGCGCATTGCCATCGTCGCCGCCGGCCCGATCGCCAACTTCCTGTTGGCGATGGTGTTCTTCTGGGTCTTGGCAATGTTGGGCAGCCAGCAGGTGCGTCCGGTGATCGGTGCGGTCGAGCCAGACAGTATCGCCGCCAAGGCTGGATTGGTTGCCGGGCAGGAAATTGTATCTATTGATGGCGAACCCACCACGGGATGGGGTGCGGTCAATTTGCAGTTGGTGCGTCGCCTCGGTGAAAGCGGCATCGTCAATGTGGTGGTGCGCGAGCAGGATTCCACCAGCGAAACTCCGCGTGAGCTGGCCCTTTACCACTGGCTCAAGGGCGCTGATGAGCCCGATCCGATCAAGTCCCTGGGTATACGCCCGTGGCGCCCGGCCTTGCCGCCGGTACTCGCTGAGCTCGACCCGAAAGGTCCGGCCCAGGCTGCTGGCCTGAAAACCGGTGATCGCCTGTTGGCCCTTGATGGGCAGGCGCTGGGCGACTGGCAGCAGGTGGTCGATCTGGTTCGTGTACGTCCTGATACTAAGATTGTGCTGAAAGTTGAGCGCGACGGTGCTCAAATCGACGTCCCGGTGACCTTGTCGGTTCGTGGGGAAGCCAAGGCCGCTGGGGGGTACCTCGGTGCCGGGGTCAAGGCTGTCGACTGGCCACCATCGATGGTGCGCGAGGTGAGCTACGGGCCGTTGGCTGCGATTGGCGAAGGTGCAAAACGCACTTGGACCATGAGTGTGCTGACCCTCGAATCCCTCAAGAAAATGTTGTTCGGCGAGCTCTCGGTAAAAAACTTGAGTGGACCGATAACCATTGCTAAAGTGGCGGGCGCTTCTGCCCAGTCGGGTGTCGCGGATTTCCTGAATTTCCTGGCTTATCTGAGTATTAGCCTGGGTGTTCTGAATTTGCTGCCCATTCCTGTATTGGATGGGGGGCATCTGTTGTTTTATCTGGTCGAGTGGGTGCGTGGTCGCCCCTTGTCGGATCGGGTGCAGGGTTGGGGGATACAGATCGGTATCAGTTTGGTGGTCGGGGTGATGTTATTAGCCCTGGTCAACGATCTGGGTCGACTGTAACGCTTCGCTGAATTGCGAATCTGCCGCATTTTGCGGCAGTTTGTTTATTGCCAGTTGGAATAAGAAAGGACTTCATGAAACGTCTGCTGCTAACTGCGGTTCTCACCGTATTGATGATCGCCGAAGTTCACGCCGAGTCCTTCACCATCTCCGATATTCGCGTCAATGGCCTCCAGCGGGTTTCCGCGGGTAGCGTCTTTGGTGCCTTACCGTTGAACGTCGGTGAACAGGCTGATGACCGTCGCCTGGTGGAATCCACTCGTGCGCTGTTCAAAACCGGTTTCTTTCAAGACATCCAACTGGGTCGCGAAGGCAACGTCCTGGTCATCACCGTGGTCGAGCGACCTTCCGTCGCCAGTATCGAGATCGAAGGCAACAAGGCGATCTCTACTGAAGACCTGATGAAAGGTCTGAAACAATCCGGTCTGGCCGAAGGCGAGATCTTCCAGCGCGCCACCCTTGAAGGTGTGCGTAACGAACTGCAACGCCAGTACGTTGCCCAGGGGCGCTACTCCGCCACCGTGGAAACGGAAGTGGTGCCGCAACCGCGTAACCGTGTCGGCCTCAAGGTCAACATCAACGAAGGCACCGTGGCGGCGATCCAGCACATCAACGTGGTGGGCAACACCAAGTTCGCTGATGAAGACCTGATCGACCTGTTCGAACTCAAGACCACCAACTGGTTGTCGTTCTTCAAGAACGATGACAAGTATGCCCGTGAAAAGCTGTCTGGTGACCTGGAGCGCCTGCGTTCCTACTACCTGGACCGTGGCTATATCAACATGGATATCGCCTCGACCCAGGTGTCCATCACCCCGGACAAGAAGCACGTCTATATCACCGTCAACGTCAACGAAGGCGAGAAGTACAAGGTTCGTGACGTAAAACTGAGTGGCGACCTGAAAGTGCCTGAAGATCAGGTCAAGGCGCTGCTGCTGGTGCAGAAGGACCAAGTGTTCTCGCGCAAGCTGATGACCACTACTTCCGAACTGATCACCCGCCGCCTGGGTAACGAAGGCTACACCTTCGCCAACGTCAACGGCGTGCCGACGCCCCATGATGATGACCACACCGTGGACATCACCTTCGTGGTCGATCCAGGCAAGCGTGCTTACGTAAACCGTATCAACTTCCGCGGCAACACCAAGTCTGCGGACGAAGTGCTGCGTCGCGAAATGCGTCAGATGGAAGGTGGCTGGGCGTCGACTTACCTGATCGACCAGTCCAAGACCCGTCTTGAGCGCCTGGGCTTCTTCAAGGAAGTCAACGTCGAAACCCCGGCCGTACCGGGTGTGGATGACCAGGTTGACGTGAACTACGCCGTGGAAGAACAAGCGTCGGGCTCGATCACTGCCAGCGTCGGCTTCGCACAGAGTGCCGGTCTGATCCTCGGTGGTTCGATTACCCAGAACAACTTCCTGGGTACCGGTAACCGTGTATCTATTGGCCTGACCCGAAGCGAATACCAGAGCCGATACAACTTCGGTTACACCGACCCCTACTGGACTGCTGATGGTGTGAGCCTGGGCTATAACGCCTTCTACCGCACCACCGACTACAAAGACCTCGACGTTGACGTTGCAAGCTATGCGATCGACAGCCTCGGCGCCGGTGTGAACATCGGTTACCCGATCAGCGAGACTTCGCGTCTGACGTTCGGCCTTACTGCACAACAGGATGAGATCAAGACTGGTGTGTACACCGTGGATGAGATCTTCGACTTTACCCGTCGCGAAGGTGACAAGTTCCTGAACTTCAAGGCGTCTGCCGGCTGGTCCGAGTCGACCCTGAACAAAGGTGTACTGGCAACCCGTGGTCATTCCCAGAGCCTGACCCTGGAAACCACCACGCCGGGCAGCGACCTGTCGTTCTTCAAGCTCGACTACCGTGGCCAGTTGTTCACGCCGTTGAGCGACAACTACACCATGCGCCTGCACACTGAACTGGGTTATGGCGATGGTTATGGTTCCACCAATGGTCTACCGTTCTACGAGAACTACTACGCGGGTGGCTTCAACTCCGTACGTGGTTTCAAAGACAGCACCTTGGGCCCGCGTGGTACGCCAAGCCGTGGTGTCGGCATCACCGGTAACCAGGGCACTGTGGCGGATTCGGACAACGACCCGCTGCCGTTCGGTGGTAACGTGTTGATCCAAGGTGGTGCGGAGATCCTGTTCCCGCTGCCGTTCGTGAAAGATCAGCGTTCCCTGCGGACTTCGGTCTTCTGGGACGTGGGTAACGTGTTCGACTCCAAGTGCGAGCAGATCCGTAACCCGAGCGGTGTGAAGTCCAACACCCAGTGCAACGATGTGAGCCTGAGCAACCTGGCAAGCTCCGTGGGTGTGGGTGTGACCTGGGTGACTGCGCTTGGCCCATTGAGCTTTGCTCTGGCCATGCCGATCAAGAAACCGGATAACGCTGAAACCCAGATTTTCCAATTCTCCCTCGGCCAGACGTTCTAAGCGTCTGACCCAAGATAACGACAACGGATTCTGTAGGAGTGCATCGTGCGTAAGTTGACTCAATTGGTGCTGCTGGCAACCGTGCTGGTAGCGACCCCGGCCTTTGCCGAAATGAAAATCGCCGTCCTGAACTATCAGATGGCCCTGCTGGAATCCGATGCGGCCAAGAAGTACGCCGTGGATGCCGAGAAGAAGTTCGGTCCGCAACTGACCAAGCTCAAGACCCTGGAAAGCAGCGCCAAGGGCATCCAGGATCGCCTGGTAGCCGGTGGTGACAAGATGCAGCAAGGTGAGCGCGAGCGCCTGGAGCTTGAATTCAAGCAAAAGGCCCGTGATTACCAGTTCCAGTCCAAGGAGCTGAACGAAGCCAAGGCTGTAGCTGACCGTGAAATGCTGAAGCAACTGAAGCCGAAACTCGACAGCGCTGTGGAAGAAGTCATCAAGAAAGGTGCCTTTGACCTGGTGTTCGAGCGTGGCGCTGTGATCGACGTCAAGCCTCAATACGACATCACCCGTCAGGTGATCGAGCGCATGAACCAGCTGAAGTAAGCCATGACCGCGACTATAAAACTCGGCGAGTTGGCCGAGTTCCTGGGGGCCACCTTGCGTGGCTCCCCGGAGAAAGAAATCACTGGGCTAGCCACCTTGCAGGAGGCTGGCCCAGCTCAGTTGAGCTTCCTCGCAAACCCCCAATACCGTAAATACCTGGTCGACAGCCAAGCTGCAGCCGTGTTGCTGAAAGCCGCTGACGCCGAAGGGTTTGCCGGGGATGCGCTGGTGGTGCCTGACCCGTACCTCGCTTATGCGCGGGTGTCGCATCTGTTTGATCCGAAACCCAAGGCCGCTGCCGGTATTCATCCGTCTGCAGTCATTGCCGATGATGCCCAGGTTGATCCTGCGGCCAGTATCGGCGCCTTTGCGGTGATCGAGAGCGGTGCACGCATCGCGGCAGGTGTCACAGTCGGTGCCCACTGCTTTATCGGCGCACGCTGTGAAATCGGCGCCGGCGGTTGGTTGGCACCTCGCGTGACCCTTTACCACGATGTGCGTATCGGTGAGCGTGTGGTCATCCAGTCGGGTGCCGTGATTGGCGGTGAAGGCTTCGGCTTTGCCAACGCCAAGGGCATCTGGAACAAGATCGCCCAGGTTGGCGGCGTACTGATCGGCGACGACGTGGAAATTGGCGTGAACACGGCTGTTGATCGCGGGGCCCTGGCCGATACGGTGATCGGCAACGGCGTGAAGCTCGACAACCAGATCCAGATCGCCCACAACGTGCAGATTGGTGATCACACCGCCATGGCGGCCTGCGTGGGTATCTCCGGCAGCACCAAGATCGGCAAGCATTGCATGCTCGCCGGTGGCGTAGGGCTGGTGGGGCATATCGATGTTTGCGACAACGTCTTCATTACCGGCATGACCATGGTCACCCACTCGATCACCGAGCCAGGCGCCTATTCTTCCGGTACCGCCATGCAGCCTGCGGCTGAATGGCGCAAGAGTGCAGCACGGCTGAGGCAGCTCGACGACATGGCTCGACGTCTCAAACAGCTGGAAAAGCGTGTTGGGGACGTGACCCCTGGCGGTAATGCTTCATCAGAAGGCTGATACCATTTCCATATCAAGTGTGCACAGCCGCTAGACTGCCTCCTTGATTTGCTAGCGGGGCGTGCTTTTAGTTCGCCCGCCCCCAATCTTTATTACAGGCTTCCCCCCGAAATGATGGACATCAACGAGATTCGCGAATACCTGCCTCACCGTTACCCGTTCCTGTTGGTGGACCGCGTAGTGGACCTCAACATCGAGGAAAAGCGCATTCGTGCCTACAAGAATGTCAGCATCAACGAACCGTTCTTCAACGGTCACTTTCCTGCGCATCCAATCATGCCGGGCGTGTTGATCATCGAAGCGATGGCCCAGGCTGCCGGTATCCTTGGTTTCAAAATGCTCGACCTCAAGCCTGCCGACGGCACGCTTTACTACTTCGTGGGCTCCGACAAGTTGCGTTTCCGCAACCCGGTTACCCCGGGTGACCAGTTGATCCTGGAAGCCAAGTTCATCAGCTGCAAGCGCCAGATCTGGAAGTTCGAATGCCAGGCCTCGGTGGACGGCAAGCCGGTGTGCTCCGCCGAGATCATCTGTGCGGAACGCAAACTATGAGTTTGATTGACCCTCGCGCAATCATCGATCCGTCGGCCGTTCTGGCCGCCGACGTTGAGGTCGGCCCCTGGTCGATCATCGGCGCAGGTGTGGAAATCGGCGAGGGGACTGTCATCGGGCCGCACGTGATCCTCAAAGGTCCGACCCGCATTGGCAAACACAATCGCATCTACCAGTTTTCCTCGGTAGGTGAAGACACCCCGGACATGAAGTACAAGGGTGAAGAGACTCGTCTGGTAATCGGTGATCACAACATCATCCGAGAAGGCGTGACCATTCACCGTGGCACCGTGCAGGATCGTGCCGAGACCACCCTGGGTGATCACAACCTGGTCATGGCTTACGCGCACATCGGCCACGACAGTGTCATCGGCAACCACTGCATCCTGGTCAACAACACTGCATTGGCCGGACATGTGCACGTTGATGATTGGGCGATCCTGTCCGGCTTCACGCTGGTGCATCAGTACTGCCATATCGGTGCCCACAGCTTTTCCGGCATGGGCACTGCCATTGGCAAAGATGTTCCAGCGTTCGTCACGGTATTCGGCAACCCGGCGGAAGCGCGCAGCATGAACTTCGAAGGCATGCGCCGTCGCGGTTTCAGCGAAGACGCCATCCATGCCCTGCGCCGTGCCTACAAGGTGGTTTACCGTCAAGGGCTCACGGTTGACCAGGCATTGACCCAACTGGCCGAGCCGGCAGCGCTGTTCCCGGAAGTCGCGGTGTTCCGTGACTCGATCCAGGCGTCGACTCGCGGCATCACCCGCTAATCATGGCTAATCTGCGTATCGCGCTGGTGGCCGGGGAAGCTTCCGGCGACATTTTGGGCGCAGGTCTCATGCGGGCCCTCAAGGTCCAGCATCCAGCGGTTGAGTTCATCGGTGTCGGCGGTCCGTTGATGCAGGCTGAAGGGCTCACGTCCTACTTCCCCATGGAACGTTTGTCGGTCATGGGGTTGGTCGAGGTGCTGGGTCGCCTGCGCGAGCTGTTGGCCCGCCGCAAGCTGCTGATCCAGACTCTGATCGAAGAAAAGCCCGACGTATTTATCGGTATCGACGCGCCGGACTTCACCCTCAATATCGAACTCAAGTTGCGTCAGGCCGGCATCAAGACCGTGCATTACGTCAGCCCTTCTGTGTGGGCGTGGCGGCAGAAGCGCGTGCTGAAGATCCGTGAAGGCTGCGATCTGATGCTGACACTGCTGCCGTTCGAGGCCAGGTTCTACGAAGAGAAGGGCGTGCCAGTGCGGTTTGTCGGGCATACCCTGGCCGACACGATTCCGTTGCAGGCTGACCGCGCGGCCGCGCGTGCCGAATTGGGCTTGCCTGACGGCCCGTTGGTCGCGCTGATGCCCGGTAGTCGTGGCGGCGAAGTCGGTCGCCTGGCCTCTGTATTCTTTGACGCTGCCGAGCGTCTGCAAGCCTTGAAGCCAGGCGTACGTTTCGTACTGCCTTGTGCCAGTCCGCAACGTCGGGCACAAATCGAAACACTGCTGGAAGGCCGCAACCTGCCGTTGACCTTGCTCGACGGCCAGTCGCACCTGGCCCTGGCGGCCTGTGATGCGGTGCTGATCGCCTCGGGCACCGCGACCCTGGAGGCCTTGCTGTACAAGCGCCCGATGGTGGTGGCCTACCGTTTGGCGCCGTTGACCTTCTGGATTCTCAAGCGCATGGTCAAAAGCCCTTACATCTCCCTGCCCAATCTGCTGGCTCAACGCCTGCTGGTACCGGAGTTGTTGCAGGACGATGCGACGCCTGAGGCCCTCGCGCAAACTCTACTACCCTTGATCGACGGCGGCGAAGAACAGACCCGCGGTTTCGACGACATCCATCGCATACTGCGTCGTGATGCCTCGAACCAGGCGGCAGACGCCGTGTTGACCTTGATCGGCCAGAAACAGGAAGCTTTATGACGACGCAAATGGGCCTGGATTTCAGCCTGGTTGCCGAAGTCCACGAACTGGTCGCCGGTGTCGACGAAGTCGGGCGTGGACCTTTGTGCGGTGCCGTGGTCACGGCGGCGGTGATCCTCGATCCGAACCGCCCGATCCTCGGCCTCAATGACTCGAAGAAACTCACCGAGGCGCGCCGCGAAAAACTCTACGATGAGATCATCGAAAAAGCCCTGAGCTGGTCTATCGCCCGGGCTGAAGTCGAAGAAATCGACAAACTGAACATTCTCCACGCCACCATGCTCGCGATGCAGCGTGCGGTTGAAGGCCTGCACATCACCCCCAAAATGGCGATGATCGACGGTAACCGTTGCCCCAAGCTGGCCATGCCTTCTGAGGCGGTGGTGAAGGGTGATAGCAAGGTGCCTGCCATCGCAGCCGCCTCGATCCTCGCCAAAGTCAGTCGTGATCGTGAAATGGCCGCGTTCGAATTGATCTATCCCGGCTATGGCATTGGCGGGCATAAAGGTTATCCGACGCCCGTTCATCTGGAAGCCCTGGCTCGGCTTGGCCCGACGCCGATCCACCGCCGCTCCTTCGCCCCGGTTCGCCAGGCTTACGAGTTGCGCCAGAGCCTCAACGAGGCGTAGTCGCAAGGCTGATGTTTTGCTCAAGGCCCGGTACAATCCGGGCCTTGTTGTTTTCCACGTATAAGAGATCACTATGCCGGCTTCATTCGTTCACCTACGCCTGCACACTGAATACTCCCTGGTCGACGGCCTGGTACGGATCAAACCGCTGGTCAAAACACTGGTGGGCATGAACATGCCTGCGGTCGCGGTGACCGATCAGAACAACATGTGTTCCCTGGTCAAGTTCTACAAGAACGCCATGGGCGCCGGCATCAAGCCGATCTGCGGTGCCGACCTGTGGCTGTCCAACAAAGACCCGGATAACCCCCTGAGCCGCATCAGCCTGCTGGCGATGAACGGCGTGGGTTATCGCAACCTCACCGAATTGATTTCCCGTGGCTTTATCGACGGCCAGCGCAATGGCTCGATCATCATCGAGCGCGAATGGGTCGCCGAGGCTAGCGAAGGCCTGATCATGCTGTCGGCCGCCAAAGAGGGCGAGATCGGTATCGCGCTGCTGGGTGGCAACCCTCAAGAAGCCGAAGTACTGGCCAAGGAGTGGATGCAGGTCTTCCCGGATCGTTTCTACCTGGAAGTCCAGCGTACCAACCGCCCCAACGATGAAGAACACCTGCACGCCGCCGTGGCCCTGGCCGATAAGCTGGGGGCGCCGTTGGTGGCGACCAACGATGTGCGCTTCATCAAGAAGGAAGACTTCGAAGCCCACGAAACCCGCGTGTGCATCGGCGAAGGCCGTGCCCTGGATGACCCGCGTCGCTCGAAGAACTACAGCGAAGAGCAGTACCTCAAAAGCGCCGACGAAATGGCCGAGCTGTTCAGCGACCTGCCCGAGGCCCTGGAAAACTCCGTCGAAATCGCCAAGCGCTGCAATATCGAAGTGAAGCTGGGCAAGCACTTCCTGCCCAACTTCCCGATTCCCGATGGCATGACCATCGATGAATATTTCCGCAAGGTGTCCTTCGACGGGCTGGAAGAGCGCCTCAGCGTTCTGCTGCCCAAGGACACCACCGAAGATTACGATGCCAAACGCCAGGTCTACGTCGATCGGCTGAATTTCGAGCTGGATATCATCATCCAGATGGGCTTCCCCGGTTACTTCCTGATCGTGATGGACTTTATCCAGTGGGCCAAGAACAACGGCGTACCGGTAGGTCCGGGCCGGGGGTCAGGTGCTGGCTCGTTGGTTGCGTACGTGCAGAAGATCACCGACCTCGACCCGCTGGAATATGACCTGCTGTTCGAACGGTTCCTGAACCCGGAACGGGTTTCCATGCCCGACTTCGACGTCGACTTCTGCATGGATGGCCGTGACCGCGTGATCGAGTACGTGGCCGAGAAATATGGCCGCAACGCGGTGAGCCAGATCATCACCTTCGGTTCCATGGCGGCGAAGGCTGTAATCCGTGACGTGGCCCGGGTGCAGGGCAAGTCCTACGGCCTGGCGGACCGTCTGTCGAAGATGATCCCGTTCGAAGTCGGCATGACCCTGGAAAAAGCCTACGAGCAGGAAGAAATCCTGCGCGATTTCATCAAGGTCGACGAAGAAGCCGCCGAAATCTGGGACATGGCCCGCAAGCTCGAAGGCGTGGTGCGTAACGTCGGTAAGCACGCCGGTGGTGTGGTTATTGCTCCTACAAAACTCACCGACTTTTCGCCGATCTACTGCGACGAAGAAGGCGACGGCCTGGTAACCCAGTTCGACAAGGACGACGTGGAGGCTGCCGGCCTGGTGAAGTTCGACTTCCTCGGGCTGCGAACCCTGACGATCATCGACTGGGCGCTCAAGACCATCAACCGCGACCGCGCCAAGGTCAACGAAGCGCCGCTGGATATCGCGTTTATCCCGCTGGACGACAAACCGACTTACACCTTGCTGCAAAAAGCCGAAACCACGGCGGTGTTCCAGCTTGAGTCGCGCGGCATGAAAGAGCTGATCAAAAAGCTCAAGCCCGACTGCCTGGAAGACTTGATCGCACTGGTGGCCCTGTTCCGTCCGGGCCCGTTGCAGTCCGGCATGGTGGACGACTTCATCAACCGTAAGCACGGCCGCGCCGAGCTGGCGTACCCGCACTCCGACTACCAGTACGAAGGCCTCAAACCAGTACTGGCGCCGACCTACGGCATCATCCTGTATCAGGAACAGGTGATGCAGATTGCCCAGGTGATGGCCGGCTATACCCTCGGCGGCGCGGACATGCTGCGTCGAGCCATGGGTAAGAAAAAGCCTGAAGAAATGGCCAAGCAGCGTGGCGGTTTCATTGAAGGTTGCGCCACCAACAATATCGACGCGGACCTGGCCGGTAACATCTTCGACCTGGTGGAAAAGTTCGCCGGTTATGGTTTCAACAAGTCCCACTCGGCCGCCTACGGCCTGGTGTCGTACCAGACTGCCTGGCTGAAAGCCCACTACCCGGCGCCGTTCATGGCCGCGGTACTCTCGGCGGATATGCACAACACCGACAAGGTCGTGACCTTGATCGAGGAAGTGCGCACCATGAAGCTGCGCCTTGACGCGCCGGACGTGAACGCCTCGGAGTTCAAGTTCACGGTGAACGACGAAGGCCGCATCATTTATGGCCTGGGCGCGATCAAAGGTGTAGGTGAAAGCCCGGTGGAAGCTATCGTCGAAGCGCGTCAGAGTGGGCCGTTCGCCGACCTGTTCGACTTCTGTGCGCGGGTTGACCTCAAACGCATTAACAAGCGTACCCTCGATGGCCTGATCCGCAGCGGCGCACTCGACCGTCTCGGCCCGTATTTCCATGATGAGCCCAAGGCTTACCAGGCGAATATCGACCGCAACCGTGCGGTGCTGCTCACCGCCATGGAAGAAGCGATCAAGGCCGCCGAACAGACCGCCCGCACCCATGACAGCGGCCATGCCGACCTGTTTGGCGGGTTGTTCGTCGAAGAAGATGCGGATGTGTACGCCAACCACCGCAAGGCCAAGGAGCTGACCCTCAAGGAACGTCTCAAGGGTGAGAAAGACACCTTGGGCCTGTACCTTACCGGTCACCCGATTGACGAATACGAAGGTGAAATCCGCCGTTTCGCCCGTCAGCGCATCATCGACCTGAAGCCTGCGCGGGATACCCAGACCGTCGCCGGCATGATCATCGCCTTGCGGGTAATGAAGAATAAAAAGGGCGACAAGATGGGCTTCATCACCCTTGACGACCGTTCAGGGCGCATCGAAGCCTCACTGTTTGCCGACGCCTTCCACTCCGCACAGTCGCTGTTGCAGACCGATGCCATGGTGGTGGTGGAAGGGGAGGTCAGCAACGATGACTTCTCCGGTGGCCTGCGCCTGCGGATCAAGCGGGTGATGAGCATGGAAGACGCGCGGACCAATCTGGCCGAAAGCCTGCGCTTGAAGGTAAAAACCGAAGCGCTCAAGGGCGATCAGCTACGCTGGTTGGGCGACCTGCTCAAACGCCACCGCGGCGCATGCCCGGTGACCATGGAGTACACCGGTAGTGATGCCAAGGCCATGTTGCAGTTTGGCGAGACTTGGCGGATTGATCCGGCTGATGGCTTGATTCAAGCTTTGCGTGACCAGTTCGGGCGAGACAACGTCTTCCTCCAATACCGTTGACGGTCAGGGCACCTGATCTCGACTGAACATTTAATCTCGACCTAAACGCGCCTCTCCCTTAAGGTAGGGCGCGAATAGACAACCGGCTGGCCAGGCACTCCCTGGCCGTCGACCCAAGACGGACGCTTATGAACCCGAATTTTCTTGATTTCGAACAGCCGATCGCTGACCTGCAAGCCAAGATCGAAGAACTGCGCCTGGTCGGCAATGACAATTCGCTGAATATCGGCGATGAGATCGCTCGCCTGCAAGACAAGAGCAGCACGCTCACCGAAGACATCTTCGGCAAGCTGACCAGTTGGCAGATCGCGCGCCTGGCCCGCCACCCGCGCCGTCCGTACACCCTGGACTACATTCAGCATATTTTCACCGAGTTCGACGAGCTGCACGGCGACCGCCACTTCTCCGACGACGCGGCGATCGTGGGCGGTATCGCGCGCCTGGACGACCAGCCGGTGATGGTGATCGGTCACCAGAAAGGCCGTGAAGTGCGTGAGAAGGTTCGCCGCAACTTCGGCATGCCGCGTCCGGAAGGCTACCGTAAGGCGTGCCGCCTGATGGAAATGGCCGAGCGCTTCAAGATGCCGATCCTGACCTTCATCGACACCCCGGGCGCCTACCCAGGTATCGACGCTGAAGAGCGCAACCAGAGCGAGGCTATCGCCTGGAACCTGCGCGTCATGGCCCGCCTGAAAACCCCGATCATCGCCACCGTGATTGGTGAAGGTGGTTCCGGCGGCGCACTGGCTATTGGTGTCTGCGACCAGTTGAACATGCTGCAGTATTCGACCTACGCGGTGATTTCGCCGGAAGGTTGCGCCTCGATCCTGTGGAAAACCGCCGAAAAGGCGCCGGACGCTGCCGAAGCCATGGGCATTACCGCCGATCGCCTCAAAGGCCTGGGTATCGTGGACAAAGTCATCGCCGAGCCGCTGGGCGGCGCCCACCGCGACCCGGCTGCTGCTGCCGCGACTATCCGCGCTGAACTGGGTTCGCAACTGGCGATGCTCAAGAAGCTGGACAACGAAGCGTTGCTGGCGCGTCGTTATGAGCGCCTGATGAGCTACGGTCTGTAAGACTACGCAGGACCAAGTGTGGGAGCGGGCTTGCTCGCGAATGCGGTGGATCAGTCGACCTTTCAGTGACTGACACTCTGCATTCGCGAGCAAGCCCGCTCCCACATTTGCTTTGTGTATGCTGAGTCATTGCATTCCAGATAGATGGCGGTATTTTTCATGAAGCCTTCCTTAGCCGCCAAACTCTTGCAAGTTCTGTCACCCTGGTGCAACGCCCCAGCCTGGCACATCGCATTCTCGGGTGGACTTGATTCCACCGTCCTGCTGCATCTCCTCGCCAATCTGGCAAATACCGACACCCTACCGCCCCTCAGCGCTGTCCATGTTCATCATGGCTTGCAAGCTGCCGCTGATGCGTGGCCTGCTCACTGCCAGTCGACATGCGACAGCCTGGGCGTGCCGTTGCGCGTGATGCATGTGCAGGTGCAACCCGGCGCCAGTCTTGAGCGTGCCGCGCGTGACGCGCGTTACCAGGTGTTTACCGAGGTGACCGGGACAGGGGAGGTGCTGCTGACAGGCCAGCATCGCGATGATCAGGCTGAAACCTTGTTATTCCGACTCTTGCGCGGGGCTGGTGCGCGCGGGCTGGCGGCTATGCCACTACAGCGCCCGCTGGCGGCTGGCTGCCTTGTGCGGCCCTTGTTGGATGTCTCGCGTGCAGAGCTGGAAGCCTATGCCGAGGCGCATCAGCTCAAATGGATCGAAGATCCTTCCAATGCGGACTCGCGATTCTCCCGCAATTACCTGCGCCATCGCGTGCTTCCTGTCCTGACGGAACGTTGGCCGCAGGCTACCGCAAGCCTGGCGCGCACCGCCGAGCACCTGAGTGAAGCCCAAGACTTGCTGGATGAGCTGGCGCAGATGGACTTGCGAGCCGCCAATCAATTTTCGCCGTTTTCATGGCTGCATTTACCGTCCTTGGCTCTTGCACCTTTGCGCGAGCTTACCGACGCCCGCCAGCGCAACGCCCTACGCCACTGGCTAACCCCTCTGACCCGTCTACCCGACAGCGACCACTGGGCCAGCTGGCATTCGCTACGTGACGCCAAGGGTGACGCGCAGCCCCTGTGGCGCCTGGCGGACGGTGATCTGCACCGCTGCGGCGAGCGTATCTGGTGGCTGCCCTCCACTTGGTCGGATTTTTCTGACGCGTCGGTGAGCTGGCCCGATCCGCAAAACCCACTAGAGTTACCCGGCAATGGTCAGGTGCAGCTGACGGGCAGGGTGCCTGGAGGTCCATTGACGATCCGCTACCGCCAGGGCGGCGAAATCCTCGCAGTGCCAGGCCGCGGTCGGCGTGACTTGAAGCGTTTGCTTAACGAAAGCGGGCTGCCGGGCTGCGTCCGTGGCAGATTGCCGCTGCTGTACCAAGGCGAGCAATTGCTGGGCGCGCCCAGCCTTGCGGGACTCTGGCCGGCGCCGAGCGATGAGTGGCAATTACATTGGATGCCACAGACCTGCGATCAAGGTTTGAGCTGATAGCGCCTTTCCGGTAGACTACGCTCCCTTCTTGATACAACTTCTGTGGATTCTCTTGAATTGCAGCAGTTGCCGATTACCAAGCAGTCTTTGCTGGGCGATTCCAAAAAATGTGTAGCGATCAACGTACCGGTGTTTCATTGCTGGTCTGTCACCACGCGGCGGTTTTTTTGAAAGGTGCACTGTGATTAATGCAGGTGATCGGGGGCTTCGGCCTTCCTTCGCTTTCCCCGGCGGCTCGGACCGCTTTAACGCAGACTTCTAGGGTTTTTCATGACGCGCTACATATTCGTCACGGGCGGTGTTGTTTCTTCATTGGGGAAAGGCATCGCATCGGCTTCATTGGCGGCCATCCTGGAGGCGCGGGGACTTAAGGTCACCATGCTCAAGCTGGACCCGTACATCAACGTTGACCCGGGCACCATGAGCCCGTTCCAGCACGGTGAAGTGTTCGTCACCCACGACGGCGCCGAGACCGACCTGGACCTGGGCCACTACGAGCGGTTCATCCGCACGACCATGACCCAGAACAACAACTTCACCACCGGCCGTGTCTACGAGCACGTGCTGCGCAAGGAGCGCCGTGGTGACTACCTGGGTGCAACCATCCAGGTGATCCCGCACATCACCGACGAAATCAAGCGCCGCATCATCAAGGGTGCAGGCGATGCCGACGTGGCAATGGTCGAGATCGGCGGCACCGTCGGTGACATTGAGTCCCAACCGTTCCTCGAAGCCATCCGCCAGTTGCGTTTCGAAGTCGGCGCCAAGCGCGCGATGCTGATGCACCTGACCTTGGTGCCGTACATCGCCACCGCCGGCGAAACCAAAACCAAGCCTACCCAGCACTCGGTCAAGGAACTGCGCTCCATTGGCCTGCAGCCGGACGTGCTGGTTTGCCGCTCCGATCACCCGATCGACATTTCCTCGCGTCGCAAGATTGCGCAATTCACCAACGTTGAAGAACGTGCGGTGATCGCGCTGGAAGACGCCGACACCATCTACAAGATCCCGGGCATCCTGCACTCGCAAGGCCTGGACGATTTTGTGGTCGAGCGTTTCGGCCTGCAATGCAACGGCGCGGACCTGTCCGAGTGGGAAGCTGTGGTCGACGCCAAGCTCAACCCTGAGCACGAAGTCACCATCGCCATGGTCGGCAAGTACATGGAACTGCTGGACGCGTACAAGTCGCTGATCGAAGCGATGAGCCACGCCGGTATCAGCAACCGCACCAAGGTCAACCTGCGCTACATCGATTCCGAAGACATCGAGAACCAAGGCACTGCCTTGCTCGAAGGTGTGGACGCGATCCTCGTTCCCGGCGGTTTCGGCCTGCGTGGCGTGGAAGGCAAGATCACTGCAGTTCAATATGCTCGCGAGAACAAGGTGCCGTACCTGGGTATCTGCCTGGGCATGCAAGTGGCCGTCATCGAGTTCGCCCGTAACGTGCTGGGCTGGAAAGACGCCAACTCCACCGAGTTCGACAGCAAGAGCGGTCACCCGGTCGTGGGCCTGATCACCGAGTGGGAAGATGCCACTGGCGCGGTCGAAACCCGTACCGAAGCGTCCGACCTGGGCGGCACCATGCGCCTCGGCGCGCAGGACTGCCTGCTGGAACCGGGCTCGCTGGTTCACGACTGCTACGGCAAGGACGTGATCGTCGAGCGTCACCGTCACCGCTACGAAGTGAACAACAACCTGCTGCCGCAAATCAAAGAAGCTGGCCTGAAAATCTCCGGTCGCTCCGGTGATGGCGCGCTGGTTGAAGTGGTCGAGGCGCCGGATCATCCGTGGTTCGTGGCGTGCCAGTTCCACCCTGAGTTCACCTCGACACCACGTGACGGTCACCCGTTGTTCAGCGGTTTCGTCAAGGCCGCACTGACGCAACACCAGAAGAAGGCGTAACCCTGATGGCCCAGAAGATCATTCGCGTCGGCGACATCGAGATTGCCAACGACAAGCCCATGGTGCTGTTCGGCGGCATGAACGTGCTGGAAAGCCGCGACATGGCGATGCAGGTCTGTGAAGAATATGTGAAGGTAACCGAGAAACTCGGTATCCCTTACGTGTTCAAGGCCAGCTTCGACAAGGCCAACCGTTCGTCCGTGACCTCCTATCGCGGCCCGGGCCTTGAAGAAGGCATGCGGATCTTCCAGGACATCAAGCAAGCCTTCGGCGTGCCGATCATTACCGACGTCCACGAGCCTGAACAGGCCGCCGTGGTCGCCGAGGTGTGCGACATCATCCAGTTGCCGGCCTTCCTGTCGCGCCAGACCGACCTGGTGGTCGCGATGGCCAAGACCGGCGCTGTGATCAATATCAAGAAAGCCCAGTTCCTCGCGCCCCAGGAGATGAAACACATCCTGAACAAGTGCGTGGAAGCGGGTAATGACCAGTTGATCCTCTGCGAGCGCGGTTCTAGCTTCGGCTACAACAACCTCGTGGTGGACATGCTCGGTTTCGGCATCATGAAACAGTTTGAATACCCGGTGTTCTTCGACGTGACCCACGCGCTGCAAATGCCCGGTGGTCGCGCCGATTCCGCTGGTGGGCGTCGTGCCCAGGTGCTGGACCTGGCCAAGGCTGGCATCAGCCAGTCCCTGGCGGGCCTGTTCCTGGAAGCCCATCCGGACCCGGACAACGCCAAATGCGATGGCCCATGCGCCCTGCGCCTGGACAAGCTGGAGCCGTTCCTGGCCCAACTCAAGCAGTTGGACGAACTGGTCAAGAGTTTTCCGACGGTAGAGACCGCGTAAGCTTCGTTTCTCCGGTAGAATTTCCCACGCTTTACGCTCAGGCCTGCGGGCCTGAGCCTTGTCGTCTGCAAGCCTGCCTCGTTGTTCCACCCTTGCGGTCGGTCAAAAGATTTCCTTCAGCTGCGTCGTTTTCGTCAACTTTGGAGTGTTTACAACAATGGCAAAAATCGTCGACATCAAAGGTCGTGAAGTTCTCGACTCCCGTGGCAACCCCACCGTCGAAGCCGACGTGCTTCTCGATAACGGCATCATCGGCAGCGCCTGCGCGCCGTCCGGTGCTTCCACCGGTTCGCGCGAAGCGCTGGAACTGCGTGATGGCGACAAGAGCCGTTACCTGGGCAAGGGTGTACTCAAGGCTGTAGCCAACATCAACGGCCCGATCCGTGACCTGTTGCTGGGTAAGGACCCGCTGGACCAGAAAGCCCTGGACCACGCGATGATCAAGCTCGACGGCACCGAAAACAAAGGCAGCCTGGGCGCCAACGCCATCCTCGCCGTGTCCCTGGCCGCTGCCAAGGCTGCTGCCCAGGATCAGGACCTGCCGCTGTACGCGCACATTGCCAACCTGAACGGCACGCCGGGCGTGTACTCGATGCCGGTGCCGATGATGAACATCATCAACGGTGGCGAGCATGCCGATAACAACGTCGACATCCAGGAATTCATGGTGCAGCCGGTGGGCGCCAAGTCCTTCTCCGAAGGCCTGCGCATGGGCACCGAGATTTTCCATCACCTCAAGGCGGTACTGAAGGCCCGTGGCTTGAGCACTGCGGTGGGTGACGAAGGTGGTTTCGCACCGAACCTGGCGTCCAACGAAGATGCACTGAAAGTGATCTCCGAAGCTGTGGCCAACGCTGGCTACAAGCTCGGCACCGACGTGACCCTGGCCCTGGACTGTGCGGCCAGCGAGTTCTACGAAGACGGTAAATACAACCTGTCCGGCGAAGGCCAGGTGTTCAACTCCGAAGGTTTTGCTGACTACCTGAAGGGCCTGACCCAGCGCTACCCGATCATCTCGATCGAAGACGGCCTGGACGAGTCCGACTGGGATGGCTGGAAAATCCTTACCGACAAGATCGGCGAGAAAATCCAACTGGTGGGCGACGACTTGTTCGTGACCAACACTAAGATCCTGAAAGAAGGCATCGATAAAAAGATCGCCAACTCGATCCTGATCAAGTTCAACCAGATCGGCACCCTGACCGAAACCCTGGAAGCCATCCAGATGGCCAAGGCTGCGGGCTACACCGCCGTGATCTCCCACCGCTCCGGCGAAACCGAAGACTCGACCATTGCCGACCTGGCCGTGGGCACCTCGGCGGGCCAGATCAAGACCGGTTCCCTGTGCCGTTCCGACCGTGTTTCCAAGTACAACCAATTGCTGCGTATCGAAGAGCAACTGGCGGGCAAGGCCAAGTACAACGGTCGCGGCGAGTTTCGCGGCTGATCGCTACTTGATGGTAAGGCATGGTAAAAAGTCAGCGGATTGCGTCGGAAAACTCACGACAGTGTGGATTTCGACGCTAATCTGATGGCTATCAAGCACAAGCCTGGTTCTTCCAGGCTTCGTGCTATCAGTTGCTTCAAAAGTTTTGCATGGCTGTCTTTTTTCACTGGATACCCGATATTCGATGCGCAGTCCCAATTGGTTGTTCCTCGTCTTGCTCTTGTTGCTGGCTGGCCTGCAGTACCGCCTATGGGTGGGTAATGGCAGCTTTGCGCAGGTAAAAGACCTGACCGAGCAAATTGCTGCACAGCACGCCGAAAACGAGATCCTGCTGGAGCGTAACCGCGTCCTCGATGCCGAAGTGCTTGAGCTGAAAAAAGGTACGGAGACCGTGGAAGAGCGGGCTCGTCATGAACTGGGCATGGTCAAGGAGGGCGAAACCCTCTACCAGTTGGCCCAATGAACCACCGCTTGCCGGCCTTCTGGGCCGTGATTCCTGCCGCGGGCGTCGGTGCCCGTATGGCCGCGGACCGTCCCAAGCAATATTTGCAACTGGGCGGGCGCACTATTCTCGAACACAGCCTTGGCTGTTTTCTTGACCATCCAGACCTGAAAGGGCTGGTGGTCAGTCTTGCTGTAGACGATCCTTACTGGCCAGCCCTGCCTTGCGCCAACGATCCACGCATTGTGCGTGCGGACGGCGGCGACGAGCGTTCGGGGTCTGTGCTCAATGCGCTGCTGCAACTTAATGCCCTAGGCGCCAGCGATGACGATTGGGTGCTGGTCCACGATGCGGCACGGCCGAACTTGAGCCGTGATGATCTGGACAGGTTACTCGCCGAACTGGCGGACGACCCGGTCGGCGGCTTGCTGGCCGTACCGGCCCGCGACACCCTCAAGCGTGTCGACAAGCATGGTCGTGTGGTCGAGACCGTCGACCGCAGCCTGATCTGGCAGGCCTACACGCCGCAGATGTTCCGCCTCGGCGCCTTGCATCGCGCGTTGGCCGACAGCCTGGTGGCGGATGCCGTTATCACCGACGAAGCCTCGGCCATGGAATGGTCCGGCCAGGCGCCACGCCTGATCGAAGGGCGCTCGGACAATATCAAGGTGACCCGGCCAGAAGATCTGGAGTGGCTACGCCTGCGGTGGGCGAATCGATCTCTGTAGGAGCGAGCTTGCTCGCGAAAAACGTCAACGATAACGCGGTTCGTCTGGGTTAACGCGGCGCTCTCAGGCTTTTCGCGAGCAAGCTCGCTCCTACAGTGCGTTGTACTCTGGCCGCTCGGCCAACCCCTCCTTCAAAAAGTCCACCAACTTCCTGACCTTCGGCGACAAATGCCGCTGCTGCGGATACAGTGCCCACACCGCCGTATTCGGTGGCTGATGCGCCTCCAGCAACGACACCAACGCGCCACTGTGCAGGTGCTCCAGCACGTAATAGTCCGGCAACTGGCACAACCCCACACCTTGCAACGCTGCGTCCAGCACCGCTTGCCCACTATTGCAGCGCCAGTTCCCCTGCACCCGCTGGGAAAATTCCCGCCCTTCCTGGGCCAATTGCCAGATATCAGAGCTGCCGATCAAGCAGTTGTGCCGACTCAACTCCGACAAGCTATGTGGCCGACCATACCGCGCCAGGTAGGACGGTGACGCGCACAAGTACATGCGCCTCGGTGCCAGTCGGCTGGCGACCATGCGCGAATCCTGCAATCGCCCCAGGCGGATCGCCAGGTCGAGGCCTTCGTGCACTAGGTCCAACTGGCGGTTGCTCAGCTCAATATCCACGCGCAACTGCGGATAGAGCGCCATGAAGCGGGTGACCAGCGGCACGATAAAACGCTCGCCGTACGCCACTGCGCAGGTCATGCGCAACATGCCCTTGGGTTCGCTGGTGAGGTCGCCCACTGCGCGCAAGGCTTCTTCGCGACCGTCCTGCAGGCGTTGGCAATGTTGCAGGAACGTCTGGCCCGCTTCGGTGAGGGTCACCTTGCGCGTACTGCGGTACAGCAGCCGCGTTTGCAGGCGTTCTTCCAGGCGCGCCACTTGACGACTGATGTGGGACGACGACACTCCCAGGCGTTCCGCCGCTGCCGTGAACTGACTGCATTCGGCGACCGCGACAAACTCGTCGATGCCTTCCCAGCGGTTTTCCAACATGATGATTGTCCCTGTACAGCAATAAAGTTTTGCTTTTGCCCGGATTATTCATCAGTCAGCCATGTTTTACACTCACCGTCTCAATTTTTAACCGCCTGGAGAAACCCGGATGATCAAGTCCCGCGCTGCCGTAGCTTTCGAAGCCAAAAAGCCCCTTGAGATCGTCGAAGTGGATGTCGCCATGCCGAAGGCTGGCGAAGTGCTGTTGCGGGTGGTCGCCTCCGGTGTCTGCCATACCGACGCCTACACCCTGTCGGGCGCCGACCCGGAAGGCATCTTCCCGTCGATCCTCGGTCATGAAGGTGGTGCGGTGGTTGAGGCGATTGGCGAGGGCGTGACGTCGGTAGAGGTGGGTGATCACGTGATCCCGCTGTACACCCCGGAATGCGGCAAGTGCAAGTTCTGCCTGTCGGGCAAGACCAACCTGTGCCAGGCCATCCGTTCCACTCAGGGCAAAGGCCTGATGCCGGACGGCACCACGCGTTTCTCCTACAAAGGCCAGCCGATTTTCCACTACATGGGCACCTCGACTTTTTCCGAGTACACCGTGTTGCCGGAAATTTCCGTGGCCAAGATTCCTAAAGAAGCCCCGCTGGAAAAAGTCTGCCTGCTGGGCTGTGGCGTCACCACCGGCATCGGCGCGGTGATCAATACTGCCAAGGTCAAGCCGGGCGACACCGTGGCCATCTTCGGCCTAGGCGGCATTGGCCTGTCGGCGGTGATCGGCGCGGTCAAGGCCAAGGCTGGCCGCATCATTGCCATCGATATCAACCCGGCCAAGTTCGAAATCGCCAAGCAACTGGGCGCCACCGACTGCATCAACCCGAAAGATTACGATCGCCCGATCCAGGACGTGATCGTCGACCTCACCGATGGCGGCGTGGACTTCTCCTTCGAATGCATCGGCAACGTGCAACTGATGCGCGCCGCCCTTGAGTGCTGCCACAAAGGTTGGGGCGAGTCGGTGATCATCGGCGTTGCCGGTGCCGGCCAGGAAATCGCCACCCGTCCGTTCCAGTTGGTGACCGGTCGCGTCTGGCGCGGTTCGGCCTTCGGCGGGGTGCGCGGCCGCAGCGAATTGCCAAGCTATGTGGAAATGGCCCAGACCGGGGAGATCCCGCTGGACACCTTCATCACCCACACCATGGGCCTGGAAGACATCAACAAAGCGTTTGACCTGATGCATGAAGGCAAGAGCATTCGTACCGTCATCCACTTCTGAGGTCGCCCATGAGTCTGGAAAACCTGTCGTGCCAGAAAAGCTTCGGCGGCTGGCATAAACGCTACAAGCATCATTCCGATGTGCTCGGTTGCGACATGACGTTCGCCGTCTACCTGCCGCCGCAAGCGGAAGAGGGCGGCAAGTTGCCGGTGCTGTACTGGCTGTCCGGCCTGACCTGCACCGACGAGAACTTCATGCAGAAGGCCGGCGCCCAGCGCATGGCTGCCGAGCTGGGCTTGATCATCGTCGCGCCGGACACCAGCCCGCGTGGGCCGGGTGTGCCGGGCGATCCAGACAACGCCTGGGATTTCGGCCTCGGCGCCGGCTTCTACCTGAATGCCACCCAGGAACCATGGGCCAAGCACTATCGGATGCATGACTACGTGGTGCAGGAATTGCCGGCATTGGTTGAAGCGCATTTCCCGGCTTCGGACAAACGCGGCATCAGCGGCCACTCCATGGGCGGCCACGGGGCGTTGGTGTGTGCCTTGCGCAATCCCGGGCGATACCTGTCGGTGTCGGCGTTTTCGCCGATCAACAACCCGATGGATTGCCCGTGGGGCCAGAAAGCCTTCTCGCGTTATTTGGGTGAAGAGCGCTCGAAATGGCGCGAATGGGATGCCTGCGTGTTGATCAGCGAGGCCTCGGAAAAGCTGCCGCTGCTGGTGGACCAGGGCGATCGCGACGACTTCCTCGCTGTGCAACTCAAGCCTGAAGCCCTGCAGCAAGCGGCCAAGGCGGCCAACCATCCGCTGGAACTGCGCCTGCAACCCGGCTACGACCACAGCTACTTCTTTATCGCCAGCTTCATCGAAGACCATTTGCGACACCATGGCCGTGCTTTGCTCGGTTAATGTGAGGCAAAAGTAGGTAGAATCACGCCCTGAATTAAATCGGGGCGTTTTTTTATGCGTATTGGCCACGGCTACGATGTGCACCGTTTCGCCGAAGGCGATTTCATCACCCTGGGCGGCGTGCGCATTGCACACCACCATGGGTTGCTAGCTCATTCCGACGGCGACGTTGTGTTGCATGCCTTGAGCGATGCCTTGCTCGGCGCGGCGGCGTTGGGCGATATCGGCAAGCACTTTCCGGACACCGACCCGACCTTCAAGGGCGCGGACAGCCGTGTACTGCTGCGCCATGTGGTTGGCCTGATCCACGCCAAAGGCTGGAAGGTTGGCAACGTTGACAACACCATCGTGGCCCAGGCGCCGAAGATGGCCCCTCATATCGAGTCGATGCGTGCGCTGATTGCCGCGGATCTGCAAATTGAACTGGATCAAGTGAACGTGAAAGCCACTACTACCGAAAAGCTCGGCTTTACCGGTCGTGAAGAGGGCATCGCCGTGCACTCCGTCGCCTTGTTGCTGCGCGCATGAATGACGTGCAACTGTTGGGTCCACGGGCCTATGGCGAAGCTCTGGGCAGCGCGGTACTGAAAGCGACGGCCGAAGACTTCCAGGTTGATGAAGTGCTGGATATACCGCTGACCGGCGAGGGTGAGCACCTGTGGTTGTGGGTTGAGAAGCGCGGCCTCAATACAGAAGAAGCCGCGCGGCGCATCGCCAAGGCGGCGGGCGTGCCACTGCGCACGGTCAGCTACGCCGGGCTCAAGGATCGCCAGGCGTTGACCCGCCAATGGTTCAGCGTGCAACTGCCCGGCAAGGCCGATCCGGACATGAGCGCGGCGGAGAACGACACGCTCAAGGTCCTCAAGACCGCCCGTCACAAGCGCAAGCTGCAACGCGGTGCGCACTCAGCCAATGGTTTCACCTTGCGCCTGACCCAGTTGGCCGGTGACACCGCCGCCATCGACGCGCGGTTGCAACTGATTGCACAACACGGCATTCCCAACTACTTCGGCGCGCAGCGTTTTGGCCACAACGGCGGCAACGTGGTCGACGCCCGTGAGTGGGCCGCGCGCAAGGCGTTGCCGGAACAGCGCAACGTGCGATCGCGGTTGCTGTCCACGGCGCGCAGCTTCCTGTTCAACAAAGTGTTGGCGGCGCGTGTGGCCGACGGTTCATGGCAGCGCGCCCAGGTCGGCGACTTGCTGGCCTTTACCGACAGCCGCAGTTTTTTCCCGGCGGGGGAGGCTGAATGCAGCGACCCACGCTTGGCGATCCTGGACCTGCACCCGACCGGACCACAGTGGGGCGAAGGTGATTCTCCTGCCACGGGGGCAACTTTTGAGCTTGAACAGGCGGTCGCCGCCGGTGAAGCCGACTTGCGTGATTGGCTGGTGAATGCCGGCATGAGCCAGGAACGTCGCATTCTGCGACTGCCCATTGGCGGTTTGACGTGGCATTATCCCTCGCTGGACATTCTGCAATTGGAATTCGTCCTGCCGGCCGGATGCTTCGCCACTGTCTTGGTGCGCGAGCTTGTTGATCTGGTGCCGGTGGGGCAGACGGACAACCCATGCGTATTCTGATATCAAACGATGACGGTGCCACCGCACCCGGTCTTGCCGCGCTCTATGCTGCGCTGGAAGATTACGCCGAGTGCGTGGTGGTTGCCCCCGACCAGGACAAGAGCGGCGCCAGCAGTTCGCTGACGCTCGACCGTCCGCTGCACCCGCAAGTCCTGGCCAATGGCTTTATCAGCGTGAACGGCACCCCCACCGACTGCGTCCACCTGGCGATCAACAGCCTGCTGGATCATGAGCCGGACCTGGTGGTGTCGGGTATCAACCTCGGCGCCAATCTGGGCGACGACGTGCTGTATTCCGGCACCGTGGCGGCGGCGCTTGAAGGTCGCTTCCTGGGGCGTACGGCGTTCGCCTTTTCGTTTGCTTCGCGCCAGCTGGATAACTTGCCGACTGCTGCGTATTTCGCGCGCAAGCTGGTCGAGGCCCATGGTTCCCTGAGCCTGCCGCCGCGCACGGTGCTCAACGTCAATATTCCCAACTTGCCCCTCGACCATATTCGCGGCATCCAACTGACGCGCCTGGGGCATCGTGCCCGCGCGGCGGCGCCGTTGAAGGTGGTCGACCCGCGTGGCAAGGAAGGCTATTGGATTGCGGCAGCGGGTGATGCGGAAGATGGCGGTGAGGGCACTGACTTTCATGCCGTGATGCAAGGCTATGTGTCGATTACCCCGCTGCAATTTGATCGCACCTTCAGTGATGCCTTCAGTGGTCTCGATGGCTGGCTGGAGGGGCTGCGCTGATGGGCCGTGAACAAGACGACTTGCTGCGCCGGGGGATCGGGATGACGTCCCAGCGTACCCGCGAACGCTTGATCCAGCGCTTGTACGAAGAGGGGTTGTCCAACGCTCAGGTGCTGGAAGTGATCCGGCGCACGCCTCGGCATCTGTTTGTCGATGAAGCCCTGGCCCACCGAGCCTACGAAGACACCGCACTGCCCATCGGCCACAACCAGACCATCTCCCAGCCGTATATGGTGGCGCGCATGAGCGAGCTGCTGCTGGCGGCGGGACCTTTGGACAAAGTGCTGGAGATCGGTACCGGCTCCGGCTACCAGACCGCCGTGCTGGCGCAACTGGTGGAGCGGGTGTTCTCGGTCGAGCGCATCAAGGTGCTGCAAGACCGTGCCAAGGAACGCCTGGTCGAGTTGAACCTGCGCAACGTGGTGTTTCGCTGGGGCGATGGCTGGGAAGGCTGGCCGGCGCTGGCGCCTTACAACGGCATTATCGTCACCGCCGTGGCTACCGATGTGCCCCAAGCGTTGCTCGATCAACTTGCTCCAGGCGGACGGCTGGTCATCCCGGTGGGCTCCGGAGAAGTGCAACAATTGATGCTCATTATCCGTGAGGAAGAAGGTTTTTCCCGGCATGTACTGGGCGCTGTGCGCTTCGTGCCGCTGCTCAACGGGCCGCTGGCCTGAGCATTTGTTTGCAGGCATTGAATTCTGTTGGCGGGGATGTGTCTTACGGCGGGGTCCATCGAGTCAACATGATCGGGCGTCGGCATTAAACGCGATGAACTTTTCGTTTCAGTCGTGTGCCGGTAAAAAGACAATGCCCAGTTATACTTGCGTCATATTTCAAGCCTGATACAGGCATTCATGTTCAGCCACCACAAAGGGAGCGGCGGGTGAGTCTCACAGGTCTTGCGCAGCGTATGAGTAAAACAAGCTTTCATCGACTGGTGCTTGGCCTCGTCTTCAGTTCCGTGTTGGTAGGATGCTCCAGCTCGCCAAGCAGCGGCGCGCGGGTGGTTGACCGTAATAATGCGGTCCCGCAGAAACCGACGGTGACCACCGGGCAATACGTGGTGCGCAAGGGCGACACGATGTTCTCGATCGCCTTCCGTTATGGTTGGGATTACAAGGCACTTGCAGCTCGTAACAATATTCCTGTGCCCTACACGATACATCCGGGTCAGACGATTCGCTTCGACGGGCGCACCGGTTCAACGCCTACGGCAGTTGTGACAAACACCGGATCTTCGCCGTCGTCATCGAGCAAAACTACTATCATCACCCGGCCTGCGGGCACCGCCACGCCGGCCCCTGCGGCCAAGCCGGCACCCGCGCCGTTGCCACCTGCCGGGCCTGCACCGACCGGTTGGGGATGGCCTTCAAACGGAGTGTTAATTGGAAAATTCTCTTCAAACGGTAGTTTGAATAAAGGCATTGATATCGCCGGAGATTTGGGACAGCCTGTTTTAGCTGCGTCTGATGGGACAGTGGTGTACGCCGGGAGTGGTTTACGGGGCTACGGCGAGCTGGTCATCATCAAACACAGCGATACCTACGTCAGTGCTTACGGCCATAACCGTAGGCTGTTGGTTCGGGAGGGGCAGCAGGTCAAGGTCGGACAGACAATTGCCGAAATGGGGTCAACTGGTACAGACCGGGTGAAACTGCACTTTGAGATTCGCCGCCAAGGGAAACCTGTAGATCCGCTGCAATTCCTACCCCGTCGTTGATGTGTTGCACAGCCTGTTCCCTCACGTAGAAGGAACAGGCTCCAGCGTTGCCAAGGATAAAGGCGCCGCTTGAGCTTGAGGTCGAACTCACCAAAGGACTATAACAATGGCTCTCAGTAAAGAAGCGCCGGAGTTTGACATCGACGATGAGGTTCTCCTTATGGAGACCGGTATCGCTACGGAATCGATGTCGAATGAGGGACCTGCTGTACCTTCAGTTCGCACCAAATCCAAGAACTCCACCGCGTTAAAGCAACACAAGTACATTGACTACACACGGGCGCTCGATGCCACTCAGCTGTACCTCAATGAAATCGGCTTTTCCCCTCTGCTGACCCCCGAAGAAGAAGTCCATTTTGCGCGATTGTCGCAAAAGGGCGACCCGGCTGGGCGCAAGCGCATGATTGAAAGCAACCTGCGCCTGGTGGTGAAAATCGCCCGGCGCTACGTCAATCGTGGGCTGTCCCTGTTGGACCTGATCGAGGAAGGCAACCTGGGCCTGATCCGGGCTGTGGAGAAGTTCGACCCCGAGCGTGGCTTCCGCTTTTCGACCTATGCCACCTGGTGGATTCGCCAGACCATCGAACGGGCGATCATGAATCAGACCCGCACGATCCGGTTGCCGATCCATGTGGTCAAGGAGCTCAACGTCTACCTGCGGGCAGCGCGTGAGCTTACCCAAAAACTCGATCATGAACCTTCGCCTGAAGAAATCGCCAACCTGCTGGAAAAACCGGTAGGAGAGGTCAAGCGCATGCTGGGTCTCAATGAGCGCGTGTCTTCGGTCGATGTCTCGCTGGGTCCTGATTCGGATAAAACCCTGCTGGACACCCTGACGGATGATCGTCCTACCGATCCTTGCGAGCTGTTGCAGGACGATGATCTTTCCCAAAGCATTGACCAGTGGCTGTCGGAGCTCACGGACAAGCAGCGTGAGGTGGTGATTCGCCGCTTCGGCCTGCGCGGCCATGAGAGCAGCACCCTGGAGGACGTAGGCCTGGAGATCGGCCTGACCCGTGAGCGGGTGCGGCAGATCCAGGTAGAAGGGCTCAAGCGCTTGCGTGAGATCCTGGAGAAGAATGGCTTGTCGAGTGAGTCGTTGTTTCAGTAACGATTGATAAGACCGCTATGACAAAACGCCCGGTGCATGGGAATGCACCGGGCGTTTTGCTGTGCGCTGATCATTCGTTGCCAACACTGCCCCTGTAGGAGCCCGGCTTGCCGGTGATGAGGCCCTCAAGACCGCCATCTCCGGCAAGCCGGGCTCCTACAGGGGAGGGTGTAGCACCGAATCCCAGGCATAAAAAAACCCCGCTTTTAAGGGCGGGGTCTTTTCGACTAAGTCAGTACAAGTTAGATAACTTGAACTTCTTCAGCTTGCATGCCTTTCTGACCGCGGGTAGCGATGAAAGAAACCTGTTGGCCTTCTTTCAGGCTTTTGAAGCCGTCGGATTGGATAGCTTTGAAGTGAACGAACAGGTCGTCACCGGATTGTGGAGTGATGAAGCCGAAGCCTTTTTCATCGTTGAACCACTTAACGGTACCAGTTTGGCGATTAGACATGGTGTATCTCCTTGGACAAAGTTAACTGCGACTCAGGAAAAGCCCTGGCCGAGACTGAGTGCAAAGAGCAGGAAAAATTCTTGGAGATGGTTGGATCGAAATTCAACATATCGTGTAGAGATTCTCAGTGACACAAGCAGCACAGTGGCGCCACCTTAACCCTTTTTCCGGGACGTGCCAATGATATTTCCGAAGGTTTCTCCAAATTCGTGACTGGCGGTGGTATTTCCGCTCACCGGACATGCCAGCACAGGTCCCGGCCCCACTGGGCGCGGCTTATAGGAGCAGGCACATTCGTCAAGAAAAGCCCTGCGGCCTTTGAACCCCAACGCCAGCCCCGGTAAGATGCCCCACAGAATTTTTCCACCTCGCTATTCAGGACACCCGCCATGAGCATCAAATCGGACAAGTGGATTCGCCGCATGGCGCAGGAACACGGCATGATCGAACCGTTCGTCGAGCGCCAGATCCGTGGTCAGGGCGATGCACCGGTGATTTCCTACGGCGTTTCCAGCTACGGCTACGATGTGCGCTGCGCCGATGAGTTCAAGGTGTTCACCAACATCAATTCGGCGATCGTCGATCCAAAGAACTTTGACGAAAAGAGCTTCGTCGACGTCAAGAGCGACGTGTGCATCATTCCGCCGAACTCCTTCGCCCTGGCGCGCACCGTGGAATTCTTCCGTATTCCCCGTGACGTGCTGACCATCTGCCTGGGTAAAAGCACCTACGCGCGGTGCGGCATCATCGTCAACGTGACACCGCTTGAACCCGAGTGGGAAGGTCACGTGACCCTGGAGTTCTCCAACACCACCACGCTGCCGGCGAAAATCTACGCCAACGAAGGCGTGGCGCAGATGCTGTTCCTGCAGTCCGACGAGGCCTGTGAAGTGTCCTACAAAGACCGTGCAGGCAAGTATCAGGGCCAGCGCGGCGTCACTCTCCCACGCGCTTGATCGAAAGCTCCTACGCGTAAAGGGAATTAGTCTGCAAAAAGCGACTCTATCTAGGTGTACTGCCCCGGTGCGTGTAAAACGCGCCGGGCCACGCTTGAGGAGTACTTTATGAAGCTCGACCCGCGAATAAGCGCAGAACTTGCCCGGCTTGAACCCAATCAGATTGGCGTTCTGGCCTGGTCCCTGATGGCCGACCCTGCTTATGCGGGCGGCATCCCCGGTCAACCCGAGCCGGATTACCCACAACCGACCGAGCCTGGCGAGCCGACCCTGCCGGACGAGCCGCCACCCGCGCCGGTTGCCTGATCCCTAACCCACTGGCCAGACGTCATGATCGCCAATCACATAGATTCGGCGGTCATTGTCCTGTTCCACTCTATGCCCGCCGGTAAATGCACCGAACGCCGGCAGCAGGCTCACTCGGGCACCGACCACAAAGCACGGCAGCCTTAAGCTCTGTCGTCCCTTGCCACGTAACCGATACACCGGATGCACATGCCCCGCCAGGACGTGGTGGCTGGGGTGGGCGTCAGGTTCGTGCTGCAAGGCAAAAGGGCCTATCAGCAGCGGCTCCGTGACCACCTCTACCCTCAAGTCCTCGGGCGGGTCCCCCGCGCGTTTATCGTGATTGCCACGAATCAAAGTCATGGGCAGGTCAGGATTAAGCGCTCGCCAGCTTCTTAAAGCGCCCAACGTGCCACTGGCGTGCGATCCCGGGCCGTGCAGGAAATCGCCGAGAAAAATCACCTGAGCACAGGGTAGCGCTGAGAGCAGCCGGTCCAGGCGCTGCAAGTTCTCGGTGGTGGTGCCTTGCGGCACCGGTTGCCCCAGGCTGCGATACGCCGAGGCTTTGCCGAAATGCGCATCGGCGATCATCAGGCATTGGCGTGCAGGCCAGTAGACCGCCTTGTCCGCCAGTAACCATAGTTCTTCACCCTCCAGCCTCACCGTGCACACCATCAGCGCTTTCCGTTATCCGCGACTTTTTCCAGGTCCTTGACCATGCGTGCGATGCGTTCCGAGAGTTTTTCCGAACTCAGGCTTTCGCGCATCCGTTCAACCAACAATGGAAAGGCCAGGGGTGTAGGTCGTTCGATCGGATGCAAGTCCAGTTTCAGCGCGCAAAGATGGCGCAACGTCTCTTCCAGCCGACGAATATCCAGCTCATCGCGTAAGACTTCTTCGCCTGCCTGAGCCAGCAACAGATTCTGCGGGTCGTACTGCTTGAACACCTCAAAGAACAAACCGCTGGAGGCCTGCACTTGCCGCGTACTTTTTGGTGCGCCTGGATAGCCGGCAAACACCAGCCCGGCAATGCGAGCGATCTCACGGAAGCGGCGCAGGGCCAGCTCCCCGGCATTCAGGCTGGCCGCCACGTCTTCCCGCAAATGTTCAGGGCTCAGTAGCGCATCATTCAGCAATGCCGGCCAATCCACTGCAGTGGCACTCAATAACTCCAGCCCGTAATCATTGACTGCGATCGAAAATGTCACCGCCTGCTGTTGACTCACACGCCACGCCAGCAGGCTCGCCAAACCCAGGTGCACTTGGCGCCCGGCAAAGGGATAGAGGAACAGGTGCCAGCCTTCCCGTGACTTCAGCGCCTCTGCCAGCAGATGTTCGCGCGTCGGCAAGCCGGACCAGCGTAACTGCGTTTGCAACAAAGGTTGCACCGCTTGCATCTCCGGTCCCTCGAAGCGGCCATGGGCCGCTGCATCAAAGCGTTCCACCACCGCTTGCGCCAGCTCATTGGAAAGCGGCATGCGTCCGCCATTCCAGCGCGGCACGGCGGCTTTCTTGGCAGTGCTGCGACGTACATAGGCGGTCATGTTTTCCACGCGCACCAACTCCAGCAGGCGGCCGGCGAACAGAAAGCCATCTCCCGGCTTTAGCCGCGCAATAAACCCCTCCTCGACACTGCCCAGGTTCTTGCCGCCACCGCCCTTGCTCCAGAATTTCAAGTGGATGCTCGCATCACTGACGATGGTGCCCACGCTCATTCGATGGCGCCGCGCCAGCCGGGCATCCGGGACACGCCAGATACCGTCTTCGTCCGGTTCCACCCGGCGATAATCCGGATAGGCGGTCAACGACAGCCCACCATGCCGCACAAAACCCAGGGCCCAGGCCCAGTCTTCATCCGTCAGGTCGTGATAGGCCCAGGCGCCGCGCACTTCCGTCAGCAAGGCCTCAGGCGTGAAGCCACCCCCCAATGCCATGCTGACCAAGTGCTGTACGAGTACATCCAACGGCTTGTACGGCGATTCCCGCGCTTCGATACGCCGTTGCGCGATCGCATCCTGGGCGGCGGCGGCTTCAACCAGCTCAAGGCTATGGGTGGGCACCAATGTCACCCTCGACGGCCGTCCCGGTGCATGCCCCGAGCGCCCGGCGCGCTGCATCAGCCGCGCTATGCCTTTGGCCGAACCGATCTGCAACACCCGCTCCACCGGCAGGAAGTCCACCCCCAGGTCCAGGCTTGAGGTGCACACCACCGCTTTGAGCTGGCCGTCTTTCAAGGCCCGTTCCACCCAGTCACGGGTCTCTCGGGACAGCGAACCATGGTGCAGCGCAATCACCCCAGCCCAATCGGGGCGGGCGTCCAGCAATGCCTGGAACCAAATCTCCGACTGCGCCCGCGTATTGGTAAACACCAGGCAACTGCTGCTGGCGTCCACTTGCGCCACCACCTGGGGCAGCATCTTCAAACCAATATGCCCGGCCCACGGAAAGCGTTCGGTCACGGGGGGCAATAAGGTGTCGATGACCAACTGTTTAGCCGTCTGCCCCTGCACATTGATCCCGTCGCCTTGTGGAACCAACACCTCCAGTGCGTGGGATTGGTTACCCAAGGTGGCCGAAATCCCCCACACCATCAATTCGGGATGCCAGCGCCGCAGGCGCGCCAAGGCCAGTTGCAACTGCACACCGCGCTTGTTGCCGATCAGCTCATGCCATTCATCCACCACCACCATGCGCAGGTGCGCCAGGCTCACTTCGCTGTCGGCACGCGCCAGCATCAGCGTCAGGCTTTCCGGGGTGGTGACCAGTGCGGTGGGCTGGCGGCGGGTCTGGCGTGCGCGCTCGCCGCTGCTGGTGTCGCCGGTGCGCAGGCCGACGCTCCAGGGAATTTGCAACGCCTCAAGCGGGGCTTCAAGGGCGCGGGCGGTGTCGGCGGCCAGCGCGCGCATGGGCGTGATCCACAGCACCGTCAGCGGCTCAGCGGGTGGTTTGCGTTTAGCGGTTACAGGTGGGCGAGTGATGGCGAAGCGGTTGAGGGCGGCGAACCACAGCGCATAGGTTTTACCCGCACCGGTGCTGGCATGCAGCAGCCCCGATTGGCCGCTCTTGACCGCCGCCCATACCTCTTTCTGGAAGGCAAACGGCTTCCAGCCTTTGGCGGCAAACCAGTGTTTGGCGAAATCGGTGGGTTTTGCCATGGGGCGGCTGACACTCTGGAAGGCCTATTCCACAGACCCTCCAGAGCGGCCAAAGGTTTACTTCAAATTGCCACTCAAAAACTGCTGCAAACGCTCGCTCTTCGGATTGCCCAGCACGTCTTCCGGCGCGCCTTGCTCTTCCACCAGGCCCTGATGCAGGAACAACACCTGGCTCGACACCTTGCGTGCAAAGCTCATTTCGTGGGTCACCATGATCATGGTGCGGCCTTCCTCGGCCAAACCCTGGATCACCTTCAACACTTCGCCCACCAGCTCCGGGTCGAGGGCCGAGGTGGGTTCGTCGAACAGCATCACCTCCGGCTCCATGGCCAAGGCGCGGGCGATGGCGACGCGCTGTTGCTGGCCGCCGGAGAGGAACGCCGGGTACTGATCGGCCACGCGTGCAGGGAGGCCGACTTTATCCAGATAACGACGGGCACGGTCCTCGGCGTCCTTCTTGCTGCAACCCAGCACCCGACGCGGGGCCATGGTGATGTTTTCCAGCACGCTCATGTGGCTCCACAGGTTGAAGTGCTGGAACACCATCGCCAGGCGCGTGCGCAGGCGCTGTAATTCGGCGTCATCGGCCACGCGCATGCCGTGGCGGTCACTGACCATGCGGATCGGCTGGCCGTCGAGGGTCATGGCGCCGTCGTTGGGCGTTTCCAGGAAGTTGATGCAGCGCAAAAAGGTGCTCTTGCCCGAGCCGCTGGCGCCGATCAAGCTGATCACGTCACCGGTCTTGGCCTTGAGCGAAACACCTTTGAGCACCTCATTGTCGCCATAGCTTTTATGCAGGCCTTCAACGGTCAATTTGTACATGGGGCGTGCATCCTCAAGGCGAAAGTAGATAGCCGCTGCGGTAGGCCTCGGTGCCGGCGACATGGGCGATGACCATCCCGGCAGTGGCCATGCGGCGCAGCGAACGGGCGTAAAGCAGGCCGGCATTGCGACAATGCACGGGCGTCACGCGGTCAAAAATGGGGTCGATGACTTCAGCGATCAGTTGTCCGGCGTCCAGGTATTCACCGGGCAAGGCGCGGAATACCAGCAGGCCGCCCATGGGCGTCGCCACCGGCTCAACGCCTGCCAGCGGTGTGGCCGGGTAGGGCAGGTCGGGCAGTGGTGCGGCTTCCCCGGCAATGGCGCCGAAGTGGATCAGGTAATCGATGATCGCCTGGCAGTCGAGGGCGGCCAAGCCGTGATTGACGTCGCCCTGGCCACGCAGTTCGAGGGTCACCGAAAAGCTGCCCATGGGGATCGGGAAGCGCTCGCCGAAGCGTTGCTGCAACTGCCACCACACCAGGGTGAAACACTCATCGAAGGATTGCCCGCCGGAGTCGGTCGCCAGCAGATTGGCCTCCGAGCCGATGTAACGCGCCAATGGTTCCACCTGCGGCCAGGCCTCGGGTGTGGTGTACAGGTGCGCCACGGCTTCAAAGTCGCAATGCAGATCCAGCACCATGTCGGCATCGCACGCCAGGCGTTGCAGCACCAGGCGCTGGGATTGCAGTTGGGTCTCGGCGCTTTGCGCAGCGAGGGCGGTAGACAGCGCGGCGCGGATCAACTCGACGTTGTGCTGGGGATCTTCCCCAAGCAGCTCCTCGACTTGATTACCCACCGCCTCACTGAGGTCGACAAACAGGCGATTGAAGTTCTGCCCGCTTTCCAGCTCGTAGCGGCCCAGCGGGATATCCATCAGCACCTGTTCCAGGCCCACCGGGTTGGCGATGGGCACCAGCACAATCTCGCTGCGCAGGCGACCGGCCGCCGCCAGTTCAGCCAGGCGTACTTTGAGGTGCCAAGCCACCAGCATGCCTGGCAGTTCATCGGCATGCAGCGACGACTGGATATAGATCTTGCCTTCGGCCTGTTCCGGGCCGAAGTGAAAACTGTGAATCTGCCGTGCCGTCCCTGGCACCGGCGCGATCAGTTCATGGACCTGATGACGCATAAAAACTCCTTAATGACTCGGCCCGAGGAAGGCCAGCCAACGACGCTCCGCCAAGCGGAACAGACCGACCAGGGCAAAGGTCACGGTCAGGTAGATCAGCGCAGCGATACCGAATGATTGAAAGGTCATGAAAGTGGCCGAGTTGGCATCCCGCGCCACTTTGAGGATGTCCGGGATCGTCGCGGTGAAGGCCACCGTGGTCGAGTGCAGCATCAGGATCACTTCATTGCTGTAGTAGGGCAGCGAACGACGCAACGCCGACGGCATGATCACATAGGCGTACAACTTCCAGCCGCTCAAGCCGTAGGCCTTGGCCGCTTCGACTTCGCCATGGGCCATGCTGCGGATCGCCCCGGCGAAAATCTCCGTGGTGTACGCGCAGGTGTTGAGGGCGAAGGCCAGGATGGTGCAGTTCATCGCGTCGCGAAAGAACGCATCCAGCAACGGTTGTTCGCGCACGGCGGCGAGGCTGTAGATGCCGGTGTAGCAGATCAGCAACTGGATATAGAGCGGCGTGCCCCGGAACAGGTACGTGTAGAACTGCACCGGCCAACGCACCAGGCGCTTGCGCGACACACGGGCGATGGACAACGGGATCGACACCAGAAAGCCGATGACCAGCGCGGCAGTGAGCAGCCACATCGTCATGGCCAGGCCGGTGATGTGCTGGCCGTCGCTATAAAGGAAGGGGCGCCAGTATTCCTGCAAGAGTTCGATCATCGCACGGCCTCCCGGGCACCCGCGGAGTAGCGACGTTCAAGGCGGCGCAGGACGAAGTTGGACGCGCTGGTGATCAACAGGTAGATCAACGCCGCGAGGACCAAAAAGTAGAACAACTGATAGGTGCTCTTGCCGGCATCCTGGGCAGCCTTGACCAGGTCGGCCAGGCCGATGATCGACACAAGGGCCGTGGCCTTGAGCATCACCATCCAGTTATTGCCGATTCCCGGCAGGGCAAAGCGCATCATCTGCGGGAAGGTCACGTAGCGAAACCGCTGGCCGCGCTTGAGGCCATAGGCCGTGGCGGCTTCCAGTTGGCCACGGGGCACCGCGAGGATCGCGCCGCGAAAGGTCTCGGTGAAGTACGCACCGTAGATAAAACCGAGGGTGATCACCCCGGCGCTGAAGGGGTCGATCTCGATGTATTCCCACTCCATGAAGTCGGTCAAGCCGGTCAGCCAGGTTTGCAGGCTGTAGAAAATCAACAGCATCAGCACCAGGTCGGGCACGCCGCGAATCAACGTGGTGTAGAGCTGGGCGGGAATACGCAGGAAGGGCAGGCTGGAGAGTTTGGCGCTGGCGCCGAGCAGGCCCAGCAACACGCTGACGGCCAGGGACAGCACCGACAACTTGATAGTCATCCAGGTGCCTTGCAGCAACAGCGGGCCGAAACCCTTCAAGCTGAGCGTGCTCAACCCGAGGGTTTGCAACAATTCTTCGAACATAAATCAGGACCTATGGCGATAAAAAAGCGCCCCTCCGGGGAAGGGCGCTCCAGGCATTATTTGCCGCTGTACAGGTTCAGATCGCCAAAGTGTTTCTTCTGGATGGTGGCGTAGGTGCCATCATCGTGTAACGCTTTGATACCTTTATCCAAAAGCGCCTTCAGCTCAGTGTTACCTTTTTTGATACCGATGGCGGTTTTCGACGGCAGCAACGGGTCGTCGATGGCCGCGCTGACTTCGTAACCGGCGCCTGCCGGCGACTTCAGGAAGCCCAGTTCGGCTTGCAGCATGTCCTGCACGGATGCGTCGAGACGCCCGGAGGTCAGGTCGGCATACACCTGGTCCTGGTTGGCGTAGGCCTTGGTGGTCACACCGGCTTTATCCAATACGGCCTTGGCATAGGCTTCCTGGATGGTGCCTTGCTCGTAGCCCACGGACTTGCCCTTGAGGGACTCAGGTGTGGAGTAGCCTGCGCCTTTCTTGAATACCAGCGAAGTAGGGCCGGAGAACAGTTCACTGGAGAAGTCGATGGCCTTTTCACGCACCGGGGTCACGGTCATGGACGAAATCACGCCGTCGAACTTGTTGGCCTTGAGGCCTGGAATCATGCCGTCGAAGTCACTTTCAACCCACTTGCACTTCACTTTCAGCTCGGCGCAGATCGCATTGCCCAGGTCGATATCGAAGCCCACCAGGCTGCCGTCGGCGGCCTTGGATTCGAACGGCGCGTAGGACGGATCGACACCAAAACGCAGTTCCTTGTATTCCTTGGCCAGCGCGGAACCGGCGGCCATGCACAGGGCCAGTGCAGAAAGGGTCAGCAATGCTTTTTTCATTATGTAATCCCTGGAAACCAAGATAAGCGCTTGTGGCGCATTTAGGACTGTTACTGAACGGTGTCAGACGGATCACAAGTAGCAATTTCTGCACCATAGTTCCGAATGTAGTTCCGAATGGTCGTTTTAAAAGGTGGGACAAGGGAGAGCTGAGTGTAGGAGATGCCCGAAAATGGGCGCGCAAAAAACAGTGCACCAATTTGGTTCTGGCGCAGATCAATAATGTGGGAGCTGGCTTGCCTGCGATGGCGGTGGATCAGAGAATTCATTTTTCACTGACACGCCGCCATCGCAGGCAAGCCAGCTCCCACAAGGATTTGTGCCATTTTTAAGCAGGAATCAGGTCAGGAGGTCTTGCAGGGCGGCAAGGTTGTCAGCGTCTTCCACGGTTTTATCCTGCCGCCACCGCAACATCCGTGGAAACCGCACCGCAATCCCACTCTTGTGCCGCTTGGACAGGGCAATGCCTTCGAACCCCAGTTCGAACACCATGCTCGGCGTGACGCTGCTCACCGGGCCGAACTTTTCCACCGTGGTCTTGCGCACAATCGCATCGACCTTGCGCATCTCTTCGTCGGTCAGGCCGGAGTAGGCCTTGGCGAATGGCACTAGCGTGCGTTCGCTGCCGGGCGGGCCGTCCCACACGGCAAACGTGTAGTCGCTGTAGAGGCTGGCGCGTCGACCGTGACCGCGTTGGGCATAGATCAACACCGCATCGACGCTGAACGGGTCGACCTTCCACTTCCACCACACGCCCATGTCCTTGGTGCGGCCGACGCCGTACAGGCCATCGCGTGCTTTAAGCATCATGCCTTCCACACCGAGACTGCGCGAGGCTTCGCGTTGTTCGGCCAGTTCTTCCCAGGTTGCACCGGTCAACAGGGGAGATGCCAGTAATACCGGCCGGTTGCACTGGGCAATTACCTGCTCAAGTTGCGTGCGACGCTCAGCCTGGGTGTGGTTGCGCCAATCGTCGCCCTGATGTTCCAGCAGGTCGTAGGCCAGCACCGCAACCGGGGCGTCCTCCAGCACTTTTTTGCTCAGGGTCTTGCGCCCAATCCGTTGTTGGAGCAGCGCGAACGGTTGCACCGCGTCTTTCCACACCACGATTTCGCCGTCGATCACCGTGCCGTCGGGCAAGCCGCTTACCAGGCTATGCAGTTCGGGGAAGCGCTCAGTCACCAATTCTTCGCCACGGGACCAGATCCACAGGCGGCCGTCACGCTTCACCAGTTGCGCGCGGATGCCATCCCACTTCCATTCCACTTGCCAGTCGGCGGGAGAGCCAAGCAAATCGTTGAATTGCTCCACGGGTTGCGCCAAACCATGGGCGAGAAAAAACGGATAAGGCTGCCCGCCGCGTTGCGCATGTTCGTCGGGCGATTCGGCGGCGATGAGCTTGAGATAACCCTGCGGCGTAGGACGGTTAGACAGATCGGTGTAGCCCACCAGCCGTTGCGCCACGCGCTTGCTGTCCAGATCGGCCATTGCGGCGAGGGCGCGGGTGACCAGTAGCTTGGACACGCCCACACGGAAGCTGCCGGTGATCAACTTGATGCAGACCATCAGGCTGGGTTGATCCAGTTGCGCCCATAACGCAGGTAGACGCTCGGCCAATTCCAATGGCGGCAAGCCACGCAGGGGTAGGAGTTTTTCCTCCAGCCACACCGCCAGGCCGTCCTCCGAGGTGTAGGTAGATTCCGGCAGCAGCAGGGAAATGGTTTCTGCCAGATCGCCCACTGATTGGTAGCTTTCTTCAAACAACCATGGCTCGATACCCGATGCTTCAGTGGCCATGTCCCGCAGCAGGCGCGTCGGCACCAGTTGCCGAGGGCGTCCGCCGGAAAGGAAATACACGGCCCAGGCCGCATCTTCCGGCGCAGCATCGCGGAAGTAGGCTTGCAGCGCGGCCAGCTTGGCGTTGCTGGAGGTGGTGGCGTCGAGGTTGGCGTACAGCTCGGCAAAGGCCTTCATGCGCTGGCCTCTTCTTCGTCGTCACCGTATTCAGTGGTGAAGCCCTGGGCATCCAGGCCTTTTTCCCGCAGATGGCGTACCAATACTCCGACAGACCCGTGGGTAACCATCACCCGCTCGGCGCCGGTTTGCTCGATGGCCCACAACAGGCCGGGCCAATCGGCGTGGTCCGATAGCACAAAACCTCGGTCCACGCCGCGCCTGCGTCGGGTGCCGCGCAGGCGCATCCAGCCGCTGGCGAAGGCGTCGCTGTAGTCGCCGAAGCGCTTGATCCAACTGCTGCCGCCGGCCGAGGGTGGGGCGATGATCAAGGCCTGGCGCAGCAGTGGGTCGGTTTTCTTGAAGTCACCGGCGTAGAGGGTTTCAGGAATATAGATGCCGGCCTCACGGTACACCCGGTTCAACGGCTCGACCGCGCCATGGCTGAGGATCGGGCCGATGCTGGCGTCGATGCCATGCAGGATGCGCTGGGCCTTGCCGAAGGAATAACAGAACAACACGCTGGCTTTGCCGGCGGCGATATTCGCCTGCCACCAATCGTTGATCCCGGCGAAGATCTGCGCCTGGGGCTGCCAGCGGTAGATCGGCAGGCCGAAGGTCGACTCGGTAATAAAGGTATGGCAGCGCACCGGTTCGAAGGGCGCGCAGGTGCCGTCGGGCTCGACTTTGTAGTCACCGGACGCGACCCAGACTTCGCCCCGGTATTCCAGGCGCACCTGGGCCGAACCCAAGACATGCCCGGCAGGGTGAAAACTCAAGGTGACGCCGTGGTGGACCAGTGGCTCGCCGTAGGCCAGGGTCTGCAGGTTGATGTCCTGGCCCAGTCGTGAACGCAGGATGCCTTCGCCGGGGGCTGCCGCCAGGTAGTGCTGGTTGCCGGTGCGCGCGTGGTCGCCATGGGCGTGGGTGATGACCGAGCGCTCCACCGGGCGCCAGGGGTCGATGTAGAAATCTCCGGCGGGGCAGTAGAGGCCTTCGGGGCGGGCAATGACAAGGTCCATGGGCGTGCCGGGGGCGATGGGCTTATCAGGTAGGAGGCGGGCGGGCGATGAGAAGTTCGATTAACTATTGTAGTGAGCGGGCTCGTTGTGGTGAGCGGGCTTGCCCCGCGCTTGGGCGCGAAGCGGCCCCAATCCAGTCAACGCATGCTTCCAGTCAGAAACAGGTCGCCTGGTTTTAGGGCGGCTTCGCCACCCAGCGCGGGGCAAGCCCGCTCACCACAGTAAAAGCCCGCCCCACACTTGCCGGATTATTTGCCCGGCGTCAGGGTCAACCGAGCCTTTCCATACACCTTTTCGAAGTTCTGCGGTTGCATCGGGAAGCTAAGGTATTGCGCCTTGAGCGACGGGTCGATGCCGTTGGCATAGTTCGGGCTGGCCGGGTTGCCGGACTGCCCGATGCCGCCCTGGCCCATCATCGGTTCCACCTGGCCAAAGTCGACGATCATGCGCAGCGCCGGTACCTGGGTGGTGGTGAAGTCCTGGCCCCAGCTGTACGGCGCCGGGTTCAAGGTGTTGTGGTCGCCACCGGACGCCAGTGGGCCGCGAATCACCTGGCCATTGGTGTTTTTCCAAGTGGTGGTGTGCAGTTTGCCCCACTGCCAGGCCTTGTGATCGGCTCCCAATTGGCTATCACCGGCAGTGATCGCGGCGGCCAGGCTGCGGGCGAGGATCGCCGGTTTGTCTTCTTTCTGCGGGGTGCGCACGTCATCCCAGAATGGGCTGTCTTCGCGACCCAGCAAGTGGTCGGCCTGGGCGGCGTAGGACAGGTTGGCATTGCTGACAAACGCCTTCCAGCTGGCACTGTTTTCCGGGCCGAGTTCGTCGAGGAAGATCTGTTTGGTGCTTTCCTGCAGGAACAGTTCATAGATCGCCGCGTCGGCGGAGGTGGATACCAAGCGGCCATCAAAGGCCATCAGGCGGCCCAGTGCTTCACGTGCCTTGACCTGTTCGGCCGCCGGCAGCGCGTCAATCGCCTGTTTCAGCGGCTGGGCCATGCCCGGTGCCTGGAACAGGGTCTTGAGCTTGGCGGCGAAGGTCGTCGTCTGGTCGTACTGCATGGCGATCATGCTGCGGCTGTCATGCTTGCCGGCATTGGCCAGTTGCGCCAGGCGCTCGCTGCGCTCCGGGGCATCCCAGGAGTTGGACAGTTGCATGCCATAACCGCGCGGCGCGGTGCGCTGGTTGGCGGTGCCGATCCAGCCTTGAGCCGGGTCCTGGTCGTAGGGGTGCAGCATCGCATCGGCGTAACCGTCCCAGTCAAAACGCGTGTCCCAGCCCGGCGACGGCAGCAGGCCCTCACCTTCACGGCGGTTAGGGAAGCGCCCGGTGACTTGCCAGCCAATATTGCTGGCGTCGGCGAAGATCATGTTCAGCGCAATGGCGCGAATTTCGCGGGTTGCGTCCGAGGCCTTGCCCGCGTTTTGGGCGCGGGACAGGTCGAAGAACGCGTCCAGGCTCTTGTCGTCCTTGAAGTCGGCGGTTTGCAGCGCCAAACCCAGGCCCGTGGTCAGCGCCTGGCTGCTGTTAAGCAGGGCGCCGTGACGGGTTTCGTACACCACTTCGCGAATCGAGCGTTGGCCTTTGACGAAGAAGGTTTCGTTTCGCACACCGGCGGGTAGCCATTTGCCGTTGTTCTCGTAGTACAACGCGCTGCCCTGGCGTTTGACCTTTTCCAGGAACAGGTCCTGGGTGTCGCCCTTGACCGTGCTCATGCTCCACGCGACCTTGCCGTTAAAACCGGACAACAGCATCGGCAAGCCAGCAATCGAGGCGCCCACGGCCTGGTATTTCGGCGCACGGATCTGCACGTAGCTCCACGGCGACGGCGCTTGCGGCTGGGCGGCGAGGTCGCCTGCCAACAGGCTCTTACCGCTGCGGCTGCGTTGCGGGCCGATGGCCCAGTTGCTCGAGGTAGTGACTGCCAGTGAATTGAGACTGCTCAGTTGTTGGCTGACCGTATCCAGGCCGGCGAGACCGGTGATCTGGCCCAGGTTCACGCCCTTGAGTTTCTCGGCCTCGGCCAGCGGGATCGCTTCATCCGGTGCGCTGGGCGTGAGCCAGGCGAGTTTGTCGACGCCGACTTTCTGCGCCAGCACCAGCGACGAAATTTCTTCCTGCAGGTTGGCCGATTCGCTGAAATTCAGCAGGCAGAACAGCAGTGCCGAGTCTTCCGGCTTCCAGTACTCGGGCGTGTAGCCGGTCTGTGCCAGGTCCGGCGGCAGCTTGTCGCGGTAGCGGAACAGGTAGGCGTTGACGCCACGCGCATACACTTCGAAGAAGCGCTTGAGGCGCGGGCTTGACGCGTTATACAGCTCGCCGGCGCTTTTTTTCAGGTTGACCGCGCGCATGAACCGGTCGACATCCAGCACCTCCGGCCCGGACATTTCCGCCAGGCGGCCCTGGGCCAGCAGGCGCAGGGTGACCATCTGCGTGATGCGGTCACTGGCGTGCACATAACCGAGGCTGAACAGCGCGTCATGGAAGGTGTTGCTTTCAATCAACGGCATGCCTTGGGCATTGCGGCGCACGGACACATTCTGTGCCAGGCCTTTGATCGGCTGCACGCCGGCAACCGGGGGCAGGGAGTCCTGGGTGCTCTGGAGCTGGCAACCGGCCAGGCTTAACGCACTGGCCACTGCCGCGGCAACGCCGAACCGGGGAAGAAAATGTGAGAGGGCTGGCGAGGCCATGGCAAAGCTCCTGCGGGGGTAGCGTCAGTAAAGGCGCTACGTTAGTGAGCGCGGCGAAACGACGCAAGCGGGAGTCGATGCTTATTTATCGATTGATTTGTAAAACGCGTAATAACTGTAGGAACCGGCTTGCCGGCGATGAAGCCGTCAGCCTCAGCGAAGATGGCGACTGTTCAATCGCCATCGCCGGCAAGCCGGCTCCTACAAAGGGCCAGGCTCAGGATTTGGGCGGGTTCACTTTCTGCACCAGCTCATACGCCCGGACCGTCGCTGGCCGTTCCTTGATGCTGTTGAACCAGCGATGCAGATGTGGGAAATCTTCCAGGCGTTGGCTCTGCCACTTGTGGGAAACGATCCACGGGTAGATCGCCATATCGGCGATGCTGTAGGCCTCGCCCGCCACGAACGCACGGTCCGCCAGGCGTCGGTCGAGCACGCCGTAAAGGCGGGCGGTTTCATCCACGTAGCGCTTGATCGCGTAAGGGATTTTCTCTGGTGCGAACTGGCTGAAGTGATGATTCTGACCCGCCATCGGCCCCAGGCCGCCCATTTGCCAGAACAGCCATTGCAGCGCTTCCTGACGACCACGCAGGTCTTTTGGAAGGAACTGGCCGGTTTTTTCCGCGAGGTACAGCAGGATCGCGCCGGATTCAAACAGCGAAATCGGCGCGCCACCGTCGGTCGGATCCTGATCGACGATGGCTGGAATGCGGTTGTTGGGAGCGATCTTCAGGAAGTCAGGCTTGAACTGTTCGCCCTGGCCGATATTGATCGGGTGCACCTTATAGGGTAGGCCGGCTTCTTCCAGGAACAGCGATACTTTGTGACCGTTGGGGGTAGTCCAGTAGTACAGGTCGATCATGAAGCTCTCCAAAAGTGGTGATGCTTGAGCGAATGCCTGTAGGTATAGGTAATGTTGGGTGTGCGAAAATTCAATGAAACATTTGCGCATACCCTTAGAAGCAAATTAAAAGGCGCCGTCCACCAACACCTGCACGGTCTGCTGCGAACAGCGCTCGATGCGTGCCCGCACGCGATACACCTCGGCAAACAGCAGTGGGTTAAGCACGTCGTCCGCTGCACCGCTGGCATACAAGCGTCCCTGGCGCAGCACGGCAATATGGTCGGCGAAGCGCGCGGCGAGGTTGATGTCGTGCAGCACCACCACGGCAATCAGGTTGTGTTCGCGCACCAAATCGCGCACGCAATCCATGACTTTCAGTTGGTAATTGAGGTCTAGGGCGCTGGTGGGTTCGTCCAGCAGCATCACCTGCGGGCGACGCGCGATGAGTTGGGCGAGGCTGACCAATTGGCGTTGGCCACCGGAAAGCGTGCTCAACAGCTGATCAGCCAAATGTGCGATGCCAATGCGTTGCAAGGCGTCGAAGGCTTCACGCAGGCAGGCGTCGCTGGACAACGGGATGCCCTCGACATTGGCCACGCGCAGGGCGGCGATCACACTTTCCATCACGCTGAGGCTCAAGCCTGGCGGCAGGTTCTGCGGCATGTAGGTCACGCGCCGCGCGCGCTCGGCAACAGACATGGCCGACAGGTCAAGGTCACCCAATCGTACAACGCCTTGCATCTTTTCCAGCCCGGCCACGGCACGCAGCAGGGTGGACTTGCCCGCGCCGTTGGGGCCGATCAGAGCGGTCAGGCTGCCGTGGGGCAGGGTGGGCAGACTAAGGTCGTGCACGATCTGCCGACGCCCGTAACTCACCTGGGCGTTGTGTACGCTCAAACCTTCGCTCATAACTGCCTCCCCCGCTTAAACACCAGCACCACGAAAATCGGCACGCCCACCAACGCGGTGACGATGCCCACCGGCACAATCACGCCGGGCATGATCAACTTGCTGGCAATCGACGACAGCGACAGCAGCAACGCGCCGGTCAGGGCGCTGGCCGGCAACAGGAAACGTTGATCTTCGCCCACCAGGATCCGCGCGATATGCGGACCGACCAGGCCGATAAAGCCGATTGTGCCCACAAAGGCCACGGCGGTGGCCGACAGCAGGCTGATGCGCAACAGTGAGAAAAACCGCAGGCGCTTCACGTCCACGCCAAAGCTTTGCGCACGGTCCTCACCCATGCGCAACAGGGTCAGGCGCGGTGCGGCGGCAAAGGAAAACGGCAGCACTACCGCGACCACCAGCGCCAGGATGCCGAGCTTGTCCCAGTTGGCGCGGGTCACACTGCCCAACGTCCAGAACACCAGCTGTTGCAACACGTCTTCGGTGGCCACCAGTTGCAGCAGCGCCACCACCGCGTTGCAACTGAACACCAGGGCGATGCCGAACAGCACCAGGCTTTCCACCCCGGCGCCGCGCAAACGCGACATGGCTTGCAGCAAGAACACCGAAGCCGCGGCGAAGATGAAGGCTGAGAGGGAAATCGCCGTATTGGCCGACACCCACAGCGTCGTCACCGGAAACACAATCACCAGGGACGCGCCCAGCGCTGCGGCCGACGACACGCCCAGGGTGAACGGGCTGGCCAGCGGGTTGTTCAGGATCGCCTGCATCTCGGCCCCGGCCAATGACAGCGCGCAGCCCACCAGCACTGCCATGAGTGCATAGGGTAGGCGCACGTTCCAGATGATTACTTGGTCGGTGGCGCTCAGATGCGACGGGTGCAGGATACCGTCGAGCAAGGCCAGCAGGCCCATACCCGAGGGGCCGCTGGCAAGGTCCACGAGGATGGCGCACACCAGCGCCGTACCGAGCAGGCCCAGCAGCCAGGCGCGCCGCGCCAACAGGCGACGGTAGCCGTCGGTGGCGTTGGCAAGGTCGAGGGTTTGAGTGGTCATTGGGCTCACACAATTTCGAAAACAATAAAGATCTAAATGTGGGAGCGGGCTTGCTCGCGAATGCGGTGTATCAGTCGACATATTCATTGACTGACACTGCGCATTCGCGAGCAAGCCCGCTCCCACAGTTTTTACCGCGTTTCTACAGCGGGCTTGCTGTCGATCCAATAGGCACCCTGCAACGGCATCCCCAGGAATTGCGCGTTGATCTGGTTCATGGTCGCCTGCGGATCCAGCTTGGCGAACAGCTCTGGGTGCACCCATTTGGCCAACGATTCAATCGCCAGCAGGTTGTACGGTGAGTTATAGAAGTCATGCCACAGGCCGTGGGCATTGCCTTCGCGGATTGCACGAAGATTGGCGAATTCGGGACGCGCCAATACCCGGTCCAGCGCCTCGTGGGCTTCATCTGCGCCAACACCCGCGCCCAAGATCAAGCCGGGCTTGCGGTTGCCGGTGGCTATATACACATCCGGGTCGGCCTTGAGCGCGTATTCGACGCTGATATCGCCCAGCGCACCCGGCACCACGCCAGCCGCGATATTGCGCCCGCCGACCAGTGCGATCAGTTCGCCCATGCCACTCTTGCCGGTGGTATGCCCCGGCGCTTGCCAAACGCCGGCCAGCAGTTCGAGGAACACACTCGGGCGCGGCCCCGCCGGCAAGGTGGCGACCGCATCGGTGATCACCTTGATGTGCTGGTCATAGAAGCCCAGGAACGCCTTGGCCTGGGCTTCACGCCCCAATGCCTGGCCCAGCGCAGTCATGCTGGTGTGAGTGCCCTGCACCGGGTTGATGCGGAAGTCGACGAACACCACCGGAATGCCCGCCTTGGCCAGCACATCGGCGACCGGACTGTGTTCGGTCGGGCCGTGACCGGAAATGCTGAACACTGCCAGGTCAGGTTTCAGCGAAAGGATTTCCTCGGCGCTGACGCTTTGTTCCGACGCTTGACCGATCAGCGGGATGTCTTTCACTGTGGGAAATTTCGCCACGTAGGCGTTGTAGGTGTGTTGGTCGAGCAGGCGCAAATCATTCTGCCAGCCGACGATGCGCTGGAAGGGCGCGTCCTTGTCCAGCAACGCAAACGCCGAAATCAGCCGGCCTTCACCTAGGACAACGCGCTTTACGGTGTCCGCCACTTCGACCTTGCGGCCCAGTACGTCGGTGACTTCATGGGCGGCAGCGGATTCAGCGTGGCCAAGGACCAGGGCGCCGAACAGCACACCCAGCTTGAGCAGGTGACGGGGTTTCAACATGGCAGGGACTCCAGGTGCAGGCGGCGCATCAGACATCGCTCCAGCGCCGCAACAGGTTGTGGTAGGCGCCGCTCAGTTGCAGCAGCGCGTGGTGGTCGGCGTCTTGGGCGGTGAGGGTCTGGATGGCGACGTCCATGTCCAATAGCAACTGGCGCTGGCTGTCTTCGCGCACCAGGCTTTCGATCCAGAAAAAACTCGCGATGCGTTCACCGCGGGTGACCGGGTTGATCTTGTGCAGGCTGCTGCCGGGGTAGATCAGCAGGTGGCCGGCGGGCAGCTTCACCGCGTGCTCGCCGAAGGTGTCGCGGATCACCAGTTCACCGCCGTCGTAGCTGGCCGGGTCGGCCAGGAACAGCGTGGCGGAGATGTCGGTGCGCACCCGTTCGCGCACGCCCTTGATGCCGCGAATGGCGTTGTCGATATGCCAGTCGAAGGCTTCACCACCGCTGTAGCGGTTGAACAGCGGCGGGTAAATGCGCTTGGGCAAGGCCGCCGACATGAACAGCGCGTTGTCCGACAGCCGCGCCAGAATCTGCTCACCGATGCGCAGGGCCATCGGTGAATCTTCCGTCAGTTGCCGGTTGTTTTTCGCCATGGCCGAGCGCTGCCCGGCCGTCACCTTGCCGTCCACCCAGGGCTGATCGAGCAAGGCGGCCACGGTGGTGTCGACTTCGCTGGCACTGAGCAATGCCGGGATTTCGATCAGCACGGTTCAGAACTCATAGTCGACGCTGGCGGTGAGGGTGCGCCCGGCACCTGGGATGCCGTAGAGCTGGAAGCCGTCGAGGGACGCGCCGACCTGGCTGTAGTAGAACTTGTTGAACACGTTGTTGAGGTTGAGGTTGACCGTGGTGTCCTTGTTCACCTTGTATTGCGCGGCCAGGTTGCTCAGCCAGTAGCCGGGGGCTTTTTCGTGGTCGCGGGTGTAGATCGCATACACGCCGGACGGGCCGTTGGCGTAGCTGCTGTTGTTGTTCAAGCCGCCGACGTATTTGTTGTCGGTGTAACGGCGGCGGCCCACGTATTGCTCGCCGTAGCTGAGGCTCAGGGCGTCAGTGACGGCGTAGGTGGTCCACAGGTTGGCGGTCAGGTCAGGCACGTTCTTGGCTTCGGCGCCCTTGTTGATGCCTTTGGTCTGGGTGCTTTTGAGTGCAGAGAAACCGCTGTAGGCGGTCCAGCGCGGGGTGATATTGCCTTGCAGGCCCAGTTCGATGCCGTCTACACGCTTGGCGGGCAGCGCGCGTACCGGGGCGGATTCGCCGTCCTGGTATTCCCAGGCATTGTCCAGTTCGGTGCGGAAGATCGCTGCTGTGACGTTGAGCATATCGTGGGCAATGTCCCACTTGGTGCCCAGTTCATAGGTCTTGGACTTGGCCGGGCTGTAGTTGCTGGTGCTGGCCGCGCCGTAGATCTGGTTGTTGGTCGACGCGCCCAGTGCCGACGGCTGCGCCGCCTCGCTGTAGGACACGTAGAGGCTGCCGTTGGGCAATGGCTTGAACACCGCGCCGACCCGGCCACTGACGGCACCGTCGGTGCTGCTGATTGTCGCCTGGCCGCGTTGGCTGGTTTGTGCGCGCCAGTTGTCATAGCGCAGCGACCCCAGCACTTGCCACTGATCGTTGAGGGTGATGGTGTCGCCCAGGTAGATCCCGGCGTTGTCGATCACTGAGCGCGGGTCGCCTTCGCCTTTGGTCACGTAGGTGCTGGCGAAGCTGTGGCTGGGGTCGTTCAGGTCGAACAGCATGTTGCCAGCCGGCACCTTGGCGTTGCGTTTCAGGCCGCCGTAAGTCTCGTGATAGAACTCCAAGCCGCTGACCACGGCGTGCTGCAGGCTGCCGGTGGTGAGGTTGAAGTTGAAGTCGGTCTGGTTGTCGAGGATGGTGTAGCGCTTGGACAAACCGAAGTCACTGCCGCGCAGGATGCCGTAGGCGGTGTTGCTGTTATTCACGTAGTCGGTGTAGGCATTCACCGTGCTGCCCGGCACTTGGCTGATCGGTCCTACACCGGTGTAGTCCAAGGTCGCACAACGGGTGCCGGTGCAGGTCTTCTGGCCGTTGGCGTTGGCGGCGAAGAAGCGCGCCGGGGAGAGCACGGCAAAATTGTCGCTGCGTTCCCAACGCGTCTGGTTGCGCAGGTTGGCGTCATTCCAGTCGAAGTCATGCTCGAAGCGCGCCGTGAGCGAAGTGGTTTTGTTCTCTTGGGTGTAGAGGCTCGAGTCGCCGTACCAGTTGGAGCGCTTCACGCCGGGCATGCGATCGCCGTTCGTCCCACGCTGAATCGGCACGCCGCCGTCCGGGGTGTTGGTGTCTTTCTGATAGAAAGTGTCGACGAAGAAGCGCGTGTCGGTGCCCAGGCCGAAGCCGAACGAGGTTGCGATGCCCCAGCGGTCGTAGTCCACGTCGTCACGTTCGGCCACCTGGTTGTAGTGCTTCATCAGGTTGACGCGTACGGCGGTGGTGTCGTTCAGCTGCTTGTTAAGGTCGGCCGTGAGGCGGCGGTAGCTGTCGGTGCCGATCCCGGCCGAGACTTTGTTGGCATCGCCCAGGTGCGCTTCCTTGCTGACCAGGTTGACGCTGCCACCCACGGCGGACACTCCGGACTCGATGGACCCGGTGCCCTTGAACACTTCCGCCTGTTGCAGGTTGAAGGTGTCGGTACGCGTGGACATGCCCGCATCGCGCACGCCGTCGACGGTCAGGCTCTGCTCGGAAGAAAACCCGCGAATCGAAAACAGGTCGCCCCACCCCAGGTTGCCCTCGCCAGACATGAAGGTAATCCCCGGCACGTTGCGCAACACTTCCTGCAAGGTCTGCGCGTTCTGCTCCTTGAGCACCTGCTGCGGCACGATGGTCACGCTTTGCGGGGCGTCGAGCAGCGGTTGGCTGATTTTTGCCGAGGTCACCCGGTCCACTTTGAAAGTGGAGGTGGCTTCAGCATCGACCTTGATTTCCGGCAGGCTCAGCACCGAATCGTTGGACTTGGCCGGTGGCGCATCGGCAAAGGCAATCGGGGCGACGCTGCCGGCAGCCAGCAGGCCGAACATCGGTGCCAGGGTGGTGTGCAGCGTGTGGCTGCGAGATGTGGGCGATGACATGGGCAACTTCCGAGTCTAAATTACAATTACTCTCATTTAGGTTCGGTAGTCTAAAGAGCGTTTTTCCCTGCCATACCCCAGGTTTGTATCGCTGATGCGTGATTATGGTTTCCTACAACATTCCATTACATTTGCCTGCACGGCTGGCTGAACTTTCGGCTATTTGCTGCGTTTCATTGTTTTTCGGATTGACTGCCCATGGCCAAGCAAGACCACCTGCTGATCGTTGATGACGATCCGCAAATCCGCCAGTTGCTCTGCGACTACTTGAGCGACGCCGGCTTCCAGGTCTCCACTGCGGCCGACGGCAAGGAAATGCGCCGCCGCCTGGCGCTGAATGTCATCGACCTGATCGTCCTCGACCTGATGCTGCCCGGTGAAGACGGCTTGAGCCTGTGCCGCGAACTGCGGGTGAACTCCAACACGCCGGTGGTGATGCTCACGGCAAAAGGCTCGTTGATCGACCGCATCGTCGGCCTGGAAATCGGCGCCGACGACTATCTGCCCAAACCGTTTGACCCGCGTGAGCTGCTGGTGCGGATCAAGGTGGTGTTGCGCCGGGTGCAGAGCTTTCCCGACCGCGCGCGCCTGGATGAAGCGCCGAGCATCCGTTTCGCCGGCTGGCAGCTCGACACGCGGGCGCGGCAGTTACTGTCGCCGGAGGGTGTGGTGGTCAGCCTGGGCAACTCCGATTACCGCGTGTTGCGCCTGCTGTTGCAGCACCCCAATCGCCCGCTGAGCCGCGACTTCCTGCTCAATCACGTGTTCGACAAGGACAGCACGCCGTTCGACCGTTCCATCGATGTGTGTGTCAGCCGCCTGCGCTCGCAACTGCCGGCGGGGCTGATCAAGACCGTGCGCAACGAAGGCTACATGCTCACCGCCGATGATGTGGTACTGGAATCGTGAGACTGCTGCCGCGTTCGCTGTTCGGGCGGTTGGTGCTGATTTTGGTCAGCGGCATGCTCGCGGCGCAGGCGCTGACCAGCAGCATCTGGTACGACCGGCGCCATGGGCAGGTGCTGGAAATCCCTGCGCGCTTGATCGCCACGCGCCTGGCGGACGTGGTGCGGCTGGTGCACAGCGACCCGCAACAGGCGGACCTGCTGATCAAGCTGCTCGACACGCCGACCTTCCGCCTGACCGTCAGCGACCAGGCGAGTAATACGCCCAGCACGCTTCACGACAGCGACCGGCCCACCGAACGGTTGATCAAGAAGGTATTGTCGGAAAAAACCGGTTACGCCCAGACGCTGATCCTGTTGCGCCTGTCGCTGGTGGATGGCGAAGGGCAAACCGCCGGGCTGTCGACCCTGCTGGGTTCCAAACCGGTGGTGGGGCAGTTTCTGATCGACCTGCGCCTGCCCGACGGCCGCTGGTTGCAGGTGGATGCCAGCGAGGAACAGGGCTGGACCAGCACCTCACCGCTGGACCTGGTGTTCGATTACGTCATGCGCATTTATTTGCTGCGGGTACTGGTATTGGTGCTGATCGCTCTGGTGGCGGTGCGCCTGGCGATCCGCCCGCTCAACGCGTTGGCCAAGGCGGCCGAAGCCCTGGGCCGGGATATCCAGCGTCCGCCGTTGTCGGTGGATGGCCCTACCGAAGTGCGCCGTGCCGCCCAGGCCTTCAATGCCATGCAACAGCGGCTGATCGCCAACATCGCCGAGCGCACGCGGTTTCTTGCGGCCATTTCCCACGACCTGCGTTCACCGATCACACGCCTGCGTCTGCGCACCGAGATGCTCGAGGACAATCGCACGAAGGAGCGTTTTCGCAGTGACCTGGAGGAAATGGAGCACATGGTTTCCAGCACCTTGGATTTTGTCAGCAGTGGCGAAATCAACGAGGCGCGACAGAACATCGATATCAATGCGTTGTTGCAGAGTCTGCAAGCGGACCTGCAAGACGTGGGCGAGAACGTGGTGATTGAAGGCCGGGCCAAACAGCCACTGCCAGGGTACGCCCGCAGCCTCAAGCGGTGTGTGCAGAACTTGCTGGAAAACGCGGTGCGTTATGGCAGTGAGGTGGTGGTTCGGGTGGAGGACCAGGCGGATAGCTTGAGAATTCTCATCAGCGACCGAGGGCCGGGGATTCCCCAGGCACAGCTGGAACAGGTGATGGAGCCGTTCTACCGGGTGGAAGGCTCACGCAATGCCGAGACCGGTGGGTATGGCTTGGGGTTGAGCATCGCTCACACCATCGCCAAGGCGCATGACGGGCGGTTGAGGTTGCGTAATCGGGAGGGAGGAGGGCTGGAAGTGGAGCTGCAGTTCCAACGCCGATCCTGAGGCTCGCGCAGGGGGGGTATGTAGTGAGCGGGCTTGTCCCGCGCTGGGCTGCGCAGCGGCCCCATTAAGGCCGCGGCAGTATTACAGATACAACGCGTTGTCAGTTTTTAGGGTTGCTTCGCAGCCCCGCGCGGGACAAGCCCGCTCACCACAACAAGCCCGCCACAGGTTGGGGCATCAAGCCCCGTGGCACTTCTTGAATTTCTTCTCGCTGCCGCACGGGCAAGGATCATTGCGACCCACGTCCTTCAAGGCATTGCGCACCGGCTCCTGGTGAGCGTGGCCGCAGTTCGGGCCGTGGACATGGCCGTGGTCGTGATCATGGTGATCGTGATCGTGGTTGCAGTCAGGACCATGGACATGGGGTTGCTGAGTCATCGATGTCGCTCCGGAATAAAATCGCCGGGGATTATCTCGCCATTGTGGTTCACCTGCACGTCATAACCGATGAATAATCCGGTTTTCAGCTCGCCATCCAAGCGATACGGCACGGGCTGGTCGGGATTTTTCAGCATCTGCACCACATCACGGATCTGCGGCCAGAGGTTGGTGCGCACCGACACCCGGAAAAATTTATGACTGCGCGGCGGCACGGTGAGCCACTCATTGGACTCGCCCTCGGTCAGCACGAAGTCGCCCAGGGTGACCTTGTAGATCAAACCGCGCACAGTCAGGTCGGCGTCGTCGCGGTTATCTACGCGAAAGTACAGCTTGAATTTCTGCTCCAGCAGCTTGGCGCGCACCACTTCGACTTTCACCAGCGACACGTGGGGCGGTGGGGAGTCGTCTTCAAACCACGACGCGCAGCCGCTCAAACCGAGGGCTAACGCCAGCATCAAGCTGTACATCCGAAGCATGGCGTTAATCCTTAGAGTTGTTAGAGGTAGCTGGAACAGCACTTCTTGAATTTCTGCCCGCTGCCGCACAGGCAGGCATCGTTGCGTCCGGCCTTCACTTCCACGGTCGGGTCGATGAAGTACCAGCGCCCGTCATTCTGTACGAAAGAAGACTGCTCGCGGTGGCTATGTTCGCCGTTGCTGTCGTGCCAGCGTGCGGTGAAGGTCACGAAGGCGTGTTCCGGCTGGCCGCCGAACACCTCGGAGCTTTCTACCTCCAGGCCGAGCCAGGTGCTTTGGGCGCTCCAGGCGCTTATGGCATTTCGGTCCAGACCAGCCTGTTGCGCGGGCAGGGTGGTAGCGACCAGGTAGTCCACCAGGCCCAGCACATAGGCGCTGTAGCGCGAGCGCATCAACGCGGTGGCGCAAGGTGCCGGATGCCCGGCGTGATAATGACCGCAGCAGGCATCCAGCAGGTTGCCACTGCCGCAGGGGCAAATGGATGTACTCATCGGGTTACCACCAATACTTTCCGAAGTTTTCCGGGTTGGCCCAGAAGCGGGCGTTGAGCCAGTCCGGCACTTGTTTATAGTCAAGCAGATCGTAGGTAAACAGCGTCAGAACCTGCTCATCACGCTGGAATCGCTCGCCGGCCTGCAGGGCCAGGGAGAAGAAGTCGGTGTCCTTCCAGTCGCAGGCGCCCAGGTCCACCAGCACCGCAATGCGGCTGGCATTCAGGTTACGGATGCCGCCAAGCAGGGTCAGGCCTTGCGATTTTGACAGGTGCTCCAGGCAGTCCACCACCAGCGCCAGGTCAAACCGCTGTGCGGCAAGCTCTGTAGGCAACGCGCCCGGTGCCGCGATGGACACCTGGGTATCCGGGTGGGCTTTTTGAAAAGCCTCCAGCGCCGGGAACTGGCTGGCGCCCAACAGCAGCAGGCGTTTGGGCTGGTGCAGATCGAGCAAGGCGGCCAAGGCTTGCTGGGGGGTACGGGCAGAAATACCGGCGGTCATCAGAGATCCTCACATCAGGACCGTAGAGACTAGCGCGGCTGAGCGTGCGGGCCTAGAGCGGGCGGCTGTGAAAAGTCCTACGAATGCGGCGATCCTCAATGAATACAGGGGCGCGGCGTAGTGGCGCAGATGAAAAGAGCCGTCTTTACTCCACCCATCGGCCCCCGCCGATCCCCTCAGGAGAAATCAGATGAGCATCATGCGGACAGCTCTACCCTTGGTTCTGCTAACCGGAGTATTGACAGGTTGCGCAGGTTTGCAAAAAACCGACTGGCCCACCTGCGCCGCCCTTGGCGGTGTGACCGGTGCGGCGATCGGTGCCACTGAAAGCTCGGCCTACGCGGGCGCGGGTGCGCTGCTGATCGGCGGCATGGCCGGCGCCTATTGCTGGGTGCACGGCGATGGCGACGAAGACGGCGATGGTGTGCCGGACAGCCGTGACAAGTGCCCAGGCACGCCAAAAGGTGTGCCGGTGGATGCCAATGGTTGCCCACCGACACCGCCAGCGGCCGTGGTTGAGGAAGTCGTCGTGGTCAAGGAAGAAACCATCGTGATCCGCGATGTGCACTTCCAGTTCGACTCGGCCAAGCTGACGGCGGCGGACAAAACCAAGCTCGATACCATCGCCACGCGCTTGAAACAGGAAGCCCCGAGCGCCCAGTTGCGGGTCAGTGGCCACACCGACAGCGTCGGCAAAGACGCCTACAACCAGAAACTCTCGGAAAAACGCGCCCATTCGGTCACGGACTATCTGATCGGTGCCGGCGTGCCGCGCAGCAATTTTGTCGCGGTAACCGGCGCAGGTGAAAGCCATCCGGTCGCGGATAACAAAACCGCCGAAGGCCGCGCCTTGAACCGCCGCACGGAAATTCAGATCAACCGCTGACGGCCCTTGCCCCTGTGCGATCCACAGGGGCATTGCTGCCAATCCGCCCCCTTTATCAACTTTTTTGATCCTTCACTGGCAAAGCGCCTGTGGAAGTCGTTACTGTGCATCCAAAGAAAAACTAGAAATATTTTTTGAAAATTTTCAGGGGAGCTCCACGATGCGTAAGGTTTTACTGCTGGCCCTGTTGGTCAGCCCTGTTGCCCTGGCTCAAAGCGTCAGTGTGGAAACCAACTCGTTGATGCGCCTGCCCAGCAGTACCAGCGTGTTGCAACTGGAGCGGTTGGAGGTGGCGGACTACGGCACCTTGCTGATCCCCGCCACCATCAGCCAGGTCACGGTGGATGAGCTGCACCTGGGCCGCGACGCCCGCATCGCCATTGTGCCCGGCAACACCGCGCTGCAATTGCAGGTGCGCCACGCGCAGTTGGACCACGGCAGCCAGATCACCTCGCGCGGCGCGCCCGGCACCCACGAAAAACCGGCCAAGGCCGGGCGTGACCTGACGTTGCGCATCAACTCATTGACCGCTGAAGAACTCTCGGTAGACGCCCGTGGCGGCGCTGGTGCACAGGGTTATTCCGGGTTGGACGGAGCCAATGGCGTGGATCCAGGCTGCACCTGGGGTTCGGCCGGTCGCGGCGCCAATGGTGATAACGGCGGTGATGGCTTGCCTGGCGCGTCTGGCGCGCAGGTGCGGGTCGAGTTGCCGCAGGACTTCCCGGCGCAGCAGATCAAGGTCTGGGTGGACGGTGGTCCCGGTGGTTTGGCCGGCACGGCGGGCAAGCCTGGCAAGGGTGGCCAGTCCAAAGGCTGCCTGGTGTACCGCGCCGATGGTGGCGAGAAGGGCCGCCCAGGGTTGGAAGGGCAGCCGGGGCCGGCTGGGCCTGCAGGCACTGTGACCATTCAGCGGTTGTAGTGAGCGGGCTTGCCCCGCGCTGGGGGGCGAAGCCGCCCTAAAATCGTACGACCTGTTTCTCACTGCAAACACGCGGTGACTGGATTGGGGCGGCTTCGCCCCCCCAGCGCGGGGCAAGCCCGCTCACCACAACAAGCCCGCTCACTACAACATCGGCCGAGCCGAAGCAATCGCCACCACCACCAACCCCACGATCAAATTGATCCCCACCAACCGGCGGATCTGCCCCAGCACCGCAGCCCCCGCTGGCCAGTCCTCAGCCGCCACCGCCGTGCGCAATTCCGGGAATTTCAACGCCTGGATACGGATAAACAACGCCGTCATCACTAGGTACAAGCCCATCATCACCTGCACATAACGCGGCGCCGTCTCAAACCCATTGAAGCGCAATTGCAGCAGGCCGATGCCGCTGATCGGCAAAATCGCCACCGCGATCCATACCCACACGAAAAAACGTTGAAACACATTTGCCCACAGCTTGAGTCGGGCAGGGCCTTCAAGTGCCGCCACAGCGGCGGGGCGCAGGATCATCCAGGCGAAAAACATACCGCCGACCCATACCAGGGCGGCCAATACATGCAGGGTGTAAGCGAGGCTAAACGCGGTCATTGTGGTACTCCGTTCTGCGCGGGATTCATTAGCGGGGTATGATAGCCGCCGATCCGAACCACTGAAAATTTATCCAGCGTTTTTTGCGCCCGACTATCCATGATCAGCACTGAACTCAAAACCACGATCCAGGGCGCCTACTCGCGTTTTCTCGAAGCCAAGAGCTTGAAACCGCGCTATGGCCAACGCCTGATGATCGCCGAAGTGGCCAAGGTCCTCGGGGATATCGACACCGACGACGAAGGTCGCCGCGAGGGTGAGCCCGCGGTCGTGGCCGTCGAGGCCGGCACCGGTACCGGCAAGACCGTGGCCTACAGCCTGGCCGCGATCCCCACCGCCAAGGCCGCCGGCAAGCGCCTGGTGATCGCCACCGCCACCGTCGCCCTGCAGGAGCAGATCGTCTACAAAGACCTGCCCGACCTGATGCGCAACAGTGGCCTGAATTTTACCTTCGCCCTGGCCAAGGGCCGTGGGCGCTACATGTGCCTGTCCAAGCTCGACGTATTGCTGCAGGAAGGCCACGCGCAAACCGCGACGGCCCAACTGTTCGAAGAAGAAGGCTTTAAGATCGAGGTCGATGAGGCCAGCCAGAAGCTGTTCACCAGCATGATCGAGAAACTGGCCGGTAATAAATGGGACGGCGACCGCGACAGCTGGCCCACCGCCCTGGAGGATTCCGACTGGGCGCGCCTGACCACCGACCACAGCCAGTGCACCAACCGTCATTGCCCGAACTTCGGCCAGTGCGCCTTCTACAAGGCCCGCGAAGGTATGGGCAAGGTCGACGTGATCGTCACCAACCACGACATGGTCCTGGCCGACCTGGCCCTGGGCGGCGGCGCCGTGCTGCCGGACCCGCGTGACACCCTCTACGTTTTCGACGAAGGCCATCACCTTCCCGACAAGGCCATCGGCCACTTTGCCCACTACACGCGCCTGCGTTCCACTGCCGACTGGCTGGAAACCACCGCGAAGAACCTCACCAAGTTGCTGGCCCAGCACCCGCTGCCCGGCGACCTGGGCAAGCTGATCGAACAGGTGCCGGAACTGGCGCGGGAGATCAAGACCCAGCAGCAATTCATGTTCAGCGCCTGCGAGCAGGTGGCCGACTTCAAACCCGGTGAAGACGTCGAGGGCCGCGAGCGGCCGCGTCATCGGTTCGTCGGCGGTTTGATTCCCGAGCACATGCGCGAAATGGGTATCGAGCTGAAGAAGGGCTTTTCACGCCTGACTGACCTGTTCACCCGCCTCACCGACCTGCTTAAAGAAGGCATGGATGGCGAGGTCAACATCGGCATCGCCAGCAACCAGGCCGAGGAATGGTACCCACTGTTCGGCAGCCTGTTGTCCCGTTCCCAGGGCAACTGGGAGTTGTGGACGGCCTTCACCGTTGAAGACCCGGAAGACAACCCGCCGATGGCGCGTTGGCTGACCCTGTCGGAAAGCGGTGCGCTGTTCGACATCGAGGTCAACGCCAGTCCGATCTTGGCCGCCGAAATGCTGCGCCGCAACCTATGGAACGTGGCCTACGGCTGCCTGGTAACCTCGGCCACATTGACCGCCCTGGGCACCTTCGACCGCTTCCGCATGCGAGCCGGCCTGCCGAAAAAGGCCGTCACAGCAGTGGTGCCGAGCCCGTTCCATCACGCCGACGCGGGTGTGCTGCGGGTGCCGGACCTCAAGGCCGACCCACGGGATGCGGCGGCCCACACCGCTGCGATCATCCGTGACCTGCCGGAACTGGTGGAAGGTTCACGCGGTACGCTGGTGCTGTTCTCGTCACGCAAACAGATGCAGGACGTGTTCGACGGCCTCGACCGTGACTGGCGCAAACAAGTGTTTATCCAGGGTAACCTGTCCAAGCAGGAAACCCTGAACAAGCACAAGGCGCGGGTGGATGGCGGGGATTCCAGCGTGCTGTTCGGCCTGGCGAGCTTTGCCGAAGGCGTGGACTTGCCGGGCGCCTACTGTGAACACGTGGTGATCGCCAAGATCCCGTTCTCGGTGCCGGATGATCCGGTCGAGGCGGCGTTGGCCGAATGGATCGAAGCGCGGGGCGGTAACCCGTTCATGGAGATCTCGGTGCCGGACGCTTCCTTGAAGCTGGTCCAGGCTTGCGGTCGCTTGCTGCGTACCGAAGAGGACCGAGGCACCATCACCTTGCTCGACCGCCGTTTGGTCACCCAACGCTATGGCAAGGCTATTCTTAATGCCTTGCCGCCGTTCAGGCGCGAAATTTCTTAAGCCACCGTGGGCGGATTCGCCCACTTCGTGGTCTATCTCACTGTATTTCATCAGGCCATTCATCGGCCGTCTGGGAGAACCTTGCTCGTATGATTCGCACGCTGCCCGCCCTTTTTGCCCTGCTGTTCGCCGCGCCCTTGATGGCCGCGCCTGCCGGGCAACAGACCTTGTTCAACTTCGTCCGGCCCGCTGATGTGGTCAAGGTGGCGACCCAGGACGCCAGCCTGCCGCAGTACAACGCCGAGCAGACCCCCGAAGGCGAAGTGTTGCGCCGCATCACGTTCAACCCGGCTGCCGAACCCAGCCTGGTGCTCAGCCCACAGACGGGCGCCTGGGACTGGTCCCAGTCGGGGGCCATGAGTCTGCGCATCCAGAGTGCGATGGATTGGGCGCTGACGCTCTACGTCAAGGTGCAGAGCAGCGACGGCCGTACCCTGGTCAGTCGCATCGACCTTCCGGCGGGCCCGGCGCAAACCTTGTTGGTCCCGTTGCAGGCCAACTCGCCGTTGAGCCAGGGCATGAAGGCCGGCCCGCCGATGCCGATCACCCTAGACGGCCAGCGTGTCTTGCTGGCCAGCAGCGCGGGTGAAATCGACCGCAGCCAGGTGGTTTCGGTGACGTTGTCGATGATCAAGCCCAACGCCGCCCAAAGCATCCTGCTGGAGCGCTTTGGCGTGCAGGACAGCGAGCCGGTGTTGAAGGCTGCCTACAGCGAATTGGTGGATGCCTATGGTCAATCCGCCCGTGCGCGCTGGCCGGAAAAAGTCAGCAGCGACGAACAACTCAAGGCCGCCGCTGCCAAGGAGCAACAGCAGCTCCAGGGCTGGCTGGCCACGCGGGAAAAGTCCTCGTTGGATAAGTACGGTGGCTGGAACAAAGGTCCGGCGTTCGACGCCAGCGGGTTTTTCCGCACCGAGAAACGCGATGGGCGCTGGTACCTGGTGACGCCGGAGGGGCATGCGTTCTATTCGCTGGGCGTCAACACCGTGGCCCCGGACAACAACCAGACCTACGTGTCCGGCCGTGAATGGATGTTCGCGGTGCTGCCCAAGGCCGGCGAACCGTTCGACAAGTATTACGGCAGCGGCGACAACCGCACCGGCAACGGCGCGGGTGAAGGCCGCAGCTTTGGCGCCGGGCGCTGGTACGATTTCTACGGCGCCAACCTGCAACGCACTTATGGCGGTGACGGGTTTGACCAGACCCGCTGGACCACTCACACCCTCGACCGCCTGCAAGCCTGGGGTTTCAACACCGTGGGCAATTGGAGCGACGACGATCTCGCCCGTGCCGATCGCGTGCCTTACACCTTGCCGCTGTCGATCGTCGGCGACTACACCAGCATCAGCACCGGCACCGACTGGTGGGGTGGCATGCCCGATCCGTTCGACCCGCGCTTCGCCATGGCCACCGAGCGCGCCGTGGCCATCGCTGCCCGCGATCACCGTGATGATCCGTGGTTGATCGGTTTCTTTGCCGACAACGAGTTGGCCTGGGCCGGCCCAGGTGATGATCCGAAGTCCCGCTATGCCTTGGCCTACGGCACCTTGCGCATGACCACCGATGTCCCGGCCAAGCGCGCGTTCCTCAAGCAACTGCGCGACAAGTACCGTAACGAAGAAGGGCTGTCGAAAGCCTGGGGCATCGAACTGAAGGGCTGGGAGCTGATGGAAGACCCGGGCTTTGAACCGCCGATGCCCAACCCCGAACACCCGGAAATCGAAGCGGACTTCAAGTATTTCCAGAAGACCTTTGCCGATGCCTACTTCAAGACCATTTCCGACTCGCTGAAGTGGCATGCACCCAACCAACTGCTGTTGGGTGGTCGTTTTGCGGTGAGCACGCCGGAAGCCGTGGCGTCCTGTGCCCAGTATTGCGATGTGCTGAGCTTCAACATGTACACCCTCAAGCCGCAGGACGGTTATGACTTCGCCACCCTGCGTGCGCTGGATAAGCCAGTGCTGATCACCGAATTCAACTTTGGCTCGGCTGACCGTGGGCCGTTCTGGGGGGGAGTGACCCAACTGGCCAAGGAAGAGGACCGTGGTGTGGCGTACGGCAACTTCCTCAAGCAGGCCATGGCCGAGCCGTCGATTGTCGGCGTGCATTGGTTCCAGTACCTGGATCAGCCGGCAACCGGGCGTTTGCTGGACGGTGAAAACGGCCATTTTGGCCTGGTGGGTATCACCGATGTGCCGTTCCAGGGCTTTGTCGACAGCGTGCGCAAAAGCAACCTGGCGGCGGTCGATCAACTGGGCAAGGAAGCAGAAAAGGCCAAGGCGGCGGGCGCCGTGCGTGAAAGCGAAGGCGGCAGGGCCGGGCACGAAGGCAAAGGCCCGGGGCAGGGCGCCGGGCATGCGGGCGGGCACTCAGGGAATGGTCATTGATTGAGGGCTGACGGGTTCACAAAACCCACCAGTACTGGAACAATGTCGGCCACTTTTTGCTGTGTTGTCCGAGGGTGTTCAGGTGCAGATCCAGGGTCATTACGAACTCCAGTTCGAAGCGGTACGTGAAGCCTTTGCCGCGTTGTTCGATGACCCGCAGGAGCGTGGTGCCGGGCTGTGTATCCAGATAGGCGGCGAAACCGTCGTCGACCTGTGGGCCGGCACCGCCGACAAGGACGGTGCCGAGGCTTGGCACAGTGACACCATCGTCAACCTGTTCTCCTGTACCAAGACGTTTACCGCCGTCACGGCCTTGCAGTTGGTGGCCGAAGGCAAGTTGCAGCTGGACGTACCCGTTGCCAACTACTGGCCGGAATTTGCGGCGGCGGGGAAAGAGTCCATCACCCTGCGCCAGTTGCTCTGCCACCAGGCCGGGTTGCCGGCGATCCGCGAGATGCTGCCGACCGAGGCGCTGTACGACTGGCAACTGATGGTCGACACCCTGGCGGCCGAAGCCCCGTGGTGGACGCCCGGCCAAGGTCATGGCTACGAGGCGATCACCTACGGCTGGCTGGTGGGTGAATTGCTCCGTCGCGCCGATGGGCGTGGGCCGGGAGAATCCATCGTGGCGCGGGTTGCGCGGCCATTGGGGCTGGACTTCCATGTGGGCCTGGCGGATGAAGAGTTTTATCGCGTGGCACATATAGCGCGTAGCAAAGGCAATATGGGCGATGAAGCGGCACAGCGTTTACTGCAAGTAATGATGCGTGAACCTGCGGCCATGACGACGCGTGCTTTTGCTAATCCACCGTCTATTCTGACCAGCACTAACAAACCTGAATGGCGCCGTATGCAGCAGCCAGCGGCAAATGGTCACGGTAATGCACGCAGCCTGGCGGGCTTTTATAGCGGCTTATTGGACGGTAGTTTGCTCGAAGCCGACATGCTTGAACAATTGACCCGCGAACACAGTATCGGGCCGGATAAAACATTATTGACACAAACCCGTTTTGGCCTGGGTTGCATGTTGGACCAACCGCAGCTGCCCAATGCCACCTTCGGCCTTGGCCCGCGTGCATTCGGGCATCCCGGCGCAGGCGGCTCGGTAGGCTTTGCCGACCCAGAGCATGATGTAGCGTTTGGTTTCGTCACTAATACATTGGGGCCTTATGTACTTATGGACCCACGGGCACAGAAGTTGGTCGGAATATTGGCCGGTTGTCTGTAAACCCCTTGCTGTTTCACGTTTTTTTGTTACAAAGGCAACTATAAGAAGGCGCTGAACGAAATGATGTAACTTTAATGTTCTGTAAGCGTCTGTTTAACGGGTCATCCAGACCCCCGTTTCTTTTCTCATTTTGTGGATATCTCATGTTATCGAACAAGTCCTTGGCACTGGCGCTATGCCTCACTATTACCGGCTGCGCACAAACTCCACAAAATGATGCCGAGGGCGGGCATTGGTGGTCATTTGGATCTGATAAGGCCGCGACCAAGGACGCAGTGACCCAAACCGATGCCAAGCCGGAGGCTAAACCGGACACCAAGCCCGCTGCCGGCGCCAAGCCTGCCGCCCCGGTAGCCGCCGCTGCCGCCCCAGCCGCCAAGGCTGACACCGGCTCCAGCTGGTGGCCGTTCTCGTCCAAGACTGCCGACGAAAAGGCCGCCGATGCCAAGGCCGACCTGAAAGCCGACCTCAAGGCCGCCGAGCCCGCACCTGCCGCCACTCCAGCCGTCGCCAAGAACGACACCGAAACCAAATGGTGGTGGCCGTTCGAAAGCAAACCCAAGCCATTGGCCAAGGTCGACGTGACCAACGTGCCGATGCCTGACCCGAAAATCACTCAGGCCTGGTTGGATGACTATGAGCCACGCCTGCGCGCCGCCATCAAGGACAGCAACCTGCAACTGGAACGTCGTGACAACGTGCTCGTCGTGATCGCGCCGGTAGACGGTTCCTACAACCCGAAACGCCCAGCCATGTTGCTGCCGGTCACCCTGGGTCCGTTCACCCGCGTCGCCAAGGCCGTTGAAGCCGATCCGAAGACCGCCGTACTGGTACTGGGCCACGTCGACGCAACGGGCACCGCCCCAGCCAGCCAGGCGCTGACCAAGGAACGTGCACAATCCATCGCGTCGATCTTCAGCCTCAGCGGCCTGAAGCAGGACCGTCTGATGCTGCGTGGCATGGGCGACCTGATGCCACGTGCCGCCAACGACAGCAACCAGGGCCGTGCCCTGAACCGTCGTATGGAAATCATGTTCACTCAGCGCACCACCATGCTGGCGCTGTTGAGCAAATATCAGTCGGGCAAAACCCCGCCTGTCGCCGAGATGGTTGCAGTGCAGGACGTTCCGGCACCGGCCCCAGCGGCCAAAGCCGCCGCTAAAAAGGCGCCAGCCGCCAAGAAAGCCGCTGCCAAGCCAGCCGCCAAAAAAGCCCCGGCCAAGCCTGCTGCCAAAAAGCCAGCACCGGCCAAAGCCAAGGCTGCAGCCCCGGCCAACGACCAGGCAAAAAACTGATCCGCTGAACCACAAGGATAAAGCCGCATGACCCAGGCACTGGCCGATATGCGCCGTGACTACACACGGGATGGTTTGAGCGAGGCCCAGGCCCCGAGCGAGCCGTTTGCCTTGTTCCATCAGTGGTTTGCTGACGCGGTGAAAACCGAGCAGCCACCGGTGGAAGCCAATGCCATGACCTTGGCCACCGTCGACCAGGATGGTCGTCCGCACTGCCGCATCCTGTTGCTCAAGGGGCTGGATGCGCAGGGCTTTACCTTCTTCACCAACTATCAGAGTGCCAAGGGCCAGCAGCTCGCGGCGCGGCCGTTTGCGGCCATGACCTTCTTCTGGCCGACCTTGGAGCGCCAAGTGCGTATCGAAGGGCGGGTGGTGAAGGTCACGGCTGAAGAGTCGGACGCTTATTATCAGGTCCGCCCGCTGGGCAGCCGCCTGGGCGCCTGGGCGTCTCCGCAGAGCCAGGTCATCCGCGACCGCGAAGAGCTGCAGGACCTGCTCAAGGCCACCGAACAGCGTTTCAGCGATACCCAGCCCGACTGCCCCGAGCATTGGGGTGGCTACCGCTTGCTGCCGGAGCGCATCGAGTTCTGGCAAGGTCGTGCCAGCCGCTTGCACGACCGGCTGAACTATCGCCTGCAAGGGGCCGATTGGGCGCGCGAGCGCTTGGCACCCTGAGCTGCACCTTTCGTCACTTCACCTGAATGTTGCCCGTCACCCTGAAGTCTCTACACCAGAGGCTTCGGGCGTGTACTGCTGCGCGGCATTCTTCAGCCAATGCGGTAGGTCGGACCGTTTGATTTTCAAGTTGCGGGCCTTTTCCAGCTGCCTGAGCATGAAGGCACGCTTGTGCGCATCATTGCCCGCCAGGGAAAGCGCCAGATCGCGATCCACCCAGCGCCTGATGCGCAGGTACAGCCAGCCATGGAAATACAGGCCGGCAAGGGTTGTGACTACAATGATGAAGTAATCCATGAAGATCCTGGTTGGACGTTAAGTGCTACCGTTCGTCGATTTTTCTGGTGCGGGCAGTCTGTACTGAGGCTGAATGAAAGCAATTTTCTGCGGTGCTTGCCGTGACAGGCGTCAAGCTGCAGCGTTTAATGACCACCTGTCCTTTGGAGTTGATGCTATGCGTAAGTCCGTTTTACTGGTTGCCTGCTTTACCACCCTGTCGTTGCTGCTGGGTGGCTGCGCCTCGAGTCTGACCGGCGACTCGTACTCCCGTGACGAAGCGCGTCGTGTACAGACCGTGCGCATGGGGACCATCGAATCCCTGCGTCCGGTGAAAATCGAAGGCACCAAGACCCCAATTGGTGGCGCTGCTGGCGCAGTCATTGGCGGCGTTGGCGGCAGTGCCATCGGCGGCGGCCGTGGCAGCATCGTGACCGCCGTGATCGGTGCTGTTGCTGGCGGCCTGTTGGGTTCGGCCACCGAAGAAGGCCTGACCCGCACCCAGGGTGTGGAAATCACCGTTCGCGAAGACGACGGCAGCATGCGCGCCTACGTGCAAGCCGTGCAGGAGAATGAAATCTTCCGCATTGGTGACCGCGTGCGCATCATGACCGTTGATGGTACCAGTCGCGTTACTCGCTAAGCGCGGGTTGTAGAAACACAAAACCCCAACCGGGTGACTGGTTGGGGTTTTCGTTTTATGGGCGGCGGCCAGGTTAAAAGCAAAAAACGCAGGCAATAAAAAACCGCCTTAGTAGGGCGGTTTTTTATTGCATCCCCAACTATCGGCTGGGGATGCGACTCAAAGATGCATTGACCTGCATCCAAAGGCCACGTGTTCCGGTAAGTGTGCTGGAGGTAGGCCCAAAGTAATGGGGCCGAGTATGTCGAAGTTTGCACGGCGTATGTGGAACCTCGTAGTGAACTGCCTGCGTGCTTATCACGTATGGAAGTTCCTGCGAGACAGCTTCGATGACCTGTAAGGTCTGAGGAGTGGAGCCGCCTCGGTCAATCCGAGGCGGCTTTTTGGTTTTCGGTCTGTCAGTTCAACCCTGAAGCGTGGCCTTCTTACGACTCGCCATCGCCGTCACCGCATAACCAATACACGCCGCCAGAATCGATCCCGTCAAAATCCCCATCCGGTCCTCACCGGCAAACTCACTGGCACCCGGCACAAATGCCAGCGAACCGACAAACAGGCTCATGGTAAAGCCGATGCCACACAGGATCGCCACGCCAAACACCTGGCCCCAGTTCGCGCCGCTGGGCAGGGCGGCAAGGCCGGTCTTGATCGCCAACCAGGTGAGGCCAAACACACCCACGGTCTTGCCGATCAGCAGGCCAGCGGCGATGCCCATGGGCACGTGATGGGTGAAGCTTTCCAGGCTGACACCAGTCAAGGATACGCCGGCGTTGGCGAAGGCAAACAGCGGCAAGATGCCGTAGGCCACCCACGGGTGCAGCGCATGTTCCAGTGTGAGCAGTGGCGAGGGTTCGGCGTTTTTGGTGCGCATCGGGATGCAGAAGGCCAACGTCACACCGGCCAGCGTCGCGTGAACACCACTCTTGAGTACGCACACCCACAGGATCAGTCCAATGATCAGGTACGGCCCGAGCTTGATTACGCCCAGGCGGTTCATGGCAATCAAGGCAATCAAGCAGGCACCCGCGCCCGCCAGTGCAGCGCCGGACAGGTCGGCGGAGTAGAACACCGCGATGACGATGATCGCGCCCAGGTCGTCAATGATTGCCAGGGTCATCAGGAACAGTTTCAGCGACACCGGCACACGCTTGCCCAGCAAGGCCAGCACGCCCAATGCGAAGGCGATGTCGGTGGCCATGGGGATCGCCCAGCCGGAGAGTGCGGCGGGGTAATCCTTGTTGATCGCCCAGTAGATCAGCGCCGGCACGACCATGCCGCCGATAGCCGCCGCGCCTGGCAGCACCACTTGCGAGGGCTTGGACAGGTGGCCGTCGAGCAATTCACGTTTGACCTCCAGGCCGATCAGCAGGAAGAACAGGGCCATCAGGCCATCGTTGATCCACAGCAAGGCCGGTTTGGCGATTTTCAACGCGCCGATCTGGGCCACCACCGGTACGTCGAGAAACGCAGCGTACAAGTGCGACAAAGGTGAATTGTTGATGATCAACGCCAGGGCGGCAGCCGCGATCAACAACAGACCGCTGGCGGCTTCCAGCTGGAAGAAACGGGTAAAAGTGCTACGCAGAGGCAAGGGATGCTCTCCAATCCAGATTCAATAGGTGGGTACCCTAACCCGTACGGTTAGTTGTTAAAACAAAAGTTATATTCTTATTTGTTATAAGCAGCTGTTTGGCATGACGTTGTGCCTAAGCCTAGCAATTGTGTGTCCGATTGAGTCGGCACTGTATCTGTGTGAGGCGTAGGAAACCCCCTAAAATCAGGGCTTACACCTTTAGAGAAACTCTCCATGAGCGATCAACGACCCTGGGCACGCGAAGCCATTCGTATCATTGAAGCAGACTTCCAGCGCAGCGCCGACACGCACCTGATTCCCTTGCCGCTACCGGGGTTGCCGGGTATCGAGTTGTACTTCAAGGACGAGTCCAGCCACCCCACCGGTAGCCTGAAACATCGGTTGGCGCGTTCGCTGTTTTTGTACGCGTTGTGCAATGGCTGGCTCAAGCCGGGCGCGCCGGTGATCGAGGCGTCCAGTGGCTCGACAGCGATTTCCGAAGCCTACTTCGCGCGCTTGCTCGGTTTGCCGTTTATCGCGGTGATGCCGGCTACCACCTCCCAGGAGAAAATCGCGCAGATTGCCTTCTACGGCGGCAAAAGCCACCTGGTACAAGATCCCACGCAGATCTACGCCGAATCCGAACGTCTGGCGCGGGAAAGTGGCGGTCACTTCATGGACCAGTTCACCTATGCCGAGCGCGCCACCGACTGGCGGGCAAATAACAACATCGCTGAGTCGATCTTCCAGCAGATGCGCTTCGAGCAGCATCCGGAACCGAGCTGGTTGATCTCCAGCCCCGGCACTGGCGGCACGACCGCGACCCTTGGTCGTTATGTGCGCTATCGCCAGCACTGCACCCGCGTATTGTGTGCCGATGCCGAGCGTTCAGTGTTCTTTGATTTCTATCAGAGCGGCGACGCCAGCTTGCGCCTGGACTGCGGTTCACGCATCGAAGGTATTGGCCGACCACGGGTTGAGGCATCGTTTCTGCCCAAGGTAATCGATGCGATGGTCAAGGTGCCGGATGCGCTGTCGCTGGCGGCCATGCACTACCTGGCCGAGCGCTTGGGGCGGCGGGTCGGTGGTTCCAGCGGGACCAACCTGGTTGGCGCTTTAGTGGCAGCGCAGCAGATGAAAGCGGCGGGGGAATCGGGTTCGATCGTGGCGATCTTGTGTGATGGCGGTGAACGCTATGCCACGACTTACTACGATCAGGCCTGGTTGGCAGCGCAGGGTTACGGGTTGGAGGACTTGATTGCGGCCGTTGCGGCCAGTGTCGAGCGGGGCGAGCCGTTGCCGGACAGCATCCTGCGCGCGAATATCTGACACCCGGCAAAAACCAGTGGGGGAGCGGGCTTGCCGGCGATAGCGTCCTCAAGATCGCCGTCGCCGGCAAGCCGGGCTCCTCCAAGGGAAGGTGTCAGGCCTCGATGCCCAACATATCCCGTGCCAACGCCTCGGCAATCCGAATCCCATCCACGCCTGCCGACAGAATCCCTCCGGCATAACCGGCACCTTCACCGGCCGGGAACAGGCCTTTCACGTTCAGGCTCTGCATCGATTCGTTACGGGTAATTCGTAGCGGCGACGAGGTGCGCGTTTCAATACCGGTCAACACGGCGTCGTGCAGCGAGTAGCCCTTGATCTGCTTCTCGAATGCCGGCAAGGCTTCACGGATCGCTTCGATGGCAAAATCGGGCAAAGCCAGCGCCAAGTCGCCCAGGGATACGCCAGGCTTATAAGACGGTTCCACGCTGCCGATCGCCGTGGACGGCTTGCCGGCGATGAAGTCACCCACCAGTTGCGCCGGCGCCTCGTAGTTGCTGCCGCCGAGGACATAAGCGTGGGATTCCAGGCGCTCCTGTAGCTCGATACCCGCCAGCGGGCCACCCGGGTAATCCACCTCAGGCGTGATACCGACCACGATGCCGGAGTTGGCATTGCGCTCGTTACGCGAGTACTGGCTCATGCCGTTGGTGACGACACGGCCCGGCTCGGAAGTCGCCGCGACCACGGTGCCGCCTGGGCACATGCAGAAGCTGTAGACCGAGCGGCCGTTCTTGGCGTGGTGCACCAGCTTGTAGTCGGCGGCGCCAAGTTTTGGGTGGCCGGCGTATTTGCCCAGTCGCGCGGCGTCGATCAAGGATTGTGGGTGCTCGATACGGAAACCCACCGAAAACGGCTTGGCTTCCATGTACACACCACGGCCGTGGAGCATACGGAAGGTGTCGCGGGCGCTGTGGCCCAGTGCCAGGATCACATGCTTGGACAGGATCTGCTCGCCGCCATCGACGACGACGCCGTTCAACTGGCCGTCTTCGATCAGCACGTCGGTTACGCGCTGCTCGAAGCGAACTTCACCGCCCAGGGCGATGATTTGCTCGCGCATGTTCTCTACCACGCCGGTCAGGCGGAACGTACCGATGTGCGGCTTGCTGACGTAGAGGATTTCTTCCGGCGCACCGGCCTTGACGAATTCGTGCAGGACTTTGCGGCCGTGGAATTTCGGGTCCTTGATCTGGCTGTACAGCTTGCCGTCGGAAAAGGTCCCGGCGCCGCCCTCACCGAACTGCACGTTGGACTCGGGGTTGAGCACGCTTTTGCGCCACAGGCCCCAGGTGTCCTTGGTGCGCTGGCGCACTTCCTTGCCGCGTTCGAGAATGATCGGCTTGAAGCCCATCTGCGCCAACAACAAGCCGGCGAAGATCCCGCACGGGCCGAAACCCACTACGATTGGACGCTGCGTCAGGCCTTCCGGCGCCTGGCCCACGACTTTGTAGCTGACATCCGGCGCCGGGTTGACGTTGCGGTCATCGGCAAACTTGAGCAGCAGGGCGGCTTCACCCTTCACGTTCAAGTCGATGGTGTAGATGAAGCACAGCTCCGAGGATTTCTTGCGGGCGTCGTAGCTACGCTTGAACAGGGTGAAATCGAGCAAGTCATCACTGGCGATGCCCAAGCGCTGCACGATGGCGGGCCGCAGGTCTTCTTCGGGATGGTCGATGGGCAGCTTGAGTTCGGTGATTCGTAACATGACAGGATCCGGTAGGCGGCGGGCTCGGAGGCCGGCTGTTTTGCAAACCGGCGATTATAAGCCCCAATGGTGGTTTCCCGTCATGTTAAAACAGCACGGCGTGGCGTCAGTCGTCGCGCGAGCCGCCGAACGACGCACAACCGCGCTGCACCTGCCCGTTGACGCGCAGCTCGGCGGTCATGTGTTGTAGGCTGCCGCTGACCGGGTCGACGCAACGCTGCGGGGCGACCCACAATTCCACGTGTTGATTATTGGCTTCGGTCATCAGGTTGAAGCGGCCATCGCCGATTTGCTCTTCCACATAAGGCACCGCCAATGGCGGCTGGCCTTCGCGTTCCAGCACCAGGCCCTTGGCGGTGACGTTCATCACCCAGGTCGGTTTGTGGCCGTTGGCGCGCAGGATCATGCGTTTGAAGTCCGGGTCGTTGCAGGCCGAAGTCGAGCGCTCGACGCGGTAAAGTTGTTGCAGGTCGACGCTGCCCTCGGTGCCGCTGGCAACCCCGGAGAACTGGCCACGCAGGTCGGCAAACAACGCGCCTTGCTCGCCGGCAAGCGAAGCCGCTTCCTGCAGGATGCTGGTGCCGCCGGTGTCTTTGACTACATAGCTGCGTTTGTCGCCACACGGCTGGAACAGCAGTTTGCCGCCGATCGCCGTGAGCTCGCCCTGCATGCGGGTCAGCCCGGCCGTAGAAGGCTTGGCCGGAGCGTTATCGAACATCTGGCAGGCGCCAAACAGGGGAAGCAAGGCAAGTAGAGCAAGGGTATGGGCGGCACGCATCATCGAGTCTCCAGACAAGTGCCGCCACGTTACGCAGGCCTGCGCCGTACCACAACCCTGCCCGCGAGGTTCAGGCAATTCTGACAGGCAGCCTGATCACCCCACGATAAAGGTCTGACCGGTTTGCAGGCCCTCCACGCTTTTTGCGTAGGCCAACGCCACATCGGCGCCTGGCGCCGGTTTGTAGCCACGGAAGTACGGCGCGTAGCTGTCCATGGCTTCCAACAGGACCGTCGGACTCACCGAGTTGATACGCAGGCCACGTGGCAACTCGATTGCCGCCGCTTTGACGAAGGCATCCAGCGCGCCATTGACCAGTGCCGCCGAGGCGCCGGTGCGGATCGGGTCGCGGTTCAGAATGCCACTGGTGAAGGTGAACGAGGCGCCATCGTTGGCGTATTCGCGGCCGATCAGCAGCAGGTTGACCTGGCCCATCAGCTTGTCACGCAGGCCCAGTTCGAAGTCGCTTTCGCTCATGTCGCCCAACGGTACGAAGTTCACGCTACCTGCTGCGCAGACCAGGGCATCGAACTTGCCTGTCTGCTCGAACAGTGTGCGGATCGACGCGCTGTCGCTGATATCCACCTGGAAGTCGCCGCTGTTGCGGCCGATGCTGATCACGTCGTGACGCTGAGCCAGTTCTGCCTTGACCGCCGAGCCGACTGTGCCGCTGGCGCCAATCAATAGGATTTTCATGGTGCTGTTCCTCCAGGGGGTAAGTGAGGGTTCAGTCTAGAGTGGCTTTTTCTGCGGATAAACGCGCTAATAGGCAACCTTTGGTTTTCAAATGGAAACAATCCATGAGTGAGATGGATGACCTGGCGGCGTTTGCCGTGCTGATCGAGGCCGGCAGTTTCACCGTGGCTGCTGAGCAACTGGGCTGCAGCAAAGGGCAGTTGTCCAAGCGGATCAGCCAGTTGGAAGCGCGGTTTTCCGTGGTCTTGCTGCACCGCACCACGCGCAAACTCAGCCTGACAGCCGCGGGTGCGGCGTTGCTGCCCCAGGCCCAGGCATTGGTGGTGCAGGTGGATCGCGCCCGACAGGCATTGGCGCGGCTCAAGGACGACCTGGCCGGACCGGTGCGCATGACGGTGCCGGTGTCGTTGGGCGAGACATTCTTCGACGGGTTGTTGCTGGAGTTTTCCAAGCAGTACCCGCAGGTGCAGATCGAGTTGGAGCTCAACAACAGTTATCGCGATCTGGCGCGGGATGGTTTTGATTTGGGGGTACGCTCAGGCGCGATTGAAAACGAGCGCCTGGTGGCCAAGCCGCTGCTGGCCTGGCATGAGATGACATGCGCCAGCCCGGCGTACCTTGAACAACATGGCGAGCCACAGACCCCGGCCGACCTGGCCACGCACACTTGCCTGCTCAACAGCCATTACAGCGGGCGTGAAGAGTGGCTGTACCACCAGCAGCACGAGTTGCTGCGGGTGCGGGTCAGCGGCACGTTTGCCTCAAACCACTACAACCTGCTGAAAAAGGCCGCGCTGGTGGGCGCCGGTATCGCGCGGCTGCCGTCCTATGTGCTTCCTGCAGAATTGGCTGACGGCCGCTTGCGCTGGCTCCTGCGCGATTATCAGACACGGAGCATGCCGATGTACCTGGTGCATCCCTATCAGGGTGGTTTGCCGCGCCGCACCCAGGTGTTGGCCGATTACCTGGTGGATTGGTTCAAGCGTAGCGGCGAGGCGCTGGATCGGCTTTAAGCGCAGCGACGGGCGATCAGGTGATCGATGGACAGACGTCCCGGCCCTTTGGCCACGAGCAGCAATAGCAACGCGATCCAGATGCCATGAGTCGGGTAGGCGTCCGGGTAGACGAACAACTGGATCACCAGGGTCATACCGATGAGGGCCAAGGCTGAGAAGCGTGTAGCGAAGCCCACCAGAATCAACACCGGGAAAAAATGCTCGGCAAATGCCGCCATGTGCGCCGCGATTTCCGGTGACAGCAACGGCACGTGGTATTCGCTGCGAAACAACGGCAATGTCGAGGCCGCCAATTTGGGTTCGCCGAATTGGAAGGTGCCGCTGATCAAATCAATCGCGAAGCCTTCGACTTTGGTTTGCCCGGATTTCCAGAACACCGCGGCGATGGAAAAGCGCGCGAGAAAAGCGATCAGGCTGTAAGGGATGTGTTCGAAAAGCGCGATGACCCGGTTGATCAGGCACGACGGACGAGTATTCATGGCGACACCTTTTGTTCTGGATGCAAATGAGTGATGGCGCTGTGGTTTATCAGCAGCGTCAGGCATTGGTGCAGGTCAAACTCGGCGGACGTTTCAAGCGTCTGCTCCACGGCTTTTTCCAAAGGCGTGCCCTGGGCCAGGCTGTCGATAAACGTGACTGAGCCGTGGTCGATCGCTAACACCTGAACCTCCAGGCCCCGACGCATGACCAGCGCACCCTGGGCGTGCCAGGGATTCAGAGTGGCCAAGCCGCCCTCGGCCTGGTGCGCGGCCCAGATGGATACCACCGCATAGGCTGAAGTCAAAGTGGCGAGGGAGGGATGCAGTTGCAGGCGCAATGTCCCCAGGTCTGTCTGGCCTTGCAGCGCTTGGAGAACCGTCTGCTGGTCCATCGGCGGGGTATCCGCTGCGTGATAGGCCCGTACGCGCAAGCGTTCCAGGCGCGCGACATCGGCCAGGTAGGGCACGCTGGCGGCAGGCTCGAAATCCTGGATAAACGCCGCGAACGCACTGCCGTACTCGCTGATCAACGGGGTGGTGGGTGGGCAAACCTGTACAAACAGGCCGGCCATCGCTCGGAAGAACTTTTCGCCCACCAGTTGCAATGTCACCGGATAAGCCGTTGCCAGCGCGTTGATCAACGAGCTGTGCACATTGTTGCGATACACCACGAAGCGGCTGGCGGGGTCGGCACCATTGCTGCTGAACAGGCCATCGGGACAGGCCAGGTCCGGCGCCAATAATGCCTCGGCGAAATCGTCATGCAGGCTCATGGGTTCACCTGCGACAGATGCCAGTCAGCCCGTTGAGCCTCGGCCAGCAGTACGCCAAACGCCGGCACCTGGTTATCCCGCTCGATCAGGGTTGCTACCGAGCCGACCTGCGCCAGTACTTTTTCGTACAGCTGCCACACGGCGTTATCGATAGGTGCGCCGTGATCATCGATCAGCAAGCGATCACCGAGGCTGTCAGTGTCTTCGGCAAAACCGGCCAGATGAATCTCGCCCACCGCGTGCAATGGCAACGCGTCGATGTAGGCAAGTGGATCGCGTTGATGGTTGATGCACGACACGTAAACGTTGTTTACATCCAGCAGCAAACCACAGCCAGTGCGGCGAATGATTTCGCTGATGAAGTCAGTCTCGTCCTGGGTTGAGCGCTGGAATTGCAGATAAGTCGACGGATTTTCCAGCAGCATGGGGCGCTTGAGGGTGCTCTGCACCTGGTCAACGTGTTCGCATACCCGTTGCAGGGTCGCGCTGTCGTAGGCCAGGGGCAGCAGGTCATTGAGGAACACCGGGCCGTGGCTTGACCAGGCCAGGTGTTCGGAAAAAGAGTGGGGTTGATAGCGTTCGATCAGCGCGGCCAACCGTGCCAGGTGCGCACGGTCCAGCGGGCCATCGCCGCCGATGGACAGGCCCACGCCGTGCAAGGACAGCGGGTACTGCTCTCGGATCAACCCCAGGTAATGATGAAACGGGCCGCCGGCCACCATGTAGTTTTCGGCGTGTACTTCAAAAAAACCGATGTCGGGCAAGGTCTCCAGCACGTCCATGAAATGCTCATGCTTGAGCCCCAGCCCGGCCCGACGGGGGAGGCCGGGCGCCTGAGCCTGGGAGACGGCTTGCAGGGATGTAAGGGTCATCATCAGTACTCAGGTTTTGCGAGGTTTCAGGACTTGGCGGTGAAGGCTGCTTCCTGGCCGAAGCCGGTCGGCGAGGTGGAGCTTGGGGTTTTGAGGCAGGTGCCGGCCGGGACCAGTTTCCAGGCGTTGGCTTGATCCTTGGTTTTTGAGGTGCCGGCGCAGGAAGTGCCTGCACCCGCGGCGCAATCGTTCTTGCCGGCCTCAGCGACGCCGAAACATTTCTGCATGTCGTCGGCAGCGTGGGCGGTGGTGGCCAGGGTCGACAGGCTCAGGGCGGAACCGAGGGCCAGGACGAGGGTGGCGGCGGACAGTTTGGTAGTCATGGTGTATCTCCAGCAGTGGGTTGAGTTGGCGGGCTTGAATGCCTGCTTGTACCACTAGAGAGGGGGGGATGGAATTCGTTACACCGGCTTCAAAAAAATTAAAAATTTCGCTTCACGCAAAACAAATGTGGGAGCGGGCTTGCTCGCGAATACGGTATGTCAGTCACTGCATCGTTGACTGATCCACCGCATTCGCGAGCAAGCCCACTCCCACATTGTTCAAGCCGGTTCCTTCAGCAAGAAAACCTTAGCCGCCCAGATATGCCTCACGCACCTTCGGATCGGTCAGCAACTGCTCGCCAGTGCCTTGCATCACCACCCTGCCATTTTCCAGCACATAGGCACGGTCAGCGATTTTCAGCGCCTGGTTGGCGTTCTGTTCCACCAGGAACACCGTCACACCGTCCTTGCGCAGCTGTTCGATGATGTCGAAGATCTGCTGGATGATGATCGGTGCCAGGCCCAGTGAAGGTTCATCCAGCAGCAATAGCTTGGGTTTGCTCATCAGCGCCCGGCCGATGGCGAGCATTTGCTGCTCGCCGCCGGACATGGTGCCGCCGCGCTGGCTGAAGCGCTCCTTGAGCCGAGGGAACAGGTGCAGCACCTTGTCCATCTGCTCCTGGTAATCGCCCTTGTCGGTGAAGAACCCACCCATGGCCAGGTTCTCCTCCACCGTCAGGCGTGAGAACACACGACGGCCTTCCGGTACCACCGCGATGCTCTTGCGCATGATGTGTGAGGATTGCTGGCCCACCAGTTCTTCACCCATGTAGCGGATGCTGCCGCTGTGGGCCTGGGGCGAACCGCAGAGGGTCATCAACAGGGTCGATTTGCCGGCACCGTTGGCGCCGATCAGCGTGACGATCTCACCCTGGCGCACTTCGACGTTGACGCTGTGCAGGGCCTGGATCTTGCCGTAAAAAGTGGAAACGTTTTCGAATTGCAGCATTTTACGCTTCCCCCAAATAGGCTTTGATCACTTCAGGATTGTCGCGGATCTGCTCCGGCGTCCCGTTGGCCAACGGTGTGCCCTGGTTGATCACCACGATGTGGTCGGAAATGCTCATAACCAGTTTCATGTCATGTTCGATCAACAGCACGGTGGCGTTGTTTTCTTCACGCAACACGCTGATCAGCGCCTTGAGGTCTTCGGTTTCCTTGGGGTTCAGGCCGGCGGCTGGTTCGTCGAGCATGAGGATCCGCGGACGGGTCATCATGCAGCGGGCGATTTCCAGGCGACGTTGCTGACCGTAGGCCAAGGTGCCGGCCGGGCGGTTGGCAAACTCGGTCAGGTTGACCTTGTCCAGCCAGTACTCGGCGTACTCCATGGCCTCGCGCTCGCTCTTGCGGAACGCCGGGGTCTTGAACAGGCCTGCGAAGAAGTTGGTGTTCAGGTGACGGTGTTGGGCTATCAGCAGGTTTTCGACCGCCGTCATGTCCTTGAACAGCCGCACGTTCTGGAAGGTCCGCACCACGCCCTTGCGGGCGATCTCGTGACCGGCCAGGCCCTGGATCGGCTGGCCGTCCAGCAGGATGCTGCCACCGCTCGGCTTGTAGAAACCGGTGAGGCAGTTAAATACGGTGGTCTTGCCGGCGCCGTTGGGGCCGATCAGCGCAACCACCTGTTTTTCTTTCACGGTCAGGGCCACGCCGTTGACCGCCAGCAAGCCGCCGAAGCGCATGCTCAAGTTTTCGACTTTCAGGATCTCGCGGCTCATTTGCGCAGCTCCATGTGTGGACGTTGCATGGGCAGCAGGCCTTGAGGACGCCAGATCATCATCAGCACCATCATGGCGCCGAACATCAACATGCGGTATTCGCTGAACTCACGCATCAATTCCGGCAGCAGGATCATCACGATTGCTGCCAGGATCACGCCCAATTGCGAGCCCATGCCACCCAGTACCACGATAGCGAGGATAATCGCCGACTCGATGAAGGTGAACGACTCCGGCGTTACCAGGCCTTGGCGAGCGGCGAAGAAACTGCCGGCGAAACCGGCAAAGGTTGCCCCGAGGGTGAAGGCCGAAAGCTTGATGACTGTCGGGTTCATGCCGAGTGCACGGCAGGCGATTTCATCTTCACGCAGCGCTTCCCATGCACGGCCGATCGGCATGCGCAGCAGGCGGTTGATCACGAACAGTGCAGCCAGTGCCAGCAGCAGTGCCACCAGGTACAGGAACACCACTTTGCTCACCGGGTTGTAGTCGATCCCGAAGTACTCGTGGAAGGTCTGCATGCCTTCTGCGGCGCTACGGTCGAACGTCAGCCCGAAGAACGTCGGCTTGGGGATGCTGCTGATACCGTTGGGGCCGCCGGTGATATCCGTGAGGTTACGCAGGAACAGTCGGATGATTTCACCGAAGCCCAGGGTCACGATCGCCAGGTAGTCACCGCGCAGGCGCAGTACCGGGAAGCCCAGCAGGAAGCCGAACGTTGCCGCCGCCATGCCCGCCAAGGGCAGGCAGATCCAGAAGCCCCAGCCCAGGTAGTGCGAGAGCAGCGCGTAGGTGTAGGCACCTACGGCGTAGAAACCCACGTAACCCAGGTCGAGCAAGCCGGCCAGGCCGACCACGATGTTAAGGCCGAGGCCCAGCAACACGTAGATCAGGATCAGGGTGGCAATATCGACCGCGCCGCGTGAGCCGAAGAACGGCCAGATCAACGCGGCCACGATCAGGCCGATGATGATGTAGCGCTGGGTACGCGGCAGGGTCAGGAATTGACTGACCTTAGGCGATACCAGAGGGCCACGGTTGCCCTTGAACAAGGCACCGACCTGCTGGGTGAACAGCACACGCAGGAACATCAGCACCGAGCACAGGGCGATGATGGTCAGGGTCACGGGACCGGTGCCATGCACTTCCAGGTTGATGCCGACAATGCTCAGCTTGAGGCCGAGTACGGGGAACGCAACCGCCCAAACCAACAGCGCGCTGAAGAACGCCGATTTAAGATATCTGCTCATACTTTCTCAACCTCCGGACGGCCCAGGATGCCGGTCGGACGGAACAACAGCACCAGAACCAACAGGCCGAACGCCACGACGTCCTTGTACTGGTCGCCGAAGATATCGGCGCCAAAGGCTTCGGCCACACCCAGCACCAGGCCACCGAGCATCGCGCCCGGGATACTGCCGATGCCGCCCAAAACCGCCGCAGTAAAGGCCTTGAGGCCTACCAGGAAACCGGCGTTGGGGTTGATCACGCCGTACTGCATGCTCAGCAGCACCGCCGCAACGGCTGCCAATGCGGCGCCGATCACGAAGGTCAGGGCGATAATGTTGTTGGTGTTGATGCCCAGCAGGTTGGCCATCTTGATGTCTTCGGCACAAGCCCGGCAGGCGCGCCCCAGACGGGAGCGGGAGATGAACAGGGTCAGGCCGAGCATCGCCACCAGGGTGACGACAAAGACCAGGATCTGCATGTACGAAATCAGCACTTCTTGTGCGCCACCTGGGCCGAAGGAGATGCTCCCCGGGATCAGGTTGGGAATGGACTTGTCCTTGGAGTCCTGGGACAGCAATACGGTGTTCTGCAGGAAAATCGACATGCCGATGGCGGAAATCAGCGGGATCAAACGGTTGCTGCCACGCAAGGGACGATACGCAACGCGCTCGATGCTGTAGCCATAGGCACTGGTCACGACGATCGACGCAAGGAACGCGGCGGTCATCAACAGCGGCAGGGAGTGGATACCCATCATGGCCAACCCGGCAAGGGCGATAAAGGCCACGTAGGAACCAATCATGTACACCTCGCCATGGGCGAAGTTGATCATTCCAATGATGCCGTAAACCATTGTGTAGCCAATGGCTATCAAGGCATAGGTGCTGCCAATGGTCAGGCCATTAACCAGCTGTTGGAAAAAATGATAGATCTCAGGCATTACAGCGCTCCTAAAAACCCGATACGCATTTCACTGGTGGAGTCATTTCCGGCCTGTGCCCTGTTCTGTGACCAGGTTGCACAAAGCGTTTGCCAGCGAACCGCTGGTGACGGTTTTAAGATTTTCAGGTGAGCCAGCGCCCGGATCGCGGGTGACAGGCCCATAAACCTCGTAAAACAAAGCCCACTGCTCTCACAGTGGGCTTGTTGGACCAGTAACGCCTGGCTTACTGAGGGGAAACTTCGGTTTTTGGTTTACCGAAGTGCCATTCGTAGACCACGAATTTGAAGTCCTTCAGGTCGCCCTTGGCGTCGAAGCTCAGGTCGCCGGTAGGGGTCTTGAAGGTGCCCGCGTGGATGGCGGCTGCCACTTTGGCGGTGTCTTCGCTCTTCGCAGCGGTAATACCGCCGGCGATCACTTCAATGGCCGAGTAGGCTGGGAACACGAACGGACCGGTTGGGTCCTGCTTGTTCTTGGCGAACTCTTCAACGATGGCCTTGTTGGCCGGGTCGGTGTCGAAGGATTTAGGCAGGGTCACCAGCAGGCCTTCGGATGCGCCCTGGGCGATTTGCGAGATGGAGTCGTTGCCGACGCCCTCTGGACCCATGAACTTGGCGTTCAGGCCTTTTTCCTTGGCTTGGCGCAAGATCAGGCCCAGCTCAGGGTGGTAGCCGCCGTAGTAGACGAAGTCGACGTTGGCTTGCTTGAGTTTCTGGATGATCGAGGAGAAGTCTTTGTCGCCGGCGTTCAGGCCTTCGAAGACGGCAACCTTGGTGCCTTTCTTCTCGAGGGTCTGTTTAACGGCGGTGGCGATGCCTTCACCGTACTGCTGCTTGTCGTGCAGTACGGCAACGATCTTCGGCTTCACGTGGTCGGCGATGTAGTTGCCGGCCGCCGGGCCTTGGGCGCTGTCCAGGCCGATGGTGCGGAAGATCAGCTTGTAGCCACGGGCGGTGATTTCCGGGCTGGTGGCAGCCGGGGTAATCATGATCACGCCTTCGTCTTCATAGATGTCGGAGGCGGGTTGAGTGGAGCTGGAGCAGAGGTGACCGACCACGAACTTGACGCCGTCGTTGACCACTTTGTTGGCGACGGCAACGGCTTGTTTAGGATCGCAAGCGTCGTCGTATTCCTTGGCCTCAAGCATCTTGCCGTCGACGCCGCCCTTGGCGTTGATGTCGGCGATGGCTTGTTTGGCACCCATGAATTGCATGTCGCCGTATTGCGTCACTGGACCGGTTTTAGGACCTGCGATACCGATCTTGATGGTGTCGGCTGCGAACGAATGGCCGGCAACCCCAGCCAGGACCATAGCGGCAAACAGTTTGGAAATCTGCTTAGTAGCCTTATTCATAGTGCTCCACTCTTACTGTTGTATTTTTTATAGTTCTAGCGGCCTTGTGAGCTGCAGAACCGGATCAGATATCTCGGATATCCCCCCGGCAGTGCCCTGGCAACTGTACCGGTACAGTGTAGAGCGCCGGTTGATCGCTTGAAAAGCTGGCTGCTGGGGGCAAAACCCAGGTGTGTCGCTTAAATGAAAGAAAAAGACAGAATTGCGGCGGGGCGATGCCAGAGTTTCGGGCAATCCTTGGCTTTCCTGACACTTTCTCTCGGTAACTCATTTGCAACTGGGTTTTTCTACAAGAGCCACGACGTTATGATTGCGCCGTTTTTTACTCAGGTGAATTCCCATGACGCAAGAACCTAGCACCCTCTATGCCAAGCTGCTCGGTGAAACCGCCGAAATATCCTGGAAGGAGCTTGAGCCGTTCTTTGCCAAGGGTGCCCTATTGTGGGTCGACGCCGGCCTGGATTTGATCGAAGCCGCCGAGGGAATGGCCGAGGACAACCGTGACAAAGTCGCTGCCTGGCTGGCCGCGGGTAGCCTTGGCGAAGTGTCTGCGACGCGGGCATTGGACCTGGTGGAGCGTGATCCGAGCCTGTGGGCGGTGGTGGTCTCGCCGTGGATTCTGATCCAGGAAAGCGCGGCGTGAGAAAAGTCCGCACGAAAAAGGTGCGCGTTTTTTGCCGAGGGAAGTGTGTAGCGGAGTAACCGCTGAAGCGGTGATGGCATCTTGCCGTAGAGAAAGGTCACAGCCGAGGGTGACGTGCACGTCACGGGAACAGTTGGGCGGGCGGCTAAACGGCTGCAGAATTGTTTCGTGGTGTGGCAGGGCTATACATTTTTTGCAATACAGACCGTCATCGCAGGCAAGCCAGCTCCCACATTTGAAATGCATTCCAAGTGTGGGAGCTGGCTTGCCTGCGATGGGCGCGGCTCGGTCTAAGCCGTCTTGCCGGTATGGTTGTTCAAGGAGATAACCTTGGTCTTGCCAATCCGGTGACGGTAAATCTCACGCAGGTACTTGATCGCCTTCTTCACGCAATCCCGTGACAGGCGAATGTCATTGATCGAAACGAACTTGTCTTTGTCGTTGATCAGCTCCCGGTACTTCTTCTCATACATCGGCTTGATCGCGTACCAGTTGGTGTCGAGGATCTTCGCCGGGTTTTCGAACTCGTTGAGCAGTTCGTCGATACGGTCTTCGTCGAAGTCCTCGTGGATAATGAAGTCCAGGATCGAGTTGTCCAGCGTGTCATCGAAGCGGTACGGGTTGCGCGCAAAGCAGCGCTTGATGAAGGCTACGATCAGCGTGAGGAAATCATCCGACAGGCATGGGCTCTTGGCGATCAAGGTGGTCAGCGACAAGTTGGCCGATGCGCCAATCACCAGGGCATAGCGCTTGAGGGTGGTGTTGGGGAACAGGCTGTTGAGGTGGGTCTTGAGCCGGTTCAGGTCCATGTAGGACAGCTTGTAGTCCTTGGGTAACGAAACAATCGACACCACCGACGAGCAGTTCTTGAAGAAGTGCAGGTCGTGCAATGCGGCCGCGTCGTAGCCCGAATTCTTGTACTGCTCCAGCGACGCCTTGTAGCGCTTGGACTCGATCGGCAGCAGGCTGATGCCTTCGATGGCCTGGGTGACCTTGTTGAAGTGTGGCAGGTCGATGGAGCGGAAGAACAGGTCGTCGATGTTCAGGCGTTGCGGTTCTTTCTCGAACACCTTGAACTTGTCACTCGACGGCGCCGGGGTTTCCGGGACGACGGACTCGGCATAGGCAATTGCCACAGGGCCGGCCAGGCTCATGAACAGGTCGTTGGCATCCAGGCGAATGGTTTCACCAATGTCGATCCCGGCGCGACGGAAGTAGTTCTGGTCGTAGTCGGTGGTCACGGCCTGGGCCGTGAGGATGTTGAAGATCTGCTGGGAAATGTACTGGTTGGCGTGTTTTTCCATGGCATTGACGTCAATGTTCTGGATATTGCCGTCATCGCTTTCTTCGGCATAACGCATGATGTCGTTGGAGATCAACATCATTGCGTTCCACGGCCGGATACGCCCCTTCACGCTGGCTTCGCTGCTGTCTTCATTGGCGAAGTTGTACGAGAAGTCCCATTCTTCCGACAGGTATTTGCACAGCAGGCGCCCGGCGTTGATGTGCAGCGCCTCGGACATTTCGCTGCGGTGGTCGGAGATGTTCGGCAGCACGCAAATACCGCTGGTGAAGATCGGTTCGAACACAAAGGCATGGCCGCTTTTGCTGTCGTGCTCGTCGGCGGGCTTGGTGTCGAACGTCTTGTTCATGTACGAGTGCTGCTGGGCCAGGCCGAACTCCGAGGCCATGCCTGAGCCGGTGCCGCCACCGGCGCTGAAGATCGAGAAGTACAGGCGCGACTGGTTAGCCTTGATGCCGCAGGAGTCGATGAGGTACGAGTGGATCATCTTCCAGTCAGGGCTGGAAAAACGCTGGGTGTCTTTATTGAGGATGATCTTGGCCAGGTACTGGCCGAGGATCGGCGCGTTACCGGCGCCACCGGCATGGACTTCGGACAGGTCCATGATTTTCATCTTGCTGTAGTCGCGCAGGAAGCCGCTTTTTTCGCCCTTGCGCGAGAAACGGATGCGCCCGGCGATATCCTTGTCCAGGTCGCCGAGCATCACCAGTGGTTCCACCAGGAACACCGGCTTGGTGGCCTTGCCGCCGCCCAGGCGCAGGTTATTGCGGATCCACTGGGCCGGGCTGTAGCCCTTGTCCTGCGATTTGTCTTCGTTGCTGAATTCGTTCAGGTAGAACTTGCGTGCGTTGTAAACCAGCTCCGCGACGTCGAGTGCGATGTTCGAACCACAACGGCCCAGGCCGATCAGGCACACCGAGGGAAATTCTTGCTCGTTGCGCGGATCGTTGTCGCCTTCCAAGTGGGGCGGGCGCGGGAACACCATGTCGCGCAGGCCGTCGAGGTTGTCGAGGATGCGGTCGGTATTGGTTTCGGTGAAGTACAGGTATTGCTGGGTGGCCAGCGGGCGGGCGGTGCTCAATGACTTTGAACCTGAGGGCTTGTCCGCAGGAGCTGGGAGCAACACGTCAGATACCACGGTGGCAGAGTTATTTTTAGAAGTCATTGTGCGCCATGTGCCTGGGCGGATGGCTGGAAGGTATCAAATAGCCATCACGGAATGAGAGTTCGCGACTTTACAGTGCGTCCTTGTCCTGGGCGAGTGGGATGAACCCTAGTGTTTTCAGGGAAAACCTGGCCGGACTCTGATGAATCGGCCGTTCGTCGGCGTTCTTTAGGTAGATGATGGCGAAATGCCAAAGATTCGGCGTCAGCGAATTGGCCTGACGATGGACGTGGAGCTGCCACGGTTTGGGGAGGCGTCTTGCGGCGAACTGCCGTCCTTGGTGCCAGCCCCTCTAGGCGGGGGGAGTGGGTTGCGCTGGTTGACGCCCTGCATCACGCCGATGATGTCACTGGCCGGTACCGCCGGGCTGAGCAGATAACCCTGCACGTAATCGCAGCCATGCTGGTGCAGTAGCTCGAATTGGGCCTGGGTTTCCACGCCCTCGGTCACCACCTGCAAGTGCAGGGTGTGGGCCATGCCAATCACCGCCTGGACGATCTCGATATCGGCGGTGGACTTGGGAATATCCTGGATAAATGAGCGGTCGATCTTCAGCGTGTTGAGTGGCAAGCGCTTGAGGTAAGCAAGGGACGAGTAGCCGGTGCCGAAGTCGTCGATGGCCAACGACACGCCCAACGCGCGGATCTGCCGCAACAACGCCAAGGTGCTGCTGATATTGCCCATCAGGGCGTTTTCGGTGACTTCCAGCTCCAGGCGGTTGGCGCCGATCCCGCTGAAGCGCAACGCGTCTTCGATTTCATCCGCCAGCTCATCACGGGCCAGGTTCAGGGCCGAGCAGTTCACCGCCATGGTCAGGTCGGTATAACCCCGTTCAGACAGCAGGCTCAGGTCGTGACAGGCTTGGCGCAGGACCCAGTGGTCCAATTCGGCAATCAGGCCGTTGCTTTCGGCGATGCCGATAAAGCGGTCCGGGGCCAGTAAGCCATGCTGTGGATGTTGCCAGCGCACCAAGGCTTCCAGCCGCGTGACTTTGCCCAGTTTCATGTCGAAGATCGGTTGATAGAACAGCACCAGTTGGTTACGGGTGCGCAGGGCGCCGCGCAGTTCCTCTTCCAGTTGCAGTTCGAGGAAGGCGCGGGTTTTCAGGTTGGAGCTGAAGAAGTTCAGGCTGTTGCGCCCGGCATCCTTGGACTGATACAGCGCCAGGTCGGCGGTTTTCAACAACTCTTCGCAAGTCAGGCCGTCGTCGGGGAACAGGCTGATGCCGATGCTGGTGGTCATCACCATGCGCCGGCCGGCCAGCTCGATGGGTTCTTTCATCTGTTGCATGATGCGCTGGGCCAAGTGCCGGGCTTCGTCGCGGTGGTGGATGCTGATCAGGATGCAGAACTCATCGCCGCCAAACCGCGCGACCACATCGGCGTGGCTGCGCACCGAGCTCTTGATGTGTCCGGCCAGCACGGTGAGCAATTGGTCGCCAGCGTCATGCCCGAGGCTGTCGTTGATGCGTTTGAAGTGGTCGATATCGAGGAAAATCACCGCCATCATGCCGTGGGAGGCGGTTTTTTCGGCGAGCTTTTCCGCAAAGATTTGGTTGAAACCCCGGCGGTTGAGCAGGCTGGTCAAGGCGTCGTAGTGGGCCACCTGTTGCAGTGAAGCGCGGGCTTGATCGAGTTCGCTGAGCAGCGCATTGACCCGGCGCAGGTCACGTTCCTTGTGCTGCAGCTTCTTGTCGGCCAAGGCGGCGCTGATGCTGCTGCCGATCACCAGCAGGGTGATAACGGCGACCGACAGGCCCAGTTGAATCGGGTTGTTGTCCAGCGGCAGCGACAGGTCCGCCCCGTTCGGCACCATCAGGCGCATGGCGGCCATGCCGGTGAAGTGCATGCTGAGAATGCCGGCGCCGAGCACCAGGCTGGCGGCATATTTAAGCAACTGGTGGAACACTCCGGCACCGTTGCGCAGGTAACTCGACAGCAGCAAGGCCGCCAGGCTGGCGCCGATGGCAATGCCGATCGAGGCCAAGAACAGCCGCGTTTCGAAATACACCTGGGCCTGGGAACGCATGGCCGACATGCCGACGTAATGCATCAGGGCGATGCCGATGCCCATCCAGACCGACGCCAGTAAGTACTGGTGGAAGCGCAGGTTGGAGTGACTGAGGGTTTGCATGGCGATCAACGACGCGATCAGTGCGATCAGCAAGGAGGCGAACGTCATGAACAGTTCGTAATGGATCGCAATCGGGGCCTGGAAGGCCAACATGCTGATGAAGTGGGTGGACCAGATGCCGCCTGCCAGGCAACCCGCCCCGAGCCAGCGCCAATGGCGCCGCGCGGTAGGGTCTTCGACATGGCCGACGCGTTCGGCCATGTCCAGCGTGCCGAAACCCGCCGCGCACGCGACCAGATAAGCGAGCAGTACCAGGAAGGGGTTATGACTGCAATTGAGTAATAAGTGCCCGCTCTCTGGAAGCTCGGTAAAAAAATGCAGACCCAGCCATTCCATAGCATGTCCCGTCATAGAGTCACGTCACTGCCAACGGCGATGACCTATGTGGACGAGTGTAGACGTGTAGGAGAATTCGCCAAGGAGTAATGGCACTTTGCTTGTCTACGATTTTGTCATGCCACCCATAGCGTTTGATGCTAAGCGCTGATGGGCAGGTCCAGTTCGAACGGTGCTTCCAGCGGCGCCAGGCCAAACGCGGCGCGGGCTGCATCGCAATCGGCGTTGTGCACGCCCTCATACCAGGAGGACTCGAACTCGCGGCACACACTGGAGCGTTGCTCGTAAATCGTGCATCGGGTGCCTTGGCCTACTTCACCTTCAAGGCTGCAGCAGCGCGCCGGTTTCTGGTCGGTGCCGATCATCGCCACGCGGGTGGGGTTGATCTGTACCACCAGGTCATCGGGCACCGTGCCCCCCGACGAGGCGCATTCTCCCCAGAAGAAAGACACACGGAAGTGTGAACAGCAGGCACCGCAATTCAGACACGGACTGGCTTCGGACATGGGCGTCATCGATAAGAAAAGTAGGAGTGGGGTGTTACGGAAGGCTCGCCATTCTATCCGGGCCATGGCCGTTGGGAAGGGGGGCAGGAACTTATATTTTTGTAGGCGAAGTCCCCTGCTGCCGGGCGAAATCATGCCCTATCAGCTTTACGAATCATTACAGACAACCGGGTGCCGTCTGACTATGTTGCAGGTACCGGGCAGGATGCATCGGGCATCGCAGCTCTCATAACAATAAAAGAGACGGACCCATGCAGAACTCGACCCAAGCGGCGAATGCCTGGCGCATTCTGTTCCTGCTGTTCCTGGCCAACCTGTTCAACTTCTTCGATCGCACGATTCCGGCGATCATCATCGAGCCAATCCGTATGGAATGGCACCTGAGCGACTTCCAGCTCGGCATCATCGGTACCGCCTTCACCATCGTCTACGCCATTGCCGGCTTGCCTCTCGGGCGCCTGGCCGATACCGGCTCGCGCAGTAAACTGATGGGCTGGGGCCTGTTTGCCTGGAGCGGGCTGACGGCGGTCAACGGCATGGTCGGCAGTTTCTGGACGTTTTTGCTGGTGCGCATGGGCATTGGCATTGGCGAAGCCAGTTATGCGCCGGCGGCCAACTCGCTGATTGGCGACCTGTTCCCGGCGCACCGTCGCGCGCGGGCCATGGGCATTTTCATGCTGGGCCTGCCGTTGGGGCTGGTGCTGGCGTTCTTCACCATCGGCTGGATGGTCAAGGCGTTCGACAGCTGGCGCGCGCCGTTCTTTATCGCGGCAGTACCGGGGATGATCCTGGCGGTGTTCATGTTCTATATCAAGGAGCCCAAGCGCGGCGCCGCCGAAACCGTGCAAGTCTCCCAGGAGCGCGTCGACCGCCCGATCCGCCGCGTGCTGGCGGTCCCGACCTTCCTGTGGCTGGTGCTGGCCGGGTTGTGCTTCAACTTTGCGACCTATGCCTGCAACTCGTTCCTGGTGCCGATGCTGCAGCGTTATTTCCTGATGCCGTTGCAGGAAGCCGCTGTTGCCACGGGTGTGATCGTCGGTCTGACCGGCCTGGTGGGCCTGACCCTCGGCGGCTGGGTCGCTGACAAGATCCACCAGCGTGTTGCCAATGGTCGCCTGTTGTTCGCCGCGTTCAGCTTGATCATCTCCACCGTGACCACCGCCTGGGCGTTGCACGCCGGACGCATCGAGATTGGCGTGTTCGTGGCGCTGTTCAGCGTGGGTTGGTTGTTTGCCTATAACTTCTACACCTGCGTGTACACGGCAATTCAGGACGTGGTCGAGCCGCGCTTGCGGGCCACGGCCATGGCGCTGTTTTTTGCCGGGCTGTATTTGCTGGGCGGTGGGATGGGACCGATCGTGGTGGGCGGGCTTTCCGATCATTTCGCCCACTCGGCGATGTATGCGGCTGGGGCGGAGCAGATGACCGAAGCTTATAAAGCGGTGGGGTTGCATGACGCCATGTACCTGATTCCGGTGGCGCTGTTCTTGACCATGCTGTTTCTGTTCCAGGCGTCACGCAGTTTTGTGCGCGATGCCAAGAAGATGAAGGAGGGGTTGAGCGGGGTGGAGGTGCCGGCTGCTAGCGTCCCTGCCTGATTGTAGTGAGCGGGCTTGCCCCGCGCTGGGCGGCGAAGCCGCCCCCATAAAAAACGCCGCATTCTCTCTGAAAGAATGCGGCGTCTGGTTTTGGGGCGGCTTCGCCGCCCAGCGCGGGGCAAGCCCGCTCACTACAGTAAATTAACCGGCTACGAGGACTCGAATCGCTTCCAGTCGCAGCGCCGCCTTATCCAGCATGGCCAAACCTTGCTCACGCTGGGTACGCAGGGCCACCAACTCACTGTCACGTACGGTCGGGTTGACCGCTTGCAACGCGGTCAGGCGCGCCAGTTCTTCGTCGGTGTCTGCCGCCAGGCGACGCTTGGCCTCGGCCACGCGCTCGGCATGTTGCGGGGTGATCTTCTCTTCGCCCGCGTTGATCCGTGGCGTCAGTTGGTCGCGCTGGGCCTGGATGAACTTGTTGGCGCTGGCCCGTGGCACGCTTTCCAACTGGTCGTTGAGGGTCACGAATGACACACGGCTCGACAGGTCGTTGCCATTGGCATCCAGCAAGCAGCGCAGGGCGGCCGGCGGCAGGTAGCGGCCCAGTTGCAGCGAGCGTGGGGCAACCACTTCGCTGACATAGAGCAGTTCCAGCAACACGGTGCCCGGCTTCAGCGCCTTGTTCTTGATCAGCGCCACGGCGGTGTTGCCCATGGAGCCGGACAGCACCAGGTCCATGCCGCCCTGTACCATCGGGTGTTCCCAGGTGATGAACTGCATGTCTTCGCGCGACAGCGCCTGGTTGCGGTCGTAGGTGATGGTCACACCTTCGTCGTCGCCCAGGGGGAAGCTGGCGTCGAGCATCTTTTCGCTGGGCTTGAGGATCAGCGCGTTTTCCGAATGGTCTTCGCTGTCGATGCCGAACGCGTCGAACAGGGTTTCCATGTAGATCGGCAGGGCAAACTGGTCGTCTTGCTCCAGGATGTCCTCGACCAGCGCATCACCTTCACCCGCGCCGCCGGAGTTGAGTTCCAGCAGGCGGTCGCGACCAGTGTGCAGCTCTTCTTCAAGACGCTCGCGCTCGGCACGGGCCTCGTCGATCAGGGCTTGCCACTCGCCGTCGTCGGCGTTCTCCAGCAGCGGCAGCAGGCGTGGGCCGAACTGATGCTGCAGGGCGTTGCCGGTCGGGCAGGTGTTGAGGAAGGCGTTCAGCGCTTCGTGGTACCACTGGAACAGACGCTCTTGCGGGCTGGTTTCCAGGTACGGCACGTGGAGTTCGATCACGTGTTTCTGGCCGATCCGGTCCAGACGGCCGATCCGCTGTTCCAGCAGGTCGGGGTGGGACGGCAGGTCGAACAGCACCAAGTGATGGGAGAACTGGAAGTTGCGGCCTTCACTGCCGATTTCCGAGCAGATCAGCACCTGGGCGCCAAACTCCTCATCAGCGAAGTAGGCGGCGGCGCGGTCACGTTCGAGGATGTTCATACCCTCGTGGAACACCGTGGCCGGAATACCGGAGCGCACGCGCAGCGCGTCTTCCAGGTCCATCGCGGTTTCGGCGTGGGCGCAGATCACCAGGACTTTGGTGCGCTTGAGCATTTTCAGTTGGTCGATCAGCCACTCGACGCGCGGGTCGAAGCGCCACCAGCGGTTTTCTTCTTCAATATCCGGCTGCGACTGGAAGCTGACTTCCGGGTACAGCTCGGCGTGCTCGCCCAGCGGCAACTCGAGGTATTCGTCCGGGTTTGGCAGCGGGTAGGCGTGCAGCTTGCGCTCCGGGAAACCCTGCACGGCGGCGCGGGTGTTGCGGAACAGCACGCGGCCAGTGCCGTGACGGTCGAGCAGCTCGCGCACCAGGCGTGCGCTGGCTTCGGTGTCGCCATCGTTGACGGCGGTCAGCAGGGCTTCACCTTCGTTGCCGAGGAAACCCTGGATGGTCTTATGTGCGGCAGGGGAGAGACGCCCCTTGTCCAGCAGCTCCTGCACGGCTTCAGCCACCGGGCGATAGTTCTCGCTTTCGGAGCGGAAGGCGGCGAGGTCGTGGAAACGGTTCGGGTCGAGCAGGCGCAGGCGTGCGAAGTGGCTGTCCTGGCCCAATTGCTCGGGGGTGGCGGTGAGCAGCAGTACGCCAGGAATCACTTCGGCCAGTTGTTCGACCAGCGAGTACTCGGGGCTGGCCTTGTCTTCGTGCCATACCAGGTGGTGAGCTTCGTCGACCACGAGCAAGTCCCAGCCGGCGGCGAACAGTGCGTCCTGGGCCTTCTCGTCGTCCACCAGCCACTCCAGGGCTACCAGCGCAAGCTGTGTGTCTTCGAACGGGTTGGTGGCATCACTTTCGATGAAGCGTTCTTCGTCAAACAGGGCAACTTGCAGGTTGAAGCGGCGGCGCATTTCCACCAGCCATTGGTGCTGCAGGTTTTCTGGGACCAGGATCAGCACGCGGTTGGCGCGGCCCGACAGCAATTGGCGATGGATCACCAGGCCGGCTTCGATGGTTTTACCCAGGCCCACTTCGTCGGCCAGCAACACCCGTGGCGCGATACGGTCAGCGACTTCGCGGGCGATGTGCAGTTGGTGAGCAATAGGTTGCGCACGCACGCCACCCAGGCCCCACAGCGAGGACTGCAACTGGCGGCTGGTGTGTTCAAGCGTGTGGTAACGCAGCGAGAACCAGGCCAGCGGGTCGATTTGCCCGGCGAACAGACGGTCGCTGGCCAGGCGGAACTGGATGAAGTTGGAGAGTTGGGTTTCCGGCAGGGTGACCTGCTCGTTCTGCCCATTGAGGCCGTGATACACCAGCAGGCCGTCGACGTCGTCGACTTCCTGTACGGTCATTTTCCAGCCTTCGAAGTGGGTGATGCTGTCACCCGGCGAAAACCTCACGCGAGTGAGGGGCGCATTCCGTAGCGCATACTGGCGGGTGTCGCCAGTGGCCGGATAGAGCACGGTCAACAAGCGGCCGTCCTGTGCCAGAACGGTGCCTAACCCCAGCTCTGCTTCGCTGTCACTAATCCAGCGTTGCCCCGGTTGATACTGCTGCGCCATGCTGCCTGACTCCCGCCGTGAAAAAGCCGACTATCTTAACGGAACAAGCCCCCACGCCCAAGGACTCTGACAAAAACTACTCCGTATACGTGGGGGGCCGGAAGCCGAATCGACGGGTGGCGGGCACTTGGGAGTGTCGACTGGGTCACAGCTTGGCAACCCTGTGCTCAAGTCGCCCTGCAACCCGCCGACAGCCTGTTGATCAGGAGAATAATCACTATGCTGCCACCCATGCTGCCCGTCAGCGTTGTGCCGGTGACGTCACAACTCGATCCGGTGCGACAGAAGCCGGATATCCCGCCCGTGGTGCCAGTTCAACCGGGCTCCAACGAGAGCACTATCGACCTGAAAAAGGGCGACGCCGAGACGTCGGCCTTTTTGCTGCGCGAAGAACAACGCCGTCAGCAGGAACAACAGAAACGCCGGCGTGAAGCCGATGAAGACCCGGAGCAGCACCTGGCCATTCCGGGGGATGTGCTCAACGCCGACAACACCGTGCCGGTGGTGCCGCTGATCGAAGATGCCCCGCGCCAGGGCTTGTGGGTGGACGTCGAGGTTTAGTCGCGCAACTCGCGCAGCGCGGCCATCAGCAACTCGATATCGTGCTCGGTGTTGAGCGGGCTGACCGAGATCCTCGCCACGCTTTCCAGGCCCCGTGCCTGCATATCCAATGGCGTGTAGGCCACGCCGTTGGCGCCGATATTGATGCGCTTCAGACCCAGGCGCCGCTTCAGTTCGAATGCATCCCAGCCGGCCAGGTTGAAGGCGATCAAGCCTGATTGCTGCGTGCCCAGGTCATGCAGGGTAATACCTGCAATCCCACGCAATTCGTCGCGGATTCGCTCAGCGGTTTGCGACACCCTTTCCCAGACGCGATCGATGCCCAGGCGATTCATCTCCTGTAGCGCATTGCCTAGGCCTGCGAGCAAGGCGAAGGAGGTCTCGCTGGTCTCAAAGCGCCGGGCGTCATTGCGCAGATCGAAACCCTGGGCGGTCCATGGCGCTGAAAACACGTCGCGCTGGGCCGGGCTCAAGCGTTCAAGAAAGTCCGGTCGCACATACAGCAGCGCGGTGCCCCGTGGGCCACGCAGGTGTTTGCGTCCGGCCGACTTGAGCACGTCGCACTGCAAGGCTTGAACATCCACGGGCACCTGGCCGACGGCTTGCCCTGCGTCGATGAAGTAGGGGATAGCGTGACGCCTGGCCACTTTACCGATCGCCTGGGCGGGGTTGATCAGGCCGCCATTGGCTGGGAGCCAAGTGAGGTCGATCAGCTTGACGTGTGCATCGATCATCGATTCCAGCGCCAGCGGGCAGACCGCGCCGGTCTCATCGCAAGGGATGGTTTCTACTCGGGCGCCGGCCTGCACTGCCAGCTCCATGCTGGCCAGGTTGCCGCCCCATTCATGGCGGCCCACCAGAATGCGATCGCCCGGCTGCCAAGGCGCCAATGCCTGGAACGCCAGGCTCCAGGCAGTCGAGCCGCTGCTGGCAAAGGCGATCGAGGCGGCGGGTGCATTGAGCAGTTGCGCGGCGGCGCGGCGGGCTTTTTCCACTAGCACCGCGCCATGTTCGCCGGCTTCCATCGGGCCGTCGCGGGCTTCGCGTTGCAGTTGCTCGATGATTGCATCGAGGGTCGCCTGGCTGGGCAGGGATGCGCCGGCAGGGTTGAAGTGCACGATGCCGGATTGGCAGCCCGGTGTGTCGTCCCGCAGTTGCTGGACTTCGAGCGGGCTCACGGGCGTAACTCGAAAATGGCATCCACCTCCACGGCTACGCCGGCCGGCAGGCTGGAGACGCCCACGGCGGTGCGCACATGTCGGCCTTGTTCGCCAAGGGCGTTGACCAGCAGGTTGGAGGCACCGTTGGCGACCACGCTCTGTTGCTTGAAATCAGCGCTGCTGGCGATGAATACACCCAGGCGCACGGTGCGCACCAGGCGCGATAGGTCATCATTCAAGGCATTGCTCAATTGCCCCAGCAGGCCCAAAGCCGCCAATTCCGCAGCCTGTGCGCCTTCTTCATCGCTGAGGGATTCGCCCAAGCGACCGACGTAGGCGGGTTTGCCATCGACCAGCGGAATTTGCCCGGAAACGAATAGGTGGTTTTGGCTGATGACGTGGTTGATGTAGTTGGCAATTGGCTGGCTGGGGGTAGACAGCGTGAGGCCAAGGGTTTGCACGCGTTCGCGGATGGAGTCGCTCATGATGAATCCTCTGGGTTCAGGAGGTTTCAGCATGTTGGCTGCATCGAGGGGCGACAAACGGATAGATCTCACGCGATGTATCGAAATAGCTCACGCGTCGGCGCAGGCTTCCTTCAGCCACTGGCTGAAACACGCGGTGGCTGCAGTGGCGGGGCCTTCGGGAGCGATGAGCCAGTAGCCGATGTCGCTGTGATAGGGCGGCCAGTCGAAAGCTTCCACCAGGCTGCCGTCCTGTAATCGGCGCTCGATCAGGCGATGGCGGCCCATGGCGATGCCTTGTCCGGCGACCGCGGCTTCGACCACGATGTTGTAGTCGTGCAGCATTACGCGGGGATGGTGGGTGAGGTCGACCTGGTAGTGCGCAGACCAGTCGGTCCATTCAAAGGGGCGGTGCGAAGTGGCCATCAGCAACGGACTGTCCTGGCGTGCCTTGAATGACGGGCTGCACACCGGGGAGATAACCTCGGGCATGAGTCGCGTGGCCTGGACATCGGGCCAATCACCCTTGCCGTAGCGGATGGCCAGGTCGACCTCGGCGCCCGCGACATCTGCCAACTGAATCGCCGGCAACAACTCCACCTGGATATGCGGGTAACGGTTGAGAAAATCCGCCAAACGCGGCGCCAGCCACAGCGTGGCGAAAGATGCCAGCAAACCGATGCGCAATACGGTGGAGCTGGGGGCAACCCGTTGGGCACGCGTGGCGGCGGCTATGGCAACGAGGGCAGGGCGGATTTCGTCGTAGTACTGTTGGCCTTCGGCGGTCAGATCGATCGCGCGGGTGCGTCGGATGAACAGCGGTTTGCCTAGATGCTGCTCAAGTTTCTGCACCTGATGACTGAGGGCGCTCTGGGTTACCGACAACTCACCGGCAGCCTTGATAAAACTCAAATGCCGCGCCACGGCTTCGAAGGCACGCAGTGCCAGCAATGGAGGAAGGTCCTTGTGCAGTGCCACCTGAGAGCGTCTCCGGGTTCGGGGAAAGGCCTCGATTTTGTGCGATGCCCTGCCTTTTGTCGCCCGCTGATTTGCCGTTGAGCGGGGGAGGCCGCATTATTGAGCCATTCCCTTCCACGACGTAAGCCAAGCCATGAGTGAAGACGACAAGCTGATCGACCTGAATGCCGAACGCGCCAAGCGTGTGCATGACCTCAATGACAAGCGCCTGAATGAAGTGCGCCAGGCATTTGAACAAGCGATGCCACTCGGCAAAGTGAAGAAAAAGCCGAAGAACAAACCGAAAAAGCGTTGAAACAACCTGCATCCCTTGATGCAGGTCAGTTATTGCCCTTCTTTACGCCCCGTCGCGGGCGACATTGATCCCCGTCAATTTTCCAATCCGGCTTCTCCATTAACTTAGCCCTATCGCAACAGGGCAAGCACAGGAGGCCGGTCATGTTTATCGATAATGTGGTATTTGCCGGAGTGCTGACTGTAAGCCTCATGGTGCTGTTTTTTGTAGGGTTTGGAATTTTTATCTGGAAAGACGCAAACAAGCGTAAAAAACCTTAGGTTTTTCCAGGTTACATGAGCACGCAAGGCATTTTGGGCGACTTCGGTCGCCCTTTTTTTTGCCTGCTATTTGAGTCGGTTTCTACAGAAATACGAATATAAAAAAAGGTGCGACCCTCGCGGATCGCACCTTTTTTATTGCGGCAGGGTTATCAACTACCCAGCGCCTTCGACGCCAACCAGAACAACCCGGCTGACAAGCCTACCGTCGCCGGCAGGGTCAGCACCCAGGCCATCAGGATGGTTTTCACGGTGCCGCCTTGAAGGCCGCTTTTGTTCGCGACCATGGTGCCGGCCACGCCGGAAGACAGCACGTGGGTGGTCGACACCGGCAGCGCGAAGATGTTGGCAAAGCCAATCATGGTCGCGGTGGTGATCTGTGCCGACATGCCCTGGGCATAGGTCATGCCTTGCTTGCCGATCTTCTCGCCGATGGTCAGTACCACACGCTTCCAGCCCACCATGGTGCCCAGGCCCAAGGCCAGTGCAACGGCGAGGATCACCCAGAACGGGGCGTACTCCGTGGTGGCGGTCAGGTCTTTGCGCAGCTTGTCGAGGTCGGACTTCTCACGGGCATCCAGGCCTGGCAGCTTGCCGACTTTCTTCGCGGTGTCGTCCAGGCAGAGCAGATAGCGACGCACTTCAATGCGCTGGTCAGAAGTCAGCGAATGATAGTCGGACACGCCTTTCAAGGTATCGACCAGCGCGTTGATGGTCGGCTCGGTCTGCTGTGGGTTGCACTGGAACTTGCCTGGCAGATCGTTCTTCACGCTTTTGCCCAGGGCCAGGAACTCGCCAAGCGTGGCGTTGTTGCGCTGGTAGAACTGGCTCAAATGCACGGTCGCATCGCGGGTACGTTCGATCTGGTAAGTGGTACTGCCCAGGTCAAGGACGAACTGCGCCGGCACGATACCGATCAGCACGAGCATGATCAGGCCGATGCCTTTCTGGCCGTCGTTGGAGCCGTGCACGAAACTCACGGCCATGGCGGAAATCACCAGCACCAGGCGGTTCCAGAACGGCGGGTGTTTCTTGTCGTCGAGCTTGCGGCGCTGGTCCGGGGTCTTGTGCATCTTCGACAGTGGGCGCCACCACTTCAGGCCGATCAGCACCAGGGCTGCGACCAGGAAGCCGGCCATCGGCGAGAACACCAGGGAGGCGCCGATATCGATCGCCTTCTGCCAGTTCACGCCGTCAGCCAGGGGGATGTCGTTGATCAAGGCATTGGCCAGGCCGACACCGAGGATCGAGCCGATCAGGGTGTGGGAGCTGGAAGCCGGGATACCGAAGTACCAGGTGCCCAGGTTCCAGGTGATCGCCGCCGCCAATAAAGAGAAGACCATTGCCAAGCCGTGGCCGGTGTTCACATTGATCAGCAACTCCACCGGCAGCAAGTGCACGATGGCGTAGGCGACGCCGACACCACCGAGCAACACGCCGAGGAAATTGAACACCCCGGAGAAGAACACGGCCAGGTGCGGCGGCATGGCTTTGGTATAGATGACTGTGGCCACCGCGTTAGCGGTGTCATGAAAGCCATTGATGAACTCGAAGGCGAGGACAAAGGCCAGGGCGAGCAACAGGCTCACGAGAACCCAAGCATCCAGTCCGCTGAATAAATCGATCATGAAGGTTTTCTGACCCGGTCGTAAGGGGGCGCGATTATGCCAGAAAACGTCAGTAATCGATGCACTAGCTGCTCATCGGTAACAATCTTCACCGAAAAAAACACCGGGAAAGGCATGCATCCCAGGGTTTTCGGGGCTTTGGCAAGTCTTTGATTTATAAAGCAGAGGGGTCACAGGGCGGGGTTTTGTCACAAAAACGTCACGCCTGAAACATTTGTATGAAATTTTACTGTGGTGGTGGGATTCAAGGTTGCCGGCTGCTAGCTATATGCCAGCAGCCGAGGCAAAACCTTGGGACTTGAACCGGATCGCTTATGGCTCTTCGGTTTTCAGCTCTTGTTCAATCTTTTGGATTTCCTGGGCAAATGCCTGGTCGAGCAGGCTGGCTCGCTTGCGCCATGGTTTGCGTTCAGGTTCAGGTTGGGCGGCGTAAGTGGTGACTTCTCCGCCGTAAACGTCCTTGTAACGTTGCTCCTGGCGCTCAAGTTCCGCGCGCAGTTCATCTTTCGTCACATCGTTACCTAATTGAGTTGAGTGTAAATTCGTTGCAGCGTTTTGCCGGAATGCGTGCTCGGCGTGTTCCAAGTTGGAGCGTAGAAACGTTCAAGTTTGGAATGGGAGCGGGCGGTCACTTGTTAGTGATGCATTCGAGGCAGGTAATCGCGATCGACCCTGCACAGTGGGTGCATCTTATCTGGCGTGGTCCTTTCCAGATAAACAAACCAGGCGAGCCTGCACATAGCGTGCATTATAGCGGCGCCTTTGAATAACACTATCAGCTTAAAGTTAAAAACCGTCAACTTTGTGTGAGGGTTTTGTTACACGGGCGTGCCGGTAATTGCGTGAATTCTGACGTCATAAAATCCACCCAACTTTGCAGACTAATAAGGACCGCTTAATTTCAATCAATCCTACGGCCAGGCTTACCGGACTCACCGGCAAATTGCGATAATCGAATGATCGTCCGATAATCGCACAATGTTCTCGGCGCTGCCTTGTGCATCCCGGCTGACGCGGCTTGTAATAGCAGGCGAACCTCCCCTGCGGTCGACAATAAGAGAAAGGATCCCCGACATGAACGATCAATTGCGCAACTCTTTCGCGTCAGTGGCGCCGCCGATCGTTGCCTCTCCGGCCAAGCGTATCCAGGCGTTTACCGGCGATCCGGACTTCATGACTTCCCTGGCTCGCGGCCTGGCCGTGGTGCAGGCGTTCCAGGAGCGCAAGCGTCACCTCACCATCGCCCAGATCAGTCACCGCACGGAAATCCCTCGCGCCGCCGTGCGTCGCTGTCTGCACACTTTGATCAAACTCGGCTACGCCACTACTGACGGGCGTACCTACTCGTTGCTGCCCAAGGTGCTGACCCTGGGTCATGCCTATTTGTCGTCCACACCGTTGGCCGTGTCGGCCCAGCCCTACCTGGACCGCATGAGCGAGCAGCTCCACGAAGCCTGCAACATGGCCACCCTTGAAGGCGACGACATCCTCTACATCGCCCGCTCGGCCACCACCCAACGCCTGATTTCCGTGGACCTGTCGGTGGGCGGCCGCCTGCCAGCCTATTGCACTTCCATGGGCCGCATCCTGCTTGCAGCGCTGGACGACGCCTCGCTGCAGGATTACCTCGACCACGCCGACCTGCAAACCAAGACCAGCCGCACCTTGACCACCCCCGCAGCGCTGTTCGAATGCCTGCAACAAGTGCGTCAGCAAGGCTGGTGCATCGTCGACCAAGAGTTGGAGCAAGGCCTGCGTTCCATCGCGGTGCCGGTGTATGACGCCTCGGGTCAGGTGCTGGCCGCGCTGAACGTCAGCACCCACGCCGGACGCGTCAGCCGCAGTGAGTTGGAACAGCGCTTCCTGCCGAGCATGCTCAGCGCCAGCCGTGAGTTGAGCGCGCAACTGTTCGCTTAAGCTGTTCGGTCACCGCACAGATCCCGGTTTGCTCAATTGACGGTCTTTCCTGCGACTTATTACTGTGCGGCAGCGCTGTTGAAGCGCCCCAATAATAACGACGACCCCAGGTCGTCAGCCCGCCATCGGTGTGGAAATAAAAACAATGAATCAGCCTTCTGTCGGTTCCACGTTGGACGTCCAGTCCTTCATCAACGCCCAGCCACTGTCACGTTATCAGTGGCGTGTGGTGATCCTGTGCTTCCTGATCGTTTTCCTCGATGGCCTCGACACTGCCGCCATGGGTTTCATCGCACCGGCGTTGTCCCAGGACTGGGGCATCGACCGCGCCAGCCTCGGCCCGGTGATGAGCGCTGCGTTGATCGGCATGGTGTTTGGCGCCCTGGGTTCCGGCCCGTTGGCCGACCGCTTCGGCCGTAAAGTGGTGCTGGTGGGCGCGGTGCTGGTGTTTGGCGCGTTCAGCCTGGCGTCCGCCTACAGCAGCAACGTCGATCAATTGCTGGTGCTGCGTTTTCTCACGGGATTGGGCCTGGGTGCCGGCATGCCGAACGCCACGACGCTGCTGTCCGAATACACACCGGAACGCCACAAGTCATTGCTGGTGACCAGCATGTTTTGCGGCTTCAACCTGGGCATGGCGGGTGGCGGGTTTATCTCGGCCAAGCTGATCCCGGCGTTCGGCTGGCATGCCTTGTTGCTGATCGGCGGCATCCTGCCATTGATTCTGGTAGTGGTGCTGATGCTGTGGCTGCCGGAGTCGGCACGCTACCTGGTGGTGCGTAACCGGGGTACCGACAAGGTGCGCAAAACCCTCTCGCCCATCGAACCCAGCATCGTCGCCCAAGCCACCCGTTTCAGCGTGCCCGAGCAAAAAACCGTCAAGGCGCGCAACGTGTTTGCGGTGATCTTCTCCGGCACCTACAGCGCCGGCACGTTGCTGCTCTGGCTCACCTACTTCATGGGCCTGGTGATCGTCTACCTGCTCACCAGTTGGTTGCCGACCCTGATGCGTGATAGCGGCGCCAGCCTGGAACAGGCGGCGTTTATAGGTGCTTTGTTCCAGTTTGGTGGTGTATTGAGTGCGGTGGGCGTGGGCTGGGCGATGGACCGGTTCAATCCGCACAAGGTCATCGGCATCTTCTACCTGCTGGCCGGGGTGTTTGCCTACGCGGTAGGGCAGAGCCTGGGCAATATCACGCTGCTGGCAACCCTGGTGCTGGTTGCCGGGATGTGCGTCAACGGTGCGCAATCGGCAATGCCGTCTCTGGCCGCACGTTTCTACCCGACCCAAGGTCGCGCCACTGGCGTGTCGTGGATGCTCGGCATTGGCCGCTTCGGTGCGATCCTCGGTGCCTGGATGGGCGCGACCTTGTTGGGTCTGGGCTGGAACTTCGAACAAGTGCTCACCGCCCTGGTGATTCCGGCTGCATTGGCCACGGCTGCCGTGGTGATCAAGGGCATGGTCAGCCACGCCGACGCTACCTGACCCGCCCTTGTAGGCGCCGGCTTGCCGGCGATGGCATCACCTCGGTAAACCTGATTGACCGAGGTGCCTGCATCGCCGGCAAGCCGGCTCCTACAGAGCGTCGTACCCCAGATAAATAGCAAGACAACAATCCGTTCGATAATCGAACGCTGAGTCGATTATCGGATTGTTTGGCCCATTTCCCCGGCTTAATCTTCAAGCACTTCGGCGCCACCTCAGCGCCTTTTTCGATCCATACCGGGAGCCCGAACCCCATGGCTGAAATCCTCGCGCTGCGTGACGCGGTGAAGCAATTTGTGAACGACGGCGACACCGTCGCGCTGGAAGGCTTCACCCATCTGATCCCTACGGCAGCGGGTCATGAAATCATTCGTCAGGGCAAGAAAGACCTGACGCTGGTGCGTATGACACCTGACCTGATCTACGACCAGTTGATCGGTGCCGGTTGCGCCCGCAAGCTGATTTTCTCCTGGGGTGGCAACCCGGGTGTGGGCTCCTTGCATCGCCTGCGCGACGCGGTCGAGAAGCAATGGCCGCAACCGCTGGAAATCGAAGAACACAGCCACGCCGACCTGGCCAATGCCTACGTCGCCGGTGCCTCGGGCCTGCCGTTCGCAGTATTGCGTGCCTACGCCGGTTCCGACTTGCCTAAGGTCAACCCGCTGATCAAGACCGTGACCTGCCCATTCACTGGCGAAGTGTTGGCGGCGGTGCCGTCGGTGCGTCCGGACGTCACCGTGATCCATGCGCAAAAGGCTGATCGCAAGGGCAACGTGTTGTTGTGGGGCATCCTCGGTGTGCAGAAAGAGGCGGCTCTGGCGGCCAAGCGTTGCATCGTCACCGTCGAAGAAATCGTCGATGACCTGAATGCGCCGATGAACAGTTGCGTACTGCCGACCTGGGCGCTGACGGCGGTGTGTCATGTGCCGGGTGGCGCGCACCCGTCCTACGCCCACGGCTACAACGAGCGTGATAACCGCTTCTACCAGGCGTGGGACCCGATCGCCCGCGACCGTGGGACCTTTACTGCCTGGATCGATGAATACATCCACGGCACCGCCGATTTCACCGAATTCCAGGCCAAACTGGCCACCGCGCAGGAGGCCAAGTAATGGCTTACTCGACCAATGAAATGATGACCGTCGCCGCCGCGCGCCGCCTCAAGAATGGCTCCGTGTGCTTCGTCGGCATCGGCCTGCCGTCCAAGGCGGCCAACCTGGCGCGCCTGACCTCGTCGCCGGATGTGGTGCTGATCTACGAGTCCGGTCCGATTGGCGCCAAACCGTCGGTACTGCCGCTGTCCATCGGTGATGGTGAACTGGCGGAAACCGCCGACACCGTCGTACCGACCGGTGAGATCTTTCGCTATTGGCTGCAAGGCGGGCGCATCGATGTGGGCTTTCTCGGCGCGGCCCAGGTCGACCGTTTCGGCAACATCAACACCACCGTGGTCGGTGACTATCACCAGCCTAAAGTGCGCCTGCCGGGTGCCGGTGGCGCGCCGGAAATTGCTGGTTCGGCCAAGAGCGTGCTGATCATCCTTAAGCAGTCGGCGCGTTCGTTTGTCGACAAGCTCGACTTCATCACCTCGGTCGGCCATGGCGAAGGAGGTGACTCGCGTAAACGCCTGGGCCTGCCGGGCGCCGGTCCTGTAGGGATTATTACTGACCTGTGCATCATGGAGCCGGAAGAGGGCACCCATGAATTTGTGGTCACTGCGCTGCACCCTGGGGTGACCCGTGAGCAAGTGGTGGCCGCCACCGGTTGGGCGATCCGTTTTGCCGACCAGGTCGACACCACCGCCGAACCGACTGATGTGGAGCTGACCGCCCTGCGTGACCTTGAAGCACGTACCGCGGCCGCCCATGGCCAAGCGCCTGGAGAAGCCTGATGCGCGATGTATTTATCTGTGATGCCATCCGTACCCCCATCGGCCGTTTCGGCGGTGGCTTGTCCACCGTGCGTGCCGATGACCTGGCAGCGCTGCCGATCAAGGCGTTGATCGAGCGCAACCCTTCGGTGGATTGGACTGCCGTCGATGAAGTGTTCCTCGGCTGCGCCAACCAGGCCGGTGAAGACAACCGCAACGTGGCGCGCATGGCGCTGTTGCTGGCGGGCCTGCCGGAGAGCATCCCGGGTGTGACCCTCAACCGTTTGTGCGCCTCGGGCATGGACGCGATCGGCACCGCCTTCCGCGCGATTGCCAGCGGTGAAATGGAACTGGCGATTGCCGGTGGCGTCGAGTCGATGTCCCGCGCGCCGTTCGTGATGGGCAAGGCCGACGCGGCGTTTTCGCGCAACATGAAGCTGGAAGACACCACCATCGGCTGGCGCTTTATCAACCCGCTGATGAAGGCCCAGTACGGCGTGGATGCAATGCCGCAGACGGCCGACAATGTGGCCGACGACTACAAGGTGTCCCGCGCCGACCAAGACGCTTTTGCCCTGCGCAGCCAGCAACGTACCGCTGCTGCACAAGCCGCCGGGTACTTCGCTGAAGAAATCGTGCCCGTACGCGTCGCCCATAAAAAAGGCGAAACCCTGGTCGAACACGATGAGCACCCACGGGCCACCACACTGGAAGCCCTGGCCAAGCTCAAACCCGTGAACGGCCCGGACAAAACGGTCACCGCCGGCAACGCCTCGGGTGTTAACGATGGCGCCGCCGCGCTGATCCTGGCCTCCGCTGAAGCCGTCAAGAAGCACGGTTTGACCGCCCGCGCCCGCGTATTGGGCATGGCCAGCGCTGGTGTCGCGCCGCGTGTGATGGGCATTGGCCCGGTGCCGGCCGTGCGCAAGCTGGTCGAGCGTCTTGGCCTGGCCGTGACCGATTTCGATGTGATCGAACTTAACGAGGCCTTCGCCAGCCAAGGCCTGGCCGTGTTGCGTGAACTGGGCATTGCCGACGACGCGCCGCAGGTCAACCCGAACGGCGGCGCCATCGCCCTCGGCCACCCACTGGGTATGAGCGGCGCGCGGCTGGTGCTGACGGCCCTGCACCAACTCGAAAAAACCGGCGGCAGCAAAGGCCTGGCGACCATGTGCGTGGGCGTCGGCCAAGGCTTGGCCCTGGCGATTGAACGCATCTAATAAGAGAGGACTGCACCATGAGTGACAAGCCTGGATACCGGCGCCCGCAAGCGGGCACTCAACCTGATTACCTGCACCCGGCCTACCAGTCGACGAACCTGCGTTCGCCGTCCCAGCCGTTGGTGTTCCTGCCCCATTCCTTGTCGGAAATCACTGGTCCGACGATCGGCGCCGAGCGTGTCAACGAGAAGGACAATGACCTCACGGCCCAGCATGAAGGCGAGCCCCAGGGCGAGCGCATCATCATTCATGGTCGTGTGCTCGACGAAAACGGCCTGCCGGTGCCGGGCATTCTGGTGGAAATCTGGCAGGCCAACGCCGCCGGTCGCTACAACCACAAGCGCGACCTGCACGATGCGCCACTGGACCCGAACTTCACCGGTACCGGCCGCACCGTCACCGACGCCGATGGCTGGTACCAGTTCCAGACCATCAAGCCCGGTGCCTATCCGTGGGGCAACCACCACAACGCGTGGCGCCCGGCGCATATCCACTTTTCGCTGTTCGGCCCGAGCGTGCTGACGCGGCTGGTCACGCAGATGTACTTCCCCGGCGACCCGCTGCTGGAATACGACCCGATCTACAACTGCGTGCCGGACACTTCGGCCAAGCAACGTTTGATCTCCAGCTTCGACCTGGAAAAAACCATTCCTTCCTATGCCCTCGGCTACCGCTGGGACATCGTCCTGCGCGGCCGCGACGCTACGCCGATGGAGAAATGAGATGACACTCAACGCGACCACGTCCCACACCGTCGGGCCGTATTACCACATCGGCCTGACCTGGCTGAACCGCGAAGACCTCACCGTGAGCGCCACCCTCGGCGAACGTGTGGCGATCAGCGGCCAAGTGGTGGACGGCAATGGCGATGTCGTCAACGACGCCATGCTCGAAGTCTGGCAGGCCAATGCCGCCGGCAAATATGACCATCCGGAAGATGAGCAGGACAAAGCCGTCGACCCGAACTTCGAAGGTTTCGGCCGGGTGCCGGTGGATGCCGAAGGGCGGTTTCGCTTTACCACCATCAAGCCGGGTGCGGTTCCTGGCCTGAAAGGCACGACCCAAGCGCCGCACCTGGTGGTGCTGGTGTTTGCCCGTGGCTTGGTGAAGCACTTGATGACACGGATTTACTTTGACGGTGAGGCGCTGAATGGGGATGACTCGTTGCTGGCGTGTGTGCCTGCAGATCGGCGCGAAACCTTGATTGCCAAGCAGGATGCAGAGGGTGTGCATCAGTGGAATGTGATTTTGCAGGGCACAGATAAGGAAACGGTGTTCTTCGATTATTGAGGCTTCCTGTAGGAGCGAGCTTGCTCGCGAAAAGCCTGAGAGCGCCGCATTCATTCAGGCTGCCCGCATCATTGTTGGCGATTTTCGCGAGCAAGCTCGCTCCTACAGGGATCAGGCTTCAGGCAACACCCATCCAAAAGTCTGCTTGCATGTCATGGTTGTTGCAAAGTATGTCTAGGCTACACACGTTCCCACTGAGTGAAAAAACATGACAACAACAACGAGTCACTACACCGGAGAAGAACGCAGCAAACGGATTTTTGCGATCGTCGGGGCGTCCTCCGGCAACCTCGTCGAATGGTTCGACTTCTACGTCTATGCCTTCTGCGCCATTTACTTTGCCCCGGCGTTCTTCCCGTCGGACGACCCCACGGTCCAACTGCTCAACACCGCCGGTGTGTTCGCCGCGGGCTTCCTGATGCGACCTATCGGCGGCTGGCTGTTTGGCCGGGTCGCCGACAAGCACGGGCGCAAGAATTCGATGATGATCTCGGTGCTGATGATGTGCGCCGGTTCCCTGGTCATCGCCTTCCTGCCCACCTATAAAGACATCGGCGCCTGGGCCCCGGCGTTGCTGTTGGTGGCGCGCCTGTTCCAGGGCTTGTCGGTGGGTGGCGAATACGGCACCACCGCGACCTACATGAGTGAAGTCGCGCTCAAGGGCCAGCGCGGTTTCTTCGCCTCATTCCAGTACGTGACCCTGATCGGCGGGCAACTGCTGGCGGTGCTGGTGGTGGTGATCCTGCAACAGATCCTCACCGAAGAAGAATTACGCGCCTGGGGCTGGCGGATTCCGTTCGTGATCGGCGCCATTGCGGCGGTGATCTCCCTGTTGCTGCGTCGCACCCTCAAGGAAACCACCAGCAAGGAAATGCGCCAGGACAAGGACGCCGGTAGCGTGGCCGCGTTGTTCCGCAACCATAAGGCGGCGTTTATCACCGTGCTCGGCTACACCGCCGGCGGCTCGCTGATTTTCTACACCTTTACCACTTACATGCAGAAATACCTGGTGAACACGGCCGGGATGCACGCCAAGACCGCCAGCTACATCATGACCGGCGCGCTGTTCCTCTACATGTGCATGCAGCCGCTGTTCGGCATGCTCTCGGACAAGATCGGCCGTCGTAACTCCATGCTTTGGTTCGGCGCCCTTGGCACGCTGTGTACCGTGCCGATCCTGCTGACTCTGAAAACCGTGACCAACCCGTTCCTGGCCTTTGTGCTGATTTCCCTGGCCTTGGCCATCGTCAGCTTCTACACCTCCATCAGCGGCCTGGTGAAAGCGGAAATGTTCCCGCCTCACGTGCGTGCCCTGGGTGTGGGCCTGGCCTATGCAGTGGCCAACGCGATCTTCGGTGGTTCAGCGGAATACGTGGCCCTGGGCCTCAAATCCATGGGCATGGAAAACACTTTCTATTGGTACGTTACCGGCATGATGGCGGTGGCCTTCCTGTTCAGCTTGCGCCTGCCGAAACAGGCAGAGTACTTGCACCACGATCTATAAGGGACGCGTTATGACGCTGCGCACGAGCAATCAACTGTTCGACGCTTACTTCACGGCGGGCAGCATGGCCGAGGTGTTCTGCGATCAGGGACGCTTGCAGGGCATGCTGGATTTTGAAGCGGGCTTGGCCCGGGCCCAGGCCCAGGTCGGCTTGATTCCCCAGGCAGCCGTCGCACCGATTGCCCAGGCCTGCCTGGCGTCGTTGTACGACGTGGATGCCCTGGGCGTGGCGATTGCCACGGCGGGGAATTCGGCGATTCCGCTGGTGAAGGCGCTGGGCAAGTTGATTGCCAGTGAAGATGCCGGGGCCGAGCGCTACGTGCATCTGGGCGCGACCAGCCAGGATGTGATGGACACCGGCCTGGTGCTGCAACTGCAGCGGGCGGTGGGGTTGATCGAGGCGGATTTGATGCGTCTGGGCGACATTCTTGCCGCCCAGGCCCAGCGCTATGCCGGCGTGCCATTGGCCGGTCGTACCTGGTTGCAGCATGCGACGCCGGTCACCCTGGGAATGAAAATCGCCGGTTGGCTGGGCGCTGTCACCCGCAATCGCCAGCGTCTGGCGCAGTTGAAACCGCGTTTGCTGGTACTGCAATTCGGTGGTGCATCCGGAACCTTGGCAGCGCTTGGCGAACAGGCCATGCCGGTGGCCGAAGCGCTGGCGGCTGAGTTGCAACTGACCTTGCCCGAACAACCCTGGCACACCCAACGGGATCGCTTGGTGGAGTTCGCCAGCGTGCTCGGCCTGATCGCCGGCAGCCTGGGCAAGCTGGGCCGTGATATCAGCTTGTTGATGCAGACCGAAGCCGCCGAGGTTTTTGAACCGTCCGCACCGGGCAAGGGTGGTTCGTCCACCATGCCGCACAAGCGCAACCCGGTGGGTGCGGCGGTGCTGATCAGCGCCGCTACCCGCGTGCCGGGCCTGGTCTCGACGATGTTCAGCGCCATGCCCCAAGAGCACGAACGCAGCCTGGGCCTGTGGCATGCCGAATGGGAAACCCTGCCGGAAATCTGCCGCTTGGTGTCCGGTGCGTTGCAACAGGCGTTGCTGGTGAGCGAAGGCTTGGAAGTCGACCCGCAGCGCATGGCGCAGAACCTCGACCTGACCCAAGGCCTGGTATTGGCCGAAGCCGTCAGCATCGTGCTTGCCCAGCGCCTGGGCCGCGAAACCGCGCACCATCTGCTGGAGCAGTGCTGCAAGCGTGCCGTCGCAGAGGGCCGTCACCTGCGGGCGGTACTGGCGGATGAGCCACAGGTCACCGCCGAGTTGTCTGCAACTGAGTTGGACCGTTTGCTTGATCCCGCCCACTACCTGGGCCAGGCCCACACTTGGGTCACCCGCGCCGTAGCCGAACACTTTGCTTGAGGAGACCATCGTGGCATTTGTACAACTCGCCGAGGGCGAACTGCATTACCAATTGGACGGGCCTAAGGATGCGCCCGTGCTGGTGCTCTCCAACTCGTTGGGCACCGACCTGCACATGTGGGACATCCAGATCCCGGTCTTCACCCAACATTTTCGCGTGCTGCGTTTCGATACCCGTGGCCATGGCAAGTCCCTGGTGACTCCAGGCCCCTACAGCATCGAGCAACTCGGTCAGGATGTGATCGCGCTGCTGGATGCTCTGGATATCCAACGCGCGCATTTCTGTGGGCTGTCCATGGGCGGCTTGATCGGCCAATGGCTGGGCATCCATGCTGGCCAGCGTCTGCAGCGCCTGGTGGTGTGCAACACCGCCGCAAAGATCGGCACGCCCGAGGTGTGGAACCCGCGCATTGAAATGGTGCTGCGTGATGGGGCGGCGGCGATGGTGGCGCTGCGCGATGCATCGATTGCACGCTGGTTCACCGCAGACTTTGCAGCGGCCAACCCGCACCAGGCCAAGCAGATTACCGACATGCTGGCGGTCACTTCACCCGAAGGTTATGCCGCCAACTGTGCGGCGGTGCGTGATGCGGATTTCCGTGAGCAACTGGCTTCAATCAAAGTCCCGACCCTGGTCGTTGCCGGCACTGAAGATGCCGTCACACCGCCGGCCGGCGGTCACTTTATCCAAAACCATGTGAAGGGTGCCGAGTACGCCGAGTTCTATGCGGCGCACCTGTCCAATGTGCAGGCCGGTGCGGCGTTCAGCGACCGCGTGCTGGAGTTTCTGCTGGTGCATTAAACCTGCGGCGAGGGAGCTTGTTGTGGTGAGCAGCCTTGCTGTGGTGAGCGGGCTTGACCCGCGCTGGGCCGCGAAGCGCCCCCAATAAAGGCGACGCACTTTTTCAGTTGAACGTGGAGTTGTCAGGTTTTAGGGCTGCTCCGCAGCCCAGCGCGGGACAAGCCCGCTCACCACAAGTAATCGATTTGAATACGGAGAATTTGTCGTGGACGAGAAACAACGTTATGCCGAAGGCCTGCAAGTGCGCCGTGAAGTGCTGGGCGATGCCCATGTCGATCGCAGCCTCAATGCCCTGACCGAATTCAACAGTGAATTCCAGGAAATGATCACCCGCCACGCCTGGGGTGACATCTGGACCCGTCCCGGCTTGCCCCGACACACCCGCAGCCTGATCACCATTGCCATGCTGATCGGCATGAACCGCAGCGAAGAACTCAAGCTGCACCTGCGCGCCGCCGCCAGCAATGGCGTGACACGTGCCGAGATCAAGGAAGTGCTGATGCAGAGCGCGATCTACTGCGGGATCCCGGCGGCGAATGCGACGTTCCACCTGGCGGAGTCGGTGTGGGATGAGTTGGGTATCGAGTCGCGCCAGGCTGACTGAGTTGAAATACAGTCAAAATGTGGGAGCGGGCTTGCTCGCGAAAGCGGTGGTTCAGTTAATACCTGTGCTGATTGACACATCGCATTCGCTAGCAAGCCCGCTCCCACAGTTAATCTTTACAGGGTTTCAAAAATCAGTGGGAGTCGGCGTCCCACACCCAATTCCACACGCCTGGCAGATGCACCTCTTCACTCACCTCCTTGACCGTACGCGCCGACGCCGCGCGCTGTAGCTGGGCGGTGTCGGTGTAGAAGGGCTCGGCGGCAGTCTTCATGCCGTTGATCCGGGCGCTGTCCAGCAGGATCTGCAAGTACTCCTGCATATGCCGCGCGGTGTAGCGGTTGATGTCGTGGAAGGTCACCACCACCGGTATCACCCCGTCCACTGTCGGCAACTCACCCAACGCAATGCGCTCGCGCACCACCGACAGTTGCCGGTATAAATTGGCTCGGCGGCGCGGGCTGCCGTTGAAGCCCCAGATCTTGCCGTCATTGGCGCTCAGGTCCGTCAGCAATACGTGCATGCCATGGCGCTGGTAGGCGGCGAAGGTGCGTCGGTCGTAATTCCAGAACGGCGGGCGCACCAGCACCGGCGGCGCGCCTGTGATCGCGGCAATGTCGGCGGCGCCTTGGCTGAGGGTGCTTTCCAGTTCGGCATCGTTCAGCCAGCGGTGGTTGGTGTGAAACCCCGTGGCCGTGTGGAAGGCCAGGATGTGACCGGCCGCATACTCGCGCTGCATGGTCTTGCGGCCCCTTGCGCTGCCGCCGGAACGGGCTGCTTCGGTCTGCAAGAAGAACACCGCCTTGATCCCCGGCAGCACCGGGTTCTGCGCCAGGTCGGCGATCACCGACCGGCTCGGGTTGTTGTAGCCCGACGCGCTCGGGCCGTCATCGAAGGTCAGCAGGAAGCGGATCGGCGCCTGGGTTTGCAGGCGTTGCTCGGTTTGCGGCGTGAGGGCAATGGGCGCGCCGATGCAGCCGCTGAGGCTCAGGGCCAGGGCTAGGAGGGCGGACGCATAAGCGAAGGATTTCATGGTGTGCGCGGGCTCGAATGAAAGCCGCTGCTGATTCAGCTCAGCAGCGGCAGGCGCGCACCATACAGCAAGGTCAATGATGGTTTACAGCAGGCTTATCGGGTAACTGACGATCAACCGGTTTTCGTCGAACTCATTGTTGCTGTAGTCGCGGCGCATGCTGGAGTTACGCAGGCGCACATTGAGGTTTTTGGCCACGCCGCTTTGTACGGTATAGCCCACTTCGGTTTCGCGACCCCATTCCTTGCCGTCGGTGATGGTGCCGGTGTGCACGTTACTGCCACTGATGTAGCGGTTCATCAGGGTCAGGCCGGGCACGCCGAGGGCGGCGAAGTTGTAGTCGTGACGTACTTGCCAGGATTTTTCCTGGGCGTTGTCGTAGCTGGAGTTGTAGCTGTCGTTGGCCAGGGTGCCGCCGCTGGTGCCGTTGACGCGCATCCACGCGCTGTTGCCGGTGAGTTTTTGCAGGCCCACATAGAAGGTGTTGCCGCCGTACTTGGCGGAGAACAGGCCGGACCAGGTCTTGTTGTCCAGGTCGCCGGCGCGGGCGCTGCCGTCGTCCTTGCCGTAGAAGAAACCCAGGTTGGCGCCCAGGGTCCAGTCGCCGATAGGCTGGCTGTGGATCAGGTTGACGAACTGCTGGCTGTAGATGTCCTTGAGCTGCGCGTTCCACAGGCCGATCTGAGTGCGTTTGTCGTTGAACGCGTATTCGCCGCCCTGAAAGTTGAAGCGGTCCGAGGTGAACGCGGTTTTACCGAACATCGACATGTCAGTCATGCTGCTGTCGTCGCGCGGGCTGTTGGCGCGGAACTGGCCGCCGTAGAGGGTCAGGCCATCGATTTCTTTCGAGGTGATTTGCCCGCCACGCAGGGTTTGCGGGAGGGAGCGGCCATCGTCCGAGCGCAGGATCGGCAGCACCGGCATCCACTCGCCGACCTTCACTTCCGTCTTGGAAATACGCGCCTTGAACGCCACCCCTAGACGCCCGAATTCATCCGCCGGGCGGCCATCACGGTCCAACGGCAACAGTTGGGTACCCCCGGTGCCGCGTCCGCCATCCAGTTTCAACGAATACAACCCCAGCACATCCACGCCAAACCCCACCGTGCCCTGGGTAAAGCCAGACTTGGCGTCGAGGATGAAACTTTGCGTCCACTCCTGCGCGCCGCCCTGGGCCTTGGTGGGGTTGGTGTAGTTGCGGTTGAAGAAGAAGTTGCGCAGGTTGAGGTTGGCGCTGGCGTCTTCGAGAAAGCCGTGTTCTTCAGCGACGACGGGCAGGGCGAGACTGGCGACAGCGGTTGCCAGCAAGAGCCGGCGCGGGTGGAAAGTGCTCATGGTGTTTGACCTGTTGTTATTGGGTTTATGCAGGTGGCGGCCATGGTGCGGGGCGGTATGGGGGCGATGAAAGTGGGGGAGAGCGGGTTGTGGGCGATGATCGAACGCAAGTTGGTCACCCCTGAAAACAAAAAGCCCACCAAGAGGTGGGCTTTGTTGACGTAGGTGCTATCAGAACAACTTCAGCGCCGGTGCTTCTTCTTTCAACGGCTCATTCTTCGCGGTCTGCTCATTCCAGCCGCCGCCGAGGGCCTTGTACAGGTTGACCTCGCTGGTCAGCTGCGCCAGGCGATCGGTGATCAGCGATTGCTGGGCACTGAACAGTTGGCGCTGGGCATCGAGGAACGTCAGGTTGCTGTCGACACCAATGCGGTAGCGACGCTCGGCCAGGCGGTAGTAATCCTGGTTGGCCGCGACGAAGCCACGCTGGGCATCCAGTTGCTGCTTGTAGGTCTCACGTGCGGCGAGACCGTCGGAGACTTCCTGGAAGCCGGTCTGAATCGCCTTCTCGTAGTTCGCCACGTTGATCTCTTTCTGGATCTTCGAGTAGTCCAGGCTGGCGCGCAGGCTGCCGGCGTTGAAGATCGGGATGTTGATCTGCGGGGCGAACGACCAGGTGCCCGAACCGCCTTTGAACAAGCCGCCCAGGTTCGGGCTCGCGGTGCCAGCACTGGCAGTCAGGGTGATGCTCGGGAAGAACGCCGCTCGGGCCGCGCCGATGTTGGCGTTGGCGGCCTTGAGGTTGTACTCGGCCTGGACGATATCGGGGCGACGTTGCAGCAGGTCGGACGGCAAGCCGGCCGGCACTTCGCTGAGCAGGTCATCCGACAGCGGCTTGCTGGCGATATTCGCCGGCAGGCCGGTGCCCAGCAGCAGGGTCAGGCTGTTTTCGTCCTGGGCCACCTGGCGGGTATAACGCGCCAGGGCAACCCGGGCGTTTTCCACCGAGGTGCGCGACTGGCTCAGGTCGAGGGCCGAGGCCACGCCGACTTCATTGCTGCGCGAGGTGAGCTTGAAGCTCTGCTCGTAGGCATCCAGGGTGTCCTGGGTGAGCTTGAGCAGTTCCTTGTCGGCCTGCCAGGTCAGGTAGGCATTGGCCACACTGGCCACCAGACTGATCTGGGTACTGCGCCGCGCTTCTTCAGTGGCGAAGTACTTTTGCAGGGCTTCTTCACTCAGGCTGCGTACGCGACCGAACAGGTCCAGCTCATAGGAGCTGATCCCGAGACCGGCCGAGTATTGGCTGCTGATGGTCGATTCGCCGGTCTGCGACAGGCGGGCCGGCGTACGCGAACGGCTGCCGCTGCCCGTGGCCGACACGGCCGGGAACAGGTCGGCGCGCTGGATCTGGTACTGCGCGGCATAGGCGTCGATGTTCAGGGCCGCGACACGCAGGTCGCGGTTGTTCACCAGCGCGGTCTGGATCAGCTGTTGCAGGGCAGGGTCATGGAAAAACTGCTTCCAGCCCTGCTCGGCAGCGGCCTGGCTCGGCGCCTGGGCCGACGAATACGCCGGCCCCTGCGGGAACTGTGCGGCCACCGGCGCTTCGGGGCGCTGATAGTCAGGTATCAGCGAGCAGCCACTGAGCACGAATGCCGTGACGGCTAGGGAAAGTAGCGACTTGCTCATTGGCCAGCCTCTTTAGGAGTTTCAGTAGTGTCAGTCTTTTTACGTTCGCCAGCAGCGGATACGGTTGCGAAGAACAATGGCACCCAGAAGATCGCCAGGACAGTGGCCGTGATCATACCGCCAATTACGCCGGTACCGATGGCGTGCTGGCTGCCTGAGCCAGCGCCCGAGGAGATCGCCAGCGGCAGTACGCCGAGGATGAAGGCCATGGAGGTCATGATGATCGGACGCAGACGCATGCGGGACGCCTCGATGGCCGACTCGACGATGCCTTTGCCCTGTTCGTGGAGCTCTTTGGCGAATTCCACGATCAGGATGGCGTTCTTCGCCGCCAAGCCCACCGTCACCAACAGGCCCACCTGGAAGAACACGTCATTGGACAGCCCGCGCATGCTGGTAGCGATCAATGCACCCACCACGCCCAGCGGCACAACGAGTACCACCGCAATCGGGATCGACCAGCTTTCGTACAGGGCCGCGAGGCACAGGAACACCACCAGCAGCGACAATGCATACAGCGCAGGCGCCTGGGAGCCGGACAGACGTTCTTCGTACGACAGGCCGGTCCACGCGTAGCCGATACCGGCCGGCAGTTCCTTGGCGATACGTTCGACTTCGGCCATGGCGTCACCGGTACTGTAGCCCGGAGCCGGGGTACCGAGGATTTCCATCGCCGCTACACCGTTATACCGCGACAGCTTCGGCGAACCGTAGATCCACTTGCCCGAGGAAATGGCCGACATCGGCACCATCTTCCCGGAGTCGCTGCGCACGTACCATTTGTCCAGGTCTTCCGGTGACATGCGGCCAGCGGCCTCGCCTTGCACGTACACCTTCTTCACTCGACCACGGTCGATGAAGTCGTTGACGTAGCTGCCACCCAAGGCGATCGCCAGGGTCTGGTTGATGCTCGACAGCGTAATTCCCTGGGCGCTGGCCTTCTCGTCGTCGACGGTGAGCTCGTACTGCGGCTCATCGTTCACGCCGTTGGGGCGCACACCGGCCAGGATCTTGCTTTGCGCTGCCGCACCGAGGAACTGGTTGCGCGCTTCCATCAGTTTTTCGTGGCCGACACCGCCCTGGTCTTGCAGGAACACGTCGAAACCGGTGGCGTTACCCAATTCCAGAACCGAAGGCGGCACGATGGCAAATACCATGGCGTCCTTGAAGGCCCCGAAGAAGTAACCCTGGGCACGCTTGGCAACCTCGAATACCGACATGGACGAATCGCGTTCATCCCACGGCTTGAGCATCACGAATGCCAGGCCCGAACTCTGGCCACGGCCGGCGAAGTTAAAGCCGTTTACGGTAAATACCGACTTCACAGCCTTGCCTTCGCCCGGCTCGCCTTCCTTGTCGTGCAGCAGGAAGGCACGCATGTCGTCGATGACTTTCTGCGTACGTTCAGCCGAAGAGCCGACCGGGGTCTGCACCTGGGCGAAGATCACGCCCTGGTCTTCTTCTGGCAGGAACGCGCTTGGAATGCGGGTGAACAGCCAGATCATGCCGGCGAAGATGATCAGGTACACGAAGAATGCAGGAAACTTGTGCTTGATCATGTTGCCCACGCCGCGCTCGTAGCTCAGTACGCCACGGTCGAAAGTGCGGTTGAACCAGCCGAAGAAACCACGCTTGGGTTGGCCGTGCTTTTCCGGGTCGATCGGCTTGAGCATGGTGGCGCACAACGCCGGGGTAAAGATCAGGGCAACCAGTACCGACAACGCCATGGCCGAAACGATGGTGATGGAGAACTGTTTGTAGATCACACCAGTAGAGCCGCCGAAGAACGCCATCGGCAACAGTACCGCCGACAGGACCAGGGCAATACCCACCAGGGCGCCCTGGATCTGGCTCATGGATTTCACCGTCGCTTCTTTCGGCGACAGGTGTTCCTCGGCCATGACCCGCTCGACGTTTTCCACCACCACGATGGCATCGTCCACCAGCAAGCCGATGGCCAGGATCATGCCGAACATGGTCAGGGTGTTGATGGTGAAGCCGAACGCGGCCAGGATCCCGAAGGTACCCAGCAATACCACCGGTACCGTCATGGTGGTGATGATGGTGGCGCGGAAGTTCTGCAGGAACAGGAACATCACCAGGAACACCAGCACGATCGCCTCGACCAGGGTGTGGACTACACCGGAGATCGATTCGGTCACGACTGGCGTGGTGTCATACGGCACCACGGCCTTCATGCCTGGCGGGAAGAACGGTTCCAGGGACGCCACGGTGGCACGGATGGCCTTGGCGGTGTCCAGGGCGTTGGCGCCCGATGCCAGCTTGATCGCCATGCCGGAAGCCGGCTTGCCGTTGAACTGTGCACTGATGCTGTAGTTCTGGCCGCCGAGTTCGATGCGGGCGATGTCACGCAGGCGCACTTGCGAGCCGTCGGCATTCACCTTCATGAGGATCTTGCCGAACTCTTCGGCAGTCTGCAGGCGGGTCTTGCCGATGATGGTCGCGTTCAGCTGGGTGCCGGGCAGGGCAGGCAAGCCGCCCAGTTGACCGGTGGCCACCTGTACGTTCTGGGCCGAGATGGCGGTGCTGACGTCTACCGGGGTCAACTGGTAGTTGTTCAGTTTGGCCGGGTCGAGCCAGATACGCATGGCGTACTGCGAACCGAACACCTGGAAGTCACCGACGCCCGCGGTACGCGAGATCGGGTCCTGGATGTTGGACACGATGTAGTTGGACAAGTCGTCCTTGGTCATGCTGCCGTCTTCCGACACCAGACCGATCACCATCAGGAAGTTCTTCACCGACTTGGTCACGCGGATACCCTGCTGCTGCACTTCTTGCGGCAGCAGTGGGGTCGCCAGGTTCAGCTTGTTCTGCACCTGAACCTGGGCGATGTCCGGGTTGGTACCCTGGTTGAACGTCGCGGTGATGGTCATGCTGCCGTCGGAGTTACTGTCCGAGGCGACATAACGCAGGTTGTCGATACCGTTGAGCTGTTGCTCGATCACCTGCACCACGGTGTCCTGCACGGTTTGTGCGGACGCGCCTGGGTAGGTGACCTGGATGTCGATGGCGGTTGGCGCGATGGCCGGGTATTGGTTGATGGGCAACTTCAGGATCGACAGTGCCCCGACCAGCATGATCACCAGGGCAATTACCCAGGCGAAAATGGGACGGTCGATAAAAAATTTCGACATGGGTTACTCCCCCTGGCCAGCAGCGGCAGCAGGAGCTGGAGCAGAACCGGCAGGCTTGGCGTTGTCGGCGTCCTTGACCTTGACTTCGATGCCCGGCTTGATGAATTGCAGGCCTTCGGTGATCACGCGGTCACCGGCGTTCAGGCCTTTTTCCACCAGCCAGTAGGCGCCGGCCGTGCGGTTGGCCACCAGTTGACGCTGCTCGACCTTGTTGTCTTTGTTCACCACCATCGCGGTCGGGATACCTTTGATATCGCGGGTCACGCCTTGTTGGGGTGCCAGGATGGCCTTGCTGTTGACGCCAGCTTGCAGTTGGGCGTGTACGAACATGCCCGGCAGCAGCGTGTGGTCAGGGTTGGGGAACACGGCGCGCAGGGTCACGGAACCGGTGGTCTGGTCAACCGACACTTCGGAGAATTCAAGCTTGCCGTCCTGGCCGTAGTCGCTGCCGTCTTCCAGGGTCAGCTTGACCTTGGCGGCGTTGGCGCCGGCTTTTTCCAGTTGGCCGCTTTCCAGGTCACGGCGCAGTTTCAGCATTTCGGCCGAAGACTGCGTGACGTCGACGTAGATCGGGTCCAGTTGCTGGATCACGGCCATGGCATCGGTCTGGCCATTGCTGACCAGCGCGCCTTCGGTCACCGAAGAGCGGCCGATACGCCCGGAGATCGGCGCGAATACTTTGGTGTAACGCACGTTGATCTGGGCCGTTTGAACGTTTGCTTCCGCAGTCATGCGGTTGGCGACGGCGGTGTCGTATTCCTGGCGGCTGACGGCTTGTTCATCGACCAACTGCTTGTAGCGGTCGGAGATGGACTTGGTCTGGGTCAGGCTGGCTTGTGCGCTTTTCAGGGTGGCGTCGTACACCGACGGGTCGATCTGGTAGAGCTGTTGCCCTTCCTTCACGTCGCCGCCTTCCTTGAACAGGCGCTTGAGAATGATGCCGTTGACCTGTGGGCGAACTTCCGCGATGCGGTAGGCGGTGGTGCGGCCTGGCAGCTCGGACGTCAGGGTATAGGCTTGCGGTTGAATGGTGACCACGCCGACCTGAGGGGTTTGAGCGGGCGGAGCCGCTTCTTCCTTTTTACATCCGCTGAGCAGCGATGCCAGGGCGACGGCAGTGACCAGAGCGGTAACAGCTGGCTTAAGTTGCATGAAGATCCTCGGGTCAGGCGCGCAGAGTGCGCACAAGAAGTGTGGAAGGGTAAAAAACAAGCACTGACTGGATAAGTAGCTTGCTACGCAATATACTTACGTTCATGGTTGTTTGTAAACTCTTGACAGGCTGCGCGGAATGTTGACAAAGCAACGCCCAAAGCCTCGATTTCATTACGTTCGGCACCCATGACGGTGTCGTCCCACAAATATTCGGATGATCGTTACCGACGGTTAATTCTGCGTTAACGATAGTCTCAAGTGTCCTGATTGAGGTTGTACTGCCATGGTTCGTCGCACCAAAGAGGAAGCTCAGGAAACGCGCAGCCAGATTCTTCAAGCCGCCGAGCAAGCCTTCTATGAGCGCGGCGTCGCGCGGACCACGCTGGCGGACATCGCCGCGCTGGCCGGTGTGACGCGGGGTGCCATCTACTGGCATTTCAGCAATAAATCCGATTTGCTCCAGGCGTTGCTCGACACGCTGCATGAGCCGCTGGACGAGTTGGCCAGGGCGAGTGAAAGCGAGGATGAACTCGACCCGCTGGGCTGCATGCGCAAGCTGTTGATTCATTTGTTTCATCAAGTGGCCCTGGACCCGAAAACCCGGCGCATCAACGAGATCTTGTTCCATAAGTGCGAATTCACCGATGAAATGTGCGATATGCGTCGCCAACGTCAGACCCATAGCCTGGAGTGCAACCTGCGCATCGGCCTGACCTTGCGTAACGCGGTCCATCGCGGGCAACTGCCGGAAAACCTCGATACCACCCGTGGCGCGGTGTGCATCCACGCCTACATCAACGGGCTGATCGGCCAGTGGCTGCTGGTTCCCGACAGCTTCCAACTGCATCAGGAAGCCGAACGCTGGGTGGATGCCGGGCTGGACATGCTGCGCTGGAGCCCCAGCCTGCGCAATTGAGACAAAATGCGTAATTGCATCAGGTTGTGTCAACAGTAAAGCCTAAGGACAGTCAATCGTCCTTCCGCCTGATCGGTGGGGTGACTTTATATACGGGCTGGCGGCGGGTTGATAGGTAGCCGCCTAAGTATTTTGTAGCGATTTTGTTGCAGGGCTGTGAAGGAATGTTACCCAGCGTCCATGAAAAAGCCCCGGTTCCTTCGAACCGGGGCTTTTTCGTTTCAGCTTTTTACATCACAGCGCCAGCGTCGGATAGTCGATGTAACCCACTGGGCCTTTGCTATAGAAAGTATCTGGGCGGGCTTCATTCAATGGCGCATCAGCCTTCAAGCGCGCTGGCAAATCCGGGTTGGCAATGAACGGCACACCCCACGCCACGGCGTCGGCTTTGCCTTCGGCCAGCCAGGCGTTGGCGCTGTCCTTGGTGAAGCGTTCGTTGGCGATGTACACGCCGCCGAAAGCCTTCTTGAGTTGTGGACCGAGGCTGTCGCCGGCTTCTTTCTCACGGGAGCAGATAAACGCGATGCCACGCTTGCCCAGTTCGCTGGCAACGTAGGTAAAGGTTTCCGCCAGGTTGTCATCGCCCATGTCATGGGAGTCGGCGCGCGGTGCCAGGTGCACACCCACGCGGCCAGCGCCCCAGACTTCGATGGCCGCGTCGGTCACTTCAAGCAGCAGGCGTGCACGATTTTCCAGGGAGCCGCCGTACTGGTCGGTGCGCTTGTTGGTGCTGCTCTGCAGGAACTGGTCGAGCAGGTAACCGTTGGCGCCGTGGATTTCCACGCCGTCGAAACCGGCGGCCTTGGCATTCTCGGCACCGGTGCGGTAGGCGTCGACAATGTCGGCGATTTCAGCGGTTTCCAGGGCGCGTGGCGTCGGGTAGTCGGCCAATGGGCGCACCAGGCTGACGTGGCCTTTAGGCTGGATCGCGCTCGGGGCCACTGGGCTTTCGCCGTTCAGGTACGACTCATGGGAAATACGCCCCACGTGCCACAGTTGCAGGAAGATCTTGCCGCCCGCGCCATGAATCGCCTTGGTGACGTTGGCCCAGCCGCGCACCTGGTCATTGGACCAGATGCCTGGGGTGTCCGGGTAACCCACGCCCAGCGGCGTCACGGACGTGGCTTCGCTGAGGATCAGCCCGGCGGAGGCGCGTTGCACGTAGTACTCGGCCATCAGCGCGTTGGGCACGCGACCGGCATCGGCACGGCAGCGGGTCAGCGGCGCCATGATGATGCGGTTCGACAGTTCCAGGTCGCCCAGTTTGATCGGATCGAAAATAGTCGTCATGGGGAAAGCACCTTTGTCTTTGAAGTGGATCAGTGTCTTTGAAGTGGATCAGTTAGTCGCGGGGGCCAGGTCGGCATCGCCGGTCTGACGGAAAGTAATCAGGGTCACCAACAGCGCGAGGATCGCCAGGGCCGCTGCGGCCAAGGGCACGCTGGTCAGGCCGAAACCATGGGCAATCACACTGCCGCCCACCCACGCGCCGAGGGCGTTGCCGATGTTGAACGCGCCGATGTTCAGGGTGGACACCAGGTTCGGTGCGGCCTTGCCGAAGGTCACCACGTTGATCTGCAGCGCAGGCACGGCGGCGAACGACGCGGTGGCCCACAGGAACAGGGTGATTTCGGTGGGGATCACGGCGACGCTGGTCCAGGTCAGTGCCGTGGAGACCACCGCCATGCTGATGAATACGCCGATCAAAGTGGCCGCCAGGCGCTTGTCCGCCAGCTTGCCGCCGATGATGTTGCCCACAGTGAGGCCCAGGCCGATCAACAGCAGGGTCCAGGTCACGCCTTTGGGCGACACGCCGGTGACATCGCCCAGCAGCGGTGCGACGTAGGTGAAGAGGGTGAACATGGACGCGGCAAACAGCGCGGTCATGCTCAACGAAAGCCAGATGCCGGCGCCCTTGAGGGCGGTCAGTTCGGCGCGCATATCGAGTTTCTCTTCATCACGCTTGGCCGGCAGGAAGCGGATCAGGCCGATCAACGCCACCACACCAATCACCGTCACCGCCCAGAAGGTCGAGCGCCAGCCGGCTTCCTGGCCCAGTGCCGTACCCAGCGGCACGCCGAGCACATTGGCCAGGGTCAGACCGGTGAACATCAAGGCCACGGCCGAAGCCCGTTTGTTGGCCGGCACCAGGTTGGCCGCTACCACTGAACCAATCCCGAAGAATGCACCGTGGCACAGCGCGGTGACCACACGGGCAAACATCAGCACGTTGTAGTCACTGGCCAGGGCGCAGAGCAGGTTGCCGATAATGAAGATGCCCATCAACGCTACCAGCGCCGCCTTGCGTGGCAATTTGGCGGTGGCCAATGCCATGAAGGGCGCGCCGATGGCCACGCCCAGGGCGTAACCGGTCACCAGCCAGCCGGCGCCGGGAATCGACACACCCAAGTCCGCCGCCACATCGGGCAACAAGCCCATGATGACGAACTCGGTGGTGCCGATGGCGAAGGCGCTGAGGGCCAGTATGAGTAGCGAGAGGGGCATTAGCGTTTCCTTGTTACAACGCGGCGCTGTCGTGCGCGCTGAGTTCGGTGGTGAGCGCCGCGAGGAAGGCTTGGATGGTGTCCTCGTTGCGTTTGAAAAAGTGCCACTGGCCGGCCTTCTGGCTGCTGATCAACCCGGCGCGTTGCAGGGTGGCCAGGTGGGCCGACACGGTCGACTGGGACAAGCCGCAGCGCTGGTCGATCTGCCCGGCGCAGATGCCGTATTCGTGGTTGTGCAGTTGTTCGGGGAATTGCACTTTCGGGTCTTTCAGCCAGGTGAGGATGTCTCGTCGTACTGGGTGCGCCAGGGCTTTTATTATTTCGTCGAGGTCGATGGACATGGCAGGTGCTCGGTGTCTTGCAGCGTTATATCGCGATGAGGCGAACTTTATATCGGTCTATCCCGATAGACCAATATGATTTTGGTCTGAGCCTAGGCTCAATCGGTATATCGGGTTATAACGATACGTTGAGGGCAGTGGTAGACTGCGCACCATGAATTATCTCGCACATCTGCACCTGGGCGGCCAACTTCCTGCGCAACTGCTGGGCAGCCTCTATGGCGATTTCGTCAAAGGTCGCCTGCAGGGCCAGTTCAGCCCGCAAATCGAGTCGGCGATCCAGCTGCATCGTTCCATCGACCGCTTCACCGACAGCCACCCGCTGGTGGGGGAGGCGTTGTCACGCTTCAGCCTGACCCGCAGGCGTTATGCCGGGATCGTCCTCGATGTGTTTTTCGACCACTGCCTGGCGCGGGACTGGGCCTTGTATGCCGACCAGCCCTTGGAGCGTTTTACGTCGCAGGTGTACCGCGTGCTGGCGGCCGAGCCGCAATTGCCGGGGCGGTTGGCGCAGATTGCGCCGTATATGGCGGCGGATGATTGGTTGGGCTCGTACCGCGAGTTTGCGGTGATGGAGCAGGTGTTGCGGGGGATTTCCCGGCGCCTGACACAGCCCGAGGAACTGAGCCATGCCATGCGGGAGCTGCGGGAGCTGTATGAGCCGTTGAGCGAAGACTTCAGCGTTTTCTACCCGCTGTTGCAAGACTTCTGTAGGAGCGAGCTTGCTCGCGAAGATCGTCAACGATAACGCAGCGCTGTCAGCCAGCCCGTGGCGCCTATTCGTTTTTCGCGAGCAAGCTCGCCCCTACAGTGAATCGGGTTCAGGCGGCAATCAGCGCGCCGCGAGGTTCGGCTGGCTGCACCACCTCACCAAACAACGCCTTCTGCACTGCCTGCTGCGCCTGATACGCCAGTGCCGCACGTTCCTGCCCGGCGCAGGCAATCGGCTTGAGCACATGGATTTCCACATCGCCCTGGTCGTTGGCAAACAAGCGCATCAGGTGCGAGAGCAAATCATCGTCGCCAATAAAAGGCGCCAGCGGGTCGACTTGGCCGTCACGCAGATAACGGATCGCCACCGGTTGCAGCGACACATCCGCATCGGTCGCACTGGCCAGCAAGCGCCCGTGGAAGGTGCGCAGGCTGCGCCCGTCGGTGGTGGTGCCTTCCGGGAACATCAGCAACGGATGCTCTTGCTCCAAGTGGCGCGTCATCTGCTTGCGGATCAACTGGCTGTCGCCCGAACCCCGGCGGATAAACAAGCTGCCAGCCTTGGCCGCCAACCAACCTGCCACCGGCCAGGTGCGCACTTCGGCCTTGGACAGGAATGACATCGGCGCCACGGCGCCCAGCAGCGGAATATCGGTCCAGGACACGTGATTGCTCACCCACAGCATCGGCTGCGTCGGCAACTCACCGTGCACCGTCACGCGAAAGGGCAGGGCGTTGGTCAGTCGCGCCATGAAAAACCGCGACCAACGCTGGCGCCGCACCATCGAATTGGCGATGCCCATGCGCTCGAATACCCCAAACACACTGGCCATGCTCAAGCCCAGCGCCACCACCACCAGCACGCGGGCAATGCGCCCGTAAACTCGCAGGCGGCTCATCACATTGCAGCCTTGAAGTGGCGCGCGTAACGCGGGCACAGCTCATCGCGCTTGAGCAGGATGAACACGTCGGCCACCTGGAAATCCTCATCCCAGCACGGCTCGCCGCAGATCTTCGCACCCAGGCGCATGTACGCCTTGAGCAATGGCGGCATCTCGGCGATCACGTTGGACGGCAGGTCCAGCGCCGGCAGTGGTTTTTTCGGTTCGGCACGCAGGTGTTCATTGCACAGGTAGCGTTCACGCAGGCGCTGCATGATTGCGTGGGCCTGGATGCCGCCATCGTGCATCGGGATGCTCGCGCAACCCATCAGGTAGCTGTAGCCGCCCTGGTTGAGCACTTCGGCCAATTCGCCCCACAACACGGCAATGGTGCCGCCGTTGCGGTAGGCCGGGTCGACGCAGGTGCGGCCGATTTCCAGGATCGGGCCTTGCAGATGGAGCAAGCCATGCAGGCTGAATTCTTCTTCACTGTAGAACCGACCCAGGGTGCTGGCAGCCTGGTGGTCCAGCAAACGGGTGGTGGCCACCAGTCGACCGCTGTTCAAGTCCCGCACGCCGATGTGGCTGCAGTGAACATCATAGTCATCCATGTCCAGGCCCAGTTCCGCGCCTTTCAGCTTGGCGTTGAACTCGCCGCTGAACACGTTGAACCGCAGGGCCTGGGCTTCCTGCAACGCCTGCGCGCCAACCAGGCGTTCGGCTTGCAGACGGCGTTCATTGCCGGTGTCGCTGATGCGGGCGATCTGAGTCATGGCGAGTCTCCGAGTGCCGGCCACGATTTCGGCCGGTCGACTTTGTTGTCCAAACTCAGGCTATGTAGGCTCGGTGTCATCTCCATGAAGTTATGGTGACGCTTGGATGACAGCCCCCGCTGTCGCAAATCTGTCATCACCCTCGGCTAGGCTCGCGGGCTTGAATGCCCCCTTGAGTCTGCGTCCATGGTCAGAGGCCTGTTGTACGTTGCCCTGCTGTTCGTCACCGTTACCGCCCACGCCGAAACATGGCCCGATAAAGACTGGGCCAAGGGCACACCGCTATCGGGTCCCGCTGTTGATGCCCTGGAGGCCTACGCCTTCCCGGCGCGGGACGACGCCACTCGCCAAGGCATCCGCACCGATGCGTTGCTGGTGATTCGCGATGGCGAGGTCATCTACGAACGCTACGCCGCACCCACCACCGCCAGCACCCCGCACCTCACCTGGTCGGTCAGCAAAAGCCTGATGGCGACCGTACTGGGCGTGGCCTACGGCGATAACCGCTTCAAACTCACTGACCCCGCCGCGCGCTTTTACCCGCCGATGAAACAGCACCCGGCCGTGACCATGGCCGACTTGCTGCACTGGGCCTCGGGCCTCGACTGGCAGGAAGATTACGAATACGCGCCGCTGAAATCCTCGGTGGTGGCGATGCTCTACACCCGAGGCCGCGGCGACATGGCCGACTTTGCCGCCGACACCGAGGCCGCCACTGCACCGGGCCAGGTGTTCCGTTATTCCAGCGGCGACACCAATATCTTGTCCGCCACCCTTAAAGGCATGCTCGGGCACAAGGCTTATATGAGTTACCCGTGGGATGCGCTGTTCAAGCCCTTGGGCATTCGCAATGCCACTTGGGAGACCGACGCCGATGAAACCTTCGTCGCCTCGTCCTATGCCTACCTCACCGCTCGCGACTTGGCGCGTGCCGGTTTGCTGATGGCGCGTGACGGTCGCTGGGGCGATCAACAACTGTTGCCCAAAGACTGGGTTGCCTTTAACCGCCAGCCCTTCGATAAATACAAACCCGGCCAGGACGAAGCCGTCCCCGGTGGTCATTGGTGGCTCAATAAAGGCGCGTCAAGACCCTGGCCCGATGCTCCCGCCGACACCTTCGCCGCCCTCGGTCATTGGGGGCAGGCGTTGTACGTGATGCCCGACGAACACTTGGTCATCGTGCGTTATGGCGATGATCGCGACGGCAGCTATCGCCATAACGAACTGCTCAAGCGCGTACTCGCGGCGGTGCAACCATGATCCGCCGTCGGCCGGTTACCAGTCTGTTTCTGCTGTTGTTGCTCGCCTTGCTGGGTTGGCTCTGGCACGAACGCGTCAACCTGCAAGCCTTCCCCGACATCATCGCGGCCTACACCGCCAAGGAGTACTGCTCATGCCGGTACGTGGCGAACAACCCGGCCGAATATTGCCGGGGGTATGTGAAGCAGTACGTGCCGACCAGCGCGTTCAGCGACAACCCGGAGCGCAGTGAAGTGACGGCGAGCGGGTTGGGGCGTACGCATGTGGCGCGGTGGTTGGGGGAGCGGCAGGGGTGTCGCCTGCTGCCGTAGGATTTACCTTTGCACGTTTCAAGCGCAACGTGCAGCGTCCTGATTTTGATGCCGCGCGCATGTAGTAATCTTGCAGGTGGCCGATGACATGGGTTGCGGCCCTTCAGAGGCAGAGCGGATGTTTCTGGCTCTAGCGCGTGTGGCTCAACATTACTTCAGGATGATAAGAATGCGAATGGGCATGGAGAGAAGCCATTTTTTTGAGGGTTTGATGATTGGATTGTTTTTGTTTTTTTTGAGCGCTTATAGTTTCCGGTCAAACGATAACGCTGCTATTTATATTTCTATCTGCGGGGCTAATGCACTTTTGTTTCCGTTCTCAAGGCGCGCAGTAGAAAACATTGTCTTCAGTGTTACCGGGAAACGCTTTTGGGGGTCGGATCCATTGAAGACGGCTGCATCCAATGGTGGGCACACACTGTTATGGCTGTTCTATTTTGTCTTCGCCGTTCCCCTTGGTGGGTTCTATTTGATGTGGTTTTACAGAAAAAAGTAATGCCCTCTAGCACGCTTTCTTACACAAGATTCGAACCAGTTATTCATGATTTTTGGCCGCCTGGTTTTTGGCGGCACTTCCCCCTCCAACGCAAGCAAGCTTGCTCACCACAGAGAGAGGCAAGCTTCAGGAAAACCATGTAATGCGGCAAGGTTCCACAGAGTGGAACCACCTTTGATTGTCCTCCTGCCCACATCGCGGTTAGCTGGCGATGTGCAGCAAACAAGAACGGGAACACCCGCCTGTGAGGAGAATCACCATGCGCCCACACCAGCACATCCTGGATTGGCTCAGCGACGTTGCCGGCGATTTGCACGCCGTGCGCCAGGACATTCACGCCCATCCTGAACTGGGCTTTGAAGAAAACCGCACCAGTGCCCTCGTCGCCAAATCCCTGAAAGACTGGGGCTATGAGGTGCACACCGGCATCGGCAAGACCGGCGTGGTGGGCGTGCTGCGCAATGGCAGCAGTTCGCGCACCCTGGGCATCCGTGCCGACATGGACGCCTTGCCCATCATCGAAAACACCGGCGCGTCCTACACCAGCCAACACGCCGGTTGCATGCACGCCTGTGGGCATGACGGCCACACCACGATGTTGCTCGGCGCCGCGCGCTACCTGGCGGCCACGCGGCAATTTGATGGCACTTTGAATCTGATCTTCCAACCCGCCGAAGAGGGCCAGGGCGGCGCCGAAGCCATGCTGGCTGACGGTTTGCTGGAGCGTTTCCCCTGCGATGGCTTGTTTGGCATGCACAACATGCCGGGGCTGCCGGCGGGGCATCTGGGGTTGCGCGTTGGGCCAATGATGGCTTCGCAAGACTTGCTCACCGTGACCCTTGAAGGCGTTGGTGGTCACGGTTCCATGCCGCATCTGACGGTGGACCCGTTGGTGGCGGCGGCGAGCATGGTCATGGCGTTGCAGACAGTGGTGGCGCGCAATATCGACACCCAGGAAGCTGCCGTGGTCACCGTCGGTGCCCTGCAAGCGGGCCAGGCCGCCAACGTGATTCCCCAGCAGGCGCTGTTGCGTCTGAGCCTGCGCGCGCTCAATCCCAAGGTGCGTGAGCAGATGCTGGAGCGGGTGTTCGCCATTATCCACACCCAGGCCGCCAGCTTTGGCTGCACGGTGCAGATCGAACACCGCCCGGCCTATCCGGTGCTGGTCAATCACGCCGAAGAAACCGAATTCGCCCGCCAGGTCGGCGTCGCCTTGCTCGGCGCCGACGCGGTGGACGGCAACACCCGTACGCTGATGGGCAGCGAAGACTTCGCCTGGATGCTGCAACGCTGCCCCGGCAGCTACCTGTTCATCGGCAACGGCGTGTCGCGGCCGATGGTGCATAACCCCGCCTATGACTTCAACGACGACATCCTGCTGACTGGCGCCGCCTATTGGGGCGCGCTGGCCGAGAGCTGGCTCAAGCCTGCCTGACGACCTTCTTTTTCTGCCGCTGGACCCTTTCCCTCGATCGGTTGAATGGAGTGTTCCTCATGCAGACTGCAAAACCAGGTGTGTCCCGCACCCGCCAAGTGGTGGCGGCCGTGATCGGCAATGCGCTGGAATGGTATGACTTCATTGTCTACGGCTTTCTGGCGAGCATCATTGCCCGGCAGTTTTTTCCTTCGGATGACGAGTACGCCTCGCTGTTGATGGCCTTGGCTACTTTCGGCGTGGGCTTTTTCATGCGGCCGGTGGGCGGCATCCTGCTGGGGATGTATTCCGACCGCAAAGGCCGCAAGGCCGCGATGCAGTTGATTATCCGGCTAATGACCGTGTCCATCGCGTTGATCGCCTTTGCGCCCAACTACGCCGCCATCGGCATGGGCGCGCCGTTGTTGATCGTGGTGGCGCGCATGCTTCAAGGGTTTGCCACCGGCGGTGAGTACGCGAGTGCTACGGCGTTCCTGGTGGAAAGCGCGCCAGCCCATCGCAAGGGCTTATATGGCTCTTGGCAGTTGGTGGGGCAGTGCCTGGCGGTGTTTGGTGGCGCGGCGATGGTGGCTGCGGTCACGCACTTCTTTTCGCCGCAAACCCTCGATCTGTGGGGCTGGCGTCTGCCGTTCGTGTTCGGTTTGCTGATTGGCCCGGTGGGCCTGTGGATTCGTCGGCACATGGAAGACCCGGAAGAATTCATCGAGGCACGCAAACAGGCGACCGGCCCGGCGCCGAGCCTGATGCAGGTGGTGCGCGAGCATCGGCGCAGCATCCTCGTGTCCATGGGCCTGGCCTGTGGCGCGACGGTGTCGTTCTATGTGGTGCTGGTGAACATGCCGACCTTCGCCCACAAAAGCCTTGGTCTGCCGCTGGACCAGGTGTTGATGGTGCAGATGTTCGCGGTGGCGCTGATGACCGTGGTGATTCCACTGTCTGGTTTGCTGTCGGACCGCCTGGGACGGCGGCCGGTGTTGATGGCGTTCACCCTGGCGTTTTTTGTGATGGTCTATCCGCTGTATGTTTGGGTCGCCGCCGCGCCGTCCATCGAGCGTCTACTGGTGATGCAAGTGATGCTGTGCACCGCCATCGGTGGGTTCTTCGGCCCGGCGCCGACCGCACTGGCCGAGCAGTTTCCCATCGAAGTTCGCTCGACCGGTGTATCGGTCGCCTATAACGTGGCGGTCATGGTGTTCGGCGGTTTTGCGCCGCTGATCGTCACTTGGCTGACCAAAGTGCTGGGCACGCCCGTCGCGCCCTCCTTTTATGTGTTGTTCGCTTGCGTGCTGACGCTGCTGGGCACCTACAGCATGCATGAGGCGCCGCGGGCACAGAAACCGCTGCCGTTTTCCAAAGAGGTGAAGCCTTGAGTATTGTTGATTGGGATGCCACCGAACTGTCGCGGGCGATCCACGCGCGGCAGGTGTCGTGCGAAGAGGTGATGCAGGCGTATCTGGCGCAGATCCAGCGCTTCAATCCGAGCGTGAATGCGCTGGTGTCGCTGCGCGACGCTGATGACGTGTTGGCCGAGGCGCGGGTACGTGATCGCGAGTTGGACCAAGGCCAGTCGCGCGGCTGGATGCACGGTATGCCCCAGGCGATCAAGGACCTCGCTGCTACCCGAGGCTTGCGCACCACCTTGGGCTCTCCGCTGTTCGCCGAGCACGTGCCCAGCGAAGACGCCATCAGCGTGGCGCGCGTGCGGGGCAGTGGCGCGATCATCATCGGCAAGAGCAACGTGCCGGAGTTCGGCCTCGGTTCGCAGACCTACAACACGCTGTTCGGCACCACCGGCAATGCTTACGACCCCAGCCTCGTCGCGGGCGGCAGCAGCGGCGGGGCGGCGGTGGCCCTGGCACTGCGCATGCTGCCGGTGGCTGACGGCAGCGACATGATGGGGTCGCTGCGCAACCCGGCGGCGTTCAACAACGTGTTTGGCTTGCGCCCGTCCCAAGGTCGAGTGCCTTACGGACCGACCCCGGAACTGTTCGTGCAGCAACTGGGCACCGAAGGCCCGATGGGCCGCAGCGTGACGGATGTGGCGCGGCTGTTGAGCATCCAGGCGGGTTACGACCCGCGAGTGCCGTTGTCGTCCAAGGAGGACCCGGCGATGTTCGGCCAGCCCTTGCAGCGTGACTTCAAGGGGGCGCGTCTGGGCTGGCTGGGGGATTACAACGGCTATCTACCGATGGAAGACGGCGTGCTGAGCCTGTGCGAATCGGCCCTCGGCGATTTCACTGCATTGGGCTGCACGGTGGAAAGCTGCCAGCCGGACTTTTCCATGGCGCGACTGTGGCGCAGTTGGCTGGTGCATCGCCACTGGCTGGTGCACGGCAACCTCGGTGCGGCCTACGCCAACCCGCAGAAACGCGCACTGCTCAAGCCCGAAGCGCAATGGGAAGTGGAGGGTGGCCTGGGGTTGACGGCCCAGCAGGTGTACCAGGCATCGCTGGATCGCAGCGAGTGGTATCGCGCTCTCGCCAAGCTGTTCGAACGTTACGATTTTCTGCTTCTGCCCACCGCCCAAGTGTTCCCTTTCGATGCACAGCAGCCCTGGCCGCGCCTCGTTGGCGGGCGTGAAATGGACACCTACCACCGCTGGATGGAAGGGGTCATCGGCCCGACCCTGGCCGGGCTGCCGAGCATGAGCGTGCCGGTGGGCTTTAACCCCCAGGGCCTGCCCATGGGCGTGCAGATCATCGGCCCGGCCCAGGCGGATCGGGCGGTGCTGCAATTGGCCTATGCTCATGAACAGCTGACGCAATGGGTGCAGCGTCGGCCGCCGACGTGCCTGGCATCGACGGGGTGAGCGGCGACCGGGCCTGTATCTTGCTGTGAACAATGATCATCCACCGGCAACAGGGAGATCGAACATGGAGACAGGCACCGTACGCTCGGTCGAGCGCGCACTGGCAATCGTCGAGTTGCTGGGCGCGCACCAGGCCCTGGGGCTGGAGGAGTTGCACTACCTCACACGCCTGCCCAAGGCCACGGTGTCGCGCATGTTGCTGACGTTGCAGGAGCAGGGCTGGGTCTATCGCGGCTTGAGCGATCGTCGTTACCGCCTGCGCGCTCAACGTCTGTTCGGCGACACCCAGCAACGCTTCAAACGCCAAGTCGTGGAAAGCGCGGCGCCGTGGTTGCTGGAGCTCAGCGAACGCACCGGGCTGGTGGTGGATTTGTCCTGCTTTGATGGCGAGCGCCTGGAAGTCATGGAGAGCGCGATCCCCAGCGTGTTGCGCAAGCTTTATCCGAACAATTGCCAGATCGTCGGCCAGCACGCCAGCCTGTTTCATTCCGCGATGGGCAAGGCCTGCCTCACCCAATTGCCGGCCGAAGAGGTGCAACGGTTGGCGGGTCGCGACCATGTGGCGGCGGACGAGCAATACCAGGCCTGCGAGCAAACCCAGCACCAGGGCTTCGGCCAGCGCACCGAGGGTTATTGGGAGTATCCGGTGCGTTTGCCGTTTCTGATTCGCGCCGTCGCCCTGCCGGTGCGCGTCAATGGTCGTCTGGTTGGGAGCATGGCGCTGCATTGGCCGATGCATCAGGCGCCAGTGGAGCGGGTGTTGAACCTGCACATGGCCAGCCTGGAAGAGACGGTGCGCGAAGTGCAGCGCGCATTGGCGTAACCCTCGCGATCCGGTTAAGGTTCGTTCAGGTTTTTCGCCCCACGAGTCTTCAATGTTCAACGCTTCTGTGATCAAACCCCTGGCCTTCGCCCTGTTGGCCGCCGCTGCCGTGCCTGCCCATGCCGACTGGTATCTGGATAACGAATCGTCGCGTCTGTCGTTCGTCACCACCAAGAACACCGAAATCGCCGAAGTGCAGCGCTTCCTGGTGTTGCACGGCAAGGTCGACAGCCAGGGCGCGGCGCAACTGGAGGTGGAGCTGGAGTCCGTCAACAGCGGCATCCCGCTGCGTGACGAGCGCATGCGCAACCAGTTGTTCGAGATCAAGACCTTTCCCGATGCGCTGATCAACGCGCAGATCAACCTGCAGCCGATCAATGATTTGGCTCCCGGCGCACAATTGGAGTTGCGCCTGCCGTTGTCCGTGACCCTGCACGGCAAAACCCAAACCTACAGCGCCGAGTTGTTGGCCACGCGGTTGGACGACCGACGCTTCCAGGTAGTGACTCTGGAACCGCTGGTGATGCATGCCGAGGACTTTGACCTGGCGCCGGGTGTGGCGGCGTTGCGCAAAGCGGCGGGGCTCAAGTCGATCAGTCTGTCAGTGCCGGTGGGTGCGGTGCTGATCTTCACGGCGCGCTGATATGAGCGGCGCGGTGTTCCCCTGGCGCAGCGCCAACCGTTTCGAATTGCTGATCGACGGGCCGAATTTCTTCCCGCAGATGCTGGTGGGCATTGCTCGCGCCGAGCGGCAAGTCGAGCTGGAGTTGTACCTGGTGGAAGCCGGCGCCTGCGCCGAAGCCATGGTGCAGGCGCTGGTGCTCGCCGCCGAACGCGGCGTGCAGGTGCGCTGCCTGTTCGATGATTACGGCAGCCTGGCGTTTACCCTCGGGCTGCGCAAACGCCTGACCGACGCTGGTGTGCAACTGCGTTTCTACAATCGCCTGAGCTGGCGCCGCTGGATGCGTAACCTGTACCGCGACCATCGCAAACTGTTGTTAATCGACCAGAATGTCGCCTTCGTCGGCGGCACCGGCGTGACCGATGAATTCTGGACGCCGGGCAATGACAGTGCCGACTGGCATGAAGTCATGGTGCAGATCAGCGGCCCGTTGGTGCAGGATTGGCAGGCACTGTTTGACCGCCAATGGCACGCCAACAACGCGCGCCGCGCATGGAAACCTGCCACCCACTTCGGTTTACCGCGTTTGCCCAGGATGCCCGCCACCGGGCCGGGGCTTGGCCGTGTCGCCTATGCCGACGCCCGTCAACACCGCGATATCCTGCAATCGCTGATCCGTGCCCTGAACAGCGGCCAGCAACGTATTTGGTTAGCCACGCCGTATTTCCTGCCGACCTGGGGCGTGCGCCGTGCCTTGCGCCGTGCAGCGGGGCGCGGGGTGGATGTGCGCTTGCTGCTCACCGGCCCGCGTACCGATCACCCGTCCGTGCGTTACGCCGGGCACCGTTATTACCCGCGCTTGCTGCGCGCGGGTGTGCAGATCTTTGAATACCAGCCGTGCTTCCTGCACCTGAAAATGGTGCTGGTGGACGACTGGGTAAGTATTGGGTCGTGTAATTTCGACCACTGGAATTTGCGCTTCAACCTGGAAGCCAACCTGGAAGCGCTGGACCCTGAATTGACGCGGGCGGTGGTGGGCAGTTTCGAGCGGGATTTCGAGAAGAGCCAGGCAGTGAGCCTGGAGGCGTGGAAGTCGCGGCCGTTGTGGCGGCGGGTGAAGCAGCGGGTGTGGGGGTGGATTGATCGGTTGGTGGTGAATTTGCTGGATAGACGCGGCTAGTCAAGTCAACTCGATCTAAATGTGGGAGCGGGCTTGCTCGCGAAGGCGCAGTGTCAGCCACTGAATAGTTGACTGATCTACCGCTTTCGCGAGCAAGCCCGCACCCACATTTTTTTGACCGCGTCAGGCGTTACAGCAACTCGAACGTTTGTTGCTGCACATCCTGGGAATCCAACCCGATCTGTACATTGAACTCACCCGGTTCCGCCGCGAACTTGAGCTGAGTGTTGTAGAACTTCAAGTCTTCCTCGGTGATGGTGAAGTGCAATGTGCGCTCTTCACCCGCCTTGAGCATGACCTTCTGGAAGTTCTTCAGCTCCTTGATCGGGCGGATCATCGAGCCAGCCACGTCCTGGATATACAACTGCACCACGGTTTCGCCGTCCACCTTGCCGGTGTTGGTCACGGTGACACTGGCGTCAAGCTTGCCGGTCTTGTTCAGGGTAGTGGACGACAGCGCCATGTCCGACAGACTGAACGTGGTGTAGCTCAAGCCGTAGCCAAACGGGAACAGGGGGCCTGTGGTGTCATCGAAGTACTGCGAGGTGTAGTTGCCCGGCTTGCCCGGGGTGAACGGCCGGCCGATGGTCAGGTGGTTGTAGTAGGTCGGAATCTGCCCCACCGAGCGTGGGAAGGTGATCGGCAGCTTGCCCGACGGGTTGTAGTCACCAAACAGCACGTCGGCAATCGCGTTGCCGCCTTCGGTGCCGGCGAACCAGGTTTCCAGGATCGCGTCGGCTTGCTGGTTCTCTTCGAGAATCGACAGGGGACGACCGTTCATCAGCACCAGTACCAGCGGCTTGCCGGTGGTCTTCAGGGCCTTGATCAGGTCACGCTGGCTCTGCGGGATGTTCAGGTCGGTGCGGCTGGAAGATTCGTGGGACATGCCACGGGATTCGCCCACGGCAGCGACTACGACATCGGCATCCTTGGCGGCTTTGACGGCCTCGTCGATCATCACCTGGGCTGGGCGGGTGTCATCCACCACTTCCGGGGCATCGAAGTTGAGGAAGTTTAGGTAGTCGACCACGGCCTTGTCGTTGGTGATGTTGGCGCCACGGGCATAGATGATCTTGCCTTTTTCGCCGATCACGGCGTTCAAGCCGTCGAGCAGGGTTACCGATTGTTCCGGTTTACCGGCGGCGGCCCAACTGCCCATCATGTCGATCGGTGCTTTAGCCAGCGGGCCGACCAGGGCGATGGTCGCGGATTTTTTCAGCGGCAGGGTGTTGTTCTGGTTTTTCAGCAAGACCAGGCTGCGACGTGCAATATCACGGGCTTCGGCGCGATGCAGGCGGCTTTCGGCGTAGGTGTCGGCCGGGTCATCCTCGGCCTTGCCGATGCGCAGGTACGGGTCCTTGAACAGGCCCATGTCGTACTTGGCGCCGAGCACTTCGCGCACGGCGTTGTCGATGTCGCTCTGCTCGATCTCGCCGGACTTGAGCAGCCCCGGCAATTCCTTGCCATACAGCGAGTCGTTCATGCTCATGTCGATGCCGGCCTTGATCGCCAGCTTGGCGGCTTCACGTCCGTCCTTGGCCACGCCGTGCTTGATCAGCTCGAAGATCGCGCCGTGGTCGCTGACGGCCAGGCCCTTGAAGCCCCAGTCCTTGCGCAGCAGGTCGTTCATCAGCCAGGTGTTGGCGGTGGCGGGCACGCCGTTGATCGAGTTCAACGCCACCATCACGCCGCCGGAACCGGCCTTGATGGCCGCGTGGTAAGGCGGCAGGTAGTCCTGGTACATCTTGACCGGGCTCATGTCGACCACGTTGTAGTCGCGGCCGCCTTCCACCGCGCCATACAGGGCGAAGTGCTTGACGCTGGCCATGATGCTGTCGGCATTCGCGGCGCTCACGCCCTGGAACGCCTTGACCATCACTTCGGCAATGCGCGAGACCAGGTAGGTGTCTTCACCGAAGCCTTCGGAGGTGCGGCCCCAGCGCGGGTCGCGGGAGATGTCGACCATTGGCGCAAAGGTGATGTCGAGGCTGTCGGCGGCGGCTTCCTGGGCGGCAATGCGCCCGGAACGGCCGATGGCGTCCATGTCCCAGCTGGACGCCAGGGCCAGGCTGATTGGGAAAATCGTGCGGTGGCCGTGGATCACGTCGTAGGCGAAGAACATCGGGATCTTCAGGCGGCTGCGCATGGCCGCGTCCTGCATCGGACGGTTTTCCGGGCGGGTGATGGAGTTGAACGTGCCACCGATGCGGCCGGCGGCGATTTCCTTGCGGATCAGCTCGCGGGGCATCTCGGGGCCGATGCTGATCAGGCGCAATTGGCCGATCTTTTCATCCAGGGTCATCTGCTTGAGCAGGTCGCTGACAAAGGCGACCTTGTCTTTAAGCGCAGCAGGCTTTGTTTCTGCCCATACGGGGTGACTGGCCAGAGTGGCAACAAGGCCGAGCAAACACAGCTTTTTCATGAATATCCTTTTTCGGCTCACTGCACAGCGAAAATGCGCTGATCTGCCAAAATGTGGGGAACATATGTTGTTGTTCGAGTGTTATTGCAGAAAATGCACCACACTTCTGAACTCTTATTTGTGCTGGGCATCTTTTTAGCTGATTGATCTGATGCAATCCAGTCGCGGCAGCGGATTATGCCTTACCGTTGCCACATTCCACCAAGGTTCGCCAGGAGAAACACCATGCAAGCAGCACAAGGCTACCGCTGGGGCGTGAAAGCCGCAGTTTTGTTACTGATTAGTACCGTATTGAGCGGTTGCGGCATCAACAACATTCCCACACTGGATGAACAGGCCAAAGCCGCCTGGGGCCAGGTGCAAAACCAGTACCAACGCCGCGCCGACCTGATCCCCAACCTGGTGGAGGTGGTCAAGGGCTACGCCGCCCATGAGCAAGACACCCTCACCGCGGTGATTGAAGCGCGGGCCAAGGCCACCTCGATCCAGGTGGATGCAAGCACCCTCGACAACCCGGAAAAACTCAAGCAGTTCCAGCAGGCCCAGGACGGCTTGAGCGGCGCACTCAGCCGTTTGATGGTGGTGTCCGAACGCTACCCGGACCTGAAGGCCAACCAGAACTTCCTGGCCCTGCAATCGCAGCTTGAAGGCACCGAAAACCGTATTGCCGTGGCCCGTCGCGACTTTATCCAGGCGGTGCAGGCCTACAACACCGAGATCCGCACGTTCCCTGGCCGCCTGTGGCACAGCGTGATGTACAGCGACTTGCCGATCCGCGCCACGTTTGAAGCCACCAGTGCCGATGCCGATAAAGCGCCGCAAGTGAAGTTCAAATAAGGCTGCACTGAGGTGTCGATGCGTTTATTACGGATAGGCCTGGCGCTGTGGCTGTTGGCCTGCGTCGGTGCGGCCCAGGCGGCGCTGACCTTCCCGGCGCTGACCGGGCGGGTGGTGGACAACGCCCAAATGATCGACCCGGCCACGCGCCAGCAACTGACCCAGCAGTTGCAGGCACTGGAGCAGACGTCCGGCGACCAGATCGTGGTGGTCACCGTGCCCGACCTGCAAGGCGTGCCCATTGAAGACTTCGGTTACCAATTGGGCCGCGAGTGGGGCATCGGCCAGAAGGGCAAGGACAACGGCGCGCTGTTGATCGTCGCCCGCGATGAGCGCAAATTGCGCATCGAAGTCGGCTATGGGCTGGAAGGTGTACTCACGGATGCGCAGTCGTGGGTGATCATTAACCAAGTGATTGCGCCGGCGTTCAAGGCCGGCAACTACAGCAAAGGCATCAGCGACGGCGTGGCCGCGATGGTGCAGGTGGTGGGCGGCGAGCCACTGGCCGTGCCGGCCCATGTGGCGGATGCCAACTTTGCCAAGGATAATCCCGGGTTTTCCATCGGCTTGTTTATCCTGCTGATCGGCGTGTTGTGGCTATGCAATCGCATGGGCCTGCCGGTGGGCGCGATCTTGCTGGCGATTCTCAGCAGCAGTGGCCGTGGCGGTGGCGGTGGGGGAGGCGGCGGTGGTTTCCGGGGCGGCGGTGGCGGCTTCGGCGGCGGCGGGGCTTCAGGCGGCTGGTGATGATAATAACGAGAGAGCAAGCACAACCATGGCATTACTGACTGAACACGAGCAGCGCCAAGTCGCGGAAGCGATCGCCCGCGTCGAGAAAACCACCGACGCTGAGCTGGTGACTGTACTGGCCGCCCGCGCCGATGACTACGCCTACATCCCGCTGTTGTGGGCCAGCCTGATCGCGTTGGTGGTACCCGGCGTGGTGCATTACCTGTCGGGCTACCTGACCATGTACACCTTGTTGCTGGCGCAATGGGCGACGTTCATCGTGTTGTGCCTGGTGTTCCGCCTGCCCAAGGTCACCACGCGGCTAATCCCCCGTTCGGTGCGCCACTGGCGCGCGTCCAACCTGGCGCGGCGGCAGTTCCTGGAGCAGAACCTGCACCACACCCTGGGCAGCACTGGCGTGCTGATTTTTGTCAGCGAGGCGGAGCGGTACGTGGAGATCCTGGTGGATGACGGCATTTCCAAACGGCTGGATGACGGCAGCTGGGATGTGATCGTCAAGGCGTTTACCCAGCAGGTGAAACAGGGGCAGACGTTGGCGGGGTTTATCAGTTGCATTGAAGCCTGTGGCGAGTTGTTGAAGGTGCATGTGCCGGTGACGCAGACCCGCAATGAGCTGCCCAATCGCCTGGTGGTACTCGAATAAGGTCAATTGTGTGGTGAGCGGGCTTATTGTGGTGAGCGGGCTTGCCCCGCGCTGGGTGGCGCAGCCACCCCAATAAAACCACCCCATTCATTCTAGACAAAATGCGGTGCCTGGATTCAGGGCTGCTTCGCAGCCCAGCGCGGGGCAAGCCCGCTCACCACAACAAGCCCGCTCACCCTATGTTTTGTGTTTGCCGGGGGGTGAGTGCCGACCGTTGATCAAATAACCCCGTGCCCTAATCCCCCATCCCCCCTAAAATGCCCGGCATTCCCTGCCCGAGGCGTTTTTGTTCATGTCTGTCACTGTTCAACCGGATCATCACGCCCAGTTCATCGAACTGCTCAGCGCAAGCCTCGCGCAGAACGCCTTTATCAAGCTGGTGCTGGCCAAGTACGTCGGTGAGGAGGCCGAGTTGCAGCGGCTGATCATCAAGCCAGTAACGGTCAAGGAGCAGGCTTGCCTGTCGTTCGTCTACCGCTACAAGACCCGCGACATCACCAAGAATTTCCCGCTGGCAGACGGTGTGGCGGCGATTGCCGAGTTGCTGCCGACCTCTTTCAAGAACGCGCACCTGCTGTCGCTGACTGATGAGGCCCAGCTGGAATACAGCAAGAAGAACAAAAGCTCGCTGTTCAAAAGCAAGCCACAGCAACTGCGTGAAGCGCCCTCGGCTGAACATAACCGTGAGAAAAATCGCTTCCTCGACCTGAGCCGGCCGTTCCTCGCCGACCTGGGTGTGACCGACGCCAAGCAGGCGCTGATCCCGTCGATGTCGCGCAAGTGGAAGCAGATCAACAAGTTCATCGAAGTGTTCAGCCACGCGCTCACCTCGTCACCCTTGAAACTGGACCAGCCGGTGCGTGTTGCCGACTTCGGCTCGGGCAAGGGCTACCTGACCTTTGCCATCCACGACTACCTGCGCAACACCCTCAAGGCCGAAGGCGAAGTGACCGGCGTCGAGCTGCGCGAAGACATGGTGACCTTGTGCAACACCGCCGCCGCGCGTCTGGAGCATCCGGGGCTGGTGTTCAAATGCGGCGACGTGCGCAGTGTGGCGCCCAGCGAACTGGACGTGATGATCGCCCTGCATGCCTGCGACATTGCCACCGACTACGCGATCCACACCGGCATCCGTTCCGGTGCGTCGATCATCATGTGCTCGCCGTGCTGCCACAAGCAGATCCGCCTGCAGATCCAGAGCCCGGTGCTGCTCAAGCCGATGCTGCAATACGGCCTGCACCTGGGCCAACAGGCGGAAATGGTCACCGACAGTTTGCGTGCGCTGTTCCTCGAAGCCTGTGGCTATGAAACCAAGGTGTTCGAATTCATCTCGCTGGAGCACACCAACAAGAACAAGATGATTCTTGCCGTGAAGCGCGCCGAGCCGGTGGACAATGCGCAGTTGCTGGAGAAAATCCAGGAGCTTAAAGCGTTCTACCACATCTCCGAACACTGCCTGGAAACCCTGCTGCGCGCGGATGGCTACCTGGCCTGAACACGGTCTTTTGTAGGAGCCGGCTTGCCGGCGAAAGCGAGGGTGACTGACACTCCGCCATCGCCGGCAAGCCGGCTCCTACATTAGATTGGGGTGGCTTTTGGCGTGGGGGCTGGCTGCACCGCCGTCTTGCGCCCCAGCATCACCGTCACGATCACCCCACACGCAAACAGCCAGGTGATCGGCTCGATGTGTTCACCAAAGAACAACGCCGAAAACGCGATGGTGAAGAAGATCTGCAACAGTTGGATCTGGCTGACCCGCGCGATCCCGCCCATGGCCAACCCGGCGTACCAGGCAAAGAAGCCCAGGAACTGCGAGAACAGCGACACATAGCCAAACGCCCACCACGCACGCATCGACACCGCGCCCTGATGCTGCGCCGCCAGGTACCACACCGGGCCGATCAGCACCGGCGTTGACAGCACCAACGCCCAGCAGATCACCTGCCAGCCGCCCATTTCCTTGGCCAGGCGACCCCCTTCGGCATAGCCCAGGCCGCCGACGGCAATCGCACCCAGCATTAGCAAGTCACCTGCCTGGATGCTGCCGGCCCCGGTGATCAGCGCATAGCTCAACACCAACGCACTGCCCAGCGCCGCGCAGGCCCAGAAGGCTTTTGACGGCCGCTCATGGGACAGCCACGCCGCATACAGCGCCACGCACAGCGGTTGCAGGCCGTTGACCAGCGCGCCATGGGACGCCGGCAATGTTTGCATGGCCCAGGCCGACAGCACCGGGAAGCCGAGAATCACCCCCGCGATCACCAGGCACAGCCCGCGCACCTGGCGCCAGGTCGGCCAGCGTTCGCGGCGCCACAGCAGCAGCGCCGCCGCCGGGATCGCCGCGAACAACGCGCGGCCCAGGCCGTTGAGCAACGGGTGGATTTCCTGCACCACGATGCGGGTGAAGGGCAGGGTCAGGCTGAAGATGATGACGCCCAGCAGGCCGAGGGCCATGCCGGTGTTTTCGCGCGAGCTCATGGGGAAGAACCGAAATCTAGAGGGCTTCAAGGGAAGCCCATCTAGCCACATCCCCTGCCGATTGCGGGCCTACAGCTGGGTGCGGATTTATCCGTACAGTTTTTTCAGAAGAAGCGGGTGATGCTGATCTTGGCGTTGCGGCCTTGGCTGTAGACACCTTCACCGCTGAGTGCAGGTTGGTAGAAGCGGTTGAACAGGTTGTCGACGGTGAAATTGATCTCGGTGCCCTTGAGACCGGCCTGCTGCGGTTTCCAATTGGCGAACAGGCCTTGCGTGTCGTAGCTGGCGTTCTCCGTTTGGTCGTAGATAAAGTCGCCGATGCTGGAGTTCAAACCGCCCGCGTAAACATCGGTGGGCACGCGATCGGTCTTGCGTACGAACTGGCCCTGCCAGCCCACCTGCGCGTCCCAGCTCGGGATCTTGGTACCCAGCACCACCACCCATTTGGCCGGTGGGATATCCCGCGCCCATACGTGCAGGTTGGTCGCCCAGGGGTTGGTGTAGGGGTTGTCGCGCTTGCCTGTGGCCCAGGAGTAAGTCAGGGAACCGAACAGGTAGGTCGAGTCGTAGTAGCTTTCAAGCTCGAAGCCCTTGATGGTCATGCCGCCCACATTGCGATAGTTGGTCCTGGATGCCGCGTCACTGCATACCGAATCGATACTGCCCGGTACTGTCAGTTGCCGTTCGCAGCCAATGCCGGTGGCCTTCATGATTTCGTCTTCGATGCGGTTATGGAACAACGTGGTGCGCAGTTGCAGGTTGTCCTCGCGGGTGAAGAGCCCCGAAAAGTTGGTGACGTTGCCCGCGGTAATCGCCGTAATGCGCTCAGGGTCGAGGTTCAGGCTGGTGGCGCTACGGGTGCTGATAGCGCCCTGGACTTCGTACTGTTCATCGATCACCGGCGCACGCCACGTGCGGTTCCAACTGGCGAAGAACGCCACATCCGGGGTCACGTTCCAGAACGCCGCCAGGCGCGGCGACCAACCGGTGTAAGTGCGGTCGCTGTAGTCGTGGCCCACTTTCGGGTCAGGGCTGCTGTAGTACGGCGCATCATTGGCTTGACCGCGGTTGCGCACATGGTCGTAACGCAGGGACGGCGTAATGGTCACGTTGCCCAGGGTAATCGCGTCCTGAATATAGAATGCGTTGGTGTCGACCTTGCCGTGAGGCATGAAATACGGCTGGAAATGCCCATAGTTGTATTTGGGGGTGTTGTAGGTTGCGCCCGGCATCCAGCTTTCGGTTTCGCGCTTGTGCTTGCGGATCTGCACGCCCGTGGTCACCGCGTGTTCCAACGGGCCGGTGGTCAGCAAGCTGGTATTGCGCAGTTCGAGGATGCGGTCGGTGTAGGACGTGTCCATCTTGCGTCCGCCGGTGGCCAGGCTAATGACGGCATTCTCGGCGCGCTCATCGGTCTGGTCGGTATTGGACTCCGAGTAGCTCAGCTTCAGGTCGATCAGCGGGTTGTTCAGTGGGTGGTATTCGTACTTGCTCGACCAGGTGGTGTCCACCGTGTCGCGGTCGGCCAGGAAGCGTGATACGGCCGTGGCGTAGCCGTAGCGGTCGATAGCCGATTGTGTCGGGGGTGATGGATAGGACTTTGCCGAGAACGGCGTCATACGTTGGCTTTGGGCGCGTGAGTAAGACAGGCCCATGCTGTGTTCGTCGGTGAAGTACGCGTTGAACTTGAACAACTGGCCTTCGACATCCTGCGCGCTGTTGGGCAAGCGTTTGGGGTTGATCGGGTATTGGTTGCGCGGATCAGGCGGAGTGTCGGCCAGCTTGAGGTCATCGCCGTCGCGCTTGGTCAGGTAGGCTAGGCCGTCCATGCGGCCGTCGTCGGTTCGGCCATACACGGCGCCGGTGTAGACCTGCTCGTGGGTGTTGCTGGCGTAGCCGTATTTGACCATCGCCCCGGCATTTTGCCCGTCCTTGAGCAGGTCCGGTGCGTCCTTGGTGATCATGTTGACCGTGCCGCCAAAACCGCCGTTACCGGTATATGGCGAGTAAGGGCCTTTCTCCACCTCAATGCTTTTGATCAACTCGGGTTCAATGAAGATAGTGCCTTGTTGATAACGCTCGAAACCGCTTTTGGCCGCGCCATCCACGGTCATTGGCACATCCTCGGCATCGCCCATGCCGCGGATGTTCATGGTCTGGCCGCCCGGCTTGGGTGAACCGCCCATGGATACCCCGGGCAGGGTCTGCAACAGCGAAGGAATGTTATCGGGCTGGTAGCGGTCGATGTCCGCTTGGCTCAGGGTGGAGCGGCCCACGGTGATGGAGTCGACCTGGTTACCGGTGCCGATCACGCTCAGTGCATCCAGTTGAACAACGCCGCTGTTGGTGGTCTTGCCCTCATCGGGGCGCACGACGTAGGTGCTGCCGACCTTGATCAGGGTGAATTCGCCGTTTTTCAACAGGGTGCGAATCGCCACTTCCGGCGTGAAGTCGCCGTTGAGCGCGGGGGCTTGCACGTTCTTGAGCAGCTCTTCATCGAACAGCAACTGGATCTGTGCCTGTTGCGCCACCTGGCTGAGGGATGTGGCCAGTGACTGCGCTGGCAGTTGCAGCGTGAGCGAATCGGCCTGTGCACTGAGGCTGAATACCAGGCAACTAGCGATGAGCGTCGGTCGAAGAAACAGGTGAGAAGCGTGGCAAGGCGCGCGAAACATGAAATCCCCCGGTGTGGCCAAGTGGCCGAAAAGGTGTGCGTATCAAACGCAGACCGGGGGAAGACGCGGCTGCTCGAAAAAACCACACCTGCGAATGCAAAATATTCTCAAATAAGAATTTTGCAAGGTTATTTGCTCGGTTCGATGCGTATGATGCCATCGGCCGACGCCACGGTTTTCACCGGTAACAGGGCGGGCAGGGCGTTGAGCAGGGCGTCGGGATCATTCACATCCAGGTTGCCGGAGACCTTCAGGTGCGCCACGGCGTTACTGACCTGCAACGGTGCCTGTGGGCGGTACAGACTCAATTCATCGATCAGGCTGACCAGCTCGCGGTTGCGAAACGACAGGTGACCGCTGCGCCAGTCGGCCACCTCTTCGGCGGTGAGGGTCTGCTGCTGCAACGTGCCCTTGGCGTAGCTGAAGATCGCGCGCTGCTGCGCGCCCAATAGGGTGACGGGGCTTTTGGCATCCGGCTCGAACGCGACCTGGCCATGGGCGACGCTGACCACCATTTGCTGCTGGCTGCGCCGCACATCGAAGCCGGTGCCGACCACGCGCACATTGGCCTCGCCCGCTTGCACGAACAGCGGGCGTTCCTTGTCGGCGGCCACTTCGAGGTACAACTGGCCTTTGTCCAGGTGCACGATGCGCTGGTACGCGGTGAACTCCACCCGCACGCGGGTGTTGGCATTCACATACAAGGTGCTGCCATCGGGCAGATTGAGGGTGCGCAGGCCTTTGGCGTGGGCTGCGACCTGGGTGTGATACAGCTCGCGGGGCGCGCCGATAGGCGTGGTCATGATTGCACACAGCAAGGCGGCCGCCACGGCAAGGGCAGGGCGCCATACGGAAGGCTTGCGCTTGGGCAGCGCCACGGGTTTGTTCAGTTGCTGCAACTGGGCGAGGTCTGCCCACAGTTGCTCGAATTCGGCATAGGCGCGGGCATGGGCCGGCTCGGCTTGCCAGGCGGCAAAGGCCTTGCGGTCGGCACGCCCCGCGTCATTATTGCGGTTGCGGGCAAACCAGCTGGCGGCTTGGGCATCAATGGCGTCACGGTCTTCGATGTCCAGGGCGTCGGTGTCGCTCAGGCGGTTCATTCTGGCTGCTCCGTGCCGGGTTCGTGTTGAAGGCGTCGCTTGCAGTGCAGCAGGGCAAACGCGATGTGCTTTTCCACCATGCTGGTCGAAATGCCCATGCGCTCGGCGATCTGCGCCTGGCTCAAGCCTTCGAAGCGGTGCAGCATAAGGGCTTCTCGCCTGCGGGGCGAGAGTTCTGCGAGGACTTCTTTCAACTGTTCCAGGCGTTGCAAGCGTTGCACGGCGGCCATGGGATCGTTTTGCTCGTCGGTGACAGGCTCGGCGTCCATTTCGGCCTGATCAGAGTGGACGGTATGCCGTACCTTCTGTTTGCGCCAGTGATCACGCAGCAGGTTGCGCGCCATCTGGAACAGAAACGCCCGTGGCTGCTCGACTTTGGCCCGGTCGCGGTAGTCCAGCCACTGAGTGAAGACATCCTGGGTCATGTCCGCGGCGTCGCTGGCGTTGTCTGTGCGCTTGCGCAGGAAATACAGAATGTCTGTATAGAACCCGCGAAAGGCATCGGCCGACAGCGGGTCGGGCTTGGGACGAGACATGGATATCCTTCTTGACGAAGCACGACTTGGAGAAAGTCGCGAATGGTATCGAGAACCATTGTCATTTGTCTCGTTTATTTTGTCGGAGCCGGATATCCGGCTCCTGCCGCCTTTTTCAGACGGTTGTCAGCATTTTTCTCAAGTGTTCAATCCCGGTTTCACCTAATGGGAACACCGGCAGACGCGGGTCACCCGCTTCCAATCCGGTCAACCGCAGCCCGGCCTTGATCGTGGCTGGCAATCCACCCTTGAGGATGAAGTCCAGTAACGGCAACTGGCGGTAAAACAGCTCCCGCGCCTGGGTGAGGTCATTCGCCAACACCGCCTCATACAACGCCAGGTTGAGCTGTGGGATCAGGTTCGGCGCCGCCGTGCACCAACCTTTGGCACCCGCCGCGAAGGCTTCCAGCGCCAGCGGATTGCAACCGTTGTAGAACGGCACGTCGCTGTGGCGATGCAACTGGTGCATGCGCTGGATATCCCCGGTGCTCTCCTTGACCATGGTCACGTTGGCCACCTGCTTGATGATGCGCAGGATCAGGTCCACCGACATGTCCGTGCCGCTGGTGGCCGGGTTGTTGTAGAGCATGATCGGCACGCCGATGCTGTCGCCGATCGCGGCGTAGTGGGCGATGATTTCTGCTTCGCTGAGTTTCCAGTAGGAGGTCGGCAGCACCATCACTACATCGGCGCCATTGGCCTCGGCGTAGCGGGCGCGGCGTACGGCTTTGGCGGTGGTGAGGTCGGACACGCTGACGATGGTCGGTACTCGACGGGCGATTTTGGCCAGGCTGTAGGCGCTGACTTCGTCCCACTCGGCGTCGCTCAAGTACGCACCTTCACCGGTGCTTCCCAGTGGCGCGATGGCGTGTACGCCGCCGTCAATCAGGCGGTCAATGGAGCGGCCGAGGGCGTCGAGGTCAACGCGTTGGCCGTCGGCGCTGAACGGGGTGATGGTGTAGCCGATGATGCCGTGAATGGTTGGGCTGGACATGGGAAGTCTCCGGTCAGAAATGGGCTAGTCAGTTCAGGCAATCGGCGTGTTGACGCAGGTTCTGCCGGGCGTAGTAGTTGAACGCGGCACCGTGACGCTTGGGCCGGGAGATCCAGTCATGGGCCTCGCGACCCAGCTCGGGCAGGATCGGCTTGATGGTGCCGGCCGCCATCGCCAGCAACTGCAATTTGGCCGCGCGCTCGATCAACTGCGCGATCACGCAGGCTTCCTCGATGCTCGCCCCGGTGGACAACTGGCCGTGGTGCGAGAGCAGGATCGCGCGTTTGTCACCCAGTGCCGTGGTGATGATTTCCCCTTCTTCATTGCCCACCGGAACACCCGGCCAGGCCTCCAGGAAGGCGCAGTCTTCGTACAGCGGGCAGAGGTCCATATGGGACACCTGCAGCGGCACTTCCAGCATCGAGAGCGCGGCGATGTGGGTGGGGTGGGTGTGGATGATGCAGTTCACATCCGGCCGCCCACGGTATACCCAACTGTGAAAACGGTTGGCCGGGTTGGGAATGCCGTGGCCTTCCAGTACTTCAAGGTCCTCGTTCACCAGCAACAGGTTGCTGGCGGTGATCTCATCAAAACCCAGGCCCAATTGCTGAGTGTAATAGGTGCCCTGTTCCGGCCCGCGCGCGGTGATCTGCCCGGCCAGGCCGGAGTCGTGGCCGTTCTCGAACAGGATGCGACATGTAAGCGCCAGCTTTTGCCGGACGGTCCACGTATTATCCGCCAGGGTGTTTTGCATCTGGACCAGTGCTTGCTTGACCAGTTGGTCTTTTGGGAGTGCTAATGTCTTGGCCATATCGGGTGCCCTCGGTGGCTGCAAATGACACTAACGATGCTATATGACACTTTGTGTCATTGGCAAGCACAGCTCATCGCTTACTGCATGGATTAATCGCAGCGCATGTCTATCCGTTTGAAATTATTGAGAAAAAAACTTGGTGTGACGTTGGATGTCCTGGCCGAAAAGTCTGGGATGACCAAGAGTTACCTGTCCAAGGTCGAGCGCGGGCTGAACACGCCGTCAATTGCCGCCGCGTTGAAGCTGGCCAAGGCGTTGAACGTGAAGGTCGAAGAGCTGTTCAGCGAAGACAGCGTCAGCCTCGACAGCTACAGCCTGGTGCGCAGCCATGAGCGGCCGGACACGTCACCGGGTTATGCGGTGCTGGCCCATCAGGTCAGCGAACGCAGCCTGCTGCCGTTCATCATCTACCCGCCGGCGGAGTTCACCGACAAGACCTTCAAGGAGCATGTGGGGGAAGAGTTTCTGTTTGTGCACGAAGGCCAGGTGGAAGTGGACTTCATGAACGAACGGGTGATCCTGGAGCGCGGCGATGCGCTGCACTTCAATGCGCAGAAGCCCCATCGGTTGCGCTCGGTGGGGCCGGTGCAGGCACAATTGCTGGTCGTGGTGCACAGCGCGGAAGATTGACGCAATCCTCTGTAGGAGCCCGGCTTGCCGGCGATGGCGTCCGCAGAAACGCTATCGCCGGCAAGCCGGGCTCCTACAGGTAATGGGTTATTCGGGGGATCAGCGTTCGACAGGCACTGACAGCGCTGGGTTGCCCAATGGATGCGTGCGCGCCGCAAAGAACTTCAGTTCCACGCCCGTCCCCTCAAACAACTCCGAATACCGCCGCTTCTGCTGACGGATAAACCCATCACTGCGCCCCGACACCGAGATCGCCAGCGTGGTCAGCCTGGCATGGCGAATCGCATCCACCAGGTGTTTGTCCTGCGGTCCCAGGTCATGGCCAAAGATGCACAGTGCACCTTCGTGGCTGAGCAACTGCTCATAGCAGAACGACAGGTAATCCGAACTGCGGATCGTCTTGAGCTTCTCCTCAACCTTGCCCTCGCTGACAAACAGCGGCACATCGTCCAGGGTCTTGATCGTGTTGTTGATCGCAAAGCTGCTGAGCAAGGTGCTGTCGGTGGTCGGCAGTTTGCGCGCGGTACCATCCAGGTTGCGCACCAGGTGCAGGCCGCCGTGCAGGTAGAGGATGCGCGTAGCATCGGTGCGGGTGTCACGCAGGTCGAAGCTGGCGTCGGCGCTGCGGAACAGGTCGTCGATGCCCGGCGTGTGCAGGATGGCCCAATAGTTGAGCAGGTCGTAGTTGCTGGTGAATACCGTTGAGTAATGCTTCAGCTCAGCGTTGATCGTTGCCAGCGTCGACGGCTGCACCAGGCGCCATGGGATATGCACCGCATGGATGGTATTGATCAAGGCTTCCTTGATCGCGTAATAGCGATTGCGCGGCGCCGCCGAGCTGACGGCCAGAGCCTTGTTGACCCGGCTGGTGGTCTTCAACGCGCCCAGGGCTTGCTCGAAACTGCGGGTTTGCAGGGCGTCGAATACGCTGAGCTCGGACTGGCTGAGGGGTTTTTCTTCGACGGTGCGAGCGTTTTCGAACAGCGAGTCGTAGGCAAAGTCTTCCCAAATGGCACGGCTCGCGCCATTGCCGATCAGAATCCCGCTGAAGTCCGTACTGCTGCGCAGGGCGCTCCAGTCTTCAAGGTGGGCGTCAATATCCTGGAAATCCTTCATTGCGGCGGGTCTACTCGAAATCGGCTGGACGGAGACTTTATCACGGGTCGGCGTTGATCCTGATCAAGATGCGCTGGGTAGCGCAGGTTGATGCTGTAGGCATAAAGCCTCTGAGGATTGACCATGAGCAGCACCTTCTTTATCCCCGCCGTGAACATCATGGGCACCGACTGCCTCGACGAAGCCATGACCGCCATTCGCAACTATGGTTTTCGCAAGGCGCTGATCGTCACCGACGCCGGCCTGGCCAAGGCCGGCGTGGCGAGCATGATCGCTGAGAAACTGGCGATGCAGGACATCGACTCGGTGATCTACGACGGCGCCAAGCCCAACCCGAATGTGGAAAACGTTGAGAAAGGCCTGGCGCTGTTGCAGGAAAGCGCTTGTGATTTCGTGGTGTCCCTGGGCGGCGGTTCACCCCATGACTGCGCCAAAGGCATCGCCCTGTGTGCCACCAACGGTGGGCATATCGGCGACTACGAAGGCGTTGACCAGTCCGGCAAACCGCAACTGCCCCTGGTGGCCATCAACACCACTGCCGGCACCGCCAGCGAGATGACACGTTTCTGCATCATCACCGACGAAACCCGCCATGTGAAAATGGCCATCGTCGACCGCAACGTCACGCCGCTGCTGTCGGTCAACGACCCGGCGCTGATGGTCGGCATGCCCAAGGGTCTTACCGCCGCCACCGGCATGGACGCGTTGACCCACGCCATCGAAGCCTACGTGTCCACCGCCGCCAACCCGATCACCGACGCCTGTGCCATCAAAGCCATCGAACTGATCAGCGCCAATCTGCGCCTGGCGGTGCGCGACGGCAGCGACAAGGCCGCCCGGGAAAACATGGCCTATGCGCAATTCCTCGCCGGCATGGCCTTCAACAATGCGTCCCTGGGTTTTGTGCACGCCATGGCGCACCAACTGGGAGGTTTATACGATCTGCCCCACGGCGTATGCAACGCGGTGTTGCTGCCCCATGTGCAAAGCTTCAACGCCAGCGTCAGCGCCAAACGCCTGAGCGACGTGGGCCGTGCGTTGGGTGCCGACGTCAAGGGCATCACCGATGAAGAGGGCGCCCAAGCCGCCATCGCCGCCATTCGCAGCCTGGCCCATGATGTCGAGATCCCGGCAGGATTGCGCGAGCTGGGCGCCAAGTTGCAGGACATTCCTTTACTGGCGACCAACGCGCTGAAAGATGCCTGCGGCCTGACCAACCCTCGGCGGGCGGATCAGCGTCAGATTGAGGAGATCTTTCGCAGCGCGTTTTGATAGGGGCAGCCTTTAGCCGCAAGCGTTAAGCTACAAGCTGAATGCGTTCAACTTGAGCTTGAAGCTTGCGGCTTGCCGCTGAGGTCCCCCTATGAGAGTTCTGTTATTCGGCGCCACAGGCATGGTCGGCCAAGGCGTGCTGCGTGAGTGCCTGTTGGCCGCCGACGTGCAGGAAGTCGTCGCTGTCGGCCGCACGCCCCTGACCCAGGAACACGGCAAGCTGCACCAGGTGTTGCACAGCGACATGCTGGATTTCCAGCCCCTGGAAAACCTGCTGCAAGGCTTTGATGCGTGTTTCTTCTGCCTCGGCGTTTCGTCGGCGGGGATGAATGAAGTCAAGTACACCCACCTCACCTATGACCTTACTCTGGTCGCCGCCAGCACGTTGGCGCGGCTCAATCCACATATGACGTTTATCTATGTGTCCGGCGCCGGTACCGATAGCTCCGAAGCGGGCAAGTCGATGTGGGCGCGGGTCAAGGGTAAGACTGAGAACGCCTTGCTGCGCCTGCCCTTCAAAGCGGTGTACCTGTTCCGTCCGGGAGTGATCCAGCCGTTGCATGGCGTGCGTTCGAAGACGCCGTTGTATCAGTCCTTCTATTCGGTGCTTGGGCCGTTGCTGTCGTTTGTGCGACGGCTGAAACCGGGTTGGGTGGTGAGTACCGAAACGGTGGGCCGGGCGATGTTGCAGGCGGCGCGCCAAGGCGCGCCGCAGCCGGTGGTGGAGCAGGCCGCGATCAATCGGCTGGCCAGCGAGCGTCGCTGATGTTGCACAAGAGCCTGGTGCGGCGGCTGGACCTGATCACATTGCAGTTGTTCGTCGCGGTGTTTGAGGAAGGCACGCTGACCCGCGCCGCCAACCGCGAAGCTATCGCCGTATCGGCCGCCAGCAAGCGGCTGATGGAGCTGGAGCAGGTGCTGGGCGTCAGTCTGTTCGTACGGCGGGCCAAGGGTATGGACCTGACTGCCGCTGGCGAAACCCTGTTGCACCATGCGCGGCAGATGCTGTTCAACGTCGAGAAGATGGGCCTGGAGCTGGGCGAGCACAGCCATGGCGTGCGCGGTTATGTGCGGATGCTGGCCAATCTGTCGGCAATCATTCAGTTCCTTCCGGAAGACCTGCGGGATTTTTCCGAGCGGCATCCCGAAGTGAAAACCGACCTGGAAGAACGTCCCAGCAATGGGGTGGTGCAAGGCGTGCTGGATGGCGTGGCGGACCTGGGGATCTGCTCCAGTGACACCGACACCAAAGGCCTGCCCAGCGTGACGTATCGCCACGACAAACTGGTGGTGCTGATGCCGGCGGATCACCCATTGGCAGCGCGCAAAACCCTGGCCTTCAACGAAACCCTGGATAGCGACTACGTCGGGCTGCACGCCGCCAGCTCCATCAACATGCGCACTCACGCCGCTGCGCGCGAGGCGGGCAAGATGCTGCGCCTGCGCATTCATGTGCCGGGGTTCGATGCGATGTGCCGGATGGTCCAGGCGAACATGGGCATCGGAATCCTGCCGAAGAAAGCATATGAACTGTTTGGTCGTGCATTGGGTTTGCATGCCGTGCCGCTGACGGACGACTGGTCGGATCGCAGCCTGATCCTGGTGGTGCGTGATGAGGCGCCGCTGTCCCCCGTCAGCCGGCTGCTCTTCGACTACCTCCACAACCCCTTGTAGGAGCCCGGCTTGCCGGCGATGGCCATTTCAATGCATCCGCCGGTTTCGAGGACGCCATCGCCGGCAAGCCGGCTCCTACAGGGGCGTTCGCGTTTAGAGAACGCTTGTTGCCAACTGACGGTTGGATTTCCCGTGCACCGGCCCTCTAGTCTTGGCGTCACATTCCAAGAATAAGAGGTACACCCCATGACGGCTCCCCTGAGCGGTATCAAGGTGATTGAGATCGGCACCCTGATTGCCGCGCCGTTCGCCGCCCGGCTGATGGCCGAGTTTGGCGCCGAGGTGATCAAGATCGAAGCCATGGGCCAGGGCGATCCGCTTCGCAAATGGCGAAAGCTGCACGAAGGCACGTCGCTGTGGTGGTACCTGCAATCGCGCAACAAGAAGTCCCTGGCGCTGGACCTCAAGTCGCCGGAAGGCTTGGACCTGATCAAGCAACTGCTCGGCGACGCCGATGTGCTGATCGAAAACCTGCGCCCCGGTGGCCTGGAAAAACTCGGGCTGGGCTGGGACGTGCTGCACGCCCTCAACCCCAAGCTGACCCTGGTGCGCATTTCCGGCTATGGCCAGACTGGCCCTTACCGCGACCGTCCGGGTTTCGGAGCCATCGGCGAGGCCATGGGCGGTATCCGTTACACCACCGGCAATCCGGATTCACCGCCGGCACGGGTTGGTGTAAGCCTGGGCGATTCCCTGGCCTCGTTGCACGGCGTGATCGGCGCGCTGATGTCGCTGTTGCGGGTCAAGACGGGGCAGGGTGATGGGCAGATTGTCGATGTGTCACTGGCCGAAAGTGTGTTCAACCTGATGGAAAGCCTGGTGCCGGAATACGACATGCTGGGCCATGTGCGCGAACGCAGCGGCGGCGCCTTGCCGGGCATTGCGCCGTCCAACACCTACCTCACAGCCGACGGAGCCTATGTGGTGATCGCCGGCAACAGCGACCCGATCTACAAACGCCTGATGACCACCATCGGCCGCGCCGACCTGGCTGACGCGCCTGAGTTCGCCCACAACGATGGCCGCGCGGCCAAGAGTGGATTGCTCGACGCCGCGATCACCCACTGGACCAGCAGCCTGCCCATCGACCAAGTACTCAGCGCGCTTGAAGCCGCAGAGGTACCGGCGGGGCGCATCTACTCCGTCGCGGATATCGTCAGTGACCCGCACTACCAGGCGCGTGACATGTTGCTCACTGCGCAGCTGCCCGGCGGTGTGTCGGTGAAGATGCCGGGCATCGTGCCCAAGCTCTCGGAAACCCCCGGCAGCGTGAATTGGCAGGGCCCGACGTTGGGCCAGCACACCGACGCTATCCTCGGCGATCTGGGCATGACGGTTGCCGATATCCAACGCCTGAAAGCCTCGGGAGTGGTGCAATGATTTCTGATTATTCCGACGCGCTGATCGTGCAGGAAGTGTCGCCGCGCGACGGTCTGCAGATCGAGCCGACCTGGGTCGAGACGGCCGACAAGATCGCTCTGATCGACCAGCTTTCCCAGGCCGGCTTTTCGCGGATCGAAGCCGGTTCGTTCGTCTCGCCCAAGGCCATTCCGGCGTTGCGTGATGGTGAACAAGTGTTTCAGGGCATCGAGCGCAAACCGGGTGTGATCTACGTGGCGCTGATCCCCAACCTCAAGGGCGCGCAGCGTGCCATCGCGTCTCGCGCCGATGAACTGAACCTGGTGATGTCCGCCAGCCAGACCCACAACCTGGCCAATATGCGCATGCGCTGCGAGGCGTCGTTGGCGGCGTTTGATGACATCGTCAGTTTTGCCCGCGACTACCCGGTGAGGCTCAACGGCAGCATTGCCACCACCTTCGGTTGCCCGTTCGAGGGCAGGATCGATGAAGACCGCGTTCTGCAGATTGTCGAGGATTATCAAACACTTGGAATCCAGGGCATCAGCTTGGCGGACACCACCGGCATGGCCAATCCGCGTCAAGTGACACGCCTGGTCAAACGCGTGCTGGAGCGTGTGCCCGCCAGCAATCTGACCCTGCATTTCCACAACACGCGCGGCCTGGGCTTGTGCAACGTGCTGGCCGCCTATGAGGCCGGCGCCCGTCGTTTTGACGCGGCGCTGGGTAGCTTGGGGGGCTGCCCGTTTGCGCCGGGGGCGTCGGGCAATATCTGCACCGAAGACCTGGTGAACCTGTGTGATGAAGTCGGGATTCACACCGGCATCGACCTGCCGCATCTGCTGAATATGTCCCGCCGTCTTCCCGCTTTGCTTGGACACGAGTTGCCCGGGCAGGTAGCCAAGGCCGGGCGCAATTGCGACCTGCATCCACCCCCGGCGTATATCGCAACGCTGTAACGCCGCACCAGACAACAAAAACAATCGGGCGCCTGTGAGCAGCCCGCTGGAGAGAAACCATGAGCACTAATACGTTGGAGGCCGGCGCGCGCCCGGCCGCTGAAATCGATGCCGAAAAAGCCCTGGTCAGCAAGGTCGCCTGGCGCCTGATGCCGCTGATCATGGTGTGCTATCTGTTCGCGTTTTTTGACCGTATCAACATCAGCTTCGCCAAGTTCCAGTTGCAGGCTGACCTGAGCCTGAGCGACACCGCCTACGGCTTGGGGGCCGGGCTGTTTGTGGTGGGTTATGTGATCTTCGAAGTGCCGAGCAACATGATGCTGTACAAGGTCGGCGCGCGACGCTGGATTGCGCGGATCATGATGTCGTGGGGGCTGGCGACGGCGGCCATGGTGTTTGTCACGGCCGAGTGGCAGTTCTACGGCCTGCGCTTCATCATCGGCGCGATGGAGGCGGGTTTTGCGCCAGGCGTGCTGTACTACCTGACCTTATGGTTCCCGCAGCATTTTCGTGGACGCATCACTTCGATGCTGTTCCTGGCCTCGGCCTTTGCGGGCCTGGTGGGCGCACCGTTCTCCGGCCTGGTGTTGGAACACCTCGACGGTGTCTTGCAGATGCGCGGCTGGCACTGGTTGTTCCTGCTCGGCGGCTTGCCGTGCATCGGCCTGGGTTTCCTGGTGCTGACCTTGCTCAAGGATCGCATCGAAGACGCCCACTGGCTGACGGCGGCGGAGAAGACCCTGCTGTCGAGCCGCATCGCCAAGCATGAGCCGAACCAGCACGGTGGTTCTCTGTTGTCGGCGATCCGTATTCCAGGGTTCCTGATGCTCGGTTTCATCTACTTTCTGATCCAGGTGGCATCCTACGGCCTCAACTTCTGGGCGCCGCAGTTGATCCGCAGCGCGGGCACCCAGAGCCCGGTGATGATCGGCCTGCTCACGGCGATTCCTTATGTGTGTGGCGCCATCAGCATGGTGGTGATCGGGCGGCTGTCGGATGCCACGGGTGAGCGTCGCAAGTTCGTCTGTGGCCTGGTGGTACTGGGTGCGGTGGGCTTCTTCAGTGCCGGCATTTTTGCCGATCACACTACTTTCCTGATCATTGCCCTGGGCATGTTGGGCGCGGGCATCATCGCTTCGATCCCGACCTTCTGGACGCTGCCACCCAAGCTACTGGCTGGTGCTGGAGCCGGCGCGGCGGGCGGGATTGCGGTGATCAATACCCTCGGCCAGTTTGGTGGCATTGTCAGCCCGGTGATGGTGGGGCGGATCAAGGACCTCACCGGCAGCACCACGCCGGCGCTTTACGTGATCGGCATGTGTGCGTTGCTGGCGGCGGCGTTGCTGCTGTGGGGGTTGCCGCAAAAACTGCGCACCCTCGACAAGGGCTGATCAGCCAGCGGTGGCCAAGACGCGTGCGGGTGTAGCGCTGAACTGAATCAACCCGACGCCGCCGATCAACAACAACGCCCCCAGCACGCGGGGCGTTGTCAGTTGGCGCTCCACCAGGCCGAACAGTCCGAAGTGATCCAGCACCAGCGACGCCAGAATCTGCCCAGCCATGGCCAGCGCGATAAACCCCGAGGCGCCGAGCTTGGGCAACAGCATCAACGCCAGGGAAATAAAGCACACGCCAAACGCACCACCGGCCCACATCCATAGCGGCGCCTTGTTGATAAACGCCAGGCTCGGTAACGGCAGGCGCAGCGCCAGAATCACCGGCAGCAACACGATGATGCTCACCAGCAACGACGCCAACGTGGCCCACAACGGGTGGCCAAGGCCGCGTCCGAGGTTGGCGTTGACCGCACTTTGAAACGGCACCACTGCACCGGCGATGACCGCCAGCGCCAATAAACCCACCCAATGCAACGTTGTCATGGCGAATCTCCCAGAGGTTTTGCTGGACTCTAGGCTATTCGTCACGCAAATTTAAATTCCAAGTTCTTATGCTGAGCATGCAGCTGATGAATGATCTGCGCCGCATCGACCTCAACCTGCTGGTGATCCTCGACGCCTTGCTCAGCGAGCAACACGTCACCCGTGCGGCTGAGCGTCTACACCTGAGCCAACCGGCGGTCAGTCATGCGCTGGCGCGTCTGCGTGACCTGCTCGGTGATCCGCTGCTGATGCGCCAAGGTGGCAGCCTGGTGCCGACCGCCCGCGCGCTGGAGTTGGCCACGCCACTGGCTGAAGCCCTGGCCCAGGTGCAGGCCTTGCTGGCGCCGAATCGCTTTGACCCGGCGTCGGCCAAGCGCAGGTTTCGGGTGGCGATGTCTGACTACAGCGCGGCGATGTTCCTTCCCGACCTTGTGCGTGCGCTGCGCCGCGAAGCGCCGGGTATCGACCTGCAAATCATCCAGGCCAGCCGTGAAGGTATGGTGGACGGGGTGCTCAATGGCGACCTCGACCTGGCGGCGGGGGTGTTCCCCGACATGCCCGCCGAACTGCGGACTACACCCTTGTTCGAAGAGCACTACACCTGTCTGGTGGACCGCGAAAGCCTGCCGGCAAGCGGCACACTGGATCTGTCCACCTACCTGTCACGCCCCCATGTATTGCTGGAAATGCGCGGCAGTGGCACGCCGGAAATCGAGCGGGCTCTGACGGCGATTCGGGAGCGTCGGCATGTGGCGATCAGCCTGCCGCACTGGGGCGTGGCGCCGCAGTTGATCCGGGGCACGGACTTGATCCTGACCGTGTCTTCCCGAGGCGTGCTGGATGTTGATCAAGAGCAGTTGCTGGCGGTGCCGCCGCCCTTTCATATTCCGTCGTTTGCGTTCGAACTGGCGTGGCATGTACGACGGGGCGGGGATTCGGGGTTGCAATGGTTGATTGGGCGAGTGCAGGGTGTATTGTCCGAAAGCCACTGCTGACAGGAAAACCCCAACATGCTCTCAGGCTTCAACCACCTGACCCTGGCCGTCACCGACTTGCCGCGCAGCATCCGTTTCTACCATGAGCTGCTGCAACTTCACCTTGATGCCACTTGGAACGCCGGCGCCTATCTCTCACTGCCAGGGGTCTGGTTGTGTTTGTCGCTCGATGCGCTGCGCGATTCGAAGCCGGCGGCCGATTACACCCATTACGCGTTTACAGTGGCAGCGGCTGATTTCACCGCGTTGGTAGAACGCCTGCGAGCAGCGCTGGTAGAGGAGTGGCGCGACAACCGCAGTGAAGGTGCCTCGTTCTATTTTCTCGACCCCGATGGCCACAAGCTCGAAGCCCATGTCGGCGACCTGGCCTCGCGGCTGCAAGCCTGTCGGGCCAAGCCCTATGCCGGAATGCAGTTTTACCCGTAGTGTGGGAACGTGCAGAATCCCTCCACCGCTTAACCCTCAGTTTGAGTCGCGCCCATGACCCCATCCTTGCTGCTGGCCGTCCTCGCTTCAGGTTTCATCTACGGTATTACCCCGGGGCCTGGGGTGCTGGCCGTATTTGGCATCGGTGCCGCCCGTGGTCGTCGTGCCGGGGCCGGTTTCCTTTGTGGGCATCTGGTGTAGTGCTCCACGGCGCTGATCGCGATTGTTGGCGCGCGGGAAGTGGGCGGTGTTTATTGGCTTCGCCATCAACGCCCTGGCGCACGCTTTGCCGGGCCTGTTTGGCAGCAAACCCACTTGATTTGATGATGACCGTTCGTCGCACTGGCGAGTTTTTTCTAAACCTTTGCCGCCCTGAAAATTCGAATTGAGGGCGGGGTGTGTTCCCCCGCCTTTATTTTCAGCCTGGAGGAACCCATCATGAGCCGCATGGCTATCCGGTTACGCACCGCCAGTTTCGCGATGCTGCTGGGCCTCGGCGCCAGCAATGCTTTCGCCCAGTCGCCTGCTGAATTCATCGAGCAGGCTTCGGCCAAGGGTATGGCCGATATCGAAACCAGTCGCATGGCCCACGCCAAGACCTCTTCCCAAGAGATCAAGGACTACACCATCGAGGTGATCAACGAGCGCACCCTGGCCAACCAGCACCTGGCGGCCATCGCCAAGAAGCTTGATCTGCCGGTAGCGCCGCGGGAAAAAATTGTCGACAAAGCCGAAACCCTGATGCCGGAACTCAAGGACGGCGACTCGTTTGATGCGGCCTACACCGCACAGCAGGTGAAGGAAAACGAAGACGCCATCGCGCTGTTCAAACAGGAAGGCGCGGCGTCGGACGTGCCGGAAATAAAAGCGCTGGTCGATGAGACGCTGCCCAAGCTGGAAGAGCGTTTGCAGAAGGCTCGCGCCTTGGCGTCGACCTACGGTAAAGGTCATCAAGGCGACGGTTAAGTGCGTCACTTGAAATAAAACAACGGCGGTTGGATCAGATCCAACCGCCGTTTTTTATGCCTGGTTCAAATCGGTCTTGGTCGGTGCCGCATCGTCGGCAGCATGACCGCAACTGCTATTCAGGCTCACCGTGCCCGCGTTGCCGATGCTGCGGTATTCCTGGCGCAGTTTCTCCAGCTCTTTGCGGTCCAGGCCGTCCAGGCTGAGCACGGCATTTTGTGCATCCTTGGACACACGCAGCAGTTCATCGATCTTGATATGCAGGATGTCGTTGTCGCGGTTCTGCGTGTTCTGGATCAGGAACACCATCAGGAAGGTGATGATGGTGGTCGAGGTGTTGATGATCAGTTGCCACGTGTCGTTGTAGTGGAAATACGGCCCGCTCAGGCTCCACGCCAGGATCAACGCCACTGCCGCGTAGAACGTGCGCGGGCTGCCGGCCCAACGGGACAGGGATTGGGAGACTGCGGAGAATTTCATGACCGTTTTCCTTGGAAGGGGGTGATGAAATAATGGACCGCAGGGATTCTTTGAAATTTCTTTTTACATTTGCTGAGGGCTTTCAGAACGCCAATTCAGCCTGGCCTGTACCTTCCAGCGCCAGCAAATACTGTTTGGCCTCCAACCCTCCTGCAAAGCCGGTCAGCCCACCTGACGCACCAATCACCCGATGGCACGGCGCAATGATCGAGATGGGGTTACGCCCATTGGCGGCACCCACCGCACGTACCGCTTTCGGGTTGCCGATCTGCTGGGCGATCTGGCTGTAGCTGCGGGTTTCGCCGAAGGGAATCGTTAGCAGCGCCTGCCAGACTTGTTTCTGGAAGTCAGTGCCGGCGAAATCCAGTTCCAGCTCGAAATGGTTGCGGGTGCCGGCGAAATACTCCTGCAACTGGCGTTGGGTTTCCACCAGCACCGGGCTTTCAGGCGCTTCGTACAATTCACCCAGGCGTACACGGTTGGCGCGCTCGGTTTCCCACAGGATGGCGCTGAGTTTGCCGTCGCGTGCCACCAGGGTAAGTTGGCCGACCGGGGAGGGCATGAGTTTGTATTCGTAGGTCATGAGCGGGCTCCTGAAGGTGGGTGTAGTGGGAGTCTAGAGTGGAGCGCTGATCGGCAAACTACGTTTCTTGCGATCAAATTCAGCGCCGCCAGTAGAGCCACTCCGAGAACGCCGGATAAGCGAACAACCACGCGATGTAACCGAGGGCCATCAACACCGAGGGGGTCGATAGCAACACCGTTGAGAGGATATTGAGCAATGTGACCAGCACAGCCGTCACCTTTAGCCCCGTACTGGCGTACCGAACCGCGAACCAGACGCCATAGGCTGAAGTCGCAAGGGCTAATAGCACACCCATTCCACCCAGCCTCATCAACGAGATCATCAGCGGCAGGATCAGTACCAGGCCGATCACCTTGTAGGTGGGGTGTCTGGAGTGGCTGGGCTTGAGTAGGAGCATCGTTACCCTTCCTGTTGCAGCACTTTAAGCGCCGCCGACGCCAGAAACCCCGAGCGGCTTTTTTCTTCCGGATGATGCAGTACATATTCATCGATGCGGTTCAGCAGGTAGCCCGACAGCGTGATGTTGAGCTTCTGCGCCTTGCCCAGATACTTGGTGACATCAATGTCCACCACCGCCCAGGTGCAGCCTGCGTACTGAGGGTTGGCTGCATGCAGGGTGACCTTCTGCGCACTGGGAATCGGTGCACCGTCTTCCGCCAGTATCTCGAAGTGCCCTTCGATGGCTTCGCGAGCCATGGCCATGGCGTCGTCCAGGTCGTCACCGGCGGAGTAGCAGCCGGGAATATCCGGCACCTCCACGCCCCAGGCGTGATCCTCGTCGCCGCTTGAAATTGCAATCGGGTAAAGCATCATTGAACCCTCAAAAGGGTACTTACTATAACCACCAAAGCTGTGTAATCAACGCGACCGCATCCATTCATATTGAACGAATTTTCCGAAAGGAACGTACGAGGGCTCTTTCAAAACCCTTGATACGCTATCTAGGCTATATCACTCTATTTATTACGTTCATAAAGGCTTGGATCAATAAGTTGTGTTCTTGTTTTCGGGTAAGAACTAACAGTTGCGCACACGCATCCACTTCCGCCAGCGGCCTGTACGTCACACCTTTATTCATCAAACTCTGCGTACATGCCGGCACCAACGCCACACCTTGCCCGGCGGCCACCAGCGCAATGATCGACGTGATCTGCCGCCCGGTCGGGCCCGGGCACAAAGGCTGGCCATGATGCCGATAAAGCTGCTCGATGGACTGGTTGAGCCCCGATCCATAATCCGCCGGAAACAGAATCAACGGGTACGCGCTGAGCTGCGCCAGGTTGACGCTTGCCTGGCGGGCCAACGGGCTCTCACTGGACACGGCGGCCACCAGCCTTTCTTCGCCCAGGGACAGCGCTTGCACCGCTTCGCCTTGCGGCAACAGGCGACTCAAGCCGATATCCAGCCGCCCATCCGCCACCTGCGCGCCGAGGCTGCCGGAGGCGCATTCCACGAGGGTCAACTGGACATCGGGGAAGCGCAGGGAAAATGCCTGGATCGCCTGGCTGAACAGGTCCGAAAGCGCGATCGAACTCACATACCCCAGCGTTAGTTGTCCCGCAGTGCCCGCCGCCAGTTTGCCGGCGATCACTTGCGCCAACTCAACCTGCTCCAGCACACCACGGGCATAGGGCAGGAACGAGCGGCCTTGCGCGGTGAGGGTGACCGTACGGCTGGTGCGATCGAACAGCTTGAAGCCCAACTCGGTCTCCAGCGCCGAGATCTGGCGGGTCAGCGGCGGCTGCGCCAGGTGCAGGCGAATGGCCGCGCGGCCGAAGTGCAATTCTTCGGCGACCGTCAGAAAGTAACGCAGCTTGCGTAGGTCGAGCATCCTGGTCCTTGGGTATCGATCGGTCTGAAATCGGTATTGGTTTTAGACCTGCCGGCCATTCTATAAAGACCTCACAAAATAAAACGAGAGGTTTCATGAAACCGCGCCTGCATTGTGCCCGTCTTGCCCTGTTCCTGTGTGGCTGCGCGGCGTTTCTCAACCTGTATGCCACCCAGAGCATTCTCCAGACGTTCGCCGCGCAGTTTCACATCAGCGCCAAGGCGGCGGGGTGGAGTATCACCGTGACGACCCTGGCGGTGGCGATCACTGCGCCTTTCGTCAGCCGGCTGACCGGGCGCTTTGAGCAACGCACGGTGATCAGCGCTGCGGCGTTGTTGCTGGCGGTGCCTGCGTTGATGACAGCCTATGCCGACAGCTTTGCCGAGGTGCTGGTGTGGCGCTTTGTGGAGGGCATGCTGATTCCGGTGGTGTTTGCTACCAGCGTGGCGTACATCGGCGACCGCTGGCGTGGCGGCACGGTCACGGAAGTCACCAGTCTTTACGTGGCCGGGACAGTGTTGGGTGGGTTTGCCGGGCGCTTCGTCACGGGTGTGATGACGGAGTACGTGGGCTGGCGCGAAGCCTTTGAGTTGATGGCGGTGCTAAGCCTGATGGTGGGTGGGTTTATCCAGTTCCTTTTACCGGTCAGCCGTGCGCGATCCGTGAGGGTTGAAACTGCGTTTTCGGCGGTTTTTCGCAAACCTTTATTGGCCGCCTATGCGGTAGGTTTTTGCGTGCTGTTTTCCCAGGTGGCGGCGTTTACCTACGCAGGTTTGTATCTCGGATTACCGCCGTTCAGCCTGGGGCCTGCGGCGCTGGGCACGCTGTACATGGTGTTCCTGCTGGCGCTGATCGTGATCCCCATCGCCGGCCGTCTCAGCAAGGCCCGGCCACATGCTGAACTGCTGAGCGTGGCTGCGGTGCTGGGTATTACCGGCTCCGCGCTGACGCTGTTGCCCTCTTTGTGGTGCATTGTTGCAGGCCTTTCGCTCAGCTCGACTGGCGTGTTCCTGGCCCAGGCGGCGGCCAACGCATTCACCACCGCGACCGCAGGTGACAACAAAGCAGGCGCCGTGGGCGTGTACCTCACCTGTTACTACCTGGGCGGCAGTTGCGGTGCGATTATCCCGGCGTTGATCTGGGAGCGTTGGGGCTGGGCCGGGTGTGTGGTGCTGATTATTGCCTTCCAGGTGTTGACCTTGTTGATCGCGCTCACTGGCTGGAAGCCCGTTAAACCTCAACTGATCGCGACGCCATGAACGACACCTCAAACCGCCGCCGTACCTTGATCGCCGGCTGCAGCGCCCATGCCGTGCATGATGGCCTTACCGATGTCATCTACGTGCTATTGCCGATCTGGCAGGCGCAGTTCGCGCTGTCATACGCCCAGATCGGACTGTTACGCGGTGCCTATTCCGGGATGATGGCAGTGTTCCAACTCATGGCCAGCCGCGCCGCGAAACGCTGGGGCCGGGTATCGATGCTGGTGGGCGGCACAGCACTTGCCGGTGCGGCTTATCTAATGGTGGGCCAAGCCACTGGATGGGTGATGTTGCTGCTGGCACTTCTGTTAGGTGGATTGGGCGCCAGCACCCAACACCCGCTGGCCTCTTCGATGATCAGCGACGCCTACGAGGACGGTGGCGGAATCAAGCAGGCACTGTCCCAGTACAACTTTTCCGGCGATATTGGCAAAACGCTGATTCCGGGCTTGATTGGGTTGCTGCTCACCGTCATCAGCTGGCGTGCCAGCGCGACGTTGCTGGGGTTGCTCGGCTTGGCAGCGGCGGGGTTGCTGTGGTGGTTGGTTCCTGCAAAAGCATCCGAATCCACCTCTACAAAAAGCGCAAAGCCTTTCAGCGGAAGTGGCTCCGTCACCGGCCTGCGCGCCTTGATTCTCACAGGCACCCTCGACAGCGCCGTACGCATGGGCTTTCTCACCTTCCTGCCCTTTCTGCTGCAAGCGAAAGGCGCGGGCACTGCCGGTATTGGCCTGGCCCTGACGCTGCTGTTTATCGGTGGCGCATTCGGCAAATTGCTCTGCGGCTATCTAGGGGCGCGCATCGGCATGATGAAAACCGTGTGGCTGACGGAAACCAGCACTGCGTTGCTGATCGTTGCCGCCGTGTATGTGCCGCTGGCCGGGTTGATGGCGATGCTGCCGTTGCTGGGCCTGGTGCTCAACGGTACGTCTTCGGTGCTGTACGGCGCCGTGCCGGATCTGGCGGGCGCGGGGAAGCGGGAGCAGGCGTTTGCGATGTTCTACACCGGCACCATTGGGGGTGGTGCGCTGGCGCCGGTGGTGTTCGGCGGGGTTGGGGATGCGCTGGGTGTGTCGGTGGCGGTGATGGTATTGGCGGGGGTGTTGCTGGTGACGTTGCCGTTGGCGTGGGTGGTGCGGCGGGGCTTCGAGCTCAAATAATCGAGCGGTCGACCGGATGTCCAGCCCGCGCAAATAGATCGATACCGAGGGAGTGGAGTACTTTGAGTACAGTTTCGAAGCGAGGTTTTGCGCCAGGGGCGAATGCCTTATAAAGGCTCTCACGACCCATGCCCGCTTCGGCAGCGATCTTTGTCATTCCTCGGGCTTTAGCCACGTAGCCGATGGCGCGAAGAAATTCTTGATTGTCGCCGTCGGCCAGAACCTGAGAGAGGTATTCACTGATGGCCTCGTCGCTGTCGAGCAGTTCGGCCATATCAAATGTCGTCAGCGTTTGTTTCATGATCAAACCTCTTTTGCCAATTTTTTTGCTCTACGGATATCAGTGTCCTGGGAAGACTTGTCACCGCCTACCAGCAAGATGACGATCACCTTACCTCGCAAAGTGAAATAAATTCGATAACCCGAACCAACGTCTATCCGCATTTCTGAGATGCCGTTACCTAGTGTCTTGATATCGCCCAGGTTACCCATGCTGGCTCTTTCGATACGTCGACCTATTGCGATCTTTGCTCGTAGGTCGCGTACTTCTGAACGCCAGTTAATGAAGGCTTGGGTTTGCTGGATCAAATAGCTCACAGGACCTCGCGTGGCCTAACTGTATCCAAGTGGATACTTGTTGGCAATAGGAATGGCAGCTGGCAAAGGCTGGGGAGGATGCGTGGGGAGCGCTTCGGTTTCAAACGTTCTTGAAGGTTTTCCTGTTGCCAAAATTTGCAGTGGCAGTTCGGGGAGAGAGGCTGTATTCGAACCTTGCGGCATTGCCTACACAACCATCAGAATCGTCCGAGTTGTGCGTCTTGGGCGACCTCTTTAAGGTTCGTCTGCCGCTGCCCATCAGCGGTCGGGTTTAGTAGCCCGATAAAAAATTTCCTCGGCGTATGGCTGTCCTTGCAGTCAGGCATTTCAGTGCCTGAATCTATTGGTAGCTGTGCGCAGGGCGTCTTCGGGCGCGCCGGTTTTCGAGGAAATTTCCGGTCTACTAACCTGCGTACAGCTGCCACCCTAACCCTTGGGGTGGTGGTCCTTATCGAGGATCAACAGATGTGTAATGACTCATGTAATCCATCCGTAAAACTGTTCAGCGTCCGTCCCGAAGCCAACACCGAAGCACTGCTCGCCAACGCCTACGAAACCATCGCCGGTGCGGGAGCCATGACCAATGAGTTCGCCGAAACCCTGCCTTCCCAACAGCGCTACCTGGCCCTTGCGATCCAGCAAATGATCGAGTTGGGGCTGATGCTGGTGGAAGCGGCGCAGGACCGCGTGGATCAAGCCGCCTAGGTCACTTGGCGCACCGCATAGGCTTGCCTTCCCAGGCCGCCCATACCAAGGGGTAGGGGAGCCAACAAATTCCAGATGCTACAGGGACGAGGCCAGCGTAAACGGAATGCGCAATGCGCCGATCGGTCCTTCCCGCACACCGCACATTTCATCGTGCACACAGTGCTGCACCAGCACGCAGGGAAAGGGCGGAACCCGTTGCAACAGGCTGCGCAAATGCGTGGTGGAGCCGATGCGCAGCGGCTGGGCGTCATCGCCCTGCAGTGTCATCTCCGCGTTATCCAGCCTGACGCGCGCGATATAGAAGCCACCCTCCAGCGACAGCAACTCCAGCTCGCGAACTTCACCGTTCATGGCCAACTCAGTCAGCATTTGCAGGTTCATGTTTCACCCTCACTGCGGGTCATTCATTGGCGACGAAAGAACAGCGTGACTTGGCCCCATTCGACGCCGAACTTGGTCATGCTGGAGCGGTTGATCAAGGTGTCCTCGTCCATCAGATACATCCAGTCATCAAAGCTCACCTCGTAGACCGAACCGTCCACTGGCAGGTTGAGCCTGTAGCGCCAACGCAGCGCGTTACCGGCCACTTCGCCGATCGCCTCGCCGACCACATCACCCGCCCGCCCCCTCCAGCGCCCTGGGCCATCCGGTGTCAGCGTCCATACACGTTGTTGACGCGTGCCGTCGCTGTACAGAAAACGCTCGTCGAGAATCAAGGCGTTGCCCTCGCGCCGGCTGGCGATATCCACTTCAAAGCGCTTGGTGACCTCACCGGAACGCTTCTGGAAAATGCCCCAGGCCTTGACGGGCTTGCTGAAGAAACGCTCCAGGTCCAGATGCGGCTGCTGATCAACGTAGCGCTCGACGCCTACGTTGGCGCAACTGCTCAAACTCAACATCAATAACAATGAAACCAGTAGACGTGTCATTGCTCGGCTCCGTGATTGTGCGTCAGCACGTTCGAAGGATACTTGTACAAGAATATAGATTTGTACAGGTATTCCCGACCGATGATTGATGCGTCAAATCGCGGCCATAAAAAAACCGGTCATCAAGGACCGGTTTTTTATGCATCCCCCGTCAAACGCAACTTGACGCGAAACGAGAATTTGAGTGGAGCGGGTAGAGGGAATCGAACCCTCGTCGGAAGCTTGGGAAGCTACTGTTCTACCATTAAACTATACCCGCTCAGAGCGGCTGACTTTGTACCAGAAGTTCGCGGGGATTTGAAGTTTTTCTTCAAAAATGTGTGGGTTATGTGCCTTTGTAGGAGCTGGCTTGCCTGCGATGGCATCGCCTCGGTTTACCTGATACCCCGAGAGCCATCGCAGGCAAGCCAGCTCCTACACAAGCATTCAAATGGCAAAGGCATGCTGCGCCTGGCCTTGGTGATAGCGCAACCGGCTGACCTGCCGCTCCGGTTTCAAGAAGCCCACCACTGCATCCCGGCTGTCCCGGCACGCCGCCTTGTGCTCCATGTCCAGGAAATGCCCCGTCGCCTGAATCGTACTGAAGCTGCTGTTGGCCACATGCTGACCAAACAGCTTGGCATCCTGGGCGCTGGTGTATTCGTCCCATTCACCGTTGAGAAACAACACCGGAATGTCGATCTGCTTGGCCGCCTTGAGGTAGCACAAGCGATCGCTGTTCAGCACGTGGCTGATGTGAAAATGCATCTGCCCATACTCATGCTCGGCCAGGCTGCTCACGTGCTTGTAGTTGAAGCGCTTGAACAGTGACGGCAGGTGTTTGCCGATGGTGCTGTTGACGAGGTGGCCGACGCGGTCGCGGTCGAGATTGCCGAGGTAGTCGACGCCGCGTTCCAGGTAGTCGCGCATCGGGGCGTTGATCACCGGGGAGAACGAACTGATCACGGCCTTCTCCACGCGGCGCGGGCGATGGGCGAGGGCAACCAGGGTGGCGGCGCCGCCCCAGGAAAAGGACAGTACGTGTTCGGCGGCGAAGTGATCGATGAGTTCCAGCAGGAGCTGGCCTTCGACTTCCTTCGTCAGCATTTGCTCGTGGCGGTTGTGGATTTTGGAGCGGCCAGCGTAGGGCTGGTCGTACAAAACCACATTGAATTGCGGGTACAGGCTTTTCACGGTTTGGGCGAAGGATGCCGTGGTGGCCATGGAGCCGTTGACCAGGATGATGGTCTTTGCAGCAGCGTCCGCGCGATAGAACTCCGTGTAAACCCGATACTGACCCTGTATATCCAACACAGCGATTTCTGGCCTCATGTCGTAAGACTCCTGGCAAGCGGGTAGGGCGCGCAGATCACTCTGCACGAGCTTTATGACAGGTAGGCATACGCCTGGAAAAGGAGGCCCATGTCGATCCAATGACGGCTGGCCGACGGCTGTTGTTATGGCGGGCTGTTTGCCTGAGAGGCCCGTAGATCAAGCGCGGGCGGGGCAAGGTGTTTCTTGGAGGTTATAGGCGACTCGCCGGTCATATTTGAACGGGTGATCCTGATTCAAGCAGCAGCGGTGCGACCCTGCAAGGCGCTGAGGCGGTTTTTTGCCATCACCGGCTGAACGGTCGTCAGACCTGTCGGATTTCGTCGTCAGTCAGCGCCCGATACTGGCCCGGCGCGAGGGCCACATCCAGCTCCAAAGGGCCCATCCGCTCGCGATGCAGGCCGATCACCTTGTTATCAAAGTGCCCGAACATGCGTTTCACTTGGTGGTAGCGGCCTTCGACGATGCTCAGCCGTGCGGTGGTCGGCCCCAGTAATTCCAACTCGGCGGGTTGGGTGGTGAGGTCTTCGAATGCGAAGTACAGGCCCTGGGCAAAGGTCATCGCATACTCAGGGCCGATAGCCTGCTCGGTCTCCACAAGGTAGACCTTGGGCAGCTTGGTCTGTGGCTGCGTCAGTCGCCGCGACCACTGGCCGTCATTGGTGATCAGCATCAGACCGGTGGTGTTGAAATCCAGACGACCGGCAATGTGCAGCTCACCTTTGTCCGGCTCATCCAGTAAATCCAGCACGGTTGGGTGCTGCGGGTCTGCGGTGGCGCTTACGCAACCCTGGGGCTTGTGCAGCATGAAGTAGCGCGCCGGTTTGCCGGCCTGCAGCACTTCATCGTCAACGCACACACGGCTGAATTCCCGGACCTCATGATGAGGATCGCTGACCGCAACGCCATCCACCGACACACGCCGCTCTGCCAGCAACAGGCGCACTTGCTTGCGGTTGAAGCGCGGCAGGTTACTGAGGAGACGATCAACCCGCATTACGTTGGCTCAGCCCCGCGCAATTGCTGATCCACCTGGGCGCAGCGTGGGCACAGACAAGCCTGGTTGCGCAGCTCCGAGGGCAGGGCCTCAAGCACCGCTGGATCGATGGTGACGCTGAAGCACCAGCAGGCTTGGTCGGCTGTGCGCGGGTCGGCCAGCGTGCAGTCGTTGCGCGCGCCACAGGCGGGGCAGAGTGTTGGCGTGGTCATGGGCGGGTTCGGGCTGGATCGGGCAAGGTATGCCGTGCACGATACAGGTCCGACCCGGCCCAAGCTACTTAGAGCTGGAACTTGCTGACCAGTACGTTGAACGAAGTGGCCAAACGCGACAGGTCCTGGCTAGACGCATTGGTCTGGTGAGCACCGGCGGCCGTTTGGGTGGACAGGTCCTGGATGTTCAGCAGGTTGCGGTCCACTTCGCGGGCCACCTGGGCCTGCTCTTCTGAGGCGGACGCGATGACCAGGTTGCGCTCATTGATCTTCGCCACGCTGGCGGTGATCCGTTGCAGCGCTTCGCCAGCGTTTTGCGCCAGGGTTTGGGTGTCGTTGGCCCAGGTCAGGCTCTTGTTCATCGCCGCGACCGCGTCATCGGCGCCGGTCTGGACGTCGCCAATCATCTTTTCAATATCGACGGTCGAGGTTTGAGTACGGTGGGCCAGCGCCCGCACTTCATCGGCGACCACTGCGAAGCCACGACCTTGCTCACCCGCACGAGCCGCCTCAATGGCCGCATTCAGGGCCAGCAGGTTGGTCTGGTCGGCGATCCCACGGATCACATCGATCACCTTGCCGATTTCCCGTACTTGCCCGGCAAGATCTGCAACCGACTGAGTGGAATCGTTGATCTCGCCCACCATCGAGCGCATGCCGGACACGGCCTGTTCCACTTGTTGGCGGCCGTCTTCGGCCTCGGTAGTCGCTTGGCGCGAAGCTTCCGAAGTCGACACGGCGTTGCTTGCCACTTCGTCCACGGCAGCGGTCATCTGGTTGACGGCGGTGGCGGCTTGTTGAATTTCATCATTCTGACGGGTCAGACCACGGCTGCTTTCATCGGTGACAGCGCTCAGCTCTTCGGCGGCCGAAGCGAGCTGGTCGGAGGCGTTGGCGATTTCCACCAGGGTGCCTTTCAAACCGCCCTGCATGTCCGACAGCGCCATCAGCAGTTGCCCGGCTTCGTCGGTGCGTTCGGTGGTAATGGCCTGGGTCAGGTCGCCTTTAGCAATGCGTTGTGCACTCTCTACTGCCTGCGCGATGGGCCGAGTGATCAAGCGGGTGATCAATACACCCACAATGATCGCAATCATGAACGCCAGAACAATGCCGCTGATCATCCAGGTCAACGCGCTGGCACGCAGCTCATCGGCGGCGATGGCGCCTTGCTTGATCTGGCGGTTATTGGACTCGATCATCACGCGGATCAGTTCGCGCGCCTGGCGGAACAGTTCATTGTTTGTGGTATTCAACTGAGTGCGGGCCTGATCGACCTGGCCGCCGTCAAGCAATGCCATGATGCGTTCGGAGCTGCTGACATAGGTGGGCCAAATCTGGTCGAGCTTGTCTCCGGCTGCCCGTTCGTCATCTTCCAGCGGCGTCGCGCGATAGGTCGCGTAGGCGCTCTGGCTGCGCTTGAGTTCCTGGGCGATATCCTGGCGCACGCGCTCGCGGTCTTGTTGGGCCACGTTGCCGTTGGCCGCATCCATTAACCGATACAACCCGCGATTATGGGCGACCAGGCCATTGAGGGTGGCGGCCGTATTACTCACGGAGACAAGGTTGTTGGAGAACGTCAGCTCCAGTGCCGAAGAGAGGCGCACGACCCCTTTGATCCCCAACAGGCCGACTCCAAAGGTGATCAACGCACACAGTAAAAATGAAAGCAGCAGCTTAGTTGAGATTTTCATGGCTCGAATCCGGCGATAGTAGCGAAGGGCGCACGCTAGAGCCTCCCTGGCATGGTGCGATGTCATAGTGACATCATCGCAATTGAGAAAGTTGCGAGCCAGATAAATTTACTGAATCGATAAAGCTTGAACAGATGTATCAAGTCGTTACGGAAACGCACCAGATTCAGTTTTTGATGTCAGATATTTCGTCATTCGGTGAAAGCCGAGTGCCGCTCTCCAGCGTCGCTGGAGGTGCTCTTCCGCGGTCCAGGAGGCCGCCATGTATCGACGACTGCTGCTCAGCGCTTTACTCGGTCTGACCCTTTCCGCTTGCGTGCCCTATTACGATGGCGGCCAGAGCTACTACCGTTCCGAGGTCTACTCCTCACCGGCACCGGTGTATTACTACGGTGGCGGCACGGCGTATCAGTACCGCCGTGATTACTACCCCGCACCGCGCTACTACGCGCCACAACCGCGCTACTACTCGGCCCCGCGTTATTACCAGCCGGCCCCGCGCTACTACGGGCCGCGTGCCGGCTACCGGCCGTATCCGAACCACGGCTGGGGCGGTGATCGTTGGGGAAATGGGGGGCGTGGACGCGGTTCCGACCATGGAGGTGGCCGCGGCGGTCACCGTTGACAGGCCAGTAATGCATGCGGCGCATGAAGCGCCGCTTTTTTATGGGCGCCAATAATCAGTAATCAGACAGGTCCGCCAACGGATGGCGGCCTTCCCACGCCTTGTTGAAATGCGCCTGCACCACCGCCTCCGGGATCGTATTGATATCCGGCCAATGCCAATGCGGCGTCTGGTCCTTGTCGATCAACCGCGCGCGCACCCCTTCACTGAATTCCGGATGGCGGCAGCAATTGAGGCTCATTGTGTATTCCATCTGGAACACCTGCGCCAGGGACAGGTGCCGGGCACGCTGAATCTGTTCCCACACCAAGTGGGCGGTCAGCGGGCAGCCTTCGCTCAACGTCTTGCCGGCACGGCTGAACAGGGGATCGGCATGCTCACGCAGTGGGCTCAAATTACGCCAGGCACACCGCACATCGCCCACGTCCAGCCATTCGTCGATTTGTGCCCGGCGCGGCAGCCACTGCGCTTCGGGTTGCTGGTCGACGGCTTCCTGGGACAGCGCCTTGAGAAGGCTGTTGAGCTGCATTTCTGTCTGTTCCTGCCAGTTCAGTTGCAGCAAACCATCGAGCAACTCGTCTTGCTGATCATCGCGCAGGAAGCGGTCGGCCAGGCCGAGGTCCAAAGCGTCGCGGCCGTTGATATGGGCGCCGGTAAGGCCGAGGAACAACCCCAGCTTGCCCGGCAGGCGCGACAGGAACCAACTGGCGCCGACGTCCGGGTACAGCCCGATGCTGATCTCCGGCATGGCTAACCGGCTGCTTGGCGTGACGATGCGCACTGCGGCGCTTTGCAACAGGCCCATGCCGCCCCCCAGCACGTAGCCGTGCCCCCAGCAGATCACCGGTTTGGGGTAAGTGTGCAGGCGGTAATCAAGACGGTATTCCGCCGCAAAAAATTGCGCCGCCAGGGCTGGCACCACGCCAGGCTGTTCCCGACAGGCCTGCGCCAGGCTGCGTACTTCACCACCGGCGCAAAACGCCTTGGGGCCGTTGCCGCGCAGCAGTACGCAGTGGATGTTCGGATCCTTGGCCCAGGCTTCAAGGCGTTCGCCCAGGGCGAGGATCATCGGCAGGGAAAGGGCATTGAGGGATTTTTCAGCGTCGAGGCTGGCGATGCCGATGCGGGCACCGTCGCTGCCGGTCAGCTCTTCGAAGTGCAGGTTCATCGTGACCTCAATCGAGAAGGTGAAGGATGAGTATGATCGCTTCGTAGGAAAGCGCCGTTGGTGTGTCAGATCAATTGACAAGCGGGGTCGGCTTTCCTAGGGTTCGCCTCATTCTTTTTTACAAGACTATTCAACCATGACCGAAGACGACCGTATCAAACTCGAACCCAGCTGGAAACACGCCCTGCGGGATCAGTTCGAGCAGCCGTACATGGCCCAGTTGCGCGAGTTCCTGCGCCAGGAACATGCCGCCGGCAAAGAGATCTACCCGCCCGGCCCGCTGATTTTCAACGCGCTCAATTCCACACCGTTGGACAAGGTCAAGGTCGTGATCCTCGGCCAGGACCCCTACCACGGCCCCGGCCAGGCCCACGGCCTGTGCTTTTCGGTGCAACCGGGCGTGCCAGCGCCGCCGTCGCTGGTCAATATCTATAAAGAGCTCAAGCGCGACCTTAACATCGACATCCCTAATCACGGCTACCTGCAAAGCTGGGCCGACCAGGGCGTGCTGATGCTCAACACCACCATGACCGTCGAGCGCGCCAATGCCAACGCCCATGCGGGCAAGGGCTGGCAGTTCTTTACCGACCGCATTATCGAGGTGGTCAGCGAGCACCAGCCGCATCTGGTGTTCCTGCTGTGGGGCGCCCATGCCCAGGGTAAGCAGAAGCTGATCGACGCGACCAAGCACCTGGTGTTGACGTCGGTGCACCCGTCGCCATTGTCGGCGTATCGCGGGTTCTTGGGGTGTGGGCATTTCAGCCGGACCAACAAGTTTCTTGAGCAGAATGGCGAGACGCCGATCGAGTGGCGGTTGCCGCCGGTTTGATACCCTAGCCCTGCCTTACAGCCGGACTTCTGCCACTGTTGAATTGCCGATATTTGCGACATATGCAATTCGGCCGGTGGGGGCCACAGCGATTCCACGTGGCTTGTCGAAACCAGGGATTATGCCAGTCACGGTTTGGGTACGAGTATCGATAATGCTGACTCGGTTGCCATCGGTTTCGGTGAGATAGGCTCGCTCCAGCATGGTGTGAAAAGCTATCTGAAAAGGGCCGAGCAGGCCGCGGAGAATCGAGCTTGCCTGTGCAGTGGCAGTATCCCCGATATACACCTCGCCACGGTCTCGGTAGGTGATGTAGACGCGAGCGGCGAAGCGAGCATGAGCAATGCTGGTGGGTTCTCCAGCAACCGTATTGGTTTGGAACACGACCTTGTTGGTGCCTAGGTAGATAATGGTCCATTTATCGGCTGTTGACGCCACATGTGAGCGGGCGTTTCCGGGGGCTACACAAATGTCTTTGGCATAAGGCACGGCGGTGGCGATGATTCGCTCGTAGTTGGTGGTGTTGATCGCAACGACTTCGCAAGCGCCGTGGTCGGCGATGTACAGGCGCGCACCGGTGGAGTTCAACGCCATGCCATTGACGGTGGTGAATCCGCCGATTTGATTGATAACGGTGTTGCTTGAGGTGTCGATCACCGTAATGGGGGTATCGCTCGCCTTGCTGTTATCGCTGGCATAGAGTCGATGGGCTGACGGGTGCATGGCGAGCCAGATGGGCGAACCCACCCCGACAATCGTTGTAAGGACGCTCATGTTTGTGGTGTCGATGACCGTGATGCCTTGTGGGGGTGTGGCGCTGGCGACATAAAGCCGGCTTCCATCTCTGTTAAGTACAAGGCGATTAGGTGATCCCTGTACGGGAGTCGTGTTGATGATCGCAGCGGGTTCATCATTCTCGTCGTCCGCGACGGTAGGGGGGAGGGGCGTCATGTTGTAATCCTCAAGGGTTCAGTAGCACGATTGAGGATCAAGGCGATGAGCTTGCCTAGCTGTGAGAGTTGACAGTTCAGACAAATGGCAGCGATCCGAAGTGAACCACTGCCACCCGGGTCAAGATTGCCGGTTCCAGCGCCTGAACAACGGCTCCGCCAGAAACAGTACAAACAACAATCGCATCACTTGCATGGCCGTCACCAACGGCACCGACAGTTGCAGGGTCTCGGCTGTAAGACTCATCTCGGCAATCCCGCCGGGCATCATGCCCAGGGTCAGCGAGCGCAGGTCCAGATGGGTCAACACACTCAGCCCTACCGCCGCCAAGGTTGCCAGCGCCATGGTCAAGGCCGTACCAATCAGGGTGCGGCCCATGAACGAGGGCGCGCGACGAAAGAATTGACGATTGAAGTGGCAACCCAGGCCGCTGCCGATCAACCATTGGCCAATCTGGCTGCCGCCGTCTGGCAGGCCGATATGCAAATCCCAAACGACGCTGGCCGTCGCACTCACCAGCAGCGGCCCGAACAACCACGGGTTTGGCTGACGCAACCGCTGCCAACCCCAGGCCACCAGCGCGCCTATCGGAAATAGCGCCAACAGCCAAGGCCAACTCACCGGCGCCGGATGAAACTGCGGCGTGCCGCCTTCCAGCAGATATTTGAAGATCGCCGGCACACACAGCACCACTACCAGCACTCGTAGACTCTGCCCCGCCGCGACACGGCTGAGCACCGCGCCATTGCGTGCGCCGAGGTTGACCATCTCACCGGAGCCGCCCGGCATGCTGGAGAAAAATGCGGTGGCGCGGTCTTCACCACTGCGGCGCATCAGCCACACCCCGACGACGCTCGATAGGCTAGTGACCAGCGCACCGACGAAGATCAGCCCGAAGTGGCTCATCACCTGCTCAATCACCACCGGGGTGAAGTGCAGGCCAATCCCGATCCCCACTACCCATTGGCCGCATTTGCGCCCGCCGGGAATCTCCGCCAACTGCCACGGCGTGAGGCAGCGCACCAGGATAATCGCCAGCAACGAGCCGACCATGTACGGCAAAGGCCAGCCGACGAGGCTGGCCAGGTAACCGCCGGCCAGGCCGACCAGCGGTGTTCCCCACCAATGTTTAAAGGTGACCTCAGACATCGGCCACGGCACGACGCTGCAGGGCACGTTTGCGGTAGATGCGGATCAGCGGGAAGGCCAGCATCAGCGCCGTCAGTACCCACACGCCAAAGGTGATCGGGCTCGACCAGAGAATCTGCAGGTCACCGTTGGAGATCGACAGCGCACGGCGCAGGTTCTGCTCCATCAAACCGCCGAGGATAAAGCCGAGCAGTACCGGCGACAGCGGGAAGTCGAGCTTGCGCAGGATGTAGCCGAAGATGCCGATACCGACCATCAGGAACAGGTCGAAGGTGGTGGCGTGCACGGCATAAACACCAATCGCCGTGATGATGGCAATCACCGGCACCAGCGCCCAGTTCGGCACGGCGAGGATACGCGTGAAGATGCGGATCATCGGGATGTTGAGGATCACCAGCATGATGTTGGCGATGAACAACGAGGCGATCAGGCCCCAGACGATGTCGGGTTGCTGTTGGAACAGCAGCGGACCCGGGGTGATGTTGTACAGCGACAGCGCGCCGATCATCACCGCCGTGGTGCCCGAACCGGGTACGCCGAGGGTCAGCATGGGCACCAGGGCGCCGCAGGCGGACGCGCCGATGGCGGTTTCTGGAGCAGCGAGGCCGCGCATGTCGCCCTGGCCGAACTTGCCGCTGGCACCGGCCAGGCGTTTTTCGGTCATGTAGGCAACGGCCGAGGCCAAGGTCGCACCGGCACCTGGCAACACGCCCATGATGAAACCCAGCAAACCGCAGCGGATGTTGACGACAAAGACCGCGCCCGCTTCCTTGAGGTTGAACATCATGCGGCCCGTGGCTTTCACGGCTTCCTGGCCACGGTGGGTTTTTTCCAGCAGCAACAGGATCTCACTGATAGAGAACAGGCCCAGCACCAACACCACAAACTGGATGCCGTCGGTGAGGTGGATGTTGTCGCCGGTAAAGCGGTACACGCCGCTGTTCGCGTCGATGCCGACAGCCGACAGGAACAAGCCTATCAGCGCTGCAACAAAGGTCTTCAAGGGTTTGTCACCGGCCATGCCGCCGAGACAGACAATCGCAAACACCATCAGTACGAAATATTCCGCCGGCCCGAAGGCAATCGCCCATTTGGCCAGCAACGGCGCAAACAGCACCATGCCGCAGGTAGCGATAAACGCGCCGATGAACGAACTCCACGCCGACAACGACAGCGCTACACCGGCCAGGCCTTTGCGGGCCATCGGGTAGCCGTCGAGGGTGGTCATCACGGTGGAGGCTTCGCCCGGGATGTTCAGCAGAATCGAGCTGATGCGCCCGCCGTATTCGCAGCCCAGGTACACGGCTGCCAGCAGGATCAGCGCCGATTCCGGCGGCAGGCCCAGGGCGAACGCGATGGGGATCAACAGTGCCACGCCGTTGATCGGGCCAAGGCCCGGCAACAGGCCGACCACGGTGCCGATCAGGGTGCCGCACAGTGCGGTCACCAGGTTGTAAGGGGACAGTGCAACGCCGAAGCCCTGGCCCAAGTAGCCGAAAGTATCCATATCAGTTCTCCAGAACGTCGAGCAGGCCGAGGGGCAGCGGCACATCCATGGCTTTATCGAACAGCAGGTAAAGACCAATCGCCATCAGGCTGACGATCACCACACTCGGCAACCAGCGGCCGCCATACAGGCGCGCCATCGGAATGCCGATCAGCATGCTGCTGAGGATGAAACCCAGGGGTTCGAAGGTGCCGGCGAATACGATCAACAGGCCGACGCAGATGCCGATCTTGATCAGGGTTTCGCGGTCCAGCGCGGGTTCTTCTTCGGTGTGTTTGGTCGGCTGTGGGCGGAACAGCATGTAGATCAGCGCCAGGCTCATCAGCCCGAGCATCAGCAGCGGGTAGGCGCGAGGTCCTACCGGCTCGTAGGAAAACGATGCCTGGTACGGCCAGGCCATCAGTGCCAGGGCGGCACAGGCCAGCAATAGCACGGAGGCGAAAATGCGTTGTAAGAGCATGTTGAACTCCTGGGCCACGCCGCGTGTGCAACGGGCGTGACCGGGCAAAAGAGGGGCGATTACTGGATCAGGCCGAACTCTTTGGCCAGCACTTTGTAGTCAGCCACCTGTTTCTTCACGTAGGTGTCCAGCTCCGGGCCGGTCATGGCGAACGGGAACAGCTCGCGCTGGTCGCGCAGCTTGGCGAACTCTTCCGAGGCCAGCAGTTTGTCGAACGCTTCTTTCCACCAGGCGTAGTCGGCATCGCTGACTTTTGGCCCGAGGTAGAAACCACGCACCACCGGCCAGACGATGTCGTAGCCTTGCTCTTTGGCGGTCGGAATATTCTTCATTTCCGGCTCGTCCAGGCGCTGCTCGGAGAACACGGCCAGCAGGCGCATGTCACCGCTCAGGATGTGCGGCATGGAGTCGGAGATGTCGGTACTGCCCACCTGGATATGGCCACCCAGCAGAGCAGTGGCGATTTCGCCGCCGCCTTCCAGCGCCACGTAACGCAGTTCGCGCGGGTTGATCCCGGCGGCCTTGGCGATCAGCGCGGTTTGCATCCAGTCCTGACTGCCGACGGTGCCGCCGGAACCGATCACTACGCTGCCCGGATCTTTTTTCAGCGCTTTGACCAAATCGTCCAAGGTCTTGTAGGGCGAGTCGGCTTTCACTGCGATGGCCCCGTAGCTGGTGCCGACCGCTGCCAACCAACGCACGGCGCTTTCATCGAAGCGACCAAACTTGCCCTGGGCCAGGTTCAACAGCGAACCGCTGGACCAGGCTACCAGGGTGCCGGCATCGGCTGGACGCTGGGCGACCACGGCGTTGTAGGCCACTGCGCCGACGCCGCCTGGCATGTAGGTCACGCGCATCGGCTTGCTCAGCAGCTTCTCGTTGACCAGCGCGCTTTGCGCCAGTTTGCAGGTCAGGTCAAAACCACCGCCAGGCGAGGCCGGGGCGATGCATTCCGGACGCTTGGGCTCGTCGGCAGCCAGCAGTTGGCCGGCGAACAGCATGCAGCCGGCGGCGAGGGCCAATTTACGCAGTGAAGGGGTCATGGTTATCTCCATCTTTGTTGTTATGAGGGGGTACTACCAAAGTGCGACGCTATAGCTGACCAGCAAGCGCATTTCATCCGCATCACGGGCTGAGTAGTTGGAACGGTACGTGGCGTTACGCAGGCGCACGGCTACATCCTTGAACGTGCCGGTCTGCACTACGTACTTGATCTCGCTGTTGCGTTCCCACTCCTTGCCGGTCTCGCCGTTCTTGAGCTTGATGTTGTCACCTGACAGGTAACGGCTCATGAAGCTCAGGCCGGGAATCCCCAGCTTGGCGAAGTCGAAGTCGTAGCGCGCCTGCCAGGAACGCTCTTCGGCGCCGGCAAAGTCGTTGATCTGCACGAAGTTGACCAGGTACGGATCGCTGCCATCCACATACGGGAAGGCGCTGTCGCCGGACATGTGCTGGTAGCCGGCGCTGAGCTTGTGGCCATTGAGGGCATAGCTGAACAGGCCGTTGAGGGATTTATTGTCGATCGTGCCGCCGCGCGCGCTGCCGGTGTCATCGCTGATGGCCAGGCGCAGGTCGGTGCCGAAGGTGCCGGGGCCCATCGGGCGCGCAGCCACCAGGCCGAGGAAGTGCTGGCGGTACACGTCGTCGAGTTGGGCGAAGTGGTAGCTGCCGGTGATCTTGTCGGCGAATTTGTAGTCGGCGCCGCCAAAGTTGAAGTGCTTGCCGGTGGCGCCGCTGACGAAGCGGCTGTTCTTGTTGTTGAGGGCGATGTCTTCGTAGTTGGTGTCGTCGCGGTCCTTGGCTTTGTCCAGGCGGCCGCCGGTGAACACCAGGTTCTTGAATTCCTTGGACGTGATTAGGCCGCCATTGAAAGTCTGCGGCAGGATGCGGCCGTCATTGGGCTTGAGGATCGGCAGTTCAGGGATCAGCGAGCCGATCTTCAGCTCGGTGGCCGAGATCTTCACTTTGCCGGTCAGGCCCAGCTTGGAGTACTCGTCGGCGGCGCGGCCATCGTCATGCGTGGGCAGCAGGCCGGTGCCGGTGCGGTCAGGGCTGGAGTCGAGCTTGACCCCAAGCATGCCCAGCGCATCCACGCCAAAGCCGACGGTGCCGTCGGTGTAGCCCGACTGCAGGTTGAGCATGAAGCCCTGGGCCCACTCGTCGCGCTTGGATTGCTGGGCGCTGGTGCCATCGCGAAAGTCGCGGTTGAAGTACATGTTGCGGGTTTCCAGGGTCGCGCTACTGTCTTCGAAGAAGGCAGCCTGGCTAAGCGGCGAAAAGCCGGCAAGGGTAGCAGCACTGGCGAGGGCGGTCTGGGTCAGGCGAGAAAAACGAACAGGCGAGGGGGCCTGGGGCTGTGTCGACAGCATCGTTGTGTACTCCGTTATTGTTCTTATTTTGGCGAAAACGCTTCGAGGCGTTTTTCGGGCGCGGCGCTGAAGCCGCTCGGCGGGCATAGACCACCGTAGCTGGATGCTAAAGGGCGAAGCTTTCACTAACCTTTCAGTTGGCTTTCAATGTTTTCGGGCTTCACAGGGCAGGCGGCGCCTGTAAACTGCCCAGCAAAGCGTGGCGCCGACCACCCCTGAATGAGGTAGAAATCCATGCGTGTCTTGCTGGTTGAAGACCATCTGCAACTCGCCGAAAGTGTCGCGCAAGCGCTCAAGAGCACGGGTCTGACCGTCGACGTGCTGCACGATGGCGTGGCGGCGGACCTGGCCCTGAGCAGCGAGGAATACGCGGCGGCGATCCTCGATGTGGGGCTGCCGCGCATGGACGGTTTCGAGGTGCTTGCACGCCTACGCGCCCGTGGGAAAAATCTGCCAGTGCTGATGTTGACGGCGCGCAGTGATGTGAAAGACCGTGTGCACGGTCTTAACCTGGGGGCCGACGACTACCTCGCCAAGCCTTTCGAGCTCACCGAGTTGGAAGCGCGGGTCAAGGCTTTGTTGCGGCGCAGTGTGCTGGGTGGCGAGCGTCAACAGGCCTGCGGCGAGTTGGTCTATGACCTCGACACGCGACGTTTCACCGTGGGCGGCGAGCTGATGACGCTCACCTCCCGTGAACAAGCGGTGCTTGAGGCGCTGATTGCTCGGCCAGGCCGGGTGATGAGCAAGGAACAACTGGCTTCCCAGGTGTTCGGCCTGGACGAAGAAGCCAGCCCCGATGCCATCGAAATCTACGTGCATCGCCTGCGCAAGAAGCTCGACGGCCAGCCCATCGCTATCGTGACCTTTCGCGGCCTCGGCTACTTGCTGGAAGCCCGCGATGCATAAGCCCAGCAGCCTGCGTTGGCGCCTGCTGTGGAACCTGGCGTTGTTGCTGGTGCTGTTGATGCTCGCCAGTGGCATGAGCGCGTACTGGAATGGTCGCGAAGCCGCTGACACCGCCTACGATCGCACGTTGCTGGCCTCGGCGCGCACCATCGCCGCCGGCTTGACCCAGGTGGATGGCACCTTGAGTGCGAACGTGCCGTATGTGGCGCTGGATACGTTCGCCTACGACAGCGCCGGACGCATTTATTACCAGGTAAACGACATCGACCAGAAGCTCATCTCTGGCTATGAAAACCTGCCCGGCCCACCGCCAGGCACGCCGCGTACCGATGACTATCCCGCACTGGCACGCTTCTATGACGCCGTGTATCAAGGCCAGGAAGTGCGCGTGGTGAGTTTGCTCAAGGCCGTTTCCGAACCGAACATGAACGGTATGGCGGAAATCCGCGTGGCCGAAACCGATGAAGCGCGTGTGAGCATGGCGCGCAGCTTGATGGCCGACACTTTGCTGCGTTTAGGCATGCTCGCCATCGGTGCGTTGTTGCTGGTGTGGTTTGCCGTGAGTGCAGCGTTGCGCCCGCTGGAGCGCCTGCGCACGGCGGTCGAAGAGCGTCAGCCTGACGACTTGCGTCCATTGCCATTGGTGGAAGTGCAGCATGAGTTCGGGCCGCTGGTGCGCTCGCTCAACCACTTTACCGAACGCCTGCGCGGACAGTTCGAACGACAGGCGCAGTTCATCGCCGATGCAGCCCATGAATTACGCACGCCACTGGCCGCGCTCAAGGCGCGACTGGAACTGGGCTTGCGCGCCGAAGACCCCGCCACGTGGCGCACCACTCTGGAAACCGCAGCTCAGGGCACTGACCGCCTGACCCATCTGGCCAATCAATTGCTGTCTCTGGCACGTATCGAAAACGGTGCCCGCGCCATTGCCGAGGGCGGCGCACAGTTACTTGACCTCAGCCAGTTGGCCCGGGAACTGGGCATGGCCATGGCGCCGCTGGCCCACGCACGCGGCGTGGCGTTGGCGTTGGAGGCCGACGAACCGGTGTGGTTGCGCGGTGAGCCGACCCTGTTGAATGAGTTGCTGAGCAACCTGGTGGACAACGCCCTGGCTCACACACCGCCGGGCGGCAACGTGATTCTGCGGGTGACGGCGCCGGCGGTGCTGGAAGTGGAGGACGATGGCCCAGGTATCCCGCTGGATGAGCGGGATCGCGTGTTCGAGCGTTTCTACCGTCGCAGTCAGCAGGGCATGGGCTCAGGCCTGGGGTTGGCGATTGTCGGTGAGATTTGTCGGGCGCACCTGGCACAGATCAGCTTGCATGATGGCGAACTGGCCGGGTTGAAAGTGCGGGTGAGTTTTATCGCGGGCTGATCAATAGAACATCGAGCGGGCTTCGTCCAACTCGGCGCGCAAGTCTTCGCTGTACGGGTCGAACCGCAGTTTCTTGATCGCAGGCAAGGTCGAGACCGGTACGCTGGCCAAGGGGTGATCGGTGCCGCGATGGCAATACAACACGGCCACCTGCACCAGGTCGACGTAGTCGAGGCTGGCTGAATCACGCTCCAGGTTGAGGTATTGGCCGGGCAGTTTGGCGAGCATTTCCGGAAAGTCCCAGCCGCTCAGCAGTTTGTCACCGAGCAACGGGTGGATGCTCTCGATGACGTGATTGAGGCTGACCGGGTCCGAAAGCAACTCGTAGTGGTCTTCGGCGTACGTCAGGATAGGCAGCACGCCGATCTGGTGTACCAGGCCGCCGAGAGCGGCCTGGTCTGGCTTGAGCTGGCTGTGGCTGCGACACAAGGCATAGCTGACGCCCGCCACTTCCAGGCTGCGGCGCCATACATCACGCATCTTCTGTTCGACCACGTCGGAGCGGGCGTGGAAGATTTGCTCCATCACCAGGCCGATCGCCAGGTTGCTGCTGTAGTTGGTGCCCAGTCGGGTGATAGCGGTGTGCAGGTCGGTGACTTCCTGGGTCGCGCGCAACAACGGGCTGTTGACCACTTTGATCAGACGCGCCGACAGCGCGGTGTCGCGACCGATGACTTTGCTCAAGTGGCTGATGCTGATCTCCGGGTCTTCAGCGGCCTGACGAATATTCAGGGCCACTTCCGGCAATGTCGGCAGAACCAGGTCATCGTTGTCGATGGCCGTCACTAAAGCCTGTTGGACTTTTTCCGCCAGCTTGTTCATTCATGCTCTCTAGGGTGTTGCAAAAAGGTACGGCGACTAGCGTTGGATCTCTCGATCACGGTCGAGCGTGTAAGGCAGGTCGAGCAACTGCAAGCCTGGACCTTCCAATGTGCCTACGTGCACATCGCCACTATCGGCAGCTTCGGCTTGCAACACGGCCAGAAGTTCAATGGTCTGGCCGGCTTTTGCAGCAAGCACCACCTCGCCGATTGCGCTGTTGTGGCTGGGTGAAAAGAGTGGCGTGCCTGGCTCGGGCATTTCAGGCGCATCGAGGCTCAAACGGTACAGGCGACGCTTGAGTTTGCCCAGGTACTGCATGCGCGCAACGATTTCCTGGCCGGTGTAGCAGCCTTTCTTGAAGCTTACGCCGCCAACGGCCTGCAGGTTGAGCATCTGCGGGATAAACAGCTCGCGGGTTTGCTGCATGACCTGGCCGATGCCTGCGCGGATTTGCCCCAGCAGCCATTCATTCAGATCGGCTTGTTCAAGGGTTGCAGCCAATTGACTGCGTATGGCGTCGCCTTGCTCGGCAGGCACCCAGAGTTCAGCGCGATCTGGGGAGATACGGATGGCGATCAACGTATCGTTGCGGGCGACGCTGTCGGTATCGGCGGGTAGTTCAAGGCCAAGGCTGGCCAGGGCCAGGTCCGCATTCACCAGGCCAAAGCGCACCCAGGCGGCGCTTTCGTCGGTGAGCTTGGACTTGGAGAATACGGCGTACTTCTTCAGGTCGGCCAGCTGCGGTTCCAGCAGCGCGGTGGCCATGGCCAGCAACACGCCGTCACCTTGCAGCAGGATGCGGAAGCTCGACTGCATGCGCCCTTTTTGCGTGCAGCGCGCGCCGAGGCTGGCCTGGGTATCGCTCAGGTAATTGAGGTTGCAGGTCAGTTGGCCCTGAAGGAATTTGGCGGCATCAGAGCCGCGGACGGCGAGAACGCCTTCGTGGGACAGGGGGCAGAAGAAAGCAGAGTCAGCCATGGGTCATCGCAGGTCAAAAAGTCATGGGTGCATCATAGAGGGGCGCCCGGCAAATGGATAGTTTCCGTATGGGGCGACCAAAGCCGACTGTTCCGGTGCCGTCGGGCCTGTATACTTGCCGCCTATTTGAGGAGCGCTCCATGGTCGAAGATGTAGAAATCAATCGTCTCTACTGGCACAGCCGTCGTGGCATGCTGGAGTTGGATGTGTTGCTGGTGCCTTTCACCAAAGAGGTCTATGCAACGCTCAATCAGGTGGATCGCGACCTCTACGTCAGGCTGCTGACTTGTGAAGACCAGGACATGTTCGGCTGGTTCATGGAGCGCGCCGAATCCGAAGACCCAGAGCTGCAGCGCATGGTTCGGATGATCCTGGACCGTGTCCAGCCCAAGTAATACCTTTGAATGCCGCTGGCAGGCCTCACGGCTGTTGCTGGCGGCGTATCTCCTTGCCCAGCTGTTTGCACTGGGTACGCTTTTGTTTCTTGATCTGTCCTATTCAAGCCTTGGCTTGCTGGTGTGTCTGGCGCACGCGGCCTGGGTTTTGCCGCGCTCTGTCCTGCTGACTCACCGTTCGTCGATTCGTGGCCTGCGTCGCGACGCCGACGGCTGGCAGTTACTCAATGCGGAGCAGGGCTGGCACAGCGTGCAATTACGTCCCGACAGCCTCGCTTTGCCATTGATCGTCGTTTTGCGTTACCGGGTGCCAGGCGAATGGCGGATACGTTCTGTGTGTGTGCCCAGGGATTCGCAGGTCGCCGATGTGCATCGGCGCCTGCGGGTTCGTCTGAAGTTCAGCCGCCGTAGGTGGCTGGCACCAGGATAGTGTCGCGGGCTTCGGGCAGCATCTGTGGGTAGTCGAGGGTGTAATGCAGGCCGCGGCTTTCCTTGCGTTCCATCGCCGAGCGGATCATCAGTTCCGCCACCTGCGCCAGGTTGCGCAGTTCGATGAGGTCGCGGCTGACCTTGTAGTTGCTATAGAACTCGTCGATTTCATCCAGCAGCAAGCGCACGCGATGCTGCGCGCGTTGCAGGCGCTTGTTGGTGCGCACGATCCCCACGTAGTCCCACATGAAACGGCGCAGCTCGTCCCAGTTGTGGGCGATGATCACATCTTCGTCCGAGTCGGTGACCTGGCTGGCGTCCCAGCGGGGCAGGGCGGCCGGCACCGGAATGCGCGGCAGTTGTTCAAGGATGTCCGCCGCCGCCGAGCGCGCATAGACGAAACATTCGAGCAGCGAGTTGCTGGCCATGCGGTTGGCGCCGTGTAGGCCGGTGAAGCTGGTTTCGCCAATTGCATACAGGCCTGGGACGTCGGTGCGACCGTGCTGGTCGACCATCACGCCACCACAGGTGTAGTGCGCGGCCGGAACTACGGGGATCGGGCCTTGGGTGATGTCGATGTTGAACGCCAGGCAACGCTCATAGACGGTGGGGAAGTGGGTCTTGATGAAGGCTTCGTGTTTGTGGCTGATGTCCAGGTAGACGCAGTCGATGCCCAGGCGTTTCATTTCATGGTCGATGGCGCGGGCGACGATATCGCGCGGGGCCAATTCGGCGCGTGGGTCGAAGCGCTGCATGAAACGTTCGCCGTTGGGCAGTTTCAGGTGGGCGCCTTCGCCACGCAGGGCTTCGGTAATCAGGAAGCTCTTGGCTTGCGGGTGATACAGGCAAGTGGGGTGGAACTGGTTGAATTCCAGATTGGCCACCCGGCAGCCCGAGCGCCAGGCCATGGCAATCCCGTCGCCACAGGCGCCGTCGGGGTTGCTGGTATAGAGGTAGACCTTGGCCGCGCCGCCGGAGGCAAGAATGGTGAAGCGCGCACCGTACGTGTCGACTTCGCCGCTGGTGCGGTTGAGTACGTAGGCGCCGAGGCAGCGTTCGCCGTCCAGGCCCAGGCGTTTTTCGGTGATCAGGTCGACCGCGACGCGTTGTTCCAGCAATTCTATATTGGGGCGCTGGCGAGCCTGGTCGAGCAGTGTCTTGAAAATAGCGGCGCCAGTGGCGTCTGCCGCATGGATGATGCGGCGGTGGCTGTGGCCGCCTTCTCGGGTCAGGTGGAACTCAAAACCGCCGTCGTCGCTGCCCGCGTGTTCGTCGCGGGTAAAGGGGACGCCTTGATCTATCAGCCATTGGATGGCTTCACGGCTGTGCTCGACGGTGAAGCGCACTGCTTCCTCATTGCACAGGCCACCGCCGGCGTTGAGGGTGTCTTCGACGTGGGATTGCACCGTGTCGGTGTCATCCAGCACCGCGGCGACACCCCCCTGGGCCCAGAATGTCGAGCCGTTGGCCAGGTCGCCTTTGCTCAGTACCGCAATGCGCAGGTGGCTGGGGAGGGTCAGCGCAAGGCTCAAACCGGCCGCGCCGCTGCCGATCACCAGGACATCGTGTTGAAACTGTTGGCTCATTGGAAGGATTCCGCAAAAAGCGATCCGAAGAGGTGGCGCAAACAGGACGCCTGGATCGGCGAATCAAAGGGTCACACGGGCTACTAGTATATAGAGGGGTGGAGCGGCACAATAGCCGGGCATTCGTGGCAATGTGAGATTACGGTGCACGGCTAGGGTAAAATCGCCAGGTTATTGAGGTGGGAACTTTTTGCATAAGCCTCGACTCAATAGCAGGTTGCCCGAAAGCTGGGAAAACGTTGAGTTTATTGGCCCGTCGGGAGCATTGGACGCGTCAGAAAACCGGCGACAAGATTATTCGCGCAGTCGGCCATGCCCGTACTGCGTTTTTCGTGTGTGCCAAATCAGTGCGTGCCGGAAACTTGCTTGAAGGGGGAGAACTTTTGCGAAAAGACCGAGTCTATGTTTGCAAGCCTGATCGTTTAGTTATGCAAGCCTCCTTCAAGTACAACGAGGAGTGTTCATGCTAACCCAGGAAGAGGATCAGCAGCTGGTCGAGCGCGTTCAACGCGGCGACAAGCGAGCTTTTGATCTGCTAGTGCTGAAATACCAGCACAAAATTCTCGGGTTGATCGTGCGGTTTGTGCACGACACCCATGAAGCGCAGGACGTTGCACAGGAAGCCTTTATCAAGGCTTACCGTGCACTTGGTAACTTTCGCGGTGATAGTGCGTTTTACACGTGGCTATATCGAATCGCCATCAACACGGCGAAAAACTATCTGGTGTCTCGCGGACGCCGCCCACCGGATAGCGATGTAAGTTCAGAAGATGCGGAATTTTACGATGGTGATCACGGCCTCAAGGATCTCGAGTCGCCGGAGCGTGCATTGCTGCGCGACGAGATCGAAGGCACCGTTCATCGCACTATTCAGCAACTGCCAGAAGATTTGCGTACGGCGTTAACTTTACGTGAATTTGATGGTCTGAGTTACGAAGACATTGCGAGCGTCATGCAGTGTCCGGTGGGGACTGTAAGGTCACGGATTTTCCGGGCCCGGGAAGCCATCGATAAAGCCTTGCAACCGTTGTTGCAAGAGAACTAAAGACAGCGGCGACAGCCAAGAGAGGAACCGCCATGAGTCGTGATGCCCTGCAGGAATCGCTGTCCGCAGTGATGGATAACGAAGCGGATGAACTGGAACTTCGTCGAGTGCTCAACGCATTTGATGATGCCGAAACCCGTGATACCTGGTCTCGTTACCAAGTCGCTCGGGCGGTGATGCACAAGGATCTTCTAATCCCTCGTCTGGATATTGCTGCGGCCGTTTCTGCCGCGCTGGCTGATGAAGCCGTTCCGGCAAAAGCTGCTCGTGGTCCATGGCGTAGCCTGGGTCGCCTGGCAGTAGCTGCCTCGGTGACTGTTGCCGTGTTGGCCGGTGTTCGCCTGTACAATCAGGACGAAATCGCCGGTGCCGAACTGGCCCAGCAGACTCAGCAGCCAGTGATGGCCGGACCTCAAGTCAAAGGCCCAGCTGTACTCGCCGGCTACAAGGAAAGCTCTGACACCACCGGCCCGATGGCTAACGGTGTACTGCAAGGGCAATCCGGCTGGCAAGACCAGCGTCTTCCAGGCTACCTGCGCCAGCACGCACAGGAATCGGCTCTGAAGGGCACTGAAAGCGCTCTGCCATATGCTCGCGCAGCAAGCCTGGAAAACCGCTAATCCGTAAGGAGCTCTATGCGAGCCATACCGCTCCTTACGCTTTTGCTCAGTGGTTGGTTTGCACTCCCCGCCCACGCCGATGAAGCCCAAGACTGGCTGACTCGACTTGGGCGTGCAGAGCAGCAGCAAAGCTTTCAAGGTACGTTCGTCTACGAGCGTAACGGTAGTTTTTCAACTCATGACATCTGGCATCGTGTCCAGAATGGTCAGGTCCGTGAGCGGCTTTTGCAGCTTGATGGTTCTGCTCAGGAAGTTGTGCGGCTGGATGGCCGGACACAATGTGTCAGCGGCACCCTTGTCGCAGGTCTCGGCAACTCGCGTGATGCGCCATCCCGTGCGCTGGATCCGCAAAAACTCAATCAATTCTACGAACTGGCCGTCATCGGAAAATCCCGCGTGGCCGGTCGTCATGCGGTGATCGTGTCGATCACGCCGCGTGATCAGTACCGCTACGGTTTTGAACTGCACCTGGATCGTGAGACTGCGCTGCCGCTCAAGTCCCTCTTGCTAAATGATCAAGGGCAGTTGCTGGAGCGCTTCCAGTTCACGCGACTGAACACGTCGGCATTGCCGGATGACCGCGAATTGCAGCCCAGCAACGAATGCACACCCATATCCGTCGCCAATGAAAAAGCACCCGAGGTGCAGTCTACTCAAGCGTGGCATTTGGAGTGGCTACCGCCGGGCTTTCAGTTGACCAATACCAGCGCCCGCAAAGATACCCAGACCAAGGCAACAGTCGACAGCCTGATGTATGAGGACGGGCTGGCGCGTTTCTCCGTGTTCCTGGAGCCGATCAGTGATGCGAGTATCACGGAAACCCGCACTCAACTCGGCCCAACGGTGGCTGTGTCCCGTCGCCTCAATACGGTAGATGGCGAAATGATGGTGACGGTGGTGGGCGAAATCCCCATCGGCACCGCAGAGCGTATCGCGTTGTCGGTACGCGGTGAAAAAAAGCCAGTCGCCCAGCCGTGAGCCGTTAATCCTATGTTCATCCTGACGTTTCAATGTATTTGCATGCCAGGTTGGCTGTCGAGAGCATGAAATGTCTGGATCAGCATTTTCACTTGCAAAAATCTCTTATGTTTTTTATAGGTCAGGGCTTGTCGGCTCTGGCCTTGTTTTGTTCGCGGAACAAAGACGTCGGTCGCAGTTTCCGGCGTTTCTTGAACCCTGTCGCTCAACCCTGCTCGTCGTAACGGGAGCTGTATGTCGATACCACGTTTGAAGTCTTACCTATCCATAGTCGCCACGGTATTGGTGCTGGGTCAGGCCGTGTCCGCGCAAGCGGCCGAGCTGCCTGACTTCACCCAATTGGTTGAGCAGGCCTCGCCGGCCGTGGTGAACATCAGTACCACGCAAAAACTGCCGGATCGCAAAGTCTCCAACCAGCAGATGCCGGACCTGGAAGGCCTGCCGCCCATGTTGCGCGAGTTTTTCGAGCGTGGCATGCCGCAACCGCGCGCGCCCCGTGGTGGCGGTGGTGGCCAGCGTGAGGCTCAGTCCCTGGGTTCGGGCTTCATTATCTCGCCTGATGGCTACATTCTCACCAACAACCACGTGATTGCCGATGCCGACGAAATTCTCGTGCGCCTGGCGGATCGCAGTGAACTGAAAGCCAAACTGGTGGGCACCGATCCACGTTCCGATGTGGCCCTGTTGAAGATCGAAGGCAAGGACTTGCCGGTGCTGAAGCTGGGTAAATCCCAGGACCTGAAGGCTGGGCAGTGGGTCGTCGCCATCGGCTCGCCGTTTGGTTTTGACCACACCGTGACCCAAGGTATCGTCAGCGCCATCGGCCGCAGCTTGCCGAACGAGAACTACGTGCCGTTCATCCAGACTGACGTGCCGATCAATCCGGGCAACTCCGGTGGTCCGCTGTTCAACCTGGCGGGCGAAGTGGTAGGCATCAACTCGCAGATCTACACCCGCTCCGGTGGTTTCATGGGAGTGTCGTTCGCTATCCCGATCGATGTGGCGATGGATGTTTCCAACCAGTTGAAAAGCGGCGGCAAGGTCAGCCGTGGCTGGTTGGGCGTGGTGATCCAGGAGGTGAACAAAGACCTGGCTGAATCCTTCGGTCTCGACAAGCCAGCCGGTGCCCTGGTCGCGCAGATCCAGGACGACGGCCCGGCTGCCAAAGGTGGCCTGCAAGTGGGCGACGTAATTCTGAGCATGAATGGCCAGCCGATCGTCATGTCGGCCGACCTGCCGCACCTGGTGGGTGCACTTAAGGCTGGCAGCAAGGCCAAGCTGGAAGTGATCCGCGAAGGCAAGCGTCAGACCGTTGAACTGACGGTGGGTGCCATCCCTGAAGAGGGTGCAACCCTGGATGCCCTGGGCAACGCGAAGCCAGGTGCTGAGCGCAGCAGCAACCGCTTGGGCATTGCCGTGGCCGAGCTGACCGATGAGCAGAAGAAATCCTTCGACCTCAAGAGCGGTGTGGTGATCAAGGAAGTGCAGGACGGTCCTGCCTCCCTGATCGGTCTGCAGCCGGGTGACGTCATCACCCACCTGAACAACCAGGCCATCGACAGCACCAAGCAATTCACCGATATCGCCAAGGCGTTGCCGAAGAATCGTTCGGTGTCGATGCGCGTGCTGCGTCAAGGGCGTGCAAGCTTCATTACCTTCAAGCTCGCCGAATAAGTCGGTAGAAACAAAAAGCCCCGCCTTCGTTAAACGAGGGCGGGGCTTTTTTGTGGGCGAGAGGTTTAGCTCATCATCCCTTTGACCAGGCGTTCTTGCTCGATCAGCTCGCGTTGACGGGCGTCGATGCGCGACGACAGTGGGAAGTTGTTGCCAGCGCGACGTTTGGCAAAGTCCAACTGCTGGATGGCCTGCTGGAAGTCACCCACCAGCGCGAAGTATTCGGCGCGGGCCTGGTGCAGGCCGATAATATTGCCGGACAAGCCACGTGTCTCTGCAACCTGATACCAGACGTCCGGATCATCCGGACGAGATTTGAGCAAGCTGTCCAACGCCTTTTCCGCATCCGCGGTACGGTTCTGTTTGAGAAGAAGATCCACGCGTAGCTGATTCAGTGGGTAGTTGCCCGGATACTGAGTCAGCATTCGATCAGTACGTTGCTGGGCATCAGGCAGATGGTTGTTGTCTATCTCAAGTTGGATCAGCGCCAGGTTGTAGGTGATGTCGTTCGGCGCCTTGGCCAGTAACGTTGTCAGGTTTTCACGCGCTTGCTTGAACTGAGAACCTTTGATCTGGGCGATAGCCAGGCCATAACGCGCCACATCGTTCTTCGGGTTTTCGTCCAACTGCGCCTGGAAGCGCTTTGCGGCGAGTCCTGAGGTGTCTTCGTATTGCAGCTGTACCCGTGCGCGAATCAGTTGATAGCGCAGGCTGTCTTCCTTGCCGCCGGCTTTGGCCTGCTCGGCGCGGTTGCGGGTGTCGGCGATCCGCGATTCGGTCACTGGGTGCGTGAGCAGGAATTCCGGTGGCTTGGCGTCGAAGCGGTATTGGCGCATCAAGCGTTCGAACATGATCGGCATGGAGCGCGGGTCGTAACCGGCTTTTTCCAGGTTGAGGATGCCGATACGGTCGGCCTCTTGTTCGTTCTGACGGGAGAACCGGCGTTGTTCCTGGATAGCAGCGGCCTGGGTGCCGGCAATGGCGGCAATACCCGCGTCACCCGCGCCGGCTGCTGCGGCAATGATGCCGCCCAGCAGCGCGGCCATCATCGGGATCTGCATGCGCTGCTGCGCTTCCACGCCACGGGCGAAGTGGCGTTGGGATAAATGCGCCAATTCGTGAGCCAATACCGAGGCGTATTCCCCTTCGGTCTGGGCGTTGAGGAACAGGCCGCCGTTGACGCCGACGATGCCGCCAGGCGCGGCGAAGGCGTTCAATTGCGGGCTGTTGATCAGGATGAACTCCAGGCGCCGGTCATTGACCTGGCTGGTCTCTACCAATTTGTACACGCTGGTTTCGACGTAATCCTTGAGCTGCGGATCGTTGAGTTGCGAGACTTGGCCCCGAAGGTAAGCCAGCCAGGCGCGGCCCAACTGGTATTCCTGTTGTGGCGAGACAATGGCAGAACTGGCGTCGCCGAGTGACGGCAGGTCGTCAGCGAAGCCTGGGGAGGCCAGCAGGCAAGCCAGCGTCAGCAGGGTAGGGCGCAAAAAAGTCATGCACAAAGCCTTTCGACAAAGAGCTTACTGTAGCCGGACACTGAGCTTCGGACCAGATATTCTAAGCATCCCCGACGCTTGCCTGGAGTAAATCATGACCGACGCTGTAGCCTTTGATGCCGAACTCGATGCCAGCGGTCTCAATTGCCCGTTGCCTTTGCTCAAGGCCAAGCTGGAGCTCAATCGATTGGCCAGTGGAGCAGTGCTTAAGGTGATCGCCACGGACGCGGGCTCCCAGCGTGATTTTCGCACCTTTGCCAAGCTGGCCGGCCACACGCTGTTGCATGAAGACGACGCCGCCGGTGTGTACCGTTACTGGTTGCGCAAGGCCTGAACCGTTTGCCCCCACCCGCCGAGGTTGATTGATGTTCAAAGTGTTACGAGACTGGATCCAGCGCTACTTCTCCGATGAGGAGGCCGTGGTGTTGGCGGTCCTGCTGTTTCTGGCCTTTACGGCCGTGCTCACCTTGGGCGGCATGCTGGCGCCGGTATTGGCGGGGATGGTGTTGGCGTATCTGATGCAAGGCTTGGTCACCACACTGGAGCGCTTGCGCTTGCCAGGCGGAGCCGCCGTGGGCCTGGTGTTCGCCTTGTTCATGGGGCTGCTGGTGCTGTTTGTCGTGGTAGTACTGCCGCTGCTGTGGCATCAGTTGATCACGTTGTTCAACGAACTGCCGGGCATGCTCGCCAAATGGCAGTCACTGTTGCTGCTGTTGCCGGAGCGCTATCCGCATCTGGTCTCGGACGAACAGGTGTTGCAGGCCATCGAAGCGGCACGCGGCGAGATCGGAAAATTCGGGCAATGGGCACTGACCTTTTCCCTGTCCAGCCTGCCGTTGCTGGTCAACATCATGATCTACCTGGTACTGGTGCCGATCCTGGTGTTCTTCTTCCTCAAGGACCGCGCCATGATCGGCCGCTGGGTGCGTGGCTACCTACCGCGCGAACGTGCGTTGATTACCAGGGTGGCCGAGGAAATGAACCGGCAGATTGCCAACTACATTCGCGGCAAGGTCATCGAGATCATTATCTGCGGCGGCGTGACTTATATCGCCTTTATTGCCCTGGACCTGAACTATGCGGCCTTGCTGGCGTTGCTGGTGGGGATTTCGGTGGTGGTGCCGTATGTCGGCGCCGTGGTGGTGACGGTGCCGGTAGCCTTGATCGCGTTGTTCCAGTGGGGCTGGAGCGACCAGTTCATCTACCTGATGGCGGTGTACGGAATCATCCAGACCCTGGATGGCAACGTGCTGGTGCCGCTGCTGTTCTCGGAGGCCGTCAACCTGCACCCGGTAGCGATCATTTGTGCGGTGCTGTTGTTCGGTGGGCTGTGGGGGTTCTGGGGCGTGTTCTTTGCAATCCCGCTGGCGACGCTGTTCAAGGCGGTGCTGGATGCGTGGCCACGGCAAGAGCCGGTGGTGGCGCCGTTGCTTTGAATGTTGCGGGGGGATCGAAGACGCTATCGCCGGCAAGCCAGCTCCTACATATGATTTTGTTACAAATGTAGGAGCCGGCTTGCCGGCGATGACAATCCAAAGGACGCCGCAGCGATCAAGCCTTGTTCAGCGCCTGCGCCGCCGCCAAAACGGCATCCACGTGGCCTGGCACTTTCACACCACGCCATTCCTGGCGCAGCACACCTTCGCTGTCGATCAGGAAGGTGCTGCGATCCACACCCAGGTATTCCTTGCCATACAGCTTCTTCAACTTGATCACATCAAACAGCTGGCAGACCGCTTCATCCTTGTCGCTGATCAGCTCGAAGGGGAATTCCTGCTTGCCCTTGAAGTTCTCGTGGGACTTCACGCTGTCCCGCGACACCCCAAACACTTCGGTGTTGGCCGCTTTGAATGCCGCGTACTGGTCACGGAAACCCTGGCCTTCAGTGGTGCAGCCCGGGGTGCTGTCCTTCGGATAGAAGTAGATCACCACTTGCTTGCCCTTGAGGGCTGCAAGGCTGAAGGTCTGGCCGCTGGTGGCCTGTGCTTCGAAATCGGCTACGGGTTTGTCGATGACTACCGCCATGAAAACTTCCTTACATTGGGTTCTGTGGGCGCCATGGCTCGATCAGTGCGTCGAGGTTCAGGGCATCGGCGAAATCCAGGAACTGGTCGCGCAGCCAACTGATCTGCACGCCGGCCGGCAAGGTCACGGTGAACGTGGCATTCAACATGGTGCCGCCGGTTTGTGGGGCCTGGTAGGTGTCGCAGGTCAGGTTCTCCAGCTCGACGTTGTGGTCGATGAAGAACTGGCACAGTTCGTTGACGATGTCCGAACGATAGGCCGAACTGACATACGCCACATAAGGCAGGGCCTGGGGACGATTCTCCAGGGCGGCACTGCGCACCACATTGACCGTGAAGTCATGCTTCTTGGCCAGGCCCGGCAGGCCGGTTTCCAGGCGCGCCAAGGCGTCCCAGGTGCCGGAGATCTGCAGGACCAGCGCGCTGCACTCGCCGTGGCGGGTCAGGCGGGAAGTCACGACGGCGCAGCGGTTTTCATGGCTGGCGCGGCACAGGACGTTGGTCAGCTCCATGGGGTTGGCGCCGAGGGCACTGATAACAAGGAATTGTTCGCGAACTGTGGGGGTGGACATGCAGCCTTCCTAAAACGATGAGCGGTCGATACTGTGCGGGCTGTATCGATCAAAGGATGAAGGGTAGCGAAAACCGTCGCCAAGGGATAGGAGGTGGCCTTTTCATTGCGTAATCGGCTCGATTTTACCGTGCTCCTGGGCAGGCTTTGGCCCAATGATGGCATTGCCCGTCGTTTAGTTGCGCCATAACGCATCCTCAGGCGGTACTTCGCTTGTGCAAGCATCTTGGCGCCAGTACCATTACGGCTCTCTTTTTCCGGCAGGAGCGGTTGCATGATTGCGGGCAGTATGGTGGCACTGGTCACACCCATGGATGCACAAGGTCATCTCGACTGGGACAGCCTGGGCAAACTGGTGGACTTCCACCTGCAAGAAGGCACCAACGCCATCGTGGCGGTCGGCACCACCGGTGAATCGGCCACCCTCGATGTGGAAGAACACATCCAGGTCATCGAATTCGTGGTCAAGCGCGTCGCGGGTCGTATTGCCGTGATCGCCGGTACGGGCGCCAACTCGACGCGTGAAGCGATCGAGCTGACCAAGAACGCCAAGAAGGCCGGCGCCGATGCGTGCCTGCTGGTGACCCCGTACTACAACAAGCCGACCCAGGAAGGCCTGTACCAGCACTTCCGCGCCATCGCCGAAGCGGTCGATATCCCGCAGATCCTTTACAACGTGCCAGGCCGCACCGCGTGCGACATGAAGGCCGAGACCGTGATCCGCCTGTCCACCGTGCCGAACATCATCGGTATCAAGGAAGCCACCGGCGACCTGCAACGTGCCAAGGACATCCTGGCCGGCGTGAGCAGCGATTTCCTGGTGTATTCCGGTGACGATGCCACCGCCGTAGAGCTGATCCTGCTGGGCGGCAAGGGCAACATCTCCGTGACCGCCAACGTGGCCCCGCGCGCCATGAGCGAAATGTGCGCCGCCGCCATTGCAGGCGACGCCGTGACCGCCCGCGCGATCCACGAGAAGTTGATGCCGCTCAACAAGACACTGTTTATCGAATCCAACCCTATTCCCGTGAAGTGGGCGCTGACTGAAATGGGCATGATGCCGGACGGTATCCGTCTGCCGCTCACTCGTCTCAGCGAAGCCTGTCACGAACCGCTGCGACAGGCCCTGCGCCAGTCCGGCGTCCTGGTTTAATTGAGGAAGCACTACGCATGAAGCGATTGGCCGGACTTTCCGCACTTGCCTTGATTATCTCCAGCACCAGTGGCTGCGGTTGGATCTGGGGCCCGGAAGGCTACTTCCGTGACCGCGGTAGCGATTACCTGGAAGCACAACCCACCAAACCGATGGAATTGCCGCCAGGCGTCAACGTCGCCAAGCGTCTTGACCCGTTGCTGCCGATCCCGCGCAACGTTGCCGACGACACCACCAAGGGTGAGTACGTGGTGCCGCGTCCGCAGCCGATCTCGGCCGTGGCGGATGCCAGCGACTACAGCCTGCAGAAGAGCGGTGATTCCAGCTGGATCGTGGCTCAGCGCCCACCTGCCGAAGTCTGGCCAGTGGCCGTACAGTTCTTCCAGGACAATGGTTTCCGCATCGACGAGCAGCGCCCGCAGACCGGTGAATTCACCACCGCATGGCAGCAGGGCAGCGAGCTGTCCGCCACCATGGCCAAGCGCCTGCAGGCCGGTGGTGTAGCCGCCGACAGCGAAGCCCGTGTGCGTGTGCGCATCGAGCCAGGCGTGCAGCGTAATACCAGTGAAGTCTATGTGGTCAGCGCCGAGCGTCCGGCCGGCAGCACGGCCAATGTTGATTTCACCAACCGCTCGGTCAATACAGGCGTCGACTCGGCACTGGTCGACGAGATGCTGGCCAGCATGAGCCGTATCTCCGAGAAGGGCGGTTCGGTTTCCCTGCTCGCCGCACGTGATTACGACACCCCGAGCCGCGTCAGCCTCACCGAAGACGGCAGCGGCAACGTGGTGCTGAACCTGGGTGAAGACCTCGACCGTGCCTGGGCCAGTGTTGGCCGTGCATTGGAGCAGGGCCCTTGGCGGGTAGAGGACATTAACCGCAGCCTGGGTCTGTACTACATCAACGTGGCTGAAAAGGCCGAGCGTAAAGATGAAGAGCCAGGTTTCTTCAGCAAACTGTTTGGCAGCCAGCCGACCAAGGAAGAAATCGAGACCCGTGCCGAGCGTTACCAGGTTCGTTTGAGCAAGGTTGGCGAAAGCGTGCAAGTCACCGTCGAGAAGAACATCAATACCGTTGCGCCCGCTGAAACAGCGCGCAAAGTATTGGGCGTGATTCAGGACAACTTGGGCTGATTCGATGCGTTTTGCCGTTCTCGGCAGCGGTAGCCAAGGGAACGGCACGCTGGTCGCACATGACGACACGTATGTGCTGGTGGATTGTGGTTTCTCGTTAAAGGAAACCGAGCGGCGCCTGCTGCGCCTGGGGGTACACCCCGCGCAGCTGAGCGCGATTCTGGTGACCCACGAACATGCCGACCACGTGCATGGCGTGGGTTTGCTGTCTCGGCGCTACAATCTTCCGGTGTACCTCAGTCGCGGCACCTTGCGCGGGATGCGCAAACCCATTGAACCCGCAGGTTTCCTGGCCGGTGGCGAGCAGCTGCAAATCGGTGCCTTGAGCATCGAGGTGATTGCCGTGGCGCACGACGCCCAGGAACCGACGCAATATGTCTTCAGTGATGGTGAGCGGCGCTTTGGCGTACTCACCGACCTGGGTTCCTACTGCGCCAAGGTGCTGGACGGTTACCGGAACCTCGATGCCTTGATGATCGAGTCCAACCACTGCCGAGACCTGCTGGCTCGCGGTCACTACCCCTACTTCCTAAAGCAGCGGGTGGGCGGCGAACTGGGACATTTGAACAACCACCAGGCGGCGTACCTGGTGTATGAGTTGGGCTGGCAAGACTTGCAACACCTGGTCCTGGCCCACCTGAGCAGCAAGAACAACCTGCCGCAGCTGGCCCGGCAATGTTTTGTCGACACCCTTGGGTGCGACCCGGACTGGCTGCAACTGGCCGATCAAGATTCAGGGCTCGACTGGCGACACATCGCCTAGCCCACCATTTAGCAAGCGGAGCCCATCATGGAAAAACGTGAAGAACTCTACCGCGGCAAAGCCAAGTCGGTGTACAAGACCGACGACGCCAACCGCCTGATCCTGCTGTTTCGCAACGACACGTCGGCGTTCGATGGCAAGCGCATTGAACAACTTGACCGCAAAGGCATGGTGAACAACAAGTTCAACGCCTTCATCATGCAGAAACTCGAAGAGGCCGGCATTCCGACCCAATTCGACAAACTGCTGGGCGACAACGAGTGCCTGGTCAAGAAGCTCGACATGATCCCGGTTGAGTGCGTCGTGCGTAACTACGCCGCCGGCAGTCTGGTCAAGCGTCTGGGCGTGGAAGAGGGGCTCAAGCTCAACCCTTACACCTTCGAGCTGTTCCTGAAGGACGACGCCAAGGGCGACCCGTTCATCAACGAATCCCACGTCGTGGCGTTCGGCTGGGGCACCGCTGAGCAATTGGCGCGCATGAAAGAGTTGTCGCTCAAGGTCAACGAAGTCCTGAGCAAACTGTTCGACGACGCAGGCCTGCTGCTGGTGGACTTCAAACTGGAATTCGGCGTGTTCCACGACGGCTCCATCGTCCTGGGCGACGAATTCAGCCCGGACGGCTGCCGCCTGTGGGACAAAGACACCAAGAAGAAGATGGACAAAGACCGCTTCCGCCAAGGTCTCGGTGATGTCATCGAAGCCTACGAAGAAGTCGCCAACCGTCTGGGCGTACCGCTTTAATCGACGCAAGCATCTGATAGCACGGAAAAAAATCTCGTTTCGAGCTTTGCTTTCCTGAGTCACACTGTTATGATGCGCGCCGTTGGAGAGATGCCAGAGTGGCCGAATGGGACGGATTCGAAATCCGTTGTACCTTCACCGGTACCTAGGGTTCGAATCCCTATCTCTCCGCCATTATTGAATAATGAAAAACCCCCGATAACCTAAAGGTTGTCGGGGGTTTTTTGTTTGGGGCAGAAATTTGAAGATGAATTCTGCTACGGTCATTCATCGGGTGGCACCATGGGTTGTAACATGAACATTGAAGCAGTGTTGGCGCATTTATTGGCGAGTGTCCCTGATCTGATGGCCGTCTATATGTTTGGCAGTCAAGCGACGGGTTAGGCGAATGCCGACAGCGATCTGGACCTGGCAGTGCTTGCTGCTGGCACAGTGGAGCCGCTACTGCTGTGGCAGATAGCAGGAGAACTCGCTGATATTGTGGCGGTGCCCGTCGATTTGCTGGACCAGCGCGCGGTGTCCACGGTCATGCAATATCAGGTAATAACAACTGGGCGTCGGCTCTGGAACAAGGACAGTCAGGCGGGTATTTTCGAGAGCTATATCCTCAGTGAAAAAAACGCGCTGGACACTGCAAGGGCTGCGCTGTTGGCTGACATTCAGCAGAAAGGAAAAGTGCATGGTCGATAATGTGCTCATCCACAAAGCCTCGAGTATTGAGCGCTATGTGGCTCGCGCTCGCGAGGAGTACGACAAGGATCCTGCCAGTTTCGCGACTGACTTCACCCGACAGGATGCGGCGATTCTCAACATTCAGCGTGCCTGCGAAGCTGCGCTGGATATGGGGCAGCATTTTTGATCCGTCGTGAGCGGCTAGGCGTCCCCCAGGGGGCACGCGACGTGTTTCAATTGCTATCCCAAGGTGGGTGGGTGAGCCCGTCCTTGTTGACCAACCTGAAGAACATGGTCGGTTTTCGCAACATCGCCGTTCATGAGTATCAAACCCTTCAATTGCCGATCACAGTTGCGATCATCACTCAGCATCTAGGGGATTTTCTGGCGTTTAGCTCATTTATCCTGACTAAGGATGCAAGTCAGTCAGGTGCCACCACAGATACTCATCCCAATTAAACGAAAAAAGCCTGCTGAGCTCAACACTCAGCAGGCTTTTTGGTAAGTACTGGTTTGGTCAGGCAGTCTGCGCCGCCAAGCTATTGCTGACATTACGGCCCAACACCAGCACCGTCACAAAACCCACGCCCACCAACGCCGTCGCCAGGCTCAACAGCACCGCGCTGCCCATCTGGTCGACGATACGCCCGCCAAAGAACGACCCCAGCGCAATGATCACCTGGAACAACGCGACAAACAGCGGCATACCACGTTCCACATCCTTGGGCGCTACCACAAACATCCAGATACTGGCGCAAGCCGGGAAGGCGCCGAAGGCGAAGCCCCAGAGTGCGATCAGCATGGCGGCGCCGGTCAGGCCGGTGGCGAAGTAGGGGAACAGGGCGGTGCTGGTGCCGATCATCAGTGCGACCAGCAGCAGGGTGTAACGCACACTGCGGTTGGCGGCGAAGCCAGCGAAGATGTTACCTGCCACACCTGCAATGCCAAACATCAGCAGCAGTGAGCCAATAGTCGGGCCATCGAAGCCGGAGCTGTTCTTGAAGAAGGGGGCGACGTAGGTGTACGCGGCAAAGTGCGCCAGGCCGATCAGCAATACCGCGATCAAGCCGACCCGGGCCCGTGGGTTGATGAACAACGCCGGCAGGTCGCTGACGAGAATGGCTTTTTCCGGTTTGAGCGTTGGCAGCAGGAGAACTTGCGCCAACAGCACCGGCAGGCCCACCAGTGCGGTGACCAGGAAGGTCATGCGCCAGCCCATCAGGCCGCTGAGCCAAGTGCCGACGGGCACGCCGAGTACGGTGGCCAGTGTCACGCCCATCATGATGATCGAAGTGGCCTTCGCGACGTCCACGCCCCTGGGGGCCAGGCGGCCGCTGAGGGCGATGGCTGTCGCCCAGAAACCGCCGATGCTGATACCCAGCAATACGCGACCGAATAGCAGCAGGCTGAAATCACTGGCGAAGGCCACGACCATGTTGGCCACGATCATGATCAACGTCAGGCCGATCAGCAGGTAACGGCGATCCATAGCGCCAATGATCACTGACAGCAAAGGGGCCGCCAGCGCGGCCATGATGCCGGGCAGAGTGACCATCAGGCCTGCGTGGCCAGCAGTGATGCCCAGGTCCGCAGCGACATCGTTGAGTACGCCCACCGGTAGGAACTCGCTGGTCACCAGGGCAAAGGCGCCCACCGCGACCGAGAGGATCGCCAACCACTGCTGTTTGACGCTCTGTTGATTATGTTCGGGAAGGCCGCGGGGGGCCTGGCTGGCACTTGGCATAGTGTTGGGTTCCAGGATGAACGTCGCCTGAAGCCAGGCGAGGGGGAGGGAGTTAGGACGCGATTATAGGAATCAGTGCTGAAAATCGAGCAGGCGCTCGTTTCGATAGTAATCATCAGTGCTATCGATGCGACGCTCTAGCACGCACTACGTAAGCCATACACCTTTCATACAGACGTCCCCAACGTTGCCTACAGGCAGCGCATTGCAGTGGCTCCGGCAACTGATTACTTTGTGGTAGCGCACTCGATCAGGCGCTTCCCACTGCAAAGGAGTTGCAGCATGAGCAAAAACACCAAGAAAACCTCGGGCAAGATCGCGACATTGGCAGCGGATACGCTCAACAGTCCAACCTCATCAGCCACTGCCAGAAGTCTTGCCGCTTCAGCGCTAGCCCAGAAAAGCACCGACAAGCAGACCAGCGCAGAGATGGAGGAGACGGCTGGCAAAGTGCTGGGCAGCGATAAATACAACGAAGACACGAAGGCGCTTGCGGCGTCGGTGCTTTCTCAGGCCAATAAAGCGCGTTGACGCGGAGTCGATTCGATTAGGTAGGGAAAGCCCCCGTGGTCTCATCGAGCACGGGGGCCAGGTTCGCTCATCGCGCGAGTTTTTCAGAAAGGCTTTCGATAAATACCGTTTCCGCCCGGCTCATCTTCTGTTCCCGGTTCCACAGCAGATGGATATCCACGTCCGTAATGCCCTCGTCCGGCGGTAGCCGCCATAGCAGCCCGTTCTTCACATCCTCCGCCACCACATGGATCGGCAGGCAGCCCAGGCCGAAGCCGGCAATCACCAATCGCCGCACTTCTTCCAGGCTTGAAGACGACGCCACGATCCGACCGCTGAACCCTTGCTGATCCCGGAAAATCGTCAACGGCGAGAGCATCCCGCCAATCTGGTCGCTGGTAAAACTGACGAAGTTCTCAGATTGCAGGTCCCCCTCTGCCAAACCGATGCGCCCGAACAATGGATGGTGTCGCCCACAAAAAAACGCATAACGCTGGCGCAGGAACAGGTGTTGTTCCAGGCGTGGCTGCGGCCGACGGTTGAGGCTCAGACCCAGGGTCGCGGTTTTTTCCAGGAGCGCGGCGACGATGTCCGAGCTGCGCATCACCTCGACTTCCAGGTCGACCCGAGGATGTTCACGATGAAACTCCGCCAGAAATTCATCGAAGGTGTCCGAGTTGATCCGGCTGATCATCAGCAATCGCACTTTACCGATCACCTCATCGCCCGGTTTTTGCAGGGCATTGCTCATCTGCGACACCTGGCCGTACATCTCGCCGGCGATGGCGAAGATCTGCTCACCGGCCTCCGTCAACACAAAGCGCGGACCACGACGGACGATGAGTTGGCAGTCGAGTTGTTCTTCCAGTCGCTTGAGCGCTTGGCTGATTGCTGGCTGGGTCAAGTGCAGGCGGGCGGCGGCGCGGCTGATGCTCAGCTCTTGGCCAATCACACGGAAGGTGCGCAGCAGGTTCCAGTCCAGGCGGTCGTTGAGCAAGGGATGAATGTCTCGGCGGGCTTCGGGCATGGCACGGTTCGATAATAAGCAGAATTTATAATTGGAATAATAAATAGAAAATTGACTAATCATAGCCCCGAGACGATAAATCACCCTCAACAAGCGCCATCAGAGCGCATGCGTTCGACCTTTCTCCTGCCAAAAAAATAACCAAAGGAGCCAGCCCCATGAAGCCTTCCGCTTCGCCCCAGCCTCGCCGTGCTGCGGCCGCCGCTTTTATCGGCACGATGATCGAGTGGTACGACTTTTACATCTACGCCACTGCCGCAGCGCTGGTGTTTGGCCAGCTGTTTTTCCCCTCCGAAGACAAACTCTTCAGCACCATGGCGGCGTTCGGCACCTTTGCCGTGGGTTTCTTCGCACGGCCGTTGGGCGGCATTGTGTTCGGGCACATCGGCGACCGGATCGGCCGCAAGAAATCCCTGGTGATCACCCTGGTGATGATGGGCGTGGTGACCGTGTGTATCGGTCTGCTACCAACCTATGCGCAGATCGGTGCCGCTGCGCCGGTGCTGCTGATCCTTCTGCGCGTGGTGCAGGGTATCGCCGTTGGCGGCGAGTGGGGCGGTGCGGTGTTGATGGCGGGCGAGCATGCGCCGAAAGGTCGGCGCAACTTCTTTGCTTCCTTCGCGCAATTGGGCAGCCCGGCTGGGCTGATCCTGTCGCTGCTCGCGTTCAGTGCGGTCACCCGTCTACCGGAAGAAGAGTTATTGAGTTGGGGCTGGCGCGTGCCGTTCCTGGCCAGTGCGTTGCTGTTGGTGGTCGGCCTGGCGATTCGCCTGGGCGTGAATGAGTCGCCGGAATTTCTTGAAGACAAAGCCTTGGCGGAAAAAGCGCGGGCGATCAAGAAAGACCAGGCGCCTGTCATAGAGGTGCTACGAACCGCCTGGCGCCCACTGCTGCTGTGCATCGGGGCCAACACCCTGGGCATTGCCGGCGTGTATTTCACCAACACCTTCATGATTGCCTACAGCACTCAGCAACTGGGCCTACCGCGCTCGCTGATTCTGGAGTGCCTTTTCTTTGTCGCCATCATCCAGTTCTGCGTCCAGCCGCTAGCCGCCTGGGTAGCGGAGAAGGTCGGCGCCACGCGTTTCCTGTGCGCAATGACGGTGCTGGCCATGGCCTCGCCTTATCCGATGTTCGTATTGGTCAGCAGCGGCCAGGCGCCGTTGATCATCCTCGGTATTGCCCTGGCGGTGGTGTGCATGGCGTCGTTTTATGCGGTGATCGCCGGCTTCGTCAGTGGCCTGTTTGAAACCCGCGTGCGCTATACCGCGATCTCCCTGGCCTACCAGGTGTGTGGCGCGCTTGCGGGTGGTCTTACGCCGTTGATCGGCACCTGGCTGGCCCACGAATACCAAGGCCAATGGTGGCCGATGGCAGTGTTCTACAGCTTGATCGCGGCGGTCTCGCTGGTGTGTGTACTGGCGTTGTCGCGTCGGCATGCCACCGCCCACCGTCGTGAAATGGCCCATAGTGTTTGATGGAGTGTCTGTAATGTTGAAGATCAATGGCGAGCGCCTGTGGGCCAGCCTGATGGCCATGGCCGAGATTGGTGCCACGGCACGCGGTGGCAGTTGCCGCCTGGCTTTGAGCGCCGAAGACCAAGCCGGTCGCGAACTGTTCAGCCACTGGTGTACGGCCGCCGGGCTGACCCTGAGCGTGGATGCCATCGGCAATCTGTTTGCCCGTCGTGCCGGTACGGACAAGGATGCGTCGCCAGTGATGATGGGTAGCCACCTCGACACTCAGCCCGAAGGTGGGCGTTTTGACGGTGTCTACGGTGTACTGGCGGGGCTGGAGGTGATCCGTAGCCTTGACGATCACGGGATCCAGACACGCAAGCCGCTGGAAATTGCGGTATGGACCAATGAGGAGGGCGCCCGTTTTACGCCAGCCATGCTCGGCTCGGCGGTATTCACCGGCACCCTGGCACTGGATAAGGCCCTGGCCACTGCCGATGTCGATGGCATCAGTGTGGCCGAGGCTTTGCGTGCTACTGGCTACGACGGCTCACGCCCGTTGGGCGGTGCGGTAGATGCGTATTTCGAAGCGCATATCGAGCAGGGCCCTATTCTTGAGGACAACGCCAAAAGCATCGGTGTGGTCACCGGCGGGCAGGCGATTCGCTGGCTGGATGTGCGCGTCGAAGGCATGGCTGCCCACGCCGGCACTACGCCGATGCTGCTGCGTAAAGACGCCTTGTATGGCGCCGCGCAAATGATCCAGGCCCTGGAGAAACTGGCGGCGGATTTTGCCCCCGAAGGCCTGACCACCGTGGGTGAACTGAGCATCGCCAAATCGTCGCGCAACACTATTCCTGGCCTATTGAATTTCACCGTCGACCTGCGGCATCACCGCGACGTCGATATCGACGCCATGGAACAGCAAGTGCGCCAACAACTGCAGGCTATCGCCGAGCAACGCGGGCTGTCCGTGACCGTCAGTCCACACTGGATCAGCCCGGCCACACCGTTCGACGCCGACTGCGTCGCCTGCGTGCAAGCCGCTGTGGATGCCCTGGGTTACAGCCAGCAACGCATCGTCAGCGGCGCCGGTCACGACGCCATCCACCTGGCGCGCTATTGCCCGACTGCGATGATCTTCATCCCTTGCGTCGGCGGCCTTAGTCACAACGAAGCCGAAGACGTGTTGCCCGAGGACGTGCGCCAGGGCACCGACGTATTGCTCAACGCCGTGTTGAAGCGCGCCGGCCAAGCGACCTGATCACTCATATTTCAAGCCTGACCGGATTCAAATGTGGGCGCAGGCAAGGCAACTCCCACAGGTTCCGTGTTCACCCAGGAGCATCTCATGCGTACATTTTTTCATCCCGAGCAACTTTTGCATCATCCGCGCAGCTACTACTCCCGTGGTCAGATGCGCACGCCGCAGGAGGTTCCCGAGCGTGCCCGCAACCTGCTGTTGGCCGCGCAAACCTTGGGTTTCGACATCCAGCAGCCGCAGGACTACGGCCTCGGTCCATTGCTGGCCGTACATAGTGCGCCTTACCTGGCTTTCCTGCAGGAGGCCCACCAACGCTGGAAGGAAATCCCCGAAGACTGGGGTGACGAAGTCATGTCCAACATCTTCGTGCGCGAACCCAACGCCCTGCGCGGCATCCTTGCCCAGGCTGCGCGCTACCTGGCGGATGGCAGTTGCCCGATCGGCGAGCTGACCTGGCGCTCGGCCTACTGGTCGGCCCAGAGCGCCGTTGCTGCCGCCAAGGACATTCTTGATGGCGCTCCGGCCGCCTACGCCCTTTGTCGCCCACCGGGCCATCATGCTCGCTACGATGCGGCAGGAGGATTCTGTTACATCAACAATGCTGCTGTAGCAGCGCAGGCATTGCGTCAAGGTTTCCAGCGCGTTGCCGTGCTCGACACCGACATGCACCACGGCCAAGGTATCCAGGAGATTTTCTACGACCGCGACGACGTGCTTTACGTCTCGATTCACGGTGACCCCACCAACTTCTACCCCGGCGTAGCCGGCTTCGCCGAAGAGCGCGGTAGTGCAGCAGGTGAAGGCTTCAACCTCAACCTGCCAATGCCCCACGGTGCCAGCGAGGCGGTGTTTTTCGAAAAGGTGGAACTGGCGTTGGCGGCGGTGAAGAACTTCTCGGCAGATGTGCTGGTGCTGTCACTGGGTTTCGATATCTACGAGTTGGACCCGCAGAGCAAAGTCGCCGTTACGCGGGAAGGGTTTGCACGGTTGGGTGAGTGCATTCGTGGATTGGGCTTGCCGTGTGTGATCGTGCAGGAGGGTGGGTATCACCTGGAGACGCTGGATAGCAATGCGCAGGCGTTTTTTAATGGCCCGCAGGTTTGGGAGCTGCTTTGACCTGCGCACCGCCTCAACGTATGGATGAAGCGGTGGTGCGGTGTTTACGGTAAGGATTTACGTGTGTCGGGTACCAGTTCCAACACCCGGTCCCTGCCACCCTCGGCCAGCAGATAGGTCCCTCGACTGGTTGGCACAATCGACTGCGGCGCCTTCAGGAACGACAAGATCGTCTGTTGGTGCCCCTGCTTGTCTATCAGCAACAACCTCGCTCGGTGCGTGGAGTCCTCATTGACCCACAACCCGCGCTCATCGCACATCAAAAACGTCGGTTTGTTCAGGCCGGCCAGCACGTCGGGATCGCTGCCGTCTTCTGTCAGCTCACGTACCACACCCTTTTTCTTCTCGGTGTAGAGCATGCGCCCGTCGGTGCAACGGACGACGGACTCGCCTTCCTGAATCTGGTCACGCAATACGGTCAGGGTCTGGTCGCTCCAGCGATAACGCAACAGTCGCCCGACAGGCTTGCGGTCCTCGATGGCATAGAGGTAGTCACCGTCATCCCACAGGCCCTGCACGTTCTCACCTCTGAACAGTTCGCTGACGACGCCATCCTTGAGAAAGCTCACGGGCAAATTAGCGGACTCCTGGCTGAACACCCAACCACCGCGTGTGGCGAACAGGCCGTCGGGTTTGGAGAGCTTGTTCACCATCACATCACGCGTTCCATCCTTGAGGATGCGCACGATGCTGCCCTTGGCGTCATCGAGTTCCTGACTGACCATCAATGAACCATCCACCAGAGGCATCAGCGAGGCGGCCTTGGGCACATCGCGGTGCAGCACCTGCACACTCCAGCCGCTGGCTGCGCTGACAGGGTAGAAGCTTTGCCAGGCAAAGAACCCCAGGGTGGCGACGCACAGCAGTCCGATGACCCAGAGCCCTGGCTTCAGCGCCCGGCGCGGGGCACTGTTCACTCTTCCAACTGTCTTGTTCATTGATCACTCTTTATTGGTCAGGGACGACTCCCCATCGCCCTGCAACAATGCCGCTTAGTCCTGCCCACCGTAAAACACTCCGAGGATCGACACTGTTTCGGTCGCGGGGTCCGCCGTGAACGCAATGGCGGTGGTGCGTCGATAGTGCGTGATGCGTAAGTGGGTCAGCAGGTCGTCACGTCGAACTCCGTGCGAGGGAAACAGGCAAAGGTTTTCGCAGTAGGGGATGAGGTTGTCGATAAAGCGTGCCGCTACAACGGGGGAACCGGCATCGCTGATGTAGTCTTCAAGGGCGTCGAGTTGCGCCAATGCTTCAGGCGAAAAGGCTACCGTGTAACTCACGCTTTCCCGGTGCCTTGTCGTTGACGCTTGGCTGCCATGTGTTCTCGAACCTGTTCGACGGACAGCGCACGCTCGGGCTCGGCCTTGAGGGCTGCCGCAGCTGGGATCACCTCGTCCCGCAGCCAGTCTTCCATAGCGCGATCACGGGCCAGCAAGACCCTCAGGCCGTCGCGGATCACTTCACTTTCGGATGCATATTCACCGGCTGCGACTTTGGCTTTGACCAAGGCTGCCATTTCGATTGGCAAGGTAATGCTCATTTGCTGGGTTGAGCGCATGTGGAAGTCCGTCGAAGGAGAGTAGGATTCAATCCTACTTGACCATTGGCGTGATGCAAGAAGCAACTGATCGATGCCGATATCCGGCGACTCGTCGTCTGTCCAGAAGTGATAGGTTTCCATGCGTGCTACATCTCCGGTTGTTTAGGTCAGGTCGCAAGTATTGACCCATTTAGAAAACTGCGTGGCCGCATAAACCCAATAACCCACTGATATGTATGACTTCATATTTGTAGCAGGGTTATTACAACAACCCGGTCCCGACATGCATGGCGCGCCATCGGCTCCCATACGATAATGCCTGCCACCTCGACCACATTGGCCTTCCCGTGATCATCAACTTCGACCTCAACGACCTCCAAGCCTTCCGCGCCGTGGTAGACAAGGGCAGTTTTCGCGGTGCCGCCGAGGCTATCCGTATCTCGCAGCCGGCCCTCAGCCGGCGTATCGAAAAGCTCGAGACCGCCCTGGATGTGAAGCTGTTCGAACGCACCACGCGGCGCGTCAGCCTGACCATGGTCGGCCGCGCTTTCCTGCCTCAGGTCGAGCGCATGCTCGATGACCTCGACGTGGCGCTCATGGGCATCAGTAATGTCGCGTCCACCCGCATGGGTAATGTCACCATCGCCTGCGTGCCGTCCACCGCGTACTATTTCATGCCCCATGTGATCTCCGAATTCCACAAGTTGTATCCGAAAATTCGCCTGCGGGTGCTGGATGCCAGTGCCGGTGAAGTGTGCAATGCGGTGGGAAGTGGCGAGGCGGATTTCGGCGTGAGTTTCAGCGGCAGTCTGGCCGATGAAGTGGAGTTCGAATTGCTGCTGCAGGAGCGCTATGTGCTGGCCTGTCGCCGCGATCACCCCTTGGCCCAGCGTGACAGCGTGAGCTGGTCGGAGGCCTACGAACACGACTACATCACCGTGGACAAGACCTCTGGTAACCGCTTCCTGCTCGACCAGGCGTTGCGTGGCGTGCGGGTGAAAAAGCCGAGTATCTGCGAGACGCACCACGTAACGACAATGATCGGGCTGGTGGAGGCGGGATTGGGGGTGGCGATGGTGCCCTCGATTGCCATGCCGGCGGGCGAGCACCCGATCCTGGTGAGTGTGCCGCTGGTGGAACCGCAGGTGATGCGCAATGTGGGCTTGATAAAACGCCGCGGGCGGACCTTGCCGCCAGCGGCGCTGGAGTTGGAGCGATTGGTGCGGGAGATGCCGTTTCGGTCAGCGTGACACCGAGTCCAGGCCGGTGGCTTGCACCACCGGTTGCGCCTGGGGCGACGCCAGGTACTGCAACAAGGCCTTGGCCTGTTCAGGGTGTTCGGCATTCACCGGGATACCGGCGGCGAACCGCGTCACCGATTGCACGTCTTCCGGGATCTTGCCGACGTAGGTCACACCCGGCACTGGCAGCAATTCCGCGACCTGCTGCAGGCCCACTTCGTAGTCACCCTTGGCGACCTGTTCTGCCACCGGCAGGCGTTCGATCATGGTGCCCTTGCTCGGCATGCCGAGCTTCTTGAACAACTCCTTCTCGACATACACACCGCTGGCGCTGTCCGAGTAAGCCACGGATTTGGCCTTGCTCAGCACGGCTTTCAGTTCGGCATCAGTACCGATTGCAGGTTTGACCGCTCCGGCCTTCACCACCAGGCCGATGCGCGAGTCCGCCAGTTCCACGCGGGAGGCCGGGTCGACCTTGCCTTGTTTGATCAGGTCATCCAGGGCGTAGCCGACCATGATCACCACGTCGGCGTGTTCGCCACGGGCGAGACGGTTGGGAATCGCTTCCGGCGCCTTGCCCATGGACGGACCCAGAATGGTGTCGAGGCTGTCACCGCTTTGCTTGGCGTACTGCGGGCCAAGCAGTTTATACGCGGCGGTGAAGCCACCCGATGTCATCACCTTGAGCTGTTCGGCCTGGGCCGACAGCGCCAGGGCGCCGAGGGCCAGGGCCGTCAGGGTCTTGAGCAACGGCTTCATCATGCCGCCTCCTGCATGACCTGGCCACGGGTGTTGGCGCGACGGTACAGCGCGAGGGTCGAGCACAGCGCGCAGGCTGCGGCGAACATCATCCAGTAGGCTGGCGAGGCTTTGTCTTCGGTAATGTGGATGAACCAGGTGGAAATCGCTGGGGTAAACCCACCGAAAATCGCGGTCGCCAGGCTGTAGGCCAGGGAGAAACCCGCCACACGCACTTCCACCGGCATGATTTCGGTCAGGGCCGGGATCATGGCGCCGTTGTACATGCCGTAGAGGAAGGAGAACCACAGCAGGGTTTCCAGCATGTGGGCGAAGCTTGGGGCATTCACCACGTAGGACAGCGCTGGATAAGCGGTCAGAACCGTCAGTACGGTCATGGCGATCAGCACCGGCTTGCGGCCAAACCGGTCGCTCAGCGTGCCGCCGATCGGCAACCAGACAAAGTTCGACACCGCCACCAGCAAGGTCACCAGCAGAGCGTCGGAGGTGCTCAATTGCAGCACAGTCTTGCCGAAGGTCGGTGCGTACACGGTGATCAGGTAGAACGCGGTAGTGGTCATGGCCACCATCAGCATGCCGCCGATGACCACGGTCCAGTTCTTCACCAGGGTCGCCATCACTTCGCGCATGGTCGGGCGATGCTTGCGGTTGGCGAACTCTTCGGTTTCCTGCAGGTTGCGCCGCAGGATAAAGATGAACGGGATGATCACGCAGCCGATGGCGAACGGAATGCGCCAGCCCCAATCGGCTACCACGGCCGGTTCCATCCACACGTTCAGGCCATAACCCAGCGCGGCGGCGACCACGATAGAGATCTGTTGGCTGCCCGATTGCCAGCTGGTGTAGAAGCCTTTGCGGCCGGGGGTGGCCATTTCGGACAGGTACACCGACACACCGCCCAATTCCGCGCCGGCCGAGAAGCCCTGCAACAGGCGGCCCAGCAGCACCAGCAAAGGTGCCCAGAGGCCAATGGTGTGATAACCGGGCACCAGCACAATCAGCAGCGTGCCGCTGGCCATGATCGACAGGGTCACGATCAGCCCTTTGCGGCGACCGACGTCATCGATATAGGCACCCAGGATGATCGCGCCCAATGGACGCATCAGGAAGCCCGCGCCGAACACGGCGAAGGTCATCATTAATGACGCAAACTCATTAGCGGCAGGGAAGAACGCGGCAGCGATGTAGGTGGCATAAAAACCGAACAGGAAGAAGTCGAACTGTTCGAGGAAATTGCCCGAAGTCACGCGGAAAACCGCGCCCACTTTCGAGCGGGCAGAGTCGGGTCGGGTAGGGCTAGTCATGGTTTTGTGTCTCCAGCGTTCTTTTTAAAGTGCTTGTTTCGCCTAAGACCCAGAATAGTGGCTGACACATTTAGAAATGATAAGTGACAAATTTGGATGCATTGATGTGCATTGGCTATCAATCGGTAGCTCGGTCAAAAATGCGTTCGCTGTTCTATGCTGAAGGTGTGACCAATTCTTACGGATGGGAGGTGGCGATGACTGACCAACAGAAACGGCGGGACGAGCGGGAGCTTGAGCAACCCCGGCAGCGTGAGGAAGAAAAACCCCAGACCTGGAAGCATCCCGATGATGGGACGGAGCTTTCCGAGCGGGATCAGGAACGTCCGCTAAAACCGTAATATCAGGCTAAACGCGGTCAAAATGTGGGAGCTGGCTTGCTCGCGAAGACGGAATGTCAGTCAACAATGCTTTGACTGATCAACCGCTTTCGCGAGCAAGCCCGCTCCCACATTTGTCAGCGCGCTTTCATAAACGGGAAACTATTTGACATATTTGATTTGTGATCACATATTGAGGCCATAAGAACGACAACACAGGTTTTGCCTCATGACAGATGGTCCGCTCCTCCTGCCCACCCTGCGCCAGGTGTCCCGCGATACCTTGCAAGACCAGGTCTACCGCCAGATCCGCGAAGCCCTGATGAGTGGCCGTTTCCAACCTGGCCAGAAACTCACCATCCGCGGCCTCGCCGAAGCCCTCGGTTCCAGCCCGATGCCGGTGCGTGAGGCCCTGCAACGTCTCAGCGCTGAAAACGCCTTTGAAGTCACCGAAACCTCCCGTCTGCGTGTGCGCCTGATGACGGTCGACCGCCTGCGTGAAATCCGTGATGCGCGGGTCGCCCTTGAAGGCTTGCTCGCCGAAAAGGCGGTGCTGCTCCTGCAGAAAACCGACCTCGATGAAATCACCGATCTCTGCCAGCAGATGCAACACGCCGCCGACGAAGTCGACGTGTCCCGCTACCTCTGGACCAACTTCGCGTTTCACCGGCGCATTTACGCCGTGGCACAGGCCGAGTTGACAATGGCCGCCGTGGAAAACTTCTGGCTGCACATGGGCCCGTGCTTTGCGCTGGTCGCCCCGGATAAAGCTCACCTGCAACGCTCGATGGAAGCGCACACGCGCATCGTCGAAGCGCTGGCTGCCCGCGACGGCGCCGGCGCACGCGCAGCGGTGACCGATGACATCATGCAGGCCGCCGACTCCCTGGCGCGTCTGCTCGTCAAGAACGACCGTGCGCGGTCGTCTGTTTCAGGAGGTAAACGTGCATGAGTGTCCTACAACGGCTGCAGCCTTATCCTGGGTTACGCGTGTTGATTTCCGGCGGGGCTGCCGGCATTGGTGAAGTGCTGGCGGCGGCGTATCTGGAAGCCGGTGCCCAAGTGCATGTGTGTGATGTGAGCGAGCCGGCCCTGGCCGCGTTCCGCGACAAATACCCAGGCACCGTCGCCACCCGCGCGGATGTCAGTGATGCCGCGCAGATCGAGGCGGTGTTCAAGGTGCAGCGCGAGCGTTTCAGCGGCCTCGATGTATTGGTCAACAATGCCGGGATTGCCGGGCCTACCGGTGGCATCGATGCGATCAGCGACGCCGAGTGGCAAGCCACCATCAACATCAATCTCACCGCGCAGTACCGGTTTGCCCACCACGCGGTGCCGATGCTCAAGGAATCGTCCCACGGCCATCTGCTGCATATTGCCTCGGTGGCGGGGCGCTTGGGCTACGCCTGGCGCACGCCGTACGCGGCGACCAAATGGGCGATCGTCGGCTTGATGAAATCCCTGGCCTCGGAGCTGGGCGAGAGCGACATCCGCGTCAACGCGTTGCTGCCCGGCATCGTCGAAGGCCCGCGCATGGACGGCGTGATCCGCGCGCGTGCGGAGCAGGTCGGCGTGCCCGAAGCCGAGATGCGCCAGGAATACCTCAACAAGATTTCCCTCAAGCGCATGGTCACCGCCGAAGACGTGGCCGCCATGGCGCTGTTCCTCTGTTCGCCCGCCGCACGCAACGTGACCGGCCAGGCGATCAGCGTCGACGGTAACGTCGAGTACCTGTAAGCCACGGAAGAATACATCGCGCTGCACCCAGGATTTTTTTCATAAGAATAAAAGTCGGAGATTCGTCATGTCCAAAAATCGTCCTGTCATCATCACCTGCGCCGTCACTGGTGCGATTCATACGCCGTCGATGTCACCGCATTTGCCGATCACCGCGCAGGAAATTGCCGATGCCGCCATCGGTGCCGCCGAGGCTGGCGCCGCGATTGTCCACCTGCATGCCCGTGACCCCAACGACGGTCGCCCCAGCCAGGACCCGGCGTTGTTCGCCGAATTCCTGCCGCAGATCAAGGCCGCCAGCGACGTGGTGATCAACATCACCACCGGCGGCGCGCCGACCATGGGCGTGGAAGAGCGCCTGCAGCCGGTGATGCAGTTCAAGCCGGAACTGGCGTCGCTGAATATGGGCTCGATGAACTTCGGCCTGTACGAAATGCTCAACCGCTTTACCGACTTCAAGCACGACTGGGAGCGGCCGTACCTGGAAGAAAGTGACGACCGGATCTTCCGCAACACCTTCCGCGACATCACTCACATCCTCAATTCCTGTGCCGAAAACCGCACCCGTTTCGAGATCGAGTGTTACGACATCGGCCACCTGTACACCGCCGCGCATTTCCTCGAACGTGGCCTGCTCAAGCCACCGTTGTTTATCCAGTCGGTGTTCGGCCTGCGTGGCGGTATCGGCGGCCACCCGGAAGACCTGGCACACATGCGCCGCACCGCCGACCGCCTGTTTGGCGACGACTATATGTGGTCGATCCTTGGCGCCGGGCGTGGGCAGATTCCGCTGGCGACCATGGGCTTGTCCATGGGCAGCAACGCCCGTGTCGGCCTGGAAGATTCGCTGTGGGATGGCCCGGGCAAACTGGCGGCGTCGAATGCCGATCAGGTCCGGCGTATTCGTACCGTGATCGAAGCGCTTGGCCATCGGGTCGCTACGCCGGATGAAGCGCGGGAAATCCTCGGCCTCAAGGGGCGCGACCAGGTCAACTTCTAACCCAACATACCGCCGCGTCAAGGCGCGGCCTGCATCCCGCACAACAACAATAAGGGGATCACCATGCGTATCGAAGTGCTTGTCGACGTCAAGACCACCCTGGGCGAAGGCCCGGTGTGGGACGTCGAGCAACAACGCTTGTATTGGATCGACAGCGCCGACGGCCGCATCTTGCGATGCACCGACGACGGTCGCGAGCTGCTGGCCTGGGACGTGGGCCAGAAGATCGGCTCCATGGCCCTGCGCCGCGACGGTGAGTCGGCGATCGTCGCGCTGCAGAACGGCGTTCACACCCTCGACCTCAACAGCGGTGAGCTCAACCTGGTCATCGACCCGGAACCGCACCTGCCCGACAACCGCCTCAACGACGGCAAGGTCGACCGCCAAGGCCGCTTTATCTTCGGCTCCATGGACACCCAGGAAGACAACGCCAGTGCCAAACTCTACCGGCTTGATGCCGACCTGAGCCTGCACACCCTGGACGAAGGCATCATCGTGTCCAACGGCCCGTGCTGGAGCCCATCGGGTGAAACCTTCTACTTCTGCGACACCTGGTCCGGCGAGATCTGGGCCTACGACTACGACCTGGCCACCGGCAGTGTCAGCAATCGTCGCACCTTCGCCAAGGTCGACACCTCCGGCGGGGGCGCCGCCGATGGTTGCACCGTGGATGCCGAAGGCTGCCTGTGGCAGGCGCTGGTCTACGCCGGAAAACTGGTGCGCTACACCCCCGACGGGCACGTCGACCGCATCATCCAGATGCCGGTGAAAAAGGTCACCAGCCTGACCTTTGGCGGGCCGAACCTGGACACCCTGTTTGTGACCTCCATGGCCAAGCCGCCGCTGCCGCGTTTTCCGGCAGACGGCCAGCAGCGCGGAGCGCTGTTCGCCATTACTGGGTTGGGCGTGCAAGGAATAGCCGAGCGACGGTTCGCCAGCTAGCGCGTGTGTTTGACAAGGCATATTCCTTCGCAACCTTGTGTCAGTGCGCGCCCTTGCGCGCCTGGAGAGGCCCATGGCAACTATAAAAAAAGCGTCGCTGCGCAGCATTCACCGGCATTCCTGGGTGTCGCTGCTGGTCTGCTGGATGATCTGGATCCTCAATGCCTACGACCGTGAGATCGTGCTGCGCCTGGGGCCGACCATTTCCAAGCATTTCGATTTGTCCGCCGACCAATGGGGCACCGTGGCCACGGTGGTCATGCTGGCCCTGGCGCTGCTGGATATCCCCGGTTCGATGTGGAGCGATCGTTACGGTGGCGGCTGGAAACGTGCGCGCTTCCAGGTGCCGTTGGTGCTGGGCTACACCGCGATCTCGTTTCTGTCCGGTTTCAAGGCGTTGAGCGGCAACCTCGCCACCTTCATTGCCCTGCGCGTCGGCGTCAACCTCGGCGCCGGCTGGGGCGAGCCGGTGGGCGTGAGCAACACCGCCGAATGGTGGCCGGTTGAGCGCCGCGGGTTTGCCCTGGGCGCGCACCACACGGGTTACCCGATTGGCGCGATGCTTAGCGGTATCGTCGCGAGTTTTGTCATCACCGTGTTTGGTGAAGAGAACTGGCGCTATGTGTTCTTCTTCGCGTTCGTGGTGGCGCTGCCGCTGATGATCTTCTGGGCGCGTTATTCCACCGCCGAGCGCATCACTGCACTGTACGTCGACATTGCCGCCAAAGGCATGACCCCGCCCGACAACGCGCCGGCCAGCCAAGTCAAAGGCGAGGCCTGGCGTACATTCCTTGCTACCTTGCGCAACCGCAATATCGCCCTCACAGCGGGCAACACCATGCTCACCCAAGTCGTATACATGGGCGTCAACATCGTGCTGCCGGCCTACCTCTACAACATCGCCGGATTGTCCCTGGCCGAGTCGGCGGGGATGAGCGTGGTGTTCACCCTCACCGGCATTCTCGGGCAATTGGTGTGGCCGTCGCTGTCGGACATCATCGGCCGGCGCACCACGCTGATCATTTGCGGCGTGTGGATGGCGGCGAGTGTCGGCGCGTTCTACTTCGCCAATACGCTGACGTTGATCGTCGTGGTGCAACTGCTGTTCGGCCTGGTGGCTAACGCGGTGTGGCCGATCTATTACGCCGTGGCCTGCGACTCGGCCGAGCCGTCGGCGACGTCGACCGCCAACGGCATCATCACCACCGCGATGTTTATCGGCGGCGGCCTGGCGCCGGTGCTGATGGGCAGCCTGATCGCCATGGGCGGCGGTTGGACCACGCTGCACGGCTACACCGTCTGTTTCTTCGTGATGGCCGGCTGCGCCCTGGGCGGCGCACTGCTGCAATTGTTTTCCCATCGCCCCCAGGCCATGGCCGTGCAACTCGACTCCTAGAACAACACCGATGCGCTCCCCAGCCCAGCTGGCGGGGCGCCAAGAGGAATTGCCGATGATTACCGCCACTTCCGCCCGCACCCCGCAGGCGTTGAACAAACTGATGTTCGTCAAGTTGATGCCCTTGCTGATCATCGCCTACATCCTGAGCTTTCTGGACCGCACCAACATCGCCCTGGCCAAGCATCATCTGGACGTCGACCTGGGTATTTCCGCTGCGGCGTACGGGTTGGGCGCGGGGCTGTTTTTCCTGACGTATGCGCTGTCGGAAATCCCCAGCAACCTGATCATGCACAAGGTCGGCGCGCGGTTCTGGATCGCGCGGATCATGGTGACCTGGGGCCTGATCTCGGCGGCCATGGCCTTTGTGCAGGGCGAGACCTCGTTCTACGTGCTGCGCCTGTTGCTGGGCATTGCCGAAGCCGGACTGTTCCCCGGCGTCATGCTCTACCTCACCTACTGGTTCAACCGTGAACAACGGGCGCGCGCCACCGGGTATTTCCTGCTTGGCGTGTGTTTCGCCAACATCATCGGTGGCCCGGTGGGCGCGGCCTTGATGCGCATGGACGGCATGCTCGGCTGGCACGGCTGGCAGTGGATGTTCATGCTCGAAGGCCTGCCAGCGGTGGCGTTTGCCTGGGTGGTCTGGCGCAAGTTGCCGGATCGTCCGAGCAAGGCGCCGTGGTTGTCTGCCGAGGAAGCGCGCGGCATTGAGCAGCGCATCGCCCGGGAAACCGAAGAGGGCGCGGGCGAGGGCGGTCACTCGTTGAAAAACTGGCTGACCCCGCAAATCCTGCTGGCGATTTTTGTGTACTTCTGTCACCAGATCACCATCTACACCGTGATCTTTTTCCTGCCGAGCATCATCAGCAAGTATGGCGAACTGAGTACCATGAACGTCGGCCTGCTGACTTCGTTACCGTGGATCGCGGCGGCACTCGGTGCCTTGCTGATTCCGCGTTTCGCCACGACGCCCGGACGCTGCCGGCGGTTGCTGGTCACAGGTCTGCTGACCATGGCGCTGGGCCTGGGCATCGCGTCGATATCGGGGCCGGTGTTCAGCCTGCTCGGTTTTTGCCTGTCGGCGGTGATGTTCTTCGTGGTGCAGTCGATCATTTTTCTGTACCCGGCTTCCCGTCTCAAGGGCGTTGCGCTGGCGGGCGGGCTGGGTTTCGTCAACGCGTGCGGGCTGCTTGGCGGGTTTGTCGGGCCGTCGGTAATGGGCGTGATCGAGCAAAGCACCGGCAATGCGATGAACGGCCTGAAGGTGATTGCGCTGGTATTGGTGGTGGCGGCTATTGCGGCGCTGCGGTTGCGTATGGGGCACGAGCCTGAGCGTGGCGCACAGGCCAGCGAAGCGTCCTACACGTAGACGCCGGCAACGCGGCTTTCTACACTGCGGCTTGTCTTGGGGAAAGGGGCAGGCGCCGATGAATCGCAATGAATTACGCAAGGCCGACATCAACCTGATGGTGGTGTTCGAAGCGCTGATGCTGGAGCGCAACGTGACGCGGGTGGCGGAGAAGCTGTTTCTCGGCCAGCCGACCATCAGCTCGGCCCTCAACCGCTTGCGTACCTTGTTCAACGACCCGCTGTTCATTCGCGTCGGCCACCGCATGGAGCCCACGGCGCGGGCCGAGGAAATCATCCAGCACCTGTCGCCGGCGCTGGACTCGCTATCCTCGGCCTTGAGCCTGACCCACGATTTCGACCCGTCCATCAGCACCATGACTTTTCGTATCGGCCTGTCCGATGACGTCGAATTCGGCCTGTTGCCGCCTTTGCTGCGCGCCCTACGCCAGGAAGCGCCGCAAGTGGTGTTCGTGGTGCAACATGTGGACTACTGGCGCATCCCGGATCTGCTCGCCTCTGGCGATATAACCGTTGGCATCACACAGACCCGTGGCCTGCCGGCAAATGCCAAGCGCAAGCTGCTGCGCCATATCCGCCCGCGCATCCTACGTGCCGATGCCTCGGAAACACCGCTGACCCTCGACGAATACTGCTCACGCCCTCACGTGCTGGTGTCCCACACCGCCAACGTGGCAGGGTTCGCCGATGAGTGGCTGGCAGAAATCGGCCGCAAGCGCCACGTGGTGTTGTCGGTGCCGCAATACAGCGCACTGCCGGCGTTGCTCGCAGGCACCGACCTGATCGCCAGCCTGCCGGACTACACCGCCGAGGCCATGGCCGTGTCGGGCCACCTGTTCTGCGAGCCGTTCCCGTTCGAGACGCCGACCCTGGACTTGTCTATGGTCTGGCTCAGCCATGTCGACACCGACCCGGCCGAGCGCTGGGTACGCTCGCGACTGGAAGCGTTCATGAGTGATCGAGGGTTGGCGACCAAGGCCTGACTCCGTGGTATATCTAGGATTCTTCCTACCAAAGATTCGGAGCCCTACATGCCACACCTGCATCTGGAATACACCGCCAACCTGACGAACCTGGCCGTTGAGAAAACCCTCCTACGGCTCAACAACGTGTTGATGGTGTCTGGCCAGTTCGGTTCCGAATTCGATATCAAAAGCCGTGCGGTCAAGGTCGAGACGTTCCAGGTGGGCACCTCCCTCGACCCCCGCGGTTTTATCGCGGTGAAGCTGTCGCTGCTCAGCGGGCGGTCGCCGCAGGTCAAGAAGCAGTTGTCGGAAAGCCTGTTGGCTGCCTTGCAGGACCTTGGCGACTGGCCGGCGGGCGTACAGGTTCAGCTGAGTGTTCTGTTGGTGGATATGGATCGCGATTCCTACAGCAAAGTCGCGATTGGTTAAGCCCTACAACAACCCCTGATCGGCACACACCTTCACCACCTGTTCACGAAACCAGGTATTGGCACTGTCCTGTTCACTGGTTTCGTTCCATTGCATCTCCAGCGTGAACCCCGGCAAGCCGTTCGGCGCTTCGCAATGGCCGAATGCCGTGGCCGGTGCCAGCAACTTTTGCACGCGGCGCGGCAGGGTGACGATGAAATCGGTGCCGGTGATCATCTTCAAGGCTGCGCTGTAGCTGTTGGCGCGGGCGATGACCTGGCGCTTGTGGGCCTGGCGTGCGAGCCAGCCGTCGATCATGTTGGTGTCGGAGGTCCACGGCGTAGGGAACACGTGGCGGCGTTCGACGAAGGAGTGCAGGCTGAAGGCCGGTTCCCGGGGTGCCGAGCGTTTGTCGAACACGCACACAAGGTCGTCCTCCAGCAGCATCTGGGTGCGGAAGTCTCTGTGGGCGCGGTGGAAGTTGGGGCCGAAGCAAATCACTAGGTCGAGACGACCTTCGCGCAGGTCGTCGGCGGGGATGTCGGTTTCCAGCTTCTGCACATTGACGATCACCGGCAGGTCGGCGCGGTCGAAGTTTTTCAACAGGCGCGGCAGGATCAACTGTTCGAAATATTCCGGCGCACACACGTTGAAGGTCACGGCCTTCTGCGTCGGATCGAACGCTTGGCCACCGGCGTGGCAAAGGTTGATGCTTTCGAGGATTTTCTGCACATGGCTGTACATGGTGGTGGCCTTGTACGTCGGCCGCATGCCGGCCCGCGTGTTGATAAACAGCTCGTCTTCGAAGCTGGTGCGCAACTTCTTCAGGCTGTAGCTCACGGTGGACTGGCTGACAAACAGCGTTTCAGACACCTCGGTAACGCTGCTCTGGTCATAGACGGCGATAAACACCATCAAGTCCTGCATATCGAGCTTTCTGAGCAAGTTACTGTTTAGCATCGGTTTCGTCCGTAAACCCTTTGTACCGAATTCAGTACAAGACAGCACAAAAGCTTAACGGAACGAGCGTGCCAATAGAATGCTCTGTAGGGCGTTTCTATGTTTGGTGTGAGACAAATACTGTTTGCAACACGACCTCAGCGTATATGTCGTGCGTAATGCTTTGGGTTGAAGCGCGTCACGATCAACAGCATCAGCACGATCACCGCCGTCAGCGACCACCAGGCCCATTCGAAGCTGCCCAGTCTGTCACGGATCATCCCGGCGATCAGCGGCGAAAGCCCGGCAATCAGGTAGCCGATGCCTTGCACAAACGCGGTGAGGCCACCGGCGCGGCGCGGGTTGTCCAGGTGGTCGAGGGACAGGATCAGGCTCATCGGGAACAGGCCGCCGATGCCCAGGCCGAGCAGGCTAGGCCACAGCAGGCTCAGGTGTTGCGGACTCAGGATCAGGCCGCAGAAACCGAGGATGATCAGCACCAGCAACACCGCAACGACGCCGCGTTTATCCTGGCGACGGTTGGCGATGGCGGGGGTGATCAGGCCGGACACGACTTCCATGGCCGTCAGGAAACCCAGCAGCAAACCGGCGTTCTGTTCACTCCAACCCTGCTCCACGTAGTACGGCGCCAGCCAGGCGAGTACGCAGGTGTAGGAGGCGGTGCCGAGGCCGAAGAATACCGCGAGCAACCAGGCGCGACCGTTGCCGAAAAATGATTCTTGAGGGCCCGCACCGGCTTGGGGCAGTGGCGGCAACACCGAGCGCTGCGCGTACCAGAACACCAAGGCCAACAGCGCCAGCACCGCCCAGATCGCCAGGCCGATGCGCCAACTGCCGGTCTGCACCTGCACGAACGGTGCAAACGATGCGGCCAGCGCCGCGCCGCCCATGATCGCGGTGACGTACAGGCCCATGAACAGCGAAACGTTGTCACTGAACCGCGATTTGATCAGCGCCGGCATCAGCGCCTGGATCATCGCAATCCCCACGCCGGCGGCGATGGCGCTGACAATCAACTCCAGCGCCGAATCGAGGAACAACCGCGACAGCGTCGCCACGCCAATCACCACCAGTGACACCACGATGCTGCGGTGCTCGCCAAAACGTTTGGCCACGCCCATTCCAAAGAACATCGCCAAGCCCATGGCCATCACCGGCAACATGGTCAGCAGGGCCGCGCTGCTGAAACTCAACGGCACGTCGCCACGAATCGAGGACAACAGGGGGCCGACAGCGGCCATTGAGGGGCGCAGGTTGAGGGCGACCAGCACGACACTGATCATCAGCCAGACGGCGGTGGTGGGTTTTGTTTGGACGGTTTCCATGGGACGGCCTTGAGTGAACAGGGGCGAATCAGGCCATGGGCGGGAGGAGGGGGGCAAATCAGAAAGTCGCAGGGGCTATCTAAAAATTGCGCAGGTCACATGTGGGAGGGGGCAAGCCCCCTCCCACATGTGACCTGCGCCGTCAGTTAGAGCTGATCACATGCTTGATCTCCTGAAACGCCGCCAACCCCCACGGCCCCAACTCACGACCGATGCTGCTCTGCTTGTAACCACCCCACGCGGCCTGCGGGAAGATCACCTGCGGCGCGTTGACCCACACCAGTCCGGCTTGCAAGGCGTTCGCCACCCGCTCGGCGGTTTCATGGCTGGCGCTGACCACACTCGCCACCAGGCCGAAATCGCTGTCATTGGCCAGGGCGATGGCCTCGGCTTCGGAGGTGAAGCGTCGTACACAGAGCACCGGGCCGAAGATCTCTTCGTTCCACAACGCGCTGTCCAGCGGTACGTCGGTGAACACGGTCGGGCGGATGAAAAAGCCCTGCGGCAAATCTGCCGGGCGATCGCCGCCGCACAGCAAGCGTGCGCCATCTTCAACACCGCGCTGGATATGCCCGAGCACGCGCTGATATTGCACGCGGTTGATCAACGCGCCCATTTCCACGTCATCGGCAAATGGGTCAGCCACGCGAATGCCTTCAGCCCGTGCCTGCACACGTTGCAGGAATTCATCCGCCAGGCTGTCAGCTACCAGCACGCGACTGGTGGCGGAACACATCTGCCCAGCGTTGAAAAATCCACCACCACAGGCCAGCTCCACTGCCAGGTCCAGGTCGGCATCGGCCAATACCAGCAGGGAAGATTTGCCGCCCAGTTCCAGGCTCACGCCCTTGATGGTTTCGGCAGCGCGCTGCATCACCTGCACGCCGACGGCGTTGCTGCCGGTGAAGGAAATCTTCGCCACGCGGCGATCCGCCGCCAGCGGCGCGCCCACTTCCAGGCCCGTGCCGCACACTAGGTTGAACACCCCAGCCGGCAAGCCCGCCTCGGCGATAATCCGCGCCAGATGCAACTCCGCCAACGGCGTCACTTCCGATGGCTTGAGCACCACGCAGCAACCGGCCGCCAGCGCCGGGGCGAGTTTCCACGCGGTGGTGACCATCGGGAAATTCCACGGCACGATCAGCCCGACCACACCGCACGGCTCACGGCGCAGGCGTGCGCTGAAGTCCGCGCTGGGCAATGCCACCGGGCTATCCTGGCTGGCATCCATCGCTTCGGCCACGCTGGCGTAATAGTCGAAGGTGGCGATCACATCGTCCACATCAATCGCGGCTTCAAACAGCGGTTTGCCGTTGTTGCTCGATTGCAGATGCATCAGCTGTTCGCGCTGCTCGCTGACACCTTGGGCGATCTTGCGCAACAGCGCGGCGCGGTCGCGGCCGGTGCTTTTCGACCAGTCGATGAAAGCGGCGCTGGCGGCGTCGACCGCCTGGGTGACCGTGCTTGCATCACCGACGCTGACGTGGGCCAGGACGGCCTCAGTCGCGGGGTTGATTACCTCAAGCGAGGCCTGTCCGGCATGCCATGCCCCATTGATATACACACCGTTCAAGACCGCGCTCATACCGCCACCTCCTTCATCCATAGCCCTTGGTCGACTTCAATCAGTGTCGGCCCTTGGCGATCAGCCGCAGCGCGTAGTGCCACGCGCAGCGACTCAACCCCTTGGATGCTGTCGGCGGCGCAACCGAGTGCCTTGGCCACGCCGATAAAGTCCGGCGTGTAGATGTCCACGCCGACCGGCTCGATGGCGCGGTTGACCATGTATTTCTTGATCTCTTCATAGCCGTGGTTATTCCACAGCAGCACGATCACCGGCGTGCGCGCTTCCACGGCGCTGGCCAGTTCCGGCAGGGAGAATTGCAGGCCGCCGTCGCCGATCAGGCACACCACCGGCTGCCCATCGCCACGCCCCAGCCAGGCGCCGATGGCGGCGGGCAGGGCGTAGCCCAGGGTGCCGTAGCCGGTGGACGAGTTGAACCAGCGGCGCGGGTGGTCGAGGTTCAGGGTCAGGTTGCCGCTGTACACCGGTTGGGTGGAGTCGCCCACCAGTACGGCGTTGGGCAATTCTTCGAGGACGGTATTGAGGAACAGGGTTTGCGCGCGGGTGGCGGCGTCCCAGCTCGGGGTCAGTTCCGCCCACAGGCGCGCTACGCGCTCAGCGCCCCACGCGCTGTTACGCGGTGGCAAGGGTTTGCTGCTCAGCTCGGCCAGCAAGGCCTCTGCGGCGATTTGGGCATCGGCCACCAGCGCCACTTGCGGTGGATAGTTACGCACGGTCTGGTCGGGGTCGATATCGATGCGCAGCAGCGCGCCGGGAATCTCGAAACCACCGGCGAAGGTCACGTCGTAGTCGGTTTCCGCCAGTTCGGTGCCGATGGCTAGCACCACGTCCGCTTCGGCCACCAGTGCGCGGGTGGCGACCAGGGTCTGGGTCGAGCCGATCAGCAGCGGGTGGTGGCCGGGCAGCATGCCTTTGGCGTTGATGGTCAGGGCTACCGGCGCGCCGAGCACTTCGGCCAGTCGGGTCAGTTCCGGGGCCGCGTCGATGGCGCCGCCACCGGCCAGGATCAAGGGTTTCCTGGCCGCCGCGAGCAGTTGGCTCATCTGCTTGACCGCCGAAGGCGCGGCACCGGCACGGGCCACGCTGACCGGTTCACTGCCCCGCAGTGCGTCGGCATTTTCCACCAGCACATCCAAGGGGATTTCGATGTGCACCGGTCGCGGCCGCCCGGCCTGGAACAACGCAAACGCCCGTGCCAACACGCCGGGCAGCTCCGCCGCCGACATCAGGGTGTGGGAGAACGCCGCCACGCCGGCCATCATCGCGCCCTGGTTCGGCAGCTCATGCAGCTTGCCGCGTCCGCCGCCCAATTGGCTGCGCGACTGCACGCTGGAAATCACCAGCATCGGGATCGAGTCGGCATAAGCCTGGCCCATGGCGGTGGTGATATTGGTCATGCCGGGGCCGGTGATGATGAAGCACACGCCGGGTTTGCCGCTGGTGCGCGCATAACCGTCGGCCATGAAGCCGGCGCCCTGTTCGTGGCGCGGGGTGACGTGACGGATGCTGGAACGGGCCAGGCCGCGGTACAGCTCCACGGTGTGTACGCCGGGAATGCCAAACACCTGGTCCACGCCGTAGCCTTCCAGGAGGTTGACCAATACTTCGCCGCAGGTCGCCATACAGATCGCTCTTATTGTTGAGGTAAGGCGTTATTGGACCGGCTGGCCCGTAGCGGCAACAATCGATAAAAAGTCATACTAGCCATGTCCTCACGTCATGGCTTGCCCCCCTATGAAACGCCTCCCGCCACTGCCCGCGCTGCACACGTTCTGGGTCACGGCCCAGTGCTGCAACTTCACCCGCGCTGCCGAGCAGTTGCACATCACCCAAGGCGCGGTGAGCCGGCAGATTGCCGGGCTGGAAAGTCATTTGGGCTATGCGCTGTTCCAACGCCAGGCGCGCGGTCTGAGCCTGACCGACGCAGGCCGCGAATGGTCACTGCGCGCACAGCAGGTGTTTGGCCTGCTTGGCGAAGCGGTGGAGCAGATCGGCAGTCGCCGCCAGACCCTGCAACTCAAGGCCTCCACCTGTGTGATGCGCTGGCTGCTGCCGCGCCTGATGCAGTGGCAGAAAGAACGCCCGGACGTGCCGGTTGAACTCACCACCACCGTGGCCTACACCGTGGACTTTCGCCGCGAGCAATTCGACGCGGCGGTGATCTATGCACCCATCGCCGAGCAATCGAGCGCGGCGCGGCATCTGTTCGACGAACAGCTCACGCCGGTCTGCGCACCGGCACTGCTTGCGGGCTTGCACACACCGCAAGATTTGCAACAACAGGTCTTGCTGCACCCCACGCGGGATGAGCGGGATTGGGCATTGTGGCTCAAGGCGGCGCAGACGCGACTGGGCAATTTGAGCCAGGGGCATCATTTTGAAACGCTGGATCTGGCGATGACGGTGGCGTCCCAGGGTTCCGGCGTGGCGATTGGCGACAGTGCGTTGATTGGCGAGGATTTGAAGGCGGGGCGGTTGGTGATGCCGTTTGAGTTAAGGGTGCCGACGGGGATGGGGTATTACTTGGTGTATCCACCGGGGGCCGAGCCTTCGGCGGGTCTGGAAGCCTTGATGGATTGGTTGGTGAGTCAGGCACAGTCCCCAAGACACTAAGGATCCAAATGTGGGAGCGTCGAACCGCCGCTCCCACAGTTTTTAACCGCGCGGTGTCAGTAGCCGACGGTGAAACGTTGGCGCGAGTGCTTGGGTGTTTCCACTTCGTCGATCAAGGCGATGGCGTAGTCAGCAAAGCTGATCCAGCTGCGGCCTTCACTGCTCACCAGCAGATCATCCAGGCCCACACGGAATGTGCCGGTGCGCTCGGTTTCGACGAATTCGGCCGATGGCGACAGGAAGGTCCAATCCAGCTCTTTTTCCTGACGCAGCGTGTCGAGAAACGCAGCCCCTGCGCTGGCTTCGGCTTTGTATTCAGCCGGGAAACCTTCGCTGTCGATCACCCGACCGCCACCCGGCAGCAGCAGTGAACCGGCACCGCCCACCACCAGCAGGCGTTTCGCCCCGGCTTTCTTCACTGGCCCGATCACGGCGCTGGCGGGCAGGGTGGCGAAGTGCGCCGCGCTGATCACCACGTCGCTACCACTCACCGCCTGCTCCAGGGCGTTGGCATCCAGGGCGTCGACTTGTTTGACGGTGACGCCAGGGCGCACGGCCAGCTTGTCGGTATTGCGTGCGATGGCGGTGACGGTGTGACCACGACGCAGCGCTTCTTCCAGCAGTTGGCTACCGGCACGGCCAGTGGCACCAATGATTGCAATCTTGCTCATGACGTTCTCCAGTACGTTAGGGTTTGAAACGGTTCACCACTTCATTTCGCCCTTGGCGACTTTGGCGCTCAGTTCCAGCGAGCTTTCGTCGGCGAGGGTGGGGTAACGCTTTTTCATGGCCGCGATCAGGGCGGTGGAATCCTTGGCCTTGGCGGTCTCGGCGTCGAAGGCCTTGATGTAGTCGGCGGTAAAGGCCACGGATTTCAGGGATGGCGTGCCCAGGTAGTGGCCAGGCACCACGGTGCGCGGCTTCAGTTGTTCAATGCGTTGCAGGGTGGCGAGCCAATCCTTGTGGGACTGCGCGCTCTGGGTATCGGCCATCCATAGATGGATGTTTTCGGAGACGACTACGCCACCGACCACGGCCTTGATCGACGGGATCCACACAAAGCTGCGATCCGGCTGTGGGCCGTCCAGGCCGATCACCTCCAGTTGCTGGCCTTCCAGGCTCAAGCTGTGGCCTTCGAGGACCTGCGGCACGATAGTTTTGGCCGGCTTGTCAGCACCCATTTTCGGGCCCCAGAACTCAAGCTTGCTGGCGACGGTGGCCTTGATGTGGTCGACCACCGGTTGTGGCGCCAGCACCTTGGCGTCGGGGAAGGCGGTGGTGAGGGTGTCGAGGCCGAAGTAATAGTCCGGGTCGCCATGGCTGATGTAGATGGTGGTCAGGTGTTTGCCGCTGGCACGGATCTTCTGCACCAATTGTTCGGCCTGGCCTTTGCCGAATTGGGCGTCGACCAGGATCGCGTCCTTGGCGCCGCTGACCAGCACCGAGCTGACCGGGAAGATCGCGGCTTCGCCTGGGTTGTAGACATCCAGCTTGAGGTCGGCCGCGGCCGCATGGGCGGCGAAGGCCAGGGCGGCGGTGGCCAGGGTCAAGCGCTTGAAGGTTGAGAACATCGGGCAGCTCCAGCATCGGTAAAGGATGCACAGAGCTTAGTTGCACAAAACCAGACTAAAAATGCGATGCTGGGACATAGTTTGTTTCTGAAAGTGGACAGATCATGGATCGTCTTCAAGCAATGCGCGTGTTTGTCACGGTGGTGGACCTGGGCAGCCAGTCCGCTGCCGCCGATCATCTGGACCTGTCGCGCCCGGTGGTGTCGCGTTACCTGGCGGAGCTGGAAGACTGGGTGGGGGCGCGTTTGCTGCACCGCACCACGCGCAAGCTCAGCCTGACGGCGGCGGGCAGTGAAACCCTGCCACGCTGTCGGCAATTGCTGGAATTGTGTGGCGACATGCAAGCCGCCGTCAGCGAGCCCGATGACGCGCCTCGTGGTTTGCTGCGCCTGAGCGTCAGCACCTCGTTCGGCCAAGCGCAACTGGCCCAGGCCATTGCCGAGTACGTCAAGCGCTACCCGCTGGTGACGGTCGACCTGCAGATGCTTGATCGCACGGTGAACCTGGTGGATGAGCGCATCGACCTGGCTATCCGCACCAGCAGCGACCTGGACCCCAATCTCATTGCCAGACGCCTGACGGTGTGCCGCTCGGTGGTGTGTGCTTCGCCGGCTTATCTTTTGGAGCATCCGTCCCCTCGGACAGTCGAGGATCTGGCCGGGCACAATTGCCTCACCCATTCCTATTTCGGCAAAAGCCTGTGGCATTTCGAGGAGCGTGGGGAGCCTGTCTCGGTGCCGATCAACGGCAATATCACCTCCAACGAGGCCAGCACGTTGTTACGCGTAACGTTGGCCGGTGCAGGGGTGTCGATGTTGCCCACTTACCAGGCCGGCGATTACATCCGGCGCGGCGAACTGGTGCGCCTGCTGCCCGACGCCGAGCCGCGGCAGATGAACATCTACGCGGTGTACGCCTCGCGCAAGCACATGCCGTCGGCATTGCGCAGTCTGTTGGATTTCCTGGTGCTGCGGTTCCCGGAAGAGCCGTCGTGGGATGTCGGTCTCTAGGCCGGGATCAACCTGTTGAATGTCGTCCGATAATGGCAACTTGGCCGGGTTGACCTATGCTTTAGACAGCACCCTGTAGATCCGCAGAGGTCTGTGCCATGAGCATTAAAACCAGAAAGTACCTGATGATTTTCAGCCTGTGCGCCATTGCCAGCGCACTCTACGGGACTGCCGCCTACCGCGTGGAGCAAACCCGTATGCAGCCGACCTTTGCGATCAGCTGCCATCAGGATCAATGTGTTCCCCACACCGGTAGTTTCAGCGCGCTCAGGTAGCCGGTTGTTCGGCCTTCAACTGCTCGCGAAACGCCTTGGGTGAGAACCCGACCCGTCGGCGAAACAGTCGAGAGAAGTTGGTAGGGTCGGAAAAACCCAACACCTCCGACATCTCATTGATGGTCATGCTGGTGTAAGTCAGCAGGCGCTTGGCTTCCAGCAATTGGCGGTCATGCATGATCTGTAGCGCAGGTTGCCCACCCAACTCCCGACACGTCCCGTTCAGGTGTGAGACCGAGATACCCAGCTTGTGGGCAAGATCCTCGATCTTCGGGTGTTCGCGGTAATGCTGCTCGACCAACTGGGTAAAGCGCCGAAAGTATTCACGCCCCCGTGGCGCGCGAGGGTGACGGCGCTGGATGGCCTGGCGGCTGATCCACACCAGCAACACGCTGACCAACGCGTGCAGCATCATGTCCCGTGCCGGTTGTTCGTCGGCGTATTCTTCCTGCAAGCGCGCGAACTGGCTGTTCAGGTAATCACTGTCTTTGCCCGCCGGGTAACTGCCGAGTGTCTGCAAACCGTCCACCGTTGTACCCAGTTGGGTTTGCAGGTGGCTGACCAACGGCGCCGATAACGTCACCACGTAACCTTCAACGTCCTCGGGAAAGCGGAACCCATGCACGCACAAGGGTGGCAGTACTTGCAGGGTCGCTTCGTTCAGCGTGGTGCGCTGGCCTTCGATCTCCAACTGTGCCTGACCTTTGTGCACGTACAGCAACTGGCACAGATCCGCGTGCCGGTGGGGTTGGATTTCCCACTGGTATTCCCGACTGCGCCGGGAAATGGTTTCGCAGTGCAACAAATCGGGGGTGGGCCATTGCTGGTGTTCCCCGTAAAGCTTGAAGACCGGAATTGCGGTTTTGGTCATGGTTTCAACCCGATACTCGAAAGAGTGGTGCGGTAATCGCCCCGATTGGCAAAAAGCGCAGGCTTTGGCTCAGTTTTCACCTTCTTATGCCGCTCACTCAAGTGAAAAATGTCAGCAACAAGATCAATGACAACTCTTTCACCCGATCCGTTCGAGTGGAAATTGCGGACCATAAAAATAATGAAAACGCTGAAAACCCAAGTCGCTATTATCGGCGCCGGTCCTTCTGGACTGCTGCTTGGTCAACTGCTGCATCAGGCAGGGATCGAGACCCTTATCCTAGAGCGTCAGAGCGCCGATTACGTGCAGGGCCGCATCCGTGCCGGGGTGCTGGAACAAGGCATGGTCGACCTGCTGAGGCAGGCGGGTGTCAGTCAGCGAATGGACAGCGAAGGCCTGGTGCATGATGGTTTCGAGTTGGCGCTGAACGGTCAACTCACCCATATCGACCTCAGGGGCCTGACAGGCGGTCAATCGGTGATGATCTACGGACAGACCGAAGTCACCCGCGACCTGATGGCCGCCCGTGCCGCCGCCGGTGCCACCACCCTGTATGAAGCGCGCAATGTGCAGCCTCACGATCTCAAAAGTGATCGACCCTGGCTGACCTTTGAACATCAGGGCGAATCCTTTCGCCTGGAGTGCGATTACATCGCCGGTTGCGACGGTTATCACGGTATTGCACGCCAATCGATTCCGGCTGAATCGCTCAAGGTCTTCGAGCGGGTCTACCCCTTTGGTTGGCTGGGCATCCTCGCCGATACGCCGCCGGTACACGCTGAATTGGTGTACGCCAAGCACGCGCGCGGCTTTGCGCTGTGCAGCATGCGTTCGCCGACGCGCAGCCGTTACTACCTGCAGGTGCCGGTGGAGGAACCGATTGACGAATGGTCCGATGCACGCTTCTGGGACGAACTGAAAACCCGCCTGCCCAGCCACCTCGCCGATCAGTTGGTGACCGGCCCGTCGATTGAAAAAAGCATCGCACCGCTGCGCAGTTTTGTGGTGGAGCCCATGCAGTACGGGCGCCTGTTCCTGCTCGGCGATGCGGCGCATATCGTGCCGCCCACCGGCGCCAAGGGCTTGAACCTGGCGGCCAGTGATGTGAGCACCCTGTACCGGATCTTGCTCAAGGTTTACGGCGAAGGGCGGGTGGATCTGCTGGAGCGCTATTCCGCCATCTGCCTGCGGCGGGTGTGGAAGGCCGAGCGGTTTTCCTGGTGGATGACCTCGATGTTGCATCAGTTTCCCGAGGCCGACGGTTTCAGCCAGCGCATCGCCGAGAGTGAGCTTGAGTACTTCATCCACTCCGAGGCGGGGCGCAAGACCATCGCAGAAAATTACGTCGGACTTCCATACGAAGCTATCGAATAGCCTGCTATCGTATTGAGCATTCCCGTGGGCCGCCTTTTCCCGCGGGCCCTGCTCGAAGGTCCTGCCGTGACGCACCTCAATCAGCCTGTTCCGCCACTGCCCGCTGTGCGCAGCATTCTCGCCTCACTGATGATGGCGATCTTCCTGGGGGCGTTGGACCAGACCATTGTCGCCGTGTCCATGCCTGCGATCTCCGCCCAGTTCCATGACGTCAACCTGCTGGCCTGGGTCATCTCCGGCTACATGGTGGCGATGACCGTGGCGGTGCCGATCTACGGCAAGCTCGGTGACCTGTACGGGCGGCGGCCGATGATGCTGATCGGCATGGGCCTGTTCACCCTGGCCTCGCTGTTCTGCGGCATGGCGCAAAGCATGGAGCAACTGGTGCTGGCGCGGATCCTCCAGGGTATCGGCGCTGGCGGCATGATTTCGGTGAGCCAGGCGATCATCGGCGACATCATCCCGCCCCGTGAACGTGGCCGCTACCAGGGCTATTTCAGCAGCATGTACGCGGTGGCCAGCGTGGCCGGGCCGGTACTGGGCGGCTACATGACCGAGTACCTGTCGTGGCGCTGGGTGTTCCTGATCAACCTGCCCCTGGGCGCCGGCGCCTGGTATGTGGCTCATCGCACGCTAGTGGGTTTGCCGGTGCCGCAGCGCAAGCCGATCATCGATTACCTCGGCACTGTGCTGATGATCATCGGCCTGACGGCCTTGTTGCTGGGCATCACCGAAATTGGCCAGGGTCATCATTGGCGCGATGATCAGGTGCTGGGGCTGCTTGCCTGTGCGTTGGTGGCGTTGACGGTGTTTGTCTGGCACGAGCGCCGGGCGCGGGAGCCGTTGTTGCCGATGCATTTGTTTGCCAACCGCAGTGCGGTGTTGTGCTGGTGCACGATCTTTTTCACCAGCTTCCAGGCGATTTCCCTGACGGTGCTGATGCCGCTGCGTTATCAGACGGTGACCGGTTCCGGCGCGGACAGCGCGGCGCTGCACTTGCTGCCATTGGCCATGGGCTTGCCGATGGGGGCTTATTTTGCCGGGCGCATGACCTCGGTGACCGGGCGCTATAAGCCGATGATCCTCAGCGGCGCGCTATTGAGCCCCTTCGCCATTCTCGGCATGGCCCTGAGCGCGCCGCAGGCGGTGGGGCTGACGGCCTTGTTCATGCTGCTGTGCGGCATTGCGGCCGGCATGCAATTCCCGACGTCCCTGGTGGGCACGCAAAACTCGGTGGAGCAGCGCGATATCGGCGTCGCCACCAGCACCACCAACCTGTTCCGTTCCCTGGGCGGGGCGGTGGGGGTGGCGTGCATGTCGGCACTGTTGCTGGCGCTGTTGCAGGACTCCAGCTTCGCCCACCTGGCCAGCGGCGCGCTGGTGGCCGAAGGCAGTTCCGGCAACGTGCTGCTCGACGGCCTCAACGCCGCCCCTGGCCCGGCGCAGGATGCCCTGCGCGGGGAGTTGGCGGTGACGTTCCGGCATTTGTTGATGGTCAGTGCGGCGGTGTCACTGCTGGGGCTGGCGGCGGCGATTGCGATGCCCAATCGGGTGCTGCGTGGCCGTGAAGACAAAGCACGCTAACCCTGTAGGCGCTGGCTTGCCAGCGATGACGGTGGGTCAGTCAAGATATGGGTTACTGATACAACGCCATCGCCGGCAAGCCAGCTCCTACAGGGGGAATGCATTTCAATTTTGATCAGGGGCTGTAATAACCCACCGCCACCATGAAATGCCCAGCCTTGCGCACATACGCATGCTTGTTCTCGATCTTGTCGGTCACCGGGTTTTTCCAGCGGTATTTGTATTCGCCCTGGTCCTGCTCGGCCATCAACTTGAGGATCGGCTCACCCACCGGCTTGCCGTCCGGGTCCTTGATCTTGCTGAAATCGGTGTTGACCAGGCGCAGGTTGGTGCCGTGGGCTACATAGCGCTGGGTATCGAGGTCCACCACGAACACATAAAGGTCATCCTGCAGGAAACCACCCTGCAATGAGTTGATGGCCTTGAGTGTGCCGGTTTCATCCTTGAGCAAGGCGGTTGCCGCCTTGTTGCGCAGGGCCCGGGCCTGTTCCGGCGTGGCCCGTGGCAGGTAATAACCCACCGCGAGGATGCGTTCGCCCACACGCTGATAAAACACGTGCTTGTGTTCGACCTTGCCATCGTTCCAGTTCTGCCAGCGATAGTCGGCCTGCTGGATGCCCTGGCTTTCCGGCACCTTGAGCGCATCTTTGAAGGACTGGCGCAAATCCGGCCCGAGGACTTCGGACACGTCACGGCCGATCAAGGCGGAGGATGGACCACCGCTGGCCAGCAGCACGCCCTTCGTGTCGACCACAAACACATAGCGATCGTGGTCGACGAATTCGCCCTGTCGACTGAAGGCGGCAAACGCCTTGTCGCCGTTGCTCTGGTAGTAGACCAAGGCTTTTTCCAGCAGCGCCTTGGCCGCCTTGGCGTCTTCATCCTGAGTCGTTTCAGCGTGCACCTGGCTGAAACACAACAGCAGCAGCCAGGTGAGTTGGAACACTACCTTCATTACCCGTCCCTCGTTCTTGTTGATGTGACAAGAGCGTAGACGGTCACGGGCGACTCAGAAGGGTTTGGTCGGCAGGTACTTGCCGTCCAGGGTGATCACCGCGCGGGAGCCGCCGTCCGGGTCCTCGACCTTCTTGATGTCCAGCTTGAAGTTGATTGCACTGATGATGCCGTCGCCGAACTGCTCATGGACCAGCGCCTTGAGGGTGGTGCCATAGACTTGAAGCATTTCGTAGAAGCGGTACATCGTCGGGTCGGTCGGCACGCCGCCGGGGAAGCTGCCGCGCAGGGGCACGCTTTGCAGCAGGCGGCTGGCGTCCTGGTCCAGGCCGAGCTTGTCGCAGACCACGTCCGCAGCGTCCTTGGGCAGCGGATGCTGGCCGAGCAGGGCGGCGGTGACGAACGCCAAGCTGAGCCCGGTGCCGTCGGTGAGGTCTTGCCAGGACAGGTTCTTGCGTGCCTTGAGGTCGATTACGGTGTCGGCCAGGGCCAGGCGTGGGGTTTGTGAGAAGTTGGATTGCAACATGGTGTTGTCCTCTTGGTTGAAATGGGGTCAGGCAGCGTGGATCTGATTGAGCAGCGACACGAAACGCCCGCTGCGGCTGTCCAGGGCGTCGATGGCGCCGGTTTCGATGTCGTACACCCAGCCGTGCAACGTCAGTCGGCCTTGTTCCAGGGCCAGGGCGACGCAGGGGTGGGTCTTGAGATTGGCCAACTGGGCGATCACGTTTTCGCGCACCAAGTCGCTCAAGCGGGCGGCATCGGATGTGTGCTGGCGTGCGGCGTTAATCACCTTGGCCGACTCTGCATGGCGCAACCAATTGGCCACGGCGGGCAGGTGGTCCAGGCATTTGCAGGTGGAGATGGCAGTCATCGCCCCGCAGTCGGAATGGCCGCAGATCACAATGTCACTGACCCCCAGCACCGCCACCGCATATTCGACGGTGGCCGATACACCGCCCGGCTCCGGGCCGTAGGACGGCACGATGTTGCCGGCGTTGCGGATTACGAACAGGTCTCCCGGTTCTTGCTGGGTCAGTAGCTCGGGGACTACACGGCTGTCGGAACAGGACACAAACAGTGTGCCCGGGGTTTGCGTGGTCGCCAGGTGTTTGAACAGGTCGCTGCGTTGGGCGAAGGCTTCGGCCTGGAATTTGCGGAAGCCGTCGATGAGATGTTGCATGGGAGGTTCTCCTTGCGTCGCTGATGGGGCAAGGATGGAAGTTTTCAGCTATAGCGTCCAAGACCGGCTTATTATAGTTTCCATTGGTCATGCCTATAGTTGGGGGCTTCGATGCTGCTGCGCCATATCCGTTACCTGCTGGCGGTGGCTGAACACCGCAATTTCACCCGCGCCGCCGAGGCGCTGCATGTGTCGCAGCCGACCTTGTCGCAGCAGATCAAGCAGTTGGAGGACACCTTGGGTGCACCGCTGCTGGACCGCTCCGGGCGCAGCGTCAGCCTGACCGACGCCGGCGAGGCCTATGTGCGCTTTGCACGGCTGGCCTTGCAGGACTTGCAGGCTGGCACCCGCGCCATGCATGACGTGCAGGACTTGAGCCGGGGCAACCTGCGCCTGGCCATGACACCGACTTTTACCGCCTACCTGATCGGGCCGTTGCTGGCGCAGTTCAACCAGCGGTATCCGGGGATTACGGTGAGCATCGAGGAGCTGACCCAGGACCGCATGGAAGCCGCCTTGGCGGAAGACGCGCTGGACATCGGCATAGGTTTTACCGGCGAGCATCTGCCGGATATCGAGTGCGAAGGGCTGTTTGTTGAAGCGCTGAGTGTGGTGGTCGGCGCCAATCATCCGGGGGTGGACAGTCGGCAGTGGCTGGCGCAACCCCTAGTGTTGTTGAACACCGGCTTTGCGACCCGCCGCTACATCGACGATTACTGCCGTGCCCAGGGCATAAGCCCTTTGATTGCTATGGAGGCCAACTCCATCAGTGCAATCATTGAAATCGTGCGCACCACGGCACTGGCGACCATCCTGCCCAGTGCAATCGCCGAGGCCCAGCCAGGTTTGAACGCAGTGGCAATCAGCCCTGCATTGCCGCAACGCACCGCGGCACTGCTGAGCCGCAAGGGCGCCTATCGCAGTGCAGCGTGTCGCGCCTTCGTGTCGTTGATCAAGGCGCGGCCAGCCACTGGCTGACGATAGCGTCATAGGCTCCCGTGGCCTGGCTCAGGTGCAGCCATTGATCGACGTAGCTTTTCCAGGCCACATCATCACGGGGTAACAGGAAGGCTTTTTCGCTGTACTGCATCTGCCGCTCGGGGTTCACCGCACACAGCCCCGGCTTGAGCTTCTGCTGGTAACGCGCTTCGCTGGCGTCGGTGATCATCACATCGGCCTTGCCCGCCAGCAGTTCATCGAAGATGGTCACGTTGTCGTGCAGGCGGATCTGCGCCTGGCCCAAGTGGGCGCGGGCGAATACTTCGTTGGTGCCGCCGGCCGGTTCGATGACGCGTACCTGGGGCTGGTTGATCTGTTCAACGGTCTGGTAGCGCTGCACATCGGCACAGCGCACCAACGGGATTTTGCCGTCGACGCCCAGGGATTGGCTGAAGAAGGCTTTTTTCTGGCGCTCCAGCGACACCGAAATCCCGCCCACGGCAATGTCACAGCGCTGGGCCAGGAAGTCCGGCATCAGGGTTTTCCAGGTGGTGGGCACCCATTGGATCTTTGCGTTGAGGCTCTTGGCCAGGGACTCGGCCATGGCGATGTCGATGCCTTCATAGCTGCCGTCGGCGCGCAGCGAGGTGTAGGGCTTGTAGTCGCCGGTGGTGCATACGGTCAGCGTGCCGCGCTGGAGCACTTGGTCGAGGCGCGAAGGCGCGGTGTCGGCCAGGGCGCTGGTGGCCAGACTTGCCAGTACACAGAGGGCGAAAGGAGCTTTCATGCGGTCGAGTCCTTGGGGCATGGGCGTGGGCGCTCATTATTTCCAGCACCGGGCCAGGTAGCAAGGCGCGGCGAATGTTTAGCCAAGTCGCAACCAAACTCCGTCAACCCTGAATTTAATCACCTGTGCAGGCGTGTGACGCTGGCGGTTACCTCTAGCACTGTGATCCCCGCATGGACGGCTCCTCCGACACCCACCCCGCGATACTGCCGTCCGATCTCGCGTTCTGGGCACTGTTTCACTGCCGACACGCACGCCCACCAGATAGCGCATTCCTACGTTGATCCATCCCCTGGATGGCGTGCACCTGCGCGCCTGCCTGACCCACACGTATGAGAATGCCCATGAGTGTCTTTGCCTGCCTGCACGAAGCCCAGTCCTTCCTCGAACAAAACCCGGACATCGAGATGTTCGAGCTGTTTATCCTCGACAACAACGGCGTGCCACGCGGCAAGTTGCTGCACCGCGATGAGTTGCTGGCGGTGTATGAAAGCGGCCGGCCGTTGCCCAGTACCATTCTTGGCCTGACCATCAATGGCGACGACGTGGAAAACTCCGGGCTGGTGTGGGAGGTGGGTGATATTGATTGCCGCGCCTATCCGATCAGCGGCAGTTTGCAGCGCATGCCGTGGCGCCTGATTCCGACGGCAGCCGTGCAAGTCAGCATGCACCCCACCGAAGGCCTGCCCGCGACCGTCGCCGATCCCCGGCATTTGCTGGCCAAGGTGATCGATGGACTCAAGGCCGACGGTTATTACCCAGTGATGGCGGCGGAACTGGAGTTCTACCTGCTCGACCAGAAACCCGACAGCAACGGCCGCCCGCAACCGGCGCGGGATGTGGACGGCGGGCGCCCGCGCTCGACTCAGATCTACGGCCTGCGCGAGCTGGAGCAGATCGAACCCTTCCTTGCTGACCTTTACAGCGCCTGCAAACTGCAAGGCATCCCGGCGCGCACGGCAATCTCCGAATACGCCCCAGGCCAGGTGGAAATCACCTTGGAGCATCGCGCCGACGCCCTGCAAGCGATGGACGAAGCGGTGCGTTACAAACGCTTGGTCAAAGGTGTGGCGCATAAGCACGGGATGACGGCTTGCTTCATGGCCAAGCCGTTCGACGACCTGGCCGGCACTGGCATGCACATGCACGTGAGCCTGGCGGATGCCGAGGGCAATAACCTGTTCGCCAGCGAAGCCACCGACGGCACGCCGCTGTTGCGCCAGGCGGTGGGCGGCATGCTCAGCACCTTGCTCGATTCCTTGCTGATGTTCTGCCCCAATGCCAATTCCTACCGCCGCTTTCAGACCAACAGCTACGCGCCTCTGGCCGCCACTTGGGGCGTGGACAACCGCACCGTCAGCCTGCGCGTGCCGGGCGGGCCAGCGAGTTCTCGACATATCGAGCATCGAATCTGCGGTGCCGACGCCAACCCCTACCTGGCCGCCGCCGCGATTCTGGCCGGCATCCATCGCGGCATCCGTGAGCAGCGTGACCCCGGCGCCCCGGTAGAAGGCAATGGCTACGCCCAGGCCAAGGAGTTGCTGCCTACCGACTGGTTGACCACGCTACGTGCCCTGGAAGGTTCGAGCTGGGCGCGGGACGCGTTCGGCAGTGAGTTCCTCGACGTGTACCTGGCGGTCAAGCGCGCCGAATATCGCCAGTTCATGGGCGAAGTGGGCGAGCAGGATTGGCGCTGGTATCTGCATCAGGCGTGAACAGGCTTCGGTGGTGAACGTTTCGACCTTTTTTTGACATTGCACTGGTTAAGCTGCGAATCAAGGTCGTTCACTGCCGTTCCACCCACATGAGCCCGCGATGTCGCCACAACCACCATCCTCCATCGAGATTGAATACGCCGAGCGCTGTGACCGTGAGCACGCCAGGGTCTGCGGCGATACACGGCCGCCAGGGCTGCGGCAGCGACTGGCGTCGTGGCGCGACGAGCGGATGGTGCGCCAGGCGCTGAAAGTCGCCGGTGAACCTGGGTTGGTGTTGGACCTGGCCTGTGGCTCGGGGCGTTTCTGGCCTGTGCTGGCCGAACACGTCAACCGGGTGATCCTGGCGTCGGACAACTCCCAGGACATGCTCGACCATGCCCGCACCCATCACCCGGCGTCCTTGCTCAAACGCGTCAAGACCTTCCAGGGCTCGGCGTTCTCCATCAGCTTGTCGGCGAATGCGGTGGATTGCATTTTCTGCCTGGAATTGTTTCGCCATGTGCCCAGCAGTGAAGGGCGCTTGGCCCTACTGCGCGAGTTCCACCGGGTCAGCCGCGACACGGTGATTGTCTCGGTCAACTCCCGTACCTGCGTCGATGATGAGTTCCGCCAGGCGGGCTTCAAGGTCCTGCATCATCAAGAATTCATGCCCGGCTCAAGCCTGTGGCGGGTCTACGTGCTGCGTAAGAGAGGATAAGTCCCGCCTGTCGGACTATTCTTCAACTCCTGTCTGAGTTTTCATGGTTGCCTGTGCACTGCGGATGCTCGCTAGCCCCTTTCGCGATATATACTGCGCGCCATTCTTCAAGGGAGAGCCGTGTGGCCATCGATATTCACTGGATCTGCGACAACGATAGCCTCGGCCAGCATTGCGCCGAATGGCAGCAGTTGCCATTCGTCGCCCTCGACACCGAATTCATGCGGGTCGACACCTTTTATCCCATTGCCGGGCTGATCCAGATTGGTGATGGCGTGCGCGCTTACCTGATCGATCCCCTGACCATCGACAACTGGCAACCCTTGGCCGCCTTGCTGGAAAACCCGGCAGTGATCAAGGTGGTGCATGCCTGCAGCGAAGACCTGGAAGTGTTGCTGCGCTTGACCGGCAGCCTGCCAGTCCCGCTGTTCGACACCCAGTTGGCCGCCGCTTACCTGAACCTCGGTTTCTCCATGGGCTATTCGCGCCTGGTGCAAGCCGTGCTGGATATCGAGCTGCCCAAGGGCGAGACCCGTTCGGACTGGCTGCAGCGGCCCTTGTCCGAGACGCAAGTCAGCTACGCCGCCGAAGACGCGGTGCACCTGGCCGAGGTTTACACCCGCCTGCGTCCGCAGCTGTCGGACGACAAGTACGCCTGGGTGCTGGAGGACGGCGCGGAGTTGGTCGCCAACCTGCGCCGCGAAGTCGACCCCTACGAGGTGTACCGCGACGCCAAGCTGGCCTGGAAGCTGTCCCGCGCCCAACTCGCCGTACTGCGTGAACTGTGCGCCTGGCGCGAGCAGCAGGCCCGCGCCCGTGACCTGCCGCGCAACCGCATCATTCGCGAACACTCGTTATGGCCCCTGGCCAAATCCCAGCCGGATAACCTCGCCGCCCTGGGCAAGATCGAAGACATGCACCCGCGCACCGTGCGTCAGGACGGCCAGTTCCTGCTGGACCTGATCAAGCGTGCCGGCAGCGTGCCGATGGACCAATGGCCGCCTGCCGTTGCCGAACCGTTGCCGGTGGATGCCGCCGCGCTGATCAAGCAACTGCGCGCCCTTGGCCAGGCGCAAGCCGAACGCCTGGAGATGGCGCCGGAACTGATGCTGCGCAAGAAAACCCTCGAAGCCCTGGTCAAAAGTGGCTACCCCGATGGGCCTTATAAATTGCCAGACTCGCTGCGTGGCTGGCGCCGCGAGTTGATGGGCCAGGCGCTGCTCGACAGCCTGGCTACCGCCGGAGAACAGCCTTGAAACGTATTTGCTCCATTTACCGCAGCACCAAACGCGCCGGCATGTACCTTTACGTACTCAAAAGTGATGAGCTGAAACGTGTGCCCGAAGGTTTGCTCGCGGTGTTCGGCCAGCCGCTGCTCGCGTTCAACCTGGTGCTGACGCCTGAACGCAAACTGCAACAGGAAGACATCGTGCAGGTGCTGGAAAACCTCGACAAACAGGGTTACCACCTGCAAATGCCGCCGCCCGAGGACGAGTACATCGAGCACTTGCCCGAAGAACTGCTGCGCCGCAACGACCCGATGTGATCGACCGGTGCTCTATCCTGGGCACTTGCTTCAATGGAATCGTATAAGTGGGCGGTGGCCGTAAGGATGCGGGCAGCCGTCCGTACTGTTTTTGAAAGGTTTTATGCATGCGTGTTCTGATTGCTGAACAGGATCACCCGCTCTACGCCCAATTGCTGGGCGAAGCGGCACCGGACCTTGAAGTGCTGACCAGCGGCGACTCGGCAGAACTGTCGCGCCTGGCCGCCGATTGCCCGGTCTGGCTGGGCCAGCCGGACCTGCTGGCGACGCTGCTGCGCCAAGGCCATCACCCGCAATGGCTGCAATCGACCTGGGCCGGCATTACCCCGTTGCTGGCTGAAGGCTTGCCCCGAGACTATCGCCTGACCCGTGCGGTGGGCATTTATGGCCAGGTCATGGCCGAATTTGTCCTCACCTATATGCTCGGCCACGAACGTGAGGTATTGGCACGTCTGGTCAGCCAGGTCGAGCGCAAATGGGACAATCGCATGGGCCAGAGCCTGGCGGGGCGCAAGGTGCTGATCGTCGGCACCGGCGATATCGGCCAGAGCGTTGCCGAGTTCCTGGTGCCGTTCGGCGTGAAGCTGTACGGCATCGCCAGCACCGCTCGAGAGCAGGCGCCGTTTGTCGAAGTGGCCGGGCTTGACGCCCTGGGCCGTCTGGTGGGCGAGGTCGACTACGTGATCAACCTGCTGCCCAACACGCCGAGCACCCATGACCTGTACGACGCTGCGCTGTTCAAGCAATTCAAGCCGACCGGGTTGTTTATCAACGTCGGGCGCGGAGTGGCGGTGGTGGATGCGGACTTGGTCGAGGCCCTGAAAGAAGGGCACCTGGCCGGTGCGGTGATTGACGTGTGCCGCCAGGAACCGCTGCCGCAACGTCATCCGTTCTGGACCGCGTGGGGCCTGTTGCTGACCGGGCACAGTTCGGCACCGACGTCACCAGCATTGATGGTGGAGTTGTTCGTGCAAAATGTGCGGGCGTATCAGGCCAAGCAAGCATTGCGTGGAACCGTGGATTTCGAGCGCGGTTACTGATAGCAGAGGAGCCGGCATGCCGGCTCCTCTTGGCATTACAGGCTGAAGTCACCTTCCGATACCAACTCGCTCAACGGCCGGCGTGGGCTCGGCGTTTCGCGACCTTCAGGCAGGTACTCCGGCAAGCTCGACTTGTCCCCCAATTTGCCAATCGCGACGGCGGCATGCAGTGCATAACCTTCCGGGATTTTCAGCTCTTTGCGGGTCAGGTCCTGATCGAAACCGGCCATGCCGTGGGTGTGCCAGCCGCTGAGGCTGGCTTGCAGCGCCAGGTGGCCCCAGGCCGAGCCGGTGTCAAAAGTGTGCCACAGGGCGGGGGTTTCTTCGTTGGCGCCGGGGGCGGTGAAGTCGGTTTTCGAAGCGATGATCACCAGGGCCGACGCGTGTTGCGCCCAGCCACGGTTGAATTCATTCAGCAAGCCCAGGAAACGCTCCCAGTCCGGCGTGTCGCGGCGCGCGTAGAGAAAGCGCCAAGGCTGCGAGTTGTAGGCGGACGGCGCCCAGCGCGCGGCTTCGAAGAAACTCAGCAGGGTCTCCTTGGAGATGCTCTCGCCGGTGAAGGCGCGGGGCGACCAGCGGTCGGTGAACTGGGTGTGGATCGGATAGTCGGCAACACGTGTCATGGAGCAGTTCCTGATCGTCAATTCGGCGCTCAAAGCTACTGCGCGGCCACTAGACTGACAAGTGTTGTAACACCGCCAGTCGTAAGCGCTTGGCCCCAGGGGCCTTGGGCACTAGACTGGCGGCCTTTTCACCTACCGATACTGATGTAGAGCCATGGCCGCCAAAGTCGAACCTTTCTGGATACGCAAAACCCTTGAGCACCTCGACCAGGAGGAGTGGGAGTCGTTGTGCGACGGCTGTGGCCTGTGCTGCCTGCAAAAGCTAGAGGACGAAGACGACAACAGCGTCTATTACACGCGGATCGCCTGCAAACTGCTCGACCTGAAAACCTGCCAGTGCACCGACTACCCGAACCGTCGCGCGTCAGTGCCGGATTGTATCCAGCTCACGCCGGGCCAGGCCGACCAGTTCAAATGGTTGCCGCCCACCTGCGGCTATCGCCTGGTCAGCGAACGCAAGGACCTGCCGCTGTGGCACCACTTGGTCTGCGGCGACCGCGATGCCGTGCACCACGAACGCATTTCCCAGTCCGGGCGCATGCTCAGCGAAGGCAGCGTGCCCGAAGACGACTGGGAGGATTACCTGATTTTCCGCGCGGGCTGACAAGGAGTGGGTATGAGGGGGGCAATCAAGCTGGCGGCATCGTTGGTGTTGCTGACGCTGAGCACATCGGCGTGGTGCGCGAAGAAAGTCGACCTGGATTATCACGTCAAACTGTTGCCCCAGAGTGATCAGGCTGAGGTGCGGGTGAGTCTGTCCCAGGGCTCGGCGGTGCGCAGCCTGAATTTCGACCTTGGTGCCGATGGTGACTACAGCGACTTCAAGGCCGACGGCCAGTGGAGCGTCACCGAGCATCGCGGTCTGTGGCAACCCAGCGCCAACAAAGCCAGCCTGACCTACCGCGTACGCCTCACCCATGCACGCAAGGCCGGTATCTATGAAGCGCGGATGACGCCGAGCTGGGCGTTGTTTCGCGGCGAAGACCTGGTGCCGACGGCGAAACTGGACCAGCAAGACGGCGTCGAGTTGGTCTCACGCCTGGTGTTCGAACTGCCAGCCGGCTGGAAAAGCGTTGAAACCGCTTGGCCGCGCATCGGCAAGCACAAATTCCGCATCGATAACGTCTCCCGCCTGTTCGACCGGCCCACCGGCTGGATGCTCGCTGGCAACCTCGGCAGCCGCCGTGTGCGCCTGGGCGAGACGGAAGTCACCGTGGCTTCGCCCAAGGGCCAGGCCATGCGCCGCATGGATGTGCTGACATTGCTGACCTTCGTCTGGCCCCAAGTGGAAGCGGCCTTCCCGCGCCATCCGGCCAAGCTGCTGGTGGTGGGCGCCAGCGACCCGATGCGCCGTGGCGCGTTCTCGGCGCGGGATTCGGTCTACCTCAACAGCCGCACGCCGCTGGTCAGCGAAAACGGCGGCAGTCCGTTGATACGTGAAGTGGTGCAGGCGATCGGGCGCTTCAATGATCACGACACCAGTGACTGGATCAGTGAAGGCCTGGCCGAGTACTACGGCATCGAACTGGTACGTCGGGCCGGTGGTATCACCGACGAGCGGTATCAGGCAATACAGGCGCGGTTGGCCAAGGAGGGCAAGGACGTGACCAGCCTGCGTGGCGAACACGTCAGCGGTGCGACGGTGTCACGGGCGGTGGTGGTGTTGCAGGAACTGGACCGCGAGATCCGCGTGAAGACTCACAACAAACGGTCATTGGATGACCTCGCGCAGGCGGTGATGCGTGCCAACAGCATCACCACCGCGGAGTTTGTGAAGCTGGCTGAGCGCATCATCGGCGAGTCGTCGGTGGTGCTGGACAACAAGCTGCTGCGTTGAACCCTTGCTGAACCTCCGCAATTCCTTGTAGGAGCCCGGCTTGCCCGATAGGGCCCTAAAGGGACGCCATCGCCGGCAAGCCGGGCTCCTACAGGTCGGGGTGGTGTCAGCCGGTGGTTTTGGTGGCCTTCTCGGCCGCCACTTCAGCCTTGGTCTTCAGATTCTTCAGCTCGGCCCCGGCGCGTTCGATCTTAGTGCGCACCGCGTTCATGTCCTGGCGGCCCTGCTCCAGCTTGTCCTTGAGCGAGCTGTGCCCGGTAAAACCACGGGCCAGCGCCACACCGCCGATGGCCACCTGGATCAAACCGAAAATCCCGCCACGGCGCAGGCCTTTGCCGACCATCATCACGCCTCCGGCCACCGAGCCAATGCGCTCCCAGCCATGCACGTTCTGTGTGGGCGGGGTCTCGAAAGGCGTATGTTCGATGATAGGTCGCAAGGTTTTGCTGTCGCTCATGATCTGTCTCCAACGAGGGCTAGTGATAAATAGCTGACTGCTCGCAGACGCCGGATGTTCCCTAAATCTCAGTACTTGGGACCCGAGCGGGTGTTGTTGCCCTTGGCCAGGCGGTCGTAGAGCACGACGTTGACGGTGGCGGCAAGGTTCATGCAGCCGGTGGTCGGTATGTAGACCACGTCTTCGCACCAGTCGCGGATCTCTTTGTCGAGGGAGCCGTCTTCCGGGCCGAAGATGTACAGCGCGCGGTCGGGGTGGGTGTATTCCGGCAGGGGGCGAGCGCCTTCCACCAGCTCCACGGCAACGGGGATGCAGCCCAGGGGCAGGATTTTTTTCAGGTCATCGATACCGATCAGCGGAATGTCGTGGTGGACTTTCTTGGTGTCGGTGATGAAGTCCCGCGCGCGCTCGTAACGCACGCCGGTGTAGAACACCGAGGCCACGCCGTAGCAGCCGGCGGCACGCATGACCGAGCCGACGTTTTCGGGGGATTTGGGGTTGTACAGACCGATGCAGCTGTAGCGTTTATTGCCCACGGGGAAGGGTGCCTTGGAGGAAAACGGCGATTATACGGCCTTGGGGGGCAGAGTTGCTTGGGCGATCGCAATCGCCGGCAAGCCGGCTCCTACAGGGAATGCATTCCCTCTGTAGGAGCTGGCTTGCCAGCGATGAGGCCAGAACAGGCAAAGAAGATCTTCAGTCGTCTTTCTTCATAAGGCCAGCCAACGCCGCAAACGGGTTATGCGTGGCCTTGGCAATCGTCGGGCTGCTGGTAGAACCCTCGCCGAAGTACTGCTGGTCGGTATACCGCGAGTGTTCGTTGTCGTGGCAATACAGGCACAACAATTCCCAGTTCGAACCGTCCTGGGGATTGTCATCATGATTGTGGTTTCGATGGTGTACGGTCAGCTCACTCAGGCGTTTGCCGGCGAACTCACGGGCGCAGCGGCCGCATACGTGGGGGTACATTTTCAAGGCTTTATCGCGGTAGCCCATTTCCCGGTCGCGCTGGGCATCGGCAAGGATGCGGTCCAGCTTGGCGGTGTGGGAGGGCGGGTTGGTCGAGCTCATCATGGCTCCTGGCTATTTTGGGGTTCACGGATAGGGTTGATTCTAGCCGCTCGCGTTGCAAATAACCGCTTCACTTTATCGATAGGGATCTGAAACTCATGCGTCTGCACTCATGGACTATTGCACTGTTGTTGTGTGGGCTCACGGCCCAAGCCCAGGCATTCTCTACACCACAACCCGGCCAGGTGATCGAGGTGGCCCTCGACCAATTGCACCCGACCCAGGCGGTGGTGGGTTTTGACCAGATTTACTACAGCCTCGGCGTGTTCGCTGATAAACCCGCCAAGGTCTTCGATGAATACTGCGAAACCAATGGCCAGGGCGAGGCCGACAAAGTGCCCAAGAGCGCGGACCTGCACAAGCCGGCGAGCTTCACCTGCAAAGACCCGGTGGGCACCCATCCCGACGACATGAAAACCGTGGTCGTCGGCCCCGGCGGCCAGTTGTACCTGACCGACGGTCATCACAGTTTCACCACCTTGTGGGAAGTGCCCGGCGGAGGGCCTCGCCTGAACATGTGGGTCAAGGTCACCGATGACTTCAGCAACAGCCCGACCATGGCCAACTTCTGGCAGCGCATGGAGGCTGCGCGCAAGGTCTGGCTCAAGGACAATCAAGGCCAGACCCTGCCGCCCGAGCAACTGCCGGCGCACCTGGGCTTCAAGAACCTGCAGGACGACACTTTCCGAAGCCTGGTGTATTTCACCCGCAAGGCTGCATATGGCAAGCCTGAGGCCGGGGAGATCGCGCCGGAGTTCCTGGAGTTCTACTGGGGCAACTGGCTGCGCACTCAAATTGATCTGGGCAAGTACAACCTGAACAAGAAGGGTGGCTACAAGGACGCCATTGAGGCCGTGGCCAAGCGCATGGTCAGCCTGGCGCCGGGCTCACAGGTCGGCGATAGCGGTTTCACCGCCCATCAACTGGGCGGCATGACTAAACTCGACCGAAATGAGCTGGAAAAGACCTTCGACAAAAAAGTCCCGTATGTGATCGATTACCGCAATTCCCTGCGCTAACCGATCACACCTTCTGCGCAATCCAGATGGTGTGTCGGGTGCCCTTGTTGCCATGGGCAAACACCTGCACTTCCTCGGCCTTGAAACCGGCCTTGCGCAGTTTGTCGCTGAACAGCTTGTCCGCGCTGGCCGACCACACGGCCAGCACGCCTTTGGGGCGCAGGGCCTTGGCGCAGGCGGCCAGGCCGCCGGCGGAGTAGAGCCAGCTGTTGGCCTTTTGCGTGAGGCCTTCGGGGCCGTTGTCCACGTCCAGCATGATCGCGTCAAAGCCCTGGGGCTCGGCCTGCAGCACCTTGGCCACGTCTTCCAGGCGGATCACCGTGCGCGGGTCCAGCAGCGGGCGACCGGATTTTTCGCCCAGCGGTCCACGGTTCCACTCCACAACGCCAGGCACCAGTTCTGCCACGACCACTTCGGCAGTCTTGCCCAGGTGCTTGAGGGCTGACGCCAGGGTAAACCCCATGCCCAAGCCACCGATCAACACCCGTGAATCCGCACGCCCGGCGACTTTGCGGCAAGGGATCTCCGCCAAGGCATCTTCGGAACCGTGCATGCGCGTGTTCATCAACTGGCCGCCGTCACCGCCCTGGATCTTGATGACGAAATCTTCACCGTATTCGAACAGGCACAAGGCACCGCCGTTGTCTGGGATCGGGGTGGTGTCCAGCAGAACGAAACGTTTCATGGAAATCTCATTGGGAAGGGCATTCTTGCGCGGTTGGGAGTAGCCTTACGACATTCCGGTCAGGCCATGGAGCCATCGATGAAGTGCAGCATTCTAACGGTCATTGTGTTGAGCGCGCTCGCCTCTGGTGCGGCGCAGGCTCAGGAGTTGCAAACCGTACCGGTCGCGCCCGCCCCAACGCCAGGCGCGCCGGGCACCCCGACGCCGACGTTGTACCCGCAAGTCACCCCACCGGTCGTGCCCAAGACCAACGGTTCGCCGCCCTTGGTGCCGATCGTGCTGCCAACGCCGCCCAAGGACCAGACGGTGCCGGGCCTGCTGCAAAATGACAGCAAGCCGAAGACGCCTGGCGGTTAAAACTGTTGCGAGAGTAATTGCCCATCGGCCATGCGCAAGCGCTTGGACAGGGCGATGGCAATCGCGCGGATGATCTTGGCGGCGACCCTGGGCGCTTCGTTGAGCATTTTTTCCAGGGAGTCCTTGCCCAGATTCAGCAGCACGCAGTCACTGGCCGCCATGCAACTGGCCGAGCGTCGCTCGCCGTCGAGGACCGCCATTTCGCCAAAGGCTCGACCGCTGCGCAGGGTGGCGATGGTCAGGCGCTGGCCTTCGTGGTTGGTTTTTTGCACCGCCACCTGGCCGCTGTGGATGATGCACATGAACGTGCCAGCATCGCCTTCGAGGAAAATCACCTCATCGCGGGCAATGCTGCTGATATTGAAATAGCCGGCGGCGACGTGAAAGTCTTCCGGCAACAGCGGGTTGAACAGGCCGCAATCCATGAGCATGTCGCGGATTTCGGTATTCATTAATGTGGGTAGTGCCATGGCTGCAATCTTGGTCCATCAATCAGTAGGCGGTCCTGTGTTCAGACAGAACCGCCCTACTAAGTTCCTTAAATGAGTTTCTTAAACCAGCCCCAGCGCCCTGAACACAAAGCCATATTCGAGTGCTACGTCACGTAATCCCTGATAACGACCGCTCATGCCACCGTGGCCGGCGCCCAGCTCGGTCTTGAGCAACAGCAGGTTGTCGTCGGTCTTGGTGTCGCGCAGCTTGGCCACCCACTTGGCGGCTTCCCAATATTGCACGCGGCTGTCGTTGTAGCCGGCGATCACCAGCAGGTGCGGGTAGGCCTGGGCGCGAACGTTTTCATACGGCGCATAGGCCTTGATGCGCTCGTAGACGTCCGGTGCTTGCGGGTTGCCCCACTCGTCGTACTCGGTGATGGTCAGCGGCAGTTCAGGGTCGAGCATGGTGTTGAGCACATCGACAAACGGCACTTCGGCAATCGCCGCCTGGAACAGCTCCGGACGCTGGTTGAGCACTGCGCCGATCAACAGGCCGCCGGCACTGCCGCCGCTGATGGCCAGTTGTTTGGAGGTGGTCAGGCCCTCGGTGATCAGGTGTTCGGCGCAGGCGATAAAGTCGCTGAAGGTGTTCTGCTTGTGTTCCTGCTTGCCGTTGCGATACCACGCCTCACCCAACTCACCGCCGCCGCGCACATGGGCGATGGCAAACGCCACGCCTCGGTCCAGCAGGCTCAGGCGTGCATGGGAGAACCACGGGTCCAGGCTCGAACCATAGGCGCCGTAGCCGTACAGGTAGAGGGGCGTTGGTTGACCCAACTGGTCGCGCTTGACCACCAGGCTGATCGGCACCTGGGTGCCATCCGCCGAGGTGGCCCACAGGCGCTGGCTCACGTAATCGTCGGCATTGAACACGCCGAGTACCGGGGTTTCCTTGAGCACCTGTTGCGCGCCACTGGCCAGTTCCAGCTGACGGACCTGGGCCGGGCGGTTCAGGGCTTCGTAACGCAGGCGGATCTTGTCGCTGACAAACTCCAGGCTGTTCTGTACGTAGAGGCTGTAGGCGGCGTCAGGCAATTCCACGCGATAGGCCGGCAAGCCCTGCGGGTGCACTTCGATCACCGGCAGGCCACCGATGCGCAGGCTCAAGGTCATGGCATGGGTGTTCAGGCTCACGCCATCGAGCATCACCTCATCGCTGTGGGGGATCAGGTTCTGCCATTCAGCTTGTGTCGGCACGTCGCCAATGTCGGTTGCCACGAACAGGGCGTAATTGATGCCATCGCGGTTGCTGCGGATAAACCAGGTCCACGCCCCATTCAACTGGCCGTGGTCGACATCGTATTCATGGTTTTCTACACGTGGCGCCAGGCAGGTGAAGTCCAGGTGTGGCTGATCGGCGTCCAGGGCCCAGACTTCGCTGGTGGTCTTGCTACCGAGGGACAGCAGCAACTGGCGCTCGGAGCTGGAACGGTAGCAATGCAGGAAGAAACGTCCGTCGGGTTCATGGAACACTTCCTGCGCCGCCGTGCCGTCCAGGCGATAGCGATACAGCTTGTGCGGGCGGTGGGTGTCGTCCAGTTCGCCAAAGAACAGGGTCAGGCTATCGTTGGCCCAGGTCATGCTGCCGTCGCAGTCTTCAAACGCCAGTTCGCTGACTTTGCCGGTGGCCAATTCCTTCACGTACAGGGTGTAGATCTCTTCACCGCTGGTGTCGAGGCTGTAGGCCAGGCGTTGGTGGTCGGGGCTGATGCTGAACGCGCCGAGGGAGAAGAAACCGCCATTGGCCAGCACGTTCGGGTCCAGCAACAACTCTTCGCTGCTGTCGTCCACCTGATTGCTGTCGTCGGCCGGGCGGCGGCAGCGGTAGTGGCGGGCGTATTCGTCACCGGCGGTGGTGCGGGTGTAATACAGATACGGGCCCCACGGTGACGGCAGCGACAGGTCGGTTTCGAGAATGCGGCCCTTGATCTCCTCGAACAGGGTTTCGCGCAATGCTGCCTGATCGGCGAGCTGGGTTTCCTGCCAGGCGTTTTCGGCCTTGAGGTAATCGAGCACCTCAGTGCTGTCGCGCTCTTGCAGCCAGGCGTACGGATCTGGACCTTGGGCCTTGCGGGCAATCGGAGCGGTCGATGTAGGCATGGGATTATTCTCTATCGGGCGGACGGTGGCAGGCTTTGCAGCCGCGACACGCAAAAGCCGTTATCATAGCCGCCTGTTTGCCAACCTTGCCATGGACACCATGACCGAGAACGACTATCTGACCGCTTGGGGCCTTTACGCCTTCGCCGCTTTGGGCTGCCTGTTGGTGTGGTGGCGCATGACCCGCTGGATCTGGCGCTGGCTGCGCGAGCCGCTGCAATTGCTGATGGCGGTGCTGCTGTTCAGTCCGACCATCGTCGACCCGGTCAAGACCCAGTTCGCGCCGGCCGTGGCCATTACCGCCCTGGACCTGGTGCTCAAGGTCGGCAATAACGCCTGGCGGGCCATTTCCGATCTGTTCATGTACACCATGATCGCCTTTGGCGTGTACCTGGTGTTTGTGCTGATCCGTTGGCCCATCGAGCGCGCCGCCAAGGCCCGCCGTGAGCGCAAGGCCGCCGCGGATGCTGCGCTGGCTGCCGAGCCGGATCAAGATGAAGACGACGTGCCTTTTCGCCGTCCTGCACCCGTGAGCGGTATGCGCGTCGAACCGCGCCTTTAACGTTGTCCGCCCTGCTGCGAGAGCCCTGGCATGTGTGAATTATTGGGCATGAGTGCCAACGTCCCCACCGATATCGTGTTCAGTTTCACCGGGCTGATGCAGCGCGGTGGGCGCACCGGTCCCCACCGTGACGGTTGGGGCATCGCGTTCTATGAAGGCCGTGGCCTGCGCCTGTTCCAGGACCCAGCCGCCAGCAGCGAATCGGAAGTCGCGCTGCTGGTGCAGCGTTACCCGATCAAGAGCGAGGTAGTGATTGGGCATATCCGCCAGGCCAACGTCGGCAAGGTCAGTTTGGCCAACACCCACCCGTTCGTGCGCGAACTGTGGGGCCGCAACTGGTGCTTTGCGCACAATGGCCAGTTGGCCGATTTCAACCCACGCGCCACCTTCTACCGCCCGGTGGGCGATACCGACAGCGAAGCGGCCTTCTGCGATCTGCTCAACCGCGTGCGCGAAGCCTTCCCGGAACCGGTGGACATCGAAAAAGTCCTGCCGGACCTGATCGCCGCCTGCTCCGAATACCGCAGCAAAGGCGTGTTCAACTGCCTGCTCAGCGACGGCGACTGGCTGTTTTGCTATTGCTCGACCAAGCTCGCGCAGATTACCCGTCGCGCTCCGTTTGGCCCCGCACGCTTGAAAGATGTCGATGTGATCGTCGATTTTCAGGCCGAAACCACGCCCAACGACGTGGTGACTGTGATCGCCACCGAGCCTTTGACCGACAACGAAAACTGGACCCGCTACGAACCGGGCCAATGGAGCCTGTGGCGACGTGGTGAATGCGTCAGCCAGGGCATCACCGAGTAAGGATATCGACCATGTTGCTCAGTTATCTGCGGTTGGTGCTGTTTGCCATTGGCCTGTTGGTCGGCGTGCAAGTGCCGGGGTTCATCAGCGACTACGCCAAGCGCGTCGAAGCCCATTTGATCGAGGCCCAGACCGGCCTCAGCGGGTTTGAAACCACCGCGCGGCAGTTCTTCAACGGCGACTTGAAGGCATTGGTGGCGCATTACCGCGCCAGTGACGACCCGGTGTTCCAGAGCGACGCCAACAGCCTGGGCGCCATGCTTGATCGGCAGTTAGCCTTGGACAAACAATTTCAGGCCATGCAAGGCCCGTGGTACATCCGCGCCCTGCAAGTGGCGGTGGCGGCGGACCCGGATATCCGCCAGGAAACCTGGAACGGCTACAGCTATCAGATCCTGCTGACGCCTGAGGCCATGGGCTGGGGGCTGGGCGGGGCGATGCTGTTGTCGTTCGGCCTGGAGTGCCTGTTCCGTTTGATCGACTGGGTGGTGTTGGGCGGCAAGCGCCTGCGCCAGAGCCGGCCGATCGAAGAGCGTGACCTGAAAGGTTTGTAAGCCATACACAGTTCCAAATGTGGGAGCGGGCTTGTGTGGGAGCGGGCTTGCTCGCGAAGACGGTGTATCAGTCAAAGATGTATTCACTGACCCACCGCATTCGCGAGCAAGTCGAATCGTCGCACCGCCGCTCCCACAGATTTAAGCGAGTTTCGCCAGCACCATCCGCTCTTCACCGACCTCTTCGGCATACCGCGCCACCACCTTCTGGCACAACCCGACAATCTCCTCCACCAGTTCCACCCCCACGCGCCACGACACCACCACCTGCAAGTTCGGCAGCTTCTGCGCCATAGGCAACATCACCAATTCGCCGCGCGCCAGTTCTTCGCTGACCAGCACCGGCGGCAGCGCGCCAATGCCGAAGCCATCGCGCAACAAGCGAGTAATCGCCGACACCGAGTTCACACAGTTCATCCGTGGCGCGGCCACGCCGTTGGCTTGCATCAGGCTGATCACGTCCTGGTGCGGATGGGAGTTTTTCGAGTAGGTGATGATGCGCTCCTGGGCCAGTTCGGCCAGGGAGGCGTAGTCACGGTTGTAGATCGACTGGCTGGCGACGATCCAGGCCATGGGGTGGCTGCACAGCTCCAGGCTGCGCACGGTTTCGAGGCGCAGCAGGTCGGTTTGAAGGATCAGGTCGAGGAAGCCTTTTTGCAGCTGATCGCTGAGGTTTAGCGCGGTATCGGCGACCAATTCGATTTCTACCAGCGGGAAGTGGTCCATCAGTTCCGCCACCAACGGGCTCAGCCAGGTGTGGATCACCGTGTCCATCGCGCCGATGCGGATGCGCCCGACTTTGCTGCTGGTAGTCTCCAGGGATTGCTTCAAACCCTGCATGGTCACCATCATTTGCTCGGCGTAATCGAGCACCTTCAAGCCTTCCGGGGTCAGGCTCACGCCGCGTGAGTCGCGCAGAAACAATTTCACCCCCAGTTCACTTTCCAGCACCGCGATGCGGCTGGAGATCGACGCCTGGGTGGTGAACAACTTCTCGGCGGTCAGGCGGAAACTCTTGAGCTTGGCCACCCAGACGAAGGTTTCGAGGAACTTCAAATTCATGGGATCAACTTTTTCTTATGCATGGATCGGTTTTTATTAGTTGGACGCCGCACCGGGCCAGCGCCAAAAATCGAGCTATTCCACGATAAGCGTCGTAGGGGGGGCAGGACAAGTTGCGAGTTCTGTGTAAAAAATCCCACACTACAAAAAAATAAAGCCTACAGGAGCGACCAGCGTGAGCCGCCTTCTTCTGAATTGCGACATTGGCGAAAGCTTCGGCAACTGGACCCTGGGTCTGGACGCCGAGGTCATGCCGTTCATCGATTGCGCCAATGTGGCCTGCGGCTTCCATGCCGGTGACCCGAGCATCATGCGCAAGACCGTCAGCCTGGCACTCAAGCATGGCGTGCAAGTCGGTGCGCACCCGGCGTATCAGGACCTGCAGGGTTTTGGCCGTCGTTCCATGATCTACACGCCCCAGGAAATCCAGGACCTGTTGCACTATCAGATCGGCGCCCTCGACGGCATCTGCCGGGCGCAAGGTGGGCGGGTCAGCTATGTGAAGCCCCACGGCGCGATGTACAACGACATGATGGCCAATCCGGCGCAATTGCGCGCGGTGATCCAGGCCGTGGCGGCCTACGGCGAACTGCCGCTGATGTTGCTCGCCACCCGCGACAACAGCGCAGCGCAGGCGTTAGGCGACGAGTATGGCGTCACCCTGTGGTTTGAAGCCTTTGCCGACCGCGCCTATGACAACAAGGGCCACCTGGTTTCGCGCCAGTTGCCCGGTGCCGTGCACCACGATTCCGACACCATCCTGCAGCAAGCCCTGACCATCTCCCGAGGTGAAGCCCTGACCGCCAGCGACGGCAGCTCGTTGGTCCTGCAGGCCAATACGCTGTGCGTACACGGTGACAACGCCAGCTCGATCGCCGCCGTGCAGCGTATCCGCGAGGCATTGAAGCCAGCATGAAGCCTCGGATTGAAGTGGTAGCCATCGACTGCCTGATGGTGCGTCTGTTTGATGCAATCGCCGAAGCCAACATGCCGTGGATGCTCGCCGCCACTCAGCGCTTGCGCAGCGGTTTCGGCGCGGCCTTGGTGGACCTGGTGCCGTCCTACACCACCTTGATGGTGCATTACGACCTCGGCGCATTGAACCCAGCCCAGGCACGGGAATTGATCGACCTGGCTCTGACCGACCTGCAACCGCAGACCCAGGGCAGCGGCCAGTGCCATGTGCTGCCGGTGTGGTATGACCTGAGCGTCGGTCCTGAGCTGACCCTGCTCAGCCAGCGTAGCGGCCTGGCCATCGACGATGTGATCCGCCGCCACAGCGCCCACGAATACCAAGTGTTCGCCCTCGGCTTCGCCCCCGGTTTTGCCTTTATGGGCCTGGTGGATGAAATCCTCGCTGCGCCACGCCTCAGCACCCCGCGCAAACGCGTGGCGGCGGGCAGTGTCGGCATCGCCGAACGGCAAACCGCCGCCTATCCGGTGGTCTCGCCGGGCGGCTGGAACCTGATAGGCCGCACGCCGGCCAAACTCTTCGATCGTGAGCGAGACGGCTACAGCCTGATGCAACCGGGCGACACGGTGCGTTTTGAAGCGGTTGATCACGCCGAATTCATCAAACTGGGTGGCGATGACACGCCGTTGGAGGCGCAGGCATGAGCCGCTTGATCATCGAGGCCAGCACACCGCTGTGCCTGTTGCAGGACGCCGGCCGTTTTGGCGTGCGCCACCTGGGCGTGACCCAGGGCGGCGCGCTGGATTGGGTGTCGATGTCCTGGGCCAACTGGCTGCTGGGCAATGCGCTGGACGCGCCGGCGGTGGAAATCACCCTCGGCGGCTTTACCGTGCAGGCCGAGGATTACTGCCTGCTGGCCCTTGCCGGTGCGGATTTGGGCGCTTACATCGACGAACGCGCCATCAGCCCTGGCCGCAGTTTTATCCTGCAAAAGGGCCAGCGTTTGCGTTTCACCCAGCCATTCAATGGCGCGCGGGCCTACCTGGCGGCGCCGGGTGGGTTTGATGCGCCGGATGTGCTGGGCAGTTGCGCCACCGTTGTACGTGAAGAACTGGGCGGCGTGGACGGTTTCGGTAAGTCACTGGCCGAAGGCGCGTGCTTGGTCTATTCCGGTACAGGTGGCGCAATGAAGGTGCTGAGCGCACCGGATTTGCAATCCGGTAAACCGTTGGACGTGATCGTCGGCGCCCAGATCGGCCAGTTCAGCGGGCAAAGCCTGTTCGATGCGTTCAACACCGAATGGACCCTGGACAGCCGCGCCGACCGCATGGGCATGCGCCTGCTGGGCACGCCGTTGCAATATCAGGGGCCGTCGTTGATCTCCGAGGGGATTCCGCTGGGGGCGATCCAGGTGCCGCCGGATGGGCAGCCTATTGTGTTGCTCAATGACCGGCAGACGATTGGCGGTTACCCGCGCCTGGGCGCGCTGACGCCATTGGCGCTGGCGCGGCTGGCGCAGTGCTTGCCGGGGGAGAAGGTGAGGTTGGCGCCGGTGGTGCAGGAGACGGCGCACCGGCAGCATGTCGACTTCTTGCAGCGTTTTCGCTAACCCCTGTAGGGGCCCGGCTTGCCGGCGATGGCGTCCGCCCGTCTTGCATAAGGCTCAAGGGTGCCATCGCCGGCAAGCCGGGCTCCTACAGGTCGTGCGGGGTTACTTGGAGAGGAAGCGCATCCCTTCCTCAAGCCCGCGCAAGGTCAGCGGATACATCTGATCCTCCACCAACTCCCGCACAATTCCCGTCGACGCGGTATACCCCCAGGTGTCCTTCGGATACGGGTTAATCCAGATCAACTTCTTGTACTTGGCCATGAAGCGCTGCATCCACACATAGCCCGGCTCCTCATTCCAATGCTCGACACTGCCGCCGGCCTGGGTGATTTCATACGGCGCCATCGACGCATCGCCGATAAAGATCACTTTGTAATCGGCACCGTATTTGTGCAGCAAGTCTTGGGTCGAGGTGCGTTCCGACGTGCGGCGCTGGTTGTTTTTCCACACCGATTCGTACACGAAGTTATGGAAGTAGAAGTACTCCAAATGCTTGAACTCGGTCTTGCACGCCGAGAACAGCTCTTCGCAGATCTTCACGTGGGCATCCATCGAGCCGCCGATATCGAACAGCAATAGCAGCTTGATGGTGTTACGCCGCTCCGGGCGCATCTGGATATTCAGCAACCCGGCGTCACGTGCGGTGTGGTCGATGGTGCCGTCAATATCCAGCTCTTCGGCTGCACCCTGGCGCGCAAATTTGCGCAGGCGGCGCAGGGCGATCTTGATGTTGCGCGTGCCCAGTTCAACCTGATCGTCGAGGTTCTTGTACTCGCGTTGGTCCCACACCTTAACGGCCTTGCCCTGGCGCTTGCCGGCATCGCCGACGCGAATGCCTTCCGGGTTATAGCCGCCGGAGCCAAACGGGCTGGTGCCGCCTGTGCCGATCCACTTGTTGCCGCCGGCGTGACGTTCCTTCTGTTCTTCCAGGCGCTTCTTGAATTCCTCGATGAGTTTGTCGAGGCCACCAAGCGACTGGATCTGCGCGCGTTCCTCATCGGTCAGCGAACGTTCGAATTCCTTGCGCAGCCAGTCTTCGGGGATCAACGCCTGCAGGTGGTCGTCGAGTTTTTCCAGGCCATTGAAGTAAGCGCCGAAGGCCCGGTCGAACTTGTCGAAATGCCGCTCGTCCTTGACCAGGATCGCCCGCGCCAAGTAATAGAACTCGTCCATATCGGCGAAGGTCACGCGCATTTTCAGCGCGTTGATCAGGTCGAGCAGCTCGCGCACCGACACCGGCACCTTGGCGGCACGCATCTCGTTGAACAGGTTGAGCAGCATCAGCGATTACCGCGACGGCTCATGAACGCCAGACGCTCCAGCAACTGCACGTCTTGCTCGTTCTTCACCAACGCACCGGCCAGCGGCGGAATAGCCTTGGTCGGGTCGCGCTCGCGCAGCACGGCTTCGCCGATATTGTCAGCCATCAACAGCTTGAGCCAGTCCACCAGTTCGGAGGTGGAGGGCTTTTTCTTCAGTCCCGGTACTTTGCGCACATCGAAGAACACGTCCAGCGCTTCGCTGACCAGGTCTTTCTTGATGTCGGGGTAGTGCACATCGACGATCTTTTGCAGGGTGGTGCGGTCAGGGAAGGCGATGTAGTGGAAGAAGCAGCGACGCAGGAACGCGTCCGGCAGCTCCTTTTCGTTGTTGGAGGTAATGATGATGATCGGGCGTTTCTTGGCCTTGATGGTCTCGTCGATTTCGTAGACGTAGAACTCCATCTTGTCGAGTTCTTGCAGCAGGTCGTTGGGGAACTCGATGTCGGCCTTGTCGATTTCATCGATCAACAGGATCACCCGCTCCTCAGACTCGAAGGCTTCCCAGAGCTTGCCCTTTTTCAGGTAATTGCGCACGTCATGCACCTTGTCCACGCCCAGCTGCGAGTCGCGCAGACGGCTGACCGCGTCGTACTCGTACAGGCCCTGGTGGGCCTTGGTGGTCGACTTGATATGCCAGGTGATCAGCTTGGCACCGAAGGACTCGGCCAATTGCTCGGCGAGCATGGTCTTGCCGGTGCCGGGCTCGCCCTTGACCAGCAGCGGCCGCTCCAGGGTGATGGCGGCGTTGACGGCCAGTTTCAGGTCATCGGTAGCCACATAGGCCTGGGTGCCTTCGAACTTCATCGGTGTTTCCTCGCATTCATCAATGCCCGGACTATACCGCGCAGCCCCGGCGACTGTGAACGCAGGCGGCGTATTCAGTCTCTGAATGACCAGTCACGATCAATCCGCCGAGGGCTTGGGTTGTTCATAGCGCGCATTGAACGCCTGGATGAAGCCGTTGCGCAAAATCGCCAAAAACGCAGAAAACGCGCTGACATTTTGCTGGTGCACGCTGCCACTGAGTTCAACACGGGTGGCGAACTGGTTTTTCGCCTGATTTTTCAGCACGGTTTCACTGGCGCCGACCACGGCCTCCCAGATCGAGCGGAAGATGTTCTTATCCTTGTTCTCCACGTCCTGTTGCCAGTCGAACACTTCTACATCGCGCATCAGCGGCTTGATATAGCCGGTCAACTGGCCTTTTTCCGCCTGGGCTTCGATCACCACGTCGCCGGTGCCAGCCTTGAAATCGAATTTGCCGTAGGCCGAGGCGAAGTCATTCATGCGCTTGAGCTGCAGGTCCTTGGCGCGGAAACGGAATTCGAAGTTCTCGAAATTGCTCAGCGGGTCGAAGGTGGCGGTGGCTTCCAGCGGCGCCTGGCCCTGAAGGAGCGCCTTGCCCTCGAAGCGGGCGTCGCGCTTGCCTTTGACGTCGACCACGTTGGTCAGGTTATAGAAGCTGGCGTTGACCTCGGTGGCATTGATGTTGACCGGTGGCTTGGAGTTGAAGTTGTGGAAGGCGATCTTGCCGTCCTCGATGCGCACCTCGTCGAGGGTGATGGGGGCCAGCTTGCTCAATTGCTCGCGCCAGTCGGTGCCCTTACCGGTCTGGGACGCCTGCTTGTTGGCGCCGCCGTCGACGAAGTTCACTTCGGGGTTGATAAAGCGCACCTTGGCGACTACCGCATGGTCGTACCACAGCGAGTGCCAGCTCACCGCCAGGTCGATCAACGGCGCCTTGACGAACGGTACAGGCACTTTGCCATCTACCTTGATGATCTCCAGGCCGTTGATCCTGTAGGCGCCGCGCCACAGGGCCAGGTCCACATCGGTAACCTGGCCGCGGTAGTCGCCCATATCAGCGAGCTTCTCATTCAAATAGTTGCGCACCAGGTAGGGCAGGGCGATGCTCAGGGCAACCAGCACCACCAGCAATCCGGCAACGGTCCATAGTGGCCAGCTGTAGCGACGTTTCATGGGGAGGGTCCTCTGTCCGTATAGGGGATGGACTGTTGTTAAGCGTGCAACGTTCCTCCGACTGGACGCTTCGCGGCACGAGGCATACCCTTGTGGCCTTCCTGAACACCGCCCAATAGGACCCGTCATGAGCCGCATCTTTGCAGACAACGCGCACTCCATCGGTAACACGCCCCTGGTTCAGATCAACCGGATCGCACCGCGTGGCGTGACCATCCTGGCCAAGATCGAAGGGCGTAACCCAGGCTACTCGGTGAAATGCCGCATTGGCGCAAACATGATCTGGGACGCTGAAAGCACCGGCAAACTCAAGCCGGGCATGACCATTGTCGAACCCACCTCCGGCAACACCGGCATCGGCCTGGCATTCGTCGCCGCCGCCCGCGGGTACAAATTGCTGCTGACCATGCCGGCCTCCATGAGCATCGAGCGCCGCAAGGTGCTCAAGGCACTCGGCGCTGAGCTGGTGTTGACCGAGCCGGCCAAGGGCATGAAGGGCGCGATCGAGAAAGCCGGCGAAATCGTTGCCAGCGACCCCGCCACCTATTTCATGCCGGCTCAGTTCGAAAACCCGGCCAACCCGGCGATCCACGAGAAAACCACCGGTCCGGAAATCTGGAATGACACCGATGGCGCCGTGGACGTGCTGGTGGCGGGGGTGGGCACTGGCGGCACCATCACCGGTGTGTCGCGCTATATCAAGAACATCGCGGGCAAACCGATCCTGTCGGTGGCGGTCGAGCCGATTGTGTCGCCAGTGATCACGCAGGCGCTGGCCGGTGAAGAGATCAAGCCCAGTCCGCACAAGATCCAGGGCATCGGCGCCGGGTTTGTGCCGAAGAACCTTGACCTGTCGATGGTTGACCGTGTGGAGCTGGTGACCGACGACGAATCCAAGGCCATGGCCCTGCGCCTGATGCAGGAAGAGGGGATTCTGTGCGGTATCTCCTGCGGCGCCGCGATGGCCGTGGCGGTACGCTTGGCCGAGAAACCGGAGATGCAGGGCAAGACCATCGTGGTGATCCTGCCGGACTCCGGTGAGCGCTACCTGTCGAGCATGCTGTTCAGCGATTTGTTTACCGAGCAAGAAAACCAGGCTTGATTTGAGTCAGCGCCGATAACCCGGGCCTTCTGCATAATGGCCCAACTGTTTATCATGGCCGGCTGCTACGTCTGCTGTTGGCCAGGCGCTTATTTCCAGGAGTTGCTGCATGACCTTTTCTTTGGCCGCCAAGCTGTCGGTGCTGGCGTTGTTTATCGGCAGCACGTTGTATGTGCACCTGCGCGGCAAGGCGCGTTTGCCGCTATTGCGCCAGTTCGTCAACCATTCGGCGCTGTTCGCCCCGTATAACGCCTTGATGTACCTGTTCTCGGCCGTGCCGTCCAAGCCGTACCTGGATCGCAGCAAGTTCCCGGAACTGGATGTGCTCAAGGACAACTGGGAAGTGATCCGCGAAGAGGCCATGCACCTGTTCGACGAGGGATACATCCGCGCGGCCGAAAAGAACAACGACGCCGGCTTCGGCTCGTTCTTCAAGAAGGGCTGGAAGCGTTTCTACCTCAAGTGGTACGACAAACCCCTGCCGTCGGCCGAGGCGCTGTGCCCGAAAACCGTAGCGCTGGTGAGCAGCATTCCCAACGTCAAGGGCGCGATGTTCGCGCTGTTGCCGGGCGGCAGCCACCTCAACCCGCACCGCGACCCGTTTGCCGGTTCCCTGCGTTATCACCTGGGCCTGTCGACGCCGAACTCCGACGACTGCCGCATCTTTGTCGACGGCCAGGTCTACGCCTGGCGTGACGGTGAAGACGTGATGTTCGACGAAACCTACGTGCACTGGGTCAAGAACGAAACCGAGCAGACCCGTGTGATCCTGTTCTGCGACATCGAGCGGCCACTGAGCAACCGTGTGATGACCCGCGTCAACCGTTGGGTCAGCAAGCAATTGGGGCGCGCCACTGCGCCGCAGAACCTGGATGACGAGCGCGTGGGCGGGATCAACCAGGCGTATGCCTGGAGCAAGACCTTCAGTGACAAGTTCAGCGGCGTGGTCAAGCAGTGGAAGCGCAAGCATCCGAAGGCTTACCGGATTGCGCGGCCGGTGCTGGCGGTGGTGGTGCTGGTGCTGCTGTGGAAGTGGTTGTTCGGCTGATCCACGCCGTATAAAAAAGGCGCCGCATCGAAAGATGCAGCGCCTTTTTTAATGCCTGGAGTGCGATCACCGCCCTTGTAGGAGCCCGGCTTGCCGGCGATGGCGTCCTTGAAAGCGCTATCGCCGGCAAGCCGGGCTTCTACAGGGTTATGAGGCGATCAGTTGACGCAGTACGTAATGCAGAATCCCGCCCGACTTGAAGTATTCCACCTCATTGAGCGTATCGATCCGGCACAACACCTCCACCTTCTCGCTACTGCCATCCTCCCGCGTGATCACCAGCGTCAGGTTCATGCGTGGCACGATCTCCACGTCGTTCAGACCGAGAATGTCGATCTTCTCCTTGCCGGTGAGCTTGAGCGACTTGCGGTTCTGATCCAGCTTGAACTGCAGCGGCAGCACGCCCATGCCCACCAGGTTGGAGCGGTGGATCCGCTCGAAACTCTCGGCGATCACCGCCTTGACGCCCAGCAGGTTGGTGCCCTTGGCTGCCCAGTCGCGGCTGGAGCCGGTGCCATATTCCTGGCCGGCCACCACCACCAGCGGTGTGCCCGACGCCTGGTATTTCATCGACGCATCGTAGATCGGCATTTTCTCGCCAGTAGGGATGTACAGCGTATTGCCGCCTTCTTCGCCGCCGAGCATTTCATTGCGGATACGGATATTGGCAAAGGTGCCACGCATCATCACTTCATGGTTGCCCCGGCGTGAGCCGTAGGAGTTGAAGTCGCGCGGTTCCACGCCTTGTTCACGCAGGTAGCGACCGGCGGGGCTGTCGGTCTTGATATTGCCGGCCGGGGAGATGTGGTCGGTGGTCACCGAGTCGCCCAGCAGCGCCAGCACGTTGGCGCCTTTGACGTCCTTGATGACCGGCAGTTGGCCTGCAATATCGTCGAAGAATGGCGGGTGCTGAATGTAGGTCGAGTCTTTCTGCCACACGTAGGTGGCGGCCTGTGGCACTTCAATGGCTTGCCACTGCTCGTCACCGGCGAATACCTCGGCGTATTCCTTGTGGAACATGCCGGTGCTGACCTGGGCCACGGCATCCGCGATTTCCTTGCTGCTCGGCCAGATGTCCTTGAGGTACACCGGCTTGCCATCCTGATCGTTACCCAGCGGTTCACTGCTGATATCGATGCGCACGGTACCCGCCAAGGCATACGCCACCACCAGCGGCGGTGAAGCCAGCCAGTTGGTTTTCACCAGTGGGTGCACGCGGCCTTCGAAGTTGCGGTTACCCGACAGCACAGACGCCACTGCAAGGTCGGCCCTCTGGATGGCTTTTTCGATCGGCTCGGGCAGCGGGCCGGAGTTGCCGATGCAGGTGGTGCAGCCGTAACCCACCAAATCAAAGCCGAGCTTGTCCAGATACTGGGTGAGGCCCGCCGCTTTGTAGTAGTCGGTAACCACTTTGGAGCCTGGCGCCAGAGAGGTTTTAACCCACGGCTTGCGTGTCAGGCCTTTTTCCACGGCCTTTTTCGCCACCAGCCCGGCCGCCATCATCACGCTGGGGTTGGAGGTGTTGGTGCAGGACGTGATCGCGGCGATCACCACCGCGCCGTTTTTCAGGCGATAGGTCTGGCCGTCGTATTCATAGTCGGTTTCGCCCACCAGGTCGGCATTGCCCACGGCAACCCCGCCACCGCCTTCGCTTTCCAGGCGGCCCTCTTCTTTGTTGGTGGGTTTGAATTGCAGGTCGAGGAAGTCGCTGAAGGCTTGGCCGACATTCGGTAGCGCCACACGGTCCTGCGGGCGTTTCGGCCCGGCCAGGCTGGCTTCCACGCTACCCATGTCCAGGGCCAGGCTGTCGGTGAACACCGGCTCCTGGCCCGCGTTGCGCCACAAGCCCTGGGCTTTGGTGTAAGCCTCGACCAGCTTCACGGTTTCTGTGGGACGGCCGGAGAGGCGCAGGTAGTCCAGTGTCACCTCATCCACCGGGAAAAAGCCGCAGGTGGCGCCGTATTCCGGCGCCATGTTGGCGATGGTGGCGCGGTCGGCCAACGGCAGGTCGGCCAAGCCGTCGCCGTAGAACTCGACGAATTTACCCACCACGCCTTTCTTGCGCAGCATCTGGGTCACGGTCAGCACCAAGTCAGTGGCGGTGATGCCTTCCTTCAATTTGCCGGTGAGCTTGAAGCCGATCACTTCCGGGATCAGCATCGACACCGGTTGGCCGAGCATCGCCGCTTCCGCTTCGATCCCGCCCACGCCCCAGCCGAGTACGCCCAGGCCGTTGATCATGGTGGTGTGGGAGTCAGTGCCGACCAAGGTGTCGGGGAAGGCGTAAGTGCGACCGTCTTCGTCCTTGGTCCACACGGTGCGGCCGAGGTATTCGAGGTTGACCTGATGGCAGATGCCGGTGCCCGGTGGCACCACACTGAAGTTGTCAAAGGCGCTCTGGCCCCAGCGCAGGAAGGCGTAGCGTTCGCCGTTGCGCTGCATTTCGATGTCGACGTTCTGCTCAAAGGCGTCGGCGTTGCCGAACTTGTCGACCATCACCGAGTGGTCAATTACCAGGTCCACGGGCGATAGCGGGTTGATGCGCTGCGGATCGCCCCCGGCCTTGGCCACGGCGGCGCGCATGGCGGCCAGGTCGACCACGGCGGGGACGCCGGTAAAGTCTTGCATCAACACGCGGGCGGGGCGGTACTGGATCTCACGGTCGGACTGGCGTTCCTTGAGCCAGGCGGCAATGGCCTTGAGGTCGGCGCCGGTGACGGTCTTGTTGTCTTCCCAGCGCAGCAGGTTTTCCAGCAGCACCTTCAGTGACATCGGTAGCTTGTCCAGGTCACCCAGGCTCTTGGCGGCTTCGGGCAGGCTGAAGTAGTGGTAGGTTTTACTGTCTATTTCAAGGGTCTTAAGGGTTCTCAGGCTATCAAGCGATGACATGACACGACTCCTTATGGTCCGCACGGCTACGGACCTGACGGGACGAACAGAGCTATCAACTTAGCCCTGTTTTCATTAGCAGGCTAATAACTGGACTCTATCGTTAAGTCCAAGGTTCCGAACTCCGTTATCATGCGCGGGTTTTCATGACAGGCATTGCGACAGCGCAACGTCAGTTGATTCACTTGGAGAGTTGATGAACACCCTTTTTATGCACTGCCGCCCGGGTTTTGAAGGCGAAGTCTGTTCCGAGATCGCGGACCTCGCCGCGCGCCTGAACGTTTCCGGCTACGCGAAGGCCAAGACCGGCAGCGCCTGCGCCGAGTTTGTCTGCACCGAAGAAGACGGCGCCCAGCGCCTGATGCACGGCCAGCGCTTTGCCGAGCTGATCTTTCCTCGGCAGTGGGCGCGCGGGGTGTTCATCGACTTGCCGGAAACGGACCGCATCAGCGTGATCCTCGCCCACCTGCGCGAATTCCCGGTGTGCGGCAGCCTGTGGCTGGAGATGGTCGACACCAACGACGGCAAGGAACTGTCCAACTTCTGCAAGAAATTCGAAGTGCACCTGCGCAAAGCCCTGCTGAACGCCGGCAAACTGGTGGACGACCCGAGCAAGCCGCGCCTGCTGCTGACCTTCAAGAGTGGCCGCGAAGTGTTCATGGGCCTGGCCGAGTCGAACAACTCGGCAATGTGGCCGATGGGTATTCCGCGTTTGAAATTTCCCCGCGAAGCGCCCAGCCGTTCGACCCTCAAGCTGGAAGAGGCCTGGCACCACTTCATCCCCCGCGACCAGTGGGACGAGCGCCTGCACGGCGACATGACGGGCGTCGACCTTGGCGCAGCGCCCGGCGGCTGGACCTGGCAACTGGTCAACCGTGGCATGCTGGTGACCGCCATCGATAACGGCCCGATGGCCGAAAGCCTGATGGACACTGGCTTGGTGCAGCACTTGATGGCCGACGGTTTCACCTTCGTGCCCAAGCAGCCGGTGGACTGGATGGTCTGCGACATCGTCGAAAAACCGGCGCGTAACGCCGCGCTGCTGGAAACCTGGATCGGCGAGGGGCATTGCCGCGAGGCGGTGGTGAACCTGAAGCTGCCGATGAAACAGCGCTACGCCGAAGTGAAGCGCCTGCTGGAACGCATCGAAGACGGTTTCAAAGCGCGCGGCATCCGCGTGGAGATCGGCTGCAAGCAGCTGTACCACGACCGAGAGGAAGTGACCTGCCACCTGCGTCGGTTGGTGGATGTGAAGAAAACCAAGGCCCGGTAGACTGGCGGCCAGTTCCAGGAGTAGATCATGAGCGATATTTTCGACACCGCCGTCGACGGCACCCTAGATGCAACAGGCCTGAATTGCCCAGAGCCCGTGATGATGCTGCACCAGCACATCCGTGACCTGCCGCCAGGCGGCTTGCTCAAGGTGATCGCGACCGACCCGTCCACGCGCCGCGATATTCCCAAGTTCTGCGTGTTCCTTGACCACGAACTGGTGGGTCAGCAGGAGCAGGCCGGCACGTACCTGTACTGGATCCGCAAAAAAGCCGACTGATCACTCGATGTACTGTAGGCGCGAGCTTGCTCGCGAAAATCCTCAAGGATAATGCAGCGCACCTGGGTTAACGCGGCGCTCTCGGGTTTTTCGCGAGCAAGCTCGCTCCTACAGGTGTGCCTTGTCGGCGCGAATGCGCCGGCGTGCACTGCGCGCCAGGCGTACCAGCAACATCCCCGCCGCACAGCTCAGTCCCACGATCAGCCCTTGCCACAAGCCGCTTGGGCCGCTCGGCTCGCCGAGCCAATTCGTCAGCCCCAGGGCGTAACCCACCGGCAGGCCAACGCCCCAATAGGCGAACAAGGTCAGTACCATCGTCACTCGGGTGTCCTGGTAACCACGCAGTGCGCCAGCCGCCGTGACCTGGATCGAGTCGGAAAACTGGAACAGTGCCGAGAACACGATCAGCGTCGAAGCCAAGTGAATGACCACCGGGTCCGGCGTATAGATCGCCGCAATCTGCTCGCGAAACAGCAACATCAGGCTGCAGGACAGGCAGGCGTAGGCCAGCGCCGTGCCCATGCCCACCCCTGCGGCGAAGCGTGCTTCACGCGGTTCCCCACGTCCCAGCGCCTGGCCCACGCGTACCGTTACGGCCATGCTCAGGGAGTAGGGGATCATGAACACCAGGGAGCTGACGTTCAGCGCGATCTGATGACCGGACACCACCGTGGCTCCCAAGCTGCCCAGCAGTAGGGCAATCACCGCAAAAATGCTCGACTCGGCAAAGATCGCCACGCCAATCGGCAGGCCAATGCCCAGCACGCGCTTGATCACCGCCCATTGTGGCCAGTCGAAACGCTTGAACAGTTCGCTGCTCTGGTAGGCCGGCCCCCAGCGGGTCCAGCCGGCCAGGCCAAGCATCATCACCCACATCGAAATGGCCGTCGCCCAACCGCAACCTACGCCGCCCATGGCCGGCAGGCCGAGGTGACCGTAGATGAAGATGTAGTTCAGCGGGATATTCAGCGCCAGGCCGCACAGGCCCATGACCATGCTTGGCAGCGTACGGCCCAGGCCGTCACTGAAGCAGCGCAGCACGTAATAGAACGCAATGGCCGGCATACCGGCGGCGATGCCATGCAAGTAACCCATGGTGGGCGCGATCAGGTCCGGCTCAACCTTCATTGCATGCAGGATCGGCTCGGCGCAGAGCAGTAGCAGTGAGCCGATGATGCCGACCACCAAGGCCAGCCACAGTGACTGACGCACCAGTGGTCCGATCTCGCTGTACTGGCCCGCACCGAAGCGTTGGGCAACTTTCGGCGTGGTGGCCAGCAGCGTACCGCTCATCAGCAGGTAGACCGGAATCCAGATCGAGTTGCCCAGGCCCACCGCCGCCAAGTCTTGGGGACTGACGCGGCCGGCCATCACCGCATCGACAAAACTCATCGCAGTAGTGGCCAGTTGGCCGACCATGATCGGCAGGGCGAGCGTCAGCAGGCCGCCGACTTCCCGGCTGATGCGGGCGGGGCGGCTGAGGGTGGCAGAGGCAGTGTTCACGTACAGGTGTCCAATCAAGGGATGCGCAAGGACCGCGGATTCTACGCTTTGACGCATTGGTCAGGAAAAATCCTGTGTTAGGGATTTGTAAGCGCGGGTCGTGATCCCTGTACACTGCGGGTCCGCGAAAGGAGCCTGCCATGTTGATTGTTGCCGACGAAAATATTCCGCTGCTCGATGCATTCTTCCAGGGATTTGGCGAGATCCGCCGGGTGCCCGGCCGTTCCATCGACCGCGCCACAGTCGAGCAGGCTGACGTGTTGCTGGTGCGCTCGGTGACCAACGTTAACCGTGCGCTGCTGGAGGGGACGAACGTGCGTTTCGTCGGCACTTGCACCATCGGCACCGATCACCTGGACCTCGACTACTTCAAGCAGGCCGGCGTCCAGTGGTCCAGCGCCCCCGGCTGCAATGCCCGTGGCGTGGTGGATTATGTGCTGGGCAGCCTGATGACCCTGGCTGAAATCGAAGGTGCCGACCTCACTCAGCGCACCTATGGCGTGGTTGGAGCCGGCGAAGTGGGCGGGCGGCTGGTCAAGGTACTCAAGGGCCTGGGCTGGAACGTGCTGGTGTGTGACCCGCCACGGCAGATTGCCGAAGACGGCGATTACGTCAGCCTGGAGCAGATCATCGAGCAATGCGATGTGATCAGCCTGCACACGCCGTTGACCAAGTCCGGCAATGGCTCCACCTGGCACCTGTTCGACCGCGAGCGGCTCAACCAGCTCAAGCCCGGCACTTGGCTGATCAACGCCAGCCGTGGCCCGGTGGTGGACAACGCCGCCCTGCGCGAGGTGTTGCTGGCGCGCGAAGACCTGCAAGCGGTGCTGGATGTGTGGGAGGGCGAACCTGAAGTGGACGTGGACCTTGCCGACCTGTGCGTGCTGGCCACGCCGCATATCGCTGGTTACAGCCTGGATGGCAAACAGCGCGGCACGGCGCAGATCTATCAGGCGTTCTGCGTGCACCTGGGGCAGGAACCGAGTATTCAGTTGAGTGATTTGCTGCCGCCGCCGTGGTTGGCCGAGGTGCAGTTGAACGCGTCCACCGACCCGGCCTGGGCGCTGGCGACCCTGTGCCGCAGCGTGTACGACCCGCGCCGGGATGATGCGGACTTCCGGCGGAGCCTGGTAGGAACGGTGGAAGAACAGCGCAGGGCGTTTGACCTGCTGCGCAAGAACTACCCGGAGCGCCGTGAGATTGATGGCTTGAAGGTGCGCATCAACGGTGAATCGGCGGTGCTATCGAACATCGTCGGCGCATTGGGCGCTGTGAGCGTTTAGACCGCAGTAAAAAACCCGGCCACCTGGGCCGGGTTTGCAAGAGCGTCGGCGCTTCAGCCTTGCTGGGCAGGCTTGACCAGTTTTTCGTCCAGTTCGCGGCAGGCTTGCTGGATCATCTCTTCGGTAATCTGCACTTCGCGGCCTTTGGCGTCGATGTACGAGCAAGGCAACTGCTGCGGTTGGCGGATCACTTCAATCTTGGCATCGCTGCTGTTCTGCAAGGTCATGGCCTGTCTCCTCATCAGGTTGTTTACCTAGTTTGCTTCTTTACTCTAAGCCGCCCGAGTGACCACGCTGTTACAACTCCCTGCAAGATCACCGGTTCGAATACCCAGTCCACCAGAAACCGCCTCGGATTTCCAGCCAGGGGTTAGACCGATAGCCTCTAGGGATAGGTATCGGCGGGCATAATTAACCTGACTCATTGTTATTTGCCCAAGTTCCCCCAATGTTGAGGACAGGTTCCTCACTGGTGATGCCCTCCATGTTCTCAGTCCGTCAACGCCGCGCGATCCGCCTGGCCAGCCGCTTCATCGCGCCCTACCGCTGGCACGCGCTCGGCGCCCTGTTGGCGCTGATCGTCACGGCCGGTATCACCTTGTCCATGGGGCAGGGCATTCGCCTGCTGGTGGACCAGGGGTTCATGACTCAATCCCCACACTTGCTCAACCAGTCCATCGGCCTGTTCATGATCCTCGTACTGGGCCTGGCAGTGGGCACGTTTGCACGGTTCTACTTGGTGTCGTGGATCGGCGAGCGGGTGGTGGCGGACATCCGTCGGCAAGTGTTCAACCATCTGATCTACCTGCATCCGGGCTTCTATGAAAATAATCGCAGCTCGGAAATCCAGTCACGTTTGACCACTGATACCACCTTGCTGCAATCGGTGATCGGCTCGTCGTTGTCGCTGTTCCTGCGCAACGCGCTGATGGTCATAGGGGGCATCGTGTTGCTGTTTGTGACCAACCCCAAGCTCACCAGCATCGTGGTGGTGGCATTGCCGCTGGTGTTGGCGCCGATCCTCATCTTCGGCCGCCGGGTGCGCAGTTTATCGCGGCAAAGCCAGGACCGTATCGCCGATGTGGGCAGCTATGTGTCCGAGACCCTCGGCCAGATCAAGACCGTGCAGGCCTACAACCATCAGGTGCAGGACGAGCAGCGTTTCGCCGTGACCGTGGAAGACGCCTTCACCACCGCGCGCAAACGCATCACCCAGCGCGCCTGGTTGATTACCCTGGTGATCATGCTGGTGCTCGGCGCCGTGGGTGTGATGCTGTGGGTGGGCGGCATGGATGTGATCAGCGGGCGCATATCCGGCGGCGAGCTGGCGGCGTTCGTGTTCTACAGCCTGATTGTCGGCAGTGCGGTCGGCACCCTGAGCGAAGTGCTCGGTGAGTTGCAACGCGCCGCCGGGGCCGCCGAGCGGATCGGCGAGTTGTTGCAGTCGAGCAACGAAATCCAGGCGCCCGCCGCCGGGACGGTGCAACTGCCTGAGCGGGTCAGCGGCCGCATGGAACTGCAAAACCTGCGGTTTTCCTACCCTTCACGGCCCGATAGCTATGCTGTCGACGGCCTGAACCTGACCATCAATCCCGGTGAAACCCTGGCGTTGGTGGGCCCATCCGGCGCGGGCAAATCGACGATTTTCGACCTGTTGCTGCGCTTCTACGATCCCCAGCAAGGCTGCATCCTGCTCGAAGGCCATCCGCTGACCGAACTCGACCCTATGGACCTGCGCCGCCACTTCGCCCTAGTGTCCCAGAGTCCGGCGCTGTTCTTCGGCAGCGTCGAAGACAACATCCGCTACGGCAACCCGACCGCCACTCGGGAACAGGTCGAAGCCGCCGCCCGCATTGCCCACGCCCATGACTTCATCCTGCAAATGCCCGACGGCTACCAGACTCACTTGGGCGACGGCGGCATGGGCCTCTCCGGCGGCCAACGCCAACGCCTGGCCATCGCCCGCGCGCTGCTGGTGGACGCGCCGATCCTGCTGCTCGACGAAGCTACCAGCGCCCTCGATGCCCAGAGTGAACACCTGATCCAGCAAGCGCTGCCGCAGTTGATGCAAGGGCGCACTACCCTGGTGATCGCCCATCGGCTGGCCACGGTGAAGAACGCTGATCGCATTGCGGTGATGGACCAGGGTAAGTTGGTGGCGATCGGGACGCATCAACAGTTGATTGCGAGCAATGCGTTGTATGCGCGATTGGCGGCGTTGCAGTTCAGTGATGGGGTGGAGGTCGCGAACAGCGAGGTCTAGGCAAGTTACCAAGCATTGTTGAGGGTTGCTGAGGGGGCTTCTGTGGTGAGCGGGCTTGCCCCGCGCTGGAGTGCGAAGCACTCCCAATTCAGTCGTCACGGTGTAGGTGTAGCCGAAAAATTGTGATATCCGGTTTTGGGGCTGCTACGCAGCCCAGCGCGGGACAAGCCCGCTCACCACAGAAAGCTAGCTGACCACCGCAGGCCCGCTTGCTATAGGGTTTTCAATCCCCTGGAGCAGGGGGACCTTCGGGCTAGGCCTTACTGATCATCAAAATACCGCTCATGCCAATCCACCAGCGGCTGGGGTGAATTGAGTTTCTGCCCGTAGATCACCGAATAAGACAGCACGTTCTGCACATACTGGCGGGTTTCGTCGAACGGGATGCTTTCAACCCACACATCGAAACTCAGGTGGTCTGCGCCGCGCAGCCACTGGCGTACACGGCCGGGGCCGGCGTTGTAGGCGGCGGAGGCGAGTACGCGGTTGCCGTTGAACTGGCTGTGCACCTGGCTCAGGTAGGCGGCGCCGAGCTGGATGTTCTTGTCCGGGTCCAGCACCTGGGCCGGGGAGGCCAGGGGGATGCTGAACTTGCGCGCGGTTTCCTTGGCGGTGCCGGGCATCAGTTGCATCAGGCCGCTGGCACCGACGCCGGAGCGGGCGTCGTCCATGAAGGCGCTTTCCTGGCGAGTGATGGCGAACACCCAGCTGGAATGCAGGCCGCGCACCTTGGCTTCACGCACCAAGGTGTCGCGGTGCGCCATTGGGAAGCGGATGTCCAGGTCGTCCCAGTATTGCGCCTGGCTGATGGTGCGGATCGCCGGGAAGTACCACTTCATGTCGTAGGCCAATCGGGCCTGGGCGACCATCTCGTCACGGTTGAAGTGACGGCTGACGTGGTACCACTCGCGACGGCCATCCACTACCTGGCCACGGGCATAGAATTCCAGCGCACGGCGCACGCCAGGGGTGTTGCGCACCTTGTTGACCAGTGCCTGGCTCATCAGCAGCGGCTTGTTCTTCAGCTGGTACGGGGCTTTGGAACGATCTGCCGCAAGGAAACCGTAGAAGTCACGCTCTTGCGCCAGGTTTTTGTATAGGACCAGCGCTTGCGGGTTCTTAGGTTCTGCCAGTTCCAAGCTGCGGGCCTGCCAGTAGCGCCAGCGGTTGGTGGTCGCCAAGTCCTGTGGGAGTTTGCGGGTCAACTGGTACGCATCTTCCCAGCGCGCCAGGCGCAGCAGCAAGCGCAGGCGCCATTCGGAGACGGTGTTGTCACGCAGTTCAGGGTCGTACTTGGTCATCACCTCTAGGGCGCGCGGCTCATAGCGCTTGGCCAGGGTGAGGCCGATTTCGCGGGCGATCGACACTTTTTCGTCACGCGAGAAGTGCATGCTGCTGGCGTAGCCGTCGAGCAGGGCCATGGCCTTGTCCGGATCCTGGCGTGCCAGGCGACGCAAGCCGAGGCCCACGGCGTCAGACATGGCCTCAGTGGCCGGCAGGAAGCGTGACGGGTCGCTGAGCATGTCGGGCTTCTGCGCCACGTCCACCATCAAGCGACCTTGGGCGCCGAGGGTGGGCAGGGTTTTCACCAGGCTGTTGGCCAGGGCGTAGTTGCGCGCTTCGGCGGCGAGCTTGGCGCGGTCCCAGATCTTCTGTTCGGTGAGTTGGCCGCCTGCCGCCCACTGGCCGAAGGTGACATCGCAGGCCGCCGGTTGGGACTTGCCAGTCATCCAGAGTTTTTCGGCGGTCTTATAGCCTTCCGCCTTCAAGTTGTGGGTGAGCTGGTACTGGCCATGCAGGCAGTCCAGCTCAACGAAATTAAGCTTGGCGTCGTAGTACTTTTCAAAGGTCTGCCAGTCACCACGCTCGGCCAGCCAGCGCAACCAGCGCAGTTTCATCCAGTTGGCCTGGGGCAGGTCGCCGTTTTTGGCGAGGAACTGCTCGATTTCCTGGTTGCTCGCGGTTTTCAGGCGTGCCGTCAGTTCGTCATAGGCCAGGTACGGTGTCAGCGGGTAATCGGCCAGGGCTTGGCTGTATTGCATGTACGGGCCGGTGTCGCCTTTGGCCAGGGCGCGTTTGGCTTCATCGTAATATTGACGTTGGGTGGTGAGGTCCACGGCCTGGGCGGATTGAACGGCGGTGGCGGAAAGAAGCAGACAAGATAAAAAGTTGAAAAGGCGACTGCGCATGAGACGTCCGTGCAGAGAAATCACGACTAGCATCGGCACCGCCGACACTGATTGCCCCTAGCTTAGCCTTTTGCCCGACGCAGACGAAAGCTTTGCCGGGCGGTTCGTTCAAGTTCGTAGCAAATGTCCTACAGAACGTGTCGGCAGCGAAAATGCCAGCCGCATCCCACCCCTAACTCAGGTAGAATGCGCGCCCAGTTTTTGGAGAAGCGTATGACCCTGCTCAAATTCAGCGATGTGTCCCTTGCTTTCGGCGCTATGCCGTTGTTGGACAAGGTGTCCTGGCAGATCGCCCGTGGTGAGCGGGTGTGCATCATCGGCCGCAACGGCACCGGCAAATCCAGCATGATGAAGCTGGTCAAAGGCGATCAGAAGCCTGATGACGGCTCTGTATGGCGCGCGCCGGGCCTCAAGATCGGCGAATTGCCGCAAGAATTGCCCGTGGCCGACGGACGGACTGTGTTCGACGTGGTTGCCGAAGGCCTCGACGGCGTCGGCGCACTGCTCGCCGAATATCATCACCTGGCGCAAAATTGCGTCACCGAAGACGACCTGAACAAACTGATGCACGTTCAGCAAGACCTCGAAGCCCGCGATGGCTGGCGCTTGCAGCAACTGGTCGACAGCACCTTGAGCCGCCTGCAACTGCCGGCCGACAAGACCCTCGCCGAGTTGTCCGGTGGCTGGCGTCGTCGCGTGCTGCTGGCCCAGGCCCTGGTGTCCGAGCCGGATCTGCTACTGCTCGACGAACCCACCAACCACTTGGACATCGGCGCGATTGCCTGGCTGGAAGAGGCCCTCAAGGAATTCCAGGGCGCCGTGCTGTTCATCACGCACGACCGTTCCTTCCTGCAAAACCTGGCGACCCGCATCCTTGAACTGGATCGTGGCGGCTTGATCGACTGGAACGGCGACTACGCCAGCTTCCTGGTGCACAAGGAAGCTGCGCTGGCCGCCGAAGAAACCGCCAACGCGCTGTTCGACAAGAAGCTGGCCCAGGAAGAAGTCTGGATCCGCCAGGGCATCAAGGCCCGCCGCACCCGTAACGAAGGCCGCGTACGCGCACTGAAAGCCCTGCGTGTCGAGCGCAGCGAACGCCGCGAGCGCACCGGCAAGGCGAATATCCAGCTGGACACCGCCGACAAGTCGGGCAAGCAAGTAATGGTGCTGGAGAACGTCAGCTTCCATCACCCGGACGGCCCGTTCCTGATCAAGGACTTCTCCATGGTCCTGCAGCGCGGCGACCGTATCGGCCTGCTGGGCGCCAACGGCACCGGCAAGACCACCTTGCTCAAGCTGATGCTCAGCGGCCTGCAGCCGACCAGCGGCACCGTGGAAGAGGGCACGCGCATCGACGTGGCTTACTTCGACCAGCTGCGCCACCAGTTGGACCTGGAAAAGACCGTGATCGACAACGTCGCCGAAGGCCGCGACTTTATCGACATCGATGGCCAGAGCCGCCACGTGCTCAGCTACCTGGGCGATTTCCTGTTCAGCCCGCAGCGTGCGCGTACGCCGGTGAAAGCCTTGTCCGGTGGCGAGCGTGCGCGCCTGCTGCTGGCCAAGCTGTTCAGCAAGCCGGCCAACCTGCTGGTGCTCGATGAACCGACCAACGACCTTGACGTAGAAACGCTCGAACTGCTGGAAGAAGTGCTGCTGACCTTCAACGGTACCGTGCTGATGGTGAGTCACGACCGGGCATTCCTCGACAACGTGGTCACCAGCACCCTGGTCTTCGAAGGTGAAGGCAAGGTGCGTGAATACGTCGGTGGTTACCAGGACTGGCTGCGCCAGGGCGGCTCGCCGCGCCTGCTGGGCGTGACCGAGAGCAAATCCGGCAAGGCCGACTTGAACTCGGCCGTGGTGGCTCCGGTGGCGGCTGCTGCGCCGGTTGCAGAGGCGGCGCCAGTGGGCAAGAAGAAGCTCAGCTATAAGCTGCAGCGTGAACTGGAAGCCTTGCCGGGTGATATCGAGGCCAAGGAACAGCAGATTAAGACGGTAGAAGCGGACATGGCTGACGCGGGTTTCTACCTGCGTCCGGCGGCGGAAACCGCCAAGGTGATTGCCTCCCTGGAGAAACTGAACCAGGAGCTGGAAGTGCTGGTTGAGCGTTGGGCTGAGCTGGATGCCTGAGTGATTCCAGTGCATTAAAAAACCCGGTGTTCATCTGATGAACACCGGGTTTTTTATAGGAACCTGTAGGAGCCGGCTTGCCGGCGATTGCATTCTGTCAGGCCATACATCTGGCGGCTGACAGTCCGCTATCGCTGGCAAGCCAGCTCCTACAAGGGGTTATGCGTTTTTGACCAGCTTCACGGCCAGCACATCGCACGGCGCACCGTGCAGCACATCATTGGCTGTAGAACCCAGCAACAACGCCAAGCCGTGACGACCATGGCTACCCACCACGATCAAGTCGCAAGACTTTTCCTTGGCCAGGTGGTGGATTTCCTGGCGCGGTTGGCCGTACGTCAGGAGGCAGTCTTCCCTTTTCAGGTGCGGGTATTTGAGAATCAAACGGTCCAGGCGCTCCTTGGCCTGGTCAAATTGTTGTTGCTGCAACTGGGAAAGGTCCATGGGCACGTCGCCACCAAAGGCCATGGCCATGGGCTCGACGATATGCACCAGCGACAGTCTGGCGCCATTGGCCAATGCAGATTCCTGCGCGCGCTTGATCACCGGATCGCACTCTTCGGTCAGATCGACAGCGACCAGAATATGTTGGTAGGGCATGAGGCGTTCCTCCAAGGGACTGCAATATGTTCAGTATGGCTGCTTTCAAGCGGATGGGGTTGCGTCAGGTCAAATCCGCTCATCTAGAAATTCGGGAGTACACATATGACGGTCTGGATAGTGGTGTCAATCCTTGTGGTGGTTCTGAGCCCCCTGGCATGGCTGCGCCCGTCGCGCCATCAGAGCGGGCGCATGGCCCTGCGCATGGAGGCGCGCCGCATCGGCCTGGCCATGCAGTTGTCGCCCCAGGAATGGCCGCACTGGCTCAAGCAGGAGCCACCGAGCCCGTGCGCGCAATACTGCCGGCCACGGCGTGGCAGCACACCGGCCATTTGGAGTTACTGGCAGCTGGAGCCCGGAGTCTGGGTGAATCAGTGGCGTGAAGTGTGTGTTGATGAAAAGTTGTTGCCGCATTTTGCGACGTTGCCGGACAACGTCTACAAGGTCGAAGCCGACAAGCAGATGATCGCCCTGTATTGGGGCGAGAAGGGCGAGGCGAGCGTGTTGAAGGCTATCGATACGCTGCTCAAGGCCTTGGCCTGACACCGACCCTGGCGGCCTGCGACAACCCCCTGTAGGAAGCCCGGCTCCTACAAAGGGCGTGCAAATCATGAAAAACGGCAGGCAATAAAAAGCCCGACATCATCATCGGGCTGGAGTTGGCCAGGCAGGCCGGTAATTCTGTGTTCCCTGCGTCGGAAGTTCATCCAGGCGCGGTAAGGTTGTCGCTAGCCTAGCGGCATATCCCGTTCTGTACAGCCTTTTCCCTCATTTTTTCCATTATTGATTTCGTGAATATTTGAATATTGACGAGTCGCGGGCTTATGGTCGGGGTTCTGAAATGACTGGAAAGTCGCGTTTTTCCTAGCCTTTCGAGCGATTGACAATTGCCCGGAATTGGATGAAGGTGGCGTACCCAAATCAAACGGGCGTATGAATTGAGCGTTTGTCTGTCAGACCGCTCATACAGAATCCCGACTATCGCATTGGCGGGTGTGCCTGGCGGATTGGCATGAGCATTGACGCAACTGTCAGTGTCCAGCCAGAGGCCAGCGTCCAATGTGTACTGTTCAGCTTCCATATCGTGGAGATCAGTTGATGATTTACGAAGGTAAAGCCATCACGGTTAAGGCTCTTGAAAGTGGCATCGTCGAACTGAAATTCGACCTCAAGGGTGAGTCCGTCAACAAGTTCAACCGTCTAACCCTGAATGAATTGCGTCAGGCCGTAGACACCATCAAAGCAGATGCTTCGGTCAAGGGCGTGATCGTTTCCAGCGGCAAGGACGTGTTCATCGTCGGCGCTGACATCACCGAATTCGTCGACAACTTCAAGCTGCCCGATGCCGAGCTGGTGGCTGGCAACCTCGAAGCCAACAAGATTTTCAGCGATTTTGAAGACCTCAACGTACCGACCGTCGCCGCGATCAACGGCATCGCGTTGGGCGGTGGCCTGGAAATGTGCCTGGCGGCAGACTTCCGCGTCATGTCGGCCACGGCCAAGATCGGCCTGCCTGAAGTCAAACTGGGCATCTACCCAGGTTTTGGCGGTACCGTGCGCCTGCCGCGCCTGATCGGTGCCGACAACGCCATCGAGTGGATTGCCGCCGGTAAGGAAAACCGTGCTGAAGACGCGCTGAAAGTCGGTGCTGTCGACGCTGTGGTTGCCCCGGACAAACTGGCCGAAGCCGCATTGAACCTGATCAAGGGCGCCATCAGCGGCGAATTTGACTACAAGGCCAAGCGTCAGCCGAAGCTGGAAAAACTCAAGCTCAACGCCATCGAACAAATGATGTCGTTCGAAACCGCCAAAGGTTTCGTGGCTGGCCAGGCCGGCCCGAACTACCCGGCACCGGTTGAAGCGATCAAGACCATCCAGAAAGCCGCGAACTTCGGTCGCGACAAAGCTCTGGAAGTGGAAGCGGCTGGCTTCGTCAAACTGGCGAAAACCTCCGCAGCCCAGAGCCTGATCGGCCTGTTCCTGAACGATCAGGAACTGAAGAAAAAGGCCAAGGCCTACGACGAAATCGCCAAGGACGTGAAACAGGCTGCCGTACTCGGCGCCGGTATCATGGGCGGCGGTATCGCCTATCAGTCGGCGTCCAAAGGCACGCCGATCCTGATGAAAGACATCAACGAGCACGGTATCGAGCAAGGCCTGGCAGAAGCCGCCAAGCTGCTGGTCGGTCGTGTGGACAAAGGTCGCATGACCGCTGCGAAAATGGCTGAAGTGCTTAACGGCATTCGTCCTACGCTGTCCTACGGCGATTTCGGCCACGTCGACCTGGTGGTCGAAGCCGTTGTCGAGAACCCGAAGGTCAAGCAAGCCGTTCTGGCCGAAGTGGAAGCTCAGGTTAAAGACGACACCATCCTGGCGTCCAACACCTCGACCATTTCCATCTCGCTGCTGGCCAAGGCCTTGAAGCGTCCGGAGAACTTCGTCGGCATGCACTTCTTCAACCCGGTGCACATGATGCCGCTGGTGGAAGTCATCCGTGGCGAGAAGTCCAGCGAGCTGGCCGTTGCCACCACCGTTGCCTACGCCAAGAAAATGGGCAAGAACCCGATCGTGGTCAACGACTGCCCGGGCTTCCTGGTCAACCGCGTGCTGTTCCCGTACTTCGGCGGTTTCGCCAAGTTGGTCAGCGCCGGCGTGGACTTCGTGCGCATCGACAAAGTCATGGAGAAATTCGGCTGGCCAATGGGCCCCGCGTACCTGATGGACGTGGTCGGCATCGACACCGGCCACCACGGTCGCGATGTGATGGCTGAAGGCTTCCCGGACCGCATGAAAGACGACCGCCGTTCGGCGATCGACGCGCTGTACGAGGCCAAGCGCCTGGGCCAGAAGAACGGCAAGGGTTTCTACGCCTACGAGGCGGACAAGAAGGGCAAGCAGAAGAAAGTGGCCGACCCGTCGGTGCACGAAGTGCTGGCTCCGGTCATCTACGAACAGCGTGAGGTGTCGGACGAAGACATCATCAACTGGATGATGATCGCCCTGTGCCTGGAAACCGTACGTTGCCTGGAAGACGGCATCGTCGAAACCGCCGCCGAAGCCGATATGGGCCTGGTGTACGGTATTGGTTTCCCTCCATTCCGTGGTGGTGCGCTGCGTTACATCGATTCGATCGGTGTGGCCGAGTTCGTTGCCCTGGCTGATCAATACGCTGATTTGGGCCCGCTGTACCACCCGACCGCGAAGCTGCGTGAAATGGCCAAGAACGGCCAGCGCTTCTTCGGTTAAGTGCCCAGACGACTAGAGCGAGAATATTTATGAGCTTGAATCCAAGAGACGTCGTGATCGTCGACTTCGGTCGTACGCCGATGGGCCGCTCCAAGGGCGGCATGCACCGCAACACCCGTGCCGAAGACATGTCGGCACACCTGATCAGCAAACTGCTGGAACGCAACGTCAAGGTCGACCCAAACGAAGTCGAGGACGTGATCTGGGGCTGCGTCAACCAGACCCTGGAGCAGGGCTGGAACATCGCGCGCATGGCGTCGCTGATGACCCAGATCCCGCACACCGCGGCCGGCCAGACCGTCAGCCGCCTGTGCGGTTCGTCGATGAGCGCGCTGCACACCGCCGCCCAGGCCATCATGACCGGCAACGGTGATGTGTTTGTGGTCGGTGGCGTGGAGCACATGGGCCACGTCAGCATGATGCACGGCGTTGATCCTAACCCGCACATGTCGCTGTACGCGGCAAAAGCCTCGGGCATGATGGGCCTGACTGCGGAAATGCTCGGCAAAATGCACGGCATTACCCGCGAAGCCCAGGACGCGTTCGGCCTGCGTTCCCACCAACTCGCCCACAAGGCGACTGTGGAAGGCAAGTTCAAGGATGAAATCATCCCGATGAACGGTTATGACGAGAACGGTTTCCTGAAACTGTTCGACTACGACGAAACCATTCGTCCGGATACCACCCTGGAAAGCCTGGCCGCGCTGAAGCCAGCGTTCAATCCAAAGGGCGGCACCGTGACAGCCGGTACTTCGTCGCAAATCACCGACGGTGCTTCGTGCATGATCGTGATGTCGGCGCAACGTGCCCAGGACCTGGGCATCCAACCGCTGGCCGTGATCCGTTCGATGGCTGTGGCAGGTGTGGACCCGGCAATCATGGGCTATGGTCCTGTACCGGCCACACAAAAAGCCTTGAAGCGCGCAGCCCTGACCATCAACGACATCGACTTCTTCGAGCTCAACGAAGCTTTCGCCGCACAGGCCCTGCCCGTACTGAAAGATTTGAAAGTACTCGACAAGATGAATGAGAAGGTTAACCTGCACGGCGGCGCGATTGCCCTGGGCCACCCATTCGGTTGCTCCGGTGCGCGTATCTCCGGCACTTTGCTTAACGTGATGAAGCAAAATGGCGGCAACCTAGGGGTTGCAACCATGTGCATTGGTCTCGGCCAAGGCATTTCCACCGTCTTCGAACGCGTCTAAGCGTTGGGTTGACGGAAGCCGGGGCCCAGTGCCCCGGTTTTTGTTTTTGGGTGGTTTTGTATTTTTTTTTTTAACAAATTTTGTAAGAGTGCCAGAGCATGAAAGTCGAACCAGGGCTCTACCAGCATTATAAAGGTCCGCAGTACCGTGTTTTCAGTGTGGCACGCCACTCCGAGACCGAAGAAGAAGTAGTGTTCTACCAAGCACTGTATGGCGATTACGGCTTTTGGGTACGCCCCTTGAGCATGTTTGTGGAGACCGTCGAGGTTGACGGCGAGCAGGTCCCGCGCTTTGCTTTGGTCCAGGCCGAACCCAGTCTTTTTTCAGGGCAATAACGGCAGGTCGCGCAGAATGCTGCGCTTGACCTCACCTTGTTGCCACTATATATAGCGTTGCCGCGACAGGCGCCAACTGCCTTTCACTTCTCGAATTCAGGAATTTTCCGATCCATGGGCAAATCGCTGGTCATTGTGGAATCCCCGGCTAAGGCCAAGACCATCAACAAGTACTTGGGCAACGAGTACGTGGTGAAGTCGAGTATCGGCCATATCCGAGACCTGCCCACCAGCGGTTCGGCTAGCGCCAGCAAGGAGCCTGCCGCCAAGCGCGGCAAGGCGGCTGCGGGCGAAGGTCCGGTGCTCACCCCTAAAGAGAAAGCGCGCAAGCAGCTGGTCTCGCGCATGGGTGTGGACCCGGATCATGGCTGGAAGGCCAAGTACGAAATCCTTCCAGGCAAGGAAAAGGTCATCGAAGAGCTGCGCCGGCTCGCCAAGGATGCTGACACCATCTATCTCGCGACGGACTTGGACCGCGAAGGGGAAGCCATTGCCTGGCACCTGCGGGAAGCCATCGGCGGTGATGACAGCCGCTACAAGCGTGTGGTGTTCAACGAAATCACCAAGAAAGCCATCCAGGAAGCCTTCTCCAAGCCGGGCGAACTGGACATCGACCGCGTCAACGCCCAGCAGGCCCGTCGCTTCCTCGACCGCGTCGTGGGTTATATGGTTTCGCCGCTGCTGTGGGCCAAGATCGCCCGTGGTCTGTCGGCCGGTCGTGTGCAATCGGTTGCGGTGAAGCTGGTGGTGGAGCGTGAGCGCGAGATTCGTGCGTTCATCCCCGAAGAGTACTGGGAAGTCCACGCCGACCTCGGCACTGCCAAGGGCGCCAACGTGCGCTTTGAAGTGGCCCGCGAGAACGGCGAGGCCTTCAAGCCGCTGAACGAAGCCCAGGCCATGGCCGCGCTGGAAAAGCTCAAGTCTTCCAGCTACAGCATCGTCAAGCGTGAAGACAAACCGACCAGCAGCAAGCCATCGGCACCGTTCATCACATCCACCCTGCAACAGGCCGCGAGTAACCGCCTGGGCTTCGGTGTGAAGAAAACCATGATGATGGCCCAGCGCTTGTACGAAGCCGGCTACATCACTTACATGCGTACCGACTCCACCAACCTGTCGGTGGACGCGGTCGCGATGGCGCGTACCTATATTGAAGAAGAGTTCGGCAAGAAGTACCTGCCGGAGAAGCCGAACGTCTACAGCAGCAAGGAAGGCGCACAAGAGGCTCACGAAGCGATCCGTCCTTCCGACGCCAACACCACGCCTGCCAAGCTGAGCGGCATGGAGCGCGACGCTGAGCGCCTTTACGAGCTGATCTGGCGCCAGTTCCTGGCTTGCCAGATGCTGCCAGCGCAATACCTGTCCACCACTGTCACCGTGGCGGCCTCCGATTTTGAGCTGCGTGCCAAGGGCCGTATCCTCAAGTTCGACGGTTACACCCGTGTGATGCCGCAAATCGCCAAGCCTGGCGATGACGACGTGCTGCCGGACATGGCCCAGGGCGACACCCTCAAGCTGATCCAGCTCGACCCGTCCCAGCACTTCACCAAGCCGCCGGCGCGTTATTCGGAAGCCAGCCTGGTAAAAGAGATGGAAAAACGCGGTATCGGTCGTCCGTCGACCTATGCAGCGATCATCTCCACCATTCAAGACCGTGGCTACGTTGCGCTGCACAACCGTCGTTTCTACTCGGAAAAGATGGGCGACATCGTGACCGAGCGCCTGTCCGAGAGCTTCTCCAACCTGATGGACTACGGCTTCACTGCCGGCATGGAAGAGAATCTCGATGACGTGGCCCAGGGCGAACGCGACTGGAAAAACGTGTTGGACGAGTTCTACGGCGACTTCAAGAAAAAACTCGAAGTAGCCGAAAGCCCTGAAAATGGCATGCGCGCCAACCAGCCGGTGATGACCGACATCCCGTGCCAGACCTGCGGTCGGCCGATGCAGATTCGTACGGCGTCCACTGGCGTGTTCCTCGGTTGCTCGGGCTACAGCCTGCCGCCGAAAGAGCGCTGCAAGGCCACTGTCAACCTGGTGCCGGGTGATGAAATCGCCGCCGACGACGAGGGTGAGTCCGAGTCTCTGGTACTGCGTGGCAAGCACCGTTGCCCGATCTGCAGCACGGCGATGGACGCCTACCTGCTGGACGAGAAGCACAAGCTGCACATTTGCGGTAACAACCCGGATTGCAACGGCTACGAGATTGAAGAAGGTACCTATCGCATCAAGGGCTACGAAGGTCCGAGCCTGGAATGCGACAAGTGCGGCAGCGAGATGCAGCTCAAGACCGGCCGCTTCGGCAAGTTCTTCGGTTGCACCAACCCGACCTGCAAGAACACCCGCAAACTGCTGAAAAGCGGTGACGCGGCGCCGCCGAAGATGGACCCGGTGAAGATGCCGGAGCTCAAGTGCGAGAAGGTCAACGACACCTACATCCTGCGTGACGGCGCTTCGGGGTTGTTCCTGGCGGCCAGCCAGTTCCCGAAGAACCGCGAGACCCGCGCGCCGTTGGTGCTGGAGATCGTGCCGCACAAGGATGAGATCGATCCTAAGTACCACTTCTTGTGTGAAGCGCCGAAGAAGGACCCGGATGGTCGTCCGGCCGTGATCCGCTACAGCCGCAAGACCAAGGAGCAGTACGTGCAGACCGAAGTTGACGGCAAGCCTACCGGCTGGAAAGCGTTCTACGACGGCGGCAAGTGGAAGGTCGAGGATAAGCGCCAGGGCGCTTGATCGGCTAATCTGCCAATGACAAAGGCCGCCTTCACAGGCGGCCTTTTGTTGCTGTAGAAGCGAGGGGGGCGCCTAGCCCTTGCTCGCGAAAATCGTTAACGATAACGCGGGAAGCCAGGTACATAATGGCGTCCTTAGGTTTTTCGCGAGCAAGCTCGCTCCTACACAGCCAGCATTGCGCCTCTTTCGTTGTGGAGATTGCCGTCATGGCCAACGAACTCTATACCCGTACCAATCAGAAAATTTACTTCGCGGGTCTATCCCTGGAAGCCCTTGGCCGCGCCGAGGAAGGGAAAGAGATGAATGCCATCGCGCTGGTCCAGGCGGGGCGTGAAGCTGCGTTGTTTCACCTGTACGGCGCCTTGCTGGGTTTGTGTCATGAAATCGCTGGGTTTTACCGCCTGCCCCAGGCGGGTTCACCCCGTGCAGAAATGATCATGAATCGTGAAGTGCTGGATGCGATGGCCATTCCTGAGCTGGCAGAACTGGTTGAAATGGCTCAAAGCCCGGACAGTTGGGTGGCGCGTTTGCTCAAAGCGCATGCGGATATGTTCCAGCCACCGCGTATTCCGCATGTGCCCAAGGGCGATGTGACGCAGCCGCTGATCGTGGCGGTTGCGGTGGAAGAGGAAGAACCCAAGCCGTTGAGCCGTGAAGAGCTGGAGGGCTGGCGTCAGGAACTGAAAAAGATGGCGCTGCGCTTTCGCGAAGGCCTGAACGAATGCTGATCTCCGCGTAGGAGCCGGCTTGCCGGCGATGCAGGTATCTCGGAGTGTGAGGCGCAACGCGTTGTAGCCATCGAAGCCGGCGACCATTCATCAAGCTGTCAACAAACCTGTTCAGATCCTCTGCGGGGCTGGGTGGATGACTGATATAATCCCGGCCTTTCGTGGAGAACAGACTTTTATGCCAACGTCCTTTCTGGAAATTGTTGAGTTGCCTGACGGCCGAATCGAGCTGCGCCGGGCTGAGGACGAGGGTTCTCTGGTTATCTTGGATTTTTCCGAAGACGCCAAGCAGTTCCTGCAAGGCCAGCACGTGGAAGTGGCTAAAGCCATGTTGAGCGTGGGCGTGCAGATGGCCGGTCGCCTGGCTGAAGGCGAGCCGGAGAAAGACGAAGGGCCGCGGGTTCTTCACTAAGCCCTGTGGTTAGGGGTTCTGTGGTGTTAGGCAGGCTTCTGGAGTGAGCTAGCTTGCTTGTGGCGAGTGGGCTTGTTGTGGTCAGTGAGATTATTGTGGTGAGTGGGCTTGTTGTGGTGAGCGGGCTTGCCCCGCGCTGGGCTGCGCAGCAGCCCTAAATAGATTGACGCAGTACATCAGGTATTCCACGGTGCTTGGTTTTGGGGCCGCTTCGCAGCCCAGCGCGGGGCAAGCCCGCTCACCACAGAAGCCCGCATGTCACAGAAGTCCGCTCACCATAGAAGCCCGTATGTCACAGGACTTCGGCCGATCAGGCACTCAGCCCAATCGAATATTCAAACTCTGCGCATCACCCGTACGAGCGGCGCTGATCAGCTGCTGCTTGGCGCTGACACTCAGTGGATTCAACCAGCTCACCACCGTATGGCTGCGGCCCAGGCGAAGTGCTTCGCAGGTCAACTGTTGGGCACTTTGCGCGCCGCGTGGCTGCAGCAACAGAATGCGCTCGCGGTTGAGGCCGGCATCCCGCAGCCAGGCCTGGGTCAGGCTGGCGGGTGGGGCGATCAGCGTCAGCCAGCGGGCATCCTGTTCCTCGCTCAGATCACGCAGGATCGGCGCCAGAAGGCTCAGGCAACTCCCCGCTGCACCGCGCAACGACAATTCACTGAACGCCTCAGGTTCGGCGCCCCAGGGCGCCTCGACCGTTTCCTTGAGGATAGGCGCAAGGGGTTGGGCCATGAAGGCCTCGAACAGCGACAGTTGAGTGTGTTGTGGGGTGTGGACGAGTTGCATGATGCCTCCTCTAGCGGCGAATGACGCCGACGCTCAAGCCTTCGATCACCAGGTCCTGATCTTTCAGGTTCACTTCAATCGGGGCGAACTCAGGGTTCTCGGCCAGGAGCCAGACCTTGCTGCCTTCGCGCTTGAAGCGTTTGACGGTGACTTCATCGCCGATACGGGCGACAACGATTTGGCCATTACGGGCTTCGCGGGTGGTGTGGACGGCCAGCAGGTCGCCATCGAAGATGCCCACGTCCTTCATGCTCATGCCATGGACGCGCAACAGGTAGTCGGCGCGAGGATGGAAGAAGGTCGGGTTGATGTTGCAGGATTCCTCGACGTGCTGCTGCGCCAGGATCGGCGCACCGGCGGCGACGCGGCCGATGATCGGCAGGGTCGATTCGTCGACCTTGGCTTCGAAGCCAGGGATGCGAATACCGCGCGAGGCACCGGGGGTCATCTCGATCGCGCCTTTGCGAGCGAGGGCCTTGAGGTGTTCTTCAGCGGCGTTGGGGGACTTGAACCCCAGTTCCAGCGCAATTTCCGCTCGTGTCGGCGGGTAGCCGTTGTCATCGAGGCAGCGCTTGATAAAAGCCAGAATCTCAGCTTGGCGTGGCGTCAGTTTTAGCATGTTGATCGCTCTGTCTTTTTATACAGTGACTGGGATTATATACAGTGAACTGCGCTTGGCAATCATCCTTTTCTGCCCCTCCGCTGGACGGTCATCGGGCAGGCTTCCCACAAGCCAGAGATAGCGCTGCCTACAGATCGGTATGGATGTGATTAAATAGCGATGAAATGTATGACTGCCCGGCCGGAAAGCAAACCCGCAGGCTTGACAAGACACACCCTGAAACGTATGTTTCAAACAAGTGTTTGTCAGGCGGAGTAGCCATGGCCCAGTCGGAAACCGTTGAACGCATTCTCGATGCTGCCGAGCAATTGTTCGCGGAAAAAGGATTTGCTGAAACCTCATTGCGGCTGATCACCAGCAAGGCTGGCGTCAACCTCGCTGCTGTGAACTACCATTTCGGCTCGAAAAAAGCCCTGATCCAAGCCGTGTTCTCGCGCTTCCTGGGGCCGTTCTGCGCCAGTCTTGACCGTGAGCTGGAGCGTCGCCAAGCCAAGGCTGACCATAAGCCGACCCTGGAAGAGTTGTTGGAAATCCTCGTCGAGCAAGCCCTGGTCGTTCAGCCCCGCAGCGGCAACGATTTGTCGATTTTCATGCGCTTGTTAGGCTTGGCGTTCAGCCAGAGCCAGGGTCACCTGCGCCGTTACCTGGAAGACATGTACGGCAAGGTTTTTCGTCGCTATATGTTGCTGGTTAACGAGGCTGCCCCGCGTATTCCGCCGATCGAGCTGTTCTGGCGCGTGCACTTCATGCTCGGTGCTGCCGCGTTCAGCATGTCCGGGATCAAGGCGTTGCGGGCCATCGCCGAGACCGATTTCGGTGTGAATACCTCAATCGAACAGGTCATGCGCCTGATGGTGCCGTTCCTGGCTGCCGGCATGCGTGCCGAAACCGGTGTGACCGACGCCGCCATGGCCGCTGCTCAATTGCGCCCACGCAGCAAGTCCGCGCCAATACCCGCCAAGGTTTGACCGCACCGGGTGGGCGCGACCGCTTGCATCCGCTAAGCTAGCGACCCATGCCGAATTCAGCTATTTACTCGCAACCCGTTGTGCTCACTGTGCCTGGTGAGGGCAACGGGTTGTGTGCGTTATTTAAGGAAGGTTTATGACTGCTGCCCTGCAAGGTTCTTTGATGGTCGACGTGGCCGGCACCTGGCTGACGGCCGAGGACCGCCATCTGCTGCGCCAGCCTGAAGTGGGTGGCCTGATCATTTTCGCGCGTAATATCGAGCATCCGCGCCAAGTGCGGGAATTGAGTGCAGCGATTCGCGCAGTGCGCCCGGACCTGCTGCTGGCCGTCGACCAGGAGGGCGGCCGCGTACAGCGCCTGCGCCAGGGTTTCGTGCGTTTGCCGGCCATGCGTGCCTTGGCGGATAACCCCAACGCCGAATACCTGGCCGAGCAGTGTGGCTGGATCATGGCGACTGAAGTGTTGGCCGTTGGCCTGGACCTGAGCTTCGCCCCGGTGCTGGACCTGGACTACCAGCGCAGCGCGGTGGTCGGCACCCGATCCTTCGAAGGCGACCCCGAGCGCGCCGCCGTGCTGGCTGGTGCATTCATCCGCGGCATGAACAGCGCCGGCATGGCCGCCACCGGCAAGCACTTTCCCGGTCACGGTTGGGCTGAGGCCGATTCCCACGTCGCCATTCCCAATGATGAACGCAGCCTGGAACAGATTCGCGCCAATGACCTGGTGCCTTTCGCACGCCTGAGCAAGCAACTCGCGGCCGTGATGCCCGCGCACGTGATCTACCCGCACGTCGACGCCCAGCCAGCTGGGTTCTCGCGCCGCTGGCTGCAGGACATCCTGCGCGGTGAGTTGCAGTTCGATGGGGTGATTTTCAGCGATGATCTGTCGATGGCGGGTGCCCATGTGGTCGGTGATGCGGCCAGCCGGATTGAAGCGGCGCTGACGGCGGGTTGCGACATGGGGCTGGTGTGCAACGATCGTGCGGCGGCTGAGTTGGCGTTGACTGCCGCTCAGCGGATGAAGGTCACGCCATCGCCACGCATTGCGCGGATGCGTGGGCAGGCAATTGCTTCGACGGAATACAAGCAGGATCCGCGTTGGCTGGCGGCGCTGACGGCGTTGCGGGATGCTCAACTGATTGGCTGAACACCGCGGCGCGGCCTTCGCGAGCGAGCCCGCTCCCACATTCGACCGAGTTCCAGCTTTGGAATGCAGTCAAGTGTGGGAGCGGGCTTGCTCGCGAAGGCAATCTAACATTCAGCGCTTTTCCTGTTTGTTGGGCAACGGCGCAAACAACGCCTCAATATCCTCATTGCCCAACTGCCAATCCCCCGTCGTACGCCCATCCAGCACGCCCGCTGCCAGGTCGGATTTTTCCTTCTGCAGGTGCTGGATTTTCTCTTCCACCGTGCCTCGGGCAATCATCTTGTAGACGAACACCGGCTTCTCTTGCCCGATGCGATAGGCACGGTCGGTGGCCTGGTTCTCCGTGGCCGGGTTCCACCAAGGATCATAGTGGATCACCGTATCGGCCTCGGTCAGGTTCAGGCCAACACCGCCGGCCTTCAAGCTGATCAGAAAAATCTGCAGCTTGCCGCTCTGGAAGTCCTTCACCGGCGTGCGCCGATCCCGGGTCTGGCCGGTGAGCAGTGCGTAGGCCACGCCGCGTTTTTTCAGCTCGATTTCGATCAGGCTCAACATCGAGGTGAACTGGGAAAACAGCAGGATCCGTCGACCCTCCTCAAACAGCTCCTCAAGCATTTCCATCAAGCTATCGAGTTTGCCTGAGCTGCTGCCACGGGCGGGCAGGGTCGCGTCGTTGACCAGCCGCAAATCGCAACACACTTGGCGTAACTTCAGCAGTGCCTCAAGGATGATGATCTGGCTGCGCGCTACGCCTTTGCGGGTGATCTCGTCGCGGACTTTCTTGTCCATGGCCAGGCGCATGGTTTCGTACACGTCGCGCTGGGCCTCATTGAGGTCGACCCAGTGGATAATCTCGGTCTTGGGTGGCAACTCCGTCGCCACCTGTTCCTTGGTGCGGCGCAGCAGGAAAGGTTTTATCCGACCGTTGAGGTGTTGCAACCGCACATCACTGGCTCGCTTTTCGATGGGCACGCGGTAATCGCGGTTGAAGCTTTTTACATCACCGAGCCAGCCAGGCAGCAGGAAGTGAAACAACGACCACAACTCGCCCAGGTGGTTTTCCAGCGGCGTGCCACTCAGGCACAGGCGTTGGCGTGCGTTCAGCTCGCGTGCCGCCTGGGCCGCCTTGCTGGACGGGTTCTTGATGTATTGGGCTTCGTCGAGGATCAGTACATGCAAGGGCAGGGCGGCGAGTTGTTCGATGTCCTTGGGCAGCAGCGCATAGGTGGTCAGCAGCAGGTCATAGTCCGGCAGGTTGGCGAAATGTTTCTTACGCCCTGCGCCATACAGCGCCAGCACCTTGAGTTGCGGTGTGAAATGCGCCGCCTCATCCAGCCAGTTGGGAATCAGGCTGGTGGGCATCACCACCATGCAAGGCCGATCCAGGCGACCGGCGATTTTCTCAGTCAGAATATGCGCCAGGGTCTGTAGGGTTTTGCCTAGGCCCATGTCATCTGCAAGTATGCCGCCGACATCCAGCTGACGCAGCGACTGCATCCAGCTCAAGCCTTCCAACTGGTAAGGGCGCAAGGTCGCGTTCAGCCCTTCAGGCGCTACACAAGTGAAGTCCTTGATATCCCGCAGGCGCTGGGCAAAGTTGCGGATCTTCTCGCCACCTTCCCACTGCAGCGGCAGGTCTTCCAGCGGGTTAAGCCGGATTGCATCGGCCTTGGCCAAGCGTAACGTGGTGGTGCCGGCTTCCTGTAGGTAAAACTCACCGAGGGTCGCCAGCACCGGTTTCAATCGGCCGTAGGGCAGCGCCACTTGTATCGGGCCGTGACCATTTGGCAGGCCTGGGATGTTCACCAGAATCAGCTCATCATCACGGCGCCGCGCCAGCTTCTCCGGGTTGAGGATCTCGGTGTGGGAACGCATCAGGTTCAGCAGGATCGGCAACAGGCTCAGTCGCTCGCCGTTGACGATGATCCCCAACTCCAGATCGAACCAATCACGCTCCGGACCTTCGTCAACCGTGGCGTACCAGTCATCGACGGCGCTGAGGTCGAAGCCGAAATCATCATCGATCAGCAGCTCCCAACCCTCGGCTCGCAGTGTTGGCGTGGCATTGAGGGTGAAGGTCAGCCAGGCACTGTCATTGACCATCTCAAACAGCTCGCCGGCGCTTTCCGGCAGTGCCTTGCTCTGGCGCGTGGCGATCTTGAAGCCCAGCAGGCGCAGTTGTTCGCGATACGGTTGCTCAAGCTCCGGATGCCGCTTGATGCGCAGGCTCTGGGTGTCCTGGCGCACAATGATATCGGCGTTTTTCTGCCCGCTGACATAGTTGCCTAGGTAGTTGAACGATAACGCCGCGCGGTGCTGGATGTAGCGCTGCATCTTGCCGTTGCGCGGTTCAAAGGCGCTGAATTCGACACTGGCCATCCACAGGCGCGGCACCGGCACCACGTCTTCCATCACCACTTGCGGCAGCACCGCCCGGTTTTCCAGCACGGCCTGGAGTTTTTCCAGCAGCTCGGCATCCTGTGCGGCGGCGGGGTAGGCCAGGGTTTCCTGGACCTTGAGCAATACCGCGGCGATGTGTTTGCAGTTGGTGTGCACCGGGCAGGTACAGCGGCTGTCCACCAGGATCAAGGTGCCCTTGGCCGATTCACGCAACGAGATGGTCTGCCGATACACGTTGCCGCCGGAGCCTTCGCAACTGGCGACGATAGTGCTGTCGCCGCATTCGACGATGCGCACCCGGTTTTCCAGCGCATAACGTCGCCCGCGCTCAAGGCTCTGCTCTTTAAAGCGATTGGCCCAGGAAGGGGCCAGGGGTTTGGTCAGCGACGACGTGAGGGACATGGCGCTGGATCAGTCCTGAATGTCGGGCGGTGGCGCGCTGGGGGGCTTGGCGGTCAGCGAGGTGATCTTGATCAGCAGCGCGAGGTGGCCACCGTCCAGGTAGTTGAGCTGGTTGTTCTTGGTGCGCACGTCGGTCTGGCTCAGTTGCTCGCTGGCGATCACGCTGCCGTTGGCGTCGAACTGGTTGATCCAGAAGTTCGCATCAATGTCGGTAAAACGGCCCAGTTGCAGGCTCAACACGCCCTCGATCGGAAACTGGCCGAATTGTTCCTGGCCGTCGGTGATCGCGACCTTGACCGGCTGCTCGCCCAGGTTCTGTTCCCACGCCTTATGCAGCAGCACCGTGTAGGTGGAGTCGGCACGCAGCTTGTCGACAATGTTGGACAGGCGCGGCGGGCTCAGTCTGTCGCCCAGGCGCACTGCCCCGAAATCCCAGTTTTCCGGGGCGGCGCGGCTGTTGATCACCGGTTCGGCGTTCTGGCGCACCAGGATCATTTCCACCTGGTACGGGCTGTCGGCGAACGCCGCAGGTGCCACGACCACCAACAACAGGCTCAACATGCGGAACAGGCGCATTGGGGCGTCCTTCAAGCAGATTTCGGGATGAGGCGCTCGAACAACGCCTCCAAGGTATTAAAGCGTTCTTCGGCACGTTCCATCGGCACCATGAACTTGAACAGCGTAGCCCCTTCGAACTTGTAGCGGTTGGGCTGGCCCTGGATCAGCTTGATCAATACCAGCGGGTCCACCGGCGTTTGCGCTTCGAATTCGATGCGCCCGCCTTGCGGCCCGGCGTCGACCTTCTTGATGCCGAGCTGCTCGGCCTGCAATTTCAGCAGGGTCAGGCGCACCAGGTTCTTGGTGGGTTCCGGCAACAGGCCGAAGCGGTCGATCATCTCCACCTGCAGGTCCTTGAGGCCTTCTTCGTCGGTGGCCGAGGCGATGCGCTTGTACAGGATCAGCCGCGCATGCACATCCGGCAGGTAGTCTTCAGGAATCAACGCCGGCAAGCGCAGGTTGATCTCCGGACCGCCGCCCAGCGGTTGATCGAGGTTCGGTTGCTCGCCCTTGCGGATGGCTTTCACCGCGCGCTCAAGCATCTCCATATACAGCGTGAACCCGACCGCCTGGATCTGCCCGCTCTGGCCGTCGCCCAGCAGCTCGCCGGCACCACGGATTTCCAGGTCATTGGTGGCGAGCACAAAGCCCGCGCCCAGGTCCTGGGTGTTGGCGATGGCTTCCAGGCGCTTTTCTGCGTCGGAGGTGATCTGCTGGCGAGGCGGCGTCAGCAGATACGCGTACGCCTGGTGGTGACTGCGCCCGACGCGACCGCGCAGTTGGTGCAACTGAGCCAGGCCGAACTTGTCGGCGCGCTCGATGATGATGGTGTTGGCGCTCGGCACGTCGATACCGGTCTCGATGATGGTCGAGGCGATCAGCACGTTGAAGCGCTTGTGGTAGAAGTCGCTCATGACCTGTTCGAGTTCGCGCTCGCGCATTTGCCCGTGGCCGATGGCGATACGTGCCTCCGGCACCAGCTCGGCGAGGTCGGCGGCGCATTTCTCGATGGTCTTCACGTCGTTGTGCAGGTAGTACACCTGCCCGCCGCGCAGCAATTCGCGCAGCAGTGCTTCCTTGACCGTGCTTTTGTTCTGCTCCATCACAAACGTGCGCACCGACAAACGACGTGCCGGCGGCGTGGCGATGATCGACAGGTCACGCATGCCCGACACCGCCATGTTCAGCGTGCGCGGAATCGGTGTGGCGGTGAGGGTGAGGATATCGACTTCACTGCGCAGGGCCTTGAGCTGTTCCTTCTGACGCACACCAAAGCGGTGTTCTTCGTCGATGATCACCAAGCCCAGGTTCTTGATCTTCACATCGTCCGACAGCAGCTTGTGGGTGCCGATAACGATGTCGATCTTGCCTTCGGCCAAATCGGCGATGGCGGCATTCACTTCCTTGGCGGACTTGAAGCGGCTCATCACTTCTACAGTCACCGGCCAATCGGCAAAGCGGTCGCGGAAGCTGTTGTAGTGCTGCTGGGCGAGCAGGGTGGTCGGCACCAGGATCGCGACTTGCTTGCCGCCGTGCACCGCAATAAAGGCGGCGCGCATGGCCACTTCGGTCTTGCCGAAGCCCACATCGCCGCAGACCAGGCGGTCCATCGGCTTGGGCGCGAGCATGTCGGCGCGCACCGCTTCAATGGTGGTTTGCTGGTCCGGGGTTTCTTCGAAGGCGAAGCCGGCGCTGAAGGTGGCGTAGTCGGCTTTCGGGTCGGCGAACGCGTAGCCTTCGCGTGCGGCGCGACGTGCATAGATGTCGAGCAGTTCGGCGGCGACGTCGCGCACCTGCTCGGCGGCTTTGCGCTTGGCTTTCTGCCAGGTCTCGGAACCCAGGCGGTGCAACGGCGCCAGGGCGTCGTCGCTGCCGGTGTAGCGCGCGATCAGGTGCAGGCTGGCCACTGGCACATAGAGCTTGGCGCCCTCGGCGTATTCCATGGTGAGGAATTCGGCGGCCTGGTTGTCGATCTCCAGGGTCTGCAAGCCCAGGTAGCGGCCGACGCCGTGGTCGATGTGCACCACCGGCGCGCCTTCACGCAGTTCGGTGAGGTTTTTGATCACGGCATCGTTGTTGGCGTCGGCGCGTTTTTCGCGACGACGACGCTGCATCACGCGCTGACCGAACAACGGGCTTTCGGCGATCAGTGCCAGGGCCGGATCATCCAGCAACAGGCCTTCGTCGAGCGGTGCGATGGTGATCGCCAGACGCTCTTTGCTTTTGACAAAGTCTGGCCAGCTGTCGACGGTTTTCGGGCGCAGTTTCAGGCGTTCGAGCAGTTCCAGCAGTACTTCGCGGCGGCCAGCGGATTCGGCGGTAAACAGCACGCGGCCGGGAAAGTCGCCGAGGAAGTTGGACAGCGCTTCCAGCGGTTGAGTGGCTTTGGCCTGGATTGCCAAGTCTGGCAGCGTCCCCGCCGGGAAGCGTTCGCGGCCGACACCGGTGTCGACATCCTGCTGGCTGGCGACCACGCGCGGCCAGCTTTTCAGGCGCGCAAAGCAGTCTTCCACCGGCAGGAACAGTTCGGCGGGCGGCAATAAAGGACGAGACGGGTCGACGCGACGCTCTTCATAGCGGTTGCGCACGTCGTTCCAGAAGTTTTCCGCCGCCTGTTCGATGCCTGGCAGTGAGAACACCTGGGTGTCCTGGGGCAGGTAATCGAAGAGGGTGGAGGTTTCGTCGAAGAACAGCGGCAGGTAGTACTCGATGCCGGCCGGTGTAATCCCGCTGCTCAGATCCTGAAAGATCGGGCAGCGGCGGAAGTCCACGTCGAAGCGTTCACGGAAGCGCGCCTTGAAGCGGGTCACCGCGTCTTTTTGCAGCGGGAATTCCCGCGCAGGCAGCAGCTTGACCGAGTCGACTTTGTCGATGGAGCGTTGGTTTTCCGGATCGAAGGTACGCAGGGTCTCGATTTCGTCATCGAACAGGTCGATGCGATACGGCAATTTGCTGCCCATTGGGAACAGGTCGATCAGCGCACCGCGCACCGCGAACTCACCGTGTTCGTACACCGTGTCGACGCAGCGGTAGCCACTGGCTTCCAGGCGCGTGCGCATCTGCTCCACATCGAGCTTCTGGCCGATATCCAGCACCAGGCTGCTGCCCAACAGGAACTTGGTCGGCGCCAGGCGATGCAAGGCCGTGGTGATCGGCACCACCAGCACGCCGTGGGCCAGTTCCGGCAAGCGGTACAGGCTGGCGATGCGCTGGGAGATGATGTCCTGGTGCGGCGAGAACAGGTCGTAGGGCAGGGTTTCCCAGTCTGGGAAATGCAGCACCGGCAAATCGGGGGCGAAGAAGCTCAGCTCCTGCTCCAACCGTTCGGCGCTTTGGCTGTCGGCGGTGAGCAGCAGGGTAAAGCGCTTGGCTGCGCTGGCAGCCTCGGCGATGGCCAGGCTCAGGGCGGCACCGGGCAGGTTGCCCCAGTGCTGTTTGCCTGCCGCAGCAGGGAGTAGCGGTAGACGCAGGACGGGCACGGAAGGTTGAGCTCCAAGCGTTGCGACAAAGTCGGTAATTGTAACGGTGCGGGGCGCCGTCTGTCAGTTGCTGACTGAGCCTATTACGGTTTGTAGGAAATGTAGTGGCTAAGACAAACAATGGCGGGTTTTGACTCATTATGTAGTGCCAAAATGTACGCGTTTTTCGGAGGGTTACGGACAAGTCGTTCCGCGTGCGCCATTGATGGCCTTCTGGAACCCGCGTATTTACTGGGCTGTAGCGGGGTGTCAATTTTCCGCAAGTGGTTTTTGTTGTCCGGGGCGCATTGCTCCGAGGACGGTCGGGCGGCATAATGTAGCCCCTTTTTTCTGCCCCTACATGTGGAAGGTTCCCGTGACTCAGAAGCCCGACCAGTGTCTTGGTGAATGGATCGACCGTGAAGCACTCGCTGAAGCGATGATTCCGCTTATCGGTCAGCTGTACCGCAATAACAATGTGGTGAGCTCGATCTATGGCCGCAGCCTGATCAACCAGTCTGTCATCGCGATTCTCAAAGCCCACCGCTTTGCGCGTCACCGTTCCGCCGACGACAGCGAACTCTCCGTCCACGAAACATTCCCACTGCTTAAAGCCATGAGCGAGCTCAAGCTCGGCGCGGCTTCGGTAGACCTGGGCAAGCTGGCCTACAAATTCCGCAAGGAAGGCGCCGGCCGTACCGCCGAGCAGTTCGTGCGTGAAGAAATGGCCGATGTGGTTGGCCAGCAAAACGCCGCTGCCCGCAAAGGCACCGACGTGGTGCTGTACGGCTTCGGTCGTATCGGCCGCCTGCTGGCACGCATCCTGATCGAAAAAACCGGTGGCGGCGACGGCCTGCGCCTGCGTGCCATCGTGGTGCGCAAAGGCGCCGAGAACGACCTCACCAAGCGCGCCAGCCTGCTGCGTCGCGATTCGGTACACGGTCCGTTCAATGGCACCATCGTCATCGACGAAGAAAACAACACCATCACCGCCAACGGTAACCTGATCCAGGTGATCTACGCGAAGAACCCGTCCGAGGTGGATTACACCCAGTACGGCATCAAGGACGCCCTGCTGGTGGACAATACCGGCGTATGGCGTGACGCCGAGGGCCTGGGCCAGCACCTGGCCTGCCCGGGCGTTGACCGCGTTGTCCTGACCGCGCCTGGCAAAGGCAAGTTGAAGAACATCGTTCACGGCATCAACCACGGCGAAATCACCGCTGACGACAAGATCGTGTCCGCCGCTTCCTGCACCACCAACGCCATCGTGCCGGTGCTGAAGGCTGTGAACGACAAGTTCGGCATCGTCAATGGCCACGTCGAAACCGTTCACTCGTACACCAACGACCAGAACCTGATCGACAACTTCCACAAGGGCGATCGCCGTGGCCGTAGCGCTGCGTTGAACATGGTGATCACCGAGACCGGTGCTGCCACCGCTGCTGCCAAGGCCCTGCCTGAGCTGGCCGGCAAGCTGACCGGTAACGCGATCCGTGTTCCGACGCCAAACGTGTCGATGGCCATCCTCAACCTGAACCTTGAGAAAGCCGCCACCCGTGAAGAGATGAACGAGTACCTGCGCTACATGGCGCTGCACTCCGATCTGCACAAGCAAATCGACTTCGTCAATTCTCAGGAAGTGGTTTCCACCGACTTCGTTGGCTCGCGCCACGCTGGTGTGGTGGACGCCGAAGCGACCATTACCCAGGACAACCGCGTTGTCCTGTACGTCTGGTACGACAACGAGTTCGGCTACAGCTGCCAGGTGGTTCGCGTGATGGAAGACATGGCCGGGGTCAACCCGCCTGCGTTTCCGCGCTAAGTATCAGCTGTAAATGAAAAAGCCCCGACTGGTTCGGGGCTTTTTTATGGTTGTGAGGGCCTCTTCGCGAGCAAGCCCGCTCCCACATTCGACCGGGTGTCTTCAGGGCGCGCGTGGTTAAATGTGGGAGCGGGCTTGCTCGCGAAGGTGGTCGTTCAGCCAGCGCAAATCTTCAATTGAGCAACTGGGTACGCAAGCGTTCGGACAGCCCATTGGGCGCCAGCCAGAGGCTCAGGTACGTCCTGGCAAGCTCATCGTCGCGACTGCTGAACACCACCTGCCCATTGATCTCCAAATTCAAACCACGTCCCGGATGAAAATCCAGGGCATACCGATCGCCGCTGCGGATATCGCGAAAACTGGCGTGCAGTTTGTCTATCTCGGGCTTCAACCGGGCGCTGGCCTGCTGGCGCTGCAGCGTGGCAGTGGCGGCTTTGATCACATCATTGCGGTCGATGTCACGGAAGTAGTACAGCGTCAGGCGCAGCGCTTTTTGTTGCGCCCAAGCCTGCTTGGCGCTCAGGTCGGACGGGGCATACAGCGCAGCCGCGTAGACATCTGCCCAGAGGTAGGTGAGCACCGCCTGGTTTTTCAGGGTCAGTTGCTGTGACTGCGCCGGGAAATCGGCTTGTTTCAGACGATCCGCCTCATTGGCGTGCACCGTGATCGACAGCATCAGCAATAAACAGAAAGCGACATGTCGCATAATGGCCAGTCCTGCAAAGGGGCTTGCTGGCAGTGTAATTGCAATTTCCTGATGGTGTAGTAAAGGCAAGACTGGCCTACGACGCGACCAAGGGTTAATGTTCGCGGCGTTGAGCCTTATATAGACTGTGCCCCGGTTCACACACTTGAGCCGAATTGTCCTTCATGACCGCTGGCCGCGGCATGATTTAGCCCGGCGTCCAACCGTACGCCTGGCCTGTTCTGAGGAGTACGCATGGCTGTCTACAACTACGACGTGGTGGTACTGGGTTCCGGCCCGGCTGGAGAAGGTGCGGCGATGAACGCCGCGAAAGCAGGGCGCAAGGTGGCGATGGTCGATAGCCGTCGCCAGGTCGGCGGTAACTGCACCCACCTGGGCACCATCCCGTCCAAGGCCTTGCGTCACTCGGTGCGCCAGATCATGCAGTTCAACACCAACCCGATGTTCCGGGCCATTGGTGAGCCGCGCTGGTTCTCGTTCCCGGACGTGCTCAAGAGCGCCGAGAAAGTCATCTCCAAGCAAGTCGCCTCGCGTACCGGCTACTACGCCCGTAACCGCGTCGACCTGTTCTTCGGCACCGGCAGCTTCGCCGACGAGCAAACCATCGAAGTGGTCTGCCCCAATGGCGTGGTCGAGAAGCTGGTGGCCAAGCACATCATCATCGCCACCGGTTCACGCCCGTATCGCCCCGCGGATATCGATTTCCACCACCCGCGTATCTACGATAGCGACACCATCCTGAGCCTGGGCCACACCCCGCGCAAACTGATCATCTACGGCGCTGGTGTGATCGGCTGTGAATACGCTTCGATCTTCAGCGGCCTGGGTGTACTGGTGGAACTGGTGGACAACCGCGACCAGTTGCTGAGCTTCCTCGACTCGGAAATCTCCCAGGCGTTGAGCTACCACTTCAGCAACAACAACATCACCGTGCGCCACAACGAAGAGTACGAGCGCGTCGAAGGCCTGGACAATGGGGTGATCCTGCACCTCAAGTCCGGCAAGAAGATCAAGGCCGATGCGTTGCTGTGGTGCAACGGCCGTACCGGCAACACCGACAAGCTGGGCATGGAAAACATCGGGGTAAAGGTCAACAGCCGTGGCCAGATCGAGGTGGACGAGAACTACCGCACCTGCGTGACCAACATCTACGGTGCCGGTGACGTGATCGGCTGGCCGAGCCTGGCCAGTGCCGCGCATGATCAGGGCCGTTCGGCCGCTGGCAGCATCGTCGACAATGGCAGCTGGCGCTACGTGAACGACGTGCCGACCGGGATCTACACGATTCCCGAGATCAGCTCGATCGGCAAGAACGAACACGAACTGACCAAGGCCAAGGTGCCTTACGAAGTGGGCAAGGCATTCTTCAAGAGCATGGCGCGTGCGCAGATCGCCGGTGAGCCGCAAGGCATGCTGAAGATCCTGTTCCACCGTGAAACCCTGGAAGTCCTCGGCGTGCATTGCTTCGGCTATCAGGCCTCGGAGATCGTGCACATCGGCCAGGCGATCATGAACCAACCGGGTGAACTCAATACCCTGAAGTATTTCGTCAACACCACGTTCAACTACCCGACCATGGCAGAAGCCTATCGGGTAGCGGCCTACGACGGCCTCAACCGGCTTTTTTGAGCGGCTCCGGCCGGTGGCCTGAGCCGGCCGGGGAGACCGATTTCAGTAATTCCCGAGGGTGGCAGTGGCCAAACCGGGAAAGTCTGTAATCAGGCTATCTACGCCGAAGTCGGCGAGCCTGCGCATCAGCGCAGGTTCGTTGACGGTCCACACGGACACGTGCAAGCCCTGGCGCTGGGCTTTTTCCAGTCGCTCAGGGGTGCACAGCGTCCAGTTCAACGCCAGAATCTCACACCCGTAGTTTTGCGCGACCTTCAGCGGATCGAGCCAGGCGTATTCCGCCACCAGTCCGCGTGACAGGTCGGGAGTGAGTTCAACGGCGGCCTTCAGTACTTCCCGCGAACTTGAGGTCACGGTGACCTTGTCCATCAGCCCGAAACGCACGGCCATTTCACGAATCGCCAGCACGGTGGTGGCGGCGCGGGTGCGCGAGGCGCTTTTGACTTCCAGTTGCCAGTGATCGAAGTCGCACTTTTCGAACAGTTCTTCCAGACGCGGAATCGGGCACGGCTTGACCCAGCCCGGACCGCCTTTGCGTGCGTCCATCTTCACCAGGTCGGCCGCGGAATACTCGACGACTTTGCCGCGCCGGTCGGCGGTGCGCTTGAGGGTCGGGTCGTGGATGACCATCAACTCGCCGTCCATGGACAGGTGCAAATCCAGTTCGCAGCGGCGTACACCGTGCTTGAGGCACTCCTGGAAGCTGGTCAGGGTGTTTTCCGGTGCTTCGCCTTTGGCACCGCGGTGGCCGTAGATCAGGGTCACAGTTGCTCCTTCGCGCCAGGATAGCTGGCGTAGTGAATACGAATTCAGATGTCGTCGTTTTGTTCCCGTGCCAGGCGCCGTTCCTGGGCCTGTTTCTGCAGGATGTAGCGCGCCAGCAGTTGGCGTTGGGCGTCAGTCATGGCTTCGAATTCCGTGCCGACATCAAAGCCTGCGCCCTTGGGGTCGCAATGGGTGACCCGCGCGCGCAGCAGCAGGCCGAGCGCCTGGGGCATCAGCACCAGCTTGACCGCCAGGTGTGCGCCGGCCGGCAGGGGCGTGGGGTGTTGGAAGTCGATGCCACCTTCGGAAATGATCACCGGCTGCGGTGCGCCGACCTCATCCAGAAGGCCGCGCGCCATGATCTGGCTGAGCAGGTCCAGGCGTTTGTTCTGCACGCGCAGGAAGGCGGCGAGGGTGCGATCCTTCTCGCTGAGCTGGCGCAGCAGGTGCTGGGCTTCGAATTCACTCAGGTGCAATTCACTGAGTAAATTGAACAGCGGAGAATCATCCAGCAACACTTCCTTGCTCGCTGCCTCGGGGGCAGACAGGCTTTTGATTTGAAGTGCGATCATGTCGTCGATACGGTAGTATTCGCGGCGTTCTTCTTCATCTAATGTCGACATGGCGAACCCCAGCTAGCGGTAATGGTCAGAGTGTAAAGCTGCTTACCAGACCCCGCCACCGGGACGTCTTCTTTTCCTCCGAACAAGCCCCGACATGTTCAGACCTCTCTTCGTATTTATTGGCACGCGTTATACCCGTGCAAAGCGTCGCAATCATTTTGTGTCGTTCATTTCCCTGACCTCGATGATCGGGCTCGCCTTGGGCGTGGTCGTGATGATCGTCGTGTTGTCGGTGATGAACGGCTTCGATCATGAGATGCGCACCCGCGTGCTGGGCATGGTGCCCCACGCGACCATCGAGGGCGATGCGCCCATCAGTGACTGGCAAAGCCTGGCCGACAAGGTCAAGCAGAATCCCAAAGTGCTGGCCGTCGCGCCATTCACTCAGATGCAGGGGTTGCTGACCAATGACGGCAAGGTGCAGAAGATCCTGCTCAATGCCATCGACCCGGCCCAGGAACGTAACGTCTCGATCATCGACAAGTTCATGCTGCAGGGCAAACTTGACGACCTGGCGCCTGGCAGCTTTGGCATCGTCATCGGCGACAAGGCCGCTGCCAAGCTCGGCGTGGGCCTCGGCGACAAGCTGACCTTCGTCGCGCCGGAAGTCACCGTAACCCCGGCGGGCATGTTCCCGCGCATGAAGCGCTTTACCGTGGTTGGCACTTTCCACGTCGGCGCCGGCGAGATCGACGGCTACCTCGGCCTGACCAACCTCACCGACCTGGCGCGCCTGCATCGCTGGCAGCCAGACCAGGTGCAGGGCCTGCGCCTCAAGTTCAACGACCTGTTCGACGCGCCGCGCGGCGCCTGGGAAATCGCCCAGCACTTGGGTGAATCCCAGTACTACGCCCGCGACTGGACCCGTACCCACGGCAACCTCTACCAGGCCATCCGCATGGAAAAAGCCATGATCGGCCTGCTGTTGCTGCTGATCGTCGCCGTGGCTGCCTTCAACATCATCTCCACGCTGGTGATGGTGGTGAATGACAAGAAGGGCGATATCGCCATCCTGCGCACCCTCGGCGCCACGCCGGGGCAGATCATGGCGATCTTCATGGTGCAAGGCACCGTGATCGGTGTGGTTGGCACCTTGATCGGTACGGCGGTGGGCATTCTTGCCGCGCTGAACGTCAGTGCCGCCATCGCCGGCCTCGAAACGCTGATCGGCCACAAGTTTCTCAACGCTGACGTCTACTTCATCGACTATTTGCCGTCCCAGGTTCAGGCCCAAGACGTGTTGATGGTAGGCGGCGCTGCGTTGGTCCTGAGTTTCCTTGCCACCCTGTATCCAGCCTGGCGCGCGGCACGTACCCAGCCAGCACAGGCCTTACGTTATGAGTGAATCGGGCATGAGTGAAAAAGCAATCCTGAGCTGCCGCGACCTGGGCAAATCCTACGAGGAAGGCCCGGAGTCGGTGGTGGTGCTGTCCAACCTGCAACTTGAGCTGCACCCGGGCGAGCGCGTGGCGATCGTCGGCAGCTCCGGTTCCGGCAAAAGTACCTTGCTGAATCTGCTTGGCGGCCTTGATACGCCGTCCCAGGGCAGCGTGTGGCTGGCCGGTGAAGAGCTGTCGGCCCTCGGTGAAAAGGCTCGCGGTCAACTGCGTAACCGTTCGCTGGGTTTTGTATACCAGTTCCACCACCTGTTGCCGGAGTTCACCGCCCTGGAAAACGTGTGCATGCCGCTGCTGATCGGCAAGACCGCGATCCCGCAAGCCCGCCAGCGCGCTAAAGCACTGCTGGAGCGCGTCGGCCTCGGCCATCGCCTGGAGCATAAACCAGCTGAATTGTCCGGCGGCGAGCGCCAGCGTGTGGCCATCGCCCGCGCTTTGGTGAACAACCCGGGGCTGGTGATGCTCGACGAGCCCACCGGCAACCTCGACTCCCACACCGCCCAGGGCATCAAGGACTTGATGCTGGAACTGAGCACCCAGATGCGCACTGCGTTCCTCGTCGTGACCCATGACATGAGCATGGCCCGCCAGATGGACCGTGTGCTGCACCTGCAGGAAGGTCATCTGGTCGCCATCTGACCCGTTTCAAGCCCGGTGTTTCAACGCCGGGCTTTTTCATTTTTTCAACGGTGCCCGCGAATGTTCAGACCGTTATCGATTTTCATCGGCACGCGCTATACCCGCGCCAAGCGCCGCAACCGTTTTGTCTCGTTTATCTCGATGACCTCGATGATCGGCCTCGCCTTGGGCGTGTTGGCGATGATCGTGGTGTTGTCGGTGATGAACGGCTTCCAGCGCGAAATGAGCTCGCGCATCCTTGGCATGGTGCCTCACGCCACTATCGTCGGCGTGAACCCGATTGACGATTGGCAGCCGGTGGCTGCTGCCGCGATGAAGAATCCGGAAGTGACTGCCGCCGTACCTTTCACGCAGATGGACGGCATGTTCTCCTACAAAGGCGCGATGCAGCCGATTGAGATCAGCGGCATCGACCCGGCGCAGGAAGGCAAGGTGTCGATCGTGGCCCAGCACATCGTGCGCGGCAGTCTGGAAGACTTGAAGCCTGGCGAGTTTGGCGTGGTCATCGGCGACATCACCGCGCGCCGCTTTCGTCTGAATGTGGGCGATAAAGTGACCCTGATCGTGCCGGAAATCAGCACTGCACCGGGCGGTATCACCCCGCGCATGCAACGCTTGAACGTGGTGGGCATCTTCAAGGTCGGCGCCGAGCTGGATGGCTCCATGGCGATGATCCACATGGCCGACGCCGCAGAGATCCAGCATTGGCAGCCGAACCAGGTGCAAAGCGTGCGCCTGGCGGTGAAAGACCTGTACGCGGCCCCCAAGGTCTCGTCGGACATCGCCGCCAGCCTGGGCACTGCCTACAAGCCTGACGACTGGACCCACACCCAGGGCAGCCTGTTCAGCGCGATGAAGATGGAAAAGACCATGATCGGCCTGTTGTTGCTGATGATCGTCGCCGTGGCCGCGTTCAACATCATCGCGACCTTGATCATGGTGGTGAACGACAAGGGCGCGGACATCGCTATTTTGCGCACCATCGGCGCGACGCCCCGGCAGATCATGGCGATCTTCATGGTGCAGGGCACGGTGATCGGTATCGTCGGCACCTTGATCGGCGGCGTATTGGGCGTGATTGCCGCGCTGAACGTGAGTGAGCTGGTGGGCTGGGTCGAGCGGGTCACCGGGCAGCATATCTTCAGTTCGGACGTGTACTTCGTCAGCAACCTGCCTTCGGAGCTGCAGGGTGGGGATGTGCTGCTGATCTGCACGGCCGGGTTTGTGTTGAGCTTTCTGGCGACGCTGTATCCGGCGTATCGGGCGGCGAAGATTGAGCCGGCACATGCCCTGAGATATTCGTAAACTTCAACACCGCTTTCGCGAGCAAGCCCGCTCCCACATTTGAATGTATTCACAAATCAAAATGTGGGAGCGGGCTTGCTCGCGAAGAGGCCGGCCCGGCTTGCATCAATCTCCGGTAGGCAACTCAATGACAAATCTTGTCCACCCCGCCTCAGATTCACCATAAATCCTCCCCCCATGCGCCCGCACAATCGACTGGGTAATCGCCAGTCCCAATCCCGCATGCTCACTGCTGCCTTCATGGCGCGCCGGGTCCGCCCGGTAGAACCGGTCAAACAACCTCGGCAGCAACTCCGCTGCAATACCATCCCCGGTGTTCTCCACTGAAAGCCTCACCCCATCCTCTATCCGCACACGCACTTCGCCACCCGGCGGAGTAAACCGCAACGCGTTATCCAGCAAGTTTGACAAGGCCCGGCGCAACATCCCGCGATCACCCACCGTAATGGCCGCGCCCTCGCGAACCAGGCTGACCTGCCCGTCTTCCGCCAGCAGTGCAAAAAACTCCAGTAGCGCGTCCACTTCATCCGCCAGCACCAAGGTTTCGCGCTTGGGCATCAGCAGGCCGTGATCCGCCTTGGCCAGGTACAACATGTCATTGACCAGTTGTGCCATCCATTGCAGCTCTTCCAGGTTGCTGTGCAATGCCTCGCGGTAATCCTCCAACGGCCGCGGCTGGGTAAGGATGACCTGGGTCTGGGTCAGCAGGTTTGACAGGGGCGTGCGTAGTTCATGGGCGATGTCGGCGGAAAACGCCGAAAGGCGCTGGAAGGCGTCGTCCAGTCGTCCGAGCATGGCGTTGAAGGCCTGGGCCAGGTCGGCCAGTTCCGTGGGCATTTCCTGTTGAGGCAAACGTTGGGTCAAGGAGTGGGCCGACACGCTCGCGGCCACTTCGCCCATGCGCCGCAGTGGCCGCAACCCGCTGCGGGCGGCCCAGGCGCCGAGCAGGGCGGTCGCCAGGGCTGACAGGCCCACGGTGAGCCAGATCAGGTGCTGCATGCGCTGCAAAAAGTGCTGATGGTGAGTAATGTCGAGCATCAAGCTCAGTTGCGGTGAGTCGGGTTGGCCTGCCCTCAACGGCGCGTTGTAGACCCGGTAGTCGGTGTCGGCGTTTTGCAAGCTGTGCAGGCCGGGCGCGTCGGGCAAGGTCACGCTTGGCGCATCGTCCAGCCAGCGTTGGCCGGCGGCGGTGATGCGCAGGGTGAGGTCGGGCTGGCGACTGAGTTCGGTGCGCAATTGCGCTTCACGCCGGGCGAAGGCCTCCGGCGAGTCGACGCCCTGTAAGGTGCTGCGCAGCGCCACCAGCTTGCTGTCGAGTTGTTGCTGGTCCAGCTCAATGAAGTGCGCCTCGCTCGCGCGATTGAACAGCACACCGGCGATCAGCGACACCACCGCGGTGCAGGCGGCAAACAGCAGCGCCAGGCGGCTGGCCAGCGACAGGCGTTTGATCAATTGACGCGCTCCTCCAGCACATAACCCATGCCGCGTACGGTGTGGATCAGCTTGTTGGGGAAGTTGTCGTCGACTTTCAGACGCAGGCGGCGGATCGCCACTTCAATGATGTTGGTGTCGCTGTCGAAGTTCATGTCCCACACCTGGGAGGCGATCAGCGATTTGGGCAGCACTTCGCCTTGGCGGCGCAGCAGCAGTTCCAGCAGGGAGAACTCCTTGGCGGTCAGGTCGATGCGCTGGCCGTCCCGCTCGACACGGCGACGGATCAGGTCTAGGCGCAGATCGGCCAGTTGCAACGCGGTTTCCTGCGGTGTGCTGCTGCCACGGCGCAGTAGGGTGCGCACGCGGGCTAATAATTCGGAAAACGCGAAGGGCTTGACCAGATAATCGTCGGCGCCCAGCTCCAGGCCATGCACGCGGTCTTCCACGGCGTCGCGGGCGGTGAGGAACAGCACCGGAATGTCCATGCCGGCACTGCGCACGGCCTGGAGGATCTGCCAACCGTCGCGGCCCGGCAGCATCACGTCGAGGATCAATAGGTCGTAGTCGCCGGTCAAAGCGAGGTGCTGGCCGCTGGTGCCGTCGGCCACCAGTTCGGTGGTAAAGCCCGCCTCGGCCAGGCCCTGGCGCAGGTAGTGGCCGGTTTTGGGTTGGTCTTCGACGATCAGCAGTTTCATGGGCGGCTCTTGGCAACGGTGGACGACGGCTTTATACCTTGAGTGCCAGGGCGGGGGAGCAACCTGACAAAGTTGTAATCTAGCAGTCAGCTAGCTGGCAGCGGCGCAATCTTAGAGTGCTGCCCAAGCTGTTCCTATATTTCTGGAGAAGACCGATGGCGTTGCGTACACCCCTGTTGTTGGCGGGTTGCCTGTTGGCGTTGAGTTTTGATGCGATGGCCGATGCTGCCCACACCTATGCCTTCGGCGAGGCGGCGCCGGCGAGCAAAGCCACGCGTACCGTGGAAGTGACGTTGCAGGATATTTCCTTTTCGCCCAAGTCCCTGGACGTAAAGGCCGGTGAGACGGTGCGCTTTGTGCTGGTGAACAAGGGCCAATTGCTCCATGAGTTCAACTTGGGCGACGCGGCGATGCATGCCGAACACCAGAAGGAAATGCTGCAGATGCAGGCCAGCGGCATGCTCACTGCCACCGGTATGGGCAAGATGGACCACGCTGCCATGGGCCACGGTGCGATGAAACACGATGATCCCAATAGCGTATTGGTTGAGCCGGGCAAAACCGCCGAGCTGACCTGGACGTTCACTAAGGCCACGGGCCTGGAGTTTGCCTGCAACCTTCCGGGGCATTACCAGGCGGGCATGGTCGGCAAGCTCAACGTCGATTGATCCGCTGGCGTTTAGGCACGGGGGCAAAGGCTGGTAGACTGGCGCGGTTTATTTAGCCAGGTTTCCGCCATGCATCCCGCAGCCGAACATTCGCCGCTGGGCAAGTCCAGTGAATACATCTCCACCTACACACCGTCGTTGCTGTTCCCGATCCCACGTGCCGCCAAATGGGCCGAGCTGGGCCTGAGCGCCGAGACCCTGCCTTACAAGGGCGTGGATTTCTGGAACTGCTTCGAATTGTCCTGGCTGCTGCCGTCCGGCAAGCCGGTGGTGGCCATCGGCGAATTCAGCATCCCGGCCGACTCGCCGAACATCATCGAGTCCAAGTCGTTCAAGCTGTACCTCAATTCGCTAAACCAGACCGCGTTTGCCGATACGGCAAGCCTGGAAGCGACCTTGCGCACCGACCTCAGCGCCGCTGCCGGTGCGCCTGTGAGCGTGCGTATCCGCACGTTGGCTGAAATCGAAGCTGAAGGCGTAATGGCGCTGCCCGGTGTGTGCATCGATGAGCTGGATATCAGTGTCAGCAACTACGAGCACCCGCGCCCGGAACTGCTGCGTTGCGATAACTCACGCGTTGTCGAGGAGAGCGTGCACAGCCACCTGCTCAAATCCAACTGCCCGGTGACCAGCCAGCCGGACTGGGGCAGTGTGGTGGTGCAATACCGTGGCCACGCGCTGGATCACGCCAGCCTGCTGGAGTACATCGTGAGCTTTCGCCAGCACTCTGACTTCCATGAACAGTGCGTGGAACGCATCTTCCTGGACTTGCAGCGCTTGCTGAAGCCGGAGACGTTGACGGTGTATGCGCGGTATGTGCGGCGGGGTGGGTTGGATATCAACCCGTATCGCAGCACTGAGGATGTGGCATTCCAGAATGTGCGGCTGGCTCGCCAGTAGCTATCACGCAAATCAAATGTGGGAGCTGGCTTGCCTGCGATGACGGTGTATCAGTCACCTGATGGATGACTTAATGATCGCTATCGCAGGCAAGCCAGCTCCCACATTTTGCTTCTGTGCTGGGCGGGGGACTGTATTAGATCCCCATGCTGCCCAGCGTGTTCATGATATTGCGCAATGTCCCGGAAATAACCGGGTGCTCAGCATCGAACTCGATGGCCGCTTGATTGACATCGTCGGAAATACTGGGTGTTTGAGTGGCCGGCTCAAGTTCGAGTTGTAATTCAAACTTGGCAATCAAGGCTTCCAGCGCTTTACGTTTTTCTTCCGACAGCGGCGGTTCCTGTTCCAACTGCCCGCGCAGGATTTCGACCTGTTCTTCCAGTTTTTTGCGATCAGGCATGACGTGTTTCCTTTTATCGATAGGCACTGGCATAGACCGCGGCACGCCGAGAAAGGTCTACGGGCTGACCTGTAGATTAATCCACTGGCGTCGACTGTGCATGATCCGTGTCAGGGCTTCTCGCCTTTGAGCTGGCGCAGGCTGATGTCGGCCAGGCAGGTGCCGAGTTCGCCCAGGTGATCGATCACCGAGTGCACGCCCAGCCCGTACAGCGCGAGGGTGGCCTTGCCGCGCTTGAGCTCGCGCTCCTGTTCGCTCAGCGCCTGCCATTGTTCGGGCGCCATGCCGCACAGCGAGCCGCAGGAGGCCAGCCCGATGGTCCACAAACCGGCATTGAGCCCGGACTGCAGCAGGCGCGGTTCCCCGCTGACCAAGACGCAGCCTTCCAGGCGTTCGATGTTGAGTTCCATCAAGGCTTGCCAGCAGGCGTGGGGCGCGGGCCAGCGAATCGAGGAGGGTGATGTGGCCTTGACCCACGCAGGCAGGGTGGCGGCCAGCGGGGTGGTGACGGCGGGGGGGAGTTCATCCAGCCAGGCGCAAGGGACGCCTTGGTCTTGGAGGCTGCGCAGGATTTTCAGCGCGCCCGGTGTGGCTTGGGAGTCCGGTGAGGGTGAGTCGGTGCGGGCTCGGGAACCGAAGTCCACCAGGCAACCACTCAGGCCAAACAGAACGGCAGTCAACGCAGGAGCGCTGGCGATGGCTATCTCGGCGTGAGGCATGTCGACATCCCTGAAATAGCGCCAACGCTATCGGGTCAGGATGACAAGTCGATGACAGGATTGTTAATTGTAGGAATTTTGTCCATTTTTGGTCGGACGTTTGCTAGTTGCTGCCTAATTGGCGACTTCCGTCATATACTGACGGCCTTATTCAGGGCATAGCGCCCATGACAGACCATTCAAGGAGCAAAAGCTATGCGCTGGAGCCACTACTTCGCTCAGCTGTCGGTGTGTGCCACTGTCCTACTGGCGCCTTTCGCCGCACAGGCTGCATCGGAAGACGATCCATGGGAAAGCGTCAACCGCCCGATCTTCACCTTCAACGACACCGTTGATACCTATGCCCTCAAGCCACTGGCCCAGGGTTATCAGTTCGTGACCCCGCAATTCGTTCAGGATGGCGTTCACAACTTCTTCCGTAACATCGGTGATGTGGGCAACCTGGCCAACAATGTGCTGCAGCTCAAGCCCGAAAAGGCTGGTGTAGACACGGCCCGTTTGCTGGTCAACACCACGTTCGGCGTGCTTGGCTTTATCGATGTCGGCACCAAAATGGGGCTGCAGCGCAGCGATGAAGACTTCGGCCAGACCCTCGGCTACTGGGGCGTAGGCAGCGGTCCGTACGTAATGCTGCCTTTGCTGGGCCCGAGCACTTTGCGTGATGCGCCGTCCAAGTACGTGGACAGCTACACCCAACCGTACCGCTACATGAACGACATCGGCTGGCGCAACAGCACCTTCGGCCTGAATATCGTTGACACCCGTGCCAGCCTGCTCGACAGCGAGAAGCTGATCACCGGTGACAAGTACACCTTCATTCGTAACGCTTACCTGCAGAACCGCGAGTTCAAGGTCAAGGACGGCAAGGTCGTCGACGACTTTTAAGCTGTGACGTTTTGAAATGAAAAAGGCGACCCTTGCGGTCGCCTTTTTCGTGCGCGGTTTTCAGCGCATTTTCAGGATCTTGAGGCCTAGGTGCTGGTCGTCACCGCTGGTTTTGGTCCATACCACCTCTGTGTCCGCCTCCAGGCCCTTGAGCGCCGCGTGCTCCGAATCGATGCGCACCGTCAACCGGTCGCCTACGTTGAATTGGCGCGGCGCCTGCACTTGCATGCCGGAGCTGGAAAGGTCCACGCAAACCCCGGCAATCTCTTGCCCGGCATGGATCAGCGACACATCGGCATCCACACGCATGCGGATGAAATCGCGTTTTTCGGCGTAGCCGCGCTCGTGTTCGCTCATGGGCTCCATCCTTACTTTGTGTTGTGGTCGTGCCTGTTCTTATAACTCCCGGTGATTTGCGGTGTAAAGACGCCCGGCGACCATCGGCATGAGCTTGAAACCCCTGACGGATGGGAGTACCGTCTGCGCCTTAGAAGGGCACCTCTGCTTTACCGTTGTGCATGGGAAAAATCCCTATGCTTTGTAGGACAGAGAGGCTAGAAAGCGAATCCAGTAAGTGAGCCCGGCCATTGTCGCGCCACCTACGCCAACCTAATTCTGGCGCCGTTTGCCCACATGCAAAAAACCAGTGCCACGCTGCTGATAATCGATGACGACGAAGTAGTGCGTGCGAGCCTCGCGGCCTATTTGGAAGACAGTGGCTTCAGCGTCCTGCAGGCCAGCAATGGCCAACAGGGTCTCCAGGTATTCGAGCGCGACCAGCCCGACCTTGTGATCTGCGACCTGCGCATGCCCCAGATGGGCGGCCTGGAGCTGATTCGCCAGGTGACTGAACTCGCCCCGCAGACGCCGGTGATTGTCGTGTCGGGTGCCGGGGTGATGAACGATGCCGTCGAAGCGCTGCGCCTGGGTGCTGCCGACTATCTGATCAAACCCCTGGAAGACCTGGCGGTGCTGGAGCACTCGGTGCGCCGTGCCCTGGATCGTGCACGCTTGCTGGTGGAAAACCAGCGCTACCGTGAAAAGCTCGAAACCGCCAACCGCGAACTCGAAGCCAGCCTCAACCTGCTCCAGGAAGACCAGAACGCCGGTCGCCAGGTGCAGATGAACATGCTGCCGGTCAGCCCCTGGACCATCGACGACTTCCAGTTTGCCCACCAGATCATCCCGTCGCTGTACTTGTCGGGTGATTTTGTCGACTATTTCCGCGTGGATGAGCGACGTGTGGCGTTCTACCTGGCCGACGTCTCCGGCCACGGCGCTTCCTCTGCTTTTGTTACCGTGTTGTTGAAGTTCATGACCACACGGCTGCTGTTCGAATCCAAGCGCAATGGCACCTTGCCGGAGTTTACCCCCTCCGAGGTGCTGGGCCACATCAACCGGGGCCTGATCAGCTGCAAGCTGGGCAAGCACGTGACGATGGTCGGCGGCGTGATTGATGAAGAAACCGGTCTTTTGACCTACAGCATCGGCGGTCACCTGCCGATGCCGGTTTTATACACTCCAGAGAGTGTGCGTTACCTGGAAGGCCGTGGTCTGCCGGTGGGCTTGTTCAATGAAGCCACCTACGAAGACCATATCCTGGAGCTGCCGCCGACGTTCAGCCTCACGCTGATGTCAGACGGCATCCTGGACCTGCTTCCAGAGCCTACACTCAAAGAGAAAGAAGCCGCCTTGCCCCAAAAGGTCAAGTCGGCGGGCGGCAGCCTGGATGGCCTGCGGCAGGTTTTTGGATTGGCCACGCTAGGGGAGATGCCGGATGATATCGCCCTATTGGTGTTGAGCAGGAATCTTTGATGAGTACCGGAAGAATCCAATTCGCCGAGCAAGACGGGACCTTCGTCCTGAAATTTGTCGGTGAAGTGCGCCTGACCTTGTGTTCGGCGCTGGATGCGACGATTGAGCGGATCTTCACAGCGCTGAACTTCTCGGCGATCGTGATCGATCTGACCGAAACCCGCAGCATCGATAGCACCACCCTTGGCTTGCTGGCCAAGTTGTCCATTCTGTCTCGGCAGAAGGTTGGCCTGTTGCCGACTGTGGTCACCACCCACGAAGACATCACCCGTCTGTTGCAGTCCATGGGCTTCGACCAGGTGTTCAACATCGTTGATCGCCCGATTCCGTGCCCGGAATGCCTGACCGACCTGCCTTCGCAAGACCAGTCCGAAGAAGTCGTTCGGGTCAAGGTGCTGGAAGCGCACAAGATCCTGATGGGCCTCAACGAGTCCAACCGCGAAGCCTTCCACGACCTCGTCAACGCCCTCGAACGCCACTGACGAACCACTCCCCCTATGTAGAAGCTGGCTTGCCAGCGACGGCGTCAGTCCAGGCAGCATAAAAAAGGGCGGAACCCTCACAGGTTCCGCCCTTTTTGCAGTCGCTGCCTTTTACAGCTTGGCTGTCAGCAACGCCTCCAGCTTCTCTTGGTCGCGAGCAAACTGACGAATCCCTTCCGCCAGCTTCTCAGTCGCCATCGCGTCCTCGTTGGACTCCCAGCGGAACTGCGCTTCAGTCAGGTGCACGCGGGCTTCACCGGCATGGCCTGGCGACAGCTTGCGCTCCAGCTTGCCTTCATCCGCTGCCAGCTTCTCCAGCAGGTCCGGGCTGATGGTCAGGCGATCACAGCCAGCCAGCTCTTCGATCTGGCTCAGGTTACGGAAGCTCGCCCCCATCACCACGGTCTTGTAGCCATTGGCCTTGTAGTAGTTGTAGATGCGCGTCACCGACTGCACGCCCGGATCTTCAGCACCGGTGTAGTCGTTGCCGTTGGCCTTCTTGTACCAATCGTAGATACGGCCCACGAACGGCGAGATCAGGAACACGCCAGCTTCTGCACAGGCCACAGCCTGGGCGAAGGAGAACAGCAAGGTCAGGTTGGTCTGGATACCTTCTTTTTCCAGCTTCTCGGCAGCGCGGATACCTTCCCAGGTGGAAGCGATCTTGATCAGCACGCGATCACGGCCAACGCCGGCTTTGTCGTACAGCTCGATCAGGCGGTGTGCGCGCTTGAGAATAGCGGCTTCGTCGAACGAAAGGCGGGCATCTACCTCGGTGGAGATACGGCCTGGCACCACTTTGAGAATCTCTTGACCCACCGCCACCGCAAAACGGTCGCTGGCCAGACCCACGTCACCGTTGCAGTCTTGCACGGCCTCATCCAGCAGCTTGGCATAGCCCGGAATCGACGCAGCCTTGAGCAGCAGGGAAGGGTTGGTGGTGGCGTCTTGTGGCTTGAGCTTGGCGAGGGTGGAAAAATCGCCGGTATCGGCAACGACAGTGGTGAATTGCTTGAGTTGTTCCAGCTTGGAAGTCATGGGCGTGCTCTGTCCTGTGGGTCTGATGACATTACCCGAGCGCTGGCAGGCGCTCAAGGGCGCAAATGCGTTCGATCGTTTGCGAGGGCAACAACCTGAAAACAGCCGTTTGAAAGACCGGCCGTACTGCTCAATAGGAGGGCAAAACGGCTGGCAGGTTCAACTCAACTGCTACTGGCGACTCTATCTACTGTAGGAGCTCGCTTGCCAGCGATGACGGCAGCCCGACCCCCCTATATCAACTGACCCTCATCGGCCCTCCAGCAAAGCCCCCGCCTGATCCAGCAATGCCAACGGATCACTCGCCTTATGAATATCCACCGACAACAACTGCCTGAACTTGCGCGCCCCCGGAAAACCGGTACCCAACCCCAGAATATGTCGAGTGATATGGTGCATCGAACCGCCGGTCGCCAAATGCTCAGCAATGTATGGCCGCAACTGCACCAACGCCTCCGCCCGACTGATCACCGGCGCTTCACTGCCAAACAACTGCTGATCCACCTCCGCCAGCAAATACGGATTGTGATAAGCCTCCCGCCCCAGCATCACCCCATCAAACGTCTGCAAATGCTCGTGGCACTGCTCCAGCGTCTTGATCCCGCCGTTGAGAATAAACTCCAGCTCAGGGAAATCCCGCTTCAACTGCGCCGCGACCTCATAACGCAACGGCGGAATGTCGCGGTTCTCCTTCGGCGACAACCCCTCCAGAATCGCAATCCGCGCGTGTACGGTGAAACTGGTGCAGCCTGCGTCCTTCACCGTCCCGACGAAATCACACAACTCGGCGTAGCTGTCCCGGCCATTGATGCCGATACGGTGCTTTACCGTTACCGGAATCGATACCGCGTCACGCATGGCCTTCACACAATCGGCAACCAGGGCTGGGTGCGCCATCAGGATTGCGCCGATCATGTTGTTTTGTACGCGGTCGCTTGGGCAGCCGACGTTCAAGTTTACTTCGTCGTAACCGGCGGTTTCGGCCATGCGGGCGCAAGCCGCCAAATCAGTCGGAACACTACCGCCTAACTGAAGGGCCAGCGGGTGCTCGGCTTCGTTGTGACGCAGGAAACGGTCATGGTCGCCGTGGAGGATCGCGCCGGTGGTGACCATCTCGGTGTAGAGCAGGGCGTGTTTGGAGAGCAGGCGCAGGAAGAACCGGCAGTGGCGGTCGGTCCAATCCATCATCGGTGCCACGCTGAATCGGCGAGACGGCTCTAAGTGTGAAGGGCTAGTGTTTACTGGAGATACGGATTTTTCGGAATTCATTAATACTGATCTTTTATACAGCGGTTTTTACCCATTTTCCCTTGTTTTCTAAAGTCGGTTGCTACATTGTAGCGATCGTATTCGGCAATGTAGCAACTGGAAATGGGCACGATCACAGCACGTAAGCGCAAGGACAACTCGACAGCCTACACGGCGCAGATACGGATCAATCGGGATGGCAAGACAGTTTATCAGGAAAGCCAAACCTTCGACCGTAAGCAGGTCGCCCAGGCCTGGATCAAGCGACGGGAGACCGAGCTGGCCCAGCCAGGTGCTATTGAGCGGGCGAATCGGAAAGGGGTGACGATCAAGAAGATGATCGAGCAGTACCTGGATGAGTACGCGAAGATCCGGCCCTTGGGGAAGACCAAGAGCGCGACGTTGAGCGCGATCAAGGAAACCTGGTTGGGTGAGTTGGATGATGCGGCGCTGAACAGCCAGAAGCTGGTGGAGTACGCGCAGTGGCGGATGAGTGAGGAAGGAGGCGGGGTGCAGGCGCAGACGGTTGGTAACGATCTGTCGCACCTGGGGGCTGTGTTGTCTGTGGCACGGCCTGCATGGGGGTATGAAGTCGATTCTCATGCCATGACTGATGCTCGCAAAGTCTTGCGCAAGCTTGGAATGGTCAGCAAGAGCAAGGAGCGTAATCGCCGGCCCACGCTCGATGAACTGGACAAGCTCCTTACTCACTTTTTCGAGATGCAGAAGCGCCGGCCGGACTCTATTCACATGCCGAAGATGATCGCCTTTGCGCTTTTCTCGACGCGTCGGCAGGAGGAGATCACTCGGATTCGATGGGAGGATCTCGACTGTACTCGGCAGGCTGTGCTGGTGCGGGACATGAAAAACCCTGGGCAAAAGATCGGTAATGATGTGTGGTGTCATCTGCCGGATGAGGCTTGGGCGATCCTATGCACCATGCAGAAGGTAGAGCGAGAGATCTTTCCTTACAACGCCAAGTCGGTTTCGGCTTCTTTTACGCGGGCTTGCCCACTGCTCGGGATTGAGGATCTGCATTTCCATGACCTCCGGCATGAAGGTGTGAGCCGGTTGTTTGAGATGGACTGGGACATACCGAGGGTGTCGAACGTTTCGGGGCACCGAGATTGGAACTCATTGAGGCGTTATACGCACTTGCGAGGACGCGGAGACAAATTCCTTTTGTGGAAATGGTTAGCGCAGGTACTGGAGGGTAGCGCCGAAGAGGCTACCAAGAAACATGTTGATTTCGAAAGGCCATCATAGGCATATTGTGAGCTCGGATATTAGAGCCAAAGGGAGTAAAAATGCCTGAATACTGGGTAGTCAAGGTTCACTATGATGATGAACATTCAAGGATAGAGTCATTATTAATTCGGCGGCATGACGTAGCAGAAGAAAAATTGGTAGGGCCATTTATGGAGACTAGCCGCGAGTTCGTGGCAGACCTGATTAAGGCTGATGCTGCTGTTTTCATAACTACATCGCGAAATACCGCTGATACTAAATGGGTGAAAGGTGAGGTTCTACACGTTGTAGGAAAAGACTTTATCTCTACTAATCGTAACGATAAGACTAAAGACAATTTGGGTGAATTGCCGGAGTTCAAACCCCGGTAGTTACACCTGTAAACCCCCGACAAATCGGGGGTTGCTCCTGAGTTCCCTAGGCCGCTCTGCCCATAAGTTGATTTTGCTCCTTGCTGGCTTTTTCTCTCTGGCGATCAATGTAGAGAGCGAGGTCCTGTAAGTGAATGCCAAGGGCGGCTTTCTGGCTGTCCGCTCCAAGACGAACGACGGGTATGTCAATTTCTCCGTCTAGGCGCTTCCGTTTAAATTTCTCTACGGTTAAATGCATGTAGTCAGCACAAACTCGATCCAGTGGGATTACCGCTTTTCCGTCGTATTGGGCCATCAATAAAAATAGAGTGTTCATGCTGCAGCCTCCAGTGCATCATTGCTCTGGTCCGTGTTTGCTTTTACTAAGGCCATCATCGGCCAAGGTGAAACAGAGTTTCCGACCATCATCACTTGGGCCTTGTTGCTGAACTTCCGGCCGTCGTGCCCTCTATCGATGACGTAGTTATCGGGGAAGCCCTGCGCACGGTAAAGCTCGCGAGGGGTGAGCATGCGCATTCCGATGTCCACGATCACATACGGCGTGCCCTTGATCGTCACCGTGACAAGTGCAAGGCGGTCCCGAGTGGTGATGGTCGCGGCTGGGTTGCGCAGGTCGTAGGTGTTGTCGCTGCCGTAATAGCCCATCAGGAAGGCGGCGACACGCATAGCGCCGGCCTCGACCTCTGGAGCGAGCTTGTACTCAACCAACGCGTGATGTTCGGCGCCGGCCGTAATGGTCGGCACCAGTTCGTCCATGCCCCGGCCAACGCAATTCCTGCGAAGTGTCGATAGGTGGGCGGTAACGACTTGCTGCTGACTGCCTGTGGTGTTAATGGCTGTCAGGGGCTTTACAGGGTGATGCCCAGATGTCTCGTTGTATCCGCCGTTGTGCTGTGCAACATAGGCTACGGCCAGCGCGAAGTGTCCACCCTTAACGCCGCTGCAAATGGTTCGCAGGGGATCATCACCTGGCATGTTGCGTTGGCTGCTGCCATTGGCATGTTCGGTGATGAAGGGCGCGATCTGTGGGGTGACAAGTGCAAAGCCCTGAGCGCCTGTGATGGTCTTTGCCGGGTCGTCCATATATTGGCAGCGCGCCAGGTCCTTGCCTGTGTGGTTCACACTGACGATGAACGGGTTCTTGTGCTCGATGACGTAGCGCTTGGCGCCTTTGCGCAGGCGCTCCATCGTGTTGGTCACCAGTGGTCGCTTGACGCCTGCAGCACGGCCTTCTTCCTTGGTAAGGAAAATGCTCGGGCATGGGATCGACCAGTCGATGCAACTTGCGGCGGTGCGGTACGCAGACTGCCCCTTGCCCGGGTTCTTGAAGTGCGTCGGTTCAGGCCAACGTATTGGCTGTCCGTCTCGACGAGCAATAAGGAACAAACGCTCGCGGGTGGTTGCTGCGCCAAAGTCACATGCCTTGAGTTTGCCGTACATCAGGTCGTAACCCATGGACCGCAGGATGCTTTCAAAGCGGCGCCAGGTTTGTCCTTTTCGCTTAGGATCGGGTATTAGGTACTGGTCTTGTATTGGCACCCGCTCGCCGGCAGCGGCGACGGTCATGTCGCGGCGGACCACACGGCCAGTCTTGCTGCAGCGTTTCGCAATTAGTGGCCCCCAATGGAGGATCTGTACGACGTTTTCCATGGTGATCATTCGGGGGCAGGCTTGACCACCCCATTTCAGGATGACCCACGATTGAGAGCGGCTGGTGGTGCTGCGTGCCTGGCCGCCGGCAGCGAGGCTGTGGTGGGTGCATTCAGGGCTGGCATGCAGGTGAGCAACTGGACGACCGCGAGTCGCCAAACGCGGGCACACATCGTAGACGTCGGTGATGTAGTGCTCGGCGCTCGGGTGGTTGCGCTTATGCATGCTGATGGCGTCAGGGTTGTGATTGATGGCGATGTCAACCGGCATGCGAGTGCCCATCTCCTGACCCATGGTCGCGCCACCGCCGCCGGCAAAGAGGTCGACACGGATCTCGCCAGCGAAGTCGAGGCCGAATTGGGTTTTGACGGCTGAGGTTATTGGTCGTTGGGTTCGGGAGGTCATACTGCACCCCCGTGGACGACTCGCTTAGAAGCAATCAAACTCTGCAAGCATAAGGTTGGTATGAGAGATTTATGTTTCCTAGCGAAGTAAGTTTTAAGACTAAGAACCTCTACAAAATTGCAGTATCCCCTCCAGGAGCCTTTGTCGTGGGCGTCGCTGTGACTTCGATTGCGCGGGCCTGGCCATCGGAAGGTGCTGCTGCATGGGTTCAGGCTATCGGTTCTATTGCAGCCATTGTCGGGGCATTTATGGTCGCCCAGCGTACGCACCAGATGGAACGGAAATCCAAAAGCGAGGATTCCATTAGGGTTGAGGTGGAGGCTCTTTGTTTTGCCGAAAACGCGGCTTATGAGGCTTATTCCGCAGTGCATCAGATCGCAGAATATGCCCTTCCCCGGCCGAGCTTTATCAGCTTGTCTAGATTGGAGGAGGTGCGTCATACGTTGAGATGTCTTTTGAATAAACCTCTTCCGGCAGAGGCATTTAGTTCCGTTTTCGTGGTTCAAGAGCAAGTTTCCGAAGCTCTTAGTGCTGCCGTTAGGGTGACGGAGAATTACGGCGATTCGAGCTATGAGATTTACAAGGACTCTGATGAGCTTAAGCGCCGTCGGGACAATCTTATGGACGCGCGGAGAGTTATTGCAGGGCTCTACTGGAACAAAGCGCGCATAGCTGGAATTCCGTTTTCTCGTCGCCCTGAAGACGAAACGGCAGCTAATGACGTCCAGGGAAAGAGTCAGGAGTAAGCGTCTATACCCAATGACAGGCTGCGCGAGCGGGCATTCCTGAGCGTTTAGCGTTGCATCAGCAAGCGCTGCCTCGCGCAGCTTGTCGTGGGGTATTAGTACCTCAGCAGTGGCGCTGGAAGGAGCAATAATGCCTGCTGCTGCGCAGCAGAGACTGTTTGTTTCCAGCGGTTCGACGCCGCCTGCAGTGCGGAGCAAAGCGGGCAGGACGCCGGTGTTGTCCTGTTGGTTCTTCATGCCGCTTTCCTCCGGTGTTCGATAGCGAGTTGGTCCATCAGCCGCTGGTGGTAGGTGAGCCGGGCTTCGGCGGCAGGCCATGGGCGGATGGTTTCAACCATGGGTTCGATGCCGACCAAGCAATCCCAGATAGCCGGATCGGTTGGCATGAGGTCGCGACGTTCGGTAGCAAGTGCAATCAAGTCGGCCCTGTAGATGCACGCGGGGAGTTCTGGGGCGATGTCGAACCGTTCGCACACTCGCCACCAGATACAATCCTCGAAGTGCTGGTAGGCGCTAATCCACTGCTTGAGTGGCCGCGTCATGTCACCCACGTACGCCTCGGCGGCGTCGTGAAGTAAAGCCGCGAGTTTGTGCTCTTCCGGCACCAGCTCGGAGACAATGCAACTGTGCTGGGCCACGCTGTAGAACTCGCGGGTGTGACCGTTGAATCGGCACAGGTGGGCCAGTGCGTGCGAGATGTCGCGTGGGTCGATCATGCCGGCGTCAGGCTCGAACAAGTCGAAGCGCTTGCCGGTGGAGGTGAGCATCTGGTTCATGCGGCTTCCCTCACCAGGTCGGCCAGCAGCAAGGCGTTGTCAGTTGCCTTGTGCAATTGGCGCAGAGCGTCATAACCGATCAGGTCTTTCAACCGACGGTCGAGCTCTTTGCTGTAGCGGGCCAGTGCGCGCAGTTCCTTGGTAGCCTTGGCGTGTTGCTGCTGAAGCGTGCCGGCTGCCTGAGGCGTCAGACGGCGCGTCGGGATAGCCTGTCTCATGCAGCATCCTCCTGAAAGAAGAAATCCAACCCAGCAGCTATGCTCAGGGCTTTGTCGCGCAAGGCAAGGGCCTGTGATGCCTGGCTTTCGGATTTAACAGCGCGGAAGGTATCAGCGGCGAGCTTGAGCTTCTCTGCTATGGCGAGAAGGTCGTGGCGGTCTTGTGGTTCCCGGTGCAAGATGTGTTCAAGGCGCTGGCAACGAGTCGACATCTTTTCGATAGAGGTTGCATACGCGGCTGATGCATCGTCCTGGCCCATGGTGAAACCGTCAGAATGGCCGTCTTCGTAACCTTCATTTTTACCGTCAGTGAGGCCACCCCGGTAGCCGATCCAGTAGAGGATCGCGGCGGCGATAATGATGCTGATCAGTGCGCAGATTTGAATTGCAGTCATGTGGTGTGCTCCTGGTGGTTGCGTGGCTGGTGGTGGCAGCCGTTGGGATTACTGGTCTTGATCGGGCAAATCGTTTTGTGGTCGAGGCATGTCTTCGTCTGCTCGGTAAGCCTGGATATCGATCAATGCTGCGACGTGTTTGATGTGGGCGTACCGCAACGCCTTCACACTGTTATCCAGAGTGGTCACCGGCAACTGAATCCGGCCGCTATTGATCGCCTCGGTAAAGGTCTTTTCGTTGAGGTTCTTGAAGTAGTGCACGCGCAGCTTTTCCAGGGGGATAAGTACGTCGCCGAAGAGTTGATGCAGCATCTCGACGGTCGCGCTATCCGGTGCGGGTTGCAGTCGTAGCGGTGTTTGACTGGCGTTGCTCATGGGCGGCGACCTCCTTGCGTTTGAGTCGTGAAGGGTGGTTCCAGGCATTCAGGCAGTGGCGTTTGGTCAGCTCACGCAGATGCTCAGGCACTTCGAGGAGCGCAGCGTTGCGCTCCTCACGTGTGTGCATGGCGACAATCTGGCGGGCGTACTCCCTAGGCCACGTCACGGTTGTCTGCCGGGATGGCTGGCAGTTCGAGGCCCAACTGTTCGGCGAGCCAGCGGATGCCGGCTTGGCGGACCTTGGTCGACTGGCTGTACTGCATGCCGGCGGTTTCGTGGTACCAGTTGCCGTCCTTGACTCGCAGGTACTCGCGGTCCCGCACCGGGAAAGCCGGTAGGTTGCGGTCGTTGAGCAGGCCCTTTCCACGCATGAGTGCGATCAGTTTGGGGCGAGTTAGACCGAAGTACTTGGCGGTTTTTTCCAGGCTACGTTCCATTTCGGCCTCCTAAGCAGCATGCGCGGCGGGTGTCGCCACGGCGGCTAGGTGGGTGATGGATTCGGCCACCATGGAATAGATCTCCACGTCACTGCCGTACACCGTGAAGCACTTGGTGCGCGGCTTTCTGATGCCGATGCTCATGATGGTGGTGATGCCGGCGCGGGTTTTGCTGCGGTGGATTGCCAAGTTGATCGGTTGCTCGAAGCCCATATCGAGACTGAGAGCGCCGCCGGTTTGCACCAGGTCGAATACCTGCCGCTTGTGTTCGGTCTCGAACGCGCCGTAGCGGCGGTCTGCGTGTGGCAAAGAGGATGGATCGGTTGGGTTGGTTGGCCCGTTAACGATCTCCTCAATGAAGTCCGCAAGCTTGAGGTGCATCTTCTTGGTATTGGTCAGGGTCAGCGTGTGGCGCTCGCTGCCCAGTTCAACGGTGAAGTGCGTGTCGACTTTGCGGCGCTCGACGTTCAGGCGGAAGGCCAGGGCCTCACGCTGTGTTTCTGTGCGCAGCAGGTGGTTGAAGGTTTGGGTTAGGCTGACTTGGGTCTTGAGCAGGGTCAGTGTACGGTTGTCGAGTTTGTACTTTTTCATGCCGCCTGCCCTCCGCCGTTTGGATCGTAGGGGGCGGGTGTGTAGCGCTGTTGCCGCTTGGGTTTGGACGCTATGAAGGCGCAGCCGCAGTCTTGTGCCAGGCGGCGAATTTCGAAAATGCGGGAAGGGTTGGCTGCGGCCGGGTGGACGTGCAGGGTGGCTGTGGTGTGCATGGTAATGCCTCGCTCTGTGGTGGAAGAGTTTGGCGAATATCAACCAGTGGTTGATTTTTGTCAACTGTTGCGATTACCGTGATTTGGTTGACTGATGTCGGATTGACATCTCAGTGTAGATTCTATATTGAATAGGTCAGACCGCAATAACATTGGAAAATTTGTCATGGATGTAGTCGGGGAAGAGTTGGAAAGCGACTCACTTTTAATTGAAAGACCTGCAATTTGCCTTTTTGATATACAGGCTGATGTTTCAAGTCTTTTAATAGAAAAACATTACAATGTTGAGTTGGCAACTCTCGGTAGTCCTATAAGGGTTGCAAATAAAACTAGAGGTGAAGCTAAAAATGTAACTCTGAATTATGACTATCCTGAGAATTTGCACGAATTTGATGTGGTCGTGTTGGATTTATGCGGCGAAAAAGAAGTGATTTCATATCGCCCTCATTCCGTTGGTAATGCTACAGGAGGCGAAGCTTACGCTATCCACACAAGCTACCCTGAAAGTGTTTTTGATCCTCGCCCTGGTGCAATGAGTATTGTAGGGAAAGAGATTGATGCGTTATTAAAAAAAATATCGTTGGTTATAATTTTTGCTGACTCAATCGAATCTGCTCACTACAGGACTGTAAAGATTAGCCGTAAGGGTACCGAGTGGGATGATAGTTTTTCAGGTTCTACTCAGGATTTATATGATGCGTTTCCGAAGTCTCAAGGAAAAGTTGGTCGGCGATTGCACGCTTCCGAACCTGAATCTGTATTATTTTCTCTGATAAAGAAGTACTTTGGAGATAGTCAGTATGGGGTTGTATTTGAGCATCCTCAGAGGTGGAATAGTGGTCTGTATAGGGATGAAGATGATGAGCGATTTGTACCTCTTGCCTTAAATGATAAGGGAGAGATTGTATCTTATCTTCAAAGCGTTGAAGAAGGTGTGGTGTTTCTTTTTCCGCCATTGGAAAATACTAGTGGGTTTCTTCTAGAATTGTTTGAATCTTTTTTGCCCGAGCACTTTCCGCAAGTGTTCCCGTCCAGTGGTCAGTTTGCGTGGTTAGATAGCGGCGCTTTTCCTGTTCCCGGAGAGGTGGAGCTTCTAGGCAATCGGCAAAAAATAGAAAGTGATTATAAGGAGCGGGTTGAAAAAAATGAGCAGGCAATTATTAATTTAAAGAGTGAGTATGGCTTTTTAAGAAGTCTTATTTTCGAAACTGGTGACAATCTGGTTGAAGCTGTTGCACATTATTTCAGGTGGCTCGGTTTTGACTCAGTCGTGAATCAGGACGAGCATTCATCAGATGTTCTAGAGGAAGATTTGCAGGTTGATTGTGGAGATAAGTTGCTTGTAATTGAAATTAAGGGCATCGGCGGAACCTCTACTGACAAGGCTTGCTCGCAAATCACTAAAATCAAAAATAGAAGGATGAAGCAGCGTAACAGTTTTGAGGTTTATGGGCTTTATATTGTTAATCACGAGAGGTATATAAGCCCTGATAGAAGAAAAAATCCGCCTTTTACCGATCATCAGTTACAAGATGCATTGCTAGATGAGAGGGGGCTGCTTACAACGTATCAATTGTATTTGGCTTTCTTTTTAATACGAGATGGGATTCTAAATAAAGACGATGTCCGGGAGCAGCTATTTGCTTATGGGTTAATCACGTTGGTGCCTAAGGATCTGATTTGCCTAGGCTTGCCATCCGAGCACTTGATGAAAGGGGCGGTTATCGTTGTGGATTTACAAATTCAGACGGTAAAAGTTGGTGACGTTATTGTTGCCAGAAAAAATTCGCATTACACAAAGCACGTTGTTCAATCGTTGCAGGTTGATGGAGTAGATGTTGAAGAAGCGAATGGGGGAGTCACTGGAATAAAGGTCTCTACCAATGTGCCCGCTAAATCTGAGATATTTATTCGTTTAGGGAGTGGTAAAGATCCTATTCTGGAATAAACGATCCTACAACTTTTCCGCAGATATGAGTCTCTTCCGTGATATCAATGATTGGATATTGCGGATTGATAGGTCTTAAAAATTGTCTTCCAGCATCTTCTACTAATATCTTGAACGTAGCTTCATTCGTACGTGGGACGCGAGCAATTACCCTGTCACCAGTTTTAGTCTCGGCTTCGGGATCTACGAATATAATGCAACCAGTAGGGTAGCTGCGGCCTGGTCCCGGATTCGTCATAGAGTCCCCGAGTACTTTTAACGCATATCCACTCCCGCTGATAGGGACAGGACACGATAGCCATGATTCGCCATCATGTTGCTCAAAATTGGCTTCGCACCAAGCTCCTGCTTGTACCCAAGATATCAGCGGCACCTTTCCAAATCTGTGAGTTACCTGTCGAACGTTGCTCTCATTTTCCTCTGGAAGTCGGCGTACATTGCTAACTCCAATTTGTTCCTTTGGAAGTACACCATACTCAAGCCATTCGCGGCGCACCTTAAGCCACGAGCACAAGGCAACCATACTATCCGCCTCCGCAATAGCATCTCCATTCAGCCACTTGCTAATCGCCTGAGGACTTTTGTACACGCCAACGCTCTTCAGCTGCTTGTGAATATCCACCCCGCGTCCCCGGGTGCGTACACCGGCATCGTCGAGTGCTTCGTGAAGGCGCGCCGTGAAAGCTGCGCGTAGCTCGTTCTTATCAACCATGAGTTGATACTCTCACAGGGGTTGCGCAATAGTCAGTTGATGTTAATATCAACCGCGAGTTGATAAATGGAGGTTGCCATGTTGGACCCCGCAGATTTTCCGAATGCCATAGCGTTCGCATTTGAAGCAGTAGGCGGCATTGGTGCCGCCGCCAAGGTGTGTGAAAGGAGCTACCAGGCGCTCAATAAATGGCGCTTGGCTGCCAGTCTTCCCCGCACCGATTACACCGGTGAAACCCACTACGCAAAACTCTTAGCGACCGCTGCAGAGCAGAAGGGCAACGCGTTTGACGCTGCCTGGCTACTCAATGCATCAGCCCCGCAGAAAGCTGCGGCGTAGATAGAAAAAAGGCGACCCAATGGCCGCCCAGTTCCTCCCGGCACACACCACCACAGTGCTGTCGGGTCGCGACGAAGGTAGGAGGGCACACCACATGCAAACCACCTCCCTTTATCGCGCTGCCAAGACACGGAGGTCTTGGGTTGCTGCCTTTTCCACCACAGATTAGGCAGCTGTTGCGCCAGAGGTGATCAACGGATTGTTCGCCTCGGCACGGTGCCGGTTTCGATCCCTAGATCTAGCCGGCGTTTGGGCCCTTTCAAGCCACGCGGCAAATGTAACACCACTGCATGTCGCGGGGCACTGGCAACTTAGTAGGATTAATGCCATGAGCCGAGTAGCTTTAAGCTGTGTTGAACGAGCGCAAAGGGAAGTATTGACGCTCGAATTAGCCCTGTACCACGCCGCACGGGACTATCCCGGCGGTGCCGCTGCAATCGCCGCCACCACCGGTCGAAATGCCACCACGCTGCAGCACAAGTTGTCTCCCACCCATCCCTCGCACACCGTCAACATCCAGGAGTTCGGCGAGATCCTCGAACTGACTAAGGATCGGCGTATTCTCGACGCGGTGCATGGTCTTGTCGGTGACACGATCTGGCAGGAGCTGGCCGAGGCGTATACCAACGATATGCCTGAAACCCTCACCACGGGGATCGCGCAGTTCTTCCGGCAGGTTGCGGATTTGTCTGAGACCTGGGCCAAGCACATTGGCGATGGCAAGGTCGATGACGGCGAGTTGGCTGAGATACGTCAGTTGGTGTTTCGCGGCATCCAGGGATTGTTGGGGATGTACAACCGCGCTCGTTACGTCAACCAGACGACTCGCGGGGTGGACCGTGGCTGATATCGCTGATTTTGCAAATGACCTGGTGCAGGAGAGGATTGATCAAGCCGTGGCTGCACGCCTGGCGCTGATGTCCAGCCAACCACAGCATTCCCTGATGTTCTGCGACCATTGCGACGAGGCAATCCCTGAGGCGCGCCGTTTGGCACAACCAGGTTGCACGCTCTGTGTTGGCTGCAAGGCAGCTGATGATCTGAGGGCTTCTCGTTATGCTCGATGACGTAATCAACCAATTCGAGCACTACGGTCTTGAGCCAGCGCAACCTCTGGTGTTCGGAAAACTCACCCGTTGCAAAACCGCCCAGGACAAAGGCAAGGAAAAGAACGGCTGGTACGTCATCCACGAACACCGCACCGAAAAGAACGAGACGCTGATCTTCGGCAGCTTTGGTGACTGGCGGTCCGGCGACACCCAGAAGATCAAGGTCAAGGCCGGTCGTATGAGCCCAGAAGAGCGCGACGTCATGCGCGCTCGTCAGGAGGATGCCAAGCGCAAGGCCGCCGAGATCGCGGCCAACGCTTCACGTCGAGCGGCCAATCGCGCTGCCGGACTGTTCAAGCGCATGCCAGAAAAGGGCAAGAGCGCCTACTTGGATCGAAAGCAGATCGTCGGCTTCAAGGTTCGCTATGCGCCACGTACCGGCGCTTTTTTGGTACCCATGTGCAACGTGCGCGATCAGATCGTTGGCCTGCAGGTGATCTTCCCCGCGAAGCAAGAAGACACCGGGCGTGACAAAGCCTACTGGCCCTACGGTATGTCGAAGGAAGGCGCCTTCCACCTGATCGGCCCACACCCTGAACCCGGCGAGCCAGTGCTGGTGTGTGAGGGCTACGCCACGGGCGCAAGTCTGCACATGGCAACTTCGCTCACCGTCGCAATCGCCTTCGACGCAGGTAACCTGCTGCCGGTCTCCAAGGCCATGCGCGAGCGTTTCCCCGGCTGCCCACTGATCATCTGTCGCGATGATGACTGGAGGACCAAACGCCCCAACGGCGATCCCTGGAACCCTGGCGAAGAGAAGGCCAACAACGCTGCGCTGGTGGTCGGCGGTCAGGTGGTTGCACCGGTGTTCTCCGGTGAGCGCGAGATCAAATGGACCGACTTCAACGATCTGCACGTCGCCGAAGGTTTAGAGGCAGTCCGCCGCCAGGTGCTGGCGGTGGTCAAGCCTCCTGCAGCGGGTGGTTGGAAAGACCAACTCGCCCGCACCGAGAACGGCTCCCTGATCGCGCACATGCAAAACGTCGAGCTGATCCTGGGCAACGACGAGCGCTGGGCCGGTGTCATTGGTTACAGCGTGTTCAGCTCCAAGATTGTGAAGCTGCGGTCTGCGCCTTTCGGCGGCGGTGCTGGTGACTGGGCCGACATCGACGACATGCGGGTGATGAAGTGGCTCGCGCAGCAGTACAACCTGCGGGTCAAAGCCTCCCATGTGATCGAGGCGGTCAGCGTGGTTGCTCACGACCATGCCTTTCACCCGGTGCGCGAGTACCTGGAGAAGCTGGAGTGGGACCGCGTGCCTCGCATCGAAACCTGGTTGACCGATGTGTTGGGCGTTCAGGCCAGCGAGTATTCGGCGAAGGTCGGAAAGCGCTGGCTGATCTCTGCGGTCGCTCGGGTCATGCGCCCAGGCTGCAAGGCTGACTCGGTGATGATCCTCGAAGGCGGGCAGGGCGCTGGTAAGTCCACGGCCATGGGCGTCCTCGGCGGCGAGTGGTTCATGGATACGCCTTTTGCCCTCGGCGACAAGGACAGCTTCCAGGCGATTCGCGGCAAGTGGATCGTCGAGCTGGGGGAGCTGGACAGCTTCAACAAAGCCGAAAGCACCAAGGCCAAGCAGTTCTTCTCCGCATCCACCGATACCTACCGCGAAAGCTATGGCCGCAGAACGAATGACGTGCCGCGCCAATGTGTTTTCGTGGGCACCACCAACCAAGAGGAGTACCTCAAGGACGCCACGGGCAACCGCCGCTATTGGCCGGTGTTCTGCAACAAGGTCGATCTGGAGCAACTGCGCGAGGTCCGCGATCAGCTATGGGCTGAGGCGCTCTTCTATTTCGAAGCCGGCGATATCTGGTGGGTGACCAAGGACGAATCTTGGATGTTCGCAGAGGCTCAGGACGAACGCTTCGTGGTGGACGAATGGGAAGGCCCAATCCTCGCTTGGATGGAGGAGTCGCAGATCGGTGAGACCGCCACCGGCAACGAGATCCTGACCCAGGCGCTGAAGCTCGACTTCGGTCACTGGGGCAAACCCGAGCAGATGCGAGTCGGGGCGATCATGCACAGGCTGGGTTGGCGTAAGCGACGCATGCCGGCATTGGCAAAAAGCGGCGTACGGCCCTGGGCCTATGAAAAGCCTGCGGGTTGGGGGCGTGCGTCTGCGCTGCAGCAGTCGGTGATCGAGGAGCCTTGCTTTGATTAAGCGAATCGACGAGATGCTCAAGCTCTGGGCACAGGATCTGCACTCGCCGGTGCCAGAAAACGTGGGCGGGCCGAGCGGTGGCAACATGATCGCCATGCTGATGGAGTGCAAGGGCGAGCTGATACGCGGCACACGCGGCAGTCGGGTGTTGCTGGATGAGTCTGCGGACATTGAGCTGATCGTCAACAAGCACTTGCCGCCGCAGCTGTCGGTCGTCGTGCGTGAGCACTACTGCAACCACGAAAGCTTCCTGTCGCAGAAGTACACCCACTGCGGATGCGGTCGGGATACCTACTACCAGCGCCTGCACGAAGCCCACCTGCACATCGCCGGCATGCTGATGGGTAAGACTGCATGACCCCTGGCGTCACTCCGCGTGCCTTTGTCCTACTGTCTCGCCTTGTCCGACTCGCATTTAGCGCAGTTGGACAGGCGCAGGCCGCGCCGTTGTTGACCTGTCCTACCGTCCAACCTTCAACCGCCCCACGCACACATGAGCATAGCGGGTACGTAATCGCGCCCGTGGCGCGCATGCGTGCTTTTAGCTTTCTCTCTATACACAAGAGAAAAGGAATAAAGGTAGGACAGTAGGGCAGAGCCCCGTATTCAGGCGCCTGTAGCTGTCCTGCTCCAATCCAGAATAGTGGGACAGGTCAGACGGGGCACCAAAAGCGATAGCCGATTGAATGCGTTGTCCCTACGTTTCACCTGCGTCATACCTGTATTGCACCCGTATTGCGCCATGGCATTAAAACCCGCTTGCTGCCACCGGAATCGACCTGTAAAAAGTACCCATCTTCGATAGGTGCGACCGCAAGCAGCGGGACACACCACCACACTGAACCCGGCCATTGCGCCGGGTTTTTGCGTTTATGGGGTAGGGCGATGACAAACGAGCAGCAAGCGCTTATTGAGATGCCGATCTGGATGGTGATCCTGCTATCCCTGATCGGCGGTATTTCCGGCGAGGCATGGCGGGCCGACAAAGCGGGGGTAAGCGGCTGGTCATTGGTTCGCCGCTTGCTGCTTCGATCCGGGGCCTGCGTGGTCTGCGGGCTCTCCACCATGATGTTGTTGCACGCATCGGGCATGTCAGTCCTTGCGGCGGGGAGCATCGGCTGCCTCACTGCGATGGCCGGCGCCGATGTAGCCATCGGCCTTTACGAACGCTGGGCTGCCAAGCGCCTGGGCGTATGCGATGTGCCGCCCTCGGGCAGTGGTCAGGCGTGATCCGCTGGAGGCCAAGTAATACGTGGCCTGTAGCGTTTCGCACCAAAATGAAGCGCCGAAAACTCGCCGGGGACCCTGGGGGCATTTGAGGGACACGGGGCATGAAACCCGCGGCTTTTCGTTAGTGGCTGGGTTCCAAAGTTAGTTGACCTCAGTTGACTGGTTGACCAGTTGACCGGGCTTGGAAATAGGAGGGTTTATGGCTTTTTTGACTCGTAAGGAATACGGCACGCTGAAAGGCTGGTCCAAGCAGCACATCAGCAAACTGATACTGAATAATCGCTTGGTGTTGGATGAGGCCGGGTTGATCGATGTTGATGCCAGCGAGCAGTTCCTGGCGCTGACACGCGACCCGAGCAAGGCTGGGGTGAGCGCTCGCCATAAGCTAGACAAGCAGTCTCCAGCCCAGACTCCTGCGGTATCTGTACATCAACCGGCTTACAGCGGACAGGCGCCAATTCCCGATTATCAACGGTCTCGCGCACGTCGTGAACATGCTCAGGCTGAGCAAATTGAAACTCAGGTCCGTAAGGAAAACGGTTCCCTAGTAGAGGCTGAGGTGGTCGATAAGGCGGCCTTTGAGGCCGGACGTATGCTGCGCGATCTTCTACTTGGCCTTCCGCCTCAAATCGCTTCGGAATTGGTTGCACTTACTGATCCTTGGGAAATCGAAAAACACCTAACGGCGGCGATCAGAAGAACCCTTGAAGACGCTGAGCGCATGTCAATCAGCGATCTTTCCCGAGCACTAACCAAGAGCTAAGCCTGATGCATTTTCCATACGCTGACGGTGAAGAGGTTTACCGCACGGCGTATTTACGCGGCTTGCATCCTGACCCTGACCTTTGGGTTGATGAGTGGGCCGATGAATACATGCGAATTCCGCGCAGTGTGGGCGCCGCTGAGCCAGGCCAATATCGAACATCCCGCACTCCCTATGCCCGTGAGCCTATGCGTTGTTTGTCCCCGGCACACCCTTGCAAGCGTGTAGTCACCATGGTGGCTTCGCAGTTGATGAAAACGCAGATCGCTTTGAACTGGATCGGAGCGTTAATTCACATGTCGCCTTCGAACATTTTGACATTGCTGCCAACGCTAAAACTGGCTTCTCGGGTTTCATCTCGGATTAGTAAAACGATAGATGCAACACCGGTTCTGCGCGAAAGAGTGGCTGCGCCGCGCTCGCGTGATGCTAAGAACACACAGGACACGAAAGAGTTCGAGGGGGGGACGCTTTACGCAGTAACAGCAGGTTCAGCGGCCAACTTAGCCGAGTTGGCAGCGCGCTTTATTTACGGTGATGAGATCGATCGCTGGGAGGTCGATGTGGGTAACGAGGGCGACCCGGTAAAGTTGGCAGAGATCCGGGGCAGCACATTTGGCAGAAAGGCCAAGTTTTACTTCTCCAGCTCACCAACCCTCAAGGGCGCCTCCCGTATTGCCGACCTTTTTGCTATGAGCGATCAGCGTTATTACTACGTTCCGTGCCCACACTGCCAGCACATGCAAGTGCTGGAGTGGGAAAACCTGAAGTACACCGAGGACTACAGCCAAATCCAATATCTTTGCAGCGGGCCAGAATGCGGCGCGCTTATTGATGAACACCATAAGGGTGAAATGCTAGCTCGCGGGGAGTGGCGTTCCCACGCTGAAGGTGACGGTGAAACTGTCGGTTTTCATCTCAATGCTCTGTATGCCCCACTGGGTTGGACTAGTTGGTTGTCGATGGCAAAAGACTATGACGAAGCTGTGGTGAAGCAGGCTAGTGGTGATCTTGAAGCTATGCAGGTGTTTTTCAACACGCGCCTGGCGAAGGTCTGGGACAGTACGCAAGAACAGACAAAGGCCAGCGTGCTGCAGGCTCGTGCGTTGCAGGAAGACTACGTACTGGGCTCTGTACCTAACGGTGCACTAATGTTGACGGCCTCCGTGGATGTTCAAGCCAACCGACTTGAGTTCATGGTAATGGGCTGGGGTGTTGGCATGGAGCGTTGGGTCATCGACCATCAGGTGATTATGGGCAATCCATCGGACGAGCAGACCTGGTCCGCGTTGGATGAAAAGCTGAAGGCACGGTACTGGCATCCCTGCGGTGTAGGTCTGACGATTCTGGCAACTGCCGTCGATACGGGTGGTCACCACACCAATGACGTTTACCAGTTTTGCCGCGTGCGCCGTTGGCGCAATGTCTTTGCAATCAAGGGTGCCAGCAAGCCCGGCAAACCGCCGATTGCCCAGCGTCCCTCAATGGTCGACGTAACCTGGCGAGGCCAGACCGAACGTAATGGTGCCGAACTTTGGTTTGTTGGCACCGACACCGCGAAGGATTGGATCTACAACCGATATCCTTTTGAGTCCGGTCCGGGGGCATTGCACTTTGCCAAAGATTTGCCTGACGATTTTTTCGCGCAATGCGTGGCCGAGCGCAGAATAACCCGCTATGTCAAAAACAAGCCGGTCACTGAATGGATCAAAGGTAAATCGGAGCGTAATGAAGCTTTAGACCTGATGGTGTACTGCTTGGCGATGGCGCATTACCTCGGTCTAGATCGATATAAGGAAAAGGACTGGGAACGGGTCGCTCAGGCACTAGCGCAATCTGAGCTGTTTGCGGAGAAACCCGCTTCGAACGGCCCGGATAAAGCTCGGCACGTTGAAGGCCCTGCGCCTGTTCCAACATCACAACCTACGCAACAACCCGTCGCCTCGGCCGTCGAACCGCGACCCGCTGCACCCCCACAACGCCGCAGCTCCACCAGCGGTTACCTGAAGAGACGCTGATATGTCGTTTACCCCGAAGCACCTCGAAGCCATCGAGCGCGCCATCGCACGCGGTGAAAAGACCGTGCGCTACAGCGACCGCACGGTGGAATACCGCTCTATCGACGAACTGCTCAAGGCCCGCGACGAGATCCGCACATCGCTGACCAGCGCCGCCGGGCCACGCTCTCGCGTGATTCGGCTCACCCACGGAGGCAAGGGACTCTAATGGCCCGACATTATCCGACGTTGACCCGTAACGGATTCTTGCTGCCGTCGAACATCAAGGCCAGTTACGAAGGCGCCGGGGAGGGCCGGCGCTCGGCCAGTTGGGAAGCCAGCGACAACGGCATCAACAGCATCAATACTCCAGCCCTGCGCAATCTGCGGGCCCGCTCGCGGGCGGCGGTACGCAATGACCCGTACGCGTTCAACGTCATCGACAAGCGCGTCAGTAACCTGATCGGCACTGGCATCACGCCCAGGCCGACCACGGACGACGCGGCACTGCGCAAACTCAAGCAGCAGCTGTGGGATGACTGGGTGGATGAGGCCGACGCCGACGAGCTGACCGACTTCTACGGCATGCAGGCCCTGGTGGCGCGCACTGTCGAAACAGCCGGCGAGTGCTTTGTGCGGCTGCGGCCGCGCAGCCCGAGCGAAGGTTTGGCGGTGCCGCTGCAGTTGCAGGCGCTGGGCCCGGAGTTTGTCCCCCACGACAAGTTCGAGACCGCCAAAAACGGCAACGTGATCCGCGCCGGGATCGAGTTCAACCCGGCGGGCAAGCGTGTGGCGTATTGGATGTATCTGTCGCACCCACGGGATTCGTCGTCGTTGAACGCGGGGTACAACCAACTGGTGCGGGTGCCGGCTGCGCAGGTGCTACATATCTTTGAACCGATGGAGCCCGGTCAGTTGCGCGGCGTGCCGCGTTTGGCCCCGGTGTTGAAGCGCCTGCGCAGCCTGGATAACTACGATGATGCGGTGCTGTTCCGTCAGGAAGTGGCGAACCTGTTTGCCGGTTTCATCAAGCGGCCATCACCGGAGATGGGACAACAGCCGCGTGACCCTGTCACAGGGCAACTCCTGACGACCGACCGCGACGGCTTCACGCCGATGGTCGCCCTTGAGCCCGGCACCATGCAGGAGCTGGGGCCAGGTGAAGAGGTGGAGTTCTCCAAACCACCGGACGCCGGCAACAACTACCCGGACTTTATGCGTCAGCAGCTGATGGCTGCGGCGGCAGGGTCGGGCACGCCGTACGAGATCCTCACCGGCGACATGCGGGAGGTCAACGACCGGGCGCTGCGAGTGGTGCTCAACGAATTCCGGCGCCGCCTGGAGCAGCTGCAATTCGGCGTGTATGTGCATCAGCTGTGTCGCCCGGTCCGAGCTGCCTGGATGGACATGGCGGTGCTGTCTGGCGCCCTGGTGCTGCCGGACTACGCGCAACGTCGGCGTGAATACCTGCGCACGCGTTGGGTACCGCAAGGGTGGGCCTACATCCAACCGGTGCAGGACGTGCAGGCGCGGCGGATGGAAGTACAGGCGGGCTTTGCCTCACGCAGCGAGATGGTGCTGCGTACCGGCTACGACGCGGAAACGGTCGATACGGAAAACGCTGCTGATCTCGTCAGGGCCACGGGCCTTGGCCTCAACTACACGACGCTTGAAGCCATCGAGACGTTTGATGACAAGGAACAACCATGAGCAAAAAGACGAAGCCCCGCGTTTATGACAAGGCGGGCAAGCAGGTCAAGGTCGCCGATAAAAGCTGGTACACGTTTCAGGCCACCGGCGAAGCCGAACAGCGCAACATCGAGATCTTCGTTTACGGCGAGATCGGCGCCTGGGGCGTCACAGCCAATCAGTTCGTACAGGATCTGCGCGCCATGGATGACGGCGTCTCCCCGGTGATTGTCGCGTTCAACAGCATTGGCGGTGACCTGTTCGACGGCCTGGCGATCCACAACGCGCTGTCGCGTTTGGGCGAGCGCTGCACCGGGCGCATTGATGCCCTGGCAGCCAGCGCGGCCAGTGTCGCGGTGTGCGGCGCTCGCCGGGTGGTGATCGCGGCCAACGCCATGTTCATGATCCACAACCCTTACACCTTTACCGGTGGCGATGCCGAAGACTTCCGACGTGTTGCCGATGTACTGGACCAGACTCTAGAAGCGATCATCGCGGCTTACAAAGCCAAATCGCCGGACATCGACGAGGTCGAGTTGCGGCGCATGGTCAACGCCGAGACCTGGCTCACCGCCAATGAAGCGGTGGCGTTGGGTCTGGCTGATGAAGTGGGTGACGGCCTCAAGGTCAGCGCCTGCCTTGGCCAGGGCAGCGTGCTGCAGCGTTTCCAGCATGTCCCGCCTGAGTTGCTCGCTCAGCTGGATGAAGAGCCAGATGTCGAACCGACAGAGCCAGTTAATCAGCCTGATCCGGCTCCTGTGCTGGACGCCGCCGGATTGGCACTACTGGTCACCAAGAGTTGCGCGGCGGCGGGCATCAGCAACCTGGTAGAGCCGCTTCTCGCTACCACCAAGCTGGAAAGCGAAGCGGTAGTCACGGCGTCGCTGACCAGGGCGAAAGCGCTTCACGGCCTTTGTGTTGCAGCACGCTTGCCTGAACTGACCGGCGAGTTTATTACGGCGGGCCTGGATGAAGCTGCGGTCAGGGCGCGCCTGTTCGACAAGCTGGTGAGCAGTGGCGGCGGCTTTGAAATCAACAACAGTCTGCCGCTGGACAATGACCCTGAACCCACGGTCAAGGCCAAGCAGGTCGACACCCAAGCAATCTGGAGCAGTCGTCAGGCAGCTCAGAACGGAACCTCGAAAGGAGCAAGAGCATGAAAACCGAATCGATGCACGCGGGCGAGTTTCTGCTGTCCGAAGGCGCTGGCAATATTTCCCGCGAAGCGATCAACGTCGCGGCGGGTGCAGCGCTAGAGCCGGGCCAGATCCTGGGCCTGATCACCGCCACCAGCGAATTTGCGCCGTATCAGCCAACCGCTGAGGACGGCACCGAAAACGCCATCGCGATCCTCTATGGCCCGTTGGGCGAGTCCGATGTTTCTCGTCGCGGTCGCGCTGTCGTGCGCTTGGCGGAGGTCAGCGAGGCCCACCTGACTGGTCTCGACCCTGCCGCCGAAAAGGCCCTGGCCGCCCATTTCCTGATCGTCCGCTAAGACGTTCACCCCCACCTATCCATCCCGCCGCGAGCGGGATTTTTCGTTTCTGGAGAGTACACCCATGGCCGATATCGCCATTTTTGAAGACGATGCGTTCAGCGTCTCCTCGCTGACCGCTGCAATCAATGACCAGGAATACTTGCCTGGCCGCATCAGCAGCTTGGGCCTGTTTCGCGAAGAGGGCATCAGCACCCTGACCGTGCAGATCGAGAAGGACGGCGACACCCTGGCGCTGGTACCAGCCGGTGAGCGTGGTACATCGGGTCTGGTGGTTGGCGGGACCAAGCGTACGTTGATCCCGTTCAACACCGTGCACCTGCCGGAACGCTTTACCATCAAGGCGGATGAGATCCAGGGCATTCGCGCCTTTGGCACCCGCAGCGAATTGCAGGCCGTCCAGGACGTGGTCAACAAGCGCCTGGCGAAGGCCCGTCGCCAGTTGGATGCCACCCACGAATTCCAACGCATGGGCGCGTTGAACGGCCAAGTGCTGGATGCCGACGGTAAGACAGTGTTGTTGGATCTCTACAAAACGTTCGGCGTAACCCGTAAAAAGATGTCCATGGGGCTTAGCAACCCGGATACCGAACTTCGTGTCCGTGCTGGCGAAGCGCTCGATATGCAAGAGGAGGCTTTGGGTAGTGTCACCAGCAGCGGCGCACGCGCGCTTTGCGGGAAAAACTTCTGGAATAAGCTGATCGTTCACAAGTCTCTCAAAGAAACGTACCTCAACACTCAGCAAGCTGCCGAGCTGCGCGGTGATGGGCGTGAAAGCTTTGAGTTCGGTGGGATCGTCTGGGAGCGTTATCGCGGCAAGATCGCGGGTGTTTCGTTTATCCACGACGACAAAGCGTTGCTGATTCCTGAAGGCGTTCCGGACCTGTATATCTCGTCCTTCGCACCGGCTGACTATATGGAAACGGTCAACACCCAAGGCATCCCGTACTACAGCAAGATCGAGCCGCTGCCCTTCAACAAGGGCGTAGCAGGTGAAGCCCAGTCCAACCCGCTGCATATGTGCACGCGGCCCCTGGCGCAGATCCTGCTGGAAATGTGACCGTGGCCTTCCGCGATCTGATAGACGACATCGACGATGTGGTGTTCGAAACCCTGGGCGATTCAGCTCAGATCGAAGGCCGCGCCGAGCCGGTCTTGGGCATGTTCTCTGCACCGTGGAAGCAGCCTGCGTTCGGCAAGGTCCACTCCGCCATACGCGAGCCTCGCTTTGAGATCCGCGTGAAGGATTCGGAAGGTCTCAGCAAAGGCCTTCGGGTCACGGTCGACGTGCCGGCATTAGATGGTGGTGGCGAATACGACCTGCTGCAGCTGGAGCCCGACGGTAATGGACTGGTGGCCTTGATCTTGAGGAAACGTGCATGAGCGTCGGCAGCTACGTACATAAGACGCGGGACAGCGGGATGCTCAATATCCAGCCGTCAGCGGTGCATTCCCAGGCGTTACGCGAGTTCGGGCAGTTAGTGCCCAAGGCTGCTGCAGCGGCCCAGCGTCGAGCAATCAATAAGACGCTGGGCAGGCTGCGCACTCACATCGCCCGAGCAGTTGGTAAGCAGGAGCGGATCGCCATCGGCGCCGTCCGGCAACGCCTTCGGGCGTACCCGGTCAGCGGCGGGGCGATGCGCGGCAAGTTGTGGTTCGGGGTCAACGCAATCGAGGCCAGTCGGATCGGGAAGGCTCGGCAAACCCGTGCCGGTGTGTCAGTGGCAGGGCGACGTTACCAAGGCGCGTTCTTCAAGCAGGTGTATGGGGGCAGCCCTGATATCTGGATTCGCACGTCGAGCAAGCATTTCAACGCCACGGACTACCCCGGCAGTACACAGGGGCGGCGCAGCTCTGGCTTCATCGCGGAAAGCGATAACCGCTTTCCGCTGGCGAAAGCCAAGGTGTCGCTTGACCAAGTGCGACCGCACTTCGATAGCTGGGTCAAACGCGCCGATGAAATCCTGCTGGAGATCCTCAAGCAAGAACTCAACTTTGAACTGCAGAAGTACCTCAAGGGGGTCGCCCGTGTCTGATCAGCCTTTCAGCCTGGCCCATTTGTATGAAGCCGTTGAGCAGCACCTGCAGGAATATCTACCGGGGATTCAGGGCGTGTCGTTCTGGCCGGATCTGTCGGCGGAGACCACCCTCCCTACGCCCGTAGTGCTGCTGGAAATGGCCGAGATGGAGCCGGCGCAGGACACCGGCACCGGTGAAACCTCGCTGACCTGCAAGTTCGAGGCGCGAATCGTCGTCGACTCGATCAGCACGGATCCGCAACGTCAGGCTGTGCAACTGGCGTCTCAATTGGCGGTGCTTCTGCGCGGGCAAAGCTGGGGCTTGGAGGTCGACTGCGCCGTGTTCGTGCGCTCTACCCAGGACTGGACCAAGCCCGAACTGGACGGCTACTTCGTCTGGCTGGTGGAGTGGGATCAGACCATTTACCTGGGCGTCGAGGAGTGGCCGTGGCCGGATGAACCGCCGGGTTCTCTGGTCATCGATCTGGGGCCGGGTGTTGGGCAGATCAAGCCGGAGGAACTGCAATGAGTTACGCCACGGCTCAGCATGATCGGATGATCGCTTCCACGGTGATGCCCTGCGTTGTAGTGGCGGTAGATTTGCCTGCCGCCATGGTGCGCGTGCAGTCGGGTGACTGGACCAGCGCGTGGGTGCGTTGGCATAGCCAGGCGGCTGGCAAGGCGCGCCACTGGCGGGTGCCGAGCCTGGGCGAGCAGGGCGCGTTGATCAGTCCCAGCGGCGAGCCGGCTATGGGCACGTTCCTCCCCGGTCTGTACGGCAATGCCGGGGCGCAACCGGACAACCGTGACCATGTCGAGGTTTGGCGGTTCGACGATGGCGGCTCCCTGGTCTACGACTGGGAGGCCCACAGCTACACCATCGACCTGCCGGCCGGCACCGTCACGGTTAAGGTAGGTGGCTCGGTGCTTGAGATGACACCGGACAGCACGCGACTGGTATCGGGCGCGATCAATCTGGTGGGCACCATCACCATCGACGGTACAACCCAGATTAACGGCAAGTTGAATACGACCGGCGACATCAACAGTGCTGGCAAGGTCATCGACGTCGGCGGCAACACGCCGAACCATAAACACTGATCCCGACCCGCCTAGTGCGGGTTTTTCGTTTTAGGAGCATCCATTGATGAGCAGGAACAAACCCGACAGCCAGGACGAGATTGGGCCCGGCCGCGTGTTTCGCGACACGCTCTTTACCTCCCGCACATTGGTGCTGCCCGATGGCAGCACTATGGCCGTGAGCAAGGCCCGCGTGACGGCCACCACCGACGAGCAGCTCGCTTTCCTTATGACCCACCCGGAAATGGTGCAGGAGTAACCCTGATGATCGGAATGGATCGCCGCACCGGTCAACCGCTGTCCGGGCTCGACCATCTCCGGCAGTCCATCGGGGACATTCTCTCCACGCCGGTCGGCAGTCGGAGGATGCGACCTGAATACGGCAGCCAGATCCGGCGCTTTGTCGACCTGCCGGTTAACGCAGGTTGGAAGAGCGCCGTACAGGCCGAAGCGGCTCGCTCGCTGGAGCGATGGGAGCCGCGGCTAAAGCTCGAACAGGTGCAGGTCGTCGCCATTGTCGGCGGGCGCATCGACTTCAAATTAACCGGTGAATACCAGGGCGAACGCCTGCTGCTGGAGGTGTCGGCATGAGCACAGTAGATTTATCGGCACTGCCGGCGCCGCAGGTGCTGGAGGCCTTGGACTACGAAGCGTTGTACGAAGAAGGGCTTGCTGCCTTTCGAGGGCACATGGGCGACAACTGGTCGGCAGCGCTGGAGAGCGACCCGGTGGTCAAGCTAGTGGAGCTGGGGGCGTACGGCAAGATGCAGAACCGGGCACGGGTTAACGATGCGGCCAAGGCGCTGATGTTGGCGTACGCCGAGAAGGACGATCTGGACCAGCTTGCAGCCAACGTCAAACTCCAGCGCCTAGTGATTCAACCGGCCAACCTGCAGGCGGTGCCTCCAGTGGAGGAGGTCAGGGAATCGGACGATGCCCTGCGTGAGCGTATCCAACTGGTGTATGAAGGGCTGACCACCGCCGGCCCGCGCAACAGCTACATCTTCCATGCGCGCAACGCCTCGGCGCTGGTGGCCGATGCCACGGCAGAAAGCCCATCACCGGCCGTAGTGGTGGTGACTGTGCTGAGCCTCGCCGGCAAAGGCAAAGCCGACCAGGCTCTGCTCGACCAGGTATACGCCAAGCTTAGTGATGATGACATTCGTCCGGTGGGCGACCGCTTGACAGTGCAAAGCGCACAGATCCTGGAGTACCGGATTGATGCGGTGTTGCATATGACCGGTGCCGGTCCTGAAAACGACGCCTTCTTGGCTGAGGCGATCAAGCGCCTCGCGGCCTGGATCAATCCGCGTAAACGCCTGGCTCTGGAAGTCGCCCGATCTGCTATCGACGCGCAGCTGCATGTCGGTGGCGTCGGCCGAGTCGAGCTTAAAAACTGGGTCGACCTGAAACCGACCAAGTTCCAAGCCGCCTATTGCACAGGTTTCAGCGTCGTCCTAGGGGGCTCCACATGACCAGTCTGCTCCCCTTGAACAGCACGCAACTGGAGCGCGCCATTGAGGCCGCCCTGGCCGAGAAAACCGAGATCCCGCTGCGTACCCTGTACAACCCGGATACCTGTCCGGCGCATCTGCTGCCTTGGCTGGCCTGGACCTGGTCGGTCGACCGCTGGGACAACAAATGGACGGAAGCCGTCAAGCGCTCGGCCATCCGCTCCGCGTTTTACGTGCATGCGCACAAGGGCACCATTGGCGCGTTGCGCAGGGTGGTCGAGCCGCTCGGCTACCTGATCGAGGTGCTGGAGTGGTGGCAGACCACGCCCAAGGGTATTCCCGGCACCTTCGCGTTGAAGGTTGGCGTACTGGACACCGGCATCACCGAAGAGATGTACCTGGAGCTGGAGCGTCTGATCGACGACGCCAAACCCGTTAGTCGGCCGCTGACAGGACTCGCGATCAGCCTCGAAACCCAAGGCGCCATAAACATCGGTGTCGCCCTCTACGAAGGCGACGTAATCGACGTCTACCCACCCGTGCAACGTGACATCGAAGTCACGGGCTACATCGGCGTGGTCGGGCGCGAACACAGCATAGACACTCTGGACGTTTACCCATGATTGATCGCAACTCGCAATTTATGGCGATCCTCACCAACGTGGGGGCCGCGAAGCTGGCGAACGCCAACGCCCTGGGCATTCCCTGGAACCTCACTGCGCTGGGGGTAGGGGATGCCAACGGCACCGACCCAATCCCCAGTGCAACCCAGACCAAGCTGATCAACGAGCAGCGGCGGGCGCCACTGAATCAACTGCGCGTCGATCCGGTTAACGCGGCGGTGATCATTGCCGAGCAGGTGATCCCGGCAGACGTCGGCGGCTGGTGGATTCGCGAAATCGGTGTGTACGATTCGGACGGCGACCTGGTCGCGGTTTCCAATTGTGCGCCTAGCTACAAATCGTTGCTGGACCAGGGATCAGGCCGCACGCAGATTGTGCGGATGAACTTCATTGTTTCCAGCATCAACAACATCGTGTTGAAGATCGACCCCGCCATCGTCCTGGCGACTCGCGAGTACGTTGATTTAGCGATCACCGAGGCGATCAACAAGCAAGACTTCAAGCATTCGGTGCTTGTGGCTACCACGGCAAACATTGCCCTGACGGGTATCCAGACAATCGACGGTGTGTTGTTGTCGGCTGACGCCCGTGTTCTGGTGAAGAATCAGGCCCAGGCGAAGGACAACGGTATTTACCTTGTGCCGGCCAGCGGTGCCTGGAAACGTGCCCAGGATGCTGACACTAGTATTGAAGTGACGCCGGGCCTGTTTGTGCATGTCGAGAAGGGCACGGCCAACGGCGACAGCGTTTGGCAACTGGTGACGGATGCGCCGATTATGCTTGGCACCACTGCGCTGACCTTTGAAATGGTTGCGGGGCGTACAGGCATTGGCGCTGGCACCTACCGTAGCGTGACCGTGGACAAGCTCGGTCGCGTTATTGCGGGAACGAACCCCACGACACTCGCTGGCGCGGGTATTACGGATGCCATGCCGATTGGGACGGGTGGTTTGATGACCAGCGCTCCGATGGTCGCGGGCGCAATCTCAGGCCTTCCTACAACTCAGTTTTTTGCGGCTTCGGAAGGTAACACTACTGATATTCCGGCAAGTATGACCTATGCAGTAGGTCTGCATATAAAGTATCCGGGTCCGGCTGGGGCTTACTGTCTCGATATTGTATCAAGTGTTACTGCGGAGGATTTTAGAATTAGGTACACGGGCGCCGGTGGGCCCGCTGCTTATCGTGTTCTGTGGCACTCTGGCAACTTTACTCCGGACTCAAAAGTAAACGGGGATGACGCTACTGGCGTAGGGTTTGCGTCGGCAAACATTGAATACCCGTACATTTGGAGCAAGACTGCCAATGCTGCTATTTTTTTGCAAAGGCGTCTTGACTTTACACCTGTTCAACAGGGCGGCGGGATTGGGCAGGCCACTAATAAAGTTAAAATTGGGTGGTCCTCTAATGGACTTAAAGCAACAGTAGATGAAAGCGATCTTGGATTCATTTGGTGTGAAAACAACTTCAAGCCATCTGAATACATTAAAAAAGGACAAAACGTCCCCTCGTTTTCAAATCCGACCTTTGGTTCGGGGAATACTGGCGCTATAGGTACAGTTAACACGGTTAATACGGGTTCTTTTCAAGTTTCCAACGAGGGCAATGCAGCCGCATCAGCGTCTATATGCTTTCACCGTGCGGGCGTCTATGCAGCCTATTTGGGTCTTGATACGGACAATCAGTTTAAGGTTGGTGGCGCATCTATGGGCCTGGTGGCCCACACGCTTTGGCACTCCGGTAACAGGCCGAAAGACACTGCGCTTCTCGCTGCTAACGGCTGGAGTAAGAACGCAGACACTGGAGAAATCAAGCAATGGGTTGAGGTCATAGTCGATGATATTTCATCTACAAAAACCTTGAGCGTAGCGTGGCCTTTTAAATTTCCTACCCGATTTTTAAATGCGCAGATTACTTTTAGGATTCCTTCAAGTACTGGCTGGTGTACGGCAGTAGGCACTTATTATGATGCTACCCCCACGGGTTGCATGATGCGCGTGGAGGAGTGGGCGTCGGTGCTTCAAACGGGGATGGTTGCAATTGTTGAGGCGCGAGGTGATTAACACGTGAAAATATTCTATAGCTGTAAAGAAAATGCGTTCTTCAACGAGGTGTTACACGGAACTCGAACAATTACAGTTCCCGATCCGAATTGGATACAGCCAATTACCCGCGTTCCCGATCCTGAGTGGATTCAGCCAACTGTTTCAGTTCCAAACCCTGCTTGGATCGAGGGGGATGAGTCAGTAGGTCAAACTATTTTTGTGCCTGATCCTGACGCAGTGGTGCCGTTAATTGAAACGCCAGATTACAGCGCTGTACCGCCGTTGATTGTAGTGCCCAACCCCAAGTGTTTGTTGCCGCCAGAATCCGAGCTAGTGGACGTTTCTCAGGAAGAACATGACGAAATCTACCGGGTACTTTCGCTGGGCGGGTCGATCCTTGTACCTGACAAAAAGGGTCGTCCGAGTACAGCACCAGCGCCGCCGCCTACAGTAGAGGATCTGAAAAACCGCGAGCGTGCCCTCCGTGACCGGGCGTTGCTGCAGACTGATCCGCTGATCTCGCGTCATCGTGACGAACTGGAGGCCGAGCGCCCTACAACCCTCACTGCCGAGCAGTACAAGCAGTTGCAGGGCTACCGCCAGGATCTGCGCGACTGGCCCGAATCGGAACATTTCCCGGCAGTCGAGTACCGGCCGGTACAGCCGGCATGGCTGGCTGAGTTGATCCAATAACGCCCCGCACTGACGGGGCGTTTTCTTTTCCGTTACGCGTAACACGAACAACCTACGGCCTCGCTTATGCGGGGCTTTCTCGTTTCTGGAGTTCAATCATGAGTGGATTCTTTCACGGCGTCACCGTGACCAACGTCGACACCGGCACGCGGCCTATCGCGGTGCCGTCCTCGTCCATCATCGGGCTTTGCGACACCTTCACGCCTGGTCCCAATGCCAGCGCCTTGCCCAATCAACTGATGCTGATCACCCGCGAAAGCGAAGCCATCGCCGCCTGGGGGCCAGATGCGGCGATCACCAAGGCGGTCAAGGCCATCTATGTTCGCTCCAAGGCCGTGATCGTCGCCTGCGGCGTGGAGAAGCTGGCCGACGCCGCCGCGCAGACCTCGGCCATCATTGGTGGGGTCTTGGCGAACGGCACCCGTACCGGCATGCAGGCGCTGCTCGACGGCAAGAGCCGCTTTAACGCGCAGCCTCGTTTGCTGACCGCGCCCAAACACACCGCGACGCTGGCCGCCGCCACGGCGCTTGTCGCCCTGAGCGACAAGCTACGTGCCCTGGCGATCATCGACGGCCCCAACACCACTGACGAAGCGGCCATGGAGTACCGCAAGAACTTCGGCAGCAAGCGCGTGTTCCTGGTCGACCCTGGCGTGCAGTACTGGGACACCGCGCTCAGTGCCACCATCGACGCACCCAGTTCTGCCTGGGTCGCTGGGCTCTTCGCTTGGGCCGATTCGGAGTACGGCTTTTGGGCTTCTCCGTCGAACAAGGAGTTTGTTGGTCTCACCGGCACCGGTCGCCCAATCGAGTTCCTGGATGGCGACGAAACCTGCCGGGCGAACCTGCTCAACAACGCGCAGATCACCACCATCATCCGTGATGACGGCTACCGCCTGTGGGGCAACCGCACCTGTTCCAGCGATCCGAAGTGGGCGTTCGTAACCCGTGTTCGGACCATGGACATCGTCATGGATGCGATCCTGTACGGCCACAAATGGGCGGTTGACCGCTCGATCACCAGGACCTACGTCAGCGACGTGACCGAAGGCCTCGCGGCGTTCATGCGTGACCTGAAAAACCAGGGGGCGGTGATCAACTTCGAGGTGTTCGCTGACCCCGTACTGAACACGGCAAGCCAGTTGGAGCAGGGCAAGGTGTACTGGAACATTCGCTTCACCGACGTTCCGCCGGCAGAAAACCCCAACTTCCGCGTCGAGGTCACCAACCAGTGGCTGACCGAAGTTCTCGATACCAACGCATAAAGGAGAGCCGCCGATGGTTCCGCAAACGCTCTACAACATGAACGCCCATATCGATGGCGTCAGCTTTGCCGGGGATATCACCAGCGTGACCCTTCCCAAGATGACCCTGAAAACCGAGGAGCATCGCGCCGGGGGCATGGATGCTCCGGTCGAGATGGATCAGGGCATGGAGAAACTGGAGGCCAGTTTCGCCGGCAAGGGCGTACGCCCTGAGGCCATGAAGTTTTACGGCCTGGCTGATCAGACCGCCTTCAACGCGGTGTTCCGTGGCTCCTTTAAAGGTCAACGAGGCGCTACCACTGCGGTGGTTGCCACCCTTCGCGGCATGCTCAAAGAGATCGATCCAGGCGACTGGAAAGCCGGTGAAGCCGGCGAGTTCAAGTACGCCGTGGCGGTCAGCTATTACAAGCTCGAAGTCGCCGGTCGGCTGATGTACGAGATCGATCCGGTCAACTGCGTCCGGGTCATCAACGGTGTCGATCAACTTGCCAGCGTCCGTCGCGACCTGGGTCTGTAACGGAAAGGTATCTCATGAAAAAGCTGAAACAGCTTCCATCCTGGCTCACGGTCACCTCCGATAGTGCAACGGTCGTCCTCACTCGTCCAGCCGATATCAACGGCGAGAGGCTCGAGCAGTTGAGCCTACGCGCACCGACTTTGCGGGAAGTACGCGCCTCGGACGCGATAGGCGGCGATGACGCGGTATTGCGTGAAGTGACCTTGTTCGCCTCGCTGACTAATGCGGGCACCAAGGACATTGATGGTCTCACGTTGGTTGACTACGGACGGGTGCAGTCGGCCTATTCCCGCATACTTCAGGACAGCGGTATTCCTGAGAGGAAGGATGAAACACCTGGCTGGTTGGCCGTTGATCTTGAGCGGGCGGTGGTGACGTTGTCCAAACCCTGCGAGATCAAAGAGGTGAAGGTAGACCGCCTGATTCTGCGCGCACCCACGGTTCGCGACGTGCGCGCTGCAGCGTCCGCCTCCAATGGCGATGACGAACAACGCGAGACCATCCTCCTGGCCAACCTTACTGAAACCGACATCAAGGATCTGGAGGGGCTCAAGCTGACGGACTACCAGCGGCTACAAGCCGCCTACTTTCGCCTGGTGCAGGATGACGGGATTTAACGCCTCCCTGCAGAAGCGGGCCGCGAAACGCCTGGCTGCGGAGTTCTCCTTCGCGGCCAGCGAAATCGAGACCATGCCCTTTTCCACGATGATCTGGTGGCTCACGGACTGAGCCCCGCATCCCTGCCCGGAGTAATCCCATGGCAAACAACCTGGCGCTCGGCCTGGTCATCGGCGGCGCCGTCAGCTCCACAGTCGGCGCGGCCTTCAAGGACGTTGAAGGCCGTATCAAGAAACTCGGCGAAACCGGCACCAAGGCCCGCGTGCTGCAGAGCACCATCGGCGACACTATCCGCCTGCGGGACGAATGGAAAAAGGCCCACGACACCGGCGCCGCGTCAGCTGACGGCCTGCTGCGAAAGCTGGAAGGCAACCTCAAAACCCTGAAAGAGCAAGGTATTGAAGTTGGCAAACTGCGCAAGGAATACCAAGCCCTCGGCCAGGTAGCGCGTGGCGCGGAACTCAAGGCGCTGGGCCATACACAGATCCAGCAAGGCAAAGAGGGGATGAAGAACTCCCTCGGCAAAGCTGCGGCATTGACGGCATCGCTGGCGATTCCGACCAAGGTCTCCGGCGATTACCAGGCGCAGATCCGCCAGATGTCGTTGTGGGCCCACACCGCCGGTACCGACGATGAGGCCGAACTGGCAGCGAGCATCAGCAAGGTCGCGGCGGAGAAGGGCATGAGCCAGCAACTGCTGGCGAAGTCGGTCGGCGCCTTGATCGAAAAGGGCGTGGATTGGGATGTGGCCACCGCCTATGCGGGGCAGATCGCCGACCTGATCGACGGCCAGGGCATGGAGCCTGAAACCATCGCGACCCTGATCAACTCCTTCAAAGAGGCCGGGGTCAAGCAGGGGGATATGGCGGCGATGTTGGGCCAGGTTGCAGCGGCAGGCGACATTGGCGCATTCGGTCCCAAGGACATGGCGCGGTATCTGCCGTCCATGCTCGGCAACATCAAGCGCCTAGGCATGGAAGGCCCTGAAGCCGTGCGCTTCCTCGGTGCAAGCCTGCAGTCGCAGTTCTCGCAAACCCAGGACGCGGCGGCAGCGGCCACCAATATGGACAACTTGCTCAACGCCGTGATCAGCAGTACCAGCCAGGAACGGTTTGCCAAGGAAGGATACGACCTGGCCGGCTCGATCCTCGCCGCGACCAAAAGCGGCAAGGCAGCCAACCCGGTTGATGCTTTTATCATGCTCAGCGAGCAGTTGATCAGAAAGCAGGACCCGGCCAAGGCCAAGAAAATCGAGGTGCTCAAGGCCAAGATCAAGGCCTCGGCGGATGGCAGTGCCGAAGAGGAGCAGGCCATGATCGCCCTGACCGAAGCTGCCGGGTTGGCGAACATCGTCAGCGATCAAAGCGCCAGTGCGGGTCTGCTCGCGCAGATCAAATATGGCGACAAAATCAAAGCGGATATGTCGACCATCAAGGACACGGATGGCAAGGCCAAGATCGAGGCAGACGCGGCGAAAGCGCGAGAAACGTCCAACCGGAAGTGGGCCTCCGCGACTGCCGGCATTGAATCATCGATGACGCGTATCGGTGATGCGGTGCGGCCGCTGACGGACATTGCGGCAGACGGTCTGGCGAAAGTGGCGTATTGGCTTGGGGAGTTGGCAGGGAAGTTTCCGACCGTGATCAGCGGGGCTACGGTGCTGGCGGCTGGTGTTATCAGCCTCGGTGCTGCGATCAATGCGATCAAGATCGGTAAAGGTCTGCTCAACGTAGGACGTGGCTCGCTGATGGGCAACCCCAATGTGATCCAGCGGGTGTTCGTCACCAACCCATCCAGCGGCACGGGCGGAGTTGATGTCGGCGATGGGAAGCGTCGCCGTGGCAAGGGTAAGCGTGGTCGCGGTGGTCGAGGTCCTATCCCCGGCCCGGTACCCGCAACCCCGGTCGGAGCCGTCGCCAGTCGATTCGCGCCAAATGCCATGATGGGTAAGGGTCTTGGGTTCGCCAAGGTCGGCGCACCCATGGCGCTGATCGAGGCTGGATTGATTGCTGCGGACACTTATCAGAACGCCGATACCCGCGACGAAAAAGCCGAGGGCTACGGCAACGCCGCCGGTACCTTGGCTGGCACACTGGCCGGTGCTGCAGCTGGGGCCGCGATTGGTTCGGTGGTCCCGGTGATCGGCACGGTGGTTGGCGGACTGATCGGCGGATTCCTCGGGAGTTGGGGCGGCGGTGAACTAGGCAGTGCTGTGGGCAAGGCTGCGTTTGGTGGGCCTGATACGCCGATAGAACGCTTGGCTCAGCCTTCGCCGTTGCTGCTGCCGAAACCAAGCGGGCCGGGTATCTCCCGACTCGCGCAATTGGCGCCGACTCCTAACTCCGGCCCACTTATGGGAGATGTCGCTCGCTCGCTAGTGACGGCTCCCCCTGCAGCGGCAGTGCCCGCATTGCTCAGTGCCGGCGCAGCAGCAAAACCGGACCCGGCTCGCGTCGAGCAGGCCTGGACGTTCGCTCCAACCATGCCGGTGACCGTGCAGGGCGACGTCAAGGATCCACGGCAACTGGCGCAGGAAATGATGCCGTACATGCGTCAGCTGTTCGAGGAGTTCAGCCGGGAGCAGGCGCGGCGCAATCTGTTCGATGCCCCTCACGTTTAAGGAATAGCCATGGCTTATATGGAGCAACTGCAATCCGGCTTCAAATCCCTGGTCCAGGCCGGGGAGGCGGGCCGGCATAGCATCGACGGCATGATCGGCCCGGTGAACGGCGCCATTGGCGAAATTACCGGCGCGGCTGATGAGCTGTCCAGCATTCCTGGTGTGCCGCCGGCCGTTGGCGAAAAGTTGCAGCGGGTGATGCGCGGGATCGATGCGGCGCAGTCCAAGGTCGGCGCGGTCTTGTCGACCTACAGCAAAACGACCCGTGCGATATCGGCCATTGATGAACGCCTGGGCACTTTGAAGGAACAAGCCGCTCGAGCCAGCACGGCAATCAACCAGATCGTCGGCAAGGTCAGTCCGAGCCTGGCGAACATCTTACCCACCAGCGCCCTGGCGCCGAATGCCACGCCCTTGGCGGAGGCGGTCAAACCGTTCCCGCACCTGCTGATCCTGCAACCGCTGCAAACCAATGCCCAGCCGTTCTACTTCAACCTGGATACGGCGGCCTTCGACGAACTGCGCCGACAGACGGAATTCCGCTGGGCCTCGCAAGAGCGCCTTAGTCGTCGGCCGGCGCAGCAAGCCGTTGGGATGGGGGAGGAGAAACTCAGCCTTAAGGGGGCGATTTTTCCCACATTCAAGGGCGGCCTCAAGCAGTTGGACACCCTGCGTTCCATTGGTGCCCAACTGCTGCCGTTGAACCTGACCACGGGCTACGGTGTAGTCCTTGGCACCTGGTGCTTGCGCAGCCTGGAGGAGGAGCAGGGCGCTTTGCTGGCTGGCGGGATCCCGCGTAAGCAAACCTTTAGTTTGGAGTTCACACGTTATGGCGATGATATGCAGAGCGTCTGACGGCGACCTGCTGGATACGTTGTGCTACCAGCATTACGGGCACCTCAATGGCACGGTCGAGGCGGTGCTGGCGGCCAATCGATTGTTGGCGGATGAGCCGCAGCCTTTGCGTACGGGGCTGCTGATCACCTTCCCAGATCTCCCTGAGCCTTTGGGCGAGCAGGTGCAGTTGTGGGATTGAACCTCGGAGAGTATCCATGAAACCCATCTTTCGAATTGTGGCTGATGGGGCAGACATCACTGCCCTGATCAATGACCGCCTTTTGCTGCTGCGTACATTGGATAAGCCCGGCATGGAGTCGGACGAGTTCGAGTTGCGCATTGATGACCGCGACGGCGCCGTGTCCCTCCCCAAAAAAGGGGCAGCGATACAGATCTACTTGGGGTACGACAGCAAAGCACTGACCCGCCAGGGCCGCTACACGGTCGATGACATCGAGGTTTCCGGCCCGCCTGATACCCTGGTCATTCGCGGCAAGGCCAGCGACATGCGAGGCAGCGGCAAGACCACTCGTAGTGGTAGTTGGGAAAATATGCCGTTGTCCAGAATCGTCAGCGACATTGCCGCTCGCAACGGCTGGAAGCCTGAATGCCCGGTTGCTACGGTGGTGCCTCGGGCTGATCAGTTGAACGAGTCAGACTTCAACTTCATCACCCGGCTCGCCAAGGATCACGACTGCACGGCTAAGGTCGCCGACAGCAAGCTGCTGGTGCTGCCTCGCCAAAGCGGACAGACCGCCAGTGGCAAGAACCTGCCGGCGATCACTATCCGACGCAGTGACGTCAGCCGCTGGCAATTTCGCTTTACTGATCGCACCACGCAGAAAGCCGTAAAGGCCAGGTACCAGGATAAGAAAACCGGCGAGCTGGTCAATCTGACCCTGGACAACGACGACGTGCCTGCAGGGCTGCCACCCATTCATACCGACCGGCATATCCACCCGAACAAATCCGCTGCAGAGCAGGCTGCCAAGGCTCGACTCGCGGCGTTCAACCGCTCGACCGCCGAGGTTCGCCTGGAGATGGTAGGGCGCACCGATCTGTTTGCTGAGCGGCAGATCAACGCGCAGGGCTTCAAGGAAGGTTTGGACGGCGAGTTTCTTGTCGACTCGGTGGAACAGGTATTCACCCAGTCCGGCTGGAGCACCACAGCGGAATGCAACGCAGGGAAGAAGGGTAAGGCCAAGGCGGCCGGTAAGAAAACGAAGAAGTCCAAGGAGGTCAAAGTCCTGGGGCTGTAATTGGCCGTACCTACTTCATCACCCGCCGCCTTTGAGCGGTCTTTTTTTGCCTGGGGAAAAGCGATGTCCATTACCGAGCAACAACTCCAACGCATCATGCCCAACGCCCGCCGCCAAGCGGGCGTTTTTGTATCCGCGCTAAATGCAGCCATGACCAATCGCAAGATCGATACGCCAAAGCGTCAGGCAGCATTCCTCGCCCAGGTCGGTCACGAGTCCGGCCAACTGCAGTACGTGCGTGAACTGGGGAGCGATCAATACTTCAGCAAGTACGATACCGGCCCACTGGCTGCAAAGCTGGGGAACACGCCTGCTGCTGATGGTGACGGGCAGCGTTATCGCGGCCGTGGGCTGATCCAGATTACCGGCCACGACAACTATCTGCGTTGCAGCCTGGCGCTGTTCGGCGATGAGCGATTGCTGCGCACGCCGGAGCTGCTCGAACTACCGCAATGGGCCGCCGAGTCGGCCGCGTGGTTCTGGTCTATTAACGGATTAAACGCGCTCGCGGATCAAGAGCAATTCAACACCATCACCCGGCGGATCAACGGCGGGCTCAACGGCCTGGAGGATCGGCTGCAACTCTGGGCCAGGGCGAGGGCGGCGTTATGCGTCTCTTCGACCTGATTCCCGCGCAATACCGGATTGCGGCGGTCGGCCTGCTGCTGGTGATGTTGACCGCCGGATCTGCTGCCCTGGCCTGGACCGCTCAAGACTGGCGCTATGGTAAGCAGCTGGAGCACCAGGCCCGGCTCCATGCCGACACCCTCGGCGAGTTATCCCAAGCCGCTGCCGCCCTGCAGCGCAAAGAGCAGGACAAGCGATTTGCCCTGGAGCAGCGCCTGCACAACAACGACGAAACCCACCACAAGGAATTGACCGATGAGCAAACGAAGCAGGCTCGTCTGCGTGATCGCCTGGCTACTGCTGATCTGCGGCTGTCAGTCGTTCTCGCCGCCACCGAAACCACCGGCAACTGTGCAGTGCAAACCACCACCGCCACCGCCCGCGTGGTTCATGGCCCCACAAGAGCCCAACTTGACCCAGCGCATGCTCAACGAATTATCGGAATCACCGATGCCGGCGACCAAGGATTGATCGCCCTGCGGGCCTGTCAGGCCTACGCAAAAGAAGTCTCTACATCGAAGTAAAAGGAGCGGCCGGGCAGGATGCGTCAACATCCAACCCGGCCACCTTCCCCGCAGATCGACCCTGCAAGTCCAGCCAAGGCTCCTGCTTCGTGCACAAAGCGGAGCGAGCCTAGCACTGTTTATCCATACAGCAAAGGTCTTGCTTAAACATGTCCACACCCATCATCCCTTGGATGGGCGGCAAACGCCGTCTGGCCGACCGCCTTATTCCGCTCTTCCCACCCCACGAATGCTACGTCGAAGTCTTTTCCGGCGGCGCCGCGCTTTATTTCATGCGTCCCCAGGCTGCACCGGTTGAAGTCCTCAACGACATCAACGGCGACCTGGTGACGCTATACCGCGTCGTGCAAAACCATCTGGAGGAGTTCGTGCGCCAGTTCAAATGGGCGCTCAGCTCCCGCCAGGTATTCGAGTGGCAGAAGATGACCCGCCCTGAAACCCTCACCGACATCCAGCGCGCCGCCCGGTTTTTCTATCTGCAGCACCATGCTTTTGCCGGCAAAGTCACTGGGCAGACGTTTGGTACCGCGACCACAGGCCCGGCCATCAACCTGCTGCGGATCGAGGAGAACCTTTCTGCAGCTTGGCAGCGGTTGTCCGGCACCTATGTGGAGAACCTGCCGTGGCTGGACTGCGCTGAGCGCTATGACCGTGCACACACTTTCCACTACATGGATCCGCCTTACTGGCAGACGGCGGGTTATGGTGTGGATTTCCCCTTTGAAAACTACGAGCGCATGGCCGACTTCATGCGACGGTGTAAAGGAAAGGTGATGGTCAGCATCAACGACCACCCGGATATCCGTCGCGTGTTTGAAGGCTTTCACTTCGAGACGGTAGATATTCGATACAGCACAGCTAACCAGCGCCAAGGCAAAGCCGAGATCAGCGGTGAGTTGGTAATCATGAATTGGGAGTCGGCAGCGTTGGGTGGGCTGTTCTGATAGGTGCCCCCGTTTTGAACGGTGGCGCGTTGCCCTCACTGAACTAAAGTTGCCCCTGTAGCTCGTATTGCAGTCTTTTAACCTCACATTGGGTAGCAGATGGATAAGCAACTCGCGGGTCTTTCATTTCTGCTTACCCTGGTGTGGATCTCTGCAGTCGCCTTCGTGATGTGGTATCTGAGCTGATCTGTCTGGCTCAATCAGTTCTGGGCCCTGATTTCTAACATTCCCTACGGTCTTGCCTACGGGAAACCATTCAAACTCTTCCGTGGGTTGGCACAGCTCCTTTGCAATTTCCTCCGCTCGCGATGGGGTTATGCCGGGATCAAGCCACTCGTTGGCATGCTCTGGCGTCAGCACCAAAGGGCGCCGGTCGTGGATATCGACCATGCCCTGATCGCTTGCGGCGGTTATAATGACAAAACCATCGCCCTCATGAGGCTCCAACCCTGGATTGACCTGGGCAAGCGCTCCGAAGAACATCGGACGCCGGCTCTTCAGGCGGATAAAGTAGGGCTGCTTCTTCTTCGGATCGTCCGGATCTTTTACCCATTCATACCAGCCTTCACTGGGCACAATGGCCCGGCCATTCGGCCAGAGCTGTTTGAAGAACGTCCCGGTGGTGACCGTCTCAACCCTAGCGTTAATCGGATCCGGACGTTTTCCCTTCGCCCAGAATGGCGCCCATCCCCATTTCACTGCATCGATATGCAGCCCATCCTCTAAAGTGTGTAGAACCTGCACCCGCGTCGACGGTGCGACGTTGTAGCGATCAATAGGCTGAGCGTCATACCCGCTGAACAGCTCTATCTGCGGGCTCAGCTCTTCAATGAAGGTCGCCATCCCTTCGTATTGCACGAATCGCCCACACATACGCACTTCTCCGCTTGTCGAAATCCCCTACAGAAAAATTGACCGCAGGCGTCCTACAAAGTTAACTGTACATTCATACAGTAATTGTAAAAGGCCGCATCATGAGCTTCACCATTCTAGGTCCCATCGCTGAGGTCGGCGCGAAGTTGCCGTTGTGCTCGTTCCAGGTTCCGGCCGGCTTCCCGTCGCCGGCAGCGGATCACATTGAGCAGCACATCTCATTGGATGAGGTCCTGAATATCCGTGCGCCCCACGTGTACCTGGTGGCAATCACCGGTGAGAGCATGCAAGGCGTCGGGATCTTCGATGGTGACTTGGCCGTGGTGGATCGTGCCATCGAGCCGATCCATGGGCACGTGGTCGTGGCGCTGCTCAACAACGAGCCTGTGTGCAAGCGCCTATGCAAGCGCGGCCGGGAGGTGGTCCTGCTTTCCGAAAACCCCAAGTTCCCGGCGCGCTACGTTCTCGAAGGCGACGAACTGTCGATCTGGGGCGTGATCACCAGCACAGTGCGCAGCCATGTCTAAGCAGCAGCCAACCTTTGCGCTGATCGACTGCAATAGCTTCTATGCCAGTTGCGAGCGAGTATTCCGGCCCGACCTGACGAAGGTGCCCATTGTGGTGCTGAGCAACAATGATGGTTGTGTCATCGCCCGTAGCTACGACGCAAAGCCCTTCATCAAGATGGGCGAGCCGTATTTCCAGATCAAGCACAAGCTCAAGCAGCACGGCATCGTCGCGTTCTCCTCCAACTATGCACTTTACGGCGACATGAGCGAGCGCGTGATGAGCCTGATCGAGGCGATGGTGCCGGCGGTGGAGGTGTACAGCATCGACGAGGCGTTCGCCGACCTGACTGGTATCGGTGAGCTGGATGCATTAGGCCGGCAGATTCGCGCTCAGGTGCTTCGCTGCACCGGTATCCCTGTCGGCGTTGGTATCGCTCACACAAAGACGCTGGCGAAGCTGGCAAACCACACCGCGAAGCGCCTGCAGGCCCAAACCGGTGGAGTGGTCAACATCACCGATTCGGTTAAGCGTGACTGGGTGCTACGCAATACGGACGTGGCGGAGGTGTGGGGTGTCGGTCGCAAGATGAAACTCCATCTTGATGCCATGGGTATCAAGTCGGCTATGGACCTGGCTAAGGCCGATCCGTGGACGCTCCGTAAGAAGTTCAGCATTGTGATTGAGAAGACCGCCAGGGAGTTGGGCGGCACGCCTTGCCTGGAGCTGGATGAGCCAGATCCGCCAAAGCAGGAGATATGCTGCAGCCGCATGTTCGGCACGCGGCTGACCGAGCTGTCGCCCCTCAAGGAGGCGGTTGCCACCTACATGATGCGCGCCTCTGAGAAGCTCCGCGCCCAGGGCTCGCTGTGCAAGAAGGTGCGGGTGTGCATCCGCACTGGCATGTTCAACCCAGAGGAGGTGAAGTATGCCAATGGGGTGGTGGTGGATATGCCATATCCCACTGATGACGTACGGCTACTTACTCAAGCAGCGGTAGGAACGCTTGATCAAATATTTCGACCAGGCTTTAAGTACAGCAAGGCTGAGGTAATGCTGCTCAATCTTTGTCAGCCAGGTGAGTACACCGATGATTTGTTTGCTATATCTCAGCCGGCTGAGGCAACTCGGGTGATGACAGTCATGGACCAGATCAATGAGCGATGGGGTAGGGGCACTTTGCGTTCGGCTTGTGTGCCGGCAGATCCTGATTGGGGCATGCGTCGCGATATGATGAGCCAGAGTTACACGACGAAGCTTGATCAGCTCTGGTCTGTAGTCTGTAGGTAGCGGCAGCTTTCGGCCCAGAGTGTGTAAAAACGCTCATAACCTGATCGTCTTGGGTCATTTACGTTCGTGGCTGAGCGATCGCACGGTCAATGTCGCGGGTCGCATCAGTCGTAACTTGGAACACACCAGCCTGTTCTTACAGCTTCTGGGATGGGCCAAATCGGCCTTTTTAGGCAGTCAGCGCTTTCATCAAACCGTTGGCACCCATGATCTTCATGACCCGTTTCAAGTTGTAGGCGAGCACACTCAAGCTCATCTCTGCACTCACCCCGGCCAGCTTTCGCGTCAGGAAGTGCGCCGCACCCATCCATTGTTTGAGCGTCCCGAAGGGATGCTCAACCGTCCGTTTTCGGACTCGCATCATCTCTGGCGCGTTGCTCAGCCGAAGCTGCATTTCCTCTAAGACGGCTTCATGCTCCCAGCGTCGAACTCGTCGTTCCGTGCTCGGCGTGCACTGTGCTTTCAACGCGCAGCCCTGGCATTTCGAACTCCAGTAACGATGCAACTTCAGGCCTTTTTCAACGTTGGAATAGCGCCAGATCAGCGCCTCGCCAGCCGGGCAAATGTATTGGTTTTTTTCCGCGTCATAGATGAAGGCATCGTTATTGAAACGCCCGTCAGCCTTGGCTCCAGAGGTCATCGGCTTGGGCACGTAGGCGGTGATGCCTGCATCGTGACAAGCCAGGATTTGTTCGCTTTTGAAGTAACCTCGATCCGCCACCACCGACAATGTTTCTGACGCTATGGCCTCGCGGGCCTGCTTGGCCATTGAGCTGAGTTGATCGCGGTCGGAACCAACGTTGGTCACCTCATGTGCAACGATCAAATGGTGCTGCGTATCGACCGCTGTCTGCACGTTGTAGCCGACGATTCCCGTGCCGCGCGTCATCATGGAGCGAGCATCTGGGTCGGTCAGTGAGACCTGTTTATCAGGCGATTCATTGAGCTGGATTTCGATCGCCTGAAGCTCCTTCATTTGAGTTTTGAGCTTGGCGATTTTTTCTTCCAGCCGCACGACACTGGGCTCGGAAGCTGTTGGTTCTTGCCGATCGGCAGCATCGAGTGCCGTCAGGTAACGGTTGATGCTCGATTCAATTTCTTCCATTCGCCGCTTCAGTTTGGCGCTGGTGAAATTGCGGTCACGATTGTTGACGGCTTTGAATTTACTGCCATCGATGGCGACCAGATTTTCTCCGAACAGTCCCAACTGCTGACACAGCACAACGAATTGGCGACAGACGCCTCGGATGGCCTTGCTATTGTCTTTTCGGAAGTTGGCGATGGTCTTGAAGTCCGGCATCAAACGCCCGGTCAACCACATCAGTTCGACGTTGCGTTGGGCTTCTCGCTCCAAACGTCGGCTCGACTGGATGCGGTTGAGATAGCCGTAGATGTAGATCTTCAGCAAGATCGCGGGGTGGTAGGCAGGCCGGCCAGTATCGGCTGGAACGGCACCTTCAAAACCCAGATTGACCAAGTCGAGTTCGTCGACAAATACATCGACTACGCGCACCGGATTGGTATCGCTGACGTAGTCGTCGAGGCTAGCCGGAAGTAAGGTGCCTTGGCCTCGATATTCACCTTGGATAAAGCGCTTCATAGGCGATCCCTGCGATGAAATCCTCAGAAATCATAGCAAGGGTTCGCAAAAGCGTTTACACACTCTGAACAAACGCAGTCTTTTATGAGAGGTAACTATTGACCCAAGGCTGACCCTGCTCTCGCGAAACGCGGGGTCGGAGTTATCTGATTTGGAACAGGCGGGAGATCGCGGTCATGGCCTTATCTCCGTCAGTTTCATAGAGACCGAACAGGCGCGTTTGGTCGCTCAGACGATGAAGCCGAAAATGGTTATAGAACGCTTGGCCTAAGCGCTGATTATCGAATGCTCCGCGTTCCCAAAGAGTTAAAAACTCTTGATACGCAACGCGCTCAATTTCCAGTCTCGGCATGCTTTCCATATACACATCCATTTATGTCAGCGATGACCGAATCCTACTGGCGCCGGACAGATGCGGCAATGCGCGTTTGGGAGCGATTTTTAATCATCCGAGCTGGCTTTGGAGTTTTTACACACTCTGGGCCAGAAGCTGCCCCTCAACCCGACTCGATAACTCCCACCCAACCCTGCATCATCATGCTCACCACGATCCCGCCCTGGCAGCGAAGCCGTAGGTGCAGAACCTGCACGCCCACAAAAACAAGCATTTTGAAATGGAAGTCATCTCATGTTCGAACGTAACAAACTGGTTCCGGAGTTAATGGTCACCAACCTGGATAGCAGCCTGGCTTTTTGGGTTTCTCGTCTGGGTTCAAAGTAGCTTATCAACTTTCGGATGACGGATTTGCGTACCTTGATTTGAATGGTGCTCAAGTAATGCTGGAGCAGATTGATGCGGACGCGGGTCAATGGCTGACTGCGCCGTTGACCAAACCGTTTGGAAGAGGCATCAACCTACAGATTGATGTTGAGGCTGTCGCACCCATCATCCAAAAACTTGTTCAGGCTGGATGTCCACTCTATCGAGAATGCAAAGACACCTGGTTTCGGGCTGACGATATAGAAGTAGGCCAACGCGAATTCATCGTTCAGGATCCCGACGGTTATCTCGTAAGGCTGGTAGAGCGGTTGGGTGAGCGACCGGCTTGCTCAATGTGAATCTGAGCCAAGCCGACCGCCAGCTCTGGGTCGATTCCTGCCCTCAGGAAATGGCAGCATTGGGTCCAGACTGAGTGAAAACGGCTTCGGTGGGACGTGTCGCCGGTTTGTCAAAAAATGCGGCGCCCTGTAGGCGCTCCCACTTTTGCGCAAGGATTCGTTATGACTAAATTTATTCCAAGCAATCGCCATCATCATCACGGACCTCGCTCAGGGTGCCGCGGTTGCGTACGCTCATGGATTAATCAGAGTTCGAAACATCGACTCTGACGACTCAGTGAACCAAACCAAAGCGCCAATGGCGCCTTTTTTATTGCCTGTAAATTGGAGATTTTGAAAATGACTATGCTTCGTGGAACTTGAATATTGTGCCGTCACCAAGCCTGGTGGAAGCAGGCTTGGGATCATTGTCTCAATCAATCGCGAGTGGGAGCGATCTGAGAGAAGTTATTGCCTGGCAATATTTTCGCTGACGGCCCAGTTCAACAAACGATGGGTGAAGCCATAGCTCGCAGCCTGGTAATAGCTAATTGCGCGTACGATTAGAGGGTCGTCGAGTTGAACCGTAACCTCATGACTTGCGCCTAGCGCGTCATCGTGGCGTCGCAACAAAGATCGAGGGCTGAGAATAGCCAAATCTTTACCATCGAACAGACCAAGGTGCTGATAATTGCCTACCAACACGCGGGGTGGCAAGATGGACGGTTGAAGCAAGTCACGACCGAAAAAAGTCGACTCGTAATTAATGTTTAATAACCCAAGTATGGTCGGAGCTAAGTCGATCTGACTGGCAAGTTGACCATCTTCACGCGCAGGAATGAGCTTAGGTGCGTAGATGAACAATGGGATTTGATAGTTACGTATCGGAAGATCTTCCTTACCTGCGCTACCAGCGGTGTGGTCAGCGACAAAGACAAAGATAGTGTCGTCGAACCAGGCCTTCTTTCGGGCTGCTTCAAGGAACTTTCCGATTGCATAGTCGGTATATTTCACAGCACCGTCGCGGCCGTCACCGGATGCAATATCAATTCTGCCCTCGGGATAAGTGTATGGACGGTGATTGGAGGTTGTCATCAGCTGCAGCAGGAACGGTTTTTTTTGAACGAAATTCTCGTCTGCCAACTTCAGCGTCAGTTGATAGAGATCTTCGTCAGCCATACCCCAGGCATTTTTAAAATGGATCTCTGCTTCATCCACGCTGCTTTGATCGACTACCTTATAACCATTTCCGCCGAAGAATGCATTCATATTGTCAAAGTAGCCACGGCCGCCATACACAAACGCACTGTCGTAACCGACATGATTGAGCTGCTGGCCCAGGCTGGCAAAACCACTTTCACGGCCTACTCGTTTGACGATCGAGCGGCCCGGCGTTGGTGGAATAGACAACGTAATGGCCTCCAGTCCACGGTCTGTCCTGGTGCCAGTGGCATAGAAATTGTTGAAGTACAGACTTTCTTTGCGCAATTGATCGAGATTCGGCGTCAAGTTGCCAGGGTTACCATTGCTACCCATATACTTGGCGCTGAAGCTTTCGATAGTCACCAAAATAATATTATGTCGCTTGGTCTTTTCGTTATGCGTCACGATTCGACGGACATCAAGCGAATCCTTACCGACGAATCTTACGTCGCTTTCCGCCAACTCTTGATGGATCTTCTTGCCGACTACGTTATTCGGCAAGGTGCCGTAAAACTGTTCGTAATCCAACTCGTTATTACGAAACGCGGCAAAGAACTGGTAGGGACCATTGCTGGCCAACTCATGCTGATAGGTGTTGCCGCCTTTGCCACGGGGAGTGTCTTGATCAACGACAAAAAAAACGGCAGCACTCAAGGCAAAAACCACAGCGATATTCAATAAACGTTCGCGCCAGGTCGGCAACCGCGCACTGATCACCCGTTTTAAAGGTCTGTGCAAAAAAATGCAAATAACAATGGCGATCACGCCCAACCCGCTGAGCAATTTACCGATGGGGTAAGACTCTAGGATGTTATTCAATACCTCATCGGAGTACACCAAATAATCCACGGCAATAAAATTGAAGCGTACGCCGAATTCGTCCCAGAACAGCCACTCTGCTGCAGCAGTGAACAACATCACGAAAACGCTGAGAGTTAACAGGCCTTGCAAAAACCAGCGGTGCGCACGGGTACGCCACAATGAGGGGGGACAAAGCAGTCCATAAATGCTCATCGGCAAAGTTGCGTACACCAGAAAGCTCAGGTCATACAAGGCGCCTATACCGAAAAGCGCAGCATATGCAGTACCCGACTCCGAAAGGTGAGTGGTAAGTAATACCAAGCGGGTGAGGAAAAAAACCACTAACCACAGGCCTGTGACCATTAGAACTAAACGCAACGGAGCTGAAGCGGGAAAGCGCATTGAAAATTCCTTGTTATTATCCTTCAGATTTGAAATTGTTGTGCTAATGGATCTGCGCATTGTGAGGCTTAAGCCTTGGACATGCCTTCCTTCGAATGCACTGAGCGACGACATTCTTGAAGGGTTGGACTGAATTTATCCGATGAAGCAGCAAAATTACGTCAAAGCGAAATTTGCTGTTCACAATAGCTGGAAATCGCCCCAATGCACACGGTGGTCATGAGAAAGGAAGGTGCCAGCATTGGCATAGAGATTTCAAGTGTTGCACAGATTGAACACGTTGGTGCGGTCTCGTGAGCATAGTCGGGTAGCTCCCGATACGTCGCAAGCTGTTGTTGTCCAGCGCAATTTTACCGTTACTGGTTGGAAATTTGAGGAGTCCTTGACCTCCGTCTTTTAACGTCCTGAAGCGAAATAAGCTGCTCACTGTGATTCTGTAAACGGCACCTTGATCCTCGATCGGCACTTGATAGGTATCCTCGAAGATTCACGTCAGCCCCCTGGTGGACGCAATTAAGATCAGATGAGCGGGAAATTCTGACGAAAGAATAGTGTTTTTCCTACAGACCCTCTCGAAGGTACGTGTTAGTAATGCATAGTCAGAAAAAGGATTTTGATAATGGGATTACGATGGATTGCTGTTACCGCTCTGCTAGCATCAAGCTGGATTTTATTTTTATTAATTCTATTGGTCAGAACTTTTCGATATTCAGAGTTTTACAGTTCTGCCACTTTCATCTATTGTCAACTTGTTTAGTATTGTCTGTATCTCCGGGAAATTTTAAACCTTCATATGATCTGCGGAAGCTTGTCTAAATATCTGGCGACTCGGTTTTAGCTTTCGAGCACTAAGTGACTTTTAGTGTTTGCGTAGTGGTGAATTATTAGTGCGAGGTGGCCGTGATTGTTAAACAGAAATATACGAAAGGTACTGACGATATAAGAATAAATTCCGGTGATGGTTCGGAGCTGAAATATTGGTCGACTAAATTTGGGGTTAGCAAGGCTGATATTAAAGCCGCTGTCAACGAAGTTGGAAGTTCACTAACAGCAGTAATAGTTTATTTTAAGGCCCGTGAGTCTTAGCTGGCTTACGGGCTTTTATATGTCTTGAGTTATTTTAAATTCGAATAGCCTCTGTTGCGTTTTCTTTAGGTTTACGGGTGTAGTAAGTGGCTATTGCCACTAAGGCGAGCAATATGGACAGTAAAACTATTGATGAGCCAACTGTACCGAAATCAAGACCACCTTTAGCCGAGGGTTTTGTGAGTACATCTCCCAGAGTCGCACCAAAGGGGCGCGTTAGCACGAATGCCAGCCAAAATAACAGCACTGAAGAAATTCGCGTTGCATAGTGTAGAAGTACGACAACTGCGATTGATCCACCGATTAGCAATGCTCCGCCCGCGAACCCTAGGCCTGAGTCATCTGCTAGAAAGTCTCCAAGTGCCGTGCCTAGTGTGTTTGAAAACAATATCGCGAACCAGTAAAAAAGCTCCCCTTTAGTACTAGTAATGCGGTGCACAGATAGTGATTTCTCGCTGCGGTACCACATGCAAAATGTTACGACCAATATTGAGATCAATAGTGCTGATCCGGCAGCGTAACCTAGCCCTAAACTTCGATCCATGAAGTCGGACATTGTTGTGCCTGCGGTGCTCGTGGTCAAAATGACCGACCAGTATAGAGCGGGCTTATAACGGTCGGAAACCACCTGGCCGAAAAGTGATATTGCAAAAAAGCTTATCAATATTATAGAGCTAACTGCATAACCCACATTGAGAGTCATTGACAGCAAATCACCTGCCGTCTCCCCTAGTGTCGTTGCGCAGATTTTCATTATCCAAAAAGCAAGTGTTATCTGAGGCAATTTATTCATATTTGAGCCTTGTCGTAACGGGTGGAAGAAATTCCCCCGCCGAGGGAGGTTGCCTTATTTTTAATCGGCTCCTGTAAAAAATATGTGATAAATACATCAAAGTAATGCGGCGTTTAGTGAGAGGATATCGCGGGCCTGAGATCCGCCTTGCTAAAGACTATCCCTTGGCACTTCGCAAAAAACAGCGCGGTGGTCGAGAGGGCCGCGCTAGAGCGTTCTGGAAGTCTAAACGGCCAGAGCTTCCTACTACTAAGTTTTACCTCTGAATTAAACACGCGTCCCCTGCTGTAACCGCTAACGATATCGCTCTGTCAATAACTGACTTGAGCGTGCCACGAAACCGCGCTTGATTTCCTGAACGTATCTGACTGGCTCCTTTTTGGCTGAAGCTGGCGCTCGTGAGGGGCCGCTTCTAGCCGAAAGCAGACCGTCATACAAATTAATATTGATCATCACTTGGCTTGCCCGCTGCGATTCTGACAGTGCAGAGAAGTGGCTTAGCTGGTACTCGACCCCTTGAGCTTGGCTATGCCCTGTTTGATGTGGCCAGCGTTTTCACCAATCGTTTGCAGTGCCCCACAGACACTCTCCCCCACATCTGACTCCCCATGCTGTTCGACATGTAGTGTCAGCTCCATCAAGGCGGCCTCAAGGGCCAGCTGGTTGGTGTACATCCTCTGCAGAACATCTGACATGGAATAATCACCTGGAATGGCGTCGACTCTTTTCAAGAAAAGTTCAAGCATAGTACCGGTAGTACCTTTGTCAGGCAGGAATCGCGGATTGCTTAGAAATTGCTACAAAGCAAAGAGACTACGGCAGGTTAGCCAAGTTGGCTGGTGTGTTGGAGGAGGGCTTCGCCCAATCCATCATCGGTGCGACGGAGAAGCGGCGGGAGAGTGGGGCGGTTTGTAGGGGCATTGGGGGATCTGAGTCAACGAGGCGAATGTCGAGCAGTTTATCAGGGAAGCATCTTGGCTGTCTGAGAGCTCTGTTTCATGCATTCACCACTTTGAACGTGGACGCTGCCGTGTATGGAATACGCCGAGGATTTGCAGGCGATCACCGCGTACCCGATACGGAATCAGATATGACCAATTGGGTACTGCCCATTCTCGGGTGTTTTTGACCCGGCCTCACGACCCATAGAGAGAAATTGAGCCAGTTTGTCGACGCTGGCGAAAATGGCATCGGAGAAGTCGTCAGCGGCCCTTGGATTTTCGAGAGCGATATAGTTCGCTTCGTCTTCCAGATGTTTGAGCGCTTTTTCAAGCCACTCAACCCGCATTCCGACTCCAGCGTCTAGCACGCATGGCTGCCACTTGGTCGTCGGTGGCAAATTTGCCTTGGTCGGCTTCTTTCACTGCCAACTCGATCTGAGCGGTCAGGGTTTTTTCATGCTCGATGTAGTCGCGAAGAACGTCCATCGCCAGGTAGGTCGCAGTCTGGCCGTTGCTTTTGGCCAAGTCGGCAAGAGAGTTGGGCAGGTCTTCCGGCAGGTTTAGGGAGATTCCAGTCATGGCGATCTCGGTGGTGGATGGTTGTGGGCATCTTACACTGTGGATCGTTGGCTTGAATCAGCAGGTCGTCGCGAGTTGTATCCAGAGCTATTAACCTCAATTCAGAGCATCGTGGTTTTATCGATTTGGTCTGAGGGCATTCGGGAAAAACTTCCTACTCTTCTTTCGGCTTGCCCCTCAGACCACCCATCGCTAACCTCCGCAAGCCGCTGTAAACCCGGCGGTCGGAGGTGGAAGTCCGTATTGCTAAGGCGTTTTTAACTCCCAGAAATATTTGGAGCTTCGCCCATGCCTAACAAATCACACAATCCTTATGTCGATCAAAACAGTGCGCCCGCCGAACACCCAACCGGCAACTTGTTCCTGGTCAGCCCCAACATCGACACCGAAACCCTCCTGGCCAACGCCGCCGAAAACCTCGCATCCGCGAACCAAATGGCCGCCAATCTGGCCTTCGACCTCGAAGACCCGCACCGCGCCATTGTCCTGGGCATCCAACAACTCATCGATCTAAGTGCTCTACTCATCGACCGAGCCCAGGAACACGTCGCACCTGCCGCCTGCAAGGCCACCGCCTGACACCCAACCCCGCCGTCTTACCCCAAGGGGCAACCTGAACCCATCCTGTCACGCCGCAAAGTTTCATCATTCCCGGCGCTTTTGAGGTCTACGATCCTCTTCAAGAGAGGACCTCCGCGCCTCCATTCCACAGGGAACTGAAACCATGATTTCGAACCTCGTTAAAGTCGTGATGGTTGCTGGTACGTTGCTGTTGGGCGCGTGTTCGACAGGGTCGGCCGGCGTGAGCAGTGACCCTTGTTTTTCAGGCGGATGCCAGGCGTTTGGGGACCATAGCCCCAGCAAAGCCGCCAAGATGAATTTCGGTGGCAGTGGGCTGGGAAGTAGTTATGGGGAGTATGGGTCAGGGCTGTTGCATGATGATTGATGGGGTGGTTGGGCAGTCACTGGGGTGGTGACTGACCCATTGCTATCGGCGGCAAGCCCCTCCCACATTGGAACTGAGGTTGGGACGGGAAATGTCAGTGGCCGCCCTTCATGCGGCGGGCGATGAGGTAGATGCCCAGGCCGATCAACGCTGTAGCGGCACCAATATAGCCGGTGCTGGTCCAGCCATACCCGGCTGTAATCGCCATCCCGCCCAACCACGGGCCCAGCGCATTCGCCAGGTTGAACGCCGCGTGGTTCGACGCCGCCGCCAAACTCGGCGCTTCATGGGCAATATCCATCAGGCGGATTTGCAGCGGCGCAGCCATGGCAATCATGGTGCCGACCAGGCCAATGCCCAGCAGCACGCTCCACAGTGAGCTGGCAGCGAAGGTGAAGAAGATCAGCACGGCCATTGACCACACCATAATCCAGCCCACCGCCCGAAATTGCAGGCGGTCAAACAGCTTGCCGCCCGCAATGTTGCCGATAATCCCGCCGACACCGAACGCCGCCAGACCAAACGGAATCCACTGCGGCGACACTTTGGTCACTTCCAGCATGGTCGGCGCCAAATAGCTGAACACGCAGAACATCCCGGCAAAGCCAATGGCGCCGATGGACAGCGCCATCCACACCTGCGGTTTGGTGAACGCACGCAATTCCTTGCGTGGGTCGCTGCGCGGTTCGTCGCGGCGATCCGGCACGAACTGCCAGACTAGGGCAATGGTGCACAGGGCAATCACGCTGACCAGTGCAAACGCCGAGCGCCAGCCCAGGTGTTGGCCGAGGAAGGTGGCGATGGGGTTGCCGAGCAGCATGGCCAGGGTCAGGCCCATCATCACGCGGGCTACGGCGCCGGCGCGTTTGTCGTTGGGCACCATGCTGGAGGCGACCACGGCGGCGATGCCGAAGTAGGCGCCGTGGGGCAGGCCGCTGATGAAGCGGAAGGCCACCAGTGAGCCGAAGGTCGGGGTGAAGGCGGTGGCGAGGTTGCCCAACGCGTACAGGCCCATCAGCAGCAACAACATGTGTTTGTGTAGCAGCTTGGCGCCAAGAATGGCCAGCAGTGGCGCGCCAACCATCACGCCCAGGGCGTAGGCGCTGATGGCGTGGCCGACCTGAGGCTCACTGAGGTTCAGGTTCTGCGCGATGTCGGGCATCAGCCCCATGATGGCAAATTCGCCAGTACCGATCGCGAAGGCGCCCACGGCCATGGCCGCTTCCATTTTGGCGGCGCTGCGCGCAGGCAGCACGTGCCCGGGTGTTTGCTGGATAGTCATGGGTAACTCTATTGGGATGGATTGCACGAAGGAGAGCCGCCGATGCTACGCAAGCAGCGACAAAGGTGTCTAGAACAGCCTTTTGCGTGAGAGTTCCTGGCCTGTGACCCCACGTCGCGCCTGCCAGGCTTGACATCGACGTGTTAAAAGCCGCGATTTAGAGCTGTCAATTGGCCAAACGGCGCATAAACGCTGTTTGCCGTGATATTCTGCGCGCCGTCTTGGGCTAGTCTCTCTCTGGTGCGTACATCCGTATACGTCCCAGCGATTGGCTGTCGCCCAGGTAGCTGAAGCCAATAATGATAAGAAGTCAGCGCAGAAGGGACATAAAAGTGAGGTCGATACGTCGGCCTTGTGTGCCCACCCTGCGGTCCCCGAGTGAATGTGCAAACCCCGCGGTGCGTTGCCTGGCGCAGCGTGATGGAGGGTTGCCCATGATCAGGGGCGGTAGGGCGGATGGCGTTTTATCATAGGTGCTACTGATGTTTAAAAAAGTAAACACTGCCCTGCTGGGGCTGGCTTTGTCGCTGGGGATCAGCTCCGTTCACGCGGAAGAGGCAAAGAAAGTCGATGTGCTGCTGATTGGCGGCGGCATCATGAGTGCAACCCTGGGTGTCTGGCTCAATGAGCTGGAGCCGGGCTGGTCGATGGAGATGGTCGAGCGCCTCGATGGCGTGGCCGAAGAAAGCTCCAACGGCTGGAACAACGCCGGTACTGGTCACTCGGCCCTGGCCGAGCTGAACTACACCCCGGAAGACAAGAACGGCAACGTTGAGATCCCGAAAGCGGTCGAGATCAACGAAGCGTTCCAGATTTCCCGTCAATTCTGGTCCTGGCAGGTCCGCCAGGGTGTGCTGAAGGACCCGCGTTCGTTCATCAACACCACACCGCACATGAGCTTCGTGTGGGGCGATGACAACATCAAGTTCCTGAAAAAACGCTACGAAGCCCTGAAGGCCAGCCCGCTGTTCGCTGGCATGCAGTACTCCGAAGACCCGGCGCAGATCGCCAAGTGGGTTCCGCTGATGATGGAAGGGCGTGACCCGAACCAGAAAATCGCGGCCACCTGGAGCCCGCTGGGGACCGACATGAACTTCGGCGAGATCACCCGCCAGTTCGTCGCTCACCTGCAGACCACGCCTAAGTTCGACCTGAAACTGTCGAGCGAAGTGCAGGACATCACCAAGAACGCCGACGGTTCGTGGCGTGTGAGCTACAAAAACCTGAAAGACGGCACCAAGACCGAAACCGACGCCAAGTTCGTGTTCATCGGCGCCGGCGGCGGTGCACTGCACCTGCTGCAGAAGTCGGGCATTCCTGAAGCCAAGGAATACGCTGGCTTCCCGGTAGGTGGGTCGTTCCTGGTGACCGATAACCCAACCGTTGCCGAGCAACACCTGGCCAAGGCCTACGGCAAGGCTTCGGTTGGCGCGCCACCGATGTCGGTTCCGCACCTGGACACCCGCGTGCTGGATGGCAAGCGCGTGATCCTGTTTGGCCCATTCGCGACCTTCTCGACCAAGTTCCTGAAAGAAGGCTCGTACCTGGACCTGCTGACCAGCACCACCACCCACAACATCTGGCCAATGACCAAAGTCGGTATTCGTGAATACCCACTGGTCGAGTACCTTGCCGGCCAACTGATGCTGTCGGACGACGACCGCTTCAAGGCGCTGCAAGAGTACTTCCCGAACGCCAAGCAATCCGACTGGCGCCTGTGGCAAGCCGGTCAGCGCGTGCAGATCATCAAGCGTGACGAGGAGCAGGGCGGTGTCCTGAAACTCGGCACTGAAGTGGTCAGCTCCGCCGACAACACCATCGCGGGCCTGTTGGGTGCATCGCCAGGCGCGTCCACCGCGGCCCCGATCATGCTGACCGTGCTGCAGAAAGTGTTCAAGGACAAGGTCGCGACCCCTGAGTGGCAGGCCAAGCTGCACCAGATCGTACCGAGCTACGGCACCAAGCTGAACGACAGCCCGGAAGCGGTTGCCAAGGAATGGGCCTACACCGCCGAAGTCCTGCAACTGCCTACGCCGCCTGTGATTCCGCAAATGGCTGCACCCCAGGCCACCGAGGCTGCCAAGCCCTCGGCTGAGCCGAGCAAGCCGGCGTCTGATCTGGCGCTGTAAGCCAGGCTGATGCACAAAGCCCGCTGAACCGGTAACGGTCAGCGGGCTTTTTTGTGGGGCGGTGTTTAAGCGCGGGTGTGCTCGCGGTCGACCGGCGGCAGTTCGACCGTACGCTCGGCCGCGGCCAGGGCCGCCTTCAGCCCGGGCTGGTCCAGCGGCACGCAATACGCGGGCTTGGCCCGCTCGAACCGCCAGCTTTCATCCAGGCTGCCGGCATCGACGGCGTCAAAGCCCAGCTCGTCGAGCAGGGTGATCACCTGCGCTTTGGCGACAGCGTCGTCGCCGGCCACCGGCAATGCGCGACGGTCAGGTGCGCCGTGGGGGCGAGCATGATCGGTAATGTCCGCGGCGAAAATCGCGTTGAACACTTTGATCACCTTTGAGTGGGTGAAGTGTTCGGCGAGCAGTCGGCTGGTGGTGGTTTCAAATCGATCCAGCGCGGGGAAATGACCGTCGCGCTCCGGGTAGTAGTTGTTGGCGTCGAGCAAGGTCTTGCCTGCCAGCCACTGCGCCGGGACTTTTCGGTAGTGTTCAAACGGAATCGCCACCAGCACCACGTCACCAAACTGTGCGGCATCTTCTGCGCTGCCCACTTTGACGCCGCGTATGCCACTTACCACGCTGCTCATGGTCTGCGGGCCGCGAGAGTTGCTCAACATCACTTCATGCCCGGCCGCCAGTGCCCGCTGTGCCACGGCGCGCCCGATAAAACCGGCTCCAATCACGCCAATCTTCATGGTCTTGCTCCTGATAAAGGGGGAAGCCGCTATGATGATTGGCAACCAAATGGCGATAAATAAGCACTATGGCGTGAGTGTTGTTACTGGGAGTAGGGAATGATGGACCGTCTATCGAGCATGAATGCCTTTGTGATCGCCGCCGAGTTGGGCTCCTACGCTCGCGCCGCCGAGCGTTTGCACATGTCGGCGCAAATGGTGGCCAAACACGTTGCCGCGCTGGAGCAGCGCCTCGGTGCGCGGTTACTCAATCGCACCACGCGCAGGCAGAGCCTCACGGAGTTGGGGAGCGCGTACTACGAACGTTGCAAACATATCCTTACGGAGGCCGAAGCTGCGGACTCGCTGGCGCAAATCATGAATGACACGCCGCGTGGCAAGCTGAAGATCACCGCGCCTGTGACCTTCGGTTCCTACAGCCTGATGCCACTGATTACTGCATTCCTGCGCGATAATCCGGACGTGGAAATCGACCTGCACCTGACGGATCGCTTCGTCGACCTGGTGGAAGAGGGCTATGAAGCAGCCTTCCGGATCGGTCCATTGGCGACCACCGGCCTGACAGCCCGGCCACTGGCGCCTTATCGCCTGGTGGTCTGTGCTTCGCCTGCGTACCTGGCTGCGCGGGGTACGCCGCAGGTGCCGGCAGACCTGGAACGTCACGAATGCCTGGGCTATGCCTTCTGGTCACGCCCGGCGGACCGCGAGTGGATGTTTCATCAAGGCTCGACGCTGTATAGCGTACAGGTGACCAGTCGTCTGCAGATCAACGAAAGCCGGGCATTGATGTCGGCGGCGCTGGACGGTTTTGGCATGGTTCTCGGCCCCCAGGATTTTTTGCGTACGGCAATGGCCCGCGGTGAGTTGGTGCAGGTGCTGCCGGACTTTGAGGCACCGAGCCGGCCAATGCATCTGGTCTACACCGCAAATCGGCAGCGCACCGCCAAGTTGCGGCGATTTGTCGAGGCAGTGCTGGCGCGTTTCGGTCCGGTTTGAGCATTCAAGTACCCGACGAGCCTTTCGTCTACCTCATGAACGCAACGCCCTCAGGTTCAGCAACCTGACAGACGCCACCTGTTAAAAATACTCCAGAGCCAAGCAGGAGCGAGGCTGCAACAAGGGGGCATTTTCTAGCGGTGCAGGTACTGGGCGTCAGCGTCCGAGGGTTTTTCTATGTGGCTACGTTATGGGGCATTGGCGGCCATGGTCGTCGCGGCATCCGGGTGTGTTCAAGAGCGCATCGTGCATGAGCGCAGGCCGGTGCAACATGAGTATGTGGAAGTCATCGCGCCGCAACCGCCGCCGATGCAAGTGATCGAAGTCGAGCCACCCGTACGCTACGGCTATATATGGTCGCGTGGTTATTGGCGCTGGGACGGCGGGCGATATGTGGCTGTACATGGTCACTGGGAGCCGGTACGCGAAGGCTATCGCTACGTGCATCCGCATTGGGTGCAGCGTAATGACGGGTATCACTGGCAGGGTGGTGGCTGGGTTCGCTGAGCCCAGGTTTCATTGGCAAGTAGCGTTAGGTCGGCTTGTGGGTACCCAGCAGCCGAACCTCTCGCAACAATGCGGCACCGAGTTGATCGGTGCCCAGTTCCCGGTAGCCCACGGCCTTGACCTCGCCGTTCTCCTCCGCCTGGATGAGGATAACCGGGGTTTCCTTGCCGGTGGTTTCGTCGATGTGCAGCGCGTATTGGGGAATATCCAGCTTGATCGGCGTGCCCGCGGCCTGGCCTTTCACATTGATCAGGAAGGCGGCGCAACCGCTGTCGACATCCGCACTGGTGGCGGAGCGGCCGCTGACGAAGCAGGTTTTTGGCATATCGGGCCAGGTGATGGCATCGGCCAGGGCGAGAGTGGGAGCCATAGCCAGGGCGGCGAGTAGAAACGTGCGCACGTCGGTCTTTCTCTCGATCAAGGTAAAAAACGGTTTGTATCAAAGCCCGTCCGCTGCCGCAATGCTGCGGTTCAGACCAGTCGCTTCATGCCTGTGGTCTTGATCGCATTGAGGTCGAAGGTTGCCGTGTACTCGCAACCGGCGGCATGGGCGCAGCGCTCGATCAGGCAGTCTGCAAAGTCAGCCTTGTTCGCCACAAACTTGCGCAGCGCCTGCCAGATGATCTCGGCATGTTCTACGGTCAATTCGCGGGTGCGCAGCAGGGTCTCCAGTACCATCACCACATCACTTTTGGCCGACTGGTAGCAGCTTTGCAGCACCCACACCAATTCCAGGATGGAGACCAGGCTGACAAAGCCCGGCGAGGCAGTGGTCAGCGATTCGATCAGTTCGGACGCCTTGGCAGATTGAACGGGATCATCCTGGGTGACGTAGCGCACCAGCACATTGGTATCCAGCCCGATCATCCGGCTTTTGCCCCCTGCGCTGCGATGGCTTGGTTCATCTCTTCGATGGAGACGGCCCTGGCGGAGCTGCGGATCAATCCTTTGAGGTCATGCACCGTTTTGCTCGCGGCAATGATGGAAAACTGCCCAGCTTCCATTTCTACGAATTCAACCCGATCCCCTGTTTCCAGGCCGAGGGCAGTCCTGACCTGGACAGGAATGGTGATTTGACCTTTTGAGGTGAGTGTAGCGATAGCCATGTTGAAGATCTCCATCGTGATATTCCTTACCTTAGGGTAAGGAATGACAGAGGACAATATCCGTCGGTCCATAGGGTGCTCATCTGGTGTGGGTTAGTCGGAACAGGTAAAACACTAGTCCCCACTGTGCCCGCCTGCCGGGCTTAAAGAGATACAAGCCATGACCGACCGCCAACTCATCATCCCTCGCGCCATGCACTCAATCGTCGAGCGCGCCGGCTACGTGCCCGCGGTCAAGGTGGGCAAGACGTTGTACTGCGCCGGTCAGGTCGGGCGTACGGCTGCATTGGCGGTGATCGAGGACCCCGAGGCGCAATTCATCGCGGCCTGGGAGAACCTGAGGCAGGTCCTGGAGGAGGGTGGCTGCACCTTCGACGACGTGGTGGACATGACCACCTACCACGTCAACATGAGCCAGCACATGGCGGTTTTCCGTGACGTGAAAAACCGCCTGTTCCCACGCGGGCATTGCGCCTGGACCACCATTGGGGTGTCCGAACTGGCACACCCCGGCCTGCTGGTGGAAATCAAATGCGTGGCGGTGCAGCGCTGACTTATTGCACCACGCGATAGCACGGCACATACGCCGCGCCGCCTGGCAATTTCATGCGGTGCTGGGCGACAAACGCCTGTAGCAGCTCGTCCAGCGGCTTCATGATGGCCGGATCACCGTGGATTTCGTACGGGCCGTTCTGCTCGATCAGGCGGATGCCTTTGTCCTTCACGTTACCCGCCACGATCCCGGAGAACGCTCGGCGCAAGTTGGCGGCGAGTTCGTGGGGCGGCAGTGCGTGGCTCAGTTGCAGGCTTGCCATGTTCTCGTGAGTCGGATCGAACGGGCGCTGGAAGCCTTCGTCGATCTTCAGCAGCCAGTTGAAGTGGAAGGCGTCGTTGCGCTCGCGACGGAACTGCTTCACCGCCTTGAGGCCGGCGGTCATCTGGCGCGCCACTTCGGCGGGGTCGTCGATGATGATCTGGTAGTGCGCCTGCGCCGCTTCGCCTAGGGTGGCGCCGACGAATGCGTGCAACTGCTGCAGGTACGGCGCTGCGTGTTTCGGCCCGGTGAGGATGACCGGGAACGGCAGGTCGCGGTTGTCCGGGTGCATCAGGATGCCCAGCAGGTACAGGAACTCTTCGGCCGTGCCGGCGCCGCCTGGGAAGATGATGATGCCATGGCCTACACGCACGAAGGCTTCCAGGCGTTTTTCGATGTCCGGCAGGATCACCAGCTCATTGACGATCGGGTTCGGCGCTTCGGCAGCGATGATGCCCGGTTCGGTCAGGCCCAAGTAGCGCCCGCCGGTAATGCGTTGCTTGGCGTGGGAAATGGTCGCGCCCTTCATAGGACCTTTCATGACGCCAGGGCCGCAGCCCGTGCACACGTCGAGGCTGCGCAGCCCCAGTTCATGGCCGACCTTCTTGGTGTATTTGTACTCTTCGGTGTTGATCGAGTGCCCGCCCCAGCACACCACGATCTTCGGCTCGACACCGGGGCGCAGCGTACGGGCGTTGCGCAGCAGGTGGAACACGTAGTCGGTGATGCCCTGGGAGTTGCTCAGGTCGATGCGCTGGCTGTCCAGTTCGTTCTCGGTATAAACGATGTCGCGCAGGGCGCTGAACAGCATTTCACGGGTGCTGGCGATCATTTCGCCATCGACGAAGGCGTCGGCCGGGGCATTCAACAGTTCAAGGCGTACGCCACGGTCTTGCTGGTGGATGCGCACTTCAAAGTCTTTGTACGCGTCGAGGATGGTCTTGGCGTTGTCGATGTGCGCGCCGGTGTTGAGGATCGCCAGGGCGCACTGGCGGAACAGGGTGTAGATGCTGCCGGTACCGGCTTCGCTCAGTTGCTGGACTTCACGCTGGGACAGGGTTTCGAGGCTGCCCTTGGGGCTGACGGAGGCATTGATGACTTGACGTTGGGGCATTCTGATTCCTTGAAAGCGCAGCCACCGCACCCGCGAGGGGCTGCGATGGCTTGAGAATGATGGGCGCCGAATTCGGTCGCACGAGACGGATATTTACCTCAGGCGCAGGGCCGAGCGCAAACACCGTCCAGCACCATCATGCCGCAGAACTCACTGAATCAGCTTCCAGTTTTTGTAGAAAACCCGACGCAGGGTAAAGGCCATGCCGGCAAACCCAGTGATCACGGCGTTGAGAACCAAGGGCACCGGGGTCGGCCGCACGATATCGATAAACAGGCAGTAACGCTTGGCATCATTTTTGTTGAAAGACGCGTGCATCAGCGTGTCATCGAAAATAAACAGCGGGTCGTCATGCCAGTAATGCTTGTGCTTGCCCACCTGGATGTAGACGCCCTCATGATGGGGCGCCGGAGCCATGTTGTAGAGCACGCGGAACATCATGCGCAGGGGGCCGAAGTGAAAGGAGGTGGAGCGGTTTTCATTGAATACCGACACACCGATGGTCTTCACGAACGGTAGTTTTTTGCGCAGCTGCGGGATGTCGAGCGTGGTCTCGATGGGTTGGCCATACCACTGGAAAAACAACATGCCGCGCTTCTTCTCGGCCATGCGTGCGTCCAGGTAACCGATGATTTCGTCCTTGTGGGCCATGGCGTCATCGAGCACCTGTTGCAGGTCTGCACGCCAGGCAGGCGGCAGGTCGTTCATCCTGTAAACGTGTCGGTTACGTGAACTCAACAGGTCGAACAGGGTGTTGAACGGTGCCAGCAGCCAGGTATTGCGGCCACTGCCAATAAAGTACTTCTTGGCGGTGGGCGCGTCATACAGACCATTACGCAGAAAGTCGTAAATGCCGCATATCACGACCAGTCCAAGAAATACCAAGGTGGTTTCGGGGAAGATATCCATAATCAGCAGCACGCCGAATACCCAGGCGACCGATACCGCTTTTTTACGCAAAGCAGGCTTATTCATGTAACTCAGCTCCAGCAGGACGCCATTCGACAGGTCCGGATCCCTGGCTGCGAGTGGTAGGGGTTTGAAACATATTGAAACAACTACGTCATGATAAGGCGTTCGGCGCTGGATAGGCGTTTTAAATATTGCGAAATTGTGAAGGCTTTACACAGTTTTTAACCCTTGTAGCGCTGAGTGGATTGGATTTTGTAAACAGAAGATTTGCGACTATCGTGACGCTTCGGTTTTTTGGACGTCATAGACCGGTACGATTGAAGTTGAATGGCCACCATTGGCCTTCGGCACCTTGGAAGAGGCAGAAATTTTATGATCATCAAACCGCGGGTTCGTGGCTTCATCTGTGTGACCGCTCACCCTGTTGGCTGTGAAGCGAACGTCAAAGAGCAGATCGACTACGTGACTCAACACGGCGTCATCGAAGGCGGCCCGAAAAAGGTGCTGGTCCTCGGCGCTTCCACCGGCTACGGCCTGGCCGCGCGCATCAGTGCTGCCTTTGGCTGCGGCGCCGACACCCTGGGCGTGTTTTTTGAGAAAGAAGGCGAAGAAGGCAAGCTGAGCTCCGCCGGCTGGTACAACAGCGCCGCGTTCGAGAAGTTTGCCGTCGAGAAAGGCCTGTACGCCAAGAGCATCAACGGCGACGCGTTCTCCGACGAGATCAAGCGCCTGACCATCGAAACCATCAAGAAAGATCTGGGCAAGATCGACCTGGTCGTCTACAGCCTGGCCGCGCCACGCCGTACCGACCCACAAGGCGTGGTGCACAACTCCACCCTCAAGCCGATCGGCAAGGCCGTGACCCTGCGCGGTATCAACACCGACAAGGGCGTTGTGGTCGACACCACGCTGGAGCCTGCGACCCAGGAAGAAATCGACGGCACCGTCAAAGTGATGGGCGGCGAAGACTGGCAGCTGTGGATCGACGCCCTGCGTGACGCCGACGTGCTGGCCGAAGGCGCCAAGACTACGGCGTTCACCTACCTCGGTGAAAAGCTGACCCAGGATATCTACTGGAACGGCTCCATCGGCGAAGCCAAGAAGGACCTAGACAAGAAAGTCCTGACCCTGCGCGATAACCTCGCGGCACTCAAGGGCGACGCCCGTGTGTCGGTGCTCAAGGCTGTGGTCACCCAGGCCAGCTCGGCCATCCCGATCATGCCGCTGTACCTGTCGCTGCTGTTCAAAGTGATGAAAGAGCAGGGCACCCACGAAGGTTGCATCGAGCAGGTCTACGGTCTGTTCAAGGACAGCCTGTACGGCAGCCAGCCGAAACTCGACGCCGACGGCCGCCTGCGTGCCGACCTGGCCGAGCTGGAGCCGAAGGTCCAGGACGCCGTGGCAGCTCTGTGGAACCAGGTCACCGACGACAACGTCAATGAGATCAGTGATTTTGCCGGCTACAAGGCGGAGTTCCTGCGTTTGTTCGGTTTTGAAATCGACGGCGTGGACTATGACGCTGACGTGAACCCGACCGTGAAGATCAACGGCCTGATCCAGGCCTAAGCGATCCGGTTTGAGAAAACGGCCCTTCGGGGCCGTTTTTTATGGCCTGCAAAAAAGGCTGATCTCATAACCCTCCTACACATTTTTGATCAGCGCCTGATCCCTCCGATATGCCAGACTCCGTGCGCTATCAACGCGTACTAACGGAGGATCTAATGACGATTCGTGCAGTGGTTTTTGATTTCGGCGGTGTCCTGTTCGATTGGAGCCCGCAGCACCTGTACCGCAAGCTGATTGCCGACGATCACAAACGGCAATGGTTTCTCGACAACATCTGTACCCAGGCCTGGAACACCGAGCAAGACGCCGGTCGCTCCCTGGCCGACGGCACCCTCAGCCTGATCAAGCAGCACCCAGACCATGAGCACTTGATCCAGGCCTATTACGACCGCTGGCACGAAATGCTGCGTGGTCCGCTACCGGAAGGCGTGGCGATTCTCGAGGCACTGCACCAGGCCGATATGCCGCTGTTCGGGCTCACCAACTGGTCCGCTGAGACCTTCCCCTACGCGCGGGCCAACTACCCCTTCCTCCAATATTTTCGCGACATTGTGGTGTCCGGCGAGCTGAAACTGATCAAGCCCGACGCTGCGATCTACAACGCCAGCCTAAACCAGGTTCGTGCGCACCTGCCGGATATCCAGCCGACGGAAGTGGTGTTTATCGATGATGTGGCCGGCAATATCGAAGCGGCCATCGCCCTTGGCTGGCAGGGGATCCACCATGTGTCGGCCGAACGCACCGCTGCGCGCCTGCGTGAGTTGGGCGTGGGCTTCTAGCGCGCCCACTTCTCCATGGCGAAATCCACGAAGGCGCGCAGTTTGGGCAGCCGATAACGGTCTTGGCCGTAGAGCAGGTGCATGGGGCGGCTGGGCAGTCGATAGGTGGTGAGCAAGGCCACCAGTTTGCCGCTCTCCAGATCCGGTTGTACCAGGGCATCGGCCAGCATGATGATGCCCATGCCGTTGACGGCCGCCTGGCGCAAGCCTTGCGAGCTGTTGATGGTTAATGAGCCGGAGACCGGTACCTCCACCTCGCCGCCCTCGCCGGTCATGCGCCACAGTTTGTCGGCGTCGCGCCAGTTGTCACTCGCTGGGTAGGCGAACGCCAGGCAGTCGTGCTGTTGCAGGTCATCGGGCGTTTGCGGCGTGCCCCGTCGCGCCAGGTATTCAGGTGAGGCGCAGAGGGTGAGGGTGTAGTCCTGCATTGGCCTGGCGATCAGGCTGGAGGTTTCCAGCTCGCCGAGACGGATCGCCACATCAAAGCCACTGTCGACCAGGTCCATCCGCTCATTGCTCAGTACCACGTACAGGTTGATCAGCGGGTAGCGTCGGGAAAATTCACTCAAAGCGGGTGTAAGGCGTTCGGTGCCGAACACGGGAGGTGCAGTGATGCGCAGATTTCCTTTGGGCACATCGCTGTGAGCTTGCTCGGCGAGTTGCTCTGAATCGGCCACCAGCCCCAGCACTTCCAGGCAACGCTGGTAATACTGCCCGCCAAACTCCGTGAGGCTCTGTTTGCGCGTGGTGCGTTTGAGCAGGCTGACGCCGAGTCGCTGCTCCAAGGCACGCAGGTGATTGCCGACCATGGTGGTGGACATCCCGCAGGCATGAGCCGCGGCGGTCATGCTGCCGGTCTCGACCACCTTCACGTACACCGACATTGCCTGGAACAGATCCATTATCAAGCCTTGATTTAAAGTCATTGCAGGAATGCGCAGTTTATCCAGCTAAGGTGGCTAACGATACTGCAGCCATCACTACGATGCACTGGAGACCGCACCATGACCGCCGCCTGTCTGATGACCACTTACCAACCCATGGCCCTGAGCTTCATACGCGGCCTGGGCACGCGCTTGTGGGACCAACAGGGGCGTGAATACCTGGACGCGGTCGCCGGTGTGGCGGTAACCAATGTCGGACACTCGCACCCCAGGCTGGTGACGGCGATCAGCGAACAGGCGGGCTTGCTGTTGCACACCTCCAACCTCTACAGCATCGACTGGCAACAGCGGTTGGCCCAGCGCCTCACTCAGCTGTCGGGCCTGGATCGCGCCTTCTTCAACAATTCCGGCGCCGAAGCCAACGAAACGGCGCTCAAGCTGGCGCGCCTGCATGGCTGGAAGAAGGGCATCGAAGAGCCGTTGGTGGTGGTGATGGAGAACGCCTTTCATGGCCGTACCCTCGGCACCATGGCCGCGAGCGATGGGCCCTCGGTGCGCTTGGGCTTCCAGCGGCTGCCGGGGGATTTTCTCAAGGTGCGCTTTGGTGATCTGGCGGCGCTGGAAGCGATCACCAAGGCATTTGGCCCGCGTATCGCCGCAGTGCTGCTGGAGCCCATCCAGGGAGAAAGTGGCGTATTGCTGGCGCCGCCGGGCTATCTGTTAGCCTTGCGCGATCACTGCACACGCCATGGCTGGCTGATGATGCTGGACGAGATCCAGACCGGCATCGGCCGCACCGGCACCTGGTTCGCCTTCCAGCATGAGGGCATTGTCCCGGACGTGATGACCCTGGCCAAAGGCCTGGGCAATGGCGTGCCGATCGGCGCCTGTGTGGCACGATCTGCCGTGGCCCAACTGTTCACGCCGGGCAGTCACGGCAGCACCTTCGGTGGCAACCCGCTGGCGTGTCGTGTGGGGTGCACTGTGCTGGACATCATCGAAGAACAAGGTTTGCTGCAGAACGCTGCGCAACAGGGCGAGCGCTTGCTGACGCGGTTGCGCGTGGAGTTGAGTGAGCATCCGCAGATCCTGGCGGTTCGTGGCCAGGGGTTGATGATCGGTATCGAGCTGGCCAACCCGTATCGGGACCTGGCGCAGCGTGCCGCCCAGGAGCATGGGCTGTTGATCAACGTGACGCGGGGCAAGATCATTCGCCTACTGCCGCCGCTGACCCTGGATACCAAGGAGGTCGAGATGATCGTACGGGCCATTACTCGGTTGCTGGCGTAGGGCCGTTGAGCCACTCCTGATTCATTGTTTCGGTGTCGCCCAGGTATTCCAACAACCACGCCATGGCCGGTGAAAGCTTGTTCTGCGCCCAGGCCACACACGACGGGCTGGCCGGAAACGGCCGGCTCAATTGCAGTGCCACCAGCTCACCGCGCTCGATCCACGGCAACACCTGATGCGCTGGCGCCATGCCGACGCACAGGCCGTCGCGCAGGCAGTCGAGGGCAGAAGCCCAATTGGGGACCACCAGGCGTCGCTGGTTATCCAATGTCCAAGTGTCGCGCTTGGGCAGGTTGCGCGAGGTGTCGGTCATGCACAGCGAGGCAAAGGGGCGCAGTTGATCGTCGCTCAACAACCCTTCGAGACTGGCTAGCGGGTGTCGCGCGCTGACCACGCACAGCCAGTTCAGCAAACCCATATCGCGGAAGGTGAAGTGACTGGCCACCGGTACTGCGCTGGTGGCGCCGATCACAATGTCGGTACGTTCATCTGCCAGGGCATCCCACACGCCGTTGTACACCTCGTACTCCAGCAGCAGCTCGACTTCGGGAAACTGTCGATAGAAATCCAGCACCAACTGCCGGCAGCGCTGGGGTTTGACGATGGAATCCACGGCTACTTTCAACTGGCCGCTCCAGCCATTGGCGACCTGCTGACACAGGCGTCGGGTGCCGAGCATTTTTTTCATCACGCCACGGGCTTCGTCGATGAACAGGCGGCCAGCGGGCGTCAGCTCCACATCCCGGTGGCGTCGCACGAACAATGGCACCGCCAACCATTCTTCCAGCTGGCGCACTGTATAACTGACGGCCGACGGCACGCGATGCAGTTCCTGAGCGGCGGCGCTGAAGCTACCATGGCGCGCCACGGCATCGACCACATCCAGGGAATATTCAGACCACATGGCGGCTGCCTTCAAATTTATTGATAAGAGTGTCCAATTATTATCGCTTCACAGAGAAACTGTCAGCCTCATAATGGGCGCCAGTCAGCAAATAGTTTGATGGCAAGATCAACAAGGCTTCAATGAAAAATTCTTTTGGTTTCACTTGGTATTTGGCGGGGCTGAGCATGCTCGGTTACCTCGCCATGGACATGTATCTGCCGGCGTTCGGCGCTATGGGCGAGCAGTTGCAGGTTGGCGCAGGCGCGGTAGGCGCCAGCTTGAGTATTTTCCTCGCCGGATTTGCCGTGGGGCAGTTGTTGTGGGGGCCATTGTCCGACCGCCTGGGGCGTAAGCCCGTCCTGCTCGCCGGCCTGAGCCTGTTTGTACTGGGCTGTGCGGGGATGTTCTGGGTCGAGACCGCGCCGCAATTGCTGGCGCTGCGCTTCATCCAGGCGATCGGCGTGTGTTCCGCCGCCGTCAGTTGGCAGGCGCTGGTGATCGATCGCTACCCGGCAGATAAGGCTCATCGTGTGTTCGCCAGCATCATGCCGCTGATGTCGTTGTCGCCTGCGTTGGCGCCGCTGTTGGGCGCGATGGTGCTGAATCACTTTGGTTGGCAGGCGATCTTCGGTGTATTGCTGGGCGTCTCATTGCTGTTGCTGCTACCGACGTTGTTTTTGCGCACGGTGGCGAAACATCCGTCAGAAAAGAGCGAGCGTTCGCGCCTCGGTTATGGGCAGTTACTGACGTCTCGCGTGTTTACCGGCAACGTTATGATCTTCGCCGCTTGCTCGGCCAGTTTCTTCGCCTGGCTGACGGCTTCGCCCTTCATCCTGGGCGACATGGGCTACAGCCCAAATGACATTGGCCTGAGTTACCTATTGCCGACATTGGCGTTTTTGGTCGGTGGTTACAGTTGCCGCAGCGCGTTGCAGCACTTCCAGGGCAAGACCTTGTTGCCCTGGTTGCTGCTGGCATATTGCATCAGCATGGTGGCGTTGTATCTGGTTGCCACGCTGACGGTGCCGACCCTCACCACCTTGCTGATTCCGTTCTGCCTGATGGCGCTGGTCAACGGTGCCAGTTACCCCATCGTCGTGGCGAATGCGCTGATGCCGTTTGCGGAAAATTCCGGCAAGGCGGCGGCATTGCAAAACACCCTGCAACTGGGTCTGTGTTTCCTCAGCAGCCTGCTGGTGTCGTCGATGATCGAGCAACCGCTGCTGATTACCGTAATCGTGATGCTGGCGACCGCGCCACTGGCGGTGTTGGGTTACTGGCTGGCGAGGCCGAAAACCGATCGCTCCGAACTGGCTCGAATCTGAAGTGACAACGCGGTCAAAACTGTGGGAGCTGGGTTTCTGCAGTCAGAAGGTGATTTCCATATTCACCGTCGGCGTCGATGTGCGGCTACCCCGGCCGCCATCTACGCCGAACTTGTTATGCCAATACTCGTAACCCACCCCAAGGTAAAGGTTTGGCTTGACGCTTTTGCCCGGTCGCACCGCCACCATCAGCGCGGTGCGCATCAGGGCTTCCGGCGCAGTATTGCGGCCATGGTAGTCCTCGCCTTTTTCCCCGACGTAATTGATGAAACCCTGGAATTTCGCCGCATGGTTGGCGATTTCGAAGGGCCGCATCCACGTCAGGTTGAGCATGTAGGTGTCGTCAAACGTGTGGTTCGACTCCTTCGCGCCGGGGATGCCGGTGTGGTTTCTTTCCTTGTAGTACATCAGGCTCAGGTCAAGTACGCCGACGGTGTTGAACTTCAACGTCGGGCCGATGACCAGTGCGCGTTTCTTGGCTGAGGCGAAGTTGTTGTTACGGTTGGCGTCAAACCCCAGGGTCAGCGCGTAATCCTTGACCAGGCCGGTGCCCAGCGGCACATCGAATACCCGCGATGCATACAGCTGATGGCGATATACCGCGTACACCTCACTCCCACCCTGATCGGTGCCCTTGCGTGGGTCGCGGCTGTCGGACAGGAACACATCGAGGTTGAGGAAATTGCTGCCGTACTGGTAGCCGCTGGCGTGGGTGAAGCTGTAGATACGCTTGCTGAATTCGTCGGGGTTATTCGGATTGGTGAACTGCTGGCCGTAGCGAAATCCTACGCTGTTATTCATCCATTCCAGCGCGACGGCCTCCCCGCCGCCGAGCAGGGTGAGTGCGACGGTTGCGCCCTGTAGTGCCTTTTTCATTGTTCTGGGTCCTTTGGCGTTCTGGCTCATCACGGCCGGATTGTTTTTGTAACGCCGATGGAGGGTAACTTGTTCGATTGATTGTATACAACTCTATGGACATCCAGTCCAAAAATTGCATACAGTGACCGCACAACAAAAACAGAGAACCCCTCACCATGACTATCCCGAAGGCGTCACCGCAGCGGCCAGAAGATGAGAATCTCGGCGTCGCCGCCAACATGGCTTACGGCCTGCAGCATGTGCTCACGATGTATGGCGGCATTGTTGCGGTCCCCTTGATTGTCGGCCAGGCGGCCGGGTTGTCCCCGGCGGATATCGGCCTGCTGATCGCTGCGTCGCTGTTTGCCGGTGGCTTGGCCACGCTGTTGCAGACCTTGGGTCTACCGTTTTTTGGCTGTCAGTTGCCGCTGGTGCAGGGCGTGTCGTTTGCCGGTGTGGCAACCATGGTGGCGATTGTCGGCAGTGATGGCGCCGGCGGGGTACCGGCGATTCTCGGGGCGGTGATGGCCGCGTCGTTTATCGGGTTGCTGATAACCCCGGTGTTTTCACGGATCACCAAGTTTTTCCCGCCGCTGGTGACGGGCATTGTGATCACGACCATCGGCCTGACGCTGATGCCCGTTGCGGCGCGCTGGGCCATGGGTGGCAACAGTCGCGCGGCGGATTTCGGCAGCATGTCCAACATCGGCCTGGCTGCGCTGACCCTGGTGCTGGTGTTGCTGCTGAGCAAGATCGGCAGCGCAACCATCTCGCGACTGTCGATTTTGCTGGCGATGGTCATCGGCACGTTGATTGCGGTGTTCCTCGGCATGGCCGACTTCTCCGGCGTGACCCAGGGGCCAATGTTCGGTTTCCCCACGCCATTCCATTTCGGCATGCCAACCTTCCACGTTGCCGCGATCATCTCCATGTGCATCGTGGTGATGGTGACCCTGGTCGAGACCTCGGCGGACATCCTGGCCGTAGGCGAGATCATCGACACCAAGGTCGACTCCAAACGCCTGGGCAACGGCCTGCGCGCCGACATGCTGTCGAGCATGTTTGCGCCGATCTTCGGTTCATTCACCCAAAGCGCCTTTGCCCAAAACGTCGGCCTGGTGGCGGTTACCGGAGTAAAGAGCCGCTTCGTGGTGGCTACCGGTGGGCTGTTCCTAGTGATTCTCGGCTTGTTGCCTTTCATGGGCAGGGTGATCGCGGCAGTGCCGACTTCCGTACTGGGCGGGGCCGGGATTGTGCTGTTTGGTACGGTGGCGGCCAGTGGCATTCGCACACTGTCGAAGGTGGATTACCGCAACAACATGAACCTGATCATCGTGGCCACTTCCATCGGTTTTGGCATGATCCCGATTGCCGCGCCAAGCTTCTACGATCACTTCCCGAGCTGGTTTGCGACCATCTTCCACTCGGGGATCAGTTCGTCGGCAATCATGGCGATTTTGCTGAACCTGGCATTCAACCATTTCACCGCCGGTAACTCGGACCAGCAGTCGGTGTTTGTGGCGGGGACCGAGCGCAGCCTGTGCTTCCGTGATGTGTCGGAGCTGCGTGATGGGGATTACTTCAAGGGCGGCAAGTTGTTTGATGCCGAAGGGAGGGAGATCCCGCTGGTGGCGGATGTCCCGAGGAAAACAACCAAGCCTGAGACCTCCGAAGTCTAACGCTACCCCTGTAGGAGCCGGCAAGCCGGCTCCTACATTGGGGTCAGCTGGCCTTGCGTTCCTTGTAATGCACGGAACACACCTCATCCAAAAACTTCACCACAGTCCCCATGCACGCCTGGCGTTCTTCCACATGGGGCATGTGGCTGGAGTCTTCAAACAGTGCCCAGCGCACATCAGCGATTTCATCCAGGAACGGCTTGACCACCAGCGGTGTCGCCTCGTCGTGCCGGCCGGAGATCACTAACGTCGGCACGTTGATCGCCGACAGGCGCCCGGTGGATTTCCAGTCCTTCAAGCTACCAATCACATGGAATTCAGTCGGGCCGCTCATGGCGTGGTACACGGTTGGGTCTGAATCGACCTGGGCGAAGGTGCGCGCCACTTCTTCCGGCCACGGGATGACCCGGCACACGTGATGGTCATAGAACACCCGCGACGCGGCGAGGTATTCCGGGTCCTGATAGTTGCCGACGGCTTCGTGCTTGAGCAGGGTTTCATGCACACCTTCCGGCAACAATTTGCGCAGGCGGTTGGCTTCGCTGACCCAGGTGCGCATGCACGTCGGCGAGTTGGCGGGGATAAAGGCACGCAGGCCCTTGGGTTGCAGGATCGCGTGTTCACTGCCGAGCATGCCGCCCCAGGATTGGCCGAGGATAGCGTAGTTATCGCTGATCTCCAGATGGTCCAGCAGGTTGTTGAGTTCTTCGAGGAACAGGCCCACGGTCCAGAAGGACGGGTCTTTGTCGGGCAGATGGGTGGAGCGGCCGTTGCCCAACTGGTCGTAGTGGATCACGGCGTGACCGCTGGCGGCGACGTCCTTGAACGCGTCAACATAATCATGGGTGCATCCGGGGCCGCCGTGGATAACCACCAGGGGCGTGCGACCGCTCGACAAGTCACCGGTGACGCGGTACCAGGTTTGGTAGGCGCCAAACGCCGCATACCCTTCGCGGATTTTTTCGATGAATTCCATTTCGTACCCTGCTCTGAAAAAAGGATCAGGGACACGATAATGCGTGGCAGAAATTTAAGTAACTAGCAAAACAGCTAGGTTTTCCCGCCGGTCAGTCTTCGAGCAGGCGGTAATGGGTGGCGCGCACCACCGCCTGGACGCGGTTCTTGGCCCCCAGCTTGTGCATCGCCGAGGCCAGGTGCAGGGTGACCACGGCCAGTGAGCGGCTCAATTGCGTGGCGATTTCGGCGGCGGTCAGGCCGTCGGCGGCCCATTTGAGGCACTCGCGTTCACGTTTGGTCAGGTGAATATGCGGGTAAGTGCGTAGCTCTTTGCTGAACAGCGGGTAGGCCGCTTCCTGCAAGGCGTGGGAAATCAGGCTGAAGTCCGACAAGGTCTGCTGCGCATCCTGCAACACACTGCGGGCCTTGCCGGTACGCAGGCCGGTCAGCGAGGCGAAGCCACCGCGGGGCAGGTGGATCGGCACGCTGACGCCGCAGGTCAATTGCTGGTCGTGCAGGTAGGACGAAACCGGCGCATGGCAGGGATCGATGATCTTTTGCAGGGGAGTATCGGCCTTGACGTCGTAGGACCATACGAACGGTGACACCGTACTCAGGGCCAGGTGTTGCACCGGATCGATCTGGTAGAACCCTTCGCTGCACCACAAGGTGTGCCAGTCCGGCGGGGTGTTGCGCAGTTCCAGCACCGAAGGAGTGATCAATGCACCATCCTGGTCGATCGGCACCGGGGTGTAGTCATACACCAGTGCATCGAAGCCCAACTGTTGGGCGAGGACAAAGGTGTTATCCATCTGCTCGTCCAGGCTCCTGCCCGGCATCAGACGGTGATTTAAGGCAGTCAGCTTGGCCAGCATCCGTTCTGCTCCCGAATTCATTTGAATCTCGACTTGCTGCAAGTAGAATGCCACGCCCCGGCGAAGGACTGCCAGGCCAAACCTATAAGAAATGCTAGGTTATGGACGCGCGGCATCCTCGGTAGTGTTGGCCTGATCAGCGGCCCGCTACCTGCCAGGCCGACACTACACAAGGAATGTATGCATGTGGCGTGAAATTGCCCCCGACCAGCAGTACAACGTGCAAGTCGACGGCCATAACCTCGTGGTCTACAGCTTCGGCGAAGGCGATGAGGTGCTGCTGTGCCTCAACGGCGGGCCGGGCCTGCCGTGTGACTACTTGCGCGACGCCCATGGCTGGCTCAAGGACCATAACCTGCGAGTGGTTGCATTCGACCAGCTTGGCACGGGCGCATCAGCCAGACCCACCGATATTTCCCTGTGGGAAATCCGCCGTTATGTCGAAGAAGTCGAAACCGTGCGCCAGACCCTGGGCCTGGGCCGCGTGCATTTGCTCGGGCATTCCTGGGGCGGCTGGCTCGGCATCGAATACGCCATCCATTACCCCGACGCCCTGAAAAGCCTGATCCTCGAAAACACCGTGGGCGACATTCCGCACCTGTCCCAGGAGCTGGAGCGCCTGCGTGGCGCCCTCGGCAGCGAAACCGTGGCCATGATGCAGCGCCACGAGGCCATGGGCACCCTCGACCACCCGCAATACCAGGCCGCGATCACCTTGCTCAACTACCGCCACGTGTGCCGCCTCGACGAATGGCCCGAGCCGGTCAAGCGGTCCCTTGGCGACTGGAACATGGGCCCCTACGAGACCATGCAGGGCCCCAACGAATTCCTCTACATCGGCAACCTCAAGGACTGGAACCGCATCCCCGAGATGGCCGAGTTCAAGATGCCGATCCTGATCACCACCGGCCAGCACGACGAACTCACCCCCGCCTGCGCCATGCGCATGAAACTCGCGGCCCGGCACGCCGAACTGCACGTCTTCCCCAACAGCAGCCATATGCCGTTCTATGAAGAACCCCAGGCATATTTCCCGGTGCTGCTGGACTTTCTCGCTCGTCATCGAGGCTGACGGATGAACCTGGCGCGCTACCGTTTTGTGCTGTCCCGGCCGCTGCAATTGCTGCCGGTGCTGTTTGGCATCAGCCTGATCACCTTTGTGCTGGTGCGCTCGATTCCCGGCGACCCGGCGCGCGCGCTGCTGGGCTCGCGCAGCACGCCCGACGCCTTGCTGAAGATCCGCGCCCAGTACGGCCTCGACCAGCCGTTATGGCTGCAATATTTCTACTTCCTGAAGAACCTGCTCAAGGGCGACCTCGGCCAATCGCTGCTGTACAAGGTCGACGCCCTCAAGCTGATCGTCACGCGCATTGAACCCACGTTGGTCTTGGTGCTGGGCAGCGTGGTGCTGGCGCTGCTGATCGCGTTGCCGCTGGCGACGCTGGCCGCCCGCAACAAGGGCGGCTGGGCGGACAACCTGATCCGCGTGTTTACCACGGTTGGCCTGGGCATGCCGGCGTTCTGGCTGGGCTTGATGCTGATCCTGTTGCTGAGCGTGCAGTGGGGCTTGTTTCCCGTGTCCGGTTACGGCCGCACCTGGCTGGACAAGGCGCATCACATGGTGCTGCCATGCCTGACGATAGCCCTGGCGTTGTCGGCGGTGCTGGTGCGCAACCTGCGGGCGAGCATGTTGATGGAGTTGCAGGCTGACCATGTCACCGCCGCTCGCGCCCGTGGGCTGTCAGAAGCGGCGGTGTTTCGTCGCCATGTGTTGCCCAACTCCCTGGTGCCGGCGGTCAACCTGCTGGCGGTGAACATCGGCTGGCTGATCAGCGGCACCGTGGTGATCGAAAGCCTGTTCGCCATCCCCGGCATCGGCCAACTGCTGGTGCGCGGGATCTTTACCCGCGATTACATGGTGGTGCAGGGCGTGGCCATGGTGCTGGCCTGCGCGACGGTGATCGTCAACTTCATCGCTGACGTCGTGACGGTGGCCCTTGACCCCCGGGTGAAGATGCAATGAGCAGCCGTCCGTTGACTGCTCCTTGGCGTTTGCGCCTGCGCTTCGGCTTTCGCAATGGCCGGCTGACGGCTGCGTGGGGCTTGTTGATTCTGCTGGCGTGGCTGGTGCTTGCGCTGTTTGCGCCGTGGATCGCGCCTTATGACCCGATTGCGCAGAACACGGATTTCAGTTTGCTCGGGCCCAGCATGGCTCATCCATTTGGTACGGATAACTACGGAAGGGACATCCTTTCGAGGGTGATCTGGGGGGCGCGCATTGACCTGCAACTGGCCATCGTCGGGGTGATCTTCCCATTCATGATCGGCACGTTTATCGGTGCCGTCTCGGGCTACATTGGCGGTCGTTTCGACAGTGTCTGCATGCGCGTGATCGATGTGATCCTGGCATTCCCGTTCCTGGTGTTGATGCTGGCGATCATGGCCATCCTCGGGCCGGGCCTGAAGAGCTTCTACATCGCCATGGCGCTGGTGGGCTGGGTGTCATATGCGCGGCTGATCCGCTCGCAGATCCTGGTGCTCAAGGAAAGCGACTTTGCGTTGGCCGCCAAGAGCCTGGGCTTTGGCCATGGGCGGATTCTGTTCCGGCACCTGCTGCCCAATGCGATGTTCGGCTCCATCGTGTTTTCCATGTCGGACGCGGTGTTGGTGCTGCTCAATGGCGCCGCCGTGAGTTACCTGGGCCTGGGCGTGCAACCGCCGACCGCCGAGTGGGGCACGATGGTGGCCGAAGGGCAGGCCTTCATTACCACCGCTTGGTGGATCTGCACCTTTCCGGGCCTGGCCATCGTGACCTTGGCCATGGGTTTCAGCCTGCTCGCTGATGGCGTGGCGCAAGTGTTGGGGGATCGCTCATGAGCCTGTTGCAAGTGCGCGACCTCAGTGTGATCGCCAACAACACCGGGCGTGATGTGACCCTGGTCGATCGCGTGTCGTTCGATTTGGCCGAAGGCGAAATCCTCGGCCTGGTCGGTGAAAGCGGCTCGGGCAAGACCATGGCCTGTCGCGGCCTGATGCGTTTATTGCCTTCCCCCAATTTGCGGGTTCACGGCGGTGCCGTAAGGCTGGCTGGCCAGGATCTTTTGTCACTGGATGACGCCGGTATGCGTGCCGTGCGCGGCGGTCAGTTAGGCATGATCTTCCAGAACCCCAGCAGCCACCTCGACCCATTGATGCGCATCGGTGAACAGATTGCTGAGGGTATTCGCCTGCACCAAGGCGCCTCGAAAAAAGACGCGCGGCTGCAAGCCATCGACGTGCTGCGCCAAGTGGGCATCCCTGATCCCCAGGCCCGAGTCGACAATTACCCTCACGAGTTTTCCGGCGGCATGCGCCAGCGCGCGATGATCGCCGTCGCCCTGGGCTGCAACCCGAAAGTGCTGATCGCCGACGAACCCACCACCGCCCTGGATGTGACGGTGCAGGCGCAGATCCTGCGGCTGTTGCTGGAATTGCGCGACCAGCGGGGTCTGTCGATCATCATGATTACCCACGACCTCGGCGTGGTCGCGCAAACCTGCGACGCCATCGCCGTGATGTACGCCGGGCGCCTGTGTGAGCACGGCAGCAAATATGAGCTGCTAGCCCACCCGCAACATCCCTACACCGCTGGCCTGATCGACTGCCAGCCCGCCCACAGCAGTGGCCACGCCTTGCTGCGCACGATTCCCGGACAACCGCCGTTGCTGGACGCATTGCCTGCCGGTTGCCGGTTCAACCCGCGTTGCCCGCAGGTAGGCGCCTTGTGCACCGAGGTGCTGCCGGAAGGCGCGCGAGTCGCCTGTCATTACCCGTTGGGAGTGCACCCATGAGTCTGTTGCAGATCAAGGACCTTGAGGTGAAGTTTGCCGCGTCCGGCACGGGTTTGTTCGGCTTGAACAAACACTGGGTCAGGGCGGTGAACGGTGTGTCGCTGAACCTGGCGGCGGGTGAAACCCTGGGGTTGGTGGGCGAGTCCGGTAGCGGTAAAAGCACCTTGGGCCGCGCCATTTTGCACCTCAACCCGATCAGCGCCGGGCAGGTGTTGTTTGATGGCATCGACATGGCCCATGGCAGCACCATCGACATCACCCGCCTGCGCCATGAAACCGCAATGATCTTCCAGGACCCGTATGCCGCGCTGAACCCTCGCCACACTATCGGCGAAACCATTGCCGAAGTATTGCGGGTGCAGCGCAAGGTCACGCCGGAGCAGATCCCCGCGCGGGTGAATGAACTGCTCGACCTGGTCGGCCTGCGCCCCGAACTGGCCAGCCGCAAACCCGGCTCCCTCAGCGGCGGCCAGTGCCAGCGCGTTGGCATCGCCCGAGCGCTGGCGGTGGAGCCTCGGCTGATCATCGCCGATGAGTGTGTGGCGGCGCTGGACGTGTCGATCCAGGGCCAGATCATCAACCTGTTGCTGGAACTGCAACAGCGCATGAACCTGGCGATCCTGTTCATCGCCCATGACTTGGCCATCGTGCGCCGCCTGTGTGACCGTGTGGCGGTGATGTACCTGGGCAAGATCGTCGAGGAAGGCCCGGTAGAAGCGGTCTTTACGGCGCCACGTCACCCGTACACGGCGGCGTTGATCCAGGCGATTCCCGAGATCGATCCCCATCGGCCATTGCCTACCGAACCCTTGCCGGGTGAACCACCGAGCCCGCTGAATTTGCCTACAGGCTGTGCCTTTCACCCGCGTTGCCGGCATGCCCGAGCCTTGTGTTCCGTGGTGTTGCCGCCGACGCATTTCCTGCACGAGCATCGGTACAGTTGCGTGCTTGAAGAACCTTTGCTTTGACCCTTCCCTGCCATTCATGAACAAGGAGTTATGACATGCAATCGCGCCACTTGAAGTTGCTCGCCGCCGCCACATTGACCGCATGGTCCCTCACTGCCGGGTTGGCACACGCCGCCGGCGTCCTGACCATCGGCTGCCGTGAAGACAGCACCACGTTCGACCCGATCAAAAGCGCGCAAAACCGCGACACTTGGGTATTCGCCAACGTCTACGACACCCTGGTACGTGTCGACAACCTGGGCACCAAGATGGAGCCGGGCCTGGCCGAAAGCTGGGACATCTCCAAGGATGGCCTGACCTACACCTTCAAACTGCGTGATGCGAAGTTCTCTGATGGCTCGGCGATCACCGCTGACGATGCCGCGTTCAGCCTGTTGCGCATCCGCGACAACAAGGCTTCGCTGTGGGCTGATCCGTTCAACCTGATCAACACGGCCAAGGCGTCGGACCCGAAAAGCCTGGTGGTCACGCTGAAGACCCCGGCGGTAGCCTTCCTCTCGCAATTGGCGTCGCCGACGGTGTCGATCCTGTCGGAAAAAGCCATGACCAAAATGGGCGAAGACGCCTACTCGGAAAATCCGGTGACTTCCGGCGCGTTTACCGTGGACGAGTGGCGCAAGGGTGATCGGGTGATTCTGAAGAAGAACCCGAACTTCTGGCAGGCCAAGAACGTGAGCCTGGATGGCGTGGAGTGGGTCTCCGTGACCGACGACAACACGCGCATGCGCATGGTGCAGAACAATGAGCTGGACACGGCGATCTTCGTACCCTTCTCGCGGGTTGAAGAGCTGAAGAAAGACAAGAACGTGGTGATCCACGCCGACCCCTCCACCCGTGAAGATCACCTGCTGATCAACCACGATCACGGTCTGCTGGCCAAGCCGGAAGTGCGTCAGGCGCTGGACATGGCCATCGACAAACAATCGCTGGTGAAGACCGCCACTTACGGTCAAGGCACCGTGGCTTATTCCTACATTCCAAAGGGCTCGTTGTACCACTACGCCAACAACCTGCAACGTCCGTATGACCCGACCGCTGCGAAGAAGCTGCTGGAACAGGCCGGTGCCAAGGACTTGAAGCTCAACTACGTGGTCAACGCCGGCAACGAAGCCGACGAGCAGATTGCGGTGATCATCAAGGACCAATTGGCCAAGGTCGGCGTGACCGCCAACCTGCAAAAGGTCGACCCGACCCAGAGCTGGCAGATGCTGGTGGACGGTGAGTACGATATTTCGGTGATGTACTGGACCAACGACATCCTCGACCCGGACCAGAAGACCACCTTCGTGCTGGGCCATGACACCAACCAGAACTACATGACCCGTTACAAGAACGACAAGGTCAAGGCACTGGTGGCGCAAGCGCGCATCGAGGCGGACCCGGTCAAGCGTGAGCAGATGTATGTGGAACTGCAGAAGCTGGCGAAACAGGACGTAAACTGGATCGACTTGTACTACAGCCCGTACATCAACATCTCACGCAAGAACGTGAGCAACTTCCTGCAAAACCCGCTGGGCCGTTTCACCCTCGAAGAAGTGGTGAAAAACTAACCCTGCGCACCTGATGTGGGACGAGACCTGTGGTGAGCGGGCTTGCCCCGCGTTGGGCTGCGAAGCGGCCCCATAGAGTCACCGCGATCTAACAGAAAGACCGCGGTGTCAGATTTTAGGGCCGCTTCGCAGCCCAGCGCGGGGCAAGCCCGCTCACCACAAAAGCCCGCTTCCACAGCGGCTTCGCGGTGTTCAGGGCCTATTGCGCGTCGAACGCCTGGCCGTTGATGCCGGTACTGTCCGGCCCCATCAGGTACAGGTACACCGGCATGATCTCTTCCGGAGCAGGCCGCTCCATCGGGTTTTCCCCGGGATACGCCTGGGCGCGCATGCTGGTGCGCGTGCCACCTGGATTGATGCTGTTGGAGCGAACCGCTGCCACATCCTCAAGCTCATCGGCCAAGGTTTGCATCAAGCCTTCGGTCGCAAACTTCGACACGCCATAAGCGCCCCAGTAAGCCCGACCCTTGCGCCCGACACTGCTGGAGGTGAACACCACCGACGCATCCTGGGACAATTTGAGCAGCGGCAACAGCGTGCTGGTCAACATGAACATCGCGTTGACGTTCACGTGCATCACCCGCATGAAATTCTCACCGGACAACTGCTCGATCGGCGTGCGTGGGCCGATGATCGAGGCGTTGTGCAGCAGGCCGTCGAGGTGGCCGAATTCCTTTTCGATCATCGCGGCCAGCTCATCGTATTGATGGGGCAGGGCGGTCTCCAGGTTGAACGGAATCACCACCGGTTGCGGCTGGCCGGCTGCTTCGATTTCGTCATACACCTTGGCCAGGTTGGCTTCGGTCTTGCCCAGCAACAGCACGGTGGCGCCATGGGCGGCGTAGGTTTTCGCCGCCGCCGCGCCAATCCCGCGACCGGCACCGGTTACCAGGATCACCCGGCCTTTGAGCAGTTCTGGACGTGCGGAGTAATCAAACATAAACAACCTCGACAGAATTCACAGAAAATCCAAGCACCCCTTGTAGGAGCGAGCTCGCTCGCGAAAAACGTCAACGATAACGCGGGGTATCTGGATCAACGCGGCGATCTCGGGTTCTTCGCGAGCAAGCTCGCTCCTACAGAGGGGAGCGAACCATCAGCAACTGCACAGTGCGTTATCCAGCACCTTGCGCAGTTCCAGCGGGTGATCCACCACCACATCGGCGCCCCAATGGCGCGGATTGTCGTCCGGGTGGATGTAGCCGTAGGTGACCGCTGCAGTGCGCGTGCCGGCGTCGCGGCCGGACTCGATATCGCGCAGGTCGTCGCCCACGAACAGCACGCTGGCCGGGTCCAGGTCGAGCATCTTGCACGCCAGGATCATCGGCTCCGGGTCCGGCTTGCTGTTCTTCACATGATCGGGGCAGATCAGCAGCGCCGAGCGCTCGGCCAGGCCCAGTTGCTGCATGATCGGTTCGGCAAAGCGCAGTGGCTTGTTGGTGACCACGCCCCAGACCAACTTGGACTTCTCGATGTCCTCCAGCAGCTCGGCCATGCCGTCGAACAGTTTGCTGTGGACCGCGCACCCTTTGAGGTAGCGCTCGAGAAACTCTTGGCGCAGCTCCTCGAAGCCTGGGGATTCCGGGTCCATGGAAAAGGTCACGGCCACCATCGCCTTCGCACCGCCGGAAATTTCATCGCGGATGTGCTGGGGGTTGATCGGCCCCAGGCCGCGGTCGGCCCGCATGGCCTGGCAGATGGCGATAAAGTCTGGCGCGGTATCCAGCAGGGTACCGTCCATGTCGAAGAGAACCGCTCGCAACTTCACAGGCTCACTCCTCGCGCAGGGTCTGGATCATGTAGTTGACGTCAACGTCGTTGGCCAGCTTGTAGTGCTTGGTCAGCGGGTTGTAGGTCAGGCCGATGATGTCCTTGACGGTCAGCCCGGCCTGGCGGCTCCAGGCGCCCAGCTCGGACGGGCGGATGAATTTCTTGAAGTCATGGGTGCCGCGGGGCAGCAGCTTCATGATGTATTCGGCGCCGATGATCGCGAACAGGTAGGCCTTGGGGTTGCGGTTGATGGTGGAGAAGAACACTTGGCCGCCGGGCTTGACCATGCGGAAGCACGCGCGGATCACCGAGGACGGGTCCGGTACGTGTTCGAGCATTTCCAGGCAGGTGACCACGTCGAACTGCTCGGGCATTTCTTCGGCCAGGGCTTCGGCGGTGATCTGGCGGTATTCCACGCTCACGCCGGATTCCAGTTGATGCAGTTGGGCCACGGCCAAGGGCGCTTCGCCCATATCGATGCCCATCACGGTCGCGCCGCGCTGGGCCATGGCTTCGCTGAGGATGCCGCCGCCGCAACCCACGTCCAACACCTTCTTGCCGGCCAGGTTGACGCGCTCGTCAATCCAGTTGACCCGCAGCGGGTTGATATCGTGCAGCGGCTTGAATTCGCTCTCGCGGTCCCACCAGCGGTGGGCCAGGGCTTCAAACTTGGCGATTTCGGCGTGGTCGACGTTGCTCATGGTGAATCCTCTAAACCTGATAAATCGTTTGGTCAGTCCTGAACCCAGGGGTTCAAAACCTTCGTTATTCGTTGTGCCCGCTGATGCGTTGGCCCCAGGCGATGGCCGTGGCGGTCAACTGTTGTTCATCCATGCGGGTCAATTGCCGGTCGTCGAGCAACTGCTTGCCGGCGACCCAAAGGTGTTTCACACAATCGCGTCCGGTGGCATATATAAGCTGCGAGACCGGATCGTAGATCGGTTGTTGCGCCAGCCCCGACAGATCGAAGGCGACGATATCCGCCGCCTTGCCGACCTCCAGCGAGCCGATCTCGCTTTCCAGGCCCATGGCCCGTGCACCGTTGAGGGTGGCCATGCGCAGGGCGCGATGGGCATCCAGCGCGGTGGCCGAACCGGCGACAGCCTTGGCCAGCATCGCTGCGGTGCGGGTTTCGCCCAGCAGATCGAGGTCATTGTTGCTGGCGGCGCCATCGGTGCCGATGGCCACGTTCACGCCAGCCTGCCACAGCCGCTCCACCGGGCAAAAGCCGCTGGCCAGTTTCAGGTTGGATTCCGGGCAGTGAATGATGCTGGTGTTGCTTTCTACCAGCAAAGCCAGGTCATCCTCGCTGATTTGGGTCATATGAACGGCCTGGAAGCGCGGGCCCAAGAGCCCGAGGCGACCCAGGCGCGCTAATGGCCGTTCGCCGGTCTGCTCGACCGCTTGCTGTACTTCAAAGGCGGTTTCGTGAACATGCATGTGGATCGCGGCGTCCAGCTCTTCGGCGATCACGCGGATTTTCTCCAGGTTGTCATCGCACACGGTGTAAGGCGCGTGGGGGCCGAAGGTAATCTTGATGCGCGGGTGGTGTTTAAGGTCGCCGAATAGCTCGACGCCCTGGCGAATCGCCTCGTCGGGCGTGCTGGCGCCGGGGATCGGAAAGTCCAGGATCGGGATCGCAATCTGCGCGCGCATGCCACTGTTGTGCACGCAGTCACTGGCGACCTTGGGGTAGAAATACATGTCGGAGAAGCAGGTGATGCCGCCCTTGAGCTGTTCGGCGATGGCCAGGTCGGTGCCGTCGCGTACGAAGGCTTCGTCGACCCACTTGGCCTCGGCGGGCCAGATATGTTTTTCCAGCCAGGTCATCAGCGGCAGGTCGTCGGCCAGGCCCCGGAACAGGCTCATTGCCGCGTGCCCGTGGGCGTTGATCAGACCGGGGCTGAGCAGCATGCCGGGCAGTTCGCGCACTTCGTTGGCTGAAAGCTTCAGCGCTGCGGCCCGTGGGCCGATAAACGCAATGCGCCCGTCGCGGATGCCCAGACCGTGCTCCTTGAGCACCACGCCAGCGGGTTCGACCGGTACCAGCCAGGTTGGCAGCAACAATAAGTCGAGCGGGGCGGCAGTGGCAGTCATCGCAGGCTTCTTCCCAGGCAGCTATAAAAGAAGGGCGAAGTATACCCGAGCGTCCTGGCTGGCGGATCGCTATAATCGGCGGCTTTGTTTATGAGTGCGGAGTAAGGGATGCGCGATCGACTGTTGGCAGCGGAGAAAGTGAAGGCCATCGATTGGCGTGATGGCGCGCTGTACCTGCTCGATCAGCGTGCCTTGCCGTCCCGGGAAAGCTGGGTGGCCTGCGTGACGGTCGATGAAGTGGCGGCCGCCATTCGTTCGATGGTGGTGCGCGGTGCGCCGGCCATTGGCATCAGTGCCGCCTATGGCTTGGTGCTGGCCGCCCGTGAGCGCATCGCCGAGGGTGGTGACTGGCAGGCCGCATGGGAAGACGACTATGCACTGCTGGCCGATACCCGACCCACCGCGTCGAATCTGTTCTGGGCGTTGAAACGCATGCGCGACCGCCTGGACCGCGTCAAAAAACACGCCGATCCGCTGGCGGTGCTGGAGGCGGAAGCGATTGCCATCCATGAAAGTGATCGCGAAGCCAACCTCACCATGGCGCAGTTGGGTGTCGAGCTGATCCGCAAGCACCAGGGCAATGCCCAGGCCATCCTCACTCACGGCAACGCAGGCGCCCTGGCGACCGGCGGTGTCGGTACGGCGCTCGGGGTGATTCGTGCGGCCTATCTGGAAGGCATGGTCGAGCAGGTCTACGCCAATGAAACCCGGCCCTGGCTGCAAGGTTCGCGGCTGACCGCCTGGGAGCTGGCGGGCGAGGGCATTCCGGTGACGGTGAATGCCGACTCGGCCGGCGCGCACATCCTCAAGACCAAAGGCGTGACCTGGGTGATCGTCGGCGCCGATTGCATTGCCGCCAATGGCGATGTGATCAGCAAGATCGGCACCTACCAGTTGGCCGTGTGTGCAATGCACCACGGCGTGCGCTTCATGGTGGTGGCGCCGAGTTCGACCCTGGACCTGATGATGGCCACTGGCGATGATGTCGCCCTGGAAGAGCGCGATACCGGCGAGTTGCTGGAAGTCGCCGGCCAGCGTTTCGCAGCCGATGTGAGCGCCTACAATCCGGTGTTTGACGTGACTCCGGCCGACCTGATCGACGTGATCGTGACCGAAAAAGGCGTGGTCGAGCGGCCGGACACCGCCAAGCTGGCCAAGTTGATGTGCCGTAAGCGCCTGCATTAAGCCAATTTGCCTCCGGAAACGGGCATGGATCCAGCTCTGAGCCCCTCTCGTCGCCCTCAAGCCTGTCACCCGTCAACTTACTATGCTCCATGCGCATCAGGGGGATAGGTGCGTGGCGGCGATTGTGATAACATCCGGCGGTTTCCAGGGTTGCCCCGAGGGGTGGCCTATAACGTGCAGATCCGTGTCATAACTCGTTGATTTGTCGTAAGTCGTTGTCAGGCACTCTGCCGGCAGCGGCGAGCTTCGTTCGTCCCATATGGATGTGACGAGGTTTCACCCGAAAAAGGAATCAGGCTTCTCATGGGCGAACTGGCCAAAGAAATCCTCCCGGTCAATATCGAAGACGAGCTGAAACAGTCCTACCTCGACTACGCGATGAGCGTAATTGTCGGTCGGGCACTGCCTGATGCGCGCGATGGCTTGAAGCCCGTGCACCGGCGTGTGCTGTTCGCGATGAGCGAGCTGGGTAACGATTGGAACAAGCCGTACAAGAAATCTGCCCGTGTTGTCGGTGACGTGATCGGTAAGTATCACCCCCACGGCGACACTGCGGTGTACGACACCATCGTTCGGATGGCCCAGCCGTTTTCCCTGCGCTACCTGCTGGTAGACGGCCAGGGTAACTTCGGTTCGGTCGACGGCGACAACGCCGCGGCCATGCGATACACCGAAGTGCGCATGACCAAGCTGGCGCACGAGCTGCTGGCCGACCTGCATAAAGAAACCGTGGACTGGGTGCCGAACTACGACGGCACCGAAATGATCCCGGCGGTCATGCCGACCAAGATCCCCAACCTGCTGGTCAACGGTTCCAGCGGTATCGCCGTGGGCATGGCGACCAACATCCCGCCGCACAACCTCGGTGAAGTCATCGACGGTTGCCTGGCGCTCATCGACAACCCTGAGCTGACCGTTGATGAGCTGATGCAATACATTCCTGGTCCGGACTTCCCGACCGCGGCGATCATCAACGGTCGCGCCGGCATCATCGAAGCCTACCGCACCGGTCGTGGCCGCATTTACATGCGCGCCCGCTCGATAATCGAAGACATCGACAAGGTCGGTGGCCGCCAGCAGATCGTCATCACCGAACTCCCGTACCAGTTGAACAAAGCGCGTCTGATCGAAAAGATCGCCGAGCTGGTCAAAGAGAAGAAGCTCGAAGGCATTACCGAGCTGCGCGACGAGTCCGACAAAGACGGTATGCGCGTGGTGATCGAGCTGCGTCGTGGCGAAGTGCCTGAGGTGATCCTCAACAACCTCTACGCCCAGACCCAGTTGCAAAGCGTGTTTGGTATCAACGTGGTTGCGCTGATCGACGGCCGCCCGCGCATCCTGAACCTCAAGGATCTGCTGGAAGCCTTCGTCCGTCACCGCCGCGAAGTGGTCACCCGCCGTACCGTGTTCGAACTGCGCAAGGCCCGCGAGCGTGGGCACATCCTGGAAGGTCAGGCTGTGGCGTTGTCGAATATCGACCCGGTTATCGCCTTGATCAAGGCTTCGCCAACCCCGTCGGAAGCCAAGGAAGCGCTGATCAGCACGCCTTGGGAATCCAGCGCCGTGGTGGCCATGGTTGAACGTGCCGGCGCCGATTCGTGCCGTCCAGAGACCCTGGACCCGCAATACGGTCTGCGCGAAGGCAAGTACTTCCTGTCGCCAGAGCAAGCCCAGGCCATCCTGGAGCTGCGCCTGCACCGCCTGACCGGCCTGGAGCACGAAAAGCTGCTGGCCGAGTACCAAGAGATTCTCAACCAGATCGGCGAGTTGATCCGCATCCTCAGCAGCGCCGTGCGCCTGATGGAAGTGATCCGCGAAGAACTGGAAGTGATCCGCGCCGAATACGGCGACGTGCGTCGCACCGAGATCCTTGATGCCCGCCTCGACCTGACCCTGGGTGACATGATCCCGGAAGAAGAGCGCGTGGTGACCATCTCCCACGGCGGTTATGCCAAGACCCAGCCATTGGCTGCGTACCAGGCCCAGCGCCGTGGCGGTAAAGGTAAATCGGCTACCGGCGTGAAGGATGAGGACTACATCGCTCACCTGCTGGTCGCCAACAGCCACACCACGCTCCTGCTGTTCTCCAGCAAGGGCAAGGTGTACTGGCTGAAAACCTACGAGATCCCGGAAGCGTCCCGCGCTGCCCGTGGTCGTCCGCTGGTCAACCTGCTGCCGCTGGACAGTGATGAGTACATCACCACCATGCTGCCGGTCGAGGAATACACCGAAGGTCACTTCATCTTCATGGCTACCGCCAAAGGCACCGTGAAGAAGACCCCGCTGGAATCCTTCAGCCGTCAGCGCAGTGTGGGCCTGATCGCCCTGGAGCTGGACGAGGGTGACGTACTGATCTCCGCTGCCATCACTGATGGCGAGCGTGAAGTCATGCTGTTCTCCGACGGCGGCAAGGTCACGCGCTTCAAGGAATCCGACGTTCGCGCCATGGGCCGTACCGCTCGCGGTGTGCGCGGCATGCGCCTGCCGGAAGGGCAGAAGCTGATTTCGATGCTGATCCCGGAAGAAGGCAGCCAGATCCTCACCGCTTCCGAGCGTGGTTATGGCAAGCGTACAGCCATCAGCGAGTTCCCGGAGTACAAGCGTGGCGGCCAGGGCGTGATCGCCATGGTCAGCAACGACCGCAACGGCCGTCTGGTCGGCGCGGTCCAGGTGCTCGATGGCGAGGAAATCATGCTGATTTCCGACCAGGGCACCCTGGTACGTACCCGTGTGGCCGAAGTGTCGAGCCTGGGCCGTAACACCCAGGGCGTGACCCTGATCAAGCTGGCCAAGGACGAGAAACTGGTCGGCCTGGAGCGTGTCCAGGAGCCGTCGGAAGTCGAAGGCGAGGAGCTGGAAGGTGAGGAGTTTGACGGCGAGGTGATCGCAGCCGGCGATGACAACGTCGACGAGCCCACCCTCGATGCTGCCGCAGACGAAGAAGAACCGCAGGAATAAGCGGACACACAGGGGGCGGATGAAGATTCGCCCCCTTGTTGTTTGTCCCCTTTGAAACATGTGGAAGCTGGCTTGCCTGCGATGGCATCACCACGGTATCACTGACGTACCGAGGCGCCTGTATCGCAGGCAAGCCAGCTCCCACAACGGTCCGCTCCGGAAACAGAGCGTTACCGAACATGATTGCAGCCCCACCAGATCAGAGTGAGATTGGATGTGAGCAAGAGAGCCTATAACTTCTGTGCCGGTCCCGCGGCGCTTCCTGAAGCAGTCCTGCAGCGTGCGCAGGGTGAACTCCTCGACTGGCATGGAAAAGGCCTCTCCGTGATGGAAATGAGCCATCGCAGCGATGAGTTCGTGTCCATCGCCACCAAGGCCGAGCAGGATCTGCGCGACTTGCTGGACATCCCATCCAACTACAAAGTGCTGTTCCTGCAGGGCGGCGCCAGCCAGCAGTTCGCCCAGATCCCGCTGAACCTGCTGCCGGAAGACGGCACGGCTGACTATATCGACACGGGCATCTGGGGCCAGAAGGCCATTGAAGAGGCTTCCCGTTACGGTCACGTGAACGTCGCGGGTACCGCCAAGCCTTACGACTACTTCGCCATTCCCGGTCAGAACGAGTGGAAGCTGTCGAAGGACGCTGCCTACGTTCACTACGTTGCCAACGAAACCATCGGCGGCCTGGAGTTTGACTGGGTGCCGGAAGTGGGTGACGTGCCGCTGGTGTGCGACATGTCCTCGGACATCCTCTCGCGTCCTATCGATGTGTCCAAATACGGCATGATCTACGCCGGCGCGCAGAAGAACATCGGTCCGAGCGGCATCCTGGTCAACATCATCCGTGAAGATCTGCTCGGTCGCGCCCGTTCGCTGTGCCCGACCATGCTCAACTACAAGGTCGCGGCCGATAACGGCTCGATGTACAACACCCCGCCGGCGTTCGCCTGGTACCTGTCCGGCCTGGTCTTCGAGTGGCTGAAGGAGCAGGGCGGCGTCGCCGCCATGGGCAAGCTGAACGAAGAGAAGAAGCGCACCCTGTACGACTTCATCGACGCCAGCGGCCTGTACAGCAACCCGATCAATCTGACTGACCGCTCGTGGATGAACGTGCCGTTCCGGCTGGCTGACGACCGTCTGGACAAGCCATTCCTGGCCGGTGCCGACGAGCGTGGCCTGCTGAACCTCAAGGGTCACCGTTCGGTCGGTGGCATGCGCGCGTCCATTTACAACGCCGTCGACATCCACGCGATCAACGCGCTGGTTGCCTACATGGCGGAGTTCGAAAAGGAACACGGCTAATGTCTGAGCAAGAACTCAAGGCGCTGCGCGTACGCATTGACAGCCTGGACGAGAAAGTCCTGGAACTGATCAGCGAGCGCGCGCGGTGCGCCCAGGAAGTGGCACGGGTGAAGATGGCGTCCCTGGCTGAAGGCGAAGTGCCGGTGTTCTACCGTCCGGAGCGTGAAGCCCAGGTGCTCAAGCGTGTCATGGAGCGCAATAAAGGCCCGCTGGGCAACGAAGAGATGGCGCGGTTGTTCCGTGAAATCATGTCTTCGTGCCTGGCCCTGGAGCAGCCGCTGAAAGTGGCTTACCTCGGTCCTGAGGGTACTTTTACCCAAGCGGCGGCCATGAAGCACTTCGGCCACGCGGTGATCAGCAAGCCAATGGCGGCGATCGACGAAGTGTTCCGTGAAGTGGCGGCCGGTGCGGTGAACTTTGGCGTGGTGCCGGTGGAAAACTCCACCGAAGGCGCGGTCAACCACACGCTGGACAGCTTCCTCGAACATGACATGGTGATCTGCGGCGAAGTCGAGCTGCGTATCCACCATCACCTGTTGGTGGGCGAGAACACCAAGACCGACAGCATCAGCCGTATCTACTCCCACGCCCAGTCCCTGGCCCAGTGCCGCAAGTGGCTGGACGCGCATTACCCGAATGTCGAGCGCGTGGCGGTCTCCAGCAATGCCGAGGCGGCCAAGCGGGTCAAGGGTGAGTGGAACTCGGCGGCCATCGCCGGTGATATGGCAGCGGGCCTGTATGGCCTGACGCGCCTGGCCGAGAAAATCGAGGATCGCCCGGACAACTCCACGCGTTTCCTGATGATCGGCAGCCAGGAAGTGCCGCCAACGGGCGACGACAAGACGTCCATCATCGTCTCCATGAGCAACAAGCCCGGCGCGCTGCATGAGCTGCTGGTGCCGTTCCACGACAACGGGATTGACCTGACGCGCATCGAGACTCGTCCTTCGCGCAGCGGTAAATGGACTTACGTGTTCTTTATCGACTTCATCGGCCACCACCGCGACCCGCTGGTCAAAGGTGTGCTGGAGAAAATCAGTCAGGAGGCCGTGGCACTCAAAGTGCTGGGCTCTTACCCGAAAGCGGTTTTGTGAGGCTTTAACATGAGTGGCAACTTCCTCGCCCTGGCTCAGCCGGGCGTGCAACAACTGTCGCCTTACGTTCCGGGCAAGCCTGTGGACGAGTTGGCGCGTGAGTTGAACCTGGATCCGGCGAACATCGTCAAGCTGGCCAGCAACGAAAACCCGCTGGGTCCGAGCCCTAAAGTGTTGGCGGCGATTCGTGAAGAGCTGGCTGAGCTGACCCGCTACCCCGATGGCAACGGTTTTGCCCTCAAGTCGCTGTTGGCGCAAAAGTGCCGGGTCGAGTTGAACCAGGTCACCTTGGGCAATGGCTCCAACGACATTCTTGAGCTGGTGGGTCGTGCGTACCTGGCCCCAGGCTTGAATGCGGTGTTCAGCGAGCACGCGTTTGCGGTCTATCCGATCGTGACCCAGGCGGTCGGTGCTGATGCGCGCGTTGTTCCTGCGAAGGATTGGGGGCACGACCTGCCAGCCATGCTGGCGGCGATCGACGCCCAGACCCGCGTGGTGTTTATCGCCAACCCGAACAACCCGACCGGCACCTGGTTCGATGCGCAAGCGCTGAATGACTTCCTGCAAGACGTGCCGGAACACGTGCTGGTTGTGCTGGACGAGGCCTACATCGAATACGCCGAAGGCAGTGATTTGCCGAACGGCCTGGATTACCTGGCGGCGTACCCGAACCTGCTGGTCTCGCGTACGTTCTCCAAGGCGTATGGCCTGGCGTCGCTGCGGGTCGGCTATGGCCTGTCCACCGCTGTAGTTGCCGATGTGCTGAACCGTGTGCGCCAGCCGTTCAACGTCAACAGCCTCGCCCTGGCGGCGGCCTGTGCGGCGGTGAAGGATGCCGAGTACCTGGAAGAAGGTCGTCGCATCAACGAAAGCGGCATGTTGCAACTGCAGGAAGGCTTCCGTGAGTTGGGCCTGGGTTGGATTCCGTCCAAGGGCAACTTCATTTGTGTCGACCTCGGCCAAGTGGCTGCGCCGGTATTCCAAGGGCTGTTGCGCGAAGGCGTGATCGTGCGTCCGACCGCCAACTACGGCATGCCGAACCACCTGCGCATCACCATCGGCCTGCCGGCAGAAAACGCCCGCTTCCTGGAGGCACTGGCCAAGGTTCTGGTCCGTGGTTGATGTCACTGCATTGCAACCTGCTGTGCCTATGATCGGTCGCCTGGTGGTGGTCGGTCTGGGATTGATCGGCGGCTCCTTTGCCAAAGGCCTGCGTGAAAGCGGGCTGTGTGGCGAAGTGGTCGGTGTGGACCTGGACCCACAATCGCGCAAGTTGGCGGTTGAGTTGGGCGTGGTGGATCGCTGTGAGGCGGACCTGGCGCTCGCGTGCCAGGGCGCAGACGTGATTCAGTTGGCCGTTCCGATCCTGGCCATGGAGAAATTGCTCGCCGTACTGGCGGGTATGGACCTGGGCCAGGCGATCCTGACGGACGTCGGGAGTGCCAAAGGCAATGTGGTGCGCGCGGCGCAACGGGCCTTTGGTGGTATGCCGGCGCGTTTTGTGCCCGGGCATCCGATTGCCGGCTCCGAGCAGAGCGGGGTGGAGGCGTCCAATGCGCAGTTGTTCCGTCGCCATAAAGTCATCCTGACGCCGCTGGAGCAAACCGATCCGGCTGCATTGGCGGTGGTGGATCGTTTGTGGCGTGAGTTGGGTGCGGATGTCGAGCATATGCAGGTCGAGCGTCATGACGAAGTGCTGGCCGCGACCAGTCATCTGCCGCATTTGCTCGCATTCGGCCTGGTGGACTCCTTGGCCAAACGCAACGAAAACCTCGAGATTTTCCGATACGCCGCCGGTGGCTTCCGTGATTTCACGCGTATTGCCGGCAGCGACCCGGTGATGTGGCACGACATCTTCCTCGCCAATCGCGAAGCGGTGTTGCGCACCCTGGACACCTTCCGCAGCGACCTCGACGCCTTGCGCGACGCGGTTGATGCCGGAGATGGCCATCAATTATTGGGTGTGTTCACCCGTGCGCGGGTGGCGCGTGAGCATTTCAGCAAGATCCTGGCGCGCCGGGCCTACATGGAAACCGCAGTGAACGCTGATGAGTTGACCTTCCTCGCCGAACCGGGTGGCCGCTTGAGCGGGCGTATTCGGGTGCCGGGCGACAAGTCAATCTCCCACCGTTCGATCATGCTGGGTTCGTTGGCTGAGGGTGTGACTGAGGTCGAAGGTTTCCTTGAAGGTGAAGATGCCCTGGCGACCTTGCAGGCATTTCGCGACATGGGCGTGGTGATTGAGGGCCCGCACCATGGGCGCGTGACCATTCATGGCGTAGGGCTGCATGGCCTGAGACCGGCGCCGGGGCCGATTTACCTGGGTAACTCCGGCACTTCCATGCGGCTGCTGTCGGGTTTGCTGGCCGCGCAGAGTTTCGACAGTGTGCTGACTGGCGATGCGTCCCTTTCCAAGCGCCCGATGAATCGCGTAGCCAAGCCCCTACGGGAAATGGGTGCAGTGATCGAGACCGGGCCAGAAGGGCGTCCGCCGCTGACCATTCGTGGTGGCCAGTCGTTGAAAGGCCTGGCTTACGCGATGCCGATGGCCAGTGCCCAGGTCAAATCCTGCCTGTTGCTGGCCGGGTTGTACGCTGAAGGCAAAACCGCGGTGACCGAGCCTGCGCCGACCCGCGACCATACCGAGCGCATGTTGCGTGGCTTTGGCTATCCGGTGGCGGTGGAGGGCGCGACGGCATCGCTGGAGTCCGGTCATGCGCTGACGGCTGCCCATATAGAAGTGCCGGGGGATATTTCTTCTTCGGCGTTCTTTCTGGTGGCAGCTTCGATTGCCGAGGGTTCTGAGTTGCTGCTGGAGCATGTGGGTGTCAATCCGACGCGTACCGGCGTGATCGATATCCTGCGGCTGATGGGCGCGGATATCACCTTGGAAAACCAGCGTGAGGTGGGTGGAGAGCCTGTCGCGGATCTGCGCGTAAGAGCGGCAGCGTTGAAGGGTATCGAGATTCCTGAAGCGTTGGTGCCGTTGGCGATCGATGAGTTTCCAGTGTTGTTCGTCGCCGCGGCCTGTGCCCAGGGACGAACGGTGTTGCGTGGCGCTTCAGAGCTGCGTGTGAAGGAGTCCGACCGTATCCAGGTCATGGCCGACGGTCTGTTGGCGCTGGGCGTTAAGTGTGAACCGACCCCTGATGGGATTATCATTGAGGGTGGCCTGATGGGCGGTGGTGAAGTGCATGCCCATGGTGATCACCGGATTGCCATGGCATTCAGCGTGGCTTCCCTACGGGCGGCGGCGCCGATTCGTATCCGTGACTGCGCCAATGTTGCTACGTCTTTTCCGAATTTTCTTACACTGTGTGCCCACGTCGGCATCCGTGTTGCCCAAGAGGCTCAATTGTGAATATCAAAGCACCGGTGATTACCATCGACGGGCCAAGCGGCTCGGGCAAAGGCACGATCGCCGGCATCCTGGCCAAGCGCCTGGGCTGGTGCCTGCTGGATTCTGGCGCGCTGTACCGCCTGCTGGCGTTCGCCGCGCGCAACCATGGCGTCGACCTGACCAACGAAGAATCCCTGAAGCTGCTGGCGGCGCATCTGGATGTGCAGTTTGTCGGCGCGACGGAAGGTCATCCCCAGCGCATCATCCTTGAAGGGGACGATGTGACGGATGACCTGCGCAACGAGCAGGTCGGCTCGTGGGCGTCCCAGGTTGCCGCGCTGCCGGCCGTGCGTGATGCGCTGCTGCAGCGTCAGCGGGCTTTTCAAGAGCCGCCGGGCCTGGTGGCTGATGGCCGTGATATGGGAACCGTAGTGTTTCCCGAGGCGCCATTGAAGATTTTCCTGACCGCCAGCGCCGAGGAACGGGCTCGCCGCCGCTACTTGCAGTTGAAGGGCAAAGTCGATGGTGTTAGTCTGTCGAGTCTGCTAGATGAGATCCGTGCACGCGATGAGCGTGATACCCAGCGCGCAGTAGCCCCGCTCAAACCGGCGGCTGATGCCATACAGCTGGATTCCACGGAGTTGTCCATCGAGCAGGTGCTGGAACGCATCTTGAGTGAAATCGCCATTCGCGATATCACCGGGTGATCAAGAAGGCCGCAGGGGACCAGTCATAGTCCTGCGGTGGCTTCTTTTAACTGAAACTGACCCACACCGTCTGGGGTGTGGAGATGGGCGTATTCTTCGCCCTTATCAACAGGAATTAAAATGAGCGAAAGCTTTGCGGAACTCTTTGAAGAAAGCCTAAAAACCCTGAACCTTCAGGCAGGCTCCATCATCACCGGTGTTATCGTTGATATCGATTACCAAGCTCGCTGGGTAACCGTTCACGCTGGTCTGAAGTCTGAAGCTCTGATCCCGCTGGAACAGTTCTACAACGATGCTGGTGATCTGACAATCAATGTCGGTGACGAAGTTCACGTTGCTCTGGACTCGGTTGAAGACGGTTTCGGTGAAACCAAGCTGTCCCGTGAAAAAGCCAAGCGCGCTGAATGCTGGATTGTTCTCGAAGCAGCCTTCGCAGCTGAAGAAGTGGTCAAGGGCGTTATCAACGGTAAGGTTAAAGGCGGCTTCACTGTCGACGTTAACGGCATCCGTGCGTTCCTGCCAGGTTCTTTGGTCGACGTTCGTCCTGTGCGCGACACCACGCACCTGGAAGGCAAAGAACTCGAATTCAAGGTCATCAAGCTCGACCAGAAGCGCAACAACGTTGTCGTTTCCCGTCGCAGCGTCCTGGAAGCAGAGAACTCCGCCGAGCGTGAAGCTCTGCTGGAATCCCTGCAGGAAGGCCAACAAGTCAAAGGTATCGTCAAAAACCTCACCGACTACGGCGCATTCGTCGACCTGGGTGGCGTGGATGGCCTGCTGCACATTACCGACATGGCTTGGAAGCGTATCAAGCATCCTTCCGAAATCGTCAACGTTGGCGACGAGATTGATGTCAAGGTTCTGAAATACGATCGCGAGCGCAACCGTGTTTCCCTGGGCCTGAAGCAACTGGGTGAAGATCCATGGGTTGCTATCAAAGCCCGTTACCCAGAAAGCACTCGCGTTACCGCGCGTGTTACCAACCTGACCGACTACGGCTGCTTCGCTGAGCTGGAAGAAGGCGTGGAAGGCCTGGTACACGTTTCCGAAATGGACTGGACCAACAAAAACATCCACCCTTCGAAAGTCGTACAAGTCGGCGACGAAGTGGAAGTTATGGTTCTGGACATCGACGAAGAGCGTCGTCGTATCTCTCTGGGCATCAAGCAGTGCAAATCTAACCCATGGGAAGATTTCTCTGGCCAGTTCAACAAGGGCGATAAAATCTCCGGCACCATCAAGTCGATCACCGATTTCGGTATCTTCATTGGTCTGGACGGCGGCATCGACGGCCTGGTTCACCTGTCCGACATCTCCTGGAACGAAGTGGGCGAAGAAGCTGTTCGTCGTTTCAAGAAGGGCGACGAGCTGGACACCGTTATCCTGTCGGTTGACCCAGAGCGCGAGCGTATCTCCCTGGGTATCAAGCAACTGGAAAGCGATCCGTTCTCCGAGTACGTTCAAGAGAACGACAAAGGCGCAATCGTTAAAGGCACTGTGAAAGAAGTTGACGCCAAAGGCGCCATCATCGTTCTGGCCGACGATATCGAAGCGACTCTGAAAGCCTCCGAAATCAGCCGTGACCGCGTTGAAGATGCGCGTAACGTTCTGAAAGAAGGCCAGGAAGTAGAAGCCAAGATCATCAGCGTTGATCGCAAGAGCCGCGTAATCCAACTCTCCATCAAGTCGAAAGACGAAGTTGAAGAGAAAGAAGCTATTCAGAGCCTGAAATCTGCTCCGGAAGCTGCACAAGGCGAGACCACCATGGCCTCCCTGCTGCGCGAAGCAATGGCTAAGCAGAACTAAGTTCTGTAAAGCTGTAGAAAAAGGGCGACTTCGGTCGCCCTTTTTTGTGCTTGAAATTCGTTGAATCAACAACCTAGAACCAAGGCGTTCAGCTCAGTGTCAGAACTGGCTATAGTCTTAAGAAAAAAGCGGTTCCCGTGTTGTAGCTTCAGTAAGGATTTGAATGAACAGGCTTATCGTAGTACTCGCCGTGGTAATGCTCGCAGGCTGCTCCGCTACCAGCGCCAAGACCCATGCCAAGCGCGGCGTCAGTGGCATCGAGATCGACTGCTCAGGGCTTGGCAACAACTGGCAGAAGTGCGAGAAGCGCGCCACTCGAGAGTGCAAGATGCAGGGCTACAAGGTCATCACCAGGTCCAGTGATGCCCAGGATGAAGAGGGTGACTCTCTCTTCGGCTGGAACCCCGCCGGTGCAGTGACGCGGACGATGCTGGTGATCTGCAATTGAACGAATAGCACCTTCAATGCGGGGGTTTATTCAACCGGCAGATAAGTTTATGCATGGGCTGTTCAAATTCATCAAGTCATGCTAAAACCTTCGGAGCGCTTTTCCTAGCTGCTTGAAAAAGAAGGGAAAAATATGACGAAGTCGGAGTTGATCGAACGAATTGTCACCCATCAAGGGCTGCTCTCATCCAAAGATGTCGAGCTGGCTATCAAGACCATGCTTGAGCAAATGTCCCAATGCCTGGCGACCGGGGATCGCATTGAGATCCGTGGGTTTGGGAGCTTTTCCCTTCACTATCGCGCGCCGCGTGTGGGCCGTAACCCGAAAACCGGCCAGTCCGTCAGTCTTGACGGCAAGTTCGTACCTCACTTCAAGCCGGGTAAGGAATTGCGTGATCGTGTGAACGAAGACGAGGAAGAAGGCGTCTGATCGACTTTCAGGAGAATGTTATGTCTAGACTTGCGCGCTTTGCATCGATTGTATCTGTTTTGTTCTTCGCGCTCGTTGTCGTTTTTTTTGTGCTCGAGAATCAGCAAGGTGCGACACTGTCGTTTTTAGGCTGGTCCACGGTTGAGCTACCTGTTTCAGTTTTCACCTTACTGGCGTTACTCGTGGGAATGATTGTTGGGCCTGCACTAGGTGTGGTGCTTGGCCGTAAGAGAATACGTCAGAAGGCCTGATCGATATGTGCTTTAGGGCTGCCGTAGTCTTATGCTCGAACCATGCGGCATTTTATCCTCTCGGCAAGCGAAGCCTGACATAAGGGCGAGCTAGTCCTCCTATTTTAAGGTGGGGCTTTTTACTGCTCTGACGAAGTCTTTAAGCGCTTATCTGTATGAAATCTTCCGTCATGTCACTTCAATAACCAGTCAGCGTTAATCTCCCTAGGGTGTCGAGTCTGGTGCCCATCCTCTCATTGCCGTTTGGGCATGTCCTCACGCATCCGTGTTCGCTTTTGACTTTAAGGATGCAGGCCTTAAAATAGCCACCAATTTCCATGCCCTTCATCTTTAACTGCACCACACCAAGCTTATTTTTCGGGCTGTTTGCTAACGAGCTTCGACGTTTTCCTTGAACCTCTTCACCGTTGAGCATTCCGGGGCGGCAGGTTGGCTTTGTTGGTCTGCAGGCATTGAGGTGAGTGGCCGACTAGAAGCTTGTCGTGATGTGCGCGTTGCTTTAGGACTTACTATGTTCAGCGGAAAAACGCTTCTAATCACCGGTGGCACCGGTTCATTCGGCAACGCCGTCCTCAAGCGTTTCCTCGACAGTGGTATCGCAGAAATCCGCATCTTCAGTCGCGACGAGAAGAAGCAGGACGACATGCGTAAGCGTTATGCCGACACCAAGCTGAAGTTTTACATAGGTGATGTGCGCGACTACCAGAGCGTTCTCAATGCCACGCGCGGCGTGGATTACATTTTTCACGCTGCTGCTCTGAAACAGGTGCCTTCCTGCGAGTTTCATCCCATGGAGGCGGTCAAGACCAACGTTATTGGCACTGAGAATGTCCTGGAAGCCGCTATCCAGAATTCGGTCAAGCGAGTGGTTTGCCTGAGCACCGACAAGGCTGTCTACCCGATCAATGCCATGGGTATCTCCAAGGCAATGATGGAAAAAGTCATGGTTGCCAAATCCCGTAACGTGGATGATGCCAAGACGGTTATCTGCGGTACTCGCTACGGTAACGTCATGGCTTCACGAGGTTCTGTGATTCCTCTGTTCATCGAACAGATTCGTGCAGGTCAGGCATTGACGTTGACTGATCCGAGCATGACGCGCTTCATGATGACGCTGTCGGACGCCGTGGACTTGGTGTTGTATGCTTTCGAGCACGGCTGCAATGGTGATCTTTTTGTTCAGAAGGCACCAGCGGCGACAGTTGAAACCCTGGCCAAGGCTTTGACCGCAATGGTCGGTAAGCCTGAGCATCCTATCCAGGTCATCGGTACTCGTCATGGCGAAAAGCTGTTTGAAGCGCTGCTGAGCCGTGAAGAAATGGCTTGCGCTGAAGACAGGGGCGATTACTACCGCATTCCGCCCGACCTGCGTGACTTGAACTACTCAAAATTTGTAGAGCAGGGCGAAGAAAAAATCTCTCGCACAGAAGACTACAACTCTCATAACACTGAGCGGTTGGATGTGGCCGGCATGCAACGGCTGCTGCTCAAACTCGAGTTCATGAAGGCAATCCAGCGTGGCGAACTCGCTACGCCGGAGGAGTGAGTGATGAAGGTACTGATCACCGGCGCCAACGGGTTTGTCGGTAAGAACCTGATAGCGCATTTAAGTGAGCGCAGTGATATCGACGTGGTTGCCTTTACCCGTGATAACAACATCGCTCAATTGCCCGCGCTGGTTGCCGAAGTTGATTTTGTCTTCCACCTTGCGGGGGTTAATCGTCCGCAATCGTCCGAGGAGTTCAAGGTTGGCAACGCTGATTTGACCCTGGCTCTGTGCGACGCAATCAAGATGAGTGGCAAGCCCACTCCCGTGCTTTATACCTCCTCGACCCAGGCTGATCGCGATAATCCCTACGGCATCAGCAAACTGGCTGCTGAGCATGCATTGCATGATCTACAGGCGAGCCACGGTTCCAGGGTTCATGTTCTGCGCCTGCCCAACGTGTTCGGAAAATGGGCGCGGCCTGATTACAACTCGGCCGTGGCGACTTTCTGCCATAACATCACCCGAGGCCTGCCGATCCAAGTCAATGATCGACACGCGATGGTCAGCCTGGTTTACATCGACGATGTGGTCGACTATTTCACCCAGCTAATGGACACGGGCTCGCCTCACGATTCAGTTGATCAGGTGGCCCCGGTGTATAGCATTTCTGTGGGGGAGTTAGCGGATCAGCTGCATGCGTTTCGCGACAGTCGCGACACGCTGATCAGCGAGGCCGTTGGCACAGGCCTGGTGCGAGCACTTTATTCCACCTACGTCAGTTACCTGCCGGTCGAGCAATTTACCTACGACGTTCCGAAGTACGGTGATCCACGCGGCGTTTTTGTTGAAATGCTGAAGACCCGGGACAGTGGGCAGTTTTCCTATTTCACCGCCCACCCTGGCGTGACACGGGGCGGTCATTATCACCACTCCAAGACCGAGAAATTCCTGGTAATCAAAGGCAAGGCCTGCTTTCGCTTTCGCCATATAGTATCTGGGGAGTTTTATGAGCTGCTTACTGAGGGTGAGCAACCGCGGATAGTGGAAACGGTGCCTGGCTGGACTCACGACATTACCAATGTCGGGGAGGAAGAGATGATCGTCATGCTCTGGGCCAATGAGATCTTTGATCGTGAGCGCCCGGACACCTTTGCAATGCCGGTGGGTACTCAAGCCTGAGCATGGGCGCGTCAGGCAATGCATGGGGCGGACGGCTCCGATGCCAATGATTCTGGAAGAGTGTTGAAATGAAAAAAATGAAAGTTGTCACGGTTGTGGGGACGCGCCCTGAAATCATTCGCCTGTCGCGGGTGATAGCCAAGCTTGACGAGCACTGTGAACACATCCTGGTGCATACCGGGCAGAACTACGATTACGAATTGAACGAGATTTTTTTCCAGGATCTTGGCATTCGCAAGCCTGACCATTTTCTCAACGCTGCCGGCGCAAGTGGTGCGCAAACGATCGGCAACGTGATCATTGCGGTGGATCAGGTGCTGGAGGACGTGAAGCCCGAAGCCCTCCTGATCCTCGGTGACACCAACAGCTGCATGGCTGTGATTCCGGCCAAGCGCCGCAAGATCCCGACATTTCACATGGAAGCCGGCAATCGCTGTTTTGACATGCGCGTGCCTGAAGAAATCAATCGCCGCATCGTTGATCATACCGCTGACATCAACCTGACCTACAGCAGCATTGCGCGTGATTATCTGTTGAGCGAAGGGCTGCCGCCGGACAGGGTGATCAAGACGGGCAGTCCTATGTTTGAAGTGCTCAATTACTACCGCGATGGCATCGAGGCCTCGGATGTACTGGAGCGGCTTGGCCTGGAGGCCGGCAAGTTTTTCGTCGTGAGTGCGCATCGCGAAGAGAATATCGATTCCGACAAGAACTTCCTCAAGTTGGTCGAAGTGTTGAACACCGTCGCTGCCCATTACGACTTGCCGGTGATCGTAACCACTCACCCTCGTACGCAAAAGCGCGTCGATGCCATGGGTGTGAAGTTCCACAAGAATGTGCAATTGCTCAAGCCGTTGGGGTTCAAGGATTACAATAAGTTGCAACTGACAGCCAAAGCGGTGCTGTCGGACAGCGGCACCATCAACGAAGAGTCATCGATTCTCAATTTCCCCGCGCTGAATCTGCGAGAAGCCCATGAGCGGCCGGAAGGGATGGAAGAGGCGGCTGTCATGATGGTCGGCCTGGAGGTCGAGCGTGCCATGCAAGGCTTGCAGCTTCTGGAAAGCCAGGCATCGGGGCAAGAGCGGACGCTACGGCTTGTCGCCGATTACAGCATGCCCAATGTCGCTGAAAAGGTCGTGCGGATTATCCATAGCTACCGTGACTACGTCATGCGCACCGTATGGAAGCAATATTGATTGGACAGGCTCTCCCAGGAAAAGCCACTCAAGATATTGGTGGTGACCCAATACTTTTGGCCCGAAAACATGCGCATCAACAACATGGTCGAAGGCTTTGTCGCCAAAGGCCATGAGGTGACGGTGCTCACCGGCTTGCCTAATTATCCGGAAGGGCAGGTCTTTGCTGATTTTCGGCGTGATCCCACGCAGTTCTCCAGTTATCGGGGGGCTCGCGTTATCCGAGTGCCGATGCTGGCGCGAGGCAAGGGCAACTTCACGCTGGCCATGAATTACCTCTCGTTTTTCAGCAGTGCCTCTATCGTTGGCAGTTACAAACTGCGCGGCCAGTCGTTCGATTCGATCTTTGTATATGGTGTGTCGCCAATCATGGGGGCAATCCCAGCCCTGGTGCTGGGTCGCTTGAAAAAGGCCCCGGTGTTCATCTGGGTACTGGACCTGTGGCCGGAAAGTCTCAGGGCGGTGGGGGTTATCGAAAGCCCTCGGCTGCTTAGACTGGTTGGCAAGGTGGTCTCCTGGATCTACAACCGTACCGATTACTTGCTGTTGCAGTCACGTTCGTTCGACGAGAACGTCAAGCAATACTGCACGCGTGCGATGGGCACAGATCGGTTGGTGTATTTCCCCAGCTGGGCCGAGGATGATTTTTCGGGGGAGGTGCAAGCGCCTTCTGAGCTGCTGCAGCGCGACGATACGGTGTTTACGATCCTCTTTGCCGGCAACATTGGTGACGCGCAGGATTTTCCAGCGATCATGGCGGCAGTCAATGCGGTCAAGGCGGACCTGCCTGTGCGCTGGGTGATTGTGGGGGATGGCCGGGCCAGTCAATGGCTGACCAAGCATGTGGCGGAGAACCGAATGGATAACGTCCTGCTGCTCGGAAGGCATCCGCTGGAAAAAATGCCGGCACTGTTCGCCGCTGCGGACGCTTTGTTGGTGTCGTTGAGGACTAATGACGTTTTCGAGAAAACCATCCCGGGTAAGGTCCAGGCTTATCTGGCATCGGGAAAACCCGTGATTGCCATGATTGACGGCGAGGCGGCCAACGTTGTTGCCGGGTCGGGAGCTGGCATGGTGTGTGGTTCTGGCGATGCCCTGGGACTCGCGAATATTGTGCGCACCATGGGGGCGTTGCCCAAGCCCGAGCTCGAGAGTATGGGCTTGTTGGGCAGACGTTATTATCTTGAGCATTTTTCCAAGGAGACCTTGTTCGACCGTCTTGAGGCGCTTTTCCGGAAGGCTACCCTGAGGCGCAACGAAAAATGACCGCAAGCCTTCATTCATCGATGCCGTTCCTGGCTGTGCTGCCTGAACGATGTCGAGTACCAGGCAGTGCCGACCAGTGATGAACGCTGAACCCTTTTGCCCGCATCTGTTTCAGGAACTGTTTCCTACATGACCATTTGGTTGGTGTTTTCCGCGGTGCTTTCAGCATCGCTTCTATTGACTTGGGTCCTACGCCGTTATGCCTTGTCGCGTAGTTTGATGGACATTCCCAATGGCCGCAGTTCGCACTCTGTACCGACGCCACGAGGTGGTGGTGTCGCAATCGTACTGACGTACCTGGTGACGTTGGTGCTGGTGGCGTTTGCTGGTTGGGTCAGTTGGAGTGCCGCATTGCCATTATTGGGGGCTGGGGCGTTGATCGCGGTCGTTGGTTTTCTCGACGATCATGGTCATATCGCAGCACGCTGGCGTCTATTGGCCCACTTTGGCGCAGCCCTCTGGGCGTTGCTCTGGATGGGAGGGCTTCCCACGATCAGCCTCGTCGGCGTTGAGGTGGACCTTGGCTGGTTGGGTCACGTACTGGCAGCCTTGTATCTGGTCTGGATGCTGAATTTGTACAACTTCATGGACGGTATTGACGGCATTGCTAGCATTGAGGCCGTGTGCGCTTGTGCTGGCGCATGCCTGGTGTACTGGCTGACGGGTCATGAAAACCTCATGATTGCACCGATGCTGTTAGCGGTCGCGGTGCTTGGGTTTTTATACTGGAACTTCCCTCCTGCCCGCATTTTCATGGGCGATGCTGGGAGTGGCTTCCTGGGGGTAGTGATTGGCATCCTGTCGCTTCAGGCTGCGTGGGCGGCACCTGAGATGCTTTGGGTCTGGTTGATTTTGCTGGGTGTATTCATCGTTGATGCGACCTTCACCCTGGGGCGACGCCTGTTGCGCGGAGACAAGGTGTATGAAGCGCATCGAAGTCATGCCTATCAATATGCATCACGCCTGGCGGGGCGTCATTTGCCGGTTACGCTGACGGTGATGGCTATCAATCTGTTGTGGTTGTTGCCCATCGCGCTCTTTGTCGGCCTAGGGTTTGACGGCGTTCTGGGCTTGATGGTGGCCTATATTCCATTGGTGTTGCTCGCGATTAAGTTTCATGCGGGTGAGCTTGAAAAAGCGTGATAATTGATGGGCAATGGAGATTCAAGGGTTTGTTGCACACTCACATGACTGTCATTTTTTTGCTGGCAGTGCTAGGGACTGAGGTATAAAAGGGTTTATGGATAGTTTACGTACCCGGTTGGTGGGCTTGCCGCGCAGGCATAAACGTTTCTTGCAAGTGGCGACCGACATCGTTCTGGTATGGACGGCGTTGTGGTTGGCATTTGTTGTGCGCCTGGGGTTTGATGACCTCAACAACCCCTTTGTAGTCCATTTGTGGCTGTTTCTCAGTGCGCCGGTGATTGCCATCCCGCTTTTTATCCACTTTGGCATGTACCGGGCAGTGATGCGTTATTTCGGCAATGATGCGCTGATTGCAATCATCAAGGCCGTCAGCCTCTCCGCATTGTTGCTGGCTCTGGTGGTGTATTTGTACAGCAATCATCAGACGGTGGTGCCCCGTTCAATCGTATTCAACTATTGGTGGCTGAGCATGGTCATCATTGGCGGCTTGCGCTTGGCGATGCGTCAATACTTTCAGGGGGACTGGTTTACCGCCGCGCAGCATGTGCCTTTCACCAGTCGTGATGATGGCCTTATCAAGGTGGCTATCTACGGGGCCGGGGCGGCGGGCAATCAATTGGTAGCGGCCTTGCGCATGGGCCGGGTGATGCGTCCGGTGGCTTTTATCGATGACGACAGCGGCATCTCGGATCGCATCATCTCAGGGCTGAAGGTCTACAAGCCTAAGCGCATCCAGCAGATGATCGATGAGACCGGTGCTGAAGAGCTGCTGCTGGCAATACCGTCATCCACACGATCTCGCCGTAGAGAAATACTGGGTTATCTGGAAGGATACCCGTTGCATGTGCGCAGTGTTCCCGGATTCATGGACCTGGCCAGTGGTCGAGTCAAAGTCGATGATATCCAGGAAGTGGACATCGCCGACCTGCTCGGTAGAGATCCGGTACCTGCGCAGCCTGAGTTGCTGGAGCGATGCATCAAGCACCGTGTAGTGCTGGTTTCCGGTGCGGGCGGTTCGATTGGATCGGAACTTTGTCGTCAGATCCTCACGCTGGAACCCACCAGCCTATTGTTGTTCGATCATAGTGAGTACAACCTTTATTGCATCCTGTCCGAACTTGAACAGCGTGTTGAATCAGAGTCGTTGAATGTAACGCTGCTGCCGATCCTTGGTTCGGTGCGACATCCCGGCAAGCTGTTGGAGGTTATGAATACCTGGTCAGTCGATACGGTTTACCATGCAGCAGCCTACAAGCACGTACCCATGGTGGAGCACAATATTGCCGAGGGTATTCTTAATAATGTGATCGGCACCCTCAATACCGCGCAGGCTGCACTGCAGGCAGGTGTCGAGAACTTCGTGCTCATTTCGACCGACAAGGCTGTGCGGCCAACCAACGTGATGGGCAGCACCAAGCGGCTGGCGGAGCTTGTATTACAAGCTTTGAGCAAGGAGTTGGCGCCGAGGTTGTTTGGTGATGCGTCAAATATCTCGCGGGTCAATAAAACCCGTTTCACCATGGTTCGATTTGGTAACGTGCTGGGCTCGTCAGGTTCGGTTATCCCGTTGTTCCATAAGCAGATCCAGGCGGGTGGGCCGCTGACGGTGACCCACCCGAAAATAACCCGCTATTTCATGACGATACCTGAAGCGGCGCAGTTGGTTATCCAGGCGGGTTCGATGGGGCAGGGGGGAGATGTCTTCGTGCTCGATATGGGCGAGCCTGTGAAAATCGTGGAGCTTGCCGAAAAGATGATTCACTTATCAGGCCTGAGTATCCGCTCCGAGAAAAACCCGCACGGAGATATCCTGATCAATTTCAGTGGGCTGCGTCCGGGTGAAAAGCTCTATGAAGAGTTGTTGATTGGCGACAACGTCGCTGCCACGAGTCATCCGATGATCATGCGAGCCAATGAGGAACTCTTGGACTGGGAAGTGCTCAAGGGCCGGTTGCAAGGCTTGTTGGCGGCTGTTGAGGAGGGGGATTTTTCGCTCGTCAGGCAGCTGTTGAAAGACACCGTCAGCGGCTACGCCCCAGAGGGTGAGATCGTTGACTGGGTGCATATTCAGCGACACCGCGAAGTCTGATCAGCGCATTGCCGCTCTGATGGACCTGTTTGCCGGTTCATCAGAGCTCGCAATAGGGCCTTGTATTAGAGCTTCCAGAGCTTCTTGTTCAGCCTGAAGCTCGAGAGGTAGACAAACAGTCTCGATATGTTCATGAACCGGTTGGGGCCTACAACGTAAAGAATCCCCTTTAGCACTGAGTTAATGATCTGGAGCTTTCCAGAGTGAGTTTGCGCATCACCAAACCCGGCCGGTTTGTATTGTCCGCCCGCCTCGAACAAGAAGTTCTTCCTGGCAAAAGTATAAACGGGGCCGCTGGCATCAAAAGGGTCATGGCCGGCAGGTAACTCATCCAGCACGCTGGCGTAGGCCCTTCTCAGCGTAGGCGATATGTATTTTCCATCGCTCATGTAATCAAATGCATAGGCGGCGCTGGAAGGGAAGGATGAGAAGTTGGAGAGTCGTTCCTTGTAATAGAAACTGACTTCCTGAAGGTCCTCACGTTGTTTCTCTCTTCCCGCAAATGCACGCTTGCTCAACAGTGCCGGGTTCTTCTCATCAAACGAACTGAAGTGGAAGAAAACCAATGGGCACTCCCCGTTTACCGTATAGCCACCCTGGCCGTCAGGCGAGAGGGTTCGCTCATGGCTATTCCAAAAAGCTACGTTGTAGCCAAGATTGAACGATACGTGCAGGGTCGGGAAGAAGCAGGGAGCAATACTGACCCATTTCTGATCAGTCGAAAGTCCGAATTGCGTTTCGAAATAGCAGTGCTCCAGGCAGCGCTCATTCCACCACTGAAGAAACCGTATGCCTTCTGAGGTATTGGAAACTGCGTAGAAGCCCAGGTTGAAGGAGCCAAAGCGCAGCATCCCGATATCACCTTCAACATGAGGCGTGACGTAGTGGGGCGTTAGAATGATGTCGCGCGTGTCGAGCTCGCCCCATAAACCATCGAGGCGGCTGAACACGCAGGTATCCGGGTCCAGGAACACCACCTTATCGTGCTGCTCAAGGAGCTTTAAGGTGATCCAGGGCTTGAGGCTGGTACTGAACTCGACGATGTCGTATTTGAAGGCGTAGTGCCGGACGTCAGCCAATCCGATCTCTTCAACCCAATAGAACTCTGCCAGGTCGGTCGGGAGGTCCATTTCGACCTTACGATCAAAAATATAGATCTTCAGTTTCGGCTGGTCGAATTTTACCAATGACTCGGCCAGCACCAGCGCCTTTGATAAGTAAGCCAGGTTGCACACGGTAAAAATGGCTGAGCGCTCGCCGGTCATGCCTTTTTCATCAGTCACGTTTAAAAATTCCTAATGTATTGATTACCCTGACGAGGATCTGAGAGGCGCAATAGAGCGTCAGTAGTCTTGTTATTCTGAGCGCGAAGCCAACCTGGCGGCTCTTGAGCGCAGAAAAAATAAGTTTGAGATTCGACGAAACAGTGTCTTTTATTCTGGAACCTGAATACGCCCGCATTGAATACGTACGACCCGCGATGCGATAGCGACTATCAGCCTGCTCCGTGACATGATCGAACCCCGGTGTGGCACCACAGGCGCCAATGCGATAGCCCTTATTTAACGAGTCCAAACACAGCTTATAATCCACACTGTCAACGAAATAGCTGCAGTCCATCCAGTCAAGGGCTTTGAGTTTGTCCAGGAAATAAAGGCTGCCACTGTTGATCAGTAAAGGCACATCCTGTACCTGAGCATTTCCGCCGGCTTTGAAGGCGATTGCGCTGAACTCGTTGTATGCGTCGCTGTTGTCGGCATAGTTATTCTCTATGTAAGACAGTGTTTCGCTGCTGAATCCGGTGTCCTGATCAAAAAACAGAAGTGCTGAGTGGCCCTGTTGATAGGCATTGGCACACACTGTTGAAATGCCGATGCCCAATCCCAGATTTTTGCCACAGGTAAAATAGTGGATGCGCGGGTCAAGCTCCGCGAGTTCTCGCACGTTGGTAACGTCAGGTGAGTTGTCGAATACGTAGACTTCAAATCCATCCGACGACGTTAATTCGAGCCTACGCAATAACTCAGCACCTGCGTGATAGACAACAATACCTACTGCAATCTTACGCGTCATGCCATGCCTTTGATGTGTGGAGCCGCCCATGCTGAGTCACGTTTAAATATTTAACCATTTGCTCTCTTTATCGCTCCAGACTTTCACTACCCTGGCAGGGCAGCCCACGGCAATGACGTTACTGGGGATATCTTTGGCGACAACGCTGTTGGCGCCGATGATCGCCCCATCGCCGATAGAGGTGTTCGGCAGTACGACGACATTGTCCCCGATCCATACATTATCGCCAATGGTCACGGGGCCGCTGCTGGCCAGTTTTCGTTCAAAAGGTGTTTCGTAGGGGCTGGATTGGTTTTCCCCCGAGTAGTCGCCGTGGGAGTGGTCGGTGATGTGAATCTTGCTGCCCATCAAGACATTGCGGCCAATCGTTATTCTGTTGCAGCACGCTATATGCAAATGGTCGCTGGCGGAAAAGTTCTCACCAATGTCGACCTGCGGCTGATACATGAACTTGAGATATTGAGAGACCGCGTGCAGCCAGAGCCCTTCACCTACTCTGAAATTATTACCCAGCGTGATGTGTTCCAGGCCAAAGACCTTGGGCGCACGACCAAGATAGGCACGTTTCCCGGGGGCAGGGAGCGCTCTGAGGTGAATAAAGGCTCGCCATACAAACAGAAATTGCCCGATCACCATGGGGACGATGAAGACGTGATGTTGCTTAAGTTTTTTAAAAAAATAGGACACCGCGGTCTACTCGTGTTGGCGTATGTAAACAGGTGGAAGCAAACTAGTGGTCTGCCACCGGTAGAGTGCGTGCGCGTTTGAGGTACAGGTTGACTGCCTTACTGAGCATCGATCTTGGAATGACTGATATCACCATGACGATCCAACTAGGGTAGCCCACGGACAGCCTGAGATCCGTTCGGTACGCTTTATAGACGCCGTAGTTTAACAACCCTCTGGCCCTCAGAGACAGCATGCCTTTGATCGTGAACGCGCCGGATACTTCGCCAAAACGGGTGCAGGCTTTAAGTTTTCCTTTCAGCGAATAGCTGACGGGTAACGAAAATATAAAGTTAACCCAGCAGGTCAGGCCGATCTTGAATATTTTGTCTGTGTGGGCCCAACTGGTTTTCGTGAGATGTGGGCTTTCAAGGGATGTGACGGATGCCTGGGGTAGCCAATGAATTTGAAAGGGGCGGTTCGCAATAGACTCGAAGAGGATGCCTGTTTGTATGAAGTTAGAATTGTGATAGCGGGAAAAGTCTGCATCATTTATCAGCGCTTTGCTATAGATCAAGCAGCTCATGCAGCTCATGAGCCCTGCGAGATCTTCCAGTAATGCATTGGCGTCTTGATAGGTGGCTTCCGGCGTTTCAATCTTGTTTACGAGGTTTACCAATACGGCGTCATAAGGGATGTTTGTTTTTAAAAGATTCAATACCTTGTCGAGATCGTCGGCACAGAATTGTGAAGTGTCGCCCAGTAGCCATGTGTATGCGGTGTCCGATAAAGACAGCGCTTTTTCAAAGTTTAAATCCGCGCCCAGATTTTCGTGGTTGCGCGAGTAGTGCAGCAGCGGGTATTCCGCTTTCCATTTTTCGACAATCTTGAAGGTTTCATCTGTCGAGGCATTGTCGGAAATGAAAATTTGAATGTTATGGCGCCTTAGTATCGGCAGGTGCGCCGCTAGCGAGCTGTCAAGGAAGTCCGCTCGATTGTAGGTAGGCAGTGCAATGGACAATACAGGATTAGGCTGAAAACTCATGATGAACGCCTTTTGAAAGATCTAAAAATCCAATAAACCCATGGTAAGACCAATACGTACGCACTTGTAAAACCAGAAAAAAGGTATTCGAACGGAAGGTACTTCGCGGCCAGCAAAGTTGTGATCGCAACATACAGCCCATTGAGGACCGATACCACGACCAGTGGCTCTTTTTTATAAGCCCTCATATAGATCGCCATTGCATTGATGATCAGCTGCATCAGCCATCCTATGCTGACCATCAACAGAGGGAGGGTCGGCAGCAGGCGGTTCTCTATCAAGGGGTGGCCCTCCATCAGCCAGAGGCCGGTGAAGAGCGCTACCATGCCCGCGGCATAAGTGGCTATTGCCAGCGCTACGCCTTTTCTGAAGGCTTGATCGAGCGCAGTGGTATTACGATGGGCCGCATACATATTTATTTTTGGGGTGATAATGGTTATCCAAATGTTGGCGATACTGAACATTGCCATGCAAATGGCCATTGAGAAGCCAACTTGGCCTGCTTGTACGGCCCCGTGATAGCTGAAAGAGAGAGGGGTGAATATAGACAGTACAAAATAGCCGCTGACCCAACTCAATGCGAAACGCCAAAGGAGCGGCATTATTTCCTTGAACCAAGGGTGGCTGTTGAGTTTTGTCAGTTTATAAAGCTGTCCCAGCACGGCTTTGTAGCGATGAAGGATTATTGAGGTGCCTGCCAGTGCGCCGGCTAATAATGAAAAGGCCAGAGCATACAGATCTGCGCCGCTGATCAGCAGGATAACGGTCACGCATACACTGATCACGCTGACATGGAAACGAATTTTCTGAACGTCACCCACGCTGTCGCATCCTTCTATGAAGGACAGTGCAATGCTATTGATGAATACAATGACGGATGCCACACCGTATACCAGCCACGGAAGTTGCCAGTTTATCTGGGACGTCTTGCCATTCAGTATGAAATACCCGATCAAGAGCACGGCCGGGAAAACAACGAGCGCCATGCCGCTGGCCCAGCGCATGGCGAAAGATAATAACGTCGCCAGTCGACTGATGTGCTCAGGTGCGCCGCAAAGTTCTTTCTGATTATTGAACTTGAGGTGTGCAAATTCATGCGAGGCGAACAATAGCAGCACGGCAGAAAACCCCATGTCTGCGAACACCGCGAGTGCGGCCATGCTGATGAAGGTGTACCAGTATCCTTGGGCTTCGGATGACAGGTAAAGGGGGACCAGGATGAGCAGGGCAGGTCCCGAGAGTAATCGCCATAACTGATTTATTGCAGTGTTGCGAAAGTCGTGATTGAATATTTTTCTATAATTCATTTAATGAATTGACATCTTTCGATTTCATGAGTCAATCCTTCAATGGAGTTGAAGTGTGGTGCGTAGCCCAATGTCGATGCCATTCTGTTTTCGGAATAATAGTGCTGTTTAGCACCTGTTGCATTGATGTGTTGAGTGGTTTTTTCGACGGTGAATTGTAGGCCGAAATTGTTCCGAAGATGATCGAGTATTGAAAACTTGTCGGTTGGGGCATTGGTATAGCAATCGACAGCTACGTTGAGGTCTCCGTTGAATGTCAATGCTTTTGATATAAGCGTGTAAAAGTCCAGGGGCGTTATGTAGTCACGAAACATGTTCGCGGGAGACGTCGTCAGAACGGTGTTGTCCTTGATGGCGCGGACAGCGTCGGTTATAAAATAACGTGCGCTCAAATCTTGTGTGTGACTGAAGTAGTTGAATACCCGGATATCCACGATGCTAAGGCCCTGATGCGCTCGGTGCCTCGCCTCTGCGTAAAACTTTGCGGCAGCGTACCAATCCGTTGATTTCAAGTTGTTTATGTCAAACGTGGCGAGGGTCTGAGCCTGTGCGGGGGTTGCGAAATCACCGCCATAGGCAGCACCACTGCTCAGGAATATATAGCGGCACTCGGTGTTGGCTTTAAGGTATTCAAGTGCGAGCTTGTCATACTCATAGGTGATGTCGAAAATGGCAGATCCCATTCTCGATGCCATTGCGGGGTCGCCGACCCCTACAAAGTTGATGATTGCATCGAACGGAGTGTTTTGATCGAACTTGGCGTACTCAAAGATTTTGATACTTCGCTGTTCTGCGGATATCAATGCCGATATGTCGAGTTTGTTTTTGTCCCGCACAAACAGGCTCAGCTCGAATGTTCGAGCTGCGGCGAGTGAACGTGTCAGGTCTTGGGCAATTTGGCTGTTCGCGCCGAATATTGCGATGTGCATCAGCGTGATGTCCGCGTTTTTTCAGGCAACTGCTGATCAATCGAGCGACCAAATTCTAGCCGTGGACGGCATTCTCGGGCGTCAGGCATCATCAGTTCGATCAGCGCGGGACGGGGTGATTCAATGAACATTCTGACCTGCGTCGCAAATTCATCATGGGTGCTCACGACCGCGGAGTTGATGCCGTAGGCCTCACCAATGGCTTTGAACTGTGAGGTGTAGCCATTCCAGTAGGTCGAAGAGTTGCGTCCCTCGAAGTACATTTCCTGGAACCCGCGGACCATTCCCAGGGAGTGGTTGTTAAGCACAATGATCAAGACGGGCAGTTGGTCGCGGGCGATGATATCCAGTTCCTGGATATTGAGCTGAGCCCCGCCGTCACCTGTAATGACAATGACAGGCTTGTTGCCCGCGTTGCAGGCGCCAATGGCCGCCGGGATCGCGAACCCCATGGTGCCGAGACCGCCGGAATGGTGCATGGATTGACCCTGGCTCAATCGCAACGTATGCGCCGCCCACATCTGATTGTTGCCGACGTCGGCAACAAAATCGACAGCACGCCCTCTGGTCAAAGCACTCAGGGTTGAGCAGATGACGAAAGGGCTCACCGACCAATCAGTGTACTCATCGACGAAGCTCTGATCGAAATCAGCTCGTAAATCAGCAGCCCAGGTAGCCCATGCCGTATTTTCTTGCACTTTGGAAAGAGGGAACCGTGCGAAAAACGTGTTCAGTTCCATCACGTAGGAAGAATGCGCCTTAACGCGGTTGTTCAGTTGCCCCTCCATCAGGTCGATCTGGAAAACCTGGGCTTTGCGGGCAAAATCTTCGGGTTTGGCACCGGTTTGTCGAACATCCAGGCGGCTACCCAGCACCAGCAGGAAATCGCAATTCTGCACGGCATAGTTGGCGGTACGCGTTCCGTAGGCGCCGAGCATGCCCAGGTAGTTCGCGCTCGCCGGGACCTTTTCTGCTCCCTTCAGACTGGCGACGTAAGGTATGCCCGACGCTTCCAGTTGATCGAGCCACGGTGTGAAGTTACGTGCGTTGACAGCCCCTCCACCCAACAGAATCAAAGGATTTTGGGCAGATGCCAGCGCGTTTTTGATCGCTTCCAGGTCGGACTCCTGTAAGGAAGCCTCGACCCGCTCCGGCTGTGGTACCAAAAGCGCGTGTACGACGGCGTCATCAATGTCGCTTCGCTGGATATCCATAGGGATGTCCAGCAGAACCGGGCCTGGGCGTCCCTCTCTGGCAGTGTCGATCGCCTTTTGCAGGCACGGGAGCAACTCGTCCACGTGCCTGATCTGGTAGGCATATTTGGTAATACTGCTGACCAGCGCCACGCTATCAAGCTCTTGGAAACCCTGTTGGCGGATATTCCTGTCGCCCTTGAGTTCGTAGGTATTCACCTGGCCCGTCAGGAAAAGGCAGGGATGGCTATCAAGCCAGCAGTCAGCAATACCGGTAATCAGGTTGGTTGCGCCAGGGCCGCTTGTGCCCAAGGCGACACCAAGTACCTCATGGTGTGTCGCGCGAGAAACCGCGGATGCAGCAAACGCTGCCCCTTGCTCATGGTGGACCGAGACTAGCTTGGTCTCACCCAACTGATTGATGCTGTCAACCAGGTGGGTGATCATCCCTCCGATCAACTCGTAGCCATACAACACCTTGTTCTGAGCAAGAACTAACGCAACCGCATCCGATGCTTTCATTGTTTAGAAACCAATCCCAAAGAATTCTTCCAGCTTCTCACCGACAAACTCAAAATGCTCCTGGCCTAGCGACGGCTGTACGCCGAGCCAGAAAGTCTGGTTCATGGTGCGGTCGGTATTCGTCAATTCACCCACTACACGGTACTCCAGGTTCTGGAAGTACGGTTGGCGAGTCAAATTGCCTGCAAATAGCAGGCGTGTGCCGATTTTGTGCTGGTCAAGGTACTTCAACAAATCAACACGGTTGACGCCACTGCTTTCCTTGAGTGTCACCGGGAAGCCGAACCACGATGGGTCACTGTTGGGAGTTGCTTCGGCGATTTCGAGGAACTCGGACAGGCTGGACAGTCGGTCCTTGAGCAGTTTGAAGTTGCGCTTGCGAGTATCGATGAAGTCTTGGGCTCGTTCGAGTTGGGCCAGGCCGCAGGCGGCTTGCATGTCGGTGATTTTCAGGTTGTAGCCCAAATGCGCGTATACGTACTTGTGGTCATAACCTTGAGGCAGGCTGCCATATTGCTGGCCGAAACGGTCGCCGCAAGTGTTGTCGCAACCGGGTGCGCAGTAGCAATCGCGGCCCCAGTCGCGGAACGACTCGGCAATCACCTTGAGCATCGGGTTGTTGGTGAACACTGCACCACCTTCACCCATGGTGATGTGGTGCGCAGGGTAGAAGCTGAGGGTGGCGATGTCGCCGAAAGTACCTACCAGCTTGCCGTCATACGTCGCACCGAGGGCGTCACAGCAGTCCTCCACCAGCCACAGGTTGTACTTTTCGCACAGCGCCTTGACCTTGCCCAGGTTGAACGGGTTGCCCAGGGTGTGGGCCAGCATGATCGCCTTGGTTTTCGGTGTGATGGCCGCTTCGATCAGGTCAGCGTTGATGTTGTGGGTAGCCATGTCAACGTCAACGAACACCGGGATCGCGCCAAATTGAACGATTGGGTTGACCGTGGTTGGGAAGCCCGCGGCCACGCCAATCACTTCATCGCCTTTCTTGATCGCGCGCTCACCGAGTTTGGGTGAGGTCAGCGTGCTGAAAGCAACCAGGTTGGCGGAAGAGCCGGAGTTGACCGACAGCAGGAATTTGACACCGAGGAATTCTGCCAGCTTTTTCTCGAATTCGGCATTGAAACGGCCAGTGGTCAGCCAGCCATCCAGGGAGGCTTCGACCATCAACTGCAACTCACGCGCACCGATCACTTTGCCGGACGGCGGGATAATGGTTTCGCCAGCCACGAACGGCTTGCTCGCCAATGCAACGTTGGCGTACTGCTCGACGAGCTTGCTGATTTCCTGGCGGAGCATATCGGGGGTCATGAAAAATCCTGCTAAAAAATAGAGTTAGTTGTTGCCGGCCTGCATGGCGAGCATGTAGGCATTGATTTCTTCCAGGCAATGGGCCTGCATGTCGTTGCCGCTCAACCAGGCGCGATGCCAGTTAACTATTCGGGCGAGCGTGGTCTCGAGGTTCCAGCTGGGTGCCCAGTGCAAGTGGGCGCGCGCCTTGGAAATATCCAGCTTGAGGTAGTTGGCCTCATGCGGTTGCGCGTCCTGATCCAGTTGCCAATGGGCGTCTTTACCCCAAGCCTGCACCATGTGGTCAAGGATCCACTCCACTGGGCGTGCGTCTTCATCCTTGGGGCCGAAGTTCCAGCCCTGGGCAAAACGATGCCCATGGGTCCAGAGATGTTCAGCCAACACAAGGTAACCACTCAGCGGTTCCAGCACGTGTTGCCATGGCCGGGTCGATTTTGGATTGCGTATTGTGACGGGTTGACCTTTCTCGAAGGCACTGAGGATATCAGGTATCAGCCGGTCCTCTGCCCAATCGCCGCCGCCAATCACGTTGCCGGCCCTGCCGGACGCCAGCGCGGTACCTTGCGGGTTGTTGAAAAACGATTTGCGGTAGGCGCTGGTGATCAGTTCCACGCACCCCTTGCTGTTGCTGTACGGGTCATGGCCGCCCATGGGTTCGTCTTCACGATAACCCCATTCCCATTCACGGTTTTCGTAGCATTTGTCGGTGGTGACGTTGACGATAGCCCGCAGGTTCGGGCATTGGCGGGCGGCTTCCAGCACATGCAGGGTGCCCATCACGTTGGTAGCGTAGGTCTCGACCGGTTCGCGGTAGGACAAACGGACCAACGGTTGCGCTGCCATATGGATCAGCACGTCGGGGTTAAAGCTCACCATGCTTTGGGCGATTACCGCGCGATCACGAATATCGCCTTGCTCCGACTCCATGCCTTGGGCCACCTTGGCCTCGACGAACAGGGCAGGGTGGGTCGGTGGTGCCAGGGAAAAACCTTTCACCTGTGCGCCCATGCTGGTCAGCCATAAAGACAGCCAACTGCCCTTGAATCCAGTGTGGCCGGTCAGGAAGACTTTTTTGCCTCGCCAAAAGGCTGGGGAAACGGTCGACGTCATGTTCAAGCCCAGGTTTTCCAAGGGGCTTTGCCGGACTGCCAAAGCTCTTCCAAGTAGTGTTTGTCGCGCAGCGTGTCCATCGGTTGCCAGAACCCTGGGTGTTCATAGGCCATCAGTTGGCCCTCTGCTGCCAGGTTCATCAGTGGTTCCTGTTCCCAGGTCGTACTGTCGTCCTTCAGGTACTGGAGTACTTCAGGCTTCAACACGAAAAAACCGCCGTTGATCAGTGCGCCATCACCTTTGGGTTTTTCCTTGAAATTCATCACTTGGCCCTGCTGGATATCCAAGGCACCGAAACGACCAGGCGGATAGGTCGCGGTAAGTGTCGCGGCCTTGCCATGTGACTTGTGGAAGTCCAGGGTGGCGCTGATATTGATGTCGCTGACGCCGTCACCATACGTGAAGCAAAAAGCTTCTTCGTCCTTGACATAGTCGGCGACACGACGCAGGCGACCACCGGTCATGGACTCGTCGCCGGTGTCGACCAGAGTGATGTTCCAGTCTTCAGCACGTTGGTCGTGCACCTTCATGGTGTTGTCGCGCATGTTGAAAGTGACGTCGGACATGTGGAGGAAGTAGTTGGCAAAGTACTCCTTGATCACATATCCCTTGTAGCCACAGCAGATAATGAAGTCATTGATGCCGTGTGCGGAGTACATCTTCATGATGTGCCAGAGGATAGGCTTGCCGCCGATTTCCACCATTGGTTTTGGGCGCAAACTGGTTTCTTCGCTGAGCCGTGTTCCCAGGCCACCGGCCAAAATAACTGCTTTCATGCTGTCTCCGGTTCAATTCGAGCTTACAAAGGCATCAGAATGGAAATGTTTGAGGGGCAGGCCAGCCTGTGTCAGCACTTCGCGCGCCGTATGAATCATGGCTTCAGAGCCACACGCGTAGACCGAGGTATCCGCGAGGTCAAGGTTTTCTGCAAGTACTGCTTGTTGGATGTAGCCCGTTGCACCTGACCACTGTGCATTCGCACGAGAAAGAGTGGGCCGGTAGATCAGGTCCAGTGTCGGGAAGTCGAGGTGCCAATACAGGTCTGCCTCCGTGCGACCGCCCCAATATACATAGATACGCTTATTGCTAATTGATTCAGGCGCGGCCGCCAATGCTTCGAGCATGGCCTTGACAGGTGCAATCCCCGTTCCGGTAGCCATGAACACCAGGTTCGTAGTCCGGGCATCGCGCAGGCAGAACGTTCCCAGAGGGCCTTCCAGCCGCAGTAGATCGTTGGCTTGGGCTTCGTCAAACCAATATTGACTCATGACCCCATTGGCGACTTGGCGAATATGCAGTTCGAGCTTGGCATCCTCACGGACGGCGTTGGCAATGGAGTAACTACGGCGTACGCCGTCCTTTCCAATGACATCGATGTATTGCCCGGGAAGGTAGAACAACGCACTTCTGGGCGGTGTTCTAAGCACTACTCGTACGACATCGTCTGCAAGGCGTTCCAAGGTGTCGAGGCGACAAGGCATGGTTTTGATCTGAATATCAGCCAATAACCCAAGGTCTTCGATATCCAGTTCAACGTCGGTGATCGCGGCTCGGCAGCATGTCAGGATGGTTCCCGAAGAACGCTCTTCTTCCGTCAGTGCCAGTTCGGGCTGAACCAGCTCAGTTTCGCCCTGGATAACGTTAGCCTTGCATACGCCGCATCGACCGTTACGGCAGCTATACTCGAGTACAGTCCCTTGGGACTTCGCACAATCCAGAAGGCTTTTTCCGGATTCCGCCGTAAATGTCTTGTGGTTCGAGAGCGTGACAATCGACATGTGTCAGACACCACGCTCGGGGAGGGCGTCATAAGAGATCCGTCCATCCCATTGGACGTAGGCTCTTGCACACACCTGCGACATACTTTTGATACCCATGTACGTTTACATCTCCTCTCGTCGTTGCGCTGAAAGTGCGAAGGCATAAGGCATTCAGCGCGCAGACTACATACCCAGGCCTAGGGCATTTTTGATATAGGTTAAGGCAGAAAACCAGGCTGCCCGGGAACGGTTGTTCCATGGCGGCATTTGGCCGTCAGTGTACTGTCCGACGGACGGTGTTTTTAATGTGCCTAGCGCCGGATATTCAAACGCCCGGCTGCCAGAAGTAATAGGTTTCAAGATCAGCACGATCGCACAAGGGGGCAATTTTCATGTGCGTTCGAGCTGATTTTTCCGTAAGTAATCGCGATTCTACCTGCTTGGGGCCTTAACTGGAAATGCAGGCTCTACTGACTGCAGGGTCGGCAGAGTAATACCCAGTAATCTTCCCATTTTTGACTCGTCCCAAACATGACCTAACGTAGAAAGGCAGCTTCGGAAAAGCTGCTTTTCTCTTATCGATGTCATGGAGCGTCACCAATGCAAAACATCTATATTTCCTCCCTTATCTTTGCCTTTCTCACCAGCATCTCCGTAGCCACCACCGCAGCGCCGTCCATCAAGCCTGAAGCGCCAGCCCCCCTCTCCGCGCAAACGCGTCAGGCCGAGCAATCCGCCAAGGTCAACCTGAACGCCGCCGATGCTGAAACCCTGCGCCGTGATCTCTTCGGCATCGGGGCTGCCAAGGCCAAGGCGATCATCGCCTATCGCGAAAGCAACGGTCCGTTCACCGCGGTGGACGAGTTACTGGAAGTAAAAGGTATCGGCAAGGCTTTGCTGGAGAAGAACCGCGAAAGGATCGTGATCAAGTAAGGCAAGAAACGAGGCCGGTCATTGATCGGCCTTTTCAACATTGTGCACTTGCGTCTTCAAGCTTTCCCGCACCACGTCCATGATGCGCGTCGCCAACTCTGTGCTTTTGACACTTCTAGCCAGCACCAATGCACCCACCAGCGTCGACATCATTACCAGGCTCTGCCGATCGGCATTCGGGTTTTCCAGCGCGGCTTCAATCTGATTCAGTCGAGCCTTAAGCACCGCATCCGTCGTCGGACTGTGCTGGCCCCTCAGGCCCAGTTCGGACGACATGGTCGGCAGCGGGCAGCCTTGGTCTGGAGACGTCAGGTGCCATTCCGAGAGGTAACTGTCAATAAATGCTTCCAGCGGCCGTTCCTGGCTGAACAGCATTTCGCAATGGGCATCCAGCTCTGCCGCAGCCGACTGCAGCGCCTTCTCCACCAACTCATCCTTGGATTTGAAATGCGCATAAAACCCACCATGAGTAAGGTTCAGCGCCTTCATCAGCGGCTGTAAGCCAGTCGCGCAAATACCGTCGCGACGAAAGCGGACGGAGGCTTCTTTGATTATGCGTTGGTGAGTCTGGGCTTTGTGGTCGGATGAATAACGCATGGGGTGGCCTCGGTTACAGGCTGGCATCTTAACCAACTTGGGCCTTTTTTCATCCATGCACATTGGCATGAAACGTGATTACCTCTAACGCAGAAGATTGTTCAACAATCGCGAGGTGGTCATGACACTCAGCTTGTCTTTAGCCGACCAGATCGCCCTGGAGCTGCGTGCTGACATCATCGGTGGGCGGTTGCTGCCCGGCATGCCGTTGGTCGAAGTGGAGCTGGTGAAGGCCTACAACGCCTCACGCAACACCATCCGCGAGGCGTTGCACCGTTTGGGGCAAGAAGGGTTGACCCGCTATGTGCGCAACAAAGGGGTCATGGTCCGACGACTGGAACGAGAGGAAGTGCGTGATTTGTTCGTAGTCCGTCGCACCTTGGAACTGCAGTCCATCGCCCAAAGCGGTCCTTTGACAGCGGCCCAATCCGAACACATGCAAAACGCCATCGACGCAACCACCCTGGCCCGTGAGCGCGAGGACTGGCGTGCGGTCGCCACTCACAGCCTGGTGTTTCACCAGCAGATTGTCGGGTTGATGCGCAGCCCTTTGTTCGATGAGTTTTTTGCCCAAGTCATCGCTCAACTGCGTCTGGTGTTTTGCGCCGCGCCTGATGAACAGCGTTTTCAATCACCGTGGTTGGAGCGCGATCGTGAAATTTTTACCTTATTGGCCCAGCAGGATAAACCGGCGGCAGGGGAGGCAATGAGCCTGTACCTGGATGATTCGGAACGCCTGTCTTTAACCGCCCCTGATTGAGGATCTGCACCATGTACAAAGACTACCCGGCCGCGTACCAAGTCAGTAAAGGTTCGGCGCTGCAGGTCGACACGGCGTTTTACGAGCGTATTCGTGATCGAAAACAGCAACGCACATTGATCGAGCAGTTCGAAGTGCCGATCCGTACGGGCAGGGCGTGGAAAGTGCCGGCCGGGCACGTGTTCCGCGTGACCACGCCGGTCGGCCCGCAGGTGGGTGATTTCAATGTTTGGAACGCCAACGACCCTCGCGAGCGATTGTGGGCTGCACGTACACGCCAATTGCAGGGCGCCCATGTCAGCACCCATGACCGGCTATGGTCGAACCTGCCATTTCTGCGGCCTTTGGTGACAATCACTGACGATAGCCTGGCCAGCTACGGTATAGACGAACATGGCGGGCGCTTGCACGACTTGCTGGGTACGCGTTGCGATCCCTATGTGAACCGCATGCTCACCGGCGAAGACTTCCACCACCATTGCCATTCGAACCTGACCCGCGCGGTTTTGCCCCACGGTCTGACCGAGTTCGACGTGCATGACGTATTGAATATTTTCCAGTGCACCGGCCTCAATCATGACGACATGTATTTCATGAAGGCTTGCCCGGCACAGAAGGGCGATTACCTTGAGTTCTTTGCCGAGATTGATTTGCTGTGTGCGTTGTCGACGTGCCCCGGCGGGGACCTGTCGCTGCCGATGTGGGGGCCGCAGGCACAGGATCCGCTGACGGTGTGCCGTCCGCTGGGGGTTGAGATATACAAGCTGGAGGATGAGTTGCTTAACGGCTGGAGCCAGCCGGAACGTGCCGCCTATAAGGGGCAGCACGGGTTGCATATTGCCAAGGCGGCTTGGGAGTAACCCAAGGTTCAGCGGTCCTGCGCGTCCTTGGCATCCGCCTGGGCGTTGCGCTCGGCCACGCGCTTGCGCTGTTCGTCGGTGAGTTCGACTTTGTTGGCGCTGTCTCGCAGCATCATCAGCCCACCGACGATCGATCCGATCGCAACTACCATAATCAACCACGCATACCACGGCATAAGGCTCTCCTTGAGGCAGATTGCCGTGGGAGAACTTTCCCACGGGAATAACTGCTTTGAGTGACGGGCTTTCTTACTAGTTCAGTGTAGGCCCGTTCTGCCTCTCAGTAGATCAGAGCCCGGTCAACATCGCATCTGCCGGCGCATCGGCACGGTCTTGCGCAGTCATCTGGAAGTAGGCAAACCCCACCACCATAAAGCCCAGGAAGATCAGCCCGATCAGCGCGTTGAACCAGGCCATGGCTACCAGGCACACCACCGCCAGTACCAATGCAATGCCCGGCACGATGGGGTAACCCGGTGCGCGGAAGGTACGCTCCAGCAGCGGTTCGCTCTTACGCAGTTTGAACAGGCTGAGCATGCTCATGATGTACATCACGATGGCGCCGAACACTGCCATGGTGATCATCGCTGCGGTCAACGTCATGCCGCCCAGGTTGATCAGGCCGTCGCTATAGATCGCTGCGATGCCGACCACGCCCCCGGCGATAATTGCCCGGTGCGGTGTCTGAAAACGCGACAGTTTGGCGAGGAAAGACGGCAGGTAGCCGGCGCGTGCCAGGGCGAAGAACTGCCGCGAGTAGCCGAGGATGATGCCGTGGAAACTGGCTACCAGGCCAAACAGGCCGATCCACACCAGCATGTGCAGCCAGCCGGAGCTGTCACCCACCACGGTTTTCATGGCTTGTGGCAAGGGATCGTTGATGTTGGACAGGGTGCGCCAGTCGCCCACGCCGCCCGCGAAGAACATCACGCCCATGGCCAGGATCACCAGGGTCAGGATGCCGCTGATGTAGGCTTTTGGAATGGTGCGCTTCGGATCTTTCGCTTCTTCAGCCGCCATGGCCGCGCCTTCAATGGCGAGGAAGAACCAGATAGCGAACGGAATCGCGGCAAACATTCCGGCAATCGCGGGTGCGCCAAAGGAGTCTGAGCCGGCCCAGCCGTTCAGGGCGAAGTTGCTGAAGCTGAACGCAGGTGCGACGACGCCCATGAACACCAGCAACTCGGCGACGGCGAGCACACACACCACCAGTTCAAAGGTGGCGGCGAGTTTGACGCCGAGGATGTTCAGGCCCATGAACACAATATAAGCACCGACGGCCGCATGTTTCGGGTCCAGCGCCGGAAATTGCACATTAAGATAGGCGCCGATGGCCAAGGCGATCGCAGGTGGTGCGAAGACAAATTCGATCAAGGTTGCGAGTCCCGCGATCAGTCCGCCTTTTTCACCAAAAGCGCGACGGCTGTAGGCAAAAGGCCCTCCTGCGTGAGGAATCGCCGTAGTCAGTTCGGTGAAACTGAAGATAAAGCAGGTATACATCGCAGCGACCATCAAGGACGTGACCAGAAAGCCCAGGGTCCCTGCGACGCCCCAGCCATAGCTCCAGCCGAAGTATTCGCCGGAAATCACCAGCCCGACGGCGATGCCCCATAAATGCAGGGTGCCCAAGGTGGGTTTGAGTTGTGTATTCATTGTGTTGCTCCCTGAACGGTTTGGAATGATTCAAGGTGTTGCAGCGTGCATGCCAGCCTGAGAATCATTGTCGTAAAGCGGAGCAACTGTCGTGTGGGGGATGGTTTAGCGTTTGAATCTTTCCAGCCTTGCACCAGTTGAGTGCGGTGGTGTTGCAACTGTCGTCATCGCGGGCAAGCCCGGCTCCCACACTTGAGCGCATTCCGCTGTGGGAGACGGGCTTGCCCGCGATGAGGCCTTCCCATCCACTACAAATCTCCCTGTAAACCCCGCATAAACCCACTCTTTACGCCGTCTTTACGCCCCGCCCATACCCTCGCTCTCGTTCCTTTACACCACTCCTGCCGACAATTGCCACACACGCGGCACTCGCCGCTAAACGGAGAGACTTCCATGAGCGTTCTGGACGGGGTGTCACTGCTATTGGCCGTGGCGCTGTTCATTTATCTGCTGGTTGCGCTATTACGCGCGGATCGGAACTAGGAGCGGGCCATGCACAGTTATGACTATTGGCTGATCATTGCCTTCTTTGCGGTGGTGCTGGTGCCGGCCCCGTTCCTGGGGCGGTTCTATTACAAGGTGATGGAAGGGCAGCGCACCTGGCTCACGCCGTTATTTGGCCCGGTGGAGCGTGCCTGTTATCGCCTGTCCGGCGTGGATGAGCATCAAGAACAAAGCTGGCAGAAATACATGCTGGCCTTGCTTGCGTTCAACCTCGCAGGCTTTGTGCTGTTGTTCGCGATCCTGTTGTTCCAGGACTATCTCCCACTGAACCCGCAGAAATTGCCAGGTCAGGAATGGACCTTGGCCTTCAACACGGCGGTCAGTTTCATGACCAACACCAACTGGCAGTCCTACAGCGGTGAGGCGTCCCTGAGTTATCTCAGCCAGATGGCGGGCCTGACCGTGCAGAACTTCGTCAGTGCGGCCACCGGTCTGGCAGTGCTGGTCGCTTTGTGTCGTGGGATCGGTCGCAAATCCACCAAGACCTTGGGTAACTTCTGGGTTGATATGACACGCGCCACCCTCTATGGCCTGCTGCCGTTGTGCCTGGTGCTGGCGTTGTTCCTGGTGTGGCAGGGCGTACCGCAAACCTTCGCTCACTATGTAGATGCCGTGACGATGCAAGGTGCGGATCAAGTGATCCCCCTGGGCCCGGCGGCCAGCCAGATTGCGATCAAGCAATTGGGCACCAACGGCGGTGGCTTCTTTGGCGTCAACTCGGCGCATCCGTTTGAAGACCCGACTGCCTGGGCCAACCTGTTCGAGCTGGCCGCAATCATCCTGATCCCGGTGGCCCTGGTGTTCACCTTCGGCCACTACGTGAAGGACCTGCGCCAAAGCCGCGCGATCCTTGGCTGCATGCTGGCTCTGTTCCTGATTGGCGGCGCGACCTCGCTGTGGGCCGAATACCAGCCCAACCCGACCCTGAACAATCCCGCCGTGGAGCAAACCGCGCCGCTGGAAGGCAAGGAAGCACGCTTTGGCACCACCGGTACGGTGCTGTGGTCGGTGACCACGACGGCGGCGTCCAACGGTTCGGTCAACGGCATGCAGGACAGCCTCAGCCCCCTTAGCGGAATGGTTGCGCTGGTCAACATGATGGTCGGCGAAGTGATCTTTGGCGGCGTCGGCGCAGGTATGTACGGCATGTTGCTCAACGTGCTGATCGCGGTGTTCCTCGCCGGCCTGATGATTGGTCGCACGCCGGAATACCTGGGCAAGAAACTGCAGGCCAAGGAAGTGCAATTGCTGGTGGTGACCTTGCTGGTCATGCCGGTGGGCGTGCTGGTGCTCGGCGCCATTGCCGCGAGCCTGCCAGGTCCGGCCGGTGCCATCAGTAACCCTGGCCCTCATGGTTTCAGCCAGTTGCTTTATGCCTACACCTCGGCCAGTGCCAACAACGGCTCGGCGTTCGGCGGCTTCAGTGCCAACACGCCGTTTCACAACTTGATGTTGGGCCTGGGCATGTTGATCGGCCGCTTCGGCTACATCCTCCCGGTACTGGCCCTGGCCGGCAGCCTGGCGATGAAGAAGACCGCACCGATTGGCCAGAACAGCTTCCCAACCCACGGCCCGCTGTTCGTGACCCTGTTGACCGTGACCATTTTGCTGGTGGGCGGCCTGACCTTCCTGCCGACGCTGGCACTGGGGCCAATTGCTGAACACTTGAGCATGGCTGCTCCTAAATAAAGAGCTAAAGGGGATATGAAAATGAATATGCCTGCAAAAAATGCGGCTCCGGTGCAAACCCAGGAGCCTGCCAAAACTGCCATCTCCGCCCTGTGGCGTCCGGCGCTGGTCCAGGCGTTCGTCAAGCTGGATCCGCGTCAACTGCAACGCTCGCCGGTGATGCTGGTGGTCGAGTTGACGGCCATTCTCACCACCGTGCTGTGCTTCGTGCCTGACACCGCCGTGCCCACCTATGTCGCGGTGCAAATCGCGGTCTGGCTGTGGTTCACCGTGCTGTTCGCCAACTTCGCCGAAGCCTTGGCCGAAGGGCGTGGCAAGGCCCGTGCCGACAGCCTCAAGGCTGGCAGTGAAGGCCTGAGCGCTCGCCGCAAAGAGGCCGATGGCAGCTTCAAGGTCGTACCGGCCACCAGCCTGCGCAAAGGCGACGTGGTGCGCGTTGCCGCCGGGGAAATGATCCCCGGTGACGGCGAAGTCATCGAAGGGATCGCGGCGGTCAACGAAGCGGCGATCACCGGCGAATCCGCACCGGTGATCCGCGAGTCCGGTGGCGACCGTTCGGCCGTCACCGGCAACACCCGCCTGGTGTCGGACTGGCTGCTGATCCGCATCACCGCCAACCCGGGTGAGTCGACCCTGGACCGCATGATCGCCTTGGTGGAAGGTGCCAAACGCCAGAAAACCCTTAACGAAGTCGCGCTGGATATCCTGCTGATCGGCCTGACCCTGATCTTCCTGTTGGTGGTGGTGACCCTGCAACCCTTCGCCCACTTCGCCAATGGCAGCTTGCCCCTGGTGTTCCTAGTCGCACTGCTGGTCACGCTGATTCCTACAACCATTGGTGGTTTGCTGTCGGCCATCGGCATCGCCGGCATGGACCGCCTGGTGCGCCTCAATGTGATCGCCAAGTCCGGCCGCGCCGTGGAAGCGGCGGGTGACGTGCATGTGTTGCTGCTGGACAAGACCGGCACTATCACTTTTGGTAACCGTCGGTGTGCGGCGGTGGTCGCAGCGCCTGGCGTCACCGGCAAGGAAGTGGCCGAAGGCGCGTTGTTTGCGTCCTTGGCGGATGACACGGCGGAAGGTAAATCCATTGTCGAATACCTGCGCGCCTTGCATCCGCAGGCCGAGCCCTCTGCGGATGAGCTGACCGCTGTGCCGTTCAGTGCGGAAACCCGTTTGTCCGGGGTCGACTACCAGGGCCGTGTGTTCCGCAAAGGCGCGGTGGATTCGCTGCTGGCGTTCATCGGTCAGCAACGGCGCGACTTGCTGCCAGCACTGTCGCGGGAAATCGACAAGATCGCCCAAAGCGGCGGTACACCGTTGCTGGTGTGTGCTGATGGCAAGTTGCTCGGTGCGATTCACCTGAAGGACGTGGTCAAGCCCGGCATCCGTGAGCGTTTCGCCGAGCTGCGCAAGCTGGGCATTCGCACCGTGATGGTCACTGGCGACAACCCGCTGACCGCTGCAGCGATTGCTGCCGAAGCGGGCGTCGACGACGTGCTGGCCGAAGCCACCCCGGAGAAAAAACTCGCGCGCATTCGTCATGAACAGAACGACGGCCGCTTGGTGGCAATGTGTGGCGACGGCGCCAACGACGCCCCGGCGCTGGCCCAGGCTGACGTCGGCATGGCAATGAATGACGGCACCCAGGCCGCCCGCGAGGCCGCCAACATGGTCGACCTCGACAGCGATCCGACCAAGCTGCTGGACGTGGTGCAGATCGGCAAGGAATTGCTGGTGACCCGTGGCGCGCTGACCACCTTCTCCATTGCCAACGACGTGGCCAAGTACTTCGCGATCTTGCCGGCGCTGTTCGCCTCGATCTACCCACAATTGGGCGTGCTCAACGTGATGCACCTGCAGAGCCCACAGAGCGCGATTCTCTCGGCCATTGTGTTCAACGCATTGATCATCGTGGTGCTGATTCCGTTGGCGCTGCGCGGTGTGCGTGTGCAAGCGGCGAGTGCGGCGGCGTTGCTGCGCCGCAACCTGCTGATCTACGGGCTGGGCGGGATCCTGGTGCCATTCGTGGGCATCAAGGCGATCGACATGCTGCTGACTGCGTTGCACCTGGTTTGACCCGAATCCTGTGGGTGCCAGCTGGGTGCCCACAGGTTGCAATGACCGAATTGAGGAATCCGAAATGTCCAACATGATCCGCCCGGCCCTGAGCCTGCTGGTACTCATGACCCTGATCACCGGCGTCGCCTACCCACTGGTCGTGACTGGCGTCGCCCAAGTCGCCTTCCCGGACCAGGCCAATGGCAGCCTGGTACGCGATGACAGTGGCAAGGTGCGCGGCTCCAGCCTGATCGCCCAGGATTTTACCGGTGACAGCTGGTTCCACCCACGCCCATCTGCGGGCGCTTACGCGACGGTTTCCAGCAGTGCCAGCAACCTTGGTCCCAGTAACCCGGCGCTGGCGACGCGCATCTTCGATGACGCAAACAAGCAGTTGGTACCCGGCCAGGGGCCCGTACCTTTGGCGTCGCTGACTACCTCTGGCAGCGGTCTTGATCCACACTTGCCACCACAAGCGATTGGCTATCAACTGGCGCGGGTGGCGGCGGCACGGAATGTGCCGGTGTCGACCTTGCAGCGCTTGCTCGATGAGCATATCGAAAGCCCGTTGGTGGGGCCGCCGGTGGTGAATGTGCTGGCGCTGAACATGGCCCTGGAAAAGCTGTAACCCGATCAATACCTGAAGGACACTGCCCGCATGAGCGACTCCGGCCGCGCCGATGCCTTGTTAGCCGATCTGCCACGGGACGGCCGTGGCCGGCTCAAAGTCTTCCTCGGGGCCGCACCGGGGGTGGGCAAGACCTACGCCATGCTCCAGGCTGCGCACACTCAGTTGCGCCAAGGCGTGCGGCTGATTGCCGGTGTGGTCGAGACCCATGGCCGCGCCGAGACCGAGGCCTTGCTCAGCGGCCTGCCGCAACAGCCTTTGCTGCGCAGCGAATACCGTGGCGTGATGCTTGAAGAAATGGACCTCGACGGCCTGCTCGCCGCCAAGCCCAAGCTGGTGCTGGTGGACGAGCTGGCCCACAGTAACGCGCCCGGTAGTCGCCATGAAAAGCGCTGGCAAGACATTCAGGAACTGCTTGCCGCCGGCATCAACGTATTCACCACGGTCAACGTCCAGCACCTGGAAAGCCTCAACGACCAAGTGCGCGGCATTACCGGCGTGCAGGTGCGTGAAACCCTGCCGGACTGGGTGTTGCAAGAGGCTGACGAACTGCTGCTGATCGACCTGCCTTCCCGCGAGCTGCTGGAGCGCCTGCGCGACGGCAAGGTCTATGTGCCCGAACAGGCCCGCGCGGCCATCGATGCGTTTTTCACCCAGACCAACCTCATGGCCTTGCGCGAGTTGGCGATGCAAACCGCCGCCGCCCATGTGGATGACGATTTGGCCCAGGGCTATCGCCAACTCGGCCAGGCCGCTCCGGCGGTGCGTGGTCGCTTGTTGGTGGGGGTGGATGGCGATGCACAGGCCGAGCGCCTGGTGCGGCATGCCAGCCGGGTTGCCCAGCGTCGGCATTTGCCGTGGAGCCTGGTGCATATCGATAACGGCCGTGCGCGCGATGAGCAGTCCCGGTTGCGTTTGCAGAATGCTCAGCAACTGGCCGAGCGTCTAGGGGGCGAGGTAGTGCTGCTGCGGGCGGGGGAGGTGGCCAAGACGCTGATCCAGCACGCCGCTGAACGTCGCGCCAGCCTGTTGCTGGTGGGACAGTCGCGGATGCGTTGGCGGCGTCGCTTGTTTGGCGGTGGCTTGGCTGCGCGGTTGTTGCGCAATGCACGCGGCCTGGAAATCAACGTCCTCGACAGCGATGACGTCCCGGCACCGCCGCGCTTGCCGGATGTACGGGGGCTGGTGTGGTTCGACTATGCACTGGCGATCGTAGCGACGGTGGTGGCGGCTGCGGTGGCGTGGGCGGTGTCCAGCGTCTTGCCGCTGCCGAATATCTCGCTGGTGTTTCTCGCCGCCGTGTTGCTGGTGGCGGTGCGCAGTAGTTTGGGGCCATCGCTGGTGTGCGCGGCGTTGTCGTTCCTGACCTATGACTTTCTGTTTATCCCGCCGAATTTTTCCTTCGCCATCCAGCGTGAAGAAGACGTATTGACGCTGTTGTTCTTCCTGCTGATGGCGGCGCTGACTGGCAACCTGGCCGCGCGCCAACGCCGCCAATTGCAGGCGTTGCGCGACACTCAGGAAGAAACCAGCGAGCTGCTCGACCTGTCGCGCAAACTCACCGCTGCCACCGATCGCCAGGCGGTGGTCAGCGCGGCTGCGCATCATTTGGAAGGCTGGAGCGACCTGGACCTGTGCCTGGTCAATCGTGATGGGCAGGGTGGTTGGACGATCGAAACTGGCGGCCCGCTGACCCTCACCGAGGCCGAGCGCGCCGCGGCTGATTGGGCTTGGCAGCATGATCAGCCGGCGGGTATGGGCACCGGCACCTTGCCGTTCGGGCGTTGGTGGTGGTGGCCGTTGTCGGGCGAAGAGGGCCCGCTGGGGTTGCTGGGCGTCAGTCCAAAACCCGGCCTGGAGCTGAGCGGACAACGTCGTCGATTGCTCACGGCCTTGAGCCAACCGCTGGCCCAGGCTCTGGCGCGTGCGCAACTGGCCCAAGAGCTGGAATCCGCTCGATTGCACGGCGAAACCGAGCAACTGCGCAGTGCCTTGCTGGCCTCGGTGTCCCACGATTTGCGCACGCCGCTGACGTCCATGCGCGGTAGCATCGACAGCCTGCTGGCGCTCGGTGAAGCCATCCCGCTGGAGGATCGCCGCGAGTTGCTTGAAGGCACCCGTGATGAGGCTGAGCGCCTGGACCGCTATATCCAGAACTTGCTCGACATGACACGCCTCGGCCATGGCGCGTTGAAACTGGCACGGGACTGGGTGTCACCGGGCGATATCGTCGGCAGCGCCCTCGGCCGTCTGCGTGCGGTGCTGGCGCCGTTGCAGGTGAGCACCGATGTGCCACCTGAGTTGCCCTTGTTGTATGTGCATGCCGCGTTGATCGAGCAAGCGTTGGTCAATGTGCTGGAAAACGCCGCACGTTTCTCACCCCCGCAAGGCCGCTTGCAACTGAGCGCCGGCGTTACGGAAAATCAGCTGTTTTTTGCCGTGGCCGATGAGGGGCCAGGCATTCCCGAGGAAGAACGGGCAAAGATCTTCGACATGTTCTACACCGCCGCCCGTGGCGATCGTGGTGGGCAGGGCACGGGCCTGGGCCTGGCGATCTGCCAGGGCATGGTCGGGGCCCACGGCGGACATATCAGTGTGGCCGACGGTATCGACGGGCGTGGCACCTGCATCACCTTGTTCCTGCCGCTGCCGACGCAGCCTGGCCTGGAGCGCGAGGCATGAGCTACCCTGTTTTCTTCACGGATTTTGATGGGACACCATGAGCCAGACCGCGACGATTTTAGTCATTGATGACGAACCGCAGATCCGCAAATTCCTGCGCATCAGCCTGGCCTCCCAGGGTTACAAAGTGATCGAGGCTGGCACTGGCAACGAAGGCTTGGCCCAGGCCGCGTTGAGCAAACCGGACCTGCTGGTGCTCGACCTCGGCCTGCCGGACATGGATGGCCAGCAAGTGCTGCGTGAATTTCGAGAATGGTCGACGGTGCCGGTGCTGGTGCTGTCAGTACGCGCGAGCGAAGTGCAGAAAGTCGAAGCTCTCGACGGTGGCGCCAATGACTACGTCACCAAACCCTTCGGCATTCAGGAGTTTCTCGCCCGCGTGCGCGCCTTGCTACGCCAGGCGCCAGCGGGCGAAGCCCAGGAAGCGGCCTTGCGTTTTGGCCCGCTGACGGTAGACCTGGCTTATCGCCGCGTGCTGCTGGACGGTGCCGAAGTGGCGCTGACCCGCAAGGAGTACGCGGTGCTGGCGCAATTGGCGCGGTATCCAGGGCGGGTGATTACCCAGCAACAATTGCTCAAGGACATCTGGGGGCCGACTCATACCGAGGACAGCCACTACCTGCGCATTGTCGTGGGCCACCTGCGGCAGAAACTGGCAGATGATCCGACCCAGCCGCGGTTTATCGTGACCGAGGCGGGAGTGGGGTATCGGTTGTTGAGTGCTTAGCTTGTAGGCGTCTGGGCGGGCCTCTTTGCGAGCAAGCCCGCTCCCACATTCGACCGAGTTTCTTCAGGCTGTACGCGGTCAACTGTGGGAGCGGGCTTGCCCGCGAAGAGGCCATCAGCAACACCAACTCTTTCAGCTCTGCTCACTTTCATACCGGTCCAACGTGTCACTGGCGATTTCCCGCCCGAGCGCGATCAGCTCCGGCGCTTTGTAGAACTCGAAAAACCGACAGACCCGCTTCGGTACGTTGATCAGCACGTCGGGTGGGTAGCCGGCAATCTTGTACTGCGCCAGCGACGTCTGCATCACCTCGAAGCTCTGGTTGATCAAATCCAGCAGTGACGCCGGGCCGACGTTATCGATGATGAACGAGCCGGTCGCTGATTTTGGTGCTCCCGGCTTTTCCGGTGCGGCGGCGGGTTGTTGGGATTCCGGCTCGGCCGACTCCAACCACGGGTTGATCTCCGCCGCTTGGGCTTCTAAGGCTTCCTGCTCCAACTTCATTAATTGTTCGGCCTGTTTGCGGCGAAATGGCAGGTGCGAGCCGAGTGATTTGGCCAGGTTATTAAAGCGGCTCTTGAAGGCGGGCGGGCGCTGGATCACCGGCAGATGGTAGTGCTTCTGGTTGGTGGCGTTGAGGTTGACCGCGATGATCAAGTCGCAATGGCTCGACACCACCGGCACGATGGGCAGCGGGTTGAGCAGGCCGCCGTCGACCAGCATGCGGTTGCCTTGCATCACCGGGGTGAACAGGCTGGGAATCGCCGCCGAGGCGCGCATGGCCTGATGCAGGCAACCTTCCTGGAACCAGATTTCCTGCTGGTTGGTCAGGTCTGTGGCGACGGCGGTGTAGGGAATGCGCAGCTCTTCGATGTTGATCTCGCCGACAATCTTGCGGATCTGCCCGAATACTTTCTCACCGCGAATCGCCCCCAGGCGAAAACTCACGTCCACCAGGCGCAGCACGTCGAGGTAATCGAGGCTTTCAATCCAGTTCCGATAATCATCCAGCTTACCGGCGGCGTAGATCCCGCCGACCACGGCTCCCATGGAACAGCCGGCGATACAAGCGATGTCGTAGCCGCGCCGCTCGATTTCTTCGATCACGCCGATGTGGGCGTAGCCCCGGGCCCCGCCGGAACCCAGCACCAAGGCAACACGCTTCTTCATGGTCCATGTCCTCCCCAAGGCAGGGTCTCACAATGCACCCATTGAGGGGGCGGCTTCAATCTTCGCGGGCGACCTGCGAAATTTTTCCAGAATAGCCACGGTGCTCGGGTATGCTCTGGTCTGTAGGTACAATCGATTTCAGGCTAAGGACAGGCACTTTTCCATGTAGGCAACGTCTACAACGTACGACTGTTTTTTTCTTTTTGAGGTGTCATCGATGAAAGCCTGGATGTGTGTACCTGTGATCATGCTGGCCCTGGCCGGTTGTGCCGGGAAGACCGCATACCGCGACAGCTGCGGCAGCCAATTGGACGCTGCCTGGAAGGAGCTGGATCTTGCCAAGGCTGAAGGCTTTGCTGGCACGGTGAGCTACTCTAAAGCCTTGTCGCTGCTGACGGGCGCCAAGACCCAGCAACAGTTTGAAGCGTTTGAAGGCTGCTCCAACAAAGCCGAGAAAGCGCGGTTCTATATTCGTGAGTCTCGCGCCGGGCGTTGACCTGCAGCAGCGAGTAGGATTTTTTATCAGGCAGTGAGGGCAGGATGTCAGCTTTGGTCGATCAGTTAGTCGCTCAGGTCATTGGCCTGGAAGTAGGGTTACTGAGCTGCCAGGCTCGCCTCGCCGCCGTCACCGACGATGAAGCCTTGCATGACCTGCGCACCACCGTGCGCCGTCTGCGCAGCTTGTTGCGCCCCTTGCGGGGGTTGCCAGGGGTGGAACAGCTTGAGTTGGCCGCCAGCACTGTCGGCCAATTGACGACGCCGCTACGTGACCGTGAGGTCCTGGCGGCGTATTTGCACCAGCATGGTCATCACGAGGCCGCCAACCGGCGCCTGCGTCTGCAATCTGAGGCCTATCGTCAGGTAGCGCAAAGCCCGGAGCTTGCGCATTTGCTGCTGATCCTAGATGCCTTTCCGCGTTTCATCCGTGCATCTGAACATCAGAGATTGCTCAAAGGCCTGCGCCCACGCATTGAAAAACGTCTGGCTAAACAATGGCAGAAACTCGGTGAGGCCTTGAAAGACCCTGATCATGACCGACACCGCCTGCGGTTGTTGATCAAGCGGGTGCGTTATGCCGCCGAAGCCTATCCCGAATTGGATAAGTTGCCGGCCAACGCGATGTCGCGCCTGAAAAAAGCCCAGGGTGCTTTAGGAGATTGGCACGATTGCTGGCAATGGTTGGTCCAGGCCGAGCATCAGGCGGACCTGCAACCTTGTGTTGCGGTGTGGCATCGCACCATGGCCAAGGCAGAAGGGCAGGCGGACCGCGTGCTGGACAAACTCAGCGCCGATTGTTTCTAAACCGGTCCGGCTTTTGGCCGGAATAGGCGCTGTACCTGGCTGGCCCGATGGTTAAGATTCCTCACCTGTTTCTTTTGATGTGAGACCGCCATGCGCTTTAGTGATTTGCTCGACGCCGCCCGCAGCAACCCGCTGGATGTCACCATCCCCGCCGAATGGGCCCAGGGCCGCGCGACCTTTGGTGGCCTGGTGGCTGCGTTACAATACGAAGCCCTGCGCGCCCAGGTGCCTGCCGATCGTCCGCTACGGTCGCTGGCTATCACCTTCGTCGGCCCTGTAGCGCCAGACGTTCCTGCCTGTTATCAAGTCGAAGTGTTGCGCGAAGGCAAGGCCGTCAGCCAATTGCTTGGCCGTGTGGTGCAGAACGGTGAAGTGGCGACACTGGTACAGGCCAGTTTCGGTGCGTCCCGCGAGTCGGAAATCGCGGTTGAAAGCGAAGCGCCGCCGGTGTTCAAACATTGGGATGAATGCCAGGAACTGCCCTATATAAAGGGCGTTACCCCCGAGTTCATGCGTCATTTGGCGATGCGCTGGAGTGTCGGCGGCTTACCCTTTACCGGCAATAAATCCCGAGACATGGGCGGTTGGGTTCGCTTACGCGGCGATGTCAAAGAAGAGCCACTGACTGAGGCGCATATCCTCGCCCTGGTTGACGCCTGGCCCCCAGCCTTGCTGCCGCACCTGAAAAAACCAGCACCCGGCAGCACCCTGACCTGGACCATCGAATTCATCCAGCCCTTGCAGGATCTGACGACCCTCGACTGGTGCCAGTATTACGTCAACATCGAACACGCCCGCGATGGCTACGGCCATGCCGCTGCCGCCCTTTGGAGCCCGGCCGGCGAGTTGATCGCCATCAGCCGCCAGACCGTGGTGGTCTTCGCCTGACCTCAATGTCGGTGGCGCTGCCGCCAGGCGCGCCACCAGCCGCCGCTTAGTACAAAGCGCGGAAAAGTCACGAACTGCTCGACCACCAGGCGCTGCACCGCATCTTTACGGTCACTGAACGGCTCACTAGCCTGGGCTTCCAGGCTATGGCCATGACGCTGCAACGCCAAGCCGGCCAGGATCCCGACCACACCCACGGCAAAACTGGCCAGGCTCAGGCTGAAAACCCCGGACACGATCAACAGAAACCCGATGATGAACAGCGGCACGGCAATCAGGTGCAACGCCAGGTTGGTCGGGTGTTGGTGGTTCTGCGGGTAGTTACGCCATTGCCAGGCGGGGAGATTGGGGTGACGTTTGCCCATGATGGTGAATCCTCTGTCCGTTGAAATAGCATGGAGAGAGTTTAGGTGGGGTTGGGGGGAGGGGCGAATTGGGGCTGGCTATTGGGGTCATAGAAGGCAATTTGTGGCAGTCACGCTCATGCCCAAATAACGCAGTCATGATCGTCCATGTGCACTAGAAACGTGAGGTCCTGATCGGTTACCCAGAATGGGTATCCGGTCGTTTCACCCAGAATCTCTGCAACGTCTTGTGCATCATGGATTTTCCATGCCCGGTATGCCGAGTCGAACACCAAGAACACCAGGTTTTCTTGACTAACCCGATGCTGTATTTCCTGCCAAAAGTTAGGGTTGTGTTCTGTGCTTTTTTCGTTCAGTTCGACTGGGTCGAGTACGTTGCTTTCTGACGTGAAGAACTTCTTAGTCAGAGAGTTAATCAAAGTTGCGAGTTCGGACGATTCTATTTTTTAGCGTGGATGTCTAAGATTTTGAATGAGCTGTCTATCTCTTTTTCAAGATGATGCATTAGGTAGCACCGCCTAGGGGTATCCTTGGGGAGTATTTATATTGGTTTTGGCTTGTTTAGAAGTAATAGTCATCCGGATCGTTAATGTAAGCATTTGGCCCGTTAAGTGAAATGAATTTTGCGTTGAATTCTATAGATGCATTTTCGCTGGTAGCTTTAAAAGTAAAGTAGTCTGTTTTTTTATTGTTTTTTACTGTAAATACCTCATGCGCAGGAGTGTTAAGGGTTTTCAGATTATCAATGTCGTTGCAAGTTACTCCAAGCCTGCACATGTTATATCCTTTTTTTTCCATTTTTCTGGCAAATTATCTGGAAATTCGGGTATGTCGAAACCTATTCCAACACACGGTTGATCATTTTCTACCCTTAATGAAAAAAGAGCTATTTTTCTAATTTCAACAGGATGGCTGAAGATTTTACTGAGAAATATACTTCCGTCTAACTCGTTCCAGTATTTTATTTTTTCTGGTGGGCGTATGTTTTTTGTTATTGATGCCATCATTCTAAAAGTTATCATCGTTTCCTTTGATGTAAATATTTGGGTCGCAAAGTGAAATCGACTGTGCTTTAAATTCGACTAAGGAGTCATTGTTGGTAGCTTGGAATAGAACGTGGTTTTGCTCTTTTGTTATTTTTACATAAAGCTTTTTGTGGGTCGGTATATTCAGTATTTTAAGATCTCTAATTTCGTAGCAGTCAATGCCAAATCTACAAACGTTGTAGCCTTTGTTCTCCCATTTTTTCGGTAGTCTATCTGGGAATTCAGGTATGTCGAAACCAACTCCTAGGCTCGGGCGGTCATTATCTATCTGTAGAGAGGTTAGAGTGATTTCGCCGATTTCAACAGGCTGGCTGAAAATCATCTCAAAAAATATATTCTTATCGAGTTCGTTCCAGTATTTCATTTTTTTCTCCTGAAGAAATAATGTGATTCAGCATCGATGAATTTGCCGTTTCGGGGTTGTTCAATTGGTCGTAAGTTGAAGTGTGTTGTTTGATCTCCAACGCCATCTGCTCTGCCGAATTTGTGCCCTGCTGAGTGATCCTGGATAAGTACTTGTGAACCATCCTCTCTTGTGAACTGATATACCCTAGTCGCTATCGGTTGGCCGGCGGCATTGAGTATTTTTTTGTTACTTTTATCAGTCATTGGTTCTATTTTGTACTGTGTCGCTCGTCCTGTTTTCGGGTGGGTAGACACATCAGGGCTTTGATTCATCGGTATATGGGCGTCCCTTTTAGCTTGCCTGAACGCCCCCTTTCGAGAAACTTCCGGGACGTCCGGTTCACTTGGAGTAGAACAAGCAGGATTTTTCTTTATCGATCCAGGGCAGTTTGCGTTTAGCCCTAAAGGATCGACCCATCCCGTCGGGTTGGGCACGTACTGGTACGCATTGATCCCACCCGCCAACTTTACCGGGTCCGGCGTCAGGTAGCGGCCAACATCCGGATTGTAGTAGCGATGACGGTTGTAGTGCAGTCCGCTTTCATGGTCGAAGTATTGGCCTTGGAAGCGCAGCGGGTTGTCGATTTTTCCTATGTCGAGGCGGCTGATTTCGCCGTATGCGCGGTAGTGGGCGGACCAGACGATTTCGCCATCGGAGGCGGTGAGTTCCTGTGGGGTGCCAAGGTGGTCGAGTTGGTAATGGTAGGGCTTGATTTCCTTCGGGCCGAAGCCTTCCAGTAAGGCCAACGGCCGGAAGGTGTCGGGTTCGTAGAGATAGCTGCGATGGCGCTCCGCGTGGTGTTCGGCGATGAGCTTGTCGCCCTGCCAGAAGAACTCGGTGGACACGCCGTCCACGGTTTTGCTGATGCGACGGCCAAACGGGTCGTAGCGATAGCTGGCGGTCTGGCCGTTGGGTTGGGTGATGCCGATCAAGCGGTGCTGGCAGTCGTAGCGGTATTCGGTGACGAGTTGATGGCCTTTGCCGCGTCGTTCGCGGATGAGGTTGCCGAAGGCGTCGTAGTCGTAATGGTTGTCGCCTTGGATCATCAGGCGGTTGCCGGCCACGATGTCGGGGCCGGGGCGGTTTTGCATGAGCAGGTTGCCGGCCGGGTCGTGGCCGAAGCGTTCTTGCTCGCCTTGGGAGTGGTCGGCGCGGGTGAGGCGGTTTAGCGGGTCGTAGTGGTAGTGCTGTTCGCCTTTGCGGGTGTCGAGCAGGCGGGTGAGGTTGCCGGATTTGTCGTAGTCGTATTGGCGTTGGTAAAGCGTGTGTTGCTGTTGGGTAACGGCGTGGGCGTGCAGGCGTTGTTGATCGTCGTAGTGGTAGTGGCTGATCAGTTGGCCTTGTTGGCGTTGGTGTTCCTGGCCGGCTTTGAACAGGTGGGAGGTAAGGGTTTCACTGTTCAGTTCGACGGTGGCGAGGTGGCCGCCTTTGCCGTGGTTGAACGCCACCCGATTGTTGTCGGGCAGGCGCAGGTTTTGCAGGTGGCCGCAGGCGTCGTAGCCATAGCGCAGCGTGCCCCAGCCTTGGTGTTCGGCGGTGAGGCGGTTTTGGCTGTCGTACTCGTAGGCCAACGCCCAGTGGCCATCTTCGACGCTTAAGAGATTGCCCTGACGGTCGTAGGCGTAATCGACCAGGTTGCCGTCGGGCAGGGTTTTTCTTACGAGTCGTCCGGCGTAGTCGCGCTCGTAACGGGTAACTAACTGACTGCCATCATCGCCATGCTCGGTCTTTTCCTGCAGGTTGCCGTTGAGGTCGTAGAGGTAAGCTGTGCGCTGGCCATCAAAGCCGATTTCTTGCTGGATCAGGCCGTTGCTGTGGTACTGGAGCCGGTAGGTCTCGCCCACCTCATTTTCGATCTCGGTCAGCAATAACCGCACATTGTCGTAACGGTATTTGACCTGGGTGCCATCAGCGTTGATGCGGCGGCTGATCAGGTGCAGGCCGTCTGCGTATTCGTAGCGGGTGACGTGGCCGAGCTCATCGCGCTCGGAGGTGATTTTTCCGTAAGCGTTGTAGCTGTATTCCCGTGTGGCACCGCCGGGCTGAGTCAGTTTCAGCAAGCGGCCTGCGGCGTCCCATTGATACTGGGTCAGCGCGCCATGTTCATCCTCGTGGACAACCTGTTGCCCCAGATCGTCATAGCGATAACGCTTGACTCCGCCATTCGGCAACTGTTCCTCAAGCAATTGCCCACGCTCATTCCAAACCAGCCGATGACAGCTGTGGTCCGGCAGCCAAACCTGCGTCAGTTGCCCGCGTTTGTTGTAGCTGTACTCAGTCGAATGGCCGTCAGGATCGGTCCTACGCGTAACGTCGCCCTGGTCATTACGCTCATACTTCCAAACCGACTGACCCCGCCTTACAACCCGTACGAACCCGTTGTCATGCTCGTAGGTCGTCGGCTCATCATCCCCAGGAAACACCGCCACCAAACGTCCGGCTTCGTCGTACTGGTAGGCTGTGATCGCCCCCAACGGATCTTGCTCAACCGTCAGCCGGCCTTTCTCATCGTAGGATTTGAAGTGCTCAGCACCGTCAGGATCCACCCGCTGCACCAGCCGCGCCCGCTGGTCATGCACATAGACTTCCTGGCTGCCATCGGCGTTAAACACCGTGACCTGCCCGTTATCGTCCCAGGCATAGCGTGTGTCCATCTGCGAAAAACTGGCCCAATGCCGGACACATCGCGCCGCCTTACCAGACCTTTCCCACTCCCAAAAGAAACTCGCGCCACCGGCCAAGCCACGCTCAAGAATGACGTGTTGCTCGTCGTACCGATAAACCTCGCTTTCGCCTACCGCATTGGTCGCAGAAACCAACCGACCCGTCGCGTCATAGGCGTAGGAAACAACGTTCTGCTCCGTCACCCAGACAAACGGACCGTCATCGACGGCCCGCTCAATCTGGTAGTCCACCGCCACAATGCGACCCAACGCATAGCGCAAAAACAACGAGCGCCCGACGCCGTTATCCAGCCGCTCAATCTGCCCCAGATAATTCCGGGAAATGCGCAACCGGTTGTCATACGCATCGCTGATCGCCGTCAGCACACCGTCGCGAAAATGGTAGAAGCGCGCCCCTTGCGACAGGACTAACTCATCGGGCAACGACCCCAAGTAGATCGCCGCTTCGGCCAGGCTGTTGGTAATCGCCGGTCGAGAGTCAGAAGGCAGGGGCAGGGTAGTCGACCGATTCTCATGATCCGTCCACACCACCGAATCCCCGGAAACACTCAGCCGATGCGCCAGCGAGTGACTCCAGCCAAACCCCAACCCACAATCCACTTCCACCGCGCTGGTGCGATACAACCGGGTCCACTCAAACGGCAAGATCCCATCCAGCGCGCCATCGGTGAGCGTCAGCAACTCCTCGCCCGTGACCATCGACACCGGGCAGCCGTTAGTGGCCGTCTTGTCCGACGACGCCGCCGCATCCCCAGCCGGATTCTTCCCAACAGCAGGCGCATCATCCACATGTTCCTGGCGCACCAACACCGTCCGCTGGGACTTGTCCCGCACCACCGGCACCGCGTTGGAAACCACCTGATCCCCAGCCTTCAACGGCACATCCGGAACCGTCCGAATCGGCGTCGCCGAGCTACCCAACAACATGGGCTTGGCCGTTTCGACATGCACGTCCAACCGAGGCCCGACCAACTGATCGGCCAACATCGCCAGCCACTTGCGCACCCGACCCGACTTGATATGCCCCAACACCTGCATACCCAGCCGAACCTGCACGCCCATGCCCCGTGTCGCCCAGATCAAAAACAGATTGATCAGAATCTCGCCGGTAATCTCGCCCACCAGTTCATACATATCCGGCGGCGGTAGCATGCGTGTCCAGGCGACCATTGCCGACAGATAGATGAACAGCAGCGGCTCATCGCTGAGCACCAGCAGGCCATGGGCGATGGCGTCCTTGCCCAGTTTCAGTAGCTCGTCCAGCTCGACCTGGGTGATGTACTTCAGCAACTTCTCGCTATTGGCCTCGAGGTCCGCCAACAGGTCGTACAGCTGTGTGACGTTATCCCAGAGGTTATAGAGCGCCTTGCCAATCCCACCCGCCAACGCCACGCCTTGCATCGCACTGCGCTCGAACGGCGTGGCGTTGGCGAAGTCCTTCCATCGCGGTTTGAAGGTCTTCGTCCATTCATCACGCAAACGCTCTTCCAGCCCGGCGATCACCGACTGATAAGACGCATACAGCGCTTTGACATGTGCCTTGGAAACGTTGGGGTAAAAAGTGATCTGGTAACGCTGGTCGCGGATGCAATCGTTGACTTCAAGAATGCCGCTGGCGTCGATGGTTCGACGGATAGGGTCTCCGAATGGCGTGCCGTCCGACCCGATGGTTTGCAGCATCACCGGCGTATTGCCGATGGGCACAAACCGCGTACTTTCAAACATATGCACCAGGGTCAACGAGCCCTGGGCCTTGCAAACGGCCACGGTGCGATTGGGTTTTTTGGAAGACGCGGGAGCGACGAGGGAAACTTCCTGGCCGACCTTGAACACCTGCTCCACGTCCAGCGCCGAGCCGCTCCAGAAGCTCTCGGCCCATTCGTCAAATGAGCTCAAGCACGCGCTGAAGTCACGAAAGACGCTTTCCACGTCCGGCTTTTCGGCATTCATGGGTGACAGGACGAACTGCGCGATAACCGGAATCATGAAACGACCCCATTGGGTGGGGCACTGATAGAAAGGTGCATCGGCGGTCCCTCGCGCTGATTGGTCAGGCGAGAGACTTTGGAGAGGTTGGCTGAGAAAAGAAGTCGGCGTTATTCGCCGGGAGGGCTAGGAAGTTTCGCCAAAACTTCGGGCAAACCGAGGCTATGTTGTAGGCGGTGGATTACAGGGTGAACAGTCCTACAGCTTCAACTGCCCAATCGCTTTGCTCAACTCCCCGGCCAGGGTGGCCAGTTCATTGCTGGTGGTCGCCGAGTCAACGGTCTGTTGCACGGTGTTCTCTGTTACGTCGCGAATGCTGACGACCGCGCGGTTCATTTCTTCGGCTACGTGGCTTTGCTGTTCGGCGGCGACAGCGATCTGGGTGTTGCTTTCGCGCATCTGCGCCACGGCACCGGTGATTTCGGCGAGGGCGGCGCCCGCTTCCTGGGCCTGCTGCACGCAGTCGTCGGCCTTGAACGAGCTTTCCTGCATGAAGTCCACCGCGTCGCGGGTGCCGGCTTGCAGGGCCGAGACCATGCGGGTGATTTCGTCGGTGGAACTTTGCACGCGCTTGGCCAGGTTGCGCACTTCGTCGGCGACCACGGCAAAGCCACGGCCCATTTCCCCGGCGCGGGCGGCCTCGATGGCGGCGTTGAGGGCGAGCAGGTTGGTTTGCTCGGCGATGCTGTGGATCACGCTGACCACGCCGTTGATTTTCTGGCTGTCCTCGGCAAGCTTCTGAATCATTTCGGCGGTTTGTTGCACACCGGTGGACAGGCCGGCAATCGAACGTTGCACGCGGGTGACCACTTCCTGGCCGCTACCGGCAAGGGTGTCGGCGGTCTGGGACAGATCCCTTGTGGCGCCTGCGTGCTGGGCAATGTGATAAACCGTTGCAGTCATTTCGTTGATGGCGGTGGCGGCCTGGTCGGTTTCGCTTTGCTGGCCGAGCATGCCGTGTTGCACCTCGTTCATGCTGCTGGCGAGGCGCGCGGCGCCGTCGTCCAGCTGTTGGGCAGTACGCGCTACGGTGCTGACCACTCTCTGGTAGCCGGCCTGCATTGCGTTGAACGCGCTGGCCATCTGGCCGACTTCGTCCTTGCACGCCAAAGGCACGCGGGCCGACAGGTCGCCGGTTTTCTCTACGTGCAGCATCACGTCCTTGAGAGTGTTGAGTTGGCTGAGCAGGAAGCGGATCAGCAATTGCGAGGCACCGAGCATCGCCAGCATCAGGATCATGACCGCCACCGCATAGTTGGCGAAGCGCTCTTCGAACACCTGGCTCAGGCTGGGCGCGTAGGCAAGGACGGCAGCATATTGACCATCAGGGCGGGCGACGACTTCGGCGCCCATCAGCGGGTTCTCGCCGAACACAGGCATGTGATTGAGCTCGATCCAGCCCGTGGCGCTGCCAAGGGCTGACAGATCCTGGTCGGCCAGTTGTGGGACTTGGCCGCGTTTGAACGTCAGCCAGTGCTCGCCCTTGGGCAGCGCTTCCCCAGCCGGCCAGGCGCCAAGCAGCCGCGCTTGTGCCTGCGCCGAGGCGTGGGAGGCTGTGCTGCGCGCCTGTTGTTCAAGCTGCACGGCATACAGCACCAGCAGTAGGGTCGTAATGAACGCGACCGCGTTGACGGCCCAGAATTTATATTTCAGCGAGATATTGCTAAGCCAGGCACCCATGGAAGGTTTTCTCTGATAGCGGAAACAGCATTGGCAAGGTGCCATTATTGTGCCGCTATTCAGGGAGACGGTTTTGACGTGGGTCAATGCGCCGCATCAAACCACTTCAGGCAGCCCAAAGAAGCGGCGGGCGCATGCCGTGCTGTTACGGGCGAGGTCTTCCATGCTTTCGTTGCGGTGCAGGGCGACTTCGCGCAGGACTTCCGGCAGATATGCCGGCTCATTCCGGCCATTTTTCGGCTTGGGGCGCAGGGTGCGCGGCAGCAGATAGGGGGCGTCGCTCTCCAGCATCAGACGGTCACGGGGAATTTCCCTGACCAGTGGATGCAGGTGTGTCCCACGGCGTTCGTCGCAAATCCAGCCGGTGATGCCGATGTACAAGTCGAGGTCGAGGTAGCTGAACAACGCCGCCTGTTCACCGGTGAAGCAATGCACCACGGCGGCGGTGAGGTGGTCGCGGTAGTCCTTGAGAATTTCCAGCAGGCGCTGGTTGGCGTCACGTTCGTGGAGAAACACCGGCAATTTCAGCTCGACGGCCAGGGCCAAGTGTTCTTCCAGGACTTTTTCCTGCTGCGGGCGCGGGGAAAAGTCCCGGTTGAAGTCCAGCCCGCATTCACCCACCGCACGCACGCGGCTTTCGCTGAGCAAAGCGCGCAGACGCTGGGCGCTGTCGCCGTTCCAGTCGCTGGCGGAGTGGGGGTGGATACCGGCGGTGCTGAACAGGCGTTGGCCGCTGTCATCGAGTTTTTCGCACAACGCCAGGGCCTGTTCGCTGCCCTCGATGCTGGTGCCGGTGAGCACTAATTGCTGTACGCCGGCAGCATAGGCGCGGTCGAGTACCGCTTGGTGCTTCTCGTCGAAACTGGGGTTGGTCAGGTTGACGCCGATATCAATGAGTTGCATGGTGCTATCTCCGCCTGCGGCCGGAAAGCATATCAGAGCTGTAGATTTATAAGAAAAACGAAGAACTACAACGAGTTATAGCTGTCTTTGAACGTCGCAAGTGACATTGTGGTCGGCCAGCCGCCTTTCACCCTGCCACCGTTGCGCGCCTTGCCAGCGCATAAAGCGCTCTGTTTCTGACTCCCACCGCCTCGTTTTTCGCGAGGGCGTTGGCCAGTATTCTTTTCCGGAGAGCGGATGATCCGACCCTCGGCGTTGCTTATGTTGTGCCTGACGTTGCTGCTGCCCATGGCGGCGGTCGCGCGTCTGGACGGGCCGCTGGAAGTCACCAAGCCCAGCAAGGTTCGCGACCTGGCGGAGATTCGCTCCAGCCGCACCCTGCGCGTATTGGTCAACCAGAGCCGTAACAGTTCCGGCGAGGTCCAGGGCCAGGCTATTGGTGTCGAATACCATCGCCTGCGCGCTTTCGAGCAATACCTCAATGGTCATGCCCGCGATGGCCAGGAAATCAACCTCAAGATCATTCCCAAGGCCAAGGACCAGTTGCTCGGCGCGCTGGCCCGTGGCGAAGGCGACCTAGTGGCGCCGGGTGAATTGCTCGATGTGAAGGCTGCGCACAAGATCAGCGCCAGCGACCCGATTGTCAGCGATGTACCGCTCTGGCTGGTGGGTGTGAAGGGCGAGCGGCGGTTTACCAAATTGGAACAACTGTCCGGTCGCACCCTGGCATTGACCACCGGCAGCGCGGCGGCGGACGCCATCAGCCAGGTCAACCAGAAACTGGCCCTGCACAAGCAACCGCCGGTGAAAGTGGAGTGGGTGGACCCGACACTGGCGGTGGAAGACGTACTGGAAATGGTCCAGGCCGGCATTTTTCACCTGACGATTGTTGAAAAGCCGATTGCTGAACGCTGGTCGAAAATCCTGCCCAAGTTGCGCTTCGATAAGCAGGTGGCGATCAGCGAGCCGGGCGACGAGTACTGGTTCGTGCGCCAGGATGCCTCAATGCTGCGGGCCAGTATTGATCGATTCCTCAAGACCTACCGGACGCCTTCCGACCAGGATGTGGCTTTCCAACGTATCTACCGTCGCCTCTATCAAGTACGCAATCCACTGGCCCGCGTCGACCGTCAGCGCCTGGAAAAACTGCGCCCGGTGTTGCAAAAGCACGCCCGTGAGCAGGGCATGGATTGGCTGAACCTGGCGGCACTCGCTTTCAAAGAGTCGGCGCTTGATCCTGGCGCCCGCAACAGTGGCGGTCCCACCGGCCTGATGCAGATCACGCCCTCGGCAGCGCAGCGAGTGGGAGTCAACAATATCGAGAGCCTCGACAGTAACGTGCAGGCGGGCGCGCGCTACTTGGCGATGATCCGCCGCAAGTTCTTCGCCAGCCCCAAGCTCAACGAGCGCGAGCGCATGGCGTTCGTGCTGGCGGCCTACAACATGGGGCCGGAGCGGGTGCAGGGTATGCGCACCGAAGCCAAGCGCCGGGGGCTGAACCCCAATCAGTGGTTCTTCCAGGTTGAGCGTATTGCCATGGAGCAGGTAGGGATGGGCGGCGTCAGCTATGTTAATAGCGTCAACAAGTACTATTTGGCGTTCGATCGGGAGCGGGAGTCTCTGGAGCCGCCAACGCCGAAAATCGCCTCACGGAAGTAATCGATTTTATCGATGTTAATCAGGCATTTTTTCGGCTTTTATCATTGCCTAAACTGATTAATATAGCGGCCAACCAACCCCTACTTAGAAAAGGATTATCACGATGAGCCCACTGATCAAAAGCATCCTGTCCACCCGCGCCGGTTACGGCCTGACCATTCTGCGCATCGTTGTCGGCATAATCTTTGCCGCCCACGGTTCGCAAAAACTCTTTGGCTGGTTTGGCGGCTACGGCCTGGCGGGTACTGCCCAGTGGATGGAAAGCATTGGCCTGGCGCCAGGCACCCTGATGGCATTGCTGTCGGGCGGCACCGAATTCTTTGCTGGTTTGGCTTTGATCATCGGCCTGCTGGCCCGGCCTGCGGCATTGGGCCTGACCATTCTGTCGCTGGTGGCGATCTTCTCGGTGCACATCCATAACGGCCTGTTCATGGCCAACAACGGTTATGAGTTCGCCCTGGCCTTGCTCGGTGGCTCGCTGGCGGTACTGCTGGAAGGTGCCGGCAAGCTGTCTGCGGATCGCGTCATCGCCAACTGATCCCCGTAGAACCTTCAAGAGGCCCGCCCTGTGCGGGCTTTTTGCTGATCGGGATTCTTGACACCGCCCCACCGGCTTCTCTAGGATGCCGCTCATGCGCCGATTTAAACAGCTAATTGCGGGGCGCCATGGGTGATCGTTATCGGTCCCGACAGAAGCATGTTCCATGCTTCGAAATTCCGCTAAAGCGCTGGTTCGGTGTTGCCTCTCACCTGCCCGCAGACTTTTGAGGCAGAGACACGACACGATGAATGCACTACGCCCCCTGATACGCCTGGCCCCGATCACCGCGGACCTCACTCAACGCAATCCTAAAATTCTCTTGGGCGGCAAACACCAGCCGACGCTGTTGCGCTACCTGGACGGCTGGCCGCGTCGTACGGGCCGACCATCCGCGTTCCTGATCCAGTTTGTCGAAGATGGCGATTCTCTTGCGCGGTTTGCCAGCAACAGTTTTGACCTTGCGGTTATCCAGGCGCCCAGTGCTGGCGACGCCGATGAGGTCATCCGTCAGTTGACTCGCATTGCCCGGCAAGGGCTGATCGCCCGTCGTTGAGCGTTCAGTGAATGAGGTTGCCGGCTTTCAGCCGGCGACGGCGTTGGCCCAGAAAGACCAGCCAGGCGATCAGGCATAAGGTCACGGGTATCGCAAAGGTCACCGTCAGTTTTATAACCCACTCCAATCGACGCACCTGGGCATAGGCTTCGTGCTCCAGGGTATGCAGTTCCATGGGCAAGCGCAGACGTTCCTTGTTGAGTGCCTGCAGCTGAGTGGTGGTGTCCACTGGCTGGGTGCCAAGGGCGGTTGTCCACGGACTAAGCCGCTGCCATTCCTGCTCAGTGCGTTGCAGGCGCCGCTCCAGCTCGCCGGCTTTCAGACGATAGGCCTGTTTCGCGACGTTGCGCATGCGCTCCAACCTGTTTGGCGACGTTTCCTGAGGCGCGCGCGGGCGAATGGCGGCGAGTGTGTCGGGGACGGACAGATTGTCGAGGGTATTCAAGACAAACAGCGCGTTGCCGTCGGGCGCCGAATCGTTGACCTTATCCATGAGCATGTCCGTATCGGCAACCACTACACCATGAATCTGTGCCGCTTTCTGCAAACCGGGCGGCTGCCCCTTGATGCCATCGGGAAACACCGAATAGCTCGGCCCCTCGATACGCGCAGCAATCACATGCTGTCGTTCCTGCTTCGATGCCTCTTCAATCAATGCGTCGATCGCAGCCGCGCTTGTGAGGCCATTAACGTCCAACAGGACAGACTGTTCGGAACTGTGCAGGAGCGGGGTGAAGGTCGTGCGGCTCTTGCTCAAGGGGGAGAGGGCGCCACTGCTCGATACCGTCACCCTGCTGAGGTTCCATGTGCTGATGTCATGGGTGTTCATTGCCTGGCGAGGCAGGTTCAATCGGACCTGATTGGGCGCACCCTGTGTCTCCCTTGGCGTGTAGACGTCGTCCACCACCAGCTGGTCCGCCGGCATCTGGATACCCCAGGCGGCCAGTAACTCGCTCAGCCGAGTGTTGCCTGAAGGGAGGTTTGGGCGTTGTTCAGTCAAAGGGTCGATAAACATCATCAACCTGCCGCCCTTCAATACAAATTGTTCAATGGCATACACAGTTCGCTCAGGCAACACCTGAGGATGCACGACCATCAGTGTTTTGATCTGCTGGGGGACGGATGCGGCAGCCGGTTCCAGATTGACCAGGTCGAATTCCTGCTGCAGTTCCTGCAACAGCCGGCTTGCGGATTTGTCCATCGCTAATCCCGACAATAGCGCGATGACCGGGCGCTCGGGGTGCTGCAATTTATACAGCAGATGGCCGATTTCATACTCAAGCAAGGGCTCCTGGTCGAGGCTGAAGGAGCCAATACGTCGTACACCGTGACCAACACGGGTGCCGATAAGGCCGAGAAACCCAGCATTGTCGTCTAGCCCGGACAGTCGGGCCTTGTAGGCATCCTCCGAAAAAGGGGCCGGCTCAATAAGGTGCAGGTTAATCATGCCGTTGGCCGTTTTCTCGTACTCCTTGAGCAGGTCTTCAATACGCTTGCTGTAGCGTTGCACCGCGTATCTTCTTTTCGGGTCGTTGCTGGAGTTGAAGTAATACAAGTCCACTGGGTCTTCCAGCGTAGTGAGCAGCTGTTTTACCGCAGGCGCGAAGGTATGAATTTTGTGTTCAGAAAGATCCCACCGTATATCAGGAAGTTTGCCTATCCAAACCAGGTTGAACGCCAGGAAAAGCAGGAAGGTGACGGCGAGTGTCATGCTGGTGCGCAGCGAGGACCGCATTGAGGATTTCCCTTCTCAGCTGTGTGTATAGTTGAGTTTGACTATCGTCGCAGTGAGAAAGGCGAGGATCATACTGATGAAGTAAAGCGTGTCACGAAGTGTGAGTTTCCCATCATCAATGCTGCTGAATCGCATAGTAGGGCTGAGGGCGGCCAAGCTGTCGATCAATCCGATAGGCGCTTGATGTTCAAGTGAGTCCAAGATGGAAGAAAGACCACTGGCTGTCAGAAGCAGGCCCAGGGTCAGTACGAAGATAACTGTGCGCTGGCGTACAAGCGTACAGATAAAACAACCGACCGACAGATAACTGCCCGCCAGCAACCAACTTGCGAAAAATTGCGAAGCAATAACACTGTTATCGATCTTGCCCAAGTAATTGGCAATGATGACGAGAGGAAGCATCAGCAATAGGGCTGTGCCTACCACCAGCCAGGCAGCGAGGAATTTTCCAATCACCCATTCATAGGTAGTGATGGGCATGGTTTTCATCAGCCCGAGAAACCCTGCACTGCACTCATCCGCCCAGAGTCGCGTGGCCAAGGCGGGAATCAGCAATAAGTACAACCAGGGGTGAAATTGGAAGAATACCTGCAAGTCACTGCTGTTCTGTTCCGGCCACGGGCTCACGTATCTTGCCAATGTCACTGACAGGATGAGAAAGGCGGCAATGTGCAGGTAAGTACTGGGTGTGCAGGCATAGCTGGCGAGCTGGCGCTTTAAAATGATGGGCAGTAGTTTCAAAGGGGCGCCTCCTGGCTCAGGTGGTGGACCACATCATTCAGGCGACCTGGTTCCAGGCTCAATGAGTTGATTTTCCAGCGGCGACTGGCAATCAGCGTGTTGATATGGGGATAGATGGTGTGCCCCGGCATGGCGAGTACCGTCACTGTACCGGGTGCATGTCGATGCTCTTCGATGCCAGCCACGCCGGGCAGTACGGCCAAGGCCAGCAGATCCAGTGGAGTGTCCGCGGCCAGGGTCACTGCCTGGAAATGACGTGAGTCGCGTTGTAGATCGGGCAGTGGGGTGTCGGCGACCAGGCGACCGCCCGCGATGACGAGTGCGCGTTTGCACAACTCGGACAGTTCATCGCAGTGACGAGAGGCGATGATCACTGTCATTTCTTGCGTCAATGACTGGATAAGTGCCCTGAAGGAATGCTTCTGTTCAGGTGCGAGCCCTTCGGTTGGCTCATCCAGCAGCAACAAGGCAGGGTTATGCAGGACGGCCTGGGCGATGGCGACTTTGCGTTTCCAGCCGATGGAGAGGGCATCGAGGGGGGCATCGAGCACCGGAAACAGATCCAGTCGCGCGACAGCCTGCTCCAGCCGCGCGCGTTTTTCGGCGCCGTGGAAGCCGCGAACGGCGGCGATGAATCCAAGGAACACTTTGACGGACATCGTGGGATGGCCAAGGTCCATGGACAGTTGATAGCCAACGAGTTGCTTTGCTTTAAGTGCACGGGTTTGGATATCCAAACCCTGGATGTTTATATAACCGCTGGACGGCTGCGTTGAACCTGCCATTAGGTCGAGCAGAGTTGTTTTGGCCCTATGATCCTTTCCGAACAATCCCAGGCATTCTTGTTGATTGGCGCTGAATGAAAGGTCGCTGAGTATAGTTGTGTTACCCGTGTGTTTTGTCAGATTGCTTATTTCGATCATTTTTTTACCGAAAAAGTTTGGCATGACGTAGGGGGCGTTAAAAAAGGGTACGGGTAATGGCCGTTTTTGGGAACGCCGATAACTCTTAATAAGAGAAGTCCTACGCGCCAGTTGGGCAGGCCGCTGAAACAATGTGATAGGTTGCGGAATGTCAAATTTTTGAATGTTTATCTGTTATTTAGATAAATTTCTGCCCTGCTCAGTGAGGTCTAATAGCATGATGCTGCTACGTACCCTTGTTCTTGAACGCGATGGCCAAGATGCTCCGGTTAACGGTGCATTGCTCTGTGGCTTTGCCATAGGTCAGACGGCCTCCAACTTTCTTGTCTATAGTCTGGATGAGGAAGTTGAACCGGAAAGTTCCAGGGTTTATATCGCCTCGTTACGTAAGAAAGTTGACCGATACTTCCTGGGTGGAGTTGAGTCAAGAGAAGATTTGCAGTTGGCATTGCATGTGTTTAAGCAAATTCTGACGTTGGCCGCTTCGGGGATGAAGGCGGGCGGAGTGACGGAAACCCAGGTGCCCTATCATTTTGTCGATTTGAAAGGTTGCAAGCTGCCGCCTGCCAGGCCCGAGGACCATCATTCGGTAATCATCAAGAAGGCGCTGGTGATGAAATTGATCACCCTGGGCATGTCTGCGCCGACACTGCCGGCGATTGAAAACGCCTCAGTGATCGTGCCGTCCATTCGTTTCTCGTCGCAAATGACCTCTCCTCCTGCTAGACGGGGCAGCGCATCCGAGACTCCCCATATGCCTGTGGATGAACATCCCGTTGAGGAGATTCGACAGAGGCCTGTCGAAGCGCCCATCGTCAGGGCGCACGCCTCACCCGCTATCCAGCCTGAACTCGATGTACCTGCGCCACCGAAGCGCTCGCCAGCCGCGGACCACAGCACGTTGTTCGAAGTGGACAGCACGTTGACCAACCTTGCCCGTGTAGCCCAAGAGTTGACCCAGCAAAAACTCGCGGCAATCGAACGGGAGACGGCACTTGAGGAATGGCAGGCGCGATTGCAGCAGGAGCAAGGCCAGTTGGAAGAGAAGGTTCGAGCACTGGAGCAGCGCATCACTCAACTGCAAGAACAGTCGCTCGCGGTCAGCCAGAGAACAGAGTCTTTGAAGGTGATGACGTCGCACGTGTCGGGCTTGCGACAGAACCTGCGGGGCATTCTGCTTGAGCTGGACCAGGTGTTGGATAACTAGACTGGTCTGGCTACTTTCACGGGTTCATTTATCATCAACGCCAGCCAGCCGAAGGCCAGGTTTGAAATCCGGGCGTATCGGCACCTGTGGACACTGCCTGGGGATGTGAGCGTTTGAGTACCAAGCTGATTACCAAAGAAGGTCATGAAGCGCTGAAGAAGGAGCTGGATTACCTGTGGCGCGAAAAGCGCCCGGACACCACGCGCAAAGTGACCTGGGCGGCCTCGCTGGGAGATCGCAGCGAAAACGCCGATTACCAGTACAACAAGAAACTGTTGCGTGAGATCGACCGTCGCGTGCGTTACCTGCGCAAGCGCCTGGAAGACATGCGGGTGGTGGAGTACATGCCCGAGCAAGAGGGCAAGGTGTTCTTCGGCGCCTGGGTGGACATCGAGAACGAGCAAGGTGAGACCAAACGTTTTCGCATCGTCGGATATGACGAAATTTATGATCGCATGGACTACATCTCCATCGACTCACCCATGGCCCGCGCGTTGTTGCGCAAGGAAGTAGACGATGAGGCCATCGTGCAGACCCCGGGTGGAGAAGTGTGCTGGTGGATCACCGGCATCGAGTATGTGAAGTGAGCAAAATCGGTCCGCGTTCAGTGATGAACGCGGACCGACTGTTTCATCCTTCGCGTAGCACGGTCAGCGGGCTGGCGTTGAGTGCGCGGCGAGTGCCGAATACACCGGCACCGCCGATCAATACGGCACCGATTACCGGCAGCAACAACAGCCACGGATGAGGCTGCCAAGCCAGGTCAAACGCATAGCGATACAGTACAAAGGTCACCAGTTCGGTCCCCAGCGCTGCGAGCAGGCCACTCACGGCACCCAGCAAACCGAACTCAATACGCCTGGCCTTGACCAGCAGCTTGCGTTCCGCGCCCAGTGCACGTAACAGCGCCCCTTGGCGGATACGCTCATCGAGGGTGGCTTGGAGGCCGGAGAACAGCACCGCCATCCCCGCCGCCAAGACAAACAGCAGTACGTATTCCACCGCCAGGGTCACTTGGGCGAGGATGCTGCGCAATTGTTCCAAGAGTGCTTCGACTTGCAGGATGGTCACCGCCGGGAAAGCACGGGACAGGTCGACGATCTGCTGGTCGTGCCCAGGCGCCAGGTAAAAGCTGGTCAGGTAGGTGGCGGGCAGGTCCTTCAAGGTGCCTGGTTGGAAAATCATGAAGAAGTTGGGCTGGAAGTTATCCCAGTTGATGGTCCGCAGGCTGGTCACCCGCGCTTCACGGTTTTCGCCGCCTACCGTGAACACCAGGTGATCATCGAGTTTGAGCTTGAGGCTTTGCGCCACCTTGGCCTCGACCGATACGCCGGGGATTTCATCGGTGGGTTGCTGTGACCACCACGAACCGGCGGTCAGGGCGTTGCCTGGTGGCAGGTCGGCAGCCCAGGTCAGGCTCAGGTCACGTTGTACCGCGCGATCGCCGCTGGAGTCCTTGCTGACGATTTCCTGCACGGGCTCGCCATTGATACTGATCAAGCGACCTGGCACCACCGGATACAACGGCGCGGACTGTGCCTGCAGTTCCAGCAGGCGGGCGCCGAACGCGTCCTTGTCGGCCGGCAGGATATTCAAGGCGAAATAGTTGGGAGCGTCCTTGGGCAGTTGGTTTTGCCAGGTGTCGAGCAGCTCGCCACGCAGCAGGGCGATCAAGCCCATGGAGAGCAGGATCAAACCGAATGCCAGGGATTGACCGGCTGCCGCCAGTGGATGACGCAACAGTTGGCCCAGGCCCAGTCGCCACGGCAACGAGGCGCGCGCCAGCAAGCGACGCAGGCTTTGCAACAGCAGCAGGAGCAGGCCGCCGAGTACCAGCGCAGCCACCACGCCGCCGCCGAGCAGGGCGAAGGTCAGCACCAGGTCGAGGCTCAGGCGCCACATGATCAGGCCCAAGGCAAACAGCGCCGCGCCATAGACCATCCAGGTACTGGAAGGGATCGGCAGCAGGTCGCGCCGCAAGACCCGCAGCGGTGGCACGCGACCCAGCGCAGCCAGGGGCGGTAGGGCGAAGCCGGCGAGGGCGACCAGCCCGGTGCCGATCCCGGCGATTGCCGGTAGCAGCCCGCCGGGAGGTACGTCTGCCGGCAGCAGGTCATGGAGGAAATAGAACAGGCCAAACTGCGCCAGCCAGCCGAGCAGGGCGCCGGTGAGGCTCGCCAGCAGTCCCAGTACGCTCAGTTGCAGGCTGAACAGCAACATGGCTTCACGTCGCGACAATCCCAGGCAACGCAGCAAGGCACTGGCGTCGAAGCGTCGGGTGGCGAAGCGATTGGCCGACAGCGCCACGGCCACACCGGCCAACAGCACTGCCACCAGGCTGGCCATGTTCAGGTAACGCTCGGCCTTGCCCAAGGCACCGCCGATCTGCTGGTTGCCGTCCCGCGAGTCCTGCAAGCGTTGGTTTGCGGCGAGCCCCGGCTTGACCAGGTCACGATAGGTTTGCAGCACGGTGCTGCCCTGTGGCCCGCGCCACAGTTCGCGATAACTCACGCGGCTGCCGGGCTGCACCACACCGGTGGCGTCCAAGTCTGCCAGATTGATCATCACCCTCGGTGTGAGGCTGTAGAAGTTGCCGGCACGGTCCGGCTCGTAGGTCAGCACGCGGGCCAGGCGCAGTGTCTTCATGCCCACATCGATGCTGTCGCCGACCTTGAGGTCCAGTGCCGTCAGCAGTCGCGCTTCCACCCAGGCTTCGCCGGGTTTCGGTCCGCCGCCTGGAGTTTCATCACCAAAGGGCGCAGCCGCGCTTTTCAGTTCGCCACGCAGCGGGTACTGCTCGTTGACCGCCTTGATGCTGGAGAGCTGGATGCCGTTATCGGTGGCAATGACGCTGGAAAATTCCACGACGCGGGCGTGATCCAGGCCCAGTTCAGTGCCTGAGCGGATTTGCTCTGGCCGTGCTGGCGAGCTGCCTTCAAGTACCAGGTCGGCGCCGAGGAACTCGGTGGCGCGCAACAGCATCGCACCATTGAGGCGCGCACCGAAATAGCCGATGGCGGTGCTGGCGGCCACGGCCACCAGCAAGGCGAAGAACAACACGCGCAATTCGCCGGCGCGGGCGTCGCGCAGCAGTTGGCGCATGGCAAGGCTGAACAGGCGCAATAGCGGCAAACGTGCCATCAAGGCTCCAGGGGCGCGACCATCAGGCCGGCTTCAAGGCGGATCAGGCGTCGGCAACGATGGGCCAGGCGCTCGTCGTGGGTGACCAGCACCAAGGTCGTGCCGCTCTCTTTGTTGAGTTCGAACAACAGGTCGCTGATGCGCTCGCCGGTGTGGCTGTCGAGGTTGCCGGTGGGTTCATCGGCAAACAGCACGTCCGGCTCCGCGGCAAAGGCGCGGGCAATGGCTACCCGTTGTTGCTCGCCACCGGAGAGTTGGCGTGGCGAGTGAGTCAGGCGTTGGCCCAGCCCGACACGCTCCAGCAGGTGCCGGGCGCGTTCGCGGGCATCTTTGCGGCCGTCCAGCTCCAGCGGCAGCATGACGTTTTCCAGGGCGTTGAGGCTGTCGAGCAGTTGGAAGGACTGGAACACGAACCCTACGTGCTCGGCACGGATGCGCGCGCGCTGGTCTTCGTCGAGGGTACTGAGCGCCTGTCCAGCCAGGGTGACTTCGCCGCTACTGGGCAGGTCGAGGCCGGCCAGCAGGCCGAGGAGGGTGGATTTGCCGGAGCCGGAGCTGCCGACGATAGCCAGGCTATCGCCCTTGTTCAGTTCCAGGCTCAGTTCGTGCAGGATAGTCAGTTCACCTTCCGCGCTGGGAACCACTTTGCTAAGGTTCCGCGCGGTGAGAATGCTTGCGCCCATGGAGAATCCGATGCGAATGTGGTTTTTGAGTGCTGGCCTGGCCTTGATGTGCATGGCCCAGAACGCAGCGGCGGGTACAGTCCTGATCGTTGGCGATAGTATCAGTGCCGGTTTCGGCCTGGATACCAGCAAAGGGTGGGTTGCCCTGTTGCAGCAACGGCTCAAGCAGGAAGGTTTCGACGATAAAGTGGTCAATGCTTCCATCAGTGGCGATACCAGTGCCGGAGGCCTGGCGCGGCTGCCGGCGGCGCTTGCAGAGCATAAACCGGACGTGGTGGTGATCGAGTTGGGCGGTAACGATGGCCTGCGCGGGCAGCCGCCTGCGCAATTGCAACAAAATCTTGCGTCGATGATTGACCAGTCCAAGGCCGGTGGGGCGAAGGTGTTGTTGTTGGGGATGCAGTTGCCACCCAATTATGGCCCGCGATACACCACTGCATTTGCCGAAGTCTATGGTGTGCTGGCCAAGGAAAAAAACGTTCCACTGGTGCCGTTTTTTCTGGATGGCGTGGGTGGCCACCCGGACCTGATGCAGGCCGATCAACTGCACCCGGCGGTCGGCGCTCAGAGCAAGTTGCTGGAAAATGTCTGGCCGACGCTAAAACCGCTGCTATGACGCTTTTCTACCGGCAGGCTTTCGGCTAAGGTGGCGCCCCCCCGATTTGGAGCCCCTGATGTCGCGTCCTGCCTGGTCCCTGTTTAACTACCAACTGATCGAGCCGGACGAGCAGCTGGATCTGTTCGCCTGCCAGGAAGTGCGGGTGCATCTGGTGGCGCGTCAACTGGAACTGGGCGGCTCCATTGATCGCACACTGTGCGGCACATTATTGCCTGCGCAACCGCGTTGGTCGCGGGTCGATCGTTCGATCTTCCAGGACCAGCGCCTGTGCCCTTTGTGCCGCGCCATCCTGGAGTCCCAGAAGCGGGGCACGCCGCCGATCTGGCCGGAGCTGCGTTTCGAGTTGTAGGGGGCAGCTAGAAGCGCGCTTCACGTATACAATCGATGTTTACCTACCCGTCGTTCTGCGAAGGATTTACCGGATGTTGTCGCGCCTTTCCGTCGTCACCTGCTGCCTGTCTCTCGCTGCACTCTGTGCGGCCGGTTCTGCGTCAGCCCTGCAGTTGCCCTTGCCACCACCAGGTGAAGACATCGTCGGCCAGGTCCAGGTGATCAAGGCCAAGTACGAAGACACCTTTGCCGACCTGGGCACCGCCTATGACCTGGGTTACTCGGAGATGGTCGCGGCCAACCCAGGCGTGGATGCCTGGTTGCCGGGAGCGGGCACCGAGATCGTATTGCCGACGCGCTTCATCCTGCCGCCGGGCCCGCGTGAAGGCATTGTGATCAACCTGGCGGAATATCGACTCTATTACTTCCCCAAGGGCCAGAACGTGGTCTACACGTTCCCTCTGGGGATCGGTCGTGAAGGCTGGGGTTCGCCCATCGCCCACACCAGCATCATTGCCAAGACACCCAACCCGACCTGGACGCCGCCTGCGTCGATCAAGGCCGAGCACGCCGCCAACGGCGACCCGCTGCCCAACGTGGTGCCGGCCGGTCCGGACAACCCGCTGGGCCCGTTCAAGTTCACCCTGGGTACGCCGGGTTACCTGATCCACGGTTCCAACATGAAATTTGGTATCGGCACGCGTACAAGCCACGGCTGCTTCCGCATGTTCAACAACAACGTGCTGGAGATGGCGGGCATGGTGCCGGTGGGGACGTCGGTGCGCATCATCAACGACGCCTACAAGTTCGGTCGCAGTGGCGGCAAGGTCTACCTTGAAGCGCATACGCCGTTGAATGATGACGGGACGCCGTCGGTGGTCGACAAACACACCGCCGTCATCAACGCTTTGCTCAAGCGTGAAGACTTGGCCAACCAATTGCGCGTGAACTGGGATCAGGTGCGTGACGTGGTTGCGGCGGAAGACGGCTTGCCGACGGAAATCGGCGTGCCTGGCGCAGCCTCGGTGGCCGCCAGTGCGCCGATCGATCTGCAGCAGTAACGCTGTTTGATCAACAGCCCGCTACGGCGGGCTTTTTATTGCCCGCGATTCGGGCACAAACCCCAGGCAATAAAAAAGCCGACCCATAAATGGATCGGCTTGATAACAACCCCGAAGGATTATTACTTGCGGCTAGCTTTTTCAAGCATACGCAGAGCGCGCTCGTTAGCTTCGTCAGCAGTCTGTTGTGCTTTTTGAGCAGCAGCCAGAGCTTCATCAGCTTTACGGTAGGCTTCGTCTGCACGGGCCTGGGAGCGAGCTGCTGCGTCTTCAGTTGCAGTCAGACGAGCTTCGGTTTCTTTGGAGACGCTGCTGCAACCGGTAGCCAGAACTGCGGCCAGAGCCAGAGCAGAGAATTTCAGAACGTTGTTCATCGTGTTCCCCTTCAAGGACTTTCTATTAGATGGCTAGTTCGCCCAGAGTGAGCCAATAGCCGGCGTACATACTACCCATTACTTGTAGTAAGTAAACTGACGTAGCGCAAGAAGCAAAAAAAATTCTCGCGCCGAATCTATTTTGGCTAATCTTTTGGAGGTTTGTATAAAAACCGTCCAATTTTTTTCAAACAGGCAAGAATTGGATCCAGGCTGAAAGGGCCGGCCCGCATGTGTTAAGCCTTGTAAACAGATGAAAGTTTATATATCCACGCTGACACTTTCGTTCAGCCTGGCTTTGCGTTGCCCAGCATCTTTTACGCATGTAGAGGTGACTTTAAGAGCGCCTGTTCGTCTTAAGGTTCAACTGCCGGCAATGTTCAGGCTTTCGATCCCAGGTTGATCGGAGCCCTTTCTATATCCACCAGCGGTAGGGGATGACGAGTGCGCCTTGAGCAATTGCAGGATTGGTGCCTACTATTCCCTACGTGCTGGTTGTAAGCGCTCAGGGTTTTCTCGTTGTCGAAACCGGCACGGGGTGGCGTAGATGTTCCTTCGCCGGAAAAACATCGGTAAGGTAGGGGTCAGAAACCAAGACCCGCGAGGAGTAGTGATGAGCGAGGCGTTGTCCATCCACCATGACCAGGCTGGTCATCAGTTCGAGACCAATGTGGACGGTCATCGTGCCTATCTGACCTATATGGACCTCGGCAAACAGACCCTGGATATCTATCGGACCTTCGTGCCTAACGCACTGCGGGGCCGGGGGATTGCGGCGGCACTGACCGAGGAAGCCTTGAAGTTCGCCGAAGAGGCTGGCTACACGGTGATCCCGTCCTGCTCCTATGTCGAACGCTACATGGAGCGCCATCAGCGCCATGCAGCGAAGCTGTAAACCGTAAACAACACCATGAAAAACGCCGGGCTTAGCCCGGCGTTTTTGTGTGCGCAGTTTAAAGTCAGGTGCGTTTGCGTTTAGGCAGAACGTCCTTGAGCTTGGCATGCATGCTGCGCAGCGTGTTTTCGGTGGCGGCCCAGTCGATGCAGGCATCGGTGATCGACACGCCATACTGCAAGTCGGCCAGGTCTTTAGGAATCGCCTGGCAGCCCCAGTTCAGATGGCTCTCGACCATCAGGCCGATGATCGACTGGTTGCCTTCCAGGATCTGGTTGGCGACGTTCTCCATCACCAGCGGCTGCAGGGCCGGGTCCTTGTTGGAGTTGGCGTGGCTGCAATCGACCATGATGTTCGGCTTGATCTTGGCCTTGTTCAGTGCCTGTTCGCACAGCGCAACGCTGACCGAGTCATAGTTGGGCTTGCCGTTGCCGCCGCGCAGCACCACGTGACCGTAGGCGTTGCCCTTGGTGGTGACGATGGACACGCCACCTTCCTGGTTGATACCCAGGAAACGGTGCGGGCTGGAGACCGATTGCAGCGCGTTGATCGCCACGGTGAGGCCACCGTCGGTGCCGTTCTTGAAGCCCACTGCCGAAGACAGGCCGGACGCCATTTCACGGTGAGTCTGGGATTCAGTGGTGCGTGCGCCGATGGCCGACCAACTGATCAGGTCCTGCAGGTACTGCGGGGAGATCGGGTCCAGGGCTTCGGTGGCGGTGGGCAGGCCCATCTCGGCCAGGTCCAGCAACAACTGACGACCAATGTGCAGGCCGTCCTGGATCTTGAACGAGTCGTCCAGGTACGGGTCGTTGATCAAGCCTTTCCAGCCGACGGTGGTGCGTGGTTTTTCAAAATAGACGCGCATCACCAGGTAGAGGGTGTCGGACACTTCCGCCGCCAGCACTTTGAGGCGCTCGGCGTACTCGTGGGCAGCCTTGAGGTCGTGGATCGAGCAAGGCCCGATGACGACAAACAGGCGGTGGTCGGTGCCGTCGAGAATGTCACGGATGACTTCGCGGCCCTTGGTGACGGTCTGCAGGGCAGCGTCGCTCAGAGGGATCTCGCGCTTGAGCTGATCGGGCGTGATCAGAGTCTCGTTGGATTCGACGTTTAGGTCATTGATCGGTAAATCAGCCATCGTGTTACTCGTCAGGGTCACGGGTGCCGGCCGCCAGCCATCCCCGTGCGGCGGAGCACAGCATGATTTGAATGCAGGGGGGAGGAACCTTAGCGCGTAACACGGGCCCGCGACAATGGGCAAAGCCCGCTTTAATCCAGCGCTGGCGCCACAAAGGCCTCATGGGAGAACTCGCTGGCATGGCGCGATACCCACTCGCGGGCCAAGGCTTCGAGTTGCTGGGGAGTGGGTTTGGCGTCTTCGTGCTGGCGGCAGTAGCGCTCTATCCGGCATGCTTGTTCACCCATGCGTGCACCAAACAGCGCATGTTCATCGGTAAACGAGACACCCACACGGTAGCCGTTCTCCACCTTGCGGCACCATGCCACGTAGCCCGGATAACGCGCGCTGGCGCCGAGGGAGGGAATATGCAGATCAACCGCCGTGCCTTCGCGCCAGGCACGTGGCCAATGGCAAGCGATGCCGCCCAAACCGGCCGTGTGCAGGCGTTGGCGGGGGATGGCAGGAGAGGGACGTTGGATTAACTCGACAGCGACATCATCAGGGTGAGGTAAAAAACGACCCATGTACACGGACTCCGAGCACCGTCCAATTGACGGCGGTGGCAGCAGTATAGTGAAGGAACTGGAATTGACCGACCTGGATATTGACCAGCAATTGCTGGGATTGCCAGGTATTTCGCTGGTTGTGTTTACGAGCCATGGGTGTTCCAGTTGCCGGTGGGCGCGCCAGCAGTTGCCGGGGTGGCCGTTGCCAGTGGACCGGGTGTGTTGGGTGGACGCCGGGCATAACGGTGGGGCGGTCGAACGCTACCAGATCTTTCATTTGCCGGCGCTGTTCGTGGTGTGCGAGGGTCAATTCCTTGGGCAATTACAGACGCGTCTTACACCTACCGATCTAAACGACTCCATCCATCAAGCGCTTACCCGCACTCCAGAGGATCTGCCATGACCGCACAAGCCCCCCGCATTGGCATCATCGGCACCGGCGCCATCGGTGGTTTTTATGGATTGATGCTGGCGCGTGCCGGTTTCGATGTGCACTTCCTGTTGCGCAGTGAATACGCGGCGGTCAGCGAGCACGGCCTGCAACTGAATAGCACGGTGCATGGCCCTTTGCACCTGCACCCGGTGCAGGCATATGCCCGCGCCGCCGATATGCCGTCGTGCGACTGGTTGCTGGTGGGCACCAAGTCCACCGGCAATGTCGACCTCGCCCCCACCATCGCCCAAGTGGCGGCGCCGGACGCCAAGGTGGTGCTGCTGCAAAACGGCCTCGATGTCGAAGACAGTCTGCGTGAACACCTGCCAGCGTCGCTGCACCTGCTTGGCGGCCTGTGCTACATCGGCGTGCACCGCTCTGCCCCCGGCGTGATCGAGCACCAGGCGTTAGGCCGGGTCAACCTGGGTTATCACAGCGGCACGGCGGCCAATCATGAGGATGCGCAAAAGGCGATTGTCGAAGCCGGGGCAGCGCTGTTTCACGCGGCCGGCATCGAGTCCCAGGCCATGGCCAATGTGCATCAGGCCCGTTGGCACAAACTGGTGTGGAACGTGCCCTACAACGGCCTCTCCGTGTTGCTCGGGACAGGCACCACGGCGATGATGGCTGACGAATCCAGCCGCGAGCTGATCCAGGCGCTGATGGCTGAAGTGGTTCAGGGCGCTCACGCCTGCGGCCATGAAATCCCCAAGAGTTACGCCGAGCAGATGTTCACCATGACCGAAACCATGAACGACTACCTGCCGAGCATGTATCACGACCACGTGCACAAGCGCCCGCTTGAACTGGAGGCGATCTACGCAAGGCCACTCGCTGCCGCCAAGGCTGCAGGTTGCGAACTGCCGCGGATGCAGGCGCTGTACCAGGCCTTGAGTTTCATTGATCGGCATAACCGCTGAGTCGGGGGGGACACGTTATGGCAAAGGGTTTGGGCGACAAACTGGTGCTGGCGATTTCATCGAGGGCACTCTTCGATTTGAGTGAAAGCCACAAGGTCTACCTGGCCGAAGGGGTCGAGACCTACCGCCAGTACCAGATCGAACACGAGGAGGAAATCCTCGAGCCCGGTGACGCCTTCCCGCTTGTCAAGAAGCTGCTCAGCCTCAATGCCAGCCTCGGCCGTGCCCGGGTCGAAGTAGTGCTGGTGTCGCGCAACAGCGCGGACACCGGCCTGCGCGTGTTCAATTCAATCCAGCATTACGGCCTGGACATTTCCCGCGCCGCTTTCGTAGGCGGGCGTAGTCCTTATCCTTATCTGGCGGCGTTTGGCTGTCATCTGTTTCTCTCGACCCATGCTGAAGATGTGCGCAGTGCCCTCGATGCCGGGTTTGCGGCGGCGACGATTCTGTCCGGCGGCCCGAACCGCGCCTCCAGCGAAGAACTGCGCATTGCCTTCGACGGCGACGCGGTGTTGTTTTCCGATGAGTCCGAACGGGTCTATCAGGCTGGCGGACTGGAAGCATTCCAGGCCAATGAACGGGAGTCGGCGCGCCAGCCTTTGCATGGCGGCCCTTTCAAAGGTTTCCTGGCAGCGCTCAACCTGTTGCAGCGCGAGTTTGCGGACGAAGCCTGTCCGATCCGCACCGCGCTGGTCACGGCCCGTTCCGCGCCGTCCCATGAGCGGGTGATTCGCACCTTGCGCGAGTGGGATATCCGCCTGGACGAATCGTTGTTCCTCGGTGGCCTGGAAAAATCCGCATTTTTGGAAGCCTTCGCCGCCGATGTGTTTTTTGATGACCAGGCCGGGCATTGCGAGAAGGCCATGGAGTTCGTCGCCACCGGGCATGTTCCCCATGGCATCAGTAATGAGGTGAAGTGCTAAGTCAGTCGAAGTCAGCAAGGCACTGCTAAGCTGATTTCATCTCCGCCATCCTGGCAGTTCCAGGGGGTTCTATGATCCGTTCGATGCTGTACGCCACAGACCTCGGTCTGTACGCGCCTTATGTGATGCAACATGCGCTGGCGCTGGCCCGAACGTTCAAGGCGGACCTGTATGTGATCCATGTGGTCGAGCCCATTGGGCTGTTCGCCGAATCGGTGCTACAGAGCTACCTTGATGAGAAGGCCCTGAATGAGTGGCAGAGCCAGGGGCTGACCACGGTGATGGCGACGATCGAGCAACGGGTGCTGGACAGTTTTCGCGAGGAGTTGGGGGAAGGCGAGCAAGACCTGAAGTTGATTCGCTCGGTACGGGTGATCCAGGGGGATCCGTGCGAGGTGATTCTCGACCAACTGCGCAAACTTTCCGTGGACCTGTTGATCGTCGGCAGTCATAGCCATGCAACCGCAGCGGCTACCCCGTTGGGGCGCACCGCTGCACGGGTGCTGCAGCTGTCTACGGTGCCGGTTTACCTGGTGCCTTCATTGCAACGTCGCCGCAGTGATGACGTGTGATGGGTGAAAACGATAAAAAGTTCTAGATTTATCCATCGAACCTTTAATATAGTTATATACCGTCGCTGATACCCGTGGCGTCTATCTGCTTTGAGGGACACATATGAAGCTTCAACAACTGCGCTACATCTGGGAAGTGGCGCACCACGACCTCAACGTTTCCGCTACCGCTCAAAGCCTGTACACCTCGCAACCCGGTATCAGCAAGCAGATTCGCCTGCTCGAAGACGAGCTGGGCGTCGAAGTGTTCGCGCGCAGCGGCAAGCACCTGACCCGCGTCACCCCGGCCGGTGAGCGCATTATCACCACCGCTGGCGAGATCCTGCGCAAAGTCGAAAGCATCAAGCAGATCGCCCAGGAATTCTCCAACGAGAAGAAAGGCACCCTGTCCATCGCTACCACCCACACCCAGGCGCGTTATGCATTGCCGCCGGTGATCCGCGATTTCATCAAGCAGTACCCGGATGTGGCGCTGCACATGCACCAGGGCTCGCCGATGCAGATCGCCGAGATGGCCGCTGATGGCACTGTCGATTTCGCCATCGCCACCGAGGCCTTGGAGCTGTTCGGTGATCTGGTGATGATGCCGTGCTATCGCTGGAACCGTTGCGTGGTCGTGCCTCAAGGTCATCCGTTGGCCAAGCTGCCGAAGTTGACCCTGGAAGCCTTGGCTGAATACCCGATCGTGACTTATGTGTTCGGTTTCACTGGCCGCTCCAAGCTCGACGAAGCCTTCAGCCATCGCGGCCTTACGCCTAAAGTGGTGTTCACTGCGGCCGACGCCGACGTGATCAAGACTTACGTGCGCCTGGGTCTGGGCGTGGGTATCGTCGCCAAAATGGCGGTCGACACGGCGCTCGACAAAGATCTGGTGGTGCTGGATGCCAGCGAACTGTTCGAGTCCAGCGTGACCAAGATCGGTTTCCGTCGTGGCACCTTCCTGCGTGGATTCATGTGCGATTTCATCGAGAAATTTGCGCCGCACCTGACCCGTGAAGTCATGGCCAAGGCGATCCAGTGCCACAACAAGCAGGAACTGGAAGCGTTGTTTGATGGCGTTGAGCTGCCCGTTCATTAAGTGAATGAATGCGCTCCTACAGGTTATTTGGCGTCGGTAACCGTGAAGTGTTGCCGAGCGCCCGCCACCAGAATCTCCACCTCATCGCCTTCGAACTTGCCCAGCAGGCTTTTGCCCAGCGGCGAGCGCGGGGTGATGACGGTGACCGGTTGCCCGACCACATCCACTTTCAAACCTGCCGCATCTGGCGCCAAAAACAGCCATTGCTGGCGACCGTTCTCGTCTTCCAGCCCCAGTAGCGCGCCAATTTCTATACCGCGTTGATCATCAAAGGCCCGCAGCTGCATGCTCTGGCATAACGCCAACGCCTGCTTGATCTCCTCCACGCGTTTGGCTTGCCCCGCCGCCAGGTAGGAAGCCTCCAACCCCAGGGTGTCGTATTTGTTCTCCGCGATGTTTTCTTCGTGGGTCGCGGTTTCGTAAGCGGTCTGCGCTGCGCGTAGGGCAATATCGAGATCGAGGGCGAGCTTCTCTAATACAAGCTGGTGTACGGCATGTTTATTCATTGGTCATCAATCGCAGAATTGCAGGACATTGGCCCGGGTCTTTTCGTTGGGGGCGTTCTGGTCCTGTTGCAGCCAGAACTGGCATTTGGGGTTGGACAGGTTGCGCGCATTGTTGCGGGCCTGGTCCAGGGTTTGCTGCTGTTCCTGCTTCTGCAGGTTCTGCTGGTACTGCTCGAACATGCGGTTTGGCGGTTCAGGTGCCACCACCGCAGGCTTGCCCAATTGCTGCACGGCCTGGGCCACCGGCGCCAGGCTTTGCGGGAACAGGTAGCGCGAGGCCAACCAAGCCGTCAGCGCGAGGGCGATAAACCCCAGCCACACGCCAAACGCGATAGCAGCGCTTAGCTTGAACAGCGATAACGGACGATCGGACATGATGGCCTCCTGGCGGGCATAAACGGCGTGGCGGCGATTGTCGCACAGCCACCGTGCAGAATAATCGCGATCAAGCCTTCTGCATCCGCGCATTTATGCGGACAATCGAGCCTTTGAGCATTGGAGCCCGGAATGAAAGCCCGCTGGGATATTTTTTGTAGCGTCGTCGACAACTACGGCGATATCGGCGTGACCTGGCGCCTGGCTCGGCAATTGGTGGCGGAGCACGCCTGCGATGTGTGCTTGTGGGTCGATGACCTGCGGGCATTCGAGCGCATGTGCCCGCAAATCGATGTGCAGCAAGACCTGCAATGGCAGGAAGGCGTCGAAGTGCGCCACTGGCCCGCCAAGTGGGTGAAGGTGCCGGCAGCCGACGTAGTGATTGCCGCGTTCGCCTGTCAGTTGCCGCCCGACTATATGGAAGCCATGGCCGAGCGCGAACGTGTGCCGTTGTGGATGAACCTGGATTACCTGAGTGCCGAAGACTGGGTGGTGGGCTGTCATCGACTGCCGTCGGTGAAATTCAAGGGCGTGCAGAAGTACTTCTTCTTTCCTGGGTTCCGACCCGGCACCGGCGGCCTGTTGCGTGAGGCGGGATTGCTGGAGCGGCGTAGGGCGTTTCAGCAGGATGCCGGCGCGCAGCGAGACTTCCTGCAAGCCTTGGGCATAGTTCCCGCACTGGATGCGCGGCTGATCTCACTTTTCGCCTACGAAAACGCGGGGCTCGCCAGTTGGCTGGATGTGTTATCGACGGACGGGTGTGCCACTCATCTGTTGGTCCCCGAGGGACGTATCCTGGGCGACGTGCAGCGCTGGCTCGGTGTGGACCGGCTGGTCGCAGGGGATATCCAGCAACGCGGATCGCTGACGGTGCAGGTCATCGCTTTCGTGCGCCAGGAACAATACGACCGCTTGCTGTGGTGCTGCGACTTCAATGCCGTGCGCGGCGAAGACTCGTTCGTGCGTGCCCAATGGGCCGGGCGTCCGCTGCTCTGGCACATTTACCGACAGGACGAAGACATCCATCTCGACAAACTCGATGCCTTCCTGGAGCTGTACACCGCCGACTTGTCTCCAGCGGCAAGCGCTGCTTTGATCGGTCTCTGGCAGGCCTGGAACACGGAGGGCGACATGGCCCAACCGTGGAAAATGCTGCTGGAACACTGGCCGGAAGTGAATCTGCACGCCGAAGCATGGTGTCTGGAACAGGGTTTGCAGGCCGATCTTGCGACGGCGCTGGTGCAGTTTTATGAAAGTTGGATATGATACGCCACCTTGAATTTTGTAAATCCCATCCAAATTTCGGATATATGCAATGAAAACTGGTAAAGAACTGAAACCCGGTACAGTGATCCGTCTCGAAAACGACCCTTGGCTGGTTCAGAAAGCTGAGTTCACCAAGTCTGGTCGTAACAGCGCAATCATGAAGACCAAGCTGAAGAACCTGCTGACCGGTTACAAGACCGAGATCGTATACAGCGCCGATGACAAGCTGGACGACGTGATCCTCGACCGCAAAGAAGCGACCCTGTCCTTCATCAGCGGCGACACCTACACGTTCATGGATACCACCGACTACACCATGTACGAGCTGAACGCTGAAGATATCGAAGCCGTTCTGCCGTTCATCGAAGAAGGCATGGAAGACGTCTGCGAAGCTATTTTCTTCGAAGAGCGCCTGGTTTCCGTAGAGCTGCCGACCACCATCGTGCGTAAAGTGGCCTACACCGAAGGTTCCGCTCGCGGCGACACTTCGGGCAAAGTCATGAAGCCTGCCAAGCTGGCTAACGGCACCGAGCTGCAAGTCGCTGACTTCATCGAAATCGACGACCTGATCGAGATCGACACCCGCGAAGGCGGTTCGTACAAAGGTCGCGCCAAGAAGTAATTCTGGCCCTGCCGATACGAAAAAAAGCCCGACCTTGAGTCGGGCTTTTTCGTGGGCGTTACGTTTTACTTCAGGTGTTGCTTCAATTCATCCGAGGCCTGGAGCAGTGCCGAACGCACCGCTGGGACTTGGCTGACCACGTTGAGCAAACCGTAGTCGTGGATCATGCCGTTGTAGCGCACGGCGGTCACCGGCACACCGGCGGCGTCCAGCTTGCGGGCGTAGGCTTCGCCCTCATCACGCAGCACGTCGGCGCCGGCGGTCTGGATCAGGGCGGGCGGCAGGCCCTTCAACTGATCAATGCTGGCCCGCAGCGGCGAGGCGTAGATCTCGGCGCGTTGCTTGGCGTCGGTGGTGTAGTTGTCCCAGAACCACTTCATCATGTTGCGGGTGAGGAAGTGACCTTCGGCATATTGGTTGTAGGAACCGGTGTCGAAGTTGGCGTCGGTCACTGGCCATAACAGCACTTGGAACTTGATGGCCGGGGTGCCCTTGTCCTTGGCCATCAGGCTGACCACCGCTGCCATATTGCCGCCGACACTGTTGCCCGCGACCGCCAGGCGCTTGCCATCGACGTTAATCTCTTGGCCATGCTCGGCCACCCATTTTGTGGCGCCGTAGGCCTGGTTGATCGCCACCGGATAATGCGCTTCCGGCGAAGGCGTGTAATTGACGAACACCGCCACCGCCCCCGAACCCACGACCAGGTCCCGCACCAGGCGTTCATGCGTCGGGTAATCCCCCAGCACCCAGCCGCCGCCGTGGAAGAACATGAACACAGGTAAGGTGCCCTTGACCCCGGCCGGACGCACGATGGTCAGGTCCAGCGGCTTGCCATCGACCTGGATGGTCTTCTGGCTCACATCTGCGGCTGGCAAGGTCAGCTTCACACCCGCCTGGGCGCCGGTCAGAACAGCACGGGCGTCCTTGGGCGTCAGTTGTTCCATCGGTTTGCCGGTGCCGGCGTTCAACACATCCAGAAAGGCTTGGGTGTTGTGTTCAACTTCACCTGGCGCCGCAAAGGCGTGGGTGACGGACAGGGCGAGCAGGGTGCCGGTGAGTGCTTTACCAATTGTGTTCATTGCGTTCTCCAGGGGCGGCCGAGGTCATTTAGACAGTCACGTGCAGGCGTACATCGACGTTGCCACGGGTGGCGTTGGAGTACGGGCAGACTTGGTGAGCGGCGTCGACCAGGCTTTGCGCGTCGTCTTGAGCCAGTCCGGGCAGGCTGATGTGCAGGTCAATATCCAGGCCGAAACCACCGGGGATCTGGCCGATGCCGACGTGGGCAGTGATCGAGGCGTCATCCGGGATTTTGCGTTTGGTCTGGCTGGCGACGAATTTCAGAGCGCCGATGAAGCAAGCCGAGTAGCCGGCAGCGAACAGTTGTTCAGGGTTGGTGGCCTGGCCACCGGTACCGCCCAGTTCTTTGGGGGTGGAGAGCTTGACGTCGAGGATGTTGTCGCTGGAAACAGCACGACCATCACGGCCGCCGGTGGCGGTAGCTACTGCGGTATAGAGCGTTTGCATGGTGTTTTCCTTTTTGGTTATTAGCGCTAAATGTTTGCGCGCTAAGTAGTTGGTGAGACGAATGTATAGCGCTAATGTTTTGCGCGCAAGATAAATTTATAGAAATATTCTGAGGCGGGGACGAACGGTCATTTTCTGCGGGCGCTGCGGACGCGACGCCCTTGATGGGAGAGGTTAAATGTTGCCTTGCAGGTTGGCGCGCAAGGCAATCAGGTCGCCCTGCAACTTGCGCAATTGCTCCAGCTCCAGGCCGCTGGCGCCGAGGATGCACTGGGGTATGCCCATGGCCTTGTCCTGCAGGGCGCGGCCGGCGTCAGTCAATTCCACGACCACCACGCGTTCATCTTCGCGGCTGCGGGTGCGACTGAGCAGGCCTTCAGCTTCCAGGCGCTTGAGTAGCGGCGTGAGCGAACCCGGATCGGTCAGCAGGCGACTGCTGATTTCGCCGACAGTCAAACCATCCTCTTCCCACAGCACCATCATGGCCAGGTACTGCGGGTAGGTCAGGCCGAGTGCTTGCAGCAGTGGCTTGTAGACCTTGGTCATCAGCAGCGAGGTGGAGTGCAGGGCGAAGCACAGCTGGTTGTCCAGCATCAGGGATTCGCACGGGTCGGGATTTTTGCTCATGGCGGTGCCTCCGGAAAACGTATCTGTGCTGGAATCTAGCGGGCAAATCTTTAATGCGCCAGATAATTCTGTCCGAGCGGTCAGACCAAGCCACTTTGCAAGGCCAGGTCCCAGGGCGGCACGGGGCTGAAACGGGTTTTGAGGTATTCCAGCAACAAGCGGCTGCGTGCGTTGGGTTGCTGTTCCAGGCGCAGCGCATAGATCCCGGTGGTTTCCGGGCTAGGCAGGCCATTTTCGCAAAACAGTGGTAGCAATTCGCCGCGCACCAGGTATTCACTGGCCAGCCACGTGGGCAGGTGGGCAATGCCCAGTCCGGCCAGGGCGCCGGACAGCAAGGCTTCGGCGTTGTTGGCACTCATGCGGATGCGACGTGGACGATAGGTCGCGCGGCGTCCATCCAGCTCGAAGCGCCAGGCGAACGTGGGCGCCAGGCCATCCCAGTCCAGCCCGTCGTGCTCGCTCAGCTCCCGAGGGTGGTTTGGCGTGCCACGGCTTTTCAGGTAGGCCGGGCTGGCACAGGCGATACGCACGATGCTCGCCAGGGGCGTGGCGATCAGCCGCGTGTCGACGAGATGCCCGGCACGCAGCACCAGATCAACCTTGCCCAGGTGTGCGCCTTGCATGTCCACAAAGCTGTCGATCAGATGCAGGTGCACGTCCAGCCCGGGGTACACATTCAGGAAGTCGGCAATCACTGGCGCCAGGTGCCGTCGACCAAATGCTGCCGGCGCATCCACCCGAATCAGGCCCTCCGGGGCATGGCTCAAAGACACCGCCTCGGCTCGCGCCAACTGCAATTCGCTGACGATCCGCCGCGCCCGCTCGGCAAAGGCCAAACCCGCCGGGGTCGCCACCACCGCGTGGGTGCTGCGCTGGAACAAGCGGCTGCCCACCGAGCTTTCCAGGCTGTCGATACGCCGCGCCACGGCAGAGGGCGTCAACGGATGACGGCGTGCGGCAGCGGAAAAACTGCCGGTTTCCAGCACGTCGAGAAACAGGCTCAGTTGATCAGTCAGGGTATTCGGGTTCATCGAAAGATCGCTTATGCGAGATTGGCACAACCATTGTGCGTTGCTGTGCGTTTCCGTGCCAGCGTCGACTGCGTAGCATGCAATTCCTGGGATTGTGGAGTGACAAGCGGTGTTGGATTTAGCGATGTACCTGGTATTGGGCGCTGCCCTCGGCACGGTGGGCGGCCTGTTTGGCATTGGCGGCGGGCTGATCGCGATCCCGGTGCTGGGCGTGTTGTTCGGCCTGGATCAGCAGTTGGCCCAGGGCACGGCGCTGGTGATGGTGGTGCCTAACGTAATGCTGGCGCTGTGGCGCTACCACCAACGCAACCGTATCGAACTACGCCATGCGCTGCCGTTGGGCGTCATGGGATTTAGTTTCGCCTGGCTCGGGTCGATCTGGGCGGTAGGCCTGGACGCTGGCGCGATGCGCATTGGTTTTATTGTCTTCCTGATGACGCTTTCGGCCTACAACCTGGTGCGCATGTTCACCCGCAATGCGCCACCAACGGCGCAGATGCGTTACTCCTGGCCATGGCTCGGGGTGCTGGGGGCGGCGTCCGGCTCCATGGGCGGTCTGTTCGGTGTGGGTGGCGCAGTGGTTGCTACGCCCGTGCTGACCAGTGTGTTCGGCACCACCCAAGTGGTTGCCCAAGGCCTGTCCCTGGCCCTGGCATTGCCGAGTACCGGCGTGACACTGGTGACCTACGCTTGGCACCAGGAAGTGGATTGGATGATCGGCGTGCCCTTGGCCGTCGGTGGTCTGCTCAGTATCAGTTGGGGCGTGAAAGTCGCCCATGCCCTGCCAGAGCGCGTACTGCGCGGCCTGTTCTGCGGCTTCTTGGTGGTGTGCGCGGTGATGCTGACCTTTAAAGTCTGAAACCTTCGATGATGTAGTCCGCCAGGCAATCGGTGATGGGCGAATTCATCCGCGTGTTACGCAGCAAATGCAGATTCATTGACGGCAATGGCGGGAAACCCTCGTCGCGGCCGAGTATGCGCAGGTCATCGGTCACCAGGCTCTCCATGCTGACCATCACCGCCAGGCCCGCATTGACCACGGCCTGGATCGCCGACACGTTGGAGCTGTGGTAGGCCAGGCGGTAATCGCGCCCGGCCGCGTCCAGTGCCGAGCGGGCCCACTGGGTGTACAGGCAGTCGGCGCCGGACATCGCCAGGGGCAGCGAGTCGTGCTCATCGCTGCAGAAGCACGGCGCTGCCGCCCACACCATGCGCTCGGTGCGCAACAGTTCACCGATCTCATTGCCAGGCTCGCGACTGACAACGGTCAGTGCCAAATCCCGGCGCTGCATCAAAACCGTGGACGCCTCGCAGTGCATCTCGATCTGGATCAGCGGGTACGCCTTGGAAAACTGCTTGAGGATGCCCGGCAGGAACCGCATCACGTAGTCGTCTGGTGTACCGATGCGCACCAATCCCACCATGTGCGGCTCACGCAGGGTATTGAACACCTCGCTGTGCAGTTTCAAGATGCGCCGCGCATACCCCAACAACACCTGGCCTTCGGGTGTCAGCCGAACCTGCCGGCCATCGCGCTCGAACAGCTTGCGCTGCAATACGTCTTCCTCCAGGCGCTTCATCTGCATGCTCACCGCCGACTGGGTGCGGTTTACGAGTTCGCCAGCGCGGGTGAAACCGCCTTGGTCGGCGATGGCGACGAAGGTGCGCAGGACTTCAGTGTCGATGCTCGGGAAGCTGGACAATTGATCAATCTCTGAGATGTATTGCATAAGAAACATTCGTTGGATTGATCTTAAGCCCAGGCACACACTTGCGCCATCCCCACTGGAGGGCGAGAAGATGAAAGGTCAAAGAGGTTTTGTGTTGATGGCGAAACGTCCGTTTGCCGGGCTGGTTCACAAGATTGTCCGGTGGCAGGCGCTGCATGAGGAGCGCCAGATGCTGGCGACCTTGAGTGATGATGCGCTCAAGGATATCGGCCTCAGCCGCGGCGATGTCGAGCACGAGCGCCACCTGCATTTCTGGCAGGATCCGCTGCGAAAATGATCGCGGATGCAGTAGGGTAGTCGGCGAGCCCACACGGAGAGCCCCATGCCCGCCGATCTGTCTTTTTCACTCAAGCAAGCTCGACGCATGGCGCTGGCGGCCCAGGGATTTTCCGGGCGCCAGGCGCCGGCACTGATCAAGGCTGTGCACCTCAACCGCATGATCGAACGCCTAGGGGTGTTGCAGATCGATTCGGTCAATGCCGTGGTACGTTCCCATTACCTGCCGCTGTTTTCCCGCTTGGGCAACTACTCCCCGTCGATCCTTGAGCAGGCTGCCTGGAGCCAGGGTCGACGGCGTTCCCTGTTTGAGTATTGGGGGCATGAAGCCTCTTTGCTGCCGATGGCGTTGTACCCGTTGATGCGCTGGCGTATGCAGCGGGCGCAGCAGGGGCGGGGCATCTATTCGCAAATGGCGCGTTTTGGCCGTGAGCAGCAAGCCACCATTCAGCGGGTGTTGCAGACGGTCGAGCAGCAAGGCGCATTGGGGGCTGGTAGTTTGTCGACCCGTGAGGAGCGCGCCGGTCCGTGGTGGGATTGGAGCGATGAAAAACATGCACTGGAATGGCTGTTTGCCGCCGGCTTGGTGACGGTCGCCGGCCGACGCGGTTTTGAACGGCTATACGACTTGCCGGAGCGGGTCATCCCCAGCGATATCCTTCAAACCGCTGTGACTGAAGCCCAAGCCCAGCGTGGTTTGTTGCTGCACAGCGCCACCGCGTTGGGCGTGGGGACTGAAAAAGACCTGCGCGACTACTTCCGCCTCGATCCGGCCGACAGCGGCATTCGTCTTGCCGAACTGGTGGAGGACGGTCAACTGCGGGTTTGCCAAGTGCAAGGCTGGAAACAGCTGGCTTACTGCCTGCCCGATCCGAAAGTGCCGCGCAAAGTGCCGGCCAGTGCGTTGCTGTCGCCGTTCGATTCGTTGGTCTGGGAGCGCAGCCGTACTGAGCGACTGTTCGATTTCCGCTACCGCCTCGAGATCTACACCCCACAAGACAAGCGGGTGTACGGCTACTACGTGCTGCCGTTTCTGCACAACGAGCGGATTGCTGCGCGTGTGGACCTGCGCGCCGAACGCGCCAATGGGCGCCTCGCGGTGCACGCCGTGCATGAGGAGGAACCGGGATTGGATGATGAGGGGATGGCGGCGCTGGCGTCGAACCTGTTGCAAATGGCCGACTGGCTTGGACTGGAACAGGTCCAGCTCAATTGCCAGCGGCCAAGTGCCGACAGGTTGCGGGTGGCAATGTTGCTGTGAGCGGGCTTTTTGTGGTGAGCGGGCTTGCCCCGCGCTGGGCTGCGAAGCAGCCCCAGTAAGACCCCTAAATTTCTTCAGATAGAACACAGTGACTGGTTTGGGGCCGCTGCGCAGCCCAGCGCGGGGCAAGCCCGCTCACCACAAGAGGCCCGTTCGCTCAAAGGTCAGCGCTTGACTTGCTTTAGTGTCTCGGCAATCAGAAACGCCAATTCCAGCGACTGATCGGCATTCATCCGAGGATCGCAGTGGGTGTGATACCGATCCGACAAGCCATCTTCGGTGATCGGTCGCGCGCCGCCGATGCATTCGGTGACGTTCTGCCCGGTCATCTCGATATGGATCCCGCCGGCATATGTGCCCTCGGCCTGATGCACCTGGAAGAAATCCTTCACTTCACCCAGGATCTGCGCAAAGTCGCGAGTCTTGTAGCCGCTGCTGGCCTTGATGGTGTTGCCGTGCATCGGGTCGGAACTCCATAGCACCTGCTTGCCTTCGCGCTGCACGGCACGGATCAAGCCTGGCAAATGATCACCGACCTTGCCCGCACCCATGCGCGCAATGAGGTTGAGGCGGCCAGGGTCGTTGTCCGGGTTGAGGATGTCGATCAGGCGGATCAGGTCATCCGAGTTCATGCTCGGGCCGACCTTGACCCCGATCGGGTTGTTTACTCCGCGCAGGAACTCGACGTGGGCACCGTCCAGTTGGCGGGTGCGGTCGCCGATCCAGAGCATGTGCGCCGAGCAATCGTAGTAATCGTTGGTCAGGCTGTCGCGGCGCACAAAGGCTTGCTCGTAGTTGAGCAGCAGCGCTTCGTGGGCAGTGAAGAAGCTGGTTTCGCGCAGTTGCGGCGAGCTGTCCATGCCGCAGGCGCGCATGAAGGCCAGGGTTTCGTCGATACGGTCGGCCAGTTGGCTGTACTTCTCGGCCAGAGCGGAGTTGGCGATGAAATCCAGGTTCCATTTGTGCACCTGGTGCAGGTCGGCAAAACCGCCTTGGGCAAAGGCGCGCAGCAGGTTGAGGGTGGCGGTGGACTGGTGGTAGGACTGCAACAGGCGGTCCGGGTCCGGCACACGGCTTTTTTCGTCGAAACCAATACCGTTGACGATGTCGCCACGGTAGGCGGGCAGGGTGATGCCGTCGATGGTTTCATCGTTGGCCGAGCGCGGCTTGGCGAACTGGCCCGCCATGCGCCCGACTTTCACCACCGGGCAGCCGGCGGCAAAGGTCATCACGATCGCCATCTGCAGCAGCACCTTGAAGGTGTCGCGGATCTTCGCCGCAGAGAACTCGGCAAAGCTCTCGGCGCAATCGCCGCCTTGCAGCAGGAACGCACGGCCCTGGGTCACTTCGGCAAACTGACGACGCAACTCGCGGGCTTCCCCGGCAAACACCAGTGGCGGGTAGCTGGCCAGGTTCTGCTCCACTTGCAACAAGTGCGCAGCGTCCGGGTACTGGGGTTGTTGCTGGATCGGCAGGGCGCGCCAGCTGTCGGGGCTCCAGGGTTGGCTCATCATGAACTCGATTGGCTGATTGACGGTGGGGCGCCAATGTTATCAGCAATTAGTGCGTGACCTGTTGCCGCCGGTTGGCCGACAATCGCGCTTTTGCCGTGCGGTAAACCCTTTAGGAGTAGTGATGACCGAGGAGCGTGTCGAGCGCCTGCTGGCTGAAGTCCATGATGACTTCGGCATGATCCGTGTGCTCGAAGTGGCCGATTACCGTTTTCTCGAGTTCGGCGATGCCATCGAGCAAAGCTGTGTGTTCACTGCTGACCCGAGCTGGCTGGAGTACGACTACACCCGTGCCATGCTGATCGGCGCGTTGTGCCATGAACAGCCGGAAAGCGCGCTGTTCCTCGGCTTGGGGGCCGGCACGTTGACCCAGGCGTGCCTGAAGTTCCTGCCGTTGGAGGACGTGGAAGCCATCGAGTTGCGCCCCGACGTGCCGCGCCTGGCTATCGAGTACCTGGGGCTGGACGACGACCCGCGTTTGTACATCCGCATTGGCGATGCCCTGCAATTGCTCGACAGTGCCGAATCGGCCGACCTGATCTTCGTTGACCTCTATACCGACGTCGGTCCCGGCGTCGGGCACCTGGCCTGGACCTTCCTGGAAAGCTGCCAGAAAAAGCTCAACCCCGGTGGCTGGCTGGTGATCAACCAGTGGGCCACCGATGATGGCAAGCCTCTGGGCGCCGCGTTGTTACGTGGCTTGTATCACCGGCATTATTGGGAACTGCCGGTGAAGGAGGGCAATGTGATTTTGCTGGTGCCGTCGGAGCTGGATCAGGCGCTGGACCTGGAGTCGCTGTCCGCTCGCGCTGAAGCCTTGGCACCGCGCCTTGGGTATTCGTTGCAACCGCTGATCAAGGCGATTCGGCCGGCGACTTAGTCGCCTGTCACGACGATGGCGTTGGTACTGCCAACTCAAATACCTTTGAATACGCCGGGCCGCTTCTCGATCATCGCCCGCACGCCTTCCTTGGCATCTTCGCTGTTGAGCAGTTTATCCACCATCGGCGGCAACGCCGCTGCCGCCACGGTTTCGCCTTCCATCCGCGCCAACCGCGCCGACATCAACGTGGCTTGAACGCCCAGCGGCGCCTGGCGGGCGATGCGGTTGGCCAGTTCGACGGCACGGGGCAGCAGGTCTTCGCTGGCCATTACTTCCTGCACCAGGCCCAGGCGCAGGGCGTCATGGGCGTCGAATTCATCGCCGGTCAGCAGCCAGCGCATCGCGTTGCCCCAGCCGGCAATCTGATGAAAGCGCAGCGTCGCGCCGCCAAACGGAAAGATCCCACGCTGTACTTCCATCTGCGCAAAACGCGTGTTGCTGGCGCAGAGGTTGATGTCCGCGGCCAGCATCAGCTCAATCCCGATGGTCAGGCAGTAACCCTGGGCCGCGACGATCACCGGTTTGCTCACACGCGGGCCGGCAAATACGCCCCAGGGATCGCAACCTCCCAACGGCGGCTGCCAGCCACCGGCCATCACACCGCTGACATTGGCCAGGTCGAGCCCGGCGGTGAAGTGGTCGCCATGGGCAAACACCACCGCGACCCGCGCGTCGGTATTTCGATCAAATTCGCCATACGCCAGGCTCAGCTCATTGAGCAGGTCCAGGTCGAACGCGTTGCGTTTGGCGACCCGGTCCAGACCCAAAAGCAAGACATGACCCTGGAGTTCACGGCTGACGCGGCTGCTACTGGCTTGATTCATCGGGTGTGCCCTCGGGCGCGGGAAAAGGTTTCGGACCAAAGGTCTGAGATGTCAGGTGAACCGTTTAAGCGTTATGACCAGCAGGGCCGGGCCTTTGAAAAATAGACCTTGCCGGTGTTATCTGCAAAGACTGTGACACAGCGCGGTTTATCGGTACTTTCCGATAAAAAAAGCTCCCTTTTTCAGCTATTTCCGGTATAGTGCGCGCCGGCCTTTAACCGGGCCGCGTTTAGGTAGCGCAATTCCCCGAAGTCAGCTTCGGCTGCACGTCCGCACAGCGGACTCTCCCTTGACGAATCTTTTTCATTCATTCGTTTTCGCAAATCCCCGCCGACAAAGCAGCCAGGGCGACTCTTGAGTCTCAACACGGCATGCGCAGCTTTGGAGCATGGGTCTTTGCGGATGCACTTAGAGGCAGACCCATGACCCAGGAAACCGGCGGCTTCGCCGCTTTTAATCTGAACCCGAATATTCTTGCAGCCGTCGCAGCGACTGGCTACGAAGAGCCTTCGGCGATTCAGCAGCAATCGATCCCGATCATCATGGCCGGTAAGGACATGATTGGCCAGGCGCAAACCGGTACCGGCAAAACTGCCGCGTTCGCTTTGCCAATCCTGCACTGCATCGATCCTGCCAAGCGCGAACCGCAAGCCCTGATCCTGGCGCCAACCCGTGAGTTGGCGCTGCAAGTAGCAACCGCTTTTGAAACCTACGCCAAGCAAATGCCAGGCGTAACCGTTGTGGCCGTTTACGGCGGCGCGCCTATGGGCCCACAACTCAAAGCAATCCGTAATGGCGCACAGATCGTTGTTGCCACCCCGGGCCGTCTGTGCGACCACCTGCGTCGTGACGAGAAAGTCCTGTCGACCGTGAACCACCTGGTTCTGGACGAAGCTGACGAAATGCTCAAGCTGGGCTTCATGGATGACCTGGAGGTCATCTTCAAGGCACTGCCACCAACCCGTCAAACCGTACTGTTCTCGGCTACCCTGCCACAGTCGATCCGTGCCATCGCCGAGCGTCACCTGCGCGATCCTGAGCACGTGAAGATCCAGACCAAGACTCAGACCGTTACCGCGATCGAACAGGCTCACCTGTTGGTTCACGCTGACCAGAAGACCTCGGCTGTATTGAGCCTGCTGGAAGTCGAAGACTTCGACGCCCTGATCATGTTCGTGCGCACCAAGCAAGCGACCCTGGACCTGGCCAGCGCCCTGGAAGCCAAAGGCTACAAAGCCGCTGCGCTGAACGGTGACATTGCCCAGAACCAACGTGAGCGCGTGATCGACTCCCTCAAGGATGGCCGTCTGGACATCGTTGTGGCGACCGACGTTGCTGCCCGTGGCCTTGACGTTCCACGTATCACCCACGTGTTCAACGTTGACATGCCTTACGATCCAGAGTCCTACGTTCACCGTATCGGCCGTACCGGCCGTGCGGGTCGCGAAGGTCGTGCACTGCTGCTGGTGACTCCACGTGAGCGCCGCATGCTGCAAGTGATCGAGCGTGTAACCGGTCAGAAAGTTGCCGAAGTCCGCCTGCCGGATGCCCAGGCCGTTCTCGATGCGCGCATCAAGAAACTGACCAACAGCCTGTCGCCGCTGGTGGCTGACGCTGAATCGACCCACGGCGACCTGCTGGACCGCCTGACCGCCGATATCGGTTGCACCCCGCGTGCCCTGGCTGCAGCCTTGCTGCGTAAAGCCACCAACGGTCAAGCATTGACGCTTGCAGCCATCGAGAAAGAACGTCCACTGGTTCCGAACAGCGCGCCACGCGGTGATCGTCCAGAGCGTACTGGCGACCGTCTAGACCGTGGTGATCGTGAGCGTCGCGCTCCGGTGCCATTGGCTGAAGGCCGTGCTCGTTGCCGTACCGCGCTGGGCGCGCGTGATGGTATCGCTGCCAAGAACCTGCTGGGCGCTATCCTCAATGAGGGTGGCCTGGCACGCGAGGCCATTGGTCGTATCCAAGTCCGTGACAGCTTCTCCCTGGTGGAGCTGCCAGAAGACGGTCTGGAAAAACTGCTGGCCAAGCTGAAAGACACTCGCGTTGCCGGTAAGCAGCTGAAGCTGCGTCGCTACCGCGAAGATTGATCTGCCCTTGGGCTGATTGATCGCAAGTAAAAAATCCCCGACTGGTTCGGGGATTTTTTTTGGCTGGCGTTCGGTAGGCGCGCAAGGGCTGCTCACGTGGTGGGGTAGCGCTTCATATGAGGCGTACTCTGGTGACGCAGTTCAGAAAGGTCGGTTTTCGTTGTCAGGTAATGATCAAATCAGGTTTAAGTAAATTCCGAGCGCATGAGTGACCTGTCTGACAGTCTGCTTGTAAGTGAGTCACTACTGTTGAGTGATGTTTGAACTCACTGGAAAGAGGCTGCAGCTGTTATGCGCATTGATTACACACTCCGTCCCCCATCAAGAATGCCTGAGCCTGATATTCATCCTCCTGTGCAACCGTCCATTAATAGGAAGGACGAGCCACGTGTTGATCACTTCCAAGAAGATGAAAATAGTCTTCCGTCGTCAGGGAGGGCTAGCCTATTGAGTGATGCACTAGTGCGTCTGAAAAAAGAAACCAGCCCAGGCGCTGTACCATCATCGATCACAAGCCATAACTCAGCGCTTGATAAGGTGAGCGATCCAAAACTCGAAATCAAGAAAGAAGCCACAGCACCGAATGGGCTGTATGGTGTGAGTTACTCACTTCCCGCACCATCCCCTGGGTTAAACAACATTACGTTTCCAATGAGTATCGATGAAGGCCTTCAAAGAAAAACAGGCAAGGATGCGGGTATTTATTACGCGATGATGTTTGGACTCAATGACGACAGTGGTAAGCCTCTCGGCCGTGGCTATATAGGGCTGCAGCCACGTGGGGACGGCAAAGCGTTGGTGGTGTTTTCTGGACACGGTCCGCATTTCAAAGCGCCACAGGGTCGCGCTGAGTTTGATGGGGAAAAGGGTGCCAGCAATAGCACATTGGTCGATTTCAAGTTTGGGCATAAGTATAATCTGACGATAGTGCGAGACCCTGAAGATCCCCAGAAGTTGAGCGCTTATATCCAGGATGTCACGGATCCGAATAATCCGGGTCCCAAACAGCACGTCAAAGATCTTTATGTCGACAGAAAGGTTGCGCTGGCCGGTAGAGACACTGGGTTTGTCGAACACTATGGCGCAAAGATAAACAAAAGTTCACAGATTGCTCCAACGACCGGCAGTTTTTCAGCGCCCTTTACTACAGATGATAAGGGCGCTGTTAAAGTGGGCGAAATCAACAGTAGCGGTTTATACGGTAGGTATAAGAACTCGATAGTAGGTACCCAGCAGATTACCAAAGACTCGGGTGTAGGAAAGGAAATCCACTTCTCCTTAAAAGGAGTGGGTTATGAGAAGAAGGCCTAGGCCGCGGACTGGGTAGTTGCCGGGCTAGCGCATTAGTGCCTATCACCTGCGGACTGTCCCATTCCTGCGATGGGCGCTGTTAGCCGAAGCGGTAGATATCCATGCCTAGTGCGCCCAGGGTGAAACCTTGGTGCGCGATGCTGAAATCACCACCGGCTCCACGTGCAAAGTACAACGGCAACAGGTGCTCATCACTGGGATGGTTGCGCACGGCATTCGGCGCCTGGCGGCGGTAGTCGTGCAGCGCCTTTTCATCGTCGGCGGCCAGCTTATCGACCACCCAGTCCCGGAAGTCTCGCGCCCAAGGCTCGATGCTCTCGGGCCCCGCACGCCAGTCCAGCTCGCCCAGGTTGTGGGTGATGCTGCCTGAGCCGATCAGAAGCACGTCATGCTCGCGCAGGCTGGCAAGGGCGTGCCCGACGCGGGTCTGCAGGGCAGGGCCCATGCTACTGGGCAACGACACCTGCACCACCGGGATATTCGCCGCCGGGTACATCAGCGACAGCGGCACCCAGGTGCCATGGTCGAAGGGGCGACGGTCATCAGTGCGTGCATTCAAGCCGTCGGCCTTCAACAACTCGACAATTTCAGCGGCCAGTTGCGGGTCACCCTGTGCCGGGTACTGCACGGCAAACAACTCGCGGGGGAAGCCGCCGAAGTCGTGCCAGGTTTCGGGCGCGGCGCTGCCGCTGACCAGGAGTTCGTGACTTTCCCAGTGTGCCGACACCACCACGATTGCCTTCGGGCGTGGCATCTCGGCAGCGAGTCGCTGGAGGGCCGGGCCGCTGGCGCCGGGTTGCAGGGCAAGCATGGGCGAGCCGTGGGAGATAAACAGGCTGGGGAGCATAAGGGGGGTCCTGAGCGTTAACATGGGCCCATCTTCAGTCAGATCATTGATCTAAATCTAATATAAGTTTTAGTACCATTTGATCGAATTTTATGGAGGATCTATGGAGCCTGAGTTTTGGCAGGAACGCTGGGCACGCAATCAGATCGGCTTTCATTTGTCCGAGGTCAACCCTTACCTGCAACGACATTGGCCGCAACTGGCGGTTGCTGAGGGCTCCAAGGTGCTGGTGCCCTTGTGTGGCAAGAGCCTGGACCTGGTGTGGCTGGCCAGTCATGGGCTGCGGGTTATGGGCGTGGAGCTGTCAGAGCAGGCCGTCGAGGCGTTTTTCAGCGAGCAGAACCTCGTGCCACTTATCACTCGGCGAAGTGCCTTTACGGTGTACCAGGCTGATTTGATCGAAGTGTGGTGCGGCGACTTCTTCGCCCTGGATGCCGAAGCTTTGGTGGGTTGCGCCGCGTTGTATGACCGCGCCGCCCTGATCGCCTTGCCACCGCTGATGCGGGCGCAGTATGCCGAGCATTTGAGCCGCCTGCTGCCGTCGGGTTGCCAGGGGCTGCTGATCACCCTTGATTACGATCAGACGCAAAAGGCCGGGCCACCGTTTGCAGTGACTAATGATGAGGTGAAGGTGTTGTTCGGTTCGGACTGGACCTTGCGGGCGCTGCAAGAGCAAGACGTCTTGGAGGAGAGCTGGAAGTTTGTGCAGGAGGGTGTCACGCGGCTCGATGAGCGGGTTTATCGGCTGACCAAGGCCTAAATTGTGTCCACAAAAAAGGGGCGATCCAATCGCCCCTTTTTTTGCCTTGCGGGTTATCAGCCCATGCGACGCAGTGCGTCGATACGCTCTTCCAGCGGTGGGTGGCTCATGAACAGGCGAGCCATGCCCTGCTTGATGCCGCCGTTGATGCCGAAGGCGGTCAGGCTGTCCGGCATGTGCACCGGCAGGCCTTGCTCGGAGCGCAGGTGTTGCAGCGCCGCGATCATCGCCCCGGTACCGGCCAGGCGGGCACCGGCTTCATCTGCACGGAACTCTCTCTTGCGAGAGAACCACATAGTGATTGCACTGGCCAGGAAGCCCAGCACCAACTCGGCGAAGATGGTCGCCACGAAGTAGGCAATACCGCGTCCACCTTCGTTCTTGAAGATCACTTTATCGACAAAGTTGCCGATGATCCGCGCAAAGAACATCACGAAGGTGTTCACCACGCCTTGTACCAAGGCCAGGGTGACCATGTCACCGTTGGCCACGTGGCCGATCTCGTGGGCCAGCACGGCCTTCACTTCATCGTACGAGAAGCGTTCCAGCATGCCCTGGCTCACCGCAACGAGCGCGTCGTTCTTGTTCCAGCCGGTGGCAAAGGCGTTGGCTTCATAAGCCGGGAAGATCCCGACTTCAGGCATTTTAATGCCGGCTTGGCGGGATAGCTCCTCGACGGTCTGCAGCAACCATTGTTCATGCCGGGTACGGGGTTGGGTGATCACCTGGGTGCTGGTGCTCATCTTCGCCATCCACTTGGAGATGAACAGCGAGAACAGCGAGCCGGCAAAACCAAAGACCGCACAGAAAACCAGCAGCTGATTGAGGTTCAGGTCAACCCCGTTGGCCGCCATGAACCCATTGAAGCCGAAAAGGCTCAAGGTGATGCTGGCAATCAGCACGACCGCAAGGTTAGTGGCCAAGAACAGCAGGATGCGCATCATGGTTGTAGAATTCTCCTCATGCTTAATATATCGCGTACTGCGGGGTATATAAGGTGCGGCATGGGGTGATTCAACCGAGCGACTATTTCAAACTGTGTCCTACAGCCTGAATGTAGAGCCTTGAAGGGCATTTCCGATAGGGAAAACAGGGCTGAATCGGTTCGCCGGTACCTCGCTGTCCCGTGAATACAGGGGGTCGCTGGCGTTTTCAGTGACGGCGAAGGGCCTGTACGGGGAAAAGCCAGAGAAGTGTTGCTAGATACTCGCTGTACGACCGATTGTCGGCCGTACAGCGTCGTTCGCGTTACTGGCGATAGGACTTGAGGAAGTTGCCGATGCGACCAATGGCCATGTCCAGGTCATCCACGCGTGGCAATGTCACTACACGGAAGTGATCTGGCCACGGCCAGTTGAACGCCGTGCCTTGCACCACCAGCAGCTTTTCCGACAGCAGCAGGTCGAGCACGAATTTCTCATCGTTGAGGATCGGACACACTTTTGGGTCGATCCGCGGAAAGGCATACAACGCACCCATGGGTTTCACGCAGCTCACGCCGGGAATGGCGTTGAGCAGTTCCCAGGTGCGATTGCGCTGTTCCAGCAAGCGGCCTTGAGGCAGGACCAGGTCATTGATGCTCTGGTAGCCGCCCAAGGCGGTCTGGATCGCGTGCTGGCTCGGCACGTTGGCACACAGGCGCATGTTGGCCAGCATGTCGATGCCTTCGATGTAGCTCTGGGCGTTGTGTTTGGGACCAGAGATGGCGATCCAGCCCGAACGGAAACCCGCCACGCGGTAGGACTTGGACAGGCCGTTGAAGGTCAGGCACAGCAGGTCCGGCGCCAGGGAGGCGGTGCACACGTGCACGGCGTCGTCGTAGAGGATCTTGTCGTAGATCTCGTCGGAGAACACCACCAGGTTGTGCTGGCGCGCCAGTTCCAGCATGCCCAGCAGGACTTCCTTGGAATACACCGCGCCGGTCGGGTTGTTCGGGTTGATGATCACCAGGGCCTTGGTGTTCGGGGTGATCTTGGCCTTGATGTCGGCCAGGTCCGGGAACCAGTCCGCGCCTTCGTCACACAGGTAGTGCACCGGGTGGCCGCCTGCCAGGGTCACGGCGGCGGTCCACAACGGGTAATCCGGCGCCGGCACCAGCACTTCGTCGCCGTTGTTGAGCAGGGCCTGCATGGACATCACGATCAGCTCGGACACGCCATTGCCCAGGTAGATGTCTTCGATGCCGACACCTTCGACCTGCTTTTGCTGGTAGTACTGCATCACCGCCTTGCGCGCGCTGAACAGGCCTTTGGAGTCGCTGTAGCCCTGGGCGGTGGGCAGGTTGCGGATCACGTCCTGGAGGATTTCGTCCGGCGCTTCGAAACCAAAGGGCGCCGGGTTGCCGATGTTCAGCTTGAGGATGCGATGGCCTTCCTCTTCCAGGCGTTTGGCGTGCTTGAGCACTGGGCCGCGAATGTCGTAGCAGACGTTGGCGAGCTTGTTCGATTTGCTGACCTGCATGGCGATGTGATCCTGAAAATGAACGATCCAGACGGTGGGGACACTACCGTACTGCGAATCCTGCGGGGCCCGCACCCATAAATACGTTTGAATGCCGGTAGCGCGGGTGCCAGACTGGCGTTTTGAAGAGGCGCAATCATACGTGCCGCCTGATCCATGGAAAAGACACAGATCAGGCTTTTTTAGTTGCCGAGGTGTACCGATGGAAAAGTTGCAGAAAACCGTTGATGAGTGGAAGGCGATGCTCGATCCAGAGCAGTACAACGTATGCCGTCTCAAGGGCACCGAGCGTCCTTTCAGCGGCAAGTACAATGCCACCAAGACCGACGGCGTGTATCACTGCATCTGCTGCAATGAGCCGTTGTTCGACTCCAAGACCAAGTTCGACTCCGGCTGCGGCTGGCCGAGCTTCTACGCGCCAATCGCCGACAGCGCGATGATCGAGATCCGTGACGTCAGCCACGGCATGATCCGCACCGAAGTGACCTGCGCCAAATGCGATGCTCACTTGGGGCACGTGTTCCCGGATGGTCCGCCGCCGACCGGCCTGCGTTACTGCATCAACTCGGTGTGCCTGGACCTCGTTCCGCGATAAACATATCTTCTGTGGCGAGGGAGCAAGTTCCCTCGCCACAGAAGCGGTTATCGTTTGATATCGGCCTATCATTCTGGTCAATTAAATTGCACGCAATTGAATTGACCACTATGTTTATCCTTTCTTTCCGTTATCGAGACACTGCCATGAGCAACAACCTGCTGAGCATCCCTTGCACCACCATCAAAGGTGAGCAAAAGACCTTGGCCGATTTCGCCGGCAAGGCCATCCTGGTGGTCAACACCGCCAGCAAGTGCGGCTTCACCCCACAGTACAAGGGCCTGGAACAGCTCTGGCAGCAGTACAAGGACCAGGGATTGGTGGTGTTGGGCTTCCCCTGCAACCAGTTCGGCAAGCAGGAACCCGGTAACGAAGGCGCGATTTCCGAGTTTTGCGAGCTGAACTTCGGTGTCAGCTTCCCGCTGTTCAAGAAGATTGACGTGAATGGCAGCGATGCCCACCCGTTGTTTGTGCAACTGAAACAACAGGCGCCGGGTTTGCTCGGTTCCAAGGGTATCAAGTGGAACTTCACCAAGTTCCTCATCGGCCGCGACGGCCAGGTAGTCAAGCGCTTTGCGCCGACCACCAAGCCGCAGGACCTGACCCAAGAGATCGAAGCCCTGCTCAAATGACCGTCTCCCTGGCGCTCGATAATCAACTGTGTTTCAAGCTTTACGCCGCCTCCAGGGCGGTGACCCGCGCGTACAAGCCGATGCTCGATCAGTTGGGTCTGACCTACCCGCAATACCTAGTGATGCTGGTGTTGTGGGAGTGGCACGCCACAGCGCCGGCGCAGCCCACGGTCAAGGCGTTGGGGGAGCGCTTGATGCTGGATTCGGGCACGTTGACGCCGCTGCTCAAGCGCCTTGAGCAACTCAGTCTGGTCAAGCGTCAGCGCAGCGCCAAGGATGAGCGGGAGGTGCACCTGAGCCTGAGCGAAACCGGTGTGCGGCTGCGTGACCGGACCCATGGCCTCAAGACCCGGCTGCTGTGCGACAGCGGCATCGACCTGAACCAGGCTGACGCCTTGCGCGCGGGCTTGGACCAGTTGCTTCGACAGATCAGAGAGTTGTCGTCTTCGGCACCCACAGCTCAAGCAGACCACTGAGTTCCTCACGACGGAACGGCTTGGCCAGGTAGTCATTCATGCCCGCGGCCCGGCAACGCTCGCGCTCTTCGGAGAGCGCGTTGGCGGTCAAGGCAACGATCGGCAGGTCCGGCCAGCGCCCGCTGCGACGGATCTGCCGACTGGCCTCGTAGCCGTCCATCACCGGCATATTGCAGTCCATCAACACCAGGTCGAAGCGTTGTTCCTCAAGGAGTTTGAGCGCCTCGCCACCATGGGCTGCGACGATTACCTCACATCCCAGTTTGCTGAGCATGCCCTTGGCCACCAGTTGGTTGACCGGATTGTCCTCCACCAGCAGGATGCGCGCCCTGTGCGCCAGGGGCGCGGCTTCCATCTGGATCGGGTCGAGGACCAGTTGCGTATCGCTGCGCAGGTTACGGTGCAGGATCTGATACAGCGCATTGCGGCTCAGCGGTCGCGCCTGTTGTTGCAGCGGCGCGAGTGCGGCGACTTCCTCGCTGGGCATGAAGTTGCCATAGGCGGTCACCAGCAGGATTGGCGCGCTGAGGGTGGGGCGCAGGCGAAACAGGCATTCCGGGCAGTCGGTGATCAGCAGGTCCGGGGTTTGCCCGCTCACGTCATCGTCTTGCGAGTAGCAGCGGGGTGTCAGCCCCCAGTGAGGCAGCAGGGTGGTAAGCAGTTCGGTGAGGCCGCTGCCGGCATGGGTAATGGCGATGACCTCACCCTTGAGCGGCAGTGGCTGGACGGCGGGCAAATGGGTTGGCAGCGGCAGATCGGCGCAGAACTGGCTACCGAAGCCCACTTCCGAGCTGATGCTCAGTCGGCCTTTCATGGCTTCACACAGGTTGTGCGTCAGCGCCAGGCCCAGGCCCGTGCCGCCGAACTGGCGAGTGATGCCGGCACCGGCCTGGGTGAAGGGCTGGAAGATCTTTACCTGGGCTTCCTGCGCAATGCCGATGCCGGTATCGCAGACCTCGATGCGTACCTGGCCCTCCCGCGCGCTGAGGCGAACATCTACCCGTCCGAAGCGCGTGAATTTGAGGGCGTTGGACAGCAGGTTGCTGACGATCTGTCGCACACGGGTCGGGTCGCCCAGGACCTGGGCGGGAAACTGCGGGTCGATCAGGCACGTCAGTTCGACGCTCGGCGCGGCGTTCTGCGACAACAGGTTCGCGGTGTCTTCCACCAGAGAACCCAGGTCGAACGGGATGCGCTCCAACTCCAATTGGCCAGCGTCGAACTTGGACAGGTCGAGGATATCGTTGAGCAACTCCACCAGCACTTTGCCCGAGTCATGGGCAATGGACAGTTGCTGACGCTGCTCGGCGTTGAGTGGGCTGTCGAGTGACAGCGCGATCATCCCCAGCAGGCCGTTGAGCGGTGTGCGGATTTCGTGGCTCATGTTGGCCAGGAATGCCGCCCGTGCTTGGGCCATGCCAAGCGCGTGGATCTTCGCCGCTTCCAATTCATCGTTGGACTGGCTCAGCCGCTGGTTGCTGGCCTTGAGCTCCAGGGTGCGTGCGGACACGATGTCCTCCAGTTGCCCCAGGTATTCGGTCAGCCGATCTTCGGCGTGGCGGCGTTGCTGGATCTCCGTCTCCATGTTTTCGAATTGCTGGTTGGCAACGTTCACCAACACGCCGATTTCATCGTGCTCGTGGCCGGGCGGGCAGTCCAGGCGTGCCTGTCGGCGGTTGCTCAGCTCGCGGATGATGCGCACCAACGGCTGGGTCAGCATCACGTAGAACAAGCCCAACAGAATGCCGGTCAGCAACAGGCTGCGGACGAAGCCGTTTAGCAAGGTGATCTCGGCACGGCGCAGGAAGCGACTGCCAAAGGCATAGGTGTCCACGTCCAGGCGCAGCACACCGAGGGACTCGTTGGGCATGTGGCTGAGGAACAACCGGTCTTCAAACTGACGGTTGGCGCCGAAGAGGAAATCGCTGACGGGGCGGTAAGTGCTTTCTTTACGCGGGCGGTCGACATCGGCCAGCACCACGCCGTTGTTGTCGATCAACTGGGCATGAATGATGGCGGGGGAGTGCAGCAGGCCCAAGGTCAGTTCCTGGGCCAGTTCGGCGTCGATGTTATAGGCGATGCGTGAGGCGGGGTTGTGGCTGATTTCGATCAGCGAGCGAATTTCACGGTTGATGGATGCGTCTTCGCTGGCATAATCAATGCCGATTTGGATCAGGCTGAGCAAGGTTCCCAAGACGAAACCGACCAGCACAGTCAATCTGGCTTGTTTATAAGACAAGCGGTGGGCGAACTTGATATCCATTGAGTGTCGAACCACTTCACGTTTCCCTTCGCCCGGCAAGCATAGCTGAACATCCACAGGCTCTGGCTTACCCGGCATGAATCGTTTTTTTACGCAGCCTCGTGCGGTCTGCCGCAGGGTTGCCAATACGCCATCTTTTGCAAGAACTTGCCAGAGGAATAATTGTGGATTCTCGATTGAGTGCTTTTCTTGAGCGAGCCGATGCAGTGCTCGCCCGCCTGGAACCCCTGTTGCCCGCGCCCCGCCAAACCATCGATTGGAACCAATGCCTGGCTGCCCGCTGGCAGCGTGAAGGGCGCAGTGGTTTCCTGCTGCCGCTGGACGTGAGCCTGGAGATGCGCCTGTCCGACCTGATCGGCGTGGACAAACAACGTGAAACACTGGCGCGCAACACCCAGCAATTCATCGACGGTCTGCCCGCCAACCATGCACTGCTGTGGGGGTCGCGGGGCACCGGTAAATCGTCCATGGTGCGCGCCTTGCTGGCCCAGCACGCCAAGGCCGGTTTGCGCCTGATCGAAATCGAGCGCGACCATTTGGCCGACCTGCCGCGTGTGGTCGAGCAACTGGTCAAGCTGCCGCAGCGGTTTATCCTGTTCTGCGACGACCTGTCGTTCGAGGCCGGCGAAGGTGATTACCGCGTGCTTAAAAGCGTGCTCGACGGCTCCCTGGAGCAAGCCCCGGAAAACGTGCTGTTGTATGCCACCTCCAACCGCCGCCACCTTGTGCCGGAAAACCAGAGTGACAACGATAACTGGAAGCGCGTGGATGGCGAGTTGCACCCAAGCGAAGCGGTGGAGGACAAGATTGCCCTATCCGACCGTTTTGGCTTGTGGCTGTCGTTCTACCCCTTCACACAAGAGCATTTCCTGGATGTGGTGGAGCACTGGATCGGCGAACTGGCGAACAAGGCTGGTTTGCAGTGGCAGCGCGATGAAGCCCTCGACATCCTGGCCGTACGCTGGGCCACCGGTCGCGGCAACCGCAACGGCCGTTGTGCTTATCAGTTCGCTCGTTACTGGGTGGGCCTCAAATTGCTGGAGCGTCAATCATGATCGACCTACAAAGCGCCGGCACGGGCCTGGACGGCTATGCCATGCTCTGCGCGCAGTTGGAGTCGCTGCTCGCCGATGAGCGGGACTTCATCGCCAATAGCGCGCAGTTCTCAGCGTTCCTGTTCAACCAGTTGGATGACTTGAATTGGGCCGGCTTCTATCTCAATCGCAATGAAGAACTGGTGCTCGGCCCGTTCCAGGGCCAGATCGCCTGTGTGCGCATTCCGTTTGGCCGTGGAGTGTGCGGTGCCGCGGCCGCCTCGCGGCAGACCCAGCGCGTGGAGGATGTGCATGAGTTCCCAGGGCATATCGCCTGTGACAGCGCGTCCAACAGCGAGCTGGTGGTGCCCCTGGTCAAGGACGGCAAACTGATTGGCGTCCTTGACCTCGACAGCCCGTCGCTGGCGCGTTTTACCCTCGAGGATCAGACCGGTATTGAACAACTGGCGACGATTTTCCTTCGCTCGACCGACTGCTGATCATGGGAGGGGCGGTTCCCGCCCCTCTACTGTCCCTTCAGACCGTGAAGTTGCATTTTCAGCAACCTCTCCAATTCCAGCATGAGCTTTTCCAGGGATTTCGCGCCGGCTTCGATCAACGCCCAGTCATCGCCGCGGGTACACGCCTGTTCAAGGGTTTCGCACTGCCTGGCAAGGGGACCTGCCTGGACAATGCGTGCAGCACCCTTGATTTTGTGAGCCTGTTCGGTGATCTCCTGAAGCGGGGCGTGAGCGCTGATCAGCGCCGTCATTTCCTGGCGATCGTGCTGACTGCTGCTCAACAGTTCTTGCAGTAAACGCCAGCTCAACTGCGGGTCGCCGCCGGTCAGCGCCTCGAAGTTGCCAAGGTCCAGGTGCAGGTCAGTGGCTTGCGGGGCTATCTTCGCCAGTTGCCGTTCCAGTGCCGTGAGGCTGATCGGTTTGAACAGGCAGTCGTTCATGCCTGCTTCGGCGCAGCGTTGCTTCTCTTCAGGTTGGGCATTGGCGGTAAAACCCAGTACCACACAGGACGCCAGTTGCTCGCGTTGTTCGAACTCGCGGATCGTGCGACTCAGCTCGTAGCCATTCATGATGGGCATGTTGCAGTCGGCGATCACCAAATCGAAGTGTTCCTGGCGCCAGGCCTGGAACCCGGCGGCACCATTCTGGGCGGCGGTGAACTGATGTCCCAGGTAGCCTAGTTGCTGACACATCAGCAGTCGGTTTGCGGGGTGGTCGTCCACCACCAGCACGTTGAGTACGGGCGCCACTACGGGCGCCTCGGGTTTCTGCTCAGCCGCTGGCTGTTCCGGCTGCAGGCGGGTCATGTTGAGGCTGACATGCGCCTGGGTGCCCACCATGGGCACGCTGCTCAGGCTTAACTGCCCACCCATCATTGCGCAAAGACTGCGGCAGATCACTAGCCCCAGGCCTGCGCCACTCCTGGCCAGTTGTCCGGAGTTGTCGGCTTGGGCAAAGGGTTCGAACAGGCGCAACTGATCATCCCGGCTGATGCCTATCCCGGTATCCTCGACCACCAGTTTCATCTCGACCTGCTGCGCCAAATCGGTAGGCAATACCTGCACCTTGATTTTCACCTGGCCGCGCTCGGTGAACTTGATCGCGTTGCTGACCAGGTTCGACAGTACTTGCTTGAAGCGCAGCGGGTCGATCAGGACCTCGGTGTTATCCAGGTCAGGTAGGAACTCAAGGGACAGGCTGAGGGTTTTCTGACGTGCCAGGCCATCGAAAACACGCACCACCGACTCGATCACTTCTCGCAGATTGACACGCTCCGGCGCAAGGCTCAGGCGGCCTGACTCGATGCGTGCGATGTCGAGGATATCGCCGATCAGCTCTAGCAGGTCCTTGGCCGAGTTGTATGCCACCTCGATAGCGGGGCGATCAAGATGGCCCTGATCGGCTCGCTTGAGCGTCAGTTCGAGCATGCCGATCACTGCGTTCATCGGCGTGCGAATTTCATGACTCATGGTGGCGAGGAACGTGCTTTTGGCTCGATTGGCTTCATCGGCGCGTTCTTTGGCGGCGCGGATTTCATCGAACAGCTGGCGTCGTTCGCTGATGTCGATCCAGCCGCCAATGATGCCTTGCACTTCCCCGGTAGAGTCACGGTAGGGCAGGATCCAGTGGTAGATCGTCAGTTTCTTCCCCTGGATATGCAGGGTGCGGTCCAGGATCAGCGGGTTGCCCTCAGCCATCACCCGCTGGTAATCGGCATGGTACTGCGTCGCGTCGGTTTCAAGGGCCGTGCTCATCTGGAGGGCGTTTTTGCCGATCACGTCTTCGCGCTTGACGTTGAACACCTGCAAGTAGCTGTCGTTGCAGGTCTGCAACAGGCCTTTGCGGTCACGTACATAGATCGGGTGTGGGGTTTCATTGACCAGCGCACGCATGAACTCGAATTGGTCACTGAGGGCGCGCTCGGCCATCTTGCGGTGCTTGATCTGGCGGCGCATGTAGGCGTTCCAGCTCAGGGATATCAACAGTAAAAGCCCGGTGCCGATGATGATACGGGCGATCAATTGGTGATAGTTGCGCCAGTAGCTATCGGAGGCTGCCGTATAACCTCGCCAGCGACTGTTGATGATGCCCAATTCATCCGGAGCGATACTCAGCATGGCCTTGTCGAGAATTGAGCTGAGTTCGGTGGCGTTGCGCGAGGTAGCCAGTGAATAGGTAGCGGGCATCGTGCCGATACTGAAGCTGATCTGGACCTTATCCTGAAAAATGGAGGAAGAGAGGTAATAGTTGGCGATCACCAAGCTGTTTACCGCGCCGTCGACCTGCCCTTGCACCAACAACTCGGCGGCCTTGAAATTGTCGCCTGTTTCCACCAATTGAATCGTTGGTAAGTTCTCGCGCAGGAACCTTGCCATTGGGCTGCCTTGGGTGACGGCCACACGTCTGCCTTCCATTCCCTCCAGACTGGTTGGTGCCTGGTTTTCCTTGCGTGTCAACATCACGTAGGAGTTTTCCAGATAGGGGCGACTGAAGTTTAACTGGGCCTCCCGTTCGGCGGTGGGAATGATAGCGCCGATGATGTCGGCCTTGCCGGCGTCGACCTGTTCGATCATTGACTGAACGACGCGCTCACGCTGGATCTCGAAACGTAACCCTGTACGCAGGCGAACCAGTTCCAGCAAGTCAGCGGTGATGCCGCGAAAGTTGCCGTCGGCATCGAAGAACGTCAGTGGCGCGAAGGTTTCGTTCACGGTCACCTTGACCACCGGGTGGTCCTTCAGCCAGCGCTCCTCACGCGCGGTCAATTGCAGCTTCTGGTCAGTCAGTAGGATATCGCTGCCAGCGCTCCAACGTTTGGCGATCGCTTCCCGTTCGCTGGTGGGCACGGCCGTCAGCACGGCGTCGACAATACTCAACAGCGTCTGCTGGTGCTGGGGCATGGCAAAGCTGAATCCATAGGCCTCATGCTTGCCGAAATTGGCCATGCGGATGTTCTTCAGGTAGCCCTTGTTGATCATGTAATGGGTGGAAATGGTATCGCCCAGGAACACATCCGCCTGGTCGAATGCCACCGCATTCAAGGCATTTTGATAAGAAGGGTAGATGCGGATGATCGCCTCGGGGTACAGCTTTTCCACCTCGCTCAGCGGCAGGTAGTGGTAGACCAGCGCCAGGCGCATCCCGGCCAACCCATTGTTCAGGCTGCGGGTCTCACCTTCGCGGGTGACCAGGACCGGCTGGTCCACTGCGTAGGGCTCGGACAACGTGAGGTTCGGGTTTTCCGCCTCAAAACCGTTGGAAGATCCCAGCAAATCGATATCTCCCGCTTCAAGCGCGCGGATCGCGGCCTCTCGGGAGGGGTAGCGCAAGACTTTCACCGGCAAGGCCAGCGCCTTGGCCAGCAGGCCGGCGTAATCGGCGGTGATCCCCTCATAGTCGCGACCGCTGGAGGTGAGGTCGAAAGGGGGATAATCAGGCGCCGCAGTGCCCAGCACCAACGCGCGCTTGTTTTGCAACCATTGGCGTTGAGCCTTGTTCAGGTGGGTTTCCAGTTGAACCGAGCCTGCACGGCTCAACAAGGAGAAATGTTCCGAGCCCGTCGGCTGGTTCGCAAGTACGACGGCGCTGAAGCACAAGCCGGCACTTAATGTAATCAGATAGTCCTTTATACGCCTGGGCATCCGCTTTCTCACACTAGCGCGTTTCGTTTTGCCATCTCGATAAGTTCTACCAAGGATTTGGCTTGAAGTTTCTGCATCAGCCTTTTTTTATAAGTGCTTACTGTTTTGTTACTTAAAAACATGCCTTTGGCAATTTCCTTGTTGGTTCGCCCTTGTGCAAAAAGTTGCAAGACCATGAGTTCCCGGTCATTGACGGTTTTGAATAATTCAAGTTCTTGGGATTCCACGCCGTCTGCACCATTGGTATTCAGTGCCTGGCTGGGAAAATAGTTGTAGCCGGATAATACCGCGCGAATGGCGCTCAGCAATTCACTCAGGTCGCCTTCCTTGCACACGTACCCGTCCGCGCCGGAGCGCATGCAGCGTGTAGCGAACAGGGTCGGTGACTGGGCTGTCAGGATCAGGGTTTTCATCGGCGTGTTCATGGCATTGAAGCGGCAGAGCACCTCGAGCCCATCCAGCTTGGGAATGCTGATATCCAGAATAATCAGGTCAGGCAGGCATTCGCGGACCATTTGTATGGCGTCGCACCCGTTATCTGTTTCGCCCACTACTTTGTAGCCTTCGTGCTCCAATAACATTCGAATGGCGAGCCGTATAACCGGGTGGTCATCGATAATAAAAACTGAGTTCATGATCACATTCCGTACAAGTGCAAATAAAGCGGGCACATTAGCTCAGAAGAGGAGGGAGGAGCATGAGTCAAGGGCTGAGTAGATATAAAACAGGAAAAGTCCTACATCAAAAAAGGTAACGGCCTACTAGTTTGCGAGGCTTAGTGAAGCGCTACCTCACGGCTTTGGACGTGAACAAGCTAGAGGCTGCCGTTGTGGATTTAACTGGCTCTTTGCAGTCATATTTCGTCTGCACATGATGTTTAATTCCTACATTTTTAATTTGAAGAGTGGACGGAGCAAGTGCGCAAACTCTTCCTTGTTCAGCGGTTTTGATAAATAACCGAGTAGAGGCAGGCCACGTTCCATGGCTTGGGTTATCAGGCCGGCAAGTTCTGTCACCGGTAAACCACTCAACAGGATGGCGGTCGTGGTAAGGCGTCGGCGACTGGCGATTTCAATCAGTTCGAGCCCCGGTAAGTCGGGTAGGCATTGGTCACACAAGATAATGTCGAAGGGCACTTCGGCCTGCGACATCAAGCAGATTGCCTGCTCGGCGCTTTCGGCCGGAGTCAGTAGTGCGAACCCGAAGCTTCTGAGCAGGCATTGGGTGGCGAGGAGTTGAAACGGATGATCCTCAACCAGCAGGATACGGAGCGGGTAACTGGGCATTGGGGCCACACGGTGAGTCAAGCATCGAGGGAGGGCGTGTAGGAACAGTTGGCCCGGATCGCCCAGAGCGTGCGTGATTATTCATCGGGTGGTTGTGCGAATTCGATCAGGCTGCTCTGTTACCGTCGTAGGTCGATTCTCCATTAAGGGGCAGGCAGCTTGATCGTGTTCGTTATTGAGGACTGGAACGCCCGGTCATTTCCCGCGCCATTTCGGTTGCATAGCTGTCGGTCATGCCAGCGATGAAGTCGATCATGCGCAGGAACGAAGTGTGCAACCGCCATTCGGGGTTCGGCGCGTTGTTGCCCAGCAGATCGAGAATACGTCGGTTCTTGAACGACGGCGTGCGTCCGCCATGCTGCTCCAGTGCCGCACCGCAGAACGCATTCAAGAGAATTTCCAGGGTGGTGTAGGCGCCAATCTCATGCAAGGTCTTGCGCTTGTCCTGGAAGATCTTCTTGCGCGCCATGTCTTTGGCATCCAGCACACAGCGCTTGGCTGGGCCATGCATGTGTTCAACCAGGTCGCCGGGCAGTGTGCCGGCGAGCAAGGCGTCCTGTTGCTCGACGAAGGCGCTCGCTGCGGCGTTGGTCAAATGTTCGATGGCCTTGCCACGCAGGATCGCCAGCTTGCGTCGGCGCGAGTCCTGGGCGCCGAGTTGACGATAGGTCTGGGGTAGGTCATCGCCCACCAGGTTGAGCAGCAGCGACTCGACTTCGGCGTACTCCAGCAACTCCATTTCCAGGCCGTCTTCCAGGTCGATCAGGGCGTAGCAGATGTCATCTGCCGCCTCCATCAGATACACCAGCGGGTGCCGGGCCCAGCGTTGCTCTTCGAGTTGCGGCAGGCCGAGCTTGTGGGCGATCTGCTCGAGGATTGGCAGTTCGCTCTGGTAGCAGCCGAACTTGTGCTTCTTGTAACCCAGGGAGTCGGCGTGCCGGGCAGTCCAGGGGTATTTCAGGTAGGTGCCCAGGGTGGCGTAGGTCAGCCGGGTGCCGCCGTCGAACTGGTGGTACTCAAGCTGGGTCAGCACCCGAAAGCCCTGGGCGTTGCCTTCGAAGTTCAGGAAGTCATTGCGCTCGGCGCTGCTCATGTCATCCAGCCAGCCACGTCCTGCTGCTTGTTGGAACCAGTGGCGGATGGCGTCTTCGCCGGAGTGCCCGAATGGTGGGTTGCCGATGTCATGGGCCAGGCAGGCCGACTGCACCACCATGCCCAGGTCGCTCGGGTCGCACCAGTCGGGCAGGGCGCTGCGCAGGGTTTCGCCGACGCGCATACCGAGGGAGCGACCTACGCAGCTCACTTCCAGGGAATGGGTCAGACGCGTGTGAATATGGTCGTTGCTGGAGACCGGGTGCACTTGGGTCTTGCGGCCCAGGCGACGAAACGCGCCGGAGAAGATAATACGGTCATGGTCTTTGTGAAACGGGCTACGCCCCAGTTCTTCCGGGCTGTGCAGCGGTTTGCCAAGACGTTCGCGAGTCAACAGGGTGGGCCAATCCAAGGCGGGTACTCTCCGTGCGGTGAATGACCCTCCCAGCTTCCCGGTTCAGCGCGGCCTGGGCAAGCGAAAATCTACAGCCCGGCCGCATCGATATCGATTAACAGTAAGCGCTGACCGTTATCGAAGAATTGTCCGGCGGTGAGGCAATACTGGTTGGTGGTGGCGTCGCGGTAGGTCGAGGACAGGGTCAGGCGGCGCTCTTCCCAGCCCTCGGCCAGCAGATGATAGAAGTACGGGCGCCACGACCAGTTGTGACCCAGGTAGCGGCTGTCGGATTGCCACGCGTCCTGGCGCCACTCGAAGTTCGGTGTGAGTTGGGTGCCATGCCGGTCGCACTGATAGAAGCGCAGCAGCCAGGGAAACGCCGGCAGTTGCGGCAGTTGGTTCAGCGGCGATTGCCCCTGGGCCCAGGTTTGCAGGATCTTCATCAGTTCGGCCAATTGTTGGCGCAGTTGCATGACGCGCCCGCGTTCCGCCAGCTTCTGCTGGACGTAGGTTGTGCGCAACTGGGCGAAACGCGGCACGAAGGCCTCGGCGGCGAACCAGTCCAACTGCGCCTGGGCAAACAGATAGCCCTGCACATAGCGCGAGCCGCACTCCAGGGCGAAGCTCAACTGGGCCTCGGTTTCCACGCCTTCGGCAATGATCCAGCAGCCGGTCTTCTCGGCCATCTGCGCCAGGGCTCGCACCACTTCACTGCTCGGCCCACCACGCGCGGCGTCCTGGAACAGGCGCATGTCCAGCTTGAGGATATCCGGCTGCAACGCCAGCACCCGGTCGAGCTGGGAATAGCCGGCGCCAAAGTCGTCGATGGCGATGCGCGCACCGGCTTCGCGGTAGCGCGCCACCACGTCTGCCAGGCGCCGGATGTCGCCACCCAGTTCGGTGATCTCGAACACAATGCGCTGCGGGTCGACGCCATGGTGGTGGATCTGTTTCAGGCTTGGCAGGGCTTGACCTGGACGCAGCCGATTGATCCAACGCGGCGAGATGTTCAGGCTCAGGAACCAGTCTTCGGGCGCTTCGTGCAAGCGGCTCAGCGCATTGTCGCGAATCTGCCGGTCGAGCCGGCGCAAGGTTACGCCCGGCGTGCGCGGGTCAGCGAACAGCGGACCCACGGATTGCAGGCGGCCGTCAGCCTGGCGCAGACGGCCCAGGGCCTCGACGCCGGCAATGCGGCCGGTGGCGGTGTCGATAAACGGCTGGAAGCAGGCGAGCGGTTGCCCGTCGATCACGGGGCCTCCTTAAGAACGGTGGCGAAAAAAGGCCCGGCCCTCGAAAACGAGGGCCGGGCCGATTCTGTTAGCAAGAATGCAGCCAGCCAGGCTCAACTTTTACGCGAAGAGCCCTGCATGGCCAGTTTGATCAGTGGGATCAAGCCGGCGCCTAGGCGCACCAGGCGCGTCAGGCTGCTGATGCCGCCGCCCTTGGCGCCTTTGCCGGTAAAGAAACCCATCAGCGTCACCGCGGCCACGCCCCACAGCGGCGCGTGCTTGATGCCCAGGCTGTCCTGCCAGTTGCTCCCCAGGTTGCGCACCTTGTTCAGGGGCAGCATCAGTTGCTGGGACTCGTGGCGGATCTCCTGACGGTGCATTTCCATGCGCAGGCGGATCAACGCCTTGCGCATTTCCCGGCGGGAAGTGGTTTGCGGGATTTCAGTGATGCTCATGGCAGCAGGCGCTCCCGGTCATTGGCCAGCTCTTCGAGGGTGGCGTGGAACGGCGTGGATTCATCGAACACCGCCGCCTTCAAGCGCACCCCGCAGAACGCGGCGGCCAAGCTGTAGAACACGCAGAGGCAGATGATCCCGGTCAGTCGGTAGCCGGTGTCCCACACCAGGATCATCACCAGGGTCGACAGCCCCACCAGCAACAACAGCGCAAACACTAGTGCCAGGCCGGCAAACAGCAACAGGCTGACGGTGCGGGCTTTCTGTTCCTGCAATTCAATGCCAAACAATTCGACGTGGCTATGCAGCAAGCCCAGCACGGCCGCGCCCAGACGTCTTGAGGTGGTGCCCGTGGACGAGCCCGTTTCGCCGATAGACATGATTAGCGCCTTGTGGCCAGCAGGCCGATCAGAAAGCCCACGCCGGCAGCAATGCCCACCGACTGCCAAGGGTTGGCCTGCACATAATCTTCGGTCGCAGTGACCGCCGCCTGACCGCGTTCGCGCAGCGAATCTTCGGTCAGTTGCAGGGTTTCGCGAGCCTTGAGCAGGCTTTCGTGGATCTTGCTGCGCAGCTCGTCAGCTTGGTCACCCGCCAGCACCTTGGTGTCATCCAGCAACTTTTCGGTGTCGCTGACCAGGGTTTGAAAATCCGCCATCAGTATTTCTTGAGCAGTCTTTGCAGTTCTTCTGGCCATGGTTATCTCCGTGATTGGCTGATCTGTAGGTTTCGAGTCACCGGCTTCGGTGAAGGTTCAGTGCAATTGTGTGGTACAGCTTTTGCTTTGCCTTGGTGCGCAGGCCCGAAGGCTTGCGCTGAATCTGGGCGGTCAGGCAGGAAGCCTTGAAAAACCTTACCCTAAATAACTGAAATTCGCGGAAAAACCCTATCGGCAACGGCCTGTTGTGTTGATCGCTGCGCTAAAGCGGTTCACGCCCTCTAAAGAGGGGGGGGGCCGGCGGTGCCAATTTAGTGCGCGCAATTGAGGCTTGAACCGCTTTGGTGCTTTTTGCCTTTATCGCAGGCCTGCCAATCTCCATGGAAAATGTGCAAAGTGCAGTGGACACCCTCGTCCATAGTTCCAATACCCTGTTTATCCTGATCGGCGCGGTCATGGTCCTGGCCATGCACGCCGGCTTCGCCTTCCTCGAAGTCGGTACGGTGCGCCAGAAGAATCAGGTCAACGCCTTGTCGAAGATCCTCAGCGACTTCGCCATCTCCACTCTGGCCTATTTCTTTATAGGCTATTGGATCTCTTATGGCGTGAGCTTCATGCAACCGGCGGCGGTGATCAGCACCGATCACGGCTATGGCCTGGTGAAGTTTTTCTTCCTGCTGACCTTTGCGGCGGCGATCCCGGCGATCATTTCCGGGGGCATTGCCGAGCGTGCAAGGTTTGCTCCACAGCTCTGCGCGACCGCGTTGATCGTGGCGTTTATCTATCCGTTTTTCGAAGGCATGGTGTGGAACGGCAATTTCGGTCTGCAGGCCTGGTTGCTCGCGACCTTTGGCGCCAGCTTCCATGACTTCGCGGGTTCCGTGGTGGTGCACGCCATGGGGGGATGGCTGGCGTTGGCGGCGGTGTTGCTGCTGGGCCCGCGCAACGGGCGTTATCGAGAAGGGCGCCTGGTGGCGTTTGCACCTTCGAGCATTCCATTCCTGGCGTTGGGGTCGTGGATCCTGATCGTCGGCTGGTTCGGCTTCAACGTGATGAGCGCGCAGACGTTGAACGGCGTCAGCGGCCTGGTCGCCGTCAACTCGCTGATGGCCATGGTCGGAGGTACGGTTGCGGCCCTGATCATCGGCCGCAACGACCCAGGCTTCCTGCACAACGGCCCGTTGGCCGGGTTGGTGGCGATTTGCGCCGGCTCCGACCTGATGCACCCGGTAGGCGCGCTGGTCACGGGTGCCATCGCTGGTGGCCTGTTTGTGTGGTTTTTTATTGCAGCCCAAGACCGCTGGAAGATCGACGATGTGCTGGGTGTGTGGCCCCTGCACGGTCTGTGCGGAGTGTGGGGCGGCATCGCCTGCGGCATATTTGGCCAGACCGCCCTGGGTGGCCTGGGCGGCGTGAGCCTGATCAGCCAGTTGATCGGCACCGCCCTCGGCGTGCTGGTGGCGCTGGCCGGCGGCCTATTGGTGTATGGCGTGATCAAGCGCGTCACCGGGCTGCGCTTGAGCCAGGAGCAGGAGTATTACGGCGCGGATCTGTCGATCCACAAGATCGGCGCGGTCAGTCAGGATTGATCGGCTCGTCTACCTGCCGATAAAAACCGTGCAGCAGGCGATAGCGGTTCTGCCGCACTTCATCCACCCGCGCCTGCACCTGTTGGTCCGGCAGGCCCAGCAGGATCAGGGCGTGGGAGGCGAGCATCAGGCTCGACTCCAGCAACTCGGGCACTACTTCACTGGCGCCCGCGGCTTTCAGTTCAGCTAACTGGCTGTCATCGCGGGTGCGCACCAGGATCGGCACGTCGGCGTTGATCCGACGCGCTTCCTTCAACACCACCAGTGCGACATCGGTGTTGTCCACCGCAATTACCACCAATCGCGCACGTTCCAGGCCTACTGCGCTGAGCAATGCGCCACGCCGACAATCGCCGTAATGCACGCTGCTGTCTTCGGTGGCGGCTTCCTGCACGCGTTCCGGGTCGTCGTCCAATGCAATGAACACCTGTTGCTCTTTGCGCAGAAAACGTCCGATGGATTGGCCGACGCGTCCATAGCCACAAATCACCGCGTGCCCGCGCAACTCAGCGTTGAGCGCGGTGATTTCTTCCAACTGCACCTGCTGGTTGGGCTTGCGATGCAGCCGCAGGGCGATGCCGGGTGCGGCGCGCAACAGCAGCGGTGTGAGCAACATCGAGCAAAAGGTGGCCGCGAGCAGCAAGCCGTTGAATTCGTCAGGTATCAACCGGCTCTGCTGCATCTGTGCCATCAACGCAAAGCAGAACTCGCCGCCCTGGGCCAGGGCCAGGCCGCTGCGCCAGGCGGTTTCACTGTCGCTGCCGCGCAACTTGACCAGCACGGCGACCACACAACCTTTGACCAGCATCAGCGTTAGCGTTAGCCCGAGGATCAGCAGGCTATGGCTGACAAACAATTGCAGGTCGATCAGCATGCCGATGCTGACAAAAAACAACCCCAGCAGGATGTCGCGAAATGGCCGGATATCCGCCTCGATCTGGTGGCGGTAGTGGCTTTCGCCCAGCAGCATGCCGGCCAGGAAGGCCCCCAGAGCCGGGGAGAGCCCTAGCAGGTGAGTGAGCCAGGCGGTCAACAACACAATCACCAGTGCCAGCAGCACGAACAGCTCCGCTGAATGGGAGGCGGCCACTTCATGAAACAGGCGCGGCAACAACCAGCGACTGGCCAATAGCAGGCCGACAAACAGCACCACGGTCTTGCCCAGTGTCAGGGGCAGCGCCCAATACCAGGCTTGCTCGCCAGTGCCAGCGAACACCGGCACCAGGGTCAGCAGCAATACTGCCACCACATCCTGGAACAGCAACACGCCAATCGCGTTCTGGCCATGGCTACTGAAGATTTCCCCGAGGCTGGTCAGCTCCTTGCTGACGATGGCTGTAGACGACAGTGCCAGTCCTGCACCCAGCAATAATGCGATCCCAGGCGCCACCCCCAGGACCATCAACAAAAGTCCCAGCAACACGCCGCAGCCCAGCACCTGCAAGCTGCCCAGGCCAAACACCACACGGCGCAAGGCAAGCATCTTGGTCAGGGAAAACTCCAGGCCCAGGGAAAACAGCAGGAACACCACGCCCAGTTCGGCCAGGTCGGGCAGTTCTTCGCTGTCATTCACCCAATCCAATGCAGTGGGCCCCACGGCCAGGCCGACGCACAGGTAGCCCAGCACGGGTGGCAATTGCAGGCGACGAAACAGCGCAATCACCACCAAGGATGAGGCCAGGATAATCAGCAGGTTGGCAAACACACGCATCTCCGTTGCAGGTGGGCAGGCAAAAAGCCGCGAGAATCGCTGAAACAGTTATAGGCCATGGTGACCTGGGTCAGGGTTTATAGAGTGGGCTTCGGCGGTCACCGGGCTTAGAATGTGTGCCTGTTTTCTGATCAGGTCCATTCGTCATGCTTCCTGAATGCCAGTTGTTCGGCACCCTGGGTTGCCACCTGTGTGAGATTGCCGAAGTCGAAATCATGCCGCTCGTCGAACACGGGTTGCTGGTGGAATTGGTGGACATCACCGATCCCGAGGACCTGACCGATGCCTACGGCCTGCGGATTCCGGTACTTCGCCGAATAGACACCGGGGCGGAACTGGATTGGCCATTCGACACACAACAGGTTGTTGCCTTCCTTCGTTAGGTTTATGCGATGGCAGGTTTCCAAATATTAAGTTACTGTATGTTTGTACAGCGATTGAATTGAGGGAACGCCCGTGGTGAATGTCGAACAACTGAAAAGCAGCGTCAATCGCATGTCCGCCAACGTCGTGCGCGACGCGGTGAACGAGCTGCGCCTCGATGGCTTGGTCACGGAAGGCAAGACGCCGTTTAACAAAGTGCATTTCAATACCTGCTTTGCCGAGATCGAGGCGCTGTTCCAGCGCGCCGGTTACCACAAGCAGTTGGATGTGGTGGGTTACCAGGGCTTGTTGTACGCGTTGTACGATCCGGGCCGCTGGGAAGCGGTTGACGTGTTGCGTTGGCTCAAGGAATTCACCGAGGCCGCCAGTGCCTCGAAGATTCTGCGCGCAGAGTTGGCCAAGGCCTGAGATCCGCCCTAGGCTCAATCCCGCGCAATGCGGGATAATGCCCGCCTGTTAGGTCAAAGGCTTTGAGCATTTCATGTCCACCTCCGGTTTTTCCGCGTCCCAGCACCAAGCCAGCACCTTGTATCTGCCGCCCGGCCCTTGGGCGACAGTGCTGGATTGTCTGTGCGAGCACTTCACGGCGATCAGCCGCGAACACTGGCTGGACCGCATCGCCCGGGGGCGGGTGCTGGATATCAACGGCAACCCGATCAGGCTGGACCTGGGCTACAAGGAAGGCCTGTGCATTTATTACTTCCGCGAAGTGCCGAATGAGAAAGTCATCCCGGTGCAGGAAACCATTCTGTATGCCGACGAGCATCTGCTGGTCGCTGATAAACCACACTTCCTGCCGGTGACTCCGGCAGGCGAGTACGTCGAGCAAACCCTGCTGCGCCGCCTGATTCGTCGGCTGGATAATCCCTCACTGGTGCCCTTGCACCGCATCGACCGGCACACGGCGGGGCTGGTACTGTTTTCGGTCAATCCGGCCAGTCGTTCCGCGTATCAGCAACTGTTTCCCACGCGTCAGATCGATAAATTCTACGAAGCCATCGCCCCAGCGTTGCCTGACCTGACCTTTCCCAGGGTGCATAAAAGCCGACTGGTCGATGGCGAGCCGTTCTTTCGCATGCAGGAAGGCCCTGGCACCGCCAACACCGAAACGGCGGTGGAGGTGCGCGAGAAAAACGGCGATCTGTGGCGCTACGGCCTGTTCCCGGTGACCGGCAAGAAGCACCAGTTGCGTGTGCACATGAGCGCCCTCGGCGCGAGTATTTGCAACGACCCGTTCTACCCCGGCGTGATCAAGGATGCGGTAGACGACTACGCCAACCCCCTCAAACTCCTCGCCCAGGGAGTGCGGTTCATCGACCCGGTTACGGGTGAAGAACGCAGTTTCCGCAGCCAGATCACCCTCGACTGGTAACCGCCAGAAACGACAAGGCCCGCGCGAGGCGGGCCTTGTTGGCAAACGCTAAGATTTACAGGTCTTTAACGGTGCGAACCTGATCTTTGTTGATGCGGGTGCGCTTGCCGTCAAGTTGTTCGAATTCGTAGAAACCCGAATCTTCGTTGTATTTCGGGGTGTCGACGGCCTGGATTTCGCGACCGTCATTCAGGGTGATCACTGTTGGCGAAGCGCAACCGGCGAGGGTGGCGAGGCCCAGTGCAAGCATGAGAGCGGCGATGGTCCGTTGAGTCATGAGTTTGTCTCCGAGAGAATACTTTTTAATTGCTGACATTGTGACGCGCGGGGCGCCGACAAAGTTCCTTGTGCGAGGTTCATTCTGACACGCCCGACGGCGTCTGTAACAGCGCTGGCGTATTAAGGTTGGCCAGGCGCGGGTCATCTGCCGGGCACTCCAAGCCTACGCCGCCCAGTTGCAGGAGGACCTTGCGCGGGCTGCGCTCGCCGGCGTGCCAGGCCCTGTCCACCGCATCGCGCAGGCCGGTGGGGACGATGCAGATCAACGGTTCCCAGTACGCACCATGGCGCACCATCACCGGCAGCAGCGGGTTGCGTTGCGCGGTCTCACGCAGCGCCTGGATCAGCCCCGCGTCGATAAGCGGCACATCGCACGGCAAAATCAGCAGGTGCGCATGGCGTGCGGCGGCGAGTCCCGCACGGATACCGGCGAGCGGGCCGGGAAAGTCCGGGCTGTCGTCATTCACCAACTGGTCGGCATAGAGGGCATAGTGCTCCGTGTTGCGGTTGCACGAGATGATCAGGTCATCCGTGAGCGGCCGCACCAGGCCCTGTAAATGTGCAATCAACGGCTGGCCGCGCCATTCCAGCAGGCCTTTGTCCTGGCCGCCCATACGCTGGCCGCGCCCACCGGACAGCAGCAAAACCGAACAGGGCAGGGGGGACGAATCGATAGGCATGGCAGTTCCGCAGCGGCAGCAAAAGGGGGGGCTGTGATATAACATCGGGCTGTTCCTTCGACAACCGGACCGTGCCATGAAAGCCAAGGCAGATGCGCCCTTCGTACCCCTGAATATCGCGGTATTGACCGTCAGCGACACCCGCACCCTCGAAACCGATACCTCCGGCCAGGTCTTCGTTGACCGACTGACAGCCGCCGGCCATAACCTGGCCGAGCGCGTGCTGCTCAAGGATGACCTCTACAAAATTCGCGCCCAGGTCGCCCACTGGATCGCCGAAGATGTGGTGCAAGTCGTGCTGATCACCGGCGGCACCGGTTTCACCGGCCGTGACAGCACCCCCGAGGCGGTGAGCTGCCTGCTGGATAAGCAGGTCGACGGCTTTGGCGAACTGTTCCGCCAGATTTCCGTGGCCGACATCGGCACGTCCACTGTGCAGTCCCGCGCCCTGGCCGGTCTGGCCAATGGCACCCTGGTGTGCTGCCTGCCGGGCTCTACCAATGCGGTGCGTACCGGCTGGGACGGCATCCTCGCCGAGCAACTGGACAACCGTCACCGCCCATGCAACTTCGTCCCGCACCTGAAACAGGCCGAACCCTGTGAATCCCGTGGGTAAGCCCGGCAAGACCGGCGCGCTGCTGCCGGTGGAGGACGCTTTGGCCCAACTGCTGGCCATGGCCGAAGCCGCGCCGATTCGTGAGCAGGACGCCCTGCTGCTGGCGGAGTGCGACGGCCGTGTACTGGCGCAAGACTTGATCTCAACCCTCGACCTGCCGCCGTGGCCAAACAGTGCCATGGACGGTTATGCCGTGCGCCTGGCGGATTGGACCGGCGAACCGCTGGTGGTCAGCCAACGCATTTTCGCAGGCCAGGCGCCACAACCCCTGGCCGCCGGCACCTGCGCCCGCATCTTCACCGGCGCCCCGGTACCGGAAGGGGCAGACTGCGTGGAAATGCAGGAGAACGCCGTGGTCCACGCCGATGAGCGCGTGAGCTTCACCGAGCCCCTGCACCTCGACCAGAACATCCGTCCCCAGGGCCAGGAAACTACCGTAGGCGAGTTGGTATTGTCGGCCGGCACGCGTCTGGGCCCGATTGAACTGGGACTGGCGGCGTCCCTCGGCCATGATCGCTTGGCGGTGATACGTCGCCCGCGCGTGGCGGTGTTGTCGACCGGCGATGAATTGATCGAACCCGGCTTACCGCTCGGGCCGGGGCAGATCTACAACAGTAACCGACGCGTGCTGTGCTCATGGCTTACGCGCATGGGGTGCGAAGTGATTGACGCTGGCATCCTGCCTGACGACCTGGAGCAAACCCGCGCGCGCCTGGGCGGTTTGGGCCGTGTCGACTTGATCCTGTCCACGGGCGGTGTGTCGGTGGGCGAGGCGGACTTCCTTGGGATCGCCCTGCGTGAAGAGGGTGAGTTGGCGTTGTGGAAACTCGCGATCAAACCCGGCAAGCCGCTGACCTTTGGCCACTTCCGTGGCGTGCCGGTGATCGGCCTGCCCGGCAACCCGGCGTCGACGCTGGTCACGTTCGCACTGCTGGCACGCCCTTATCTGCTGCGCCGCCAAGGGGTGCAAGACGTCGAGCCGCTACGCTTTGAAGTGCCGGTAGGATTCGAGTGGCCCAAGCCAGGCAACCGCCGTGAATACCTGCGCGGTCGCGTCGAGCAAGGCAAAGCGATCATCTACCGCAACCAGAGCTCCGGTGTGCTGCGCAGTGCGGCGTGGGCGGAAGGGTTTGTGGAGGTGTTGGAAGGCACGACGCTGGCTATCGGCGATCGGGTCAACTTCATTCCGTTGAGTGAGGTATTTAGCTGACACACAATTCACCGGTGGCGGGGGCACAGTCAAGATAAGTCCTATGAGCCATCCAGAACGGGCAGGTTAATTTTCTGGGTCTTGGTTACTGGAGGCCTGACGATGACTATCCAACCTGCTACTTCCGTTCCTGGCGTGGCGGCACCCGCTCTCGCCGAACCCGGCTTGCCCACTGCAGCGTCGATCAACTCAAGCACTGCACGTGGGGTTTTGAATCAACTGATCGGCACGCCGCTTTCCGAGAATACTTATCGGGAGCGGCTTGCCTGCATGATCGCCGATCCGAGCATTACCTCCTGGCAGGCGCTGACGCGTGATCCTGGGCAGTTGCAACGATTGCAGGACAATGAACGGCTGCGGTGGGCCGACCCGGCTGCGGCTGACGAAACCTTGCCGACACTTGCACAGGCTCTGGGCAAGAAAAATGTCTGGCTGCCCGAGGTGGATAGCCTCAATGCCAACATCCTGAAGCACCTGACCGCACAGGTGGCAGAAAAATACCTGACGCAATTCCAGTCCATTCTTCAAGACCCGGCACCTGCCTTGTCGCAGGATGTCTCGATAGTTCGGGGTGCGCCATCAGCGGGTAAAACCACCTTTCTCACCGGCCAGTTCGCGCTCAACACCGATGTTGTCAAGAACATGATCCAAAACCGCATGCCCGGCACGAGCATGTTGCAGGTGCACGACCAGGGCGCGGCGTTGGTTCAGCAGTTCATGAGCCCCATGGAAAAGCGCCTGGGGCAGCCACTGACGCGGGATGCGTTGTACCTGTGGCCAAACGATTTCAACCAGAAAATCGCCGATATCGCACGCTTGAGCCAGGAACCCAAGTTGCATTTCCACGATATTCAGGTGGACCTCGCGACTTTGTGCTGTCGGATTCTCAAGCGCGGCACCGATGAGGCGGTGATGGACTTCAATGTCCTGAGCCAGTTTTTCAGTGCCGGTCTGGAGCATCGTGGCCCGAGTATCGAGTCGGTCAAGAACAGTCAGGACAGGCTTAAGGAGTATTCACTGTCGGCCTGGAACGGTCAGCAGAATGTGCTCGTTGCTCAACGCGCACCCGGTGCCAAGGATTTTGTGATCAAGGATCAAGCCCTGTTCGATAAGGTCACTGCCCGGGATAGCCGTTCCGTACAGGCAGAGGTAGAGCGTGTTCGCAACACCGTGATTGACGCGCCGTTCATCGAGGCCTTCAGCGCTCCACTTACGCCTGCGCAGGCGAGTGCGTTTGGTGCGGCATTGCGGCGGTATGAGGGGCAGACGTTCGAGCAGGCGTTGAAACAGCACGCTCAGCGCAAGCCGGTTGCCACCTCGGTAGCGGCCCGCGTGTTGGCCAGTGTGGTGCCGGGCTGATTCAGTAGTCATCCCCGCGTTCGGTCACGTCGCGCTCTACCGGCGCGGCGTGCGGGTCATACCCCACCGGGAACTTGCCCTTCAGCGTCCAGGCAAACGCAATGATCTCGGCAATCGTGCGGTACAGCTCTTCCGGGATACTGTCGCCCAGCTCCATCCGCGCCAGCAGCTTCACCAGCTCGGCGTTTTCATAGATCGGCACTTCATTTTCCCGCGCCAGCTTCAGGATGGCTTCGGCCAGGGCATCGTCGCCCTTGGCGGTCAGGGTCGGCGCCTGCTGGCCGTCGTACTTGAGGGCAATCGCCTGGCGCGGTGGGTTGGCATTTTTCATGCAGTTTCATCCACCCAGCGTTGCTCCAGTCCGGTCTTCGGCCCGCGCGGCGGCGTGCCGAGGTGGCAATCGAGGTCGCCGACATTGATGCCCGATGTCACCAGGCGCTCGCGCAAGCTGCCCAAGTGACTCTCGATCAAACTGGCGGTGAACGGCCGCGAGGCCCATAGCTGGCTGGACAGTTTGCCCTGGCTTAATTGCGCCTGCACCTGCAGCGGCCCCAGCGGCTCCATGTCGAAAGCCAGTTCGACGCGCCAGAGCATCTGCTTGGCGTCCTTTTTCTCTTTGCGCTCAGGCTGATCCTTGTCCGGCGCCGGCTCTTCGCGCTGGAACTTGACCTGCAACGGCACGATGTCTTGCAACGTGCGCATGGGGATCTCCAACTGCCAGGTGGTTTGCAGGCGGCCATCGGCGGTGGTGCCGGTCTGTTCCAGGCTCGACAGCTGATGGCTCTGCAACCGCGAGATGGCACCAGCGGCCAGGCGCAGCAGGTTTTCCAGGTCGCCTTCGCCTTCCAGTTTCGCCATCAGCCGCTCGGGTAGCGGGAAGCCTGCGGGTATCTGTCGGGCGCTGACCTGGCCGAGGGTGCTCAAAGGGCTGCGCACGAAGTTGGGCAGCACTTGGGCCAGGGTGTTGGCAGCGAGGATGGCATTGATGTTGGTGCTGGCGGGCAGGGCCGGCAGCAAGTCGGCGACCAGGCGCAGCAAGGCGCCTTTCATGTCCAGCGGTGGGATTTGCGGGTTTTGCCCGGCGAGTAGCTTGGCTTCCAGAAACGCACCGCTGTTCTGGATGACTTGCGCCAATACCTTGGGATTGCTGACCTGCGCCAGGTCGGGCAGGGCAGCGAGTAAACGCTCGGCGGCGCCGCGCAGCTCGGCGGAAGTACTGTCGCCGCGTGGCAGGTTCTGCAGCGCAGTGAAGACGGCATCCAGCGAGCCCTGGCGACTTTGCTGGGTCGACAGTTGTTGGGTGACGGCCAACTGATCCTTGAGTCCGCTCAACGGCACAAAGCTTAAAGTCTGCGCGTTCTGTACCACGGCACTGAGCAGGCTGCCGACGCGCAACGGCTGCGGGCTCTCCACGGTCAGGGTCGCGCCGGTCAGTGCGCTGTTGAGCACGGTCACCAGCGAGCGATAGATCGCCGGTTGCGCCGTGCCCTGGGGCAACATCTGGGTGGTCAGCACCTTGGCCTGAAGCAGCGTGCCCACCGGCATCTGGTTCGTGTCGATGCGGGTGAGGGCGGCGACATTGGCGCTCAAGGCCTGTTGCAGGCTGAGGGTCAGGTTGCCGGTGGGCGTCTGGCTCACCGCCACATTGCTGCCCAACGGCAGCGGCTGTGGGCTGCTGGCCTGCACCAGCGTCTGACGGCCGCCTTCAAGGGTCAACTTGAGCAGCAACTGAAAGGCTTCACCGCCTTGTTTCAGGGCGATGACTTCGGCGTTCGCGGTTTTCCCAGGGTCGATCAGGCCGATCTGCGGCTCCAGCAGTTTCAGCAACTCACCGGCCGCAGGCGCAGGGCCGGGCCCGGCTGCCGGGGCGGGTGGAAGCGTAGGAAGGTTGATCTCACCGGTCATCGCGCGCATGGTCTCTGGGGAAATTGCCCTCTTTAGAGTAGGGCATCACATGTATAATGCCGCCCGTCTGCAAAGAGAGCGGTAAAAACCTCACAACTATTTGATCCAGCTCTCTAAAATCGGTCGCCAAAGCCGTTATTGTGCATTTCTCTTTAACGGCCGCTGCACCGCCGACTTGAACCGTAAAGGCCCGCGATCTTTTGACCAGCCCTCTTCTTGAAGCCGTAGCGCTCTCCTGTGAACGCGACCTGCGCCTGCTGTTCGAGCACCTCGAACTGCGGCTGGCGGGCGGCGACATGGTGCAGGTCAGCGGCCCCAACGGCAGCGGCAAGACCAGTTTGCTGCGCCTGTTGGCCGGGCTGATGCAGCCGACGGCAGGCGAAGTTCGGCTCAATGGCAAGCCCCTCCACGAACAACGTACCGAACTTGCGCGCAACTTGATCTGGATCGGCCACGCCGCCGGCATCAAGGACGTGCTCACCGCCGAAGAAAACCTCAGCTGGCTCAGCGCCCTGCATCATCGCGCGTCGCGCGACGCCATTTGGCAGGCTCTGGCCGCTGTCGGCCTCAAGGGTTTTGAAGACGTTCCCTGCCACACCTTGTCCGCCGGCCAGCAGCGCCGCGTGGCCCTGGCACGTCTGTATCTGCCGGGCCCGCCGTTGTGGATTCTCGACGAACCGTTCACCGCCCTCGACAAACAAGGTGTGGCTCAGTTGGAAGAACACCTGGCCCAACATTGCGAGCGGGGCGGTCTGGTCGTTCTCACGACCCACCACACGTTGACGCGTATGCCCGCCGGCTATCGTGATCTTGACCTGGGGCGGTGGTCGGCATGAGTGTATTCGCCCTGTTAGTCGCTCGTGAAGCGCGCTTGCTCTGCCGTCGCCCGGCTGAACTGGCCAACCCGCTGGTGTTCTTCGCGATTGTCATCGCGCTGTTCCCGTTGGCGGTCGGCCCCGAGACTAAACTGTTGCAAACCTTGTCCCCAGGACTGGTGTGGGTGGCTGCGCTTTTATCGGTCCTGCTCTCGCTGGACGGGCTGTTTCGCAGTGATTTTGAAGACGGTTCCCTGGAACAGTGGGTCCTTTCGTCGCACCCTCTGCCACTTCTGGTACTGGCCAAGGTACTGGCACACTGGGCTTTTTCCGGCTTGGCGCTAGTCTTGCTCTCGCCGCTGCTGGCGATGATGCTGGGCTTGCCCGTCGAATGCCTGCCGGTGTTGCTCCTGTCCTTGTTGCTCGGTACGCCGGTGCTCAGCCTGTTGGGGGCGGTGGGCGCAGCGTTGACCGTGGGCTTGAAGCGGGGTGGCCTGTTACTGGCCCTGTTGATTCTGCCTCTGTATATCCCGGTGTTGATCCTGGGCAGCGGTGCTTTGCAGGCCGCGCTCATGGGCATGCCGGCGACCGGTTACCTCTTGTGGCTTGGTAGCCTGACCGCCCTGGCGGTAACCCTGACACCCTTTGCTATAGCGGCCGGCCTGAAGATCAGCGTCGGCGAATAATGAGGTCTGGTTAAGCGTTGTCTTAACCAGTAAAGACCCTAAGCTTTTCGCAACGACGAAAAGCTACCGTGATGGAAACAGCAATGAACTGGACCTGGTTTCACAAGCTCGGCTCGCCCAAATGGTTCTATGGCATCAGCGGCAAGCTGCTGCCGTGGTTGAGCGTCGCCGCCGTGTTGCTGATTGGCATCGGCCTGGTCTGGGGCCTGGCCTTCGCGCCGCCGGATTACCAGCAAGGCAACAGCTTTCGCATCATCTATATCCACGTGCCTGCCGCGATGCTGGCCCAGTCCTGCTACGTGATGCTGGCGGTGTGCGGCATCGTCGGCCTGGTGTGGAAGATGAAGCTCGCGGACGTGGCCCTGCAATGCGCCGCGCCCATCGGTGCGTGGATGACCGCCGTGGCGCTGGTCACCGGTGCGATCTGGGGCAAACCCACGTGGGGCTCGTGGTGGGTGTGGGATGCACGACTAACGTCCATGTTGATCCTGCTGTTCCTGTACTTCGGTCTGATTGCCCTGGGCAACGCGATCAGCAATCGTGACAGCGCGGCCAAGGCTTGCGCGGTGCTGGCGATTGTCGGCGTGATCAACATCCCGATCATCAAATACTCGGTGGAGTGGTGGAATACCCTGCACCAGGGCGCCACCTTCACCCTCACCGAAAAACCGGCGATGCCGGTAGAGATGTGGGCGCCGCTGCTATTGATGGTGCTGGGGTTCTACTGCTTCTTCGGCGCCGTGCTGCTGATGCGCATGCGCCTCGAAGTGCTCAAGCGTGAAGCCCGCGCCAGCTGGGTCAAGGCCGAAGTGCAAAACAGCCTGGGAGCGCGCGCATGAGTTTTGCTTCTTTCAGCGAGTTTCTCGCCATGGGCCATCACGGCCTCTATGTCTGGACGGCCTATGGCATCTGCCTGGCGGTGCTGGCCCTCAACGTCGCCGCGCCGATCCTGGCCCGCAAGCGTTACCTGCAACAAGAGGCGCGTCGTCTGCGCCGGGAGACCGATAAGTGAATCCGCTGCGTAGAAAGCGTCTGTTGATCATCCTTGCCATCCTGGCCGGCGTTGGCATTGCCGTGGCCCTGGCCTTGAGTGCCCTGCAGCAGAACATCAACCTGTTCTACACCCCGACCCAGATCGCCAATGGCGAAGCCCCTGTCGATACACGGATTCGCGCCGGCGGCATGGTGGAGCAAGGCTCGCTGAAGCGTTCCGGTGATTCCCTCGACGTGACCTTTGTTGTCACCGACTTCAACAAAGCCGTGACCATCACCTATCGCGGCATCCTCCCGGACTTGTTCCGCGAAGGCCAAGGTATCGTCGCCCTGGGCAAGCTCAACGCCGACGGCGTGGTGGTGGCCGATGAAGTGCTGGCCAAGCACGATGAGAAATACATGCCGCCGGAAGTCACCAAGGCCCTGAAAGACAGCGGCCAATCCGCGCCAACGCCTGCCAAGGAGGGCTAAGCCATGACGTCCGCACTGTTTATTCCGGAGCTGGGCCAGTTGGCGATGATCCTCGCCCTGTGCTTTGCCGTCGTCCAGGCCGTGGTGCCGCTGCTCGGCGCCTGGCGCGGCGACCGCCTGTGGATGAGCCTGGCGCAACCGGCGGCCTGGGGCCAATTTGCGTTCCTGTTGTTCGCCTTTGGCTGCCTGACCTACGCCTTCATGACTGACGATTTTTCCGTCGCCTACGTGGCCAATAACTCCAACAGCGCGCTGCCCTGGTACTACAAGTTCAGCGCCGTGTGGGGCGCCCACGAAGGTTCGCTGCTGCTGTGGGCGCTGATTCTCGGCGGCTGGACCTTTGCCGTGTCGGTGTTCTCGCGCCAACTGCCGCAAGTCATGCTGGCGCGGGTGCTGGCGGTGATGGGCATGATCAGCATCGGCTTCCTGCTGTTCCTGATCATGACGTCCAACCCGTTCAGCCGCATCCTGCCGCAGATTCCTACGGACGGGCATGACCTCAACCCGCTGCTGCAAGACATCGGCCTGATCGTGCACCCGCCGATGCTCTACATGGGTTACGTCGGTTTCTCGGTGGCCTTCGCCTTCGCCATCGCCGCCCTGCTCGGCGGGCGTCTCGATGCGGCCTGGGCGCGCTGGTCGCGGCCGTGGACCATCGTCGCCTGGGCGTTCCTCGGGATTGGTATCACGCTTGGCTCCTGGTGGGCTTATTACGAACTCGGCTGGGGCGGCTGGTGGTTTTGGGACCCGGTGGAAAACGCCTCCTTTATGCCATGGCTGGTGGGCACGGCGCTGATTCACTCGCTGGCCGTCACCGAAAAACGCGGCGTGTTCAAAAGCTGGACCGTGTTGCTGGCCATCGCGGCATTTTCCCTCAGCCTGCTTGGCACTTTCCTGGTGCGTTCGGGCGTGCTGACCTCCGTGCATGCGTTCGCCTCCGACCCGGAACGTGGTGTGTACATCCTGATCTTCCTGCTGTTTGTGGTCGGTGGCTCCCTGACGCTGTTTGCCCTGCGCGCGCCAGTGGTCAAGAGCCAGGTCGGTTTCAACCTGTGGTCGCGGGAAACCCTGTTGCTGGGCAATAACCTGGTGCTGGTAGTGGCCGCGTCGATGATCCTGCTCGGCACGCTGTACCCGTTGGTACTGGATGCCCTGAGCGGCGCCAAACTGTCCGTCGGCCCGCCGTACTTCAACGCGTTGTTCATTCCATTGATGGGCTTGTTGATGGTGGTGATGGCCGTCGGCGTGCTGGTGCGCTGGAAAGACACCCCGGTGAAATGGCTGGCGGGCATGCTGATGCCGGTGCTGCTGGGCAGCGTGGTTTTGGCGGTGTTCGCCGGGTTTGCCTACGGCGACTTCAACTGGGCCGTACTCGCCACCTTCCTGCTCGCCGCCTGGGTATTGCTGGCCGGCGTGCGCGACCTCTTCGACAAGACCCGCCACAAAGGCCTGATCAAAGGCCTGCCAACCCTGACCCGCAGCTACTGGGGCATGCAGATCGCCCATATCGGCATCGCCGTGTGTGCCCTAGGCGTGGTGCTCTCCAGCCAGAACAGCGCCGAGCGCGACCTGCGCCTGGCGCCGGGTGAGTCCATGGACCTGGCCGGTTACCACTTCATCTTCGAGGGTGCCAAGCACTTCGAAGGGCCGAATTTCACGTCGGACAAAGGCACGGTGCGCGTCGTCCGTAACGGTAAGGAAATCGCTGTGCTGCACCCGGAAAAACGCCTGTACACCGTGCAGAGTTCGATGATGACCGAAGCCGGCATCGACGCCGGTTTCACCCGCGACCTGTATGTGGCGTTGGGCGAACCCTTGGGCGACGGCGCCTGGGCCGTGCGCGTGCACGTCAAACCGTTCGTTCGTTGGATCTGGTTCGGCGGCCTGCTCACCGGTTTCGGTGGTTTGCTGGCCGCGCTGGACCGGCGTTATCGGGTCAAGGTCAAGAGCCGGGTGCGTGAAGCGCTGGGCCTGCAAGGAGCGGCGGTATGAAGCGTTGGTTGATGGTTGTGCCGCTGGCGATGTTTCTGCTGGTGGCCGTGTTCCTTTACCGCGGTCTGTACCTGGACCCGGCCGAGCTGCCTTCGGCGATGATCGGCAAACCGTTCCCAGCGTTTTCGTTGCCGGCCGTGCAGGGCGATAAAACCCTTACCCAGGCCGACCTGCTGGGCAAACCGGCACTGGTCAACGTGTGGGGCACCTGGTGCATCTCCTGCCGCGTCGAACACCCGGTGCTGAATAAGCTCGCTGAGAAGGGCGTAGTGATCTACGGCATCAACTACAAGGACGACAATGCGGCGGCCTTGAAGTGGCTGGCCGAGTTCCACAACCCGTACCAGCTGGATATCCGTGATGAAGACGGCAACCTCGGCCTGAACCTCGGCGTCTATGGCGCCCCGGAAACCTTCTTCATCGATGCCAAAGGCGTGATCCGCGACAAGTACGTCGGCGTGATCGACGAGGTGGTGTGGCGCGAGCAACTGGCCGCCAAGTACCAGGCGCTGGTCGATGAGGCCAAGCCATGAAGCGTCTGTTAGCCGCTGCGGTGCTGGCGCTTGGACTGGTCGGCGTCGCCCACGCCGCCATCGACACCTACGAATTCGCCAAGGACGGTGACCGCGAGCGCTTTCGCGAATTGACCAAGGAACTGCGCTGCCCCAAGTGCCAGAACCAGGACATCGCCGACTCCAACGCACCCATCGCCGCCGACCTGCGCAAAGAGATTTTCCGCATGCTGGGGGAGGGCAAGGACAACCAGCAGATCATCGACTTCATGGTCGACCGCTACGGTGATTTCGTGCGCTACAAACCGGCCCTCACCGGCAAGACCGCGCTGCTGTGGTTCGGCCCTGCCGGACTGTTGTTGGCGGGCGTGGTGGTGATGGCGGTGATCGTGCGCCGCCGCCGCGCCGCGCCGACTGACGGTTCCGACGCGCTGTCCTTAGATGAGCGTAAACGCCTCGACCAATTGCTGGACACCAAGACTGATGATTGATTTCTGGCTCGCAGCCGGTTTGCTGCTTCTGATTGCCCTGAGTTTCCTGCTGATCCCTGTACTGCGCGGCCGTCGTGCCCAGCGTGAAGAGGATCGCACCGCGCTGAACGTTGCGCTCTACCAGGAACGTGTGGCCGAGTTGCAAGTGCAGCAGGATGAGGGCGTGCTCAACGCCGCTCAACTCGACACGGGCCGCGCCGAAGCCGCCCGCGAATTGCTGGCCGACACCGAAGGCGTGGAAAAACCCCGCGAATCGCGCCTGGGCAAGCCATTGCCATTTTTGGCGGCGTTTTTGGTGCCTGTCCTGGGCGTTGCGCTGTACCTGCATTACGGCGCCAGCGACAAGGTTGAACTGACCCGCGAATTCTCCCAGCCGCCAGTGTCTATGGAAGACATGACCCAGCGCCTGGAACGCGCCGCCGCCGCCCAGCCGGACTCGGCGGAAGGCCTGTACTTCCTCGGTCGCGCCTACATGGCCCAGGACCGTTCCGCCGATGCGGCCAAAGTGTTCGAGCGCACCGTCGCCCTGGCCGGTCGCCAGCCGGAACTGCTCGGCCAGTGGGCCCAGGCGCAATACTTTGCCGACAATAAACAGTGGTCGCCCAAGGTTCAGGCGCTGACCGATGAAGCGTTGAAGCTTGATCCGAAGGAAGTCACCAGCCTCGGCCTGCTCGGTATCGCGGCGTTTGAAGGCCAGCGTTATCAGGAAGCGATCGACTACTGGAACCGGCTGTTGGCGCAACTGCCACCGGAAGACAATTCCCGTGCAGCCCTGCAAGGTGGCATTGATCGCGCAGCTGAGAAGCTGAAAGAAAACGGCGGCACTGTCGCCCCTCAAAAAGCCGCGATGAAAGTTCGGGTGGATCTGAGCGCCGACGTGAAGGCCAAAGCCCTGCCCACTGACAGCGTATTCATCTTCGCCCGCGCGGTCTCCGGCCCACCGGCGCCATTGGCGGCCAAGCGCGTCACCGTCGCCGAGCTGCCGATCACCGTCGAACTCGGCGATGCCGACGCGATGATGCCGCAATTGAAACTGTCCAACTTCCCCGAAGTCCAACTGGTTGCGCGCATATCCCGGGCTGGTGTTCCGACCGCTGGCGAATGGATCGGCCGCAGCCAACCCTTGGCCAGCAGCACCACTGCCGTGCAGCAGCTGACCATCGACAGTCCGGACAAGTAATCGAGGAAACGCCTATGACCGCATTTGCACGCATCACCTTGCTCAGCCTGGTACTCGGCCTGAGCGCTTGTGCGGTCCACCGCCCACCTCCCGCGCCCACCGGCCCGACCATTCCTCCGTCAGGCCCGTCGACCCAGCCGAGCACCAAGCCCTCGGGCCCGGTGACTCCAGCACCGAAACCCGTGCCGACCAAATCGCCGACCTTCGCCCCACCACCGGGCGCTGCCAGCCACTGGGACGGCAAGATGCAGGTGTATGTGCTGGAAGAACAGCCCGACACCTTCTACCGCCAGCGCACGTATTACCGCTGGAGCAACGGTTGGAGCCGCTCGATCAGCCCGAACGGGCCGTGGGAAGAGACCGACGTGCAAGGCGTGCCGCCGGGACTGAGCAAGCAATACGCACAATGACAAAAGGCGACCTTCGGGTCGCCTTTTTCATGCCTGTGAAACACGTTCTCCAATCCAATGAAGATCACCTGTGGGAGCCGGGCTTGCCCGCGATGGCGGCGTGTCAGGAACCGAATCTGCGCGACGGCAAGATCGTCGACCTCGCCGAAGGCCGTAGCCAGTTGCTCCAGGCCCAAGACCTGGGCGGCGATTTCCTCTTGCCGGGCCTGGTGGAGCTGCACACCGACAACCTGGAAAAACACATGACCCCGCGCCCCGGCGTGGACTGGCCGTCGACCTCTGCCGTGCTCAGCCACGATGCGCAGATCATCGCAGCGGGCATCACCACGGTGCTCGATGCCATCTCCCTGGCGTACAGCGACCGTTATCGCGCCGCCATCGTCGAGCATTGCCTTGCGCGCGGCCTGTCCGTCGCCAGCCACGACGATGCGACATTGGCCCATGTGCAAGAGTCGGCGCGCTACGGCATGACCATCGCCGAATTCCCCACTACCCTGGAAGCGGCGAAGGGCTGCCAGGCGCTGGACATGAAAGTGTTGATGGGCGCGCCGAACGTGGTGCGCGGCGGGTCGCACTCAGGTAATGTGGCCGCCGCCGGCCTGGCGGCCGAGGGATTGCTGGATATACTTTCCAGCGACTATTACCCGGCCAGCCTCTTGCAGGCAGCCTTCGTGCTGGCGGACCAGCAGGACGACGGCGACCTGTCGCGAGCGGTCAAGATGATCAGCCTGGCGCCGGCAAAAGCTGCCGGCCTGGGCGATCGCGGCGAAATCGCCATCGGCCTGCGTGCCGACCTGGTCCAGGCCCGCAGCCGCGAAGGGCTGCCTGTGGTGCAACAAGTATGGCGACAAGCGAAGAGGGTGTTTTGATGGCAGGCAGGTTGATCTATCTCATCGGGCCCTCCGGCTCGGGCAAGGACAGCCTGCTGGATGCTGCACGCCCACGCCTGGCCGAGCGCGGTTGCCGCGTCGTGCGCCGCGTTATCACCCGCTCGGCGGAAGCGGTGGGCGAGGCGGCGCAAGGGGTCAGCCCGGAGCAGTTCGCCGCGCTGCAGGCCGAGGGTGCATTTGCCCTCAGCTGGCAGGCGAATGGCTTGTCCTATGGCATTCCCAAGGAGATCGACGAGTGGCTGGCGGCGGGGGACGACGTGCTGGTCAACGGTTCGCGCGCGCACCTGGCACAGACGCGCGCGCGTTATCCGACGTCGCTGGTGTTGCTGTTGACGGTAGATCAGGCGGTGTTGCGCCAGCGTTTGATCGCACGCGGGCGTGAGGCCCTGGCGGATATCGAGGAGCGTCTGGCACGCAATACGCGGTTCACCGCTGAGTTGATCGCGGGGCATGGGGCGGGGTTGTTCATACTGGACAACTCCGGGCCGCTGGAACATACGGTCGAACGCCTGTTGTGCTGCCTCGACCACGGGCACTCGGCATGCGCCTGACGCTGCTCGGCACCGGTGACGCGCGGCAAGTCCCGGTGTACGGCTGCGAATGCCCCGCGTGCGGTCTGGCGCGCAGCGACGAAAGCCTGCGCCGCCGCCCGTGCAGTGCGCTGATCGAATGCGGCGACCAGCGCTGGCTGATCGACAGCGGTTTGCCCGACCTCACCGAACGCTTCCCGCCGCGCAGCTTCAGCGGGATTTTCCAGACCCACTACCACGCCGATCATGCCCAGGGTTTGCTGCATCTGCGCTGGGGGCACGGGCTGGTGATTCCGGTGCACGGCCCAGCGGATCCGGAGGGGTTGTCGGACTTGTACAAGCATCCGGGCATCCTGGATTTCAGCCAGCCCTTTGCCGAGTTTGAAACACGCCAATTTGGCGAGTTGAGCGTCACAGCGTTGCCGTTGCAGCATTCCAAGCTAACCCTGGGCTACCTGCTGGAAGGCGAGGGGCGACGCATAGCCTACCTCACCGACACCGTCGGCCTGCCACCGAAGACCCTGGCCTGGTTGCAACGCGAACCGCTGGACGTGCTGGTGCTGGATTGCTCCATGCCGCCGCAGCCGCAAGCGCCGCGAAATCACAATGACCTGACGCTGGCGTTGCAGAGCATTGAGGAAACCGGTGCGCAATTGGGGGTCCTGACCCATGTGGGGCATACGTTGGATGCGTGGTTGCTGGAGCATCGCCACGCGTTGCCACGGCATGTCACGGTCGGCCGGGATGGCCGGATCATCTGAACACCCTCCAACCCCGCAGGAGCCGGCTTGCCGGCGCTACACCATTAAACCTTCAACGTATTCGATAAACGCCTTGGCCTTGGCACTCGGCATTCGACCCGTCGGTAATACCGCCCAGAGATCCTTCGGCGGGAGTTCCCAGTCGGTCAACACGGCCTTCACCTCACCCCTGGCCAATTCCGGGCCGAACATCCATTCGGACGTCATCGCCAGGCCGTGGTGGGCGAGCACGCCAGCGCGCAAGCCTTCGGAAGAAGTGACGCGCAAGCGCCCGCGAGCAGCTATGGCCTGCTCGTGAGGGCCTTGTTTGAAGGGCCAGAGCGGGCTCTCCCCGAGGCTGTAGATCACGGCCTGGTGGTTGAGGATATCCGCCGGGCTTTGTGGCTCGCCGAAACGTTCGAAGTAGGCTGGTGTGCCGAACACCCGGCTTGGGCTTTGGCCAAGCCGGCGAGCAGTAAGACCGGAGTCACTCAGGTTGCCGATACGCAGGGCGACGTCGATGCCGTCTTCAACCAGGTTGAGGATGCGGTCGTCGAGCAACACGTCGATGTTCAGGCCAGGGTGCTGGTCAAGGAAGGGTCCCAGGTTGGGAATGATCCGCATACGGGAGAATGTCACGCCGGCGCTGACCCGCAGGTTGCCCGTTAATCCTGCGCCCGCTCCCCGGGCGGCCTCGTCAGCTTCGTCGGCTTCGAAAATCGCGCTCTTGGCTTTTTCGAAAAACGCCAGGCCTGCCTCGGTGGGCGTCAGACCCCTGGTCGAACGCAGCACCAACCGCACGGCCAGGCGTGCTTCCAATTGCGCGATGCTTTTGGACACGGCGGGTTGGCCGATGCCCAGGCGCTTGGCAGCGGCCGAGAAGGAGCCGGTCTCCACGACGTGAACGAAGGTTTCCATGGCAGTGAGACGGTCCATCGGGTGTTCCTGTTGGCTGGGCGGCGCTCAAGCCTAAGGCGATGGGCTGCCGGTGTCATGCGTTTCCCGTGTTGTACTTTCAATATTCAGTAAAACAGCCGTCAGTCAGGGGTGTGAATTTTGTGCTTGAGTAAAGATAACTCTAGGGTTACTTTTATTCAGGCCAAGCCAAGGAGGCTCGGGTGCAAAGCAGGTTATTGATCAAGGAACTGCAAGAGGCAGGTTGGGTGCTGGATCGGGTCACGGGAAGTCATCATATTTTTACCCATCGCTATAGCCCGTACACCCTTCCAGTGCCCCATCCAAAGAAAGACTTGCCGCTGGGCACCGTCAGAAGCATCAGGAAACGCGCCGGCTTGTTTCAGTTTTAAGGAGAACATTCATGCAATACCCAATCTGTATCGAATGGGGCGATGACTTCACCGCCACCGGTATCCAGATCCCCGATATCCCAGGCGCAGTCACCGCCGGGGACAGTTTTGAAGAGGCCTACAACGCCGCAGTCGAAGTCGCGCACATCATGCTTCAAGAGATTGCCGCAGAAGGCGGGCCGATTCCGATGCCGACGTCGGTGGCCAACCATCACGCGCACGAGGACTACGCTGGCATGGGCTGGGGGATGTTGGAGTTGGACATCTCGCCCTACTTGGGCAAGACCGAGAAGGTCAATGTGACCTTGCCCGGTTACGTCATCCAGCGCATCGACCGGTATGTGCGTGAGCACAAGGTCAAGAGCCGCTCCTCCTTCCTGGCGGATGCCGCGCTGGAGAAGCTGGTGCGGTCCTGAGGGAGCGTTAAGGGATATGTCCTGACCGTTGGGAAAATCGCGTAGTTGAGCGAGAGGTGCTGTTTTAGATTTTGTTTTTCTCTCGTCAAAACAACGCGATGCCGCCCGGGCTTTGTGTTGTCGAGTGTTTCAATTACAAAGGAATTCCGGTCCCTCAAGCAGTGGCAACCGTGGCCTGACGTGAAGCACTCACGAACCGCAGCAGCGCGATCAAGGGGAACGCGCTGCCCACCAGCATCACGCCCAGCCAGCCGCCGTGTTCATACACGCTGCTGGCAATTGCGGAGCCGAAGGCGCCACCAATGAAGATGCTGGTCATGTACAGCGCGTTCAGGCGGCTGCGGCTGTTGGCGTCGAGCGCGTAGATGGCGCGTTGGCCCAGCACCATATTCATCTGCACGCAGAAGTCCAGGACCACTCCGGTCACGGCCAGGCCAATCACGCTGTACAACGGGTGCACGAAGGCCGGCAGAAAACTCAGCGCCGCAAACAGCATGGCCAGCAACGACGCGCGGTGGGTATGGCCGGCATCGGCCAGGCGGCCGGCGATGGGCGCGGCAATGGCGCCCAGCGCGCCGACCAAAGCAAACAGCGCGATCTCGCTTTGGCTCAATCCGTGGTTGCGCGCCAGCTCCAGTGGGGCAGCGGTCCAGAACAGGCTGAAGGTGGCGAACATGCAACCCTGATAAAACGCCCGTTGGCGCAATACCGGTTGCTCACGCAACAAGGTGCCGAGGGAGCGCAGCAACTGGCCATAGGTGGCACTGTGGTCGGGCTGGCGCTTGGGGATGGTGATCAGCAACACCACACTGATAAACGCCATCAACGCCGCCGCCGCCATGAACATCGCGCGCCAGCCGAAGTGGTCCGCCACCACGCTGGACACCGGCCGAGCCAACAGGATGCCGAGCAACAGGCCACCCATAATGCTGCCGACCACGCGGCCACGGGATTCGGCGGGCGCCAGGTGCGCAGCCAGCGGGATCAGGATCTGCACCGACACCGAACTGAAGCCGATCAGCAGCGATACCAACAGGAACAGATTCGGCTGCTCGGTAAACGCCGCACCCAGCAGACTGGCGATGGCCAGTACGGTGGTGGCGATCATCAGCTTGCGGTTTTCCAACAGGTCACCCAGTGGCACCAGGAAAAACAGGCCCAGGGCGTAACCGATCTGCGTCAAGGAGACGATCAGGCTGGCCATCGCAGGCGTAAGGCCGATGTCCGGCGCGATCAGCTCGATGATCGGTTGTGCATAGTAGATATTGGCGACAATGGCACCGCAGCAAAACGCAAACAGCATCACCATGCTCCGGGTCATGGTGGTTGTAGCGTGGGAGGTAGCGTTCATGGTGTTCTCATAAATGCGAAGGAAAGTGGGGCGAGCCTAAAGACAACACCGTAGCCCGGGTAGGCCGCTGGCAGTGATAACACTCATGCCCGGTAATGATGAGTGAATCGTTAACTTTCTGCGCGAAGGGTAATGATACATTCAGAAACAACTGCCGAAACAGGAAATCCCATGAAGATCACGTTGAACAAGATGCTCCTGGCTTCCACCCTGGCGGCTGCGATGGCCGTAGGCCTGGCCCAGGCTGCCGAGGCTCCCCGCGTGGGCGTACGCGGGGCCATTACCGCGATGGAAGGCGACGCGATGCACGTCAAGGTCAACAGCGGCGAAGACGTCATCGTGCACCTGACCCCAAGCACTCAAGTGCGCGCGGTTACCCTGGCCAAGATCGATGAGATCAAGCCGGGCAGCTATATTGGCTCCGCCGCCATGCCCAACGCCGATGGCACTCTGACCGCGCTGGAAGTGCACGTCTTCCCACCGGCCATGGCCGGCACGGGCGACGGGCATCGCGCGTTCGACCTCAAAGAAGGCAGCAGCATGACCAACGGCACCGTCGGCGACCTGGTCGTGAGCAACGGGCGCACCTTGACCGTGAAGTACAAAGGTGGCGAACAGAAGATCGTGGTGCCGGAGGATGTGCCGATCGTCAACCTGGAGCCGGGGGATCGCAGTTTGCTCAAGGCGGGGGTAAAGGTGGTGTTGTTCGCGGCGCAGGGGGCGGATGGGACCATTACCGCGCAGGCCATCTCAGCCGGTAAAGATGGTGTGACACCGCCAATGTAAAGTCTGGCGCAGAACCAAATGTGGGAGCGGGCTTGCTCGCGAATGCGGTGGATCAGCCAATGAATCTGTTGACTGACACACCGCATTCGCGAGCAAGCCCGCTCCCACTGTTTTACCGCGTTTATTCAGTTATTGACCGGAGTAGATCTGGTCAAACACCCCACCATCATTGAAGTGGGTCTTCTGCACCGTGCGCCAGTCACCAAAGGTCTTCTCTACCGACAGGAAGTCGACTTTCGGGAAGCGGTCGGTGTACTTGGCCAGCACCTTGGGATCACGTGGACGCAGGTAGTTGTTCGCCGCAATTTCCTGGCCTTCCGCCGACCACAGGTACTTCAGGTAGTCTTCAGCCGCCACGCGGGTGCCTTTCTTCTCGACCACTTTGTCGACCACCGATACCGGTGGCTCGGCTTCGGCGGAGACGCTTGGGTAGATCACTTCGAACTGATCCCGGCCGAATTCACGGGCGATCATTTCCGCTTCGTTTTCAAAGGTCACCAGCACGTCGCCGATCTGGTTGGTCATGAAGGTCGTGGTAGCGGCACGGCCGCCGGTGTCCAGCACCGGTGCTTGTTTGAACAGCTTGCCGACAAAGGCCTTGGCCTTGTTTTCGTCGCCGCCGTTCTTCAGCACATAGCCCCAGGCCGACAGGTAGGTGTAGCGGCCATTACCCGAGGTTTTCGGGTTGGGCACGATCACCTGCACGCCGTCTTTCAACAGATCCGGCCAGTCTTTCAGAGCTTTCGGGTTGCCTTTGCGCACGATGAATACGGTGGCGGAGGTGAACGGTGCGCTGTTGTTCGGCAGGCGGGTGACCCAGTTGTCCGGCACCAGTTTGCCGTTGTCGACCAACGCGTTGATGTCGGTGGCCATGTTCATGGTGATCACGTCAGCCGGCAGACCGTCGATCACCGAGCGCGCTTGTTTGCTGGAGCCGCCGAAGGACATCTGCAGGGTCAGTTTGTCGTTCGGGTGCTCGGCTTCCCAGTGCTTCTGGAACGCAGCGTTGTAGTCCTTGTAGAAATCGCGCATCACGTCGTAGGAGACGTTGAGCAGTGTGACGGGGGCGGCCTGGACGGCGCCCGCCAGGGCAAGGCCGGCGGCCAGGAGGGAGGCGCTAACGAGTTTTTTCACTGCTCATTCCTTGTTGTTCGAGAAGGTGGTCGATTGAGTAGGGGCAATTTGCCAGCGACTATAGCGGGCGCCGCATAGACGTTTAAAGATTAAAACGTACTTTGCTTATTCCACTTTACGGAAAAGGTTACTCCCGCAGCGTGAGCAGAAGGCGGCATTCGGCTCATGGCTGTTCTTCTTGCACACTGGGCAGTCGGTTTGCAGCTGTTCGCCGCGCATGGCACTCGCCAGTTCAGCGGTGAAAATCCCGGTGGGCACGGCAATGATCGAATAACCGGTGATCATCACCAGCGACGAGATCACCTGGCCCAGCGGCGTCTTTGGCACGATGTCGCCAAAGCCCACGGTGGTCAGGGTCACGATGGCCCAGTAGATGCCCTTGGGAATGCTGGTAAAGCCATGCTCCGGGCCTTCGATCACGTACATCAAGGTGCCGAACACGGTCACCAGGGTGCACACGCTGACCAGGAACACCACGATCTTCTGCTTGCTGCCGCGCAGCGCCGCCATCAGGTAGTTGGCCTGCTTGAGGTACGGGCTGAGCTTGAGCACGCGGAAGATCCGCAACATCCGGATGATGCGGATGATCAGCAGGTACTGCGCGTCGCTGTAATACAGCGCAAGGATACCGGGGACGATGGCAAGCAAATCCACCAGCCCATAAAAGCTGAAGGCATAGCGTAACGGCTTCGGCGAGCAATACAGGCGCAACCCGTATTCGATCAGGAAGATCAGCGTGAAGCCCCATTCGATATAGGCCAGCACATCGGCGTAGTTCTGGTGTATCTGGTCGATGCTGTCGAGCATCACGATCACCAGGCTGGCGAGGATGATCAGCAGCAAGATGCCGTCAAAGCGCCGCCCGGCGACCGTGTCACTTTGAAAAACCATGACGTAGAGCCGCTGGCGCCAGTCGTTGTTGCTGTCCATAAATCCCGCCTGAAACGAAGTTCGAGCAAGCCTAGGGGGATTCGAATGGCCTGTCCATGCGGGGTTTCTGAAGCACGCGACCGCCTGCGCGCACCAGCCAGCAGGCGAGGATGAACGGTGCGGTCAATGCCGGCAGGTGCAGGGCGGCGAAGCCTGGGGTGAGAAGGATTGCCAGCAGGATGCCGAGCAGCGGCAACCAGGGGTGGCGACGCACCTGGCTCAGGGCCAGCGCCGCCAATGCCGGGTTGTAGCTGTGCAGGCCGAGCAGGGCGCTGGCGGGTTCTTGCAGCCACAGCGCTATCAGCACGCCGGCAGTGGAGCCGACCAAGGCCCATACGGCGGCGCGGCGGTTGGCCAGCCACAGGCCCAGTGCAATCAAGGCACCGGCCACTGGCTGGTTCAGCAGCATGATTTGCGCCAGCCCGGTGAAGGGCGCGGTGAGCGCGGCCAGGGTGTCGGGTTCGCTCAGGCTTAAGGTGCTGTCAGGCACTGTGCCTATCAGCAACCAGCCGAGCAGGACAAACGGCGCGGTATAGGCCGGCAAGTCATCCGGCTGGCTGGCGTGCTTCAACCATTGCCGCGTGAGGATCGCACTCAAGCCGCCGCCCGCCAGGATCAGCGGCGGCAGCAAGGCCGACCAGGCGAAGTGCTGGCTGATCAACAAGCCCAGCAGCACGCCGTTGTAGCTATACAACCCGGCCTGGCGCTCGGCCTTGGGATAGCCCCGGCGCTGGGCCGTGAGCAAGCCCGCGACGCCACCCAACAAGGCGCCGCCGAGCAAGGTCGGCGCGCCGATCAGGATCGCCAGCAGGCACAGCAGGCCGCACAGCGGCTGGCGTTGCAGGAAGATCTGGCTGAAGCCGTTGAGCAGCGCTTCGGCCCAGTCGGGGCAGGTGGGGTTGTGCATGGTGGTTAATCAGTGAGACTGAGTTGCCCCCATCGCAGGCAAGCCAGCTCCCACATTTGACTGTGTTCGCAGATCAAAATGTGGGAGCCGGGCTTGCCCGCGATGGGGCCCGAACAGGCGCTAGATCAATGTCTCTATACGCAAAGAGTTCGTCGACCCCGGCTGCCCAAACGGCACTCCGGCGGTAATCACCAACGTATCCCCACGCTCCGCCATCCCCTGTGCCTGGGCAATCTCCAGCGCGGTGGAACACACCTCATCCACCTGGCGCAGCCGATCATTGACCACCGAATGCACGCCCCAGGCCACGCTCAACCGCCGCGCCGTGGAGAGGTTGGGCGTGAGGTTGAGGATCGGCGCTACCGGCCGTTCCCGCGCCGCGCGCAGGCTGGAGCTGCCCGACTCGCTGTAGTTCACCAGCACCGCCACCGGCAGGATGCTGCTGATACGGCGGATCGCGCAGCTGATGGCGTCCGATACCGTGGCATCCGCCTTCGGTCGGCTGACATCCAGTTGTGCCTGGTAATCCGGGCCGTTTTCCACCTGGCGGATGATCTTGCTCATCATCTGCACGGCTTCCAGCGGGTATTCGCCGGAGGCGGTTTCCGCCGACAGCATCACCGCGTCCGCGCCTTCGGCCACGGCATTGGCGACATCGGTGACTTCGGCACGGGTTGGTGCAGGCGAGAAGCGCATCGACTCCAGCATCTGCGTCGCCACCACCACCGGTTTACCCAGTTGGCGGCAGGTGCTGATGATGTCCTTCTGGATCTGCGGCACGCTCTCGGCGGGCACTTCAACGCCCAGGTCGCCTCTTGCAACCATGATCGCGTCGCTCAGTTCGGCGATTTCCTGCAGGCGCTGCACGGCCGAGGGTTTCTCGATCTTGGCCATAAGGAACGCCTTGTCGCCGATCAGCTCGCGGGCTTCGCGAATGTCTTCCGGGCGCTGCACGAACGACAGCGCCACCCAGTCCACACCCAGTTCCAGGCCGAAGCTCAGGTCGCGCCGATCCTTGGCGGTCAGTGGGCTCAGTTCCAGCAGTGCTTGTGGGACGTTCACGCCTTTGCGGTCCGACAATTCGCCGCCATTCAGCACGGTGGTGTCGATGGCGTCGGCATGTTTGGTGATCACCCGCAGGCGCAATTTGCCGTCGTCCAGCAGCAGGTCCATGCCGGGCTCCAGCGCCGCGATGATTTCCGGGTGAGGCAGGTTGACCCGCCGCTGGTCGCCCGGTGTTTCGTCCAGGTCCAGGCGCAACGCCTGGCCGCGCACCAGTTGCACCTTGCCCTCGGCAAAGCGTCCGACGCGCAGTTTCGGCCCTTGCAGGTCCATGAGGATGCCCAGCGGATAATTCAGCTGGCGCTCGACCTGGCGAATCCATTGGTAGCGCTGGGCATGGTCGGCGTGGTCGCCGTGGCTGAAATTGAGCCGGAAGATGTTCACCCCGGCTTCCACCAGCTCGCGGATGTCGTCGATACCGTCGGTGGCGGGGCCCAGGGTGGCGAGGATTTTGACCTTCTTGTCAGGCGTCATGTTTGGCAGTCTCAAGGATCAGGATGGCGCGGAAGTCGTTGACGTTGGTGCGCGTGGGCTCGGTGATGATCAAACCGTCGAGGGCGGCGAAATAGCCGTAGCCGTTGTTGTTATCCAACTCATCGCTGGCCGACAGTCCGAGGGCTTCGGCGCGCGAATAGCTGCACGGCGTCATGATCGCGCCGGCGTTGTCTTCCGAGCCGTCGATACCGTCGGTGTCACCGGCCAGGGCGTACACGCCGGGCAGGCCCTTGAGGCTGTCGGTGAGGCTCAACAGGAATTCCGCATTGCGCCCGCCACGGCCATTGCCGCGCACGGTCACGGTGGTTTCGCCGCCGGAGAGGATCACGCACGGCGCCGCCAGCGGCTGGCCGTGCTGCACGATCTGCCGGGCGATGCCGGCGTGTACCTTGGCCACGTCCCGTGCTTCGCCTTCCAGGTCGCCGAGGATCAACGGGCTGAACCCGGCCTGGCGGACTTTTACCGCCACCGCTTCGAGGGATTGCTGGGGGCGGGCGATCAATTGGAAGTGGCTGCGGGCGAGCACCGGGTCGCCGGGCTTGACGGTTTCCGAGGCCGGGTTCTGCAACCAGCTGCGCACCGAGGCGGGGGCGTCGATGTGGTAGCGCTTGAGAATCGCCAGGGCTTGTTGCGAGGTGCTCGGGTCGCCGACCGTGGGGCCGGACGCGATCACCGTGGCTTGGTCGCCGGGCACATCGGAAATCGCGTAGGTATAGACCGTCGCGGGCCATGCCGCTTTCGCCAATCGGCCTCCCTTGATGGCCGAGAGGTGCTTGCGCACGCAATTCATCTCGCCGATGGTCGCGCCGGATTTGAGCAGGGCTTTGTTGATGGCCTGTTTGTCGGCCAGGGTGATGCCTTCGGCGGGCAGCGCCAGCAGCGCAGAGCCACCGCCGGACAACAGGAAGATTACGCGGTCGTCTTCCGTCAGGTTGCTGATCAGTGCCAGCACGCGCTGGGCCACGGCCAGGCCGGCAGCATCGGGCACTGGGTGAGCGGCTTCGACCACTTCGATTGTCTTGCACGGCGCGCCGTGGCCGTAGCGGGTGACGACCAGGCCGGTGACTTCGCCCTGCCAGCAGTTCTCCACGACCAGCGCCATGGCGGCGGCGGCTTTGCCGGCACCGATCACGATCACACGGCCGCTGCGGTCGGCGGGCAGGTAGGGTTCAAGGACTTGCCGGGGGTGGGCGGCGTCGATGGCTGTGGCAAACAGCTCGCGAAGCAGATGTTGCGGATCGACCGACATAAGCGGGCTCCCGGGGATTCTTGTTATTAGGGGTGAGACTTGGAATAGGGATTAAAGGTGGGAGCTGGCTTGCCTGCGATAGCAGTGTGTCAGGCAGCAAATCTCTAGCTGGAAGACCGCTATCGCAGGCAAGCCAGCTCCCACACTGGATTGCATTTCAAGTGAACACTTACTTATCGCGAATCGAGAAATTCGCCATATGCTCCAGGCCTTTGATCAGCGCCGAATGGTCCCAGTTTCCGCCACCAATCGCCGTGCAGGTGCTGAACACCTGCTGCGTACCGGCGGTATTCGGCAGGTTGATCCCCAGTTCCTTGGCACCGGCCAACGCCAGGTTGAGGTCCTTCTGGTGCAGGTTGATGCGGAAGCCCGGGTCAAAAGTGCCCTTGATCATGCGCTCGCCATGCACTTCGAGGATTTTCGACGAAGCAAACCCACCCATCAGCGCTTCACGCACCTTGGCCGGGTCGGCGCCGTTCTTGGCGGCGAACAGCAACGCTTCGGCCACCGCCTGGATGTTCAGCGCGACGATGATCTGGTTGGCGACCTTGGCGGTCTGGCCATCACCATTGCCGCCCACCAGGGTGATGTTCTTGCCCATGGCCTGGAACAGCGGCAAGGCGCGTTCAAAGGTCTGCGGCTCGCCGCCGATCATGATGCTCAGGGTGCCGGCCTTGGCGCCGACTTCACCACCGGACACCGGTGCATCCAGGTACTGCGCGCCGGTCTCGTTGATCTTGGCGGCGAACGCCTTGGTGGCGGTGGGGGAGATCGAACTCATGTCGATCACCACCTTGTTCGGCGACAGGCCGGCGGCGACGCCGTCTTTGCGGAACAGTACGTCGTCGACCTGCGGGGTGTCCGGGACCATCACAATGATGAACTCGGCTTCCTGCGCCACTTGCTGCGGGCTGGCCAGGGCCACGGCGCCTGCGTCGATCAGCGCTTGCGGCGCCTTGCCATGGTGCTCGGAGAGGAACAGTTGGTGACCTGCTTTCTGCAGGTTCGCGGCCATGGGTTGGCCCATGATGCCAGTGCCGATGAATCCGATTTTAGCCATGAAAGAATCCTCTTTTATTAGATGGCGTTGTGGGTCTTCAACCAACCCAAACCCGCTTCGGTGGTGGTCAACGGCTTGTATTCACAGCCGACCCAACCCGTGTAGCCGATGCGGTCCAAATGTTCGAACAGGAAGCGGTAGTTGATCTCACCGGTACCCGGCTCGTTGCGCCCTGGGTTGTCCGCCAACTGGATGTGGTTGATCTCACCCAGGTGCGCGGCCATGGTGCGGGCCAGGTCGCCTTCCATGATTTGCATGTGATAGATGTCGTACTGCAGGAACAGGTTGGCGCTGCCCACCTGTTCGCGAATCGACAGGGCTTGCGCCGTGTTGTTCAGGTAGAAGCCTGGGATGTCGCGGGTGTTGATCGCTTCCATCACCAGCTTGATGCCCACCGCTTGCAGTTTTTCAGCGGCGTACTTGAGGTTGGCGACGAAGGTTTTTTCCAGGGTTTCGTCGTCAACGCCTTGTGGCCGGATGCCCGCCAGGCAGTTGATCTGGGTATTGCCCAGCACCTGGGCGTAGGCGATGGCCAGCTTGACCCCGGCACGGAATTCTTCGACCCGGTCCGGGTGGCAGGCCAGGCCGCGTTCGCCCTTGGCCCAGTCACCGGCCGGCAGGTTGAACAGCACCTGGGTCAGGCCGTGGGCGTCGAGTTGCGCCTTGATTTCGGCAGAGCTGAATTCATAGGGGAACAGGTACTCGACACCTTCGAAGCCCGCATCGGCGGCCGCTTTGAAACGGGCAAGAAAGTCCTGTTCGGTAAACAGCATGGACAGGTTGGCGGCGAAACGCGGCATAAGGTTCTCCTTAATCGAGCAGGGAAATGGCAGTCGGCGCATCGTTGCCGACCAAGGCCAGATCTTCGAATTCGTTGACGGCGTTGATCTCGGTGCCCATGGAAATATTGGTCACGCGCTCCAGAATAATCTCAACGATTACCGGAACCTTGAATTCTTCGATCATTTCCTCGGCGCGGCGCAGGGCCGGCGCGATCTGGCTCGGCTCGAACACACGCAAGGCCTTGCAACCCAGGCCTTCGGCAACGGCCACGTGGTCCACGCCATAGCCATTGAGTTCCGGGGCGTTGAGGTTGTCGAAGGACAGTTGCACGCAGTAGTCCATTTCAAACCCGCGCTGAGCCTGGCGGATCAGGCCGAGGTAGGAGTTGTTCACCACCACGTGGATGTACGGCAGCTTGAACTGTGCGCCCACGGCCAGTTCTTCGATCATGAACTGGAAGTCGTAGTCGCCGGACAGCGCCACCACTTTGCGGCTCGGGTCAGCCTTGACAACGCCGAGGGCGGCGGGGATGGTCCAACCCAACGGGCCGGCCTGCCCGCAATTGATCCAGTGGCGTGGCTTATACACGTGCAGGAACTGCGCGCCAGCAATCTGCGACAGGCCGATGGTGCTGACGTAGCAGGTGTCTTTGCCGAACACCTGGTTCATTTCTTCATACACGCGCTGTGGCTTGACCGGCACGTTGTCGAAATGGGTCTTGCGGTGCAGGGTGGCTTTGCGTTGCTGGCAGTCATTGAGCCAGGCGCTGCGGTCCTTGAGCTTGCCGGCGGCTTTCCACTCGCGGGCCACTTCAATGAACATCGTCAGCGCGGAACCGGCGTCGGACACGATACCCAGGTCCGGGGTGAAGACGCGGCCAATCTGGGTCGGCTCGATGTCGACGTGAATGAACTTGCGGCCCTCGGTGTACACCTCGACCGAACCGGTGTGGCGGTTGGCCCAACGGTTACCGATGCCCAGCACCACGTCCGACTTGAGCATCGTCGCGTTGCCATAACGGTGGGACGTCTGCAGACCGACCATGCCGACCATCTGTGGGTGATCGTCCGCAATGGTGCCCCAGCCCATCAGGGTCGGGATCACCGGGATGCCGGTCAGTTCAGCGAATTCAACCAGCAGCTCGCTGGCGTCGGCATTGATTACGCCACCACCGCTGACCAGCAGTGGGCGCTCGGCCTGGTCCAGCAGCGCCAGGGCTTTTTCCACCTGCACGCGGGTTGCCAGCGGCTTGGCGAGGGGCAGGGGTTGGTAGGCGTCGATGTCGAATTCGATCTCGGCCATCTGCACGTCGAACGGCAGGTCGATCAACACCGGGCCTGGGCGGCCGGAGCGCATTTCATAGAAGGCTTTCTGGAAGGCGTACGGCACTTGGCCAGGTTCCAGGACGGTGGTTGCCCACTTGGTCACCGGCTTGACGATGCTGGTGATGTCCACGGCCTGGAAGTCTTCCTTGTGCATCCGGGCGCGGGGCGCTTGACCGGTGATGCACAGGATCGGGATCGAGTCGGCCGACGCGCTGTACAGGCCGGTGACCATGTCAGTGCCTGCCGGGCCCGAGGTACCGATGCACACGCCGATATTGCCGGCCTTGGTGCGGGTGTAACCCTCGGCCATGTGGGAGGCGCCTTCAACGTGGCGAGCAAGGACGTGATCGATGCCACCCACTTTCTGCAAGGCCGAATACAGCGGGTTGATCGCGGCGCCTGGGATACCGAAGGCGGTGTCCACACCTTCGCGACGCATCACCAGGACGGCGGCTTCGATTGCTCTCATTTTGCTCATGATATTGGTGCCTCTTGCGTTTTGTAATTGTATACAAGTGGTGTCTGGACAAAGTGTATTCACGGCGAGCGGCGTAGGTCAATGCATTTTATAAACTGGCCTATGCGTTCGTCGGAACGGCTTTTTTCGACGTATGGAGCCTTTGTGCGAAAATATTGTATACAAAATTAAAAGTCATTGTGTTCTATTTGTTTGATCGAGCATCTGATCATTCAGACCTCCATCGCTTTCCCAATAACAAAAGAAGGACGGCACCATGAGCGCTTTAACCTTGAAACTCGCTACCCAACTGGCCAGCCAGGCCCTCAGTGCAGGGCGTACCATCTGCGCTGCACCGCTGACCATCGCCGTGCTCGACAGCGGCGGCCATTTGATCACCCTGCAACGCGAAGACGGCGCCAGCCTGCTGCGCCCGCAAATCGCCATCGGCAAGGCCTGGGGCGCAATTGCCCTTGGCAAGGGCTCGCGCCTGCTGGCACTGGACGCGCAGCAGCGACCGGCGTTTATCGCGGCGTTGAACAGTTTGGGGCAGGGCAGCGTGGTGCCTGCGCCGGGTGGGGTATTGATTCGAAATCAGGAAGGCGCGGTGCTGGGGGCGATCGGGATCAGCGGGGATACGTCGGACATTGATGAGCAGTGTGCGATCACGGCGATCGAGGAGATCGGGCTGTTGGCAGACGCCGGCGTATCAGCCTGACACCACCCTTTGTAGGAGCCGGCTTGCCGGCGATGGCGCTCGAAAGAGCGCCGCAGAATATGAAAGTCTCATCGCCGGCAAGCCGGCTCCTACCAAGGTCAGTCCGGCTCGCAGCCTTTGAGCACCAGCCGGATGATCGTCTGCGCCGCCGCCTCGTAATCCGCCTCATCCAGCTTGGCCTTCCCGGTCACCGCCGAGATCTGCCAGTCAAAATCCGCATAGGTCTGCGTCGCCGCCCAGATGGTGAACATCAAGTGATTGGGTTCAATCGGCGCAATCAGGCCGCGATCTACCCAGTCCTGGATGCAGGCGATGTTGTGCTTGGCCTGGGCGTTGAGCTGTTCGACTTGGTCGGCGCTGAGGTGCGGGGCGCCGTGCATGATTTCGCTGGCAAAGACCTTGGAGGCAAATGGCAGGTCGCGGGAGATACGGATTTTCGAGCGGATGTAGTTGCTCAGTACTTCCTTGGGCGCGCCGTCCGGGTTGAACGGCGTGGAAGCGGCCAGGATCGGCTCGATAATGCTCTCGAGCACCTCGCGGTAGAGGTTGTCCTTGGACTTGAAGTAGTAATAGACGTTGGGCTTGGGCAGCCCAGCCTTGGCTGCGATGTCGCTGGTTTTGGTCGCGGCGAAGCCCTTGTCGGCAAACTCCTCGCTGGCCGCCCGCAGGATCTTTTCTTTGTTGCGCTCGCGAATGGTGCTCATAAACCTGGAGTTTCCTTGCCAAGACTGGCGGTTGCGCATGGTAGCACCGGCCATCTGCGAGCCTCAACAATCTGCCCGCCGGGCCTTGCGCCGCGCTATGCTCGCGTCATCCCACTCTTACGGAAGCGCGATTCATGGCAGGAAGCAGCTTGTTGGTGTTGATCGACGATATCGCCGCAGTACTCGATGACGTTGCCCTGATGACAAAAATGGCGGCAAAGAAGACCGCTGGCGTCCTGGGTGATGACCTCGCCCTCAATGCCCAACAGGTCTCCGGCGTGCGTGCCGAGCGGGAAATTCCCGTGGTGTGGGCGGTGGCCAAGGGGTCCTTCGTCAACAAGTTGATCCTGGTGCCAGCGGCTTTATTGATCAGCGCGTTTGCACCGTGGGCGGTGACGCCGTTGTTGATGCTCGGCGGTGCCTACCTGTGTTTCGAAGGGTTCGAGAAGCTGGCGCATAAATTCCTGCACAGCAAAGATGAAGACCATGCGCAACATGTGCAGTTGGTCGAGGCCGTCTCGGACCCGGCAACCGACTTGGTAGCCTTCGAAAAGGATAAGATCAAAGGCGCCATCCGTACCGACTTCATCCTCTCCGCCGAAATCATCGCCATCACCCTCGGCACCGTGGCCGATGCGCCCTTGATGCAGCAGGTGATCGTGCTGTCCGGCATTGCCATCGTCATGACCGTGGGCGTGTATGGCTTGGTGGCAGGTATCGTCAAGCTGGATGACCTGGGCCTGTGGCTCACCCAGAAACCTGGCCAGGCGGCGCGCAGCATCGGTGGTGCCATCCTGCGTGCGGCGCCGTACATGATGAAGAGCCTGTCGGTGATCGGTACGGCGGCGATGTTCCTGGTGGGCGGCGGGATTCTCACCCACGGCGTGCCGGTGGTGCATCACTGGATCGAGACGGTCAGCCAGGGTGCAGGCGGGGTGGCGTGGTTGGTGCCGACGCTGCTGAATGGCGTGGCGGGGATCATTGCCGGGGCGGTGGTGTTGGTCGTCGTGCAAGTAGTTGGCAGGGTATGGCGAGCCGTTAAGCGCTGATTAGTTCGCAGCGAATACAGACTGAAAAGTTGTTTAAGCTTAATCCTACAGTTCGGTTTTCAAGGCATTTATAGGATGCGTCGCGTGCCTTCCCGTGAAGTCACGCACTAAGAAAACGGATCGAGTAGGGAGTTAAGGATGAACTGGTGTTTTCAGGCGATAAAAAACTATGCCAACTTCAGCGGGCGCGCTTGTAGAAGGGAGTATTGGGCGTTTGCAGTTTTAGACTACCTGCTGATGTACGGCTCAATTGTAGTAGCAGGCTGGGCCGGGGTTGCCTACAGCAAGTGGTTTTATATCCCGCTAGGCGTTTACGTTGTACTTACGATCATCCCCCGGCTATCTGTAACATTTAGGCGGCTTCACGATGTGAACACGACTGGCGCTTATATCCTGTGGTATGCGCTACCGTTCGTGGGTTTATTAGTTGTGACCATCCGACTGCTTAGAAAAGGCGACAAGGGGGAGAATAACTACGGATTGCCTTGCCGTGATGTCGAACATTCTTAACAGACCGGGCTTACCGTAACCGCAATAAAAAAGGCCATTCAATCGAATGGCCTTTTTTGTGGGCGTTTACTCGGCAATCTGCAGCTTTCGCGATTCCGTATAGATGTAGCGCACCTTCTCGTACTCGAACGGCGAGTTCATCTGGCCATACCGGAAGCTGGTCTGATAACGCTTGTCCACTGCGCGCAATGCCCAGATTTCCGGGTGGTTGGAGCTGACTTCGGACACATTGAGGAAGTTGATCTGGGTTTCGGCACCGTAGTCGACGATCAGGCCGGTGGTGTCGCGCAGGTTCGATGGGCCGAAGATCGGCAGCACCACATACGCGCCGCCGGGTACGCCGTAGAAGCCCAGGGTCTGGCCAAAGTCTTCGCTCTGGCGCGGCAGGCCCATGGCGGTCGCCGGGTCCCACAGGCCGGCGATGCCGATAGTGGTGTTGACCAACAGGCGGCCGGTGGTTTCCAGGGAGCGATGCCCCTTGAGTTGCAGCAGGCTGTTCAACAGGTTGGGCACGTCGCCCAGGTTGTTGAAGAAGTTGCTCACGCCGGTGCGCAGGAAACTCGGGGTGACGTAGCGGTAGCCGTCGACCACCGGCAGGAACACCCATTGGTCGAAGCGGTAGTTGAAGTGGTACACGCGACGGTTCCACGATTCCAGCGGGTCATACACGTTGAGTGCGGTGAGCGATGAGCGCTCGAACTCACGCTGGTCCAGCCCTGGGTTGAACTTGAGCTTGGTCAGCGGCTCCTTGAAACCGTCGGCGCCGACATTGACCGGCTCGTGGGCCTTGCTGTTGTCGGCATTGGCCACGCCTGCGCACATCAGGGCGGCAAGCAGCAGAAGATATTTAGCCACGGAAGAACTCCAGCATAGCGTCGGCGTTGACGCGGTAATTGAGGTTGCCGCAATGGCCGCCCAGCGGGTAGACGGTCAAGCGATCGCCGAAGGTTTTACGCAGGAAGCCGAGGTCGCCAGGGCCGAGGATCACGTCGTCGGCGTTGTGCATGACGGCGATCTTCGGGTTGGTGTGCAGGTAGTCCTTGAGGGCATACAGGCTGACCTGGTCGATCAGTTGCAGCAGGCTGCCGCCGTCGGAACGGGCGCGCCACATTGGGATCACTTGTTCGGTGAGGTAGCAGTCGAAGTCGCACTGCAGTGCACGCTTGAGGAATGGCGTGAGGCTGGTGCCTTCGGTAATCGGGTACTTCGGCGGGATGATCAGTCCGCGGCGGTTGATCAGGTCCGAGGTAAAGGCGATGTCGGCTGCCGAGAAGCGGAACGAGGTGCCGATCAGCATGGCCATCTGTTCGTTGGTCAGGTGCTGCTTGGATTGCTGGAAGTCGTAGAGCAGGGCGTCGTTCAGGTCGATGTAGCCCTTTTGCTGGAAGTAGCGGGTCAGCTTGTTCAGCACCAGCTCATAGAAGGTGGTGGTGTTGTTGATGCCTTTCACCTCGGTCTGCACCAGCTTGTCGAGGTTGGTGATCGAGGTGTAGAGGTTGACCGGCGGGTTCAGCAACAAGACTTTCTTGAAGTTGAAACTGCGGCGCGTCTCGTCGAGCTTGCTGACGAACGCTGCATCCAGGGCACCGAGGCTGTAGCCGGTGAGGTAGAAGTCAGTCACTGGCAACGAAGCGTTCTGCGCGCGCACGGCTTGCATCACGCGGTACATGTCTTCGGCGTCTTCCTGGGTGATGCCCGGCGTGGCGAAGCGCGAGGCGGCACTGATGAAGTCGAAGCTGGTGGGCGACGACAGTTGCACCACGTGGTAGCCGGCCTGGTAATACAGCTTTTTCAGGTATTCGTTGATGCTGCTGTCGAAGCGCGCACCGGTGCCCGCGATCAGGAAGATCAGCGGCGCGGCGCGGTCCTGCTTGGCGATGCGGTAGGTGAGTTTCTTCACCGCCCAAAAGTTGTCCGGCAGGCTGAATTCGCGCTCGGGGCGCATGTTCAGGGTGTAGTCGGACTGATTGATCTCGTCATCGCTCGGCAATTTCGGCCGAAGGTCAGGCGGCGTGGTGGCGATGGTGGCTTCAAACGGGTTGGTCAAAGGGTAGCCATAGCTGGCTTGGTCAATGTCGACGGCCAGTGCTGACGCACTCAGAAAAAGGCTGCCCAGCAAGGCAGCACAGCGCAAGGAACGGAGCATGACTTAATCCCTAGGAGGAAACGTACTTAATGAAGTTCGCAGGCTATGACCGCCGTCCAGTCGCCGAAGTGCCATCACGCGGCACGAAATGTCGGAAAAAAACGTCGGAATCGGGGTAATAGTAGCCAGACGATACACTTTGCCACGCTTTGGTGAACACTAATTGTGTGTATGCGCCTTGCTAACGGCTGCCGGGGCATTAAGCTGAGCGCCGTTTTTGCCTATCGGAGTACCCCATGTCCCGTCGTTTGCCGCTGATTTTGCTGCTTATTGCACTGCCGCTGTGGCTGGCCGCCAGTTACGGTGCGCGCTATGGCTTTATGGAAGATAGCCAGTGGGTGGGCCTCTGCGCGGACGAGGCGAGCCGCTGGGAATGCCAGCTGCGTTCGAACCTAGGGTTGATGATCCACTTCAAGGTGCTTGGCTGGACGGCGTTGATCACGTCGGTGCTGGCGTTTTTCGTGCCGGGTCGGGCGGGGTGGGGGTTGGCGGTGCTGGGGATGATGTTCGGGTTGCCGGCACTGGCGTTGTACAACACCACGTTTGCGGTGTTTGCCGTGGTGATTGCGGGGTTGCGGTTGGTCAGGAAGCCCCGCGGCGCCTGATAGGGCCTCTTCGCGAGCAAGCCCGCTCCCTCATTTGACCGAGTACATCCTTGGAATGCGGTCGAATGTGGGAGCGGGCTTGCTCGCGAAAGCGGTCTTAAGTCTTGCGTACCCGCAAGCAGCGCCACAAGGCTGCCGTCATGAGCAGGCTCACTACCGCCCAGCCCCAAGCCTGCTGGTTCAATAACCCCTCACGGTACAACTGCGGCGCAATGCCCGCACCGATGATAAAGGCCAGCAACGCAATCTCCCGACGCGGTCCCGTCACCGGACGTATCACGTATACCAGGGCCGGCAACACCAGCGCCGCGCTCGGAAAGCTGCGGTAGCGCGGGTCGAAGACCAATGCCAGCATCATTACCGCTCCGGCAAACCCGGCAATCGCCACCAGCCAGCCTGCGCGTTGCTCCAGCCAGTTGAACGCTCGCTCACGCCAACCTTCCTGTGCACTCAAGGCCAAGGCCGCATGGGCCAGCACCAGCAGGTTCAACACCAGCAGCAACCCAGCCCACACCCATTCATCATTGAAGCGCGCCGTCACACGGGTCAGCTCGGCCCAGGTGCCAATGGAGCAGGCTGCAACGGCGCCCACCAACGGCAGGGCAAGCGCGGCGCGCGTGCTGCGTACGCGACCACCCAATGCCAGGGTGCCCAGCAGGATAATCCCGCCGACGCCCAACCACAGCGGCCAGTACGGCACATTGGTCACCGGCCCGGCGAGGATGCCCTTGTCCTGGCGATCGGCATCAAACAGGCCCCAGTAACCACCCACGGCGCCTTCACTGGCACGCTTCCACGGCTGGTCAAAGGCTTCGATCAGGTTGTAGTGCCAGCCATTGGCCTCGGCCATGGCAACAAAACCGCGCATGAACTTGGCCTCGTTGACCCGGCTCGGCACGGCCGTTTCGCGCTGGCGGCCTTCGCTTGGCCAGCCGGTTTCACCGATGAGTATGTCCTTGGGCGCAAACTTGTTGCCGAAGGTCTGGCGCACATCGCCCACGTGCTTGATGGCCTGGTCGATGCCCGACGGGTCATCTTCCCAGTAAGGCAACAGGTGGATGGTCAGGAAATCCACCGCCGGGGCGATTTCCGGGTGCTGCAGCCAGAACTCCCACACATCCGCGTAGGTCACAGGCTGCTTGATCTGGCTCTTGACCGTCTGGATCAGCGCCACCAGCTGCTTGGCGGTCACTTCCTTGCGTAGCAATGCTTCGTTGCCGACGATCACCGAGGTTACGACATCCGGGTGGGCGTTGGCTGATGCGATCAATTCGTTGATTTCTTTTGCGGTCGCCACCGGATCACTGCTGACCCAGGCCCCGGCCATTACCTTCAGCCCGTGCTTGCGCGCCATCTCCGGCAAGGCTTCCAGGCCGGTCATAGAGTAAGTGCGAATGCACTCGAAGCGCGTGGCCAGCAGGGCGAGATCAGCGTCCATGCGCTCCGGACGCAGCGTGAATGGCTGGTCGAACGGCGATTGGTCTTTATCGAACGGTGTATAGGACGCGCACTGCATCTTGTGCGTGGCGCTGGCGACGTCGGGCAGCACCACGGGCCGGCCGAGGCCATACCAGTAAGCGAACAGGGCCAGCAGGCCGAGGATCAAGGCGAAGCAATAGGGCAGGGCAGGGAAGCGGGCAGTCGCGGGCATGGTCGGCTTATCTGGAAGAGCAAAGGCGCGCATCTTACCCGGATTTGGCCCGACTCAGTGGGGCTGCATAATTTTGACATGCAAAGTTCGGGCGGGATTTTGGCGTCAAGTCCTACAAAACATCCTACTGGCGATGTGATGTCGTTCCTTGCTTGTAGGATGTCGCTGACAGAGCAGGTCCAACACCCGAGCAGGTTGATGATCGAAGTGTCAGTACTCCGCTGACGGCGCACTACCGTGATCGATGCGCGTGAAGGGGGCGCGGTGCACCACATAACAACAGGTTGACGTCGCTCGGCATCCGCCGGGCGCAGCACTTTCGGGGAAGTACTATGAAGATGCGACGACTCTTGGGCGCAGCTGCCACTCTGGTAGTTGCGATGAGCTCCACACTGGCCAGCGCCGACAGCAAGACCCTGAGCATCGGCTATGTGGACGGCTGGTCCGACAGCGTGGCTACCACCCACGTGGCTGCAGAAGTGATCAAGGCCAAGCTCGGTTATGACGTGAAACTGCAAGCCGTCGCCACCGGGATCATGTGGCAGGGCGTTGCCACCGGCAAGCTCGACGCCATGCTCTCCGCCTGGCTGCCGGTCACCCACGGTGAGTACTGGGCCAAGAACAAGGACAAGGTGGTCGACTACGGCCCCAACTTCAAGGACGCGAAGATCGGCCTGATCGTACCGGAGTACGTCAAGGCCAAGTCCATCGAAGACCTCAAGACCGACACCACCTTCAAGAACAAGATCGTCGGCATCGACGCAGGTTCTGGCGTGATGCTCAAGACCGATGAAGCGATCAAGCAATACGGCCTCGATTACAAGCTGCAAGCCAGCTCGGGCGCGGCGATGATCGCCGAGCTGACCCGTGCCGAAGACAAACAGGAATCCATTGCGGTCACCGGTTGGGTGCCACACTGGATGTTCGCCAAGTGGAAACTGCGTTTCCTGGACGATCCAAAAGGGATTTATGGTGCTGCTGAAACCGTCAACAGCATCGGCAGCAAGGGCCTGGAGAAGAAAGCGCCGGAAGTCGCGGCCTTCCTGAAGAAATTCCAATGGGCCTCCAAGGATGAAATCGGCGAAGTCATGCTGGCGATTCAAGAAGGCGCCAAGCCTGATGCCGCCGCCAAGGATTGGGTCGCCAAGCACCCTGAGCGTGTCGCCGAGTGGACCGGTAAATAACACCCGAAGCGTCTAGACAGCACCTTGCAAGCCCGCCTGGCGTTTTCGTCAGGCGGGCTTTGTCGTTTTTGTGCCAAAGGCTGTCAATTCGATCAGTTCAAAACTGGCGACAACGCCTATGTCGTTCTAATACTAAGGTCGTCTGGAACCCTTTGTGCAGCCGCATACAGTGGATACGTTCCAATAATAAAAAAGCTGTGCTGCGAGGATAAAAACAATGAACGACAGCATTTACCTCTCGATTCAAAACAGCCCGCGTTTCAAGGAGCTGGTGAGAAAAAGGGAAAGGTTCGCCTGGATTCTCTCGGCGATCATGCTAGGGCTTTACTCCGCTTTCATCCTGTTGATCGCCTACGGGCCACAAGTACTGGGGGCCAAGATCAGCCCCGGCTCGTCGATTACCTGGGGCATTCCCCTGGGCGTCGGGCTGATTGTGTCCGCCTTCATCCTGACCGGCATCTACGTGCGCCGGGCCAATGGCGAGTTTGACGACCTGAACAATGCGATTCTCAAGGAGGCTGCGCAATGATCCGGCGTCTACTGGCAATATTCGGCGCTTCGCTCTTTGCCCCGGCCGTTTGGGCGGCGGATGCATTGACCGGTGAAGTGCACAAGCAACCCCTGAACGTTTCGGCCATCGTGATGTTCGTCGCGTTTGTCGGCGCCACCCTGTGCATCACCTACTGGGCCTCCAAGCGCAACAAATCGGCGGCCGACTACTATGCGGCCGGCGGCAAGATCACCGGTTTCCAGAACGGCCTGGCGATTGCCGGTGACTACATGTCGGCGGCGTCCTTCCTGGGGATTTCCGCGCTGGTCTACACCTCTGGTTATGACGGCCTGATCTACTCGATCGGCTTCCTGGTGGGCTGGCCGATCATTCTGTTCCTGATCGCCGAGCGCCTGCGTAACCTGGGCAAGTACACCTTTGCCGACGTGGCGTCCTATCGCTTGGGCCAGACCCAGATTCGCAGCCTCTCGGCCTGTGGCTCGCTGGTGGTGGTGGCGTTCTACCTGATCGCGCAGATGGTCGGTGCGGGCAAGCTGATTCAGCTGCTGTTCGGCCTGGACTACCATGTTGCGGTGATCCTGGTCGGTATCTTGATGGTGATGTATGTACTGTTCGGCGGCATGCTGGCGACCACCTGGGTACAGATCATCAAGGCTGTATTGCTGCTGTCCGGTGCCTCGTTCATGGCACTGATGGTGATGAAGCACGTCAACTTCGACTTCAATGCCCTGTTCTCCGAGGCGATCAAGGTTCACCCTAAAGGTGAGGCGATCATGAGCCCCGGCGGCTTGGTGAAAGACCCGATTTCCGCGTTCTCCCTCGGGCTTGCGCTGATGTTCGGTACGGCTGGCCTGCCACACATCCTGATGCGCTTCTTTACCGTCAGCGACGCTAAAGAAGCGCGTAAGAGCGTGTTCTACGCCACCGGTTTCATCGGTTACTTCTACATCCTGACCTTCATCATCGGCTTTGGCGCGATCCTGCTGGTCAGCACCAACCCGGCGTTCAAGGATGCGGCAGGCGCCTTGCTGGGCGGCAACAACATGGCGGCGGTGCACCTGGCCAACGCGGTGGGTGGCAGTATCTTCCTGGGCTTCATCTCGGCCGTGGCCTTCGCCACCATCCTCGCGGTGGTTGCCGGCTTGACCCTGGCCGGTGCGTCGGCGGTGTCCCATGACCTGTACGCCAGCGTGATCAAGAAAGGCAAGGCCAACGACAAGGATGAGATTCGCGTTTCGAAAATCACCACCGTTGCCTTGGGCGTCCTGGCGATTGGCCTGGGTATCCTGTTCGAAAGCCAGAACATCGCGTTCATGGTTGGCCTGGCGTTCTCCATTGCCGCCAGCTGTAACTTCCCGGTGCTGCTGCTTTCCATGTACTGGAAAAACCTCACCACTCGTGGCGCGATGATTGGCGGCTGGCTGGGCTTGATCAGTGCCGTTGGCCTGATGGTGCTGGGCCCGACCATCTGGGTCTCGATCCTGCACCATGAAAAAGCCATCTTCCCTTATGAGTACCCGGCACTGTTCTCGATGATCATTGCGTTCGTCGGCATCTGGTTCTTCTCCATTACCGACAAGTCGGCGGCGGCAGAGAAAGAGCGTGCGCTGTACTTCCCGCAGTTTGTGCGTTCGCAAACTGGCCTGGGGTCGAGTGGGGCGGTTTCTCACTAAGGTTGTAGCTGGATAGGAAAATACCCCGGTCGAAAGGCCGGGGTATTTTTTTGTCTATAAATTAGGGATTGATCTGACAAAACTGTTTCTCAAATCCTGCACAAATAAAAACGGCCTCCACTAAGGGAGGCCGTTTTCAGTGCAACTAAGCGATGCTTACTTGCGATCTTCCAGCTGGGTGATGTCACGCGACTCGTAGCCGGTGTACAGCTGGCGCGGGCGGCCAATCTTGTACGGGCTGGAGAGCATTTCTTTCCAGTGGGAGATCCAGCCCACGGTCCGCGCCAGGGCGAAGATCACGGTGAACATGCTGGTTGGAATGCCGATTGCCTTGAGGATGATCCCCGAGTAGAAGTCGACGTTCGGGTACAGCGAGCGTTCGATGAAGTACGGGTCGGTCAAGGCGATCTCTTCCAGGCGCATGGCCAGTTCGAGTTGCGGATCGTTCTTGATGCCCAGTTCCTTCAACACTTCGTCGCAGGTCTGCTTCATCACGGTGGCGCGTGGGTCGCGGTTCTTGTAGACGCGGTGACCGAAGCCCATCAACTTGAACGGATCGTTCTTGTCTTTGGCCTTGGCGATGAACTTGTCGATGTTCGAGACATCGCCGATTTCATCGAGCATGGTCAATACGGCTTCGTTCGCACCGCCGTGGGCAGGGCCCCAGAGTGCGGCGATACCGGCGGCGATACAGGCGAACGGGTTGGCACCCGAAGAACCTGCCAGGCGGACGGTGGAGGTGGAGGCGTTCTGCTCGTGGTCGGCGTGGAGGATGAAGATCCGGTCCATGGCCTTGGCAAGCGTCGGGCTGATCGGTTTGATCTCGCACGGCGTGTTGAACATCATGTGCAGGAAGTTTTCCGCGTACGTCAGGTCGTTGCGCGGGTACATCATGGGTTGACCCATGGAGTACTTGTAAACCATTGCGGCCAGGGTCGGCATCTTGGCAACCAGGCGGATCGCGGAGATTTCGCGATGCTGCGGGTTATTGATGTCGAGGGAGTCGTGATAGAAGGCCGACAGGGCGCCGACCACGCCGCACATAACGGCCATCGGGTGGGCGTCGCGACGGAAGCCGTTGAAGAAGGTCTTCAACTGCTCGTGAACCATGGTGTGGTTCTTCACGGTGCTGACGAACTGGGCTTTTTGCTCGGCTGTTGGCAGCTCGCCATTTAGCAGCAGGTAGCAGGTTTCCAGGTAGTCCGATTTCTCAGCCAGTTGCTCGATCGGGTAGCCGCGATGAAGCAGAATGCCATTATCACCGTCGATATAGGTGATCTTCGACTCGCAAGAGGCGGTCGACATGAAGCCTGGGTCGAATGTGAAACGGCCCGTGGCCGTCAGGCCCCGTACGTCGATAACATCGGGACCAACGGTGCCGGTTAAAATGGGCAGCTCGACGGGGGCTGCGCCCTCGATGATCAACTGCGCTTTTTTGTCAGCCATGTGGCCTCCTATTTATGCTTCAAATCATCAGACAGACCCCCCACGCAGGGCCCGCACCACTATATTGATATAAATCCAGATGTCAATTTGCCTAAAGTCTTGCAGCAGAAGGCTTTAACCGTACTTTTTCCTCGAAATTGCCTGCCATTTACGCCTTTTATTCCCCCAGCGCAATCCGCTATTAGGGTGAGGAGTGCGCGTTGTCATTAGTAACCTAACTGTCTATACTCGGCCACCGACCGCCAAGGGCTTTTGGGCTTGCTTTCATTGGGGGTCGCACTCCCTGGGTGGTGCTTACCTGACCAGTGCACTCCCCAACAACTTTGCCCTGATTGTTAGGGGCTCTTCAGTGTGAAAAAAAGCCGTGAATAGCCAACGACCTGTAAACCTAGACCTAAGGACCATCAAACTCCCCATCACCGGCGTTACGTCGTTCCTGCACCGTGTTTCCGGCATCATCCTGTTCCTGGGCTTGGGCATCATGCTTTATGCATTGAGCAAATCCCTGGGTTCCGAGGAAGGATACGCCGAGGTGAAGGCATGCTTGACCAGCCCGCTGGCCAAGTTCGTAGCATGGGGCCTCCTGTCTTCTCTTCTGTATCACCTGGTAGCCGGTGTGCGCCACTTGATCATGGACATGGGCATCGGTGAGACGCTGGAAGGCGGCCGCCTGGGCTCGAAAATCATCATCGCCATTTCCGTGGTGCTGATCGTTCTGGCAGGAGTTTGGATATGGTAACCAGCGTTACGAACCTTTCGCGTTCGGGCCTCTATGACTGGATGGCACAGCGTGTGTCTGCGGTCGTTCTCGCGGCTTATTTCATTTTCCTGATCGGATACCTCGTCGCAAACCCGGGCATCGGCTATGAGCAATGGCACGGCCTGTTTTCCCACAATGCGATGCGAATCTTCAGTCTGCTGGCCCTTGTTGCCCTGGGCGCACACGCCTGGGTAGGCATGTGGACCATCGCGACCGACTACCTGACGCCGATGGCGCTGGGCAAGTCCGCGACTGCAGTACGTTTCCTCTTCCAGGCAGTATGCGGCGTCGCGATGTTCGCTTACTTCGTCTGGGGTGTGCAGATTCTTTGGGGTATCTGATTCATGGCTAACATTCCAACTATTTCATTCGACGCCATCATTATTGGTGGCGGCGGTGCTGGCATGCGCGCTGCGCTGCAGCTGGCCCAGGGCGGTCACAAGACTGCCGTGATCACCAAGGTGTTCCCGACCCGTTCCCACACCGTATCGGCCCAGGGTGGCATCACCTGCGCCATCGCCTCCGCCGACCCGAACGATGACTGGCGCTGGCACATGTACGATACCGTCAAGGGTTCCGACTACATCGGTGACCAGGACGCGATCGAATACATGTGTCAGGAAGGCCCGGCCGCGGTGTTCGAGCTGGACCACATGGGTCTGCCGTTCTCCCGTACCGAGCAAGGCCGTATCTACCAGCGTCCATTCGGCGGCCAGTCGAAGGATTACGGTAAAGGCGGGCAGGCTGCCCGTACCTGCGCCGCGTCCGACCGTACCGGTCACGCGCTGTTGCACACCCTTTATCAGGGCAACCTGAAAGCCGGTACCACGTTCCTGAACGAGTACTACGCGGTCGACTTGGTGAAAAACGCCCAGGGCGAATTCGTCGGTGTAATCGCCATCTGCATCGAAACCGGTGAAACCACCTACATCCGCGCCAAGGCTACCGTGCTGGCGACCGGCGGTGCAGGCCGTATCTACGCGTCGACCACCAATGCCCTGATCAACACCGGTGACGGCGTCGGCATGGCACTGCGTGCTGGCGTACCGGTGCAAGACATCGAAATGTGGCAGTTCCACCCGACCGGTATCGCTGGCGCTGGTGTACTGGTTACAGAAGGTTGCCGTGGTGAAGGCGGTTACCTGATCAACAAGCACGGCGAGCGTTTCATGGAGCGTTATGCTCCGAACGCGAAAGACCTGGCGGGTCGTGACGTTGTGGCTCGTTCGATGGTTAAAGAGATTATTGCCGGCAACGGCTGTGGCCCGAATGGCGACCACGTACTGCTGAAGCTCGATCACCTGGGCGAAGAAGTACTGCACAGCCGTCTGCCAGGTATCTGTGAGCTGTCCAAGACCTTTGCTCACGTTGACCCGGTGGTTGCTCCGGTGCCGGTTGTTCCGACTTGCCACTATATGATGGGCGGCGTGCCGACCAACATTCATGGCCAGGCGATCACCCAGAACGCCGAAGGCGAGGACGAGATCATCCACGGTCTGTTCGCTGTAGGCGAAGTGGCGTGCGTATCGGTTCACGGCGCCAACCGCCTGGGCGGCAACTCGCTGCTCGACCTGGTGGTCTTCGGCCGTGCTGCCGGCCTGCACCTGGAAAAGGCGCTGACCGACGGCATCGAATACGACGACGCTACCGACGCCAACATCGAGGCCGCCCTGGCGCGCCTGAACGCTCTGAACGAGCGCACTGATGGCGAAGACGTGGCTACCCTGCGTCGCGAACTGCAAAGCTGCATGCAGAACTACTTCGGTGTATTCCGTACCGGCGAATACATGCAGAAGGGTATCGCCCAGCTGGCTGACCTGCGCAAGCGCATCGCCAACGTCAAGATCAACGATAAGAGCCAGGCGTTCAACACCGCTCGTATCGAAGCCCTTGAACTGCAAAACCTGCTGGAAGTGGCCGAAGCGACTGCAATCGCCGCCGAGGTTCGTAAGGAATCCCGTGGTGCCCACGCCCGTGAAGACTTTGAAGATCGCGACGACGAAAACTGGTTGTGCCACACCCTGTACTTCCCGGGTGACAAGCGCGTGACCAAGCGTGCCGTGAACTTCTCGCCGAAGACGGTTCCGACGTTTGAACCGAAAATTCGGACTTACTAAGGGTGGCTGCCATGTTGAAAGTCAGTGTTTACCGCTACAACCCTGATCAGGACGCCGCGCCGTTCATGCAGGAATTCCAGGTCGATACCGGTGGTAAAGACCTGATGGTGCTGGATGTATTGGCACTGATCAAAGAGCAGGACGAAGGTTTCTCCTATCGTCGCTCTTGCCGTGAAGGTGTGTGCGGTTCCGACGGCATGAACATCAACGGCAAAAACGGCCTGGCGTGCATCACGCCGCTGTCCGCCGTGGTCAAAGGCAACAAGCTGATCGTTCGTCCACTGCCAGGTTTGCCGGTTATCCGTGACCTGGTTGTCGATATGAGCATCTTCTACAAGCAATACGAGAAAGTTAAGCCGTTCCTGCAGAACGACACGCCGGCTCCGGCCATCGAGCGTCTGCAGTCCCCGGAAGAGCGCGAGAAGCTCGACGGTCTGTACGAGTGCATCCTGTGCGCTTGCTGCTCGACTTCGTGCCCGTCCTTCTGGTGGAACCCGGACAAGTTCCTGGGCCCTGCTGCCCTGCTGCAAGCGTACCGCTTCCTGGCAGACAGCCGTGATACCAAGACGTCCGAGCGTTTGGCTTCGCTGGATGACCCGTTCAGCGTATTCCGCTGCCGCGGGATCATGAACTGCGTCAACGTATGTCCCAAAGGCCTGAACCCGACTAAGGCCATTGGTCACATCCGTAACATGCTGCTGCAGAGCGGCGTGTAACTGACGTTGTAGTAAAAGCAGGACCGTTGTGCCCGTAAATGCTACGGCGCAGGCTTCAACCGGCGCCGTAGTTTTAACTTGAGCAGCGACTTACAAAGCCGCGGCTCTTATTTTGAAGAAATGAGACAAGCAGGGGCATTCGGGTTGGTACCCGAACTATCAGCGTGATCCTAAGTGGCTTGTTTTGGTCGCTGCACTTGGCCGTTTGCAAGCAAACTCGGTGTTTTCGCCGGTGGTGTCCCCAAATCGAGGGTGACCAAGCATGCAAGAAAGCGTGATGCAGCGCATGTGGAACAGCGGCTATCTTTCAGGTGGTAACGCTGCCTATGTGGAAGAGCTTTATGAGCTCTACCTGCACGACCCTAACGCTGTGCCAGAAGAATGGCGCACCAAATTTCAGACGTTGTCTTCAGACGGCAACGCTGCCACCGATGTATCGCACGCAACGATTCGCGATCAATTTGTGCTGCTGGCAAAGAACCAGCGCCGCGCCCAACCGGTTTCCGCCGGGAGCGTGAGCAGTGAGCACGAGAAGAAGCAAGTTGAAGTATTGCGACTGATCCAGGCCTACCGGATGCGCGGCCACCAGGCGGCCCAGCTTGACCCGCTGGGGCTCTGGAAGCGTCCTGCACCTGCTGACCTGTCGATCAATCATTACGGCTTGACCAATGCCGATCTTGATACGACCTTCCGTGCCGGCGACCTGTTCATCGGCAAAGAGGAAGCGAGCCTACGCGAAATTCACGAAGCGTTGCAGCAGACATATTGCCGCACCATCGGCGCTGAGTTCACGCACATCACCGATTCCGAGCAACGCCACTGGTTCCAGCATCGCCTGGAAGGTGTGCGTGGTCGTCCGGTATTGTCCGCTGACGTACGCAGCCACCTGCTTGAGCGCGTAACCGCTGCCGAAGGCCTGGAAAAATACCTGGGTACCAAATACCCGGGCACCAAGCGTTTCGGCCTGGAAGGCGGCGAAAGCCTGATCCCGATGCTCGACGAGCTGATCCAGCGTTCCGGTTCCTACGGCACCAAGGAAATCGTGATCGGCATGGCCCACCGTGGTCGCCTGAACGTGTTGGTCAACACCTTCGGCAAGAACCCGCGTGAGCTGTTCGACGAGTTCGAAGGCAAGAAGAAGGTCGAGTTGGGTTCCGGTGACGTTAAATACCACCAGGGCTTCTCGTCCAACGTGATGACTACCGGCGGTGAAGTTCACCTGGCCATGGCCTTCAACCCATCCCACCTGGAAATCGTTTCTCCAGTGGTCGAGGGTTCGGTCCGTGCTCGCCAGGATCGTCGTAACGACACCACCGGTGAAAAAGTTCTGCCAATTTCCATCCACGGTGACGCGGCATTTGCCGGTCAAGGCGTGGTCCTGGAAACGTTCCAGATGTCGCAGACACGCGGCTTCAAGACTGGCGGTACGGTTCACATCGTCATCAACAACCAGGTAGGTTTCACCATCAGCAATCCGCTGGACGCGCGCTCCACCGAGTACGCGACCGACGTTGCCAAGATGATCCAGGCGCCGATCCTCCATGTGAATGGCGATGATCCGGAAGCTGTGCTGTTCGTGACCCAACTCGCCATCGACTACCGCATGCAGTTCAAGCGTGACGTCGTGATCGACCTGGTCTGCTACCGCCGTCGCGGTCACAACGAAGCTGACGAACCAAGCGGCACCCAGCCGTTGATGTACCAGCAAATCACCAAGCAGCGCACCACCCGTGAGCTGTACGCCGAAAGCCTGACCAAGGCCGGTGTGGTTGACGATGCGCGTGTTCAGGCCAAGGTCGATGAATACCGCAACGCGCTGGACAATGGTCTGCACGTAGTGAAAAGCCTGGTTAAAGAGCCGAATAAAGAGCTGTTCGTGGACTGGCGTCCGTACCTGGGCCACGCCTGGACTGCGCGTCACGACACCTCGTTCGATCTGAAAACCCTGCAGGAATTGTCCGCCAAGCTGTTGGAAATTCCAGAAGGCTTTGTGGTTCAGCGCCAGGTGGCGAAGATCTACGAAGATCGTCAGAAGATGCAAGCCGGCGGCCTGCCGATCAACTGGGGTTACGCCGAAACCATGGCGTACGCGACCCTGGCGTTCGAAGGTCACCCGATCCGCATGACCGGCCAGGACATCGGTCGTGGTACGTTCTCGCACCGTCACGCGGTATTGCACAACCAGAAAGACGCGGGCACCTACATCCCGTTGCAGAACCTGTACGAAGGCCAGCCACGTTTCGATCTGTACGATTCGTTCCTGTCCGAAGAAGCGGTTCTGGCGTTCGAATACGGTTACTCGACCACCACGCCAAACGCGCTGGTGATCTGGGAAGCCCAGTTCGGCGACTTCGCCAACGGCGCCCAAGTGGTAATCGACCAGTTCATCACCAGCGGCGAGCACAAGTGGGGTCGCCTGTGCGGTCTGACCATGCTGCTGCCACACGGTTATGAAGGTCAGGGTCCTGAGCACTCCTCGGCCCGTCTGGAGCGTTACCTGCAGCTGTGCGCCGAGCACAACATCCAGGTGTGCGTGCCGACTACCCCGGCCCAGATCTACCACTTGCTGCGTCGCCAGGTGATCCGCCCGCTGCGCAAGCCGCTGGTAGTGCTGACACCGAAGTCGCTATTGCGTCATAAATTGGCCATCTCGACCCTGGAAGATCTGGCTGATGGTTCGTTCCAGACTGTTATTCCAGAAATCGACACGCTGGACGCAGCCAAGGTGACTCGCCTGGTCCTGTGCAGCGGCAAGGTCTACTACGACCTGCTGGAAAAACGTCGTGCCGAAGGCCGCGAAGACATCGCCATCGTGCGTATCGAGCAGCTTTACCCGTTCCCGGAAGACGACCTGATGGAGGCCATCGCGCCTTACACCAACCTCACCAACGTGGTGTGGTGCCAGGAAGAACCGATGAACCAGGGCGCGTGGTACAGCAGCCAGCATCACCTGCGTCGCAGCATGGGTAACCACAACAAGGCGCTGAACCTGGAGTACGCCGGTCGCGATGCTTCTGCTGCACCTGCATGTGGTTATGCGTCGATGCACGCCGAGCAGCAGGAAAAACTGCTGCAAGATGCTTTTACTGTTTAACGCCTTCGCGCTGACTGAAACCGAATTTTAAGGACACACAGATAATGGCTATCGAAATCAAAGCCCCGTCATTCCCGGAATCGGTTGCCGATGGCACCGTTGCCACTTGGCACAAGAAACCAGGCGACGCTGTAAAGCGTGACGACCTGATCGTTGACATCGAGACCGACAAAGTCGTGCTGGAAGTATTGGCCGAAGCTGACGGCGTGCTGGGCGCAATCGTTGCCGAAGAAGGCGCTACCGTTCTGTCGAACCAGGTACTGGGCTCGATCGAAGAGGGCAGCGCTGCTGCCGCTGCTCCTGCTGCTGCACCGGCAGCCGCCGCTGCTCCTGCCGCCGCTCCGGCTGCTGGCGCTGAAGACCCGATCGCTGCACCGGCTGCCCGTCAGCTGGCTGAAGAGAACGGCATCAACCTGGCGTCCGTCAAAGGCACCGGCAAAGACGGTCGCATCACCAAGGAAGACGTGGTTGCTGCTGTTGAAGCCAAGAAAAACGCTCCAGCTGCCGCACCTGCCAAGGCTGCTGCCCCGGCCGCCGCTGCTCCTGTGTTCGCCGCTGGCGACCGCACCGAGAAGCGCGTTCCGATGACTCGCGTACGTGCCACCGTGGCCAAGCGTCTGGTTGAAGCCCAGTCGAACATGGCGATGCTGACCACCTTCAACGAAGTCGACATGACCGAAGTCATGGCCCTGCGTTCGAAGTACAAGGATCTGTTCGAGAAGTCCCACAACGGCGTGCGCCTGGGCTTCATGTCCTTCTTCGTGAAAGCGGCCACCGAAGCGCTGAAACGCTTCCCGGCAGTCAACGCTTCCATCGACGGCAACGACATCGTTTACCATGGCTACGCCGACGTCGGCGTTGCCGTGTCCAGCGACCGTGGCCTGGTGGTTCCAGTACTGCGTAACGCCGAACTGATGAGCCTGGCTGAAATCGAAGGCGGCATCGCCACCTTCGGCAAGAAAGCCCGTGACGGCAAGCTGACCATCGACGAGATGACCGGCGGTACCTTCACCATCACCAACGGTGGTACCTTCGGTTCGATGATGTCGACGCCGATTGTCAACCCACCACAAGCGGCAATCCTGGGCATGCACAACATCATCCAGCGTCCGATGGCCATCAACGGCCAAGTCGTGATCCGCCCAATGATGTACCTGGCGCTGTCGTACGATCACCGCCTGATCGATGGTAAAGAAGCCGTGACTTTCCTGGTGACCATCAAGAACCTGCTGGAAGACCCGGCTCGTCTTCTTCTGGATATTTGATTGAAGCAGCTTCAAGTTGCGAGCTACAAGCTGCAAGTAAACGCAGTTTGGCTTGCAGCTTGAAGCTCCGAGCTTGAAGCTTGAAGCTAATAGAGGATCTATTTTCATGACACAGAAATTTGACGTCGTAGTGATTGGTGCAGGTCCTGGCGGCTACGTTGCTGCCATCAAGGCCGCACAACTGGGCCTCTCGACTGCTTGCATCGAAAAATACACCGACAAGGAAGGCAAACTGGCACTGGGCGGTACTTGCCTGAACGTCGGTTGCATTCCTTCCAAGGCGCTGCTGGACAGCTCCTGGAAATTCCACGAAGCCCAAGACGGCTTCGCGATCCACGGCATCAACCATGCTGGCGTGACCATGGACGTGCCAGCAATGGTCGGCCGTAAAGCCAACATCGTTAAAGGCCTGACTTCCGGCGTTGCCACCTTGTTCAAGGCCAACGGCGTGACTTCCCTGCAAGGCCACGGCAAGCTGCTGGCTGGCAAGAAAGTTGAAATCACCAAGCCAGACGGCTCGACCGAAATCATCGAAGCCGAGAACGTGATCCTGGCCCCAGGTTCGCGTCCAATCGACATCCCGCCTGCTCCAGTTGACCAGAACGTGATCGTTGATTCGACTGGCGCCCTGGAATTCCAAGCAGTACCTAAGCGTCTGGGCGTGATCGGCGCTGGCGTAATCGGCCTGGAGCTGGGTTCGGTATGGTCCCGCCTGGGTTCCGAAGTCACCGTGCTGGAAGCCCTGGACACGTTCCTGCTGGCTGCCGACACCGCTGTGTCGAAAGAGGCGCTGAAAACCCTGACCAAACAAGGTCTGGACATCAAGCTGGGCGCTCGCGTGACCGGCTCGAAAGTCAACGGTGAAGAAGTTGTCGTCAACTACACCGACAAGGATGGTGAAAAAACCATCACTTTCGACAAGCTGATCGTAGCCGTGGGTCGCCGTCCAGTGACCACCGACCTGCTGGCAGCTGACAGCGGCGTGACCCTCGACGAGCGCGGTTATGTGCACGTTGACGATCACTGCGCGACCACCGTGCCTGGCGTCTACGCCATCGGCGACGTGGTGCGTGGCATGATGCTGGCGCACAAGGCTTCCGAAGAAGGCATCATGGTTGTCGAGCGCATCAAGGGCCACAAGACCCAGATGAACTACGACCTGATCCCATCGGTTATCTACACCCACCCGGAAATTGCATGGGTCGGCAAGAACGAACAGCAGTTGAAAGCTGAAGGCGTTGAAGTTAACGTCGGCACCTTCCCGTTCGCCGCTTCTGGCCGTGCCATGGCAGCCAACGACACCGGTGGTTTTGTCAAGGTCATCGCTGATGCCAAGACTGACCGCGTATTGGGCGTCCACGTGATTGGCCCAAGCGCTGCAGAACTGGTTCAGCAAGGCGCGATCGGTATGGAATTCGGCACCAGTGCCGAGGATCTGGGCATGATGGTCTTCTCCCATCCGACCCTGTCCGAAGCGCTGCATGAAGCCGCGTTGGCAGTGAATGGCGGCGCCATCCACATCGCCAACAAGAAGAAGCGCTAAGCGAGATAATAAGAAACCACGGCGGAGTTGCCCGTCGTGAGCCTTGCGCGCAAGACTCACCGCGGAATATCCGCTGGACGCAGTCTTGCGCAGCTTTACGGGCCTTGAGCCCCGCAAGTTGCGCAAGCAGCAGTCACAGGTGGCGCGGCACTCATAATGAGCGCAGCGCCGAATGCGCAGTACCTAACGAAGACGGTAAAAAGCATGAATCTTCACGAGTATCAGGGTAAGCAGCTGTTCGCTGAATACGGCCTGCCAGTTTCCAAGGGCTACGCAGTAGACACCCCGGAAGCAGCAGCAGAAGCTTGCGACAAAATCGGCGGCAGCGAGTGGGTTGTCAAAGCCCAGGTCCACGCCGGTGGTCGCGGTAAAGCGGGCGGCGTTAAGCTGGTTCGCAGCAAAGAAGACGCCAAGGCCTTCGCACAGCAGTGGCTGGGCAAGCGTCTGGTGACTTACCAGACTGATGCCAATGGCCAGCCAGTCACCAAGATCCTGGTTGAATCGTGCACTGATATCGCTAAAGAGCTGTACCTGGGCGCTGTCGTTGACCGTTCGAGCCGTCGCATCGTGTTCATGGCTTCCACCGAAGGTGGCGTGGACATTGAGAAGATCGCCGAAGAAACCCCAGAAAAAATTCTGAAAGCTACTATCGATCCACTGGTTGGCGCTCAGCCATTCCAGGGTCGCGAGCTGGCTTTCCAGCTGGGCCTGGAAGGCAAGCAAGTTGCCCAGTTCGCCAAGATCTTCGTCGGTCTGGCCAAGCTGTTCCAGGATCACGATCTGGCCCTGCTGGAAGTGAACCCGCTGGTGATCAAGGCTGACGGCGATCTGCACTGCCTGGACGCCAAGATCAACATCGACGCCAACGCCATGTACCGTCAGCCTAAGCTGAAGACTTTCCACGATCCGTCGCAAGACGATCCGCGCGAAGCGCACGCTGCCAAGTTCGAACTGAACTACGTAGCCCTGGAAGGTAACATCGGCTGCATGGTCAACGGTGCTGGCCTGGCCATGGGTACCATGGACATCGTCAACCTGCATGGCGGCAAACCAGCCAACTTCCTCGACGTGGGCGGTGGTGCTACCAAAGAACGCGTAACCGAAGCTTTCAAGATCATCCTGTCCGACTCCAACGTCGCTGCAGTACTGGTCAACATCTTCGGCGGCATCGTTCGTTGCGACATGATTGCCGAAGGCATCATTGGTGCAGTGAAAGAAGTCGGCGTTAAAATCCCGGTTGTTGTTCGCCTTGAAGGTAACAACGCTGAACTGGGCGCTAAAGTACTGGCAGAAAGCGGTTTGAACATCATCGCGGCTACCAGCCTGACCGACGCTGCTCAACAAGTTGTCAAAGCTGCGGAGGGCAAATAATGAGCGTCCTGATCAATAAAGACACCAAAGTTATCTGCCAGGGTATTACCGGTTCGCAAGGTAGTTTCCACACCCAGCAAGCCATCGAATACGGCACCAAGATGGTTGGCGGCGTAACACCTGGTAAGGGCGGCACCGAGCACCTGGGTCTGCCAGTGTTCAACACCGTGAAAGACGCTGTAGCTGCCACTGGCGCCACCGCCAGCGTGATCTACGTTCCAGCTCCTTTCTGCAAGGACTCGATCCTGGAAGCAGCATTCGGCGGCATCAAGCTGATCGTCTGCATCACCGAAGGCATTCCTACCCTGGACATGCTGGACGCTAAAGTTAAGTGCGACGAGCTGGGCGTAGTCCTGATCGGCCCTAACTGCCCAGGCGTGATCACTCCAGGCGAATGCAAGATCGGCATCATGCCAGGTCACATTCACTTGCCAGGCAAGGTCGGTATCGTTTCCCGTTCCGGCACCCTGACCTACGAAGCTGTGAAGCAGACCACTGACGCCGGTTTCGGTCAGTCGACTTGCGTCGGCATCGGCGGTGACCCGATCCCAGGCTCGAACTTCATCGACATCCTGAAACTGTTCCAGGAAGACCCGAAGACCGAAGCGATCGTAATGATCGGTGAGATCGGCGGTTCGGCTGAAGAAGAAGCGGCTGCCTACATCAAGGCACACGTGACCAAGCCGGTTGTTTCCTACATCGCTGGTGTGACTGCCCCTGCTGGCAAGCGCATGGGCCATGCTGGCGCAATCATCTCTGGCGGCAAGGGCACTGCAGACGAGAAGTTTGCTGCCCTGGAAGACGCAGGCGTTAAAACCGTGCGTTCGCTGGCAGACATCGGCAAGGCTTTGTCCGAGCTGACCGGTTGGGCTGTCAAGTAAGCCTCGCGCTTAACTGACGCTTCACCAACACAAAGGCCACCTTCGGGTGGCCTTTGTGCTTTCTAAGTAACCACATTTTCTGTAGGAGCCGGCAAGCCGGCTCCTACAGTTTTTTGAATGGCATGGCTGAGTAACTTATCTGCATTGCCAGATTAAGTATGAAAACGCGACATAGAGATGTCGCTTATCGGACAGTCCGCCCCGCAACAGTGCGTTCGTCAGCCAATTTCTGTACCCTAGCCGCCTCTTTATGCGTGCGCATCCCAAAAGGAAGCCCCGCGCTAGACCGGTCGGCTCCCATAAGGGCCGGCAGTATTTCCCTCATCCATAGGGAATCCCTCTCTAAATTCCGATTCAGTAGTGTGGTATTTCCCGAAATGAAAGTGTTGAAAAGCCAGGATATCCTGGCGTTGGGCTTTATGACGTTTGCCCTGTTCGTGGGCGCCGGCAACATCATCTTCCCGCCTATCGTTGGTTTGCAGTCCGGACCTCACGTCTGGATGGCAGCGCTGGGCTTTCTGATCACGGCCGTCGGCCTGCCGGTGGTCACTGTGATCGCCCTGGCCAAGGTCGGCGGCGGTATGGACGCGTTGAGCAGCCCGATCGGCAAGATCGCCGGTGGTCTGCTGGCGGCGGCGGCGTATCTGGCGGTAGGGCCGCTGTTCGCCACCCCGCGTACCGCCACCGTGTCCTTTGAAGTGGGCCTGGCGCCGTTGACCGGCGAAAGCCCGCTGGCGTTGTTCCTCTACAGTTCGGTGTATTTCCTGGTGGTGTTCTTTGTCTCCCTGTACCCAGGACGACTGCTGGACACCGTGGGGCGCTTCCTCGCACCGCTGAAGATCATTGCGCTGGCCATCCTCGGTATCGCCGCCTTTGCCCTGCCGGCCGGTGAAGTGGGTGTCGCCACCCCAGAATACGTGGCTGCGCCGTTCTCCCAAGGTTTCATCAATGGTTACCTGACCATGGATACTCTGGGGGCACTGGTGTTTGGCATCGTGATCGTCAATGCGATCCGGTCCCGTGGTGTTGAGTCGCCGAAGCTGATCACCCGCTACGCGATCATTGCTGGCCTGATCGCCGGTGTGGGCTTGGCCCTGGTGTACATCAGCCTGTTCCGCCTCGGCTCTGGCAGCCACGCGGTTGCCGCCGGTGCAAGCAACGGCGCGGCGGTGCTGCACGCTTATGTGCAACACACCTTCGGTTCCCTGGGCAGCGGCTTCCTGGCCGTGCTGATCTCCCTTGCATGCCTGGTCACCGCCGTAGGCCTGACCTGCGCCTGTGCCGAGTACTTCAGCCGTATCCTGCCGCTGTCCTACAAGACACTGGTGGTGATCCTGGCGCTGTTCTCGCTGTTCGTGTCCAACCTGGGCCTGACCAAGCTGATCGCGTTCTCGATCCCGGTACTCACGGCGATCTACCCGCCGTGCATCGTGCTGGTGGCGTTGAGCTTCTGCAAAGACTTCTGGCTGGAGCAGGGGCGCATCGTCGGTCCGGTGATGCTGGTGTCGTTCATCTTTGGTTGCATTGATGCGCTCAAGGGCGCTGGCCTCGCGGATTGGATGCCTGCGCAATTGGCCAACCTGCCGCTGAGCGAGCAGGGCCTGGCGTGGCTGGTGCCGTCGGTGATGACACTGGCTGTGGCGTTTGTGGTTGATCGTATGCTCGGCAAGCGTAGCGAAGCTATCGCTTAAACAAGCGGGTTTACGTTACAAGGAAATGCCTCGTATCAATCGATACGGGGCATTTTTTATGCTTATAGAACACGATCCTGTAGGAGCTGGCTTGCCAGCGATAGCGGTGTGTCAGCCAACGTATTCCGTGATTGATATGCTGCCATCGCCGGCAAGCCAGCTCCTACGATCGCTCGTGTTTGCCAAATCGCCGCTTAATAGGACCCGCATGTCGTTTATCGAGACCAATCAAATCCACCTGCTTGCCGCCCTCTGGTTCGTCCTGTGCTGGGGCGGCTACACCCGCTATGCCACCTGGAAAGCCCGCGACACGGCCTGCCTGGCCAGCGTGCTGCATCTGTATCGCGAGGACTGGATGCGCCGCATGCTGCTGCGCGACAACCGCATCGCCGACGCCAGTGTGATCGGCAACCTCGAGCGCAACGCCTCGTTCTTTGCCTCCAGTACCCTGATCATCCTCGCCGGTATTCTCACCGTGCTCGGGGCCTCGGAGCGCGCGGTGTCGTTGCTGGCGGATATCCCCATGGTGCAGCAGGCGTCCCAGGGCATGTCGGAGATCAAGTTGTTGTGCCTGGCGCTGGTGTTCGTCTACGCGTTCTTCACATTCAGCTGGTGCATGCGCCAGTACAACTTCGCGGCGGTGCTGGTGGGTTCGGCGCCGATGATCGGTGAGCGGCATGTGTCGGAACAGGAGCGCAATGCGTTTGCACTGCGCGCGGCGCGGGTGATCTCCATGGCCGCTAACCAGTTCAACTTCGGCCTGCGCGCTTATTACTTCGGCATGACGATGCTGGCGTGGTTTGTCAGCCCCTGGTTGTTCATGTTGATGAGCAGCGGGGTGGTGTTGGTGCTGTACCGTCGGGAGTTTCATTCCGACGTGCTGCAAGTGATGGTGTATACGCAAACGGACGCGCCGCCGCCGGAACCGGCTAAAGAAGTGGGCTAACTAAGGCCTCCAAATAGAAACCCAGACAAAGTAAAGCCCGCTATCTAAGCGGGCTTTCTTTTTGCAGCCAGGCTATTTCAAGCCGCGGTCTCAAGAACCGGTGGCTGGGGTAGCAGGTGCTGCTTCTTTTGCGGCGGCTGCGTTCGATTCAGCCTGAGCTTTGGCAGCATCGGCGTTTTCTTTCGCAGCGTCGTTCACTTTATCCTGAGCCTTCGCCATATCTTTCTGAGCTTGCTCAGAGTGCGCGGCGGCGTCTTGGGCTTTGTCTTCGGATTTCTTGTCGCAGGCAGCGAGACCGAGGGCAGCGGCGAGCATCATGGAAATAGCTAAAGTCTTGCGCATGGGTGTTTCTCCTTATTGAAGATATCTACTGGCCTTTCGAGCATGGCGGTTCGGCATTAGTTCCTTTTATTCCATAGATATATAAATCGCTGACTAACCGGAACTTTTGCCCACCCACCCCTTCCGCGAATTAACACTAATAAGAGTCTGGAACGAATGACCGAAAATCCCCTGTTAGAGCGCGCGACGCGCTTTGTTTCGGCCTTGCGCCATTGTCAGGTGCTGGGCATTACCGCTCATCAGGCCAGCGAGGAGGGCATCACCTTGATCATGCCCTACGCCACGCATTTAGTGGGTGATCCCCAGTCGGGGGTGATCCATGGCGGCGCGCTGACTTCTCTGATGGACACCGCCTGCGGCATGGCCACCCTGTGTGTGCTGCCGGAATTCGAAGTGTGCCCGACCCTCGACTTGCGCGTTGACTACATGCATCCCGCTGCGCCCCACAAACCCGTGTATGGCTTCGCCCAATGCTACCGGGTGACCACCGACGTCATCTTCACCCGCGGCTTTGCCTTCCAGGATGACCCCCAGCAACCCATCGCCCATGTGGTGGGCACGTTCATGCGCATGGGCAAACGCCTCAGGGGCACACAAGGATTGGGCAGCGCGATAAAGGGAGAACAGGCATGACGCACCGATTCAAGACCCGCCTGGAACAGGCCCATGAGCGCGGTGATTACGAGGCGCTGCTCAACCTCATTCCTTACGCCAAGCTCATCGGCATTGAATGCACGCGACTGGGGGATGAATTGCTGTTCCGCCTGCCGGCCAACAAGGACAATATTGGTAACCCCATATTGCCAGCGCTGCACGGTGGCGTGATTGCGGGCTTCATGGAGCTGTCGGCGGCGCTGCACCTGCTGGTGTTCACGGGCGCGCCGGGCATCCCGAAAATCATCGACTTTTCCCTGGATTACCTGCGCGCCGGGCAGTTTCGCGACACCTATGCCAAATGCCAGGTGTGGCGCCAGGGTCGACGGGTGGCGAACGTGGCTATCACCGCCTGGCAGAGCACGGCCGCAGAACCTATCGCCACCGCCCGCGCGCATTTCAAGATCGAGGAACAGAGCCGCCCTTGAAATCCTGGTCTTAGCCCCCAACTTTGATGACAACCCGCCGCCAACCCTCAAGGGCGCGGCCACTGCCATCCAATTGGAGTTTGATGACCATGAGTGTGGAAACTCAAAAGGAAACCCTGGGCTTCCAGACCGAGGTGAAGCAACTGCTGCACCTCATGATCCATTCGCTGTATTCCAACAAGGAAATTTTCCTTCGTGAATTGATCTCGAACGCCTCTGACGCTGTCGACAAATTACGTTTCGAAGCCCTGTCCAAGCCCGAGTTGCTGGAAGGTGGTGCCGAACTGAAAATCCGTGTGAGCTTCGACAAGGACGCCAAGACCGTCACAATCGAAGACAACGGTATCGGCATGAGCCGCGAAGATGCGATCACCCACCTGGGGACCATCGCCAAATCCGGTACTGCCGACTTCATGAAGAACCTGTCGGGCGACCAGAAGAAGGATTCGCACCTGATCGGCCAGTTCGGCGTGGGCTTCTACTCGGCCTTCATCGTCGCCGACCAAGTGGAAGTGTTCAGCCGCCGTGCCGGCCTCGACGCCAGCGAAGGCGTGCATTGGTCGTCCAAAGGCGAGGGCGAGTTCGAAATCGCCACTATCGACAAGGCCGACCGTGGTACCCGCATCGTCCTGCACCTGAAATCCGGTGAAGACGAATTCGCCGATGGCTGGCGCCTGCGCAACATCGTCAAGAAGTACTCCGACCACATCGCTTTGCCGATCGAGCTGCCGAAAGAACAAGCGGCCGCCGAAGGCGAAGAGGCACCTGCCCAGGAATGGGAAGTGGTCAACCGCGCCAGCGCGCTGTGGACCCGTCCGCGTACCGAGATCAAGGACGAGGAATACCAGGAGTTCTACAAGCACATCGGTCACGACTACGAAAACCCGCTGAGCTGGAGCCACAACAAGGTCGAAGGCAAGCTGGAATACAGCTCGCTGCTCTATGTACCGGCCCGCGCTCCGTTCGACCTGTACCAGCGTGAAGCGCCGAAAGGCCTGAAGCTGTACGTACAGCGCGTCTTCGTGATGGACCAGGCGGAATCGTTCCTGCCGTTGTACCTGCGCTTCATCAAAGGTGTGGTCGACTCCAACGATTTGTCTCTGAACGTGTCGCGGGAAATTCTGCAGAAAGACCCGATCATCGACTCCATGAAGTCGGCGCTGACCAAGCGTGTACTCGACATGCTGGAAAAACTGGCGAAGAACGAGCCTGAGCAATACAAAGGCTTCTGGAAAAACTTCGGCCAGGTCATGAAAGAAGGCCCGGCGGAAGATTTTGCCAACAAAGAAAAAATCGCTGGCTTGCTGCGTTTTGCTTCGACTCACGAAGAAGGCGGCGAGCAAGTGGTGTCCCTGGCCGAATACCTGGCACGCGCCAAGGAAGGTCAGGACAAGATCTACTACCTGACCGGCGAAACCTACGCTCAGGTCAAAAACAGCCCGCACCTGGAAGTCTTCCGCAAGAAAGGCATCGAAGTGCTGCTGCTGACCGACCGTATCGATGAGTGGCTGATGAGCTACCTCAACGAGTTCGACGGCAAATCCTTCGTCGACGTGGCCCGCGGTGACCTGGACCTGGGTAACCTGGATTCCGAAGAAGAGAAGAAAGAAGCCGAAGAAGTCGCCAAGGCCAAAGAAGGCTTGGTTGAGCGTATCAAGGCGTCCCTGGGCGATGCGGTCAGCGAAGTGCGGGTTTCCCACCGTCTGACCGACTCCCCGGCGATCCTGGCCATCGGCGAAGCGGACTTGGGCATGCAAATGCGCCAGATCCTCGAGGCCAGCGGCCAGAAAGTGCCGGATTCCAAGCCGATCTTCGAATTCAACCCGGCTCACCCGCTGATCGAGAAACTCGACGGCGAGCAAAGCGAAGAGCGGTTTGGCGACCTGTCGCACATCCTCTTCGACCAAGCGGCCCTGGCCGCTGGCGACAGCTTGAAAGACCCGGCCGCCTATGTGCGCCGCCTGAACAAGCTGTTGGTTGAACTGTCGGTTTGACCCTGACGTAGAAAAACCCGCTTCGGCGGGTTTTTTCGTTCTAGCGCTTAACTGTAGGAGCGAGCTTGCTCGCGAAAAACGTCAACGATAACGCGCCTATCCTGGGTAAACGCGGTGCCCTTGAGTTTTTCGCGAGCAAGCTCGCTCCTACAGAAGGCAACATTGTGAGTGCACCTCAACTGGAGTAAATGATGAGCCAAGTCACAGTACGTTCCGTGGTCTATCAGATTGATGGCCAGTCTTACGAAAGCCGTCTCGCGTTCGATGCCAGCCACAAGGGCCCGCTGCCGGGCCTGCTGATGGCGCCGAACTGGATGGGAGTGAGTGCGGGTGCCGAAGAGATCGCCAAGAGCGTCGCCAGCAAGGGCTATGTGGTGCTGATTGCCGATTTGTACGGGCAGACCGTGCGTCCGTCGAATGGCGATGAAGCCGGTGCGGCGATGATGCCGTTGAAGAACGACCGTGCGTTGTTGAACAAGCGTATGCAGGCGGCCTTCGAGCAGTTGCAGGGCCAGACTGAGGCAGCGGTTGATACCTCGAAACTGGCGACCTTTGGTTTCTGCTTCGGCGGGTGCTGCTCCCTGGAGCTGGCGCGTACCGGTGCGCCGGTCAAGGCTGCCATCTCGTTCCACGGCACCCTCGACACGCCGAACCCGGCGGATGCGAAGAACATCAAGGGCTCAGTGCTGGTGCTGCATGGCGCTTCTGACCCATTGGTCCCTAAAGAGCAACTGCCGGCGTTCGAAGATGAAATGAACGCGGCCGGTGTGGATTGGCAATTGCTGAGCTACGGCGGCGCGGTGCATTCGTTCACCGACCCGCATGCGAATGTGCCGGGCAAGATGATGTACGACGCGAAGACGGCCAAACGGGCTTTCCAGTCGATGCATAACTTGCTGGATGAAGTGTTCAAGGGCTGATTTTTCAGCGCCTGTTTTGGCCTCTTCGCGAGCAAGCCCGCTCCCACATTTGACGCTGTTCACAAGTCAAAATGTGGGAGCGGGCTTGCTCGCGAATGCTACCTCACCGGCAACTCAATTCTTTCAGACTCACCCGGCACCGTCGGCCAATCCCCAGCCGCCCACCGCTGCCTGGCCTGTTCGATCACCGCTGGATCACTCGCGACAAAATTCCAATTGATCCGCCGAGGCCCATCCAGCGGCGCGCCGCCAAACACCACCAGGTGGCAATCGCTTTCGGCAAACAGTGTCATCTCCTGACCAGCCGGCAGCACCACCAGGCTGTGCACTTCAAGCGTCTCGCCGTCCAACTGCGCTTCCCCCTCCAGCACATACACCGCGCGTTCCTCATGCTCATCCGGAATCAGCAGGGTTGTGGCCGTTTGCATCTGCACCTCGGCATACAGCGTGGGCGACAGCACCGGCACCGGCGATTTGAGGCAGAACCCATCGCCCGCGATCAGGCGTATCTGCACGCCCAGATTGTCACTCACCGGCAGGCTGGCTGCCGGGTGATGGCTGTAATGTCCCGGCCCGGTCTCGTGGTCCTTGGGTGAGGCCAGCCACACTTGCAACCCATGCAGGCTAAAACCGCTGGCCTTGAGCGGCTCAGGGGTGCGTTCGACATGGGCAATCGCGCTGCCGGCCGTCATCCAGCTCACATCACCGGCCTGCACCACCTGATCCGAACCCAGGCTGTCCTTGTGCTGCAGCGCACCTTCAAACAAATAGGTGAGGGTCGACAGCCCGATATGCGGATGCTGGCGGATATTCATGCCATCGCCCGGTGCGTAACGAGTGAGCAGCATATGGTCGAAGAACACAAAAGGCCCGACGCTGCGGCATTCCCGCGACGGCAGCGGGCGCAGGATCGGTTGGCCTTCGACATCTTCGGGGCGAGGGCGGATCACGGTGAGGGTGGTCATGGTGCGTCCCAGTCTGAGCGGGTTAGATGCTGCTGAGCATAACCCGCTCGGTAGGATCTTGCCGCTATTGGCTGAAGGCGCCTTCCGACAGCTTTGTCTCGATGGTGACGTCGGCGGTGGTCATCAGCTTGTGCACCGGGCAGCGATCTGCCACACGGTGCAGTTCGTCGCGTTGCTCGTCGGTGAGCACGCCCTTGAGCGTCAGCTTGACGTTGAGCTTGTATTTGCCCTTTTGCTCTTCGGTGGCGTCGTGGGTGACTTCCACAGTCACGCCGGTCAGCGGAATGTCTTTCTTCTGCGCGTAGAGCTTGACCGTCAGCGCTTTGCACGACGCCAGCGCGGCATCGAAGTAGTCATGGGGGGAGGGCGCCGAATCGTCGCCGCCCAGGCTTTTAGGCAGGTCGGTAAACAACTCATGGTTATTGATATTGACGCTATGACGGAAGTTGTCCTGGTTCAGGGTATTCACGGTAACAGGCATGGTAAACCTCACAGGGTGGCAGGATGAAGGTCATGCAGTTATAGAGCATGCTGGCACTTCGGTGTTCCGCGTTTTTTGCCGGATGAACCCTGGCAGCCTGAGCAAGGTCTACCCGTATCAGCCCTTATCGAGGTTTTATCGTGCCGTTGACCCGCCTGACGCTTGCCCTGTTGCTCACCGCCAGCAGCCTTGCTGCGCAGGCCCGCGACTATGCCTACAGCGACGCGCACCTGCATTACGTGGATTTCTTCCAGGAAACCGCGGGCATGGACAAGCTGCTCAAGGCCATGGCCGACAGCCGCATCGAGCATGTGATGATTTCCGGCATCCCGGTCGCCAAGAAATGGCACGAAGATGAACCCAAGCGGCCGCGCTACTACGCCGGTGACGATGCCGATGCCTACTGGTACAGCGCCACCGATGTGATTGTGGCCGCAGCGGTCAATAAACTGAGCCCAGAGCAACGCCAGTATTTTCATCCGTTCCTGTCCGGCTTCAACCCCAACGACAAGAACTCGGCCGCCCATATCCAGCGCATGCTCGACCTCAACCCAGGGCTGTGGCAAGGCATCGGTGAGGTCTTCACCCGCCATGACGACCTTACCGCCATCACCGCAGGCGACACCCCGCGTGCCAATAACGAAGCCATGACCCGCATCTATCACCTGGCGGCAGAAAACGACCTGCCGGTGATGCTGCACTCCAACATCACCTCCAAGCGTGAGCGCAATCCGCTGTACCTGGCTGAAGTGGAAGAGCCGCTGCGCAACCATCCGCACACCCGCTTTATCTGGGCCCACGCCGGCACCAGCAAGGAAATCCACCGCCATCAGGTGCAGATGGACTTTTTGCTGCCGACCCTGAGCCGCCTGCTGGAGGCTTACCCCAACCTGTACATCGACCTGTCCTGGAGCATGCTCACGCCGTATTTGCTGGATGACGCAGGGCAGCCGCGCCCGGAGTGGGTCAAGCTGGTGGAGCGTTTCCCGGAGCGGTTTATGCTGGGCTCGGACGTTGTAGGGCGGTTCAACAAGCTCGGTAAGGAAATGCGCCGCTTCGACCCGTTCCTGGATGCCCTGCCGGAGGACGTCGCTCGCAAAGTCGCACGGGACAACTTTTTGGCGATCCTGCCTAAAGCGCCCCGCGATGGTATAGCACGTTGATATCGCGTTTTCGTCTTACGCAAAACGAGCAATAGGCCGATACCTTTCAAGAGCCAGCTGCAAATGGATGCAGCGCAATTGGAAGGAGCCAAGGCATGAGTATCAGAAGTCTGAATATCGCCCCGCGCGCGGGCTTGGGGTTTGGCCTATTGGCGTTGATGGTATTTGCCCTGGGCGGCTTTGCCCTGTTGCAGATGGCCAATATGCGCCAGCAATCGGACCAGGTGGAGAATAACTGGCTGCCCAGCGTGATGGCGGTGGGGCAGATGAGTCAGGACTTGCTGCGTGTTCGGGCGCTGACCTTGCGCCTGCTGGTCAACCGCGATTCGCAGGCGCTGGCGCAGAACGAACAGAAACTGGGCGAGCTGAAAAGCGGCCTGCATCATGCGCAGACCCTCTACGAGGCGCTGATTGTGCTGCCCGAGGAACGCACGCTGTTTGATCGCTTCAAGGCCCAGGAGCAGCAATACCTGCAACGCCAGGAGCAGGTCATGGGGTTTTCGAAGGCCAACCAGCTGGAAGACGCGATCAGGGTGGTCAATGGCGAGATGAACCAGATCGCCGATGAAATGGCCACGACCCTGCACGAACTGGTCAACCTCAACAAAGCCAATGCCAATCAAGCTGCAAGCTTGGCGCAAAGCGTGTTCAGCCAGTCGCGCAGCTGGGTGGTCGGCATGATCGTGCTTACGGCGCTGATTACCATCGGCCTGGCAGTGTGGCTGACACGCAGCATCGTGTTGCCCCTGGCCCAGTCTCTGAAAGTCGCCCAGGGCGTGGCCAGTGGCGATCTGACCGGCGAGATCCATGTGAGTGGCAATGATGAGCCGGCGCGTCTGCAGCAGGCGCTCAAGGGTATGCAGGAGAACCTACGCGATACCATCCGGCGTATCTCCGAGTCGTCGAACCAGTTGGCGTCCGCCTCGGAGGAGCTTAGCTGCGTGACTGAAGACGCCACCCGTGGTTTGCACCAGCAGAATCAGGAAATCGAGCAGGCCGCCACGGCGGTGAACCAGATGACGGCAGCCGTGGAGGAGGTGGCAAGCAACGCAGTGGCCACGTCCCAGGCGTCCCGCGAGTCCGACCGCATTGCCCAGCATGGGCGCGAGCAAGTGCATCAGACTGTGATGTCGATCGAGGCGCTGGCCACTGACGTGACCGACAACGTGACGCAGGTCGAGGATCTGGCGCAGAAGGTTTATGGCATCAGCAAGGTGCTGGACGTAATCCGCTCGATTGCCGAGCAGACCAACTTGCTGGCGTTGAACGCGGCGATTGAAGCGGCGCGCGCCGGGGATGCTGGGCGTGGGTTTGCGGTAGTAGCCGACGAAGTGCGGGCTTTGGCTCATCGCACCCAGCAGTCGACCCAGGAAATTGAGCAGATGATCAGCGGGATCCAGCAAGGCACCGATCAGGCGGTCAGCTCGATGCAGCAGAGCAATACGCGAGCACGCTCGACCTTGGATATCGCCAAGTCGGCGGGCACGGCATTGGAGGAAATCGCCTCGGCGTTCACCTTGATCAACGAACGCAACCTGGTGATCGCCAGCGCATCCGAGCAACAGGCGGCGGTGGCGCGGGAGGTGGATCGCAACTTGATCAACATCCGCGACCTGGCGCATCAGACATCGACCGGGGCGAATCAGACCAGTGCGGCGAGCCAGGAGTTGTCGCGCTTGGCGGTGGACCTGAACACGATGGTGGCGCGATTTTCGGTGTAGGGCCGGGTACCGAGTTGGCGCTATCGCAGGCAAGCCAGCTCCCACAGGGGAATGCGTTTCAAATGTGGGAGCTGGCTTGCCTGCGATGAAGCCGACTCGGTCTCAAATCCATTACCCACAAAAAAGCCCCGAACCAGTCGGGGCTTTTTCATGCAATCAAGCTACAGGTCTTACTGACCCTGCCAGCGTTTCAGCACCAGGGTAGCGTTAGTGCCACCAAAGCCGAAGCTGTTGCTCATCACGGTGTCGATTTTTGCATTCTCAACGGTCTTGGTCAGGATTGGCATGTCAGCCACCACCGGATCAATCTCGTCGATGTTCGCCGAACCGGCCATGAAGTTGCCTTCCATCATCAGCAGGCAGTAGATCGCTTCGTGAACGCCAGCGGCGCCCAAGGAGTGACCGGACAGGCTCTTGGTAGAGCTGATGGCCGGAGCCTTGTCGCCGAATACCGCACGCACGCCTTCCATTTCCTTGGCGTCGCCGACCGGAGTCGAGGTGCCGTGGGTGTTCAGGTAGTCGATTGGGGTATCTACAGTGGACATGGCCATCTGCATGCAACGGATGGCGCCTTCACCGCTTGGGGCAACCATGTCGTAGCCGTCGGAAGTGGCGCCGTAGCCGACGATTTCCGCGTAGATCTTGGCACCACGGGCCAGAGCGTGTTCCAGCTCCTCGACCACCACCATGCCGCCACCGCCGGCGATGACGAAACCGTCACGCTTGGCGTCGTAGGCGCGGGAGGCCTTTTCCGGGGTTTCGTTGTACTGGGTGGACAGTGCGCCCATGGCGTCGAACAGGAACGATTGGCTCCAATGTTCTTCTTCACCGCCGCCGGCGAACACGATGTCCTGCTTGCCCAACTGGATCTGCTCAACCGCAGTACCGATGCAGTGTGCACTGGTGGCGCAGGCGGAGGAGATCGAGTAGTTCACGCCCTTGATCTGGAAAGGCGTGGCCAGGCAGGCCGACACAGTGCTGCCCATGGTCCGCGTGACACGGTACGGGCCGACACGCTTCACGCCTTTTTCGCGCAGGATGTCCAGCGCTTCCATCTGGTTCAGGGTCGATGCGCCGCCGGAGCCGGCGATCAGGCCGGTGCGTACGTTCGAGACCTGGTCTTCGCTCAGGCCGGAGTCGGCGATTGCGTCTTTCATCGCCAGGTAGGCGTAGGCGGCAGCGTGGCCGACGAAGCGATAGATCTTGCGATCGATCAGCTCTTCGAGGGGCAGGTCGATGGAGCCGGAAACCTGGCTACGCAGACCCATTTCGGCATATTCCGGGTTGAAGCGGATGCCAGGGCGACTTGCACGCAGGTTAGCGGTGACGGTCTCTTTGTCATTGCCCAGGCAAGAAACAATGCCCAGACCAGTGATAACGACGCGGCGCATGCGGATAACCCTTAAAAGTTGTCAGTGGATGTGAATACGCCGACCCGAAGGCCTTCGGCAGTATAGATCTCGCGACCGTCGACGCTCACCGAACCATCGGCGATGGCCAGGTTCAGCTTGCCCTTGAGGACGCGCTTGATTTGAATGTTGTAGGTGACTTTCTTGGCGGTCGGCAGGACCTGGCCAAAGAACTTCACTTCGCCCGAACCCAGGGCACGACCGCGGCCCGGCAGGCCTTGCCAGCCGAGGAAGAAACCGACCAGCTGCCACATGGCGTCAAGGCCCAGGCAGCCTGGCATCACAGGGTCGCCTTCGAAATGGCAGGCGAAGAACCACAGGTCCGGGGTGATATCCAGCTCGGCGACCAATTCACCTTTGCCGTACTTGCCACCCTCTTCGCTGATATGGGTGATGCGATCCACCATCAGCATGTTCGGGGCGGGCAGTTGCGCGTTACCTGGGCCGAACAGCTCACCGCGACTGCAGCGCAGCAGGTCTTCCCGAGTAAAGGCGTTTTGTTTGGTCATGCGAGCTCCTCAATAATCCCATGCGGCAGGGTAGGGTAAATCTTCCCGAACCGAATGAAGCGTTCATGCCTCATGTCGGCAGCCTACACATAGACTATTGCGTTGTAGTGAAAGTCACAGCGGCAAGGCACTGAATGTACACTTGTTCACTGAAATTTTAAACCGGGCCTGTTTATGGGCCCGTTCGGGTGCCTAAGACTGCCGCACTTTCGCCTTTCACGCCAGTCGGAGTTGGCTGATGGCGCGGCGCTATTGCACCCAACGCTGCAGGATTTGCTGCAAATCCGTGCGTTTGAACGGCTTGGCCAGGTAATCGTTCATTCCCGCTGCCAGGCAGGCTTCACGGTCGCCCTGTAAAGCGTTGGCGGTCAGGGCGATGATCGGCAGATCGGCACAGCCCGGTAACTGACGGATTTGCCGGGTGGCTTCATAGCCGTCGATGACCGGCAGCCGACAATCCATCAGGATTGCGGTGAAAATCAGGCTCTCGGCGCTGCGGATCGCTTCGGCGCCGTCGGTGGCCAGGCTCACTTCGAAGCCCAGGCTGCGCAGCATGGCCTCAACCACCGTGCGGTTGACCGGGTTGTCTTCCACTAGCAGCACATGACGACCATCACCCGCGCCGGCTTTGCCGTCGGCGTCGCTGGCAATCGGCGGCACGCTGTGCTGGTCGATGGCCAGGGGAATTTCCAGGGTAAACACCGAGCCGCGGCCTTCTTCGCTTTGGGCACGCAGGGTGCCGCCCATGCGTTCGGCCAGGGTGCGTGCGATGGGCAGGCCCAGGCCGGTGCCGCCGTAACGTCTTGAAATGGAACTGTCAGCCTGCTGGAACGCGTCGAACATCGCCTCCAGGCGTTCGGCGGAAATGCCTATGCCGCTGTCACGCACGGTGCACGTGAACCACACCAGTTCATGGTCGAGGGTCTGCCAGTGGGGCTCGACACTGACGCTGCCGTGCTCGGTGAACTTCAAGGCGTTGCCGATCAGGTTCACCAGGATCTGGCGGATCCGCGTCGGGTCTCCCTGCACCTGCAAGGCGTCCATCCCCAGCGGGATCGCCAGTTTCAGCGCCAGCCCACGTTGCTGGGCGCTGTGCTGGAAGGCCTGCGCGCAACTGTTGATCAGGTCCGCCAGGTTGAACGGAATATGCTCCAGTTCCAGGGCGGCGCGTTCGATACGCGAGAAGTCGAGGATATCGTTGATCACCTTGAGCAAATGCTCGGTGGACTCCGAAGCCAGTGCCGCGTACTCGGTCTGCTCCTCGGTCATCTCCGTGGTTTCCAGCAACTGCAACATGCCCAGCACGCCATTCATGGGCGTGCGCAGTTCATGGCTCATCATCGCCAGGAACTCCGACTTGGCGTTGTTAGCGCGCTCAGCTTCTTCGCGGGTCTGGATCAACTGGGCCATGGCCTGCTGTTGTTCGCGACTGGCCTGGTTGAGGCCTTCGGCAAGGTTGTTGATATGCCGCGACAGGTCGCCCAGCTCCGAGTCATCCACAATCGGCAGCGGCGTCTGGTAGTCGCCTTGCTGGATCGCCTTCACCGCATGGCCCATGGCGCTGATCGGCTGGGACAGGCTGGCGGCCAGGCGCCGCGCGAGCAGGAAGGTAAACAGCAGGGCAAACAGCGCGAGGATGCCGGCCTTGAACAGGATCTCCTGCTGGCGCTGGCTGAACGCGTCGTTGGACATGCCGACGATCACCCGGCCCAGGTAATCGGCGCGCGGTGCCTTGGATTCGTTGAGGTTGTCCTGGAAGAAATCGTTACCCAGTTGAATGTGTTGCAGACGAATCGGTGCCTGGAACACTTTGACCGACAGTGAGCGGTCGTGCTTCTCCGACGGTTGCTCGACATACACCAGGATATTCTCGCTGCTGTCCTGGATCTCCAGGAAGCGCACGTGCGGCGTGGCCAGCGTCGCGCGCAACAGGCTGTCGAGCACGTCATTGTTGCCGGAAATCACCCCGTATTCGGTGGCCGGCGCCAGTTGGTTGGCGATCAGTTGGCCGGTGTGGTCCAGTTCCTGGCGCAAATCCTGGATACGCACGAAGGTGAAGAAGCTGATCAACAGCAACGTCAGCAACAGCGCCGGGCCCAGGGTGATGAGCTGGGTACGGGTGTTGATGTCCCAACGACGACGCAAGGTCATGGGCGTTTTTCTCCTTCGGCCAATCGGGTGGCGACGCTGGCTTCGTCCACCTGTTCGATCCCCAGTGAGCGCGCGACTTGCGGGTTGCCCACGACTTTGAAGCGATCCGGGTACAGCGAGCGCGGCCAGTTGGCCGGCGAGTGGTCGAGTAGACGGTCAAGCACGGCCAGCCAGTCAGCCTGATCGCTGTAGGTGCTGGCCAGGCTGCCGGCTCGTACGAAGCCCGCGTTCGGGCCTATCAGCGGCAATTGCTGGGCGTAACTGCTCAGCAACAGGTTCTTCGCGGTTTTCGGGTTGTACAGCTGCGGGTCGTCGAGGCCGAGCAGCACATCACTGTTGCGGAACAGGATTTGGAGCGGTCGACTGTCATTAATGTTGTCCCAGAGCTGGGGCACGATCTCCAGGCCTAGCGAGGTGGAGTGCTGTTTCAGCTCGGGCAGCAGGAATTCGCTGTCGGCGCCATAAAGCACGCCGATACGCCGCGCCTGCGGCAGGATGCCCGCGATCAGGCGCAATTGGCGATCCAGCGGCGGGTCGCTCCACAGCAGGCTAATGCGTGGGTGCGGCATGCTGCCCAGGCGCTGATGGGCTTGCAGGCGGCTGATGCGCAGCACCAGGGTCGGTGGGCCCTGAGGCTCTTGCAGGCGCCAGTCGAGGCCGGGCAGGTCCAGCAGGATCAAGCGCGTGGTTGCCGGCAGGCGGCCGGGTGCCGGCAAGTCTTTGAGGGCTGTAAAGGTGACACGGTCTTCGGGGCGTTGCTGTGCCAGGGCCTGGGCAAAGGCTTGCACACCGGCGCCGTCTTCAGCGGCGGTCAGCAGGATATCGGCACTCCACGCCGGTGCGGCCAACAGCAGGCAGGCGAGCAGCACGGCACGCCGCCAAAGCCGAGTGATCAACACGCCAGTCATCCGTGACGAGTCGCCCATGTCAGAACTCTAGCTCGGCACTGAAGTAGAGCACGTGGCGATGGTCATAATTGTTGTCGGCCCAGGTGGTGGGCTGGTTGTCGAGGCGTTCTTGCAACATGCCGGCCAGCTCCACGTTGGCTTTGCCCAGGGCAATGCGCTTGGCGACCCGCAGGTCGACCCGTTCGAAGCGATATTGGTTGAGTGCGTCATCGCCATAGTAGAACAGCGCGCTGGACCAACCCTGGCCCCACTCACGCAACCAGCCGGCGGAGCCACTGTTGCGCGCGGTCTGGGCTTTGTCCAGCGGGTTGCTGGTGCTGGCGTCGACGTAAGCATAGGTGAGCCGCAGGCGGTCGGCGTTGCTCACACGCCAGTCGAATTGGGACTCTGCGCCGGTAAACCGGGCGCTGTTGGCGTTGCTGGCAATGTACTGGTTATTGCGCAGCGGCGAGCTGATCATGTCGGTGATCTCGTCGTAGAACAGTTTCACGTCCATGTTCAGCCCGATGTCGGCAAAGAAGCCGTTGTACCCCAGTTCCCGTGACTTCATCATCTCTTTATCGAGGTTACCCGGGCCCCGGGTCTTTACGAAGTATTGCCCGGTGGTCTGCCCGTAGGCCGGGGAGCTGAGGTTGGTGACGCGGTAGCTCCAGTTGACGTTGTTCTCGAACATGTCCGGCGAGCGGATCGCTTCGGAGTACACCGCACGCAGGCCGTGGCGCGGGTTGATCAGGTAGTTGACCGCCACCCGTGGCGTCAGCGAGTTGCCGCTCAGGTGGGTGTCTTCATACATGGCGCCGCCTTGCAGCAGCCAATGCTCGCTGGCGCGCCACTCCAACTGGCCGAACAGGCGCCAGGTGGTGTCGTCCAACGTGCCGTTGAAGTAAGTGTCGGAGTCGGCGCGGTCGTAGCGGTAGTTCATGCCGCTGACCAGGCGCAGGCTGTCGGACAGGCTGAGGGTGTCTTGAATCTCCAGGTCGTAGCGGCTTTCGCGGGTGCTCTGGTCGATGTCGCCGCACACGCTTTGACTGGCACCGTCGCGCCACTGTTGCAGCACCTGGTTGGCCAACGCCTGCTCGGCTGCGCTGCCCGGTGGTGCGCTGCCCTGGCTGTAGGTGTCCATGTGCCGGGCCAGCAGTTCGGCGTAGTTGGGATTCATCTGCCACAACTGGGTCAGCTCGGGGCTGAACGAGACCTTGGCGTCACATGCCTTCCAGATTTGCTGGCGGTCCCACTGCTGGGCGGAGCCCTGGATATACAGACTGTGATCCGGGTTGAAGTCGAAGTTCCAGCGCAGGGAGCCGGCATAATCCTTGGCGGTGACGTCGGAATTGTTACCGCCCTCGGTAATCCCGGCGAAGACCGGGCTGTAGGTATACGGTCGCTGGTTTGTGCCTTCTTTCGCATCCAGTTGCAAGTCGATGCTTTGCTGCGTGTTCAGCGTCTGGCTGATCGCCAGGCTGAAGCGGCTGAGGCGGCGGCTGTCACGACGGTCGGCCCCGGATGCATCGCTGTCGAAGCCGTCGTCTTGCTGCCCGGACAGGGACAGGCGCAAGTCGCCGGTTTCCCAGCCCGCGCCCTGGCTGGCATAGAAATCATTGATGCCGCGTTCGCCGCGTACCACTTTTACCCGCGTGCCGTGGCTGTTGGCCGGCGAGCGCGTAAGAATGTTCACCACCGCCATCAAGGCATTGGCGCCGTAGCTGACGGTATTGGGGCCACGGAACACTTCGATGCGCTCGATATCCTCCATGGCCACCGGAATGTCGCTCCAGTCCACGGTGGCCAGGCCCGCGCGGTACACCGAGCGGCCGTCGATCAACACCTGCATGCGCCGCGCATCGCTGGCACTGGTGCCGTGGTAGTTCACCGCCGCCTGATTGCCGCTGGTGTAGCCAACCATCATCCCCGGCACAAGGCGCAGCAACTCACTGATATCCCGCGCGCCACTGGCTTTGATCAGCTCGCTGTCGATCACGGTCATGCTGCCGGGCACGGCGGCGGCCGATTGCTTGAGGCGCGTGGCCGTCAATACCTGGGGCAGCGGCTGGCTGTCGAGGAACAGGTCGTCGGCCATGGCAGGCGTGCAGCACAACAGCATCAGCCACAGAGATGAACGGGGAGGAGGGCCCAAATACACGGCACGGCCTTGATAATTGCGGATAGCCGCCCATGTTAACTGAGGTGGGGCCTTTTGCCAGTCGCCGGACTTGCAATTACTCCATGTAAATGTGGCATTTTCCGACAAACGCACGAATTGATACGGGGGCTGGCCGCCAGCGGGTCGGCCCGTATAATGCCGCCATCGCCACTGGTATGGATTAACGGATTGCATATGACTGAACAGCGCCCTATTGCGGTCCTGGGAGGCGGAAGTTTTGGTACCGCCGTGGCAAACCTGCTGGCCGAGAACGGCCACGCTGTGCGCCAGTGGATGCGCGACCCCGAACAGGCCGAGGCCATTCGGGTGCACCGGGAAAATCCGCGTTACCTCAAAGGCATCAAGATTCATCCGGCGGTCGAGCCGGTCACCGACCTGCTCGAAACCCTCACGGCGTGCGACCTGTGCTTCGTCGCGCTGCCCTCCAGCGCCTTGCGCTCGGTGCTGGCGCCCCACGCCGAGCGTCTGGCCGGCAAGTTGCTGGTCAGCCTGACCAAGGGCATCGAGGCGCAGACCTTCAAGCTGATGAGCGAAATCCTCGAGGAAATCGCTCCCCAAGCGCGCATTGGCGTGCTGTCCGGGCCGAACCTGGCACGGGAAGTGGCCGAACACGCGTTGACCGCCACCGTAGTCGCCAGTGAAGACGAAGAACTCTGCGAACGTGTCCAGGCCGTGTTGCATGGGCGCACTTTCCGCGTCTATGCCAGCAGCGACCGTTTTGGCGTCGAGCTCGGCGGTGCGCTGAAAAACGTCTACGCGATCATCGCCGGCATGGCCGTCGCGCTGGGCATGGGCGAAAACACCAAGAGCATGTTGATCACCCGCGCCCTGGCCGAGATGACCCGCTTTGCGGTGAACCAGGGCGCCAACCCAATGACCTTCCTGGGTCTGGCAGGCGTGGGCGACTTGATCGTCACCTGCTCCTCACCGAAAAGCCGCAACTACCAGGTGGGTTTCGCCCTTGGCCAGGGCCTGAGCCTGGAAGACGCGGTCACGCGCCTGGGCGAAGTCGCCGAAGGGGTCAACACGCTCAAGGTGCTCAAGGCCAAGGCCCAGGAAGTCGGTGTGTATATGCCGCTGGTCGCCGGGTTGCACGCGATCCTGTTTGAAGGGCGCACCTTGGACCAGGTCATCGAGTTGCTGATGCGTGCCGAGCCGAAAACCGATGTCGACTTTATTTCCACCAGTGGTTTCAACTGAGGAACGCGTCATGAACGATCCGAAAGCAGCTCCCAAGTACGAATCCATTGGCCTGCGCATTCTGTGGATGCTGGTGTTTGCCCTGGTGTGGCAAGTGGCGCAGTTCCTGCTCGGCGCGCTGGTGGTGGTGCAGTTGATCTACCGCCTGGTCTACGGCGCCCCGAACCTGGGCCTGATGAACTTTGGCGACAGCCTCAGCCAGTTCCTGGCGCAGATCGGCCGCTTCGGCAGCTTCCACACCGACCAGAAGCCGTGGCCGTTCGCCGACTGGCCGACCCCGCGCGCACCCGAGGGCGAAGCCGCCCACAGCGTGCCGCCGGCGCCACACCCGGTGCGCGATGAAGAGCCGAAACTGTGAAGCTGTGGATCCTGCGCCACGGTGAGGCCGAAGGGCAGGCGCGTACCGATGCCGAGCGCAACCTCACTGAGCATGGTCGTGGTGAAGTGTTGCGCAGTGCTGCGCACCTGATCGGCCAGCCCCTCAGCGCGATCATCGCCAGCCCCTATGTGCGGGCGCAACAGACCGCACACCTGGTGCGTGAGGCGTTGGGTTTTGAGCCGCAGATTCGCACGGTGCCGTGGCTGACACCGGAGGGCAACCCGCAGCTGGTGCTGCAAAACCTCGACACCGATGACAACGTGCTGCTGGTCAGCCATCAACCGTTGGTGGGCAGCCTGATCAGCTTTCTGCAGCACGGCCACCAGCGCCAGCCGCAGCCGATGCACACCGCCAGCCTGGCGGAACTGGAAGGGGATTTCCCGCTGGCGGGGCTGATGAGCCTGGTCAGTGTGAAGAACCCGTAGGCTTTATCGCGGCTTTGTGTGTGCTATATAGTCAACCAAGCAAGTGCTTGGTTGGCTATCGTCGGACCACAAAGGAGCGCGTCCCATGCCCGTCGCTTTTCGTTTGCCGTTGCAGGTCTTCTTCGAACGTGAAGCGCGACATCCGCGCCAAACCTTTCTGGTGCAGCCGGTCGGTGGTGGCGACGTGCAAAGCCTCACCTGGGGCGACGTCGGCCACCAGGCCCGCTGCGCCGCGCACTGGCTGCGCGCCCGGGAGTTGCCTCCCCGCTCGCACATTGCGCTGATTTCGAAAAACTGCGCCCACTGGATCATTGCCGACCTGGCGATCTGGATGGCCGGGCATGTCTCGGTGCCGTTGTATCCCAATCTCACCGCTGATTCCGTCGCTCATGTGCTGACCCATTCCGAGGCGGCGCTGGTGATTATCGGCAAGCTTGATGATTGGCCAGCCATGGCGCCCGGCGTGCCTGCGGATGTGCCGACCATCAGCCTGCCGTTGTGCCCAGCGGGCGAATTCGATTTCAGTTGGGCCGATCTGCAAGCCTGCTCGCCGATCCAGGATGAGCCGGCACCTGCGGCCTCGGACCTGGCCACCATCATTTATACCTCCGGCACTACCGGCCTGCCCAAGGGCGTGATGCACACCTTCGGCGCGTTGGGGTTTGCCGCCACCCGTGGTACGGAGTTGTTTGGCTTGGGTGAGGGCGACCGGTTGTTGTCCTACCTGCCGCTGTGCCATGTGGCGGAGCGGATGTTTGTCGAGATGGCCTCGATCTATACCGGGCAAACCGTGTTTTTCGCCGAAAGCCTGGAGACGTTTCTGACGGACCTGCGTAGGGCACGTCCGACCGCGTTGTTTGGCGTGCCGCGTATCTGGACCAAATTCCAGATGGGCGTCTACGCCAAGATTCCCGCAAAGCGCCTGGACACCTTGTTGCGCCTGCCCTTCATCGGTAAGCGTGTGGGCCACAAGGTACTCGCCGGCTTGGGCCTGGACGCGTTGCGTATCGCGCTTTCGGGAGCGGCGCCTGTGCCTGAGGCGTTGCTGCGCTGGTATCAACGCCTGGGCCTGGATGTGCTTGAGGTGTATGGCATGACCGAGAGTTGCGGCTACTCCCATGTCTGCCGCCCCGGCCAGCAGACCCTCGGTTGGATCGGCTTGCCGTGCCCCGGGGTGGAAGTGCGTATCGACCCGACAGGCGAAGTCCAGGTCCGCAGCGGCGCGACCATGCTCGGCTACTACAAGGACCCGCAGAAAACCGCCGAAACCATCACCGCCGAGGGTTTCCTGCGCACGGGCGACAAAGGCGAGCAGGACGCCGAGGGGCGTTTGCGCCTGACCGGACGGCTCAAGGAAATCTTCAAGACCAGCAAAGGCAAATATGTGGCGCCGGCGCCGATTGAAAACCGCTTGGCCGAGCATCCGCGTATCGAGCAGGTGTGCGTGGTGGGTGATGGATTGATCGCGCCGATAGGCTTGTGCGTGTTATCGGCAATGAGTGAGGACTTGCCAACCCTGCGTGCCAGCCTGGAGCGCTGGCTGGAACAGGTCAACCGGGCGCTGGATAAGCATGAGCGCCTACGCCAATTGGTGGTGGTCAAAGACAGTTGGGCGGTAGAGAACGGCTTCCTGACGCCGACCTTGAAGATCAAGCGCAACGTGATCGAATCGAGTTACGGCGAATATTTCCAGACATGGAGCGAGCGTTCCGAAACCGTTCTGTGGCAGGATTAGGGTCGTAATAAAACCAATAAGGACACTCTCCATGAGCCTGTGGCGCACCCAACCGAATATCGAGCAACTCAACGCAATCCAGAAAAACACCATCGGTGAACTGCTGGACATCCGTTTTGAAAGCTTCGACGACGAATCCCTGACCGCGAGCATGGTGGTCGACCATCGCACCCATCAGCCCTACGGCTTGCTGCATGGCGGCGCCTCGGTGGTGTTGGCCGAGAGCGTCGGCTCCATGGCGGCCTATCTGTGTATCGACCCGAGCAAGTTTTATTGCGTGGGCCTGGAGGTCAACGCCAACCACCTGCGCGGTGTGCGCAGCGGGCGGGTGACAGCGGTGGCCAAGGCCGTCCATATTGGCCGCACTACCCAGGTCTGGGACATCCGCCTGACCAACGATGAGGGCAAGGCCAGTTGCGTGTCGCGCCTGACCATGGCCGTGGTGCCGCTGGGCGAGAACCCGCCGGCACGATAGGTGTGGCGTGAGTGTCATCATTCCTGGCAGTTACAGTCATTGCTGTGCCGGCCGGGCATGGTGACAATCAATCTCTGTTTTTGTAAATGGATCCGGTATGTCGCAGCACGTGTTTTTTGCTCACGCCAATGGCTTCCCCTCGGCCACCTACGGCAAGTTGTTCGCCGCTCTGGCTCCGGAGTACGCGGTGGCTCATCTGCCACAGCACGGTCACGACCCCCGGTTTCCGGTGGACGATAACTGGCAGAACCTGGTGGACGAGCTGATCCACCACCTGGAGCAGCAACCGGAACCAGTGTGGGGCGTGGGCCATTCCCTCGGCGGTGTGTTGCACCTGCACGCGGCCATGCGCTGCCCGCAGTTGTACCGTGGCGTGGTCATGCTGGATTCGCCAGTGCTGACCCGCGCCGACCGTTGGGTGATTCGCGCGGCCAAGCGCTTCGGGTTTATCGACCGGCTGACCCCGGCCGGGCGCACCTTGGGCCGTCGAGAAGAATTCAGCGACCTGGACGCGGCGCGCAGCTATTTCTCCGGCAAAACCCTGTTCCGTGGCTTTGACCCCGAATGCTTTGACGCCTACCTGCAACACGGCCTGCTGCAAGTGGGCGATCGCCTGCGGCTGCGTTTCGATCCGGCCACCGAAATCAGCATCTACCGTGGCGTGCCCCACACCAGCCCGGGCCAAGTGCGCCAGTTGAAGGTGCCACTGGCGGTGGTGCGCGGCCGGCAGAGCAGGGTGGTGATGCGTCACCACGCCAGCGGCGTCGGGCGCCTGCCCATGGGCGAAATGCTCACCATGCCCGGCGGCCACATGTTTCCTCTTGAACGGCCCCAAGACACCGCGACGCTGATCAAGAACCTGTTCTCCCGCTGGGAAGCCCGCGAGCGCAACTGCGCATGAGCACCCCGGTTGAAGAAGTGCGCCTGAGCCTGCCCCATATCGAACTGGCGGCCCATTTGTTCGGGCCCGAGGACGGTTTGCCGGTGATCGCCCTTCATGGCTGGCTGGACAACGCCAACAGCTTTGCGCGGCTGGCGCCAAAACTTCAGGGGTTGCGCATCGTTGCGCTGGATATGGCTGGGCACGGGCATTCGGCGCATCGTCCTACCGGTGCCGGTTATGCCTTGTGGGATTACGTCTTTGACGTGCTGCAAGTCGCTGAACAACTGGGTTGGAAACGTTTTGCATTACTTGGCCATTCCCTCGGCGCCATCGTGTCCTTGGTGTTGGCCGGCGCGTTGCCGGAGCGTGTGACGCACCTGGGATTGATCGACGGTGTGATCCCGCCGACCGCCAGCGGTGAGAATGCCGCCGAGCGGCTGGGCATGGCCTTGCAGGCGCAATTGAACCTGCAGGACAAGCGCAAGCCGGTCTATAGCACCCTGGATCGCGCGGTCGAGGCACGCATGAAAGGCGTGGTGGCTGTCAGTCGCGAAGCCGCCGAACTGCTGGCGCAGCGCGGTTTGATGCCGGTGCCGGGTGGTTACACTTGGCGTAGCGACAGCCGTTTGACCCTGGCCTCACCGGTTCGCCTGACTGAGGAACAGGCGATGGCTTTCGTGCGACGCGTGAGTTGCCCTACCCAGTTGGTGGTCGCTGCCGACGGCATGCTGGCGAAACATTCCGAATTGCTTTCCCAGTTACCCTTTACCGTAACCACGCTGCCAGGCGGCCACCATTTACACCTGAATGAAGAGTCCGGCGCGGTCCTTGTTGCAGACTGTTTCAATCGGTTCTTCTCCGCGCCTTGACTTGGGGCGGTCAACTGCCGAGGCTGGGCGGATTGAAAGGGAGTCAACCATGAACAAACTCAACACCGCTGCGACCTCCGATGGCCAGGGCTCGTTGATCTTATGAGCGTGCGTAAAGGATGTATCCGTATCCTGGGCTTGAGCCTTTTGAGCCCACTGGTATTCGCCGCCGACGTACCAGGCAGCCAGGACCTGCCCACCGTGGCCCGTCAGGTCGACTCGCAAATCGTCGACTACCGCCCCGCCGAAGAAAAAGAACGTATCTACCCCATGGGCGCGATCCGCAAGATCAGCGGCCAACTGCGTTATGAAGGCCAGGCCATCGCCCGCGGCCAGACCACCGCCATCACCTATGAACTGCCCGCCGAACACAGCTCCAGCGCCGCGTTCACGGCCACGCGTGAAGCCTTGCAGGAGAAGGGCGCGCAGTTATTGTTCTGGTGCCAGGCACGGGATTGCGGTGAAAGCAGCCTGTGGGCCAATGAAGTGTTCGGCAACGCCAAGCTGGTCGGCGCCGACGGCCAGCAGGAATACCTGCTGCTGCGCCTCGCGGCGCCGCAGGAAAACTCCCTGGTGGCGCTGTACGGCATCACCCGTGGCAACCGCCGCGCCTATTTGCATGTGGAGCAATTGGATGCCAGCGCGCCGCTGGCCGAGCTGCTACCCACCTCGGCGACCCTGCTGCGTGAATTGAAAAGCACCGGCGAACTGGATTTCCCTGCATTGGGCGGCGACCCTGACGACACCTGGCTGACACTGATTTCCCGTGGCCTGAACCTGGATGCCACGTTGCGCGTCAGCCTGACTGGCCCGACCGCCGAAGCCTGGCGCCAGGCGCTGGTCGACAAAGGCGTGCGCGCTGCACGCATGGAAACCGGCACGGGTGACGCCAAGGGCCTGCACCTGCATCTGATACGCTAGGCGTAACAGGGCGAACGGACCCGCGCCGTTCGCCTAAGCTGTCTTCCTACAGTCTTCCTTTCGAGATCCTACATGCTCAATAACGATCGCCTACTGGTGCAAATCCTGCTGCTGGTGCTGTTCGGTGCCAGCTTCTGGGTGATGGCGCCGTTCTGGTCGGCGCTGTTCTGGGGCGCGGTGCTGGCGTTTGCCAGTTGGCCGCTGATGGTCCTGCTGACCCGCTGGCTGGGTGGCCGGGAATCCTTGGCTGCCGGCATCCTGACGTTGGGTTGGATGCTGCTGGTGGCGCTGCCGCTGGTGTGGCTGGGTTTCAACCTTGCGGACCATGTGCGCGATGCAACCGCATTGATCAAGGATATTCAGGTCGATGGCTTGCCGGAAGCGCCTACCTGGCTCGGCTCGATCCCCTTTGTCGGCGAGCGGCTGGTGGGCATGTGGGACAGCATTGATCAGCAGGGTGCAGCGTTGATGGTCAGCATCAAGCCGTACCTGGGGCAGGTCGGCAATTGGTTGCTGGCGCGCAGTGCGCAAATCGGTGGGGGGATTCTGGAACTGACCCTGAGCCTGGTATTCGTGTTCTTTTTCTATCGGGACGGGCCGCGCCTGGCGATGTTCGTGCACCGTCTGCTGGAACGCTTGATCGGCGATCGCGCCGGCTACTACATCGAACTGGTGGCCGGCACGGTGCAACGGGTGGTCAACGGCGTGATCGGCACCGCCGCCGCGCAAGCCCTGCTGGCGTTGATCGGCTTCTGGATCGCCGGCGTGCCGGGTGCGTTGGTGCTGGGTATCGTCACCTTCCTGCTCAGCCTGATCCCTATGGGCCCGCCGCTGGTGTGGATCCCGGCCACGGCCTGGCTGGCCTGGAAGGGCGACTACACCTACGCGGTGTTCCTCGGCGTATGGGGCACGTTCATCATCAGCGGCGTGGACAACGTGCTCAAGCCCTACCTGATCAGCCGTGGCGGCAACCTGCCGCTGGTGATCGTGCTGCTTGGGGTGTTTGGCGGCTTGATCGCCTTTGGGTTCATCGGCCTGTTTATCGGCCCGACCCTGCTGGCGGTGGCCTACAGCCTGTTGATGGATTGGAGCGCGACCCAGGCCCAGGGGCGACGGGAAGACAAACCGCTTTAAGCCCTGGGCAACCACATCACGGCGGTCAAGCCACCGCCGGGGGTTTCTTCCAGGTGCAGCCGACCCCCGAGGCGTTCGGCCGCTTCTTTGGAAATCGTCATGCCCAGGCCGACCCCGCCAGAGTTGCGATTGCGTGAGCCTTCCAGCCGATAGAACGGCTCGAACACCGCCTCACGCTTGTCGGCGGCGATGCCGGGGCCGTGGTCGATCACGCGGATCACCAAGGCCTCGCGGCTGTCCGTCAGCTCGATGCGCGCCGTACCGGCATAGCGCAGGGCATTGTCGATCAGGTTGTTGAGGCACGAACGCAAGGCCATCGGCTGCACCTGCAGCGGCGCGCAGGTGCCGGCGAATTGTACGTCGGAGCCTTGGTCCTGGGCGTTTTCGCTCATGGACTCGACCAACGCTTGCACGTCCAGCCAGTGTCGGGTTTCGCTGGTGCGTTGTTCGTGCAGGTAGCTCAGGGTGGCGTCGAGCATGCCGATCATGTCGTCCAGGTCCTGGCGCATCTGGCCTTGCAACCGGGTGTCTTCGATCTGTTCCAGGCGCAGTTTCAAGCGTGACAGCGGCGTGCGCAGGTCATGGGAGACCGCGCCGAGCATGCGCGCGCGTTGGCTGACCTGTTCGCGGATGCGCCGTTGCATCAGGTTGAAGGTCGACGCGGCTTGCTGTGCTTCACGCGGTCCCGACTCGTCGAGGGGCGGGCTGTCGAGGTCCAGGCTCAAGCGCTCGGCGGCTTCGCTCAGGCGCTGAATCGGCCGGCTCAGCAGCTTGGCGCCGTACCAGGCGGCGATGATCAACGAGATGAACTGGAACGTCAGCGGCACCACCGGGCCGCCAAACCACGGTCGCTTGTGCTTGGGCAGGGGCTTCATCGTGCCGTCAGGCTGTTCGACAAAGGTTTCCTGTGGCGGCGGCGGGGGCGGGCCGTAATAGCGAAACCAGGAGATCGCCAGCACGTGGGCCAGCACAATCGCCACCAGCAACACGCCAAACAGTCGACCGAACAGCGTGTTGAAGGCGTTGCGCATCAACCGATATCCCGCGCATCGAACAGGTAGCCTTCGCCGCGCACGGTCTTGATCAGTTGCGGGGCCTTGGGGTCGTCCCCGAGTTTTTGCCGCAGGCGCGACACCAGCAAGTCGATGCTGCGATCAAAGGCTTCAATGGAGCGGCCACGGGCGGCATCCAACAATTGTTCGCGGCTCAACACCCGGCGCGGGCGCTCGATGAAGACCCACAGTAGGCGGAATTCCGCGTTGGACAGCGGCACCACCAGGCCATCGTCGGCCACCAGTTGGCGCAATACGCTGTTGAGACGCCAATTGTCGAAGCGGATGTTGGCGCGCTGTTCGGTGCGGTCATCGCGCACACGGCGCAGGATGGTCTGGATGCGCGCTACCAGCTCACGCGGCTCGAACGGCTTGGACATATAGTCGTCGGCGCCCAGTTCCAGGCCGATGATGCGGTCCGTCGGCTCGCAGCGGGCGGTGAGCATCAGGATCGGAATGTCCGACTCCGCGCGCAGCCAGCGGCACAGCGAAAGGCCGTCTTCACCGGGCAGCATCAGGTCGAGCACCACCACATCGAAGGTTTCAGCCTGCATGGCCTGGCGCATGGCGGTGCCGTCGGTGACGCCATGCGCCAGGATGCCAAAACGGGCGAGGTAGTCGATCAGCAGTTCGCGGATCGGTACATCGTCGTCAACGATCAGCGCGCGGGTGTTCCAGCGCTTGTCATCGGCGATCACTGTGCCTTTTTGCTCGTCGTTCACAGAGACGGAAGGGGTCTGCATAATGCGATCATCTGCCTGGTCGTTGCGGTCAGCATAGGCGTCCAGCCCCATGGCTGGAAGTGCTGGTCGGTGGGTCGTGCGAGCGAGGCTAGCGGTGGGGCGTGTTGGGGGCATGTCGTGAATGTATCAGCTTTGAAATAATTGCCCGTAAATGCCTGCCCGATGGCGCTTGGTCAGTATTTACCGATCATCGGATCCCGCAACGCCGCCGCTTGCGCTACAATCCGCGCCGATTTCGACTTGCCTGAGAGCCCATTCCAATGTCCGTCTGCCAGACTCCTATCATCGTCGCCCTGGATTACCCCACTCGTGACGCCGCACTGAAGCTGGCTGACCAGTTGGACCCGAAGCTTTGCCGGGTCAAGGTCGGCAAGGAACTGTTCACCAGTTGCGCCGCAGAAATCGTCGGCACCCTGCGTGATAAAGGTTTCGAGGTGTTCCTCGACCTGAAATTCCACGATATCCCGAACACCACCGCCATGGCGGTCAAGGCCGCTGCCGAAATGGGCGTGTGGATGGTCAACGTGCACTGCTCCGGTGGCCTGCGCATGATGAGCGCGTGCCGTGAGGTGCTGGAACAGCGCAGCGGTCCCAAGCCTTTGTTGATCGGCGTGACTGTGCTCACCAGCATGGAACGTGAAGACCTGGCCGGCATCGGTTTGGACATCGAGCCTCAGGAGCAGGTGCTGCGACTGGCGGCCCTGGCGCAGAAAGCCGGTCTCGACGGCCTGGTGTGCTCGGCGCTGGAAGCCCAGGCCTTGAAAACCGCGCACCCGTCGCTGCAACTGGTGACCCCGGGGATTCGTCCGGCGGGCAGTGCCCAGGATGACCAGCGCCGTATTCTGACGCCGCGACAGGCGCTGGACGCGGGTTCCGATTACCTGGTGATTGGCCGTCCGATCAGCCAGGCGGCCGATCCGGCCAAAGCGTTGGCGGCAGTCGTTGCCGAGATCGCCTGAACAACACCCCCTGTAGGAGCCGGCGTGCCGGCGATAGCGGCCTTGAGATCAATGCTCAAGGGCCTCATCGCCGGCAAGCCGGCTCCTACATAAGCTGGGGGTCAGTTGACCTTCAGCACCAACTTGCCGAAATTCTCGCCGTTGAACAGCTTCATCAACGTCTCCGGGAACGTCTCCAGCCCCTCCACGATATCTTCTTTGCTCTTGAGTTTGCCTTGGGCCATCCAGCCGGCCATTTCCTGCCCGGCAGCGGCGAAGCCTGCGGCGTGGTCCATCACTACGAACCCTTCCATGCGCGCGCGATTGACCAGCAGTGACAAGTAGTTGGCCGGACCTTTCACGGCTTCCTTGTTGTTGTACTGGCTGATGGCGCCACAGATGACCACGCGGGCCTTCAGTGCCAGGCGGCTGAGGACAGCGTCGAGAATATCGCCGCCGACGTTATCGAAATACACGTCCACGCCCTTGGGGCACTCGCGCTTGAGGGCAGCGGGCACGTCTTCGCTTTTGTAGTCGATGGCGGCGTCGAAGCCCAATTCATCTATCAGGAACTTGCACTTGTCGGCGCCGCCGGCAATGCCCACCACGCGGCAACCCTTGAGCTTGGCGATCTGCCCGGCAATGCTGCCCACGGCGCCCGCCGCGCCGGAGATCACCACGGTTTCGCCGGCCTTGGGCGCACCCGTTTCCAGCAGCGCAAAGTAGGCGGTCATGCCGGTCATGCCCAGCGCGGACAGATAGCGCGGCAAAGGCGCCAGTTTCGGATCAACCTTGTAGAAGCCACGTGGCTCGCCGAGGAAATATTCCTGCACGCCAAGGGCGCCGTTGACGTAGTCGCCGACAGAGAATTTCGGGTTGTTTGACGCAATCACCTCTCCCACACCCAGTGCGCGCATTACCTCACCGATGCCGACAGGCGGAATGTAGGACTTGCCTTCATTCATCCAGCCGCGCATGGCTGGGTCGAGGGACAGGTATTCGTTGCGCACCAGCACCTGGCCCTCCTGGGGCGTGCCCACCGGGACTTCCTGATAAGTGAAGGTGTCCCGGGTGGCTGCGCCGACCGGGCGCTTGGCGAGCAGGAACTGGCGGTTGGTCTGGGCGGTCATGGCAGCGACTCTTCTGGAAATGAACCTGAAGTGATAGACCTTCAACGGGTAGGGAGCAAGGTTCACCGAGAGCGCGAATGCCGGTCGATAGGTGGTGTTGATAGTTGACCTATGTCTCTTATCACTGCGATCCATGCAGCGCCAACCGGCGGTTTGATAGTGCTGACGCGTCCAAGGCGGCGTTGGCTAGACTCGACCCACGGCTATTTTCTCCCACAGGACATCTTCTATGAGCATGACGTTTTCCGGCCAGGTCGCCCTGGTGACCGGCGCCGCTGCCGGTATTGGCCGCGCCACCGCGTTGGCGTTCGCCGCCGAAGGCTTGAAGGTCGTGGTTGCCGACTTGGACGCGGTGGGCGGCGAAGGCACCGTCGCCCTGATCCACCAGGCGGGTGGCGAAGCGCTGTTTGTGCGTTGCAACGTCACGCTGGAGGCGCAAGTGCAGCAATTGATGGCCCAGACCATCGCCGCCTATGGTCGCCTGGACTATGCATTTAATAACGCCGGGATCGAGATCGAAAAGGGCAAGCTGGCCGACGGCAGCCTGGATGAGTTCGACGCAATCATGGGCGTTAACGTCAAAGGCGTGTGGTTGTGCATGAAGCACCAGTTGCCGCTGTTGTTAGCCCAGGGCGGCGGCGCCATTGTCAACACCGCCTCGGTCGCGGGCCTGGGGGCTGCGCCGAAGATGAGCATTTATGCGGCCTCCAAACATGCGGTGATCGGCCTGACCAAATCGGCGGCCATCGAGTATGCGAAGAAGAAAATCCGCGTCAACGCAGTCTGCCCGGCGGTGATCGATACCGATATGTTCCGGCGCGCCTATGAGGCCGACCCACGCAAGGCTGAATTTGCCGCCGCCATGCACCCGGTCGGGCGCATCGGCAAGGTCGAGGAAATCGCCAGCGCGGTCCTATACCTGTGCAGTGATGGCGCCGCATTTACCACAGGCCAAGCTTTGGCGGTGGACGGTGGTGCGACCGCTATCTAGGACCTCACGCCGCCCTTCATTCGAAAAGGTTTGGGGGGGTGTGGGGCGTTTCCATAGCTGGCACCGTGCCCTGTCAGAATGTGTATCAATAGGTAAATAATTCAATAAAATCAATACTTTAATAAGACTTGGCGCGCGGTCGAAATGCGCTTCTGTGCTTAACTGTTCTGGGTTGAATATCAGTCAGTTGAAGTGAGTGGCGCATGGATTTAGGGATCGATCGACAAGCCCTTGTACCGGTGGTGCAGCAAATTATCAGCGCTGTGGCGCAATGGATTCGCATGAGTGGGGTGAGCCCCGGCACACGCTTACCGTCCGTTCGACAGGTGGCCCTCGATAACCTGCTCAGCCAATCCAGCGTGATCGAGGCGTTCGAGCGGATGGTCGCCCAGGGATTGCTGGTTTCCAAGCACGGTTCGGGTTTCAGCGTGGCCCAGCCGTCAACGTTGTATGAGGGCCAGTGGTATGAAGGCGCGGAGCGGGAGTGGGGCGCCTTCGTCGATAGTCCGCTGGGCGAGTTGAAGCTGGGCTGCGGTTGGTTGCCCGATGCCTGGCGTGAAAGCGATGACATCAGTTACGCGATTCGTGAAGTCACTCGAACCGACACCGCCGGCCTGTTCAATTACAGCACGCCATTGGGGTTGCCGGCGCTGCGCGAGCAAGTGTTCAAGCGTCTGAGTCGAATCCACATTGCCGCCCACCAGGACCGTATCCTCATCACAGCGGGCGCGAGCCATGCCCAGGACCTGCTGATACGCACGTTGCTCAAGGCCGGCGACTGCGTGGTGGTCGAAACACCCGGGTACGGCAACCTCTATCGGCAATTAGGCTTCCACGGCGTGCAATTGCTGCAAGTGCCGCGAACGCCTGGTGGCCCTGACATTCCGGCGCTGGAAGCGCTGCTGCAGCAGCATCGGCCCAAGTGCCTATTCGTCAACAGCCTGTATCACAATCCCACAGGCTCCAGCTTGAGTCGTACCGTGGGCGAGCGTTTGCTGGCGCTGGCGCAGCGCGACAACTTCCTGATCATCGAAGAGGATGTCCTCGGCGACCTGCAGCACCCCAGTTGTACGCGCCTTTCGGCGTTACCCCATGATGATCGGGTGATCTACGTCGCCAGCTTTTCCAAGACCTTGAGCAGTGCCTTGCGCGTGGGTTACCTGAGTGCCAGCGCCGCAATCATCGCGCAGTTGGCCAGCCTCAAGACCCTGACCGGTTTTGGCACCTCACGCTTCGCCGAATCGGTGGTGGCCACGCTGCTGGCTAATGGCACTTATCGCAAATGGGTACAGCGCTTGCGCAAGCGGCTGAATACGCAAATGACGGCTACGCTGCAGGTACTGGAGGACGAGGAGTGGGAGGTGTTCGCCGCACCTGCTGGCGGCATGTTTTTGTGGGCGCGACCAAGGGCAGGCGATCCATCGCGGTTGCAGGCATGCGCCCGCAGACTCGGGGTTTTATTGTCGTCGGGAGCGCTATTCAGTCCAACCAGCGAGCCCAGTGAGTGGTTGCGTATCAACGTGGCCTATGCCGATGATCAACGGGCCTTGGCGTTGTTCCGTGCCATGGGACCCGCCAGATCGACCTCGACCATTCTGAAAACGACGGGCGTGTAGCTTTTTGCCATTATTGTGGCGCCAACGACTTGTGTTCAGTGCCTTGTGGTTGCGAATCTCGCCTGTGTAAACCGGGCTTGATGGCAACCGCCATTGCAAGAGGATTCAAGTGCAATGATTTCGGCCGTGCAACGACAATTCGCCAACCTCGGTATGGCGAAAAAACTGGGCTTGGGTTTCACCCTGGTATTGCTGCTGACGGCCTTGGTCGCGGCGATCGGTGTGTGGTCCCTGCAAACCGTTGGCCAGCGTTTCGAAGGGCTCAAGGCCATGTCGTCGCTTAACAGCGGCTTGCTCAAGGTGCGCCTGATCGAGCAGGACTACGCGTTGCATGCCGACCCCAAGGCCGTTGACGCCCTGCACGAAAGCGTCGATGCCCTGGCGGCTCTCGCGACCAGTCTCAAGTCCCAGTCGGCGGCCAACGTGCCGGTGATGACCGATGTCGAACAGGCCTTGGCGGCCTACCGCAAGGCGTTCGATGAGTTTGTCGAATTGACCCAGACCAAAGACCTGGCGTTGGAAATGGCCAGTTGGTCGGTGTCCAGTGTGGCCAATAACCTCGACGTGTTGCAGGCCGGGCTGGCGGACGACGGCGCCTATGGCTTGAAGGAAAGCCAGGGCAAGGAAGGCGCTGAGTTTATCGAGCAGGCGGGGCAGGTCAGCCAGGTGTCGCGCCTGATGCTGCAAGCAATGAATGAAGCCCATGTACGGCTCGACCAGAGCCGCAAGGCCGATCAAGACGACGCAGAGCAGGGCAAGATCGAGCAGGCTGACCAGGCTCTTGCCCAGGTCGAGCAACTGAAGACCTCAGTCAAGGACTCCGGCTACCAGACCGTACTCAATGAAGTTTCCGGGCATATCGCCGCGTTCAGTGAAAAACTCGGCGAGTACACCGGGCTGCTGGCCCAGGAAAAGGTGGTCTACAAGCAGCTGCATGACAGGGCGGAACAGGTCGTCAGCCGGGTCAACCAGGCCTACGACGCCGAAGACCAGTCGATGCAGGCGCAGTTGAAGAAAAGCGCAATGCTGATCATCGGCTCTTCGGCCTTGGCGTTGTTGGTGGGTTTGATTGCGGCCTGGGTGATCACCCGCTTGATCGTCGCGCCGCTGCGCAGCGTGATTGCCGTGGCCCAGCAGATTGCCGCCGGCGATTTGAGCGGGCGCATGGAGGTCAGCCGTCGTGATGAAATCGGCCAGTTGATGCAGGCGATGCAACAGATGGGTAATGGCCTGAGCCAAATGGTCAGAGGCCTGCAAGCCGGTATCGAGCAACTGGCCAGTTCGGCGCATTCATTGTCCAGTGTCACCGAGCAGACCAACGTCGAGGTCAGCAGCCAGAAAGAAGAAACCGAACAGGTCGCCACGGCGATGAACCAGATGACTGCCACCGTGCACGACGTGGCTCGCAACGCCGAAGAGGCCGCGCAAGCCGCACAGACGGCAGATGATAAAGTCGACAGCGGCCAACAGGTGGTGCGCCAGAGTTTGCAGCGCATTGAATTGCTGGCCACATCCAGCACCTCTGCCAGCGCCAGCATCGAGAGCCTGAGCGCTGAAATTCAAAATATCGGCACCGTGTTGAGTGTGATCAAAAGCGTGGCCGAACAGACCAACCTGCTGGCCCTTAACGCCGCCATCGAAGCCGCCCGCGCCGGCGAGCAGGGCCGAGGTTTTGCGGTGGTCGCCGATGAAGTACGGGCCTTGGCCAAGCGTACCCAGCAATCCACCGAGGAGATCGAACGACTGGTCAGCACCTTGCGCAGCGCTGCGCAATCATCTGTGCAGCAGATCCAGCAAAGCGGGGAGTTGGTGAAGCTGGCGGTAAGCGATGCCCTGGAAACCGAAAGTGCCTTGGGCAGCATCGCAGTGGCAGTGTCGCTGATCCAGCAGATGAACCAGCAGATTGCCGCGGCGGCCGAGGAGCAAAGTTCGGTGGCCGAAGAGATCAACCGCAGCGTCACCAGCATCCGCGCCAGTGCCGATCAGTCGGCGCTGAGCATGCAAGGCAACGCCGCGTCGAGCATTCAACTGGCGCAGTTAGGCGCGGAACTCAAGGGCATGGTGGGGCACTTCCGCCTGTGATCGCCGCGCGTTGGCAGCGACCACAGGGGAGGGTGGTCAGGCGTTGTTGGCGAGGAAGGTCAGCAGGGCTTCGTTGACGAAGTCCGGGTTTTCCCTGGCGCTGATATGGCCGGCTTCGGGAATCAGGATCAGGCTGCAACCGATCAGGCCCGCCATCTCCTTGGACTCGGCGGGAGGGCGCGGTTTGTCCTGCTCGCCGCACATCAGCAACGTGGTGTCGGCGTCCAGGCGCGGCAGTCGCTCCAGTACGTCTTCGCGACTGAAGATCAATCGACCCAAGGGCACGATGCTCTGCAACAGACGTTCTTTCGAGTAACCCTGCAGTTGCCGGCGGAAATCCTGGTACAGCGCTGATTCGCGGTCGATACCCGGACGGAAGAAGATCGGCGCGACCACATCCAGCAACGGCTCGGGGATGGCTCCGGCGTCTTCAATCATCTTGAACAGCGAGAAGTAATACTGGCGCGTGGCCTCGGGCTCGGCGCCCAGGTAGGTGTCCATCAGCACCAGGCTGTTGATCCGCTCGGGCGCCAGCAGTGCCAGGCGTGCGCCCCACATCCCGCCGACCGAGAGCCCCACCAGGTTGATCGCTCGGATATCCAGCTGGTCGAGCAGGGCCAGGGCTTGGCGCGCGAGGTCGTCCAGGGAATGGGTTTGCGCGGGCAATGCACCGGATTCACCATGGCCCCACAGCTCGGGCACGATCACACGGTATTGTTGCGACAGCGCTTCGATCTGCGGCGCCCACATGTCGGCGTCCCACAGGTAGCTTGAGCCCAGCAGTACGACCGGGCCGGTGCCCTGGTCCAAGTAGTGCAGCGGTTGTCCATCAATGACGGCGACAGGCATAACAGGCCTCTGACTTCACGGAGTAAGGGGCACTTTTTTACGCTAGTCGGGGGCGGGGGGATAGATGCAAAGTGATGGCATCTTGTGAAGCGGTAGGTTGTTTGTACAGACCTGGACTTGTAGTGAGCGGGCTTGCCCCGCACTGGGCTGCGTAGTAGCCCCAATAAAAACCCCTCGTTCTGGCAGACAGATCGGGGGGGTAGGTTTTAGGGCCGCTGCGCAGCCCAGCGCGGGGCAAGCCCGATCACCACAGGCCCGCCCAACTACCGCGCAATCAGTCGTAGATGACTTTCTTCTTCCACTCGGCGTCGGTATCCACCACTTTGAGGCCTTCGGTCAGTTCGTTGACCTCGTCTTCGGCGGGCTTGCTGTTGGTCAGCACCGTGGAGTTGGCGCGGGCAAGCTGGGCTTCCAGTTGTTGCAGCTGTGCGCTGTAGATCACCGGCTCCGGCTGTTTACGCAGGTATTGCACGCCACGCTCGAACGCCAGGCGTGCCTGGCCCGGCTGGCCTTGTTGCAAGGCGTGCTGGCCGAGGTTGTTGAAGAACTCGATGTGCAGCAACACCAGGATATGGCGGATTTCCCGGATCCAGTGCTTGGCCTCGTTGGCCGGCAGGAAACCGTCCTGGGCGGCGCGTGTGACCTGGCCGTGCAGGGCTTCGAGCAGGAAGCGCACATCCTTTGCCTTGGCTTCGGTCTGGATCGGCGCGGGCGGATTGTTCACCGGGATCGATTCGCCTTGGGCCACCAGCGTATTCAGCTCGGCGATGCGAGCCTTGAGCGGTGCGCTGCCTTTGTTGAGGTTCAACAGGCGCTGGTTGACGTTGAGTTCCAGGCGGGTCATCAACAGTTTGAGCGCCGGGGTCATCAACTGGCCGGGGAAGGTCTCGGTGATTTCACCGCAGCGACGCAGGCGATCGTTAAGCTCGATCTCGGTGCGCTTCTTTTCCAGCTTGTTGTTTTCCACCACGTGGTTCATGTAGCCAATGGCGATCAGTATTACGATCCCGGCTATTACCAGCAGGGTGATCATGAGTGGTGTCACCGGTGTGACCTCTTTATAGGGTTTACAGTGGAGTGTAGTGACTGGGCCATCCGGCGGATAGGACTGATCGACCAGTTGCCCGGGTAGTTTGCTTCTATATATAGATAGGCGCTCCCTGCATGGATGCACATTGCCATCATTTGCTGGAGCGAACTATAGCGTCTTGTCGGGCGCCAGAATATAGGCGTCAAAGCCCGGACACGCACAATTCGCCTTCAGGCCCTGAAAGCAGGTCGAAGTCATTGATTTTAATAAATTTATCCTTGGGGGTTGACGACCTTTCAATCCATCCATAGAATGCGCGCCACTTAACGCGTAAAGCACACAGCGAAACGCAGCTAAGTAGTGAATGTTGTACGTGTGTCCCCTTCGTCTAGTGGCCTAGGACACCGCCCTTTCACGGCGGTAACAGGGGTTCGAGTCCCCTAGGGGACGCCAATATGCGGGAATAGCTCAGTTGGTAGAGCACGACCTTGCCAAGGTCGGGGTCGCGAGTTCGAGTCTCGTTTCCCGCTCCAAGTTTAAGCAGTGTGGCTCTCGGGCGGCACTGAGTGAAACCAGGGCATGATCTTCGGATCTAACCTCTGGACACTGAAATACACACCATGTGTTTCAGTTGTGTGTCCCCTTCGTCTAGTGGCCTAGGACACCGCCCTTTCACGGCGGTAACAGGGGTTCGAGTCCCCTAGGGGACGCCATTTGCGGGAATAGCTCAGTTGGTAGAGCACGACCTTGCCAAGGTCGGGGTCGCGAGTTCGAGTCTCGTTTCCCGCTCCAATTTAAGCAGTGTGGCCTTCGGGCGGCACTGAGTGAAACCAGGGCATGATCTTCGGATCTAACCTCTGGACACTGAAACACACACCATGTGCTTCAGTTGTGTGTCCCCTTCGTCTAGTGGCCTAGGACACCGCCCTTTCACGGCGGTAACAGGGGTTCGAGTCCCCTAGGGGACGCCATTTGCGGGAATAGCTCAGTTGGTAGAGCACGACCTTGCCAAGGTCGGGGTCGCGAGTTCGAGTCTCGTTTCCCGCTCCAAATATCGATCTACAGAGTTCCATGGAAGTCTGTAGGTTATTGAAAATAGACGCTTAGGCGTCTTTTTTCGTTCCAGTGCGATCAGCCGAGAACCATCGGTATCTCGACGTTTTCAGTCCAGAAATGAGTCCATGAAATCCGAATGGTCGCGATAGCGTTTGTCGCTGGAGAGGAGCGTTTGCGGGTACGGGCATCTTTCCCTGAATCCTATTCAGGAACTCGTACTATGGCACCTTCCACGCGCAGCGGTTCGCCAGTTCAAGGCGACCGGCAAACACTAAACCCTCGGTGATATGGGTCGACAGCTCGGCATTTTCCCCACGCATATATAGCGTCCCACGGACACTTGATCCTCCTAGACTGGTTTTTTCACCGCCCCGTCTCAAGGAGAAGCCGATGTCCGAGAACAATCCACTTTTGCAGCGGTATGACTTACCACCATTCTCTGCCATACGAGCAGAGCATTTGATACCGGCTGTCCAGGCGATCATTGCTGAAAGTCGTGTCATGACCACAGAGATCATTGCCAGCCAGAAATCCTTCCCAACATGGGACGATCTCGTGCTCGCCATAGATGAGTTGGAAGCACGCCTGGACGGCACCCTCACTATCCTCCAGCTACTGGGTTCCGCCCGCATAGCGCCGGTCTGGCAGGAAGCAATTACGCGCTGTCAGGAGCTGGCAGAGCAGTACAAGCGTGAGCAGGCACAGAACAGCGAGCTGTATCAGCTGTATCGGCGGCTCGCCGATAGCCCGATTGCTGCGCTGTTCAATGAAGAGCGTAAACGTGCACTGCATAAAATCTTGCGCAAGTACCACTTGGCCGGCCTTGATCTGTCGTCCGAGCAGCAGTTGCAACTGACAAGCCTGAACATGGAAATCAGCAAGTTTCAGTTCGAGTTTCTGGCACGGGTGGAGGATTCGAACACGGCATGGAGCAAGCACATCGAAGACAGATCGTTGTTGATCGGTTTGCCGAACGCTGTGCAGGCACGCATGGAGGTCGCGGCTCAAGCAGCAGGGTTGACGGGTTGGTTGCTGACCCTTTCAACTCAATCCTATCGCGACATTGTGAACTATGCGGACAACCGGGACCTGCGTCGGGAAATGATGGCTGCTTACTACAGCCGTGCTTCTGGCACAGGTCCTGATGACCTGATTACCAACAACGAACGGGTGTTGACGGTACTGCTTGATGATCGCCATAAAAAAGCGCAGCTCTTGGGTTATTCCAACTTTGCCCAACTGGCGGTGGCGGATCAGATGGCGGACACGACCGAGCAGGTCGTCGACTTTTTACATCACCAGATCGAGTTGTCGCGAAGTCTGTTTGCCCAAGATGCGGAGCAGGTTGAGGGCTTCGCTGCACAGCATGGAATTACGGATGTGAAGCCTTGGGACATTCATTATTTCGCTGAAAAAATTCGCCAGGACGTGGCAGGCATTTCCCAAGAGGCATTTCGCAACTACTTCCCCTTGGAGACGGTGTTGCAACGATTGTGCGCCTTCACAAAAACGCTGTTCGGTGTTGATCTGATCGAACACGCGGCTGCCGATACCTGGCATGAGGATGTGCGGGTATTTGAACTCAGAGAGTATGCGGAGCCGATCGGATATTTGTTCATTAACCCCTATCGCCGACAAGAAGCAGCGGGATTTGGTGATGCTTCAGGCTTACGTAACCGGCGGATCACCGCCGAAGGCAGGCCACGAAGCCCCTTGGTGGTGCTGAACAGCCGGTTGCAGCCCCCCACCGAGACCCAGCCCTGCTTGCTTGATCATTTGCAACTAAGGGTCTTGTTGCACGAGTTTGGTCATTGTCTGCAGCATCTGTTAACCGTCGCACCGTATCGGGCGATATCAGGCATCGGTCAATTGAGCCATGACTCTTCGGAGTTCGTCAGCCAGGTTCTGGAACAGTTTTGCTTCAAACAGTCGTTCCTGATTTGGCTATCAGGGCATTTCCAGACTGGACAACCCCTGCCTGACGATATCGCCTATAGGGTGAAGCGATTTGTCCATACTCAAACCAGTTGGGAAACGGCCTCTCTCTTGCTCGCCGGGCTCGTCGACTTCGAGTTGCACCGGACTTACGGCGACGGTCGAACACCTCATGATGTCTTCACCAGTGTCAATGCAGAAGTCGGGCTCTTGCATTGGCCTGGTGATACCCGTCCAGTCAACAGTTTCGAACCGTTGGGGAGTGACTATGGGGCCAGAACTTATTCCTACAAGTGGTCGGGTGTACTCGCCAGGCAGGCGTTTGAACGTTTTGAGCGCGAGGGGCTGTTCAACCCTACTACCGGCAAGGCATTCCGTGATGCGTTCATCACCCAGGGTGATACCCGACCACTGATGACGTCACTTGAGCTTTTTCTCGGTCGCTCATAGAACGAGTCCAGTCTGTCCCATCAATTGGACGTGTCGAGTCAATTTGGCATTTACCACTGCTGCCATTCTCCGAGACCTATTATGTTATATCGGCATTTCATCCCCTTTTTATTACTTGCTTTGTATTGTGTTACCGGTCAAATCCATGCCAGAGATTTGACTGAAGGAATGACTGATCAAACCTCATCCGTGACATTGCTTAACCACGACCAGCGTTACTCGCTATGGTCTGGCATCGGTCATTTGAAAAACGCCATCGGCCAAACCTGCAATGCGATATTACTGGATACCCGAAACCGTCAGGATAATGCCGTCGGCCCAGCCTATGTGCTGACCAGTGGGCACTGCGTGTTCTTTAGCTACGGCACGGCATATATCAACCAAACCATTGAAGCGAGTATCACCTTCAGATACTTCCACGATACACCTGCACAGCACCGGACTTTCCGGGTTAAAACTGCCCATTGGAGCAGCATGGTCGGCACCGATTTGGCGGTTCTTGAACTTGATACGCCACTGACCACACTCATCTCAGAGGGAATCATGCCACTCAAGCTCGCGACTCATCGCCATTCAGGCGAGCGTGAAGTGATCAATGTGGGATCCCCGATTGGGTTTCGACAGAACGGGCTGCGCATGAGCGTCTGCAAAGAAACGGGGGTAGACAGTTTTGTCGAACATCCTGGCGTATTTCCTGGCGCGATAAAAAACCGTTGTCGAGATCTTCAGTCCGGAAGTTCCGGAAGCCCGATGTTGGATCGCAGTACCAATGAAGTGACAGGCATTGTCAGCAAAGTAGCAGCGGTCATTAAAAACGACGTCCTTAACAACTGCCAAAACAACTCGGCGTGCGAAGCGGCCAAGTTCAACTACAGCTATCCAGCCAACGACCTGCATCATTGTTTTGTTGATGGTCAATTCTTGAACAATACGGTGGATTGTCAGCTGAAAGCCGTCGAGATCATCATTGAAGAACCGTGGAAACTGAATCCTTATGTGCATAAGCAGCAGGACGTGCTTGGACGAAACGTCCGGCCCACCTGGAATATCAGATTCTCGCTCCAAAATGCTTACTATCGATTCAAGGCAGTACATGACGTTAAGGAATGTAGGTTTCCCAACGATTATCACAGCGCGATAGCGTCAACCGATGGCTATATCAATCAAGAGATCGGGCCGGCGCTAGGGGCTCATGTGTTGTGCATTGTAGGGATAGATAGCCAGAACGAAGCCCTGACGCCTGCCTTGCTCCACAATGTATTCACGCACTCCGTGTTCTTGACCGCTCCAGCGCCGACACCTCGGATCAACCTGAGTTACAGCATCGATTGGGACAACCAACACACAGATTTCACGCACCACTACTTCTATATGGACGCTTCGAATGGCGCTTCTTGCCAAGACATCGACGATGTCCGTTATGCGCTTTCCTCCGGCAGTTCTACCTATCGGGTATCTCAGCTACCCATCACGTTGTGCAGCTATGCACGCAACCTTGCGGGCCAACCATCCGCCGTACGTACGGATGTGATCGAAAGATCAATGTTTTTCCCGCCCATACAAGCGAAGAAGCCATCGCCACGACTGTAATAAGGCCTCATCATGGAAGATAACCCTCCCTATTTTTTCACCGAAACACTTGCAGTAAGAGAACAACTGACGGAGCGCCAGCGCGCGCGAGCGTTCACCCTTGAGGATCTCGACTGGCTCGACGCGGTGTATTCCGCCACCCACGCTGCGCGCATGGCGCACAAACCACCCATGCAAGTTGAAAGCCTTCATTTGACCACGCCCGGAAAACCGTCAATCGAACTCGCCGGTGCGTTCATGATGAGACCTGCGCCCGGTGGTGGCGCGTTCCTCTACACACCGTGCCGGGGCCTGGAAAGATTCGATAGCGTTGCCAGCGTAAAATCGACAATGAGTACCTGGTTGGAGGTATCCGAACAACGAGAAGCGTTGTTTCGTTACCTGTCTCTCTCTCAGAGAGCGGCGTTGAGCACCCACGAAACACTCACGCTCACCACTGTATCCGTAGCCGGCGCCGTTTTTGAAGAACAACAGCGCGCACTCCAAAATAACCTGCGCAACAATGCTCAGGGCATGCTTGAGGAGCTGTACTCAGCGCCAAGTTTGACGTCAATGCTGGAACAGGCGATCAATACGGCGCTGGCTGCACACTTTCCGGGCTTGAATCAGCGCGATACACGCGTGAGCTGCCACATAGCCGAGACATCCCAAACCACAACTCGCTCATTGAGCGAAACCGTGCTTGCCTACTTCGTCGACAACAGTTGGCCTGCAGGCGAAACCCGGCAATACAGTAACCTTGGCAGAGCCCCCGACCCTCAGCAGTCAAACCGTGCGGCGGACGATCAGTTGCATTGGGAGAGGTCTGTACAAACGCTGGCCCAAGGGTTGATGGAGCAAATAAAAACCCAGCTTTCACTATTTTGGCAGGCGGCGAGCCGAGCAGGGCCCTCGCGCCTGGATTACTTTGCGGCGGCCATGAGCGACAGGTTCCGGGTCAGCCTGCTTGATCAGCAGCAACAGGCGAATATTTCCACGGACCAAAGTCTTGAAATCCAGACACGCCTGCTGACCTCCGATGCACTCTCTTCTGACAGTGCCAGCGCCCTGCGCGTCGAAAAAGTACTGTTGGGCGAATCAGATGTCTCCTTTGTTGAACTGGCCGGCGCCCTCATGATCCGTCCAATAGAAAGCGAGACAGATGCACAGGCCATTCTTTTTACCCCCAGTGAAGGCGTACTGGCGGACCCTGATGTGGAAGAGTTGAAAACCCGTCTTCAGGAGAGAGTGAACTCACCGAAGCAGCCTGACGACTGGAAGAACTACCTGTCTCGACCGCAACGTTATTTCGATATCAGCTTCAGTACCTCAACGGTCATTACGAGCCCTCTCACAGGAGCGGTGTTCCCGGGCCTGATGCGTACGGTCATCGAAAAACAGGCTCAGAACCTGGAGTATGGCCTGGAAATGTACCGTCAGAGCAAAGGCACCATGGACATCGACGCGCTGATTGACCATCTGCTTGATGTTCGCGCGATGATTGATCCAGCGTTACGGGGATTGGATGCCAAAGGACGTTGGAGCACTCAGTTGGCGGCGTCCTGGTACCCCTCTGCTGATCTTCCGCAAGGAGGGGAGTCAGCCCTGCAAACGGTTCGCACTGAACTGCGAGAACTCGAAAGTCTGCATACCGAACTGGAGGGCAGACTGGCAACTCGCCCGACTCTCTACCGTTCCGCCATCGCACAACTCAATTCTGAACTCTCCAGCACAGAAGAAGCCTTTCGCGATGCCGCGAATATTTTTATAAATACCTACAGCAGTCCTCCCGGTGATACCGAACGTCGTACACCGGTATCGTCGGTCAATATGGTCGACCATTTTCTGGCACGGTTCTGCGGGGAGTCGGAGGTCCTCACGCTTTCGCCCAACAGCGGATTCTTTTCAGTAGCCTCCGAGGGTGTTGCTAAAAAGGTGCCCGATCTGGAATTACCCGCCTTCAACACAATCATCGAAACCTCGCTGAAAGGCTTTAAAGGCCACCTGCGTCTGGTGGACCAACGGGTTCCCGACCTGCGGCTTCTGCTCGAGAGGGCGATGACCATTGGATTGAAGGCGGAAGCAAAGCTCAGGGTCCTGGACAATTCACTACGGCCCAGCGACCGGGCAATCATCCTGACGGTCCTTGACAGTTACAAACGTGATACGCGACGTAGCATGAACGCTTTCCGACCCGATGCCTTGTCACTGACGCTGACGACTGCCGAGCGGGACGTCAGCGCCGCATTGAGCAACTGTTTTGTGCTAACCGAACGAGGGGGACAAGATCCCGAATATTCCGGCAAAACCATTCTTTGGAGCCCAGCGCTGGGGTTGGAGGTTTTCAGTTCATTGGCCGCCCTCAGAACCACGTTGAACCAGCGCTTGCTTGAGCCCGAAGAGCGCATTGCACTGCTGGAAAACCTCCCTCGGTCCGAACGCCTCCTGCATCAGGTCTATACCGTTGGGTCTTTCGAGTTGATCGAAGACGGCTTGGTCGCATACCTGCACCGGCACTACGAGCAGCAAAGAAAAGCCGAGATCACTCACCTGCTTAGCCCGAAGCTACCCGCCCAATACCTGCAGGACATTTGGCAGGTCCAAATAACGCAGACACTCGCACCGACTAACGTGGAGCGCTCTACGGCCATCGCCCAGGCACTGATCCTGCGGCACTCATTACCTGAATGGGTGGCCAACGCTCCCGTAGCGGACCAGCAACTACAGGTTGAACTGCTGGAGCAGTATCGAAACAGCGTGGAAGCGGACAAAGACTACCTTCATGGTATCGACTCACTGGCCGATTTCACGCGCAACAAACTGTCAACGTTGTTACGCACGCTCGACAACCAGAACCGCGTCACCCCCGATCAGATTGAAGTCACCGTCCCTGCACACAGGAGCGCTGTCGAGAAGACGTTGACCCTGGTCGATTATGCTACGAGCCATCGAGATGAATGGGGAACTGAAGCACCGCGCTTTACTTCGAGGGGGTCAGCGTTGCTCTCCAGCCAGCTGGACGCAAAAACCCTTACCACACACATCCAGGCGCTGAACATCAGTGGCACCTATCAAGACTATCTACGAGGGCTCTTCACGGCTGCTAACCCCGACCTGCTTGAGCGTCAACAGCGGTTCGCCCGGCAATTACCCTGGCAACTGATGCAACATGCACATGCCCAATTCCTGGCAAAGCAAATGACTGCAACAGCGTTCGGTTATATCCAGCAGATCATGGACATGCCGGATTCGATTGCCCGTGCTGCCGTTACAGGTGCCAATGCCACCATCCGCCCGCTTGAACTGCTGACCTCCATAGGCGCCACAGCGGTCAAAGCCGTGGGCATTTACGTGATCAGCCCTGCATCAGGTCAGGGGCCTCACGTTCTCTATGCGCCTTACAGTCAAGGTCACTGCCTTAAGGAATATGCCGACGAAGCGAGTTTACTGACAGAACTCTGGTCACTTGGCCCGCTACAAAGTTGGGTGCTCAGGTTGCTTCCGCAGGCAGCACAATCGGCAATCACGACGTTTTTCAACCCGAACAATGCCTCCAGAAGCTCGTTGCAACTGGCCTCAAATCCCATCGTCGGGTGCTTGTTCAAACAGCTATTTGCAGACAACTTCGAGCTGTTGTTGAAATTGTTGGGATGCCATTCCATCTCCAACGCCGTTGCCTATTGGAACCTGGCGAAGAGCGTTTTCTCCAGCGGTATATACCAAGGCATTCCGTTTCTGGCCGCAAAGCTGGAATACCCGTTGCTCGTCTGGCAGAGCTACAAACTGTTCAAGGCTTCTGCCGACGCGTTGCAAGATCATCATTGGCGCACGGCAATCTCGCAGTTCGTGAGTGGCGTTGCGCAAATGGCATTGCTTCGCCGGTCAATGCCAGAAATTTCAGAGCAGACGTTACCTGTGCAACCTGATGCCATTACGTCCGAAGCCGTTGCAACATGGCCCGCCATCGACATCACCGCGCCTGAAAGAACCCGGTTGCAACCCCATGAGGTAACCGATCTCGCGCTACAGGAGATGAACCGCGTTGGCGATCTTGGGCTCTACCAATCAGCTCAGAAACGCCACTATGCGCCCGTCGAAGGCAAAGTCTTTCAAGTCAAACAACAGGGTGAGCACTGGCGTATTTTCAGTTCCCTTGGAGATGGACCGCTGATACGAAAAAACACCCGCCAACAATGGATGCTCAGTAGCCAAGTTCCGTTACTGCATGCTCGACGAGCCCTCGCTAAACTGAGCAATCAATTTTATTCATGCCCGCTAGCTCGTGAAGGTATGAACATCGAAGCATCCGGTATGGAAGCCATCCGAACCCTCTATCCCAAACGGGGTTTGATGATCACTGAAGCATTGGCCATGGCGACCTACTATACAAAAAACGCGCAGGAGAACTTACGTCTGGTTGCCGCTACCCTACAAGCCTCCACTCCCACGCTCGCAGTTATCAAGGAGACCTTCGATTTACAAGTCGTAGAAATGAAACATATCGAGAAAATACAGTCAGTGGTTGACAAGGTATTCAACGCTCTCACAGCCCCTTCACTCAATACCTTGAACTCAGAACGCTTCGTCGTTGGGGTTTCGCGCGGCACCCCGCCCCCTGGTAATACGGCTGTCATGGCGTTTGTCGTGGTGCCTGACGCAGACCAGGTCATTTATTTAACCCAGGAGTTTTTCAAGCCTACGTTGGAGTACAAGCCGTTTCTAACCAAGCCGTTTTATGTCAACGTCCATGCCCGTGCTATCGCTCTCATCCATGAACTCTCTCATCATGTGTGCGCAACGGAGGACATTGCCCGCCTGGATGCCTCTCATCCATTTCTCGATCTTATCAGGAATGACACTCCGGATAACCGGGCCTTCAAAGCACGCCTGAAACAGCGCCAGACTGAACGCCTGTGTCTCTTTACGCCGTTCACGGAACTGTTCCAGATCGTGAAGAATGTAGATCCACAAGACAGCCTTTTACAGCATATTTTGTCGGTTACCGGGGGAGATGCACTCGACGATGCTCGGCGAATATTTCGCAGTGACCCTCTCAAGAGAATGGATACGATTTTGAGCAACGCTGACTCCGTGGCGCTGCTGATCAGTCGACTTGGACGTCAGCTTGACCTCTCTCCCAGCGCAGGGGAGTCCGTCTACAGCGTAGATGATGCTTCTATGAAGAAAGGACCCGTGCGGCGAACCGCATCGTAGTCTTGAAGGTCCTATCGTTCGTCACGGGGCGGGTCCGGCAATGCCCTCCTGCCCAGGCAGGAAAAACCGCGCAAACAACTCGGACTGAGACTTGATGCTCAGCTTGTTGTAAAGGTTGCGACGGTGAACTTTGATGGTCTCGGTCGACAGATTCAGCTTGCCGGCGATCTCTTTGTTGGAAAAACCGCTCAACAGCAGCCGGAGCACATCTTTTTCGCGCGCTGTGATTTGTGCGCCAAGTTGCATGATCGCCTCAGACCACGGTGGCGGCTCGGCTTGGCTTTTTTCCGCATCACCCTCAAAGCACATGCGTTGATGCATCAATGCCATCACCCAGGGCTTGATCATGTCCAGCGTCGTGATCTGCTGCGGGCTGTATCGCACGTTGCTGCCAAATGACATGCACAGCGTCCTGTCAGCGTCGAGTTGTACGTTGTATTGCACCTCGTCCACGCTGACGTACTGGGCGAAATACTGGTGGTAATACTCGGTGGTCAGAAAGTGCTCCGGCGCGATGTCGGACAGATGGAAAAAACCACTCTGCGGGTTCTCCCGGTTGGCGATGTAAAACGGGTCCAGCAGGTACAGCCCTTTTACATAGCGCTGGGTCAGCGCGTCCACTTCGTCTGCATCGGCGACTTCGGTCAGGCTGATGACCCGCACCTGTTGGTCGCTGAAGATCAGCACAACCCAATTGTCGATCTGGACATATTCCTTTACCACGCGAACCAGCGAACTCCAGAACGCCGGGCGGTTCAGCTGCATGATCAGCGTTCCGGCGGACCGATGCCAGGCCAGGTTGTGAAGGTCGAGCGACATTTACTACCCCTTTAGGGTTAGGTATTCATGGGGCTGGGCTAAGTACTTCTGGGTATTTACTAATCGGGCGTGCCGAGTATATTCACCCTCCAGTGGATGCAGGCCATGATGGCCTGTCGTTTTGACAAGGATAGCGAGATGAGTCAACCCCAGTTGCGCGCCATTTTTATGGCTGCGCTGGTGTCTGTGTGTGCCAGTGCGCCGGTCTCGGCGGCCGAACCCCGGGTCAATCTGTATAACTGGTTCGGGCTGATCGCGCCGGAGACGCCCAAGGAATTTGAACAGAAAACCGGTACCCGGATGCACCTGGATGCCTTCGACAGTGCCGAGATCATGCAGAGCAAGGTCATGGCCGGGCGCACCGGTTATGACGTTGTCGTCGCCACCTCGAATGTCTTGCCCAGCCTGATCCAGGCCGGTGTGCTTGCGCCGCTGGACCGTTCCCAACTGAGTAATTTCTCGCACATCGATCCCGAAATGCTGGCGCTGCTGTCCGCCAACGATCCGGGTAACCGGTATGCCGTGCCGTATTTGTGGGGCACCACCGGCATTGGTTATGACGTGGATAAGGTCAAGGCCGCCCTGGGTGACAATGCCCCGGTGGACAGCTGGGACCTGATCTTCAAGGAAGAGAACATCAGCAAGCTCAAGTCGTGTGGCGTGGCGATGCTCGACTCGCCGAGCGAAATCATTTCGATCGCCTTGCATTACCTCGGGCTGCCGAGCAACAGCCAGAACCCTGAGGATTACCAGAAAGCCCAGGCGCTGCTGTTGAAGATCCGTCCTTACGTCCTCTACTTCGACTCTTCCAGGACCGACGCTGATTTTGCCGACGGCAATATTTGCGTGGTGGTGGGTTGGGCGAGCGGAGCGCTGACGGCGCAAGCCATCAATGAGAAAAACAACACCGGCCGCAAGATTGCCTACAGCCTGCCGCGTGAAGGCGGGCTGGTGTGGTCGGAAAACTTTGTGCTGCTCAAGGATGCGCCGCATGCCAAGCAGGGGCTGGCGTTCATCAACTACATGCTCGACCCGCAAGTGATTGCCAAGAGTTCCAACCACACGCTGTACCCCAACGCCAACAAGGATGCCACCGAGTTGGTCGAGCAGAAGTTGCGCGACAACCCCTGGATTTACCCGTCCAAAGAGACGATCGCCACCTTGGTTCCCCTGGAACCGTTGCCCTTGAAATTGGAGCGAATCCGCACGCGGGTGTGGACCAAGGTGAAGAGCGGGACCTGATCGGGTGAATGAATAGGCGGTCCGGGCTGCAGCAGACGTGTCAGTGAAGGAGAACCATCATGGGCCAAGCCGAATATCAGCGCGACGTGAAGTCGGACGATGACAAGGCGTACAAGGACATCGAGGAACAGATCGGCCACTGTACGCCCGAACAAGCCTGGGCCATGTATTACGTCTCCACGGGCATGGTGCGTGAGTACATTACGCGGGCTGTGATGGAGCATATCGGCCGGGGCAACCGGGCGCTGCTGCTGGAGTTCCCGGAGCTTGCCCGGACCGAGGAGCGATCACGCTTCCTGCTGCCGCTCTAACCGAATGCCGATCAGTGATGATCGGCATTTTTATGTGCGTGCGGGCTTGCCGCTTGGGCCAGGCGTAATGTGGCCTCGCGGATCTCTTCCTGGTTCAGCGAGGCGAACCCCAGGCGCAGCGCATTTTCTGCTTGGTCCATCGGTGAGAACTGCCGGCCGTTGCGTACGACCAACCCGTGGTCTAGGGCCGCGCTTACTATCTGGTCAACATCGATTGCATCGTCGAAACGCACCCACAGCGCCAGGCCGCCTTCGGGCTCGCGCACTTGGATCCGATCACCGAACGCCGCCTGCAGGCAGTCTTGCAAGGTCTCACGGCGGGCGCGGTATTCCTTTGATACCCGGCGCAGGTGCTTCTTGAGTTCGCCATCGTTGATCAAGTCGGCAAGCATCTTCTGCGCGACTGCGTCGGCATCGCCCAGCATCAGTGCGGCATTGCTATGCAGGGCTTCGACCACCTGCGTGGGAGCCACCACATAACTGCAGCGAAACGTCGAGCCGAGGACCTTGGACAACGAACCGACATAGATCACATGTCGCTGCGCGCGATCGCTGGCCAGGGGCAGGTAGGGGCGCCCGCTGAAGTGAAATTCGTGGTCGTAATCTTCTTCGATGATGCAGAAGTCATGCAGCGCCGCCAATGCCAGCAACTGTTGCCGCCGCGCCGCGTGCAGGCTCACGGTGGTGGGGAACTGGTGGTGTGGCGTGAGGTAGATCATCCGCACCTTGTGTTCGCGACACAGGCGATCGATCTGGTCCGTGCGACAGCCTTCTTCGTCGATGTCCACCGTGACCAGTTGCGCACCCAACCTGCGGAAAATTTCCCATGCTGGCGGGTAACTCAGGCGCTCCACCAGCACTACGTCGCCGGGTTTGAGCAACAGGCTGGCGGTCAGGTACAGCGACATCTGGGTGCCTTGGGTCAGGCAGATGTTTTCGGCGTTGACCGTCAACCCACGGTTGTTGCGCAGCATCTCGGCCAGCGCGCAGCGCAGATGATAGCCGGTGCCCTCGCTGCCGTAGCGCAGGGTGTTGGACGCAAAGCTGTTACGCAGGGCATTACGGTAGTAGCGGTGCAGCACGGCTTGGGGCAGCAGGCGGTGGTCGCTGGTGCCGTTGTCGAAAAACAGCGCGTCATGCCGATGATTCAGCGCTGTCACCTGAGCGTTCTGGGCGAAATAGGGCGCGGTTGTCTGCGCCAGGATGGGCGGCGCGAAGGGCGCCTGCGCGCGGCTCGGCAGTTGCTTGGCCGTCAACTGCGCATTGACGAAGGTCCCGCGTCGCGGCTCGCTGACCAGCCAGCCTTTGGTCATGGCCTCTTCGTAGGCCAGGATAACGGTCTTGCGGTTGACGTCGAGCAACTGCGCCATCTCCCGGGTGCCCGGCAGCAAGGTGCCGGGTGGCAATCGACCGTCAACGATCGCGGTCACCAGGCCTTCGGCGATCTTGCGGTAAGACGCTTGGCTTGCACTGTCGTCCAGCTTGAGCAGCGGGCGCCATTTTCGCATCTGGACCATCTAAAGTATCCAAAACTGGAGGTTTTAATGGGCCTAGTCTAGCGCAACAATCACGGCTCACTCACCCCGAGGTTGTTATGAATACACGTCATGTCATCGAACTGTCCCCCTCGGGGAAAACCTTTGAGGCCGGTGACGAACTCTTGCTGGATGCGATGCTCGCCAACGGCCTGTCTGTGCCGTTTTCTTGCCGACGCGGAGCCTGTGGCTCCTGCAAGGTGGTGGTCGCAGAGGGGGCGTACCGGGCCAAGCAACTGGCGCCGGATGCCCCCGTACCCTGCTATCCGTTGGCAGCCAATGAAATGCTGTTGTGCCAGAGCCACGCCTGCGGCGACATGCGCCTGGAAATCCCCGGTTGGTCGCTGGATACACCCGCGCTGGTGGTCGAGGCGCAGGTCGTGAGCAAACGCGCACTGAGCCCCGACATCATTGAGTTGGTGGTGATGCCGGACAGACCGCTGGCGGTGCGGGCGGGCCAGTACCTCAAGTTCCGCCTGGTCGACGGCGACTCGCGGTGTTTCTCGATCGCCAACCTGCCGGCCGAAGATGACGGGCGCCTGGTCTTTCAGATTCGCCAGGTGAGCGGCGGGCTGTTTTCCGAGACCCTGCTGGGCGGCCTGGAGGCCGGCGATCTGTTGCAACTGGAAGGACCGTTTGGCGCCTGTACCTGGCAGGACAATGACAATGCGCCCGTCGTCTTGTTCGCCACGGGCACCGGCTACGCGGGTATCAAGCCCATCCTGCTGACGGCGTTCACGCGCGATGTGGATGTGACCTTGTACTGGAGCGGCGGGCAGCCAGCAGATTTCTATGACCGCGCGTTCCTGGATCAATCGGTCATTGATCACCCACGTTTTCACTGGCACCCGGTGTTGGCTTCCCAAGGGCGAGTGCAGGAAGTTGCCTTGAGCCATGGGCATGACTGGGAAGCTGCCCAGGTGTATGCCTGCGGTAATGGCGCAATGATCAGCCAGGTGCGCACGGAGTGTCTGCACGCCGGCTTGCCCGGCCATCGATTCGTCGCGGAGGCCTTTGTGCCCAGTGGCCGGTCGAGTGCCGGCACGACACCCAAGGCGCTGCACCCGATCTTGGAGAAAGTCGGCCCACGTTATTCACTGGACGGCATGCTGGCCGCGCGTGATCAGTCAATCCGTGCCTTGGCGGCGATTGCCAGCCGACTGCAGGTGGGCATGACCACCGGCGAAGCCCTCGACATGGCTGCTGACCAACTGCAAGCCATGGGCGCTTCCCACACCTGGCACCCGACCTATATCCGCTTTGGCGACGACACCGTACGCCCACCGCGCGAAGGCATTGACCGCCAGCGCAGGCTGCGCGCCACCGATATCGTCGTGGTTGATTTGGGCCCGGTGTGGGACGGTTACGAAGGTGACTACGGCGATACCTTTGTGTTCGGTGACGCGCCGCTGCACCTGGCGTGCAGGACCGCACTGCATGAGGTGTTCGACGAAACCCGCGACGCCTGGCTGAAGGGGCTTACCGGTCGTGAACTGTATGACTTCGCCGAGCAGAGCGCCGTGGCAAAAGGCTGGAGGCTGGCGCGTAATCTCGCAGGGCACCGCCTTGCGGATTTCCCCCACGCGTTGTTCGAGAGCAAGGTGCTGGCGGACCTGGAGATCCCGCCGAGTGAAATGGCCTGGGTCCTGGAAATCCAGCTGTGCCATCCCACGGAACCGGTCGGTGGTTTTTTCGAGGATATGTTGATGTTGCAGGCCTGAAGAGCCCGCCGTTGCGGCGGGCTGCTTTTTATCAGAGCTTCGGCAGTTGGCCGATACGGCCCATCATTTCGGTGACGATCTGCAGGTCCAGCAGGAACTGGTCAACCGTCTTGAACTCGTTGTCGGTGTGCCCTGTGTACTTCACTTCCGGGCGCGCCAGGCCGAATTGCACGCCGTTGGGCAGTTCATGCACGGAGGTTGCGCCGGCCGAGGTGCCGAACTTGTGCTCCATACCCAGATTTTCACTGGCCACGGCCAGTAGGGCTTTCACCCATTCACCTTCCGGGTTGCGGTACATCGGCTCGGCCACCGAGTAGGTGAAGCCCACCTTGACCTTGGTTTTCTTGTCCCAGGCGCTCAATTTTTCGGCGATCTCGGCTTTGAGTTTTTCCGGTGACTTGCCCTTCGGCACGCGCAGGTTCACCGCCAGTTTGAAGGCCTTGTCATCCAGGCCGACAAAGGTCAACGAAGTAGTCAGCGGCCCCATGAAATCATCCGAGAAGCCCACACCCAACTTGCCGCCCAGGTAATCCAGGCCCCAGTTGTCGGACGCATAACGTGCAGCATCCGTGATGTGGTTGTGCTTGAGGGCGATCTTGCCATCGACGCTATGGATCAGCTCCAGCATGCGCGCCACCGGGTTGACCCCGGACTCCGGCTCGGACGAGTGCGCGGACACGCCGGTGACGGTCAGCTTGACGTCTTTGCCGTCGACCTTGGCGGCCACTTCAAAATCGCCACCGTTGTTCTTGGCGTATTCAGTACCGGCCTGTTGCAGGCTGGCAGCCAACTCGGCAGGCTTGTCGCTGACAAAAGTCGCCACTGACGCCGACGGAATCTGGTTGGTCGCCATGCCGCCGGTCATCGAAATGATTTCCGCGCCTTTGCCTTCACCCTTGCGGCGTGGGAAGGTGCCCATCACCGTGCCGTAACCTTTCTCGGCGATCACCACCGGATAGCCGCCATCCAGCGCCAGGTTGTATTGCGGTGTCGGGTTCTTTTCGAAGTAATACGGAATTGCGTCGCCGGAGGTTTCTTCGGTGGTGTCCACCAGCAGCTTGAAATTGCGTGCCAGCGGCAGTTTCTCTTCCTTGATCACCTTCATGGCATACATCGCCACTACGATGCCGTTCTTGTCATCCTCGGTGCCACGGCCGTACATGCGGTCACCGATCAGCGTGACCTTGAACGGGTCGAGCTTGGTGCCGTCTTTCAACACCCAGTTTTCCGGTGTCACTGGCACCACGTCGGCGTGTGCGTGGATACCAACCACTTCATCACCGCTGCCTTCCAGGGAAATTTCGTACACACGGTTGTCGATATTGCGGAAGGTCAGGTTAAAGGCCTTGGCCAGTGCCTCGATCTTGCCGGCGATCTTGATGAATTCCGGGTTCTTGTACTGCGGCAGGCCGTCCACGTTAAAGGTCGGGATTTCCACCAGTTCGCGCAGGGTTTCGGTGGCGGCCTTGCCGTACTTCACTCGGGTGTAGATACCGAGCAGGCGATTGATCTCGTTCTGCTGATCCGCGCTCAAGGTTTTGTTATCAAGAAACGCACTGATCGCCGGGCCGACATCGCTGGTCTTGCCCAGGTCGCCCTTGGCCAGGGCGCCGAGGAAACCACGGAAATCGGTGACGGACGTTTCGTTGAAATGCTTCAGAATCGCTGTGCTTTGGTCCGGAGTGATGTTGGCGAAAGCGGGGCTGGAGATGGCCGAAAGGCTCGCCGCGAACAGGGTGGCAGCCGCCAATTGCTTGAGTGGAAAGTGCATGAAGGGACGCATTCCTTTGCAGGTAGTGAGTAGGACGTTTCTGATCAATCTGTCAGAAACATTTCCACACACTACCACTACTCAGGTGCCTCTGGTCAATGCTGGCCAGGGTGGGGCTCGGGGTACTCCTCGGTTAAGTTCAAGGCTCTAGCGTAGGGTCCGTCCCACAGTTGCTCATGCAATGCCCCGACACGCTTGGCCATCGCTTCGCTGCGCATCACCACCTCCAGATTGCGCGAATTATCCAGATACCCGCCCAGCCAGTTGCTGGTGCCGATCCAGGCAACCTGTCCGTCGATCTCCATGGTCTTGCTGTGGATTACCCGCGCATACGGGATAAAACCTTGCTTGGCCTCGGGGAGGGTGACGATTTTGATCTGGACGTTAGGCAGCACCGCCAAGCTTTTGAGGTAGGGCAGTTCCAGCTTGTCGGTATTCCAGTTGGACACCATCAGCTTGATCGACACCCCACGTGCCGCCGCCGCACGGACGGCATTGTCGATCACCGCGTAGTACGGGCGGGTCTTGTCCGGGCCGTAGGACAGTGGTGCGTAGTCCAGCAGTTGCACGCGCACTTCGTGTTTCGCTTCGCTCAGTAAACGCGGCAGTTCCAGCTGTGAATCGCCTACGCCCGGTGGGTTGTAGCGTTGCGGGCTGGCCACCAGGTAGTTACCGGTGCGCGGTGGTGCGTTGCTCACGGCAGGCAGTGGTACCGGTTGGTTGTCGGCCAAGGCCTGCTGGGCTTTCCAGTCCTGTTCGAAGATTGCCTGCACCTGGCTCACCACGGTCGGGTCGGTGATACGCAGCCCGGTTTCGTGGATATGTTCCAGCGAGCGCCAATCGAAATTCTGGCTGCCGACAAACGCCTGCTTGCCATCCACCACCAGGTATTTGGCGTGGATGATCCCACCGCTCACGCGTGCGTAGGGCAGCACACGAAAGGTCAGGTTGGGGATTGCGCGCAGGCGTTCCAGGGTGGACGCTTCCGACAACTTGATGCCTTTTTCTTCCAGCAAAAAGCGAATCTTCACACCGCGTTTGCCGGCGGCTTCCAGGCGTTCGATCACACGGTCCATCACGGAGCCTGGATGATCGGCGGCGTAGAACTGGCCAATGTCGATACGGTTTTTTGCGCCGTCAAACAGCTCGCTCCACACTGGGCCGGGTTGGCGCAAGTCGTCGGTGCCGAGGGCGGTATCCAGCGGTACGGTATGCACCAATTCAAAACCCGGAATCGAAAAGTCCGCCTGGGCCAGCGGACTCATGAGCAAGCCTGCCAGGCCAGCGATGCGCAATTTCAAGGAAACGGACATGACACTCTCTTCAACTGATGTGGTGAGCGGGGCAAGCCCGCTCACTACGGGGTTACGCCGTGCGGCTGTGCAGCGGCGTCGGCACCAGGTGCGGTACTTCACTCTGCACGCGGGCGCCGGTGGCGGCGCGGATCAGCAGGATTTTCAGCTGATCGTTGATGCGTTCCAGGCTGTCCTGGAAGAAGTTATGGAACACCACGCAGAACAGCGCGATGGCGATGCCCAGGCCGGTGGCGAACAAGGCCGTGCCGATACCACCGGAAATCTGCCCTGGGTCGGACACGCCCGCCGTCGCCAGCGCCTTGAAGGTGTCAATGATGCCGAGGATGGTGCCCAGCAAACCCAACAGTGGCGCGGCAGTGGTGATGGTTTCGATGATCCACAGGCTGCGGGCCAGTGGTGCACGGGTGGTCAGGTACTGGGTTTCGATGACGTCATCCAGGTCCTTGCGCGAACCTTGTGAGGCTTTCTGCGCCAGCACCGGCAACACCATGCTCAGCGGCAGGCTGTCACGGCGGGTCAGACTTTCCGGCAAGTCGCGTTCGCTGTGCACATTGGCGCCCAGTACCTCGGTCAGCGCGCGGGCTTGGCGGCGTACATACGCGAAATAAATCCCGCGCTCGATGGTGATAAAGATCGCGATGGCCATCGCGGCATACATCACATAAAAGGTGATGTCGTGGAGCAGGTTCATGTCCATGTTCAGTTACCTCGCAATTAGAAGTTGGCTTCCAGGGAGACCGTCACGGTGCGTTCCAGGCCCACGATGTAGGCCGGGTCGCCGTCGCGGAAACCGCTGTAGCTGGCCGCGTTGGTCTTGGTGGTGTACACGCCGTCCAGGTACTTCTTGTCGAACAGGTTGTCGACGTTCAGGCGCAGGGTCGCGTCCTTGACCACCTTCTTGTCCACCGGCAGGTAGATACCCGCGCCAGCGTTGAACACGGTGCGCCCGGAGATGGCTTCGTCGTTGGTCAGGTCGCCGTAGAGCTTGCTGGTGTACTTGCCGCCGAAGGTGCCGTAGAAGCGGCCGTCGTCGTAGCCGATGTTGGCGGCCAGCATGTTTTTCGGCACGTTGGCGAACTGCTTGCCGCTGGTGGGCAACAGGATGGCTTTGCCGGCGTTGTACACGGTCAGGTCGTCTTGCTGCTCGGCCTTGGTGTAGGTGTAGGAGGTGTAGTAGTTGAAGTGATTCGGCAGCAGGCCGCTCCACTCCAGCTCCAGGCCGCTGTTGTTGACGGAGCCGGCGTTAATGTCGGCGAAGTCGCCGTTGATGTCGCGTGACGACACCTGGCGATCCTTGAACTGCATGTAGAACAAGGTGGCGGCGACGGTCATGTCTTCATCGGTGTAGCGCCAGCCCAACTCGTGGTTCCAGCTGGTTTCCGGCTTGGAATCGATGGAGCCGACACCCTTGTCGTACAGCACATAGTTCTGCGGGATGCGCATGTTGCGCGACAGGCTGTAGAACAACTGATCGCGTTCATCCAACTGGTATTTCAGGCCGGCGTTGGGCAGCAGTTTGTTGTAGGTCTGGTTACGTTTTTCCGGCTGCTCGGTGAGGCTGCCGTGGTTGGTGCCGTCACGCTTGACGTTCATGTAGGCCAGGCCGGCGATCAGGGTCCAGTCCGAGTTGATGTACCAGGTGTCCTGGGCCCAGACCTTTTGCGCCGGGGTGATGGTGAAGCGGTCGCGACCCTGGATGGTGTTGCCATTGGCATCAACCACGGCCTCGTTGGAGTCCGGCCAGGTGTCGACCGGCTTGCCACTGGCCTTGAGCGGAATGAACGGCTGGGTCTGGCTTTGACGTGCGCGCTCGTACCAGTAGCCGACTTGCAGGCTGTGATCGCCCAGGTCCCAGTTGAGTTTGGTGGTGATGCCCGGACGCCAGGTCTGGGTGCGCGAAGGGCGGTAGTACACACCGTTGTTCGGGGTGCCGTCGGCGTTGTATTGGGCACCGGTCGGCAGGTTGCCCAGGTCGAACACGCCGCCTTGGTTGGAGCCGCGGTTCAGCGCATAGCTGGACGAACCGACACCGCTGCCGTTACCCCAGTAGTAATACGGGATCACCGACAGCGCGAGGTTGTCCGCCAGTTTGAACTGGGTGTTGAGCACGGCGGTGAATGTCTGGAACGGGTTCTGCGCCAGGGCGTAGTAGCTGTTGTACTTGCCGTTGCTGCCCACGGTAGGCGTGGCCGGGTAGGGGTCGTACTTGCGGCCGTTCTGCTGGTACTGGGCCTTGGTCAGTTGGCTGTAGCTGTTGTTGTCCTGCTCGTGGTACTTGAGGATCAGGTTGGCGGTGTTGCCATCGCCGGCGTCGAAGAAGCTGTTCCACTCGACTTTGTCCGCGCGCACGGCGCCCGAACCGCGCCACATCTGGCCTTCGGTGTGGGACGCCGACAACCAGTTGCTCAGGCCATTGATCTCGCCGGTGTTGAGGCGGGCAAAGGTCTTGCGCGTGGCGTTGCTGCCCATCACCTGTTTGACGAACGCCCCGGTTTCCTTGGTCGGGCGAATGGTCACGATGCCGATGTTGCCGCCACTGGAACCGATGTGCGGGCCGTCGGCCTCCGAAGAGCCTTGGGTGACGAAGATCTGCTCGATGTTTTCCGGGTCGCCCAGCAGGTTGGAGTACAGCGCGTAGTTGCCGGAGTCGTTGATCGGCATGCCGTCCACCGACATCCCCACCTGGTCGGAGTTGAGCCCGCGCATGGTGAAGCGAAAGCCGGACAGGCCGGTGTTGTCTTCGCTGGAGATGTTCAAGCCCGGCGTGTACTTGAGCTTGTCCACGGCGTTGCCGGTGGCGGTCTGTTTATCCAGCGCTTCCTTGGTCACGGTGGAGCGGCCCTTGATGCTTTCTTCCTGAACCATGTAGCCGCCACCTGCCGTGGCCTTGCCCTGAACCCCAATCGTCCCGACGTCGCTGTTGCTGGTGTCGGCCATGACCATTCCATGGCCCATGCTTGCGGCAACGAGTGCCAGATGAATCCGTGTGAACCTCATCTCTGTCGTCCTGGTGTCGGGTGCTTATTGCACGCTGTAGTTGAAGGTGGCGGTGAAGCGCTGCTCATTGCGGCCCCCGAAAGCTTGCTCGGGGAACGGCTTGACTTGCTTGATACGACGCAAGCTGTTGGTGGCGGCCCGGTTGAGCAACATGCTCGACGCCTGGGTCTGCAAACCGGAGTCGAGAACCCGACCCTGGCGGTCCACCAACAACCAGACCACCACTTCGCCGGTGGGGCGTTCGAGGGAGGCCTGGCGTCCGGTGGGGTACTGCTTGTAAGTGTCCAACTCGTTGCGCAACCCCTTGAGGTAACCGCCTTCCAGGGCTTGGCCATCGACCTTCGGTGGTGCGGGCGGCGCGGGTGTCGGCGCGGCCTGGGCCACGGGCGCCGGTGCCGGTTTGGCGGCGACTGGTGGTGGTGTCGGGGTGGGCGTTGGCTTGGCGACCACTGGCTTGGGCACAGGTTTTGGCTTGGGCTCAGGCTTGGGTTTCGGCAAGGGTTTAGGTGGCGGCGGTGGCGGGGCCGGTTCGGCCTCTTCATCCTCGATCACCGGCGGTGGCGGCTCTTGTTCCACCACCGGCTCGGGGATCACTTCCGGCTCTGGCTCGACCAGCGCCAACTCGACCGCCGACTCGTCATACACCGGCTCGACCTTCAAGGTCTGGGACTGGATACCCAGTGCAATCAGCACCAGGGCGATCAGGGCCGGGACACTGCCCAGCAGCTGACGCGCACGAAACAAGACGTACATGATCAGGACTTACGCGTGGCAATGGACACGGAGGTAAAGCCACCCAGACGCAGGGTGTCCATCACCTCCACCAGGCGCGAAACCTCCACGCCTTTGTCGCTGTTCACGATGATGGTCGACTTGGTGTCAGGCTTTTCGGCCGCCTTCAGCGCCGGCACCAGCGCATCGACTGTGAGGTCCTTGCCATCCAGTTGCAGTTGGCCTTCCAGGCCCAGGGTGAGGATGAATTTGTTCTGTGGTTTGAGCTGCTGTGAACTGCTGGCGCTGGGCAGTTGCGTCTTCATGCCGAGGGCCGGAATCACGTTCAGGCTCACGAGTACGAAAAACACCAGGAGGAACATCATCACGTCGATCATCGGGATCAGTTCGATGTGCGCCTTGCGTTTTTTCGGTTCGTCCCAGGTTCTCATTCCGTTACCCCGTTATTGAATTAGGGGCGACACGCTAACAACCAAAAATGACCGATTGGTTAACTTTAATTGACGTTTTGAGGGCTCTAGGACAAGTCTTTCAGGCGATTATCAAGACATTTTTGTGACGTAACAGAATTGACATGCAGCAGGGGCATTCTCAAAAACTTTACATCGAGGGCCCCTGGAAATGAGCCGTGAACTGCCACAGATATCCACCCCGCGACTGTTAATGCGCGCACTGGAAAACCATCAGGCCGAGACGTTGTGCACGCTCGCCAACGGCCCGAAAATCGCCGACAACACGGCGAGTATTCCATCGCCCTACACCCTCGAAACAGCGCAGGATTTTATCGAGGGCATGCAGGCAAAATTTCGCTCTGATGGGTTGTTGAGTCTTGGGGTGCATGTGCGCGACACCGGTGAATTGATCGGTATCGCCAGCCTGCGCATCAATGCGAAACATCACTATGGGCATCTTGGCGGCTGGGCGGCGGCGGACGCGCGCAACCTGGGTTATGCGACCGAAGCGGCCACCGCGCTGATGGACTACGGGTTTGCCGAACTGGGCCTGCATCGCGTGGGCAGCCAGTGTTTCAGTCGCAACAAAGAGTCGGCGCGAGTCATGGAGAAAATCGGCCTGCAGTACGAAGGCTGCATGCGCGGGGCATTTCTCAAGAACGGCGTGCATGAAGACATGCTGGTGTTCGCCACCGTGCGTGAGGAGTGGGAGTTTCGGCCGTGAGTGGCGAGGTCGATCATGGCCGACGCCGGGTGCTTGCCGGGCTGGCTGTCGCCACCACGTTTTCGATCCTCAGTCCGTTTGCGCGCAGTGCCGGCGTGGATTATCCGTTCACCCTCGGCGTGGCTTCCGGTGACCCGTTGCCCGATGGGTTTGTGATCTGGACGCGCCTGGCGCCGTTGTTCAATGCCGTGGATGGCCGGGGTGGCTTGAGCCGTTCCGTACCTGTGCGTTGGCGGGTCGCCAGCGATGCCGCGATGACCCGCGTGGTGCGCCAAGGCGAAGCCATGGCCAGCGAGCGCTGGGGGCATTCGGTGCATGTAGAAGTCGCGGGGCTCGAGGCGGGCAGACCGTACTGGTATCAGTTCGAAGGGCTGGGTGCGCAAAGCCCAGTGGGGCAGTCGCGCACGGCGCCGGCGGTGCATGCCATGGCGTCGGCGCGTCTGGGGTTTGTCTCGTGTTCCCATTGGGAGCGCGGCTATTTCAGTGCCTACCGCCATTTGGCAGAGGAACAGCCCGACCTGGTGTTCTTTCTCGGCGACTACATCTACGACAGTTCCTACGCGGCGGATTCGGGCAAGATCATCCGCCCCCATGGCAGCGGCAATGCGGTGAGCCTGAGCGACTATCGCAACCGCTATGCCTTGTACAAAACCGATCCGGATCTACAGGCCCTGCACGCCGCTGCACCGAGCGTGGCGACCTGGGACGATCACGAAGTACAGAACGACTACGCCAACCGCTGGTCCCAGGACCCGAAGATTCCGGTCGGGCAATTCCTGCAGCAGCGTGCGGCAGCCTACCAGGCTTACTACGAGCATATGCCGCTGCGTGCCAGCAGCTTGCCGAAGGGGCCGGACATGCGCATTTATCGGCGCCTGGACTACGGCCGACTGGCCCGTTTCCACGTGCTGGACGGTCGGCAATACCGTTCCGAACAACCGTGCATTCCGGCCAATGGCAGCCACCAGGGGCATATCGCCGATAACCTCTGCCACGACTTGCGCGACCCTGGCCGCACCATGCTTGGTTGGCAGCAAGAAGCCTGGCTGGACCAGGGGTTTGCCCAGTCGAAGGCGCAGTGGAACATCATCGCCCAGGACCTGCTGGTGGCACCGCTGACCCAGCGTGACCTGACCAACCACAAGCCGGGGCGTTGGACCGACGGGTGGGATGGCTATATGGCCAACCGTTCGCGGATGCTGGCGTCCATCGAGCGTAACCGAGTCAGCAACCCGGTGTTCTGGGGCGGTGATATCCATTCGTTCTGGGTGACGGACTTGCATGCCGATGGCAATAACCCGGACTCGCGGGTGGTGGCCACGGAATTCGTCGGCACGTCGGTGACGTCTGACGGACCGCCCTTTGATGCGTTCAGCAAGCTGTTGCCGCTCAACCCGCATGTGAAGTTTTTCGATAGCCGTCAGCGGGGATATGTGTCGGTGGACGTGGAGGAGGGCAAGATGCTCACGAACCTGCGGGTGATTACCGACCCCCGCGACCCGATGGCCACGGTATCGACCCTCAAGTCGTTTGTGGTGGAACCGGGGCGGGCGGGGGCGAGTGAGGTTTAATCGAGTTCGTAGCGCACCGACAGCGCGCCCTTTTTCTCTGACAAGGTCAGGATGGTCACCTGGCCCAACTCGCTCAGTGCCTGTACATGAGTACCGCCGCAGGCGTACGCGGGCAATTCACCAAAGCCGACTTCGCGGGTGCCGTCTTCCAGGTTCATGTGCCGTGGGTAATCCGCAGCGATCCATTGGTTGACCTGTTGCTGGATCGCCTCGGCGTCCATGGCTTGCGCCGCTTCGCCACGGATGAAGGTGATCTTGCCTTCGCCGGGCCAGTGATGGGCCTTGATCGGCATCCAACCCAAGGTCTCGCCCACGTTGCCGATCAAGTGCCCGGCGGAATGCAGCCGGGTGTTCAACATACGGCGCTGTTCATCGACCCTTGCGGTGATCGGACCCGGTTCCAATGGCCGGTCGACGTAGTGCACCACGCGGTCTACTTCCTGGGTGACGCGCAGCACAGTGGCTTCACCGAGCCAGCCGGTATCGAAAGGTTGCCCACCGCCCTGTGGGTGAAAAATCGTCGACTGCAGGATCACTGCAAATTGCTCCTCATGGGGTGTGCAGCTCAACACTTCCAGCTCGGCAGTCAGGTGATCGTGGGTAAAAAACAGGCGCTCGGTCATCATCTACATCCGCATCAGGGTTCTGCGAGCAGTATAAATAGTGCGTAGATGGGTGATAATCCGCTCAATTATCAATGGACCTGTGCACCATGAGCATCAATCTTCCTTTGCCGCTGCTGGGCGAAATGGCGATTTTCGTCAAAGTGGTGGAAGCCGGCAGTTTCTCCGAAGCCGCCCGGCAACTGGGGGCTTCGCCTTCCTCGGTGAGCCGTAGCATCTCGCGCCTGGAGAAGGCCCTGGCGACGCGCTTGCTGCAACGCACCACACGCAAATTGCGCTTGAGCGAAGGCGGGGAAGAGGTACTCAAGCGTTGCCAGGAGATGGTCAGCGCGGCGCGTTCGGTGATGGAGATCAGCGGCCAGTTCACCCATGAAGCCGAGGGGCTGGTGCGGGTCAGCGTACCCAAGGCGGTGGGGCGGTTTGTGGTGCATCCGCATATGCCGGAATTCCTGCGGCGTTACCCCAAGGTGGATGTGCAGTTGATCCTGGAGGATCGCCAAGTGGACATGATCGATGACAATGTCGACCTGAGTATCCGCATCACTGACAGCCCGCCGCCGGGGTTGGTGGGCCGGCAGTTACTGCCCATCGAGCATCTGTTGTGTGCGACGCCGCAGTACTTGGCCGAACACGGGACGCCGGAGCATCCCCATGATCTGCTGGCGCACAGTTGCATCTACCTCGGGGAGACACCCGGAGACTCGCGCTGGAAATTCCGCCAGGCCGGCAAGGCGGTGACGGTGGCGGTGCGTGGGCGTTATGCCGCGAACCACACCGGGGTTCGGCTGGATGCGGTGTTGCAGCATGTGGGGGTTGGCAGCTTGCCGTATTTTACGGCGCGCCATGCGTTGGAGGAGGGGCGGTTGGTGCAGGTGTTGCCGGCGTGGGACTTCATTGCGTCCTACCATGGCGAGGCGTGGTTGCTGCATTCGCCCACGCGGTATTTGCCGCCGAAGTTGCGGGTGTTTATTGATTATCTGGTGGCGTGCATGGCGAAGGAGCCGACGTTGCGCAAACGGTAGGAATGCGGTCGAAACCGTAGGAGCCGGCTTGCCGACGATTGGCCCTTGAACCCAGTGCAGGACTCAAGGCCGCCATCGCCGGCAAGCCGGCTCCTACAAGGGAATCAGTGCTTGCTCTGGTCAACCGGCATGGCCAGCAGCTGCTTTTCCTGGTTCCAGTCGAACGGTTCGTCGTTCTGTTCGGCTTCGAAGCGACGCTCTTCCAGGGCCTGGTACAGGTCCAGTTCTTCGTCGGGCATGAAGTGCAGGCAGTCACCGCCAAAGAACCACAGCAGGTCGCGCGGCACCAGGTGGGCGATTTGCGGGTAGCGCAGGATGACCTGGCTCATCAGGTCCTGGCCCAGGTACTGGCTTTCGATCGGGTCGATCGGCAGCAGGGCGCGCAATTCGTCGAAGCGCTCCAGGAACAGAGAATGGCTTTCCTCGGGTACCTGTTCGGCTTCGCCGACGGCAACCAGGATGCTGCGCAGATGGTCGAGCAAGACGAGATGATCGGCAACGACGTTGGACACGAGATAAGTCCTCTAAAGCAAAAACGGGCGCGAGAGTATATGCCTCTCGCGCCCGTTTTTATATGACCGCTCGACTCAGCGGACCTTACCCTCAGCCTGGGTCAGCTCTTCCTTGCTGAAATCATCCACGTCGATCACCTTGCGCCGTGCCGCTTCGGCATCACGCAGGGTTTGTGCTTCGGCCGGTTGCAACACGCCTGCGTGCAGTGCCGCATCGATGGCGTGCTCGCCGGCAGTCGGTTTGACCTGGCCGCTCTTGAGCGCGGTGTGCAGTTTTTTCTGCAAGGGATGGCTGGCGCCAAGCAGGTCGTAGGCATGTTGCAGGGCGCCTACCGGATCTTCCGCCGATTGCGGGCGGTAGCAGCCGGCCAGCAACTCTTCCAGGGTCGGGTCACCCTTGGCGCGGCCGATCACCGCCGCCACTTCGGCATCCAGCGCATCTGACGGTCCGGTATGACGACGGCCGAACGGGAACACAATCACCCGCAGCAGGCAGCCCAGCACCTTGTTCGGGAAGTTGCTCAGCAGTTCATCCAGCGCACGCTCCGATTCACCAAGGCTTTCTTCCATGGCCCAGGCGAACAGCGGTTCCAGGTGATCCGGCGAATCCAGGTCGTGGTAACGCTTGAGGGCGGCCGACGCCAGGTACATATGGCTCAGCACATCACCCAAGCGTGCCGAGAGGCGTTCGCGCCGCTTCAGCTCGCCACCCAGCAGCATCATGCTCAGGTCGGCCAGGAGCGCGAACGCAGCAGCCTGGCGGTTGAGTGCGCGGAAGTAACCCTGGCTCAAACGGTTGCCCGGGGCCTTCTCGAAATGCCCCACACCGAGGTTCAGCACCAAGGTGCTGGCGGCGTTGCTCACGGCGAAACCGATATGTTGCATCAGCAGCCCGTCAAACTCCTTCAACGCCTGGTCATGGTCTTCGCGACCGGCCAGGGCCATTTCCTTGAGTACGAACGGATGGCAACGAATCGCGCCCTGGCCGAAGATCATCAGGTTGCGCGACAGGATGTTCGCGCCTTCTACAGTGATGAAGATCGGCGCACCTTGCCAATTGCGCCCCAAGTAGTTGTTCGGGCCCATGATGATGCCCTTGCCGCCGTGCACGTCCATGGCGTGGCTGATGCACTCGCGGCCACGCTCGGTGAGGTGGTACTTGAGAATGGCCGACAGTACCGAGGGTTTTTCCCCCAGGTCCACGGCGTTGGCGGTGAGCATGCGTGCGCTGTCCATCAGCCAGGCGTTGCCGCCGATACGCGCCAAGGCTTCCTGGATACCTTCGAATGCCGACAGCGGCACGTTGAACTGTTCGCGCACCTGGGCGTATTGGCCGGTCACCAGGCTGGTGAACTTGGCCGCGCCAGTGCCCACCGCAGGCAGGGAGATCGAACGGCCCACGGAGAGGCAGTTCATCAGCATCATCCAGCCCTTGCCGAGCATTTCCTGGCCGCCGATCAGGAACTCAAGCGGGATGAACACATCCTTGCCGGAGTTGGGGCCGTTCATGAACGCGGCGCCCAGGGGCAGGTGGCGACGGCCGATTTCTACGCCGGGGGTGTCGGTAGGGATCAGTGCCAGGCTTATGCCCAGGTCTTCCTCTTCACCCAGCAGATGGTCCGGGTCATGTGCCTTGAAGGCCAAGCCGAGCAGGGTCGCGACCGGGCCGAGGGTGATGTAGCGTTTTTCCCAGTTCAGGCGCAGGCCAAGGGTTTCCTTGCCTTCCCATTCACCTTTGCAGATCACGCCGGTGTCGGGCATAGCGCCCGCATCCGAGCCGGCCAGTGGGCCCGTCAATGCGAAGCACGGGATGTCATCGCCACGGGCCAGGCGCGGCAGGTAGTGGTTGCGCTGTTCTTCGGTGCCGTAGTGCAGCAGCAGTTCGGCCGGGCCGAGGGAATTGGGCACCATCACGGTCGAGGCCAGGTCACCGCTGCGAGTGGCGAGTTTCATCGCGACCTGGGAGTGGGCATAGGCGGAGAAGCCCTTGCCGCCATATTCCTTGGGAATGATCAGGGCGAAGAAGCCGTGGGTCTTGATGTGTTCCCAGGCGGCGGGCGGCAGGTCCATGGCCTGTCCGATTTCCCAGTCGCTGACCATGGCACAGAGTTCTTCAGTGGGGCCGTCGATAAACGCTTGTTCTTCTTCGGTCAGTTGCGCTTTGGGATAAGCCAGCAACTTGTCCCAGTCCGGGCGACCGCTGAACAGTTCGCCGTCCCACCAGACGGTACCGGCGTCGATCGCGTCGCGCTCGGTCTCGGACATCGGCGGCAGGACTTTCTGGAACCAACTGAACAGTGGCTTGGTGAAGTATTGGCGGCGCAGGTCGGGCAGCAGCAGGGGCGCGGCTACCACGGCGATCAGCACCCAGAAGACCAGCAGCAGCCAACCCGGTGCGTGGCTCCAAGCGCCCATCGCCAGCAGGTAGACGGCGACCACGCCCAAGGCGGGCAGGGGCGCGACGCGGCGGTGTGCGAGGTAGGCAATGCCGACCACCAGCACCAGTATCCACAACAACAGCATATTCAATCCTCCGTGAAACCAGGGGCGAAACCACCAGGGAGCTTAGTCGGCATCCGAACAAGCGGGGTGATCAGGGTGTAACGAGATTTGGCCGATTCGTCGTTATCTCCCCGGCAGGCCTGTGGTTAGACTCCAGGCTTCCTTCGGAGATAAAGCTCATGGATACCTACCTGAGTCCCAGCCGCTTCATCGATAGTGACCACCCTGCGGTGGTGGAGTTCGCCGAAAAACACCGTGGAACCCGTGCGAACTTAAGTGACCAGGCAGTCAGCCTCTACTACGCCGTGCGTGAGGCGATTCGCTATAACCCCTACACCTTCAGCCGCGACCCAGACACATTAAGTGCCAGCTTCGCCTTGGCCAGCGGCGAAAGCTATTGCGTGCCCAAGGCCACCTTGCTCGCCGCCTGTGCGCGCCACTGCGGCATTCCGGCGCGCATCGGCCTGGCGGATGTACGCAATCATTTGTCGACGCCGCGCCTGATCACCTTGCTCAAGAGTGACGTATTCGCCATGCACGGCTATACCGAGCTTTACCTCAACGATCGCTGGGTCAAGGCCACGCCTGCGTTCAATCAGCAGTTGTGCGATGTATTCGATGTGCCGCCGCTGGACTTCGATGGCATCCACGACAGCGTTTTCCACGCGTTCAATCGCCAAGGCCAACGTTCGATGGAATATGTGGTCGACCACGGGCAATTTCCTGACGTGCCCGAGGCGTTTTTCTTCGCGCATATTCAGCAGTGTTACCCCCACTTGTTCAGCGAGGACATGCCGACCCTGCTGGGCGATATGCAGAGCGATTTAAGCCGCGCGTGAACCGGCGTATGCTGCTGCGTTCATCAAGCCATGTTCATCAACAATAAGGCGCGGTTATGCTGAAAATCTGGGGTCGTAAAAATTCATCAAACGTCAGGAAGGCACTGTGGTGCGCCGAGGAACTCGGCCTGGACTATGAAGCAATTGATGCGGGCGGGGCTTTTGGTGTGGTCGATACGCCGCAATATCGGGCATTGAACCCCAACGGTCGGGTGCCGATGATCGAAGACGGCGATTTCGTGCTGTGGGAGTCCAATACCATCGTGCGCTACCTCTGCGCCAAGCAGGCGTCCAGCTGGTATCCGACAGAGGTGAAAGCCCGGGCCAACGCGGAAAAGTGGATGGACTGGACCACGTCGACTTTCGCCGAACCGTTCAAGATCGTGTTCTGGGGCGTGCTGCGCACCCCGGCGGAAAAACAGAACTGGGAAGACATCCATGCCGGTCGCCAGGCCTGTATCGATGTGCTCAAAACCGTTGATGAAGCGCTGGCTACACAGCCGTATCTGTCGGGCAACGAGATCGGCATGGGCGATATTCCCCTGGGCAGCTTTATCTACGCCTGGTTCGAAATGCCCATCGAACGGCCTGCGATGCCCAATCTAGAGGCCTGGTATGCGCGCCTGCAACAACGTCCGGCCTACCGCAAAGCGGTCATGACTGCGTTGACTTAATACCCACTATTAATACGGGTGACTGTACTTGTGCGGCGCGGGCAAGCACCATGCTTGTCATGCGCCGCCGTTGAACTACCTGGGCTGCGCCCCCATCTACTCTTTCTATTCCCTTCTTTGGTGCGTAATCCGATATGAGTTCCGCTCTGTCCATCCGGCAGCTAACCAAAACCTACGGCAACGGTTTCCAGGCCCTGAGTGGTATCGATCTGGACGTCGCCGAAGGTGACTTCTTCGCCTTGCTCGGCCCTAACGGCGCCGGCAAATCCACCACCATCGGTATCCTCTCGACCCTGGTCAACAAGACCAGTGGCACGGTGAATATCTTCGGCCATGACCTGGACAAATCCCCGGCGGCGCTCAAGCGTTCCATCGGCGTGGTGCCCCAGGAATTCAACTTTAACCAGTTTGAAAAGACCTTCGACATCGTCGTGACCCAGGCTGGCTACTACGGCATCCCGGCGAAAGTCGCCAAGGAACGCGCCGAGCAGTACCTGACCCAGCTGGGCCTGTGGGACAAACGCGACGTGCCTTCGCGTTCGCTGTCCGGCGGCATGAAACGCCGCCTGATGATCGCCCGCGCACTGGTGCATGAGCCGCGCCTGCTGATCCTCGACGAGCCCACTGCCGGCGTGGACATCGAACTGCGTCGCTCGATGTGGACCTTTCTCACCGAGCTGAACGAGAAGGGCATCACCATCATCCTCACCACCCATTACCTGGAAGAGGCTGAGCAGCTGTGCCGCAACATCGGCATCATCGACCACGGCACCATCGTCGAGAACACCAGCATGCGTAACCTGCTGGGTCAGTTGCATGTGGAAACCTTTTTGCTCGACCTGAAAAACAATCTATCGGCGCCGCCGCAACTGCTCGGCTACCCGAGCCGCCTGGTGGACAGCCATACCCTGGAAGTGCAGGTGGACAAGGCCATGGGCATCACCGCGCTGTTCACCCAGTTGGCGGCCCAGCAAATTGAAGTGCTGAGCCTGCGTAACAAAACCAATCGCCTTGAGGAGTTGTTCGTGTCCCTGGTGGAGAAAAATCTGGCGAAGGTGGCGGTATGAGTTCCGAACTGCAACCCAACCTTGTCGCGCTGCAAACCATCGTTTATCGCGAAGTGAAACGCTTTACCCGGATCTGGCCGCAGACCCTGCTGCCGCCGGCGATCACCATGGTCCTGTACTTCGTGATCTTCGGTAACCTGATCGGCCGGCAGATCGGTGACATGGGTGGCTTCACCTACATGGAGTACATCGTGCCGGGCTTGATCATGATGTCGGTGATCACCAACTCCTACGGCAACGTGGTCTCCAGTTTCTTCGGCAGCAAGTTCCAGCGCTCCATCGAAGAATTGATGGTGTCGCCGGTGTCGCCCCACACCATCCTGATCGGCTACACCCTGGGCGGTGTGCTGCGTGGCTTGATGGTGGGCGTGATTGTGACCCTGCTGTCGCTGTTCTTCACCCACCTGCAGGTGCATCACCTTGGAGTCACCATTCTGGTGGTGGTGCTGACGGCGACGATCTTCTCGCTGCTGGGCTTCATCAACGCCGTATTTGCGCGTAACTTCGATGATATTTCGATCATCCCGACCTTCGTGCTGACGCCGCTGACCTACCTGGGCGGGGTGTTCTACTCCATTACCCTGCTGCCACCGTTCTGGCAGACCGTGTCGCTGGCCAACCCGGTGCTGCACATGGTCAACGCGTTTCGCTACGGCATCCTGGGGGTGTCGGATATCAAGATCAGCGTGGCGATCACCTTTATGATCGTCGCCACGGTGGTGTTGTATATCGGCTGTGCGCGGTTGTTGGTGAGCGGGCGTGGGATGCGTACCTGAGCAGCGATCCGCAATGAAAAAACGGCCTCGGATGAGGCCGTTTTTTTTTGCACCGCTGTGGGAGCTGGCTTGCCTGCGAAGGCGGTCTGACAGCCGACCTGGATGTTGGATCTGATCGGGTACATATCCGTTATTTGGGTAACGGCTGGTATTGGTTCCGCCCTTACGGCGGGTCACTTTGGAAAAGCCCCAAAGTAACCAAAGGGCTCTTGCCCCAACACTCGGCACCTCGCCTAGGCTCGGTGTGCCCGTAATCCGACAGGTATTTGGGGGGCCGCCGCCACGCGCCATCCATGGCGCGGGGCGGCTAAACCGACATCCCTGCCGGTTTACCCCCCCCAAATCCCTGTCGAATTCCGGCCAGCGTGTTTGACGGGGCGCCTAGGATCAAGATCAAAAGCAAGAGCACGGCGGCCTGACAGCCGGCCTGAGTGGTTGGATCAAAGGCAGGTAGGTGTAGGAGCTGGCTTGCCGGCGATGCAGGCGGCTCGGTATAGCAGGTACACCCAGCGTTATGCCATCGCCGGCAAGCCGGCTCCTGCAGGGGAGGTTCAGGCGTTGAGTGCCAGTTCGATCAGGGCGTGCAGTTCTTGCACTGTCAGCGGGGCGTTCGAAAATAGAATGCGAAACACCGTTGGCGCTGCGATCAGGTTGATCAGGTGGTCCACGCTCGGCGGCGTGCTTTGCGGGTAGCGATCGACAATCGCCTGCAACTGCCCACTCAGGATGCTCACGCAGTATCCCGGCGTGATCGTGCACTGCAGGTCGCGCATCATGTTGCGGCCCGGCTCCGAACTCATTTCATCCAAGTATTGCTCGGCCCAAGCCTGCAGGTCGCCGCGCAGGCTGCCGGTGTTGGCGGGTTCGCTGTCGGGGCGCATGCGCGCCAGGGCCACGTCCGCGAGCAGCACGGAGAGGTCGCCCCAGCGCCGGTAGATAGTCGAGGGCGTGACGCCTGCGCGTGTTGCAATCATGGGCACGGTGACGCTGGAGCGCTCGTGGGCTTCCAGCAGTTCACGCACCGCCGAATGGACGGATTCTTGTACCCGGGCACTGCGGCCCCCCGGGCGAAGGCCTTCTTTTATCGCCATGTTTGTGACCTTAACACAAAGAATTTGCTTTAAGCGCTGGCGGGTAGCACACTCTGCAAAAGCAAAATATTAGCTTTAGCGGAGCGTGTGCATGTCCAGTCCTGTTTCCCATCGTTCCAGCCTGGTGTTTCTCGCGATCACCTTGCTGACCTTCCTGGCCGCTTCGAGTGCGCCGACGCCGTTGTACCACCTGTATCAGGAAGGCCTGCATTTTTCGGCAGGCATGCTGACGCTGATCTTCGGTGTCTACGCCCTCAGCCTGCTGGCGGCGCTGTTGACCGTCGGCTCTTTGTCGGACCACCTGGGGCGCAAGCCGGTGATTTTTGCTGCGCTGCTCCTGGATATGCTGGCGATGCTGCTGTTTATCAATGAAGGCAGCGTGGCCTGGCTGATTGCCGCCCGCACGTTGCAAGGGTTTGCCACTGGCATGGCCACCGCCGTATTGGGCGCGGCACTGCTCGACACCGACCGCCAACAGGGCCCGCTGGTCAACAGCGTGGCGCCGCTCTTGGGCATGGCTTGCGGGGCGATGGGCAGCAGTCTGCTGGTGGAATTCGCGCCCCTCCCGACCCAGTTGATCTACTGGACGTTGCTGGCCTTGATGCTGTTGCAGGCCCTCTACGTATGGCGCCTGCCGGAAACGGTGAGCCGCATCCCCGGCGCACTGGCGTCGCTGCGCCCAACATTGCATGTACCGCCCCAGGCGCGCCGGGCGTTGTGGCTGTCATTGCCGGTGGATGTGGCGGTGTGGGCGATGGGTGGCTTCTACTTGTCACTGGCCCCGTCGCTGGTGCGGGCCGCCACCGGGTCTACCTCCAACCTGATCGGTGGCGGCCTGGTGGCCGTGCTGACCCTGAGCGGCGCGTTGATGATCTTTACCTTGCGTAATCGTCCGGCCGACAAGGTGCTGCGTCTCGGCGCCGGCTTGCTGGCCATCGGTGTAACGCTGATCCTCACGGCGGTGCACAGCGCCAGCCTGCCCCTGTTCTTCATCGCCACGCTGATCGCCGGCAGTGGCTTTGGCGCGGGCTTTCTTGGCGCCTTGCGCAGTGTGGTGCCGTTGGCCTTGCCCCACGAGCGCGCGGGGCTGATGTCGGCGTTCTATGTGCTGAGCTACCTGGCGTTCTGCTTGCCTTCGTTACTGGCGGGCAACCTGATTCGCAGCTTTGGCCTGATCGCCACCACCGACGGCTACGGCGCGGTCCTCATCCTGCTGGCTGTCGGTGCGCTCATTGCCTTGCTGTTGCAGGATTCGGCGCGCGTGCGGGCGACGACAGGCGGCTGATGGGTAATAATCAGTGCCCGTATCCGCCTGATCGAGATTCGCGCATGAAGATCATCCGCAGCAAGGACTTCACCGGCAGCCGTGCCTGGGAGGCGCTGGACATCGCCAACATGAATGGCATCACCACGCGCCTGCACTGGACCGACCAGCCCTATCGCTGGCATATCAACGACGGCGAAGAAGTGTTTGTGGTGCTCGATGGCCGGGTGCAGATGCACTACCGCGACAATGGTTTCGAACAGGTGGCGGAGCTGGGCGTCGGGGACATCTTTTACGCCAGCGTCGGCACCGAGCACGTGGCCCACCCGCAAGGGCCGGCGCGGATTCTGGTGATCGAGTGCGAAGGCAGCGTCTGACGATATATAGGTAAAGTAGATAACAGATAGAGATATTACCCGTTATATAGATATTCGATTCGGTTCTACCATGGTCTCACCCTCATGCGAGGAAGAGGATTGCCATCATGACCTGCTCGAATAGCATCAGTTACAAACCCTTCAGTCACCTGACCCGTCCACGGGAAGTGATCCGCCAGTTCACGCCGAACTGGTTTGCCGCCACCATGGGCACTGGTGTGCTCGCACTGGCCCTGGCGCAGTTGCCAGTCAACCTGTCTGGCCTGCACGCCATCGCCCAGGCGTTGTGGTTGTTCACTGTTGGCCTATTTGTGTTGTTCAGCGTGTTGTACGCGGCCCGCTGGGTGATGTTTTTCCACGAGGCGCGGCGTATTTTCGGTCACTCCACCGTCTCGATGTTTTTCGGCACCATCCCCATGGGGCTCGCGACGATTCTCAACGGCTTGCTGTTATTTGGCCTGCCGCGCTGGGGCGCCGGTGTGATACCGCTGGCTGAAACCCTGTGGTGGTTGGACGTGGGCATGGCCCTGGCCTGCGGCGTGCTTATCCCCTTCATGATGTTCACCCGCCAGGAACACAGCATCGACCAGATGACCGCCGTCTGGCTGCTGCCTGTGGTTGCCGCTGAAGTTGCCGCGGCCAGTGGTGGGCTGCTCGCGCCGCACCTGGCAGACGCGCATTCGCAACTGGTGATGCTGGTGACCAGCTATGCGCTGTGGGCGTTTTCGTTGCCGGTGGCGTTCAGCATCCTGACCATCCTGATGCTGCGCATGGCCCTGCACAAACTGCCCCACGCCAATATGGCCGCGTCGAGTTGGCTGGCCCTGGGTCCCATCGGCACCGGTGCGCTGGGCATGTTGCTGCTGGGGGGCGATGCGCCGGCGATCTTTGCGGCCAATGGCTTGCCGGGTGTCGGTGAGATCGCCAACGGCCTCGGCCTGGTAGCGGGCATTACGTTGTGGGGCTTCGGCCTGTGGTGGATGCTGATTGCGGTGCTGATCACCCTGCGTTACCTGCGCGCCGGTATCCCGTTCAACCTCGGTTGGTGGGGTTTCACCTTCCCGCTGGGCGTGTATGCCCTGGCGACGCTGAAGCTGGCGAGCCTGCTGCACCTGGGGTTCTTCAGCGTTTTTGGCAGCGTGCTGGTGGTGGCATTGGCGCTGATGTGGCTGATCGTGGCCAAGCGCACCGTGCAGGGTGCCTATAAAGGTGAGCTTTTTGTTTCGCCTTGCATTGCAGGACTAGCGAATAAGTAAGCCGGATTAGGTAAAGTCGTGGCCTGACAGCTTTTACAAAAAAACAGGCCACGCAGGAACACGGACGATGAGCCACCCCTCGCAATTCACCTTGCTGCGCACACGGCGTTTCCTGCCGTTTTTCATCACCCAGTTGCTGGGCGCTTTCAACGACAACATCTTCAAGCAATCGCTGATCCTGGCCATTCTCTACAAGCTCACTATCGACGGTGACCGCTCGATCTGGGTCAACCTCTGCGCATTGCTGTTTATCCTGCCGTTCTTCCTGTTCTCGGCCCTGGCCGGGCAGTTTGGCGAGAAATTCAACAAGGACGCGTTGATCCGCGCGATCAAGATCGGTGAGATCGTGATCATGGCCGTGGGCGCGACGGGCTTCCTCACCAACCACCTGGAGCTGATGCTGCTCGCGCTGTTTGCCATGGGCACTCACTCGGCGCTGTTCGGCCCGGTGAAGTACTCGATCATGCCCCAGGCATTGCATGACGATGAGCTGGTCGGCGGCAACGGCTTGGTGGAAATGGGCACGTTCCTGGCGATCCTGGCCGGCACCATCGGCGCCGGGATCATGATGTCGTCCACCCATTACGCCCCCGTGGTGTCCGTGGCGATTGTCGGCGTAGCGGTGCTGGGTTACCTGGCCAGCCGCAGCATTCCGCGCGCGGCCGCGTCGACCCCGGAACTGCGCTTGAACTGGAATATCTTCAGCGAGTCCTGGGCCACCCTGCGCTTGGGCCTGGGGCAGACGCCGGCCGTTTCGCGCTCCATCGTCGGCAACTCGTGGTTCTGGTTTGTCGGTGCCATCTACCTGACGCAGATCCCGGCCTACGCCAAGGAGTGGTTGTACGGCGACGAGACCGTGGTGACACTGATCCTCACGGTGTTCTCGGTGGGTATCGCACTGGGTTCGATGCTCTGCGAAAAGCTCTCCGGGCGTAAGGTCGAAATCGGCCTGGTGCCGTTCGGTTCATTCGGCCTGACGGTGTTCGGCCTGCTGCTGTGGTGGCACTCCGGCGGCTTCCCGCAGAACGTGCAGGCCAACGATTGGCTTGCCGTGCTCAGCTACGGCCAGGCGTGGTGGGTGCTGTTCGATATCCTCGGCCTGGGTGTATTCGGCGGCTTCTACATCGTGCCGCTGTATGCACTGATCCAGTCGCGTACCGCCGAGAACGAACGCGCGCGCGTGATCGCCGCGAACAACATTCTCAACGCGCTGTTCATGGTGGTCTCGGCCATCGTGTCGATCCTGCTGCTGAGCGTGGCCAAGCTGTCGATCCCGGAACTGTTCCTGGTGGTGTCGCTGCTCAACATCGCGGTCAACACCTACATCTTCAAGATCGTCCCCGAGTTCACCATGCGTTTCATGATCTGGCTGCTCAGCCATTCCATGTACCGCGTGGAGCATCGCAACCTGCAGGCGATCCCGGATGAAGGCGCGGCGTTGTTGGTGTGCAACCATGTGTCGTTTGTGGATGCACTGTTGATTGGCGGCGCGGTGCGTCGGCCGATTCGCTTTGTCACGTACTACAAGATCTACCGTTTGCCGGTGCTGAACTTTATCTTTCGTACCGCCGGGGCGATTCCGATTGCTGGGCGTCATGAAGATATCCAGATCTACGAAAAGGCCTTCACACGGATTGCGCAGTACCTGAAGGACGGCGAGTTGGTGTGCATTTTCCCCGAAGGCAAGCTGACCGCCGATGGCGAGATGAATGAGTTTCGTGGTGGCGTGACGCGGATTCTGGAAGAGACGGCGGTGCCGGTGATTCCGATGGCGTTGCAGGGGTTGTGGGGGAGTTTCTTCAGTCGGGATCCGAAGAAGGGCTTCTTTCATCGCATCTGGTCGCGGGTGGTATTGGTGGCGGGCGAGCCGGTGGCGGTCGAGTCGGCGACCCCGGCGCAGCTGCACGAGAAAGTTACTCAGCTGCGCGGCACGGTCCTGTAGGAGCGCGGCTTGCCGGCGATGGCTATCTTCAGGCCGCCATCGCCCGCAAGCGGGCTCCTACAAGGGTTATGTGGAGATTTTCAGGCCAATAAGCCCACAAATGATCAACGCCACGCTGGCCAACCGGAACAACGCCATGGATTCCCCAAACAGGATAATCCCAGCGATCACAGTGCCCACTGCACCCACGCCGGTCCAGATGGCATAGGCGGTGCCCAGAGGCAGTTCCTTCATGGCGAGCCCCAGCAGGCCAAGGCTGATGGCCATGGCGGCAATCGTCAGGGCGGTGGGGAGTGGCTTGCTGAAACCGTCGGTGTACTTCAGGCCGACGGCCCAGCCGACTTCAAACAGACCCGCGAAAAACAGAATGATCCAGGACATGATGACCTCCTAACACTAGGTGGGGTCGTCCCCGGAGTAGTCGCTTGAGCGCGTCGCGGGGTCGTCCCCGCGAAGCGCGTTAGAGTGCCGAAAAGTGCTCGGCTGATCAAGTTTGCGGGGTGTTCTCCAGGGCGCGACGGTCTTCCTTTTCGCTCATGCGGCGGAAGTAAGTCGACAGCAATGCACCGGAGATATTGTGCCAGACACTGAACAAGGCACTCGGCACCGCCGCCAGCGGCGAAAAGTGCGCACTGGCCAGCGCGGCGCCCAGCCCGGAGTTCTGCATGCCCACCTCCAGCGCCAGCGACTTGCGCTGCGCCAACGGCAACTTGAACACGCGGCCGGTGAAGTAACCCAGCAGGTAACCAAAGCTGTTATGCAGCATCACCACTGCCATGATCAACAGGCCCGACTCGGCAATCTTCGCCTGGCTCGCCGCCACCACCGCCGCGACGATGATCACGATGCTCACCACCGACACCAGTGGCAGCACATCGACCGCATGCCGAACCCGGTCGCCGAGCACGCGTTGCGCCAGCACGCCGAGCACGATCGGCAGCAACACCACTTGCAGGATCGACCAGAACAGCTCCATGAACGACACCGGCAGCCAGGCCGAGGCCAGCAGCCAGATCAATGCTGGCGTGAGCAGCGGGGCGAGGAGGGTGGTGGCGGCGGCGATGGCCACCGACAACGCCAGGTCGCCACGGGCCAGCCAGGTCATCACGTTGGACGAGGTGCCGCTTGGGCAGCAACCGACCAAGATCACGCCGACGGCGATTTCCGGGGGGAGATGGAAGGCCTGGCACAGCAACCACGCCACGCCCGGCATGATCACGAAATGCGCAACCACGCCCAATGCCACACGCCAGGGGTGGCGGGCGACTTCGGCGAAGTCATCGAGTTTGAGGGTCAGCCCCATGCCGAACATCACCAGGCCCAGCAGCGGGACAATGGCGCTTTTAAGGCCAATGAACCAGCCGGGTTCGAGGAAGGCGACGACGGCGAAAATCAACACCCAGTAGGCGAAGGTATTGCCGACGAAGCGGCTCAAGGCGGCGAGTGCGCGCATGGGGATGTCCTTTTTTGTTGGATTCGATCAAATGTGGGAGGGGGCTTGCCCCCGATTGCAGTCTGTCAGTCATAGGTGTTTTAACTGACAGAATGCTATCGGGGGCAAGCCCCCTCCCACATTTTGAATTTCACACGGTTTAGATACCCTGCGGAGTCTCTTCACCGCCCAATGCTTCAACCAGCGCCGGCAAGAAATCGCCGAACGTCAGCATCATCAGGGTAAAGCTCGCATCCTGTTGGCCCAGGGCCTCGTCGCCGCCGTCCTGTTCGGCCTGGTCTTGCAGCAGGTCTTCGAACTTCAGGCGCTTGACGGTCATTTTATCGTCGAGCATGAAGGACAGCTTGTCCTGCCAGGCCAGGGCCAGTTGGGTCACGACTTTGCCGGTGGTCAGGTGCAGTTGGATCTCTTCGCCGGTCAGGTCCTGGCGCTTGCAGCGCACGATGCCGCCGTCTTCGTGGGTGTCGCGCAGTTCGCATTCGTCGAGGACGAAGAAGTCATCGGCCGGCTTCTGGGTGGTGACCCAGTCGGTCATGATTGCGGTTGGCGCGGTTTTCACCGTGAGCGGGCGAACGGGCAGGGTGCCGATCACTTCACGCAGGGTCGACAGCAGGTCTTCAGCGCGTTTCGGGCTTGCCGAGTTGACCAGGATCAGGCCCTGTTTCGGCGCGATGGCGGCGAAGGTGGAGGAGCGACGGATAAAGGCGCGTGGCAGGAAGGCCTGGATGATTTCATCCTTGATCTGATCGCGTTCCTTTTTATAGACCTTGCGCATCTGCTCGGCCTCGATTTCTTCGACTTTCTCTTTCAGTGCGTCACGCACCACGCTGCCCGGCAGGATGCGTTCTTCCTTGCGCGCAGCGATCAGCAGGAAATCACCGCTGACGTGAACCAGGGGAGCGTCTTCACCTTTACCAAAAGGCGCGACGAAACCATAAGTGGTCAATTCCTGGCTCGCGCAAGGGCGCGCCAGTTTGGTGGCCATGGCCGCTTCCAACGCCTCGGCATCAACAGGCAGATCTTGGGTCAGGCGATAGATAAGCAGGTTCTTGAACCACATGGGGTGAGTCTCTCCTTTATACAAAGGGGGGCATTATTCTCTTGATAACGTCCCAGGCCAACCCTGCCTAAGCCATTGGAAGCTATCAAAAAAAAGATTTCAGAAAGTGCTTGCCAGACTTAAGGTCGCTCCGTAGAATGCGCGCCACACCGAAACGAAGGGTGATTAGCTCAGCTGGGAGAGCGTCTGCCTTACAAGCAGAATGTCGGCGGTTCGATCCCGTCATCACCCACCATTCGCTTCATGTGTTACGCGCAGCGGTAGTTCAGTCGGTTAGAATACCGGCCTGTCACGCCGGGGGTCGCGGGTTCGAGTCCCGTCCGCTGCGCCATATTCGGTAACCTGGAACACTGAACGCCAGGTCACCACAGGAAGCCCGCTCAATGAGCGGGCTTTTTGCTGTCTGGGGTTTGTAAAACCAAAAAAACGCCGCCGATCATTTCCGATGATCGGCGGCGTTTTTTATGGGGCAATCAGAAATCCCAGCGAGTGGTGACCATGAAGTTGCGCGGCTCACCGTAAGCGGCCGAGTTATAGAAGCCGATGTTGGTGTAGTAGTGCTTGTCGAAGATATTGTTGACGTTCAGCGTCGCCGACAGGTTTTTGCTGACCTGATACTTGGTCATCAGATCCACCAGCCAATAAGCATCCTGGGAAAACTCTTCATACCCACCCTTCGGTGAGTTGTAGATGTCCTGCCAACCCACGCTTTGCCAACGCACACCACCGCCGATGGTCAGTTTGTCCAGGTTGCCCTTGAGTTTGTAGGTGGTGAACAGCTTGACCTGGTCTTCGGGTTCGAAGGTGGAGATCTTCACGTCCTTGTCGTCGCGCACCACCTTATGGGTGTAGCCGGCCTCGAGTTGCCAGCCGGGGGCAATCTCGCCGGACATCTCCAGTTCATAACCCTTGGTGACGGCCTTGCTACTTTTATAGGCGTAGTTGTTCGGGATCGGTGTCTGGTTGTTGTATTCGTCGTCGGAGAGTGCGCGATTGGACTCGCGGATTTCAAAGTACGCCGCGCTGGCGTTCACCCGTCCGTCGAGGAAGTCGGCTTTCACGCCCAGTTCCCAGTTCTGGCCTTCATCCGGTTCCAGCAACTTGTTGTCGCGATCGCGGTTGTAGTTTTCCTGCGGCATGAAGATATCGGTGTAGCTGGCGTAGACCGCGTACGTGTCGTTGAGGTCGTAGACGGCGCCGATGTACGGGACGAAACGCCCGGACTCACGGTAGTTGGGGTTGTAGCCCGTGACCTGATAATTGACCACGCGACCGCCCATCAGCAGCTTGAGGTCATCGGTGAGGTTCAGTCGCGTGGTCACGTAGGCGCCGGTCTGGCGCACGGTGTCATCGGTAAGCGATTGCGCCTTGCCCCAGTCCGGTATCGTGGCGTGGCCATGCCAGTTATTGAAGTCGACGATATTGGGGGAGAGGTTCCAATAGCCTTTGCCTTTCCATTCCGATGCGCTGATCGAGCCGCCCAGCACCAGTTCATGCTCGCGACCGCCGAGGCTGAATGGGCCGCTGACGTACAGGTCGGCGGAATCGCTGACGGTTTCCCCGGTGTACTTGCCCGAGGTGAGTTGCGCGGTGCCATCCGGCTGCGGTTGGTCGCCCTGGATCGAGCCCATCAGCGCGTGATAGCCGTTGATCTTGTGATCCAGTTGCAGCTTGGTGACCCAACCATTGCCCAGGTCGTGTTCGAGCATGGCGAATACGGTGCGGGTGTATTGCTCCCAACTGCTCCAGTCCGCGGCGTTGTTGAACGAGCGCTTGACGCTGTTGCGGTCGCCCTTGGAGTTGATCAGCGGGAAACTGCCCGACCACGATGAGCCCTTCGGCAAGGTGTCCTGGTAATCGCCGCCTACGGTCAGCAGCGTATCGGGTGACAGGTCGAACTCCATGATGCCGTAGTACGTCGGGCTCTTGCGCGAGTAGTGGTCCATGAACGAATGCTTGTCCTGATAGGCCGCCACGGCGCGGCCACGCACGTTGCCGCTTTCGGTCATGGGGCCGCTGACATCCAGCTCGCTGCGGTAGTTGTCCCACGAACCGGCGCCGAGGGTCGCGTGGCCCTGGAAGTCTGCGGTGGGTTTCTTGCGCACCAGGTTGATCGTCGCGCCCAGTGAGCCTGCACCTGTGAGCAGGCCGGTGGCGCCCTTGAGCACTTCGACACGGTCATAGATCGCCATGTCGCTCAAGGTGTTGCCCGCAGAGTAAGCGACGTTGCGTGCGGTCGAGGGGATGCCGTCGTATTGGAAGTTATTGATGGAAAAGCCCCGGGCGTAGTAGTTGGTACGCTCGGTGTCGAAGGCCGAAACGGTGATGCCGGGGGTATGGCGCATCACGTCGTCGACGTTGTTCAGGCCGAAGTCATCCATGTGCTGACGGGTGACCACGCTCACGGACTGCGGGGTTTCCTTGGGCGTCAGCACCAGGCGTGTGGAGGTCGCGATGGTGCCGGGCGTGTAGGAACCGGTGCCTTCGGTGACGTTGCCCAGCTGGTTGGCGGTGACGGCAGTCGGGCTCAGTTCCATGGTGCCATTGCCAGCGATGGGGGCGGGTTGCAGGGCGTATCCCTGAACGCCTTGCACGGCGCGGTAGCCGCTGCCTTCCAGCAACCTGTCAAACCCGTCCTGAATCCCGTAATTGCCTTTCAAGCCTGGGCCTTTGAGGCCCTCCAGTTCGTGGGACTGGAACACGATGGCCACACCGGCCTGCTGGGCGAAGCGGTTGAGCGAACTGCCCAGCGGTCCGGCGGGGATGTCATAGGACTGGGCGGCGACACTGACGGCGTCCGCCTGGGCCAGGCCGATGTTCAAGGTGCCGGCAGTGAACAGGGCCAAGGAAAGCGGTGCACTTTTCAGTAGCCGAAAGCGTCCGCGTGGGTAGGAAGGGGTGTGCATGGTGAAGGCAGTCCTTTATGTGTCGAATTACCTTCCTTGACGGGCAGCCTCGAAAAAACCGGAAGCAAATGCGAATAATTATTTATTGGGTGCTGGCTCGGGGCCAACCACGATCAGCCATGGAGTGTAGGACTGCACCCGGATCGGCAGCGTTTGCGCGAGTAATTGCAAAGCCTGGTCGCTGTCATCCAGGGGAATCACGGCAGACACGCGCAGGCTTTGCAGCGCGGCGCGATCAAACTGCACGCGGCCGCTGCGGTGCCGGGCGATTTCGTCGAGCACGTCGGGCAAGGGTTGGTTCTCCACCACCAATTGATGGCGTCGCCAGGCTTCGTTGATGCTGCTCGGCTCAACAGTGCCGGCCAGGCGCACTTGGTTCGCGTGCATCAGGGCTCGCGACCCTGCATCGACTTCCAGTGTCTGCTGGCCGTTCGCGCTTTGTGCCGCCACGCGCGACTGGAGCATGCTCAGCACCGTGACATCACCTTCGCGCTTGACCACAAACCGTGTGCCCAGCGCACGCAGCGTTCCTTGGGGCGTCTGCACGACAAACGGCCGGGTGCTGTCGTGGGCGACTTCCACCAGGATTTCGCCTTGCAACAGCTCGATACGGCGCTGCTGGCTATCAAAATGCAGGTTCGCTGCGCTGATGCCATTGAGCGTCAGTGTCGAACCGTCCGCCAGTTGCAGGGTTTGCCATTGGCTCGGGCCATTTCGTACATCGGCCATCCACTGCCGCGGATAGGGGCTGATCAACAAGGCCGCTGCTGGGATCGCCAGGCTGCACGCCAATACCAGCGCGCGCAGGGCGTGCTTGCGGCGACGGGTTTTCGGCTGAGCAAAGGCCGCATTCAATGCAGCGCGGGCAGGGGCTTTTTTACCGCGCAAGGCCTGCATGCGCGAAACCATAGTTTCCATGCGTGCGGCGGCTGCGGCGTGATGCGGGCCATGTTGCTTCCAGCGCTCGAACGCCTGCTGCTGGGCCTCGTCCCATTCGCCGTCGTGCAGGCGCAGCATCCATTCGGCGGCTTGTTCTTCGACGTCCGACATGCTCGATCAAGTGTCCATGCTGTGGCTGCAATGCATAAGCGCCTGGATCAGGTACTTGCGCACGGTGCGTTCCGACAACTTGAGCTGCCGGGCGATCTGTTGCTGGGTCATGTCTTCGAGGTAATACAGCACGAAGGCCTGGCGCGAGTATTCGTGCATGCCTTCCAGGATAAAGGCGATCTGTTCGAGGGCTTCGAGGGTGGTGTGGATTTGCTCCGGGGATTGGAACCCTTCGAGCGTGTCCACCGTCAGCGCCAATTCCTGCAGGTAAGCCTGTTCAATCTGCTTGCGCCGCGCCTGGTCAATGAGCAATCGCCGGGCGGTGGTGCTCAGGTACGCGCGGGGTTCGCGAATGCCGGCGACGGATTCACGCGCGTTCAAGATGCGTGCAAACGTGTCCTGCGCCAGGTCGGCGGCATTCTGTCGACAGCCCAGCTTGCGTCTTAGCCAGGTGAGCAGCCAGCCATGATGCTCGCTGTAGAGCTGGGTAATTTCCCGTTGGAAGGGTGGTTCACCCGCAGACATAGGCGTGGCTCAGGTGTTATTGAGAATGGTTTTTAATTGTGCGGCCAAGGGGCGGGTAAACGCAATAGACTCGCGTTTGAAGGCGTAGAAGCCCGTTTTTGCTGGGTTTTCTCGTACCTGAGAAAATATTTCAAATAAATTGCATTTAAATCAAGACATTGCGGATTTTTGGTGTATGATGCCGCCCACACCGAAACGAAGGGTGATTAGCTCAGCTGGGAGAGCGTCTGCCTTACAAGCAGAATGTCGGCGGTTCGATCCCGTCATCACCCACCATTCGTTTTACGTGTTACGCGCAGCGGTAGTTCAGTCGGTTAGAATACCGGCCTGTCACGCCGGGGGTCGCGGGTTCGAGTCCCGTCCGCTGCGCCATATTCGGTAACCTGGAACACTGAACGCCAGGTCGCCACAAGAAGCCCGCTCATTGAGCGGGCTTTTTTTCGTCTGCGATTTCTTCTTCTTATGCCCTGCCAGTGTGCACTGCTTATTCGTCCTGAACTGTACGGGTGCGCCATGACGTGAGGGAATACCCCCATGCTCATTGGTTGATTGCGCCGTCGGACGCTTAAACGTTTATCTATAGCCACGCGAAGACTTCCAGGCGAGTGACCGGCAGCAGGATGCTGCGGGGGCTCGCTCTCCAACATAAAAATAGTCTGCAAGGGGAATGGCTCTCTATGAAATATCCACTGCGTCCGTTGGTGTTCTGGCCAACGTTCCTGATCCTGCTGGCGGCGGTGATCGCCAGCTACGTCGACCTGAATGCGTTCCTTGCGGTCAGCAAACAGCTCAACAACCTGATCCTGAAAAACTTCTCATGGCTGTTCAGTGCAGGCTCGTTTGCCATGGTGGTGCTGACCGCTGTCGTGTACTTCTCTGCACTGGGCAAGGTGCGTATCGGCGGTGAAGATGCCCAGCCTCTGCTGAGCAAATGGCGCTGGTTCATGGTGGCGCTGTGCACCACCCTGGCGGTGGGCGTGCTGTTCTGGACCACCGCCGAACCGCTTTACCACCTGTACGGCCCACCCACCAGCCTGCCGATCGAGGCGGGCAGTTCGGCGGCGAAGAGCTTTGCCATGTCGACGATGTTCCTGCACTGGACCATCACGCCTTACGCCATCTACCTGGTGCCCTCGTTGGTGTTTGCGTTGGTGTTCTACAACCGTCGCAGCAATTTCTCCATCGGTGCCATGCTTGAACCGTTGCTGGGCGAAGCGCGGGTCCGGCGCTATGCCGGGCTGATCGACACCCTGGCGATGTTCGCCCTAGTGGCCGGCATGGCCTCGTCCCTGGGCACCGGCGCGTTGACCCTGGCCGGCGGCCTGGCCCAGTACATCGGCGGTGAAACCACGCCGTTTCGCCTGGCTATCATCATTGCGATCATCGTCATCACCTTTGTCGCGTCGGCCGCCAGCGGTCTACAGAAAGGCATTGTGATGCTGTCCTCGTTCAACACCTGGATCATGCTGGCCCTGGGGCTGTTTGTGCTGTTGTGCGGGCCGACCCTGTACATGTTCAGCCTCGGCGTCGAGTCCTTGGGCGTGTACCTCGACACCTTCTTCAGCCGCAGCCTGTTCACCGGCGCCGCCAGTGGCGACACCTGGCCGCACAGTTGGACGGTGTTCTACTGGTCGGTGTGGTTTGCCTGGGCGCCGGTCAGCGCGTTGTTCCTCGGCAAGATCGGCCGTGGCTACACGGTGCGTGAATTCATTCATATCAACATGCTCTACCCGGCGTTGTTCACGGCGGTGTGGATCTGCATCTTCTCCGGCACCAGCCTGTACTTCGATGCGCTGGGCGACGGCAGCCTCAACCGTGTGCTGAACGAGCAGGGCGTGGAACACGTGCTGTACCAGATGTTCCAGCAACTGCCGGCCAGCGGCGTGATGATCGCGTTCCTGCTGTTCGTCGCGTTCATCTCTTTTGTCACTGCCGCGGACTCCAGCACCGACGTTATCGCCAACCTGTGCAGCAAAGGCGTGACGGCCGATTCTGACATGGATGGCAACCCGCTGCTGAAGATTGTCTGGGGCCTGATCATCGGCTCGGTATCGTGGGTGATGGTCGCGTTTGTCGGCATCGACGGGGTGAAGATGCTCTCCAACCTCGGCGGTCTGCCGGGCATGATCCTGGTGTTGCTGGCCAGTACTTCGCTGATCTTCTGGTTGAAAAATCCCGCATTGCTGGATGTGAAACGCCTTCAGCGGACCCCCGAGACGGAACTGCGCGGCGCTAGCCCGGTGCCGGATTTCGCCCGCTGATCGATTGAATCGCTGTAGGAGTTACTGATGGAAATCGTCACTGAATTTGCTTACACCGTGCGCGAAATCGAGCACTGCCTGATCCCCTTGAAGGACGGCACTCAACTGGCCGCCCGCATCTGGTTGCCGGAAGTCGCCGGTGTGCAGACCTTCCCGGCAATCCTGGAATACCTGCCGTACCGCAAGCGCGATGGCACCGCCGTACGCGATGCGCTGACTCACCCGTGGATGGCGGGGCAGGGCTACGTGTGTGTGCGGGTGGACATGCGTGGCAACGGCGAATCCCAGGGCCTGATGGCCGATGAATACCTGCTGCAGGAACAGGAAGACGCCCTCGAAGTGATCGACTGGCTGTGCCGGCAACCCTGGTGCGACGGCAATGTCGGCATGATGGGGATTTCCTGGGGCGGCTTTAACGGCCTGCAAGTCGCGGCACGCCAGCCCGAGGCGTTGAAAGCAATCATCACCTTGTGCTCCACCGATGACCGCTTTGCCGACGACATCCATTACAAGGGTGGCAACCTGTTGATGGAGAATTTCGGCTGGGCCGCGACCATGCTCAATTTCAGCGCAGCGGTGCCGGATCCTTTGCTGGTGGGCGACGACTGGAAAGACCTCTGGCACCAACGCCTGGAAGCTATGCCGCTGCTGGCCGAAACCTGGCTGCAACACCAGACCCGCGATGACTATTGGCGCCACGGCTCGGTGTGCGAGGACTATTCGAAGATCAAGGCGGCCGTGTATGCCGTGGGCGGCTGGGGCGATGCCTACCGCAACACGGTTTCGCGCCTGATGGAAAATCTGCCGGGCCCGAAGAAAGCCATGATCGGCCCGTGGATCCACAAGTACCCGCATTTTGCCGTGCCCAACCCGGCCATCGGCTTCCTGCAAGAGGCCAAACGCTGGTGGGATCACTGGCTCAAGGGCATCGATAACGGGGTAATGGATGACGCAGCCTGCACCTTTTACCTACAGGATATTCTGCCGCCGAAGGGCAGTTATGCCGAGCGGCCAGGGATCTGGGTGCAGACCTCGGGTTGGCCGGATCCGCAGGTGCAATGGACGGATTTCAGCCTGGGCGATCAAGGCCTGAGCGCGGGCTCACAGCCCTTGGCGGCGCCGCGCAGCCTCTGTTCGCCGCTGACCACCGGCCTGCACCAGGGCGAGTACTGCGCCATCTGGTTTGGCCCCGATGGCCCAACGGATCAACGTCGCGATGACGCCCATTCGTTGTGCTTCGACTCCCAGCCGCTGACCGAGCCGCTGGCGTTGCTCGGCGATGCACGTCTCACGTTACGCCTGGCAAGCGACACTTCCTGTGGTCAATTGGTCGCCCGGCTGAATGCGATAGCGCCGGACGGGCAAGTCACCCAGATCAGCTACGGTGTGCTTAATCTCACACTGCGTGAGGATTTTTCCCAGGTAACGCCGGTAGTCCCCGGTGAACCCATGGACGTGCAGTTAAACCTCGACCACATCGGCATGCGCCTGCCCGCCGGCTACCGTTTGCGTCTGGCGCTCAGCACGGCGAGTTTCCCGCTGCTGTGGCCGAGCCGTGAATTGACCACCCTGACGTTGCTACCCACCCTGCAAAGCCTGCAACTGCCGATATTCAAAGGCGAGGCGGTGGACTGCCCGTTCGAAGCGCCGCAGTCGGCTACGCCGGTAGCGATGGAGGTCCTACGCGCCGCTGCGCCGAAACGCACCTTGATCGAAGACGTCGGCAGTGGTGAAGTCTGCGTGAAAATCGAAGATGACTTGGGTTCGGTGCGTTTTACCGACCATGGCCTGTCGGTGGACCAACGTTGTACCGAGCAATACCGCACCTTGCCCTGGGATCCGCTGTCGACGCAGGCTGACATTGAATGGCACTACCGAGTCGGTCGCGACCAGTGGGCCGTGGAGGTGGAAAGCCATTTGAGCGTGCACGCCGACGCCGAGTGGTTCTACATCGAAGCGGAGCAGACCGCCTGGGAAAATGGCCAGCTTGAGCACCGTAGGCAATGGAGTAAGCGCGTGGCCAGGGTCGCACTCTGAGCAGGCAACTGGCAGGATGCTCGCCAACGTGATCTCTGCGGGCCTGGGGTAACCTGGGCCCGTTATTGCCAATGGACTTGCTCATGTCGCGCCGAAACGTTGATCTTCCTCCCCTCAATTGCTTGCAGACCTTCGAAGCGGCCGCCCGCCATTTGAGCTTTACCCAGGCGGCCCACGAACTGAATCTGACCCAAAGTGCGGTCAGCCGGCAGGTCAAACGTCTCGAAGAAGACCTGGCCCGTCCACTGTTCTATCGGCTGGCCCAGGGCTTGAGCCTGACACCCGCTGGGGTGCGTTATTTCCGTACCGTCCAACGCCTGTTGCGCGAGCTTGATCGCGAGTCCGCCGAGTTGCGCAGGCGCGGTGCCGATCGCCAGTTGACCCTGGCCAGCACGCCCACCATCAGTTCCATCTGGCTGGCCGGTCTGTTGCCGCAGTTCCAGCACGACCACCCGGACCTGGATATCCGCATCCTGTGCAGCGAAAGCCCCAGCCACCTGGATGTCAGCGAATATGACCTGGGCCTGTTCTATCACCTGGATGAATTGGCCGCGCCCCACGGCCTGGAACTGTCGCCGGTGTTCGACAGCGAGCAGGTCATCACCGTGTGCAGCCCTGGTTACCTTGAGCGTCACGGCCCGATTCGCGACCTGCACCACTTGCTGCACGCTCACACCTTGTTGATCGTGGAGGACCACCACCACGACTGGTTGACCTGGGCCGACTGGTTCACTGATGCCGGCGCTGACTACTACACCCCGCGTCATGCCTTGCGGACCAACAGCTATCAACTGTTGATGCAATCGGCGGTGATGGGGCATGGCGTCGCTTTGGGCTGGAAGCGCTTGCTGGAAAGCGACTTGGAGTCCGGCCGTCTGCAAATGGCCTTGCCCCACAGCATGCACAGTCGCGGTCGCCTGCACTTGATGCAACCGCACCACCGCAACCCGCCGGCGGCGGTGCGTAGTTTTCGCCAGTGGTTGCAGGCTCGAACGGCAGAGGCAGGACAGGTCGGATAAGGCTCAGTGCTGGCCGGTTTTTTTCTTTTTGGTCTGGCGTGTCGCCAGGTGTTCGAAGCAAAAAGAAGCGGTGCCGAACACGGCGATCAGGGTCAGTACGATCATGCCGAGGGTTGAGCTTTCCACGATGACTTCCTACGGGTGTTGGGGTAGGTGCTCAAGGTAGAGGCGAGGTGAAACCGGCTCAATAGACCCGACGCAATCCTTACGCCGTCGGGCCCATTGTTACGCATTCTTTACGGGGCGTTGCGGCTGTGGCGGTAATCGCTGACCGCCTCATACACGGCCTTGCGCAAGCGGTTGATACCGCCGATGGGGCGGTGCTCCGCTACACCAAACCAAGGGTTGAACGACTGGTTGTCGCACGCCAGGTTCTGCTCGGGGGTGTCGAAATCCTGCGCCGGGATGCGTACCTTGGCCACGGTTTCATAGGGCGCATCACTCTCTTTCCATTCGATGCTGGTGTCTTCGATCGGCATGAATTTTTGTGGGTTCTGCCGCTGGATCTGCAGCACGAAACACGCAGGCGTGCGGTCGGTGGACAGCTGCTGGCTCAGGGCGCTGCGCAGGAAGTTTGGCAGGTCCTGGTTTTGCTTGGGCAACACATACTCCGGGCAACTTTGCGGGTCGGGCGCGACACGGAACTTGGCGTTGGCCGCACCGAACTTGTAGGGCGACACTGAAAAGTACGTGGTTTGCGTCGGGCTGGCCGGTGCCGGCGCCAGGGTCGCCAGGGCGATAAACAGATGTCGCACCTGCCAGGTCCTTGGGTCGACCTTGGGGAAGAACGCCAGGACTTTCTTGCCGTCCGCTTGCGCGCCGATGTTCTGCGCGTACTCCGCCACATCGCTGACAAAGAAGTTCGGATGGCTGAACATCACGAAGTCCTGTTCCGTGCGCGCCTGTTGGTCGGCCAGCAGTTGCTTGCCCGGCACATCCAGCAGCTTGAGCGCCATGCCCCGCGCATCACGGATACTGTCGAACTGCGGGTAGGCGTTGCCGTTGGACAGTCGCATCATCGCCTGCCAGGTCTTGCCTGGCTCGGTGAATACGCCCTGGCGCAGCGCTGGGTCGAGGTCGGCCAACACGCTGACTTCGGCCTTCACGCACCCATGGGCCTTGGCATGGGCATCGCGCAGGTAGCGCGTGCCTTCACGGTGCTGGTCAACGATGCGCACCGCCGTCTGGATGATGCCTTGGGTCATCGCCGCCTCACCGGACGGAATTTGCTCGTTCGGTGACACCGGGCCGCTGTGCTGCCAGGCGTACCAGGCACTGGCGCCCAGCCAACCGAGCAGGCCGAGGCCCACCAGCCACAGCAGGGTCTTGCCGAGGAACGCGCCGATGCGCAGCCACAGGCGGGCGAGCAGGGAAGGTCGGTCGTAGGGTGATCGAATCATCATGGCAGTTGTTGCTCCAGCGGGCCGCCCAGCACTTTGAGGTATTCCAGCAGCGCCCAGCGTTCCTGCGGCAGCAGGCCACGGCCGATTACGCCGTTGCCACGCTGGCCAGCGCGGAATTCGTGACCGCTGTTGTGGTTGCCGGTGATTTTGGTATCGAACACAAAGGCATTCTTGAACGCACCGGTCTCGAAGCCGAGGTGGCGCGGGTCGTAGTTGAACGTGCCTTTATAGAAGGTGGTGCTGCGCTCGTCCTGAGGCGAGAGCAACTGGTAGATCGTCGGCACCGAACCGTTATGCAGGAACGGCGGTGTCGCCCAAACGCCTGCCAATGGCCGCGCCTTGTAAGCACGCAACTCGCGCACACCGATGGGCAGGCCGTAACCGTCGAGGCGCGGGCGCTCGGCCAGGGTCACACCAGCGGCGCGGTAGGCATGTTCTTCGACGAAGGCGGTGACGTAGGCGAGGCCCTTGGCCACGGACATCTTTTTCAGGTCCAGTGGCTCGGTCGGCGTCGGGTGCAGCTCTACGTTGAGCTTGGCCAGTTCCGCCAGGTCCCATTGCAACGCGCTGAGGTCATAGCGCTGATCGGCGATGTTGCTGGCGGTGCCGGGGTCGGTGCCGATGTAGTCCACTGGCAGCATTTTCAGCTGTTGCACCGGGCGTCCGCCTTCCTGGATGACGCTGGGCACGTGGCAGCCGGCGCAGTTTTCGGCGAACAGTGCACGGCCTTGGGCGGCGAGCGGCTTGTCGATGCTGCCGAACAGGTCCTCGGGCCAGGTCGGTGGCTTGAGGCGTTGCAGGGTTTCTTCGATCAGGTTGAGGTCGCGCACCCTTACGCTGGACGGGTAACGCGCATCGCCCTGAAGCGGCTGGCCGGCGGCGTCGAAAAAAGTAAGCGTCGCACCGACACCCAGGGCTTCACCGATATTGCGTGCCATGGGTTGCTGGGCCGAACCGTTCCACTGCACCCAATCGAACGTCCAGATATCCCACAGCTGCGGGTAGTCCACCGGTGCGTTGGCGACGCGATAGTTGTCCGCAGAAATGGCATCGCCAAAGCTGGCATTGGCGATACGGCCAAAGGCGTCCGTGCGGCCGGGGCCTTCTTCTGTGGGGTAGAGGCCGCGGTGGGTATCGTTCCAGGCCACCTTGAGGAACTTGTTCAGCGACTGCTTGAAGTCCTGGCGCAATTGCTTGTGCTCGGCGTCGTAGCGATCCCCCAGCACCTGCCGGGCGAAACGCTCGAACTTCCACGGGTTGTAATAGGTGGCGGCGAGGCTGGCGACCAGGGCCTGGCCAAAACTGCCGCCGCGCAAGGTTGGCACGCTGGACGGCAATACGTGCTGGGCGGAACCGCCATCGATACGCAGGGCCTGGTTTTTGTAACGCAGTTCGCCGGTGTGGCAGGCGGCGCAGGTGATATCCAGGTATTCGGCGTTGCTGTCGGCGTTTTTATGCCGGGCGAAACCCACCGGCAGGTTGCCGGGGTTTTGTGCGGTGGGCACTTGCTTGGGATCGACCAGGAAACCGAAGCGCGCCAGATACGCCGGCGTAGCAAAACGCTGCTCGGAAAACGGCAATTCCAGGGCGGTGAACCAGTCGTAGTGCAGGCCTTTTACCTGGGTGCCCTGGGGCGTGAAGTAATAGGTCTGGCGGTCGGCGGCACTCCATTGGTCCTGGTAGTGCACCTGCTCCACGGGCACGTAGTCCGGCAGCTTGGGGTTGACGGTGTAATAGAGCACCACGGCCAGTACTAGGACCAAAATGGCGAATATCAGGAGTAAAACACGGGAAAAAATGCGCAAGATAACTATCCTTGTCGAGTTGTAGCGCTGTTATGCCACTACGGCACAAGTGCGGCAAGTGGCCATGAGCCCGGTAGTGGGCGGCCCCGCGATCCGTCGCGGGCCTCCATCATGAATGAAAATGCTTTTAAACACGTGAACTTATCAGAAGTTTCCCGCTCACATGCCGGTAGCCATTGGTCGTGGCCGCCTGATAAGCTCGCGACTTTATTCGAATGCCCTTTTGGCGCATGAACAAGGAAATAGCATGAAACAGCATCGGTTGGCGGCGGCGGTGGCCCTGGTTAGCCTGGTACTTGCGGGTTGTGATTCGCAGACCAGCGTAGAGCTGAAAACCCCGGCGCAGAAAGCTTCCTACGGCATCGGCCTGAACATGGGCAAGAGCCTTGCCCAAGAAGGCATGGATGACCTGGACTCCAAAGCAGTAGCCCAAGGCATCGAAGATGCCGTCGGCAAGAAAGAGCAGAAGCTCAAAGACGACGAGCTGGTTGAAGCGTTTGCCGCACTGCAGAAGCGTGCTGAAGAACGCATGACCAAAATGAGCGAAGAGTCGGCAGCCGCCGGCAAGAAATTCCTCGAAGACAACGCCAAGAAAGACGGCGTCGTCACCACCGCTTCCGGTCTGCAGTACAAGATCGTCAAGAAAGCCGACGGCGCCCAGCCTAAGCCGACTGACGTGGTGACTGTGCACTACACCGGCAAACTCACCAACGGTACTACCTTTGACAGCTCCGTGGATCGCGGTAGCCCGATTGACCTGCCTGTCAGCGGCGTGATCCCAGGTTGGGTCGAAGGCCTGCAACTGATGCACGTCGGCGAGAAGGTCGAGCTGTACATTCCTTCCGACCTGGCCTACGGCGCACAAAGCCCAAGCCCAGCGATCCCAGCCAACTCCGTGCTGGTGTTCGACCTGGAACTGCTGGCCATCAAGGACCCAGCCAAGGCTGACGCTCCTGCTGCACCGGCTGCCAAGAAGTAACAGGCGCCTGAACACACAACGCCCCGTCTCGACGGGGCGTTGTTGTTTATGGGGGTTGCAAAATCCGAGCCCGCGAACATCCGATCGAACGCCTGCAACCTGCAACAGTCTGATATAAGACTCGAGTACGGGTAGCCGCACATCAATGCCAAGTCAATGAAATCTTGGGTTTTTTTTCAGTGCGCAAAAAACGCCCGATCTGACTGCAAGCCTTGTAGTACGTGGCTTTCAGCGCAGAAAATAGGCTCTGTTCACAAGGTTATCCACAATTTGTGTGGATAACCTTTTATATCGCCTGGAACTGGAGTGACCGATGAAACCACCCTTCAATTTCACCCGATTCCTGCCCATGGCTGCACGTCTCCTGGGCCGTGGCCGCTTGCCGACGCTGCTGTTCGCCGTCGCTGCCAAGGGCTCCAGCCAGGGTAATCGACTGGGCAAGCTCAAGGATGACCTCAAGTTGCTCCAGGCCTTGTGCCTGGCTTACTGGCGCGGCGAGTACCGGGCGATCAGTCCCAAGGCACTGATCTCGGTGGTGGCAGGCTTGATGTACTTCCTTAGCCCGATTGATGCGATCCCGGACTTTATCCCCATGTTTGGCATGCTGGACGACATTGCCGTGCTGGCATGGGTCATGAAGACCCTGGACGGCGAACTGAGCGCTTTTCGCGCCTGGCGCGACGCCCAGCGTCCGGAAAAGCTTGCCGTGGTTGAGCGCCTACCTGCGACGCCCGCGCTGCTGTCCAAGGAAAGCCCGCAAAAAAACGGATGATGTGACTATCCCCCTGCGACCTTTGTGGCTGTTAGGATTACACTCCTAAGGAAAGAGCTTACTCAGTAAGTGTTGTTATCCTACGGGGCGGTCATGGATATTCAGATAATTTCACGCAATGGCGAACCCGAATACGCGGTGTTGCCATGGGACCAGTACCAGGCGCTGCTAAAAGCTGCCGGTCAGCAACAGCCAACGCTACCTCCTCTTTCATCGACTGCCCAAGCTGCCCCTGATCAGGACCTGCGCCCGCTCGCAGCCCTGCGCGGCTTGCGCGAAGCCAAAGGCCTGGCTATCGAGACCCTGGCCCGCACCGTGGGTATCAGCCCCTCGTATCTTGGATTGATTGAAAGTGGTGAACGCCAGCCGGATGCCGCGATCCGCCGCAGCCTGGCCTGGGAATTGGGCGTTGCAGGTTGGAGGGATGAATCTTGAGCCTACGTATCAGCCGTCAACACTGGGATGGGTTACTCAACGAACTGGACCAGGCGCGCCGCCAGCGCCATCTGCTGACCTACCGCGCGCTGCTGGAGCGCCTGCAATTCCCTACACCGGCCATGCAAACCCTGGCCGCCGCCCTGGAACACCTGGCGGCGCTGGACGCCAAAGCCGAGCAGCCGCTGCGCAGCTCGCTGGTGATCAGCCAGGGCGCCAGTCGCCTGCCGCGTACCGGTTTCTTTGAATGTGTCGAGCGCTTGGGCCGCTTCAGCGGGCCGTCCGACGGTGTGGCCGCGGCCTCCTGGCACGCCTCCGAAGTGGTGCGGGTGTTTGAATACGAATACCCGGAATCCGCAGAGGCCTAAAGCGCTTGGGGCAGCGCGTCCATGCTGTCGATCACATGGATGCTATAGCCGGCCATGTCCTTGGCATGGTGCTTGGCCTGCGAGGCCAGCTCCGCCAACTGGCTGGCATCGAGTTGTCCACAGGCCTGTGGATACAAATGCACCACGCCGATGGACAGTGACAGCAGCGCAAACTCCTGGCGCACGCCCTGGCGGTTGAGCGCCACGAAACAGCCTGCTTCAAGGTGTTCGGCACGGTAGAAGCGCCGGCATTGGGTGTGGAAGTCATCCAGCAGCTGATTAAGGCGTTTGCGCCAATCCTGCGGGCCCAGCACCAGCAAAAAATCATCACCGCCAATATGCCCGACAAAGTCGCGGCTAGGGTCGACACGGTCGTTCAAGCACTGCGCCAGGCACAACAACACCTCATCCCCACGCCCATAGCCGTAGATATCGTTGAACGGCTTGAAACTGTCGATATCCACGTAGCAGATCACCGATTCACGCTGTTGCTGCAACAGGCGCGTCAGGCACTGCTGGATCGGCACATTGCCCGGTAGCAGGGTCAGCGGGTTGGCGTAGCGCGCTTGTTGGATCTTCAATTCGGTGATCAGCTTGAGCACATCGATCACCCGGCCCAGGCCCAGATAATCGCCATTGAGCGTGATGATGAAGTCTTCTTCGATGCGTTGCCGCGCGCGGCTGGTGAGCAAACGGCTGACTTGTTGCAGGGACTGGCTCAGCTCCACTGCCAGAAAGTCGGTGCTCATCAAGCGACTGATGGGCTTGCGCGCAAACAGGTCGGTGGCGAAGGGTTTCAGCAGCGCATCCGACAGTGAATGCCGGTGAACGATACCGATAGGGTGCCCACGCCCATCCAGCACCGCCAGGGAATTGAGGTTGGCCTGGCGCCGGAACGCTTCCAGCACCTGGGCGGTGGCGGTGTCCTGATCCACCGCAGGCTGTTCGCTGAGTAAGGCGCTCAGGTCGCTGCCTTCGTCGTTCAGCGCCACGTTGGCGCTGTCGGGCTTGGGCAGCATCAGGCGCGCTTCCTGCGGCGGCTGCTCCTGCGGGCGGCAGAGCAGGTAACCTTGGACCAGGTCCACGCCCATCTCCGTCAGTACGGCCAACTCTTCAGGCAACTCGATTCCTTCGGCAATCACTTGGGCACGCGACGCCTTGGCGATTTGCAGGATGGAGCCGACAAATTCCCGTTTGAGCGCGTCCTGATGGATGCCGTCGATGAAGTGTCGGTCGATCTTCACATAATCCGGGCGCAACTCCGACCATAGGCGCAGGCTGGAATAACCGGCGCCCAAGTCATCCAGGGCAATTGAGAACCCCATGTTGCGGTAGTGGTGCAGGGCGGTTTGCAGCAGGTCGATATCGTTGGTGGGGGTTTGCTCGGTGAGTTCGATCACCACTTGGCTGGGTGGGATGCCGAAGTCACGCAGCAATTGCAGGGTACGCCCCGGTTGATGCGCAGTTTCCATCAGGGATTGTGGCGAGACGTTGAGGAACAGCTTGCCCGGCAGCTTCTGTTCACTGAAACGTCGGCACGCGCTTTCGCGGCAGGCGATCTCCAGCTCACTGAGTCGCCCGGCCTGGCTGGCCACCGAGAAGAGGGCGATGGGGGAGTGCAACGGGCTGTTGGAAGGACCACGACTGAGGGCTTCATAGCCGAGAATGCGCCGTTCAGACAGGCTGATGATCGGTTGGAACAGGCTGTGCAAACTGCCTTGAGCCAGGATAACGCCCAATGCATTCAGCTGTTCGGTCATGGTCATGGCGATCTCGATCGAAAAAAAAGGACCGCAGGCTGGAAACCTGCGGTCCTTCATTTCACGACAGAATGATGTCTATATGATGACACTCTGCTGAGCGATCACATTAAATCGCCATCATTTACTGCTTGGCCACCTGCTTAGTGATCTTCAGGTAGTCCAGCAGGATCCGGCCCGTCTCGGCCAGGTAGGCGTCGTCTTCCGGCTTGGTTTTATCCGCTTCGGTCGGCAACGCATCTTCGTCTTCTTTCTTCAGCTCCTTGAGTGGATCTTCACCCTTGGCCTTGCGGCGGATGTTTTCCAGTGCAAGTTGCTTGTTCTCAATGTCGGTGTGCTGCGCGCGGCGGTCCACTTCGTTGAGGCTGACGGTTTTTTCTTCCATCAGCTTCTTGGCCAGGGCCAGCTTGTCGCGGATGAACACGAACTCGGCATCCTTGGCGGAGCGGGTGTCGTGGTCAGCCTTCAACTGCGCCAGGAATGGCTTGAACGGATCCGAAGCGGGCTTGATCGCCGGGCGGATGGTGTCCCACGGCATGGCTTCCGGCAGGGCGCTTTCGCCAATTTCCTTGGTGTCGATGATCGACGGGAAATCGATGTCCGGCAGTACGCCCTGGTGCTGGGTGCTCTGCCCGGAAACCCGGTAGAACTTGGCCAGCGTCAGTTTCAGTTCGCCATGGTTCAGCGGCTGGATGGTCTGCACGGTGCCTTTGCCGAAGGTCTGTCCGCCGATGATCAGGGCGCGGTGGTAGTCCTGCATGGCGCCGGCGAAAATCTCCGAAGCCGAGGCCGAGAGGCGGTTGACCAGCAGCGCCATCGGGCCTTTGTAGAAGGCGCCCGGGTTCTCGTCTTCCAGCACATCCACACGGCCGTCAGCGTTGCGCACCAACACGGTCGGGCCCTTGTCGATGAACAGGCTGGTCAGCTCCGTGGCTTCCTGCAGGGAACCGCCGCCGTTGTTGCGCAGGTCGATGACCACGCCGTCGACTTTTTCCTTCTGCAGTTCTGTCAGGATTTTCTTAACGTCGCGGGTGGTGGACTTGTAGTCCGGATCGCCCGCGCGGAACGCCTTGAAGTCCAGGTAGAAGGCCGGGATTTCAATCACGCCCAGCTTGTAGTCCTTGCCATCCTGCTTGAGGTTGAGGACTTTCTTCTGCACGGCCTGGTCTTCGAGCTTCACCGCTTCACGGGTGATGGACACGATCTTGCTGGTCTGGTCGTTCGGTGCATTGGTGTGCGGAATCACTTCCAGGCGCACCACGCTGCCTTTCGGCCCACGGATCAGCTTGACCACTTCGTCCAGGCGCCAGCCGACCACGTCGACCATTTCTTTGTCGGCCTGGGCAACACCGATGATCTTGTCGGCCGGAGCCACTTGCTTGGTCTTGTCTGCCGGACCTGCCGGCACCAGGCGCACGATCTTGACCTGGTCATTGTCGCTTTGCAGGACGGCACCGATGCCCTCCAGCGACAGACTCATGTTGATATCAAAGTTTTCCGCGTTATCTGGCGACAGATAATTGGTGTGCGGATCGTAGGACATCGCGAAGGTGTTGATGTAGGCCTGGAAGATATCTTCGGCACGGGTCTGGTCCAGACGTGCCAGCTGATTCTTGTAGCGTTTGGTCAACAGCTCCTGAATGGCCTTAGGCTCTTTGCCGGCGATCTTCAGGCGCAGCACCTCGTCCTTGACGCGTTTGCGCCACAGGTCATCGAGGGCGGCGGTGCTGGTCAGCCAAGGCGCGTCCTTACGGTCGACCAGCAGGCTTTCCTTCTGGGTGAAGTCGAGCTTGTCGACGCCTTTGCCCAGCTCACCCAGGGCGAAGTCCAGACGCGCTTTGACGCGGTCCAGGTAACGCTTGTAGATGGTGAAGCCGGGTTGCAGGTCGCCGCTCTTGAGAAAGTCGTCGAACTGCGTCTTCCACTTGTCGAACTCGGCGATATCACTGGCCAGGAAGTAGCTGCGCGACGGGTCCAGCAGCTTGAGGTAGCTGTCATAGATGATCACCGAGCGCGCGTCGTCCAGCGGCGGCTTGCTGTAGTGATGGCGCTTGAGCAGTTCGACGACGTTAAGGCTGGCAATCACCTCATCGCGATCCGGCTGAAGGTTGTCCCAGCTGTTGGCTGCGAACGTATTGGTCGATGTCGACGCGAAGCCGAGACCAATGAAAAGAGCGAGGGCGGTGCTGGGGAACAAATGCTTCATGCTGATTCGACGCGGGGGCAATTGATAACGCATATTAGGCCGTCTTTGAGGGAGCCGGTTCCATATGGTCCGGTCGCATAATGCAAAAAGCCCGGCGATACAGCTACGGGCTCAGTCCAGACTCACTATGGAGGCACTGTGAAAGCATTGCAAGGCGTTGACGGTCATGTGGAGTGGTTGGAAGAACCCAGTCCTACCTGCGATGTAGGGCAAGTTCGCATTCGCGTGGCGGCAGCGGGCCTAAATCGCGCCGATTTATTACAGCGCGCCGGGCTTTATCCGCCGCCGCCGGGCGCGAGCCAGGTGTTGGGCCTGGAGTGTTCCGGGGTGATCAGCGAAGTGGGGTCGGGCTCATCCTGGCAGGTTGGCGACCGTGTCTGCGCGCTGTTGGCCGGCGGTGGCATGGCTGAAGAAGTGGTGGTGGATGCGCGTCATGTATTGCCTGTGCCAGAAGGTTTGTCGCTGATCGAAGCGGCGGCATTGCCTGAGGTATACAGCACTGCGTGGCTCAACCTGTTCCAACTGGCCGGTCTCAGGCCTGGCGAAAAGGTGTTGCTGCATGCCGGCGCCAGTGGTGTGGGCTCGGCGGCGATCCAGCTGTGCAAGGCGTTCGGCAGCCCGTGCTGGGTCAGCGTCGGCTCGGCGGAGCGCCTGGCCTATTGCGAAGTGCTCGGCGCCCAGGGCGGCGTGGTGCGCACCGATGGCCTCGAAGGGTTGCGGGATTTCGGGCCGTTTGATGTGATCCTCGACCCGGTCGGTGGCAACTATGCCGCGCTGGACCTGAAGCTGCTGGCCCTGGATGGGCGCTGGGTATTGATCGGCTTGATGGGCGGCCGTGAGGCTCAGTTGGACTTGGCGCAGGTACTGGGCAAGCGTATCCAGTTGTTGGGCTCGACCCTGAGAAGCCGCAGTGATCAGTTCAAGGCCGACCTGTTCAGTGACTTGAGCCAGCATGTATGGCCGTTGTTTGTTGAAGGGCGGCTGAGCCCGCAACTGGCCAAGACCTTCCCGATCAAGGATGCCGAGGCGGCGTTTGCCGAGCTGGCGACCAACCAGATTTCCGGGAAGTTGGTGTTGGTGATCGACGAATCTTTGGCCTGAATTGCAACGCGATCAAAACGGTAGGAGCCGGCTTGCCGGCGATGGCGGTGTATCGATGAAGAATGTTTCATCTGACACGCCGCCATCGCCGGCAAGCCGGCTCCTACAGGGAGCGGTGTGTCAGGTCCAATCGTGGATTGGCCAGCCAGCTTTTTCGGCGTGCTCGCGCAATACCGGGTCCGGGTTCACCACCTGTGGATGATCCACCTTCAACAGCAACGGCAAATCATTGCGCGAATCCGAATAGAAATACGCGCCTTCCAGCGTTTCACCTTCCTTTTCCAACCATTCCAGCAACCGGGTGATCTTGCCCTCGCGATAGGTCAGCACACCCACGGTGCGCCCGCTGTACACGCCGTGGCTGACATCCAATTCAATCCCCAGCACTTCATCAATCCCGATCCGCGCCGCAATCGGCGTGACCAGGTGCGTGCCCGACGCCGAGATCACCAGAATCCGATCGCCATTCGCGCGATGGCGGGCGATGGTCTTGGTGGCGTCGCTGTAGATCAGCGGTTCGATCACGTCCTCGACCCACGGCTCCACCAGATGTTCGATCTCCTCCGGCGTGCGGCCGATCATCGGCTCCAGGCTGAAGTCCATGAAGTCTTCCATCTTCAGCTTGCCCTGGCTGTAGGCATCCATCAGTTCGTGGTTCTTGCGCATGAACGATTCAGGGTCGACCCAGCCCAGGCGGCCCATCTGCTCGCTCCACAGGGTGGCGCAGTCGCCGTGGATGAGGGTGTCGTCCAGATCAAAAATTACCAATGCCATCCGTCATGCTCTCTCAAATGAAACGTTGCATCAGGCTACTTCACACAGGGCGCTTGGGTCGATGGAAAGTGCCAGGCGTTGTCCGTCCGGGTGCAGGTCGTCGGCCGAGCGGTTGAGCACATCCACCACCAGCTCCACGCCGCGCGCCTCGATGCGATAGCGAATCACGTTGCCCAGCAGGCTGTGGCTGCGCACCAGGGCGTCCAGTTCGCCGTCGCGGCTCAGCTCGATGGCCTCCGGGCGAATGGCGATGCGGCTGCTGATCGGGCGTTGCAGCAACTGGGTGGCCTTGTCGGCGTCCAGCAGGTTGTAGTTGCCGATGAAACCGGCGGCGAACACATCGACAGGCGCGGTATAGAGGGTTTCGGCATCGCCGCTCTGCACGATCTTGCCCTGGTTCATCAGGAAGATCCGGTCGGACATGGTCAGGGCTTCTTCCTGGTCATGGGTCACGAAGATGGTGGTCAGCCCCAATTCGCGCTGGATCTGACGGATCTGTTCGCGCAGGTGCTTGCGAATGCGTGCGTCCAAGGCCGACAGCGGCTCATCCAGCAACAACAGGCGCGGGCGGGTGACCAGGGAGCGGGCGAGGGCCACGCGCTGGCACTGGCCGCCGGACATCTGGTGCGGGTAACGACCGGCCAGGTCCTTGAGTTCCACCAATTGCAGCACTTCCTGCACGCGCTTGTGGCTGTCGTCGGCATTGACCTTCTGCATGCGCAGGCCGAAGGCGACGTTCTGCTCCACGGTCATGTTGGGGAACAGTGCATAGCTCTGGAACACCATGCCGATGTGGCGTTTCTGCGGGCTCAACGGGACGATGTCCTGCCCATCCAGCAGGATTTTCCCACTGTCCACCGAGGTCAGGCCGGCGATGCAGCGCAGCAGCGTGGATTTGCCGCAACCGGACGGACCGAGCAGGGTGACGAACTCACCCTTGGCGATCTCGCAGTTGATGTCACTGAACACCGGAGTGCCGGCGTAGCCTTTTTGCAGGTGTTGGACGCTGACGAAGCTCATTGGCTTTTGTCCTTGTTCAAGATATTGGCGGCCCAGGTCAGCACCAGCACAAAGAAGAAATAGGAAATCACGACGGCACTGGTGAAGTGGCCGCTGCTGTTGCGCATGTTGTTCAGATACACCTGTAATGTTTCGTAGCGGGTGCCCACCAGGATATTGGCGAACACGAACTCACCGAACAGGAACGAGAACGACAGCAGCAACGCCACCATCAAGCCTTTGCGCAGGTTCGGCAGCACCACCAGGATCGCCGCTTGCCAGGTGCTGGCGCCGAGCAGTTGTGACGCGTCCATCAGGTCGCGCAGGTTGATCGCCTGCAGGTTGTTGGTGATCGCCCGGTACATGAACGGCAGCGCCACGGTGAAGTAGCAACCGATCAGAATCCACGGCGTGCCGACCATCGCCATCGGCCCGGAGCCATACAGTTGCAGCAGGCCCACTGACGACACCACCGGTGGTACCGCGAAGGGCAGCAGGATCAGGATGTTCATCAGCGCATCGAGCTTGGGGAAGTGGTAATGCACCACAAACAGCAGCGGCAAAATCAGCACCACCGACAGGATCAGCGCGCCGACGCACACCAGCAACGATTGCCCGAAGGCCATCAGGAAGCGCGGGTCGCTCCACAGCTGCACGTACCATTTCACCGTGAAGCCGGCGGGCAGGATGGTCGCCGACCAACTGCTGGCAATGGAGTAGACAAAGGTGCCTATCAACGGCAGTACCAGGATTGCAAACAGCAGCCACACCACCACCCGATGGTAGAGGGAGGCCGGGCCGGCTTCAGCGCGAGACATGGTAGCTCCTCTTGAGCAGCAGTTGATGGACCACGGTGACCACGGTCATCAGCGCCACCAGCACCACGGCCAGGGCGCTGGCCATGTTCGGGTCGAGGGACACATCACCGGAGACCAGCCCGGCGATACGGATCGGCAGCACGTTGAAGTTACCGGTGGTCAAGGCGTACACCGTGGCATAGGCGCCCAAGGCGTTGGCCAACAGAATCACGAACGTACCGAGCAGGGCCGGGGTGAGCACGGGCAGGCCGATATGCCGCCAGAACTGCCAGCCATTCGCGCCGAGCAGTGCAGCCGACTCACGCCAGTCTTCGCGCAACGCATCGAAGGCCGGGTACAGCAGCAACACGCCCAGGGGAATCTGGAAGTAGGTATAGAGGATGATCAAGCCGGTCTTCGAATACAGATTGAAGTCCTGAATGATCCCCGCCTGCTTGAGCATGATCGTGATGCTGCCGTTGAAACCCAGCAAAATGATGAACGCGAAGGCCAAGGGCACACCGGCAAAGTTGCTGGTCATGTTGGCGAAGGCGGTGACGAAATTGCGCAGCGGCGAATCCACCCGGCGCAACGAGTAGCTGCCCAGCGTGGCGATGATGATGCCGAAGATGCTGGAGTAGACGCTGATCTCCAAACTGAACTGGATGGCTTGCAGGTAGAATTTCGAGCCGAAGATGCGCACGAAGTTTTCCACGCCCCAACCGGCCTCTTCCGTTTGCAGGCTGTTGATCAGCACCCACACCAGCGGGGCAATTTCAAACACGATAAAGAACAGCGCGAAGGGCACCAGGCACAGCAGCGCCAACCATTTGCCACGGATCATTTCAACAGCTCCCGGCAGACAGGTTTGTCGTGGGGCACGCCCAGCAACTCGCAGATGGTGCCGCAGAGGTCGGTCTGTTTCGGTGTAGCGTTGGGGTCGAGGCTGAAGGCATTGCCGAGAACGAACAGCGGCACTTCGCGCTCTTCCGGCAACAGGCCGTTGTGGGAGCGGTCGTTGTTCATACCGTGGTCGGCGGTCACCAGCACTTGGTAACCGGCATCGAGCCAGACTTGCAGGTAGTCGGCCAGGATAATGTCGGCCGAGCGTGCGCTGTTGCGGTATTGCGGGGTGTCGAGGCCGTGCTTGTGGCCGGCGTCGTCGATGTTCATCGGGTGCACCACCAGGAAGTTCGGCGCGTGTTTGAGGCGCAGGCTCTCGGCGTCGGCAAACAGGTGGGAGTCCGGGTAATGGTCATTCCAGTAGAAATGCCCGTGCTGGATCGCCAGTGACTTGTCGTCGGTATGACGGTCGCGGGCGGCGAGGAAGGGCGTACGGTTGTACAACTCGCTGACCCAATGGTAAGCCGCCGCTGCCGTGGTCAGCCCGGCGTCGGTGGCGTAATGGAAAATGCTGCGTTGGTTGGACAGGCGCGAGACGTTGTTGTGCACGATGCCACTCTGGATTGGAGGCACGCCGGTGAGGATGCATTCATACAGCGGGCGGGACAGGGCGGGCAGTTCACATTCCAGTTTGTAGAGGGCTGCGCGTCCTGCGCCGATGTAGGCCTGCAAGTGCCCCATGGCGTGTCGGGCAACCTCGAAGTTCAGGCCGTCGAGCACGACAAGGATGACAGTGTGCTTCATGGGGGCTGGCGCTCCGCAACAGATGGGCTTGGATCAGGTGGTATCAGATCGGTAGGAGCCGGCTTGCCGGCGATGATGGTGTATCAGTCAACATACAGGTTGAATGTTCGACCGCGATCGCCGGCAAGCCGGCTCCTACAGAGGTTTGCTTCGATTACTTCATCTCTACGATGACCTGCTCGTTCCACAACTGAGGCAGCTTCTTGGACGTGGCTTCCCAGGCATCCGCATCCTTGATCGGCTGCGGGTTGGCCTTGGTGTACTGCTCGCCCGGGATCAGGTTCTTGGCGATGTCGGCCGGCAGTTTCAGGTCGGTTTCAGCGCGAATCGGGCGCGCATTGCCTTTCGCCAGGTTGAGCTGGCCGGCGTCGCTGAAGATGTATTCGCGGGTCAGCTTGGCGGCGTTAGGGTGCTTGGCGTATTTGTTGATGATGGTGGTGTAGCCGGATTTCACCGAGCCGTCCGATGGGATCAACACCACGTAGTCATCTGGGTTGGCCATCTTGGCCTTGTAGCTCAGGCCGTTGAAGTCCCAGACCACGCCCACTTCGACTTCGCCTTTTTCCATGGTGGCGATGGTCGGGTTGGACAGCGAAAGACGGCCTTGCTGGGCGATCTTGGTGAAGAACAGCAGGCCGGGAGCGATGTTCTTTTCGTCGCCTTTATTGGCAATGGCCGCTGCCAGTACACCGTTGGCTGCTTGTGCCGCGGTGCTCACGTCACCGATGGAGACCTTGTACTTGCCGTTCTGCAGGTCCGCCCAACTGGTTGGCACTTCAGAACCGTGCAGCAGCTTCTTGTTGACGATAAACGCGATGGTGCCGGTGTAGGCCAAGGCCCAATGACCATCTTTGTCTTTAGCCCAATCCGGAACCTGAGCCCAGGTGGACGGTTTGTACGGTTGGGTGACTTCCTGCTTCACCGCGATCGGACCGAACGCTGCGCCCACGTCGCCGATGTCGGCGCTGGCGTTGTCTTTCTCAGCCTTGAACTTGGCGATTTCCTGAGCCGAGCTCATGTCGGTGTCGATGTGCTTGAGGCCGTAGGTCTTGGCCAGGTCTTCCCAGGTGCCTTTCCAGTTGGCCCAGTCATCGGGCATGCCGACGCTGTTTACAGCGCCTTCTGCCTTTGCGGCAGCTTCCAGGGTTTTTAGATCGGTATCAGCGGCCATGGCGGCGGTGCACATGGCAATGGTCGAGCCTAACAGTGATGCCAGGAAAAGCTGTTTCATCCGAAGCTCCTTTGGGCGTTTTCAACGCGGCGGTTTTTTCTGCTGTGTTGTTGGTCTAGGTCAGAGCAATACCTGAGCCAATCTAGACGCGATGGATGACAGTTTCATGTCGATGTCGTTTTCAAAGCTTAGATGTCGCTAAGTTCAGGATGAGCGTAGACCATGTCCAAGTGCCCGCATTGATTGGACTTGGCCGATGTATTGCAGGGTGTGCTGCGGGGGATCGACGTGGACTGTCATCTGTCGGTCATCTGCAATCCCTAGGCTGGCATGCAACCGCAACAGCCCAAATGCAGCGCGGTTTATGCACCCGAACGGTGCTGGTCTAGTCCAGATAGGTAACGTTGATGCGTGACGAGGCAATCAAGGCGGTGACATCCATTGGCCTGGCGCTGCAAGAGCAGATCGACCACGGTTTGTTGCCGCCTGCCAGCAAACTGCCTGCCGAGCGCAAGCTCAGCGAGTTGTTTGGTACCACCCGGATTACGGTGCGGGAAGCCTTGTTACAACTGGAAGCCCAAGGCCAGATCTATCGCGAGGAGCGGCGCGGCTGGTTTGTCTCGCCGCCACGGCTGGCCTACAACCTGATGCAACGCAGCCACTTTCACGCCATGGTCAGCGACCAGGGGCGCGTGGCGTCCACCGAAGTGATTTCGGCGCGGTTGCAGCCGGCATCGGCGGCGGTGTGTGCGTGGTTGCAGTTGCCGGCGCTGTCCAGTGTGATCCAGATCTGCCGGGGCCGGCGGATCGATGGGCGCTTGGTGCTGTATGTGGAGCACTACCTGAACCCGCAGTATTTTCCCGGGATCCTGGCGTGTGACTTGAATCAGTCGATGACAGAGCTGTATGCGCGCAAATACGACCTGCACTACGGGCGCGTGCGCTTTGAAATCGTGCCGACCTCACTGCCAGTGGAAGCCGCCGCCGCGTTGCGCGTGTCGGTGGGCAGCCCGGGCTTGCGGATCGCCCGGGTCAATTATGACCAGCACCAGCGGTTGATCGATTGCGACCTGGAGTTCTGGCGGCATGATGCCATTCATGTCGGTGTGGATGTTACGGGGTCAGCGCCTTGATCACCTGATCCACATTGGTTTCCAGCTCTGTCACCGGCTCGGCACCGTCCACATTCAACACCAACAGCTTCGAATCACCGGCAGTGATAGCCGCCTTCACCGCCTCACTCGGCTGCCGATGATGCAGCACCACCGCGACCTCATTGTCCTTCAAATCGGCACTCAGTTTCTGCAACGCCTCAGGCGTCCAATCCGCGTCGGGCCGTGCATCGGTGCTGAGCACTTCCAGGTTCAAACTGCTGACCAAGTACGCGAAGTGATCACTCAAGCTGACCACGCTCAGGTTATCCGCCTTGGCCAGTCGTGCTTCGCTGTCGGCGGTGAGCTTGAGCAGGCGCTGTTTGAGGGCGGCGAGGTTGGCGTCGATCTTCGGCTTGGCGGTGGGGGCGAGGCGGCTTAGGTCGGCGGCCAGCACATCGGCCATGCGCCCCATGTTGTTGCTCGATTGCCACGGCTGGCTGTTCAAACCATCGGTGACGCCCGGCTGCACCGCGATGCCAGGCAGACCGCCGTCCACCGGGCGTGCAGCATCGACTTCGACGATGCGGATATTGCTGCGCCGCGCCACCGGGTACAGCGGGTCGTCGGCCCACAGCGAACGCAGGCCGATGGCGGCGTCGGCATCCAGCGCCAACTTATTCAGGGCGGGGGCGCCACGGCCGGTGAAGTAGGACACTTGTCGCGAACCGGGCAGATTGGCCGGCGCGGCGCGTTCAAGCTGCACGTCGGTGCCTTTGAGCAGCACTTCAGCCAGGCCGTAGGTGATCGGCAACGAGGCCAGCACTTTGACCGGCTTTGCCGCGTGGGCAGCCGGTTTGGCCGCTTCAGCCGCCATCAACGGCGTGGTGAACAAACAAGCGATGGCCAGGGCCAGGGGAGAAAGAACGGAGCGCATTATCCAAGATTCCCTTTAAGGCTGGGCACCGTGCCGCGCGCGATGGCGGCCAGGGCGAAGGCGATACCGGCGACCAGGATGATCGCGGCGCCGGACGGCACGGGCAGGTCGAAGATGATCGGCAGCAGGATCCCGCACAGGGTGCTGATGGTGGCAATCGCGACGGAGATCCAGAAGAAGCCCTTGAGCGACTGGCTCAACAGGCGCGCCGCAGCGGCGGGAATCACCAGCAGCGCACCCACCAGGATCGCGCCGATGACCTTGACCGCCGCGACGGTGATCAGCGTCACCAGAATCACGAACAGGTAGTCCAGGGTCTTCACCGCTACACCGCGTACCGCCGCCAATTGCGGGTTGAAGCTGGCCAACATGATGCGGTTGTACAACGGCAGTGCCAGGGCCATCACCAACGAGCCGACCACTGCCAGCACCAGCAGGTCGTTGCCGTTGACCGTCAATACCGAGCCGAACAGTACGTTCTCGAGGATATGCACGTTGATCTTGCCGGCCAGGATCAGCAACAGGCTCGCACCCAGCGCCAGGGACACCGACAGGAACACGCCGATCAAGGTATCCGGCGCCAGGCCGGTGCGGTTGCGCAGGTAGTTGAGCAGGATGCCGAACAGCAGGCAGTAGCCGAACAGCGCGCCATACGGGCCGGTGTAGGGTTCACCGAGCAGGATGCCCACCGCCACGCCGGTCAGCGCCGCGTGGCCGACCGCTTCGGAGAAAAACGCGAAGCGCTTGACCACCACCAGCGTGCCCAGGCCGCCCAGTACCGGGCCGATCAGCAGACCGGCGAGCAGGGCGTTGACCACAAAACCGTAGGCCAGCGCCTCCGGCAGATAACCGGCAGAGGCCCAGCCCTGGACCATCAAGCGAAAGGCTTCATAACTCATTGCGCCGGGCTCCGAGGGTGGGTAGAGAACAGGGTCAGCAGGCGATCCGGGGTCAACGCCTCTTTGGGCGTGGCGTCGAACAGCACGCGGCGGTTCAGGCCGGTGACGTGGTCGGCCAGGCGGCCCACAGCTTCCAGGTCATGTTCGATCCATAGCACGGTGATTCCCGCCAGGCGCCAGTCATTCAGCAGGCGCTCAAACACCTGGATACCGGCTTCATCAAGCGCCGACATCGGTTCATCCAGCACCAGCAGCTGCGGCGCCGGGATCAGTCCCTGGGCCAGCAACACGCGCTGGCGCTCACCGCCGGACAGCGCGCCCATGCGCCGCTTGCGTTTGTCTTGCATGCCGACGCGCTCCAGCGCATCGCCAATCGCGCCGGCGTAATGTTTGGACAGGCCCAGAAACGCCGGACGCCGTTGGCACATGGCCGCCATGAAATCATCCACGGTCATCGGCAAGCCCCGGTCGAACTCCAGGGCCTGGGGCACATAGCCAATGGTGCCGGGCGTGGCCGGCCAGTGCAGGCTCAACCTTCCCTGATGAGGTGTCTGGCCCAGCAGTGTCTTGATCAGTGAGCTTTTGCCGCCGCCGTTGGGGCCGACCAGCGCATGAATGCTGCCCGGCTGTACCTGGAAGCTCACGTCATCAAGGATCACGGTGCGACCGAGCGTCAGCGCAATCTCGTCGAACTCAAGTGTCGGGCCGACGCTGACTGCACTCAGTTGTTCCGCCGCCGTCATGACCCGGACTCCTGAATGGCTCGCACCACCGTGTTGAGGTTGCCGGTCATCTCGACTTCGTACTTCTCGGCGCTGTATTCGCCGTAGGAAATATGCGACAGCGGGTACAGCTTGACCCCGGACTCACGTTGGATGGTGTCGACGTAGGTGGACGGGAAATCCATCTCCGAGAAGATCACCTTCACGTCCAGGGCGCGCAGTTCATCGATGGTCTTCTTCAACTGACTCGGGCTTGGCTCGATGCCGTGGGCCGGTTCGACCACAGCGGTGACTTCCAGGCCGAACTCGCGCAGCAGGTAGTCATAGGCCGCGTGCACGGTGGCCACGCGCAGGTCCGGGTTGGGCGCGCTGGTCAACTTGGCGAGGGCATCAGCGCGCATCTGGCGCAGGCGCTTGCCGTAGGCGCGGGCGTTCTGGGTGTAGGCCTTGGCGTTGTCCGGGTCGAGCTTGCCCAATTCGCGGGCGATGTTGTTGACCTGGGCAATCGACGCACTGATCGACAGGAAGGTATGCGGGTTGACCACCTTGCCCGCGCCGCGCGCGGCGTTACCGGTGGCCGCCAGCAGCGGTACGTTGGCGTTGGCCTCGATCACCGGGATGTCCGGGCGTTCGCTGGTGGCGATCATGCGGTCGGCAAAATCATCATGGCCGACGCCGTTGAGCACAATCACGTCCAGGGTGCCGATGCGCTTGATGTCTTCGGCGCGTGGCTCGTAGGCATGCGGGTTGAAACCGGCCGGAATCAGCGGCACCACTTCGGCCTTGTCGCCGACGATATTCGCCACGTAGCTGTAATAAGGGTGCAGGGTGATACCGATACGCAGGCGCTTGGCAGCCTCGGCGTTAGCCAATGGAGCGAGCATCAGGCTGAGCAGGCCAACCAGCAACAGGCGCAACAGGGGAGATGAAATAGACATGGGCAATCGGTCTTCTCGTTCAGTGACGGTGCTGGCGGGTGACGCCGGCATCGAATTGCGCAACCACTTGCTGCCAGCCGGCCGCAATCAGCGCCTGGTCAGTGAGGTCTGAAGGGGCGGCGAGGTTGGCCTGGCGATTGAGCCAGATATCCGGTTCGGTACCGTGCACGCGCATCAGCAGCGAGCCGGCGGTGGCCGGTGCCTGGCTCAAGCCCAGGTAGGCCGAGGGCTCAAGCAATCGCCAGCGATGATCGCCACGGCTGACCGAACTGGCATCCTGGGCAAAGGGCGCGAAGCCTTCTTCGGCCAGTTGCGCCGGGCTGGGCAGCGCGCTTTGCTCCTGCTGCAACAGCTGGATCTCATCCAGGGTCACCCGCAGGTCGGCGTAGATGCCTTGCTCGGCGGCGCTCAGGTCGCGGCGCGCATCCAATTGGTGGCTGGGCACGGCCGCCACTTCCTGGGATTCACCGTGCAGCGCGATCACCGAGCCTGCCACCGCGAGGATGATCAGGCATAACAGCAGCACGTAGAGGGTTTCATGACCGGCGCCGGCGGGGCGTACAACCTGTGTGGTCGTCATTGCGGCTGGATATCCGCTTGGTCGATTTCCACCACGTGGCCGGGGCCTGCATCAAACAACACGTAGAACTCGGCAGACGGTTTCTTGAAGGTCAGGGTCGAGTCCTCACCCAGCTTGCCGGGCACCAGGATGGTTTCGTCATAGCCGATCACATCGAGGGTCACGCCGGGTGCGCCGCTGCCGTCGGAGAAGCCGCCTTTGCACTGGATCTGCTCGCCGGGGATTTCCTTGCACTCACACATCGGGTTGTGGGCCAGGGCGACGGTACTGAAACCGGCGCACATCAGCAGGACGCCACAGGCGCGGGTCATGCGCATCAAAGTCATGGTTTAACTCCTTGCTTGTTCAGCCAGGCAATAGTGGCAGGCGAGGCCTGGCTCAACGGGATGGAACCCTGGTGCATCGTGCCGTCCCAGCCTTCCATGGTGACCCACAGTTCGGCGTCGGCGGGTGTGCGTTCCGGGATCGGCAGGCCAGCGCCCATGCGGTACGGCGTGCCAAAGAAGATCACCCCGGCGGCGCGCAGGCTGCGCGGCTTGCCGATGCGCAGGTAGGTGGCCTTGACCTGTTCGGCACAGGTGTCGCACAGGGCGGCATTGAAGAACTTCATCGGCCCGGCTGGGTCGGGGCGCGGGCCTTCATTGCGGAACTCCGCGAGGGTCAGGCTCCAGGGCCCGACCTGCACCTCACCGGCCACTCGCTCGCCGATGCCGGTGTCGCCACGAAACAGCGCCGCGTCAGCGAAGTACTTGGGCATGAAGCCCAGGGGGATCAGCAACAGCAGCACATTGATGTGGAAGCGCCATTTCAGCCAGAAGGCCCGCAGCGCCGAAGGTTTAGCAGCAGCGACCTTGCTCATGGGGTGACCTCCGAGGTTTCAGCCTGCCTGGCGGGGGCGGCCGCCGGCTTGTGTTGGGTCTTGGCTTCACGCTTGAGGGCATTGAGGGTGGCCAGGGCGGTGCGCTTGGTCCAGATCAGCAGGCCGCTCAACACCATCATGCTCATGATCAGGCCAAAGAATGCCCAGATCAGCTTGATCCAGATCCCACCAAAGTCGCCGGTGTGCAGCGGGCGCATGGATTCGGTGACGAACTCCAGCTTCGAGCGGTCGGACAGCAAGTGCGCCGCCGCGACTTCGCCGTCATAGGGGTTGATCTGCGCGGTCTGGAACATCAGCGGATACCAGCCGCGCCCGCCGATCTGCAGGTGGCTATAGGCATTGAGCGGCAGGCTGATGAAGCTCGCCTCCAGGCCAGGAATGCGCTGTGTGGCGATCTTGATCGCCTCGTCCACAGGAATCATGGGAGCCGGCACGCCGGGTGCCGACATCGGCACTTTTTCCCGTGCAATCACCGGGATGACCGGCTCGGTGGAAATCGAGATCTGGTTATCCCCCAGGATCGCCCGGATCAGGAACCAGATGCCGGTGACGGAGATCACCGCGATGAACCAGATCGACCAGATACCGCTCAAGCGGTGGAAGTCGCCCCAGAAGATCCGCGCACCATGGCGAATACGCAGGGTAGGGCGCAGGAATCCTTTCCAGAAACGCTTGTACACCACCAGCCCGGTGACCAGCGATGCCAGCAGCGGAATACCCAGTGCCGAGACCAGATACCAGCCCCAGCTGTAGCCATTGGTGAACGGCACCAGCCACCAGCCGTGCAGGGCGCGGGTAAAGGCCTGGAAGTTGAACGACGGGCTGATGCCCTGGATCGCACCGGTGTAGGGGTTGACGTAGACCTCGACGGAGCGCCCGTCGGGGTAGCTGAGGTCGACGCTGAGGGCGAAATGGGATTCGTCGGGGCGGCTGATCGACTGGACGAACACCTGGGGTTCTTCGCGCTTGATCGCGGCGATCACCTGGTCATAGCTCAGCGGTTCGGCGTCGTCCGTCGGCTTGCTCGCGCGGATATCCGGGTTGGCCAGCCAGACGATCTCCTGGCTGACCACCGCCAGGGTGCCGGTGACGCAGACGATCAGTACAAAGAACCAGATGGGCAAGGCCAACCAGCTATGCACGAGAAACCAGAGTTTGGAGCGTGACTTCTTCGACATGTGAATGAGGGTCTTGATCGGAGGGGGCAGTGAAGGCCCGGAAAAGGCCAGTCGTAGCTTTTGCTGACGCGACAGGCTGTATCTAAGTTAAGACGGATGAGAATGAGAAATCCCTAACCCGGATATGAAAGAAAATGTTTCAGGTTCACATTCAGGCCGCTTAAACGCCTTGATCGAACACGAAACATGTTCCAAGCCATCACCCAAGCGGCATTGATGGGGCCGAGGCGCTGCGTAGGATGGGCTCATACCGTTGAGTGAGCCCAAGAAATGACTGCCAGAACCCTCTACGACAAACACATCGACTCCCACACGGTGTGCCCCCTGGATGACCAGGGCCATGTCCTGCTCTATATAGACCGCCAGGTGATCAACGAATACACCAGTCCCCAGGCCTTCAGCGGCTTGCGCGAGGCTGGGCGCACGGTGTGGCGTCCGGGCACGGCGTTGGCCGTGGTCGACCATGTGAACCCCACCACGCCCCAGCGCATCGCGGCGATGCCGGATGCAGGCGGCGCGCGGCAAGTGTCGTACCTGGCGGAGAACTGCCGGGACTTCGGCATCGAGCTGCTTGACATCCTCGACAAGCGCCAGGGCATCGAGCACGTGATCGCCCCGGAACAGGGTTTTATCCTGCCCGGCATGGTGATTGCCGCCGGAGACAGCCACACCACCACCTACGGCGCCCTCGGGGCCTTTGGTTTTGGCATCGGCACCTCGGAAATCGAACACCTGCTGGCTTCCCAGACCCTGGTCTACAAACGTCTGAAAACTATGCGCGTGACCGTAGACGGTGACCTGGCGCCGGGTTTGACCTCAAAAGATGTGATCATGGCGCTGATCGGCAAGATCGGCGCGTCCGGCGCAACGGGCTACGCCATTGAATTTCGCGGCTCCACCATCGACGCGCTGAGCGTCGAGGCGCGCATGACCATCTGTAACATGGCGGTGGAAGCGGGCGCTCGTGGCGCCTTCATGGCGCCGGATGAGAAAGTCTTCGCCTACCTCAAGGGCAAACCTCGCGCACCTCAAGGCGAGCTGTGGGAAAAAGCACTGTTGGAGTGGCGAAAACTCCACACCGATGACGACGCGGTGTTCGACCGGGAGGTGCGACTCGACGCCACCACCCTGGAACCCATGGTCACTTGGGGCACCAGCCCCGACCAGGCCGCGCCCATCGGCGCCCGCGTGCCCGACCCGCAGGACGTCAGCGACCTGATCCTGCGCCAAGACATGCGCCGTGCCCTCAACTATATGGGCCTGGAAGCCGGCATGCCGCTGAGCGAGATTGTCATCAGCCACGCCTTCATCGGCTCTTGCACCAACGCCCGTATCGAAGACCTGCGCGACGCCGCCAGCGTGGTGCGTGGCAAACACGTGGCCGGCCACGTCCGCGCGATGATCGTGCCCGGCTCCACCGAAGTCCGTGACCAGGCCGAGGCCGAAGGGCTGGCGGCGATTTTCATCGACGCTGGCTTTGAATGGCGCCAGTCGGGCTGCTCGATGTGCCTGGCCATGAACGACGACGTGCTGGCCCCCGGCGACCGCTGCGCCTCCAGCACCAACCGCAACTTCGAAGGTCGCCAGGGCGCGGGCGCACGCACGCACCTGATGAGCCCGGCGATGGTCGCCGCCGCTGCCATTAGCGGCCACCTGACTGATATCCGCCACTTTGGAGCGCGCCCATGAGCCTGCAACCCTTCACCCTGGTCACCGGCAGGGCCGCGCCGATGCTGGCGGCCAACATCGACACCGACGTGATCATGCCCAAGCAATTCCTCAAGGGCATCGACCGTAGCGGCCTGGACCGCGGGCTGTTCTTCGACTTGCGCTTCTTGCCGTCCGGCGAGCCCAACCCCGACTTCGTGCTGAACCAACCGGCCTGGCAGGGCGCGAGTTTCATGGTGGTGGGGCCGAATTTCGGCTGCGGTTCCAGCCGTGAACATGCGGTATGGGGCTTGAAGCAAATGGGCATCCGCGCGTTGATCGGTAGCAGCTTTGCCGGGATTTTCTATGACAACTGCCAGCGCAACGGGGTGTTGTTGATCACTTTGGACGAGTCGGTGTTGCAGAGACTGGGCAAGGCTGTGAGCCAGGCAGATCAGGCGCAGATCAGCGTGGACCTTGAAGCCCAGGAAATTCGCTTGGCGGATGGCCAGGTGATCCCTTTCCAGATCGATAACCTGCGCAAAACCGCGCTGTTGCTGGGCCTGGATGCCATCGGCAGTACCTTGCAACGCAGTGAACAGATCAAGGCTTTCGAGCACCGGCACCTGGCAGCCAATCCCTGGCTGAGCTAAATCGACAACCCTTTGAAATGCTCCTGCAAAAACTCCACGCAGGCGCGCAGCTTCCCGGAATACGCCAACCGTGTCGGGTACACCGCCCACACGTTGGCGCTCTGGGTATAACCGTGCAGCACCTGCACCAGCTTGCCTTGTTCCAATAACGGCTTCACATCCCACATCGAGCGCAGCAACACCCCGCGCCCATCCAACGCCCATTGCAACACAATCTCGCCATTGTTCGACGACAACGGCCCGCGCACGCGCACGCTTTCCTGGGCGCCGTTGTGTTCCAGGTTCCAGATGCCAAACGCGTTATCGCGCTCCTTGAGCACCAGGCAGTCGTGCTGCTCCAGGTCACTCAACTGTTGCGGTGTTCCGCGCCGCTGCAGATAAGCCGGCGCTGCGCACAGTACGCGGCGGTTGCTCACCAGTCGGCGCCCGATGTGCTGGCCAGGAATGTCGTCGCCCACGCGGATCTCCAAATCGAAGCCCTCGCTGACGATGTCTACCACGCGGTCGAACAGGTCCAGGCGGATTTCCAGGTCCGGATACTGTTCCGCCAGCAGCGACAGGGCCGGCGCCACATGGTTGCGGCCGAAACCAAAGCTGCTGCACAGGTGCAGACGGCCACGGGGGCTGTCGTGCGCGTCGGAGAGTTCATCGGAAAGTTGCTGGAAGTCTTCCAGGATACGCACAGCCCAGCGCTGCACCCGCTCGCCGTCTTCAGTCAGGGCAATGCGCCGGCTGGTGCGGTGCAACAGGCGGGTGGCCAGGGTGGTTTCGAGGATCTGGATGCGCTTACTGACATAGGCCGGCGACAAGCCCAGTTCATCGGCGGCCGCTGCGAAGCCGGCCTTGCGGATAACGGTCAGGAACACCCGCAGGTCTTCGGGTAGGGGCACGGTATCTTTCTTATTTGTCATCAGAAACAGGGCTGGCGGCATGAGCCGCCAGAATAGCACCGGATCGGTATGCCTTCCGGCACACCCGGCCCTCTTGGGTTACTCGGCAGCGATCTTCGTTTGGGTGGCCGCGCGGGCATGTCGGCCGTGCTTGAGCGCGATAGGCGCCATTTTTTCGCGGTCCAGTTCACCTTCCCAGGCTGCCACCACCAGCGCGGCCACGGCATTGCCGATGATATTGGTCAGCGAGCGGCATTCAGCCATGAAGCGATCAACGCCGAGAATCAACACCATCGCTGCCACCGGCACGGTCGGCACCACCGCCAAACTTGCCGCCAATGCGACAAACCCCGCGCCGACCACCGCCCCGGCGCCCTTGGACGTCAGCATGGCCACCGCCAGCAGCGTCAACTGCTGTTCCAGCGGCAAGTGGATGTTGGTGGCCTGGGCTAGGAACAACACCGCCAGGGTCATATAGATGTTGGTGCCGTCCAGATTGAAGGTGTAGCCGGTCGGCACCACGATGCCCACTACGCCCTTGGAGGCGCCCAGGCTTTCGAGTTTCTGGATCAGCTGCGGCAATGCCGACTCCGACGAGCTGGTACCGAGCACGATCAACAGCTCCGACTTGATGTAGCCCATCAACTTGAAAATGCTGAACCCGGCATAGCGGGCGATGCTGCCCAGCACCAAGGCAATAAAGAAAAACGCCGTGACATAGAAGGTGCCCACCAGTTTCAACAGCGGCAGCAACGAACCGACGCCGTATTTGCCGATGGTGAACGCAATCGCGCCAAAGGCCCCGATCGGCGCGACCCTGCTGATGATGCCGACGATGCGGAAAAACACTTCGCTGGCCTGGTTGATTACACCCACCAGCGGCCGGCCCTTTTCTCCGACCATCACCAGGCCGACGCCAAACAGCACGGAAACGAACAGCACCGGCAGGATTTCACCCTTGGAGAACGCATCGAAAAACGTTGTGGGGATCACATGCAACAGGAACCCGACGATGCCTTCTCCATGTTCGGCCTGGCCGACAAAACCGGCGATGGCCGAGCTGTCGAGGGTCTTCACGTCAATATTGAAGCCGACGCCCGGATGCAGCAGGTGCGCGGCGAGAATGCCGATCAACAGGGCAATGGTCGAGACGACTTCGAAGTACAGCAGCGCCTTGCCGCCGACGCGGCCGACCTGTTTTACGTCGTGCATGCTGGTGATGCCGGACACCACCGTGCAGAAGATGATCGGGCCGATGATCATCTTGATCAGCTTGATGAAACCGTCGCCCAAGGGCTTGAGGTCGATGCCGATCTGCGGCCATTGATGGCCGATCAACACGCCTAGCGCGATCGCGATGAGCACCTGGATATACAGGGTTCCCAGCAGTTTTCTGATTGTCATTGTTATTATCTCGCAGTCTTTTTTGGGCAAGCAGACCCCGTCGCAGGCGTTGGCGCGCCTGCGTGGGGGAGTGAATCAGGGGGTCAGCGAAGGAAGGTCAGGACTTCGCCCAGCAACAATTCGGGAGCCTCTTCGGCAATGTAATGGCCGGCCGGCAGGGCCTTGCCGCGCACGTCGGTGGCGACTTTCTGCCATTCCTTGAGCGGCTCGAAACAGCGGCCGACGGTGCCTTCGGCGCCCCACATCACCAGCAACGGCAAGTTCAGGTGTTTGCCGGCGTCGATATCCGCCTGGTCATGCTCAAGGTCGATGCCGGCGGCAGCCCGGTAGTCTTCGCAGATGCCGGTGGCGGCGCCCGGCAGTTTCAGGCAGCGCAGGTATTCAGCAAAGGCCTCGTCGGTGAATGGCTTGAGCCCGGCACTGCGACTGCCCATCACGCTGCGCAGGTACAGCTGCGGGTTGCCCTCGATCAAGGCTTCCGGCAACGGTGCCGGGCGGATCAGGAAGAACCAGTGCCAGTAGGCACGGGCGAAGGCTTCGTCGGTTTGCGCATACATTGCCAGGGTAGGGGCGATGTCCAGCAGCACCATGCGTTGCACGGCGGTCGGGTGGTCCAGGGCCAGGCGATGGGCCACGCGGGCACCACGGTCATGGGCCAGCACCGAGAACTGCTCAAAGCCCAGGGCTTTCATGAGTTCAACGCCGTCCCGGGCCATTTCGCGTTTTGAGTAGTTGGTGTGGTGGTCATTGGCCGGCGGCTTGCTGCTGTCGCCATAACCGCGCAGGTCGGCCGCGACCACGGTGAAGTGCTCGGCCAGTTGCTCGGCGATTTTGTGCCAGATGACGTGGGTTTGCGGGTGCCCGTGCAGCAGGAGCAGACCGGGACCTGTACCGCCTTTGCGGTAGCTGATGCTGACGCCGTTGACGTGGCAGCTGTCTTTTTGGAATCCGGCGAACATGGAATGACTCCTTGTGATGAGTGCTTGCATCCTGGAATCACGCGGCGTTCGGGGCAAGGGCGAAAACGTGGAGGGGTTGTTCATGAAGTGTGATGTAGGAGCGAGCTTGCTCGCGAAGAAGGTCAACGATAACGCCGGCCTCCTGAACGTAGGCATTGTCATGGCGTTTTTCGCGAGCAAGCTCGCTCCTACAAAGGCTCAGGCTTGCTTGAACATCTCCATTGCGCGCTGGCGAATCTGCGCTTCAGTCAGGTCTTCCTTGTGGGTGGCCAGGAACCACACATGGCCGAATGGATCCTTCAGCGTGCCGGAGCGATCGCCGTAGAACTGGTCCTTGGGTTCGGAGATCGGTGTGCCACCGGCTGCGATGGCTTGTTTGTATTGCGCGTCGACGTCGTTGACATACACATGCAAACCGACGCTGGTGTGGCCATCACGCGGGCTGCCAAACGCACTTTCATCGCAGGGTGAACCCAGCATGATCGGCGAGTCACCGATGCGCAGCTCGGCGTGGCCGACTCTACCGTCGGGCATGTCCAGGCGCATGGCTTCGATGGCGCCAAAGGCTTTCTTGTAGAACTCGATGGCTTCGGCAGCTTTTTCGACGCCCAGGTAGGGCGTGACGCTGTGGAAACCCTCGGGAATGGGTTTAACGCTCATTTCGTTCTCCTTGGGTTGTTATGGTTGTGGAGGCACGGTCTTTTCACTATAGGCCACGTATGGCGGGGCCTGCAGGCAACCGACGAGGTGTCTGCCAGGCAACAGCGAGCAGGCAGTTTGCTGCGCCATAAGCGGACCCGGGCGGGTTTTTAAGGCCAAACCAGCGGTTTTGGACCCGGCACAGAAGCTGCAATACCTCTGGCAAACCATTCGCCCGAGAGCGTTGTATGTCTGTACTGCCTGTGTCTGCCGATTACCCGATCCACACGCCCCATGCCGCATTGATCCGCGATGCAGCCGAGGCGATTGCCGTCGCCCACCGCGTCGCCGCCGTCCTCCTGGAACAGGACGCCGAGCGCGACCGCGCTCGCCAGGTGCCCGCCGAGGTGGTGGACCTGTATTCCAACAGCGGCCTGTGGGGCATCAGTGTGCCGCGCGCGTTCGGCGGGGCGCAGGTGTCTTACGCGGTGCTGGCCCAGGTGATCGCGATTATTTCGGCGGCCGACCCGTCATTGGGGCAGATCCCGCAGAACCACTACTGCCTGCTGGAAGATATCCGCCTGCAAGGTACGCCCGAGCAACAGGCACACTTCTTTGGCCTAGCGTTGCAAGGTCACCGGTTTGCCAATGCGCTGTCGGAAACCGGCGGCAAGCACGTGCAGGACATCCAGGCCACTATTCGCCGCGAAGGCGACGGCTATGTGATCAACGGGCGCAAGGGCTATTGCACCGGTTCGCTGTACGCCCATTGGCTGGCGGTGCTGGCGCTGGATGAACAGCAAAATGCCCAGTTGGCCTTTGTGCCGCGTGGCACCGAAGGGCTGGTGGTGGTTGACGATTGGGACAGCATGGGCCAACGCACCACTTCCAGCGGGACGGTGCTGGCACAGGATCTGCGGGTGCCGGCGTTCAATCTGTTTCCTACGCACAAATCCTACGATTCCCCAACGTTGGCCGGGCCTTTCGCACAATTGACCACTGCCGCCATCGACGCTGGCATTGCCCGCGCCGCGCTGCGTGACACGGTGCAGTTCGTGCAGCAATTCGCCCGGCCATGGATCGACGCCGCGGTGGAAAAAGCCAGTGAGGATCCACTCACCATCATTCAGGTCGGTGCCCTGGATATTCGCCTGGAAGCCGCCGAAGCCTTGCTCGACCGCGCCGGCTTTGCCCTGGACGCCGCGCGCCCGGCCCCAGATGAAGACAACGTCGCCCACGCGTCTCTGGCCGTCGCCCGCGCCAAAGTGCTGACCACTGAAATCGCGATTGAAGCCAGCAACAAACTGTTCGAACTGGGTGGCACTCGTTCCACCTTGAAGAAGCACAACTTCGACCGCCACTGGCGCAACGCGCGGGTCCACACCTTGCACGACCCGGTGCGCTGGAAGTACCACGTGGTGGGCAATTGGTTGCTCAACGGTGCCAAGCCGCCGCGCCATGACTGGTCGTGATCCATGGCCGAACTGTTCAAGAACATCTACTGGGCCGACATCGGCCAGGCCTGCCTGGAAACCCTGAGCATGCTTGCCGCTGCGCTGGGTTTTACCGTGCTGCTGGGGCTGCCTCTGGGCGTGCTGCTGTTTCTCACCGGCAAGCGCCAGTTGCACGAGGCGCTGGTGGTGTATCGGTTGTTGTCGGTGGTGGTCAATGTGCTGCGTTCGCTGCCGTTCATCATCCTGCTGATCGTGTTGATCCCGCTGACTACCTTGCTGGTGGGCACCTCCCTCGGCGTGCCGGGCACCATCCCGCCGCTGGTGGTGGGCTGTACGCCGTTCTTTGCGCGGCTGGTGGAAACCGCGCTGCGCGAGGTGGATCGCGGCGTGGTCGAGGCCACCCAGTCCATGGGCGCCAGCACCTGGCAGGTAATCCGCCACACCCTGCTGCCGGAGGCCCGAGGCGGGCTGCTGGCGGCAGTGACCGTGACCGCGATTGTGCTGGTGGACTACACCGCCATGGCCGGCGTGATCGGTGGCGGTGGTTTGGGTGATTTGGCGATTCGCTATGGCTACCAGCGTTTTCAGACCGACGTAATGGTGGTCACCGTGGTGCTGCTGTTGGTGCTGGTGCAGGCGCTGCAGATGACCGGTGACCGTTTGGTGGCGCGTTACAGCCGCCGTTGATTCCTATAACAACTGCCTTCGGAGCATGTATGAAAAAGTCCCTGGCCATTTTGGCCGCTGTCCTGTCGTTGAATGCCGTTGCCAATGAAAAGCTGGTGGTCGGTGCGACCCCAGTGCCCCATGCGGAAATCCTCGAGTTCGTCAAACCGGTGCTGGCCAAGGAGGGCGTGGACTTACAGATCAAAGTCTTCACCGACTTCATCCAGCCCAATCAACAACTGTCGTTGAAGAACATCGACGCCAACTATTACCAATACCGCCCGTTCCTCGATGATTACAACAAAACCCGTCACACCGACCTGGTGCCGGTGGTGGGTGTGCATATCGAACCCTTTGGCGCGTATTCGACCAAGATCAAAAACATCGCGGAGCTGAAGGACGGTGCCACGGTGTCGATCCCCAACGACCCGGTCAACACTGGCCGCGCCCTGGTGCTGCTGGATGAGGCGGGCCTGATCAAGCTCAAAGACCCGAGCAACACCCTGAGCACGCCGCGCGATATTGCGGATAACCCCAAGCACTTGAAGATTCGCGAACTGGAAGGCGCCTTGCTGGCCCGTTCGGTGAGCCAGGTGGATTTGGCGTTTGTGTTTGCCAACTACGCCCTGGAAGCGGGGATCGATACCAACAGCGCGTTGATCGTGGAGAAGGGCAAGTCGCTGTACGTCGAGTACCTGGTGGCGCGGCCGGATAACATCAACGACCCGCGCATCCAGAAACTGGCCAAGGTGTTGAATTCCGATGAGGTGCGCCAGTTCATCCTGACCCGTTACAAAGGCCAGATTGCCCCCGGTTTCTAAGAATTAAACACACATTCCTGCAGGAGCCCGGCTTGCCGGCGATAGCGTCCTCATGACCGCCATCGCCGGCAAGCCGGGCGCCTACAATGATTGGGTTTGCAGGTCATGCGGTTGGGGTGGGTTCCAGCAATTGAGCCCCCGGCCCACGCTCACCCAACTGATCATCCTGATTACGCAACGGACACGCCTCCATCGACAGGCACCCGCACCCAATACAGCCATTGAGCTTGTCCCGCAGCAGCATCAGTTTATTGATGCGCTCATCCAGGTCTTCCCGCCACAGTGCGGACAAACGATCCCAATCCTGCGCCGTGGGCGTACGCCCATCCGGCAAGGCCTGCAACGCCTCGCCGATCGTTGCCAGTGGTATGCCCAAACGCTGGGCGATCTTGATCACCACCACGCGCCGCAGCACATCCCGCGGATAGCGCCGCTGGTTGCCGGCATTGCGATTGCTCGTGATCAGCCCCTTGGTTTCATAGAAATGCAGGGCTGTGACCGCCACGCCGCTGCGGGCGGCCAGTTGGCCGACGGTAAGTTCTTTGTTGAGCATGAAAAAACTCCCAGACAACGCTTGACCTTGACTTAACTAGAGGTTTTACCCTGCGTGGCATCGAATCGCAAGATTCTGCCTACAGAGGAAGGGGAGTGTTCATGCAGGTATCAGAGAAAAATCGCAGCTTCACTCAATTGATTGAATTTCAGATCGAGCCCCAGCAGCAAGTCGCCCTGGTGGCGGCCTTGACCACCCAAAGCGAACGCCTGGCCCAGGGCCACGGCGGCTTTATCAATGCAAGTGTGCAGGTCAGTGATGACGGACGGCGGGTGCTCAACTACCTGCAATGGCGCTCGCGTGAAGACGGCGAGGCGGCTTTCCAGTGCTTTGAGCATGGCGAGGAAGATTTCTGGACGCTGATCCGCGCCCATCAGGCCACGGCGGTGACCTTCGGTTCGTTCCAGGTGCTGCGCAGTTTCGAGCGCAGCCATGACAACGCGCTGCACTGCCGCCTAAATGGATAAATGCAGCATGCGCTCGCCTTGCACGTTTTCACCGGGTCGGCGCTTGTTCACCGCCAGCTCGCCGATCTTGATCAGGCGCGTGCGTGTGACGTTGCGGCTCAAGCCCAACAGGTTGGCGGTGTGTACCTGGTTGTAATGGCTGAAGCGATAGGCGGCACGTAGCAGGGCGTCCTCGACCTTTTCGTGCAGGGCGCCGGCCTGTTCTTCGAACAGCTTCTGGAAGGCGCGCGCGAGCAAGGCTTCGGCGCTGTTGTCGGTGCTGTGCTGGCTGTCGTCCTGGCGTTCGATGCGCATGTTCGATAGGCGCAGGTCGTCCCGTTCGATCACGCCGTTACGGCAGATCAACAAGGTATGGTGAATCACGTTCTCCAGCTCGCGGATGTTGCCGGGCCAGCTGTAGCTCTTGAGTTTGTGCTCGGCCTCACGACTGATCGTGATCGGGCCGTAGCCCAGGCGCTGGCTGTAGGCTTCGATGAAGTGCCGGGTCAGCGGCAGGATATCGCCGGGGCGCTCGCGCAACGGGCTGAGTTCCAGGCTGACCACGTCGAGGCGATAATAGAGGTCTTCACGGAAATGCCCGGCGTTGATGGCCTTTTCCAGTTGCACGTTGGTCGCGGCCAATACGCGCACATCAATCGGAATGCTCTTACGCGAACCCAGGCGTACGACTTCACGCTCTTGTAGCACGCGCAGCAGCTTCACTTGGATTGCCATCGGCAAATCGCCGATCTCATCCAGGAACAGGGTGCCGCCGTCTGCCTCTTCAAACCAACCGGCCTTGGCACTGAGGGCGCCGGTGAAGGCGCCTTTTTCATGGCCGAACAGCTCGGCTTCCACCAGGGATTCGGAGAATGCCCCGCAGTTCACCGCCACAAACGGTCGGTTGCGCCGCGCGCTGAGGTTATGGATGTGGCGCGCCACCAGCTCTTTACCGGTGCCGGTCTCGCCGATGATCAGCACGCTGGCTTCGCTCGGCGCCACTTGCTGGATATGGTCGAGCAATGCCTGGGATTTCGGGTCTTCGAAGACCTGGGCCGTGGCGCGGATCGACGTCGCGAGTGCGGGCGAGGGCGGTAGGGTCAACAGCTGCATGGGCACCTCTCTTAGGAATAGAACGTAGGAATTGGCAGGGATTGGTTCAACGCCCAATCCCCCAGTTCGTGAAGTTTGTAGTCCACCGGATCGTGCAGGGTCTGCGTACGCAGGTTGCGCCAGTGGCGGTCCAGCCGTAGCGAGGCGTGGGTGGAGCGCGCGCCAGTGACTTCGAACAACCGACTGCACAAGTCCAGACCCTGACGGGTGGCGGCGACTTTGGCGGTGGCGATGGCAATGGCTAGCTGGCCGCGCTCGGTTTCGCTGAGGTTCGGGCCCTTGGCCCAGGCTTGGTCGAGCAACTCTGCGGCGTGCTCCACCAGCAGGCGGATACCTTCCAGGGCGACCCAGAACTCACCGTAGTGATGCAGCACGTAAGGGTCTTGGCGCACGTCTTCAGCCGAAGACTTATGCCAGGCGCGGGTTTCGGTCAGGGTGTAGTTGCGCGCTTCTTCGAAGGCACCTTCGGCAATGCCGAGAAACATATGCGTGAAGGTCAACTGGGCGATCAGCGGGCGCAGGCAGGCAAAGGGCGTACTCAGTGGGCCGGGATCGAGCAGCAATTCGGATTCTTCAACACGCACCCGTTCGAAGCTGGCGCTGCCGCTGTCGGTCTGGCGCTGGCCGATATTGTTCCAGTCGTTGTGCAAGGTGATGCCGCTGCGCCCGCTCGGGATTGCGGCGATCAGCAGCTTGCCGCCGGCGGTTTCGTCCACTGCCGAGGCGATCAGCATTTCCGAGTCGCTGGCGCCGGAGCAGAAGCTCTTTTTGCCGGAGAACTCGCGCCAGCCGCCGAAATCCTTGACCACCGTGCGGGTGTCCAGCGGGTTGAGGGCGTTGCCCCAGAACCAGTTTTTGCGCGCGGTCTGTTCGAACCAGGGTTGCCACTGGTCCGGGCGCGCAAACAGGCGCACGGTGGCAAGCATCAGGTGGTGGAAGCCGAAGACATGGGCGATGGAGCTATCGACCTTGGCGAATTCGCGCACGATGCCCAGGGTTTCGCTCCAGCGTGCGCCGAGGCCGCCGTATTGGATGGGGATGCTCAGGGCCAGCAGGCCGCTGTGGCGCAGGGCGTCACGTTGGGCTTTGGGCGTGCCGCCGCGCTCGTCGCGCTCGACGGCGGTGAGGGCGAATTCGGCGGCCAGCAGTTTGGCGGTCTGCAAGGGGGAGGGCAGGACGCTGTGGGGTTTGGCTGTCACGGGGTTTCCTCTATTTTCCTTGTAGGAGCTGGCTTGCTGTGGTGAGCAGGCTTGCCCTGCGCTGGGCTGCGAAGCAGCCCCCTTGCATCGGCGGCGAACCCGTCGGGGGACAAGCCCTACTCACCACAACAAGCCGGCTCCTACAGAAGAGCAGCGGTTCAGGCCTTTGTCGTTGGCAGTACATCGTTGGCAATCATTTCGCCAAACGGGCCAGTGAGGTTGGTGACGCCACGTCCGGCCAGGCTGGCGTAGGGTTCCGGCAGCAGCGGGAACACCAGTTCGGCGAAGCGATACGCCTCTTCCAGGTGCGGATAGCCGGAGAAGATGAAACTCTCGATCCCCAAGTCCGCGTATTCCTTGATGCGCTCGGCGACTTGGTGCGGATTGCCCACCAACGCCGTGCCGGCACCGCCGCGCACCAGGCCGACGCCGGCCCACAGGTTGGGGGCGATTTCCAGGTTGTCGCGGCGCCCGTCGTGCAGGGCGGCCATGCGCCGCTGACCTTCGGAGTCAAAACGCGAGAAGGATTTTTGCGCGGCGGCAATGGTTTCGTCGCTGATGTGCTCGATGAGTTTGTCGGCGGCTTTCCAGGCGTCTTCTTCGGTTTCGCGCACGATCACATGCAGGCGAATGCCGAATTTCACCGTGCGCCCGTGGCGTGCGGCGCGTTCACGCACGTCCGCGAGTTTTTCTGCGACGGCGGCAGGCGGTTCGCCCCAGGTCAGGTAGACGTCGACCTGCTCGGCGGCAAGGTCGTGGGCGGCGTCGGAGGATCCGCCAAAATACAGCGGTGGATAAGGCTTCTGCACCGGTGGGTAAAGCGCCTTGGCGTTCTGCACGCGCAGGTGTTTGCCTTCGAAATCTACCGATTCGCCTTGCAACACACGACGCCAGATCTGTAGGAATTCATCGGAGACTTCGTAACGTTCACTGTGGTCGAGGAAACTGCCGTCGCCACGGTTTTCATCCGGGTCGCCGCCGGTCACCACGTTGATCAGCAAGCGACCGTTGGACAGGCGATCCAAGGTTGCCGCCATGCGGGCAGAAACAGTCGGCGAGATGATGCCCGGACGAATCGCTACCAGGTAACGCAGGCGTTCGGTCAGCGGCACCAGCGCCGAGGCGATGACCCAGGAGTCTTCGCACGAACGCCCGGTGGGAATCAGCACGCCGTGGTAGCCGAGATTGTCAGCGGCCTGAGCTACTTGTTTCAGGTAATTAAGGGTGACCGGCCGCGCACCTTGGGTGGTGCCCAGGTAATGCCCGTCGCCATGTGTGGGTAGAAACCAGAAAACATCCATGACCAATCCTTAAGCGATTTTCAACAGAGAGAGGGAGTGCGCTGCAAACAAAGGCGCTGCACGTTCTGCCGCCAGTTGAATACGGGCTTTTAAGAGTTCACTGGTTATTTGGTAGTCGGTGAAGTCGGCTTCGGTGGCATACACACCGATCGGCAAGGTCAATGCCTGGAAAAAGCTGAACAGCGGGCGCAGTTGATGATCGAGCACCAGCGCGTGGCGTTCGCTGCCGCCGGTGGCGGCAAGCAGTACCGGCGTGTTGATCAGGGCATTGAGGCCGATCAAGTCGAACAGATGCTTGAGCAGGCCGGGGTAGGAGCCGCGATACACCGGCGCAGCGACGATCAGCAGGTCGGCCTGTTCGATGGCCAACAGTTGGGATTCGACGTCTGCCGGCAGTTCGTCGCGGGACAGCGCACCTCCCAGAGGTCGGGCAATGTCGCCCAGTTCGATCAGGGTGGTCTGGATCGGCAGCAACGTGGCCAGTTCGGCGAGCACCGCTTGGGTCAGCACCAGGGTGCGTGACGGGCGCCAGGTTCCACCGGAGAGGGCAACGACATTCAGGGGACGGGTCATGAACAGTTCCTTTTTCAACAGAGGTGCAGAACGGTAGGTGCAACCTGTTGAGCAAGAGCTATACCAACGGGCGCGAGCCTTGATTGGCGTGGGTTGCAGGCTTGCTGCCGAAAAGTGTCGCTGTTGTCTGGCTGGTGATTTGTTGATTGGCTGTTGCGCTGGCAACAGTTGCGTGGGCAACAGTTCCGATGCGGCGTAGCACCCGTTATAGAGGGTTGGATTTATTCCGTAAATGAACGTATTTCCATATTTATAGATCATAAAGAAATATGGAGGTCTTGCTATTGGAGGTGTCTTGGCGGTTGATAGCGACTATCAAGGCAGGTGATTTTTCACCGTGCGGGGCCGGGAGTAGCCTGTGTTCATTGACTCGAAACCTCCTTTGCAGGGCCGCCGCCATGAACCGATTCCTCGCTGTTTCCTTATTGATTGTCAGCTCAGTCCTCGCCGGATGTGCGACCCATCCTTCGCCAGAATTGCGCCCCTACACGGCGGAAGAAACCAAGCAGTTGGCCCTGGAAGCATTGAGTCGTCGTGGTTTGTCGTTTGATGAATACCAACAACAGCGCGCCGCGCTGACCGGACAGCCACAGAAGCCTTTCGGCTTTGATCGCCAGGGCGAAATGAATGCCGAACGGAGCGTGACCCTGCATGGTCGTCCCAGTTGATCCCGCGCCTGACGGCACAAAGCCCGAGGATTCCCCTAAGGAACCTCGGGCTTTTTGTTTGCCATGGTGCGACTTCAGCCTGTTAAGCTGAATTTCAGGAGCGTTCCTACGCACATTTACATAAAGTGGTCCTTCTTTAATGGCATTCGATCGGTTAAATCTGACGACCTCTGTTCCGGTCCGTGCCCCTGAGACGCTGCTCTCGGGAACCTGCTCTGCGAGTTTTTAACGTCATGAATAAACGTCCGCTGTATTTCGACTACGCCGCCACCACCCCGGTGGATGAGCGGGTCATCCAGGTAATGGTCGAGTGTCTGGGCTTCAATGCCAATTTCGGTAACCCCGCGTCCAGTTCCCATGCGTTCGGCCAGGCGGCCCGGCATACGGTCGAGCAGGCGCGTCGCCAGGTGGCCGAATTGGTCGGTGCCAACCCCGAGCAAATCGTCTGGACCTCCGGCGCCACCGAATCCAACAACCTTGCAATCAAGGGCGTGGCCCAGGCACGGGGCGTGGCGGGTGGGCATATCATCACCAGCCAGATCGAACACAAGGCCACGTTGGATACCGCCCGGCAACTGCAGGAAGCCGGCGTGGCCGTCACGTACCTGGTGCCGGATGCCGATGGGCTGATCAGTGCCGATGCCGTCAGCGAAGCCTTGCGTGAAGACACGTTCCTGGTTTCGCTGATGCTGGTGAACAACGAACTGGGCACCCTCAACGACATCCCCGCCATCGGCGCGCGAGTGCGTGAACACGGCGCGTTGTTGCATGTGGATGCGGCGCAGGGCGCGGGCAAGGTGGCAATCGATCTGGCGCAATGGCCAGTGGACCTTATGTCGTTTTCGGCCCACAAGTTGTATGGCCCCAAAGGGATCGGCGCGTTGTACGTCGGCCCACGGGCGCAGCAGAAGGTGTTGGCGCAGATTCACGGCGGCGGTCACGAAGGCGGTTTGCGCTCCGGCACTCTGGCGACCCATCAGATTGCCGGCATGGGCACCGCGTTTGCCCTGGCGGCGGCGTCTTTTACTGAAGAAAAGGCGGTAATCGTCGCCTTGCGTCAGCGCTTGCTGGATCAGTTGGAAGCGGTGGCCGGCGTGCGCCTCAATGGCAGCGCGACGCAGCGTATTCCACATACCCTGAGCCTCACGTTTGGCGAAGGTGAATTCAATGCCGCTGCGTTGAGTGCGGGGATCGCGTTTTCCGCGACCTCGGCCTGTAATTCGGCGAGCAATGCGCCGTCCCACGTGCTCCTGGCGTTGGGCCATGATGCACGCAGCGCCGGCCGCACCATTCGCTTGAGCCTCGGCCGGTTTACCACCGAGCAGGATATCGACCAGGCGGTGCAATTGATCAAGGCATCCCTGGCCAGCGCACCGGCGTTCTGGGCGGTCTGATTCATTTATCGCAACACATAATAATTATTCGTGGTTAGCAGGAGACACAATGAGTACGCAGCCTTTGACCCATGGAACGGTTCCCCAGCGCTTGGCGCACACCCGTGAACTGATGAGCCGCGAGGGCATTCACGCCCTGCTGGTGCCGTCGGCCGACCCGCACTTGTCCGAGTACCTGCCGGGTTATTGGCAGGGGCGGCAATGGTTGTCGGGGTTTCATGGTTCGGTCGGGACGCTGATTGTCACTGCGGATTTCGCCGGCGTGTGGGCCGATAGCCGTTACTGGGAACAAGCGACCAAGGAACTCAAGGGCAGCGGCATCGAATTGGTGAAACTGCAGCCGGGCCAACCAGGACCGCTGGAGTGGCTGGCCGAGCAGACGCCGGAAGGTGGCGTAGTCGCGGTGGACGGTGCGGTGATGGCCGTGGCCTCGGCGCGTACCTTGGGCGGCAAGTTGGCAGAGCGCGGTGCACAACTGCGTACTGATATCGACCTTTTGGATGAAGTCTGGAAAGACCGTCCGACACTGCCGAACCAGCCGATCTATCAACACCTGCCGCCTCAGGCCACCGTCAGCCGTGGTGAGAAACTCGCCTCGCTGCGTGCGGCCTTGAAAGAGAAGGGCGCCGACTGGCACTTCATCGCGACCCTGGACGACATCGCCTGGCTGTTCAATCTGCGTGGAGGGGATGTTTCGTTCAACCCAGTGTTTGTGTCCTTTGCGTTGATCAATCAACAGCAGGCCACGTTGTTCGTGGCGCTGAGCAAAGTCGATGCCGAGCTGCGGGCGGTGCTGGAACAGGATGGCGTGACGCTGCGCGACTACAGCGAAGTGGCGGATGCCTTGCGTACGGTGCCGGCGGGCGCCAGTTTGCAGGTCGATCCGGCTCGCGTTACCGCTGGCTTGCTGGAAAATCTCGATGCCGGCGTCAAGCTGATCGAAGGCCTCAACCCGACGACACTTGCCAAGTCGCGCAAGAGCCTGGCCGACGCGGAGCACATCCGCCAAGCCATGGAGCAGGATGGCGCGGCGCTGTGCGAATTCTTCGCCTGGCTGGACAGTGCGCTGGGTCGCGAACGTATCACCGAACTGACCATCGACGAACACCTGACCGCTGCGCGCACCCGTCGCCCCGGTTATGTGTCGCTGAGTTTCAACACCATCGCCGCCTATAACGCCAACGGTGCGATGCCGCATTACCACGCCACTGAAGAAGAACACGCAGTGATCGAAGGCGATGGCCTGCTGCTGATCGATTCGGGCGGCCAGTACCTCGGCGGCACCACGGATATCACGCGGATGGTGCCAATCGGTACGCCGAGTGAGGAACAGAAGCGCGACTGCACTCGTGTACTCAAGGGCGTGATTGCTTTGTCCCGTGCGCATTTCCCGAAAGGCATCCTGTCACCGCTGCTGGACGCGATTGCTCGCGCGCCGATCTGGGCGGAAGGCGTGGACTACGGCCACGGTACCGGGCACGGCGTAGGCTATTTCCTCAATGTGCATGAAGGTCCGCAAGTGATTGCCTATCAGGCGGCCACTGCGCCGCAAACGGCGATGCAGCCGGGGATGATCACCTCCATCGAACCGGGCACTTACCGTCCGGGACGCTGGGGCGTGCGTATCGAGAACCTGGTGCTGAACCGCGAAGCCGGCAAGACCGAGTTCGGCGAGTTCCTCAAGTTCGAAACCCTGACCCTGTGTCCGATCGACACGCGCTGTCTGGAACCGTCGCTGCTGACGGCAGACGAGCGTGAGTGGTTCAACGCTTACCATGCCGAGGTACGTGAGCGTTTGAGTCCATTGCTTGATGGTGCCGCGCTTGAATGGTTGCAGGTGCGCACTGCGGCTATTTGACCGCCTGCAGTTCGGGGGCCTGGGCCAAAGCGTCGGCCATATAGTCGACGAATGCCTTGACCCGGGCCGACTGGCGGCGATTGGGTGCTGACACCGCATGGATCGGCAGTGGTTGCGGGGTGTAGTCCTGCAATAACGCAATCACGCGGCCGGCTTTCAAATCGTCATGGAACAACCACAGGGGCGACAGCGCAATGCCAAGCCCCGTCAACACCATCTCCCGCACCGCTTCGGAGTTGTTGCTCTGGGCGTTGCCGGTGATGCGCACGCTGTGTCGCGCGCCATTCTTTTCATAAACCCACTGGTTCTGGCTGCTGAGCAGGTTGAACAGCAGGCAGTTGTGCTGGCTGAGATCCTGCGGGGTTTTCGGCGTGGGATGTTTGGCCAGGTAGGCCGGGCTGGCCAGGGTGACGCGGTGGGTGGTGCCGATTTGCCTGGCGATCAAGCCGCTGTCGCGCAGTTCACCGATTCGCAGGGTTACGTCCAAGCCTTCGCTGACCATGTCTTGCAGGTGATCGTTGAGTTGCAGGTCTACTTGTACGTCAGGGTATTTCTGCAGGAAATCGCTCAAGCGTGCAGCAATCTGCAGGCGGCCGAAACTTACCGACGAACCCACGCGTAATGGGCCGGCGATCGCCTCTTTGCCGGTCTGGAAACTGTGTTCGGCGGCGTCCACGGCGGCGAGGATTTCACGACAATGGCTGTAGTACCGCTGACCTTCGTCGGTCAGGGACAGTTGACGTGTACTGCGGGCAATCAGCTTGCCACCCAGTTCGGTTTCCAAGGCGCGCAGGACTTTGCTGATGGTGGGTTGGGTAGTTTGCATTTCCCGGGCGACGGCGGAAAAGCTGCCGCGTTCGATCACTCGAACGAAAATCGCCATTGCGTTGAGTTTATCCATTGGGGGTTCCAACTCATGCCTATTAAGCATAGGAACTATAGTCTTTTGGTGTCTTATCAGCATGAATTGGCTGGCGGATCATTGATTTCATTCTTCGATGACGCGAGATCGCCAACATGACTGATATGCACGCTTTGATTGTGGATGCCGTGGACGCGCCATTCCGGCTGACGACAATTCCCAAACCGGTAGCAGGCGTTGGCCAAGTCCTGGTCCGAATCAGCGCCAGTGGCCTTAACCCTTTGGACGGGAAAATCCGCGCAGGCCAGGCTGCCCACGCCCGGCAGCCATTACCGGCAGTGCTCGGTATGGATGTGGCAGGTACCGTGGAAGCGGTAGGTCCTGACGTCGGTGATTGGCATGTGGGCGATGATGTCTATGGGTTGGCGACCGGCATTGGTGGCGCACAGGGCTCATTGGCCGAGTACGCGGCCGTCGATGTCCGCTTGCTGGCGAAGAAACCTGAGGTGTTGAGCATGCGTGAAGCGGCGGTATTGCCGCTGGTGCTGATCACTGCGTGGGAGGGCTTGGTGGACCGGGCGCATGTAGGCTCCGGGCACAAAGTACTGATCCAAGGCGGCGCGGGCGGTGTAGGGCATGTTGCAGTGCAGTTGGCGATTGCTCGCGGAGCGCAGGTGTATGCCACGGGATCCGCCAAGCATCGCTCAGTAATCGAGGGGCTGGGTGCGACGTTTATCGACTATCAGCAGCAGACGGTCGAAGAGTACGTCGCGCAGCACACCGCGGGCGAAGGCTTCGACATTGTGTATGACACTGTCGGCGGCGAAACGCTGGATGCATCCTTTCGAGCCGCCAAGACCTATCACGGTCATGTCGTGAGTTGCCTGGGATGGGGGCAACACAGCCTGGCCCCATTGTCGTTTCGTGGGGCGACCTACTCGGGTGTGTTCACCTTGCTGCCGTTGCTGACCGGTAAGGGGCGTGAGCATCACGGGCAGATTCTTGCCGAGGCCGCGCGCTTGATCGATGCCGGTAAGCTCAAGCCGATCCTGGATGGGCGTGCATTCAATTTGCACAGTGCGAACGCCGCCTACGATGTGCTCGCAAGCGGCGCGCAAGGGCGCTTGGCGATTGAGATTTAAGTCAGTGCTTCACGCACAAAATCCAGACGGTCCTGACCGAAGAACAGCTGGTTGCCTACAAATAGGCTGGGCGCACCGAACACACCGCGTTTCACGGCGTGTTCGGTGTTGTCCTTGAGGGCGGCCTTTACCGCTTCGTCATTGGCCAAGGCCAGGACCTCCTCCGGATCGAAACCATGCTCGGTTAGCACGGCAGCCACAACGACGGGATCTCCCAAGTGGCGACCGTCTTCCCAGAGCGCGCGGAACAGGCAATCCACAAAGGCGTCAAAGTGCTCGGGTTGACGCAGCTGGATGCCGGTCACTGCACGCATCAACACCAGGGTGTTGATGGGAAAGTGCGGATTGAACTTGAGCGGTACGTTGTAGCGGCGGGCATAGCGCGCCAGGTCATCAAACATGTAGCGACCTTTGGCGGGAACGGTGATGGGAGAGGCGTTGCCCGTGGCCTTGAACACGCCGCCCAATAACATGGGCTTATAAATCAGCTGCGTACCGGTTGAAGCGCACAGTGCGGGTAACTGGGTGTAAGCCAGGTAGGTGGCGGGGCTGCCGAGGTCAAAGAAGAATTCCAGGGTTTTACGCATGGTCGATGCTCGCTGCTTATTATTGTGGGGTCGTGCTTACCAGGGTTCATTCCAGGGACGCAGGTCCAGTTCAAATGTCCAGGCGTCGCGTGGCTGGCTGTGCAGGTACCAATAGTTCTCGGCGATGTGCTCGGGGTTGAGGATACCGTCCTGGTCCTTGAGCGCGTATTTCTGCGGGAAATTGTCACGTATGAAGTCGGTGTCGATGGCGCCATCGACCACCACATGGGCGACGTGGATGTTCCTGGGCCCCAGTTCCCGCGCCATGCTTTGCGCGAGTGCCCGGATACCGTGCTTGGCGCCAGCGAAGGCGGCAAACCCTGCCGCGCCGCGCAATCCTGCGGTGGCACCTGTGAACAGAATGGTGCCTCGATTACGCGTGACCATACGCTTGGCCACCTCGCGTGCATTCAGGAACCCGGAGAAGCAAGCCATCTCCCATATCTTGAAATACTTGCGTGCGGTTTCTTCCAAGATGCTGCACGGCACGTTGGCGCCGATGTTGAACACGAAGGCTTCAATCGGACCCAGGTCGGTTTCGATCTGGTCGATCAGCGCAATGACGTCTTCTTCTTTACGGGCATCGCAGGCAAAGCCATGGGCTTCACCGCCTGTCGCGTGGATGCTGTCTACCAGCGGCTGCAATTTATCGGCGCTGCGGCGAGTGACACACGCCACGTAGCCTTCGCGGGCAAAACGTTTGGCAATAGCGCCACCCGTTGCGTCTCCGGCGCCCACAACCAATACGATTTTCTTGTTGTGCGTCATGGGAACTCTCTTGGCTCGATAGTCGAGCAGGAGTTTAGACGCAACGGCGAGAAGGGCTGGGTTTGTAGTTGGAATTTAATGAGAGCAGTCAGGGGGTGACTGCTCAAGCGACTACTTGCAGATGACGATCATGCTGCGGCTGGTGTAGCCAGCAGGGTTGAGGCCGAAGGGGTAGTCCCCTGGTTCCTCGGAATTGTCGCCGGACTTTGCGATAACCCGGTAGCCCTTGGCGCCGCAAGAGTTGGTTGCACTGGTGTAGCACTGGTCCCAGGAAGAAGACAGGCCGGAACAGTTGATATGCAGCCCTTTTTTGCCACGTTTCACTTCTGTCTTGGTGGTCGCGGCACAACCGGTAATCGCCATGACCATTAACAGTATCAAAATTCGCTTCATTCCTATCCTTAATAGCCGGCCCGCAATACTACAGGCTGGCTTTACTCGCTCTCGGGTGTAGCGTTCGCGCTGTCCTTGTCGAAATTCCTTGTCGAAATTCTCCATGAATGACATTCGTTTACGGCTTAAACATGGCCTAAATGAATGGTAAATACCAGAGCTAGATTCAAACAGGCTTCAATCCGCTGGTACCAGTGGCTTTGACTCGCTGCGCATCGTCACAGTAGCGCCTACGGAGGCCAGGATGATGCACGTGATCGCCAGCCACTGTGCGAGTGACAGGTGTTCGTGCAGGAACAACAGGCCGGAGAGGGCGCCAAACGCCGGTTCGATGCTCATGAGTGTGCCGAAAGTTCGGGCGGGGAGGCGCGTCAGTGCAACCATCTCTAGTGTGTAGGGGAGGGCGGTGGACAGAATGGCGACACCGATGGCGACCGGGATCAGGGCAGGCGTCAGCAATGCGCTGCCCGCATGGACGATACCGATAGGCGCAACAAACAAGGCCGCGATCATTACGCCAAGGGCGGCGGTCTGTACGCCGTTGTCATTACCGGCTTTCTGACCATACAGAATGTAGAGCGCCCAGCAGACCCCTGCACCCAGGGCGTAACCCGCACCCAGTAAATCGATACCGCTGCTCGCTTCGCCCATCGGGATAAGTAAGAGCAAGCCGACGATCGCCAGGGCAATCCAGAGGAAGTCGACGGCGCGCCGAGAGGCATAGATCGCGACGGCAAGCGGCCCGGTGAATTCCAGGGCGACCGCAATCCCAAGAGGTACGCTGCGCAAGGACATATAGAAGAGGAAGTTCATGCCGCCCAATGCCATTCCGTAGACGATCACCGTCCGCAGGGACTTTGCCGTCAACTTGGCGCGCCATGGGCGTAATAGAAGCAGCATGATTACGCTGGCGAAAATCAGGCGCAGCGCCGTGGTGCCTTGTGCGCCGACGATAGGGAACATGCTCTTGGCCAGCGAGGCGCCGGACTGGATGGAGGCCATGGCGATCAGCAGCAGGCCGACGGGGAACAATGTCGAGGCCAGGCTGCGGGGGGAGGTGGTCATTTGGGAGTGTTCGTCCGAAGTCATATTAAGAGAAACGTCGGCACTATGATGCTTAACTGTTTGAGGTTGGGCAATATATTGCTCAATTATCCTTATCGAGAGGCTAAAAAAGGCGGATTTAGCGGTTTTCAGCCCTTCTGATAGAAAAAACAAATTAAGAGTTGACGGCAGATTTCAGACGTCTATAATTCGCCCCACTTCCGGCGCAGTCGAAACGGAAAACTCCTTGGTAAACAATGAGTTATGTGGTTTTCGGCAGCAGGTTGCTTCAGTTCATCGAAGCCAAAAGGAAGTTGAAAAAGAGGTGTTGACAGCAGCGTGTAACGCTGTAGAATTCGCCTCCCGCTGACGAGAGATCGGAAGCGCAAGTGGTTGAAGTTGTTGAAGAAATCTTCGAAAGCTTCTGAAAATAATCACTTGACAGCAAATGAGGCTGCTGTAGAATGCGCGCCTCGGTTGAGACGAAAGATCTTAACCAACCGCTCTTTAACAACTGAATCAAGCAATTCGTGTGGGTGCTTGTGGGGTCAGACTGATAGTCAGCCAGATTATCAGCATCACAAGTTACTCCGCGAGAAATCAAAGATGTAACCAACGATTGCTGAGCCAAGTTTAGGGTTTCTTAAAAACCCAAAGATGTTTGAACTGAAGAGTTTGATCATGGCTCAGATTGAACGCTGGCGGCAGGCCTAACACATGCAAGTCGAGCGGTAGAGAGAAGCTTGCTTCTCTTGAGAGCGGCGGACGGGTGAGTAATGCCTAGGAATCTGCCTGGTAGTGGGGGATAACGTTCGGAAACGAACGCTAATACCGCATACGTCCTACGGGAGAAAGCAGGGGACCCTCGGGCCTTGCGCTATCAGATGAGCCTAGGTCGGATTAGCTAGTTGGTGAGGTAATGGCTCACCAAGGCGACGATCCGTAACTGGTCTGAGAGGATGATCAGTCACACTGGAACTGAGACACGGTCCAGACTCCTACGGGAGGCAGCAGTGGGGAATATTGGACAATGGGCGAAAGCCTGATCCAGCCATGCCGCGTGTGTGAAGAAGGTCTTCGGATTGTAAAGCACTTTAAGTTGGGAGGAAGGGCATTAACCTAATACGTTAGTGTTTTGACGTTACCGACAGAATAAGCACCGGCTAACTCTGTGCCAGCAGCCGCGGTAATACAGAGGGTGCAAGCGTTAATCGGAATTACTGGGCGTAAAGCGCGCGTAGGTGGTTTGTTAAGTTGGATGTGAAATCCCCGGGCTCAACCTGGGAACTGCATTCAAAACTGACTGACTAGAGTATGGTAGAGGGTGGTGGAATTTCCTGTGTAGCGGTGAAATGCGTAGATATAGGAAGGAACACCAGTGGCGAAGGCGACCACCTGGACTAATACTGACACTGAGGTGCGAAAGCGTGGGGAGCAAACAGGATTAGATACCCTGGTAGTCCACGCCGTAAACGATGTCAACTAGCCGTTGGAAGCCTTGAGCTTTTAGTGGCGCAGCTAACGCATTAAGTTGACCGCCTGGGGAGTACGGCCGCAAGGTTAAAACTCAAATGAATTGACGGGGGCCCGCACAAGCGGTGGAGCATGTGGTTTAATTCGAAGCAACGCGAAGAACCTTACCAGGCCTTGACATCCAATGAACTTTCTAGAGATAGATTGGTGCCTTCGGGAACATTGAGACAGGTGCTGCATGGCTGTCGTCAGCTCGTGTCGTGAGATGTTGGGTTAAGTCCCGTAACGAGCGCAACCCTTGTCCTTAGTTACCAGCACGTAATGGTGGGCACTCTAAGGAGACTGCCGGTGACAAACCGGAGGAAGGTGGGGATGACGTCAAGTCATCATGGCCCTTACGGCCTGGGCTACACACGTGCTACAATGGTCGGTACAGAGGGTTGCCAAACCGCGAGGTGGAGCTAATCCCATAAAACCGATCGTAGTCCGGATCGCAGTCTGCAACTCGACTGCGTGAAGTCGGAATCGCTAGTAATCGCGAATCAGAATGTCGCGGTGAATACGTTCCCGGGCCTTGTACACACCGCCCGTCACACCATGGGAGTGGGTTGCACCAGAAGTAGCTAGTCTAACCTTCGGGAGGACGGTTACCACGGTGTGATTCATGACTGGGGTGAAGTCGTAACAAGGTAGCCGTAGGGGAACCTGCGGCTGGATCACCTCCTTAATCGACGACATCAGCTGCTCCATAAGTTCCCACACGAATTGCTTGATTCATTGAAGAAGACGATAGAAGCAGCTTTAAGCTCCAAGCTGATAGCTCTTAGCTAATCAGTTACGCGCTCGAAATTGGGTCTGTAGCTCAGTTGGTTAGAGCGCACCCCTGATAAGGGTGAGGTCGGCAGTTCGAATCTGCCCAGACCCACCAATTTTGTATGGGGCCATAGCTCAGCTGGGAGAGCGCCTGCCTTGCACGCAGGAGGTCAACGGTTCGATCCCGTTTGGCTCCACCATTAACTGCTTCTACCTGTTAGAGTTTAGAAATGAATATTCGAGTATGAATATTGATTTCTAGTCTTTGATTAGATCGTTCTTTAAAAATTTGGGTATGTGATAGAAAGATAGACTGAACGTTACTTTCACTGGTGACGGATCAGGCTAAGGTAAAATTTGTGAGTTCTCTTAATTGAGAAATTCGAATTTTCGGCGAATGTCGTCTTCACAGTATAACCAGATTGCTTGGGGTTATATGGTCAAGTGAAGAAGCGCATACGGTGGATGCCTTGGCAGTCAGAGGCGATGAAAGACGTGGTAGCCTGCGAAAAGCTTCGGGGAGTCGGCAAACAGACTTTGATCCGGAGATGTCTGAATGGGGGAACCCAGCCATCATAAGATGGTTATCTTGTACTGAATACATAGGTGCAAGAGGCGAACCAGGGGAACTGAAACATCTAAGTACCCTGAGGAAAAGAAATCAACCGAGATTCCCTTAGTAGTGGCGAGCGAACGGGGACTAGCCCTTAAGTGGCTTTGAGATTAGCGGAACGCTCTGGAAAGTGCGGCCATAGTGGGTGATAGCCCTGTACGCGAAAATCTCTTAATCATGAAATCGAGTAGGACGGAGCACGAGAAACTTTGTCTGAATATGGGGGGACCATCCTCCAAGGCTAAATACTACTGACTGACCGATAGTGAACTAGTACCGTGAGGGAAAGGCGAAAAGAACCCCGGAGAGGGGAGTGAAATAGATCCTGAAACCGTATGCGTACAAGCAGTGGGAGCCTACTTTGTTAGGTGACTGCGTACCTTTTGTATAATGGGTCAGCGACTTATTTTCAGTGGCGAGCTTAACCGAATAGGGGAGGCGTAGCGAAAGCGAGTCTTAATAGGGCGTCTAGTCGCTGGGAATAGACCCGAAACCGGGCGATCTATCCATGGGCAGGTTGAAGGTTGGGTAACACTAACTGGAGGACCGAACCGACTACCGTTGAAAAGTTAGCGGATGACCTGTGGATCGGAGTGAAAGGCTAATCAAGCTCGGAGATAGCTGGTTCTCCTCGAAAGCTATTTAGGTAGCGCCTCATGTATCACTGTAGGGGGTAGAGCACTGTTTCGGCTAGGGGGTCATCCCGACTTACCAAACCGATGCAAACTCCGAATACCTACAAGTGCCGAGCATGGGAGACACACGGCGGGTGCTAACGTCCGTCGTGAAAAGGGAAACAACCCAGACCGTCAGCTAAGGTCCCAAAGTTATGGTTAAGTGGGAAACGATGTGGGAAGGCTTAGACAGCTAGGAGGTTGGCTTAGAAGCAGCCACCCTTTAAAGAAAGCGTAATAGCTCACTAGTCGAGTCGGCCTGCGCGGAAGATGTAACGGGGCTCAAACCATACACCGAAGCTACGGGTATCACGTAAGTGATGCGGTAGAGGAGCGTTCTGTAAGCCTGTGAAGGTGAGTTGAGAAGCTTGCTGGAGGTATCAGAAGTGCGAATGCTGACATGAGTAACGACAATGGGTGTGAAAAACACCCACGCCGAAAGACCAAGGTTTCCTGCGCAACGTTAATCGACGCAGGGTTAGTCGGTCCCTAAGGCGAGGCTGAAAAGCGTAGTCGATGGAAAACAGGTTAATATTCCTGTACTTCTGGTTATTGCGATGGAGGGACGGAGAAGGCTAGGCCAGCTTGGCGTTGGTTGTCCAAGTTTAAGGTGGTAGGCTGAGATCTTAGGTAAATCCGGGATCTTAAGGCCGAGAGCTGATGACGAGTTAACTTTTAGTTAACGAAGTGGTTGATGCCATGCTTCCAAGAAAAGCTTCTAAGCTTCAGGTAACCAGGAACCGTACCCCAAACCGACACAGGTGGTTGGGTAGAGAATACCAAGGCGCTTGAGAGAACTCGGGTGAAGGAACTAGGCAAAATGGCACCGTAACTTCGGGAGAAGGTGCGCCGGTGAGGGTGAAGGACTTGCTCCGTAAGCTCATGCCGGTCGAAGATACCAGGCCGCTGCGACTGTTTATTAAAAACACAGCACTCTGCAAACACGAAAGTGGACGTATAGGGTGTGACGCCTGCCCGGTGCCGGAAGGTTAATTGATGGGGTTAGCTAACGCGAAGCTCTTGATCGAAGCCCCGGTAAACGGCGGCCGTAACTATAACGGTCCTAAGGTAGCGAAATTCCTTGTCGGGTAAGTTCCGACCTGCACGAATGGCGTAACGATGGCGGCGCTGTCTCCACCCCGAGACTCAGTGAAATTGAAATCGCTGTGAAGATGCAGTGTATCCGCGGCTAGACGGAAAGACCCCGTGAACCTTTACTATAGCTTTGCACTGGACTTTGAATTTGCTTGTGTAGGATAGGTGGGAGGCTTTGAAGCGTGGACGCCAGTCTGCGTGGAGCCAACCTTGAAATACCACCCTGGCAACTTTGAGGTTCTAACTCAGGTCCGTTATCCGGATCGAGGACAGTGTATGGTGGGTAGTTTGACTGGGGCGGTCTCCTCCTAAAGAGTAACGGAGGAGTACGAAGGTGCGCTCAGACCGGTCGGAAATCGGTCGTAGAGTATAAAGGCAAAAGCGCGCTTGACTGCGAGACAGACACGTCGAGCAGGTACGAAAGTAGGTCTTAGTGATCCGGTGGTTCTGTATGGAAGGGCCATCGCTCAACGGATAAAAGGTACTCCGGGGATAACAGGCTGATACCGCCCAAGAGTTCATATCGACGGCGGTGTTTGGCACCTCGATGTCGGCTCATCACATCCTGGGGCTGAAGCCGGTCCCAAGGGTATGGCTGTTCGCCATTTAAAGTGGTACGCGAGCTGGGTTTAGAACGTCGTGAGACAGTTCGGTCCCTATCTGCCGTGGACGTTTGAGATTTGAGAGGGGCTGCTCCTAGTACGAGAGGACCGGAGTGGACGAACCTCTGGTGTTCCGGTTGTCACGCCAGTGGCATTGCCGGGTAGCTATGTTCGGAATAGATAACCGCTGAAAGCATCTAAGCGGGAAACTAGCCTCAAGATGAGATCTCACTGGAACCTTGAGTTCCCTGAAGGGCCGTCGAAGACTACGACGTTGATAGGTTGGGTGTGTAAGCGCTGTGAGGCGTTGAGCTAACCAATACTAATTGCCCGTGAGGCTTGACCATATAACACCCAAGCAATTTGACTACTCTAACGAGCATCAGATTGCGGTGTGTGAAGACGAAAATGAACCGAAAGTTCGACGCTCACAAGCACCGAAAGCTGTCACATACCCAATTTGCTGAAGCGAGGCATAAGCCACGATTCAGTACCCGAATTTCTTGACGACCATAGAGCATTGGAACCACCTGATCCCATCCCGAACTCAGTAGTGAAACGATGCATCGCCGATGGTAGTGTGGGGTTTCCCCATGTGAGAGTAGGTCATCGTCAAGATTAAATTCCGAAACCCCATTTGCGAAAGCAGATGGGGTTTTGTTTTGGGCGGTCGAAAAGTCAGTCATCGCAAATCAATTCGACAACCCTTTGACTCCTCTGCGCAATTCCTCTCATAAAAACGGCTCATCAGCATGCCGTTCGGGAATTCGATACAAAGTGTTTCCGCATTTTTGGTATGGTGCAGCACATTTTCACAGGGATTGATGTTTCATCCGCAGGACGCGGCGTCGACCTTATTCAACGAGATGCTGTAGAAATGCCTGAACCCATACCGATCAAAGATCACGAAAAAGAGAACCGCCTAGTCAACAAGCGCCTGCTCGCCTGCGCGCTGTTGGTGATCGGCATCACCTGCGCGCTAGTGGGGCGCATGTACTTCCTGCAGGTCGTACAGTTCGACTATCACTCCACGATTTCCGAGAACAACCGTGTCCACGTATTGCCGATCACCCCGACGCGTGGGTTGATCTATGACCGTAACGGCGTGGTACTGGCCGACAACCGCCCCAGCTACAACCTGACCATCACCCGCGAACGCACTACCGACCTCAAGGGGGAGTTGGACGCTATCGTCAGCTTGCTGCACCTGCCTACCGAAGACCGCGCTGTCTTCGACAAGGCGCTGAAACAGGCGCGCCATCCTTTCGTCCCTGTGACCTTGTTTTACGAACTGACCGAAGAGCAGATCGCGCTGCTGGCCGTGAACGAGTTCCGCCTCCCAGGCGTAGACGTAGAACCGCAGTTCGTCCGCCATTACCCGTTGGGCGCTCACTTTGCGCACTCCATCGGTTACGTAGGCCGGATCAACGAGAAGGAATCCAAAGCCCTCGACTCCGTGGAGTACCGCGGTACGCAGTCCATCGGCAAGACCGGTATCGAGCGCTTCTACGAATCCGAGTTGCATGGCCACGTCGGCTATGAAGAGGTCGAGACCAATGCTCAGGGCCGCGTACTGCGCGTACTCAAGCACACCGACCCGATCCCCGGCAAAAACATCGTGCTGAGCCTCGACGTGCACCTTCAGGAAGCGGCAGAAGAAGCCTTGGGTGATCGCCGTGGTTCGGTGGTTGCACTGGACCCGCAAACCGGTGAAGTACTGGCCATGGTCAGCAAGCCAAGTTTCGATCCGAACTTGTTTGTTACCGGTATCAGCTTCAAGGAATACGCCGCGCTGCACGACTCCATCGACCGTCCGCTGTTCAACCGTGTATTACGCGGGCTCTACGCGCCAGGTTCGACCATCAAGCCGGAAGTCGCCATCGCCGGCCTGGACAGTGGTGTTGTCACTGCTCAAACCCGAGTATTCGATCCTGGCTACTACCAGTTGCCGGACTTTGACCACAAATACCGCAACTGGAACCACAGCGGCGACGGTTGGGTGGACATGGACGCGGCCATCATGCGTTCCAACGACACCTACTTTTACGACTTGGCCCACAAGCTGGGCATCGATCGCCTGCACGACTACCTGGCTGAGTTCGGCCTGGGCCAGAAAGTCTCATTGGACATGTTCGAAGAGTCCGCCGGCCTGATGCCTTCCCAGGCCTGGAAGCGCGCCACGCGCCGGCAACCCTGGTTCCCGGGCGAAACCGTGATCCTCGGCATTGGTCAGGGCTACATGCAGGTCACGCCACTGCAACTGGCCCAGGCTACCGCACTGATCGCCAATAAAGGCGTGTGGAACCGACCGCACCTGGCCAAGACCATTAATGGTGTGCCACCCGTGGATGAAAACCCCATGCCCAACGTGGTCCTCAAGGACCCGCGTGACTGGGAACAGGTCAATCACGGCATGCAACTGGTGATGCACGATCCGCGTGGCATCGCCCGCGCTGCCGCACAAGGCGCGCAATACCGCATTGCCGGCAAGAGTGGTACGGCGCAAGTGGTGGCGATCAAGCAAGGTGAGCGCTACAACCGGGAGAAGACCCTGGAACGCCATCGCGACAACGCCCTGTTCGTTGGCTTCGCGCCGGCCGAACACCCGAAGATCGTGATTTCGGTGATGATCGAAAACGGCGAGGCCGGTGGCCGCGTGGCAGGCCCGGTGGTGCGCCAGATCATGGACGCCTGGCTGCTCGACCAGGAAGGCCATCTGAAACCGCAATATGCGACGCCGGCAAAAGCGCCCGGCGACCCCAAGGTGTGATTCAGGCTTTCCACTCGTCCCATTGGTCTACGTCTTCGTAGACCAGCCAAGGCACATCATGGGCGGTCCAGATGTGCGCGGTGGGCCTGACGCCTGGATCGTCATCCAGCGTCGCCACCCGCACAATGACGTGGGGTTGATGCCCTCGCTCCGCCATCAGGTGTGAACCACAGCGCGAGCAGAAATGCCGCAGTTTACCCGGCGACGATTCGAAGGACGCCAGCAACTCCTGGCCCTGTGTCCAGCGAAAGTGTTCACGCATCACGCCTGCCGTCGCCACAAATGCCGCCGCATGCACCTTGCGGCAGCTGTCGCAATGGCAGTGGCTGATGGGCATATCCAGGCTGTCGAGTTGATAGTGCACGGCCTTGCAGAAGCAACTTCCATGGAGCTGTTGAGTCATCGTGATCACCTCAAGGGGAGGGGGACAATTTACCTTTCGCCGACACGCTGCGCATCCGAGATTTCCGGTGAAGTGGCTGCCGGTTGGAACGTATTCGGCGGCTACACCTACCGCGAGTCGTATGCCACCACGCAGATCAACTACACCGGGCCGTGCTACAAGGCGGTCCAGGATTCCTTCGCTGTGGCGGGCCTGTTGGCGAACTACCAGGTGGATGAGCACTTGTCCGTAGGACTGAACGTCAACAATCTGTTCGACAAGAAGTATTACGACGGCATGGGCACGTTCAACTCAGGTTCCTACGGCGAGCTGCGTAACGCGATGGTCAACGCCAAGTGGAAGTTCTGAAGTAAGTCGCAACACCAATGCGTGGCCGAAAGGTTGCGCATTGTTCGATGTCGCCTACTGTCAATGGAGGAGGTGACTTATGCACGTATTGGATCGAATCGAACGAAAAGCCCTGCTCAACGCGTCACGTAGGCAGGTCTGGGAGGCCATCACCGATGCCGAGCAATTCGGCCAATGGTTTGGTATCGCCCTTACAGGCAAAACCTTCGTTGCCGGGCAAAGAATCGAGGCGCCGATCACTTATCCGGGCTACGAACATGTGATCTGGAAGGCCAGGATCGAACGCATCCTGCCGCAAACACTGTTTTCTTTCTGGTGGCATCCCTATGCGGTAGATGAGGATGTCGACTACTACCAGGAAACCCCAACGTTGGTGGAATTCACGATTGAGGATCGGGCGCCGGGTATTCTGCTGCGGGTGGTCGAATCCGGGTTTGATGCCGTGCCTGAGGCACGACGGCAGAAGGCCTTCAAAATGAATTCCCGTGGCTGGGACGAACAGATGGGCAATATCGAAAACTACCTGAGCTAGGCCCGCCAGGCTTGAGGGTAACGGGCATCCTCAATGATGCCCGTCTTTGATTAGTCTCAGCCTTCGTGAGCGGTGGTGATCTCCAGGGTGTCGGTGTAAGTCACCACCACACTCTGCCCGACCTTGAGGTCTTTGAGGCCGGCACGGATTTCCGGTGTCTCAACGTTCAACACCTTCGTCGCACCGGCTGGATTCTGCAGGGTGGCCAGGGCGATTGCCTGGCGCAGGGAACGAGATAACTTCATTCTCAGGACTTCCGTGTGAGAGAAGCCCTGAGTCTAGTGGTGAGCCGGCGATGCGCAAATCTGCCGGCTCACGTTGTTGCCGCCCTGTTAGAAGTCCACGCTGGCCGACAGCTTGGCAACACGTGGATCGCCTTGGCTCAGGAAACCGCCCTGCGCCGATTCCCAGTACTTTTCGTTGGCGACGTTTTCCACGGTGGCGCCGAGGGTGACGTCACGCTGGGCCACCTTGAAGTTGTAGCGCGCGCCTACGTCGAAGCGGTTCCATGCCGGCAGACTCAGGTTGTTGGCGGCGTCGGCGTACTGCCCACCGGTGCGCAACATGCGGCCGTTGAGGGTCACGCCTTGCAGGCCAGGCACATCCCAATCCACGCCGGCATTGAGCTGGAACGAAGGCACGCCGATTGCGCGGTTACCGTCGTTGGCGCCGTTTTGCGTGTCCTTGAGTTCGGTCTTCATGACGGTCACGCCGCCCAGCAAGCGCAGGCCGCTGATCGGTTCGCCGAAGACGTTCAGTTCCACGCCTTTGTTGATTTGCAGGCCTTCGCGGACATAACGCGCTGTCGTTGCATCGATGACTTGAACGTAACCGGCCCCAGGTTGTTCGATACGGTAAACGCCCAGTGTTGCCCCATAGGTGCCCATATCAACCTTGACGCCTGCTTCGATTTGCTTGGAGCGGGCCGGTGCAAAGGGTTGGCCGCCGCCAATCACCGTCCTGCCCCCGGAGTTGACAGGCGACGTCGGGCCTTGGGCCAAACCTTCGATGCGGTTGGCATAGAAGGACACATGCTCCCAAGGCTTGAAGACCAGGCCGTAGACCGGCGTGGTGATCGATTCGTCATAGTTGGCGGTACGCGTGCCGCTCATGTAGTTGTAACCCTGCACCACGATTTGCTGGCGGCGTGCACCGACCGTCACCAACAGGCGGTCATCGAAGAACCCCAGCGTGTCGGACACCGCCGTACTGCGCACAAAGGTCTTGGCGGTGATGGTCGGGTCGCTGAAGTCGGTGCCCGGTGTATTGCGTGGGTTGTTCAGGGCCGGTGGGGCACCGGTCACCGGGTTGTAGATATTGGTTGGGGTGCGTGGGCTGGCGAACACATAAGCGTTGCGCGCCTGGGTCCAGATGCCGGCCAAGCCGAAGTTGAGTCGATGGCTTACAGGGCCGGTCTGGAACTTGCCGTTCAGGCCGCCCATGACGCTGCTGTTGTCTTCTTCATGGGCGATGGTCGAACCGCTGGCGGTGGCATTGCCCAGGTTATCGGTCAGGGTCACCGACGAGTAGCGCCCCATTTCGCGGGTGTGCTTGGCGCCTGCCGCCGCATAGGCCGTCCAGAGTTGGTGTCGGCCGACGGTGCATCCGGGACATGGGTGGCGGTGCCCAGGAAGACCGAATTGCGCCCGCCGTTGATACGCTGCTTCTGGTACACAAAGTCACTCGACAAGCGCAACGCATCGCCACGGTAGTCCAGGCCGACGGCAAACAGCTTCGAGCGCTGGCTTTCATCATCGATACCGGTGTCGCCTTCGCGCTGGGACAGGTTCACCCGTGCGCCAAAACGGTTGTCTTCACCGAAGCGCTCGCCAATATCCAAGTGTTCGCCCACCCGCCCATCACTGCTGATATCAGTGCTGAATCGACGCAACGGCACATCATCGGCGCGCTTGGGTTGCAGGTTCACACCGCCGCCGATCCCCGAACCGCCGGGCGTCACGCCGTTGATGAAGGCATTGGGGCCCTTGAACACTTCCACGCGCTCCAAGGCGTCAGTGGAGATGATCTGTCGCGGCAGGATGCCGTACAAGCCGTTGAAGGAAATGTCGTCGCCATTCAGTGGCAGGCCACGGATCATGAAGGTCTGCGCCTGGTTGGCAAACCCCGACGCCTGGCGCACGGACGAGTCGTTGAGTAGCACATCACCGACGGTCTCGGCCTGCTGGTCGCGAATCAGTTTCTCGGTGTAGGAGGCCATGCTGAATGGCACGTCCATGATGTCCTGGTTGCCCAACACACCCAATTGACCTCCGCGTGCCACTTGGCCGCCGGCGTACACCGGGGGTAGGGCGCTTGGTGCGGGGGCGTCGGCATTGATGTTGGTAGCGCCCAGTTCCAGCGTGTTGCCCTCCTGACCGGTGTTCGCATCCTGCGGGGTGGCTGGGGTGGCAGCATGAGCGCTGAGGCTCAGGGAGCAGCACAGGGCGAGCAGGGTCGGGCGAAACGGCACGGCGAATGGGGCGGGCATGGGCGATCCTGACGGCTAACCGTCATGTGTGAGGAAAAGGGCAACGGCGTTGCGCGTCCTCACTGCGCGGATACGACTCCGGTGCAAATGATAGTAATTATTATTAGCGCGATGCAACAAATTTTTACCAACACGGTCTGCGCGCGCGGATGCCGAGTAGAATCACGCCCTGAAAGCGATTCCTGAGGTGCGGTACGGTGGATTTACAGCAGGGTTTTGTCCTGACCCGGCATTGGCGCGATACCCCGGCGGGCACGGAGGTCAGCTTCTGGCTGGCCACCGACCAGGGCCCGAGGTTTATCCGCCTACCCGTGCAGACCTCGGTGATGTTCATCCCCGAGGCCCATCGCAAGCCGCTGGATTGGCTGCTCAAGGGCGAGCGCGATATCGAGTTGCGCCCGTTGCAGCTGTGCGATTTCCATCACCGCCCCGTCCTTGGCCTGTACACCCGCCAGCACCGCCAGGCAATGGATGTGGAAAAACGCCTGCGCGCGGCGGGCGTCGACGTCTACGAAGGCGACGTGCGCCCGCCCGAGCGCTACATGATGGAGCGTTTCATCACCGCGCCGGTGTGGTTTGGCGGCACACCCGACGCCAGCGGTGTGCTCTGCGACGCGCAGATGAAACCCGCGCCCGACTACCGTCCGCCGCTGAAACTGGTGTCCCTCGACATCGAAACCACTGCCCAGGGCGATCTCTACTCTATCGCCCTCGAAGGCTGCGGCGAGCGCCAGGTGTACATGCTTGGCCCGCCGAACAACACCGACGCGGTGGACTTCAAGCTCGACTACTGCGATACCCGTGCCCAACTGCTCGAACGCCTCAACCAATGGCTGGCGCTGCACGACCCCGATGCGATCATCGGCTGGAACGTGGTGCAGTTCGACCTGCGCGTGCTCCACGAACATGCCCAGCGCCTCAACGTGCCGCTCATGCTTGGCCGTGGTGAAGAACCGATGGCCTGGCGCGAACACGGCAGCCGCAACCATTACTTCGCGGCGGCGGCGGGGCGCTTGATCATCGATGGCATCGAAGCCCTGCGTTCGGCCACCTGGAATTTCGAATCCTTCAGCCTGGAAAATGTCGCGCAAACCTTGCTGGGTGAAGGTAAGGACATCTCCACGCCGTACCAGCGCATGGACGAGATCAACCGTATGTTCGCCGAGGACAAGCCCGCCCTGGCGCGCTACAACCTCAAGGACTGCGAGTTGGTCACGCGGATTTTCGAGAAGACCGAACTGCTCAAGTTCCTGCTGGAGCGCGCCAGCGTCACTGGGCTGCCGGCTGACCGCAACGGTGGCTCCGTCGCCGCGTTCACCCATTTGTACATGCCGCTGATGCACCGCCAGGGCTTCGTCGCGCCGAACCTGGGCGACAAGCCGCCCCAGGCCAGCCCCGGCGGATTTGTCATGGACTCGCGCCCTGGCCTTTACGAATCGGTGTTGGTGCTCGACTACAAAAGCCTCTACCCGTCGATCATCCGCAGTTTCCTGATCGACCCGGTTGGCTTGATCGAAGGCCTCAAACATCCTAACGACAGTGATTCGGTGGAAGGCTTTCGTGGCGCACGGTTTTCCCGCACCCGGCATTGTCTGCCATCCATCGTCGCACGGGTTTCCGAAGGCCGCGAAGTGGCCAAGCGCGAACATAACGCGCCGCTGTCCCAGGCGCTGAAAATCATCATGAACGCCTTCTACGGCGTACTCGGCTCCAGCGGCTGCCGCTTCTTCGATACACGCCTGGCCTCGTCGATCACGATGCGTGGCCACCAGATCATGCGCCAGACCCGCGAACTGGTCGAAGCCCAAGGCTATGAGGTGATCTACGGCGACACCGACTCGACCTTCGTGTGGCTCGGCAGTGCGCATTCCCAAGAGGACGCCAGTCGTATCGGCCAAGCCTTGGTGCAGCACGTCAACGATTGGTGGCGCGAGCACCTGCTCACCGCGCTCGGCCTGCAAAGCGCCCTGGAATTGCAGTACGAAACCCACTTCACCCGCTTCCTCATGCCGACCATCCGTGGTGCGGAAGAGGGCAGCAAGAAGCGCTACGCCGGCCTGGTGGTACGCAGCGATGGCAGCGAGGAAATGGTCTACAAAGGCCTGGAAACCGTGCGCAGCGACTGGTCGCCCCTGGCTCGCAGGTTCCAGCAGGAACTCTACCAGCGCATCTTCCATCGCCAGCCCCACCAGGACTACATCCGCGACTACGTGCGCCGTACCCTCAGCGGCGAGTTCGATGAGTTGCTGATCTACCGCAAACGCCTGCGCCGCCGACTGGACGATTACGAACGCAACGTGCCGCCCCATGTGCGCGCCGCGCGCCTGGCCGATGAGTACAACGATCGCCTGAACCGCCCGCGCCAATACCAGCGCGGCGGCTGGATCAGCTACGTGATCAGCGTCAACGGCCCGGAACCCTTGGAAGTGCGGCAGGCGCCCATCGACTACGACCACTACGTCACCCGGCAATTGCAGCCGGTCGCCGATGCGATCCTGCCGTTCGTGAATGACGATTTCAGCACCCTGGTCGGTGGGCAAATGGGCCTGTTTTAAAACGCTTGATTCGTCAGGGCGCGAGCCTGCACTCTCTGTCTCTGATGACCACCCAGACGGCGCAGCCCCTCATGACCCAACTTACCCTGACCGGCACGACGGTCGAACTCCTGCCCCTGCAAAGGGAACACAAGGCCGCCTTGCTCGAGGCCGCGGCCGATGGCGAACTGTGGAACCTCAAGGTCACCAACGTACCGGGCCCGGACACTGTTGATAAATACATCGACACCGCCCTGGCGGGGCGCGACGCCGGCAGCGTGATCCCCTTCACCCTGGTGCGCCGCGATACCGGCCAAGTGGTCGGCAGCACGCGGTTCTGGAAGGTCGACCGGGTCAATCGCAAGCTGGAGATCGGCCATACCTGGCTGGCGCTGTCCACGCAGAAAAGCGGCATCAATACCGAAGCCAAGCTGCTGTTGCTGACCTACGCTTTCGAAGTGCTCGACTGCGTGCGCGTGCAATTCACCACCGACGAACTCAACGAAAAATCCCGCGCGGCGATCCTGCGGCTCGGCGCCGTGCAGGAAGGCATCGTGCGCCACGAACGCATCATGCCCGATGGCCGCAAGCGCAACTCGGTGCGCTTCAGCATCATCGATTCGGAATGGCCGCAAGTGAAGGCCACCTTGCAGGCCAAACTGCAACGCTAGGAGGAAAAGCCCATGTACACGCTCTATGGCATCGACGAATCCGGCTCCTGCATGATCGAAATTGCCCTGCAGCGCTGTGGGGTGCCGTGGCGACGGGTAGACGCAGCCTCCTGGGCGGAGGGCGAGGGCAGTGACGAATTGGCCCGCATCAACCCGCTCAAACAGGTGCCCACCCTGGTGACCCCGGACGGCCAGGTGCTGACGGAAAGCGCTGCGATCCTGATCCACCTGGGCCTGGAATTTCCCGCCTCCCAGCTCTTGGGCGGCAACCGCGCGCAGATCATTCGCGGGCTGGTGTACATCGCCGCCAATTGCTACTCGGCCATCGGCATCATCGACTACCCGCAACGCTGGCTCGGTAACGTCAACGAAACCGTGCAGGCGCAGCTTGTCACTGGCACCCGCCGCTACCTGCACCAGGCCTGGGTGGTGTTTGCCGATCAGTTTGCCGACCAGTTGTTTGCCGCCAACAATACGCCTAACGCGCTGGGCTTGATGGCGGCTGCAGTGTCGCGCTGGGACGAGGCACGGGAGGCGTTGAACGGCCTGGCGCCGGGCTTTTCCCAGTCACTGGCGCACGTGGATGCCGACCCCCTTGTGGCACCCGTATTTGCTCGGCATTGGCCGCAGTGGAAGGTCTCATGATGTTTCCGCAATCAGTGGAAACAATGACAGTCGCGGCCACCAAACCCTTGCGTAGCGGGCGTCCTGACCTACGCTTTCTTAAAGTGGTGTAGGAATCATCCTTGAATTTGACTGTCGCAGACATGAAACTCAAGAACCCTGCATGGAATTCAAAGGAGGTGCGCATGCTCATCCGGTCGCTGACCCTGGCTACCTTGATGGCTTTTACGGGGCCGCTGTTGGCTGCTGATGATATCAACCCGCTCAAGCAGGACTTGGGCAAGGCCCGGCCGCTGGTGGTGGTGGAGCTTGATGCCGGCAACGACACCTTGGCCAAGGTCAAAAATCAGCTGGACGAGCCTGCGACCAAGCAGTCCTTTGAAGAACGCAGCATGGTGTTCTACACCGTGAAGTTCGGCAGCATCGGTGCTGAAGGCGAGAAATTCGCCAAGGACCCCAAGGACAGCAGGAAACTCACCCCGCCGGAAACCAACGCGCTGATCCGTGCCCTCAAGCTGGGCGCCGGCAGCGGCACCAAAGTGATCCTGGTGGGCAAGGACGGCGAGAAAAAACTCGAGAAGACCGTACCGCCGGATACCCTCGACCTGAAGGCATTCTTCAGCGCCATCGACCAGATGCCGATGGCCGAGAAAGAAGCCGCTGCACCGGCCGAGCCTGAACCCGCTGCCGCACCAGCGGAGAAGCAGGGTGCCAAGGCTGGCGCCAAACCTGGCAAGCCCGCCAAGCATGCAGCGCAGCCATTGGATGACTGACCCTGTACGGGAGCCGGGCAGCCGGCTCCCGTAGCAGAAACTTGCAGTAACAGCTCTGCGAAGAATATGATAACCGTTATCATTTACGCCTTATTCTTCGCGCGCGGCCTCCATGTCTTCGACTCCTGCGGTAAGCCCCACTGAACTGGCCACCTTGTACCGCCAGCAACACCGTTGGTTGCAGCAATGGCTGTGGCGTCGCTTGAACTGCCCGCAGAGCGCCGCCGACCTGGCCCAGGACACATTCCTGCGGCTGCTGGCGAAGAACCAGCCCCTTGAAATCCACGCGCCGCGCAGCTTCCTGGCGAAAGTGGCGCAAAGCGTGCTGTCCAACCACTTCCGTCGGCAGAAACTCGAAAAAGCCTACTTGCAGGCCTTGGCCCTGTTGCCGGAAGACGCCGCGCCCAACGCCGAAACCCAGTGGATCCTCCTCGAAACCCTGATGGCCCTCGATGAAGTGCTCAGCCGCCTGGCCTTGCCCGTGCGCCAGGCGTTCCTGTGGTCGCAGCTCGATGGCCTGAGCCACGGCGAGATCGCCGAGCGCCTCGGTACCAGCATCACCACGGTCAAACGCTACATCGTCAAGGCGGGTGCACAATGCATCTTGCTGGACAGCCAGCGGTCATGAATCCGGTGCCGTTATCGATCGAGGTCGCCGAGCAAGCGATGCACTGGCAACTGGAGCTGCAGGTGCCGAACGTCAGCGAGCAGACCCGCGCCGAATGGCAGCGCTGGCGTGAGCAGGACCCGGCCCATGAACAGGCCTGGCAACATTCCCAGCGATTTTTCCAGCGTTTGCAGGATGTGCGCACACCGACCCATCAAGCCTTGGCCCGCGCGACGCTGTTGCCGGCGTTGTCACGTCGCCAGGTCGTCAAGCACCTCGCCGTGTTGCTGGCGTCAGGCACCGCCGCTTGGAGCATCAAAGACGCGGCGCTGCTGCAACACTGGACCAGCGACTTCAGCACCACCGTCGGCGAGCAGTGGCGCATCGGTTTGGCGGACAACACCCAAGTGCAGCTCAATACCGACACCGCCATCGACGTCAAATACACCGCGGATGTACGCCAGATCCATGTGCTGCGTGGTGAAATCCTGGTGGACCCCAACCCCACGGATATCCGCCCGCTGTGGGTGAAAACCGCCGAAGGCCTGACCCGTGCGGTCAGTGGTCGCTTCAGTGTGCGCCAGCGCGATGGCTTTACCCAATTGGGCGCAGACCAGGGCGCGCTGTCGGCACAGATCCCGTCGCGCAGCCTGCTGCTGCAGGCGGGCGAACTCATCAGTTTTGATGCCCACACCTTGCTCGCCCGGCGCCCGCAACGGGACGGTGAACTGGCGTGGAGTCGTGGAATGATCGTCGCTCAGGGCATGCGCCTGGAGGACTTCCTCGAAGAGCTGAGCCGCTACCGTCGCGGGCGCCTGGCGTGTGATCCCGCGGTGCGCGGCTTGCGCGTATCCGGCACCTATCCGCTGTCCGACACCGACCGGATTATCGCGGCGCTGGCGCAAACCCTGAAGCTGGACGTGCAGCATTTCACCCGTTTCTGGGTCGCCCTCAAGCCGCGCCAGAAGCTTGTGTGAATTTATTTCGCGCTTGGGTGGTCCGTTTGCGAATCTCACGAGACTTGTATCCCCAGACACTACCTTCACTGGGGAATAGGGCATGCAGCCGCACACACCGAAGAAAAACATACGCTTGAAGACATCATTGGCCCTTGCCGTCATGCAGGGCATTGCCAGCGTCACTGTGGTCACGCCGCTGTTGCTGGCGTCGGCCTGGGTGCACGCAGCACCGCAAGTGGAATTCGACATCCCGCCAGGTTCGCTGGCGGAGGCGCTCAACCAGTTCGGCCAGGCCAGCCAGATCCTGCTGTCCTATCCGGCCGCGCTCACCGACGGCCAGACCAGCCCAGGCCTGCGCGGGCGGCATGACCTGGATACCGGCCTGGCGATCCTGCTCAGTACCAGCAACTTGCAAGCCGTGCATGGCAGCGGCAACACTTACTCACTGGCGCGGCGCCCGAGCGATGGCGCATTGCAGCTGGGCACCGTGTCCATTTCGGGCAAGGCACCCGGCTCGACCACCGAGGGCACTGGCTCTTACACCACGCAGTCCTCCAGCAGTTCGACGCGCCTGAACCTGACGCCTCGGGAAACCCCGCAGTCGCTCACCGTAATGACCCGCCAGCGCCTGGATGACCAACGTCTCACCAATCTCAGTGACACCCTCGATGCCACTCCCGGCATCATCGTGTTGCGCGATGGCCTTGGGGCGGAGAGTGACGGTTATTTCTCGCGCGGCTTCCAGATCCAGAACTTCGAAATCGACGGCGTGCCCACCGCCACACGCATGGACAACTACACCCAGAGCATGGCCATGTATGACCGCGTTGAAATCGTACGCGGCGCCACCGGCCTTATCAGCGGCATGGGCAACCCGGCGGCGACCATCAACTTGATTCGCAAGCGCCCGACGACCGAGACGCGCGCCAGTGTCACGGCGGAAGGCGGCACCTGGGACCGCTATGGCACCGGCCTGGACGTCTCCGGCCCGCTGACCGAAACCGGCAATGTGCGCGGGCGCCTGGTCGCGGACTACAAGACCGAACACGCCTGGATCGATCGCTACAAGCAGGAAACGCAGCTGCTTTATGGCATCACCGAGTTCGACCTCAGCGAAGACACGCTGCTGACACTGGGCTTCAGCTACCTGCGCACCGACGTCGATTCGCCGGCGCGTTCCGGTTTGCCCACACGCTTTACCGACGATTCGCGCAGTAACCTTAGCCGCTCGCTAAACACCGCGCCGGCGTGGTCCTACAACGATCATGAGCAGACGAGCTTTTTCACCGCCATTGAGCAGACGTTCGACAGCGGCTGGAGCGCCAAGGCCGAATTCACCCACACTGAAAACCAGTTCGATGAAGTCTTCAACTACGTCAACGGTTCGCTCAACGCGAACGGCAGTGGTACCACTCAATTGCCGGTGCGTTTCTCCGGTACGCCGCGCCAGGACAACATCGACCTCTACGCCACCGGCCCCTTTGACCTGCTCGGGCGTGAGCACGAGCTGATCGCGGGCGTCACCTTGTCCAAATACAATGAAAGCGTGCCGAGTTACGGCGGCTGGCATTACGACTATTCCGGCTCGCCGGCCGGTGCCATCGACAACCTGTTCAATTGGGGTGGCCAGTCGGTCAAGCCCGCGTTCAATGTCACCGGTAAATCCTCGGTGGATGAGAGCCAATATGCTGCTTACTTGAGCACGCGACTGCGAGTGACCGATGACTTGAGCGTGATCCTCGGCAGCCGGGTGATCGACTGGAAGCGCGAGACCGAAGATCGACCCTACGGCGGCACGGCGACCCGCACTGACGAATCGGAAACTGGCGTCTACATCCCTTACGCCGGCGTGGTATATGACCTCACCGACAACTGGTCGGCCTACGCCAGCTACACCAAGATCTTCAATCCCCAGGCCAGTTGGGTGCGCGACATCAATAACAAGGCGCTGCCGCCGATGGAGGGCAAAGGGTATGAGGTCGGCCTCAAAGGCAGCTTCTTCGACGAGCGGCTGAACACCAGCTTGGCGCTGTTCAAGCTGGAGCAGGACAACCTGGCCATCTGGATCGACACCCCGGGCGGCAACACCTATCGCAACGAGCAAGGCACCACCACCGAAGGCGTGGAGCTGGAGCTCAACGGCGAACTGGCTGACGGCTGGCAAGCCTCCGCTGGCTATGCCTATGCGGTGAGCACCGATGCCGACGACAAACGCATCGTCACGACGTTGCCGCGCCAGAGCCTGAAGACCTTCACTTCCTACCGTTTGCCCGGCGCGTTCAACAAGCTTACCGTGGGCGGCGGAGTGAACTGGCAGAGCAAGGTCGGCGAAGACCTGCACACCTTCAGCCAGGGCAGCTACGCCATCACCAACTTGCTGGTGCGCTATGACCTGACGTCCAAGCTGAGCGCCTCGGTCAACGTCAATAACCTGTTCGATCGCGAGTACTTCAGCTACGCCGGCAACCACGGCATGTACGGAGCGCCGCGCAACCTGATGACCAGTGTCAAATACGCTTTCTGACGCAATGATTGAACGGCGCCCTCAAGGCGCCGTTTTTGCGACAGGCGCCTTGCGCACCGGAAACGGAAAGTAGAAAAACCGCAGGAACGCCACCCGCTTGATCACTTCCCCGATCAACAACGGCACCACCACCGCCACCACAAACCCCACGCAGGCCGCGACAAACGCGGGCAGCCCCAGGCGCTCCAGCAGGTCGACCGTCTTGTGCTGGATCTCGCCGTGGAAGATCAGCAGGATCAAGGTGTTCTGACCGATATAGGTCATGGCCCGCGTGACCCAGGTCGACACCATCAATACGCGCGCCAGCGCCCAGCAGGCGTACACGCCGATCACGGCCGGCAGGGTGGTCCAGAACCAGTGGTCGTAGCGTCGCTGCGCCAGGTCCATGGTGTCCCAGGTGAAGGTGAATACCACAACGAACAATGCAATCGAAATCAACAGGGTCAGCCAGGAGCCCGCGTGGGTGCGCAGCCAATCACGCAGCAGGTAGCCGACAATGAAATAAGTGCTGCTGATCAAGGTGATATCCAGGCTGAACGGCAGGCCCGGCAGCACCCAGGTATGCCCGCCGAACGCGACTGGCAACTGCCAGAACCACGGCAGCATCCAGACGCCCACAATCAACTGCAGCGTTACCAGCGCGCAACTGAGCAACAGTGACAGCTTCAGGCGCTGGATCAGGCGCAGCATCACCCAACTGAACAGGATCGCCACCCAGAAATGCGGCAGGAACCACAGCGCCTGCCACGGAATGGTATCCACCGAGGCGTACAGCACACCGCCGATATCCGGCAAAAGCGGCTGGCCACGCAGAATGCTGCGCACGATCACATAGGTGAGCATGGTGAAGAAAAACGGTTTGAGCAGGCCATCGGCCTTGCGTATCGCCATCTCCACGAACGGCTGCTCGGGCTTGAAGAACACGCCCGACAGAAAAAAGAACAGCGGCAAGATGAACGACGCCAGCACCGGGTACAGCAAGTCCGGCGAAGTGGCGACGAACCAACTGTGGGCAAACACGATCACCAGGATGCCGATGCCTTTGGCGATATCCATTTGAATCCAGCGATGTTTCATATGAGTTGTCCTGATCGATCATTCATGCCTTGCGCCACGGTCTCAGCCAGAGTGCCATGCCCAGCAATACCACCGCGCCAGCCAGGGTGCTTAGCCCCAGTTGCAGCCACATGCCTTCAATCCGAAACAGCGCCAACGCCGCCACGCCCATCAGCACCGCGCTGAGCAGCCAGCTCCGAGCCCAGGGCAGGGCGCCGAGCAAGGCCTGGCGTTGCATCAACAACAACGCGGTGCAGAGCACGCCGGCCAGCGCAGCCAGCGGAATCCCGGCCAGGCCGAACACAAACGGCAGCACGCCCAGCAACAGCACATTGGCCAGGCTACCGAGCAGTTCACAACGCAATGGCTGGCGCGTATCGCCTGCAGCGTAGGCGTAGCGCGCGAGCAGGGCGTTCCAGGCGCCGAACACCAGTGGTACGGCAAACCAGGCGAGCAGCAGCGGCAACGGCGAGTCCAGCGATTGCTTGGGCAGCAGCAACGCCACCAGGCTCGGCGCCGCCGCCACCAGGCCGACTCCGGCGGGCAGGGTCAGCACGCTGGCGGTTTCCAGGCCACGCTTGAGCAGGGCCAGGCGCGCGTCGCCCTGGCGCCGACTCATCATGCCCAGCAACACCTGGTTGAGGCTCATCAGCGCAATCAGCGGCAGGTTCATCAGCTTGCGTGCCAGGTTGACCCAGGTCACCGCGCCTTCACCCAGCAGCGATGCCACCAGCCGTTCAATCAGCGCCAGACCCTGGCTGGCGCCGTTGCTCAGTAACAATGGACCGATGCGCTGGCCCAATTCCCGCAGGGGCGCGAGCGACAATTGCCAGCGCCACGGCCGCCAGCCCTGGCGCCACATCGATGGCAGCAACGCCAACGGCATCAACAGGCTGCCGGCCAGGCATGCCAGGGCCAGCGAGTGCGGTTGGGTGGCGGTGCCAGCGAGGGCGAGGTAGGTCACCGGTGGCAGGTTGAACAACAACGAACCCAGGCCGGCCAGCACAAACCGTTCGCTGGCCTGCAACGGGATGCTGAACAGCGCGTGCAGCATCAATCCCGGCACGCACCAGGCGACGATCTGCAAGTTGCTGCTGGCGAGCACCGTGGCGCTCGCCGCCAAGCCCGGTCCGAGCAGTTGCACCAGCCACGGCGCCAACAGCGTCAGCAGCAGGCTGGTAACCAGCGCGATCAGCAACAGTGCCGGGAACAATACCGCCAGCCAGCCCAGGCGTTCGTCGTCCTTGCGCGCCAGGTACAGCGGCAGCGCCGCGGCACTCAGCACGCCGCCGGCCAGTGACATGCGCAGCGCTTCCGGCAAAAACAGCGCGATCAGGAATGCGTCACTGCGCTCGCCTGCGCCCCAGGCCGCCACCAGCAGCCATTCGCGGGCAAAACCCAGGCACAGGCCCAGCAGTGTCGCCAGCGTCAGCCAGACGGCGGAGCCCAGCATCAGGGCTTGGCGCCATCAAGCACGGGTTTGCGAAAGACCACCGGTTTCACCTGCGGCAGGCGTGCCGGAAATAGCCGGCGTGCCTCCAACACGTTGATGCCGACCATCAGCCAGAACAGCGCGACCATCACCACCGCAAAGCTGAAGTAGTGGTCGAACAGGCCACTGACCAGTGCCGAGAGAATCCCCGCCGTGGTACCCAACCAAATGGCGTTGTCCTTGGTCAGGCGGATCGGACCGTTTTCCGGCCGCGCTTCACGCCACCAGCGTACGGTCACCGCGATAAAGAACAGCATGCCGACGATGCCGGTTTTGTAGATGTAGTTCAGCCACAGGTTGGAGATGCCCAGCAAGTGAGTGTCCGGCACCGGTGGATCGACCTTGAAGCCGATGCCGAACGGGTACGACGCTACCGCCTGCGGGAACATGCGGTATTCGTCGAAACGTACTTCGGTACTGGCGTTGCTCGAAGAAAAAATCGTCGCCAGGCGTTCCTGCAACGGTGGATAGGCCATCACCAACACGACGGTCAGCGCCGCGCCGATCATCAGCAGGCGGCCGGTATACGGCACCCGGCGCGTGGCCATCCACAGCAGCACCAACGCGAGGCTGACCATCGCGCCACGGCTACTCGCCAACAGCAAGGCCGCCGCGCCCAGGCATGCCACGCCCAGGCCCAGCGCGCGTTTCCAGCCTTGCTCGGTCATGCCGAAACAGAAGGCCAGGGGCAGCAACAGCGCCATGATCCCGCCGATGGCATTCGGGTGCATCCACGGCGAGCCCATGCGTGAAGACATGGCTTCCAGGCCGAATTTGAGCATGTCGAAGTTGCCGTAGTTGAACAGTGCCAGCACCGGCGCAATGCCGGCCCCGGAGCGCGTGCGCACGAACACCGCAATCGACAGCACCAGCATGGCCAGGCTGCCCAGCAGCAGGGCGATCACCAGGGATTCGCGGTGCTTGTGGTCCACCAGCAACTTGGCGCAGAGGAACACCCCCGACAAGTTCAGCAACCAACGCAGCCAGTTGGCCACGCCGCTGCTGTCGGCGTGGATGGTGACTTGGCCGACAATGAAGGGAAACACGCTGAACACCATCAGCCACAACAGCATTTGGTCGGTCGGGCGTCGAGTGAGGCTCGGTGTATCCGGCCAGCGTGCCAGGAAGCTGTTCCACAGCACCGCGCCCCAGGTCAGCGCCAAGATGGCTTCGCTGACGGTACTGCGAATGCCCAGGTTGATCGTGGAATACGGCATGAACGTAGCCACCAGGGCGAACAGCAACAGGCCCCAGAATGGAAAGCGCAGGATGGTCACCGCACCGGCCACGCCGACCACGGCGAGGAACGCCTTGGCCGGCGACAGCAGCAGGGCGACGGCGCCAAACAACAGGCCTAGGAGGATGGCGACGAGGCTGGGCAGGTTCACTCTCACTTCAATTCCTCGATCAATTCGGCCAGGCGTCGGCGGTAGGCGTGATGGTTGAAGCGTTGTGCCCATTGCCGGTTTTGCTCGGGTGATTCGTCTTCAGTGCGCTCGCCGAGGCTGAGCATCAACTGCGTCAATGCCGGGCCGTCGGTGGGCGAAAAACGCGGCGCCGATGGCGGGGTGATTTCATCCAGCGAGGTGCCGCTGGCTACCGCCACGGGGGTGCCGACGCTCAAGGCTTCGATCACCGGCAGGCCGAAACCTTCGGCATAGGACGGCTGCCACAGGCGCGAGGCCTGGCGGTACAGCGCGTGCAATTCGGCGTCCGACACGCCACTGAGCGCACGAATCCCTGGCAGGGTACGCTGAACCTCGGGTAAATGCTCAAGGCTGCCCACCAGCACCAACTCCGGCACGGCGGGGGATTGCTGTCGCGCCTGCCGCCAGGCGTCGACCAGGAACGGCACGTTCTTGCGCAGCTCACGCGTGCCCACCAGCAGCCAATAGCGCTTTGGCAATTGGCGCGCACTGAGGTCCGCCGCCAGTTCGCAAAAGCCATCGACCTGATTGGGCAGTACGCGAATCTTGCCGGCAGCCTTGGGAAACAACCGCGCGGTTTCATCGGCGCTGTAGTGCGACGGCGTCCACACCCGGTCAGCGCTGTGCACCGCGTAGGCAATCGACAGGCGATCGCTGGTCTTGTAGATCAGCGCCTTCAGACGGTTGGCGTGGTAGTTGTTCAGCGTGATTTGAAACAGATCATGCAACAGCACGACGGTGCGCAGTCCCTTCGGCTTGGGCGGCAATGGCAGGCCCATATTGAAGGTGCTGATGTACAGGTCGATCTGCTGTTCACGCAATGCGCGCGGCAGAAAACCGGCCTCGAACCGCAGGCGATTCTGCGGCTGGTGCATCGCGGTCTTGGCGCAGCCCCAGGCCGGGCAATGGGCCTGCAAACGGGTTTCATCGCCCAGGGGCGCCACGGTAAATCGCTCAAGCTCGATGCCCGGCAGACCGTGCAGGGCGCTTTCCAGCGCATACACCTGACGGCTGATGCCCGATTGCGGCGAGGTGCCGACGGTGCGGTAATCCAGGCCTACACGCATGCGGGCTCCTTTTGATTCACGGGCGAAAGGTTGGCGTACACCTTTTCCAACTGGCTGGCGGCGACGCTCCAGTCATGGGCGCGCCGCACATAGGCCCGGCCGGCTTCGCCCATGGGCGCGGCGGCGTCGGGAAATTGCAGCAGGCGCACCACGGCGTCGGCCAGGCTCGCGGCGGTCTGCCCGCCGAGGTAGTCCAGGCCTTCCACCAGGTCCAACCCCGACACGCCTTGCTCGGTACTTGCCAACGGCAGGCCGGCAGCCAGTGCTTCCAGCACCTTGAGCTTGGAACCGCCGCCGTGACGCAATGGCGCCAGAAACACCGAACAGCTCGACTGCAGTTTCAGCAGGTTGGGTACGAACCCTTGCCACTCGATGCGCGGGTCCGGCCAGCGTTCACGCCAACTGTCCGGCATGCCGAAGCCGCACACACTCATGCGCGCATCCGGGCAACGCTCCCAGACCTTGGGCAGGATTTCATCCAGGGCCCACTCGATGGCGTCGACGTTGGGCGCGTATTCATAGTTGCCCAGGAACAGCACGCGGCGGGTCGACGGGTCGGGTCGGGCGGCGGCGAAGTGATCGCAATCCACGCCATTGACCACCACCGACACGGGTTTGCCGGCGATTTTTTCCAGGGTCTTGGCATCGCTGTCGGTGACCGCCACCACGTGCGTGGCCTGGCGCATCACCCGGCGTTCCCAGCGGGTATAGCGCCATTGGTCATAGCGAATGAAGGGCAGCGACCAACCTGGCAAGCGGTCATAAGTGGCCGCACCAAGGGCTGATTCGACATTGTGTTCGGTCAGCACGAACGGCTGGGATTTACGCGCCAGTGCCTCTTCATAGGGTTGAAAACTGTAGCTGTGTTCGATCTGCACCACATCCCAATGTTCACCCAGTAACCAGTTGAAGGTGTCCTGCAATCCACCCGACAGGCCATTCACACTGGCGAGCAACGGGTAAGGCGCGAACAGCCCGGCGAGCAGCGTCGTGACGCTGCGCAACGGGCGACGCGGCAGGATGATCAACTGTTCGAGAAAGGCCTCCAGCACCTGGCGGTCGGTAAGCGATACCGGGTGTTTGTCATGCAGCAGCAAGGTGATCCGGTGCCCACGCGCGGCCAGGCTGCGCAGCAGGTGGAACTGGCGCGTCTTGCCACCGCTGGTGGCGGGCCAGGGTGAGTAGGGCAGGATCCATAAAATGCGCATGGCAGGCCTCACTCCCATAACAGAATTTGCAGGTTCGACTTGACCGGAACGGTCAGGCCATCGGTGCCGCTCACCGGGGTTTGTGTGCCGCGCAGCGGGTCGTACAGAGTGGCGCTGGCCAAGCCCGGCAAGTGCGCGTTGCCGCCTAGGGCCGACCAGAAAAACCACAGCTTGCGCCCGTCGGTGCGGGTCCAGCCAATGCTGAACAAGCCGTCGGGCAGCGCGTCGGCGGCTGGCGGGTCGCCCGGTGTGAGCTTCGGTCCGCTGATATCGAGGAAGTTCTTCAGCGCGCTGTAGACCGGCTTGGGATTGGTGTCGATGTCCAGCAAGCCATAGGAGCGATCACGCACGCTGGCGCGCTGGTCGAGGTCGCTCAGGGTGAACAGGAAAATCTTGTCGTAATCCATCGCGCTCATCAGCGCCAGGCGGCGCACCACGTAGTCGGCCTGCGCCTGTGGCGTGATGATGTCCTGGGCGTCTTTGGGCCCCTTGTAGGTCGACCAGCCCCACTCGGTACTCCACAAGGTTTGCACGCCGCCGTTGCGCAGGGCCTGGTTGAGCTGGGTGGTCTTGGCGATGAAATCCAGGTTGGCCGGGTCGTTGCCTTCGGGCAGTTGGGTGTAGGGGTGGTAGGAGATGATCGTGTTCAGGCTGGCCAAACCCAGTGCGCCCAAGGCGTCAAACATGGTCTGGCCGTTGGGCATTTCACTGAAGAACGCCATGCCGGCGGCGACCACTGGTTTGTTCGGGTTCACGGCACGCAAGGCGTTGGTGGTGACGGTCAACAGATTCGCGTAGCCGGCCGGGTCCGCCACCGGACGCCAGAAGCCGATCAGATTCGGTTCGTTCCAGACTTGCCAGGCATCGACGCTGGGGTAGCGCTGGGAGAGCAGCGCCATGCGGTTGGCGAACACGTTGGGGTCTTTTGGTGGGTACTGGTCCGGGTACAGCGACAGCGGTGGCGCGCTGGTGATAAAGCGTGCCGAACCCACCAGGTAAAACACTGACTTGATCTGGTTCTGTTGCAGCTTGCCCACCAGTTCATCGAGGGTGGCGAGCTTGTATTGGTTTTGCGCGGTTTCCAACTGGTCCCAGTGCAAATCCAGGCGCACCCACTCCAGTCCCAGTGCCTTGAGGCGGTCGATCTGCTTTTGATAACGCTCGGGGCTGAACCACAGGAACTGCGCATTCACCCCCAGAAAATCCTTCCACACCACTTCTTTGGAGCCCTTGAGCACATGGCTTTCGGCATCCGCCTGGCGCCCCCATAAGAATGCGGTCAGGCCCAGGGCGGCAACCAGCGCAAAGGTGGCGAGATAGGTGCGTTTACGCGCCATAAGGGGCTCCGCTGATGGCTTGCTCGAAGAGCTGTTTGAATTTTTGCGCGGTCAACGGCCACAGGCGCTCGCGGCCGATTTCCCCGGCGCGTTCGGCCCAATCCCGCGCCAGCGATGGCGTGCGGGCCAGGCGCAGCAGTTGTTCGCCCAGCGCGGCGACATCCCCTTCGGGATAGATCGCGCCGTTGCCGCTGGCGACTTCCTCGGCGAATGCGCGCGCGTCGGAAGTGATCGCGCCGCGCCCGCAGGCGGCGGCCCAGGATAACGCGCCACTGGTGCCGCGCTGGCGCCCGAGCAGGCCGAGTTTTTTCGATTCACGGTAGGGCAGCACCATTACATGGTGGGCCTGGATGGTCTGGGCGATCTGATCGGCCGGCAGGTTCAGTTGCCAGTCGATGGCGTCGGTCAGGCCCAATGCCGCGATCTGCGCGTTCAGCTGTTCCAGGTAGTTGCCGCCCGCGCCAAACGCCATTTCGGCGGCGGTGCCGCCGGCCAGGGTCAAGCGCACGCGGTCGCGCAATTCGGGGGCTTGCTTGAAGACATCCGCCAAGGCTTGCACCAGGTCTTCGATGCCTTTGCCCCGGTAGATAAAGCCGAAATACAGCAGCCGCAGGGTATCCAGCGACGGCAATGCAGCCGGTGCAATCGCCAGGTTGGCGTGGTTGATCACTGCGACTTTGCCGGCCGGCAGTTGCATGCGCTGGGTCAAGCAGTCGGCACCCAGGCGGGTGAGGGTCACCAGCCGGGTCAGCCCCTTGGCGACCTGGCGTTCTTCGCGCAGGGTCAGCGGGTCGGCCAGCACCACCGCCGCCTGGGGCAATGGGCTGGGTAGGCGTTGCAACAGATTCAAGGGGAAGGGCAGGTGCTCACGCCGCCACACGATGCGCTCCGGGTCATGCACGGTGGCAGTCAACGGCAACTGCGGATAAGCCTTGCGCAGTTCACGCAAGGCCAGGAATTCCCCGAGCCGCCCGCCGCCCAGTTCGGCGTGCACCAGATCGACGCTTTGCCAGTCGAAACCGCCGATGGCGTGCTTGATCGCCTCGCAATTGCCCGCCACGCCGGCCAACGGTGTCAGCACCGTCACACCGAGTTGTTCCAGTGCCGTACGGAAATGGTTCGCGTAGTCGGCGATCCCGTTCTTTTCCGGCGGCAAGGGCGCGAGCAAAGCAATGCGCATCAGAACGCTCCCCGGTATTTGCCGATGGTGTGCAGCACTTTGCTTGGCACTTCGAACTTGCGACGGTTGATGATGATGCCGTCCACCTTGCCAAACGCGGTGTTGAGGATCGACAGCGCGTGCTCCACCACCGGCACGGTACTTTTGCGCGCTTCCACCACCAGGCCGATCAGGTCGGCGCGGCGCAGGTTGACGAACGCTTCGCGGTTGTCCAGCAGGGCCGAGGCGTCGAGCAGCACCACTTCGCCCGGCGCGGCGGTTTCCAGCCCACCGACCCGCACGTTGATGCCGTTCTCATGCAGCAATTGGCGCAGTTGCTCCACCACGAAGGTCACCCCTTCGCCATGGCGCGCCGAGGTCAGGCCCAGGGTCAGGCCTTGCTCGGCAATGCGGTCGGGCTGCAGCAGGCTGTACAAACGGTAGATGCTCGCATTGAACGCGTTGGTACTTTGCGCGGTGGAGGTGTCCAGCTCCGGCAGGGTGGTCCACAGGGGCAGGCCGAACTTGCGCTCCACCAGGCCGCCGTCGTGAATGCGCTGGTCGAGCAGGTAGCACAGGTAGATCACCAGCAGGCCGACCACGATGGCAAACGGGATCGCCAACACCAGCATCACCAGGGTTTTCGGGAAAATGCGGCCCGGGTTCAGGGTGGCTTCTTCGATCACGGCGATGTTGCTTATTTGGCTGTTGTCCAGCTCACGGTCGATGCGCGATTTTTCCAGGTTATCCACGTACAGCGCGTAGTTGCGCTCGGTGGTGTTCAGCTCCCGGGAGAGGCGGGCCAGCTCCGGTTCAATCTCCAGGGCCTCCTTGCGCTGCGCTTCCAGGTTCACCAGTTGTTTCTGCTGTTGAACCAGTTGGGTGCGCAGCGCCAGGTTGTTGCTGGTTTCATCCAGCAACACGCGCTGCAAGTGGATTTCCAAGGTGTTTGGCGCACGGTTTTCCGAGGCTTGCACCGTGTTGCTCTCGTTGTTGACCTGCACCTGCATGGCCCGAATTGACGCGTCCAGGGCTTTGACCGGCGGCGCGTTGTCGGTGTAGGTGCGCATCATGTCGGCCTTTTCCAGCAACTTCTGGTTGAGCAGGCGACGCAAATCCTGCTGCTGCGGGTTCAGTGCGATCTGGCGCACCGTGGTGACTTCCTTGGGCTGGCCCTTGAGCTGGGTGCGCGTGCTCGCAATGGCACTATCGGAGGACGCGATCAGCCGCGTGGTATTGAAGGTCTCGCCGCGCAGTACGTTGATGCGCTCGGACAGATCCTCCAGGCGATCGGTGATGCTCGCCGCGCCGATCTGGTTCAGGTGCGTGAGGATCTGCTCCTTATAGCTCTTGATCTCGGTCGCGCTGTTGGCCACCTGGCCTTCATAGAAGGCATACAGGCTCTTGCGGCCCAAGGCCTCGGTGCGCTCGTTGATGTAGGTCTCGACCCAATCCTTGACCACCGCCTGGGCGATTTCCGGGTCGCTCCACTTGAACGTGATGTCCATCACCGTGGAGCCGGCGGCGTGGCTCACCTCGAAGTTCTTCTCCAGGCTGGCGGCCAGGCGTTCGACTGCCGTGGTTTTTTCGACGATGCCCACGGTTTCCATGACCACGCGCACGCCGTCGAACACCGCCCCCACGCCGCTCTTGACGTAGTACTTGGTGCGTTTCCAGAAACCTTCCGGAGGTGGTGCGTTTTCGATCACTTCCAGGTAATGCTCGGCCACCGCACGCACGATGGGCCGGCCGGTGAGCAGGCGCTCCTCGTCGACAATCGGGTCACGCTGGGTGCTGGGCATCACCAGCGCCTGGCGGTTGCTGATCTCGATGGGCAAGGTCGAATCACGCCCCGGCTTCACCAACAGCCGCGCGGTGGATTCGTACTTGGCCGGCAGCAGGAACGCCCCCAGCAGGATGATCACCAGCGCGGCAATCGCCGCCAGTTTGAACTCGTGCCGGAAGATGAAGAACAAGCGCAGAAGATCACGAAAAGAACGGATCTCGATCATGGGATGTCGCTCCTTTAGTTATTGCCGCCGCTGGTTCGGGTGTAGTTGTAGCCCACCCCAATGGACTTGGTGAATGGGATCAGTTGGTTCATGTAGGTATCCACCCCTTGGATGCGTTCGCCCACGTTGGATTTGGGCACGAACACCACATCGCCGCGTTGCAGATGCACGGGTTTGCGGCCGTTGGGGCCGGTCTTGAGTAACTGGCTGAAGTCCAGGAAGTACGCGCGATACGCGCCCTGGGCGTCTTCGCGCAGCAGGGCGACCATGCTCGCATTACCCGCCGGGCTGACGCCGCCGGCACCGATAATGGCTTGTTCCAGGGTGTTGGCCGTGCCGAGCTGCACCGCCGTCGGGTTGTTCACCGCGCCGCCGACGATGATCGAGCTGCCCGGCGCCTGGTTGATGTTTACCGTTACGCGCGGTTCGCGGTAAATGGGCGCCAGTTTGGTAGTCAACTCCGTGGCCAGCTCCGAAGGCGGGCGACCGGCGACCTGCACCGGCCCCAGGAACGGATAGTTGATCTTGCCGTCGGTCTGCACCGTGTACAGCGTCAGCTCATAAATGGTGCTGACGTTGAACGCCGACAGTGTCGGCATTTCGCCGGCATCGCGCACGATGCGCAACTGGTCTCCGATGCGGATGCGTTCCACCGCCGGCGGCAGTTGGGCAAGCTGGTCGAGGGCGCGTTTGCCTTCCTCGACCGTATCGCTGTCGGGCGGGACGATGCGTGCCGGCGTATTGCAGGCGGCCAGGGCCAACATGGCCACGACGAGCAGGGTTCGTTTCATCAAGGGGGACTTCCTGTGGGTCATGATGCTCACCTCCAATAACCGGGAAACATGCTGATGCGCCGCTTGAGGGCGAGGGGGAGGCGACGCTCCAGATGGCCCAGCCGGTAGCCGAGCAGTTTGAACGCACTGCGCACCAGCACTTCGGGGGCGCGGTGCAAGGCTCCGGCTTTGCGCAAGGCCGCGAGTTCGGCCAGCACATAGCGCTTGCCTTCGCCACCCGCGTCGCCAAAGGCCTGTTTGATCCACGGTTCGCGACCGTAGAACACGCCGATATCGAAGTAGCGGTGAAATTCATCCAAGAGTTTGTAATCGTGGGAATGATGCACCAGCGCCGTGGCGGCGTAGCGCACTTTGTAGCCTTCGAGCAGCATGCGCGCCGCGACATAGGCGTCTTCGCTGCCGATCACATCCGCCGGAAAACCGCCCACCGCTTCCAGCACACTGCGCCGGTACACGGAAAACGAGTCGGAACTGAAGCAGGTCTTGATGCCCAGCTCCGGCGCATCGGCCAGGCTCTTGCTGCGGCTCTGCTCGGGGTAATTGAAGTGCCGCGATTGCGCACCCAGCACACCCGCATCCGGATGCGGCAGCTGGCGGCCGTAGGCCACGCCGTAGAGCGGGTCCTGCTGCAATTCGGCGAGCAGGTTGGCGAAGGTCTCCGGGGTGGCGGGGATCGCGTCCTGGGTCATCACGATCAGCGCGTCGCCGGCCACTTGTTCGCTGGCCCAGCGCCGCGTGCCGCCGTGGTTGAAGTCGCGTGCGTCGATCACTTCGACCCGTGCGCCGAATGCGCGAAAGCGCGCCACGGTGTCATCACTGGAGGCGCTGTCCACCACCAGCATCTCGTCAGGTTGCAGGGTCTGCATCTTCAGTGCCGGCAACAGGCGCGGCAGGTGGCTGGAAGCGTTACGGGTCGGGATGATCAGTGACGTACGCATATCATTTTTTCACTTCAGCCGGGGCGCGCCCGTAGATGTCGTCGAAGCGCACGATGTCGTCCTCGCCCAGGTACTCGCCGCTCTGCACCTCGATCATCACCAGGTCGATGATGCCGGGGTTGGTCAGGCGGTGTTTGTGCCCGGCGGGGATGTAGGTGGACTCGTTGGCGTTGATCAGGAACTCGCGCTCGCCGTTGGTGATCTGCGCCGCGCCGCTAACCACTACCCAGTGCTCGCTGCGGTGGTGGTGCATCTGCAACGACAGCGACGCTTGCGGCTTGACCACGATGCGCTTGATCTTGAAGCGGCTGCTTTCTTCCAGCACGGTGTAGGTACCCCACGGCCGGGTGACCGTGCGGTGCAGGCTGTACGCCGGATGGTTCTGGCGCTTGAGCTCGGCGACGATGTAGCGCACATCCTGGCTGCGGTGGGCGTCGGCGATCAGCAGGGCATCCGGGGTGTCGACGATGATCAGGTCACGCACACCCACGGCGCCAAGGATGCGCTTGGGCGAGTCGATGTAGCAGTTGTGCACGTCATGCAGAATCGCCTCGCCATTGACCTGGTTGCCATGAGCGTCGCTGGGGGTGAGTTGGCGCAGGGCTTCCCAGGAACCGATATCGCTCCAGCCGATGTCGCAGGGCACCACGGCGACTTGCTTGGACTTCTCCAGCAGCGCCACGTCGATGGAAATATCCGGCGCACGGCCGAAGGCGTCCGAGTCCAGTTCGCGCTGGTGCGAGGTCTTGTTTTGCAGGCTCATGCTGTGCTCGAGCGCGGCGCGCGCCGCTTCCAGCACGTCAGGGGCATGGGTGGCGAGCTCGTCCACCAAGGTGCTGGCCTTGAAGCAGAACATGCCGCCGTTCCACAGGTGCTTGCCGCCGTCGAGGTAGGCTTGGGCGGTGGCCTGGTCGGGCTTTTCGACAAAGCGTTTGACCCGATGGCCTGTGCTTAACGGCTCGCCTTGTTCGATGTAGCCAAAGCCGGTTTCCGGGTGGTCTGGCTGGATGCCGAAGGTCACCAGGTAGCCGGCTTCGGCCAGCTCGCGGGCCCGGGTCACGGCTTCGGCGAACGCCACTTCATCGAGGATCAAATGGTCGGCGGGCATCACCAGCAACTGCGCGTCGCCGCCGTAGTGTTCCTGCACATGCAGCGCCGCCACGGCGATCGCGGCCGCCGTGTTGCGGCCAAACGGCTCCAACAACAGGTCGAGGGGCAGGTGGGCTTTGTTGACCGGGCGATAATCATCCAGGGTGCGGAACAGCAGGTCGCGGTTGGTCACCGTCAATACGCTTTCTACGCCGGGCAATTTGGCGGCGCGCTGGAAGGTTTTTTGCAGCAGGCTCTGGCCGTCGCGCATGCGCATGAACGGCTTGGGCATGTTCTGCCGAGACACCGGCCACAGCCGCGTGCCCGAACCACCGGAAATGATGCAGGGAATTAATCCGTTGAGTGTGTTCATCAATAGACTTCCTTGGTGGAAAGGACGGCCGGGACCGTCATGAAGACGATGTACAAGTCAAACCACACCGACCACTTGGAGATGTACTCCAGGTCGTACTCGACCCGTTTCTGGATCTTGAACAGGGTGTCGGTCTCCCCCCGGTAACCGTTGATCTGCGCCCAGCCGGTGATGCCCGGCTTCACCCGATGCCGCGAGCTGTATTCGCTCACCGCCACTTCGAAGGGAACGCCCGCCGCTTTGGTTGCCGTGGCATGCGGGCGCGGGCCGACCATGGACATGTTGCCCAGCAGCACGTTGAACAGTTGCGGCAGCTCGTCGATGCTGGTCTTGCGGATGATGCGGCCCACACGGGTGATGCGCGGGTCTTCGCGGGTGGTCTGGCGTTCGGCAGTGAAGTCGCTCTGATCGGTGAACATCGAGCGGAACTTGAACACGCGGATTTCATTGTCGTTGTAGCCGTAGCGGTTCTGGCGAAACAGCACCGGGCCTTTGGAGTCGAGCTTGATCGCAATCGCCGTTGCCAGCATCACCGGCGACAGGCACACCAGCGCGAGGCTGGCCAGCAGGAAGTCCTCACAGCGCTTGATCACCGGCGACCAGCCGCGCAATGGCAATTGCGAGGTGTTGAACATCAGGATGCCGCCCACATCGGTGATCTTGCTGTGGCCGTAGCGCAGGGCGGCCATGTCCGGCACCAGCATCACGTTCACCGATAACTGCCGCAGGCGGTTGACCAAGCCGTGGATGCGCTGCTCGGCGGCCCAGGGCAGGCAGATCATCACTTGGTTGACCTGCTCGGCGCGGATCAGTTTTTCCAGGTCGCGGGTGTTGCCCAGCAGGGGCAGGTTGCTTAGCTCCTTGGGAATGCGCTCGGTGCGGTCGTCGATGAAACCGATCAGGCCGGAACGGATATCTCCGTTGCGCTGCAGGTGATCGGCGACGTGCACGGCTGTGTCGGTAAAACCCAGGATCACCGTGCGTTGCAGGTATTTTCCGGCACGCATCAGCCGACGGTACAGCCGCAGCATCACCAAGCGCTCTAAGCAGAACAACGCCAGGCTGGCCACGTACCATGTCACCAGATTGCGTGGGGTCAATTGCGGGAACATCTGCAGGATCTGGTACATGAACAACAGGAAACAGAAGGCCGCCGACCAGGCCTTGATCTTGGTTTTCAGGCGCAGCCGGTTGCTGAACAACTCTTCGGAATAGATGCCCAGAGCCTGGAACAGAATGATGGTCAGTACCGCGAAAAACACCAGCAGGCCCAGGAAGTGGGCACGCATCTCTGGGTCCATCGGGTCCAGGAACAGCACCAGGACCAGTGGGGGCAAAATGGCCGTCAGGCCATGAATCAATTTGACGAAAACAACAAAAAACTCAACAAACCCGGCGCGCGTTAAAAACAAACTGTCGACGGACGACTTCTCTCGCATAAAAACATCCCTCATTGCACTCCAGGCTTCGCTGTTTGATTGTTTGTTCAATAAAGCAGCAGGCTGCTTTAGAGCGCTGGTCAAACTGGCTACTCTGGGTAATACGCAACTTTCCATCCAAAATGTAGCTATCCATTTGAAGGGGGTTTGCGGGGGTAGTGACTAAAGGAGTGTTCCCTTACTGTGCTCAGTCAATTAATTGACTATGGTGCGGAGGTGGCATGCTAGACAGGTTAATGAGTCTTTTGTTCGGCATTTTATTGACGTTCCTTGTCTGGACACTCGGTCATCAGGGCTGATTTTGAGTGTAGGAACAAATGTGAGATTTTTCCTGCTTAATGGAAAAACCTTTTTCGAAGCGACGTAGGAAAGGGGGACAAAGAGGGAGTTGCAGGGCGCACTAAGCGCCCTGCTTGCGGGGCTTTCGCCGGATCAGAAGTCGCCTTTCAAACTCACGGTGAAATTACGCGGTTCACCGTAGAAGTTGCCCCAGGAGGCTGTGCCGACGGTGTTGAAGTAGCTTTTATCAAACAAGTTATTTCCGTTGAGTGCGACGGTCCAAGTGTCGTCGATACGGTACGCCACGCGGGCGTTCCAGGTCGCATAACCGGCCTGTTCGAGCTTGATGCCCTGCACGCGGTAGTTGCTGCTTTGCGCATTGACTCCGGTGCCTACGCTCCATTTCGACAACGCACCGTCGAGCTGATAGTCACCCCACAGCCGTAGCATGTGCCGAGGCACGTAGGTGTTGGATACGCCACCTTCTTTACGGGTGTCGATGTTGTTCAGGGACTTGGTCTGGGTGTAGGTGTAGCCGCCGAATACCTGCAGGCGCTCGAGCACTTCACCGCTGATTTCGGCCTCTACGCCCTGGGCGCGCACCTTGCCTTTGTCGGTGTAGCAATAGCCATCGGCGGAGGTCGGGCAGAAACTGGCGTAGTCGGTTTCGGCACCATTTTTCTCGATGGAGCGGAACAGGGCCAGGGAGCTGTTGAGGCGACCGTCGAACCATTCGCCTTTGATGCCCAGCTCATAGTTGTCACCGATCTTGGGCTTGAGCGCTGCGCCGTCGGCGGTGGCGTAGGAACTTTGCGGCTGGAAGATATCCGCGTAGCTGGCGTACACCGACAGGTGCTCGTCAAGGTCGTAGATCAGTGCGGCAAATGGCGTGACTTCGCCGGTTTCCTTGGTTCGTGCGTCCTGCACAGCCCATTCGCCCCAGGCCAGGTTGTTGGACTGGCGACGGTTTTCGTACCAGCTCACACGGCTGCCGACGATAAACATCAAGGGCTCGGCCAGGCGCAGGCGCAAGGTGGCGTAGGTGCCGTATTGCGTGGCGGTTTCCTTGACCGTGCCGCCACGGTACATGTTCGGCCAGAAGGTGTTGTCGGCCGGTTCCGGGAAGTGGTGGTCGGGCTGGTAGATGCTCTGGCGCTTGGGCAGGTTCTGAATCGCGTATACGTCGTCCTGGGTGCCACGGCTGCCGTTGGCGCCGAGGATCAGTTCGTGTTGCAGGCCGAAGGCTTCGAACTTGCCGTCTATATAGGCGTCGAGGCCGTAGTCCTTGTGGTCGTAGTCCATCAACGCCGCATAGGAGTTGGCCGTGGGCGCCGGGTCACCGTAGTTGATGGTGCCTTCGCTGGCGGCATATTTTGTGTCTTGCAGGTTGCGGCTGTGTACCGCCGCGACCTTGAGTTTCCAATCATCGTTGAAGTGGTGGGTCACGTCAGCGAAGAACGTGGTGCGCCGGCTTTGCCAGTCGTTCCAGGATTGGCCGAGGCAGGTCGAGCGGCTCAGGTTGGCGCTTTTGCCGTCGGCGTAGCGCGGCAGCCCGCCCCAGCACGGGGTGGCGTCGACATCTTCGTAGCTCGCGCCGACACCCAGGGTGGTGTCTGGCGTGAGGTCGAAATCCAGCGCACCGTAGAACGCCTGGTCCTGGCGCTTGGCGATGTCCATGTAGGAGCCGCGAGTCTGTTGGCTCACCGCCGCACGACCACGCAGGGTGCCGCTGTCATTCAGCGGGCCGCCGGTGTCGACATCGGCGCGGTAGTTGTCCCAGGTGCCGGCGGACAACGACAGGCTGGTGGTGGGCTTGGCCTGGGGCCGCTTGCGCACGAAGTTCACCGCACCGCTGGCGGTGCCGGCCCCCTTGAGCATGCCGGCGGCGCCCTTGAGCACTTCCACACGGTCGTAGATCGCCATGTTCGCACTGAAACTGTCGGCCTGGACGTAGTCCTTGCCCATGTCCAGGGGCACGCCGTCGTATTGGTATTGGCCGAGCATTTTGAAGCCTCGGGAGTAGAAATACTTGCCGCCCATGGGTGATTCGTAGGAGGTGATGCCGGGCGTGCGTTCCATCACGTCATCGATGGTAGTGACGTTCTGGTCGTCCATGAATTGGCGGGTCATCACACTCACCGATTGCGGGGTTTCCCGCAGGCTGTGTTCGCCCTTGCCGATGGTGACCGCGCCGGTAGTGTAGGAACCGGTGCCGTCGGTGGTGGCGCCCAAACGTTCGCCGTTGATCAATGTGGCGCCCAGGTTCAGTGTGCTGGCGTCGCCTGCTTGCGGCAGCAGCATCCAGGTGCTGTTGCCTTGGCGTTGGGCTTGCAGGCCCTGGCCGCGCAGCAGTTGTTCGAGCGCTTGCTGAGGATCAAAGCGTCCATTGAGGCCCGAGCTGGTTTTGCCGGCGACGCTGGTGGCGTCGTACGACAGGCTGATGCCGGCCTGACGGGCGAACTGGTCCAGCGCACTGGCCAGGGCGCCGGAGGCGATATTCCAGTCGCGGGCCTGGGTGTCGTTGGCCGGTGTTTCGGCCATCACGGCCAGTGGCAGGGCGCCGCTCAGGCAGACGCCAAGCAAGGCGGCCTGGACCGCGCGCTTGAGGGGGGAACGTGGGGAGGGGAACGCTTGCATGACCGCGGGATGCTCCTGAAGGAAGTGGACAGAACCGGCCTGTTGATCGGCCTTTCCTTACAGGTCGAGCGGCAATGAGAATTCACCTCATTTATTTTTTGAAAAATTACACGCGCGGTGAAACGGTCACCCAATAGCGGCTGCGGTAAGTGACATCGAGCTTGAGCGATTGCGCCACCAGGCCCAGCACCTGGTCGGTGTCGTCCAACTGATAAGTCCCCGACACCCGCAGCCCGGCCACTGCCTCACTGCAGCGCAACACGCCGTTGCGATAGCGGCCCAGCTCGGTGAGAAAGTCGTCCAGGCGCATATTGTGGGCGCTGATTACCCCGTCGCTCCAGGCCCAGGGATCAAGTCCGTTGGCGACCGCCGGGCGAATGCCGCTGCGGTTGAACACCATGGGGTCGCCGGGCGTGAGGACCTGGCGCGCGCTGGCCGCCTGGCTGTCGGCAAACACCGCCAGCGTGCCTTGCTGCACGGCAAGCAGGGTGCCTTGGGCTTCTTCGCGCACCAGGAATCGCGTGCCGAGGGCGCGCAGGTAACCGTCGCGGGTCTGGACCCAGAACGGGCGGTTGTCGGTCCCGGTATTCACCACGATTTCCCCTTGGCGCAACTGCACCAGGCGCCGCTCTGCGTTGAACGACGCATCGATCGCGCTGGCGCTGTTGAGTTGGATCCGGCTGCCGTCGTTCAATGCTACCCAGCGCCGTTCGCCGGTGGCGGTACGGTAGTCCGCCATCAAGGCGGGCAGGGGCGTGTAGTCGCGACCGAGCCAGGTCAAACCGGCGGCGCCGGCCACCAGGCCCAGCAGTTTCAAGCCTTCACGGCGGCTGATGCGTTGGCGCGCCCCACGCAGGGCATGCCGACCGACTTGGGCCGGCAGTTGGGTGAAATCGTCATTCATCGTCACCACCCGCTGCCACACCCGCTGGTGTTCGGCGCTGGTGTGCAGCCAGCGTTCGAACGCGGCCGTGGCGGCGTCGTCGGCGACATTGAAGCGCAGGGTGATCATCCACTGGATGGCCTGGTCGACCAGTTGCGCGTCAGCCTTCGACATAACGCAACCGGTAACACGCGTGCAGGGCCTTGGACAGGTCACGCTCCACCGTGGCCTTCGACACACCCAGGCGCAGGGCGATCTGCGCACAGGTCAGGCCGTCCAGTTGCGCCAGCAAAAAGGCCTCGCGCACGCGCGGCTTGAGCTGGTCGAGCAGGCGGTCGATGCGCTCCAGGCTATCGAGGATCAACAGGCGGGTTTCTTCCGATGGCACCTCGACTTGCGGGAAATGCGCGAGGCTTTCGAGGTAGGCGCGTTCCAGTTCACGGCGCCGGTATTGGTCGATCATCAGGCTGCGGGCGATGCTGCTCAAGTACGCGCGCGGTTGTTGCAAGGTTTGCTGGCGGCGCGCATTGAGCAGGCGCACGAAGGTTTCCTGGGCCAGGTCGGCGGCGTGTTCACGGCAGCCGGTGCGGCGGCTCAACCAGCCGCGCAGCCAGGCATGATGGGCATGGTAAAGCTGGCCGATGGCGGCATGGTCCAGTGGGTGATCGCTCGACATGGGCATCCTGGCGCAGCTGTCTTAATTGATAATGTTTCGCATTCTAGACGTTGGTCGTAGCGATTCGCAATTACTGGAGAAGAATGTATCCAGCACAATTTTTTGTTCGCTTAACGTGCACGGACTAATCTGCGGGCTTTCCCGGTGGAGGGCTTGAGCATGATCGACCTTGCGACCCTGGCGGTATTTTCCGGTGCTGTGCTGTTGTTGCTGTTGTCGCCGGGGCCGAACATGGCCTTTGTGATCAGCCATGGCGTGACCCATGGTTGGCGCGGCGGGATGGCGTCGGCCCTCGGCATCGGCGTGGCGGACCTGCTGCTGACCGCCTTGACCGCCACTGGGGTGACGGCGCTGGTTGCCAGTTGGCCGCCGTCCTTTGACCTGATTCGGTATGCCGGGGTGGTTTACCTGTTGTGGTTGGTGTTCAAGACGTTGCAGAAAAATGCTGGAGGCGACGCCGTGCATGTCAGTCGCGTGCCCTTGGGGCGGGTGTTCCTGCAAGCCATGCTCAACAGTTTGCTCAATCCCAAGGCTTTGCTGTTTTTTCTGGTGTTCTTGCCGCAGTTTGTAAGGCCGGAGGCGGGGTCTATTGCGGTGCAGTTGATGGTGCTGGGGGGCGTGCTGACTTTGATTGCAGCGGTGTTTCATGTGCTGCTGGGGGTGTTTGGTGGAGTGCTCAGTCGGTTTTTTGCCAGGCGCTCGAAGGGTGCCTGGCTGCAGAAGTGGGGGTTGGCGACGGTGCTGACGGTGCTGGCCGTGCGTTTGGCGGTGATGTCTCGGCCAGGCTGAGTACATATCCGTTGTTTGGGTAACGGCTGATATGGGTTCCGCCCTTACGGCGGGTCACTTTTGAAAAGAGCCGGCATTCCGGCCTTTCCAAAAGTGAGCCGCTGTAAGAGCGGAACCATAAGCCGCCGTTACCCAAATAACGGATATGTCCCCCGCCCGACCCAAACATCGCTTTTGCAGTATCCCCAGGAGCTATGCAGAATCACCCCAACCGAGCCGCCGCCCGCGCAACGATCTCCCCACGCACCCTGCGCGATTCAGCCGTGCGTTTGTTGGCTTCCTCCAACACATGCTTGGGCGCCGTGTCCGGACGCCCGGAATCAAACGGCGGTGCCGGCGCATATTCAATCTGCAATTGCACCAGTTGCGCCGCCGCTTCGCTGTACAACTCGGCAGCCAACGTCAGCGCGAAGTCAATGCCGGCAGTGATGCCGCCACCGGTCAGCAGGTTGCCGTCACGCACCACGCGTTCTTGCACTGCAATTGCACCGAGCGGGGCGAGCAGGTCGTGGTAGGCCCAGTGTGTGGTCGCCTTGCGCCCGCGCAACAAACCGGCGGCACCGAGCACTAGCGAGCCGGTGCACACCGACGTCACATAGCGGGCGGTCTGAGCTTGGACCTTGAGGAAGTCCAGGGTCTGCAGGTCTTCCATCAACGCGCCAACACCGGAGCCGCCAGGCACGCAAATCACATCCAGGCGCGGGCAGTCGGTATAGGTCATGGTCGGTGTGAACACCAGGCCAGTGCTGGAAGTGATCGGTTCCAGGTCTTTCCACACCAAGTGCAACTGCACATCCGGCAGCGAACCCAGTACGTCATAAGGACCGGTGAGGTCCAGTTGCTGGATACCGGGGAACAATACAAAGCCAATCTGCAGGGTCATTAATAGCGCTCCGTCAAAGGGGTGGACGGCTTCACTCTAGAGGCCTAGGCTTTGGCGAATACGCCATTGATCCCACGAATCACGCCAATCATGTCCAGAATCGTCCACGTCCTCGCTTTCGATAACGCCCAGGTGCTTGATGTCACCGGACCGTTGCAGGTGTTCGCCTCCACAAATGACCTGGCGCGTCAGCGCGGCCTGCCGTTGCCTTACGCCGTGTCGGTGATTGCTGCCCAAGCGGAGCCGGTGATGACGTCGGCTGGCTTGGCACTGCTGGCCGAGCCGCTGCCCGCCGTCGATGCGCCGTGCGATACGTTGGTGATTGCCGGCGGCTGGGGCGTATACGGCGCCGCCGAAGACCCGGCGCTGGTGGAGTGGGTGCGCGAGAAAGCCCGTCACACCCGGCGCGTGACGTCAGTGTGTACCGGCGCGTTCCTGCTCGCCGCCAGTGGCATGCTCGATGGCTGTCGCGTGGCCACCCATTGGACACGTTGCGAAGAATTGGCGCGCAAATTCCCGGCGTTGACGGTGGAGTCCAACCCGATCTTCATCCAGCAAGGCGCCGTATGGACGTCCGCCGGCGTCACTGCTGGCATCGACTTGTGTCTGGCGCTGGTGGAAGAAGACCTGGGCCGCGCTGTGGCCCTGGAGGTGGCGCGGCACCTGGTGGTGTTCCTCAAGCGCCCCGGCGGCCAGTCCCAATTCAGCGTGACCCTGTCCCTGCAAAAAGACGACAGCCGCTTCGCCGAACTTCACGCCTGGATCGCCGAAAACCTCACCTTGGACCTGAGCATCGCCACCCTGGCCGCCCAAGCCGGCATGAGCGAACGCAGCTTTGTACGCCACTACCGCGCCGAAACCGGTCAGACCCCGGCACGTGCCGTCGAATTGATCCGCGTCGAAACCGCACGTCGGCAATTGGCTGACAGCGCGGCGTCGATCAAACGCATCGCCGTGCAGTGTGGTTTTGGCTGTGAAGAAACCCTGCGCCGCAGCTTCCTTCGCGCCTTGTCGGTGACGCCCCAGGCTTACCGCGAACGCTTTTCGCCCAGCAACTCCAGCAGCGCATCCAGCGTGGCTTGCGGTGCTTCCTGAGGGATGTTGTGACCCACGCCGGGCAGCACCTGACGTCGGTAAAACCCGCTGAAATGCTCGACATCATCATCTACTTCAGGCGGTGGCCCCACCCCATCATCGGCGCCGCACAGCGAAACGCTCGGCACCGAGATCGGCGGCTGCAAAGTCAGCGCCTGCTCGATGGTTTCCAACGTCGGGTCGCCGGGCGCATACATGAAGCGGTGGCGATAGGAGTGAATCACCACCTCGACAAAATCCGGGTTATCGAACGACGGCGCGGTCTGCTCATACAGCCCCGGCCCCTCGGCCCAGGACGGCGACCATAACGACCACAGCAACTTGCACAGTTCGCCACGGTTGGCGGTCAAGCCGTCCACACCGCGCTGGGTGTGAAAGTAGAACTGATACCACAAGCGATGCTCCGTCACCGGCGCCCTGGGCTTCAGTGACTTGGCGATGTCCTGGATGTTGTAGCCATCGCCGGTCACCAACCCGCGCACGCGCTGTGGCCACAACGCCGCGACGATACACGCGGCTCGCCCACCCCAGTCGTACCCGGCGAGGGTGGCTTGCGGGATCGCCAGCGCATCCATGAAGTCCAGTAGGTCCTTGGCCAATGCGGCCTGCTGCCCGGAACGCATCACCTGCTCGTTGATAAACCGCGTCGGGCCGTAACCGCGCAGGTACGGCACCAGTACCCGGTAGCCACGCTCGGCCAGTACCGGCGCAATCGCGTCATAGCCGCGCGGGTCATAGGGAAAACCGTGTAGCAGGATCACCGGCTCACCGTCGAGGGGACCGTGGGCTTCGTAGGCGATATCGAGCATGGGCGTGCGAGCGTACAGCAGCGAGGTGGCGATCGTCATCGGAGGCTCCTGTTAGATGCTGGAACTCTAGTCCAAAGGTATGACGCAATGGCGTGCAGATAAACGTAGTGGTGTTACTTGTCTAGACTCAGCTCGGTGCTGTTCAGCACATGCTTGAAATGATGCCGCCACAGATCCACCCCCAACTGCCCCGACCGATCCAGCGACGAACCCACCGTCAGGTCGCTGATCAAGGTCGGCTGCAATCCCGCGTCGAACAGCGCGAACCCCGCCGCCAGCACGCAGGTGTCGGTCTGGATACCACACACCAGTACACGTTGCGGCGCGAGGCTTTTCAGATAGGAAACGGTCTCGGGGGTTGGCGCATAGCCGTGTTTGATAAAGATGCGATCAGCGGCCACCAGGCTTTGGTCGTTCGGCGCCGGTTGCCAGCCGAGTTGCCGGGCGAAGGGCGTGACGCTCTCGTCGTGGCGCTCCACGGTGGCGACTGACGGCATGCGCCCCAGCAGGGTGTTGATGCCGTCCACTAGCCACGTGGGCGGGTTGAAGGAAGGTTGCACGTCGATGATCAGCAGTACCTGGCGCATGGCGTTCCTGTCCGTGGTCGAGTGGCCGCCCATTGTGCACAGGCCACTTCAGGGTTGCCAGGTGGTTTTCTCCCCGCTGAGCTTGCGATCCAGGAACGTCGCCGCGCTGATCAACGCCAGGTGGCTCAAGGCCTGGGGTGTATTGCCCAGGTGGCGGGCCTGGGTGTCGAACTCTTCGGCGTACAGGCCCAGCGGGTTGGCGTAGCGCAGCAATTGCTCGAATTCCAGGTGGGCCTTTTCAACTTGCCCGGCGCGGGCCAGGCATTCGACGTACCAGAACGAGCAGGCCGCAAACGCGCCTTCGGTGCCTTGCAGGCCGTCGATCTGGCTGTCGTCGTTACGATAGCGGTAGACCATGCCGTCGCGCACCAGGCTTTTCTGGATAGCTTCCAGGGTCGAGAGCCAGCGTGGATCGGTGGCCGCGACAAACCTCACCAACGGCATCAATAACATCGAACCGTCGAGCGCGGTGGTGTCGGTATGCTGCACGAAATGCCCGCGCTCTTCGTTCCAGAAATTGCTCCAGATGTCGGCGTAGATCGCCTGGCGGGTCTGGTCCCAGCGTGCAAACGGCGCCGGCAACGAACGCTTGGAGGCCAGACGGATGGCGCGGTCCAGCGCTACCCAGCACATGAGTCGTGAGTGCAGGAAGTGATGCTGCTCGCCGCGCATTTCCCAGATGCCCACGTCTTTGGTGTTCCAGATTTCACAGACCTGGTCGGCAACTTCTACTGTATGTTTCCAGCCCTCACGGGAGATGGCTTCGCCGTACTTGTTGACCAGATACACCGCGTCCATCAGCTCGCCATAAATGTCCAGCTGGATCTGGTCAAACGCCTCGTTGCCGATACGCACCGGTTTGGCGCCGCCGTGGCCTTGGAAGTGCTCAAGCTCGGCCTCGGGTAATTCCTGGCGACCGTCGATGCCATACAAAATGTTGATCTTGGTCGGCTGGTCGCAGCAGTCGCTCACGCGGCCTTTGAGCCAGCGCATATAAGCGTTGGCTTCCTCGACAAACCCCAGGCGCATGAAAGCATACACGGTGAACGATGCGTCGCGGATCCAGGTGTAGCGATAGTCCCAGTTGCGTTCGCCGCCGGGGGTTTCCGGCAGGCCGAAGGTGGCGGCGGCGATGATCGCGCCGTGTTTACGCGAGGTCAGCAGTTTGAGCGCCAGGGCCGAACGGTTGACCATTTCGCGCCAGCGCCCACGGTAGTTCGATTGCGCGATCCAGCCGCGCCAGAACTTCAAGGTATGGGCCAATGCCAGGTCCGTGCAGCTGCTGCCCACCCGTTCATCCTCCTGGCCGCCAAGGACGAATTCGGCACCTTCTTCCTGGCCCAGGGTAAAGCTGGCCACGGCGGCGCCGTCTTTGATCTGCAGCGGGTGGCTGCCGGACAAACGCAGGCCGGGTTGGCCTTCGGCGCTGAAGCACACCGTGCCGTTGTCAAGGGTGGCTTGGGTGAGCGTGCGCGCGTAGTCATGGCGCACCGCACAGCGCAGATGAATGTCGGCCTTGCCGCTGACCACACGTACGCGGCGGATCAGCAGCGGCAGGTCATCGATTTCTTCGCTGATGGCCAGCAGGTCGGTGATCTCTACTACGGCCTCATCGCTGAGCCAGCGGGTTTGTAGCACGTTGGTGTCGGGCAGGTAGATCTGTTCGCGGCGCGCGTTGGGCAGGTCCGGGGTGAGCTGGAAAATGCCGGCATCGGGGCTGTCCAGCAGCGAGCAGAAGATCGACGGGCTGTCGAACTCCGGCCAGCAGAAGAAGTCGATGCTGCCTTTATCATTCACCAATGCGGCACTGCGCATATCGCCGATGATGCCGTGGGCATCGATGGCGCTCTGTTGTTCGTTCTTCAAATCAACCATTGCCACGAAACTCCGGATATAGGCTCATGCCGCCGTCAATAAAAAGCGTGCTACCAACGATATAGTCGGACGCATCACTGGCCAGCCACACAACGGCGTTGGCCACATCTTCCACATCGCCGATCCGCCCATAGGGAATCAACTTGAGCAATTCTTGTGCTGCCGCGCCTTCGGTGGCGGCTCGATTGATCGCGGTACGGATCGCCCCCGGCGCAATCCCGTTGATGCGGATGCGCTGTTCACTGACTTCCTGGGCGAGGGTGCGCATCAACATCTCCACGCCACCCTTGGACGCTGCGTAGTTCACATGCCCGGCCCACGGGATCAGTTGGTGCACCGAACTCATGTGGATGATTTTGCCCGCCGCCCGCGACACGCCTTCGCGTACGCCCTGGCGGTTGAAGATGCGCACCGCTGCGCGGGCACACAGGAACTGGCCGGTAAGGTTGACGCCGATCACCGCATTCCAGTCATCCAGGCTCATGTCCACCAGGTTGGCGTCCTTCTGCATCCCGGAGTTGGCCACCAGGATGTCCAGGTGGCCGAAGGCATCGAGGGTCTGGGCAAAAAGCCTTTCCACCTCTTCTTCTATAGAAACGTTGGCGCCGATGGCAATCGCCCGGCCGCCCTCGGCATTGATCTGCTCTGCCAGTGCCTTGGCCGGTGCGGCCTGGCTGTTGTAGTTCAGCACCACGGCTGCTCCGGCTTGCGCCAGAGCCTTGGCCGCGCCGGCGCCGATTCCGGAACTGGCACCGGTCACCAGCGCCACTTGTTGCTCCAACGAGATATGCATTGCTCACCGACCTTAAATTCGTGAGTTCAAGTAGCTGACTGATCGCGCGCAAGGGAAGTTCACCCGTGTGAAATTAGCGACTACAACCATGGTGAAAAATGGAATAACAGAACTATAAAAAATAACCATAAGATACTAAAAAACCGCTCAAAAGCGTTTGACAGGCTTTTTCGCCCCGTGTCTTATAGGCACACATCAACCCGCTCCGTTGGTAGTTCGGAAGTCATCGCGGGGCCACCTATAAGAGATTTCTATGTGCCTTTCGGCCGATATAGGGGAACTACCAGTTCAGGTAAAAGCAGCGGCCTTAGTTGGCGTGCCTAAGTTAGTTATCTTCGATTGCGACGGTGTTCTCGTCCAAAGTGAAGAAATAACCCTGTCTGTATTGATCTCCATGCTTAATGCCCTTGTTCAGGGCGACCCGCTGCTTGATGTCACCTGTTTTATCGAGCGCTTCCGTGGGCGGAAGATTGCCGAGTGTTTGCGCGAAGCTGAGCAGATATTAAATGTCAGTTTGGATGCGGAGTTTGAACAGCACTTTCGCGAGCGAGCGCTGCAAGCACTGACCCTCAGTTTGAAAGCCTCGGATGGGGTGCTGGAAGTATTACAAAAGTTGGAAGTTCCTTATTGCGTAGCCTCAAGTGCACCCCGCAGCAAGATAGAGCATTGCTTACGCCTGGCAGGGCTGTTTTCTTATTTTGAAGGGCGAATATTCAGTTGTTACGAGTTGGGTAGTTGGAAGCCTGATCCCCTGGTATTTCTGACGGCCTGCCGAACTTACCGCATCGACGTGAGTGATGCGCTGGTGGTGGAAGACAGTGTGACGGGTATCCAGGCGGCTGTAGCGGCCAATATAAAAGTGTTGGGCTTTGGTCCCGCGCATCGGCATGCGCAATTGGCCGCGGCCGGAGCATTGCCGATTGCTGACATGCGTGAAGTATTGACCATTTTTAATTGACTCAGGGAGGAGGCGTCGTGAACACACTTGGTTACCTGGAACGGCTCAAACGCAACGATCAATCTTCAGAAGTGTGGTGGGACTCATCGCCTGCCGTATACCTACCGTATAAAAAACACCTGCTGGAAAAATACCCAGCCGCTGTGACTTATATAGAAGCGTTGATGCCGGATGAATTCTCCCAGCCCTGGGGCTTGTGCAGTGCGACCACCAACCCTCGGTTAGTGACGGCCGTCATCCTCGAAAAGCGCGAGTATTGGTCCTCACGTTTCAACTTGGGCAAGCTGTCTCCCAGCGAGTTGCGCAAGCAGCTGTACAACGAAGTCATCGTCGAAGGGGCCGCCACGCTCAAGCCGCGTTGGATTCAGTCGGCGCAGGCCGAAGGGTGGATTTCCGCCCAGGTCGACCCGGTTGACGTGCGCTGCACTGAACGCATGAGCGCCCGGGGATTGGAACTGCAGCGCCTGGCGCCGAACGTGATGGTCAAGGTGCCGGGTAGCCTGGAAGGGCTGGTAACGGTTGAACACCTGGTGGCCCAGGGCGGCTCGGTGAATATCACGTTCTGCTTCACGGTTGCGCAATTCCAGGCCGGTATCCAGGCCATCGAGCGCGGTAGGGCGACTGCCCGCAGCAAGGGTATCGACACTGCCCGCTGCAAGTACGTCATTACGTTCATGATCGGGCGTTTCGCCTGCCAGCCCGAGTTTACGCTGCAGGCCGCCGAGCGTGGTCTGGCGTTGAGTGCCGAGGAGCTGCGCTGGGCTGAGTTGATGATCTACGAGCAGATCCAGGCGCTGGTGGCGTCCTCGAAGACGCCGGTCAAGACCCTGCTGTCCAGCATAAAGGTCGATGTGGACGAGCGTGGCAACAAACATTGCTGGCACCTGGAGAAGACCGGGCATACGGCGACCTGCTACACGCTGACACCGGAGGTGGTGGAGTTCCTGATCGAGCGCGAAAGCCATGGCAAACCCGTCGTGCCTGCGCTGGAACCTCAGAAACCGCCGGCGTCGACCTTCGCAAAGCTGATCCGCATTCCGTATTTCTACGAAGCCTACTTTGTCGACAGCATCGAACCCTACGACTTCGGTAACCATGAAGCCTTCATCAACGCCTGCAATGAAGCCAACAGCGCGCATCGGCGCCTGGCGGATTACTGCGTTCGGCTCTGCCCAGTGACGACGCCGTTCAAGCGCGCGCTCAACGCGTTGCTCGCCGCTGAATTTGGGGTGATCGCATGAACAGGATGATCGGGTTGTGGGCACACCCACGTTCGCGCTCCACGGTGCTCGAACGTGTGTTTATCGAGCGGGGCGATTTCGAGGTTTTCCATGAGCCGTTTGCGCATATGGCGTTTTCCGAGGACTCGGCGATTCCCTCGGATGAGTGGGATCACAGTTTGCCCACCACTTACCCAGGCATAAAAGAGCATCTGCTTAATGCCCGTGAGCGCGCGAACGTTTTTCATAAAGACATGTGTTATCACTGTTTGGATGACTTGAAAGTGGATGTTGGCTTTCTCGCGCAACAGGACAATATCTTTCTTATTCGTGAACCCGCCAGCAGCATTATTTCCCATCATCGGGTGCATCCCGATATGCCATTACAGGCTATTGGGCATAAAGCGCTATACGACATATTTTGCGTGGTCACCAAGCTGACCGGCAAAGTGCCTTATGTGATCAATGCGGATGACCTGGCCGCAGAGCCGGAACGGGTGATCCGTAAACTCTGTGATCATTTGAATATAGAGTTTATGCCACACGCGATGACGTGGAAGCGTGAGTGCCCACAACAATGGAAAACGTGGCGACGTTGGCATGTCGACGCGGAAAACAGTGAGCGGATTGTTTCTCCAGATACTCCGCACGTTGATATCAACGCATTTGATCAATATCCGAATTTAAAAGCGATGTACGAATATCACCGTACGTTTTACGCGCGCATGAATGAATTTTGCCAATAGGGATTGTTGCATGAAGAAGTTGATTATTACCGGAGCGGCCAACGGGATTGGCCGGGCCACTGTGGAACTGGCGATTCTACAGGGTTATTTTGTTATCGGCGCGGATAAGGATGCCGAGGGCTTGAAAGTACTGCAAGGTCTCTATGGCGCTGATGTGTTCGAGGCGCACATTGCCGACTTTTCGGATATGACCGTTATCAAGGGGTTCATTCCACGACTCTATGAGCGCCATGCAAGTATTTATGGTTTGGTGAATAACGCCGGTATTTATCACGGTAAAAGTGTCTATGCCTACTCCGATGAGCAGATAGACGAGATCCTCACCGTCAACCTCAAGGCGCTGGTCTATCTCTCCAAAGACTTCGCCGAACGGGAAATGCCGCACGAAGCCCAGCGCAGCATCGTCAACATCGCTTCGGTGGCCGGTGAAGTGGGCAGTTGCGACGCGCTCTACGGCGCCACGAAGGCGGCAGTGATCGGCCTGAGCAAGGCCAACGCCTGGAACTTCGCGCCGTTCGTGCGGGTAAATGTGGTGTCCCCGGCGCTGATCCATGAAACCGCCATCTACGGCACCATCCCCGAATACCGACGTGCCGAGTACGCCCGCCAGGAAGTCCTCAAGGACCCCATCCTGCCTGGTGGCGTGGCTGAGGTTATCTTGCTGTTGTTGGGCGATGTGATGCGTCACATCACCGGAAGGGTCATCCCGGTGGACAACGGAGCCTACCCGCGATGAGTCTTCCGGTGCGCAAGAAAAAGCTGTTGCTGGTGGGCGCCGGCAACCTGTGCCTGCAGATACTCAAGATTCTGGGACCGAAAAACGCGTTCGACTTTGTGGTGCTGGGGCGCAATGAAGAAGCCACGATCCGCTTGTGCAATCTGGTGGCGTTGTCGTGTGCGCAGTTGGGCCAGTTTATCGACATCAAGCCCGTCGTTGCCGACCTGACGGATGTCGGCAAGGTCACGCAGCTACTGCGTGAAGAAGCCCCGGATATGCTGGTGAACTGTGCGTCGCTGCAGTCATGGCGGGTGATCACCGGGCTGCCCAAGCTGTCGTTCGAAAAGCTCGACCAGGCCCAGTTCGGCCCCTGGCTGCCCATGCACCTGACGTTGATGCATTGCCTGATGCAGGCGGTAAAAGCCTCCGGCATCAGCACCAAAACCGTGAATGCGGCGTTCCCCGATGCGGTCAACCCGATCCTGGCGCGCATCGGCCTGGCGCCGGACATTGGCGTCGGTAATGTGGCCAACCTGATTCCGGCTGTACGTTTTTCCATTGCACGGTTGCTCGAATGTGCACCCGCTGATGTGCACGTGCAGCTGTATGCCCAGCATTACTTCAGCCACTACGTGCCGCGCGGTGGTTTGCCGCCGCGTGCCAATTACCGCTTGTTGTATGAAGTGCGCGATCGACCGGAAGTGGGGCGCCTGCCGGCCGAGGCGATTTTCTCGACGGTGAAATCCGAGTTCCGTCGCCTGGGCGGGGTGGATGGGCAGTTCCTCACCGCGTGCTCTGCGGTCACGGTCATCGAAGGGCTGTTTTCGCCCGTGCCGGTCCTGGTGCATGCGCCGGGGCCTCTTGGGCTTCCGGGCGGGTATCCGGTGTGGCTGCACGATGGGCGGATCCAGGTGCAGTTCTCCAACGCGTGCCCACAGGACGAGGCGGTGCGCATCAATAGCATCTGCCAAAGCCAGGATGGCATTGATGAAATCCATTGCGATGGTTCGGTCACTTACAACCCGCAGTGCATGGCCGTCATGCAATCGATGCTGGGGTATTCCAAGAACACCATGGCCATCGAGCAGTCCGCCGAATTTGCCCGCGAGCTGGCGAGCAAATACCTGTCCTTCAAGAATTCAACCTGGTAGGTGTGTGATGAATCAAGTTTTCAGAAACAAGCACAGCGAAGTTGCCAGTTATGCCACGCAGTACTCTCCGGATTTCGTCGAGCGTTGGGATGAGTTGATCGATTGGAATAAACGCAAGGCCGGGGAGGACGGGTTCTTCGAAAACCTGCTGCGTAGCCACGGTGTGCACTCGGTGATCGACGTGTCGACGGGCAGCGGTTTCCATGCCGTCCAGCTTAAGCAGGCGGGCTTCGAAGTGGTGGCCACGGACGGCAGTAGCACCATGTTGACCAAGGCGCGGGCGAACTTTCGCAAGCATGGCCTGGACATTCAGTCTCATTACCGAGACTGGCATTCACTGGACTCCCAGGAGCTTGGCCAGTTCGATGCTGTGGTGTGCCTGGGCAGCTCGTTGTGTCATGTCTTTGCCGCCCACGATCGGTTGCGGGTGCTGGCGAAATTCCGCTCCTTGCTCAAGCCGGGTGGCTTGCTGATTGTGGATCAGCGTAATTTTTTCGCCATTCGTGCCGGCAAGTACAAGGCCAGCGGAAATTACTATTACTGCGGTACGAATGCGTCGGTCAGTCTGGGGGAGGTCAATGAGCGTCTGTGTGAGTTCATCTATTCCTTTGATAACGCAGAACAGTACCGGTTGCAGGTCTATCCCCTGTTGCCGGGTGAATTGAAGGGGGAAGTGCTCAAGTCCGGGTTCACTCACCATGAGAGTTACGGCGACTTCGAGCGTGACTACGACATGATGAATTGTGATTTCGTCATCCACACGGCGCGCGCCGAATAAGGAGGGCTTGATGAGCACACTCGTACAGAGCAATGCCCGGCCCTTGGACAGCGTCGTATTGGCGGTGGTCCTTACCGGGTTCGTGGCCAGCACTTATGGCTTTGGCGTCTACCTGTTCGCCAACCTGGTGGTGGACATGCGCCGCGACATCGGTTTCGACTACACCACGGTGGGCCTGATCACCGGCGGCGCGCAGATTGGCTTCCTGCTGTTTTCATCGGTTACAAGCTATATCAGCCGGTTTTTCGAGGGCTGGAAGATCAGCCTGGTATCGACGGTGATGACGTCCCTGGCACTGCTGGGGTTGAGCGTCAGTCACAGCGTCTGGTTGTCGGGGGCGTTGTTGATCCTGCTCGGTGGCTGTTCCGCCTCGGTGTACATCCCGTTGGCGGAGATCGTCACCAAAGGCTTCAGCCCGGGAAATCGCTCCCGCGTCATGGGGCTGATTTCCAGCGGCACCAGCTACGGCGTATTCATCAACGGTTTGCTGGTGTCGTTCCTGACATTGAATGGTGGCTGGCGCTCGATCTGGCTCACCGCGGGCCTGATCTCGGTGGTCCTGTGCGTGGTGGCCTGGTTTCTGTTACGCAACCTCGCAGCGAGCCAGGACACCGGGTTTTCCGGGGAGCGCGCCACCGCCTTCGACAGTCGGCAGCCCTGGCTCAGTCGTTCGTTGTACCTGACCTGGGCCATCGCCTTTCTCAATGGCATGGCGTTGTTGCCGTTCCAGACTTACCTGGCGCCGTTCCTGCGTGATGAGTTGGGTGTGTCGGTACAGGACACCGGGTTTATCTGGACCACCATCGGTGCGGTGGGCATGGCGTCGGGCTTCCTAGTGGGGTGGATTGCCGACAAGGTGGGCGTACGTGCGTCGTTGGCGATGTGTTTCCTGAGCGCGGGGCTGGCTGCCACCTTGGTGTTCAGTTTCAACAGCCTGCCGTTGTTCTACCTGGCGGCGTTTCTGTTTGCGCTGGCGTTTTATCCTATCTTCGGGCTCGTCCCCAGTTACATCGGGCAAATCGTGCCGGTCAGCCGCCTGACCCAGGCCTTCGGTATTGCCAACGTGCTGATCGGCTTGGGCGGCGTGTGCGGTAATTTCCTGGGCGGGTTCTCCAAGGATTTGACCGGGTCCTTCTCGACGGTCTACTGGGTGGTGGCACTGTTGCTGTTCGTGCAATGCGTGATGGTGTTCCTGTTGGGTAAACAGCCTGTTTCGGTGAAGGAGAGCGAGCAGCCATGAGTTATTTTCCAGACACGCCGCATCGGAACCTGCACGCGTTTGCGTTCAGTCACCGCTCTGGCATGAAACACAACCCCGTGGTCATCTGGATGACCGGGCTCTCCGCGTCCGGCAAGTCGACCATTGCCGATGCGTTGGACCATGCCCTGCAGGAACAGGGCCGGATCACTGCGATCATCGACGGCGACTCGGTACGTGGCGGGCTGTGCCGAGACCTGGGTTTTACCGACAGCGACCGCGACGAGAATATCCGGCGTGTCGCCGAGGTGGCGCGGCTGATGCTGGAGGCGGGGCTGATCGTGATCGTGGCGCTGATTTCACCCTCGTCGGCGAGCCGGCACTACGCGCGCTCGATCATCGGCAATGAGTGCTTTGTTGAAGTGCATGTGGACGCGCCGTTGGAAACCGCCGAGCAACGTGATCCAAAGGGCCTTTATAAAAAAGCCCGAGCGGGCTTGATCAAGAACTTTACCGGTATCGACTCCAATTACGATGTACCGGTATTTCCGGAAGTGCACTTGGACACCCAGGCGCTTTCAGTGGAACAGTCGGTTGCGACGATTCTTGATTGGCTTGCGCATAACGACATTCGCACTTAGCCGTCTGTCTTTGCGCGGGGATGACACGCTTTGCACGCTGAAAAAACAAGGTAATCTGCGCCATCGCAGGGAGAACGCGTTTTTTCAGGAGTAGGCATGACACATTTCACGGGCACTGCAAAATCGATCCGTCTGATTGGTGGAGCCTGTGTGTTGGACTTTATCAATACCACCAATGGGCGTCGCCCTGGCACTTCGCTCAAGGTCATAGAGGAGCGACTCACCAGCTTTCAGTTCTTCTTCGAGTGGGCATTGCATGCGTCGTTGATCTCGGCCCGAGAGTTTGAAGACTATAAGCCGATGGTGTTTGCGTCATCCATGGCCTACCAGCCGGACCTGGACGCGATCATTGCATTCAGGGAGTGCCTGTACGCGGTGTTTTATCCCTTGTCGTTACAGGAGCCCGCGCCCGATGACGCTTTGCAGCATGTAAACCAGATGTTCCAGCAGGGCGTTGCCTGGCGGGTGCTCCGTTCCGTGGAGGGCAAACCTGCCTGGGCGTGGAAACCCTGCACCACGGCGCAGGAGCTGACGGCCATGGTGCTCGGGCGCTTGGCCATCGAGGCCACGCAGTTACTGGTCTCTGGTGATCTGCACGCATTGCGCATTTGCGGCGCAGCTGACTGCGATTGGGTGTTCTTCGATATCTCCAAGAACAAGCAGCGCAAATGGTGCCAGATGAGCGTGTGCGGCAGTCGAGAAAAGCTCAGCCGACTCAAGCAGGTGACCAGCACCCATTAGTTCGAGGTCATCCGGCGGGTAGCAATTGCCCCACTTAATAGGAAGCATTACTATTCACGCCCCGCCTCTCCAGTGCACCCGCGATGATCCCTCAGCCGCCCCGCAGAACAGGCTTTTTCGAACATTACGAAGAGTTGATCGGAACCTGGACGCGCCGCCTGAGAAACCGTCAGCAGGCCGAAGACCTGGCCCATGACACCTTTTTGCGGGTGCTGGAGTCAACCTCCTCCGAGGTTGAGCAACCGCGCGCCTATCTGCATCAGACTGCGCGCAATATCGCAGTGGATGCCTATCGACGCGAAGACCGTCGCGAGGCCATCACGCTGGAAGCCTTTGATCAGCGCTCGCCCCACAGCGGCGACCCGGAGCATTTCATGCACGCGATCCAGTTGGCGGACTCAATCGAGCGGGCCTTGTCTGAGCTGCCGCTCAACTGCCGCAAGATTTTCATCTGGCAAAAGATCGAAGGCCTGACGCAGCAGGAAATCGCCGAACGCCTGGGGCTGTCTAAAAACATGGTGGAAAAGTATATGATCCGCACCCTGCGGCATCTGCGCGACCGCCTGGACGTGATGGCGCCATGACTGCCCGCTTTGAAACAGGATCTTCCATGATGGATAACCGTGCCCGAGACGAAGCCGCGCAATGGTTTGTGCGCCTGCAAGACGCCCAATTGAGCGCTGCCGATCGCCAACGCTTTGATGCATGGTGCAACGAGCATCCCGATCACCGTTATGAATTCGATGTGTTGCAAGGCCTGTGGAGCGCCACCGACTTGCTACCCAAGGCGCGTTTGCAGGCGTTGTGTGAGACCCCGGTGGAGCGGCCCAAGCGCCGCGTCGTGTTGCGTTATGCGGTCGCCGCCAGTGTGGTCGCCGTCGCTGTGGGTTTGGGCCTGTTCAGCGGGCTCGATCATCCCAACCCCTACAGTGCCGAGTTCAGCACGCGCCTGGGTGAACATCGCCAGGTGGCCTTGCCCGACGGTTCGGTGATGGACCTCAACAGCCGCAGCGTGGTCGCGGTGCATTTTGAAAAAGGCCGGCGTGGCGTGGAACTCAAGCAGGGCGAGGCGATGTTCAGCGTCGAGCATGACACCAGTCGACCCTTTGTGGTGGCCGCCGGGGCAGGGCAGGTGACGGTGACCGGCACGCGCTTTGATGTGCGTCGTGATGAAGACCAGACTCGCGTGATGGTCGAGGCCGGGACCGTGAAGGTGCAAGGGCATTCAGCGGACACGGTGGTGACGCTGACGGCAGGACTGGGTACCCACGTCGACAACAAAGGGTCGGTGGCAGCGGCCTACGCCGTGAACACCGAGGAATTGACCGCCTGGCGCACGGGCAAGCTGGTCTTCAACAACGCTTCGCTTGGCGAAGTGGCGCGCGAGGTTTCGCGTTATCGCGAGCAACCGCTGCGGGTCAGTACGCCTGCGGTGGGTAGCCTGCGCCTGACCAGCGTGTTCAAGGCCAACGACACCGACGCCTTGCTCAAGGCCTTGCCGCATATACTGCCGGTGGCCTTGCGTACCTTGCCGGACGGCAGCCAGGAAATTATTTCACGCTGACATTCAGGTTTTTTTCGAGTTCTTCGTCTTCTCCTGCATCTGCAACTGGTTTGCATTAACAGCCGCATACTCTTGCGATCACAGGACTAGGTTCGACGTGAAAAAACTCGCCGTTAACAACAATAAAATCTCCCGCTGGGCGCCGCTGGCCCTGGCGCTCGCGGTCAGTGCCGCGCTCCCTACGGCCTATGCGGCCGACGCCATTCATATCCAGGCCCAGCCCCTCGGCGCGGCGCTGAGCCAGTTGGGCCAGCAGACTTCCTTGCAAGTGTTCTTCAGCCCCGAGCTGGTCGCGGGCAAGCAGGCGCCGGCAGTAGACGGCAACCTTTCCCCTGAACAAGCCCTGCGCCAGTTGCTGCAAGGCAGCGGCCTGGACTACCAGATCGACGCCGGTTCCGTCACCTTGCGCCCGCTGAACAGCGGCACCGGTGAAGCCGGCTCGCCCCTCGAGCTGGGCGCAACCGACATCAAGGTGGTCGGCGACTGGCTCGGCGATGCCAACGCTGAAGTCGTACAGAACCATCCCGGCGCCCGCACGGTGATTCGCCGCGAAGCCATGGCAGAGCAGGGCGCAATGAACGTCGGCGACGTGTTGCGTCGTGTGCCAGGCGTGCAGGTGCAGGAATCCAACGGCACCGGCGGCAGTGATATTTCCCTCAACGTCGGCGTACGTGGTCTGACGTCGCGCCTGTCGCCACGTTCTACCGTTCTGATCGACGGCGTGCCAGCCGCATTTGCACCTTATGGCCAGCCGCAATTGTCGATGGCGCCGATTTCAGCGGGTAACCTGGACAGCATCGACGTGGTGCGCGGTGCCGGTTCCGTGCGTTATGGGCCACAAAACGTCGGCGGCGTGATCAACTTCGTGACCCGTGCCATTCCCGAGAAATTCTCCGGCGAAGTCGGCACCACCCTGCAAACCTCCGCCCACGGCGGCTGGAAGCACGTGGACAACGCTTTTATCGGCGGCACCGCCGACAACGGTATCGGCGCCGCTTTGCTGTACTCAGGGGTCAATGGCAACGGTTACCGCAATAGCAACAATTCCAACGACATCGACGACGTGATCTTCAAGACCCATTGGGCGCCGACCGATCAAGACGACTTCTCGCTGAACTTCCACTACTACGACGCCAGCGCCGACATGCCCGGCGGCCTGACCCAGAAGCAGTTCGATGCCAACCCGTACCAATCGGTGCGTGACTGGGACAACTTCAGCGGTCGCCGCAAGGACGTGTCCTTCAAGTACATCCGCCAGATCGACGACCGCACTCAGGCCGAAGTGCTGACTTACTATTCCGACAGTTTCCGCGGCAGCAACATCGCCAACCGCGACCTCAAGACGATCGGCTCCTACCCGCGCACCTACTACACCTTTGGCATCGAGCCGCGGGTGTCCCATGTGTTCGACGTGGGCCCGAGTACCCAGGAAGTCAGCCTGGGCTATCGCTACCTCAAGGAAGGTATGCATGAGCAGGCCACCAGCCTGAACCTGGTCAACAATGTGCCGACGCCGGGTGGGCAGAGCGATGGTCACGTCTACCAGGACCGCACCGGGGGGACCGAGGCCAACGCGTTCTATATCGATAACAAAGTCGATATCGGCAAGTGGACCATTACGCCCGGTATCCGCTTCGAGGACATCCGTACCGAATGGCACGACCGCCCGGTGGTTGCCTTGAACGGCACGCGTACCCAGGAAAAACGCCGTGAAGTCCACAACAACGAACCGCTGCCGGCCTTGAGCGTGATGTACCACGTCTCCGACGCCTGGAAACTGTTCGCCAACTACGAGACTTCGTTTGGCAGCCTGCAATACTTCCAACTGGGCCAGGGCGGCACAGGCGATCAGACTGCCAATGGCCTGAATCCGGAAAAGGCCAAGACCTACGAAGTGGGTACGCGTTACAACGACAATGTGTGGGGCGGCGAACTGACGTTCTTCTACATCGACTTCTCAGATGAGCTGCAATACGTCAGTAACGACGTGGGCTGGACCAACCTCGGTGCGACCAAGCACACCGGCATCGAAGCCTCGGCCCATTACGACTTGTCGAACCTGGACCCACGCCTGGATGGCCTGACTGCGAATGCCGGCTTCACCTACACCAAGGCCACCTCGGAGGGCGACGTACCGTTCAAGGGCCGTGACCTGCCGTTGTATTCACGTGAAGTGGCCACCTTGGGCCTGCGCTACGACGTCAACCGCTGGACCCATAACCTGGATGTGTACGCCCAGTCCGGCCAGCGCGCACCAGGCACGACAAGCACCTACGTCACTCAGGGCACAGCTGACGGTCAGTACGGTGATATCCCCGGTTACGTCTCAGTCAACGTACGCAGCGGTTATGACTTTGGCGAGCAGTTGTCCAACCTGAAGCTGGGTGTGGGCGTAAAAAATGTCTTCGATCAACAGCACTACACCCGTTCCAGCGACAACAATGCCGGGTTGTACCTGGGCGAGCCGCGTACGTTCTTCGTACAGGCCAGCGTCGGGTTCTGATTGAAAAAGTGCCGCTCTTCCTGATCCAGGAGAGCGGCAAGTCCTGCCGATAGAGTGGGTTGTCTCTCACTCGTCCAGATGCTCTTCCTACTTCAATTCTGGAAAATTTCAGCGCTCTCAGGAACCGGCTCCTACCGTTCTGCCACTCAGCAAATGCCTGCCTTCGCTGGCTTCCTTGGCGATTCAAGGTCAGGCACTTGAATACACCGAACTGGAGAACTGGAATGTCGGTATCAGCATACAATCAGAGCGTCGCTCCTAATTTTGATAAAACATCCCCCGGAGCGGAAAAACCCAGTAACGAACGGTCTGCCACCGCAACACGTGCTCAGGTCTCGGCAGGCATCCATTTCACCTCGCATTCCAGTCATTGCGGCCCGATATTCGGCGGCCCACCGCTGCGCCCACTCCCAGAAAATGTGCGCCCGAACCCCGACCCACCGCCGCGCCCACTCCCAGAAAATGTGCGCCCGAACCCCGGCCCACCGCCGCGCCCACTCCCAGAAAATGTACGCCCGAACCCCGGCCCACCTCCGCGTCCGACCCCGGTGTTGCCGGACCCTCATTATTCAAAGCAGAGCAACGAGCAATTGGCCCAGGCGCTTTTGAACAATTATGACGCGTTCAGGGGGCGCTGGCCTTCGCGCTCCGTCACGCAACAGAGTTTGGAAAAAATGGCCAATCGACCGTTGACCGGTGACCCTTCAACGGACGCGAATATTCGGCTGGCGAACGAACTGCTGCGTCGTCCTGGGCTGCTGCAATCGCTCGATCGAAATGGCAGCACCGGTGGACTGGACGGGCGTTTGTCCAAGGGCGATATCAGGAGCTTTATTCAGTCAGATAACCCATTGAAATCGAAAGACGACAAGCAACTCGTTCAGGAAATGCTGAATCATTTCAATGAATTGAAAGGTGGATTCTGCAGCGGCACGATCAAGCTTCGTGACCTCCATGCGCTTGCGATGCGACCGTTGACCGGCAATCCACGCAGCGATCATCTCATCCAGTTGGCGCAGGAGGTCATGGCGCGTTCGAACCTGATGTCGGCTATGGACAACGTTCACAGTTGGCAGCGCGATGGAAAGATCTCTCGACAGGAATTGGACGCACTGCTTCGTTAGACCTGGGGCCCCCTGCTGTGCACTACGCGGCAGGGGGGCGGCAAGCGCTTGGCGCAGCCATACCCTCCAATCAGGTGGAGCTGGTTGCAAAGAGCTACCACCAAGAAAATATCCACCGGTTATTGAATGCCGATGGGGGCCTTCATCTACCGGATTAGGTCTGGACCATGAACTCGACAACATTTGAATCCCGATACTCTCAGTACAACGCCCCGAACTTGGCTGCACTTGCACAAGAGGTAAAAAATCCAAGAGAGCCAAAGGGGCTCAATCTCACATCCTCGCCGAAGTTCAGCTTCAAGGCGCCCACCGCCGAAGATTTTGACAAAGGTTCTCGGGTGTTGACGGAGGAGTCGGCGCCCAGTTCTGTAATTTCCATGTTAGCCAGTTTTTGGAGCAAGTTGTCCCGGCGCTAGATGTCGTTGTTTTTGAGCAGTGGGATTTCCAGGGTGGGGAGGCGCGGCAGGGGATCTGGTTACAAGCGCTTAACATTCCCTGGGGCATATCCAGTGTTTTGGATGACTGTCTTCGGAACCGTTGTTTTCTGGGGACCACTCAATCGCTGCTTGTGCCATCTTGATTTCGATGCCTGTTCGAAGATCAGGCAATCAAGGCCCAGGCTACGAAATCTAGATAGGGTGGAGGTGAATCATGATTGGTCGTGTCAATAATCTGAGCTATACGCAAACGGCTGGGTCCAACACACCTGGGCCAACGGGGAGCGGTCAGTCTCGCTTTGAGGTCGATGCGCGTGCGCTGGGTAAGCCGCTGCCGGCGGCGCAGCCATTCAACACCCGTTTCGCGAACGGCGCCGACCGGCACTTCGACGGCCAGAATATGTATGGAGGCATGACAAAAGTTGGCAACCCCTTCATCAGCTCGGATGACCATCTGCTGGCGACTGATTTGAAGAACAACCTGCCATTGCTGGACGCCTTCAAGAAAGATGGCCGGCTGACCCAGAACTCCTTACAAGAGATAGCCAAAGAGGAGCCCAGCAGCAGCAAGGTCTCAGAGCGCACCATTATGTTGGCGCGAGAGATACTTAACCGGCCCCGGTTGAACGATGCGATTGCTGCCAAGGGTGGCGAAATCACTCATGACAGCCTGACCAAGGCTGGCGACTCACAGATCGGCAATACCAACCCCAATACACAAAGCGCGGACCCGTTCCATGCGAAAACCGACGCTCAGGTCGTCCAGGCATTCAGAGGTATGTTTGATGATTTCAGGGATAAGTCCGAAGACCGCACATTCTTTTTCGAAAAACACCGGTACGTCAAAAAAGACACACTCATCGAGATCAGCAAGGATCCGAACCAGACTGATAAGAACGGCGAGCCTTTACGCGATGTGCGCACCGGGTTTCCCTTGAAAATGTACAGCGAACAACAGGTCTACCTGGCCAAAAATTTGATGGAACGACCAGGATTGATAGCCTCTCTGGACAGTCATAAAGCCAACGGCTACAACATCTTCGGCAGTCATAACGACGATGGTTGGTTGAAGAACTACAGCATTGACCGCTGGCTGGAGAACGACAAGGCAGAGAAGGGGAAGTAAGGTATGCAGGCGCGCATCAGCGGCTTGAAAGCCTCAAGCCGACGATGCCGCCCTACGTTCAGACCCGCAAGACTTTTCCACTGACAGCCACCGCCACAAGTAACCCTCCAATTAACAGGAAGGCGGTGGCCAGGCTGCTGCCATGGGCGATGAATCCGATTACCGCCGGCCCAGCCAATATCCCTGCATAGCCCAGGGTGGTGATGGCCGGCACGGCGATATGTTCTGGCATGACGGTCTGCTTGCCAACAGCGGTATAGAGCACCGGCACGATATTGGAGCAACCGGCACCTATCAGTGCATAACCCAGCAAGGCCATTTCCCAGGCCGGAGACAATGTGGCAAGGAATGTACCTGCCGCCGCCAGTGCGCCACCGGCTACGATCACCCGCGTAGCGCCCAGTCGGCGCACGATGGCATCGCCGGTCAATCGCCCGGCCGTCATGGTCAAGGCAAAGGCCGCGTAACCCAAACCCGCATAGGCTTCGTCAACGCCGCGTTCGGCACTGAGGAACACTGCGCTCCAGTCGAGTACCGCACCCTCGGCCAGGAACACGATAAAACACAGGCAACCGATGAACAGCACCACGCCGTGGGGCACGGCAAACGCCGGGCCCGAACTCTCGCTGCCGTAGGGCAGCAAGTGCGGCGCGGCCTTGAGCAGTGCCGCCAGCGTGATGACGATCACTACCAGGGTCGCCTGCAGTGGCGACAGTCCTAGCCCCAGTAACGCCGAAACGCCCGCCGCACCGACAATCCCACCCAGGCTGAACAGCCCGTGAAAGCCCGACATCATGGTCTTGCCGCTGGCTCTCTCGACGATCACCGCCTGCAGGTTGACCGTGGAGTCCACGGTGCCGAGGCCGGCACCGAACAGGAACAGCCCCGCCATCAATAACGGAATTGAGCTGACCGTCGCCAGCATCGGCAATGCCAGGCAGATCATGATCGTCCCGGCGCTGAGCACGCGACGGCAGCCAAAACGCGATGCCAACGCACCGGCGGCCGGCATGGCAATGATCGAGCCGACACCCAGGCACAGCAACAACAGGCCCAGTGTGCCTTCGCTCAAATCCGCACGGGCCTTGGCATAGGGCACCAGCGGCGCCCAGGCTGCGATGCCGAATCCGGCAATGAAGAAAGCGATACGGGTCGACATTTGCTCCAGCCGTCCGGGAACCACGGGCGCTGAGGTGGGGATGGCAGTCATGAAAAATCCTTGGTTTTGCGTTCTACGAACGATGTCCGGCGTGACATCCTTGCACATCAGGCCGTGGCACGCGAGCCGGGTTCCCTTGGGATTGCGGCGGTCGGGAATTTTATTTTTACACATCTGGAACGTCAGTACGGCTCGCCGCCACACAAGCAGCATTGAGTGTGTAGGAGGCGGTCTGGAAGGTGCGTAATCCCTGCGGGGGCTTTTGAACCCCAGGGTTCTCTCGGTGGATTACCACCTTCCAGGCCGCCTTCGGCACCTGGTCAGGCAGACGTTGGCCCATAGACGTTGACCTCAACCACCTCGGCGCTACCCTTGTAACTCTCGATCACTACCCTATCCGCCGCTGTGGCGTGCAGTGACAGGCGGCTAGGATGGCGCAGGAGTTTGCGGGCATCGGCCTGATGAAAACGTCCATCCAGGGAAACTGAGAGTGTAGTGCTTGCAGGATGGTGTATAGCGTCGAGATCCCACACAATCTGCTCCTCCTTCAGCACATGCCCAGGTGGACGACCTCATGGCACTGTTCTACGACGCCCGCGGCAATATCTACGGCGTGGTCAGCCCGGCCTCATTGAGAGACGCGGGCATTGCTGTACCCGAGAGCGCTGCGCGGGCTGCGCGTACCCGCAGCAACTGGACATCGTCGGCTATCGCCGCCGAATGCAGTTGGGGCTCGCTACCACGTCCGGCCGGTGCCAAGGCTCATCGCTGTGATGGCTTGCTGGTCGGGCCGTTCCAGGCCGAGCCGCCGTTTGACCTGCTGATCGTCAACACCGACGGCTCCCTGGCCGAACGCAGTGGCAACGGCTTGACGATTTTCGCCCAGGCACTCACCGACCAGGCCCTGATGAGTGAGGCCTGTGAGTTGCGGGTGCACCACGACAAATCGGACGCGGCATCACCCGTGTCGACACGGGTTGAACCGGCAATCCTTGAACAGGTCCCGGGGTTCTGGCTTGAGTTGGGGAGGCCGGGTTTCGGGCCCGAGGCGGTGGGCGCGCAGAGGGATGTGGATGAAACTGGACTGAGTCATGTGAGCGAGTTGGCGGCGATCGACCCACAGTGGGCAACCAGCCAATTTGTGCGGGTGGGTAACCCCCATTGCGTGACGCTGGTCGAGCAGGTGTCGGCGTTGCCGGACAACACACAGATGCAGCAACCCGCCCTGTTCGAACCCTTGAAGGCCATTGCGTTTGCGCCGCCTGCGGGTAGTGGCCGGCCCTGTGCGGCAGGGGTGAACCTGCAATGGGCGGCGCGCCAGCCCGGCAATCGGGTCATCGCACGGGTATTCGAGCGGGGAGAGGGGCCCACCGCGTCTTCCGGAACCAGCGCCAGTGCGGTGGCGTGTGCCGCCTGGCGGGCGGGCTGGGTCGAGAGGGGCGCGGTGTCGGTGGTGATGCCAGGTGGCATTGCGCCGGTTCGCTTGCTCACTCAGGGCGAGACGTTGTTGAGCGTCAGTCTGTTCGGCACTGCGCAGCTGCAGGCATGAAGTTCTTTAACGGCTGACGCTGTAAATCAGTGTCGGCCGTTTCTATGTTAGTTAGTTATGCTGATGTAAGTTGGTGTAGGACATTTCTTGTTATTAAGGGATGGCACACTGGCTCGTTTTATTATTTTGTAAAAGATACTTCCAACTTCGCCGTACGAAACTTCTTTTTTATTTTTAAGCGGCCGATTCCTGTCTGAAATGACTAAGCTTTGGGGCGTTCCAGCACTTTTTCTCGGCCACTGAATTCACATTTGGCGCGAGGGAATATCTCAGGGTTTTCATTCATTAACGACGGGTAACAACGGATGGTTAACGCGTTTTTTTCTTCACGTTTCAATCTGGTTCTTCCACCCATCAACATCGATTCGCAAGTCCTGGCATTTAAAGGCAGTGAAACCCTCGATCAACCGTATTTCATCCACATACAGGTGGTCAGCGAAAACCCTTGTCCTGATCTGGAGGCGCTGCTCCACCAACCCGCCTACCTGGATTTCGGCGAAACGAACGTGGGCCTGCACGGGTTGATCTACGCCATTGGCCGTGATGACCCCGGTCGGCGCACCACGCGCTACCGCCTGACCCTGGCACCCCGGCTGGCTTACCTTGCACACCGACGTGACCAGAGGATTTTCCAGCAGCGCAGCGTGCCACAGATCATCGCAGAGGTCCTTGAGCAACATGGCATCCTGGCGGACGCATACGTTTTCGAGCTTGGCCCCGTGGTTTATCCGCCGCGCGAGTTCTGTGTGCAGTACGCAGAGAGTGATCTTCACTTCATCCAGCGGTTGTGTGAAGAGGAGGGAATTCACTACCATTTTCGTCACAGCGTGGACACTCATCTGCTGGTGTTTGGCGATGACCAGACCGTGTTTCGGCGTTTACCCGTGCAACGCTATAGCGCTCCTGGCGGGCCACAAGCAGATGCGCCGGTTATCCAGCGTTTCGACGTACGCCTGGGCATTCGCAGCCAAAAAACGGTGCGTCGTGATTACGACTTCGAACATCCCTCCTTGCATCTGCACGACAGCGCGGGTGTCGCGTCGACACTCCCCCTTGAGGACTATCAGTATCCCGCGGGATTCACCGGTCATACCCGTGGCAAGCAATTGGCATGTCGGAGCCTGGAGCGTCACCAGCGCGACCGGCATCGGGCATTGGGCAAGAGTGATCAGCCAATTCTGCGCAGCGGGCACTTCCTTGAGATACGAGACCACCCCGACCCATCCTGCAACGACCTGTGGTTGATTACGTCAGTGCGTCATGAGGGTTATCAACCCCAGGTGCTGGAGGAAGCAACGCCCACAACCGACCTGTTCCAGGGCTATCGCAATCGTTTTACCGCAACGCCTTGGCAGGCTGTGCATCGACCGCCCCTCAGGCATCCCAAGTCGACCATCAATGGCAGCCAGACCGCAACCGTGACCGGGCCTGCCGGTGAGGACGTGCATTGCGATGCCCATGGTCGGGTGAAGGTGCGCTTTCACTGGGACCGACTGGACAACACGGATGATAAAAGCAGTTGTTGGGTGCGCGTGGCGTCCGGGTGGGCCGGTGACGGGTTTGGTGCAACGATGATCCCGCGGGTCGGTATGGAAGTGCTGGTGACCTTCCTGGACGGGGATCCCGACCGCCCTTTGATCAACGGCTGCCTGCCGAATGCGTTGCACCGGCCGGCCTATTCCTTGCCGCAGCACAAGACCCGCAGCGTTTTGCGTAGCCGCAGTTCCCGTGGTGGTGAAGGCGCCAACGAGGTGTACCTGGAAGACCGTCGTGGCGAGGAGCTTGTCTACCTGCGTGCGCAGCGGGACCTGGAGCAACGGGTCGGTCATGACAGCCGGTTGGAGGTCGTGGGGGAGCGGCGAGAAGTCATCCATGGGCTAAGCACGGTTTACTTGGAAAGCGAAGAGCATCGTCAGGTCACCGGCGATCGCAAAGTGCTGCTCAAGGCGAGCGACTACCTAGATGTGCAGGGCGATAGCCGGACCCATGTGGCGCAGACCTTGGTCATTGAGGCTGGGCAGCAACTCCACCTTAAATCCGGTGCCAGCCTGGTAATCGATGCCGGGGCGCAACTGAGCCTCAAGGCAGGTGGAGAGCATCTGGTCATCCAGGCGGGAGGCATCTTCAGCAGTCGTCCCATCGCCCTTGGCGGTTTACCGTCTGCGACCCAATTGGCGAGCGCCTTGAGTGTGGCCGGTGCGCCAGAGGTCTCCAAGGTACAAGGCGCGATCATGACCCTGGCCAGGCAATTGGGGGCGGACTACTGCCCGGTGTGCGAGCGCTGCCGTGAAGGCCTGTGTGATTTGCCGGGGAGGGCTGCCTGATGCAGGACATGCCAGGCCACTGGATGGCCCAACAACAGCAGGTCGGGCGGCACCTGTGTTTGATTCTCGACGGGCAGAGCGCCGCGCGCGCGCCGCTGCTGGCGGTGCGCAGCTTGTCGGACTATTGCAGCGTCTATGGTGAGACGGTACTGGCGGAACTCGCGATGGAAGGCCCTGTGATCCTGCGGCTGAAGCAGATGAACGAGCCTGCATTAGGAGACCTCCTGCAACAGCCCGAGAGTAACTGGGGTTGGCTGGGCAGCTTGCCGAGCGATGACCTGACGGCCGTGACTCGACATTGGCGCGATCGTTTGCTGACGGGACCGGAAGAAGCGCAATCGCTGTACCGCTTTCACGACAACCGCACCCTGGCGCGTGCGCTGGCCTATATGTCCGCAGAGCACTGGCCGGCATTCCTCGGCCCGTTGATCAGCGTCTGTTATTGGCACCAAGACCGCTGGCGCATCGCTGACAACCCGGCCCCTGGCGAGAACTCGCTGCCCGACCCGGTCCCTTGGCTGAACACACCCAACCCAAACGCCGAAGCCATCCTGCACGCCAATATCCTGCGTTACCTGTTGGCCGAACACAGCGAAGACCTGGTTGCATTGGTGGAATTCCAGGACCCGAGAATCTGGCTGAGCCAGGTGTTGGAGCAGGCCCGTGTCTGGCAATGGCGGGGGCCCGAGCGATTGGAGTTTCTGGTGGTGCGACGGTTGGAGGAGGCCATACGGGAGAGTGTTATTCGGTGGCAACCGCTGGCTGGGGAGGCACCGGCGGATCACTTTGAGCGGGTCGTGGAGCAGTGGAGACTGATGGGGAAAAAAGATGAGTAGGCGAAGGCTAGGTGTGTGGGGTGTGGTGGGGATGCTGGGGCTGACAGGGTGTGCGGGCAAATCGGTTGATAGCTTTACGCTGGAGGTGGATCTGCCGCCGGAGTTTGAGCTTAAAACGGCCGCAAATTATTTGCCCGCTACGGGTGAATTCTGCACTTTGCCGCGACGTCGAGGAAAGAGGCCTGAGCGGAAAGTCTTTTTTACGGACTACAAACCTCTGGCAAGTCGGGTGAGTTATGAGTTGCCGCTGAACGAAAAAATCGAGGGCTGCCCTTCGGTACTGCGAAGTCTGGAGTTTGAGTTTTATGCGAAGTGGGGAAAGCGTGATACGGACGTAGGTGGAGATCGTGCAGGCATCGCCATACGAGATAGCGGGGATGATCAATCTGGAATGCCTGAGTCGGGTGTCCAGGAAATGGTTGGGCAATGTCATTGGCGGTTCAGGACGGTGGGGCCGTTTCATGCGATCAGGAAGCTTCTGCAATGTCGCTCGATAAATGAACAGGGACAGTTGCAGAAGTCTGTGGCGGGTGGTGTTGCTCACCGTGATCAATTAGCGGGAAAAACGCTCAGGTTGACGTTGACCGTCACTGATAAGGAAGAACCGGCTGTTGGTGATAACTAGGTAGTCGTTCCGGGCGGCTGGAAGCGTTGTAGAGGTAAAAGCTTTGAAGACCTTTATGCGTTTTGTAACGGCAACACCTCCGACTTTAAACCTATAAAAATGCCGGATGGTCGCGTCTGTGATGTCTATCCGTCGTGTAAATGACAAGGAGCAAGGCCATGAAGCTGGATGCAAGGAAGCAGTCTTTTTTCAGTGATAGCAAGCCGGCCTGTTCATTGCGCGGGCATTGGGTGAGCTTTTGCCTGGTCGATGAACTGGGCGTGGGAACGGCATACGGTGGCCTGCCTTATACTGTCTACGATAGTGCAGGGCAGCAATACAAAGGCAGGCTCAATGGAGAAGGGTTTGCCAAGCTGCAAGATATATATTGTGGGCCCGTGGTACTTGTTTTTGATGATCTGTATTCCGGCGCAGAGCAGACATACCAATGGCTGATGGTGCGCTCCACCTACAAGCTCCCTATCACCGAGCTTCAGGCTCGGGCTGAACAGACGCGGTTTGCCGCCTCTGATGGGCGGCGCCTCGAAAGTAATCCTGCTCAGCAAAAGGCCAACCGGTTCTATCAGGTCGAAGTGCGCGATTTGGTCCGTCATGTCGCCCACTTGCCACCGATTGCGCAGCGGAGTCATCAACCCCAGCGGCACGCATTAAAAATGATGGGCGACTTGGGGTTTGGACCGCCCCAATCAAACTTGGCAGGAATCGTGTTGTTTCCCAACAACCACACTGCTTTGGAGGTCCGGCCACTGCGAGCCTTCCGTCCGATGCTTTCAATCGAAGACGGTTTCTGCGCCTTGAACCTTTATCAGTTGGCATTGATGGCCACCTTGAGTTATTGCAACTTCGGCCAAGAGCCACCTAAAAAACCCCAGGACCAAGTGCGGTTCCCCCTTGATCCCAGCGTCGGACATCTGTTCGCCGAACAGCTCTCGGGTTACCACGAGGGTTGGCGATTTGATGCAGAGCAAGTGCAGCGTTTCTACCCCATTTACGAAGAGGTCCCTTACTCCCAGCGCTTTGAGATCCTTCCCTTCGATCCTGAACTGTATCCACAAAACCAACCCGAGCTGGGGGATAAACAGGAACATCCGGCGAATCTGCATTTCTTCGATGATGAAAAGCTTGGTACGGATACCCAGGCGTTTATCACCCATCACGATGAGGTAATCCTGATCGCGGTGCGTGGAACCGCCAGCGCCGCAGATGGGATGCGTGATGCAAACGCCCATCAGGTAGCTTTTGTGGAAGGTGTCGGCAAGGCACATGAAGGTTTCTACCAAGCGTACTGCGCAATGCGCAATTTCGTGCTGCGCTACCTCGACCAATTCTACACAGGCCAACGAATTATCATCTGCGGCCACAGCCTGGGCGGCGCAATCGCGTTGCTCCTGGCGGAAGGCTTACGCCGAGCGCCCGAGGGCAACTACAACATCCTCCTCTACACCTACGGCGCCCCCCGCGCCGCCGACGCCGAGTTCACTGAGGGCGCTTCAACCCTGGTCCACCACCGCATCGTCAATCACAACGACCCGGTCCCCAGCGTGCCGGCACCGTGGATGAACACCACCGCCAAACTCTGGATCCCTGGCGCCATCACACTGTTCAGCGCCCCTGCGCCGGGCGGCCTGTTGTTCGCCGCCGGTTTGGTGCGTTTGGGTGGAAACCCTTACCAACACCACGGCGAACAACACCATTTCATGCCGATCATGTTGCCGGACGGCACACAGTCTTCGGTGTTGTGGAAGCCCGGTTGTGAGTCCATCCAGGAGGCCGGTTGCAACCGAGCCTTGCAACTACATGGCGACATGCCCGAGCGGGATAACTTGCTGAAACAGCTGTTCCAGGCCAACCAGCACTTCATGACCGCCAGCTACATTCCGGCGGCCTGGGCGACGCTGCGTCGCTGGCAACAAACCCAGGAAAACAACGGCCCGCTGATCACACCAAGAGAGTTCGAGTTACTCGACCTGGCGCTTGAGACCATGCGCCAGCAACTGCGCAACAAGCGCCGGGAACTGGCGCGTCTAAGGCCTGCCAACGACCGAAGTTATGAACACAGCGAAGCTCTGAATACCGAAATAGACCGCTTGCACATTAGTCGAGAGCGCCTTGCGACCCTGCGCTGGCGACGCCTGGAGGCCCGTGATGTCTACGGCAGTCAAGCCCATAGCGCCCACTTGCAACCCAGCCTCAAGCGCTGGTTCAGCCACCGTGAAAACCATGAGCTGTCGCAGGTCGCCCGCATTCCTCCTGTGCTTCATCACGAATGGGGGAGGGCGCAAACACTGGATATCGATTCGATCGTCTGAGCCAGGCGTTCACGCAAACTCAACCTGCGCCGGCTGGCGCTTCATCAACACCTTGCCGTTGCGAATCGAGTAAAGCGGCAAGCCTTGGCTGCGGATGACCTCGTAGTCGCTGTCCGCCGAAAGGATCAACACGTTGGCTGGCCGTCCGGGCTCCAGGCCGTAGCGGTCACCGAGGGCCATCGCCTTGGCGCTGTTGTCAGTGACCAGGTCCAGGGCGGTTTGCAGGTTGCGGTAGCCGAGCATGTGGCAAATGTGCAAACCCGCTTCCAGTACCCGCAGGATGTTGCCGTTGCCCAGGGGATACCAGGGATCGACGATGGAGTCTTGGCCGAAACACACGTTCATGCCGGCCTCCAGCAGCTCATTGACCCGGGTGACGCCGCGACGTTTCGGGAAGCTGTCGAAGCGGCCTTGCAGGTGGATACTCTCGGTTGGGCAAGAGACGAAGCTGATTCCCGAGTGCCCCAGCAGGCGGAAGAGCTTGGCGCAGTAAGCGTTGTCGTAGGAGCCCATGGCGGTGGTGTGGCTGGCGGTAACGCGGGTGCCCATGTCACGGCTGCGGGCTTCTTCGGCGAGTACTTCGAGAAAACGTGAGTGTGGGTCGTCGGTTTCGTCGCAGTGTACGTCCACCAGGCAGCCGGTACGTTCGGCCAGGTCCATCAGGAACTTCACCGAACTCACGCCCTGGTCGCGGGTGTATTCAAAGTGCGGGATGCCGCCGATCACGTCGGCGCCCAGGCGGATGGCTTCTTCCATCAACTCGCGGCCATTGCGATAGGACTCGATGCCTTCCTGGGGGAATGCGACGATCTGCAGGTCGATCAGGTGCGCGCTTTCCTGGCGCACTTCCAACATGGCCTTTAGCGCCGTGAGGTCCGGGTCGGTGACGTCGACGTGGGTACGCACATGTTGGATGCCGTGGGCAGCGAGGGTCTGGATTGTCTTTTTGGCGCGGGTCTTGGTGTCTTCCTGGGTGATGGTAGCTTTGCGCTCACCCCAGCACTCGATGCCTTCGAACAGGGTGCCGCTCATGTTCCAGCGCGGTTCGCCGGCCGTCAGGGTGGCGTCGAGGTGGATATGCGGCTCGACGAAGGGGGGAATCACCAGGTTGCCGGCGGCGTCCAGGTCGTCGGCCGCCGCAGTCGGTGTCCCCGATTGCCGCGTGATACTGGCGATCCGGCCATGTTCCAGGTGCAGATCATGCAGGCCTTCACGGTTTCGCAGGCGGGCGTTGATGATGTGCATGGGCAAGTTCCTCTTGGCTAAAAACAATCAGGCAGACAGCCGCCAGATCATCAGCGCAATGCCGATGTCCAGGCGATCATAAGCATTATCCAGCGTCAGGCCGCACAGGGCTTCGATGCGCTGGACGCGGTGCGTCAGGGTGTTGCGATGCACGGCCAGCCGCTGAGCGGCGGCTACAAGGTTACCATTCTCGTGGAACCAGGCTTCCAGGGTGGGCATCAGGCTGGGGCCATGGTGCAGGTCATGGCGCAGTAGCGGGCCCAGGCGCTCATTGAGGAACTGGTCGAGCAGGGCGCGATCACGTACGCCGCTGAGCAACTTGAGTACGCCCAGTTCGTCGTACACGCACAACCCGGCGCGCTCGCTGAAGCGTCGCGCAGCGGCCAGCGCCTGGCGGGCTTCATCCTGCGCCTGGGCCAGGTGTGCCGGTGGGTGAGCGGCGGCGCTCAGGCCGATAAACAGTTTGAGTGGTGCCAGGCGCAGGTTCAGCGGCTTGAGCCAGTTGGCCAATTGCTGGCGGTTAGCCAATGCTGCGACAGCATCCGGAGCAGGGAGCAGCATCGTCCATTGCCCGGCACGGCCCAATACCGGCAAGCCGGCCGAGAGTTGACGCAATCGACGGCTGATTCTGTCATGTTGGCGAGCCAGCTGCGCCTCCACAGAAGCCGCATCACCTTGGGCAAAGAGCAACTCACTGCCTTCCAGTTGCAATTGAACCACCTGCCAATGCCCGGCCACTGCCATGCCCAGTTGCGAGGCCCGGTGCAACAAAAGATCCAGGGATTGGTAATCGCCTGTCAGCAATCGCTCCATTACATCATGCCGCGAGCGCCCCAACTGCTCGGACTGGATCAGTGCTGAACCAATGGCCTGGGTCACCAACACCATTTTCAGTGAGTAAGGCTGTTCGATCAGCGGCATGCCCGCGGCTTCGGCGGCGTCGAGCAAACGCGGGGGAATCGCCTGGATATATGCAGGCCCCGTCAGGACCACCAGTCCGGCCACCTGACGTTCGCAGGCTTCCTCTAGTAGTTGCAGCAGGTTGGCCTCGTCGCGTGGGTGATTGATCCCGGTCACGAACACCAGTTCGCCGCCCAATACCCATTCGGCGATCCCGCTGTTTTCCGCCACATACGGCCAACGCACGGCATTATCCAGGCCGGCCGCGCCGGCGCGCAGGCGCATGGGTTCGAGGCCCGGCAACGCCAGCACGTCGGCAATAGTCAGGCTCATGCCTGGACGTCAACCAAAGGCGCACGCACGCGTAGTACGGCGGTAAGCACGATGTAGGTCAACGACGCGGCGACGATACCCACCAACGGTGCGACCCAAGGCGAGTTGAACGCCAGCACGGTACCCATCCCATAGGCCACCAGCCCCGGCCAGTTGAATGCCGGCAGACGCGCATCTGCCAAGCGCGGGTACTGGCCGCGATAGCGATAGAAGAAGTCCGCCATGATCACCCCGCCAATCGGCGGGATCACCGTGCCCAGCAGAATCAAGTACGGCACCAGCATGTCGTACATGCCGAGCAACGCCAGCAGCGTGCCGATCACCGCGCCAGCCAGTGTCACGGACTTGCGACGCTGGGTGCGCAGCAGATTGCAGCCGGCCACCGCGAAGTTGTAGATGGTGTTGTCCTGGGTGCTCCAGATGTTGAGCAGCAACATGGCCATTGCTGCCATGGCAAAACCTTGCAGCAGCAACACTTCGACCACATCCGGTTGTTGATAGACGATGGCACCGTAGGCGCCGATCAGCACCATCAAGCCGTTACCGATAAAGAAACCGATCAGGCTGGCCAGCACCGCCACCCTGGCCGAGCGCGAAAAACGTGTCCAGTTGGTGGCCTGGGTCGCACCGCTGACAAAGGTGCCGAACACCAGGGTGATCGCCGTGGACAAGTCCAGTTCACCGGTCGGCACCACCGCCAATAGCCCATCCAGCCCGCCGACTTTGGCCGTGGCCACCCACATCGACAGAAACAACAGGATGCCCATCGCCGGTACTGCGATGTAGGACAGAATCTCCAGCCCGCGATAACCAACGTACGCCGTGGCGCAGAACACCAGGCCGAACAGCACCATCAACGCCAGCACGCTGCCCTGGTTCAGTTCGAAATACTTGCCCAGCACCACGGCGGCCGTGGCGGTGCCCCAGGCATACCAGCCGATCTGGGTGAAGCCGAGGATCAAGTCACTGAGCTTGCTGCCCACTTCGCCAAAGCAGAAGCGCCCCATCAACACCGAATTCAGCCCGCTCTTGAAGGCGATGTAACCCAGGCCTGCGGCGTAGATACCCAGCAGCAGGTTACCCAGGGCCACGACGCCGAGCATCTCGGTAAAGCTGAACGCCACCCCCAGCTTGCCGCCAGCAAACATGGTCGCGGTAAAAAAGGTAAAGCCCAGCAGCACCATGGCGGTAGACGCCAGGCCTTTGCGCGCATGCATCGGGACTTCGCTGAGGGGGTAATCGTTGCCCGGTTCTTGCTGCGTCATGTGCTTTGCTCCCTGAATGAGTGACGCAGGCCTATTGCACCGCGCGTGCCAAACCGGCAGCAGTGACGAGCGCACGACGGGTGCTGTGCACCGTGCACAGTATTTATAGCTAAACAGGGGGACAACGCAGGCAGGAATGTTCGCCGTGCCCAATTGGGCACGAAAGCGGTGCAGCAGTGATACAAATTGGATCAGTCGAACAGCGTCTGGGTGGTCTCGCCACGGTGGAAGGCGAATGCGGCCTCCAGATCACTTTCAATAGTGCGCCCCCGTGACAGCGGTGGCAGCTCGTCCAGACGGAAAAAGCCCACTTCGGTGGTCTCGAACCCCGCCATCGGTGCCGACTGATCCACCGGTTCACACAGGAAGTACAGTTTGTAGAAGTCGCGCACATCCGGTCGATACAGACCCTTGGCCTTGTGCGTCACGCTGTACAGGGCCCGCGCCGTTACCGTCAGCCCGGCTTCCTCGCGAATCTCCTTGACGATGTTTTCCGCCGCCGACAAACCGATATCCGCATAACCGCCCGGTAACGCCCAGCAGCCATCGGTCAATTCGCGAACCAGCAGAATCCGCTCGCCTTGGATGACCGCCCCGCGCACGTCGATCATCGGCGTCGAGTAGCGTTTGGCAAAATCCGTGACCAACCCGGTGATGCGCTCCAAGGGCACATTGCCCAATTGCGCGAGCATGTTGTGGGCAATCTCTGCGATTTCTTCCAGGCGCTCGCGCTCGAAATCATCGGTGCAAAAGTGCAGCCCGGTGGACGCCAACGCCTGCAAGCGTTTGGCCTGGGCCAGCCAAGTGTTTTCCATGGGTTACTCCCGGAGTTGCTTGGTCATGTACACACGCCGCAGGCCATGTTCTTCGGCCCGGTGGGTCTCGACATAGCCCCGACGGGTGTACAGCGTGATGTTCTCGTTCATGGCTTCGTTGGTGTACAGGCGGATGGCGGCGAAGTTAGCGCCGAGCGCCTGTTGTTCGGCGAAATCCATCAGCAACCGCCCGAAGCCCAGGCCCTGGGCGTCCGGGGAGACGGCGAGGTTATCCAGCAACAGCGCGCCGTCTGTGTCCCGCAGGACAATAAACCCCCGGACCCGCCCGGCATGATCCAGCACATGCACCCCACCGGCTTCCACTTGCTGGTGATAGTCCTCCAGCATCGGCCCGGGCTTGCGGCCGATCCGTTCGATGTATGGCGCGTAGGCTGCCTGGACGATAGCCTCGATAGCAGCAACATCATGACTCGTTGCGGGGCGCATCATTGCAGCGGGCTCCTTGTGGGTAGGGAGCCATGACTGTAAGGGAGCCAGGCACAAAAAAACCACCGCAAGGGTGGTTTTTTCATCGCGCCGGCTTATTCGCCGCGATAGATGCAACCGCTGGTGCAGGTCTCGTGGATACGAATCGCACTGAGCTCAGGCAGCAGGGGTTTCAATTCATTCCAGATCCACTTGGCCAGCACTTCGCTGGTGGGGTTTTCCAGGCCTGGGATGTCATTGAGGTAGTTGTGGTCGAGACGTTCATAGAGCGGCTTGAAAATCGCCTTGATCTCCGAGAAGTCGCGAATCCAGCCGGTATGGGGGTCCAGGTCGCCGCTCAGGTGGATCGCCACCTTGAACGAATGCCCATGCAGGCGCCCGCATTTGTGGCCTTCCGGTACGTGGGGCAGGCGGTGGGCGGATTCGAAGGTAAATTCTTTGAAGATTTCCACAGTGTTTTCAGCTCGGTCGATGTCTGGCAGGCGGCGAGTTTAACAGCTTGATTCGTTGCTGCGCATACCGTCCCTCTGTAGGGGGCGGCTTGCGGGTGAAATGTTGATGGCAGGTGGCGAGGGGGCTTGCTGCCGCTGGCGGTTTGACAGCCGACCACACTCTAACTGTCACTCCGCGATCCAAAAATGTGGGAGCTGGCTTGCCTGCGAAAGCGGCCTGACAGCCGACCTGGATGTTGGATCTGATCGGGTACATATCCGTTATTCAGGTAACGGCTGCTATGGGTTCCGCCCTTACGGCGGCTCACTTTTGAAAAGCCCAAAAGTAAGCAAAAGGCTCTTGCCCCAACACTCGGCACCTCGCTTAGGCTCGGTGTGCCCGTAATCCGACAGGTATTTGGGGGCCGCCGCCACGCGCCATCCATGGCGCGGGGCGGCTAAACCGGCATCCCTGCCGGTTTACCCCCCAAATCCCTGTCGAATTCCGGCCAGCGTGTTTGACGGGGCGCCTGAGATCAAAAGCGAGATCAAGATCAAAAGCTAGATCACGAGCGGCTCGCTTCGCATCGTGGTTAGTGGGGAGGTGGCGGCTACAGGTGCTGTAGGCGCTCGCCCAATTGGCCGTTATCGGCCAATGCCAGGAACTCGTCTCCCAGCCGCTGACTCTCGCTCATCGCGGTCTGCCAATATTTATTGCGGCTTGGGTCATCGCCCATGAAACGCTTGAAGTCGCTGCGATCCGGCAGTTTGCCGTGGGGCAGGCGGGCGAGGTAATCCTTGGACGGCGCCAGCAGCAACACATCCTGCAAACCCTGCGGGTTGCTGCGTCGCCACGGCAGGCCCTTGTCGAACCAGCCGGGGATGACCCGATCGGTGAAGTGCGGGTACAGCACGATATCGTCGCCGTGGTAGGGCAGATCAAGGTGATAGTCCAGCAGGCCGCCGTCGCGGTAGGTGCCGGCGCCTGCACCCGGCAGGTCGCGCACGCCTTGCATCACCATGGGGATCGAGCCCGAGGCCAGCAGGGCCTGGCGCAGGTTGCCCAATTCCAGGGCCAGGAAGCGCGACGGGAAGTCCTTCAGTGGATGTACCGGTGGCGCCTGGCGGGGGTCGTGGATGATCAGGCGTTCGAAATGCCGCGACAGCCGCGCGCGGCCTCGCAGGTTGTCGGCGATCACCGACGACAGGCCCAGCCCGAGGCGTCCACGGTGGTCATCGGCAAGCAGGCCATGACTCTTGACCACCATGATATTGAGGCGGTAGTCCGGGTTGTCCAGCACCCGTGCATCGCGGCCGGCCAGCAGGTCGTCGAGCATGCGCTGGCAGCTCTGGCTGACCTCGGCCATGGTCACGCCTTTGGCAAAGCGTTGTTCGTTGTACAGGCGACCGAGGTCCAGCAGGCCTTGCACCGGGTCGGGCAGGCACGCGCTGGCAAACCGCCAGGAGCCGATGGACGCACCGACCAATGCCCGTTCCCGTGGCGCGCGGGGCAGCCAGTCGCCGAACAGTGCCAGGTCCAGGCCCTGGATGCCCAGCGCCTTGGGGCCACCGGCTGCGCCGGGCAGGATGCCGACGTCGGCCGGCGTGAGGCCTTGCTCGCGAATGCGGGCAAAGGCGCGTTTGCCGGCCTTGAGCGTCAGCGCGGGAAACTTGATGTGGATGGCTGTCATACCGGTCTCTGTTCGAGCGAGCGGGGCATTATAGAAAATCTCGCGGAATGTGTGAAAAGGCCTTGCAGGGAATTGCCATGGTGGCAATTCAGTTTCAGTTAAGTTGCAGCGCGTACGGTGACCGGCGTAGGAAAACATCCTGTAACGGAGACTTATCATGAAGCGCCTCACCGCGCTGTTTGCTGCCGGTATCATCGCCCTCACGGCGACCCAGGCCCAAGCCGTGGACCCCGACAAGCCACTGAAAGTGCCGGCCACTGTTACTATCGTCGCCTTCGATCAACTGGAAGCCACGGCCCTGGCCCTGCACCCCGGTTCGACACTGCTGGACACCGACCTGGACGAGGCCTACGGCAAGTACGTCTACGAGGTCGAATTGGAAGATGCCCATGGCATCGAATGGGACGTTGAATTGGACGCGCTCACCGGGCGGGTTCTCAAGAATCATCAGGATACGTAATGAAGGTAAATCTATGCGCCAGCAGTCGTGTCGCGCTGGTGCTCATGGCATTCTGCTCCAGCCTGGCGGCCCGCGACCTCAATCAGGATGAGGCCTTGGCGCTGCGTCAGCAGGGGGTGATCCTGCCGCTGGAGCAACTGTTGCAGCAGGCCATGGCGCGCTACCCCGGCTCACGCCTGCTGGAGGCTGAGCTGGAAAAGAAACACGGCCAATATGCCTATGAAGTGGAGCTGGTGACCACCGAAGGCGTGGTGCGCGAGATCAAGCTGGACGCCAGCACCGGTGTGCTGATCAAAGACGAGGAAGACTGATGCGCCTGCTGTTGGTAGAAGACAACGTGCCTCTGGTCGATGAACTGCTGGCCGGCCTGCAACGCCAGGGTTATGCCGTCGACTGGCTGGCGGACGGGCGTGATGCGGTGTACCAGGGCCGAAGCGAGCCCTACGACCTGATCATTCTTGACCTCGGCCTGCCGGGCCTGCCAGGCCTTGAGGTGCTGGCGCAATGGCGCGCTGCTGCGCTGACCACGCCGGTCCTGGTGCTTACCGCCCGCGACTCCTGGGCTGAGCGCATCGAAGGACTCAAGGCGGGCGCCGATGATTACCTGAGCAAACCCTTTCACCCCGAGGAACTGCACCTGCGCATTCAGGCGCTGTTGCGTCGCTCCCATGGCCAGGCCAACCAACCCACCTTGCAAGCGGCTGGCCTGCACCTGGACGAAGGCCGTCAGTGCGTGCTGCGCGATGGCGCGGAGATCCAACTGACCGCCGCCGAGTTTCGCCTGTTGCGCTACTTCATGCTGCACCCCGAACAGATCCTGTCCAAAAGCCACTTGGCCGAACATTTGTACGACGGTGAGACCGAGCGCGACTCCAATGTGCTGGAAGTTCACGTCAACCACCTGCGCCGCAAATTGGGCCGCAGCGTGATCGAAACCCGGCGCGGCCAGGGTTACCGGTTTGGCGCCAGCCCTGCATGAAGTCCATCCAACGACGCCTGAGCCTGGGGCTGATCAGTGTGATGGTGATCGTCGGCGTGGTGCTGGCACAAACCAGCTTGTGGTTGTTTGAAGCCGGTTTGCAGCGTTACCTGGAGGCCGGCTTGCGCAACGACGCCGAAAACCTGTTGGTGGCGCTGGTGCGTGGACCGAACGGCGTTCAGCTGGATGAACAACGCCTGTCGCCAGCCTACCAGCGTCCGTTTTCCGGGCATTACTTCCGCATCGACTTTGCCGATACCCACTGGCGCTCGCGCTCGCTGTGGGATCAGGAACTGCCGCGCCTGCCCGAAGCCGGGATCAAGGGCAATCTGCAACTAGGGCCGGAAGGCCAGCAACTGCTGGTGCTGCGTTCGGACTACAAACGCTTCGGCCAGTCGATTTCCATCAGCGTGGCCCAGGACTACACCCCGGTGCGGGAAAGCTTCCGTCTCATGCGTCAGATCGGTCTGGTGCTCGGGCTGGCGGCGCTGCTACTGGTGCTGATCCTGCAACGGGTCACCGTGCGCCGGGCCTTGCGTCCGCTGGAAACCGCACGCAACCAGATCGCCCAACTGCAACAGGGCCAGCGTTCACAGCTCGACACCCAGGTGCCGCTGGAACTGGAGCCGTTGGTGGCGCAGATCAACCACCTGCTGGCTCACACCGAAGACAGCCTCAAGCGTTCACGCAATGCCTTGGGCAACCTCGGCCATGCCCTCAAGACTCCGCTGGCGGTACTGTTGAGCGCCGCATCGAGCGAGGAGCTGAAGGATCGTCCCGAACTGAGCAAGCTGTTGCGCGATCAGTTGGAGCAGGTGCAACAACGCCTCAACCGTGAGCTCAACCGTGCGCGCCTGGCTGGGGAAACCCTGCCGGGCGCGCTGTTTGATTGCGAAAAAGAACTGCCCGGCCTGCTCGCCACCCTCAACATGATCCACGGCGAACACCTGGACCTGAGCTACCACGCTGCGTCAGGCCTGCAACTGCCTTGGGACCGTGAAGACCTGTTGGAGCTGCTCGGCAATCTCTTGGATAACGCCTGCAAATGGGCGGATGCGGAGGTGCGCTTGACCGTCACCGAGGCTGAGCACAGCTACCGGTTGGCGGTGGAAGATGATGGTCCCGGTATTCCTGAAACCCAACGCGACCAGGTGTTCAGTCGAGGCACGCGCCTGGATGAACAGATCGATGGCCATGGCCTGGGGTTGGGGATCGTGCGGGACATCGTTGAGGTGTGGGGTGGGGTGCTGCAGTTGCAGGAAAGCGAGTTGGGCGGGCTGAAAGTGCTGATCGAATTGCCGAAGCGTCAGGGATAAGCCTGTCGCTTCGACAAGGGTCTGATCAGACCCTGAACTGATCCATCAACCCCTGCTGCTGATTCGCCAGGCTGTTCAGCGCCTGGCTCACCCTTGCCGATTCATTCGCCTGTTCCGACAGCGACTCAGTCACATCGCGAATCGTCGCCACATTGCTGTTGATCTCCTCGGCCACGGCGCTTTGTTCTTCGGCGGCGCTGGCGATTTGCAGGTTCATGTCGCTGATCACCGTCACGGCGTCGCCAATCTGGCGCAAGGCCGTCACGGCTTGCCCAACCTGCTCGACACTGCCCTGGGCCTGGCGATAGCTGTTGCCCATGGCGCCGACCACCTCTTCGGTGCCGCTTTGCAGGTGCTCGATGACCACGCGGGTTTCTTCAACCGATTCCTGAGTGCGCTGCGCCAGGTTGCGCACTTCGTCCGCCACCACCGCAAAGCCACGGCCGGCCTCACCGGCGCGGGCGGCTTCGATGGCGGCGTTAAGGGCTAGCAAGTTGGTCTGCTCGGCAATGCCGCGAATCACTTCGAGCACCGAACCGATTTTTTCGCTATTGGCGGCCAGGCCTTCGACCTGGGTCATGGCCGTACTCATGTCCGCCGCCAACTCCCCGATATTACGCGTGGTGTGGTCGATCACCTTCAAGCCATCACGGGTGGCCTGGTCGGCGTCGCGGGCGGCTTGTGCCGCCTGGGCAGCGCTGCGCGCCACGTCTTGGGCCGTGGCACTCATCTCATGGGACGCGGTGGCCACCTGGTCGACCTGGCGGTATTGCTGTTCCATGCCGGCGCTGGTTTCAGTGGCAATCGCAGCGGATTGATCCGCAGTGCCACGGGCGTCCTGCACCGAGCGTTTTACCTCGGCAATGATCGGTTGCAGCTTGTCGAGGAAGCGATTGAACCAGCCGGCCAACTGGCCCAGCTCGTCCTGTTTGTCGTAGGCCAGGCGGCGGGTGAGGTCGCCTTCACCGCTGGCGATGTCTTCCAGCATGCGAGCCACGCCGAGGATCGGGCGGGTCACGCTGCGTGCCATCAACCACACCAGGATCAAACCGACCACCGCAGCCAGCAGGCCCAGGCCCAGTTCCAGCAAGGTGCCACGGGTGTTATCGGCGTCCATCTGTGCTTTCAGCGCTTCAGCAGGGCCGACCAGGACTTTCTCCGGCACATCGAGCAACACGCCCCAGGACTTGCCGTCCGGGATTGGCGCGAACGGTGCCAGTACCTTCAGTTGGTGGTCAGTCCGCAGGCTACGGATTTGCGTGCTGCTGGCCAGGGCGCCGATCAGTTGCGCACCGTTGGCGGTATCGACCTGGTCCAAGCGTTGGCTGAGTTTACTCGCGTCCGGGCTGTAGCCGGCGAGCAACCCGGTGGGGCTGAGGATGCTCACCTGGGTCTGGCCGTCGTACAGCTTGTGGCTGGCCTGTTGGCTCACGGCCTGCAGGCTGTTGAGATTGATGTCCACCGACAGCGAGGCGATGACTTTGCCGTTGACCATCAACGGGAAGACGATGCTGGTCATCAGCACGTTTTGCCCGTTGATTCTGTAGAAATACGGTTCGATCACGCACGGCTTGAGTGTGGTGCGTGGGCAGGTGAACCAGGCGTTGGCCTTTTCACCGCTGGGACCGACGCTGGTGTCGGACATGTCGCTTTCCGGCAGCGCCATCGACTCTAGCTTGCCGGGTGTCGGCTGCGACCAATAAAGGGCGAAGCGGCCTTTGTCGTTACTGCCCAACTCGGCCTGGCCGGCGAACAGCTCATCCTTGCCGTCCAGGGCGTTGGCTTCGAACACCAGGGACAGACCGAGCAAATCCGGGTTGGCCTGCAACGCAGCCTTGACCTGGCGGGTCAGGTCTTCACGGGTGTCGAAAGCGTCGAGAAAGCGCTTTTCGGCCTGCTCACGCAAGAACAGTACCTGGCGGGAAAAACCATGGCCGTATTGATAGGCGTCCATGAATTGGCGACGAATGCCCAATGCCTGCACTTCGCCTTGGGCCTCGATGCGCGCCTGGGCGGCCTCATCCAGCATCTGCATGCTGGATGCCTTGACCTGCTGCGAACTCTGCTCCATGCGATACAACGACAGACCCACCAGCAGGGTCACGATTCCCAGCAGGCAGAGGCCGGCGAGCAGGGTGATTTTCCATTGAATGGAGAGCTGTCTAAGCGACATCGGTACATCCTTACCTGAAAACACATAGAGGCTCTATATCGGCGGTTTTGGAGTTTTCTTTATTCAAACAGTCAATTTAAACCTGCTTTTGTGGAGAGGGCGTTTCTGTGGTGAGCGAGCTTCTGTGGTGAGCGAGCTTGCTCGCGCTGGAGTGCGTAGCGCTCCCGCCCTTTTTGGGGCCGCTGCGCAGCCCAGCGCGAGCAAGCTCGCTCACCACAGGTTTTTGACATGAGCGTCCGCCTGCTGCAAAGTGCGCGCCCTCTAATAAGACCTCCTTCAAGCCTGCACGCTGGCTGCCACCCTATGGCCGCCTGGGCGCGGGCATGCCTGTTTTTTAAGTTTTTCTGCTTGAGGTAACCATGATTAACGCAGTCATTGCCGCGGTCGGCACCATGCTGGTGCTCAGTTTGTCCCGCGTGCATGTGGTCATCGCCATCATCGTCGGCGCCCTGGTGGGTGGCTTGACCGGTGGCCTGGGCATCGACGCCACGCTCAAGGCCTTCAACGGCGGCTTGGGCGGTGGTGCAACCGTGGCATTGTCCTACGCCTTGCTCGGCGCTTTCGCCGTGGCGATTGCCAAATCCGGCCTGGCCCACGCCTTGGCTGACAAGGCGCTGCTGCTGGTGGACCGCCAGGAAGCCAACGGCGGTAGCCATGTCAAATGGCTGCTGATCGGTCTGTTGTGGGTGGTGGCGATTGCGTCGCAGAACATCCTGCCGATTCATATCGCGTTTATTCCGCTGCTGGTGCCGCCCTTGTTGTACGTGCTGACCAAGCTGCAACTGGACCGCCGCCTGATCGCCTGCGTGATGACCTTCGGCCTGATCACGCCCTACATGTTCTTGCCGGTGGGCTTTGGCAATATCTTCCTCAACCAGATCCTGCTGGCCAACGTGGCCAAGAGCGGTGTGGACATCAGCCAGGTCAACGTCACCCACGCCATGAGCTTGCCGGCGCTGGGCATGGTGGTGGGCCTGCTGGTGGCGGTGTTTATCAGTTACCGCAAGAAGCGCGTGTACGACCTGGAAAAAATCGAGCGGGTCGAGCAGGTGGCGGTGCAATACAACCCGCTGACCCTGCTGGTGGCCGGCCTGGCGATTGCCTCGGCGTTCATTATCCAACTGTGGCTGGACTCGATGATCATCGGCGCCCTGGCCGGCTTCCTGATCTTCTCGGTGTCGGGCATCGTGCGCTGGCGCGATACCGACGACCTGTTCACCGAAGGCATGAAGATGATGGCGATGATCGGCTTCATCATGATCGCCTCGTCAGGCTTTGCCGAAGTACTCAAGGCCACCGGCGACGTGCGCTCGTTGGTGGAAACTTCGGCGGCATTCATCGGCCACAACCGTGGTGTCGGCGCGTTGTTGATGTTGCTGGTGGGCCTGCTGGTGACCATGGGCATCGGTTCGTCGTTTTCCACGGTGCCGATCCTGGCCGCGATCTTTGTGCCGCTGTGCGTGCAACTGGGCTTCAGCCCGGTGGCCATCGTGTGCATCGTCGGCACGGCCGGTGCACTGGGTGATGCCGGTTCGCCCGCTTCGGATTCCACCCTCGGTCCGACCTCCGGCCTGAATGTCGACGGTCAGCACCACCATATCTGGGACACGGTGGTGCCGACGTTTCTGCACTACAACATTCCGTTGCTGGCGTTCGGCTGGCTGGCCGCCATGACCCTCTGACACCATTCCCTGTAGGAGCGAGCTTGCTCGCGAAGAACTGGAGAACGCCGCTGAGTGTCAGGTTCCCCGCGTCATCGCTGACGTTCTTCGCGAGCAAGCTCGCTCCTACAGAGAATTTGTGTATGGCCGATAACCTCTCAAGTCGCCACGAATAAGAGAGAGAAAAGCCATGCGTCTGAGCCTCAAGGCCAAAGTCCTGTCCCTCGCCATAGTGCCGGTGTTGCTGTTTGCCGTGGTCATCAGCCTGACCACCGTGTGGATCCTGCAGGGGCAGGCGCGCAACGAGGTGGATGAAACCCGCCAGCGCCTGCTCAACGACGCCAAGGCCACGCTGCAAAGTTATGTCGAAGTGGCCATGACCACCATCAAACCGCTCTACGACGCGGCGGCCCCCGGCGATACCGCCGCCCGTGCCCAAGTGGTCAAGCTCCTGTCGAACACCCGCTACGGCAAGGACGGTTACTTCTTCGGCTACGACTCCGAGACCATCCGCCTGTTCAAGGGCAACAGCCCCGACGGCGTGGGCAAGAGCTTCAAGGACAACCGCGACCCCAATGGCGTGTACGTCAACCGTGACCTGGTCAAGGTCGGCAAGGACGGCACCCACTACCTGCAATACAGCTCGACCCAGCCGGGCCAGACCGAACTGGTGCCTAAGCTCGGCTACACCGAATACCTGCCGAAATGGGACATGGTCATCGGTACGTCGGTGAACCTGGACGGCATTGAGGCCCAGGTCGCGGTGGTCGAAGCCAAGGTGCACAAGCGCATGGAGGGCGTGCTGCTGAGCATTCTCGGCGTGGCTGTGGTGGTGTTGTTGGTGATCGCTGCCGTGGGCATGCTGCTGGCCAACACCATCCTGCGCCCGCTGAGCCTGATGAAAGCCAACCTCGACGACATCGCGGCCGGCGAAGGCGACTTGACCCGCCGCCTGGCCATCACCAGCCAGGACGAACTGGGCGACCTGGCGGGCGCGTTCAACCGGTTTGTCGACAAGATCCACGGCCTGGTTCGCCAGATCACTGAGATGACCAGCCAACTCACTGGCCTGGTCAGCCAAGTCTCTGATCAGGCCCAGCGCTCCGAACAGGCCATGGAACGCCAGCGCCACGAGACCGATCAGGTCGCCACTGCGATCAACCAGATGTCTTCGGCTGCGCAAGAAGTGGCGCGCAGTGCCCAGGGCGCCTCGGTCGCGGCCCAGCAGACCGATGCCGAAGGCCAGGCCGCCAAGCGTGTGGTGGACGGCAGCATTGCGCAGATCCACGCGCTGGTGAGCGATATCCGCACCAGCGGCGTGTCCCTCGACAGCCTGCAGCAGGACGTGTCCTCCATCGTCAGCGTGCTCAGCGTGATCCGCTCCATCGCCGAACAAACCAACCTGCTGGCGCTCAACGCCGCCATCGAAGCGGCGCGGGCAGGGGAGGCCGGACGTGGTTTTGCGGTAGTCGCCGACGAAGTACGCGCCCTGGCCAGCCGCACCCAGACCAGCACCCAGGAAATCCAGGGCATGATCGACCGCCTGCAAAAAGGCACCGAGGCCGCGGTGGAGGCCATGCGCCGCTCCAGCGATGCCGGCGACGGCACCTCGGCACAGGCTAACGAGGCCGGGGCGTCTTTGGACACCATGGCCCAGTTGATCGGCACCATCAATTCGATGAACGCCCAGATTGCCAGCGCCGCCGAAGAGCAGACCGCCGTGGCCGAAGAGATCAACCGCAGCGTGCATCAGATTGCCGTGGCGGTGGACAGCGTCGCCGATGAGACCCAACTGGGCGCCCAGACGTCCCGCAGCCTGGCGGAGCTGGGTCAGCGGTTGGGGCAGTTGGTCGGTCAGTTCAGGATCTGAGGCCTGTGGCGAGGGCGCTTGTCGAACCGTCCCGTTCGACAGCGCAGATGGCGCCGGCTTTTAGGGCCGCTTCGCGCCCCAGCGGGAGCGAGCGCCCTCGCCACAAAGGTTGGGCAACATTTAAACATCACGCATCAGCAAGCCGAATCGCACATCCATCTCCGCCGGGACCGGCACATACACCGTGTGCCCATCCCCCGGCGCGACCTCGACAGCCTCGCCCTGGCTGTTGTGCATCCTCTCCAGGTCAAAGTGGAAGTTGCCGGCGGGGGTCATCAATTCCAGGTGATTGCCCACAGCGAAGCGGTTCTTCACCTTGACCTCGGCCAGCTCGCCCCGGCGTTCGCCGGTCAGCTCGCCGACGAACTGCTGGCGTTCCGACACGGAGCTACCGTTCTGGTAATTCTGGTATTCATCGTGCACATGGCGACGCAGGAAACCTTCGGTGTAGCCGCGCTGTGCCAGGGATTCGAGGTCGGTCATCAGGGTGCGGTCGAAGGCGCGACCGGCCACCGCATCATCGATGGCCTGGCGATACACCTGAGTGGTGCGCGCGCAGTAGAAGTGCGACTTGGTGCGGCCTTCGATCTTCAGTGAGTGCACGCCCATCCGGGTCAGGCGCTCCACGTGCTGCACGGCGCGCAGGTCCTTGGCGTTCATGATGTAGGTGCCGTGCTCGTCTTCGAAGGCGGGCATCTGTTCATCGGGGCGATTGGCTTCCTGGAGCAGGAACATCTGGTCGGTGGGCGCGCCAATGCCCAGGGTGGGCTGATATTGCTGGACGATATCCCCCGTGGCGTTTTCCACCGCGGGGGTGGCCTGGTATTTCCAGCGACAAGCATTGGTGCAGGTGCCCTGGTTGGCGTCGCGCTTGTTCATGTAACCCGAGAGCAGGCAGCGCCCGGAATAGGCCATGCACAAGGCACCGTGCACAAACACTTCCAGCTCCATGGCCGGTACCTGCTGGCGGATCTCATCGATCTCTTCCAGCGACAATTCCCGCGACAGGATGACCCGGCCGATTCCTTGCTGCTGCCAGAACTCCACGCTGGCCCAGTTCACCGTGTTGGCTTGCACCGACAAGTGGATCGGCATCTGTGGAAAGTGCCGGCGCACCAGCATGATCAGCCCAGGGTCGGACATGATCAGCGCGTCCGGGCCCATGGCGATCACCGGGGCCAGGTCCTTGAGGAAGGTCTTCAACTTGGCGTTGTGCGGCGCGATGTTCACCACCACGTAGAAACGCTTGCCCAGGGCGTGCGCTTCCTGGATGCCGAGGGCCAGGTTGGCGTGGTCGAACTCGTTGTTGCGCACCCGCAGGCTGTAGCGCGGCTGGCCGGCGTAGACCGCATCGGCGCCGTAGGCAAAGGCGTAGCGCATGTTTTTCAGGGTGCCGGCGGGGGCGAGCAGTTCGGGAGCGAGGATGGGAGGCATGGGCACGGGTCGCAAAAGGTCGCGAAGGTAGCCGAGCGGCGAGGGCGGTTTATTGATCCAGGTCGTCCTTTGGGCTTTTTGTATCGCTGTGTATCGGCAGGGGCTGTGGATACGTATCGATTTATCCGCGCGGTTTTCCGACACAGGCGCGATACCTCAGGGGCTTTTAATTGATTCCAACGAGGCACACCGCCTCCAACCCTGAGAACCTGGAGTCAACCACCATGAACACCAAAGCCATCTACGCCGCCTGCCTGTTTGCCGCCCTGAACATCTGCACCTTGTCGGCCCGCGCCGAAGCCGCCCTTACCGCTCAGACCTACAACTACGGCACGCACCTGGACATCAAGCAAGTGGTATCGATGAGCCAGGACTCCAAGCCCACCTGCGGCGTGGTGAATGCGCGCATGACCTACCTGGACTCCCACGACAAGACCCAGGTGCTGGATTACCTCAAGTTCGGCGACGGTTGCGTCGGCGATAACTGAGTCCCGCTGTCCCCTCCCATTGTTTGCCACAGGAAGTCCGCCATGAACCCGCTGACCCGCTTTTTGACCGCCACCGCCTTTGCCCTTGCCGGCACTGCCGTGCACGCCAACGCCGCCGTGGAGAAAAGCAGCTGCGCCGCCAGCACCTGCTTCCAACTGACGCCGGTGCAACACGCCGCCCGCCATGACCTGCTGGTAGAGGACGGCAGCCGCCGCACACCGCTCGGCCAGGCGCTGGACCACCAGACAGCGTGACGCCGTCTCCCCACTCGATAAGGTGAACACCATGCTACTCATCGCATTCCTGGGCGGCATCCTGACCGTCCTCAGCCCCTGTATCCTGCCGGTGGTGCCGTTTCTGTTCGCCGGCGTCGACCGCACCCGCCGTTCGATCCTGTTGACCCTCGGCGGCATGGTCCTGACCTTCGCGCTGGTGTCCAGCCTGGCGGTGGTCAGCACGGAGTGGGTGATACAGGCCAATAACACCGGCCGTTACGTGGCGCTGATCGTGATGGGGCTGTTTGCGCTGTCGCTGATCTCGGCGCGGGTCGGTGGCTGGCTGGCGCGCCCCTTCGTGTTGTTGGGCAACCGTATCGATCCTGACAGCCGCACGCTGTCCGGTCCGCTGAAGTCGGTGATGATCGGCGTCGCCACAGGCCTGCTGTGGGCGCCCTGCGCTGGGCCGATCCTGGGTGTGATCCTGACCAGCGCAATGCTGCAAGGCGCCAATGCGCAGACCAGCCTGTTGCTGGTGGCCTACGGCCTGGGCAGCGCCTTGTCCCTGGGTGCGCTGATTTTTGCCGGGCGTGGCCTGGTCAATCGACTCAAGGCCTCTATTCCAGTGACCGGTTGGCTGCGCCGTGGTGCCGGCGTGGCGGTACTGGCGGCGGCGGTGGTGATTTCCACCGGAGCGGACAAGACCCTGCTCGCCGGCACATCGTCCGAAGGGGTCAGCAGCCTGGAAAAAGGCGTGCTGGAAAACGTGCCCAAAGTGGTGGATTACGTGGTGAGCAAGGTCAAGGCCGACCCGGCGCGGGACAATACCAAGGGCGCCATGCCATCGCTGGCCGGTGCGGTCGAGTGGCTCAACTCACCCGAACTCACCCGCGAATCCTTGAAAGGTAAAGTGGTGCTGGTGGATTTTTGGACCTACGACTGCATCAACTGTCAGCACACCCTGCCGTATGTGAAGCAATGGGTGAAGAAATACGAGAAGGACGGTTTGGTGGTGATCGGCGTCCACACCCCGGAATACGGTTATGAGCGCATCATCGGCAACGTCAAGGACCAGGTGCGCAAGCTGGGTATCACCTACCCGGTGGCCATCGACAACAACTATGCGATCTGGCGCAATTTCGACAACCAGTACTGGCCCGCCCATTACCTGATCGACGCCAAGGGGCAGGTGCGTTACACCCATTTTGGCGAAGGTCGTTATGACGCGCAGGAGCAGATGATCCAGACGCTGTTGAACGAGGCGAAGGGGATTCAGTGAGGCGGTCTATGCTTGTTCAATAACCGAGGGCACTCCCAGGTTTCGCTGCGGACTAAGCAACAGGGCCTACATGGGCCCTCTGCTTTTCTGACATGGACCGGACATGAATCAAACCAACCTGCAATTCAAAACCCTGCTGTTGCTGCTGGGCCTGGTGACCGTCGCCTTTATCTGGATACTGCTGCCGTTCTATGGCGCGGTGTTCTGGGCGGTGATCCTCGGCATCATCTTTGCCCCGATGCAGCGTCGCCTGCAGCTGCGCTTTGGCTGGAACCGCAACTTCACCTCCCTGGCCACCTTGAGCGCCTGCCTGGTCATTGCGATCCTGCCGGTGATCATCACCAGCGCCTTGCTGGTGCAAGAGGGCGCGACGCTTTATAAGAACGTGGAAAGCGGCAAGCTGGACGTGGCGGGGTATATCGAGCAGTTCAAGAATGTGTTGCCGCCGTACTTCCAGCACCTGCTGGACCGCTTTGGCATGGGCAACCTGGAAGGTTTGCGCGAGAAAATCGTCAAGAGCGCGATGCAGGGCAGCCAGTTCTTTGCAACCCAGGCGTTCAGCTTCGGGCAGGGCACGTTTGATTTCCTGGTGAGCTTTTTCATCATGCTGTATTTGCTGTTCTTCTTGCTGCGCGATGGCCCGGAACTGGTGCGCAAGGTGCGCACGGCGGTGCCGTTGGCCGAGCCGCAGAAGCGCCGGTTGCAGCTCAAGTTCAACCGGGTGGTGCGTGCCACGGTCAAGGGCAATGTGCTGGTGGCCGTGACCCAGGGTGCGCTCGGCGGGCTTATCTTCTGGTTCCTGGATATTCCCAGTGCATTGCTCTGGGCGGTACTGATGGCGTTTCTGTCGCTGTTGCCGGCGGTGGGCGCGGGGATTGTGTGGGGGCCGGTGGCTGCCTACTTCCTGTTGAGCGGCGCCATCTGGCAAGGCGTGGTGCTGGCGCTGTTTGGCGTATTCGTGATCGGCCTGGTAGACAACGTGCTGCGTCCGATCCTGGTGGGCAAGGACACCAAGATGCCCGACTACCTGATCCTGATCTCGACTCTGGGCGGTCTGTCGGTATTTGGCTTGAACGGTTTCGTGATCGGGCCACTGGTGGCGGCGTTGTTCATGTCCAGCTGGGCGCTGTTCGTGGAGAGCAAGCCGCGAGTCAAGTTGCCATTACCCTGAACCTCAGGCATGCAGCCTGAAGTTCGAGGCCTGTTGCAGTTGTTTTTCAGCGGCCGACAAGGACGTGAGCGGGCCGCTGATGGGTTCGCCATCGCGCACCAGGTACCAGCAGGCGAGTAAACCCGACTCCCGAAGGCGGGCGGGGACGGCGCTGCCGATGACGGACATGATCTGAACAGTGGGCATAAGGACCTCCAATTGCTATGGGGGTCACCTTACGGGTTGGGCCTGCGTAGGAAAAATCAACCGTCTCGATAGTCGACATCGACGCGAGGCGTCAGTCCACCACCTGATCGAGCATGTTCACCACTTCCTGCTCGCTGACCAAACCCTTGCGCACCAGGTTTTCTGCCAGCAGCGCGAGGAACTTGGCGCTGCGGTGGCCTTCCAGGTGCTTGAGCTCGGTGAGGGCGTTGTAGACCTTGCTGGACGTACAAAGGCCGGCGGTGCGGTGCGGGTTTTGCGTGGGCATGGTCAGTCGTCCTTGTTGTTATTGGGTGGACAGAATCGATAGTGGAAGTATGTCGTGACACAAACATGACAGCGCGAGGCCTGTTCGGGCAAGTAGACATTGGTGTTGATGATGTGCGATTTCAGCCCGATCAGTGTCCTCAAAGCGACCTTGGCGCTGTAAATCCGGACTTTTCAGGCAAAAAAAGGCCCCGCAACCTGCGGGGCCTGTTTCCAGATGAGTCCTTACCAGCCGCGACGGTAGTAGCCGTGGGGAGGGCCGTAGTAGCCACGGGGTGGGCCGTAATAGACCGGCGCCGGGCGATAATAAACCTGCTGTTGCACATACACCGGTGGCGGCGGTGCGTAGTAGACCGGCGGCGGCGCGGCATACACCGGCTGCGGTTGCACATACACCGGCTGCTGCACATAGACCTCACGCGGCTGGCTGGCAACCACGGAGCCCACGACTGCGGCGCCGACTAAAGCACCCAATACGGCCGGGCCACCCCAACCACCACCGTGGGCTGAGGCTTGGCCTGCCATAGCGAGTGCGCCAACAAGCAAGGCGATCTTGGGGATTGTACGAATCATGGTCATTCCTCGGTTAGCCCCAGCGCTTGTGGTCTGTCATCAATAGACTCAAGTAATGTCGCGGGGATACTTTTAAGACAACGTATTTCTGAAAAACAGCACAGCCGCTAGGTAAAGGTTGTGTAAGGTCTGTACCCATTTGCTTACTCAAAGGAGTTACCCATGCAGATGCACCCCAACAAGGACACCCAACTGTGCATGTCTCTGTCGGCGCGCCCCGGGAATTTCGGCCTGCGGTTTCATAACCACCTGTACGAACAGCTGGGTCTGAATTTCTACTATAAAGCCTTCAGCAGCCAGGACTTGCCCGGCGCGATCGGTGGTATCCGCGCGCTGGGCGTCCGTGGTTGCGGGGTTTCCATGCCGTTCAAGGAAGCTGCCATTGCCTTAGTGGACGAACTCGACGATTCGGTTCAAGCCATCGACTCCCTCAACACCATCGTCAACACCGACGGGCACCTCAAGGCCTATAACACCGACTACATCGCCATCGAACAGTTGCTGAAAAAGCACGCGGTGCCCAAGGAATCGACCTTCGCCCTGCGTGGCAGCGGCGGCATGGCCAAGGCGGTGGCCAGTGCCTTGCGTGACGGTGGTTACGCCAATGGCGTGATCGTCGCCCGCAATGAAGTAGCAGGCCGGGCGCTGGCGCAGAACCTGGGGTATGACTGGCTGGCCGAGTTGGGTGACCTGCGCCCGCAGATGCTGATCAACGTGACACCCATCGGCATGACCGGCGGCGCTGAGGCAGACGCGTTGGCGTTTGACGTCGAGGCGGTGGACGTTGCAGAAACTGTGTTCGATGTGGTGGCGATCCCCGCCGAAACGCCGTTGATTGTGCGTGGAAGGGCTCAAGGCAAGCGAGTGATTACCGGACTGGAAGTGATCGCGATCCAGGCGTTGGAGCAGTTTGTGCTTTATACCGGGGTGCGACCGACGCACGAACAGTTTGAAAAAGCCGTGGCATTCGCCCGAACCTGACTCAAAAACGCCGCTCCTCCTGTAGGAGCTGCTTGCCAGCGAAAAACGCCCAGACGCTGCATGCATCCACAATGCCCGCGTCACCGTTAACGACCATCGCCGGCAAGCCGGGCTCCTACAGGTTAGCCAGCCGTTCTTCCAGCGCCGCAATCCGCGCTTCCAGCTCCTCGATGCGCTCGACCGATACGCCGCTGACAGCCCCGCGTTCTACCGGGCTTCCCCGCGCGGCCATAATCACTTCGATATCCGCCGGATCACCCAGTGCATGGGTATACCGGTCTTCGCGCTGCCCCGCCTGGCGCGGCACGAGCAACGCCAGACCTCGGGCAATCAGGCGTTCCAGCTGATGGACCACCTGCTCGGCATCTTCGAAATCATGCATACGCCCGCTGCGGGTCAGCAGCTCATTGACGGTCTGCGGCCCGCGCAAAAACAGCAGCCCGATCAGGATCACCTGGGCCGGCACCAACTCCAGCGCCTTGTCCACGCGGTGTTCCCAACGGTCGGCACGGCTGCCCATCACCAGGCGGGTGAAGCCTTGGCCTTCCAGCGTGCGCAGGCTCTGGCCGACCTGGCCCTGGCTGAGGTTCATGACCGGTTCACGGCTGGTCTTCTGGTTACAGGCGAGTACCAGGGCATTGAGGGTCAGGGGATAGGTTTCCGGGTTGGTCGCCTGTTTTTCGATCAGGCAGCCCAGGAGCCGGATTTCCGTGCTGTTCAGGCGCGGCTCAGGGGTCTCGGTGTCGTGCTCGGCGGTCATCGCGCTTTCCCTATGCAGTGAAGGCCCTTAGCCTAATCCTGAAAAAATAAAAGACAAGCGATAGGCATGGCTATAATCGCCGCTGGTTCAAACCGTGACATTACCCAGAGACTGCCATGACTATTTCCCTGTACGCCGCTTCCATTCCTGTCTTCAAGCAAATGCTCACCGCCCTGAGCGGCGTGTTGACCAAGGCCGAAGCCCACGCCACCGCCAAGAACATCGAGCCGAACGCTTTGCTGCAAGCGCGTCTGTTCCCGGACATGTTCCAACTGGTGCGCCAGGTGCAGATCGCCGTCGACTTCGCCAAGGGTGTTTCCGCACGCCTGGCTGAGATCGAAGTGCCGAAATACGAAGATACCGAAGTCACCTTCGCCGACCTGCAAGCGCTGATCGCCAAGGTGTTGGCCTTTGTCGACACCATCAAGCCCGAGCAGATCGACGGCAAGGAAGGCATCGAGATCGTCACTCGCCCAGGCACGCCGAAAGAGAAGCGCTTCAGCGGCCAATCCTACCTGCTGACCTACGGCCTGCCGCAGTTCTTCTTCCACGTCACCACCGCTTACGCTTTGCTGCGCCACAACGGCGTAGAAGTGGGCAAGCGTGATTACATGGGCGCGTTCTAAGCATCCAGCCACAAAAAAGCCCGGGGTCGTTCACTGAAGAACGACCCCGGGCTTTTTTGTGGCCGGCGGTCAAGCCGGCTGTTCTTCCTTGCCCAGGCAGGCGGCGGCGGTGAACAGTACGTCGGTGGACGAATTCAGCGCGGTTTCCGCCGAATCCTGCAGCACACCGATGATGAACCCCACAGCAACGACTTGCATGGCAATCTCGCTGGGAATGCCAAACAGGCTACACGCCAGCGGGATCAGCAGCAGCGAACCGCCCGCCACGCCGGAAGCTCCGCAGGCGCAGACGGCCGCGACCACACTGAGCAGCACGGCGGTGGGCAGGTCGACGGCGATGCCCAGGGTGTGCACGGCGGCCAGGGTCAGCACGGTGATGGTGATCGCGGCGCCGGCCATGTTGATGGTGGCACCGAGCGGGATCGACACCGAGTACGTGTCTTCATGCAGGCCCAGGCGTTTGCTCAACGCCAGGTTGACCGGGATGTTCGCCGCCGAACTGCGGGTGAAGAACGCGGTGATCCCGCTTTCCCGCAGGCACATCAGCACCAACGGGTAAGGATTGCGACGCAGTTTCCAGAAGACGATGGCCGGGTTGACCACCAGCGCCACGAACAGCATGCAGCCGATCAGCACCACCAGCAGGTGGGCGTAGCCGAGCAGGGCGCCGAAGCCGGAAGTGGCCAGGGTCGAGGCCACCAGGCCGAAAATACCCAGCGGCGCAAAGCGGATCACCACCCGCACGATCAGTGTGACGCCATTGGACAGGTCGTCGAGCACGGTGCGGGTGGTCTCGCCGGCATGGCGAATGGCTACGCCCATGCCGATAGCCCAGGCCAGGATGCCGATGAAGTTGGCATTCATCAGTGCGCTGACCGGGTTGTCCACCACGCTCAACAACAGGCTTTGCAGCACTTCACCGATGCCGCCGGGCGCGGTCACGGTTGCGTCGTGGGTTGCCAGCACTAGCGAGGAGGGGAACCACATGCTCGCAATCACCGCGACCACGGCGGCGGCAAAGGTGCCCAGCAGGTAGAGGAACAGGATCGGTTTTATATGGGTTTCCTGGCCGTGCTTATGGTTGGCGATCGACGCCATCACCAGCACAAACACCAGGATCGGTGCCACGGCCTTGAGCGCCGCGACGAATACTTTGCCGATGAATCCGGTGGCCTTGGCTGCCTCGGGCAACAGTAAGGCCAGCAGGATGCCGGCGATCAGGCCGATGACGATTTGCGTGACCAGGCTGACGCGCGCCAGTCGTTGCAGGAGGGAAGGGGCAGCAGTCATAAACACTTGTCTCTAGTTTTTGGAGGCACGGCGGCACAGGCAGAAAAGGCTGTAGGACGCGGATCGCGAAGTCTAGCATGCTGTAGGAAATGTCCCCGTCGGTGCGGCATTGCGTCACCCGCCCGCCCCAGCCTTTGCAAAACCCTGTTAAGATTCCGTCCTCTCATCTTTCCTATCCTTCAGCGCGCCCTTCGGGCTGTCGTTGATGTCGTCGTTTCTGGAGTTTTCATGTTGTTTCCCATCCTGCTGCTGTCGGCCGCCGGCTTTACCGTGCTGACCACGGAATTCGTCATCGTCGGCCTGCTGCCCTCCATCGCCCGGGACCTGAATGTGAGTGTGTCCCAAGCCGGGCTGCTGGTGACCTTGTTTGCGTTTACCGTGGCGGCCTTTGGGCCGTTTCTGACGGCCTACTGCGCGCGTTTCCCACGCAAGCGGCTGTTTATCAGCATTCTGATCCTGTTCGGCGTGGCCAATACCGTGGCGGCGCTGGCACCGAATATCTGGGTGATGGCAGTGGCGCGGCTGATCCCGGCACTGGGTTTGCCGGTGTTCTGGGCGTTGGCCAGCGAAACGGCGGTGGACATCGTCGGCCCCGAATTCGCCGGGCGCGCTATTGAGAAGATCGGCTTCGGCATCGTCTGCGCCACGGTGTTCGGCATTCCGGTGGGCACGCTGATTTCCGATATGTTCGGCTGGCGCAGCGCGTTTGCCATCCTTGCGGTGGTGGCATTGGCCAAGGCCTTGTTGCTGTTTATCTACCTGCCGGTGACCCAGCCGAAGAACGATCAAGTGACGCTGCGCTCGCAGTTCAAGATCCTGCGTAACCCGCTGATGCAGGGCCATATCCTGCTGTCGATCCTGGTGTTCAGCGGCATGTTCACGGCGTACACCTATTTGGCGGATATTCTCGAGCGACTGGCCGGTTTCGACGGTACGTTGGTGGGCTGGTGCCTGATGGGCTTCGGTGCGGTCGGGCTGATTGGCAATTCGTTGGGCGGGCGTGCGGTGGATCGCCACCCGTTGATCGCGTCGATGGTGTTCTGCGGCTTCATGATTGCGGGCATGGTGGCGTTGGTACCGGCGATCCATTCCACCATTGGTCTGGCGGCGGCGATGGCCGTGTGGGGCGTGACCCAGGCGGCGATGTTTCTGGTCAGCCATGTGCGCTTGATGAAAGCCGCGCCCCATGCGCCGGCATTTGCCGCGTCGCTGAACATCGCCGGGGCCAACCTGGGCATCGGCCTGGGCGCCCTGGTGGGTGGCCATGTGATCGACACCCTCGGGCTGGGCAGCCTGGGCTTTGCTGCGTCCGGGTTTATCCTGGTGTCGATCCTGCTGGCGTTGTGGTTGATGACTGCCAAGCACCCGGTCGCCTCCCAGGCTTGAACCGTCAGGGCAGGGTGGTAAACAACTCCCGTCGAGCGCCTTCGGTAATCGCCACGATGCCGGGGTGCTTGACCTTGCGTTCCACCGAGATCGCGTAGAACGACTCGGTCACCGCCACAGTCTGGCCAATCAGCGCCACGCCGTACTGGCGCACCACCTCATCGGCAATCACGCTGGGGGCGATAAAAATCCCGCTGCCGGATTGGCCGAAGGCCTGCATCAAGGCGCTGTCATCGAACTCACCGATGATCTTCGGCTGGATCTGCTGTTCGGCGAACCAGCGCTGCAAACGGCTGCGGACCACGGTTTCCGCCCCTGGGATCAATAGCGGCGCGCCGTGCAGGCACTGCGGGAAATCCCCGCCATATGCGTCGGCCAGCGCTTGGGTGGCGAAAAAGCTGATACCGCATTCTCCCAACTTCTGGCTGTAGCCCCTGATGTCCAGGTGCGTTGGCATGGGGCTGTCAGAAATCACCAGGTCCAGGCGCTGGATGGCCAGGTCTGCCAGCAGGCGTTCGAGCTTGTCTTCGCGGCAGGTGATGCGGATCGGTTCGCTCAACTCCATGGTCGGTGCGATCAGTCGGTAAACGATGGATTTGGGCACCACATCCGCCACGCCGACACGGAACAGAATCTGCTGTTCATCGGGCTGCGCGCGCAGCATGGCCTCCAATTCATTGCCGGTCTGGAACATCTGCTCGGCGTAGGGCAGGGCCTGGCGCCCGGCTTCAGTCAACTCCAACTGACGGCCGACACGCTGAAACAGCGCGATACCAAAGGTTTGCTCCAACAGGCTGATCTGCCCGCTGATGGTCTGGGGCGTGAGGTTAAGCTGCTCACACGCACGCACGATGCTGCCAGTCTTGGCCACCACCCAGAAGTAGTGCAGTTGTCGGTAATTGAGCATGACGACCATCACTTCGTAAAAGCCGAAGTATACTCGAGAAAAATACGAATTTTCCTGAACTGTTCACCTGCATAGAATGCCTCGCTATCGCGGGGCCACTATTTGGACCCAATGGTTCTAACGAGGAAGACATCATGAAACTCAATTCCCTGGGCAAGGCATCGTTGCTTGCCCTTACATTGGTAGTGATCAGCGGCTGCGATCAGGTCGAGAAAAGCGCGCAGCAGGTGCTGGGCAAGGCCACCGAATCGGCCAAGCAAGCCATCGATGACACCCACAAGGCGGCCGAGCAGGCATTGAGTGAAGCGACAAACGGCCTGATCAACCCGCAGAACAAGGATGATCAGGAAGACAAAGAAAGCGAATCGAACAGCAAAGAAGCCTAATTTCCCGCACTTTATATTTACGAAGAACGTCAGGACTGACCTATGGATTACCTTTTACAACTGGCCGCCAGCCCCACCGCCTGGGTTGCCCTGGCGACCTTGATCGTCATGGAGATCGTGCTGGGCATCGATAACCTGATCTTCATTTCGATCCTCACCAACAAGCTGCCGGAGCAGCATCGGGCCAAGGCACGACGCATCGGTATCAGCATGGCGTTGGTGTTGCGTCTGGGCCTGCTGAGCACCATCGCGTTCATCGTGCAGTTGACCGCACCGGTATTCGAAGTGTTTGGCCAGGCGTTTTCGTGGAAGGACATGATCCTGATCGCCGGTGGTCTGTTCCTGGTGTGGAAGGCAACCACCGAGATCCATCACAGCATGGACCCGGAGCCGGAAGAGAAGGAAACCAGCGCCGGCAACGTCGTGGCCATCGGTTTTGCCGCGGCCATCGGCCAGATCCTGTTGCTTGACCTGGTGTTCTCCATCGACAGCATCATCACCGCTGTGGGCATGACTGAGCACTTGCCGATCATGATCATTGCCGTAGTGACTTCGGTGATCGTGATGCTGGTGGCGGCCGAACCGCTGGCCAAGTTCATCAACGACAACCCGACCGTGGTGATGTTGGCCTTGGGCTTCCTGATCATGATCGGCATGACGTTGATCGCCGAAGGCTTCGGCGCCCATGTGCCTAAAGGCTACGTGTATGCGGCCATGGCGTTCTCGGCGGCGATCGAATGTTTGAACATTGCCCGTCGTAACCGTCACAAGCGTTTGCTTGCTGCCCGGCAATAACGGCTGAAACCAAAAGGCCGGCTGTGCTCACAAGAGTCCAGCCGGCCATTTGCTGTCTGTTAGAATTCGCGCACTTGATAGCGTGAGGTCCTACATGAACGAGCCGATTCGTCTTACCCAGTACAGTCACGGCGCGGGGTGTGGCTGCAAGATATCGCCCCAGGTATTGGAGGTGATCCTTGCCGGTAGCGGCGCACAGCACCTCGACCCCAAGCTGTGGGTGGGCAATGCTTCACGCGACGATGCGGCGGTGTACGCCATTGACGATGAGCGCGGCGTGGTCTCCACCACCGACTTTTTCATGCCGATTGTCGATGACCCCTTCGATTTCGGCCGGATTGCCGCCACCAACGCCATCAGTGACATCTACGCCATGGGCGGCGATCCGTTGATGGCCATCGCCATTCTGGGTTGGCCGGTGAATGTGCTGGCGCCGGAGATTGCCCGCGAGGTGATCCGTGGCGGCCGTTCCGTGTGCGACGAAGCCGGTATTCCCCTGGCGGGTGGCCACTCGATCGATGCGCCGGAGCCCATCTTCGGGCTGGCAGTGACCGGCCTCGTGCAAAAGCGCCATATGAAGCGCAACGACACGGCCAGCGCCGGTTGCCGGCTGTACCTGACCAAGCCTCTGGGCATCGGCATCCTCACCACCGCCGAGAAGAAGGGCAAATTGCGCGAAGCAGATATCGGCCTGGCCCGGGACTGGATGTGCACCCTGAACAAGCCCGGCAGTCGTTTCGGCAAGTTGGCGGGGGTGACGGCGATGACCGATGTCACCGGTTTCGGGCTGTTGGGCCACTTGGTGGAAATGGCCGATGGCAGCGGCCTGACGGCGCGCATCGAGTACAACAATGTCCCTCGCTTAGCCGGGATCGAAGATTATCTGGATCAGGGCTGCATGCCCGGCGGTACGTTGCGCAACTTCGACAGCTATTCAAGCAAACTCGGACGTCTTCAGGAACTGCATAAGCGTGTGCTGTGCGACCCGCAGACCAGCGGCGGCCTGTTGATCGCCGTCACGCCCGAGGGCGATGCCGAATTCCACACTGTGGCGGCTGAACTGGGCCTGGTCCTGAAGCCTATCGGCGAACTGGTCGAGCGACAGACCCACGCGGTTGAGGTGATTTGATGGCGACTGATATCACCGACTACCGCGACATCTTTCTCAACGACCGGCCGATGATGGATACCCGTGCGCCGGTCGAGTTCGTCAAAGGCGCCTTTCCAGGTGTAGTCAATCTGCCGCTGATGACCGATGACGAGCGCCAGCGGGTCGGCACCTGCTACAAACAGCAAGGCCAGCAGGCGGCCATCGTGCTCGGACATGAACTGGTGTCCGGCGCAATCAAGGCCGAGCGCATCGAACACTGGGCGCGTTTCGCCCAGGCCAACCCCGATGGCTACCTCTACTGTTTCCGTGGAGGGCTGCGTTCGCAGATCGTGCAGCAGTGGCTGAAGACCGAGGTGGGTATCGAGTACCCGCGTGTGGGCGGTGGCTATAAGGCCATGCGCAGCTTTTTGCTGGAGACCGTTGAGCAGGCTGCGGCCCAGTGTGATTTTGTGTTGCTGGGCGGCATGACCGGCACCGGCAAGACCGAGGTGCTCGGTCAATTGCGCAATGCCCTGGACCTGGAAGGCCACGCCAACCATCGTGGTTCCAGCTTCGGCAAGCGCGCCACGGCGCAGCCGTCCAACATCGACTTCGAAAACCGCCTGGCGGTGGACCTGCTGAAGAAACGCGCCGCCGGTATCGAGCAGTTTGTAGTCGAGGACGAAAGCCGCATGATCGGCAGTTGCGCGTTGCCACTGCCGTTGCACAAGGGTATGCAGTCGTTCCCGATGGTGTGGTTGGAAGACAGCGTGGCAGGCCGGGTCGAACGGATCCTGCAAGCTTACGTCGTGGACTTGTGTGCGGAATTCGTCGAGGTGTTTGGCGAGCGCGGCCAGGCGTTGTTCGCCGAGCGCCTGACCCAGAGCCTGGCCAATATCCACAAGCGCCTGGGCGGTGAACGTTACCAGCGGTTGCAGGCGATCCTGCAGGACGCCTTGGTAGAACAGGCCCGCAGCGGCGCCGTAGACCTGCACCGGGCCTGGATCGAAGGGCTTTTGCGGGAATATTACGACCCGATGTACGCCTTCCAACGTGAAAGCAAAGGCGCACGTATCGAGTTTGCCGGCGAGCAGGGCGCCGTGGTGGCGTATCTGCGCGAGCGCGCCCAGGCTAAAGGATAGCGGCGCCGATCAAGCCGCAGGCCACCCCCACCAGGATTGTCAGCCCGGCCACCGTCACCAGCACCCGCGTATCGAAATCCTTGCGCAGCATCAGCAGTGACGGCAGGCTCACGCTGGGTAAGGTCATCAGCAGCGCCACCGCTGGGCCAGTGCCCATGCCCAGGGCCATCATGGTTTGTACGATAGGGATCTCTGCGGCGGTGGGAATCACGAACAACGTGCCGACAATCGCCAGCGGCACCAGCCACACCAGGCTGTTGGTCATGGCGCCGTCCACATGGGGAAACAGCCAGACCCGCGCCGCGCCCAGTATCAATACCGCCAGGATGTAGATCGGAATCGTGCTCCAGAACAGCTGCCACAAAGTGCGCAGCCAACGACTCAAGAACGGCTGCGACTCGCCAATGCTGGCTTCGGCCACCGCATCCAGCGTCGCTTCCGGTACCTGCTCCGGACCGGCAATACGCTGTGCCACCAGCGACACTCCGACGACAAGCACAATGCCCGCCACCAGCCTGAGTGCGGTGAAGCCCCAGCCCAGCACAAAGCCCATGAACACCAGGGTCGCCGGATTCAGTACCGGGTTGGCGATCCAGAACGCCAACGCCGCGCCCACCGATACCCGCTGGCGGCGCATGCCCGCCGCGACCGGTGCCGCGCAGCAGCTGCACATCATGCCCGGCAACGCGAACAGCCCGCCGCGCAACGTCGAGGCAAGCCCGGCACGTCCAAACAGACGCAGCAGCCAATCCCGTGGAATCAGCACTTGCAGGAGCGAGCCGAGGATCACCGCCAGCACGGCGGCTTTCCAGATCGCCAGGAAATACACCTGGGCGTAGGCGAGTGCCGCTGCCAAAGGCGCGCTTTGTTGATCGTTGAGGATCGAGGTGCCGATGCTGTGGTTGTCGGCGGCAACGAAAGCCTTGAGGTAGTAGGGCGACCACTTCACATAGTAAAGGCCGACGCAGGCAACCAGCAGGAACAGCGCAGGTTTCCACCAGAAGGACCAGCCCCGAGTGGGTTGGGAGGACGTGAGGTCAGGCATGGTGATGATCCGCAGGTGAGTCGATAGCGGCGCATCATACGCTGTCAGCTATCGGCACTCACCTGCGTCGGTTCGGGGCAGCTTTTGTCGCCGTCGTTCAAGCCTTGCTTGTAGTTGCGGCTCAGCAGCGAGGCCTTGCCGTTATGCCAGGTCAGGGTCAGCACGTAGAGCGTGTCGTAGTCGCTGCCGGACCAGTCATCGGTGATGGTGTGCTTTTCGCCCGACGCTTCGCTCGCCACCCTGTTGATCAGCTCCGGCAGATAGCCGTGGGACCAGGCGGTGTAGATGATGGAGTTGTGGTACTTGTCCTCCACCAACTCGTCAGCGAGGTCGTGGGTATCGTTCGCCGAAAACTTGATGTTCACCGGCAGGCCCAATTTGATGGCGCTGGGGGTGATGGTCATCAACGGGCGAATGTAGCTGTAGGAATTGTCCAGTTCGCCTTCTTCCACATTCCGTGTCGGGTTGGCGGCGAACACGAAGTTGGCCTTGCCGAATTTTTCCGGGAGCAGGGTGGCCAGGTTCATCGCTCGGTTGAGGCCCTGGCAGTTGAGCTGGCCCAAGCCGCCGGCGGGTTTTTCGCCATGGCGCAGGAACACCAGGGTTTGTACGCCGTCCACCGGCTCGGCGCTGCTGACGCGCGACTCCAGGGTCAGGCCGATAGCACCGCCTACGAGCAGCAGCGGCAACATGATGTATGAATATCGTTTCAGGCGTAGCGCAAGGCACAGAGGCTTGATAATCATTAGTGTCGAGTCTTCAGTGCATCGGATTAAGGCGGACAAGCCCGGCCCAGTGACGCATCCAGCGTCCTGCGGTGTTCCCTGTCAATAAAACGTGTTGCCTCCATTCACCGTTTGAGTGCACTTAAGAGTGCCCTCGGGCCTATTGGTTCGCCCATGCGGGATAATAGCCAGCGGTTGTTGCGTATTGATGACCCATGCAGGGCACCGTAGTGATAGCTATGATGGGGACTTTCTGAACAGGGACTTACGATGAACCCACTCGCCGCTTTCCCGATCAACAGCAAATGGCCCGCGCAGCACCCCGAACGCTTGCAGCTTTACTCGCTGCCGACGCCCAATGGGGTAAAAGTCTCGATCATGCTCGAAGAGCTGGGGCTGCCCTATGAAGCCCACAAAGTCAGCTTCGAGACCCAGGACCAGTTGTCGCCCGAGTTCCTGTCCCTGAATCCCAACAACAAGATCCCCGCGATCATCGACCCCAATGGCCCTGGCGGTTCGCCACTGGCGCTGTTCGAGTCCGGCGCGATCCTGATCTATCTGGCGGAGAAAACCAGCCAGTTGCTCTCCGAAGATCCGGCCACCCGCTATGAAACGATCCAGTGGCTGATGTTCCAGATGGGCGGCATCGGGCCGATGTTTGGCCAGTTGGGGTTCTTCAATAAATTCGCCGGCAAGGCCTACGAAGACAAGCGTCCCCGTGACCGCTACGCCGCCGAATCCCGGCGCTTGCTCGACGTGCTGGAGAAACGCCTGCTGGGCCGCACATGGATCATGGGCGACGAGTACAGCATCGCCGACATCGCGACCTTCCCGTGGATCCGCAACCTGATCGGCTTCTACGAGTCCGGTGACCTGGTGGGCATCGCCGACTTCCCTAATGTGCTGCGCGCGCTGGACGGTTTCGTCGCCCGGCCGGCAGTGATCCGTGGCCTTAATATTCCGAGTTGAAGCATGCCGACTTTTGATTTCAAGCAACTGGACGTCTTCAGCAGCGTGCCGCTTAAAGGCAACCCGCTGGCGGTGGTGTTCGGTGCTGACAGCCTGACGGATCAGCAGATGGCGGACTTCGCCAACTGGACCAACCTCAGCGAAACCACGTTTTTGCTGACGCCGCGTGATCCCAGGGCCGACTACCGGGTGCGAATCTTTACCACCTTGACGGAGCTGCCGTTCGCCGGGCACCCGACGCTGGGCAGTTGCCACGCGTGGCTGAAGGCCGGCGGGATTGCGCAAGGCGAGGAGATCATCCAGGAGTGCGAAATCGGCCTGGTGCGTATCCGTCGCCAGGGCGATGAGCTGGCATTTATCGCGCCGCCGTTATTGCGCTCCGGGCCGGTGGAGGCCTTGTTGATCGAGCGCGTGCGTCTGGCGCTGGGTTTGGCGCCTGAAGCCATTGTGCGCAGCCAATGGGTCGACAACGGCGCGGGCTGGCTGGCAGTGATGCTGTCGGATCGCAATCAAGTGCTGGCTCTACAACCGGACTATTCGCAACTGCTGGGTTTGGCGGTGGGCGTGATCGCCCCCTGCGATCCCACGCAGGATGATGTGGACGCACAGTTTGAAGTCCGCGCCTTCATCGCGGGCGATGGCGCCCAAGAAGACCCGGCCACCGGCAGCCTGAACGCTGGCGTTGCCCAATGGCTGCTGGCCGAAGGCCTGGCGCCTGAGTGCTATGTGGTTAGCCAGGGCACGGCCATCGGACGGGCAGGGCGGATTCGTGTTGAGCGTGAGGGCGATGAAATCTGGGTCGGTGGCGCTGTTGCGGTGTGTATCGAAGGGCGATTGCAGCTCTAGATCAATGCATTGTTACGGGCGGCGCAATACACTATTGGCCCCTTGGCGTTTGTGCTGCCGGGGCCAAGGGGCATAAGCTTTCGCCCCAAAGATTTCTGCCTTCTGCCCCAAAGATTTCTGCCTTCTGATAGGAAAGCCATGACCAGCCAGTTCCCCCAAACCCGCCCACGCCGCCTGCGCCGCTCCCCGGAGCTGCGTGGTTTGTTCCAGGAAAGCGAATTCACCCTCAACGATCTGGTACTGCCGATCTTCGTCGAAGAAGAAATCGACGATTTCGTGCCCATCACCAGCATGCCCGGTGTGTTGCGTATCCCTGAGAAGAAACTGGCCGGCGAGATCGAGCGCTATGCCCGCGCCGGCATCAAGTCGGTGATGACTTTTGGCGTGTCCCACCACTTGGACGCCAGCGGTAGCGACACTTGGAAGGAACGTGGCCTGGTCTCGCGCATGTCCTCGATCATCAAGGACACCGTGCCGGAAATGATCGTGATGTCCGACACCTGCTTCTGCGAATACACCGATCATGGCCACTGTGGCGTGATGCACGGTGCCCATGTCGACAACGACGCGACCCTGGTCAACCTCGGCAAGCAAGCCGTGGCCGCTGCCCGAGCGGGTGCCGATGTGATCGCACCCTCGGCGGCGATGGACGGCCAGGTTCAGGCAATTCGCCGCGCCCTGGATGATGCCGGTTTCACCCATATCCCGATCATGGCGTACTCGACCAAATTCGCCTCGGCCCTCTACGGCCCGTTCCGCGAAGCCGGCGGCAGCGCGCTCAAGGGCGACCGTAAAAGCTACCAGATGAACCCGATGAACCGCCGCGAAGCGGTGCGCGAATCGTTGCTGGACGAACAGGAAGGCGCGGATGCGCTGATGGTCAAGCCTGCCGGTGCCTACCTCGACATCATCCGCGACATCCGCGAAGCCTCGCGCCTGCCGGTGGCGGCGTACCAGGTCAGCGGCGAATACGCGATGATCAAATTCGGTGCCCAGGCGGGTGCGATTGATGAGGACCGTGTGGTGCGCGAGACATTGGGCTCGATCAAGCGCGCGGGGGCGGACTTGATCTTCACCTACTTTGCGATGGATTTGGCGTTGGCTGGGATCTAAACCTGCCTCCACTGCAGGAGCTGGCTTGCCGGCGATACAGGCACCTCGGTCTTTCAGTAAAACCGAGGTGATGCTATCGCTGGCAAGCCAGCTCCTACAGTTTTGTGTGGTATCAGCGTTGCGCAAACGCCAGGTTCAACCCCAGCCCCGCAAAGGCTGCCGCAAAGCTGCGGCGCAGCCAGTTCTGTACCCGTGGTGATTCGATCACCGCGCGGCGAAATACGTTGGCCAGCAGGCCATACACCACGAACACCGCAAATGTCATTGCCATGAATACAGCGCTCAGCACCAGCATTTGCAGGGCTGGCGCCGTGCTACCAGGCGTGACGAACTGGGGAAAGAAGGCCAGGAAGAAAATGGTCAGCTTCGGGTTGAGAATGTTCATCAACAAGCCGCGCGACATCAGGGTCCATGCGCTGGAGAGCGTCGGTGTTTCGCTGACCGCAAAGGCCGAACGATCGCGCCAGGTGGCATACGCTACGTACAGCAGGTAGGCGACGCCTGCGTACTTGAGCATGTCGAATGCCAATGCGCTGGTGTGAAGCAGGGCGGACAGGCCGAGAACAGACGCCAGCAAATGCGGGATGATCCCGGCGGTACAGCCCAACGCTGCGAATACACTGGCGCGCTTGCCGGCGGTGAGGCCGGTGGACACAGTGAATATCACGCCGGTGCCGGGAATCAATACGACAATCAGGCAGGTAATCAGGAAGTTCAGGCTGAGCATGGCATTCAAACTCCGTGTACGAATGGTCGATGACCGATCCTGTCACATTTTTCGGGTCACTGGCGAGCGCGCAAGGTGGGCGAACCCTGGTTAGACTTACCGGTCGATATCTGCAATGTCCCGGCCCGCCGCCACCCAAGGAAGCTCCATGTACCCAAGCCGCCTGATCCTGTGCTTTACCACTTTACTGGTACTGGCCGGTTGCTCCACCACACGCAACCCGCAACAGCCGGAGCGCAGCGAAGCCGAGGTGAAGGCGCAGATCGTGCGGTTGCTACCGGCCCAGGTGTCTGATCGCAAGGGGTGGGCCCAGGACATCTACACCGCCTTCGATACCCAGAAAATCTACCCCAGCACGGAAAACATCTGCGCGGTGCTGGCGGTGACCGAGCAGGAGTCCACTTACCAAGTGGACCCACCCGTGCCGAACATGGGCAAGATCGCCCAGGATGAAATCCTGCGGCGCGCCGGAAAAGTCCATGTGCCGGCGTTTGTGGTCCGCAGCGCACTGCAACTGCGTTCGCCCACCGGCAAGACTTACGCCGATCGCCTGGGCGCTGCACGTACGGAGAAAGACCTGAGTGGCATCTTCGATGACTTCATCAGCATGGTGCCCCTGGGCAAGACCCTGTTTGGTGGCTTCAACCCGGTGCATACCGCAGGGCCGATGCAGGTGAGTATCGACTTTGCGCAGAAACAAGCGCGAGGTTATCCCTACACGGTGGACGGCAGCATTCGCCGCGAAGTGTTCACCCGCCGGGGCGGCATGTACTTCGGCATCGCGCATTTGCTCGGTTATCCGGTTAACTATGACCAGCCGTTGTACCGGTTTGCCGACTTCAATGCCGGCTGGTACGCCAGCCGCAATGCCGCGTTCCAGGCTGCCGTCAGCCGTGCCTCGGGCACCGACCTGGCCTTGGATGGAGATCTGATTCGCTACGGTTCACTGCTGCCGGGCACTACCGAGCTGGCGGTGCGGTCATTGGGTGCGAAGCTGGACATGCGCAACCCCAGCATCCGCAGCCAGTTGGAGCAAGGCGAGCAACTGGACTTTGAAGACACCACGCTCTACAAGCGCGTGTTTGCCCTGGCCGACAAGGCGGCGGGCAAGCCGATGCCGCGTGCGATCCTGCCGGGCATTGTGCTCAAGAGCCCCAAAATCACCCGCAATCTCACTACCGCCTGGTTCGCCAAGCGGGTGAATGAACGTTATCAGCGGTGCATGAAGCGCTGATCAGCTTTGTGGTGAGCGGGCTTGTCCCGCGCTGGGGTGCGTAGCAGCCCCAATCAAAGACACTGAGGACTTTCAGGTGTCACTCTGCGGCTCATTCTGGGGGTGCTTCGCACCTAAGCGCGGGACAAGCCCGCTCACCACAGGGCGGCTCTTCACAACAAAGCGGCGCCACAGCCACACCCACAACCACACCACCGGAAACGCCAGGATCACGAACGGCAGTACATAGGCCGACCGCTCCAGGGCGTCGGCAGTGCCGTCCACCAGGTTGTCGCCCAAGCTGCTGAGCTTGCGGCTGAACCTCGACTGCTGGTTTGCACCGTCGGAGGAGCGGAAGTTCAGGGTCACACGGTTGGTATCGACGCGGCGTTGCTGGCCGGCGGCAACCTGTGCCAGTTCCTGCAGCTCGTTTTCAATGCCCGCCTGTTCCTTGCTTAAGGCAATCAGGTCACTGACGGTGATGTCCTTGCGTTTGGCCAGTTCGTCGAGGCGTAGCTGCTGGGCTTGCAGACGGTCCTGGCGACGGCGCACATCGGCAACGGCATCGGCCAGGTCTTCAGCGGTGGTGATGCGCTGGCCGAGTTTGCCACCTTCAGCAGCCATCGTGACCATCGGTTCCACACCGGTCGGCGCGATGCGCAGGATGATCTGGCCGCCGCTGTCGTTTTCGGTGATGCCGAGGATATTGCAGGCGCCAAAACGCGCGGTTTCGCAGGCTTCGCGAGTGGCCTGCATGCGCGGTGAAAGCAAAGCGCCGGGAAGGGCCAGACTCAGTTCGTGTTCGTAGGCCAATTGCGCGCCGGCACGGCTTTGTTCGCCGTTGATCACCCGTGCGCGCGAGTGGTCACTGGGCGAGCAGCCAACCAGGGCCAAGCCGGCGAGCAGTGTCAAAAGAGGGGCACGAAGTGCGAGGGATTTGCCGTCCGGGTGGCGCATTGCAGTTCCTTGAGCGAGTGGATGCGGCGATTAAAGCGGGTCTGGTGGATTAACGCAAAGCATCGCGGGGGATTTGCGCGGTAGATGGTAATGGCCGCTGCTTGCGGCCAGGCGTACATCTCAACCTTCACTCCAGGGAAGAATCCGCCATGATCACTCACGCCGTACCTGAAGGTTTTGTGTCATTGCCCCGCAGCAGTCCATTGCTGGATCTGCTCGGCCCGGCCTATTGCCGAGGGGAGGGCCTGCAACTGGAGATCGGCCTGCGTGCCGACAATCGCCACGCCAATGGACGCGGCACCGTGCATGGGGGCGTGCTGGCGACCCTGGCGGACATCGGCATGGGGTATGCCATGGCCTTTTCCAGCGAGCCGCCACTGCCGTTGATTACTGCGAGCATGACCTTGGATTACCTGGGGGCGGTGCAGGTCGGGGAGTGGATTGTGGTGCGGTTGGAGCATCACAAGCGGGGGCGGCAGATGGCGTTTGCCACGGTGAGCTTGCAGGTGGGGGAGAAGGTGGTGGCGCGGGCGAATGCGGTGTTTGCGGTGCCCCAATCCGACAGGCAATAAAGATCAAATGTGGGAGCGGGCTTGCTCGCGAACGCAGTGTGTCAGTCACCAGATTCATGGTTGACTCACCGCTTTCGCGAGCAAGCCCGCTCCCACATTTGAACTGCGTTTTGCAGATAGAACGCATTAAGAAAAGGCCTGGTTTTCGTGGAACCAGGCCTTTTCCGTGTTGCTCTTTGAATCAGTTGCGTTCGAGCGCCAGCGCGACACCCTGGCCGCCACCGATGCACAGCGTTGCCAAACCTTTCTTGGCATCGCGTTTGATCATTTCATGCAGCAGCGTCACCAGCACGCGGCAGCCTGACGCGCCGATTGGGTGGCCGATGGCGATGGCGCCGCCGTTGACGTTGACCTTCTCTGCATCCCATTCCAGCTCTTTGCCCACCGCCAGGGATTGTGCGGCGAAGGCTTCGTTGGCTTCGATCAGGTCCAGGTCGCCCAGGCTCCAGCCGGCTTTGTCCAGGCAGCGGCGAGTGGCCGAGACCGGGCCGATGCCCATGATGGCTGGGTCGACGCCCGCGTTGGCGTAGCTGGCAATACGCGCCAGTACCGGCAGCCCAAGGGCCTTGGCCTTGTCGGCGCTCATCAGCAGCACGGCGGCGGCACCGTCGTTGAGGCTGGAGGCGTTGCCGGCGGTGACGCTGCCGTCTTTCTTGAACGCCGGTTTCAGTTTGGCCAGGGACTCGGCAGTGGTGCCGGCGCGAGGCTGTTCATCCACGGCGAAGGCCACAGGATCGCCTTTACGCTGGGGAATCAGGATCGGGGTGATCTCATCGACAAAGCGGCCTGCTTCAATAGCAGCAGCGGCTTTTTGCTGAGACGCCGCAGCGAACGCGTCCTGGGCTTCACGGCTGATGCCGTACTTGTCCACCAGGTTCTCGGCGGTGATGCCCATGTGGTAGTCGTTGAACGCATCCCACAAACCGTCGGTGATCATGCTGTCGATCATCTTCGCGTGGCCCATGCGCAAACCGGTGCGTGCGGCGGGCAGTACATACGGGGCCAGGCTCATGTTTTCCATGCCGCCGGCGATGATCACTTCGGCGTCGCCGCAACGGATGGCCTGGGCGCCCAAGTGCAGGGCCTTGAGGCCGGAGCCGCAGACCTTGTTCAACGTCAGGCTGGGCACCGCGTGGGGCAGGCCGGCGAGGATCGAGGCCTGGCGCGCCGGGTTCTGGCCGCTGCCTGCGGTGAGTACCTGGCCGAGGATCACTTCATCCACTTGGGCCGGGTCGAGGCCAGTCTGTTCCAACAGGCGACGGATCACGGCAGCGCCCAGTTCCGGTGCCGGAATGTTCGCCAGCGAACCCTGGAAGCTGCCCACGGCGGTGCGGGTGGCAGCAACAATCACGACGTCTTGCATGGAATCTGTCCTCACTGGAAGTGCATTTCTGGAACGTGGTCCGGGACGATCAGTTTACCGGCGGTCTTGCTCACAATCTCCTCAACGCTGACGCCAGGTGCGCGTTCCTTGAGGACAAAAGCGCCATTTTCGATTTCCAGGTAGGCCAGGTCGGTCAATACACGCTTGATGCAGTTGGCGCCGGTCAGCGGCAGGCTGCACTGGCTGAGCAACTTGGACTCACCGTCCTTGGACGCGTGGGTCATGATCACGATGATGTTTTCCGCACCGGCCACCAGGTCCATGGCGCCGCCCATGCCTTTGACCAGCTTGCCGGGGATCATCCATGAGGCGATATTGCCTTGTACGTCCACCTCAAACGCGCCAAGCACGGTGAGGTCGACGTGGCCGCCACGGATCATCGCGAAGGACTCGGCGGAGGAGAAGATCGACGCGCCGATGCGCGCGGTGACTGTTTGTTTGCCGGCGTTGATCATGTCGGCATCAATGGTTTCTTCGGTAGGAAAAGGGCCCATGCCCAGCAGGCCGTTTTCCGATTGCAGCATCACTTCCATGCCTTCGGGGATGTAGTTGGCCACCAGGGTCGGAATGCCGATGCCGAGGTTGACGTAGAAGCCGTCCTGCATTTCGCGGGCGACGCGTTGAGCCATTTGTTCGCGGGTAAGAGCCATTTTTATGTGTCCTTATTGTTCGGGCTGGGGGCGGATTATTTGCGCACGGTGCGCTGTTCGATGCGCTTCTCGAACGTGCCGCAGATGATCCGGTCGACGTAGATGCCAGGGGTGTGGATCTGCGCCGGGTCCAGCTCGCCCGGTTCGACGATTTCCTCCACTTCGACCACGGTAATCTTGCCGGCGGTGGCGGCCAACGGGTTGAAGTTCTGGGCGGTGTGGCGATAGATGACGTTGCCGAAGTGGTCGGCTTTCCAGCCTTTGACGATGGCGAAGTCGCCGGTGATGGATTCTTCCATCAGGTACGGACGACCGTTGAATTCGCGGGTTTCCTTGCCTTCGGCCACCGGGGTGCCGACGCCGGTCGCGGTGAAGAACGCAGGGATGCCGGCGCCGCCAGCGCGCATTTTTTCGGCCAGGGTGCCTTGAGGGGTCAGCACCACTTCGATTTCGCCGCTGAGCAATTGCTTCTCGAACAGGGCGTTTTCACCGACGTAGGAAGCGATTACCTTGCTGATCTGTTTTTCTTCCAGCAACACGCCCAGGCCGAAACCGTCGACGCCACAGTTGTTGGAAACCACGGTCAGGTCGCGGGTGCCTTTGCGCTTGATCTCGGCGATGAGGTTTTCCGGAATGCCGCACAGGCCAAAACCGCCGGAGAGTACGGTCATGCCGTCTTCCAGGCCTGCCAGTGCTTCCTCGTAGGACGCCACGCGTTTATCGAAACCTGCCATATGCACCTCTTTTATTGTTTGTGGGCCAGCCAATGAGTCGAGTGTTGCTCCGGCTGATTGATTTGTTAAGTTGTTTTTTAAGGTTGATTGATTTAAAAAACAGCATAGTCGCCCGGCCATTTGGAGTAGCGTCATGACAGTTAAACAGATGCGCGCGTTTCTCGCCGTGGCCCAGAGCCTGAGTTTTGCCGCCGCCTGCGAGCGCCTGCACCTTTCCCAATCGGCGCTGAGCCTGACCATAAAGGGGCTGGAAGAAGGCCTGGGTGGGCGCCTGTTCAGCCGCAATACACGCAACGTTGCCCTGACGCCTGAGGGCGAGTCCCTGCTGCCCCTGGCGCGCCGGCTGATTGCCGACTGGGACAACGCCGAAGACGAACTGCGCCAGCGTTTCACCCTGCAACGCGGGCGAGTCACGGTCGCGGCGATGCCATCGTTTGCGGGCAATTTGCTGCCACCGATCCTGAAGATATTCCGCGCGCGTTACCCGCAGGTGAATGTGACCGTGCATGACTTGATCAATGAGCAAGTGCTGGAGATGGTGCGCGACCGGCAGGTGGAGCTGGGCGTGGCGTTTGAGCCTGCTGAAGGCTCATCACTGGCGTTTACGCCGTTGTACCTCGATCGCTTCATCGCCGTGGTGCCGGGTGATTCGCCCTTGGCTGCCTGCGCCGAAATCGATTGGATAACCTTGCTGGAGCAGCCGTTTATCACGTTGCAACGGCCGTCGACGGTACGGGTGATGCTGGAAGAACACTTGGGCGCTTTACAGATGAAGTTGCCGGTCGCCCTTGAAAGTCATCAACTGGCGACAGTGGGCAAGATGGTCGCGAGTGGTTTGGGTGTCAGCGCGGTGCCAGCGTTGTGCGCACGGCAAATGGAGGAGGCGGGCGCCCATTGCATTACCTTGAGCGATCCGGTGATCGAACGGCCGATTGGTGTGCTGACTAAGCCAGGACATGAACTCTCGGCAGCGGCGCAAGTATTGTTTGATATTTTCCGGGATGAAGCCGCAAAAGGCCGCTTCCCACGTTGACCCTGTAGGAGCCGGCTTGCCGACGATAGCGGTCTTGGGCACGGCGGTGTCCTCAAGAATGCGTCGCCGGCAAATTTGCGTTGATAAAAAAGAATAATGGCAATAAAAAAGCCCGCTCGGCTAACCGAGCGGACTTAATAAGCTAATTAGTATTTATCAGCAGTATCTATCAATCACTTTAACGTGCGATTGGCCTTTGAGGTTCTGCCATTCGGTATTAAGTGTGTGGAAGACCTGCTCGATAAAGTTGCGATCGGCCGCCGCTTTCTTGCCGACATAACCCTGGCCGCGACGGTACATCTTCAGGCGCGCCGCCAATTCACGGTTATTGCGGTCGAACTCGGCTTCTTCGGTGTGGGGCGCCAGGCAGTCGATTTGGACTTCGCCCGATTTGCCAATCCACAGGATATGGTCGTCGAGTGTGTCTTTCTGCGCTGCGAACATCTCAGCCAATTCATCGATAGTTGGTTGGTTGTTCAGATTCATGTGTAAGCCCCTTGACCAGTTGGCGATCTATCAGTTGGTTCGTTAAAACATCTTTAGTTGTCTCCGGTTGCGAAAACCGGGCGTCGGCGACTGTCTGCCGAATAAGGGCAGGGTCTTGAACCTGATGCATGTAGTCTTGCTGATGAACTGCTACGCAATGCTTTCATAACGAAGACAAGCCGCATTTGAGCGCCTTGTACCGAGCCCTGCGGGCCGGTCAGCTTCATCAATCCGCCTTGTGGGCAGTGCACATCCGGAAAAAACAGCTCGGCGGTCAGACGAGCTTGTTCAAAACGCTTGTTGCCAACGCTCCCGATCCGGGAGACGTCTCGATAATGCAAGGACAAAAAGGTTACGTCAACGGTTATGTAGTGATTATTTTTGATCACTACATAAATCGCCGTGGTGAAGGGAGAATGCGGGAAAACGTGACTTGGGCGTCATTTTCTGGAGGTGCAAGTCAGGCGGATATCAGGCTAATCGCTCAGCCAGCAAGGGCAACAAGCGCTCGCATTCAGCTTCGATCTTCACCTGTAGCAGCTCATCCCCCCGGGTCTTGCCCAAGTTGATGGCAATGACGGGTTTGCCCTGTTCGACCACGGCCTTGCACAGGCGGAACGCCGAATAAGCCATCAGCGACGAGCCCACCACCAGCAAACCCTCGGCATGCTCTACCGCAGCCATCGCCCTGGCTGCTGTTGCTGGCGCTACGTTCTCGCCAAAAAACACGACATCCGGCTTCAAGCGTTCGCCATCGCAATGGGGGCAGCGGGGGACCTGGAAGTGTTCTTCCAAAGCAGGGTCGAGCAACGTGTCGCCATCCGGCGCCTGCACCGCGTGGACCTGCGCCAAATAGGGGTTGTCGATTTCCATCTGTCGCTGGATTGCGTCACGCTGGCTGCGCAATTGGCAATCCAGGCACAGCACCCGGTGCAGGCTGCCGTGCAGTTCGATCACGTCATGGCTGCCGGCCTGATCATGCAGGGTGTCGACGTTCTGGGTGATCAACCCACTGATGCGCTCGCGCTGTTGTAGCGTCGCCAGGGCCAGGTGCGCCTTGTTCGGTTGTGCAATGCGGACCCTTGGCCACCCCAGCATCGCCCGCGCCCAATAACGGCGCCGCGCTTGCGGGGTGGCGAGGAATTCCTGGTACATCATTGGCGCCTTGCCCCGACGCACGCCTTCGCTGTCGCGATAATCGGGAATGCCCGACGACGTGCTGATCCCGGCACCGGTCAACACCAGAAAACGCCGGTCTGCCATGGCCCGGTACAGGGTGTCGAGGTGGTCCTCTTGATGTTCCAGCATGTCGAGCATGGGTTCCCCTATTCGCCGCGGATGTACTGCTCCAGCTGTTTGATCAGGTCAGCCTGGTCGGCAATGGCTTCTTTTACCAAGTCACCGATGGAGAGCAGGCCCAACAGTTTGCCGTCTTCGACCACCGGCAGGTGGCGCAGGTGACTGTCGGTCATGATGTTCATGCACTCATCCACCTTTTTATGGGTGTCGACGGTGATCACCGGAGAGCTCATCACCTCATGCACCTTTGTGGTGACCGACGATAGCCCCTTGAGCATGATTTTGCGGGCGTAATCACGCTCGCTGATGATGCCTACCACCACGTCATCCTGGACGACCGGCAAGGCCCCGACGTTTTTCTCCGACATCCTGACCAGTGCTTCAAACACGGTGTGGTCGTGTTTGATGACATGGACTTCCTGGTTTTTCTTGTCCTTGGCTTTGAGCACTTCTGCAACGGTTTTCATGGCGGCCACTCCGGTTTTTGTTGGTTAGTCAGGCTCCCCTTACAGAATCCTAGACGGCCCGCGCGGCGGCAAGGTCCAAAGCGGCGTTAAACCCGTCGAAAAACGTCATTCGCCGGTTTTTTTCGCGATTTACCCCGCAGTTGTCGGCTTTTTCGTCCGTTTAGGGCTGGCTGCAGTCTTGCGTGGCGCGCTCTTGCGTTTCTTTTTCCACGGCGCGGCGCCTCGGCCTGCCGGGCTGGCCGGGCCGGTGATGGTCATGCGCATGCCATTGCAACGTGCCACTTGCTTGCTCATCCAGGCCGCCTGTTTGGCCACGAATTCCTCCAGGCTCATTTCACCGCTTTGCACCATATCCAGCGCCTGCTCCCAGATCGCCGTGGTGCCGGGGTCTGCGATAGCGCGAGGCACGGCGTCGATCAGGCTGAACGCTGCCGGGGTGGCCGACAGCGCCTTACCGTTCTTCACCAGGTAGCCACGGTCCAACAGGCCCTGGATGATGCCGGCGCGGGTGGCTTCGGTGCCGATGCCGGTGGTGTCCTTGAGCTTTTGCTTGAGCAGCGGGTCTTCCACCAGCTTGGCGACGTTTTTCATCGCCTTGATCAGGTCGCCTTCGGTAAAGGGCTTGGGCGGTTGGGTCCACAGGTCCTTGAGGTTGACCTTGGCCACGGCATAGTCCTGGCCCTGTACCAATGCCGGCAACGCTTGTGGGGCTGGCGCTTCACGCCCTTTGGCTGGCGCCAAGGCTTCGGGCAAGGCGCGTTTCCAGCCCGGGTCGATCACCACTTTGCCCACCGCGCGCAACGCTTGCCCCGCGCAGTCGAAATCCGCCTGGGTGCGGTCGTATTCATGGTTGGGCAGGAACTGCGCCAGGTAGCGTGCACGAATCAAGGTGTAGACCGCACGGTGCTTGCCGGTGAGTTGCCCGACATCCTTGCCGGCGCCGGTCGGGATGATGCCGTGGTGGGCGCTGACCTTGGCATCGTTCCACGCCCGTGAGCGGCGTTGCGGGTCGATATGTGGCATCAGCTCGTTTACGGCTGCATCAGCGCGCCCCAGCGCAGCAAGAATCTTCGGCGCGTCACTGTGCTGGCTCGGTGGCAGGTAGCCGCAATCGCTGCGCGGGTAGGTGATGGCTTTGTGGGTTTCATAAAGCGATTGGGCGATATCCAGGGTTTCCTGCGCGCCGAGCCCCAGTTTCTTCGAGCAGATTTCCTGCAGGGTGCCCAGGTCAAAGGGCAGGGGAGCGACTTCGCGCATGCGTTCGGTACGCAGTTTCACCAGCCGTGCGGTGGCGGCATTGGCCATGGCATCGGCTGCGTCTCGTGCCAGTTGCGGGTTGAGGCACCGGCCCTGGTCATCACAGGCATCCTCGGCCGCACGCCACTGGGCGGTGAACGTCATGCGTTCGTGGCGCAGATCGACATCGATCGCCCAGTATGCCACCGGCACAAAATCGGCAATGCTGCGGTCGCGGTCCACCACCAGGCGCAAGGTCGGCGTTTGCACCCGTCCCACGGGCAAGACGCCTTGGTAACCGGATTGGCGCCCCAACAAGGTAAACAAACGACTCATGTTCATGCCGATAAGCCAGTCGGCGCGGGAACGGCCCAGGGCCGAGTGGTACAGGCTGAAGGTCTCGGCGCCGGGCTTGAGGGCCGCCAGGGCCTTGCGAATGGAGGCATCGTCGAGGGCCGACAGCCACAGACGCTGGATCGGCCCGCGATAGCGGCAATGTTCCACCAGCTCGCGGGCGATCATCTCGCCTTCGCGATCGGCGTCGGTGGCGATCACCAATTCTTGGGCTTCTCCCAGCAAACGCTTGACCGCCTTGAACTGGCTGGCGGTCTTGGGCTTGACGCGCATCTTCCATTTTTCCGGGACGATGGGCAGGTCGGCCAGCACCCAGCGTTTGTACTTTTCGTCGTAAGCGTCGGGCGGCGCGGTTTCCAGCAGGTGGCCGATGCACCAGGTAACCGTGACGCCATTGCCCAGCCAGCAGCCATCGCCCCGGCGACTGGCGCCGAGTACGGCCGCGATATCCTTGGCCTGGGAAGGTTTTTCACAGAGGTACAGCCGCATGCTCAGCCCGTTCGTTACGCTATTGAATGAAGAGCAGAATGGGCAAAAGAAGGGATTTGATCAACTATTATGTGTATGGATATACAGCAATTTGTGTGCGCCCCCGCCCGGCAAGGGAAAGGGGCGCCTTCAGTCAGTTGTTATCAATATCCACATGCCGCGTTTCTTTGAGGCAGAACAGCCCCACGATCAGGCTCACCCCGGTCACCACCACCGGATACCACAGGCCGTAGAAGATATCGCCGGTGTACACCACCAGCGCGAACGACACGGTCGGCAAGAACCCGCCAAACCAGCCGTTACCGATGTGGTAGGGCAGGGACATCGAGGTGTAGCGGATGCGGGTCGGGAACAACTCCACCATCAACGCAGCCAGGGGGCCATAGCACATGGCGGCAATCAGGATCAGCGCCACGATCAGCACCACCACCATGGTCTTGTTGACCTGCGCCACATCCGCCGAAGACGGGTAACCGGCCAGGGTCACGGCGCCACGCAGGGCTTTTTCGTCAAACCCGTCGATGCGTACGTCACCTACGCTCACCTGCACCGGGCTGCCGGCCGGTGCGGCGGCGCTGCTGTAGGGCAGGCCCTGCTTGACCAGGAAGGTCTTGACCTTGTCGCACGGGCTGTCGAATTTGGCCTTGCCCACCGGATCGAACTGGAAGGTGCAAGTGGCCGGGTCGGCCAGCACGGTGATCGGGGCCTGGTGACTGGCCTGGTCCATCGCCGGGTTGGTGTAGTGCGCCAGGCTCTTGAAGATCGGGAAGTACAGCGCGGTCGCCAGCAGCAGGCCGAGCATCAGCACCGGCTTGCGGCCCACCTTGTCCGACAGCCAGCCAAAGAAGATAAAGAACGGCGCGCCGATCACCACGCTGATGATCAGCAGCATGTTGGCCAGGGCCGGGTCCATTTTCAGGAACTGGGTGAGGAAGAACAGCACATAGAACTGCGCCGCGTAGAAGGTCACCGCCTGGCCGCCGTTGATGCTGAACAGGGCGATAAGCACGATCTTGAGGTTTTCCCATTTACCAAACGAGTCGCGGATCGGCGACTTGCTGGACTTGCCTTCCTCTTTCATTTTCAGGAACGCCGGCGACTCATGCAGGCTCATGCGAATCCAGGTGGAAATACCCAGCAGCACGATGGAGAACAGGAACGGAATGCGCCAGCCCCACACTTCGAACTGGTCACCGGTGAAGTAACGGCAGGCCAGCACCACCAGCAGTGACAGCAGCAGGCCGAGGGTCGCGGTGGATTGAATCCAGCTGGTGTGGAAGCCGCGTTTGCCGGCTGGCGCATGTTCCGCCACGTAGGTCGCTGCGCCGCCGTATTCACCGCCCAGCGCCAGGCCTTGCAGCATGCGCAGCACGATCAGGATGATCGGTGCCGCAATGCCGATGCTGGCGTAGGTCGGCAACAGCCCGACACAGAAAGTCGCCACGCCCATCAAGATGATAGTGACGAGGAAGGTGTATTTGCGCCCGATCATGTCGCCCAAGCGGCCAAACACCAGCGCGCCGAACGGTCGCACCACAAAGCCGGCGGCAAAGGCCATCAAGGCAAAGATGAACGCCGTGGTGTCGTTGACCCCAGCAAAGAACTGCTTGCTGATCACCGCCGCGAGGGCGCCGTAGAGGAAGAAGTCATACCATTCGAACACCGTCCCCAGGGACGAGGCGAAGATGACCTTCTTTGAGTCGTTGCGGGTGATGACGGTGTTGACCGCCGAACCCAGGGGTTGAGCATGTTCTGACATCGGGTAGCCCTCACAGTGATTATTTATTGTTGTTCCACTGTCGGCGCCAGGTCTGGCGCCGCTATTCAGATTGCATGAACCAGTTCTTTCTCCGGGGCGAGACTCCTTGTATTCGGCGAAAGGATCAGCTGCGCGGCCTTCTCCGCGATCATCAGCGTAGGTGAACAGGTGTTGCCGGACGTGATGCGCGGCATGACAGAGGCATCGGCAATGCGCAAGCCAGGCACGCCATGCACCCGCAGTTGCGCATCCACCACCGCGTCTTTATCGCTGCCCATGCGGCATGTGCCAACCGGATGAAAGATAGTAGTACCGATACGCGCGGCGGCTTCATGCAATTCGTCTTCGGTTTGCAGCGAATCGCCTGGCAGGTATTCCACCGGCTTGAACTGGCTCAGCGCCGGGGCGGCGACGATACGGCGTGTCAGGCGGATCGCATCAGCGGCCACCCGCAAATCTTCCGGATGGCTGAGGTAATTGGGGCGGATCAGCGGTGCATCCGCCGGGTTGGCCGAGCGAATGTCGATGCGTCCGCGACTTTGCGGGCGCAAGTCGCAGACCGATGCGGTAAACGCCGGGAATGCGTGCAGCGGTTCGCCGAAACGCTCAAGTGACAGCGGCTGCACGTGGTATTCGAGGTTGGCCGAGGTCTGTTCCGGACCCGAGCGGGCAAATGCGCCGAGCTGGCTGGGCGCCATCGACAATGGGCCGCTGCGGTCATACAGGTAGCGCAGGCCCATGCCCATCTTGCCCCATAGCGTGCCGGCGATCTGGTTGAGGGTGCGGGCGTTTTCCAGTTTGTAGATCAGCCGCAGTTGCAGGTGGTCCTGCAAGTTGCCACCAACGCCCGGCAGTTCGTGCAGTACGTCGATGCCCAAGGGGTTGAGCACACTGGATGGACCGATTCCCGAACGCTGCAAGATGCCTGGCGACCCCACGGAGCCGGCGCACAGGACGATCTCCTTGCGTGCCTTCCAACTCAGTTGCTGGCCCTGCTGGCGTCCGATTACCTGGGAGGCGCGGCCGTTTTCCAGCAGTACGCGGTCGACCTCCACTTCGGTCAATACTGTCAGGTTGGGTCGTTGACGGACCGGCTTGAGGAACGCCTTGGCCGCATTCCAGCGCACGCCGGCCTTCTGGTTGACCTGGAAGTAGCCGCAGCCTTCATTGTCGCCCTGGTTGAAGTCATTGATGTTGGCAATACCACTTTGCGCGGCCGCATCACGGAAGGCATCGAGGATCGGCCAGTGCAGGCGTTGCTGTTCGACGCGCCATTCACCGCCATCGCTATGGAACTCCGAGCCACCGGCAAAGTGGTTTTCACTCTGCTTGAACAGCGGCAGCACGTCTTTCCATGCCCAGCCCGAGTTGCCTTCTGCGGCCCAGCCGTCGTAATCCTGAGCCTGGCCGCGCATGTAGATCATGCCGTTGATGGAGGAGCAACCGCCCAGCACCTTGCCCCGTGGGTAACTCAGCGCACGGCCTTGCAGGCCTTCCTGGGCTTCGGTCTTGAAACACCAGTCGGTGCGTGGGTTGCCGATGCAGAACAGGTAGCCGACGGGAATGTGGATCCAGGGGTAGTTGTCACGGCCGCCGGCTTCAAGCAGCAGCACGCGGTGGGCAGGGTTGGCGGACAGTCGATTGGCCAGCAGGCAGCCCGCGGGGCCGGCGCCTACGACGATGTAATCGTATTCAGCAGTTGCAATGGGCATCTGAGGCCTCGCTTGTTTTTCTTATTGGCTCCATCCTAGTTGTTAGTTTTCGTCTTAAAAATGTTAGTTTTTACCCAGCTGCTGTGCGTTTTTAAACAGCATGACCCTTGGGGCTTTGCTCAATGTAGTGAGCGAGCTTGCTCGCGCTGGGGCGCGAAGCGGCCCCTCCTGCATGCAAACGCGGTTTTTCAGATGCAACGAGGCTTCCGGTTTTGGGGCTGCTGCGCAGCCCAGCGCGAGCAAGCTCGCTCACCACAGGTACCGGGTACAGCTTTAGACAGTATTTATGTCCAAGTGAGGGAGGCGTCATGTTCGACTGGAACGACCTGCGGTATTTTCTGGAGCTGCAGCGCAGCGGCCGCTTGCTCACCGCCGCGCAACGTCTGAAAACCACGCATGCCACCGTGGCCCGGCATATTGAGGCGATCGAGAAAAGCCTTGGCACCGCTCTGTTCGTGCAGCATGCCCAGGGCTACGAACTGACGCCGGCCGGCGAAGCGCTGCTCAAGCACGCCGAAGCCATGGAAAACGTCGCGCTGTTGGCCGAAGACGAACTGACCCACTCCGCCGCGCCCTTGGGCAAGATCCGCCTCGGCGTGGCCGAAGGCTTGGGCGTGATGTTCCTGGCCAGTCGCATGAGTGGGCTATTTGATCGCTACCCCGGGTTGGAAGTGGAATTGGTGGCGGTGCCACGCTTTGTCAGCATTCTCAACCGCGAAGCGGAGATCAGCATCCACCTCGAACGCCCCAGCGTCGATCAACTGGTCACCCGCAAACTCACCGACTACCGCCTGGCCCTCTACGCCAGCCGTGCCTATCTGGACCGCAACCCACCGATCGAAAAGCGCGAAGACCTCGCCGCGCACGCGTGGATCGATTACGTGGACGACTTGCTGTTCAGCCAGGAACTCAAATTCCTCAGCAGCTTCTGCCGCAACCCCAAGGTGGTGTTCCACAGCACTAGCGTGATTGCCCAGCACCAAGCCGCGCGCTCCGGGTTGGGGATTGCGGTGTTGCCGTGCTTCATGGCGGCCGGCGACCCGGAACTGGTGCCGTTGCTGCCGGGGGAGGGGATCCAGCGCAGCTACTGGATCAGCTCGCGCCGGGAGTTGCACAAATCGGTGCGGCTGCGGGTGTTGTGGGATTATGTGGTGGAGTTGTGTGCGCGGGAGCAGGGGTTGTTGTTGGGCGAGGCCTGATGCCAGGCCTGCCCAACAGAGGGGTTAGAGTTTCACCACCTGATGCACCTGCTCCGCGCAAGCCCGTGCATCCTCGATCATTTTCCCGAACGCTTTGCTGACAATCTCATCACGGCTCAACCAACGCACCTTCTGGCTCAGGCGATAGTGATAACGCAGCCCGCCATTCTCCTGCGAACCCTGCAGGTCCAAGTCATACCACGGCGAACGCACCTGGCAACCCGGGATGGTTTTTTCCATCCGCCCGCCGCTCAGGGTGATGCTGTAGTCATGGGTTTGCGGGTTGCCCAGATCAAGCTCGGCCTGCTGCCCTTGGCGGCGGTAGTTGATAAAACCATCCCAACGACCCTTGAGCGATTCATCGCTATATACGTAGTCATTCGCCAGCTTTTCCAGCGCACGCTGATCAGTCATTTTGGCCGTGACGGTATAGCCGTCATGCACCACAAAGCCGGTGGCCGGGCGAGTGATCTGGCAGTCGCTGATCTCGTTGCCGAAGTTGGCGCAGATGTCCTGGTCGGTGGCGGTGCTGCCTTGCTGGCGGTCGGCGACGCTCAGTTGCATCAGCGGCAGGCGACTGAAGGTGATCGTGGCCTGGGTCGCGCCGTCGCCTTGTTTGTCGTAGTGCACCTGTTTGTCCAGGCGCAGGGTGGTTTCGGGGCGTTCCAGCGGGATATGTTCCTCGCGCACCTGACCCTGGGCGTCGTTGACCAGCACCCAGCGGTCCTGGATATCGGGCATGACCTGGCCGGGGGCGAACACCGGGTTGGTCGGGTCGAGCCACCACACCTGGCCGTCCACTTCGGCGCGCACGATGGCGTGGTTCGGCGCCTGGGTGCCGGGGATCAGTAGCGACTCGACCACATCGCCCCGGCTGACCCAGGCGGTCTCGGCCTTGATGCCACTGGCCTTGAGCAAGGCGGTCAGCAGGATTGCCAGGTCCTTGCAGTCGCCATAACCGTGTTGTTCGATTTCAGCGAGGTTGAAGGGCACGTAGCCGCGCTCTGTCGCCCGCCAATCACCCAGGTAGCGATAGTGATCGTTGATGTGCTGCATCAATGCCGCGACCTGTTCGGCCGGCGCCAAACCGCGCACGGCAACCACGGCAGCAGCACCTTGTGGCGGCAGGTTGGCACCGAGGATCTGGTTGTAGCGCTGCGCGAACGCACCGAAGTACGCTTGGCGCTCCAGGGCGCTGCCTATCTCGATACGCGGGATGCGCAGCAACGCGGCGTTGGAGGCTTCGTTGATGTAGTTGAGGTAGGTCGGGGCCTTTTGCACCACGTCCAGGGTCTTGCCATTCTGCGACGGCGTTACGCTGAAACCCTCGAACAGTTCGCTGCGCCACTGGATGGGGCGCTCGGCAGTAAAACGCGCCTTGAACCGGTCGCGCCGCGCCGGGCTGGCGCCGAATTTGAGCACGTAGTGAAACTGGGTCATCAAGGGTTTGGCGGCGTGGTGCTCGCGCACGGTGTAGCGAATCTGCGTGCCGACGCGCAGGTTGGGGAAGGCCAGCGAGGTCTGTTTGTCGCGGCTGAAGCCCTGGTCCGGATTGGGCGCGGTGCGGGTGTCGATCTGCGTCGCATCCAGCGCCACTGGCTTGGCGCCGGGCTGGGTGGACTGCGCGCTGATCACTTCAAAGGTGTCGCCTTCGGAATAATCGAAGTCGATGCGCGAGAGCATTTCGCGGCCGCTCGGTTTGAGGATCGTATAGCGGTAGGTGGTGGTGCAGTCGGTACTGGCGTCGCGGTTGAAGTGGCAGTGCAGCTCGGTGTCGCTGGCCAGTGGTGCTTCGGCCAGGGGTTGCAGCGCGGCAAACACGCCAGGAGCAACAAGCCCCAGGCTGATGGCAATCAGGGGGCGGTGAAACGAAAAACGGTACATGGGCGCCTCGGGTGACACATTGAAACAGCTACCCGATGGGTAGCGAGAAGGCGCTGGATGATAATGGATCGCAACTGAGAAAGCCAGGATTGTTCGACAATTTATGTGGCTGAAAGGCCCGTTCTAGAGCCTTTTCTTTGATTTGTGTCAGTCGTTTCGCAGTTCGAAGTCGGCGCTGGCAAGCCTCTCGCCGTTGATCAACACATGGACGACATGCTTGCCGGGGTAATGCTTACGCGTGGTCAACTCGCGGATATGTTGCTCACGTCGGATGCTGTGAAGTTCGCCAGCGCCGAGGGTAAACGCCTTGAGTTTGAACACCTTTGCGGCACTGTGGCCGGCGCTTTTCACGTAGTCGATGGCGTAGTCCACCACCAGTTTCTGTGGGGTAGTGGCGGTGGACTCCAGGCTGAACGACAGGTTGATGCGGTCGCCCAGGTTGATCACCGCCGGCGTGACCTGTAGGTGGTGGATCTTCACCTCGGCCTTGGCGCCCGCACCCATGATCGTCAGTGCGCGGGTGTTGCCTTGCTTGATCAGGCTGCGCAGGGCGTGGCGGGCGATCCACGCGGTGTGCGGGTTCTCCAGGTTCCAACCTTCGATCAGACTGAGCACCCATTCCGGGTGGTCCTTGGTGATGTCATTGAGGTGGTTGGCCACGGACTTGCGTACGTAGAGGCTGTTATCGGCCTTGAGGTTGTCGAGGATCGACGCGCACAGCTCGGGGTTGGCCTGCACTTCGGCCAAACGGAATGACCAAGGCAGGCGCGGACGTGAACCTTCGCTGGCCAGGCGGCGCACGTGTTCGTTGTCATCCAGCGACCAGGTTTGCATCACCGCCAGCGTGCGCGGGAAGTCGTGCAGCAAAAAGTGGCGGATGGCGAATTCGGCGGAACCAAAGGTGGTGAAATATTTAAGAGCTGCCATGGAGCGCTTGAAGTCGTGCAACCCGTAACTTGCCACGAAATGCGGCAGGAACAGGCTGACAAACGCGCTGTTCAGGCGCGGCGCCAGTGCATGCAGCAGCTTGAGGGTCTGCGGATAATCCAGCGGGATCACCGCGTGCAGGCTTTCGCTGACCCGCGCCATGCGCTGCATCACCGACAACTCGGCCAACCCGGCCTTGGCGTGCTTGAGGAAGCCCTTGGCGTCGAACGCCGGGTACACCGCTGTCATTTCATCGGCGATGTGTTGCAGGCGTTCGACGTTAAAGATTTCCTTGAGGGCCGGGGCGCTTTGGTCGGTCATCGGTGATTCCGGTGGCGGTTAGAGAAAGTGGCGGTTAGAGAAACCAGCGGTATTCCCGCGCGTTGATCTCTTGTTGGAAGGCCAGGTGGTCCTGGCGTTTGTTTTCGCAGTACACGTCGACAAATTCGGCCCCCAGCTTATCGCGCAATACCGGTTGGTGCTGCATGGCACGTACCGCGCCGAGCATTTCCAGTGGGAAGTCGGTACCACTGCTGCGATCTTCGTTCAGCGGGGCGATGGGTTCGCGCTTGGCTTCCAGGCCGTGTTCCAGGCCGACGAGGATCGCCGCCAGCACCAGGTACGGGTTGGCATCGGCACTGGCCAGCCGATGCTCGATGCGCAGGTTGCGTGGGTCGGACTCGGGAATGCGCACGCACGCGTCACGGTCTTCAAAGCCCCAACTGGCACGTGTAGCGGCGTTGACCGTACCGCCCAGGCGGCGGAAGGCGTTGTGGTTGGGCGAGAAGATCGGCATGCAATGGGGCAACAATTCCAGGCAGCCGGCCACAGCGTGCCGCAGCGGTTGCTGCTGGTGCGCCGCCAGCAGGTTATTGCCAGCGCCGTCATACAGGCTGACATGCACATGCATGCCGCTGCCGGGGTATTGCAGGTACGGCTTGGCCATGAAGCTGGCGCGGTAACCGTGCTTGAGCGCCACGCCACGGGTGCTGCGGCAGAACAGGGCGGCCCAGTCGGCGGCGCGCATGCCATCGTCGAGGTGGCCGAAGTTGATCTCGAACTGGCCGGGGCCGATCTCGGCAGTGATCACCGTGATGTCGATGCCCTGGTCCTTGGCGGTTTGCGCCATATCGTCGAGCACTTCGCCGAAGCGCGAAAGCCGTTCGATATGCAAGTTGGGCTGGTCGTCGGGGTCATCGCTCAGTGGGTCACGGGCGAATTGTGGCAGGCCGTTGTCGAGCTTTTTGTCGAACAGGTAGAACTCTAGTTCAAACGCCACCACCGGGTGGATGCCCTTGTGCTGGAGGCGCTCGAGCACCTTGGCCAGCACTTCGCGGGGTTCGAATTCGATGGGCGCTTCGGTGCCGTCCGAGGTGATCAGCATCTGGCCCAGGGGCTGCGACTCCCAGCTCACCGGCTTGAGCGTGCCTGGCACCAGACGACGGTTGGCATCCGGGTCGCCGTCGTTGAAGCAGTAATCACCAATCTTGAACAACCCGCCCTGAACCCCCAGCAGCACGGCGTTCTGCGGTAGCTTCAGCGGGCTGCCGGCGGCGACTTTTTCCAGCATCTCGATGGGGTAGCGCTTGCCGTAGAAGTGCCCGGGAATGTCCAGGGCGATCAGGTCGACGTAGCGCACATCGGGATGGTTCTGGCGAAAGGTCCGTACTTCGGCCAGTAACGTGGAGGCATGGCTTTTCACGGGTGCAACTCCTAGTTGTAAACCCACAACACGCGGGCGGGCAGGTCGGTCAGGTTGGCGTAGCGGCAATGGGCGAAGCTGGCCAGGTGGAAACTGTCGCCTGGGCCGAGGGTGACCGAGTCGGCCTCACCCTCGACCCACAGGGTCAACTCGCCTTCCAGCACAAAACCGGCTTGTTCGGCGCGATCACTCATGGTTTGTTCACCGCTGTTGGCACCGGGGGCCAACAGGCTGTCGAGCATCGAAAAGGCGCCATTCATGCTTGGTGAGACGAGGATGTCGGTGATGCCATTGGCGTAATACACCGTGCGCCGCTCGTTGGGGCGGGTGATCCAGTCCACGGCCTTGGGTTTGGGCTGGCTGTAGAAATAGGTGGTGGGTACGTCGAGGGCGTGGCTGATGGCGGTCAAATCCGCCACGGTCGGGCGGGACAAACCGCGCTCGACCTGGGACAGGAAACCCACCGAACGCTCGATTTTTTGCGCCAACTGCGCGAGGGTGAGCTTCTTGTGCTTGCGCAGGTCGTGGATGAGTGCGGCGAGGGTGGCGAGTTCTTCTTGTGGGGTCATGAAATTTATTTCGATAAATTTCATGAAAAATTACAGGATTTATTTCATGGAGGCAATGAGCATGGATTTACACGCGCACTTGTTCGGGCTGGAACAGGCACTACAGCAAAGCGCGACCCGTTCGGATACAAGGCAGTTGGCACGATTGCTGGCCGATGATTTTGTTGAGTTCGGCGCCAGCGGCCATGTGTGGGGCAGCAAGGCCGAGGTGATCGACGGGCTGCAGGATGAGGTGTTTTCTGCGCGGAGCATGACCGAGTTCGTGGTGAAAATGCTGAGCGAGCGTGTAGCGTTGGTCACCTATCGCTGTCACCGGAACGGAGTCGGGACCTCGTTGCGCAGCTCGGTATGGCGGGCAGAAGAAGGGCAGTGGCAGATGGTGTTCCATCAAGGCACACCCTTGGCAGTTGATTAGCCATTGCGGTGGCGAGGGGGCTTGTTCCCGCTGGGCCGCGAAGCGGCCCCAACCCATTGGGGCAGTGAGAGGCCCGATGGAATGATCACGCATTGCAGCGGTCCGAACCTGGGTACGCATCATTCATTGAAGGAGCCCCCATGAAAGCCAAATCCCTGATTGCCAGCCTGCTGGTCGCCACAAGCTTGTCCACCGCCAGCTTTATCGTGCAGGCCGGTGACACCCCCCAGGAAACCGTGCAACCTTCGAACATCAACACCCGTGACCTGAAAGAGGGTGACCGTGCGCCGGACATGCTGATGCGCAAGGAATCGGCGGTCAGCGACTGGAAAAAGCGCGGCCTCAAGCAGCCTGAGGAAGACAGCCAATGGACGCGGGTAGGCGATAAATTCGTGCTGCTCAAGACCACCAACGGCACCATTCTCGAGATCACCCCCGTCAAGAAATGACCGTGTCGGTAGTGCCTGCCCTGGGTTAAGGTAACCGGCCATAGACGCCGCGTTACCTTCAACGATCGAGAGCAGGATGCTTGCCACAATAAGAAACTACCCCCGCACCGTAAACCTGCTGCTTTCGGCCACGCTCATGCTGACGCTGGCCAAGGCCATCACCTTTCCCTACCTGGTGATTTACCTTACCCACCGCTTTGCCCTCGACATCACCCAGGTTGGCCTGGTCATCGGCAGCTCGCTGATCGTCGGCTCGTTGCTCAGCGTGTATGGCGGTTTCCTTGTCGACCGCATCAACAGCTACCGGTTGTTGCTGGGGCTGAGTGCGCTGTTTGTACTGGGCTTTATCGGCACGGTGCTGGTGCAGCATTTCTGGGTGTTCTATGCCTGCCTGATCCTGATCAACCTCGCGTACGCGGTGATCGATATCGCCGTCAAAGCCGGCTTTGCCAGCCTGTTGCCCGAAGAGGCGCGCAGCGAAGTGTTTTCCATCAAGTACACCCTGACCAATGTCGGTTATGCCGTGGGGCCTTTTTTCGGGGCGATGATTGCCAAGTTGGATATCAGCTTGCCGTTCATCCTCTCGGCGCTGTTGGGGGTGGGCTTTTTCCTGCTGTATTGGCGCTGGGGCGACCGCACCCTGACCACCGTGGATGCCACGCAAAAGCCGGTGCCATTCCTCGCCGTCGGGCGGGTGCTCTTAAGGGATCACCGCCTGGTCTGCTTCACCCTCGGCGGCGTGCTCAGTGCGGTGGTCTTCGGCCAGTTCACCGCGTGGCTGTCGCAATACCTGGTGACCACCACCACAGCCGAATACACCTACACCGTGGTCAGCGCCGTGCTGACCACCAACGCGGTGCTGGTGATTGCCTTGCAGTACGTGATCGGGCGGCGTATTTCGCATCGCTACCTGGGCCAATGGCTGATCGCGGGGCTGGGCATGTTCATGCTGGGAATCGTCGGGTTCGCGCTGTCCACCAGCGTGTTGTGGTGGGTGCTGGCGATGGTGGTGTTCACGGTGGGGGAGATCATCGTGTTTCCGGCCGAGTACATGTTTATCGACCGCATCGCCCCGGACCACCTGCGCGGCATGTACTACGGGGCGCAGAACCTGTCCAACCTGGGTGCCGCGTTGGGGCCGGTGTTGTGTGGGCTGGTACTGGCCAGCCTGCCGGCCTACTACATGTTCTACATGCTGGGGGCGTTCATCGTCGCAGGCGGGATATTCTATTTCATTGGTGCGTCGTTGAAGGCAAGTCATCCAGCGTGAGCTTGCCCATGGTGTTGCTCTGCAGTTCGTAGCGCAATTCTTCCACCATCTTTTCGACTTCTTGCGGGGTCTGCAGTCGGTTGGTGCTGATCCCGGTCACCACCAGATCCACACGGCCGGTCTCGGCGTCGTAGACCTTGAGGGTCAGGGACGCGTCCCGGCACAGGGTGAATTCACACGTCAGCGGCGACAGGCCTTCTTCGATGCAATTTCGCAGTTGAGAGAGGGTAAACATGCGGGTTCCTTCAGGCCTAAGTTCGATGCTTGAAGGTTATGGCGTGCTGCCCGCTGCAATAAGGCGAATTCGCACTAAGTGCACTAGTGCATTTGTACTTCCACGGTCTATTTCTTGAGGCGCAATTCCCCGGCAAACAGCCCGCGTTCACGGGCCCAGACGATGGCCGCACTGCGGCTGTGCACTCCCAGTTTCGAGTACACCGTGGCCACATGGTTACGCACCGTGTTGGGCGCCAGTTTCAAGCGCGAAGCGATCTCCTTGTCAGCCAAGCCTTCGCAGATCAGCCCCAGCACATCGCGCTCCCGGGCGGTGAGGTCGGTGAAGGCGACATTGGGTTGGCTGGGGCTGTTGACGCTCTTGGCGTTGGCCAGTTTTTCGATAAGGGTCTGGCTGAACCAGGAGGCGTCCTGCATCACTTCTTCGATGGCCGCCACCAGTTCCAGCTCCGAGCGTTTGCGTTCGGTGATGTTCATCATCACCAGCAGATAGCAGGGCACATCCTGGATGATCACCGTGTCGGCGGAGACCACGCAGTCGATCACCTCGTTGCCTTTCTTGCGCACTTTGAGGTCCTGGCCGTCGAGGTTGCCGGCTTTTTCCAGGTTGGCGAACAATTGCGCGGCCGCCTGCGGGCTGTCGATAAAGTCGATGTCTTCGATGGACTTGCCGATCAGCTCCTCGCTGGTATAGCCGGTGATGCTCATGAAGGCTTCGTTGATGTCCACCACCTGGCGGTTGGCGGCGCTACACACCAGGGTTGGCACGGGCGTCAGGCGGAACGATTTGGCGAAGCGCTCCTCACTCTGGCGCAGGGCGATTTCCGCCTTTCGGCGCGGCTCCAGGTCCATGAAGGAGAACAGCATGCAGTCCTCTTCGTTCATGTCCAGCGGTTGCCCCGCGACGATCACCAGTTTGCTGCCGCCCTCAGGCAGGCGCAGCTCGGCCTGCATCTGCGGGATGGTCGCACCTTCGCCCAGGCGCTGGATGGCCAGGTCCTTGCGCTCGGCCTGTTCCAGCACGTCCAGCTCATAGACGGATTTACCGATGACCTGGTCGCGGTTGTAGCCGGTCATCTCCAGAAAGCCCTGGTTCACCTTGATGTAACGCAAGTCACTCAGGCGACAGATCACCGCCGGCGCCGGGTTGGCGTTGAAGGTTTTTTCGAAGCGCTGTTCGGCGCTGGCCCATTCGGTGGCGTCGCTGAGGATCAGCACCAGCAATTCCGGCTCACCGTGGGAGTCACTGATCACCAGGCTGCGCAGGCGATGGACCCAGGTTCTGTCGGCGTCCTCGGTGGGGGAAACTTCCACCACCACGTCACTGAACTCTTCGCCAGCGGCGACGCGGGCGAGGGGGTAGTTCTCCAACAGCACCGGGTGGTTGTTGCGATAGCGCAGGGCAAATCGTTCGGCGTAGGCCTGGGTATTGGCACCCAGTGCAGCGACGTCATCAATGCCGTGCATGTTCAGCGCAGCTTCGTTGGCCCAGAGGATGGTTTGGTCGACTTCCGCGAGGATGATGCCGTCGGATACCCCGGAGACAATCTGCTGCAGTTGGCGGCGGTTGGTTTCTTTGGCGAGGACATCCTGGGTCATGGTTTCTCCGGGTTTTAGACGCGTGGAATTACGACACCGGGGCTTCAGGATAGTGCAGACCAATTGCCTGGGGTGGGGTGCAAATGCACTATGCATCCCGGTGCATTTGCGCGGGGACGAGCGGTACTTGGCTCGCCAGACTGAGGCGGTCAATAACGCAAAAAGGATCAATCATGACCCCTGTCTATGAAACCAACCGTTCGCCGTTTCGCGTGTCCTGGAGTGCGGTACTGGCCGGGAGTGCAATTGCTCTGGTGAGTTACCTGGTGCTGAGTGTGTTGGGCACCGCCATCGGCGCCAGCGCCGTCGACCCCATGCAAGCCGGCAACCCTTTGAGTGGGTTCGGCACGGGCGCCGGGATCTGGCTGTTTGTCTCGACCCTGGTCGCTGTTGGCCTCGGCGCCTTTGTGGCGGGCCGCACGGCCCCTGATCGCGGCGGCCTGCACGGCGTACTGACCTGGACCCTCACCACGCTGCTCACCACCTGGCTGCTGGCGGGCTTGGCCGCCAGTGTCGTCGGCACCGCCGGCAATGTGGTAGGTAAAGGCCTGTCGGCTGCCGGCAGCGGCATTGCCGCGGTAGCACCGGGCATTGGCGACAGCGTCAAGCAGCAGTTGAACGAGCAGGGCATCCAACTGGACTGGAACAGCCTGCAAGGCGAGCTGGACACCTTGCTCAAGCAAAGTGGCAAGCCTGAACTGGACCCGGCCAACGTCGAACAGAAAACCGACCAGGCCGCTGCCGATGGCAAGCAGTCGGCGACCGCCGCAGCCAGCAACCCTGCCCAGGCTGGCGATGCGTTGAAGCAATGGTTCGAACGCGTCAAGGCTTCCGGTGAGCCCGCGCTGAATGCAGCGGACAAAGACGCGTTGGTCAATATCGTTGCGGCCCGCACCGGCAAGAGCAAGGAAGAAGCTACCCAGATCGTCGACAACTACGCCCAGGCCTATCAGCAGGCCATGCAGAAGGTTGATGAACTGAAGCAACAGGCCGAGCAGAAAGCCCGTGAAGCCGGCGAAGTCGCGGCCAAACAGCTCTCCCGTGCGGCCTGGAGCACCTTGGCCATGCTGTTGTTGGGCGCGGCCTTGAGCTTCCTGGTAGGGCGGATGGCCCTGACCACGCGCCGAGTGCCGTTGGCTTAACAATGCTTGCAGCAGGGACGCTGCTTTTCACTGGCATCAAACATGCTAGTGTCAGCATTTCAATACCCACCGGCAGTGCCTGGCGATGCGTGATATCTACAGCGTCTTCAATTCCAATGGCGCCTATGAAACCGGTGCCCATGCCCATGACGAGTTCATGCTCATGGTGCCCGAGCATGGCTTGCTGCGCTTCAAGGACGAAGACAGCGGGCGCAGCACCTCGGTGATCGACCGCCAGTTCGTGCTGGTGCCGCCGCAATGCAGCCATTCTTCCTCATCACTCACGGCCAGCCAGGGCCACCTGGCGTTCTACGTCGACCCTGACTACATGCGCTACGCCCTGCGTGACCTGTCCGGTGACGCCAACCGCCTGCTGCGCGTGCCCACCCTGGGCATCTGGCAAACCTCCGCGCCGCTGCACCATTTATTGCTGGCGAAAAAAGCCTTCAGCCAACCCGACCCCTACGTAGATCGCCGCCGCCAACTGGCCCAGGCCGATCACCTGTTGTTGCTCGAATGCCTGGCGATCTCCCTCAGTCAGCCGAGCCTGCAACGCTCTTCCACCGAGCGCCATGGCGCCATGTTGGTGCGCGATGTGAAAGCCTACGTGGAAGGCAATCTCGAGCATGCGCCAGGGCTGGATGACATTGCGGCAGTGTTCCATCTGTCCCGCCGACACCTGACCCGGCTGTTTGCGCAGCACACCGGTGAGACGGTGTTGGCCTATGTGCAACGGCTGCGCCTGGAACGGGCGCAGACCCTGCTTCGGCATACACGCCTGTCAGTGCTGGAGATCGCCAACAACGTCGGCTACGAATCGCCATCGCACCTGGCCCATGTGTTCCGCCGGGTGTTGGGCATCTCCCCGGATGAATGGCGCCGTAGCTGACACCAGCACAAACCACAATGCGAAGCGAGCCGTTCTTGATCGTGATCGTGATTTTGATCTGGCTTTTGATCTCAGGCGGCCCCCCAAATCCCTGTCGGATTACGGGCATACCGAGCCTAGGCGAGGTACCGAGTGTTGGGGCAAGAGCCCTTTTGGTTACTTTTGGCTGGGCCGGCATTCCGGGCTCGTTTCCAAAAGTGACCCGCCGTAAGGGCGGAACCATAAGTGGCCGTTACCTAAATAACGGATATGTGCCCGATCAGATCCAACATCCAGGTCGGCTGTCAGGCCGCCTTCGCAGGCAAGCCAGCTCCCACATTCGAGTCGGTTCCTCCTGGCGCAACCCCAATCACCGATGTCCCGATCCCGCGCATGATCCGGCCCGATCCCGTGCGCCACAAATCTGTCATCCCTTCATCCTCTGCTCACCAACAACAGACAAGTCCGGCGTACCGGACGAGGAGGGGCGGTGAGCGCAAAACCCTTTATCCGATTTTCAGGCGTGCAAAAAAGCTTCAACGTCGAGGGCCGCCAATTTGTGGCCGTGCGCAATGTGTCGCTGGAGGTCCAGCGCGGCGAAATCATCACCCTAGTCGGCCCGTCGGGCTGCGGCAAGTCCACCTTGCTCAACATGACCGCCGGGCTGTTCGGCCCCACGGTCGGCGAAGTGCACTACGACGGCGTTGAAGTCAAAGGCGTGAACACCCGGGTCGGCTACATGACCCAGGCCGATCACTTGCTGCCTTGGCGCACGGTGGCGGGCAACATCGCGGTGCCGCTGCAGATTCGCCGCGTGCCCAAGGCCGAGACCGAAGCACGGGTCGAAGAGCTGATGGCGCTGGTAGGCCTCACCGGTTTCGGCGAAAGCTACCCCAACCAGCTTTCCGGCGGCATGCGCAAACGCGCGGCCATGGCGCGCTTGATGGCCAGCGACCCGGAAACCCTGCTGATGGACGAGCCCTTCGGCGCCCTCGATGCGCAAATGCGTCTGACGCTGCAGACCGAACTGCTGCGCCTGTGCCGCAAGCTCAACAAGACCGTGCTGTTCGTCACCCATGACGTCGACGAAGCCATTGCGCTCGCCGACCGCTGCGTGGTGTTCGCCGGTCGCCCCGGCACCATCGACCATGTGCTCGATATCCCGCTGAGCGGTGAACGCAACCTGGTGCAACTGCGCTCCGACGCACGCTACGTGGGACTCTGCGCCGAACTCTGGAAACGCCTGGCGCCCGACGTTGCCGACGCCGCTCACCCTTCTTCATTGGCTCACTCGCTGGAGGTCGTATGATTCAGGTTTATCGCTTGCTGTTCCTGGTGTTCCTCATGCTGTTGTGGGAAGGCGTGTCGCGCTGGTTTGGCGCGGAATTCTTCATCAGCCGCCCTTCGGCCGTGGCCCAGAGCCTGTGGAAAATCCTGCTCAATGGCGTATTTTTCTACCATGCCGGCATCACCACCCTGGAGGCGGTGCTGGGCTTTTTCATCGGCTCTCTCGCAGGTTTGATCGCAGGCCTTGTACTGGGTCGCGCCAAGTTGCTGGCTGACATCCTCGATCCGTTTTTGACGGCCTTCTACAGCCTGCCGAAAGTGGCGCTGGCGCCGCTGTTCATCCTCTGGTTCGGTATCGGCTTGCCGATGAAAGTCATCCTCACCGCCGCGGTGGTGTTCTTCCTGGTGTTCCTCAACACCTACAGCGGCGTGCGCAACGTGTCCCGCGAGCAACTGACCATCCTGCGCTTGATGGGCGCCAAGGAACGTGACCTGCTGACCATGGTGGTGATCCCCTCGGCCTTCACCTGGGTGTTCACCGGCCTGCGGTTGTCGGTGCCTTATGCGCTGATCGGCGCGCTGGTGGGCGAGATCATCGCGGCCAACCGTGGGCTGGGTTATCTGCTATCGGATGCGGCCTCGCAGTTCGACACCGCCGGCGTGTTTGCCGCTTTGGTTGGGATCGTTGCTTTGGCGCTGATCCTGAACACGGCGGTGAAGGTGGCCGAAAGCAAGCTGATGCCGTGGAAAGCCAATGAAGCGGAACGTGAAGTCGCGGTTTAACCCCCTCTGGTTTGGAGCTTGATCATGCATAAGCGTCTTGTGATTGTCGGTCTGTTGTGCGCTGCCTTCCTGCCCGCCGCCCAGGCCCAGGACCTCACCAAGGTCACCCTGGCGTTCCCCAGCGAAGGCTTTCTGTATGTGCCGATCTACGTCGCGCAGAAACAGGGCTACTTCGCCGAAGAAGGCCTGAATGTTGAAGTGATCGTGTTTCAAAAAGGTGGCTCGGCGGCGTTGACGGCCGTGCTCGGTCGCGATGCCGATGCCTATGTTGGTTTGCCTGCGGTCGCAGTGCGCGCGCGGTCCAAAGGCCAGAACGTGCAGGCGTTTGCCGCCGTGCAGACCCAGTTCGGCAGCACCGTGGTGATCGACGGCGAGTCGGCGCGCAAAGCCGGTGTGTCGGCCGCGTCGCCCATCTCGGCGCGTGCCGAGGCCCTTAAGGGCTTGAAGATCGGCGTTACTGGCCCCGGCAGCACCACCGACATGTTGGTGCGCTACCTGGCCAAGGACGCCGGCCTGAACCCGGATAAGGACTTCACCATCATGCCCATCGGCGGTGCGCCGAACATGCTGGCGGCGTTTTCCCAGGGCAGCATCAACGGTTTCTCGCTGTCGCCGCCCACCGTCACCACGGCGGCGCAGCAGGGCGGGTTTGTGCTGATGGACCTGGCCAAGGGCGAATACAAACCCTTGGACGGCTTCCTGTTCACCGCGATGATCGCCCGCGAGGAATGGTTGAGCAGCAACAAGGCCACCGCCGAGAAACTGGTGCGCGCTATCTGGAAAGCCGAACACCTGATCGCCAGCGAACCGGACAAGGCCCGCGAGTCGGTGCGTCCGTACTTTGCTCACACCGATGCGGCCATATTCGATGCCGCTTGGACCGCTTCATTGCCGTCCTACCCAGCCACGCCGCGTATCGAAAAAGACGGCGTCGAGAAGAACATCAGTTTCATGAACGCCGTCGAGAATGACCCGGTGACACTCGACCCGCAGCAGGTCTACACCAACACCATCGTCGACGCCGTGGCGCCGACTGTTTCCACCCTCAAGGGAGAGGCGAAATGACGCCCGAGGTTCATCTGGTCAATGTCTTTCCCGCCACCGCGCGTGGCGGCAACCCGGCGCCCACCGTGGCGCTGGCCGACGGCATGAGTGATGCCGATATGCAGCAAGTCGCCCGCGATTACGGTCATGAATGCGGCTTTGTGTTTGCCGCACCGGCCGGCAGCGATTTCGATTTTGCCCTGCGTTTCTGGGTGCCCAACCATGAGATGGAAATGTGCGGCCATGCCACCGTCGGCGCCATTTGGCTGCTGGATCAATTGGGCATGCTGCACAAGGAGCGCCTGGCGCTGTGGACGTTGAGCGGGCGGGTTGATGCACGGATTACCAATGCCGGCACGCCGCAGGTTCAAGTCGAAATCAGCCAACCCAAAGGGCAGGTTGAAACCTTGAGCGACCCGCAGGTGGAGGCCGAAATTCTGTCGGTGTTGGGCATCACGTCCAATGAACTGGCGCCGTTGCCGATCCAGAACGCCCGCACCAGCCGGGTCAAGACCCTGATCGCGCTGAAGAGCGTGGCCGTGCTGGACAGCCTCAAGCCGGACTTCCGCCGCATGGAGCAACTGTGCGAGCACATTGGTTCCACGGGGTTGTATCCCTACGCGCCGTCGGACCTTGAAGGTCGCCAGTTTGATGCGCGACAGTTCCCCAAGTCTTCGGGTTACCCGGAAGACGCCGCCACCGGCATCGCCGCCGCGGCCTTGTCTTTTGGCCTGCTGGAAACTGGCTTGGTGGCCGCTGACGATCGTCCGGTGTACATCCGCCAGGGCCGCGCAATGGGCCGGCCTTCGCAGATTTCCCTGCGCTTTCGTCACGATGCGGCAGGGCAGGTGCAGGGGTGCTGGTTGGGCGGGCATGTGGCGTTTGTCGAGGAGCCCGCATGAGTATTCGCGAGCGTATCGCCGCCTTGGGCTTGCAACTGCCCGAGGCGCCAGGCCCCAAGGGTGACTATGTGCCGGTGACGATTCATGCGGGTGTGGCCTATGTGAGTGGACAAGTGTGCCGGCTGGGCGATGGCGTGATCAGCGGACCGGTGACGGACCAGACCTCGCCAGCGCGGGTGGCACAGGCCGGTCAAACCTGCGCGTTGCGCACCTTGAGCGTGCTGGATCAGGTGGTAGGGTTGGAGAACGTCGAGCGCATTCTGTTTGTACGAGGGTTTGTGTTTGGCGGCGAGGGTTTCCAGCGCTTTTCCAACGTGGTCGACGGCGCTTCCCAGGTGTTGATTGATGTGTTTGGCGAGCAGGGCCGGCATGCACGTTCGGCGGTCGGCGTGGCGGGGTTGCCCAGCGGCGGAATGCTGGAATTGGAGGTCACCGCCGTTATCAAAACAACTGGATGACACATCGGCACTCACCTCAATGAACGCGTAAAATGCCGGTCTTTTTACGCGTATCTCGCAAAGGTGCCCCTTGAGCGCAGCCAAAGCCGTCGGACTTTTACTACTCACCTCCCTGTTGGCGGCGTGCGGCACCTCGCCGCCACGCACGCCCAATGACCTCTGCGGTATCTTCCGCGAAAAGGACGACTGGTACGACGCCGCCAAAGTCACGCAAAAACGCTGGGGCGTGCCGATTCAGGTGCCGTTCGCCATCATGTACCAGGAGTCCGGCTTCCGCCAGGACGCCCTGGCCCCCCGCAAATACCTGCTGTGGATCATCCCCTGGGGCCGCGTTTCCACCGCCGCCGGCTACGCCCAGGCCAAGGACGAAGTGTGGAACGACTACCGCAAGAGCACCGGCCGCAGCGGCGCCAGTCGCCAGGACTTCGACGACGCCATCGACTTTGTCGGTTGGTACATGGACAAGACCTACACCGTCAACGGCGTCTACAAATACGACGCCTACGGCCAGTACCTGAACTACCACGAAGGCTGGGGTGGCTACCGCCAACGCACCTACGCCGCCAAGGCCTGGCTGCCGCCGGTGGCGAGCAAGGTGCAGGCGCGTTCACAGCTGTATGCGGCGCAGTATGCGCGGTGCAAGGATGATTTGGGGCGGGGGTTTTGGAGTCGGTTCTGGCGGTGGCTATAAAGACCACAGTGGTAGTGTTGGATGTGTCTCCTTCTCTCAGCGTGGGAGTGCCGGGTGCTGGGTGTAGCCAAGCATCGGATCATAGATATCAGCGCGCCGATCCCTTTGCAGGTCATTGAGATTGTTCCAGATCGGTGCGCTGCGCGCGCTGCTGAGGTCGATATCGGCAAACAGAATCTCCTGGCAGTCCGCCGACGCCACCTTGCCGATGGGCCAACCATTGGTCCCGGCAATCAACGAGCACCCGAGATAACAGGCATCACGCTCTTCACCAATTCGACTGGCTGCTGCGATAAACACGTTATTGACGTGCGCTGCGGTCATCGTCAGATAAGACGCCATGCACTTGCCGGCCTCATCAAATAACGGGGGAGGGGTCCATACCCAGTTGTTCAGGCTACAAATGATATCGGCGCCTTGCTGGCTGAGAATGCGCGGTACCTCGGGAAACCAGATGTCCCAGCAGATCAGCATGCCGATACGTCCAATGGGAGTATCAAAGACAGGGAAACCTGTGTTCCCAGGGGTGAACCATAGCTTTTCCAGGTTCCAGAGGTGTGCTTTGCGGTACTTGCCGATAAAGCCGTCCGGGCCTATCAGGACGCTGGTGTTGAACAATTGCATGCCGTCTAGTTCGCTAACGCCCGCAGCCAGATACACACGATGCCGGGAAGCAAATTCGATCCAAACCTGCACGCTTCTTCCGTTCGGAACAATTTCGGCATGGTCAAAGGCATCTTGGCGATTGGCGAAGAAGTAACCGCAATTTGAAAGTTCTGGAAGCACGATCAGTTTGGCGCCACCGTTGGCCGCTTCAGTTGCGAGCGCAAGGCTGTGCTGCAGGTTAGTGGTGCGGTGCTGCGTTCCTACCTGGGGATCAAACTGCACGACAGAAACGCGGACAGGGCTGATAGCTGGGTTCATTGCAGAGGACTCTTATGGGGACTGCTCTACATAAGAGGTGATAGGGCGGCAATGCGTAAATCAGGTGCTTCCGTTTAGGTTGTCAGTTGGCGCCTGCCAATCGGAAGCGCTTAGTCGCGGCAAGAAGCAAGGCTTCTTGCCGCGACTCATTCAAATCGGCTGCATACACTCCAGCGACCGATCCACCATCACACTGGCCATGTCCACCAGGTGCATGACCGACAGCACCAACGTGCGTGAAGTCCCTTCCAGTTGATCCCCGGCCGTTTGCGCCGCAACGGCGGCACAACGCAACACGCTGCTGGCATGGGCCAGGGCGTCTTCGAAGTTGAGGTCTGGGGTGGTGGTGAAGAATTGCAGTTCTGAAGCGGGTGGCGCGGGGACAGGTTTGTCCATGGGTTCAACTCCTAATCAACGTTAGAGAGCCGATACCTGCGCTACTAAACGGGGTGGCGGTCGTACGCAGGTTAGTAGACCGGTGATTAGGACCCGGCGCACCCGAAGGTGCCCTGCGCACGGCCACCATAACGCAGGGCCGAAAAATGGCGCCTTGCATAAGGGGGCGCTTGGCGCCTAATCACATCGTGGGCTACTAAACCCGGTCACTGAATGGGCAGTGACCGACGACGACTAGCCACGTGATTTGAGCGGCGCAAGCGGTTGGGATTCTCTCGGAAACGTCCTGCGAGATAAAGGGAAATGTCACTGCTTTTTTCTTGCTTGCGCACCCACATTCTGTGCGGAGGTGATTAGCACGCTGGTAAAAAAACAGTAAGGCTCAAATAATGATTCGGCTGAATGACCCTCAAGGGCTTATCCAGAGGAGGAAAAATGAAGTTTCCTGTGGTAGTACACAAGGACGCGGACTCGGACTACGGCGTGACCATTCCTGACGTGCCGGGGTGTTTCTCTGCGGGAAGGTCTTTTTCCGAAGCGCTGCATAATGTCCGCGAGGCCTTGGCGTTGCACCTTGAAGGGGTGATTGCCGATCAAGAACAGCTTCCGCAAGTTTTAGCGATTGATGTCCACCTGAATAATCCTGATTTTTCCGGTGGATTCTGGGCGATTGTCGACTTGGATTTAATGCCCTATCTGCGAAACACAACTCAAGCAAACACTATCTATCCAACGGATTCCCCATGAGCCCCGAAGAACTCCAAATCACCGACATCCGCCCCGGCACCGGCAAAGCCGTGGTTAAAGGCGCGCTGATCACCACCCAATACACCGGCACACTGGAAGACGGCACGGTGTTCGATTCCTCTTGGGAGCGCGGCAAGCCGTTCCAGTGTGTGATTGGCACCGGGCGTGTGATCAAGGGCTGGGACCAGGGGTTGATGGGCATGCAGGTGGGCGGTGTGCGCACGCTGTTCGTGCCGGCGCATCTGGCCTATGGCGAGCGGTCGATGGGCGCGCATATCAAGCCCAACAGCAACCTGCGTTTTGAGATTGAGTTGCTGGAAGTGCTGACGCGGGACGATTGAGAACGATGGACATGGAAGTTGATTCACACGGGTTGCCGGCGTGTTCCGTCGTGGGCATTCAGGTCGTTGAGCTGGGTGATCGCGATGAGGTCGAGTTGCAGCGGTTTTTTGAGCGGGCGCCGGATTACTTCATCGCGGTCAACGGCGAACCGGCCAATGCGACCGAAGCGCATGAGGAATTGCAGGGACAGTTGCCCGCAGGGTGGGCGTGCAGTCGGATGTATTGGCTGGGTTACCGCGATCTGGAACACCAGCTGGTGGCGGTGGTGAACATTGCGGCGGACTTGCTGGCTGTTGGTGTTTGGCACATCGGGCTGTTGCTGGTGGATGCACGCTTGCATGGCACTGGGTTGGCGCAGCGGCTGCACGCGGATCTTGAGGCTTGGGCTGCGGGCAACGGCGCTCAATGGCTGCGTTTGACGGTAGTCATCGGCAATGCCAAGGCCGAACGTTTCTGGCCTAAGCTTGGCTATGTGCAGGTACGCACCCGCGAAGGGATCACGATGGGGCGTCAGGTGAACAGCGTATCGATTCAGGTCAAGGCCCTGGCAGGTGGGCAGGTGGGTGATTACCTGACGTTGGTGCCGCGAGATCAAGTGGATGCACCTTCCTGAACCCATCCTGAAGAATCTTCTTATTCCCCATACGGAAACTTTCCTACGGTTTACTCTCTCATCATCGGGGCGTAAGCTTCGCGCGTTTTCATCAATAGCGGAGACCCTCAGTGGGTACTTGTTCGAGTGACAGTAGTCGGCCGGTTTCGGTAACCGGCACAGGCTTGGCAAGGTAACGCGCATTTTTCCGATGCCGTTGTCTCGCCACTAAAAGCGAGAAGCGGCATCCCGGCAGCGCCAGTCCTGGCACCTGCCCGAATCCCTCTCATCGACGCTGACCAGCACCCGCCTCACCTCGGGATGCTACGGACGCGCCTGTCTTTTACGACAGGCGGGCCAAGCTGGCTGTGCCTATAAAACGGGCGCGGTGCAGACGGCGGTACCTGCACGACGGTTTTTTCCTCGCGCAGGAGTAACACCATGAACCTGACTCTGTTGAAAGAGTTCTTTGCCGGCTTCCTGCGGACCCGGCACATCGCCCGGCATTTCCGCCGCCTGGCGATGCTCGACACCGTGACCGACGCCAGCGTCAGCCGCGAAGTGCCGCCGACCCTGGCGCAAACCCTGGTGGTCTCGGCCAACAGCAGTGCGGTGCAATTGCTCGGCACCCTGGGCAGCCATTCCGAGGGTTTGACGACTCAGGAAGCCGATGCCCTGCGCGTGCAATATGGCCTCAACGAAGTCGAGCATGAGCAACCGCTGCCATGGTGGGTGCACCTGTGGCACTGTTACAAAAACCCGTTCAACCTGCTGCTGACCTTGCTGGCGGTGATCTCCTGGCTGACCGAAGACATGAAGGCCGCCACGGTGATTTTCTCCATGGTGGTGCTGTCGACGCTGCTGCGTTTCTGGCAGGAGGCCAAGTCCAACAAGGCGGCCGATGCGCTGAAAGCCATGGTGAGCAACACCGCTACGGTGCTGCGCCGCGATGAAGCCAAGCGCATCGAACTGCCAATCAAACAACTGGTGCCGGGCGACCTGATCGTACTGTCCGCTGGGGACATGATCCCCGCCGATTGCCGCGTACTCAGCGCCAAGGACCTGTTTGTCAGCCAGGCGGCAATGACCGGTGAATCGATGCCGGTGGAGAAGTTCGCCCAGCAGCAGGACGCCAAGACCCGCAACCCGCTGGACCTGGAGAACATCCTGTTCATGGGCACCAACGTGGTGTCCGGCGCGGCGACGGCGGTGATCCTGACCACCGGCAACAGCACCTATTTCGGCGCCTTGGCCCAGCGCGTGACCGCGACTGATCGCGCCACCACCTCTTTCCAGCATGGCGTCAACAAGGTCAGCTGGTTGCTGATCCGCTTCATGTTCGTGATGGCGCCGCTGGTGCTGTTCATCAACGGTTTCACCAAGGGCGACTGGACCGAGGCACTGCTGTTCGCGCTGTCGATTGCCGTGGGCCTGACCCCGGAAATGTTGCCGATGATTGTCACGTCCACCCTGGCCAAGGGCGCGGTGTTTCTGTCGCGTAAAAAAGTCATCGTCAAGCGCCTGGACGCGATCCAGAACTTCGGCGCCATGGACGTGCTGTGCACCGACAAGACCGGCACCCTGACGCAGGACAAGATTTTCCTGGCGCGTCATGTGGACGTATGGGGTGAAGAGTCCGATGACGTGCTGGAAATGGCCTACCTCAACAGCTACTACCAGACCGGCCTGAAAAACCTGCTGGACGTGGCGGTACTGGAGCATGTGGAGGTACATCGCGAGCTGAAAGTCGGCACGGCGTTCCAGAAGGTCGATGAGATCCCGTTCGACTTCAACCGCCGCCGCATGTCCGTGGTGGTCGCCGAGCAGGGCCAGCCGCACCTGTTGATCTGCAAGGGTGCCGTGGAGGAGATTCTGTCGGTGTGCAACAACGTGCGCCATGGCGACGTCAATGAAGCACTGACCGATGACCTGTTGGCACGTATCCGTCAGGTCACCGCCGCGTTCAATGAAGAAGGCCTGCGCGTGGTCGCCGTGGCCGCGCAACCGATGGCGCCGGGGCGTGACACCTACAGCCTGGCGGATGAGAATAACCTCACGCTGATCGGTTACGTCGCGTTCCTCGACCCACCCAAGGAAAGCACCGCGCCTGCGCTCAAAGCCCTCAAGGCCCATGGCGTGGCAGTGAAAGTGCTGACCGGCGACAACGAACTGGTCACCGCCAAGATCTGCCGCGAAGTGGGCCTGGAGCAACAGGGTCTGCTGATGGGCAACGACATTGAGGACATGACCGACGCCGAACTGGCCAAGGCCGTGGAAACTACCAATGTGTTCGCCAAGCTGACGCCAAGCCACAAGGAACGCATCGTGCGCTTGCTCAAGGCCAATGGGCATGTGGTCGGCTTCATGGGCGATGGTATCAACGATGCGCCGGCGCTACGGACCGCCGATATCGGTATTTCGGTAGACAGCGCGGTGGATATCGCCAAGGAAGCTGCCGACATCATCCTGCTGGAAAAGAGCCTGATGATTCTGGAGGAGGGTGTGCTGGAAGGCCGTCGCACCTTCGCCAACATGCTCAAGTACATCAAAATGACTGCCAGCTCCAACTTCGGCAACGTGTTCTCGGTGCTGGTGGCCAGCGCGTTCATTCCGTTCCTGCCGATGCTGCCAATGCATCTGCTGGTGCAAAACCTGCTGTATGACATTTCGCAGATTGCGATCCCGTTCGATAACGTCGACGACGAGATGCTGAGTAAACCCCAGCGCTGGCAGCCAGGAGATGTCGGTCGTTTCATGCTGTTTTTCGGGCCGATCAGTTCGATCTTTGACATCACCACGTTCGCACTCATGTGGTACGTCTTTGACGCCAATACTCCCGACCACCAGACCCTGTTCCAGTCTGGCTGGTTCGTGGTGGGGTTGCTGACCCAGACGCTGATCGTGCACATGATCCGCACCCCGAAAATCCCGTTCCTGCAAAGCCGTGCGGCGATGCCGTTGATGGTGATGACCGGCGTGATCATGGCCGTGGGGATTTTCCTGCCGATGGGGCCGCTGGCGCATTACTTCAAGTTGCAGGCGCTGCCGTCGCTGTACTTCGTGTTCCTGCCGGTGATTCTGCTGGCGTATATGGCGCTGACCCAGGCGGTGAAGGGCTACTACATCCGTAAGTTTGGCTGGCAATGAACAGGGAAGATTTCCTATGCAAGCAATCAACAACATCAACCTTGAATCTCTGGTCGACACTCTGGTCAGCCTCACTGCGGCCTTTGTCCTCGGCGGCTTGATCGGTTTCGAACGTCAATACCGCCAGCGTACGGCGGGCCTGCGCACCAACGTGCTGGTGGCAGTGGGCGCGGCGATTTTCGTCGACATGGCTAGCCGACTCGGCGGCGCGGAAGGCGCGGTGCGGGTGGTGGCCTATGTGGTCTCGGGCATCGGCTTTCTCGGTGCCGGTGTGATCATGCGTGAAGAGGGCAACGTGCGTGGGCTCAATACGGCGGCCACCCTCTGGGCATCGGCGGCGGTGGGCGCCTGCGCGGGGGCCGACCTAGTGCTCGAAGCGCTGCTTGGCACGCTGTTTGTGCTTGCGGCAAACACCTTGCTGCGACCGATTGTCAACAACATCAACCGTCAGCCGTTGGACGTGGTGTCGGCAGAGGTCACCAACATCTTGTATGTGATCGCCCGGCGTACCCAGCAGAAAGCCGTACTGGCTTTGCTGGAAGCGGAGCTGGCACGTTGCAACTACCCGGCCAGCGATGTGGACGTGCGTCCCTTTGGCACGGAAGAAGTGGAGATCGAAGCCACCTTGGCCGTGACGTCGGTGGACGGTGACGAACTGGACGCGCTGGTGGCGCGAATTTCGATGTCGACCCTGGTGGTGCAAGCGTTCTGGAGCCCAAGTACTACCGAGTAATCCCCGGCTGTCTGGGATTGTCCCGCGCAAAGCTGACTATGCTGTTACGAGGAAAAGTCCTACAAGCAATCGAGACTATCCCTTCATTTGATAAGCCACACCGTTGTTAAGGTTGCGCCCTTGCGCCTTAGAAACCAAGGCGCAGCTCAACGTATTGACAGTGTTCTATCAAAAGGAGGGGTCTGTCCTACCTGAAGTGTCATGCAGAGTAATCAGTACCGTTTGTCGGAACTGTTACTTTTCACAGGTAGATGGGTCCCGTGTGATATGTAAGCGTACTGATCCCTCGGGGGAGTCTTATGAGCAAAGCTTTAATTGTGGATGATCACCCTTTTATCCGTGCCACCGTGAAGTACCTGTTGAAGCAAGAAGGCTTTGGTGAAATCTATGAAGCGGGCAACGGCGCCGACGCCATGCAGTGCGCGCGTGAGCAGCGCCCGGACCTGATCATCCTCGACCTGGCCATGCCCAAGCTTGGCGGGCTGGAGGTGATCAGCCGGATCAAGGCGTTGGAGCTGCCATGCAAGATCCTTGTGCTGACCTCCTACCTGGCGGTGTTCTTCTCCACCCGCTGCATGCGCGCCGGGGCCATGGGCTTCGTGGCCAAGACGGGTGAACTGGACGAGTTGCAAAAGGCGATCAGGGCGATCCGCTCCGGCTACAGCTGCTTCCCCAGCGTGGCCAACAGTTCAGTGCGCCGTGACGATTTGCAGACCACCGAGCAAGAACTGGTCGAAGCGCTGTCGGACCGCGAATTGACGGTGCTGCAAAAGCTGGCTCTGGGCCTGAGCAATAAGGAAATCGCCGAGGATATGCTGCTGAGCCACAAAACCATCAGCACCTACAAGACGCGACTCAAGGAGAAGCTGCGTATGTCTTCGGTAGTGCACCTGTCCAAGTTCGCCCAGCGCAATCATCTGATCTGAAATGACCACCTCCCGGCTGTTGAGATTCACGGCTGTCCTGCTGATCGGGTTGTTTTCCCATGCAGCGATGGCCCTGGATGAGCCGCACTCCCTACGACTCCTCGGTCACGCCACTCTTGAGAACCCAGGCGTGGCGCTTGATGAAAGCGACTGGCGCTGGTTACGCCAGCGGCGCACGTTGGTGATGGGGGTGTCGGCGCCGGACTACGCGCCTTTCGACCTTAGCAACAACAATGATTTTGAAGGTATCACCGCTGACTACGCGTGGTTGATCAGCCTTATCTTAAGCGTGCCCATTGAAGTTCGACGCTATGACACCCGCGATGAGGTGATCGAGGCACTCAAGCTGGGAGAAGTGGATTTAGTCGGGTCGGCCAATGGCTACGAAGCCGCCGACAAGGGCCTGATACTGTCTCGTTCCTACGCCAATGATCAACCTGTGCTGGTAACCCGCGCGGGTGACAGTCATTTACTGAGCCCCGACCTGGCCGGCAAACGCGTGGCGATGCTCTACCACTACATGCAGCCTGATGCGGTGCAAGCCTATTACCCAGCGGCGCAACTGATGTTGTACGGTTCGACCCACCAAGCCATCGGCGCCGTCGCGTTTGGCCAGGCGGATGTGTACCTGGGCGACGTCATCAGTACCCGTTATCTGATCCAAAAGAATCACCTCAATAATGTGCGCGTGGCCGATTTTTCCGGGCTGGAGGTCAACCCGTTCGGGTTCGCTTTCTCCGGAGATAACATCCGCCTGCTGAATATCATCAACGCAGCGCTGGCCGTGATCCCGGCCAACCAGCAAATGAGCATCCTGCGCCGCTGGAGTGCCGGAGACAGTGGCTTCCTGGAGGCCGACCGGTTGCGCCTGAGCGACGGTGAGCAGCGTTGGCTGGAGAAGCATCCTCGGGTAAAGGTCGCGGTGCTCGACAAGTTCATGCCGCTGTCATTCCTGAATGAGCAGGGGCAATTCGCGGGGCTGAGCGATGAGGTGTTGTCGCGGATCAGCTTGCGCACGGGTTTGAAGTTCGAGATGGTCCACAGCAATTCTTTACCTCGGCAAATTGATGAGGTCAGCAGCGGGCAAGTGGACATGCTTGCGGTCATTACGCCTAGCGTCGAGCGTGCCGAAAAAGTCCGTTTCACCCGACCTTACCTGTCCAACCCCAACGTGCTGGTGGCGCGTGCCAGTGATGAACGGCTGCTCACCCTGGAAGACATGCCCGGAAAACGGCTGGCGTTCATTGGCGGCAACAGCCTCGGTGCACAGATAGCCCGGGATTATCCAGGTATCAAGTTTGTCGACGTCGAGAACCCTGAGGCCGCCATGGACCTGGTCGCCAAGGGGAGTGTCGATGCGACTATTGTTTCGTTGATCAGCGCACGCTACATGATTGCGCGCAATTATCGAGACCGTCTGCGTATCACCACCACGATCGGCACGGAACCGGCGCGCATTGCCTTCGGTGTCAACCGCAGCCAACTGGAGCTGTATTCAATTATCGAGAAGGCGTTGTTGAGTATCACGCCTGAAGAAATGGACGAACTGACCAACCGTTGGCGCAGCGAGATCATCATCGAAGACAGCTATTGGAGCAGCCACCGCAATGTGATCATCCAAGGGTTTGGTCTGGCCGCGTTACTGCTGCTGGTGACGCTGGGTTGGGGGCTCTACCTGCGCAACCTGATACGCAAGCGCGCCCAGGCAGAGCGGGCCTTGAGCGACCAGATGCGATTCATGAGCGTGCTGATCGACGGCACACCCCATCCGATTTACGTGCGCGATCGCCAGGGCCGGTTAATGGCCTGTAACAACGCTTACCTTGATGTGTTTGGCTTCAGGTTGGAGGACGTGATCGGCAAGACTGTGGTGCAAACCGACACGGGCAACCCGCCGCAGGCCCAGTCGTTCCATGCCGATTACCTGGACCTGATGGAGCGGGGCGAGCCGCAGATCCAGGATCGCGTACTCAAGGTGCCAGGTGGTGTGTTGACCATTTACCAGTGGATGCTGCCGTACCGTGACAGTAATGGCAGCGTCGTGGGCATGATCGCCGGCTGGGTGGATGTCAGCGAGCGCCAGCGCCTGCTTGGCCAGTTGCAGGAAGCCAAGGAGGAAGCCGACGCCGCCAACCGTGCCAAGACCACCTTCCTGGCGACCATGAGCCATGAGATTCGCACACCGATGAATGCGGTGATCGGTATGCTTGAGTTGGCCTTGAAAAACGCCGAGCAGGGCCGTGTCGATCAGGACGCGCTAGAGGTGGCGTCGATGGCGTCCCGGAGCATGCTGGAGTTGATCGGCGATATCCTGGACATTGCACGGATTGAAACCGGCCACCTGTCCTTGAGCCTGGAGCAGGCCAATCTCCATGAGTTGTTGGCCTCCGTGGCGCGCGTTTTCGAGGGGTTGGCTCGGGATAAGGGGCTGCAGCTGCAAGTCGAGCTTGATCCGCTGATCGATCGAACGGTGCTGATCGACCCTTTGCGTTTCAAGCAAGTGGTGTCCAACCTGCTGGGCAATGCCATCAAGTTCACCGCCACCGGGCAGGTGCGTCTGGGCGCTCAGAGCACACCGGCATTGGTCGGTGACCACTTGAACCTCCGGTTGTTTGTGGAAGATACGGGGATTGGCATCAGTGCCGAAGATCAGCAGCGCTTGTTCAATCCGTTTTTCCAAGGCAGCAACAACGACCAATCGGCGCGCAGTGGCTCCGGCCTTGGGTTGGTGATCAGCCGCAACCTGTGCGAGATGATGGGCGGCCAATTGCATTTGAGCAGTGTGCAGGGCAAGGGGACGCGAGTGGACGTGACGTTGGCGCTGGCGTTGACCACCGAAACGGCGCTTTCTTTACCTGTTAAACCTGCGCCTGCGACACCTGCATTGAACCTCCTTGTGGTCGATGATTACCCGGCCAATCGCTTACTGTTGACTCGACAACTGAGCTTCCTGGGACATCACATCGTCACAGCCGAGGACGGCGCTGAGGGCTTTGCCCTGTGGCAGGCCGGGCAGTTTGATGGCGTCATCACCGACTGCAATATGCCACTCAAGGATGGCTACACATTGGCACGTGATATCCGTGCCCAGGAGCGTCAGCGTGGCCTGATGCCGTGTCTGCTACTGGGGTTTACCGCCAACGCGCAACCGGAGGAGACCGAGCGCTGCCGGCAGGCGGGCATGGACGGTTGTCTCTTCAAACCGACCGGCCTGGATGATCTGCGCACGGCGTTGGCGTCGCGCACCGCGGCAGCGGTGGTGAAAGAGGGCGTGCCGGTATGTGACTTGAGTACGCTAGTCGCTCTGACAGGTGATGATACTGCCGGGCTCAATGAGTTGCTGACACCATTGCTCGGTAGCCTCGCGGTGGACCGCTTGCTGCTATCGGCGCTGCAAGAACACGCGGACTTTGGCAAGTTGCATGACCTGGCCCATCGGGTCAAAGGTGGCGCTCGCATGGTCAAGGCGGCGGCGCTGGTCGCTTGTTGTGAGGCGCTGGAGGGCGTGTGTGAAAGGGGGGACCGTGATGCATTGGCGGCTTCGGTTGAAGCCATTGGCCACGCCATTGATAGCTTGCATCATAACTTGAGCGAACGCATCAAGCAGACTTGACTGAAGTGGATGTCTATTCGGTGGGTTTGGGAGAATTCCTACATGGAGTAGGAATAAACCTGATTTTGTCTTCGGGGTATGTCTGGAAAATGGGGCTCGCTCACTGACGAGCGCTGCCTGCCCAGGGATTCGCCATGCCAAACAAAGCACTGACCATCCTGATTGCCGATGAACAACACCTGCAACGGTTGTATATCGAGAAAATGCTCAATCGGTTGGGGTACTTCCGGATCGTACCGGTGGAAACCGTTGAAGAGGCCCAGTTGCTCACCGCTATCCCGGCTCTGCCCTTTGATGTGCTGATCATCAATGCGGGGCTGACGGCTCATGCTTGCGGGTCTCAACCCCAGGCGCACCACGTGCTGGTCTACGATCATTTGGACCTGAGTACCCGCGCTGACGTAACGCCGGCGGTGCTGGTGCGGCTGCCCGGCGTGCCTGACAACGTCAACCTTGAACACTTCATGGACATCATTGACCCACCCGCAGCCACTGCCGGCCTGCGGGTGTTGCCGTGGTTGCGCGAGTTATCCCAGCCAGCAGCCGGGGGTTAATCCCATTTCGGTGCGATACCCTTGGGGCTGGTCAGGCGATGGCCGCGTTCCAGCTCGGCAATCTGTGCCATGTCGGCATTACTCAAGGTCAGTTGCAGGGCCTTGAGGTTACTTTCCAGGTTGGTGCGCTTGGTTGACGACGGGATGACTGCGTAGCCCAATTGCATGGCCCAAGCCAGGGTCACTTGCGCTGGGGTCGCCTGATGGCGTTCGGCGATTTGCTGGATCACCGGGTCCTTGAGCACTTCGCCGTAGGCCAGGGTCATGTACGACGTGATCTGAATGCCGTTGGCGGTGGCGAAGTCCACGACCTTGCGGTTTTGCAGGTAGGGGTGCAGTTCGACCTGGTTGGTGGCGATGTTTTCGGCGCCAACGGCTGCAATCGCTTGTTTCATCAAGTCGACGGTGAAGTTGGAAATGCCGATCTGGCGGGTCAGTCCCAGGCGCTTGGCTTCCAGCAACTGGCCCATGAATTCGGCAACAGGCACCTGGTCGTCCGGCGAGGGCCAGTGGATCAGGGTCAAGTTCAGGTAGTCGGTCCTCAGTTTGCCCAGACTTTCGCGCAGGCTTGGAATCAGCTGGCCTTCGGCGAAGTTGGCGATCCAGATCTTGCTGGTGATGAACAACTGGTCACGCGGCACGCCGCTGTCGGCAATTGCCTGGCCGACGTCGGCTTCGTTCTCGTAGATCTGCGCGGTGTCGATCACACGGTAGCCCAGTTCCAGGCCGGTGCTGACGGAATCGATCACCACCTGGCCTTGCAGGCGGAAAGTGCCGAGGCCGAAGGCCGGGATATTGTGCGTTGGGATAGACATCAGTAACTCCTGAAGGGGTGTGAACAATGGAGTCGAGTATCCGCCCGTCGTTCCTTCGGAAAAACCGCCGAATCCGAAAAGGACTCTTTACCGCTGGTCACGAATTGCCAGCGCCTTGAACCGCTGTGTCAATGACAGAACCACCTGACCGCTCCCCATGTTGGGCACCACGTGGGTGAAGGGAATGTCGATCAGGCGGTTCTCGCGCACGGCGCGCAGCTTCGAAAGCACCGGGTCGGTGGTCAGCAACTGCCGCTTGCGGCTGGCCGGTGACCACAGCGCGTCGGCCAGCAGGATCACGTCCGGGTCCTTGGCCAACAGAGTTTCATTGCTGACGGTCACCCGTGACAACGGGATATCGGCCAGTACATTGTGTGCACCGGAAGCTGCCAGCAAGGTGGTGACAAAACCCCGTTGACCTTCGCTATCGAGTCCCCCCACTTCATTGTCCAGGTAAAACACCGACAGCGGACGGGCATCCCCGATCAGCGCGTGGGCGTGTGCCAGGTCAGCATCCAACGCATCGCTCAGCATTTGAGCGCGCTGGTTTTTGTGCAGGAGGGCGCCGAGGGTAAACAGGTCCTGGCGGATATGTCCAAAATAATCCAGGGAGTGACCCGCGCAGGCGGACTCCAGCAGGTACGACGCCACTCTGTTGTTTGCCATCCCGGTGCGGGAGGTGACCCCATCACCGAACGCACTGGCAAAGCCGCCCACCACCATGTCCGGACGTTGCGCATACAGCACTTCGCTGGACGGGTATTTCGTCGCGATGACCGGCACGTCAAAGTACTCGCCATGCCGGTGTGCAATGCCGTTGTCGTCCAGATACGCGACACCCACCAGCGAAGGCCCGGCATCCAGCGCCAGCAGCAGATCGGCGGCGTGCTGGTTGAGTGCCACGATGCGCGAAGGCGGTGACGGGGGCACGCTCCAATCCTGGGCACAGTTGCGATAACTGTCTGCCAGCGCCGGTGTGCAGCAGAACAGCGCGACTGGCAATAACCAGGGTTTTCTCATGGTAGGTCCTTGATCAGCAGGTCTTGCACCACATCGCCACCCACCAGGTGCACATCCACCAGGCGCAGCACATCGGCCTTGTTGCGCACGCCATACCAGCAGCGCTCGGGATATACCGTGAGTACCGGCCCGAGGTTGCACGGGAACTGGCAATGGGTGCGCGTCAGCAGCACGCCACCGGGCACTTCGATGTGTTCATGTTCCAGCAACCGGCGGCGCAGGGTTTTCCACAGTTGCAAGGCGCCGCGCTGCGTACAGCGCGGGCCGGTGCACAGGAATACATGGCGGGCGTGGTCCGGCATGCGGGACCAGTCGGGATGGAAGTCCACCCCGTCGATTTTGGTGATCTCAGTCATCAGAAACGATACGTGTAACGCACCTGCGATGTGAACGGGCGGCCGAGGTTATCGACGTTGCTGGCGCGGCTGGTGACGTAGTCGCGGTCGAACAGGTTTTCCACCAACAGGCTCAGGCGGTGTTGGTGGGCGTTGTCGAGGTAGCGATAGGCATCGGCGTCCACCACGGAGTAGTGGCCGTATTCGACTTTTTTCGAGCTGGTGATGTCGCGGATATAGCGGATCGCAGTACCTGCGCCCCATAAGCGGTTTTCCGATTCGAAACCGATCCGTGAACGGGCGAAAAAGCTCGGAATGTCGTTGATAGTGACCCCGGTGCGGGACTCGGTGAGGTTGCGCGTCATGTCGGCTTGCAGGCTCCACTGGTCGTCGAGTGCAAGCTTGGCGTCGGCCTCGAAGCCGCGCATCTGGATCTGGCCCTGGCCGTTGACCCACTGCACATCGTCAAGCGTGATCAGGTCGGTGATCTTGCGTTTGAACAGCGTGACGCTGGCGCTGAAATCACGCTCGGCCAGCAACCCTTTGTAATCGATACCCAGCTCGGCGTTGCGGCTTTTCTCCGGCTTGAGGTTGCGGTTGCCGATTTCGTCGCCAGGCTCGTTGACGAACAACTGCTCGGCGTTGGGCAGTTTGTAGGCCGTACCGTATTGGCCGCGCAGGGCCCAGTGGTCGTTGAGGTCGTAGAGGGAGGTGAGCATGCCGACGGTTGCGCTGTCGCCGCCGCTCATGGCTTCATGGCGCACGCCGATGCTGGGGTGCCAGTTGGGCAATGCGTCGATCTGTGGCCGCAACTGCGTATACAGCGCATGGGCCTGGGCCTTGTTGTCGTCGATCACCAGTACATCGTCCTGACCCTTGAACCACTGGTTGTCGCTGCCCACCACCAGCACATGGCCGCCTGGCAATTCAGCCTTGCCTTCGGCTTGCACGCCCCAATCGGTAAAGCCCCAGTAGTCATTGTGATTGCGCACATTGCGGCCGCCATTCGCGGTGTTGTCGATCCGTGTATAACGCGTGTCCCAATCGTTGATATGGCCCTTGACGAAGTAGCTCAAGCGCTCGTTGATCGCCTGTTCGAAAGTGGCCGTGGCGATCTGTTGCACGCGGTCGTTGGTGGTCTTGTAGTTGTTTACCGGCCGCGCGAAATCAAGGTTGGCATCGGCATATTGGTAGAACAGCTCCAGGCGCGAGTCATCGCCAAACGACTGGATGGCCTTGGTGCCTAAGGTGGTCACTTCGTACGAGCGTTTTTTGTCGCTGACGCGGCCGCTGTAGTCGCTGTTGCGAAACGGCTGGTAGCCTTCGGAGGCGTTGCGGCTGACATACGCCAGCAGGCCGAGGTCTCCCCAACCGTTGGTGAAGATCTTCTCGACCCGCGCATCGCCGGTGGTGCCGCCGAAGGTATCGACTCCCAGGTTCACTTCACCGGACGTCTCGCGGGTCTGCGGGCTGCGCGTGACGATGTTGATTACCCCCGATACCGCCTGGGTGCCGAACAGCAGGCTCTGGCCGCCCTTGAGCACTTCGATGCGCTCGATGGCGTTGGCCGGCAGCGTGTCGAGGTACAGGCCGCCATACAGGCGGTTGTTCAGGCGTACGCCGTCGAGCAGGATCAGCGTGTCATCGTTGCGCCCGCCCAGCAGGGAATAGGTGCCGTAGTCGAATGGGCCGTTTTTCGGCGCCACGTAGAGGCCGGGGATGAACATCTGCATCACCCGCGTCACGTCGGCGGCGGGGCCGGCGCGTTCGATCTGTTCGCGGGTGACGATCTCCACTTTGCTGCCGTACTGGGCCATGGCGGCGACGGTGGTGGATTCCACGGAGGGGGCGGAGACGATCTGCTGGTTGAGTACCAGGGTGTTGTCGTCGGCCAGCAACAGGGGGCTGAACAGCGAGCCGAACAAAGGGATCAGGGAACGTCGAATCATAGTCTTCTCGAAAGTATCTTCGCAGAAGCACGCAGGAGAAGGCATCGCGCACACGCCGACACCGGCCCATGCCCGCCCACCGCAGGAGTTTGCCTAACAGAAATTCCAGGCCGGTCTCCGGGCTCTCGCGTATGGATCCCTTCACCTTCCCATGGCGCGCAGGCCACAGTGGTGTGTCGAAGGGGTCACGCGAATACCGTTGCGGGGGCAGCACCGGACTGGCTCAAAGAGCGTACCGGTTTCCCGTTTCACCCCAAGCACGGCGGCAGGGGGCACCTGAAACAGGGCGGCATCTGAACATTCGCATGACCGTTCGTCAACTCCGTCATCCAGGATTCTCAGGCTTTACTTGCCAGCAAGGGGGCGGCGCGGCATCGGCACCGCCCAACTCAATACCCACCTAGCGCTGAACAACAAATTCGAATCTAAGATCAAGTACCTTGGGACCCTGCGCGGTTGCTTCGGTTATGCGTTCGACCACACCCTGGTCTACGGCACGGCTGGTCTGGCCTATGGCGAAACCAGCCAGAACGTCGACATGTTCGGCCCCACAGGCAATACCCAGTTCAGCGACGACCAGAGCCATTTCAAGATGGGTTATACGGTGGGAGCTGGTATCGAACAGGCCATCCCCAAGAACCTGTCGTTCAAGACCGAATACCTGTACTACGACCTGGGTGAAGACAAGCTGAACGTCGCGGTGATTCCGGGCATCGGTGGAGCAGGGACTGGCTATGATTCCAAGTTCAATAACCATGGGCAGATGTTACGCGTCAGGTTGAACTGGAAGTTTGACTGACGTTGGAGCCTCAGGCGCAGAGGCTTTCAGCGTGCATCGGACGCGCGGGGCGGTGTTGATGGAACTCGCCCTGTCGCGGCTTGCGGTTTTTGCGGGTGTGGACCGCGTTCCAGATCGTGAAGTCGAACTGTGTGGCGGAAACGACATTTTCCTGGATCAGTGTGATGGGCGGCGGGGTGGCTGCATTTGAGTAGTGAGTATTCAGCGTGACCTCTAGTGTGTCCTTGTCTCGGTAACCGCTGAGTAGGGGGATTAGCGTGAAGGCATGATCGACACCTTCGGACTCGGTCGGTGTGCCGGCGAACAGTACGATTCCGACATAGACCTTGCGATCGTTCAAGCTGAACATGCACGGCCGGCACTGCGCGATGGACTCTCTCAGCAAAACTCTGAAAGGTGTACCCTCAAGGACACCCAGCGCCAGCAGCGAGTGGAGCTGGACGTCTGTTTCCAGCTGCAATATTTTCTTCTTCGCGCCCACATAGAACGCTGACCAGAAGAAAGGAATAACCAGGGCCGTCAGCCCGACCTGTATCAGGAAAACCCATAGAGTGCCGTTTTTTCCGTTGGCAATATCAAGTTGCACCAATAGCGTGCCCAAGTAGCTGCTGTAGTCTGTTGCAATGACATGACCCATGATCGGGACCGCCTGCTTTGACACTGCCAGGACGGCTGCGGTCAGGAGGGTCGAGACAATCAGGCAAGCCATCCCCATTCTGGCCACCTGCAAATAGAGCAGTTGCCCTTGGAAACGGTGCAGGCGCACATAGAAGAAGGGGTGCCTGATGCAGACCATGTATCCGCTGACCAGTAATGGGACGATGATCAGCAAGCCCATGAATGATCAGCCTCCATTTTGCGTACTTGGTGCAGGGCGTCCTTGTAACCCTGTGACTCCAAGACTTCGGCGGCATCCAAGCCGATGCCTCCGTATACGACTTTCCAGGTTTTACGGGACTTGACCTCTTTCGCACGCTCCCACTCATCCTGGGTCGGCTTCCCAAACAGCAAATGCAATAACGACATGGCGACACCCTCGAAGAGAAGTAGCCATTTTTATAGCAAGGGAGAGGGACCCTAACCATTGATGGCCGCCTTGCCACTGTCGCCAGTTCCCGTAGGAAACGTCTCCATTTGTATGAGCTGCCTAAAATGTCGGCGGTGTAATTACCCAGATCACCACGGTTTCTACCTTGCCAGGATTGCCGTATCGATGGGGCTCACGGCTGGCGAAGCTGAAACTGTCACCGGCCTGCAGCAGGAAGTGTCGCTCACTTACCCACAACTCGAACTGGCCGCTCAGTACGTATCCCGCTTCTTCGCCTTCATGGCTGTAGTTCTGCTGGCTATACGTACCCGGCGGGAAGCTTGATTGGAGCATTTCCAGTTGGTGGTTGGGCAACGGCGTCAGCAATTGGTCGACGATGCCGTCCTCGTAATGAATGCTCTGGCGGTTGCCTTTGCGCACGACATAGCCTTCGTCCTCGACAGCGGCTACGGTTTCGCTGGCGAAGAACCACTGGATGGTCACGCCCAGGCTGCGGGCAATATTGAACAATGCGGGAATCGATGGATACGCCAGGTTACGCTCCAACTGGCTGAGGTAGCCGGCCGTCAATTCGCTGGCCTGCGCCAGGGCCGTGAGGGTCAGGCCACGCGCCTTGCGCAGCCCACGAATGCGCGTGCCGAGAAACAGTTGCTGGGGATTGTCTGTCACAGGTTCCACGCCACTTTGAGTCCTTCGTAGATCGCTTCTTCGGCGGTGCGCGGGGCCAGGCAGTCGCCGATACGATCAAAGGGCACCAAACCTTGCAGCTCCGCGCCCAGAGTGTCTACCGGCTGGTGGCCTTGGCACAACACCAGCGTGTCGATATGTTCCAGCAGCATCGGCTCGCCGCTGGCGGTGTGTTGCAAGTAGACCGTGGTGTCATCGCAGCCATAGAGGCGGGCGTAAGGGATGATCGGGATGCCCAGCCGATGCAGTTCGCCCGCCAGTTGATCGCGTACATACAGCGGCAGGTTTTCCCCACAGTGGGTGCCATTGACCGCCAGTTGCACCTGATGGCCGGCGCGCATAAGGCGCTCAGCAATACCGGGGCCGATCCAGTCGCAACGCCAATCGACCACCACCACCGAGCGGCCCAACGTGACCTGCTCGCGCAGCACCTGCCACGCGTCCACCACCTGAAGCTCGCCACCCTGTTCGAAGGCTGGCCAATAAGGCTCGGCGCCGGTGGCAATGATGACGTGATCGGGCTGTTCCTGTTCCACCCATTTACGATCAACCCGGGTATGGCGCACCACCCGTACCCCCGCCAGTTCCATTTCACGTTGCAGGTTGGTACTGGCCCCGCCGAATTCGCTGCGCCGTGGTAGCAGTTGGGCCAGCAACACTTGCCCGCCGAGTTGACCGCTGGCTTCGTACAGCGTTACCGCATGCCCGCGTTTCGCGGCGACTGCCGCTGCTTTCATGCCCGCCGGGCCACCGCCCACCACCATGATGCGTTTGGGCTTCACTGCCTGTTGCAACTCACCAAACACCAACTCGCGGCCAGTCTCGGGATGCTGGATACAGGAGATCGGCAGCCCCTTGTGAAAATGACCGATGCAGGCTTGATTGCAGGCGATGCAAGCCCGCACGTCTTCGGCACGGCCCTCAAGGGTCTTGGCCGGCATCAGCGGGTCGCAGATCAACGCACGCGTCATGCCGCAGACATCGGCCTGGCCCCGCGCCAATATCAGTTCGGCTTCCTGGGGTTGATTGATTCGCCCAGTGACGAATAGCGGAATCGACAGGCTGGCCTTGAACGTCGCCGCCTCGTTGGCGAGGTACGCGGCGGCAATCGCCATGGGCGGCACGATGTGGACTGCGCCGCCCAGGGACGCTGATGTGCCCGCGACGATATGCACGTAATCCAGCTGGGTTTGCAGGTGTTGAACGGCTTCAAGCGACTCGTTTTCAGTGAGGCCTTCGGCGTCGCGTTCATCGGCAGAAATGCGCAGCCCGATAATGAACTGTTCGTCGGTGGCGGCCCTTACGGCTTCGATGATTTCCCTCAAGAACTTCAACCGATGTTCCAGAGAACCGTTGTAATCATCGGTACGCCGGTTTACCCGAGGATTGAGAAACTGCGCCGGCAGATACCCATGGCTGGCAACCACTTCCACCCCATCGATCCCGGCCTCATGCAAGCGTCTGGCAGCCGAGGCATAACCCGCGACGATCTCGTTGATCATCGCCTGGTCCAGCGCTCGTGGCATCACGCGAAAGCGTTCATTCGGCACCCCTGACGCCGAGTACGCCACGGCCAGCAGGCCATCGGCCGACTCCATGATTTCCCGGCCCGGATGGAAGATCTGCGACAGCACCACGGTACCGTGGGCATGGCAGGTCTCGGCCAATTCGCGGTAGCTGTCAATGCAGCCGTCTTCGGTCGCCATCAGCACATGGGAGGTATAGCGCGCACTGTCATGCACCCCGGCTACCTGTAACACGATCAGCCCCACACCGCCCTCGGCGCGAGCACGGTGATAGGCGATCAACTGCGCATTGACCCGATTATCGGTAGGCATCGACGTATCGTGCCCGCTGGACATGATGCGGTTTTTCAGACGTTTGCCACGCAGCTCCAGCGGTTCAAACAGGTGGGGGAAAGTCGGGTGCGACATGGTGCGGATACTCCAGGCGCTGTTATTGTTATTTTTCTATAGGAGGTGAGCGTCAGTAAAAAATCAACTTGTTTTTTTACTATTGACTGGATTAGCGTCGCCCTCACCACCCCCCCCTGCCTGGAGAATAAAAATGACTCACTCCATCGAACAGCAGCTGCGTGAACAGCTCGCCGCGTGCTATCGATTGATCGCGCACTACCGCATGAGTGATCTGATTTTCACGCATATCTCGGTGCGCATCCCTGGGCCCGAGCATCACTTCCTGATCAATCCCTACGGGCTGATGTTCGACGAAATCACCGCCTCGAGCCTGGTGAAGATCGGCCTGGACGGTCACGCCGTGGAGCCCTCGGCGTATGCGGTCAACCCGGCGGGCTTCGTGATTCACAGTGCGATTCATGGCGCCCGCGAAGACGCTCAGTGCGTGCTGCACACCCACACCCGCGCAGGCTGTGCAGTGGCGGCCTTGGAGTGCGGGTTGTTACCGGTGAACCAGATCTCCATGGAGTTCTACGGCAAGGTGGCCTACCACGATTACGAAGGTGTGGCCCTGGACATGGATGAGCAGCAGCGGCTGGTGCGGGACCTGGGCGACAAGCCGGTGCTGATGCTGCGCAACCATGGTTTGCTGACGGTGGGTGAGACGGTCAGCCAGGCGTTCCTGCGCATGTATTACCTGGAGAAGGCCTGCGATATCCAGATTGCCGCCCAGGCGTGCGGCAAGCTGGTGCTGCCGTCTGACGAGGTCTGCGCCTACACCGAACAGCAATTCAACAACCCTGGCCGTCCGCTGGAAGAGGGTGAGTTGGTCGACCTGGACGCCATGCAACTGGCCTGGGCGGCGTTGCTGCGGATGCTGGATCGGGTGTCGCCGGGCTATCGCGACTGAGGTAGAGTCGTGATGCCGACTCAATCGTAGGAATTTGCCGCATGACCCAGGAATCCCGTTTTTCCCGGATGGACCCGGAAGTGCGCAAGGCCAATCTGGTCCAGGCCACGCTCACGTGTCTCAAGCGTGATGGTTTCCAGGGGGCGTCGATCCGCAAGATCAGCGCCGAGGCCGGGGTGTCAGTGGGGCTGATCAGCCATCACTATTCGGGCAAGGATGAGCTGGTGGCGGAGGCCTACCGCACCATCACCGACCAGGTCATGAGCCTGCTGCGCGAAACCATGGCGAAGGCGCCGCCGAACCCTCGGGAGCGCCTGTCGGCGTTGTTCCGTGGCTCATTTTCCGCCGAATTGCTCGACCCGCACCTGCTGGACGCCTGGTTGGTGTTCTGGGGCGCGGTCAAGACCGCGCCGGCGATCAACCGGGCTCACGAACACTCCTATGGCGAATACCGCACCATCATGCGTTCGGCGCTGACCGACATGGCCAAGGAGGAGGGCTGGAAGCACTTCGACGCCGATCTGGCCGCCATCGGCCTGAGCGCACTGCTCGACGGGTTGTGGCTGGAGTCGGGGCTCAACCCCGGCACGTTCACGCCGCAGCAGGGTATCCAGATCTGCGAAGCCTGGGTCGATGGCCTGCAGGCCGGTGGCCGCCAGCGTTATCAGCTCAAACCCTGAGTCTTCTGCAGCCGCCTGAACGCAAGGTTCAGGTCGGCCATTTCCCCTTCTGAAAATATTTGCGGTTTGCCGATTGCCTTCTTACTGAACACTTGTTTAGTATCGCCTCATGTCGCACCCCTCAAGCCAACTAAAATAATTCGAGGAAGCCATGACTACCGATTCGCCCGTGCTTACTCATGTGCAAGCTGGCGTTGCCTGGATCACCCTCAACCGTGGCCCGCAGCGCAACGCCTTGGACATTCCCACCCTCAAGCACCTGCACGCCTTGCTCGACGCCTTCAACACTGACCCCGCTGTACGCGTGGTGGTATTGACCGGCAACGGACGCAGCTTTTGCGCCGGGGCCGACCTGGCCGAGTGGGCTGATGCCGAAGCCCGTGGCGCCCTCGAAACCTATGGCTGGACCGAAACCGCCCACGCCTTGATGACTCGCCTGCACACCCTCGACAAACCCACGATTGCCGCCATCAACGGCACCGCCGTCGGGGCGGGCATGGACCTGACCCTGTGTTGCGACTTGCGCGTCGCCGCCCAATCGGCGCGCTTCAAAGCCGGCTACACAGGCATGGCCTACTCGCCCGACGCCGGTGCCAGTTGGCACTTGCCGCGCCTGATCGGCAGCGAACAAGCCAAGCGCCTGCTGTTCCTTGACGAACTGTGGAGCGCCGACCGCGCCCTGGCCGCCGGCCTTGTCGCAGAGGTGGTTGCGGATGATCAACTGCACGCCCACACCACCGAACTCGCCACGCGCCTGGCCAACGGTCCGACCTTCGCGTTCGCCCAGACCAAGACCCTGATCCGTGAAGGCGCCGACCGCAGCCTGCCCGAGCAACTGCAGGCCGAACTGGCCGCTGGCTTGTTGTGCGGACGCAGTGCCGATGGCGCCGAAGCCTTGCGCGCCTCCCTGGAAAAACGCCTCCCGAATTTCTCCGGCAAATAACAACAACACCCCGAACAGGTAGCGCCATGAATTTCCAACTCAGCCAAGAACAAGACATGTTGGTGGACGCTGTACGCAGTTTTGTTGCCAAGGAATTGTTGCCCCATGAAGAGGCGGTGGACCGTGCCGATGAGGTCTCGTCCGAGTTGGCTGCGCAGATTCGCGATAAGGCGATTGCCGCTGGGTTCTATGCCTTCAACATGCCGGAAGAAGTGGGCGGCGGTGGCCTGGACTACCTGTCCCAGGCGCTGATCGAGCGGGAGTTGTCCAAAGTCTCGTGGGCGCTGCATGTGTTTGTCGCGCGGCCGTCCAAGATCCTGATGGCGTGCACCGGCTCGCAGATTGGCGACTACCTGTTGCCCTGCGTGCAAGGCAAGAAAATCGACTGTTTTGCCTTGACCGAACCCGGCGCCGGTTCCGACGCCAATGCCATCAAGACCCGCGCCGTGCGCAGTGGCGATGACTTCGTGATCAACGGCAGCAAACACTTCATCAGCCACGCCGGGCACGCCGATTTCGCCATCGTGTTTGCGGTCACTGATACCTACGAACACAACGGTCGACAGCGCAACGCGGTGACTTCGTTCCTGGTGGATCGGGGGACGCCTGGCATGACCATCCGCCGTGGCCCCAAGTGCGTGAGCAACCGGGGTTATCACACCTACGAAATGTTCTTTGACGACTGCCGCGTACCGGCGTCCAAGGTACTGGGCGAAGTGGGCAAAGGCTGGGAAGTGGCCAACGCCTGGCTCACCGCTGGCCGTGTGATGGTGGCCGCCAACTGCGTCGGCCAGGCGCAGCGCGCGCTGGATGTGTCGTTGCGATGGGCGGCGGACCGCAAACAGTTCGGCCAGCCGATCGGCAGCTACCAAGGCGTGAGTTTCAAGTTGGCCGACATGGCCACGCAGATTCGCGCGGCTGAACTGCTGACCCTGCACACCGCCTGGAAAATGGACCAAGGCAACATGACCGATGGCGAGGCTGGCATGGCCAAGCTGTTTGCCAGTGAAACCCTGGGCAAGGTCGCTGACGAAGCCGTGCAGATTTTCGGCGGCATGGGCTTGATGGATGAAGGGCCGGTCGAGCGCATCTGGCGCAACGCACGGATCGAGCGGATCTGGGAAGGCACATCGGAAATCCAGCGCCATATCATCGCCCGTGAACTGTTGCGGCCACTGTTGCGTTAAGCGGCGAGGAGAGCGTATGTCCCAGGCTATTCGCGACAACCTCAAGCGTCTGCTGGCGCCCCGGCACCTGGCATTCGTTGGCGGACGCAGCATGGCGCGCGCGCTCAAGCGCTGTGCCGACGGTGGTTTTACCGGTCCGATGTGGCTGGTCAACCCGCAATATGACAGCCTCGATGGCATCCCCTGTGTGCGTCGCGTGGCCGATTTACCGTGTGGGCCGGATGCGGTGTTTATCGCCACCAACCGTGAATTGACGCTGACCTGCGTCGCTGAACTGGCCGCTATGGGCACCGGTGGCGCGATTTGCTACGCCTCCGGTTTTGCCGAAACCGGTGCCAGCGGCGCCGCCATGCAGCAGCAGCTCTTAAAGGCGGCGGGCGACATGGCCTTGCTTGGCCCCAACTGCTACGGCTTGCTGGATTACCTGCACAGCTCGGCGCTGTGGCCGGTGGCCCACGGCGGCAAGTCGGTGGAGAAGGGCGTGGCGGTGCTCACCCAGAGTGGCAACTTCGCCTACAACCTGTCGATGAGCGACCGTTCGCTGCCGGTGGCCTACATGGCCTCGGTCGGTAACCAGGCGCAACTGGGCGTTGCCGAACTGATGGATGTGTTGCTTGATGAACCACGCGTCACCGCCATCGGCCTGCACCTGGAAGGCTTGAAGAATGTGCCGGGGTTTGCCCGAGCAGCGCATAAGGCCCTGGAGAAAGGCATTCCGATCATCGCGCTGAAAACCGGCGTGTCGCAGATCGGTGCCGAGCTGGCCTTGAGTCACACCAGTTCGTTGTCCGGCTCCGACGCGCTGTACGACAGCCTGTTTGCGCGACTGGGCGTGATTCGCGTCAGCGGGCCAGTGAGTTTTGTCGAAACCCTCAAAGCTGCGGCGTGCGGCAATCTGCCGGCGGGCAATCGCTTGATTGCATTGGCCTGTTCGGGTGGCGATGCGGGCTTGATTGCCGATTATGCCGAACGCAATCATCTGGCCTTGCCGAAACTGGACGAAGAGCAACGCGTTGAACTGGCCCAGGTGCTGCCCAGCTACGCGAACCTGGTCAACCCGCTGGATTTCACCACCGCCATCTGGGGCGACCGTGAAGCCCTCAACGCCATGCTCGAAACCGCCCTGCGAACCGATGCCGATGCGGCCATGCTGGTGCTGGATTACCCGGCTGAATTCACCGGCGAGCGCAAGGAGTGCGACCTGCTGCTAACGCTGTTCTGCGCCGCGCTCGGCCGGCATGGCAAGACCGGATTTGTCACCTCGGCGTTTCCCGAACTCTTGCCGGCCCATGCCCGCGAGCGCCTGCATGCTCAGGGAATCGCTGCGCTGCAAGGCGTAGAGGATGCATTGGCGGCTTGGGGGCGGATTGCCGATTACCAGAACAACCGTCGCGTGTTGCTGGAGCGAGGCGAGTCGATCCTCGAGCCCTTGTGCCCAAAAGCCCTGGACGACAGCGGCGGGGCCCTGGACGAGTGGGCCTCCAAGCAAGCCCTGCGTGCATTCGGCCTGACCACACCGGCCGGCGTGCTGAGTACGCCGGGAAGGGCGCTCAACGATGCAGAGTTGCTGGGCTATCCCTTGGTGCTCAAGGCGGTCAGCGCACAGTTGCCGCATAAGACCGAGGCCGGTGCCGTGGTGTTGAACCTGCAAAACGGCATGGCCCTGACCAGCGCACTTGAGCAGATGCGCGAGCATATTTGGACTTATGCGCCGCATGTCGTCTTCGATCAATTGCTGCTGGAGTCCATGGCTACACCGCCATTGGCCGAGTTGATCGTGGGCATCAAGCGCGAAAACGACTTCGGCCTGGCCCTGGTCATCGGCGCCGGCGGGATCCTGGTGGAACTGCTCAAGGACAGCCGCAGCCTGTTGTTGCCGACCACCGACAGCGCGATCCGCAACGCCTTGCTCAGCCTGCGCAGCGCAGCATTGCTGCAAGGTTTTCGCGGGCGGGAAGTGGCGAATATGGATGCACTGGTCGCCGCGATCCGTGCCGTGGCGGACTACGCCTGCGCCAACGCCGGGCAGTTGCTGGAGCTGGATGTGAACCCATTATTGGTCAATGCCCAGGGCGCCACGGCGGTCGATGCAATGATCCGTCTAGGAGATGAACATGCACGATAAAACCCTGACCGGCGGGCAGGCCCTGGTGCGGTTGCTGGCCAATTATGGCGTCGACACGGTGTTCGGTATCCCCGGTGTGCACACCCTGGAGCTGTATCGCGGCCTGCCCGGCAGCGGTATTCGCCATGTGCTCACACGGCATGAGCAAGGTGCCGGCTTTATGGCTGACGGCTACGCGCGAGTCAGCGGCAAGCCGGGGGTGTGTTTTGTGATCACCGGTCCCGGCGTGACCAATGCCGCCACCGCTATTGGCCAGGCGTACGCTGATTCGATTCCGATGCTGGTGATTTCGAGCGTCAACAGTACCGCCAGCCTCGGCAAAGGTTGGGGCATCCTGCATGAGACCCAGGACCAGCGCGCCATCACGGCGCCGATCACCGCGTTTTCGGCGGTGGCACTGAGCACCGAGGATTTGCCTGAATTGGTCGCCCGCGCCTACGCGGTGTTCGACAGCGAGCGACCCCGTCCGGTGCATATCTCGGTGCCGCTGGACGTGTTGGCCGCGCCGATCCAGCGGGACTGGAGCAGCGAGGTAGTGCGCCGCCCTGGTCGCGGCTTGCCGTCGGCTGAAGCCTTGGAGCAGGCCGTGGCCAAACTCGCGTCAGCCAAGCGGCCCATGATCATTGCCGGTGGCGGTGCATTGGCGGCGGGCGAGGCTTTGCAACGGTTGAGCGCCCAGTTGGCGGCGCCGTGCTTCACCAGCGTGGCCGGCAAGGGTTTGTTGCCCATCAACGACCCGCTGAATGCCGGTTCCACCCTCTGCGTCGAACCTGGCTGGCAACTGATCAGCGAAGCGGATGTGGTGCTGGCGGTGGGCACGGAAATGGCCGACACCGACTATTGGCGTGAGCGTTTGCCCCTCAACGGCGAGCTGTTGCGGGTGGATATCGACGTGCGCAAGTTCAATGACTTCTATCCCTGTGCCGTGGCACTTAAAGGCGATGCACAGCAGACCGTGCTGGCCTTGCTGGAGCGCCTCCCGGCCACATCCCGCAACGCTGACGCCGCCATCGCGTCAGTGGCGGCATTGCTGCAGGCGGTCGAGTTGGGACACGGGCCGTTGCAGTCCATCCACCAAGCCATTCTCGACCGTATCGAAGCCGAACTTCCGGCTAATGCGTTCATCAGCAGCGACATGACCCAACTGGCCTACACCGGTAATTACGTCTACCGCAGCCGTGCGCCGCGCAGCTGGTTGCATCCCACCGGCTACGGCACCTTGGGTTACGGCTTGCCCGCAGGCATCGGCGCCAAGTTCGGCGCGCCACAACGGCCGGGTTTGGTGCTGGTGGGCGACGGTGGTTTCCTCTACACCGCCCAGGAACTGGCCACTGCCGTCGAAGAGCTGGACAGCCCGTTGGTGGTGCTGTTGTGGAACAACGACGCCCTCGGCCAAATCCGCGATGACATGCTCAACCTTGACATTGAACCCATCGGCGTGTTGCCGCGCAACCCGGATTTCGCGCTGTTCGCCCAGGCGTTCGGTTGCGCCGTGAACCAGCCCCGCAACCTGGATGAATTGCAGACGGACCTGCGCAACGCTTTCAAACGCAATGGCGTGACCTTGATCGAGTTGAAACATGCCTGTGCCTGTTGACCTTTAGAGAGACAAGACCATGAGCGAAAACAACAACAAAATGACTCAAGCGATGCACCGCCGCGACTTCCTCAAACACAGCGCCGTGGCTGGCGCGGTGGCCGCGGCGTTTTCCATGGGCTTGCCGTTGCAGGCGTTTGCCGCAGACGCCACGCCCAGACCGGGCGGCGTGCTGCGCCTGGGCCTGGCCGGTGGCAGCACCACCGATTCCCGCGATCCGGGGTCCTGGGTCGATACCTTCACCTTTGTCGGTTTCTCGGCGGTGTACAACACCCTTACGGAAATCGCGGTGGACGGCAGCGCGATTCCCGAACTGGCCGAGCGCTTTGAGTCCACGCCGGATGCTCGGGTGTGGACCTTCCACCTGCGCCCTGGCGTAACCTTTCATAACGGTAAAAGTCTGACCGCCGAAGACGTGGTGGCCTCGATCAACCATCACCTGGACGCCAAGTCCACCTCGGCCGCCAAGACCGTGCTGGGTGATGTCGCCAGTGTGAGCGCCAAGGGCAGCGATGCGGTGGTGTTCGAACTGCATTCAGGCAATGCCGACTTCGCCTACGTTGTCGCCGATTACCACCTGGTGATCATGCCCGCCAAGGACGGCGTGGCTGACTGGCAAGCCGGCGTGGGCACCAGTGGCTATCGCCTGAAAAGCTTCGAACCCGGCGTGCGGATGGACCTTGAACGCAACCCCGACTACTGGAAACCCGACCGCGCGCACTTCGCCAGTGCCGAATTGCTTGCCATCGCCGACGGCGCCGCGCGGGTCAATGCGCTGGTCACCGGCCAGGTGGATGTGATCAACAAGGTCGACCTGAAGACCGTGGCCTTGCTCAAGCGCAATCCAGCGCTGGTGATCGAGGAAACCAAAGGCGCCCAGCACTACACCTTCCCGATGCTGTGCGACAGCAACGAGTTCAAGAACAACGACATCCGCATGGCCATGAAGCACGCGATCAACCGTGAGACGCTGTTGGCTTCGGTACTGCACGGCTACGGCCTGGTGGGCAACGACCACCCGATCCAGCCCGGCAGTCGTTTTATCAACGCGGCACTGGAGCAGCGCGCCTACGACCCGGACAAGTCGCGCTTCTACCTGCGCAAGGCCGGTGTGGAGTCGCTCAAGGTGCGCCTGCAAGCTTCTGACGCGGCCTACACCGGTGCGGTGGACGCCTCGGTATTGTTCAAGGAGCAGGCACGCCAAGCGGGTATCGACATCGATGTGGTGCGTGAACCGGCCGATGGGTTCTTCTCCAACGTCTGGATGAAGCAGCCGTTCACCACTTCGTTCTGGTACAGCAGCCTGACCGCCGACCGCATGTTCAGCATCGGCTACGCCAAAGGCGCGGCGTGGAATGAAACCCACTGGGACAACCCGCGCTTCAACCAACTGCTCAACGCCGCCCGTGGCGAGATGAACGCGCCGTTGCGCCAGGAGATGTACAACGAAATGCAGGCTCTGTGCCGGGATGACGGCGGCGCGATTGTGCCGCTGTTTGCCAGCTCCGTGGCGGCGCGTTCGAACAAGGTCAACCACGGGCCGCTGACCGCGCCCTATGGTGAGTTGGATGGGCTGCGGTTGATCGAGCGGTGGTGGCAGGCCTGACCCTTGTAGGAGCCGGCTTCGGAGGCTGGCGGTGATGCCGCTGGCCGCATCGCTGGCAAGCCAGCTCCTACATTAGGGCGGTGATGTCTTTGAACGCGTGCCCAGTCAAGGAATCGCACGATGAATAGCTTGTTGAAGTTGGTCCTGCAACGCCTGGCCCTGGGTGTGCTGTCGTTGTTCGCCGTGTCGGTGATCATCTTTCTCGCCGTGGGCATGCTGCCGGGGGATATTGCCCAGGCCATGCTCGGTCAGTCCGCCACGCCGGAAACCGTGGCGGCGTTTCGCGCGCAGCTGGGCCTGGATCTGCCGCCGTTCACGCGCTTTGCGCACTGGTTGCTGCGCCTGCTGCACGGCGACCTGGGGGCGTCGCTGGCCAATCAACGGCCCATCGCCGAGCTGATCGGCGCGCGATTGGGCAACACCCTGAGCCTGGCTGCATTGGCGGCGTTGGTCTCGGTGCCCACGGCGCTGGTGCTGGGCATGCTGGCGGCGCTGTACCGCAACAGCTGGTTCGATCGGCTGCTCAATACGTCGGCGTTGAGCGCCGTGTCGTTTCCGGAGTTCTTCGTCGCCTACCTGCTGATCCTGGTGTTCTCGGTGAAACTCGGCTGGTTCCCCAGCCTGTCCAACCTGGCGCCGGATGCCACCTTTGGCACGCTCCTGGAACGCTCGGTACTGCCGGTGGCGACCCTGAGCCTGGTGGTGATCGCGCAGATGATGCGCATGACCCGCGCGTCCCTGATCAACCTGCTTGCCAGCCCCTATATCGAAATGGCTCGCCTGAAGGGCATCCGTCAGTCGCGGATTATCTGGCGGCATGCACTGCCCAACGCGCTGGCGCCGATCGTCAACGTGGTCGCGCTGAACCTGGCGTATCTGGTGGTGGGGGTGGTGGTGGTCGAAGTGGTGTTCGTCTATCCGGGCCTGGGCCAGTTGCTGGTGGACTCGGTATCCAAGCGCGACATCCCAGTGGTGCAGGCGTGCAGCCTGATCTTTGCCGCCACTTACATCCTGCTCAATACCGGGGCGGACGTGTTGTCCATCGCCAGCAACCCACGCCTGATGCATCCCAAGGGGTAGCCCATGAACCTGCTGAGCCAAGTGGCCCGTGCGCCGTTGAGCGCCAAGTTCGGCTTGCTGATTATTCTGTTGTACATCGCGGTGGCTGTGTTTGCGCCGTTGCTGGCGCCCTATGGCGAAACCCAGGTGGTGGGCGAGGGCTTTGCGCCCTGGAGCGGCCAGTTCCTGCTGGGCACCGATAACCTGGGACGCGACATGTTCAGCCGTTTGGTGTACGGCGCGCGCAACACGCTGGGCATTGCTTTCCTGACGACTACGCTAGCGTTTTTGCTGGGTGGCTTGAGCGGCTTGGTGGCGGCCATCAAGGGTGGCTGGATCGACCAGGGTTTGTCGCGGGTGGTGGATGTGCTGATGGCGATCCCGCAACTGATCTTCGCCTTGCTGATCCTCAGCGTGGTGGGCACCAACGCCACGTCACTGGTGTTGGTGATTGCATTGCTGGATTCGACACGGGTGTTTCGCCTGTCCCGTGCGGTGGCAATGACCGTGGTGGTGCAGGACTTTGTCGAAGCCGCCCGCCTGCGCGGCGAAGGTCTGTGGTGGTTGGTCACCCGTGAAGTGTTGCCCAACGCTGCCGCGCCGCTGATTGCCGAATTCGGCCTGCGCTTCTGTTTTGTGTTCTTGTTTATCAGCGCGTTGTCGTTTCTTGGCCTGGGCATTCAACCGCCCACTGCCGACTGGGGCAGCATGGTGCGTGACAATGCGGTGTTGATCACCTTCGGCGACATCAGCCCGTTGCTGCCGGCCCTGGCAGTGGCGTTGATCACCGTCAGCGTGAATTTTGTCGTCGACTGGATGCTGCACAAATCCAGCGGCCTGAAGGAGTGTTGAAGGATGGACAAGCCATTGCTGGAAATCCGCAACCTGCAGATCGAAGGGCATTACGAAGACGCCTGGCACCCGCTGATCAAGGGCATCGACCTGACCTTGCAACGCGGTGAAGTGCTGGGTTTGATCGGCGAGTCGGGGGCGGGCAAATCCACCCTGGGGCTGGCGGCGATGGGGTATGCGCGGGACGGTTGCCGCATCATTGGCGGCTCGGTGTGTTTTGATGGCATCCAATTGCTGCAGGCCAAGCCCGAGGCGCTGCGCAAGCTGCGTGGCCTGCGCATTGCCTATGTAGCGCAGAGCGCGGCGGCGTCGTTCAACCCGGCGCATCGCCTGATCGATCAGCATGTGGAAACGGCGGTGATCAACGGCGGTATCGATCGCGCCCAGGCCGAGCGTGAGGCGGTGGAGTTGTATCGCGTGCTGCGCCTGCCCAACCCGGAAACCATTGGCCAGCGTTATCCTCATCAAGTCTCCGGCGGGCAGTTGCAGCGTGTCATGACCGCGATGGCCATGGCTTGCCACCCGGACCTGATCATCTTTGACGAGCCCACCACGGCCCTCGACGTGACCACCCAGATAGAAGTGCTGGCGGCGATCCGCGATGCGGTGAAAACCTACGGCAGTGCCGCGCTGTACATCAGCCACGACCTGGCGGTGGTGGCGCAGATGGCCGACCGTATCATGGTGCTGCGCCACGGTAAGTTGGTAGAAGAGGCCGACACCCGCAGCATGCTCAGCCAGCCGCAGCAGGACTACACCAAATCCCTGTGGGCGGTGCGCAGTTTTCGCACCGAGCCCAAGGCCTGTTCGACGCAGGAACGACCACTGCTGGAGGTGTGCCAAGTGAGCGCCAGTTATGGGCATCAGCCGGTGCTGCATGACGTGTCGATGAAGCTCTATCGCGGCCAGACCCTGGCGGTGATCGGCGAGTCGGGCAGCGGCAAGAGCTCCACGGCGCGGTTGATTACCGGACTGTTGCCGGCCACGGCGGGGCAAGTGCTGTACGACGGCGAGGCGTTGCCGGTCGACTTTCGTCAGCGCAGCAAGGAGCAATTGCGGCGGATCCAGATGATCTACCAGATCCCCGACACCGCGCTGAACCCGCGCCAGCGCATCGTCGACATCATTGGCCGGCCGCTGACGTTTTACCTGGGGCTCAAGGGCAAGGCGATGCGCGCTCGTGTCGCCGAGTTGCTGGAGATGATCGAGTTGGATCCGGCGGTGTTCATGGAGCGCCAACCGAGGGAACTGTCCGGTGGCCAGAAACAGCGTATCTGCATTGCCCGCGCCTTGGCAGCTGACCCGCAACTGATCATCTGTGATGAAGTCACATCGGCCCTCGATCAACTGGTGGCGGAGGGCGTGCTGAAGTTGCTCAACCGCCTCCAGCAGCAACTGGGCGTGGGCTACTTGTTTATCACCCATGACGTCGCCACCGTGCGCGCCATCGCCGACGAAGTGGTGGTGATGCAGCGGGGCAGGGTGGTGGACCAGGGCACTCGCAGCGCGATTTTTACCCCGCCGTACCAGGACTACACCGGCCTGCTGTTTTCATCGGAGCCCGAGATGGACCCCGACTGGCTCGATCATTTGCTGGCCCAACGGGCGGCGCACACCGTTTGAGGAGTTTGTATGAAGGTTTTGATTGTTCACGCGCACCCCGAGCCGCAGTCATTCACCGCTGCCTTGCGCGATCAGGCGGTGGCCACGCTGGAAGGCCAGGGGCATGAGGTAAAGGTCAGCGATTTGTACGCCATGCAGTGGAACCCGGTGGCGTCGGCGGCGGACTTTTCATCGCGGGAAAATCCCGAGTACCTGGTGTATGCCCTGGAGCAGCGGCTGGGGGTGAAGAAGCAGTCGATCGCCGCGGATATCCAGGGCGAGTTGGACAAGCTGTTGTGGGCAGATCTGCTGATCCTCAACTTTCCGATCTTCTGGTTCTCCGCACCGGCCATGCTCAAGGGCTGGATTGACCGGGTGCTGGTGTCGGGCGTGTGTTACGGCGGCAAGCGCTTTTACGATCAAGGCGGCCTGGCGGGCAAGCGGGCGATGGTCACGGTGACCCTGGGCGGGCGCGAGCATATGTTTGGCGAGGGCGCGATTCATGGACCGCTGGAGGACATGTTGCGGCCAATTCTGCGCGGCACGCTGGCGTATGTGGGGTATGACGTGCTGGCGCCGTTTGTGGCATGGCATGTGCCGTACATCAGCGCCGAGGCACGGCAAGATTTCCTGGTGGAGTATGCGCAACGGCTGCAAGGGCTGGCGGATGAGCAGCCCTTGGTGTTTCCGAAGCTTGAGCAGTTTGATGAGGCGCTGTACCCAATTCCCTGAGCTGAATACAGTTCAAATGTGGAGCGGGCTTGCTCGCGAAAGCGGTGGATCAGCCAGTACATTTGGCACTGATAGACCCCATTCGCGAGCAAGCCCGCTCCCACATTTTGATCTTCACATGCCTGATGATTTAGCGTTGTTTCCGCAATCTTTCGGCGGCACTGCGCAGCATTTGCTCGGTGCCATTCCAGCCCAGGCAACCATCGGTCACTGACACGCCGTACTTCATCGACGCACTCAACGGCTGGCAGCCTTCGAACAGGTGGCTTTCGAGCATCATGCCGATCAGCGAGGTGTCGCCCTGCAACCGCTGTTCCAGCACCTCGTTGAACACCGCCGGTTGGCGCAATGGGTCTTTGCCGCTGTTGGCGTGGCTGCAATCGACCATGATCCGCGCCGCTACCTTGGACTTGGCCAGGTCGTGCTTCACCTGCGCCACGCTTTGCGCATCGTAGTTCGGCCCACGGTGCCCGCCGCGCAGCACCAAGTGCGTGTCGGGGTTGCCTGGGGTCTGGATGATCGCCGGGTGGCCCTGGCTGTCGACGCCGAAGTGACGGTGCGGGTAGGATGCCGAGCGCATCGCGTCACAGGCAATCGCGACGCCGCCGTCGGTGCCGTTCTTGAAGCCCACGGGCATGCCCAGGCCGCTGGCCATTTCGCGGTGGATCTGCGATTCGGTGGTGCGCGCGCCAATCGCGACCCAACTGAGCAGGTCATCGAAGTAGCCGGCTGCCATAGGTTGCAGCAGCTCAGTGGCGACCGGCAGGCCGAGGCGCAGCATTTCGCGCATCAGTTCGCGGGACAGGGTGAGGCCGGCGGCCATGTCATCGCTGCCGTCCAAATGAGGATCGTAGGCCAGGCCTTTCCAGCCGATGGTGGTGCGCGGTTTTTCGACGTAGGCGCGGATCACCAGCAGCATCTGGTCGCTGACTTCCAACGCGAGTTTCTTCAGGTTGCGTGCGTATTCCATGGCCGACTCAGGGTCGTGAATCGAGCACGGGCCGACAATCACCAGCAAGCGGGAATCTTCGCCATTGAGGATGGCGCGCACGGCTTGGCGATGGGCGTGGACTTGTTCGTTGAGGAACGGGCTGAGAGGCAGTTGGTGCTTGAGCTCAAGGGAGCTGGGCAGGCGCTGGGTCAGGGCTTCATTGGCGCTGGTCAGTGCAGAAATCGGCAGAGCGGCGGTGGCAGAATTCATGTTCAAGGCTTCCTGGGCAAGCGGCGGGCTGTTCCCGCGCGCTCTGCCCTACTGGGGTGTTCGACAATTGGCCGTATTGGCTACGTGTGTTGGCTTGCCACCAAGAGGTGACCGATCGGAGGCGGCAGGCTGTCCCGAGCGGAGCTGGCTAAATCGCCATGCAGTGGAAGTGTCGTAGCGGTAATAGGTGGCGTAGTTCATGTCGTGTGTCCTTTAAGTGTTCTTCAAAAAGTTTTAGAGGCTGAAAAAACAAAACCCCCGGTCGGGGAGCCGACCGGGGGTTAGATTTCTCTGGTAGGCGACCCCTTGAGTAGTGGGCGCCGATTTCAGGTATCAGGCGCGCCAGTGGCTAAACCAATACCCAAAATAAAAGCTGACCAGTGCGCTCGAACCGTTCACACGGGTAGCCGACACCGAGCGCGGGGCGCTGGCAGCAGAGCAAACCTGAGTGTGGGTGAGTTGCAACATGGTGTGTCTCCAAATGATGGGCAGAGCTTACTCGACGCGCACGGGTGGTTTCAATCAGAAATTTCTATCGTCGTGGGGGACTTACGGCTATGGGAGAGTGCCGATATGCTGGTCACACTCTGACAATGATTGCTGGAACGCGACCATGACCGCCTTGACCATTGCTGCTGCACAATCCGTTTCTATCGCGGGCAATCTGCCGGCCAATATTGAGCGGCACCTGGTGTTCATGCGTGCGGCGGCCAAGCAGGGTGTGCAGTTGCTGGTGTTTCCAGAGCTTTCGTTGACAGGTTATGAACCGTCCCTGGCGGCCGGGTTAGCGATTGAGCCAGGCGACAGGGTCTTGAAGCCGCTGCGCGAAAAGGCGCAGGAGCTGCGGTTGACGGCGGTGGTGGGCATGCCTATCCGCCTGGCGCCTGGCTTGGGCGTGTTGATCGGCGCACTGGTGCTGGGGGGGGATGGCTCGCTGGCGATCTACACCAAACAGCACCTGCACCCTGGCGAAGAGGTTGCGTTTGTCCCAGGGCAGGGCGGTTCGGCCTTGGAGTGGGGGGATGATCGGATAGCTTTGGCGGTATGCGCGGACTTCTCCCATGCCAGCCATCCACGTCGGGCGGCTGAGGCGGGTGCTACGATTTATGCCGCGGGTGTGCTGATCAGCGAGGGCGGCTACGCGACCGATAGCACATTGCTCCAAGGCTATGCGGCCGAACATGGGCTGCTGGTGTTGATGGCCAACCATGGTGGTCCATCCGGTGGCTATGTCTGCGCTGGTCGCAGCGCTATCTGGGCGGCTGATGGCGGTTTAGTCGCCGCCGCCTCCGGTGTCGGCGACTCGCTGGTGATTGCCCGTCGTGAGGGTGGGCAGTGGGCTGGGCAAGTGGTGGCTGTCTAACATGGCGTTCCAACTGCGCGCGGCAACTGATCGGGACCTGCCATTCGCCAGAAGCCTGACCTTCGAGGCCATGAGCCGCTACTACCAGCAATACGACCTGATGTGGTCCAACGATGGCTTCGACGTCGCTTGGGGCGGCCGTGAAAACTGGCTGATCTGCAATGACGATGCAGTGATGGGCTTTGTCAGCCTGAGCCGCGATAGCCGCGCGCTCTATATTCGCGAGCTGCACATGCTCCAGGCCTGCCGCGGACTTGGCGCAGGCAGTTGGGTGTTGGAGCAGATGGCGTCCAAGGCGCAGGCGTTGGGTCTGTTGCGTTTGACCGTATTCAAGACCAATCCGGCCAGGAGGCTTTATCAGCGCAGGGGCTTGAGCATTGTCGGTGAGGAGGATTGCTTCTGGCGCATGGAACGTGCCTGCCCATCCAGCTAATTTCTGTGGCCCATTCCAATCAGCGCATATTGGTCAAGGAGGCGACCTTCCTACGTCGTTTCAACGTCATGTTCATGGGCGTACGCTGGAACTAACTACCTTTATGAGTGTGAAAAATTTGGAAAGGCATTCAAATGAGTGGAATAGGCTCGCGCTTGAGGCAAGAAAGAGAACGGCTTGGCCTGTCGCAAAGGGTTTTTGGTGAAATAGGTGGTGTTGAAGCCAATGCACAAGTGAAATACGAACGTGGGGGACGGGCACCTAGGGCGGACTACTTGTCTCTTGTGGCGCAAACTAGGTGTGGATGTGTTGTACGTGTTGACGGGTACGGCAACCCCGATTCAATTGGAAAGTCTGAGCCAGATTGAAGAGAAAGTCCTGGCGGACTGCTGCGCCATGTTCAAGGAGGACCAAGACGCTATCCGCCGTTTGACCTCGACCCTGGCCGAGCATTCTTTCTTTTGCGCATAATGGAAAAACCAAGCCGCAGCCCCAGGATTCCTGACCCGCTGCCCAGTAAATAGAGCCGTCCACTTCTCGGTGGGCGGCTACTGTGTGTTCAAACACTATATATATGACGCTTGCAGCTAGGTCTGCGCCTTGGTTTTTTGCTAAGGTGTTCAGCAACCTATAAGACCATATCGCGAGGTGTCTGCTTGATTAGGGTGCTAGTAGTCGATGACCATGATCTCGTTCGTACAGGCATTACACGAATGCTGGCTGACATCGATGGCCTGCAAGTAGTCGGCCAGGCCGAGTCCGGGGAAGAGTCCCTGATCAAGGCTCGGGAGTTGAAACCCGATGTGGTGCTGATGGACGTCAAGATGCCCGGTATAGGCGGTCTTGGTGCCACGACCAAATTGTTGCGCAGCCATCCGGACATCAAAGTCGTGGTGGTCACTGTGTGTGAAGAAGACCCGTTCCCTACGCGCTTGTTGCAGGCAGGGGCGGCGGGTTACCTGACCAAGGGCGCAGGCCTGGCGGAGATGGTGCAAGCCATTCGCCTGGTGTTTGCCGGCCAGCGTTACATCAGCCCGCAGATTGCCCAGCAATTGGCCATCAAATCCTTCCAGCCCGTCAGCGACTCACCGTTCGATGCGCTGTCGGAGCGGGAAATCCAGATTGCCTTGATGATCGTCGGCTGCCAGAAGGTGCAGAGCATCTCTGACAAACTGTGCCTGTCGCCCAAGACCGTCAACACCTACCGTTATCGCATTTTCGAGAAGCTCGCCATCAGCAGTGATGTTGAATTGACCCTGCTCGCGGTGCGCCACGGCATGGTGGACGCCAGCGCCTGACATGACCACGCCGTTTGATCCCAGTGCCTTTCTCTCGACCTGCAGCGGCCGCCCCGGCGTGTACCGCATGTTCGACAGCGAGGCGCGCCTGCTGTATGTCGGCAAAGCCAAGAACCTGAAGAACCGTCTGGCGAGCTACTTTCGCAAGACCGGTCTCGCGCCGAAAACCGCTGCGCTGGTGGCGCGTATCGCTCAGGTCGAAACCACCATCACCGCCAATGAGACCGAAGCGCTGCTGCTTGAGCAGACGCTGATCAAGGAGTGGCGGCCGCCCTACAACATCCTGCTGCGAGACGATAAATCCTACCCCTATGTGTTTTTATCCGACGGCAACTTCCCGCGGCTGAGCATTCACCGTGGCGCGAAGAAGCAGAAGGGCAAGTATTTCGGACCCTATCCCAGTGCGGGCGCGATCCGCGAGAGCCTGAGCCTGCTGCAAAAGACATTTTTTGTGCGCCAGTGCGAAGACAGTTTCTACAAGAACCGCACACGGCCTTGCCTGCAATACCAGATCAAGCGTTGCAAGGCGCCTTGTGTGGGCCTGGTCGAACCGGCGGAGTACGCCGAGGATGTACGCCATTCGGTGATGTTCCTTGAAGGCCGCAGCAATGCCTTGACCGATGAGCTCTCCGGCGCCATGGAGCAGGCCGCCAGCACCCTGGACTTCGAGCGCGCCGCCGAGCTGCGTGACCAGATTTCGCTGCTGCGCCGCGTGCAGGACCAGCAGAGCATGGAAGGCGGCACCGGCGACGTCGACGTGATTGCTGCCTTCGTCAACCCGGGCGGCGCCTGTGTGCACCTGATCAGCGTGCGTGGCGGGCGGGTGTTGGGCAGCAAGAACTTCTTCCCGCAGACAGGTATAGATGAGGAAGTGGCCGAAGTCATGGCAGCTTTCCTTGGCCAGTACTACGTCAGCAGTCCCGAACGCGATTTGCCGTCGGAGCTGATCGTCAACGTGGTGCATGAAGATTTCCCCACGCTGATCGAGGCGATCCACGAACTGCGCGGCCGCGAGTTGGATATCAGCCACCGTGTACGCGGCACCCGCGCGCGCTGGCAACAATTGGCCGTGACCAATGCCGAACAGGCTCTGGGTGCGCGCCTGGCCAATCGACAGCACGTCGCCGCGCGCTTCGATGCCCTGGCCGAAGTCCTCAACCTGGACGAGCCGCCGCAGCGCCTGGAGTGCTATGACATCAGCCACTCCAGCGGCGAAGCCACCGTGGCGTCCTGTGTGGTGTTCGGGCCGGAAGGGCCGATCAAATCCGATTATCGGCGCTATAACATCGAAGGCGTCACCGCCGGCGATGACTATGCCGCCATGCACCAGGCCCTGACACGGCGCTTCAGCAAACTGAAGGACGGCGAGGGCAAACTGCCGGATATCCTGTTGGTGGACGGCGGCAAGGGGCAGTTGTCCATGGCCCGCGACGTGCTCAACGAGCTGGCGGTGCCGGATCTGATCCTGCTCGGCGTGGCCAAGGGCGCCACGCGCAAGGCCGGTTTCGAGACGTTGTACTTGAATGATGCCGCCCATGAGTTCACCTTGAAGGGCGACTCACCTGCGCTGCACCTGATCCAACAGATCCGTGACGAAGCCCACCGTTTCGCCATTACCGGCCACCGTGCCCGGCGTGGCAAAACCCGACGAACCTCAACCCTGGAAGGGGTGGCGGGGGTCGGGCCGACACGACGACGCGACTTGCTTAAACATTTTGGTGGCTTGCAAGAGCTATCCCGTGCCAGCATTGACGAAATAGCCAAAGCACCCGGTATCAGTAAAAAGCTCGCTGAGTTGATTTATGCGAATCTGCACAGCGAATAGAATGCCTTTCCACCTCGTAGCCAGTTGTGCCGATGAATATCCCTAATCTGATCACCGTTCTACGCGTCCTGCTTATCCCGATTTTCATTCTGTTGTTCTATTTGCCGTACGAATGGAGCTATGCGGCCTCCAGCTCCGTGTTCGCCTTCGCGGCCGCCACCGACTGGCTCGACGGCTATCTGGCCCGTCGCCTGGAGCAGAGCACGCCGTTCGGCGCGTTCCTGGACCCGGTGGCCGACAAGCTCATGGTGGCCGTCGCGTTGGTTCTACTGGTGCAAGAACACGGCAACCTGTGGCTGACCTTGCCAGCCGCCGTGATCATCGGTCGCGAGATTGTCGTCTCGGCCCTGCGTGAATGGATGGCCGAAATCGGCGCCCGCGCTCACGTAGCCGTGTCCAACATGGGCAAGTGGAAAACCGCCGCGCAAATGCTTGCGCTGGTTATCCTGCTGGCCAACCCGTCGGACTTCTCCTTCTGGGTCCTGACTGGCTACGCCTTGCTGCTGATCGCCGCTGGCCTGACCTTGTGGTCCATGCTCCAGTATTTACGCGCTGCCTGGCCGCATCTGCGCACTACCGTTGAAAAGAAATAAAACTTTTTTGAATCAAAGGGTTGACGGGTTCCGATAATTCTATAGAATGCGCATCACCAAGACGCGGGAATAGCTCAGTTGGTAGAGCACGACCTTGCCAAGGTCGGGGTCGCGAGTTCGAGTCTCGTTTCCCGCTCCAAACACAAAGAAAAAGCCACTCTAACGAGTGGCTTTTTTTTGCCTGCGATTCAGCAAATGAGGCCTTGAAGTGCCTTCGTCTACACAATTGGCAACCTATCCTCACCGCTATTGACCTGCCGTCACCGCCAATCAAGGCTTCTACGCGAGTGCAACCTCCAGATTGCTCAAATAGCGATACAGGTTCGCCGCCTCTGGCGACAGGCGCGTCGCGTCCGCCACGCCGACATACAAGGTCCGCGACGCCCACTCTCCTTCAAGCGGTATCGCCCGCAGCTTGGACGCCAGCAACTCGGAATGCACCGACCCCAGCGGCAGTATGCCGATCCCCAGCCCCGCTTCAATCATCCGGCAAATCCCATCAAAGCTGCTGACCTGGATACGCACCTTGAGGCGCTTGCCAGTGCTGGCGGCGGCATCGTTGATACGCCTCAGCAGCGAGCTGCCTTGGTTCAAGGCGACATAGTCAAAGTCCAGGGTGTCGGCCAGCGTTACGCTTGAACGCTGTGCCAACAGATGGGTTTGCGGCACCAGCACCACCAGCCGGTCACGTCGATAGGGCTGCGTGTGCAAGCCGGGAGCGGGCACGTTGTCGGCAAAGATGCCGATCTCGGCCTCGCCGTTTTCTACGGCGTGAATGGTGCGATCGCTGAGTGCTTCTTCCAATTCGATACGCACGTGCGGGTTGGCGGCCAGGAAACTCGCCAGGTCCGCCGGCAGGAACTGGATCACCGCCGATGTATTGGCAAACAACCGCACGTGGCCGCGCATACCCTTGGCGTAGTCGTTGGCGTCATGGGCCATTTGCTGGGCCACGTCCAGCAGGGTGCGCGCATGTTCGGCCAGGCCACGTCCTGCCGGGGTCAATTGCAGGCCACGGGGGACGCGGGTGAACAGGGTGCAGTGGGTGACGCGTTCGAGTTCGGCCAACCGTTTGCTCGCGGCGGAAACGGTCATGTGTGCGCTGTTGGCGGCCTGGGTGAGATTTTCTGTTTTGGCGGCCAGCACCAGCAGGCGCAGGGAGGCCAGATCCAATTGCAGTAGATTGATCACTTCCATCTCCGTGTTTCCCATCAGGAAAGAGTAGTGGAAATCTTTGACATTCTCACGGCCTGTTTTTGGAGGGATTATCCGGCCATCACCTCCAACAAGAACGGACAACGTCATGAGCCTACCCCTGGAAGGCATCAAGGTGGTCGAAATGGGCCAACTGATTGCCGGACCTTTCGCCGCCAAGATCCTCGCCGAGTTCGGCGCCGAAGTGATCAAGATCGAACCCCCCATCACCGGCGATCCCCTGCGTAAATGGCGTTTGCTGCACGACGGTACGTCGGTGTGGTGGGCCGCACAGTCGCGCAACAAGCAGTCTGTCACCCTTGACCTGCGCCAGGTCGAAGCCCGCGAGGTGGTCAAGCGACTGGTCAAGGACGCCGATATCCTGATCGAAAACTTCCGCCCTGGAACCCTTGAGAAATGGGGCCTTGGCTGGGATGAGCTGTCATCAATCAACCCTGGTCTGGTGATGCTGCGGGTCTCCGGCTACGGCCAGACCGGGCCTTATCGCGACTTGCCAGGCTTTGGTGTAATCGGTGAAGCCATGGGCGGCCTGCGCCATCTCTCCGGTGAACCGGGGCGCACGCCAGTGCGGGTGGGAGTGTCGATAGGCGACTCGCTTTCCGCACTGCACGGCGTGATCGGTGTGCTGCTTGCCTTGCGTCATCGCGAGCAGAATCGCGGTGCTGGCCAGCAGGTGGATGTGGCCTTGTATGAGTCGGTTTTCAACATGATGGAAAGCCTGATTCCCGAGTACTCGGTGTTCGGCAGCGTGCGCGAACCGGCCGGCAGCAGCCTGCCAGGCATCGCGCCGACCAATGCCTATCGTTGCAAGGATGGAAAGTACGCCTTGATTGCAGGCAACGGTGACAGCATCTTCCGGCGCCTGATGGAAAAGATCGAGCGTCTGGACCTGGCCGACGACCCGGAACTGACGCAGAACGATGGTCGTGTGCGCCATGTGGCGCGCATCGATGAAGCGATTTCCACCTGGACCGCCGAAAGAAACCTCGATGCGGTGCTGGCCGCGCTGCAGGACGCGAACATCCCCTCCGGCAAGATCTACGACGCCGCGGACATTGCCGCCGACCCCCATTACCAGGCCCGCGACATGCTGCTCGCCAGCCAGTTGGACGACGGCACCGCCGTCATCTTACCCGGCATCGTGCCCAAGTTGACGGTGACACCCGGTCGCGTGCACTCGCGTGCGCCCACCCTTGGGCAGCACACCGATGCGGTGCTCGACGGCATCGGTATCGACGCGGCGACCCGTGAAGCCTGGCGCACTCGCGGCCTGATCTGAATCAAGGAGTAACGCTATGAAACGCCTGTACCTGCAGGAGGTCGCGACCCGTGACGGCTTCCAGAACGAAAAGACTTTTATCGACACCGAACAGAAAATCGCGTTGATCGACGAACTGAGCCAGTGCGGCTACGCCAAGATCGAAGTGACTTCGTTTACCTCACCCAAGGCCATCCCTGCGTTGCGCGATGCCGAGGCCGTGATGGCCGGGATCCATCGTCAAAAGGGCGTGGAGTACACGGTGCTGGTGCCCAACGTGCGCGGTGCCGAACGGGCGCTGGGTTGTGGCATCGATGAGGCCAACCTGGTGATGTCGGTGAGCGAGCCGCATAACCGCTCCAACCTGCGCATGACCCGCGAGCAGTCGTTCGCTCAGCTTCGGGACGTGGTGGGAGTGATTGGGCGCGGGCCGGTGGCGGTCAATGTGTCGTTGTCCACGGTGTTTGGCTGCCCGATGCAGGGTGATGTGCCGGCAGACGATGTGCTGGGATGGGTCGAACGTTTTGCCAGGCTGGGCGTGCGCGGCATCACGCTGTGCGACACCACCGGCATGGCCTATCCCACACAGGTGGAAGCGCTGTCGCGGCAGGTGCGCGAGCGCTTTCCCGAGCTGCAACTGACCTTGCATTTCCACAACACCCGAGGCATGGCCCTGGCCAATACGCTGGCGGCGTTGCAGGCCGGAATCGACCGTTTCGACGCTTCGCTTGGCGGCCTCGGTGGTTGCCCCTATGCACCCGGCGCCAGCGGCAACGTGTGCATGGAAGACCTGGTGCACATGCTCGACTTGATGGGTTATGACACCGGCCTGCAGCTGGACCGCGTACTGGCCGCCTCTGCCCGGTTACCCGGTCTGATCGGCCATGCCACCCCCAGCCAGATCCTCAAGGCCGGCAAACGCCTGGACCTGCACCCCATTCCCGAACACGTACACACCCTGACCCAACCGGTAGCCCATCATGATTGATCATCTCGACCACCTGGTCCTTACCACTATCGACCTGACCGCCTGCAAAGACTTCTACACCCGCGTCATGGGCATGCGCCTGGAGACCTTTGGCAATGGCCGCGTCGCCTTGCGTTTTGGCAGTCAGAAAATCAACGTGCATGAGCGTGGGCATGAGTTCGAGCCCAAGGCCCACCTGCCAGTGCCTGGGGCGCTGGACCTGTGCTTTATCGCTAGCATTCCCCTGGAAGCAGTGATCGCCCATTTGAAGGCTGAAACCTGGCCGATCATCGAAGGCCCGGTGCTGCGTACCGGTGCAACCGGTCCGATTCGCTCGGTGTATGTGCGTGACCCCGATCTGAACCTCATCGAAATTTCCCAGCAGGTAGCTGCATGAATATCGTGTTTCTCGACGGCGCGAGCCTGCCGTCCCCGTTGGCGCGTCCCGTCCAAGCCAGCCACTGGACCGAGCGTGAACACACCAGCCCCGATCACGTACTCGAAGCCCTGGCAGACGCCGACGTTGCGATCACCAACAAGGTACGCCTGGACCGCGTCACCCTGGAGCAATTGCCCCGCCTGAAGCTGATCTGCGTGGCGGCGACCGGCTACGATTGCGTGGACCTCGTCGCCTGCCGTGATCAGGGCGTGACGGTGTGCAACGTGCCGGCCTACAGCGCGGTCAGCGTGGCGGAGTCGGTGATCGGTTCGCTGTTTGCGCTGCGTCGTCACTTGATGGCGTACCGCGCTGCCTCGGCGCTTCTGTGGCCGCAGTCTTCGCACTTCTGCGTACACGGCGCACCGATCCAGGACCTGCAAGGCTCGACCCTGGGCATCGTCGGTCGCGGCGATATCGGCAGTCGCGTCGCGCGCCTGGCCAAGGCCTTGGACATCAGTGTGATGTTTGCCGAACACCGTGGCGCGCAGCAGGTGAGGGCGGGTTACGTGGCGTTCGAGGAGGTGCTGGCCAAGGCCGATGCACTGACCCTGCATTGCCCGCTGACACCCCAGACCCGTTATCTGATCGGCACCGTCGAAATCGCGCGGATGAAACCCGGCGCCTTGTTGATCAATACCGCACGCGGTGCATTGGTGGACGAAAACGCCGTCCTCGCCGGTCTCGCCAGCGGCCAATTGGGCGGCGCTGCACTGGATGTGCTGCACGTGGAACCGCCGCAACCCGACCACCCGTTGCTGCACTGTGATCACCCCAATTTGCTGATCACCCCCCACGTCGCCTGGGCCAGTCAAAGCAGCGTCGCGCGCCTCAAGGCGGTGCTGCTGGCCAACATCGAGGCATTCGCCGCCAACAAACCGATCAACGTGGTGACCTGAAACGCCAGCGACGCCCCTCACATAATCCATAGGCAGAGCCATGACAAAAACAATCAGCTCGTCGATCCAAGCGCTGCCACAGCGCACACCGTTCTACCGGCACCTGTATGTGCAAGTCCTCGCGGCCATTGTGCTGGGGGTGATCCTCGGCCATTTCAGCCCAAACCTGGGCGAACAGATGAAGCCTTTGGGCGACACCTTCATCAAGCTGATCAAGATGCTGATCGCGCCGATCATCTTCTGCACGGTGGTCAGCGGCATCGCCGGCATGCAGGACCTCAAGCGCATCGGCCGCATCGGCTTCAAATCCCTGGTCTACTTTGAAGTGCTGACGACCATTGCGCTGGTGATCGGCCTGATGGGTGTCAACCTGCTCAAGCCGGGCGCGGGCATGCATATCGATCCGGCAAGCCTAGATGCATCGGCTATTGCCGGTTACACCAAGGCGGCCCACGATCAGAGCGTGGTCGGGTTCCTCACGCATATCGTGCCCAGTACGGTGTTCGGCGCGTTTACCGACGGCGACATCCTCCAGGTGCTGTTCATCTCGGTGTTGTTTGCGTTCGGTCTGCAGCTACTAGGCGATACCGGTAAACCCTTGCTGAACACCATCGATCTGGTGGCCAAGGCGTTCTTCCGCATGCTCAAGATCGTTATGTACCTGGCGCCGCTGGGAGCGTTTGGTGGCATGGCATTCACCGTCGGCAAATACGGCGTGCAGTCGCTGGGGGCGTACGTCAACCTGCTGGTGTGCTACTACCTCACTGGGTTGGTGTTTGTGTTCGTGGTGTTGAACGTGGTCGCGCGATTGGCCGGTTTCAGCCTGTGGAAGTTCCTCAAGTACATCCGTGAAGAACTGGTGTTGGTGCTGGGCACCTCATCCTCGGAATCCGCCTTGCCGCGCCTGATGGGCAAGCTGGAAAAACTCGGTTGTGAGAAGTCCACTGTCGGCCTGGTCGTGCCGTCCGGTTATTGCTTCAACCTGGACGGCAGCTGCATCAACATGACGGTGCTGGCGATCTTCATTGCCCAGGCTCTGGACATCGATGTGTCGCTGTATCACCAAGTGACCTTGCTGTTGATCCTGCTGCTGACCTCCAAAGGCGCGGCGAGTGTGACCGGCGGCGCGTTCATCACCCTGGCCGCCACCCTCGGTTCGATCGATGTAATTCCTGCGGCGGGGTTGGTGCTGGTGTTGGGCGTTTACCGATTTATCTCGGAAGGCGGCGCGCTGATCAACGTGATCGGCAACGGCGTTGCCACGCTGTTTATTGCACGCTGGGATGGGGCGTTGGATCGAGAGCAGCTCAGGCGTGAGTTGGGGTAGGGCGTGCAGCGACGCTAAAGGACAATTGAAGGTCAGTAGCATGATTCGGCAGTGAGCCTGCTTGCTCCCGATACGCGTGCGGCTCCACGCGGGATGTGAAACCGAGGGGAACTCTTTCACAACTCTTTACCTTTAGCGTGTGGATTATCCAAAAAACAAAGTGCTAATTTGCGTTTTCTTTTGAACAGCAAACCGGGTGCTGCCGTCTGCCTCATACCGGGTACGCTTTTCTTCAACCCCATCACTTACCACCTGGAGTCGGCCCATGAGCCGATACCTGAATTCCTGTCTTATCGATGCTGGTGAAGAATGTTGTCTCGCAAGGAAGGGGGGCTGGTAATGACGATGGCTGCTTTTGTTGATAAGAGAGTAAAGCGCTGATGAACTTTCCTTCCCAGTGGTCCCGGCAGTTCGATGGGGCGACGATCGAGCGTCAAACGGTTGGCGAATCCGGGGCCGAGGTTTTTCGCGTTCGCGGTGCCGGTGCGCAGGACCTGTTCGTTAAGTCCGAGCCTATTGGCGTACACAGCGAGCTGCCGCAAGAGATTGAGCGACTGGGTTGGATGAACGGGCTGAACTTGCCTGGGCCGACAGTGCTTGATGCCACGACGGAACGTGATCGGCATTGGTTGCTGATGACGGCTGTTCCCGGAAAGGATCTGTCCGATTGCGCCAGCGTGTCTCCATCCGAGCTCATCAGCATCCTCGCAACAGCCTTGCGCGCGCTGCATCAGGTGCCTGTTGAGCTATGTCCCTTTGATCACTCGTTGGAGCAGCGCATAGCCATCGCCAGGAGCCGAATGCTTGCTGGCCTCGTTGACGAGGACGATTTTGACGATGATCGAACAGGCCGGACTGCTGCCGAAGCCTTCGCAGAATTGTTGGCGTCACGTCCCAAGGTCCAAGATCTTGCGGTCACCCACGGCGATGCCTGCCTGCCCAACTTCATGATGGAAGGCAGCCGTTTTACCGGCTACATCGACTGCGGTCGGCTCGGTATCAGTGACATCTATCAGGATCTTGCGCTGGCCGCCCGAAGTATTGAGCGTAACTGTGGGGCCGCCTGGGTCGCTCCGTTTTTCAGGGCCTATGGCGTGGAGCCGGATCATCGACGCATAGCGTTCTACTGTCTGCTGGATGAGTTTTATTGACCGCATGACGAGCAGGGGCGCATGCCCCTGAGGCTCGGCCGATAGACAGGGTGGCGATCAGGATGCATAAGAAGTTTGTGATGTTTGGCGTCGCGGGTATCTGCGCAGTGCTGCTGGGCTTGACTGTTTTCGTTCTGCAGAGTCTGTCCGATATGGCGTTCAGCAATGCCCGGGTTTCGACGCTGACGTTTCGCTCAGGAGGGGCGCAGTTGGTTGGGACGCTGGCATTGCCTCCCGATGTGCAAGCGGGGCCCATCGTCCTGATCATTCATGGGGATGGGCCCATGGACCGTTTTGCGTCCGACGGCTATTTCCCGCTCATCAACAGTTTGCTCGACGCCGGAATAGGCGTTTTCACGTGGGACAAACAGGGGGTCGGGCAGAGCACGGGGAATTGGCTCAACCAGTCGATGTCGGACCGCGCCACGGAAGCCCTGGCTGCACTTGCCCTGGTGCGTGAGCAAAAGGGCGTTGTAGCCGATAAGGTCGGGTTTCTGGGTTTTTCCCAAGGCGGCTGGGTGATTCCACGCGCCGCCAGTGAAGGAGACCCCGGTTTTTCGGTGATTGTCGGCGCAGCCGTGAACTGGCGCCGACAAGGCATGTACTACACGCGGGTACGAATGGCAGATGAAGGGCGGACCCAGGATGAAATCGACGCAGCCGTGAAGGTCGAATATGCGAAGAACGACCGGGTTTTCGGCGCGTCGGATCAAACCTACAACCCTGACCTTTTTCCCCACATGGAAGCGGCCCATTTCAACTTCGTCCAGAAAAACTACAACGAAGATGTGACGGCGGCATTGAAGACCATGAAGGGGCCGGTCTTGGCGATCTGGGGGGCGCTGGACTTGAACGTCGATACTTCCGAGGACTCGCGTCTCTACCGGGATCTATTTGCAGGCGTCAGGCAAAGACAAACGGTAGTGATCCCCAACGCCACTCACAGCTTGTTAAGGGCTAGCCTGTTCAATTATCAATTGGTAACGCAGTGGCCCGTATGGAAAGAGTATCTGTTCGCAGGGCTGGGGCGTCATGCTTATGCGCCCGGCTCCCTGGCATTGATCACCCGCTGGATCAAGTCTTCATCCGCAGCCGAGTTGAGTGGCATTGAGCGCGGTGGCCAAGGGTAAAATGTACGTCGCTGTACACTCTCTGTGCGCTGTCCTGCTTGGGCGTGTAGAGTGACCGGCAATTCCCAGGTAAAGGTGACCCAAGGATGTCGCAACCCGCAAAACCGCGAGGCAAGAACCAGGACACAGGCTGGCGCGGCTCGGTCGATGTGTGGCTGGACGCCGCCTACGCGGCGCTGAAAGAGTCCGGTATCGACGCCGTGCGCGTGATGCCCCTGGCCAAGCAGCTTGGCTTGTCACGCACCAGTTTCTATTGGTTTTTCGAAGATCGGGAGCAACTGCTTGCTGCGTTGTTGACCCGATGGCGCGACAAGAACACCGGCAACCTGGTGCACCAGTGCGACCGCTATGCCGAGAGTATTTCCGAGGCTATTCTCAACGTCTTCGAATGCTGGCTGAACCCGGAGCTGTTCGACTCACAATTCGAATTTGCCGTACGCAGTTGGGCGATGCAATCGGCGGAAGTCGCGGCAGAAATCGCGCAGGCTGACGACACCCGCATCAATGCCCTGACCGGGATGTTCCGACGTTTTGGCTACGATGAAGAGGCGGCTGATGTGCGTGCCCGGACCATCTACCTGACGCAGATCGGCTATATCTCGATGAACACCACCGAGGAGGTGGTGGTGCGGTTCCGGCGTATTCCCCAGTATGTCAGCGTGTTCACCGGCAAGGCCTTGAAGCGGCGTGAACTGGACCGCTTCTATGGGGCGTTTGGCTATGCCGAAACCACACCGGGGGTGTTTGAGCGTTTTTAGAGGTCCTTGACCAACCGCAACGCATCGTAGATCGCCGCATGGGTATTGCGTGCGGCCACTGCATCGCCGATCCGGAACAATTGGAAGCAACCTTCAGGGTTGGTCACGATGTTCTGCGCGTTCCCTGCAATCAAATCCTGCTGCTCAACCGCGCCGCCATTACTGGAATGCTTGCGCAAGTCGAAGTACAGGTCATCCAGGGGAATCGTGCCATGGTTGACCACCACCTGGTCGACTACCCGTTGCTTGTGCACCGCGCCGTAGTCACTGCCAAAGCGGGCGAGCAAGCGACCGTCGCGTTTCTCCACCGACTCGACCCGATAGGTCACGGTAAAGGTCACATCCAGGTCCTGCAGGCTGCGCATGTAGGGCACCAGGTTCATGGCCATGACTTCCGGGGCGAACGCACGGTCCGGGGTGACGATTTCGACGCTGGCGCCACTTTGCGCAATCACCTCGGCGGCTTGCAGCGCGGCATGGTCGCCGGCATCGTCGAAGATCAACACATGGCGCCCCGGTTTGACGTCGCCGGAAATAATGTCCCAGGTCGACACCACCCATTCATTGCCCTGAGCCAGCACCTCTGTGTGCGGTATGCCGCCGGTAGCGACGATCACCACGTCCGGCTCATGGGCCAGCACCGTCTCGGCCTCGGCCCAGGTGTTGAAGTGGAATTTCACGCCAAGGCGTTCGCACTGGGCCATGCGCCAGTCGATGATGCCGATCATCTCGCGACGCCGCTCACTTAGGGCGGTCAGGCGGATTTGCCCGCCGGGCCGGTCCGCCGCTTCCAGTACTGTCACATCATGCCCGCGCTCGCCGGCAACCCTGGCCGCTTCCAGCCCGGCAGGGCCCGTGCCGATGATCAGCACTTTGCGCTTCACCGCTGCCTTGGGAATGTCATGGGGCATGCTGGTTTCACGGCCGGTGGCCGCGTTGTGGATACAGTAGGCGGCGCCGCCCTGGTAGATGCGGTCCAGGCAGTAGTTGGCGCCGACGCAGGGGCGAATGTCTTCTTCACGGCGCTCGATGATCTTGCGCACGATATGCGGGTCGGTCATATGAGCGCGGGTCATGCCGACCATGTCCACCTTGCCCGACGCAATGGCGTAGCGTGCGGTGGCGACGTCCGGGATTTTCGCCGCATGGAAGGTGGGGAAGCCGGTGGACGCACGGATTTCGCCGGCGAAATCCAGGTGCGGCGAGTTGCGCATGCCCTGGATCGGAATCACGTCGGTCAGCCCTGCATCGGTATCGATATGCCCACGTACCACGTTGAGAAAGTCCACCAGCCCACTGTCCTTGAGCATGTGCGAAACCTGCAGGCCTTCGCTGGCGGTGAATCCACCCGGCACGGTTTCGTCGCCGGTGTAGCGCACGCCTAGCAGGAATTCTTCACCGACGCGCTGGCGAATGCCGCGCAGGACGTCGAAGGTAAAGCGCATGCGGTTTTCCAACGAACCACCGTAAGGGCCGTCCAGCTCGTTGGTCAGCGGTGACCAGAACTGATCCATCAAATGGCCGTAGGCTTGCAGTTCCAGGCCATCCAACCCGGCGGCTTTCATGCGCTCGGCGGCGTCGACGTAGTCCTTGATGATCCGCTCGATGTCCCAGTCTTCCATCTTCTTCGGGAAGGAGCGGTGTGACGCTTCACGACGGTGTGACGGCGAGACCACCGGCAGCCAGTCGGCCTTGTCCCAGCGTGTGCGCCGGCCCAGGTGCGTCAGCTGGATCATCACCGCCGCGCCGTGTTCGTGGCACTCATCGGTCAGGTCCTTCAACCAGCCGACCACTTCATCTTTGTACGCCAGCACATTATTGAACACCGGCGGGCTGTCCCGCGATACGGCGGCGGAGCCTGCAGTCATGGTCAAGGCCACGCCGGCCTTGGCGCGTTCGACGTGGTAGGCGCGGTACAACGCCTGCGGCATGCCGTCCACCGGATAGGCCGGTTCGTGGGCCGTGGTCATGATGCGATTGCGCAGGGTCAGGTGCTTGATTTTGTAGGGCTGCAGCAGGGGATCGCTGGACATTATTCGGTGCTCCGTAGTGGGCATCATCAGGCTCGGCGATCTGAAACTAGGATAAATGTACATGGGTGTCAATAATGCTCTACATGCATGTACATTTTTATTGCGATCCGCTGCAGTCGTCGCTAAGATCGGCCTAATCCCTTAGGAGAACGTCTGATGAATGCTCGTGTGCACTATCGGAAAAAAGCCTGTGCCTACCTGCTAGGCCTTGCGCTGGGCGCCAGTGCGGCGGTGACCCATGCAGAGGAGAAACCACCGGTCCGCATCGGTTGGGTGAACTGGTCCGACACGGAAATCACCGTCAAGCTCGCCAGTACGGCCTTGCAGGAACATCTCAAGCAACCGGTCAAGCTGGTGATGGCCGACATCGGCATCCAGTTCCAGGCGCTGGCCAACGACAATATCGACCTGATCCCGATGGTCTGGCTGCCCAGCACTCACAAGGCGTTCTACGACAAGTACAAGGACCGGCTTGAAGACCTTGGCGTGCTGTATGAAGGGCGAATCGGCATGGCTGTACCCACTTCGGTGCCGGTGGCGGAAGTCTCCAGCGTGGAAGACCTGAACAAACCCGGGATCCGCGAGAAGTTCGACGGCAAGATCTTTACCTCCGAAGTCGGCAACGGCCAGTACAAGCTCACCGTCAAGGCGATTGAGGATTACAAGCTGAGGGGCTACAAACTGGTGGGGTCTTCGGAAAGCGGCATGCTCAACGAGCTGGACCGCAACCTCAAGCGCGACAAGTGGTCATTGGTCAACGCCTGGAGCCCGCATTGGATGTTCTCAAAATGGTCGCTGCGCTATCTGGATGATCCCAAGCAGGTTTTCGGCGGCGCGGAGCAGATCCACGCCATGGCCCGTAAAGGCTTCAGCCAGCAACACCCCGAGGTGGCGTACTTCTTTGCGCATTTCTCCGTCCCTCAGGCCGACCTCGAAGCGCTGATGATGCAGGCGCGGGAGAGTACGGCAGACAAGGCGGTGGCGGCGTATTACGCGGCGAACAAGGTGCGTTTTGAGGGGATGTTCAATCCGGGATTGGTTTCCCGGTAGGCATAGCCTTCTGCTCAAGGTTTCCGAGCGATTGTGGTGAGCGGGCTTGTTGTGGTGAGCGGGGCAAGCCCGTTCACCACGATATCAGGCATATGAATAGCCGCCACGCGCTGCGCGCAGCGAATCGCGAACGGCATCGGTGCGCAACTGAAGTGTCATCTGCGCCTCGTCGATCACGATTTCTGCGACGATCAACACGCAGATCAGCGGCGCGGTCACGAACCAATGGCACCAGCATTGCGTCGCCAGTGACACGAAAACGCCGATGATCCACAGCGCCAGCACCCACTTTGGCGCGCGCTGTTGCAGCGGCACCCAGAACCTTTGCAGCCGTTTCAGGCGGGCCGTGTGCAGTCGCAGCGACTCTTCGAGGAGTGATAGGGAAGGGCTCATGTTCACACTCGTTAAGATATCCGGGCACGGCTGGGGACGGGATGCCCCAGCCACGACAGGTTGATACGTTCAACTTCTATCCAATGCCCGTTTCGAGGCGTTGCAACGCAGCTTTTGAACGCAATGCAAACATGCTCGGCGTTCAATAAGACAAAGCATCGATAGCGTTGGTTTTTTTTGAACATCATGGACAAGATGCACATGGCGGGGCCTGGTTTACTCAAAGGTTCCAGCTGAGTTCAAACAGCGTTCCGCCGTTTTCCATTTTTCGACACGTCACCGCGCCGCCGTGGGCAATGGCAATCGCACGCACCACCGCCAGGCCCAAGCCACTGCCACCCTGGGCGCGTGAGCGAGAGTTTTCGCCGCGTTGAAAGGCTTCGAAAAGGTGCGTTGCAAAGTCCTCATCAATGCCTGGGCCGTCGTCGCGTACCCTCAGGTAATGAACGCCATCACGCGTGCTCAGGTGCACGTTGACGTTGCCCGGTGTCGCGTGCCGACGCACGTTGTCCAGCAGGGCCAGCAAGGCCTGGCGGATACGCGCGGGATCGCAGCGCAGAATGCGGCGTTGCAGGTCCAGTTGCAGGGTAAAACCTGCAGCGGCCAGGCTCGGTTCGAACAGCCGCACATCGTCCTCAACCCCTGCGGCGAGGTCGGCCTCTTGCACGTTGATTTCGAGGTAGCCGCTGTCACCCAGACCCACCACGCGCAGGTCCTCGATCATCCGCGCCAGCCCTTCGACCTGCCCGAGCAGGCTGTAGAACTGCGCTGTGTCCGGCTCGAATACGCCCTCGGCCAATCCTTGCAGGCGCCCCCGCAAGATGGTCAGCGGCGTGCGCAGTTCGTGTGCAATCGCCGCGTTCCAGAACGCCTGCTCCTGCGCCATGCGTTTCAAACGTTGGGCCATGCTGTTGAAGTCATTCACCAAAATAGCTGCCTCACCGATGGACTCGTCGCCGGCCACGGCTTGCACATCGAGGTCGCCGTCCGCCAGTTTGCGCAGGTTTTCGGCCACCGAGTTCAAGGGCATCAGGATGCGACGGGATAACTTGGTAGCCACGAGTGCGCCCACCGCCAGGCTGACGCAGGTGGTCAAGCCCATCCACGCCCATTCGGCATTGGCCGGCATCCATTCATCGACCTGCTCGTCCGTAAGTGGCCAGTAGGTCCAGAGCAGGGCGTAGAACACATAGGAGCCGATCACCGCCAAGGCGATCACGCACAGCACCACGACCGACATGGACAAGATGATCTGGCGGCTCAAGCCATTGAATAGTTTCACGCGCCACTCCCGAACCGATAACCCACCCCGCGAATGCTCGCCGGCACGCCTTGCAGCCCGAGGTCTTCGATCTTGCGGCGCAACTTACTGATATGGCTGTCGACCGTGCGTTCCAGGCTGTCGCTCTCCGGCGAGCACAGTGACAACAATTCTGCGCGGCTGAACACGCGTTTCGGCGCTCGGGCCAACTGCGCCAGCAATCTGAACTCGGTGACGGTCAGCAGCAGCGGCAACGTGTTGCCTTCGATGTTCACCGTGACCTGATGGCTTTCGATATCGATTTCAAACCCATCCACTCGCAACACGCTTGCGCCGACACCGGATTTGTAGTCGACGGAGCGCCGCAGAACCGCCTGGGTACGTGCCACCACCTCGGCCGGGTTGAATGGCTTGACGATGTAGTCATCGGCACCGATACGCAAACCCATCAACTTGTCCATGTCCTGGTCCTGCGCGGTCAGCATGATCACTGGAGTGTTGCCGCGATGGCGCACTTCGGCCAGGACTTGCCAGCCATCGACATGGGGCATCAGCACATCCAGCAGCATCAGGTCTGGCTTGAGGCTCAGGTGCAGTTCCAGCGCGTGCCGGCCATCAAGGGCGTGGGCGGTGCGAAAGCCGCTGCGCTTGAGATAGGCGATCAGGATATCCGCAATCTCGGGCTCGTCTTCCGCGATCAGCACCAAGGCCTGGTTCTCTCGGATGCTGTTGGGCCGGGGTGTTGATGCAACGGGGTAATCGTTCATAGTCTGCTCGGTGAATAGGCCTTGTCGTGATTGCCGCTCCATGGCCCACGCTGTCATGTGTTGATCATAGCTTCTGGGTGAGTGCGCCCAACATCTGGTTGGCGGTGGAAATCACTTTGGAATTCATCTCATAGGCCCGTTGCGTGGTGATCATGTTGACCATCTCTTCAACGGTACTCACGTTCGAAGTCTCCAGGGAGCGTTGCAACGTGGTGCCAAAGCCGTTGAGCCCCGGCGTGCCGACTTGGGGCGCTCCACTGGACGCGGTTTCCAGGAACAGGTTGTTGCCGATTGCCTGCAAACCCGCCGGGTTGATGAAGTCGGCGGTCTGCAGGTTGCCGATGACTTGCGTCGCGGGGTTGCCGGCCACAGTGATGGACACCGTGCCGTCCTGGCCGACGGTGAAGGTCTTGGCGTTGTCCGGCACCACAACGGCCGGCTCCAGGGCGAACCCGCTGGCGGTGACCACCTGGCCATTGGCGTTCAGATGAAAGGTGCCGTCACGGGTATAGCCGAGGGTGCCGTCCGGTTGCAGCACCTGGAAAAACCCCCGGCCATTCACGGCCAGGTCCAGCGGTTGCCCGGTGGTCTGCAGGCTGCCGGCGCTGAAGTTCTTCTGGGTGCCGACGATCTGCACGCCGGTGCCGAGTTGCAGGCCCGACGGCAACGCACTGTCTTGCGTCGATTGCGCGCCCGGCTGGCGCTTGATTTGATAGAGCAAATCCTGGAACTCGGCACGATCGCGTTTGAAACCGGTGGTCGAGACGTTCGCCAAGTTATTGGAAATGGTCGTCAGCTGGGTGTCCTGGGCCGACAAGCCGGTTTTTGCGACGTACAGGGCTGGAATCATTGGGCTCTCCGCGTGACCCGTTCGATGGGGCACTGTGATGAACCTGATTGTGCACAGCCAACGTGCGCATTCATGGGAGGTTTTGTGGAGGAATGATGGAGAGGGACGTTTTTTTCCGGCCATGCTCATTTAGGCCAGGCTCGATCAAACCCGCCACGTCACGCCCGATGACTTCCGGGTAGCTGTGCTCGGCATCCAGGTTGGTCAGTACCACCACCGTCAGCCTGTCGTCGAGGTAGCGCGAGATAGACGAGGTAAAGCCTTGCCAGGAGCCGCCGTGCTCGACCACGGGGTGCCCGTTGATCGTGCGAATTTCCCAACCGAAACCATAGCCTTGCGCACGCTGTTTGCCGGCGTAGGGGTAGGGCGTCCACATTTTTCTCAATGAGGCTTTTTTCAGCAGAGTTTCATCGTAAAGGGCACGGTCCCAGCGCTCCAGGTCGCGCACGCTGAAGTAGAGCGTGCCGTCTGCGGTGGCGTTGAACGTCGGCGAGACCCATTCCTGGTTCCTCAACACACCGTCCACCTTTTCGTAACCCGAGACACGGTTGGGCACAAGGTCGAGGTCTGAGATGACGCGCGACGAGGTCATGCCCAACGGTGTGAAAATACGTTGCTGGAGAAACTCGCCATAGGGCTGCCCGCTGACGCGATGGATCAGGATGCCGAGCAATACGAAGTTGGTGTTTTCGTACGCCCAGCCTTCGCCCGCCTTGAAGTTGATCGGCAGTTTGGCAATGGCCGCCGTCAGTTGGGCGTCGGTAAAGTCCTGGCGGATATCCAGCGGTGCGCCGGGTTTTTGCAGCGCAGGCGTGTCATAGGCCGACAGCCCGGACGTGTGGGACAGCAGGTTGGCTACTGTAATTGGCGCCCAACTGGCCGGCGCTTCGGGAAAATACTGCCGGATGCTGTCATCCAGGCCAACCCTGCCTTGTTCCACCAGCATCATGACGGCCGTTGCGGTAAAGGACTTGCCCACCGAGCCGGATTGCAAAACGCTGTCCGCGCTCATGGGCACGTTGAGTTCCACATTCGCCAGTCCATAGCCTTTGGCGAATACGGTGTGGCCGTTTCGATACACACCGAGGGCAAGCCCCGGCAACTGCTGTCGGGCCATTTGCGAGGTTACATAACGGTCGATGGCCGAAAGCTGTTCGGCCGTGAGCGGCGTTGCAATCGCCGTGGGCGCCGACATCAGCAGGAGGCTAGTCGCAAGAATTCGGAGCATGGAGACCTCTAAAACGTTGTCGCTGTTTTGGGAGGCGCCAGTATGCACAAGGGGGGTGGAGTTTTACGGGAGGTTCGATGGAGAGGGCGTGGAGCCGATGGGGAACGCAATCACAGGGGGTGGATGAATTTCACATACACCTGCTCAGCGTCGTGGTCGTCCAGGTTGTCGATCTGCCCGCTCGGCACGAATCCAGCCTTTGCAAACAGCGCCTGGGCTGCGGTGTTTGACGCATTGGTCGAAGCAAACAGCTTGGGCGTCTTGCATGCCGCCTGCGCCGCCGCCAGCAACCGCAGCGCCACACCTTGACGCTGATGCGCCGGCGACACGACGACCAGCGCCACAAAGCCATGATCGAAAAAGTCATGGGTCAGCACCAGGTAACCGGCGCATCGGCCAGCGGTGTCGACGGCAACCAGGCATTGTTGGCGAACCACGGCATCATGGATGAACACGCGGCGATGGGTGTGGGCGGTTGCGTAGGTGTCCAGTTGGATCAGGGCACGCACGTCGTCGGGTGTGGCTTGGCGAATGGGATCTTTCGCGTAGTTGCTGTCGTTAGGCATTGCAAGCGTCCTGCCAATGTTGGAGTACTGCTTTGACAGAGCCTACTCCATGGGTTGCTGACCTGGAAACACCATTCCTTTCCAACGTTGCCTTCTGGTTTTTGCCCAGCCTAATGTCGATATCAGACCAACTCCCGCCGCTCCCAGGCTATTTTTGATGAACTCAGGCCGCGTAAGGTGACCCATCATTAAGAAATGATGATCGCCTGACTCTTCAGTCAGTACACCTTGACGTCGATCACCGAGAACAACAAAAACAATGAATAGCCTGAATTCCAACGATTCCAACGGCCAGTTGGCGCAAGGCTTCAAGCCGCGTCATGTGACCATGCTTTCCATTGCAGGCATTATCGGCGCGGGGTTGTTTGTCGGTTCCGGGCATGCGATTGCGGCGGCGGGGCCGGCGGTGCTGCTGGCTTATCTGTTCTCTGGCACGCTGGTGGTGCTGGTCATGCGCATGCTCGGGGAGATGGCGGTGGCCAACCCCGATACCGGATCTTTCTCGACCTATGCCGACCAGGCCATCGGGCGCTGGGCCGGCTTCACCATCGGTTGGTTGTACTGGTGGTTCTGGGTGCTGGTGATCCCTATCGAGGCCCTGGCCGCCGGGCATATTCTCAACCAGTGGTTCCCGCAGATCGACGCTTGGCTGTTTGCCTTGTTGTCGATCTTTTTGTTGGTGGTCACCAATCTGTTCAGCGTGTCCAAGTACGGCGAGTTCGAGTTCTGGTTCGCCATGGCCAAGGTGATCGCGATCATCGGCTTCATCGGCTTGGGCTTTGCGGTGCTGATGGGTTGGATTCCCGAGCGCGAGGTCAGTGGGTTGAGCCGGTTGATGGAGGAACACGGCGGTTTCGCGCCCAACGGACTGTCGGCGGTGGTTGGGGCCTTTATCACCATCATGTTCAGTTTTATCGGCACCGAGGCGGTCACCATCGCGGCGGCTGAGTCCAGTAACCCGGCGCAGAACATCGCCCGGGCCACGCGCTCGGTGATGTGGCGCATTGGTGTGTTCTACCTGTTGTCGATCTTCGTGGTGATTTCCGTAGTGCCGTGGAATGACCCGTTACTCGCCTCGGTAGGCTCCTATCAGCGCGCCCTGGAGCTGATGAACATTCCCCACGCCAAGCTGCTGGTTGATGGGGTGGTGTTGATCGCTGTGGCCAGTTGCATGAACTCCTCCATCTACATTGCCTCGCGCATGCTGTTTTCCCTGGGCAAGCGCGGGGATGCCCCCACGTTGATGAAGAAGACCTCGGCGGCCAGCGTGCCGAGGGCCGCGGTGATTGCCAGCACCATCCTGGGCGCAGGCGTGACCCTGTTCAGTTACTTCGCGCCGGCCGGGTTGTTCCAGTTTCTGCTGGCCAGTTCGGGCGCCATTGCCTTGCTGGTGTACCTGGTGATCGCCGTGTCGCAGTTGCGCATGCGCAAGATCTTGCGACAGCGCAACGTCACGCTGACTTTCCAGATGTGGCTGTTTCCCTGGCTGACCTGGCTGGTCATTGCGTTCATCTGTGCCGCATTGACGGTGATGCTGGTCACGCCTGAACACCGTTTTGAAGTGTCATCGACCATCGGCCTGGCCCTGATGATTTCCCTGGTCGGCTTGCTCACCGCGCGGCAGCCCGAACGCACGCAAAAACCAGTGGCCGCAGCCTCACCGCCATGAGTGGCCGCCCCGTAAGCAGCATCGTGTTCTTGCTGCTGGACCAGTTCACCCTGATGTCACTGGCCTCGGCGGTCGAGCCCTTGCGCATGGCCAACCAGCTCTCGGGCCAGGAACTCTACAAATGGCACACCGCGAGCCCGGACGGCAATCCCGTGTGGGCCAGTGACGGCGTGCCCATCACGCCGGACGGTTCGATTCTCAGCGTGCCGTCCGCCGACATTGTGATTGTCTGCGGTGGCATCGGCATCCAGGGCACTGTGACGGGTGAGCTGGTCAAGTGGTTGCGCAGCCAGGCGCGTTACGCCAAGCGACTGGGCGGTATCTGTACCGGTAGCTTTGTGTTGGCGCGCGCCGGTTTGCTGGATGGCTATGAATGCAGCGTGCACTGGGAATGGTTGGCGGCCATGCAGGAGGCGTTTCCACGGGTGACGGTCAATTCCAGCCTGTTCAGCCTCGACCGCGACCGTCTCACCAGCTCGGGCGGCACGGCGCCTCTGGACATGATGTTGCACCTGATCGGCCGTGATCACGGGCATGAGCTGTCGGCGGCCATCTCCGACATGTTTGTGTACGAGCGCATCCGCAACGAGCAGGACCATCAGCGCGTGCCACTCAAGCACATGCTCGGCACCCAGCAGCCCAAGCTGCAGGAAATCGTCGCGTTGATGGAGGCCAACCTGGAGGAACCGATCAACCTGGATGAGCTGGCTGCGTATGTCGCGTTGTCGCGTCGCCAGCTTGAGCGCATGTTCCAGAAATACCTGCACTGTTCGCCATCGCGCTACTACCTCAGGCTGCGGCTGATCCGGGCGCGGCAGTTGCTCAAGCAGACGCCCATTTCCATCGTGGAACTGGCCGTGCTCTGCGGCTTTGTGTCCACGCCGCACTTCTCCAAGTGCTACCGCGAATACTTCGGTGTGCCGCCCAGCGACGAGCGCTCCGTCACCGACAGCGAGCGATCCATCGTGCTCAAGCCGGTGATGCATGCGTTGCCTACGCCCGCGCCCATGAACGTATTGGAGCAGGCGCGGGGAGAGGCAACGTTTGCCAGCGTGAAAAACCTGAAGCCCTGAACTCAGCGCATGTGCAGGATGATCGGGCTGCTGCTCGCCGGATCAGTGTGCCCGCGCAACTTGCCCACCGCGTTGGCATCCACCGTGCCACCGTTATTGCCCCAGGTGCTGCGCACGTAAGTCAGTACATCGGCGATTTCCGCGTCGGACAATTGCTCACGGAAGGCCGGCATACGGTAGGCATCCGGCACGCCGGCCGCTACCACGCGTTGCGAGCCGTTGAGGGTGATGTTGATCGCCGAGGCGCTTTCTTTCGCCAGTGCTGACGTGGCGCCGGCCAGGGGCGGCATCCACTCGGGCTGGCCCTTGCCGTCGAGACCATGGCAAGAGGCGCAACGGGTGGCGTAAGTGTGGGCGCCGGGGGCGTCTTGAACCGCCGCCACCGCCTGATACTGCCAGGGTGCGCCGTCGCGCTGCGGGTCGCCGGGCAATGACTTGAGATAGCGGGCGATGGCCGCCAGGTCCTCGTCCTGCATGAACTGCGTGGAGTTGTTGAAAGCCTCGGTCATCGAACCGTAGACCACCGCATGGGCGTTGCGTCCGGTCTTGAGGAACTGCACGATCTGCGGCTCAGTCCAGCGGCCCAATCCGGTGTTGGGGTCCTGGCGCAGACTCGGCGCATACCAGCCGTCGAGCAGCGCGCCGGCAAGGAACGGCGCGCCGGATTCATCCAGGGCTTTTTCATTGAAGGCCAGGCCGCGGGGCGTGTGGCAACTGCCGCAGTGGCCGGGGCCTTGGACGATGTAGGCACCACGGTTCCACAGGGCGTCCTGATTGGGCTTGGCCGCGTAAGTCGCGGTGGGCGCGAACACGCCGTTCCACAGGGCGATGGGCCAGCGCATGTTCAGCGGCCAGGGAATATCACTGGGAATATTCGGTTGGTTGGCCGGTTTTATGCCCTGCATGAAAAACGCGTACAGCGCTTTGATGTCGTCATCGCTGAGTTTCACGTAGGACGGGTAGGGCATGGCCGGGTACAACCGGCGGCCACCCGGTGCCACACCATGGCGCACCGCACGGTCGAAATCGGCCAGGCTGTAAGTGCCGATGCCTGTCTGTTTGTCCGGTGTGATGTTGGTGGCGTGGATCGCTCCCAGCGGTGTAGCCATTTCCAGGCCCCCGGCGAACGGCGCCTTGCCCGCCAGACTGTGGCAGGCCACGCAATCGCTGAGGCGGGCGACATACTCGCCACGGCTGACCAAGGCGGGCTCGAAGCGGGCTCCGGCCTGTTCCTGTTCGAACGGCGTAGCCGGTTCACGGGTGACGTACCAGGCCAGCAGGCCTGCGGCGACCAGGCAGGGCAGCGCCAGCCAGCCTGCGGTTCTTGCGAATCGACGGTTGTTCATGGGCGTTTCCTGAAGGTCAGCTAAAAGTGTGTCGGCTCAAGGGCAGGCTGCGCACGCGCTGGCCTGTCAATTGCGCCACCGCGTTGGCCACGGCCGGAGCCACGGCGGGCAACGGCGGCTCGCCGATACCGCCCATCTTTTCGCCACTCTCGACTATCCGTACATGCACCCGTGCCATCTGCGCGGGCCCCAGGATCGGATACAAGTCGTAGTTGCGCGCCCGTGGCTTGCCGTCCACGTACACCGCTTCCTCCAGCAAGGTCTGGGACAAGCCCAACGCCACGGCGCCATTGACCTGGGCCTCGACAATCGCCGGGTTGACGATGCTGCCGGGGTCGATGGCTTGCCAGATATCGTGCACCTTGACCTTGCCGTTCTCGATGGACACCTCAGCGATCGCCGCCGTGTGGGAACCGAATGGCGAGGCCATGGCCACGCCACGTGCGCGTCGAGTGCCATCCTCGGCAGTGAAGGGGCCGCGCTTCCAGCCACCGGACAGTTCACCCGCCGCTTGCAGCAAGGTGGTCAGCCGTGGGTTGTCGCGCAGCAGGTGCAGGCGCAGCTCATAGGGATCATGCCCGCCCTTGTCCGCCAGCTCATCCAGGAACGACTCGTAGAAAAAGTCGTTGAGCGAATTGCCCACCGAGCGCCAGTAACCGAGCATGGGCGCGCCTTTGACATAGATCTGCGCGATGCGTTTGTTGGGGATGGCGTAGGACTTGCCCGATAACCCTTCAACCGCCGTGGGGTCGATTTTATCGCCCTGTTTGCCAGCGAGGGCTTCGGTCGGGCCTTCGGTCGCACTGACGGCTTCAATGGCGACCGGCAAGCCTTTGTCATCCAGCGCGGCGCGGAACTTGACCACTGCCACTGGGCGCAGCACATCGCGCAAGAATTCTTCTTCGCGACTCCAGATCAGCTTGACCGGACGGCCCACCGCCTTGGCCAATGCAATGGCCTGCGGGTAGGGGTTGGCCGAGTCATACAGGAAGTGCCGGCCGAAAAAGCCACCGAGCAGCGGCGAGTGCAGGTTGATTTGCGCAGGGTCGAGGCCGGTGCGCTTGGCGATGTCGGCGCGGAACATGTCCGGCGCCTGGTTGGGCAGCCAGATGTCCAGGCTGCCATCCGGGTTGAAGCGCGCCAGGGCTGACGGCGGCTCCAGTTGGCCGTGGTTGAGGTATTGGTTGTGATACGTCGCCTCGAGCTGGGTCTTGCCACCTTTCAGCGCGGCGGCGACGTCTCCTTCGTTCTCGTCGTCGCGGACCGGGCCTTGCTGGGCAGCGAGAAAGTCGAAGTGCTTGTCGCTGGAAAAGTCCGCTGGCATGACGCGCAATGTCGAGTCGGCGGCCGCTTCCTGCCAGTCGACCTGGATCGCTTCAACCGCACGCTTGGCGTGCCACCAACGTTCAGCCACCACCGCCACCGCGCCAGGCAACACGTGCACCGAATGTACGCCTTTCATGCCTTCGACCTGAGGCTGGTTGCGCAGGCTGCCGACGGTCATGCCCAGGCGTGGCGCATGTTGTACCGCCGCGTGGAGCATGTCATCGACTTTCAGGTCGATGCTGTAGAGCGCCTTGCCGGTGGATTTGTCGTAAGCATCCAGGCGCTTGACCGGCTTGCCGATCCAGCGGAACTGGCTCGGGTCGCGCAGGGTGATGCTGGCGGGATCTGGTACGGGCATGTCGAGCGCGCTGCTGGCCAGTTCGCCATAACCCAGCGAACGTCCGGACGCCGCATGCACCACGCGGCCGGGCTGGGTGGTCAGTTCGCCAACCGGCACGCCCAATTGTTTAGCGCCAGCCTGCAGCAGCATCGCCCGGGCCAGGGCACCAAGGCGACGCATGGTCGGGTAGCTCATGCGCACCGACATGCTGCCGCCGGTGATGCGCATACCGTTCTCCATCACCACATAGGCCTCGCCGGGCGGGGCGGCTTCGACGATGAAAGTGGCGGGGTCGGCATCCAGTTCTTCGCCGACGATCTGCGCCATGGCGGTGTGGGTGCCTTGTCCGCCTTCCATGAACGGGCTGAGCAGGCGCACTGTGCCGTCGGGGCGAATCTCCAGGAACGCCGGCACCTGGGTGCCGCGTTCAGCGGCGGTGGCGGCTTGCACCCGGCCCGAGCCCAGTGGCAGGCCAAAACCAATGACCAGTGCACCCACGGCCGTGCTCGCCAGAAAACGGCGGCGCGACAGGTTGACCGGTGCATCCAGCAGTCCGTTGAGGATGCTCATCAAGCGCCCTCCTGTTTGGCCAGGGCGTCGACGGCCGCGTGTATGGCGTTATAGGTGCCGCAGCGGCACAGGTTGATCATCGCCGCCTCGATCTGCGCCTTGCTGGGCGCGGGGGTGTGCTTGAGCAGCGCAGTGGCCGCCATCACCTGCCCGGACTGGCAATAGCCGCATTGCGCGACCTGATGCTCGACCCAGGTCGCGACCACACGCTTGCCCACTTCATCGCTTTCAATTGCCTCGATGGTGGTGATCTCACGCCCGACCAAGGCGGCCACTGGCGTGACACAGGAGCGCACCACATTGCCATCCACCAGCACCGAACAGGCGCCGCACTGGGCCAGGCCGCAGCCGTACTTGGTGCCGGTCAGGCCCAGGTCATCGCGGATCACCCACAGCAATGGCGTGTCCGCGTCGGCATCGACCTGATAGGCCTTTTGGTTGATTCGTAATTCCATGGCTCACCTGCTGATCAACGGTAGGTGCGGCCTTTTTGATAGTCAATGCACTGGCCGCTTATCGACGAACTCTAGACCAGTGCACAAGGGCTATCTATCCGTTAGTCGATAAGTCGGAGGATCAGGCAAGTATTCAAGAGAAATGGGCCAGTCAGACGATGTCGTCGATCAAAATGTGAGGCTGGCCCCGACTGCATCGCTCGATGCGCGCCTCGACCTTGTACACCTCGCGCAGCATCCGCGCATTGATCACCTGATGGCACGGCCCGCTTCCCTGGGCGGTGCCGTCGGCGATCACCAGCACCTGGTCGGCAAAACGCAGCGCCTGGTTGAGGTCATGCAGGGCGATAAACACGATCACCTGGCGCTTGCGTGCCAGGGCCTGCATGAAGTTCAGCACCTGCACCTGCCGATGCATGTCGAGGGCACTGGTGGGCTCGTCCATCAGCAGCACGTCGGGTTCGCGTACCAGCGTCTGGGCGATGGACACCAACTGTTGCTGGCCGCCACTGAGTTCGCCGAGGTTGCGCATGGACAATCCGGTGATGCCCAGGGCTGCCAGCATTTCCTCGACCAGTGCCAGTTCGTCATCCTGCACAGCCCAGGCGGGGGACAGTTGCTTGCGTGCCAGCAACACCGATTCGTACACGGTCAACCGCGCACTGGCATTCAGGCCCTGGGGCATGTAGCTGATGGCTTGGGAGCCCTTTGTCGAACCTTGGAGGATCACCTGGCCCGGCCCGTCGATCAACCCGGCGATGCGCTTGAACAAGGTGGACTTGCCCGCCGCGTTGGGCCCGACCACCGCCACCACCTGGCCGCCGACAAAGCGGGCCGTGGACACGCCGCTGATGATGCTGCGTTGGCCGTAGCTGGCGCCGAGATCCTGCAACTGAATGCTTACCATGAGTTTTTCTTCCCGCTCAGGATCAGGGAGATAAAGAACGGCACGCCGATCAGTGAGGTGACCACACCAATCGGGAAAATCGCACCGGGGATCAGGGTTTTGCTGACCACCGAACTGGCCGACAGAATCAACGCACCGGTGAGCAGCGAGGCGGGCAGGAAGAAGCGTTGGTCTTCGCCAATCAGCATGCGGGCGATGTGCGGGCCGACCAAGCCGATAAAGCCGATGGTGCCGACAAAGGCCACCGGGAACGAGGCGAGCAGGCTGACCATGATCAGCGTCTGGAAACGCAGGCTGCGCACGTTGATACCGAAACTGGCGGCCTTGTCGTCGCCCAGGCGCAGGGCGGTCAGGGCCCAGGCACGTTTGGCGAAGATCGGCAGGGTGATCAGGATCACCAGGCAGATCACGCCCAACTTAGGCCAGGTGGCCTTGGTCAGGCTGCCCATGGTCCAGAACACCACGGCCGCCACGGCTTGCTCGGTGGCGAAAAACTGCACCAGCGCCAACAGCGCGTTGAAGGTAAAGACCAGGGCAATGCCGAGCAGCACGATGGTTTCGGCGGTGACGCCACGGCGCAGGCTCAGGAAGTGGATCAGCAGTGCGCACAGCATCGCCATGATGAACGCGTTGACCGGCACCATGTACTGCGCCGCCAGCGGAAACAGTGCCACGCCAAAGGCCAATCCCATGGCCGCGCCAAAGCTGGCGGCGGCGGAAAGCCCCAGGGTGAACGGGCTGGCCAACGGGTTGTTGAGGATCGTCTGCATCTGCGCCCCGGCCAGGGATAACGCCGCGCCGACCGCCACAGCCATCAGCGCGACCGGCAGGCGGATATCCCACATCACCACGCGCACCTGGGGCGCCGCGCTGTCCGGCGACAGCAGGGCGCCGAGCACTTCACTGAGGCTGTAGCGCGCCGGGCCGAGGGCCAAATCCAGCAACACACTGCACAGCAACAGCAGGGTCAGGATGGCCAGGATCAGGCGTTTGCGCAGCACCAGTTGACGGTAGGCGGTCATGGCTTGAGGCTCACGAAGTAACCAGGCGCGTAGGGCACCGGCAGGAATCGTTCATGCAACTCGCGAAACGCGGCTTCCGGGTCGAGGTCGGCAAACAGCGTCGGGTGAAACCATTTGGCCAATTGCTGGATCGCCACGAACTGATACGGGCTGTTGTAGAACTGATGCCAGATCGCGTGGAAGGCCTGGGTCTGCTGGGCCTTGATCCCGGCGTAGGCCGGGCGTTGGGTGTACCACGCCAGCTTATGCCGGGCTTGGTCCATGTCTGCGCCAGGGCCGACGCCGACCCAATGGCCGCCCGGCGCGAAAGCCTCCCAGTTGGCGCTGGTGACGACCACCTGGTCCGGATTGGCCACGATCACCTGCTCAGGATTCAGTTGCCCGAAAGTGCTGGGGATGATGGTTTTGGCGATGTTGTTACCGCCGGCCATCTCGACAAAAAGCCCGAAGTTCTCATCGCCGAAACTCAGGCAACAATCGTCGGTGTAGCCGCCGATGCGCTCGATGAACACGTCGGGGCGCTTGGGCTGCTGCGCGGCAATCACCTCGGTCACACGGCGGATCTGCTGGTTGCGGAACGTGATAAACGCCTCGGCCCGGTCTTCTTTGCCGAACAACTGGCCGAACAGGCGCATGGTCGGTTCGGTATTAGTCATGGGCTGGTTGCGAAAGTCCACGTACACCACCGGAATGCTCAGGGCGTCGAGCTTCTCGATGTAGCGCGCGTCATCGGTGGCGTGTTGCGCCTCGATATTGAGGATGATCACGTCGGGCCGCAGGGAAATCGCTTGTTCGATGTCGAAGGTGCCGTCTTCAAAACCGCCGAAGGTGGGGATGTTGGCGATCTCGGGGAATTTGCGCAGGTAGGCGTTGTAGGTGTCCGGGTCGGACTGGATCAGGTCCTTGCGCCAGCCGACGATGCGCTCGATGGGGTTTTGCGTATCCAGCGCCGCCACCAGGTACAACTGGCGGCCTTCGCCCAGAATCACCCGCTGCACCGGCAGATTGACCTTGACCTGGCGCCCGAGCAAATCGGTGACGGTGGTGGGCGCCGCCAGCGCAGGCGTGCCCAGCAACCCGGTGAACAACAGCGCCGCCAAAACGTGGCCGCATCGAACAATCGAACGCATCATGTGAGCCCTTGCAGGTATCAGAAGTCGACCGTGGCCGACAGGAGGAGGGTGCGTGGCGAACCCTGGGAAAACGCGCCGTAGGAGGCCACACCGGACCAGTATTCGCGGTCGAACAGGTTCTGCACCGTGGCGCGGAAGGTGGTCGGACGCTCGGCGATGCGCGTGCTGTAGCGCGCGCCGACATCGAAGCGGGTCCAGGCATCCAGCTGTTGGGTGTTGGCCTGGTTGACGTACTGGCTGGCGGTATAGATCGCGCCGCTGGTCAACGTCAGCCCTTCGACCCACGGGGTGTCCCATTCGGCCCAGAGGTTGGCTTGCACTTCGGGCACGCCCACCGGGGTGTTGCCCTGGTTGGCGGCGATGCTGGTTTTGGTGAGCTGTGCATCCAGCAGGGTCACGCCACCGAGCAGGCGCGTGCCTGGGGCGACTTCGCCAAACAGGCTCAGTTCCAGGCCGCGATTGCGTTGTTCGCCTTGCACCGAGAAGCGTCCCAGGGCCAGTTCACCCGTGGGTTTCTGGATCTGGAACAGCGCCAGCGTCGACATGAAGGTGCCGTAATCGAGCTTCACCCCGACTTCATGCTGCCTGGAAACGTAAGGCGCGAAGATCTCCCCAGCGTTGGCCGCATTGGACGGTGCCACATCGCCCTTGCTCAGGCCCTCGAGGTAGTTGTAGTAGAACGCCACATGCTCCCAGGGCTTGACCACCGCGCCGAACAGCGGCGTGGTCTTGCTCGCGTCGTAGGCCGTGGTCACGGCACCGGCGGCGTTGTAGTTATGGGACTGGATGTTCTGTTTGCGCAAGCCCACGGTGACCTGCACGCGTTGGTCGAGTATCGACAGGGTGTCAGCAATGGCCGCGCCGGATAACTCGGTGGCGGAGACTTTCGGCGCGTCCGGCTTGGCGATGGAGGGTTTGGGGCGCTCGACCGGGTGGTAGATATTCGACAGCACCGGCGCGCCGGAGATTATCCCGCGTGACAGCTCATCGCGATAGCGGGTGACTTGCAGGGTACCGCTGTGGCTGATCGGCCCCGTGTCGAAGCGCAGGCGCGCACCGGCATCCACCGTGTAGCGCTGCACTTCGAAGCGGTAATAACCGGGGATCGATGAGGTGTCGCCGGCCGTGTTGACAATGCTTGGCGTCTGGTCGGACAGGCGCGCCACCGCCGATTTGCCGCCACCGGCATGGGCAAACACCGTCAAGTTGTCGGTGAGGTCGTACTCGCCACTGAGCAGGGCGGATTTGTCCCGGGTGCGCGACCAGCCCCAGTCCTGGCTGACGTTGGTACGGCCATTGGCGGCGTCGGGAATCTTTACGCCGGAGGCGATCAGGAACGGTCGGGACGCGGCGTCGAAGGTTTCTTCCTGGGAAATCAGGTCCAGGCTGGTCCGCAGGCTGTCGCCCTGGTAATCCAGGGACAGCGCACCGATGCCGACTTCACGGGATTGCTTGTCGATCACCGTGTCGCCTTGTTGCACGCCGCCGTTGAGACGCATACCAAAGCGGCGTTCCCCGCCAAAACGGCGGCTGATGTCGATCCGGTTACCGACGTGCGCATCCTGGGCATAGCTGGCGGTGTAGCGGGTCAGGTCTTCCTCGAGCGAGCGCTTGGGCACCACGTTGATCACTCCGCCCACCGCGCTGTTGGGTGACATGCCGTAGAGCAGCGCGCCGGGGCCTTTCACCACTTCGATACGTTCGGCGTATTCGGTGAACACCCGGTAGTTGGAGGCCACGCCGTACACGCCGTCGAACGCCAATTCGCCGAGGTTGCCTTCGCCCACCGGAAACCCACGGATGAAAAACGAGTCGACAATGCCGCCGGTCTGCCCGGTGGAACGCACCGAGGAGTCGCGTTCCAGCAGATCGCCCACGGTGGTGGCTTGCTGGTCCTTGATCAACGAGGCGGTGTAGGTGCTGACGCTGAACGGTGCGTCAATCACATCCGCATTACCGAGCATGCCCAGTCGCCCGCCGACGGCCACTTGGCCGCCTGAATACAACGGTGGCAGGCTATTGGCGCGTAGCTCGACGCCACTGACCGTGGTGTCCGAGAGGGTGACTTGGCGCTGCACCAGCGTGTAGGTGCCGTCGCTGCGCAACACCATGTCCAGGCCGCTGCCGGCCAACAGGCGGGTGACGGCTTCCTGGGTTGAGTAAGTACCGGACAGCCCAGGGCTGGTCAGGCCTTCGGTGAGGGCCGGGACAAACGACAGGGCGATGCCCGCGTCCACGGCAAAGCTCGACAGCGTGGCGCCGAGCGGGCCTGGCGCGATCTGGTAGGCACGGACCGCGACCGCATCCAACTGCGCGGCCATGGCGGCGCTGGCCAGGGCCAGGCTGAGCAGCGCGCTGCGAATCACAAGCATCAAAGGGAGCCCTGTGGACGAGAGGAAAAGGGGGGTTCCTGTGTGTGCCAGTCGAGATCGGAAAAAGTATCACCCGAGCGGTGTTTTATTTTTCGCGCCCGCTCAGGCGGGCGACAGGGTGACCCAATAGCCGTTCAAGTGGCCGCTGACGAGCACTGGGTAGGTCTGCACCAGCATGTTCAAGGTGCGTTGGGTATCGCTGATGGGGAAGGCGCCGGAAATGCGCAGCTCGGCAATCGTCGGGTCATAGCGCACGAAGCCTCGGCGATAGCGGGTCAGCTCGGCGACGAAATCCGCCAGGCGCATCTTGTCGGCCATCAGCATGCCTTGGGTCCAGGCCCCGACATTGCGGTCGGTGGGGGTGAGCGAGCCAAAGGTCTGCGCGGAAAAATCCATGCGTTGCCCGGCGTTGACCACCAACGGCGCCACCTGGCGGTTGTCGGCCAGCATTACTTTGACGGCGCCTTCGAGCACGGCCAGGTGGGTACGTGCGTTCAATTCGCGCACGGTAAAACGCGTGCCCAGGGCTTGCATGCGGCCCTGGCCGGTGCTGACAAGGAACGGGCGGGATGCATCCTGGGCGGTCTGCACCAGGATTTCACCTTCGCGCAAGTGCACTAGGCGTTGCTGGCTGTCGAACAGCACGTCGATGGCGGAGTCGGTATTGAGGGTGATGCGCGAGCCGTCGGCCAGGACCCATTCGCGACGCTCGCCCACGCGGGTGCGGTAGTCGGCGGTCCACTGCTGGGTGTGCGCCAGTTTCCAACTGCCCCAGCCGACCGGCATCACCGCCAGCAGCAGGGCCAGCTTGCCCAGGGCTGCACGGCGTTCCGGGTGGCTCGGCCGATCCAGTGCCGACATGGCCAGGGCCGGCGGCAGGCCGTCCAACTTGCTTTGCAGCAACTGCGCACGGGCCCAGGCGCGATCACGCTCGGGGCTGCTGGCTTTCCAGCGCTCCCATTCGGCGCGTTCGTGGTCGCTGAGGCCGCCTTCGCTCAAGCGCATCAGCCACTCGGCGGCTTCTTCGAGGACTTCGGGGGCTAACGGGGGTTGCTTGCGCAGGCTGAGCACTTATTCCACCAGCATCAGGCACTGCACAAAAGCCTGTTTCATGTAGCGTTTGACGGTGATCAGCGATACGCCCAGTTGCTCGGCGATGTCCTGGTATTTGAGGCCGTTGAGTTGCGACAGCAGGAACGCCCGCTTGGCCAGTGACGGCAGGGCGTCGAGCATCGCGTCGATCTCGTGCAGGGTCTCCAGCACCACAAAATGCGCTTCCGGCGAAGGCACTTCATGGGGCGGCACGCTGGCGAGCGCCTCCAGGTAAGCGCGTTCCAACGCCTTGCGCTGATACCAGTTGATCAGGATGCCCTTGGCCACACAGCTCAGGTACGCCCGTGGCTGGTCGATCACCGTGACCTGGGAGGCGAGGATGCGCGTGAAGGTGTCCTGGGCCAGGTCGGCCGCGTCCATGGCGTTGCCGAGTTTGCGCTTGAGCGTGGCGTACAGCCAACCGTGATGGCCGCTGTATAGGGCCTCGATCGCGCGCAGGTGCTGCTGGTTATCGGCGGTAAGGATTTCGCTCATGGCGCGGATCCGTGCAATTGAGAAGTATTCCCAATGCTAAGGGACAACCCTGTGGGAACGCAACGCGAGAATCGCAACCCAGGCCACCGCGTACGCCAGGCACACGAACAGGTAGGTGTACGCCAGGCCATACACCTGGCTGAGCAACCCGCCGAGGCAGATGCCGGCAATCGAGGCGAACTGCGCGGTGCCTTGGGCGAGGCCCAGCACATGGCCCTGACGGGAGCTATCGACGGTCTTGGAGATCAGCGCCGTCAGCACCGGGGTGGTCGCGCCCAACAGCACGCCCCAGATGAAGTAGGTGCACACAAACACCACAGGTTCGCGGGTGACCCCGGCCAGGCCGGTGAGGGCAATGCAACCGAGCACCACGTAAGCGATGCGCCGTAGCGTGTCGGCTTGCGTACGGCCCTCGAAATGCCGCGACCAAGCCGTGGCCGACAGGATAAACCCCAGCGCCAGCAAGCCGTAGCACAGGCCCACCACCGCGTTGCTCACGGCGAAGGTGCTGCTCACATAAAGCGAGAACGAAGTCTGCGGCAGCATTCGCGCGAGCAGCAGAATGCCCATCACGCTCAGCAGCGGCAGTAACGCAGACCCTTGCCACACACCACCCTTGTCAGCGGACGCGGTTTTCTTGACCGGCGCAACATCCGGCAAAGTCACCGCCGCCACCAGCGTGCACACCGCGCAGAGTGCGGCGGCGCTGAGGTTGATCCAGAAGAACGTCGCATGGTCGAGGATCAAGCCGCCCACCACCGCGCCCAGCAATGAGCCGACATTGGTGGAAATCTGCAAAAGCGCAAACAGCCGCGCCCGCCGCGAATGCGCCTCTATGCTCATCCCATACGCCTGCGCCGGGGCGATGTACCCGGCGCATGCACCCTGCAGGAAGCGCAGGATCAGGATGGTCCAAAGTTCGCTGAACAGCGCGAGTCCCAGTTGGGTCAAGGTGAGCCCGACCAGTGCGCGGATCATCATCAGCTTGTGGCCGTAGCGATCACCGATACGGCCCCAGAACGCACTGGTCAGCAGGATGCCAAGCATCGGCCCCACGTACACCGCGATGCTGGCGAAGCTGAACAGGGTGTCGGAATCGGTCAGCCCGCGCAGGTGCAAGGGCCAGAATGGGCCGCTCATTTCCATGGCGCCCATCGACACAAGTTGGATCGTGAACAGCAGGTAAATCAGGACACGGGTGGTTGGCATGAGTCGGTCTCGGTAAAAAAACGTGCGGGACGCTGATACTTTTTCCCGCGTCGGCTGGCATCAGGGGTAATGCTCATTTCTCACGATGAAAGGACCCTGATGCCATGCCCGTTGCCAGCCGGTTAACCCTCGCTGTCCGTACTGCCCTGATGCTCGCCGCCGCTAGCACCAACGCCTGGGCTGCCACCCAGGCGTCGACCGACGACAGCGCGCAAAGCCTGACCCTTGACGCGACGAACGTCAACGCCGTTTACCACGGCCCCACCGACTTGCCGGAGGTACTCGCCGGTGGCCAGGTCGCCCGTGGCGCGCGTTTGGGCATGCTGGGCAACAAGGACGTGATGGACACGCCGTTCAGCGTCACCAGCTACACCGCCAAGACCCTGGCCGACCTGCAAACGGTGACCGTGGCCGATGCGTTGGAGCGGGATCCTTCGGTGCGCTCAACCGGCCAGACTGGCGGTATTGTCGATTCGTTTTTCATCCGGGGCTTTGCCATCGGCGAGGGCAACCTGGGCGAGTTGGCCTACGACGGTGTGTACGGCGTGGCGCCCAACTACCGGGCGTTTACCGAGTACGCTGAGCGCGTCGAAGTGCTCAAGGGACCGGGCGCGTTGATGTACGGGATTTCACCGAACAGCGGCGTGGGCGGGGTGATCAACATCGTGCCCAAGCGCCCGCTGGACCAGGATTTGACGCGCTTCACCGGCAGCTACGCTTCGGACTCCCAAGTGGGCGGTCACCTGGATATCAGCCGACGCTTCGGTGACGAAAACCAGTTTGGCGTGCGCTTCAACGGCAGCCTGCAGGGCGGCGATACCGCCGTGGACAACCAGAACCGCGACGTCGGTATCGGCGCCATTGCCCTGGATTATCGCGGTGAGCGCCTGCGCCTGAACCTCGACTACATCAGCCAGAAGGAAAGCTGGGAGGGCGCCTCGCGGCCCTTCACCATTGCGCCAGGAGTAGAAGTTCCGTCCGCGCCGAATGGCCGCACCAGCCTGCCGCAGAAATGGGGTTGGTCCGATACCAAGGAGCAATCGGCCTTGCTCGGCGGCGAATACGACCTCAACGACAACCTGACCGTGTTCGTCCATGCCGGTGGCGGCAAGTCGGATGTGAAGCGCATGTCCGACCAGGTGCCGCGCATCCTCAATGACGCCGGCGACACCAGCAATATCCCGGGCTACTATAAATTCAACGTCGACCGCTCGACCGCTGACGTGGGCCTGCGCGGGCTGTTCGCCACGGGGCCGGTCACCCACACCACCACATTGATGGCGACCCGTTACCAAGATGAACTGTCGCGGGGCATCACCAACGGCACGGAGATCCGCTCCAACATCTACCATCCGGTCGACACGCCCAAGCAATCGATCAACACGCCGAAGGTGCTGCGCATTTCCGAATCGGAACTGTCCGGCGTGGCGCTGACCGACACCTTGGGGATTCTGGATGACCGCATTCAGCTGACGTTGGGCGTGCGCCGCCAGGACATCGAGTCGCGCAACTACAGCGCCACCGGTGTGGTCAGCTCGCGCTACAAAGACAACGCCACCACGCCGTTGGTGGGGGTGGTGCTCAAGCCTTGGGAGGATGTGTCGCTCTACTACAACTATGTTGAAGGCCTAAGTAAAGGTGATATCGCCCCCGGTACCGCTGCCAATGCCGGCGAGACGTTTGCACCTTACGAGTCCAAGCAGCACGAACTTGGCGTGAAGTATGAGCACGGCACCTTCGTGACCACCGTGGCGCTGTTCCAGATTGAAAAGCCCAGCGGCGAATTGGGCGCCAACGGTGTGTATTCAGTACAGGCCGAACAGCGTAACCGAGGCCTCGAACTGAGCATGTTCGGCGAAGTGGCGCCCGGCACTCGCTTGATGGGCGGCGTGACCTTCCTCGATGGCGAGCTGACCCGGTCCGCGACTGCCGCCAACCGTGGCAATAAACCGGTAGGCGTGCCGGATATCCAGGCCAACCTCTGGGCCGAGTGGGACACGCCGTGGCTGGAAGGCTTCACCCTCACCGGCGGTGCGATCTACACCGATAGCCAGTACGTCAGCCAGGCCAACACCCAGGAACTGGATTCATGGACGCGCATCGATGCCGGCGCGCGTTATGCGACCAAGATCGAAGGCCGGCCAACGACCTTCCGCGCGACCGTACAGAACGTGTTTGACCGTGAGTACTGGTCGGGCGTGGCCTCGTACGGCGCCTTCTCGCCGGGTTACCCGCGCACCTTGCAGCTGTCGGCCACGGTGGACTTCTGACCGGTCAGGCAAAGTCCTCTTCGAAATACTCCTGTTCACCGCGTGTGTCGCTTTGGCGCCGCACCACCTCCATCTGCCGCAGCTCCACGCGGCGGATTTTTCCGGAGATGGTCTTGGGCAGCTCGCTGACAAACTCGATGCGTCGCACCCGCTTGTAAGGGGCGAGATTTTCGCGGGCGAAGGCGAAGATGTGCCGGGCCAGTTCCTGGCTGCCCGCTGCGTCGTGGGCCAGGATCAGGAACGCCTTCGGCACCGCCAGGCGCAACGGGTCGGGGCTCGGCACCACAGCCACTTCCATGACCGCCGGGTGTTCAATCAAGGCGCTTTCCAGTTCGAATGGGCTGATGCGGTAGTCGGAGGCCTTGAACACATCGTCGGCGCGACCGACGAAGGTGATGTAGCCGTCGGCGTCGATCTGCGCGGTGTCGCCGGTGCGGTAGTAGCCGTCACGCATGACCTCGGCGGTTTTCTCCGGGCTGTCTTCATAGCAGAGCATCAGGCCGAGCGGACGCACGTCGAGGGGCAGGGCGACTTCGCCTTCGTTGCCGGGAATGCCGTCCGGGTCAAGCAGCGCAACCTGATAACCCGGCAACGGGCGGCCCATGGAACCGGGCTTGAGCACCTGGCCGGGCGTGTTGCCCACCAGGGCAGTGGTTTCCGATTGGCCGAAACCATCACGCAGCGGCAAGCCCCAGGCGTGCTGGATCTGTTCGATGATTTCCGGGTTCAGCGGCTCACCGGCGCCTACCAGTTCGCGCAGGCTCAAGCGTGATTTGTAGCTGGCGAGATCCTCTTGGATCAGCATGCGCCATACCGTGGGCGGCGCACACAGGCTGGTCACGCCGTAGCGTTCCAACGCACTGAGCAAGGCCGGCGCGCTGAACCGCGCGACGTTATGGATAAAGATGCACGCGCCGGCATTCCACGGGGCGAACAGGCAACTCCATGCGTGCTTGGCCCAACCCGGTGATGAGATATTCAGGTGCAGGTCGCCCGGTTGCAGGCCGATCCAGTACATGGTCGACAGGTGGCCGACGGGGTAGCTCTGGTGGCTGTGCAGCACCATCTTCGGCTTGGACGTGGTGCCGGACGTGAAATACAGCAGCATCGGATCGGTGGCCAGGGTGCGGCCTTCGGCCTCGAACTGCTCGGGGTATTCAAAGGCCGCGTTGTGCGCGACCCAACCGGCAGGGGCAGACCCCACACAGACGCGGCTGCAACCGTCCGCCAGCCCGGCGAACTTGTGCACATGTGCTTCACCCACCACCAGGTGACGAACCTGCCCGCGCTCAATGCGGTCGCGCAGGTCATCGGGGTTCAACAACGCTGTGGCCGGGATGACCACCGCGCCGAGCTTGAATGCGGCAAGCATGGTGTCCCACAACGCCACATCATTGCCGAGCATCAACAACACACGATCACCCCGGCGCACGCCGAGGGCGCGCAGGTGGTTGGCCACCTGGTTGGAGCGCGTAGCCAGTTGCTGGAAGCTGTAGCGCTGCCCGCTGTTGTCTTCCTCTACGATCCACAGCGCATCCGCCGCATTACCCTCAGCCATGGCGTCGAAATAGTCCAGGGCCCAGTTGAATTCGCCCAGTTGCGGCCAACGGAAATCCCGTACGGCGGTGGCGTAGTCGGTGCGGTGAGCGAGCAGAAAATCCCGAGCGGCCAGGAAGGGCTGGGTCATGGTGGCTGTCCTTAATTATTGTTGTGGGACTTTGCCTCGGCTGAACCGAGAAGCTGGACCGAGTATAGGCACGCAGAAATCAGAGCAGAACGCTCAAAAACACCGTTGCGTTGTGCAAAAAAGTCATGGGTGTTGAACCGCCAAGCAGGGTGATTGACGATAAAGACGTAAAAGTCCAATATGGAATTATAAGTACAAAAAACTGGCTTCATCTCTTTCTTCAGGCTTGCCAAACCAACAACAACTTGCGAGAACACTCCATGAAGAAGCGCCCCTTTATCACCGCATTGGCCCTAGGCTTACTTGCCTCCAGCCATTTGATGGCCGCCGAGAAAACCCTGCGCATCGGCATTGAGGCGGCTTACCCGCCGTTCGCGTCCAAGACGGAAGAAGGCAAGATCGTCGGCTTCGACTACGACATCGGTAATGCGCTGTGCGCGCAGATGAAGGTCAAGTGTGTATGGGTTGAAGGCGAGTTCGACGGCCTGATTCCTTCGCTCAAGGTGAAGAAAATCGACATGGCGTTGTCGTCCATGACCATCAACGAAGACCGTAAGAAGTCGGTGGATTTCACCCACAAGTATTACTTCACCTCATCGCGGCTGGTGATGAAGGAAGGCGCCGTGGTAGATGACCAATATGCCAGCCTCAAGGGCAAGACCATCGGCGTACAGCGCGCCACCACCACCGACCGGTATGCCACCGAGGTGTTCGAGCCCAAGGGCATCAACGTCAAGCGCTACAGCAATAACGAAGAGATCTACATGGACCTGGCGGCCGGGCGGCTGGATGCGATCTTTGCCGACACCATTCCCCTGAATGACTTTTTGCAAATGCCACGGGGCAAGGGCTACGCGTTTGTCGGTCCGGAACTCAAGGACCCGAAATACGTGGGCGAGGGTGCAGGGATTGCGGTGCGCAAGGGTAATACCGAGTTGGTCAGCGAGTTGAACGCGGCCATCGATGGCATTCGTGCCAGTGGTGAGTACCAGGAGATTTCGCAGCAGTACTTCAAGTCCGACATCTACGGCGATTGATTGCCCCCTGTAGGAGCGAGCTTGCTCGCGAAAAACGCTAACGATAATGCGTTCATTATGGCTTAACGCGTCGTCAGTGACTTTTTCGCGAGCAAGCTCGCTCCTACAAGGGGTAAGTCGATCAGCCCTTCAACTCTTTCAGGTGTTTGTAGACCGTCGCCCGCCCCATGCCCAGCACATTGGCCACATAGTTCGAGGCGCTCTTGCCCTTGAACGCCCCTTCGGCGTGCAGCGCCAGCACCAGCTCACGCTTGTGGTCACGGGTCAGCAGGTTCAGGCTCAACTGACGCTCGCGCATCCACGCATGCAGAAATGTGTTGATGCGCTCCTGCCAGTCATCGCGAAACAGCGAGTCCGGTTGCGGGATCAGTTTGCTCGGCGACAGGAACAGGTCCAGCGCCGCCTTGGCATTTTCAAACAGTGAGATATTCAGGTTGATGCACAGCACCGCCAGCCGACGACCTTTGTGGTCATGCAGCACGGTACTCAGGCTGCGGATTTTCTGACCGTCCCAGTTGAGCTTTTCGTACGGGCCTATGTTCACATCGCTGACGTCATCACTGAGCATGTCCTCCAGCGCCGAGTCATCACCGATGCTGCGCTTGGACAGATTGTTGGCGATGTAATCGACTTTTTGCGAGCGCAGGTCATGCAACACCGCTTCGGCGTGGGGGAAGAACAGGGTGGCGATGGCGTCAGCCATCGCACGGAAGTTCTGCATGACCTTGTCTTGTTCAGCGGTGTTCATCAATGGGGCTCCAGGCGGGCAGGGGAGAGCATACCAGCGTCGAGGCCGAACTGCGTCAGAGCCTCCGGCAGCGGCGCGCCACGCACCAATGCAGCACTGGCCTGGCCCATGGCTGGCGAGGTCTGGATGCCATAGCCGCCTTGTGCCGCTACCCAAAACAGGCCCGGTATCATCGGGTCGAAACCCGAGAGCAGATCACCGTCGTGCACAAAGCTGCGCAGGCCGGCCCAGGTACGGGTCGGGCGGCGGATGGTCAGGGTGGTGGCTTCTTCGATCTGGTAGATGCCCAGGGCGATGTCCAGTTCTTCGGGCTGGATATCCTGGGGTTCCACGGGATCGGCATTGGCCGGTGAGCCGAGGAACATGCCAGCGTCGGGTTTCATGTAGAAGGATTCGTCCAGTGCCACCAGCATTGGCCAATGGTGGCTGTCGATGCCTTCGGGACCGGCGAAGATGAACGCGGAGCGCCGCTTGGGCTGCAAGCCGATAGATGCGGCGCCGGCGAGCCCGCCGATATGGTCGGCCCAGGCCCCGGCAGCGTTGATGATGACGTGCGCGGTATGGGTTGTGTCTTGGGTTTGCACGTGCCAGATGCCGTCAGCGTCGCGGCTCAAACCGAGCACATGACTGTCGGTGCGCACTTCGCCGCCGTTGCGGCGGATGCCACGCAGATAGCCCTGGTGCAGGGCGTCGGTATCGATGTCGCTGGCGGTGGGGTCATACAGCGCCCCGTGGACTTTTTCGCGGCGCAGGATCGGCAATTTTCCACAGGCTTCGTCGGCGCTGAGCAATTGCACCTGCGACACGGTGGCCTTGGCGCTCAAGTACTGGGCGTTCAACTCGGCCGCATCGCCAATGAAATCCACGGTCATTTCGCCCCGTGGCGTCAGCAGCGGGTGTTCACAGAAACCGGCGGGTGGGTTGTCGAAAAAATCTCGGCTGGCCAGGGTCAACGCGCGCACCTGCGGGGTGCCATAGGCGGCGGTGTACAGCGCGGCTGAGCGCCCGGTGGAGTGATAGGCCGGGTGGTTTTCGCGCTCCAGCACCAACACCTTGCCGTGCTGCGACAACCAGAACCCCGTGGACGCGCCGGCAATGCCGCCGCCGATGATGATGAAGTCTGCGTGGCTCATAACTGTCTCCAGAGTGCATTGGCCAGGGCGATGTCTTCCAGGCCCAGGCCTATGGAACGGAAGAATACGTGGCGGTCGTAGGACGGACACTGCACTTGTTCGCTGAGTAATTCGGGTAGGTCACCAGCCACGGTGCGCGGGTCCCAGCCGTGTTGTTCAGCGGCGATCAGCATTTCACCCGCCGCGCCTGGGGTAGTACGGCGATAGTCGCAGAATACCTGCATCGCGCCGAGACTTTGCGGCGAGACCTCATGGGCACGCGGAGCGTTGGTGCTGATCGACGTGATCAGCGCCGGTTTGCTCAGGCACGCCGGATCGAGCACCGGCGTGGCCGACGACGTGCACAGCAGGATCACGTCTGCATCGGCCACCGCCGCCTCGCAGCTGTGAGTGATGTTTACCCGTGGGTCCAGATGCTTGATGTGTGCGATAGCATCGGCGGATGCATTGACCAGGCTTGGCGAAAACACACTGATACTCTGCCAATCCCTGAAGCCTTTCACATAGTGCAGGTGCGCCTGGGCCACCTTGCCACTGCCGATGATCGCCAATCGTCGCGCTGCCAAAGGCGCCAATGCATCCACCGCCAGTGCAGTCGTTGCCGCAGTACGTGCCGTAGTCAGTTCGCCCGCATCGCACAACAGCAATGGTTGGCCGGTCTGCATCGACATCAGCAAGGTCCAGGCCGTCACCAGCGGGCCTTGTTCACGCACGATGTAGGGCGAAGTCTTGACCCCGTACACCCCATCCTCGGCCAGTACGCCCAGGTAGTTGATGAAGTCGCCCGCCGCTTGCGGGAACTCCACGAGTTGTTGCGCCGGCTGCACCGCTTGCCCGGTTGCCAGGTCACGGAACAGTTTGCGCAGGATCTGCGGTACATCGATTTGACCGAGCAACTCGCGGGCTTGGGCCTGATGGATCACATGGGGTGTGCTGGACATCGGTGTCTCCACGGATAAACTAATTTGTCCATTATGGACTTTTAGTTCTGCCGAGCAATATCCTGCGAGAAAAAAGCTGACGCCTTACTTACCCAGGTTCTGATTCATCAGATTGCCCAGCACCGGTCCGCGGCTGGCTGCTTGCCACTCATGGAAATTCTTGCAGCCCTGCACATTTGCCTCGGCGAGGTTGCTGCGCGGGTCGCAGATCATCGACCAGCGTTGCTGCAACGACGGGTACTTGATGAAGTCAGCCCGCGTGGGTGGCTGGCAGCCGAGCAGGGCAATGGCGGACATCACCGCAGCGGTGGTTTGAAAGGCGGTGGAGGGGACGATGTTCCAGTTCATGATGATCAATACTCCCCGCACGGGAGCCCTTGAGATGGAGCTGCAACGGCCTGGAGTGTTGTGGCCGCAAGAGAATCCTACGGGCCAATTGGTTCCTTAAAAAGATCCACTTAAAGTTGATTTGACCAGGCCATTAGTGGGTTTTGTATTGAAACCCGCCGGACAATTTCCCCTTCAAGTAACTGACCAGCTCACTCACCGCCTTCGGCACATGCGGCGAGTACGGTCGGATCAAATAGATCTCATCGGCAAACGCCCCCTTGAGCGTCCAGCCCTTGAGCACCTGCACCAACTTGCCGCTGGATAGGGCGGCATGGGCGCTGAAGTCCGGCAGCAGGGCGATGCCCAGGTGGTTGAGCGCCGAATCGCGCAGGGCTTCACTGTTATTGGTGGCGAAGCTGCCGGCGATGGGCACGGTGAGGCGTTCGACGTGTTTAGTGCCGCGTTCGAAGGTCCAGGCAGGCTGATCGGTGCCTCGTGGGTAGAACAGACAGTTGTGGGTGGACAGCTCACCGGGTTCGCGCGGTTCGCCGTGGCGCTGCAGGTAATCCTGGGTGGCGACCAGCACCGAGCCGGTGTCGCACAGCTTCCAGGCCACATGGGTTTCCGGCACCTGGAAACCGTGGCGCACGGCCAGGTCGTACCCTTCGGCGGCCAGAGAACTCAGGGCGTCCGACACATCCAGTTGGATGCGCACCTGCGGGTACTGTTGCAAAAACTCCGACAGATGCGGCACCAATTGCTGACGGGCAAACGCCACGGGCGCCGTCAGCCGCACCAGCCCGCGAATCTCTCCGACCGAGTCGCGCACAGACGAGAAGCTGCGGGCGATTTGCTCGTAGGCGCTGCGCACTTCACGGGTCAGCGACAACCCCGCATCGGTCAGCCTGACGCTGCGTGTGGTCCGCGTTACCAACCGCGTCCCGGTGGCTTTTTCCAGGTCAGAAATGCGCTGGCTCACGGCGGACTTACTGACGCCCAGACGCGCGGCAGCGGCGGTGTAGGTGCCTTGTTCTTCCAGCACCGACAGCCAGTGAATATGGGTCCACAGCCCTTCGATCTCAGTTTTTTCCATAATTGTATTGTTCGCATTAATGGACAATAAGTTCTGGATTCTGCTCTGGTTTGGAACAAATCGGAAGCCTATGGTGTGTCCCAACGCTACCCACCTGGGATTTACTGCCATGACAACCACAATCGAGCACTACATCAACGACCAGCGCGTGAGCCGCGATGATCGCTATCAGGACGTCTACAACCCGGCCACCGGCGAAAAGACTGGCCGCGTCGCCCTGGCCAGCCGCCAAACTGTCTCCGAAGCCGTGGCCGCTGCCCAGGCTGCCTTCGCCGACTGGGCCGACACTCCACCCATCCGCCGCGCCCGCGTGTTGTTCGAATACCTGCACCTGCTGCGTGCACGCAAGGATGACCTGGCGCGCATCATCGTCGCCGAGCACGGCAAGGTCTTTACCGACGCCCAGGGTGAAGTCGACCGTGGCATCGACATTCTCGAATTTGCCTGCGGCATTCCCAACCTGCTCAAGGGCGAACACTCCGACCAGGTTTCCCGTGGCATGGACAACTGGACGATGCGCCAACCGCTCGGCGTTGTGGCCGGTGTTACACCGTTCAACTTCCCGGTGATGGTGCCAATGTGGATGTACCCGATCGCCATCGCGGCGGGCAATACCTTCATCCTCAAGCCAAGCCCGACCGACCCAAGCGCGTCGCTTTTCATGGCCGAACTGCTGCGCGAAGCCGGCTTGCCCAAAGGCGTGTTCAACGTGGTGCAGGGCGACAAGGAATCGGTTGATGCGCTGATCGAACACCCGGACGTCAAGGCCGTGAGCTTCGTTGGCTCTACCCCGATTGCCCAATACATCTACGAGACCGGCGCGCGCAATGGCAAGCGCGTGCAAGGCCTGGGCGGCGCCAAAAACCACATGGTGGTGATGCCCGACGCGGATATCGAAAAAACCGTCGACGCCCTGATGGGCGCCGCCTACGGCAGTGCCGGCGAACGCTGCATGGCCATCTCCGTCGCCGTGCTGGTGGGCGATGTAGGTGACAGAGTCATCGCCGCCTTGACCGAGCGTGCCAAGCAACTGCGCATCACCGACGGCCGCGACCTTAAGGCCGAAATGGGCCCGATCGTATCCCGCGCGGCGCTGGAGCGTATCAGCGGCTACATCGAACAAGGCGTACAGGCCGGCGCGCAACTGCTGCTCGACGGGCGCGACTACGTGCCCACCGAAGCGGGCCTGGAAAACGGCTTCTGGCTTGGCGCGACTTTGTTTGATCACGTGACCAAAGAGATGAGCATCTACCGCGAAGAAATCTTCGGCCCGGTGCTGGCCTGCGTGCGCGTGAATGACTTCGGCGAAGCGATCAAGCTGGTCAACGACCACGAATTCGGCAATGGCGTGAGCTGCTTCACCCGCGACGGCAATATCGCCCGCGAGTTTGCACGACGGATTGAAGTGGGCATGGTCGGCATCAACGTACCGATCCCGGTGCCGATGGCATGGCACGGGTTCGGCGGCTGGAAGAAGAGTCTGTTCGGCGACATGCATGCCTACGGCACTGAGGGCGTGCGCTTCTACACCAAGCAGAAGTCGATCATGCAGCGCTGGTCGGAGAGCATCGAGCAGGGCGCGGAGTTTGCGATGCCTGTGTCCAAGTAACGGCCAAAAGAACACAGCAGGGTAAATGTGGGAGGGGGCTTGCCCCCTCCCACATTTTTTGGCTGCGTAAGGGTTGACGATCCGGTGAATCGAGAATACTGTACATAAACACAGTGTTTAAGCGCTGATCGACCAACATCCGGCAACCTCAGTCCTGCCAAACACTGTGTGCAAGTTAACGGATTAACTTGATGCACAGGCTCGTCTTACCGAGCCATTTTATTGATAGAGAGGGAACTCATGTCCTATCCAGAAAGCAAACTCACCGGTTTGACCGGTTTCGCCCAAGCGGCAAAAGTGACAGGTGGCTGGTCCGGCCCTGTGGTCAGTATCACCACACTCGATCAACTCAAGGCTAATATCGGCGATACCACCCCACGGGTACTGGTGATCAACAGTAATATCTCGGCGTCGAGCCTGACTAAAGTCAACATGGGCGCCAACAAGACCCTGATTGGCTCGTTCCAGAACCGCACCCTGGAGAATATTCACCTGCGTGCAACGGCGCAGTCGCAGAACATTATTCTGCAGAATCTTATCTTCAAGCATTCGGCAAATATCAAGGCCAATGATGATATTCAGGTCTACTTGAACTACGGCAGCAAGTATTGGATTGACCATTGCTCTTTCGTCGGGCACAGCTGGTCCACCACTGACGGCAGTGAAGATAAACTGCTGTATATCGGTGAAAAGGCCGATTATGCCACCATCAGCAACTGCTTCTTTGGCAGCCACAAGTATGGCCTGATCTTCGGCCACCCGGCGGATGATAATAAAGCAGAGTTCAATGGTTATCCGCGCCTGACGCTGTGCCATAACCGCTTCGACAACATGGAAGTGCGTGCGCCTGGCTTGATGCGTTACGGTTATTTTCATGTGTACAACAACTACATCAATAACTTCCACCTCGGTTTTACCCTGGCACAAAACGCCAATATCCTTTCTGAAAGTAACTACTTTGGCGAAGGTAGCCAAAATAAAGGCATGTTGGACGACAAAGGCACTGGCACGTTCACCGATACCAACAGTGTCCCGCCGATCACCAATCAGAAGTCGCCTAAAGCGCAATGGACGGCCCTTTCCAACTATGGCTATACCTTGAAGACCGCCGCACAAGCCAAGGACTTTACCCAGAAGAATGCCGGCGCCCAGTCGGTAGTCCTGATCTTTGGTAGTTGATTAGCTAGCTTTCTACTTAACGATCATTTAATACGGGTGCCACTGTATTTATATCAAGGATATAAATACAGTGATGGCCTTTGTAATCTAAATAATTCTTCATGTTGCGACAGGTAGGTTTCCATGTTAAACCTTATTTCGCACTTGCGGAGCCAACTATCTCTTGCTCTTTCGGCCACTATTAAGTTGTTGGCTGTCATGTGCTATTTAATCTTCGCTTGTCACTTAAGCGTCAGCAAAAGGACATCATCATGAAACACGCGAATCACACACCCACTCGCTGGACACGGGCCGATGCGCTGAAAGTTAATGAGAATGACCCGACGACGACACAGCCGTTAGTGAGTCCTGACTTTCCTGTCATGAGTGACACGGTCTTTATCTGGGACACCATGCCCTTGCGTGAACTGGATGGCACGGTGGTATCGGTCAATGGCTGGTCGGTGATCTTCACCCTGACCGCCGACCGTCGTCCCCATGACCCACAATTCATCAACGCCGATGGCCGCTACGACATCAAGCGCGATTGGGAAGACCGCCATGGCCATGCGCGTATCTGCTATTGGTACTCGCGCACCGGCAAGGACTGGATCTTCGGCGGCCGGGTCATGGCCGAAGGGGTTTCGCCGACCACGCGTGAATGGGCAGGCACACCGATCCTGCTGAATAACAACGGTGATATCGACCTGTACTACACCTGCGTCACACCGGGCGCCACCATTGCCAAAGTCAGGGGCCAAGTGGTTACGTCGGATACCGGCGTTACCCTGCAGGGCTTTGATCAGGTCAAATCACTGTTTGATGCCGACGGCATCTATTACCAAACCGAAGCGCAAAATTCGACCTGGAACTTTCGCGATCCCAGCCCCTTTATCGATCCCAAAGATGGCAAGTTGTACATGGTGTTTGAAGGCAACGTTGCCGGCGAGCGCGGGACTCACGAAGTGGGCCCGAATGAAATAGGCCTGGTGCCGCCAGGGCATGAAGATGTCGGCGGGGCACGTTATCAGGTTGGCTGCATCGGCATCGCCGTGGCCAAAGACCTTAACGGTGACGAGTGGGAAATTCTGCCGCCCCTGGTCACTGCGGTGGGGGTCAACGACCAGACCGAGCGTCCGCACTATGTGTTCCAGGACGACAAGTATTACCTGTTCACCATCAGCCACAAATTCACTTACGCGGACGGCGTGACCGGCCCGGATGGCGTTTATGGGTTTGTCAGTGATCACCTGTTTGGTCCCTATACGCTGATGAACGCTTCCGGTCTGGTGCTTGGCAATCCGCCTTCGCAGCCATTCCAGACGTATTCCCATTGCGTGATGCCTAATGGCCTGGTGACCTCGTTTATCGACAGCGTGCCCACCAGCGGCGATGACTACCGCATCGGCGGCACCGAAGCACCCACCGTGAGGATTGTATTGAAAGGCGATCGCTCGTTTGTGCAGGAGGCTTACGACTACGGTTACATCCCGGCGATGCGCGATGTTGTGTTGAGCCAGTAACTCACTAAAAAGCCACTCTTCGGAGTGGCTTTTTTACGCCTGTTTTTTATGCCTGCGCTGTTGATGGCTTCAGGCGCGCGAGGGTGGATCGCAGGCTCGCCATTGATTCCTGCAGGCACAAGGCGACAAAGATTGTCTAGGAAACGTCCTGCAATTAAACGCGACACGCCTTGCTGGCGCTTCTGAAACCATGACCAAATGCCGCTAACGCGACCTCTCAATGTGGGAGCTTCGGTGTTTTTCCGGACCGTTACCGACGACCTGTCCGCGTACTCACATCCACCCACACCGCCAACACCAGAATGCTGCCCTTCACAATCATCTGCCAGTAACTGTCCACATCCAGCATCGACATGCCATTGTCCAGGCTGGTAATCACCAGCGCGCCCAACAACGCGCCGTACACCGTGCCCGAGCCGCCACGCATGGACGTGCCGCCGATAAAACACGCAGCGATGGCATCCAGCTCGCCCATATTCCCCGCCGACGGCGAACCGGCAGCGAGGCGGGCGGTGTTGACCAGGCCGGCGAGGGCGCACATCACGCCCATGATGCCGAAGATCCACAGCTTCACCGCCTGCACGTTGATGCCCGACAGGCGCGTGGCTTCCATGTTGCTGCCCACCGCGTAGACGCGGCGGCCGAACACGGTCTGGCTGGTGACGTAGCTGAATACGCCCAGAAGCACGAGTAGAAGCAAGACGGGGACGGGAATGCCGTCGTAACTGTTGAGCGTGGTGACGAACCCGGCCAGCACGGCGCCGATAAGTACCACGCGCACCAGATCACGCACGAGGGAATGTGCCGCAAGACCATGCAGCGCGCGATTGCGTCGTTGTTTCCACGTGAGGAACAGCGTCAGTGCAAACAACAAGACGCCGAGCCCAATACCCACCGAATGCGGCAGATACCCCTGGCCCACATACACCAGCGACGGCGAAACCGGCGCGATGGTGGTACCGCCCGTGATCCCCAGCAGAATCCCGCGAAATGCCAGCATCCCACCCAAGCCAACGATAAACGAAGGAATCCGCAGGTACGCGGTCATGTAGCCGTTAGCCACGCCGATCATCAGCCCACACAACGCCACCAGGCTCAGGTTGGCCAGCAGCGGCACGTGATAAACCACATCAAGGATCGCCGCCAACCCGCCCAGCAACCCGAGCAATGACCCCACTGACAAATCAATCTCGCCGCTGATGATCACCAGCACCATGCCGCACGCCAATATCCCGGTGATCGACATCTGCCGCAGCAGGTTGGACAGGTTACGTGGTGTGAGAAACCCGCCCTCGGTCTGCCAGCTGAAAAACAGCCAGATCACCGCTACGGCGATCACCAGGGCGAGCATTTTGTAGCGGGTAAACAGCTGTTTTAGCTGATTCATCTACGCGGTCTTCCGATCATTATTGTTATGGCTGAGCGCAGCCGCGAGCACCTGTTCCTGGGTGAGGCCGTTGTTGACGAAATCACCGCGCAGCTGGCCTTCGCCGATCACCAGCACGCGGTCGGAGACCCCGAGTACTTCGGCCAGCTCCGAGGACACCATGATGATTGACACCCCTTCGGCCGCCAGGGCGTTCATCAACTTGTAGATCTCATATTTGGCTCCCACGTCCACGCCCCGCGTGGGTTCGTCGAGGATCAACACCTTGGGCTTGGCCATCAGCATTTTCGCCAGCACGGCCTTTTGCTGATTACCCCCGGACAGGCTGGTGATCGGCAAAAACGGGCTGGAGGTCTTCAGGTGCATGCGTGCGATCTGCTGGTCGATGCTGCCCAGTTCGGCTTCGGCATCGATACGCGTCATGTGCGCATAGGTATCGAGCACCGCCAGGGTGATGTTCTGGCCCACGCCCAGGTCGGGAATGATGCCCTGGCGCTTGCGGTCCTCGGGCACCATGCACAGCCCGGCGCGGATGGATTTGAGCGGCGTGCGTGTGTCGATCACCTGGCCGTCCAACCTCACCTCGGCGCTGTAGCGCCCTGGGTAGGCGCCGAACAGTGCCGACACCAGTTCCGTACGCCCGGCGCCCACCAACCCGGCAATGCCGAGGATTTCCCCGCGTTTGAGCACGAAGGAAATGTCGTCCACACGCTTGCGCTTGGGGTTGTCGACGTCATAGCAGGTGACGTTGCGCGCCTCGAAAATCACCTCGCCTACGTCATGCGGCTCGGTGGGGTAGAGGTTGCTCATCTCGCGGCCGACCATCTGGGTGATGATCTGCGCGATGTCCATGTCGGCCATGGCCGTGGTCGCGATGTGCTTGCCATCGCGGATCACCGCAATGGTGTCGCACACCGCCGCCACTTCATCGAGCTTGTGGGAGATGTACACGCAGGCCACGCCCTTGGCCTTGAGGCCGCGGATGATGTCCAGCAGTACTTCGATTTCAGAGCGCGTCAGGGCCGAGGAGGGCTCATCGAGAATCAACAGGCGCGCCTGTTTATTCAGGGCCTTGGCGATTTCCACCAATTGCTGGTAGCCGCCGCCGTACTGCGACACCGGCAGCGCGACGTTCATGTCCGGTACCTTGAGCTCGCGCATCAAGGCTTCGGCGCGGTGGATCATCGCCGGGTAGTTCATGCGCCCACCCGGCAAGGTCAGTTCGTGGCCCATGAAGATGTTTTCGGCCACCGACAAGTCAGGCACCAGGGTCAGTTCCTGGTGAATGATCACGATCCCCGCCGCCTCGGTCTCGCTGATCGACTGAGCCTCGAGCGGCTGCCCGTCCCAGAGGATTTCACCGTCCCAGGTGCCGTACGGATAAACCGCCGACAGCACCTTCATCAGGGTTGATTTACCGGCGCCGTTCTCGCCGCACAGGCCGACGCATTCCCCCGGCCGTACCTTGATGTCGATGCCGTTGAGGGCGTTGACACCGCCAAAGGTTTTGACGATGCCGTTCATTTGCAGCAGGTAGTCGGACATGGCGGTCACTGCCCGGCAATCTGCTCTTTGGTATAGAACCCGTCTTTCTCCAACAGATCGATATTGGCTTTGGTCAGCGGGGTAGGCGTGAGCAGGATGGTGTCGACCTTCTTGCTGCCGTTGTCGTACTGCGAGCTGTAGGTCGGCTTCTCGTTACGCGCCAGTTGCACCGAGAGCTTGGCGGCTTCGGTGGCGATCAGCTTGAGCGGCTTGTACACCGTCATGGTTTGGGTGCCGTCGATCACGCGCTTGATCGCGGCCAGGTCGGCGTCCTGCCCGGAGATCGGCACCTTGCCCGCCAGTTTCTGCGCGGCCAGGGCCTGGATCGCACCGCCAGCGGTGGCGTCGTTGGAGGCGACGATGGCGTCGATTTTGTTGTTGTTCCGGGTCAGGGCGTTTTCGACGATGCTCAGGGCTTCGGTGGGGTTCCACTCCTTGACCCACTGCTGGCCGACCACCTTGATATCGCCCTTGTCGATGGCCGGTTGCAGCACCTTCATCTGGCCTTCGCGGAGCACCTTGGCGTTGTTATCGGTGGGCGCGCCGCCGAGCAGGAAGTAGTTGCCCTTGGGCGCCGCTTGCAACACGCCGCTGGCCTGCATTTCGCCGACTTTTTCGTTATCGAAGGAGATGTAGGCGTCGATGTCCGCGTTTAGAATCAGGCGGTCGTAGGACACCACCTTGATCCCGGCTTTCTTGGCTTCTGCGACGGCGTTGGTGAGCACGGTGGCGTTGAACGGCACGATGACGATCACGTCGACGCCACGGGAAATCAGGTTTTCAATCTGCGAGATCTGCTTCTGCTCGTTGGCATCGGCCGATTGCACGAAGACCTTGGCGTCGAGTTTTTCTGCAGCTGCGACGAAGTAGTCGCGGTCGCGGGACCAGCGTTCCAGGCGCAGGTCGTCGATGGAAAAGCCGATTTTCGGGTGGGCTGAGTCGGCCATGACTGGCAGGGCGAGCAGGGCCAGGGCAGTGGCGATGAGTGTACGTTTCATGATTGTGCGTCCTTTTATTGTTGTTGGAAGACTCTAGACAAACACTGTATCCGTGGTGAGCGGGCTTGCTGTGGTGAGCGGGCTTGCCCCGCGCTGGGCTGCGAAGCAGCCCCAAAACCAGGCACCTCAGAGTGTCAGGTAAAAACACATCGCCTGCAGTGGGGCCGCTACGCGCCCCAGCGCGGGGCAAGCCCGCTCACCACAAACAAGCCAACACCCCACATACAAGCCAACCCCACAAGCAAGCCCGCTCGCCACAGTGCTAGCGGTAGATAAACCGATTCACAACACCTTCAAGCATTTCCTGCCGACCACTCACCGCCTGCGGGTTCAGCTCCTGGGCAAACGCATGCTCAGCCAGTGATTCCAGGCTGAACTCACCCGCCAGCACGGCCTGGCCCAACGGTTGCTGCCAGCCGGCATAACGTTGGTCCTTGAACTGCTGCAACCGGTCGTTCTCGACCATCGCCGCCGCGCGTTCCAGTGCCAGGGCCAGCACATCCATGGCCGCCACATGCCCGTGGAACAAGTCCACATCGTCCAGGCTCTGGCGACGCACCTTGGAGTCGAAGTTATAGCCGCCGTTCTTAAAACCGCCAGCCCTGAGGATTTCATAGGTGGCCAGGGTCATCTCTTCGACGCTGTTGGGGAACTGGTCGGTATCCCAGCCGTTCTGCGGGTCGCCTCGGTTGGCGTCGATACTGCCGAAGATCCCCAGGGACACGGCGGTGGCAATCTCATGATGAAAGCTGTGCCCGGCCAGGGTCGCGTGGTTGGCCTCGATGTTTACCTTGATCTCCTGTTCCAGGCCGTATTCATGCAGGAAGCCAAACACCGTGGCGCTGTCGTAATCGTATTGGTGCTTGGTCGGTTCCTGGGGCTTGGGTTCGATCAGCAGGTCGCCCTTGAAGCCGATCTTATACTTGTGTTCCACCACCATGCGCATGAAGCGCCCGAGCTGTTCGCGCTCGCGCTTGAGGTCGGTGTTGAGCAGGGTTTCATAACCTTCGCGGCCACCCCACAGCACATAGTTGGCGCCCTTGAGCCGCAGGGTCGCATTCATCGCGCTGAAAACTTGGGCAGCGGCGTAGGCAAACACCTCCGGGTCCGGGTTACTGGCGGCGCCGGCGGCAAAGCGCGGGTTGCTGAAGCAGTTGGCAGTGCCCCAAAGAAGCTTGATCCCGGTCTGTTCCTGATGGCGCTCCAGGTGATCGACCATCTGCGCAAAGTGGTGGCGGTATTCCTTGAGCGAGCTGCCTTCGGGGGCGACGTCCGTGTCGTGAAAGCTGTAGTAGTCGATGCCCAGCTTGGAGAAAAATTCGAAGGCGGCGTCTGCCTTGCCGATGGCCAATTCCATCGGGTCGCCGCTGCGCTGCCACGGCCGCTTGAAGGTGCCCACCCCAAACATATCAGCCCCCGGCCAGACGAAGGTGTGCCAATAACAGGCCGCCATGCGCAAGTGTTCGCGCATGGGTTTGCCGAGGATGAGCTTGTTGGCGTCGTAATGGCGAAAGGCGAGGGGGGCATCGCTATTGGGGCCTTCGAAGCGAACCTTCTCGACACCGGGGAAGTACGGCATGGCGTTTTCCTTATTGTTCTAGGCGGTGGCTCGATACTAGCAACGGCGTGCGGCCTGCCGATTACGAAAATCACCAAGAGACGGTGCGATTTTGCGTGGCAGGGACTAGTCTGTTTTGATCGGCCCAGGACAACAACAATGAAAACCCTACCGCCCGTGCACCGCATTGCCTTGCTGTTCAACGGCAGCAAAATCTACGACCGTGGCATCATCGCCGGCATCGGCAATTACCTGAGCAGCACTCGCGCCTCCTGGGACTTGTTCCTGGAAGAAGACTTTCTGTGTCGCCTCAAAGGCATCGAGCGCTGGCAGGGCGATGGCATCATTGCCGACTTCGACGACCCGCTGATTGGCGAGGCGCTGGCCGGGAGCAAGGTGCCGGTGGTGGCGGTTGGGGGTTCTTACGAGGATGTGCGCGCCTATCCCAAGGGCATTCCCTACGTGGCCACGGACAACTATGCGTTGATCAAGTTGGCCTACGAACATTTGATCGAGGCCGGCCTGACCCGGTTTGCCTGTTTCAGCCTGCCTGAAGCCCAGGCCAATCGCTGGGCCCAGGAGCGTGAAAAAGCCTTTCGCCGCCTGCTGCAACGGGACGGTTTGCAGGTCGAGGTCTATCGTGGGCTGGGCACCAGTGCGCCGCTGTGGGACAGCGCTGTCGAACAGCAAATCGCCTGGCTGCACAGCCTGCCAAAACCCATCGGCATCATCGCCGTCACCGACGCCCGCGCGCGGCAGTTGCTGCAAGCGTGTCTCACTGCAGGGATTGCCGTGCCGGAAGAGGTGGCGCTGATCGGCATCGACAATGATCCGCTGACCCGAACCCTCACACGGGTGCCGTTGAGTTCGGTGATCCAGGGTACGGAAACCATGGGCCGTACCGCCGCCGCGTTGCTGCATCAGATGTTGCACGGCAAGCCTTGTAAGGCGGAGCAGATCCTGGTGCCGCCGGAGGCAATCAATGTGCAAGCGTCCAGCCTGCATCAGCCCTTGGGCAATCCGTATGTGATGCAGGCGTTGTTGTTTATCCGTCAGTACGCGTGCCAAGGGATCAAGACAGCCCAAGTGGCGGGGTACGTGGGGATATCGCGTTCATCCCTGGAGTCGCATTTTCGCAAGGAACGCGGGTGCAGCGTGCATGACGAGATCCTGCGCTTCAAACTCGCCGCGGCCGCCAAGGGCCTGCAGAATCAGGCCCTGGCGATTGCCGATATTGCGCAAAGCTGCGGCTTCAAATCCGCGCAGTACCTGCACACGGTGTTCCGCCGCGAGTTTGGATGTACGCCACGCGAGTATCAGCAGGGTTAGGCCTAGAACACGGCCTTGACTTGCAAGCCCAGCACCAGCGCGTTGTCGATGTTCTCGCCTGAGAACGCCCCCGGTTCGAGGATGTATTGCACATCCGGGCGCAGGGTCAGCCAGGGCGTGGCCTGGTAGCCGTAGCTGAGTTCGATCAGCTGTTCTGCATTGTTCAGGCTGGGGTAGTCGTTACCGGCGTTGAACGCGGCCAATTCCTGCACCTCGCGGCTGCGGGGGTTGGGCACGGCGCGACCATAACCCAGGGCCAGGGTGTCACGCGGCCGGCCTTCGAACGGTTTGTACAGCACCACGCCCGCGCCATACCATTTGCTGAACGGCGAGGCCGCTTCACTGGCGGCGGAGTATTGGCCGAAGGCGTGCAGCACGCGGCCAGCGGAGGAGTCGGAAGCCCAAACGGCCTGGTCGATCAGCAGGTAGTGGCCGCCGCGACCGCTGACCTCCTTGCTGCTGCCGATGCGTTTCACGTCGGAGCTGTCGTAGTAATAGCCCAGCTTGTATTCACCCGGCAGGTTGCCCGCGTGTTTGTACACCAGCTCGATCGGCACCACGGTGCCGGTAGTGTGTTTGGGGCTCAGCTTCCAGGCGCGGCTGGAATTGCCGTTGCTTTCCGGGTCCACGTTGAACGCGGCGACGCGCAGTTGCCAGTTGGGAGCGAAGTCGTATTTCACCCGCGCACCCAGGCGCGCATTCGGGTAGTTGGTCCAGCCACTGCCGCCGGACATATTCAGCGGGTGCCCGCAGAAACCGGCGTTCATGAAGTTGCACAGGATCCCGCTGTCCAGGCCGCCGAGGTCGTTGCCCATGGCCATGTAGCCGAGCTTGACGTTGAGTGCCGGGGTAAACAGGGTGCGCTCGTAGCTCAGCTCGGTCAGGCGCGTGTAGAGGCCGCCGTAGTTTTCCTGGATTGGCAGGCGGTTGCCCACCAAATCCTCGGAAGCGCTGTTGCCACGACGATCGTTGATAGTGACCTGAATGCGATCGCCATTATTGAAGCCATACAGCTTGCCCAGGTCGAACTGCACGCCCAGCTTGAGGTTCTGCGAGTAACGCGCCGAACGGTGCTGGCCGCCGTGAGCGTTGTAGGCGGTTTCGCCGCTGTAGTCGCCGGTAAAACGGATGCCTTGTGCGTCGAGTTCACGGCGCAGGCCGCCCCAGTCGCCGGTCAGGGTGGTGTCATCGGCTTGCACGGGCAGTGCGGCGCCCAGGGCCAGGCCCAGCAACAGGCGACCAAGGGGAATAGGAGAAGTGGGGGTCATGCGGGTTCTTCCAGACAGAAGGCGCGGCGCCGGAGGGAGGCGCCGCGCGAACAGGGGGTTATGGCAGGGCGTAGGCGATCACGTAGTCGCCACGGTCGGTGGACTGGCGTGCGCCGCCGGCGGTGATGACGATGTATTGCTTGCCGGTTTTCGGCGACACGTAAGTCATCGGGCCACCTTGGCTGCCCACGGGCAGGCGGGCTTTCCAGACTTCATCACCGTTGCCGCTGTTAAAGGCGCGCAGGTAGAAATCCTGGGTGCCGGCGATGAAGATCAGGCCGCCCTGGGTCGACAAGGTGCCGCCGAGGGTCGGCAGACCGATCTTGATCGGCAGGTGCATGCGGATCCCCAGCGGACCGGTGTCCTCAACAGTGCCTACCGGCACTTGCCAGGCGACCTTTTGCGTCTTCATGTCGATCGCGGTCAGGGTGCCGAACGGCGGCGCCTGGCACGGAATGCCGGCCACCGACAGGAAGCGGTTCTTGTTCACGGCATACGGCGTGCCCTTGAGCGGCACGGCGCCCATGCCGGTGTTCAGCGCTTCGCCACCGGACGCGGCCTGGGCCTTGTTCTGCGACGGCACCATCTGGATCCACAGGCCCAGGCGCATGTCATTGACGAAGATAAAACCGTGTACTGGGTCGGTGGAAATGCTGCCCCAGTTCATGCCGCCCAGGGAGCCTGGGAAACTCAGGGATTTATCGGTTCCCGGCGCGGTGTACAGGCCGTCGTAGCGCATGCCCTTGAAGTCGATGCGGCACAGCAATTGGTCAAACGGCGTGGCGCCCCACATGTCCGATTCAGTCAGGGTTTGCGCGCCGATCTGCGGCATGCCGACTGATTTTGGCTGGGTCGGGGAGTAGGGTTCGTTAGGGATGTTGGCGGCCTTGACTGGGACTTCCTGCACGTCAGTCAGCGGTTTGCCGGTGGCGCGGTCGAGCACGTAGATCTGCCCGGCCTTGGTGCCGATCACTACCGCAGGCACGGCTTTATCGCTGCCCGGTGGCGTGAAGTCGATCAGGCTTGGCTGCATCGGCAGGTCGAAGTCCCACAGGTCATTGTGGACGGTCTGGTACACCCACTTTTCGGTACCGGTGGAGGCGTCCAGCGCCAATACCGACGCGCCGTATTTGTGGTTGAGCTGGGTGCGTTCCACGCCGTAGATGTCGGTGGACGAGCTGCCCATCGGCAAGAACACGGTGTTCATCAGCGGGTCATAGGACATCGGCGCCCAGCTGTTCGGGGTGCTGCGCACATAGGTGCTGCCGTCGGCCGGGGCTTTTTTGTCTTCCGGGTTGCCCGGGTCGAAAGCCCAGCGCATCTGGCCGGTGATCACGTCGAAGCCACGGATCACACCGCCCGGCATGTCGGTTTGCACGTTGTCGGCCACGCGGCCGCCTACCACTACGGTGGTGCCGGCCATCAGCGGTGCCGAGGACAGTTGGTAGTAGCTGTCCGGCACGTTACCCAGGCCGGCTTTCAAATCCACTTGGCCGTGGGTGCCGAAGTCTTCGCAGAACTTGCCGGTGTCGGCGTCCACGGCGATCAGGCGCGCATCGATGGTGTTGGTCAGCAGACGGCGCTGGCATTGCGCACCGGCCGGAACGCTGGCGGCCGTGATCGGCGAGCTGTTGGGCTGGGTCGGCTGGGCAATCGGCGCGGTGGCGTCGAAATACGCCATGCCACGGCAACGCTGCCAGACCGCCGATTTGGCGTTGACCTCGTTCTTCCACAGCTCTTTGCCGGTGTCGGCGTCCAGGGCGATCAGGTTGTTGTGCGGCGTGCAGATGAACACCTTGTTACCGATCTGCAGGGGCGTCAGTTGGTCTTCGGCACCGTTGCCGTCGCTGATGGCTACATCACCGGTGTGATAGGTCCAGGCCACTTTGAGCTTGTTGACCGTGTCACGGTTGATCTGGTCCAGCGCGGCAAAGCGGCTGCCACCTTCGGTGTTGCCGTAGTGCGCCCAGTCTTTCTGCGCATCCGCTGCAGCCCCCGGGGTGATGCCAGGGCCGGCGCCGGTCGGTGCCACGCTTGGGTGGGCGACGAACATATTGCCTGCCGCGACTGCTACGCCCACCGCCAGTACGGCAGCCACCGCATAGGCGCCCCGTGCAGGCCGGTTGACGAGCAACGGGTACACCAGCGCCACCACCATGCCAATGGCCGCAAACATGAATACGCGGGAGAACAATGGCCAGAATACCAGGCCCACATCCGCCACGGCCCAAATGGCCGTGCCGATCAGGAAGGCTGCGAACAACCACGCACCGGCCGGCTTGCGGCCGGCGATCAACAGCCCGGCGATCGCCATGATTGCGCCGCCGATCAGGAAGTACCAGGAACCTCCCAGACTGACCAGTTTGACGCCGCCAATGGCGAGCGCGAGGCCGAGCAGGGCGATGATCACGCCCAGGCCCAGCAGTAAGAATCTAGAGGCGCCAGCGGCGCGCGATGCTCGTTTCATGTCGAAAGGACTCGAATGTGAGAGGGCAAAGACGCGATTTTAGCAAGATAAGTAACTGGTTAGTACATTAGAGTCCTGCAATAGACTATTACAGGTGCTGCGATGATGGCGTGTGGCTAAATGTCGCCTAGGGTCTGATGTGATACTTAAAGGCGCACGCAACTTGTGGTGAGCGGGCTTGCCCCGCGCTGGGCTGCGAAGCAGCCCCCAATCCGGACACCGAGATCTACCTGGATTAACTCGGTGGCCTTATAGGGGGCTGCTTCGCAGCCCAGCGCGGGGCAAGCCCGCTCACTACAGCAAGTCCGCTCGCGATAAATTGTGGCTCTGCGCACTCGCTGGCCTGTTAAAACTTGAACCGCCCCACCAACCCCTTGAGCTGAGCCGAAATATCCGTCAAACGACCTGACCCGGTCTGCGCCGAGTGGGCAAAGCCTTCGACCAGTTGCGCGTCGGCATGGATTTGCGCGATGTGGCGGTTGATCTCCTCGGCCACTTGGTGCTGTTCCTCGGCGGCGGTGGCGATCTGGGTATTCTGGTCGCGGATCGAGTCCACCGAGCCGCGGATCTTGTCGAAGCTGTCGCGGGCCTGCTGGATACGTTCCACGCTGGTGTGGGACACCAGGAGACTGCCTTGCATCTGCTGCGTCACTTCCTGGGTGCGACGAGCGAGGTTGCCGAGCAGGCTGTCGATCTCGCCGGTGGAGTCTGCGGTACGGCGGGCGAGGGCGCGGACTTCGTCGGCGACCACGGCGAAACCTCGGCCTTGGTCCCCAGCGCGCGCCGCCTCGATCGCCGCGTTCAGCGCCAGCAGGTTGGTCTGTTCGGCAATCGAACGGATGGTGTCGAGGATGGTGTTGATGTTTTTGCTGTCCTGCTCCAGCAACTGCATGGTCTGGGTCGACTTCTGCAGGTCTTCGCTGAGCTTGAGCACGCTGCCGGTGGCTTCACCGATGTGGTGCTGGCCGTCGTGCACGTCGCGGTAGCCTTCGTCGGCACTGGTGGCGGCGGCGCTGCAAGAACGGGCGACTTCGTTGGCGGTGGCCACCATTTCGTTGAACGCGGTGCTTACCAGCTCCACGGCTTCGCGTTGTCGGCCGGCGGCCTGGTTCATGTTGTTGGCGACTTGGCTGGTGTCGGCGGCGGCGGTCTGCAGGTCCGACGAGGCGTTGCCGATACGCTGCACCAACTGGGCGATCATGCTCAGGAACTGGTTGAACCAGCCGGCCAGGCTGGCGGTTTCGTCCTTGCCTTGTACCTTGAGCTGACGGGTCAGGTCGCCTTCACCTTCGGCGATCTCTTGCAGGCCGTCGGCCACGCCGCGAATCGGCCGTACGATGACGCTGGCAAAGCTGGCGCCGACCACCGCGAACACCAACGCCAATACGGCGGCAATGGCCGCGATCAACCAGGTCAGACGGGTGGCGCCGGCCATGACTTCGTCACGCTTGATCAGGCCGATAAAACGCCAGCCCAGGTCTTTGGAGCTGACCATATTGGCCATGTAGGCCACGCCATCGATCTCGATCCGGGTCACGCCGTCGCCGCGCTTGGCCAGTTCGGCGTAGTTCGGGCCCAGGTCGGCCAGGGGTTTGAAGTTGTGCTTGGCATCGCTGGGGTCAACCAGCACGTTGCCGTTGGCTTCCACTAGCATCAGGTAGCCGCTGTCACCGAGCTTGATGTTGCGCACCAGTTCGGTGAGCTGCTTGAGCGACACGTCCAGGCCGACCACGCCGAGGATATTCCCGGTGGCGTCGGCGACGGTGTGTACGGTGCCGATCAGCGTCACATCGTCCGGCGCCCAATAGTAGGCGCCGGTGCGCACGGTCTTGCCCGGCGCGGCGATGGCTGCTTGGTACCAGGGGCGTACGCGTGGGTCGTAATTGTTGAGTTTGGTGTCGTCGGGCCAACTGGCGTAGCCGCCGTCTTTCAAGCCCAGGGACAGGTAGGCGGTGCTCGGATGGCTCTTGGCGAACTGGTCGAAAATTTCCAGCAGTTCTTTATTGGTGGGGGTGAGGGGGATTTGGGCTGCGTCGGCCCCGGCGTAGCTCTTGAGGTCTTTGGCCGCGACAACGCGCGGGTCCTTGGCCACATAGTCGACGTTTTGGCTGATGCCGTCGAAGAACTGCTTCATGCCATTGTCGATCTGGCGGATCTCACGGCCGCTGCTGTCGAGGAAATTGGCCTGGGCCCCCTCGCGCAGATTCAGCACAACCAGTACCGCGACCAAAATAACCGGGACGCACGCGATGGCGGCAAACGCCCAGGTCAGCTTTTGCTTGATATTCATGACTTCACCCGCGGGTATTTATAATTTTTGGCAAGGGGAAAACAGTGGCGTCGAGCGTCGCATGTGTTGTTTTGAGGTGGGTGTGGCCCATGCGTACTCCCTGTGTATCGACTGCGGGAGCACGCACTTGAGGGCCAAAGGAGGGTTTAACCGATACGCTCGCCACCCAGCGCATCACGCTGCATCGACTGCAGGTTTTTCTCGATGGTTTCGCAGATGGTTTCCATCTGGATCTGGTGTTCGCTGGAGTTGAACGGGCTTTGCAAATCGGTGCCAATGCGCTCGATGGCCAGCAGCATGAAACCCACCACCGTCGAGGCCAGCGGGGTGAACCAGCCCAAGGACTCCACCAGGCCCACCGGCACGATCAGGCAAAACAGCGAGATAAACAGGCGCGGGAAATACACGTAGGGGTAGGGCAGTGGGGTGTTGGCGATCCTCTCCATGCCGCCCTGGGCGTTGGACAAGTCAACCAGGGTCGACTCCAGCCGCGCCAGGCGGATGCTGTCGAGGTGGCCGGCCTTGTATTCCTTGGCCAACAGCGCGGCAGAGCCGGTGAGGATGTCGTTGGCGAAGTTGTTGGTCGCGCCATTGCGCGCGAACTCTTCGCTGGGAATGAAGGCGCGGACTTCTTCAGGGCATGGCTGGCCCTTGAGGTGGGCGGCCAGGCAGTTCACGTATGCCACATGGCGGCGCAACAGGGTGGCCTTGACCGGGTTGACTTCGCCATCAGGGTCGTCCAGCAGCGTCAATACCTGACGGGCAAAACTGCGCGAGTTATTAACCATCGCGCCCCACAGCGTGCGTGCTTCCCACCACCGATTGTAGGCGCTGCTGTTACGGAAACTGATCAGCACCACCAGCGCCGAACCCAGCAGGGTCAGGGGCATCAGCGGTAAATTGATCTTGGCGGTGAGAAACAGCATGAAGTCCACGGTGACGGCGACGTCCCACAGCAACAGCCAGAACAGCGCCCAGCCCACGTAGCCCATGGTCTTGATGATCAGGCGGTACTTTTTGAGGATGGCAGCTTTCAAACGAAGACCTCGCGGCGAGCGGTAAGCAACAGTGCCTTAGCTCGGACGCCGTCTGGTGGGTAAGGTTCGCCCCGCAGACTGAAACGTTTAAGTCAACTTGGCTGGATTTGGCTTAAACCGCCTGGCTTTCGAGTGCGCTGGCGATATGTAAGTAAATGTCACAAGAGTTTTGCTGGTCGCCCAGTTGCTACGGGCCATTGGAACAATTTTGGTAGCGATGGGGTCCCTTACTCTAATCACGATAGATTGCGCTTCGAGGCAAAACGCCATTAGTGGCTTTTATTCTGACGTGAGTTGTTGTGAGACCTGGTTGCATAAAGAGTGCAATTGATATCAATGAATTCAGGTTGTTTGATCAGGGCTCTTTCTCATGTGTGGTCGTTCGTTGAAGTTGGCGCTGGAGCATTCGGCACGCGTAGCCGAATGCCATGTGGAATTTGAGGCGTGCATTCGCACGCATTACACACTGCTGCTGAAGCCCTATTCGAAAAGACCGTTTTTCTACAATACGGCGTTGAAGTTCAATCGTTTGATGGTGTCTTTTGCACTATTAAGTGCCTATTTTTCCAGGCCGGAGCCGTTACTTTCCGAAGTAAAAGCATTGTGTGTGGCGCGCGGGTTTTGCTCGAGGAACGGCCTGGAGTCGATTTTCCTGCTGTTCAGGGCCTTGGGGTTCATGAAAGTGGCGGGACACCCGGAGGATAGCCGTTTCCGCGTTTTCAGCCCGTCGTCCCAGGCGTGCCAGGAAGTGCGGGCGATGCTCACTTCCGTCGTTCAGCCGCTGGGCACGCTCTATCCGGAAAATACGATGATTCGGCATTTGGATGGGGTGGATGACCGTGATTTTCTGACCGTTTATTTCAAAGGTTTTACGAAGATCCTTGAGGGTAACTCGACCCTGGATCAGTTGTTGCCGGATTGTTATTGGTTGGTCAATCGAGATGCCGGTCACTTGTTGATGTTGGCTATCTATAACGACGCGTGTGCGTTGGATAACACCGGCGCGAGTTTCCGGTCTTCTTCCTATCTTTCACTTGCCGAAAAATTATCGGTCTCCAAGACGCATGTAATTCGCCTGGTTCGGGAGGGGGTCGACAGGGGATATTTCAAAATTCATTCCAAGACACAACTGGAAGTGCTGCCGCCGTTTGTCGTGTTGGTTAGACGCTTCATGGCCTATTCATTTGCGATCAGCCTGCACAGTCTCCAATCGGGTCATACCGACAGTCATTAGGCAACTCATGTACAGGGAATGAACGAATGCCGGCTAATTTGAAGCTTAGGCCACGGATGCAAAGGCTATTGTCACCGGCGATCTTGCAGGCTGAAATCATCGGGATTATCGCTTGGTTGGGCGTGTTGCTGATTGATCCGTTGATGAAGTTTGGGCTGGACAAGCTGATGGTCACGCTGGGCCTGCTGGTGGTCTGCCAGCTTCACCGCACGGTGACCCACTTCTACCTGTGGCGACTGCTTGGCGTGGCCTACATGATGTTGCTGGCTGTTGGATTCGCCTATGTGTTGCACACCAACTTCGAACTGCAGGTATTTGCCTTGCCGCTGGCGTTGACGCTGGTGCTCAGCAGCGCAGTACTCTTTATCACGCCTCAGGATTTCCTGATATGTGCAGCGTTGGTCTGGTGGGTGATGTGGCCAAATATCCAGATAGGTATTTACGCTGACGTCGAGGTTTACCTGTTCATATTTTGCCTGTCATCAGTGTCTATTGGCTTCATCCTGAATTTCTCTTACTTGAAGAACTTGCGCTCCGTGCTGCTGGTTGAAAGTGAGTTCCGCGAACTGGCACACACTGACCACCTGACGTCCCTATTGAACCGGCGCGCCTTTATGGAAAGTTTCGCCAAGCTGATTGCAGCCGGTCATACCGGCTATTTCATGATGTTGGATATCGACAGTTTCAAGTTGAAGAATGACCAGTTCGGGCATGACGTTGGCGACAGGATTCTCTGTGCGATGGCCGCGTGCCTTAAATCCACCCGAGGCAGCCACAGTTTCGGCAGGATCGGCGGCGAGGAGTTCGGCGTATTACTGGCCTGTGATGACCCCCACACGGCGACCGATTATGCGCTACGCCTGCTGCATGCCATTCGCTGCAGTGTCGCGCCGCCCCATGACTACACCTGCAGTGCGGGCATGACGCGCTTTACGGCGGGTGCCGAGCTGTCTGCGGTACTCAAATGCGCCGATCGCAATCTCTATGAATCCAAGCGCAACGGCAAGGATTGCGTGCATCTGGATGGCAAACCTGTGCGGCCGCGCTTGCCTGCGGCGGTTGAATAAGCGAGGACGTATGAAGATCGAATTGGAAGACGTGGACTCACCCGAAGGTTGTCTGCTACGGCTGGGTGACTTGAGCATGATGTTCAACACGCGTCTGGAGGCGCAGCGATTTGTCGACCAACTGCAAGGGCGTATTGGTGCAATCAAATTGGGTGGTATGCCGAGCCGGCACGTCGAGCAAGGCGAAGGCGATCCGCTAGCCTGATTTTGGTTCAGTGCTGGGCGAGGATGCACCCGAGTAAACCGGGAAAGCGTTCCTCAAGCAATTCGCCGCGCAATGAATTCATATGCGTGGTGCCCACACTGCGGGTCTGCACCAACCCGGCATCGCGCAACACGCGAAAATGATGGGACATGCTCGACTTCGGCCGGCCGCCGTCCAACTCACCGCAGGTGGCTTCGGGCACGCCTGCCAGGCAACGCACGATTTCCAGGCGCACCGGATCACTCAGGGCGTACAGCAGGCGCTCGAGAGTCAGGTCTTGAAGAGGGGGGTGTTTGAAGGCTCGCATGAAACGAATCATAACAGGGGGCTATCGTTGAATACCATAGTTCGATTACCATCGAACTATCGAATCAACCACCCACTGGCTGGAGTCAACATGTCCGCATTGTTCGAACCGTTCACACTCAAAGACGTCACCCTGCGCAATCGCATCGCTATTCCGCCGATGTGTCAGTACATGGCCGATGACGGCATCGTCAACGATTGGCACCTGGTGCACTTGGCCAGCATGGCCCGTGGCGGGGCTGGCCTGGTAGTGGTCGAAGCCACCGCCGTGGCGCCGGAAGGGCGTATCACTCCAGGCTGCGCCGGGCTCTGGAGCGATGCCCACGCCGAGGCGTTTGTGCCGATGGTCCAGGCCATCAAGGCTGCCGGTTCGGTGCCGGGCATCCAGATCGGCCACGCCGGCCGCAAGGCCAGCGCCAACCGCCCGTGGGAAGGTGACGACCATATGGCCGCGTCCGATGCACGCCGTTGGGAAACCATCGCACCGTCGGCAATCGCCTTCGGTGCCAACCTGCCGCAAGTACCGCGCGCCATGACCCTGGACGACATCGCACGCGTGCGCCAGGACTTCGTCGACGCTGCGCGCCGCGCGCGTGATGCCGGTTTCGAGTGGATCGAACTGCACTTCGCCCACGGCTACCTGGGCCAGAGCTTCTTTTCGGAGCACTCCAACCAGCGCACCGACGCCTACGGCGGAAGCTTTGACAACCGCAGCCGATTCCTCCTGGAAACCCTGGCCGCCGTGCGTGAAGTCTGGCCGGAAAACCTGCCGCTCACCGCGCGTTTCGGCGTGATCGAGTATGACGGCCGCGACGAGCAGACCCTCACCGAATCCATCGAACTGGCCCGTCGTTTCAAGGCCGGAGGCCTGGACCTGCTAAGTGTCAGCGTCGGCTTCACCATCCCAGAGACCAATATCCCATGGGGCCCGGCATTCATGGGCCCGATCGCTGAGCGCGTGCGTCGTGAAGCCGGCATTCCGGTGACATCGGCATGGGGTTTTGGCACGCCGCAACTGGCGGAAGGCGCCTTGCAAGCCGGGCATCTGGACCTGGTTTCGGTGGGGCGTGCGCACTTGGCTGACCCGCACTGGGCGTACTTCGCGGCCAAGGAGTTGGGCGTCGAGAAGTCGTCGTGGACCTTGCCTGCACCTTATGCGCATTGGTTGGAACGTTATCGCTAAGGCGGTCATGGCGTGACAAAAGCCACTCGTGAGAGTGGCTTTTTTTTGCGCTGTTTTTGCCGTGCGTTGATACAACGCGGTCACTCGATAAGTGGTTAATGAGAATAGATGCCAAACGGTAATGATTTAACCTATCATGCGCGCCACAATAATTGGCAGTTATGCCGTCCTGTCTGGCTCTTTCACTAGGTTTATCCTTCATGCGTCGTACCCTGCTTTCCGTGTGTGTGCTTCAGGCGTTTTCCCCATTGAGCTGGGCGGAGGTCGAACCGGTTGAAAAAGCCGCGATCGAGCTGCAAACCACCAGCATCACTGGCGCAGCCGACTACGAAACCGCTCAGGGCCCGGTGCAGGGCTACCACGCCACCCGCTCGGCGAGTGCGACGCGTACCGATACCTCGATCCATGAAACTCCGCAGTCCATCAGCGTGGTGTCCAAGGCGGTGGTCGAGGATATCGGCGCCACCCGCTTGCAGGACGCGCTGGACTACGCCGGCGGCGTCGGCCGTGCCAACAACTTCGGCGGGCAGGGGCTCACCACCTTCACCGTGCGCGGCTTTACTACCGGCGAGTTCTACCGTAATGGTTTCCCGATCAACCGCGGCTACCCGAACATGCCCGACGCCAACACCATTGAGCGCCTGGAAGTGCTGCGCGGCCCGGCAACCATGCTCTACGGGCGTGGCGATCCCGGCGGCACCTTCAACGTGGTCTCCAAGCAACCGCTGGCCGAGCCGACGGTGACCCTCGGCAGCCAACTGGATGACCAGGGCATGCAGCGCGCCACCCTCGACGCGTCCGGCCCGCTGGATGAAGACGGTCGCCTGGCCTATCGCTTGAACGTGGTGGGCGAGGGCGGCGATACCTTTCGTGATCACGTAGAAACCGAGCGCTACGGCGTGACCCCGGTGATCACCTGGCAGGCCACCGATGACACCAAGGTGATCTTCGAAGGTGACTTCATGCGCAACAATCACCCGTTGGACCGTGGCTTGACGCGTTACCCCAATCAAAAAGGCACGCCTTCGCGCGACACCTTCTGGGGTGAAAAAGACGCCGGCAAACTGCACAACGACAACAGCATGGCCCAGTTGCGTTTCGAGCACCTGCTCAATGAAAACTGGACCCTGGGCGGCGGTTTCCAATGGCTCGACGGCACCCTGCAAGGCAATGCCATCGAAGCCAACGGCCTGGCCGCTGACGGTCGCACCCTGGGTCGCAACTTCAACTACCGCAAGCTGGAGTGGACCGACAAGGACACTCAGCTAAACCTCACCGGGCATTTTTCCACCGGCGTTTTCGACCACACGCTGCTCACCGGCGTCGAGTTCGAAGACTACGACTACAAGTCGATCATCCAGCGTTCCAGTGGCGCGGTGGGTGCCTACCCCATCGATATTTTCAACCCGGTCTACGGCCAGCCACGCCCGGCGCTCACACGCACGCCGACCCACGACAAAGAAAACCTCAAGACCTACGCCGCCTTCGTCCAGGACCAGGTCGCCCTGACCGAGCGCCTCAAAGTGCTGGCTGGTGCACGCTTCGAGCGTTTCGAACACGATTACCACACCTACGTGCCAGGCGGTAAAAGCTGGGAAGCCAGCGATAACGGAGTCACCCCGCGCATGGGTGTGATCTACGACCTCACCGACACCATCGCGGTGTACGCGGACGCGGCCCGTTCGTTCAAGCCCAATACCGGTGCCAGCCGTCAAGGCGGTGGTTTTGAACCGGAGAAGGGCAAGTCCTACGAGATGGGCATCAAGTGGGAAGCGCTGGATCGCCAACTCAGTGTCGACGCGGCGATCTACCAGATCGAGAAGAAAAACGTGCTCACTACCGACCCAGTTGACTCAACCTTCAGTGTCGCTGCCGGTCAGGTGCGCAGTCGAGGTTTCGACCTCAACGTCGCCGGCAACATCACCCCCGAGTGGCGCGTGATCGGCGGCTATGCCTATGTGGATGCTGAAGTCACAAAGGACAACACCATCCGCACTGGCTCACGTTTGGCCAACATCCCGCGCAACAGCTTCAGCCTACTCAACGTCTATGAGTTCCAAGACGGCGCTCTCAAGGGCCTGGGGCTTGGCGCTGGTGGCAAGTACGTCGCCGAGCGCGTTGGCCAGACCTCCAATACGCCGTTCTCGATGGCCACCTACACCGTGGTCGACCTGCTCAGCTACTACAAGGTCAACGACAAGGTACGGCTGAACCTGGACGTGAAAAACCTGTTCAATCGCGAGTATGAAGAGGGAGCGTTCGGCAATGTATATGCCTACCCAGGCGAACCCCGCACCGTTCAGGTCGGGATCGCCTACACACTATAAGGCTCCCACAGGTAAACCTGTGGGAGCGGTGTTCACCTGATAGCGCGTGGTTTTGGCCTGGGGGTCAGAGCGGCGTGAGCACATTCATCACCGTATCCAGCGCCACCCGCGTGTCATCCAGTTGCACCAGCGACGCATGCCGCGCGCCCAGGGCATCACGGTTCTGGATCGCGGTAAGGATCGCTTTGTGCCGGGGCAGGCTCAGGCCCTGGATGTCCGGGCGGCGGTTGGTGATGTTGATCGACTCGCGCAACGGCAGCGACAGCATGTTGCACATGTAGGCCAGCAGGTCGTTGCGGGTGGCGTCGGCAATCGCGCGGTGGAAGTCCAGGTCGGCCTGCAGCAGCTGTTCGTGGGTCTGCGCGGTTTCCATGCCCAGGTAGGCTTGCTCGATGGTGGCGATGTCTTCGTCGGTGGCAGTGGTCGCAGCCATGGCGGCGATTTCCGGTTCGAGGATGCGCCGCACCCCGGCCAGGGTGTTGAAGAACTCGCTGTGCGGCGTGGATTGCATCAACCAAGACAGCACGTCCGGGTCGAGCAGGTGCCATTTCAAGCGCGGCCGTACCACCGCGCCCACCCGGGGCTTGGAATACACCAGGCCCTTGGCGCTGAGCACGCGGGTAGCCTCACGCAACACCGAGCGGCTGACCTTGTACTCTTCGCAGAGCGTGGCCTCCATGGGCAACCGTTCTTCAGGCTTGAAGCGACCGGAAACGATGTGCATGCCCAAATCCTGAACGATCTGGGCATGCTGGCTCTTGCGCGGCTTGGGCGGCTGGTGATCCATGACGACAGGGAGGCTCTGGCTTAAAGACGCGGCATCATAGCATCCCAATTAGTGGGAATGCCTTGGGACTTCCGCCCCACGGCAACCCACCAGGAAGTCAAAGTCACAGCCTTGGTCGGCCTGCAGCACATGGTCGATGTACAGCTGGCGATAGCCGCCGACAATCAGCTTCTCGGGTGGCGCCAGGTCGGCCATGCGTGCCGCCAGTTCTGCGTCGGGGATGTCCAGGTGCAGGCGGCCGTTGGCGCAGTCCAGTTCGATCCAGTCACCTTCCTTGACCGTGGCCAGCGGCCCACCGGCCGCCGCCTCCGGCGCCACGTGCAACACCACCGTGCCGTAGGCCGTGCCGCTCATGCGCGCGTCGGAGATCCGCACCATATCCGTTACGCCTTGGGCCAGCAGCTTGGCGGGCAAGCCCATGTTGCCGACTTCGGCCATGCCTGGGTAACCCTTGGGGCCGCAGTTTTTCATGACCAGGATCGAGTTGGCGTCGACGTCCAGTTTCGGGTCGTTGATGCGTGCCTTGTACATGTCGAAGTTCTCGAACACCACGGCGCGGCCTCGGTGCTGCATCAGTTCAGGGCTGGCGGCGGACGGCTTGAGGACTGCACCGAGCGGCGCCAGGTTGCCGCGCAGCACGCAGATGCCGCCGTCGGCGCGGATCGGGTTGTCGAGGGTGCGGATCACCTCGTCCTGGCCGTAGATCGGTGAGTCCTGGGTGTTTTCACCCAGGGATTTACCGTTGACGGTCAGTGCGTTCGGATGGGGGATCAGGTTGGCTTCACCGAGGCGGCGGAGTACGGCAGGCAGGCCGCCGGCATAGTAGAACTCTTCCATCAGGAAGCGCCCCGACGGCTGCAAATCGACGATGGTTGGCATGCCACGGCCGATGCGGGTCCAGTCATCCAGGTCGAGTTCGACGCCTATGCGTCCGGCGATGGCCTTCAAATGGATCACAGCGTTGGTCGAACCGCCAATGGCGGCATTCACGCGGATCGCGTTTTCGAACGCTTCTTTAGTGAGGATCTTCGACAGCTTCAAGTCTTCGCGCACCATCTCCACCGCGCGCATGCCGGACATATGCGCCAGCACATAACGTCGTGCATCCACCGCCGGAATCGCCGCGTTGTGGGGCAGGGAAGTGCCCAGTGCCTCGGCCATGCAGGCCATGGTCGACGCAGTGCCCATGGTGTTGCAGGTGCCGGCCGAGCGCGACATGCCGCCCTCGGCCGCGAGGAAATCGTCCAGGGTAATGGTGCCGGCCTTGACCTGTTCGCTGAGCTGCCACACCACGGTGCCCGAGCCGATGTCCTGGCCTTTGTGCTTGCCGTTGAGCATCGGCCCGCCGGTCACGACGATGGCCGGCACGTCGCAGCTGGCCGCACCCATCAGCAGCGCAGGGGTGGTTTTGTCGCAGCCGGTCAGCAGCACCACGCCGTCAATCGGGTTGCCACGAATCGCTTCCTCCACGTCCATGCTCGCCAGGTTGCGCGTGAGCATGGCGGTGGGGCGTAGGTTCGATTCGCCATTGGAGAACACCGGAAATTCCACCGGGAAACCACCGGCCTCGATCACGCCGCGTTTGACGTGCTCGGCAATCTGGCGGAAATGCGCGTTGCACGGCGTCAGCTCCGACCAGGTGTTGCAGATGCCGATGATCGGTTTGCCATGGAACTGATGGTCGGCAATGCCCTGGTTCTTCATCCAGCTGCGGTACATAAAGCCGTTCTTGTCGGCAGTACCAAACCACTGGGCGGAGCGTAGGCCGGGCTTTTTATCAGACATGATCGATTCTCTTATTGTATGACTATATGTTCTATGCGTGCTTAAACATAAGCGCAAAAACGCTGCTTTGGAAGAGTTGTTTTGCAAATAGTCATACTATATAGTCCGTCTTAACTGAGGTATGACCCTGGCGGATTTTCGCGAGAGGCGTCCCCCGAGCTTCTATAAAAACAACAATCGGAGATCGACCCCATGAGCCAGGAACTGCGGCTTATTCGGCGCATCACGCTGAAACTGATTCCCTTCCTGATCCTGCTGTACCTGATCGCCTACGTGGACCGCTCCGCCGTGGGTTTCGCCAAGTTGCACATGGGCGCCGACGTCGGCATTGGCGACGCCGCCTATGGCCTGGGTGCGGGGTTGTTCTTCATTGGCTACTTTCTCTTCGAGATCCCCAGCAACCTGATGCTTGATCGCTTTGGCGCGCGGCGCTGGTTTGCGCGGATCATGATCACCTGGGGCACCATCACCATCGGCATGGCCTTCGTGCAGGGGCCGCACAGCTTCTACGTGATGCGCTTTTTGCTCGGCGCGGCGGAGGCGGGGTTCTTTCCGGGCGTTCTCTACTACATCACCCAGTGGTTCCCGGTGCGCCATCGCGGCAAGATCCTCGGGCTGTTCATCCTGTCCCAACCTATCGCGATGATGATCACTGGCCCGGTGTCCGGCGGTTTGCTGGGCATGGACGGCATTCTTGGTCTGCATGGCTGGCAGTGGCTGTTTATCGTGATCGGCACCCCGGCGATCCTGCTCACCTGGCCGGTGCTGCGCTACCTGCCGGACGGCCCCAAGCAGGTCAACTGGATGAGCGAGGACGAGAAAACCTGGCTGACCGGTGAGCTTGCCAAAGACCTGCAAGCCTACGGCCAGACCCGCCACGGCAACCCGCTGCATGCCTTGAAAGACAAGCGCGTGCTGCTGCTGGCGCTGTTCTACCTGCCGGTGACCTTGAGCATTTATGGCCTGGGCCTGTGGCTGCCGACCCTGATCAAACAGTTCGGCGGCAGCGACCTTACCACTGGTTTCATCTCTGCCGTGCCGTACATCTTCGGCATCATCGGCCTGCTGATCATCCCGCGCAGTTCCGACCGTTTGAATGACCGCTACGGCCATCTCGCCGTGCTCTACGTGCTGGGCGCCATCGGCCTGTTCTGCAGCGCCTGGCTCAGCGTGCCGGTGCTGCAAATGGCCGCGCTGTGCCTGGCGGCGTTCGCGCTGTTTTCCTGCACGGCGGTGTTCTGGACTTTACCGGGACGGTTCTTTGCCGGTGCCAGTGCGGCGGCAGGTATCGCGTTGATCAACTCGGTGGGCAACCTCGGCGGCTATATCGGCCCGTTCGTGATCGGCGCGCTCAAGGAATACACCGGCAACCTGGCGTCGGGCTTGTACTTTTTGTCCGCAGTGATGGTGTTTGGCTTGCTGCTGACGGGTGTGGTCTACCGCCAGCTGGAGCGCAAGCACGTGCTGCCTGCCGACCAATTTGCCGCCAGTGCCCGTGGCGCTACACGTACTTGATTCAGGAGAAATGGCATGCGTTTAGTTCAGTTCGAATTGCGTAACGGTGAGCGCCGCGTCGGCGTGGTAGAAGGCAGCAAAGTGCGTGAGGTCAACAGCGCCCGCACTGTGCGCGAACTGGCCCTGGCTGCGATCGAAGCCGGTGTCGGCCTGGCGCAACAGGTGGACAGCCTGGGCCTGGGCGACAGCTATGACTACGCCACCTTGCTGGCCGACCTGAAAATCCTGCCGCCACTGGACCACCCGGACCCGGCTCACATGCTGATCAGCGGCACTGGACTGACCCACCTGGGCAGCGCCTCGGCGCGGGACAAGATGCACCAGGCCGGGGATGACACTGCGTTGACCGACACCATGCGCATCTTCAAATGGGGCGTGGAGGGCGGCAAGCCAGAGTCCGGCCAGGCGGGCGTACAACCGGAGTGGTTCTACAAGGGCGACGGCAGCATTGTGGTGCGCCCCGGCGCGGCCTTCCCGTCGCCTCCCTTCGCGGAAGATGCCGGCGAAGAACCGGAAATCGGCGGCCTCTACGTCATCGGCCCGGACAGCAAGCCCTATCGCGTTGGTTTCGCGGTGGGCAACGAGTTCTCTGATCACGTCATGGAACGCAAGAACTACCTGTACCTGGCCCATTCCAAGTTGCGCAGTTGCAGCTATGGCCCTGAGTTGCGCGTGGGCGAGTTGCCCCAACACCTGGCGGGCACCAGCCGCATTCTGCGCGAGGGCGAAGTGATCTGGCAGAACGAATTCCTCAGCGGCGAAGCCAACATGTGCCACAGCCTGGAAAACCTCGAATACCACCACTTCAAGTACCGCCAGTTCCTCAAGCCGGGCGATGTGCACGTCCACTTCTTCGGCACCGCGACCCTGTCATTCGCTGACGGTATCCGCACCCAGCCGGGCGATGTGTTCGAGATCAGCCAGGCCGAGTTCGGCGCGCCGCTGGTCAACCGTGTCGGCAGCAGCGATGCGGCCTTCGAACCCGGCAACGTCATCACCCTTTAAAGGAGAACCCTATGACCTCGTTCCTCGGCCACAACTACATCGGCGGCCAACGCAGCGCCAACGGCAGCATCACCTTGCAAAGCGTCGACGCCACCACTGGCGAAGCCTTGCCCCAGGTGTTCTACCAGGCCACGCCACAGGAAGTCGATGCCGCCGCCAAGGCTGCCGCGCAGGCTTATCCAGAGTACCGTGCGTTGAGTGCGGCACGTCGTGCGCAGTTCCTGGATGCGATAGCCGATGAACTGGATGCGTTGGGCGATGAGTTTGTCGAGCTGGTCTGCCGCGAAACCGCCTTGCCCGCCGCGCGTATCAAGGGTGAGCGCGGGCGTACCAGTGGCCAGATGCGCCTGTTCGCCAACGTGTTGCGTCGCGGTGATTTCTACGGCGCGCGCATCGACAAAGCGCTGCCTGATCGCCAGCCCCTGCCGCGCCCGGATTTGCGTCAATACCGCATCGGCTTGGGGCCGGTGGCCGTGTTTGGTGCGAGCAACTTTCCCTTGGCGTTCTCCACGGCGGGCGGCGACACCGCCGCCGCGCTGGCGGCAGGCTGCCCGGTGGTGTTCAAAGCCCACAGCGGGCACATGGCGACGGCCGAGTGTGTTGCCGATGCAATCATCCGTGCGGCCGAAACTACCGAGATGCCCGCCGGTGTGTTCAATATGATCTTCGGTGGCGGCGTCGGCGAAGCGCTGGTCAAGCACCCGGCGATCCAGGCGGTGGGCTTTACCGGTTCGCTCAAAGGCGGCCGTGCGTTGTGCGACATGGCGGCAGCGCGCCCGCAGCCGATCCCGGTGTTTGCCGAGATGTCGAGCATCAACCCGGTGATCGTGCTGCCTCAGGCATTAACTGCACGGGCCGAAAGCGTGGCACGCGACCTGACTGCCTCGGTAGTCCAAGGCTGCGGCCAGTTCTGCACCAACCCCGGGCTGGTGATTGGCATCGCCTCGCCTGAATTCACCGCGTTCACCCAGCAAGTCGCGCAACTGATCGGCGACCAACCGGCACAGACCATGCTCAACGCCGGCACCCTGGGCAGCTATGGCAAGGGCCTGGAAAAACTTCTGGCACATCCGGGCATCCAGCACCTGGCGGGCCGCCAACAGGCCGGCAACCAAGCGCAACCGCAGTTGTTCACGGCCGACGCAAGCCTGTTGATCGACGGCGATGAAGTGCTGCAGGAAGAAGTCTTCGGTCCTACCACCGTGTTTGTCGAAGTCGCCGACCAGGCCCAGCTCAGCGCGGCTTTGCAGGGGCTGCACGGTCAACTCACCGCCACGATCATTGGCGAGCCGGCTGACCTGCAACAGTTCACCGAACTCACGCCGCTGCTGGAACAGAAGGTCGGCCGCATCCTGCTCAACGGTTACCCGACCGGCGTGGAGGTCTGCGATTCGATGGTGCACGGCGGGCCGTACCCCGCGACGTCGGACGCCCGCGGCACCTCGGTCGGCACCTTGGCCATCGACCGTTTCCTGCGCCCCGTGTGCTTCCAGAATTACCCTGATAGCCTGCTGCCCGAAGCGTTGAAAAACGCCAACCCGTTGCGTATCCAGCGGCTGGTGGATGGCACGCCATCTCGCGACCCGCTGTAACGCGCACCTGAGAACAACAACAATCCAGGAGGCATCATGTCGTGTATTGCCGTTACCCCGCACCGTGCGCAGCTGGGCGAAGGTCCGTTCTGGGACGCGCCCACTCAGGCGCTGTACTGGGTCAATATCGCCGGTAAACAGGCGCTGCGCCTGATGGACGGGCAATTGCAGGTGTGGCAGTTGCCCGAGCATGTCTCGGCGTTCATCCCGTGTGAAAGCGGCGATGCGTTGGTGACCTTGAGCAGCGGCGTGTATCGCCTTGACCTGGCCACCGAAGCCCTGACCCTGCTGTGCGTCGCGGACCCGCAACCGGGCAACCGTGGCAATGAAGCGCGCTGCGATGCCCAGGGCCGCCTGTGGCTGGGGACCATGCAGAACAACATCGGCGAGCGGGGCGAAGACCTGCCCGTCATCCGGCGTTCCGGCGGCCTGTTCCGTATCGATGCCGATGCGCAGGTGACGCCGTTGCTCAGTGGTCTGGGCATTCCCAATACCTTGCTGTGGAGCGACGACGGCCGCCACGTGCACTTTGGCGACAGCCTGGATGGCACGCTGTACCGGTATGGAATTCAAGCGGACGGCCAGCTCGATCCCGCGCAACGCTGGTTCGGCCCCCACGAACGCGGCGGGCCGGATGGCTCGGCCATGGACGTTGACGGCTATCTCTGGAACGCCCGCTGGGACGGCAGTTGCCTGTTGCGTCTCACGCCCGACGGCGAAGTGGACCGCATCATCGAGCTGCCCGTCAGCCGCCCCACCAGTTGCGTGTTTGGTGGGCCGAACCTCACCACCCTCTATATCACCAGTGCCGCCAGCCCTTTGGATCACCCCCTGGATGGTGCGGTATTGGCCATCGAGGTCGACGTGCCAGGCAAACCCTGTCACCGCTTTGCCGGATAAGTCCCCCTTTAAAAACAACAACAAGGAGTCACCCGTATGAATCGTCGTCGTGGTTTGCGTTCCCTGTGCTGCGCCGCTGTGGCGGTCTCGGCCATGAGCTTGAGCGGGCTGTTGCTGGCCGCTGAAGAAGTGAAGATCGGTTTCCTGGTCAAGCAGGCCGAGGAGCCGTGGTTCCAGACCGAGTGGGCCTTTGCCGAGAAAGCCGGCAAGGAACATGGCTTCACCGTGATCAAGATCGCCGTGCCCGACGGTGAGAAAACCCTCTCGGCCATCGACAGCCTGGCCGCCAACGGCGCCAAGGGCTTTGTGATCTGCCCGCCGGACGTGTCCCTCGGCCCGGCCATCGTCGCCAAAGCCAAGGCCAATGGTTTGAAAGTCATCGCGGTGGATGACCGTTTCGTCGATGCCAAAGGCAACTTCATGGAAGACGTGCCGTACCTGGGCATGGCCGCCTTTGAAGTGGGCCAGAAGCAGGGCGCCGCCATGGCCGCCGAAGCGAAAAAACGCGGCTGGGAATGGAAGGACACCTATGCGGTGATCAATACCTTCAACGAGCTCGACACCGGTAAGAAGCGCACCGATGGCTCGGTCAAATCCCTGGAAGAAGCCGGCATTCCCAAGGATCACATCTTGTTTACGGCGGCCAAGACCCTGGATGTCCCAGGCTCCATGGACGCGACGAACTCGGCCCTGGTGAAACTGCCCAGCGGTGCGAAAAACCTGATCATCGGCGGCATGAACGACAACACCGTGCTCGGCGGCGTGCGCGCGACTGAAAGCGCCGGCTTCAAGGCGGCCAACGTGATTGGCATCGGCATCAATGGCACCGACGCCATCGGCGAACTGAAAAAACCGAGCAGCGGCTTCTTCGGCTCGATGCTGCCGAGCCCGCACATTGAGGGCTACAACACCGCGCTGATGATGTACGAGTGGGTCACTAAAGGCACTGAACCGGCGAAGTACACGGCCATGGACGAGGTCACCCTGATCACCCGTGAAAACTTCCAGGCTGAACTGACCAAGATCGGGCTGTGGCAATGACCGCTGCCGCCTTGCGATTTGACGGCATCGGCAAAACCTTTCCGGGGGTCAAGGCGCTGGATGGCATCAGCTTCAGCGCCCACCCAGGACAGGTGCACGCGTTGATGGGCGAGAACGGTGCGGGCAAGTCTACGCTGCTGAAGATCCTCGGCGGCGCCTACATCCCCAACAGCGGCACGCTGCAGATCGGCGAGCAGGTCATGGCCTTCAAGAATGCCGCCGACAGCATCGCCAGCGGCGTGGCAGTGATCCATCAGGAATTGCACCTGGTGCCGGAAATGAGCGTGGCCGAAAACCTGTTCCTCGGGCACTTGCCGGCGCGTTTTGGCGTGGTCAACCGAGGGCTCCTGCGCAAGCAGGCCCTCGCTTGCCTCAAGGGGTTGGCGGATGAAATCGATCCGGCCGAAAAGCTCGGGCGCCTGTCCCTGGGCCAGCGCCAACTGGTGGAAATCGCCAAGGCGCTGTCCCGTGGCGCCCATGTAATTGCGTTTGATGAGCCCACCAGCAGCTTGTCGGCGCGGGAAATCGACCGCTTGATGGCGATCATCGCGCGTCTGCGGGATGAGGGCAAAGTGGTGCTCTACGTGTCGCATCGCATGGAGGAAGTGTTCCGTATCTGCAACGCGGTGACGGTGTTCAAGGACGGCCGTTATGTGCGCACCTTCGACGACATGAGTGCGCTGACCCATGATCAATTGGTGACCTGCATGGTCGGTCGCGATATCCAGGACATCTACGACTACCGCCCGCGTGAGCACGGCGAGGTAGCGCTCAAGGTCGACAGCCTGCTGGGGCCCGGCCTGCGCGAGCCGATCAGCTTCAACGTGCGCAAGGGCGAGATTCTCGGCCTGTTCGGACTGGTGGGGGCTGGGCGCACGGAGCTGTTCCGTCTGCTTAGCGGCCTGGAGCGTGTCAGCGCCGGGCAACTGCAACTCTGCGGCGAGCCGCTGCATCTGCAGTCACCACGGGATGCTATCGCCGCCGGCGTGCTGTTGTGCCCGGAAGACCGCAAGAAGGAGGGCATCATTCCGCTGTCCAGCGTCGCCGAGAACATCAATATCAGCGCGCGGGGCGCCCATTCCACGTTTGGCTGGCTGCTGCGCGACGGCTGGGAGCAGGGCAACGCCGACCAGCAGATCAAGGCCATGAAGGTCAAGACGCCCACCGCTGCGCAAAAAATCATGTACCTCTCCGGCGGCAACCAGCAAAAAGCCATTCTTGGCCGCTGGCTGTCGATGCCGATGAAAGTGTTGCTGTTGGACGAGCCCACCCGTGGCATCGATATCGGCGCCAAGGCCGAGATCTACCAGATCATCCATAACCTCGCTGCTCAAGGCATTGCGGTGATCGTGGTGTCCAGCGACCTCATGGAAGTGATGGGCATCGCCGACCGCATCCTGGTGCTTTGCGAAGGCGCGCTGCGCGGCGAACAAACCCGCGAACACGCGACTGAATCCAACCTGCTGCAATTGGCCTTGCCGCGCAGCCTGGCGAACTGAGAGACGATTATGACCACTCAACACAACGTGCTGCCCACCGCGCGCAAGCCTCTGGACCTGCGCGCATTGCTGGACAACTGGGCGATGCTGCTGGCCGCCGTGAGTATCTTTTTGCTGTGCGCCTTGCTGATCGACAACTTCCTTTCACCGTTGAACATGCGCGGGCTTGGCCTGGCGATTTCCACCGTGGGCATTGCTGCGTGCACCATGCTGTTCTGCCTGGCGTCGGGGCACTTCGACCTGTCGGTGGGCTCGGTCATCGCCTGCGCCGGGGTGGTGGCGGCGATTGTGATGCGCGACACCGACAGCGTCATGCTCGGCATTGGCGCCGCGTTGCTGATGGGCCTGATGGTGGGGCTGATCAACGGCATCGTGATCGCCAAGCTGCGGGTCAATGCGCTGATTACCACGCTGGCGACCATGCAGATCGTGCGTGGCCTGGCGTACATCTTTGCCAACGGCAAGGCGGTGGGCGTGTCCCAGGATCAGTTCTTTGTCTTCGGTAACGGCCAGTTGTTTGGCGTGCCGGTGCCGATCCTGATCACCATTTTGTGCTTCCTGTTCTTCGGCTGGCTGCTCAACTACACCACCTACGGGCGCAACACCATGGCCATCGGCGGCAACCCGGAAGCGGCGTTGCTGGCAGGCGTGAATGTGGACCGCACCAAGATCCTGATCTTTGCCGTGCACGGGGTGATCGGGGCGTTGGCCGGGGTGATCTTGGCGTCGCGCATGACCTCCGGCCAGCCGATGATTGGCCAGGGCTTTGAGCTGACGGTGATTTCGGCGTGCGTGCTGGGCGGGGTTTCGTTGAGTGGCGGGGTAGGGATGATCCGCCATGTGATCGCCGGAGTGCTGATTTTGGCGATCATCGAGAATGCGATGAACCTGAAGAACATCGACACGTTCTATCAATATGTTATTCGCGGCTCAATCCTGCTGCTGGCCGTGGTCATCGACCGCATGAAACAACGCTGAGTCATGCCCTGTGAAGACTGAATGTGGGAGCGGGCTTGCTCGCGAATACGGAGTGTCAGACCCGAATGAGTTGACTGACACGGCGCATTCGCGAGCAAGCCCGCTCCCACAGGTTTAATCGGTGGAGAATTTGAAGACGGTGTTCTGGGTGTAGGTCTGCCCTGGATTCAGGCGGGTAGACGCGAACTTCGGCTGATTAGGCGCGTCCGGAAAATGCTGGGTCTCCAGCGTAAAACCGCTCCAGTGCAGATAGGTCTTCCCAGCCTTGCCTTTCACCGACCCATCCAGGAAGTTGCTGGTATAAAACTGCACCCCAGGTTCCGTGGTAAACAGCTGCAAGCGCCGCCCCGACTCAGGATCATGCACCTCGGCCGCAAGCTGCTTCACATCACCTTTGTTATCCAGCGCCCAGTTGAAATCAAATCCACCCTGCTTCGGCTCGGCAAACTTGAGCTGCGGGTGATCGTCCTTGATGTGCTGGCCGATGGGCGTCGGTTTCAGGAAGTCCATCGGCGTGCCCTTGACGGGCGCCAGTTCGCCGGTAGGGATCAAGGTGGCATTCACCGGTGTGTAATGGCTGGCGTGCAACGTGGCAACCTGCTTGAGGATGTCGCCATTGCCCGCGCCGGCCAGGTTGAAGTAGCTGTGGTTGGTGAGGTTGAGCACCGTGGGTTTGTCGGTGGTGGCCTTGTAGTCGATGTGCAGTTCATTGTTGTCGTTGAGGCGGTAGGTGACCTCGGTCTTCAGGTTGCCGGGGAAGCCCATTTCACCGTCCTTGGACAAGTAGGTGAGGGTCACGCCCACCGAGTCCTTGGCCTTGACGGACGTGGCTTTCCACACGTGTTTGTCGAAGCCCTGGGCGCCGCCGTGCAGCGAATTGGGGCCGTCGTTGAGCGGCACCTGGTAGCGTTTGCCGTCGAGCTCAAAGGCGCCGCCGGCCAGGCGATTGCCGAAGCGCCCGATGGTCGCGCCGAAGAATGCAGTGCCGCTTTGATAGCCCTGCACGTCGTCGAAGCCCAGCACCACGTCTTCGACCTTGCCGTGTTTGTCCGGCACCTTGAGCGACTGCAGCACGCCGCCATAGGTGATCACCGTGGCTTGCATGCCGTGGCTGTTGCGCAGGATGTACTGTTCGACGGCAGTGCCGTCATTGGTTTTACCGAAGGGCTTGTGCTCACTGGTGAGGCCTGCGGCCTGGGTGCCGCCGCTGGCGATCAGCATGGACATCGCCAGGCCCGACAGCAGGTATCGAGGGTGCTTCATGATCGAACTTCCTTTTGTTGTTTTGAGTGGAATAGTTCTACTAATGTGCGATATTTTGTCGATAGAGCAGCGAATTTATAGCCTTTAACGCCATTTTTGCAAAATAAAATAAGACTAATTAAATGAGGCAAGCTTTTATGACCCGCCAGCACGCTGTTTACCCCGACCTCGAAGGCAAGACGGTCCTGATCTCTGGAGGCGCCTCAGGCATTGGCGAATTCATGGTGCGCGCCTTCGCTGCGCAAGGTGCCAAGGTCGGCTTTGTCGACCGCGCGCAAAGCCAGGGCGAACGCCTGGCGGCTTTGCTGAGTTCGCGAGGGCACACGGTGGAATTCGTGAACTGCGACATCACCGACGAGATCGCCTACAAGGCCGCCATCACACGCTTCGAACACTCCCTGGGACCGATCACGGTGCTGGTGAACAATGCCGCTAATGACGTACGCCACAGCTTGGAAGAAGTCGACTCGGAAATGTTCGACCGGCTCATCTCCGTCAACCTCAAGCACGCCTTCTTCGCCGCCAAGGCCGTGGTGCCGATGATGAAAAACGCGGGCGGCGGGGCGATCATCAACCTCGGCTCCGTCGGCTGGATGATGGCTTCCGCCGGCTACCCGGTGTACGCCGCCAGCAAGGCCGCCGCCCACGGCATGACCCGCGCCCTGGCCCGGGAGCTGGGGCCGAGCCGGATCCGCGTGAATACGCTGGTGCCGGGTTGGGTGATGACGGAAAAACAACTGGCGATGTGGGTCGACGATGCGGCCAAGGAACTGATCAGTCGCAGCCAGTGTTTGCCGGGCAGCGTGCTGCCGGAGCACATCGCCAATATGGCGTTGTTTCTCGCCTCCGATGCCTCGGCGATGTGTTCGGCGCAGAACTTTATTGTGGATGGCGGTTGGGTTTAACCGCGTCGCACCCTCCATCCGAATGTCGACTTCAATGGACTGCTCTTGCGCAGGAGCAGTCTGTCAACTCGCTTGTGCATAAACTCCTCCCCCTCCCGCCAATATGCGTTAGCCGACGAATGGTCAGGCGCGCCAGTGAGCATTCGGGTGCCCTTCGGACCGATCAGTCGAGCTGTCGGCCAACAGCTTGAAATCAAGACAATTTTGCCGATGAAGGCGCTTCGATCTGGTAGTGGATGTTAACTGACAGTGTAGTTTTACTTAAATTTAATCGTATTTTAAACGGTCTATATCGTTTGTATTGGTAGTTTAGGTTAACTATATGCGTTCTTGAACCTAGACATCGCCAAGGCGTCGGGCGTATGGTTTTGATCATTGGATCCGAAAGATCACTGCTCCATACCTAAGCCGCATCAGGCCCCGTTTCATAAGGAGATGAACTATGCGCGAAAGGTATTCATCGGGCTCCAGCTGGGAGGAAGTGTTCGGGTTTTCCCGGGCGGTTCAAGTGGATGACACCCTATACATATCCAAGACGGGCGCACTCGGGCCCGACGGAATCATCGTCGCGTCCAATGTCGCCGAGCAGACTCGCGTCATCCTGGAAAAGATCAGCCGCATCCTGCAGGACGCCGGTTTCGCCCTCACAGACGTGGTGCAAAGCCGCATGTACCTGACGCAATTGACGGAGTGGCGGCAGGCGGCCGAGGTCCATGGCGCCTTCTTTCGTGATATCCGGCCGGCGTTCACGCTGTTGCATGTGCTGCCTTTCGCCGAGCCGCAAATGCTGGTGGGCATTGAAGTGGTTGCCCAACGGAATCGTTGACGGAGAGCGTTGATATGAGCCTATCCGACACGCGATTCGTCACGGGGTTTGTGGCTGTCGCCGCAGGGCTGTCCATCGCCAACAATTACGTGTTGCAGCCTGTGCTGCCGGCCATCGCGGTCTCGTTGAACATCCCCGTGTCGGCCACCGGCTTGATCGCCGGCAGTACCCAGGTTGGATACATGCTGGGGATCATGCTGCTGGTGCCCCTTGGCGATTCGCGGAACAAGCGCAGCGTGGTCAGTCTTCAATTTCTGGTGTTGGGCTTGGCATTATTGCTGGCGGCATGCGGCACGCACCTGTTGTACATGATCGGCCTCGGTGCCGTGATTGGCGCCATGGCCACCAATGCGGTGCAGCTCAACGCCCTAGGCTTTCAGATTGACCCGAAGGGCAGCACGGTCGGGCTGGTGGGTGCCGGTATCGCCGCCGGTATTCTGTTGGCGCGGTTCATGGGCGGTGTTCTGGCTGATCAATTTGGCTGGCGTGGGATGCTCGTGGTGGTGGGGCTGCTGATGCTGCTGCTGGCCTTGGCCAGTCGAGCGGTGTTGCCCTATATCGAAACCCGGCGCAGTGCCAGTTATCGGCAATTGCTCCTCGGCCTTGCGCCTCTGTTCATGCGCCACGAGGCATTACGCCGGGCTACGTTATTGGGAGGCTGTTGGTTTTTGATTTTCAGCTTGTTGTGGGTTGCATTGATGCTCCACGTCAGCAGCGCACCCATGTCGTTGAGCCCTTCCCAGGCAGGCATGCTCGGCCTGGCCGGGCTGGCAGGATTGTTGATGGCTCGGCCGGCCGGAAAATGGGCAGACAAGTGGGGAAGCCGACAGGTGATTGGCGCCGGCTTCGGCATGACCGGACTGGGCGTGCTTGTGTTGCTGGTATTTCCCTATTCTCTGCTCGCGATTGTCGCGGGAGTGGTGCTGTTTGACTTGGGTTGCTTCAGCGCCCAAGTCGCCAATCAAACGACCGTGCTGAAAATAGATCCGCTCCAGCGCAATAGCCTGTTTGCACTTTATATGTTTTTTTATTATGGCTGCGGCGCCATAGGGTCGATAGCTGCGCCGGTCATTCATGCTTATTTCGGCTGGACCGGTATTTGTTGGACGAGTCTTTTACTTGCGTTGACGGGCGGCGCTGCCAACTACTTGATGCGTTCGCCTGGCGCGCGCGCAGTTGTCGAACTTTCGATTGCCGATAGTGTTGATAAGTAAACTGCGCACGCATCGCTAAGTTTTATAGATGGATGGACTGCTGTACTGCCAATGACTGTGTAGCGGGTGGGTTTAAACCGTGCCTGGATGCCGAAGGCATGCCTGAAGTTCGGCGTCTTGTGTGGCTCTTTCAATCGTTGTACTGCATGGGTACTTCACTATGTTTTTCATACAACTGGCCGTTATATTACTTGCTTGTCACCTATTTGGTTGGCTGGCTGAGCGCCTTGGACAATGTCGCGTGGTGGGCGAGATAACCGCGGGTATCGTGCTCGGGCCAACGGTGTTCGGGCGCCTGGAATCATCCCTTGGTCAGTCCGTGGGCCTGTTTGAAACCCAGCACATCGGATGGTTGGCGCATGTTGCCGACCTGGGGCTGATCTTCCTGATGTTCCAAGTCGGTGTGCACATCAATCAACGGCACCCCGAAGCATCGGCACAGGGGCGTTTCGCCGCCTTGGCGATTGCCCTGCTCGGGCTGGTTTTGCCCTTTGCCTTGGGCGTAGGCGTGGCGCTGGTTGCCCATGAACACTTGGCGCCGACCTATTCGAAATGGGGGTTCGCCTGGTTCTGCGGTGTTGCGTTGGCAGTGTCTGCGGTGCCGGTCATGACGCGGATCGTCCAGAGCCTCGCCTTGCAGGAAACGCTGGTGGCCCATGTCACATTGCGTGCGGCTGTGATCACCGACGTAGTGGGCTGGGTGATATTGGGCGCGATAGTGTTTTGCTCCCGAGTGGATGGCAATCCCCTCGATGCTCGCTATTTCGCTGCGCAACTGTTGGTGGCATTCGTCGGTTTCTATGGCGTGACACGCTACCTGGTCATCCCCTTTATCCGCCGCGCCCAGGCGCGGGACGAGCACGCGGCGATCATGCCCATGGTGATCAGCTACGTATTGCTGTGTGCCTGGGTCACTGACTGGTTGGGCCTGCACTGTGCAATCGGAGCGCTGCTCGCCGGCTTGATGATGAAGCAGGTGCCTGAATTCACTCACTATTGGCGCAACCAGGTGGAAGGGTTTCTGAACTTTGTTTTGTTGCCGGTATTTTTCGCCTACGCCGGGATCAAAACCTCGTTCGCCAGCCTTGGCAGTCAGGAAAACCTGATCTGGCTCGGCGTATTCCTGGTGTGTGCGTTTGTTGGCAAGTTCGGTGGCGCCTATCTGGGGGCGCGTGTCAGCGGTCTGCAACGGACCGATTCGGCCATTGTCGGCGCCCTGATGAATACCCGTGGGTTGATGGAGCTGATCATCCTGGCGATTGGCCTGGAACTCAAACTGATCTCGATCGATGCCTACACCATCCTGGTGTTCATGGCGCTGATTATTACTGCAACGACGACACCCTTGGTCCGGCGTCTGTTACGCCCGGATCCCCATGTATTTCTTTCGAAAGAAATGCTGCAAACGCGAAGTTCTCACTGACCTGTAATACCCGTTGTTTCCTTTGATAAAAGCGAGGTTTCCATGAGCGTACATACCCGGCAAGAAGTTATCGCGATTCTGAAGAAAATTGTTTCCGAAAAGTTGGACCTGGATATTCCGGAGTCGCACATAAAAGAGGAGGCGGGGTTCTCCTCGGAAGTGGGCGTGGACTCGATTGGTTTTATCGAACTGCGTTTTCAATGCGAAGAAGAATTCAAGATTAAGATCAGTGAAGAAGAGTTCGGGCCCGACAACTTCTTTAATTGCAAGACCCTGTCTGACTTTATTGTCAACAAGCTTGAGGCTCATTGAAATGAATAGCCTTGTGTCAATCGAACGAAGCAGGGAGTTCTTTCCTGCCGATAAACTGTTGAATATTTCGGCCACCTCATCCGTAGGCGATCATTGCACAGCGACTGACACTTACACGGACTACCTGAGGTTCTGGCAAACCAGTCCGCTGCAGCCCGGACACGTCGTGGTCATCGCCTTGCCGAACACGATCGATGTACTGCACATGTTTTTCGCTGTGCTCAACAGCGGCCTGGTACCGGCGTTGATTGCGCCGACCACCCCGGCTGAGCGGTTTGGGCAGATCATCGAGGATTTCCAGGCCGCGGCGTTGGTGAAGTCGAGTCTGCGCATTGATGGTATTCCCCATGGGCCAGGCGCACGGGCTGAACTCATCGGTCGCTGGAGTGTGCTGATTTTCGATGCGCCGCGTATGCCGTCGACGCGACCTGGTGAGGTCATCATCACCACATCAGGCACTTCAGCGTCGTTCAGCAGCGGTTGCGTGCACCGGTTCGAATCGTTGCAAGCCAATGGCCTGCGACATGCCCACAGCATCGGGCTGCGTAAAGAGGATCGGGTGCTGGTCAATCTGCCGTTGTATTACTCGACGGCACTGGTGGCCCAAGCCATTGCGACCCTGACGCTGGATGCCCAGTTGGTCATCAGCGGTCCGCCCTTTTTACTGCCGCAATACACCCGCGATATCGCCGCGCATCGCATCACGGTCAGTTCGCTGACACCGGTGCTGTTGCGTCAGATCAATGCCTGCGAACCGTCCGGCTTACCGCCTGGGTTGCGCGTATTGAGCGTGGGGGGCGACCACGTACCGGCGGAGCAGGTGCAGCGTTGCCTGCAAGCAAACCCGCAATTGGAGCTGTATCTGACGTACGGCATCACCGAAGCCGGGCCCCGCGTGTCGACGTTGGCCGCCCACCGCGTCGACCCTGCCCGGTATGCCTCGGTGGGGCTACCGTTGGCGGGCACCCAAGTGAGGCTCGACTGGCTGTCCGAGAGCCCTTGGCAAGGGGAGTTGCTGGTTTCATCCAATACGTTGCTGCTCAGCAAAATCGGGCGCAGCGCGAAATCGCCTCTGGTCGATATCGACGGGACGACATGGTTGCGCACCGGCGATATTTTTACCCAGGACGCGCAGGGATATCTGTTTTTCAAAGGGCGTAAATCGGACTTCCTGGTGATCAACGATGAGAAGGTCAACCTTGGGGCGATCAAGCACATCTGCCGCACGCTGCCAGGGGTCATCAGTTGCCGAACGCTGGTCAAGCCGACACATCAGGCGCTGGCGGGATTCGAGCTGGAAGTGACGCTCGATCAGTCCATCGTGCCGTCCTGCGACGGCCCTTCGTTCAAGCAACACATATTGAAACTGCTCAAGCGCTACGAGCGTCCCGGCCGCATTGACCTGGTCTTTCAGGACGCCGGCTCCATCGTCAATTACAAGTAGGTGACTGCTATGAATGAACAGCTTACGGCTGCGGCCCGCGAAGTGATCAATCGCTACGCGTTGTCCTCACTGGAGGATGTCATGGCGTTGATTCCCCGGTACATGTGTCATGTGCTGCAGGAGTCCGACCAGTTCGAGACCTACCCGCCCAATGTGGTCAAGTTGAAGTTCGACCCGAGCCAATGGGAAGCCTGCATCCAGCGCTATGAGCACTATCGGGACGTGGTGATTCCCGCGATCAGCCCCCTGGACTACCTCAACGCCATGCTCGACGAGGGGCCGCGGTTGCCGTGTTTCTGCTCGGAAATGGCCAACGTGGCGGGCGTGCTCGTCAGCCAGTTGCTCGGCCAGAAGGTCTACGCGGTGAGGAACATCTTCGTCAACTATCTGTACCTGCCACAGCGCTGGCACTGCATCAACGCGCTGATACAGGACAACCGCATCCGCTACTTCGATGCCTCGGCCTATGCCCAGGTACTGGACAAGAAGCGCCGCAAGATCGTCGAACCATCGCAGTTGCCGGGCTTCAATGCCGCCGATATCGACGAAACCTTCATCCACAGCGACCGCTGGCTGCAAAGCGAGCCGTTTGCCCGGCGCATCGAGCTGGTCTCGGGCGAGTTGCTTGATAACTACTATCCCTCGCCAGTGCACGACAAGCCGGTTGACGAATTTCAACGGGTCTACGGCTGAGGCGACTCCCGATTTTTTTGCTGGAGGCACTATGAACAAGGTTGTAGTGACAGGTCTCGGATGGACCACCGCGTTAGGGTCTCAATTGCAGACCGTATGGGAGCGGCTGGTAGAAGGTCAGACAGGCATACGTGATCTGCCCGTCGAATATCCGCTCAAGAACACGCTGGCAGGCTTCCTGCCGGACAGCGACATCGCCGAGCCGAAGGCACGGCTGCTGGATCTGACGCAACGCACGGCCAAGGCGGCATTGGACGATGCCCGAGTGGCCGTCAGCGGGCAAAACCCCCGGCAGTTTCTGATTGCCGGCACCAGCCTTGGGTATCGCCTGGACAGCCTGGCGTTTCACCAAGATCCGCTGCATGAATGGGTAGTGACCACCGCGCAGCAACTCGGTTTGCAGCCGTTGGCGCTGTCCACCGCGTGCTCGTCGGGCTCGGATGCGCTGATGCTGGGGGCTTACCTGATCCGAGCCGGGTTGGCCGACACCTGTGTCTGTGGCGGTGCGGATATCCTCGGCCGCTCCAAACGCCTGGCCCATACCGCGTTGGGCACCATGTCGGCGACTCGACTGCGGGCGTTCGACCAGCATCACGACGGCACGCTGCTGGGGGAGGGCGCGGGGTTCCTGGTGCTGGAGCGTCAAGGGCAAGAGGCGCGCAAGCCCTATGCCTATCTGCTGGGCTGTGGCTCGGCCAACGATGCCGCCGGGCTGACTGCGCCGGACGAGCAAGGCACGGGTATTCGCCTGGCCTTGGACCGGTCTCTGGAGGAGGCGGGGATTCACCGTAACCAGATCGGCCTGGTCAATGCCCATGGCTCGGGAACCCTGACCAATGACCGGGTGGAAAGCGCAGCCTATGCCGATTACTTCAGCGGCTACCAGCCCATCGTCTTTGCCACGAAAGGCGCCTTTGGCCACACATTGGGCGCAACGGGGGCGTTGGAGGCGATTGCCTTGGTCAAGAGCCTGCAGACCGGAGTCGTGCCGCCCATCCACGGGCTTGAGACGCCAATCGCGAACCTGGATTTCCGCTTGCCCGTCGGCACGGCATTGCAGGCACAGGCGCAGATCGGCCTGAGCCTCACCATCGGCTTTGGCGGGTTCAATACCAGCCTTGTGTTCCAACGCTACAGCTAAGTCACTTCAAGGAGGGTCTCATGAAAATCCTGGATCGTGCTCATGCCAGCAACTTCACTTACAACGACCTAGATGAAGGCTTGCGCAAAGGCCTCAAAAGCGCTGACCCGTCGGTCTACAGCGTGCTGTCCAGCGTCAGCGAGCTGTACCTCAAATACCGCGAACGCCTCGACCCGGTGCGTGCTCAGGTGGGGTTCATTTATTACGGCAACGCTTATCCCAAGACCACCACCGACAAGATCGTCGAAGGCCTGGCCAGCAAGGACCGTGTTTCGCCCTCGGACTTTATCAACGCCAATGCCGGAGCGGCGACCTCCATCTGTTGCACACGCTATGGCTTCCAGGGACCGACGCTGGTCCTGACCATGCCTGGACGTGACGTTCAAGCCATTGCCCGAGGCTTGGCCGACTATTGGCTAGCCACGGGCCAGGCCGACTATCTGTTTCTGGTCGAGGCCCAGACGGACAGCGTCGAGGTACTTCAGGTCAGCACCGAACTCCTACAGCGCGCAAGTGCGCACTTTCACTGAATCAATAACCACCGATCGAGGTTGTCATGGAAAACACTTACGACGTAGCCATCATTGGCAGTGGCATTGCCGGAACCATGTTGGGCGCTATCCTGGCCAAGGAAGGTGTGAGCGTGGTCATCATCGACGCCGGCACCCATCCGCGTTTTGCAGTGGGCGAATCGATGGTGCCCGAGAGCGCTGTGCTGTTGAAAATCCTGGCCAACCGTTACGCCATACCGGAGTTGGCCTACCCCGGCGAACTCAATTCGCTGATCAAGCATGTGGGTTCCTCATCGGCCGGGATCAAGTTGGCGTTCAGTTTTGCCTGGAACGGCAAACACCAGGAACATAACCCGCTGGATGTGGTGTCCACTCCGGTTATCGCCCCCGAGGCCCATCTGTTCCGGCAGGATGTGGACGCCTATTACCTGGCCCTGGCCGCCAGGCTCGGCGCGACCATCAAGCAACAAGCGCGGATTCAGGATATTGAAGAAACCGCCGACGGCATGATCCTGAACCTGGGCCGCGAACAGCTCAGCGCACGCTACGTGGTGGACGCGGCGGGTTACCGTTCGCCCATCGCCGACAAGTACCAGCTACGCCAGGGCGCCCGGGAAATGCAGGCGCGTACCCGGTCGATCTTCACGCATATGACCGGGGTAAAGCTCTACGAAGAGGTCATCGCGTCGACCCAGGCTTCCGGTTCGCCTACACCCCTGGCGCAAAGCACGTTGCACCATATGTTCAAGGGCGGATGGCTGTGGATCATCCCGTTCAACAATCATCCTCACTCTACCAACCCGCTATGCAGCATCGGGCTGCAGTTGGATATCGACGAGCATGGTCCTGCTGGTGATCCAGAGGTGGAGTTCAAGCAGTTTCTTGACGATCACCCCTCCGTTGCCCGGCATTTCGAGGGCGCGGCCAGGGTGCGCGAATGGACCGTAGCCCCCCGACTCAACTACACCAGCCGCGAAAGCGTGGGGGACCGTTACTGCTTGCTCGGGCATGCAGTGGGTTTTGTCGACCCCTTGTTTTCTCGTGGCCTGGTCAATACCTTCGAGTCGATTGCGCGGGTGGCACCGAAGATCCTCAAGGCGGTCCAGACTGACGTCTGGCGCAAGGAGGACTTTCTCTCATATCAGGATTACAGCCTGGAAGTGGTGAAAGTGAACGACCGCCTGGTGGCCAACTCCTTTACCGCGTTCGACAGCTTCCCACTCTGGAATGCGTGGTTCAGGGTGTGGATCAGTGGCAGTTACATTGGCGTGCTGCGGTTTCGCAAGATTCTCTCCGACTACCTCAAGACCGGCGATAACGAGGCGTTGGAACAGGCGTTCGAGACGGCAACCTATGCTGGGCACCTGTCGATCGAGAGCCCGTATTACGAAGCGCTGTTTGAGGCCGCCTGCACCGCCATGGAAGCCTACCGTGCCGGCCAGCAGAGCGAGGCGCAGACCATCGAGGTATTGCAGCGCTTGTTCGAAGAGCAGCGCGAGCATTTGCCGATCGATTTCGCCGACTTCTCCAACCGCTTCATCTCCCGCGCGAGCCAGGAGTTTGCCGATTCGTTGCTCAAGTGGGCCAATGATGCACCGGGCGGGCTCAAGGCACGATTTGATCGCGGCAATGCACCGGTCAAGTTCGACTTCCTCGACAGCTACCGTTACGGCGACCGCCTGCAGCTGGCTGCCGAGGCAGATGCAGCGCTGCAAGCCTATCGGGCCCGCTGAGTTCCCCCACTGCATGCGGCTCCGGTGAAGGCTGGAGCCGCTTTGACTGTCGTCTACGAGAGGGCAAGGGTATGCAAGATACAACCCAGGCATTGGCGCAGCGACGCACCCAGGCAGTCGCCCGGGGCGTCAACCAGGCCCATGCCGTGTACGTGGAGCGTGCCGACAATGCGCTGCTATGGGATGTCGAAGGGCGGCGCTACGTGGATTTCTGCGGCGGGATTGCAGCGCTCAACACCGGTCACCTGCACCCGCAGGTGGTTGACGCGGTGCAGGCGCAATTGCAGCAGTTTTCCCATACGTGTTTTGCGGCGGTGCCCTATGAGAGCTATATCGCGGTGTGTGAAGCGATCAACGCGAGGGTGCCGGGCGATTTTGCCAAGAAGACGCTGCTGCTGACCACAGGTTCTGAGGCGGTAGAAAGCGCATTGAAAATCGCCCGCGTACACACACGCCGTACGGGTGTGATTGTGTTCACCGGCGCCTATCACGGCCGAACGCTGATGACCCTGGCGATGACCGCCAAGGTCAACCCCTATGCCCAGGGCATGGGACTGATGCCCGGTGGTGTCTATCGGGCGATGTTCCCGGATGCGGACGCCGGCGTTTCGGTAGTCGAGGCGATGAACAGCATTTACCGGATCTTCAGCAGCGACGCCGCACCGGAAGATATCGCTGCCATCGTTATTGAGCCGGTCCAGGGTGAAGGGGGATTTGTCGCAGCCCCTGTGGCGTTCATGGTGGCGCTACGCGCCTTGTGCGACCAGCATGGCATTGTGCTGGTCGCGGATGAAATACAGTGTGGCGCGGGGCGTACCGGCAGTTTTTTCGCGATGGAGCAAATGGGCGTCCATGCCGACTTGATTGTGTTCGGCAAGTCGATTGCCGGCGGGCTGCCGTTATCGGGCGTGACCGGCAAGGCTGAAATCATGGATGCGCCCCTGCCCGGCGGCCTCGGTGGCACCTACGCCGGGAACCCGCTGGCCTGCTCGGCTGCATTGGCCGTCCTGCGGGTATTCGATGAGCAAGGGTTGCTCAACGTCGCCCGCGAACTGGGCGAGGATCTGCGCGACAACCTCAAGGAAATCACCGGCGCCCTTGGTATCCATTGCCGTATCCGCGGCCTGGGGGCGATGGTTGCCCTGGAGCTGTTTGACGATGCGGCGCACCGTGTACCTTCTGCGCGCCTGGCCCGGCAACTGATCCAATGCGCGCGCGAGCGCGGCTTGCTCCTGCTGGCGTGCGGGCAATACGGCAATGTCATCCGTTTTCTCATGCCACTGACCATTCCCCGGGCCGTGTTGCTCGAAGGTCTGGAGATACTGGCGGCATGCTTGACGACAATCGACAACCACACCGTGGTTGGCCAACTCTGAAAAGGTGGACAGGGAAATGCAGACGCTTGAAAAACAGATGGACACGCGCGCGTTGCGTAACGCCTACGGCAAGTACGCCACGGGGGTCACCGTTGTCACAACCCTGGATGATCGAGGCGCGCCTGCCGGGCTGACGGTCAGCAGCTTCAATTCGGTGTCATTGGAGCCGGCCCTGGTCTTGTGGAGCCTGCGCAAGGAATCTTACACCGCTCGTGCATTCCAGGCGGCGGATGGCTTCGCGATCAATGTACTGGCCCATGAGCAACAACTGCTGAGCGACCGTTTTGCCACGCCGACCGCTGACAAGTTCAGCCAGGTGCCCTACGCAATCAGCGAAAACCAGCTGCCGTTGATCGATGGCGCGATTGCTCAGTTCGAATGCATCAAGCGCAATGAGTTCGACGGTGGCGATCATTGGATTTTCATCGGCGAAGTCATCAGCTTCACACTCAATGAAGGCAACCCGCTGATCTTTCATGCAGGCAAGTACGCCACGGCGGTCTAGCCCGTCGCGCGGCGATCGGCAATGGCCGTAAGCTTGTCGACGTCGCCGTGCGTGCGCTCATGATACGGCGCGCCTGCATCATAGGCGCGTCGAACATCGTCCCGTTGGGCCATGTGCTGCAGGTACTGCACGGTGTGAGGTAGCGCCTCCAGGCTGATGTGCAGCACCTTGTGCAGCCGCAGCCAGGGATAAATCGCCATGTCGGCGATGGAAAATTCGCCGCAGATAAACGCGCGCCCGGCGATGGCTTGCTCGAATACCTGGAACAGCGTGCGGGTCTGGTTCAGATAACGGTTGGCCGAGTATGCCTCGGGTTGGGAAGCCTGATGGTGGAAGTGATAATTCTGGCCGGCCATCGGTCCCAGGCTGCTGACTTGCCAGATCAGCCATTGCACCACCTGCCAGCGCTGCTCGGGCGACGTCCCGCGAAAACGGGCGTGCTTGTCCGCCAGGTAGAGCAGCACCGCCGCCGACTCCACCACCACTTGCTGGGTATCGTGGTCGAGCAGCACCGGAATCTTCGCGTGCGGGTTCAGCTGCAGATACGCGGGAAGGTGCTGCTCATCGCGGGCGAGGTTGATGTGGCAGATGTCGTAATTGACCGCCAGGGCCTCAAGCATCAGCAGGATTTTATAACCGTTGGCGGTAGGTGAAAAAAATACGGTGTACATAGGGGGCGTTCATGTGGGCGCAGGACGAGGAGCCGGTGGGGACCGGCTCGCGTGGCGTTTGAGCCAGTTTATTGGATGGGGTATTGCGTGAAGGCCGGGAGTTCCTCCAAGCGCTTGGCGTGACGCTGCAGGTACGGGAAGGACTCGGCTTTGACCACTGAGGCGACCGTGAACTGGCTGAACGACCACGCCACTGCAGCGGTAATGGCGCCTTGAGTCAGCTTTTCGTCGGACGCGTGGGCCAGGCGTTTTTCCAGGGTCGAGTAGGCTGCCAGTAATTGGCCGGTTACCCGGTCGAGCCACGGCTCGTGGAGCTTTTCGGCGGGGCGCAGATTATGCTCGTACACAATCTGCACGGTTTTTTCACAGGCGGCCAGTGCGAGCCCGATCAATTGCAGGTCCTGGGCGCGCTCGCTGGCGCGATCGGGCAAAAGCTTCCTGTTGGCCGGCGCCAGCGCTTCGAAGTATTCGAGGATCAGGCTTGAGTCCATCAACACGGTTGAATCGTCCAGCACCAGGGAGGGCGCCTTGACGACCGGATTGATTTGGGCAAATTGCTCGTAGGTGCTGAATACCGAGAGCGGCTGATGCTCAAAGTCGACGCCATACAGGTCCAGGGAGATTGCGACGCGGCGCACGTAGGGCGAGTCCAGCATGCCAACCAGTTTCATGAAGCCTCCATTTACGTCAGGGTAATTTTCAAAGTGCAGTGGGGATGCTTGAGGTATTTGTAGAGATCCAGGAGCAACCCGCGCACGCGAGGACTGGCCTCGTCGGCGGCCAGGAACAGCGCGATTTCCCCGTCGCCCTCCAGCAGAATCAGGCCCGGCGCAAGACAGGTGAAATCCCCGGGTTCCAGGCAGACATCGGTACCTTGGGACGTCATCCAATGACGCCCTTTCAGCGCGACGACATAGGCTTGCTGTTCCAACCAGAAAGAGAGTAGTTGATCCTTGGTCACCAGCCATTTCAGGGAATGTCGGCCCAACGCCATTTTCGCCAGCAATACCTGCGGAGCCTGAGTGATACGGGCGGTCGAGACGCTCTGTTCCATGATCGTGGTTTTCATCGAAGACGCTCCGCGGTTCGCGAGGTGACGGTGGAACGAAAAGACGCCTGCAGCTGGCAGGATTGTTAATTTGAGGTTACTTTATCCTGAGTGTAGCCCTCAAAGTATCGATAATTTTTACCACAATAGGTTAGTTTAGCTTACATGAGTGCATTCCCCCCGTTGACTTGCCTGCGCAGTTTTGAAGCCACTTCCAGGTTGGGGAGCGTCACCCTGGCAGCCAAGGAATTGCACGTTACCCATTCAGCCATCAGCCAGCAGATCAAGGTGCTGGAAGAGATTGTCGGCTTGACCCTGTTCGTGCGTGAAGGGCGGGGCTTGCGTGTCAGCGAGGATGGGCGGCTGTACGCGTTGCAGATCCGAAAAGCCTTGGGCGATATCGCCGAAGCCACGCGATTGATCCAGGCACAGCCCAAGATGGGGGAGTTGGTGGTGGCGGTATTGCCGTCGTTTGGCCGGTCCTGGCTGTTACCGCGCCTACCACGTTTTCAGCAGCTTTACCCTCATATCAGCATTCGTCTGCAAGCCAGCTTGACCATCTCCAACTTGCATCAGGAATCGGTGGATATCGGTATCCGTATGGGCAAGGGGGATTGGGAAGGGGTCGAGCAGAAGCTGTTGTTCCACGATGAAGTCGTCGTCGTCGCCGCCCCCCACTTCAATAGCGGGCGCCTGCCGCTAACACCGCAAGAGGTCATCGACAGCGAGATCATCTACAACACTGAATCATGGTTGCCCTGGTGCGAGGCCGCGGGCGTTGAAATGGGCAACGAACGCAAGGGGTTGTGCAGCAACGACTCCAATCTGGTCTTGGAGGCGGTTCGCCTGGGGCAGGGCATCACGCTGGAGCGGCGCAGTCTGGTGCATGACGCTATCGAGCGCGGAGAGCTGGTCCAGTTGTGCGATGTGAGTGCGCCCTATGCCTATCCGTATTGGCTGGTGTGGCCACCCAGGGAAAGTTCGGAAGACAAGCAGCGCGAATTCTCCCATTGGCTGTCCGGGGAAGTGGAGCGTTATCTTGACCAACTGAGAAAAAACGCCTGAAGGAGGCCCCGCCCGAATGGATCTGTTTTTGCAACAACGCCTGGTAGTGGTCGCGGGCGGTAGCTCAGGCATTGGCCTGGCCTGCGCCCAGGCTTTCGCCGCCGAAGGCGCGCGGGTGGCAATTGTTTCGAGGTCACATCAGCGGCTTGAGCAGGCGCAACGCGTGTGCGAGGAAGCGGGCCTGCACGTGCATCCTTTTGCCGGCGACCTGTCAGACGCCGATCAGGCTCAAGCGGTCATTGACGCAATCAGCGCGCGCCATGGCGCCATCAACGTGCTGGTCAACAGTGCCGGTGCCGCTGCGAGACACCCGGTGAGTCAACTTACTCCGGCCCATTACCTGGAGGCGTTCAGCGCCAAGTTCTGCCCTTACATCAACACCCAGCATGCGGTGCTTGCCCATTTTCTTGGCCAGGCGCAGCCGTCGCTGCGGGCGGTGGTCAATATCGTCGGCATCGGTGGCCGGGTGGCAATGCCCGAGCATGTCGCCGGCGGTGCAGCCAATGCAGCGTTGATCCTCACGTCACAGGGGTTGGCGCAAGCTTATGGCTGCCAAGGCATCCGTATCAACGTGATCAACCCTGGGTTTACCCTGACGCCCCGTACCCAGGCGACCCTGGAACGCATGGCTCAACGCAGCGGCGAAAGCCTTGAGCAGACCCTGGCGCGACAGCAGGCATCGATCCCGATGGGCAGGTTTGCCCGCGCGGGGGAAGTGGCCGATCTGGCGTTGTTCCTGGCCAGTCCAAGAGCGTCCTATTTGTCGGGGGCGGTCATCAATATGGACGGTGGGGCCTATCCCGGGGCGTAGACCCTACCCGGCGCAAAGGCCGAAGGTTGTCCGGCGGCGCGCAGCAGGCCATTGATCAGGTACTGCTGATCATGCGACTGGTGTGCCGATTGCGTCCAGACCAGCCTGTATTCGTAGGGGGAGGTGAGTTGATGGCGGTCGCCGAACACGGCTACCAGGCGCCCGTCGGCCAATTCGTCTTGCAGCAGCGCAGAACTGCCGATCATTACCCCGCCGTTCTGCGCCACTTCATGCATGGCATAGCCCACACCGCTGAAGGAAAGCGCTGCCGTCGTCTGCGTATCGCACTTGGCAATCGCCGTGAACCAGTCGTCCCAAGTGGCATTGCCCAAGCGATCGTCGTGGTACCAGGGTGACTGGACCAGCCGCGCACCCACCAGGTCCAGCGGTTCGTCGACAGGCCCAAGGCTGTTCAGGTAGGCAGGGCTGCAAACGGGGAAGTAGCGGTCCTGCAGCAGCAACGCCGAATGGCTCAACACAAGTTCGCGCGGGCAGTAGCGAATCGCCAGATCGGCATCGCCATGGTCGAGGTTGCGCACTTCGGAACTCGGGTCGATCGTCAATGCAAGGTTACCGCCAGCATACGCGGTGATGGCCGGCAACCGCTTGCTCAACCAGTGACTGGTGATGGATACCGTGCAAGTCAACACGATGCTGGCACCGGTCTGCGGGCGCATGTCCTGAGTGGCCTTGAGCAGCAGCGAGAAGGCCTTGGACACGTCACGGGCCAGGCGCTGCCCCGACTCATTGAGGGTTACGCCGTTAGCGGTGCGATGAAAGAGGCTCAGCCCCAGGTCATCCTCCAATTGGCGGATCTGCCGGCTCACTGCGCCCACGGTCACGCACAACTCCTGGGCGGCTTCGGTGAGCGTGCGGCAGCGTGAGGCGGCTTCGAACGCACGCAAGGCGCTGAGGGAAGGGAGGCGGTGAGGTTTTTCCAGGTTGAGTTTCATGCAAGCACCTTAGCAAAAAATCGATTACTTGCCAGAGGTGATGCGCATAGCCTTGAACCTATGTTTTTCAATGCCGTGGCTCAAGGTCTATGACGATGCTCGACACACGCAAATCCCTCGATGTCTTTTCCGTGTCCACGATGATGGTCCTGTGCCTGTTATGGGGAGGGCAGCAGGTATTGATCAAACTGGCCGCGCCGCAGCTCGATCCGCTGATGCAATTGACAATTCGATATGCCATTTCCGCGCTGATCCTGGGGGGTTACCTGTGGTATCGCCAGGGTGCCGGGCTGTTCAGCGATAACACCGTCGGCGCGGGTATCGTGGTCGGAATCCTGGTAGCCCTGGAATCGATCTTCATCGCTGAAGGCTTGCGCTACAGCAGTGCCAGCCATATCACCGTGTTTCTGTACACCGGCCCCTTGTTTGCGAGTTTCGGCTTGCATTTCCTGCGCGAGGAGGAACGTCTCAGTGGCAGCCAATGGTGTTTTGTGGTGCTGGCGTTCCTTGGCATCGTCATTACCTTCATGGGGCGGGGCGACGGTGCCCAAGGCAACACGCTGCTGGGGGATGGGCTCGGGCTGCTGTCCGGAGCCGCCTGGGGGGCCACCACCATTGCAGTGCGTACGTCGACGCTCGCCAGTGCGCGACCGGAGAAAACCCTGTTTTACCAGGTGAGTATCGCGACGCTGTTGATCTTTCCGCTGACCTTTTTCATGGGCCACTCCACCTTTGAAATCGACGGTGCGGTGGTCGCGAACCTGACCTTCCAGACCCTGGTTCTGGTCCTGGGGACCTTCCTGGGCTGGTATTGGCTGCTGACCAAATACCTTGCGTCCCGCCTGTCCGTGCTGCAGCTGTTGACGCCGGTGGCAGGCGTGGCACTGGGGGTGGTGGTCCTCAACGATGCGTTGGACCTGTGGTTCGTGTGCGGAGCCCTGCTGGTCCTGATTGGCATCCTGGGTGTGAGCGTGCTGGAGGTCCTGAGCGTGCGCCGCGCAGGAGCGACTTCGCGCCTGGCATCCGAGGCGTGATGCCGCTGTTTCCAACGGTCAAGGGTCAAGCCGCTATGGATATGAATGACTGCAAGACAGTGTTGTCCACCCGCATCGGCATCGTCGGCTCGGGCCACTTGGGGGTCGCCCTGGCCCAAGGGCTGATTGCCGCCGGCTTACCCAGGGCCAACCTGTTGCTCAGCAATCGGCATTCCAGCGCTGCGCGGGGCAGGCTCAAGAAGGCCGGGCTGGAAGACCGATATGCCGACAACCGGCGAGTCGTCGATGAGTCGCAGTTGATCCTGCTGACCGTAAGGCCTCAGGACTACCGGGCGTTGAGCGGGCTGCAGCTCAAGAGCGGCACTGTGCTGGTCTCGTTTATCGCTGGTTTGCCGGTTGAGCGCATCAAGTCCCTGTTCCAGCCGCCTCCCCAGATCGTCCGTGTCATGGTCAGCGCACCGGATACGATTGCCGGCGCCTGTGCCATCGGCGCGCGTTATGGCGCCGATTCGGCCCTGGTTGATGGGTTGCTGCGCCGGCTGGGAATCGAACTGATCAACCTGCCATCGGAAGCTGAATTCGACGCCTTTACCGTCTATGGCCCCTGCCTGCCGATTGTTTTGACCTACTGCGAGAGCCTGGCCGTCAACGTGTCCCAGGAAGCCATTGCCAGGGGCGCCACAGCGTGCAACCTGCCGCCCTGGGGCAAGGTGATTGCGTGGGCCAACGCCGTAAGGCCCCGGGGGCTGGATGACCGTGCCCGGCGCGACTACCTGCACAGCGCTACCACGCCAGGTGGCGTGACGGAAGCATTGCTGGACGCCGTAGGCGAAGGCTTGACGTTGTCCGACTGTTTCCGCGCCGGTATTGCGCGCAGCCAACGGCTGGCGGGCTGAGGCTTATTTCCCCACGTGACATCAATCGAGGATCGACAATGAAACACACGGCAGAGGAAAGTGCATTGGTGACCGCATCCCACCGGCTCAATGGTGAAAAGGAGGTGCTGCGGGCCTTCTACGATGAGTGGGCGGAAGGCTACGTAGACACCGCTTTTGGTGAAAAATATGTCGGTCACTGGGTTTGTGCAAAATTGCTGGATGTGGTGGCCCACGCGTTGGTCAAATCGGGCCGGCCACACAGTGCGCGGATTCTCGATGCCGGGTGTGGTACCGGGTTGGTGGGAGAGCAACTGGCCGGGATCGGCTACGGCGAGATCGATGGCGTCGACCTGTCCGCCGGCATGGTCGAGCAGGCACGCAAGACCAACGCATACAGTCAGCTTACGGCTGATGTCGACTTGAACGTGCGCAACCCTGCCATCGCGGATGATCGCTATGACCTGGTGGTCTGTTGCGGCGTGTTCATCGACGGACATGTGGCCGTCACCGCACTGGACGAACTGCTGCGTGTCGCGCGCAGTTCTGGCTACCTGGTTGTCAGTACGCGCCAGAGTTACCTGGACCATGAACCTTTTGTCGAGTACGTCGAGCGTTTGGCCGAGGACGGCAAGGTGCGTGTGGTCATGCGTATCGAGCGCGGTAACTATATCAACGTCGACACCGCCGATTATTGGGTCCTCGAAAAAACCACCTGAACGCCGGCGTCGGCCAGGATATCTTCGAGGCGCTCGTTCATGCCGGGCTCCGGCTGCGCTGGCGGCTGGCCCCCGGCGGATGGCCGGTAATACGCTTGAACGCACGGCTGAACGCTGCCTGGGAGGTATAGCCCAGGCGCAGCGCCACTTCTTCGATAGGCAATCGCTCCAGGGTCAGCCACTGGCTGGCCAGGCGCATGCGCAACTCCGTCACGTAGCGCAGGGGCGGGATGCCCAGGGTGGCCTGGAAGCGCTCGGCGAACACCGAACGGGAAGCATGACAATGCGCCGCCAATTCGGCCACGCTCCAATCGCGACCCGGGTCCTGATGCAGGACGAGCAGGGCACCGGCCAGTCGCGTGTCGCGCAGCGCCGCCACCAATCCTGATGCATTACCGCAGGCACATTCCACCCAGCCCCGCACGATCATGGCGGCGACCACATCGGCCAGGCGCGCGAGGATGCCGGAGTAGCCGATGCGGGCAGCAGACACTTCACGCTCCATCACCGCCAGGATCGGCATCAGGCCGGGGTACCGCTGGCCCTGGGCATCGATCAGCATCAAGGCCGGCATCAGGCTGCCGAGCCCCTGGAGACTGCCGAGTTCGAACGCCATGCAGGCGCTGAACAGCAAGGTGCAGGGGGGCGTATCGGGGGACGCATCCACGGCGCAGACGGTATCGCCCAACGCGGTCGCGCCAAAGCCATCGATGTCCTGCACAGGCCTGTCCGCATCGGAGGACAGCGCATGGGCGCCGCCGTGGGAGATGAACACCGCATTGCCCGCCGACAACTCAAACAGGCCGCCGTCGTCGGTTCGCAGGGTGGCCGTCCCTGCGGCCAGGAAGTGGAAGTAGGCGTGTCCGGGTTTGGCCTCAAAGCCCATGCCGAAGCTCGGTCCGGCCTGGATGCGTCGGTACTGCACCCCGCTCAGGCGCATGCCGCGCAGCAGCTCGTCGATAAGGCCGGAGGACTGATTGAAAGGGGCGACTGTTGTCATGTTCGGGGTTTTGGTCAAAAACTCAAGGGTCTGCATCATAGATCATCCGGATTGGCGAACCTAGACTGGCCGTCGCGCTAATTTCCCGAGGATGTCGTGTGATGAATGATTGTGTAGCCCAAGCCGCTCACTCTGCCCAAGTTGAGCCCGATGCGCCCGCCTGGATGGCGGTGTTTTCCCTGGCCATGGGGGTATTCGGCTTGTTGACGGCGGAATACCTGCCGGCAAGCTTGTTGACGCCAATGGCGATGGACCTGGGAGTGTCCGAGGCGCTGGCCGGCCAAGCCGTGACGGTGACGGCAGTGGTGGCGTTGTTTGCCGGGCTGCTGGTGCCCGGCCTCACGCGTGGGATCGACCGACGCGTGGTGCTACTGGGTTTCTCCCTGCTGATGATTGCGTCAAACCTGTTGGTGGCGTTCTCTTCAAGCCTGGCGGTATTACTGCTGATGCGTATCCTCCTGGGCATTGCCCTGGGCGGTTTCTGGAGCATGGCCGCCGCCGTGGCGATGCGCCTGGTGCCAGCGGCGCTGCTGCCCCGCGCGCTGTCGATCATCTTCAGTGGTATTGCGGTGGGCACGGTGGTTGCTGTGCCGCTGGGCAGCTACCTCGGTGGTCTGTATGGCTGGCGCAGTGCGTTCGTTGCCGCCGCCGCCGTCGGTGCAGTGACGCTGGCGTTCCAACTGTTCACGCTGCCCCGCCTGGCGCCCTCGGGGACTGCACGCTTGCGCACGGTACTGGATGTGCTGCTGCGTCCAGGCATCGCCATCGGCATGTTTGGCTGCGTGCTGGTTCACACCGGGCACTTTGCGCTGTTCACCTACATCCGACCCTTCCTGGAAAGCACCACGGGGGTGGGGACAGAAGGGTTGGCGTTGATGCTGCTGGGGTTCGGCGCAGCCAACTTCGTCGGCACGCTGCTGGCCGGTTGGATGCTGGTGCGTTATCCACGTGGCACCTTGGTACTGATGCCGGTATTAGTGGGCGTCGCGGCGCTGGCCCTGGTGTTGCTGCCAGTCTCTCTCCCAGGCCAGGCGTTGCTGCTGGCGCTGTGGGGCATGGCCTTTGGCGGGGCGCCCGTGGCGTGGTCGAACTGGGTGGCCCGCGCCGTGCCGGACCAGGCTGAGAGTGCCGGTGGCATGGTCGTGGCTTCGGTGCAGTCCGCCATTGCAGCGGGCGCGGCCGGAGGAGGCGCGATGTTCAGTCTCAGTGGCATCAGCGGGGTGTTTCTGGGCGCGGGTGTACTGATGCTGTTGGCTGCCTTGTTGATTGCGCTGCGGGTACAGGTGCCACGCACCGAGGCAGGCATGGGCGTGGCGCTGCACCTGTGAGCTAGGTGTCCAGGTGGGGCAGCAACTGGCTGACCAAACCAATCCCCAACAAGCAGCACGACGAGGATGCGCTGCTGGCGGCCCAGATCGCCGAGGAAACCGGCGCCCGGCCTATTCGCAGTGAACGGGTGGGCGAGGGCGGCGGGATTGAGGTTGACGGCCTGGGCACCGGTATCATGACCGAAAGCAGCTAGATCAATCGCAACCGTCACCCGGACTGGAGCAAGGCCGAGGTCGAGGCCGAACTCAGCAAGGGCAATCCGGATTTTGCGGCGGGCTACATCAATTACTTCGTGATAAACGGTGCGGTGATCGCCCCGGAGTTTGGCGACCCGGTAGCGGACTGCAAGGCACTGGACCTGCTGGCCCGGCTCTACCCGGACCGCAAGGTGGTGGCATTCACTGTGTGACGAGTCATCAACCTTTGGTTTAGTCTGGAGCGCTTCGCCGATCGCAAACGCCTCTGGAGCCGTCAGCATGACCGATTACGTACCCCCGAAAGTGTGGACCTGGGACGCCGAAAATGGCGGCACCTTCGCCAGCATCAACCGCCCGATTGCCGGTGCGACCCATGACAAGGAACTGCCGGTAGGCAAGCACCCGCTGCAGCTGTATTCCCTGGCCACGCCTAATGGCCAGAAAGTCACGATCCTGCTGGAGGAGTTGCTGGCGCTGGGTCACAGCGGTGCGGAATATGACGCCTGGCTGATCAAGATCGGCGACGGCGACCAGTTCGGCAGCGGCTTTGTGGGGGTGAATCCGAACTCCAAGATTCCGGCGCTGTTGGATCGCAGCGGCGCCATACCGATTCGCGTATTCGAGTCGGGGGCGATCCTGCAGTACCTGGCCGAGAAGTTCGGTGCGTTCTTCCCCACCGAGCCTGCGGCCCGTGCCGAATGCCTGTCGTGGCTGTTCTGGCAGATGGGCAGCGCGCCGTATCTGGGCGGTGGGTTCGGGCATTTTTATGCCTATGCGCCGAGCAAGATGGAGTACGCGATCAACCGCTTCGCCATGGAAACCAAGCGTCAGCTGGACGTACTAGACCAGCGCCTGGCAGTGAGCGAATACATCGCGGGAGATGAATACACCATCGCCGATATCGCCATCTGGCCGTGGTATGGCGGGCTGGTCAAAGGTCGCTTGTATGGCGCGGCGGAGTTCCTGTCGGTGCATGAGTACAAGCACGTATTGCGCTGGGCAGACGCGATCGAAGCGCGGCCGGCGGTGCAGCGCGGCCGGCGGGTGAATCGGGTGTCCGGTGAGCCCCATGAGCAATTGGCCGAGCGGCATGACGCCAGCGACCTGGACTAAAGGCCTGACGCGGTAAGAAAGGTGGGAGCGGGCTTGCTCGCGAATGCGGAGTGTCAGTCAACAGATTCATTGGCTGATCCACCGCAATCGCGAGCAAGCCCGCTCCCACATTTGGATTTGTGTATTTCACTCTACTTGTAGCGCTGCTCAAACACTGCCACCTGCTCCGGCTTGATCAGTTCAAACGGCACCCACACTTCCGACTCAATCGCCTCGCCCTTGATCATTCGCACCGCCGCCTGCACGGCCTGGGTAGCCTGGGCCTTCGGGTCCTGGAACACGGACGCCGTCAGCAACCCCCGCTTGATCGCTGCCAGCCCATCGGGCAAGCCATCGATACCCACAATCGCCACTTCACCCTTGGTTTTTCCCGCCTGCTGCAAAGCCATGGCCGCGCCAATCGCCATTTCATCGTTGTTGGCCACGATGGCATCGAACTGCGTGCCTGCCAGCAGCCAGTTGCTGGTCAGGTCCATGCCCTTGCTGCGTTGCCATTCGGCGCTTTGCTGCTCGACCACCTTGATACCGGGAAACTCCTTGAGCACCTGTTTGGCGCCCTCGGTGCGGTCATGGGTGGCGTTCTGCGCAAGGTCGCCCATGATGATCGCCACACTGCCCTTGCCGCCGAGTTTTTCCGCCAGGTAGCGCATCTGCAACTGCCCGGCCTCGATGTCGTTGGAGGCCACGGTGACCACGCCCTTGGGCAGAGTGCGTTCGTCCGGGTGACGGTTGACGTACACCAGCGGCGTCTTGGCCGCCACGGCAGCACGGGTCATGTTGGCGGTGGCGGCGGTGTCCACCGGCAGTACGATCACCGCGTCGACCTTCTGGTTGAGGAAGCCTTCGACCTGATTAAGCTGGCGCACCACGTCGCCCTGGGCGTCTTCGAACTGGATCTGCACATCCTGCTGCTTGGCGGCCGCTTCCAGGCCGGTGCGCACGTAGGTCATGAAGTTGTCGTCGACCCGGGCAATGCTCACGCCGATGCGATAAGCCGCGAAGGTCCATTGGCTGAACAGCAGCAACAAGGTGGCAGCAAACAACGAATAGCGATTCATAAGGGTGATCCTTTTATTGTTATAGGGTGAACGCCTGGCGGAAACGCGCCAGGGCCAGCTCGCTGTCGCCGCTGGCCCAGCCTTCCAGGCCGACCACGCCGCTGTAGCCTATGGCGTGCAAGGCTTTGGCAATGGCCGGGTAGTGGATTTCACCGGTGCCAGGCTCCTTGCGACCTGGTACATCGGCCACTTGGATTTCACCGATGGCGCTGCCGGCGCGCTGGATCAGTTCGATCAAATTTCCTTCGCCGATTTGCGCGTGGTACAGGTCCAAATTCATCTTCAGGTACGGGCTGCCCACGGCCTCGATCAGCGCCAGGGTATCGTCGGCGCGGGCGAAGGGGGTGCCAGGGTGGTCAACTGCCGTGTTGAGGTTTTCCAGCAGGAACACACGACCGGCGTCTTCCCCCAAGCGGGCGATTTTTTCCAGGGTCTTGCATGCGCTCAGCCACATGCCTCCGGTGGTCTGGCTCACCGGTTGTACGGGCAGGCCGCCGTCACCCAGGCCGGTGCCGTGCAGGTTGAGGCTGGGGCAATTCAGTCGTTCGGCGACCCCTAAGGATTCGCGGGCGCTGTCGAGCAGTTGGCGGATACCGCCGGGGTCGGTGAGGGTACCGCTGATGTAGCCGGTCATGGAGGTGAAGTCGGCGCCGGTAGCGACCAGGGCGGCGATGTCCTTGTCTGTCCAGTTCCAGATTTCGGCACTGAAGCCCAGCGCATGAATGCGCTGTACGCGCTCGACAAAGGGCAGGTCGAGAAACACCATCTCCGCGCTGACAGCCAGCTTGAAGGGGCTCATACGGCCACCGCCTTGCCGGTTTCGAATGACTCGATGCAGGCGCGGGCAATCGCCAATGCCGCACGCGCGTCTTCGCCGCTGGCCAGGGGCTTGGCGCCGCTGCGCAGGCAGTCGACGAAGTGGTTGAGCTCGGCGATATAGGCGTCGCGCAACAGGTCGGTGTCCAGGCGCTGGGTGTCGGCCTGGATGCCCTGGGCCAGGTAGCGCACCAGGTCGGAATCGTTGAGGCTGCCCATGCTGAGCATGCCGGCGCTGCCGAACACTTCGCCGCGCACGTCGTAGCCATACACAGCCTGGAAGTTGGCCTCGGCGGTGGCGATGGCGCCGTTGTCGAAGCGGATCGCGACCACGGCGGTGTCGAGGAAGCCTTTGCTTTTGTATTCGGGCGCGATCAATGCGTCGGCCATCACGTAGACCTGCACCGCCTCCGCGCCAGGGTTGAGGTAGCGCAGGGTGTCGAAGTCGTGGATCAGGGTTTCCAGGAAGATCACCCATTGCGGCGACTTGGCCGGGTTGTTCAGTGCCGGGTCGCGGGTCAGCGAGCGCAGCAACTGCGGGGTGCCGATGCGGCCGGCGGCGACATCGAGGTGCGCGGTGCGAAAGCTCTTGGCGAAGCGCCGGTTGAACCCGACTTGCAGCGGCACTCGCGCATCGGCCGCAGCAGCGATAGCGCGGTCGGCTTCCTCGAGGGTGATGGCCATGGGTTTTTCGCAGAAGATGCCCTTGCCGGCGCGGGCGGCGCTGATCACCAGCTCTGCGTGGCTGCGGGCGGGGGCGGCGATCAGCACGCCGTCGATGTCCGGGTCGTCGAGCAACTGCTGCGGGTCGGTGTAGACCTTGCTCACGCCCAGTTCAGCGGCGAGGCGGGCGGCCTGGCCTGGCGTCGGGTCGGCAATCGCTGCCAGGCTGGCACCGGGGATATGCCGCGCGGCGGTCAGGCCGTGGAAGCTGCCCATGCGGCCGGCACCGATCAAGCCCAGGCGGATGTTCTGTGTACTCATGAAATAACCCCTTGTTGTTATTGGCCGCAGGACGCTCCTGATGGCAAAGGGGTGAGAGCAAGGCTTGTGCCATTTTTTAACGTGTTGATAAATAACGATTAATAATTATCTATAAACAAAAAGTGTTCATTTTGATGACATGCCTATACTGACATGTCAAAAACATGAACATGGATACCGCCCAATGAGCATGGCGTTCAGCGTGCAAGACCTCGACTACCTCACGGCCCTGGGGCCTGCCGCGCTGAATGATGGCCCGGTTGCCGCACTGGAACAGGCCTGGCGCGACTGCCTGGCTGGCCAGGTCGACCGCCCGACGCACGTGCGCCAAGTGATCTGGGATTCTTGGCGGCGCAGCGTCCAGGCCGGTATCGACCCGGCCGACAATACGTACCGCTTCGTTGGCGCCGACACGCTGGCCGCCACCCAGGCCACCCACCGCGTGCTGATCGAGGCGGCTGCGCAGGTCATGCATGGCTTGCTGGCCTACAACCCGCGCGGCCATATCAACCTCACCGATGCCGACGGTACCACCCTGTATTTCTGTGGGCTGGACATCACTCCGGTGGGCAGTCGCCTGCTGGAATCGGTGCAAGGCACCAACTGCACCGGCCTGGCGCTGGCCGAGGATCACCTGGTGTACGTGCTGGCTGAGGAGAACTTCGGCATCGGCCTGCGTCAGCGCCGTATGCATTGCGCCGCCGCGCCGATCAAGAATACCCAGGGCCAGACCGTGGCCATGCTGACGCTGACCGCCGAGCCCGGCTGGTTTCACTTCCATACCCTCGGCACGGTGCAGGCCGCAGCCGACGCGGTATCGCGGCAGATGGCCCTGCAAGGGCTGTTGGAAGAACAGCAGACTGTCCTCGAAGTGCTCAACGAAGGCCTGGTGGTGCTGGACGAACGCGGCTGCATCAAGGCGCTCAACCGCTATGCCCGGCAGCTGTTTGGCGTCGGGCTGGAGCTGATCGGGCAGCCGTTCCAGCAACTGGGCCGTAGCGAACTGAGTGACGCCCTTGGCGCACCCGTACGCGACCTCGACTGCACCTTCCTCCTGCACAACCGCAGCCAACTCGCCTGCCTGGTCTCGGTGTGCCCGCTGGAGCAGGGCGGTGTGATCGTGTCACTGCGCGAAAACCGCCGCATTCGCGAAATCACCCGACGCATCATCGGCACCCAGGCCAGCTACACCTTCGACACCATCCAGGGCAGCTCGCGAGCGATCCAGGACGCGCTGCACCTTGGACGCATCGCCAGCCGCAGCGATTCCACCACCCTGATCCTTGGCGAAAGCGGCACCGGCAAGGAGCTGTTCGCCCAAGCCATCCACAATGGCAGCGAGCGCTGCAACGGCCCGTTTGTGGCGGTCAACTGCGGCGCGATTCCACGAGACCTGGTGCAAAGCGAGCTGTTCGGCCACGTCGAAGGCGCGTTCACCGGCGCCAGCCGTGGCGGCTCGGCGGGCAAGTTCGAACTGGCGGATGGCGGTACCATCTTTCTCGATGAGATTGGTGACATGTCCTTCGATGCCCAGGTCAGCCTGCTGCGGGTGTTGCAGGAGGGTGAAATCACCCGCGTGGGCGCGAAAAACTCGCGGCAAGTGAACGTGCGCATCATCGCCGCCACCCACCGCAACCTCAGCCAGGCGGTCGCGGAAGGCGCGTTTCGTGAAGACCTCTACTACCGCCTCAACGTGCTGAACCTGACCGTGCCACCGCTGCGCATGCGCCGTGAAGACATTGCGCTGCTGGCGCAGCATTTTCTCGCCCGCTGCGCGCGCTCGTTGCGTAAATCGGTGCAGGGCTTTTCGCCGGAGGCGATGGCGCTGCTGTCGGCCTACGGCTGGCCGGGCAACGTGCGCGAGCTGGAAAACAGCATCGAACGGGCGACCAACCTGGCGATGGGAGAACTGATCGAACCGGTGGATCTGCCGCTGGAAAGCCGCCAACGCACCCCGCTGCGCGCCCACGAAGCGCCGCCCGCCCAGGACCTGAGCAGCCACGAAATGCACGCCATCGTCGCCGCGCTCAACAGCACCGGCGGTAACATTCGTCTGGCTGCGCGGCAGCTCAACGTGTCGCGGGGTGGGCTGTACAACAAGATGAGTCGGTTCGGCTTGAGTGCTGCAGATTTTCGCAAATCGCTGTAGGCGCCGGCAAGCCGGCTCCTACAGGTTGATTTGTGCGTCAGCTGCCCCTATTTTCCGACGTCACAATCTGCGGTGGCACATACACCCGCTGCCGCACCGGATCGAACCCCTCTGCACTCTGCAACTCCACCATCAACCGCACCAACGCCGTCGCCGTCTGCCCCGGTTGCGAATCCATCACCACATCGATCAACCCCTGGCCCAGTGCCTGACGTGACAGCGCGGTCGACTCCTGCAGGATGCAACACAACGCCGGCCGCTTGGGCAGCTGCGCCAAGGCGCTGATGATGCCGTCGCCGCCGCCGCCCACCACGCATAATCCGCGCAGGTCGCTGTGGCGGCTGATCAGGTCGAGGGTGGCTTCTTCGGTGATGTCGCAGTTGTCCAGGTTGATCAGCGGTTCCAACGGTTTGAGCCCCGGCGCGTGCTCGGCCAGGTAGCTGTGCAGGCCTTCGACCCGCGCCTGGTGGCCGAGGAAACGGTGGCCGCCGAGCAGGATGCCCACGCTGCCTTTGCGAGCGCCGCAGGTGCGGGCGAGCAGCCAGCCCATGGTGCGGCCGACCACATGGTTGTCCTGGCCGACGTAGGGTTCTTCGGCCTGTTCGTGGATATCCGAGAGCAGGGCAATCACGGGGACACCGGCTTCGCGGATCTGCTTGAGGCAGGCGTTGATCAGCGGATGGGCAAAGCTGACCACCGCGAGGCCGTCGCATTGCACGGCCAGTTGTTCGATCTGCGCGACAATGGCGCTGGGCGTGCGATCGACGATGTACTCGAACTGGCACGTCAGGTTGGCACCGGCATGCTGTTCGGCGGCGGCGTTGATGGCTTGCGCCAGGCTGGCATAGAACGCCTGGGCGGTGGCCAGCAACAGGATGCCGAAACGATAGGTCGGCCGGCGTTCGCGAATGCGCTGGCCGATCAACCGCGCCGCGAAATACCCCACGGCTTCGGCCGCCTGGAACACCTGCTCGGCGGTCTCGGGATTGACCGGCGCACGTGCGTTCAACACGCGGTCGACGGTGGCCACGCTGAGCCCCGCCTGGGCGGCGACGGTGGCGATGGTTGGGCGTTTATTGTTGTTCATGACAGGCCCCTTTGAGCGTCTTGATAGAAAACTATCAAGCCCCGCTGGGCCTGGATGATAGCTTGATAGGGAATGGATTCAAGGCATTGAGGGTGAAAGATTGGTTCTCTAAGGTGGGTTTCACACAGCACCTGAAACCACCCGCTTGCGGAGAACAATAACAATGCCTGAACACACCGCTCACACCGCCCGGCGCGATTACAGCCTCACCGGCCCCGAAGCCGCCCGCGCGGCTGAAAAGGGCCTGGTCTCGGCCAGTTGGTACCAGTCGCCCATCTCGCGCAAACGCATGAAAGAACTGATGCAGCGCCGCGACGGCCCGGCCTTGCTCGACACGGCCATCTGGGTGCTCGCACTGTTGGTCACCGGTTTTGGTGGCTACTGGTTCTGGGGCACCTGGGCCTGTGTGCCGTTTTTCCTCGCCTATGGCGTGCTCTACGGCACTGCATCCAATCCGCGTTGGCACGAAACCGGCCACGGCACCGCGTTCAAGACCCGCTGGATGAACGACGGGCTGTATCAGGTCGCCAGCTTCATGTGCATCTTCGAACCCCACGTGTGGCGCTGGAGCCATGCCCGTCACCACACCGACACCATCGTGGTCGGCCGCGACCCGGAGATCGTCGAGCCGCGTCCGCCAAGCTTTTTGATGATGTTCTTGAGCCTGTTCAACCTGCCCCTGGCCTGGAAAACCTTCAGCGGTGTGGCGCGGCATGTCATTGGCAAGATGAGCGCCCAAGAAGCCGACTTCATCCCCGAATCCGAATGGCCCAAGGTGTTTCGCGCGGCACGGATCTGGGTCGGTATTTATGCGGTGGTGATTGGCACCGCGTTGTACCTGCACAGCTGGCTACCGCTGATGCTGATTGGTCTGCCGAGCCTCTACGGTGCCTGGCTCGGCTATATCTTCGGCCTTACCCAGCACGTCGGCCTGGCGGAAGACGTGCTGGACCACCGCAGCAACTGCCGCACCATCTACATGAACCGCGTGCTGCGCTTTATCTACATGGACATGAACTACCACCTCGAACACCACATGTACCCGATGGTGCCGTACCACGCCCTGGCGCAACTGCACGAAGAGATCCGCAGCGACTGCCCGCCGCCGTACGCCAACCTGTTCGAGGCGTACAAGGAAATCCTGCCGACGATCTGGAAGCAGCGCCGCGATCCGACCTACTTCATCCAGCGCCCGATCCACACTAAAGCCGAACCGGCCGCCCATGCCCCGGTGCATGCAGAAACGGCTGCTGGCTGAACTCCCCCCTAGAACAAGAGAAAACACCATGAACGATCAATGGATCGACGTCTGCGCCGTGGGCGAAATAGACGAAGAAGACGTGCTGCGCTTCGACCACGGCCCGCACACCTACGCGCTGTACCGCTCGGCCGAGAATGAATTCTTCGCCACCGCCGGCCTGTGCACCCACGAGAAAATCCACTTGGCCGACGGCCTGGTGATGGACCACGTGATCGAGTGCCCCAAGCACAACGGGCGTTTTGATTATCGTACGGGCAAGGCCCTCGGCGCGCCGGTGTGCGTCAACCTCAAGACCTACCCGGTGCGGGTCGAAGCGGGGCGGGTGTTGCTCGCTGTCACGGCCTGATGATGAACGCTCCGTTGATTATCGTCGGGGCCGGTCATGCCGGTGGCCGGGCGGCGCTGACCCTGCGCGAAGAAGGTTATACCGGCCGCCTGATCCTGATTGGTGATGAAGTGCACTTGCCCTATGAGCGCCCGCCGTTGTCCAAAGGCCTGTTGCAAGGCACGGCGGATCTGGCCGGATACAGCTTGTGCGACAGCGCGCGACTGGCCGAGCTGGGCATCGAGCACATCGCGGGTAACCCGGTGACTCGACTGGAGCGGCAGCCAGATCGGCTGCAACTCGCCGACGGCCAGTGGCTGCCTTACGCTGGTCTGCTATTGGCCACCGGCGGCCGGGCGCGGCGATTGCCCCAGGAACAGGCCAATGTGCTTTACCTACGAACCCATGATGAAGCGCTGGCCTTGCGCAGTGCTTTACGCCCCGGCACGCGATTGGTGGTGGTGGGTGGTGGTTTTATCGGCCTGGAAGTGGCGGCGACGGCCCGTGGCCTGGGCTGTGAAGTGACGGTGTTGGAAGCCGGGCCGCGCCTGGCGGGGCGTGTGCTGCCGCCGGTAATCTCCCAGGCGCTGCTGGATCTGCACCGCGAGCACGGTGTGGAGGTGCGTTTGAATGTGGCGCTGGAGTCAATCCAGGCCGATGCCGTGCTGTTGGTAGACGGGCAACGCTTGCCCTGCGACCTCGTCGTGGTCGGCATCGGCATGCAACCCAACATCGAACTGGCGGCGGCAGCAGGGCTGGAGGTGGGCCAGGGCATTCATGTTGATGCGTGCCTGCGTACCAGCGCGCCGAACATCTATGCCGCTGGTGATGTGTGTGAGTTTCGCCTCGACGGTCTCTATCAGCGCCAGGAAACCTGGCGCAATGCCGAAGCCCAGGGCCGGCATGCGGCGCTGAATCTGCTGGGGCGCGAAGTGCCGTTCGAGGCGCTGCCCGGTTTCTGGTCCGATCAGTTCGACTGGGGTTTGCAGACCGTGGGCGTAATCACACCGACAGTGGTCAACCGCCCATTACCGAGCGGCGGCCTGCTGCTGTTTTACCTCGATGCCGATCATCGTTTACAAGGCGCCTGTGGTTGGGCGCCGGGCAACAGCGTGGCCAAGGACATCAAGCTTTGCGAGCGCCTGATCAGCGCCCGGATCCCTCTTGATCCCGCCAGCCTGGCCAACCCCGAGCTGTCCCTCAAACCCCTGCTGCGAGGCTGATATGCGCCAATTCCTGGTGTTCCAATCCCTGTGGGCGATGCAAACCGAACCTGGCGCTCTTGACGCCCAACTCGACCGTATCCAGGCCGCCGGTTTTGACGGCATTACCGATCATTACTGGCAGCCTGCTGACGTCGCGCGTTTGCACGCGGCGGCTAGCTCAAGAGGCTTGCAGATCGAGGGCCAATTGTTCCCGCAATCGGTGGATGACCTGGCCGCGGCGCTGGATGTGATCAGCCGCTATGGCTGCCACCACCTCACCCTGCAAGCCGACGTACGCCCGCGCACTCAATCCGAGGCCGCCCGGTTGATCGAAGGCTGGCAACGCCTGGCCGAGCAGGTGGACTTTCCGGTGTTGCTGGAAACCCACCGTTATCGCCTCACCAACGACCTGTTGTTCACCCTCGACCTGCTGGCGCAAATGCCGGATTTGAAGCTGCTGGCCGATCTGTCCCACTACGTGGTCGGGCGTGAACTGCCCGAGCCCGGCGCGCCTGAAGACGACGACCATATCCGCACGATTTTGCGCCACAGCTGGGGGTTCCACGGCCGTGTCGCCAGCAGCGAACAGGTACAGGTCTCCCTGGACTTCCCCCAACACCAAGCCTGGGTACAGCGTTTTACCCAGTGGTGGCGCTACGGGATCGAAGACTGGCTGGCCCGGCCCGACATGTCACAGAGCCTGTCCTTTACCTGCGAACTGGGTCCGCCGCCCTATGCGATTACCGGTGCGGACGGCCGCGAAATCAGCGATCGCTGGGCCGAAGCGCTGAAGATGCAGGCGCTGATTCGCGACGTGTGGGAGAGCTGCCAGGCATGATCTGCTAATCTGCGCGGGTTGAATTTCGCCCCTTAGCCTGGACTATCACCATGACACCATCCTCCGTTCAGCCGCCCCTTGAGCCGCAGTCCGTCTGCCATCCCATCACCAGCAGCGCGATTTTCATGGTTGCCACCGTTGCCCCCGGCAGTGAAGACACGGTGCGTGGCTGGTGCGCGGACATCGCCGGCTTGGTGCGTTCGGTGGGCAAGCGCGTGCCGGCGGGCAATCTGACCTGCGTCTGCGGGTTTGGCTCGGACGCGTGGGACCGGCTGTTCGGCGCACCGCGCCCGGCAGCGCTGCATCCGTTCCGTGAATTCGGCGTGGAAGGGCGCAAAGCCGTGTCGACACCGGGGGATATCCTGCTGCATATCCGCGCCGAACAGATGGACTTGTGCTTTGAACTGGCCACCCACGTGATGGCGGCCCTGGGCGACAGCGTCAAGGTGGTGGATGAGGTCCAGGGTTTCCGCTATTTCGACATGCGCAGCATCATCGGCTTTGTCGACGGCACCGAGAACCCGGTGGGGCGCAAGGCCGAAGGGTTCACCATTGTCGGTGATGAGGACAGCGAATTTCGCGGCGGCAGCTACGTGCTGGTGCAGAAGTACCTGCACAACATGACAGCCTGGAACAGCCTGACGGTGGAGGCCCAGGAGAAGGTGATCGGGCGGACCAAGCTGTCGGATATTGAATTGGACGAAGAGACCAAACCAAGCAATTCCCACAGTGCGCTGACAGTCATCACCGACAAGAACGGCGATGAAGTAAAGATCCTGCGCGACAACATGCCTTTCGGCCGCCCTGGCGCCGGTGAGTTCGGCACCTATTTTATCGGCTATGCACGTTCGCCGGAGCCTCTGGAGTTGATGCTGGAAAACATGTTCGTCGGCCGTCCGGTCGGCAACTATGACCGCCTGCTGGATTTCAGCACGGCGGTCACCGGCGGCCTGTTTTTCGTGCCTTCGGCCGATCTGTTGGAAGAACTGGCCGAGCGCAAACTGTAGGAGCGAGCTTGCTCGCGAAGGTCGTCAATGATAACGCGGGCTTGCGGGTTTGCTACGGCGCCTTTGCATTCTTCGCGAGCAAGCTCGCTCCTACAGTAAGCCGGTGCTGACGGCTACGATCAGGAAGATCCCCAGCAACGCGCGATAGATCACGAACGGCCAGGTGGAGAACCGCTCCAGGAACTTCATCAGGCCCCAGATCGCAAAAAACGCCGAGATGCTCGCGACCACCAGGCCGAACAGCAAATGCGGCCAGGCATGGGCGGGCATGTCGGCGTGCAGCAGCACCCACAGTTCCTTCAAGCCGGCGAGGGCGATGGCGGGCAAGCCGAGCAGGAAGGAGAATCGTGCGGCTTCCTCACGCTTGAAGTTGAGGAACAGTGCGGCGGTCAACGTAGAACCGGAACGCGAAACCCCTGGAATCAGCGCACCAATCTGCGCAACGCCCACGATCAACGCATCCCGCAGGCGCATTTCGCTCACCTCGCGGGTGTGGCGTGCGCGCACTTCGGCCACCGCCAGCAGCACGGCCATGACCACGCAGGAAATACCGATCACCATCAACCCGCGCAACGGCGAGTTGCACGCGTTCAGGGTCGAAGACAGCGCCAGGCCGGCGATGCCGATGGGGATGGTCGCCAGCACAATCGCCACCGCCAGCTTGAACCAGCGATCGTTGTAGTCACCCCTGCGCACGGCGTCGATGCTGCCGGTGGTCACCTGGCGCACATCTCGCCAGAAGTAACTGACCACTGCCGCCAGCGCCGCCAACTGCATCGCCGCGGAGAATGCTGAACCGGGGTCCTGCCAGCCGAGCAGGGCGGGTACTACGCGCATATGGGCGGTGGACGACACCGGCAGCAGCTCGGTAATGCCCTGGATCACGCCCAGGATGAAGATTTGCAGGTAGTCCAGGGAGGCAAAACCCACGTCCAGGCCGGCGGTACAGGCGTTTGTCAAAATACGTGTCCTCGAAAGAGAGCGGCAATTTCGCGGAGTTTATTCGAAATGTTTCAAGGTTTTGGTAGAGGCAACACCTATTTGCAATCGGTTCAGCAAGTAGAAAGGTTGGCCGCTCTCTTGGCCTGCCCACCGGTTTTGTGAACAATGGCGCCCTGTGTTTTTTCACCGAGAGTCTCATGCCCGAAGTCACCGTCGAATTGATCCAGACCGGCCCGGAGCACGCCGAGCTGATCCGCAATCTTTACCAGTACTACGCCTATGAATCCTCTGACTGGGAACAGGAAGATGTCGAGGCCGATGGGCGTTTCTACATCCATGACGAACACCTGGTCCGCTACTGGCAGGACCCGCAATGGAGCGCCAACCTGCTGTTGGTGGACGGCTATATCGCTGGCTTCCTGTTGATCGAAGGCAGCGAGCTGCCGGGCATTGACGCCCTGGAGTTGGCCGACTTGTTCGTCCTCAAGCGTTACCGCCGCAAAGGCATTGGCCGCGCCATCGCCAGCCAGGTGCTGTGCAGCGGCGAGGCCGATTGGCTGGTGCGCTTCTATGATCAGGACGAAGTGTCCCAAGCGTTCTGGCGCACGGTGCTGGATAACCTGCCGCGTCCGGTGCAAACGATTGAGCTGGAGGATGAGCCGCAGTTGGTGAGTTACCTGATTACGCGGGCGGCACTGCATTAAACGCCTGCTGCATCACCTGCGGCGGCTGCCCGAACGCCCTTAAAAATGCCTGGCGCATACGTTCGCGATCACCAAACCCGGTTTCGCGGGCGACCACCTCGACCGGGTGGCGACTGGTTTCCATCATCGCCCGTGCCGCTTCTACCCGCAGCGACTCGATGGCCTTGGCCGGTGTTTGTCCGGTCTCTTCCCGGAACACCCGACTGAACTGGCGCGGGCTGAGGCGGGCGACATCGGCCAGGGCGTCTACCGACAAGTCGTGGGTCAGGTTCTCACGGGCATAGGCCAGGGCCAGTTGCACGCGGTCCGACTTGGGGTCCAGCTCCAGCAGCGCCGACAACTGCGACTGTTCACTGCCCCGGCGTTGGGCGATCACCAGTTTGCGCGCAATGCGCCGGGCCAGATCACTGCCCAGGTCGTTTTCCACCATCGCCAAAGCCAGGTCCACCCCGGCACTCATGCCGGCACCGGTCCACACCTGGCCGTCCACCACGAACAGCTTGTCTTCTTCCAAATGAATGTCCGGATAGCGCTTGCGAAAGGCTGGCGCGTGAATCCAGTGGGTGGTGGTGCGCTTACCTGCCAGCAAGCCCGCTTCGGCCAGCACGAAGATGCCCATGCACAACGAGGCGACGCGTCGCGACTGGGCGGAGGCGGCCTTGACCAGTTCCAGCAGGTTGGCCTCCGGCAGGCGGAACTCTAGGTAGCCGCTGACGATCAGCGTGTCGTAGCCCTCCGGCCGGATCGGCATGGTGTTCACCGAAAAGCCCTGGGACGTCATCACCGCGCCGCCGCTCTCAGACACTAGGTGAAACTCATAGGCCGGTTCGCCGCGCAGCAGGTTCGCGCACTCGAACACCGAGCCCAGGCTGAGGCTCAGGGACTGGAAGTTCGGGTAAACCATCAGCGCAACGCTGTGCATCGCATGTCTCCGGGTGGGGGGAGCAGGGATTGTCGGCGGCTGCCGGGAAAACGGCAACCGACTTTGGCGGATGTCCGAAATCCTTGCGGATCTGACATTGTGCGAGCCTGACCAGGCTCCTAACATTCCCTCAACGAACTAGACGACTGGTCTAATCCGATGAGCAACGAAACTAAAACTGTGCGCCAGAGCATTCTTGATACGGCGCAATTGATTGTTGGCCGCAAAGGATTTTCTGCGGTGGGCCTGAACGAAATACTGCAAGCCGCCGACGTACCCAAAGGTTCGTTTTATCACTACTTCACCTCCAAAGATGCGTTCGGCGTTGTATTGCTCGACCACTACTTCGACAACTATGTGCACGGCATGCAGCAACTGTTCGACCTGCCGGGTTTAACCCAGCACGCCAAGTTGATGGCTTATTGGCAATGCTGGATCGACAACCAGACCGGCTGCACCGACGCGGGCAAATGCCTTGCCGTCAAACTCGGTGCGGAGGTGTCAGACCTTTCAGAGCCGATGCGCCTGGCCCTGCAACGTGGCACTGCACGCACCATCGGGTTGCTGGCCGAGGCCTTGCAGCAGGGCGTCGAAGACGGCTCGGTAGCGATTACGCAACACCCGGACAGCCTGGCGCGGCGCCTGTATGCGTTGTGGTTGGGGACCAGCGTCATGAGCAAGATCACCCGTACTACGGCGCCTTTTGATGAGGCGTTGGGGTTGACCCGACAGTTGTTGGGTCAGCCGGAAGAAACTGACATTCACACCTATCGAGGCACTGGAAAATGAAAGTATTAATGGTACTGACCTCTCACGACCAGCTTGGCGATACCGGCCGCAAGACCGGCTTCTGGCTCGAAGAGTTTGCCGCACCCTATTACGCGTTCAAGGACGCCGGCGCCGAGATCGTACTGGCTTCACCGGCCGGCGGCCAGCCGCCGCTGGACCCGGTGAGTGACCAGCCGGACTTCCAGACCGAACAGACTCAGCGCTTTGCCGCCGATTCTGCCGCCCAGCAAGCCCTGGCGACCACGGTGAAACTGGGCTCGGTCAACGCCGACGATTTCGACACTGTGTTCTACCCAGGCGGCCACGGCCCGCTGTGGGACCTGGCCGAATCGCCGGTGTCGATCGCGCTGATCGAGTCCTTCGAGCGTGCTGATAAGCCCATCGGCTTTGTCTGCCACGCACCGGGCGCGCTGCGTCACGTCAAGGCGGTGAATGGTGAACCGTTGGTCAAGGGGCGTCGCGTCACCGGGTTCTCCAACTCGGAAGAGGCGGCGGTGGAACTGACCGATGTGGTGCCGTTTCTGGTGGAAGATGAATTCAAGAAGCTGGGCGGCCTGTATGAGAAAGGCGCTGACTGGCAGTCCTTTGTCATTACCGATGGCTTGTTGGTGACTGGGCAAAATCCTGGCAGTTCCAGTGATGTCGCTAAAGCCCTGCTGAAACTGACCGCTTAATTAAATAAACCGCTGAGTTCATTGGCGACTTTTATAAGTCGCCAATGCTTTAGCACGTCCAGAATTTGGAAATGATTAGATGACTGACAATGTTTTAAGTACCCCAATAAAGCTGGGGCACCATACGCTGAACAACCGTATCGTCTTGCCGCCATTGACGCGCCAGCGCAGCGCCCAACCGGGTGATATCGCGACCGATTTGATGGCCGAGTATTACCGCCAGCGGGCCAGTGCCGGTTTCATGGTCAGCGAAGGCACGCAGATAGAGCCACGGGGCCAGGGCTACGCCTGGACACCGGGCATCTACACCCCGGCGCAGATCGACGGTTGGCGCAAGGTCACCGACGCGGTGCATGCCGAGGGCGGGGTGATCTTTGCCCAGTTGTGGCATGTCGGTCGGGTGTCGCATAACGCCTTGCAGCCAGAAGGGGCGGCGCCAATCGCACCGTCTGCCCTCCAGGCCCTGCAAGCCAAAGCCTTTATCGAAACGGCGCCGGGCGAGGGTGAGTTGAAACAGCCGCCCGTGCCACGTGCATTGACCACGCAGGAGGTCAAGGAGCTGGTCGGGCACTACGCCCAGGCTGCACGCAATGCGCTGGATGCCGGGTTTGACGGGGTGGAGATCCATTCGGCCAATGGCTACCTGGTGAACCAGTTCATCTCGGCCCATGCCAATCAACGTGACGATGAGTACGGTGGTTCGTTGGAAAATCGCCTGCGCTTTCTGCGTGAGATTGTTGAGGCGGTGAGCGCCGTGGTCGGGCCGGAACGCCTGGGCGTACGCTTCTCGCCGTTGTTCAGTGGCACCGATCAGGACCGCGTGTACATCGGCCTGGTGGAAGACGACCCGCACCACACCTACATCGAAGCCATCAAGGTGCTGGAAGCGTCGGGCATCGCCTACGTCTCCATTGCCGAAGCCGACTGGGACAACGCCCCCGACCTGCCTGAAACCTTCCGCCGTGCAGTGCGCGAGACGTTCAGCGGACGGATCATCTACGCCGGCCGCTACACCGCTGAACGCGGTGCGCGATGGGTAGAGGCGGGGCTGGCGGATTTGATCGCGTTCGGGCGGCCGTTCATTGCCAATCCGGATCTACCGCAGCGGCTGTTCAATGGGTGGCCGTTGAATCCGCTGCGGGTAGAGGGCATGTACGGCGGTGGTGCAGAGGGCTACATCGATTACCCGGTTTACGCCGGATAATCAGGCAACCCGCAACACTATCTTGCCAATATGATCCCCACCTTCCATCCGCGCATGCGCCTGATCGGCCTGGGTGTAATCGAACACCTGGTCGATCATCGGCAGGCAGCGCCCGGCTGACAGCACTGGCCATACATACTCGCGCAGTTGGTCGGCGATTGCGGCTTTTTCGTCCTTGGTCCGTGCGCGCAGCAGCGAACCGGTGACGATTGCGCGTTTGCCTAGGATGGTCAGCAAGTCCACCTCATTGGCCTTGGCACCGCCGAGGAACCCCAGCATTACCAGACGGCCGTCCATCGCCAGCGCATTGAGGTTGTTGTTGAGGTAGGAGGCTCCCATGATGTCGAGGATCACATTCACCCCTTGATCACCGATCACCTGGGCGAAATCCTGTTCGCGATAGTTGATTGCTTCTGCGCCCAGGGCACGAATGGCCGCACATTTTTCTTCGCTGCCGGCAGTGGCAAACGCCTGGATGCCGAACTCGCGGCATAGCATCAGCGCGGTGGTGCCGATTCCACTGGTGCCGCCGTGGATCAGCACCCGCTGGCCCTTGTGGGCGCCGCCGATGCCGAACAGGTTGGCCCACACGGTAAAGAAGGTTTCCGGGATGGCCGCCGCTTGAATCCAGTCCATGCCTTCGGGAACCGGCAACGCCTGGCTGGCGGGCACTGCGCAGTATTGGGCGTAACCACCGCCATTGGTGAGGGCGCAAACCTTGTCACCGACGGCGTACTCGGTCACGCCATCGCCCAGCGCTACCACTTCACCTGCCACTTCCAGGCCGGGGATTGGGCTCATGCCGGGTTTCATCGGGTACTTGCCGGCGCGTTGCAAAGCGTCCGGGCGGTTGACGCCGGCGGCGTGCACGCGGATCAGGATTTCACCGGCTACCGGGGAGGGCAATGGCACCTGGCGCGGCTTGAGCACCTCGGGGCCGCCAGGGGTGGTGATTTCAATCAGGGTCATGTCGGTAGGCAGGGGCATTTTGCGGGTCCTGTTGCGGTGAGCGTATGAAGTGGGACCACGCTGCGCGACGGTTGATTCAAATGAAACCGTGCAGCAGGGTCATCTTGGATATTTCCATGGTCGACAGGATAGCAACGTCGCATGATGCAATAATGCTGCGATTCAGCAGCACATAAATGCATATATGCAGCAGTGGAGGACGCAATGAACTGGGACGATGCACGGGTGTTCCTGGCGGTGTGCCGGGAGTCCACATTGCGCGGCGCCGCACGGGTATTGGGCGTGGATCAGGCCACCGTCGGCCGGCGGGTCAACGCCCTGGAAAAGTCCCTGGGCGCCACCTTGTTCCTGCGCACGTCCGAGGGCTACGCGCTGACGGCCGTGGGCGAGGCTGCATTGCTGTCGGTGGAGAAAATGGAGCGTTCAGCCCTCGACCTTGAGCGCCAGGTTCAAGGCCTGGATGATCGTTTAACGGGCACCGTGCGCGTCAGCACCACCGATTCCCTGGCCATCGACTTCCTGATTCCGTCCATCGCTCGCCTGCACGACAAACACCCCGACGTGCGCGTGCAACTGGACGCTTCCACCCAAATGCTCAGCCTGGCCAAGCGTGAGGCCGACATCGCTGTGCGCAACCAGCGTCCGGATAACCCCGACCTGATCGCCCGTCGCATCGCCCGTTGGCCGTTGGGCCTGTTTGCCTCCCAGGACTACATTGACCGCCACGGCGTGCCTGAACCGGGCAGCCTGTTCGAGGGGCATGACCTGGTGGTCTACCAGCCGCACCTACAAAGCAAGAAAGAGCTGACCCTGGTTTCCGAGCCTCTGGGCCGAGGGCGCATTGTTGCTGCCTTGAGTTCCAGTTTGCTGGTGCGCCGCTCGATCGCTGCCGGCATCGGCATAGGCGAAATCCCGGTGTGCACGGGTGAGCGTGACGGGCTGGTGCGCCTGTGGCCCGAGCGCTCCCGGCCACTGCCGTACGACGTGTGGCTGGTGACCCACGCCGACCTGCGCCACACCGCACGGGTGCGGGTGGTGATCGATGAAATCGTCGCGGCGTTTGCCGGCGTCGGGGAGTGAGGTCAGCACAGACTTGCAAGCGTGAGGGCGCCTCGGCCGACACAATCGATGTTTATGTCGACCTACCGAGCGTACGCATGAACGAATCAAAATGTCAGGACTTGGGGCTGCTGTTTCTGCGGGTCAGCGGAGCGTTGTTCCTGTTGTGGGTACATGGTTTGCCCAAGCTGCTGAGTTACAACGAGCAATTGAAGCTGATCGAAGATCCGTTTCATCTGGGCGCTTCGGCCACGCTAATGTTGGCGATATTTGCTGAAGTGCTGTGCCCGCTGCTGATCATTGCCGGCGTGCTGGTGCGTCTGGCGTGCCTGCCGATCCTGTGTGTGCTGCTGATTGCCTTGCTGGTGGTGCACCCGGAGTGGACGCTGTTCGAGGCGCAGTTCGGTTGGCTGCTGTTGATCATTTTCACCACGGTGCTGATCAGCGGGCCAGGGCGTCTGGTACTGCCTCAGCGTTTCTCTTGAGCAAAAAAAGGCCGGGCAAGCCCGGCCAAATAAGGAGAGGAGGGTTTAGGTGTTTCAGCGGTTCAGGAACGCCAGCAGGTCTTCATTCAACTGCTGCGCATGGGTCACGGCAAACCCGTGGGGGGCATCCTTGTAGACTTTCAACTCGGCACCCTTGATCGAGGCAGCGGCCACTTTGCCGGTTGTCTCGAACGGTACTATCTGATCGCCATCGCCGTGGATCACCAGGGTCGGCACGTCGATCTTGGTCATGTCCGGGCGGAAGTCGGTTTCGGAGAATACGGTGACGCAGTCGACGGTCGATTTGAGGGACGCCAGCAACGCTACCTGCAAGGTTTGGGTCAGCACACCCTCTGAGACAACCTGGCCTTTGTTGGTGCCATAGAACGGTGCGTTGAAATCACTGATGAATTGCGCACGGTCCTTCAGCAGCCCGGCCTTGATGCCGGCGAACACTTCAGCCGGGACGCCTTGCGGGTAGTCCGGTTTCTGACCAAACAGCGGCGTCACCGCGCCCAGCAACACCAGGCCGGCCACGCGCGCGCTGCCATGGCGTGCGATGTAGCGCGCCACGTCGCCGCCACCCATGGAGAAGCCCACCAGGGTCACGTCCTTGAGGTCCAGGTGCTCGATCAACTGGGCGATATCGTCGGCGAAGGTGTCGTAGTCGTTGCCGGTCCACGGCTGGTCTGACCGGCCAAAACCACGGCGGTCGAATGCGATGGTGCGAAAGCCGCGGCTGCTCAGGTATTCCATCTGGTATTCCCACATGTCGGCATCCAGCGGCCAGCCATGGCTGAACAACACGGGCTTACCGCTGCCCCAGTCCTTGAAGTAGATCTGGGTACCGTCTTTGGCAACGAATGTGCTCATGGAAAACTCCTTGGGTCAGGTGAAAAAAGCGTAGCTTCACTATTTGGGCTAAGGCGTATACAGGGCTTGTACGGGTGTGCTGGGTTGGCTCTACCAGCTGAATTTAAGCTCGACGCCCAGGTAGTTGCTGTCATCGCCGCCAGCACCGCGCAGGGTCTGACCTACATCGTAATGGACGGCTTCGACGGCGCCAGTGAGGTTGGGGCTGAACACATAATCGGTGCGCAGTTGCGCATAGGCGCCGGTCCAGCGATCACCTCTGCCAGCGGTGCCGGCGACCGGCAGATTGGGCTGGGTGTACACTGCGTCGCTGATGGTTTGACGCCAGAGCAGGCCGATCGCGGTTTGCACGCTGAGCTTGTCGATCGGTTTGACTGTGATTGACGGTTTGACGTGAATCAGGTTGCTGTAGCCGGTGTAGCCCGCCAGAGAAAAGTAGTAACCGTTGGGGAACAGCGGATTGAACGTACCGACGGTGCCATCCCCGGTTTTACGATCGCCGGAGGCGATGTCCAGTTGCAGGCCCACGCGCGGTTTCCAGGCCAGGCTGTCGAAGGTGTAGCCGGTGCGGCTTCCCCCAGCCCAGGCGCGGATGTCCTTGTTGCCCACCGAGCCGCTTTGCAGCATCGCTTCGATGTCCCAGTCAAAACCCATGGCCGCGCCGCCCAGGCGTGCGTCGATCAAGTGTCGGGTTTCGTCACCGTCCGCGTCCAGGTAGTGCGCCGCGCTGCGTTCATACACGCCGTAGTAGGCCGACAGCTCGTTCTTGCCGCCCACCAGCCGTTCCACGCGGACCATATGGAAACGCGCGTCGCTGTTGGATTTGTCGTCGAAGTGCCGACCGTCCTGATACTGCACCGGCTGGCTGGCAATCCCGATGAAGCGCCAATTGGATGTTTCCCAGTCGGCCCACAGCGCATCGAAGGATTGCCGCACATTCGGCCCGTCCCGTGATGAGATGAAACGCTGCAGGTCGAAGGCGAAATCCTGGCGCCCGACACGGGCCTTGAGTGTACCGCTGCTGAAGGTATTCACGTATTCGGCAAAGGCCAGTCGCAGGTCAACCCGGTTCTGGTCGGCGCCGCCAATCGTGGTTTTATCGTAGGCACGCACATCTTCGAGTTGGGTGAATACCCGCCAGTTTTCGTTCAGGTGCAGGTCGGCATGCACCTGAAAACGCTGGATCAGGTAGCGGTCACGTTTCACGTTGCGTACGCCGAAGCCGCTGGCGTCGTTCATTTCGAAACGCTCGCGCAAGGTTGCGCCCAGGGACAGATAGGTCAACGGGTCGGCGCTCGACAACGGGATGTACTTCAAGCTGTCCAGCGGCTGCGTGCGCAGCGCCGGGTCCTGCAGTACCGACCAATCCTCCTGCCAGCGGTTGGCCTTGATGGCCGGACGCGTCGCTTGCTCGTCGGCGTGGACGCTGCCGGCGAGCAGCGGCCACAGCACGGCCAGGCCCCAGCCTGTGCGACGGGTCATTTTACTGCGATGAGTTGATGGATCTCTGCGACGTAGCCGCCTGGGAATTCGACCAACGCACTGCGACGGCCTTTGCTGTCGAACGCGGGCACCAGCACTTTGGCGCCAGAGCCGGTGGCCTTGCCCAGGGTAGCCTTCAGGTCAGCCACTTGATAGCCGGTGGTCTCGTGGCCGAACGGGTAGGGCAGTTGGCCGTTGGTGACCAACACTGCCATGCGCCCGAATGGCGACTCGATGTCGACACGACGATAACTGCCTTTGGCTTGACCGATATCGACGCCAGGCGCGTGTTTGTCATCGACCAGGACTTTACCGTGGGAGAAACCGAGGAACGATTTGATGAACGTATCGGCACGCTCTGCGCTGAGGTACACACGGTTTTCCGGTACGGTCTGGAACGCTGCGTATTCAGGGGTCTTAGTGTGCCAGTAAAGCTGCATGTTGACGCCGCCTGGCCATTGCACCACCGCGTCACGCCCGATCGGGTCGGGGAAGTCGTTGACGATCACCGCCGCGCCGTTTTCCCGGGCGGCCTTGAGGGCGGCGTCCATGTCCTTGACCAGGTAACCGTTGCGCTCTTGGCCAAATGGATGCGGGATCGGCGTGGTGAAACCAAACAACGACACCGTGCCCGCTGGAGTCTGCAGCAATTGCGAGGTGGTGCTGCTTGGCACCGGCAGTACATTCACCACCACTTGGTCTGTGCTTTTGCCGCCGAAGGTGGCCAGGAAACTCTGGGCAAATCGGTCGACCTCCGCCGGTGCCACATAGACGTGGCTGGTGTCGTACTGGGGCGCCACGGCCACCGCGGGTGTTGCCGCAAAGGCACTGCCCATTATCTGCGCGGCCAGCAATGTCAGTGCCAGGGAAACCTTCACTCGTTTACACATGCCCACTCTCCAGCACTTTTAAGCGTGATCGAAAGTCACGATCTTAGGGGCGGGGCTGTGGGGCCGATTGTATGCACGTGCTTGGTTGAGCGTTTCAAGGTCGCTGCGGTTTTACCGAGGTACCGAAGGTATTGCCCATGCGCACACCGGTCGCCGCGGGCGTCGACAGCCCGAGGGTGTTTGGCAGCCTTTTCTCGATGGAAATGTCCTGCGCCTCACGGTTCTTCTTCGCTGCCTTGGCCGCGTTCGTGGCATTGCCCATCTGTTGGCTCAGGCAGCCATAGTCGGGGGCCTTGTAGCCATCCACCGTGACTTCTGGGCAGCCGTCGGCGTGAGCCAGCCAAGGCAAGGCGGCACTCAGCAACAACGCGGAAAGGGTCGGTAAAGATTTCATCAGTGGCCTCCTGGCGAGGCCCAGGAGTGGCCCGTCATGACGTGCAAGTCTAGTGCAGCGGGCTTCTCATCACCGTGATGTTTTTTTTGCTATCACCGTAACATCAGGTTCATAAACTGGCCTCAGGATGACGGTTTTCTAGGGCGCGTCGGCCGTGCAGCGATGCAGAGCAGGGGGTGAACAGGGAGTCTGGAGGCGCGTCATGTGCGCCCTGGTCTTGCTGTTGCTGTTGGCCGGCGGTCGTACGGCGCAGGCAGAGTCACAGCTGCTGTCGCTGAACCTGCCGGCGCAAGACCTGGAACATGCACTGCAAGCCTATAGCCGCGCCACCGGGATGGCGGTGCTGGTGGACCGTGAGTTGACGCGGGGCCGGCGCTCCATCGGGGTACGCGGACGCTTTACGGCGCAAGAAGCACTGGCGATGTTGCTGACAGGGAGTGGCCTGATGGCACGTTATGCACGCAGCGATGCGTTTACCTTGCAGACCCCGCAGGTCAGCCAGCCACCGCCCACAAAGGGGGCGGCGACACGCAGCGCCGCGCGGATCAACAACAGCTACGCGACGGCATTGCAGCAAGCCATCGAGACCAGCCTGTGCCGCTCGCCGCTGACCCGGCCCGGCAGTTTTCGGGCATTGGTGCAGGTGTGGGTCAACCCGGACGGGGTGATTGAACACAGCCGGTTGGTCAGTTCTACCGGCGATGAACAACGCGATGAAGCACTGGTGCGCAGCCTGAGCGCAGCCCGGGTCCAACGCCCGGCGCCGAGTTCACTGCGCCAACCGGTGACTTTACTTCTGATGCCTGACACAACAGGAACACGCATGGAATGCACAGCAGCGAAAGGAACCTGGGGCGGATGAAAAATACCGGGCACAGTACGATGGTCAGCTTGTTCCTGGCCTCCTACGAAGACTTCAAGGTGCGTTTGCGCAAGCGCCTGGGCTCGGAAGACCTGGCCAACGACGTGCTGCACGAAACCTACCTGCGGGTCGACCGCATGGACGTGCCGCCCAACCTGCAACAGCCCAACGCCTACCTGTACCGCATGGCCCTGAACATCGCCGCTGACCGCCGCCAGGCCGATGCGCGCCTGCTCACCGGCAGCGAAGTGGAAGAACTGCTGCAAAGCGCCGACGAAGCCCAGGACCCGTCGCGGGTGGTGGGCGGCCAGAAAGAGATCCAATCCTTGGTCAAGGCGCTTTACGAACTGCCGGCACGCCGCCGCAAAATCCTCATCGCCGCGCGCCTGGAAGAGGCGCCGCACCTTGAGATTTCCCAGCGTTTCGGCATCTCCACGCGCATGGTCGAGAAGGAAATCAAGGCCGCCCTGGGCCACTGTGCCAAGCGCCTCGAAAGAAAAGTGATTCAGCGGTTCGGTCCCGGGGCCGGAAAACCGTCTTAGTGTCGAGTCCCTGATAAATCCGTGAGTACGTGCGCGCTTGAATATTTTCAGCTTCCCCAACGCCCGGCCATCCGCCGCCAGCCCCCTGCACGATGAAGCCCGCGATTGGCTGCTCCTGCTGACCTCGGGCCGCGCCACCGTGACCGATGCCAAGGCGCTCAAGGCCTGGTGCGCGCAGAGCCCGGAGCATGCCCAGGCATTCGAGCAGGCCAAGGTGCTGTGGCAAAACCTCACACCGGCCCTCGACCAGGTGGCGCAACCGCGCAGCTTTGGTCGACGGGCGTTCCTGGGCGGCGCGATTGCCGCTTCGGCCGCGGTGGTGATGGTGCGCGTCGGCGTGCCGGGTGGCTTTGCCGGGCTTACCGCGGACTATCACACTGAAGTCGGTGAGCAGCGCCAGGTGCTGTTAAGCGAGGGGATCAGCTTGGAGCTCAACACCCAGACCCGCATCAGCCGGGTGGGGCAGGGCATTGAACTGCTTGAAGGCGAAGTCGAAGTGCTCGCCCACGTTGCCCAACCGCTCAAGGTCCAGGCCGGCGAGGGTTGGGTGAGCGCGGCGCAGGCGCGGTTCAACGTGCGGCATACCGATCACACCGTGTGTGTCACCTGTATCGAAGGGTCGCTGTCGGTGGACGCTGCCGGCAACAGCATGAGCCTGGGCAGTGGCCGGCAATTGACCTACAGCACTGCCGGTTTCAGTGAGGTGACGACAGTCGACACCCAGGCAGTCGTGGCCTGGCGTGAACAGGTGCTGGTGTTCAACAACGCCACGTTGGCGACGGTGGTGGATGAGATCAACCGGTACCGACCTGGGATGCTTGTATTGCTTAACAAGCAACTGGGACAGCGCCGGGTGCAGGCACGGTTCAGTCTGCAGCAACTGGCGGGCGTGGCGTTGTTGATTCGCGATGCATACGGGGCGAAGTGCACGGAGTTGCCGGGTGGGGTGGTGTTGTTGAGTTAATTCATCGACCCCAACGGCCCCACCACCTGCCGATATTTTTCCACGCCCTGAGGCGTCTGCCGCACCAGACTGATTTCCAGTCCCAGCGGATCCTCCCGACGATTTCCGCTCAATTGTCGCCATCCCTTGTCTGCGTCCCACACTCGCACCTGCAGGTCACTCACACCGGTCAACACCACCACCCCATCCTTGGCCGCCGGCAGCGGGTATCGGTCCCGCGTCGGGGCGGCGGCGCGGTACAACGAGTCGCCCTTGAGCCACCAGCGCACGCGTTGCAGCCCATCCCCGGCCGTCGGAGCGCTGCGGATCACGTCCAGCCTGAAGCCCTTGCTGTCGGAGCTGCGCACGGTCACGGCGGCCAGCCCTTCGGTTTTGGGTGCCTCGTCTTGCGACACATCGGTGGCAACCAGCTCAACACTGGCGCGCAAGCTGATGTCGCGCTGCATCTGGTTCAGTGCCCGCAGCAGCACCTCCGTCTGCTCACTGCTCGCCTGCAAATGCTGATCAGCGCGCGTCACGCTGTCCAGCCCGCGCCAGGCGATCAGACTGACCACCGCCATGAGCATGATCGCCACCATCACTTCGATCAGGGTGAAGCCTTGCTGGGACGTGTTCATGGTTGACTCACTACGCGCATCAAGCCGGCAGCGTCGCGTTGCAGGCTGAGGCTGTGTTGCCCGTCGGACAGCACCACCCGCAGCGGTGGGTTGATCCATTCGGCATTGAGCACCAGGGTTTGCCGGGGTTCGATGTTGATCTGCATGGGCGTGCTTTCCCAGAGGCGCGGCCGCAGTTGGGTGTCGCCCTGGAAAGACTCCACGCTCCTCCCATCATCGCTGCGGCGGTTGAAGCCAAAGCCCTTGGCATCCGCACGCCAGGTGATGGAACGGCCGTCGGCGTGGGCTTCGGCCTGGGCGACTTGCAGCAACTGGCTCAGGCGCTCGGCGTCTTTGCGCAGCAGGTGCAGTGGGTCGGGTTTGATCGTGAGACTGATGGCGGCGCTGGCGATGCCGATGATCACCAGCACCACCATTAGCTCGATCAGGGTGAAACCTTGCTGTTTCATCGCGGGCTTCCTGGAGAACTGGGGAGTCTGTGAAATAAAAGCGTGCGAATTGATCTGTAGGCTGGTGCGACGGACAAACAGGAGGTCCTCCCCATGGCATTTGCCCATCGTTTCACCCTGGCCCACGGCGTGCAGGCGCTGGGTGTGCTGGCCGCCCTGGCGGGCGTGGCGGTATGGACGCCGCTGCTGCTTACCACGGCAGAATCCCACACGCCCCAAGCCACGCCCCAGGCACTCGCGGCGCGCAGCGATAACCCGGCGCTGCAATGGTTTTCCAATGCGCCGACGGCGCTGCAGGTGAAGGTCACGGGTGTGCTGGCGGGCGCCCGTGGTGCGGTGGCGATCCTCAGTCTCAACGACGGACCGCCGCGCAGCTTTCTGTTGGGCGAGCGGCTCAGCCCCGGCGTGCGGTTGACGGCCATCGAAGGCGATGGAGTCGAGATCGAGCGCGGTGGCGAGAAGCTGCGCGTCAACCTCGACAAGTTGCCGGACGGCCCTGCGCTGCCGCTGCTCACTCGGCCATGACCTGGGTGTCCAGCCGCGCCAGGGGTGGCGCTTCGCGGCTGGCGTCGAGCACCTGCAGGTTGACCTGAAACAGGCGGCCATCGGCGTTGATGGTCTGCTCGCAACGCAGTTTCAGGCGGCCCTGATCGCACTCGAAGGTCTTCTTGCCGCTGCGCAAGTGGCCTTCCAGGCGCAGTTCCGCCAGGCGACTCTGCGCCGCCAGCAACGCGATCGATTTATCCCGCAGCAAGCCGTTGCTCTGGGTCATCAGCCCGGCCACGCGCACGGCGGCGGCCATGGCCACGGCGATGATCGCCAGCGCCACCAGCACCTCGATCAGGGTAAAACCTTGCTCCTTGCGACGGCCGTACATGGTGCTCTCAAAGCCGGGAAACAGGCCCGCAGACTAGCGCCGGCAGTTGACCGATTGGCGACCGAAACTCCCGAGGATTTTCAATACGACTGACATGTGTTCTTGCAACACTGCGCCACGAATTGCACTCAAGCCAAGGAATGTCGAGATGGATATCGCGCGCCTAACGTCCCCATTGCCAGGCCCTCGCGGGCAGCGTGGCTTCACCTTGATCGAGATCATGGTGGTGGTGGTCATCCTCGGGATCCTGGCCGCCATGGTGGTGCCCAAGGTGCTGGATCGGCCGGACCAGGCAAGGGCCACGGCGGCCAAGCAGGACATCGGTGGGTTGATGCAGGCGCTGAAACTCTATCGGCTCGACCACGGTACCTACCCGAACATGAACCAAGGTCTGAAAGTGCTGGTGGAGCGCCCGGCGGACGCGAAGAACAGCAACTGGCGCGCCTACCTGGAGCGGTTGCCCAACGACCCGTGGGGCAACCCTTATCACTACCTTAACCCAGGCGCCAACGGTGAGGTCGATGTGTTCTCCCTCGGTGCCGATGGCCAGCCGGATGGCGAGGGTGTGAATGCCGATATCGGCTCCTGGCAGCTGTAAGGCCCCTTATGAAACGGTATTCGCCCCCAGCGGCGAAGCAGCGCGGCATGGCGATTATCAGCGCCTTGCTGATCGCTGCGGTGGTCGCGGTGTTGGCCGGCGCCATGCTCACGCGCCAGACCGTGTTTACCCGCGGCCTGGAAGCCGAGCAGCTGCGCATCCAGGGCCAGTGGCTGTTGCAGGGTGGCCTTGAGCGCAGCCGACAGATGCTCTGGGACGCACGCCAGAAGGACGTGCTGACCCGCCTGGACCAGCCTTGGGCCCGCCCTCAAAGGGGCGACTTTGAGGGCCGGATCGAGGACGAGCAGGGCAAGTTCAACCTGCGCAACCTGGTCAATCGCCAGCAGGTGGATGCCGAGCAGTTACAGAGTTTCGAGCGGCTGTGCCGGCTGATCGGCGTCGATCCGGCCGTGAGTCGGCGCATAAGCCAGCGGGTGATTGCCTCTTATGAACCGCCCGCCAAATACCCGATGCTACGCAGCCTGGATGACCTGAGTGGAATTGAAGGCCTCAACCCCGTCATGTTGCAGCGCATGCAGGCCTACATCAGCGTGTTGCCCGGCCAGACCTGGATCAACGGCAACACCGCCAGCGCCGAAGTGCTCAGCGCGGTGGTGCCGCAGCTCAGCCTGTCCCAGGCCCACGGGCTGGTGGCCGAGCGCGACAGTGGGCAGTGGTTCATCAACCGTGGGGATTTTGTCAATCGCCTGCGGCTGCCCCAAGTGGCGGTGGACACAGTCCAGGTGGGCATCACCAGTGAATGGTTTCGCGTGCAGGGCCAGGCCCGGCGCGAGCAGCGGCGGGTGACGATCGACGCGTTGTTGCATCGCCCGGAAGACCGTCAGCCGCGCGTCATCTGGTCGCGGGTGGGCGTATGAAACGCCTGCGCATCGGCTTGCCGCCCCTGGATCAATTGACCGCTGACAGCAGGGTCAGATTTGCCTGGTTGGAGCGTGGCGCAGTGATTGAAGAGGGGTATGAAAGCCTGACGCAATTGGCTACATCCCGCCAGGCAATCGACTGTTTCCTGCACCCGCGCGACAGCCTGCTCACCAGCCTGGAGCTGCCACCGCTACCCGCCGCGAAAACGGCGGCGGCGGTGGCCTGCGCGGCGCAGGCGCTGATCCTCGGCCCGGTCGAACAGATGCAGGTGGCCCACGGCCCGCGCGAAAACGACGGGCGCGTGCACGTCGCGTGGGTGCCCAAGGCTGGGTTGGCGCGGCTCGCGCAATTGCCAATCAAACTACGCGGTCTGTACCCGGCGCCTTATGCCTTGCCGGTGGGTGCTACTGCGTTGGATGACGGCTATCTGTTGACACGTGACAGCCTGCAACAAGGCGCGGTGCACCCACTCGGCTTGCAGGCGCTGGATGTGCAACTGGTAGGCGCGGCGCAGCGTTGGAGTGGGCCTGTACCCACTTGGGGCTTGCACGGCGGTCTCATCCAGCCTTCGACTGTTGGATGGGGCCGGGCGCTGGCTTGTGTCGCGCTCGCCACCGCCATTTGGACCCTCGGCCTCAACCTGTACGCCGCACGTCAGGTAGAGGACGGCCAACGCCTTAAAGCCTTGATGAGCCAACAGGTGCGTCAAGCGTTTCCTGAGTTGCCAGTGGTGCTCAACCCCCTGCAGCAAGCCCGACAGCAATTGGCCGCCCGCCAGACCGGTGCGGCCGCCGACCCCGGCCAACGCTTTACCAGCCTGCTGCAACTGGCCGGCAGCAACCTGCCATTCATGGTCGGCAGCGTCGACAACCTGAGCTTTGAGCAGGGGCGTCTGCATGTGGCATTGCTCGCCGACAGTCGTAACCCGGCAGCCGAGGGTGAATGGCAGGCGGCGCTGGCCCAGGCCGGGTTTACCGCCAGCCGCGATGAGCATGCCTGGACGATTGCCCCGGCCCAGGCCGCAGAGAAGCCAGGAGCCGGCGATGAATAAAGTACAGCGAGTGCGCAGCCAGGCCCAGGTGTTCTGGAACGGCCTGGCCCTGCGCGAAAAACGCTTGCTCGGTGGTGCCGGGCTGGTGCTGGCGAGCTTGCTGACCTGGCTGGTGCTGGTGCAGCCCGCGCTGAAGAAGATCGATTACTGGCAGGCCGAAACCCCCAAGCTGCGCGCCCAGGCCGCAGCCTTGCAGGTGCTGTTGCAGGATGTCGCCGCGCCCCGTCAGGGTGACGAAGCCACCCTGCGCCAGACCTTGGATGGCGCGGGTCTGCAAGGCCATTACCAGTTGCAGGCGCTGGAACCCACGGGGTGGCGGCTGACCTTCGACAACGCGCCGGCCGATGCCGTGGTGGGTTGGTTGCTGGGCAATACCCGTTCGTTTTCCCTGGAGGTGTCCGAGGCGCGATTGCAGCGCACCCTCGACACCGTCGACAACTCGGCCGGCACTGTGTCCGGGACCGTTCGCATGGATCAGGCGCTTGGCGCTAAGGAAGCTTCATGAAGTGGTCAGTTCCCCCGTTTCGTCTGGTCGCGCCGCTGCTGGTGCTGGCCCTGAGTGCGTGCAGCAGCCAGCAGGCGCCCAAGCCGTTGCTGGTGGACAGCGAGCTCGGCCAACCACTTGCCGAGACGCGTAGCAACGGCGAGACCCTGCAAGATCGTCTGCGCGAACCCGTCCCCAAAGCTCCCGTACAACACCGGGTCACCAACAGCGCACGCGGCCATGCCCCGGCGGTGGTCAAGGCACGCAACCCGTTGGGTGACCAGCCCGTCCAGCTCAACTTCGTCGACGCCGATATCCAGGCGGTGGTACGCGCACTGTCCCGCGCCACCGGCCAGCAATTCCTGGTGGACCCGCGTGTGAAGGGCAACCTCACCCTGGTCAGCGAAGGCCAGGTGCCGGCGCATCAGGCCTACGACATGCTGCTGGCGGCGCTGCGCATGCAGGGCTTCAGCGTGGTTGACGTCGGCGGCGTGGCCCAGGTGGTGCCCGAAGCCGATGCCAAATTGCTCGGTGGGCCGATCTACAGCGCCGGCAGCAGCGGCATGCAGACCCGCACCTTCCGTCTGCAATATGAGAACGCGGTGAACCTGATCCCGGTGCTGCGGCCCATCGTGTCGCCGAACAACCCGATCAACGCCTACCCCGGCAACAACAGCATCGTCATCACCGACTACGCGGAAAACCTGGCGCGGGTGGCGCAGATCATCAACGGCATCGACACGCCCAGCGCTATCGACACCGACGTGGTGATGGTGCAGAACGGCATCGCCGTGGACATCGCCGCCATGGTCTCCGAACTGCTGGAAACCCAGGGCGCCGACCAGACCCAGAGGATCAACGTGATCGGCGACCCGCGCTCCAACTCGATCATCATCCGCTCCGGCAGCCCGGAGCGCACCGAGCTGGCGCGCAACCTGATCTACAAACTCGACAACGCCCAGAGCAACCCCAGCAACATGCACGTGGTGTACCTGCGCAACGCCCAGGCGGGCAAATTGGCGCAATCGCTGCGCGGGTTATTGACCGGCGAAAGCGATTCCGGCGTCAGCGACGACGCGCGTGGCAAGCTCAGCGCCATGGGCGGCAATGGCAAGAACAGCCAAGGCGCGGGCAACGCGCAAAACAGCAGCGGCACACCCACCGGCAGTGGTGTGCAATCCGGTTACGGTCAATCCACGGGTTCAACCGACACTGCCAGTGGTACCTCCAAAGACCAGGACACCGCGTTCAGCGCCGGGGGTGTGACCATCCAGGCCGACGCCACTACCAACACCTTGCTGATCTCTGCACCGGACCCGCTGTACCGCAACCTGCGTGAAGTCATCGACATGCTCGACCAGCGCCGCGCCCAGGTGGTGATCGAAAGCTTGATCGTGGAAGTTGGCGAAGACGATGCCACTGAGTTTGGCGTGCAGTGGCAGGCCGGCAATCTCGGTGGCAAGGGCGGGTTTGGTGGCGTGAATCTCGGCGGCAGCGGCGTAAATGGCAAGCCGGGCAGCCCCACCAGTATCGACGTGTTGCCCAAGGGGCTGAACGTGGGCTTGGTCAACGGTACGGTGGATATTCCCGGTATCGGCAAGGTGCTCGACCTCAAGGTGTTGGCGCGTGCGTTGAAGAGCAAGGGTGGCACCAACGTGTTGTCGACGCCGAACCTGCTGACGCTGGACAACGAAGCGGCGAGCATTTTTGTGGGGCAGACGATTCCGTTTGTCACCGGCAGTTATGTGACTGGCGGCGGGGGCACCAGCAACAACCCGTTCCAGACGGTGCAGCGTGAGGAGGTGGGGTTGAAGCTGAATGTGCGGCCACAGATTTCCGAGGGCGGTACGGTGAAGCTGGATATCTACCAGGAGGTCAGTACGGTGGATACGCGGGCGTCGGTGGAGGCAGGGACGGTGACCAACAAGCGGGCGATCGATACCAGTATTTTGCTGGATGACGGGCAGATCATGGTGCTCGGCGGGTTGCTGCAGGATGGGTATAGCCAGAGTAATGATGCGGTGCCTTGGTTGTCGGATATTCCAGGGTTGGGGGCGTTGTTCAGGAATGAAAAGCGCAGTGTGAACAAGACCAATCTGATGGTGTTTTTGCGGCCTTACATTATTCGGGACAGTGGGGCGGGGCGCAGTATTACGTTGAATCGGTATGAGTTTATGCGGCGGGCGCAAGGGGGGTTGCAGCCGGAGCATAGTTGGGCGATGCCGGATGTGCAGGCGCCGCAGTTGCCTTCGGTGGAGAAGGCGATTCCTGGGGGGCAGCAGCAGGGGCCTCGGGCGGTGATCAGGGCGGTGCCGCAGTGAGCGCCGGGTACATATCCGTTGCTGCGGTAACGGCTACTTATGGTTCCGCTCTTACAGCGGGTCACTTTTGGAAAGGCCCAAAAGTAACCAAAAGGCCTTCGCCCCACCACTCGGCACCTCGCCTTGGCTCGGTGTGCCGTAACGAAGGCTTGAATCCGTGGGCCGCCGCAATGGGCCATCCATGGCCCAGTGCGGCTAACCCGGCGTCCTGCCGGGTTACCCACGGATTCAAGCCTGCGTTCGGCCAGCGTGGTTTTACGGGGCGCCTAAGGTCAAAATCAAAAGCAAGAGCAAAAGCGGCTCGCTTCGCATCGTGGATACGCGGTCTTGTAGGAGCCGGCTTGCCGGCGAAAAACGCGAGAACGCCGCGATCATCCAGATGTTCCCGCGTCACCGTTAAGGACCATCGCCGGCAAGCCGGCTCCTACACGACCGCGTTTGCCCTTGCCTTTGCTCCACACCACTCAAGCCGGCTGTCAGGCCGCTGTGCTCTTGCTTTTGATTTTGACCTTAGGCGCCCCGTCAAACACGCTGGCCGGAATTCGGCAGGGATTTGGGGGGTAAACCGGCAGGGATGCCGGTTTAGCCGCCCCGCGCCATGGATGGCGCGTGGCGGCGGCCCCCCAAATCACTGTCGGATTACGGGCACACCGAGCCTAGGCGAGGTGCCGAGTGTTGGGGCAAGAGCGTTTTGCTTACTTTTGCGCTTTTCAAAAGTGAGCCGCCGTAAGGGCGGAACCAATAGTCGCCGTTACCCAAAAAACGGATATGTACACCTAAAAACAGGTCCAACCCAATGAGCCTACTCCCGTACGCCTGGGCCAAATCCCAACGCCTCCTCCTGCGCCCCAGCGCCGAGGGCATGCTACTAACCGTGTGCCCCTCAACCCCCGGCTGGTCCATCAGCGAAGTCCACCGCCAATTCGGCCAAACCCACCTCGAACAGGTCCGCGACGACGAACTCGACGGCCTGCTCACCAGCGCCTACGCCGACACCGGCAGCGCCGCCGCTGTAGTGGGCGCCGCCGAAAACGAAGTCGACCTCGACCGCCTCATGCAAGACATGCCCGAAGTCACCGACCTGCTCGACACCCAGGACGGCGCCCCGGTAATCCGCATGATCAACGCCTTGCTGACCCAAGCCGCCCGAGACGAAGCCAGCGACATCCACATCGAACCCTACGAAACCCACTCCGTCGTGCGCTACCGCGTCGACGGCACCCTGCGTGACGTGGTTTCACCCCGCAAAGCGTTGCACGGCGCGCTGGTCTCGCGGATCAAAATCATGGCCCAACTCGATATCGCCGAAAAACGCCTGCCCCAGGATGGCCGTATCGCCCTGCGCGTAGCCGGGCGGCCCATCGACATTCGCGTGTCCACGGTACCCACCGGCCATGGCGAAAGAGTCGTCATGCGCCTGCTGGACAAACAAGCCGGGCGCTTGCAGTTGGAGACCCTGGGCATGGAGCCGCAATTGCTGGCACGCCTGGATACGCTGATCCGCCAACCCCACGGCATCGTGCTGGTCACCGGCCCCACCGGCAGCGGCAAGACCACCAGCCTGTATGCGGCCTTGGCGCGGCTGGACGCGAGTACCAGCAATATCCTCACCGTAGAAGACCCGGTGGAATACGACCTGCCGGGCATCAGCCAGATCCAGGTCAACGCCAAGATCGACATGACCTTCGGCCTGGCGCTGCGGGCGATCCTGCGCCAGGACCCGGACATCATCATGATCGGTGAAATCCGTGACCTGGAGACCGCACAAATCGCCGTACAGGCCTCGCTCACCGGTCACCTGGTGCTGGCAACCTTGCACACCAACGATGCAGTGTCGGCGGTCAACCGCCTGATCGATATGGGCGTCGAACCGTTCCTGCTGGCCTCGTCGTTACTCGGCGTGTTGGCCCAGCGTCTGGTGCGCCGCCTGTGCCCGCACTGCAAGCAGGAGGACCCGGCTGCGCCTGGCACGTGGCGCCCGGTCGGGTGTGCGCAGTGTAATCAGATCGGCTACAGCGGTCGTACGGGTATCCATGAGTTGTTTTGCGTCGATGACGATGTACGCAGTTTGATCCATCAGGGCGCCAACGAGCAGGACCTGCGCCTGGCCGCGCGCCGTGCCGGGATGTTCAGCATGCGTGAAGACGGCGAGCGCTGGGTGCGCAGCGGCGCCACTGCACCTGAAGAAATCCTGCGTGTGACACGGGACGCCTGATGAATCGCTATCGCTATGAAGCCGCCGATGCCAGCGGCAAAGTCGAGGCCGGGCATGTGGAGGCCGATAGCCAGAGCGCGGCATTTGCCAGCCTGCGCAGCCGGGGCTTGACCGCACTGCTGGTGCAGATCGAAGGCAATCAGCAAACAGCGGCGGGCAGCAGCCTGTTCACCGCCAAACTGTCGGACAACGACCTGGCCTGGGCCACGCGGCAACTGGCGAGCCTGTTGGGCGCCAGCCTGCCGTTGGAAGCCGCCTTGAGTGCCACGGTGGAGCAGGCCGAAAAAAAACACATTGCCCAGACCCTGGCCGCTGTGCGCGCCGACGTACGCGGCGGCATGCGCCTGGCGGACGCGTTGGCGGCGCGGCCACGGGATTTTCCGTCGATTTATCGCGCGTTGATCGCGGCGGGGGAGGAGTCCGGCGACCTGGCCCAAGTGATGGAGCGCCTGGCTGACTACATCGAGGAGCGCAACAACCTGCGTGGCAAGATCCTTACTGCGTTTATCTATCCTGGCGTGGTGGGGCTGGTGTCCATTGGTATTGTGATTTTCCTGCTGAGCTACGTGGTGCCGCAGGTGGTCAGTGCGTTTTCCCAGGCGCGCCAGGATCTGCCGGGGCTGACGTTGGCGATGCTCAACGCCAGTGACTTTATCCGCGCCTGGGGCTGGCTGTGTTTTGCCGGGATCGTCGGCGGTTTCTGGAGCTGGCGCCTGTATTTGCGTAACCCGGTGGCGCGTTTGAGTTGGCATAGCCGGGTGTTGCGCCTGCCGCTGATCGGGCGTTTTGTGCTGGGCCTGAACACCGCGCGGTTTGCCTCGACCCTGGCGATTCTCGGCGGTGCCGGGGTGCCGCTGTTGCGCGCCCTGGAAGCGGCGCGGCAGACCCTGTCCAATGATCGCCTGAGCCAGTGCGTCAATGACGCCACCGCCAAGGTGCGCGAGGGCGTCAACCTGGCCCCAGCGTTGGCGGTGGAGAAGGTGTTCCCGCCGGTGTTGATCCACCTGATCGCCAGTGGCGAAAAAACCGGCTCGCTGCCACCGATGCTAGAGCGTGCGGCGCAGACTTTATCGCGGGATATCGAACGCCGCGCCATGGGCATGACCGCGTTGCTGGAGCCGCTGATGATCGTGGTGATGGGCGCGGTGGTGCTGGTGATTGTCATGGCGGTGCTGTTGCCGATCATTGAAATAAATCAACTGGTCACCTAGCTCACCCGACCGACCTCGGGTTCCTTATTGCGTCATATTTTCACACCCTGTGCGGCCTCCAGCCATGGCTGCTGAAACCTCGCTGTCACCTGCGCCGAAACCGCTCAAAACCGTGACCAAAACACCCGAGAATCTTTTTAGAAATCAAGGTGTTCCTCCCGAGGTTTTTTCCCATAACCGTCATCGGAAACTGCGACTTTCTCTCCCATGGTTTTAACCCCTGGCCACCCCCGCAAAAGGGCTTGGGGCAGAAGCCATGGCGTCATGCAAGAGCCCTCTACCCCAAACGTACAAACACGACGAAAGGAGATTCTTCATGTTTAAGCGCAACGTTCTCGCGGTATCCGTGACCCTCGCCGCACTGTGCTCGGCCCAGGCTGCAATGGCTGACATCAACGGCGGCGGCGCAACCCTGCCACAGCCGCTGTATCAAACCGCTGGTGTACTCACCACTGGCTTCGCTCCGTACATCGGCGTGGGCAGCGGCAACGGCAAGGCTGCATTCCTGACCAACGATTACACCAAGTTCGTGGCTGGCGTGACTAACAAGAACGTGCACTGGGCTGGCAGCGACTCGAAGCTGACCGCTACTGAGCTGTCGACCTATGCTTCTGCCAAGCAACCGGCCTGGGGCAAACTGATCCAAGTGCCTTCGGTAGCCACTTCGGTTGCCATTCCGTTCAACAAGGCCGGCACCAACGCGGTTGACCTGAGCGTTGACCAACTGTGCGGCGTGTTCTCCGGTCGTTTGACCAACTGGAACCAGATCACCAACTCCGGCCGCACTGGCACGATCGCCCTGGTGTACCGCAGCGAGTCCAGCGGCACCACTGAGCTGTTCACGCGCTTCCTGAATGCCAAATGCACCGAAGCCAAGCCTTTCGCAGTAACTACCACCTTCTCCTCGAGCTACGGCGGTGGTCTGCCATCGACGGCTGTAGCCGCCACTGGCAGCCAGGGCGTGATGGATGCACTGAACGCCGTTGAAGGCCGTATCACCTACATGAGCCCGGATTACGCTGCGCCCACCCTGGCCGGTCTGGATGACGCCACCAAAGTGGCCAAGGTTGGCGGTGTTTCCCCAGCACCTGCCAACGTATCGGCTGCGATCGGCCTGGTTCCAGCGCCAACCGAAGCCCGTGCGGACGGCTCGTTCATCGACGCGACCAACCCGGACAACTGGGTGCCGGTATTTGCCGCCACTGCAAGCGGTCCAGCCACCTTCGCTTACCCATCCAGCGGCTACCCGATCCTGGGCTTCACTAACCTGATCTTCAGCCAGTGCTACGCCGACGCTACCCAGACCACCCAAGTGCGCGGCTTCTTCGCCCGTCACTACGGTGCTTTCGGTAACAACGACACCGCCATCAGCAACAACCGCTTCGTACCGCTGCCAGCCAACTGGAAAAAAGCCGTGCGTGACACCTTCGCCACCGCTTCCAACGCTCAAGGCATCGGCAACACCAGCGTCTGCAACGCCATTGGTCGTCCGCTGTAACCCTCGCTTCAACGACCTGCAACACCGATCAGCAACGGCCTGTGCCGTTGCTGATTTTTTTGCGTTAACAGCCCTGCATGAACTTTGCGTGACAGAAGTTCAGTCCCGCGCCTCGCCAACCGCCTAACCCTCATACGTGAGCCTGTCTTGGCCCCAGCGCGATAACAAAGAAGGAAGATTCCAGATGGTTCGCTGCAAATCACCGGTTAACCTCAAAGCCCCAGTGACAGTCCTGCGCCTCAAGCCTTTGGCCCAGGCCATTGCCTTGTTGATGGTGGCCGGTAATGCCCAAGCGGCCACGGCGTTCAGTTCCGGCTGGTTTGCCGACAAGGGCGCGTCCCAGGCGAGCACGGCAGCGCGCACCGGTGCCGGCCAGGTCCCGGGGATTCCTTCGCTGAACCAGCAGGCACAGGTCAAGCAGCAGTTGGCGCGTTCCATCAGCACGTTGAACACCAGTGTCGCGGCGATTGCGGCCCAGCAGGCGGCGCAAGCGGCGGGGCGTCAGGCGGCGTTCGGCCAGGTCTCGAACATCCCCGATGGCTTGGGCAAGGGCGGCCTGCAGGTCGATAACAGCCTGAGCCAGGGCTGGACCAACGCCAAGGGGCCCACCCAGAGCCAATCTGGCGGCAAGACCACGGTGACCATCGAGCAGACCGCCGACAAGGCGATCCTCAACTGGGAAACCTTCAACGTCGGGCGCAATACCACTGTCGACTTCCAGCAGCAGTCCAGCTGGGCCGTGCTCAATCGCGTCAATGACCCCAATGCGCGCCCCAGCGAAATTCAGGGCCAGATCAACGGCGCCGGCACGGTGATGATCATGAACCGTAACGGTGTGGTCTTCAGCGGCACCAGCCAGGTCAACGTGCGTAACCTGGTGGCGGCGGCCGCGACTATCACGGATGACCAGTTCACCCAGCGCGGCTTGTATGTCGACACCAATGGCACCCAACCCACGTTCACCGACGCGGCGGGCAAGGTGGAAGTACAGCGCGGCGCGCTGATCCAGACACGCACTGCCGCCACTTCCACGGACTCAGGCGGCTATGCCTTGCTGCTGGGCAGCGAGGTGGAAAACGCCGGGACCATCATCACTGCCAAGGGCCAGACCACCCTGGCGGCCGGCGACAGCTTTTACATTCGCAAAGGGGCCGGCACAGCGGGCAACGACCGTTCCACTACTCGTGGCAATGAGGTGGCGACCAGCCTCAAGGCTGGCAGCACCGCCGGTAAAGTCACCAACAGCGGCCTGATCATGGCCTCCACTGGCGACATCACCCTGACCGGTCACCAGGTGCAGCAAAATGGCGTGGCCCTGGCCAGCACCTCGGTGGATACACGCGGCACGATTCACTTGCTCAACGCCGCCAGCGACACCAGCGGCAGCGTGACCCTGGGCGAGGGCAGCACCACCGCGATCCTGCTCGACGCCAGCGGCAGCACGGCGCTTAACAGCCAGAAAGACAACGGCCTGATCAAGCTCGACGGCACGCCTGCCAACCTGATCACCGGGCAGTTCAACAACCTGAGCGCCGTGGTTGACCGCACCGATCAGTCGCGCATCGAGATTGTCAGCGGCGGCACCGTGGACTTCCAAAAAGGTTCGATCACGTTGGCTACCGGCGGCCAGGTAGCGGTCAGCGCCGGCCAGCGCAGCCTGGTGCGTGATGGTGCAATGATCGACGTGTCGGGTGCCATCGGCGTCAAGGTGGCGATGGAAGCCAACAACATCAAGATCAACGTGCAGGGCAACGAGCAGCGCGATGCGCCGGTCAACCGCGACGGCGGGCAACTGATCAACAATGACGTGTGGGTCGACCTGCGCGAGCTGGTGTTTGTACCGGCCGGCACCAACGGCTACGCCACCGATCGCTGGTACACCGCCGGGGGCTTGCTGGAAGTGGGCGGTTACCTCGGCACCCAGGGCCACTCGGTGGGCGAGTGGATGGCCCAGGGCGGCACCGTGACCTTTACCGGCAAGGAGGTGGTGACCCAACAGGGCGCGCAGATCAACCTGTCGGGCGGCACCGTGGATGTGCAGGCCGGTTACATCCAGCAGACCTGGCTCAAAGGCCCGAATGGCCGTTTGTATGAGCTGTCGAAAGCGCCGGGGGACATTCTCTACTCCGGTTTCTACAAGGGCTATGAAGACAACAGCGCGCGCTGGGGCCAGACCGAGTATTACTACAACCCGCTGATCGCTCCCCAGCGTCGTTACGAAGCCGGTTACACCGTGGGCCGCGATGCCGGCAAGCTGGTCGTCGGCACCGCCAGCGCAGTGTTGGAAGGCCAGTTGATCAGTGATGTGTTCCAGGGTGACCGCCAGACCCAGGCACCCAACATCAATCTCGACGGCTACCAGCAATCCCAGAAAGCCAGGGCCCAGCGTGCGCAACTGATCATTGGCCAATACATTCCGATCTACAACAAAACCACCGGCACGCTGCGCTATGCCCTCAGTGGTACCTCCGACCAGGTACTGATCGACAGCAACACCCAGAAAATCGCCGAAGGCCTGGACCTAGGCACCGTGCTGCCGCTCGATCGCCAGGGCAAGATCCTGCTCGACAGCGATCAGCTCAATGGCTATCAGCTGGGCGCGGTCAAGGTCGCTGCCAAGCAGCAGGTGACCGTCAATGGCGCGCTCAGTGTGGCGGACGGTGGCGACATCACCTTGTTCGGGCCGGGTGTGCAGATCAATGCCAACCTCACGGCCCACGGCGGCAGTATCAACGCCGGCAACATTCTCAGCCAGGTCGATCCGCTCAAGGCCGGTGCGGTGGCGGATACGATCCTGGCCGGTGGTTCGAGTGTGAACGTCGCTGCTGGCGTCAAGCTGGACACCAGTGGCCGCTGGAACAACCTGGCGCTGGATCCGGCTGCCAACGCGGGTGTGGCGTACGTGAATGGTGGCAAGGTGTCGTTGCGCAGTTCCAGCAACGTGAACCTGGCCGCCGGCAGTGTGGTGGATGCGTCTTCCGGTGCCACCCTCGGCGTGGATGGCAAACTCACTGGCGGCAAGGGCGGCAATGTGACCCTGGGCGCCCTCGGTGAGCTGGCCCTGGAGGGTGATATTCGCGGCTACGGCGTCAACGGCGGCGGCACCCTGGCGTTGCAGGCGCATAAGGTACAGATCGGCGAAAGCGCCAACGCGCTGGGCAGCGACACCCTGAAACTGGCCGGTGATTTCTTCAATAAGGGCTTCTCGGCCTACGACATCACCGGTAATGAAGGGCTGATCGTCACGGACGGTACTCAGGTCGATGTCAGCCTGCCGGTCTACCGATTAGGTGCCCAAGCCTCGGGTATGCCAACAGGTAGCGATCCAGCCACCGCGCTGGAACGCTGGACGCCGCCGCTGTATCAGGAAGACGCCACCAAAGGTGTGCTGACCCAACGCCGTGGCGCCGGCTTGAGCCTTACCGCCGGCCATGTCAATTCCACCGCCGCGCAACTGGCGACCACGGCGCTCACTGTGGGCCAAGGCGCGGTCATCAATGTGGACCCCGGCCAGGCGATCAACTTGCGCAGCGTCGGCCAATTGACGCTGGACGGCACGCTCAACGCCTGGGGCGGCAGTGTCAGCCTGGGCGGCTTGACGACGGGTGCTTCTGAAGCCGTGAATGCCATCGGCCATGGCCGCTCGATCTGGGTCGGCGAGCAGGCGGTGATCGACGTCGCGGCTCGGGCGGCGACGGCGGTGGACAACCGTGGGCGCACCTATGGCCTGGTGCGTGACGGCGGCAGCATCAACATTGGCGGCACGTTCGACCTCAACACCGGCCTGGCCAAGGCCAGTGACTTGTTCGTGGTGGTGCGTAACGGCGCACGCCTGGAGGCGTCCGGCACCCAAGCCCTGATAAACGTGGCGGGGCAGGGCGCCGTGCAAGCGGCCAGCAATGGCGGCAGTATTACGCTGGCGTCGAATAATGGCCTGTACCTGGATGGCAGTTTTGTCGCCAGGGCCGGTGGCGCCGGGGCGGCGGGCGGCAGTCTCAATGTGGCGTTGGACACCCCGTATTACCAGAAGGCGTCCGTCACTGACCGCGTCCTCAAGGTGCGTGAGCTGGTGTTGGGTCAGGTGTATCAGCCGACGGCGCTGGCCGGCACCGCGGAAGATGCGGCCGCCAGTCTGGAGTACGGGCATGGTCGGTTGGGTGTGGATCAAGTCAGCGCGGGCGGTTTCGATAACCTGGCGCTGATGAGCAACGGCCTGTTGAGCGTTGATGGCGACGTGACCTTGAACATGGGCCAGAGCCTGCGCCTGTACAGCCGTGGTTATGGCCTCAGCGAAACCGCAGCGGGCAACTCGCATATCAATCTGTCGGCACCGTATTTGCTGCTGGCGGGGTTCCTCGCGCCTGAAGAGACGGGCAAGGACCTCTATGTGCGACCGATACCGGTGCTGCCGGCCCCGTCCCAGCGGGCAACCGAGGCGCAATTCAATGCCTCCGGCAGCCTGATCGACGTGCGTGGCAATGTCATCTTCGGTAACCGTAGCAGCCTGTTCCGGGCAGATAACAGCCAGGCCAGCCTTGAGCGTCGCGGGTTCGATCAGGTCAACCTGACCAGCCAGGGCGACCTGCGTTTTCTCGCCGGTGCAGCCGAGAACGACATCATTACCGGTGTCAGCACGCAGTTGCTGACCCAGGGCGATATGACCTTGCGCGCCGCGCAGCTGTACCCGGCCAGTGAAGTCAGTGCCCGCGTCATCGCCGGCTACCTTGGGCAGTCGACCACCACCTCCCTTGACCTGGATTTCGATCCCTTGCGTACGCTGACCATTGGCCGCGTGGGCAGTGCCGATGCGCCTATCCCGTATTCGGCGTTCGGCCGCCTGCAACTGGGCGCGGCCACCGTGCGCCAAGGGGGCGTGGTACGCGCGCCCTTGGGGTTGATCGACATCGGCAGCATGGGCAGCAGCGTGGTGCAACTGCTGCCCGGCAGCCTGACCTCGGTGAGTGGCAAGGGCCTGGTGCTGCCCTACGGCGGAACGCTGGACGGCCAGGTCTACAAGTACAACGGCAAGACTGTAAAATTTATCGGTCAGGGAGGGCTGCCCTCCCGTGAAGTTGACCTGAATGTCGGTGTCGTGCTGGGTGGCAAGTCGATCAGCGTGTTGCCGGACGCCACCCTGGACTTGTCCGGCGGAGGCGATCTGTTGGGCGCCGGCTTTGTTTCCGGGCGCGGTGGTTCTACGGATGCGCGCTACAGCCCGTTGGTGCAATTTGGCGCCAATGGCGGGTTCGTGCTGCCGGGACTGTCCACCAACCCGATCTATGCCATTGTGCCGGGGATACAGCCGGACGCCGCGCCGGTCGCAGGAGAGGGCGGGGCCGTGACGCCATTGGTTGGTCAGCAGATCACCATCGGCGCCGGTGTGCCGGGGTTGCCGGCGGGCACGTACACGCTGATGCCGTCGACCTACGCGTTGATGCCAGGCGCCTTCCGCGTCGAAATCAACGGTCTGGCCGGGCTGGGCAGCGGCACCGCGACCACCTTGATGCGCAACGGTTCGTGGGCGACTGCCGGGCACCTGTCGATTGCCCATACCGGGATCAGCAACAGCGTGGCCAGCCAATTGATCCTGACCTCTGCCGATACCCTGCGGCGCTATTCCCAATACAACGAAACCAGTTACGCCCAATTCGCCAGGGCCGATGCGGCCAGGTTGGGCGTGCCACGGCCGATGCTGGAGGCCGACGCGAAAACCTTGAAACTGGCCCTGCGTCCGGGAGACGGCGCCGAGGCCTTCTCGTTCCAGGGTATCGGGCGCTTTGGCGCGGCATCGGGTGGGTATGGCGGCACGGTGGCAGTCATCGACCGCAGTCAGCAAGGGATCGAAGTGGTTGGCGCAGGACAGGCGGCGACAGCCGGGTTCGCCGGCATCACCTTCAACGCCGATAGCCTGAATGCATTGGGTGCTTCGCGGCTGATGGTGGGTGGGATGACGGCTGTGGAGTACGGCCAGTCCGGGAACTTCATTTACCTGGCGGGCGGGGTCAACCGCGCCCAAAGCAACGTGATCTTGCGTAATGGCGCAACCCTTGCCGCGCCGGAAGTGTTCCTGGTGAGTGATACCGGCTCCATCGTCGTGGAGCAGGGTGCTTCGATCAATACCCTGGGGCGCGGTAATGCCAGCTACGATGCCCGCGACGGCTATATCTACCAGGTGGCCAACATGCTGGCGGTGTCCAATGGCCTGCTCAACGTGATCAGTGCGCCCAAGGTGGGCAGTGTGATCAGCCAGGGGATCAACATCGGTGCCTGCAGCAGCGGTGCGTGCAGTGGCCAGACCGGGCTGTACTCCAACGGCAGCATCGTGGCCCTGACCGACAGCACCTTTCAACTCGGCGACCAGGTGCGTTACGGCACCCGTCACCTGAACCTGGGCGTGAGCACCATCAACCTGGGCAGCGCCGACGCCCTGGCCGCAGCGGCGGCGACGAATCGCTTGCCGGCCGGGCTGACGCTCAGCCAGGCGCTGCTTGATCGATTGCTGCGTGGCGATACGCAGTTCGGCGCACCTGCCTTGGAAACCCTGCAGCTCTCGGCCCGCGACGGGTTCAACTTCTACGGCAATGCGGTACTCGACACTTATGACCCGCTCACCGGCAAATCGCTGCTGAGCAACCTGATGCTGTCCACCCCGGCCCTGTACGGTGCCGGTGGTGCCAACGACGTGGCGACGATCCACACCGCCAACCTGATCTGGCTGGGCGCGATCACGCCTCCGGGCGCGGTGGTAGCGGGTGGCGCGGGCACCGGCAGCGGGCGCCTGGATGTCAACGCCGAGCGGATCGAGTTCGGTTATGGCGCCTTTGGCCAGCCGAGCAACGTGAAAAGCTTCGACCGCCTGGCCCTGGGCTTTGCCAACGTCAATCTGAACGCCAGCGAGCGCATCACGGCCAACCATAAGGGCAGCCTGTCGGTGTACCAGAGCCAGGGCGCCTATGACCCGGTCAGCGGCTTTCAGTACAGCGGCGGCAACCTGACTATCCGCACGCCGTTGATGACCGGTGAAGCCGGCTCGGTGAACGTGATCAAGGCGGGCGGTGCGATCGACATCGGCGCGTCCGCCGGCCCGCGTGGTGCGGCCAGTGGCCAGGGGGCCGAACTTTCGCTGCAAGGCGACAGCATTCGGCTGGCCAGCGCGGTGGTGTTGCCTAGCGGCAAAGTCAGCCTCAGCGCGCGTGGCGATGTGGTGTTGACCGATGACGCGTTGATCGACGTGGCCGGTCGCGCCATTCCCTTCAACGACGTGACCCAATACGGTTGGGGCGGCGATGTGCTGTTGGACAGCCGCAGCGGTAATATCCTGCAGGCGGCGGGGTCGACCATTGACCTGTCCGCGAAGAACAACCAGGCCGGCAAACTGCGCGCCGTGGCAACGGACGCGGCCGGGGGCATCGTCGACCTGCAAGGCAAAATCCTCGGCAGCAGCAGCGGCCACTACCTGGCCGGCGGCACTTCAATGCCATACCAGGCCGGCACCGTGGAAATCCAGGCGCAACGCCTGGGCAGCAGCGGCGCCCTCGACCAACAGTTCGCCGAGCTCAACCAGCGCCTCAACCAGGGCCAAGTGTTCGGCGCGCGCAGCTTCCAGCTCAAGCAGGGTGACCTGACCATCGGCAACGGGCTCAAGGCCGGCACCATCAGCGTGTCGCTGGACAACGGCAGCCTGCGCGTCAATGGCCTGGTGGACGCCAGCGGCGAGCGGGTCGGCAGCATCAACCTGGCCGGCAAAAATGGCCTGACCCTGGACAGCACGGCGGTACTCGACGCCCATGGCAGCAAGCTGCGCGTGGACAGCTACGGCAAGATCATCGACGCGCCGAACCGCGCCATGGTGGTATTGGGCTCCGGCACCGGCCAACTGACCCTGGCCGATGGCGTGCGCATCGACCTGCGCCACGGCACCGACGGCGCGACCGGCAACGATGGGCGCAATCGCGGCACCCTGGAGCTGAACGCGCCACGGTTGTTCAACCCGGACGGCAGCAGCAATGACATCAATATCGACGCCAGCGGGCGCCTGACTATTCAGGGCGCGCGCTCGATTACCCTCAACGGCATGGCCACCTACGACGATGCCCCGGAGAAAACCGACCCGACCGCCAGCGGCAGGCCGTATCAGGAGATCACCCAGAGTTACTTGGATGGCAAGCACGCCTTGAGCGAGGCTTTTATCAATGCCGCGCTGCTCAATAACGATCTGTTGCAAAACAAACTCGCCGGGTTGAACAACGCCACGTATGCCGATGCCTTCCACCTGCGCCCAGGCGTGGAAATCGTCAGCAAGACCCCGGACGGCGACCTGGTGGTGCAAGGCGATCTGGACCTGTCCGGCTATCGCTACGCCAGCCTCAACCCCACCAGCCAGAAGAACAACGCGGTGTATGGCAGCGGCGAGTCCGGCAGCCTGACCCTGCGTGCCGGCGGCGACCTGAATATCTACGGCAGCATCAACGACGGTTTCGCCAAGCCGCCGGTGTCCGAGGATGACAAAGGCTGGGTGCTGTTGCCGGGTGTCGATTTCAGTGGCGGAAATATCGTGGTGCCGGGCAATGGCGTGACCCTCGCCGATGGCACCGCCTTCCCAGCCGGCGCCACGCTTAACTACGACCTGCCGATCAAAGGGTTGACCGTGGCGGCCGGCACGCGCTTGCCGGTGGCCGCGACATTGGCTCAGGACCTGGTGGTGCCCGCCGGTAGCGTGTTGTCGGCGGATGTGCGCGATGCTGGCGGCAACCTGCTGTTCGCCGCTGGCACCTTGCTCAGCCAGGCGCAAACCCTGGTGGCGGGCACGCAACTGGGCGCCGGCACGCTGTTGACCGAGGGCACCCGCCTGCAAGCCATGATCTGGCCCAAAGGCGTGCCGCTGCCCACGGTGCACGGCGCAACGCTGAGCAATAACATCGTACTGCTCAGCGGCAGCAAGGCCTTGCCAAAAGGCGGGCTCATCCCCGCCGGCACCGATGTGAAGCTGCCCAACGGGGCGACGTCGGTGCAACTGCGCGTCGGGGTTTCCGGCGGCGCCGGCCAGGTGTGGGCGATCTCGCCGATGCTGGCCGAAGGCACTCAATCGTGGTCGTTGCGCCTGGTAGCGGGCGCCGATACCGAGGCGGCTGACAGCCGTATCCTGCAAGCCCACCCGCGCAGTGGTGACATTCACTTGGCGGATAACCACTACGGCATGTTTGCCAAGGAAATACCTGCCAAAGGCGTACAAACCTGGACCGCCCAGGCAGTCATTGATATGGGCTTTGCCGGTGTGGTCGTCAAGGAAGGCGACCCGATTGATCAGGCGGTACTCGATGGCTTCGGGCTGGGTTCAATCGAGGACTTCTGTGCCGCAACGCCGGAGTACTGCAAGCCCAAGGTCACCTATGTATTCACCCAATACGCTGTTGATCAGTTGGCAAGTCAAGGCGTCACTGTGGTCGTCAATACCGAGATGACCGATGCGTTTTTCCAGAGCATTGATTACCCGACTGTGGCTGAGGTGTGTGGCAGTGCGCCTGAGTTCTGCCTGCTGAAGGCGGACAAGGAATACGCCGCCACACCTTCCAGCACGCGATTCAGCGTCATCCGCACCGGCACCGGCGACCTGGAATTGTTGAGTGCGGGCAACCTGAGCATGGATTCGTTGTACGGCGTCTACACGGCCGGCACCTCGTCGACCGGTACCTTTGCCGGCGACCCTTACAACCTGCCCAAGGCGACGCCGACAGGCACTGACCCGTCCAGTAAAACGGTGCTGAGCGACCCCGGCAGCTTCTTTGAAAAGTTTGTCAATGGCTCGCTTACCAGCCTGTATCGGGCCTGGTACCCGGAGGCAGGGGGCAACCTGACGCTGAATGTCGGAGGGGACCTGGCCGGTCATATCACCAGCCTCACCGCGTTGAGCCCCGCGCGACCCAACCCCAAGGATGCAGGGGTGGACTCCGCTGCCGTCGGCAATTGGCTGTGGCGCCAGGGCAGCAGCGACGTGGGGACGGGCGGGCAAGCCCAGCCGACGGCCTGGTGGATCAATTTCGGCAGCTACACCGCAACGACGGCAGCGGACAAGATGCTCGGTTTCACCGGTTTCGGTGCCCTTGGCGGCGGCAACGTGGATGTCAACGTCGGCGGCGATGCCGGCGTGTTGAACACGCTGGGCTACAGCGCCAGCCATGTCGAGGCGAACCCGCATAGCCAGGGCCTGGTGTTGGCTGTGGGCAGTACGGGCCGGGTCGCCAGCGATGGCAGTTTGCAGTTGACCGGTGGCGGTGACCTGCGCGTGCGCATCGGAGGGGCACTGAACCCGGCCAGCGTTGCCGGCACCGCTGACCATCGTGATGGTGTACTGGTCAACTTGCGAGGTGACGTGCAATTTCGCAGCGCCACCGTGGGCAGTGTCGACATGATGTATGGCAGTATCGCCAGGTTCCAGAGCCCCGGCGAAACCCGTGCCTATGATCCACTGGTCGCGACCCGCGGCGCTGCTCGCGGTGGAATGACCCTGGTGCCGGGTGATGCGACGTTCAATCTGCAGACCCTGGGTGACCTGGTGGTGCAGAACGTCGAAGACCCGGGGCGGGTCGTACTCTCCCACCTGTCCCCCTTCGCTCAAGGGGCTGAACAGGGCACTGGTACCAGTTGGTTCACACTGTGGACCAAGGGCACGTCGATCGACCTGTTTTCCTTGGGCGGCAACCTCACGCCCTTCAGTCGATCCGACGCGACGGCCGACCTGGCGGTGGTCTATCCATCGATCGTCAGGGCCACGGCAGCCGGCGGTAGTCTGTATTACGGTAAGGCGGCAGAGACGCAGGCCAATGGCGACGACAACTACACTTACCCACTGCTGTTGGCGCCCGGCGAGAACGGCCAATTGCAGTTCCTGGCCCAGGATTCGATCTACGCCGGTGGCATGACCGTCAGCCAATCCGGGACAGCCCAGAGCACCATGGCGACCCCTTGGCATCCGGCGTACCAGGGCCGCATCGGCAACACGGTGAAGGCGAGCAACCTGTCGGTCAACGGCAACTCGGGCAGCCAGCCGTTGTTTGTATTCGGGCCGGGTACGGCTGGGCTGTCACCCGATGGCAATGCTGAGCCTGCGCGTTTTTACGCAATAGACGGCGATCTGGTCGGTGTCAGCAGTGGCCGCGTGATCACCTTCGGTACAACGGCGGGCAGCTTGCATGAAGGCCAGACCTGGTATGAGGGCAATGGGCCGGTATGGATGATGGCGGGACGGGATATCGTCAGCAGCGGTCGGCGCTTCGGTCAGAGCTCGCCTGCTGGCTTAACCATGTTCCCCCAGGACAACCTGATCATTCACAACACCCCCAACGACATCTCCGTGGTGTCCGCCGGCCGCGACATTCTGTACAGCAACTTCCAGGTCGCCGGCCCCGGCCTGCTGGAACTGTCGGCGGGGCGCAATATCCTCCTGACCGGTTCCGGGGCGTTGGGCGAGTCCAGCGTGACCAGCTTCGGGCCCCTGTTGGCCGGGGACAACCGTCCTGGGGCGAGTATCGTCATGCAGGCGGGCGTCGGCCCCCATGGGCCGGATTACCTGCGCTTCGTCGAGGCGTACCTGAACCCCGCCAACCTGGCGCAGCCTGGCGAGTCGATTCAGGGCAATAAGGTCGCCAAGACGTACGAAAACGAGTTGGTCACCTGGCTCGCCGAGCGCTTCGGTTTTGTTGGCGATACCGAGCAGGCACGCGCCTACTACGCGGCGCTGCCCGCCGAGCAGCAACGAGTGTTTGCCCGCAACCTGTACTTTGCCGAACTCAAGGCCGCAGGGCGCGAGTACAACACCGACGGCAGCGTGCGCCAGGGCAGCTACCTGCGTGGCCGCGCCGCCATTGCAGCGCTGTTCCCCGACAAGGACGTGGCCGGCAATCCGATTACCTACAAAGGCGACATCACACTGTTCGGCGGCTCGGGCGTGCACACCAATTTCGGTGGCTCGATCCAGATGCTCACCCCAGGCGGCAGCCAGACCTTCGGCATCGAAGGCGAGGCGCCACCGTCGACGGCGGGTGTGATCACTCAAGGTGCGGGGGATATCCAGCTGTATTCCATGGGCAGCATTCTGCTCGGCCAGAGCCGCATCATGACCACCTTCGGTGGTTCGATCATGGGCTGGACCAGCGAGGGTGACATCAACGCCGGTCGCGGCTCCAAGACCACTGTGGTGTACACGCCGCCCAAGCGTGTCTATGACAACTGGGGCAATGTGGGCCTGTCGCCGTCGGTGCCGAGTACCGGTGCGGGGATCGCCACGCTCAACCCGATTCCGGAAGTGCCGGCAGGAGACATCGACCTGATCGCGCCATTGGGCACCATCGATGCGGGCGAGGCGGGCATTCGTGTGTCGGGCAACGTCAACATCGCCGCCTTGCGCGTGGTGAACGCAGCGAACATCCAGAGCCAGGGCAAGTCGTCCGGGGTGCCGGTGTCTGCCGCGGTCAACACCAACGCCATGACATCGGCCAGCGCGGCCGGGGCGGCGGCGTCCCAGGCCGCGGAAGACGCGGCGCGCAGCCAGCAGGCGGCGTCCAAGCAGGGCCGGCCGTCGATCATGACGGTTGAGGTGTTGAGCCTCGGCAGCGAGCCGTTGCCACAGGAACCTGCGCCAGCGCAGAAAACCTCCGGCTACAACCCCGACAGCCCGGTGCAGGTACTGGGCGCGGGGCCGCTGAGTGAACAGGCGCGGGCGCGGCTAACAGATGAGGAGCGCAAGCAGATCAGCCTGTAGATTTACAGAAGGACCTGTGGTGAGCGGGCTTGCCCCGCGCTGGGCTGCGAAGCAGCCCCTCACCTCTACAAGCCCCCACAATTGCGCCCCGTGTTTGGCTTGCGGCTACGGCTCATCCTTGAGGGTCTTGAACGCCTCGATGCGTTTGATCAGGCGCGTGTTCTTCGCCGAGTCGGCATTGCCAAACAGAAAGGAGAAATCCGACGCCAGTTTGGACCCGCCGGCAATCGCCGCGTACTGATGGCAGTCGTTGCAGTTGTCTGTCTGCACGTAGGTTTCCATCGTAGTGTTGGCGACAACGACACTCTGGTCGCTGACAAACGGCCCATAGGACAGCGGCACCTGCACGTTGGGTCCAGGGCCGGGATCGTTGGGCGCGTTGGGCGTCTTGGACCACAGCACATTCACTAGTTTGTAGTACTGGAACACTGATTGGCCCTGGGTTTTCTGGGCGAAAATCTGTTGCACCGCGGTGTTCAGCACCTGCAGGTCCTGGGGCGTGGCATTGAGTCGCGTGGCCTGCACTGGCTGATCAAGGGGCGTGCAGTTGGGCGGCGTGTGGGTGGCATCGCACTGCACCCGTGCAACGTTGGGCGTGCAGGCATCACCCGTGCAGGCCGGATTGTTGAAACTGTAGCCCTGGGGCCCTGCTGTGCCGTTGTCCGGCACGTTGTCGACCTGCTCGAAGGTGGTCCAGATGAAGTTCGGCTGGGTCTGTGTCTTGTTGATGATATGCAGGCCCACCAGACCCACCACTTCCTGGGTGCATTGCAGCGTGTCGGGGCGCTGCAGCCAGGCGACGGTGGTCAGGTAACGCCCGTACAGCTCGGGTTTGTTGGTGAGCACGCGCCAGGCTGCCTTGAGTTCCAGGGCGCCGAGTTCTTCTTGGGGCAGCGCCTGGGCCGGCAGCTCGCGCACCAGTTTGCCTGCGGGCAGTGACAGGCCTGCGGGGTGCCGGTTGTCGCTGTTCTGCGCCACGATCAGTTGGTTGGCGGCGTCGTACAGCCCGTTTTCGACGATGTAATCAAACTCGGCCTTGCCGACCTTGCGCTCGAAAAACACCAGGTTGCCCGACTGGTCCGTGAGCCAGCCGCCGGAAGCTTCCATGATCGAATCGGGCAGCGTCACCTGGGTACCGCTGGATAAGTGGAAGCGGTGCTTGCGGTTGATCGCGCTTTCCGACGTGGCTGTAATGAATTTACGTGCGCCCGTGGAAAACGCCTTGAGGTTGCCGGTGGCGGTGCAATTGGACGGCACCAGGGTTTCCACGCCCCAACCGGAGGGCTTGGGCGCGCCGGGCAGGAAGATATCGCTGGCGTCCTTGTAGCTGGCCCACACCGGGGCATTGCTCATGGGCTGGCCGGGCGTTGGCGGCACGCCGAACTGGGCCACGGTGCTTTGCGTGTCCGGCTCTCCGGCCAGGCTCGAGTTGGCTGGCCAGCCGGGGTTGACCGGCCAGTTCATGGCGATGAACAACTGCCAGCCGAAACAGTTGAGAAAGTCCTGCTCGGTGCCGAAGTTGTTTACCGGCAGGAAGCCGCCGCTGGTGGGATCGAACACCAGTTGGCTGACGCAGCTCTGGGCGTCCGAGGCCGCATTGGCCGGCGTGGTGCCCAGCAGGGGAAGAAGGGCGCAGGTGATCCAGCACAACACACTCAAGCGTGCCCGGCGCAGCGGGCGAAGCCATCCGTTCATGGTCGCATTCCTTGCTCAAGACTCAAGAGGCGACCGCCCACGCCAGGCATGGGCGGCCAAGCGGTACTCAGGCGACAGGCACCAGCGCCAGGCCGCTTTCCCACGGATGCTGCGTGGCGCTGGGGTTGGCGGCTTCGCTGGGGTTCAGCGCACGCACGCTGACCAGCCCCGGCGCTGCGTTGCTGCTGACGGTGACGGTCATGATGTAGCCCTGGGTGCCGCCGCTGTCGGTCTGCCCTGGAATCGCCGAGGCATCCGGCAGGAATTTCGTGACCTGAGCCGTGATCCCAGGGTTGGAAAACTGCACCCGCGCATCTGCCGCCGTGGTGCTTGGGTCAGCGCCTTGCACCACCAGCACGAACTGGCCCGAGCTGCCGGGCGCAAAACTGGCCGGCAAGTCGCTGGGGGACTGACCGTAGAACAGGTCAATCGGCAGCAATTGCACAGGCCAGGGTTGCGCATCGGTGTTGTTGGCTGCCACGCAATCGCACTCTTGGGGCGTGGCGGTGAGTGGCGCCGGGGTTACGCTCAGGGCCACATTCAGCTCGTTGGCGATCACCCATACGTAGTCGATCGGCGTGCCGTTGATGGTGATGTCGTTGATCGAGAACCCCGCGCTTTGCGGCACTTCGAAGACGGCCTGCAGGATCTGGTCGGAGTTGTTCGGCCCGGTGCCGGCAGTGCCACGGGTGATGCGCCAGTAGCTGCTCACATCCTGGCCTTGCGGGCCTTTCCAGGTGCTGAAGGACTTCGGTTGTTGCAGGTACAGACCGATGGGGTTGGTCAAGGAAATCAGGGCTTTGACGGCTTCCTGGTTGGCGGAGAAACCGATATGCGGATCGGAGTTGCGGTAGTTCTGCCCGTATTGGGCGCAGCAGATCAGGTTCTGTTGGTTGCCGCTGCTTTTGATCGGCCGCAGGATGGTGGCCGCTGCCGCCAGGTAGATCTCGGCACTCAAGGTATTGGGGCCTGAGGTCAGGTGCATCGCGCCGCCTGACACACCCGGAATGCGCACGGTACCGCTGTTCCATTTGTTCACGGTGTCGTAGGCGGGCTGGCCGGTGGTGGGGTCAAGCACCGGATCACCGGCCTTGCCGGTCGGGCCGTTGGCGGTGTAGCGCAGGTACAGGTCTTCGATCTTCACCTGTGGGTCGACATAGGCTTTGTACAGCCCCAGCACGGCCTGCGGGTCGATGTTCCACATGGTCAGGAAGTACGCCGGGTTCTCGCTGGTGAACATGATGCTGCGCATGTTGCCGTCGGGATCGCGGGTGATCGACCACTCGCAGTATTCATCCAGCCAGCCCCGTGGGCCCGAGGGTGAAAAGTCGGCGTAGGGGCCGTTCCAGTTGATGGACTTGCACAGCACGCTGGGGATCTGCAGTTGGGTCGCCTTGGGGTCCGGGTACAGCGAATAGAGGGTGTTGTTGAGGGTGATCTGGCCGTGGTCGGTCAACTGCATCACCTGGTCCAGGGTCATGGCCTTGCCGCCCAGTTGCGGGACCACGGCGGCGCCGTTGTTGTAGAAGAACGTCCACAGACGATTGGGGAAGGGCTGCCAGGTGATGGTCACTGGCGTCTGCGTGCCGTAGCCGCTTTCGATCGGGTTGTAGTAGCCCGAGCGCGGTGCGTCGTTGAGGTTGGACCAGGGGTTGCCGATCACCGACATCTGGGTCCAGCCGGTGACGTTGTTGTTCCAGTTGGTTTCGAAGGTGGGCAGTTGATTCTCCAGGCCCAGCTTGTTGTAGTCCTTGGGGGCTTGTTCGGCGGGGGAGGTGAATTGGGTGAAGGGCGTGCTCATGTTGGTTCTCCAGCATTGGTGTTGGTGGAGCAGCAACCGGCGTCCGGAGCGGGGCCGGCAGAGGTTTGGCGTGGGTCGTCCCACACCAGTTGGGCGATAAAGCCAGGCAGGGGCGCGTACGCATCGGGCGTCAACACCTGGCCAGTATCGGGATGGGTCACGATCAGCGATAACTGCGCTTTATCGGTCGGTTTGAGGTTCAGCGCCTTGACGTTGCGCGCGGCGTTCAGGGCGCGGGAGACGCCTTGGGTGATGCAGCGTCCCTTGTCATCCACCAGGCCCATGCCGATGCGGCTGAAGCGCCCGACGTAATGCGGGTTGTCGGCATTCGCCTGTTGCGCCGTGGCGTCGGGTTGATTGAGGAAGACGTCGATCAGGTAGGTGTCGTGGGTGCAGCGCACATGGTCGAACACCACCCAGGGGCCGGTGATGGCAGCCGGTTTTTGATGGCAGCACGCAGCTTTCGCCGCGCCAAACTGCGGGGCCACCGGGGTGCCGTAGTCGTAGCCGATGTGCCGGCTGTCCTGGGCCATATCGCCGAGGGTGGTGTAGCGCCAAGCGTCGGCGCTGGTGAAGCTCACCTCGTCGGCCTGATGGCCAGCGAACGGCTGCAACAGGCACTGGGTGGTGTACTGCGCCGCCGGGTTGGCGCGGATCCAGACCTCCAGCATGCGGTCGATATTGGCGTGATAGGCGCAGAACACCGGGTCGAACGCGGTGTAGGCGTTGTCGGCCATGTCACCGCCGATCCAGCCGTGATAGTTGTCGTGGGGCTGCTCGTAAAGCCCGTCGAAATTCAGCGCGCGGTTGGGGTACAGGTCATTCGGTTGCGGCGGGTCGAAGCTGGTGATGTTGGCCCAGGGGTAGCCCGGCACGCCTTGCGGCTGGCTGAACGTGGTGAAAGCCAGCGCATCGACCACCTGCTGCTGAAAGATCCGGCTCATGCCATACAGTTGGGTGCGCTCGAAACGAAAGGCCTCGCCCTGGGTATAGAACAGCGGGTTGCGCTGCACATACAGGCAATCCACGTCGCCGACCGGAGCGGTGGCGCAAACCTTGGAACAGCCATCTTTGGCCGCCGCATACCGCAATGGGTTACGCCGCACTTCACCGGTGTGCGGGTGCACATAGGTTTCATCGAGGAACGCTTGGGGCAGGCCGGCCTGGGGGCTGCCGTCGATACTGGCGTCCACGGCCATCCAGTCCCAGTAAGGAATCGCGCAGTCGATCAACGCTTCCAGATATAGCAGGTAGGCGCGATGCCACAGGGCGAAGGCTTCCTGGTAATGCAGGCACCAGTTGGTATGGATGTAGGCGTAACGCTGCCAGGGCGAACCGCTGTCGGGGTCGCCGATATGCATCACGTCATCCAGCTTGGCGCGGTACAGGTTCAGTTCGTCGACGCTCAGCGAGCGGATGTCCTGGCGTACGCGCTTGACCGGGTGCGGCAACGCCGGTGGTGGGATGCGTTCGGCCGGGTCGAAGGGCGAGATGCTGTCCAGCCGCCAACCCTGGTTGACCCACAGGCGGAAGGTTTCCAAGGCATCGATCGGCCAGAATTGCTGCTGGTCGGTGGTCAGCGGCATGTTGCGCGACGCGAGGTGCTGGTAGATGGTCTGCGACCAGGTCTTGACCGACGCCGGGTCTTCCAGGAACACGTCGTAGGCATTCATGCAGCCGATCCAGGTGGCCGCAACGGCGGCGCGCTGGCTGACGGGTATCCAGTACGGAGCGCTGAAAAGTCCTTGGATATCAGCGGTCCATGTCGGTTTCGCGACTATCATAAGATCCCTCTCATGCCGCCGTAAGGCCAGGTGTTGGCCGGGCTGCTAAGCTGAATCGATGTTAACTAGCCACTGCGCAGGATTTGTGCAAATTGGCCCGTCATTGCGACGGATTCATTGCAATTTTCAAGGACGATTTGGAACCGATGACAGACGCCATGGATTTGAAAATCCTGGGCAAGTTGCAAAAGGATTGCGACCAGAGCCTGGAGTTGTTGAGTGACAGTGTGGGGCTATCGTCCACCAGTTGTTACCGGCGGATTCGCCGCATGGAGAGCGCGGGGATTATCAAGGCGAAAGTGGCGGTCTTGGATGAGCGAAAGTTGGGGATCCAGGTGACGGCGTTTTTTCTGATCAAGTTGGATAGGGATAGCAATGATATTGATCGCAGGATGCAGCACATACTTTCTGGTCATCCGGAGATTCAGGACTGCTACTTGATGACGGGGGAGTTTGATTTTGTGATGGTGGCGAAGTTTCGGGATGCTGCGGAATATACCGAGTATATCTATCGGTTTTTGGAGATTTATCGGGATATTCCGATTCGGACTTATTCTTCTACGTTGGTGGTTCGGACGGTTAAGAAGTCTTATGAGTTGCCGTTGCAGGGGGTGGGGTTTTGTTCTGGTGGCTGAGGGCATATCCGTTGTTTAGGTAACGGCTACTTAGGGTTCCGCTCTTACAGCGGGTCACTTTTGGAAGGACCCAAAAGTAACCAAAAGGTCCTCGCCCCAACACTCGGCACCTCGCTTAGGCTCGGTGTGCCCTCACTCCGGCTTGAATCCGTGGGCCGCCGCGATGGGCCATCCTTGGCCCAGCGCGGCTAACCCGGCGTCCTGCCGGGTTACCCACGGATTCAAGCCTGCGTTCGGCCAGCGTGTTTAACGGGGCGCCTAAGATCAAAATCAAGATCAAGAGCGACTCGCTTCGCATCGTAGATACGCGGTGTTGTAGGAGCCGGCTTGCCGGCGAAAAACGTGAGACCGCCGCGTTTATCCAGATGTACTTCCGTCATCGTTGAAGACCATCGCCGGCAAGCCGGCTCCTACAGGACCGCGTTTGCTTTTGCCTTTGCTTCACACCACTCAAGCCGGCTGTCAGGCCGCTGTGCTTTTGCTTTTGATTTTGATCTTAGGCGCCCCGTTAAACACGCTGGCCGGAATTCGACAGGGATTTGGGGGGTAAACCGGCAGGGATGCCGGTTTAGCCGCCCCGCGCCATGGATGGCGCGTGGCGGCGGCCCCCCAAATCACTGTCGGATTACGGGCACACCGAGCCTAGGCGAGGTGCCGAGTGTTGGGGCGAAGGCCTTTTGCTTACTTTTGGGCCTTTCCAAAAGTGAGCCGCTGTAAGAGCGGAACCCTAAGTAGCCGTTACCTAAATAACGGATATGTACACCATAAAAAATGCCCCCCACCCAATCCAAAATGAAGCTTTCATGACAAAAGTTCGGTAGTCCCCGGCCACTCCCGTCTCCTCTGTGTAACGCGCTTGAGCCCACCAGAACGTTGGGCTTTTCAGCCGCAAGCAGGATGCCAGGAGTGGGGCGATGGGAACTATGGAACGTTACTCGAAAGTGGGCATGCAGGAGCTCGACCAGCGCCTGTCAAAGATCGTCGAAGCGGCGCGCAAGAAGCCGGTGTCGGTCTATCGCTACGGCGCACCCTGGGTCTGGATCGTCTCCCAGGAAGACTGGCAAGGCGCTCGCAAGGAAGTGTCCAGCTACATCCCGGCAGGCCACTCCCTGGTGCTGCTGCGCCCACAGATCGACGAAGTGCTCGACCAGCATCGCGACTGGCTCACCGCCGAACCCGCAATGTCGATCGCCCCGCACACCGTGCTGCAGATCCTCCTGCTGCAACTGCTGTACTCGGTGCCCAGCGAACAACAGCTGCACGAACAGCTGAACTACAACCTGTTGTTCCGCTGGTTCGTCGGCCTGGACCTCAACCAAAAGGTCTGGAGCATTCACGTACTGACCCGCGACATCGCCACGCTGCTCAACAACCCGCGTGCGGTGCAACTCATCCAGAAAATCATCGGTGACGTGTTTTGTGGCGCCTTGCTGCACATGCCGGAGTTCTCGTTGAACTTCGCCCTGTTGCACACCTGGCTGGCACGCCACGGCAGCACCTCGATCACCAGCAATTGAGCCAGCCGCACGCCGGGCGTCCGGCGATGGCGCACAAAATCAGACAGTCAGGGGGCGGTGTGGAGCATCTGTTCAAATTAACGTTGGCGCTGTGTTGCGTGACGCTGGGGAGCCTGGCGCAACCGGTGTTGGCCGAGGAAGAAGAGGGCGCGCGCAAGGTCGACGTCAACGAGTACTTCGTGCGCGGCAATACGGTGCTGGATGCGGCGACGATCGAGGAGGCGGTGTATCCGTTCCTGGGGCCGCAGAAGACCTTGGGCGATATCGAAGGCGCGCGCGATGCGTTACAGAAGATCTACCAGTCGCGTGGCTACCAGTCGGTGTTTGTCGAGTTGCCGGAGCAGAAGGTCGATGACGGTATCGTCTATCTGCAGGTCAGCGAGACCAAGGTCGGCCGGGTGCGTGTGGTCGGTGCCAAGCACTATTCGCCAGTGGAAATCCGCGAGCAGGTGCCGGCCCTGGAGGAGGGCGCGGTGCCGGACTTCGCCACGGTGCAAACCCAGTTGGCGGGCCTCAATCGCGGCGCTGGGCGCCAGGTCACGCCGTTGGTACGCGAGGGTCAACGCCCCGGCACCATGGATGTGGATTTGCAGGTGGAGGACCAGAACCCCTGGCACGCCAGTATCGGCCTGAACAACGACTACAGTGCCGACACCGAGAAACTGCGCTCGGTGGCGACCCTGGGGTACGACAACCTTTGGCAACTGGGCCACAGCATTTCCCTGACCTACTTCACCGCGCCCCAGGACACCGAGAATGCCAAGGTCTGGTCGGGCTCCTACAGCGCCCCGCTCAACGAGCGTTGGACCGTGCAGTTCTCGGGCTACCAGTCCGACAGCAACATCGCCACCATCGGCGGCAGCAACGTGCTGGGCAAAGGGCATTCCTACGGCGTGTCGGCCATCTACAACCTGCCGGCGGCGGGCAACTGGGCCAACTCGTTCTCGTTTGGCGTGGACTTCAAGGACTTCGACGAACAGATGAAGTTCGGTTCCAGCAGCGACCAGGTGCCCCTCAAATATGCGCCGTTCACCTTGGGCTACAACGGCTTTCGCTATACCGAACAATCGCAATTGGGCCTGGGCTTGAACCTGGTAGTGGGCACGCGCGCCTTCTTCGGCTACGGCAGCGATGCCGAAGAGTTCGAATACAAACGCTACAAGGCCAGCGCCAGTTTTGCCGTGCTCAAGGGCGACCTGAATTACACCTACACCTTCGCCAACGATTGGCAGTCGGCGACCAAGGGCGGCTTCCAGTTGGCGTCGGGGCCGCTGGTGTCCAACGAGCAGTATTCCGCCGGCGGTGCTACGTCGGTGCGCGGCTACCTGGCGGCGGAGCGTACCGGGGATGAGGGGTACTTGCTCTCCCAGGAACTGCGCACGCCGTCCCTGGCCAAGTTCCTCGGCAGTTATGTGCAGGAGTGGCGCTTCTACGCGTTCGCCGAAGGTGCGCGCATGCGCCTGCACGATCCGCTGCCCGAGCAAGAAGATGAATACAGCCTGGCCAGTGTCGGCCTGGGCACCCGCGCCAGTTTGAGCAAATGGTTGTCCGGCAGCCTGGATTGGGGCTACCCGCTGCTTGATGGACCGAACACCCAGAAACAGGACTCGCGACTGCACTTCAGTGTGCAGGCGACTTTCTGACTTTTTCTTCCGGAGACTTCACCCATGCAACGCCTATTCCTGAGCCTGTTGATCTGCCTGGGCTTCACGCTCCCGGCCACCGCCCATGCCTGGTGGCAGGACGACTGGCACTACCGCAAACAGATTTCGGTGGACACCACCGCCCAAGGCGCCGCGATCAACCAGGCCCTGGGCCGTACCGCGCTGCTGGTGCGCTTGCACACCGGCAACTTCACCTTTGACGGGGTCAAGGATGACGGCGCCGACCTGCGTTTTGTGAGCGCCGATGACAAAACCGTGTTCAACCACCAGATCGAGAGCTTCGACCCATTGATGGGCATGGCGCTGATCTGGGTCGATGTGCCCAAGGTCGAAGGCGGTCAGCGTCAGGACCTGTGGATGTACTACGGCAACCAGAAGGCCCCGGCCACCGCCAACGGCCAGTTGACGTTCGACCCGAACTACACCGCGCTCTACCATTTTGACGGGGCCAACGGCACACCGGCCCGCGACACCACGGCCTACGCCAACACCGCGTTGAACGCCACCGGTGCGAGCATCGACGGTGTGATCGGCCGTGCCTTGCAGTTCAGCGGTCAACCGCTGATGTTGCCGGCCAGCCCTTCGCTGCAACACGCTGCGGGTGGCGCGTTCACCTTCAGCGCCTGGCTGCGCCTGGACCAAGCCAGCGGCGAGCAAGTCGTGCTGGCCCGACGTGATGGTGCCCATAGCCTGTTGCTGGGTCTGAACCAGGGCATGCCTTTCGTGGACATCGACGGCCAGCGCGCCGTGTCGACTCAACCTTTGAACCCCGGCCAATGGCAGCACCTGGCGTTCACCTCTGAGGGTGACAAGGTCACGCTGTATGTGAATGGCCGCGAGACTGCCACCCTGGCCGTTGCCTTGCCCGCGTTCAACACCCAACTGGCCATTGGTGCCGATCTGCCGGAAGCGGGCACCACGCACCTGCCATTCGCCGGGGCCATCGATGAGCTGCGCCTGTCCAAGGTGGCGCGTCCGGCGGCACTGTTGCTGGCCGATGCCAGCGCCCAGGGCGCCGAGTCGAAACTGGTGGCCTATGGCGTGGATGAAGAACAGTCCGGCTTTGGTTTCGGCAGCCTGGGCTTCTTGCTCAACGCGGTGCCGGTGGATGCCTGGGTAATCATCCTGGTGCTGGTGGCGATGATGTTCCAGTCGTGGGTCATCATGCTGCGTAAGAACCGTCAGGTCAGCCGCCTCAGCAGCGCCAACGAGGTGTTCCGCGAGCACTTCTCACAAATCGGCACCCGCCTGGAGATGTACGCCGACGACGCCCAACTGGGTGAGCGCCTGGCCCATTCTTCGCTGTGGCGCCTGTACCTGGTAGCGGTCAAGGAGATCCGCACCCGGCGTGCCCAGGGCGCTGACACCTCGTCGGTCTCGGCCGCCACCATCGAAGCCATCCGTTGCTCGATGGACGGCGTGCGCACCCGCGAAAACCAGGCGCTCAGCTCCAAGCTCTCGACCCTGTCCAACGCCATCGCCGGCGGCCCTTATATCGGCCTGCTCGGCACAGTGCTGGGGATCATGGTGGTGTTCCTCGGTACGGCCATGGCCGGTGATGTGAACATCAATGCGATTGCTCCCGGTATGGCGGCGGCGTTGCTGGCCACGGCCATGGGCCTGTTTGTCGCGATCCCGGCGCTGTTTGGCTACAACCGCCTGATCACGCGCAACAAGGAAGTCAGCGCGGACATGCGTGTGTTTGTCGACGAGTTCATCACCCGCCTGGCGGAGATGCACGGCGAGAGCCAGCACAGTGAAGCCGCGCACCGTCGTGACCATCACGCCGCTGTTCCGGCCTGAGGAGATCTGCCATGGCTTCCGTAAATACCTCCCACGACGATGACGATGATGCCGCCGTCGACAGTATCAACATCACGCCCCTGGTGGACGTGCTGATGGTGGTGCTGGTGATGTTTATCCTCACCGCCACCGCTCAGGTCTCGGGCATCCAGATTCACTTGCCCAAGGCCAGCGCTTCGGTGTCGTTGTCGGAGGCCAAGACCAAGGCCATCTCCGTGAACGACGGTGGCCAGGTGTTTCTCGACGCCTACCCGGTGACCCTCGGCGAGCTGGAAGAACGCCTGCGCATCGAGAAAGCGCTGAACCCGGATTTCCCGGTGATCGTGCGTGGCGATGCGATGGTGCAGTACCAGAAGGTGATCGAAGTGCTCGACCTGCTGCGTCGGCTGGAACTGTCCCAGGTCGGGTTGGTTACCGGCAAACCGAGTCAGGGCTGAGACATGACCGCACAGATCCCGATCGCGCCCTTGCCCATTAAGAAGAAGCCGCCGTTGCGCCCGTTGAAGTGGGGCGTGGGCCTGTTGCTGGGTGCCGTGGCGGCCTGGTTCTTGTGGCAATGGGCCAATGACATGAGTGGCGTGCGCCGCGAAGCACCGAAGGTGCCGACGATTATCCCGTTGCCGCCGCCACCGCCACCACCGCCGGAAAAGCCCAAGGAGCCTGAGCCCCAGGTCGAAGAAAAAATCCCGGAACCGGTGCCAAGCCCCGAACCCGAAGAGGTCAAGCCAGCCGAGGAAGCGCCGCCTTCGCCTAACGAAGACCTGGCCAACCCGATGCAGATCGACGGCGACGCCCAGTCCGGCAACGACGGTTTCAACATCGGCGCCGGCAAGGGCGGCGGCATGGCCGGCAGTGGTGGCGGTGGGTTGGGAACGGGCACTTACAAGCAGTACCTGGCCGGCACTTATCAGCGACTGATGCGCGAAGACCCTGAACTGCGCAAGAAGGCGTTCTCGATACAGATAGACCTGTGGTTGGGCGCCGATGGCCAGGTCACCAAAGCCTTGGTGACCAAGTCCAGCGGGGATGCCGAGACCGACGCGCAGATGCTCGCCTTGATCCAGGCACCGCGTGCCACACAGAAGCCGCCGGCGTCGCTGACGCTGCCCATGCGCCTGTCACTCAAGGGCCGGCGTCCGGATTGAACAAACCCTTTTTTACGGTTTTTTACAGGAGTTGCGTACACATGATTTCCCCCGTGAATCGACTGACCCTGGCGGTCGGCATGGTCATCGCGACCCTGGTCGGCCAGGCGGCTGCAGCCCCGGTCGCACCCTCGGAAAACGTCACCATCAACCTGATCCGCCTATTGGTGCAGCAAGGCGTGCTGACCCAAGACACCGCCAACGGCTTGATCGCCCAGGCCGAAAAAGAGGCCCAGCAGGCCCGCCAGGCCAATGCCGCGCCGGTGGTGGCCGCAGGCCCCGCCGCTGCGCCGGGTGACGTGCGTGTGCAGTACGTGCCGCAGGCGGTGAAGGATCAGATCCGTGATCAGGTCAAGGCCGAGGTCATGGCCACCGCCAAGCAGGAAAACTGGGCCCAGCCCAATACCTTCCCGGATTGGGTCTCGCGTATCAGCTTTGATGGCGATATCCGCCTGCGAGACGAGTCGCGCTATTTTTCGGGCAATAACAGCAACGAGATCGTCGACTACGCCAAGCTCAATGAAAGCGGCCCGTACGACACCAACAAAGACACCAACACCAAGCTGCCGCCGCTGCTCAACACCACCAAGGACCGCGAAAACCTGTTCCGCCTGCGCGCGCGCCTGGGCATGAAAGCCGTGCTGTCACCGGACTGGACGGCCGGCATCCGGGTGGGCACCGGCTCTGACAACAACCCGGTGTCCACCACCCAGACCCTGGGCGGCGGCTTTGGCAAGAAAGACATCTGGCTCGATCAGGGCTACCTGAGTTGGAAGGCCACGCCGGACGTGACCCTCACCGCCGGGCGATTCGCCAACCCGTTCTATTCCACTGACATGATGTATTCGGGCGACCTGAACTTCGACGGTATCGCCGCCAATTTCAACCATACGCTCAATAGCCAGTGGGGCCTGTTCGGCACCTTGGGCGCGTTCCCGGTGGAGTACACCTCCGACTCGGCCAGCAGCAACGGTTTCGACAAGGAAGACAGCGACACCAAGTGGCTGTTTGGTGGGCAGATCGGCGCCAACTGGAAGATCAACCGCGAAAACAGCCTGAAGGGCGCGCTGGCCTACTACCACTTTGACGATATCGAAGGTAAACGCTCCGGCGCTTGCCAGCCGTGGTCCGGCCAGCCGGCGTGTGACAGTGACGGCTCGCGCCTGGCCTTCATGCAAAAGGGCAACAGCGTGTTCCTGCTACGCGACATTACGCCGAATCCAGCCACCCCAGGCCTGACCCCGCAACCGCAGTTCGTCGGCCTGGCATCCAAGTTCGATGTGCTCGACCTGAACCTGGCCTGGGATGCCGAGCTGCCCAGCGATTTCAAGCTGCGCACCCAAGGCAACTTCATCCACAACCTGGCCTACGACAAGGGCGAGATGCTCAAGCGCAGCGAAGGCCAGATCGTCAACAACATCAACAGCAAGGGCCAGTTTGAAAGTGGCGGCAATGCGCTGATGGTGTCGTTCACCCTCGGCAGCGCGCTGGAAATGCGCAAACGCGGCGATTGGAACGTGTTGGCCGGCTACAAATACATCCAGCCTGACGCACTGCCTGACGGCTTCAACGATTCGTCGTTCCACCTGGGCGGCACCAACGCCAAGGGGTATTTCATTGGCGCCAACTACGGCATCGAAAAGAACATCTACGCCAGTGCGCGTTGGTTAAGCGCGTCTGAAGTGTATGGCGCGCCGTTCGAAGTCGATGTGATGCAACTGGAACTCAACACGCGCTTTTGATGCGCACGGAGATGCCACATGAACACGCGAATCTGCGGGCTGTTGCTGCTGCTGGTCACCACCGGCGCGTCGGCTGAAGGCATGGAGGAACGCCTGCGTACGCAACTGCGCAGCACTACCCAGCAATTGCAGGCCCTGCAAAGCGAACAGGCCCAGGCCAGCGCCGCGCGGATTGCGGCCGAAAACCAGGCCAAGCAGGCCCAGGCGCAAATCAAGCAGCTGACGACCGAACTCGCCCAGGTGCGTGGCGTGGCCGAGCAAATGGCCGGCCAGCAACAGAGCCTGCACAGTCAAGCTCAGGCCCAGGTGGCGGCCAGCAACGAGCAGATCGGCAAGTTCAAGAAGGCCTATGACGAACTGCTGGTGCTGGCCAAGGGCAAAGAGGCCGAGCGTGCGCGCTTGCAGGCGCAACTGAGCGAACGTGACACACAAGTGCAGCAATGTTCAGTCAAGAATCAACAGATGTACGGCGTGGCCCAGCAGTTGCTCGCGGCCTACGAAAAAATCGACGTGGCCGAGGTGATGAGTATTCGCCAGCCCTTCGCCAGCAGCGCTCGGGTCAAGTTCGAGGAACTCGCCCAGGGCTTTGGCGACGATTTGTACAAAAGCCGTTTCGATGCGCCCCAGGCAACCGCCAATCATTGATCGACAGGGAAGAAATCACCATGAACGAATTGATCTCCAGCGTCACCACCCAGAGCCTCACCGAACTGCTGCAGGAAGCCGGTTACCGCGTCAACCACACCGAACAGAATGGCGTCGTGCAATTGCTCAGCGCCAGTCAGGGCATCGGTTTTGCCGTGCGTTTCGGCAACCCGGCGGTGGAGCAGGGCAGCTATGTGGATTTCACCTACAGCTGTGCGCTGCGCATCCAGGGCGAATTGCCTGAAGGTCTGGCGCAGGTGTGGAACGCGTCGCGACGCTTTGTGCGGTTGTCGGTGCAGGGCGAGTTTTTGTTGATGGAAATGGACGTGGTGGTGGCGGGCGTCGGCGCCACGCACCTGCGCAGTCAGCTGGAGTTGTGGGATCGCCTGTTACAGGAATTTATCGTTTACCTGCGTGAATACAGCCAACAGGCCGCGCAGTTGCAGGCTGAAGCCGAGGCGCCGGTATTGTGAAGAAACCTACCTTGATGGTCGGCGCGGGTGCGTTGGTCTTGCTGGTGGTGGCGGTGGGCTTGAGCCTGCGACCGGGCAGCGACCCGGTGGCGGCGCAGCAACCGGCACCGGTGATCAATCCTGTATCGGCCGGGCCGGCGGTGGCCCGCCTGGGCAATCAGCAGATCGACCTGATGGAACTGAAAACCGTGCTGGCCAGCCTGCCTGCCGAGTCCCGTGAGCAGTTGCGCGGTAACCGTGGTGCGTTGGAAACCTGGATTCGTTCACGGTTGGCGCAAAAGGCGGTGCTCGAACAGGCCGACGCCCAGGGCTGGCGCCAGCGCCCGGACGTGGAACAGCAGACCCGCGCCGCCGCCGAGCAGATCGTGTTTCGCGACTACATGCTCTCGGTCAGCCAGGTGCCGGCCGATTACCCCAGCGCGGCGGAGTTGCAGCAGGCCTACGACAGTGGCAAGTCGCAATGGGGGACGCCGCCATTGTACCGGGTGAGCCAGATTTTCCTGGCGACCAATGACCCGCAAACCGTCGACAACGTGCGCCGCCAGGCCCAGGAACTGAGCCGTCGTGCCCAGGCCGCGCCAGGTGATTTCGCCGCCCTGGCCACGCAGTTTTCCCAGGACACCGACTCCGCCGCGCGCGGCGGTGACTCAGGCATGCAACCCTTGCAACAGCTGGTGCCGGAAGTGCGCAATGCCGTGTCGCGCCTCAAGGTCGGCGCCGTGTCGGACGTGGTGCAGAGCGCGGCGGGGTTTCATGTGCTCAAACTCACCGGCCAGCAACCAGCGCGTACTGCGACCCTCGACGAACTGCGCGAGCGCCTGACCCAGGCCCTGCGTGTCCAACGTCAGGAGCAGATCGCCAAGGCGTACCTCGAAGGCATGCTCAACACCGCAACCCTGAGTATCGACGGCGCCGAGCTGAACAAGGTGCTGGAGTAACCCGCGTCAACCCGCATTGGATGCACAGACCGACAAGACAGGGAGTCTCCCATGGCATTTCTAGAACCGTCCGCCCCCCAGGGGCCGTCCTCTTATCGCGCCCCCACCGAGGGACGCAGTAGCTGGCTGGCCCTGGCCCATGAGATCGAGCCGGAGGTGGCGCGCTACTTTCTGGTGAGCGCGCGCTGCGGCTGCTTCATGCAGGCGGCGCGCAGCTTGAATATCAAGGCGACGCTGTTGCGCAAGCGCCTGGCGCAGTTGGAAGAACATTTACGGCATTCGCTGTTCACCTACCAGGGCAATGGTCTGGTGCTCAGTCGCGATGGCCAGCAGTTGCAGGCCCAATTGATTGCCCTGGCCCATGAACGGCGCTTGCCGGTCACGGAGCAGCCGTTGATTCGGCTGGCAGTGGCCGAACCGATCCTGCACGACATCCTTGGTCGCGACCTGATCGCTTTGTTGCGCCGCAATGCCAGCGTGCGCCTGGAGATCATCTCCATCGACAGCCAGTTGTCGCTGCAAGCGGTGGATGTGGATGTGGTGCTATGGCTGTCGGACACCGATGGCCCCGTGCCTGGACCGAGCTTTGCCACCGAGCCGCCACAGGCCCTGGCGCGCCTACATTACTTGCCCCATATCGCCAAGCGTTATTCGCGGTTGACCACACGCCCGGACAGTGTCGAAGACCTCGACGACTACATGCTGGTGCAATGGCAGCCTGATGCGCAGGTGGGCGCGTTGCAGGCGTGGAACCGGGTGGTGCAGCAGCGCTTGGCGGCGGTGGTGCAGGTGCATGCGTATTCGCTGATGTTGGAGATGATTCGTTGCGGTGCGTGCATTGGGTTGCTGCCACATTACATGAGCAGTTTTGACCGGGGCCTGGTGGCGTTGCCGGGGTTGTTGGCCGAGAGCATGCAGCGCCAGGTGTGGCTGGCGGTGAATGCGCAGGTGGCGGATGTGGAGGCGGTGCGGATGATTGTGGAGTTGATCATCGGCACCTTTGAAGGCCGACGCGAATGGTTTGATTAGCGTTGCAGCACGCCGCGAAAGGTCGCGCTCAAGGCACGCAGTGTTTCCCGTGAGCGCACATCGGTGATGCGGCTGTGAAGTACCACCTCACTCACGGGCAAGGCGGGCAACCCGTATTGCTCACTCACTTCCACCGCACCTGCCGGCGCAACGCGATGGGCGAGGGCGGCGACGCCCAATCCGGCGCTGACGGCGGCACCCACGGCCATGACACCGCCGCCAACGAACACTTCGGTCCAGTCGATGCGTGCCTCATCCAGTGCGCGTGTGGCCAAGTGGCGAACGCCGCAGGGCGCGGCCATTGTGGCCATGCGCAGGGGCGTGCCGGGGCTGTGTTGCCAGGTGGGGGCGGCGAACCAGCCGAAGCGTTCCACCGCCAGCACGTCGCCATCCTGGCGGTCGCCCTCGTTGCGCACAATCACGGCGTCAAGTTCGCTGCGGTCGAAGGCGGCGACCAGGTCGCGGGAGGAGGCGATGCGCACTTCAAGGATCACCAACGGATCGTAAGCGGCCAGGCGATTGAGCCAGGTCGGCAAGTCGGGGCCGGCCACGTGATCACTGATGCCGATCACCAGGCGTCGCGGCGCGTGGCTGTTCATATCGCCCAAGGCGCGTTCATGGGCATTGAGCAGGGCGCGGGCCGCGACGATGAATTGTTCGCCTTGGGGCGACAACCGCACATGGCGTGGCGTGCGCTCTAGCAGGCGATAGCCGAGGCGTTCTTCCAGGCGTTTGAGTTTGAGGCTGATCGCTGCCTGGGAGGTGTCGAGGGCTTCGGCGGCGCGAGTGAAGCTGGCGAAATCGGCCACCAGCACGAAGGCTTGGACAGTGTCGATATCCAGTGGTTTGGGTGCGTCAGTCATATTGGATCCTTATCGCACTTATATCGGTTGATATCTTGTTGAAATCATCGTCGCTGCGCAAGCTAAACACTCAACTTGCCCAGGAGTTTGTCCATGTTTGCCAAACAGTATTCACATCGCTTGCCTGCCGACTACGACATGGGCGTGATCCGCCGACGCGCCGCGCAATTGGGGCCGTTGTGGGATAACGCCGAGGGGTTGCTGTTCAAGGCGTTTATCGCCCAGGAGCGCGGGGGTAATGTGTATTCGTCGGTTTACCTCTGGGCCGACCCGCTGCAGGCGGCTGACTTCCTGCTGGGTGAGCGCTTTCAGAAGGTGCTCGACAGCTTTGGCCGCCCACATATCGAGAGCTGGTTGCCGTTGGACCTGCAACGTGGCCCGGCACAGGGCGCGTTGAGTTTGTATCGCGAGGAGTGGGCATTGGCGCCAGGGGCGAACCGCGCCGCGATCTTGGCCGAGGAGAAACAGCGTAATCAGCAGGTGGCTGAGCACAGTGACACGTTCGCAGTGTTCCTCGCGTTGGATGTGCAAGCGTGGCGGTTGGTGCGGTTTACGCTGTCCGCCAAGGCGCTGGACGCCGAATATCCTGGCGCGGGTTACCAGGTGCTTTATCTGGCACAAGGCGTTGCGCCCTAGCGAGAACTGCGCCAGTCTTGGTGGCCTCATCCTTGTCGTTGAAGCACTCTGTGATGCCGGCCACTCGTTTGACACTTATCTGCCATGCCGTGACTCTCCAGCAAAAAAAGGGGCGTTTTCCCGATGACGAGTCCGTTGCGATGGATTGGCGAAATGCGGGTTTGTCCCTTGCCGGCCGCTACAAGAAAAACTTGCGCTTATTGTGCGGTCCCGAGGCGCGTACCCGACAGACAGCAGGTTTGTTCGGCAGGCATCCCCAAGTCGAAAAAGCCTTGTGCGATGCTGACTTTGGTCGGTGGAAGGGCAAGGACATCGACGCGATAGATCGCAACGAGTTGATGGATTGGCTTGGCAACAGCGCCAGTGCCTCGCATGGCGGCGAATCCGTGGACCAAGTCTGCGCACGAGTAGGCCGTTGGATGAAATCCCTCGAAACCCAACCCGGCCACGTCGTGGCCATCACCCATCCCTTCGTGATCCGTGCGGCAATGCTGTACGTCATGGAATTTCCGATCTCGATGTTCTACCTGATCGACGTCGAACCGTTGTCCGCCACTGAGCTGCGCTTCAACGACGTCTGGCGACTGCGCCTGGAAACTCACGCCTAGCTGCCCGAACATGGCAAAATCCACGCCCCGCAATGAGAGCAACCCATGAAACGCATCCTGATCATCGGCATTGGCGCCGGCAACCCTGACTACATCACGATGCAGGCCGTGAAGGCGCTCAACCGCACCGACGTGTTTTTCCTGATGGACAAGGGCCAGAGCAAAGACAAGTTGATCGACCTGCGTCGCGAGATCTGCGAGACCTACATCACCGAGCCTGGCTACCGTTTCGTCGAGGCCAGCTGCCCCGAGCGGGTGCGCGGCGAGATCGACTACACCACCGCCGTGCAGGACCTCAACCGCGACAAGCAGCAGACCTTCGAACGCATGATCAACGAAGAAATGGCTGACGGTGAAGTGGGCGCTTTCCTCGCCTGGGGCGACCCTGCGCTGTACGACAGCACCATCCGCATCTTGCAGGCGATTCTTGCCAGTGGCCGCAGTGAGTTCGAGTTCGAAGTGATCCCGGGCATCACCAGTGTGCAAGCCTTGGCCGCCCAGCACAAAGTACCGCTGAACCGTATTGGCAAGTCCGTTGAGATCACTACCGGGCGCCGTTTGGCGGCGGGGCAGGCGAGTGATGCCGACACGTTGGTTGTAATGCTCGACGCCGAAGACTCCTACCGCAGCGTGGCGGACCAGGACTTGGAGATCTATTGGGGCGCCTACCTGGGCACGCCGGATGAGATACTGATCAGCGGCAAAGTCAGCGAAGTCGCAGAAGAAATCGAACGGGTGCGCAAGGCGGCGCGCTTGGACAATGGCTGGATCATGGACACTTATCTGTTACGTAAACCCTGAGGTGATGCCCCATGCTCAAACTGGTTGCCCTGGCGCTGACGCTGGTCGTCGGTACCGCCCATGCCGACGAGAGGTTGCATACGGACTTGCCGCTGTCTTACCTGGAACAAACCCAGGGTGATGCACGCAACCAGCCGCTGGTGATTTTCCTGCACGGGTTTGGCAGCAACGAGGAAGATCTGTTCGGCATCAAGGACGCGCTGCCCTCCACGTGGACTTACTTGTCGGCCCGTGCGCCGATGCCAGTGGATTCCCACGGTTATCGCTGGTTTACCAAGATACCCGGCAACGGCGATTACGATGGCGAGACGGCGGACCTGCAACGCAGCGCCCAGTTGATCGAAGACTTTGTCGGCAAAGCCACCGCCAAATATCACACCCAACCGGATCGGGTGTTCCTGGTGGGTTTCAGCCAGGGGGCGATCATGTCCTATGAGGTGGGCCTGCGCCGGCCGGAACTGCTGCGCGGCATTGCGGCGTTGAGCGGCAGCGTGCTCCCGGTGCTTAAGGCTGAACTGAAGCCGGATGCGTCATTGGGCAAATTGGCGATTTTTATCGGCCATGGCACCTTGGACCAGGCGCTGCCCTATGTGTCGGGGACGCGGGCGAATGAGGTGTTGACGGGGTTGGGGTTGAAGCCGGAGTTTCATGGGTATCCCGGCATGCCGCATACCATCAGCGAGGCGGAAGTGCAGGACCTGAAAGCCTGGCTGGAAAAAAGCCTGAAATAAACACCGTTAAGAAATATGGGAGCGGGCTTGCTCGCGAATGCGGTAGGTCAGTCGAAACATCGGTGACTGACACACTGCATTCGCGAGCAAGCCCGCTCCCACTTTGGTTATGTGTTGCTTGGTAGATCGGGTTATTTGCCGCCGGTAATCTGCTTCACCAGCGCCGCATGCCCCTTGGCATCATCCGCCCGCGAAATCGCCTGGATCACCAGCAGGTGATTACCCGAACCACCGAGGAACGTGGAGTTCAGCGTTTTGCCGCCGCCTTGGGTGGCGGTGCTGTCCACCTGGCGCAGGCCGAGGCCTTTGAACGTCAGTTTTTTCTCGCTCTGTTTCTTGAAGTCAGGCAGTGCTGCGCTCTGGTCCTTGACGAACCCGGCCACGGCGCCGTCCAGGAATTGCGCGTCGTTGTCGCCGATGGTTACTCCATCGTTACGCACGGTTTCGGCGACGATCACCACACTTTTAGTGGTCTGGTTGGCATACATCGTACCCTGGGTGTCAGCGGTGCCATCCTCGGCCTTGCCAGCCGGCAGGGTGTCGGCGGCGTAGGCTTTGGGCAGGTTGAAGGTGAACTTGCCACCCAAGGTGGAGATGGTTTGCGTGGTCGGCTTGGACGCGGCAAATGCACTGCCAGCGGCCAACGCGAGGGCCAGCAGGACGGCGGTCTTGGTGAAAGTGGCCATGAAGCGCTCCAGGGGTGAACGAAATTGCGCCGTATTCTGTCAGAAAATTCGCAAAATCGTTCACCCGTAGCCTCACACCTTGTCGGACTCTTCCTCAAGTCGGTCCATCTCAAACAGCCGCGCCAGTTCTGCCCGGGCTTCCTGGGCGGTTTGCATCACTTTGGCGGCGTCGTCGTACACCGCGTGTTGTGCGGCCAGCACTTGCAGGTCGTGGTTCTTGAAGCGGGTGATGCGCGCGTCGGCCTGGGCCTGACTCAAACCGAGGCCTACCAACGTGCGGCGGCTCATTTCCAGGCTGGAGTAGAAGGTCTCGCGAATCGGTGACGCGTCGAGGTCCACCAGGCGATGCACGTGTTGGCGGTTACGTGCGCGGGCGATGATCTTCATGTGCGGGTAGAGGTTGCGCACCAGTTCGGCGGTCTTGATGTTGATCTCCGGGTCGTCCATGGCGATCACGAAGAACTCCGCCTGGTCGACTTTGGCCGCGTGCAGGATCTCGGGGCGTTGCGGGTCGCCGTAGAACACCGGCATGCCGCCGAAGCTGCGGGTCAGTTCGATGGTTTCCACCGACGTGTCCAGGGCGATAAACGAGATGTTCTGCGCACGCAGGATCCGCGCCACGATCTGGCCCATACGGCCCATGCCGGCGATGACCACGCGCGGGGCGTCGCTTTCAATGGTGCGGTATTCCTCCGGCACTTCCACCGACTTGACCTTGGGCTTGAACAGCTTCGGGCACACCAGCAGCAATAACGGTGTCACCGCCATGGACAGGGTGATGGTCAGCACCAGGATGTCGTAGAGGTGTGGTTCGAACAGGCCCTGGTCGCGGCCGATCTTGAACACCACGAAGGCGAACTCACCGCCCGCCGCCAGCACCACGCCTAGGCGCAGGGCGCTTTCGCGATTGAGATCACCGACCATGCGGCCCACGGCATACAGCAGCGGCAGTTTCAGGCCAATCAGCAGCAGCGTCAGGCCGATCACCACCAGCGGCGAGCTGAGCAACAGGCTGAGGTTGGCACCCATGCCCACGCTGATAAAGAACAGGCCCAGCAGCAGGCCCTTGAACGGTTCGATCTGGGATTCCAATTCGTGGCGATATTCCGAGTCCGCCAGCAGCAGGCCGGCGAGGAAGGCGCCGAGGGCCATGGACACGCCCACCAGCTCCATCAACCAGGCCGTGCCAATCACCACCAGCAGTGCGGTGGCGGTGGACACTTCGCGCAGCCCGGTCTTGGCGACGATGCGGAACACCGGCCGCAACAGGTAGCGTCCGCCGATGATCACCACCGCGATGCTGCCGAGAATTTGCAAAACATGCTGCAGGCCCTGGGCTTCGGTGGTCGGGTGATCGCTGCCGGCCAGCAGCGGCACCATGGCGATCAGCGGGATCGCGGCGATGTCCTGAAACAGCAGAATCGCAAAGGCCAGGCGGCCGTGGGGCTGGTTCAGCTCCTTGCGCTCGGCCAGGCTCTGCAGGCCAAACGCGGTGGACGACAGCGCCAGGCCCAGACCGAGCACGATCGCACTGTTCCACGACTGGCCAAACAGCCACAAAGCCACCACGCCCATCACCAGGCCCGTCAGCAGCACTTGCGCCAGACCGACGCCGAACACCGCCTTGCGCATCACCCACAACCGCTTGGGCGACAGTTCGAGACCGATGATGAACAACAGCAACACCACGCCCAGCTCGGAAAATTGCGCGACGCTTTGCGGATTGCCCACCAAACCCAGCACCGACGGGCCGATAATCACACCCGCGAACAGATAGCCCAGCACTGCGCCCAGTTGCAGGCGTTTGGCCAGGGGCACGGTCAGCACGGCGGCGAGCAGGAACACCACAGCTGCTTGTAACAGGTTGCCTTCATGGGGCATTGCGAACTCCAGGATCTCTAAAACTAATCAACAAGGGTGTATTAGAGCGCTTTTTACATTTCGAAAATTGTGTTTTTGAGCGGGGTGGGTAGAGACTCAGGTAAAACGCTGTTCGACAGGTTGAATTTATTATTCCTTTGGTGGAATATTTTGTGAGGTCGAATTCTGGTTGGAAGGGTCGTCACCATGCCTAAGAAATTCGCTGAACTGCAAGCGCGCATGACGCCGCAATCCCGTGCCGAAGCCAAGCTGTTGTTCCAGCAGCACCTGCAGGAAATGCCACTGCATGAGCTGCGCAAAGCCCAGCAGTTAAGCCAGGCGAGCCTGGCTAAAGCACTGAACATCAACCAGGCGGCCGTCTCCAAGATGGAGCGGCGCACCGACATGTATATCAGCACGTTGCGCGACTATATCCGCGCGATGGGCGGCGAGTTGGAGATTATTGCCACGTTTCCCGATGGTCAGGTCAAGATCGACAATTTCGCCTGCTGAAAGCGGTTGCAGCTATCCAGAAGGTCATCCTTGTGAACCAACTTCTCGCCATGCGTGCCTTTGTTCGCGTCGTCGAAACCAGCTCATTCAGTCGTGCATCCGACCAGTTGGCGCTGCCGCGCTCCACCGTGAGCAAGCTGATCACCGACCTTGAGAAGCACCTCGGCATCAAGCTGATGCACCGCACCACACGGGCTCTGGCGCCAACGTCCGAGGGGTTGGAGTATTACCAACATGCCCGGCGACTGGTCGCAGAATTGGACGAAGTGGATAGCGCCATCCGTGGGCAAGTCCTCAAGCCCGGCGGGCATCTGCGGGTGGATGCGCCTGCGTCGTTTGCCAATTGCCTGCTGATTCCGGCGCTGGTGGATTTTCATCGCGAGTATCCCGATATCACCATTGCCTTGGGTATCAGTGATCGTTCGGTGAACATTGTGGGGGAAGGGGTGGACTGCGTGATCCGCGCCGGCAAGCTGGATGATATGGCGATGATCGGGCGTAAGGTGACCGACCTGGAGTATTTGACCTGTGCGGCCCCTGATTACCTGGAGCGCCGAGGTGTGCCGCTTTCCCCGGAGGATCTGGCGCTCAACCATCTCAAGGCCGGCTATTTTTTTGCCGGATCCGGTAAGGCGGAGCCACTGATTTTCGAGCAGGGTGACAGGCGCATCGAAGTGGGCGATTGCGCCTATTCCACCAATGAAGGCAACGGCCTCAAGGAAATGCTGCTCGCCGGCCTGGGCGTCGGGCAGCATTTCAAGGCCATCGTTCAATACTACGTGGACAACGGCCAATTGGTCAGTGTGCTGCCGCAGTGGTCGCGTCCAGCCACGCCGCTGCACATCCTCTATCCACCCAATCGTCACCAGAGCGCGCGGCTCAAGGTGTTTGTCGAATGGGTGATCCGCAGGTTCGGGGTCAGGGAATAATCGCGGTCACGCGGATTTCCACGCGCATGGTCGGCAGGCCCAGGGCCTCGACGCCGACTTGCGTCCAGATCGGTGCATGGTGGGGCATGTACTGGCGGTAGTGTTTGACCATCGCTTCGTTGACTTCGGGCGGGAAACCACCGACGTGGTAGGAGTTGACGTGAATCACGTGCTCCCAACTGGCGCCGGCAGTAGCAAGGGTGCGTTCCAGGTTGTGGAACGCCTGGGCGATCTCGTCGGCCAGGGCGGCGGGGATCTTGAACTCATCGTCCCAGCCCCCTTGGCCTGAGGTTTCCACGCGATTGCCGATTTTTACCGCCTGCGAGTAATGCAGGTGCTCGCGCATGTAATCGCCGTAGCCGGAAGTGACAAAAAATTCAGGCGTGCTCATGGTATTTCCTTCGGTTCAGTACAGGACTGGACCCAAGCTAAAGCACTCAATATACAAACAAAATACCGAATTTATGCCATGACTATCTATCCATGTGGACAATCGGCTGCGGTTCCACGGGCGCGAGGTTGGCTGGCCTGCGATACAGGCCTACAGCCAGCCCGACGATGATGATCCCTATCGAGATCAGGTTCGGCGTGGAAATGCGCTCATCCAGAATCAGCATCGAGCTGGTGATACCGAACACCGGAATCAGCAACGACAGCGGCGCCACGGTGGATACCGGGTACAGCTTGAGCAACGAGTTCCAGCCCCAGTAGGCAAAGTGCGTGGCCAGGTACACCTGGAACAGGATCGACAAAACCGCCGTGAGGTCGAGGCTGGCCTGCAAACCTTCGAACGCGGCGCTACCGTGCATCAACCAGGCCGTGAGGAACAGTGGGATCGGCGGGATCAGGCTGGCCCACACCATGAACGAGAAGATCTCCTTCACCCCGGATTTCTTGATGATCACGTTGCCCACGCTCCAGGCCACCGCGCTGAGCACGATCAGCATGACGCCCAGCACCGCGTGGTTACCTTCCTGGGTGGAGATGATTCCCGCCAGGCCGATCAAGGCCAGCACGGCGCCGAGCATCTGCGCGCCACGGATCTTTTCCTTGAACAGCAAAAAGCCCCAGCCCATGGTGAAGAACACGCTGAGTTGAATGATCAATGAGGCAATACCGGGGCTCACGCCCACCTGGATGCCATAGTTGATCACGCCCCACATGCCCAGCCCGAAGATGAAGCCATAGGCGGCCACGTAGCTGAATTTGACGGCGGGACGCTTGATAAAGAACACCAGCGGCAGGGCGGCAAGGGCGAAGCGGATACCCGTGAGTACAAACGGGTCGATGGCGCGCAGGCCGAGTTTGGTGATGGGGAAGTTGACGCCCCATACCAGGGTGACGAGCACGGCAAGAGACAGATGTTTTTTCAGCATGGACCCTCCTTGGGTCAGGCGGCACACCGCGATCGCGAGGTGCCGCCGGGAAGTCAGTTCAAGGCGAAGCGTTTTTGCATCAGGCACAGCCCGGCGATTTCCATCAGCAGGTTGTCTGCCGAAGCGCGTTGGGCGGTGGACAAGCTTGGCAGGGTTGCCAGCAAGGCGCGTACTTTACGCGGGTCGAAGAACGGTACGTTATTCAATGCCGGGCCGCTCAACACGTCGTTGATCATTTCATACAGCTTCGATTGCGGGCTTTCGGATGCCGGCGGGGCGCGGAAGTACTGCTTCTTGCGATCCAGCACAGCCTGGGGCACATAAGGGCGCATGGCTTCGCGCAGCGCGTATTTCTCGGTGGCGCCGCGCACTTTCATGTTCACTGGCAGGCGGCACGCGGCCTCAATCACTTGGTGATCGAGCAGCGGTGGTCGACCTTCCAGACTGCCGGCCATTTCCATGCGGTCTCCCAGGGAGGTGAGCACCACGTTGGGCAGGCTGGACTTGGCCACCATATACAGCGAACGGTTCACCGGCTCCCAGCCGTTGAGCGCCCGTGGGCTCAGGCGATCGTAGAACTCGCGATAGGCATCGGTATTGCTGAAACGCTCACGGAAGTCATCGCTGTACAACTGCGCCAGGGGGCCGAACAGCGCCGACTGGGTTTGCAGCCAGGACACGCCATGGCCGAGTTCGTCCTGCACCCATTTCACATCATTTTTGCCGCCGGGCAGGTAGCGATCTTCGCTGGCATGCAGGCGTCGGCTGAGTTCGGCGATCGCGGTCGGGTCCTGGTTTTCGTGGTTGTACAACACCATGTCGCGACGATAGTGCGGGTAGCCGCCGAAGACTTCGTCGGCACCTTCACCAGTGAGTACGGCGCGCATGCCCTGATTCTGCACATATTTGCACAGCAGGTACTTGGCCACGCTGTGAGCGTTGGCGAAGGGCATTTCGGCGTGCCACAGGGCATTTTCGAAGTTATCCGCCATGTCGGAGGAGTTCACCGACAGCACATTGAGGTGGGCACGGTTATGCCGTGCGGCCACTTCGGCGTACTGGCGTTCGTCGTAGGCCTGCTCACCTTCGAACGACAAGTGGAACGCCTGCAATGGCTGGCCGGTCAGCTCGGTGGCGATGCCGAGCATGGCCGACGAGTCGAGACCGCCACTCAGGCACACTCCGACCGGTACATCGGCATGCAGGCGCAGGCGTACGGACTCTTCGATGGTGTTGCGCAGGGACTCGATCATCTCGGCTTCACTGCGCTGCTCGGTGGCTTGGGCATCCGGGAAGTCCCAGTCCCAGTACTGTTCGGTTTGCAGGCCGCTTTCATCGGCGATGATCCAGCAACCTGGTTTCACGCTGCGAATATTGTTGAACACAGTCCGGTCGCGCAGGATGAAACCGCGATTGGCGTAGGCTTCGTGGTCCCACTGCGCGGGTACACCGGCTGCTAGCAAGGCTTTGATTTCGGAGGCGAAGTACCAGGCACCTTCATGCTCGGTGTAGTACAGCGGCTTGACGCCCACCCGGTCACGCACGGCAAACAGCTTTTTGCGCAGGCGATCGAAGATCAGGATGGTGAATTCGCCGCGCAGTTGCTTGAGGCCGCGTACGCCATGGCGGCGGTACAGGTGCATGGCGATTTCGCTGTCGGACGAGGTCTTGAAGCGGCAACCATCGCTCTCCAGTTCGGCGCGGATGCGTTGATAGTCATAGAACTCGCCGTTGACCATCATCACCAAGTCGCCTTCGTCGGCCACGATAGGCTGGGTGCCGTTACCCAGGCCGACCAGTCCCAGGCGCACATAGCCAAAGGCGGCCTGGCCTTGGGGGTCGAACCATTGGCTGGAGCTGTCCGGGCCGCGATGATGGATTGCACGCAGGGCGGCATCGAACATGTTCGGGTTGAACGCACGAGGTTGTTTGGCAAAGACGCCAATGTATCCACACATGACAATTACTCTATTGAATTTGTATTGATCAGCAGCACGCTGGTTTCAAACGGTGGTGACCGGTTCGCTCATCACTGGCAGCTCAGGCAGCACCGCGTCGGGGTGTATGCCAATGGAGCTGAGAATCTCGGGCATGGCCGAGTAGTCCGCTTCGCCGGTCTCGGTAAATTGAGTCGGTAGTAGCAGCGATTGGTCGCCGAACACTTCGAGCAGTTGCGGCAGGATGATTCGCCACGCCGAAATCTCGCGCATCGGGAAGATCCGGATGGAGTTGGCGATGCCGCGGGTGAACAAGGCGGTTTGCTGCGCGGTGAAGTCTCCGACCACCTGCTGCACGAACAGCGGGAAGATGTGCTTGTGCACCAGCTCGTCTTTTTTGTGCAGGGCCACCACATGGCGAAACACCGGTTGGATCTCCGGCGCGTCGCTGAGGTCGGCCAGGTAGTCGCTGATAAATGTCTCCGAGACCAGCGAGAAGGCCAGGCGGTAGATCTTGAAATCCGCTTCGGACAGGGTGGCCTGGGCCTGGTTCAGGTGGCGGGTCAGTTCCAGCTCCGGCCATTTGATGCGCATGCCACGCTGGGTAATTGCCAGCTCACACATGTTGATCGAAAACAGCGTGTGATAAGCCTCATCCGCCAGGGTTTCGGAAATCGTCGCGGCGCTGGCGGAGCTCAGGCGCGGGCCCAACTGCAGCAGGTCGATGCAGGACGGGCAAATGATTTCGGTTTCGATGGCGATGGTTTTCTGGTTATAGATCACCCAGCCGGCCGACAGGATCAGCAGTTTCAGGGCGTGGGGGTAGTGCTGGTAATGCGGATCATGGGCGAAAGGTAACAGGGCCTCGAGAAAGTCCGGCGCCTGCAGGTCAAGCTGGATATCCGGCCGTTGGGAATCGAGCTTGATCTGTGCGCGTTTGTGCCAGCTGCGTTCGATTTTGATCAATCGTTCATCGGTCGCGTCATTGCTGCGATAAAGATCGTCTTGAGTGCTGTGCTGAAACATGGTTTCACCAGGTTGATAGTGATTGTGAAGGCCATCCATGGTTTGCCGAGGTGCGCTCGGCAACGTTCACGACCGGGAGTTACACCGCTGGCGCGGTCTGGATCTTGTCCTTCTTGCGATCCAGGAAGTCCGCCAGGCGATCCTGTGTGCGGATATCCGAAGACACCACGGCAGCAATCAAGGCTTCCGTCATCAGGCCGTCCTGCTGGCTTTGATCGACAATGCGCGGCAGCACGTGGGTTACCGCGTAGTTGGTCATGGGCAGGTTGCCGGCGATCTTGTGCGCCAACTCGGTGGCCTTGAGTACCGCCTGGCCGACCGGCACCAGGTACTGGGCTACGCCGCGCTCATAGCTTTCCTTGGCGTAGAGCGTGCGGCCGGTGAGCATCATGTCGGTCATCAGGGCGATGCCGGCGATGCGCGGGAAGCGCACCGAGGCGCCGACGCCGACGTACAGGCCACGCATCGCCTCGGGCAGCGAGAAGAAGGCGCTGTCATCCACCACGCGCAGGCTACAGGCCGTGGCGATTTCCAGGCCACCACCGATGGCGGCACCGGTAATGGCGGCGACGACGGGCACCTTGCCGAACTGGATCAGTTCAAAGGTTTTGTGCCATTCGCGGAAGGCCTGGACGTTGTCGATGACCGATTGGTCGCGGATCTCCGACAAGTCCAGCCCCGTGCAGAAATGCTGGCTGGTGCTGTAGAGCACGGCGGCACCAATGCCTTCAGGCATATTGGTGAAGGTATCGCGCAGTTCGTGCATGACTTCCAGAGACATGGCGTTTCGCTTCTGCGGGCGGTTGAGACCCACCATCAGAACGGCGCCGTCTACTCGTACGTCCAAGTAGTTTTTGACACTCATTTTCCGAATATCCCTTCGAGATGAACCCAACTTGGGGAGCGACGATTCTAGGTGGCAGAGTAGTGGCCCGCTTGCTATGTCAGGTCATACTTTGACAAAATCGGGCCATGCCGCCGACCTTCACTTATTCCCCGTACGAACCCGACAGCCCCGAAGCGGTGGTGACGCTGCGCGAGTACCCGTCCGGCACGGTGTTTCCACGGCATACCCATCGCCGTGGGCAGTTCGCTTATGCGTCCACCGGTGCGCTGAAAATGTTCACTGACCTCGGTAACTGGGTCGTACCGCCGCAGCGCGCGATCTGGGTGCCAGGCGGCGTCTCCCATGAGATGCACATGCGCGGTGATGTGGTGATGCTCAATACTTACCTGGACGACGACGCGGCCCGGCGCGCAGGGTTGCAGGACTATTGCCAGGTATTTGGCGTCTCGCCGCTGTTGCGCCATCTCCTGGAGGCGGCGCTGGCGATTGGGCCATCGGCCTCGCCCAGTGTTCGCGATCGCTGCGTGCTGACCCTGTTGATCGATGAAATCGGCGCTATGCCCGAGTTGCCCCTCAGTGCGCCGTTGCCCTCCGAAGCACGTCTGGCTCGTTCTTGTCAGCGCTTCCTCGAAGCCCCGACGCAGAAGATCTCCATCTGCGAGATGGCCGACTGGTCGAGCATGAGCCGACGCACCTTCACCCGTAACTTCCGTGAATGCACGGGCATGACCTTTGTGTCCTGGCGCCAGCAGGTGTGCCTGTTGGAGGCGACGGCGCGGCTCAGTCATGGCTCGTCCATCACCGATGTGGCGTTCGAGTTGGGGTTCAGCAGTTCCAGCGCGTTCACTTCGGTATTTCGCCGCAATCTGGGCGATTCACCGGCGCGTTACCTGGCCAAGTCCAAGGCCGCCTCCCTGTTCTGAAAGGACGAAGAGGCCAATGCAGTACCTTTGCCCCCAGCGGTACGACGTTGAACCCCGCCCTTTGTTACTATCGCCGTCCCTTGTCACCAGGAGTCATTGCCCCATGCAGCACCAGTGGGATGAAATGCACCGCACCCGCAAGCCCACGTTCTTGATGTGTGGTGAGCCCCAGGGCGATGTGCTTAATCTCTATGTCCACGGTTATTCGGCGTTCTTCAACCGACAACAGCTGGGCAGCTTCAAGGCGCAGTTGGCGGGCATCGAAGGCTCCACCAACCTGATGCTGTTCTGGCCGGCGGGGCATTTCCTGGAAAACCTGTTTGCACCGTTCAAGGATGTGATCGGCGCAATGCTGGGCGGCGGCAGCCTGGGCGCGGCGACTGTCGGGGTGGGCAAGGCAATTGCGTATTTCCTCGATCACTACAAAAGCGTCGAGGCACGGGTGGACGAGGTCGCCAGGAGCTTGCTGCCCGAATTGGCCAATTACCTGCACGGCGAGTCCCTGGCAGTCCGGCGTATCAACCTGATTGGCCATTCCCTTGGCGCACGCATTCTGGTCAAGAGCCTGCTCGCCAATCCCGAGACCGCCCGTGAACTGCCATTGGACAATCTGCTGTTGATGGGCGGGGCGATCTGCACGTCGAGCCCGTGGGATGATGTATCGGCGCCGCTCAACGGGCGCGTGATCAATTGCCACTCCAGCAAAGACTGGGCGCTGGCCCTGAAACCGGATACCGAGCGTTGCATCGGCCGCTATGCGATCCCGGTGACGCCGGCGCTCAAGGCCAAGGTCACCAACGTGCACTTGGCGACCTTCGATCATGCCGCCTACTGGCCGCAGTTGCAGACGGTGGTGCAGTACACAGACCTGTTGCACGAGCGGCGCGGCATGATCCGCTCCGACCAGCGCAGCCCGCAGGTGCGTTTTGCCGAAGAGGACGCGGAGCTGTTTCCGGCGCTGGTGCAGGCGCGGCCTGAGGAGTTGAAGTTTCTCGCTGAACTGATGGCGCAAAAGCGCAGTGCGACTATCGACGCCACAGTGCGCGAGCCGCTCAAGCTGGCCATCGAGTTGCAGCGCATGGGCGGCGATACCTTTATGAACCTGGCCCGTGGCCACGGCGTGAGTTACCGCCAGATCGCCGAAGATGTGGTGCAGCGGCTGGGTATCAAGTTCGATGAGCCGCTCAATACCGTCGAATTGGCCGACCTTGAAGCCCAGGTCGCCGAAAAGCTCATCGAGCAGTACAAGGACAAACTCAGCAACGCCGACCGCCAGGTGTTCGACGCCGAACTCAAGGCCGCCGCGCAAAAGGAGCAGGGCTTGTTCAACCGTTTCGATGTCGGCCGATCGGCGACCACCGCGTTGAGCGGCACGGCGCTCGCCGGGTTGACCGGGTTTATCCTGCGTCGTGGCGCGGCCACGGCCATCCCGGTGGTGGGCCAGGCACTGGCCGCAGCGATGCTGCTGGTGAGCGGGGTACGCGCGTTTTCCGGCCCGGCGTATTCAATTACCACTCTGGCGGTGCTGGTGATAGGTGTGATTCGCCAGCGCATGGAGCGTGAAGCGCTGAACCAGGAGATGGACCTTGTGGTGCAAGTGGTCGAAGCGTTCGACTTGCCGCGGGAGACGGTGATGCGCACGGTCGCATCCGACTGATAAGCTGCGTCTCTATCGAGTGTGTTTGCCTGGGATACCGCGTGAAATTCAGCCTGCCAAAAATCGCTACCGCCCCCTTTTGCCCGCCGGAAGTCGCCGGTTCCGTCGCCGTTGACCCCAAGGCTTCGTTCTTCAAGCGCGCGCTAATGTTCGCCGGACCAGGCTTGCTGATCTCCATTGGCTACATGGACCCAGGCAACTGGGCCACGGCCATCGAGGCCGGCTCACGCTATGGTTACAACCTGCTGTTCGTGGTGTTGCTGGCCAGCCTGGCGGGAATGGCGGTGCAGTGCCTGTGCTCGCGGTTGGGCATTGCCACCGGAAAAGACCTGGCGCAACTGTGCCGCGAGCGCTACAGCAAGCGATCCGCACGCACCCAGTGGGTGCTTGCGGAAATCTCCATCATTGCCACTGACCTCGCCGAAGTACTCGGCTGTGCCCTGGCCTTTCACCTGCTGCTGGGGGTGTCACTGACCACCGGCATTGTCATCACTGCCTTCGATACCTTGTTGATCCTGGCCTTGCAGAACCGCGGTTTCCGCCGCCTTGAAGCGATTATGCTCGCGCTGGTAGCAACTATCGGCGTGTGTTTCTTCATCGAACTGGTCCTGATCAAACCTTTCTGGCCGGACGTGTTCAGTGGTTTCACCCCGTCATTGTCGGCCATCAGCGATGCTGCACCACTGTATTTGGCCATCGGCATCCTCGGGGCCACGGTGATGCCTCATAACCTCTACCTGCACAGCTCCATCGTGCAAACCCGGCTGATCGGCAAGGATCTGGCCAGCAAACAGGACGCGGTCAAGTTGGCGCGTATCGACACCATTGGCTCGCTAGCGCTCGCGCTGTTGGTCAACGCCGCGATCCTGGTGCTCGCTGCCGCAGCCTTCCACAAGACCGGCCACACTGACGTGGTCGAGATACAGGATGCCTACCACCTGCTTGATCCGCTGGTTGGTGGTGCCTTCGCCAGTATTCTGTTTGGCGTTGCCTTGCTGGCCTCCGGGCAAAGCTCCACCTTTACCGGCACCATCGCCGGGCAGGTGATCATGGAGGGCTACCTCAACCTGCGTATTCCCTGCTGGCAGCGGCGTTTGATCACACGTGGCCTGGCGCTGATCCCTGCGTTCCTGGGGGTATGGCTGATGGGCGACGATGCCATCGGCAAATTGCTGATCCTCAGCCAAGTGGTGCTCAGCCTGCAGTTGCCGTTCGCGCTGTATCCGCTGATCCGCATGACCGGTGACAAGCAACTGATGGGGCCGTTCGTGAATCGCCTACCCACACGCTTGCTGGCGTGGTTTCTGTTCGCGGTGATCAGTGGGGCGAATGCCTGGTTGATTGGGCAGTGGGTCTTTGGGTAGACACAACGAAGCAATCGGGACGATTCACACCAGGATTGCCAGGGACGTGTATTGGGCGACCTGCGGATCGGCGGTCAATAGCTTCATGGGCTCGCTGATGGCGGTCGCAACGATGAGCCGATCAAACGGATCCTTGTGACGGTGCTCAAGGTCCTTCACCGCGATCGCATGTTCTGAGGTGATGGGCAGTTCGACGAATCCGCTTTCCAGGCAGTACTCACGGATTTCATCCAGATCGACGGTGAGTTTCCCCAGGCCGACCTTAATTGACAGTTCCCAGAATGTTGCAGCGCTGATGTAAATCTCTGCTGCGTTCTCAATCAGCTTCCTGGCTTTGCTGGATAGCTTAGGATCTTCACTCAGCGTCCAAAGCAGAATATGGGTATCCAGCAACATTCTCATAAGCGGTTGCCTTCGAAGGCATCCAGTAGGCCGTCAGGCAAAGGTGCATCGAAGTCTTCAGGAATGACGAGCTTGCCCTTCATTGCACCGATTCTCCGACCCTTGGATTTGCCGACGGGCACCAGCTGAGCCATCGCACGCCCATGTTTGGCAATGGTAATGATCTTGCCGGCGGCAGCTTCATCAACCAGCTTCGACAGATTATTTTTCGCTTCGCCCAGAGGTACGGTTGTCATGTGGTTATCTCCGCATTTTGGCCAAATATAGCCAAAACTACGTGCACTATCAAAGACGGCCAGACCGCTGACTGAAGCGGCTCGCGCAGCGCGCGATTTTTTGGGGTAAGTGAATTCCATTGCAGCTCTCTCAAAAAAATATCGTCAGAGTCTGCCTCAGCATGCAGAGGCCAGAAATACTGGCCCGGAAAATCAGAACGGACCTACCTATTTCTGTAAGGAAATTTCCTTCATAGCGACATTCTTCTCGACTTGGAAAAGTCACCGATCCCAATACGGCACCCCTCCAAAACATTCCACAAAATAATCAATCACCGTCCGCACCTTCAGCGACAAGCGCCGGCTCCCCGGCCACAGTGCCGCAATCTGCTGCGGCTCCAATGTTGTCGCCACGTCGTACTCCGTCAGCACTGCCCGCAAAGCGCCCGCACGCAAACTGTCGCCGATCAACCACGACGGAAACACCACCAGCCCCAGCCCCTGCTCGGCGGCGTAGGTGAGCGTGTCGGCATGGTTGCCGGTGATCGGGCCCTTGACGCTATAAGGTGTCCAGTCGCCCTGGCCCTTGCGGAAAAACCAGCGTTGCTGGCCGGTAATGCCTTTGTAGGCCAGGCACTGGTGGTTGATCAGTTCGTCAGGATGTTGCGGTGCGCCGTGTCGGGCCAGGTAGGCCGGGCTGGCGGCGATGCGGAAGCGTTGAGGGGCGAAGATGCGCGCCTGCATGCTGGAGTCGTTGAGCACGCCGATGCGGAACAGCAGGTCGGTGCCGTCTTGCAGCGGGTCGACATAGGTGTCGGTTTGCTGGATATCCAGTTGCAGCTTCGGGTAACGCCGGCACAACTCGCCCAGCCAAGGAGAGAGATGGCGCTGGCCGAACACCATCGGCGCATTGATGCGCACCAGGCCGCTGGGTTCGCTTTCCTGTTCCTGCAGCGCCTGGCCGGCGGCTTCCAGTTGTTCCAGCATCAACCGCGCATGTCGTCCGAGCAAGCGCCCGGCTTCGGTAGGGCTGACGGCGCGGGTGTGCCGGTAGAGCAGTTGCTGGCCGAGGGCCTGTTCCATCAGTTGGATCTGCCGGGAGATGGAAGAGGGCGCCAGGCCCTCTCGGCGCGCCACTTCGGAAAAGCTGCCCAAGTCCAGTACGGCGACGAATAGGCGCAGCGCCTTGAAGCTCAGTTCATTCAAGCCTTGCATCGTGCCTCCAGGCTGTGCGTTTTGCGCAAAGGTGTTGTTGGTATGCTCCCATTTATCGCACAGGACGGCCACCGGATAATGCTCGCCATCCAATCCTTTGTAGATGTGCAGGTGGTGTATGCAAGCAAGTTCCATCGAGGGCGTGGCGTTAGCCAAGCCGAAAAAAAACGTCCTGCGGCTACTGCTTTTGCCGCTGGTGATCGTGGCTGGCATGGGTTTGTCGGTTGAAGCGGGCCTGCTCGGGCCATTGGGTGTGCAGGTGGGGCATTTGTGGGCGACGCTGAGCATCTTTGGTGTGGGCTCGGCCATCCTGTTTCTACTGCTGCTGTTCAGTGGCCCGCAAAAGGGCCCGGCGTTGTCCGAGTTGCCGCGCTGGCAGTTGATCGGCGGTTTGCTGGGGCCGATCTACGTGGTGGTGCTGACCCTGGCCACGCCGCATATCGGCATCGCGATGACCATGATCGCGATTCTTTCGGGGCAAGTCGGCAAGAGCGTGCTGATCGATCATTTCGGCTGGTTCGGGGCGGCGCGCAAGCGGGTCAATGGCGAGCGCTGGATTGCCCTGGCGCTGATTGTGGTGGCACTTGTTTTGATTGCGCGAGGTTAAGGCGATGAACCTGATTCTGTTACTGGTAGTAGTAGTCGCCGCAGGTGCGGTGTTGAGTGTGCAGGCCGCCATCAATGGTCGCCTGGGCCAGGCGGTGGGTGTATTGCGCGGCAGCCTGGTGACTTTTGGAGTGGGCGCGATTGTCACTGCGTTGTTGATCCTGTTCTTTGAACCCGCCCAGGCAGTGAGCTTGCTGGATGTGCCGAAATGGCAACTCACGGGGGCCTTGTTCGGAGTGGTGTACATGATGGTGATGGTCGGCGCGGTGCCTGTCGTCGGCACGGCGGTAGCGACGGTGGCTGTGATCGTCGGGCAATTGGGCATGGGCATGCTGATCGACAACTTCGGTTGGCTGGGCAATCCGGCGATTGAATTGTCGGGTGCGCGGATTGTGGCGATGGTCTGCCTGGCCCTTGCGCTGGTGTTCATGTACCGCAGCAATACCCGCGCCGACTGACGGTTTGAACCATCGCCGACGGGCCGCAGTCACTCATTAAGGTGCCGGCGCCCGCCGCACCGGGACGACCAAGAAAAAGGAGTCTGACCATGCCAGATAAGACCTGTGCCTGCCCACACTGCAAGTGTGTGCTGGGAGCTGACGCGGTAATGAAGGACGGCAAGGGCTATTGCTGTCAGGGCTGTGCGGAGCACCATGCGCATGGTGAGCCGTGTGCGGCGGCAACCGGGTGCGAGTGCGCCAAATCCGCCAAAGGTTGATGTGTTTGCGGGAGCCGGCCAGCCGGCTCCTATTGGCGTTCGAGTTCGAGCCGCAGGCTATGGTCGGCCAGGTGTCGACGATGCTTCACCACGCCACGGGTACGTCGTCCCTCCAGCGCAAACACCACCGTCTGCGCCTCACGTAGATCGTCCGGCAACGGTTGAAACACTTTCAGTACCGTCCCACCCGCTTGGTGTTGCAAGCTCACTTGGCATTCGACATGCCGGGTAATCGGCCCGAACAGGGTGTCCTGGGTGTAGTCGATCCGTGCCATGCCGTTGACCGGCAGTATTGCATCCATGGTCTCTCTCCTTGATCAAGCCTGTAGCGCACGCTTCCGAGCTGTGTCGGTATAAGCCAATGATCCGCGTGACCCGTAAAAATTCACTCGGATTGTCGAACGGTGGTCATTACCATGGCGGCTCACCCTTGATTGATGTGTACATCATGGCCCTGGCTGCGCCTCCCGACCTCAGTGATCACGCCGTCCCCGTGCAGCCCTTGGCGCGTACCTATCCGCGTGGACTGTACGTTGAGCCCCACAGCCATGACTGGGGCCAATTGCTCTACGCCATGAGCGGCGTGATGTGGGTCGAGACGCCGCGCGAAGCCCTGGTGGTGCCGCCGCAGCGTGCCGTCTGGCTGCCGCCCGGGGTGGAACACGGAATTCGCGTGGTGTCGGATTTGCAGATGCGCAATATCTACTTGCGTCCGGCACTGGCGGCCACATTGGACAGCCAGGTGCAGGTGATCGAGGTCGGTGGGTTGCTGCGTGAACTGATCGTCACGCTGGTGGACCAGGGCGATAACGGCGATGCGGCGTATTACGACGCCGTGGTCAGCCTGGCCTTGCTGGAATTGCAGCGGGCGCGCCGCTCGCAGATCCGCATCGCGATGCCGGTGGATGCCGACCGTCGACTGATCAGTGCGTGCCAGGCGGTCATGGCTGCGCCATCGCTGGAGATTGCTTTCGAACAGCATGCCGAAGCCGCCGGAGCCAGTGTGCGTACCTTGTCGCGGCTGTTTCAGAATAACCTGGGCATGGGCTTTGCCGAATGGCGCCGCCAGGTGCAATTGGCCACGGCGGTGGCGGAGTTGATCCAGGGCCAGCCAGTCAGTGCGATCGCACGCTCCCTCGGCTATTCCCCCAGCAGTTTCAGCGACATGTTCCGCCGCGAACTCGGTATAGCGCCTTCGCAGTACATCGGCTGAGGAGTTGGCCGAAATTCTGAAGCACTTGGCCGATGCTTCAGGAAGGTGCCCTCTACACTGAGCGCATCCACCCACAAGGCGCTACCCCCATGAACTACTTGATTTCCCTCGCCATCGGCCTGTTTGTCGGCGTGATCTATGGCGCCTTGGATTTCCGTTCGCCCGCACCGCCGGCCATCGCCCTGGTGGGCCTGATGGGCATGTTGCTGGGTGAAAAGCTCTGGCCCATGGGGCGACAGCTGGTGAGCACTTGGTTCTCCTGATCTCTTTTTTCACTTCGATGGATATTGGCCATGAAAGCACTGCAATTTTCCGCCACCGGCGACCTCGCCGCCCTGCGCTTCGTTGATGTCGCCACCCCGGTGCCGGCCGCCGGTGAAGTACTGGTGCAGGTCAAGGCCGCCGGCCTTAACCCCAGTGACGTCAAAAACGTGCTTGGTCGCTTTCCCTACACCACTTTGCCGCGCATTCCCGGTCGTGATTTTGCCGGTGTGGTGGTGGAGGGACCGCAGGAACTGCTGGGCCAAGAGGTTTGGGGCACTGGCCGTGACCTGGGTTTTTTTGCCGACGGTTCCCACGCCCAGTACCTCACTGTGCCGGCCAAGGGCGTGGCGCATAAGCCCAGCCATTTGAGTTTTGCCCAGGCCGCCAGCCTCGGTGTGCCCTATACCACCGCCTGGGACGCCCTCGAGCGCAGTGGTGTGACCCAAGGCACGCGCCTGTTGGTGATCGGTGCCAATGGCGCGGTCGGCAGCGCCACCCTGGCCCTGGCAAAAATCCGTGGCGCCCAGGTGCTGGCCGCTGTACGTCGGCCAGAGCAGGCCGAGGTATTGCAGGCGCAAGGTTGTGAAGCGGTTACCTTAGGCAAACCGGAAGAGCTCGGTGCGCAGGTCAATGCGGTATTCAAGGGCGGCGCTGATGTGATCTTCGACACCACCGGTTTCTGGCTGCCGGCGGCCGTTGCAGGTTTGGCGCCGTTCGGTCGCATCGCGATCATCGCCGCGCCGGTGGACGGTCATGTACAACTGCCGGCGCTGGCGCTGTACCGCAAAGGCGGCTCGGTGGTGGGGATCAACTCGTTGCTCTACAACTGCGAGCAATGCGCGGTAATGCTGGAGCAGTTCGGGCGTTTCTTTGATGAGGGCTTGTTGCCGTTGCCCACCGGCCTGCATGAAGTGGCGCTGGCCGATGGGGTGCAGTGCTATGAGGCCGTGAATCAAGGCAGCGCAGACAAAATCATCTTCCTGCCTTGATCCTGGTGGTCAGGCCTCGGGAACACCGTTCTTCCACGCCGACCAATTCTTGAGGATCGCCTGTACCAACGGGTTGCCCGTGCGGTACAGGTTTTCCAGCGCCGGCACAAAACCGCCCTGATCCGCGTACTTCAGCAGGTTGTCCACTTCGCTGTAGCCAGGGTACGGACGGTCGAAGTCCGAGCCTGCACGCACCACCGCCAGGCGCTGGATATCCACCAGACCTTCGCGACTGGCGCGCAGCAGGGCTTCGTAGGTGGAGTTGTCTTCCTGTTGGGTGGTGCAGTATTCACCTTTGTTGTCGGTCAGCAACTTGGTCCAGACTTCGGCGCGTTCGCTCAGGCGTGTACCGGAAAACCAGGTGTTGCCCGCCAGGGTGTCGCAGCGGGTGACTTGCGGCGGTTGATTGGCCGGGGCGGCGGGGTAGTGTTTACGCCAGGCGGCGGACTCCTTGCTTTCGGTCAGCTCCACTTTTTGTGACAAGGCAAACGCCTTGGCCTGCAACTTGGGGTTCAGCTCAAACACTTCGGTCTTGTAGTCCAACGGTGGTTTTTCGTTGGGACCTTTGGTGTTGATGCCGATATAGCCCGTCGGCCAATCCTTGGGCGCATCCCGTGAGTCCAGCTCCCACTGGGTGCCGAATTCCACCAGGTAATGGGCCCAGGCTGCGGTGCCGATGGTGCCGTGCTTGGGGCTGATGCCGGCGATCCCGGCGATCAGGAAATAACTCTGGCGCAGGTCGAATTTGGGCGACAAGGCCAAAGCCAGCGTGGACGCGGCGGCGTTGGTCTGGCCCATGCCAGTGACCAGCAGGCACACGTCCTGGGTGTTGCAACGGATCACCGGGTATTCGGCGGACAGCCCTGGCACGCGGACTTCCTGCTTGAGCTCCAGGCGATCAATCCAGGTTTGCGCCTCAGGGGCGAACATGGTGATCAGCATCACCTTGGGTTTGATCGGTGCGGTATCGGCCAGCACCACGTGGGGCAGCAGCGCCAGGCCGACCGCCATGGAGAAACGTGTAAACGCGTTCATCTAAAGCTCCTCTATCAGAATTGGTAGCCCACGCCGGCGTAGTAACCCCAGCCGTCGGAACGGGCGCGGAAGTTGCCTTCGCCGAAATTCAACTCACTGCCGTCTTCCCAGTTGCCGCCGTTATGGAAGTAACGGCCGACCAGGGTGAAACGCAGGTGGGTGAACGAGTACAGCAACACATTGGTCGCGACCAGCGAGTTGGCGGTGCGCGCCGGGTTGTCCTTGTGCAGGTCGGAGCCGAAATCGTAGTTGGTGAAGCCGATGTAGGTCAGCGAGGCGCCGTTATCGAATTTGCCGATGGGCACGATGTACTTCATCTGCGCACGGTAGCCATCCCATGAATATTCATTGCTGGCGCCGTAGTTTTCCCACTGGTAGCGCCCGTAGAAGTTGGCCGACAGGTTCACCCGCGAATGGGTGTCGATGTCGGTGCCGAGGCCGCTGTATAAGGTGTTGGCGCGGTTTTCCTTGCGGCTGCCATGGTCGTAGATCCAGTCGAACGCTACATACCATTCCTTGAACGGGCCGAAGGCCAGGCTACGGCCCGCCAGGTAGTCGATGGAGATACGCGGTTCGTGCTCCATGAACACTGGCGAGCCATGGTCCCACACGCCTTTGTCATTACTGTTACCGATGGTGAGAATCTTCGGCACGTCGACATAGCCGTACAACTCGAACGGCCCTTTGCGGCCGAAGTACTCGTATTCCAGGTAGACATCATCCTGTGGCTTGGGGCCGAAGCTGATGTCTTTGCTGCCAATCAATGTCAGGTCCTGGTTGAACCATTCCGACAGGTACGCGCCTTTTTTCGCCGGGCTGGCTTGCGGGCTGAGGGTTTCGCCCTGTGCTGAGTCATCCACGGGTTTTTCCTGCGCCAAAATGGGGGCGCTGAGTACTCCCGTAACGGCGGCCAGTAGCAAGGAAACACCAAAGGAGGCAGGACGCCTTGAGGTGGAGTGCATTGAAAATCCCTATTCGTACGCGGTTTGAACCCGATTCTCCGGGTAAGGGTGAACTTGGCAGGCAAGTTCGTACCGCAAACGTTTGCACAGGCTGTACCAAGTTTGCTCAATGGGTTGATCAAATTGAAAAAAACGGGATTTAGTCGACCTTTTGGTCAGAATTGATTGGGTGTCATTTTTTCAATGCGTTGGAACAGGTGCATCGCTGTTTCCCGTCGATAGTCACTCGGCGTCTGGTGCATTTCGATACGGAAGTGCCGGTTGAAATTCGACAGGTTGGCGTAGCCCACTTCAAAGCAGATATCCGCCACCGACATGTCGCTTTGCAACAGCAATCGGCAGGCGCGCTGCACCCGGAACTTGCGCATCAGGTCGATGAAGCCGTGGCCGGTGTTGCGCTTGAAGAAGCGTGAGAAGCCCGGCTCGCTCATCTCCAACTGTTGCGCGATCACCGACAGGCGAACATCGCCGGTCAGCTCGCGCATCAGATAGTCAAACGCCTTGTTGATACGTTCGGCGCTGCGTGCATCCAACGTCGGTGCATAGCATGGGCTGGCCAGGGCCTTGGCCTGTTGTGTCGGGGCGTTCTTCAGGGTGTCGAGCAGTTGCAGGAACAGGATCAAGCGTTGCAGGCCGTGGGCGGCGCCGATGGCTTCCATCAAGTGCGCAGCCTGCAACGCGGTGTCGCCGGTGAATTCCAGCCCGCGCCGGGCACGCTCGAACAGCGGTTGCAGGTCACCGAGTTCCGGCAGGGTCTTGCGCAGGGCGAGGAGGGCGGCACCGTCGAATTGCAACACCACGTCGCGCCCGCTCAGGTATTCGCCGGGGGCGAGCTCACCGATCCAGTCATGGGGCAGGTCGGGGCCAATCAGCGCCACATGCCCGGCACTGAACGCACCAATGTAGTCGCCCGCGACCAGTTTGCCGCTGCCTTGGCGGATCAGATGGATTTCAAATTCGGGATGGTGGTTCCAGCGCGCCAGGTCGTAGGGGTAGTCATGTTCGAACCAGCGGAAGCAGTGGTCCGGCTCGGGCAGGATCACTTCGAGTTCGGCGGGGCGGTGCTCGAACAGCTTGGCGCGGCTGATGGGCATGGCGGGATTCTTATGATTCTTGGAATCGCTCCAAAATACGCGCCTCAGTCATGGGCGCGCTACCCCTGGTTTTGCCTGGCACTGATACTTTTTTAACGTTCATATCCAGGTTAAAAAAGTATCAGTCGCCCATCCTCCAGGCGTTTGTGGGGGCTTGGCCAAGCTGCTGTAATCGGCCCTCAACAACAAAAACAACAGGTAGAAACCGCTATGTCCAAGCTCCCGGAAGCGTTGTTCCTGCTTTCCAGCCTGACGCTGGCCATGCCCAGCCACGCCGCCGACACCGTGACCATCGCCACGGTCAACAACAGCGACATGATCCGCATGCAGCGCCTGTCCAAGGTGTTCGAAGCACAGCACCCGGACATCAAGCTCAACTGGGTGGTGCTGGAAGAAAACGTGCTGCGCCAGCGCCTCACCACCGATATCGCCACCCAAGGCGGGCAGTTCGACGTGCTGACCATCGGCACCTACGAAACCCCACTCTGGGGCGCCAAGCACTGGCTGGAACCCCTGACCCAACTTCCGGCCGATTATGACGCCGACGATATCTTCCCCTCGGTACGCCAGGGCCTGTCGGTCAACAACACCCTGTACGCCTTGCCGTTCTACGGCGAAAGCACCGTCACCTACTACCGCACCGACCTGTTCAAGCAGGCCGGGTTGAGCATGCCCGCGCATCCTACCTGGACGCAGCTCGGCGAGTTCGCCGCCAAGCTCACCGTCAAGGACAAGGGCCAATACGGCATGTGCCTGCGCGGCAAGGCCGGCTGGGGCGAGAACATCGCCTTGCTGAGCACCATGGCCAATGCCTTTGGTGCACGCTGGTTCGACGAGCAGTGGAAGCCCGAGCTGACCAGCCCCGAGTGGACGGCGGCCGCCAACTTCTATGTCAACACCCTCAAGCAATACGGCCCGCCGGGTGTGTCCAGCAATGGTTTCAACGAAACCCTGGCGCTGTTCAACAGCGGCAAATGCGCGATCTGGGTCGATGCCAGCGTCGCCGGTTCCTTCACCACCGACAAGAGCCAGAGCAAGGTCGCCGACAGCGTCGGTTTCGCTGCCGCGCCTACCGAAGTCACCGATAAAGGTTCTTCGTGGCTGTATGCCTGGTCCCTGGCAATTCCGGCCACGTCCAAGCACAAGGACGCTGCCAAGGCCTTCATTAGTTGGGCGACGTCCAAGGAGTACATCCAGCTGGTCGCTGATAAAGAAGGCATCACCAACGTACCGCCGGGCACCCGACAATCTACCTACAGCGAGGCGTACTTGAAGGCTGCCCCATTCGCCCAGGTGACCCTGGAAATGATGAAGCACGCCGATCCCGCGCACCCTTCGGCCAAGCCGGTGCCGTACGTGGGCATCCAGTACGTGACCATTCCCGAGTTCCAGGCCATTGGCACTTCGGTCGGAAAGCTGTTCTCTGCGGCGCTGACCGGTGGCATGTCGGTTGACCAAGCCCTGCTGGAAGCCCAGTCCACCACCGAGCGCGAAATGAAACGCGCCGGCTACCCGAAATAACTTCAACAGGACTTTTTCATGAAACGACTTGAAGGCAAGAGCGCGCTGATCACCGGATCGGCGCGTGGCATCGGCCGCGCCTTTGCCCAGGCCTACATCGCCGAAGGCGCCACCGTGGCCATCGCCGACATCAACCTGCAACGGGCCCAGGCCACGGCGGCTGAGCTGGGCCCACAGGCGTATGCCGTCGCCATGGATGTCACCGACCAGGCGTCCATCGACGGTGCGATTGCCGCAGTGGTCGCCCAGGTTGGCAAGCTGGATATCCTCGTCAACAACGCCGCGCTGTTCGACCTGGCGCCCATTGTCGATATCACCCGCGACAGCTACGAACGGCTGTTCTCGATCAATGTCGCCGGCACGCTCTTCACCTTGCAGGCCGCCGCACGGCAGATGATCAGCCAGGGCCATGGCGGCAAGATCATCAACATGGCCAGCCAGGCCGGACGCCGCGGCGAGCCGTTGGTGGCAATCTACTGCGCGACCAAGGCGGCGGTGATCAGTTTGACGCAATCGGCGGGGTTGAATTTGATCAAGCAGGGGATCAACGTCAACGCCATCGCACCGGGTGTGGTGGATGGCGAGCATTGGGATGGGGTGGATGCATTGTTTGCCAAGCATGAAGGGTTGGCGCCTGGCGAGAAGAAAAAGCGGGTAGGGGGCGAAGTACCATTTGGGCGGATGGGCACGGCGGAGGATCTGACCGGGATGGCGGTGTTCCTGGCCTCGAAAGAGTCCGACTACGTGGTGGCCCAGACTTACAACGTCGATGGCGGCAACTGGATGAGCTGACCCAAAAAACCTTGTAGGAGCCGGCTTGCCGGCGATGACGCCCTTGAAAACTGCGCAATGCCCAAGGCCGCCATCGCCGGCAAGCCGGCTCCTACAGGGGGTGGTTCACTCGGCAAAACTGCGATCAAAGAAATAAATGTCCCCAGGCTTCAGTTTCTCCACCGTCGCCTGGGGCCTGCCGCCTTCACCATTCTTCTTGCGCCCCGTCTCGCGCAGGTACCCCGCTTCAGTCAGCTTCAGCAAGCGCTGGCGAATACTGGTCTTCAATACCGGCCGCGCCAGCACCAGGGAAAAGATCGTGGTCGCTTCCGGCGCGCTGAATTCATCGCCCAGGAACATCAGCGGCAAGCTGCTGTACAGCGATTTGGAAAACAAGCGTTCCTGCACGGCGGCCACGATGCTGTTGTGATCGAACGGCAGCTTGATGCTGCCATCCGCCACCCCCGCCAGTGAAAACCAGGCCTGATGCTCACCCAGCTCTACCTCATCCGCCACGATCGCCAGGTAGTAAGTGGACGATGACCAGCAGCGCGGATCACGAAACGCATCCCCCACCGTGCCCACTTGCTCGCTCCAGGCCAGATCAAGTCCGACCTTGTCACTCGCGCGCAAGCGCTCCACCGCGTCCTTGAGGCTCAGATCTTGCACGCCGCCATTCACCACCACGCCCGGCAGCGCCCAGTGCCCGGCGAAGGGCTCGGCGTCGCGTTTGTTCAGCAGCAATTTCAGTTCCCCGCAGGCGCGGCAATAAAACAATACGCACAGGTCGACGGTGTGGAGGTAGGGGCTCAGGGGCATGTTGACGTCCTTCTAGACAGCGATGACACACAGTCTAACGAATCGAGCAGATATGTCATGGACTTGCTCCAGGATAGATAACCAGATGTTTCTTGCAATGAAAGTACATGACGTGTACTTTTGTTTCCAGGCCACAGGAGAACCACCATGACCCTCTCGATATCCGCCATCGCTTCATTCGACGTAGACGCCCAGAAAAGCTTCACGCCGCTGTGCCCCAACGAATTGCCTGTGGCCGGCGGCGACCAGATTGGTGCCGAGCTCAACTACATGGCGAGTCTGGCGGGCCATCGCGTCGGCAGCAAAGACGCTCACACCCCGCATGCGCCCTGGGTGGTGTCGCAGCACAGCGAGATGCTGCAAGCCACCGGCCTGACCCACGCCGATGTGACCTGGGTCAGCCATTGCGTACCCGGCACCGAGGGTTTCACTTTGCTCGACGAATTACCTACGCCTTATGACTACGACTACTTCATCTGGAAAGGCGTCGAACCCGACCTGCACCCCTACGGCGCCTGCTACCACGACCTGCACGACAAACTCTCTACCGGCGTGATCGAGTACCTGAAAGCCCAGGGCGTGACCCGCGTGATCGTCGGCGGCCTGGCTTTGGACTACTGCGTCAAGACCACCGCATTGCAACTGCTCAAGGCAGGCCTGGAAGTGGTTCTGCACTTGCCGGCGTGCAGAGGCATTACGCAGGAGGGCGGTGTACAGGCGGTCAACGAGTTACTCAAGGCCGGTGCCGTCATCAGCAGCACCCGCGAAGAACTGGCCGCGATGGCCGCGCGTTAAGGAGACATACCATGGAAAGTGCCTACGACTACGAAACGCCCGTTATCCAGGGGTTGCTCGACACCGACTACTACACCTTCACCATGATGCAGGCCGTGTTGCACCAGTACCCCAATGTCGATGTGGAGTACAACTTCATCGTGCGGTCCAAGGAAAAGCTCGGCCACCTGATTCCCGAAATTCGTGCCGAGTTGGAGCGACTCGCCAGCCTGCGTATGCGCGAAGGTGAGCTGCGCTTTCTGTTCAATCCACGCTTTCGCGAATACCTCACCCCGGACTACGAGCGATTCCTCGGTCTATTCCGCTTCAACCTGCGCTACATCCACGTCAGCGAAATCGACGGCCAACTCAACATCCGCGTGGTCGGCCCGATGCTGCACTGCATCATGTTCGAACAGCCGGTCCTGGCCCTGGTCAGTGAGCTGCGCAACCGCAGCAAATACCCCGACGTGACCCTGGAAGATGTCACCCGCAAGCTCTACCAGAAATTCGACTGGCTGCAGAAAAACCTCAGCCGCGAAGAACTCGCCGACCTGCGTGTGTCTGACTTTTCCACCCGGCGCCGCCTGTCGTTCAAGGCCCAGCGTGAAGTGGTCGACATCATGCGCCGCGACTTTCCCGGCCAGTTCGTCGGCACCAGCAATGCGCACCTGGCCTACGAATTCGACCTGCCGCTGATCGGCACCATGGCGCACCAATGGCTGATGGTGCACCAGCAACTGGGCCGCCTGCGCGAAAGCCAGAACGCCGCGCTGGAAAACTGGGTGCGCGAATACCGTGGCCGTCTCGGCATTGCCTTGACTGACTGCATCAGCACCGACTTTTTCCTCAAGGACTTCGACCTTTACTTCGCCAAACTGTATGACGGCCTGCGCCAGGACTCCGGTGACCCCATCGTCTGGGCTGACAAGGTGCTGGCGCGCTACAAGCAGCTGGGCATCGATCCGATGACCAAGGACTTGATGTTCTCCGACGGCTTGAACTTCGAAAAATGCCTGCCGATCCTGCGTCACGTGCGTGGCAAGGCCAAATTCGGCTTTGGCATGGGTACCAGCCTGGCCTGCGATGTGGAGGGCGTCGAACCGCTGAGCATCGTGATGAAACTGGTGCGGGTGCACGGCGAACCGGTGGTGAAATTCTCGGATGACCCGATCAAGAACGTTTGCGAAGACGCCTCGTTTTTGCAGTATGCAGCACAAGTGTTCAATGTCGGCAGCGTGGAGGTGTGACATGCAAGAACGTATCGCACAGGAACTGAACATCAATCGGCAACTGGTCAAAGGCGGTGAGTCGAAGGAAATCCAACGGCGCATAGATTTCATCAAGACCACCTTGCTCGGCTCCGGCAGCAAGGCGTTGGTACTGGGCATCAGCGGTGGCGTTGACTCCCTCACGGCTGGCCGTTTGTGCCAGTTGGCCGTAGAGCAACTGCGCGACGAAGACTACGCCGCGCGCTTCATCGCCATGCGCCTGCCCTACAAAACCCAAGCCGACGAAAGCGATGCCCAGGCCTCCCTGGACTTCATCACCCCGGACCAGATCGACACCCTCAACATCGCCGCCAGCGTCGACGGACTCATGGCCAGCCTGACCGCTACCGAGGCCAGTGTCACCCATGTCGATTTCATCAAGGGCAACGTCAAGGCACGCGCACGGATGATCGCCCAGTACGCCGTGGCCAACCTGCACAACGGCCTGGTGGTCGGCACTGACCACGGCGCCGAGGCGTTGATGGGGTTTTTCACCAAGTTCGGTGACGGCGCCTGCGACCTGGCGCCACTGTCGGGCCTGACCAAAACCCAGGTGCGCCTGCTCGCCACGGCCCTCGGCGCCCCCGACAAGTTGGTGCACAAACACCCGACTGCCGACCTGGAAGAGCTTGTGCCGGGCAAGCTGGATGAACACGCTTACGGCTGCACTTACGCAGAAATCGACGCCTACCTGATGGGCGAACCGGTGAGCGAGCGGGTGAGAACCTTAGTCGAGGGCGCGTACAGCAAGACAGCGCACAAACGCGCGCTGCCGATTATTCCCCTTGATTAACGTTCGATAGACCGACTCCACCGTGCATTCCACTCCGGCCGCGCCTGGTTGACCTGGTCCCAATCAATCGAAATAGCGGTCTGCAAATAACCTTGCATCGCTTCTACCCGGGCGCGGGTCTTGTCGGTGGTCGGCGTGGTCGGGTTAGACGGGATCTGATCGCCTTCTTCCAGCGCCGGGGCCTGGGCTTCGGCGGTCAGCAAAAACGCGGCGAGCTTCTGCGCCAGTTCCGGCTGGTCGTTGCGGGCAATCACGCACTCAGCCACGTTCAGCACCACCGCACCCTCCTTGGGTTGCGCATATTCCATGGGCACACCGAGCAGTTTCTGGGTGGCGACTTGGGTCGGGGTGAGCGGGAAAATCGCGGCTTCGTCGGTCTGCACCATTTCGGAGATCTTTGCGGAGCTGGCGATGTATTCCAGCACGTTGGGGCCAACGGTTTTTGGCCAGGCCTTGAAGCCCGGGTCGACGTTGGTTTCGTCACCGCCCTGGATGCGGTTGAACATCAGGAAGCCATGCAGGCCGAAGGTGGAGGAGGCCAGGGACTGGAACACCACTTTGTCCTTGAAGCGCGGGTCGGCCAGGTCCATCCAGGAGGTGGGCGCGGCCCAGCCTTTTTCCTTGAACATCTTGGCGTTGTAGCCCAGGCCGGTGACGCCGAGGGTCACGGCCACGGCTTGTTCCTTGATCTTCGCCTTGGTAGGGATCTGCTCCAGGGTCGGGCTTGGCGCCAGCTTGTCGCACAACCCCATGGAAATTGCGCGGTACATGATGCCGTCGTCAAGGAACATCACGTGCATCTGCGGGTTGTCTTTGTTGGCCTGGACCTTGGCAAGGATGTCCGACGAGGTGCCGGGCACGATCACCACCTTGACGTTATTGGCCTTTTCGAACGCGGGCAGCACCTTGTCGGCGTAGACCCGTTCCATGGTGCCGCCGTTCATGCCCAGGTACAGCGTGGGCGCGGCGTGCGCCGTTGAGGCGAGCAGGGCGAGGGACAAGCAGGACAGCGCAATACGTGGGTTCATGGATGTTTTTCCTCTCAGGCTTGGAAACGACGGATGGAAAACACTTCGATAGGTTGGCGGCTGGCACCGGTGCAGACGATCTCTGCCAGGGCTTCACCGACGGCGGGACCAAGCTGGAACCCGGCGCCGGCAAAGCCGAAACCGTGGAGCAAGCCGGGTTGGGTGCTGCTGGGGCCGATCACCGGTTCATGATCGGGGAGGTAACCTTCGGTGCCGCTCCAGGTGCGGATGGCCTGGGCACCCTTGAGAAACGGGTAAAGCTCGCCGGCATTGCGCAGAATCTCCAGCACCGCAGCTTGCCCTGGTCGCGCTTGCTGCGGGCCGAGGGCAAAGCCGCGACCGCCGCCGAGGATGCAATTGCCCCGGGCAACCTGTCGCGCATAGATCCCGCCACCTTCGACGCCCGTGCTCACGTCCATCACCACCGGCAAGGGCTCAGTGACCAGCATCGCCGGGTGTGCCGAGGTCATAGGCACCGCTTCGCCAAACTGTTCGGCCACCGCACCTGCCCACGCCCCGGCGCAATTGAGCAGCCACGGTGCTTGTAGATGCAGACCGTTGGCGCAGTGCACCTGGAAGTCCTGGCCGTCATGCTCGATACGCGTGACCAGCGACTGTTCATACAGGTGAGCGCCGCGTTGTTTCGCCGCGCGGGCAAAGGCGGGCGACACTAGGCGGGGGTTGGCGTGGCCGTCTTCCGGGCACAGCGAGGCACCGACGGCGATGTCACCGACCCAGGGGAATCGCGCGCGCAGCTCGACGTAATCCAGCAACTGCAAGCCCAAGTCAAATCCTTGTGTCTGCTCGGCATACGCTTGTAAGGCGCCGAAATCTGCGTGACTGCGCGCCAGTTTCAAATGCCCGGAACGTACGTATTCGCCATCGATACCGATTAATCCCGGCAAGTCTGCCCACAGTTGGTGGGCACGCTGCGACAGTGGCAACTGATGCAAGGGCCGACCCTGGCGCCGCACGCCGCCGTAGTTGACGCCGCTGGAGTGTGAGCCGCAGAAATCTCGCTCCACCAGCGCCACGCGCTGGCCTTTCTGCGCCAGCATCAGCGCGGCCGACGCGCCGACAATCCCGCCTCCCAATACGATGACATCAATCACGGCTGCACCTCCACGCCAAACGGCAGCGGCTTGATTGGTGCCTGGCCCCGCAAGCGGCCGACGTTTTTGATGGCCCGGCCACTGCGCTCTGCGACAATTTCCGCCGCCGCCAACCCGCACATCCGGCCTTGGCAGCGGCCCATGCCGACCCGACAGTGGGCCTTGACGCGGTTGATCTCCCAGTGGCCCTCATCCACCACCGCGCGCACGTCGCCGACGCGGACTTCTTCGCAGCGACAGAGGATCAATTCATCGGGGGCTTCGACTGCCCAGTTCTCTGGAAAAGGGAACGCGGTTTCCAAACCATGACGAAAGCGTTGGATGGCCGCCAATTGTTGCTCCAGCACAGCAGGGCGGCGCTGATCGATGGCAACACCCGAGTCCTCCAGCACCGCCAGTGCTGCACGTTCACCGGCCATTTGCGCGGCGTCCGCGCCCATGATCCCGGCCCCATCGCCCGCCAGGTACACGCCGTTGACGCTGCTGCGTCCGGCGCTGTCCCGTTGTGGCAGCCACGCGCGGTTAAGGGCATTCCAGGTGAACTCACAGCCAAGCAAGTCCGCCAGTTGCGTCTCGCTGCGCAGGGCATGGGCGAAAGCCACGGCGTCGCACGGCAGAGTCTGATCACCCCATTGAATGCCGCTGACCCGTTGCGTTCCGTCGATCTGTTTAAGCGTGACGCCCTGATGCACGGGAATCCCATGGGCCGTCAGCCAGGCGCGGTAATACAAGCCTTTGGCCAAGGTCGTCGGTTGTCCGAGCAACGCGGGCAAGGCACGGTATTGGGCACTGAACGGCGCGCTGTCGAGCACCGCCACCACCTTGGCCCCAGCCTTGGCGTATTGATAGGCGACCAGATAGAGCAACGGCCCGCTGCCACAAAACGCCACGCGCTCACCGATGGCGCAGCCCTGGTACTTCAAAGCGATTTGCGCCGCGCCAAGGCTGTACACGCCCGGCAGGGTCCAGCCCGGTACGGGCAGGATGCGGTCAGTGGCGCCTGTGGCGACGATGAGTTGCGCGTACTCGATGCTTTCTGCGCGGCCGTTGTTGAGCATATCCAGGCGCCCGTCCTCGGCATTCCACACCAGGGTTTCCGGGCGGTAGTCGATCAGCGGTGCCAGCTCATCCATTGTGCGGTGCACGGCCTCGGCCTTGCGTGCTTCAAATCCGTAAAGCTGCTTGGCGGTGCGTTGAAATCCCTGTGGCTGACGCCGATAAATCTGCCCGCCACCGCGCAGGCTTTCATCCACCAGGCAAGGTCTGATGCCATGGTCGAGCAACGTGCGCGCCGCGCTGATCCCGGCCGGGCCTGCGCCCACAATCACCACAGGCTTCATGACTGGCGCCCCGGATCGCGGCGGATGGCCTGGCCTTCTTCCAATAGCGTCGAACAGGCGCGTACGCGACGCCCGTCTTCAAGTCGCACCCAACAATCCTGGCACGCGCCCATCAGGCAGAAACCGGCCCGTCGTTCGGCGCTGAAATCACTGCCGCGCAGGTGTTCGGCGCAGGTCAGCACGGCGGTCAACAAGGTGTCACCGAGCAAACCGCTGGCGGGTTGCCCATCCAGGGTGAAGGCCAGGGCAGGGCGTTGGGTTTCGGCCAGGCGTTTGAACAGGGCCATCAATGTTTCCCCACCAGCACGCGGTCCAGGCCGTAGACCCGGTCCAACAGGATCATGGTGGCCGCCGTGAGTGCAATCACCAGCGCCGACACCGCCGCCATCATCGGGTCGATGGATTCGGTGGCATACACATACATGCGCACCGGCAGGGTCTGGGTCGCCGGCGAGCTGACGAAGATCGACAACGTCACCTCATCGAAACTGTTGATGAACGCCAGCAACCAACCGCCCGCCACCCCCGGCAGGATCATCGGCAGGGTGATCTGGCGAAACAACGTAAAGCGACTGGCGCCCAGGGACTCGGCGGCCTGCTCGGCGCTGCGATCAATCCCGATCGCCGCGGCCAACACCAGGCGCAGCACATACGGGGTGATGATCACCACATGCGCCAGCATCAGCCAGGTGAAGCTGCCGTTCACGCCCATCAGTGCGAACAGGCGCAACATCGCCACGCCGAGCACCAGGTGCGGAATGATGATGGGTGACAGGAACAACGCACTGAAAAAATTGCGCCCCGGAAACTGATAGCGACTGATCGCCAAGGCGGCCGGCACTGCAATCAAGGTGGCCAGACTCGCGGCGGTAAACGCCAGAATCAGGCTGTTGTAGAACGCCTGGATAAAGTCAGCGCGCTCGAACACCGCACGGAACCAGCGCAGGGAGAAGCCCGACGTGGGCAGGCTCAAGGTGTTTTCCGGGGTGAAGGCCACCAGGCATACCACCACCAGCGGCGCCATCATGAACAGCACCACCAGGGTATGGAAACCCAGGGCCAAAGGACCGTTTCTGGACATGTGCTTAAACCCCCAGGGACTTTTTGTAGCGGCCTTCGACCATGCGGTTCCAGCTCAGCATGATCAGCAGATTGACCAACAGCAGCACCACCGCGATGGTCGCGCCCATGGGCCAGTTGAGTTCCGAGAGATACTGGTCGTACACCACGGTCGCGACCATTTTCAGGCGGCGTCCGCCGAGCAGGCCGGGGATCGCAAAGGAACTGGCGGCCAGGCCGAACACGATCAGCGTGCCGGACAGCACGCCGGGCATCACCTGCGGTAATATAATCCTGCGCATTACCGTGGTTTGGCTGGCGCCGAGGGACAACGCCGCCTGTTCCGCCGACGGGTCGAGTTTCTGTAGGGAAGTCCACACGGGGATGATCATGAACGGCAGCATCACGTGCACGAGGGCGATGATCACCGCGAACGGCGTATACAACAGCTTCACCGGGCGCCCGCCAAGGAATTGGATGACTTGGTTCACCAGCCCGTCCGCGCCGAGCAGCAGGCTCCAGCCAAAAGCGCGCACCACCACCGAAATCAGCAGCGGCGTGAGGATCAGGATCAGGAAAATCGAGCGCCATGGTGTACCCATGCGGCTGAGGATGTACGCCTCGGGCACGCCGATCACCACGCAGAGCAAGGTGACCAAGGCACTGATCCAGAAGGTGCGCCAGAAGATTTCGTAGAAGTACGCATCGCTGAACAACGACAGGTAATGCGCGAAGGTCCATTCATCCGCCTTCACACCCACCTGGTAATCGAACACGTTGAACGACAACACCAGCGTCAGGCCCAGCGGCAGAATCAGCAACCCGACAAACAGCACCAGGGCGGGTAACGACAACAGGTAGCCCCGGCTCATGCGCGCACCTCATCCGCTGCCAACACGCGCAGCAGGCTGGCTTGCCAGTCCAGGCCCACCGCCGCCCCGCAACCGAGCGGCGCGCTGCCGTCATTGCTGCGCACCACGGTGATTTCGCCAAGGCTAGTGTGGATGCGATACAGCCATTGGCTACCAAAAAAGTAACTGTCGAGCACCTTGCCCTGCAGTCGGCCGGTGCCGGCGTCCACCAGTTGGATCTTTTCCGGACGCAGGCTCAGGGTCAGCTCGCCGTCACCGCTTTCGTGACGCACTTGCGGAGTGCCCAGCTGGTCATAGTCGCCCGGCAACAGGTTGGCCTTGCCGACGAAGTCCGAGATGAAGCGTGTGCGCGGATGTTCGTAGAGTTTGTACGGCGCGTCGATCTGGGTCACACGTCCGGCCTGCATCACCACCACGCGGTCGCTGATGGACAGCGCCTCCGCCTGGTCGTGGGTGACCATCAAGGTGGTGATGCCCACGGCGCACTGGATGCGGCGGATTTCGAACTGCATCTCTTCACGCAGGTTGGCGTCGAGGTTGGACAGCGGCTCATCCAGCAGCAACACCGGTGGCTCGATCACCAGGGCGCGGGCCAGGGCCACACGTTGGCGCTGGCCGCCGGACAGCTCACGTGGGTATCGGTCGGCGTGCGGCGCCAGGCGTACCAGTTCCAATACCGTCTTAACCTTGCTGGCGATCTCGGCGGTCGGCACTTTGCGCATCTTCAGGCCGAAGGCAACGTTGTCGCGCACGCTCATGTGCGGGAACAGCGCGTAGCTCTGGAACACCACGCCCAGGCCACGGCTGGCGGGCTTGGCATGGGTGATATCGCGACCGTCGAGCAGGATCTGCCCGCCGCTGACGTCAACGAAGCCGGCGATCATTTGCAGGGTGGTGGTCTTGCCGCAGCCCGAGGGGCCGAGCAGGGAAACGAACTCGCCTTTTTCCACTGCAAGGTCGGTGGCGACCACCGCATCGACGGCGCCGTAGCGTTTGCTCAAGGCGTGGAGTTGGAGAAATGCCATGTCTGCGTTCCACCTTTTTTTGAGTCGCGTCGAAACGCGCTTTTTTGTTTTGGGCAGAAGCGAATGAAGTGTTGCCGGTGCGTTGGCGCTCGATCTTGAGTCGGCTGCCGTTAGTTGTTCATGTCGCCCCTGTGGACGCAGATTAGGACGAAGACTAGGATGGGCGGAAGATGGTATTTCACTGAATGAACTATTATTTTCATATTTATTCACTCACCGGAATTTACTTAGAGATTGGTTGTTATGGATTCCACTGAGCGAAATGATAGCGCCAAAGAAGTCGGCCCCGGTGGGGTGTCTCGACTGTTCGCGCTGCTGCGCACCCTGGGTGACGTGCCGGAGGGCGGCGAACGCGTGACCCAGCTCGCGCAACAGGTCGGCTTGTCCCAACCGACCACCCACCGCCTGCTGCGCAGCCTGATGGACGAAGGCATGGTCGAGCAGGACGCGCGCAGCAAGCGCTATCGCCTGAGCCTGGAGTTCTTCGCGCTCGCGGCGAATGCAGGCAAGACCGGTAACCTGCGTGATCTGGTGCGGCCGAGCATGTTGCGCCTGAGTGCGTCATTAGGGGATTCGCTGTTCTTGCTCGCGCGCTCAGGCTTCGACGCGATCTGCCTGGACCGCAGCGAAGGCCCGTACCCGATCCGTACCTTCACCGGGGACATCGGCGGGCGTGTGGCATTGGGCGTGGGGCAGGGCAGCCTGGCGATCCTCGCATTCTTGCCGGAGGAAGAGCGCGAGACGGTGATCCGCTTCAACCTGCCACGGCTCAAGGACTTCCACTTGTATGACGAAGTGCTGTTGCGCTCGGAAGTTGAGAATGTGCGCAATCTTGGGTATGCGGCACGCAATACCGGGGTGCTGGAAGGCATGGCGGGGTTGGCGGTGCCGATCCTCAATCGCGACGGGCATGCAGTGGCGGCGCTGAGTGTGGCAACCATCAGTGATCGGCTGGGGCCGAGCCGCTTGCCGATGGTGGTGGAGTTGCTCAAGCGTGAAGCGGCTGCGATCGGGCCGCGGATCAATCCGTTTGATCCGACATTGCGCAGGCCTTCGCAGACCTTTGGTGGGTAGTTCCGATGGCGGTCCACGTTACCGACCTGGCCGCCGTACTGCACATACACAGGTTCCATTCAATGCTCTGTCATCCCTCATCGCCGGCACCATCGGCTGGCGTGTGGAATGGGTAACGATCAGGCGCTTACTTAGGCAGTACTAGGCTTTCTGGGTACGTGTTAGTTATTCAGAAAATCAATTTTTTTGTTCGTGTTTAACGGAACTGTCCTTTTACAAATTGCCACAGATGGCTGTTGATTCAACGCTGACTTGGGCGTTGGTCAGCTTAATTGCATCAACTATCTGAGGTGTTTTAATGATAAATACTCCTTTCGGTCAGCCCACACAAACTTACTACCCGCAATCTTGCCCGTCGGAAGGTCGCGCCAGGTTTGGTTATCAGCCCGCAATGAGTAACTCAATGGAGGCCGCTCGGCCAGTCCCCAATTCGTTAGTGGCGCGAGACTTTGTCAACGCCTTCCCTTATTTCCAGGGAGAATCCGGTTTCGTCACGAAGGAAACGCTTCAACATGCTGCCAATCGTCCGCTGATCGGTGATCCGTTTCACGATCAAATGACAATGCTGGCAAGGGAGATTCTTAGCCGTCCAGGAATGAGTAACTTACTCGATGGTATCAACCATGGCGGCCATGAAGATGGTCTGATCAGCCAGGGTGATGCGCATGAGGCGGTCTATGCGTACGAGGCCCAGGAGGCAGCGTACATGCAGGGTGGACCAGCAGGGTATAACGGTGGCATGCAGGGTGGACCGGCAAGGTTTAACGGTGGCATGCAACGCAGTCGTGTTGAAAATGGATATGGCGACTATGGTGCACGCAGTTATCAACCGGCAGCGAACGGCATGAGCCTGCAGAATGCTGAGGTCGCGAATAATTTCAAACAGGCCAAAGACTCAGATTTGACGACAGAGTTGGGTAATAATTTTGACTACTTCAATCCCAACGAGCATGGCAAGATAACCCAGCAATCGCTTCGTGAAATCGCAGGTCGGCCATTGACTGGCAACCCCGTAGACGATCGGATGACCCTGTTGGCCAAGGAGATCCTCAGTCGGCCGCAGATTAATCGCCACCTGGATTCCGACCACGATGCTGATAAAGCTGACGGGTTGATTGGGCGCGATACTATTGAGCGGGTGTCCCACCAACCTGCTGCACTGAATTATGAAAATATGAGTGACGTGGACTTGCTTGGGGCCCTTAAAGATAAATTCAAACAGTATTGGGGCAAAGATGACTACATCAGCTTCGATAGTCTTAAAGAAGCGGCTGCGGCGTCTCCTCCCACTGATAAATCTCGACTTGCGGCTGAACTTCTCCGTCGCCCGGGCCTGATGAAAGAAGTGGATATAGGTACCAATAATAAGGGCGGTAGGGGCTACGAGGACGAAAGGTTTGATATGGATAATGTCAATTACGTGATTAAAGAGAAACAGTCAAAATAGTGACCTGATTGTGCATGCAAGTGAAAATGCAGCCCGTGCCGTGGGCTGCGTCTTCAACCTTGCATCGCCAGTTGCGACCCTTTCTCCCACTTGGCTCAGCTGGGGCTGATCCTCCTTTCCGGTCGCCTCACGGCTTCGGTGACGATCAGGCCCTGGGTTATGTCGAAGTTCTTGCGCATGCGCTCGGGGCGCACCTGCAGGCCGGCGAGCATGAAGGTCGCCTGGCCGAGGGAGGCTAGAGGGCCGGCGGCCCCTAGGCCACGTTGAAAAACGCCACCTTGGTACTCAAGCGATCCGCCAGCTCCGCCAGTTCCTGATTGGAATGCTCCACTTGCTCGGAGCCCGCCGCCGATTGCACGGTGGAGCTATGGATGCGTGTGACGTTCTGCGCGACTTCTTCCGCCGCCGCGCTTTGTTGTACCGAAGCACTGGCGATCTGCGCGTTCATCGCATTGATCGCACCCACTTCCTGGCTGATCTTGCCCAATGACAACTGGGAGTCGCGGGTCTGCGCCACGGTGACCTGGGCCAGGCTGCGGCTGCGTTGCATGATGTCGGCGGCTTCCTGGGTGCCGCTTTGCAGCTTGCCGATCATGTCGCGGATCTCCTGGGTGGACTCCTGGGTGCGCGTCGCCAGCGACCGTACTTCATCGGCCACCACCGCAAAGCCACGGCCATGTTCACCCGCCCGGGCGGCTTCGATGGCCGCGTTGAGTGCCAGCAGGTTGGTTTGGGCGGCGATGGCGTTAATCACTTCGATCACGGTTTCGATGTTTTCACTGTCGCTGGACACTTGGTTGACCCGGCTGGTGGCCTGGTCGAGGATGGTTGCCAGCTCCTCGATGGCCACGGTCACTTCGCCCACCAAGCGGTGGCCGCTCTCGACTTCTGCGTCTGCCAGAATGGTCGCCTTGGACGCGGCAGAGGCGTAGCCTGAAACCTCGCTGACCGAGGCTGCCATTTGCGTAATCGCGGCGGCCACATGCTGGGCCTCGCTGGTCTGCAAGGTGATCTGCTGACGGTTGTCGCTGGCCACTGACAACAGGGTGACCGAGGAGTGACGCAGGGCCTGGGCTGCCGAGCGCACTTCGGTGATGGTGTCGCCCAGGCGCGCCAGGGCGTTTTTCAAAATACCCATCACGCTGTCGGGGTAGCGGGTTTCGATGGGCTGGTTCAAGTCGCCATTGGCCAGGCGGCGGATCGCCTCGGCGACGTCCTCCGGCTCGGCGCCGAGGGTGGCCTTGACCTTGCGGATGATCAACAAGGACACCAGCACACTCAAGATGATTGCCACGGCGCTGGCCAGCAGCATCAGCACGGCAAAGTTACCGGCGGCGACTTGCACAGTGTCCAGGCGTTGCTTGATCTGGGCTTCTTCGAAGTCGATCAGGGCATTCACGCGCTTGAGCCATTCGGTGTAATGGGCCGACGACTGGGCCAGCAGCAAGTCCTGGGCGCCGGCGATGTCATTGCTGCGACGCAGGCTGATCACCCGCTCGGTGGAGGCCAGGGCCTGGGTCTCGATGGCTTTGATATCCGCCAAAAGACGGGATTCTTCGGCGCTGGCAGCGCTTGCGACGGTGTTGGCGAACAGGCGATCCATCATCACTGCGGAGTCCTGGTAATCGCGCTTGAGCTGGTCGATCTCGGCCAGGTGACGGCTGAGCGACGATTCATCCTTGACCAGTACCGCATCGCGAATGGCGATGGCGCGGTTGTGCACGCTGCCACGGAAGTTGATCGCGTAGCGCTGCACCACGGCGGCTTTTTCGGCCACGTCCTTGAGTGTGCTGTCGATGAAACCCACGCGTTGAATACCGACGGCAGTGACCAACACCAGCAACGACAGAATGGACGCAAAGCCCAGTCCGATACGCATCGCCAACGAGACAGGTTTTTTCATGGAAAGCTCGATATTCAGGGGAGTTAAAGGTGATGGCTAAAAGCTATCTTCGCTGGGGAATCTATCGATAGGCCCGTCACGCGTCCAATCAGAAATTACTGACTCTGCCATCGAGCGAATTGATGGAATAAAACCTGGATTCCTACGTTATCCGATTTAGTTCGCCGCTCAGGGGTGAGCCGTTAGGAGTTTCACCACAAGAGTCCTTGCATCTCCTAAAACTTTGGCTAATATAATCCGGGTAAAACAATTAATATCCGGGTAATAGCTATGCCTACGCAAAACCTTTCTACGTGCACTGCCTTCGTTGGCCACCAGCGTGTAGCGGCGGGTCCCTACGCCGACGTTGCCGATATACTCGCCAGTCTTGATCATGCTGCGGGCAGCTTTCTGGTATTCGATGACGCCACCGGCCTCCAAGTCGATTTCCCCTGGCCGGCAGGCTATGCGCCCGCACAACCGCTCCAGGCCGAAGTACCCGATGAGCCTCCTGCTGCACCCTCGGTCGGGCGCCCTAAACTGGGCGTGGTCGCACGCGAAGTCACGTTATTGCCGCGTCATTGGGAATGGCTGGGCCAGCAGCGCGGCGGTGCATCGGCTGCGTTGCGCCGGCTGGTGGATGAAGCTCGCACTGCCCATGCTTCCCGTGATCAGATACGCCAGGCCAAGGAGGCCGGGTATCGTTTCATGAGCGCCATCGGCGGCGACCTGCCCGGTTTCGAAGAGGCTTCGCGCGCGCTGTTTGCGTTTGACGCAACGGACTTTTCCGGCAAGATCGCGCACTGGCCGGTGGACGTGCAAACCTACCTGGCTTGGCTGACGCGCAACGCGTTCCCAGTCTGATCACCATTCCTGGATCCCTACCCTCATGGAAGTCACTCAACAACGGCCGTTGTGGCAGATCTACCTGATCTTTCTGGCACCCATGGTGCTGTCCAACTTCCTGCAAAGTTTTTCCGGCACGCTCAACGGTATCTATGTCGGGCAGATGCTCGGCACCCAGGCGCTGGCGGCGGTGTCGGGCATGTTTCCCATCGTGTTTTTCTTCATTGCCCTGGTGATCGGCCTGGGGGCGGGCGCCTCGGTGCTGATCGGCCAGGCCTGGGGGGCGCAGGAAACGGCGATGGTCAAGGTGATCACTGGCGCAACCCTGACGTTGGGGGCGCTGGTGGGGGTGACCGCGGCGGTGCTGGGCAGTCTGTTTGCGCGTCCCGCATTGCAGGCGTTGGGCACGCCGGTTGATGTGCTGGACGATGCGGTTGGCTATGCCCAGAAGATGATGCTGATCATGCCGTTGTTGCTGGTGTTCATCCTCTACACCCAGTTGCTGCGCGGCGTCAGCGACACGATCTCGCCGTTGCTGGCGCTGATGGTGTCGACCCTGGTCGGCCTGCTGCTCACGCCGGCACTGATTGGGGGCTGGATCGGCCTGCCGCCCATGGGCATCCAGAGCGCGGTGTATGCCGGGCTGGTGGGCAACGCGTTGGCCATGCTGTTTTTGATCTTGCGCCTTCGGCATAAAAACCATGTGATGGCGCCGGACCGCGAACTGCTCGCGGCCTTGCGCCTGGACCCTGTGATTCTCGGCAAAGTCCTGCGCATCGGCTTGCCTACCGGCCTGCAGATGGTGGTGCTGTCACTGTCGGAATTGGTCATCCTCGCCCTGGTCAACGGCCACGGCTCCCAGGCCACGGCGGCGTATGGCGCGGTGACGCAGATCGTCAACTACGTGCAGTTCCCGGCGTTGTCGATCGCCATCACTGCCTCGATCCTCGGTGCGCAGGCGATTGGTGCTGGGCGGTTAGAGCGTATCGGGCCGATTCTGCGCACCGGTTTGTTGATCAACCTGTGCCTTACCGGAGGCCTGATTGTGTTGGGCTATGTGTTGTCCCACTGGTTGCTCGGGCTGTTCATTACCGACGATGCGGCACGGGTCAAGGCTGAACACCTGCTGCACATCATGCTGTGGAGCATCTTGGTTTTTGGCTTCCAGGCGGTGGTTGGCGGGATCATGCGTGCCAGCGGCGTGGTGCTGATGCCGGTGGTGATCTCGATTTTCTGCGTGCTCTGCGTCGAACTGCCGATGGCGTACTTGTTCAACGCGCATTTTGGCCTGGAAGGCGTGTGGATGGCGTTCCCCGTGACCTACTTGGCAATGCTGGCCTTGCAGACTGCGTATTACCGGTTGGTGTGGCGGCACAAGCAGATCAAGCGGTTGGTGTGAGGCTCAGGCCGCGTAGCAGCAGTTCAAGACCTTGCAGGCCTTGTTCGAGCCGCTCGTCCGGGTGTTCATCCCGGGCGATCCACAGGGCGGTACTGACCAGGCTGCCGTTGATCAATTGCGCCAGTGCAAGGCTCGGGACGCAGGGGATCGCCTCGGCCTGCATCAGCGCCTCCAGCAACTGGCGCAATGACTCCACGCAATGTTGCTGGGCGCCGGTGTCGCCCAGGACGGCCGGCGCATCCTGCAACACAATTCGCTGGATTTCGTCGTCCTGTGCCATACGCAAGTAGGCACGACAACGTTCGCAAAAGCCGCTCCAGGGGTCTTCAGCTTCATCTGAAATGCGCTGCAAACGCGCATCCATCTCGCTGTCGAGTTGGCCAACCACGGCGGCCAGCAAACCTTTCTTATCTCCAAAGTGATGGTACAGCGCCCCTCGGGTCAGACCGGCACGGGCGGTGAAGTCGTCCATCGATGTATTCGCGTAACCTTGTGTAGCAAAAGCCTGACGCGCGCTGGCGATCAGCCGGGCGCGGGTGTCTTCGATCATTACGGCACGGGCACGGCTCATGGTTGGGCTCACAATCGGCAAGGGAAAGATTGACATACGCTGCGTATGTTAAGCATGATTTGTCACATACGCACCGTATGTATTTTGCCTCGATTCTTGTGAATAGCAAGTTCCAGGGCATTCATGAAGAGGTCGAGCAAGATGGCAAACCCTTACGCCGAGTTGTTCCAAGTCCCTGGCGCCCGGGCTTTTGTGCTGGCGGGCATGCTTGCGCGCATGCCGGTATCAATGACGGGGATCGGCTTGATCACCATGCTCTCGCAGGTACATGGCGGCTATGGCCTGGCGGGCTCGGTCGCGGCGGTGTTCGCCTTGGCGACGGCGTTTTGTGCGCCGCAGGTGTCGCGGCTGGTGGACCAGTACAGTCAAGGCCGAGTGCTGCCGATTGCCGCATTGATTGGCGGCGGGGCGCTGTTGATGTTGCTGCTGTGTACTCGGCTGCAAGCACCGAACTGGCTGCTGTTCCTGTTCGCCGCGTTGGCCGGATGCATGCCCAATATGTCGGCCATGGTGCGGGCGCGCTGGACCGAGTTGTACCGGGGCCAGCCCAAGCTGCAAACCGCGTTTGCCCTGGAGTCGGTGCTGGACGAGGTGTGCTTCATTATCGGCCCGCCGATTTCGGTCGGGTTGAGCGTGGTGTTGTTTCCGGAGGCGGGGCCTCTGGTCGCTGCGTTGTTGCTGGCGGTGGGTGTCACCACCTTTGTATTGCAGCGTGAGACCGAACCGCCTGTGCATGCTCATCAGAGCCACCACGGTCGCTGGCTGATTGCGTCACCCTCGGTGCTGATCCTGATGATCCTGCTGCTGGCCATGGGTGTGATTGTTGGCGTGGTGGACGTGGTCAGCGTCGCGTTTGCCCAGCATCAGGGCCAACCAGCGGCAGCGAGTATCGTGCTGTCGGTGTACGCCATTGGCTCGTGCCTGGCAGGGCTGGCGTTCGGTACCCTGAAACTCAAGGTGTCGTTGCCTCGGCAGTTCCTGTTCTGTGGCGTGGCTACGGCTGTGACCACCTTGCCGTTGCTTCTGGTAACCAACATTCCCGGGCTCGCCGTGGCGATCTTTATCTCTGGGTTGTTCTTCGCCCCAACCCTTATCGTGTCCATGGCCCTGGTGGAGCGGATCGTACCCGCCAGCCGCCTGACCGAAGGCATGACCTGGCTGATCACCGGCCTCAGCATCGGCGTGGCCATTGGCGCTGCCAGTTCCGGCTGGATGATCGACCACTTCGGCGCCACCAGCGGGTTCTACGTGGCGTTGGCGGCGGGGGCGGTGGTGCTGGGGGCGGCAGTGTTGGGTTATCGGCGCTTGGGGTAATCAGCTAACCGCAGGGCATGAGTCATTGCCATGATGTTGTAAAAACTCATTCAAGGCCTGGCGTGTCAGGTCATTGAGGGTCACTTTTTTGCGGGTCGCCGCCAGGGCAGCCGCCAAGTGCAAGTCATGGCCGACCCGGACATTGAAGGAGCCCTTGCAGGGCTTCTCCGGTGGCTGCCCGAGGGCCTGGCAAGTGGTGAGGTAGTCATCCACCGCCTCACGGAATGCAGCGTCCAGCTCTGCGACGGTTTTACCTTCGTAGCTCACCAGTGCCTTGATGAACAGGATCTTGCCGAATAGGCAGTTGTCTTCGACGCTGGCTTCGATAGAGCCGATGTAGCCTTTGTGTTTCAGTTGGTTGTTCACTGAATCAGTTCTCCTGACCTCAATTGCTCAATGATCTGGCGCCGAATGTAGTGTTTCAGTTCGTTGCCAGGGTGAGGCTTGTGCAAGGTGATCATTGCACTGAGGTCGCCGATGTCGAGCTTGACCCGGCTTCCAGCCCCTTCAATCTGTGTGTAGCCCGGCCGTAGCAGCAGCGTTACGAGCTCAGGCCAGGTAAATGCCATGTGCTCATTGAGCAGTTTGGCGAGCAGCTTTTCATTTTTGGACACGGCGTTCCCTGCGTGTAACTAAATGTAGTTGCAAAAAGTGGTGTTCGTCAATGCTAGCTCGGGTTCGGGTGTCTCTGCCGAGATTGATGTAACCCTTGATGACACCCCGCTCCACGCCTTCCACTCCCCGCTAATTTTTCCCTGTCCGGTTCGTTTTATAGGGACGACGTGCCTTTGTGCTTCCCGCCTATTGCTCCGGACTCCAAGAAATGAATGCTGAAGACTCCTTGAAACTTGCTCGCCGGTTTATCGGGTTGCCCCTGGAAAAACGCCAATTGTTCCTGCAGGCCTTGCAGAAAGAAGGTGTGGATTTTTCCCGGTTTCCGATTCCGGCAGGGGTGGAAGCGGAGGATCGCCAGGCGCTGTCCTATGCACAGCAGCGCATGTGGTTTCTCTGGCAGTTGGACCCGGCCAGTGGCGCCTACAACTTGCCCGGTGCTGTACGCCTCAAAGGCACGTTGAGCCTGGAAGCGATGGAGCAAGCGTTTGCGAGCCTGGTCGCGCGGCATGAAACCCTGCGCACGGTGTTCCAGCGCCAGGCCGACGAGCGCCTGTTGCAAGTGCCGACGACGACGTCATTGGCCGTCGAGCAAGTCGATTTCAGCCACCTCGCTACCGCCGAACGCGAACAGGCCGTCAACGACGCCGCGATCCGTCAATCGCTGCTGCCGTTCGACCTGGAAAACGGCCCGTTGCTGCGCGTGCAATTGCTCAAGCTCGACACGCGGGAGCATGTGTTGCTGCTGACCCTGCACCACATCGTCTCCGATGGTTGGTCGATGAACGTGCTGATCGAGGAGTTCATTCGCTGCTACGACGCTCATGAGCGCAATGAAATACCGCAACTGCCGGCCTTGCCGATCCAGTACAGCGACTATGCCCTGTGGCAACGTCGCTGGTTGGAAGCGGGTGAGCAGGCTCGACAATTGGAGTATTGGCAGGCGCGCCTGGGCGATGAGCACCCGGTACTGGAGCTGCCCACGGATCGCCCACGCCCGGCCATGCCGAGCTACCAGGGCACGCGCCATAACTTCGCGATCGAACCCGCGCTGGCTGCACAACTGCGCAGCGTTGCGCAAAAACACAACGTTACCCTGTTCATGCTGTTGCTCGGTGCGTTCAACGTGCTGCTGCATCGCTATACCGGGCAAGGCGACATCCGCGTCGGCGTGCCAATCGCCAACCGTAACCGTACTGAAGTCGAAGGGCTGATCGGCTTTTTCGTCAATACCCAAGTGCTGCGCACCGAGCTGAGCGGGCAAACCCTTGTCACTGAGCTGCTGCAAAGCATCAAGGAGCATGCACTGGGCGCCCAGGCCCATCAGGAATTGCCGTTCGAGCGCCTGGTGGAGGCCCTCAAGGTCGAACGCAGCCTCAGCCATACGCCGTTGTTCCAGGTCATGTACAACCATCAGCCGGTGGTGGCCGACATTGCGAGCGTCAGCACGGCCTCCGGCCTGGAGCTGGCGCTGGTGGAGTGGCAAGGCCGCACCACTCAGTTTGACCTGACCCTCGATACCTATGAAAAATCCGGCACCCTCTACGCCGCGCTGACCTACGCAAATGACCTGTTCGACGCGGCGTCCATCGAGCGCATGGCCGGGCATTGGGTGCGTCTGTTGCAGGCCATGGGGGCCGACGGTACGCAGCGCATCGGTGAACTACCGATGCTGGATGCGTATGAGCAGCAAGTGCTGGTCCACACCTGGAACCAGACCGCCGAGGTTTACCCGACCGAGCGCGGCATCCATCACCTGATCGAAGACCAGGTGCGGGCCACGCCCGACGCGCCCGCGCTGTTGTTCGGCGCCACAGCGCTGACCTATGCCCAGCTCAATGCCCGCGCCAACCAGCTGGCCCATGCCTTGCGCGAGAAGGGTGTAGGTCCGGACGTGCTGGTCGGGATCTGCATCGAGCGCTCCATCGAAATGGTGGTCGGTCTGCTGGCCATTCTCAAGGCGGGTGGCGCCTACGTTCCGTTGGATCCTGAGTATCCCCAGGAACGCCTGGCCTACATGATCGAGGACAGCGGCATTCAGTTGTTGCTCAGCCAGCACAGCCTGTTGCCAGTGCTGCCTGCCGAGGGCATTCAAGTGATTGTCCTGGACCAGCCTGCCGACTGGCTCGATGGCTACAGCCGCGAATCGGTAAACGTTACGCTTCACGCGCTGAACCTGGCCTACGTGATCTACACCTCGGGCTCCACCGGCAAGCCCAAGGGCGCCGGCAACAGCCATCGCGCGCTGGTCAACCGCCTGTGCTGGATGCAGCAGGCCTATGGCCTGGACGCCAGCGATGCGGTCCTGCAGAAAACCCCGTTCAGCTTCGACGTTTCGGTGTGGGAGTTCTTCTGGCCGCTGATGACCGGCGCACGCCTGGTGGTCGCAGCGCCCGGCGAGCATCGCGAACCGGCGCGCCTGATCGAGACGATTGGGCAGCACGGCATCACCACCTTGCACTTCGTGCCCTCGATGCTCCAGGCGTTTATCCATGAGCCGGGAGTGCAAGCGTGCACCCGCCTCAAGCGCATCGTGTGCAGTGGCGAAGCCTTGCCGCTGGATGCGCAATTGCAGGTATTTGCCAAGTTGCCTCAGGCGGGCTTGTTCAATTTGTACGGGCCGACCGAAGCAGCCATCGACGTGACCCACTGGACCTGTGTCGACGAAGGCGCCGACAGCGTGCCCATTGGCCGGCCTATCGCCAACCTCGGCACCTACGTGCTCGATGCCCAGCTCAATCCGGTTCCCGCTGGCGTCAGCGGCGAGCTGTACCTGGGCGGCACTGGTCTGGCCCGTAGTTACCATCGACGTCCGGCACTTACTGCCGAACGTTTTGTGCCCAGTCCTTTCGGTGACGGCACGCGTCTGTACCGCACGGGCGACCGCGTGCGTCAGCGCGCCAATGGCGTCATCGAATACCTCGGCCGCCTCGACCATCAAGTCAAGCTGCGTGGCCTGCGTATCGAGTTGGGTGAAATCGAGACGCGCCTGATGCAACACCCCTCGGTGCGCGAAGCCGTGGTGTTGGTGCAAGGCGGCAAGCAATTGGTGGCCTACCTGGTGCTGGAAGACCAGGCGCCGGTCGATCTCAAGGCTTGGCTGCTTAGCAGCCTGCCGGAATACATGGTGCCGACCCATCTGGTGTACCTGGCCAAGCTGCCGGTAACCGCCAACGGCAAACTCGACCGCAAGGCCTTGCCAGTGCCGGACGCCGCGCCACAGCAGGCCTATGTCGCACCGGAAAACGACCTGCAGAAAGCCTTGGCAGCGATCTGGAGCGATGTACTGGGTGTGGCGCAGATCGGCCTGGAAGACAACTTTTTCGAGCTGGGCGGTGATTCGATCATCTCCATCCAGGTAGTCAGCCGTGCGCGCCAGGCGGGTATTCGCCTCAGTCCACGGGACCTGTTCCAGTACCAGAGCGTGCGCAGCCTGGCGCTGGTGGCAAGCTTCGAGCAGGCGATGGTCATCGACCAGGGGGCGGTCACCGGCGAGGTGATCCTCACGCCCGTGCAACGCAGCTTTTTCGAGCAGGCGATTCCGGTGCGCCAGCATTGGAACCAGTCGTTGCTGCTGACGCCACGGGAAACCCTGGAGCCTGCGCGCGTTGAAGCCGCTTTGACCCAACTGATCAACCACCACGACGCCCTGCGCCTGCGGTTTGTGCAACAAGCTGGCGGTTGGCAGCAAGCCCATGCCGAGTCGGTGACTACGCCCGGGTTGTGGCAAACCCAGGTCGCAGACGACGCTGAGTTGGCCGCACTCTGCGACGAGGCCCAGCGCAGTCTCGATCTTGGACAGGGCCCTTTGTTGCGTGCGGCCTTAGTCACGATGGCCGATGGCGCTCAACGTTTGTTGCTGGTGGTGCATCACCTGGCGGTGGACGGCGTGTCCTGGCGCATCCTGCTCGAAGACCTGCAACAGGCTTACCGCAACGTCGCATTGCCGGCCAAGACCAGCGCCTACCAGCGGTGGGCGCAGCAATTGCAGGCCCACGCGCAGACGCTGGATGACCAACTGCCGTACTGGCAGGCCCAGACTGCGAGTGCCGATTTGCCGTGCGATAACCCCCAGGGCGGTCTGCAAAACCGCCTGGGCAGCAAAGTCGAAATCCGCTTGAGTGCCGAACAGACCCGTCAACTGCTGCAAGACGCCCCAGCGGCCTACCGCACCCAGGTCAACGACTTGCTGCTGACCGCACTGGCGCGCGTCATCAGCCGTTGGAGCGAACAGCCCGCGGCGCTGATCCAGCTGGAAGGCCATGGCCGCGAAGACCTGTTCGATACCGTCGACCTGAGCCGCACCGTCGGCTGGTTCACCAGCCTGTTCCCGGTACGCCTGCAAGCCGATGGCGAGCTGTCGGCTGCAATCAAGTCGGTGAAGGAACAACTGCGCGCCGTGCCGCACAAGGGCATCGGCTACGGCCTGCTGCGCTACCTCGGTACGCCTGAGGCCCGCGAAGCCCTATCGAGCCTGGCCGCGCCGCGCATCACCTTCAACTACCTGGGCCAGTTCGACCGCCAATTCAACGAGTCGGCGCTGTTCGTTCCGTCGACCCAGGGCAGCGGTCAGGCTCAGGACCCGGAGGCGCCGCTGGCCAATTGGCTGACGGTGGAAGGGCAGGTGTATGGCGGCGAATTGGCCCTGCAATGGGGGTTCAGTCGCGAGATGTTCGACAGAGCAACCATCCAGCAGCTGGCGGACGATTACCAGCAGGAACTGCTGGCGTTGATCGCGCATTGCCTCAACCCGCAGCACGGCGGCCTGACACCGGCCGATGTAAGCCTGGCGCACCTGACCCAAGCCCAGCTGGACGACCTGGCACTGCCTGCACGGAGCGTGCAAGACCTGTATCCACTGTCGCCCATGCAGCAGGGCATGTTGTTCCACAGCCTCTACCAGCAAGGTGAGGATGACGTCTATGTCAGCCAATTGCGCGCCGACGTGCAGGGGATGGACTTTGCAGTATTTCAAGGCGCCTGGGAGCAAGTGCTGGCACGGCATGACATGTTGCGCACCGGCTTTGTCTGGCAAGACGACCAGGGCCAGGCCCTGCAAGTGGTGCATCGCCAAGTCAGTTTGCCCTTCATCGAATACGACTGGCGCGACCGTCCGAATCTGCCGGCGGCCCTCGACAGCCTGGCCGCCGAGCACCATCGCCAGGGCTTCGAGCTGGCGAGCCCGCCGTTGCTGCGGGTGGCGCTGGTCCGCACGAGCGAAGACCACTGGCACTTGATCTACACCAGCCACCACATCCTGATGGATGGCTGGAGTAATGCCCTGGTCCTCAATGAAGTGCTGCAAGCCTGCAAGGGCCAGGCGCTGCCGCCGGTAGCCGTGGCGTTTTCCCAGCACATTGCTTGGCTGCAACAGCAGGACCCTGCGGTGGGCGAAGCGTTCTGGCGCCAGCGCCTGGTGCAGTTGGAAGAACCGACGCACCTGGCACGTGCTGTGGCCAAAAGCGCCGCGCACACGGGTGACGAATACGGCGAACTCCTGTGTGAGTTGGATGCCATTCAGACTCAGCGCCTGACCGCTTTCGCCCGTGCCCATCAAGTGACCCTCAACACCCTGGTGCAATCGGCGTGGTTGTTGCTGTTGCAGCGCTACACGGGTCAGTCCAGCGTCGTCTGTGGGGTCACGGTATCTGGGCGCCCGGCGCAGCTGGCGAATGTCGAGCAGCAGGTCGGCCTGTTCATCAACACCTTGCCGCTGATTGCTGCCGCCAGCCCGGCGCAAAGCGTCAGCGATTGGGTGCGTAGCGTTCAGGCATTGAACCTGGAAATGCGTGACCACGAACACACGCCGCTGTTCGACATCCAGCGTTGGGCCGGCTCGGCCGGTGAGGCGCTGTTCGACACGCTCGTCGTGTTCGAAAACTTCCCGGTGGCCAAGAGCCTGGAGCAGTCGGGGGAGAGCGGCTTGCGTTTCAGTGCTGTGAGCCATCAGGAGCGCACCAATTACCCATTGACCCTCACTGTGCAGGGCGGCGAGCACCTGAGCCTGCACCTGGAATACTTGCGAGCCGAGTTTGCTGCCGACGCGGTGCAGCACATCGGCGCCTACCTGCAGGGCTTGCTACAGCAATTCGCCAGTGCGCCGGAACAGGCCTTGGGCGCCGTGCCGTTGCTGCTGGAACACGAATACACCCGCGTGCTGCAAGACTGGAACCCGCGGGGTGTTGCTCAGTCCGCCAAGGCCAGCGTATTGCAACGCTTCGAACAACAAGCGGCATTGCACCCGGAAAACACCGCGCTGATCCTGGATCAGCAGCACATGACTTATACCGACCTCAACGTGCGCGCCAATCGACTGGCCCATCGCCTGATCGAGTTGGGCGTCAGCGCCGACACCCTAGTGGGTGTTGCGGTGGACCGCTCTCTGGAGATGATCGTTGGCTTGCTGGGGGTGCTCAAGGCCGGCGGCGCTTATGTGCCGCTGGACCCGAAATACCCAGCCGAGCGCCTTCAGTGCATGATCGAGGACAGCGGTCTGCAACTGCTGCTGACCCAGCAGCCGTTGGTGGAGCAGTTGCCGCTCAGCAAGGATCTGACCCTCGTTTGCCTGGAAACCGGAGTCGACTGGCTCGTCGATTACAGCAGCGAAAATCCGTCTTCCAGCACGCAGCCGGCCAACCTGGCCTACGTGATGTTCACCTCCGGTTCTACCGGCCGGCCAAAAGGCGTGGGCATCGATCTGGGCGCCCTGGCTCGGCATGTGGAAGTCTTCACCGAGTTGTTTGCGTTGCAAGCCCATGACCGCGTGCTGCAGTTCGGCACCTTTAATTTCGATGGTTTCGTCGAGCAACTCTACCCGGCGCTGTGCTGCGGCGCTGCGGTGGTGGTACGCGGCGGCGACCTGTGGGACAGCGACACCTTCTATCAACAGCTGATCGAACACGACATCTCCGTGGTCGACCTGACCACGGCCTACTGGCTGCTGCTGGTGCGCGACTTTGCCGACCGGGGCCCGCGTGACTACGGACGCCTGCGCCAACTGCACATCGGCGGCGAAGCCATGCCGCCGGAAGGCTTGAATGCCTGGCGGGCAGCCGGCCTGGAGCATGTGCGCCTGCTCAACACCTATGGCCCCACCGAAGCCACGGTAACCGCCACCGCCTTGGACTGCGCTGCCTATGTGGATGGCCGTGAAGCCCTGCCGTCGATGATGCCGATCGGCCGCGTGCTGGATGGCCGTGCCATCTACCTGCTGGACGCCAACCTCAACCCGGTGCCGGTAGGTGTGGCGGGCGAGTTGGTGATCGGCGGCCCGTTGCTGGCGCGGGGTTACTTCAACCGCCCGGACCTGACGGCCCACCGTTTCATTCCTGATCCGTTTTGCACCGACGGCACTGGTCGCCTGTACCGCACCGGTGACCTGGCCCGTTACCGTGCCGATGGCATGATCGAGTACGTGGGGCGTATCGATCATCAGGTCAAGGTCCGTGGTTTTCGCATCGAACTGAGCGAAATCGAAGCGCGCCTGCTGGCCCAGGCCAGTGTGCGCGAGGCGTTGGTCATCGCCGCGGACAACCAGTTGGTGGGTTACGTCGTGGCCACTCAAGCGCTCGACGAATCCCGGCAAGCCGAACTGCGCACCCAACTCAAGGCCGTGCTGCGCGAGGAGCTGCCGGACTACATGGTGCCGGCGCATCTGCTGGTGCTGGAACGCCTGCCTTTGAGCCCCAACGGCAAGGTAGATCGTGCCGCGCTGCCCAAGCCGGATGCCAGCCATTCGCTGGCCGAATGGGTCGCGCCCGTGACTGAGAAGGAGCAACGCATCGCTGCCATCTGGGCCCAGGTGCTGGGCGCCGAGCGGGTAGGGCTCAACGATCACTTCTTCGAAATGGGTGGTCATTCGCTGCTCGCCACGCAGGTGGTGTCTCGGGTGCGTCACGGCCTGGGCATCGAAGTCGCGCTCAAGACGTTGTTTGAACAGCCTGTGCTTGGCGACTTTGTCAGCTGCCTGGGCGACGTCCAGGGTTCGGCACCGGCGCTGGTAGCGGTAGACCGCACTCAACCCTTGCTGCTGTCCTACGCCCAGGAGCGTCAGTGGTTTCTCTGGCAGCTGGACCCGCACAGTTCGGCCTATCACGTGCCCAGTGCGCTGCGCTTGAAAGGTCCGCTGGACCAGGTGGCCCTGCAACGTGCCTTCGATACCCTGGTAGCGCGCCATGACAGCCTGCGCACGCACTTGCAGCAAGAGGCCGACCGCACGGTACAAGTGGTCAGCCCGCAGGCACGGATCGAGCTGGTGTCGGAACCCACCGATGACGCCCAGCTCAAGACCAGGGTTGAAGCGCTGGTAGCCCGACCTTTCGACCTGCGCCAGGGGCCGCTGATGCGTGTGAATCTTCTGCGCCTGGCAGCAGAGGAGCACGTGCTGGTCCTGGTGCAGCACCACATCATCTCCGACGGTTGGTCCATGCAAGTGATGGTCGACGAGCTGGTGCAGCTCTACGCTGCCTACAGCCAAGGCCAGGCGCTGCAATTGCCGGCGATGCCGATCCAATATGCCGACTACGCAAAATGGCAGCGTGACTGGATGGAGGCCGGGGAAAAAGCGCGCCAGCTCGATTACTGGCGTGACCTGCTGGGCGGTGAGCAGCCGGTGCTGGAGTTGCCTTTCGATCACCAGCGTCCGGCGGTGCCGACCCATCGGGGTGCACGCCTGAATATTGCGCTGCCGACTACGCTGGTCGACAGCCTCAAGACCCTGGCCCAGCGCGAAGGTGTGACACTGTTCATGGTGCTGCTGGCTTCGTACCAGGCGTTGTTGCATCGCTACAGCGGCCAGCAGGACATTCGTGTCGGTATGCCGATTGCCAACCGTAACCGGGTCGAAACCGAGCGGTTGATCGGCTTCTTCGTCAATACCCAGGTGCTCAAGGCCGATGTCGACGGGCAGACCACTGTCCGGCAGCTATTGACCCAGGTCAAACAGCGCGCACTGGAAGCCCAGGCGCATCAGGATTTGCCATTCGAGCAACTGGTCGAGGCCCTGCAACCCGAGCGTAGCCTGAGCTTGAGCCCCTTGTTCCAGGTCGCGTTCAACCACCACATCAGCCTGGCCGGCGAGCATTTGCAGCGCCTGGCGCAGCTGGACATGAGCCCGGTGACCTGGGATGAAACCGCCGCGCATTTCGACCTGATCCTGGACATCGAGGAGTCCGGGAACCAGCTCGGCGCATCGCTGAGTTATGCCACCGATTTGTTTGCACCTGCGACCATCGCGCGCATGGGCAGCCATTGGCAGAACCTGTTGCAGGCAATGGTTGCCGATCAACAACAGCCCATCAGCCAATTGAACCTGCTGGGCGAGGATGAACGGCAGCACATCCTGCGATTGTGGAACCAGACTGACGCTGGCTTCTCGGCCGAGCGTCTTGTGCATGAATTGGTAGCCGATCGCGCCAGGGAAAACCCCCAGGCGATCGCCGTCAAATTCGACGCGCAAACCCTGAGCTATGGCGAGCTGGACAGCCAGGCCAATCGCCTGGCCCACGCCTTGATCGCCCGTGGCGTCGGCCCGGAAGTGCGCGTGGCGATTGCCATGCCACGCAGCGCCGAAAGCCTGGTGGCGTTCCTTGCGGTGATGAAAGCCGGTGGCGTGTATGTGCCGTTGGACATCGAATACCCGCGTGATCGCCTGCTGTACATGATGCAAGACAGCCGTGCGCAATTGTTGCTGACCCATCGCCGCGCGTTGCAGCAACTGCCGATTCCCGAGGGCTTGGACACCCTGGCGATTGATCGCACCGAAGACTGGGCCGATTACCGCGACACTGCGCCGGACGTGAAGCTGGACGGCGATAACCTGGCCTACGTGATCTACACCTCCGGCTCCACCGGCATGCCCAAGGGCGTGGCGGTGTCCCACGGTCCTTTGGTGGCGCACATCATCGCCACCGGCGAGCGCTATGAAACATCGCCGGCTGACTGCGAACTGCACTTCATGTCGTTCGCCTTCGACGGCTCCCACGAAGGCTGGATGCACCCGCTGATCAACGGCGCCAGCGTGCTGGTCCGTGATGACAGCCTGTGGCTGCCCGAATACACCTACGCACAAATGCACCGCCACAACGTGACCATGGCGGTGTTCCCGCCGGTGTACCTGCAACAGTTGGCCGAGCATGCCGAGCGTGACGGCAACCCACCCAAAGTGCGTGTGTACTGCTTTGGCGGTGATGCGGTAGCCCAGGCCAGCTACGACCTGGCCTGGCGCGCACTCAAGCCGACTTACCTGTTCAACGGCTACGGCCCGACTGAAACCGTGGTCACGCCGTTGCTATGGAAAGCCCGCCGTGGCGATCCATGCGGCGCGGTTTATGCCCCAATCGGCACCTTGCTGGGCAACCGCAGCGGCTACGTGCTGGACTCGCAACTCAACCTGCAACCCATCGGCGTAGCCGGTGAGTTGTACCTGGGCGGCGAGGGCGTGGCACGGGGTTATCTGGAACGGCCGGCACTGACTGCCGAGCGTTTTGTGCCGGACCCATTCGGCAAACCTGGCAGCCGCGTGTATCGCAGCGGCGACCTGACCCGCGGCCGTCCGGATGGCGTGGTGGATTACCTCGGGCGTGTCGACCATCAGGTGAAGATCCGTGGTTTCCGCATCGAACTGGGCGAGATCGAAGCGCGCCTGCGTGAGCAGGACAACGTTGGCGAAACCGTGGTGGTCGCCCAGGACGGTCCGACCGGCAAACAACTGGTGGCGTATGTCGTGCCGGCCGAGGGCCCGCTCGCCAATGAAACCCAATTGCGCGAAACCTTGCGCCGTGCGCTGAAAACCCATCTGCCGGACTACATGGTGCCCGCGCACTTCATGTTCCTGGCGCAGATGCCGCTGACCCCCAACGGCAAGCTTGACCGCAAGGGCCTGCCCGAACCGGATACGAGCCTGCTGCAACAGGCCTACGTGGCCCCCGAAACCGACCTGGAACAGCAGATCGCGGCGATTTGGGCCGACATATTGCGCCTGCCGCAGGTCGGCCTGAACGACAACTTCTTTGAAGTGGGCGGCCATTCCCTGCTAGCGATCCAGATCACTTCGCGGGTCCAGGCCGATCTGGGCCTGGAAGTGCCGTTGGTGGAAGTGTTCCAGACCGAAACGCTGCGCGCCTATGTGCAGGCCGCCGCCACCTTCCGCGCCGGCAGCGCGGAAGATTTTGATGATCTTCGTGACTTTTTGAGCGAACTAGAGGCGATTTGACCCATGCTTTCCAACCCAAACATCGATCTGGTTTCGCGCTTTCTTCGCCTGCCTCTGGAACAGCGCCAGCAGTTTTACCAGCGCCTGCAAAGCCGGGGCATGAGCTTCGCTCAACTGCCGATCGCCTCGGTCCGCGAGGACGGCCAGCACCTGCCGCTGTCCTACGCCCAGGAACGCCAATGGTTTCTCTGGCAGTTGGACCCGGACAGTGCCGCCTATCACGTCCCTGGTGCCCTGCGCCTGAGCGGGCGCCTGGACAAGGCGGCCCTGCAACGCAGCTTCGACACCCTGGTGGCACGTCATGAAAGCCTGCGCACCCGTCTGCATCTGGACGGTGAGCAGCGCGCCCAGGCAGTACTCCCACAGGCTGTCATCGAGATCGCTGAAAGCGCGGTTGACGAGGCAAACCTCAAGGCATCGGTAGAAGCTGAAATAGCCCGTCCCTTCGATTTGCAGCAGGGGCCTTTGCTGCGTGTCAGCTTGCTTGCACTGAGTGACCAGGAGCACGTGCTGGTATTGGTGCAACACCATATCGTCTCCGACGGTTGGTCGATGGGCGTGATGGTGCAGGAACTGATGCAGCTCTACGCCGCCTACAGCCAGGGGCAGGACTGTGCCTTGGCGCCGCTGCCGATCCAGTACGCCGACTACGCGCTATGGCAACGCAGTTGGATGGAAGCGGGGGAGAAGGCCCGTCAGTTGACCTATTGGCGTGAACTGCTCAGCGGCACGCAGCCGGTACTGGAACTGCCGTTCGACCAGCCACGCCCGGCGCAACAGAGCTTTCGTGGCGCGCGTCAGGATATTGCGCTGGAACCGGCATTGGTCGAGGGGTTGAAGGCCCTGGCCCAGCGCGAAGGCGTGACGATGTTCATGCTGTTGCTGGCGTCCTTCCAAGCGTTTCTGTACCGCTACAGCGGCCAGCCGGATATTCGCGTCGGCGTGCCGATTGCCAACCGCAACCGCGTCGAGACCGAGTCGCTGATTGGCTTCTTCGTCAATACGCAAGTACTCAAGGCCGACCTCGATGGCCAGATGAGCTTTGCCCAGTTGCTGCAGCACACCAAGCGCCGTGCGTTGGAGGCCCAGGCCCACCAGGACCTGCCCTTCGAACAATTGGTGGAAGCGCTGCAACCCGAGCGCAGCCTGAGCCACAACCCGCTGTTCCAGGTGATGTTCAACCATCAGGCCCGTTCGCATTCCGCAGGACAGCAACTGCCTGGCCTGAGCGTGGCCAACCTGGAGTTGGACAGCCACAGCGCCCAGTTCGACCTGAGCCTGGATACCCAGGAAAGCGGCGAGGGCATCTGGGCCTCGTTGACCTATGCCACCGACCTGTTCAGCGCCGCGACTGTCGCGCGGATGGGTGAGCATTGGCTGGGCCTGCTGCGTGACGCGGTGGCGAACAGCGCATTGCCTTTGCAGGACCTGGCGACGCTCGACGCCCATGAGCGCGAGCACATCCTGTATCAATGGAACGCCACCGAGCGCGGCTATCCGCAAGGGCAGTGGGTGCACCAGTTGATCGAAGCCCAAGCGCTGGCACGGCCAGATGCGCCGGCGTTGTGCTTCAACGACCTGTCCCTGAGCTACGCCCAACTGAATAGCCGCGCCAACCGCTTGGCCCATCGCCTGATTGAAACCGGCGTAGGGCCGGACGTGCTGGTAGGGTTGGCCGTGGAGCGCTCGATCGACATGGTGGTCGGCTTGCTGGCCGTACTCAAGGCCGGGGGCGCCTATGTGCCGCTGGACCCCGAATACCCGCGTGATCGCTTGGCGTACATGCTGGAAGACAGTGGCGTGAAACTGCTGCTGACCCAGGCGCATCTGCGTGATCAGTTGCCGATTCCCCAAGGCCTGGAAACCCTGGTGTTGGGTGAATCGGATTGCTCAGGCTACAGCGACGCCAACCCCAGCATTGCCCTGGATGGCGAAAACCTGGCCTATGTCATCTACACCTCAGGTTCCACCGGTCAGCCAAAAGGCGCGGGCAACCGTCATTCGGCGTTGCTCAACCGCCTGCAATGGATGCAGGAAGCCTATGGGCTGGACGCCGGCGATACCGTGCTGCAAAAGACCCCGTTCAGCTTCGATGTGTCGGTGTGGGAGTTTTTCTGGCCGCTGATGACTGGCGCGCGCCTGGTGGTCGCCGCGCCGGGTGATCACCGTGATCCGGCCAAGCTGATCAACCTGATCAATCACCAACAGGTCACCACGCTGCACTTTGTGCCGTCGATGTTGCAGGCCTTCCTGCAGGATCCGGCGGTGTCGACCTGCCAGAGCCTGCAACGCATTGTGTGCAGTGGCGAGGCCTTGCCGGTGGATGCCCAGCAACAGGTCTTCGCCAAGCTGCCGCACGCCGGACTCTTCAACCTGTACGGCCCGACTGAAGCGGCCATCGACGTGACCCACTGGACTTGCGCGGACGAAGGCCGCGATGCGGTGCCGATCGGCCGTCCGATTGCCAACCTCGGTTGCTACATCCTCGACAGCAACTTCGAACCGGTGCCGGTGGGCGTGCTGGGCGAGTTGTACCTGGGCGGTATCGGCCTGGCGCGGGGTTACCACCGTCGACCGGCGCTCACCGCTGAACGTTTTGTCGCTCACCCGTTCGTCAAGGGCGAACGCCTGTACCGCACCGGCGACCTGGCGCGCTACCGCGACAACGGCGTGATTGAGTACGCCGGGCGTATCGACCATCAGGTCAAGCTGCGTGGCCTGCGCATCGAATTGGGCGAAATCGAAGCGCGCCTGCTGGAGCACGACTGGGTGCGTGAGGCCGCCGTGCTGGCGGTTGACGGTAAATACCTGGTCGGCTACCTGGTGCTGCAAAATGCCAGCGATGACTGGCGTGACGTGCTGGGCGTCCATCTTGGCCAGCACTTGCCGGACTACATGGTGCCCGCGCAATGGGTGCTGCTGGAGCAGATGCCCCTGAGCCCCAACGGCAAGCTGGACCGCAAGGCGCTGCCCAAACCCGAAACCACTCACCACTACGAAGCGCCGCACAGTGCGCTGGAGCAACAGATCGCCGCGATTTGGGCTGACGTGCTGGGCGTTGAGCAGGTGGGTTTGAACGACAATTTCTTCGAGCGTGGGGGTGATTCGATCATCTCCATCCAGGTGGTCAGCCGCGCTCGGGCGGCCGGTATCCATTTCACCGCCAAGGCGCTGTTCCAGCACCAGACGGTGCGCAGCCTGGCCCGCGTGGCGCAGTTGCAGACGGCACAGGTGATCGACCAGGGCCCGGTGCAGGGCGCGACGCCGTTGCTGCCGTTCCAGCAACTGTTCTTCGACATGCACCTGCCGGACCGGCATCACTGGAACCAGTCCTTGCTGCTGACGCCACGCCAGCCTCTGCTGGCCGAGCCATTGGAAGCTGCGCTGCAAGTGCTCACCCTGCACCACGACGTGCTGCGCCTGAGTTTCAGCCAGCAAGCCGAAGGCTGGACTGCGCGGCATGATGCGCAACCTGCAACACTGCTATGGCAGGCCAGCGTGCAGGACGCCGCCGAACTGCAAGCCCTGTGCGAGCGCGCCCAGCGCAGCCTCGACCTGCAACAAGGCCCATTATTGCGTGCGGTACTCGCAGAAATGGCTGACGGCTCCCAGCGTCTGCTGTTGATCATGCACCACCTGGTAGTGGACGGTGTCTCCTGGCGGGTGTTCCTCGAGGACCTGCAAAGCCTGTATCGCCAGCAGAAATTGCCGGCCAAAACGTCTTCGTTCAAGACCTGGGCCGAGCGTTTGCAGGCGCATGCCCGCAGCGAATCGATCGAGCCGGAAAAAGCCTTCTGGCTGCAACAGCTGCAAGGCGTGCCTGCCGATTTGCCCTGCCGTGATCCGCAAGGCGCACGTCCCGGCCGTCTGGCCCAGACGGTGGTCAGCCAACTGGATGCCGAGCGCACCCGGCAATTGCTGCAACAGGCGCCCACGGCGTATCGCACTCAGATCAACGATCTGCTGCTGACCGCCTTGGCACGCGTCATCTGTCAATGGACCGGGCAAGCCTCCAGCCTGATCCAGCTGGAAGGCCATGGCCGTGAAGACCTGTTCGACGACATCGACCTGACCCGCACCCTGGGCTGGTTCACCAGCCTGTTCCCGGTGCGCCTGACCCCGGCCGAATCCCTGGCCACCTCGATCAAACAGGTCAAGGAGCAACTGCGTGCCGTGCCGGACAAAGGCCTGGGTTTCGGCGCGCTGCGTTACCTGGGTGACGACGCCACGCGCCGGGCGTTCAGCGCGCTGCCGGTGCCGCGCATAACCTTCAACTACCTGGGCCAGTTCGACGGCAGCTTTGACCAGCCCGACGGCCTGTTCACACCAGCTTCCGAACACGCTGGCGCCGAACAGAGCCCAGATGCGCCACTGGGCAACTGGTTGACCCTCAACGGCCAGGTGTACGGCGGCGAACTGCAAATGGGTTGGACCTTCAGCCCGCTGATGTTCGACGCGCCGCAGATCGAAGCCTTGAGCCAGGCCTTCACCCGCGAACTGACCGCATTGGTTGAACACTGCTGCACGCCTGGCAACAACGGCGTGACGGCGTCCGACTTCCCGTTGTCGCGCCTGAACCAGCAGCAGTTGGAATCCCTGCCGTTGGTCGCCGATGCCGTTGAAGACATCTACACCCTGTCGCCGATGCAGCAGGGCATGTTATTCCACACCCTGTATGAACAGACTGCCGGCGACTACATCAACCAGATCCGCGTGACGGCCGATGGCCTGGACGTGGCGCGGTTCCAGCAAGCTTGGGATGCCACGGTGCAAGCCCACGATGTACTGCGCAGCGGGTTCTTTTGGGAGGGCCAGCTCGAATGGCCGTGCCAAGTGGTCTATCGCGAGGCTCGGTTGCCGATCGAACACCTCGATTGGCGCGCGATGCCGGAGCGCGAACTGGAATTGCAGAACCTTCAGGAGGCCCAGCGCCGCCAGGGCTTCGATCTGGCCAAGGCGCCCCTGGTGCGCCTGGTGCTGGTGCGCACCGATGAGCAACGCCATGAACTGATCTACACCAGCCATCACATCTTGATGGATGGGTGGAGCAATTCGCGGCTGTTCGGCGAAGTGCTGCAACGTTATGCCGGTGTCGCAGTGCCTGAAGCGGCCGGGCGTTATCGCGACTACATCGGCTGGCTGCAGCAGCGTGATGCCGCAGCGACTGAAACTTTCTGGCGCGAACAACTGAGCGTTCTGCAAGCACCCACGCGCCTGGGCAGCAGCCAGCCGACGGCGGCGGACGGGCATGGCGAGCATCAGCTCAGCCTGGATCGCGCACTGACTGAACGGCTTGAAGCCTTCGCGCGCAATCACAAGGTCACGCTCAACACCCTGATCCAGGCGGCGTGGCTGGTCCTGTTGCAGCGCCATAGCGGGCAGCCGGTGGTGTCCTTCGGTGCCACCGTGGCCGGGCGCCCGGCAGAGTTGGCGGGGGTGGAGCAGCAGATCGGGCTGTTCATCAACACCCTGCCGGTGATCTGCGCGGTGGACGCCCAGCAGACCGTGGCCGACTGGCTGCAAGCGGTGCAGGCGCAGAACCTGGCGTTGCGTGAGCATGAACACACCGGGCTGTACGATATCCAGCGCTGGGCCGGGCAGGGCGGTGAAGCCTTGTTCGACAACATCCTGGTGTTTGAAAACTATCCGGTGTCCAAGGCCCTGGAGCAGGGCGGTGGCAGTGGCATCCGTTTCGGCCTGCCGGATTCTCGCGAACAAACCAACTTTCCGCTGACGGTGCTGGTGGATGTCGGTGACACGCTGTCTGTGCAATTCAGCTTTGCGCGTGCGCATTTCAACGCAGTCACAGTGCAAACCTATGGCCGCCACCTGGTCAACCTGCTGCAAGCCATGCTCGACGGCGACCAACAACGCCTGGGCGACCTGGCAATGTTGGAGCTGGCTGAACGTCAACAAGTGGTCGTTGACTGGAACGCCACGGCGCAGGACTACCCGTTACAGCACTGTGTGCATCAACTGATTGAACAACAGGTGGCGCGCACGCCGGACGCTGCTGCGCTGGTGTTTGCCGAGCAGCGCTTGAGCTATGACGAGCTGAACCGGCGTGCCAATCGCCTGGCTCATCGATTGATCGAGGCCGGTGTGGGCCCGGACGTGCTGGTGGGCCTGGCGGTAGAGCGTTCGATTGAAATGGTGGTAGGCCTGCTTGCGGTGCTTAAGGCCGGTGGCGCCTATGTGCCGCTGGACCCGGAATACCCGCGTGATCGTTTGGCGTACATGCTCGACGACAGCGGCGTGAAACTGCTGCTGACCCAGGCGCATCTGCTTGAGCAACTGCCGATTCCGCAAGGCTTGAATAGCCTGGTGCTGGGTGAAGCCGCGTTCGAAGGCTACAGCGACGCCAATCCTGAAATTGTGGTGAACGGCGAAAATCTCGCCTATGTGATCTACACCTCAGGCTCCACCGGCCAACCCAAAGGCGCCGGCAACCGTCATTCGGCCCTGGCCAACCGTCTGCAGTGGATGCAGGAGGCTTACGGCCTGGATGTGAGCGATACCGTGTTGCAAAAGACCCCGTTCAGCTTCGACGTTTCGGTGTGGGAGTTCTTCTGGCCGCTGATGACTGGCTCACGCCTGGTGGTTGCGGCGCCGGGCGCTCACCGGGATCCGGCCAAGTTGATCAAGCTGATCAATACAGAACAGGTCACCACGCTGCACTTTGTGCCGTCGATGTTGCAGGCCTTCCTGCAAGACCCGACGGTTGCGACCTGTCACACCCTGCACCGCATCGTGTGCAGCGGCGAGGCCTTGCCGGTGGACGCCCAGCAGCAGGTCTTCGCCAAGCTGCCCCAGGCCGGGCTCTACAACCTGTATGGTCCGACCGAAGCCGCCATCGACGTGACCCACTGGACCTGTGTCGATGAAGGCCGCGATGCAGTGCCGATTGGTCGCCCGATTGCCAATCTCGGGTGCTACATCCTCGACAGCAACTTCGAGCCGGTGCCGGTCGGCGTGCTGGGCGAGTTGTACCTGGGCGGCATCGGCCTGGCGCGGGGTTACCATCGTCGTCCAGCACTGACTGCCGAGCGTTTTGTTGCCCACCCGTTCGTCAAGGGCGAGCGCCTGTACCGAACGGGCGACTTGGCGCGTTACCGCGAAGACGGTGTGATCGAGTACGCCGGGCGTATCGACCATCAGGTCAAGCTGCGTGGCCTGCGCATCGAGTTGGGCGAAATCGAAGCGCGCCTGCTGGAACACGACTGGGTGCGTGAGGCCGCCGTACTGGCGGTGGATGGCAAGTTCCTGGTGGGCTACCTGGTGCTGCAAAACGCCGATGACGACTGGCGCGATGTGCTAAGCGCCCATCTGGCGCAACAGCTGCCGGACTACATGGTCCCGGCCCAGTGGATGGTGTTGGAGCAGATGCCCCTGAGCCCCAACGGCAAGCTGGACCGCAAAGCCCTGCCGAAAGCCGACGCCAGCCTGCAAGCCCGGGAGTACGTCGCGCCGAACAGCGAACTGGAGCAACAGATTGCCGCGATCTGGGCCGAAGTGCTGGATGTGGAGCGGGTGGGCCTGCACGACAACTTCTTCGAGCTGGGCGGGCATTCCCTGCTGGCAACCCAGGTGGTGGTGCGCCTGCGCGAGCAGTTGCACGCCGAATTCGACGTCAAATCGATTTTCACCACGCCGACCCTGGCCGAGTTCAGTGCCCATGTCGCCGCCCAGCAAACAAATAATTCGCCGGTGCAGGACGCATTGGCTAAATCCTTGGAGGCCCTCAAACGTCTATCAGCAGAAGATTTGGATAAATTGATTTCCTGAGGGGCGTGGCGTGCAAGCATTAATCGAGTCGGTAGGGTCACTTTCGGCGCAACAAAAGAAAGCGTTGGCGGTAATGCTCAAGCAGCAAGGCATCAACCTGTTTGAGATTGCCCCGGTTTTCAAGCGTCAGGAAGGTGAACCCCTTCGACTCTCTTATGCCCAGGAGCGCCAGTGGTTTTTGTGGCAGTTGGAGCCGCAAAGCCCCGCCTACCACCTGCCGCGCGCCCTGCGGTTGAAAGGCCGCCTTGACCGGGCGGCCTTGCAACGCAGCTTCGACAGCCTGATCGCCCGCCACGAAAGCCTGCGCACCTACTTGCATGAGGATCTTGACCAGGTGCTGCAAGTGGTCAGGCCTGAATTGCAGCTGGATATCCCCCTCGAAACGGGTGACGCCGCGCAGCTTGAAGCGCAGGTGCAAGCGGAGGTCGCCAAGCCCTTTGATCTGCAACAAGGCCCGCTGCTGCGGGTCAAGTTGCTGCAGGTGGCGCCCGATGATCACGTGTTGGTGCTGGTGTTGCACCACATCGTCTCCGATGGTTGGTCGATGCAGGTGATGGTCGACGAACTGGTGCAGTTGTACGTCGCCTACAGCCAGGGCCAAGACCTGCGCCTGCCGGACTTGCCGATTCAATACCCGGACTACGCCTTGTGGCAGCGCAGTTGGATGGAAGCCGGCGAAAAGGAGCGTCAGCTCGGTTATTGGTGCGAGCGGTTAGGCGGCGAGCAGCCTGTGTTGGAGTTGCCGCTTGATCACCCGCGTCCGGCCGTGCAGAGCTATCGCGGTGCGCGCCTGGACATTGGCCTGGACGCAGCACTGGTCACGGGCCTCAAGGCGTTGGCCCAGCGCGAAGGCGTGACGCTGTTCATGTTGTTGCTAGCGTCGTTCCAGACCCTGTTGTATCGCTACAGCGGGCAGTCGGACATCCGCATTGGCGTGCCGATTGCCAACCGCAATCGGTCGGAAACCGAGCGGTTGATCGGCTTTTTCGTCAATACCCAGGTACTCAAGGCCGACATCGACGGGCAAATGACCTTCCGTCAGTTGCTAGCCCAGGTCAAGCAACGTGCGCTGGAGGCCCAGAGTCATCAGGACCTGCCGTTCGAACAGTTGGTGGAGGCCTTGCAGCCCGAGCGCAGCCTGAGCCACAACCCACTGTTCCAAGTGATGTTCAACCATCAGACCGAAGGCCGTCGGGTACGTGGTGAGCAGCAGTTGCCGGGGCTGGCGGTGGAAACCCTGGAGTGGGACAGCCTGAGTGCGCAGTTCGACCTGAGCCTGGATACCCAGGAATCGCCCGAAGGCATTTGGGCGTCGCTGACCTATGCCACTGACCTGTTCGACGTGGCGACCGTGCAGCGCATGGCTGAGCATTGGCAAACGTTGTTGCGTTCAGTGGTCGGGCGCGCCGGCAATCGCATTGCGCAACTCGCGATGCTGGTCGACGACGAGCAACGCCGGTTGTTGCAAGACTGGAACCACAGCGCGGCGGCGTTTGAGGACCTTGTGGGTGTACAGGGATTGTTTGAAGCCCAGGTTCAGCAGCATCCCGACGCGGTTGCCTTGTGCCTGGACGATAAGTCCATCAGTTACGCTGAGCTGAACCGTCAGGCAAACCGTCTGGCCCATCACTTGATCAGTCTGGGCATTGGCCCGGAAGTGTTGGTGGGCGTAGCGGTCGAGCGCTCGTTCGATATGGTGGTGAGCCTGCTGGCGGTGCTCAAGGCTGGCGGCGCCTACGTGCCGCTGGACCCGCAATACCCGCGTGAACGCCTGCTGCATATGCTCGAAGACAGCGGCGTGCGCCTGGTGCTGACCCAGGCCCATGTGCCGATGCCATTGCCCGAAGGCATGGCGACGCTGGACTTGGCGGATGCGCGCCTGGCGCTGTGCCCTGAGCGCGACCCGCAGGTAGCGGTCTCGCCGCAAAACCTGGCCTACGTAATCTATACCTCGGGCTCCACCGGCAAGCCCAAGGGCGTGGCGATCAACCATGCGGCACTCACCGAGTTTTCCAGCATTGCCGCGGGTTATTCACGGTTGACCCGTGAGGATCGCGTGCTTCAATTCGCGACCCTCAACTTCGACGGTTTCGTCGAGCAGCTGTACCCGGCATTGACCCACGGCGCCACCGTGGTGCTGCGCGGTCCGGAGTTGTGGGACAGCGCGCGGTTGTACGATGAAATCATCGCCCAGGGCATTACCCTGGCCGACTTGCCGACCGCCTATTGGAACCTGTTTCTGCTCGACTGCCTGGCCGCCGGCCCGCGCTCCTACGGCGCGCTTCGCCAGATCCACATCGGCGGCGAAGCCATGCCGCTGGACGGTCCGGCACAGTGGTTGAACGCCGGGCTCGGCCATGTGCGTTTGCTCAACACCTATGGGCCGACCGAAGCCACCGTGGTATCGAGCGTGCTGGACTGCACGGCGGGCACCGAACTGATCGGCGCCACCGCCAGCCCGATTGGCCGCTCGCTGCCAGGTCGCGCGTTGTATGTACTGGATCGCGATCTGAACCTGGCACCGTTGGGCGCCGTGGGCGAGTTGTATATCGGCAGCCGCTGTGGCCTGGCGCGTGCCTATCTGAACCGTGCGTTGCTGACGGCTGAGCGTTTTGTGCCGGACCCTTTCGGTGAGGCCGGCGAGCGTCTGTACCGTACCGGCGACCTGGCACGCTACCGCGCTGACGGAGTAATCGAGTACGTCGGCCGGGTCGACCATCAAGTGAAAATCCGTGGTTTCCGCATCGAGCTGGGTGAAATCGAAGCGCTGTTGCTGGCCCAGGCGGGCGTGCGTGAGACGCTGGTGTTGGCGGCCGACAACCAGCTCGTTGCTTATTTGGTTGCCGAGCAAAACGACGCCGAAGCGCTCAAGTCGATCCTGCGTGAACAATTACCGGATTACATGGTGCCTGCGCACCTGATCTTCCTTGAACGCATGCCGCTGAACCCGAATGGCAAGCTGGACCGCCAGGCACTGCCCAAGCCGGATGCCAGCCAATCGCAGCAGGTGTGGGTCGCGCCGGTCACCGAACTGGAGCAGCAAGTCGCCGCAGTGTGGGCCGATATTCTCGGCGCCGAGCGGGTAGGGCTGACTGACCACTTCTTTGAGATGGGCGGGCATTCGTTGTTGGCGATGCAGGTGGTGTCGCGCCTGCGTCATGCACTGGGGCGTGAAGTCCCGCTGAAACTGATGTTCGAGCAACCGCGCCTTGAAGGTTTTGCCGCCACACTGCACGCACTGGAGGCGCCGGAAGGTGAGCAGGCGCCGCCGCTGCTGGCGGTCGGCCGCGAACACCCACTGCCGCTGTCTTACGCCCAGGAGCGCCAGTGGTTTCTCTGGCAGTTGGACCCGGACAGCGCTGCGTACCATATCCCCAGCGCCTTGCGCCTCAAGGGGGCTTTGGATGTCTCGGCGCTGCAGCGCAGTTTCGAGGCCCTGGTGGCGCGCCATGAAAGCCTGCGCACCCATGTGCAAGTGCAGCCGGAGGGCGCGCGGCAAGTGATTCGAACTGACGCCGCCTTGCCGATCAGGTTGGGCGAGGTCAACGAGGCCGATCTCCAGGCCCAGGTCGAGGCCGAGATCGCCCGGCCATTCGATTTGCAAGAGGGGCCGTTGTTGCGCGTGACCCTCCTGCGCCTGGCCGAAGACGACCATGTGTTGGTGCTGGTGCAGCATCACATAGTGTCCGATGGTTGGTCGATGCAAGTGATGGTCGATGAGTGGGTGCAGTTGTATGCCGCATTCAGCCAGGGCCGGGCGCCAGACCTGCCGGGTATGCCGATCCAGTACGCCGACTATGCCGTGTGGCAACGCACCTGGATGGAGGCTGGGGAAAAAGCCCGCCAGCTCGATTACTGGCGTGACCTGCTCGGCGGTGAACAACCCGTGCTGGAATTGCCGTTCGACCATCAGCGTCCGGCACAACAGAGCCATCGCGGCGCGCGCCTGGACGTAGCGCTGCCGACCACCCTGGCCGCCGAGCTCAAGGCCTTGGCCCAGGCGCAGGGCGTGACCCTGTTCATGTTGCTGCTGGCCTCGTTCCAGACCTTGTTGCACCGCTACAGCGGCCAGCAGGACATTCGGGTCGGTGTGCCGATCGCCAACCGCAACCGGGTCGAGACCGAGCGGCTGATCGGCTTTTTCGTCAATACCCAGGTGCTCAAGGCCGATATCGATGGGCAAACCACCGTTGCCCAGTTACTGGCCCAGGTCAAGCAGCGCGCGCTGGAAGCCCAGGCGCACCAGGACCTGCCGTTCGAGCAACTGGTCGAAGCCTTGCAGCCCGAGCGTAGCCTGAGTCTCAACCCGCTGTTCCAGGTGATGTTCAACTACCAGGCCGAAGGTCGCACCGGTGATGAACCCCAGGCGCTGGCGCAGTTGCGCATCGAAGGCTTGGCGTGGGACCGGCGTACCGCCCATTTCGACCTTGACCTGGATGTCCAGCAAAGTCCGGACGGACTCTGGGCGTCGCTGGGGTATGCAACCGATCTGTTCGAAGCGTCGACTATCGAACGCATGGCGCGGCATTGGCAGAACCTGTTGCAGGCAATGGTTGCCGATCAACAACAGCCCATCAGCCAATTGAACCTGCTTGACTTTGATGAGCAGCAACACATTCTTCAACTGTGGAACCAGGCAGATGCAGGCTTCTCGGCCGAGCGTCTTGTGCATGAATTGGTAGCCGATCGCGCCAGGGAAAACCCCCAGGCGATCGCCGTCAAATTCGACGCGCAAACCCTGAGCTATGGCGAGCTGGACAGCCAGGCCAACCGCCTGGCCCATGCCTTGATCGCCCGTGGCGTCGGCCCGGAAGTGCGCGTGGCGATTGCCATGCCACGCAGCGCCGAAAGCCTGGTGGCGTTCCTTGCGGTGATGAAAGCCGGTGGCGTGTATGTGCCGCTGGACATCGAATACCCGCGTGACCGCCTGCTGTACATGATGCAAGACAGCCGTGCGCAATTGTTGCTGACCCATAGCCGCGCGTTGCAGCAACTGCCGATTCCCGAGGGCTTGGACACCCTGGCGATTGATCGCACCGAAGACTGGGCCGATTACCGCGACACTGCGCCGGACGTGAAGCTGGACGGCGATAACCTGGCCTACGTGATCTACACCTCCGGCTCCACCGGCATGCCCAAGGGCGTGGCGGTGTCCCACGGTCCTTTGGTGGCGCACATCATCGCCACCGGCGAGCGCTATGAAACATCGCCGGCTGACTGCGAACTGCACTTCATGTCGTTCGCCTTCGACGGCTCCCACGAAGGCTGGATGCACCCGCTGATCAATGGCGCCAGCGTGCTGGTCCGTGACGACAGCCTGTGGCTGCCCGAATACACCTACGCACAAATGCATCGTCACAACGTGACCATGGCGGTGTTCCCGCCGGTGTACCTGCAACAGTTGGCCGAGCATGCCGAGCGTGACGGCAACCCACCCAAGGTGCGTGTGTACTGCTTTGGCGGTGATGCGGTAGCCCAGGCCAGCTACGACCTGGCCTGGCGCGCACTCAAGCCGACTTACCTGTTCAACGGTTACGGCCCGACTGAAACCGTGGTCACACCGTTGCTATGGAAAGCCCGCCGTGGCGATCCCTGCGGTGCCGTCTACGCGCCTATCGGCACGCTGTTGGGCAACCGCAGCGGCTACGTGCTGGACTCGCAACTCAACCTGCAACCCATTGGCGTAGCTGGCGAGTTGTACCTGGGCGGCGAAGGCGTGGCACGGGGTTATCTGGAACGGCCGGCACTGACTGCCGAGCGTTTTGTGCCGGACCCATTCGGCAAACCTGGCAGCCGCGTGTATCGCAGCGGCGACCTGACCCGTGGCCGTCCGGATGGCGTGGTGGATTACCTCGGGCGTGTCGATCATCAGGTGAAGATCCGTGGTTTCCGCATCGAACTGGGCGAGATCGAAGCGCGCCTGCGTGAGCAGGACAACGTTGGCGAAACCGTGGTGGTCGCCCAGGACGGTCCGACCGGCAAACAACTGGTGGCGTATGTCGTGCCGGCCGAGGGCCCACTCGCCAATGAAACCCAATTGCGCGAAACCTTGCGCCGTGCGCTGAAAACCCATCTGCCGGATTACATGGTGCCCACGCACTTCATGTTCCTCGCACAAATGCCATTGACCCCCAACGGCAAGCTCGACCGCAAGGGCCTGCCGCAGCCGGACACCGCGCAGTCGCAAGGCGTCTGGGTTGAGCCGGTAACGCCGTTGCAGCAGCAGGTCGCGGCGATCTGGGCGCAGGTGTTGGGGGCCGAGCGCATCGGCCTGAACGATCACTTCTTCGAGCTTGGCGGGCATTCGTTGCTGGCCATGCAGGTGATCTCGCGTGTGCGTCAACTGCTTGGACGAGAGGTCGCCTTGCGCACCTTGTTCGAGGCGCCGCAGTTGGAAGGCTTTGTGTTGGCCTTGCAGGCTGCGGACCAGACGCTGGCGCCGCCGATGCTGGCGGTCGGGCGTGACCAGCCGTTGGCGCTGTCGTTTGCTCAGGAACGCCAGTGGTTCCTTTGGCAACTGGACCCGCACAGCGCGGCTTACCATATTCCCAGCGTGTTACGCCTGAACGGGCACTTGGACCAACAGGCCTTGCAGCGCAGCTTCGACGCACTGGTGCTGCGTCATGAGAGCCTGCGTACCCAGGTCTACCAGGATGGCGAGCGTGCGGTTCAAGTGATTCGCCCAGCCACTGCGCTGGTGATTGCACGGGCAGATGCCGACGCCGCCCATCTTCAACAGCAGGTCGAAGCCGAGATTGCCCGGCCCTTCGACTTGCAGAGTGGCCCCCTGCTGCGCGTCACCTTGCTGCGCCTGACTGACGATGAACATGTACTGGTGCTGGTGCAGCATCACATCGTGACAGACGGCTGGTCGATGCAAGTGATGGTCGATGAGTTGGTACAGCTATACGCCGCCTACAGCCAGGGCCAGACGCCGCAGTTGCCGGAACTGGCGCTGCAATACGCCGATTACGCGCACTGGCAGCGCCAGTGGATGGCGGCGGGCGAGCGCGAACGTCAATTGGCGTATTGGCAGCAACTGTTAGGCGGCGAACAGCCGGTACTTGAACTGCCCACTGCGAATGCGCGGCCGGCGCTGCAAAGCTACCGTGGCGCCAGCCTGCAACTTGATTTGCCGCCCGCGCTGGCCGCCGGGCTCAATGCTCTGGCGCAGCGTGAAGGCGTCACGTTGTTCATGGTGTTGCTGGCGTCTTTCCAGAGTCTGCTGTACCGCTACAGTGGCCAGCAGGACATCCGCGTCGGTGTGCCAATCGCCAACCGCAGCCGGGTTGAGGTGGAACGCCTTGTCGGGTTCTTCGTTAACACTCAGGTATTCAAGGCGGATATCGATGGGCAGCTCTCTGTCGGCCAATTGTTGCAGCAGGTCAAGCGCCGCAGCCTGGACGCCCAGAGCCATCAGGACCTGCCGTTCGAGCAGTTGGTGGAGGCCCTGCAACCAGAGCGCAGCCTCAGCCATAACCCGCTGTTCCAGGTGATGTTCAACCACCAGAGTGAGGCGGGGTTGATGACGTCGGGGCAGTCACTGCCGGACTTGCGCGTAGAAGGGCTGGATTGGGGCAGCCAGACCGCGCAGTTCGACCTGAGCCTGGACACCCAGGCTTCGGCGGAGGGTATCCACGCCACCCTGACGTACGCGACCGACCTGTTTGCGCCCGCCGTTCTCGAGCGCATGCTGGCCCATTGGCAGAACCTGTTGTGGGGCATGCTGGATGATCCGCAACAGCGGGTCAGCCAGTTGCCGCTGCTGGAGCCTGTCGAACAGCAGACCCTCGTAAGGCAATGGAATGCCACGGCGCGCGACTATCCACAACAGCCGGTGCATCAATTGATCGAAGCGCAGGTTGCGCAGACGCCGGATGCCCCCGCACTGGTCTTCGCCGCGCAGCGCCTGAGCTATGCCGACTTGAACCGGCGCGCCAACCGTCTTGCCCATCGCTTGATCCAGGCTGGCGTCGGGCCGGACGTGTTGGTCGGATTGGTCGTGGAGCGTTCCATCGAGATGGTGGTCGGCCTGCTCGCCGTGCTCAAGGCCGGCGGTGCCTATGTGCCGCTGGACCCGGATTACCCGCCTGAGCGCCTGGCGTACATGCTTGAAGACAGCGGCGTGAAGCTGCTGTTGACCCAGTCCCACCTGCTGGAACAACTACCGCGTGCCGAAGGCATCGAATGCCTGTTGCTGGGCGGCTCTGGGTTCGAAGACTTCCCTGACACCAATCCCGGCCTTGCGCTGGACGGCGAGAACCTCGCGTATGTGATCTACACCTCCGGCTCCACCGGCCAGCCCAAGGGCGCGGGCAACCGCCATTCGGCATTGACCAACCGCTTGTGCTGGATGCAAGAGGCCTACGACTTGACCCCTCGCGATACGGTGTTGCAGAAGACACCGTTCAGCTTCGACGTGTCGGTTTGGGAGTTCTTCTGGCCGTTGATGACCGGTGCGCGCCTGGTGGTCGCGGCGCCGGGGGATCACCGTGATCCGGCGAGGATGGTGGCGCTGATCAACGCCGAACAGGTGACGACGCTGCACTTTGTGCCATCGATGCTGCAGGCGTTCATGCAGGATGCGGCGGTCTCCAGTTGCCAGAGCTTGCGCCGCATTGTATGCAGCGGTGAAGCGTTGCCGGTGGACGCGCAGCAACAGGTCTTTGCCAAATTGCCTGCGGCCAGCCTGTACAACCTGTACGGGCCGACGGAAGCGGCCATCGACGTGACCCACTGGACCTGCATCGATGAACAACGCGACACGGTACCCATCGGCCAGCCGATCGCCAATCTGCAGACCTACGTGTTGGATGCCCAGTTGCAAGCGGTCCCCGTCGGCGTGGCGGGCGAGTTGTACTTGGGCGGCCTGGGCCTGGCGCGCGGCTACCACCGCCGTCCCGCGCTGACTGCTGAACGTTTCATTGCCTCGCCGTTCGAGTCGGGGGCGCGCTTGTACCGCACGGGTGACCGTGTGCGCCAGCGCGCCGACGGTGTGATCGAATACCTCGGGCGCCTGGATCATCAGGTCAAGTTGCGTGGCTTGCGTATTGAATTGGGTGAAATCGAAGCACGCATCCTCGAAACCGCTGAAGTCCAAGAGGCGTCGGTGCAGGTGGTCGATGGCAAGCATCTGGTCGGCTACCTGGTGCTGCAAACGCCCGGTGAGCACTGGCGCGAACCGCTCAGTGCGCACCTTGCGGCGCATTTACCCGACTACATGATTCCGGCGCAGTGGGTGTTGCTGGAACAGATGCCCCTGAGCCCGAACGGCAAACTGGACCGCAAGGCCTTGCCCAAGCCCGACGCGTCTCAGCACCAGCAGGTGTTCCGCGCGCCACACACCGAGCAGGAACAGCGCCTTGCAACGATCTGGGGCGAGGTGCTGGATGTCGAGCGCGTTGGCCTGGATGACAACTTCTTTGAACTGGGCGGTCACTCGCTGCTGGTATTGATGCTCAAGGAACGCATCCGCAAGGCCACCGGCAAGACGCTGTCGGTCAGCCAATTGATGCTTAACCCCACGGTCGCAGGGCAGGTGAATTGCCTGGGCAACGGCGCGGGGCAGTCGCTGATCGTCAAGCTCAACAGCCAGACCGAAGGCACGCCGCTGTTCCTGTTCCACCCTAGCTACGGCTCGGTGCATTGCTACAAGGCCATCGGACTGGCACTGCGCGAGCGGCGGCCGGTGATGGGCGTGATCTGCCGCGCGTTGGCCGAGGAGGGCAGCGCCGTACCGAGCTGGCAAGCGATGGTCGAGGACTACACCGGGCAATTGCTCGATGCGTTGCCTGAGGGGCGCTATCGTCTCGCGGGCTGGTCCATGGGCGGTAACCTGGCCATGGAAGTCGCCTATGCCTTGGAGCAAGCCGGGCGTGAGGTGGAAGTGGTCGGCTGGATCGATGCCTCGCCACCTTACTGGCTCAAGGCTTACTGGGACGCAGCGGTGATTGCGGATGACGATGATCTGTCGGTCAACCAGCGCCGCGTTGAACTGTTGCAGGTGATGTTCCCGGCGTCGAGCCAGCAGATCCGCACCGCCTGGTTGGACAGCCAGGCATTCTTCAGTGATGAAGCGCAGCAATGGCAGGCACTGGGCGCTTGGGCTGAAGAGGCGTTGGGCGAGACGTTCCGGGAAATCAAGGCAAGCTTGCTTGAAGGGGATGAAGCGCAGATCTCCTGGGAGCTAGACCGCACCCTGGGCCAGCGGCTCAAGGACGCCGACTTCAAACCGCTCAAGGCGCCGCTCCGCTGCTGGTGGGCCGCCGGCAGCCGTGCAGGCCAGCATCGCCAATTGATTGAAGCGACCATGGAGCAGGTGGTAGGCCAGGGGTGTGTCCAACAGTCGGTGCTGATCGACTCCACCCACGATCGCATCATCGATAACGCTGCGTTTGTGCAGAGCTTCGCCGATGCGATGAAGTAACGGTCGGCAGCAACCCAAGCCCCTGGCCTCTACGGCCAGGGGCTTTTTTTGTGCCGGGTGTACGGGCAGGCGCGCACTAAAAAGCCCCTGGTCATTGCGCATGGCCAGGGGCTTGGTTGGAACGACTAGCGTCTATGCATCAGAAGTTCCAGCGGGTGCTGAGCATGATGTTACGCGGGTCACCGTAGTAGACCGAATTGTAGAAGCCGATGTTGGTGTAGTACTTCTTGTCGAAGATGTTGTTGACATTGAGGCTGGCCGATACGTTCTCGGTGACCTGGTAACGGGCCATCAGGTCCACCAGCCAGAGCGGATCCTGGGAGAGTTTATCCTGGCTGCCGGTGGCGTAGTTGTTGGTCAGCACCTTCCAGCCCGTACCCTGCCAGCGCACGCCGCTGCCCAGGGTCAGCTTGTCGAGGGCGCCGGTCAGCTTGTAGCTGGTGTAGAGGTTGATTTGGTCTTCCGGCTCCCAGGTCGAGAGTTTTTCACCGTCTTTGTCGCGCATGATCTTGTGCGTGTAGCCCGCCTGCAACTGCCAGCCGGGGGCCAGCTCGCCGGAGACTTCCGCTTCATAGCCCTTGGTCTTGGCCTCGGTGCCCTTGGACGCGTAGTCAAGACCAGGGTAGCTGTCGGGTATGTAGTCATTGTCGTCGATGGCACGGTTTTTCTCGTGTACTTCGAAGTAGGCGAGGCTGGCGTTGAGGCGGCCATCGAAGAACTCGCCCTTGAAGCCGACCTCATAGTTCTTGCCTTCATCCGGTTCGATCGGCTTGTTATTGCGGTCGCGGTAGTCGTCCTGAGGCAGGTAGATCTCGGTGAAGCTGGCATAGGCCGAGAGGTTCTCGGTGAAGTCGTAGGTTAGGCCGGCGTAAGGCACGACCTTGCCGGTGTCCTTGACCTGGCTGGTGCCGCTGACCTCGTAGTTGTTGACTCGGGTACCCAGGATCAGGTGCCAGTCATCGGCCAGGCTGAAGCGGCCGGTGATGTACTGGGCGCTCTGGCGGGTCAGCTCGTCGTTGCGCTTGGTCTGCGGGCCACGGTCAGGCTTGGGTGCGTCGCCGTCCCAATCGAAGTAATCGTGGCTGTTGTTGTAGTTGGTGGCGTTGGTGTAGTCGCGGCCCAGCCAGCGGGAGCGCGAGACCGAGGCGCCGACCACCAGTTCATGCTCGCGGCCGAACAGGCTGAAAGGCCCGGTGGCGTACAGGTCGCCGGTGTCGCTGGTGGTCTCGCCATTGTAGGTACGCGTAAGCAGCGAAGCCTTGCCGGTGGCTGCGTTCGGTGCTAGCAGGGCGGACAACGGTGCCTTGTAGCCGTTGATCTGGTGGTTGTACTGCGCCTTGCCAACCCAGCCGTTATCGAACGTATGTTCCAGGGTCGCGAAACCGGTGCGGGTGTACTGGGCCCACTTGCTGTACTTGGCGCCGTTGTTGAACGAACGCGAGGTGCTGATGCGGTTGCCCTCGGAGTCATACAGCGACGCCGCCCCTGACCAACTGGAGCCTTGTGGGTCGCTGTCCTGGTAGTCACCGCCGACGGTCAGCAGAGTGTCCGGCGCCAGATCGAATTCCAGGATGCCGTAGTACACGTTGGTCTTGCGCTGGTAGTGATCGAGGAACGTGTGTTTGTCCTGGTAGGCGGCCACCGCACGGCCACGCACGTTGCCGGATTCGGTGAGCGGACCGCTCACATCCACTTCCGAGCGGTAGTTGTCCCAGGAGCCGGCGCCCAGGTCGATGTAGCCCTTGAATTCCGAGGTCGGCTTCTTGCGGACCATGTTGATGGTGCCGCCAGGGCCACCGGCGCCGGTCAGCAGGCCGGTCGCGCCCTTGAGGATTTCGACGCGGTCGTAGATCACTGTGTCGGTCAGGGTGTGGCCGGACGAATACTGGGCGTCTTGCAGGATGGGAATGCCGTCGTACTGGAAGTTCTGGATGGCAAAGCCACGGGAGAAGTAGCTGGTGCGTTCGCTGTCATACGCGGCAACAGTAATGCCGGGGGTATGGCGCATCACGTCGTCGATCGATTTGAGGTTGAAGTCATCCATGGCCTGGCGGGTCACCACCGAGATCGATTGCGGCGTCTCCCGTGGCGTCAGCACCATGCGGGTCGCGGTCGCGATGGTCCCGGGCGTATAGGAACCCGAACCTTCGGTAATGGTGCCGAGCTGGTTGGCGGTCACCTGGGTGGCGCCCAGCTCCAGGGCGGCCGAGCGGCCGGCAGTCAGTGTCATTGTGTTGCCTTGCAGGTCGAAGTCCACGCCGGTGCCGGTCAGCAGCGTGGTCATGGCCTGGCCAGGCTGCAACTTGCCCTTGACCTTGTGGCTGCGCTTACCTTCGACGTCGGTCGGGCTGTACAGCACTTGCAGGTTGGCCTGCTTACCAAACTCTTGAAGAGCACTACCCAGCGACTGTGCAGGGACATTCAGCTCGATCTCCTGCGCCTGAACATAACCGGCGACTGGCAGCGTCAGCGCAACGGCAATCGCGCCAGGTCGCACGTGGGTGTTCAAGAGGCGGCGCATGGAGAGTGCCTTGCTCAAGGGACTCAGACCAAATGTTGCTGGCATGGGTGAATTCTCTTCTAGGTATTTAGTGGGCAGATTTTAAATATTTGTTGGGGTTGGTTCTCATTACCACTAGTGAGACGTTCCTACCTGCAGAAACCGGAAAAGAAATTCACGCCGGTTCCATTTCGTGCACCACTTGGCCGGCGCGCAGGCGCACCAACTGGTCGGCGATGTCGAAATAGCGGTCGTCGTGGCTGATCACGATGATGGTCTTGCCCAGGCGCTTGAGGTCCGGCAGCAACTCGGTATAGAAAACGCGGCGGAAGGCCGGGTCCTGGTCGGCGGCCCATTCGTCGAACACCAGCACTGGCCGTTCTTCCAGCCAGGCATTGACCAGGGCCAGGCGCTTGCGCTGGCCGGTGGACAGGTCGGTGGTGCTGAACACGCCGTCCTTGACGCTGACCTTGTGCGCGATTTCCAGGCGCTCCAGGTACTTGGTCGCGCTGTCCAGTGACTGGGTGGCGCTGCCTTGGACCAGGTCATCGAACAGGTAATAGTCAGCAAACACCGTGGTGAACAACTGGCGGTAGTCGTCGCGCGCCGGATCGGTCACGGTTTCGCCATTGAGGCGAATTTCCCCGGCCTGGGGTTGGTACAGGCCCAGCAACAGCTTGATCAGGGTGGTCTTGCCGCAGCCGTTCTCGCCCACGATAAACACGATGTCGCCCTGTTTGATGCTCAGGTTGATCGGCCCAAGGTGGAACGGTTGGCTGCCTTCCACCGGCGGCGGGCTGTAGCTGACGCCGCGCAGTTCCAGGCTGTTGACCACCGGCGTGGGGGCTTCGCTGCCATCCATCAACAGGTGGGGTTCGGGCGACGAGAAACGGTCGGACAATTCGGTGATGCGCGCAAAGGCAATCCGCGCCTTGCCGATGATTGGCAAGTAACCCACCACGTGCTCCAACGGGCCTTTCATGTACAACAGCACCAGTACGAAGCCGGTGATCACCGCCGGGTCCGGGTTGGGGCTGTAGGCCTGCATCGCCAGGGCCAGGCCGATGACCACGAAAAACAGCATCGAGCCGAAGGTTTTGGCGACGATATAAATGTTCACCGAGCGCACCTGGATATCGCTGATACGGTCGGCGGTTTCCTGGATGCGGTGGGTGTTCATGCGGTAGCGGCGGGGCCGGTGGATGCGTAATTCCTTGGCGCCCGAGGCGATTGCGGAATAGTAGCGTTGCAGCTCGTCTTCCTGGTCGCGGGCCTCATCGAAACCGCGAATGCCCTTGGCACCGGCGATGAATTGCACGCTGCTGCCAATGATGATGGCGACCACCATCATCAGGAACATCGGCACCGACAGGTAGGCCAGGTAGCCCAGGCAGCCCAGGGTCACCGTCGTTGCGATGGCCAGCGGAGTGAAGGCGAAGGAAAAGTCACTGATGGTGTCGACATCATGGGTCAGCACCGGAATCAGGCGGTGGGAGCGGTACTGTTCGATCTGTTCGATGGGCGCCGACAGCACTTTTTCACCCAGGTCCTTGCGCAGGGCCGCGATAATTCGCTGGCCGACGTAGTTGGTGCCGATATCCGAGACGATCGAGCTGGTCAGGGCCAACAGGCACAACGCCGCAAACGTCAGGATCACCCCCTGCGTCATCCCGGTCGTAGAGTGCAGGGCGTTGTTGATCGTCGCCAGCAGCAACGTGATGGCCAGGCCGCCGGCCATGCCCAGGGCGACGGAGACCGTCACGATGGTGCGAAAGGGCCTGAGCAATGCGAGCAGACCGTTGAAGGCGCCGCGCTTGGGGTCGGTCATAAATACTTCCCGGAAAGTGAAAAAAGAGGGGGCTGGGCACACAGACCCTTACCCATGACAAACGAAGGATTGGCGCGACTATTTAGCTCGGTGTGCCGGGCGGTGAAGGGGGTGGATAAATTGCAAGGGGGCTGGTTCGTTCTTGTGGTGTAGGCGCACGCGTATTGGCGTGCCTGATCTATCCAGCGAGAGCGAAACAATGACGAAAAAGAATCTGGTGTACGTGTGGTCCCTGCGCAATGCCGCGGCCGACAAGGCCGGGCAGCCGGTGGCCTACAAGGACCATGAGCGCTACATGATGTCGGTGCTGGAATCCCTGGTGGGGGCGCTGAACGACACGCCGCTGGGCGAGGCCTACAACCTGGTGGGCGTGGTGTATGACGATGACGAGCAGAACCCGCGGGATCAGCAATTGGTGGCCGACTACGGTTTTGCCTACCAGCCGGGTCGCCAGTGGCTGTATCCGGCCGACCTGCGCGTGCAGGGGCGCCTGGTCAATGACTTGCTGCTGAGCGTGCCGTCGACCTATCGACGCCTGCCTCGGGGCAGTGCGGAACATATCGCCGGCAAGCAGGATTTCGAACGCCGCCTGCATGACACGCTGGTGGAGTTGAAGGCCGATATCGTGGTACTGGACGGCCTGCTGGTGATCCTGGATGAGCTGGTGCGCCCTGGTGCGCCGTTTGCCCGGCGCATCATGAACATCCATCCGGGCATTACCCGTATTGAATCGCCGTACGAGCGCCGTGGTGCCTACGCCACCTGGAACGCCTTGTATGGCGCACGTGGTCTGACGGTTACGGATTGGGCGACCAAGGCCACCACGCCTTCGGAACCGCTGTACCTCACCGGCGCCTCGTTCCACTACGTCGACAACGGCATTGATTCGGGCGAGGTGTTCCACGACGTGCTCAAGACCGAGATCACGCCGGAAGACACCATCCTCGAATTGCGCTGGAACAACTTCAACAACAGCCTGTTCCCGGCGTTGCATGAAGGCTTGGCGTTGCTGGCGCAGAAGGGAATCTAAGCGGGCACGGTTAAGAATGTGGGAGCGGGTTTGCTCCCACATTAAATCTCCTGGGTGTTACAGGTCGCGCACTACGCGGAACCCAATCCAATCCCCCCGCGTCTGCGGATAGATGGTGTTGCGATTCCCCGAGCGCGAAAACACCGGCGCTTCACCCCAGTCATTGCCCCGGATCATGTAGCCCTCGCAGTTAGGCTCCATCCACGCGCTGCCATCGGTAGGCGCGCCGATGTAGTTGGGATGTTCGCAGTCGGCCACTCGCTCGTAGACGTTGCCATGCATGTCGTACATGCCAAACGCATTCGGCGGGTAACTGCCGACCGGCGACGAGTAGCTGTAGCCATCTGTGGGGCCATAGGTATTGGCGTGCTTGGCGATGCTGTAGTCCTTGCCTTCATCGAACGGGAAGGGGAACGGCCCGGTAGAGCCGGCGCGTGCGGCGTATTCGCGCTGGGACTCGCTGACCATGTGGTACTGCTGGCCGGTCTTTTTCGATAGCCAAGCTACATAGTTCTTGATGTCATCCATGTCCATGCACACCGCCGGCTGGCGCGGGCCTTGGGGATAGCGTGGCTTGCTGGCGATGCACTCGCGGCCTGGGCGGGTGTCGCCATCGGCGATCTTCACGCCGGTCTGGCGCACGTAGCTGTCCCATTCGCCAGCGGTGATGTGGAAGCGGCTCATGGCGAATGGCTTGGCGAAGGTCACCTCATGCATCGGGCCTTCATCCGGCTCGCGGCCGACTTCATCCTCGGGCGTGCCCATGGTGAAGGTGCCGGCGGGCAGCACCACCATTTCCGGGCAGTCCTTGCAATCCTTGAACACCTTGCCGGGTTGCGGCGCGGCGGCCTGGGCCAGGTTGGGCAGCAAGGCGCCGCACAGGGCGGTGAGCGCCAGGGCCGTGAGGGGTTTGTTCATGTGGGCCTCTCATTCAAAGGGGAAAAGGTGTGCGTCACGCCCGCTGGCTCAGCAAGGCCATGAAGCGCTGGATCTCGGCGGAGGAATTGAGCAGGCCGGGGGCGGTGCGGATCACCGGGCCGACATCGCGGTCCACCGCGTCGATCACCACGCGGTTTTTCATCATGTAGGCCGCCACGGCATCACTGTCCTGGCCTTTGACGCGGAAGAAAGTGAAACCAGCGGACAGTTCAGGGCTGTGCGGGGTGACCAGTTCGATCTTCGGGTGGGCCAGCAATTGCTCTTTCAGTTCGGTATTGAGTGCGTGAATCCGCGCCTGCACCTGCGCCTTGCCCAGTTGCAGGTGCAGTTTGAAGGCCTCGTCCGCCGCCCAGCGATGCTCGAAGGCGTGGTAGCCGCCCGGGGTCATGATGGTGGCGAAGTCCTTGTCTTCGGAAAAGGTCGGTACCATCGGTGTCACATACTTGTTTTGCGAGTCGCGGGCGCAGACCAGGCCGGTGCCGCGTGGGCCGAACATCCATTTGTGGGTGCCGGCGATGAAAAAGTCGCAGTGCATGTCCGGGAAGTCGAGGTTTTCCACGCCGAAACCGTGCACGCCGTCCACTACATAGAGGATGCGGTCCTTGTCGTCACGGTTGCGGTTGTGTTCTTCCACCAGCTTGCCGATCTCGCCGATGGGCAGCTTCACGCCGCTGCCGGACTGCACCCAGGTCATGCCGAGTACGCGGGTGTTGGCGCGGATATTGCGCTGGATGTTGCCCAGCACCTCGTCGGCCGATACGCGGTTGGCGTTGTCGAACAGGCGAATCTTGCGGACCTGGGTCTGCTCCTTGCGCACCCGGAAATCCAGGCTGAACTCGGTGGCGTAGTGTTCGTGGACGGTGGTGAGGATCTCCTGGTCAGGCCGTACCTTGATCCCGCCATAAATCATCGCCAAGCCTTCGGACGTACTTCCGGTCAGGGCGATTTGCGGTGGGGTGGCCTTCAGGTAACGGCCGGCCCATTCGCGCACCTGGCCTTCGCGCTTCCAGGTTTCCTGCAGGTCCCAGTCCATGGCCAGCCCTGGGTTGCGGTCGATCTGCGCGCGGTAGCGCTCGATGGCCTCGCGCACCGGCTTGGGGTGAGTTGCCACCAGAAAGTTGGAAAAATGCAGGTAGTCCGGGTCCTGGTTGAACAGTTGCTTGAGTCCCGTCCATGGGTCATCGGTTGCTGCGTTGGCGGCGATGGCCTGCGGAAGCAGGGCGGCGCCTAGTGGCAGGCTGGCGGCAAGTACCCCAGCCTGCTTGAGAAAGGTACGGCGGTCGGTCATGGACGGGCTTCTAGATGATTAACGGTTGGCCAAGGGCTTGGCGGCTTTTTGGACCTGGTCCCACACCCGCAGGAAGTTGCCTCCCCACAGCTTGGCAATATCGGCTTCGGAGTAGCCGCGTTGGATCAGTTCGGCGGTGACGTTGCGTATTTCGCCGACGTTGTTCCAACCCTGGACGCCGCCGCCATCGTTGAAGTCCGACGACAGGCCGACATGGTCGATGCCGATCTTGCGCACGGTGTAGTCGATGGCATCGCCCAGGTCCTTGAGGGTGGCCTTCGGTTCTTCATCGAGGATGCCGTACAGCGCGCTGGCGTACTCGCCGAACTTGTGTTCCGGCCAGGCGGCGATGATCGCGTCGCCCGGCATAAGGGCCACGGCCAGGTTAGGCAGGGGCGGCAGGTCGAAGCGTGCGCGCAGAGCGTTGAGTTTGTCCTGGGTCGGCTGGCTCAGCGGGCGCAGGTAGGCGGAGAAGCCTACGATCTGCACCACGCCGCCACTGTTCTTGATCAGTTGCAGCTCTTTGTCGCTCAGGTTGCGCGGGATATCCACGGAGGCGCGCGGCGCCGAATGGGACGCCACCATCGGCGTGCGGCTCAATTGCGCCACTTGCTCCAGCGCCTTGGTCGACATTTGCGATACATCGATGATCACCCCCAGGTCATTGAGGCGGTGCACCGCTTGTTTGCCGATGTCCGACAGGCCATCAAGGGCGTCGGTGGAATCATTGAAAAACGGCAGTGGTCGCGATGAGTCCGACCAGGCGTTATTGCCCACATAGCTGAAGCCGAACATGCGCATGCCGCGCGCCGCCCACAGGTCCAACTGGTTCAAGTCGTTGCCCAGTGGGTAGGCGTTGAGCATGCTGATAAAGATCGCAAACTTGCCTTCGCCATGCAGGCGCCGGAAGTCATCCGGGGTGTAGGCGATGGCGACCTGATTGGGGAAGTCGCGCACCATGCCGCTGATGATCTTGTAGCGCACTTCCTGCTCGTTGCGCGCGGCCTCGACAAAACCGTCGGTGGGTTTGTGCGGGGCGTTGGGGCCGTTCCAGATTTCCGGCCAGCCGAAGATGGTCAACGCTGCGCCGGACAAACGCCCGCGTGCCGCCTTGACCAGGTCGAACTGACCTTCGCCGTCCTTGTCCGCCTCGTTGCCGGCGGTGCCGAAATCCACGGGCACGGTGATATGGCTGTCGAACGACAGCAGTCGGTCCTGCATTTCGTTGGCCTGCTTGATCACCGCCAGCGGGTAGCCGGCATTGCCCTTGAACCAGTGATCCCAGACCAGGAAACCGGCTCCGGCACCGATGGCCAGTGCCAGCGGCAGGCCGATGTACAGCGCCTTTTTCGAACGTGGTTTTGTCATTGCCATCTCAGTCAGTTGAGGCCTTCGCTATCAGGGAAGAACGAGTGATCGGCGGCAAAATTTAGGCGGCGAGGGCGCCTCGGTAAATTTCCCCGGCGGGCAAACGTTCTAGCTCTGATAAAGCCGTTTCCTAAGGTAGACAATGACCATCTCTCGACGTGGGTTCATCGCAGGCCTGGCGCTGACAGGCGCTGCCGTGCCTGCCGCTTTCTATGCCCATCGCGAGTTGACGCGCGAAGAAGAATTCCCCATCACCCCCGGCGAAGCCACGGTGGACCTGGCCGACACTGCCGGTCAGCACCTGGCAAACACCCTGCGTGGGGTGTGGGACCTGCGCCTGGAAGGTCGCGACGCCGGCCTCAAAGGGCTGCCACTGCAAGATTTGCAACTGCTGCTCGACATCGCGCCCCGTGGGCGCGGTTTGCGCGGTTACCTGGACACCGCCGCCCACCTGCGCGCCGAAGGCGAGCCGCGTTACCGTGTGCTGGGTGACCTGCTGACGGGGGAGAGCGCTGTGCTCTACTGGCGCCTGATCGACCGTGATTCGGTCGACGGTACACCCGCCTATGAATTCAAGATGACCCTTGATGAGGTCTGGGCGGCCTTTGCCAACGCTGGCAGCAGCACCCTCAGTGGGCAGATCCTCGACCTGGATCGGCCACTTGCATGGGTTGAGCGCGATAATCGCTTCATCGCCCACAAGCAGTGGTTCCCCGAAGCCCGCCAGCGCATCGGCCTCAACCCGACCTTGCTGGCTTGGCTGATTGCGCCCGAACACCGCCTGTTCCATCAACTGTGGCACGCCACCCGTGACCAGTGGCACAAACTCTCCGAGGAAAAACGCGACGCCCTGCGTGGTATTGGCTGGCAACCCGGCCCACGCGGCCAGGAACGCGATGCCCGGGGTAAACGCAAGGACCGTAACGGCTCGGGTATCGACTTCTTCTTCATGCACCGCCACATGCTCGGCACCGCGCGCTCCATGCAGGATCTGCCTTCATGGCCGCAATTTCCCGAACCGCAACCGGCCCTGGAGCGTGATCGCCTGGGCTTTCTGCGTTACTTCGACAACCACGACGGCTTCGCGCTGCCGCCCACCTGGTCGGCGCCGGACGACACCGAATACACCCAGTGGGTCAGCGACATCAAGGCCGCCGAGACCTATCACAGCAACTTCCAGGTGTGGGAGTCCCAATACCGCGACCCGCGCTACCTGGCCAAATTCACCCTGGGCCAGTTGGGCTCCGAAATGGAGCTGGGCCTGCACGACTGGCTGCACATGCGTTGGGCCTCCGTGCCGCGCGACCCCTCCAACGGCGCCCCCGTGCCCATGGCCCGTGACCCCGCTGACTTCGCAGCGCGCTGGTATGCAGCGGAAAACGACTTCCTCGGCGACCCGTTCTCATCCCATGTCAATCCGGTGTTCTGGCATTTCCATGGCTGGATCGACGATCGCATCGAAGACTGGTTTCGCGCCCATGAGCGCTTCAATCCGGGCGAAGTCCAGCGCCTGCAAGTCAACGGCGTGGCCTGGTTCGCACCGGGCCGTTGGGTGGAAGTCGGCGATCCCTGGCTAGGCCCGGATACCCATGGCTGCAGCACCACGCCGGGGTTGCAGGTGGGCAAGTCGATGGAGATGGACCCGGAGGTCATGAAGCTGGCCCTGCGTATTACCTTTGGCGAAGACGAGGGTATGTTGCAGGGCCTGTTCAAACGGGTGCCGAAGCGGCCGTGGTATGCGCGTCACCTGAAGCTGAAAACCCCCTGATTTTGGAACCGGGCGCGTTTTATGGCGAGTGGGACTTGCTGTGGTGAGCGGGCTTGCCCCGCGCTGTGGCGCGCAGCGGCCCTAATCCGGCCGCCTCGTTTTACCTGAAAGAACGCGGTGGCTGTGTTGGGGCCGCTGCGCGCCCCAGCGCGGGGCAAACCCGCTCACCACAACAACAAGGTTGCTCACCACAACAAGCCCGCTCACCCCAGGAACACGGCGTTCCCCAATTGCGATTGAACCAACCCGGTTCCTCCTTGTCCCCGCTTCCCATGTCACCCCCCGCCTGCCAAATCCCTTAATTTTCCAAGCCTGCCGGAAGCCTCTCCAGGCCCACGGCTGCGCCCGCTTTTTTTTGATGCGGGGCGCACAGCACCCGATTCAAGCGGCAGCTGAAAACGGACTTTCTTCTCCACCGTGACTTATCAGGCAGGTTACCCCATGCAGTTCAGCGAATTATTGGCAGCGATTTCCACCCATGCGATCCGTCTGCAACTGGAAGAAGGCGACCTGATCATCCTGGGCGATGACGAAGCGCTGGACGATGCGCTGTGGGATCAATTGATCGCCCACAAGCCCCGGTTGCTCGAACTGGTGGCCGAACATGGCGGCGACTGGCTGAGCCCGGCCTACCGCATCACCCCGGACATGCTGCCGCTGGTCAGCCTCGACCAGGCAGCCATCGACCGGATTGTCGCCGCCATCCCCGGCGGCGCGGCTAACGTGCAGGATATCTACCCACTGGCGCCGCTCCAGGAGGGCATGCTTTACCACCATCTGTCGGCGGAGCAGGGCGATCCGTACGTGTTGCACGCGCAGTTCGAGTTCGACAGCCGTGGGCGTCTGGAGGCCTTTGCCGAGGCGCTGCAATGGGTGATCGATCGCCACGACATCCTGCGTACATCCATGGTCTGGGAACGTCTCGATGAGCCGTTGCAGGTGGTGTGGCGCAAGGCGGTCCTGTCATGCGAGGCGGTTGATTTCGATCCGCGTAGTTATCGTATGGACCTGGGCCAGGCGCCGTTGCTGCGCCTGGTGTTTGCCGAGGATTCGCTCACTGGGCGGGTGGCCGCGACCCTGCTGTTCCACCACACCATTCTCGACCACACCGCCCTGGACGTGGTGCGCCATGAAATCCAGCTGTACCTGGCCGGCGAGCACGCCCAGGCCGGGGAGCCGGTGCCGTTTCGCAGCTATATCGCCCAGGTACGTCATGGCGTCAGCGAGCAGGCCCACGAGACGTTCTTCCGCGAGATGCTGGCGGACATCGACGAGCCGACGCTGCCTTTCGGTTTGCAGGACGTGCAGGGTGACGGCCTGGGCATTGACGAGGCACGCATCTCCGTCGACAGCCTACTGAGCCGCCGCCTGCGTACCCTGGCACGGCCCCTTGGCGTCAGCGTGGCCAGTATGATGCACCTGGCGCTGGCCCGCGTTTTGGGCGTGGTCTCCGGGCGTGACGCAGTGGTGTTCGGCACCGTGATGCTCGGCCGCATGGGCGCTGGCGAGGGTGGTGAACGGGCCCTGGGCATGTTCATCAACACCTTGCCCCTGCGTGTGGATGTGGGCGAACAGGGCGTGCGTGCCGGGGTCAAGGCCACCCATGAACGCCTCACCACCTTGCTCAACCACGAACATGCATCCCTGGCGCTGGCTCAGCGTTGCAGTGGCGTGGCGGCACCGACGCCGTTGTTCAGCGCCATGCTCAACTACCGCCACAGCGCCGCCACGGACATGGCCGAGGTGATCGAAGTCGCTGAGGGCATCCGTGTACTGGGCGCCGAGGAACGCACCAACTACCCGCTGACGGTCAACGTCGATGACCTGGGTGAAGACTTTGCGCTGACCGTGATGGTCGACGCGTCCATCGGTGCCGAACGGGTTGCCACTTACCTGCACACCGCCCTGGCAAGCCTGGCCGACGCGCTGGAGCAACGACCGGACATGCCGCTCAGCGGCCTGAACATCCTGCCCGACGCCGAACGCCACACTTTGCTGCACAGCCTCAATCAAAGCCCCGCGCACTACGCCGACACCGCCCTGATCCATCAGCAAGTCGAAACCCACGCCGCCGCCCAGCCCGAAGCCATCGCCTTGCGCTTCGACAACCAGCGCCTCACCTACCGCCAACTCAACGAGCGCGCCAACCAGGTTGCCCATCGCCTGTTGGCCCAAGGCATCTGCCCGGACGACCGCGTGGCGATTTGCGTGGAACGCGGCCCGGAGATGATCATCGGCTTGCTGGGCATTCTCAAGGCTGGCGCGGGCTATGTGCCGATCGACCCGGCTTACCCGCTGGAGCGCATCGCCTATACCTTGGCGGATAGCGCGCCTGTGGCCGTGCTGGTGCAAGCCAACACCCGTCATCTGGTCGGCGACCTGCCGCAAGCCAACACCCGTCATCTGGTCGGCGACCTGCCGCAGATCGACCTCAATGGCTTGCGCGGTGAGTCCCTCGTCAACCCACGGGTCACTGTCAGCCCGGCTCACCTGGCCTACGTGATCTACACCTCCGGCTCTACCGGCCAGCCCAAGGGCGTGATGATTGAACACCGCCAGGTCGCACGACTGTTCACGGCCACCGAGCACTGGTTCGGTTTCAACGCCAACGATGTGTGGGCGTTGTTCCATTCGTTCGCCTTCGATTTCTCGGTGTGGGAAATCTGGGGCGCGCTGATGCACGGCGGCCAGTTGCTGATCGTGCCGCAACTGGTCAGCCGTTCGCCGGATGAATGCTATTCGCTGCTGTGCGAGGCGGGCGTGAGCATCCTCAACCAGACGCCGAGCGCCTTCCGCCAATTGATTGCAGCACAGAGCCAGCACCCGCAATCCCATTCCCTGCGCCAGGTGATCTTCGGCGGCGAGGCGTTGGAGCCGGGCATGCTCAAGCCGTGGTACGCCCGGACGATCAACGCCGGCACGCAATTGGTGAATATGTATGGCATCACCGAAACCACCGTGCACGTGACCTATCGCGCCCTGGAGGCGGCGGATGCGCAATTGGTCGGCGTCAGCCCGATTGGTGTGCGCATTCCCGATTTGCAGTTGTACGTGCTGGATGCGCGTCGCGAGCCGCTGCCGTTGGGGGTGGTCGGTGAGTTGTACGTCGGCGGCGCCGGGGTGGCGCGCGGTTACCTCAACCGTGAGGCGCTGACCGCCGAGCGTTTCCTGGCCGACCCGGTCACCGGCCAGCGCCTGTACAAGACCGGCGACCTCGGCCGCCTGCTGGCCGACGGCAGTGTCGAATACCTGGGCCGTAACGATGACCAAGTGAAGATCCGCGGTTTCCGCATCGAACTGGGCGAGATCGAGGCCCGCCTGGCAACTGCCCCTGGCGTGCGTGACGCGGTGGTCATCGCCCGTGAAGACGAGCCGGGCGACAAGCGCCTGGTCGCCTACGTGATCGCCGAAGGCGAATGGCAGGCCGCCGACCTGCGTGACCACCTGCTGCTGAGCCTGGCCGAGTACATGGTGCCCAGCGCCTTTGTGCAGATGGACAAATTCCCGCTGACCACCAACGGCAAGCTCGACCGCAAGGCACTCCCCGCGCCGGATGCCGACGCTCTGGCCCGTCGCGGCTACGCAGCGCCACAAGGTGCGGTGGAAACCGCCATCGCCGCGATCTGGCAAGACCTGCTCAAGCTCGATCAGGTGGGCCGTGACGACAACTTCTTCGAACTGGGCGGCCATTCGCTGTTGGCGGTCAAGCTGATCGAACGCATGCGCCAGGTCGACCTCAGCGCCGACGTGCGCGTGCTGTTCGGCCAACCGACCCTGGCGGCACTCGCCGCCGCTGTGGGTGGGCAACAGGAGGTGCAGGTCCCGGCCAACCTGATTACCCAGGCCAGCCAGCACATCACCCCGGACATGGTGCCCTTGGTGGAACTGGACCAGGCGGCGCTTGACCACATCATCGAGAACGTACCCGGCGGCATCAGCAACGTGCAGGATATCTACGGCCTGGCGCCGTTGCAGGCCGGCATTCTCTACCACCACCTGGCGACCACCGAGGGTGATCCCTACGTATTGCAGGTGCAGTTCAGTTTCAATGATCAGGCGGCGGTGGACGCGTTCATCCAGGCATTGCACAGCGTGATCGAGCGCAACGATATCCTGCGCACCGCGATTCTCTGGGAAGGCCTCAACGAGCCGGTGCAGGTGGTCTTGCGCCAGGCAACACTGGCCGTTGAGCGTAGCGACGAGTCTCTTGCCCAACTGCAACAACGCTTCGACCCGCGTCACTTCCGCCTCGATTTGAGCCGCGCTTCACTGATGCGCTTCGCCTACTCGCAAGAACAGGGCCGTTTGGTCGGCATCCTGCTGTTGCACCACATCCTGCTGGACCACACCGCGTTGCAGGTGCTGGTGGACGAAATGAGCGCCAGCCTGTCCGGCCACAGTGCGCAATTGCCCGACGCCGTGCAGTACCGCAACTATGTAGCCCAGGCGCGACTCGGGGTCAGCCAGGCGCAGCATGAAGCTTTCTTCAGCGAAATGCTCGGCGATATCGATGAGCCGACCCTGGCCTTCGGCCTGCAGGACGTGAATGGCGACGGCAGTGGCATCCTTGACGCCCACCTGCCGCTGGAGCCGGCGCTCAGCCTGGGTTTGCGCGAACAGGCACGGCAACTGGGGGTGAGCACCGCCAGCCTGGTGCATTTGGCCTGGGCCCAGGTGCTGGGGCAGGTGTCCGGCCAGCAGGACGTGGTGTTCGGCACCGTGTTGCTCGGCCGCATGCAGGGCGGCGAGGGCGCCGACCGTGCGCTGGGCATGTTCATCAACACCTTGCCGCTGCGGGTCAGCCTCGGCACTGTCGGTGTGCAAGCCGGCGTGCGTGCCACCCATGCACGCCTGGCGCAATTGCTCGGGCATGAGCACGCCTCATTGTCCCTGGCCCAGCGTTGCAGCGGCGTGCCGGGTTCGCTGCCGCTGTTCAGCACCTTGCTCAACTATCGCCACAGTGCACCGGGGGAGGCGCCGGGGGACAGCCCATTCGCCGCCTCCGGCATCCAGATTCTCAGTTCCGAAGAGCGCAGCAATTACCCGCTGGTACTCAACGTCGATGACCTGGGCACAGGTTTTGCGCTGACCGTCCAAGGTGTGGCGACCCTGGATGTGCAACGCGTGGGCGACTACATGCTCACCGCGCTGCGCCACCTGGTGGCCGCACTGCAGCAGGCGCCGACCACACCGTTGCAGGCAGTCTCGATCCTGCCGGCTGCCGAGCGCCATCAGTTGCTGGTGGACTTCAACGCCACCGCCCGTGAATACCCGTCGCAGCTCACCGTACACCAGTTGTTCGAAGCCCAGGCGCTGGCCCGTCCGGAAGCCGTGGCGGCGGTGCATGGGCCGCTGTCCTTGAGCTACCGCGACCTCAACCGGCGTGCCAACCGCCTGGCCCACCACTTGCTCAACCAGGGCGTGCAACCGGGCGAAAGCGTGGCGATCGCACTGCCGCGTTCCCTCGATCTGCTGATCTGCCAGTTGGCGATCCTCAAGTGCGGCGCGGTGTATGTGCCGCTGGACGTCAACGCGCCGGTCGAGCGCCAGGCGTTTATCGTGCAGGACAGCGGTGCGCACCGGGTGCTCAACAACCTGGCGGACCTGAACCTGGACGCCCAGTCGCCGCGTAACCCTGAACTGCGGCAGTCTGCCGAAAGCGTCGCCTACATCCTCTACACCTCCGGCTCCACCGGGGCGCCCAAAGGCGTGCAAGTGCCGCACCGTGCGATCTCGCGCCTGGTACTCAACAACGGTTACGCCGATTTCAATGCGCGTGATCGCGTGGCGTTCGCCTCCAACCCGGCGTTCGACGCGAGCACCCTCGACGTGTGGGCGCCGTTGCTCAACGGTGGCTGCGTGGTGGTGGTCGAGCATGCGGTACTGCTGTCCCAGGCGGCGTTTGCGTCGTTATTGCAGGAGCAATCCGTCAGCGTGTTGTGGATGACCGCCGGGTTGTTCCACCAGTACGCCGACGCGCTGATGCCGGTGTTCCGCCAGTTGCGCTACCTGATCGTTGGCGGCGATGTGCTCGACCCGCAGGTGATTGGCCGCGTACTTGAACACGGCAAACCCCAGCACCTGCTCAATGGCTACGGGCCCACCGAAGCCACCACCTTTTCCACCACCTTTGAGATGACCTCGGTGGGCCAGGGTGGCATTCCCATCGGCCGGCCGATTGCCAATGCCCAGGCCTATGTGCTGGACCCACGCCAGCAACCCGTACCGTTGGGCGTGGTGGGCGAGCTGTACATCGGTGGCGCGGGCGTGGCCAAGGGGTATCTGAACCAGCCGCAACTGACCGCCGAAAAATTCATCCCGAACCCGTTTGGTGAAGGCTTGCTGTACCGCACCGGTGACCTGGCCTGCTGGCAGGTCGACGGCACCTTGCTGTACCAGGGGCGCAATGACCTGCAGGTGAAGATCCGTGGTTTCCGTATCGAACCGGGCGAGATCGAGACCTGCCTGGCCAGCTTCCCGGGTGTAAAAGACACCGTGGTGCTGGCCCGTGAAGACGAACCTGGCGACAAGCGTCTGGTGGCCTACTACACCGCCCGTGAGCCGTTGGACATCGAAACACTGCGCGCCCACCTGCAAGGCCAACTGCCGGATTACATGGTGCCGTCGGCCTACGTGTGGCTGGCGCTGTTACCGCTCACCGCCAACGGCAAGCTCGACCGCAAAGGCCTGCCGGTGCCCGACCAGAGCGCGCTGCTCAGCCGTGGTTTCGAAGCACCGGAAGGCGAAGTGGAAACCCAGCTGGCGCAGATCTGGCAGGACGTGCTCAAGCTCGACCGCGTTGGCCGTCACGATCACTTCTTTGAGTTGGGCGGGCACTCGTTGCTGGCAGTCAGCCTGATCGAGCGCATGCGCCAGGTCGGCCTGAGCTGCGACGTGCGTGTGTTGTTTAGCCAGCCAAGCCTGGCGGCGCTGGCCGCCGCCGTGGGCAGTGGCCGGGAAGTCGTGGTGCCGGCCAATGGCATTCCAGCGGGTTGCACCCAGATCACGCCGTCGATGCTGACCCTGGTGCAGCTCGACCCGGTGGCCATCGAACGAATCGTCGCGAACGTGCCGGGCGGTGCGGCGAACGTGCAGGACATTTATCCGTTGGCGCCGTTGCAGGAAGGCATTCTTTACCACCACATCAGTGCCGAACAGGGCGATCCGTACCTGCTGCAATCGCGCATGGCATTCGACAGTATCGAGCGCCTGCACGCGTTCATGGGCGCGCTGCAACAGGTGGTGGCCCGCCATGACATCTTGCGTACCGGGGTGGTCTGGGAAGGGTTGGACAGCCCGGTGCAGGTGGTGTGGCGCCAGGCGCAGCTGGTTGTCCAGGAGGTTGCCTTGGACCCGGCGGACGGCGGCGTCATCGAACAATTGCACGCGCGCTTCGACGCCCGCCATTACCGCCTGGATATCACCCAGGCGCCGCTGCTGCGCATGGTTTACGCCCAGGATCCGCAACACACCCGCGTCGCGGCGATCCTGCTGTTCCACCACCTGGCGCTGGACCACACCGCCATGGAAGTAGTGGGCCAGGAGATGCGCGCGTTCCTGTTCAACCAGGCGCAGGACTTGCCCGAGGCGGCGCCGTTCCGCAACTACGTGGCCCAGGCGCGCCTGGGTGTCAGCATGGAGGAGCACGAAGCGTTCTTCCGCGACATGCTCGCTGACGTGGATGAGCCGACCCTGCCGTTCGGTGTGCAAGATGTACAGGGCGATGGACGTGACATCGAAGAAGCCGAATGGCCGGTGGATACAGCCCTGGCCCGGCGGGTGCGCGAACAGGCGCGGCAGTTGGGCATCAGCGCGGCGAGCCTGATGCACCTGGCCTGGGCGCAGGTACTGGGTCTGGTGTCTGGGCGTGACGACGTGGTATTCGGCACCGTATTGATGGGCCGCATGCAAGCCGGTGACGGCGCGGACCGTGCGCTGGGCATGTTCATCAACACCTTGCCGCTGCGGGTCAATGTAGCAGCGCCGGCTGCGGTTGCGGTCAAGGCGACCCATGGGCGCTTGAGCGCTTTGCTTGGCCACGAACATGCGTCCCTGGCGCTGGCCCAGCGTTGCAGCGGCGTGGCGAATGCTTCGCCGTTGTTCAGTGCCTTGCTCAACTACCGCCACAGCACGCCTGGAGAAATGGCTCGCGACGGCCATGGCATCTGGGAAGGGGTGCAACTGCTCGGTGGTGAGGAGCGCAGCAACTACCCGCTGACCTTGAGTGTGGATGACCTGGGCGAAGGCTTCGGCCTGACCGTATTGGCGCTGCCGCAGATCGGCGCCCAGCGGCTGTGTGCCTACATGCATAACGCCATCGAGCAGTTGGTCGAGACGCTGGAAAGCGAACCCAAGACCCCACTCAGTCAATTGCCGATCCTGCCGGCAGCGGAGCGCGAAACCCTACTGCGCGAGTTCAATGCCACCGCCAGCGATTTCCCCACGGGCCACACGGTGCATGGGGCTTTCGAGATCCAGGCCGAGCGCCAACCTCATGCCATCGCCGTGGTGCAAGACGGCGAATCGCTGACCTACCAACAGCTCAACACACGTGCCAACCAGTTGGCCCATCATCTGCTGCAACAGGGCGTACAGCCTGATGACCGTGTCGCCCTGTGCTGCCGTCGCGGCCCGCAGATGCTGGTGGGCTTGCTCGGCATCCTCAAGGCCGGTGCCGGATACGTGCCCGTCGACCCGGCGTATCCTGCCGAGCGCATCGCCTACCTGCTGAAAGACAGCGCACCTGTGGCGGTGTTGGCCGAAGCCAGTACTCGCGATCTATTGGGCGGGGTTGCCACCCTCGACCTGCACGATCCGCGCTTGCAGCAGCACGTCGTCAACAATCCGCAACTCAGCGTGCTGACCCCGGCCCATCTGGCCTATGTCATCTACACCTCCGGTTCCACCGGCCAGCCCAAAGGTGTGATGGTGGAGCACCGTACCGTGGAAAACCTGGTGCACTGGCACTGCGAGGCCTTTGGCCTGGATGCGACGGGCGACACCAGCAGCGTCGCCGGTTTCGGTTTTGATGCGATGGCCTGGGAGGTCTGGCCGGCGCTGTGCGTGGGTGCCACCCTGCATCTGCCACCGGCCGATGTGGGCAATGAAAACATCGATGAGCTGCTCGCCTGGTGGCTGGCGCAACCACTGGACGTCAGCTTCCTGCCAACGCCTGTGGCCGAATACGCCTTCAGCCAGAACCTGCAACACCCCACGTTGCGCATTCTACTGATTGGCGGTGATCGCCTGCGCCAGTTCACCCAGGAACGCCGCTTTGCAGTGATCAACAACTACGGCCCCACCGAAGCCACGGTAGTTGCCACCTCCGGCCGCGTGCGCGCCGGGCAGGTACTGCATATCGGCCGGCCTATCGCCAATGCCAGCGTCTACCTGCTGGACGCGCACTTGCGTCCGGTGCCGGTGGGGGTGGCGGGCGAGTTGTATGTCGGCGGCAGCGGCGTGGCGCGCGGTTACCTGAACCGTCCGGACCTGAGCGCCGAACGCTTCCTGCAAGACCCGTTCAACGAGGGCCGCATGTACCGCACAGGCGACCTGGCGCGCTGGTTACCGGATGGCAATATCGAGTACCTGGGGCGTAATGATGACCAGGTGAAAGTGCGTGGCGTGCGGGTTGAACTGGGTGAAATCGAAAGCCGTCTGGCCGCACTGGACGGCGTCGGTGAGGCGGTGGTGCTGGTGCGCGAAGGGCGCTTGATTGCCTGGTTCACCGAACAGCAACCATTGGATATCGACACCCTGCGCGCGCAACTGCAAGCCCAGTTGCCGGATGCGCTGGTGCCGGTCGCCTATGTGAAGCTGCACGCATTGCCCCTGACTGCCAACGGCAAGCTCGACCGCAAGGCGTTGCCGGAACCGGATCAGGCGGCGTTGCTGACTCGCGAGTACGCAGCCCCCCAAGGCGAGGTTGAGAGCACCCTGGCGCGTATTTGGGCCGAGGTGCTGCACGTGCAGCAGGTCGGGCGCCATGACCACTTTTTTGAACTGGGCGGCCATTCGTTGCTCGCCGTCAGCCTGATCGAACGCATGCGCCAGGTCGGCCTGAGTGCCGATGTGCGCGTGCTGTTCAGCCAGCCGACCCTGGCGGCGCTGGCGGCCGCCGTGGGCAGTGGGCGCGATGTGTCGGTGCCGGACAATCGTATTCCGGCGGGTTGCCAACGTATTACCCCGGATCTCTTATCCCTGGTGCAACTCGACCAATCGACCATCGACCACGTCGTCGCCCAGGTGCCCGGTGGTGCCACCAATGTGCAGGACATCTACCCGCTGGCGCCGCTGCAGGAGGGCATTCTCTACCACCACATCAGCGCAGGGCAGGGCGACCCTTACTTGCTGCAATCGCACCTGGCGTTCGACAGTCTCGACCGCTTGAATGCCTTCGCCCAGGCGCTGCAACAGGTGATCGACCGTCACGACATCCTGCGCACCGCCGTGGTCTGGGAAGGCCTTGCCCAGCCGTTGCAAGTGGTGTGGCGCAAGGCCCGCTTGCAGGTGCAGGCGGACGTAATCGACCAGTTGCACCAGCGCTTCGACCCGCGCCAGTACCGTGTGCCGATGAATCAGGCGCCGCTGATACGCCTGGTGTACGCGCCGGACCCGGCCAACCAGCGCGTGGTCGCGATCCTGTTGTTCCACCACATTGCCCTCGACCACACTGCCCTCGACGGCGTGCGCCACGAGATGCAGGCCAGCCTGCTCGGGTTGCCACAGCCTGCCGGTGACGCGACGCCTTACCGCAACTACGTGGCCCAGGCGCGATTGGGTGTCAGCGAGGAGGAGCATGAGCAGTTCTTCCGTGGAATGCTCGGTGATATCAGCGAACCAACCCTGCCATTCGGCCTGCAGGACGTGCGCGGCGACGGCAATGCCATCGAAGAGGTCCAACTGAACCTGGCCCCGACCCTCAACCAGCGCCTGCGGACCCAGGCGCGTTTACTCGGCGTGAGTGCCGCCAGCCTGTTCCACCTGGCCTGGGCGCGAGTCCTCGCCAGCACTTCAGGCCAGGAAAACGTGGTGTTCGGCACCGTGTTGCTGGGGCGCATGCAAGGCGGCAAAGGCAGTGATCGCGCGCTGGGTATGTTCATCAACACCTTGCCGCTGCGCGTGGACATTGATGGCAGCGGCGTGCGCGTGGCGGTCAAACAGACCCATGCGCGACTGACCGCATTGCTCGGGCATGAACACGCATCCCTCGCCCTGGCCCAGCGTTGCAGCGGTGTCGCCGCGCCGCAGCCGTTGTTCAGCGCGATGCTCAACTATCGCCACAGCGACAGCCAGCAGGCGCCGGTGTCCCAGGCCTGGGAAGGCATCCAGACCCTGGCCAGCGAGGAGCGCACCAACTACCCGTTGACGCTGAACGTGGACGACCAGGGCGACGGCTTCCGCCTCACTGCCATGACCGCGAAGTCGATTGGCGCGCAACGCCTCTGCGGTTACCTGCAGGTGACCTTGCAAGGGCTGGTCGACGCGCTGGAGCAGGCGCCGCAGTTGGCGGTCAATCGCCTACCGGTGCTGGAGGCTCAGGAGCGTCAGCAATTGCTGTCGGGTTTCAATGCCACCGAGGTGGCCTATGACCTCGACCAGACCCTGCACGGCCTGTTTGAAGCGCAAGTGATGCGCACACCGGACGCCATCGCCGTCAAGGCAGGTGAGCTGGCATTGACCTACGCCGAACTGAACGCGCAAGCCAACCAGCTGGCGCATCACCTGATCGAAATGGGCGTTCAAGCCGATTCGCGGGTCGCGATCTGCCTGGAGCGTGGCCTGGACATGGTGGTCGGCCTGTACGCGATCCTCAAGGCCGGTGCGGCCTATGTGCCGCTGGACCCGGCGTATCCGCTGGAACGTATCGCCTACATGCTGGAAGACAGCGCGCCTGTTGCGGTGCTGGCCCAAGGCGCCACGCGTGGTTTGCTGGGCGACGCGCCGGTGATCGATCTGGACCGCCCGACCTGGCAACACCACGCCATCGACAATCCCCGCGCACAGGCCCTCAGCGCCTACGTGATCTACACCTCCGGCTCCACCGGTCTGCCCAAGGGCGTGATCAACGACCATCCCGGCGTGGTCAACCGCTTGTTGTGGGTGCAGGACGCCTACGCCCTCAAGGCCCACGACCGGGTGTTGCAGAAAACCCCGTTCAGCTTCGACGTGTCGGTGTGGGAGTTCTTCTGGCCGCTGTTCACGGGTGCCTGCCTGGTCATGGCGCGTCCTGGCGGGCATAAAGACCCGGCCTATCTGTGCGAGGTGATCGCCACTGAACAGATCACCACGTTGCATTTTGTACCGTCGATGCTCGACGTATTCCTGGCCCACGGCGATGTCAGCCAGGCGGCCGGCCTGCAACGGGTGATGTGCAGCGGCGAAGCGTTGCCGGGCAGTCTTGTGAGGCGCTTCAAGCAGCAACTGCCAGGCATCGGCCTGTACAACCTGTACGGCCCGACCGAAGCCGCCGTCGACGTGACCGCCTGGAACTGCGCGCGCCCGGACGTGCCGGACAACACGCCGATTGGCAAACCCATCGCCAACACCCGCATGTACGTGTTGGATGGGCAAATGCAGCCGGTGCCCCTGGGCGTGGTGGGCGAGTTGTTCATCGGCGGCGTGCAGGTGGCGCGGGGCTACCTCAATCGTCCCGAGTTGACCGCCGAACGTTTCCTCAAGGACCCGTTCACCGATGGGCGCCTGTATCGCACCGGCGACCTTGGGCGTTACCTGCCCGACGGCACTATCGAGTACCTGGGCCGCAACGACGACCAGGTGAAGATCCGTGGCCTGCGTATCGAGCTGGGCGAGATCCAGGCGCGACTGCTGGAACATCCGCAGGTCAACGAAGCCGCGGTGGTGGCCCGCGATGACCGGCTCGTCGCCTACTACACCGGCGTTCGGGTAACGGACCTGCGCGAACACCTGCTGCAACACCTGCCGGACTTTATGGTGCCCGCGCTGTTCGTGCACCTTGACGCGTTGCCGTTGAGCCCCAACGGCAAGCTCGACCGCAAGGCGCTGCCGGCGCCGGGCAACGAAGCCTTGACCGTGCGCGAGTACGAGGCCCCGGTGGGCGATACCGAAATGCTCCTGGCGCAGCTCTGGGCCGAACTGCTCGGCGTGGAGCGGGTAGGGCGCCAGGACAATTTCTTTGAATTGGGCGGGCACTCGCTGCTCGCCGTGAGCTTGATCGGGCGCTTGCGCCAGGAAGGCATGGAAGCCGATGTGCGTGCGTTGTTCGAACAGCCGACCCTGGCTGGCTACGCCGCGATGACTGAACGAATGGAGATCGTCCTGTGAGCATTCACGAACTGCTGGCGACGCTGAAAACCAAGGACGTACAACTCGCGCTGAAGGGTGAGCAGTTGTCGGTGCTAGGCAACAAACAAGCGCTGAGCGATCCGGTGATTCTTGCCGCCTTGCGCGAACACAAGCCGGCGTTGATCGACCTGATCAAGGCCGGCGAGTATTCGGCCGCCAACGAGGTGCCGACCAATGGCATCCCGGCCAACGCCGAGCGGATCACGCCGGCCATGTTGACCCTGTCCGAGCTGAGCCAGGAGGAGATCGACCGCATCGTCGCTACGGTCGACGGCGGCGTGGCGAATATCCAGGACATCTACCCGCTGGCGCCGCTGCAGGAAGGCATTCTGTTTCACCACGTCAGCACCGAGCAGGGCGACCCTTATGTGATGCAGTCGCAGTTCGCCTTCGACAGCGTCGAGCGTTTCGACGCGTTTGCCCTGGCCCTGCAAGGGGTGATCGACCGTCACGACATCCTGCGCACCGGCGTGGTCTGGGAGGGGTTGCAACAGCCGTCGCAAGTGGTGTGGCGCAGCGCGCGTCTGCCGGTACAGGCGCTGGAACTGGACCCGGCTGACGGTGATATTGCTGCCCAACTGCACGCTCGGTTCGATGCTCGCCATTTCCGGCTGGACGTGACCCAGGCGCCGCTGCTGCGCCTGGCCTGGGCGAAGGACCCGGCGCAGGGGCGCATTGTCGCGATGCTGCTGTTTCATCACATGGCCCTGGACCACAGTGCCCTGGAAGTGGTACGCCATGAAATGCAGGCGTTCCTGCAAGGCCACGCCGGGCACCTGGGTCACGCCGTGCCGTTTCGCAACTATGTTGCGCAGGCGCGGCTGGGTGTCAGCGAGCAGCAACACGAGGCGTTTTTCCAGCAGATGCTCGGCGATGTGGTCGAGCCGACCTTGCCCTTCGGCTTGCAGGATGTGCAGGGCGATGGCCGTGATATCAATGAACTGGATTGGCCGCTGTCGGACGCACTCAACCAGCGCCTGCGCGCCCAGGCTCGAGCGCTGGGCGTCAGCGTTGCCAGCCTGTTCCACCTGGGCTGGGCCCAGGTACTGAGCGTGCTGGCCGGCAAATCCCAAGTAGTGTTCGGCACCGTGCTGATGGGCCGCATGCAAGGCGGGCATGCCACGGACCGCGCCTTGGGGATTTTCATCAACACCTTGCCGTTTCGCGTGGACGTGGCTGGCGACGACCTGCGCAGCGCGGTCAAGGCCACCCACACGCGACTCACCGCGCTGCTGCGCCACGAACACGCGCCCCTGGCGTTGGCGCAAAGGTGCAGCGGGGTGGTGGCGCCGACGCCGTTGTTCAGCGCGTTGCTCAACTATCGCCACAGCGGCACCGGTACCAGCAGCGAAGCCGTGGCGGCGTGGCAGGGCATCGAGACATTGCGTTCGGATGAGCGCACCAACTACCCGCTGACCCTGAGCGTGGATGACCTGGGCGATGGGTTTATCCTGCGTCTGCTGGCGACCACCCAGGTCGATCCGCAACGCGTCTGTGCCTACCTGCAAACCGCCTTGGATAACTTGGTGACCGCGTTGGAGCAGGCGCCACACACCGCGCTCAACCAGCTCTCGGTGCTGCCTGTAGATGAACAGCGTTTGCTGCTGGAACACTTCAACACCACCCAAGCGGATTTCCCCCAGGACACCACGCTGCACGCTCGCGTCGAAGTCCAGGCCGCGCTCACGCCGGACGCGATTGCCGCTGTGCATTCGGGCCGTCAACTGACCTATGCCGAACTCAACCAGCAAGCCAACCTGCTGGCCCATCACCTGCTGGCGCTGGGGGTCAAGCCGGACGACCGGGTCGCCATCGTTGCGCGCCGTGGCCTGGACACCCTGGCCGGCCTGCTGGCAATCCTCAAGGCCGGCGCCTGTTATGTGCCGGTAGACCCGTCGCACCCGGCCGAGCGCCTCACGTACCTGCTGACCGACAGCGCCCCGGTGGCGGTGCTGACCCAGCATGCCTTGCTCGAGCGCTTGCCGGCCCTTGAAGTGCCGGTGATCAACCTTGACCGCTACACCTGGCAGCATCATTCAGCGAGCAACCCCAAGGTAACGGTCAACCCGTCCAACCTCGCCTATGTGATCTACACCTCCGGCTCCACCGGCCTGCCCAAAGGCGTGATGGTAGAGCATCACACCGTGGCCAACCTGGTGGACTGGCACTGCAACGTCTTTGACCTGCGCGCCGGGCGCCACACGGCCAGTGTCGCTGGGTTCGGCTTTGATGCAATGGCCTGGGAAGTCTGGCCGGCGCTGTGTGTGGGCGCGACGCTGCATCTGCCCCCAGCCCATGACGGCGCCGAAGATATCGACGCGCTGTTGGCCTGGTGGTGTGCGCAGCCGTTGGACGTGTGTTTCCTGCCCACGCCAGTGGCCGAGTACGCCTTCAGCCAGCAGATCGAACACCCGACACTGCGCACCTTGCTGATCGGTGGCGATCGCCTGCGCCAGTACAACCGGGCGCAGCGCTTTGACTTGATCAACAACTACGGGCCTACCGAAGCCACGGTGGTTGCGACTTCGGGCAAGGTCGAGGCCGGCCAGCCGCTGCATATCGGCAAGCCCATCGCCAACGCCACGGTTTACTTGCTCGATGAGCAACAGCGCCCCGTCCCATTGGGCGTAGCAGGGGAGTTGTACGTGGGCGGCAAAGGCGTGGCGCGGGGTTACCTGAACCGCCCGGAACTCACTGCCGAACGCTTCCTGCAAGACCCGTTCAACGCCGGGCGCATGTACCGCACTGGCGACCTGGCGCGTTGGTTGCCGGACGGCAACATCGAGTACCTGGGACGCAATGATGACCAGGTAAAAATTCGCGGCATGCGCATCGAACTGGGTGAAATCGAAACCCAGCTCAACCAAGTGGCAGGTATCCAGGAAGCCGTGGTGCTGGTGCGTGAAGAGCGGCTGGTGGCGTATTTCACCGAAAACCGTCAACTCGACCCATTGGCTGTGGGCGACATCCGCGCCCATCTGGTGGCGCACCTGCCGGACTACATGGTGCCGGTCGCCTACGTGAAGCTGGACGCGTTGCCCCTGACTGCCAACGGCAAGCTTGACCGCAAGGCCTTGCCGGCGCCGGACATGGCCGCTGTGTTTACCCGCGAATACGCGGCACCCGAAGGCGAAATCGAAAGCGTGCTGGCGCACATCTGGGCCGATGTGCTGCACGTCGAGCGCGTCGGGCGTCGCGATCACTTCTTCGAACTGGGAGGGCACTCGTTGTTGGCGATGCGCATGGTCTCGCAGATCCGCCAGCGCCTGGGCGTCGAGTTGCTGCTCGGCGATTTGTTTGCCAATGCCGAACTGGCGGCCGTCGCCGAGGTGCTGGCCCGGTCCGGCCGCAGCACCTTGCCGGATATCCTGCCGGCCAATCGTGATGAACAGGTGCCGCTGTCCTTCGCCCAGCAGCGCCTGTGGTTCCTGGCGCTGATGGAAGGCGCCAACACCGCCTACAACATTCCTATCGGCCTGCGTTTGCGTGGGCAGTTGCATGTCGAGGCGCTGCAAAGGGCGCTCGCCCGTATCGTCGCGCGCCACGAAACCCTGCGCAGCCGCTTCGCCCAGCATGGCGATGACGCCCAGGTGCTGATCGTGCCCGCCGAGGACGTGCTGCCCCTGCAGGTGCAGGACCTGCGCCGCCACCCGCAACCCCAGCAGGCGCTGGATGCGTTGATCCACGGCGAGGCTTCGGCGCCGTTCGACCTGGAGCGTGGCCCGCTGTTGCGCGGGCGCCTGGTGGTCATGGCCGACGATCATCATGTGCTGCTGCTGACCCTGCACCATATCGTTTCCGATGGCTGGTCCATGGGCGTGCTCACCCGCGAGTTGATGGCGTTGTATCAAGCCTTCAGCCACGGCCAGCCCGATCCATTGCCGCCGCTGCCGATCCAGTACGGCGACTTTGCCGTATGGCAACGCCTGTGGCTCAGCGGCGAAGTGCTGCATCGCCAGAGCACCTACTGGCAGCAGGCGCTGGCCGGCGCGCCGGCCTTGCTTACTTTGCCCACTGACCGACCGCGCCCTGCGCAACAGGACTACGCCGGCAGCAGTGTCGAGGTGCGCCTGGACGAACGCCTCACCGCCGGGCTCAAGGCCTTGAGCCAACGCCACGGCACCACCTTGTACATGACCTTGATGAGCGCCTGGGCATCCTTGCTGGCGCGGCTGTCCGGACAGCAGGACGTGGTGATCGGCTCTCCCGTCGCCAATCGCACACGCAGCGAGGTGGAAGGGCTGATCGGGCTGTTCGTCAACACCCTGGCCGTGCGCATCGACACCTCCGGCGAGCTGAGCACCGAGGCGCTGCTGGCGCGGGTCAAGGCGCTGGCGCTGGAAGCACAGGCCCATCAAGACCTGCCGTTTGAGCAGGTGGTAGAAATTACCCGTCCGCCGCGCAGCCTGGCCCACAGCCCGCTGTTCCAGACGCTGTTGACCTGGCAGGACAGCAGCGCGCCGACCCTGGCCTTGGGCGACCTGGCCCTGGAAGGCATCGTCGAGAACAGCCATTTTGCCAAGTTCGACCTGTCCCTGGACTTGAGCGAAGTGCAGGGCACGATCATCGGCGCACTGGAGTACGCGGTGGCGCTGTTCGATGAGTCGACGGTGCAGCGTTACGTCGGCTATTTCACCCGCGTGTTGCAGGCCATGGTCGATAACGACCAGGCGGTGCTGGAGCAGGTGCCGCTGGTGGAAGAGCGTGAACGTCAGCATTTGCTGTTCGACTTCAACGCCACCGAGGTGGCCTACGACCTCGACCAGACCTTGCACGGTATGTTCGAACAGCAGGTGGCGCGGACACCGGATGCCGTCGCCGTCAAGGCTGATCACCTTGTATTGACCTATGCCGAGCTGAACGCGCAGGCCAATCAGCTGGCACATCACCTGCTGGAAATCGGCGTTCAGCCCGATTCACGGGTCGCTATCTGTGTAGAACGCGGCCTGGATATGGTTATCGGCCTGTACGCGATCCTCAAGGCGGGTGCCGCCTATGTGCCGCTGGACCCGGCGTATCCGCTGGAGCGCATCGCCTACATGCTGGAGGACAGCGCGCCGGTCGCGGTGCTGGCCCAGGGCGCGACACGCGGGTTGTTGGGGGATGTGCCGGTGGTCGATCTGGATCGGCCGACCTGGCAGCACCAACGTCAAGACAACCCCGGTGTAGAAGGCGTCAGCGCTTACGTGATCTACACCTCCGGCTCCACCGGCCAACCCAAGGGCGTGATCAACGACCATCCAGGCGTGGTCAACCGCCTGTTGTGGATGCAGGACGCCTATGGCTTGCAAGCCCATGATCGTGTCTTGCAGAAAACCCCGTTCAGCTTCGACGTGTCGGTGTGGGAGTTCTTCTGGCCGCTGTTCACCGGCGCTTGCCTGGTGATGGCGCGTCCTGGCGGCCATAAAGACCCGGCGTACCTGTGCGACGTGATTGCGGCCGAGCAGATCACCACGCTGCACTTCGTGCCGTCGATGCTGGACGTGTTCCTGGCCCATGGCGATGTCAGCCAAGCCAAAGGGTTGGTGCGTGTGATGTGCAGCGGCGAAGCCTTGCCGGGCAGCCTGGTGCGGCGCTTCAAGCAACAATTGCCGGGCAGCGAACTGCACAACCTGTATGGCCCGACCGAAGCCGCCGTCGATGTGACTGCGTGGAACTGCGCCGGGCCGGTAACGCCGGACAACACGCCGATCGGCAAACCGATCGCCAACACCCGCATGTACGTGCTCGATGCACAGATGCAGCCGGTGCCGTTGGGTGTGGTCGGCGAGTTGTTCATCGGCGGCGTGCAAGTGGCACGCGGCTACCTGAACCGCCCTGAATTGACCGCCGAGCGTTTCCTCAAGGACCCGTTCACCGACGGTCGCCTGTACCGCACCGGCGATGTGGGCCGCTACTTGGCGGATGGCACGATCGAGTACCTGGGACGCAATGACGACCAGGTGAAAATCCGTGGCCTGCGCATCGAACTCGGGGAAATCCAGTCGCGCCTTACCGATTATCCGCCGGTCAACGAAGCCGCTGTGATCGCTCGCGACAATCGTTTGATCGCCTACTACACCGGGGTGTTCAGCGAGATCGACGCGTTGCGCGCGCACCTGTTGCAGCATTTGCCGGAGTTCATGGTGCCGGCCATTTTCGTGCACCTCGACACCTTGCCCCTGAGCCCCAACGGCAAGCTCGACCGCAAGGCCTTGCCTGCGCCGGGCCTGGAGTCGGTGGTGGTGCGCGAATACGAAGCGCCCCAGGGCGACACGGAAATCGCCTTGGCCAGCCTGTGGGCCGAGTTACTCAACGTGGAGCGCGTGGGCCGTCACGACAACTTCTTCGAATTGGGCGGGCACTCGTTGCTCGCGGTGAGCCTGATGGGGCGCATGCGCCGCCTCGGGTTGTCGGCGGATGTGAAGGTGTTGTTCGGCCAGCCGACCTTGTCAGCCTTGGCGGCGGCCTTGGGCGGTGGTCGGGAAGTGGCGGTGCCGGCCAATCGCATTGCCGCTGATTGCACCGCGATCACGCCGGATATGTTGCCGTTGGTTCAACTGGATCAGCCATCCATCGAGCGTATCGTCGCCTGCATTCCAGGCGGCGCAGCCAATGTGCAGGACATCTACCCGTTGGCGCCGTTGCAGGCCGGCATGCTGTATCACCACCGTGCGGTACAGGGTGCTGACGACTATGTGCTGCGCGCGCAGTTTGCATTCGACAGCCAACAGCGCCTGGAGGCGTTCGCCCTGGCCTTGCAGGCGGTGGTCCAGCGCCACGACATCCTGCGTTCGTCGTTCCATTGGGACGGCCTGGAAGAACCGGTGCAGGTGGTGTGGCGCGAGGCGTCGCTGCGTGTCGAACGCGGCGTGGTGCCGGAGCGGCTCGAGCTGGCGCAAGCCCCGTTGATGCGCCTGGTGGTCAATGCGGACAGTGCCACGTTGCTGTTTCACCACCTGGTGATGGACCACATCGCCCTGGAAATTTTGCAACAGGAGATGCAGGCGTTCCTCATGGGCACTCAACACACCTTGGGCGTGGCTGTACCGTATCGCAACTATGTGGCCCAGACCCGCGTGGGTGCAGAGGACCACGAAGCGTTCTTCCGCGAAATGCTCGGTGATATTGATGAGCCGACCCAGGTCGAACGCCTGGGCAAAAATGAGCAGATTCAACGCCCACTGGATGCGCAATTGAGCCAACGCCTGCGTACCCAAGCGCGGCAATCCGGCGTCAGCGCCGCCAGCCTGATGCACCTGGCCTGGGCCCAGGTGCTGGGCAAGGTCTCGGGCCGCGACAACGTGGTGTTCGGCAGCGTGATGCTCGGCCGCCTGCAAGGCGGTGAAGGCGCCGAGCGGGCCATGGGTGTGTTTATCAATACCTTGCCGCTGCGGGTCGACCTGGGTGAGCACTCGGTGCGCGACGCACTGCGGGCCACCCACGCACGTCTCAGTCAATTGCTCAGCCATGAGCAGGCGCCGCTGGCGTTGGCCCAGCGTTGCAGCGGCGTGCCGGCGGCGACGCCGCTGTTCGACACGTTGTTCAATTATCGTCACAGTGCGCCGCAGGCTGCCAGCGAGGCGTGGCAAGGCATTCGGATGCTCAAGGCTGAAGAACGCAGCAACTATGGCCTGTCAGTGAGCGTGGATGACCTGGGCGACGGTTTCTTCCTGAAAATCGTGGGGCAGGGCGCGCGCCGGTTGTGCGGCTACTTGCAGGTTGCCGTGGAACAGGTGGTGCAGGCGTTGGAGCAGGGCGGCGCGATGGGCATCAGCCACTTGCCGATCCTGCCTGCTGCCGAATGCCAGCAACTACTGGAGTTCAACGCCACCACGCGACCATTCCCGCGTGAACACACGGTGCAACGCCTGTTCGAAGCCCAGGCCCAGGCGCGTCCTGGCGCATTGGCGGCGCTGCATGGCGGGCAGTCACTGAGCTATGGCGAGCTGAATACCCGCGCCAATCGCTTGGCCCATCACCTGCTGGGCCTTGGGCTGCGTCCCGGTGATAACGTGGCGATCCTGTTGCCGCGCTGCCTGGACCTGCTGATCAGCCAACTGGCCGTGCTCAAATGCGCCGCCGCCTATGTGCCGCTGGACATCAACGCACCCGCCGAACGCCAGGGCTTCATGGTGCAGGACAGCGGCGCGGCCTGGTTGTTGACCCGCAGCGATATTGCCGTCGACTACGGTGTACAGCGGTTGGACCTGGACACCTTGGTCCTCGACCCACAACCCAGCCACAACCCCGACCTGTCGCAGTCCTCGGACAGCGTGGCGTACATCATGTACACCTCCGGTTCCACCGGCACGCCCAAGGGTGTGTTGGTGCCCCATCGCGGCATCACGCGGTTGGTGATCAACAATGGCTACGCCGACTTCAATGCCAGCGACCGCGTGGCCTTCGCCTCCAACCCGGCATTCGACGCCAGCACCATGGACGTATGGGGCCCGCTGCTCAACGGCGGCCAGGTGCAGGTGATCGACCACGCCACCTTGCTGGATCCTGCAGCCTTAGGCGTAGCCTTGGCGGACGCAACGGTGTTGTTCGTTACCACGGCCTTGTTTAACCAGTACGTGCAATTGATTCCCCAGGCCCTGGCAGGTTTGCGCATTCTGCTGTGCGGCGGCGAGCGTGCCGACCCGGCCGCCTTTCGCAACCTGTTGGCCCAGGCGCCCGCGTTGCGTCTGGTGCATTGCTATGGGCCGACCGAAACCACCACCTACGCCACCACCTATGAGGTGCGCGCGCTGGCTGAGGACGCCGACAGCGTGCCGATTGGTCGGCCGATTTCCAACACGCAGATTCATGTGCTGGATGCGCACCTGCAGCCGGTGCCCGTGGGCGTGACCGGTGAAATCTGCATCGGCGGGGATGGCGTGGCGCTGGGGTATCTGAATCGACCTGATCTGACCGCTGAAAAGTTTGTGCAGGATCCGTTGAATTTGCACGCCTTGATGTACCGCACCGGCGACCTTGGCCGTTGGACGGCGGACGGCCTGCTGGACTGCATCGGGCGCAATGACGATCAGGTGAAGATCCGTGGTTTCCGCATCGAGTTGGGCGAGATCGAAGCGCGCCTGGCGACCTTCCCCGGTATCCAGGACGTGGTGGTGCTGGCTCGCGAAGATGCGCCGGGCGACAAGCGCTTGGCGGCCTATTTCACCTGGGCTGATCAGCCTGTCGACCTCGACAGCGTGCGCGCCTATCTGCAAGGCCAATTGCCGGAATACATGGTGCCGTCGGCCTTTGTGCCGCTGGATCACCTGCCGTTGACCGCCAACGGCAAGGTCGACCGCAAGGCCTTGCCGGTGCCGGCCCTGGAAACGTTCAACCGCCGTGAGTTCGAGGCGCCGGCCGATGGGCTGGAACACACCCTGGCCCAGCTATGGGCCGAGGTGTTGAAGCTGGAACAGGTCGGTCGTCATGACAGCTTCTTCGAGTTGGGCGGGCATTCATTGCTGGCGATCCGGCTGGTCAACCTGATGGAGGAAGCGGGGTTGCAGGTGTCCCTGGCTGAGCTGTTCCAGCATGCCAGTGTGGCGTCCGTTGCCGCGATGCTGCGCCAGCGTACGGATGAGCCGGTGCGTGACACGTCGGTGATCACGGTGCGCAGGGGTGGTTCGCAAGCGCCGCTGTTTCTGGTCCATGAGTTCAGCGGCATGGACGTGTACTTCCCGGCGCTGGGTCAGCATTTGCCGGGTGACTATCCGATCTACGGCTTACCGGGCGTGGCGCTCGGCGAAGCGCATCTGAACACGATGGAAGGTCTGGCTGCGCGGCTGGTCGAGTTGATCCGAGGCATTCAACCCCATGGGCCTTACCGGGTTGCCGGCTGGTCGTTTGGCGGGGTGCTGGCCTATGAAGTGGCGATGCAACTGCTGGGGCTGGATGAACCGGTGGAGTTTCTCGGTTTGATCGACAGCTACCTGCCGCGCATGACTGACCAGGGCAAGGCGCGCTGGAGCGGGCCGGACGCGCTCAAGCGGCACTTGCTGTTGCAGTGCACGGCGTACTGGAAAACACAGGGAGGTGTGGATGAGTTGGCGAGCCTTGGGCAGTTGGAGGCGCAGGTTGGACAGCTGGACTTTGCAGGCCTGCTGCAACGTTGTCGCGATGAAGGTGTGCTGCACGCGCAAATGGCAGCGGCGACGGACGCGGACCTCTTGAACTACATCGAGCGGGAAGTGGGGCACGGGCATGCGTTGGCGCATTACAGCCTGTTTCCGTTGCCGATCGCGGTGCATCTGTTCAGTGCGTGTGAGCGGCCGACCGAGTTGTCGCGGCGCAGTGAAACCTTGGGGTGGAATGAGGTGTTGGCGCCGGGGCAATTGCGCCAGGTGGCGGTGCCGGGGGATCACCAGAGCATGATGCAGGCGCCGTACATCCAGGCATTGGGCCAGGCGATGGCTGAGGCCTTGGTGACATGCACGCCGCAGGTTCAGGCCCCGCATCAGCCCTTGCTGCGGATTCAGAGTGGCCGGACAGGGTATGCGCCGGTGTTCTGTGTGCCGGGGGCGGGGGACAGCGTTACCGGTTTTATCGGTTTGAGTGAGGCGTTGGGACGCGACTGGCCGTTGTTTGGTTTGCAGCCGCGCGGATTGGACGGTGAGGCGGTGCCCCATAGCCAGGTGGAAGCGGCGGCGGCTTGTTACTTGAAGGCGTTGGAGCAGGAGTGTCCGCAGGGGCCGGTACATTTGGTGGGGCATTCGTTTGGGGGCTGGGTTGCGCTGGAGATGGCGTTGCGGTTGCAGGCGGCGGGGCGGGAGGTGGCTTCGTTGACGGTGATTGACAGTGAGTCTCCGGAGCGCGCCGTTAGGCCTTATACGACGACGGCGGCGTTGGTGCGGTTGATTGAGGCGATGCAGTTGTCGGCGGGGCAATCGCTGGGGATAGATCTGGAGAATTTTGCCGGGAGTGATGAGGTGGCGCAGCGGCGGCAGTTGCATGCAGGGATGGTCGGCGTTGGTCTGTTGCCGGGGCGGTCGGCTGTGGATGCGATGGATGGGCCGGCGCGGACTTATGCGGCGGCGTTGCGCACGCGGTATCGGCCTGGTTTGCGCTTTAACGGGGTGGTGAGGTTGGTGCTGGCTGAGGATCCGGCGTTGGATGCGGCGGGGAATCAGCGGGAGCAGGGGGAGATGGTTGAGGGGTGGCGGCGGCAGGGGAGTGGGTTGCAGGTTTGGTATGGCGGGGGGAATCACTTTACGTTGCTCAAGGCGCCCAATGTGGTTGGGTTGGCGCGTTGGTGGGTGGATGGGGTTGTTGTTGGGGAGGTGGTGTCTTGAGGGCTGTATGTCGAGTACACATCCATTCCTGCGGTAACGGCTACTTTGGGTTCCGCTCTTACAGCGGGTCACTTTTGGCAAACGCCCCAAAAGTAACCAAAAGGTCTTCGCCCCACCACTCGGCACCTCGCCTAGGCTCGGTGTGCCCTCACTCCGGCTTTGGAGCGTGGGCCGCCGCGATGGGCCATCCTTGGCCCAGCGCGGCTAACCCGGCGTCCTGCCGGGTTACCCACGCTTCAAAGCCTGCGTTCGGCCAGCGTGGTTTTACGGGGCGCCGAAGATCAAAAGCCAGAGCAAAAGCGACTAGCTTCGCATCGTGGATACGCTTTTCGTGTTCTGTAGGAGCCGGCTTGCCGGCGAAAAACGCGAGAACGCCGCGATCATCCAGATGTTCTCGCGTCATTGTTAACGACCATCGCCGGCAAGCCAGCTCCTACAGTGGATCGCGTTTGCTTTTGCGTTTGCCTTTGCTCCACACCACTCAAGCCGGAGTGAGGGCATGCCGAGCCTAGGCGAGGCACCGAGTGTTGGGGCAAGAGCGTTTTGGTTACTTTTGCGCTTTTCAAAAGTGACCCGCTGTAAGAGCGGAACCAATAGTGGCCGTTACTCAAATAACGGATATGTTCTCGATCAAAGGTCATCTATGCAAAAGCCAACGCTACGCAAACTAGGAATGTTCGCCACACTGGCCATCGCCATAGGCTTGATCATCTACACGGTCCAAGCTCCCGCCGACGCACCGCAATACCTCACCGCCACCGCCGAACGCGGCAACATCGAAAACGCCGTCCTCGCCACCGGCCTGCTCGAAGGCATCAAACAGGTCGACGTCGGCGCCCAAGTCTCCGGCCAATTGAAATCCCTCAAGGTCAAAGTCGGCGACAAGGTCAAAAAGGGTCAATGGCTAGCCGAAATCGACCCATTGATCCTGCAAAACACCCTGCGCAAAGCCCAGGTCGACGAAGAAAACCTCCAGGCCCAACGCCGCGCCACAGCGGCGCAGCTCAAGCAGGCCAAGTCCGTATACGAACGCTACAAAGGCCTGCAGATTGACGAATCAGTCTCCCGCCAAGACTTCGAAGACGCCGAATCCACCTTCCAGGTGCAACAGGCCAACTTGCTGTCCCTGGACGCGCAGATAAAAAGCGCCCACATCCAGATCGACACCGCCAAGGTCAACCTGGCTTACACCCGCATCGTCGCGCCCATCGATGGCGATGTGGTGGGCATCGTCACTCAGGAAGGCCAGACCGTCATCGCCAACCAACTGGCGCCGGTGCTGCTCAAGCTGGCGGACCTGGACACCATGACCGTCAAGGCCCAGGTCTCCGAGGCGGATGTGATTCACATCAGCCCCGGCCAGCAGGTCTACTTCACCATCCTCGGCGAGGCCGACAAGCGTTACTACGCCAAGCTGCGCGGCACGGAACCAGCGCCACAGAATTTCCTGGAAACCCAGACCGCCGGCACGCCGAAGCAGAACACTGCAGTGTTCTACAACGCGTTGTTCGATGTGCCTAACCCCGACCACCGTCTGCGCATCGCCATGACCGCCCAGGTACGTATCGTGCTCGACACCGCCGAGGCCGCGCTGATGGTGCCGGTGGCGGCACTGGGGGCGCGCAACAACGACGGCAGTTACTCGTTGCGGGTGCTGGACGCGAAAGGCAAGGCAGTGTCGCGGGAGGTGAAGACCGGGATCAACAACAACGTCAAGGTACAGATCCTCGAAGGCCTGGCCGAAGGCGACAAAGTGGTGATCGGCGACGCCACGCCCGCTGTGGCGGGGAACTGACGGATGACTCAGCCACTGTTGGAACTCAAGGGCATCACCCGTAGCTTCATGGCCGGCGAGCGTGAATTCATCGCGCTCAAGGGCATCGACTTGACGATTCATGCTGGGGAAATGGTTGCGATCATCGGCGCCTCAGGCTCAGGGAAATCGACCCTGATGAACATCCTCGGCGGCCTGGATTACGCCACGGCCGGCAGCTACAAGATCAACGGCATCGAAACCCGTTCCCTGGGGGATGAGCAGTTGGCCGAACTGCGCCGTGATTACTTCGGTTTTATCTTCCAGCGCTACCACTTGCTGGCGCACCTGAGTGCCTTGCACAACGTGGAAATGCCAGCGATCTACGCCGGCACACCGGAAACCCAACGTCACAGCCGCGCACGGGAGTTGCTCGCGCGGCTGGGCTTGTCCGGTCACACCACCCACCGTCCCAGCCAGCTCTCCGGTGGCCAGCAGCAACGGGTGAGTATCGCCCGTGCCTTGATGAATGGCGGCGAAGTGATCCTCGCCGACGAACCCACCGGCGCCCTCGACACCCACAGTGGCAAAGAGGTGATGCGCATCCTCGCCGAGCTGCACGCGGCGGGGCACACGGTGATTATCGTCACCCATGACCCCAAGGTCGCGGCGAACGCCCAGCGCATCGTCGAGGTCAGTGATGGCGAGATTGTCAGCGACAAGGCCAATGAGAGTGCTGGCCTGGAGTTGCCCAGCGAAACGCCCATCGAGCCAAAACGCAGTGGCGCCCGGCGTTTGGTGGCGAGCCTGGGGTTGTTCAAGGAGGCCTTCAACATGGCCTGGGTCGCGCTGGTGTCTCACCGCATGCGCACGTTGTTGACCATGCTCGGTATCGTTATCGGCATTACTTCGGTGGTGTCGATCTCGGCCATCGGTGAAGGCGCCAAGCGTTATGTGCTCAAGGATATTCAGGCGATCGGCAGCAACACCATCGACATTTTTTCCGGCACCAGTTTTGGCGATAGCCGCGCCTCGGCCATCGAGACCTTGATGCCTTCGGATGTGGACGCGTTGAATCAGTTGTATTACGTCGACAGTGCCACGCCGGTGGTGGGCCGCAACCTGTTGCTGCGCTTTGGCAATATCGACCTGGATGCGCAGGTCAATGGGGTGAGTGACCGCTATTTCAAAGTGAAGGGCTTGAAGCTCGAAGCCGGTATCGCCTTCAGCGAAAGCGATGCGCGGCGCCAGGCCCAGGTGGTGGTGATCGACCACAACACGCGTCACCGACTGTTCGGCCCGAACGTCGACCCGCTGGGCCAGGTGATCCTGGTGGGTAACCTGCCGTGTACCGTGATTGGGGTCACCGCTGACAACAAGAACATGTTCGCCGCCAGCAAGGCGCTGAACGTGTGGGTGCCCTATGAAACGGCGGCAGGGCGCTTGCTGGGGCAGCGCCATCTGGACAGCATCACCGTGCGCATCAAGGACGGCCAGCCGAGCAAGGTGGTCGAAGACAACGTCAACAAACTCATGCTGCAACGCCACGGCACCAAGGACTTCTTTACCAACAACCTCGACAGCATCATGCAGACCGTGCAGAAAACCAGTCGCTCCCTGGCGTTGCTGCTGTCGTTGATCGCGGTGATCTCGTTGCTGGTGGGGGGCATTGGCGTGATGAACATCATGCTGGTGTCTGTCACCGAGCGCACCCGTGAGATCGGCATTCGCATGGCGGTAGGGGCGCGGCAGTCGGATATCCGCCAGCAGTTCCTGGTGGAGGCGGTGATGGTGTGTTTGATCGGCGGGCTGATCGGGATCTCGCTGTCCTATGCCCTGGGCTTTCTGTTTTCGTTGTTTGTGAAGGAATGGGAGATGGTGTTTTCCCTGGGCTCGATCATCACGGCGTTTGCCTGTTCGACGTTGATCGGCATTGTGTTTGGCTTTGTGCCGGCCAGGAATGCGGCGCGGCTGGACCCGATCGAGGCGCTTGCCAGAGATTGAGGTTTGTCAGCCAATAGAGATTAAATGTGGGAGCGGGCTTGCTCGCGAATGCGGTAGTTCAGCCAATAAATCTGTTGACTGACACACTGCATTCGCGAGCAAGCCCGCTCCCACATTTTGAACAGGTATGTCTTAAAAGCCTGTGTTGTCCTCAGTGGCATACATCCATCGCAACAACGAATGCCGCCCGCTGATTCCCAGTTTGATCGACGCGCGCTTCAGGTAGCTCTCGATGGTGTTGACCTTCAACGCCAACTGCTCCGCCAACTCCGGCGCGGTCCGCCCGGCGAGCAGGCCCACGCACACCTCAAGCTCACGGTTGGATAGGGTCAGCCCCGACTGTACCAACCGTTCTTCGATGCGCCTGCGCAGGGTTTCGAGGCCCTGGTTTTCCAGCACCACCGCGTCGCTGTCCTGACGGCACGGTTGGATCGCGGCGATGTGCTTTTCCACCATGGGCAGCAGCAAGGTGGAGAAGTCCTGCAACATGCTGCGCTCCTGGGGCGAAAAGCTTTCGGACTGGTGCGAGCGATACACCGACAAGACGTAGCGCACGTCATCCTTGCGGCGGGTGAGGTGCAATTGTGCGGCCGGTTGTTCGTCGCCCAACGCCTCCACCGAATCGGTGTAGACCGGGCTGATCTTGCGGCGGGTTTGCCCGTCGGCGCTGACCTGCAATTGCGTGATATGAGTGGCGTCCACCGCCAGTTGGGTGAGGATCAGGTCATGCAGCATGCGTGGGAAATGGCGGCTGCCGGTGCTGGCGATGACTTTGCCAATATGAGGGAACAGCTGTGAGTTCATCATTTCGTCCATGAGGCGTGCAGGTATTCGGCTTTATAGCAGCGGGGATTAAGATGCAAGCCAATGCGAATAACCTACCGTGATAGTCCTTCCCGCCGGACCTATGCTAGTACAGCCTGGCGACGGGAAGGGGATCCAATCTTAAATAATCGGATTAAAAACTCACAAGCTTAGAAGGACGCGTGAGGGTAGGCGTGCACTTGGCGAGTGCCTGTTGCACATCCGCCAACAGGTCGGCCACATCCTCAAGCCCCACCGACAAGCGCACCAACCCTTCGCTGATACCGTGCGCTGCACGTTCCTGCGGGGTGTAGGTGGAGTGGGTCATGCTCGCCGGGTGCTGCGCCAGTGACTCGGCATCACCCAGGCTGACCGCCCGGGTGAACAGCTTGAGCGCATTCATGAAGCGCCGACCGGTTTCGATGCCGCCCTTGAGCTCGAAGGCAATCATGCCACCGGGTAGTTTCATCTGCTGTGTCGCCAGTTCGTACTGCGGGAAAGAGCGCAGTCCCGGGTACGTCACCGACTGCACGGCGGGATGCGCCTGCAGGGCTTCGGCCACGGCCTGGGCATTGCTGCAATGACGGTCCATGCGCAGGGCAAGGGTCTTGAGGCCGCGCATCAACAGCGAAGCGTCCTGGGGCGACATCACCGCCCCAGTCAAGTCCTTGAGGCCCTGCAGGCGAATGCGCTGGGCCAGTGCCTGGCTACTCACCGCAATGCCCGCCGTGATATCGCCGTGGCCGCTGAGGTACTTGGTGGCCGAATGCACCACCACATCGGCGCCCAGGTCGAGGGGGCGTTGCAGGTAGGGCGTGCAGTAGGTGTTGTCGACCACCAGGGTGACGTTCGGCTGCTCGTGGGCGAGGGCGGCCACGGCAGCGATATCTACCAGTCGAAGGTTGGGGTTGGCCGGGGTCTCGCAGTAGATCATGCGGGTGGCGGGGCTGAATGCGGCTTGCAGGGCCGCCAGGTCAGTCAGGTCGACATGCCGCACCTTGATACCGAATTCGCCGATGCCATGGTGAAGCAGGGCAAAGGTGCAGCCGTACAGGGTCTGGCTGACGATCACTTCATCGCCAGGGCGCAGCAGGGTCCAGAACGTCGCGGCGATTGCGCCCATGCCGGAACTGAACGCCACTGCGGCCTCGCCGTTTTCCAAGGTGGTCATGCGTGATTCCAGCAGCGCCAGGGTTGGGTTGGAAATACGCGTATAGAAGTGGCCGCTCGCTTCACCGGCAAAACAGGCGGCGCCGTATTCGGCGGTTGGGAAAGCAAAGGTGGCTGACAGGTAAATCGGTGGGACGAGTGCGCCGTGATGGTCTTTTGGGTCATAGCCGTGGTGGATGGCGCGGGTGGAAAAGCCGAATGCATTGTGTTTATTGTTCATGTCGGACGCTCCTTATTTCCTACAATGCTATGCTCATAACCACAGATGAACTTTGCAATATTTGCTACTAATTCCCGCGTCCTGGGATGAAAATCTTATAAAAATAAAGAATAGAGGCACGTTATGCCCGTCAGTCTGGACCGTACCGACAAAGCCCTTTTAAACGCGCTTCAAGGCAATGCCCGTCTCACGGTGGCCGAATTGGCCGACCGCGTGTCCCTGACCACCTCGCCGTGCTGGCGGCGGGTGCGGAACCTGGAAGAGAGTGGGGTGATCAGCGGGTATCAGGCGATTCTGTCGCCCAAGGCGCTGGGGTATGGGGTGACGGCGTTTGTCAGCATCATGATGGAGAGTCATACCCAGGAGATTGCCCGGGCGTTTGAGCAGCGGTTGTTGGAGATTCCTGAGATTGTGGCGTGTCATAACGTGTCGGGGCGGTATGATTTCTTGTTGGAAGTGGTGGCGAAGGATCTGGAATCGTTTGGGGAGTTTGCGCGGGAGGTGTTGCAGACGTTGCCTTGCGTTAAGGAGATTTATTCGAGTTTTTCTTATAAGTCGGTGAGGGGGTTGAGGGTGATTCCGTTGCCGGGGTGATGGGGGGCTGGTGTGTTGTGTACATATCCGTTGCTGCGGTGATGGCTGATATTGGTTCCGCCCTGTGGATACGCGGTCCTTGTAGGAGCCGGCTTGCCGGCGAAAAACGTGAGACCGCCGCGTTTTGTCTGGTTCCCCCGCGTCATCGTTAACGATCATCGCCGGCAAGCCGGCTCCTACAATGAACCGCGTTTGCTTTTGCCTTTGCTCCACACCACTCAAGCCGGCTGTCAGGCCGCTGTGCTCTTGCTTTTGATTTTGATCTTAGGCGCCCCGTCAAACACGCTGGCCGGAATTCGACAGGGATTTGGGGGGTAAACCGGCAGGGATGCCGGTTTAGCCGCCCCGCGCCATGGATGGCGCGTGGCGGCGGCCCCCCAAATCCCTGTCGGATTACGGGCACACCGAGCCTAGGCGAGGTGCCGAGTGTTGGGGCAAGAGCCCTTTTGGTTACTTTTGGGGCTCTTTTCCAAAAGTGACCCGCCGTAAGGGCGGAACCAATACCAGCCATCACCCAAATAACGGATATGTACCCAACCCAACCCAACCCAACCCAATTGGTCACCCATTCTTCCCCCAAATTGGATATTCCCCCTCCAAGGCCCGATGACTAACCTAGCCATCAATCCCCACTGCCCTGGAGCACCCCCATGCAAACCCGTACCGATTTCTACACCGCCTCCCCAGACGCCATGAAAGCCATGCTCGCCCTGGAAGCCGCCGTCGGCAAGCTGTCCATCGAACTGCCCCTGCTGGAACTGATACGCCTGCGCGTCTCGCAGATTAACGGCTGCGCCTTCTGCCTCGACATGCACACCGCCGACGCCCGCAAAGGCGGTGAAACCGAACGCCGCCTGTACACCGTCTCCGCCTGGCGCGAAACGCCGTTCTTCACCCCGCGTGAACGCGCCGCCCTGGCCTGGGCCGAGAGCCTGACCCTGATCAGCCACACCCACGCCCCGGACGAAGACTTCAACACACTGGCCACCGAGTTCAGCCCGCAGGAGCAGATCGACCTGAGCGTGGCCATCACCACCATCAACAGCTGGAACCGGTTGGCAGTGGGCTTTCGCAAGCAGCCAAAGTAAGGCTCAACCTGATTTGAAATAGCCCCGTGGCGTGGTGCCGGTCATTCCCTTGAAGAAGGCGATCAATGCGCTGTCGCTGGCAAAGCCCAGCTCAAAGGCGCAGTAGCCGATACTGCGCCCGGTGGCGAGCAACTCGATGACGCGCATCAAGCGCCACTGCTGGCGCCATTGCTGATACCCCAGGCCGGTTTCCCGCAGGAAGATCCGGCCGATGGTCTTGGTGCTGGCGCCAACCTGCTTTTCCAGTGCTTGCAGCGTGGGCGGCAAGCGTTCGAGATGGGCCAGCAATGGTGCCAGGCGCTTGTCCTGCGGCAAGGGCAGGAGCATGCGTTGCTCGGCCGCACCCTGGATTTCCTCCAGGCACAACGCCAGCAAATGGGAATATCGGCCGGTGTGCCAATCAGTCTCGAAGGGGGCCATGGCCATCGGTTCCAGCACCGCGCGCAACAAAGCGCTCACTTCGATCACCCGCACCTCTGTCGGCAACAGGGTCGCAACGGCCGGGCTTACGTACACCGAGCGGTAATCTACCGTCTTGCTCATCACCGCACGGTGACGCACACCGCAAGGTATCCACGCCGCGCGGGTCGGTGGCAGCAGGCACAGTTGATTGTCCAGGGTAATGCGGGTGCAGCCTTGTTGGGTAAACAACAGTTGACCACGCCGGTGGTGATGCAGGCCGGAGTCGTGGTCGCCGAGAAGGGCGGCAATACCGATGACGGGAGCCAGGTGGCTGTCAGGGTCGAAGGATGCGTCGGCGGCGAGCCATGCCATGGTCTGTCCTGATGTTTCAGGACAGCTGGCTGTTCGTGGGGCCGATGCTGCTGGTGGTGCTGGCGTTCGGCATGGCGATTCCCAACGTGCTGGGGCGGCATTGGTGGATTATCAAGACCGCCTTGGCACCGCTGCGGCCGTTTTTGGCTTGCTCTATTACCTGGCGATTGGCGCCGGGTTGACCTTGGTTACCTGGGCTCAGGACCTTGGCTGGAGCCTGTTGACGTGCGGCCTGGCGGCGCTGTGGCTGGCAGCGCCGCGTGTGTTCAGAAATTGACCGAAGCACTCAGTCGCGCCGTCAAGGGCGCGCCCTGGAACAGGTAGTCATCGCCCATGTATTCGCCCGCGTCGCGCCAGTAGCGCTTGTCGAACAGGTTGTCGACGCTCAGGCGGAACACCGTCTCATAGCCGCTCACTTTGGTGGTGTAGCGGCTGCCGACGTTCACCACTGCGTAATCCCCCACCTCCACATTGCCGCTACGGTTGGCGTACTTCTTGGCGCTGTATTGCACGCCGCCGAGTACCGCCAGGCCGTTCACCCAAGGCAATGCATAATCGGCATACACACTGGCGCGCAGCTTGGGCACGTTGATCGCTTGGTGGCCCTCATAGTCCGCAGTCCCGCTGCCGGTCACCCGTGCACGAATCACCGCCACGCTGGTTGCGATCTGCAGGCGCTCGGTGGCCCAGCCATTGGCCGACAGTTCCAGGCCGGTGTTCTTTTGCTCGCCCTGTTGCACATAGTCGAATTGGCCAGTGCCGTCCGGCTTGGCGTATTGGTAGGCCTGGCGGGTCTGGAATACAGCGGCGGTGAAGCTCATGCGGCGCCAGTCGTATTTAACCCCGGCTTCGATTTGACGTGAGGTGGTGGGGGCCAGGGTTTCGCCGTCGTTGCGGGTCGTCCAAGGTGCCTCACCGCCCAGGGACAGGCCTTTGCTGTAGCTGGTGTACAGCGATACATTTTCCACTGGTTTGTAGATCAACGACGCCTGGGGCAGAAATTCGTATTGTTGGGTATGGCGTTGCTGATTGCCGTTTTGGTCGAAGGCTTTTTCATCCAGGCGCACTTCACGGCCGCCGAGGATGGTTTGCCATTGCTCGTTGAAGCGGATGCGGTCCGTTACGAACAGGCCATATTGGCGGCTGTCGAGACGCCGGTGCTTGTCGTTCAACGGCACGTCGGTGGGGGTGAAGGTCGGGGCGTCGACGTTGATGTTGGCGCTGCCGATGTATTCGTTGACCGACTTGCGCTTGTCGACCACTCGGCGAAATGCGCTGGCGCCAACGGTCAGTTCATGGCCCAGGCTACCGGTGTCGAACAGCCCAGTCATGGCCGCCTGCACTTCGTCGTCACGACGGGTGTCGTCGGGGCTGCGGTAGTCGTAGATGTCGTAGTCGCCGGTGGGGCTGAAGAAAGCAGTGCCGCAATCGGTCACATAGAAGCAGCCATAGGCAAACGAGCTGTAATCATCGATCACCACCTTGCTGCGCGCGGCGCTGACACTGCCTTTCCACTGATCGCTGAAGCGATACTCGAACTTACCGTTGAGGTTCAGTGAGTCAATGCCCACTTGCTTCGACCCGCTCTGGTGGCCCAGCAGTTTTTTCGGCGAAGCATCGTGGGGAACTTGCGTGCCGCCCAGTAACTGGTAGCCCGGCACCGAACGCTGTTGCTTGTTCTGGTATTCCGCATCCAACTGCAACACCGCATCGGGGCTGATGTTCCAGTCGAACGCCAGGGACACAAAATCGCGCTGGCCATTGGCGTGTTCCACATAGGCGTTGAGGTCTTCATGGGCCACGTTGGCGCGCAGGCCGAATTGCTGCTCGCTGCCAAACCAGCCGCCCACGTCGGTGGCGATGTAGCCGCTGCCGCGATCGTCGGTGGAGACGGTCACTGAGCGCACGTTTTCCGGGCGCTTGGTCACGTAGTTGATCACGCCGCTCGGCTCGGAAATCCCGCTTTGCAGGCCGGCCAGGCCCTTGAGCACTTCGACCTGCTGCTTGTTTTCCAGGGCGACGTTCTGCTCGCCCGTGATGGTACGCCCGTTGATCTTGTAGCTGCTCGCCGCGTTCAGCGAGAAGCCGCGGACCACGAAGTTTTCGTAGTAGCCGATGGGCGCATAGCTGTCGCCCACCGAGGCGTCGTTGCGCAGCACTTCGCTGAGCAAGCGCGCCTGCTGGTCCTTGATCAGCGCAGCGTTGATCACCGTGATCGACGCCGGAGTGTCCAGCAGCGGCGCGTCATCGAAGCCGGCCACCGAGGCGGTTTCACTGCGATAGCCGGACTCTTCCTGGCCCTGGACGTTCACCGCTGGCAGTTCGATTTCAGCCGCCAGGCTGCTGCCGATGCCGCCGCTGAGCAGCAGGCCGAGAGCGAAACGTGAGGAAGCGACGGGACGAAAACGCAAAACCATGGGGCAGGGCCTTAAAGCGCGGGCGGGGGGCGCATAAGCTAGGCATAAGCGTGGTCTTTTACAAGTCTGCTGCTACGAGGGCGTACTGCGCTTCAGGGTTTCGCTCGGCAGTTCCTTGAACAACGCCCGGTAACTGTTGGAAAACCGCCCCAGGTGCCAGAACGACCAATTCATCGCCACCTCGGCCACAGTAGAGTCCGGTGAACCCAGCAACTCACGCCGCGCCCCGTTCAAGCGGCGCAACCTCAGCCATTGCGCCGGGCTCATTCCGGTGTAGGTCTTGAAGCCCTGTTGCAACTGACGCAGTGGCACGCCGGCAATGTGCGCCAGTTCCAGCAGGTTGACGGTCTCATCCGGTGCATCCGCGGCCCATTCGCCGATGCGCGCCATCAACCGGCGTTCTTCGCTGCGTCGCTGCAACGAGTGGCGGTCCAGGCACACGCAGGCGTTGTCGAGGATGAACAGGCAATCGTCCAGTAACTGTTGGGTGAGGGCGTCACGGCTGGCGGGGTCGATTTCGGCGGACAAGCGGGTGAGGGTGCCACTCAGCCAGCGGCTGAACAGCCCATTCTGCTGGCAGGTCAACGGTGCCATGAACAGGCCTTCGAGCTTCGCCACATCCAGCCCATGGCGCTGCACGAATTGCGGCCCGAACACCACCGCCACTTCACGGTAGTTTTCCGGGGTGATCCAGGTGTTGTGGCTTTCGCCGTTGAGCATATACAGCGCGTTGTCACTGCCGTCGAAACAAAACGCCAACGAGCCCGGCGGCGCGTTGAAATGCTGCTCCACGCGGGTGTTCATGCACTCTTCGTACACCTCCACACCCTGCAAATCCAGATAGCGGATTCGCCCGGCAAAATGCCCTGGGGACATCTGCTGGTACTGCTGCACCCAACCGGGTGTCGCATTGCATTGAGCGGCCACATCACCGGTGGTGAAGGCCTGTACGCGCAAAGCTGTTGCCTGTGTCATGGGTAACCTGGGCGCACTCTATTGGTGCGTTGTGGTTCGTGCAAAGTGGATAGATGCCGCAGGGGCGGCGCATCAAGATAGACCTCAATGCGCCAGGAGTACAAGCCGGCGCATGCACCCAACCCATGACGAGGTCCTTATGAACGCCCCCTTCGATCAGCTGTCCGCCTGGCTGAAAGAACACAAGATTACCGAAGTCGAATGCGTGATCAGTGATTTGACTGGCATCGCACGCGGCAAGATTGCGCCTACCAACAAGTTCCTGCATGAGCGAGGCATGCGCCTGCCGGAAAGTGTGCTGCTGCAAACGGTAACCGGGGACTTTGTCGACGACGAAATCTACTACGACCTGCTCGACCCGGCCGATATCGACATGGTCTGCCGCCCGGTGTCCAATGCCACGTATGTGGTGCCGTGGGCGATTGAGCCCACCGCGATTGTGATCCATGACACCTTCGACAAGCAGGGCAACCCCATCGAACTGTCGCCGCGCAACGTGCTGAAGAAGGTCCTGCAGCTCTACACCGATCAGGGTTGGCAGCCGATCGTCGCGCCGGAAATGGAGTTCTACCTGACCCAGCGTTGCGAAGACCCGGACCTGCCGCTGAAAACTCCGATAGGCCGCTCCGGCCGCGCCGAAACCGGGCGTCAGTCGTTTTCCATCGATGCCGCCAACGAATTCGACCCACTGTTCGAAGACGTCTACGACTGGTGCGAAGCCCAGGGCCTGGACCTCGACACGCTGATCCACGAAGACGGCCCGGCGCAGATGGAAATCAACTTCCGCCACGGTGACGCCCTCGACCTGGCCGACCAGATCACTGTGTTCAAGCGCACCCTGCGCGAGGCCGCGCTCAAGCACAACGTAGCCGCGACCTTTATGGCCAAGCCGGTGGCTGACGAGCCGGGCAGCGCCATGCATCTGCATCAGAGCGTGGTCGACATCGCCACCGGCAAACCAGTGTTCATCGACGCTGATGGCAACAAGAGCCAACTGTTCCTTCACCACATCGGCGGCTTGCAGAAGTACATTCCCAAGCTGCTGCCGATGTTCGCGCCCAACGTGAACTCGTTCCGCCGCTTCCTGCCGGACACTTCGGCGCCGGTCAACGTCGAGTGGGGCGAAGAAAACCGCACCGTCGGCCTTCGCGTGCCCACCTCCAGCCCCGACGCCATGCGTGTGGAAAACCGCTTGCCCGGCGCCGATGCCAATCCCTACCTGGCGATTGCCGCTAGTCTGCTGTGTGGCTACCTCGGGATGATCGAGCAGATCGAACCCAGTGTGCCGGTGGAAGGTCGCGCCTATGAACGCCGTAACCTGCGCCTGCCGTTCACCCTCGAAGATGCGCTGGCGCGCATGGAGGATTGCGACACGGTCAAACAGTACCTGGGCGACAAGTTCGTGCGGGGCTACGTGGCGGTCAAACGTGCCGAACACGAAAATTTCAAGCGGGTGATCAGTTCCTGGGAGCGTGAGTTCCTGCTGTTGAGCGTCTAAAAAAACCAAAAAAGGGGTGTCGATATGCGTCTTGTGAAACAGCTTCTCCCGCTGGCCCTGGTGGCCGCGTTCAGCAGTGCCAGCCAGGCGGCGCCGACGGTCAGCGTCTATAACTGGACCGACTATATCGGGGAGACGACCTTGGCCGACTTCCAGGCCAAGACCGGGATCAAGCCGATCTACGACGTGTTCGACTCCAATGAAACCCTGGAGGGCAAGTTGCTCGCCGGGCGCACCGGCTACGACGTGGTGGTGCCGTCCAACCACTTTTTGGCGCGCCAGGTAAAGGCCGGTGCGTTCCTCAAGCTCGACCGCGCGCAACTGCCCAACTTCAAGAACCTCGACCCCAAGTTGCTCAAGCTGTTGGAAAAGAATGACCCCGGCAACGCGCACTCGGTGCCGTACCTGTGGGGCACCAATGGCATTGGCTATAACGTCGACAAGGTCAAGCAGGTGCTGGGCATCGACCATATCGATTCATGGGCGGTGCTGTTCGAGCCCGAGAACATCAAGAAACTCAACCAATGCGGCGTGGCCTTCCTCGATTCGGCGGACGAGCTGTTCCCGGCGATCCTCAACTACATGGGCAAGGACCCGCGCAGCGAGAATCCCGAGGACTACAAACAGGCCGAGGCCAAGCTGCTGACGCTGCGGCCGTATATCACGTATTTCCATTCCTCCAAGTACATCTCGGATTTGGCCAACGGTGATATCTGCGTGGCCTTCGGTTATTCCGGCGACGTGTTCCAGGCTGCCAATCGCGCCAAGGAAGCCAAGAATGGGGTGAACATTGCTTATTCGATTCCCAAGGAAGGCTCCAACTTGTGGTTCGACCTGCTGGCGATTCCCGCCGACGCGAGCAACCCGAAAGAAGCCCACGCCTTCATTAACTATCTGCTCGACCCTGAAGTGATCGCCAAGGTCAGCGCCTCGGTGGGGTATGCCAACGCCAACCCGGCCGCCAAGGCTTTCATGGACCCGGAACTGGTGAACAACCCCGAGGTGTACCCGCCGCAGGAAGTGCTCGACAAACTCTACATTTCCACCACGCCGACCCCGGCGACCATGCGCCTGATGACCCGGGCCTGGAGCAAAGTGAAGACCAACAAATGATGCAGTCGACTGACCACGCCCGGTCCTACTACCGGGCCACGGCCAACGCCCTGACGGAGCGCCCCGCATTGGGCAGCGACCTGACCGCCGATGCGTGCGTGATCGGCGGCGGGTTCACTGGCGTGAATACCGCCATCGAACTGGCCCAGCGCGGGCTTTCGGTGATCCTGCTGGAAGCCCGGCGCATCGGCTGGGGCGCCAGCGGGCGCAACGGCGGGCAGTTGATTCGCGGTATCGGCCATGACGTGTCGGGCTTCGCCAAGTACGTGGGCGAGGAGGGCGTGCGTTACCTGGAGCGCGCCGGTATCGATTCGGTGGCGTTGGTGGGCGAGCGTATTCGCGAGCACAACATCGACTGCGACTTGCGCTGGGGCTTTTGCGAGTTGGCCAATACGCCGACGCAGTTCGCGGCGTTCAAAGGTGAGCAGGAGCACTTGGCGGCGATGGGGTATGCCCACGAAACACGCCTTGTGGGTCCGCAGGATATTCAGCAAGTGGTGGGCTCGTCGGTGTATGCCGGCGGCCTGGTGGACATGGGCTCCGGGCACCTTCACCCGTTGAATCTGGTGCTGGGTGAAGCGCAGTTGGCCGAGTCTCTCGGGGTGCGGATCTTCGAGCACACTGAGGTGCTTGAACTGATCCACGGCGACACGGTGCAAGTGCGCTGCGCAGGCGGCACGGTACGCGCCGACCACCTGGTGCTGGCCTGCAATGCCCATCTGGAGGAACTGGAACCGCGCCTGAGCGGCAAGGTGCTCCCGGCGGGCAGCTACATCATCGCCACCGAGCCGTTGTCGGAAGATGTGGCCAACCAGTTGATCCCGCAGAACCTTGCGCTGTGCGACCAGAAAGTCGGCCTGGATTACTATCGATTGTCCGCTGACCGCCGCCTTCTATTCGGTGGCGCCTGCCATTACTCCGGCCGCGATCCGGTGGACATCGCCGCCTATATGCAGCCGAAAATGCTCAAGGTGTTCCCGCAACTGGCCCATACCGCCATTGAGTTTCAGTGGGGCGGCAAGATCGGCATCACCGCCAACCGCTTCCCGCAGGTGGGGCGCCTGAAGCAGTACCCGAATGTGTTTTATGCCCAGGGGTATTCCGGGCATGGGTTGAACGTGACGCACTGGTGCGCAAAGTTGCTGGCCGAAGGTATCCACGCCGGCCACAGCACGGGCCTGGATATTTTCAGCCAAGTGCCACACATGACCTTCCCTGGCGGGAAAGCGCTGCGCTCGCCGCTGCTGGCGTTGGGGATGTTGTGGTACCGAGTGAAGGAGTGGGTCTAGCACAATTCACTGTAGGAGCTGGCTTGCCAGCGATTAGCGGTGGTTCAGTCGACGCATCCGGTGGATGACCTGCCGCCTTCGCTGGCAAGCCAGCTCCTACAGGTGGGGGTTCAATGTGTGAGCACTTTGCGGAAGGTTTCCACCAGTGGCCGCAAGTTGATCCGATGCCACGCCGCCCACAGTGGCGTGGTGTAGCTCAGCCACGGCAACTCCCGCAACACCACGCCGGGCGGGGCATTGCGGCTCAGGCCCTTTTGCACCATTGCCACGCCCAGGCCCGAAGCCACCAGGCCCAACGCGGTAAACGGTTCACCGGCTTCCATGGGGATCTGTGGGGTGAAGCCGGCGCGAATGCAGGCGGCAACAAAGTCGTCAGTTGGATGCGCGCCGGGTTTGCGTTGCACGCCGATCCATTCCTGATCGGCCAGATGCTCGGGCAGCAGCTCGCTTTGGCGTGCCAGTGGGTGGTGTTCAGGCAGGGCCAGCAGCATCGGGTCATCCAGCACTTGCCGCGCGATCAGGTCCGGGTCATCGGCGGCCGGTGGTTCGCCAACCAATGCGATATCCAGGCTGCGTTGGCGCAGACCTTCCAGCTGTTCGAGAGACGGCAGGTTATACAGCTTGATATGCACGGTGGGGCGGTCGTCGCGCAGGATGCGCAGGGCATTGGGCAATACACCGGCATGCATGGCGTTTTCGATATAGCCGATGCACAGCCCACCTTCTTCACCGCGGCCCAGGCGCTTGCCCAGGGATTCCAGGCGATTGGCGTGGGTCAGCAGCGCTTTGGTTTCAGCCAGGAAGGTCTGGCCGTCACGGGTCAGGCGGATGCGTTGCTGGCTGCGTTCGAACAAGGTCAGGCCCAAACGCTCTTCAAGCTGGGCTATCTGCCGGCTCAGCGGCGACTGCGAGATGTGCAGGCGTTCGGCTGCACGGCCGACGTGTTCTTCTTCGGCGACCACTTCAAAGTAGCGCAGTTGGCGGAGATCGATCATGTTAGACCTACGAGGACTCAAGTTGGTCGCAGTATGTCTTGGACGGTCCGATCTCTGCAATCTAGGATCTGCTCAAAGGTCACAGCGACCCCTGCACCCATTGAGGATCCACCATGAGCTTGAAAGATAAACTTCCCGGCCAACTCGGCTTTGGCACCGCACCGCTGGGCAACATGTTTCGCGCCATTCCTGAAGACGAGGCCCAGGCCACCGTGGAGGCCGCCTGGAGCGCCGGCGTGCGCTATTTCGACACCGCGCCGTTCTACGGCTCGGGCCTCTCGGAAATCCGCCTGGGCCAAGCCCTGTCGCAGTACAACCGCGACGACTTCGTGCTCAGCACCAAGGTCGGCCGGGTGATCCTCGACGAAGTCGAAGACAGCGCCCGTGACCTCGGCGAAAAAAGCGGCGTGTTCGAACACGGCCGCCCGAACAAGATGCTCAACGACTACAGCGCCGACGCCACCTTGCGCTCCATCGAAGACAGCCTGACCCGCCTGAACACCGATCGCCTGGACATCGTATGGATTCACGACATCGCCCAGGACTTCTACGGCGACCAGTGGCTGGAGTACTTCAACCAGGCCCGTACCGGTGCGTTCAAAGTGCTGACTCGCTTGCGCGAAGAGGGCGTGATCAAGGCCTGGGGCCTGGGCGTGAACCGCGTCGAGCCGTGCGAATTGACCCTGGACCTGACGGAGGCGCAGCCCGACGGCTTTTTGCTGGCCGGCCGCTACACTCTGCTGGACCACGATCGTGCCCTGCAACGCCTGATGGACGCGGCTTCGGCCCAGAACGTCGAGATCGTCGTCGGTGGCCCCTACAGCTCCGGCATCCTTGCCGGTGGCGAACACTTCGAATACCAGAAAGCCAGCCCGGCGATCATCAGCAAGGTCGAGCAGATCAAGGCGATTGCCCAGGCGTTCGGCGTCAGTGTGAAAGCCGCCGCGCTGCAATTCTCCCTGGCCCATCCGGCCGTGGCGGCGGTGATTCCCGGTGCCAGCCGTCCGGGCAGGATTGCCGAAGACGTCGCGGCGTTGTCAGAAAAGATCCCGGCAGCCTTCTGGCAGGCTCTGCGCGATGCCCGATTGATTTCGGATCGCGCACCACTGCCGCTTTAACTTCAGGAGTTTCAACCATGAAAATTGATGTAAGCGGCAAAGTAGCGATTGTCAGCGGCAGCACCGCCGGCATTGGCCTTGGCATCAGCCAGGCGCTGGCGCAGTCCGGCGCCACGGTGGTGGTGATCGGGCGTGACGCGGGCAAGGTGGATGACGCCTTGGCGAGCATCCGCCAGGCCGTTCCCGGCGCTGACCTGCGTGGTTTGGTGGCGGATCTCGGTACGGCTGAAGGCGCAGAAAAACTCTTCGCCGCCGAACCGCGTGCCGACATCCTGGTCAACAACCTGGGCATCTTCAACGACGTGGATTTCTTTGAGGCCCCGGACAGCGAGTGGACACGCTTCTATGAGGTCAATGTGATCTCCGGTGTACGCCTGGCGCGGCATTACACGCCGGGTATGGTCGAGCAGGGCTGGGGGCGGGTGATTTTCCTGTCGTCGGAGTCCGGCGTGGCGACCCCGGCGGACATGATCAACTACGGCGTGACCAAGAGCGCCAACCTGGCGGTGTCCCATGGTTTGGCCAAGCGCCTGGCGGGCACCGGTGTGACGGTAAACGCGGTGTTGCCTGGCCCGACCTTTACCGACGGCCTGGAGCAGATGCTCAAGGACGCCACCGCACAATCGGGGCGCAGTGCGCGGGACGAGGCGGATGTGTTTGTGCGTCACGCACGGCCGACCTCGATCATCCAGCGCGCGGCAAATGTGGATGAAGTCGCCAACCTGGTGGCGTACATTGCTTCACCCCTGTCATCTGCCACCACCGGTGCCGCGCTGCGGGTCGACGGTGGTGTGGTCGACAGCATGGCTATCTGAGTTGTTTTCTATTTTTTGGAGTAATTAACGTGGCAACAGCGTCTTCTGTAATTGAAATCCCGGTCTCGGCCGATCAGGTCTGGCAATTGGTCGGTGGCTTCAACAGCCTGCCGGACTGGCTGGCGTTCATTGTCAAAAGCGAGCCAAGCGATGGCGGCCGCGTGCGTCACCTGCAAACCGCCGACGGTGGCGTGGTGGTGGAGCGGTTGCAGAGCTTTGATAACGTTGGGCGCACCTACAGCTACACCATCGAGCAGTCACCGTTTCCGGTGAGTGCGTACCTGGCGACATTGCAGGTTGAGGCCTTGACCGAAATGTCGGCGAAAGTGACCTGGTCGGGTGTGTTCACGCCGGCGACGGGGACTACGGATGCGGCGGTGGAGGAATTGTTTGCGGGTGTCTACAGCGGTGGGCTTGACGCGTTGCGCGCCAATTTCCCAGACTGAAACTGAACCTGTGGTGACTGGGTTTTGTGGTGAGCGGGCTTGCCCCGCGCTGGGCCGCGCAGCAGCCCCAAAAATCTTGGGAGCGCTACGCACGCCAGCGCGAGCAAGCTCGCTCACCACAGCAAGCCCGCTCCCCGAAGTAAATCTCAACAGCGCAAGCTATTCGGGCATGAGCTGCTGGCGGCATTCCAGGACTAATCTGGCACCGCCTTGTTCACTGGTACCCACTTCCAACTTGAACCCATGCAAGTTGATGATCGCCGCCACAATCGACAAGCCCAACCCGAACCCGCCTTGCTGGTCGCTTTCATCCACGCGATAGAAGCGCTGGAACACTGCGTCACGCTCCGCCGCGGGTATGCCGGGGCCGGAGTCGTGCACTTCAATGCGCGTGCTGCCGGCATCATTGACCCCGCGCAAGATCACTTCGCCGCCCGGTGGGGAGAACTTGATCGAGTTGCTCAACAGGTTGGCCAGGGCCTCGAACAGCAGCGCGCGGTCGCCGGTGATCCATGGCAGGGATTCCGGGGTTTCGAGGCGCAGTTGCAGTTCGCCTTCTTCGGCCAGCGGCAGGTAGAAGTCGTGCAACTCACGCAACAGCGGCAGCGGGTCCATGACCAAAAAGCCTGAGCGACGCTGGTGGTCTTCCAGTTCGGAGATACGCAACAGCCCGCGAAAGCGCGCCATCAGCGTATCGGTTTCGGCAATTGCGTCATCCAGTTTCACCGCGTAGTCCGACTCCGCCTCGGCCTCCTGCTTGATCCGGTACAACTGCGCGCGCAAGCGTGTCAGCGGGGTGCGCAGGTCGTGGGCGATGTTGTCGCACACGCCCTTGACCTCGTTCATCAGCTTCTCGATGCGATCCAGCATGGCGTTGACGATGGCCGCGAGCATGTCCAGTTCGTCACGTCGGTTCGACAGCGGCAGGCGGTGGGTCAAGTCGCCGGCAACGATGGCTTCGGCGCTGGCCTGGATCCCGCGAATCCGCCGCAACGGGCGTCGACGCAGTAAGTGCCAGCCGGCAACACCGGGGATAATCGTCAAGGAAAGCGCCCACAGCAGGGCATGCCAGATGATCCGGGTCACGCCAAACAGCGAACCGTTGGCGCGCACCAGCACCAGCCAGCGGCCGTCTTCGGTGTGGGTGGCGACAGCGTCGCAGCTGTCCTTGGGCAACTTGGGGTCGTCGGAGTCGACGCAATTGACCAGGGCGTGGATCTTGCCGTCCAGCGGCAGGTCCGGCGGCACCGCGCGGATCGGCCCACTGAGCGGGCGGAACTGCTCATCGAACAGGCCGTAGGCGTCCACGCCCTTCATGTCGAAGGTCATGCTGGTGGTCAGGGCTTCCACCAGTTCCTCGCCGTCGAAGCGCTGGAACAGGTGCTGGCGCTGCATCAGCGAATGGCGCGACAGGTCGCCCAGGTAACCCGACACCTCGTAATACAGCACCCCCATGAGGATGCAGCTCCAGGCCACGAACAACGAACTGTACAGCGCCAGCAAGCGGCTGCTGGAAGAGCGCCAGCCTTTAGAGGGGTTCAGCAATGACATAACCGGAACCTCGTACCGTGCGGATCAGCGGCGTGAGGCCTGGTGGGTCGATCTTCTTGCGCAGACGGCCGATGTGCACGTCGATCAGGTTAGTGCCGGGGTCGAAGTGATAGCCCCAGACTTCTTCGAAGATCATCATCCGCGACAGGATCTGCCCGGTGTTGCGCATCAGGAATTCCAGCAACTTGTATTCGGTGGGCAGCAGGCTTAGGGGCTGATCGGCGCGACTGGCTTCGCGGCTGATCAGGTTCAGCTCCAGGTCGGCCACGCGCAGGGCGGTTTCGAACTCCTGAACCGTGCTTTTGCGCCGCAGCAGCACTTCGACGCGGGCGGCCATTTCATCCGAGGCGAACGGCTTGGTGAGGTAGTCATCCCCGCCGGCACGCAGGCCGCGCACACGCTCATCCACATCGGAGAGGGCGCTGATCATTAGGATCGGCGTCGACACACCAATCGTGCGCAGCGTGGTGACGATGGCCAGGCCATCGAGCTCCGGCAACATGCGGTCGAGGGTGATCAGGTCGTAATCGCCACTGACGGCGCGGACCAGGCCTTCACGGCCGTTGTCTACCCAATCTACATCCAGTCCATGGCTACTCAGCTCGGCGACGATCTCGCGGGCCGTTACGGCGTCATCCTCGATGGTCAAAATACGGGTCATAGGATTACCTTTCACACTGGAAGACCGCAATCGCCGGCAAGCCGGCTCCTACAGAAGTGCGGGCATTTTGCCAAGAAATGGCTGAACGCTTCCTAAATAAAACTTCATGTTGGCAAAACCGCCACATTGATCTTCGGGAATGCATAAAGCCCGCCTGCCACTGCCGTTTCTTGCAACTTGCATGGTTCTAGGAAGTTCAAGTTATTTAACCTGTTGAAATATATAGATATTTATTTTTGTGGCGACTGGCATGGTGCCTGCACTGTCCCTTTTGAGACTTGTAACACTATTTTTCTGCCTTGGAGCACAACAACAATGATCACATCCTCATCCACGCTGCAAGAGTCGAGCGCGCTCTCCGGGGTTTCCTGGGGGGCGATTTTTGCTGGGGCGGCCGCTGCGGCCGCATTGTCACTGATCCTGGTGCTGCTAGGTTTCGGCCTGGGCTTTTCGGCGGTATCGCCGTGGGCTGACAGTGGTATCAGTGCCAAAGGGCTTGGCATTTCCACGATTGTCTGGCTGGCGTTTACCCAGATCGTCGCGTCCGGGCTGGGCGGTTATATCGCCGGCCGGTTGCGGGTGAAGTGGGCGAATATGCATGGCGATGAGGTGTACTTTCGCGACACCGCCCATGGTTTCCTGGCCTGGGCTGTGGCCACGCTGATTACTGCGGTATTGGTGGTCGGTTCGGTAAGCAGTGTCGTCAGCGGCGGCGTGAAAGCCGGTGCCAGCGTTGCAGCTGGCGCGGCCAGCGGCATCACCCAAGCCGCTGGCAGTGCTGCCAAGGGTGTCAACGGTGGTGACTTCGACTATTACGTCGACAGCCTGTTCCGCGATGATCGCCCGGCCGCCGTCAGCGATGACGCCGCCCATGGTGTGGTTGCTCGCATCTTCACCCGCACCCTGAGCAACGACGGTCAACTGGCCCCTGAAGACCGTGCCTACCTGGCGCAGTTGATCAGCCAGCGCACCAACCTCAGCCAGGCGGATGCCGAAGCGCGTATCGACAAAGTCTACGGCGACGCCCGCAAAGCGTTGGAAGACGCCAAGCTCAAAGCCAAACAAGCTGCTGATACCGCCGCCAAGGTCGCTGCCTACACGTCGCTGTGGACCTTTGTTGCCCTGTTGATCGGCGCGTTCTTCGCCAGCTTCGCAGCCACCTTTGGCGGTCGCCGTCGCGATGCCGTGGTGTATGTCGAAACCGAACACTTCGTACGTTAATTCAAGGAGAACATCATGCGCTCATTACTGCTTTGGTTCCTCGGTGTGCCTATTCCGGTGATCATCCTGATCGCGATCTTCATGCACTGATTGTTGCGTTACCCAAGCCGCGCCTGAGCAACAGGCGCGGCTTTTTGCTGCAAGGCCAGCCAGCTTGTCACCAGCAACACACTGGCCAGTGCCGTCATCATCACCAACGGTGCCGACGTCCCATCGGACAACAGCCCGGTCGCCCAACTGCTCACAGCCGTCAGGAACATCTGGGTAAAAAAGAACAGCCCGGATGCCGTTCCCGCGATTGCACCATAGGGCTGCAGCACCGAGAGCTGACAGGCCGGAATCACCATCCCCACCGACACCATGATCAGCACCATCGGCAGCACGATCGCCAGCCATTCCCCCGGCAGCGCGACGCTCGCCAGCGCGAGAATCCCACTGCCCAGCACGTTCATTGCTATGCCGACGACGATCAAACGGTCTGCCTCGAAGCGCCGCACCAGCCGACGAAACAGGTTCGCGCCCAGCATGTAGCCGCTGATGGTTGCTGCGAACACCAGTGCGTAAGCAGTCGCGGACAGATGAAACCCCCGTTGCAGCAACGCCGATGACTCGCTGATAAACGGAAAATAGGTGCTGTACACGCAACCGATCGCCACGGAGTAACGCAGGAAGTAACGGTCACGCAGCAGTTGGCCGTAAATGCGCAGCAGCCCACGCGGCGGGGCGGCGGCGACTTCCGGTGGGCGGGTTTCAGGCAGACGGCGATACACCACCAGGCACAGCACAGCTCCGATTACGCCCAGCAGCACGAACAGTCCGCGCCAGTGGATGAACGGCAGCATCAGGCTACCCAGTACCGGCGCGGCCATGGGCGAAATTGCCATGGCCATGGAGATCAGCCCAAGCAGGCGTGCTTGCTCGTTGCGGTCGAAGTAATCGCGCACGATCACACGGCCGATCACGGTGGTGCAACAGCCACCCAAAGCCTGGAACAGTCGGGCGATGATCAACACGGCGATGTTGTCCGCCAGGGCACAAGCTGCCGTGGCGAGGACATACAGAAACAACCCGGCCAGCAACACCGGACGACGACCAAAGCGGTCGGTGAGCGGACCACTGACCAGAAGCGAAATCGCCGAGCCGAGGGCGTACAGCGTCAGGGTCAGTTGCAACTGGCTGTCGCTGGTCTGGAAGTAATCGGCCATGGCGGGCAGGGCCGGCAGGTGCATGTCCAAGGTCACGCGTGGCAAGGCGATGAGCACGGTCAGCAGCACCAGCCAGAACCCGGTGGAGAGGGCGCGTTGAGTCATGGGACGTCTCGATGCAAAGAGTAGAGTCCTGACTCTAGCTGCATTGTGGTTTAATCATTAGGACCACTTGTGCCATGTTCGATAGGACCACTATGAGCCGAGGAAAAACCGCATCCGCCCTCGACCTGCCGCGCCCCGATACGCTGGACGCGGGCAAGCAGCAGGGCGCCTACGAAGCCTTGCGCGGTGCGATCCTGAACCGCCAACTGCCGGCAGGCAGCCGCTTGCCTTCCACGCGGAGCCTGGCCGAACGCTGGCGGGTCTCCCGTGGCACGCTGGAAGCCGTGTTCGACCGTCTGCACAGCGAAGGCTACGTGCAGCGGGTCGCCGGGTCCGGCACGCGGGTGTGCGCGGTGATTCCCGAGCAGTTCATCGCCGCGCCGTTGGCCAAGGACATACCCCGTCGGCCTGTGGAGTCTGATCTGCCGGACAGTGGTGTGCAGAGCCATGTGCCCTTTGTCGCACGGCGCCCGGATGCCAGCCTGTTCGATCTGAAGAGCTGGGCCCGCTGTATCACCCGTGGGCTGTTGTCAGTCGGGCCGGGCGTGTTGGAAGCGTCACACCCGGCCGGCCTGCCCGAGTTGCGCGCACAGATCGCCGACTATCTGCGCAGCTATCGCGGCCTGCATTGCGAAGCCGATGAGGTGATTGTCACCACCGGCATCCGCCACGCCCTGGACCTGATCGCGCGCAGCGTGCTCAAGGCCGGCGATAGGGCCTGTGTCGAGGATCCCGGCTACCTGCCGGCACGGCGCCTATTCACGCTGGCAGGCGCCAATGTGCAGGGCATCCCCGTCACCGCCGAGGGCCTCGATACTGCGCAACTTCCCGAGACAGCCCGCTTGGCCTACGTCATCCCGGCGCACCAGGCGCCGCTGGGCATGACGCTGTCGGTGTCCCGTCGCCTGGCGCTGCTGGACTGGGCAGCCCGCGCCGACGCCTGGGTGGTCGAAGACGATTACGACAGCGAGTACAACTACAACACCGCGCCACTGGCCGCGCTCAAGTCCCTGGATTCGGCCGACCGCGTGATCTACTGCGGCAGTTTCAACAAGAACCTGTTCCCCGGTTTGCGCGTGGGCTTCATGGTGGTGCCCAAGGCGTTGCGTCGCGGGCTGTTGCGCACCTTGCAACTCACCGGGCATTCGGTGGGGGCCACTGATCAATTGGGGTTGGTCGAGTTCTTGCGCAGTGGCGCCTTCGTGCGTCACTTGCGTGCCTCGCGCCAGGCGTACCAGGCCCGTCGTGATGCGTTGCTGGAATGCCTGGACGGGCGCTGCGCGGTCAGTGGCCAGCAGGCAGGGTTGCATTTTGTGTTGTGGTTGCCGGCCGGTGTCGAAGAGGGCGATTTCTGCAACCATGCCGCCGAAGCCGGGTTGACGCTGCAGCCTCTGGGCAAGTTCTGTCACGGCGTGAGCTTGCCGCCGGCGGTGATCATCGGCTACACCGCGTTGACCCTGGCCCAGATCCGCTATCACGGCCGAGTTCTCACGCAATTGTTAATAGCGGCTTAACCCGCGCTTGGCTAGACTCGCGCCCCATGAGCCGCCTCTTGCGTTTAGTCCTGGTCCTGCTGTTGAGCCTCACGCTTCCCCTGACCGGGATGGCGGGTGTGCCGTCGAGCACCGAACCCTGCCCGATGAAGATGTCGGACATGCAGGTGATGACCGACATGAACCCTGACTGCTGCCAGGATGGCGTCGATCACGGCAAGGCCTGCAAACCCGGCCAGGAATGCAAGACTGGCGGCTTGCTGCAACTCTCCTTGCCGGTGCTCAAGGCGCCGTTGACCCTGACGCATCCGCTGCTCGTCAGCGCCTCTTCGGATTTCATTCCAGACCGCACGCCGTCCGGCGTCTGGCGCCCACCCCGTGCCTGACTCCTGTTGCACCTCAAGACGCATCCCCTGACCGGGATGGCTTTGCTGTGGGCCGCGTAATGCGGCGCGCAGCGCAACGGAACAGGAATTTTCAACATGAATCCCTTCTACTTGCGCGCCCTGGTGGTGGGCGTGCTGGCGTGGCCGGCGTGGGCGAGTGCGCTGACCCTGGACGACGCCCTGCGCCTGGCGCAGAACAACGCACCGTCGCTCGCTGCTGAGTCGGCCAAGCTGCAAGCCGCGACCCAGGCGGCGATCCCGGCGGGCGAACTGCCAGATCCGAAGCTGGTGGTTGGCCTGCAGAACTTCCCCATCGGTGGGCCCAATCGCGGCACGTTGTATGGCGATGACATGACTGAACAAATGATCGGTATCCAACAGCAGGTGCCCAGCCGCGACAAGCGCAAGGCGCGTATCGAGCTGGCCGATGCCACGGTGGAGCGCACCGTGGCCGAAGGTCGGATCGAGCGCCTGAACGTGCGCCAGGCCACGGCCCAAGCCTGGATCCGTGCCTATGCGGTGGAACGCAAGGAGGCCTTGTTCAAGGACTTCTACCAGCAGAACCGCCTGCTGCAAGACAGCGTGCGTGCGCAATTGGCCGGTGGTCGCGGCCAGCCCTCGGATGCGGTGATACCACGACAGGAAGCCGCCGAACTGGCCGGACGCGAAGATGAACTGGTCCAGCAACGCGCCCAGGCCCGTGCGGCGCTCAAGCGCTGGATCGGCCCAGCCGCCAATGAAGCACCCAGCGGCCAGTTGCCCAACTGGCCCATCGACGGGCGTTACAACCTGCATCAACACCCTGAATTGCAAGCTTTTGCGCCGCGCACCCGCGAGGCCCAAGCGCGGTTGCGCGAAGCCAAGGCGCAAAAGACTTCGGACTGGAGTTGGGAAGTGGACTACCAGCACCGTGGCCGTGAATACGGCGATATGATCAGCCTGCAATTGAGTTTCGACCTGCCGATCTTCCCCGGCCGTCGGCAAAACCCCGGGATCGCCGCCAAGCAAGCCGAGCTGGATCAGCTGGATGCCGAGCGCGAAGCGGTCACCCGCGAACACACCCAGCAACGGGATGATGACCTCGCGCAATACCAGCGTCTGGACCGCGCCGTGCAGCGCAGCCAAGACAGCCTGGTGCCCCTGGCCGAAGAGAAGGTCGCGCTTAGCTTGGCCGGTTATCGCGCTGGCAAGGGTGACTTGCTCAACCTGGTCGGCGCCCGACGTGAGCTGGTCGAAGCGCGTTTCAAACAGATCGATGCCCTCGAGCAACGTGCCCTGGTTGGCGCGCAGCTGTATTTCGCCTACGGAGAAGCCTCCCATGATTAATCGACTCCTCGCGGTGGCGTTGTTGGGCGGTGGCCTGGGCGCCGGTTACTGGCTTGCGCAGGCACCGGCTCCGGTCGCGGCCATGGCCGACAACAAACCGGCGCTGTACTGGTATGACCCGATGTACCCGCAGCAGAAATTCAACAAACCCGGCAAGTCGCCTTTCATGGACATGCAATTGGTGCCGCGTTATGCCGAAGGCGCTGCAGGCAGCGCCGCTGTGCAGATCGACCCCCGTGTGGCGCAGAACCTCGGTGTGCGCCTGGCAACGGTAACCCGTGGCGTGTTGGCGTCCACGCTGGAGCTGTCTGGCATCCTCGCCTTTAACGAGCGTGACGTCGCCGTGGTACAGGCGCGGGCCAGTGGTTTTGTCGAGCGGGTGTATGACCGCGCGCCGGGCGACGTGCTCAAGGCCGGTGCGCCTCTGGCTGACCTGTTGATACCCGAATGGGCGGCGGCCCAGGAAGAGTTCCTGGCCTTGCGCCGTAGCGCGGATGCGCGTCTGTTGGCGGCTGCGCGCCAGCGTTTGCGCCTTAGCGGTATGCCCGCCGGGTTGATCGCGCAGATGGAGCGAAGCGGCCGTGTGCAATCGGTATTGACCGTCGCCAGCCCCATCGGCGGCGTGGTGCAAACCCTCGACGTGCGCGAAGGCATGACGATGGCGGCGGGGCAGAGCCTGGCGCGCATCAATGGCCTGGATCGCCTGTGGTTGCAGGTTGCTGTGCCGCAAGCTCAAGGTGCTGCGCTGGCTGTGGGGCAAGCGGTGGAAAGCCGCTTTGTCGGGCTGCCGGGGCAAACCGTCAAGGGCACCGTCAGTGCTATTTTGCCGACGATCGCCGGCGACAGCCGTACCGTGCAGGTTCGCGTTGAACTGCCCAATGCCGATGGCACCTTGCGCCCCGGCATGACGGCCCAAGTGCGTTTGGCGCAATCTTCCGCGCAATCCGTGCTGCAGGTGCCCAGCGAAGCGTTGATCCGTACCGGTAAACGCACGTTGGTGATGCTGGCCGAGGAGGGCGGGCATTACCGCCCGGTGGACGTCGAGGTCGGCGCTGAAAGCCAGGAGATGACGGTGATCCGCAGCGGTTTGCAGGAAGGCCAGCAGGTGGTCGCGTCCGGTCAATTCCTGCTGGATTCTGAAGCCAGTTTGCGCGGGATTATCCAACCATGATCGCCTTATTGATTCGTTGGTCAGTCGCCAACCGTTTTCTGGTAGTGCTCGCGACGTTGTTTGTCACGGCTTGGGGCATCTGGGCGGTGCAAAACACGCCGGTCGATGCACTGCCGGACCTCTCCGATGTGCAGGTGATCATCCGCACGCCGTATCCCGGCCAGGCGCCGCAGATCGTGGAAAACCAGGTCACCTACCCGATGACCACCACCATGCTTTCGGTGCCGGGCGCCAAGACCGTGCGCGGGTTTTCCTTTTTCGGCGACAGCTACGTCTATGTGCTGTTCGACGAAGGCACCGACCTGTATTGGGCGCGTTCGCGGGTGCTGGAATACCTCAGCCAGTTGCAGGCGCGCTTGCCCGTATCGGCCAAGCCAGCGCTGGGTCCGGACGCCACTGGCGTCGGCTGGATCTACCAGTACGCACTGGTAGACCGCAGCGGCCAGCATGACCTGGCGCAGTTGCGCGCCTTGCAGGACTGGTTCCTCAAGTTCGAACTCAAGACCCTGCCCAATGTGGCCGAAGTCGCGACCATCGGTGGCCAGGTCAAGCAGTACCAGGTGCAGCTCGATCCGCTGGCCCTGGCCAATCGCGGCATTACCCAGGCACAGGTGGTGGAGGCCATCGGCAAAGCCAATCAGGAAACCGGCGGCTCGGTGCTGAACATGGGTGAGTCCGAGTACATGGTGCGGGCGTCCGGCTACCTCAAGTCGCTGCAGGATTTTCGCGGGATTCCCTTGCGGCTGGACGCGAACAATGTGCCCGTTACGCTTGGCGACGTGGCAACCATTCAGTTGGGCCCGGACCTGCGTCGGGGCGTCAGCGAGCTGGACGGCGAAGGCGAGGCGGTGGGCGGTGTACTGATCCTGCGCAGTGGCAAGAATGCCCGTGAAGCCATCGCTGCGGTCAAGGCCAAGCTGGAACAACTGAAAAGCAGCCTGCCGCCCGGCGTGGAGATCGTCACCACCTACGACCGCAGCAAACTCATCGACCGCGCCGTGGACAACCTCAGCCACAAGCTGCTGGAAGAGTTCGTGGTGGTGGCGCTGGTCTGCGGGATTTTCCTGTGGCACCTGCGCTCATCCCTGGTGGCGATCATCTCGCTGCCGGTGGGGGTGTTGATCGCGTTTATCGTCATGCGCTTCCAGGGCATCAACGCCAACATCATGTCCCTGGGCGGCATCGCGATTGCCATCGGCGCGATGGTCGACGCGGCGGTGGTGATGATCGAAAACGCCCACAAGAAACTCGAAGTCTGGCACCACGCCAATCCGGGTCGTGAGCTCAAGGGCGAAGACCATTGGCAGGTGATGACCGACGCGGCGGTAGAGGTCGGCCCGGCGCTGTTTTTCTGCCTGTTGATCATCACCTTGTCGTTCATTCCGGTGTTCACCTTGCAGGCCCAGGAAGGTCGCTTGTTCGGCCCGCTGGCCTACACCAAGACCTACGCCATGGCGGCCGCCGCCGGTTTGTCGGTGACCTTGATCCCGGTGCTGATGGGCTACTGGATTCGCGGGCGCATTCCGGATGAGCAGCGTAACCCGCTCAATCGCGGCCTTATCAAGCTCTACCAGCCTGCACTGGAGGCGGTGCTGCGTCGGCCGCGCCTGACCCTGGTGGTAGCGTTGCTGGTGGTCGCCAGTGCGGTGTGGCCGATCTCGAAACTGGGCGGTGAATTTTTGCCGCCGCTGGACGAAGGGGACTTGCTGTACATGCCCTCGGCACTGCCGGGGCTGTCGACGCAAACGGCGGGTGAGTTGTTGCAACGCACCGACCGGCTGATCAAGACCGTACCCGAAGTCGCACACGTGTTCGGCAAGGCCGGTCGCGCCGAAACAGCCACTGACCCGGCCCCGCTGGAAATGTTCGAGACCACTATCGAGTTCAAGCCCCGTGACCAATGGCGCCCCGGTATGACCCCGGACAAACTGGTGAAGGAGCTCGACCGCGTGGTGCAGGTGCCGGGCCTGACCAACATCTGGATCCCGCCGATCCGCAACCGCATCGACATGCTTGCCACCGGCGTAAAAAGCCCGGTCGGCGTGAAGGTGGCCGGTACCAGCCTGATGCAGATCGACGCAGTGACCCAGGCGGTGGAAAAAGTCGCCAAGGGTGTGCCGGGCGTCAGTTCAGCCTTGGCCGAACGCTTGACCGGCGGGCGTTACATCGACGTGGATATCGACCGGGCAGCGGCCGCGCAATACGGACTGAACATCGCCGATGTGCAGTCGATTGTGTCGGGTGCCATCGGCGGGGAAACCATTGGCGAAACCGTGGAAGGCCTGGCGCGCTTCCCGATCAGCCTGCGCTATCAAAAGGAATGGCGCGACTCGGTGACGGCCTTGGCAGACTTGCCGATCTACACGCCGTCAGGCAGTCAAATCACCCTGGGCACGGTGGCCAAGGTCAAGGTGAGCGACGGCCCGCCGATGCTCAAGAGCGAAAACGCACGACCTTCCGGCTGGGTCTACATCGACGTGCGCGACCGCGACCTGGCATCGGTGGTGAAGGATCTGCGCGCGGCAATCAACCAGCAGGTGCAGCTCCAACCGGGCATGAGCCTCAGCTATTCGGGGCAGTTCGAATTCCTGGAACGGGCCAATCAACGCCTGAAACTAGTGGTGCCGGCGACTTTGCTGATCATCTTCGTGCTGCTGTACCTGACCTTCCGCCGGGCGGACGAAGCGCTGCTGATCCTGGCGACTTTGCCGTTCGCACTGACGGGCGGGGTGTGGTTGCTTTACGGGCTGGGTTTCAACTTGTCGGTGGCGACGGGCGTGGGGTTTATCGCGCTGGCCGGTGTGTCGGCGGAGTTCGGCGTGATCATGCTGCTGTACCTGAAAAACGCCTGGGCTGATCGCAAGGATGGGGATCTGCTGGCCGCCATCACCGAAGGCGCGGTGCTGCGGGTACGGCCCAAGGCGATGACGGTGGCGGTGATCATCGCCGGCCTGCTGCCGATCCTGCTGGACGGCGGCACCGGCAGCGAAGTGATGAGCCGCATCGCCGCGCCGATGATCGGCGGGATGCTCACGGCGCCGTTGTTGTCGCTGTTTGTGATTCCGGCGGCCTATCGGTTGATGCTCAGTCGTCGAAGCCGACCTGCTCATGAATCTCATCCACCTTCAACTCCAACCGGTACGCCACCGCAATAAACAACGCCTGGCACAGGCACAGGGTGGCGCTCAACGAGCGGAAGGCAAACGACGAGCCTTCATTCACCAACAGCACGGCGTTCGCCCGCTTGGCCAGGGGCGACAGGTTGCTGTCGGTGATGATCAGGGTCTTGGCCTGGTGGTGCTGGGCGATGCGCAGACAGTGCTGGGTCTCTTTGCCGTAGGGCGTAAAGCTGATCGCAATCACCAGGTCATTGGCGCGCACGCTGCGCATCTGCTCGCGGTAGCTGCCGCCCAGGCCTGAAATCAGATGGATGCGCTTGTTGGTGTGCTGCAGGTTGTAGACCAGGTAATCGGCCACCGCAAAAGAGCGGCGCACGCCGACTACGTAGATATTGTCGGCATTCACCACCAGGTCCACGGCTTTGTCGAACGCGACATCATCCAGCTCCAGCCCCAGACGCTCGATGCCGGACAAGGTCGCGTTGACGCATTCGCGCGCCAAGTCGCCGCCGCTGGCCTTCTGCGACTTGTTGGCGATCATGCTGCGGATGCGTTGCTGGTAGTTCTGCACCGGCGTGGTCTTGTGGGTGTAGGCCTCGCGGAACAACGCCTGCATCTCACTGAAGCCACTGAACCCGAAGCGTTGCGAGAAGCGCACGATGGCCGACGGGTGCACCTCGCACTCGCGGGCGATGTCGCTGATGCGGTCGACCATGATCCGGTCGCTCTGCTGGCTCATGTAGCTGGCGATGCGCTTGAGCTGGCGCGGCAGGCTCTCGTATTCGTCGGTGATCAGCTGCAACAGGCGCTCGGCATTGATCGGAGGGCTGGCGAGAGTGTCTTCCAGGGTGGTCTCGGGATCGGTGCGGGACATGGGCAATCCTTCTGGCGTTGTTGTCTGTTGCGCTGATGGGTGGCGCAAGTCTACAGGGTAGGCGCAAAAAAATACCCCGGCATCACGGCCGGCGTGGCCTGCTGAAACGATGCACTGTAGTGGGACTGGCTCTGTACAAGCTTAATGGAAAAAATATTCCAATGAAAAAATATCTGGAATAAATATTGATTGGCGTCGCCGGACGTTCTAGTCTGCTCCCACCAAGAGCGTTTGCCGTCGCCACGTCGGCACAACGCAGGCTGATAAAAATAACAGGAGCCAGCATGGGCCAGACTCGTTTTGCCAGTGGGCGTCAATTGGATCTGATTTGCCTCGGGCGCCTGGGCGTCGACCTTTATGCACAGCAAGTGGGTGCGCGGCTTGAGGACGTGTCCAGCTTCGCCAAGTACCTCGGCGGGTCCTCCGCCAACATCGCCTTCGGCACCGCCAGGCTGGGGCTCAAGTCGGCGATGTTGAGCCGGGTCGGCGACGACCACATGGGGCGCTTCCTGGTGGAGTCCCTGGCCCGCGAAGGCTGTGACGTCAGCGGCATCAAGGTCGACCCGGAACGCCTCACCGCCCTGGTGTTGCTCGGCCTCAAGGACCGCGAAACCTTCCCCCTGGTGTTCTACCGCGAAAACTGCGCCGACATGGCCCTGCGCGCCGAAGACATCAGCGAAGCCTTTATTGCCTCCAGCAAGGCGCTGCTGATCACCGGCACGCATTTCTCCACCGACGGCGTGTACAAGGCCAGCATCCAGGCCCTGGACTACGCGGCCAAGCACAACGTCAAGCGTGTGCTGGATATCGACTACCGCCCGGTGCTGTGGGGCCTGGCGGGCAAGGCCGATGGCGAAACCCGGTTTGTCGCCGACCAGAATGTCAGCCAGCACGTGCAGACCATCCTGCCGCGCTTCGATTTGATCGTCGGCACCGAAGAAGAATTCCTCATCGCGGGCGGCAGTGAAGACTTGCTCACCGCGTTGCGTAAGGTGCGCGAACTGACCCCGGCGACCCTGGTGGTCAAGCTTGGTCCGCAGGGTTGCACGGTGATCCATGGCGCTATTCCAGCGCGGCTGGAAGACGGTGCCATCTACCCCGGTGTGCGGGTTGAAGTGCTCAACGTATTGGGCGCCGGCGATGCGTTCATGTCGGGTTTCCTCAGCGGCTGGATCAACGACGCGAGTGACGAGCGTTGCAGCCAGTTGGCCAACGCCTGTGGCGGCCTGGTCGTCTCACGCCACGCTTGCGCTCCGGCCATGCCGACGCCGGCGGAGCTGGAATACCTGTTCAACAGCCCGGTGCCGATTACCCGCCCGGACCAGGACGTGACCCTGCAACGTCTGCACCGCGTGACGGTGCCGCGCAAGGCCTGGAAGCAATTGTTCGTGTTTGCCTTCGATCACCGCTGGCAACTGGTGGACCTGGCGCAAAAGGGCGGCCAGGACCCGGCGCGCATCAGTGATGCCAAGCAACTGTTTATCCAGGCCATCGAACGCGTCGAGAAAAAACTCGCCGAGCAAGGGGTGGAAGCCGACGTCGGCCTGCTTGCCGACCAACGCTTCGGCCAGGACGCGCTCAACGCCGCCAGTGGTCGTGGCTGGTGGATCGCGCGCCCGGTGGAAGTGCAGAACTCACGGCCACTGGCCTTCGAACATGGCCGTTCAGTGGGCAGCAACCTGATCGCCTGGCCCCAAGAACAGATCATCAAGTGCCTGGTGCAATTCCACCCGGATGACGAGCCGATGCTGCGCCTTGAGCAGGAGGCACAACTCAAGGCGGTATATGAGGCGTCGATTGTCAGCGGCCATGAACTGCTGCTGGAAGTCATCCCGCCCAAGGATCATCCGTCCACCTACCCGGATGTGCTCTACCGCAGCCTCAAGCGCCTGTACAACCTGGGTATCTACCCGGCGTGGTGGAAGATCGAGGCGCAATCGGCCGAAGACTGGAAAAAGCTCGACGAACTGATCGAGGAGCGCGATCCGTACTGCCGTGGCGTGGTGTTGTTGGGCCTGAATGCCTCGGCGGAATTTCTCGCCGACGGCTTCCAGCAGGCCAGCCAGAGCACCACCTGCCGTGGCTTTGCCGTGGGCCGCACGATCTTCCAGGAACCGAGCCGCGCGTGGATGGCGGGGGAGATCGATGACGAGACCTTGATCCAGCAGGTGCAGGCCACCTTCGAACAGCTCATTAACGCCTGGCGCAGTGCTCGAACCTAAGCACAGCTCCAGATAGGGAATGCAATCAAATGTGGGAGCGAGCAAGCCCGCTCCCACATAAAGCAGATCTCATGCAACTTTGAAAAACAATAAAAGGTGCAGCCATGCCCGCAATCCGAATTGGCATCAACCCGATCTCCTGGAGCAACGACGACCTGCCGGCCCTGGGCGGTGAAACGCCCTTGAGCACCGCCCTGAGCGAAGGCAAGGAAATCGGCTACGAAGGTTTTGAACTCAACGGCAAGTTCCCCAAGGACGCCAAGGGCGTCGGCGACGTATTGCGCCCTTATGATTTGGCGCTGGTTTCCGGCTGGTACTCCAGCCGCCTGGCCCGGCGCTCGGTGGCTGAGGAGATCGAGGCCATCGCCGGGCATGTCGAGTTGCTCAAGCAGAACGGCGCCAAGGTCTTGGTCTACGGCGAGGTGGCCGATTCAATCCAGGGCTCGCGCATTCGCCTGATCGAACGTCCGCGTTTCCACAGCGAACAGGCCTGGCAGGACTACGCCGACAAGCTCACTGAACTGGCGCGCTTCACCCTGTCCCAGGGCGTGCGCCTGGCGTATCACCACCACATGGGCGCTTATGTCGAATCCCCGGAAGACATCGACCAACTGATGCGCCGCACCGGCCCTGAAGTCGGCCTGCTGTTTGACTCGGGTCACTGCTACATGGGCGGCGGCGAACCTCTCGAGGTGCTGCGCAAACACATTGAGCGCATTTGCCACGTGCACTTCAAAGACGTGCGCAAACCGGTGGTGCAACTGGCGCGTAACCAGATGTGGAGTTTTCCCGACTGCATCGTCAACGGCACCTTCACCGTGCCCGGCGATGGCGATATCAATTTCGCGCAATTGCTCGACGTGCTGCTGGCTGCCCACTACGAGGGTTGGCTGGTGGTGGAAGCCGAGCAGGATCCGGCAGTAGCCCCCAGCTATATCTACGCGAAGAAAGGCTATGACACTTTGCGCGCGCTTCTCAACGAGAGGACTTGAGTGATGAGCTTGTTGGTCAAAAGCAGCAAACGCGGCCAGACCATGGTCGCCCTGGAAGCCGGGCGCCTGGAGTACGTGGGTTTTTCCGCCTACCGCCTGAGCCTGGGGGAAACCCTGCCGGTCAGCGCCGGTGATAAAGAACTGTGCCTGGTTCTGCTCAGTGGCCGGGTGAACATCGAAGGTGAAGGCTTCAACTGGCAGAACCTGGGTGATCGCCAATCGGTGTTTGAAGACAAATCGCCGTTCGCCGCCTACCTGCCGCCGGGCACCGATGCCCAGGTCACGGCGTTGAGCGACGTGCAGATTGCCGTGTGCGCGGCGCCTGGCACCGAGGGCTACGAGCCACGCCTGATCCGCCCCGAAAACTGCAAGCGCAGCGTACGTGGCAAGGGCGCCAACACCCGGTACGTGTGCGACATCCTGCCCGACAGCGAGCCGGCCCATTCGCTGCTGGTGGTGGAAGTGCGCACGCCGTCCGGGCATTCGTCGAGCTACCCCCCACACAAGCACGACACCGACGACCTGCCGCACCAGAGCTTCCTGGAAGAAACCTACTACCACCAGATCAACCCGCCCCAGGGCTTCGTGTTCCAGCGCGTCTACACCGACGACCGCAGCATCGACCAGGCCATGGCCGTGGAAAACAGCGACCTGGTGGTGGTGCCCAAGGGTTATCACCCAGTCAGCGTGCCCTATGGCTACGAATCCTATTATCTGAACGTAATGGCCGGCCCCAAGCGTGCCTGGCATTTCCACAACGACCCGCAGCACAGCTGGCTGCTGGACCTTTAATCAGCGGTTTGGACGGAGAACAACAATAAATGAAGTCGCCTCTATGTTTCGCCCTTAACCGCATGGTCGCTCCCAACCTGTCCCTGCCGGATTTCATCCAGTTGGCCGCAACGCTCAAGTGCGATGCGATCGAGATTCGCAACGACCTGGCTGACAAGCAGATCGAATTCGGCACCCCGGCCAGCCGCGTGCGTGAACTGTGCGCGGTGCAGGGCATTACCGTGCTATCGATCAACGCGCTGTACCCTTTTGATGTGTGGAACGACGAGCGCCGGGCCCAGGCGATCACACTGGCGACCTACGCCCGTGAATGCGGCGCCCAGGGCCTGGTGATGTGCCCGCTCAATGAGCCGGGCGACACGCGCAATGAAGCCCAGCGTGCCGCCGGTTTGCGCACGGCCTTGAGCGAGTTGGCGCCGATCCTGCGCGACTACGGGATTCTCGGCTTTATCGAGCCCCTGGGTTTTGAAGAGTGTGCCCTGCGGCGCAAGCGCGTGGCGGTGGAGGCGATCAAGTCCATCGGCGGCCTGGATGTGTTCCGCCTGGTGCATGACACCTTCCATCATCACCTGGCCAGCGAACATGAGTTCTTCCCGGAGTTGACCGGGCTGGTGCATATCTCCGGCGTGGAAGATAGCGAGGCGCCGCTCAGTTCGATTCGCGACGGCCACCGCGTGCTGGTGGGCGAGGGCGACATCCTGGGTAACGCCGCACAGATCGACACCTTGCTCAGCACCGGCTACAGCGGCTACCTGTCATTCGAACCGTTTGCCGAGAGCGTGCATGCATTGGCGGATATCCAGCAGGCGTTGGGGGCAAGCATCGCCCACCTGCAGAAACGATAAGGGGCGCGAGATGACCACAACAAGACTGACCATGGCCCAGGCCCTGGTGAAGTTCCTGGACAACCAATACATCGAAGTCGATGGCGTGCAGAGCAAGTTCGTCGCCGGAGTGTTCACGATTTTCGGCCACGGCAATGTGCTGGGCCTGGGTCAGGCCCTGGAACAAGACGCCGGCGACCTGGTGGTGCACCAGGGCCGCAACGAGCAGGGCATGGCCCACGCTGCCATCGGTTTCGCCAAGCAGCATCTGCGCCGCAAGATCTACGCGTGTACGGCCTCCGTCGGCCCTGGCGCCGCCAATATGCTGACAGCCGCCGCGACCGCCACGGCCAACCGTATCCCGTTGTTGCTGTTGCCCGGCGATGTGTACGCCAGCCGCCAGCCTGACCCGGTGCTGCAACAGATCGAGCAGTTCCACGACTTGAGCATCAGCACCAACGATGCCTTCCGCTCGGTCAGCAAGTACTGGGACCGCATCAACCGCCCCGAGCAGTTGATGACCGCCGCCATCCACGCCATGCGCGTGCTTACCGACCCGGCCGAGACCGGCGCGGTGACCCTGGCATTGCCCCAGGACGTGCAGGCCGAGGCCTGGGATTATCCGGATTATTTCCTGCAGAAACGCGTGCATCGCATCGACCGTCGCCCGGCGACCGCCGCGATGATCAGTGATGCATTGGCGGCGTTCCGCGGCAAGCGCAAGCCGCTGATCATCTGCGGTGGTGGGGTGAAGTACTCCGGCGCCAATGCCGCGCTGCAAGCCTTTGCCGAACGGTTTGATATTCCCTTCGCGGAAACCCAGGCGGGCAAGAGCGCCGTGGTTTCCAACCATCCGCTGAACGTCGGCGGGATCGGTGAAACCGGCTGCCTGGCGGCGAATCTGCTGGCGCCCGAAGCGGACCTGATCATTGGGATCGGCACGCGCTACACCGACTTCACCACCTCGTCCAAATCGCTGTTCAAGCACGCAGACGTGAAGTTTCTTAACCTCAATATCAGCCCCTGCGACGCCTTGAAGCTGGATGGCGTGCAGGTGTTGGCCGACGCGCAGACCGCCTTGGAGGCACTGGCAGATGCCCTCGGCGATTACCGTTCCGGTTGGGGTGAGCAGATCAGCGAGGCCAAGGCGCAGTTGGAGGCCGAAGTGGACCGTGTGCATCAGGTCGAATATGCCGGCGACGGTTTTGTGCCTGAGGTCGACGACCACCTGGACCGCGCGGTGCTGCGTGAATTTATCGAGCTGACGGGCTCGTGCCTGACCCAAAGCCGCGTGCTGGGTGTATTGAATGAAACCCTGGCCGACGACGCCATCATCGTCGCCGCCGCCGGCAGCCTTCCCGGCGACCTGCAGCGAGCCTGGCGCAGCAAGGGCGTGAACACCTACCACGTCGAGTACGGCTATTCGTGCATGGGCTACGAGATCAACGCCGCCCTGGGCGTGAAACTCGCCGAACCGAGCAAAGAGGTCTACGCCCTGGTCGGCGACGGCTCCTACATGATGCTGCACTCGGAGCTGGCCACCTCGATCCAGGAGCGCCGCAAGATCAACGTGGTGCTGCTCGATAACATGGCCTTCGGCTGCATCAACAACCTGCAGATCGGCAATGGCATGGACAGCTTCGGCACCGAATTCCGCTACCGCAACCCCGAGAGCGGCAAGCTCGACGGTGGCCTGGTGCCGGTGGACTTTGCCATGAGCGCAGCGGCCTATGGCTGCAAGACCTACAAGGTCAGCAGCGTGGAACAGCTGCAAGCCGCGCTGGCCGATGCGCGTACGCAGACGGTGTCCACGCTGATCGATATCAAGGTGCTGCCCAAGACCATGATCCACGGCTACCTGTCGTGGTGGCGAGTGGGCGTGGCGCAGGTCTCCACCAGCGAACGCACGAATGCCGCCGCGAAAAAACTCAATGAACACCTGGCGAAGGCCCGGCAGTACTAATCACAAGAGGAGTGTTTGTATGTCTTTGAAGCTCGGTGTCATCGGTACAGGCGCTATCGGCCGGGACCATATCCGTCGTTGCAGCCAGACCTTGCTCAACAGCCAGGTGGTGGCGGTGACCGACATCAACCTGGAGCAGGCCGCCAAGGTGGTGGCTGACTTGAACATCAGCGCCGAGGTGTACGCCGACGGCCATGCGCTGATCAACTCCCCGGAAGTCGAAGCGGTACTCGTCACCTCCTGGGGCCCGAGCCACGAAGAGTTCGTGCTCGCCGCCATCGCCGCCGGCAAGCCGGTGTTCTGCGAGAAACCGCTGGCGGTCACCGCCGAAGGTTGCCGCAAGATTGTCGATGCCGAAGTGGCCTTCGGCAAACGCCTGGTGCAGGTCGGTTTCATGCGCCCCTACGACGAAGGCTATCGCGCCCTCAAAGCCGTGATCGATAGCGGCCAGATCGGCGAACCGCTGATGCTGCACTGCGCGCACCGCAACCCGACGGTGGGCGAGAACTACAAGACCGACATGGCGATTACCGACACCCTGATCCACGAGCTGGATGTGTTGCGCTGGCTGCTCAACGACGACTATGTGTCGGTGCAAGTGGTGTTCCCGCGCAAATCCAGCAAGGCGTTGGCCCATCTGCGCGACCCGCAGATCGTGCTGCTGGAAACCGCCAAGGGCACGCGCATCGATGTGGAAGTGTTTGTGAACTGCCAGTACGGCTATGACATCCAGTGCGAAGTGGTGGGGGAGACCGGCATCGCCAAGCTGCCGGAGCCGTCCCAGGTGCAACTGCGCAGTGAAGCGAAGCTGTCCAACGCGATCCTGATGGATTGGAAGGACCGGTTTATCGGCGCCTATGACGTGGAGTTGCAGGCGTTCATCGACAGCGTGCGCGCCGGCCAGGTCGGCGGGCCTTCGGCGTGGGATGGCTTTGCGGCGGCAGTGGCGGCGGATGCGTGCATCGAGGCGCAGAACAGTGAGCAGATTGTGAAGGTGAGCCTGCCGGATCGCCCGCGCTTCTACGGCTGATTCACTGGAGAAACCCGGTCAAAAACTGTGGGAGCTGGCTTGCCTGCGATGGCGGTTCATCAGTGTCAGATTCATTGCCTGACACACTGCTATCGCAGGCAAGCCAGCTCCCACAGTTGAATTGGGTTTCCAGTTTAAATTAGGAGTGTTTGTATGAGAATTGGACTGGTTGGCTACGGCCATGGAGGGCGCTTCTTCCATGCGCCGCTGATTGCAACGCTGCCCGGCGCTACGTTTGTTGGCGTCGTTACTCGCTCACCTGAACGCCGCCAGCAGTTGGCGACTGACCATCCCGGTCTCAAGGCTTTCGATTCCATCGGCCAGATCGTCGAGGCGGGTGTCGACGCCCTGGTCATCTCCACCACCCTCAAAGGCCGCCCGGCCCTGGTGCTGGAAGCCATCGAGCACGGCGTTACCGTGGTCAGCGACAAACCCTTCGCCGCCAACGCCGAACAGGCCCAAGCGCTGATCACCGCGGCCGAGCGCCAGGGCACGCTGCTCAGCGTGTACCAGAACCGGCGTTGGGATTCGGACTACCTCACCCTGCGCAAACTCATCGACGCCGGCGCCCTGGGCAAAATCAGCCGCTTTGAATCCCGCGTGGAACGCTACAGCCCGCAAGCCGTAGGTAACGCCAGCGGTGGTGGCTGGCTGCGCGACTTGGGCAGCCATTTGGTCGACCAGGCCTTGCAACTGTTCGGCCCGGTAGATCGAGTGTTCGCCCAGCTGCATTACACCGCCGAACACCCCACGGTGGATCACGGCTTCTTTGTCTCCCTGACTCATGCCAACGGCGTGATCTCCCATCTGTGGGGCAACGCCTTGCAAAACAGCCAGGCACCGCGTTTTCGCGTCAGTGGCAGCGCAGGCTGTTACACCGTCGAAGGCCTGGACGGTCAGGAAGAGGCGCTAATGGCCGGCAAGTCGCCGAAAACCGAAGGCGAGCACTGGGGGGCCGAAGAGCATCGACGCTGGGGCTGGTTCGAACAAGGTTCTGAGCGTGAGCGAGTACCCTCGGAGAAGGGCTGCTGGACGCAGTTCTATCGGCAGTTGCAACTGGCCGTGCAAGGGCAGGGACCGTTGCCAGTGGACGCCTATGACGCCTTGGAAACCACCCGTATATTGGACGCCGCACGCCTCAGCGCCGAGCGTCAGCAGGTGGTTTCAACAAAAATAGAATAAAATTCTAAAACAGGTTGATATGGAAATTATTTTCCAATAAAGTCTTTTCCAGGTTGCATAAAGTACGTTCGGGCTCGACCCGCGCGACTCAACAAAAACAAGATCAAAAACAACCAGGTACCGTCAGATGAAAATCTTCAACGCTGTACTGCGAGTTTTACGCCCCACTCTTGCGCCACGCGGTCTGCCCCGCGCCCGGCCGTTCTACTTCTCCTTCCTTAATGTGCTGTGCGTCGAAAACAAAGGCGCGCTGGTGTGCTGCATTCCAGGCGCACCGGTCGTCCGGCTGCCTGCCGAGCTCTGATAAACGCAACGTCCAAAAAACCAACAAGAAAGTGGAGACAGACCGTTCATGAAGACCCCGATCCGTTTTACCGCGCTGGCCCTGTCCATGCTGCTCGCCAGCGGTGTTGCCTCGGCTGCTGACCTCAAGATAGGCGTGAGCATGTCCGCCTTCGATGACACCTTCCTGACCTACCTGCGCGAAGACATGGACAAGCAAGCCAAGTCGTATCCCAAGGGGGATGGCGTGCAATTGCAGTTCGAAGACGCCCGTGCCGACGTGGTCAAGCAACTGAGCCAGGTCGAGAACTTTATCAGCCAGAAAGTCGACGCGATCATCGTCAACCCGGTGGACACCGCGTCGACGGCCAACATCATCAAGGCCGCCACCGCAGCGAAAATCCCGCTGGTGTTCGTCAACCGTCGTCCTGACAGCGCGACATTGGCCCCAGGCGTCGCGGCGGTGACGTCCGACGACGTCGAGGCCGGCAAGCTGCAGATGCAGTACATCGCCGAAAAGCTTGGCGGCAAAGGCAACATCGTGATCCTGCTGGGTGACCTGGCAAACAACTCCACCACCAACCGTACCAAGGGTGTGAAGGAAGTCCTGACTAAGTACCCAGGCATCAAGATCGAGCAGGAACAGACCGGTATCTGGCTGCGTGACAAGGGCATGACCCTGGTCAACGACTGGCTGACCCAGGGCCGCGAGTTCAACGCAGTGTTGGCCAACAACGATGAAATGGCCATCGGCGCGTCCATGGCCCTCAAATCGGCGGGCAAGAAGGGCGTGTTGATCGCCGGTGTCGATGGTACGCCGGATGGCCTGAACGCGATCACCAAGGGTGACATGACGGTGTCGGCCTTCCAGGATGCCAAGGGCCAGGCCGATAAGTCGGTGGAAACGGCGCGCAAGATGGCCAAGAACGAGCCTATCGAGCAGAACGTGGTGATCCCGTTCCAGCTGATCACCCCGGACAACGTCAAAGACTTCAAATAGCCCTGCATAACAACAATAAGCCGGCAGGGCGGTCTTGGCCGCCCTGCAGATGGAGTACCTCCCTATGCTCGCTCAAGCGACTGTCTCGCAGCCTCCCGGTCTTCAGCCCCAGCCGCTGGAAGAACCCTACCTGCTGGAAATCGTCAACATCAGCAAAGGCTTTCCCGGCGTCGTGGCCCTGGCCGACGTGCAACTACGGGTGCGCCCCGGCACCGTGCTGGCGCTGATGGGCGAGAACGGTGCGGGCAAGTCGACGCTGATGAAAATCATCGCCGGCATCTACCAGCCCGACGCCGGGGAAATCCGCCTGCGTGGCAAGCCGATCGTGTTTGAAACCCCCCTGGCGGCCCAGAAGGCCGGGATCGCGATGATCCACCAGGAACTCAACCTGATGCCGCACATGAGCATCGCCGAGAACATCTGGATCGGTCGTGAGCAGCTCAACAGCCTACACATGGTCAATCACCGCGAAATGCACCGCTGCACCGCCGAGTTGCTGGCGCGCCTGCGCATCAACCTGGACCCTGAGGAACATGTGGGCAACCTGAGCATCGCCGAGCGGCAGATGGTCGAGATTGCCAAGGCGGTGTCCTATGACTCCGACATCCTGATCATGGATGAGCCGACCTCGGCCATTACCGAGAAGGAAGTGGCCCACCTGTTTTCGATCATTGCCGACCTCAAGTCCCAGGGCAAAGGTATCGTCTACATCACCCATAAAATGAACGAAGTGTTTGCCATCGCCGATGAAGTGGCGGTATTCCGCGACGGCCACTACATCGGCCTGCAACGTGCCGACAGCATGAACAGCGACAGCCTGATCTCGATGATGGTCGGCCGTGAGCTGAGCCAGTTGTTCCCGGTGCGCGAGACGCCCATCGGCGACCTGTTGCTGACGGTGCGCGACCTGACACTGGATGGCGTGTTCAAGGACGTATCGTTCGATCTGCACGCCGGTGAAATTCTCGGTATCGCCGGGCTGATGGGCTCGGGCCGTACCAACGTGGCAGAAACCATTTTTGGCATCACGCCCAGCAGCAGCGGCGAGATCACCCTGGATGGCAAGGCGGTGCGCATCACCGACCCGCACATGGCCATCGAAAAGGGCTTCGCGCTGTTGACTGAGGATCGCAAGCTCAGTGGCCTGTTCCCGTGCCTGTCGGTCCTGGAAAACATGGAAATGGCCGTGCTGCCGCATTACTCCGGCAACGGCTTTATCCAGCAGAAAGCCCTGCGTGCGCTGTGTGAAGACATGTGCAAGAAGCTGCGAGTGAAAACCCCGTCGCTTGAGCAGTGTATCGACACCTTGTCCGGTGGTAATCAGCAGAAGGCCTTGTTGGCGCGCTGGCTGATGACTAACCCGCGGCTGCTGATCCTCGATGAACCCACCCGTGGCATCGACGTGGGCGCCAAGGCCGAGATCTACCGATTGATCTCATTCCTCGCCAGCGAAGGCATGGCCGTGATCATGATTTCCTCCGAATTGCCCGAAGTGCTGGGCATGAGTGATCGGGTCATGGTGATGCACGAAGGCGAATTGATGGGCACCCTGGACCGCAGCGAAGCGACCCAGGAAAAAGTCATGCAGTTGGCCTCCGGGATGACGGCAGTCCACTGACGTACAGAATAAGAAGGTGATGGGCTATGAACGCAATAACGGATAACAAACCCGCGACGGTACCCACCAAAAGTCGCCGACGCATGCCCACCGAGCTGAGCATCTTTTTGGTGCTGATCGGCATCGGCCTGGTCTTCGAGCTGTTTGGCTGGATCGTGCGGGACCAGAGTTTCCTGATGAACTCCCAGCGCCTGGTACTGATGATCCTGCAAGTGTCGATCATCGGCCTGCTGGCGATTGGCGTGACCCAGGTCATTATCACCACGGGGATCGATCTGTCCTCCGGTTCGGTGCTGGCGCTGTCGGCGATGATCGCCGCGAGTTTGGCCCAGACTTCCGATTTTTCCCGTGCGGTGTTCCCGAGCCTGACCGACTTGCCAGTGTGGATCCCGGTGGCGATGGGGCTGGGCGTCGGGCTGCTGGCGGGGGCGATCAACGGCAGCATCATCGCCGTCACCGGCATTCCGCCGTTCATTGCGACCCTGGGCATGATGGTCTCGGCCCGAGGCCTGGCGCGTTACTACACCGAAGGCCAGCCGGTAAGCATGCTCTCGGACTCGTACACGGCCATCGGCCATGGCGCGATGCCCGTGATCATCTTCCTGGTGGTGGCGGTGATCTTCCATATCGCCCTGCGCTACACCAAGTACGGCAAGTACACCTACGCGATTGGCGGCAACATGCAGGCGGCGCGTACCTCGGGGATCAACGTCAAGCGCCACTTGATCATCGTGTACAGCATCGCCGGTCTCTTGGCTGGCTTGGCGGGTGTGGTGGCCTCGGCACGTGCCGCCACCGGCCAGGCCGGCATGGGCATGTCTTACGAGCTGGATGCGATTGCTGCGGCAGTGATCGGCGGTACCAGCCTGGCGGGCGGGGTAGGGCGCATCACCGGCACCGTGATCGGCGCGCTGATCCTTGGGGTGATGGCCAGCGGGTTTACCTTTGTCGGTGTGGATGCGTACATCCAGGACATCATCAAGGGCCTGATCATTGTGGTGGCGGTGGTGATCGACCAGTACCGCAACAAGCGCAAGCTCAAGCGCTGAAGCGCTTTCTGGTAGGAGCCGGCTTGCCGGCGATAGCATCGACACGGTCTCGCTGAAGAGCCCGGTTGACTGCATCGCCAGCAAGCCGGCTCCTACATTTAACCGTTTGTCTTCTATATAGCTCCACAACACTGAATTTCTTGCTATAAACGCACTCCGATGACCATTCGCCGAGCCCGTCCTGGTGCTTTTGGGGGTTATCTCGGAAAAATTGCCTGTCTTTTCAGTTGCTGCGCCCTCAAGTCGGCCTTAGACTGCCGCCCCTCGTAAATTGAGTGCCGGGTGGCGCTTGAAATGAATGGCGCCCTTCCGAGACCTGCAGAGGCCTTCCGGAACGCTCCCTTATTCGCCTTAATGCACGTATTTTTTATAGAGAAATCAATGACAAAGGAAAAGTTGCTGGCCATGCCGGCGGATGACTACATGAATGCCGAACAGCACGCTTTTTTCGAGCAGTTGCTGCAAGACATGAAAGTGGAACACCACGAGCGCATTGAACAGAACCGTATCGCCATTGAAAGCCTGGACACCCCGGCCGACCCGGCCGACGCCGCTTCTGTTGAAGAAGAGCGCACCTGGCTGGTCAACGCCATTGACCGCGACCAGCGCATGCTGCCGCAGCTTGAGCGCGCACTGGAGCGCATCAAGGAAGATTCCTTTGGCTGGTGCGATGACAGCGGCGAGCCTATCGGCCTCAAGCGCCTGCTGATCAGCCCGACCACCAAGTACTGCATCGAAGCGCAAGAGCGCCACGAGCAGATCGACAAGCATCAGCGCCAAGCCTGATGCGGTGAAGCGGGGGACCGTCCAGCGGTTCCCCGGGAAAGACCCGTTGCACCCCGTCTATTGATCTGCTGCAAGCCACCCCACTAAAGGCCCATGGATAATGGCCCGATAGTGGCGTTTAATGCAGCGACAATAATGACAAGCAGTGGGGTAACGAAGATGGCTGGAGACGGATCTCTGATGGGCGCAGCAGTGCCACCGCAAGCGGTGGCGCGCGGGCTGCCCGGCTGGCTGACGCCCCTGTTGCAGAGTACCGCCCTGGTGTTGGTCCTGCTGGGCTTGGCGCTCGCCAGCCTGCCGCTCTACCTTTGCCTGCCACTGGCCCTGCTGGTGATCTGGCTACCTCGATTGAAAAGTCGCACACCTGTTATCGCATCGTCCGATGCCGTCGATGCCATCGGCGAATTGACTCGCGACCTGTCCTACACCACCAGTCATAACGCGTTGTCCGCGGCCGGCGTGGCCTTTTCGGTCAAGCAGCTGGCGGCCCGTGTGCAGTCGCAGTTGGGCGCGGCCAAGCAGATTGTCAGCAGCGCCGAGGTGATGATCGGCACTGAAAAGATCACCTCCCAACTGAGCCGCGAAGCGCTTGGCGCCGCCAGCCAGGCGCATCAACGCAGCACTGAAGGCCGCGAAGTGCTGGCCCAGTCGATTACCCGCATGCACCAACTCAGCCAACGCGCCAACGCCAGCCGTGAGCTGATTGAAGCCTTGAGCCTGCGCAGCGAGGAAATCCAGCGTGTGACTTTGGTGATTCAGTCCATCGCCAGCCAGACCAACCTCTTGGCGCTTAACGCCGCGATTGAAGCGGCGCGGGCCGGTGAGCATGGGCGCGGGTTCGCCGTGGTCGCGGATGAGGTGCGCGGTTTGGCGGGGCGTACCGCAACGGCCACCGATGAAGTCGGGGTCATGGTGGCGGACATCCAGCAGCGCACCGCCCAGGTGGTGGAGCAGATTCGCCAGTTATCGGCGGACTTGCATACCGGTGTCGAGCAGGTGGAGCACGCCGGCGAGCAGTTGCAAAGTATCGCCAGCCTCGCGGCCGATGTGGAAGGCCAGGTGAATGAAATCGCCCAGGGCACCGACACCAACCGCACCCAGCTCGACAGCTTGTTCCATGCCGTGGAACAGATGCGCAGCGACCTGGCTGTCAGCGATCAGCAAACCCGCCAGTTGGCCGACGCTGCCGTGCAGATGGAAGGGCAAGCCGAAACCATCAGCGAGCGCCTGGCGGAAGTTGGGCTGGACGACTACCACCAGCGTATCTACGACCTGGCGCGCGAGGGGGCGAGCCGGATTGCTGGGCAATTCGAAGCCGATGTGCAGCAGAACCGGATCAGCCTGGATGACCTGTTCGACCGCAGCTACACGCCGATCGCCAACACCAGCCCGAGCAAGTACCACACCCGGTTCGATAGCTACACCGACCAGGTGTTGCCGCCGATTCAGGAGGCGCTGCTGCCACGGCATGAGGGGTTGGTCTTTGCCATTGCCTGCACTCCGCAGGGCTATGTGCCGACACACAACAAGGCATTTTCCCATGCGCTAACGGGTGATGCGCAGGTGGATGCGGTGCAGAACCGCACCAAGCGCAAGTTCGAAGACCGCACCGGGATCCGTTGCGGCAGCCACCAGCAGGCCGTTTTGTTGCAAACCTATACCCGCGACACTGGAGAACTTATGCATGATCTGTCAGTGCCGATCATGGTCAAGGGCCGGCATTGGGGCGGCTTGCGCCTGGGCTATAAACCTGAGGCAGTAAAGGGCGGGCGCTAAGGATTATTGTTGTTTATGCAATGGAGCTATTCCTGGGATAGCTTTTTCCAACTGGAAGAAAACCGTAGCATGGCCAACATTGTTAGCCAGCTAACTAATGCTGCGGAGAAGCTCCATGCAAAACAAAGTCGATGTCGCCGTGATGATTGGCAGTGGCGTTCCCGAAACCTTGCGTGCGCTGGGTCAGAAGGCTTGCTGGGTGGTGTTGCTCAACGGTGAGCAGCGCGGCACGGCGTTCGCCAGTCGCGATGAAGCGGAGGAGTGCAGGGCTGCCTGGCAGGCGCTGTTGCGCCTGGAGCAGTCAGACAGCCTGCATTGACGCCGACTCAGTTCGCTTGATGCAGGCGTTGGTTAAGTTCATCCACGGCAATCGCCCATTCGGCATCGTCGCGAAGCTCTTCCTTGAGAAAACTCGCTTGTTGCGCCGACCAGAACGGTGCATCGATGAGCTTCACGTCTTCAGGCAATGGATGGGCAACGATAAACGCATCGATGGCGTCTGGGGTTGAATCCAGGCCCAATTGTTCAAACAGGGTTTCAAGGGTGGGGATTGGCGCGTCCATTTGGTTCTCCATGCAGGGTGGTCGTTATGCATGGGAGGGTTGTGGCGCAGCAGAGTTCTATCGGATCTCAGGAATTCAGGGCCCCGTCGTCCACGGCAGTCTTTAACGCCTTGGCGGCGTCCTTGGCGGCGATGGCAGCCGCGTCGACGGTTTTGAACCAGCGGTCTTTTTCCACTTGGTGGGTGGTGACAGTGGTCAGCGGAGGCTTGGCCCGCATAATGATCACTGCTTGAAACTCACCGTCTACTTCCCTTGCGTCGCCATGGATGAAAAATTCGCCGATATCAAATTCCGTCACTTAGAGCCTTCCCTTGGAGATAACTGCACTGGAGAAACCTGGCCCGCAGGGCACAAACTTCAGTGGACGGGCCAGTATGGCAGTTGTTGCGGGTCGGCGGCGCAGTTAAGTTATCGGGCGGACGAAACGACCGCTCCATGGTGAGCTTGCAACTGGGCTTCTAGTTTCTTGGCCAGTTCACAAGCCTTGACATGGCCGCTGCGAAAGCCTTTTATTTGGCCGCTGAGCACTTCACGGATGTGGAAGAAGTTTTTACCGGCAGGTACAACCTGGTAAAGAACCGGGTCCGAGTACCCCTCGAAGCCGCCCAAGCGGTAGTATTGAGCCTCGCCCTGGCATGATGAACGGGTGTGCGAAGACATCGCATTGTAGGTTGATCGTTGCATGGCCTGCTCCTTTCGATCGCTCCGGTTGACTTGATTGCAACGTTTTGGGTGGTTTTGATTGGTGCTGCTGTTTTAGTATTGTCGTCGGCGATCTGCGCCTGGTTCCATGACAGCGTGCTTATTTGCGCTTGCGTGTCGGAAAACTGCATTTTTAACTGGGTTATTCTCTGAAGTGGGTCGGTCCGTATTCTCTGGCCGTTGAACCTGTGATCTCCTGTGGTGCCTGATGACCTTGCACAAGGTCCATCGCGTACGTCTGTACTGGTCTTATGGCGCGGCAGTGGGTTCTTCTTCAGTTTTTTTCAAAGAATGAGTGATGTGATCGTGCCGTAATGGCCGTTTTTTTGTGCTGCCCGCTCTGGCGGACAGCGCTCTTTTTGATGTGGGGGCGTTTCCTTGGCAGTCAGTAATCTGGATATGCACGCGTTGTTCGTGCTGGGTGATTTGCGCGCAAAGTTGGTCAAACAGTTTCAGTCCCGTTTCGTTTACATTACTGAGCAGACGCCGGAAGGTATCTACATCGCCGAGATCGACACCGAGGCGGCGTTGGTCGTGGACGACAAGCCCCGCCTGGAACTCAAAGTTGGCGATCACTTCCGCGCAGCGGTATTGCCCAGCCGTGAAGGTGGCAAATTCGAACTGAAGTTCCGCGATATCAAGTTGACCGTCTATGGCCTGGGTGACTACGCCTTTGTCTCCTCGGCCGAAGGCCAGGGCATTGTGTTCAAGGAAGGCCACAGCGTGATGCTGGTGTTTGCCGCCAACGAGCAACTGCAGGAAGGCCTGACCAAGACCCTGAAAGCCGTGACCGGCAAGGCCGCCAAATGGCGCAAGGGTGAACTGGTGACTTTCAAGGCCAGCGAATAACCATCAAATTCCGCGAACACCCGTTATCTCCCGGAACCTCTACTACAGTTGAGTTGACTTAACTATTCAGAGGCTTCGCGCTTACGCAGCAAAGCCGTCCGCTGTCTGCTGCGATATCGCGAGGTGCAAGGGCATGAAAGGATTGAGAACGCTGTTGGCTGCATCCGTGACAGCCTTGAGTCTGTCCGTGGCCGCACTGCCGGTTTCGGCCGCCGAGACGCCGATACACTTTGCCGATTTGAACTGGGAAAGCGGCAGCCTGATCACCGAGGTACTTCGGGTGATTGTCGAAAAGGGCTACGACTTACCGACCGACACCTTACCGGGCACCACCATCACCCTGGAAACCGCCCTAGCGAAGAACGACATCCAAGTGATCGGCGAAGAGTGGGCCGGCCGCAGCCCAGTGTGGGTCAAGGCTGAAGCCGAAGGTAAAGTCGTCGGCCTGGGCGATACGGTCAAAGGCGCAACCGAAGGTTGGTGGGTGCCGGAATACGTGGTCAAGGGCGACCCAGCCAAAGGCATCAAGCCTCTCGCGCCGGAACTCAAGAGCGTGAAGGACCTGGCGCGCTACAAGGACGTCTTCAAGGACCCGGAATCCCCGGGCAAGGGGCGCTTTCTCAACAGCCCTATCGGCTGGACCTCGGAAGTGGTCAACAAACAGAAGCTCAAGGCCTACGGTCTGGACGACAGTTATGTGAACTTCCGCAGTGGCTCGGGCGCGGCACTGGATGCCGAGATCGCTTCGTCGATCCGCCGGGGCAAACCGGTGCTGTTCTACTACTGGTCGCCGACGCCGTTGATGGGGCGCTACAAGTTGATCCAGCTGGAAGAGCCACCGTTTGATGCCGAGGCGTGGAAGACGCTTACGGATGCGGATAATCCTGATCCAAAACCAACACGCTCGCTGGCATCCAAGTTGAGCATCGGGGTGTCGACGCCGTTCCAGAAGGAGCATCCGCAGATTGCGCAGTTCTTTGAGAAGGTCGAGTTTCCGATTGAGCCGCTGAACAAAGCCTTGGCGACCATGAGTGAAAACCACTCGGCGCCACGGGAAGTGGCCCAGGTGTTTCTGAAGGAACATCCGCAGGTGTGGAAGGCTTGGTTGACCGAGGATGTGGCGCAGAAGGTTGAAGCCAGTCTGAAATAACAGTACGCATGTACTGTAGGAGCCCGGCTTGCCGGCGATGGTGTTTATCGGACGCCATCGCCGGCAAGCCGGGCTCCTGCGTTCAGGTGTTTAGAACCTGGTTTGTACTGCCAGCTCGAATGTCCTTGGCGCACCCAGGTAGTAAGCAGGCGACACATGCGCAAACTCGGCATACACCTCATTCGTCAAGTTGCGTACCCGGCCCGTCACCGAGGTATGCGAGTCCACTTTGTAGCGCAGGAACGTGCCGAACAGCGTGTAGGCCGGCACCGTCTGGGTGTTGGCGTTATCTGCGTACACCTCGGCCACATAACGCGCATCCACGCCCCCTTGCCAATCCTCGGCAAAATCATAGGTCAGCCACAGGTTCCCCACGCGCTTGGGCACGTTGGTTGGCGTATTGCCTTTGCGCGAGACCACCGCGCCACTGGCGATTTTCTCGTTGAAGTCGTCGTACTCGGCGTCGACCCAGGCGAAGTTACCCTCCGCCAGCAACCTTGGCGTGATGCGTAACGAACTGGCCAACTCGATGCCTTTGGATGACTGTGCGCCGACCGGAATGCTGTTAGTCGGGTCCTGCGGATCGGTCACGGCAAAATCCTTACGCTCGATCTTGTACGCGGCCACGGTGGCCGAGCCACGGCCGTCCAGGTAATCGAACTTGCTGCCCACTTCCCACTGTTTGCCCGTCGAAACATCAAACACTTGCGTGGTGGTGTTCGGCTGCTCGGCGGCGGTGCTGTATTGCACATACACATTGGCCGACGGGATGAACTGGTAAGTCAGGCCGACGCGGCCGGTTACCGGCTCCCAGCTGCGCTTGAAGTGGCGGGGATTGGTCGCGGTGATCGCACGGTGGTTGGTGACGTCCAGGTCGATAGCGTCGTAACGCAGGCCGGTAAGCAGCGAAAGTTTGTCGGTGAGCCCCAGGCGGTTCTCCACGAACACAGCTTTGGTGGTGACCTCGTTGGTCTTGTCCTTGCCGAACTTCTCACGGGTTCGCGGGATGTCGTAGAAGTGCCCGGGATCGAAGTTGTCTGGATTCACTGTACTGTTGCCTGGCACATTCCATGGGGTATTGGTGGTGCTGTTGACCTTGTATTCGAAACCGCCAGACCACGTGGTCGACAATCCGAACATACTGTCATCGTGGCGCAGTTCGAACTGGTTGCCGTTCTGTTCGCCTTGATGACGTACCTGATAGGCCGTCGAGCGGTTCACCGCGCTGTTGTCGGCGTTGTACTGATAGGTTTCCAGGTTGCGGTAATCGCGTTGGCTGTCCAGGTGGTAGAGGGTGTTTTTCAGGCTGGTGCTGTCGTTGAGGCGGTAGTCGATGATCGAGCGCGCCCAGATCGTGCGCTGTTCGTAGCGACCGTCAGCAACGTTGTAGTTGTTGAAGCGGTTGTGCTTGTCGATCTTCAGCTCGCCCACCTTGGGGTTGAGCACCGGCGTGCCCCAGTAGGGACTGTCTTCATGCTCATCCTGGTATTCCAGCGCCAGGGTGTGAGACAGGTTGGGCGTGAGGTCGCTGAGCAGGGAAAACGCCAGGCTCCAGGCCTCGCGCTGGTCGCGGTCGATGTAGCTGTGATTGGTGTTGCGGCTTACATCCAGGCGCGCGTAGTGCTGCACATCGGCGCCGGGTTCGGTCAGGGCGTGATTGACACCAAACGCCATGCCGGCGGTGTCATAGCTGCCATAGGTGAGCTGGCCTTCGGCGGCCTGTTCCTCGCGGGTGGCCAGCTTGGTCACGTAGTTGAGCGAACCGCCCACGGAGCCGGCACCGTTGATCAAGGAGGAGGGGCCGCCTACCAGCTCCACCCGGTCATAGATCCAGGCATCCACCGGCCGGGCCAGGCCGGTCGCCACATTGATCCCGTTGAACATCTGGGTGATCTGGCTGCTGGTAAACCCACGGTAGGAGACAAACCCGCCAAATCCTGGCGGGGCGCTGGCATTGACGCCAGGCAAGGTGTTGGCGGCGTCGCGGAAGGTCTTGGCGCCGCGGCGCTCGATGTCATTGCGGTTGGCGATAGCCACCGACGCTGGGGTTTCGCGCACACTCAAGCCCAAGCGCGAGGCCATGCCGCTGGATTGATCCAGGGCCAGGCCAGGCTCGGCGGTTTGTTCGCCATCAATGGTGGTCGGAGCCAACTCAAGGGCCCAGGCGCAGACGGGCAGGCAGCCGAATAGGCCCGCCAACAGGGGTAGATGTTTCATGGTTGAATCCTGAAAAACTTGGCTTGAAAACAACGCACAACCGCCCGTACTTCCTTGCGGAAACGGTGGTCAGTGCAGATCGGAAAGCGAAGGAATCAGGCGAAAGCAGGCGGTGCGCGCGGATTAGCCGCAGGCCAGGTGAAGCGGGCAGGGATGTCAGCAGCCAGGACAATGGCCGGCGGTGGCGCATGGGGCTGTGGCAACACCGCCACATTCAGGCTGGAACTCAGCGCTGGGCCCATGCCGCCGGTTGAGCACAGCGGGCAACCAAATGCCTTGGACAGCGTTGGCAGGTTCTCTTCAGTGGAGTTGGACGGCTTGGGCGCCTGGGTGCGCGGGTCCACTGTACAAAACTGACCGCCGATGCCATTGAGCTGCATCCCGACCATCTGCCCGTGACCGATACTGCAGGCGAACACATTGAACAGGACGCAGCAATAGAGCATCCAGGCAATGAGCGAGCGGTCGGCACGGGCGATTTTCATGGGGCGGCACTTTACCACCAGCCGCCGACGAAATGCCTGCAAAAAATCACCAGGCGACTATCCTCTTTCGCACCTTTTACGGGAGAGCCAGCCATGAGCTTTGTTGTCGCACGATGGATTGTCGGCATTTTCACCTTCATCAGCATGGTGCATTTGTACTGGGCTGCCGGCGGAAAACTCGGCTTCCAGGCCGCTATCCCCCAACTGCCCGGCGAATTCGCGCGTGGGCCGAAACCTGCGTTCAAACCCTCGGCGCTGGCTACGTTTCTGGTTGCCCTGGGGTTGGTGGGCATTGCGCTGATGGTGTGTTTGCGTGCCGGGCTGTATTTCTCGGCGGTGTCCCACGGGGCCTTGCAATGGGGGATCAGCGCGATTTCGGTGGTGATGTTTGCCAGGGCGATTGGGGATTCGGAGTTGGTGGGGTTTTTCAAGAAGGTCGGTGGTTCGCGGTTTGCGAGGTTGGATACGTATTTTTATTCACCGTTGTGTCTGGTGTTGGGGGTGGGGTTGTTGGTGGTGGCGTGGGGGTGAGGGGGGCTAACGCAGCGTTTGTAAAAAGCTAGAAGAAGAAAAACAGGCCTGTTCGGTCCGCTCGCCATAAGGGACTCATTTGCCTTGGCGAGCGGGGTTGCTGTAAATGGGCTCGGGCGCTCGCTTTCAACTTTTAGACTTGGTCGTGTTGTAGTACCGCTCTAAACAAGTCAAAAGAATTTGTATGAATTTTCTCTGGTCAGTTACAGGCGCGCTGAAGTAGGTTGCCATATTTTTAAAAACTTCATCAAAGTCATCATTTATAGCTAGGTAGTGTGTGATCGACGTAATGAACCACTCTTGCTCGGCCCTGCTGTAATCTAAAAATTCTGGCTTGGTCAATTCATCAAGAAGCTCGGTGAGTTCTTTCTCGTTATTTATGTCTTTTGATGCGATGAGTTTTTCTCGCTCAAAGTCATCCGTGTTTTCAATGTCGTAGGTGAACAGTAGTCCACGGATTATTGACATGCTCGGCTTGTTTGTCATTTTTTAGTCATTTCTCTGTGTATGCGGTTTTCGGTTTACCTTGGTTATTTAATATCACTCTTGCTTTACGCTGCTGACTATATTCCATACTGGTTCTGGAATATCCTTCACCAATTATTTTGCCCATGTCCATTGGTTGTAACGATGCTGCGAGTCCATTTCTTCTAAAAATAAGCTGGGCTCTATATATCGAGTTTAACTGATCCCTGTGGCTGAGATAATGCGTTGCGGCGGGCGGATATTTAGGTTCCCCTACGTTCGGCCCAGATGTGTAACGCTCAATAGTTCCTGTCGTCGGGTTTCTTGCGGTGTTCAAACGTTCGAGTTGAGACGCGAGTGTAGTCTGTGCTCCGTGTTTCTCTAGAAAGTGTGCTCCTGGCGTCGCCTTCTCCAATTCGTCTAGGCGCCTATATGCGTTCGCCTCAGCAAGCTCATCAATTCTTTCCTGACGCTTAGCACGCGTCAGTTGCGGTAAAGTGGGCTCTCCGTCGTTGACGCTTGGCGAAGAGCGTTGAGAGATGGCGCCTTGTTTGCAACCATCTCCACCAGGACATGAGCTCAATCCTAACGGGTCAACCCATCCGGTAGGATTGGGTGCGTACTGGTACGCATTGATCCCACCCGCCAGTTTCACCGGGTCCGGTGTCAGGTATCGACCAATATCCGGATTGTAGTAGCGATGACGGTTGTAGTGCAGCCCACTTTCTTGGTCGAAGTATTGGCCTTGGAAACGAAGCGGATTGTCCACTTTTCCTATGTCGAGACGGCTGATTTCGCCGTAGGCGCGGTAGTGGGCGGACCAGACGATTTCGCCGTTCGGGTCGGTGAGTTCCTGCGGCGTACCGAGGTGGTCGAGTTGGTAGTGGTAGGCCTTGGTTTCCTTTGGGCCGAAGCCTTCCAGCAGGGCCAGCGGGCGGAAGCTATCCGGTTCGTAGAGGTAGCTGCGGTGGCGGTTCGCGTGGTGCTCGGCGATGATTTTGTCGCCTTGCCAGAAGAACTCAGTCGTGATGCCGTCGACGGTTTTGCTGATACGCCGCCCAAACGCGTCGTAGCGATAGCTCGCGGTTTGGCCGTTGGGCGTCTTAACGTCGATCAGCCGATGCTGGCAGTCGTAGCGGTAATCAGTAACGAGTTGATGACCTTTGCCGCGTCGTTCGCGGATGAGGTTGCCGAAGGCGTCGTAGTCGTAGTGATGGTCGCCTTGGATCATCAGCCGATTGCCCGCCACGATGTCGGGGCCGGGGCGGTTTTGCATGAGCAGGTTGCCGGCGGGGTCGTGGCCGAAGCGTTCTTGCTCGCTTTGCGAGTGGTTGGCCCGGGTGAGGCGGTTTAGCGGATCGTAGTGGTAGTGGTGGTCGCCTTTGTGGGTGTCGAGCAAGCGGGTGAGGTTGCCGGCTTTGTCGTAGTCGTAGTGGCGTTGGTAAAGCGTGTGTTGCTGTTGGGTAACGGCGTGGGCGTGCAGGCGTTGTTGATCGTCGTAGTGGTAGTGGCTGATCAGTTGGCCTTGTTGGCGTTGGTGTTCCTGACCGGCCTTGAACAGGTGGGAGGTAAGGGTTTCACCGTTCAGTTCGACGGTGACTAGGTGGCCGCCTTTGCCGTGGTTGAACGCCACCCGATTGCTGTCGGGCAGGCGTAGGTTTTGCAGTTGGCCGCAGGCGTCGTAGCCATAGCGCAGCGTGCCCCAGCCTTGGTGTTCGGCGGTGAGACGGTTTTGGCTGTCGTACTCGTAGGCCAACGCCCAGTGGCCATCCTCGACGCTTAGGAGATTGCCCTGACGGTCGTAGGCGTAATCGACCCGGTTGCCATCAGGCAGGGCTTTTCTTACGAGCCGTCCGGCATAATCGCGCTCGTAGTGGGTAACCAGCTGACTACCGTCATCGCCATGCTCGGTCTTTTCCTGCAGGTTGCCGTTGAGGTCGTAGAGGTAAGCAGTGCGCTGGCCGTCAAAGCCGGTTTCCTGTTGGATCAGGCCATTGGTGTGATACTGGAGTCGGTAGGTTTCGCCCACCTCATTTTCGATCTCGGTCAGCAATAACCGCACATTGTCGTAACGGTATTTGATCTGAGTGCCATCGGCGTTGATGCGCCGGCTGATCAGGTGCAGGCCATCGGCGTATTCGTAGCGAGTGACGTGGCCGAGTTCATCGCGTTCGGAGGTGATTTTTCCGTACGCGTTGTAGGTATATTTACGCGTATCACCGCTCGGCAAGACGATTTGGACTAATCGTCCTACGTGGTTCCACTCAAATTGCGTGAGCGCGCCGTGTTCGTCTTCCAGGCTGATTTTTCGCCCGAGATCGTCATAGCGGTAGCGCTTGATTCCGCCATTCGGCAACTGCTCTTCAAGCAATTGCCCGTGCTCATTCCAGACCAGTCGGTGACAGCTGTGATCCGGCAGCCAAACCTGCGTCAGTTGTCCGCGTTTGTTGTAGCTGTAGTCAGTAGCGTTGCCGTCAGGATCGGTCCTACGCGTAACGTCGCCCTGGTCATTACGCTCATACTTCCAAACCGCTTCACCACGCCGCACAACCCGTACGAACCCATTGTCATGCTCGTAGGTCGTTGGCTCATCATCCCCCGGAAACAACGCCACCAAACGCCCAGCTTCGTCGTACTGGTAGGCCGTGATCGCCCCGAGAGGGTCCTGCTCAACCGTCAGCCGGCCTTTCTCATCGTAGGATTTGAAGTGCTCAGCACCGTCAGGATCCACCCGCTGCACCAGCCGCGCCCGCTGGTCATGCACATAGACTTCCTGGCTGCCATCGGCGTTAAACACCGTGACTTGACCGTTATCGTCCCAGGCATAGCGTGTGTCCATTTGCGAGAAACTGGCCCAATGCCGGACACATAGCGCGGCCTTACCAGACCTTTCCCACTCCCAGAAGAAACTCGCCCCACCCGCCAAACCACGCTCAAGAATGACGTGCTGCTCGTCGTACCGATAAACCTCGCTTTCGCCTACGGCGTTGGTCGCAGAAACCAGTCGTCCAAAATTGTCATAGGCGTAGGAAACAACGTTCTGCTCCCTCACCCAAACAAACGGCCCGTCATCCACGTCCCGCTCAACCTGGTAATCCACCGCCACAATGCGACCCAACGCATAGCGCAAAAACAGCGAACGCCCCACGCCGTTATCCAACCGCTCAATCTGCCCCAGGTAATTCCGGGAAATGCGCAACCGGTTGTCATACGCATCGCTAATCGCCGTCAGCACACCGTCGCGAAAATGGTAGAAGCGCGACCCTTGAGACAGGACTAACTCATCGGGCAGCGACCCCAGGTAGATCGCCGCTTCGGCCAGGCTATTGGTGATCGCAGGCCGAGAAACTGTGGGCAGGGGCAGGGTAGTCGACCGATTTTCATGATCGATCCACACCACCGAATCACCGGAAACACTCAGCCGATGCGCCAGCGAGTGACTCCAGCCAAACCCCAACCCGCAATCCACTTCCACCGCACTGGTGCGATACAGCCGGGTCCACTCAAACGGCAAGATCCCGTCCAGCTTGCCATCGGTCAGGGTCAGCAGTTCCTCACCCGTGACCATCGACACCGGACAGCCGTTGGTGGCCGTCTTGTCCGAAGACGCAGCCGCATCCCCAGCCGGATTCTTCCCAACAGCAGGCACATCATCCACATGCTCCGCCTGCCTCAGCATCGCGTTCTGCCGCGCCTTCCAGCGCATCTGCAGCCTGCCTTGCTTCAACCCACCAACCACCCCGCGAACCGCGACTGCCTTGTAGCGATCCACGGCCTGCATGAACTTCGTCAGAATCCCCAAAAGCCCCCTGACAAAACCCGTCGCCGCATCAAGAATCTGCTCGCCATACTTGACCAACCGCAGACTCAAATACGCCACACCCGCCGCCGGCAAGGCGATGGTCAACACCACGCCAATCACCAGATCAATCAGCAACGACACCACAAACCCAGCCGCCATCTCGGCCATTTCACCGGGCGGCAATGCGTCCAACCAGATCATCGCCGTGCGCAGCATCAGGAACAGTGCTGCCTCATCACTGGCCAGCAGCATCGCCTGTTCCATGACTTTGGGCGCATCGGTGGCGAGCTGCGCCAATTTGGCCGCTTCTGCGCCCAGCTGTTCGACGTACTTCAACGGGTCATCAAGAATCGCCTGCACCAGCTTGATGCTGTCCCACACATCACGAATCGCCGCCCAACTGCCCGCCAGTACGCCGCTGCCAATCGCGCTGGCGGTGGACTGCTCCCAGCGCGGTTTAAAACCCGACCACTCAGACCGAAGCCACTGCTCCAGGTCCCCGGTCAGCCCCGCGTAAGAGGCAAACAACGCGTCCACTTGCTCAGCAGAAACGCCCCCCTGCACCCGCACTTGATAGCGTCCGCCCGCCGCGCAGTGGTGCGAGCCTTTGCCTTGTTCATCCAGCATGACCACGGTAGAACTGCCGTCATCCAGCCCGATCACCTCCACCGGGATGTTGCCGATCGGCACGTCATACACCGACTCGAACAGGCTCTCGATCTTCAGCTCGTCGCCCACCGGGCACTGGGCCACGGTGGAAAAGTCAGCATCCGCAATGCTCACCGCCCGCTGCGAATCCCCCACCCGCAACACCCGATCCATCCCCAGCAGCGACGGCATATCCAGCCCATGGCTCACCGAATCCAGCGCACGCGAATACCACGCGTCCATGTGCTGGCGATAAATCACCAGGCTCTGATGGAAACCATCCAGCTCAAATTCGACAAGGGCAATGCGGGAAGGGTGGGTCATCTGTGACGTCTCGGCAAAGGGCAAGGCGTCGGAGCATGCCGTAGCAAAACGCAGCGGGATGAGCGGTTGAGAAATTCAGAAAGGGCTGACTGAACACGGGGAAAAAACGCAAAAAACCAACCCAAAGGGCTACAGAAAAAAGCGACAAAACTGATTGCAGCGCGGCAGCTTAAATAAAAATCGCTCTCATCCTTGCCCGATTTTCCGACATGGCCGTCATGGTTAATAGAACCTCCCTTACGCAGGATTTCCCATGTCGCGCCTTGCTCGTCCCTTGCACCCACTGGCCTTGTCAGTGGCGATGGCTTTTGCCGCCGTGCCGTTGCTGACCGTCCAGTCCTCCTTTGCCGAAGAGAGCAGCAGCGCCGTGCGCAGTTTCTCGATTCCCGCCGGTGATTTGAGCCAGGCGCTCAATAGCCTGGCCGAGCAGGCGGGCCTGGTGCTGGCGTTTGATGCAAGCCTGACGCGCGGCAAGCGCAGTAAGGGTTTGAGCGGGCAATACGACACCGATGTGGCGCTGAACCAGTTGCTCGACGGTAGCGGCTTGCAGGCCTTGAAGATTTCCGCCGACCGCTACCGCCTGGAAGCTATCCCGGATAACGGCGGGGCCATGGAGTTGCAGGCCACCACCATCAGCGGCGCATACCAGACCGAAAGCCCGACCGGGCCGGTGTCCGGCTATGTGGCCACGCGTAGCTTGTCGGGCACCAAGACCGACACCGCGCTGATCGAAACGCCGCAATCGATCTCCATCGTCACCAAAGACCAGATGCGCGCGCAAAACGCCGAGAGCCTCAACCAGATCCTGCGCTACAGCGCCGCCGTCATTCCGGAGACCCGTGGCGCCACCGCATCGCGCCTGGACCAGTTGACCATCCGGGGTTTCTCACCGGCCACTTACCTCGACGGCCTGCGCATGCCCTCGAGCCGTGACGCCTTGCCGCAAAAGGACGCTTTTGACCTGGAACGCGTCGAAGTGCTACGCGGCCCGGCCTCGGTCCTTTACGGCCAGGGTACGCCGAGCGGCGTGATCAACATGGTCAGCAAGCGCCCGCTGGACACGCCGTTTCACGAAGTGGGCGTGGAATACGGCACGTTCAACAAGAAGCGTACGACCTTCGACCTGAGTGGCCCATTGGATGATCAGGGCGTGTATTCCTACCGCGTGGCCGGGCTTTTCGACGATGCCGACGGGCAGGTAGAACACACCGAGACGCGCCGCCAGTCGCTATCCAGCGCCTTCACCTGGCGCCCGGACGACGCGACCTCGCTGACCCTGCTCGGGCATTTCCAGAAGGACCCCAAAGGCGCGTCCTACGGTTCGGTGCCGGCCTGGGGCTCGGTGCTGCACAGCCCGACCGGGCGCAGCATCGATGTGGATTTCTACGACGGTGAAAAGAATTTCGAGAAAAGTGACCGCGAGTACTACAGCATCGGCTGGGCATTCGAGCATCACTTCGATGACGTGTGGACCGTGCGCCAGAATGCGCGTTACCTGCGCAGCGAAGGCCAGTACCGCAGCCTCTACAGCAACTACCTGATGGCGGACTATCGCACCATCCGCCGCTCGACCATCGCCAGCGATGTCGACCTGGATGCCTACACCCTCGACAACCAAGTGCAGGCCAAATTCGATACCGGCCCGTTGCAGCACACCTTGCTGATGGGGCTCGACTACCAGAACACCAGCACCGATACCCTGTCCGGCTCGGGCGTGTACACCGCCGGCCCGACCCAGGATATTTTCAATCCGGTCTACGGCGCGGCCGTTCCGGTGCCGGCCTACACCACCGACGGCACCTCGCGCAGCGAGCAGACCGGCGTGTACCTGCAAGAACAGATGAAATGGGACAAATGGGTCCTGTTGCTGGGCGGGCGCTATGACTGGGCCAGCACCGACAGCAGCACCAAGACGATTCGCACCGGCGCCAAATCCGAGTCGTCCCTGGACAGCAAGGCGTTTACCGGCCGTATCGGCCTGGTCTATCTGTTTGATAATGGCCTGGCACCCTATGCCAGCTACGCCGAGTCGTTCAACCCGCAGTCGGGCACCGGCTACGGCGGTTCGGTGTTCAAGCCGACCGAAGGCAAGCAGTACGAAATCGGCATCAAGTACCAGCCGCCAGGCAGCAACAGCTTTATCACGGCAGCGATCTTCGACCTGCGCCAGACCAACGTGCTGACCACCGATCCGGACCCGACTCATCTGTGCGGCTCCGGACGCTGCCAGAGCCAGGACGGTGAAGTGCAATCCCGTGGCTTTGAGCTGGAAGGCAAGGCCAGCCTCAATGACAACCTGGACATCACCGCGGCCTACGCCTACTTGGACAACCGCATCAGCAAGTCCAACAACACCGTGCGGTATGCGCCCGTCAGTGACATCGGCGTAGGCCCGGCCATCGCGGCCGAAGGCACCACCACCTACGGCGTGCCGCGTCACACCGCCTCGGCGTGGGCCGACTACACCTTCCACGATGGCAACCTCAAGGGCTTCGGTGCCGGTGCGGGGGCTCGGTATGTCGGCTCGTCCTGGGGTGATACGGCCAACACCCTGAAGGTGCCGGGCTACACCCTGTTCGATGCAGCGGTGCACTACGACATCCCGAACATCACCAGCCTGAAGGACAACCTGCGCCTGGCGCTCAATGCCACCAACCTGGCGAATAAAGAGTATGTCGCGTCCTGCTACTCCTATTCGTGGTGCTGGTATGGCTCGCAGCGCACCGTACAGGCAAGCGCTACGTACCAGTGGTGAGGTAAAAAATGGCCTTGGCGAAAGGATTCGGGAGCAGCATCGCCAAGGCCGAAACGGGCTAGCGCTTAGCGGGCTCAATCCATTTGTTGACCACCGGCGCCTGCCACCGCCCAAGGGCATCGAGCAGGGCGCCGGGGTTGTCTTCGACGATCAGCATTTGGCTGTGTTCGGCCTTGATGAAGCCTTCTTGCACGCCGTGCGCGAACAGGCCCTGCAACGGCACGAAAAACTGTGCGGTGTTCAGGCAGGCCACGCCTTTGTGGTGCTCGCCCAATTGCGTCAAGGTCATCGCTTCCAGCAATTCTTCAAAGGTGCCGAGGCCACCGGGCAGGGCGATGAAGCCATCGGCCAGTTCGCTCATGCGCGCTTTGCGGCTGCGCATGTCTTCGGTGATTTCATAGGTGCTGAGCCCTGGATGCATGTGCCCGAGTTCATGCAGCAATCGGGTGATGACGCCGATCACTTCGCCACCCTCGGCCAGTGCGCTGTCGGCAATCACGCCCATCAGGCCTTTGGCACTACCGCCGTAGACCAGGCGAATACCGCGCCGGGCGATTTCGCGGCCCAGCGCTTTGGCGTCTTCACTGTAGCGAGGGTGGGTGCCGAAGTTGGAGCCGCAAAACACCGTGAGACTGCGCATTAGAAATCCTGGCTGGGGGGAGGGCGTCGCAGTTTCACGGCTGTTGGCCGACAAGAACAGCGCCAAGAAATCACCTGATGACTAGGCCACCAAGCATTCCAGGATGCGCCGGCCCAGTGCTTCGGCGCTGGTCTGGGAGTCGATGTTGGCAAACCCCAACAGCAGGCCGGGACCGGAGTGCTGCACGACATTCCATTCGCTCAAGGCTTCCGCGAAGAGACCGACGCTTGCCAGTTTCTGCACCAGCAAGCGGTCCGATTGCGGGGTCTTGAACCGCAGGATCAGGTGCATCCCGCCAGGTTGTGCATCAATGGAAATATGCGCGCCTAATACCTTGCGCAACCCGTTGGCGGTGGCTTCGCGGCGCTCGCCGTACAGCTTGCGCATGCGCTGGATATGCCGGGCGAAATGCCCTTCGGCGATAAAACTGGCGACGATGGCCTGGGTCAGTTCCGGGCAGTTGCCGAGGAAGCTCTGGCTGACCTGTTCGAAACGCCCGACCTGGGAAGCGGGTACCACTAGGTAGGCCAGGCGAATGCCGGGGAACAGCACTTTGCTGAAGGTACCCGCGTAAAGCACCCGGCCCTCGCGGTCCAGGCTCTTGAGGGCAGGTAATGGGCGGCTGATGTAACGGTACTCGCCGTCGTAGTCGTCCTCGATGATCCAGGCGTGTTCACGGCGGGCCCAGTTCAGCAGTTCCAGGCGGCGCGGCAGCGACAGCGACACACACAGCGGGCTTTGATGGGCCGGGGTGACGACCACGGCGCGGGCGGCGCTGAGGTGCTGTACGCAGAGGCCGTCCTGATCCACAGGCACGGGGATGGACTTGATCTGCAAGTGGTCCAGCAGTGGTCGTGTGGGCAGATAACCAGGGTCTTCGACCAGCACCGCGTCGCCGGGTGAGAGCAACGCATGGGTGACCAGGCTCAGGGTGTTGCGGTAGCCCGACGTGACGAAGATCTGTTCCGGCGTGCAGTGGATCCCCCGCGCCACCTGCAAGTAACTGGCGATAGCGGTGCGCAGCGAAGGCAGGCCGTAGACCGGCGGGTTGGACATGTCCGCCAGTTGTGTGGCACGCACGCAGCGGGCGGCGATTTTCGACCAGATCTTGCGTGGGAAGGCGTCCAGCGCCGGCAGGCCCATCTGGAAGGGGCGCACCTGTGACTGTTGTCGCACTGCGTTGTAGGGCGTGATGACCACGGGCGTAGGTTGGGCGCTCTCGATGCCGTGGGCCACCACCGTGCCTGCCTGGCCGCGAGGTTCAAGGTAACCCTCGGCGGCCAGCAATGCGTAGGTGCTGTCGATCATGCCGCGCGCCAGCCCCAGTTCCTTGGCCAGCGCCCGTGCTGCCGGGACACGTTGGCCAGGCTTGAGCAGGCCCTCCGCGATGGCGCTGCGAAAGCGCCAGTAAAGCTGGCGGTATATCGGCTCGGCCGAGGTAGGGTCCAAAGGTGGCAACGTGTGCATGGGGGAGATTTCCTGGTCGCGGCTGCCTTAACTGTAGCGGCTGCATGACCTGTACCCAAGGACCATAACTGCAACATTTGACTAGACCATCATGGTCCGGTCACCGGGCCCATTCTTGGCTCTTTAGAGGTGAGCCATGGCGCTGCAACATGGTGCCTTCACTCAACGTCAACAGGATTTATCATGACCACTCGCCTCGATTACACCCAAGCATCCCCGGAAGGCTACAAGGCTTTCGGTGGCGTCTATGTCTACCTGCAGAACAGCGGCTTGCCCAAGGCGCTGATCGACCTGGTTTACCTGCGCGTCTCGCAGATCAACGGCTGCGCCTTCTGCATCGACATGCACTCGCGTGACCTGCTCAAGCAAGGCTTGGCCGTGGACAAGCTGGTGCTGGTGCCGGTGTGGAACGACGCACGGGATGTGTTCACCGCCCGCGAACGTATCGCCCTGGCTTTCGCTGAAGCGGTCACCCGCAGCGACGTCTCGGACGCAGAGTACGCAGCGGCCGCCGCCGAGTTCAGCGCCAAGGAGCTGGCCGACCTGACTTACGGCATTGCCTTGATGAACGCATTCAACCGCCTGGGCATCACCTTCCGCACCACGCCGGCTGCGGCTAACTGAAACCTTGCGCAATAAGGCAATTTAATGGCCCCTTTGTAACAAAATCCTCGCCAGAATCGCTTTTATTTTCAGGTGGTTAGGTGAGGATGCAAATGCGCTCTGTTGGAATCATGCTGATCGCCTGCTCCCTGGCCGGCGGCGCGGCTGCCGTGCAGGCACGGGAGCTGCGCGAGGGTGACAAGTACATGTGCAGTTGGGGCGCCGGCACCGCAGCCAGGGCTCAGGAACTCAAGCTGTCGGGCGTGTCGTTGTACGCGGCGCGGCAGAAGATCCAAAGCATGAAGTTCAGCAAATCATGGATGCGCATGATGGCTATGGGCATTACCGAACAGACCTACGACAGCCGTTCACGGCTCAAGCCCGAGGCGATCCGCCAGGGCTTCTATCAGGATTGCGTGCGCTACAAAGTCGCGCGCAAATAACGGCTTAACGTGACAGCGGCGAGCTGGCGTCTTCCTGGAAATACACCTTCGCCGTCTCAATAAACCGCCGATTGGCCTGGGACAGGTATTCGCTGGCGCGCCAGCACAGGTTGAAGTGCATGAATTGTGCCGGCTCGAATGAAACGCCGGCCAACCCTGGTTCTTGCTCCTGCACAGATCGTAGCAAGGTGGACACGCCCATGCCGTTGCGCGTGGCGGTAATCACCAACGGCACGAAGTTGCTTTCCAGGGCGATGTTGAAACGCACGCGGGCGTTGCTGCAAAAGGCGTCCAGCAGATGGCGCTGCAGGAAAGTGTTGTCGAACACCAGCATCGGTTCGTGTTGCAGCCGCTGCGCCGAGATGGACGAGAGGCCCGCCAGCGGGTGATTTTCGGCCATGCACAACACCATCTCATCGCTGCCGAGCAGCACCGACTCCCACGCCGGATCAACCCGCCGCGACTCCAACAACGCCACATCGATGTCCCGCGTGGCCAGGCGTTCGCTGATGTCATCGGCGCTGCCTTCCACCACATGCATGGCAATGCCGGGGTACTGTGCGCGAAATTGCATCAGCAGGTCGGGAATATGGCGGATGCCGTACATGGGCGGTACGCCCACGCGGATTTCGCCGCTGTGCAGTTGGGTCAGGTCCTGCAGCTCACGGCGGGCACCGGCCAAGCCTTCAAGGCACGCCTCGGCGCGTGCCAGGAACAGCTGGCCTTCGGCAGTCACGCTAATCTGCCGCGTCGCGCGGTTGAACAGGGCCACGCCCAACTCATCCTCCAACCGGCTCACCGCCATGCTCAGCGCCGGCTGTGCCACGTGCAACGCCTGGGCGGCTTTGGTGAAGCTGCCTTGACGGGCGATCTCGACGCAGTACTCCAGCGCTTTCAGGTTCATGACGGCTCGCATAACAAAGAGTGATGACTGGCTTCACAAATGGATATTTTCTGTGATGAAGGCAAGTCTATAGCCTGTCGGCATTCTTCTCCATGCCGAGTACCCCACCATGCCCAACCATTGGCTCTTCACACTGATTATCGGCGCGCTGGGCGGCAGTCTTGCCAGTTGGGCGGGGTGGCCGTTGCCCTGGGTGATCGGTTCGCTGGTCGCCGTGATGCTGACCCGTTGCGCTGGCAGCCTGGTGCCGGAAATTCCCCGTGGCCGCCAAGCCGGGCAACTCATCGTGGCGGTTGCCATCGGCTGTCATTTCACGCTGCCGGTGATGCAGCAGGTGGCGGCTCATCTCGGGCTGATCGTCACGGCGGTGTTGCTGACGCTGGTACTGGCGCTGTGTTCGGTGCTGATCCTGCATCGCTGGGGCGTGCCGTTCGGCACGGCGTTCTTCGCCTTGATGCCGGCCAACTCCAGCGAGATGGTGCACCTGGGCCGCCAACGCCAGGCGGACACCAGCTTTATTGCCGCCGCCCATAGCATCCGATTATTGCTGATTCTTTTGACGGTGCCGGCTGTCGCCACTTTCGGCATGCCCCCCGTCGCTGCGCATGCGCCATTGCCGGTGATCTGGCCCTGGCTGATCTTCATCCTCGCCGTGGGCTGGCTGGCGGCCTTGGGTTTCAAGCAGTGCAAGTTGCCTAACCCCTGGACCTTCGGGCCGTTCCTGATTTGCGCGGTGGGGGTGGGTTGCAATCACCTGTCGATGAGCATGCCGGGTTGGCTCAGCGGCAGCGGCCAGTTGCTGATTGGCTGCGCATTGGGCGTCGCGTTTGACCGCAGTTTCTTCCGCCGCACGCCGGGCCTGCTGGGCAAAGTGCTGCTGCTATTGATCGGTTCGGTGATTGCCAGCGCATTGGCCGCTTGGGCGCTGGGTGCCGGGTTGGGCATGCCGTGGCTGTCGCTGGCCCTGGGCATGATGCCCGGCAGCGCGCCGGAAATGAGCCTCACCGCCGAGGCCCTGGGTCTGGCCGTGACCCTGGTGACGGCGATGCAGGTGATCCGCATGTTGCTGATCCAGGCGGCGTGCCTGCCGTTGTATCGCCTGTTGGATCGGCCTTCTGAAGCACCGTCCAGTGCAAAATCTGCGTAGACCTGTCCAACTTCGCCCCGGCGCCACTCGCCATACTGGCGCCAGGTAACCGAAGAGGCCCACGCCATGACTGACTATGTATTCACACCTACGCCAACCCCCTCCCTGGCCGTGCAGGGCAGCGAAGCACGCTTCCCGCTACGCCGGGTGTTCTGTGTGGGTCGCAACTACAGCGAACACGCTCGTGAGATGGGGCATGACCCTGACCGCGAGCCGCCATTCTTCTTCATGAAACCGGCGGATGCCGTGGTGCCGGCCGAAGGCGTGATCGCCTATCCGCCGCTGACCGCCGACCTGCACCACGAAGTGGAGCTGGTGGTAGCCATCGGCAAGGGCGGTGTGGACATCAGCCCGGAACAAGCGTTTTCCCACATCTGGGGGTATGGCGTCGGCATCGACCTGACCCGCCGCGACCTGCAAGCCCAGGCGAAAAAGCTGTCACGCCCGTGGGATTGGGCCAAGGCTTTCGATGCGTCCGCACCGACGACTGCGCTGCAACCGGTGAGCGTGGTCGGGCATCCGTCCAGCGGCAAGATCTGGCTCAACGTGAACGGTGAACAGCGCCAGGTGGGCGACCTGGCCGACCAGATCTGGTCCGTCAGTGAAGTGATCAGCCATGCGTCGAAGTCCGTCGCGCTCAAAGCCGGCGACCTGATCTTCACCGGTACGCCCGCAGGCGTCGGTGCGTTACAACCGGGCGACGAGATCAGCGCTGGCATCGACGGCATCGGCGAGTTGCGTTTCACCCTCAGCCAGGGTTGAGGCTACAGTGGTGCCCAGGCCACCCGAGAGACCGTTATGCCAGGCACCCGCGTCACCACTTACGGCATGGAACAGCGCAGCGACCGCCCCGACTTCTACATTCGCGACAAACGCGGGCGAGCGGCGCTGACCAGCCCCCATCGCCATGAGTATTTCCAGATCCAGATCAACCTCGGCGGCGACACCGTGCAGCATATCGGCGGCGCGGTGCGGCCGTTTCCGCGCAAGGCCCTGGCGTTCATCTTGCCCCATCGCTTGCATGTGATTCCCCATCCTGAAGATGGCGAATTCATGCTGATCAACTTCAGCCAGGCGTTTTTCCTACCGCAGCTCACCTGCGATCCCCTGGACCTGGAAGACATTCCCATCGGCCAGGCGCCGGAGCTGTCGCCGTTTCGCTTCCAGGAGCAGTTGGACTTCATTCTCGAAGACGCGGCGTTCGAGCAGGTGCAAACCTGGCTTGCCCACATGCGCGAACTCGATGCCCACCGCACCTTCGGCGCCCGCGAACGCCTCAAGGGCTACCTGTTTCAACTGATCGGCCTGGTCTGTGAGCAGTACGCCGAGCCCTTGCAGGCTTTCGCCGCCAACAATGCCACGCGGCGCGGGCGCAAGGATGCGTTGGCACGGGTGCAGGGCTATATCCGCGAGCACTTGCATGAACCGACCCTCAACCTCACGGATGCAGCGGCGGCGGCGTTCCTGTCGCCCAACTACCTCACTCACTTGTTGCGCAAGGAAACCGGCAAACCCTTCTCGCAACTGGTGCTCGACCGGCGCATGCAGATGGCGCGCACCTTGTTGTTCAACAGTGCGCAAATGATTGGCGTGATCGCGCACCGCTGCGGTTTCACCGACGAGGCGTATTTTTCCCGGTGTTTCCGCAAGGCCCATGGGGTGGCGCCAGGGCAGTTCCGTCGACAGCAGCAACGCGAGGCGCTGTAGGGCGTTTTACAAATCCACGACATTCACTGTGTTTCTATTTGCATACAATTGCGCCCTCTACTAGGGAGGCCAGTATGCAAACGCTCATCCGCCTGGCGACGCAGGACGATGTCGACACGCTCTTCGCCATTCGCACCTCGGTGGTGCAAAACCATTTGAGTGTCGAGCAAATGGCCGACCTGGGCATAACGCCCCAGGTACTGGCTGACAGCGTCCGCGCAGCGCCCTGCGTTTGGATCGCCGAGGCGGAGGGTCAGCCTGCCGCTTTTGCCATGGTCGACCTGGCCGAAGGCGAGGTATTCGCGATGTTCGTGCGGCCGGCTTTCGAGAACCTGGGCCTGGGCCGTCAACTGATGGCGGTGGCTGAGGCCGCACTGTTTGAACACCATGATCGGTTGTTCTTGATTACCGACGGCCGTGACGGAGTCCGTGCCAACGGGTTTTATCAGCGGCTGGGTTGGAGCGTGGTCGGCCCGGTGGACGGCGATGATGTCCGTTACGAGAAGAGCAGGGCGCAATAACGTCATGAACCCACCCGAGCCGCCGTCGTCCAACAGCTTTCGCTACTTTGTGCTCGGTGTGCTCTGTGCTGCGGTGTTGCTGGGGTTCTATTTTGTGCGGCTCAACGCCGAGATTGACCGCGAGCGGGAAGCCGCCAACGAACGCCTGGCATTGTGCAGGCAGGTAGAAAGTGTAAGGCGCTCGGTACTGCCCAATAGCCTTGAAATACACGAAGCGTGTAAGCAATTGAATGGACGTATATCCAATAGTGCGACGCCGCTTTAATCCAATAGCCCTTTTTTATAAGTGGAAATAGTATCGGTAGTTGCACCAAAAAGTGGCACACATAGACCGCGCTACCTTAAAAAATGTGTGGTTATTGAATGACTTACAGCGATTTTAATCCGACGAAAGGATTAAAATAATCTTGTTACAGGTTTTTACAATCGTTACTATAGCCGGGCGTTCACCTCCCACGGTTTATGCATTTTTAAATCCCAAGTTTCCATCAGCTACTTGGGATTTTTTTTGCCTGCGATTTGACCTTCGCGTCACACTTCACCGTCAGCGAACTCCGCGCGCATCCGCCCATTGCGTTTGGCTTGATACAACAACTTGTCGACCTCTTCGACAAACCCCAGCATCGGACTGTCGGGTTTCACGATGCGCGTACCGACGCCCAGACTCAGGGTCAGCAGGTTCGACACCGCCGAAAAACCATGCTCGATCTGCTGCTGGCGGATCAGGTGCAGGCAGCGCTGCGCCACTTGCCTGGCAGACTCTGCGTCGGTTTCCGGGAGCAGCCACACGAACTCTTCGCCGCCGATACGTGCAATGAAATCCCGTGGTCGGTTGGCCGCCTGAGACAAGGTATTTGCAACTTGGCGCAGGCATTCATCGCCCTTGATATGGCCGTAATGGTCGTTGTATTGCTTGAAAAAATCGATATCCAGAATGATCAGCGACAGGGGCAATTGGCTGCGCTGGGCGCTGGCCCATTCGCGCTCCAGCACGGTGTCGAACATGCGCCGGTTGGCGATGCCGGTGAGGCCGTCCTGGTAGGAGTATTCCTCAAGTTGTTTTTGCAGGCGCACCAGGTGCTCTTCGGTCTTCTTGCGCTCGCTGATATCGAACATGAACCCGATTAGCGCCTCGACCTCGCCGTCCTTGCGCACCACATGCACCACATCGCGAATCCACACGTAGTCGCCATTCACGGTCAGCGCGCGGTAGTCCGCTTCGTGGTCCACCCCGGCGCGCGATTGCGACACGCAGAAATTCACCACATATTCCCGATCATCCGGGTGCATGCGCTCGACCCAGTCGTCCACGCTCACCCAACTCTGCGGGGTCCAGCCCAGCAAAGCCTCGATCTGCGGGCCGATGTAGCTGAAGGTCATGCTCTGCCAATCGATACGCCAAGGGATGGCCTTGGTCGACTCCAGCAAGGTCTTGTACACATCGCTGTCGGGCTGGCTCGGAGGGTCGATGCTCATGGTGGTTTGGCTCAGATGATGGCGAAAAGCCAAGAGCGTCTTGTGATCGACGCTTCGAGTCAAGCGCTCGCCAGCGCAGCAGACGAGAGGTCGAACAGCGGGTTTTCTGGCGTCAGTGATTCGGCGTTTTCGAGGCGAAATGAGGCATGGCTAACACTTTTGCATTAATGCTTCCATGCCCGGTAGAACCTCTTCTACTCTGTCTCCATCACAACTACCGGGTGAGGCCCAGGGATGGGAACTTGTCATGATTTCAATCGCTGATCTCAACCGCATCATGGCCTCGGGTTTCCTGCCGCTGGCGTGCGATTGCACGCTCAACAGCGACGGCTCGTTGCGCATCAATATCTTCGAGCCAGTGTCCGGCCGGGTCGACCTGCTGCTGACCGGCGTGTCCCCCGAAGGTTTGGACAGCATCCGTTCCATCTCAAACCTGATTGGCGAGTTGCGCACCGAAATCAAGGCCGGGCGCCGGGGTTTTGCGGCGGTCGGCTAGCCGTTGACGCTGTGGGTCGGCGTATCGAGCGCGCCGTAATAGCGCCAGCAGCAATGGCGGTGTTCCGGCACGATCACGCAGCCGCTGAGGCTGGCAATCAGCAGTGCGGCAACCAGCATATAAAGTCGGCGGGACATGGTGTTTCCTCTTGGGTTGATCAGCGTTAATCCTTCAACGTTGCCACCTGCGTAAATCCGTCGCGAAGCTTGCAAACCTTTCATCAAGCGCCTTCATGCCCTGGGCAATACTGCCTGCGACAATAATCTGCGCGTCCTGCGACGGATTTTTCGACACGCCCCGTTCAACCCATCAGCGACCGGCACTTTCGCCCGTTGCATGAAGGAGTTGCCATGAGACCCCTGGCCACATTGCGCTTTGCCTTGCTTGCTCCGCTGGCCCTTGCCGCGTTTGTCAGCACCCCGGTGTTTGCCCAGACCGAAATCATCATCCGCCAGGCGCCGCCACCGGAGCGTGTGGAAATGGTTCCTGTGGAGCGACCGGGCTACGCCTGGGACCGTGGCCACTGGCGCTGGGAAGGGCGTGGCTATGGCTGGGTGCCAGGCCACTGGCAGCCGGTGATGCGCAATGCGCGCTGGGAGCCCGGCCATTGGGAGGCCCACGGTCCCAACTGGTACTGGCGCGAAGGGCATTGGATCCGCTGACCGAGAATTGCCCGATTGAAAGACTCTGATCCGGACGTTGAACTGCTCGCACGTATCGGCAACAACGAACCTGCGGCCGTTAACGAAATGGTGACGCGCAAACTGCCGCGTCTGCTGGCGCTCGCCAGCCGGATCCTGGGGGATGCCGACGAAGCCAAGGACGTGGCCCAGGAAAGCTTCCTGCGCATCTGGCGCCAGGCGGCCAGTTGGCGCAGTGGCGAGGCGCGTTTCGACACGTGGCTGCATCGGGTGGCGCTCAACCTGTGCCATGACCGCTTGCGTCGGCGCAAGGAACGTCCTTTGAACGAGGAGGAGGCGCTGGAGCTGGCGGACAGCGCACCATCTCTGGATGAACAATTGGAAAGCGCCGACCGCAATGCGCGCATGGCCGCCGCGTTGGCCGCTTTGCCCGCGCGTCAGCGCGAGGCGATTGTGTTGCAGTACTACCAGGAGCTGTCGAACATCGACGCAGCGGCCCTGATGAATATCAGCGTCGAGGCACTGGAGAGCCTGCTATCGCGGGCCCGACGCCAGTTGCGCAGCCAACTTGCCGATACACCCGGGCTTGCCCGCCCAGGAAGGGGAACATCATGACACCCGAACGATTTGCTTATCTGGCCGACGCCTATGGCGCCAACCTACAGCGTTGGCCCCTGGCTGAGCGCGGGGCGGCTCAGGCGCTGCTCGACGGCGGTAATGTCAGTGCCCGAGAAGTGTTGGATCAGGCCAGTTGGCTCGACGCCCAACTGGACAGCCATCAACTGGCATTCACCGACCCGGCGCTGGCCCGGCAGATCCGCCAGTCGGCGCTGCGCCGGACGTCGTTCTGGTCGCGCTATGCCGCTTGGCTGTCACCGGCGGGACTGGTGGGCGTGGGTATTGCCGGTGTTGTCACCGGCATGCTGGTGGCGTCCATGAGCGTACCGCTGCCGATGGTGTCCGCCGAGGTGTTGCCCAGTGTGTTTGACCAGGGCGATGCGCAAGTCATCTTTACCGTCAATGCCGAGGAATCCGAGCAATGAGTACCCAATCCCTTAAACCGTGGTTGCTGGTCTCGGTGTTGCTCAATGTGTTTTTGATGGGCGGGGTGGGCGGGGCGGTTTACCACTGGATGGCCAGTGCCAAGCCTGCCGAGGCGGCGGTCAACCAGCATGGGCTGCGGCAGGCGATGGTCAAGTTGCCGCCGGAGCGGCGACGGGAACTGCGCCAGTTGTTGCGCCATAACCGTGCCGATAGCCAGCCGCTGGTAATGGCCGGGCGGGAGGCGCGGTTGGGGGTGATCAAGCAGTTGGAGGCACCGACGCTGGACCGGGATGTGCTGGTCACCGAATTGGCCAAGGCTCGCGAGGCGGATATGGCACTTCGTGCCTTGGTGGACACCACGCTGGCGCAGTTTGCCAGCACCTTGCCCCAGGTCGAGCGGCAAAAACTGGTCGAGGCGTTGTACCTGCGCGGGCAGGGCAAACCTAAAGAAAAACTCAAGGAGCCGGTAGCGGACTCAAAATAGCAGGCAAAAAAAATCCCGCCGGGAAGGGCGGGATCGGGATTCAGGGTTGCCCGTGAATCAAGCCGGGAACAGTTCGCTCAGCTTCATCGCCAGCATCATGTCGCCTTCGGTGCGCAGTTTGCCGCTCATGAAAGCCTGCATGCCGTCAGTGGAACCGTCGACGATGCCTTTCATGGTGTCGCCGTCCATCACCAGGGTGACCTGAGCGTCTGGGTTTTCACCTTCCTGCAGTTCGCAGGTCTTGTCTTTGACGACCAGCGAGAAGTTCTGGGTGTCGTCGATACGGAAACCGAACACCAGGTCCAGGCCGTCGGCGGCGGCTGGGTTGAATTTGGCTTTCATTGCTTCTACAGCTTTGGCTACGTCAGTCATGGTTTCGATCCTTTAGGGTAGAGTCCAGTGACCTTGGGGTCACGGTTGGCCGCAGTTCATCGGAATGTGATGAGCTGCGGCGCCTTCAACAGTTGCAAGTGGGTATGACTGTTGAAGGAAGCCAGTGCCACCTCGCGGCCGCGGAATTTCAGCTGGTTGAGCGAGGTGTTAACAATTTGCCAGTTCAGTTCGAAGGCCTGCGCGGCAGGCATCCGGGTAATCAGGTGGAGCAAGGCGGTGATGGTGCCGCCGGAGGTGAATACCGCAATTTTCTGCGTGTTGTCCGCCGCTTCAAGAATGCGTTGCAAGCCGCCCTGGACACGTTCCACAAAGCCCAGCCAACTCTCCAGCCCCGGTGGATCATAGGTGCCGGCCAGCCAGCGCTCGATGATCAGGGCGAAGATGCGCTGGAATTCGCTGCGGTTCTGCGCGGCATTGCGCAGGATCTCCAGGGCGTCGGGTTCGGTGGTGAGCAGATCGGGGAGCAGGGCGCGGATGATCGCGTCGGCATCGAATTCGTTGAAGGCGCTGTCGATTTCCAGCGGCGGCACCGGCAGGCCCAGGGCACTGTACTGATCGAACGCGGCGGTGGCGGTGTGCTGCTGGCGGCGCAGGTCGCCGGCCACACAGCGGTCGAACACCAGGCCCATGTCGGCCAAGTGGCGGCCGAGCACCTGTGCCTGTTCCACGCCGACGGGCGACAGGACGTCATAGTCGTCTGCACCGAAGGAGGCCTGGCCATGTCGAATCAGATAGATGCTGCCCACGTCCGTTTTCCCGGTACGTTGAAAGTCTGGCGAGGTTATGAGGATGCCTGCGAGCTGTCAATGAAAAAACATACGCTTGTTTTAAAAGCGCGTTGGAGAGCGCCTGGTGGCGGTTTGAGCACTGGCTCCCGGCAAGCCCCGTCGGTATGCTTGGGCAATCCGCGCCTGGCGCACTGCATTTGTAAGGAGAACCATGGATTTTTTGGCCGAATACGCGAGCTTTCTGGCGAAGACCGTCACTCTGGTGGTCGCTATTCTGGTGGTACTGATCAGCTTCGCGGCCCTGCGTAGCAAAGGTCGTCGCAAATCCGCCGGTCAATTGCAGGTCAGCAAACTCAATGATTTCTACAAGGGTTTGCGTGAACGCCTGGAATCGACGCTGCTCGACAAGGACCAGCTCAAGGCCCTGCGCAAGTCCGAAGGCAAGGCCGAAAAGAAGAAGGGCAAGCAGAAAGCCGAGGCCAAGCCACGGGTGTTCGTGCTGGATTTTGATGGCGATATCAAGGCGTCGGCCACCGAGAGCCTGCGCCATGAAATCACCGCTTTGTTGAGCCTGGCCACGCCGAAGGATGAAGTGGTGCTGCGCCTGGAAAGCGGCGGTGGCATGGTCCACAGCTACGGCCTGGCTTCGTCGCAACTGGCGCGTATCCGCCAGGCCGGCGTGCCGTTGACCGTGTGCATCGACAAGGTGGCGGCCAGCGGCGGCTACATGATGGCGTGCATCGGCGAGAAGATCATCAGCGCACCGTTTGCCATCCTCGGCTCCATTGGCGTGGTAGCGCAGTTGCCAAACGTCAACCGTCTGCTGAAAAAGCACGACATCGACTTTGAAGTGCTGACTGCCGGTGAGTACAAACGCACCCTCACGGTGTTTGGTGAAAACACCGAGAAGGGCCGAGAGAAGTTCCAGGAAGACCTGGACATCACCCATCAACTGTTCAAGAACTTCGTCTCGCGTTACCGCCCGCAGTTGGCGATTGATGACGTCGCGACCGGAGAAGTGTGGCTGGGTGTTGCAGCCCTCGACAAGCAACTGGTCGATGAGCTGCAAACCAGCGATGAATACCTGGCCACCAAGGCCAAGACCGCCGAGGTGTTCCACTTGCACTATGCCGAGCGCAAGAGCTTGCAGGAGCGCGTAGGCCTGGCGGCCAGTGGTTCGGTGGACCGCGTGCTGCTGACCTGGTGGAGCCGGTTGACCCAGCAGCGATTCTGGTAAAAATGCTCAGCGGTGCGCAGGTTTCATCGAGGCCTGTTGCACTGCTGGTATGGGGTTTCTCATTAATATCCCCACCACCAGCGCCCCCAGCAATCCCAACAACCCCGCCACCCACAGCACGCCACTGAACCCACCCACAAACGCCTGCCGTGCCAGCGGCTGCACCAACAGCCGTGCCGACTCCGGCAACAACCTCATCGCCGCTGGCATATCACCCGCGACGACGCGTGAAGCAATGCCGTTAACCTGGGCCCGCCATTGTGTGTCGATGCTTGCGCTCAACAACTGTTCGCTATGGCTGCTCAATAATGCCCCATACACACCGACCGCCAACATGATCGCGCTGAAGCGCATGGTGGTGCTCATACCGGACGCCATCCCGGCACGGTCTCGCGGCACGCAGGCCATGATGTTTTTTTGCGTATCGCCATTGAGCAGACCTGCCCCGGCCCCTGTCACCGCAATCGCCAAGGCAAAGGGCAGGTAACCCCCCACGTTTACCGCCCAGGCGCTCAAGAGGTTGCCGCAGCCCACCAGGGTCAAGCCGGCCGCCATCATCGTTGCTGGCGCGAAACGCCCCGCCAGGCGGGCGCCAATGCGTGGGCAGATCAACATGGTCAGCGCAAACGGCAGCATGCCCAGGCCCGAGGCGATCGCGGAGAACCCCAGGCCGTTCTGCAGGTAGAACGGCAACAAGGTCATCATCACCTGGGCACAGCCGGCGTAGGCGAACATGCCCAGCAAGGCTCCGATAAAGCGCGGGTGACGGAACAGTTGCAGGTCGACCATGGGGCGCTGTTGTACACGTTCGACGACGACAAATACGCCCAGCAAGGCCGCGCCGCCTATGAGCCGGGCGTAGGTCAACGGGCTGTCCCAGCCGATGCGATTGGCTTCGATCAAACCCCAGATCAGGCACAGCAAAGCGGCGCTGAAGGCCAGGCTGCCCCAAGGGTCGAGTCGCGCCGACTGGGTATCGCGGGATTCCTCAATGGCGCGCAGCACCAGCGCCATCAGCCCCAGGCCCACCGGCAAGTTGAGATAGAAAATCCAGCGCCAGCCCAGGTACTCGGTGATCAAGCCGCCCAAGGTCGGCGCGGCGGTCATGGCCACACCCATGCACGCGCCCCAGAAGGCCCAGGCTTTTGCCCGTTCCACGTCGTCATGGAAGGTGTGGCCGATGGAGGCGAGCGCCGAGGTCAATAGCAGGGCGGCGCCGACGCCTTTGATCGCGCGTGCGATGTCCAGGAACACAGCGTTGGGCGCTGCGCCGCAGCCCAGGGAGGCCAGGATAAAAATGCTCAGCCCCCAAATCAGGGTCTTCTTGCGGCCAAAGCGATCGGCGATGCTGCCGGCGGGCAACAACAGTGCGGCAAAGGCCAGCATATAGGCGCTGACGACCCACTCGATGTCGGCAAAGTTCGCCCCCAGGTCGCGGGCGATGCTGGGCAGCGTCACGGCGACGATGTTGGTGTCGAGCACGATCAGCGAGCAAACGCCGGATGCGGTCAGCAGTGTGAGGCGTGGACTGATCCGGCTCATGGTTGAATTACCTTGCAGGCAATACGAAGAAGGCGGTTGACGGGCATCGCAAGGGCTCTCTAGTATTCAGGTGCTGTGAGCTTATTCCCTCCCGGCAATATCTTTGTTAGTCGCCGTGAAGCACTTCATTACCTTTGAGCTAATGCTGTTATGGATATTCGTCATTTTCGCTATTTCCTGGCCGTTGCCCGCCAGCGCAACTTCACGCGGGCCGCGGAGCACTTGGGCATTGCGCCCCCGACGTTAAGCCGTCAGATCCAAGACATGGAAGCGGCGCTGGGGACGCGTCTGTTTGTCCGCCAGCAACGCGAAGTCAGCCTGACCGAAGCTGGTGCTGCCTTATTGATCGAAGCCGAGGCTACCGTGCGCCAGTTCGAGTTCGCCCAGCGCAATGCTCAGCGCGCCGGACGTGGCGAGATCGGCCATATCGAATTGGGCTATGTGGCGTCGGCGGTGTATTCGGGCCTGTTGCAGCGGCAAATGCAGGCGTTCGGCCAGGCGTTTCCGGATGTGAGCGTGAATGTGCGCGAATGTGCGATGGCGACGTTGCCTGGCGCGGTAGCGGACGGGCGTGTCGATATCGGTTACATCCGCTCGCCCATGACGCTGCCGGAGGGGGTCGAGGCGGTGCGCCTGGACAGCGAAGGGTTTGTCTTGGCGCTGCCCCAGGACTCCTGGCTGCTGGGGCTCAAGGCCATCGGTTGCAAGCATTTGGAGAACGAGACATTCATCTTGCCGGAGCAAATCAGCGGCACCTTGCAGGTGGCCGCGCAAGGTGGCTACGCACCGCGCCTGGGGCCGCAACCCGGTGGGTTGGTGGCGGTGGTGGCGCTGGTGTCACTCGGGCAGGGCGTGGCGGTGGTGCCGGCGTCCATGGTGGGGCATGTCAGTTTGCCAGGCGTGGTGTACCGCAGCATTCAGGGCGTTGACGCATCGTCGTGGCTATCGCTGATTCACCGGCGCTTCGAAAAAGCGCCGGCGGTCGCGCGGTATATCCAGCAGGTCAAGCAGACAGTCGCGTCTGCACCGAATCGGCCAGACGCGTGAGGATCAGGCAGCACGACACCGCGCCGGCATCCAGCACGCCGAGGGAACGTTCGCCCAAGCGACTGGCGCGGCCGATCTTGGCCACCAGGTCCTTGGTCGAGTCGCGGCCCTGTGACGCGGCGGCTTTCATCGCATTCAGAGCGTCGCTGAAGGAGGCCCCTGAGGCATGCTCGCGCTCAAAAGCCTCAACCGCCGGGATCAAGGTGTCCATCAGGCATTTATCGCCCACACCCGCGTCCGTGATGTCCTGCAACGAGGTCAAGCCGCCGCGCAGCAAATGAGCAAAGGTTGCGGCGTCGATGTCATCACTGCTGCGCACTTCATCGGCCATGCCGATAAACAGGCTGCCATACAAAGGCCCCATGGAGCCGCCGATGCCTTCCATCAAGCTGAGGGTCAGCTCGTCGAGCGCCTCGGCCAGGGTCAGTTGGCGTCCTTCAATGGTGCGCCCGCAATGGGCGAAGCCCTTGGCCATGTTGATGCCGTGGTCGCCATCGCCGATGGCGCCGTCGATTTCACTGAGGTATTCGCGGTTGGCGACGATCACGCTGACCAGGTCGCTGACGATGGCGCCGCCGTCACAGGTGGAAAAATGCTGGCTCATGGTTTACTCCGCCTGGGTCATGCCGATGGAGCGGCAGGGTTGATCGATCAGGGTGGCAAGCTCTGCGTCGAGGCCGAGCAGGGTCAGGGTCACGCCCATCATTTCCAGGGAGGTGAAGTAGTTCCCGACGTAGCAGCGGTGAATCTTCAAGCCTTTGGCCGTGAGTTGTTTTTCGACCTCGGCATAGAAAACATACAACTCCATGACCGGCGTGGCGCCCAGGCCCGAGACCAGTACCACCACGCTGTCGTCCTGGCCGAAATCACGGTCGGCGAGGATCGGCGCGAGCATGCGTTCAGCCATGGCGGCAGCCGCTTCGATCGGGATCACCTCGATGCCCGGTTCGCCATGATGGCCGATGCCCAGCTCCATCTGGCCGTCAGGGATCTGGAAGTTCGGCTTGCCCACTGCTGCAATGGTGCAGGGGGTCAGGCCGATACCAATCGAGCGGCAGTTATCCACGGTTTTCTGTGCGACCCGGATCACCTCGTCCAAGTCGTAGTGCTGCACGGCAGCAGCGCCACCGATCTTCCACATGAAGATCTCCCCGGCCACGCCACGGCGCTTGGCAATCTCGGCCTTGGGGGCGGACGCTACGTCGTCGTTGGCGACCACCGTGCGGATGCGCATGTCTTTGCTGGCGGCCATTTTCATCGCCAGCTTCACGTTCATATTGTCGCCAGCGTAGTTACCGTAAAGGCAGGCCACGCCTGCGCCATGGTCGGCGGCGCGGAAGGCGTCGAAGAAACTCTTGGCGGTGGGTGAGGAAAAAATTTCGCCGACCGCCACGGCATCCACCAGGCCCGGGCCGACATAGCCAAGAAAAGCCGGCTCATGGCCCGATCCGCCGCCAGTGACAATGCCGACGCGGCCCGGCGCAGAAGGCTTGGCCTTGACGATGACGCGTGGGTTGGTCTCGAATTGGCGCAGTTCGGGGTGCGCGACCAGAATGCCGCGCAGCATGTCCTCGACCACCTGGTCCGGATCGTTGATGACTCGATTCATAACGCGGGTTCCTGTTCTTGTTCTAGTGGGCACATGGATCAACTGTGGGGGCTGGCTTACCGGCGATGGCGGTGTGTCAGATAACACCTGCATCGTCGGGTATGCCGCTATCGCCGGTAAGCCGGCTCCTACAAGGGTGTGTGTCGTCTGTGGGTCAGGGTTCCAGAACGACCTTCAGCGACTTGTCGCCGCGCTCCATCACCGCGAACGCTTCCTTGAAATCCGCCAGCGCGAATTTGTGGGTCACCACGTCGCGCATGTCGATCTTGCGGTTGCCGATAAAGTCGATGGCGCGTGGGTACATATACGGCCCTAGGTGTGAGCCGAGAATGTCGAGTTCCTTGCGATCACCAATGATCGACCAATCTACTGTGGCCTCGTCATTGAACACACTGAATTCGACGAAACGCCCCAGTTTTCGCAGCATTGCCAGGCCCTGGTTCACTGCCTTGTGGTGCCCGGTGGCTTCGATATAGATGTCGCAGCCATAGCCGTCGGTGATCTCGCGGATCTTCGCCAGCACGTCCAGCTCGGCCGGGTTCCAGACTTCGTCGGCGCCCATGCGCAGGGCCAGGGCGGCGCGTTCGGGTTTCATGTCCAGCACGATGAGCTTTTTCGGATTGCGCAGGCGCACGGCACCGATGATGCCCAAGCCCAGGGTGCCGGCGCCGGCGACCACCACGATGTCGTCGTGGTCGACATTGGCGCGTTCCGCCGCGTGCAGCGAGCAGGCCAGCGGCTCGATCAAAATCGCTTCGTCGGGGGCAATGGACTCCGGCACTGTGTGGATGATGCCTTCCTTGGTGAAGATCATGTACTGGGCCATGGCGCCCTGCACATTGTTCTGGAAGCCATACAGGTCGTGCTTCTGGCACATCCAGTATTGGCCGTGGTTGCAGAAGCGGCAGCCCCAGCACGGCACGATCTGTTCGGAAATCACCCGATCACCGACCTTCACTCCGCGTTTTTCTGCACCTGGGCCCAGGGCAACCACGCGGCAGACGAATTCATGGCCGGGGATCATCGGCGGCTTCACGTAGCGGGGTTGTTCGGCGTCACCCCAGAACGACGGGGCGCCGCGATAGGTCTTGATGTCGCCCATGCAGATGCCGCACAACTCGACTTTGGTGAGGATTTCATCGGGGCCGGGCGTAGGCACGTCGACGATTTCCAGGCGGTAATCTTCCGGGCCATGGCACACCACGGCCTGCATGGTTTTCGGGATGACTGGGGACAGTTGTTCGGGTGTGCGTTCGGTAACGGTGGACATGACAAAACCTCACGACAAGAAGATGAATTACTGAATGCTGTAGCCGCCGTCGATCACCATGTTGGCGCCGGTGATCATCTGCGCCGCATCACTGAGCAGGTACAACGCCAGCCCGGCGATTTCTTCCGGCTGGGCAAAGCGGCCCGCCGGGATCTGCAACTTGGCCTTTTCACCCACGTCGCCCGCCCAGGCTTTCTTGCCCAGGGCTGTCTCCACAATGGTCGGCGAGATGGCGTTGACGTTGATGTGAGGGGCCCATTCCATGGCCAGTACTTTGCTCATGCCGACAATGGCGGCCTTGCTGGCGCAATAAGCGACGTGCCGGTCCAGGCCGATCACGGCGGCCTGGGAGGCGAGGTTGACGATGCGTCCGCTGCCTTGGGCGAGCATGTGCCGGGCGCAGGCCTGGGCCACGAAGAAGCTGGCCTTGAGGTTGATGTCCAGGGTGGTGTCCCAGGCGCTTTCGCTCACGTCGATGGCCTTGTCCAGCAGTACCACGCCGGCGCTGTTGATCAGGTAATCCAGGCGTTGGAAGTGTTCGAAAACTGTGTCGATGGTGGGTTGTATCTGGCCGATCTGGCCGAGGTCGACGGCAATGCCCAGATGCCCGGCGCCCAGGCTGGCGGCTACCTCGACCACTGCCGGCTCACGGTCCAGCAGCGCCACGCGGGCGCCGCGTTCTACCAGCAGGCTGGCACAGGCCAGGCCGATCCCGGCAGCGCCACCGGTAATCACCGCGCAACGGCCGGTGAGGTCGAAGGCTTGGTTCCAGAATCCAGACATGAATGACTCCATTTTTGAAAACGGTGGAGATCCAATGTGGGAGCGGGCTTGCTCGCGAAAGCGGTTTGTCAGGTGGTATATCAGTTGGCTGATCCACCGCTTTCGCGAGCAAGCCCGCTCCCACATTTGGAATGCATTTATAGGTCGAAACCGTTATTTGCCGCCGCTGACTTGTTTGTACAGCGCATCGGCGTTGGCATTGGTGACCGGCACCCACGGCAGGATGTAGTTCTTGGCCGTGCCGTCCCCCCATTTCACATCCTTGGCATAGCGCTCCCAGATCACCGACTGCGGCTTGTAGTCCTTGCCGGCCAGTGCACGCAGCGCCACGTCCAGCGCGCCCTGGGACTGGGCCTGGGCGTCTTGCAGGAAGGTGGTGACTTCGTCTTTTTTCGCCGCCTGGATCGCGTCCGGCATACCATCGATCGAGGTGACCGGCACGTCCTTGGAGGTCAGCCCGTGGGACTTCAGGGCCTGCACGGCGCCTAGGGCCATGTCGTCGTTCTGCGCGATCACGCCGTTGATGCCTTTGGGGTGGGCGTTCAACCAGTCTTCAGTGAGCGCCAGGGCCTGGGCGCGGTCCCAGTTGGCGGTCTTTTTCTCGATGATCTTGATGTCCGGGTGTTTGCCCAGCACTTCCAGTTCGCCTTTTTCCCGGTCGATCTGCGCCGACTGGCCAATCGGCCCCTGGATAATCACCACGTTGCCTTTGCCATTAAGTTTGTCGACCATGGCCTGGGCCTGCAGGCGGCCGCCTTCGACATCATCGTTACCCACATACGGCACAGAGGCATCGGCTACTTTCGTATTGGAGGCGATGACCACCACGTCGTTGCTCATGGCCGCCTTGACGGTGCCGACGCCGGCCTTGGTGTCGATCGGTACGAACAGGATGGCGTCGTAGCGTTGGGTCACCATGTTTTCGATCTGGTTGTTCTGGGTGAGGGCGTCGTAGTTGCCGTCGAACACGGTCAACTGCACGGTGCCGTCCTTGACCGCCGGGTGTTCCTTGAGCTCGCGGACCCAGTTCTGCATGAACTGGCCCTTGAGGCCGTAGACGGCTGCGCCGACCTTGTAGGTCTTGCCATCGGCGGCCAGGGCGATACTGCAGGCGAGCAGGGAGAGGGCCGCTGTGGCGGCTAAGGTGGTACCAAGTTTCATGAGTAGAACTCCGGTTATTGTTGTGGGTCGTTCTCTAGCGTTTTTTCTTGCGCCACACGTCGATCAGTACTGCGAACACAATGATCAGGCCCTTGGCGACCTGCTGGTAATAAGAGGACACGCCGAGCAGGTTCAGCCCGTTGTTGATCACCCCGATCAACAGTGCGCCGAACAGCGTGCCGACAATGCTGCCGGTGCCGCCCGACAAGCTGGTGCCGCCGATCACCACGGCGGCAATCGCGTCCAGTTCATAGGACACCCCGGCCTGGGGCAGGGCAGAGGTGGTGCGGGCCGAGAGCACCACGCCGGCCAGTCCGGCGAGCAGGCCCGAGACCACGTATACCGAAAACATCACCTTGCGCACGCCGATGCCAGAGGTGCGTGCGCTCTTTTCATTGCCGCCGACCGCGTACACATAGCGGCCGTAGGTCGTGTAGCGCAGCACCATCCAGAAGATCAGCGCAACCACGGCGAAGATGACGATTGGCACGCCGATCGGGCCGATCTTGCCGATGCCCAGCGCCAGGTAGGCGTCGGGCAGGTCGGTGATCGGGCTGCCATCGTTAAGGATGAAGGTCATGCCGCGCGCAATGCTGAGCATGCCCAGGGTGGCCACGAAGGGCGGGATCGACAGGTTCGCGACCATGAAGCCGTTCACCACGCCGAGCATCGCGCCGGCAAACATCCCGGCACTGACCGCCGCCAGCACGCCGTACCCCTGGGTCGCGACCATGGCGCTGCACAACCCGGCAAAGGCCAGGATCGAGCCCACGGACAAGTCGATGCCCTTGGTCAGGATCACATAGGTCATGCCCACCGCAAGGATGCCGTTGATCGAGGTCTGGCGCAGGATGTCCATCCAGTTGCGCCAGGTCATGAAGTATTCACTGGAGAACGCCATCACCACGCACAGCAGGATAAACACCAGCGGCAGGCCGAAGCGGTCGAGGGACAGACGCAGGCGATTGCGCGGCGCGGCAGTGACAGGTGCTGCGAGGGTTTTGGCATTCATGAGGCAAGACTCAACAAGGCTTCCTGGGAAAGGGCGGTGTCGGTGCTGATGGTCACCAGCCGGCCGCCCTTGAATACGGCGATGCGATCGCTCAGGTGCAGCAGTTCCGGCGCTTCCGACGACACCACGATGGCAGCGCCACCGCCGCGTACGAATTGGTCGAGCAGGTGGTAGATCTCCTGCTTGGCGCCTTCATCGATGCCACGGGTCGGTTCGTCACACAGCAGGCAGACCGGCTCGGTGGACAGGCATTTGGCGAGCACCACTTTCTGCTGGTTGCCGCCACTCATGGATGCCACCGGCAATTCCAGGGACGTGGTCTTGATCTGCAGGCGCTTGACCATGTCCTGGGCGAGTTGGGTTTCTTTGCGCGCATTGATCAGCGACCAGCTCGAAAGGCGCTTGTAGGCCGACAGGGCAATGTTGGAAAGAATGCTGCCGGTGAGCACCAGGCCACTGTCCTTGCGATCTTCGGTGACCAGCGACATGCCGGCATTGATGGTCGCCTTCGGCAGCCCGATCGGCATGGGCTTGCCTTGCAGGGTGACACTGCCGGAGTCCGCGACCGTCAGGCCGTAGATGCAGTTGAGGAACTCGCTGCGCCCCGAGCCCATCAAGCCATAAATGCCGAGGATTTCGCCTTGGCGCAATTGCAGGCTGATGTCGTGGAACTCTCCGGTGCGGCTCAGGTGGTCGACTTGCAGACAAGTGTTGGCAGCGCATTCGCGACCGACCTTGTGGTCGATGCGAGTCAATTCCTGGCCGACGATGCCGCGTACCAGATGGTCGCGATCAATGTCCGCCATGCGTCCGCTTTCGACGAAGGCGCCGTCGCGGAAGATGCTGTAGTCGTCGGCGATCTGCGCCAGTTCGCTGAGGCGGTGCGACACATACACAATACCGGCGCCCCGGGCCGTCAGGCGGCGGATGGCCTTGAACAGGGTTTGCGCCTCGTGTTCGCCAATGGCCGAGGTGGGTTCGTCCATGATCATCACCTGGCAGTCATGGCTGAAGGCCTTGGCGATTTCCACCAGTTGGATCTGCGCGACGCTCAAGCGGTGCATGGGGCTGGTGGCATCGACGTCGAACTCCAGGCTTTCCAGCAATTCGCGGGTGCGCCGGTTCAGAGCCTTGTTGTCGACGATGCAACCGACGCGGCGTGGTTCTCGCCCCAGCCAGATGTTCTCGGCGACGGTCATGTAGGGGATGGGTTCCAGCTCCTGGGTGATCATCGCGATCCCCGCTGCCAGCGCTTCACTCGGGCGGTTGAACTGCACCGGTGCGCCGTTGAGCAGAATGCTGCCGGCGTCACGCTGGGTGATGCCCATCAGGATGCTCAGAAATGTCGATTTGCCTGCGCCATTGCCGCCGCACAGGGCGTGGACGCTACCGGCCCGCAGAGAGAGGCGCCCGTCACGCAGGGCAGGGACCCCGGCGTAAGCCTTGGCGACGTGTTCAGCCTGGAGCAGTAATGGCGTGGCCATCGGCGTGTCCTCGTGCTGTGAATTCTTATTAGGTCGCACAGTCATGTTTCGCTGTGATCATATGTGTATCAAATGAAATTCTGATCAGTCAATCTCTTTCATGTAAAAGCACTGATTCTCGTCTTGTTCGTCAATAATGCCTTTTTAGGCGCTTTTGACTGGCAAGTCAGTTAAATCATGCTTGACAGTGAGGGGTGGTTGGCGGCGAAATGCTTGAGCGAAATTTCATTGAGTGATCATATGATCAGTCATAAGTACGATCACGGCAGCGGAGCCAGACGCCATGAACACACCTTTCCCGGTGGCTATCGGATGCGATGAAGCGGGTTTTGAGCTCAAAGAGCTGTTGAAGCGCCATATCGAGGCGCTGGGTTACCCGGTGACCGACTTCGGCACCCATTCCACCGCGCCGGTGCTTTACCCCGACATCGCCCTGGCCGTGGCCAACGCGATCAATGCCGGGCAGCAGCGCCTGGGTGTGCTGGTGTGTGGCACCGGGATCGGCATGGCCATTTCCGCCAACAAGGTGCTGGGCATTCGTGCGGCGCAGGCCCATGACACCTATTCGGCGGAGCGGGCGCGTAAGAGCAACGATGCGCAAATCCTGTCCATCGGCGCGCGAGTGATCGGTGCGGAGCTGGCCAAAAGCATCGTCAAATCATTCCTGGAGTCGGAGTTCGAGTCGGCGCGTTCCGGCGCCAAGGTCGAGCGCATCAATGCGATCGAGCGCGACGGGCATCAGTAGTGGACTAAACGGGGCAAGAGTCGGGAGAATGCGCCTTTGACGCCGAAACGGAAGCCCGTCCCCATGAGTGACAGTACCCAGCGCATTGCCAGCGATATCGATCAGATGACCGAAGTGGCAATGCTCTATTACCTTGAGAACGTCACTCAGGAAGCCATTGCCAAGCGCTTTGACCTGTCGCGGGCGAAAGTCAGCCGCTTGCTCAAGCGTGCGCGCGATGAGGGGATCGTCGAGGTGCGCGTGCTGCAGCACCCGGCCATGAACAACGAGCTGGAGCAGGCATTGGTGCAGCGCTTCAAGCTGGACCGCGCCTTGATTGCCGTGGACCACAGCGACCCCGACACCCAGCGCTCGGCCGTTGCCAGTCTGGTGGCCAACTACCTGAACAAGACGCTGAGCGATGGCATGATTGTCGCGGTAGGCATGGGGCGTAACGTCGGCGCAGTGGCGGACAACGTATTCTTGCCGGTGACACGCAATTGCACATTTGTCTGCGCCATCGGTGGTTCGCTCAAGGCCGGCGAATACATGAACCCCGACCATATCTGCCGGCGCCTGGCGCTGCGCTTCGGGGGGGAGAGTGAAAGCTTGTATGCCCCGGCCCTGGTGGCGAACCCGGAGTTGCGCGGGGTGCTGATCAATAACGACACCGTGCGCTCCACGCTGGACCGGGCGCGGCGCGCGGATATTGCGTTGATCGGTATTGGCGACATGAGTGAGAACAGCAACATGGTGCGCATGGGCTGGTTCTCACCGCAGGAAATCGCCCAGGCCCGGTTGTCCGGCACCGTGGGTGACATGATGGGCTATGACTTTATCGACATTCACGGGCAACCGGCGGTCAACGCGATCCAGGGGCGGGTGATCGGGTTGACGGTGCAGGAGTTGTTTCGCATACCGGATGTGGTGGCGATTGCCAGCGAAAATACCAAGGCGGCGGCGACGCTGGGGGCGTTGCGGTCGGGGGTGATCAATACGCTGGCCACGACGGTGACCAATGCGCATACCATTCTGGCGTTGGATGACGCTACCCGTAAGTCCTGACACCACGATGCCCCTGTAGGAGTCGGCTTGCCGGCGATGGCGTTTGTGAGGACGCCATCGCCGGCAAGCCGGCTCCTACAGGTGAGATTACAGATCTTGTAATAGTTTTGCGTTGTAGGAAGTTTGTGTTTCAGATGTAGGATCCAAGTCCTTTTGTTATTTCAGGATTTGCATGAACACCCTTTCGGAGCCCCCCAGTCGTCTTTCCCCAAGACTTGCGCTGCCGCTGTTCACTCTGAAGCACCCCGTATTCCGACTGCTAACCTTATACCGGTCCACTGACCGCGCCTTGCCGTGCCCGGCATTCTGAAAATCGATGACTGAAGAGACTCAATAAATGGAATGGTTAGCGGATCCAACGGCCTGGCTCGGGCTGTTGACCTTGATTGTGCTGGAACTGGTGCTGGGCATCGACAACCTGGTGTTTATCGCGATCCTGGCGGACAAGTTGCCGCCGGAGCAGCGTGACCGTGCGCGGTTGATCGGCCTGTCCCTGGCGCTGCTGATGCGCCTGGGCCTATTGGCGAGTATTTCCTGGCTGGTGACCCTGACGCAGCCGTTGTTCGAGGTGTTCGACAAGAGCTTCTCGGGCCGTGACCTGATCATGTTGTTTGGTGGTGTATTCCTGTTGTTCAAGGCCACCATGGAATTGCACGAGCGCCTCGAAGGCCATGTGGTCCAGCGCACGGGCAATGCCGCCTACGCGATGTTCTGGCCGATCGTGGCGCAGATCGTGGTGCTGGATGCGGTGTTCTCCCTGGATGCGGTGATTACCGCCGTGGGCATGGTGGACGAGCTGGCGGTGATGATGATCGCGGTGATCGTGTCCATCGGTGTGATGATCGTCGCGAGCAAGCCATTGACCCGCTTCGTCAATGCGCACCCGACGGTGATCATGCTGTGCCTGGGCTTCTTGATGATGATCGGTTTTGCCCTGACCGCCGAAGGCCTGGGTTTCCATATTCCGAAGGGTTACCTGTACGCAGCGATTGGTTTCTCAATCCTGATCGAGTTGTTCAACCAGATCGCACGGGCCCGCCGCAAGAAGTCGGCGCAAGGTGTGTTGCCAGTACGTGAGCGTACGGCCCATGCCGTGATGCGCTTGCTCGGCGGTCGTAGCCTGGCGGTGGAAGAGGTGAGCGATGAGGTTGCCGACCTGCTGGGTGAGCCAGATGCTGGGCAAGGCCCGCTGTTTGATCGGCGCGAGCGCGTGATGATCAGTGGTGTGCTGCAACTGGCCGAACGGCCGATCCGCACACTGATGACACCGCGGGCCAAGGTCGACTGCATCGATCTGGCGGATGATCCCGACAGCATTCGTCTGAAACTGATGCATTCGTCCTACTCGCGACTGCCGTTGATCCGCAACGGCGCCGTCGATGAACCGCTGGGCTTTGTGCACAAGAAGGAGTTGCTCAAGGAATACCTGGCCGGTAACGAGCCGAACCTGGAGCACCTGGCACGCCGGGCGATCAACCTGCTGGACAGTTTCTCGATCCTCAACGCCCTGGAGCAGATGCGTCAGGAATCCACCCACATTGCGTTTGTGATCAACGAATTCGGTGACTTCATGGGCGTGTTGAGCATGACCGACATCCTGGAATCCATCGCCGGTGAGCTGCCGGACGCCAGCGAAATCGAAGGGCCGGATATTGTCGAGGAGGGCGCTGGTTTCCGCGCCAATGGTGCACTGAACCTCAATCAGGTGCGTCAGCGCACGGGCTTCAACGCGGTTGCGACCGACGATTATCAGACCCTGGCCGGCCTGGTGATGAGTCTGCTGGATCGCCTCCCAGTGGTGGGCGACAGCCTGGAACATGAGGGTTGGCGCCTGACGGTGGCGGCGGTGGAGGACCGCCGGGTGACGCAGGTCAGCCTGCTTCGGTGCGTGGATTCCTGATGGGGGCGTAAGCGGTGTCACTCAGCTTCGATTGATGCCTGGAGTGGCGCCGCCGGGTGTTCTGCCGTCACGTCTGAGCGCGGTTTTTTGCTCTTCGAGCGTTTTTTTCCGAAAGGCATCGACGATGTCTTTCAGGCGTTTGGCGTTTGCAATGCCAAATGCCGGGTGTTTTGGGTGCGACAGCCTTGCGGTCGCGTTGAACAAGCCGGCCAATGCAGTCAGTTCCGAAAGGTCGGATATCGGCCAAAACACCCCGGATGCACTTGCCACCGCCACTTTCATCGGGTGTGCGCCGCCTGCTGCGTCACCGACATGTACGTTACAGAGCAGTTGAAGGTAGTCCGCCATTTGAGCCAGCGGCAGGCCGTGGCGTTTTTCTGCCAGGAGCGTGTGCACGGGGATCGCCGCAGTCAGTTTTAAGTTGGGCTGAGTGATTGCGTCGTAGTAAGTGTAGGCCTCCATAGTGAGCTTTCGCAGGTTTGGAGCAGAGGGGGCGCATGTGTCGGGCCTCTGCGTGACAAAAAAATGCCCTTTTTTTGACTGGTTTATCAGTACGTGGTTGGCTTCTGGATCGATCAGCCACATTAGAATCCCCAGGAATTTGGTGTATTCGGAGCTTCTGGTGCTCATGTCTGATTTGAATTCAATCAGGAAGAACCTGTCTTCATGGGCGGTTAGCACATCGCCCGCTGCACTTTCAGCCTTGCCGTCCAATTTCGCGAGTAGTGGCGGTGTTGCCGCCATTTCTTTCACTGCCAGATCGAGCTTTTCCTTGGCCTTATTACAGGTGTTTTGCTGTGTTTTGTCTGAGGGATTGCACAGCAGTAAATGATTGTTCAATTGGAACCAGCCAAGCGCATCTGAAATCAGTGTCTGCTGTTTTTCGCGGTGATGGATCCACTGAATATCGCGAAATGCCAGAATCAACGTATCTTCCCAGGGCTGGTCAGTATTCTCTGTTGCAGTAGCAGTGCTCATATCCATCCCCTCAGTTAACCGCCACGCCACTGAATTTCACCACGTTATCCTCACCCTTGAGGCTGCGAAACCTGATCTTGAGTGCCGGGATGCTCTCCAGCTTCCCGCGCACGGGCTGGAACACCATCGTCACTCGGGTCGGCACATTGCGTACCAGCGCAAATGCGTTCCACTGGTCAGACTTAGATTGGCCGACCTGCAGTTGCTCGACATCCAGGGAGCCGCCGGTTTTTTCAAATAGGGTGCTTTGCTTAAGGTCGCGCATTTCGCGGTCGACATTGGTGTTGGTCAGTTCCAGCAGGCAGCTCGGTGCCTGGCCAATCTGCTCACACTCCAGCAGTTCGATGCGTACACCGTCGACCAGCTCTATACGCTTGCCAAACAGGTTGGCGCCGTCATTTTCAGTCATCAGCTTTTGCGATTGGGCAAATTCGAAAGTGGGTTTGGCGTACTCACTGCCCAAAATGAAAAAACCGCCGGCGAGCAATACGGCCAGGATCACCGAAAGCGTGCCTTTTATCGCATCCGGCAGGCGACGCGCCTGCCAGCCAATAGACAGTGCCGCGAGGAACAGGAACACGCTGATCACCAGAATCAAGTTTTTCCAGTTGAGAAAGCCAAAGCCGAACACGCTGGGATCGGGAAACACATAGGTGATCAGCGCCCACATGGCGCCCAGCGTTGCGCTGATACCGGCCATGACTTTGGTGATTGCAGCATTGAGGCGTTTTTGCGGAAGCAGAGGAGTGTCCATACGCAGAAGAAAATCCATCGAGGCGGTAGAGGTGGTGCCGAACATTAACTCAATGAAGGCATTGAGCTATTATCCAGTAAGTGGCCGCCCGGTAAAGCATTTCGATGCGCTGTCTATCACGCACGGGGCGTGATCGGTTTATGCGGGCGTGTGAAACGTAAGCGTTGTCAGAATCACCCCGCTGGGGTGCAGATCCGTCGACAAGCCTTCGATTAGCGGACGGGTGCCCAATGTGATGATCGCGATGTAGATCAGCAGGCAGAATGACTTGAGTCGCTCGAAATCATGCTGGGCGAGCTCAAGTTGCAAGGTGGGTGACGGGCGTTTCTCCAAGACTTCAGCTTCAATGGTCTTGAACATTGCCGACCTGGTGGCTGAGACTAATTTGAGCAGCTTAGACGCTAGGTCGTACCGTGCAAGAGGGGACGCTGGACGTAGCGGTCGAAAAGCTCTTCCACAGTTTTTTCCTGATCTTTAATGGGGTCGAAACCCTCGATAATTTCCATCAGTTCGCCCATGACGTAAACCAACAAGGTGGGCGTGCCCTTGACATGGGGGTGTTGCGGAGTGTTTGCGCAGTCCAGCACCAGGCTCACGATATCGGGATGCCTGGCAGCAATCCGTTCGAACAATGGGCCGGTGTCTGCGCACGCAGGGCAGCGAGCTGAAACGAACAATAGAAACACGGGGTGGGAGGTACTCAGTACCTTTTCATATTCCTCGGCGTTGGTAATGGTTGCGGTGGCAATTCCCATGATAGTGGTCCTCCTGGACAGTGCGAGTGTCTGCCCACGCTAAGTCGAGGAATCACTGCCGTCTACTGTCAACCTTCACAGGTCGCTATCGCGCTCCAGGCGTTCCCGCGCCTTGCGCGCCTGGCTTGCGCATTTCTTGTATTCAAGGTTGTCCCTCGAAGCCTTTGCCTGACGGTAGCCGTGGTGGTTCTGGCTGGTGTAGTTGGTGCTCAGGGCTGCGTTGAGCTTGCGCAGTTCTTCCTTGCATTCGCGGCGGTCGTTACTGGCCCAAGCACTGCCGGCCACCAGAAAGGAAAGCAAGACCAGGGTGAGGCGGAACTTCATCAGGGCGGAGTCCTTGTCGGAATGAATGTGCCAAGGCTAGCCCAGCGTGGGGATTTTTCCACGCGCCAGACGCACTGCAACGGTGCGCGGTAACGCCGTCGTAGCGCACGCAACTGGGTCTGTCACCGCTGTGTGGGGCCTTGGGTAGCAAAGTGATTTCAGGTGCTGGCTTAACGCCTTATCGCACATTATCTTTTATCTAGTTGATTTAACACAGATTTATCCATGTCGTTTTTTTCTGTTGCCGCGTGTGGCACACTTTCTGCTGTCTATTCCGTTGTTACATACTAAGTTCCGGTATAGCGGAATACACAACTCCTGGAGTGCTTGTCATGCATCACCGACCTTCCGTGTTTAAAGCGTGTGTTTTTCTCTTCGCCGCATCGGCTTCCCTCGCAAGCATCGTGCAGGCGGCGGACAGCAAGCTCGATGATGTGCTCAAGCGTGGGCACTTGATCGTGGGTACAGGCAGTACCAATGCGCCGTGGCACTTCCAGGGAGCGGATGGCAAGTTGCAAGGGTTTGATATCGACATCGGCCGCATAGTGGCCAAGGGCTTGTTCAATGACCCAAGCAAGGTCGAGTTCGTGGTGCAGTCGTCTGACGCCCGGATTCCCAACCTGCTGACCGACAAGGTCGACATGAGTTGCCAGTTCATTACCGTCACCGCCAGCCGTGCCCAGCAGGTCGCGTTCACCCTGCCGTACTACCGCGAAGGCGTGGGCCTGCTGCTGCCGAACAACAGCAAGTACAAAGAGATTGAAGACCTGCAGGCTGGCGGCGACGGCGTCACCGTGGCTGTGCTGCAAAACGTGTATGCCGAAGAGCTGGTGCACCAGGCGTTGCCCAAGGCCAAGGTCGACCAATACGACAGCGTCGACCTGATGTATCAGGCCGTGAACTCCGGTCGCGCCGATGCCGCCGCCACCGACCAGTCCTCGGTCAAATACCTGATGGTGCAGAACCCAGGCCGCTACCGCAGCCCGACGTACGCCTGGAGCCCGCAGACCTATGCGTGCGCCGTCAAGCGTGGCGACCAGGACTGGCTGAACTTCGTCAACACCGCGCTGCATGAAGCCATGACCGGCGTGGAGTTCCCGACCTACAAGGCCTCGTTCAAGCAATGGTTCGGTGTCGACCTGCCGGAACCCGCGATCGGCTTCCCGGTTGAGTTCAAGTAAATCGAAAACCTGGGGCGTCGCTGACGGCGCCCCAATCAGGTACTGCTGACCATGAATTATCAGTTGAACTTTGCCGCCGTGTGGCGCGACTTCCCCAGCTTGCTGGCAGGGCTCGGCCTGGGCCTTGAGCTGGCGCTGCTGTCGATCGCCATCGGCTGTGTGATCGGCCTGATGATGGCGTTTGCCATGCTCTCCAAGCACCGTGCGTTGCGGATCTTCGCCTCGGTGTACGTGACGGTGGTGCGCAATACGCCGATCCTTGTGTTGATCCTGTTGATCTACTTTGCGTTGCCCAGTCTCGGGATCCGTCTGGACAAGATCCCGTCGTTCATCATCACCTTGTCGCTGTACGCGGGTGCCTACTTGACCGAAGTGTTCCGCGCCGGGCTGTTGAACATTCCCAAGGGCCTGCGGGAAGCCGGGTTGGCTATCGGCCTGGGCGAATGGCGTATCCGCGCCTACATCACCGTACCGGTGATGCTGCGCAATGTGCTGCCCGCGCTGTCGAACAATTTCATTTCGCTGTTCAAGGACACCTCGCTCGCCGCCGCTATCGCGGTGCCGGAGCTGACCTATTACGCCCGCAAGATCAACGTCGAAAGCTACCGGGTGATTGAAACCTGGATGGTCACGACGGCGCTCTACGTGGCTGCCTGTTACCTCATTGCCATGCTGCTCCGTTACCTGGAACAGCGTCTGGCGATCCGTCGTTAAGCGAGGTTTCCATGTACGAATCCCCCAGCTGGCTGCATGAGTTGTGGATCGCCCGGGATACCCTCTGGGCGGGCTTTCAAGCCAGTGTTTATGTGTCTGCGTTGGCGATTATCTTTGGCACCCTGATCGGCATTGTCGCCGGGTTGATCCTGACCTACGGCAAGTTCTGGATGCGTGCACCGTTTCGTCTGTATGTCGACCTGATCCGTGGCACGCCGGTGTTCGTGCTGGTGCTGGCGTGTTTCTACATGCTGCCGGCGCTCGGTTGGCAGATCACCGCGTTCCAGGCCGGTGCGGTCGGGTTGACGCTGTTCTGCGGTTCTCACGTCTCCGAGATCGTGCGCGGCGCGCTGCAAGCCATTCCCCGTGGGCAACTGGAAGCGGGCAAGGCCATCGGCCTGACGTTCTACCAGTCCCTGGGCTATGTGTTGCTGCCCCAGGCGCTGCGCCAGATTTTGCCAACCTGGGTCAATTCCTCCACGGAAATCGTCAAGGCCTCCACCTTGCTCTCGGTGATCGGCGTGGCCGAGTTGCTGCTCAGTACCCAGCAAGTGATCGCGCGCACCTTCATGACCCTGGAGTTCTACCTGTTCGCAGGCTTTATGTTCTTTGTCATCAACTACGCCATCGAGTTATTCGGGCGCTACATTGAAAAGCGGGTGGCCTTGCCATGAACCAACCTCACACCAACCAACCGCTGCTGAACATCCGTGGCCTGCGTAAGCAATACGGCCAGGTGGAAGTGCTCAAGGGCGTTGACCTGTCCATGCAGCGCGGCAACGTGGTGACCTTGATCGGCTCCAGCGGCTCGGGCAAGACCACACTGTTGCGTTGCGTCAACCTGCTGGAAGAGTTCCAGGGCGGCCAAATCACCTTGGATGGCGAGTCCATCGGTTACAGCGAAATCGCCGGCAAGCGCGTGCGCCACCCTGAGCGCGTCATTGCGCAGCACCGTGCGATGACGGGCATGGCGTTCCAGCAATTCAACCTTTTCCCCCATTTGACTGCGTTGCAGAACGTTACCCTCGGCTTGCTCAAGGTCAAGAAAATGGGCAAGGACGAAGCCGTTGCGCTGGCGGAAAAATGGCTGGACCGCGTAGGACTTCTAGAGCGTCGCAACCACTTCCCCGGCCAACTGTCCGGCGGCCAGCAACAGCGTGTGGCGATTGCCCGCGCCATTGCCATGAACCCCAGCCTGATGCTGTTCGACGAAGTCACCTCGGCCCTCGACCCCGAGTTGGTGGGCGAAGTGCTCAGCGTGATCAAGGGTCTGGCGGAGGAGGGCATGACCATGTTGCTGGTCACCCACGAAATGCGCTTTGCCTATGAAGTCTCGGACAAGATCGTTTTCATGAACCAGGGCCGCATTGAAGAACAGGGCACCTCGAAGGACATCTTCGAACGCCCGCAATCGCCGCGCCTGGCGGAATTTCTCAAGAACATTCGTTTTTAATCAGGAGCCTTTTTTATGAGCATTACTCGTTACGGTGCCGGTAGCACAGCCGGCGGTGGCCAACCTCGTCCGTTCGCCCGTGCGGTGGAAGCCGATGGTTGGTTGTACGTCTCAGGCCAGGTGCCTGCGGTGGACGGCGAAATCATCACTGGGGGCATCATCGAACAGACCCGTCAGACCATGCGCAACGTGGTGGCGATCCTCGAAGAAGCGGGTTACGAGTTGAAGGATGTCGTGCGCGTCGGCGTGTGGCTGGAAGACCCGCGGGACTTCTGGAGCTTCAACAAAGTGTTCGGCGAATACTTCACCCCGGAACACGCTCCGGCGCGGGCCTGCGTGCAGGCCAATATGATGGTCGATTGCAAGGTCGAGATCGATTGCGTGGCGTACAAGAAAAAAGGCTAAATTGCCCGCCGCTTTCTCTCTAGGAGCGAGCTTGCTCGCGAAGATCGTCAACGATGACGCGCGTAGTCTGGATGAATGCGTTGTCCTTGGGTTTTTCGCGAGCAAGCTCGCTCCTACAGGGGCCTCAACCAACTTGGGACAGATGATTGCCATGACCGAAGACACCATCAAACGCCGCGCCAAAGGCCTGGACCGTGCATTCGATATCCTCGATTTCCTCAAGGAAATCGGCCAGCCCCTGCGCCCGAATGATATTGCCAGCGGCATCGGCAGCCCCAAGTCCACTGTCTACGAACTGGTTGCGTCGCTGCTTGAGCGGCGCATCCTGGAAACGGTGGGCAAGGACGGTCACGTCTACCTCGGCCGCCAGCTGTATTTTCTCGGCCAGGCGCACCTGCGCCATTTCGACCTGACCCGCGAGGCCGATCACGCCTTGCAGGAAATCGTCAGCCAGACCCACGAAACCGCGCAGATGTGCCTGCTCAACGGGCGCAAATACACGGTGGCGCTGATGCGTGAAGGCGAGCGGCATTTCCGTATCTCCTCGGACATTGGCGAAAACGCGCCGATCCCGTGGACCGCTTCCGGGCGCCTGTTGCTGGGGCACTTGAGCGACCAGCAGATCATCGACCTGATCGATCACGACGACTTCATCCTGCCGGACGGTCAGCGCCTGCCGCTGGAGACCTTCCTGGCGCAAATCCGTCAGGCCACCCTCGATGGCTTCTTCTCCTTCGACAGCGTGGCCGACACCTTTACCCACTGCTTTGCCGCCCCGGTGCGGGACGCGCAAGGCATCAGCATCGCGACGCTGTGTATCGTCGCCCCACGCGCCGATGCCACAAAAAACTACAACGACTATCGCCGGGTGTTGATCGACAGCGCCAACAACCTGGCCCGGCGTATCAACGAATAGGAGTTTTCCATGTCTGCCATCAATGCCGTTGAAAAGGGCGCCGCCGCCGTCGGGGCCCACCTGGTCCGTGACGTCAGCCTGCCCGCTCTGGTACTGCACCGTGACGCCCTGGAACACAACATCCGCTGGATGCAGGACTTCGTCAGCAAGAGCGGCGCCGAGCTGGCGCCCCATGGCAAGACCAGCATGATGCCGGCGCTGTTTCAGCGCCAGATCGAAGCGGGTGCCTGGGGGATTACACTGGCCAACGCGGTGCAGACTCGCGCCGCTTATGCCGGTGGCGTGCGTCGCGTGCTGATGGCCAACCAACTGGTGGGCGCGCCGAACATGGCGTTGATCGCTGACCTGTTGGCCGACACGGACTTCGACTTCCACTGCATGGTCGATCACCCGGACAACGTTGCTGACTTGGGTCTGTTCTTCGCCGCCCGTGGCCTGCGCCTGAACGTGATGATCGAATATGGCGTGGTCGGCGGCCGTTGCGGATGCCGCAGCGAGCAGGAAGTGCGTGACCTGGCCAAGGCGATCAAGGCCCAGCCGGCCCTGGCCCTCACCGGTATCGAAGGCTACGAAGGCGTGATCCATGGCGAGCATGCGATCAGCGGCATTCGCGCCTTCGCCGCCAGCCTGGTGCGCCTGGCCGTGGACCTGCAGAACAACGGTTCTTTCGACCTGCCCAAGCCCATCGTCACGGCGTCGGGTTCGGCCTGGTACGACCTGATTGCCGAGTCGTTTGAAGAACAGAACGCTGCTGGCCGCTTCCTCAGCGTATTGCGCCCCGGCAGCTACGTGGCCCATGACCACGGTATCTACAAAGAGGCGCAGTGCTGCGTGCTCGACCGTCGCAGCGACCTCAGTGAAGGCCTGCGCCCGGCCCTGGAAGTCTGGGCCCATGTGCAATCGTTGCCCGAGCCGGGTTTTGCGGTGATCGCCCTGGGCAAGCGCGACGTGGCCTACGACGCTGGTTTGCCGGTGCCACTCAAACGCTACAAGGCCGGAATTTTGCCGGCGCAAGGTGATGACGTGGGCGAGTGCAAGGTCACGGCGGTGATGGACCAACATGCGTTCATGAGCGTGGCGCCGGGGGTTGAATTGCGTATTGGCGACATCATTTCCTTTGGCACATCCCACCCTTGTTTGACGTTTGACAAGTGGCAAGTCGGCTGCCTGGTGGATGAGCAGTTGCAGGTGATCGAGAGTTTGCATACCTGCTTCTAGACCGCGTCGCTCCCTTCGCGAGCAAGCCCGCTCCCACACTTGAAATGCATTCCAAATGTGGGAGCGGGCTTGCTCGCGAAGGGGCCATCAGCCCCAACCGAGATAATCGCCATGACCACCCAACCCCGCATCGCCCTCATCGGCGAATGCATGATCGAACTGCAACACCGCGCTGACGGCAGCCTGCACCAGAGCTTCGGTGGCGACACCTTGAACGCGGCGGTGTACCTGCGCCGCGAACTGGGCGCTACCGGCCATGTCGACTACGTCACGGCCCTGGGCGATGACAGCTTCAGCGATGCCATGTGTCAGCAATGGGCGCAGGAAGGCCTGGGCCTGGGCATGGTCCAGCGCTTGCCTGGACGTTTGCCGGGTTTGTACTGCATCCAGACCGACGCCAATGGCGAACGCAAATTTCTCTACTGGCGCAACGAAGCCGCTGTGCGTGACTGTTTCACCACGCCCGCCGCCGAGCCGATCCTGGCCGCTTTGCCGGACTACGACGTGGTGTATTTCAGCGGCATCACCCTGGCGGTGTTGGGTGACATCGGCCGTGAGCGTTTGCTGCAAACCTTGGTCGAGACCCGTCGGCGAGGGGGCAAGGTGGTGTTCGACAACAACTATCGGCCGCGTCTTTGGGCCAGTGTTGAAGCGGCCCGCACGGCGTATCACCGTGTCTTGGCCGAGGTGGATATCGCCTTGTTGACCGAAGATGACGAGCGTGCGTTGTTTGGTTATGCCGACAGTGAACAAGTGTTCGCGGCGTATCCGGGGATTGAAGAGGTGGTGCTTAAGCGTGGGGCGGATGAATGCCTGATTCGTTGCAAGGGCGAGCGCTTTGCCGTGCCGGCGCTGAAGGTGGAAAAGGTGGTGGATACGACAGCGGCGGGGGATTCGTTCAGTGCGGCGTATTTGGCCAGCCGGCTCAAGGGTTGCTCGCCGGAGGAAGCTGCGCTGGCCGGGCATCGGCTGGCCAGTCGGGTCATCCAAGTACCCGGCGCACTTATTCCCCAAGCCTGACACCGCCTCTGTAGCAGCCGGCTTGCCGGCTCCTACAGAGGGGTGTTGATCAATCGCGGTAGAACACCTGCACCAGGTGATACCCGAACTTGCTCTTGATCGGCCCGTGAACCACCTTCACCGGCTTCTTGAAGATCACCGCATCAATCGCCCCCACCATTTGCCCTGGCCGCACTTCACCCAGATCGCCGCCGCGCTTGCCGGACGGGCAAGTGGAGTACTTCTTGGCCAGCACATCAAAGGCTTCGCCCTTGGCGATGCGCTGCTTGAGTTGTTCGGCTTCTTCGCTGGTTTTCACCAGGATATGACGGGCTTGGGCTTTCATTGATCTCTACCAGGTACGTGCAACGGCGCGCGATTATGCCTGAACTCATTCAACCACGCTGATCATGCTGCGGATTTTCGTGGCCAGCAGGTCGATGGAAAACGGCTTGGCCACCATGTCCATGCCGTCCTCCAGAAAGCCCTGGCGCTCAGCGGCTTTTTCCGCGTAACCGGTCATGAACAATACGCGCAGTCCAGGGCGGTGTTGGCGTGCGATCTCTGCCAGTTGCCGGCCGTTCATGCCCGGCAGTCCGACATCGGTGACCAGTAAGTCCACACGCAAATCCGACTCCAGCAGCGGCAGTGCCGCCCGTGCATCCGCCGCCTGGTGGGCGGTGTAGCCCAGTTCATCGAGCACATTGACCACCAGCATGCGCACCGCCGGGTCGTCTTCGACCACCACCACGGCTTCACCGGCCAGGGCCACCGGGGCTTCACCGAGGCTGGCGGGCAAACTGCTTTCCAGTGCAGTGCCATACAGGCGCGGCAGGTACAGACGCACGCAGGTGCCCTGGCCCGGTTCGCTATGAATGGTCACGTGGCCGCCGGACTGTTGGGCAAAGCCATAGATCATCGACAGCCCCAGGCCGGTGCCTTGGCCGATGGGCTTGGTGGTGAAAAAGGGATCGAAAGCCTTGGCCAGAATCTTCGGTGCCATGCCGGTGCCGTTGTCGCACACACCGAGCATCACGTAGTCGCCAGCCTTGACCGGTTCAAGGGTGGCGATGTCGGTGCCGTCCAGGTAGCTATTGGCGGTTTCTATCAGGATTTCACCGCCGTCGGGCATGGCGTCGCGGGCGTTGATCACCAAGTTGAGCAGAGCGTTTTCCAGTTGGCTGGCGTCGGTGTTCACCGGCCAGATGTCGTGGCCCAGTTGTACCTTGAGCGCGATGTGCGCGCCTTTGGTGCGCCGGAACAAGTCTTCCAGCGAGGCGACCAACTGGTTCGGATCCAGCGGGCGCCGGTCCAGCGACTGTCGGCGCGAGAACGCCAGCAAACGGTGGGTGAGGGCGGCGGCGCGATGGGCTGAGGACACCGCCGCGTCAGTAAAACGACCGATCTCGTCACTGCGCCCGGCAGCGATATAACGCTGCATCAGGTCCAGGCTGCCGATGATGCCAGTGAGCATATTGTTGAAGTCGTGGGCAATGCCGCCGGTGAGCTGGCCGACGGCCTCCATCTTCTGCGCATGGCGCAGTGCATCTTCGGCGCGCTCGCGCTCGTACATCTCGTTTTGCAGGCGCTGGTTGGCTTCGGCCAGGGCTTGGGTGCGTTGGGCTACGCGTTCTTCAAGGTTTTCGTTGAGGTGACGCAGGGCTTCTTCGGTGAGTTTGCGTTCAGTCTCATCGATCACAAAAATGTAGAAACCATTCACCGAGCCGTCAGTGCTGAAGCGCGGCAGGTACTTCATCAAGGCGTGGCGTGGGCGGCCGTCGTGGTGCGGAGTAATGGTCATGAAGCTGCACGCCTTGCCCTTGAGCGCGGCGGCGATCTTGTCTTCACGTCCGGCATACACCTCGTCGCCGAGTACTTCGCGGATGGTCTTGCCGTACAGCTCCTGGGGCGTCATGCCGTACCACTCCAGGTACGCGCTGTTGTTCAGGCGAAAGCGCTGTTCATGGTCGACGTAACCGATCAGCACCGGCATGGCGTTGATGATCAGCTGCAACTCGGTCTGGCTCTGGCACAGGGCCTGTTCGGTGTGTTTGCGCTCGGTCAGGTCTAGCGCGGCCCCGAGGAACCGTGTCGGCCGACCTTGATGATCCTTGTAGCAGCGGCCACGGGCGAACACCCAGCGTATCTGGCCATCGGCCTGCAACAGGCGGTATTCCTCGGCGTACTCGGTGCCGAAGGTGATGCAGTGCTTGATACTGCGCGCCACCATGCCACGGTCTTCAGGGTGTACCCCGTGCAGGTAGTCGCTGATCGGCAACAGGCGCGCATCGCTGGGGTTGACGCCGTGCAGGTAGGCGAAATGCGCGTCGGCGATAAAGCGGTCTTCACCGATATCCCAATCCCAGGTGCCTACCGCGTCGGTGGCGGCCAGGGCCAACTGCAAGCGTTGCTCGGTGTTGTGCTGGGCTCTGCGGCGTTCGTTGGTTTCGATGGCGGTGACGAGGATGCCGGCCACTCGGGTGCTTTCATCGCGGATCGGGCTGTAGGTCAGGTCCAGCCAGATTTCCGTGTCGCGATTGTTGCGCTGCAGCACGAAACGCTGCTCGCTGAAGGTGCGCACCTGGCCGCTGAGTACGGCGTCATAGATCGGCGCGGTAAAGCCTTCCAGCTCCGGCCAGGTCTGATGCGTCGGCTGCCCCATTGCTTCAGGATGTTTGTTGCCGGCCAACTGGGCGAAGCCGTCGTTGTAGAGTTGCGTGAGTTGGTCGCCCCACAGCAGGAGCATCGGCATCGGCGAGTGGACGACGATATCCACGGCGGTGCGCAGGCTTTGCGGCCAACCACTGGTCTCACCGAGCGGGCTTTGCGCCCAGTCCAGCCGCGCAATCAATGCGGCGGCTTCGCTACCGGTGGATGTTCCAATCATGAAAAAGCCCTGAGCGTAACGCTTTGAAAGATGACAACACCCATTATCCCGTGACTTGGGAATGGCTGACTACCCCCGAAAAATAGCATGCATTAGGGGTTTGTCTTCAAATGAGTGCGTCAGGGCTGAAGCCTTTCATCCTCGGGCGAGTTCAGGGCGGTCGCGGAACTGCTCCAGCGCCTTCGGGTTGGCCAGGGCGTCGGTATTCTTCACCGGCTCACCGTGCACCACATTGCGCACCGCCAATTCGACAATCTTGCCGCTGATGGTGCGGGGGATATCGGTGACAGCGAGGATCTTCGCCGGCACATGGCGCGGTGTGGTGTTGGCGCGAATCACCTGGCGGATCTGCTGCTCCAGCGCGTCGTCCAATTCCACACCGTCGTTGAGGCGTACGAACAGCACCACGCGCACGTCGTCCTGCCAGCGTTGGCCGATGGCCAAGCTTTCCTGCACTTGTGGGACTTTTTCCACTTGGCGGTAAATCTCGGCCGTGCCAATCCGCACACCGCCGGGGTTGAGCACCGCGTCGGAGCGCCCGTGGATCAGCAGGCTGCCGTTGGGGCGCTGTTCGGCGTAGTCCCCTTGGGCCCAGACGCCGGGAAACTGGCTGAAATACGAAGCGAGCAGTTTCTTGCGCTCCGGATCGTTCCATAGCCCGATGGGCATGGCCGGGAAATGCCGGGTGCACACTAGCTCGCCTTTTTCGCCGACCAGCGGCTGGCCCTGTTCATCCCACACCTCGATGGCCATCGCCAGGCTCTTGCACTGCATTTCACCGCGACGCACCGGCAGCACCGGGTTGCCGATCACAAAGCAGGAGACGATATCGGTGCCACCGGACATGGACGACAGGCACAGCTCGCCCTTGATCTCGCGGTACACGTAGTCGTAACTCTGGGGCGATAGTGGCGAACCGGTCGAAATCAAGCCTTTGAGACTGCTCAACTTGTGGCTCAGGCGCGGTTGCAAGCCGGCCTTTTCCAAGGTGGCGAGAAACTTGGGACTGGTGCCGAACACGCTGATCTTCTCGGCATCAATCAGGTCGATCAGCCGCTCGGGGCCTGGATGAAACGGCGAACCGTCATACAGCACCGCCGTGGCGCCGATGGCCAGGACCGACACCAGCCAGTTCCACATCATCCAGCCGCAGGTGGTGTAGTAGAACAGGCAGTCCTCGCGGGACAGGTCGGCATGCAGGCCGTGTTCCTTGAGGTGGGTGAGCAGCACGCCGCCGGTGCCGTGGATGATGCACTTGGGGACGCCGGTGGTGCCACTGGAATAGAGGATATACAGCGGATGATCGAATGGCACCGCGACGAATTCAGGCTCGCCGCCGGGCTGATAGAAGTCTTGCCACAGCGCGACGCGGGCGTGGGTCTGATAGTCCTCGATCCTTGCTTGGGGGCGTGCGTACGGCACGATGATCAACTGCTCCAGGGACGGCAGGCGTTCGAGGATTTCATTGAGCTTGGCGGTCTGGTCGATATCGTTGCCGGCATAACGATATCCGGCGCAGGTGATCAGCACCTTGGGCTCGATCTGGCCGAACCGGTCTATCACACCCTGGGTGCCGAAGTCCGGCGATGAGCACGACCAGATTGCGCCGAGGCTGGTGGTGGCAAGCATGCCCACCAGGGTCTGCCAGGTATTGGGCATACACGCCGCGACGCGATCACCCTGGACCACGCCGGCCGCCCGTAGGCTGTTTTGCAGGCCGGCGACATGGGCGGCCAGTTCGGCGTAGGTCAATTGCTCGCGCTGGCCGTCTTCACTGAGGGCGACCACGGCGAGGTGATCGTCGCGGCGGCGCAACAGGTGCTCGGCAAAGTTCAGGGTCGCGCCGGGAAACCATTGGGCGCTGGGCATTTCGGTGTCTTCGATCAGCACCGCGGTGGGCGGGCTGCGAAACTGCACGTCGAAGTACGTCACGATCGCCCGCCAGAAATCCGCGCGCTGGTCGATGCTCCACTGGTGAAGCGCCGGGTAGTCGCTGAGCTGCACGCTGTAGCGTTCGTTGATGTAGCGCCGGAACTGGTCTATCCGCGTGTGGGCGATGCGTTCCGGGGAGGGTTGCCAGAGGATCTCGGACATAGTGGGCCTCTTGTTATTGTGCCAGCCAGCCGCCGTCGATATTCCACGCCGCGCCGCGCACCTGGCTGCCGGCTTCGCTGCACAAGAACAGCACCAGCTCGCCCAATTGCGGCGGCGTGACAAACTCCAGGGACGGCTGCTTCTCCGCCAGCAGATCATGCTGCGCCTGCTGCGGGTCCACGCCGGTGGCCGCGCGATCGTCGATCTGTTTTTGCACCAGCGGCGTCAGCACCCAGCCGGGGCAGATGGCGTTGCAGGTGACGTTACTGGTAGCGGTTTCCAGGCCGACGACCTTGGTCAAACCAATCACGCCGTGCTTGGCTGCCACATACGCGGCCTTGCCCACCGAACCGACCTGGCCATGCACCGAGGCGATATTGACGATACGCCCCCAGCCCTTGGCTTTCATGCCCGGCAAGCTCAAGCGTGTGCTGTGGAACACCGACGACAGGTTGATCGCAATGATCGAGTCCCAGCGCTCCGCCGGGAAGTCTTCCACCGCCGCCACATGTTGGATGCCGGCGTTGTTCACCAGGATATCCACGCCGCCGAATTCATGCTCGGCGTAGGCGATCATGTCGGCGATCTGCGCCGGGTCGCTGACGTCGGCCGGATGATGGCCGACCTTGCCGCCGAAAGCCTGAACCTGGGCGATCACCGCGCTGGCGTCGCCGAAGCCGTTGAGGATCAGGTTGGCGCCGGCCTTGGCCAGGCTCAGTGCAATCCCTAAGCCGATGCCGCTGGTGGAGCCGGTGACCAGGGCGGTCTTGCCGTTCAATGTCGTCATGAAAACCTCACACAATGCCGGTGGCGTAGAAAGTACCGATCACCACGAACACCGCGAGGGTCTTGATAATCGTGATGCCGAAAATGTCCTTGTAGGCTTCGCGGTGCGTCAGGCCAGTGACCGCCAGCAGCGTGATCACCGCGCCGTTGTGGGGCAGGGTGTCCATGCCGCCGCTGGCCATGGCCGCGACGCGGTGCAGCACTTCAAGGGGGATATTGGCCGCATGGGCCGCCGAAATAAAGCTCTCGGACATGGCCGCCAGGGCGATGCTCATGCCGCCCGACGCGGAGCCGGTGATGCCGGCCAGCAGGGTCACGGTGATCGCTTCGTTGACCAGCGGGTTGGGGATGCCCTTGAGCCAGTCCGCCAGCACCAGAAAGCCTGGCAGCGAGGCGATCACGGCACCAAAGCCGTATTCGGACGCGGTGTTCATTGCCGCCAGCAACGCGCCGCTGACCGCGCTCTTGCTGCCTTCGGCGAGCTTGCTTTTGATTGCCGAGAAGCCGAACACCAACACCACGATAATCCCCACCAGCAATGCCGCCTGCACCGCCCAGATCGCGGTGAGCTTGGCGATTTCGGTGGTTACCGGGGTAGTCATGCCTGGCAGAGCAAGGCTGTGGGTCTTGCCGTACCACTGCGGGATCCAGTGCGTGAACAACAGGTTCATCACACCCACCAGGATCAGTGGTGACAGCGCGATCCACGGGTTGGGCAGTGTCAGGTTATCGGCGGTTTCCGGCTCGTTGCGCAGTTCGGTACCGTAGCCTTCACCGGCCCGTTGCGCCTTGTTGCGTTGGCGCGCCAGGTACAGCATGCCGGCGCAAAACACGAAGATCGTGCCGATCAGGCCCAGCCACGGCGCCGCCCAGGCGGTGGTATTGAAAAAGGTGCTGGGGATGATGTTCTGGATCTGTGGCGTACCGGGCAGCGCGTCCATGGTGAACGAGAACGCGCCGAGGGCGATGGTTGCCGGGATCAGGCGTTTCGGGATATTGCTCTGGCGGAACATCTCCGCCGCGAACGGGTACACCGCAAACACCACCACGAACAGCGACACGCCGCCGTAGGTGAGCAGGGCGCAGACCAGCACGATCACGAGCATCGCCTGACGCGTGCCGAGCAGACCGATCGCGGCGGCGACAATGGAGCGCGAAAATCCCGACAGCTCGATCAGCTTGCCGAACACCGCTCCGAGCAGGAACACCGGGAAATACAGTTTGATAAAACCGACCATCTTCTCCATGAACACCCCGGTAAAGGCGGGTGCGACGGCGGACGGATCGGTAAGCAATACAGCGCCGAGCGCGGCGATGGGGGCAAACAGGATAACGCTATAGCCACGGTAGGCAGCCAGCATCAGCAACGCGAGCGCTGCCAGGGCAATGATCACACTCATGGTGTGTCTCCATCGGATTGTTATTTTTGTGGGGTGAGGCTTTGGAGGAGGGCTATAGCGAGATATGTGCCAAATTCATAACTTATTGATATTTATAAAATTTCTATAAATTTGTAGCGGCATTCTTGACTGTTGTCTCTATTTTGAGACGGACAGGGATCAAATGTGGGAGCTGGCTTGCCTGCGATAGCGGTGTGTCAGTCAACAATTGTCCAGCTGAACCACCGCTATCGCAGGCAAGCCAGCTCCCACAGCAGATTATCTTCATATTGAGATTGTTGTCTCTTTAGTGAGACTGAGCGAGACCTAACGCCACCATTTTCTTGTACAACGTCGACCTCCCGAGCCCCAACCGTTTGGCCGCTTCCACCACATTCCCCTCACAGGCCCGCAATGCCGTGCCGATCACCTGCCGATCAAACCGCTCCCGCGCTGCGCTGAAGCTTTCTCCCTCAACCGCCGCTACCGCGCTGCCACGCTCCACCGGCGTAAAGGTGCCGATCGCCGCCCGGATCTCCCCGGCATTCAGCACCAGGTCATCACTCAGCAGCGCCGCGCGCTCCAATACGTTGCGCAGCTCACGGATGTTCCCCGGCCACGCATGCTGCGCCAGCAGCGCCAAGGCTTCACGGTCCAGCTCATGCTGGCTGCGCAACTCCTCAAGAATCGCCTCGCTCAACGCCGGAATGTCCTCCAGCCGCTCACGCAATGGCGGCACCTGGATCGGCAGCACGTTCAGCCGGTAATACAGGTCGGCGCGGAACTCGCCCCGTTTGATCGCCGCCTCCAGGTCCATTGACGTGGCCGCGATCACCCGCACATCGCTGTGCAGCATTTCATTGGAGCCGACCGGCTCGAATTCCTTTTCCTGCAACACCCGCAGCAATTTGCTTTGCAACGGCAGGGGCATGTCGCCGATTTCATCGAGGAACAACGTGCCGCCCTGGGCAATCTGGAATTTGCCCGGACGGCCCTTGCGGTCGGCGCCGGTAAACGCACCCGGCGCGGTGCCGAAGAACTCGGCTTCCAGCAGGTCAGCGGGAATCGCTGCACTGTTGATACTGACAAATGCCTTGTGCGCACGGCTTGAGGCGCCGTGAATTGCCTGGGCGAGCAATTCCTTGCCGGTGCCAGTCTCGCCTAGCAGTAACACCGGCGATTCGGCGCTGGCACTGCGTCGCGCACGGCGTTTGACTTCGAGGCTGGCGGCGCTGGTGCCGATAAAGTGCGCGAAGTTGTATTTGCTCTGGCGCGAACGCAGCAAGGAGCGCGTCGAGGCCAGTTCCTGCTGCATGCTCAAGTAACGCTCAATCAACGGGGACAGGTTGCGCAGTTCATCGAACAGCGCAAAACCAATCGCGCCGATCACCGCGCCTGCGTCGTTGTGGATCGGCAAACGCATCACCACCAACGGGCCTTTGGGCGTGTCCTGGATATCCAGCAGGATCGGCTGGTCGTTGCGCACCACCTGGCGTAACAGACTGTTGGAGATTACCTGTTCACACGGCTGGCCGATGGCTTCGTCGGCGCTCTTGAGGCCGAAACGCTTGGCGTAGCGCTCGTTCATCCACACGATATTGGCGTCGCGGTCGACAATCACCGTGCCTTCGCTGGACTGCTCGATGATCTCGAACAGCGACTGGATGGCCAGGCCACGCACCTGCTGATAGTCCTTGAGGTTATCGGTGATGTTCATGTTTAGGCTACCAACACAAATTGGACATGGAGTCGCGATCCTTGTGGGAGCGGGCTTGCTCGCGAAGGCGGCGTGTCAGCAAGCATATCCGGCACTGATACACCGCTTTCGCGAGCAAGCCCGCTCCCACAGAGGGCGTGTTTACAAGGGAATATGCGCCGCTGCCAGCAGCTCTTTGGTGTACGGATGTTGCGGTGCATCGAACACCTCATGGCTGGCGCCGCGCTCCACCACCTGGCCGTCCTTGATCACGATCATGTCATGGGCCATGGCGCGCACCACGGCCAGGTCATGGCTGATAAACAGGTAAGTCAGGCCGTACTTGTCTTGCAGCTCGCGCAGCAACGCCACCACTTGCTTTTGTACCGTGCGGTCGAGCGCCGAGGTCGGTTCGTCGAGCAGCATCAGTGCCGGCTTGAGTACCAAGGCGCGGGCGATGGCGATGCGTTGGCGCTGGCCGCCGGAGAATTCATGGGGGTAACGGTGGCGGCTGGCAGGGTCGAGGCCCACATCCTTGAGCACCTGGATCACCTGCGCATCGCGGTCGGCCAGGCTGCACGGCGCGTGCACTTCCAGGCCTTCGCTGATGATCTGCTCCACGGTCATGCGTGGGCTGAGGCTGCCGTAGGGGTCCTGGAACACCACCTGCATCTGCTTGCGCCATGGGCGCATCTGCTGGTTATTCAGCGGGTCGAGGGCTTCGCCCTGGAAGCGGATGCTGCCGGTGGAGTCCAGCAGCCGCAGGATCGCCTGGCCCAGGGTGGATTTGCCCGAGCCGGACTCGCCGACAATCCCCAGGGTCTTGCCGCGTTGCACGCTGAGGCTGATGCCGTCTACAGCACGCAGGTAGGTCTTGCGCCGGAACAACCCGCCGCCGAGGGGGAACTGCACGGTCAGGTCGTCCACCTGCAAAACGGTTTCGCGTTCGTCACTGCACAGCGCATCACCGTCCGGTTCGGCGTCCAGCAGCAGGCGGCTATACGGGTGTTGCGGCGCATTGAACAGGCTCTGGCAGTCGGCCTGCTCGACAATCTCGCCTGCGCGCATCACGCACACGCGCTGGGCGATGCTGCGCACCAGATTGAGGTCGTGGCTGATCAGCAGCAGCGACATGCCCAAGCGTTGTTGCAGGGACTTGAGCAGCAACAGGATCTTGCGCTGCACGGTCACGTCCAGCGCGGTGGTGGGTTCGTCGGCGATCAGCAGTTCCGGCTCGCAGGCCAGGGCCATGGCGATCATTACGCGCTGGCGTTGCCCGCCGGACAGTTGATGAGGATAGGCCTTGAGCCGCTCCTGGGGTTTCTGGATGCCCACCAGGTCAAGCAATTCCAGGATGCGCGCCTGGGCTGCCTTGCCACCCAGGCCCTTGTGCAACAGCAGGGTTTCGCCGATCTGCTTTTCGATGCTGTGCAACGGGTTCAGGGAGGTCATCGGCTCCTGGAAGATCATCGCAATGCGGTTGCCGCGTAACTTCTGCAGGGTCGCCGCCGATGCGCCGATCAATTCCTGGCCGCGGTACCGGATAGAACCGGTGGTTTCAGTGCCGGCTTCGGGCAGCAGTTGCAGGATCGAGTGGGCAGTCACCGACTTGCCCGAGCCCGACTCGCCCACCAGCGCCAGGCACTCGCCGGGGCGAACGTCCAGGCTCAGGTTGCGCACCACGGTCTGGCCGCTGAAGGCGACGCTGAGGTCGCGGATTTCGATCAGGTTCATAGGCGGTCACTCATGAGCGTGGGTCGAAGGCATCACGCAATGCCTCGCCGATAAACACCAGCAGCGACAGGATCAGCGCCAGTGTGAAGAACGCCGTCAGGCCCAGCCAGGGCGCTTGCAGGTTCTGCTTGCCCTGGGCGATCAACTCGCCCAGGGAGGCGCTGCCTGCCGGCATGCCGAAACCGAGGAAATCCAGGGCGCTCAGGGTAGAAATCGCGCCGGTCAGGATGAACGGCAGGTAACTCAAGGTGGCCGTCATGGCGTTGGGCAGGATATGCCGGCGAATGATCTTGCCGTCACCCAACCCCAAGGCCCGTGCTGCCTTGACGTATTCCAGGTTACGCCCGCGCAGGAACTCGGCGCGCACCACGTCCACCAGGGCCAGCCAGGAAAACAGCGCCATGATCCCCAGCAACCACCAGAAATTCGGTTCGACAAAACCGGACAGGATGATCAGCAGGTACAGCACCGGTAGCCCGGACCACACCTCCAGCACGCGCTGGCCAATCAAATCCACCCAGCCGCCGTAATAGCCCTGCAATGCGCCGGCCGCAATACCGATGGCGGCGCTGATCGCGGTGAGCGCCAGGGCAAACAGGATCGACACCCGCGCACCAAAGATCACCCGCGCCAACACATCCCGCGACTGGTCGTCAGTGCCCAGCCAGTTCACCGCCGAGGGCGGGCTGGGGGCAGGGCGGGTCAGTTCGTAGTTGGGCGTGTCGTCGCTGAACGGGATCGGCGGGAACAGCATCCAGCCGCCGTCCTGCTCAATCAGCTTTTTCACGTAGTCACTGCGATAGTCGGCCTGGAACGGCAGCTGGCCGCCGAACTGTTGCTCGGTGTACCGCTTGAACACCGGGAAATACAGTTCGTTCTTGAAACTCAACACCAGGGGCTTGTCATTGGCGATCAACTCACCGCCGAGGGTCAGGATAAACAGGCCGATAAACAGCCACAGCGACCACCAGCCGCGTCGGTTTTTCTTGAAACGCTCGAAACGGCGGCGCGCCACGGGAGACAGGTTAAGCATCAGGCGTTCCTCGCGGCGAAGTCGATACGCGGGTCCACCAGGGTGTAGCAGAGGTCACCGATGAGTTTTATCAAGAGGCCGAACAACGTGAAGATGAACAACGAACCGAACACCACCGGGTAATCGCGGGAGACGGCGGCTTCGTAGCTCATGCGGCCGAGGCCATCGAGGGAGAAGATCACCTCGATCAGCAGGGAGCCGGCGAAGAACACGGCGATGAACGCCTGGGGAATCCCCGAGATCACCAGCAACATGGCGTTGCGAAATACGTGGCCGTACAACACGCGCCTTTCGCTCAGGCCCTTGGCGCGCGCGGTCACTACGTACTGGCGCGTGATTTCATTGAGGAATGAGTTTTTGGTGAGGATGGTCAGCGTGGCGAACCCACCGATGACCAACGAGGTAACTGGCAACACCAGGTGCCAGAAATAATCGGCAATCTTGCCCACGGTACTCAGCTCTTCGAAGTTCTCCGATACCAGCCCGCGCACAGGGAACCAGTTCAGCGACGTACCGCCGGCAAACACCACGATCAGGAACATCGCAAACAGGAACGCCGGCATCGCATAGCCGATGACGATCGCGGTGCTGCTCCACACATCGAAGCTGCTGCCATGGCGCACCGCCTTGCGAATCCCCAGGGGGATCGACACCAGGTAGGTGATCAGCGTAGCCCAGAGGCCGAGGGAGATGGTGACGGGCATTTTTTCCAGGATCAGATCGATCACCGTCTTGCCGCGAAAGAAACTGTTACCAAAGTCCAACTGCGCGTAGCTCTTGAGCATCAGCCACAGGCGTTCCGGCGCAGGCTTGTCGAAGCCGTACTGTTTTTCGATGTCCGCGATCAACTTCGGGTCCAGCCCACGGCTGGCGCGGGAACCGCCGCTGATGCCTTCGCCGGACGAGCCGCCGACGCCACCGCCGCCAATGCCTTGCAAGTGGGCGATGGCCTGTTCCACCGGGCCGCCGGGGGCCGCTTGTACGATCACGAAATTCACCAGCAGGATGATCACCAGCGTCGGGATGATCAGCAGCAGGCGCCGCACGATATAGGCAAACATCAGCGCGCCCCTCCGCGTTTTTTCAGCTCAGCGTTCATTTGTTCGTTGGTCAGTGGGGTGGGGCTGATTTCCCACCAGGTTTCCAGGGCTTCGTCGTTTTTCGCCTCGATGGCCGGGCGGCCGAAGCGGTTCCACCACGCGGCGGACGTGCCGGGCGGGTAGTAATTGGGGATCCACAGGTAATTCCATTGCAGCACCCGGTCCAGCGCGTGGGCGTAGGTGAGCATCTGCGCTTGGGTGTCGGCCTTGACCAGACCCTTGATCAGGCTGTCGACGGCCGGGTCCTTGAGCACCATGTAGTTGTTGGCGCCGGGGTCAAAGGCGGCGGCCGAGCCGAAGTAGTTGTACAGCTCCATGCCGGGCGACGTGGTGACCGGGAAGCCGGTGACGATCATGTCGTAGTCCCGTGCCATTACCCGGTTCACATACTGGGAGGAGTCGATGCGGCGGATATTCAGAGTGATGCCGATCTGCGCCAGGTTGCGTTTGTACGGCAGCAACAGGCGCTCCAGGCCGCTTTGCGCGTTGAGGAAGGTAAATTCCAGCGGCTCGCCCTCGGCGTTCACCAGTTTGTCGCCGTCCGGTTTCCAGCCGGCTTCCTCCAGCAAGGCCAGGGCCTGCAACTGCTTGTCGCGGATCATGCCGCTGCCGTCGGTGACCGGCGCCTTGAATACCTGGGTGAACACCTCGTCGGGCACCTGGCCGCGCAAGGGCTCAAGAATCGCCAGTTCTTCTGGGGTCGGCGGCTGGCTGGCCGCCAGCGGGCTGTTGGAGAAGAAGCTCTGCTGGCGGATGTACATGTTGCGCATCATCTGCCGGTTGGCCCATTCGAAGTCCCACAGCATCGCCAGGGCCTGGCGCACGCGGCGGTCCTTGAACATCGGTTTTTGCACATTGAACACATAACCCTGCGCCGGTTGCGGCATTTCCTTGGCCAAGTGCGCGCGTTGCAGGCGGCCATCATCCAGGGCCGGGCCGTTGTAGCCGATGGAGTAACCGGTGGCGGAAAACTCGCGGTTGAAATCGTAGGCACCACCGCGCAATACCTGGCGGGCCACTTCGGTGTCGCCGAAATACTCCAGGCTCAGGTGATCAAAGTTGTACAGGCCACGGCTGACGGGCAAGTCCTTGCCCCACCAGTTTGGGTCGCGGGTAAAGGTGATGGTGCTGCCGGAGTCGATCTTGCTGACTTTATAGGGGCCGCTGCCGAGAGGCGCTTCATAGCCGCCGCCGTTGGCGAAGTCGCGGGTCTTCCACCAGTGTTCCGGGAAGACCGGCAGGGTGGCGATGTCCAGGGGCAGGGTGCGGTTTTCATTGCTGGAGAAATCAAAGCGTACCTGACGTTCGCCTTCGACTTCGACGTGCTTGACGTCGGCAAACAGGGTGCGAAAGCGCAGGCTGCCTTGGGTCATCAGCAGGTCGAAGCTGTAGCGCACGTCTTCGGCGGTGATGGGTTTACCGTCCGCAAAACGTGCCTTGGGATTGAGGAAAAAACGCAGCGACAGGCCGTCATCGGCGCGCTCCATTTTTTCGGCCACCAGGCCGTAAACGGTGTAGGGCTCGTCCAGGGAGCGCTGGGCCAGGGGCGCGTACAGCCAGCCGTCGACCTGGGAAACCCCGATGCCTTTGTCGATATAGGGCAACACGTGGTCAAAGCGCCCGATCTCGATGGCCGAACGGCGCAGGCTACCGCCCTTGGGGGCATTCGGGTTGGCGTAGTCGAAATGGGTAAAGCCGGCGGGGTACTTGGCCGGTTCGCCGTACACGGTCAGGTACGGTTGCGGTGCCGCGATCACGGCCGTGCTGGCCAGCAGCAGGGCCAGGGTTGAACTAAAAATGTAGGAAAAAGCCAATCGCATTGTCAGCCTTGAACGCCGTGTGAAGTATAAAAGGGATTTGTACGCTAACGGCATCAGCGTCGCCAGTCATCACATGCACAACGGCCCACCTGAAGGCGGGCCGTTGTTTAGAGCATCAGCGCAGACTGGATCAGTCCTGGCGGCTGGTGACTTCCAGCAGGTGGTAGCCGAACTGGGTTTTTACCGGGCCTTGTACGGTGTTGACCGGGGCGCTGAATACGACAGTGTCGAATTCCTTGACCATCTGGCCTGGACCGAACGAACCCAGGTTGCCGCCGTCGCGGCTGGACGGGCAGCTGGAGTTGGCTTTGGCGATTTCTGCGAAATCGGCGCCGCCTTCGATTTGGGCCTTGAGTTCGTTGCACTTGTCTTCAGTGGAAACGAGGATGTGACGGGCGGTGGCTTTGGCCATGGGGAGTAACTCCTTGAATGAAAAGGGTGAGCCTACCGGATTCAGGCGGTTATTTCTTGGCAAAGTTCCGTTGGGGTGGTTGGTGGTGGTGTACATATCCGTTGCTGCGGTGATGGCTGGTATTGGTTCCGCCCTTACGGCGGGTCACTTTTGAAAAGAGCCCAAAAGTAACCAAAAGGCTCTTGCCCCAACACTCGGCACCTCGCCTAGGCTCGGTGTGCCCTCACTCCGGCTTGAATCCGTGGGCCGCCGCGATGGGCCATCCTTGGCCCAGCGCGGCTAACCCGGCGTCCTGCCGGGTTACCCACGGATTCAAGCCTGCGTTCGGCCAGCGTGTTTGACGGGGCGCCTCAGATCAAGATCAAGAGCGACTCGCTTCGCATCGTGGATACGCAGTCCCATGTAGGAGCCGGGGGGACGCCTAGTTCTTGCCGGCGAAAAACGTGAGAACGCCGCGTTTTGTCTGGTTCCCCGCGTCATCGTTAACGACCATCGCCGGCAAGCCGGCTCCTACAGGACCGCGTTTAGCAGCCATCATCCAACCAACGGATATTCACCCAGCAAAAGCTAAACCCCAGGCACCAAAAACGCCGCCTCCAACAACTGCCGCGTATACCCATGCTGCGGCGCGGCAAAAATCCCCGCCGCATCCCCCTGTTCTACCACCTGGCCATGTTTCACCACCATCAACTGATGGCTCAACGCCTTGACCACCGCCAAATCATGGCTGATAAACAGATAGGTCAAGTTGTACTTGGCCTGCAAACTGCGCAACAACTCCACCACTTGCCGCTGCACCGTGCGATCCAGCGCCGATGTCGGTTCATCCAGCAAAATCAGGCGCGGCTTGAGCACCAACGCCCGGGCAATGGCAATGCGCTGACGCTGCCCACCCGAGAACTCATGGGGGTACCGATGCCGCGACTCCGGATCCAACCCAACTTCCTTGAGCGCCGCAATAATCGCCGCTTCCTGCTCCAATGGCGTCCCCATCTTATGGATACGCAACCCCTCGCCAACGATCTCACTGACACACATCCGCGGGCTCAAGCTGCCAAACGGGTCCTGGAACACCACCTGCATCTCCCGACGCAACGGACGCACCTGTTGCTGGCTGAGCTTATCCAATTGCTGCCCTTCAAAACGAATGCCGCCCTTGCTCGCGATCAACCGCAGAATCGCCAGGCCCAGGGTCGATTTGCCCGAGCCGCTTTCGCCAACGATTCCCAGGGTCTGCCCCTGGGGCAGGCTGAAGTTGATGCCGTCCACCGCCTTGACGTAATCGACGGTATTGCGCAAAAAGCCCTTCTTGATCGGGAACCACACTTTCAAGTCATCGACTTCCAGCAACGGAGGGCCGACTTCGTTGCCGGCCGGTCCGCCGCTGGGCTCCGCCGCCAGCAGTTCCTGGGTATACGGATGCTGGGGCGATTGGAACAGCGTTTCACAGTCGGCCTGCTCGACGATGCAACCCTTTTGCATCACGCACACGCGGTGGGCGATGCGCCGCACCAGGTTCAAGTCATGGCTGATCAGCAGCAGGGCCATGCCCAGCCGCGCCTGCAATTCCTTGAGCAGTTCGAGGATCTTCAACTGCACGGTCACATCGAGGGCCGTGGTCGGCTCATCGGCGATCAGCAACTCCGGCTCATTCGCCAGGGCCATGGCGATCATCACCCGTTGGCGCTGGCCTCCGGACAGCTCATGGGGAAGGGCCTTGAGGCGTTTGTGCGGTTCGGGAATGCCCACCAGGTCCAGCAACTCCAGGGTCCGCTGGGTGGCGACCTTGCCTTGCAAACCCTTGTGCAGGCCGAGTACTTCGTTGATCTGCTTCTCGATGGAGTGCAGCGGGTTCAACGAGGTCATCGGCTCCTGGAAGATCATCGCAATGCGGTTGCCGCGAATGTGGCGGATGGTTTTTTCTTTCAGCGTGAGCAGGTCCTGCCCGGCATAGTTGATGGTGCCGGAGGGGTGCCGCGCCAGTGGGTAGGGCAGCAGGCGCAGGATCGAGTGGGCGGTCACCGATTTGCCTGAGCCGCTTTCACCCACCAGAGCGATGGTCTCGCCACGTTTGATGTCGAAGCTGACGTTGTTCACCACGCGGTGGTGATGGTCGCCCGTGACGAACTCGACGGAGAGGTCGCGGATTTCGATCAGATTGTCCTGATTCATCTCATTTCCTCGGGTCGAAGGCATCGCGAGCGGACTCGCCGATAAACACCAGCAAACTCAACATGATCGCCAGCACGGCAAAGGCACTCATGCCCAGCCACGGCGCTTGCAGGTTGGATTTGCCTTGGGCCACCAGTTCACCCAGCGACGGCGAACCGGCCGGCAAGCCAAAACCGAGGAAGTCCAGGGCGGTGAGGGTGCCGATGGCGCCGGTGAGAATGAACGGCATGAAGGTCATGGTCGACACCATCGCGTTGGGCAGGATATGCCGGAACATGATCGCGCCATTCTGCATGCCCAAGGCCCTGGCGGCGCGCACGTATTCCAGGTTGCGCCCGCGCAGGAACTCGGCGCGCACTACGTCCACCAGGCTCATCCACGAAAACAGCAGCATGATGCCGAGCAGCCACCAGAAGTTGGGCTGCACGAAACTGGCGAGGATGATCAGCAGGTACAGCACCGGCAAGCCGGACCAGATCTCCAGGAAGCGCTGCCCGGCCAAATCCACCCAGCCGCCGTAGAAGCCCTGCAAGGCCCCGGCGATCACGCCGATGATCGAGCTGAGCACTGTCAGCGTCAGGGCAAACAGCACCGACACACGGAAGCCGTAGATGACCCGCGCCAGTACGTCGCGGCCTTGGTCGTCGGTGCCCAGCAGGTTGACGCTGGAAGGCGGCGCGGGCGCCGGCACTTTCAGGTCGTAGTTGATGCTCTGGTAGCTGAACGGAATAGGCGCCCACAACGTCCAGGCATCCTTGGCCTTGAGCAGTTCCTGGATGTAGGGGCTCTTGTAGTTGGCCTCCAGCGGGAATTCACCGCCAAAGGTGGTCTCCGGGTAGCGCTTGAGCGCGGGGAAGTACCAGCCGCCGTCGTAGTGCACGGCCAGCGGTTTGTCATTGGCGATCAGCTCGGCGCCCAGGCTCAGCACGAACAGGATCAGAAACAGCCACAGCGACCACCAGCCACGTTTGTTGGCCTTGAACCGTTCGAACCGGCGGCGATTGAGGGGGGATAGATTCATCTCAATGCTCCCGGCTGGCAAAGTCGATGCGCGGATCGACCAGGGTGTAGGTGAGGTCGCCGATCAGTTTCACGATCAGCCCCAGCAGGGTGAAGATAAACAGCGTGCCAAACACCACCGGGTAGTCGCGGTTGATCGCCGCTTCAAAACTCATCAGGCCCAGGCCGTCGAGGGAGAAGATCACCTCCACCAACAAGGAACCGGTGAAGAAGATCCCGATGAACGCCGAAGGGAAACCGGCGATCACCAGCAACATCGCGTTGCGGAACACATGGCCGTACAGCACGCGGTGGTTGGTCAGGCCCTTGGCTTTGGCGGTGACCACGTACTGCTTGTTGATCTCGTCGAGAAAGCTGTTCTTGGTCAGCAGGGTCATGGTGGCAAAGTTGCCGATCACCAGGGCCGTGATGGGCAGCGCCAGGTGCCAGAAGTAATCGAGGATCTTGCCGCCCCAGCTCAGTTCGTCGAAGTTGTTCGACGTGAGCCCGCGCAAGGGGAACCAGTCCAGGTAACTGCCACCGGCAAACACCACGATCAGCAGGATTGCAAACAGGAACGCCGGGATCGCATAGCCGACGATGATCGCCGAACTGGTCCACACATCAAAATGGCTGCCGTGCCGCGTGGCTTTGGCGATCCCCAGGGGGATCGACACCAGGTACATGATCAGCGTGCTCCATAACCCGAGGGAAATGGACACCGGCATCTTCTCCTTGATCAAGTCGATGACCTTGGCGTCACGGAAGAAGCTGTCGCCAAAGTCCAGCTGGGCGTAGTTCTTGACCATGATCCACAAGCGTTCCGGCGCCGATTTGTCGAAGCCGTACATCTTCTCGATTTCCTTGATCAGCGCCGGGTCCAGGCCCTGGGCGCCGCGGTAGCTGCTGGAGCCGGCCACCGACACTTCGGAACCGCCACCGGCAATGCGGCTGGTGGCGCCCTCGAAGCCTTCAAGCTTGGCGATCATTTGCTCCACCGGACCACCGGGAGCGGCCTGGATGATGACGAAGTTGATCAGTAGGATCCCGAACAACGTGGGGATGATCAGCAATAGGCGGCGAAAGATATAGGCCAGCATTTAATCGCCTCCGCTCGCCGGATCGGCGCTGGTGTCTGGGTCTGAGGTGACGGCGGGTTTTACGTCAGGCTTGGTCCACCAGGTGGCGGTGCCGACGTCGTAGCGCGGCGGGACTTTGGGGTGGCCCAAGTGATCCCAATACGCCACGCGGAACGTCTTGATGTGCCAGTTCGGGATCACGTAGTAGCCGAACTGCAACACGCGGTCCAGGGCTTTGGCATGCGCCACCAGGCTTTTGCGCGAGTCGGCGTCGATCAGCTCTTCCACCAGTTGGTCGATGGCCGGGTCCTTGAGACCCATGTAGTTGCGGCTGCCGGGTTTGTCGGCGCTGGAGGACTTCCAGAACTCGCGCTGCTCATTACCCGGCGAAGTGGACTGCGGAAAGCTGCCCACCAGCATGTCGAAATCCCGCGAGCGAATACGATTGATGAATTGTGAGACGTCGACCCGACGGATCACCAGGTCGATGCCCAGGTCGGCCAGGTTGCGCTTGAACGGCAGCAGGATGCGCTCGAACTCGGTCTGCGCCAGCAGGAACTCGATCTTCACCGGTTTGCCGGTGGTGTCGACCATCTTGTCATCGACGATGCGCCAGCCGGCTTCTTGCAGCAGTTGGTAGGCCTCGCGCTGCTGGGTGCGGATCATGCCGCTGCCGTCGGTCTTGGACGGTTCGAAGGCCTGGGTGAAGACCTCGGGCGGGATTTTGTCGCGCAGCGGTTCGAGGATCGCCAGTTCATCCGGGCCAGGCAGGCCGGTGGCGGCCATCTCCGAGTTTTCAAAGTAGCTGCGGGTGCGGGTATAGGCGCCGTTGAACAGCTGCTTGTTGCTCCACTCGAAATCCAGCAACAGGCTGATGGCCTTGCGCACACGTACGTCCTGGAACATCGGCTTGCGCATGTTGAACACGAAGCCCTGCATGCCGGTGGGGTTGCCGTTGGGGATTTCTTCCTTGATCAGGCGACCCTGGGCCACCGCCGGGATGTTGTAGGCGTTGGCCCAGTTCTTGGCGCTGAATTCCAGCCAGTAGTCGAACTGCCCGGCCTTGAGGGCTTCCAGCGAGACAGTGCTGTCGCGGTAGTAGTCGGTGATGCGGTTATCGAAGTTATAGAAACCCTTGGCGACCGGCAGGTCCTTCGCCCAGTAATCCTTGACCCGCTCGTAGCGGATCATACGCCCGGCCTTGACCTCGGCGACCTTGTACGGCCCGCTGCCCAGCGGGACTTCGAGGTTGCCCTTGGCAAACTCACGGGTCGCCCACCAATGCTTGGGCAATACCGGCAGTTGTCCGAGGATCAGCGGTAATTCGCGGTTGTTGGTGCGCTTGAACTTGAACAGCACCTTCAGCGGGTCTTCGGCGATCACTTCGTCGACGTCGGCGTAGTAGGTGCGGTAGATCGGCGAGCCTTCCTTGATCAGTTCCTGGAAGGTGAACACCACGTCTTCGGCACGGATCGGGTGGCCGTCATGGAAGCGGGCTTCCGGGCGCAGGTAGAAGCGCACCCAACTGTTGTCCGGGGCTTTTTCGATCTTGCCGGCGACCAGGCCGTATTCGGTGATGGGCTCGTCCAGGCTTTGCATGGCCAGGGTGTCGTAGATCAAACCGAGGTTATCGGCCGGCACGCCTTTGCTGATGTAGGGGTTGAGGCTGTCGAAGCCGCCCATGGCCGACTCGCGGAAGGTGCCGCCCTTGGGCGCATCCGGGTTGACGTAGTCGAAGTGCTTGAAGTCGGCGGGGTATTTCGGTGGTTCGTTGTAGAGCGTCAACGCATGTTGCGGGGCGGCTTGGGCCGCGGTGCACAGCAGCAGGCCGCCGAGCAGTGCAGTACGCAAATACATCATTGGGCTTTCTCCGAAGCTTTCAGCCACCACGCGCTCAGGCCCAGGCTATAGGGCGGCGTGGTGACAAAGGCGAACCGGTTGCGGTACGCCAAGCGATGATAGTTGAGGTACCAGTTGGGAATACTGTAGTGCTGCCACAGCAGCACCCGGTCCAGGGCACGGCCGGCGGCCAGTTGCTCCTCGCGGGTCTTGGCGGCCAGCAGTTGTTCCAGCAGGTGATCGACAATCGGGTTGGCAATGCCTGCATAGTTCTTGCTGCCCTTGATCGCGGCCTGGCTGGAGTGGAAGTACTGCCACTGCTCAAGGCCCGGGCTCAAGGTCTGGTTGAGGGTGATCAGGATCATGTCAAAGTCGAATTGATCCAGGCGCTGCTTGTACTGGGCGCGGTCGACGGTGCGCAGGCGCGCGTCGATACCGACGCTGATCAGGTTCTCGACATAGGGCTGCAGGATGCGCTCCAGGTTCGGGTTGACCAGCAGGATCTCGAAGCGTAGCGGTTGGCCGTCCTTGTTGAGCAGGCGTTGGCCGGAGAGTTTCCAGCCGGCGTCCCCGAGCAAGGCCAGGGCGCGGCGCATGGTTTCGCGGGGGATACCGCGCCCGTCGGTCTGGGGCAGGCTGAACGGTTGGGTAAACAGGTTGGCCGGCAATTGCTCGCGGTAGGGCGAGAGCATCAGCCATTCATGGCCGGTGGGTACGCCGGTGGCAGAGAATTCGCTGTTGGGGTAATAGCTCAAGGTGCGTTTGTAGGCGCTGCTGAACAGGGTGCGGTTGGTCCATTCGAAGTCGAACATCAGCCCCAGGGCTTCGCGCACTTTGGTTTGGCTGAAGGTCGGCCGCCGGCTGTTCATGAACAAGCCCTGGCTTTGGGTCGGGATCTGGTGGGCAATCTGCGCCTTGATCACGTCTCCCCGGTTCACCGCCGGGAAGTTGTAGCCATTTGCCCAGTTTTTCGCCTGATGCTCGATATAGATATCGAATTCGCCGGCCTTGAAGGCTTCGAAGGCCACGTCGCTGTCACGATAGAACTCCACTTCGACCTTGTCGTAGTTATAGAAGCCCTGGTTGACCGGCAGGTCCTTGCCCCAATAGTCCTTGACCCGCTCGAACACCAGTTGCCGGCCAGGCGTGACCTTGCTGATGCGGTACGGCCCGCTGCCCAAAGGCGGTTCGAAGGTGGTGGCCTTGAAATCGCGGTTTTTCCAATAGTGCTGGGGCAATACCGGCAATTCGCCCAGGCGCAGGATCAGCAACGGATTGCCGGCGCGCTTGAACACAAAGCGGATGCGGTGCCGGTTGAGGATATCCACCCGCGCCACTTCCTGCAGGTTGGTGCGGTACTGCGGGTGGCCTTCGGTCAGCAGGGTGCGATAGGAAAACGCCACGTCGTAGGCGGTGATCGGCTTGCCATCGTGGAAGCGCGCTTCCGGGTGCAGGTTGAACACCACCCAACTGCGGTCCTCGCTGTACTCCACCGACTGGGCGATCAGCCCATAACTGGAGGTGGGCTCATCGCCGGAGGGTGCGTACAGGCCGGTTCCCACCATCAACGGCTCGTTCAACTCGTTGACGCCGTATTGCAGGAAATTAGGTGTGGAAACCGGGCTGGAGCCCTTGAAGGTATAGGGGTTGAGCGTATCGAAGGTGCCAAAGGCCATGACCCGCAATGTCCCGCCTTTCGGCGCTGCAGGGTTTACCCAATCGAAGTGGGTGAATTTGGCCGGGTACTTGAGGCTGCCGAACTGCGTATAACCGTGACTCTCGGTAATCGCCGCGTTCGCACCAAAGCTCAAGGCCAGACTTATTAGTAGAAGGAGGGGACGCTTCAAGTCAGGGATCCGATCCAGGCGGCTTGCGCTTTATGATCGGTACAGTAACAGCTTGTTCCGGTTGGAAAAAGCCGGTCGGCTGACGGAGATTCCATGTGGCGCTGGCTTGCGTGGTGAGCGGGCTTGCTGTGGTGAGCGGGCTTGCCCCGCGCTGGGTTGCGCAGCAGCCCCGTTGGCTATACGCATTGTTCCAGACAAAACGCATTGCATGGTTTTAGGGCTGCTGCGCAGCCCAGCGCGGGGCAAGCCCGCTCACCACAAAGCCCGCTCACACAAACAAGCTTTGTTTGTTAGTCAGCGTGGCCCGGAAACTACCAGCATCTGCCCCGGCTTCAGCGCCTGGCCAGTGCGCGGGTTCCAACGCTTGAGATGTTGCATCTCAACGTTGAAGCGCTTGGCGACGATGTACAGCGAATCACCCTTCTTGACCTTGTACTGCACCGGCTTCTTGCTGCTGGCCACGATTTTGCGCGTGTCCTGCATCACCAGGGTCTGGCCGACCTTGAGGGCCTGGCCGTTGAGCTTGTTCCAGCGCTGCAGGTCATGCACATCGACTTTGTTGGCCTTGGCGATCAGCGTCAGGTTGTCGCCACTGCGCACCTTGTAGCTGCGGGTACGCCCGGCAACCCGAGCGGTCTCGACTTCGTCGAACACCTGCTTTTTCGGACGCATCGCCAGCAATTCTTCAGGCTTCATCGTCGAAAGGGTGCTGGTGAGCAGTTGCGCCTTGGAGCTCGGCACCAGCAGATGCTGCGGGCCATCCAGGGTGGTGCGCTGCTTCAGCGCGGGGTTGAGCTGGAACAGTTCGTCTTCGTCGATCTCGGCCAGCGCGGCAACCCGTGACAGGTCCATGCTTTGCTTGACTTCAACCACTTCGAAATACGGCGTGTTGGCAATCGGGTTCAGGTTGACGCCATAGGCCTCGGGCGCCAGCACCACTTGGGACAGCGCCAGGAACTTGGGCACGTAGTCCTTGGTTTCCTGGGGCAGGGGCAGGTTCCAGTAGTCGGTCGGCAGGCCGAGCTTCTCGTTGCGCTCGATCGCCCGGCTCACCGTGCCTTCGCCTGCGTTGTAGGCGGCAAGGGCCAGCAGCCAGTCACCGTTGAACATGTCGTGCAAACGGGTCAGGTAGTCAAGGGCGGCGGTGGTGGAGGCGGTGATGTCGCGACGGCCATCATAGGCGCGGGTCTGGCGCAGGTTGAAGTAGCGCCCGGTGGAGGGGATGAACTGCCACAAGCCGACTGCATCGCTGCGCGAATAGGCCATTGGGTTGTAGGCGCTTTCAATCACTGGCAGCAGCGCCAGCTCCAGGGGCATGTTGCGTTCTTCAAGGCGTTCGACGATGTAATGAATGTAGAGGCTGCCGCGTTCGCCGGCGTTCTCAAGGAAGGAAGGGTTGCTGGCGAACCACAGTCGCTGTTGCTCGATACGTGGGTTGACGCCTACACCATCCTGCAATTGAAAGCCCCGTCGCATACGTTCCCAAACATCCTGGGGCACTTCGGGAGCCGGCTTTTCCGAAAGCCAGATGACGGGTTTCTGTTTGATCTTGGCGCTGAGGTTTGGCTTGGGTTGCACGGTGGATTGTGCGGTGAAATTGCTTGATTGGCAGCCCGCCAGCGTAGCGGACACAGCCACCGCCACAGCTTGAGCCAGGCGGGTCAATGCGTCTGAATGGTTGGATTTACGAATAGATGACGACATTGGCTGGAAGTAAGTTCCGGGCAAAAATGTCGGGCGATTCTAGAAACCCGTTTGGTTCCGGTCAACCATTCAGAAATTACGTATCAGATTGCATCCCGTTAGAACTTATCTTTCCAAGCCCTCAAGCTAGCAAACACCTCGGCCCCAGAGCGGTTGTCGCGGCCATTCCGTTCGTCCGCTTTTTGTTTAACGGATGTTTCAGAGGTGCGCAGAAAGGGGTTGGTGCGCTTTTCCAGGGCCAGGTTGGAAGGCAGCGTGATCTCGCCACGTTCGCGCAATTGGCGGACGTTTTCCACCCGTTCGGCGATATCGGCGTTATCCGGTTCGACGGCCTGGGCAAACTTGAGGTTGCTTTGTGTGTATTCGTGGGTGCAGTACACCAAGGTGTCGGCGGGGAGTGCGGCCAAGCGCTCAAGTGAGGTGTGCATCTGTTCCGGCGTGCCTTCGAACAGGCGCCCGCAGCCGGCGGCGAACAGGGTGTCGCCACAGAACAGCACGCCCTGATGATAAAAGGCGATATGGCCCAGGGTGTGGCCAGGCACGGTATAAATGTCGAAGTCCCAGCCGAGCACCGTGATACGGTCGTTATCGTTCAAGGCTACGTCCCGCGCCGGGATCTTTTCGTTGGCCGGGCCGAAGACCTTGGCGTCAGTCACCCGTTTGAGTTGTTCGACGCCGCCGACATGGTCGTGGTGGTGGTGAGTGATCAGGATGTCGCTCAGGACCCACTCAGGGTTTAGCTTGAGCCAGGCCAGCACCGGCGCGGCATCGCCGGGGTCGACCACGGCGCAGCGCTGGGTGCTCGGGTCTTGTAACAACCAGATGTAGTTATCGGTGAAGGCGGGCAGGGCACTGATCTGTATCATTCTTCGATTCGCCAAGCTGAACACATTGGTGCATCTTAGAACGTCTAGGCGAGTTGGAGAATGCAATGACTGATAAAGCGTTCGCCCAGGCCGATCCTGAGTGGCTGGCCCTGATCAGCGCAGCCCGTGAATGGCTGTCCGGTCCGATCGGGCAATTTCTGCTGGACGAAGAACGGCGCATGCTCGACGACGAGTTGGGCCGGTTCTTTGGCGGCTACCTGGTGCATTACGGTCCTTCGGCCGAAACGCCGCCGTGTGCGCCCCAGGTGCAGCGTAATGTGCGCCTGGGTGCTCCGTTGCCGGGGGTGGAGATTGTCTGCGAGGAACAGGCCTGGCCGTTGAGCGAGCACGCCGCCGATGTCGTGGTGTTGCAGCATGGCCTGGATTTCTGCCTGTCGCCCCACGGCTTGCTGCGCGAAGCGGCGAGCAGCGTCCGTCCGGGTGGCCATTTGCTGATTGTCGGGATCAACCCCTGGAGCAGTTGGGGCTTGCGCCATGTGTTCGCCCACGACGCCTTGCGCCAGGCGCGTTGCATCTCGCCGCAACGGGTGGGGGACTGGCTGAACCTGCTGGGCTTCGCGCTGGAGAAACGTCGCTTCGGGTGCTATCGTCCGCCGCTTGCGTCGACCAAGTGGCAAGCCCGTCTGGCCGGCTGGGAGCGCCGCGCAGGTGCCTGGCAATTGTCGGGTGGCGGCTTCTATCTGCTGGTGGCGCGCAAGATCGTGGTCGGGTTGCGGCCAGTGCAACAGGTGCGCCGCGAGCCGATGGGCAAGTTGGTGCCGATGCCGATGGCCAAGGTCAACCGCAAGCAAAGCGACGCATGACCCTCTTTTTGAATGAATACCGAGCAACCGATGACCGATAGCGTAGAACTCTTCACCGATGGCGCCTGCAAGGGCAACCCCGGCCCTGGTGGCTGGGGCGCGTTGCTGGTGTGCAAAGGCGTGGAGAAAGAGTTGTGGGGCGGCGAACCCAATACCACCAACAACCGCATGGAGCTGATGGGCGCCATTCGCGGCCTCGAAGAACTCAAGCGCCGCTGCAACGTGCTGCTGGTGACCGACTCGCAATACGTGATGAAGGGCATCAACGAGTGGATGGTCAATTGGAAGAAGCGCGGCTGGAAGACGGCGGCCAAGGAACCGGTGAAGAATGCCGACCTGTGGCAACTGCTCGATGAGCAATGCAATCGCCATGACATCACCTGGAAGTGGGTGCGCGGTCACATCGGCCACCCAGGCAACGAGCGCGCCGACCAGTTGGCCAACCGTGGCGTGGACGAAGTGCGCGGCTACAAGCAGAGCTGATGCCGACTCACGTGTTAATATCGCGACCCTTGAATCACACTACACCGTTGAGAGCTGAACCCTGATGGCCATCCGATCTGTTGTACTCGATACCGAAACCACCGGCATGCCGGTGACCGACGGCCACCGGATCATTGAAATCGGCTGTGTCGAATTGATGGGTCGCCGCCTCACCGGGCGTCACTTCCACGTCTACCTGCAACCGGACCGCGACAGTGACGAGGGTGCGATTGGCGTCCACGGCATCACCGACGAATTCCTCAAGGGCAAGCCGCGTTTCGCTGAAGTTGCCGATGAGTTCTTCGAATTCATTAACGGTGCGCAGCTGATCATCCATAACGCGGCGTTCGACGTCGGCTTCATCAACAACGAATTTGCCCTGATGGGGCAGACCGATCGTGCAGACATTTCCCAGCACTGCTCGATCCTCGACACCTTGATGATGGCCCGTGAGCGTCACCCCGGCCAACGCAACAGCCTCGATGCGTTGTGCAAGCGTTATGGCGTCGACAACTCCGGCCGTGAACTTCACGGCGCCTTGCTCGACTCCGAGATTCTTGCCGACGTCTACCTGACCATGACTGGCGGGCAGACCAGCCTGTCTCTGGCCGGTAACGCCTCCGATGGCAGCGGTTCGGCGGAAGGCTCGGGCAACCGTCCTTCGGAAATCCGCCGGTTGCCGGCGGATCGCAAACCGACCCCGATTATTCGCGCCAGTGAGCAGGACCTGGCCGAGCACGCGGCGCGGCTGGAAGCGATTGCCAAGTCGGCGGGTGCTCCGGCGTTGTGGACCCAACTGACCCAGCAATAACCCACCCTCCCTGTAGGAGCCGGCTTGCCGGCGATGGGCCCTTGAACCCTGCGATAGTTTCGAGGCCGCCATCGCCGGCAAGCCGGCTCCTACAAGGGGTGTGTTGCCTGTTCGAAATCTTCATTCGCCACATCCGCTTCCAGCTTCTACCCTTGAGTGCATAGCCCTCAGGACTACAAGCGCTGATGTACAAAGACCTGAAGTTCCCTGTCCTTATCGTGCACCGCGACATCAAGGCCGACACCGTTGCCGGTGACCGGGTCCGAGGCATCGCCCGAGAGCTGGAACAAGAGGGTTTCAGTATTTTTTCCGCAATGGATTACGCCGAAGGACGACTGGTGGCTTCTACCCATCATGGCCTGGCGTGCATGCTGATCGCCGCCGAAGGGGCTGGTGAAAATACCCACCTGCTGCAAAATATGGTCGAGCTGATCCGCCTGGCGCGGCTGCGGGCGCCCAATTTGCCGATCTTTGCGTTGGGCGAGCAAGTCACCCTGGAAAACGCACCGGCTGACGCCATGAGTGAACTCAACCAGCTGCGCGGCATTCTCTATCTGTTCGAAGACACCGTGCCGTTTCTCGCGCGGCAAGTCGCGCGTGCGGCGCGCACTTACCTGGATGGCCTGTTGCCGCCATTCTTCAAGGCGCTGGTGCAGCACACCGCTGACTCCAACTACTCCTGGCACACCCCGGGCCACGGCGGTGGCGTGGCCTACCGCAAGAGCCCGGTGGGGCAGGCGTTTCATCAGTTCTTCGGGGAAAACACCCTGCGCTCGGACCTGTCGGTATCAGTGCCTGAACTCGGCTCGTTGCTGGACCACACCGGCCCGTTGGCCGAAGCCGAGGCCCGCGCTGCGCGCAACTTTGGCGCTGACCACACCTTCTTTGTGATCAACGGCACCTCCACCGCGAACAAGATCGTCTGGCATTCCATGGTCGGGCGTGATGACCTGGTGCTGGTGGACCGCAATTGCCACAAGTCGGTGCTGCACTCGATCATCATGACCGGCGCCATCCCGCTGTACCTGTGCCCCGAACGCAACGAACTCGGGATTATCGGCCCGATTCCCTTGAGCGAATTCAGCCCCGAATCCATCCGCGCCAAGATCGACGCCAGCCCGCTCACCCATGGCCGCCCGCCGAAAGTGAAACTGGCCGTGGTCACCAACTCCACCTACGACGGCCTGTGCTACAACGCCGAGCTGATCAAGCAGCAACTGGGCAACAGCGTCGAGGTGTTGCATTTTGACGAGGCTTGGTACGCCTATGCCGCGTTTCATGAGTTCTTCTCCGGGCGCTACGGGATGGGTACTTCGCGTACGCCAGACAGCCCGCTGGTGTTCACCACCCACTCGACCCATAAGCTGCTGGCGGCCTTCAGCCAGGCCTCGATGATCCATGTGCAGGACGGCGGCGCACGCCAGCTGGACCGTGACCGTTTCAACGAAGCCTTCATGATGCACATCTCCACCTCGCCGCAATACAGCATCATTGCCTCGCTGGATGTGGCGTCGGCGATGATGGAAGGTCCGGCCGGGCGTTCGCTGTTGCAGGAAATGTTCGACGAGGCGCTGAGTTTCCGCCGTGCCCTGGCCAACCTGCGCCAGCACATTGCTGAAGAGGATTGGTGGTTTTCGATCTGGCAGCCGCCATCAGTAGCGGGAATCGACCGCGTCGTCACCGCAGATTGGCTGTTGCACCCTGAGGATGATTGGCATGGCTTCGGCGACGTAGCCGAAGACTATGTGTTGCTGGACCCGATCAAAGTCACGCTGGTGATGCCCGGCCTCAATGCCGGCGGAGCCCTCAGCGATTGCGGAATTCCCGCAGCGGTCGTCAGCAAATTCCTCTGGGAGCGTGGCCTGGTGGTGGAAAAAACCGGGCTGTATTCCTTCCTTGTGTTGTTCTCCATGGGCATCACCAAGGGCAAATGGAGTACCTTGCTCACCGAGCTGCTGGAATTCAAGCGCAGTTACGACGCCAATGTCAGCCTGGCCAGTTGCCTGCCTTCGGTGTTTGCACAAGGGCCGGCGCGTTACCAAGGGCTGGGTTTGCGCGACCTGTGCAACCAACTGCACGGCTGTTACCGCAGCAATGCCACGGCCAAACACCTCAAGCGCATGTACACCGTCTTGCCGGAAATCGCGATGAAACCGGCGGACGCCTATGACCAATTGGTGAGGGGCGAAGTGGAGGCGGTTTCCATTGACGCCTTGCAAGGCCGCGTCGCAGCGGTAATGCTGGTGCCTTATCCGCCTGGCATCCCATTGATCATGCCGGGCGAGCGCTTTACCGAGTCGACGCGCTCGATCATCGATTACCTGGCGTTTGCCCGGACGTTCGATAGCAGTTTCCCCGGTTTTGTCGCCGATGTTCATGGGTTGCAACACGAAGATGACGGCAGTGGTCGTTGTTACACCGTCGATTGCATCAAGGGTTAAGGATGGTTATGCAAGCTGTAATGAACCCGAAGTATCCGGGGCTCAGTGTAAGGGTCGCCGACGAAGGCTTTGATGCCTACGTGTGGGGCAATGATTTCAGCTTTGAGGTCAGTGCCTACGGTGAGCCGCAGATGGGCAAGCGGGTCGATCAATGGCCCGTGGAACGCATCTTGCCGTACCGCAAGTGCTATGGCATCGACCCCGAAGAGTTCGCCAGTTTCCGCGATGCGCCCGACAGCGCGATCTTCATGGCCTACCTGGATGATCGCCCGGTGGGGCATATTGTGGTCAGCACCAACTGGAACGGTTTTGCCCATGTCGATGAGCTGGCGGTGGCCTTGCCTGCGCGGCGTCACGGGGTGGCGAAGGCGTTGCTGGATGTGGCGCAGTTCTGGAGTCGCAAAAAGAATCTGCCGGGCATGATGCTGGAAACCCAGAACAACAACCTCGGCGCCTGCCGTTTGTACGAGCGTTGCGGTTACGTGATGGGTGGGGTCGACCACCTGCGCTATCGCGGCATCGACCCGCAGACCCACGAAGTGGCGATATTCTGGTATCGGCTGTTCAAAAGCGAAGTCGACAAGACTTAACCCGCCAGCAGGCCCTCGGCCTTCTGCGTCACGATCTCCAGCAGCGCATTCAGCGCCGGCGAGGACGTGCCGTCCTTGAGGGTCAGCGCGTATAGGCTGACCATGATCGGCGGCGACACGGGGCACGCATCCAGCCCCGCCTCCCGTGCGCCAAAGGCGGTGAAGGGGTCAACCACCGCCAGGCCTTCTCCGGCTTCCACCATGCTGCGCATCATTTGGTAGGTCTGTACGCGCGTCTGTACCACCGGCAGCGGGCGCAGGGCCTGCAGCTTGGCATCCAGCAGGCGGCTGAGCGGGTCCTGGCCTTCCAGGCCGATCATCGATTGCCCGGCCAGGTCCTGTAGCGCGATGTATTTCTGTTTGGGCTTGAGCCAGCCATGGGGGGCGAGCAACTGCAGTTTGCCTTGGGCCAGTACCGTGCTGTGGATTTGCGGGTGTTCCGGGTCATGCAGGCTCAAACCCACATCGGCTTCGTGCAGCAGCAGGCTCCTGACAATTTCTCGGGTCGGTTGGCTCGACAGGTTACACGGTGTGTCCTGAAAGCGTCGGCGCAACGCTGCAATGCTTTGCGGTAGCAGTTGACTGGCCAAGGGCGGCGTGCAGAGGGCGCGCAGAGTGGGGGCCTGATGGTGTTTCAAACGGCTGGCCAGACGTTGCACCGGCTCCAGCGCTTCATAGACGTGGGCGATTTCGGCTTGCAGTTCCAGGGTTTCCCGGGTGGCCTGCAAACGTCCACGCACACTGGCGAACAGCATGAAGCCAAGCTGCTGCTCGGCGTCCTTGAGCGCCGCTTCCACTTCGCCCACGGAAAGTTGCAACCACTCGGCGGCCAAGCCTGGGTGTCCGGTCTGCAAGATGGCCTGAATCACTTCGATATGACGTAAACGCATCGCCGGAGTCTATGTGCAGCGGGCCGGGTATTCAATAGAATGGCTGCGCTGATCATCAACGACCACAGCCGGCTACCGGCATTAACAACAAAAACAGGTCTGGTCTCATATGCCTTTACCCTCGATATGCCTCGGGGTAACGGTCAAGCAACTGCTGGTCCTGGTGACCGTCGGCTGTGTGGCTGCTTATCTCTTCGACACTCAAAGCGAAACTCCGCCGGAAAACCTGGCACTTGAAGCCTTTATCCGTTCCCAGGAGCAGGTAGTGGAGCAGGTGGGCTCGGTGCTGGGCATGGAGTTGGTCAGGCAGGTGGTCGCGCATCCCGGCTACAACTCCGCAGGCTACCAGCGTTCGCTGTATGCCGTTGACGGCGAGAGGGGGCGGCTGATGGTGACGCTGAAGAAGGTGCAGGGAGAGCAGAGCATTGAGGTCACGGAGATCCGTCGTCCGTGATCACCCCAGCCCAGTCAATGCCGTCAATGGCCAGGACTGAGCAGGTGGATAGGGCGAGATCTTATGAAGCGAGGGTGGTTTGCGATTCGCGCACAAGAATGGTGCCCGATTGGATCAATTTGAATTCGTCGCCTTCCAGTTTCTCTACACGGTCGCCAATGGCCAGCTTGTAGGTGGTGGTAGGTGCCGAGCCAGCCAGGTCGCCTTGCGCCGGGTTGGATTCCTGGAACTCATGCACCGAATACACGCGTCCTTCTGCGTCTCTGGCATGAAACTGTCCGACTAATACTGCTGCCATCTGTTTAGAACCTCTGGAGATAAACACTCGATTTGCGGTTCTGTAGACCGTCATGGAGCGGGGTAGTTTACTTACGGAATAAAAATACTATTCGCTGATATTTTCAGATGCTTCCTACGTGTCGCAGTGCCAGGCAAACGCCCGCAGGAATATCAAAACCTTCTGGTGAACACGCCGCGAAGACTCTATAACTACAAGCTCCTTTAGTCAGACGTCGGGAAACCCCAATGAGCAAGGTCTACACCGTCGCCGTCGTGGTCGGCAGCTTGAGAAAAGACTCGATCAACCGCAAGGTCGCACTGGCACTGGCCGAACTGGCCCCTGCCAACCTGAAGTTGAACATTGTGGAAATTGGCGATTTGCCGCTCTACAACGAAGATATTGACGGGGCCACACCGCCGGCAGCCTACAGTACTTTCCGCAAACAAGTGAGCTCATCCGACGCGGTGTTGTTCGTGACCCCGGAATACAACCGCTCCGTGCCCGCCCCGCTGAAGAACGCCATCGACGTCGGTTCGCGCCCTTACGGCCAGAGCGCCTGGAGTGGCAAGCCGGGCGCGATCATCAGTGTGTCGCCGGGTGCGATTGGTGGGTTTGGCGCCAACCATCATCTGCGCCAGTCGCTGGTGTTCCTTGATGTGTGGTGTATGCAGCAGCCAGAAGCTTACCTGGGGGGCGCGGGCAACGTGTTTGACGACGCCGGCAAGGTGTCGGAAAAGACCAAGCCGTTCCTGCAGGCGTTTATCGATGCCTACGGTAAATGGGTGGAAAAACAGCACGCTTGATTTGCAACGAGATCAAATTGTGGGAGCGGGCTTGCTCGCGAAAGCGGAGCGTCAGTCGATGTATTTATCAACTGACAGCTTGCATTCGCGAGCAAGCCCGCTCCCACATTGGGTTCAGCGCAACCAGTTGGTACGCGCCAGTTCGATCACTTCATCGCCACGGCCACTCATCACCGCCTTGAGCATATACAGGCTGAAACCCTTGGCCTGTTCCAGCTTGATGGTCGGCGGCATCACCAACTCCTGGGTCGCGGTGACCACGTCCACCAGCACCGGGCCGTCATGGGCGAGGGCGCGGCGCAGGGCCGGTTCCAGATCTTCGGACTGCTCCACGCGAATGCCGAGGATGCCCATGGCGTTGGACATGGCGGCGAAATCCGGGTTTTTCAGCTCGGTACCGGCATCCAGATAGCCCGCAGCTTTCATTTCCATGGCAACGAATCCCAAGGAAGAGTTATCGAACACGATGACTTTCACCGGCAGTTTCAACTGCGCCAAGGAGATGAAATCCCCCATCAGCATGGCGAAACCACCGTCACCCGACATCGAGATCACCTGCCGATCCGGAAAGGCTGCCTGGGCACCAATGGCTTGGGGCATGGCATTGGCCATCGAGCCGTGGTTGAACGAACCGATCAGCCGGCGCTTGCCATTCATCTTCAAATAGCGCGCAGCCCACACGGTGGGCGAGCCGACATCGGCGGTGAAGATCGCATCGTCATCCGCCAATTCACTGAGCAGGCGTGCGACGTATTGCGGGTGAATCGGTCGATTGGCTTTCGAGGGTTGAGCGAGGTCGTCCAGCCCTTGGCGGGCTTTCTCGTAGTGCTTCAGGGAGGTTTCGAGAAAGCTGCGATCGGTCTTACGCGTCAGGCGCGGCAGCAGGGCGCCGATGGTTTCGCTGACATCCGCGGCAATACCCAGGTCCAGTGTGGCGCGGCGGCCGAGCGCCTGCGGATTGCGGTCGACCTGAATGATCTTGGCGTCAGTGGGGTAGAACTGGCGATAGGGGAAGTCGGTGCCGAGCATGATCAAGGTGTCGCAGTCGAGCATGGCATGGTAGCCGGAGCTGAAGCCGATCAGGCCGGTCATGCCTACGTCGAACGGGTTGTCCCATTCCACATGCTCTTTACCGCGCAGTGCATGCACCACGGGAGCGCCGAGGGCGTCGGCCAAGGCCACCACTTGATCATGGGCGCCGGCACAGCCGCTGCCGCACAGCAGGGTGGTTTTCTGGCTGCTTTCCAGGATCTCGGTGAGGCGTTGCAGGTCCTGTTCCGCCGGCAGCGTACGTGGCGCATGCAAGGCTGGCCAAGGCTTTAGCTTGTCTTCCACTTCCAACAGCGACACATCGCCCGGAATCACCACCACCGCGACGCCCCGATTGAGGATCGCCGAACGCATGGCGCGGTGCAGCACATGGGGCATCTGCTCGGGGTTAGTCACCAGTTCGATAAAGTGGCTGCATTCCTTGAACAGTTCCTGCGGATGGGTTTCCTGAAAGTAGTTCAGGCCGATCTCCGACGACGGGATCTGCGCGGCAATCGCCAGCACCGGCACATGGTTGCGATGACAGTCGAACAGGCCATTGATCAAGTGCAGGTTGCCCGGCCCGCAACTGCCGGCGCATACGGTCAATTCGCCGGTGGCCGCCGCTTCGGCGCCAGCGGCAAAGGCAGCCACTTCCTCGTGGCGCACATGCATCCATTCGATGCTGTCCATGGTGCGCAGGGCGTCGGTGAGGCCGTTCAGGCTGTCGCCGGTCAGGCCCCAGATGCGCTTGATGCCCGCCTGTTCAAGGGTGGTCGCCAATTGCTGGGCCAGGTTGATTTTCGCCATGAAGAACTCCAATCGTCAGTGAGGTTAAAAACTGCTGATCAATAGGGGACAGTTCGATCACGGCGGATGTTCATCCTTTAATGTGAAGATTGCGTCATGGCTGCGCGGTACTGCCGGGTGCGTCGCGCCAGAAACCATTGGTCGCGCACCAACGCCATGCACGGCGCAACATTGGCTTTGGGCAAATGGCCGCGGCTGAGGCGGCGCATCTGGTAGCGCACCACGGCGAGGATGGCGAGGGATGCCAGGGGTTTGCGCTTCCAGTCCATGGGTTTGAGTTGCGGGTTGGGGTCGCGGCCTTCGCGCCAGTGCTGGATCAGTTGCGGCTCCAGCGTCAGGGCCGTGGCGATCCCGGCCATGGCGACGCCGCTGTCCAGCACCTGTTGCACGATGGGCAGGCGGCGAATGCCGCCGGTGACCATCACCGGCATCTTGGCGATGGTCGCCAGTTGGCTGGCGAACTCCAGGAAGTACGCCTCACGTGCCAGGGTGCGACCGTCACGTGCTTCACCTTGCATGGCCGGCGCTTCGTAACTGCCACCGGATAACTCCAGCAGGTCGATGGGCAACGGGTTGAGCATTTCGACCACGGCGCGTGCGTCGGCTTCTGCAAAGCCGCCCCGTTGGAAGTCGGCAGAGTTTAGTTTGACGGCGACACAAAACGACGGGCTGACGTTAGCGCGCACTGCACGAATCACTTCCAGCAACAGCCGCGCGCGGTTCTCCAGGGAACCGCCCCAGCGGTCGGTGCGCTGGTTGCTCAGCGGTGAAAGGAACTGGCTGAGCAAGTAGCCATGGGCACCGTGGATCTGCACGCCGGTAAACCCGACTTGCTCGGCCAGGCGTGCGCTGGTGGCGAAGCGCTGGATCACGTCCTGGATGTCGTCTTCGGTCATGGCCTTGGGCGTGGCAAACATCTTCGAGAAACCGCCCAGGTCGAGCGCCACGGCGGACGGTGCAATGGCCTGCTGGCGCAGGTTGGCCGGCGTCTGGCGACCTGGGTGGCTGAGTTGTACCCAGAAGTGCACGCCGTTGTCGCGCGCCACGTCGGCCCACTCGCGAAAGCTCGCCAGGTGCTGCTCATCCTCAAGCGCCACGCCGCCGGGGCCGGTCATGGCGCGGCGGTCGACCATCACGTTGCCGGTGATCAACAAGCCGGGCACGCCCTGCGCCCAGGCCTTGTACAACTGCTTCAATTCGCGCGACGGCGCCTGATTGCCATCGGCCATATTTTCTTCCATCGCGGCCTTGGCGATGCGGTTGGAGAGGACTTGACCATTGGGCAATTGCAGGGCTTCAAAGGGTGACATGGGTTGACTCCTGAGCGGGGGAGGCCTCAGGCTAAGCTTAAAGTTAACTTTAATGTCAAGCAGGGGCGGTGATGAATATTGGTGAGCTGGCAAAGCAGAGTGGGTTAGCGGCTTCACGGATCCGCTTTTATGAGGCCGAGGGGCTGATCAGCCAGGTGGGGCGCCAGGCCAATGGTTACCGACGATATGCGCCGGAGGCGCTGCAAACCCTGCAACTGATCCAGAGCGCGCAACAGGCAGGCTTTACCTTGCAGGAACTCAAGGCACTGATGCCGGCGCCGGGCGAGCACAAGCGCGAAGAGTTGATCGTGGCATTGGAGCGCAAGGTCGCGCAGATCGAAGAGATGCAAGCGCAACTGGCCCATAGCAAGGCGCAATTGCTGGGAGTGATTGAAGCGGTACGGGCGCAGCCGGAAGGTGTGCCCTGCAGCGTAGGGCAGAAGCAGGTATTAGGATTGATCAGCGAGAACCTGTAGGGGCGAGCTTGCTCGCGAAGACCTCACAGGCAACACGTTCATCCAGGACTCACGCGTTATCGTTGACGATCTTCGCGGGCACGCCCGCTCCTACAGTAGTTTATTGGCGACGACGGAACAGCGGCAGCGGTTCATCCGTGGCGGCCTGGTACGTCACCGAGAAGTCCTTGAGGCTTTCCAGCGCTTCGTACGGGTCTTTGTCGGCGCGCAGGGCGAAGGCATCGAACCCGCAGCGGCGCAGGTAGAACAACTGGTCGCGCAGCACGTCACCAATCGCGCGCAGCTCGCCTTTGTAACCGTAACGGTCACGTAGCAGGCGTGCGTTGGAGTAGTTGCGGCCGTCGGTGAAGGCCGGGAAGTTCAGGGCGATGACCTGGAAGTGCTCCACGTCGTCACCGATCTCTTCGGCTTCTTCATCGGCGTCCAGCCACACGCCCAGGCCGCCGTCGCGGGCCTTGAGGGCGTGGCCGTGTTCGCGCCACAGGGCCAACGGCACGATCAGGTCGTCGCAGTTGGAGATGCCGTCGAAGCTCGCGTCCTTGGGCAGCAGGTGCCAGGTTTCATCGAGGACTTCGTTGTTCTTAATGATTCGCTGCATAGACGCGCTCCTTGAACAGGTCGATGCCGATGCGCTGGTAGGTGTCGATGAAACGCTCATCTTCGGTGCGCTGTTCGATGTAGACGTCGATCAGCTTGCCGATCACCTCAGGCATGGCTTCCTGGGCGAAGGATGGGCCGAGGATCTTGCCCAGGCTCGCATCGCGGCTGGCGCTGCCACCCAGGGACACTTGGTAGAATTCTTCGCCTTTCTTGTCCACGCCCAGGATGCCGATGTGGCCGACGTGGTGGTGACCACAGGCGTTCATGCAACCGGAGATGTTCAAGTCCAGCTCGCCGATGTCGAACAGGTAATCCAGGTCGTCGAAACGGCGCTGGATCGATTCGGCAATCGGGATCGACTTGGCGTTGGCCAGGGAGCAGAAATCGCCGCCCGGGCAGCAGATGATGTCGGTCAGCAGGCCGATGTTCGGCGTGGCGAATCCGCCTTCGCGCAACTCGCCCCACAGGGTGAACAGTTGGCTCTGCTCAACGTCCGCGAGAATGATGTTCTGCTCGTGGGAGGTGCGCAGTTGACCAAAGCTGTAGCGCTCGGCCAGGTCGGCCACGGCGTCCAGTTGCTTGTCGGTGATATCGCCCGGTGCAACCCCGGTAGGTTTCAGCGACAAGGTTACGGCCACGTAGCCCGGCTTTTTGTGCGCCAGGGTGTTGCGGCCACGCCAGCGCGCGAAGCCTGGATGCTCTTGGTCAAGTGCTGCGAGCTCGGCGTCCTGATTGCTCAGGGCCTTGTACTCAGGGTCGACGAAGTGTTTGGCGACGCGGTGCACTTCGGCTTCGGTCAGGGTGGTCTGGCCGCCGCGCAGGTGTTCCATCTCGGCGTCGACTTTCTGGGCGAACACCTCAGGGGTCAGCGCCTTGACCAGGATCTTGATCCGGGCCTTGTACTTGTTATCACGACGGCCATAGCGGTTGTAAACCCGCAGGATCGCGTCGAGGTAGCTCAACAGGTCCTGCCACGGCAGGAACTCGTTGATAAAGGCGCCGACGACCGGGGTACGGCCGAGGCCGCCACCTACCAATACGCGGAAGCCCAGTTCGCCGGCTTCGTTGTGCACCGGTTCCAGGCCGATATCGTGCACTTCGATGGCCGCACGGTCCGAGGTCGAGCCATTGATGGCGATCTTGAACTTGCGTGGCAGGTAGGCGAATTCGGGGTGGAAGGTGGTCCACTGACGGACGATTTCGCACCAGGGGCGTGGGTCGATCAGTTCGTCGGCGGCAACACCGGCGAATTGGTCGGTGGTCACGTTGCGCAGGCAGTTACCGCTGGTCTGAATGGCGTGCATCTGCACGGTTGCCAGTTCAGCCAGGATGTCCGGCACATCTTCCAGCGCCGGCCAGTTGAACTGTACGTTCTGGCGGGTACTGATGTGGGCATAGCCTTTGTCGAAGTCGCGGGCAATCTTGGCCATCATGCGCGTCTGGCGCGACGTCAGTTGGCCATAGGGCACGGCCACTCGCAGCATCGGCGCAAAGCGCTGAACATAAAGGCCATTTTGCAGGCGCAGAGGGCGGAACTCTTCTTCGCTCAGTTCACCTGCTAGGTAGCGTCGGGTCTGATCACGGAACTGCTTGACGCGGTCCTCGATGATGCGCTGATCGTATTCGTCGTATACGTACATATAGGTCCTGTTCTCGGCAAATCTGCGCGCACGGCCGCGCACTCCCAACGGAGCCGGCGCACGATACCAGTTTGCGTTTATGCGCAAAAGTGATGTTTGAGTATATGCAAATAACCAAAATGACTAATGAGAACGGTTATCGCGATACCCACATTTGTCATGCGGGCAATCGTCGACTTTACTGTGATCGTGTCTGAACGTTATCACCTATAAAACCGACAAGAGGCGATGCGATGAGCAATTCGACAAAAGCCCGTAAACCCGACAGTACCGTGGACGCCTGGGCCATTCTGTTCTTGATAATCCTGGTGGTTGGGACTGCCGTGTTCTGGGTCAGCCACCAGTAGTCATCGATACGGACCCCTGTAGGCGCTGGCTTGCCAGCGATTGCCTCACCTCGGTTGTCAGCCACACCGCAGTGATGCAATCGCTGGCAAGCCCGCTCCTACAGTCAGGTTGGGTTTACACGCCAGCCAGGTGCAGCACCAGTTGCACGATGCCAAACAGCGTCAGCGCGAACACCGCTGTAAACAAAACCCCCAGGATCACAAAGTGGCTGGGCTTGCCGTGGGTGAAATCCCGCGCGCGGTTCTTGCCGCTTTGCACGCCAAACGCGGCGGCCATGACGCTGTGGAGCATCTGCCAGAAGGTCGGTGGCTTTTGATCGTCCATGGGTCCCTCGACACCAGGTGTGTGAGGGACAGCATAGACAATCCAGCGACGCTTAGTTGTCGTAACCCAGGTTCGGCGCCAGCCAGCGCTCGGTCACGCTCAGGTCCTGGCCTTTGCGCGCGGTGTAGCTCGCCACCTGGTCCTTGTCGACCTTGCCCACGGCGAAATACTGCGCCTGCGGGTGGGCGAAATACCAGCCGCTGACCGCTGCCGCCGGGAACATCGCGTAGTGTTCGGTGAGGAACACGCCGCTGCGCCCCGCTTCCATCTCGCGTGCCTCGGGGTCGAGCAGTTGGAACAAGGTGCCTTTCTCGGTGTGATCCGGACATGCCGGGTAGCCGGGGGCAGGGCGGATGCCGCTGTACTGCTCCTTGATCAGCGCTTCGTTGTCCAGTTGCTCGTCCTTGGCGTAACCCCAGTAGTCTTTACGCACTTGCTGGTGCAGCCATTCGGCGCAGGCTTCGGCCAGGCGGTCGGCCAGGGCCTTGACCATGATCGAGTTGTAGTCGTCGCCCGCGTCCTGATAGGCCTTGGCGACCTCTTCGGCGCCGATGCCAGCGGTGGTGATGAAACCGCCGATGTAGTCGGTCACGCCGCTGTCCTTGGGCGCCACGAAGTCGGCCAGGGAGAAGTTCGGCTTGCCGTCGGTCTTGATGATCTGCTGGCGCAAGTGGTGCAGTTTGGCGATCGGCTGGCCGTCTTCGCCGTAGACTTCCAGGTCATCGTCCTGCACCTGGTTGGTCGGCCAGAAACCGAACACCGCACGGGCGCTGATGAGTTTTTCGTCGATCAGCTTCTTGAGCATTTCCTGGGCGTCGGCGTACAGCGAAGTCGCCGCTTCACCGACGACTTCATCAGTCAGAATGCGTGGGAATTTGCCCGCCAGGTCCCAGGAAATGAAGAACGGCGTCCAGTCGATGTATTCGGCCAGTACGTTGAGGTCGATATTGTCCAGGACCTTGGCGCCGGTGAAGGTCGGCACTACCGGCGTGTAGGTGCTCCAGTCGAACTGCGGCTTCTTGGCGATGGCCGCCGGGTAGCTCAGGCGTTCGGTGCGGGCGCTGCGGTTTGCGGTGCGCTCACGCACTTCCACGTATTCCTCGCGGGTACGCTGCACGAAGCCGGCTTTCAGCTCCTTGGACAGCAACTGAGTCGCCACACCGACTGCACGCGAGGCGTCGGTGACATACACCACGGCATCGTTGCTGTACTTGGGCTCGATCTTCACCGCCGTATGCGCCTTGGACGTGGTAGCACCGCCGATCATCAGCGGCAGGTGGAAGTCCTGGCGCTGCATCTCGCGAGCCACGTGCACCATCTCATCCAGGGACGGCGTGATCAGGCCGGACAGCCCGATGATGTCGCACTTCTGCTCCTTGGCCACCTGCAGGATCTTCTCCGCCGGCACCATCACGCCGAGGTCGACAATGTCATAGCCGTTGCAACCCAGCACCACGCCGACGATGTTCTTGCCGATGTCGTGCACGTCGCCTTTCACCGTCGCCATCAGGATCTTGCCCTTGGCTTCCGGCTTGTCGCCTTTTTCCAGCTCGATAAACGGGATCAAGTGGGCCACGGCCTGCTTCATGACGCGGGCGGATTTCACCACCTGGGGCAGGAACATTTTGCCCGCGCCGAACAGGTCGCCGACGATGTTCATGCCAGACATCAGCGGGCCTTCGATCACTTCGATCGGGCGTGCAAACGACAGCCGCGATTCTTCGGTATCTTCAACAATATGCGTGGTGATGCCCTTGACCAGAGCGTGTTCCAGGCGCTTGTTCACGTCCCAGCCACGCCATTCCTCGGTTTCGGCCTCTTTTACGCTGCCGTCGCCCTTGTACTTGTCAGCGATGGCGAGGAGGGCGTCGGTGCCGTCCGGCGTGCGGTTGAGTACCACGTCTTCAACGGCGTCGCGCAACTCGGCCGGGATCTGGTCGTAGATCTCCAACTGGCCAGCGTTGACGATGCCCATGGTCAGACCGTTGCGGATCGCATACAGCAGGAACACCGAGTGGATCGCCTCACGCACCGGGTTGTTGCCACGGAACGAGAACGACACGTTGGACACGCCGCCGGAGGTCAGCGCGTACGGCAGTTCGTCACGAATGTAGGCACAGGCGTTGATGAAGTCGACAGCGTAGTTGTTGTGCTCTTCGATACCGGTGGCGACCGCGAAGATGTTCGGGTCGAAGATGATGTCTTCCGGCGGAAAGCCGACTTCATTGACCAGGATGTCGTAGGAGCGTTTGCAGATTTCTTTCTTGCGCGCTTCGGTGTCGGCCTGGCCGGCTTCGTCGAACGCCATCACCACCACGGCGGCGCCATAGCGCTTGCACAGCTTGGCGTGGTGAATGAACTGCTCCACACCTTCCTTCATGCTGATGGAGTTGACGATGCCCTTGCCCTGGATGCACTTGAGGCCAGCTTCGATCACGTCCCACTTGGAGGAGTCGATCATGATCGGCACGCGGGAGATGTCCGGCTCGCCGGCAATCAGATTGAGGAAGGTCACCATGGCCTTCTTCGAATCGAGCATGCCCTCGTCCATATTGATGTCGATCACCTGGGCGCCGGCTTCCACCTGCTGCAAGGCGACTTCCAGGGCCTCGGTGTAGTTGTCCTCGCGGATCAGGCGGGCGAACTTGGCCGAGCCGGTGATGTTGGTGCGCTCACCGACGTTGACGAACAACGAGCTGCGATCGATGGTGAAGGGTTCCAGGCCCGACAGGCGGCAAGCCTTCGGGATATCCGGGATCTGGCGCGGTGCGTAACCGGCCACGGCCTTGGCGATAGCCTCGATGTGGCCCGGCGTGGTGCCGCAGCAACCGCCGACAATGTTGAGGAAGCCGCTCTGGGCAAACTCTTCGATGACCTTGGCGGTTTGTGACGGCAACTCATCGTATTCACCGAATTCGTTGGGCAGGCCGGCGTTCGGGTGCGCAGAAACGTGGGTGTTGGCCTTGTTCGACAACTCTTCCAGGTACGGACGCAGCTCGCTGGCGCCCAGGGCGCAGTTGAGGCCCACGGAAATCGGCTTGGCGTGGGCCACGGAGTTCCAGAACGCTTCGGTGGTCTGGCCCGACAGCGTACGGCCGGAGGCGTCGGTGATGGTGCCGGAGATCATGATCGGCAGTTCGATGTTCAACGCTTCGAACACACCTTGCACGGCAAAGATCGCGGCCTTGGCGTTGAGGGTGTCGAAGATGGTCTCGATCAGGATCAGGTCGGCACCGCCTTCGATCAGGCCTTGGGTGGCCTCGGTGTAGTTTTCCACCAGTTCATCGAAGGTCACGTTGCGGTAGCCGGGGTTGTTCACGTCGGGCGACAGCGAGCAGGTGCGGCTGGTCGGGCCGAGCACGCCGGCGACGAAACGCGGCTTGGCCGGGTTTTCGGCGGTCTTGGCGTCGGCAATCTTGCGCGCCAGGCGTGCGCCTTCTACGTTCAGTTCATAGGCCAGTTCTTCCATGCCGTAGTCGGCCATGGAGATGCGCGTGGCGTTGAAGGTGTTGGTTTCGAGGATGTCGGCGCCAGCATCCAGGTAGGCTTTTTCGATGCCACCGATGACGTCGGGCCGGGTGAGCACCAGCAGGTCGTTGTTACCCTTGACGTCGCTTGGCCAATCGGCGAAGCGTTTGCCACGGTAGTCATTTTCCTCAAGCTTGTAGCTCTGGATCATCGTGCCCATACCGCCGTCGAGGATCAGGATACGTTCCTTGAGGGCTTGATGAAGGGCTTGCAGACGAACGCTACGATCGGACATGGGACTACTCTGGTCAGGCATTTCGGAGGGCGTGAATCATAACAAACCTGTGCCGATTTAGAGCATGCGCAGTTTTTGCATGAATATCGTTCATGTTGGAAGGGGGCGTGGCCCGGTAGAATCACCGGCAAATTTTCAGCGTACGTATTGAATCGGGACCGGATACATGTCACTTCGCCTCATCACCAGTGCTGCCCTGGCACTGGTCGCCTGCATTGCGCAGGCCGACGGACCCGCCCCGGCGATTTCGTACACCCGCGACATTCAACCGATCTTCACCGAGAAATGCGTGGCTTGCCATGCCTGCTATGACTCCGCCTGCCAACTGAACCTGGGCAGTGCCGAAGGCGTAGCGCGAGGTGCGAGCAAAGTACCGGTCTACGATGGCGAGCGCAGCCAGGCGACGCCGACCACTCGGCTGTTCTATGACGCTTTCGGCAAGCAGGCCTGGCAGCAGAAGGGCTTTTACTCAGTATTGGATGCGCAGGGCAGCCAGGCTGCGCTGATGGCGCGCATGCTGGAGTTGGGTCATAACGCACCGCTGCAACCCAACGCCAAGCTGCCCGAAGAGATCGTACTGGGCCTGAACCGACAAAACATGTGCGCCATGCCCGGCGAGTTCACTGCCTACGCGGGTGCCCATCCCAAGGAAGGTATGCCGCTGGCGGTCACCGGCCTGACGGACCAGCAGTATCAGACCTTGCAACGCTGGCTCGCGTCCGGCGCGCCTATCGATGAACAAGGCTTGGCACCCAGCGCCAAGGAAGCACTGCAGGTACAGCAGTGGGAAAACCTGCTCAACCAGCCCGGGGCCAGGGAGAGCCTGGTAGCGCGCTGGTTGTTCGAGCATTTGTTCCTCGCCCATCTCTACTTCGAAAACGGCGAGCCGGGGCATTTCTTCCAGTGGGTGCGCTCGCGTACGCCGAGCGGGCAGCCGATTGACCTGATCGCAACTCGCCGCCCGAACGATGACCCAGGCACCCAGGTTTACTACCGCCTGTGGCCGGTGCAGGGCGTGATCGTGCATAAAACCCACATCACGTACCCGCTCAGCGCCGAGAAAATGGCCCGCATCAAAGCGCTGTTCTACGCCGGCAACTGGCAGGTCAACGCCTTGCCTGGCTACGGACCGGGCCGTCGCGCCAACCCCTTCGAAACCTTCGAGGCGATTCCAGCCAAGGCGCGTTACCAGTTCATGCTGGACAACGCCGAGTATTTCGTACGCACCTTTATTCGTGGGCCCGTGTGCCGTGGGCAGATCGCCACGGACGTGATCCGCGACAATTTCTGGACCCTGTTCCAGGACCCGGACCATGACCTCTACATCACCGATGCCCGTTATCGCGGCCAGGCCACGCCGTTGCTGGCCATGCCGGGGCAGAACGATGACGTAGGCAGTGTGCTGAGCCTGTGGCTCGCTTACCGTGACAAGCGTAATCAATACGAAGCGCTGCGCCGTGACAACTATGCGGACGTTCCCGCGCCAAGCTGGTCGTCGCTGTGGGCCGGGAATGACAACGCCTTGCTGAGCATTTTTCGCCACTTCGACAGTGCCTCGGTGACCAAGGGCTTGATTGGTGAAGTGCCGCAGACGATGTGGCTGTTTGACTATCCGTTGCTGGAGCGCACCTATTATCAGTTGGCGGTGAATTTTGATGTGTTCGGCAATGTGTCGCACCAAGCCCAGACCCGCTTGTACTTCGACCTGATCCGCAACGGCGCCGAGCAGAACTTCCTGCGCCTGATGCCTGCAGACTCCCGCGAAGACTTCCTCGATGACTGGTATCAAAACAGTGGCAAGCTCAAGTTGTGGATGGACTATGAGGCGATTGATGACGACAAGCCCACCGGCTTGCATCTGAGCGAAAACGATCCGAAGCGCGACTTTGCCAACCAGTTGCTCACGCGTTATGGCGATCTGAATGCCAGCCCGGACCCGATCAACCGCTGCACTGGCGCCTATTGCTCCCGTGATGGTATCGACCCGGCGTTGCAGGATGCCGAGCAAGCGCTGAGCCGCCTGACCTCACGCCCGGCCGCCGGGCTCAAGGTTATCGATCTATTGCCTGAAGCGACGATGCTGCGGGTTGAGACTGCCAGCGGTAAGCGTGTGGTCTACAGCATGTTGCGCAATCGTGCTCACAGTAATGTGGCGTTTCTGTTGGGTGAGGCTTATCGCTATCAGCCGGGCCTGGACACAGTGACCATCTATCCGGGTGTGTTGAGCAGCTATCCGAACTTTATGTTCAATATTCCGGCGCAGGACGTGCCGGAGTTTGTGGCTGAAATGGAGCGGGCCAAGGATGCCAAGCGGTTTGAGAAGATTGTGGATCGTTGGGGTGTGCGGCGTAGTCATCCGCTGTTTTGGCAGTATTTCCATGATTTGTCGGAGTACATTCGAGAGACAACGCCGGTTGAGGAGGGGGTGTTGGATATGAATCGGTATGAGAATTTGTGAGGGTTTTTTGGAGTGAATATCCGTTATTTGGGTGATGGCGGCTTATGGTTCCGCTCTTACAGCGGGTCACTTTTTGAAGAGCGCAAAAAGTAACCAAAAACGCTCCGCCCCAACACTCGGCACCTCGCCTAGGCTCGGTGTGCCCTCACTCCGGCTTGAATCCGTGGGTAACCCGGCGTCCCCCCCCGGCTCCTACAGGACCGCGTTTGCCTTTGCTTTACACCACTCAAGCCGGCTGTCAGGCCGCTGTGCTTTTGCTTTTGATTTTGATCTTAGGCGCCCCGTTAAACACGCTGGCCGGAATTCGGCAGGGATTTGGGGGGTAAACCGGCAGGGATGCTGGTTTAGCCGCCCCGCGCCATGGATGGCGCGTGGCGGCGGCCCCCCAAATCACTGTCGGATTACGGGCATACCGAGCCTAGGCGAGGTACCGAGTGTTGGGGCAAGAGCCCTTTGGTTACTTTGGGGCTTTTCCAAAGTGACCCGCCGTAAGGGCGGAACCATACGCGGCCGTTACCCAAATAACGGATATGTACATCCCCCCCCGCAAACAAACCTATCCCGACAAAAACACTAGGACTTTGTACCTGCGTAATAATTTGGCGTAAACTGCCGGCAAGCCTGTGAGGAGTTTCCATGACTGCCATAACCATTACCGACGCCGCCCACGATTACCTGGCTGACCTGCTGTCCAAGCAGAACACCCCGGGTATCGGCATTCGCGTCTTTATCACCCAGCCCGGCACCCAATACGCCGAAACTTGCATCGCCTACTGCAAGCCTGGTGAAGAAAAACCTGAAGACACCGCCCTGGGGCTGAAAAGCTTCACTGCCTACATCGACGCCTTCAGCGAAGCCTTCCTCGACGACGCCGTGGTCGACTACGCCACCGACCGCATGGGCGGCCAGTTGACCATCAAAGCGCCAAACGCCAAGGTGCCCAACGTCAACGCCGACAGCCCGGTGAACGAGCGTATCAACTACTACCTGCAGACCGAAATCAACCCAGGCCTGGCCAGCCACGGCGGCCAGGTCAGCTTGATCGACGTGGTCGATGACGGCATTGCGGTGCTCAAGTTCGGTGGCGGCTGCCAAGGCTGCGGCCAAGCGGACGTGACCCTGCGCGAAGGCATCGAGCGCACCTTGCTGGAGCGAATTCCAGAACTCAAGGGCGTGCGTGACGTGACCGATCACACGCAGAAAGAAAACGCCTACTACTGAGTAAGGCGTTCACTGCGAAAAAAAAACGGCGCCCCGTGAGCGCCGTTTTTTTATTCTTTAAAATCAGTGGTTTGTGATAGCCATCTGTCAAAGAGGATTAACTTTTGAGCCGGGCTTGTCCACTCTCACATGGTTCACCATATTTATTCAGTTAAAACAGTGAGTTATGTTCTTAAGTTAATTTTGTTTGTTATGGGCGATAAAGGTGCGCATGGCCTGCCCGGTACAGCGATGACTCACTGAAACTGTCACTGGCCAGCACCCGGCCCACGACAATCAGCGCCGTGCGTCGAAAGCCCTTGGCCGCCACTTTCTCGGCAATGTCGCTCAGCGTTCCTATCGCCCAATCCTGATCCGGCCAGGTAGCCCGGTGCACCACGGCAATCGGGCAATCCGCGCCGTAGTGTGGCAGCAGTTCAGCGACGATCTTCTCCAGGTGATTGACCCCCAGGTGAATCGCCATGGTGGTGCCATGCCGCGTCAGGCTGTCGAAGTCCTCGCCGGCCGGCATGCTGGTCTTGTCGGCATAGCGGGTCAGGATCACGCTCTGGGCGATGTCAGGCAGGGTCAGCTCCGCCTCCAGCAAGGCTGCGCAGGCAGCCACGGCGGTGACGCCGGGGATGATCTGGAAGGGAATGCCCAACTCCCGTAGGTGGCGGATCTGTTCACCAATGGCGCCATACAGGCTTGGGTCGCCGGAATGGACGCGCGCCACATCCTGGCCCTTCTCGTGGGCGGCTTTGATCAGATCAATGATCTGCTCCAGGTGCAATTCGGCGCTGTTGGCCACAGTTTCCGCTTGATGACCTTCCAGTACCGCGGCCGGCACCAACGAGCCCGCATAAATAATCACCGGGCAACTTCGGATCAGCCGCTGGCCTTTGACGGTGATTAATTCCGGGTCGCCGGGGCCTGCGCCGATGAAGTAGACGGTCATGGGGAAATCCTGATGAAAAACGGGCGAGCATGAAGAATGCTCATGATCGGGAGGGGCGATTATCGGGTTTTCAGCCGGCGCACGCCAATGCAAAGGTGGCCTGGGCGGTTTTTTTGCTGGTGATCAACAGGCGGGCAGGGCCGCCGGCGAGGTGCTCGGCAAGGGCCAAGGCGGCACTTTCCGCGATGCCATAGCAGCCGGTGTGGGCGAAGGCGATCTCGGATTTGTGGCTCAGGCGATCTTCAAAGGTCGTCAGCTGCTCGGCGCTGAAACAGTGCAGCGGCAGGTTCAGCGTTTCGGCCAATGCGAGTATTCCCGGCTCGTCTTTTTTCAAATCAATACTGGCCAGCGCAGTAATCTTATCGCGCTCGATGCTGCCCTCGGCGAGGGCAGTATTAAACAGGCCCAGCAGGGTATGAACGTCACAACCCCGCTGGCACCCCAGGCCGACCACCAGGATCATGCCGAGTATTGATCATCACGGTTGCGGCGGAACAACCAGGCGCTGATCAGCCCCAAGGCCAGCCAGAAGGCGACATTGGTCAACTGTGAAGCGATCTTGAACTGCGCTTCCAGGGCCTCCGGGGCCAGCATCGAATGCACTTCCGGCTGTGGTGCGCCGATCACGTGCGGTACGGCGAGGATCGCTGCACCCAGTACTTTCAGCAGCCAGTTGCGACCAAACACGATCAAGGCGATGCCGGCAGCGGTAGACGCCGCAGTGCCGATCCACCAGGTCTGGCGCAGCGCCAGGTCGGCGGCGGCAGTGCCCGGCAGCTCAGGCGGCAGGCCCATCGTCGGTGCCAGCACGAAAGTTGCGTAACCGGCCAAACCCCACAGCAGCCCTTGGGCGGTGCGGGTTGGCGCACGCAGCGTGTAGAGACCGGCCAGCATCAGCGCAAAACCGACGGCGACCACCAGGTTGCCGCCCGTGGTGGACAGCACGCGCTGCCAGCCGTCTTCCGGCTCCCAAGCTTCGGCGTCATGGGTATGGGCGGCAGCACCTTCGGCGTGTTCGTGGGCCACTTCGGTAGCCGCCGGCGCTTTTTCAAAGGTTTCCGCCTGCAGAATCAGCGGGGCGACCCAAAAGCTTTGCAGCAGAGTCAGCAGCAGGGCGGCCGCCAGGCCGGTGAAACCTGCGGTTTGCGCGATACGCTTGATCATGTCGGCAGGTCTCAGTGGCACGGGAACGCGGCGCTGTGGCGGGTATCGTGGGCGGCGTTGTGTACGGCCTCGATGTGCGAGAAACCGGCGAAATACACCAGGCACGCGCCGAGGATCGACGCGCCGATGGCGGCGGTCAAGCGTTGGCTCAGGGTCGAGGTGCTGCTGGCGGAGTGCGAGGTGCTGCTGATGATCGACATGGCGCGTCCCTTTCAGGTGTCAGGGTGAAACGAGCGCATGAAAACCCCGCGAGCCGGGCACGCAGGGTTTAAACAGCGCCCGCCCACCGCGGGTTTGTTATCTGATTTTTTCGGGCCGGTCTCCGGGCTTGCGAGGGGCATTGCGCCTATTAAGCGTCGCCTTCCCATGCCTTGGAGGCACAGTGGATCTGACACTTCGCTCGCTTACCGTTGCGGGGGCAGCACCGGACTGGTCATATCGCTATGACGCACCGGTTTCCCGTTTCACCCTGTGAGGGGCACCCGAAACAAGATGTGTAGGAGAGCATGGGGGTGGGAGGGGAGTCAATTGGGTTGTTGGGGGCATATCCATTGTTTAGGTAACGGCGGCTTATGGTTCCGCTCTTACAGCGGGTCACTTTTGGAAAGGCCCAAAAGTAACCAAAAGGCCTTCGCCCCAACACTCGGCACCTCGCCTAGGCTCGGTGTGCCCTCACTCCGGCTTGAATCCGTGGGCCGCCGCGATGGGCCATCCTTGGCCCAGCGCGGCTAACCCGGCGTCCTGCCGGGTTACCCACGGATTCAAGCCTGCGTTCGGCCAGCGTGTTTAACGGGGCGCCTCAGATCAAGATCAAGAGCGACTCGCTTCGCATCGTAGATACGCGGTCCCTGTAGGAGCCGGCTTGCCGGCGAAAAACGTGATACCGCCGCGTTTTGTCTGATTCCCCGCGTCATCGTTGAAGACCATCGCCGGCAAGCCGGCTCCTACAGGACCGCGTTTGATTTTGCTTTTGCTTCACACCACTCAAGCCGGCTGTCAGGCCGCTGTGCTCTTGCTTTTGATTTTGATCTTAGGCGCCCCGTCAAACACGCTGGCCGGAATTCGGCAGGGATTTGGGGGGTAAACCGGCAGGGATGCCGGTTTAGCCGCCCCGCGCCATGGATGGCGCGTGGCGGCGGCCCCCCAAATCACTGTCGGATTACGGGCACACCGAGCGTGAGCGAGGTGCCGAGTGTTGGGGCAAGAGCCCTTTGGTTACTTTGGGGCTTTTCCAAAGTGACCCGCCGTAAGGGCGGAACCAATACCCGCCATCACCCAAATAACGGATATGTACACCAACACCAACCCAAACCCCATCATTGACCATCCCCCAAGCACTGCGTAGCCTTGCACCCTCGAGGTTCTTCGGCCCAGGCCGAAGCTAAGAAGGGAACGCGGTCCAAGCCGCGGCTGCCCCCGCAACTGTAAAGGGTTCAGCTGACTGCCACGCCACTGCCGAAAGGCGGGAAGGCGCAGCCAGCGCCGGTCGCAAGACCCGCAAGCCCCAAGCCAGGAGACCTGCCTCGCAACCGATTTTCTACTTCAACCGGGCGGGGTGATCCGGTGACGAAATCCGCTGCTGCGCACCGTCGCAGGGCCTATCGTCCCGTATGCCCGCCCCCAAGGGCATCCGATGAAAACACTGGCCAAACTCCCCGTCACCATCGTTACCGGCTTCCTCGGCTCAGGCAAAACCACCTTGCTGCGCCACATGCTCGACAACGCCCAGGGCCGTCGCATTGCCGTGATCGTCAACGAATTCGGCGAGCTGGGTATCGACGGTGAAATCCTCAAGCAGTGCTCCATCGGCTGCACCGAAGAAGAAGCCAACGGCCGCGTCTACGAGCTGGCCAACGGCTGCCTGTGCTGCACCGTGCAGGAAGAGTTCTTCCCAGTGATGCGCGAATTGGTGGCCCGCCGCGGGGACCTCGACCACATTCTCATCGAAACCTCCGGCCTGGCCCTGCCAAAACCGCTGGTCCAAGCCTTCCAATGGCCGGAAATCCGCAGCGCCTGCACCGTTGACGCGGTGATCACCGTGGTCGACAGCCCGGCTGTGGCCGCCGGCACCTTCGCCGCCTTTCCGGACCAAGTGGATGCGCAGCGCAAGCTCGACCCGAACCTGGACCACGAATCACCCCTGCACGAGCTGTTCGCCGACCAACTGGCCAGCGCTGACCTGGTAATCCTCAACAAGACCGACCTGATCAGCCCTGAAGACCTGGCCCGCGTGCGCCTTGAAGTCGCGGAAGAACTGCCACCTGCGGTGAAGATCATCGAGGCCAGCAGCGGTCGCCTGCCGCTGGACGTGCTGATCGGCCTGGGTGCCGGCTCCGAAGAACACATCGACGGTCGCCACAGCCATCACGATCATCATCACGAAGGTGAAGACGATCACGATCACGACGCCTTCGATTCCATCTCCATCGACCTGCCGCAAGCCGACGAAGCGCTGCTGCTCGACGCCCTGACCCAGTTGGTGGTGCAACACGGCATCCTGCGTGTAAAAGGCTTCGCCGCAATCCCGAACAAGCCGATGCGCCTGCTGATCCAGGGCGTGGGCACGCGTTTCGACAAGCACTTCGACCGTGCCTGGAGCGCTGACGAGCCGCGTATTACGCGCCTGGTGCTGATCGGTCAGGACCTCGATGCGGCCGGCCTTGAAGCGCAACTGCGCGCCGCCCTCAGCGTTTAACCCATGCACCTGCTCAGGACCCAGCCCGGTGGTTTCGTCTCGGACGACAATATTGCCGACCTTGGCCAGACCCCCGCTGACCTGGTGATCCTGTGCAGCGGCGATTCCAGCCTGGCGCTGCTGGCCGAGGCGGCGCAGCAGTTACCCGACGATTACCCCAGCTTTCGCCTGGCCAACCCGATGCAGGTGCAGAACCACGCCTCGGTCGACCTCTACGTCGATGAAGTGCTGCGCCACGCCAAGGTCATCCTGATCTCGCTGCATGGCGGTATCGGTTATTGGCGTTACGGCATCGAGCGCCTGGTGGAGTTGGCCGAAAGGGGCGTGCAGCTGATCCTGGTGCCGGGGGATGATCGCCCGGACCCGGAACTCAGCGGGTTGAGCACCGTCGGCGCCGAAGCGCGTGATCGCCTCTGGCACTTCCTGCGCCAGGGCGGCCTAGGCAATGCGCTGGATTTTTATCGCTGCCTGGCCAGTGCCTACCTGGGCCGTGACTACGCCTGGGCGGAGCCGCAGACCCTGCCGCGCACGGCGATTTATCATCCGCGCCACGCTAACGCCCGCCTGAATGATTGGCAGGCCGACTGGAATGCCGAGTGGCCGGTGGCGGCGGTGCTGTTCTACCGCTCCCATTTGCAGGCGGCCAATACCGGCTTTATCGATGTGTTCTGCCAGCGCTTGCAAGCGGCGGGCCTCAACCCGTTGCCGATGGCGGTGGCCAGTTTAAAAGAGCCCGGCTGCCTGGCGGTGGTCGAGGACCTGCTGGACGAGGTGGGCGCGGCGGTAATCCTCAACACCACCGGCTTCGCCCAATCCAGCCCGGAAGCGCCGCATTTGCGCCCGTTTCGCCGCAATATCCCGGTGATCCAGGCGATCTGCGCCCAGGACAACCAGCCCGGCTGGGAAGCCAGCGAGCAAGGCCTCGGCCCCCGGGACCTGGCGATGCACATTGCCCTGCCAGAGTTGGACGGACGCATCATCAGCCGGCCGATCAGCTTCAAGGACCTGGCCTGGCGCAGCGAACGCAGCCAGTCGGATGTGGTGTGCTATCGAGCGGCGCCGGAACGCATGGATTTTGTCGCAGAATTGGCGCGACGCTGGGTCGAACTGGCGCGGGTGCCGAATGCCGACAAACGCATTGCGCTGATCCTTGCCAACTACCCGACCCGCGATGGGCGTATCGGCAATGGTGTCGGCCTGGATACGCCGGCGGCGGCGCTGAATATCCTGCGTGCGTTGCACGTCGAAGGCTATCCGGTGCCGGATGCACTGCCGGAAAGCGGCACGGCACTGATCCACGATTTGCTCGGCGGCATCACTAACGACCTGGACAGCCTCGACCTTCGCCCCTGTCATCAAAGCCTGGGCCTGGATGACTACGAGGCGATGTTCAGCCGCTTGCCCGAGGCCAATCGCCAGGCGGTGCTGGCGCGCTGGGGCACGCCCCATAACGATCCGATGTTCCGCGATGGCCGCATGATGATCGCCGGGCTGCGCCTGGGCCTGACCTTTGTCGGTATCCAACCGGCGCGGGGTTATCAGGTGGACGCCAGCGCGGTTTACCATGATCCGGACCTGGTGCCGCCCCACGGCTACCTGGCGTTCTATTTCTGGCTGCGCCACACCTATGGCGCCCATGGCGTGATTCATGTGGGCAAGCACGGCAACCTTGAATGGTTGCCGGGCAAGGGTGTCGGCCTGTCGGAAAGCTGCTGGCCCGATGCGCTGTTGGGGCCGCTGCCGAATATCTACCCGTTTATCGTCAACGATCCGGGCGAGGGCGCCCAGGCCAAGCGACGTACCCAGGCGGTGATCATCGATCACCTGATGCCGCCGCTGACCCGTGCTGAAACCTACGGCCCGCTGCGTAACCTTGAACTGCTGGCGGACGAGTATTACGAAGCGCAACTGCTTGATCCGCGCCGGGCCCTGGAGTTGCAGAAAGACATCCTCAAACTGGTGCGCGAAACCCGCATCGACCAAGAACTTGAGCTGGAGAGCGACGCTGACGCTGCCGTGTGGTTGCCGCGCCTGGACACTTACCTGTGCGACTTGAAGGAGTCGCAGATCCGCGATGGCCTGCACATCTTTGGTGAGTCGCCCGCAGGCCGCTTGCGTATCGACACGCTGCTGGCCTTGTTGCGTATCCCGCGTGGCGATGGGCGTGGCCCACAGTCGAGCCTGCTGCGTGTATTGGCCAAGGCTTTCGACTTGGGCTTTGATCCGTTGGACTGTGCCCTGGCCGAACCTTGGACGGGGCGCCGACCTCTGGTATTGCAGAAGATCGACGCGCAATTGTGGCGCACCGCTGGCGATACCCGCGAACGCCTGGAGCTTTATGCCGCACGGCTGATCGAGCAGGCGCTCGAAGGCCCGCTTGAACAGTTGGAAGAGCCCGGTTGGGAAGAGGTGAAGGCGGTTATCGAAAGCCTGCGCATCGTAGTGGCGCCGCGCCTTGACGCCTGTGGTCCCGCGGAAATGCGCGGATTGCTGGATGCCCTCAGCGGCCGGTTTGTACCGGCGGGCCCGAGTGGTGCACCGAGTCGCGGGCGTTTGGATGTGTTGCCAACGGGGCGCAACTTCTTCACCGTCGACGTGCGCAACCTGCCGACCACCACGGCCTGGCGCATCGGCTTCCAATCCGCCAACCTGATTCTTGAGCGGCATTTACAGGACCACGGCGACCACCTGCGCCAGCTCGGCCTGTCGGTGTGGGGCACTGCCACCATGCGCACCGGCGGCGACGATATCGCCCAGGCCATGGCACTGATGGGCGTGCGCCCGGTGTGGGCGACCGGCAGCCAGCGGGTGGACGATTTCGAGATCCTGCCGATCAGCCTGTTGGATCGCCCGCGCGTAGACGTGACCTTGCGTGTGTCGGGTTTTTTCCGCGATGCCTTCGCCAATTTGATCCGCCTGTTCGACGCCGCGGTGCAGGCCGTGGCGGCGCTGGATGAGCCGGACGACATGAACCCGCTGGCCGCCAAGGTGCGTAGTGAGCGTGAGGCGCTGCTCATGTCGGGCCTGGACGAAGAGGCGGCGGCGAAACAAGCCGGTTGGCGCATCTTCGGCGCCAAGCCCGGCGCCTATGGCGCGGGCGTGCAGGGCGCGGTCGACGGTCGCCTGTGGCAAAGTCGTGAAGACCTGGCCGAGGTTTACTTGAACTGGGGCGGCTACGCCTATGGCGGTTCCGACGAAGGCACCGCCGCCCGCGCGCAGTTTGCCCAGCGTTTGAGCCAGGTGCAGGCGGTGTTGCAAAACCAGGACAACCGCGAGCACGACTTGCTTGATTCCAACGATTACTACCAATTCCACGGCGGCATGCTCGCCGCCGTGGAAACCCTGAGCGGCGACAAGGCGGCCAGCTATCATGGCGACCACAGCCAGCCCGACCTGCCTAAGATCCGCACCCTGAAGGAAGAGCTGAACCGGGTGATCCGTTCCCGCGCCGCCAACCCCAAGTGGATCGAAGGCGTGAAGCGCCATGGCTATAAAGGTGCCTTCGAGATGGCGGCAACCGTGGATAACCTGTTCGCCTTCGACGCCACCACGGCGCTGATTGACGATCACCAATATGCCCTGTTGGCCGATGCTTATTTGCTCGACCCCGACACCCGCGCCTTTGTGCAGCAACACAACCCCGATGCGCTGCGTGACATGACCGAGCGCATGCTCGAAGCGCAGCAGCGTGGCATGTGGCAGGAACCGGGGGCGTACCGCGAGGCGTTGGAAAACTTGTTGCTGGATATCGAAGAGGATGGCTGAAGGCAAGCTTGTTGTGGTGAGCGGGCTTGCCCGCGCTGGGCTGCGAAGCGGCCCCAAAACCGGACACCGCATTTTGCCAGGAAGAATCCGCTTAGCTTTATTGGGGCTGCTACACAGCCCAGCGCGGGGCAAGCCCGCTCACTACAGTGAGGTTGCTTGTGCCGCAGAATTTGAAGAGGGATCGTATGACTGATATTCCCCATTTCCCGCTGTCCGCCGTAGTCGGCGCCGATGACCTGAAACTGGCGCTGTGCCTGACCGCCATCGACCCGAAGATCGGCGGTGTGCTGATCGAAGGCCCGCGCGGCATGGCCAAGTCGACTTTGGCGCGTGGTTTGGCGGACCTGCTGGCCAGTGGTCAATTCGTGACTTTGCCCCTGGGCGCGACTGAAGAGCGCCTTGTCGGCACGCTGGACCTGGATGCTGCATTGGGCGAGGGCCGGGCGCAGTTTTCGCCCGGCGTATTGGCCAAGGCGGATGGCGGCGTGCTGTACGTCGATGAAGTCAACCTGCTGCCCGATCATTTGGTGGATTTGCTGCTGGACGTGGCCGCCAGCGGCACCAATCTGATCGAGCGCGACGGCATTTCCCATCGCCATTCGGCGCGGTTTGTGCTGATCGGCACCATGAACCCGGAGGAGGGCGAGTTGCGTCCGCAACTGCTCGACCGTTTCGGTTTCAACGTGGCGTTGAGCGGGCAGACCTTGCCGGCCGAGCGTGGGCAGATTATTCGTCGGCGCCTGGATTTCGACAGCGACCCGGCGGCGTTCTGCGCGCAATGGAAAGCGTCGCAGGCGGCCTTGCGCGAACGCTGCACTCAGGCGCGGGCACAGTTGGATACTATCGCGCTGGACGACGAGGCGCTGGCAAGGATCACTGAACGGTGCTTCGCGGCGGGCGTCGACGGTTTGCGTGCGGACTTGGTCTGGTTGCGCGGCGCTCGGGCCCATGCCGCCTGGCGTGGCGCCAGTGCGATAGCCGAGGAAGATATCGAAGCGGTGGCCGAGTTTGCCCTGCGCCATCGTCGCCAGGAACAAGCCCCATCGTCCAACCCGCCAAGTGAAGGGCAGTCGCCCAAATCTTCCGACGCTTCGCCAGGCCAAGGCCAGTGGGGCGACATGCCCGCTCCGGCCCTGCCCACGGGGGCGCGCCGGGAAGTCCCCACCTGGCCAAAAAAGTCCTAGGCATTCGCCCCCGACCTGACACGGGGGCGGATGCCCGCCCCAAGGCAGGGCGACTGGACAGCGGCAGGTACGGTAAGGCGCGCAGCGCGAAACAAGGCTCGATCAACTGGCCGGGTACCTTGCTCAGTGGTCGCCCGCAAACCCGTGAAGATTTGCGCTTTCACCTGCGCAGCCGTTCGGCCCATGAGCTGTGGCTGGTGATCGTCGATGCGTCGGCATCCACCCGGCGGCACCGTGCGCTTACCGATGCCAAGGGTTTGTTGGCGCAATTGTTTGATGACGCCTACCGCCAGCGGGCGCGGATGGCGTTGTTGACGGCCAGCGGGCACTCGCCTAAATGGCAGGTACAGGGGTTGAAGGCGGCGAAGGGCTTGGCGGACTGGCTGGATCAATTGGGCGCGGGCGGTGGTACGCCGTTGCTCGCGGCGTTGACCGAGGCCGGGGCGTGGTTGACGCTGCGCCGCAAGCGGTATCCGGCTGAACAACAGCGGCTGCTGGTGATCACTGACGGGCGACTCAAGGACATCGCCGGGTTGCCGTTGCTGGAGTGTCCGGGGGTGTTGGTGGATATCGAGCGCGGGCCGATCAGGTTGGGTCGGGCTCGGGAGTTGGCGGTGGGGTTGCAGCTGGACTATCGGCATATTGACGATTAGCCATTGCCCGGCACGTTGGGCCAAAGGTCCGCCACCAGGAACAACCGCTCGGCTTCTTCCCAATCCTGATCGACTTGAACCATCCGCACCAGCAATTGTGCAGGCGCCATGGGATCCAGCTGCGCCAGCCAGCCCCTCATCTGTTCTTCACTCCAGACTTCATCCGCCGGGTAATGCGCCGGCGCCAACCACGCATGCCTGGGCAGGGGCTGCCAGCGGCCGGGCGGACTTTGGCTGACAAACGCTGGCCAATCACGCTGATGCAACCAGCGCCCACGTAAATGCTGTGGATGGGCACCCATGGGGGCTTGGGCCTCGCCAGGCCAGGGGTACAACAGATAGCCGCCCAGCCACAAATGCGCATCGAAATGCTGGATATCCAGCGCCGCCAGCGCCTCTCGGCTTTCCGCCCGCTTAGAAATCGGCAGCTGATGCTGGGCCAGATGCGCCAGCTTGCGGTCCAGCCGGTCGTGGCAGCCCGGCCCCAACCATTGATCCGTGTCCTGGCCATTGCCGTCCTGCGGGCCGAGATAGAGTTTGATCGCCAGTTCCAGGTGATGCACGCCGTCACGGTCGCGCAGCAGCATGTCCAGCTCGCCGAGGGTATGCCCGGCCCGGCGGATTGGCAGATTGGCGGCCAACAATTCCACGCCCGGCGCATGCTGTACGGCGAACTGCCACAGGCGCTCGTAATACAGGCCCAGGCGCCGGGTGCGTGACTGGTTCAGCCACTGCTGCAAGGCGCTGCTGTCCTGATCGAGCTGGCGCAGCCAGTGCTCCAGCAGATGAGGCGCTTGCACCCAATCGCTGCCGGTCAGCGGATGGCGTTGCGGCCACGGCGTTTGCGCCAGCATCGGCGGGGCGAGCATCACCCACGCCAGGTCGCGCACTTCGGGGTGGCGCAGCTGGCGGGGCAGGTTGTGCAGATCCGGGAACACAGTCATGGTCCGAGCATAGCCTTTTAAGTGCCGGGCAGGTGGCTGAGAACCATTGTCATCAAGGCTTCACGGCGACAAAGGATTTTGCCTGGGGCGGCCTTTCGCCCATAATCCTTCTTTTTGCCACACCCCACATCCCGCAGGAGCCCCATGGAGCAATTTCGCAATATCGGCATTATCGGTCGCCTGGGCAGTACCCAGGTGTTGGACACCGTCCGCCGGCTGAAAAAATTCCTGCTGGACCGCCACCTGCATGTGATCCTCGAAGACACCATCGCCGAAATCCTTCCTGGCCACGGCCTGCAGACCTCATCACGCAAGATGCTCGGTGAAGTGTGTGACATGGTGATTGTGGTCGGCGGCGACGGCAGCCTGCTCGGCGCAGCCCGAGCCTTGGCGCGGCATAACGTGCCGGTGCTGGGGATCAACCGTGGCAGCCTGGGTTTTCTCACCGATATCCGCCCGGATGAGCTGGAAGTCGAAGTGGCCAAGGTGCTCGACGGCCATTACCTGGTGGAGAACCGCTTCCTGCTGCAAGCCGAAGTGCGCCGCCACGGCGAAGCCATCGGCCAGGGCGACGCCCTGAATGACGTGGTGCTGCACCCCGGCAAGTCCACGCGTATGATCGAGTTCGAACTCTATATCGACGGCCAGTTCGTGTGCAGCCAGAAGGCTGACGGCCTGATTGTAGCCACGCCCACCGGCTCCACCGCCTATGCGTTGTCGGCGGGTGGCCCGATCATGCATCCCAAGCTGGATGCCATTGTGATCGTGCCGATGTACCCCCATATGTTGTCGAGCAGGCCGATTGTGGTCGACGGCAACAGTGAGCTGAAAATCGTGGTGTCCAAAGACATGCAAATCTACCCGCAGGTGTCGTGTGACGGGCAGAACCATTTCACCTGCGCCCCCGGTGACACTATCACCGTGAGCAAAAAGGCACAGAAGTTGCGGTTGATCCACCCGCTGGACCACAACTACTACGAAGTGTGCCGCACCAAGCTGGGCTGGGGCAGCCGCTTGGGGGGTGGAGGCGACTGATGCTCGATCCCGCGCGTAGCTACGACCTGATTGGTGACGTGCACGGTTGCGCTCATACCCTTGAGCACTTGCTCGACCAGTTGGGCTATCACAAGATCGGCGGTGTTTGGCGGCACCCATCGCGCATGGCGGTGTTCCTCGGCGATATCATCGACCGTGGCCCACGCATCCGCGAGGCGTTGCACATCGTCCACGACATGACCGAAGCCGGCCAGGCGCTGTGCATCATGGGTAACCATGAGTTCAACGCACTGGGCTGGACCACGCCCGCGCCGCCCGGCAGTGGCAAACAGTTTGTGCGCGAGCACAACCCACGGCATGCGCGGTTGATCCACGAGACACTGGCGCAATTCGAACACCACCCGGCCGACTGGCACGACTTCCTCGGCTGGTTCTATGACATGCCGCTGTTTGTCGATGCCGGGCGCTTTCGCGTAGTGCATGCCTGCTGGGATGACGGCTTTATCGATCCGCTGCGCGCCACTTTCCCGGACGGCTGCATCGACCAGCATTTCCTGCAGGCCGCCGCCGTGCCGGGCAGTTTTGCCTGCAACGCCTTCGACCGACTGTTGCGCGGCACTGATATGCGCCTGCCGGATGGCCTCACGCTGACCGGTGGCGATGGCCTGACGCGCTCGTTCTTCCGCACCAAGTTCTGGGAGGACGATCCCAAGACCTACGGCGACATCGTGTTCCAGCCCGACGCCTTGCCGGAGCCAGTGGCGCGTACGCCCTTGTCGTCCACCGAAAAGAATTCCCTGCTGCGCTACGGCATCGACGAACCGTTGTTGTTCGTCGGGCACTACTGGCGCAGCGGCAAACCAGCGCCGATCCGCGAGAACCTGGCGTGCCTGGACTACAGCGCCGTGCTGTACGGCAAGCTGGTGGCTTATCGCCTGGATCAGGAAACCCGCCTGGATCCGAGTAAATTCGTATGGGTCGACGTAGAGCGCCCCGAGGTTATCAAATGAGTGCTGTGGCGGTATTACGCCTGCCCTTGAGCGTCGACCTGGGCGGCTTTGTCCTGTTGCTGCAACGCATGCAAGTGCCCCATCGTGTCAGCGAAGAGGCGGGTGAGCAGGTGTTGTGGGTGCCGGAAACCATCAGTGACGACGTGCGTGTGCTGTATCAACGCTTTCCTGCGGGTGACCCGGACCAGCAACTGGATATTCCCGAGCAGGCGCCGATCAAGCGCCCTGGGTTTCTCCAGCAGCTGCGGCACAGCCCGTTAACCGCGTTGGTGCTGCTGGCAAGTATCATTGTGGGCGCCGTGACCTTGCTCGGTGAAAACCTGCAAGTCATGAGTTGGCTGACGTTCCTGCAGTTCCGCATCGTCGGCGAATACATCCAGTTCACACCGCTGGCCGACAGCCTGGCGGCGGGGCAGTGGTGGCGCCTGGTCACGCCGATGCTGATCCACTTCGGTATCCTGCACTTGGCCATGAACGGCATGTGGTACTGGGAACTGGGCCGGCGCATCGAAGCGCGCCAGGGCAGCATTAACTTGCTGGGCCTGACGCTGTTGTTCAGCCTGGTGTCGAACTACGCTCAATACGTTTTTGGCGGCCCTGGCCTGTTCGGTGGGTTGTCCGGTGTGCTGTACGGCCTGCTCGGGCATTGCTGGATTTTTCAATTACTGTCGCCTAATCCGTCCTATCGCCTGCCCCGTGGGGTGCTGGTGATGATGCTGGTGTGGCTGCTGCTCTGCCTGTCGGGGCTGGTCTCGATGATCGGTTTCGGCGAAATCGCCAATGCTGCCCATGTCGGCGGCCTGGTTATCGGTTGCCTGACGGGTTTGCTGGGTGGGCTGTACAGCCGCCGCAAAGCCTCTCTTTGATAAGGAAGAGCCTTATGTCCTCTTTTGCTGAAATGATCGAAAACATCACCCCGGACATCTACGAGAGCCTCAAGCTTGCCGTGGAAATCGGCAAGTGGTCCGATGGCCGCAAGCTCACTGCCGAACAGCGCGAGCTGTCCCTGCAAGCGGTGATCGCCTGGGAAATCCAGAACCTGCCGGAAGACCAGCGCACCGGTTACATGGGCCCGCAGGAATGCGCATCCAAGTCCGCGCCAGTACCGAATATTCTGTTCAAGTCGGATGCGATCCATTGATTGAAATTGGTCGCGGTGCAGTCAGCAAGATGTCGGCGCAACTCGGTGAGCCGACCGTTCAATACGCGTTTCGACTGGGTGATGTCGAGGTGCCGGTCAACCCGTTGATTGGTACACACGTACGCCTGGAATACCTCGGTGCCATCCATTGCAGCCATTGCGGCCGCAAGACCAAGACCAGCTTCAGCCAGGGTTACTGCTACCCGTGCATGACCAAGCTGGCCCAGTGTGACCTGTGCATCATGAGCCCCGAGCGTTGCCATTACGACGCCGGCACCTGCCGCGATCCGGGCTGGGGTGAAAAGTTCTGTATGACCGACCATGTGGTGTACCTGGCGAATTCGTCGGGGATCAAGGTCGGCATCACCCGCGCCACCCAGTTGCCGACGCGCTGGCTGGACCAGGGCGCGAGTCAGGCGCTGCCGATCATGCGCGTGGCGACCCGCCAGCAATCCGGCTTCGTCGAGGACCTGTTCCGCAGTCAGGTAGCCGATAAAACCAACTGGCGCGCGCTGCTCAAAGGCGACGCCCAAGCCGTCGACCTCAAGCAGGTGCGCGATGAGCTGTTCGCCTCCTGCGCCGAAGGCTTGCTCGGTTTGCAGGAACGCTTTGGCCTGCAGGCCATCCAACCGGTAACCGACATCGAACCGATCGAAATCCGCTACCCGGTCGAGCAGTATCCGACCAAGATCGTCAGCTTCAACCTGGACAAGAATCCGATTGCCGAAGGCACGCTGCTGGGGATCAAAGGCCAATACCTGATCTTCGACACCGGCGTTATCAACATTCGTAAGTACACGGCCTACCAGCTCGCCGTGCATCAGTAGAAGGATGCCACCCATGCGCACCGAACAACCGAAGATGATCTACCTGAAGGACTATCAGGCGCCGGACTACCTGATCGAAGAAACGCACCTGACCTTCGAGTTGTTCGAGGACCACAGTCTGGTCCACGCGCAACTGGTGATGCGCCGCAACCCTGAGCGCGGCGCGGGCTTGCCGCCATTGGTGCTGGACGGCCAGCAACTGGAGCTGCTGAGCGTGAACCTTGCCGATCAGGAATTGACGGCAGATGACTACCAACTGACCGACAGCCACCTGACGGTACAGCCGAAGAGTGCGACCTTTACCTTGGATACCACGGTAAAAATCCACCCGGAAACCAACACCGCCCTGGAAGGCCTGTACAAGTCCGGCAGCATGTTCTGCACCCAGTGCGAAGCTGAAGGCTTCCGCAAGATCACCTATTACCTCGACCGCCCGGACGTGATGAGCACCTTCACCACCACGGTGATCGCCGAGCAGCATCGCTACCCGATCCTGTTGTCCAACGGCAACCCGATTGCCAGCGGCCCCGGTGAAGACGGTCGCCACTGGGCGACCTGGGAAGACCCGTTCAAGAAGCCGGCGTACCTGTTTGCCCTGGTGGCGGGTGACTTGTGGTGTGTCGAAGACACCTTCACCACCATGACCAACCGCGAGGTCGCGCTGCGCATCTACGTCGAGCCGGAAAACATCGACAAGTGCCAGCACGCCATGACCAGCCTGAAAAAATCCATGCGTTGGGACGAAGAAACCTACGGTCGCGAGTACGACCTCGACATCTTCATGATCGTGGCGGTGAACGACTTCAACATGGGCGCCATGGAAAACAAGGGCCTCAACATCTTCAACTCCAGTGCCGTGCTGGCCCGCGCCGAAACCGCTACCGACGCCGCGCACCAGCGGGTTGAGGCGATCGTCGCTCACGAATACTTCCACAACTGGTCGGGCAACCGCGTGACCTGCCGCGACTGGTTCCAGCTGTCGCTCAAGGAAGGCTTCACCGTTTACCGTGACTCGCAATTTTCCGCCGACATGAACTCGGCCACGGTCAAACGCATCCAGGACGTGGCGTACCTGCGTACCCACCAGTTCGCCGAAGATGCCGGCCCGATGGCCCACGCGGTGCGTCCGGACAGCTTTATCGAGATTTCCAACTTCTACACCCTGACCGTGTACGAAAAGGGCTCGGAAGTCGTGGGCATGATTCACACGTTGCTCGGTGCCGAAGGCTTCCGCAAAGGCAGTGACCTGTACTTCGAACGCCACGACGGCCAGGCCGTGACCTGTGATGACTTCATCAAGGCCATGGAAGACGCGAACGGCGCTGATCTGACGCAGTTCAAGCGCTGGTACAGCCAGGCTGGTACGCCCCGTCTGGCGGTGAGCGAGTCCTACGACGCGACGGCAAAAACCTACAGCCTGACCTTCCGCCAGAGCTGCCCGGAAACCCCGGACAAGGTGGAAAAACTGCCGTTCGTGATCCCGGTGGAACTGGGCTTGCTGGACGGGAAGGGCGCCGCTATCGCCTTGCGCCTGGCCGGGGAAGCGGCTGTCGGTGCCACGTCTCGCGTGATCTCGGTGACTGAAGCCGAGCAGACCTTTACCTTCATTGATATCCCCGAGCAGCCACTGCCTTCGCTGCTGCGCGGTTTCTCGGCACCGGTGAAATTGAGCTTCCCGTACAACCGCGATCAACTGATGTTCCTGATGCAGCACGACAGCGATGGTTTCAATCGCTGGGATGCCGGTCAGCAGTTGTCGGTGCAGGTGTTGCAGGAACTCATCGCCCAGCATCAGCAGGGCCAGGCGTTGCACATGGATCAGCGTTTGATCACCGCGCTGCGCAGCGTGTTGAGCGACGAACGCTTGGACCAGGCGATGGTGGCGGAGATGCTGTCGTTGCCGGGTGAAGCCTATCTTACGGAAATCAGCGAGGTTGCGGATGTGGATGCCATCCACGCTGCCCGTGAGTTTGCTCGCAAACAACTGTCGGAGAATCTGCACGAAGCACTGTGGTTGCGCTATCAGGCCAATCGCGAGCTGTCCAAGCAGACGCCTTATGTGGCTGCGGCCGAGCACTTTGCCCGTCGCGCGTTGCAGAACATCGCGCTTTCGTACCTGATGCTCAGTGGCAAGCCGCAAGTGCTGGCGGCGACCATCGAACAGTTCGACACCGCCGACAACATGACCGAGCGCCTGACCGCGCTGGCGGTGCTGGTGAATTCGCCGTTCGACGCCGAAAAGGCCAAGGCCCTGGCGGTATTTGCCGAGAACTTCAAGGACAACCCGCTGGTCATGGACCAGTGGTTCAGCGTACAGGCTGGCAGCACCTTGCCGGGCGGGCTGGAGCGCGTGAAGGCGTTGATGGAGCACCCGGCGTTCACGATGAAGAACCCGAACAAGGTGCGTGCGTTGATTGGCGCCTTTGCCGGGCAGAACTTGATCAACTTCCACGCGGCGGACGGTTCGGGCTATCGCTTCCTGGCGGATCTGGTGATCGAGCTGAATGGCTTCAACCCACAGATCGCTTCGCGCCAATTGGCACCGTTGACCCGCTGGCGCAAATACGACAGCGCGCGCCAGGCACTGATGAAGGCGGAGTTGGAGCGCATTCGGGCGTCGGGTGAGCTGTCGAGCGATGTGTTCGAGGTGGTCAGCAAGAGCCTGGCTTAAGCGGGATCGCTGAATAAAAAACGGCCTGTTCGACAGGCCGTTTTTTTTGCCTCAGATAACCGGCGGGCGAGGGGTGTCCAGGCCGATATCGATGGGGAAACGCTCGGCGATGATGCCGTGCGGCACACCCAGCGGTATAGCGCTGGCGTTGTCGAGACGGGTGACTTGCTCGGTTGACAACTGCACATTCAATGCGCCTAAGGTGCTGTCCAGTTGGGCGCGTGTGCGCGAACCCAGGATCGGGATCAGTGCGGTGGTGGAGCGGCGAGCCTTTTCCCGTAGCCAGGCGATGGCAACGTGGGTTGGGGAGGCATCCACTTCGGCGGCGACCGCCAGCAGAGTGTCCAGCACGGCGGTTTCGCGGGCGCTGTGCTCGGCGTGCACCAGGATACCGAGCTTGTTGGCGCGGTTGTCGTCCTGGGTGTTGCGGTACTTGCCGGTCAGGAAGCCACCGCCGAGGGGCGACCACAGTGTGGCAGCCAGGCCCAGGGCTTCGGCCATCGGCAGCAGTTCACGGTCGGCGGTGCGCTCGACCAGGCTGTATTCCACCTGGATGCCGATGATCGGCGCGAAGTTGCGCACTTCAGCCAGCAGGTCGGCACGGGCGATGCGCCAGGCGGGGAAGTTGGAAAGGCCGGCGTAGTGGATCTTTCCAGCGCGAACCAGGTCATCGAGGCCGCGCAGGATCTCTTCCATGGGCGTGACGTTGTCGCTCATGTGCGCCCAGAGCAGGTCGATGCGGTCGGTATTCAAGCGCTTGAGGCTTTCTTCCACTGAGCGGACCAGATTCTTGCGGTTGTTGCCGAGCCGGATCGTGCCTTCATCGGACGGTTGGCTGCGCAGTGTGTATTTGCTGGCGACCACCAGGTTGTCACGCTCGGAGGCGATGAATTCCCCCAGTAGCTTTTCCGACTGGCCGAACTGGTAGCCGTTGGCGGTATCCAGGAAATTGCCACCGGCTTCGAGGTAACCATCGAAAATCTGTTTGGACTCATCACGCTCGGCACCATGGCCCCAGCCCGTGCCGAAATTGGCAGTACCCAACGCCAGTTCAGATACCTGCAGGCCGCTGCGGCGGCCAAAGACTTTATTGCGCATACAAGGACTCCTGAGGCAGTGATTTTCTTACATGTTTAGCAACATGTATTTAATATGATCGCGATAATTTATTCGGTCAAGGGCCTTTTTTACTGCTGACGTTTTCTGACAGGGGGCTCTGCTAAGCTGCGGCACTTTTCCTTTTTTGGCGGGGCTTCCCGTGTCGCGTACCACTCGTCTATTGACGTTGCTCCAGGCCTTGCGGGGCAAGAAACGCCCGGTGACTGCTGCCGTGCTGGCAGCACAGTTGGAAGTGTCCGAGCGCACGCTTTACCGTGATATTGCGGAATTAACAGCGCTGGGTGCGCCGATTTTCGGCGAGGCAGGGGTTGGGTATGTGTTGCGCAGCGGGTTGTTTCTGCCGCCCTTGATGCTGAACGCCGAGGAAACCGAAGCCATTGTGCTTGGCTTGCGCTACGTGGATCAGCGCGGTGATGACGTGCTCAGCCGCGCCGCCGCCAACGCCCTGGCAAAAATCGCCGACGTGCTCGACCCAGCCGCTCAGGAAGCCCTGCGCAACCCCACGGTGTTGCCCGGTCCGCCGGGTTTCGGTTACCCGGAGAACCGTGTGCCGTTGAACGTGTTTCGCGAGGCCATTCGCAACCAGGCCAAGTTGCATATCGATTACGCGGACGCCAGCCAGACCCAAAGCGAACGCCTGATCTGGCCCCTGGCCCTGGGGTTCCTGAATGAAGTGCGGGTGATCGTCGCTTGGTGTGAGCTGCGTGGCGCGTATCGCACCTTTCGTACCGACCGTGTGGCGAGTGCCGAGGCCCATGGCGAGCGTTATCCGGGGCGGCGCAGTGACTGGCTGCGCGGCTGGCGCAAGCTGATGGAGCAGAATGAGTCCGGGCCATTCACTCCTGACAAAAACTGACACAACCCTGGCTTAGCATGGCGTCATAAATCACCAAGAAAGGAGCTGTGCCATGTCTATTCCTGAGTTGGCGCCGGCCATCGTGGCCTATCTCGAAGCCGCCAATGCCCGTGACACTTCGGCTGTCGCCCACTGTTTTGCCGATGACGCCAATGTGTTCGACGAGGGGCAGCATCAAGTCGGTACCGCCGCCATCGCGCGCTGGATGGAAGACACCGCGCGCCGCTACCAGCCGCGGGTCGAAGTGCTCAAGGTGCAACACCGCACGGGTAAGGTGCTGGTCAGCAATGTGGTGTCCGGCAATTTTCCCGGAAGCCCCTTGGAGTTGCGCTACACCTTTCGCTTGAACGAGCAGGGCAAGATTTCACGGCTGGATATTTCCCTGTAGGTCATACTGGCGAGCATGACTTTCGACTCGCCCCTCGCTGCCTACCAACACGCCATCGCTCAACAAGGCTTCGTGGCCGACGACGCCCAGCGTCGCGCGGTGGAAGCATTGCAAGCCTGCCATGAAGCCTTGCACCACGGTCGTGCGCCCAGCATGGGCGTCTATCTGTGGGGGCCGGTGGGCCGTGGCAAAACCTGGCTGATGGATCAGTTCTATCAAAGCCTGCAGGTGCCTGCGCGCCGCCAGCATTTTCATCACTTCATGGGCTGGGTGCATCAACGCCTGTTTCAACTGACCGGCACGCAGGATCCTTTGCAGGCGCTTGCGCGGGAATTGAGCCGTGAGGTACGGGTGCTGTGCTTTGACGAGCTATTCGTCAATGACATTGGTGACGCAATCATCCTGGGGCGTTTGTTTCAGGTGATGTTCGAGGAAGGCGTGGTGATGGTCTGCACCTCCAACCAACCGCCAGACCAGCTTTATGCCGATGGCTTCAACCGCGAGCGGTTCCTACCGGGGATTGCGGCGATACAACAGCATATGCAAGTGATTGCGGTGGATGGGGGAGAGGACCACCGTCTGCATCCGGGTATCGGTATCCAACGCTATTGGGTCAATCAGCCCTGCGCGTTGGCCGGTGTGTTCAAGCAATTGGCCGAAGGCCAGCCAGTGCGCAGTGGGCCTGTCGCAGTGGGACATCGCTCCATTGTCGCGGTGCAATCCAGTGATACCGTGCTGTGGTGTCGTTATGCGGATCTGTGCGAGCAGCCCTTGGCAGCCATGGATTTCATGCTGATCTGCGATCGCTTCAAGGCGATCCTGCTGGACGAAGTGCCTAACCTCAGCGCACAAAAACGCCCCGGCCGGATTGCCCGGGGCACCGAAGACGGCGCACAGCGCGTGGCGGCGGGTGATCGCGAATTGCCCCAATTGTCGGTGCACGATGACAGCGTGCGGCGGTTTATCGCGCTGGTGGACGAGTGCTACGACCGTAAAGTGCCGCTGTTCATCGAGGCGCAGGTCCCGCTCGATTGCCTCTATACCGAGGGTTACCTGGAGTTCCCCTTCCGTCGTACTTTGAGCCGCCTGCAAGAAATGCAATTGCAGCGTTTTGCCTGAGGCGTGTGCGACGAAACCCCTGGAATGGGCAGTCCCGCCTTTTCTAGCGGCATAATTTCAGCGTTTTCAAACGCCTATTGGCAGTTAATCTCCTTCAGTTGGCGGTGCTTCCACGCTTACAATCATGCCCTTAGAGGGAACCGAATCCCTTGTTGCCGTTATCGAGGAAGGAAATGGACACCCCTGACATCCTGGTGCTGCAAGCCAGCTACACCAATGCCGTGCATGCCGAAGCCATTGCGCTGTTACTCAATCATTACGCCAAGGATCCCATGGGGGGCGGGCACAGCCTGGATCCGGATTTGCTGGCGCAGTTGCCAGCAGAATTGGCCAAGCGTGCGCATGCGTTCAGCGTATTGGCGTTTGTGAGCGGAGAGCCGGCCGGGCTGGTGAATTGTTTTGAAGGATTTTCCACATTTGCCTGCCGTCCGCTGGTCAACGTCCACGACGTGGTGGTAAAGGACACGTTTCGGGGGCTTGGGCTCAGCCAGAAAATGTTGCAGAAAGTCGAGGAGATTGCCCGTCAGCGCGGCTGCTGCAAAATCACCCTGGAGGTGCTGGAAGGCAATGCGGTGGCTCAGTCGGCCTATCGCAAGTTCGGTTTTGATGATTTGATATTTGATCCAACCCACGGACGCATGTTGTTCTGGAGCAAACCGCTTTAATAAATAACAGGCAAAAAAAGGGCGCCATTAATTAAATGGCGCCAAGTTCACCTTAGCCATAGGAGCAGGATGGTAAAGGGCAGTGCGGTTAAATCAGTTGAATCAAGTGTTCGGTTGTTGCTCAGCGGTGGATTGACCGGCCGCCTCTTTCTTCACGTTCTTCCCATCAGCCTGCGCGGTTTGTTCAGCCGTGCCGTGAGTCTTTTGCTGCATGAACGTGAAGTTGTTGTAGAACTCCTTCGAACGCTCGGAACCGCCTTCGGCAAAGGCTGCGGCGGAGGTCAGGGTCATCAGGCTGGCAAGCACCAGAGTGGAGAGTTTCATGGCAATATTCCCATTAAGAGTGATCGGTATCCGCTCTGTCCTTGATCAGATTCATGGGGCGAGTTTGGCGTGAGTTTATTAAGTAGGAATTAACGCGAAAAAACCCCGAAGTTAACAATTTCGTTAACTTCGGGTTAAAAAGCCTTACAGCTTCCAGTCCAATGCCAGCGTGATCGAACGCGGGTCGCCCCAATACACGCCGTTATAGAAACCGACGCGTTCGTAATATTTTTTATCAAATAGATTGTTGACGTTAAGTGATGCCGAAACATGTTCGTCGAACTGGTAGCGCGACATCAGGTTGACCACGGTGTAGGCCTGCTGGGTGATCTTGGTCGCAGTGGTGATGAGGTCACCGTCCTGATTGCGGCCACCCGTTGGACGCCCGGCAAATGCGTAGAAGTCGCTTTGCCAATTGACTGCGCCTCCCACCGTCAACCCGCGCCATTCACCGGGCAAGCGATAGGCTGTCGACATCTTCAGCAGGTTCATCGGCTGATCGGTGTTGTTTCGTTGCTTATCGCCGTTGAGCGAGTGGGTGTAGGTGTAGCCTGCGGTAAGATTCCAGTCGGGCATCACTTCGCCTGACACCTCGACCTCAAAGCCCTGGACCTTGTTGCCTTTGCCACCGGACTTGTAGAACTGCTCGCGGGTGACCGGGTCGGGTGGGGCGGCATTGTCGAGTTCGGCGACGTTATCCTGGGTGCTCCAAAAGTACGCGGCGGCCAAGTTCAATCGCTCGTTCAGCAGGCTGCCCTTGAGGCCGATTTCGTAGTTGCTGCCCACCACCGGTTCCAGGTATTTCTTGCTGGCGTCGCGTTCGTCCTGCGGGTTGAAAATATCGGTGTAGCTGGCATACACCGTGTATTGCGGCGTCAGGTCGTAGAGTAGCCCGGCGTAGGGCGTCCACATGTCGTTGTGGGTCTGGCGGGTTTTGGGTTGGGGGATGCGCTGGTAATTGGCGTCGTAGTCAACAGGGGTACTTTCGATTTCCCAACTGCCATACCGGCTGCCCAATATCGCGTGCAGCTTGTCGGTCAGGCTCAGTCGAGTGGCCAGGTACCCGGCTTTTTGTTGTTTGCTTGAGTGTGGACCCTTGAGCCCGGTGGTCCGGTCCGGGAACTTAACGATACCGCCCATGTGTTGCCAGTCAGGGATGGTTTCGTAGCCTTCGGGTGTGCTGTAACGCTGGTAGGGCGATGAATCCCTCTGCTCCGACTCCCCATACCCGACCATCAATTCATGCTCGCGGCCCAGTAGTGTGTAGGCGCCAGCGAGGTTGAAGTCCACGGCATCCATCTTCGATGTGCCGACCATCTGGTTGGTCCAGGCGGTCATGCCGCTGCCGTCCGGATTCGGGAAACCCGCGCCGCCGTAATAGACCTTGCCATCAGTATCGCTTTGTCGGTGGGTGTAGGCGGCTTTCAGGCGCCAGTCCTCGGACAGTTTGTGATCGAGCGAGGCAAAGGTGGTCTTGTCCTTCAGCGGCCAGGAACTCCAGTCAGTGGCCATATTGGCGGAGCGCGACAAGCGAGCCTTGCCGCCAGCGCTGTTCCAATAGGGCAGTGTGCCCCATGAGGTGCCCTGCACATGTTTGTTCTGATAGTCGAAGCCTACGGCGACCACGGTATCGTCTGTCAGGTCGGCCTCGAGAATGCCGTAGCCGACTTCCCTTTGCAGGGCGTAATTATCGCGAAAGGATTGGCTGTCGCGGTAAGCCATCACCGTGCGTCCGCGCAGGCGTCCGTCAAATGCCAGCGGGCCGCCCACATCCAGATAGCTGTAGTAGTTGTCATGGCTGGCACCGCTCACGCCGGTCTTGGCTTGCCACTGTGACGTCGGGCGCTTGCGGATCATGTTGACCGTGGCCGAGGGATCGCCCGCACCCGTGGTCAGGCCGGTCGCACCGCGCACCACTTCGATACGGTCGTAGATGATGGTGTCGGAGTCGGACTTCATGCGCCCAAAGGTATTGAGCATGCCATCCACCTGGAAATTGTTGATGGAGTAGCCGCGCGACGAGTAGCCGGCGCGGTCCGAATCCAGGTGTTGGACCGTCACCCCGGTGGTCTGGCGCAGAGCATCGGTGAGTGTATTGAGATTGAAATCATCCATCTGCTGGCGAGTGATCACCGAGATCGATTGCGGGGTGTCCTTGACCGACAGGTTCAACCGGGTGGCGGTGCTCATGGAGCTGGTGGTGTAGGCCCCGGTGTGCTCGGTGGTGGCACCCAGGCCTTCAGCGGTGATGCTGGTGGCGCCGAGTTCGAGGGCTTTGTTTTCGGGGTCGGTTTCAGCCAGTAGATCCGGGCTCACGACCACACTGAAGAGGCCGAGGGTGAACGTCATGGAACGGGTGAAGGGCGCGAACATCGCGGAAGACTCCTTGTCGTCTTTGCAGCCTTCTCAGTAAGAGAAGGCCTTGGCTCAAAGACGAAAGGAGGCGAGGAACTTTAGGGCTAAACGAGAATGATTGTTATCTTTCTGTTACAAGGGCTCTTGAAGTACCACTTCGGTGGTGTTCTTTTTCGGTTTGATCAGGCTGAAGTCGATCAGGCCTTTCTGTTGACGCTCGTAGGGGTTGCCGATCATCAAGGGGCGAGGCTTGAAGCTGTCGCTGACCAGGCTCTTGCTACGGTCCCACTCATCAAAACTCAGGCCCGCCAGGTCGGCCCAGGTGTGGATCAGTTGGGAGCTGCTGTACGGGCGCTGCAGGTCGCCGGCAAAACTCCAATCGTGGGTTTCGCGCCATTTGGGGGAGGCATAGGCCATGAACGGGATGGTGTACATCGGCGCCGTCGGCTTGCCTTCGTTGCGTCCCAAGGTGCTGTGGCCGGCGGAGTCGAAGACGTCTTCGCCATGGTCCGACAGGTACAACAGGAAACCATTGGGGTCGGTCTTGGCGTAGTCCTTGATCAGGCTAGACACCACAAAGTCGTTGTACAGCACCGCATTGTCGTAGCTGTTGTAGGTCGGCAACTGCGCATCGCTGACGCCTTCAGGTACGCCTTGGCGATCAGTGAATTTGTCGAAGGTCGGCGGATAGCGGTACTGGTAGCTCATGTGAGTGCCCAAGAGGTGCACCACGATGAACTTGCGTTCGGTGGGATCAGCCAGCGCCTTGGAGAAGGGGGCAAGCACGTCACCGTCGTACTGGCGTGCGTTCTGGTTGCGGTTGTTGTTCAGGTACACCTGCTCGTCGGCCTGTTCGGAAAAGGTCGTGAGCATGGTGTTGCGTTTGGTCATGGTCTGCTGGTTGGTGATCCAGTAGGTCTTGTAGCCGGCCTGCTTCATCACGCTGACAATCGACGGGGTCTTGAGGTACAGATCCGGATTTTCTTCGTCGGCGAAGGTCAGCACCTGTTGCAACGCTTCGATGGTGTAGGGGCGTGGAGTGATGACGTTGTCGAACACAGCCAGTTGGTCGCGCAGCTTGTCCAGTTCGGGCGTGGTGTTGCGCGGGTAGCCGTAGAGGCTCATGCGCTGGCGGTTGGTGGATTCGCCGATCACCAATACCAATGTAGATGGCTGGCCGGCCATGCTGTCCTTGAGGTTTTTCAGGGGCGGGATCTGGCTGGCACTGGTGAGCATGCCTTGCATGTTGTCCAGTTGTTCGGTGTAGCGGCGATAGGCAACAATCATCTGCCATGGCACAGCAGGCTCGATGCGGGTTTCGAAACGATCGATGGCCTGTTCCATGTTGTCGCTGGTGGCGATCTGCTTGACCAGCGGATAACCCACCACAGCCAGCACGATGGCCGCCGCAGCCAGCATCGACTGACCGCGAGGCAGATAGACCGGGCGCAAACGGGTCCAGAGGAATACAGCGAAGGCGGTGTGAGCGATGAACGCCAGCACGATCCACCAGGCAAAATACTGAGTGGCGTATTCACCGGCTTCCGAGATGTTCGACTCGAACATGATGAAGATGACGCTTTGGGAAAATTCCTGCTGGTAGATGAAGAAATAACCCAGGCTGGCCATGGAACACGCCCACAATACGACGCCGATCAGCGCGGCGAGCAGGCGTGTACGGCGCGGGAACAGCAACATGGGCGCCAGCCACAGGGCGCTCATGAAGAAGGCTTGGCGAAAGCCACTGAAACCGGAGGTCCCGGTCAGTTGGATCAGCAGTTGGGTAATACCCGAGAAGTACCAGAAGAACAGAAACAGCCAACCAAGACCGGCCCAATCAAAGCCTTTCGCAGACGTAGTGCTGCGTTTGAACATCGCCATCCAGCGCTCCAACCCGATAATTTTTCAGTTGACGCGCAGAGGTGCACGCAACAGAGGCCGCCCTTGCATGGGGCGGCCCTTCGGGCGGGAGTATCGGGAGGTGCATGTGAAAACTTTGTGAGATTTTCGTAGCCGTTATCTTACAAAGTGATGACCGGGCTTAGCAGAGGGCAGGCTGGGCGCTGGAAGGCTGGTCCAACTGAGCCTGGATGATATGCGAACGCAGGCGCAGGACTTCCTGCTGCAACTGTTCGCGTTCGTCTTTCAACTGGCGCAACTCGTCGCGTCGGATGGAGACGTAGAGGGTCTGTGGAGGACGGGTCATCTGTGCAGTGCTCATTGCTTACCTCGCAAATAGCCGGTGTGTCGCGGTGTGCCAGAACGCTTGAGTCGAGGTTCTCGGCAGCAGTCAGGGTAATTCTGAATTCTTTTTGCGAGCAATGGAACTTTTTTATTTTTGATGGTCGTGTGACTTTTTGTACCGTGATGCTCAATTGATGGCTACTTTTTTGTCATGAAACTACAGGGATCCGCTCTGGACTAACCCTCATTAGCCTCATTGCGCTATAAACTATGCACACATTTTTTTAGTAGTTAGGAGCATCAGCACATGCAACTGGGGATTATCGGACTAGGCCGCATGGGCGGGAATATTGCACGGCGCCTGATGCTCAATGGGCATACCACCGTTGTTTACGACCGTAACGAAGCCTTTGTAAAAGGCCTGAGCGAAGAGGGGGCCACCGGCGTTGCCGACCTCAAGGCCCTGGTGGCCGGGCTGCAAAAGCCGCGCACCGTGTGGGTGATGCTGCCAGCCGGCGCACCGACCGAAGACACCATCAATGAATTGAGCACGCTGCTGGAAGACGGTGACGCAATCATCGACGGCGGCAACACCAACTATAAGGACGACGTCCGCCGGGCCAAGGCCCTGGCGGAAAAAGGCCTGCACTATGTCGATGTCGGCACCTCCGGCGGCGTCTGGGGCTTGGAGCGTGGCTACTGCATGATGATCGGTGGCGACGCCGAGACCGTGCAGCGCCTCGACCCGATCTTCAAGAGCCTGGCCCCGGGTCTGGGCAACATCCCGCGTACCAAGGACCGTTCAGACAGCGCTGACCCGCGCGCCGAGCAGGGCTATATCCATGCCGGTCCTGCGGGTTCCGGGCATTTCGTCAAGATGATCCACAACGGCATCGAGTACGGGATGATGCAGGCGTTTGCCGAAGGTTTTGACATCCTCAAGACCAAGAACTCGGAGAACCTGCCGGAAGACCAGCGCTTCGACCTGAATGTGGCCGATATCGCTGAAGTCTGGCGCCGTGGCAGCGTGGTTTCGTCCTGGCTGCTCGACCTGACCGCGGATGCCCTGGCGACCGATCCGAAACTCGATGGTTACTCGGGTTCCGTGGCCGACAGTGGCGAAGGCCGCTGGACCATCGAAGCCGCCATGGAACAAGCCGTGCCGGTGCCAGTACTGTCTACCTCGCTGTTCGCACGCTTCCGCTCGCGCCAGCAAAGCACCTACGGCGACAAAATGCTCTCAGCCATGCGCTTCGGCTTTGGCGGCCACGTGGAGACTTCCAAAAAATGACCGCCAACGGCAAGAAACCCAAGGCCGAACCTGCTCCGCCCACCACACTGTTTCTGTTTGGTGCCCATGGTGATCTTGTCAAGCGCCTGCTCATGCCGGCGCTGTACAACCTCAGCCGGGATGGCCTTCTGGGCGATGGCCTGCGCATTGTCGGCGTTGATCACAACGCCATCAGTGATGCCGACTTCGCCAAGAAGCTCGAAGACTTCATCCGCACCGAAGCGGCGAGCAAGGTCAAGGGCAATGGCGAAAACGCCCTGGACCCGCAGTTGTGGGCGCAATTGGCCAAAGGCATCAGCTACGTCGAGGGCGACTTCCTCGACGACAGCACCTATGCGGACATCGGCAAGAAAATCGCCGACAGTGGCACCGGCAACGCCGTGTTCTACCTGGCCACTGCGCCGCGCTTCTTCAGTGACGTAGTGCAGCGCCTGGGCAGTGCCGGCCTGCTGACGGAAACCGACGACAGCTTCCGTCGCGTGGTCATCGAGAAGCCCTTCGGCTCAGACCTGGCTACCGCCGAGGCGCTGAATGCCAGCCTGCTCAAGGTGATGAGCGAGAAGCAGATCTATCGCATCGACCATTACCTGGGCAAGGAAACGGTACAGAACATCCTGATCAGCCGTTTCTCCAACGTGCTGTTCGAAGCCTTCTGGAACAATCATTACATCGACCACGTGCAAATCACCGCCGCTGAAACCGTCGGCGTTGAAACCCGTGGCAACTTCTTCGAGAAGACCGGCACCCTGCGCGACATGGTGCCCAATCACCTGTTCCAGTTGCTGGCGATGGTGGCGATGGAGCCGCCCGCTGCCTTTGGCGCCGATGCCGTACGCGGTGAAAAGGCCAAGGTTATTGGTGCGGTGCGCCCCTGGTCCCTCGAAGATGCGCGGGCCAACTCGGTACGCGGGCAGTACACCGCCGGTGAAATCGGCGGCAAGCAACTGCCGGGTTACCGCGAAGAAGCCAACGTAGCGCCCGACAGCAGCACCGAAACCTTCGTCGCCCTCAAGGTGATGATCGACAACTGGCGCTGGGTCGGTGTGCCGTTCTACCTGCGCACCGGCAAGCGTATGAGTGTGCGTGACACCGAGATCGTCATCTGCTTCAAGCCTGCCCCGTACGCGCAATTTCGCGATACCGAAGTGGATGAGCTAAAGCCCACCTACCTGAAAATCCAGATCCAGCCTAATGAAGGCATGTGGTTTGACCTGTTGGCGAAAAAGCCTGGGCCGACCCTGGACATGGCCAATATCCAGTTGGGTTTTGCCTACAAGGACTTCTTCGAAATGCAGCCATCGACGGGGTATGAAACCCTGATCTACGACTGCATGACCGGCGACCAGACCTTGTTCCAGCGTGCGGACAACATCGAGAACGGCTGGCGTGCGGTGCAGCCATTCCTGGATGCATGGAAGGAAGACGACGGAATCCAGGCCTATAAGGCCGGTGAAGATGGTCCGGCTGCCGCCGACGCCTTGCTGGCCCGTGACGGCCGTACCTGGCATAGCCTCGGATGAGTGACGCGGCGATTCATCCCGTCCGTTTTATTCTCAGTGATGTGGACGGCACCTTGCTGCATCCGGATCACAGGCTTAGCCAGCGCACCATCGATGCTGTTCGTGCATTGCGTGAGGCGGGGGTGTTTTTCAGCCTGGCCAGTGGGCGGCCGCCCAAGGCCATGCTGCATCTGATCGAGACATTTGGTATTGATGTCCCGGTGGCAGGCTTTAATGGCGGCACCTTGATCAACCCGGACGGCAGCATTCTGGTTGCCCATCATCTGCCGGCTGAAGCGGCGCTGGTCACGCTGGCGCTGTTTTCAGCAGAGCCGGATGTGGAAGTCTGGGTGTTTGCCGACGGTGACTGGCTGCGCCGCGACCCGCCAGGGCCGATGATGAAGCGCGAAGCCGATGGCTTGGGCTATGGGCCGATTGTGGTAGAGAGTTTCGAACCCTACCTGGACCGTGTGGACAAAATCGTCGCGGCCAGCAACAACACGCAATTGCTGGTGGAGCTGGAAGCGCAGCTGCAGCCTAAGGTGCAGGGGCTGGCTCAGGTATCGCGTTCGCAACCGGTTTACCTGGACGTGACGGCGATGCTGGCCAACAAGGGCGAGGCCTTGAAGACCTTGGCGGCGCACCTTGGCGTTCCCATGGAACAAACGGCAGCTATCGGTGATGGCGGCAATGACCCGGCCATGTTTCATGTCGCCGGGTTGTCGATTGCCATGGGCCAGGCGGAAGAAGCCGTCAAGCGCCAGGCCAGCGTGGTAACGGGCAGTAATGTCGATGACGGCGCGGCAGAAGCAATCGAGCGGTTTATTCTGGCCGCTCAATAAGCTTTACGCGGACTAACACTGAACTTGCGCTTATCTAAACCGATAAGCGCAAGTTACAGTGCCGGATTACTTTGGCATCGCCCAGGATTGCAACTGGTAGCCACTTTTATCGAGTTCGGCGCGGGCCTGCAACAGCAGGTCTTCCAGTTGTGCCGGGTCGGTATAAGCGCTCGAAGACAGTTGTTTGCTGCCGATACGATTGTTGGTGCGGTCGATGACGCTCAGGCTGAGGGCGCCATTGCCGTCATGCCAGGCCACGCACTGAAAGGGCTGGAAGGCACGGTCTGCGATCAAAAGAGCTTCGTTGATGCGGAGCGGGGCGTTCATGTGGGGTTCTCTCTCATTGCCCATTCAAGTGAGTGCCGGCGGTTGGGCTGACCGTGCGGCGGGTTACTTGTACTGATGCACGATGGCGGGGTACGGGTCACATGTTAGAGCAACTATTTTCGATGTTTAGTGATTAATGTCATGTAAGCGGCTGTTTTGAAAGCTGAATGAAAGTTTCGGTGTCGCGTAACTTTTTTGCGTAAACACGCACAGATTGCTTTTTGCCGAGGCTTATAGCGAAACGGTACAAGGTCGGCGTCAAGACCTTGCTAGTGTTAGCGCCGGGCGTCACAAACCGTTGTTTCTAAATAACTTTAACAATTTTGACGCCAAGGAATAGTCATGGTCGTTACACCTGTGCAGCGTCGCTTGCTCGTGGTCGACCCCTGTGACGACTGCCATGGGCTATTGCCTGGTTTGCGCACCGCCGGGTGGGAGGTGGACAGCTGTACGCTGGAGGCCGTGGGCGACCGATCCTGCGATGTCGGGCTGCTGCGCCTGCAGCCCTACCACCTGGAGCGTCCGGAAGCGGTCAAGGAACTGATCGGCCGCAGCGGCACTGAATGGATCGCCGTACTCAGCCAGGACGTGCTCCGCCTGCAGAACGTGGGTGACTTCGTCTGCGAATGGTTTTTCGATTTCCACACCTTGCCCTTCGATGTGGCCCGTGTGCAGGTCACCCTGGGCCGCGCGTTCGGCATGGCACGCCTGCGGGGCAAGGGCCATATGCCGGTGGATGAGCCCGAGCACGAGTTGCTGGGGGACAGTCGACCGATCCGCGAACTGCGCAAGTTATTGTCCAAGCTTGCACCCACTGAATCTCCGGTGTTGATCCGCGGCGACAGCGGTACCGGCAAAGAATTGGTGGCCAAGACCCTGCATCGTCAATCCCAGCGTCACGCCAAGCCGTTTGTGGCGATCAATTGCGGGGCGATTCCTGAACACTTGATCCAATCGGAATTGTTCGGGCATGAAAAGGGCGCATTTACCGGCGCCCATCAGCGTAAGGTCGGGCGTATCGAGGCCGCCAACGGTGGCACGTTGTTCCTCGATGAAATCGGCGATTTACCGATGGAATTGCAGGCCAATCTGCTGCGGTTTCTGCAGGAGAAACAAATTGAACGCGTCGGCGGCAGCCAACCGATTCCCGTGGATGTGCGGGTATTGGCGGCCACTCACGTCGACCTGGAGGCAGCGGTAGAGAAGGGCACCTTTCGCGAAGATCTGTACTACCGCCTCAATGTCCTGCAAGTGGTCACGGCGCCGTTGCGTGATCGCCATGGCGACGTGGCGATGCTGGCCAATCACTTCTCACGTTTCTACAGCCAGGAGACCGGCCGCCGCCCGCGCAGCTTCAGCGCCGATGCGCTGGTGGCAATGGGTGAACACGCCTGGCCGGGTAACGTCCGCGAGCTGGCCAACCGCGTCCGTCGCGGCCTGGTGCTGGCCGAAGGGCGCCAGATAGAAGCCGTTGATCTGGGATTGCACGGCCAACAGGCAATTTCGCCGCCGATGGCTACACTGGAAGACTATAAACACCGCGCCGAGCGCCAGGCGCTGTGCGACGTGCTCAACCGGCACAGCGACAACCTGAGTGTTGCCGCGCGCGTGCTCGGGGTTTCCCGGCCCACGTTCTACCGGTTGCTGCACAAACACCAGATCCGCTAGGGCGGGTAAACCGAAAAGCCCCGCAACGACCCTTATCGTTGCGGGGCTTTTCCTTTTGCTGCCGGCAATTGTGATCTTGAGGCCGCCATCGCCGGCAGGCCGGCGATGGGGCCCTCAATCACACCGCTAGAAGTAGTAAGGGAATTTCAGGCTAAACGTAAAGTCCGGCGCATCATCCGTCATCCCGATCGCCAGGTTCGGCACAATCGTCAGATTATCCGACGCCGCAATCGTCATGCCCACGTTGAAGTAACCGGCGTTGGCATCGCTGGACACCACCGACTGCCAGTCCCCGCCATTGGGCTTGAGCTTGCTTTTACGCTGGATCAGGTCGGAGACCGAAAACGACATACTCATCTTCTCGTTCAGCGCAAAGGCCACGCCGACACCCAGTTGGAAGCTGTCACCCAGGCTGACTTTGCCGCCGACTTTCTGGTTGACGTCACTGCTGATGTCGTCGAACGACTCTTCGAAGTTGTGGGTGTAGGAGAACGAGCCAAACAGCACGGCGGGGTCGAAGGTCTTGACCAGCGAGATCCCCGGCGTGATCGACCAGACTCCATTACCCGTCGGCAGGTTTTCAGGCACGTACAGGTTGTCGTTGGCGGTTGAGCGCACCAGCTTGATGCCGAACGGTTCTTTGCCCGTCGGCGCCTTGACGCGCACCGACACCACAGCATCCGGCAGGGTGGGGGTTTCGTCGAGGAACTTGTAGGCCACACCGAAGTTGACGTCGCCGATGGTCGGGTCGCGGCTCACCGACTCTTCCGAGGTGGCGTTGGCGTTGTTACCCGCACCGCCGGACTGGTAAGTCGATTCGCGGTACACCACCGGCACGTTCACGTCGAACTGCCAGCGGTTGTCGACGTTGTAGCGACCGGTCAGGTCAAGCGTCCAGTTATCCGCCTTGATTCGATCCAGGTTGATATTGCCGAGGAAGATCGAGTCCAGCGCCAGGAAACCGTTGAGCGTGAGCTGGCGTGCATCGTAGCGCGCGTAGGTAATACCGGTTTCAAAGCTGAACTTGCCGTTGCCAAAGAAACCGCTGGCTTCGTTGTAGAGGTTGCTCACGCTCTGCGCCGGCGCCGAATCATCCTTCAGCGACTGGCCGTAAGAACTGCCGCCGCCGCCCGCACCACCGGATGCCGCTGCCGCGCCAGTACCGGCGACGGTGGCGCCGCTGGCTTTCTGGAAGTCCGCTGGGGATTTGGCCAGGCGTTTCGGTGGTGGGGCCGCCGGTTGATCTTCCACCTGACGCACCCGTTGCTCCAATACTGCCAAGGCTTTTTGCTGCACTTCGTAACGCTGCTTGAGTTCCAGAAGCTCCTGTTTGAGAGTCTCGATATCGGCGTCCGGCGCAGCATACAGAACGGATGCGGGCAAGAGCGTACTTAAACAGACCACCGCACGTAGTGATAACGATCGATGCATGAAATAAGCCGTCCTTTTCTAATGCGTAAGTGTCGAGGGTCAGCGTAGTTCAATAACCGAGAGTGCGTAGGCCTTTGAGTTGATCCAGATTGCAATTCAATGCCGGGTTGTTCAGCCCGTTATTCATCACCACATTGAGTTGCGTCATGTTGCTGACGAAGTTTCTGTCACCCGTCAATACGGTGCCTTGCAGCACCTGGCCGCCGCCAATCTGCTGGAGGCTATTGCCTTGGTTGTGGTTGCCCTGGATCGCCATCTGCAAGCCGCCATTGTTGGCCGACACACTCACCCGGCCTGCGGCGCTGTCACCGGTGACGGTGCCGCCGGCAACCAGCACTTTTCCGGATTGCACAGCGTTGGAGGGCGCGAAGCCGTTCTCGGTGACGTTAATGCCGACATTGTTGTAGGCGGTGTTGCCGTCGCCGGCAGCGCGCACGCTTTGGGTCACGCCTGTGCCGGTGCCCAGGCCGTCGCCTCCGCTGACGTTACCGGTGCCAGTGTTCGGAGGGGTGCCCGTACCTGTCGAACCGGTGGTCTGCACGTAAAATTGAGGGGTGATGGTGGAGGAGTCGACTTGCATGCTGGCCTTGCCGGTAATGGTGTCACCCACGGCATTGGTCCAGGTGCTGCTCATGACAATACCGAAGCTGATAATCCGCCCCGGCATCACATAACGACCGCGCAGCTCGGCCATTTCCGAGTCCTTGAGTTCGATCGGCTTGAATGCCGATGAAGCATAAGCGGGCATTGAGGCTGCCAGACACAAGACCGTCAGCCAACGGGAAGTGTTCATCTTTTGCTCCTGGAGCGTCCTGCCCCTTATTGCGCTTCTTAGAAGAAGTCGCTCTGGATGAAACCGAAGTCCATCAGCTCGGCATCGCCTACGGGCCTGAACTCATTCAACTGGTTCTTGGCGGTCAGCGGCATGGGTGGGTCGAGCAGGGCGTTGGCCTTGTCGTAACCTTCACCCAGCACGGCGAAGACGATGCCATTCCAACCTTTAATGAAGTCGTCATGTGAGTAGCGCTTGTGGCCCAGTACCGGGTCGCCGATATAGACCCAATCCTTGTCCGCGCGCTGAAGTACCACGAAATGCTTGTAGCCACGAATCTCCAGCAACACCACCACAGGGATCTTCACGGTAGCCAGCGTGTCTGGCCCGATCTTGTAGCCCCGGGCACGCATGCCGATGCTTTCGAGGTAGCGCTTCATGTCCAGCATGGAGAAGCCCTGGGTACGTACCAGGTCCTGGTCTGCATTGACCAGCATGCCTTTGATCACGTGGTCTTCGTCGACATCCAGCCAATAACCCTGGCGCAGAATGGTGGCGAGTGCCGCAGCACCGCAGCTGAAATCGGTTTTCTGTTCCACCAGGTTCGCGAACCGGCGTTCACGGATACTCTCGACCTTCTTGAAGATGACTGCACCGCCAGGCATGGCGGAGATCGCCATGGTGCCTGCCCAGGTCGGGCCGGTGAGCAGCATCAAGAGGGTGAGGGTCGCGAGGCGCATGATCGTCTGACCTGATGGACACTGAAATAAAAAGGGCCTTGTTGCCAAGGCCCCGTTGGATCAGAAGCGCACGCCGCTGCTGCAGACGCTGCAACCTTGGCCTACCGAGAGGCTGTTGCTGGCTTGGTTGCCTGCACCAGATTGCAGGTTCACACCGATGTTGCCGGAGTTGTTGTTGATCGAGTTGTCAGCACTGGCGTTGTTCGAAACGTATTGAGGTTTGCCGCCATGATGGCCGTACCCGGTGGCAGCGGTGTTGAGGTAGTTGTTGGCGAGCGAGTTTTGCTCGGTGTTGGCAGCCGCTGCGATGTTTTTGCCATCAGCGGTGGTGATTGCCAGGTTGTTTTTGCCTTGGTTGCCTTGACCGGCCTGGCCGTTGTAACCCACGTTGCCGGAGTTACGATTAACGGAGTTATCCAGGGAGGCGTTGTTTTGCGTGCCTTTGTTGACGAAGTTGTTCAGACCGCTGTTTTGATTCACATCGACTACGGCAAACACGGTCAAGAAGTCGCCTTTAGCGCTGGAGATGGCGCCAGAGTTGTCCGCCTGGTTACCACTGCCGGATTGAATGTTTACACCGACGTTACCGCTGTTGCTGTTGACCGAGTTATCAGCTGAGCTGTTATTTTCGGTTTTGGTATCGTCGAATTTGTTGCCGGCGCTGTTTTGCACATCCGTAACCACGGAGGCAACCACACCGGTTGGTTGAGGCGCAGGGTGCCAGCCACCTGCTTGAGCAGCAGCAGCCATGAGTGCGGCGAGAGCGAAAACCATTGGTTTCAGGGCCATTTGAGGTTTCATGGTGTTTCTCCTTGCTTCTAATTAGTTGGTTAAGTGTTGGTACGGTCTAACTAGTGCTACCAAGCGGTTACTTGATAGTGATGCCCAGGGTGTTAGCCACTCGGTTCCCCACCCCGGCACTCTGGTTCACCTGAATCACTCCTCGGCTGCCGGTGAAGGCCTGGTCGCTTGTCACGACCTGGCGGCTGCCAGTGGTGGGGGTGAGCCCTGAGTCGGTTGCCAGCGTCGTCGTGTTCTGTTGCAACAGGACGCTGTCGTCGATGCTTTGCGGGCCAGGGTTGACGCTGATCCGCACGGCATTGACTAATTGGTTGTTGGCCCCGGCGGACTGGTTGATGCCCAACATGCCGTTGCCATTGCTGAAAGAAGTGCCCTCGATCGCCGCGTTGGCGTTCAGGGAAGGGTCGACGTTGCCGTCCATCCTTTGGATATTGCTGGTGGTGGCCTGGCCGCCGAGCGCGACGGCGCGGTTGTTGGCGGTTTGCTGCTGATTGCCCGCGGCCTGGTTGACCATCAGGTTGCCGCGGTAGTCTTTACCGCTGTTGTTGATCACTGCGGTGTTGTCCGCCATTACCGCGGTGCTGCCCAGCAGGGCCAACAGGAGAAGGGGACGGTTCATTATTTGCCCCCCATCATGCTGCCGATGTTGTTGAGGGGCGCAAGGCCACGCTGGATCGAGTCGCTGATCTGACCGCCCATGCTGCCGCTGCCACCCGAGCGGCTGGCGGCTGCGCCAGCGCCCAGGGTGGACATACTGTTTTGTGTGGCACTCAAGCCGGTGAGGTTGCCGTTGGGCTGCATGGCCCGAGTGATGCCCAAGCCGCTATTGATGTTTCCGAAGTCACGGTCACTCAACTCGCCCGACAGGGCGCCAATGATTTCTCGGCTGGGATTGGCATTGGCGGTCTGGGGATAAGGGTCGGGGCCAAAGGAGGCTCGGCCATACATGTGGCCTTGTACGTCTCGGCCCGTCACGATCACGCCGTCACCCGCCAGGGCTGGAACACTGATGCTGGCGCTGAGTACGCAGCTGATCAGCAGTACCTGCATCGAACCTTGAGTGAGTGTCATCACGGCGGCATTCCTTATTCTTCGCGCTGACCCTAAACAGCGCTGTAAGGGATAGAGCAGAAGCCGTGCCGCTTTTTATTTTGTTTTGTTATTCAAGGTGTTGAAGATATTGATGGGCAAAGTGATCGCAACGCTGTTTCAGGCATGAAACAGCACCCCAGCCATTCGCACCTCTCCAGGCACTGCGCAAACGCTTCACTCGGTTGTATCAGCGCTGTAACACCACCGATGACGAAACGATGAATGCGCTACGCATGGGCGCCTCAGGGCAGGGGGGTGTTAAAAAAACGGACACTTCAGGCGTGGCGAAGCCCACAGCTGTGGGCAGCGGCTCAGCCTTTCGGCGTTTTACGCGGGATGGCGTTGAGTACGGGGTTGCCGTCCTGGTTCTGGGTCAGGTAGACCGGCAAAACCTTGGGCAGGGAGGGCACGAGGTTGTTGACCTCGTTGATGTTGTAGATGCCGCCGATGCGAATCGTGCCGGTGTTGGCGTCGGCCAGCATCACCGGTTTGCTCAGGTAGCGGTTGATCAGCGGCAACGCGTCGGCCAGGGCCAGGTTGTCGAGGATCAGCTTGCCTTGGCGCCAGGCCAGCGCGGTGTCGTTCGGCGTGATCGCCCTTACGCGTGGCGTGGCATCGCCTTGTTGGTAGTTGGCCTGCATGCCGGGGGTGAGCGGCACGCTGCCATGCACCTTGTCGCTGGATATCTGCACCGAGCCTTCGAGCAGCATCACGCGCACCTGGTCTTCATACTTCCACACGTTGAACTGAGTGCCCGTCACCCGCACCTGGCCTTCGCCAGCGTGCACGATAAAGGGGTGGGCGCTGTCATGGCTGACTTTGAAGAACGCTTCACCTTTTTTCAGCGTGATACGGCGCTGGTCCTTGTAGTTGCTGTAGACCAGTTCGGTGCCCAGGTTCAGCTCCACCTGGCTGCCATCACCCAAGGTGATCTGGCGCAGACCATTGGCGGCATCGTAGCGTTCATAGGAACTGGGCAGCCAGCCGGCTTCCCACCCGGTAAAGGCTGCCAAGGGTAGGACGGCCAGGCAGATCGCCGCTGCCATGGCGTAGGTGCGTAAGCGGCTGCGGGGTTTGAACGGCACCACGACCGGCGTGGGTTCGTTGCGGGGGAGGTGGTCGGCAACGTCCCAGATCTCCAGCATCGCCGCGTATTCAAAGGCATGCAGCGGGTGGGAGTCGTGCCATTGTGCAAAAGCCTGACGTTCACCCGTGGTGCAATCACCCGCGTGCAGGCGCATGCACCAATGCGCGGCAGCGTCGGTGATGGCGTCGTATTCGGCTTCTGAAAGGGACTTTTCGGTCATTGACTCATCCTGATTTCCCACATTCTAACCTCCGCACGCGGGTGGCGAGAACAGCCGTCATGGCGATTGCACATCAATTGGAACTTATTCTCGTTTGAGAGCACCTAAAAAACTCAGGACATTCCCACGATGGAGAACGAAAATGCTGAAGAAAACCTTAGTCGCGTTGTGTGCAACCACCGCTCTGCTCAGTGCTGGCGCCGCCCTGGCTGATAAACCGGGCGCGGGCTGGATTACCATTGAAAAGGCCATCGAAGTCGCCAAGACCAAGGCGGGCTACGTGGAAGTCTACGCTGCCGAAGCCGACGACAATGGCTATTGGGAAGTCAAAGGGCGCAAGTCCGATGGCACGGTCTATGAAGCGCGCATTGATGGCGCATCGGGCAATATCCTGCGCGATCAGAAAGACTGACGCTGCCTGCCGGGAGCCCGCTCGGGCTCCCTGCTCCCATGCGTTGCCGTGACATTCAAGGTGCGCCCTGTGCAGGGTCGAGTACGCGGCCCATTTCACAAATAAGCCTGGCAATGGAGTCGGCGTTGCGAAGAATCGTGTCGATGCGCTTGTCGGGTGATGCGGCATCCAAAAACGCATCACGGGCCGCGTCGACAGTCGGGCGGGATGTAATTTCCTTGACGGCTTTGAAGGTGCGGTCCTCCGAGCTGTCGGAGTCCATGCTCTCCCATATACCTAGGAAAGAATTCCAGCGTGAGAACAGCCGATGACGTGGCGTACCCAATGACAATGCGTCGCGTTGGACACCCTGCAACCAGTTTTGTGCTGCCCTGCCTTTAGCCGTCAGGGTTTCGATCAGGTCCGCAAACGGCAGCCGGGCTTCTGTGCTCGCGATGTCTTCGGCGCGCCCGTAGATATGGGCGAATTCGTGAATCAGTGTGGCTGCTCGCGCATGGCCGTCAATGTCGAACGCTTCAGTCAACAGGTTCGCATACTCCTCCAGTTGTTGATCAAAGAACAACTCAGTAAAAAACACCTGTTTTGTCCTGTCGCTGGCGATGGTGAACGCAATCACCTTCTGGTTGGGATCACCGCTCGAGCCGACTACGAAACGTGAGGTGTCCCACCCGTCAAGGTCGGGATCTACCAAGGCTTTGCACAGAGGGATGAGGGTGTTTCGCACCTTTTGCAGAATGCCGTCATCCACACTGTTGACGTCAAACATCTGCTTCAGGAACCCCTCCAAGCGAGTGCCGGGAGTCAGGTGTCGCAGTTGCACCAGGTTATGCATCGCACGGAATGCATAAGTTCGCGCGATATCGAGTGCTTCGATAATCTGCCGGGCCTTGGTTGGGTAAAGCTGACGAATCTCGTCCATGCCGGTGGCGTCGATGTTCATTACCGTCTTGGCGGTGTGCCGGGTGACATAATAATTGCCCAGCCGCGAGAGCGCTTTGCCGTACTGCAGCGTGTGGCTCTGTGGGGCCAACACCAGCTGTTTTTGGACAGTACTGGACACCAGGGGGCCGTCGTTGCTGGCAATCCGCAGCTGTTTGGCTTGCTCGATTGGATAGACCTTGCCCTCCACGGCTCCATAAAGCGTCTTGCCGTCGGCAGTGGCGTAGAGGCCTGTGCCTGGTCGCTTTTGCAAGTCTTTCAAAGATACCTGGCTGGCTTCCAGAGATTGCAGGCGAGTGCGTCTGGGGTCGGTTACGTCGATGTCCCAAGCGGTCGGCGCAACGGCGGTGTCGGAGGGGGGCAGGTCGCTTTCGTGCACCTCCTTGTACGCCGGGGGAGAAGGTTTGGGCACGGGTGTGCGAATCAGTCGCTCCAGCCCCGCCATCGTCGCAATACCGAAAATGAACGAACGCAATGCATCCCGCCAATGATGCTGTTGCAGGGCCTGGGCAGAGTCTTTGAACAGTCTATAGCTCTGCCAGATCAGAACCGGTATCCGCAGTTTCCCCGGCAAGAATTGCGCGGCGATCTGCACGCCGCTGCTCAAGAGACTTTTGATCGTGTTCCAGCGGCTCTGCTCGTCGGGGGCTTGCTGAGCTTTAAGCATTTGCCCCATCACCACCTGGTTGTCCTGATAAAACTGCTTGAAGGCGTGGCCTTTGATCGGTTGATTGGCCAAGGTGATTTCGGAGGTGGTACCTGCGGTGCTGGCCAGTAGATTTTTATATTTCGCCTTGTCAGCAACCGGTAGATGGGCAGTGATCCAGTCTTGCAGTTTGCCAGGTACATTCAGATGGCTGAGAAACTGCGCAAGGTTTTCAAACTCTATGAAGCACTGGCCTGGGTAGTAAGGCGCGTAGAGAATCAACGGCCCAGTGGCGCCTGCGCTGATCACGTAAAGCCCAAGCGCCTTGACGATGCTCGCGCCTGGTGTGGCGATCATCTCAAGGGGACGAATGGTCGCATTGGCACCTGCGATCGTGGCCCGTGCGATGGCGTCTGGCATGTCGACGACCTGCCGAATCAGGTTGTAGCCAGTCTCCGATAGCCGCTCTTGCAGTTTCAGTGCATGGGCGTGTTGCAACAGTTGCCAGGGTAATTGCTGGATGAAGCGCAGTTCACGCTCCAGTGCGCCTGGTTGGTTGGGGGCCAGTTTCTCTTTCAGGTAGTCGTGAGCGACCTGGGCGATGTTCAATTTGAGCAAGAGTTGCCGGATCGTCGATTCGGTCAGTCGCGTTGCGCCAGCCTCCACGATAAAGGAACTTACCTGCTCGTTGATGTGAGCCAGGGCGTAGTCGATAAGGTTCTGTCGTGGACCGCCCAAGGCGAGCCGTGGCGTGATAAAGACGTCTTGCGGGTCAACGGAATAACCCACCAGCATGTCGCTCAGCTTGTCGTGAGCCTGCTGGCGTAGCGATAAAAACTCATACAGATAGTCTTTTTCATCCTGGGTATTGAGGCGATATTGCTCAAGTAGCTCAGCATGGTGCTGCTGTTCAGCAGGGCTTGCCATGCCCAGCCAGGCGGGTAGCGAGCGTTGTGCGACAAAATGATGGGCGAGCTGTGCAACCCCTCCAAGGACAGGGCTAGGCATCACCGCCATAAGCTTCAATAGTGCTTTGCCCGTGGGTTTCTGTGCCAGCCAATGGGCCCGTTGGGCGATGTAGTGGTCGATCCAGGACTGCTGGCGGTTTTCGCTGATCGGTTCGGTGATCAGCCAGAATGCCCCCAGGGTGTAGTTGGTATGCGGCTGGCGTAGACGCGGATCAAGATTTTCCAACAGTGCCAAGCATGCGGTGGGGTCTTTCAGGCGCTCCTCAAGTTGCTGTTCTGCCACGGCTGGAGACACGAAGGTTTCCAGGCCCCAGGCCGGCGTCCAGAGAATCGCGTGGCCGGAATGGTGGTGATCCAGTCCGCCGCGCTCGGTGATCATCAAGCAATTGGCCAGGTTGTGACGCTGTTCTTCTTCATCGCGTTGGACGGTGATGCGATAGACATCCGGGATAAACCCTTCCAGGTCCTCCCGTCGACGACGGTCAGGGTTGAAGGGGTCAAACACGGCTTGAATGATGGCGTCGTCCCGGGCGTCCAGTGTCTTGTTGAGGCGTCGCAGGTGGGCCTGGTTGCGCATCGCGCTGGACATCATGGTCCCCATCTGCGGCAGCACGTCCTGGAGGTGTTTGCGGGGGATGTCGTAGATGTCATGCTCTTTGTAATGAGCCAACACTTGATTGACGATCTGATTGAGCGTTTTGACGTCCACGTGAGACAGTTCTTGCCCATAGGCAGTGTGGTCTGGCTTGTAAACGCCGTAATGCCGGGTTTCAGGCACCGGGCCAACCCCTTCGGCCAGACGCTCGAGGAAGTGATCCTCCAGGCTTTGGCTTTCCAGTGGTGCCACGATAGGGTAGGGGGCCGCCTCTTCGGTGTAGCGATTGATGAACACCCGCACCGGGTCGAGTGCCTGTCGTTCGTGACTTGCCAAGGCATCGGCCAGCGGGGTCATGATGGACGGCAATGGTTTGATCAGATTTTCCAGCGCGAGTGGGATATCAATTAGCTGTTTATGCAGTTGCTCCGCTCGTTTAGCGGCGACCGAAATGGGCCGCAGAGGGTCAGCCAACACTGAGTGGGTGGTCCAGCGGTGTGCAGTGTCCAGCGTCAAGAGCTTGTCATCGACCATGAAGCGCACATCCATGGCGTGATCCAGCAGTGCCGAGAGGTTGATATCGCCATGTTCACGGCGGAATTGGCCGAGGACGTAGATCAGGTTCTGTCGTTGTTTGTCGATGATGCCCTCCATCAGGTGTTCAAACACGTTGCCGACAATGAGGTTGCCGCTCACCGACGGTTGGGTAAAACCGATAAACAACAGGCGCTCCTCCAGTGATAGGAAGTTGTAGGCATCCTCTTCGTAGGCGGGCGCCTTGACCACAGCCTTCAAGGCCTTGATCAAGTCATCGTGATCGGCCAGTACCTGCAACCCCTTGGGCGGCGAGTAAAACAAGGTATGCGCATTGGCGATCATCACCGAACTGGTTAGCTCAACGAAATGAGTCGGATGCTCCCAGAACCGCACCGTCTCGAAGCGTAATCCGTCACTGGCTTGAGTGCGCGGCGCGCCGTTTGGTCGATAGAGCGCGGCTAGTTGATCGGCTTGTTCAGGCGTAATGATTTCACTCTGGCGCTTGAGCAATAGATCGACTCGGGCCTTGTGCGCCATGGTTTGCGCCAGGAATGTGCGACGCGAGGCACCGTTTGGTAGCTCGGTGTTCCAGAACGTCTCAAGGGCATTTTGCAAGAACGACGATAATTGTTCTGATGCCTGTTTAAGGCCGTCTTCCCAGCCTGCTGCGTTGTTGGAGGCGGTGGTGGATTGGGGATGGAAGAACTCGCGGGTTTGCCCTACCGGCCAGGCTTGCTGACGGTAAAGCATCAAGAGCGCTTCGCTGATCGACAGCGAATTGACCCATTGCCGTGGTTCCCGTTCGGTGGGCGGCAATTTGAAAAAATTGACTTGGGTCCGGTTGGGGTCAAGCCTGGGGAAGAGTGGGTAAAACACGGATCTAAGCAGCGCTTGTAGCATTGTGTCGAGGTTGGGCAATTTCACCAGCTCGGCGAGCACGGCTTGCAGGTTGAGCGTTTGTTGATGGTTCAGGGATTTTTTCTGTTCGTCGAATACATCGCCCTCAATATCCACGGGTGTCAGCACCAGGGGGGGGCCCAGCTTCAATCCCGAACGTATACCCAGAGCAATGAACTGCAAGAGCTCATCGGCTTTGGCCGGCGTTTTGAGGCGTTCAGTCAGCGCGCTGAGTAATAGTGCTCGACCGTCGAATTTTTCCAGTCCGCCATACGGCGTGTAGAGGAAGGCGCTGGTGTAGGTGCCGGTTGAACTCATCATGAAACTGCCGACCAGCTCCAGGGCCGCCGGGCTGTTTTTATTCAGCCAGAGCGATTGGGCGATCATGGGCGGAGTCTGCTTGCGCCGCACCTCATTGCTGCTCAAAGGCAGATTGCGCAGAAAACTCCTGTCGTTGGCATTGATGCCGAAGTGGCGTTCGCGTTCGCGTTCCTTCCAGCCACTGCGCAGGACTTCAGGAAAAAAATAGGGTGGTTGTACCTGACTCATTGGATAGACCCTCAAGGGCAAGGGGGCGGTGAGAACAGCCCCTCCGGGAAGTAGTGAGCCTAGAGTCGTGATACCAGGGTTCGGCAGTAGATATGTCTGACACGCCGGGCTGCGTGTCGTGGTCGACAGTCACGCGCGAAACACTGTTTAATCGTCACTGCCGATTGTTCGTACGCAGTGCCCCTTCCAATAATTAAACGGGAGCTACCGATGTCTGCATCGCCTTTGGATCACGACGTTTCAACCACGCACCTGAGCTACGAGACATTGACGCTACTGTTACAGCGCATCCTTCTGCGGCACGGCGCGTCTGAATCGGTGGCTCAGGTACTGGCCGAGAACTGCGCCAGCGCCGAGCGTGACGGGGCCCATAGTCACGGGGTGTTTCGCGTGCCTGGCTATGTGTCGACGTTGAACAGTGGTTGGGTCAACGGCAAGGCAGTGCCCATCGTTGAAGACGTTGCCAGCGGCTTTGTTCGGGTAGACGCGGCGAATGGTTTTGCCCAACCGGCGCTGGCTGCAGCCCGCTCACTGCTGGTCGACAAGGCGCGCAGTGCCGGCATTGCGCTGCTGGCGATTCATAACTCCCATCACTTCGCCGCGTTGTGGCCGGACGTCGAGCCCTTTGCCGAAGAAGGCCTGGTGGCATTGAGCGTGGTCAATAGCATGACCTGTGTGGTGCCCCATGGCGCCGACCGGCCGTTGTTCGGCACCAACCCGATCGCGTTCGCTGCGCCACGGGCGGACGGTCCACCCATTGTGTTTGACCTCGCCACCAGCGCCATCGCCCACGGCGACGTGCAGATTGCCGCACGCAAAGGCGAGCGCCTGCCACCGGGCATGGGCGTCGACAGCCTGGGACAGCCGACCCAGGACCCCAAGGCCATTCTTGAAGGCGGGGCGCTATTGCCGTTTGGCGGGCACAAGGGCTCGGCGCTGTCGATGATGGTCGAGTTGCTGGCGGCGGCGTTGACGGGCGGTAACTTTTCGTTCGAGTTCAATTGGTCGGAGCATCCGGGGGCACGTACGCCCTGGACCGGCCAGTTGGTGATTGTGATCGACCCGAGCAAAACCGCCGGGCAAAGCTTTGCCGAGCGCAGCCAGGAACTGGTGCGGCAGATGCATGCAGCGGGGTTGCGGCGGTTGCCGGGGGATCGACGTCATCGCACGCGCGCGAAGTCCCAGCAGACAGGTATTGAAATGGACACGAAAGATCTTAGGCAGTTGCAGGCACTGGCGGAAGGTTAAACGGGGCTGCGCCTGTTGCGCAGCCCCGATTGTTTCAGTTGCGACGGCCGAGCAGCAGGCCTACGACCAGGCCGAAACCGGCAGAAATCGCCACGGTCTGCCATGGGTGGCCACCGATGTAGGTTTCGGTGGCATCGACCACAGGCTTGCTGCGCTCGCGCACATTGGACACCGAGTCCAACGCTTGCTTGAGTTTGATGGCGACCTGCTCGCGCAGGGTTTCACCTTCCTCGCCGACCAGGGAGGCGCTGCTCTTGAGCAGTTTGTCCGATTCTTCGATCAGCGCGGTGAGTTCGCTGAAGGCTTGGTCCTTGATTTGGTCTTCGACGGCTTGGGCAGCAGTTTTGCGGGCCATTGTGTGACTCCTTGCGAGTGAATGTGACAGTGAACAATGGAGTATCGGGCGTTGGCAAAAGTTGCAGTTTTTTTGCCGACCGGCCGTTTCGAGCAAAATCCGGATCAGGAAAATTCGACCTACAGTGTAAGATGTCGCCTATTTGTGCAGCAGGTAAATCAACATGAGCTTCAATCTGGCCAACAAGACCCTCGCCGAACGTGCCGAGCTGGAAGATGAAAAGTCCCGCCTCTATGACCTGTGGCAAACCAACCTGGGCAAGGCCAAGGGCGAAGCGGCCCGCTTGTTCGGTGAGCGCGCCAAGCGCAAGGGCAAGTGGGCCGAGTGGGTGCGCGCCGAACTCGACGGCATGTCGCCGCCGGAGTTTTCCAACATGGTACGCAGTGAGGTCAACAAGTTGATGGCGGCGGCTAAGTAAAGCTCGCCACAATCGCTTCACGCACTTTCAGCAGCAGCGGATCGAGCTGCGCTTGGGTGCGCCAGCCCAACTCCACCGGGTAGCGCGGCAGGGCCAGTGGGCAAGCCAGCACCCGCAACCCGGTCATCGCGCCGATGGCCTCGGCGGCGTGACCGGGAATGGTCGCCACCGCTTGGCTGCCCTTGAGCAGAAAAGGTAGCGCCGCGAAGTGGCTGGTGGACGCACACACTTGTCGGCTCAGCCCTTGCGCCGCTAAACCCTCATCGGTAATCCCTATGAATCCGCCTGACGACACCAGCACGTGCTCGCGAGTGACGAACTCCTCCAGGCTGATGCTGGCCTGATCCGAATCCACCAGGCAGCGGTAATCGCCTTCTCCCAATACTTGGCGACTTAACCGGCCCTGGGCAAAGCCACCGGCTGTGATCGCAAGATCCAAGGTGCGGTCGAGCAGGGCGCCTGCGACGATCTGGCTATGGGTCTGGCGGAAAATCACCCGTAGTTTCGGTGCGCGCCGGGCGATCTCATCCATCAGCCTGCGGCCGTAGGCAATCTCGAAATCATCCGACAGCCCCAGCACTACGGAGCGCCCCTGATACTGCTGATTGAGCGGGTCGACCATGGCCAGGCTCTGCCGACAGCGATCCAGTGCTTCACTGATCAGCGGTTTCAACTGGTTGGCCCTCAAGGTCGGTGCCAGGCCACGCCCGGTGCGCACGAACAATTGATCGCCATACACCTCGCGCAAGCGCCGCAACCCCGCGCTGATGGCCGACTGCGTCACGCCCAGGCGCAAGGCCGCGCGGCTGGCGCTGGATTCGTCGTGCAGGGCTTCAAAGGTTTTCAGCAGGTTCAGATCGACCTGGGCGATATTGATTTGGCTCATATCATTCAGCACTGAGGTGGGCTTTATTCATGATCGAGGCTGGCGGGAGAATGGGCAACCCCCATTACCTGGAGTGAACACGATGCCTGTTTCTACTGTGGCGGCCCTGCAAATCGGTTCCCTGCCTGATGGCAAGGGCGAAACCCTGGCGCAGATCCTCGGTTATGAAGACGAGATCCTGCGCAGCGGAGCGCAACTGGTGGTAATGCCCGAGGCGTTGCTGGGTGGCTATCCCAAAGGTGAGAGGTTTGGTACGCAGTTGGGGTATCGCCTGCCGGAGGGGCGCGAAGCCTTCGCGCGCTACTTTGCCAATGCTATCGATGTGCCGGGCCCTGAAACGCAGGCATTGGCCGGACTGTCGGCGCGCACGGGCGCTAGCCTTGTTCTTGGCGTGATCGAGCGCAGCGGTAGCACGCTGTATTGCACCGTGCTGTATTTCGAGCCGGCGGGTGGGCTGGTGGCCAAGCATCGCAAGCTTATGCCCACTGGTACAGAACGGCTGATCTGGGGCAAGGGCGACGGCTCGACCCTGCCGGTGATCGATACGGCAGTGGGGCGTGTCGGCGGCGCGGTGTGCTGGGAAAACATGATGCCGTTGCTGCGTACGGCAATGTATGGCAAGGGCGTGGAGGTCTGGTGTGCGCCGACGGTAGATGAGCGCGAGATGTGGCAGGTGAGCATGCGCCATGTGGCCCATGAGGGGCGCTGCTTTGTGGTGAGCGCGTGCCAGGTACAGGCGTCGCCGGCAGCGCTGGGGATTGAGGTCGCCAATTGGCCTGCCGAACGCCCGTTGATTGCGGGGGGCAGCGTGATTGTCGGGCCCATGGGCGACATTCTGGCGGGACCGTTGCTGGGAGAAGCCGGGCTGCTGACGGCGCAAATCAATACCGATGAATTGGTGCGCGCGCGGTATGACTATGACGTGGTGGGCCACTACGCCCGGCCGGATGTATTCGAGTTGGTGGTGGATGAGCGCGCCAAGCCAGGCGTGCGCTACATCACCGACTAAAACACGATAGCCCCTGTAGGAGCCGGCTTGCCGGCGATAGCGTCGGTTCAGCCAGCCAATGCAGTGACTGATACACCGTTATCGCCGGCAAGCCGGCTCCTACAGAGGATGTGATGCCAGCCATTCTTCACGGGTCATTTCCCAGATGTCCCGTGGGAAAGTGCCTGCTACAAACGCTCCTTCATCCGTCCTGATCAAGCGCATCCCCGTGCGTTCTGAAATCCGCCGCGACCCCAGGTTGGGCGCAGCCTTGGGCACACGCATCAATGGCCGCTTGAGCACGCCGAACCAGTAATCGGTGACTGCGGCACTGGCTTCGGTCATCAGTCCCTGGCCCTGCCATTGCCGGCCCAGCCAAAACCCACGGTTGTCGTCCTCGGTATCCGTCAGGCAGATATTGCCGATCAGCGCGTCAGGCGCGCTTTTCAAACGGATCGACCAGTGCCATTCCTCGCCCCGTGCCATGGCCGGCAAGGCCACATGTTCAAGGAAGCTGTGCGCACCGTCGGCGGGGTAAGGCCAGGGCACCTCGGCGGTGAGATAGCGCACGACTTCCCAGTGGGGAAAAAGCTGCTGGATGACCTCGGCATCGTCCAGGGTCAGTGGGCGCAAGATCAAGCGTTCGGTGTAAAGCGTCGGTTGCATGGCGTTTACCAGGTGGCCGTATTCGGCAGGTCCAGTGTGCCACGGTCAACAAAGCGCATCGTGCCAAACAGCCCACCCGCCAGTTTGCCCCGCAGCACATAAGGCAGGTTGTTCAAACTCTGTGTTTGGCTCAGGCCCAGGGTTTGACGCAACACCGAAAACGCCGAAACACTTACCGGCACCATCAGCACGGTCTCGGAAAAGCGTGGGATGGAGCCGCGTTGATCACTCACACCTGACGCCAGCGGCCGGCCATTGACCTCCAGGTCCAGGGCCACGCCGTTGTAGTCGATCGCGGTTTCATTGGGGTTCTGCACCCGCAGCTTCACGGCGAAGCGCACTTCCAGGTCCTGACTCTGCAGGGGCTCGATGCCCACCACATTGATGTTCACCGGGTCACGGTTGGGGAACAGCGCGCAGGCGCTCAGGGTCAGCAGCAACAGCGATAGAACCATGAGCTTGCGCATATAAAAGTGCTCCTATTTCGTGACGTCCGGATCCTGCATCACTTTGAGGGTCGAAGACTCTGGATCAAATTCATCTTCTTCCAGCTCTATGAACTCTTCCGGCAGGAAAATGTTCAGCAGGATTGCACAGAAAGCCCCCACGGTGATCGGCGACTCGAAGATGTTGTGCAGCGCCTTGGGCAGGTCGCGCAACACTTCCGGCACGGCGGCCACGCCCAGGCCCATGCCCAGGGAAATCGCCACGATCAGCACATTGCGGCGGTGCAGCCCGGCTTCGGCGAGGATCTTGATGCCCGCCACGGCCACGGTGCCGAACATGATCAGGGTCGCGCCGCCCAGTACCGGCTTGGGCATCAGTTGCAGCACTGCGCCGATCATCGGGAACAGCCCCAGCAGCACCAGCAGACCGGCGATGAAGTACGCCACATAGCGGCTGGCCACGCCGGTCAACTGAATCACCCCGTTGTTTTGGGCGAAAGTCACCATCGGCAGGCTGTTGAAGGTGGCTGCCATCGCCGAGTTGAGGCCGTCGGCCAACAGGCCCGATTTGATGCGCTTGATGTACAGCGGGCCCTTGACCGGCTGCTGGGAAATCATCGAATTGGCGGTCAGGTCACCGGCCGCTTCCAGGGGCGAAATCAGGAAGATCACCGCCACCGGAATAAACGCCACCCAGTCGAACGAGAAACCGTATTTGAACGGCACCGGCACGCTGATCAAGGGCACCTGGGGCAATGCGGCCATGTCCACGCGTCCCATCAGCCAGGCCACGACAAAACCCAGGGTCAGGCCGATCACGATGGAGCCCAGGCGCAGGAACGGGTTGTTGAAGCGGTTGAGCACCACGATGGTCAGCAGTACCAGCGCTGCCAGGCCCATGTTGCTGGCGGCGCCGAGGTCGCTGGCGCCGAAACCGCCGGCCATGTCGGTGACCGCCACTTTGATCAGCGACAAACCCATCAAGGTAATGATGGTGCCCGTGACCACCGGGGTGATCAGTTTGCGCAGCTTGCCGATGAACTGGCTCAGCACCACCTCGATAAACGCGGCGAAAAAGCAAATGCCAAAGATCGTCGAGAGAATCTCATCGGTGCCGCCGCCCCGCGCCTTGACCATGAAGCCCGCGCTGAGAATTACGCTGATAAAGGAAAAGCTGGTGCCCTGAAGGCACAACAGCCCGGAACCGATCGGGCCAAACTTGCGCGCCTGCACAAAGGTGCCGAGCCCCGACACAAACAGCGCCATGCTTACCAGATACGGCACTTCGCTTTCCAGGCCCAGCACGCCACCGACGATCAGCGTGGGGGTGATGATCCCGACGAAACTCGCCAGCACGTGCTGCAACGCGGCAAAAATCGCCGCGGTGAAGTGTGGGCGGTCTTCCAGGCCGTAGATCAGGTCGGATTTATAGCGCGGGCGGGGGGCTTGAGCGTCAGACAAAATACGGGCTCGGGTCAGAAAATGGAGGCGCAGGATGCCAGAAAGCGCCGGTCGTCAGAAGTGTAAAAAAATATTTATGAATGACCTGCGGGAAACCCCAGGCCCTGCCGATACCGAGGATAGGCCCACATACCAACGACAACAGTGGTGACCACAGGTCGGAACGGCGCGTTGACGCCGACTGATCGTTTCGCGGCAGGGACGCTTGCAAACACTACTTCTGAGAGCACTCCCTATGTCCCTGCGCCAGTTGAACATTGCCCCTCGAGCGTTCCTCGGTTTTGCATTCATTGCGTTGTTAGTGGTTTTACTGGGGGTGTTTGCGGTCAACCGCATGGCACAGATTCGCCAATCCTCAGTGGAAATGACCGCGACCCAACTGCCCAGCGTGACCTCGCTGGGCATCATCACCGAGAACGTACTACGCCTGCGCATCCTGTCGTTCCGCGTGCTGGTCAACCGCGAGCCGGCCAGCCTGCAAGAGGCTGAAACCCGCATGGGCGTGCTCGCCGACAAGGTCAAGACGGCCCAAGCCAGCTACACAGCTCTACCTGCCGGCCCGAAAGAAGCCGCGCTGTACAAAACCTTCGTGGTCACGCTGGACAACTACTTCAAGGCACAGGCCGACATGCTCGCGCTGTCCAAGCAGGGCAAAGTGGATGAGATGCGCGCACTGATCAACAGCCGCATCAAGGACGGCACCGACCAGATGGGCGAGCAACTGAACAAGCTCATCGCTATCAACGCGGCCGATGCCAAGACCGCTGACGCTGAAGCCGGGCAGAGTTATGACGGCGCCATCACGGGCGTCATTGCAGTTTCCGTGGCTGCCGCATTGCTCACCGTGCTGCTGGCGTGGTTGTTGACCCGCAGCATTGTCACGCCGCTGCGCAAAGCTGTGGAGGTTGCCGAAACCATCGCCGGTGGCAACCTGAGTAAAGCCATCGAAGATGACGGCAAGGACGAACCGGCGCGCTTGCTCGGCGCCTTGGCGGCCATGCAGGCCAACCTGCGCCAGACCATCCAGCAGATCGCCGGCTCGGCCACTCAGCTTGCCTCGGCAGCGGAAGAGTTGAGCGCGGTCACTGAAGAAGCCTCCAAAGGCTTGCAGCAACAGAACAATGAAATCGATCAGGCGGCCACGGCGGTCAACGAGATGACGGCGGCGGTGGAAGAAGTGGCGCGCAACGCAGTGTCCACCTCCGAAGCGTCCAGCCAGTCCAACCAGGCTGCCCGTGAAGGGCGCGACCGTGTGGTGGAAACTGTCGGCGCGATCCAGACCATGACCCAAGACGTACAAAACACCGCCGCGATGATTGAAGGCCTGGCCACCCAAGGCCGCGACATCGGCAAAGTGCTGGACGTGATCCGCGCGATTGCCGAGCAGACCAACCTGTTGGCGCTGAACGCAGCCATTGAAGCGGCCCGTGCCGGTGAAGCCGGACGTGGCTTTGCCGTGGTGGCAGACGAAGTGCGAGCGCTGGCCCATCGCACCGCGCAGTCGACCCAGGAAATCGAGAAAATGGTCGCCGGCATCCAGAACGGCACCGGTGAAGCCGTGCAATCGATGCAGCAAAGCAACCAGCGCACCCAGGACACCCTGGAAATGGCCCGCGCCGCCGGTGTGGCCCTGGAACAGATCACCCAATCCATCAGCCTGATCAACGAACGCAACCTGGTGATCGCCAGCGCGTCGGAAGAGCAGGCTCAAGTGTCCCGCGAAGTGGACCGCAACCTGGTGAACATCCGTGACCTGGCGACCCAGTCGGCGGCCGGTGCCAACCAGACCAGTGCGGCCAGCCACGAACTGTCGCGCCTGGCGGTGGACTTGAATGGGATGGTGGCGCGTTTCGTTATCTGACCTGAAATGAGGTCAACATGTGGGAGCGGGCTTGCTCGCCAATGCAGTGGATCAGTCAAGAAGTCTACCGACTGACACACCGCATTCGCGAGCAAGCCCGCTCCCACATTGGTTTTGTGGCGTGTAAGGAATCAGCGGTTCCAGGCGTTGGCATTCACCAGGTTTTTTGGTCGCTCGCCTGCCAACGCCTGCAACAGATTATCCACCGCACATTTGGCCATGGCCTCCCGCGTTTCATGGGTGGCCGAGCCGATATGCGGTGTCGCCACCACATTGTTCAAGCGCAACAACGGCGAGCCGTGATCCAGCGGCTCCTTTTCAAACACATCCAAACCCGCCGCCCGAATGGTGCGCTGCTGCAACGCTTCCACCAGCGCCGCTTCATCCACCACCTTGCCCCGCGAAATATTGATGAAGATCGTCTCCGGGCCCATGAGCGCAAATTGTTCTGCGCCAATCAACTTCTCGGTTTCGGCGGTAAGTGGCAAGGTCAGGCAAACAAAGTCGGCCTGTTGCAGCAAGTCATTCAAGCTGCGGTACTGCGCGCCGAAACGTGCCTCCACCGCCGGCTTGGGCGAATGGCTGTGGTAGATCACCGGCATACCAAAACCAAAATGCCCACGCTGGGCCAAGGCTTCACCGATGCGGCCCATGCCGATGATGCCCAGGGTCTTGCCATGCACATCGCTGCCGAAATGCGCTGGGCCGATGTTTTTGTTCCATTGACCGGCGCGCACCATGTCGGCCAATTCGACCACACGCCGGGCGGTGGCGAGGATCAGCGCAAAACCGGTGTCGGCGGTGGTTTCGGTGAGCACGTCGGGGGTGTTGCTGAGCAGGATGCCGCGCCCAGTCAGGTAGTCGATGTCGTAGTTGTCGACGCCGACCGAGACGCTGGCCACGGCCTCCAGCTGCGGCGCCAGATCAAGCAGCTTGGCATCCAGGCGCAGGCTGGCGCCGAGCAGGCCGTGGGCGCCGGGCAGGGCGTCGCGCAGCTTGGCCAGGCCAGTGTCATCGAGCGCTTCGACCAGCGTGACCTCGGCCTGTTCATGCAGGCGGGCCATCAGTGGCGCGGAGAGTTTTTTGTACAACACGACAGACTTTTTCATGCGGCTTTTACCTTCAATTCAGGATTGGGCGCCGGCGTGCGGTCACTCGCGCCGGGCTTGAGAAAAATTGTCAGTACCACCGACAGCAGCAACGCGCCGCTCATCAGCAGGTACGAAGCGCCGGGCGAACCGGTGCTGCTATTGAGATAGCCCACCAGGTACGAGCCGCCGAATGAACCCAGGGCCCCCATGCTGTTGATCAGCGCCATGGCACCCCCGGCGACATTGGCCGGCAGGATCTCCGGGACAATCGCGAAAAACGGACCGTACGGCGCGTACATGCAGGCCCCGGCAATCACCAGCAAGGTGTAGGACCACCAGAAGTGTTCGGCGCCGAGCACGTAGGACGCGTAGAAAGCAATCGAGGCAATCAGCAGCGGCGGCCATACGAAACGCTTGCGCTTTTGCAGCTTGTCCGAGCCCCACGACACCACCAGCATGCCAATCACCGCCGCCAAATAAGGCAGCGCCGACAGCCAGCCGGCCTCGACCATGTCCATCTGCAAACCCTGCTTGAGGATCGACGGCAGCCACAGCACAAAGCCGTACACGCCAATGCTCCAGCAGAAAAATTGCAGGGCCAGGATGATCACTTTGGGCGAACGGAACGCCTCAGCGTAGTTCTTCACCGCCTTAATCCCGACTTGCTCGGCGGCCAGCGCGGTTTCCAGGTCCTGTTTCTCAGCGTCGCTCAGCCACTTGGCATCCTTTGGACGCTCATCGGCCAGCTTCCACCAGATAAAGGCCCACAGCACGGCCGGCAGGCCTTCGATGATAAACATCCAGCGCCAGCTGAAATGCTGCACCAGATAGCCCGATACCACCGACATCCACAGCATGGTCACTGGGTTGCCGAGGATCAGGAAGGTATTGGCGCGCGAGCGTTCGGCACGGGTAAACCAGTGGCACAGGTACACCAGCATCGCCGGCATCACGGCGGCTTCGACCACGCCGAGCATGAAGCGAATCACGATCAGCATGTAGGCGTTGGACACCACGCCGGTAAGGGTGGCGAGGCCGCCCCACAGGATCAGGCTGACGAAGATCAGCTTCTTGACACTGCGTTTCTGCGCGTAGATCGCCCCCGGCACCTGGAAGAAAAAGTAGCCAAGGAAAAACAGCGCGCCCAGCAATGACGACATGCCGGGAGTGATCATCAGGTCCTCGGCCATCCCGGAGGCGGCGGCGAAGCCGTAGTTGGCGCGGTCCAGGTAGGCCAGGCTGTAGGTGATAAAAACGATGGGCATGATGTACCACCAGCGGCGGGTGGCGAGCTTCACGGTTTGCATGGGGTTGCTCCTGAGCTTGTTGTAGTTGTGGCAACAGGTAGTGGGTTAGGCAACGGATCGGATCGGTAACTCTGAACGGATGGGCAGGCCTTCCATATCGCCACGGCTTTGCACGGCGCGACTGCCGATCCAGTTACCGCGCTGTACCGCCTCGGGGAAGCTGAGGTTTTCCAGCAGGGCGCTGATCATGCCCACGGCAAAACCGTCGCCGGCACCGACCGTATCCACGACTTTTTCCACCCGCACGGCGGCGACAAAGCCCTGGTCCATCTGGGTGCGGTAGTAGGCGCCATCCGGGCCGAGCTTGATCGCCACGGCTTCGGCGCCCTGGTCGAGGTAGAACGCGGCGATGTCGGCCGGGTCATCGAAACCGGTGAGCAGGCGGCCTTCGCCCAAGCCTGGAAAGACCCAGTCGGCCAGGCCGGCGAGTGCGTTGATTTCGCGGATCATTGTCTGTTGGCTGGCCCACAACGACGGGCGCAGGTTGGGGTCGAACGACACGCTGCGCCCGGCCTTGCGCATCTGGGTCATCAGCTCGACGGACAACTCGCGCGTCGCCTCGGACAATGCGGGCGGAATGCCGGTGGCATGCAGATGGCGGGCTTGCAGCAGGGCAGGGCTGATGGCGGCGATAGACAACTGACTGGCCGCCGAACCCTTGCGGAAGTACTCCACCTGGGGATCATCGCCCGCTTCTTCACGAGACTTGAATTGAAAACCGGTGGGGTGTGCCGGATCGACCGCCACATGCCGGCAATCCAGGCCCTCCTGGGTCAAGGTGTCGACCACAAAGCGCCCGAGCGAATCATTGCCCACTCGGCTCAGCCAGGCGACGTTGAAACCCAGGCGCGACAAGCCGATGGCGACATTGCTGTCGGCACCCGCGATCCGTTTATGGAACTGAGCCACCTGGGCCAAATCGCCGGTCTGTTCGGCGACAAACATCGCCATGGTTTCACCAAACGAGAGGATATCGATCTCAGACATGCGCATGCTCCGAACGAGGTTGGCCCAGCAGGGTGAGGGTGGCGACCTGCTGCGCAGTGACCGCGACCAGGTCATCGCCTTGCAGCGGGAATTCCACGGCCCGGTTAATACCTGGAGTCATGTGCTTGAGCAGTTGTTCCCACAGATGCAGGTCGGTGGCGCCAGGCGGCAGGGCGACCAGCTTGCCGTCGGCACGCCGCGCCACCGCCTTGCAGTGCAGGTAATCCACATGCCGGCCCAGCAGGCGCGCGGCGGTGAGGGCGGATTGGTCTTGCCACTGCCAGTTGCCGATGTCGAAGGTCATCTTAACCGGCAGGCCCAGGCGTTCCACTTCGGTGAAAAAGCGCTGCATGGGTTCGATGCGGCCACCGTGCAGGGTCTGGTCGTTCTCTACCAGCAGGCGGACCGGGTGGCGGTTGAGCAGGGCGTGCAGGCTTTCCAGGTCGTTGGTGTCGGTGAAGTAGCCGAGGGAGACTTTCAGCCAGCGTGAGCCAAATGCCTGCGCCCGATCCAGGGTGGCCGCGAGTTCGGCATTCGCTTGGGCACAGCCGGCGACCCACAGTTCCAAAGGCGATGAGAACACCGACTTCAAATGCTGTTGCGCTGCTGCCTGGGCCAGTTCGGTGGGCTGTTCGTCCGTTAAAAGCTCTTCGCGCCATTCGATGCACTGGGCGCCGGCGGCGGCGAGGACTTCGACGAAACTAAGCTGGCCCTGCTGACGTACCAGCTCGGCGCCGTAGCTGGAAAGGCTGATGGAGACGGGGTATTTATGCATTGTTGTTTACCTCTGAAACCGGTTTCATTTTTATACGTAAACCAACATCTGTAGGAGCCGGCTTGCCGGCGATAGCGTCCTTGGAATGGACGCTTGCCTCAAGAACCCCATCGCCGGCAAGCCGGCTCCTACAAGGGGGTTGTGGAGCCTCGGATGATCAGTTGGGGCAGGAAGTCCAGGGTGCGTGTCGGCTCGGTATCGCCGCGCAAGCGCTTGAGCAGGCAGTCGAATGCGCTGGCGCCGATGGCTTCGGTGGGCTGGGCGAGGGCGGTGATGCCCGTGCCTACCAGCGGATACCACTCCAGGTCATCCAGGGCGATCAGGCCGATGTCGTCGAACAAGTTGCAACCAAGGGTTTTCAGTGCGCGGGTGCAGGCCAACGCCGCGACACCGTTGGCGCAGAACAGCGCCTTGGGGCCAGGTTTTGCGAGAAAGGTTTCCAGGTGTTTTTGCAGCGTTTCATCCAACGCCAACACAGCGCCGGTCAATGCCGGGCGGCTAGCGATTTCAGCCTTGAAACTGTTCAGGCGCTCCAGGCGCGAACTGGTGCCATCGGTGGCTTCACTCACCATTAGCACATCGCGATAACCCTGCTGCTCCAGGTGCTCCACCGCCATACGCACCGCCGCCGGGTTGTCCAGGCCGACGAGGTCGCTGTGCAGCGGTTCGACCTTGCGGTCCACCAGTACCAAGGGCATTTCCCGTTGCAGTTCCAGCAGTTGGTCAAGGTGATGGCCGAGGGTGTTCACGATCAACCCTTCGATGTTGTACGAACGCAGCGCTGCCAAGTGCTGGCGTTCTTGCTCGTCATCGCGGTCGGTGTTGCACACCACCAGGCTGTAGCCGTGTTGACGGCAAGCGGTTTCGACACCGTGCATCACGGCAATGGAATAGGGGTTGCGGATATCGGCCACCAACATGCCGATCAGGCGCGTGCGCCCACGTTTCAGGCCACGGGCCATCTGGTTGGGTCGGTAGCCGAGTTGTTCGATGGCTTGCTCGATGCGCAGGGCAATGCCATCGGAGAGCAGGGCGCGGTCGTCGCCGATAAAGCGCGACACGCTGGCCTTGGACACGCCGGCGTGTTGGGCCACGTCGAGCATGGTCACGCGGCTGCGTTGGGCGGCGGAAAATGAGGTCACGGTAGAGCCTTTCTTATTGGAATTCGGATTGCACTGAAACCGGTTTCAGAAGACACCAGCCATTGCTTGCAGTCAAGAGGAAATTCGCAGGATGACACCGTGTTCAGGTTGATGAGTCCGACGGGTGGCAATTGCACCTGTTAGTTCTGACAGTATCCGGGCGGGCGTTTCGGGTGTTCAATCGGCTTCAAGTTAACGGCATTACCGCATTAAGCGTGTTGGATGTTGGGTCCATAGGAGGGCGGCATGAGCAAGCCAAAATCGATAAAATCAAAGCCCAAAAAATCACAGGCGGGTAAGGGTGCTGCTGGTTCTGAGGCCGTCCTGGCTTTTGATGGCCCGCAGGTGGTTCGCGCGCTGCCAGATGGATTAGTGCCTGCGCAGTACTATTTCAACGATCTGGAGTGCGAAATCGTTACTCCATGGACCTTTCTGCCCGAAGCTGGCGAGACTCATTACGTCGTACCCGTATGGGATGACCACAGCGCCGCACCCGTCGACGTGCTACCGGCCTTGCGACTGGATGGCCCACTCACCGCTGGGGACTTTCCTTATCCATTTGAAATTCCCCAGGCTTTCCTGCTGAGAAGTGCGATTGTCGATCTCTCTTTTCGAATCCATCTCGACTCGCCAACCTCACCAAATTTCGATATTTCTGAGCCCACATTGCTCAGAATAGACCGCGATGCGCCTGGGGTGGGAGGGCCGCTGCTACCCGCCATTTTTCCGGTTGATCCGATCACTGACGCTTACTTGGGCATGACGCCACTGGTGCCCATGGAAGTTCCCGGGGGTTATCTGGGACGTGAGATTGGTGATGAAATACTGATGTATTTTTCGGATATGAACACATTACCGACCGGTGCTCCCGCTGTGGTTTCCCCGCCGCTGATCAGTGCTACTGGGCAAATATTCGTGAATGTCCCCAATACGGTGTTCCAGAATTTCCCGGGTGCTGCTTTTATTTTTTGCTTCTACCGGCTGCGCGATCGCGCCGGTAATCTCAACCCAGAGTTTTCCCTGGTAGCGCAGGCCGCGCTGCGAGTGGGGCTGCCCGCCCCGACTTATATGCGGCCGCGCTTTCCGCAGGCTGACTCCGAACCGCTAGCGAACCCGAACAGATTTATGACGTGCGCCTGCACACCCAAAATCTGGTTCGGCGTCGAAATTCGCATTGACCCGAATACAGGCCCGGGCACGGGTATCCAACACGGGGACTTGGTCGTGATGCACTTTCAGGGATACGGCCAGGCCCCCGATGTGAATCCACTTCCTGACATCGTCGATACACAAAGTCACATTTGGGACGGGGTGGCAGACGCCTTGGGTTACTCCTTCTGGATTCTCGATGTAGAACGTTTGATCCGCCCGCTCAAGGAAAATGCGGGGGGGGAGGCGAATTACAGGGTGTACAGGGGGGGGGGATTGATTGGCCGGTCTGCCTCCCGGTTCGCACGGTTTGACCGCGTAGTGTCGTCGGCGCCACCCACTCGCTATTGCTGGATTGACGGCAATGCGCCTGAGCCCTGACCCCGGGGCGCACACGCACAGCCTCCTGTGTGTTTAGCGCTATCGGGGCACCGAGGCGGATTTCATTGCAAGCATTTAGTGTTTTGGCTATGCCGCATATGAAGCGGTAGGGAGAGGTATTGCCGGGAAATGAGTTCGTTGGCACTTGAGGTCGGAGGTCGAACGCAGCCCGGCGGATGAGTGGTTTTTTGTAAGAAACCTATATTGGACGAACGTGGAGATCATCAAAAATGAGCAGCAATCCGAATATGCCACTGACCCCCCGGGCAGCCCCAGCCGCTCCCACAATTGTGGGGGCATTGGATGATGCCACCGGGACGATTTTGGCCCGTAATGCGACGGCCGACCTCACTGTACGATGCAAAACGGGCGACATTTCAGATTACGATGATTTTATCCAAGTCGAAATGGCGGACGATTCGCAACCGTTAAAGGTCTGGGTTCCTGTGACATCGCCGATGCAAATGAGTACGGACCCTACTTTCCCTATCCCTGTTAGGTTCAATATCACCGTACGCGCGCCAGCAGGTGGTTTCCGGCATGGTTTCTATCTGCTACGTAGCGTTCAATACCTCAACCTCGGTGGTGTACCGGCAGCGACGGGAGAACCCTCGGACCCTGGTAATTTTACCGTTGACCTGCTTTCGCCCTATTCCGATGCCACCTTTCGTGATCAGCCCGGTGCAGTAGGATGGCCCGCAACGCTTCCCGTAGGTGCGGTGATCGACAACGCATATTTGGTCATGTATGGCGGGGTGGAGTTCGTTATTCCTGATAACACCTTCGTGCCTCCCCCAGGCAGGTGGCAGGCTGGTGACTTCATTACCTTCTACTGGAGCCCGGTGATGTTCCCGCGCCCAGCGGACATCGTCAGCCCCCCCGGTGGGATTCCAATGCTGCCGACAGGCAATACGTTTTTCCTACCGGCAGCAATGATTGATTTGAGTGGGGACTACTACGCGTTCTACACCCTCACAGACCGGGCGGGTAACGTCAGTCGCCCTTCGTTCGTCGAAACTCGGCGCGTTGCCTTGATCGACGATCCGGAACGCAAAGCCCCGCATTTACCGCTGGCACCTGTACCCGATCTTGGTGAAACAGACAACTTGATTGATATCAAGGATTACCTGCTTAACCCTGAAGTATGGGTCAGGACGTATAACAATCACGCCCCCTTGCTTGATCGGCTGGAAGTGAATATTGGTGGCCGGGGTTACAACGGTCTGGGAATGCCATTCACAACGTTCCCGCAGAAATTCGGTAATTTGCAGGCTGAATTCCGTGCCGCTTATACCCAGGCCATTGGGCCACAGCCGACGACCGTACAGTATCGGATTTCCCGCAATGGTACTTCTTTCCCTTCGTTCATTCACACGTTCATGCTCGATTTGTCGGTAGGCGGTCCCGTGAACCCTGGTGAGCCGGGTTCACCCAACCCCAACCTTAACCAGGCCCACGTATTCGGTGCTGGCTCGACCACTCCGGACGTATTGCTGCCTGCCCATGCTAATCAACAGGTACGCGTGGACATCGCACCGTGGACCGTTGCAGAGTTGCCGCATTCGGGACAGTCGATCATCTTCCTCTGGGAGGATGAGCGGGTCGGACCGTTCCCTGTCAGCGCGACGGCCAATCCGATCTCGTTCTTTATTGACTGGGACGTAGTCGCCCGTCATGGCAACGACATGAAGACCATCAAGTATCTGGTCCTCGACCCGGCGACAACCAACGAAAACGAGTCGCCACCCACCACGGTCGATGTGCAGGGCGCCGTCGTCGTGGAGTTGGCGAAAGCACAGTATGTGGTTACGACTGCGGGTCGTTGGTTCTGTTCGGACTTGGAGACTCGGACGCCCGGCACTCCGCCCGTGCTGTTTGGTAAGGTTCATGTGCCAGGCGATACACGCATGGCCGTCGGTATGCCACTGACATTGACGTTGATCCTTCACAATACCTACGCCGACCTGCCAGCCGGGCCGTTCACGTTGACGCTTACTCACCCGAGCTTGAGCCAAGCCGACATCGACAACGGGATCACGTTCGAAATTGACTACCAGCCTTACCTGGCTCAGGCCCCGAGGGGGACGTGCGCGGCGACCTATGAGACGGTTTTGAGCAATGGAGTGACCGGCTATGGTGAGCAATCGGATATACGTAGCACGCTGGCGAACACCCACTACTTCTGCGATGGGACCAATATTCCCTCACCTTGATCAAGCCTGAAAAGAATAGGGGAGCGCAGCTCCCCTTTTTTGTTTTGCGCAAGTATTTCCCCCTGCCCTGACCGCTGCCGGTTCACTCGCCTTAATAAGATAAATCCTACATAGATTGGGATGCTTTATCCGTACTCTCTGCGCCGCACAGGTAAGGCTCCATTCCTTGGGAACGAGCCAAACCGTTTTCATCGGCTCTAACCCCAGAGAGTGAACGACCATGCACGTACCAGCCCACTTCAAGCTCAAGCCCCTGAGCGCGATTATCAAAGTCCCGACCATGACCCTGCTTATGTTTGCAGCGGTTCATGGGGCTGCCCACGCCGATCATTTGATTGGCGAACAAAAGACCATTGACGCCAGTGAAACGTCCAAAGACTGGCAACTGGATCATAAGTCCGAACTGACCCTTAATGGCGCCGCTGCACAGAGTATCCTGGTCAATGATTCGGCGTTGATCGTGAACGCCGGCAGTCGAGTGAATGATATCCGCGCTACGCAAGGCTCGACTGTCAGTCTCACTGGTGCACATGTGGAGTCGAGCAACCCGTCGTTTGGCGCCGTACGCCTGGATGACAGCACCGCAACCATCACCGGCAGCACCCTGATCAGCCATACCAATTTTGGCTTGCAGGCGTTCCAGAGTGCCGGTTCGCTTAAGGGTGGGGTTGCTGAAGTGTTCAGCAGTGTCATCAAAGGCGCTACTGCCGGTGCGCTTGCGCAAGGCAACAGCGAGCTGCATTTCAACCAAAATACCTGGGTTGAAGGCACCGGTGCCGACAGTGCCGGCGTTCGACTGGACAGCGGCGCACTCGTAACCGCCAGCCAAAGTACATTGATCGGTGGCAAGAACGGTGTACTCATGACGAACCTGTTGAACAGCGCTGAAACCGGCAAGCTGGTGCTGGACAACTCGCATGTCGAAGGTCGCACGGGTTCCGCGATTCTTGTAGAAGGCAGGCCGGGTCGTGTTCCGACGGTCGACATCGACGTACGCAATGGTTCGACCTTGACCGGTGGTAACGGCACGCTGTTGGAGGTGAACGGTGGCGCGACCGCCAATATGAATGTCGATAACAGTTGGTTGAACGGCAATGTGATTGTCGAGGATGGCAGTACCGCGCATTTGAGCCTGCAGAACAATGCCGGCCTTACCGGCCAGTTGAAAAATGTCACCAGCCTGAACGTGGGCGATGCATCGTTTTGGGAGTTGACCGGCGACAGCCAGGTGGGCGCCTTGAACCTGGCTGGTGGCACGGTGAAGTTTGGTGCCACTGATGCGTTTTATCAGTTGGACCTGGACACCCTGGAAGGCAACGGCACCTTTGTCATGGGCACCGATTTTGCCCGTGGTATCACGGACTTTCTTAACATCGAAGGTGAGGCCAAGGGCAATCACAGCCTGTTGCTCGCTGCCAGCGGTGCGGAGCCGGTCAACCCCGAAGACATTCGCATCGTGCACACCGGTGGCGGCGACGCCCATTTCTCCCTGGTGGGCGATGTGGTCGACGTAGGTGCCTACTCTTACAGCTTGAAAAAGGAAGGGACCGACTGGTTCCTTGACCCGAACAATCGCGTAATCAGCCCTGGCACGCGTTCGGTAATGGCGCTGTTCAATACTGCACCTACCGTGTGGTACGGCGAGGCAACTTCACTGCGTACCCGTATGGGTGAATTGCGCTTCGAACCGGGCCAGTCGGGTCTGTGGATACGCGGTTATGGCAACAAATACAAAGTGTCTGACAGCACGGGCGTAGGCTACGACCAGACTCAACAGGGCTTTACCCTGGGCGCCGACATGCCGCTGGCCGATAGCCAGTGGTTGGTGGGTGTGATGGCCGGTCACAGCACATCTGACCTGAACCTCAAACGCGGTACGTCCGGTAACGTGAAAAGCTACTACCTGGGCGCTTATGCCACCTGGCTGGACGAGGAGAGTGGCCTGTATTTCGATGCGGTCGCCAAGGTCAACCGGTTCCACAACGAGTCCAAGGTCGGTTTGAGCGATGGCACCACGTCGAAAGGCAAGTACAACAACACCGGTGGTGGTTTGTCGGCTGAGTTCGGTCGCAACATCAAGCTCGATGACGGCTTCTTTGTTGAGCCGTATGCCCAGGTGTCGACCGTGGTGATCCAGGGTGCCAATTACAACCTGGACAATGGCCTGCAAGCCAAGGGTGAGCGCACTCGCTCGATCATGGCCAAGGCCGGTGCAACGGTTGGGCGTGATATCCAACTCGACAGTGGCAGCGTGGTCCAGCCCTACCTGCGGGCGGCAATGGTGCACGAGTTTGCCAACAACAATAAGGTGTCGGTGAACAACAATGTATTCAACAACGACCTATCTGGCTCGCGTGCCGAGTTCGGTGCGGGGGTAGCGGTGAAGCTGTCGAAGAACCTGCAACTGCATGCTGACCTTGAACACAGCAGCGGCGGCAAAGTTGAACAGCCTTGGGGTGCCAACGTGGGTGTTCGTTACACCTGGTAAATCCCGATTAGGAAAAAGCCCGTATCGCTAGATACGGGCTTTTTTTTGTTTGCTGGTTCAGGTGCGAATGTCGAAGTTAATGATCAAGTCGTGTTTCTGTCCGTTCGGGTCGGTATCGGTGCGAGCAACGGCGGCGCCTTGTACCTTGATAAGCTGCGGGGAGATTTGTTGAATAGACAAGGTGCCGTTAACGCCGCGAACAGCATAGGATTCGGTCGCTGTCTTGACCGATAGCCAGATTCTGGTGGAGGTGAATTCAGTATCCTCCAAAATGAACGTCGTGCCGGCCGGCGTGTGATCCGCAAACTCAATGTCGATTTCCCGCACTGTATCCTGGCCCACGGTGTTGCGCCCGGTAATACGCAGAATGCGTTGGGAGGGGTCATTCACAATAGTGATGGTTTGGATGTCGATGTCCTGGCCATCCAGGAACACAGAGAAGGTTCCCGCTGCCTCAAGTGCCCAGGGGATCAATACGCTCTGTTGGTGGGAATTCAGCGTTGCAGTTTGTGCTGGCATGATTGTGTCTCCATCTTTGATGAATAGGTCAAAACACTGAACGGTGCCTGGCTTTATCGACAACTGTCCTCGAATCAGCCAACGTACCTAGGTTTCAATTAGACGCGTTTTCTTGAATAAATCTACTGTCAGATATGACAGTTCAATAGGTCGGTTCTTTATTTCTTTTAGGCTTAAGCAAGTGCTCAGCACGAGAGGGTATCGCTTAGCCGAAAAGCCCTGCCGCAATATTGATCGAGAATCCCAGGATCGCTGTATTGAACAGAAACCCGATCAACGACTGCCCCAGCACCACCTTGCGCATGCTTCGCGTGGCCACACCTACATCCGAAGTCTGCACCGCCACGCCGATGGTGAACGAGAAATACAGGAAGTCCCAGTAGTTGGGCGTCGTCAGGCCCTCGGCAAAACGCAGCGCCGGCTCCTTGCCGTCCCAGGTGTAATAAAGACGCGCGTAATGCACGCTGAAGATCACTCCGATCAGCAACCACGAACCGATGACCGTCAGCCCGGTGAAACCGTAGTGCAGCAGGCGTTCCGAGGTGGCCAGGTCTTTGCTGCCCACCAGTTCGAAGGTGATGGTCGCCAGGCTGGCGAGGGCGGCGATGCACACCGTGAACAGCACCAGGCCGGCATTTTCATCTTCGATCTCGGCGATGCGTTTGACGTCTTCGGCTTTGGCGCGGCGGGTCAGCCAGAGCATCAGCACCAGGTAGGTCCAAACCCCGGCGTTCCAACCTATGAGGATTTTGCTGATGAGGCTGTCGGCCGGCGCCAGGATGCCCAAGGTAATCCCGAACACGGCAGCAGCGGAGAGGCGAGGGTGGGTGCGGGCGAGGAAGGGCATGGAGGCTCACAGGCAGTTGTATGTGAACACCATAACCCTTGTAGGAGCTGGCTTGCCAGCGATCGCATCGACTCGGTGTGTCTGAAAGCCCGAGGTGTCTGCATCGCTGGCAAGCCAGCTCCTACAGGGGGGCGTTGATCAGTCTGTTTTGTGGCGTTTACGCACCAACTTCATCACGACCACAAAGAACACCGGCACAAACACCACCGCCAGCGTTGCCGTGATCATGCCGCCAATCACCCCCGTGCCAATCGCTTGCTGGCTGGCGGAACTGGCGCCCGTGGCAATCGCCAACGGCACCACGCCGAGGATGAACGCCAGGGACGTCATGATGATCGGTCGCAGACGCAAGCGTGCGGCTTTCAAGGTGGCGGTGACTAGGTCTTCACCCTGGTCATACAGGTCCTTGGCGAACTCGATGATCAGGATCGCGTTCTTCGCCGACAGGCCGATGATGGTGATCAGGCCGACCTTGAAGAACACATCGTTGGGCATGCCACGTAAGCCCACCGCGACGACCGCGCCGAGCACACCGAGCGGCACCACCAGCAACACCGAGGTCGGGATCGACCAGCTTTCATACAGCGCCGCCAGGCACAGAAACACGATCAGCAGCGACAAGCCCAACAGCAAGGGTGCTTGAGCGCCGGACAGGCGTTCCTGCAACGACAAACCGGTCCACTCCTGGCCCAAACCTGCCGGCAACTGGCTGACCAGGCGCTGGATCTCCTCCATCGCCTCACCAGTGCTGTGTCCCGGTGCCGCTTCGCCGGAAATCGCGATGGCCGGGTAGCCGTTATAGCGCGTCAGCTGGGTCGGGCCCTGGGTCCATTTGGCTTCGACAAAGGACGACAGCGGCACCATCTTGCCAGCGTTGTTGCGCACGTTGATTTTCATCAAGTCCGCCACCTGGCTGCGTTGGTCGCCCTCGGCCTGCACCACCACCCGCTGCATGCGGCCCTGGTTGGGAAAGTCGTTGATATAGGCCGAACCGATGGCCGAGGACAGCACGTTGCCCACGTCCGCAAAGGACACGCCCAGTGCGTTGGCCTGCTTGCGGTCCACTTCCAGCTGCACTTGCGGTGCTTCGGCCAGGGCGCTTTCGCGCACGTTGGCCAGGATCGGGCTTTTCTCGGCGGCGGCCAGCAATTCAGTACGTGCCGCCATCAGTGCGGCATGGCCGACGCCACCCCGGTCTTGCAGGCGGAACTCGAAGCCGCTGGACGTGCCCAGGCCGTCCACCGGCGGCGGCAGGATCGCGTAGGCAACCGCGTCCTTGAGCTCGCTGAAGGCCATGTTGGCGCGGTCGGCAATCGACGAGGCCGAATCATCGCTGCTGCGTTGCGACCAATCCTTGAGCGTGGTAAACGCCAGCGCGGCGTTCTGCCCTGAACCGGAGAAACTGAAGCCCATGATCATGGTGGTGTCGCCCACCCCAGGTTCCTCGGCGTTGTGCGCTTCGATCTGCTCGGCCACGTGCACCGTGCGGTTCTTGCTCGCACCCGGTGGCAACTGGATGTCGGTGATGGTGTAGCCCTGGTCTTCCACCGGCAGGAAGGAGGAGGGCAGGCGGCTGAACATCCAGCCCAGGCCCACCAGCAGCACCAGGTAGATCAACAGGTAACGCCCGCTGCGCTTGAGGGCATACGCCACCCAGCCTTCATAGCGGTCGGTGAGGCTTTCAAAGCGCTGGTTGAACCAGCCAAAGAAACCGCCCTTGGCATGGTGTTCGCCTTTGGCGATCGGCTTGAGCAAGGTGGCGCACAGGGCCGGGGTCAAGGTCAGGGCGAGGAATGCCGAGAACAGGATCGAGGTGGCCATCGACAACGAGAACTGCTGGTAGATAACCCCCACGGAACCGGCCATGAACGCCATCGGCAGGAACACCGCCACCAGCACCAGGGTAATGCCGATGATGGCCCCGGTGATCTGGCCCATGGCTTTTTTCGTCGCTTCCTTGGGCGACAGACCCTCGGTGGCCATGATGCGTTCGACGTTCTCCACCACCACAATGGCGTCGTCCACCAGGATGCCGATGGCCAGTACCATGCCGAACATGGTCAGTACGTTGATCGAGAAGCCCAGCAACAGCATGGTGGCAAAAGTGCCCATCAGGGCAATCGGCACCACCAGCGTCGGGATCAAGGTGTAGCGCACGTTCTGCAGGAACAGGAACATCACCGCAAACACCAGTGCCATCGCTTCGAGCAGGGTGTAGACCACCTTGGTGATCGAGACCTTGACGAACGGCGAGGTGTCATACGGGATCTTGTACTCCACGTTGGCCGGGAAGTAGCGCGACAGCTCGTCCATCTTTGCCCGCACCAGGGTGGCGGTGCTCAGCGCATTGGCGCCGGGCGACAACTGCACGCTGACGGCGGTGGACGGCTTGCCGTTCAGGCGGGTGGAGAACTGGTATTCCTGGCTGCCGACTTCCACCCGCGCCACATCGCCGATGCGCACGGTCGAGCCGTCGGGGTTGGCCTTGAGCACGATGTCGGCAAATTCGGCTGGCGTTGAAAGCTGGCCCTTGACCAGGATCGCGGCGGTGATTTCCTGGGTGTTGGTGCCCGGCAAATCACCGATGCTGCCCGCCGAGACCTGGGCGTTCTGCGCGCTGATCGCGGCATTCACGTCGGCCGGCGTCAGGTTGAAGCCGATCAATTTCTGCGGGTCGATCCAGATGCGCATGGCGCGCTCGGCACCATACAGCTGAGCTTTGCCCACACCGTCGAGACGCTTGAGTTCGTTCATCACGTTGCGCGCCAGGTAATCACTCAGCGCCACGTCATCGAGCTTGCCGTCGTTGGAGGTGAGGGTCACCAGCAGCAGGAAACCGGCGGAGACTTTCTCCACCTGCAAGCCTTGCTGGGTCACCGCTTGCGGCAGGCGCGGCTCGACCGCTTTGAGGCGGTTCTGCACGTCCACCTGGGCCATTTCCGGGTTGGTGCCCGGCTGGAAGGTGGCGGTGATGGTGGCCGAACCCAGGCTGCTCTGGGACTCGAAATACAGCAGGTGATCGGCGCCGTTGAGCTCCTGCTCGATCAGGCTCACCACGCTTTCATCCAGGGTCTGCGCCGACGCACCGGGGTACACCGCATAGATCTCGACTTTCGGCGGAGCCACGTTGGGGTACTGCGCCACCGGCAATTGCGGGATTGCCAGCAGGCCGGCCAGCAGGATAAACAGGGCGACCACCCAGGCGAAGATCGGGCGGTCAATAAAGAACTGCGGCATGGCGGGTTATTCCTTTACGAGCGGGCTGTCGTCCACTTCAACTTTTTCACCGGGGCGCGCGTGTTGCAGGCCTTCGACGATGATGCGGTCACCGGGCTTGAGGCCACTGCTGACGATCCAGCGGTCATTGATCACTGCACCCAGTTCCACCGGCTGCTGGCTCACGGTCTGCTCGGCGTCCAGCAGCAACACCATCGGGATACCGGCGCTGTCACGGGTGATGGCGCGTTGCGGCACGCTGATACCTTGCTTGTCGACAGCCTGTTCCAGGCGCACACGCACAAAACTGCCGGGCAGCAAGTCAAGGTCCGGGTTGGGGAACTCGCTGCGCAGGATGATCTGCCCGGTGCCGGGGTCGACGCTGATCTCGGCGAACAGTAACTTGCCCGGCAGCGGGTAGAGGCTGCCGTCGTCCTCGATCAGCGTGGCCTTGGCCTGGTCCTGGCCGACCTGCTTCAAACTGCCGGCACGGAAGGCGCGGCGCAGGTCGTTCAGCTCGCGGGTGGACTGGGTCAGGTCGGCGTGGATCGGGTCCAGTTGCTGGATAAGCGCCAGCGGCGTGGCCTCGTTCTGGCCGACCAGTGCGCCTTCGGTGACCAATGCGCGACCAATGCGACCGGAAATCGGCGCAGTCACGGTGGCGTAGCCCAGGTTCAAGCGGGCGCGTTCGACGGCGGCCTTGTTGGCGGCGACTTCGGCGTTGGTCTGGCGCACGGCGGCGCGGGCGTTATCGTAGTCCTGGCCGCTGATGGCATTGCCTTCCACCAATTGGCTGTAGCGCTGTTCCTGCAGGCGCGCCTTGAAGGCATCGGCCTCGGCCTTGCTCAGGTTGGCCTGGGCGCTGTCGAGGTCGGCCTTCAACGGCGCGGGGTCGATGCGAAACAGCACGTCGCCCTGTTTCACGTCATGGCCTTCCTTGAACACCCGTTGCATCACCACGCCTGCGACCCGTGCACGCACTTCGGCGATGCGCGGTGCGGCAATACGCCCGCTCAATTCGCTGGTAATGGCCAGGGGCTTTGCTTCAAGGGTTTCGACGCGCACTTTGGCCAGGGGCATTTGCGGCGCTTCGGCGGCGGAGTCGCCACATGCGCTCAGGGCCAGGGTGAGGGCCAGCAGGCAAAATGGCGCAAACAGATTCTTCGACATGCTCTTATCCCAATATTGACTGGCGCATCCTAAAGTCACCTGCGCCGTGGTGCTGTGAAGCTGTGTAGCTCGTCTGTGAAGAAATGTAAGGTGCGACCCATAGTCGGCAGAGGGCGTATATCCTTGCACAATCCTGCAAACACTGGAGATCAAATGTGGGAGCGGGCTTGCTCGCGAAGGCGGCGTATCAGCCAACAAATCTGTTAACTGAACCACCGCTTTCGCGAGCAAGCCCGCTCCCACATTGGATTTATGTACGACCATGTATTTTTTGGAAACACCTTAATGCCCAACATCCTCCTGGTGGAAGACGACGCCGCACTCTCCGAGCTGATTGCCAGCTACCTGGAACGCAATGGCTACCACGTCAGCGTGCTCAGCCGTGGTGACCACGTCCGTGAACGCGCGCGCCTGAACCCGCCAGACCTGGTGATCCTCGACTTGATGCTGCCAGGCCTCGACGGCCTGCAAGTCTGCCGCCTGCTACGCGCCGACTCGGCAGGGCTGCCGATCCTGATGCTCACCGCCCGCGATGACAGCCACGACCAGGTGCTGGGCCTGGAAATGGGCGCCGACGACTACGTGACCAAACCCTGTGAGCCACGGGTATTGCTGGCGCGGGTGCGTACGTTGTTAAGGCGCAGCAGTCTGTCCGAACCCCAGGTGGCCAATGATCAGATCATCATGGGCAACCTGTGCATCGACCTGTCGGAGCGCACGGTGACCTGGCGCGAGCAGCCGGTGGAGTTGTCCAGCGGCGAATATAACCTGTTGGTGGTGCTCGCCCGGCATGCCGGCGAAGTCCTCAGCCGTGACCAGATCCTGCAACGCCTGCGCGGTATTGAGTTCAATGGCACCGACCGCTCGGTGGACGTGGCCATCTCCAAGCTGCGCCGCAAGTTCGACGACAATGCCGGTGAAGCGCGCAAGATCAAGACGGTGTGGGGCAAGGGCTACCTCTTCAGCCGTTCCGAGTGGGAATGCTGAGCCATGTTCAGAGTACTGCTGCGGCTCTACCTGATCACCATCGTCACCTACAGTCTGGCGATCTACCTGATTCCCTCGCTGGTGATCCAGCTGTTCGAACACCGCTACATGAACTACAACATCGAGCAGACCCGCGGCCAGCAGAAACTGATCGTCAAGCAATACCTGCGGGCGCCGGTAGAGCGCTGGTCACAGGTGACCGAGCAACTGGGGCGCGATTTTGCACCGCTGAAAGTGCAATTACTGCTGCGCCAGGACGCCAGTTACACCCCGGCGGAAGAACAACTGCTGGAGCAGGGCAAGTCGGTCGTGCGCTTGGGGGAGTGGGGCTGGATGACCGAAATCAGCTCGCCGGTCAACGAGCAGTTCGCAGTCAAGCTGACCATACCGCCCGATCCACTCGACATGAACGTACTGTACTGGGCGATCAATGTGTTGATCGTGGCTGCGTTACTGGCCTGTCTGCTGATGTGGCTGCGCCCCCACTGGCGTGATCTGGAACGCCTGAAAAACACCGCAGCCCAATTAGGCAAGGGCAATCTGAGCGAACGCACACACATTCCCCCAAGCTCCAACATCGGCAGCCTGGCCACGGTGTTCGACACCATGGCCGACGACATCGAACACCTGCTCAACCAGCAACGCGACCTGCTCAATGCGGTCTCTCACGAACTGCGCACGCCGCTGACGCGCCTGGATTTCGGCCTGGCCCTGGCATTGTCCGAAGACTTGCCCGAAGCCAGTCGCGAACGTCTGCAAAGCCTGGTGGCGCATATCCGCGAGCTGGATGAGCTGGTGCTGGAGTTGCTGTCCTACAGCCGCCTGCAAAACCCGGCGCAGTTGCCGGAGCGGGTCGAAGTGGTCCTCGATGAATTCATCGACAGCGTGCTCGGCAGCGTCGATGACGAATTGGAAAACCCCGAGATCGTCATCGACGTGGCGCTCGACTGCGCCGTCGAGCGCTTCAGCCTCGACCCACGCCTCACCGCCCGCGCGTTGCAGAACCTGTTGCGCAATGCCACGCGTTACTGCGACAAGCGTATCCAGGTCGGCGTGAAGGTGTGTGCCAAGGGCTGTGAAATCTGGGTGGACGACGACGGGATCGGCATCCCTGTGGACCAGCGCGAGCGCATCTTCGAACCGTTCTACCGCCTGGACCGCAGCCGCGACCGCGCCACGGGTGGTTTCGGCCTGGGCCTGGCCATCAGCCGGCGCGCCCTGGAAGCGCAGGGCGGCAGCCTGACGGCGTTGGCTTCACCGCTGGGTGGTGCGCGGTTTCGCGTGTGGTTGCCCACCGTCGCCTGATCAGAGCACCTTCACCGCGCGGCCGATCGCCTGAATCGGCCCAGTGGGCTTACCGGTCGGCGAGCCACGCGGGTCTTCCAGGGTCAGTTCGAACAGCTGGTTTTGCGTGAGCGGCGGCAGCTTGTCCAGCGGCACCGACAGCGTCTGGCCCGGTTTGACCAGGCCGAGGGACACTGGCCCTTGCCAGCCGTCGCCCTTGGTCCAGAACTGCAGGGCCTTGTCGGACGGCACTTCCATCACGCCCAACGGGATCAGCTGAATCTGCTGATCATGACTGGCCTGGATCACCCAGCCCGGTGCCTGGCTTTGCGGCGCGACCAGCACGACCACGAAGCTTGGGTCGGCAGTGGGCGGGCGGGTCAGTAGCAACCCGGCCAGTACCAGCGTGGTCAAAAGCCCGGCACCGGCCAGGCCGCGCCACACGGCCAGCAGGTCCCACCAGTGCGTGCGGGCAGTGGCGATGTTACGTTCGATACGCCGCCACAGCTCAGAGGAGGGCGGTACGGGTTCCGCCAAGGCGGTCAGCGGCAACAGGCGTTGCTCCCAGGCGTCCACTGCAGCGCGTAGTTCGGCATCGTGCTTGAGGCGTTGTTCGACGTCGGCGCGTTGTTCGCCGGGCAAGGTGCCCAGCACGTATTCGCTGGCCAGTTCGTCCAGTGGGTCGTTCATGCCATGCACTCCCGCAGCGCGGCGAGGCTACGTTTGATCCAGGCCTTGACGGTCCCCAACGGGGTGTCGAGTTTCTGGGCGATTTCACTGTGGGAATAACCGTCGACATAGGCATGCAGGATGCACGTGCGACGGGCCGGGTCGAGTTGCTCCAGGCAGGTGTGGACCTGTCCCGAGCGCGCGCTGAATTCAAAGGTTTCGGTTGCGGCGACTTGCTCGTGTTCGTCGCCCAAAGGCACTTCGCGGTAATGGTTACGCACCACGTTGAGCGCCAGGTGCCGGGTCACGCTGAACACCCAGCCACGGGCCGAGCCGCGACTGGGGTCAAAACTACTGGCGCCTCGCCAGATCTTGATAAACGCATCATGCACGATATCTTCGGCCAGGGATTTGTCCCTGGCGATGCGCAACGCCACGCCGAGCAGATGGCTGCTTTCCTGCTCATACAGCTGGCGCAAGGCGCGTTGATCGCCACGGGCGCAAGCCTGCAGACAGGCTTCGTAATCAAACACGGATGGCTACCCCCCAATGATCGGCATGGGGGGCAGCGTAGACGACTTTACTCAGTTGGCCGCCCAGAAAATGTAATCCGCCTGGTACTTCACCACTTCCTGCTTGCCTTTGTTGGCTGCGGTGCACTCGCTGCTCGGCGCCACGCCGCCCTTGAGGGCCACGCGCTGGATGTAACTCACGCCGCTCATCGCGCCTTTGCCTTCAGCGGGGTTGGCCTTGACCAATTGATACGGCAAGTTGCCCGCGCCCGAGGGGGCCACGGCCAATTGGGTGCCGGTGATTTTCGAACCGTCCTTGGCCTGCCAGGTGGCCGGCGGGCCGAAGTAAGTGCCGACTTGCTTGCCGCTGCGGTCATTCAACACGGCCTTGGGCCCGACGAAGGTCCACTCGGTCTGGCCGACGGCGTTGGCTTTGTCGCGGCACTCGTAGGTGATTTCGCCGACGCCGGTGGTTTCCATCGCCACCTTATGGCCGTCCGGCACCTTGATGCTGTCGGGCAAGCCGGTCTGGGCGAACGCTGCGGGGGTGGCAGCGAGCAGGGCGGTGAGGCAGAACAGTGCTTTAGCGTTCATGGGTACTTCTCCATTTCAGTCAAACAGCGGGGGTTCTGAAAGGACTACCCAGGGCCTGCGCGATTGGATGCAGCGATTAGAAAATAAAGGTGAGAGGGCGCACACTGTGTCCCCGCTTTACCCGAGGAGAGATTGGCAATGACTGGTGTTCACACGTCTGCTCAACAGGGTTTTTCGACCCAGGCCGTCACCTACGCCCAAGGTCGGCCGGATTATCCAAGACAACTTACGGGCTGGCTCGCCGACACACTGCACATCGACACGCTGTCCAGTGTGATCGACCTGGGCGCCGGCACTGGCAAATTCACCCGCTTGCTCAGCACCCTGGCGCCGACCTTGATTGCCGTCGAGCCGGTGGCGGCGATGGGCGCGCAGTTGACCAAGCTGCTGCCCGATGTGCGCCTGGTCAATGGCACGGCTGAATCCATCCCGCTGCCGGCCGCCAGCGCTGACGCGGTGGTGTGTGCCCAGGCGTTCCACTGGTTCTCCACCGAGGCCGCGCTGGCGGAAATCCATCGCGTGCTCAAGCCCGGCGGCCGACTGGGCCTGGTGTGGAATGTGCGGGATGAGTCGGTGGATTGGGTCGCCGCCATCACTGACATCATTACTCCGTACGAGGGGGATACGCCGCGTTTTCATACGGGGCGTTGGCGTGAGGCCTTCACTGGCAAGTATTTTTCCGAGCCTGAAATGACCTGTTTTCCCTACAGTCATGTGGGCAGTCCTCAGGAGGTGATCATGGATCGCTTTCTCTCCGTGAGCTTTATTGCTGCGCTGCCGGAGGCGTCCAAGGCTGTGGTGGCCGCGCAATTGCAGGCACTGATCGACACGCATCCTTCACTGAAGGGGCGCGACACCGTGGCGTTTCCGTATCAAACCCAAGCGTATGTCTGTCATCGACTGAGCTAAAAGGCATAAAGTCAGATCATATTGATATAAGTCGTTATAAGAAAAATCGCTATCCTGCGGCCAGAAATTTATAAGGCCGCAGGTAGCTGGAATGGATGTGGGTAATTTTGGTTTTGTGGTGGCGGGCCTGATCGTTGGTTTTATCGTGGGCATGACCGGTGTGGGTGGGGGGTCGCTGATGACCCCGATCCTGTTGTGGTTCGGTATCAACCCGGCCACCGCCGTGGGCACTGACCTGTTGTATGCCGCCATCACCAAATCCGGTGGCGTGCTGGTGCACAGCAAGAACAAGAATATCGACTGGACCATTACTGGCTGGCTGACCCTGGGCAGCGTGCCTGCGGTGCTGTTGACCTTGTGGTTTCTGGCCAGCCTGCATACTGATCCCAGTGTGATGAATGCGGTGATCAAGCAGGCGCTTGGGGTGGTGTTGTTGCTGACTGCATTGGCGATTCTGTTCAAGAAGAGCCTGTTGGGGTTTGCCCAGCGGCATGCGGGAGACAGCTATCACATGAGTCCGCGCAATTTGAATGCGCTGACGGTGGTGACGGGGGCGATCCTCGGAACCATGGTGGCGCTGACGTCCATTGGTGCGGGTGCGTTGGGGACGGTGGCGTTGTTTATTTTGTATCCGTTTCTGGCGACGCGGCGGTTGGTGGGGACTGAGATTGCGCATGCTGTGCCGTTGACCCTGGTGGCGGGGTTGGGGCATGCCAGCATGGGGAATATGGACTGGCATTTGTTGGGGTTTTTGTTGATGGGGTCGTTGCCGGGGATCTATGTGGGTAGCCATATGACGGGCAAACTGCCTGATGGCGTGTTGCGGCCTTGCTTGGCGGTTATGTTGATGGCCATTGGTTATAAGTTGGCGTTTTGATTTGTGCATATCCGTTGTTTGGGTGATGGCTGGTATTGGTTCCGCCCTTACGGCGGGTCACTTTTGGAAAAGAGCCCCAAAAGTAACCAAAAGGGCTCTTGCCCCAACACTCGGCACCTCGCTTAGGCTCGGTGTGCCCTCACTCCGGCTTGAATCCGTGGGCCGCCGCGATGGGCCATCCTTGGCCCAGCGCGGCTAACCCGGCGTCCTGCCGGGTTACCCACGGATTCAAGCCTGCGTTCGGCCAGCGTGTTTAACGGGGCGCCTCAGATCAAGATCAAGAGCGACTCGCTTCGCATCGTGGATACGCGGACTTGTAGGAGCCGGGGGGACGCCTAGTTCTTGCCGGCGAAAAACGTGAGACCGCCGCGTTTTGTCTGGTTCCCCGCGTCATCGTTGAAGACCATCGCCGGCAAGCCGGCTCCTACAGTGGACTGCGTTGCCCTTTGCCTTTGCTCTACACCACTCAAGCCGGCTGTCAGGCCGCAGTGCTTTTGCTTTTGATTTTGATCTTAGCCGCCCCGCGCCATGGATGGCGCGGGGCGGCGGCCCCCCAAATAACTGTCGGATTACGGGCACACCGAGCCTAGGCGAGGTGCCGAGTGTTGGGGCAAGAGCGTTTTGGTTACTTTTGACTGGGCCGGCATTCCGGCTTTTCAAAAGTGAGCCGCCGTAAGGGCGGAACCCATAGCAGCCGTTACCGCAGCAACGGATATACCCTCAAAACCCAGGCTCAACCCCGCCCATTCCCAATCTGCCAAACAAACGGTGGCTCCACCCCATTAACCACCCAATCCCCCACAATCCGAGCCTTATAAATCACCGGATTATGCGACGACACCGTCCGCGCATTCCGCCAATGCCGATCCAGCGCCTTACCCTGCCGCACATCCGAAGCCCCCAGTGCATTAAACAACTCACTGGTAGCCCGCTGAATCAACCCCGACACCACCACCTGCGCCGTAGCCGACTCAATCTCTGCAGCCACATTGGCTATACGCTCAGCAGCATCATCCCCCCCAAACCGCGCCAAATACGCCCGTTGCGCCGGCAGCGTCGCCCTCAGCGCACTCGCCTCAGCGGCATACACCAGCGCCGCCACTTCCCCGACCACCTGTTGAACCTGCGCATCCTGGCTCACATGCGCCGCATTGCCATGGCTGTAGATGCGCTTACGGCTGCGCACCTGATGCGCCACATCGCGCAAGGCCGCACGCCCAATCCCCGCCAAACTGGCGAGCAACACCAACTGATAGAACGCCGTCTGGTATTTAAACCGGCTGGCAAAGTCGATGACGTTTTCCGCATCCACCACCGCGTCGGTAAAGCGCGACGTGCCGCTGCCGGTGGTGCGCTGGCCAAAGCCGTCCCAGTCATCGCTGTGTACCACCCCAGGCTGACGGGCGCGGGTGGCGGCGATCACATCACCACCGGTGTCGCTGCGTTGGGCATACACATCAATCCAGTCGGCAAAGATGCTGCCAGTGCTGTAGAACTTCTCTCCGTTGAGCTTCCAGCCATCGCCGTCAGGGCTGACCTGGGTGACCACATCGCCGATCGCCACGTTGCCAATCTCGGTCCAGGCGCAGCCGACGATATCGCCGTCCACGAACCGCTTGAACCACAGATCCCGGCCGGCACTGGGCGGGGCGTTCAGACGATCTTCAGCAAATGCAAAGTGCCCTCGCAGGGCCTGGGGTACGTTGGAATCGGCTTCGGCCAATTCGATCAGCAGTTCAAACAGCTGCGGCAGGGAAGCACCGCCGCCGCCATATTCCACCGGCACGCGTACTGCGCCAAAGCCTGCTTCCTTGAGCCACTGGATCGGTTCATGGGGCAGGGTGCGCGACTGTTCGCGTTCTACAGCGCCGTCGGCGATGCGTTGGAAGATCGGGCGAAAGCGCGCGGCCAAGGTCGAATAGTCGACGCCAGTGGACAGCGGGTTGATGACGTGTTGTTCGGTCATGGGCAAGGTTCCTGGGCAGTGATCAATGCAGGGGAGATTGCATACTCCGTGCCGGGTATCGGCGCCCGTATTTACGGGCCAAAGCGCTCAGCCACTGTTGCCCTGGCAACAGCTGATCGACAAACCCGTACACTCTGCGACATCGACGCCGGCACGCAGTATTGCGCGCAACGCCCCTGGCCCGGGCGTTTTCACGGCCTGGCACGCTTGCTGCTCAAGCCCTGGGTACATCCCCTTTGTGCGAGGAAACGCGAGATGAGTCAGCAAGCCGTGAAATTTGCCTACTGGGTGCCCAACGTCAGTGGTGGGTTAGTGGTCAGTAAGATCGAACAACGTACCCACTGGGGCATCGACTACAACCGCAAACTGGCGCAACTGGCGGAGGCCGCCGGCTTCGAATACGGCCTCACCCAGATCCGCTTCACCGCGGGCTACGGTGCCGAAAACCAGCATGAGTCCGTGGCATTCAGCCATGCGCTGCTGGCCGCGACCACCACGCTCAAGGTGATCGCCGCGATCCTGCCAGGCCCCTGGCAACCGGCGTTGGCGGCCAAGCAACTGGCGACTATCGACCAGCTCACCAACGGCCGTATCGCAGTGAATATCGTCAGCGGCTGGTTCAAGGGCGAGTTCCAGGCCATCGGCGAACACTGGCTGGAGCACGATGAGCGTTATCGCCGTTCCGAAGAGTTCATCCGCGCCCTCAAAGGCATCTGGACCCAGGATGAATTCACCTTCAAGGGCGACTTCTACCGCTTCAACAACTACACCCTCAAGCCCAAGCCACTGGGCCAACCGGAGGTGTTCCAGGGCGGCAGCTCGCGGGCCGCGCGGGACATGGCGGCGCGGGTGTCGGACTGGTACTTCACCAACGGCAACACCCCGGAAGGCATCAAGGCCCAGGTCGATGACATTCGCGCGAAAGCGGCGGCGAACAACCATTCGGTCAAAGTCGGCGTCAACGCCTTCGTGATCGCCCGCGACACCGAGGAAGAAGCCCGCGCCGTGCTCGCGGAGATCATCGACAAGGCCGACCCGGAGGCGGTGAATGCCTTTGGCGATGCAGCGAAGCAAGCGGGCAAGGCATCGCCGGAAGGCGAGGGCAACTGGGCCAAGTCCAGCTTTGAAGACCTGGTGCAGTACAACGATGGCTTCAAGACCAACCTGATCGGCACGCCCCAACAGATTGCCGAGCGCATCGTCGCGCTCAAGGCGGTGGGGGTGGACCTGGTGCTGGCGGGGTTCCTGCACTTCCAGGAAGAAGTCGAGTACTTCGGCAAGCGTGTGTTGCCACTGGTGCGCGAGCTGGAAGCCAAGACCACTGTAGGAGCGAGCTTGCTCGCGAAAAACGTCAACGATGACGCGAGACTCCTGGTTTAACGCGGCGTCTGGTGGATCTTCGCGAGCAAGCTCGCTCCTACAGGATGCTGAGTCTGGACAAGGTCTTTTCTAACCGAAGGGCGGCGGTGTGGTCTTCGTAATAGGCGTCGATCAGGGCAAAGCGCCGATAACCGTTGCGCTCATAAAGGCTGAGAGCGTCGGGGTTGTCGGTGCGTACTTCCAGGCGTAGGCGCGTGCAACCCTGTGCCACGGCGAAAGCTTCAACGCGGCTCAGCAACTGTTTGCCCAGCCCCGTGCCACGCGCAGGTTCGGTAACGGCGATGGAATACAGACGCGCCAACGAGGTGCCACGGCGCAACAGCACCAGCGCATAACCGAGCAATTGCCCGTCATTGTCCGCCACCAGCAACTGGCCATGGGCGCGGCTGACCATCCACTGGAAACTTCGCTGTGACAGCCGGTCAGTGGTGAAGCAGTGCTGTTCCAGTGCCACTAATCCGGGCACATCCAAGAGGGTTGCAACGCGAAAGCAAAGAGCCATATGACCGCCGTAAAAGTTGCGTAACGAAACGGGACTTCTCTAAAAGATCGTGCTTAATAGAAAAGGTCGAGTTCTCTAAAGCGGATCAAATATTATGTCGGCGGTACAAGGTCATTGGCGTGAAGTATCCGAGCAAACCCTCGCGGCGACAATAACTAATAAAAGTTATTTTTCCGCACCACCGAAAGCTAGCAGTCAAGTCGTGATCATTGTCGAGCGCAAGGAAGATTGGGCCTCCTACTTTCCCAGCGAAGACATCGTCACCGCCCAGGAATACCTGGAACAGACCCGTGAAAACGAGAGTGGCAAGCGCGTACAGGTGATCAACCTGTGCCGCAGCTACAAGTACCTGGGGCACGGTTATTACTGCTCGCTGCTGGCCGAAGCCCGCGGGCACAAGGTGATTCCGTCGGTGCGCACCATCAGCGAACTGACGAAGAAGTCGCTGTACGGCCTGGCCTTGGACGACCTGGATAAAACCCTCGATAAAGCCTTGAGTCATCATCTTTACAGCAATACCGAAGGCTTTACCCTGACACTTTATTTTGGTCGGACCAATATAGAGCCGTTGCAAGATTTGGCCCGTCAGTTGTTTGAAGCCTTTCCGTGCCCGATCTTGTTAGTTGATTTTAAAAAGAATAACGGTTGGCACATTGAAGGCGTTAAATCGGGCGTGCTGCACAAGTTGCGCGACGATCAGGAAGATCAATTCGCCCACGCGCTGGACAACTTCAGCCGCAAGATCTGGCGCCAGCCGCGTTCACGTCGCCTGGCCCGTTATGACCTGGCCATCCTGCACGACCCTCAAGAGCAATTGCCGCCTTCCAATGCCAAGGCCCTGGATAATTTCATCCGCGTTGGCAAGGGCCTGGGCATCGATGTGGAGCTGATCGAGCGCAAGGACTATTCGCGCCTGGCCGAATACGACGCCTTGCTGATCCGCGAGACCACCAGCGTCGATAACCACACCTACCGCTTCGCCAAGAAAGCCGAAAGCGAAGGCCTGGTGGTGATGGACGACCCGGCGTCAATCCTGCGCTGCACCAACAAGGTCTACCTCACCGACCTGCTCAACAGTCACCAACTGGGCATGCCCGCCACCGAAATCCTCTACAAGGAGCGACCGGAAGACTTCGAACGGGTCGGCGAGCGCCTGGGGTTCCCGCTGGTGCTGAAGATCCCCGACGGCTGTTTCTCCCGCGGCGTGATCAAGGTCGAAAGCCAGGAAGCCTTGCTCAAGGCTACTGCCGAGTTGTTCGAACATTCGGTGCTGTTGCTGGCCCAGGAGTTCTTCTACACCGAGTACGACTGGCGCATCGGCATCCTTAATCGCAAGCCGATCTTTGCCTGCCAGTACTTCATGTCCAAGGGCCACTGGCAGATCTACAACCACAAGGCCATCGGCCAGGACATCAACGGTGAATGCCGTACCCTGGCGGTCCATGAAGCGCCCAAGGCGGTGGTGGAGCTGGCCGTGAAGACCGCGAACCTGATCGGCGATGGCCTCTACGGCGTCGACCTCAAGCAGTCCGGCGACAAGGTGGTGGTGATCGAAGTCAACGACAACCCCAACCTGGACGCAGGTATCGAAGATACCTATTTGCAGGACGATCTGTATGGGCTGGTGCTGGAGGAGTTTGTGCGGCGCCTGGAGTTGAAGCGTCAGGGCCAGGTCTGGTGACCCGGCGATGATCCAGCGTTTTCAACTGACCGATGGCAAGTTGCAGAGTGGGGAAAGTGATGATGCCCCGATCCAGTTGTTCAACAACCCTGACCTTGCCGAGCGCGAGTGGCTGCGCGACCACCACAAGCTCGACGAGCATGCCCTGGCCTCGGCGCTGGACCCCGATGAGGTCTCGCGCATCGAGTTTCACCCGGACAATCTGTTCCTGATCTGGAAACGCCCGGAAAACTACTCCGGTGGCGGCAACCTGGTGTTCGAGGTGTCGTCCTGCGGCCTGCTGTTTTCGCCTGGCCGCCTGCTGGTGATCGCCACCGACGAAACCCCGCTGACCGGCCTCGGCAAGCGCCGCCCGTTACACACGCCGCTGGATGTATTGCTCGACTTGTTGCTCAACAACATTCACCACTACCTGGGCCACCTCAAGGTGATCAAGCTGGTCGCACGGGAATTGCAGCAGCAGTTCAATGCGTCCATGAGCAACCACCACCTGATGCAGATGTTCAGCCTCAGCGAAAGCCTGATCTATTACATCAACGCGCTGCACAGCAACGGCGCGGTGCTGTCGCGGCTGCGCAATCATGCAGAAAAGGAACACTTCAGTGCGCAAATACTCGCGCTGATCGACGACCTGATCATCGAGAACCACCAGTGCTACAAACAGGCGGAGATCTATTCCAACGTGTTCTCCGGGCTGATCGACGCCCGCGGCAACCTGATGAACAACAGCATGAACAACCTGCTGCGCAAGCTCACGCTGATCAACGTGGTGTTCCTGCCGCTGAACCTGATTGCGAGCATTGGCGGCATGTCGGAGTTCAGCATGATGACGGCGGGGACGCCGTGGTGGGTGTCGTATCCGTTGTTTCTGGCGGCGATGGGGCTTGGGGCGGGCTTGATGGTGTTGGGACTCAAGCGAATAGCCGGGGGCGCCAATGTCGTGTGAACACCGGTCCTTGTAGGAGCTGGCTTGCCGGCGATGCAGGAAACGCGGTGTTTCAGGCGATGCCATCGCCGGCAAGCCGGCTCCTACAGGGGTGCGTCGTTCAGGCGCTGGGTTGCAAGGTCAAGACCTCGAACCCATCCGCCGTCACCGCCACGGTATGTTCCCACTGCGCCGACAGGCTGTTGTCCTTGGTCACCACCGTCCAGCCATCCTTGAGGCTGCGTACTTTCGAGCTGCCCTGGTTGAGCATCGGCTCCACGGTAAACACCATGCCTTCACGCAGTTCCAACCCGGTGCCGGGACGGCCAAAGTGCAGGACCTGTGGTTCTTCATGCATCTGTCGGCCAATGCCGTGGCCGCAATACTCGCGGACCACGCTGTAGCCGTTGGCTTGCGCATGGCTCTGGATAGCGTGGCCAATATCGCCCAGGCGCGCGCCGGGCTTGACCTGGCGGATGCCGGCCCACATTGCTTCGAAAGTCATCTCCACCAGGCGCCGGGCCTTGGGGGCGACGGTGCCGATCATGTACATCTTGCTGGAATCGGCGATGTAGCCGCCTTTTTCCAAGGTGATGTCGATGTTGATGATGTCGCCGTCCTTGAGGATGTCCTTGGCGCTGGGCATGCCGTGGCACACCACCTCGTTGATCGAGGTGTTGATGGAGAAGGGGTAGTCGTATTGCCCCAGGCTGGCGGGGCGGGCCTTGAGGTCGTTGCGGATGAAGGCTTCGACGGCGGCGTCCAGCTCCAGGGTGGAGCGGCCAACGGCGACAAACCCGTCAAGCATGGTAAAGACCTGGGCCAGCAGGCGCCCGGATTCACGCATCACGGCCAGTTGGGCGGCAGTCTTGATCATCAACTGCGCCCCCGGATCAGGTCGGGTTTGTCCAGCAACAGTTTGTTGATCAATTCATTGTAGGGCAGGTGAGGATTGAGCTCGGCGAGCAGGCCGATCTTGATCCAGAATTCGGCCTGGGCGTTGATGGAACGGTCCATCGCAGCGCTGGCCAGGCGCAGTTGTTCGTGCAGTTGGTCGGTGATCTTGACGATGCCCATGGGGTTCACTGTGCTAGGTTGATATACAAAGCGTATACGTTTCGTATGTTCCAAGTAAACCTTTTGTTGACTTGTCCGGCCGGGGACGGTTAATTTCGTGGCATGACCTTTCAACCTTTTCGCAGCCAGCCAAGCATTATTACCGCCATTCCTCATTTGGCGGGATAGCGCACGGCTGTACCCAAACCCGCCCTAGAGGCGGGTTTTGTTTTTCCGTCTCCTGGGCCTTGAACAAAAAGCCAGGAAACACCTATGAGCACCTGCACCGCCGACTCGGCACTCCTTGAGCATTACGTAAAAAAGATCCTCGCCGCGCCGGTCTACGACCTGGCAGTGCGCACGCCGTTGCAACCCGCACCCGCATTGTCAGCGTTGCTGGGCAACCAGGTGCTGCTCAAGCGCGAAGACTTGCAGCCAACGTTTTCCTTCAAGATTCGGGGCGCCTACAACAAACTGGTGCAGTTGAGCGACGAGCAAAAGGCGCGCGGCGTGGTCACCGCATCGGCTGGCAACCATGCCCAGGGCGTGGCGCTGGCAGCAAGGGAGTTGGGGATCCAGGCGCGGATCGTCATGCCCAGCACTACGCCGGAGTTGAAGGTGCTCGGCGTACGTTCCCGTGGCGCTGAAGCCGTGCTGCATGGCGAGAGTTTCCCCTTTGCCCTGGCCCACGCGCTGCAACTGGCTGAGTCATCCGGTTGCACCTTTGTCTCGCCCTTCGACGACCCGGATGTGATCGCCGGTCAGGGCACTGTAGCCATGGAAATTCTGCGTCAGCAACAGGGCCCGTTGGATGCGATCTTCGTACCGGTAGGCGGTGGTGGACTGATTGCCGGGGTTGCCGCCTACGTCAAATACCTACGGCCCGAGGTGCGCATCATCGGCGTCGAGCCCGAGGGTTCAAGCTGTCTGTTGGCAGCGCTGCGTGCCGGCGAAAGGGTGCTGCTGCCCAGTGTCGACGGGTTTGCCGACGGCACGGCGGTAGCGCAGGTAGGGGCCTACGGGTTTGAAATCTGCCGGGATTGGGTGGATGACGTTATCACGGTCACCAACGACGAACTGTGCAGCGCCATCAAGCTGATCTACGACGACACGCGCTCAATCACCGAGCCTTCTGGCGCGTTGGCAGTGGCGGGCGTGCGCAAGTACGTCGCCCATCATGGCCTGCGCAAACAGACCTTGGTGGCGATCAATTCCGGAGCGAACATCAACTTCGATAGTTTGCGACATGTTGCCGAAAGGGTCGCCGCACAGGCCTGCAATGAATTTTGAGTCCAGAGTTAAACGTTTAATCGCTGAGGTTCGACGAAGATTCAAACCGCAGACTTTTACTTATATATCTCGGCATGTGGCTTATGAGGAAAAGTTACAACGAAGGCCGATTTTGCCGAGTAGGCTTGGGTGTTACAAGCGTCTTCCAGGGCCGGCAAGGCGCGGCGGGCATGAGCTCGTCGGATACACAACAATCTGTTGGCAGTCTCAGAAAAGGAGAGGTTGACCATGCTTTCGGAATTAGAACTTCGCAGCATTATTGAAGGAAGTTTCCTGCCTAAACGGTGCGAATGCACCAAAGCCGAAGATGCTTCGCTGACGATCAAGGTTTACGACGACCGTGACCGTGACCGGGTCGATTTGGAAGTCAAAGGGATCAACGCGGACAAACTCGACAGCAGTCGAGCGATTTGCAACCTGATCGCCGGGTTGCGTGAGGACCTCAAACACGCACATACCCCCATCCTGCAACGCGTAGGAGGGCGCGCTTACTGAAAATGCTTGACGCTTGACCTGTGGGCCTGGTGATTGCCAGGCCCAATGCTGTTCAGGCCTGTCGATCAGTTCTGGAAATCGCAGGCTTCGGACATCTTCCGGTAGCTGACATCTTCCACTTTCCCGGCCTTGTCCAGGAACTTGATATCGGCCTTGATGACTTTGCAGTCATTGGTCGGGGTTTCGTTCATGGCCAATACCTTGGCGATATCCATCGGCATGCCGTACTGGTAAGGCACGGTTTTGACGGCGTTTGTCTGATCGTCAGCCTGGGCCAGGCCTGACACTGCTGCCAGTGCCAGGGTGCCGCCGAGCATAAACGTGCGCAGTTTCATGGTGGTTCTCCGCAAGTGGGTACAGCTTCACTCTCGACTCGCGGGATTAACCATCGATTAATGTTTGCCTGGCTGACAAAACCTTCATCTTTACCAACTCATCCGCACCCCGGCATTACCGCTGACACCCTCCATCGCGTTGCCGTCCAGGTTGGTGTTGTAGTCTGCGGCCAGGTAGACGCTCACCGAAGGCGACAGCCGAGCAACCGCGCCCACACCCACATCCGCCGTGGATGACTTGTGATCGCTCTTGATGCGGTCCACATCATCGTAGGTCACCGTGTCGCTGCCACCGAAGGTGCGCCAGGCATTGGCCCGAAGATAAGGTTCGACAGGCGTGTTATTCACCAGGTAGCGGCCCTTGAGGCGGGCGCCGAGGCGGCCGGTCCAGTAATCCTGGGAGTCGAATGACACCCTGGAAATACCGTCGTTCTGGCTGTCCAGGTCGATCGTCTGGCGGATTACCTGGACCTGCGGTTCCACGACCCAATGCTCGGAAACGGCAATCGGGTAGCCGGCTTCGGCGGACAGCGCCAGGGCATGGCCCTTGGTGTCCATCTTTATGCCCCGCTCGGACTTGTTGTCGCCCTTCAGGCGCGTGCCCATCGCAACCAGATCCACATACCCGCCGGTCGGATCGGTGAGCGTCCAGTAGGCACCGAAGTTATCGCCATCGAGTTTGACCCGCCCGGAGCGATTGTTCTGCCAGCCCATCGAGAATCCTTTCACGTCCCCGCTCAGGCGACTCTGGCCGATAAACAGCCCGAAGCGCTGGATCTGCCCGCCGCTGGTTTCGGATGCATACAGGTCATGACCGACCTGATAGCCCTTGACCGAGCCGTCGAAGCTTGGCGCCACGGTGCCCGACCAGTGCTTGTTGAAGTCGCTGCCATAGGCACGCCCCCAGCCAGCCGGTACCGCGCCGGTTTCGGTCAGCAGGCTTTGCTCGCCTTGGCGATCATGAAAGGTGCCCAGCGCTTGCAGGGTCATCAACTGTGCGGCGGGCACCACCACCGAATACTCCGGCACTTCCAAGCGGTACAGCGGGATGGGCTCGGCACCGGCAATGGCGGTCGGCAGCGCCGGGTTGCTCGCGGCGGATTCCGGCGAGTTGCCTGCTGCAACCTGGCTGGGCGGCGGGGCGGGGGGCTCGACCGGCGCGACGGGTTGCGAGGTCGGCGGTTCCACCGGCGGCTCGTCGGAGTCGACCACCGGCGGTGTCGCTGGAATCGGCGGTACGGGCACCACCACCGGTGGTGTCGGTGGCACGGGTGGCACCGCCGGCGGTTGCACGGCAACCACCGACGAGCGCAGGTACCAGTTGTTTTCGGTACCGGCCGTCACGCCGCCCTTGAACAGCAAATATTCATAGGCCCCGGCCGAGACCGAGCTCTTCAACGAGAAGGCATCGGTGCTGCTCACCGCGCCGTTGAGCGCCTGCACCACCTCGATCCCGTTATTGCGGGTAAAGCCCCCGACGCCGCCGAGGTTGCTCACCGCCAATTCGGTATGACCGCTCAGCGTGCCACCGGATACCACCAGCTTGTCCGTCGCGGAGTTTTCATCGCCCAGCACGGTTTGCAGCCACAACTGGCCGTTATTGCCCACGTAGTTGCCATGCACCGTCAGCGCATCGTTGGCGGTGGCGCTGCCGGTGGTCATGTCGATCTTGCCGGCATTGTTCAGCGTCGCCAGTTGGCCGGCGAGATAGGGCCGCACGCTGCCTTGGGTCACGGCCAGCGTACTGCTGCCGTCAATGTTGAAGGTGCCGGTATTGCTCGCGCTGTCACCCAGGAAAAAATCTCCCGCCAGGTCGAAGCGCGAACTGTTGTTGAGATTGACCGTCTCCCAGCCGATGTAGCGGGACGCCGTGCTGGACGTCGTGCTGTCGAAGGTCAGTTGATCGTTGCCCAGGCCGCCGTCGATGGAGGGCGTGGCAGCCAGCAGGCTTTCGCTGAGGCCGCGCAGCAGCGCGGTGTCGTTGCCATCGCCCATCAGCACCGCCGATTTGATCTGGCCGGCATTGAGCCAGTTGAACGTGTCATTGCCGACGCTGGCACGGATCTCGCCATTGATCACGCCGCCGCTGACCGTGATGCTGTCGTCGCCGCCGCTGGTGCTGATATTGCCACCAATGCTGCCGCCCGAGACGATGATCGTATCGGTATCGAAACCGGTGACCAGGTTGCCCAGGATTGCGCCGCCAGACATGTCATAGAGGTTCTTGTCGAGCTTCATGTCGACCCGACCGATGGTGCCACCGGTTTGCTTCGACACGTCGCCGTCCACGACCTCGCCGACGATGATGCCGCCAGTCATCAGGAAGGTGTCACGGCCGTCACCCTGTGCCAAGGATTGGATCTGCCCTCCGGTCATGATGAAATCATCGCTGCCGGCGCCTTGCTGTAAAGCACCGGTGATCTGGCCGGAGTCGATCCGCACGGCGTCTGTCCCCGGACCGAAGATGACGCTGCCGTTGATGATGCCGCTGCTACCTTCAGGCAGGGTCAGGCGGTTATTGCCAAGGAGATCGGTCAGGCCGGCACTGGTGCCGCTGTCGCAAATAAATGTGTCGTTGCCCGGGCCGGGCGTGAGTGTGCAGGCAGCGTAGGATTGTGGTGGTGTGGTGTACTGCAGTGAGAGGAGGCCGACAGCTAAAACGGCGCGGGTTGAAAAACCGTTGCTCTTTTGCATGGGTCTGTCCTGCATGTGTTGTAATTACTGCTCCTGTTGTGGGTTTAGCACAGTTTTCCCACATGGCAATTTTTATATAAACGCGCGCAGGCCACGGAATACGTGGCCTGCGTGGTGGCACATTGGTCATGTTGCTGCCGGGTTCAGCTCACCTGGTGGCGGTAAGGCAGGTCCGGACCGGTCTTGGTGCAGGTCAACGCCGCAGCACGGATTGCAAAACCCAGCATGGCGTCGATTTGCCCACGGGTGAGCTGTTGCAGGCCCTCTACCGAGTCACGCTGCTGCTCGGTCAACCAGGCAATCAACGCGGCCTGGAAGGTATCACCCGCCCCCACGGTATCGGCCATTACCACCTTGACTGCCGGCGCCGACCAGTGGCCATGCTGTCGGCTGAACACACTGGCGCCGTCGCCACCACGGGTGAGGAACACCAACTGGCAACGATGCTGCAGCCAGCCCTGCAGCACGCTTTCCGGCGACTGATCGGGGTAGAGCAAGTGCAGGTCTTCGTCGCTGACTTTGATCAGGTCGGCGTGTTTGACCAACTCGCCTACGCGGTCGCGCCACAGCTGGATATCCGGCTGCGGGTTGAGCCGCACGTTGGGGTCGAGGCTGATCAGGCGCTTGCCGCTTTCGCGCTTGACCAGGCTCAGCAAGGTGTCGCCGATCGGTTGCACCACCAGCGAGAACGAGCCGATATGCAGGCCACGGATGTCATCGCCCAGCTCGGGCAGATGGCTGACGTCCAGCAGTCGGTCGGCGCAGCCTTCGCCACGGAAGTTGTACTGCGGTGAGCCATTGGCGCCCACGGCGACCATCGACAAGGTGGTCGGCGCGGCGAATTCCACCAGGAACCGCTCGCTGACGCCCTCATCCTTGAGCACCTGCAATAAGCGGCGGCCAAGGAAGTCGGTGGACAAGCCGCCGAACAAACCCGCCTCGATACCCAGGCGGCGCAAGCCTACCGCGACATTGAACGGCGAACCGCCCGCAATCGCCTTGTAATTGACTTTGGAAGCCTGCCCGCTGGCGTCTTCCTCGCTGAAAAAATCAAACAGCGCTTCACCACACACCAGATACATAGTCGTTCGCTCTTAAAGGGTTGCCACAAGCTGCTGGTAGCGCTCGTAGGCTTGTTGATACGCACTGACACTGGCCGCTACCGGCAGAGTACGGCTGGCCGGGTCGACGCTCACACATTTGTCGCACAGGCTGGCCAGTGGCTCGCCGGACTGGCTCCACGCCGCCTGGATCGCCGCGCCCAGGGCGGCGGCTTCACTTTGTTCGGTGCAGACCACTTCGGTGTTCATGATATCGGCGACCATCTGCCGCCAGACCGGGCTTTTCGAACCGCCGCCGATCAAGCGGATGCTCTGGCTTTGCAGGCCGGTCTGGCGCAGCAGGTCCAGGCCGTAGCGCAGGCCGAAGGTGGTGCCTTCGACCACCGCGCGGCACAGGTTGGCGCGGGTCAGGTTGGTCATGGTCAAGCCGTGCAGGCTGCCGGTGGCGTGGGGCAGGGCGGGCACGCGTTCGCCGTTGAGAAACGGCAGCATGCTCACGCCGTCGGCGCCGATGGGCGCTTGCTCGACCAGGGCGTTGAACGCGGTCAGGTACAGGTCGAACAGCTCGCGGATCACCCCAGTGGCGTTGGTCAGGTTCATGGTGCAGATCAACGGCAGCCAGCCGCCGCTGGATGAACAGAAGGTGGCCACCGAGGCTTGCGGGCTGACGCTGGGTTGGTCGGCAAAGGCATACACGGTGCCCGACGAGCCGAGGCTCATGGTGATCACGCCAGGGGCAATGTTGCCAGTGCCGATGGCGCCCATCATGTTGTCGCCACCGCCGCTGGAGACGATGGCGTTGGGGTTGATGCCCAGGCGTTCGGCAATCGCCGGAAGAATCGTGCCGACGCTTTGATCGGCCTCGATCAGTTGTGGCAAGGCGTTTTCAAGGCGTCCGCTCGGGTCGATGTGCTTGAGCAGCGCCACATCCCATTCGCGGGTGCGCACGTTGAAGTAGCCGGTGCCCGACGCATCACCATACTCGGCGGCGGCGCGGCCGGTGAGCCAGTAATTGAGGTAATCATGGGGCAGCAGGATATGCGCGATGCGCGCAAAGATGTCCGGGTGCTGCTCGCGGGTCCACAACAGCTTGGACACGGTGTAGCCCGGTGCAATCGCCACGCCGAGACGTTCCAGGGAACCGCGTTCACCACCCAGGTGCTGCAAGAGTCGGTCGTTTTCCGGCGCGGTCTCGGTGTCGCACCAGAGTTTCGCCGGGCGCAGTACCTGGCCTTGGTTATCCAGCAGCACCAAACCATGTTGCTGGCCGGAAACGCCGATGCCGAGGATGTCCTGGCCGTCCACGCCTGCCTGTTGCAGGGCGCGATGGGTGGCTTCGGTAAAGGCGTCCAGCCATTCCTGGGTATGCTGCTCGCGACGGCCATTGGCGCCGCTGATCAGGGTGTGGGCCGCCGCGCCGAGGCCCAGTACCTTGCCGCTGGAGGCGTCGAGGACGATGGCCTTGGTACCTTGGGTGCCGCAGTCGATTCCGAGAAACAGGTTTTGCTGGGTCATGATGGGGTGCTCAGCAGTCTTATTTTTTGGAGTGTTAACCCGATCAAAAAGTGGGAGCGGGCTTGCTCGCGAATGCGGTGTTTCAGTCGATACATTTGTCTCTGACAGACCGCATTCGCGAGCAAGCCCGCTCCCACAGTGTTAATTCGGTTTCTTCAGGAGGTTTTGCAGGGTTGCGGTGACTCCATTGTCACGCAGGCTTGCATAGCACCGCTCGAACGCTGCCACAAACTCAGGCGAATTGGGAATAGCCTTGCCAAAAATCTCTTCCACCCCCAGCAGCCGTTTGCTGATCAACGCCTCATCACTCACCAGCCCCTGGCAAAACTCCGCACGCGGATCGGGAATCTTGTAGTTCACGCCATTCTCGTCCACACCCTTGAGGTACAGCGCCCACGCCGCTACTACCAGCGCCGCACGCTCAGTCTCGCGGCCATCGGCAATCAGGCGATTGATGGTCGGTACGGTGAATTTGGGAAACTTCGATGAGCCATCCGAGCACACGCGCTCCAGTTGGTCGGCAATCGCCTGGTTGGAGAAGCGATCCACCAGCGTCTGCTTGTAGTCCGTCAGGTCGATGCCCGGCACTGGCGCCAGGTTTGGCGTGACGTCCAAGTCCATGTAGGCGCGCATGTAGGCGACAAACACCGGGTCGTTCATGGTCTCGTGCACAAACCGATAACCCTTGAGAAACCCCAGGTAGGTCAGTGCCAGGTGGCTGCCGTTGAGCAGGCCGATCTTCATTTCTTCATACGGCGTGACGTCATCGGTGAACTGCACGCCGACCGTTTCCCAGGCCGGGCGACCGTTGACGAACTTGTCCTCCAGCACCCATTGCACAAAAGGTTCGCACACCACCGGCCAGGCATCGTCAATGCCGTGGTCATCATGCAATTGCAGGCGGTGCGCGGTGCTGGTCATCGGTGTGATGCGGTCGACCATGGCGTTCGGAAAGCTCACGTTGGCCTTGATCCAGTCGTGCAGCTCGGCATTGTGCAAGGCAGCGAAGGCCAGCAGTGCCTTGCGCGTCACGGCGCCGTTATGTGGCAGGTTATCGCAGGACATTACGGTAAACGCCGGTGTGCCCGCAGCGCGACGCTGGGTCAGGGCGGCGCAGATGAAGCCGAACACGGTCTTTGGCGCACGCGGGTGCGCCAGATCATGCTGGATCTGCGGCAGGTGAGCCATGAATTCACCGTTGCTGTCGTCGATGCAGTAGCCGCCTTCGGTGATGGTCAACGAGACGATACGGATCGCCGGGTCAGCCAGCTTGTCGATCAGCGCCTGGGCGCCGTCTTCGGCGAGCAACATGTCACTGATCGAGCCGATCACACGCACTTCGGTGTCGTCGGTATCGCCCAGCTCATACAAGGTGAACAAGTAGTCCTGGCCGGCCAGGTCGTCGCGGGCCTTGCGGTCTTCGGCCCGCAGGCCGACGCCGCAGATGCTCCAGTCCAGGCCGATGCCGGTGTTCATCAGCGCGTCGGTGTAATACGCCTGATGCGCGCGATGGAAACCGCCGACGCCAATATGGGCGATGCCCTGCGTGGTACTGGCAATCGCGTAGGCCGGCAGTTTCACATGCGGCGCTAACTGGGTGAGGTTCTGTTTATTCAGTTTCATCAGCAAAGTCTCGCGAATTCAGGCGGCGGCGCGCAGTGGGCGGGCCACGGCTACACCGTCGGTGTCGAACAGGTGGCAGTGCGCCGGGTCCAGGTGCAGGTGCAGCGTCTCGCCGTACTGGCTGGCCATGTCGCCGCGAATCCGCATGGTCAGGGGCTCGCCGTTGGCGGTGATGACGTGGCAGAAAGTGTCGCTGCCCAGGCGCTCGCCGACGTCGGCGGTGACGGTCAGGGTGGTTTGGCCCGGGGAAGCAATTTCCAGATGTTCCGGACGAATGCCCAGGGTCACTGCACTGCCCACGCTCAAGGTGGCGCCACTCAGCGGCAGGTTGATCAACGTGCCAGCGTCCAACTGCACTTCGCAGCGTTGGCTTTCAACACGGGTGACCTTGCCTTTGAGGAAACCCATCTTCGGCGTGCCGAGGAAACCCGCCACAAACAGGTTGGCCGGCTGGTGGTACAACTCCAGCGGCGAACCGACCTGCTCGATACGGCCACTGTTCAGCACCACCACCTTGTCGGCCAGGGTCATGGCTTCAACCTGGTCGTGGGTTACGTAGATCATGGTCGCTTGCAGCTCTTTATGCAGGCGCGCCAGTTCCAGGCGCATCTGTACGCGCAGGGCGGCGTCGAGGTTGGACAGCGGTTCGTCGAACAGGAAGATCTTCGGGTTACGCACAATCGCGCGGCCGATGGCCACACGCTGACGCTGGCCGCCGGACAGCTGCTTGGGCTTGCGCTCCAGCAGCGGGCCCAGCTCCAGGATGCGCGCCGCTTCGCTGACCTTGCTCTCCACCAGCTTCTTGTCGACACCGGCCAGGTCCAGGGCAAACGACATGTTCTTGCGCACACTCATGTGCGGGTACAGCGCGTAGGTCTGGAACACCATCGCCAGGTCACGCTTGGCCGGGGTCACTTCGGTGATATCGCGGCCGTCCAGTTCGATGGTGCCTTCGCTGACCTCTTCCAGGCCGGCGATCAGGCGCAGCAGGGTGGACTTACCGCAGCCCGACGGGCCGACGAAGACCACGAATTCCTTGTCGTTCACTTCAAGGTCGATGCCCTTGATGATGGAAAAGCCTTCGAAGCCTTTTTGCAGATTCTTGATTTTCAGGTTGGCCATGATGAGCCTCCGCTAGGAATTATTATTTAACGGCGCCAAAGGACAAACCGCGCACCAGCTGTTTCTGACTGATCCAGCCAAAGATCAGGATCGGCGCGCAGGCCAAGGTCGACACGGCGGACAATTTGGCCCAGAACAAGCCTTCGGGGCTGGAGTAGGAGGCGATCAACGCGGTCAACGGCGCAGCGGCGGAAGAGGTCAGATTCAGCGACCAGAACGCCTCGTTCCAGCACAGGATCAGCGACAGCAACACGGTAGACGCCAGGCCGCCCTTGGCAATCGGCAACAGTACGCGGACCATCTCTTGCCACAGGGTCGCGCCATCCAGGCGCGCGGCTTCGAGGATGTCCTTGGGGATGTCCTTGAAGTAGGTGTAAACCATCCACACCACAATCGGCAGGTTGATCAGGGTGTAGATGATGATCAGCGCAATGCGCGTATCCAGCAGGCCAAAGCTCTTGGCCAACAGGTAGATCGGCATCAGTACGCCCACCGGCGGCAGCATCTTGGTGGACAGCATCCACAGCAACGTGCCTTTGGTGCGCTGGGTTTCGTAGAACGCCATGGAGTAGGCCGCTGGCACCGAGATCAGTAGGCAAAGCGCCGTTGCGCTGAAGGAAATCAGTACCGAGTTCCACGCGTAGCTGAAGTAATTGCTGCGCTCGTTGATGTGCAGGTAATTCTCCAGCGTCGGCGTGAAGATGAACTGCGGCGGCGTGGCGAACGCGTCGATTTCGGTCTTGAAGCTGGTCAGCACCATCCAGAAGATCGGGAAGAAGATCAGGATCGCGATGGCCCAGGCCAATGTGCCGAGCAACAGGCTTTGCAGGCGGCGGGATTGTTGAAGCGTCATGGCGCGGCCCTCAAGGCTTGTCAGTCAGGTTTTTGCCGATCATCCGCACCAGGATGATCGCCGCGATATTGGCGATGACCACGGCAATCAAGCCGCCGGCCGACGCCATGCCCACGTCGAACTGCACCAGCGCCTGGTTGTAGATCAGGTAGGCGAGGTTGGTCGAGGCGTAGCCGGGGCCACCGTTGGTGGTGGTGAAGATTTCAGCGAACACCGAGAGCAGGAAGATCGTCTCGATCATCACCACCACGGCAATCGGGCGGGCCAGGTGGGGCAGGGTCAGGTGCCAGAAAATCGCGATGGCGCCGGCACCGTCCAGGCGCGCGGCTTCCTTTTGTTCCTGGTCGAGGGACTGCATGGCGGTCATCAGCAGCAGAATCGCGAAGGGCAGCCACTGCCACGACACAATGATGATGATCGACAGCAACGGGTAGTGCGCCAGCCAGTCCACGGGTTCTGCGCCGAAGAACTTCCACACGGCGGCGAGAATCCCCGAGACCGGGTGGAAAATCAGGTTCTTCCAGATCAGCGCGCCCACAGTGGGCATGATGAAGAACGGCGAAATCAACAACACTCGCACCAAGCCACGGCCGAAGAACTCACTGGCCTCCAGCAGGGCGCTGATCAGCACACCGAACACCACGCTGATCAGCAACACGCTGCCCACCAGCAACAAGGTATTGGTGGCGCCGGGCAGGAAGCCCGAATCGGTGATGAAGTAGGTGAAGTTCTCCAACCCCACGAATTGGTTTTCGCCGGGGTAGAGCAGGTTGTAGCGGATCAGCGAAAAGTACAGGGTCATGCCCAGCGGCACGATCATCCACAGCAGCAGCAAGGCCACCGAGGGGCTGACAAGGAACCAGCCGGGGTTGGCCAGGCGGTTTTTGGCGGGTGTATTCATGGTAATCAAGACCGATTAGAGGCAGGTGCGCAAAACCCCTGTAGGAGCGAGCTTGCTCGCGAAGGCATTCCAGGCCCAGTGCGGCTTCGGATGTACCTTTTTCGCGAGCAAGCTCGCTCCTACAGGTCAGGGAGGTTACTTGGGATAACCGGCCCGCTTCATTTCACGCTCGGTGGTGGTCTGCGCGGCGGTCAATGCAGCATCCACTGTCTGCTGACCCGTCAGCGCGCCCGAGAAGAACTTGCCGACCTGCGTCCCGATCGCCTGGAACTCAGGAATGGTCACCAACTGGATACCGATATACGGCACCGGCTTGAGCGTCGGTTTGGTCGGGTCTGCGACTTTCAGCGATTCGAGGGTCACCTTGGCAAACGGCGCGGCCTTCATGTACTCGTCGCTGTAGGTTGATTTGCGCGTGCCTGGCGGCACGTTGGCAACACCGTCGGTCTTGGCGACCAAGGCGCCGTATTCTTTAGAGGTCGCCCAGCTGGTGAACACCTTGGCGGCGTCCTTGGCCTTGGAGCTGGTAGGGATCGCCAGGCTCCAGGAGTACAGCCATGAAGTGCCTTTGTCGGTCTTCTCGTGCGGGGCAAAGGTAAAGCCGACATGCTCAGCCACTTTGCTTTGGGTCTTGTCGGTGACGAATGAGCCCGCCACGCTGGCGTCGACCCAGATTGCGCACTTGCCGCTGTTGAACAGCGCCAGGTTTTCGTTGAAACCGTTGCTGGAAGCACCCGGCGGGCCGGATTTCTTCATGTTGTCGACGTAGAAGTTCAGCGCGTCTTTCCATTCTGGACCGTTGAATTCCGGCTGCCACTTCTCATCGAACCAGCGCGCACCGTAGCCGTTGGCCAGGGTGGTGATCAGCGCCATGTTCTCGCCCCAACCGGCTTTGCCGCGCAGGCACAGGCCGTATTGCTCTTTGGTCTTGTCGGTGAGTTTACTGGCGAATTCGCCGATCTGGGTCCAGGTCGGGTGTTCGGGCATGGTCAGCCCGGCGTCCTTGAACAGGTCGGTGCGGTAATAGGTGATCGAGCTTTCGGCGTAGAAGGGCAGGGCGTACAGCGAGCCCTTGACGGACAAACCGTCACGCACCGAAGGGAATACATCATCGAGGTCGTAGGACGCCGGCAGGTCCTTCATCGGTTCCAGCCAACCTTTGGCACCCCACAGTGCAGCTTCGTACATGCCGATGGTCAACACGTCGAACTGCCCGCCCTGTGTGGCAATGTCGGTGGTGAGGCGTTGGCGCAGCACGTTTTCTTCGAGCACCACCCAGTTCAGCTTGATCTCCGGATGCTCGGTCTCGAAGGTTTTCGAGAGCTTCTGCATACGGATCATGTCGCTGTTGTTGACGGTGGCAATGGTCAGGGTCTGCGCGCCAAGGCTGACGGCGCTGAGGGTCATGCAGGTCATCATGCAGGTAGAGACAAGCAGGGCTTTTGCTGTGAACTTCATCGCGCACTCCATTTCCGCGCCCACGGGGCTACAGAAGGACAGTTATTGTTGTTGTGTCTTCCCACAGGGAGTCAGGAAGAGTGTGCGTTGATTACAGCCTTCTAATTGCGCTGTGACAAATCCTTGGGAACACTGGGACTGATACTTTTTTGCACTGTCTTTGGGGGTGGCTGAAACTTTTCACTGCCCGGCCTGGGCGAAAATCGCTGCACTGCAACTGCGTGCGTTTTTCGCCCGGCGCAGCAGGGGTTTAGGGGTTGATATAACCGTGAGGATACGGCGTCTTCGGTTTCGTGATAAGGGCACCCATCCAGTCTTTGTCCAGTGGGCTTATGGTCTTGTTGCCGTCCACTATTTTTATGCCATCACGCTCCCATTGCGTCATGACCGCTTTCAATTTTTGCGTGTACTCACGAGCGGGGCTGGCAATGCCTGCCCACGGGTCGACAACCCAGGCATCCGTCCACTCAGGTTCCGAGAAGTCGACCGTTGCTGCAGGTAGCCCGGAGGGGCCGCCCACCACAGTGAATGCGTGAGCATCTGAGGCTGCCCATTCGTAGGCATTGCCACCACTCTTTTTGATGATGTCCCTCGAAAGCAGGGCCATTTCTCCGCAATTGCCGGCGCCGGCTTTCAAAATCATGTCAGAGCGATTCCGCGCACTGCTGGGAATGCTTCGACGCAACCATTCGACGGTCTGGCTGGCTGCGTCTGCTCGTGCAATATCCGATGCTGAGCGTATCCGGTTGCCTGGGCCTAGCCCGGTGGCCGTCATGGAACGGGTTACCGTGTCTTTTACCTGCTGCGCCAGGAGTGTGTTTTGCTGCTCGGCTGTTAACGTCGAGAAGTTCGCAGGCGTTGTCAGAGCGGTTACTTGATTTGGCTTCAGGGCGATATTCGCCTTCCCAATCGCTTCGCTACGTTGCAACTGATAGAGCACCTCGCGCTGCTGCTCCTTCGTCATGTTTTTAACGAAAGCACCTAACTCGTCGACATCTTTTTTCTGGTAACCCGAACGTTTCAACTCTGCCAGCGCCGAGTCCAGTTTGGGCAGGGCGATGAATTCGGCATCCAGTGGTGTTCTGGCCACGCCTTGGCGGGTGCTGAATTTATTCCGATAGCCATTTACGAGTGATAGGTCGTTGGGTGTGGTTTTAAAGAATGTGAGTTCACCGGATGCCGTGGTATTCAGTTTCGCGTAATAAAACTGCGCGGTGTCCGCCTCGATCACCAGGTACTTTTCGGTGTCACCAAGCGTTCGACCGTTAACGATGACCGCGCGAACTTCGCGCTTGTCGTCACTGATATCGCTGATGCTGTTGAGCTTGATAACACGCGTTTCCTGGTTCAGTGCTTCGTTGGTTTGCCCAACGTAAAGGCCAAACTGTGGATCATGTTTGATGCTGCCGGTTATCAGCGATTTGTAGGTGATGGGCTTGTTGTCCAGCGTCGGGTGAAGTTGAGGCCCTGTTTCGCTTTCAATCACTTGGTAGCGGCGTCGTTCGAAGACGACAAATTGATCCTTTCTGAAAAGCTTCGACGGTGAGGGGAACAAGCGCACATGCTCAAGTGCTTGTAGCTCCTGAGTCAATTCGTTGGGAGTGTTCCCAATGATTTTGGAGAAGCACGCATCATTGGCACCGCGTTTGGCTCTGCCGCCAACGGACGGTGCCTCACAGATCGCTTCGACCTTATCCAAGGGCTTAAAGTGGTCGGCCGACTCCAGGTCGGTGAGCACATTGGGATTTCGGGCATCGTAACGGTAGACCTTGCCCTCATTGACCAGGTCGAAGCCATGGGCGCGAGGCAGGGAATATGCATCGGCGGCCAGGGGCTTTTCAGTTACCAGGGCTTGAGTGCCGCTTGAGAAAGTCTCTTGGCGCAGGGGGGCTGATGTATCCGAGATAAAACCCTCCAGGGCGGGGCCATAAGCCGTCTGTGTCTTGGCGTCGTAGGCGTACCATTTACCGTCCTGCAATACTGTGGTGACCTTGACTTGGTTCTGGATGTCGGAACGTATGACTCTGCCGTCGGCCATGTCTGCCGTGTACTCTGCAATGCGGCTATCCTGCATGCGGCTCAATGAGTTGATCGAATTCGAGGTGCTGGCGGCGCTTACATCCTTGAGTGCAATGCTTTCGGCTTCTTCTGCTCCGAACTTCTCGACAAACTTGTCGGAAACCTTGGCAGTGGCCCACGCAACACCTGTTTTTGCTAGCGTCCATATTTTCCCAGCGCCTTCAGTGGCCACGTAGAGCGCGATATCAATGAGTAGATCACCCGCCGCTTTGACGTATTCACCGTGGTAAATATCTTCAAGGCTGCTGCCGCCTGGAAGGGCACGTAAAAGACCTTTGAAGAAGTCGCTGGGTTCTACTCCCTGTTCAACTGCATTGTGCAACCCACGGTGGGTAGCGACGAAGGTACTTTTGCGCAGGTAGGCCGTGTCAACCAGCACCTTGGCGAGGTCCTCCATCCTCTCGCCGTCGTAAACGGAGGACGTGTCACTTGCAGGGCGTTCAAGGAAGAGCCTTTCACGCAACTCAGGGCGTTTGTCGTCGTCAGCACGCTCGATGAGGATGAATTGCTCGCTTTCCCTCAATACAACATCGGAGGTGACACCCTGTTTGGGCTCTGTCCCGTTTTTGAGCGCGTCCATGTCGATAACAAGGCTGACTTTTTTGTCTAGCGGCGTTAATGGATCAATGTCGGGGATTTTGACGATTTGCCCAGTTGCCGGATAGACCGCGAAATCCCTCCTCACGCCTTCGTAGACGGAGGTTATGATGATGCCACCGGCGGCACCTTCCACTTGCAGAAGTTCCACCGCGCCAAAGTTAAGGCTATTGCGCTCTCCCAGCGGCAACTTGCTGAGCATATCTTTGAACAGGGAAATCGTACTGGCCCTGCGCTGGGTGAAGTCTGGTTGGATGGCTTTGTCGAATTGCTCGTTGATATCCGGCAACTCATGTGCCTTTTTGCGCAGGTCTTCGAAGTTCAGACCTGGTTGGTGTGTACGCCAACTTTCACCCAGGCGGCCAGCCTCATAGACCTCGACGATGCTTGCGTGAATGCCGGAAAAGAGCCCGCCCGCAACCTTTTCCCATAGGACCGGGCGCTCAAAATCGATGGCTGAGCCAAATTTCTCTTTCAGTGCCGCCAGGGCCATGGCCCTTCTGCTTGGTGGTTCGAAGGTTCGCAGGTAACGCTTGGCTTGCGAGGTCTCCTTGATCTGCGTATTGAGTTTTTCCTGGCTGTCGTTCAGTTGTTCGAGGCTGTATTCGTCGTTGTCATTTTTCACAAGATGGTTATTGATGACTGCCCAATCAATCACCGGGTTCAGTTGGGCGATGGCGTGTAAGCGGTTTTCATCTGCTGAAATGGGCTTGATCTTATGAAAGTCCATGACCTGCTGGTAAGTCATGTTTGCGCTGGCACCGGCACCTAGCAGTTCGATTAGATTCACCGCCGTTGAAAAGCTGAGCCATTCCGTGGAGCCGAGCGTCAGCGTCGAGGGTAAGTCTTTTACCAACAGATGTGGCGCAGCGCCTGACATTAACAAGCGTGTGACTGCCGGGAGGAGGTTTGCCGGGATCTCCTTGGTTTTGGCCAAATTTTGGCTGAACCACTCATGCATCTTGTCGGCGCCGTAGCCCCATCTCCCAGACCACATGAAGTCGAAACCTGCGACGATATTGCGCTGGGTGCCGGCCGTTGGATCAAGCTCCAACACAACGGCGGTCAATAGCCATTGCTTAAGGCTGGTTGGGGTGGCAGCGCCCGTCATTGCGGTTTGCAGGTTCGCGGCGAGTTCTTGGGCGATGTCACTGGCGAGGAGCTGTTGCAGTGCTTGATCAGGGTCGCTGCTCAGGTGGGAAACGCCGGAACTCAAGAAACTGAGAAGGGTGCCGTGGTTGCCAATAGCCGTTTTGACAAACCTACCTACGGCGTCGCGTTGCTCGGCACTCAACGGTAGGTCCGTGGACAAGAAGCCCCATTGGTTGCCTAAGGGAGGTGCCTGCGGGATCTCGGTTTGCAACGCCAGCAGCAAGTTATCGACCTGTGCGGCCCACGTCGCGCCGTACCAGCCGTGGTCTGACAGAAACTTCTGGAGTGTCGTGGTGCCCTTGGGCTGGTGGCTGGAGTCCGGATCCACCGTAAAGCCGGTTGTGGCGTCGTTATCAACATTCCCGGATTTAAGCTGATGGATCAGCGCATACCTATCATTGCTGTCGCCTAACGCGGTTTTGCGCTGGTTCAGCCAGCTCACGATTTTTCGTGGGTTTTCAGGTGGCGTTGGAAACTCCAATGTTCGGCCCATCAGCTCCGTGTGTCGCGTGAACGCCTCGCTGCCGTAGTCGGTACTGATGGAATAGAAATTGGCCACCCACTCAAAGGATGCGCTGCTGTCGTTGGCCTGAGCCAGCGTGATCGGTTTTCCGTGTGCGGTGAATGCCTCGGCAGCGGTCAACACTGGCGTGAGCACGTCAAAATGCGCTTCCGGGTATTTTTTCGTGAAGTCAGTGGCGGTAAAACGCTGCTCAACACCACCGACCTTGCCGATCAGCGCGCGGTCCGTTGGGTCAAAGCGCAAGGCGCTCAGGTCAATGCCCTGTTTCGCGGCCCACTCGGTAAAACCGCTGCTCTTCAGGGCTTTGTCCAAGTAAGCCCGCCATTGTCCGAACAGGCTGTTGGCCGGGATCGGTGCAATCTTTTTTGATGCAGGAGGGGTCGGGTCGCTCTTGAGCTCAAGCATCACGCGATGTGTAGTGCCGACCAGTTCGGCTTCGGCACGTGCCAAGGTGTCTTCTGGCGTGTCGGGGCCTGGTGCCGCGTTTACGGGCGGTGCGGGGGTGGTCTGTGGCACGTTGGCCTTGGCTGCTGCCGCCAGGGTTTCAAGCGGCGTAAGGTGCAGTGGTTTTCCAGTGAGTTGCACTATGACAGCCTGCTGCGCCGCGCGTACGCTCAGCGAGCGGGCATCGTCAGTGGGCGTGCCGACCAATGCCTTGAAGCCGTCGACTTGAGTGATTTTGGCACTTCTGCGCAGACTCGCTTCGTGCACTCTTCGCTCCCAGCCAGGCTTAGGGAAGTCATTTCGAGGCAGTCCTTCTTCCGCGTAAAAACGGAGCACTTCTGAAACCTCTGCAGAGCGTGCGCTGGGGTAATACACGTAGTCGCCTGAGCCTGTCGCCATACGTTCTACCGCAGGCTGTACTTGCGGCCAGACGTCGGACCAACCGGAGAGGCCGTTCAAAACGAAGGTGGTGTCGACGCCATTGACTTTGCCTATCAAGGTTCCGTCCTCCGAAAAGATCCGGACGCTCGACACGTCAAGGTTTTGTTCCTTTGCGAACGCCGTAAAGGCAACGCCGTTCAGCGCCTCCTTGAGGTTGTTACGTACGAGGTTGAAGGTCGAGTACTCGGGCAGTTCTTCAATCGTGAACCCTGACAACGTGCCAATCGCTTGGCTGCTCAGGCGGGCCAGGGCCTGATCGGCGTCCTTGATTTTTTGTGCCGCCGACGCGGGCGCGAAATCTGCCAGTAGTCGGTTCAACCGGGAAGGTGGCAGGTTTGCAAGCTGTTGTTTGGCGTCCTTTTGGCGCTCCTGGACTGGGACGTATCGAGCCGCGTAGTAGCTGTCGGTATTACTTATCGAACTGAAGTTTCTCTCTCTCATCAGCCGATCAATCGCCATTAGCGTGTCGTCACTGTTGAAGCGGTTGTTGCGCTCCAGATAAAAGCCTGCGACGTCCTCCGCTGGTGCGTGCCCTCGGTCGCGGAACGTGATGTCCCCGCGCATTTTGTTCGACGCGGTCAAAACGGCAGATGAAGCGTTCGCCCATTCGGGATCTTGTGTCAAAGAGAGGCTGAAGGTTTGAGTGTGTATCCGCCCAGTCAGGTCTCCATTGGCCTTGATGACAAGACTTGAAATATCAATACCTTTGGTTTGGGCAAAGGTCTTGAAAGGCTCCGCTTCGAGTGCGTCAGCCAGTTCGTTCCAGGCAAGCCCGAACGTTGAGCTGGGCGGGATGGCAATTGGGGCTGCACTAGCGAGGCTGTATGGGGTCGCATTCACCCGAATGCGGATCAGATGATTGGCGAAGTTAATCGCCAGTTGGCTGTCGCTGTCTTCAACCAAGGCATTGGCGAACTGCTGGACCGCAGTGTCGCCTGCGTTTTGCGCAGGGGCGGCATTTCCCAGTTCTCGGCGCACTCGAGAAAAACCATGGGCTTTGTTAGGCATGGCGCGTGACGGGTTTTGGAGTATTTCGTCAATAAGCTGGGTGTAAGTTTTTTGCGGATTGAGCGCGCTTGGCTGGTTCAGCAGCCGCTCGACTTCATTGTGCAGCACTGCTTCGTCTGTGAGTGACTTACCGGTGCCTTGTACCAACTGACTGATCTGTTCGGCCAGACTTGGCTGCTCTTCTGTCACCGTGTAGCTGAGCAGATCAAGGAGCCGCTGCGGCGCGTGTTTGGGCATATTTTCGGCGTATTCGGGTTGCGAGCGCTCCATTTGCCCGTTTTGACGTGCCTGAAAAAGTCCGACGACTTTGGCGGCCGCCGGGTTCTCAGGTGCCGCCTGCAGGCTTTGTCTTGTAGGTTCCGTGGGCGTAACAGAGGTGGTTAAGCGAGAGCGGTGAACTCTGGTCATTGGTCGAGCGCCTTATGCCTGCATGTGAAAAATACGCCACCCAACGAATAAAAAAGAAGCGTTGGGAGTGTTCACTCTGTGGCTTGGCTATTTACAAGGTTCCATTGCGTGAAGGCAGCGATCTAAAGGCCTGATCTGTAGCCGTTTGCTTGTGTCGTAAGATGCTGGCCGCGGTTTTCTTCGGTGAGCCGTTGCACTGCCAGGCGCCGGTAGTGGGAGGGTGTCATGCCCTTGAGTTGCTGAAAGCGCCGGTTGAAGTTGGAGATGTTATTGAAGCCCGATTCGAAGCACACATCGGTCACAGCCTTGTCGCCGTCGGCCAGCAACTCGCAGGACTTGCTGATGCGCAGCCGATTGACGAATTCGATAAACGTGCGTCCGGTGGCCTGTTTGAATACCCGCGAAAAGTACGTGGGCTTCATCCCCAGATACTCCGCCACTTCTTCAAGTGGCAACTCGCGCGCGTAGTGGGCAAAGATATAGTCCACTGCGCGGTTGGTACGGTCGATGCTGTGTTCATCGGCCAGTTGCGGCGTGGTCACTCCGGAGAGCAATTGGTAGTCCTCACACGCACTCAACACGTCCAGCAGGATAAAGAAGTGCCCCAGGCGCGCCATGCCCTGTGTGTCCTCGATGCGCTGCATCAAGGTCATGGCCTGGGCGATGGTTTTTTTGCAGCGGAATTCGATGCCGTACTGCGCGCGCTCCAGCAGCGGCGCCAGGGTCTTGAGTTCGGCGAAGATGTGGCTGCCTTGCTCGAACAGCTCATCAGTGAAATTCACCAGCATGTCACGCTTGGGCACCACCTCGTTTTCCTCCACCTGGCTGATCCAGTTGTGGGGCAGGTTGGGACCCGTGAGAAACAGGCTTTCCGGGTAAAAGTTGCCGATGTAGTCGCCGATGAACACCTTGCCGGAGCTGGCCACGATCAGGTGCAGCTCATATTCTTTGTGGAAGTGCCAGCGCACCAGCGGGCAGGGGAAACCGTGCTGGCGATAGATGATGGACAGGCCGTTGTGGTCGTCCATCAGTTCGTAGGAAGGGTCGGTGATACGCGTTGCTCGGGTCATGCTGCCGTCGCTTTATTGTGGTTGCTGCGTAGGATAATGCCCCGTCGCGCGCGCCCTCGCCAGCGCTGGTGTTTATAAGGGGCGGTTTTTCGCCTCGATCCACTGGGACATGTACTGCGTACTTTTATGGGCGTGGTGGCGCAGCATGCTGCCAGTGAAGTTGTCCCGGCGGTGGGCAGCCAGGTTGCCGCGACAGTGTTCCAGGCACGCCACCAACGCCGGCCCGTGGGTGGCCGCGTTGTAGCGGCGTGCCAGCAATCGGCGGCCGTCTTCCTGGGCCTGGGTCCAACGTTCACGATCCTGATACAGCGCCACGGCGGCGGCGGCCAGGGCGGGGGCGCTGTGTTCGATCATGCCAGGCCACGGCTGATCATCACCCATGGCTTCGGCGCCGATGGGCGTGGTGATGTTCGGTGTGCCGCAGAGCATCGCGTCCGCCAGTTTGCCCTTGATGCCGGCGCCGAAGCGCAGGGGCGCCAGGCAGATACGCGCGGCGGTCATGACTTGCAGGGCATCTTCGGCCCAATTCATCACATGAAAACCCTGCGCCGGGTTGTGCAATGCCGTGGCCTTGGGCGGGGTATAGGACCCGTAGATATGCAGCTGCGCGCCGGGCAATTGCTGGCGAATCAGCGGCCACAGGCTGTTTTTCATCCATAACACCGCATCCCAGTTGGGCGCGTGGCGGAAGTTGCCGATGCTGAGGAAGTGCGCACGGTCTTCAAACGGCACGAAGGGCTCGGTCGGTGGCTGCAACATCAGCGGGCACCAGTGGAGCAGGGCGGCGGGTACCTTGAATTGCTCGGTGAGCAGTTGCGCTTCCACGTCCGAGATCATCAGGCTGATGTCACAGCGGTAGATCGCTGCAATTTCGCGCTTGGCGATGTCCGTATCGGCCATCAGCTGGAATTCATCGTCCAGCGCTGGCGCGAACAGGGCGCTGAAATCCTCGCTGTGGGGATGGGCTTTTAGGTGATCCTTCAGTCGCTGCTGGCGCGCGTCGCGCAGACTCTGCAGGTCACAGGTTTCCAGCACCCGCAGGGCATCGGGACAGTGCTTCTCGACACGCCAGCCGAACTGCTCCTCCATCATGAAACGGTCGAACAGCACGATATCCGGCGCCAGTTCGCGGACAAAATCATCGAAGCTGCTGTTATTGAGTTCTATGGCACATTCGGCGATGCCCAGTGCAGTCAAATCGGCCTTGTGTTCGCCAATAGTGGCGGGGCTACTGAAGGTGATATCCCAACCTTGCGTAAGAAAACTCTCAAGAATTTGCATCATATGCCCGCCTGCGGCCGAGGAACGGGGTTCCGGCCAGACGTATCCAATGACCAGGACTTTGGTGGCAGGGGCATTCATCGACATCGTTTTCCTTGAGGGGCAGGGCGCAAAGCGCGCAATTAAACCATAACCGACGACATGACAATTTATGTTTGGCGGTAGGTAGCGAACGTACTTTGTGGTTAACTTCGGCCTCTCGAATTCGTTAAACCCAAATCAGCATAAGGATTCCGTTCATGGCTCAAGTCACCCTTCGTGGTAACCCTGTCCAGGTTGAAGGCGAATTGCCGAAAACCGGCACCCAAGCCCCTGATTTCACCCTGACTGCCGGCGATCTGTCGGACGCGACCCTGGCGACCTTCGCCGGCAAGCGCAAAGTGCTGAACATCTTCCCAAGCGTTGACACCCCGACCTGCGCGACCTCGGTTCGCAAGTTTAATGCCCAGGCCAACGAGTTGAACAACGCCGTTGTATTGTGCATCTCCACCGACCTGCCATTCGCCCAAGCGCGTTTCTGCGGCTCCGAAGGTCTGGAAAACGTGAAGAACCTGTCCGACTTCCGTGATTCGGATTTCGCAGTGGACTACGGTGTTTCGATTGCTGATGGCCCGCTCAGAGGCCTGACCGCACGCGCCGTTGTCGTGCTGGACGAAAATGACAATGTGCTGCACAGCGAACTGGTCAGCGAAATCGGCCAAGAGCCAAACTACGAAGCAGCCCTGGCTGTTTTGAAGTAACTGTTTCGGTACGTTACTGTCGTTTTGCAGTAACACGCTTGATGCATGATTGCGGCCTGGCCTAGTCCAGGCCGTTTTTATTGGTAGCTCAGATGCTTAGCGAAACGGCCGATGAACTAAGGTCAGAAGTTAAAAGTTGTAAGCCCAAGGTAAATAGCCGGTAAAGGCGCTTTTCTAAATGCGCCCCAGTGCTTATCTTTCAGCCTCCCAAAGAAGAAGCTCTCGCGCCCAATGGTTGATCACTCCATGCAATCCTCCCCCCGTAAGTCCCGCCGCTGGCTGTTCGGCCTGCTTGTGCTGCTGGTTATCGCCGGCCTGTGCTGGAAGTTCTGGCCCGCCAGCCACAAGGATGCCGCCGCGCAGGCGCCAGCCGGACGTGCCGGCAAGTCGGGGATGATGCGCCCGGGTTTCGGTGGCTCTACCGGTCCGGTGCCAGTGCGCGTGGCGCCTGCGGTACTGGGCGAATTCCCGGTGTACTACAAGGCCTTGGGCACCGTCACCGCGCTCAACACCATCAATGTGCGCAGCCGGGTGGGCGGTGAGTTGGTAAAGATCGCCTTTGAAGAAGGCCAGATGGTCAAGGCCGGTGACCTGCTCGCCGAGATCGACCCGCGCAGTTACCAGAACGCCTTGCTCCAGGCTCAGGGTACGCTGATGCAGAACCAGGCCCAGTTGAAAAACGCCCAGGTCGACGTGCAGCGTTACCGCGACCTGTACGCCCAGGACAGTATCGCCAAGCAGACCCTGGACACCGCCGAAGCGCTGGTCCTGCAATACCAGGGCACGGTCAAGACCAACCAGGGTGCGGTGGATGACGCCAAGCTCAACCTCGAATTCACCAAGATCCGAGCGCCGATCAGTGGCCGCGTCGGCCTGCGCCAGGTGGACGTCGGCAACCTGGTGGCAGCCAACGACACCACGTTCCTCGCCGTGATTACCCAGATCCAGCCAATCAGCGTGGCCTTCACCCTGCCGGAAAATACCCTGGAAACCGTACTCACCCGCTACCACGCCGGCAACAAGCTGCCCGTGGAAGCCTGGGACCGTGGCGACGTGAAGCAACAGGCGACCGGCGTGCTGCAGAGCCTGGACAACCAGATCGACGTCACCACTGGCACCCTGAAATTCAAGGCGCGTTTCGATAACAAGGACCAGGCGCTGTTCCCCAACCAGTTCGTCAATGTGCACCTGCTGGCCGATACCCTGCACAACGTGGTGCTGGCGCCGTCGGCGGCGATCCAGTTCGGCAACACCGGCACTTTTGTCTACGTGCTGGACGGTGACAAGAAGGTCAAGGTGCAGCCCCTGGTGGTTGGTGACACAGATGGCGACAACACCGTGATCAAAGAAGGCCTCAAGGCCGGCGATCGCGTGGTGCTGGAAGGCACCGACCGCTTGAAGGACGGCAGTGAAATCGAGGTGGTCAACGACAGCAGCGAAGTGCCGACCACCCCGACCGAGCACTTGCAAGGCAAACCCGCGGCGAAAGGGGAGACCGGCACCACTGCCGGCAAGGCGCAAAAGGTCGGTTCATGAACCTGTCGCGGCTGTTTATCCTTCGCCCGGTCGCCACCACGCTGAGCATGCTGGCCATTGTGTTGGCCGGCATCATTTCGTATCGCTTGCTGCCGGTGTCGGCCTTGCCCCAGGTGGATTACCCGACGATCCGCGTGATGACCCTTTACCCCGGCGCCAGCCCCGACGTGATGACCAGTGCGGTCACCGCGCCGCTGGAACGCCAGTTCGGGCAAATGCCCGGCCTTACGCAGATGGCCTCCACCAGCTCCGGCGGTGCGTCGGTGCTGACCCTGCGTTTCAACCTTGACATCAACATGGATGTCGCCGAGCAGCAGGTGCAGGCCGCGATCAACGCCGCGACCAACCTGTTGCCCAAGGACCTGCCGGCGCCGCCGGTGTACAACAAGGTCAACCCGGCGGATACCCCGGTACTGACCTTGGCAATCACCTCCAAGACCATGCTGCTGCCCAAACTCAATGACCTGGTCGACACGCGCATGGCGCAGAAAATCGCGCAGATCAGCGGCGTCGGCATGGTCAGCATCGCAGGCGGCCAACGCCAGGCCGTGCGCATCAAGGTCAACCCCGAGGCCCTGGCGGCCAATGGCTTGAACCTGTCGGACGTGCGTACCCTGATTGCCGCGTCCAACGTCAACCAGCCCAAGGGTAATTTCGACGGCCCTACCCGCGTGTCGATGCTCGACGCCAACGACCAATTGGTCTCGCCCCAGCAATACGCCGAACTGATCCTGGCCTACAATAATGGCGCGCCGCTGCGCCTGAAAGACGTGGCCCAGATCGTCGACGGCGCCGAAAACGAACGCCTTGCCGCCTGGGCCAACGAAAACCAGGCTGTGCTGCTGAATATCCAGCGCCAGCCGGGGGCCAACGTGATCGAGGTGGTGGACCGCATCAAGGCGCTGTTACCGAGCATCACTGACAACCTGCCGGCCGGCCTCGACGTGACGGTACTCACCGACCGTACCCAGACCATCCGCGCCTCGGTCAAAGACGTGCAGCACGAATTGCTCATCGCCATTGCCCTGGTGGTGATGGTGACGTTCCTGTTCCTGCGCCGGGTCAGCGCCACGATCATTCCCTCCATAGCCGTGCCGCTGTCCCTGGTGGGCACCTTTGGCGTGATGTACTTGGCGGGGTTCTCCATCAATAACCTCACGCTCATGGCGCTGACCATTGCCACCGGGTTTGTGGTGGACGATGCCATCGTGATGCTGGAGAACATCTCCCGTTATATCGAGGAAGGCGAAACCCCGCTGGCCGCCGCGCTCAAGGGCGCCAAGCAGATCGGCTTCACCTTGATTTCCCTGACCCTGTCGCTGATCGCCGTACTGATCCCGCTGCTGTTCATGGCAGACGTGGTCGGGCGCCTGTTCCGCGAATTCGCCATCACCCTGGCGGTGGCGATCCTGATTTCCCTGGTGGTGTCCCTGACCCTCACGCCGATGATGTGCGCACGCTTGCTCAAGCGTGAGCCCAAGGAGGAAGAGCAAAGCCGCTTCTACAAGGCCAGCGGCGCCTGGATCGATTGGTTGATCGCGCGTTATGGCAGCATGCTGCAGTGGGTGCTCAAGCATCAGCCGCTGACCCTGTTGGTGGCCATCGCGACCCTGGGCCTGACCGTGTTCCTGTATCTGATCGTGCCCAAGGGTTTCTTCCCGGTGCAGGACACCGGCGTGATCCAGGGCATTTCGGAAGCGCCACAGTCGATTTCATTTGCCGCCATGAGCCAGCGCCAGCAGGACCTGGCGAAGATCATCCTCGCCGATCCCGCTGTGGAAAGCCTGTCTTCCTATATTGGTGTGGACGGCGATAACGCCACCCTCAACAGCGGGCGCCTGCTGATCAACCTCAAGGCCCACGGCCAGCGCGACCTGAGCGCGGCCCAGGTGATTACCCGTTTGCAGCCGGAAATCGACAAGCTGGTGGGTATCCGCCTGTTCATGCAGCCGGTGCAGGATTTGACCATCGAAGACCGCGTGAGCCGCACCCAGTACCAATTCAGCATGTCCTCGCCGGACGCTGAGTTGCTGGCACTGTGGAGTGACAAACTGGTCCACGCGTTGAGCCAGTTGCCCGAACTCACTGACGTCGCCAGCGACCTGCAGGACAAGGGCTTGCAGGTGTACCTGGTGATCGACCGCGACGCGGCTTCGCGCCTGGGCGTCAGCGTATCGACCATTACCGACGCGTTGTATGACGCCTTCGGCCAGCGGCAGATCTCCACCATCTACACCCAGGCCAGCCAGTACCGCGTGGTGTTGCAGGCCCAGTCCGGCGAAACCCTCGGCCCGGATGCGCTGAACCAGATCCACGTGAAAACCACCGACGGCGGCCAGGTGCGCCTGTCCAGCCTGGCCCGTGTGGAACAGCGCCAGGCGCAATTGGCGATTGCGCATATCGGCCAGTTCCCGGCAGTGATGATGTCGTTCAACCTGGCCCCCGGCGTTGCGCTGGGCAAAGGCGTGGAGCTGATCAACCAGACCCAGAAAGACATCGGCATGCCGGTGGGTGTGCAGACTCAGTTCCAGGGCGCGGCCCAGGCCTTCGAAGCCTCGCTGTCGAGCACTTTGCTGCTGATCCTGGCGGCGGTGGTCACCATGTACATCGTGCTGGGTGTGCTCTACGAGAGCTATATCCACCCGATCACCATTCTCTCGACCTTGCCGTCGGCGGCGGTGGGGGCCTTGCTGGCGTTGCTGCTCAGCGGCAATGACCTGGGCATGATCGCGATCATCGGCATCATCTTGCTGATCGGTATCGTCAAGAAGAACGCGATCATGATGATCGACTTCGCCCTCGACGCCGAACGCAACCAGGGCCTTGACCCGCAGACCGCGATCTACCAGGCGGCGCTGCTGCGCTTCCGGCCGATCCTGATGACCACGCTGGCCGCATTGTTCGGCGCGGTGCCGTTGATGCTCTCCACCGGTTCCGGTGCGGAATTGCGTCAGCCGCTGGGGCTGGTGATGGTGGGTGGCCTGCTGGTGAGCCAGGTGCTCACCCTGTTCACCACGCCGGTGATCTACCTGTATTTCGACCGCCTCGGCCGCCGCTGGCGCAAAGAGCCGCAAAGCCTGGAGCCGGTTGAGTCATGAACCTGTCCGGACCCTTCATCCGCCGGCCGGTCGCGACCATGCTGCTGAGCCTGGCGATCCTGTTGCTGGGCGGCGTGAGCTTCAACCTGTTGCCGGTGTCACCGCTGCCGCAGATCGACTTCCCGGTGATCGTGGTGTCGGCCAGCTTGCCCGGTGCCAGCCCCGAGGTGATGGCGTCTACGGTGGCGACGCCGCTGGAGCGCTCGTTCGGCGCGATTGCCGGCATCACCACCATGAGCAGTTCGTCGAGCCAGGGTTCTACGCGGGTGATCCTGGCGTTCGACTCCGACCGCGATATCAACGGCGCGGCGCGGGAAGTGCAGGCGGCGATCAATGCCTCGCGCAATCTGCTGCCCAGCGGTATGCGCAGCATGCCCACGTACAAGAAGATCAACCCGTCCCAGGCGCCGATCATGGTGCTGTCGCTGACCTCGGATGTGTTGCAAAAGGGCCAACTGTACGACCTGGCCTCGACCATTCTGTCGCAGAGCCTGTCCCAGGTGCCTGGCGTTGGGGAAGTGCAGATCGGCGGCAGTTCCTTGCCAGCGGTGCGCATCGAACTCGAACCCAAGGCCCTCGACCAGTACGGCGTGGCCCTCGACGATGTGCGCAACACCATCGCCAACGCTAATCAGCGCCGGCCCAAGGGTTCCCTGGAAGACAGCCAGCGCAACTGGCAGATCCAGGCCAATGACCAGTTGGAAAAGGCCAAGGACTACGAGCCGCTGCTGATCCGCTACCAGAACGGCGCGGCCCTGCGCCTGGGCGACGTGGCCAAGATCAGTGACGGCGTGGAAGACCGCTACAACAGCGGTTTCTTCAACAACGAACCGGCGGTGCTGCTGGTGATCAACCGCCAGTCTGGCGCCAACATCATCGAGACGGTCCGGCAGATCAAGGCACAGTTACCGGCGTTGCAGGCGGTGCTGCCGTCCAGCGTCAAGCTGAGCCTGGCCATGGACCGCTCGCCGGTGATCACCGCGACCTTGCACGAAGCCGAGATGACCTTGCTCATCGCCGTGGGCCTGGTGATCCTGGTGGTGTACCTGTTCCTCGGTAACTTCCGCGCCTCGCTGATCCCCACCCTGGCGGTGCCGGTCTCACTGGTGGGCACTTTTGCGGTGATGTACCTGTACGGGTTCTCGCTGAACAACTTCTCGTTGATGGCGTTGATCCTGGCCACCGGTTTGGTGGTGGACGATGCCATCGTGGTGCTGGAGAACATTTCGCGGCATATCGACGAAGGCGTGCCGCCAATGAAGGCGGCGTACCTGGGAGCCCAGGAAGTCGGCTTTACCTTGCTGTCGATGAACGTGTCGCTGGTGGCGGTGTTCCTCTCCATCCTGTTCATGGGTGGGATTGTCACCAACCTGTTCCGCGAGTTTTCCATCACCCTGTCGGCGGCGATCATTGTGTCGCTGATTGTCTCGCTGACCCTCACCCCGATGCTCTGCGCGCGTTGGCTCAAGCCCCATGTCAAAACCCAGATGACCGGTCTGCAGCGCTGGAGCCAGAAGATCAACGACCGCATGGTCGCCGGCTACGCCACCAGTCTGGACTGGGTGTTGCGCCATCGTCGCCTGACCCTGCTCAGCCTGTTGCTGACCATCGGCATGAACGTGGCGCTGTACGTGGTGGTGCCAAAAACCTTTATGCCGCAGCAGGACACTGGCCAGTTGATCGGTTTTGTACGCGGTGACGACGGCCTGTCGTTCAGTGTGATGCAGCCGAAAATGGAAACCTTCCGCAAGGCGGTGCTCAAGGACCCGGCGGTGCTCAGCGTGGCCGGCTTCATCGGCGGCAACAACGGCACCAACAATGCGGTGATGCTGGTGCGCCTGAAGCCCATCAGCGAGCGCAAGATTTCCGCCCAGGCGGTGATCGAGCGCCTGCGCAAGGAGGTGCCGCTGGTGCCGGGCGGGCGGTTGTTCCTGATGGCCGACCAGGACCTGCAATTCGGCGGCAGCCGCGACCAGACCAGCGCGCAGTATTCCTACATCCTGCAAAGCGGCGACCTGGCGGCATTGCGCCTTTGGTATCCGAAAGTAGTCGCCGCCTTGCGCGAGTTGCCCGAACTGACCGCCATCGACGCCCGTGAAGGCCGGGGCGCGGCGCAGGTCACGCTGATTGTCGACCGCGACCAGGCCAAGCGCCTGGGCATCGACATGAATATGGTCACGGCGGTGCTCAACAACGCCTACAGCCAGCGGCAGATTTCCACCATCTATGACAGCCTCAACCAGTACCAGGTGGTGATGGAGGTCAATCCCAAATATGCCCAGGACCCGATCACGCTCAACCAGATGCAGGTGATTACCTCCACGGGCGCACGGGTGCCGCTGTCGACCATTGCCCATTATGAGAACAGCCTGGCCGACGACCGCGTCAGCCACGAAGGCCAGTTCGCCTCGGAGAACATCGCGTTCGACATGGCCCCCGGCGTGACGGTGGAGCAGGGCACCGCCGCTATCGAACGGGCGATTGCCAAGGTCGGCTTGCCCGAAGACGTGATCGCCAAGATGGCCGGTACCGCCGATGCCTTTGCAGCCACGCAGAAGGGCCAGCCGTTCATGATCCTCGGCGCGCTGGTGGCGGTGTACCTGGTGCTGGGCATTCTGTATGAAAGCTATATTCACCCGCTGACCATCCTCTCGACCTTGCCGTCGGCCGGTGTCGGCGCGATGCTCGCGATCTACCTGACCGGGGGCGAATTCAGTCTGATTTCCTTGCTGGGGCTGTTCCTGCTGATCGGCGTGGTGAAGAAAAACGCGATCCTGATGATCGACCTGGCCTTGCAGTTGGAACGCCACGATGGCATGAACCCGCTGGAATCAATCCGCAGCGCCTGCCTGTTGCGTTTGCGCCCGATCCTGATGACCACTCTGGCAGCCATCCTCGGCGCCTTGCCGTTGCTGCTGGGGGCGGGCGATGGTGCGGAAATGCGCCGTCCGTTGGGCCTGACGATTATCGGCGGCCTGGTGTTCAGCCAGGTCCTGACCCTTTACACCACCCCGGTGGTCTACCTCTATCTCGACCGCGCGCGCCATCGCTTCAACAAATGGCGCGGCGTGCGTACCGATGCTGCCCTGGACACTGCGCTATGACCGATTCAACTCACGCCAATGCACCACGTCCGCGCGATTCAACGACTCCCGGCGTACCGCATTCCCCTGTAGGAGCCGGCTTGCCGGCGATAAACGCCCAGGCACCACGTACCTCCCGGTTGGGCGCGTTATCGTTGGCGACCTTCGCGAGCAAGCTCGCACCTACGGTGGGGTTGGCGTTGTTGCTCAGCGCCTGCGCCGTTGGCCCGGACTACCACCGGCCAGAGGTCATCGAGCCGGCGCAATTCAAGGAAGCCCAAGGCTGGCGCCAAGCCACCCCAAGCGACTCCCTGGCCCGTGGCGCCTGGTGGGAACTGTACGGCGACCGTCAGCTCAACGACCTGGTAGTACGCCTGAACACGTCCAACCAAACCGTAGCCCAGGCCGAAGCACGCTTCCGCCAGGCCCAGGCCCTGGTGCGCAGCTCCCGGGGCGCGTTTTACCCGACTGTCGACCTGAGCGTCGGGAAAACCCGCGCCAGCCAGGGCACCGGCAGCAGCAACGCGAGCCTGAGCAGCTCCAGCAGCGGCATCCGCGACACCCTCAATGCCCAGTTGGGCGTGAGCTGGGAAGCGGACATCTGGGGCAAATTGCGCCGTGGCCTGGAAGCCAATGAAGCCAGCGCCGAAGCCAGCTCGGCGGATTTGGCGGCGATGCGCCTGAGCCAACAATCGGAACTGGTGCAAAGCTACCTGCAACTGCGCGTCATGGATGAACAGACGCGGTTGCTGCAAGCCACGCTGGAGACCTATCAGCGCTCCCTGCAAATGACCGAAAACCAATACCGTGCCGGGGTTTCCGGCAAGGACGCGGTGGCCCAGGCACAAACCCAGCTCAAGACCACCCAGGCCAGCCTGATCGACCTGATCTGGCAGCGCGCCCAGCTGGAAAATGCGATTGCAGTGTTGATCGGCGAAGCGCCGGCCAACTTCAACCTGGCGGTGAGCAAGGACATCCCGGCACTGCCGCAGATTCCAGTGAGCCTGCCATCGCAACTGCTGGAGCGCCGCCCGGACATCGCCTCGGCCGAACGCTCGGTGATTGCCGCCAACGCCAACATCGGCGTGGCCAAGGCCGCCTACTACCCGGACCTGAGCCTTAGCCTGGCCGGTGGTTACTCCAGCAGCACCTACGCCGACTGGATCAGCCTGCCGAACCGCTTCTGGTCGGTGGGGCCAAAACTGGCCATGACGTTGTTTGACGGTGGCCAACGGTCAGCGGAAGTCGACCGCACCATCGCCAGCTACGACGAGACTGTCGCCAAGTACCGCCAGACCGTGCTGGATGGTTTCCGTGAAGTGGAAAACTACATGGTGCAGCTCAAGGTGCTGGAAGACGAGGCGGTGGTCAGCAATGAAGCACTGGACGCCGCCCGTGAATCGTTACGTCTGACCCAGAACCAATACAAGGCGGGGCTGATTGCCTACCTGGATGTGGTCACCACGCAAGCCACAGCCCTGAGCAACGAACGCACGGTATTGACGTTGCTGCAGACACGCCTGGTGGCCAGTGTGCAATTGATCGCGGCATTGGGCGGTGGCTGGGACGGGCAGACGCCGATTGCCGAGAAAGACTGACTCTGCAACGCCGGTCATCTGTAGAAGCCGGCTTGCCGGCTTCTACAGGGGGGGTGAAGGTCGACCTCCGCGCAGTGCAAAGGCGCGGTCGTCGAGGGTATTTTGAGCCAGTAGATTGGCGTCAAAATGCCACTAATGGCCCTCTGATAATTAATCAACTGCTCAAGAATTATTCTCGCTACAATCGCCCGCTTTGCCACCTGGCACGGGCGTCTCAGGCCCGCTGCGCACGAGAAGTCCCATGCTCATCGGTAGTTATTCACCCTCACTGGTCGTGATCTCACTGTTCGTTGCGATCCTGGCTTCCTACACCGCACTGGATCTCTCCGGTCGCATCGCTACCGCCAAAGGTCGTACCGTTTATCTATGGATAGCCGGCGGCGCCATGGCGATGGGTGTGGGGGTGTGGTCGATGCATTTCATCGGCATGCTGGCGCTGCGCTTGCCGTTTGCCCTGGGCTTCGATTTGGGCATCACCGCGCTGTCGTTGTTGATCGCGGTGTTGTCGAGCGGCTTTGCCTTGTGGTTGATCAGCCAGCCGCGTTTGCCTGCCTGGCAACTGGGGTTTGGCGCGCTGGTCATGGGCACCGGCATCGCGTGCATGCATTACACCGGCATGGCCGCGATGCGCATGACCCCAGGCATCGACTATGACCCCACCTTGTTTGGCGCGTCGTTGCTGATCGCCGTGGTCGCGTCTGGCGCGGCACTGTGGATCGCCCACAATTTGCGCCGTAACACACCGTACGTGCGGCTTTTACGAGGTGGCGCAGCGGTGGTAATGGGCTTTGCCATCGTCGGCATGCATTACACCGGCATGGCCGCGGCTCGTTTCGCCGATGACAGTTTCTGCGGTGCCGCGCTGAACGGCCTGAGCGGCAAGGGCCTGGATAACCTGGTGCTGGTCACGACCCTGGCGGTGCTGGCCATCGCCTTGCTCACCTCGCTGCTCGACGCCCGCCTGGAAGCCCGCACCGCCGTGCTGGCCGATTCCCTGACCCAAGCCAACCAGGAACTGACCCACCTGGCCCTGCACGACATGCTCACTGGCCTGCCGAATCGCACGTTGCTGGCCGATCGCATTCAACAGGCCATGCAAGCGGTGAAAGAGCAGGGCGGTTGCTTTGCGCTGATGTTTATCGACCTCGACGGCTTCAAGCCGGTCAACGATGCCTTTGGTCATCATATGGGTGACCAATTGTTGCGTGAAGTCGGCCTGCGCCTGCGCGAAGACTTGCGCAGCCAGGACACCTTGGCGCGCATCGGCGGCGATGAGTTTGTGTTGCTGGTGCAACTGAGCCAGCCGGACGATGCCCTTGGTCTTGCCGAACGCCAGGTGATCTTGATCAACCGCGCCTTCCAGGTGGCCGAGCATGAGCTCAAGATCTCTGCCAGCGTCGGCATCGCAATGTTCCCGGGTAACGGTAGCAACCCTCAGGAATTGCTGATGAACGCCGACGCCGCGATGTACCACGCCAAAGGCATGGGCAAGAACGGCTACAGCTTCTTTGACGTGTCGATGAACAACAACGCACGCAAGCAATTGCAGCTGTTGCAGGACTTGCGCAATGCGGTGGAACAGGAGCAATTGCGCCTGTACTACCAACCCAAGTTCGACGCGGTCAGCGGCATCCCGGTCGGCGCCGAAGCCTTGCTACGCTGGGAACACCCGCAGCAGGGGTTGCTGCTACCGGCGACGTTTATCGAACTGGCGGAAAAGACCGGCTTGATCATTCCGATTGGGGAGTGGGTGCTCAACGAAGCCTGCCGTCAAATGAGTCTGTGGTACGTTCAGGGCTACGAACATTGGCGCATCGCCGTGAACCTGTCGGCCTTGCAGTTCTGCCACGCCGGGTTGGTCAAGAGCGTGGCGGCGGCCCTTGAGCGGCACCAATTGCCGGCCAACAGCCTGACCCTGGAAATCACTGAAACCACGGCCATGAGCGACGCCGACGCGAGCATGACGGTGTTGCAGCAGCTGTCGGACATGGGCGTCGACTTGTCCATCGATGACTTCGGTACCGGTTATTCCAGCCTGATGTACCTCAAGCGCCTGCCGGCCAACGAACTGAAGATCGACCGAGGCTTTGTGCGCGACCTGGAACACGACAGCGACGACGCCGCCATCGTCTCGGCCATCGTCGCCCTTGGCCAGGCCCTAGGGTTACGGATTGTTGCCGAGGGTGTCGAGACGGATGTGCAGCAGAATTTCCTGACACGGCTTGGGTGTAATTCCCTGCAGGGTTACCTGCTGGGCCACCCGTTGCCAGCAGAGGGCTTCATGGCAGATATCCAACGCGCCGAAGAAGCCGTTGCGCCTGACAAAAGCCGCGCGTGACAGGTATTCTTGGATCCAACCCTAAACATCAGGTTGAATCAGGAGACCGCACGCATGGACAAAGTCGTCATCATCACCGGGGGCAGTCGTGGGATTGGCGCTGAGACGGCCTTGCTGGCCGCTCGCCAGGGCTATCGCATCTGCATCAACTACCAGTCCGACGAAGAGGCGGCCCACCGCGTACTCGAACAAGTGCGTGCGCTGGGCGCCCAAGCCATTGCCGTGCGGGCAGATGTGAGCATCGAGGATGAAGTGATCGCGTTGTACCACCGTGTAGACGCCGAGCTGGGCCGTGTGACCGCACTGGTCAACAATGCGGGCACGGTGGGGCACAAGTCCCGCGTTGACGAGATGTCCGAGTTCCGCATCCTGAAAATCATGAAGACCAACGTGCTCGGCCCGATCCTGTGCGCCAAGCATGCGGTGCTGCGCATGTCGCCCAAGCATGGCGGGCAGGGCGGCAGTATCGTCAACGTGTCGTCGGTGGCGGCTCGCTTGGGTTCGCCAGGTGAATATGTCGACTACGCAGCTTCCAAAGGTGCACTCGACACCTTCACCCTCGGTTTGTCAAAAGAGGTGGCGGGTGAGGGCATTCGCGTCAATGCCGTGCGCCCTGGCTATATATTCACCGACTTTCATGCCCTGAGCGGTGATCCGGAGAGGGTCAGCAAGCTTGAGTCCGGTATTCCCATGGCCCGGGGTGGGCGCCCGGATGAAGTGGCCGAGGCGATCATCTGGTTACTGTCGGACAAGGCTTCCTACGCCACTGGCACATTCCTCGATCTGGGCGGCGGTCGCTAGACGTCGGTTCAGGTGCGCAGATGGCGCAGCACTGGGTAACCCTCGTCGGAAAACGCCTTGAGTAGGCTGGCTTCCGAGTTATCCAGCCGGCTGTAGCCGTTGCTGGCGAAACCGTCGATTTTCCCGTTGCGGCTGTGGCTGCCGTTCAAGTAACGGTCGTCGAGGTTGTCGATAAAACGCAAGACTTTATCCAGGTCGTAGATCGCGTTCGCCCGGACCTCTGGGTTGGCGCTGTCCCAATCACCCACGTTTCGTTTCAAATCATCGATCAGGAGGTAATTGTCACGGTTGTCCAGGAAGCTTTTCAACACGGGGCTTTGTTCGATGATCCTGTCGGCCGAGCGATGGTCGCCGACAGGGCGGCCCATGGGGCCGTTCATCTCGCGCACTTGTTTCTGTTCGTCTGCACGCATGTAGTTTGGGGGTACCGGAAGCGGTGTGAGGTAGGAAGCGCTCGCTGTTAGCATGGGAAAACTCCAGGTTGAGAACAGGAAAAAGTTTCCTTGTGTGGCCTCCTGATGGATTCGGTTCCGATTCAAAACGAACGCACGATTCTTCCCAGTGTTTCCATGGCTTTCTCCGACGCCTCGTTCCACGGGCTGCCGTAATTCAAGCGAATGCAGTTCCTGAAGCGCTGGGTCGCCGAGAAGATCGGCCCCGGCGCGATGCTGATGCCCTGCGCCAACGCCATCTGGAACAACTTCAACGAATCCGTCTGCTCCGGCAGCTCCAGCCACAGGAAATACCCGCCGGCCGGTTGGCTGACCCGGGTCTGTGCCGGGAAATAGCGGGCGATCGCGGCCAGCATGGCGCTTTGTTGTTCTTCCAGAGCATAGCGCAGTTTGCGCAGGTGCCGGTCATAACCGCCGTGCTGCAAGTAATCGGCAATCGCCGCCTGGGCCGGCATTGACGGACAGAGCGAGGTCATCAGCTTCAGCCGCTCAACCTTCTGCGCAAAGCGGCCGGCTGCCACCCAGCCTACGCGATAGCCCGGGGCCAGGCTTTTGGCGAAGGAGCCGCAATGCATCACCAAGCCTTCGGTATCGAACGCCTTGGCGGGTTTCGGCGCATGTTGGCCGTAATAGAGTTCGGCGTACACATCGTCTTCGATCAAGGGCACCTGATGGCCGCGCAACAGTTCCACCAGGGCCTGTTTCTTGGCTTCCGGCAGGGTCGCGCCCATGGGGTTCTGGAAACTGGTCATGGTCCAGCAGGCCTTGATCGAGTAGCGCTCAAGGCTTTGCGCGAGAGCGTTGAGGTCGATGCCGTCGCGCGGGTGCACCGGAATTTCCACTGCCTTGAGTTTCAAACGCTCCAGCACTTGCAGGCACGCGTAGAACGCCGGGGCTTCGATGGCCACTAGGTCACCCGGTTCGGTGACCGCCTGCAGGCACAGGTTCAAGGCCTCCAAAGCGCCGTTGGTGATCAGCAGTTCTTCCATCGGTAGCATCAGGCCGCTGACCATGTAGCGCAGGGCAATCTGCCGGCGTAGTTGCGGGTTGCCCGGCGACATGTCGGTGACCACCAGTCGCGGGTCCATTTCGCGGCTGGCGCTGGCCAGGGAGCGTGCCAGGCGCGGCAGCGGAAACAGCATGGGGCTGGGAAACGCCGAGCCGAACGGTACGGTGTTCGGGTCTTTGATCGAGTCGAGTACCGAGAACACCAGTTCGCTCACATCCACTTCGGTGGACTCATGCACCTGCTCGCTCACCACCGGCTCGGAAAATGGGCTGGGCGCATGGGTATTGACGAAGTAACCGGAGCGCGGTCGCGCGCGGATCAGGCCTCGGCGCTCCAGCAGGTAATAGGCCTGGAACACCGTGGACGGGCTGACGCCGTAGGTCTGGCTGGCGTAGCGCACCGACGGCACCCGCTGGCCGGGGCCAAGTACGCCGGAGCGAATCAGTTCTGCAATGTCGTCGGCGAATTTTTCGTAGCGTTTCATGGGGGCCTTAACAGTTTTTTCAGACTTGGCAGCGATTAAAATGTGGGAGCGAGCAAGCCCGCTCCCACATTTTAATCTCCACATATTCAGACAGATTTCAGCGGTTCAGCGGCGCCACGAAGCGGCTATCAGCGGCGCTGTAGATCCACGGCTCATCCACATCCGTGACCTTGAAACGCAAGGTCTGCGAACTGCTCGCCGGTTTATCCGCCAGCAATACCACCGACACCGGCACATCGGTGATTTCCCCAGGCGCAAGGCTGATCTCGCTCTTGCCTTGCAACTGGAAGCCGTCGGCGTCCACCAGTTCCAGGCGATAGTCCTGGCGCTGCTGGGTCTTGTTGATCACCTTGAGGCTGTAGATGTTCTCGATCAGACCCTGGGCATTTTCACGGAACATGCCACGGTCCTTGGTCACGTCCAGCGACACCATCGGCCGCTCTACCAACGCCACTACCAACGCAGCAATCATCACCAACAGCACGGCACTGTAGCCGATCAGGCGCGGCCTTAGCAGGTGCGTCTTGCCGCCTTGGAGTTGATGTTCGCTGGTGTAGCTCACCAGGCCACGCGGGTAGCCCATCTTGTCCATGATCGAATCGCAGGCGTCGATGCACGCCGCGCAGCCAATGCACTCCATTTGCAGGCCGTCGCGGATGTCGATGCCGGTGGGGCAGACCTGCACGCACAACTGGCAGTCGATGCAGTCGCCCAGGCCGACGTCGGCAGGTTTGACTTCACGTTTGCGCGGGCCACGGCTTTCGCCGCGCGCCACGTCGTAGGAAATGGTCAGGGTGTCTTTGTCGAACATCACGCTCTGGAACCGCGCATACGGGCACATGTGCATGCACACCGCTTCGCGCAGCCAACCGGCGTTGATGTAGGTGGCGCCGGTAAAGAACAGTACCCAGAACAGGCTGACGCCGCCCATCTGCCAGGTCAGCAGTTCGGTCGCCAGAGGGCGGATCGGCGTGAAATAACCGACAAACGTCAGGCCGGTCAGCACGCTGATCCCCAGCCACAAAGTGTGCTTGGCCGAGCGTCGCGCCAGCTTGTTCAGGCTCCAGGGCGCGGCGTGCAGCTTGATACGCTGGTTGCGTTCGCCTTCGGTGACTTTTTCGCACCACATGAACAGCCAGGTAAACGAGCTTTGCGGGCAGGTGTAGCCGCACCACACGCGGCCGGCAAACACGGTGATCGCAAACAGGCCGAAGGCGCAGATGATCAACAGTGCCGACAACAGGATGAAATCCTGCGGCCAGAAAGTCGCGCCAAAGATATGGAATTTGCTTTCAGCCAGGTCCCACAGCACCGCCTGCCGATCGTCCCAGTTCAGCCATACCGTGCCGAAAAACGCCAGGAACAGGAAGGCTGCACCGCTCACGCGCAAGGTACGGAACAGGCCGGTGAAACTGCGGGTATGAATCAGGTTGTCGCTGGATTTGGCCTTCACCTTCTTTGGGTGTGTGGGCTCAAAAATTTCCACGGTTGGGATGTGTTCGCTCATGGTCGTTCGCTCATCAGCCTCCATCAGGCGGATGAACTATGCGCGTGACGCTGTTTGCATAACAGACTCAGCTACGGTGATAAAAAGCGGATCAGATGGGGCGGGGGAACAGCAGTGCGACAATGTGCTGCACCCCATGGCGCCAGGGGTGCAGCGTTATTTCGACGGCGCTTACACAGATCAATTAAATCAGCGAACCAGGTTCTTCGACCTTCACATGCTGACGCCCATCGTGGGCACCCGCCACTGTCAGGGCGTCCGCCTCGGCCTCAGTGATATAGATCCGTTCGGCGGCCAGTTCCACGTAGGACATCGACTTGTCGAGGTCAGTAACAATATTGACCCGGGTCGCTGGCACGCTCTGTTCCTGGCCATTGTCATCAAGCGTGAAGTAGCACAGTTGGTTTTCGATACGAATGGGCATGCCGTTCTCCTTATCTGTGGGCGATATAAGGTTAGGGCCCAGCGATGTGTGGGGGGTCCAGGCAACTGACTGGCGGTCGCTGCTGTCCATCCATTACCAATAATGACAAAGGACAGCATCCATGGACGCCTGGTGGCATGAAGTGTGGCAAACCCTGCAAGCCGAGTTCGCCGACATCGGCGACGCCAAGCAACTCACCCAGATCACCGTGCGCCTGCTGATCGCCGCCATCCTGGGCGGCATCCTCGGCTTTGAGCGAGAGAGCAAGGGCAAGGCTGCCGGGGTGCGCACCCATATGCTGGTGGCGTTGGGCGCTGCATTGTTCGTGATGGTGCCGCAAATGTCCGGCAATCAGGCGGATGCCATGAGCCGGGTGGTGCAGGGGGTGATTGCGGGGATCGGCTTTCTGGGCGCCGGTACGATCATCAAGGGCAAGGATGATGAAGAAGGCCACGTCAAAGGCCTGACCACCGCTGCCGGGTTGTGGATGACCGCTGCGATTGGGGTCTCAGCCGGGTTGGGCCGGGAATCGACAGCGGTGCTGAGTACCTTGCTGGCATTGGCGGTGTTCAGCGTCATGCCAAAAATCGTCAAGCGTTTCGAGAAGGACTGACAATCACGGGCGGCATGGTCGTCGGCGGTTCCTCTACCGGTGGCGGCTCATTTTCGGGCGGTTCTTTTTCCGGAATCGGTTCCGGTTGGGTCGGCGGCAGCGTGGGTTTGTCGATATTCGGGTCCGGCGTTTCCGCTGGGATCGGGATATTCATCGGTGTGGCCTCCTTTGTGCTTTGCTCTATCGGTGGACAGCCGCCGGGGCGAATTGATTCCCCGCTCAATGGCAGTACATCCAGCTGAACTTTTATCGCGGGCCCGGGCTCGGACCTATGACGGCCTTGCTCAGGGAGAGCAGCGTCGTATCAGAATTCGGATCAAGCAATGAGCGTCCATAGGGCGTAAGGGGAAGATGCTCGATGACTGCTGAAACACTGACTCCAGATGAATCCTTGTTACCGTTGTCCCAGGCCTTGTTGCTGCCCAGGATCGCCATCGAAAGCACCACCCCCGTGATTGACGGCGGCGAATTCGCCGTAAAAGCCGTGGTGGGCCAGCGCGTCAATGTCACCAGCAAAGTCTTCGCCGACGGCCATGACAAGCTCGCTGTCCTCATCCGCTGGCGCCCGCTGCAGGACGAAAGCTGGCACAGCGTGGTCATGACCGACGTGGGCAACAACGGCTGGGAGGGCGCGTTTACCGTGGCCCAGCAAGGCCCTCACGAATACTGCATCGAAGCCTGGATCGATACCTTCGCCAGCTTTTGCTACGAGTTGCGCAAAAAACATGAGGCCGGCGTGCCGGTCAGCCTGGAGTTGCAGGAAGGCCGCAGCCTGGTGTTGCAGGCCGCCGAGCGCAGTGACAATGAGCTACGTGACCGTCTGATGCTGTTGCACCACGAACTCTCCGGCCTGCTGGAAACCGAGCAGGTTGCGCAGTTCCTGCACGAAGACAGTGCGCACCTGATGACCCAGGCCGATCATCGCGCCTATCTGAGCATCAGCACGGTGTACCCCATCGATGTGGAGCGCGAAGCGGCGCTCTTTGCCAGTTGGTACGAGCTGTTCCCGCGCTCGATCACCGACGATCCCGCGCGCCACGGCACCTTTAATGACGTGCACTCGCGCCTGTCGATGATCCATGACATGGGTTTTGACGTGCTGTATTTCCCGCCAATTCATCCCATCGGCCGCAGCCACCGCAAAGGCAAGAACAATTCCCTGACCGCCGGCCCGGAGGATCCGGGCAGCCCCTATGCCATCGGCAGCGAAGACGGCGGCCATGAGGCGATTCATCCGCAACTGGGCAGCCGCGACGACTTTCGCCGCCTGGTCCAGGCGGCCGCCGAGCATGGTCTGGAAATCGCCTTGGACTTCGCCATCCAGTGCTCCCAGGACCATCCATGGCTCAAGGAGCATCCGGGCTGGTTCAATTGGCGCCCTGACGGCACGATCAAATACGCGGAGAACCCGCCGAAGAAGTACCAAGACATCGTCAATGTCGACTTCTACGCCGCGGACGCAATCCCAAGCCTGTGGACCGAGCTGCGCGACATCGTCGTGGGCTGGGTGGAAGAGGGCGTGAAGACCTTTCGCGTCGACAACCCCCACACCAAGCCGCTGCCGTTCTGGCAATGGCTGATCAGCGATGTGCGCGCCAAGCACCCCGAGGTGATATTCCTTGCCGAGGCATTCACCACGCCGGCGATGATGGCGCGCCTGGGCAAGGTCGGCTATTCCCAGAGCTACACCTATTTCACCTGGCGCAATACCAAGGCCGAATTGAGCGAATACCTGACGCAGTTGAATGAGTCGCCGTGGCGCGAATGCTACCGGCCGAATTTCTTCGTGAATACGCCGGACATCAACCCGGCCTTCCTGCACGAATCCGGCCGTCCCGGCTTTTTGATCCGTGCCGCGCTGGCCACCATGGGTTCAGGCCTGTGGGGCATGTATTCCGGCTTCGAACTCTGCGAAGCGGCCCCGGTGCCGGGCAAAGAAGAATACCTGGACTCGGAGAAATACGAGATTCGTCCACGGGACTTCACCGCGCCCGGCAACATCATTGCCGAAATCGCCCAGCTCAACCGTATCCGTCGGCAGAACCCGGCCTTGCAGACGCATCTGGGGCTCAAGCTCTACAACGCCTGGAACGACAATATCCTGTATTTCGGCAAGCGCAGCGAGGATGGCAGCAACTTCATTCTGGTTGCAGTGAACCTTGATCCCTTTAATGCCCAGGAAGCCCATTTCGAGCTGCCACTGTGGGAGTTGGGCCTGCCGGACGACGCCCAGAGCCAGGGCGAAGACTTGATGAACGGCCATCGCTGGACGTGGTATGGCAAAAGCCAGTGGATGCGGCTGGAGCCGCAGATGCCGTTTGGGATCTGGCGTATTACCACTTCTTGAAACCGGACCTGTAGGAGCCGGCTTGCCGGCGATAAGGCCCCTGGCATCGCTGCATGGCTCAAGTACGCCATCGCCGGCAAGCCGGCTCCTACAGCGACCGCGTTTCTCCCGTTCGAATATTCCAGGAGTTTCCAATGGCGAAGAAGCCCAACGCTGCCACCTTCATCAAAGACCCGCTCTGGTACAAGGACGCGGTGATCTACCAGGTTCATGTCAAATCCTATTTCGACTCCAATAACGACGGTATCGGTGATTTCCCGGGCCTGATCGCCAAGCTCGACTACATCGCCGACCTGGGCGTTAACACCATCTGGCTGCTGCCGTTCTACCCCTCGCCACGTCGCGACGATGGTTATGACATTGCCGAATACCGTGGTGTGCACAGCGACTACGGGACCATGGCCGACGCCAAGCGCTTCATCGCCGAAGCGCACAAGCGCGGGCTGCGGGTGATCACCGAATTGGTGATCAACCACACCTCCGACCAGCACCCCTGGTTCCAACGCGCGCGCAAGGCCAAGCCAGGCTCGGCGGCGCGGGACTTCTATGTGTGGTCGGATGACGACCAGAAATACGACGGCACCCGCATCATCTTCCTCGACACCGAGAAGTCGAACTGGACCTGGGACCCGGTCGCCGGCCAATACTTCTGGCACCGCTTCTATTCCCACCAGCCCGACCTCAACTTTGACAACCCCCAGGTGATGAAAGCTGTGTTGTCGGTGATGCGTTACTGGCTGGACATGGGCATCGACGGCCTGCGCCTCGACGCCATCCCGTATCTGATCGAGCGTGATGGCACCAACAACGAAAACCTGCCTGAGACTCACGACGTGCTCAAGCAGATCCGCGCCGAAATCGATGCCCATTACCCCGACCGCATGCTGCTGGCCGAAGCCAACCAGTGGCCGGAAGACACCCAACTCTACTTTGGTGACAAGAAGGGCGATGACGGCGACGAATGTCACATGGCCTTCCACTTCCCGCTGATGCCGCGCATGTACATGGCCCTGGCCCAGGAAGATCGCTTCCCGATCACCGACATCCTGCGCCAGACCCCGGAGATTCCCGCCAACTGCCAATGGGCGATTTTCCTGCGCAACCACGATGAACTGACCCTGGAAATGGTCACCGACAAAGAGCGCGATTACCTGTGGAACTACTACGCCGCCGACCGGCGCGCGCGCATCAATCTCGGCATTCGCCGCCGTCTGGCGCCGCTGATGGAGCGTGATCGCCGGCGTGTCGAGCTGCTCAACAGCCTGCTCTTGTCGATGCCTGGCACGCCGACCCTGTATTACGGCGATGAAATCGGCATGGGCGATAACATCTACCTCGGCGACCGCGATGGCGTGCGTACGCCGATGCAATGGTCCATCGACCGCAACGGCGGCTTCTCCCGTGCCGACCCGGCCAGCCTGGTGTTACCGCCGATCATGGACCCGCAATACGGCTATCAGTCGGTGAATGTCGAGACCCAGGCCCAGGACCCGCATTCGTTGCTGAACTGGACCCGGCGCATGCTGGCGGTGCGCAAACAATCCAAGGCGTTCGGCCGTGGCAGCCTGAAAATGCTCTCGCCGAGCAACCGCCGCATCCTGGCCTATACCCGTGAGTTCACCGGTGAAGACGGGCGCAACGAGATCATCCTCTGCGTGGCCAACGTGTCGCGCAGTGCCCAGGCGGCCGAGTTGGACCTGTCGGCGTTTGCGGGCATGGTGCCGGTGGAGATGCTCGGCGGTAATGCCTTCCCGCCCATCGGCCAGCTGAATTTCCTGCTGACCCTGGCGCCTTACGGCTTTTATTGGTTTGTGCTGGCGCCGGAAAACCAGATGCCCAGTTGGCATGTGGAACCGGCCCAGAGCATGCCTGACTTCACCACGCTGGTATTGAAAAAGCGCATGGAAGAATTGCTCGAAGAACCTTGCCGCGCCTCCCTGGAACAGACCGCACTGCCGGCCTGGTTGCCCAAGCGCCGCTGGTTCGCGGGCAAGGACACGGCCATCGACAGCGTGCGCATTGCCTACGGTGTGCGCTTTGGCGACCCGCAGCACCCGGTCTTGCTCAGCGAACTGGAAGTGACAGCCGGTGGCCAGGTCAGCCGTTATCAGTTGCCGTTTGGCTTCCTCGGTGAAGACCAGTTCACCAGCGCCTTGCCGCAGCAATTGGCCTTGGCCCGTGTACGTCGGGTGCGCCAGGTGGGCTTGGTAACGGATGCCTTCAGCCTTGAGCACTTTATCCGCGCGGTCATTCAAGGTTTGCAGGCCGGTACTGTGCTCGATACCGGCGACGGCGAGCTGCGCTTCACCGCCACGCCGCACCTGGCCAAACTGCAACTGACAGATGCGGCCGAGGTGCGCTATTTGTCCGCCGAGCAGTCCAATAGCTCCGTCGTGGTGGGTGAAAGCCTCGTGCTCAAGCTGATCCGCAAAGTCGCCTCCGGCGTGCACCCGGAACTGGAAATGAGCGCCTACCTGACCGAAGCCGGCTACCCGAATATCTCGCCGCTACTGGGCTCGATGATTCGCCACGACGCCGAAGGCCAGGACAACCTGCTGATGATTGCCCAAGGCTACCTGAGCAATCAGGGTGACGCCTGGAGCTGGACCCAGAACAACCTGGAACGGGCTATCCGCGACGAACTGGCCGAAGCCATCTCCGAGCAGGAACAGCACTACAACGCCCTCGGCGAGCTCGCGGATTTTGCCGGGTTGCTCGGCCAACGCCTGGGTGAAATGCACCTGGTGCTCGGCGCGAAAACCAGCAACAAGGACTTCAAGCCCGAAGCCACCACGGCCAAGGACACCCAGGCCTGGGCGAAAGATGTCGGCGCGCAGTTGGACCGCGCGTTGCAACTGCTCAAACTTCATCAAAGCCAGTTGAACCCCACGGATCAAGCGCTGGTCAGTGAATTGCTGGCGCAGAAAAAAGCCATTGCCAGCCATGTGCAGGCCTTGGCGAAAGCCACGGCCGGCGGGTTGCGTATTCGGGTTCACGGTGATTTGCACCTGGGCCAAGTGCTGGTGGTGAAGGGCGATGCCTACCTGATCGATTTCGAAGGCGAGCCGGCGCGGCCATTGCATGAACGACGCGGCAAGCACAGCCCGTATAAAGATGTGAGCGGCGTGTTGCGCTCCTTCGACTACGCGGCAGCCATGGCCTTGAATGTACAAGGGGTGGACCATTCGCCCGAAGCGGACCAGGCCCGCAAACGCGTGACTGACCGTTACCTCAAAGAAGCACGCCAGGCCTTTATCCAGGCTTATCAGTCCGCTACGTCTACACTGGCGCATGACTGGCAGGATGCCAAAGGGCAGGACGCAGCGCTGACATTGTTCAGCCTGGAGAAGGCCGCGTATGAAGTGGCCTACGAAGCGGAAAACCGCCCGACCTGGTTGCCGGTGCCCTTGCAAGGGTTGCACGGACTGTTGAGCGGGCTTGCACCTATATCGAAAACTGCACGCGGTGGGGAGACGTCATGAGCTTTACAAATAAAGAACCGCTGCAACCGAAGTTGACTGCATTGCCGGCGTCCAAGGACGTCGAAGCGCTGGTACGCGCCGAGCACCATGACCCGTTCTCGATTCTCGGGCCACACGATGATGAGCACGGCGGCCAGTTTATCCGCGCGTTCCTGCCGGAGGCCTTGAGCGTCCAGGTGCTGGCGCGCGACAGCGGCGAGCCGATCGGCAGCCTGGACGCGAGCCAGGTCCCGGGGTTGTTTGTCGGGCAGTTCAAGACCCGGCAGCCGTACCTGTTGAAAATCCAGTGGGCCGGCGGTGAACAGATCACCGAAGACCCTTACAGCTTCCAACAACTGTTGCTCGGTGAAATGGACCTGTACCTGTTCGCTGAAGGCAATCACCGCGATCTCGGCAGTTGCCTGGGGGCCCAGGTGACCAGCGTCGATGGCATTGAGGGTGTGCGCTTCGCCGTGTGGGCACCGAATGCGCGGCGGGTCTCGGTGGTGGGCGACTTCAATATCTGGGACGGTCGCCGGCATCCGATGCGCCTGCGCCATCCTTCCGGCGTGTGGGAGATCTTTATCCCACGTCTGCAACCGGGTGCGGCCTACAAGTACGAAGTACTCGGCGCCAATGGGATCCTGCCGCTCAAGGCCGATCCCGTGGCGTTGGCCACTCAACTGCCGCCCGACACGGCTTCGAAGGTTGCCGAGCCCTTGCAGGTGGACTGGCAGGACCACGAATGGATGCAATCGCGAGTCGAGAAGCAGAAGACTACTGCACCGCTGTCGATCTATGAGTTGCACGTGGGTTCCTGGCAGGTCGAGCTGGACGAGGCGGGCGAAGTGGCACGCCAGTACAACTGGCGCGAATTGGCTGAGCGCCTGATTCCCTATGTGCAGCAGTTGGGCTTCACCCATATTGAGCTGATGCCGATCATGGAGCACCCCTTCGGCGGCTCCTGGGGCTACCAGGCCTTGTCACAGTTCGCACCGACGGCACGCTTCGGTTCGCCGCAGGATTTCGCCTATTTCGTCAACGCCCTGCATCAGGCCGATATCGGCGTGATCCTTGACTGGGTGCCGGCGCATTTCCCCACCGACACCCACGGCCTGGCGCAATTCGACGGCACGGCGCTGTACGAATATGCCAACCCGCTGGAAGGGTTCCATCAGGATTGGGACACGCTGATCTACAATCTAGGCCGCACCGAAGTGCATGGCTTCATGTTGGCGTCGGCGTTGCATTGGCTCAAACACTTCCATATCGACGGCCTGCGCGTGGACGCCGTGGCTTCGATGCTCTACCGCGACTACTCACGTAAAGCCGGCGAATGGGTGCCGAATCGCCATGGCGGTCGTGAAAACCTGGAAGCCATCGACTTCCTGCGTCACCTCAACGATGTGGTCGCTATCGAGGCACCCGGTGCCCTGGTAATCGCCGAGGAATCCACCGCCTGGCCCGGCGTCAGCCAGCCCACACAGCAAGGCGGCCTGGGCTTCAACTACAAATGGAACATGGGCTGGATGCACGATTCCCTACATTACATCCAGCAGGACCCGGTGTACCGCGCCCACCATCACAACGAGCTGAGCTTTGGCCTGGTGTATGCCTGGTCCGAACGTTTCATCCTGCCGATCTCCCATGATGAAGTGGTGCACGGCAAGCATTCGCTGATCGACAAGATGCCTGGCGACCGTTGGCAGAAGTTCGCCAACTTGCGCGCTTACCTGGCGTTCATGTGGATGCACCCCGGCAAAAAGCTGTTGTTCATGGGCTGCGAATTCGGCCAATGGCGCGAGTGGAATCATGATCAGCAATTGGATTGGTACCTGCTGCAGTACGCCGAACACAAAGGCGTGCAGAAGCTGGTGGGCGACCTCAATCGCCTGTACCGCGAGGAGCCGGCCCTGCATGAGCAGGACGACGCGCCTCAAGGCTTCCAGTGGCTGATCGGTGACGACGCGATCAACAGCGTCTACGCCTGGCTGCGCTGGAGCAAGGACGGCAAGCCGGTGTTGGTGGTGGCCAACTTCACCCCGGTGCCACGCGAGGGTTACGCCGTCGGCGTGCCGTTTGGTGGGCGCTGGAGTGAAGTGATCAATAGTGACGCGGACATGTACGCAGGCTCCAATTACGGTAATGGGGGCGAGGTGTTTACCCAGGATGAACCCAAGCACGGGCAGCCGGTGTCACTGTCGTTGAATCTGCCGCCACTGGGCGTGCTGATTCTGCGGCCAGAATCGCTTTAAAGGCTCTAGCGTGCTGGATTCTGTTGTCCGCACTACTGGCAGGGTGCCACAATGACGCCTTTGTCGTGGCAGTCGAATCAGGCGAAACTCATGAATGGCCTTGGGCGTGGGCAGGACCAGGATTGCTTTATAGAGGAGCAGGTGCGGACCGACCGTTTGCACCAGCTGTTCCGGCAGTCATTTGCTGCGATTTTCGGCAGTTACCTGGCCGCGGTGATGCTGTGCTGGTTGTGCTGGGATCGGTTTGACCATCAGGTCATCCTGGTCTGGCTGGCGGTATTGGCGGTGACTTCCCTGGTTCGTATCCAGATGTTCATGGAGTGGTTTCGCTGTCCCAATGCCGAGCGTACGCCGGACCGTTGGGAGCGCCGTTACTGGGTTACGCTGATGCTGTCTGCCGCAACCTGGGGAATCGGTGCGTTGGCGGTCATGCCCACCGATGATCGATTGTCCCAGGTGCTGGTGATGCTGTTTACGGTGGGCATGTCGGTCAGCGCCGTGTCCTGTTACTCGGCTTATCGCTACATGACCTTGGCCTCCATGGCTGTGGTGCTATTGCCGTGCACCGTGTGGCTGCTGTTCCAACCATCCTCGATGCAAGTGGGCATCGCCATTGCGGTGCTGGTGTTCTCCACCTTTGTGGTCAGCGCCACGCGCAAGCTGTCGGATGCCTTGGAAAAGGCCTTTCGCCTGACCCGTCAGATGGAGCGTGCCCACAACATCTCCACCCGCGCCGCACAGACCGACGAACTCACCGGCCTGATGAACCGTCGTGCCTTTTTCGAACGTGCCCAGGTCTTGTACGCACAATGCCGTCACAATCAACAGCCATTGTGTGCATTGATGATGGACATGGACCACTTCAAGGAAATCAACGATACCTACGGCCACCAGGCCGGTGACCAGGTGCTACGCCAGATTGGTGGGGTGATCAGTGCCTCGTTCCGCCAGGCCGACGTGTACGGGCGCCTGGGCGGCGAGGAATTTGCGGTGTTGCTGCCCAATACGTCGCTGGAAACCGCGCGGGACATTGCCGAGCAGTTGATCAAGGCCATCTCAGGCCTGGCCTCCGAGCCGGTGCATGGCCTGAGCGCCAGCCTCGGCGTGGCCTCCACCCATACTCAGGACCAAGACCTGCACGGCCTGATGAACACAGCCGACAAGGCGCTGTATCGTGCCAAGGCCCAGGGGCGTAATCAGGTGGCGGTGGCCGAGTAGGGCGCTGAATGGTGGTTTTGGTTGTGCTGTGGTTGTGGTGAGCTGGCTTCTGTGGTGAGCGGGCTTGTCCCGCGCTGGGCTGCGAAGCAGCCCCAACAAGATCACCGCATTTTTTTCAGACACACCTTGGCGTTTGGTTTTAGGGCCGCTTCGCAGCCCAGCGCGGGACAAGCCCGCGCACCACCGGACAGCTCTTAGGACATCGCCTTGGCAAGCGCCCGGGCAACCTGGTCGGCGGAGTAGGGCTTGGGCAGGAACTCGAACCCTTCATAACCACTTTCGGCCAGTTCCTCGCTGTAGCCGGAGGTGAGCACCACCGGTAAATCCGGGCGCCGTTGGCGCAATACTTTAGCCATCGCTACGCCCGTCATGCCGGGCATCACCACATCCGAAAAAATCCCATCGAACGCCAGGGCGTCCGCGCCGGCCAATGCGAGCGCCTGCTCCGCATCGGTGGCCCAGGTGGTCTGGTAACCCAGGTCCTGCAGGATCTGGTTGGCGAAGCGCCCCACTTCGAGGTTGTCTTCCACGATCAGGATATGGCGCAGCGTTATGTCCTGGCCCGGCAGGGGGGCCTGCAGGCTTTGCTCGTGTGATATCACCTGCGCCGCCACCTCTGGCAGGTACAGGGTAAACTGCGTGCCCTGGCCCGGATGGCTCGCCACATCGACGTTGCCGCCGGACTGCTTGGCAAAGCCGAACACCTGGGACAACCCCAGGCCAGTGCCTTTGCCGACGGCCTTGGTGGTGAAGAACGGTTCGAAAATGCGTTCCAGCGTCTCGCCGGGAATGCCGCTGCCGGTGTCGGCCAGGGCGATGCTCACAAAGGGTTGGCGGCTTTCCTCGTCGCCACGGATGCGCGGCATGGTGTCCACCGTGGCCACGCGCAAGGTGAGGGTGCCTTGCCCGTCCATGGCGTCTCGTGCATTCAGGGCGATATTGATCAACGCGGTTTCAAACTGGCTGGCGTCGACACGTACGTGGCAAGGACGCTCGGGCAATTGCACCTGCACATGGATACGTGCGCCGGTGACGCTTTCGAGCATTTCGCCGATGTTCTTGACCCGCAGACCTACATCGAAGACTTCCGGGTTGAGTGGCTGGCGTCGGGCGAAAGCGAGCAGTTGGCTGGTGAGTTTGCTGGCGCGCTCGACGGTGTCGGAAACGGCGCTCATATAGCGTTGGCGCCGTTCCTCGGACAAGCCCGGTTGGCGCAGGAAGTCCACCGACGAGCGGATGATGGTCAGCAAGTTGTTGAAGTCATGGGCCACGCCGCCGGTCAATTGGCCGATGGCTTCCAGCTTCTGGGACTGGTGCAACGCTGCTTCCGCCTGGGTGAGGGCTAGGGTGCGCTCGTGCACCCGTTGTTCCAGGGTGGCATTCAGCTCGGTGAACGCCGCCAGGCCCTCGCGTACGGCGGCGTCGGCGCGCACCCGCTCGATATGCGCCCAGGAACGCTCGGTGACTTCCCCGACCAGCGCCAGGTCGTAGGGCGCCCAGACGCGTGCTGTCTTGTGGTGCACTGCCATCAACGCGGTCAGGCGGCCGTCCTTGATCAGTGGGAAGCATACGGTCGCCAGTGCGCCCAGGGCTTGGTAGCTGGCGGCTACCTCCGGCGGAAATTCGACGCGGTTGTCCTGCACCACCAGCGGTTCTCCGGCACGCAGTTGCTGCACGGCCCGCGCGCCGAACGACGCCAGGCTGTAGCGCCCGACGATGCTCGGCGAGCCGGGTGCCGCCCAGTTGCCGCGAATGGTAAAGCCGTCTTCATCGGCGTCCATGTCGGCATAGGCGCAATTGGAGACGTGCAGGTGCTCGGCCAACAGGCGCGTGGTGGTGGACATGATGCTTTCGGCGTCGGTGGCATTGGCCACGGCACTGCCCACGGCGTCCAACACCGCCAGGCGGCGGTTGAGGAACACGGTGGCGGTGGTTTCGGTGACGGTATCCAGCATCCCGACAACCTTGCCATCTGGGTCGCGGATGGGGCTGTAGCAAAAGGTGAAATAGGCTTGTTCAAGGCCAGCGCCGCGCTCGATCAGCAGGGGGAAATTTTCGATATAGGTGGCATGCCCCTCAAACGCCGCATTGGCGATGGGACTCACGTCGGCCCAGACTTCATGCCACACCTCACTGAATGGACGACCGAGTGCAAAAGGTTTGTCGCCAAGGATCGGAATGAACGCGTCGTTGTACAACGTGGTCAGGTGAGGCCCCCAAATGATTGATTGTGGGAAGCTCGACGCAAGACACAGCGCCACGGTGGTCTTGAGCACATCCGGCCACTGCTCCAGTGGTCCCAGGGGTGTGCTCGCCCAATCGTATTGGCGAACCTGCTCAGCCATGTCGCTGCTGCTTTGCAGCCAATTCATCATTGCGATAACACCTTGTCTGCCACGGTCTGTTCACTGCCTGGAAGGGACGGCCCAACAAGCAACAGACCGGAATGCCCGCTGGCAGTTCAGCGGGATTATCGCGGTGATAGCAATTTGATGCACTGTCCGTTTGAGGGGATGTGCAGGTGGGCCTACTGGGCGCCAAAAACCCCCGTCCAGTAAATCCCCGCATCACTTTTCGGGTCCATGGCATAGGCCGCACCCAACTCACGAAATTGCGGGTTCATCAGGTTGGCGCAATGGCCCGGACTGGCGAGCCAACCGTCGACAACCTTGCGTGGTGTGTCCAGGCCGGCGGCGATGTTTTCGCCGATGTTCTTCGCAATGTACCCAGCCAGTTCAGCGCGGTCGCCGGGCGTGCGGCCGTCGTGGTCGAGGTGATCGAAGAAATTGCCGTTGGCCATGTTGCGCGTGTGGCTGTTGGCGGCGCCGGCCAGGTCGTCATTCCAGGACAACGGCGTGGTAGCCGTGAACGCCTGGGTGCCGCACTGGCGTGGTTGTGAGCGCGCGGTGTTGATCAGGTTGAGCAGTTGCTTGCCTTCGGTCTGCCAATCGCCCAGGCCACTGGTGAGCAGCGGGCGGGCGAGCACGATGCGCCAGTCCTGGCCGCTGTTGCTCACGCCGATATCGACAAATTGCGGGTCCAGCACCACGCGGCAGAAGCTTTCGCGCACCGCCTTCATGGCTGCCTGGGCATCCTTGGGCCCCGACAGGCTGATGGCCTGCACATTGACCATCGGGTACGCCGCCCGCGCCAGCGCCTGCTGCAGGTCGCCCACGTTGGTGGCCGGCAGCACCAGCCGGGTGTCGCTGGCCAATGGCGGCAGTTCCTGGGAACCCTGGTCGCCGCAGCGTTGCACCTGGCTGCGGTATTGGTTGATCTGTTGTACCAACTGACTTTCTTCATTCGCCATCGCGCTGGCGCAGAACACCGTAGTGGCGGCCAGCGTCGTAAGACCCATCATCAATGACAGAACGCGCATGGACGTTACCCTTGAGCTTGAAAGTGCCCATGATGCGCGATGTAACCCGGTCTGGTGCAACGCCTTTTTTGTTTTTTTGCCTCAATGGGTGTTCTGCAGGGGGGTGAAGGCACTGAATCGGCGCCATGCCATCACCCATGCCAGCAGGATCAAGGCCAGTGCGACGCCGAACGTTGCATGCATGCCATAGGCCACGGATTGGGGGAGCGCACGGGTGACATCCGGGCTGGCCCAGGCGAACACCGCGCCCAGCGCCCAGGCGCCGACAATCAGCCCGAGGTTGCGTGACAGGTTCAACAGGCCCGAGACCGTGCCACGCCGCGCGGCCTCCACGTCGCTCATCACAGCGGTGTTGTTGGCGGCCTGAAACAGGCTGTAACCCGTGGTCAGGATCACCAATGCGCTCAGGTAGGAGAACAGACCCGAAGTGCAGGACAACAGCAGCGCGCCACAGGCCATCAGGCCCAGGCCGGCCAATGTCATGCGCGGGCTGCCAAGGCGGTCGGTGAGCCTGCCGGCGGGGACGCCGCTGATGGCCGCGACACAGGGCCCGACCGCCATGGCCAGGCCCATCCATTCGGGATCGAGTCCCAGGCCTCGGGACAGATAGAACGGTCCAACCACAAACGTGGCCATGATCACGGCGGCGACCAGGGCACTCATGGCCAGGCCGGTGAGCAGCGACGCATCTTTTAATGATGCCCGGAAACTTGAGCCATCGCGGGATGCCACGCGGGGCCGGTCAATCGGCAGATAGCGGTAGCCAAGGGCGACGGCCACCCCTCCCAATGGCATGCCTATCAGGAAAATCGCCCGCCAGCCCCACATACTCAGTAACACACCGCCAACACTGGGGCCCATTGCAGTGCCGACGGCGGACATCGTGCCCAGCAAACCCATCACGCGGCCGGTACGCTCCTTGGAAACAGTGTCTGCGACCATGCCCAGGGCCATCGCCATCATCATGGCTGCGCCGAGGCCTTGCAGTACGCGTGCTGCAACCAGCCACGCAAGGGACGGCGCCAAGCCGCACAACCCGCACGCCACGGCGAACAGCAGCAACCCGGCAAGCAACAATCGCCGCCGACCGAACCGGTCTCCCAGGCGTCCGGCACTCACAATCACCGCCGTGATCGCCAACAGGTAAGCCAGCACCACCCACTGCACCGCGTGGAAAGAGGCATCAAACGCCCGCGTCAGGCTGGGCAGGCCGACATTGGCGATGCTGGTGCCCAGCGAGGCCAGCAACATGGACAGGCACAGGCTGATGAGGCTGCCGCGTGAACGGGTAGACATGGCAAATCCTTGAGTAATGGCAACTGTCACAAATCTACGGCGTCGCCTAACATGGCGGAAGACGCATGGATTGCAGTTAATAGATGCATACAACGCCTTATAAGGAACGCGGATGCCCGATCTCAATCTGCTGATCACCTTGGATGTGCTGCTCGCCGAAGGCAGTGTCGCGGCTGCGGCCAAACGCCTGCGCCTGAGCCCTTCGGCCATGAGCCGCGCCCTGGCCCGATTGCGCGAGACCACCGGCGACCCTTTGCTGGTACGCGCCGGTCGCGGCCTGGTGCCCACGCCCAGGGCGGTGGCGTTGCGTGAGCAGGTAAGCCGCTTGGTGCAAGAGGCCAATGCCGTGCTGCGTCCCGTGCAATCCCTGGACATGGCCCAGGTGGCGCGTACGTTCACCCTGCGCACCAGCGAAGAGTTCGTCGAAAATTTCGGCCCGGCATTGCTGGCGCGTATCGCTGAGCACGCGCCCGGTGTGCGCCTGCGCTTCATCAACAAAACCGACAAGGACAGCACCTTGCTGCGCGAGGGGCGCGTCGACCTGGAAACCGGCGTGGTCGACCCAACCGCCAGCCCGGAAGTGCTGACCCAGGCGCTGTTTCGCGATCGCTTGGTGGGTGTGGTACGCAGTGGCCATCCTCTCAGCCGAGGTGACGTCAGCGTTGAACGTTACGCCGCAGGCCGGCACGTCTACGTCTCCCGACGCGGTCAGGACCGCGGCCAGATCGACGACATGCTCGAAGCCCAAGGCCTCACGCGACAGATCAATACCGTCGTCGCCGGTTTTGCCACAGCCATCGCTCTAGCCCGCGACACCGACCTGATCGCCAGCGTGCCGGAACGCTATACCGCCCACCAACGCGAGGGCTTGTGCAGCTTTGCATTGCCGCTGGCGTTGCCCACCTTCACCGTGTCGATGCTCTGGCACCCCAGGCTGGACGCTGACCTGGCCCATCGCTGGTTGCGCGGATGTTTGCGTGAGGTGTGCGGGCTGCAACAGGTACAATCGCCGCTGCCTTGACGCTAAACCCAGGAATTTGCATGTTCAGCCTTACCCGCTACACCACACCGTGCCCCGAGCCCATCAATGCTCAGATCCTGCAGATGGTGGTGGACAACCTCACCGACATCAGCAGCGTGGCGCTGCCGCCGAGCAACCTGCTGTACAACATCTACCAGTACGCCATTGGCTTTGAGGTGCACCTGTACCTGGAAGCGTTGAACGGTGCCAAAGGCATTGCCGTCGAATTGGTGGTGGCGATGGAAGAGGAAAAGCTGATCGGCTTTTGCCTGTACCTGCCGGTGAAGGATGACCCAGAAGCCTGCGGTATCGCGTTTATGGCCGTGCAGGTTGGCCACCGGCGCCAGGGTGTGGCACGCGCAATGATGGGTGATGTGCTGAGCCGATATCCCCATGCGGAGCTGGCGTGCTCAGTGGAAAAAGTGCCGGCGTTCGAGGGCATGGGTTTTCAAGTGCGCGGCGCGCGGGGCACCCAGGTGCTGATGAACACACGGGACTACGGCACGGACGGCTTGATGGGCGTGCTGGATGTGGCGGCGATCTACAGCTCATTGGAGGTGCGGCAGATTCATACCTATCTGCTGCAAAAACATGGCAAGCGCGCCATGGTGGATGCCGAGAAACAGCGGGATCGGCATCTTGATCAACTGGCGCACAAGGTGCAGGTGTTTATACAGAATCGGGGCTGAAGCACACGCCGTACTCAGGTAAACACCCGTCGCGCTGGTTTATTCCTCATCCGTCAAAAATCATTTAATCGCGGCCGCGATTGACCATCGCCAGAATGGTTGCCAACAACTCCTGCTGCGCCTCTTCGCGGCTGATCTCACCGCTGGCCGCCGCCTGGGACAGCGCCTCCGCCGCCCCCAACATGCCGCGCAGTCCCGCCTGGGATATGCGGCCAAAGGGCGACAGCGCGTCACGGCATTTATCGAGGAAGATCGCCTCGTACTGGCGCTTGAGGGCTTCCAGTTCCGGCGAACTGCTGAGGGCCGCAATCACCCCTGGGATTTCCCGACCCTGCAACAGCACGCAATCCACATAGGACGCGGCGATCACCCAGGCACGGTCGTCAAGGGTTGCGTTGCTGGCTGCGATGGCGCTGGCAAAGACCTGGTCCTGACGCGCATCGAAATCTTCATACAACGCGGCCAGCAACCCGGCGCGGGTGACGAAATGGTCATAGACCACCGGTTTGGTCACCCCCGCCAACTCCGCCAGGCGGCCGAGTGTGAGGGCTTCGGTGCCTTCATCGCGCACCAGTTGCCAGGCCACGTCCAGCAGTTGGCGCAGGCGATCTTCACGAGACAGGCGACGACGAGGAGCGGGGGACGCTGTGCTTGACATGCTTATATACCAAAAGTAACTTACTAAACGTAACTTAAGCCCAGCGTAACCTCTCACGAAGTCAATGTCATGCACGCACTCATCGTTGTTGCTCACCACGACCCGCAATCCCTCACCCACAGCGTGGCCGCCCAGGTCGCCGCCGGCCTTGCTGCGTCGGGCCACACCTTCGAAATGGCCGACATCGCCGCCGAAGGGTTCGACCCGCGCTATAACGCAGCCGACCATCGGGTACACCGTATGCGCGCCACGCCACCGGCGGACGTACTGGCTGAACAAGCCCGCATCGACCGCGCCGATGCGCTGGTGCTGGCATTCCCGATCTACTGGTGGTCCATGCCGGGCCTGCTCAAAGGCTGGATCGACCGCGTGTTCATCAACGGTTGGGCGATCGATTACGGTCCCGATACGCCGGTGGTGAAGAAATTGCGCCACTTGCAGGTACACCTGCTGGCCTTGGGCGCTGCCGACGACGGCGCGTTTGATCGGCACGGCTACGCCAAGGCCATGCGCACGCAAATTGACTACGGGATCTTCGATTACTGCGGCGCGCAGGTGGTCACATCAGCGCTGTTGCTGGATTCGGAAAGCGGCGGGGCGCAGGCGCATCTGGAGACGGCCCGGGCCTTGGGCGAGGGACTGTTTGAGACCGAGACAGTCGCCGATTGATTCAACCTTCGCGAAACAAATCGTGGGCGTCGAGCAGGCGGTAAGCGATTTCCGGCTGATTCTCCAGGCCTCGACGGATCGCGGCCGGGATCGATTGGCGGGTCTTGCGGCACAGGCCCGGTAGCTCGTCGATAACGATCTGGATGCCACGCATGCTCTTGACCTCGGTGTGACCCGGCGCGATATGCACGCGGATGCCCAATTGCTGGTACATCAGCTGTTGCATGCGTTCCAGGTCTTGCAGGCTCTTGAGGTGTTCAAGGCGGTCGAGCAGTTTCTTTTCTTCCTGGCGCGTCAGGTTAAGGATACGCAGGTCGGCGCCCGGCGCTTGCAGCAGCTCTTCGCGGTCGCAGACGCAGGCGCCGGGTGGGCAGGGTTGGCGGATTGTCATGTGCAGTGCCTCCCCATTCCGACGCCGAGCCCTCAGTAGCTCAACTGAACCCCAAGACTGCCCAGGGCCTTCCAGTAATCAGGATAGGTCTTGGCGACGCAGTCCGGGTCCTGGATGCGAATCCCCGAGACCTTCAACCCGGCCAGGGCAAAGCACATGGCGATGCGGTGGTCGGCGTGGGTGTCGATCAGCGCGTTGCAGGCGGTGCCGGCCAGGGCGGGGTCGCTGGCTACCAGCAGGTCGTCGCCTTCGATGGTCGCCAGGCCAGGGCGGATCTCGTTGAGGCCGTCATGCAGCGCCTGTACGCGGTCGCATTCCTTGACCCGCAGGTTGGCCAGTTCAGTGAAACGCACGGGTGTGTTGTTGAACGCCGCGAGCACTGCCAGGGTGGGGATGGCGTCTTGCATTTGCGAACCGACCACCGTGGCCTGCATGTTCGGGAACTGCGCGATCACGGCCTGGGCCTTGGCGTCCGGCTGGGTGAAATCCTGCGCGGCCACGCCGATGTCGATGCGGCCACCGGTCAACACTTCAGCGGCCCACAGGTAGGTGGCGGCAGAGGCGTCGGGTTCGATCAGGTAGTCGTGGGCGGTATAGCCGGTCGGGGCCACACGCCAGGTGGTGTCGTCGACTGCTTCGACTTTGGCACCGAAGGCGCGCATGCAGTCCAGGGTCAGGTCCACGTAGCCACGGGCACCGATGTCCTTGCCGGTCAGCGCCACTTCAATCGGCGCTTCGCCACAGGCCGCGAGCATCAGCAAGGCTGACACGTACTGGCTGGAAAGGCCGCCGTCGATCTCGAAACGCTTGGCTTTGATCTTGCCGACGCCGTGCACGGTGACGGGTGGGCAATCGGTGGGGCTGTCGACCTGGATGCCGTTCTGGCCGAGGGTTGCCAGCAGCGGGCCGATCGGGCGTTTTTGCATGTAGTCGTCGCCGTCCAGCACCACGATGCCTTCCACGGTGGCCGCGGCGGCAGTGAGGAAGCGCATGGCGGTGCCGGCGTTGCCGAGGAACAGTGGCTGTGGCGGCAGTTGCAGTTTGCCTTGGCCGGTGACGACGAAGGTGGTGTCGTCGGGTTCGTCGATGGTCACGCCCATTTGGCGCAGGGCTACGGACATGTGGCGGGTGTCGTCGCTCTTGAGTGCGCCGCTGAGGCGGCTGGTGCCTTTGGCCAGTGCGGCGAGCAGGAGGGCGCGGTTGGTAATGGATTTGGAGCCGGGGGGCGCGACCTTGCCATTGAGGGGGACGTTGGGCGGGGTGACGGTCACGGTTTTCTGCGAACTCAAGGTACAGGGCTCCTGATTCAAGGCACGGACGGCGGGCGGAGTTGAATAATCGGGTATAGATGTGGTGCTTGTCGAGCTTGGGGTCATGGGCGCTGATATTTACTGGGTGTATATCGTTCCAACTGTGGGAGCCGGCTTGCCTGCGATGGCGTTTGTTCGGTGTACATATCCGTTATTTGGGTAGCGGCGGCTTAGGGTTCCGCCCTTACGGCGGCTCACTTTTGAACAGCGCAAAAGTAAGCAAAACGCTCTTGCCCCAACACTCGGCACCTCGCTTAGGCTCGGTGTGCCGTAACGAAGGCTTGAATCCGTGGGCCGCCGCGATGGGCCATCCTTGGCCCAGCGCGGCTAACCCGGCGTCCTGCCGGGTTACCCACGGATTCAAGCCTGCGTTCGGCCAGCGTGTTTGACGGGGCGCCTCAGATCAAGATCAAGAGCGACTCGCTTCGCATCGTGGATACGCGTTCCTTGTAGGAGCCGGCTTGCCGGCGATGCAGGCGCCTCGGTCCCTGCAGGCTGTTATCGCTTCGCCAACCAGTAATCATGCAGTGCGCGCGCTGCCGGTTCGATTTCGCCGACGCGTTGCTGGTGTGCTTGCACATCGAGGTCGGCCGGGAGTTCGAAGTTGTCTTGTTCGGCGCACCAGGAGATTTTTTCCAGCCGTGCAGCCTGTTCTGCCGGCAGTTCCGGCCAGTTGCCGATGGCGGCGCCGCGGATGTAGCCAAAGCACCATTCTTCGGCAAGGGTCACGGTGTGGCCTTGGTGTTCGGTTTCGTCGAAGCGGGCGTTGAAGCCGGCGGCGTCGGTCGCCAGTTGTGCGGCCAGGGTGTTGAGGTGGCGCACGCACAGTTCGAGGAAGCTTTGCGCTTCGTCCATGTTGTCCCATTCCGGGTTCTGGCCGCCCCAGATCGCGGGGAACCACTCGGCCACGTCCACCTGGGCTGGGCTGGAGACCAGCGCGGTGAAGTAGCCGTCGAGTTCGGCCAGGTTCAGCACCGAGTGGTCGTCACCGTACTTGAGCAGGGTGTTTTCGATGAATTCGAATTCGGCGGCGGTGAGGGGTTGGGCGTGCATGGGGCATATCCTTTAAACGTCGAGCGCCGCGAATGGGGCGGCTTAAAGCGCGAAGGATGGCGTGTGTGCCGGGTTTTATCCAGCCTTTTGCAGCGTTTTTACCCGCGCCATTGGCACAGCTTGCTCACACACATCGAACCCACCACGGCCAGGATGATCGGCACCAGGAAGTCGTGGTCGATGCGAGTGAACTCCGCCACCAGCACAATCGCAGTCAACGGCATGTTCATGCTGGCGGCCAGGAAGGCAGCGGCGCCGATGATTGCGAATGCGCCCAGGGGCACGCCGGGCCAGACCAGGCTCCAGGCGCCGCCGAGGATGATTGCCAGTAAGGCGCCATTGGCCAGGCCTGGGGTGAGCAAGCCGCCTTCGGCGCCGGCGCGCAGGCTGCTGGTGGTGATCAGTACTTTGACCACCAGCAACAACGCCGCCAGGCCTATCGTCAGTTCATTGTCGAAACCCAGCTGCGCCGGGCCTTTGCCATTGCCGAGGATTTGCGGCAACAGCATCGCCAAACCGCCGATCAGGGTGAAGTTGATCAATGACAGCACCGGCAGGCGCCAGCCCCTGGCGGCATTCGCCCGCGCCTCGCCGGTGAGCCGCGTGAAAGCGTACGCCGCCACGCCGAAGATCGGGCCGCAGACCACCGCCCAGGCAATCAGGGCAGGGTTCAACACGAAGTGCGGGACTGCATATTGCGATTGCGCACCCAACCCGATCCACGCCACCGAGGCTGCAATCGCTGAAGTCGCCAACGCAATCACCGCCGCCGGCCAACTGAACGCGCCCACCAGCACTTCCAGCACGAACACCGCGCCACCCAGCGGTACGTTGTACACCGCGGCCAACCCGGCTCCGGCACCGCAGGCGACGATCAGGCGATGCATCTGCGGGTCGAGTCCAGCGCGCAGGGACAACCAGGTGGCGGCCAACGCCCCGACTTCCCGCGGCGCCACTTCACGGCCGAGGGGCGAACCCAGGGCCACGCTGATGATCTGCAGCAAGGCGTGGGCGAGGGTGGTCTTGGGTGGCATGATCGGCATCTTCTCCGACACCGCTTGCTTGATGCTCACCAGCGGCCTGCCGTAACGATAAATCGCCCACCAGCCCAATCCCGCCACCAGGCCGCACGCCACCAGCACCAGCAGCCGCCGCTCAGGCGGCGCCGCCGTCACGCCCAGCAGGAAGGTTTCATGGCTGACCAGGCTGTCAAGGCTATAACCGTAGGCCAGGTGCTGGATACCATGCAGCAGCAACGCCAGCAACATCCCGCCCCATCCGGCACCGATGCCGGTCAGCACGACCACCAGGGCGAGAATCAAGGATGAGCGAAACGGGGTCGGCATAGGCAGCTCCAGGCAATGGCCCTGATTGTATAGCCGATAAATCGGATGCCCTGGATGAAATGTATTGGCGCTGCATGAACCGCACGCCCACAACATTCCATTACCTTTGCCCGTCCCGTTTTTGGCCGATGTGCCGTCACGTTCCGTTGTTATAGTTCGGGCCTTATCACTCGCCAGTCAGGGATCACTGCCATGTCCGAATACCAAGCTTTCGTCGTCGAACTCACCGGCAACGTTGCCCATGTGCAGATCAACCGCCCGGAAAAGATCAACGCGATGAACGCGGCGTTCTGGACCGAAATCATCGACATTTTCCAGTGGGTCGAAGACACCGACGCCGTGCGCGCCGTGGTGCTGAGTGGTGCCGGGAAGCATTTCTCTTCCGGCATCGACCTGATGATGCTGGCCTCGGTGGCCAATGAATTCGGTAAGGACGTGGGCCGCAACGCACGCTTGCTGCGCCGCAAGATCCTTGAGCTGCAAGCCTCGTTCAATGCGGTCGACAACTGTCGCAAGCCGGTGTTGGCGGCGATCCAGGGTTACTGCATCGGTGGTGCAATCGACCTGATCAGCGCCTGTGACATGCGCTACGCCGCCGAAGGCGCGCAATTCTCCATCAAGGAAATCGACATCGGCATGGCCGCTGACGTCGGCACCCTGCAGCGCCTGCCGCGTATCATCGGCGATGGGATGCTCCGTGAGCTGGCCTACACCGGCCGCCAGTTCGGCGCCGAGGAAGCGCGCAGCATCGGCCTGGTCAATCGCGTCTATCCCGATCAGGACAGCCTGTTGGCCGGGGTAATGGAGATTGCCCATGAAATCGCCGCCAAGTCGCCGATTGCCGTGGCCGGCACCAAGGCCATGATCAGCTACATGCGTGACCATACAGTCAATGACGGCTTGGAATACGTTGCCACCTGGAACTCGGCTATGTTGCAATCCAACGACCTGCGCGTGGCCATCGCGGCCCACATGAGTAAGCAGAAACCCGAATTCGTGGATTGACTGACATGACCCCAGGCTGGATTACCACAACGCTGCTGGACAACGACACCCCTGGCGGCTGGGCCGTCGCCCGCAGCCGCGACGGCTTTTTGCATGACACCAACGGCCCGTTGTTCCCCCGGGAATGGCTCAAGCGCCAGGACCTGTCGGTGTTTGCCGAGCACGGCATTGGCCACCTTGACGGCGAGCCGGTGTACCTGCTGGAACTCAATGCACCTGCTGAAGTGACGGGTTGCAGTTGGCAGGGGTTGCGCGGTTTCATGCTGCAAGGCGATCACACCCTTTACAAGGTGCTGGGCTACGCAGCGCAGATCGGCACTTGGGCGCGGGAACACCGGTTTTGTGGGAGTTGCGGCCAGGCCATGGTCCAGGTACCACGAGAGCGCGCGATGTACTGCCGGGCCTGTGACCTGCGCAGCTACCCGCGTATCTCGCCGAGCATGATCGTGTTGGTGACCCGTGGTGACGAGATCCTGCTGGCGCGTTCGCCACGCTTTGTCACGGGGGTGTACAGCACGTTGGCGGGGTTTGCCGAACCGGGTGAGTCGGCCGAAGACTGCCTGATCCGCGAAGTGCGCGAGGAAGTGCAGGTGGAGGTCAAGAACATCCAGTACATGGGTAGCCAGTGCTGGCCGTTCCCCCATTCGATGATGCTGGGCTTTCATGCCGAGTACGCCGGGGGCGATATCGTGCCCCAGGCTGATGAGATCGAAGACGCGCAGTGGTTCAACATCCACGACTTGCCGCCGTTGCCGGCGTCACGTTCGATTGCGCGTTACTTGATCGACCTGTATTTGGCCCGCCGACTAGGTCACGCTGAACCAGTGCTGCCAGGCTAGGCGCACCGTCAGGCCGAGGACCACGGTGATGAACACCGGGCGAATGAATTTGGCGCCGCCGCTGATCGCGCTGCGTGCGCCAAAGAATGCGCCACACATCACCGACACGCCCATGGCCAGACCGACGATCCAGTCCACCGAACCATTGATGATGAACACCGTCAGCGCCCCCGCGTTGCTGACGAAGTTCATGCTGCGCGCCACACCGCTGGCTTTCACCAGGTCGATGGGGTGCAACAGCATCGTGCTCACGGTCCAGAACGCCCCGGTGCCGGGGCCGGCCACGCCATCGTAGAAGCCCAGGCCGAAGCCCTGGGTGGATTGCCATTTCTTCTTGATCGGTGCATCGGCGTCCACTGGCGCCTTGGGCGTGCCGCCGAACAACAGGTACACGCCACAGGCGAACACGATCACCGGCAGCATCTTGTTCAGGGTTTCAGCCGGCAGGTAGTGGGCGACCACGGCGCCGGTCAGCGCACCGATCAGCGTGCCGACAATGGCATGCACCCACTGGCGCGGATGGAACAGCTTGCGCCGATAGAAGGTGAAACTGGCGGTGGCCGAACCGAAGGTGGAACTGAGCTTGTTGGTGCCCAGTACCAGATGCGGCGGCATGCCGGCGGTGAGCAGGGCGGGCGTGGTGAGCAAGCCCCCGCCGCCGGCGATGGCATCGATGAAGCCGGCGATAAAAGCGACCGCCGCCAGGATGGCGAGGGTGGTGAGGTCTACGCTGAGTTCGAAGGGCATGGGTTGGGCTTATTATTGGCAGGGCGCTAAGCGAAAGGCCGCCATCTTACTCGCGGGGAGTCTGCAAATCCAAATGTGGGAGGGGGCTTGCCCCCGATGGCAGTGCTCCAGCTGACTCATCTTTAGCTGACCCACCGCTATCGGGGGCAAGCCCCCTTCCACATTTGAAGAGTGTTCACCGGGTCATTTGTGTGTTCCCAGCCACTCCAGTGCCGTGCGCCAGATACAAATCCCCAGGAAATACGCCGACATCACCGACCACAAGCCAAACGTCCACGGGTTGGTGTTCGGGTAATCCATCACCATCAAGAAGCTGCACAGCAACCAGATCGTGGTTACTGCAATATTGATCGGCATGAACCGCTTCACCCGGAACGGGTGCAGGAATTTCATCGGCGTCACGGTCAGCAGGGCCAGGCCGATCACGGTGAGCAAGGTGACCCAGGCTTCCGGCTGGATGATATAGACGCACAAGGCCACCACATTCCACGCGGCGGGGAAGCCGACGAAGTAGTTGTCCTTGCTCTTCATATTGACGTTGCAAAAGCAGAACAGCGACGACACCAGGATCACCGACACGGTAAACAGGTGGGTAAAGTCCGGCAGGTCGATATAGCGATAGATAAACAGGGCGGGGATAAACACGTAGGTGAGGTAATCGATCACCAGGTCCAACACCGAGCCGTCGAAGCTCGGCAGTACCGTGCTCACATTCACTCGTCGCGCCAGTGAGCCATCAACCCCGTCCACTACCAGCGCCAGGCCCAGCCACAGCAGGCAGGCCTTGGGTGAGTTTTCCAGCAGCGCCAGGGTGGCCAGGAAGGCCAATACCACACCGGTGGCGGTAAAGCCGTGGGCGCCCCAGGCTTTGAGTCTGGCTACATGCAGGGTCGATATCACGGGCGGTTCTCCAAAAGGTGAAACAGGGCAGCCGACGACGTGACGCCGTCGAGTCTGGCCGGGGAATGCAGGTATCGACCGGGAAGGGGGTAAGAAGGTTCACCACCCCGGTGTATCACTTAGCGTAGCAAGCGTAAGACATTTCGGCATCAGCCCTGGCGGAATACCAACGCCTTTAAGCCACTTTGCGCATCAATATCAGGAAATTCCGGCGGGTTTTGCAACCGCTCGACAAAACGCAGGCCCGGTGCTTCGCGGGTGACGCCGTCGATAAGGAAGTCTTCACCGAAGGCCGGGTCGTTCATGCACGCCAGTACGGTGCCCTGTGGCGTGAGCAGATCCGGCAGGCGGCGCAGTACGCGCTGGTAGTCCTTGGTCAACAGGAAGCTGCCTTTCTGAAACGACGGCGGATCGATGATCACCAAGTCGTAGGGGCCGTTGTTTGTGACCTTGGCCCAGGACTTGAACAGGTCGTGGCCCAGGAAGCTGACGTTGCTCAGGTCATGACCATTCAGGCGATGGTTGTCGCGGCCACGGCTCAGGGCGCCACGGGCCATGTCGAGGTTCACCACGTGGTCGGCGCCACCTTCGATGGCCGCCACCGAGAAGCCACAGGTGTAGGCAAACAGGTTGAGCACGCGCTGGCCCTTGGCCTGCTCACGCACCCAGTTGCGGCCGTAGCGCATGTCGAGGAACAGCCCGCTATTCTGTTTTTTACCCAGGTCGATCAGGTAGCGCAGGCCACCTTCGGTGATGGTCAACTCGTCGACAGGGTTGCCCGACAGCCATTCGGTGGTGCTTTGCGGCAGGTAACGGTGTTGCAGCGCGATGGTGTAGGTGCCGAACTCGGTTTGCAGCAGGTGCTTCAAGGCTTCCAGTTGTGCCGCGTCCGGTTCTTTGAACAACGCCACCAGCAGCACGCCTTGCAACCAGTCCACCGTCAGTTGCTCAAGGCCCGGCCAGCAACGGCCACGGCCATGGAACAGGCGGCGAGTTTCAGCCGGTGGGGTCGCCAGGGCGGTGAGCAGGTGGGTGTGCAGGGTGGCGAGTGCGTCTGGGGTCATCGTTAAACGTCGGTCGTTGAGCGGGCGGCATTTTAAACACAATTGCGGGCTTTCGTCCTGCTTGAGCATAACGTGCTGCCAGAAGCAAAATTGGCAGTGATTCATGCTCAAAATTCAACGTCGAGCGCCTGATAACAGGCAAAAAATCCTCCAGCACCGACATAAACTGGAAAAAAAGCCCGGAGGTGCCCATGAACGGTTTCACGAATGCGGTGATTGATCAGCAAGAGTTGGATGAGTGGCGCGACGCCCTGGCGTCCCTGGTCACGCACGCCGGCCCGGCGCGGGCTCGGCAGATCCTCGACTTGCTGGCGCAGGATGCCAGTGCGCCGCATATCGATTGGAAACCGCACCACGGCACGGCCTACATCAATAGCATCAGCGTCGAGCAGCAACCGGCATTTCCCGGCGACCTCGCTACCGAAGAACGTCTGGCCTCGCTGGTGCGCTGGAACGCGTTGGCCATGGTGGTGCGGGCCAACCAGGCCTACGGCGAGCTGGGTGGCCATATCGCCAGTTACGCCAGCGCGGCGGACTTGTTCGAAGTCGGCTTCAACCACTTTTTTCGCGCCCGTAACGAGGGCTTCGGCGGCGATCTGGTGTTCTATCAGCCGCATTCCGCGCCAGGCATCTATGCACGCGCGTTCCTTGAAGGGCGTTTGAGCGAAGACGACTTGGCGCACTATCGCCAGGAAATAGGTGGGCCCGCGCAGGGCGCACGCGGCCTGTCCAGCTACCCGCACCCGTGGCTGATGCCCGACTTCTGGCAGTTCCCCACCGGTTCCATGGGCATCGGCCCCATCAGTTCAATCTTCCAGGCGCGCTTCATGCGCTACTTGCAGCACCGCAACTTGCAGGACACCACCGACCGTCACGTCTGGGGCGTCTTCGGCGACGGCGAGATGGACGAGCCGGAAAGCATGTCGGCCCTGACCCTGGCCGCTCGCGAAGGCCTGGACAACCTGACCTGGGTGGTCAACTGCAACCTGCAACGCCTCGACGGGCCGGTGCGCGGCAACGGGCGCATCATCGATGAGCTGGAGGCCTTGTTTGCCGGCGCCGGCTGGAACGTGATCAAGTTGGTGTGGGGCTCGGACTGGGATGCGTTACTGGCCAAGGACGCTGACGGTTCGCTGGTCAACATTTTGTCCAACACGGTTGACGGTCAATTTCAGACTTTCGCCGCCAAGGATGGCGCCTACAACCGCGAACACTTCTTCGGCCAGAGCGAGTCCCTGGCCCGGCTGGTCGAGGGCATGAGCGATGAGCAGATCGACCGCCTCAAGCGCGGCGGCCACGACATGGTGAAGATCCACGCCGCCTACCACGCCGCACGGCGGGTCAAAGGCAAACCCACGGTGATCCTGGCCCAGACCAAAAAGGGCTTTGGCATGGGCGAGGCCGGGCAGGGCAAGATGACCACCCACCAGCAGAAGAAGTTGGACCGCGATGCGTTGATCGCCTTCCGCAATCGCTTCCAATTGCCGCTGACCGATGAACAGACCGAATCCCTGAGCTTTTTCAAACCGGCCGAGGACAGCCTGGAGTTGCGCTATCTGCACCAGCGTCGCACGGCGTTGGGCGGCTACGTGCCTAGTCGCGGCCAGGTCGCCGCCCCGGTCAGCGTGCCGGCCGTATCGGGTTATGCCGCCTTCGCCACGGCTGCCGACGGCAAGGAAATGTCCACCACCATGGCCTTCGTGCGCATGTTGACCAACCTGCTCAAGGACAAGGCGCTGGGGCCGCGCATCGTGCCTATCGTGGCAGATGAAGCGCGCACGTTCGGCATGGCCAACCTGTTCAAGCAGATTGGCATTTATTCCAGTGTCGGCCAGCGCTACGAACCGGAAGACATCGGCTCGATCCTCAGCTACCGCGAAGCCACCGACGGGCAGATCCTGGAGGAGGGCATCAGTGAAGCCAGCGCCATCAGTTCCTGGGTTGCGGCGGCCACCAGCTATTCGGTGCATGGCCTGCGCATGTTGCCGTTCTACATCTATTACTCGATGTTCGGCTTCCAGCGCGTCGGCGACCTGATCTGGGCCGCCGCTGACCAACGTGCCCGTGGCTTCCTGCTCGGCGCCACCGCCGGACGCACCACCCTGGGTGGCGAGGGCTTGCAGCACCAGGACGGCAGCAGCCACCTCACCGCTGCCACCGTGCCCAACTGCCGCGCCTACGACCCGGCGTTCGCCGGGGAATTCGCGGTGATCCTCGACCACGGCATGCGCCAGATGCTCGAACACGATGTGGACGAGTTCTACTACGTGACCCTGATGAACGAAAACTACCCGCAGCCCAGCCTGCCGGAAGGGGTTGAAGCGGCGATCATCAAAGGCATGTACCGCCTGCAAGGCGCCGCCGATGCCCAGGTGCGCCTGCTCGGGGCTGGCACGCTGGTACGCGAGGCGCAAGCGGCGGCACAGTTGCTGGCGGATGATTGGCAGGTGACGAGCGACGTGTTCAGCGTCACCAGTTTCAGCGAGCTGGCGCGGGATGCGCGGGAGGTTGAACGCTGGAACCGCTTGCATCCGCAGGCCGTTGCGCGGATCAGCCATGTGAATGAATGCTTGCCCAAAGGCGTGCCGGTGATTGCGGTGACTGACTATGTGCGGGCAGTACCGCAGATGATTGGCGCTTACCTGGATTCCAGCTACACCGTGCTGGGTACCGACGGCTTTGGGCGCAGTGATACACGGGCGGCGCTGCGGGATTTCTTTGAGGTGGACCGCCACCACATTGTGCTGGCGGCGCTGACGGCGTTGGTGGAGCAGGGGCGTCTGGAGGCGCGGGTGTGCCAGGAGGCGATTGAGCGTTATGACCTGCAGGCCGAACGCGCAGCCTCCTGGAATTGCTGAGTTAAAAACTGGCTATCAGTGGAGGCCCAAAAGCCTCCCTGATAAACCCCGGGGCGATATACCGCTCGTAATGCGCCTCGGACAGCAGGAAAAACTCCCGGTCAATCGCATCCCGCAGATCCGCCAGGCTGCGCTCGCGAAACTCCGGCAGCAACGCCAGCCCATACGCGTCCAGCTTGGAAATCACTCGCGCACCCCGGGCAATCAGCTGATACGCCCAGCAATAGGCCGACTGGTGCGGCATGAAGCGGATCTTGCGCGACTCAAGCTGCTGGCGCAGCAGGTGCGCATCAAACACCTCCAACTTGCTGGCCATGACCTGTACCAGCAATTGCTCCAGGCGCAGCCAAACCGCCTGTTTCTCGTCGGCGTTGTAGCCGTTCCACTGGATCACTTCATGGTGGTAACGCTTGCAGCCCCGGCAGACCAGGTCCCCGTAAACGGTGGAACACAGGCCGACGCAGGGGGTCTTGATGGTTTGATTGGGCATAAAAACTATTTAACGGGTATCAACACCAAACCTGTAGGAGCCGGCTTGCCGGCGAAGGCGCCCGCATGATCGCCATCGCCGGCAAGCCAGCTCCTACACGTTAGTCCCAGCTCAGCGCGCCGCCGGTCTGATACTCGATCACACGGGTTTCGAAGAAGTTCTTCTCTTTCTTCAAGTCCATGATTTCGCTCATCCACGGGAACGGGTTAGTCGTCCCCGGATACTCTTCTTTCAGACCAATCTGCGACAGACGACGGTTGGCGATGAACTTGAGGTAGTCCTCCATCATCGCCGCGTTCATGCCCAGCACACCGCGTGGCATGGTGTCGCGCGCGTATTCGATCTCCAGCTGAGTCCCTTGCAGGATCATCTGGGTCGCTTCTTCCTTCATCTCGGCATCCCACAGGTGTGGGTTTTCGATTTTGATCTGGTTGATCACGTCGATACCGAAGTTCAGGTGCATCGACTCGTCACGCAGGATGTACTGGAACTGCTCGGCCACGCCGGTCATTTTGTTGCGACGGCCCATGGACAGGATCTGGGTGAAGCCGCAATAGAAGAAGATGCCTTCCAGCACGCAGTAGTAGGCGACCAGGTTGCGCAGCAGCTCTTTGTCGGTCTCGACGGTGCCGGTTTCGAACTTCGGATCGGAGATCGAACGGGTGTACTTCAGGCCCCAGGCGGCTTTTTTAGCGACCGATGGAATCTCGTGGTACATGTTGAAGATCTCGCCTTCATCCATGGCCAACGATTCGATGCAGTACTGGTAGGCGTGGGTGTGGATCGCTTCTTCGAAGGCCTGGCGCAGGATGTACTGGCGGCACTCCGGGTTGGTGATCAGGCGGTACACGGCCAGCACCAGGTTGTTGGCAACCAGGGAGTCGGCGGTGGAGAAGAAGCCCAGGTTGCGCATGACGATGCGACGTTCGTCGTCGGTCAGGCCTTCAGGGTTTTTCCACAGCGCGATGTCGGCGGTCATGTTGACCTCTTGCGGCATCCAGTGGTTGGCGCAGCCGTCGAGGTACTTCTGCCAGGCCCAGTCGTACTTGAAGGGTACGAGCTGGTTGAGGTCGGCGCGGCAGTTGATCATGCGCTTTTCGTCAACGGCGACACGGGCGGCGGAGCCTTCCAGCTCGGCGAGGCCTTCGGCGACGTCGAGTTTGTCGAGGGCGGCCTTGGCGCGGATGATCGCGGCGGAGTCGTTGGCGGTCACGTTACGGGCTTCCAGCGCGGCGGCGGCGCCGGCACCGTCGAGGCGGTCCATGTTGGCTTCGCTGGCGTGGCCGGCGTTGGCGCCCTTGATCACCGCTGCACCGGTGTCTTCGTTGTCGACTTCATCCCAACTCAGCATTGAAATTCTCCTTCCTGGTCTGTTCTGACGGCGGGCGATTGCTGATCACCCTGCCTGTAAAAATGAGGGGGCCAACGCCAGGCCAAAGGCGGTCGATGTTCAATCTAGCGTAGCCGCGAAAATGCAAGGTCGCACACTATGTAGTGGTGTTTTCTTGTGTGCGGCACACTATATGGGGTTCGTTTGAGCCGGTCAACGCGAGGCAAAGATCCATTTTGTCGCACTGGCAGGGCTCGGAAAGGCTCAAGGCTACGGTTTTGGCGGGGTCAGCCTTCAGTCGGTGAGCCTGACGAAGGCTGAAAAAATATCGGACTTGACGATTCGCTCACGCTCTCTTCAATTGGGGCCAGATATTTGCAAATAAGGGTTGGTTGAATGTGATGCATATGGCATCAGCGGTAACCGGGTCATTCATCAGGGTCAGCACCGGCCTTCTGGAGTCGAAAACCACACTTTTGTGAGTCAACGGTTCTGCTTCTGACGTGGAGGGGAATTGCCCGTAAGTGATTGTCTGATAGACATCCAACGCCTCGGTCAAACATGTCATGGGTTCGACCGTGCTGTCGTTGCGCACGGCTGCAATACGACTGAGGCTCAGATCCTTAAATTTCAGCGTCAAGGTGCAGCTATCGATATTCAGGGCGAGCGATCCGTCGAAGACGATCACCTCCAGAAACTCAGACCCGATCGGCTTGAGGGTGAGTATCAAGCGCTTCAGATAGAGGGTATCTCCGTCACGCTGAGTAAACATCTGGCAAAGTCGATTATTCAGGTAAGCGGGGGGAAGATCGTCTTGCGTCCAGCCATACAGGCCGGGGAAAAAGGAAAGGGTAAACAGCCCGCCGGTTGATTGCCTGGCAAATTCTGAGTGCGGGCTCATGTATTCGACACTAGCGTTGGCAATGATCAATAAGGCGTTGGCGACGGCGGTGCACACGTGTTTCTCAAGCTCGCACTCAAAGCATGGCAATGTCTTGGCGATCTGTTCGGTGCTCAGCCTGTTCATGACCTGCAGCAAGGCATGACGCCCTGAACCGATCACTAGGGCTTTGCCAAAACTGCCATTTCTGCATTCCGTTTGCCAATCGGGATGCCCCGCGTGGTGGATATGGCCCTCTCGCAGGTCCACTACGATAAAGCTCGCCGCCAGGCCATCATTGATGGCGTCCTGGACGATGTTCTTGTGCCGTTTCAGCGAATAACTATCGTCGTATTCCGCTGCCTGCTGCACCTTGGTGAAAATCAGTTGGGCGTGACCCACCGCCCCTGCATACAGCATATGCACGTCAAGTGGCGACTCCCAGACCTTGCTTGCCATCCCTGCCGGGTAAGTGCTTCCATCCGCTGCGGGGCGCGCTTCCTGGCCGGTCAAGGGCGTGGTGGGCGATGCTTCGGGCACATGGTTGGAGCTGATTAGATTGTCGGTGATGGCGATCGGGAACGTTTCACCGAATAACAGAGCGGCGACGGTCATGCATTTCACTCCTGTCGAAAAGGGCATGGGCATCCAGTAACCGGCTATCTTCTCAGAACTGAGGGCCCGTGCAACCTCTGCGGGCCGCATCTGGGTTACCAGCCGCGCAGGCGCTCCCATACCTGCACGCCACCGCCTTCCAGCAGTACGTGGTAGCTGCCGAACTGGGTGCCGGTGGCGCATGCATGGTTGGGCAGGATGCGCAGGCGTTTGCCCAGCGGGAATTGTGTGACCACATCCACGTCGCGGCCTTGGAACTGCGCCACGCCATGCTCCTGATTGGCGCTGCTTAACAGCAGTCCCTCAATCGGCTCACCGTGTTCATCACAGACCTGCCCGTAACCAAAATCCTGCTGCTGGGATTGAGTGCCGCGATCCCGGCTCATTGCCATCCAACCGGCATCGGTGATGATCCAGCCTTTTTCCGGCTGATGGCCGATCACGGTAGTCAGCACGCTCAAGGCCAGTTCATCGATACGGCACACGCCGATGTTGTGCATCACCAGATCGAAGAAGGCATAGACCCCGGCGCGCAGCTCAGTCACACCTTCCAGGTTGAGCGCCGACAACGCAGTGGGTGTCGAGCCTACGCTGACCTGCGCGCAAGGCATCCCGGCGGCACGAATTCGTTCGGCCGCTTCCACACAGCGCGCACGTTCTTGCTCCGCGATGGCTTGCAGCGCTTCAGGCGTGTCCAGGCCGTAGCTTTCACCTGCATGGGTCAACACACCGCTGAGGCTGTCGCCAAGCAAGCGGGCGATGTCCAGCAGCAGCGGGTCCTGCGGCTTAACCCCGGAACGATGGCCGTCGCAGTCGATCTCGATCATCACCGCAAAGCGTTCGCCATGCTCCCGGCCAAAATCAACAATGGCCTGGGCGCCGGCCAGGCTGTCGGTGATCAGCGTCAAGGCGCAACCCCGACGACGCAACGCCAGGGCCTGGGGCAATTTGTGCGGCGCCATGGCTACGGCGTAGAGGATGTCGGCGATGCCCAAGTCGAAAAAATACTCGGCTTCCTTCAAGGTCGAAACCGTGATGCCACGCGCGCCCGCAGTCATCTGTGCAGCCACCACTTCAGCGCACTTGTGGGTTTTGACATGGGGGCGCAACTGCACACCCAGGCTGTTGGCGCGCTGTTGCATGCGCTGGATATTGCGTTGCATTTTCTCGGTATCGATCAGTGCTGCTGGCGTGTCCAAAGTTGCAACTCCACTAGAGGGGACGGCGCTGAAATTGACGCCCTGTCCAGGACTGGATATGTTGTCTTGCATGAAAAACACCTCTCCCAACGATACTCACCTGATCAGCCAACTCGAACAGATTGCCGAAGGCTTGAGCAAGACCTTCAGCCCGTTCTGCGAAGTGGTGCTGCACGACTTGCGCGACCCGCAGCACTCGATCCTGGCCATCCATAACAACCTGTCCGGACGCGCGTCGGGAGACCCGACCACCGAGTTGGGCCTGGCGCGGATTGCCGACCCGGACTACCCGCAAGTCATCGCCAACTACCAGAATCAGTTCAGCGACGGCCGCCAGGTCAAAAGCACCTCGATCGGCATCAAGGGTGCGAGCGGCGAGTACGTCGCGGCCTTGTGCATGAACGTCGACCTCTCATTGTTCCGTGGCTTGCAGGGCATGCTGGAACAGTTCTGTTCGGTCAGCGGCGACAAGCTCATCGAATCCCTGGACCCTTCCGGCGCCGATGTCATCCGTGCGCGTATCGACCAGTTCGCCGCCCGCCTGGCCACCACCCCGCGTGCGCTGAAAACGGCAGACCGGCGTGTGCTGATGCAGGAGCTCAAAGACTCGGGCTGCCTGGATATTCGCCGGGCCATGGAAACCGTGGCTTCCCACTTGGGCGTGTCGCGCGCGGCGGTCTACACCTACGCCAAGTAGCGCGCCACGGCTTCAATCTCCACGAGGTAACCGTGATGCAACTCGGGCACCGGCACCACCGCGCGGGCAGGACGGTGGTCGCCCAGCGCGGCGGCGTAAACGCTATCGAACGCCGGCCAGTGTTCGACGCCGGCCACGTACACCGTGACTTTGACCAGATCCTCTGGAGCCGCGCCGGCCGCTTTCAAGATCTCCAGCAGATTGTTCAGGGTTATCCGCGCCTGTTCGGCAAACGACGCCGACAGGTTATGCTGCCCATCCGGGCTGACCGGCAATTGCCCGGAGATGTACAGCGTGTCCCCATGGCGGACGGCTTGCGCGTAATGGCCTGCGGGTCTGGCCGCATTCGCTGTCTGGATGATCTTCATGAGGCCTCGCTGAGCAGCGCGGCATACTTCTGGATGTCGACGTTGCCACCGGTGACGATAATGCCCACGCGCTGACCCTTGAACCGGTCACCCTCATTGAGCAATGCCGCCAGCCCCAGGCAGCCGGTAGGCTCGACCACCAATTTCATGCGCTGCATGAAGAACTTCATCGCTCCAACCAGCTCGGCATCCGTCACGGTGAGGATGTCGTTCACCCTGTCGCGGATGATCGGGAAGGTGTAGTCGCCCAAGTTCTGGGTCTGCGCACCATCGGCAATGGTTGCCGGGGTGTCGATATGCACGATGCTGCCGCTGCGAAATGAGCGCTGGCCGTCATTGCCGGCTTCGGGCTCGACGCCATACAGCAGGCAGTCAGGCGCCAGGGCGCGGGTGCTCAGTGCGGTACCCGAGAGCATTCCGCCGCCGCCAAGGCCGACGAACAACGCATCCAGCGGGCCGGTGGATTCCAGCAACTCCTTGGCGGCCGTGCCTTGTCCGGCAAGGATGTGCGGGTGGTCATAGGGCGGGATCAGGGTCAGGCCGTGTTCAGTCGCCAGGTCACGGCCGATCTGCTCGCGGTCTTCGGTGAAGCGGTCATACAGCACCACGCGGGCGCCATATTCGCGGGTGGCCGCGACCTTGGCGGCAGGCGCATCGGTGGGCATCACGATGGTCGCCGGTATGCCCAGCAACTGCGCCGCCAGGGCAATCCCCTGGGCGTGGTTGCCGGAGGAAAACGCCACCACACCGGCCTTGCGCTGCTGATCATCGAAGCGCGACAACGCGTTGAAGGCGCCGCGAAACTTGAAGGAACCCGCCCTTTGCAGGTTTTCACACTTGATGAATACCTGGGCACCGGTCAGCGCGTCGAGGGTGCGCGACGTGAATACCGGCGTGGTGTGGGCAATGCCTTCCAGGCGTTGGGCAGCGTCGATGACGTCGTGGTAAGTGGGCGATGGCATGGGCGGACCTCGTTATCGTGTCTGGATAAAATATCCACATCAAGACAAGTTGTAAAGGTCTGCCTGGGTTCAGTGACCCACCAGTTCCTCCAGCAATTGCTCCTTATAGCCTTGCAGTTTCGGGGAGGCGCGGTCCCGAGGGTGAGGCAGCTCAACCCGGATCTCATGCTTGATCCGCCCGGGGTGGGCGTCCATCACAATCACCCGGTCACCGAGGTACAGCGCCTCCTCGATGTCGTGGGTGACCATGATCACCGTGCAGCGCTGCTGCACCCAGATGCGCTGCAGTTCCCGTTGCAGGTGCACGCGGGTCAGGGCGTCCAGCGCTCCCAGCGGCTCATCCAGTAGCAACACCTTGGGCTTGTTGATCAGCGCCCGGGCAATGGCGGCGCGTTGCGCCATGCCGCCGGACAGTTGGTGGGGGTAAGCATTTTCAAAGCCGGCGAGGTTGACCAGTGCGATGTGTTCGGCCACCAAGCGGTCCTTCTCGGCCTGAGGCAGCTTGTGGTTTTTCAGGGCCAGGGCAATGTTCTGGCTGACAGTCATCCACGGGAACAGACGATGGTCCTGGAACACGATACCGCGTTCCAGGCTGGTAGCCGCAATGCGTTGGCCGTCCAGCAGGATGTCACCGTTGTATTCGGCTTCCAGCCCGACGATCAACCGCAGCAGGGTGGATTTGCCACAGCCGCTGGCGCCGACAATGCTGACGAATTCGCCAGGGCGCACATCCAGCTGGATATTTTGCAGAACGGGCAGGTCGCGGCCTTCAATCTGGTAAGCCTTGTTCAGGCCACGGATCTGCAGGGCGCCGGTGTGCACATGAGCGGGGTGAGCGATTGCATTCATAGCAGGGCCTTTCAACGGAGGTTGCGCCAGCGCAGCAGGTGGCGGCTCAAACGGGTGAACAACAGGGTCATCAGGTAGCCGAGCAAGCCGATACACAGCACGCTCAGCACGATCACTTCCATGCGCGAGCCAGCTTCGGCGTTCATCATCAGGTTGCCCAGGCCTGCCCCTGAGGACAGAAACAACTCGCTGCCGATCGCTGTGACCCAGGCAAACGCCAGGGCATGCAGCACACCCGTGGCGATGCTCGGCAACGCCGCTGGCAGCAGCACTTGGGTGAATTGCTGCACGGGCGTCAGCACCAGCACCTGGCCGACTTCGCGGTAACGCCGCTCCACATGGCTGAAGCCCTGGTAGGTGTTAAGCACCATCGGGTAAAACGCGGCGAGGCTGACGATCAGCACCTTGGAGAACTCGCCGTTGCCGAACCACATGGCGATGAGCGGGATCCAGCCGAGCATCGGCACCTGGCGGATCGAATGGAACAGCGGGCCGATCAGGCGGTTGGCCACGCTGGACAGCGCCATCATCACCCCCAGCGTCACGCCGAACAGAATGCCCAGCACCAGGCCGCTGCTGGTGCGCGCCAGGCTGGCGAGCAGGTTGACCAGCAGTTCGCCGTTGCCGAGCATTTCCAGCAACGCTGTGCCAATCGCCGACAACGGCACAAACGCATAGGCGCCTGCGGCGTCCTGGCGTGAGGCGTATTCCCAGGCGAGCACCAACAGCAGCGGCAGCAACAGCCCCCGGGATTTTTTCAAGAGAGGCAACATGGATGGGCTCCTAGCGGGTCTGCCAACGGAAGAGGTGTTGTTCGATACGTCGCAAGCCGTAGTCAAGGGCAAAACCGATCACCCCCGTGACCACCACGCCAACCATCACCACATCAATACGCAGCATCTGCCGAGCCATTTCGATCATCTGGCCGAGGCCGCTGTCGGCCGCGAGCAGTTCGGTGGCTACCAGCACCACCCAGGCGCGGGTCAGGCTGATGCGAAAGCCGGTGATGATCGGCGGCGCCGCCGCGGGCAGAGCGACCAGGTGCACAAAGGTCGGCCAGCGCAGGCGGTATACGTCGGCCACCTCGAAGTAACTGCGCGGAATGCCACGCACGCCTTCGCCGGCCGCCAGGGCCACGGGGAAAAAGGCGGTCTTGGCGACAATGATGATCTTGAAGGTTTCGTCGATACCGAACAGCAGCACGAACATCGGGATCAAGGCGATGCTGGGGATCTGGCGCAAGGTGTGGAACAGCGGCCCGCAATACACTTCTACGTTCTTCGACGTGGCCATCAGCACGCCGAATGCCAGGCCGCACAGTGAGCCGATGCCAAAGCCGAGACCGAGGCGCGACAGGCTGTTGCCCAAGTGCTCGAGTAGTTCACCACTGGCGAGCAGCTCTTCAAAGGTTTGCAACACCTGGGCCGGAGGCACCAGCAGGTTGCGCGGGAAGATACCGAGATGGGCCACCAGCGCCCAGGTGGCGAGCAGGGCGAGGGGCGAGATAAGCCAGGAGAGTTGTCGAAGGAGGCGCATGGCAGGTCTTAATTGGGCTAAGTACCTGGCAGCTATCGCAAGACATGTGCCACAAACCGTAGGAGCCCGGCTTGCCGGCGATGAGCCCTTGAGACGGGTGCATAAACAGAGGACGCCATCGCCGGCAAGCCGGGCTCCTACAGGGGGGAATCGCAGAAATGGTGAATGGGTGCTGCTACAGCAGCACCCATTCAGCAATCCCCTCAGAAGTCGTAGCTCACACTGGTGTAGTAGAACGCGCCCTGGGCACCCTCCGGGCTGGTGATCGAGTACTTCGGCACGCCATACAGTTGCGCGCCATCGGCCTTGTCCGGGTGGGTGTCGAACAGGTTGATCGCGCCCACTGAGACCTTCACGCCTTTGTAGAAGGTGTACGACACGTCCAGGTCGGTCACCCATTGCGGGCTGTAGGTCTGGTCCAGGTTGGGGTTGGTGGCGTTGAGGCTTTTCCATTCGCCATAGCGGCGCTGGGCCACAGTGACGGCCCAGCTTTCATACAGCCAGTTGGCGCTCAGGGTCAGCTTGGAGTCCGGCGTACCGTCTTCAATCAGGCCCTGGGTATTGCGCCCGACGATCTGCGAGCCCTTGATGTTGCCCACATCGCGCAGGCCGGTGATGGTCGTATTGTTCTTGGCAAACCCGCTGCTTAGGTTCAAGCGGCCCCAGCGTTGCAAGTCCCATTGGTAGTTGCCGGTCAGCTCGATCCCATCGGTGCGGGTGTCGGCGACGTTGGTGTAGAACGCCGCGCTCTGGATATTGGCGTAGGGCGTGCCGGCGAAGATCGGCGTGACCACGCTCGCGGGCAACTGGTCAGAGAGGGTGATGCGGTTGTCGATGTTGATGCGATAGGCGTCCACCGTCACCGAGGCGTGTTCCAGGGGGCGCCAGACCAGGCCGAGGGAGTAGTTGGTCGACTCTTCCGGCTTGAGCGCCTTGCCGCCGAGTGCCTGGGCTTCCGGGCTGTTGGCGCGCAACGTGCGCTGTTGCACTTCGACGTAATTGCCACTGCCCGGCGGCTGTTCCACCACCTGCACACTGAACGACGACATGCCGCTCTGCACCAGTGACGGCGCGCGATAGCCCGTGCTGGCGGTGGCCCGCGCGGCGATCTGCGGGGTGAAGTCATAGCGCAGCGAGAGCTTGCCGTTGGTGGTGTCGCCAAAGTCCGAGTAATGCTCAGTGCGCACCGCCACCCCGGCCTGGAACTTCTCGGTGATCTGGCCTTCGACGTCGATATACGCGCCCAGCACTTTGCGGTCCAAGGACGCCGCATCCACTTGGGTGATGCCCGAGTAATAACCGGGAACGCGTCGCCCGGTGATCGGGTCGACCGTGTTGAACAGCGGTCCGTTCTGCCAGCCGGCAGCTTCACCCGCGCTCAACTGATAGTTCTCCTTGCGCCAAGCCAGGCCGGCCGACACGGTCAGCGGCTTGAACAACAGGTCGGTGGGGAAGTCGCGCAGCCAGTCCAGGGTCAGGCTGGTCTGGTCGTTTTCGCGCTTGCCGGTGTAGATACTCGACGGGCTGCTGGCGCCGTAGCTGGGGTTGATCGCGTTGCTGTCGTTGGACTTGAGGGTGTTGTTGCCATGGTTCAACGCCAGGTCGAATTTGCCCAGTTGATCATTCTCGAAGCGCAAACCGCCGGTAACGGCGTAGTCCTCGAGCCCGTAGCGGGTGATCGGCAAGCGTCCGTCCGGATAACGTGCCAATGCATTGCTGCCGTAGTTGTTGCGCAGGGTCGTGGGCGGGTCGAAGAAGCCTTCGGCGTCGGTATTCTTGTGGGCGTAGGTGGCAAACCCGTAGGCCGTCAGCCCCTCGCCAATGCCGATTTCGCTGTTGGCCACGACGTTGTATTGGTCCGAGACATTGCCCGAGCCCCAGCGCCAGGTGCGGTAGCGGTTGTTCTGCTCGCGCGGCGTGTTCACGCTGGTGTCGCCGGGGTAAAAGATCCGGTTGTCAGGGTTGGTGTCGCTGGCCGGGTCCTGGCTGCCGGCATCGAAACTGAGGGTGAGGAAACCGTCGTTGGGCAGGGCGAAACCTTTCCAGCCGCTGAGTTTGCGCTGGATGCCATCGCCTTTGTCATAGCCGCCGAAGCGGTAGCCGAGGTTACCGCCGTCGTCGTTTTCCTTGAGCACAATGTTGATCACCCCGGCGATGGCGTCGGAGCCGTATTGCGCGGCAGCGCCGTCACGCAGGATCTCCACGCGCTGGATCGCACTGAGTGGGATCAGGCTCAAATCCACTGCCGCCGCGCCACGGCCATTTACCAGGCTCTGGCGGGTGATGTTGGCGCTGCTGTGCCGACGTTTGCCGTTGACCAGCACCAGCACCTGGTCCGAGGCCAGCCCGCGCAATGAGGCGCCCTGGGCGATGGATCCGGAGAATGCCCCCTGAGGCGACTGCGGGAAATTGAACGAAGGCGACAGGGCGGTGAGGGCGCCGGACAGGTCGGTGGCCCCGGTCTGTTGCAATTGCTCGCCAGACAGCACATCTACCGGCGCCGCGCTTTGCAGGGCGGTCAAGTCGCTGCGGCGGGTGCCGAGTACCACCACGGTGTCCAGGTGATCTTTTTTTGCAGTGGGCTGGCTGTCGTCTGCCGCAAAGACAGGCACGGCAAGGCTGCCCATGACCAGCGCAATGGCGCCGGCCAACGGAGTGCGTTGGAACATAACTAGGTCCTTTCAGAAAACCACCAAGCGAGTTGGCGTCCGGATGGGCGATGTATGGCTACAGTGCCTCATCGCCGGCAAGCCGGACGCCTACAGTGGGTGGTGGTGGGAATTGGAGGTTAGAAGCGGCTGGTCACGCTCAGGCCCACGGTGCGCGGGTCGCCATAGGTGATCACGTATTGGCCCAGGCCACCGTTCGGCCGGCCATGGACTTGGTAGCGGCGGTCGGTGAGGTTATTGACGAAACCGGTAACGCTGAGTTTTTCGTCCGGGCTGTACCAGGTCAGGCGACTGTTGGCCAAGGTGTAGTGCGGCTGGCTGAGGTCTTTGTCGGCGCTGCTCTGGCGGTCGGCAAGGAAGTATTCCTTGTCGCGAAAGCTAACGTCCGCACCGGCCACCAGCTTGCCGCCGATTTCCAACGGGATGGTGTAGTCGCCACCCAGGGACACCACGTTGCGCGGCGAACGCACGAAGCTGTTGCCACTGTAGTCACCGGTAACTGTACCGGTGTTGGGGTTGGTGTTCTTGAAGTCGGTGTATTCGGTGTCGAGGAATGAGATGGCCGCGCGCAGGTGCAGGTAGTCGGTGGGTTGACCCTCCAGCTCCAGCTCAGCACCTTTGACCTTGCCCTTGGCGCCGTTGGTCAACGCCGTGGTCAGCACGCCGTTGTTGACCGTGAGCAGGTTCACTTGAATGTCCGAGTAGTCGTAATAGAAGATGTTCGCGTTAGCCGTCAGGCGGTGGTTGAACCACTCCGACTTGACGCCGAACTCATAGGCATCGAGTTGTTCCGGGTCCACCGTGGTCAGTTGCGAGAGGCTAGTGGACAAGCCGGTGTTGAACCCGCCGGACCGGAAGCCGTGGGCGTAGCGGAAGAACACACGCACGTTGTCGTTGATGCGGTATTCCGGCGTCAGGTCGTAGGTCCAGGCTTCCCAGGTCTTGTTTTCCTGGCGATTGCCGTTGCTGCCGGCGGCGGCCAGCGGAATCAGCGGGCCGTTGGCGGTGGCGCGGGTGAGCTGGGTGAGGCTGAGGTCGATGTCTTTCTTTTCCTGGGTCCAGCGCAGGCCACCGGTGACGCTGAAATTGTCGGTGAAGTCGTAGGTCAGGTTGCCAAACAGCGCGTAACTGTCGGTCTTGTGGTCGTAGCTCAGGTTTCGCAAATCCGTGGCGCCGTTGATCTGGTTCGAGCCGGTGCCGTTCGGTGTCGGGCCTGGCTGGATGAAGCGCCCGGCCGTGCTGTCCAGGTCCTCATGGAAATAGTGCGCACCCGCCAGCCAACGCAGGGTTTCCTGTTGGGGCGAGGCCAGGCGGATTTCCTGGGAGTACTGGGTGTATTTGTTGTCGGCGGTGGAGGTGCCGTTGACTTCATAGGGCGTGTAATCGCCATCGCTGCTGGACTGGCCGCGAATGTAGTCATAGGCGCTGATCGACGTCAGCGTGTAATCGCCCAGGTGCCAATTGAGCGTCAGCGACGTGCCGTCGTGGTCCAGCTTGGAATCGTCCTTCACGTTGAGCGCGATATTGCGCCCCAGCGGGCGTTGATAGCCCACGTTGTAATAACGCCCCAGGGTCAACGCACCGTTGGCACCGTCGCCTTTGAATTCGCGGCTGTGGATCTTCCACAGCGCATCCAGGTCGTCGTTGAGCTGGGCGAAGAATTGCAGGCGCACGGCCTTTTTGTTGACGTCGCCGTAGGTGTGATCGTCCACCAGGTTCTTCTGGAATCCGTCGCGCTCTTCGGAGTACAGCGAGATCCGCGCGGCGAGTTTTTCATCGACCAGCGCACCGCCCAACGCGCCGCTGAGGATGCGTTCGTTCTTGCTGCCAAAGCCGATCGTGCCGAAACCGTCGGTGTCGAAGGTCGGCTTCTTGGAAATGATATTCACCGCGCCGGCCGTGGTGTTCTTGCCATACAGCGTGCCCTGCGGCCCGCGCAGGATTTCTATACGCTCCAGGTCCCACAGCGGACTGCCGCCGGCAATCGGCGCGTTCAGGTACACATCATCGGCGTAGATGCCCACCGGGTACACGGTGGCCGCCCCGGTATCGCCGGTGCCCAGGCCACGGATGTACCAGCGCGGGCGGCCGTCACCGTCCGGGTTTTTGGCCGACGCGTTGGGAATGAAGGTGGTGATGTCGCCCATGTTGCGTACGCCGTCGGCGACGATGTTGGTGCCCTGGACTGCCGACACCGCCACCGGAACCTCTTGCAGGGTTTGCTCGCGGTGTTGTGCGGTGACGGTGACAGTCTTGAGTGATGGCTCGGTTTTGCTGGTGTCGTCTTCGGCGGCATGGGCGCCACCGGCAACCAGCAAAGCGAGCCACAGGCCCTTGGTGATTGGATTGATTTTATGCATGGCAGTCTCCCCCGGAAAATGTGTCATTGAAGGGGGTAGAGCAGAGATCGTGCCAATAGGATTTCAGGGTGGATGCATGTATGTAACTTATTGAATATAAACGCTTAAAAATTATTTGAAGGTGAAGTTTTGCAGGCAGATGAGAGCCTTGGAAAAGGCCTGTGGAACAATCAGCAGAAAGTGCTTGGAGGGTGCTGCTGGAGCAGCAATGGAGGTGTTGCCTAGCCAACATTGTAGGCGCCCGGCTTGCGGGCGATGGCGTCGTGGAGATCGCCATCGCCGGCAAGCCGGGCTCCTACAAGGGTGATGTGTGATGCCAGGATTAGACGGCGACGCGGGAGGTGGAACCGATGACTTTTTCCAACACGCTGAAGTCGATCCAGTCGCGCACATCAAAGCGCTTTGGAATGAAGTTCCAGCGAAACAGGAAATCGGTGAAATCCTGCAGCGCCTCGATCGAGCGCGAGTCGAGCGTCGTGCGCAAGCGCCGGTGGGCATCCTCGCCATACGCCGCCGTGACCCAGTACTCACTGGTATTGAGTTCCTTGGCGAGAAAGCGCCGGGTTTCCTCCGGGTTGGCCCAGGCCCATTGCTCAGTGCGCAGCACCGTGTCGACGATCTTCACACTGGCGTCGAAATGCTCCGTCAGCAGGTGCGTATCCACCGTGAGCGTACGTGGCGTGCCGTTGTTGGAGCGGATCAGCGGGTCCGGATGGGAACCCGTGTCGACCACTACATGCAGCCCGAACTCATTGGCCAGGTGCACGGCGTGGGCGCCCTTGAGGAAGATCGCGTCGATATCGCCGCGCAGCAGGCCGATCAGTTCGTTGTTGCGGCGGCTGAAGCGGCTGACGCCCAGGCTGACTTCCGGGCCGTAGACATACGAGGTCTGGTTATCGCTGTAGGTGCCGCCGTAAGGGTAGTCCACCAATTCCACGTCCGACACGTTCAGGCCTTCGAGCTTGAGCGCGTTTTCCAGGCCGCGCAGGGCCTGGGCGCGGGTGAAATCGATCTGCACGTTGGCCCATTTTGGCAGGCCGAAGCGCCGGTTTTTCAGGTCGCGAACGCTCTTCACACCGCTCTCGGCGGTGGTCAGGATCAATTGCACTTCATCACTCCACGACAAGCCCAGCACACGGGTTTGCACGCCGCTGGCGTAGGCCCAGATCGCCGGGATGTTACCGCCGTGGCGTACCGAGTTCTGCAGGTGATGGTCATAGTGGGCTTCGCGTACTTCGCGCTCGGTGGATTCGCGCAGCGATTGGATGTTGGTGCCATAGGGCAGGAAGGCTTCGGCCAGTCGCCCGGACTGCACCGCAATGCCCAGCCCGGTGGGGACGGGGCTGTGGGTGTACCAGAGAGTATCGAGTGGTTTGCTCATAAAATTCTTCGTTCAAATCCATGAAGCCTGGCGGCTCAGCCTGCCAGCGCGGTGTTGCCATTGAGCAACGCATTCAACGGCCGTGCATCGATCCATTCACGCACATCAAAGCTTTGCGCAATAAAGCGCCAGCGGTGCAGGAAGCGGGTGAAGTCCTGTAGGGCGGCGATGGCTTGCTCATCCAGTTCAGTACGCAGGCGCAGGTGCGCGTCGTCGCCGTAGGCGGCCGTGACCCAGTACTCGCTGCTGTTGGTTTCACGGGCCAGGTAACGGCGGGTGTCTTCTGGATGAGTGTGAGCCCATTGTTCGGCACGCAGCACCGAGTCGAGAATGCCGGTGGCCACGTCGAAATGCTGGTCGAGCAGGTTCAGGTCCACCGCCAGGGTGCGCGGCGTGCCGTTGTTGCTACGGATCAGTGGGTCGGGATGGGAACCGGTGTCGATCACCGTGTGCAGACCGAAATCATGGGCGTGCTGTGCGGCGCTGGCGCCCTTGAGGAAGATCGCATCGACTTCGCCTCGCAGCAGTCCGATCAGCTCCAGGTTGCGCTGGCTGGCCCGAGTCGTCACGGGCGTGCCTGCCACATTCTGCACGGCACTGTCGCTGAAGGTACCGCCATAGCTGAAGTTGACGAGCTTCACATCGCCGACCTTGAGGCCTTCCAGCGACAACGCGTTTTCCAGCCCGCGCAGGGCTTGGGCACGGGTGAAATCAATCTGCGCGCCGGCCCAGTCCGGCAGGCCAAAGGTGCGGCCCTTGAGGTCCTTGACGGTCTTGATGCCGCTGTCCGAGCGAGTCAGGATCAACTGCACTTCATCCGCCCAGGACAAACCGATCACGCGGGTTTCGCGGCCTTGGGCACGCGCCCAGATGGCCGGGATATTGCCGCCGTGGCGTACAGAGTTTTGCAGGGTGTGGTCGAAGTGCGACTCGCGCACTGCCTTGTCATTCGATTCGCGCAAGGACTGCACCTCAGTGCCGAGGGCACCGACCGTGTCTTGCAGCCAGCCTTTTTGCACCGCAATGCCCAGGCCGGTGGGGACGGGGCAACGGGTGTACCAGAGGGTGTCGAGAGGTTGTGCCATCAAGGAGTCTCCCCAGCAGTCAGGCGCTGGCTTTCAAGGGTTGGATTGCCGGGCGTTGGTGCACCAAGGGCAAGACTTCCTGGCCGATGCGCAGGGCTTCTTCCAGGTGCGGGTTGCCGGCGAGGATAAAGGTCGAGAAGCCGGCGTCGCGGTATTCCACCAGGCGCTCGGCGATGTTTTCGTGGCTGCCCACCAGGCCAACGGTCGGCCCCGGCTTGGCCTTGGCAAAACCGGCCCACAGGTTGGGGCCGATGATCAGGTCTTCAAAGCGATCGACGTTTTGGTGGTAGGCGGTTTGCCGCGCGGCGCCCACCGAATCCGAACCGCTGGTAAAACCCTTGGCGACCGCACTGGTCTTGCCTTCGAGCTTGTCGAACTGACGGCGCAGGTCTTTCCAGGCCAGCTCTTCGGTCTCGCGGGCGAACAGGTCCACTCGCAAACCGAAACGCACGGTACGGCCCTGTTTGTCGGCCAACTCACGTACCCGGTCGATATGTGGCTTGAGCTTGTCGATCGGTTCGGCCCAGTTGAGGTACACGTCGGCATGCTTGGCGGCCACATCCAGTGCCGCGTCGGAGAACCCGGAGAAATACACCCCAGGCTTGCGCTCGTTATGCAGGCCGGCCGGCAGGGCGCCGTTTTCCAGTTGGTAGATATCGCCGTCGTAGGAGAATTTTTCGTTTTCCCAGAGGCCCTGGATGATGTCGAGGAACTCGCCGGTGCGCTTGTAGCGCAGGTCGTGTTCGAGGAAGTCGCCGTTGGCGCGTTGGCTGGCGGGGTTGCCGCCGGTGATGATGTTCCATTCCAGGCGGCCGCGACTGAGGTTCTGCAGGATCGCGGCCTGCTGGGCGGCGTAGGCGGGCAGGGTCCAGGTGGCCTGGAAGGCGATCAGGAACTTGATGCGCCGGGTTTCACGGGCCAGTGCGGCGGCGGCGATCCAGGGCTCGGGGCCGGTGGGCAACAGGGCGCCTTCGAAGCCGGCGAGTTCGGCGGCCTTGGCGACTTGGGCGATGTAGTCGATGTAGGTGAAGTCGTCGGGTTCGCCGTTGGGCAGGCGGCCTGGGGCGATATGGCCGGGACGGTAATTGGGGTTGCCGCGGTTGTGCTTGTCGGTGGTGAGTTGCGGGCCGTCGGTGCCCAGTGGCAGACGCCAGAAAAATTCAGTGCTCATGGGTGCTCCTGATTTGAGTCGTGCGGGGTGCTTGGACCTGATGGTGGGGATGTGTGCAACGGGCATGCCATGGGGGTTGGGGGTAATGGTTTCGGGGGGGCTGGGGTGTGTTTTTTTTGGGGGTGCTGCTGTGGCAGCAGTCTTGCAGCAGTGGGTGTTGGGGGGGCAGCAGGTGGGGGGTGGGGTGGGGTTGGGGACATATCCGTTGCTGCGGTAACGGCTGCTTATGGTTCCGCCCTTACGGCGGCTCACTTTTGGAAAGACCCAAAAGTAAGCAAAAGGTCTTCGCCCCAACACTCGGCACCTCGCCTAGGCTCGGTGTGCCCTCACTCCGGCTTGAATCCGTGGGCCGCCGCGATGGGCCATCCTTGGCCCAGCGCGGCTAACCCGGCGTCCTGCCGGGTTACCCACGGATTCAAGCCTGCGTTCGGCCAGCGTGTTTGACGGGGCGCCTCAGATCAAGATCAAGAGCGACTCGCTTCGCATCGTAGATACGCGGACTTGTAGGAGCCGGCTTGCCGGCGAAAAACGTGAGAACGCCGCGTTTTGTCTGATTCCCCGCGTCATCGTTGAAGACCATCGCCGGCAAGAACTAGGCGTCCCCCCGGCTCCTACAGGACCGCGTTTGCTTTTGCCTTTGCTCCACACCACTCAAGCCGGCTGTCAGGCCGCTGTGCTCTTGCTTTTGATTTTGATCTTAGGCGCCCCGTCAAACACGCTGGCCGGAATTCGGCAGGGATTTGGGGGGTAAACCGGCAGGGATGCCGGTTTAGCCGCCCCGCGCCATGGATGGCGCGTGGCGGCGGCCCCCCAAATCACTGTCGGATTACGGGCATACCGAGCCTAGGCGAGGTACCGAGTGTTGGGGCAAGAGCCCTTTGCTTACTTTGGGGCTTTTCCAAAGTGAGCCGCTGTAAGAGCGGAACCATAGGTGGCCGTTACCCAAATAATGGATATGCCCCCAACCCATCACCTACAACAAAAGCGCCCCAACCTCACGGCTTTCGACACCACGCAAATACGTCTGATACAACGCAGCGTACGCGCCACCCCGCGCGATAAGAGCCGTATGCGGCCCCAACTCCACCACCTGCCCATGCCTCACCACCGCAATCCGGTCCGCATCACGAATCGTCGCCAGTCGATGCGCAATGATGATCGCCGTACGCCCCTCACACAGCCGCCGCAACGCCCGCTGAATCCGCCGCTCCGTATGAATATCCACTGCCGACGTCGCCTCATCCAGCACCAACACCGCAGGATCCGCCAAGTAAGCGCGAACCAGACACACCAGCTGCCGTTGACCGTGGCTCAAGTGCGCCCCCAGAGGGCCAACTTCAGTGTGGTACTGATGAGGCAGACGCTCCAACACTTCGTCGGCACCCAACTCACGGGCGGCAGCGATCAGCGTACTGTCGTCGGCCCGGGGCGCGGCCAGGCGCAGGTTGTCGAGGATGCTGCCACTGAACAGCACATTGTCCTGCAACACCACGCCAACGTGACGGCGCAAGGTGTGCTGGGCCAGATCGCGTACGTCAATGGCGTCCAGCCGCACGGTGCCACTCTGCGCTTCGTAAAACCGCGTCAGCAACTGCACCAGCGTGCTTTTTCCGTGTCCGGAGGGGCCGACAATCGCCAGCACTTCACCGGCCGGTATATGCAGGTCCAGGCCCGTGATCACGGGCGCCTGCCCGTAGCTGAAGCCCACGTTGTCAAAATGCACTTCGCCGCGCGCATGCTCCAACGGCTGGGGCCTCTCACGGTCTACGATCAGCGGCGTGGTATCCAGCAGCAGGAAAATCCGCTGGGCCGAGGCCGAGCCGGTCGCGTAGCGTTCAAACAGGTCCGACAGCTCCTGCAAGGGCCCGAGGAACAAAAACACATAGAACAGACTTTCCGCGACCTGGCCGACACTCACATCACCCGCCGCCAATCCATACGCGCCCACCAACAGCAGCACCGCAATACCCGCCGAGCTGAGCAGCGCGGTGAACGGTGCAAACCATGACGAACGCACGCTGCCGCGAATCAATGCCAGGTTAAAGTCATCCAGCAAACCCCGATAACGCCGCAGGTTCGGTGCTTCCTGGGCGCATTGCTGCAACAGGCGCGCGCCGCTGACGCTTTCCACCAGGTGCGCGGTAAAGCGGCTGCGGTTCTCCGCAACCGTGGCCCAGTTACGCTGGGAAATGCGTTTGAAGCTCCACGTAGCGAGCACCAGCAACGGCACCGTCGCCACCAGGCTCAAGAAGAATCGTGGGTCGATGCGCCACAGCATCAGCGAGGCCAGGCCACAGCGCAGCACCGCGCCCAGCAGTTCCGGTGGGCCCTGGATCACCAAGGGTTCGAGGGCGTCGACGTCGCGGTCGACCCGGGAAATGATGCGCCCTGCACGGGTCTGGTCGAAGTAGCTCACGCTCAGGCTTTGCACATGGGCGAACACCTTCACGCGCAAGGCATTCAACACCCGGATCGCGGCGCTTCCGGCAATGAACTGCGAGACCCCGGCCAGCAGGAAGCGCGCCAGCCAACTGGCCGCCAAGCCCAGCCCCAGCCATACCACCAGACGCTCGTCCAGCAGCCAGTGGTCGTCCTGTTGAATCAGCCCGCGATCCAGCAGTTCGCGCACGAACCACGGCCGTAGGAAAACGGTGAACACCAGCAGGATTTCGATGCTGATCACCGCCAGGATCTGCCGGCGGATGGGCCTCAGTAAAGGCAGCAAGCGCTTGAACATGCCGCGATCCAGGGCTTTTTTGGCCAGCATTTCTTCGATTTCGATGTCGCTCAAGGCTTTGCCTGGCAGCGGGTTAGCCATGGTCGATCCCCAGCAAGTCGCGGTAGTACGGATTGGATGATTGCAGGTCGGCGTGCGGGCCTTCGGCGCAGATCTTGCCGTTGTCGAGCACCAACACGCGGTCCGCCAGTAGGATGGTCGAGAGCTTGCTGGAGATCACCAACACCGTGGTGCCATGCAGTTGCCGCAGGTTGTGCAGCACCTGGCGCTCGCTGATGGCATCAAGCGCGCTGGTGGCGTCGTCCAGGCATAGGATGTCCGGTTTGCCCAGCAGCGCGCGGGCCAGGCATAACCTTTGGCGCTGACCGCCGGATAGCGTCACGCCGCGATCGCCCAACGGGGTTTCCAGGCCGAGGGGCAGGCGCTGCAACACGTCTGAAGCGGCGGCGAGCCGTAGCGCCTCGCGCAGTTCCTCGTCGGTGGCAGCGGGCGCGCTGAGGCGCAGATTGGCGGCCAGGGTACCGGCGAACAGAAAGCTTTCCTGGGGCACCACGTGCACACGCTTGCGCAGCGGGCCCAGTTGCAGCTCGCGGATGTCTTGCCAGCCGGCGCTGTCTGAACCCAGCAGCAGACGCCCGGCGGTGACGTCACTCAAGCGCGGCAGCAGGCCCGCCAGCAGGCTTTTGCCGGTGCCGGTGGCGCCGACCAAGGCGACGATTTCACCGGGCTGCAAGGTCAGTGAGCAGTCGTGAAGGATGTCACGGCCACCGCCTGGCGCCGTCACGCTGACCTGTTCCAGCTTGAGCCCCAGGGGACCGGCGGGCAGGGTGGCAGTACCGTTGCGGATCTCGGCCGGGGCGTCGAGCAATTGCCAGATTCGCTCGGCGCTGGCGCGGGCATCGGCGAAGGTCTGCATGACCCGGCCGATGCCCTCGATACGAAACACCAGGGTGATGGCGATCAGCAGTGAGGTCACCAGTTCGCCAATCCCCAATTGCCCGGCTGCGACCAAGTGCGCGCCGTACACCAGGATCCACACATGCCCCAATGCAACGACCGCCTGCGGCAGCGGGATGCGTGAGCTGGAATAGGCCAGTGCCTGGCGGGCCAATGCAGCGAACACCGCGACCTGATCGGAAAACCCTTGGATACGTGGCTGTTCAAGAGCAAATGACTTGATCACGCGCACGCCGCCAATGCCTTCGCTCAGGTCCTGGTTGACCCGGTCATAGGCGCTGCCTACGGCGCGGTCCAGGCTTACCAACCGTTCGGTCTGGCGCACGAAAATCCACAACCCGGTGACCGTCAACAGCAGCGGCACCAGCCCCAGCAACGGGTGGTACCAGCTCAAGAGGCCCACCGTGGCGAGCACCACCAGCGGGGTTTCTACCAACTGGCGCCAGAAGGTGATCAGCGCATCGCGCACCTTGTCCGCGTCGCGGGTGGTCCGGGTGATCATCTCGCCCATGACGTGCTGCCAGTGATAGCCCAGGTGCAGGCTTTGCACCTGGGCCAGAATGCGTTCGCGCAGGCGCGTCAGCAGTGCCTGGCTGATCACCAGCGAAAGCACGCTGGCGATGTATTGCAGCACACCGCGCCCAAGCGCCACGGCGAGCATCAGCCCCAGCCAATACCAGCCAAGGCTCGCGTCCAGGCTACCGTCGGCGTTATGGACCACGGCGCGGCCGGCGCTGACATCATTCACCGCATGCCCGATCAGCCATTGTTGCCAGACCAGCCCCAAGTTGATGGCCATGTACAGCGCAGCCACCAGGGTGAATCGCCAGGGCATTTCCCGGTAGATCGCCAGGCTGCGTAGAAGAGGGTGTTGTTCGATCATGAAAAGCTCATCAGGCAAAAACAGGAAAGGGCCGCGCACGGCCCGAATGGCTTATTTTCGGGTGGCGCCCTGGGTTTCCTTGGCATTCAGGATCGCGGTGTATTCGCCTGGGTCCACACCGTTGAGGTAGTAGTTACCCACATGGTGCAAGCGCCAGCGGATCGGGTCGTGGGTGGTGTGCACGCGGGCGTTGCGCCAGAAGCGATCCAGGTTCCACTTGCTCAGCGAGGAACTGGCGCCTAGCAGCGAGAAGATATCGCTGGAGATCTTCAGCGAAGCGCTGTCGGAATGCGCGCGGGCGGTGGCCACCGAGAGGATCAACTCATCCTGCAGTTCCTTGTTCTCCGGATTCAGTTCATGCAGGTCGAACACCCGCGCCGCATCACGCAACAGGGATTCAGCCGCTCGCAGGGCCACCGCGTATTCGCCGATCTGCTTGATGATATGCGGCTCTTCATTGGCGTGTTCGACGCCGCTTTCCACCCACGGCCGGGCGTTGTGCTTGAGATAGTCGACTGCCGCGGCCAGGGCGCCGGCGGCGATGCCGGTGTCGATAGCGGCGTGGAGGATCTGCGGGAAGGTCAGCCCTGTGCGTTTCATCGGGCCTTTGCGACGTGACACGTAGTCTTCGTCCAGCACGATGTTGTCGAACTTCACCGTGCCGCTGACCGAGTTCTTCTGGCCGAAGGCTTCCCAGTCATCCACCAGCGTGAGTCCCGGTGCATTGCGGTTGAGTAGCACGCCGGCGCCGCCGTCATCGGAGGCGGCCGTGAGCGAGATCCATTCGGCCAGATAGGAGCCCGTGGAGTAGAACTTGCTGCCATTGAGCACCAGCGCGCCATCTTCGCGGCGGTCGACGCGGGTCTTGAGCGCGAATTTGTTCTTGCCGCCCACCTCGGCCAGCGCATTGCCGAAGCGTTTGCCTGCCAGCACGTCACTGACCAGGCGATCACGCACCGCCTCCGGGTAGCCGGTGAAAACCCCGCGCAGCATCACGTTGTGGATCTGCAGCAGTTGCCCGACGCCGCCATCGGCCACCGAGATGATGCGCACGGTTTCAACGATGGTTTGCACCGAAGCGCCGAGCCCGCCAAAGGCCTTGGGCACGCCGATGGCGGTGATGCCGCTTTCGGACAGCAGTTGCGCCTGGCGCCAGGGCAGTTGGCCGTTCTGCTGGCTGTCGGCAGCGATGGCGGCGATTTCCACCGCGATGTCCTTGGCGGCAGCAATGGCCTCGGCTTCGCTATGCAGTTGGCGAACGGGCGCCTGTTCAAATGTAGTCATGCATTCATCCTTCTGGTTTGGTTCGCATCCTGTAGGAGCCCGGCTTGCCGGCGATGGTGTTTTCAAGAACGCCATCGCCGGCAAGCCGGGCTCCTACAAGGGGGTGCGGTGTTGGAATGGGCTTGAGCAAGTTCCAAGCCAATGTGAAAAGCCATGCTGTACAGGGGCTGCGCAGGCTGGGGTGCTGCTGGAGAAGCAGCTCGAGCAAGTGGCTGCTGGCGCAGCAACAGTGCTGTTGGCAGGTCAGCAGTCGCCTGCTCCAGCAAGCACCAATACCCCCGCAAACCGGGGCTCACGCCGATTGGCACGGCCTCTGCAATACCTCCCTCCACTGACTTGCCCAACTCAATGGAGCTGCCCATGACCCTTTCCGCTGTCCTGCCCACGCCTGAGCTTGAGCAGATCTGGTTCACCCGCTGCCCGGTGCCCACTGCGTCCGGCATCGCCTACAAACTGGGGTGGTTGACCGAAGAGTTCGCCCCGGATGGCCTGCCGGTGTCCACGTTGCAGGAGGCTCGCCAACTGGGTCGCCACCATTACGATCATGATCTGCCGGGGCTGTTTCGCGAAGGCGGCAATGTCCCCGCATTGGCAGCACGTGCTGCAGGTGCGCCAAGCCGATTGATCGGCCTGACCTGGATCGAGGAGTGGCAGACCATTCTGGTCCGTCCGGACTCCGGCATCACCCGGCCCGAAAGCCTGAAAGGCAAGCGCCTGGCCCTGCCGGCCTGGGGCGACAGTCGCCCCGGCAGCATCGCTCGAGCCATGACCCTGCACGGCTACAAGGGTGCATTGAGCCTTGCCGGCCTGGGGTTTGATGACGTGGAGCTGGTGGAAGTGGCGTTGCACGACCAAGAGCAAGCGCCGGACCCGCAACAAGGGCTTCAGCGCCTGTGGTCGGGCCTGGATTACCTGGTGCGCGGCGAGGTGGACGCGGTCTACGTCAAGGGCGCTTCGGCGGCCGATGCGGCGCGCCGGTTGGGCCTGGTGGTGGGGATCGACCTGGATCTGATCGCCGAACCGCGTTATCGCATCAACAACGGCACGCCTCGGCCAATCACCGTGCACCAGAGCTTGCTGGACAACCACTTTGACCTGGTGGTGCGTTTCCTTGCGCAAACCCTCAGCGCGGCAGATTGGGCGGCGAACCATCGCGACAGCCTCAACGCGATTCTCGAAGAGGAAACCCGCGCCGGCAGTGCCGGAGTCGCCGAAGCCTATCGCGGCGATTTCCACACCACCCTGGCGCCGGATCTGTCGGCACTGCGCCTGGAATTCCTCACCACCCAAAAAGACTTTCTCTACCTGCACGGCTTCCTGGAACGCGATTTTTCTATCGTCGACTGGGTCGATCCGCGCCCTCTGCAAGCTGCCCATGAACTGTTGGCCAAGCGCCGCGCCTGAAACCGGAGAACTCACATGACTGCCATTGCCCACGCTCAACCGATCAGCCTCGAACTGCAGGCCTTTGTCGACAAAGTGCTGCTGGAGGCCGAGGAGGCTTTCACCGTATTCCGTGAAACCAACACCATCACTGCCAATGGCACCGTCGGTTTTATCGAGCGCGTGCCCGGCCAGGAACTGCTGGTGTCGGTGAACTACGGCGGCCCGTGGAACTACCGTAAACCGCTGCAAGCCACCGTCACCGACTTTGCCGGCAATGTGATCCTCGGCAAGGGCAAAGGTGGCCTGGGGCGCTACACCAAGCTGTTCCAGCAACACCCGGACGTGACCACCGTGTCCCACGTGCATTCGCCGTACCTGGGGGCCTGGGCCCAGACCCACCGCACATTGCCGTTCCATTACGTTCCGGTCCAGCGCTATCAATTGGCCCGTGAACTGCCGGTGTACATCGACCGTCGCCAGCAGGAAGTGGACTTCATCCTCGACAAGATCGCCGAGAACCCCTTCAACCTGGCGATCCTTGAAGCCAACGGCGGCTCCACCGTGTGGGGCAAGCAAGGGCTGCGCGCCACAGCGGAATTCATCCTGTTGCTGGAGGAGGGCGCACAGCTGCAATTGCTCGCCGATGCACTGGGTGGTTCCCGCGCTTATGGACCGGGCGTGTTGACCCAGCAGTGGAAGATGAGCGGGCTGTTTGAACAGGCCACCGCGCTGGGCCTTGTACCCGCCATCGACCGCAAAAACTAAACACACCGCGAACCCCTTGTAGGAGCCGGCTTGCCGGCGATGGCGGCGGTACATCCAACATTGATGTTGCCTGATGCACCGCTATCGCCGGCAAGCCGGCTCCTACAGGGATGGCTATATATTCAAGGATGTTTGTCATGGCTGTAAAAATTCTCTGGTACCTCACTACGCCTGACGGACCTTATCCGTGGGAACCCGAAGGTCGCTGGAAAACCGACTTTCAACACCTCAAACAACTCGCGGTCGCCAGCGATCGCCTCGGCTACTACGGCTCGCTGCTCGGCTCCAGCCCCAACGAAAGCCTTGCGGTTGCCGCCTCGCTGATCGACACCACCCAACGCCTGCGCTTTTTGGTGGCGCAACACCCGGGCGAGCTGTCGCCGGCGGTTCTGGCCAAGTGGGCGCTGACGTTCGACCAGTTCTCCAACGGTCGCCTGCTGTTCAACGTGGTCAACGGCAATGACGCCGGCCTCGCCACCCTCGGCGTGCACTATCCCCATGACGAGCGTTATGCATTCAGCCTCGAATACTGGCGAGCGTTCCAGGGCTTCTATGCGGGTGATACGCGGGGCTATGACGGTGATTACGTCAAGCTCGCCCCCCGGACGCCGGGCGCCGCCAGCCATCCCTTGGGTGGCTGGCATCCGCCTTACCAGAAACCGGGTATCCCGCTCTGGGGCGCCGGCACCTCGGGGCCGGGCGTCGAGCATTCGGTACAACTGCTGGATGTGTACCTGAGTTTCGCCAACACACCGCCGAAACTCGGTGACAAGTTCCGCAAGGTGGCGGCCGAAGCCGCGAAGATCGGCCGCGAGCTGACCTTTGGCACCCGCCTGCAGATCATCGTGCGCGAGACCGAGGAAGAAGCCTGGGCCCACGCCGAAAAGCTGCTGCAACGCACTTCGCTGCACACCGCGCGAAATGCGATTGAGCGCCAGTTGCCGCCCGGTGTGAGCTTCGAGGAGTTCCACAGCGACGACCCACAAACCCAGCGCAACGTCGAGACCATCCGCGCCGGGCGTTTGCCCTCCGCGCGTGAGCTGGAGGTCTACCCCAACGTGTGGTTGGGCCCGAGCCTGTTCGGTTTCAACATCCTCGGCCCGGCGGCGGGTACCTACCTGGTGGGCAGCGCTGAACAAGTCGCCGAACGTATTCGCGAATATGAAGCCCAGGGCACCTCGGCCTTCATCCTCTCCGGTTTCCCGCTGATTGACGAAGCCCACCGCGTGGCAGACCTGCTGTTTCCACTGCTGGACCTGGACCACGGTTTTGAAGTACCGCGCCTGGGTGTCACGCAAACGACTGAACAGCGCGAAGAGGCTTGATCGATGAATGATGGATTTTCCCGCCGAGCGTTTCTCGGCCATAGCCTGGCCATTGGTGGCGGCTTGCTGCTCGCCGGTTGTGACAGCGGCGCAGCCTCTCAGGGCGCGGCGGTGCTCACCCGCAAACCGGTGAGCGGCGGCCGCCTGCGCGTCGGCATTATCGACGGCGACCAGTCCGGCAACCTGGATGCGCATAAACCGGTGGGCGGCGGGATCATTCGCGGTTGGGCGCTATACAGCAAGTTCTGGGAATGGAACACAGACGTCAGCACACGCCTGGCCCTGGCCGAGTTTGCCGAGCCGAATGCCGATGCCAGCGCCTGGACCATCCGCATCAAGCCGGGCCTGGAATTCCACCACGGCAAGACCATCGGCGCCGATGACATGCTGTTTTCGTTGCTACGCCTCACCGATCCAAAACTGGCCTCGCCGTTTGCTGGGTTGGTCGGTGCCATCGACCGCAACGCGTTGCGCAAGCTGGATGAGCGCACCATCGAAATCCGTTTCAAGCAGGGCCAGAGTTTCTTTCCACTGGATGAAACCCTGATCAGCTTTGGCGGCATCGTGCCGACGGACTACGACCCGATCACCAACCCGGTGGGCGCCGGCCCCTACAAACTCAAACGTTTCGTGCCTGGCCAGCGCTCGCTGTACGAACGTTTCGAGAACTACTACAAGCCCGGCCAACCTTACGCCGATGAGCTGGAAATCATCGAATTCAAGGACCAGGTGTCCCGCGTCGCCGCCTTGCGCGCCGGGCAGATCGATGTCGCCAGTGGCGTGCAGGCTGAGCACAGCGCATTGCTCAAGGCCGATTCGCGGTTGTCGCTGTGCGTATCGCCGAGTACCTCGTTTACTGGCTTCAACCTGAACCTGGCCAAACCACCGTTTGATGACGTGCGGGTGCGGCAGGCCTTCCGCTTGCTGGCGGATCGACAAGAGCTGGTAGACCGTGGCCTGACCGGGTTCGGGCGGGTCGCCAACGACCTGTATTCGCCCCACGACCCCACTTACAACCACGCTATCGCGCAACGTCCTTACGACCTTGAACAGGCGCGCTCGCTGCTGCGCCAGGCCGGGCAGACCGATTTGCGGGTGGCGTTGACCACCCCACCAGGACCCGGTGTGAATGCCGCCTTGGTATTTGCCCAGCAAGCAAAAAAAGCCGGTGTGGACGTGCGTGTCACCCAGGTTGACGGCGCGGTCTTCAATGGTCCGCAACGCGAACAATGGCAACTGTCGCCAGGCTCTACACCGGCCCGAGGCTTTCTGGCGTCGGCGCTGCACAACGACGCGCCGCTGGCGATCTATAACCGCAGCAATTTTCATGATCGGCGTTTCGACGACCTCTATCGCCAGGCCCTGGCTCAGCCCGATCTGGAGCTGCGCAAAAGCTTGGTGCATGAAGCCCAGCAAATCCAGCACGAGCGTGGCGGCCTGTTGATCTGGGGCTTTAACGATGTGCTGGACGCGGCGTCCGTGAAGGTCGGCGGCCTGACGCCGGAGCAGACCACCTTCGCTTCCTGGCGTTTTGACGAGTTGTGGTTGAACCATGTCTGAGCCGTCCTGCAAGTCCCCGCGCACACCTGCGTGGCTGTCGTGGTTTATCGGGCGCCTGGGTTATGGCCTGCTCACCGCCTGGGTGATCAGCCTGGTGGTGTTCATCGCTACCCAGGCGCTGCCCTCGGACCCGGCGCGGGTGATCCTCGGCCCGGATGCGCCGCTGGAAAGCATCCTCACACTCCAGCACCAGTTGGGCCTGGACCAGCCGATCCTCTGGCAATACCTGCGCTGGTTCGGCTCAGCCTTGAGCGGCGATCTCGGCGAGTCGCTGGATTCGAATGCGCCGGTCAGCGATATCCTGTGGGGCCGATTGGGCTACACGCTGGTGTTGCTGACGGGGGTGATCCTGGTCGTGGTGCCCGCCGCACTGGCGCTCGGCGTTGCCTTGGCGCTGCGCCGGGACAGTCGACTGGACCGTTGGAGCCTGTCGCTGCTGATCTTTCTCAAGGCCACGCCAGGCTTTTTGTTGGCCATTGGCCTGGTGCTGCTGTTTTCCATGCCGCACATGGACTGGCTGCCCGCCGTGTCGATCCTCGACCCCGATCAGTCGCTGCTGCGCCAGCTCAAGTTCCTGGTGCTGCCGGTATTGGCCCTGAGCCTCACCGCGCTGCCATACCTCACGCGCATGGTGCGTGCTGCGATGATCGAAGCGCTCGATTCCGATTACGTGGTGGCGGCGCGCCTGCGCGGCATTCCTTACCGGCGCATCGTGTGGGGGCACACCTTGCCCAACGCATTGGTCCCCGCGATCCAGGGCGTGGCGCTGACCCTGCGCACGCTGATCGGCGGCGCAGTACTGGCCGAGGTGATCTTCAGCTACCCCGGCATCGGGACGGCCCTCAACGCGGCAATCCAGATGCGCGACCTGCCGATGATCCAGGCAATCGTGCTGGTGATCACCCTGGCGGTGGTGCTGATCAACCTGTTGGCCGACCTGTTGACCGTGCTGCTCACGCCCAAGCTGCGCACGGCGCGCCGGGTCACGATGATTCAACGCAACCGCCGGGGCATCACGCCGTGGTGGCGGCGTTCGCGAGGTGATGCATGAACGAGCCGCAAATCCGCAACGGTGCACTGGTCACGGCGCTGGTGATTGCTTTCGCGTTGCTTGGCCCTTGGCTGGCGCCCCAGGGGTCGACCGATATGGTGGGGCCGGTGTATGGCGCGCCTACCGGGTCGGCGTGGCTGGGGTATGACTTTTTGGGGCATGACGTGCTGTCGCGCTTGCTCAACGGCGGCTTGTCGGTGCTGTGGATGTCGGTGGCGGCGGCGAGTATCGCGTTGGCCATCGGCAGCACGCTGGGCTTGCTGGCGGGGCTATCACGGCGGCGCCTGGACCAGTTGATCACGTGGTCGGCGGATGTGTCCCTGGCCTTTCCCGACCTGATTCTGGTGCTGTTGATCGTCTCGATGCTGGGCCGCGCGCCGTGGCTGATTGTGTTGACCGTGTCCATCGCCTTCATCCCGGGCGTGATTCGCCTGGCGCGCGCGAGTGCCGTGGCGGTGGCGGGGCAGGAGTTTGTCGAGGCGGCGCAGATGATGGGCTATTCGCGGCGCAGAATCCTGTTCAAGGAGATTCTGCCGAACATCCTCACACCGCTGCTGGTGCACTTCGGCAATATGTTGACCTGGGGCGTGGGCATGCTCTCGGGCTTGAGCTTTCTCGGGTACGGCGTGGCGCCGCCCACGGCGGACTGGGGCTTGATGATCAATGAAAACCAGGCCGGCTTGCTGGTGCAGCCGTGGGCGGTACTGGCCCCGGCGATACTGATCGGTGTGTTTGCCTACGGCACCAATATCCTCGCCGAAGGCATCGGCCGGCGCAGCGCACGGATGGGAGACAAGCAGCCATGAACGCGATAACGGAGATCGACACTGGGGGCCTGCAGGTCCTTGACCTGCGTGTGGAGTTGCCGGGGCAGGTGGATGTGGTGTCGGGCATCTCGTTCAGCCTGCAGGCCGGTGAGATTCTTGGGCTGGTGGGGGAGTCGGGGTCGGGCAAGACCACCCTGGCGACCGCGTTGCTGGCCCATACACGACGGGGTGCACGGATTGTCGATGGGCAGGTGCAGGTGGCAGGGCAGGCCTTGTTGAGCCTGGAGGGTGAGGCGTTGCGTCGTGCACGCGGCAGCCTGATCGGCTATGTGGCACAGGACCCGGCGACGGCGTTGAACCCTGCGCTGCGCATCGGTCACCTGCTGCGCGAAACCCTGGCGGTGCATCCCTCGGGACTCGACCGTGCGGCGCAGCAACACCGTATCAGCGAGACCTTGCGTGACGTCGGTTTGCCGCAAGACCCTGAGTTCCTGCGCCGTTTCCCTCATCAATTGTCCGGCGGCCAGCAACAACGGGTGATGCTCGCGCTGGCCTTTGTGCTGCGCCCGCGCCTGATCGTACTGGATGAACCGACCACCGCCCTCGACGTCAGCACCCAGGCGCATATCCTCGCGACCCTGCGTCGACTGTGCAAAAGCCAGGGTGTGGCGGCGGTGTATGTGTCCCATGACCTGGCGGTGATCAAGGACCTGGTAGACCGGGTGATGGTGATGTACGCCGGGCGCATTGTTGAAATGGCGTCGCGAGATAGATTATTCAGTCGGCCATCCCATCCGTACACCCGTGGCTTGCTGGGGGCGATACCGGACGTGGCCGGGCGGCGTGAGTTGAAAGCGATTGCCGGGCATGCCCCGGCGCCGGGGCAGCGGCCGCCAGGGTGCAGTTTCGGGCCGCGTTGTGAGCGGTTCAGCGCAGCATGCCAGGCGCTGGAGCCGCAATTGCACGCACTGGACGTTGGCCATGAGGTGGCGTGTATCGCGCCCCACGTTCAGCCACTGCAAGCGATTGCGCTGGCGCCAATTGCGATAGCCTCGGCCCAGATTGCACCAGCACTTTTAACGATCAGCGGCTTGAATGTCGCCTATGACCGCCAGGTTTTATTCGATATCACGCTGCAGGTGCAGCCGGGTGAGTGCCTGGCATTGGTCGGCGAGTCCGGTTCTGGCAAGACCAGCCTGGCGCGGGCAGTGGCAGGCCTTGGCGAAAACGCCGAAGGGGCGTTGAGTTACGCCGGTCGACCGCTGCCCCTGCAGTCTCGCCAGCGTGATGCGGGCTTGCGGCACCAGATTCAGTACATCTTCCAGAACCCGTATCGGGCCTTGAACCCACGGCAAACGGTGTACCAGACCCTGAGTGCGCCGTTGGAACACTTCTTCAAGATCAAGGGCGCAGCTGCGCGACAGCGGGTTGATGCGGTGCTTGAACGTGTGTCACTGCCGGCTTCAGTGGCCGATGTCTATCCCCATAGCCTGTCAGGCGGCGAGCGCCAGCGCGTAGCCATCGCCCGTGCGCTGTTGTGCGAGCCGAGGCTGTTGATCTGCGACGAGATCACCTCGGCGCTGGACGTTTCGGTGCAGGCCTCGATACTGGACCTGCTGCGCCAGTTGCAGCGCGAAGGGCTGACGCTGCTGTTTGTCACCCATGACCTCGGCGTGGTGCGTGCGATTGCAGATCGGGTACTGGTGTTGAAGACGGGTAGGGTGGTGGAGCAAGGCGTGGTTGATGAGGTGCTGGATAGGCCGCAGGCGGCGTATACGCGGGCGTTGCTTGAGCATTCGCCGTCATTGGGGTGACGGGCACCGCTGCGCGATGCGACGATTCGACAAGCCGGCTCCTACAGGTTTGTGCCGCACACCTATACACGCGATCTACTGTAGGAGCCGGCTTGCCGGCGATGGCGTCATACGCCCTTACGCAACCCTGGCCTGCCTGCGCCGTGCTTCTTCACGCACCGCCGGAATGATCCACCGCCCATAATCCACGGTGTCATACAGCGGGTCATACCCCCGGTTCAAAAACGTCGTCACGCCCAAATCCACGTAATCCAACAACGCCTGCGCCACCGTCTCCGGCGTGCCGACCAAGGCGGTGGTGTCGCCATAGGCACCAACGGCGGTGGCGGTTGGCATCCACAGTGCACGATCGTGACGATCACCCCGTGCCGCCGCCGCGAGCAAACGTTCCGAACCGGTGCCCTTGATGCGCTTTTGCCACGGGCTGCCGGCTGCGAACTGCGGGTTGGCCTTGATCTGTGCGAGGATCTGTTCCGCACGCTGCCAGGCCAGTTCTTCGGTCGCGCCCAGGATCAAGCGCACCGACAAACTCACCCGCGGCGCTGTAACCCCCGCCGCCTGTGCCGCGGCCTTGAGCTTGGCAATCTGCTCCGCCACGCCATTCAACGGCTCGCCCCACAGCGCATACAAGTCTGCGTGTTTCACCGCGATCTGGTAGGCGATGTCCGATGAGCCGCCAAACGAGATCGGGATGTGCGGCTGTTGCAGCGGCTTGACCGGTGAAAAGGCTCCCTTGATGTTGAAGTACTTGCCCTCGAAATCGAAGGGTTCCTCCGCGGTCCAGGTGCGTCGCACGATCTGCAGGTATTCATCGGTGCGTTGGTAGCGCTCGGTCTTGTCCAGCAGGAAGTCACCTTCCTGCGGCTCGGCGGTGATACCGGTGATCGCGTGCAGGCGAATACGCCCGCCGCCGGTGGTGTGGTCCAGCGTGGCGAAGGACCGCGCAGCGACGGTCGGCGCCGTGAGGCCCGGACGGTGGGCGATCATGAAGCCCAGCCGCTCGGTATGCGCCGCCGCGTAGGCGGCGATCTGCAAGCTGTCGGCGCTGCCGGGGCCGCTGGCGATGAGCACGCGGTCGAAGCCGGCATGTTCATGGGCGCGGGCGTGGTGACGGATAAAGTCGAGGTCGAAATCCGGGCTGCGCACGCCACGGGTTTCGGACCACTGGCGGGGGAAAATCATGCCGACAAATTCAATGGACATACGGTGCTCCTGGATCAGAATTGATAGTCGACCTGGGCCAGCAAGGTGCGGCCAGGCATGGGTTGCAAGAAGGTATTGGTGGAACCGGCCAGGCCGCTGACGAAATTCAGTTCATTGGTCAGGTTCAGCACGCGCAAGGTGGTGCTCCACTGCGGCTGGCGGTAATACACGGCGAGATCGAGGTTGTATTCGTCGGGGATCTTCACCGTCTTGCTCAGGTTCAGGTACCAACTGCTGGTCCACCAGCCGGAGAGTTCGGCACCGAAGCCAGAATCGAAGCGATAGTCCACGTAGCCGCTGGCGGTGTACTCAGGAATCTGTACCGCGTCGTAACGCCCGGAGGGCCGCTGGTTGAGGCTGTTGTTGTCGCCAAACACAGTGCCGTTGTCGGGAATGAAGCCTGCTGAAGCAAAGCCCGCCTGTGAGGTGAACTCGTTGTAGGCGTTGAGCTTGGACAGGTTCAAGCCGCTGCGCAGGTGGTCATCCGGTTGGTAGCGCACGGTGGCTTCCACGCCCTTGATCATCAGCCGGGCGATGTTGTTATTGCTGTCGGGTGCCTGGTCGCGGGCCTGCTTGAACGCGGCCAAGGTCATGAACAACTGGTTGGGCACGGCTTCGACCTTGACGCCGACTTCGTGCAGCACACTCAGGCTCTGGAATGCCAGCGGGTTGAGTTGGTTGGCACCGGTGCCGCTGCCCCAACCCAAACCGTTGGAAAAGAACCCGGTATTGACCGCCAGCGAGCGGTCGAAGGTGTAGTACAGCGTGGTGTTTTCGGTGGGCTTCACGTAAGGGCTGACTTGAAATGCAAATAGCCGGTAGTTGTCGCTGTCCTTGCGCCTGTTGCCGCCTGCGAGCACGAACGGGTTGTCGATTTCGGCCTGGATCCAGCTGCGGCTGGCGCCAATGTTCAGGCCGAAATACTCGCCGTACTTGAGGTTGTGCTGGCTGAACAGGGTCTTGGTGGTCCAGGTGCTTTCAGCGGTGTAGGGCGCTACGGATTCGGTGTACAGGCCATGCCCTGCCGCGTACATCGGCGGCAGGTTGAGCCAGCCGTAGTTGTTGGAGTATTGCGGCACCCCGGGTTGGCCGATCCACGCAGCATTGCCGCCAGCAGGGTTACTGCCGTCCAGGCCGAGCAGGTCGCCGGGGTTCTTGCCGGAAGGATTCTGGGTCAAGTCGTAGGCGTTGATGGTTGAGCCAAAGCTGTTATTGGCGGCAATCGATTGGTTGAATTCGCGGCGGTAGATCAGGCCGGTGTTGCTGTCGTCGCGCAGGGTCCAGCCGCCCAATCGGGTTTCATTGCGTGAGCGAAACTCGAAACGGTTGTCGAAAATGTTGTCCTTGGACTGCACCTGGAACGCGCCCACCGCGTCGGTGATGTCCTTGGAGCGTTCATAGAACGTGCTGTTGGCCACGGTAATGCTCGGCGACAGGTCGGCCTCGATGCGCAGTTGCGTGGTAAAGCGCCGCGAGCTGCTTTCATCCTCCTTGCGCTGCCCGGTCTGCGACGACAGCGACTGTTCGCCATTGCCGGCCAGCGTCGGGTCATACACCCAACCGCGCAGGCTGCCGGGGTTGGCCTGGGTGTTCGGCGAGGCGGCCTGGAAGCTGCCGTCGACCACGCTGTATTGGCCTTGTGCATTGCGCTGGCGCTTGACCCAGCCCAAGGTCGGCGCGTCTGCAGCGCCGGACGCCAGCACCGGTGACCATAGGGTGTTGCCGTTCTGGATGATGGGCGTGGCACGGCCGGCGTAGTACTTGCCGTGGTCCACCAGGTTCTGCGTGGCGCGGTTCCAGCCGTGGGTGATGTTGTAGTCGTAATAGTTGTCGTAGCTGGCGTTCCAATCGACGCGAACGTTGTCGTTGCGCCAGGCGAGGGCGCCGTAGAACGCATCGAAATTATTGTCGACGTTGTCGTAGAAATCCTGCTGGCGCTGCTTGGTGATGCTGACGCGGTAGGCCAGGTTGTCGCTCAGCGGGCCGGTGTTGTCGAGGCTGAATTTATTCGAGCTGCGTGACGTGCCGTCCGGCACCCATGACCCCAATTCACCGCTGAGTTTGGTCTTGAACTCATTGAAGTTCGGTTTTTTGCTCAGGTAATTGACGTAACCGCCGCTGCCGGACACTGAGCCGTAGGTCACCGAGGATGGGCCAGCCACGATATCGGCGCCTTCATAGGCGTTGAAGTTGGCCGGATGGCGCACCGCATAACCGCGCTGGCCGTCCTGGAAAATCTCCGAACCCTGGGCGCGGAACTGCGGGGCGACCCCGGCGTTCTGGCCGCCGCCACGGGTGATGCCAGGTGCGTATTTGACCAGGTCATCAGCGCTGTGGATCGAGCCGTTGGCCAATTGCTCGGCATTGATCTGCACCACCGAGCGTGGGGTGTCGAGCACTTTGGTTTCGGTGCCGCCGTACACCGAGGTCGGCGGCCGGGTGGGCAGGGCGTCGTCATCCGACTCGGCGCTACTGGCTTGCACCGTCACGGTCTGCAGTTGGGTATCAGCGGCAAAGGCCTGCAGCGGCAGGGTTGCGGCCAGCAACAGGGTTAAACGCAAGGCGATAGCGTGCATGGCAGAAATGCCCCATAAAAAAGAGTGAAGGGCGCACGACCCTCGTAGGAGCCGGCTTACCGGCGATGGCGTCCGTTTGATCGGCGCAGGGCTTGAGGGCCCCACCGCCGGCAAGCCGGGCTCCTGCAGAGGGGGGGCGGTTTCATTGGGTCAGGCCGTGTCTTTGAGCCAGAGCTTCTCGAATCGCCAGGTGCTGAACAGCGACTCTTCGGCCTGGGCGCCACCCACGCGGGTCGATACGCTGTCGAGCAGGTCGGCGTAGCCCCAGATCAACATGCCACCGCGTTCGTACTGGATCTGCTGCACCTGATGCACCAGGGCCTTGCGTTTTTCCAGGTCGGGCTGGGCCATGGCGGCAAGGAACAGTTCACTGAAGTGCGGGTCGTTGAAGTGGGTCTTGTTTGACACCGCAAACGGCGCGTCGGTGTGTATCGCGCTAGCCAGAAACGGTGCGCCAATGCTGCCGCCAGTGCTCAGGGTCCAGTCGTTTTTCAGCGGGCCCTGGAAGGTGGCAAGGTCGACTTGTTTGACCTTCAGGGTCACGCCGATGCGCTTGGCTTGTTCGGCAAGGACCAGCGCTGAACTCAAACCCTGTCCCGGTGTAGTGATCAATTCCACCTCGAGGTTTTCCTGGCCGGCGTCCTTGAGCAATTGCGCTGCGCGTTGCGGGTCGTAAGCGCGTGGGCCGAGGCTGTGGTTGAAGGTCGGATCGCTGGGTGCATACAAGTCGTTGGCTACGCGACCCTGGCCGTTCAGCGCGCGGCGTACCAACTCCTCCCGGTCCGCCAGCAAACGAAACGCCTCGCGTACCCGTGGGTCGTTGAACGGCGGCTTTTCCAGGTTCATGTCGAAGGACAGCCAATTGCCAGACACCGACTTGATCACCTGCAGGCGCGGGTCTTTTTGCAGGATCGGCAATTGCTCGGTGGGCAGCACATTGGCCATGTCGATCTGCCCGGCACGCAGGGCGGCGAGGCGGGAGACTTGGTCCTTGAAGTCGATGATTTCAAGTTCATCCGCGTAGGGCTTGCCGTCTTTGTAGTAATTCTCAAAGCGGGTGAACAACGAACGTTGGCCGGGGGTAAAGCTTTTCAACTTGTAGGGGCCGGCACCCACCGGGTTGGTGACTGGATGGTAATCCACCGGGACGATGCCGCCGAAGTTGACCCAGGTTTCCGCCAGCGGCATGTAGCTGCGGCCTTCGCGAAAGCTCAGGCGCACGGTGCGATGGTCCAGCTTGACCAGATTGTCGCGATCCACCCAGTGCAACAGCGCAGCATAGGGCGAAGCCAGTTGCGGGTCGGTGAGGCGGCGGATCGAGAAGATCAGGTCGTCGGCATCGATGGTCTTGCCGTTGTGGAACTCCAGGCCCGGGCGCAGGCGCAGGGTCCAGGCGCTGGCATCGGCATTTGGCTCGGCCAGTTCGGCCAGGGCCAGGCGCGGTTGCATGTGCTCGTCCCACTCCCACAACTTGCTGTACAGCGCAAACCCGCGAACGATGCCGCTGCCCACCGGTTTATGCGCGTCCAGGTTGCCGCTCTGGTTGCCGTCGAGAATGCCCAGGCGCAAGCGTCCGCCATAACGCGGCTGGTCGTTGCCGGTCACGCCGGCCGGTGTGTCGCTCGGGCCGCAGCCGGTCAGCAGCAGGCCACCGCCGACGGTGGCGCTGTAGCCGAGAAAGTCCCGGCGGCTCAGCAGAAAGGTCATGGTCTCAGGCTCCGCCGTTGGCCGAATGCAGCTCGCGCAGCGGCTCCTGGGGTCGGCTCAGCTCGACGCGCTCGCTGCGAAAATGCGGCAGGATGTGCTCGCCGAGGCGATAGGCTTCTTCCAGGTGCGGGTAGCCCGCGAGGAAGAACAGGTCGATGCCGATGCTGTTGTACTCGCGAATCCGCGCCACCACGTTCTCGTAGCTGCCCACCAGTGCGCAGCCCGGTGGAATGCCGATATAGCCGAAGCCGGTCCACACATTCGGGTGAATGAAGAAGTCGTCGAAACCCTGGGCTTCGTTCTTCTCGGCAAAACCCTGTTCGTAGCTCAGTTTGCGCGCTGTGCGCAGCCCGGCATGCGCCGCCACGGCCTTGACCGCGCCACGGGCGATGCCTTCGTCGAAGAAACGCTTGGCCTCGGTGCGCGCCAGCGCTTCGGTCTCGCGAGTGATCACGTCGATTGACAGGCCGAAACGGATGTCGGTACGCCCCCATTTCAGTGCGCGCTGGCGCAGGTCGGCGATCAGCGCGGCGATTTCATCCGGATGCTCGGCGCGCATCAGGTAGAAGTCGGCGTGCTTGGCGGCGAATTCCCGTGCGGCAATCGACGAACCGGCGGTGCAGATCAGCGGCAGCTCGGCCTTCTTCAGCGGCCCACGCAGGCCGCCGCCGTCGGCTTTGTAGAATTTTCCATCGTAGTGGAAGGTCTCGTTGTGCCAATAGCCCTTGACCACGTCCATGAACTCGGTGGCGCGTTCGTAGCGCTCATCGTGCTCGCTGTAGTCACCGACCTGGCGCTGGATCGCGTCCGAGCCACCGTTGATGATGTTCCACACCAAACGATTGCCGGTGGCGCGCTGGTACGTCGCCGCTTGTTGCACAGCGACCCAAGGGGTGTAGTGGTAGGGCTGGAACGCAGTGACGAACTGCAGGGTGCGCGTCTCGCGGGCCAGCAATGAGCAGACGGTCCAGGGTTCTTCGCCGGTCGGCGCATTGACCATCAACGCACCGCCAAACCCATTGATCTCGGCGGCCTTGGCAATCTGGCCCAGGTAGTCGATGTAGGTAAAGTGGTCGCCCACGCTGAACCCGGAGACTGCACCGGTACTGTTGGCGCCGCCACGGTGCCAGTCGCCCCGGTTACGCGGATCGCCGGGCAGGAACTGGGTTTCGCCGTGCAACGGCAGGCGGGTGAAGAATTCGATGCTCATGAAGCCTCCTGCCTACTGGGCGGTCGGGGCGCAGATCGGGGTGATCGGCTGGTCGTTGATGACTTTGTGGGCGAACGGGATCGAGTCCTTGAGCGACGCATTGACCGTCGCGCTGTGGCCCAGGCCTTTGTACAGATGGCCTTCCACCACGGAGCCGGCGTTGCAGGCGTCCTGCATCAGCTTCACCTGGGTCGCGGCGGCGGGGGTGGTGTCTTCGGCGCCGGTGCCGATGAAGATCGGCTTGGAGGTCTTCAAGGTCGGGTACGAAACCTGCGCCAGCCACGGCGCGAGCTGCTTGCCCTTGTAGTCTTTCTTGGTGTTGGCGATGCTCAGGCCGAGACCTTCTACGTCGCCTTCCAGGGCGAACAGGCAACTGGTGCGGGCCTGTTCGAAGATCGGCAGCGCCTTGTCGGTGTAGAAGTCCGCCGGGTTGATGCTCGGGTCGTATTGCTGGGCGGCAAGCAAGGTGTAGAAGCCGTAGGCCAACGTCGGGTCGACTTTGTTGCGCACTGCCTCACTGGGGTTTTTCGCGTAGTCGAGGGTGTAGATCACGCCGGTGCCGATGCTGCCCTTGACGCCCAGGTCCGGCGCATAGGTTGCCGCGTAGGCCGCCGCGGCAAAGGCGCCCGCGCCCCCCTGGGACTGACCGACGATCAACACTTTATCGGCCAGCCCTGGTACCCCGGCCACCACAGCCTTGGCGGCGTCGAGGATGCCGTAGGCGGCCATACGGCTGTTGAGCAATGGGTGGCCACCGGGCACGCCAAGGCCCTGGTAGTCGGTGGCGACCACGGCAAAGCCTTCTTCCAGCCAGCGGTTGAGGTAAGCCACGTCACGGTAGGAACGGCCTTGCCAGGACGGCGCGCACACATCCGCTACGCCGACGGTGCCATGGCCCCAGCTTGCCACCGGCCATCCGCCGGCAGGTGGCTTGCCTTTAGGCAGGAACAAGGCGCCGGATACCACGATGGGCGTCTTGTTGTCGATGCCGTCGGTGGAGGTGTACAGGATGCGCCGGGCACTGGCGGCATTCGCCAGGCTGATGGTGCTATCCAGCGGCTCGCTGCGCAGCAATTTGCCGGGAACGGCGGGAATGGCTTGTTCCCAGGTGTAGAACGCCGAGACGCGACCATCGCCTTGCAGCGGGTCGGGCTTGGGTGCATACACGTCAGCCGCGAACGCACTCATGGACAAGGCCAATACGCTGAGGCCGAAAGCGAAGGAATGGGGCAGTTTCATCAATCATTTCCCTATCAAGGATTCGTGCTGACCTGGCCACGCAGGGCCGGCCAGTAGTCGGTGAGTTTCAGGTCGATCAGGGCCTGGTGGGTAAAGCCGGTAGCCAGTGACGGGCCGATGTCATAGGTGTCGCGAATCAGGTGGTTGGCCAGCGCATAGGCCGTCAGAGCCTGGTAATGGGCCTTGAGCTGCGCATCACTTTTTGGCGCCCAGCGTTCTTTCCAGGCCACCGGGTCGTTCTGGTCGTCGCGACGCAGCACGCTTTCGGCGGTGCCGGCGCGGGAGGACAGTTGGTAATAGGCGTCCTGGTTCTGCGGCTGAGAAATCCACCACGCGGCCTTGACCCAAGCGGTGGCCAGCAGTTGGGTGATCTGCGGATACTGTTTTACAAAGGTGTCGGTGCCCCACAGGTCAGAGACCAATCGCCAGTCGTTGCTGCCTTGCTTGGTCGACCAGATGATCTTGCCCACACCTTTGTCTTCCAGGGCATAGGCCTCGCTGAGCAGCACTGCTGCATCGACCTTGCCGGCCGATACCGCCGCCGCGCCCACCTGTGGGTTGAGGTTGGCAATCTTGAAGTCATCGAGTTTCAGGCCCTTGCTGGCCAGGAAGTTGCTGAACGCAAACTCCCACGGCCGGCCACGGTGCAGGGCCAGGCGTTTGCCCTTGAGGTCTTCGATGGTCTGGGCGCTGGAGCCTTCGGGCACCACCAGATAGATGTTGTTGCCGCTGCCGCCGGGCACGATCAGCTTGCCCGGCACACCACCGGCTCCCGCGATCACCGATGGCAGGTCGCCGCGAACCGCGAAGTCCAGGCTGTTGTTGCTGAAGCCTTCGTTGATCTGCGGGCCGGCACCGGCGTGGGGCAGGGCGATCCACTCGAGTTTCACCCCGCGTTCGCGCAATTGCGCTTCCAGCCAGCCGTCCTCGATCACGCGCCCGGCGATGCCGCCGAATACCGGCTTGCCGCCTTGGGTGTAAGCGACGATGGCGATTTTCACTGAGGCCGGTGCGGCCTGAATGGCGGTACTCGCAAAAAGGGCGAACAGGGCGGCAATGCAGCTGCGCCATACATTTTTCATGGGGCTTCTCCCTACTTGAATTGGCAATCCCCTGTAGGAGCCGGCTTGCCGGCGATAGCGTCCATTTGAGCGCTGCAAGGCTCAGGGGCCTCATCGCCGGCAAGCCAGCTTCTACACGGGGATCGTGTTGGCAGGGAGAGAGCAGATTGCATGCCAGTCGCTGTAACAATCGCTCTAGACCGCGTACTACAAGGGTTTCAGCGGTGGTGACAGGGAGGTGATCCTGTCTCGGCTGCTGATGTGCAAACACGCAAGTGCTGGCCGATTGCTGCTCCAGCAGCAGTCAAGGGCAGGGGTGTTGGTATATTCTAAATTGGTATATATAAATATTAATTAATAATTAAATGGTATAGAAAACTTCATGCACTATTGAGCACGCGCTTTTACTGCCAGGAATGCACCATGTCGCTGATCACCCATCCCAATGCCCGCGAATTGACCAAGTCGGTGCGTGCCACCGTGCTGGTCTTCAAGGACCCGCGCTCCCAGGAATTGCTGGCGCGTATCGAGCGCCTGGCCCCCAGTGAAGCCAACACCTTGATCATTGGCGAGACCGGCACCGGCAAGGAATTGGTCGCACGGCATATCCACAATCTGAGCCGTCGCGGGCGTGAGCCCTTTGTGGCGGTGAATTGCGGTGCGTTTGCCGAAACCCTGGTGGAAAGCGAACTGTTCGGCCATGAAAAAGGCGCGTTCACCGGTGCTACCACCCACAAGGCCGGCTGGTTTGAAGCGGCCAATGGCGGCACGCTGTTCCTCGATGAGATCGGCGATTTGCCGCTGAACATGCAGGTGAAATTGCTGCGGGTTTTGCAGGAGCGTGAAGTGGTGCGCCTGGGTTCGCGCACGCCGATCCCGATCAATGTGCGGCTGGTGGCGGCCACCAACGTCAACTTGGCTGACGCGGTAGTGGCCGGGCATTTTCGCGAGGACTTGTTTTACCGTCTGCACGTCGCAACCATCCGCCTGCCCCCGCTGCGCGAACGGCCGGGCGATATCCTGCCGCTGGCCGAATTCTTCCTTGAAGAACACTGTCAGCGCCTGGGATACAACCGCGCAAGCCTGAGCATCGAGGCCGAGCGCAAGATGCTCGAACACAGCTGGCCGGGCAATATTCGCGAGCTTGAAAACGCCATTCACCACGCCTTGCTGGTGTGCCGCAACCAGCGCGTGCAACCGGCGGATCTGCATTTGGTGGACATGCGCTCTTCGGGCATTCGCCAGGACCAAGCCAGCCACGCGCCGCCCGCCCTGAGCGGTCCGGTCGACCTGGAAAGTGCGCTGAACGCATTGTTCGAACAGAACATTCCAGACCTCTACGAACACATCGAAGAAACGATTTTCCGCGCGGCTTATCGCTACTGCCACGGCAATCAATTGCAGACCGGCCGCCTGCTGAATATCAGCCGCAATATCGTGCGGGCCCGCCTGGAAAAGATCGGTGAACTGGGCAAACCGGTGTTACTCGACGGCCAGTAATGCTAGGTTTTCGGACTTCGCTGACCGCTCGAGAGTTCGACGTTGATTCGACTTGCTGACTACATCGCCGTTTTTTCCGATTCTGCCCTGGCGCCCTGGGCTGACCTTACGCCCTGGGCGCTGGTCACCCAGGCGCCCGCCATCGTTCGCCAATTGCTAGCCGAACTGCCGGCCGACGAGTACGTCATCCAGGATGAAATCGCGGTCCACCGGACTGCCACCGTCGAGGTCGGTGCCTTGCTCAAGCCGCCATTGATTGTCGGTGCGCATTGTTTCATTGCCAGCGGTTCACTGCTGCGTGGCGGTTGCTGGCTGGATGAACACTGCATCATCGGCCCCGGCGCTGAGTTGAAGACGTCCTTCGTGTTCAGCGGCAGCAAGCTGGCGCATTTCAACTTTGTCGGTGATTCGGTGTTGGGGCAGGTGATCAATCTGGAAGCGGGGAGCATCGTCGCCAACTACCGCAATGAGCGCGATGACAAAGAAGTGTTGGTACGAGTGGACGGGGCATTGCAGCGCACCGGTTGCGATAAGTTTGGCGCGTTGCTCGGTGACCAGTGCCGGATCGGCGCCAATGCGGTATTGGCGCCCGGTGCGCTGCTCAAGCCTGCCAGCGTGGTGGGGCGCGGGCAGGTGTTTGATGCAGAGAAAGACTAGAAGTCGGCGATAAACTGCACGCCGCCGACGACTGCGCCGGTGGTTTGCGTCAGCCCGCCGGGGTACTTCACGTATTGCAGGTTGGGCCGCACCATCAGCCATTTTGTCGCTTGTACGCCGTAGTTGATTTCGTAGCTGTATTCGCGACGCTGTTCGGGCACATACAGCGGGTCGTCGAGGGCGGTCACGCCATTGGCAGCGTTGAGCATCTGCGTGTTACGGGTATAGCGGTCACTGACCTGCAATTTAGACGCGCCTATGCCAACGGTGTCGTGCGGACGTGAGTCAAACGGGCCGCGGTAGATCAGGCCGACCTGGATCAGGTTTTTGATCACGCTCTTGTCCGGATCATTCATCGTCAGGTTGGCAAACAGGTTGAGCCCGCGCTTATTGTTGCCGTCGATCGTGGTCAACTGCTGCTGGCCCGACAGCCACCAACCGTCATTGCTGGAATACATCCGATAAGGCTTTTGCGAGCTGGCGGCAAAGTTACCGTCGGCGTCCTTGAGCATGTCCTTGGTATTGGCGTTGGCATAGTAGTAACCCACGTGGTATTCGGAACTCAGCCCGGCAACCTGGCCTTTCCAGATGGCCTCGATGGGAAAACTTGTGCCTTGGGAGCCGCTGATGAAGGGTTTGAAGCCATTGCTGGCTTCGGCATTGCCAGGGTTTTTGTCATAGGCACCCACTTGCACCGCGAACTCATCGGTGAACTGGTACTTGGCACGCACCGCCCACTGGCTGATGGGGAAGCTATTCCATACGCCGTTCCAGTTGCCTTCCTGGGAGCCGCATAGGGTCACGTTCTGGAATTCACAGGGGAACTGATCGAAGTCTTCGCCATGGCCGAAGCGCCCCAGTTTCAAGGCGAATTTGCGCTCGAAGAATTTCTGCTCGTACCAGAACTGCGAAAGCCGCCAGGCATTACCGCCGCCAAACACTTCCATGGTGGAGGTCAGTCCGGTGGCGTTCGGCTGATGCACGCGGTCGTTGGTGATGTCTTTGCCGTGACGCTCGCCGATGCCGATGCGAAAGGTCGCGTCCTGCCAGCCGAGCAGTTTTTGCAGGTCCATGCTCACACCGAGAATCAACTGGTCGCTCCAGCGTGCGGTGGTGTGCGAGTTGTAGCCGCCGCCGAGGTTGGAACCGACCTCGCCGACATATTTGAGGGTGAAGTCATAGCCTTGCTCGGCCAGTTGTGGACGCAGGCCGTTCCAGTCGCCGAGCATGGCGGGTGAGTTTGGGTCCAGCAAACCGGCGCTGTGGGCGCAGGTCGACATGGCGCTGCAGAGCAGGGCCAGGGGGAGGGTGGTGCGCATGGAAAAGCTCCTGGGATTGTTGTTTTTATTGGGGTGGAACTCGAACTTCAGGCACACAGAGGCCCCTGTGGGAGCGGGCTTGCTCGTGAAAGCAGTGGTTCAGGCATGAATCCTGTGTCTGACACACTGCATTCGCGAGCAAGCCCGTTCCCACATTGGAACTGTGGTGGTTGGAGGAGCGGGGTGTTACTGCAGGTTTACGTACAACCCGCCATCCACCAGCAACGAGGCGCCGGTTACGTAGCGCGCCATGTCCGAGGCCAGGAATACGATGGGCCCGGCCACATCATCCGGCTCACCTAGGCGACCCAGCGGCGTGCGCGCGGTCATGTAGGCGAGTTTTTCCTCATCGGCCAGGTCGTCCTTGTTGATGTCTGTGGCGATGGTGCCCGGCAGTACCGAGTTGCAGCGAATGCCGTACGGTCCCAGGGCAATTGCGCAGGATTGCATCAACGAATGCAGGCCGGCCTTGGTGGGTGTGTAGTGGGTCTGCATGCCGCCGCCGACCAGGGCGCTGATGGAGCTGACGGCGATGATCGCGCCGCCGCGACCCTGGTTTTTCATCTGGTTGGCCGCCGCCTGTACGGCGAAATAGGCACCGTTGAGGTTGGTGTTGACGGTTTTCAGGTAGACCTCGCGGGGCATGTCGAGGAACGAGTGGAACGGGCAGATACCGGCATTGTTGACGAACACGTCGACGCTGCCGAAGGCTTTTACTGCGCCGGCCACCAGCTTGTCGCCGGTGTCCGGGTCGGCGGCGTCGCCGCCCACTTCGATGGCCTGGCCGCCGAAGGACTTGATCTCCTCGATCAACGAATACGCAGCCTCCGTACCTTGGCCGCTGCCGCTGTGGCCGATGACCACGCGGGCCCCCTGGCGCGCACATTCACGGGCGGCGGCGCGGCCGATGCCACGGGAGGCGCCGGTGATGATCACGGTTTTGTCTGCAAGCAACATAAAAACTCTCCTTCAAGAAATAAGCGACATCAGCCCAGGTAATTGCCGTAGCCGACCATGGCGATTGCGCCGAGGATCACTGCGATACCCGCCACCAGCACGCCTTTGTTGGCGGCACTGGTGCCGTGCCATTCGCGGAAATACAGGCCCCAGCAGTTGGACACGATGATGATGAATGACATGTGCAGTACCCAAGAGCTGGCGTCGTTCTGCAGGCGGCTTTCGCCCATGCCGTAGAAGAAAAACTGCAGAAACCACAGGGTGCCGGCAATCGCCACCAACAGGTAGTTGCCCAACAGTGGGGTGCTGCGGTCGGTGTAGTTATGGAAGGTGCGGTTGCGCCAATTCAGCCACAAGCACCAGATACCGTTGGTGGTGAGGCCGCCCCACATGATCACCATGAAGGTCACGTTGTTCTGGAACAGACTGTTGGCGCCGTGCTCTACAGCAGCGGCGGCCAGCGGTCGTCCGGCGGAAATGCCGTAGCTGAAACACGCACTCAGTACTCCGGAGATCACCGCCACCAGCATGCCCTTGCCCAGGGAGAATTCGCTGACACTGGCGAACTTCACCGCCTGGGGCACTTCTCGTTCCTTGATCAGCCCGGCCTTGCCGCACACTGCAATGCCGACCAGCGATACGGCCACGCCCCACAACACCCAATGCCCGCCTTGCGAGGCCAGCATCGAGGTCAGCGTACCTTCGGTCTCCGTGGTGAAGAGGTCGCGGTACAGCGCCGGCATCAATGCGCCGAGGGCCGAGGTGAGGCCCATGATCAGCGACATGCCCAGGGACAAGCCGAGGTAGCGCATGGTCAGGCCAAATGTCAGCCCGCCGATGCCCCACAACACGCCGAACAGGTAGGTCCAGAGCAGGGTGCTGGTGTCGGCGTTGCGCAGGATGTCCACCCAGCCGGGCACCGTCAGTTGCGCCGCGATCAGCGGCACGATCAGCCAGGACACCAGGCCGCCGGTGATCCAATAACTTTCCCAGGCCCAGCCGCGGACCTTCTTGTAAGGGATGTAGAAACTGCCGGAAGCGAAGCCGCCGATAAAGTGCAGAATCACACCAAGGAGAATGATTTCCACGTAGTCGAATCCTTTTTTTATTGTTGTTGTGCGTCGGTTGGATCAGGGGCGCGTCAGTTGGAACATGGGCAGCAGGTCAACACTGATCGGCGAGGCGTCTGCGTGGCTGGGCATGATGTCCTGCATGTAGGCCCACCAGCGCTGCATCAGTGCTGTACCGGGCAGTTCGTCCAGGCCGTGGACGTCTTCGTGGGTCAGCACGGCGAACAGCGCATTGCCCGGTTTATCGAAGAAAATCCGGTAGTCCACCACACCCGCATTGAGCAAGGCCTGGGCCAGTTCGGGCCAGATGTCGTCGTGGCGCTTGCGGTATTCATCGGCCTGGCCGGGGTTGAGGTTCATGCGAAAGGCACGGGTCTGCATTACGGCGCTCCATGGTTGGGCGTGTAGATCCGCACCGCGTTGTGCAGGAAGAATTTGGCTTGTACAGCCTCGGGTTTACCGGCCACGCAGCGCTTGACCAGGCCCAGGGTGGTGGCGAAATCCGCCAGGTGATCGCTGTTGGGCCAGTCGCTGCCGAAAAAGCAGCGGTCTTCGCCAAAGGCTTCCCACAACACCGCCAAGCGATCGTTATAGAACGCCGTGTCGGTGATCAAGCCTTGAGGGCCGAGCTGGGGAATCTCCGCCAGTTTGGCGAACAGATTCGGGCGTTCGGCCAGGCGCAGCAGGTCGGCGTGATAGGCCGCTTCTTCGCCTGATGGCACCTGGGCGTTGGGCAGGTGGTCGATGATGATGCGCAGCTCGGGCAGCCTATCGCTCAACTGCAACAGGCCTTTGATAAGACGCGGATTTGGGTTGGCACTGTCCAGGCCACGGCCGCTGGCGGCGAGTTGGCGCAGGCCGTCGATAAAGCCCGGGCGCGCCTGGTCTTGCAGCAGGTCGCGATCCCACAGGTTGCCGTAGCGCAGGCCGAGAAACAGCGGCTCATTGGTCAACGCGTCGAGGTCGACGGCAAAGCTTGAGTGCAGCGGATCCAGGTTGCCGACAAAGCCAAGCATGCGCGGTTCGCTGCGCAGGATGTCGAGCAGCCAGCGGTTATCGTCGCGCCACGGGCTGGCTTCCACGGCAATCGCGCCGACCACATTGTGCGGCGCGGCCAGGGTCCAGTAATCCGCCGGCAGGTGCGCGGCATACAGCCGGTTACCGGGTTCAGGCCATGGAATGCCCTCGGGGCGACGTGGGTCGAACAGGTGCAAATGGCTGTCGATGATCGGGCCGCTGTAGGCAGTCAGGGGCATGACGCAGTCCTTATCAAAAGCAAATTCGGAGGGGCCAGCACGCTAGCGCGCCAGGCCCCGATTAACCAGCTCAGCTTTGCAGGTACACCACATGGGTATGGGTGTACTCATACAGGCCGTGCTTGCCGTCGGCGCCGCCAATGCCGGATTTGCGCACGCCGGCATGGAAGCCCTGCATGGCCTCGAAGTTTTCACGGTTGACGTAGGTTTCACCAAAGTCGATTTCGCGCACCGCGTGCATGGCCTTGCCCAGGTCGCGGGTGTAGATCGACGAAGTCAGGCCGTAGTCGCAATCGTTGGCCAGGGCGATGGCTTCGTCGAGGTCGTCGACGATCTGGATCGGCAGCACCGGACCGAAGATCTCTTCGCGCATGATCTCCATGTCGGCGCGGCATCCAGCCAATACCGTCGGCTGGAAGTGAAAACCCGCACCCAGGTCGGCAATCTGCCCGCCGCTGACCAACGTTGCGCCCTGGCTCAGGGCGGTGCGTACTTTGCGGTTGACGCTGTCCAGGCCCTGGCGGTTGATCAGCGGGCCCATTTCCACGTCGGCCTGGGCGATAGGGTCGCCATAGCGGGTGGCGGACATGGCTGCGCTGATGCGTTCGATAAACGGGTCGGCAACCTTGCGCTCCACGTACACCCGCTCGGCGCAGTTGCACACCTGGCCGGTATTGATGATGCGCGAATCGCGGATGGCTTTGACGGCCAGCTCCAGGTCGGCATCCGCCAGTACGATGGCCGGTGCCTTGCCGCCCAGTTCCAGGTTGAGCTTGGTGATGTTCGGTGCGGCGGCCGTCATGATCCGCGAGCCGGTCGCCACGCTGCCGGTGAAGCTGATCATGTCGACGCCGGTGTGCGCTGTGAGCGCGCCGCCGACCCGGCCGTCGCCGCAGACCACGTTGAACACCCCGGCGGGTAGGTCGGTTTCGGCGACGAGCTTGGCGAACTCGAAACAGTTGTTCGGGGTTTCTTCGCTGGGCTTGATCACGATGGTGTTGCCGGTGAGCAGCGCCGGCGCCATTTTGCGCGCGATCAGGAAGAACGGAAAATTCCACGGCAGGATGCCGGCCACCACGCCCAACGGCTTGCGGAACAGGAAGATATTTTCATTGGGACGGTCGCTGGTGATGATCTCGCCTTCGATGCGTCGTGCCCACTCGGCCATGTAGTCGAGATAGTCGGCGGTGAAATTCACTTCCACCTCCGCCAAACCGCTGACTTTGCCTTGTTCCAGGGTGATGGTGCGCGCCAGGTGCGCAACGTTCTCGCGCAGCTTGGCGGCGATGCGGCGCAGGTGCCCGGCACGTTCGATGGCGGGTTTGCGCGCCCACGTCTTTTGCGCCTGGCGTGCGGCGGCCAGGGCCTGGTCGACCTCGGCGGTGGTGGACGCCGGCACCTTCGACAGCAGCGCACCGGTGGCCGGGTTGAGCACGTCAATGTGCGCTTCGCTGGAGCTGAAGCGGCCATTGATGAAGTTCTGGTAAACGGGAACGGATGACATGGGCAGGTTCCTCAATAAGTACGCGCAGGCGCTTTCGTTTCGGCGGCAGGGCGATAGCGGGCAAGGGTGGTCAGGGCACTCTGGCGCAGCAGGCTGATGTCGATGGCCACCGCGATAAAGCGGCAACCCCAGGCCTGATAGCGGCGTGCATCGTCTTCGTTGGGCGCCAGGATGCCGCTGACCTTGCCGGCGGCGAGGGTGGCGTCGATGGCGTGCTTGATGCGCTCCTGGACCTCAGGATGGCCGGGGTTGCCGGCGTGACCAAGGCCGATGGACAGGTCGGCGGGGCCGATGAACACAGCGTCAACGCCTTCTACGGCGGCAATCGCGGCGACGTTTTCCACGCCAAGGCGCGATTCCACCTGCACGATCAGGCACAGCTCTTCATGGGCGGTGTTCAGGTAGTTGTCCACGCCGTCCCAGCGCGTGGCACGGGTCAGACCGCCGCCGACGCCACGGATGCCGTGGGGCGGGTAACGCATGGCACGCACCAGGGCCTGGGCCTGTTCGGCGGTTTCGACCATGGGGATCATCAAGGTCTGGGCGCCGATATCGAGCAGTTGCTTGATCAGGCTGGCGTCACTGTTGACGGCGCGCACCACTGGCGCGGTGCTGTACGGCGCGACCGTCTGCAACTGGTTGAGGATGCTCGGAACCGTGTTGGGTGCATGTTCGCCGTCGATCAGCATCCAGTCGTATCCCAGGCTGGCGACGATCTCGGCAGCGTAGCCGGTGGCGAAACCGACCCAGATGCCGTATTGGGTGGCGTCCTTGGCGAGGGCGGCCTTGAAGCCATTGCGGGGCATATTCATGGCGGGTTCCTCAGCGGTTGTAGGGACGGTGCAGTTGGCAGTCGGGGTTCAGGTCAACGCCGAAGCCCGGCTTGTCCAGCGCCGACAAACGCATGCGGCCATTCACCGGCACCGGTTCGCCCAACAATTGCGGGTGGAACATCGGCACGACTTCATCCGCTTTGGGCGCCATCATCAGGAACTCGGCGAATGGGCTGTTATGGCGGGTGGCGACAAAGTGGTAGCTGTACACCGACGAACCGTGGGGCACGACCATTGCGTTATGCGCATCGGCCAACGCCGAGATTTTCACCAGTTCGGTGAGGCCGCCGCACCAGCCGACGTCGGGCTGGATGATGTCGCAGCAGCCCATTTCCAACAGCATACGGAACCCCCAGCGGGTGGCTTCGTGTTCGCCCGTCGTCACCAGCATGCCTTTGGGCACGTTCTTGCGCAGGGCGGCATAGCCCCAATAATCGTCTGGGGACAACGCTTCTTCGATCCACTTCAGGCCATGCTCATGGGCGCCGATCGCCAGCTTGGTGGCGTAGTTCAAATCCAGGCTCATCCAGCAGTCGAGCATCAGCCAGAAGTCCGGGCCGACCCGTTCACGCATGGTCGCCAGTGCTTCGAGGTTCTTGCGCAGGCCTTCTTCGCCTTCGCTGGGGCCGTGATGCAGGGGCATTTTGCCGCCGATAAAACCCATTTTCTGCGCGAGGTCCGGGCGCGCGCCGGTGGCGTAGAACTGCAGCTCATCACGCACCGCGCCGCCGAGCAGTTGGTGCACGGGTTCCTGGCGGATTTTGCCGAGCAGGTCCCACAACGCCAGGTCGACGCCGGAAATCGTGTTGATCACCAGACCCTTACGCCCGTAGTAGAGGGTGGACTGGTACATCTGGTCCCAGATTTTTTCGATGTCGGTGACGCGGGCGCCTTCGAGAAAGCGCGCCAGGTGTTTCTCGACGATGTAAGCCGCCGGTTCACCGCCAGTGGTCACAGCGAAACCGACGGTGCCGTCGCTGGCTTCGATCTCCACCACCAGGGTGCCGAGCACGTTGATGCCAAAACTGCGGCGGCTCTGGCGGTACTCGGGGTATTTGCTCATCGGCGTGGAAATATGGTCGTCGATCCAATGCCCATCGGCCTGGTCGTGGTAATCGGCGCCGCCGCCTCGCAGTACAAAGGCGCGGACGTGTTTGATGGTGAGATGACCCATGGTGTGACTCCTGGCGTTAAACAGTGGCCGGCGTTTTCGACGCGGTGCGGCCGGGTGAATGGATGCCCAGCACCAGCAATGCAGCCAGTACCGTGGTGGCGGACAGCAGGTACAGGCCGGCTGCCGGGGACGCGAAGGCACCTTCGGCCCAGTGCTTGATGACCGGGGCGATGAAGCCACCGAGGGCGCCGAAGGAATTGATCAGTGCAATGCCGGCTGCGGCAGCGCTGCCGGCCAGGTAGCTGGAGGGAAAGGTCCAGAACACCGGCTGCACGGCGATGAAACCCGAGGCGGCAAAACACAGCGCGAGCATGCCCAGCAGCGGGTTGGCGAAGGTCACTGAGCAGGCAATGCCGGCGGCAGCCATCAGCAGGGTCAGGCAGGCGGTCTGGCGACGCAGGCCGGTACGGTCGCTGTAGCTGGGAATCCACCAAGCTGCAAACAGTGCGCAGAGCCAGGGAATGGCCGAGACCAGCCCGACCATCAAGCCGACCTTGGTGCCGAGCAGATCGCCCACTTGGGTCGGCAGGTAAAACACCACGCCGTAGACGCTGGCCTGGATCAGCAGGTACACCAGGCACAGGTACAACACCGGCGGTTGGCACAGCACGGTGAGCAGGCTGCGACCGTGGGAGGTTTTGTGCTGGTCTTCCTGATCCAGCAGGCTCTGCACTTGCTCACGCTCAGCCGGGGTCAGCCACTTGGCGTCGGCGGGGCGATTGTCCAGATACCAGTAGGCCCAGATGCCCACCGCGGTTGCCATCAGGCCTTCCACTGCAAACAGCCACTGCCAGCCGTGGATGCCGCCAAAACCGTCCATTTCCAGCAGCAAACCGGACAACGGGCTGCCGAAGATGAAGGCCAGTGGCGCGCCGAAATAGAAGAAGCCCATGGCTTTGCCGCGCACGGCCTGGGGGAACCAGTAGGTGAGGTAAAGAATGACGCCGGGGAAAAATCCGGCTTCGGCCACGCCGAGTAAAAAACGCAGCACATAGAAGCTGGTTTCGCTGTGGGCAAACACCATGGCGGCCGAGATCAGGCCCCAACTGACCATGATGCGGCACATCCACAGACGGGCGCCGACACGGTGCAGGATCAGGTTGCTCGGCACTTCCAGCAGCGCGTAGCCGACAAAAAACACGCCAGCGCCAAACGCAAAGGCGGCGTCGCTTAAGCCAGTGTCGGCTTGGAAAGCTTGTTTGGCGAACCCGACATTGGCGCGGTCGAGAAAGGCCATGATGTACATCAACAGCAGGAAGGGCAGCAGTCGCCAGGAAATCTTGGCGAGCAGGGGCGCGGGGAGGGTTTTCATAGTGGCGTCCGATGTTTTGTTCTTATGGGACGGACTGTACGGCGGCCGAGCAATGCGCTACAAATCGAATCTCGCTTACAAGTGATAACCTCAGGGTATCGATAACAAGGATAAAAATGCGCAGTCCCGCGATCTCTCCCAGCCTGTTCAACCGCCTGCGCTACAAGCATCTGCATATGCTCGTCGCGCTGAGCTCCAGCCAAAACCTGCACCGTGCGTCACAGGCGCTGAACATGTCGCAGCCTGCTGCCACGCGCATGCTGCGTGAGATCGAGGACATGTTCGCCTGTGATCTGTTTGAGCGGTTGCCGAGGGGGATGCGTCCTACGGCACTTGGCCAGGAGTTGATTCGCTTTGCCGAATCCGCCCTGAGCGGATTGGACCGGTGTGCCGAAGACTTAATGGCGCGGCAGCAGGGCGGTTACGGCTACCTGTCGATCGGCACCATCATGGGCGCCGCACCGGACCTGGTGATGGATTCCATCGCGCAGATTAAATCGCTGAACCCGCAACTGCGTATCCGCATCATGGGTGACACCAGTGATCAGGTGATCCAGTTGCTTGAACAGGGACGCATCGACCTGGCCATCTCGCGCCGTAATGCTGCCACCGACAACGAGCACTACAGCTTCGAACCCCTGGGCAACGAACGCTTGCTGGTGGTGGTGCACGCGGGCCACCCCCTGGCCCAGCGTGAGCAGTTGATGCTGGATGAATTGGTGCGCGACTGGCCATGGATCCTGCAACCGCAAACCAGCCCGGCGCGCATCGGCTTCGACCAGGCGCTGCAGGATCTGGCGCTGCCCAGCCCGGCGGACATCATCGAATGCAGCTCGGTGTACTCCATGCAGCAGTTGATCCAGCTCACTGACGCAGTGATGGTGCTGTCCGAAAGTGCGCTGCGTGATTACCTGAAAATGGGCCTGGTCGTCGCACTGCCGGTGGCCTTGGAAGTACGACTGGCGCCATTTGGCATGTTGCTGCGCAAAGGCGAGGTGGTGAGCCGTGAACTGGGGTTGTTTATCGACTTGTTGCGAAAGAAGGCTGCGATGCTCTGAACGTGATGTGTAAAGGGCATGGTGTGTCGGCACGATATTAAATAGAATGAATCTCATTTGAGACTCACTCGCGCCGCGCAGGTCGCTTGCCATGAATGATGCTGTTGTTCCGACCCACGCCCCCGAACTGACGCTGTCGAGCCTGTACCGTGACCACCGTAGCTGGCTGGAAAGCTGGCTGCGCCGGCGTCTGGGCAATGCCTGGGATGCGGCCGACCTGAGCCAGGATACCTTCTTGCGCGTGCTGGCCAGCGCCCAGCCGATTGCACAGATGCAGGAGCCGCGCGCCTACCTGGTGACCGTCGGCAAGCGTCTATTAGTGAATTTTCATCAGCGGCGCAGCCTTGAACAGGCCTATCTGAATGCCTTGGCGAGCCTCCCGGAAACCTGCGTGCCGTCGCCTGAACAGCGCTGGCTGGTGCTGGAAACCTTGCAGGCCCTGGATGAATTGCTGGATGGCTTGCCGGTGCTGGTCCGCCGCGCCTTCCTGTGGAGCCAACTGGAAGGGCTGGGTTACCGGGAGATTGCCGAGCGCCTCGACGTGTCAGAGCGCACGGTCAAACGCTACATGGCCCAGGCCTACGAACATTGCCTGCTGGTGGACCTGTGAGCCGCGACGTTGCCCGCGCCGCCGCGCAATGGTTGGCGCTGCTGGAGTCCGGCGCGGCCACTGAGCGTGATTACGCCGCATTGCAGCATTGGCGTGACAGCCACCCCCAGCACGAACAGACCTGGCAAAAAGCCCAGACCCTGCGCCAGCGTTTCAGCGACTTGCCCCAGGCCTTGGCGATGGCCAGCCTCGACCGTCCGCAACCGGGACGCCGTGCCGTGCTCAAGCGTGCGCTGGGTATCGCTGCGCTGGTGCCGACCGCTTGGTTGGTCAGCCGCCAATTGCCCATCGAGGCCTGGCGTGCCGACGTGCACACCGCCACCGGCGAGCGTAAGCGAATGGGGCTGGCCGATGGCGCCAGCTTGCAGCTCAATACGGCGACGGCGGTAGACGTGGACCTGGCGCAGCGCCGCATCAGTCTGGTGGAGGGCGAGCTGGCGCTGGATGTGCCAGGCACGGCGGCGATGACCGTGCAGACGCGCTACGGCGAGCTGCGCGTCAGTCAGGCTGAAGTGTGTGTACGGCAGCTGGCCGCCGGTTGTCTGGTGTCGGTGCTTGAAGGCTCCGTCCAGGTGCGCGACTTGAACGGGCAGATGGCGACTTTGCAAGGTGGGCAGCAAGCGCCGCTCAAAGCCAGCGGACTAGGGGCCTGGGTGCCTTTCGATGTGTTGCAACTAGGCTGGCGCGATGGCGTGCTGACCGCGCAGAACCAGGCGCTGGGTGACTTCCTGCGGGAGCTGGAGCGTTATCGGTCGGGTGTGTTGCGCTGGGAGCCGAGTCTGGAGTCGTTGCGGGTCACCGGCAGTTTCCGCCTGGACGACACCGACCGCATCCTCAACCTGCTGGCCTCGACCCTGGGGCTGGAGGTGCAGGCGCGGACGCGGTATTGGGTGACCTTGCGCAAGGTCGTCTAGATCACGTGGGCACGTTGCAGCTCAGTCAGGGATTGCGCCTTGAGCTGCGCCAGCAACGGATCACGCCGGTCACGCGGGTGCGGCAGGTTCACCGCCAATTCCTGGCGAATGCTGCTCGGTCGGTTGTCCATCACCAGCACCCGGTCACTCAGGTACAGTGCCTCATCCACATCATGGGTCACCAGCAACAAGGCGATGGCATGATGTTCGGCCAGTTGCAGCAGCAAATCCTGCAGCTTCATACGGGTAAACGCATCGACTGCGCTGAACGGCTCATCCAGCAGTAACACCTGCGGCCGTGAATACAGGCCCCGCGCAATCGCTACCCGTTGCGCCATGCCGCCGGACAACGCCTTGGGCAGCGCCTGGGCAAAACCCTTCAGGCCGACTTCCTCGATCAACTGCGCGACCCAGGCCTTGTCGTAGTGGCTGTCATCGCTGAAGCCGATGTTCTGTTCCACCGTGAGCCAGGGCATCAGCCGGGGTTCCTGGAACACAAAGGCTACTTCGCCATCGGGGCTGCGCAGTTCGCCCTGGAAGTCCTGTTCCAGGCCGGCGACGATGCGCAGCAAGGTGCTTTTGCCGCAGCCGCTTGGCCCGAGCAGGCTCACGGCTTCGCGTGGTTGCAGCACCAGGCGCACGTCTTTCAACACGGTGGTGCTGGTGAAACTTTTACGCGCGACGTGAATATCCAACAGCGGTTTTACGCTCATTGTCCTGCTCCCTGGAACGTGTCGCGCCAGGCCAGGCAACGCCTCTCCAACGTCGCAAGCAGGCCATCGCTGACCTTGCCCAACAGTGCCAACACGATAATCGCCGCCAGCACGATATCCGGCCGCGAGGTTTCCCGCCCATCACTGAGCAGGTAACCCAGCCCCTTAGTGGCCGCAATCAACTCAGCCGCCACCAGGAACATCCAGGCCAGGCTCAAGCCACTGCGCAACCCGGTGAACAGGCCCGGCAGCGCGGCGGGCAGCAGGATTCGACGCACCAGCCGCCGCCGGCTGAAACCGTACATTTGCCCGACTTCCACCAGCTTGCGGTCGATATCACGAATGGCCGCGACGCCGTTGAGGTACACCGGAAAAAATGCGCCAATCGCGATCAGCACAATCTTCGACGTTTCGTCGATGCCCAGCCACAGCAGCAACAGCGGTACCCAAGCCAGGCTCGGGATCGAACGTAGCCCTGCAAAGGTCGGTTCGAGGTAGGCCTCCGCCTCACGACTCAAGCCGACCCAGGCGGCAAACACCAAGGCCAGGCTGGCGCCAATGGCGAAGCCCAGCAGCACCCGGCCGAGGCTGGCGCTGATGTGTTTCCACAATGCGCCTTCGGCCAGGTCGGTGAGGGTCACCGCGATCTCGCTGGGTGCCGGCATCTGGTACGACGGCAGCCAACCCACGCGCACCACCACCTCCAGCACCAGCAGGATCAGCACCGGCAACACCAGGCCCTTGAGCCGCCGCGGCCAAGCGCTGCGGTTGATCACCACCGGTGCGGCAAGGGGCAATGCTTGGGTTTTGCTGGTCATCACGGGCTCCTTAATGGCCGAACGAGGTGTCGATCAACTGGTCGATCACCTGGTCCACATTCACGCCTTTGCGCATCAGTTCTTCGGACACCAGGATCGGCGCGGCCGCCTTCGACGCCACTACATCCTTGCTGCTCAGGAACGGCGTGCTCAGGTCGGTGCGCGAGAGTTGCAGCTTGGCCACTTCCAGCGGCAGGCCGGACTCGTCGGCCAGCAGTTTGGCGAATTCATCCGGGTGCTTCACCGCCCAATCCCGAGCCTTTTCATAGGCGCCGAGCACCTTGGTGATGGTCTGCGGATGCGTTTTGGCGAACTTCTCGGTGACGCTGACCACGCCGTAGCTGTTGAAGTCTTTATTGCGGTACAGCAGGCGCGAACCGGCCTGGATTTCACTGGCGGCCATGTGCGGGTCCAGACCGGCCCAGGCGTCCACGTCACCTTTTTCCAGCGCAGTGCGGCCGTCCGGATGTTGCAGGTGCACCAGTTCTACGTCGTCCTTTTTCAGCCCGGCCTGTTGCAGGCTGCGCAGGGTGAAGAGGTACGGGTCGGTGCCTTTGGTGGCGGCGATTTTCTTGCCCTTGAGGTCGGTGACGCTGTTGAGCGGCGAGTCTTTGCGCACCACCAACGCGGTCCATTCGGCGCGGCTGTACACGTACACCGATTTGATCGGGCTGCCGTTGGCGCGACTCAGTACTGCCGACAGGCTGGCCGACGAGGCAAAGTCCACACCGCCACTGTTGAGGTACTCCAGCGAACGGTTGCTGCCCTGGCTCAACACCCAGCCCACCTTGGATTGCGGCAAGGCTTGTTCCAGCCAGCCGAAGTGCTTGAGCACCAGGCTCACGGGCGAGTAATAGGCGTAGTCGAGGTTGACTTCGGCGGGATCGGTGTCGGCGGCGTGGACCAGGGTTGGCAGGCACAGTGCGAGGGCGCAGGCGCCGAATAAGCGTTGGGTGAAGGCTTTCATGGAACAGCTCCGGCAAGGCGTTGAGAGAAGGCTTTTCTTATATTCAGAAAATTTGGTTTGCATGTTCCATCATGCTTTATAGGAATATGCAGTCTCTGTGCCATGTGCCTGGAAGGCGTATTTGCGGGGGTGTAGGGGCTGAATGCTGTGGTGGCAGAGAGCAGATTGTTGAAGCACTGTTGGCTGGGCAACAGTTCTTATATATCTGTATCGAATAAATAAAGAGTTATATATTCCTTTTAATATTCGCGTCGATGGCGCATTTTGAGGGCCTGCGCATTCGTGCGGATTGACCCAACAGCCAAAAGGAAAGCCGACATGACCATTAAAGCGATCAACGTGCGCAACCAGTTCAAGGGCGTGATCAAGGAAATCCTGCTGGGGGAAGTGGTGTCGGAAATCGACGTGCAGACCGCGTCAGGCATTGTCACTTCGGTGATCACCACCCGCTCGGTGCGTGACTTGGAATTGAAAGTGGGCAGTGAAGTGATTGCCTTTGTGAAGTCCACCGAAGTGTCCATCGCCAAACTGTGAACCCAATCCCAATGTGGGAGCGGGCTTGCTCGCGAAAGCGCTATATCAGTGATGAATGTACCGACTGACACTCCGCATTCGCGAGCAAGCCCGCTCCCACATTTTGCTTTGCGTACACTCAGGCTATTTTCGGGCCTGAACCGCCGGGTGGATGAGGCTGCGGTCTTTCCGGCGGGGCATCGCTGGGCAGATTCTTCGGTTTCTCGTTCGGGTCTTTGTAATCCTTGTGCAAGCCCCCATCCAGCCGATTGCTCGACGAGCCGCCTTTTTGCGGGGTCTCGTCGAAGTGTTCCCATTCCGACTGCTGGAAACGGAAGATACTGTCGTCGGTCGGCGCGTCACGGCCACCGTAATGGTGGATCTCGTAGTGGGCGTATTCGACCTTGTCAGCCCAGTTGTCCTGCAATAGACCGTCGCCGGCCAGGTCGCGGTACCAGTCGTTTTCCTTCTCGGTAGCCTTCTGCTTTTTGTTGTGGTCGACGAAGTAGCCAATGATCCCGCCGACCACCGCCAACACCACACCCACCAGGAACAACGGCCCGGTCAACGCCGCCGCCGTGCCCGCGCCAAACAGCGCCGCAGCCCCCAGCACGCCCGCCGAGGCACCGAATGCACCGCCGGCCACTTGCAGGCCACCGGCCGCCTGGGCCAGGGGATCCTTATCCTTCACGCCGCTCTTGATCGCCAACGCGCCCAACACGATGTCGGCAAAGCCACCGGCAATGTCCGTGGCGGGGCCGAGTACCTTGATCACGGACCCGGCGATCTTCGCCGATTTGGACGCGCCCAGCTTGGCCGCGCCCGCAGCCGCGAGGCCGTCATCCAAGTGCGTGGCCAGGCCTTCGGTGGCCTCGGTGACGGCCTTGTCGCCGTCGCCGAACATCTTGGCGATGCCGTCGTATTGGCTGTCCGGCACAGCATCGAGGGCAGTGGCGATCTTGGATTTGACGTCGGAGGGCAATTCACTGACGCGAAACTCGAAGTTCGGCTCCTGCATGCCGGTCTTGCCCCAGATCTCAGGCAGCGTCTTGTCCAGCCCCAGAAAGTCCACCAGCCCACCTTTGCCCAGGGCTTCGCCGATCTTGTCGCCCAGGCGCACGAAGTGGCTGGAGCCGCCGGCAAAGCTCAGGAAGTCCTTGGCGATGGTCATGCGTTGCGCCGGGGTTTCACCGAGCTTGCCACCTTTGCCCACCAGTTGGTAAATCCCGGAGAACAGGCTCACACCGGCACCCAGGGAACCGAGGATGCCCTTGCTGTTGAGGGTGTTGAACACCTCGCCGAGCATGCCGCGATCGGCCACCGGAATGTAGGGTTTGCTCAAGGCGGTTTTCAGGTCGGCTTCGCTGATCGCACCGTTTTTCTGGTACACGGCACCCAGCTCTTCCAGGGCCTTGGTGACGGCGGCGGATTTTTCCTTGCCTTGCAGGCCCTCGTTGAGGAATTTTTCCAGGGTTTCCTGGGTGCGGCGCGGCAAGTCCAGCACGTTGCCCTTGAGCACGCCTTTGAGCAGGCCGAACAGGTCCTTGGTCGCCAGTTCCTTGTTCTCGTCGGAGATCTTGCTCGGGTCCGACAGGATCGCATTGAGGTCGGTGGTCAAACCATCGGCCTGGATGTTCTGCGCAGCTTTGCTCGCGGCTTCCGGGTCGAACAGCGACAACGACGTCAGGGTATCGCTGAGGTCTTTCTGCGCCTCGTAGGTCTTGCCCTGGCTCTGCAGGTCCTTGAGGTACAGCACGTAATCCGGGTTGGAAGTGAGGTCCAGCAGCTTCTGCTTGATCTCGTCCTTGTTCGGCAGCTTGTTGATCGCCTCGTCCATTTTCGACTTGTAGTCAGACTGCACGGTCGGGTCGTTGAACAGCTCGCCGATCTGCTTTTGCACGGCCTTGCCGTCGATGATGTCGTGCATGTCGGCCGAGGTCAGCTCGGTCTGCTTGTCATCAAACTCGCGCCAGGTGGTGTTGAACGGGCGCTTGGCCTCTTCGTAGCCGGTGATGCCGTGGCCGTTCTGATAGGCCGCCTGGGCTTCGAGGGCCCGGACCAGCTTGGCACGCGGGTCGTCTTTGGGGATCGAGCCGTTTTTCACGCCTTCACGGTAGGTGTCGATCAGTTGGGTGGTGGCCAACTCGCTGACGCTGAGGGTGGGCGACTTGTCGTCCTTCTCATCGGCATGCACGCCTGTGTCGAGGTTCAGCACATCCAGCTCATCGGCCTTGGGCAGGTTGTGCTTGGCGCGGGTGTCGTCCACCGAGCTGGCGCTCCAGGCTTCCCACTTGGCCGCCACGTCGTCGTAGAGCTGCGGGCTGAGTTCCTTGGAAACGATGACCTTGCCTTCGCTGGTTTCATAGCGGATCAGGCCGTCGCCCAGTTCATCCGGGGAGCCGAAGGTGATGTCGGTGTTCTTCAGGAAGTCATTCGGCCCGGCCAGCTTGTAGCCTTCGCCTTCGCTGGTGTGGATCTTGGCCCAGGTGTCATTGGCGGTGGCGACGCTTTTGAACAGCTCGGGGCTGACGTCGGCCGATACCACAACCTTGGTGCCGTCATGCAGTTCGTAGGTGAGGATGTTGTCTTTCTGGTCGTTGTTCCAGTTGAAATTCTTGTAATCGTTGAGGCCCGGCACCGGCGTATTGGCGTCGGCCAGCACTGCACCGTTGTTCAGCTCGCCTTCCACCACGGCTTTCTTGCCAGGGTCGGTGTAGACCTCGTGCAGGCCGGCCAGGTAGTCGAACAGTTTGGGGTTGTCGTCGCGGGCTACCACCATTTTTTGGCCATTGCTTTCGAAGCGGATCAGCCCCGGACCGACTTCATCGACCGGGCCAACCGCCGTGCCGCCGTAGGGTGGCCACACTTCATTGTCGCTGGCGCGCTTGTACCCGGCGTCTTCGCTGCTGGACAGGCCGGTGAAGCTGGCATAGGCGTCCTTGGCTTTCTGGAACGCCTCGGGGTTGTCGCGCTGGCTGATGACGACCTTGGTACCGTCCTGGGTCTCGTAGCGGATCACCCCCGGGCCGGTTTCATCGGGTGGGCCGAGGGATTTGTAGTCCGCGAGCTTCGCCGGGGCGCTGCCGTCGGCGCCGAGGCTCTGGTAGCCGGCATTCTGGCTGGCGACCACGCCGGAGAGGGATTTGAAGTCGGTACTGACCTGCTTGAACAACTCGGGGCTGTCTTGCTCGCTGACGATGACTTTCTTGCCGTCCTGGGTCTCATAACGAATCAGCCCCGGGCCGACTTCATCGGGTGGGCCGATGGCCTTGTAGTCGGCGAGGGCAGGAGGTGGTGTTGCATCCTTGGCGGCCAGTTCGTAGCCGTCCTTCTTACTGGCATCCAACCCGGACGGCGTCTTGTCGTGGGCCTCTACCTTCTTGTTATTGGCGCTGTTCTTGAGCAGCACATGGAACTGCGCGCCGGACTTGGGCGGCGTGCGGGGAAGGGCTTTGGGGTCGGACGAGCGATCGAGGGGCTGGGTCGTCATGCCATGGAACTCCTGCTGTAGCCGATTGTGGCGGTCGGCAAAAACAGTAACAGCAGGGGTTCGGCACTCGTTGCGAAAAGTTGTGAATTAGGCCTGACGGTTACGCAGGGCACGCTCCATGCGGTGCAGGCCTTCTTCCAGCATGGCCCGTGGGCAGCCGAAGTTCAGGCGCACGAATTGCTGGCTGTCGTCACCGAACTCGATACCGGCGCTCAAGCCGACCTTGGCTTGCTCCAGGAAGAACTGCTGCGGGTCATCCAGACCCAGGGCGCTGCAATCCAGCCAAGCCAGGTAGGTGCCTTGTGGCGCGTGCATCACCACACCAGGCAGGCGGGTTTGCACGGCGTCGAGCAGGTAGTCACGGTTGCTTTGCAGGTACTGCATCAGCGCGTCGAGCCAGTCACTGCACTGGCTGTAGGCCGCGCGGGTGGCTTCCAGGCCCAGGGGGCTGACGCTGTCGACCATGCCGCAACGGGCATTGTTGAAGCGCTCGCGGATCTCGGCGTTCTGGATCACCGCGAAGCAGGTCTTCAGGCCGGCGACGTTGTAGGCCTTGCTCGCCGACATCAGGGTAATGGTGCGCTGGGCGATCTCGGGGCTGAGGCTGGCGGTGGGAATGTGACGGCGGCCGTCGAAGCACAGTTCGGCATGGATCTCGTCGGAGATGATCAGCGCGCCGTGTTCCAGGCAGGCGTTGGCCACGGCCAGCAGTTCTTCGCGAGGGAAGACTTTGCCGATGGGGTTATGCGGGTTGCTCAGCAACAGCGCGCCAGCGCCGTTGAGCGCCTGGCGCATCGCGGGCATTGGCGTCAGGTATTCGCCGTTCAACAGCTTGAACGGTACTTCGATGCGTGGCAGGTTCCAGTGGCCCGGTGCCAGGCGGATCGGCCGGTAGTTGGGGGTTTGCAGCACCACAGGCTGGCCCGGCTGGACAAACGCGTGCAGCGCCATGTTGAAGCCGGGCTCGACGCCGGGCAGAAACAGCAGCTCATCCGGTTGCACACGCCAGGCGTACTTGGCCCACAGGTCGGCGATGATCGCCTCGCGCACATCCGGCCCGGCGACGCTGTAGCCCAGCACCTGCTGGTCGAGGCGCGCGTGCAGGGCTTGCAGGACGGCGGGCGGGGCGGCGATGTCCATGTCGGCGATCCACATCGGCAACACGTCTTGCGGGTAACGGTTCCACTTGGTGCTGCCGGTGCCGAGGCGGGGGTGGATCGTGTCGAAATCAAAGCTCATGGGGGGCTCGTATCAGGAAGTCAGGCGCAAGAATGGCGCTGATTCTAGCGCCATTATTTTTATAGGCCAGAGCTGATTGCGACCGCGAGTTGCCGGTGCGCTTGTTCCAGGGCGCGGTTGACCGCTTCTTCACCGCGCACCATGGCGGGGAGGTAGACGAAATCCACCGAGTGGATGCCCACCGTCGACAGGATAGCGGTCATGTACGGGGTCAGGAAGTCCGGCTCATGGCCCTTGCGGGCGTTTCCTGAACTGACCAGGACAAAGGTGCGCCGGTCCTGCAGCAAGCCGACTTTGGCGAACTGTTCATTCACCGTAAAACTGCGCTGGATGCGCACCACATGGTCGATCCAGGCCTTGAGTGCCGCCGGCACGGTGAAATTATGCACGGGGGTGCATAGGATCAGCAGGTCACAGGCTTCCAATTCGACGATCAACTGTTCCGAGAGTGCCGTGGCGCTGCTGGTGATTGCGCCGGGGGTGGTCAGCGCGTTGGCATATTCACGGGTCAAGGGCGGCAGTGCCTGGGCGCCGTAGTCACGCTCGGTCACCTCGGCGTCGGGGGCCAGGTCGCGCAACAAGGCGCGGGCCAGATTGAAGGTCTGCGCGGCTTTGCCGTGGGGGCTGAAACTGAGGAGCAGGGCGCGGGTCATTGGCTCAGGTCCTGGGAAAAGTGCATGCCCAGGGGCAACAGGCCCTGGCGGAAATAGAAGCGTTGGGCCAGGGCCATGTGCATGCCGGTGTCCAGTACCAGCCAGCGGTAGCCTCGGGCGCGGGTTTCTTCGCGTACGCGGTCCAGCAGTTGTTCGCCCAGGCGGCGTCGTTGTTGCGTGGCGTCTATCACCAGGTCATCTACGTAGATGAAGCGGCCATACAGGGTGTTTTCGGTCAAGCGATAGCCGGCCAGGCCTATTACCTTGCCGTGCTCTTTTGCTGCCAGCAGGTGATAGCCGTTTTGCCGTTGGCGGTGGATTTGTTCGGCGAATGCGGTGGCGTCGGTGAGGTGAGGGCGCAGTTGGTGCATGACTGGGAAGCTGGCGATGAGGTCGGCGTCGGATGCCAGGTGGACGAATTCGGTGTGGTCATTCATGGTGGGGGCTTTTGTGTGGTTAGTGATATGCCATTGTTGTGGGTATGGTTGGCTAGGGACAGGGGCATGATTGGACACTTGGGTTGGGGCATGTCCGATATTTGGGTAACGGCGGCTTATGGTTCCGCCCTTACGGCGGGTCACTTTTGAAAAGAGCCGGAAGCCGGCCCAGCCAAAAGTAACCAAAAGGCTCTTGCCCCAACACTCGGCACCTCGCCTAGGCTCGGTGTGCCGTAACGCAGGCTTGAATCCGTGGGCCGCCGCGACGGGCCATCCTTGGCCCAGCGCGGCTAACCCGGCGTCCTGCCGGGTTACTCACGGACTCAAGCCTGCGTTCGGCCAGCGTGTTTGACGGGGCGCCTAAGATCAAGATCAAAAGCGACTCGCTTCGCATCGTGGATACGCGGTCCTTGTAGGAGCCGGGGGGGATGCCTAGTTCTTGCCGGCGAAAAACGTGAGGCCGCCGCGTTTTGTCTGGTTCCCCCGCATCATCGTTGAAGACCATCGCCGGCAAGCCGGCTCCTACAGGACCGCGTTTGCCTTTGCTTTAGACCACTCAAGCCGGCTGCCAGGCTGCTGTGCTCTTGCTTTTGATTTTGATCTTAGGCGCCCCCCAAATCACTGTCGGATTACGGGCATACCGAGCCTAGGCGAGGTGCCGAGTGTTGGGGCAAGAGCGTTTTGGTTACTTTGCCGCTTTTGCAAAGTGACCCGCCGTAAGGGCGGAACCAATACCAGCCATCACCCAAATAACGGATATGCCCCCAATCACAACCCCTGACTCCCCCGAATCAAATCATAAGCCTTCCTGGCAATCGGATTCGCCGTATTCGGCCGAATCCAAAGGTAATACGTCACCTCCGGCAACCGCGGCAACCCATCCGTCTCCCCCAGCACCCGCATATCCGGCCCCAGCATCTCCATACTCCTCGGCGTCACCCCCAACCCCGCCCGGGTGGCCGCCTTGATCCCAATCAAATTCGAAGCCAGATACGCCTGCCGCCAAGGAATATTCGCCCGCTCCAACGCCTCCAACGCATAACGCCGATAAATGCTCGGCTCATCCACCAGAATCAGCGGCAACGGCTCGCTCGGCTGGTGAATATACTGAGCCGAACAAATCCACCACACCGGCGACGTGCGCAACGCAAACCCCTCAAGGTTCGGATCAGACCGCGTAGAAATCACCATATCCACCTTGCCCCGATGCAAGTCATCCATCAAAAACGGACTGCGCCCCACATCGATTTCCAACCGCAAACGCGGCGCCGAGCGAGCAATGTGGCTGAGAATCGGCGGCAAGATAGTGTCAGCAATATCGTGCGGTGAGCCAATGCGCAACACACCACTCAAGCTGCTCTCACGCAGCGAATTCAACGCATCGTCGTTCAACGACAGCATCTGCCGTGCATGACGCAGCAACTGCAAACCAGGCTCGGTCAGTTGCTTTTGCCGACCACGCTTCTCGAACAGACTGACCCCCACTTGCTGCTCCAGACGCTGCATATGCTGGGTCACGGACGATTGGGTGCGCGCCAGGTGCATGCCGGCGCCGGCGAAGCTGTGGTGGTCGACCACGGCAATAAAGGTACGCAGCAGTTCAAGATCAAGGGTCGACATGGCCGGCTCCAGAGGCGGTTTTTATATCAAGGTTGTGAAGTTAAACATTACAGATATTTATGTATTGATGAAGCGTAATTTTATAGAGTCCAACAAAACATGGTTTATGCCGTAAGTGAAGGTCGTGCGTATACGGCAAGTTATAACGATATGAGATATTTGCATTTCCGTTGCCCCCACACTCTCCCTAGCATGCCCCTCCATCAGGTCGGGGTACGCCGATCACTTGCCAGGGGGAAGTCCAATGAAGTTGAACAAATGGTTGCCGGTGGCCCTCGGGTCGATCATCGCGTTGGGCAGCAGCGTGGCGGCGCAGGCCGATGCGACCCTGGACAAGATCGAACAGCGTCATGTGTTGGTGGTGGGCGTGCTCTTGTCGGGCGGGCCATTCGGCAGCATTGATCCGACCACGCAAAAGCCCAAGGGCTTGAACGTCGACCTGGCCAATGAATTGGGGCGTCAACTCAAGGCTGAGGTGCAGCTGGTGCCGGTGCTGCCGGCCAACCGTGTGCAGTTCCTGCAACAGGGCAAGGTCGACCTGCTGATCGCCAATATGGAATGGACCGCCGAGCGCGGTGAGATCCTCGGTTTTGTGCCGACCCCGTTCTACCGGATCGGCGGCGCGGCGGCGGTGCTCAAGGACAGCAAGATTGCCCGCTGGGAAGACCTCAAGGATCAGCCCGTATGCACTTCGCAGGGCAGCAGCTACGTGAAGCCGCTGACTGAATTCGGCGCGCAGCTCAAGGCATTCAAGAGTTCTTCCGAATCCTTATTAGCCCTGCGCGGCAACAACTGCGTGGCGGCGGTGCACGACTCCACCCTGATCAATCCGCTGATCAATGACAGTCCCGAGTGGAAGGACTACCGCGTCATCACCCCGGAACTCAACCCGGCGCCTTCGGTGATCTGGACCCGTCGCGGTGAAAGCGATACCCAAGCCAAGCTCGATCCGATCGTCAAGGAACTGCACCGCAGCGGCTGGCTGATCGAAGCCCAGACCCGCAACCGCATAAGCCCTGCCTCGCCGGCGTTGGTGGAATTGCACCAACAGTTCAAGGGCGCCTGATATGCACTTCAAAACCTTCACCGCACTCGGCCTGGCCCTGTGCGCCGGCTTCGCTCACGCCGACGCCACCCTCGACAAGATCCAGCAACGCCACGCCATCAGCGTCGGGGTGATTCTCAGCGGCCCGCCGTTTGGCACCCTGGACCCCAAGACTGGTGAACACCTGGGCTACAACGTCGAACTGGCCAAGGGCATCGGCGAGGCGCTGGGTGTCGAGACCAAGACGGTTTCGGTGCTGGCGCCCAACCGCGTGCAGTTCCTGCAGCAAGGCAAGGTCGACATCCTGATCGCCAATATGCAGTTCACCGAAGAGCGCGCCGAGATCCTCGATTACGTGCCGACGCCGTATGAGGAAGTGGGCGGCGCGGCGTTGATCCGCAAGGGCGCTGGCATCAAGCAGTGGGCCGACCTCAAGGACAAGCCGGTGTGCGTGTCCCAGGGCAGCAACTTCATCAAACCGCTGCAAGAGAACTACGGCGCGCAGATCAAGGCGTTCCGCAGCCAGTCCGAGTCGCTGTTGTCACTGCGCGGCAATGGATGTGTGGCGGCGGTGCACGTCAGCCCGACCATGCATGCCTTGCTCAGTGATGCCGAATGGGAGGGCTATGAAATCCCATTGCCGGGCGATTTGATTCCGTCCAACTCGGTGATCTGGGTCCGCAAGGGCGAACACGACACCCAGGCCAAGCTCGATGCCATCGTGAAGGGCTGGCATAAAAGCGGTTTTCTGATCGCCCTCGGCGAGCGTACCGGCATGGCGCCGTCCCAGGCCCTGCGTGATCTGCATGAGCAATACAGCCATGAGTGATGCGCTGTTCGCCACCTTGCAACAGCTGCTCGGCGCAGACCATGTGCAAACCAGCGAGGCAGCGGCGCACTACCTGATCGACAAGCAGGGCAGCTACACCGGCCACGTGATTGCTGCAGTGCATCCGTCCAACACCGAGGAAGTGGCGGCGGTGGTGCGTGCCTGCGTGGCACTGAAGGCGCCGATCGTGGTGCAGGGCGGCAACACGGGCCTGATGGCCGGCGCAACACCGGATGCCAGCGGACGTTCGGTGCTGCTGTTGCTGGATCGCATGAACCGCGTGCGCACGGTCGATACCGACAACGACACCCTGACCGTCGAAGCGGGCTGCATCCTGCAAAATGTGCAGGATGCGGCCCGCGCAGCCGATCGCCTGTTTCCCCTGAGCCTCGGCGCCGAGGGCAGTTGCACCATTGGCGGCAACCTCGGCACCAATGCCGGCGGCACTGGCGTGCTGCGTTATGGCAATGCCCGCGAGCTGACTCTGGGCCTGGAAGTGGTGACCGCCGAAGGCGAGATCTGGCATGGCCTGCGCGCGTTGCGCAAGGACAACACCGGCTATGACCTGCGCGATTTGTACATCGGCAGCGAAGGCACACTCGGCATCATCACTGCCGCCACCTTGAAGCTGTTCCCGCTGCCCAAGGCCCAGGCGACGGCGTTGTTGGCGTTTGATGAGCTGGCGCAAGCCGTCGCTTTTCTGTCCCATGCCCGTGCGGGTTTTGGCGCGAACCTGACGGCGTTCGAATTACTGACCGCTGATTGCCTGGCTCTGTTGCGCGATCAGTTCCCGGAGGGCCCGCAACCGTTCAAGACCGCGAGCCAACCCTGGTTCGCCCTGATCGAACTCTCCGACAACCACGGCGAAAGCCATGCGCGCGAAGCCTTCGAAGCGGTGCTTGGCGAGGCCTTTGAAAGGCAACTGATCAGCGACGCCCTGATCGCCGAAAGCCTGGCGCAAAGCGACGCCCTGTGGTTGCTGCGCGAAAACATGAGCGAGGCGCAGAAGCGTGCAGGGCGCAATATGAAGCACGACATCTCGGTGCCGATTTCCCAGGTGGTGGCCTTCGTGGCCCATACCGATGCGTTGTTGCAACAGCATTTCCCCGGTGTGCGCAACTTCACTTTCGGCCACCTCGGTGACGGTAACCTGCATTACAACGTCGCTCACCCGCTGGATTCGACGGTGGACGCGCACATGGCGCACTACGCCGAACTCAGCGCTCTGGTGCACGACAGTGCCCACGCCCACGGCGGTTCGATCAGTGCCGAGCACGGCATCGGGCAACGCAAGGTCGGCCTGCTCAGCCGTTATAAAAGTCCGGTGGAGCTGGACCTGATGCGCCGTATCAAGCAGGCGCTGGATCCGCACAATCTGCTCAACCCCGGCAAAGTCCTTGAGGTACAGCCATGACCCTACGCCTGTCCCATCGCGTGCAGCGGGTGTCGCTGTCCGCCAACGCCGCCGCCAAATCCCGCGCCACTGAGTTGCGCGAGGCGGGACGCGATATTCTCGACCTCACCACGGGCGAGCCGGATTTCGACACGCCGGAACACATCAAGCAGGCCGCCTATAAGGCCATTGCTGGCGGCGCTACCAAGTACACGCCGACGCCGGGCGTGAAGGCCTTGCGCGTCGCGGTGCAGCGCAAGCTGGCCGAAGAGAACCACCTCGACTATCCGCTGGCGTCCATTGTGATCGCCAATGGCGCCAAGCAGATCATCTTTAATGCCTTTGCCGCTACTCTGGATGACGGCGACGAAGTCTTGGTGCCGACGCCGTACTGGCCGTCGTTCCCCGACAGCGTGCGCTTCAATGGCGGTGAGCCGGTGTTCATCGAATGCGGGCTGGAGCAGGGCTGCAAGCTGCTGCCGGCGCAGCTGGAACAGCACCTCACGGCACGCACGCGCTGGTTGATCCTCAATGGCCCCGGCAACCCCAGCGGCGCGGTTTACAGTGCCACCGAGTTGCGGGAGTTGGCCGATGTGTTGCGTCGCCACCCGCAAGTGCTGATCCTGCTCGATGAGCTCTACGAACACATCCGCTTCGACGGTCGCCCGGCGCAGAGTCTGCTGAACGTAGCTCCGGATTTGCTCGACCGTTGCCTGCTGGTGGGCGGCGTGTCCAAGACTTACGCGATGACTGGCTGGCGCATCGGCTTTGGTGCAGGGCCGAAAATCCTGACTGACGCTATCGCCGTGGTGCAATCCCAATCCACCTCTGGCGCGTCCTCTGTGGGCCAGGCCGCCGCGTTGGCAGCTTACAACGGCGGGCTGGATTTTCTTGCGGAGCACGTCGCGGCTTATCAATTGCGCCGTGACATCCTGGTGGAAACACTTAAAACCGTAAACGGCCTTGAAGTCCTCGAGCCCCAGGGCGGCTTCTTTGTCTTCGTGCGTTGCGCCGGGCTGCTGGGCCGCGTTCGCCCGGACGGCCAGCGCATCAACAACGACGATGACCTGGTGGCCTGGCTATTGGAAGAGGGCGTAGCCGGTGTGGCCGGGAGTGCCTATGGCCTGTCGCCGTGGTTCCGCCTGTCCATCGCCACCGCGACCGACAGCGTTGCCGAGGCTGGGCGGCGTATCGCAAGCGCCTGCGGAAAGTTGCAATGATGGAGCTTTTTGTCCATTGGGCTGCGGGTATTGGCCTCAACTACAACTTCCTGTTGGATGCCTATCAGCGCGGCACCCTGGTCCAGGGCGCGCTGACCACCGGCCTGCTGTGCCTGTTCACCATTATTGGCAGCCTGTTGGCGGGCATCACCCTGGCGGCGATGCTCACATCGGGCAACCCGTGGCTGGCCAAGCCGGCGCGGGTATTTGTCGAAGTCACCCGCAACACGCCAACCCTGGTGCAGCTGTACTGCGCGTTCCTGGTGCTGAACATGCTGCTGACCCAGGCGGTCGGCGCGGCCAACCCACTGACGCCGTTTGCCTGGGTGGTGATCGTGATCTCCCTGCACAAAGGTGCGTTTCATGCCGAGGCCTTGCGCGCCGGCATCGAAGCAGTGCCGGCGGTGACCCTGGAAGCTGCCAGTTCCCTGGCTTTCAGCAGCCGCCAGTTGCTGTGGAATGTGCAGTTGCCCCTGGCGCTGCGTTTTGCCTTGCCATCGCTGATCAACAACCTGATCGATCTGGTGAAGATGACCGCCGTGGCCTCCGCGATTGCGGTGGGCGACATCACCTACGCGGCCATCATGATCTGGACCCAGAGCGATAACGTGTTGGAACTGATGATCCTGATCCTGAGCTTTTTCGGCCTGCTGAGTTTTATCGTCAATTGTGTGGGGCGCTGGCTGGAAGCGCGCCTGAGGATGCCCGGCTATGGCCATTGATTCATTCCCGGTGTTGTCGGCGTTGCTGCAATGGTCGCCGGCACTGGTGGCCGGTTTCGGCCAGAACATCCTGATCAGCGTGGTGGCGATTGCCTTGGGCTCGGTGCTGGGTTTGTTGATCGGTGCGTTGGCCTTGTCGCCTCTGGGCTTTGTCGCGCGGCTGTGGGTGCAGGTGTTTCGCAATGCGCCGTGGCTGGTGTTGATCTATTTCACCACCTACGTGTTCCCGTTCGAGATCCACATCGGCAGCAGCTACGTGTCGTTTCCCGATTGGGTCAAGGTCACCATCGGCCTGGCGTTGCCGGCCAGCGCCAACGTGGCGGAGATCTTCCGTGGCGCCATCGGTTCGATCCCCAGCACCCAATGGGAAGCCGCGCGTTCGCTGGCGTTCACCCGTGGCCAGTTGTTTCGTTCGATCATCCTGCCGCAGTGCTTCAAGCGCATGTTGCCGCCGTGGATGAACCTGTACGCCGTGGTCACCATGGGCACCGCGCTGGCCTCGCTGGTGGGCGTGCACGACGTGATCGACACCGCGCAGATCGCCAGCAACACCGTGAACATGACCGGTTTTACCGTGGTGATCTACCTGAGCCTGCTGGTGCTGTTTTTTGCGTATTGCTACCCGATTTCCCGTCTCACCCAACACCTGGAGCGCCGTTATGCCTTCTATTGAACCCTTGGTGAGCCTGCGGGATGTGCACCTGTCGTTCGGCGCCAACCCGGTGCTCAAGGGCATCGACCTGGACGTGTTGCGCGGCCAGGCGGTATCGATCATCGGCCCGTCGGGGTCGGGCAAGTCGACGATCCTGCGCTGCATCACCGGTTTGCTGCAGCCCCAGCGCGGCAGCATCCGCGTGGGCCAGACTCAGGTCGATACCCTGGCCCAGGAAGCTCAGCGCATCGAGTTGCGCAAACGCGTCGGGTTTGTGTTCCAGCAGTACAACCTGTTCCCGCACTTGTCGGTGCTGGAAAACCTGGTGATCGCCCCGCGCAAGGTGCTGGGCCGCAACCGTGCCGACGCCGAGAAAGACGCCCGCGCATTGCTGGCCAAAGTGCGCATGGAGCACAAGGCCGATGCCTATCCCGGCCAACTGTCCGGTGGCCAGCAACAGCGCGTGGCGATTGCCCGCGCGTTGGCGATGCGCCCGGAGCTGATCCTGTTTGACGAAGTGACCTCGGCTCTCGACCCGGAAACCGTCGGCGAAGTGCTGACGGTGATCCGCGAGTTGACCGAGGAGGGCATGACCTGCGTGCTGGTCACCCATGAAATGCGCTTCGCCGAAGAGATCAGCGACGTGGTGTATTTCACCGAAAACGGCGTGATTGTCGAGCATGGCAGCGCCGCGCAGATCTTCCAGAACCCGACCAGCGAACGCACCCAGACGTTCCTGCGTCATGCCCTGGGCGACACGGGGCGTCGTGGCCCCATCGCCCACGACCCGTACCTGTTGACCAACTTGAGCCGTTACAGCCTGTCTGTCTGATAAGAGGAAATTCGTGATGAGTATCGAAAACCGTGCCGACGTGATCGAAGCGTTTTTGCAGCAGATCCGCGTCATCAATCAGCGTGGCGTAGACCGCGCGGCCTTGGATGAAATCGTTGGGCTGCTGGAAAACCTCGCCGAACGCCGCGACCTGTTCAACTTCGACGCATTCCCCGCGCCGGTGCCGGGGCAGGGCAGCACTGCGTTCCGCTATCGCCTGAACGATGACGGTGATACTCCGACCCTATACCTCAACTCGCTGTTGCCGGGCAAAAGCACGATCCCGCATAACCACGAGACCTGGGCGATCATCAGTGCCATCGAAGGCCAGGAGATCAACTACGTCTATGCGCGCAACGACGAAGGCCGCGAGCCGGGTTTCACCACCCTGAGCCTGGAAAAGGAAGTGATCGTGCAACCGGGCACGTCGATCTCGTTCCTCGGTGAGGACCTGCATGGCATCAAGGTGGAAGGCGAGCAGGCAACCTTGCACTTCCACTTGTATGGCTTGCCGTTGGAATCGCTGAACGGCCGGTATGGCGTGGAAGCCGATGGTCGCATCCTCAACTACAACGCCTCGCAGATGGCACCGTCGATCAAGGCCTACGCATGATCGACCTTTATTACTGGCCCACGGGCAATGGCTTGAAGGTCGGCATCCTGCTTGAAGAGCTGGGCGTGGAATACCGCCTGGTGCCGGTGAACATCCGCGCAGGCCAGCAAAAACAGGCGGACTTCCAGCGCATCAGCGCCAACGGGCGCATCCCGGCGATTGTCGACTATCGCCCTGACACACCGCTGAGCCTGTTCGAATCCGGCGCAATCCTCAATTACCTGGCCGACCGCGCCGGTCAGTTCTTGCCACCCGCGGGCACCGCCGAGCGGCAAAAGGTCCAGGAATGGTTGTTCTGGCAGGTGGGGCATATCACCCCGTATCTGAGCCAGTTGCAGTTGTTCAAGGAGAAGGCACCCGAGCCGATTGCGTTTGCCCTCGACCTGCTCAACACCGAAGCCACACGCTTGTATCGGGTGCTGGAACAGCGCCTGGCCGAAGTGGCGTATGTGGCCGGTGAGTACTCGGTGGCGGACATGGCGATCTTCCCGTGGATTCAACCGCAACGGCAGGGCCAGGACTTGGCGGACTACCCGAATATCCAGGCCTGGCGCGAGCGCATCAAGGCGCGGCCGGCGGTGCAGCGTGCCTATGCCAAGGGGCGCGAAGTGGCTGCGGGCGAACGTTCGTTGGCGTTGCAGTAACTCTTTTCTTCAATTGTTGGGACTTCCATGAGCCAGACCATCACCCCCAGTCAACTGCAGCAATGGCTGTTCGACGGGCAGGAAATCGCCCTGTTCGACGTGCGCGAACACGGCCAATACGGTGAAGCCCACCTGTTTCACGGGGTGAACCTGCCCTATAGCCGCCTGGAGTTGGAGGTACGCCGCCTGGCGCCCAATCCGCAGGTGCGCCTGGTGATTTACGACCAGGCAGGCGGTGACGTTGCAGCGCGCACCGCAGCGCGTTTGGAGGTGCTGGGCTATGGCCGTGTGCATGTCTTGGAAGGGGGCGCCGAAGGTTGGCAAGCGGCGGGTTTGCAGTTATTCGCCGGGGTGCACGTGCCATCCAAGGCGTTTGGCGAGTTGGTCGAAGAGGCCAGCCACACACCGCATGTGACTGCTCGGCAATTGGCGGACTGGCAAGCGCGCGGCGAACCGTTGGTGGTGTTGGACGGCCGGCCGTTCGATGAATACCGCAAGATGACCATCCCCGGTTCCATCTGCTGTCCCAACGGTGAACTGGGCTACCGCGTGCATGACCTGGTGCCGGATGACAGCACGCCCATCGTGGTCAACTGCGCCGGGCGCACCCGCAGCATCATCGGCGCACAGACCTTGATCAATCTGGGTCTGAAGAATCCGATCTATGCCTTGGAAAACGGCACCCAGGGCTGGTACCTGGAAGATTTGCAACTGGAACACGGCAGCACCCGGCGATATCCGGATCACGTCAGCAGCGATCTTGCCCAGCAGCGCCAGGCCGCGCAGCGACTGGCCGAGCGGGCAGGGGTGGTGACGGTGTCGGCGGATCAGGTGCGCCAGTGGGCCGATGACGCCCAACGTAGTCTGTTTCTGTGCGACGTGCGCACGGGTGAAGAGTTCGCCCTCGGCACATTGCCGGGTGCGCAACATACGCCTGGGGGGCAGTTGATCCAGTCCACCGACCTGTACATCGGCGTGCGCCAGGCGCGCATTGTGTTGGTGGACAGTGATGGTGTGCGTGCACCGATTGTTGCCAGTTGGCTGCGCCAGTTGGGGCATGAGGCGTATGTAGTGAACGGTGGGGTCGACAGCGACTTGGTGCTGCCGGTGTTGCAACCGGTGGCCTATGAGCCGCTGCCGTTGATCAGTGCCCAGGAGCTGGCCCTTGAATTGAACGATGTGAACCTGATCGACTTGCGCCCGAGCATGGCGTTTCGCAAAGGTCATATTGCAGGTTCGCGCTGGTCGATTCGTCCGCTGCTCAAAACCGACCATCGCCCGTTGGTGCTGGTGGCGGATGATCCTGCGTTGGCGGCCTTTGCTGCCGAAGGCCTGTCGGCACGATTGCTCGACGGCGGTTTTGCCGCCTGGGCCGCCGCAGGCCTGCCCGTGACTGAAGACGCGCAAAACCCGCCCGACGCGCAGTGCATCGACTTCCTGTTCTTCACCCACGACCGTCACAGCGGCAACAAGGATGCCGCGCGCCAGTACCTGGCCTGGGAAATCGGCCTGCTGGCGCAGATGAGCGCGGCGGAAATCGCCAGTCTCAAGCCGCTGGCCCCGCCGTCGCGCGTGCGCACTCGGCTGATACACGCGGCACGCACCGAAAAAGGCCATGGCAGCCGTGCAGTCAACGTGCCGATTACGCGCATCAGTACCGTGCTGTTCGACAACCTGGCGCAGATGCGCGACGCCCGCGCCCGCCGTGACAGCGAGCGGGTGCTGACCTACGGTGCACGCGGCAATCCAACCTCCCACGCTCTGGAGGATCTGGTCACCGAGCTGGAGGGAGGTTATCGCACGCGCCTCTACGGCACCGGCCTTGCTGCAGCGGCCCAGGTGTTCCTGGCCTACCTGCGCCCTGGCGATCACGTGCTGATCACTGACGCGGTGTATTCGCCGGTACGCAAATTAGCCCGTGAATTCTTGCAACCGTTTGGTGTTGAGGTCAGCTATTTCTCGCCGGATGGTCAGGGCCTGGAAGCCCAGCTGCAAGCCAATACCAAACTGGTCTACGCCGAAGTCCCGGGTTCGTTGCTCTACGAACTGTGCGACCTGCCCGCGATTGCCGCGTTGTGCAAACCGCGCAATATCCTGCTGGCCGTGGACAACACCTGGGGCTCGGGCTACCTGTATCGCCCGCTGGCGTTGGGCTCTGATATTTCCATCATGGCCCTCACCAAATACCTCGGCGGCCATAGCGACGTGATGATGGGCAGCGTGTGCACCACCCAGGCCGCGTGGCCGGCGCTGGGCCGGATGAGCGATACCTTCGGCAATGCCGTGAGTGCCGACGATGCCTACCTGATCCTGCGTGGTGCACGTACCCTGGCTTCGCGCCTGGATGTGCATGAGCGACAGGCGCTGGATGTCGCGCTGTGGTTGCAGGCGCAGCCTCAGGTCAAGCGCGTGTTCCATCCGGCGTTGCCTGGGCATCCCGGGCACGTGCTGTGGCGTCGCGATTTCACCGGCAGCAATGGCTTGCTCTCATTTGAATTGAACAGCACTGACCCGGCCTACCTGGAACGCTTTATCGACGGCCTGCAACTGTTCGGATTGGGCGCTTCATGGGGCGGCTATGAAAGCCTGGTGACTGTCGCCGATACCCAGGACCGCGACAGCGCGACGGACCGGGGGCTGAACCCGGTGGTGCGCCTGCATATCGGATTGGAAGATGTGGCGGCGCTGATCGAGGACCTGCAGCGCGGGTTTGCGCTAGCGGGTTGAGGCAGCAAAAGCGCTCCCACCTTGCGTGGGAGCGCTTGGCCGGTCAGTGCTTGACCGGCGTTGGCAAGGTCACCAGGTTGACGTAGCCATCCCAGAATTTCTTCTGGTCCACGCCGAACACCACCTTGGCTTTCTGCGTGCCCACAGGGGCGCCTTTCTGGTAGCCCAGTGCGCGGCCGTAGTCGGCGCCAAAGGTGGCATCCACATCCACCCACAGTTCCCGTGATTCGGTGACGATATCCGGATTGACCAGATACAGCGCCGGCAAGCTGTCCCAGGTAAAGCTGTGGTAGCTCGGGTCCTTGTCGAACAAGGGGCCGAACTCGTGCTTGTACAGATCGGCAATCGCGCCTTTCTGGGCAATCACGCGCTGGTACACCGTTTTGTCGAAGGTGACTTTCTCGCACACATCATTGGGGAAAATCACGTGTTCGATCGGCGAGCGCAACACGATCTTCGCGGCCTCCGGGTCGAACCACCAGTTGAATTCCGCCGCTGGCGTGGTGTTGCCCGGAATCTCCAGGGCACCGCCCATGTACACAATGCGCTTGATCAACGGCACGATATCCGGCGCCGAACGAATCGCCAGGGCGATGTTGGTCAGCGGCCCCACGGCCAGAATCGTTACCTGGTGCGGGTTGGCGCGCACGCTGTCGACGATGAACTGCGCGGCGGTTTCCTTGCGCAATTGGGAGTGTGTCGCCAGGCCATCGGGTGGCGCGATCAACTGCTTGGGCGAGGTAGGGCGGGGGGTCTTGAATGCCCCCGGCCAGCCGGAGCCGAACAGCGCCTTTTCCGCCTCGTAGGTGGCGTAGTCATGCAGCAGCGGGTAGGCGGCGCCGGAGTAGACGCCGACCTCTTTCTCCACGCCCATGCGTTCCACGGCCTTTAGTGCATCGACCTGCTCCTGGTCGACCCAGGCGTTGCCGCTGACCAGGGTCATGCCCAGCAGTTCGATGCGTTTTTGCGCGTGGAGCTGGGCGAGCATGATGAAGGCCTGGCCGTCATCGTTGAGCACGTTGAAGTCGGTATCAAAGATGACTTTCTCCGCGGCCTGGGCGGTGCCGGCACACAGGGCGACGGCAACAAGCAGTGCGCAGCTTTTCAGGAAACCTTGCATGGTGATTCATCCGAAAATTATTGTTGTTAACGGTTCACCAGTTTCGCCGGCAAGGCGATGACCAGGAAGCTGCTGAGGATCAGGCAGCCGGCGAAAAACCACAAGGCACCCGCGCTGCTGCCTGTGACGTCGATCGCAACGCCCATCAACGAGTTGCTCACCAAGCCTGCGATATTCGCCACCGAACAGGCCAAAGCAAAGCCGGTGGCCGCCGCGGTGCCTTTGAGAAAGGTCGCCGGCAGGCTGAAGAACACCGGCACCGCGCCGATGATCGCCGCCGAAGCAATCGCAAACAGCGCTACCGTGGCCGCCACGTTATGGGTGAAGAACGTGCTCGTGGCCATGGCCGCCGCGCCGATGAAAAACGGCACGATGATGTGCCAGCGGCGTTCGCGGTGCTTGTCGGAGCTGGCGCCGATCAGCAGCATGCCGAGCAGGGCGGCGACGCTCGGTAGTGCAGTGAGCACGCCGATATGGAAGGTGTCGGTGACCCCGGCGTTGCGGATGAACGTCGGCATCCAGAAGCCCATGGCGTAGGCGCTGAGCAGGATCGAGAAGTCGATACCGCCAAGCATCCAGACCTTGAGGTTGAAGAAGCCGTCACGGAAACTCTGCTTGCTGGCGGAGCCATCGGCGTCGTCCTTGCGCAGTTCGGTTTCCAGCAGGGCTTTTTCCTCGTCCGACAGCCATTTGGCTTGCTGGTAGGTGTTGGGCAAGGCCCAGAAGGTCAGCACGCCAAGCAGTACGCTCGGCACTGCTTCGATCAGGAACAGCCACTGCCAGCCACGCAGGCCGCCGACATGGTCGAAGTGGCCCATGATCCAGCCGGACAGCGGGCCGCCGATCACGCTGGAGAGCGGCAGGCCGATCATGAACAACGCAATGATGCGCCCGCGTCGGTGGGTGGGAAACCAGGTGGTCAGGTAGTACAGCACGCCCGGCAGAAAGCCCGCCTCGGCGGCGCCGAGCAGGAAACGCAGGATGTAGAACTGGGTCGTGGAGGTGACCAGCATGGTGCAGGCAGAGAGCAGGCCCCAAGTGATCATGATCCGCGCGATCCAGATCTTCGCGCCGACCCGCTCCAGAATCAGGTTGCTTGGGACCTCAAAGATGATATAGCCGACAAAGAACAGCCCGGCGCCGAGGCCGAACGCGGTTTCGCTGAACTGCAACTGGTCGAGCATCTGCAACTTGGCGAAGCCGATGTTGATGCGGTCCAGGTAGGCGGCCAGGTAGCAGAAGCACAGGAAGGGAATCAGCTTCCAGGTGATCTTGTGGTAAAGCGTGTTGACGGGGTCTGCGACCGTGGTCGCGGGCGCTGCATTCGCAATGGGCATTGGGTGTCTCCTGGCGGTGACTTATGGTTTTTATACAGCCGCTTTTGTTCCAGCACTTCGGAGTGCTGTAGAAGCGACTTCCAAAGGCAGTGTCAGAAGACTGAGTCGGTCCTGCTGGAGGTGATCAAGTGTGGGAGCGAGCAAGCCCGCTCCCACATTGGATTGCATTCCAAAGTGGACGCTCAGTTTTTTCAAGACCGTGCTCTTTGGCACGGTTCTCATGAATCCTTATTGCTCCCTGAACTTACGCATTGCCTCCTGCTTACTCACCACGTCGCCATACTTGCTGTCGATATCGAACAGGTTGGCCTCATGGGGCACCGGGTGTCGATCGCCGACGCATTCGCGCACGACGATGGTGCGAAACCCGTGCTGCACCGCATCCACCGCCGTGGCGCGGATGCAACCGCTGGTGGAACAGCCGGCCAGCACGACGGTGTCGATGCCCTGGGCATGCAGCATCGGCGCCAGGCTGCTGCCGAAAAACGCACTGGCGTACTGTTTGGTAATGACGACTTCCTCGGCCAGCGGCAACACCTCGGCACAGAAGGCCGCGAGTGGGTTGCCTTCGACCATGTCTTTCATCACCGGGGCTTTTTTCACCCAGATCCCGCCATCGACGAAATGGCCGGGATGGTAGCGGATATTGGTGTGGACTACCGCAATCCCGTGTTGGCGTGCGGTGGCGAGCAGCTCGACGCTTTGCGCCACGGCCGTGACCACGCCGGGCGCGAACAGCGGCGCGCCTTCGGTGGTGTAGCCCTGCATGAAGTCGATCATCAGCAGTGCGGCCTTTTTGCCAAAGCCGATGCGGTTGCCCCACACGCCCTGGTAGTTGGCGTCGGCGGATTGTTCACTCATCTTTCAACCCCTCATTCATGTCCGTCGTGAGCGCTCTTTTTTGTGGTGAGCGGGCTTGCCCCGCGCTGGGCTGCGCAGCAGCCCCTAAAAAGCCGGGAGCGCTTCGCACTCCAGCGCGAGCAAGCTCGCTCACCACAGAAGCCCGCTCACCACAAAGGGACTTTCCGCTCCCGTTAATAAGCACCGGAAAGCAGGGCGCCGGCGCCTGGCACGATGGGCTCCAGGTCCAATGCCTTAAGCATCGCGTAGGTGGTGGCAATGGCGGCGGTCAGCACCGGTTTGCCGGTTTGTGCCTCGACCTTGGCCACTACCGGCAGCGACTGCATTTGCACGCAGGCCGACAGCACGATCACGTCGACGCCTTCCAGGTTCATGCCGGCGACGATGGCTGGCAGGTTGGCCGGGTCGTGGCGGGCTACTTCAAGGTTGTCGGGGATCTCCAGGGCTCGCCAATCGACGACTTCAAAGCCTTCTTCACGGATGTAGTTCACCACCAGCTCAGTCAGCGGTTTCATGTACGGCGCGACGATGGCGATGCGCTTGGCGCCCATCACTTTGAGGCCTTCGATCAACGCGCCGGCGCTGGTGATTACGGGCGCGTTGGCGTCGTTGTCGGCAGTAGCTTTGCGCAAGCGCTGTTCGGAGTTGCGGTGGTAGCCCAAGCCCATGGCCATGATCGCCACCAGGCACGCATAACCCAGCACATCGACTTTGGCGTCGGACAGCTCGACGGCGCAACGGTCGGATTCGCCGTCCATGGCCGCCAGTTCTTCCTTGCGCACTTGCTTCATGCGCATGCGGCTGGAGTGAAAGGTGAAGCGCTCGGGGCGAATCGCCTGGCGCGCGGTGAGCATCGCCGGGATCTCGGTTTCCATGGTGGTGTTGGAGCTCGGCACGATCTGGCCGATGCGGTAAGGCTTCTGCATGGTGGTCTCCGTTCTTATTGTGTGAGGAAGTCGCCGAGGGCGATGAAGAAGCCGTCGAGGTCATCCCACGGGATCATGTGGCCGGCGTTCGGCACGCGGGCGACTTGGATGCTCGGCTGCAGCGCCTGAATCTCGGCAATGTCCTCATCGAGGATCACGCCGCCGCGCCCGGCCACCATCAACAGGGCCGGGGCCTTGAGGTGGGGCAGGTCCTGATGGAAATCCACTTCGTGGAAGTCATTGAAGGCACGCACGATGGCGGGCTCGTAGCAGGTGTGCAGCCATTCGGCGCGCAGTTGCAGTTGTTCCTGGGTCCAGGTGGCGCAGAAGGCGCGCATCGCCTCCGCGTCCATGCCGGCCAGGGATTGGCGGATCGAATCGACGTACCACGGCAGCTTGCTCGGGTATTCACGTCGGCCCGGGCCGGAGACCGGTGGGTCGATCAGCACCACGCGCTTCACGCCTTGAGGGTGTTTGACTGCACTGCGCACGGCAAAGCGTGCACCCATGGAGTGGCCCATCAGGTGGTAGCTGTCCAGGTTCAATGCGTTGGCAAAGGCAGCGATGTCCTCGGCGCAGGCGTCCGCGCTGTAATCCAGCTCGGGACCGGTCGAAGACAGGCCGCGACCGCGCACATCCAGCACATAGGTGTCGAACTGCGCGCCGAGGCGCTCGGCGACAAAGCCCCAGGTGATGGCCGGGCTGGTGATGCCGGGGATCAGGATCAGCGCCGGGCCTTTGCCGCCGTAACGCAGGTAGTGTTGGCGAATGCCGTTGGCCTGCACGTTGCCGCCATAGAGAAAAGTGCTCACGCGGCCACTCCTGATTTGAGTTCCTGGGCGTACAGGTCATAGCCGTAGACCCAGGCCGGATCTTCCTGGGTGCGCAGCCAGGTGTTGGCGTTGGACACGGCCTGCACGCGGGATGCGCGCTCCTTGCGGTTGGCTTCGTAGAGCTGGAACGCGGTGCGGTAGTCGCTGATGCCGGTTTCCTGCAGGCAACGGGTGAGCATGGCGGCGTCTTCGATGGCCATGCCGGCGCCCTGGGCCATGTGCGGTTTCATCGGGTGGCAGGCATCGCCGAGGAGTACCAGGCGGCCACGGCTCCACAACGGCAGCGGGTTGCGGTTGCGCAGCGGCCATTTGGTCACGCTTTCTGTGGACTCGATCAGGGCCTGGACGGTGGGATGGTAGCCCTTGAAGGCGTCGAACATCTCTTCGCGGCTGCTGTCGACGAACGCGCCCTGGAAGTCCCATTCGGCATGGGGCACACCGGTCACGTAGTAGTACTCGTCGCGCTTGCCGGTGGTGTAGTAGACCATCATGTGGCGGTCTTCGGTCCACCACTTGATGCAGTCTTCGAACTTCAGGTCGTACTTGGCGAGCTGGTCACCCCGGATCAGCGCACGGTGTGCGACCCAGCCGCTGTACAGCGGTTTTTCCACACCGAGCAGTTCTTCGCGGATCTTGGAGTTGATGCCGTCGGCACCGATCACGATGTCGGCGTAGGTCACCTGGCCGTCAGCGAAGGTCAGGCGCACCTGGGTGTCGGTTTCTTCAAGGGTTTCCAGGCGCTTGTTGAAGTGCAAGGTGCCGGGCTTGAGGGTGGACATCTGCAGCGCATGCAGGTCGCCACGGTGCACGGTGATGTAGGAGGCGCCGTAGCCGGTGAGCGGGATGCGCGAGAGGTAGTCACCGCTTTCGCCGCAACGGCTGAACCAGTGCTCGGGGTGCGAGCCCATCAGGTCCAGCTGCTTTTCGATGCCCATGCGGCGGAAGATTTTCATGATGTTGGGGCCCATGTGGATCCCTGCGCCCAATCGGGAAAACTCCGGCGCCTGCTCGTAGACGTCCACGTCGAAGCCGGCTTGCTGCAACAGGGTGGCCGCGGCGGCTCCGCCCAGGCCTGCGCCGACGATGGCGATTTTCTGAGTGCTTCCCATGGGGCGTATTCCTCTCTCTTTTTGATTTTTGGCGGTGTCTGTCCGCAAGGTTTTTAAAGTGTATACGCTCATTTTTTGAAATGGGAAGCCTGTGTTTGCAAATTTATTTTTTGGCCGTATTTGTCCTGTGTAACGTGTTGTGATTAGTAAATGCTGGGTTTGTTTCGATAGGTAACGTTTTTGTGTGCCGCTTGCAGTCTGCCGATAATTCGGGTCTTATCGTTATGAAATGGCGTATACGCTATAAAAATGCACTAGAGTGAAGCGCAGTGCCTGAACTTGGTGCAGGCCCACAGGAGACAGGAAAATGCCGGTAAGCGATTGCGAACTGACCCAGATGTTTGAACACGTGTTGACGCTGTCCAAGGTCGACCCGACCCAGAGCGTTGCCGTGCTCAAGAGCCATTACTCCGACCCGCGCACCGTGCGTGCCGCGATGGACGCTGCGCAGCGCCTGGGGGCCAAGGTGTATGCGGTGGAGTTGCCGTCGTTCAATCATCCCAGGGCGATGGGCAACGACATGACCGCCTACTGCGGCGACACCGCGCTTACCGGCAATATCGCCGCCCAGCGTGCCCTGGAGGCCGCCGACCTGATCGTCGACACCATGATGCTGCTGCACTCGCCGGAGCAGGAGCAGATCCTCAAGACCGGCACGCGCATTCTGCTGGCGGTGGAGCCGCCGGAAGTGCTGGCGCGCATGCTGCCGACCGAAGAAGACAAAGTGCGCGTGCTGGCGGCCGAGCAGTTGCTGAAAAAGGCCCGTTCGATCCACGTGAAATCCCGCGCCGGCAGTGACTTCCGCGCCGCCTTGGGGCAGTACCCGTCGGTGACCGAATACGGTTTTGCCGATGAGCCGGGGCGCTGGGATCATTGGCCGAGTGGTTTCCTGTTCTCCTGGCCCAACGAAGAAACCGCCGAAGGCGTGCTGGTGCTGGACATCGGCGACATCCTGCTGCCGTTCAAGACCTACACCCGCGAGAAGATCACCCTGGAGATCGAGAAGGGCTTCATCACCAAGATCCACGGGGGATTCGAGGCCGAGTACCTGCGTGACTACATGAAGTACTTCAACGACCCTGAGGTGTACGGCATCTCCCATATCGGCTGGGGCCTGCAGCCACGGGCGCAGTGGACGGCGATGGGCTTGCATGACAAGAACGACGGCATGTGCATGGACGCACGGGCGTTCTATGGCAATTTCCTGTTCTCCACCGGGCCGAATACCGAAGTGGGCGGGACGCGCAAGACGCCGTGCCATATGGATATTCCGCTGCGTAATTGCGACGTGTACCTGGATGATGAGGCGGTGGTCATCGCCGGTGATGTGGTTGCGCCGCCAGCCTCCCTGGCCCGCTGACATCCCCCTGTAGGAGCCGGCTTGCCGGCGATGGCGTCCCTGAGCCTAGCGCAAGATTCAAGAGCCTCATCGCCGGCAAGCCGGCTCCTACATGGGTAGGTGTTTGCGGCACATCCCGTTATCATGCCTCCCCATTGTCAGTCACCCACCGAGCCCCGCCGTGCCAGATTCCTACGTCTTTTCTGAACAAGTCGGCCACCTGTTGCGCAAGGCCTACCAGCGCCACTTGGCGATCTTTCAGCAGAATGTCGGCGACTCCCAGCTCACCGCCGTGCAGTTCGTCACCCTGTGCGCGTTGCGCGATCACGGTGCAAGTTCGCTGACCGAGCTGGTCAAGGCGACGGCCGTGGACCAGGCGACCATTCGTGGCATCGTCGAGCGACTCAAGGCCAAGGAACTGATCAGCCTGGAACCGGACCCGCAGGACAAGCGCAAAGTGGTGGTCGACCTGTCCCCGGCAGGCGCCGAACTGGTCGCCCAGACTGCGCCGCGCGCCGCGCAGATCAGCGAATTGACCCTGAGCAATCTCAACCCGGCAGAACGGGTTGCGGTGCTGTTCCTGTTGCGCAAAATGATCGACGACCCGCAGGAATAATTGTTGCAGGAGACTTGTTGTAGTGAGCGGGCTTGCCCCGCGCTGGGTGGCGCAGCCGCCCCAATAATGCCACCGCGTCCTTCCAGATGATTTGCGGTGCCTGGTTTCAGGGACGCTTCGCGCCCCAGCGCGGGGCAAGCCCGCTCACCACAACAAGCCCAATCACCACAACAAGCCCGCCCATCCCCCCCTTTGGCATCGATCTTGCTCTGAGTTCATGTAGTAGCCACTTCATCCATCAAGTGTGTCGTGAGACCCCAGGTCCACGACGCTTTTTTTTGACTATTTGATGTAGTGCCTACTTCACCAACTGTTACGGGCGAAGCGAATGATCAGCCAGCACATCACGGTAACGCTTGAGGTCAATGGGCAAAAAAGCGACGTCAGCGCCATGGCGGACACGCCGCTGTTGCTGGTGCTGCGCAATGACCTGGAACTCAATGGCCCCAAATACGGCTGCGGCCTGGGGGAGTGCGGTGCGTGCACCGTGATCATCGATGGAGTGGCGGCCCGTTCCTGTGTGTTTCCGTTGTCGGGTGCCGCAGGCCGCGAGATTGTCACCCTGGAAGGCCTGGGCACGCGCCAGGCGCCGCACCCGGTGCAACAAGCCTTTATCGACGAGCAGGCCGCGCAATGTGGCTACTGCCTCAACGGCATGATCATGACCACCAAGGCCTTGCTCGACCGTAACCCCAACCCCAGCGAAGCCGAGGTGCGCAACGAGCTGTCGGGCAACCTCTGCCGTTGCGGCACCCATATCGAAATCCTGCGCGCCGTGCTGCGTGCGGCCCGCCTGATGACCGTGGATTGATGACCATGACCGACACCCCCCTTACCCGTGACCAGTGGCTGGCCAAGGCTGGCGTTTTGTTGATCGTCGATGATGTGTTGCCGCCTTCGGGGCCGGTGGCCAAGGGCGGCTCGCCCACTGTGAAACCCAAGGAACTTGGGCTGTTTATTGCGGTAAACGATGATGGTCTGGTGTACGCGTTCAATGGCCATGTGGACCTGGGCACCGGCATTCGCACGTCGTTGGCGCAGATCGTCGCCGAAGAGCTCGACCTGGCGATGGAGCAGGTGAAGATGGTGCTCGGCGACACCGAGCGTGTGCCCAACCAAGGGGCGACCATCGCCAGCGCAACTTTGCAAATATCCGCAGTGCCCCTGCGTAATGCCGCAGCCGAAGCGCGGCGGTTCCTGTTGGCGCGGGCGGCGGGGCGCCTGGGTGTGAGCACGGCCAGTCTGAAGGTCGACGCCGGCGTCATTTACGCGGCAGATGGGCGCTCCACGACATATGCCGAACTGGTCAGCGGCCAGCATGACCAACTGCGCATCAGCGGTGATGCACCACTGAAGGCCATCGAGGACTATCGCCTGGTGGGCAAGGGCGCCGCTCGGGTGGACATCCCCGGCAAAGCCACTGGCGAGCTGACGTATGTGCATGACATGCGCGTGCCGGGCATGCTGCATGGCCGGGTGATTCGCCCGCCGTATGCAGGGCTTGATTGCGGCGACTTTGTCGGCAACAGCTTGTTGAGTGTGGATGAAGCGTCTATCGCGCATATCCCCGGTATCGTTGCGGTGGTGGTGATCCGGGATTTTGTCGGCGTGGTGGCGCTGCGTGAAGAGCAGGCCGTCAAGGCTGCCAGCGAGTTGCAGGTGCACTGGAAACCCTGGCACCACGCGTTACCGGACATGAGCAATGTCGAACAGGCGATCCGCGACAATCCCCGCGTACGCCGCACCGTGCTTGACCAGGGCAAAGTCGACGAAGCCCTGGCAGGCGCCAGCCAGCGCATGCCGCGCAGTTATCTCTGGCCGTACCAGATGCACGGTTCGATCGGTCCCTCCTGCGGCGTGGCGGATTATTCGCCAGCCGGCAGCCGGGTGTGGTCAGGCAGCCAGAATCCGCACCTGCTGAGGGCCGACCTGGCATGGCTGCTGGAGTGCGATGAAGCGCTGATCGATGTGATACGCATGGAGGCCGCCGGTTGTTATGGGCGCAATTGCGCGGATGACGTCTGCGCCGATGCCTTGCTGCTGTCCCGTGCGGTGGGCAAGCCGGTTCGCGTGCAATTGACCCGCGAGCAGGAACACCTGTGGGAGCCAAAGGGCACGGCGCAACTGATGGATGTCGACGGCGGCCTCAACGCCGATGGCAGCATCGCCGCCTACGACTTTGAAACCAGCTACCCCTCCAATGGCGCGCCGACCCTGGCGCTGTTGCTGACCGGCCGCGTCGAGCCGGTGGCGGCGATGTTCGAGATGGGCGACCGCACCTCGATCCCGCCCTATGACATCGACAACCTTCGCGTGACCATCAACGACATGGCGCCCATCGTGCGCGCCTCGTGGATGCGCGGCGTGTCGGCCTTGCCTAACACCTTTGCCCACGAGTCCTACATCGACGAACTGGCTTTCGCCGCCGGCGTCGACCCGGTGGAATACCGGCTGCGTTACCTCAAGGACGAGCGCGCCATTGACCTGGTGAAATCCACCGCCGAACGCGCCAACTGGGTGCCGCGCACGGCGCCGATGCAAACCGCGAACGAGGATCACCTGTTGCGTGGCCGTGGCTTCGCCTATGCGCGCTATATCCATAGCAAATTCCCTGGTTTCGGTGCGGCCTGGGCGGCGTGGGTAGCGGATGTGGCCATCGACAAACAGACCGGCGATGTGTCGGTGACCCGCGTGGTGATCGGGCATGACTCGGGGATGATGATCAACCCGGCCGGGGTGCAGCACCAGATCCACGGCAATGTGATCCAGTCCACCAGCCGTGTGTTGAAGGAGCGGGTGACCTTTGAAGAGTCGACGGTGGCGAGCAAGGAGTGGGGCGGTTATCCGATCCTGACCTTCCCCGAAGTGCCAAAGATCGACGTGATGATGATGCCGCGCCAGGACCAGCCACCCATGGGTGCCGGTGAGTCGGCGTCGGTACCCAGTGCGGCGGCGATTGCCAATGCGATCTATGACGCCACCGGCATCCGCTTTCGCGAACTGCCGATCACCCCGGAGCGGGTGCTGGCGGCATTGAACGCGGGCAGCTTGGGCGAGCCTGCCAAGTCGCCGGAGAAACGCCGCAAGTGGTGGTTTGGTGCACTGTTCGCCACGTTGGGTGCGTTGCTGGCGACGGCCTGGCCGTTCCACAGTGAAATCGCGCCAATTGCACCCCCCAGCGCCGGCACTTGGTCCAAGGCCACCTTGGAGCGCGGGCGGTTGTTGGCGGCGGTGGGCGACTGCGCGGTGTGCCACACGGCCCCCGGTGGCGCGACCAATGCCGGTGGGCTGGCGATGCAGACGCCGTTCGGCACGCTGTACAGCAGCAATATCACGCCGGATGTGCAGACGGGCATCGGCGCCTGGTCCTACCCGGCGTTCGAGCGGGCGATGCGGGACGGCATTGGTCGTGACGGGCGCAATCTGTATCCGGCGTTTCCCTATACGGCGTTTCGCAATATCAATGACGCGGACATGCAGGCACTGTATGCCTATTTGATGTCCCAGGCCCCGGTGAGCCGGGCGCCGACGCCGAATGCGATGCGCTTTCCGTTCAATCTGCGACCGTTGATGGCGGGCTGGAATGCCCTGAATTTGCGGCGTGGTGAAATCACGCCGCAGCCTGAACGCGGTGAGCAATGGAATCGCGGTAATTATCTGGTCAACGGCCTGGGCCACTGCGCCGCGTGCCATTCACCGCGCAACCTGATGGGGGCGGAGAAGGGCGGTAAGGCGTTCCTGGCGGGCGGCAGGGTCGATGGCTGGGAGGCGCCGGCGTTGACGGGGCTGTCGAAGGCGCCGACGCCGTGGACCGAAGACCAATTGTTTACTTACCTGAGCACCGGCTATTCCGATGCCCACGGGGTGGCCGCAGGCCCGATGGGGCCGGTGGTGAGTGAGTTGGCGAAATTGCCCAAGGCGGACATTCGTGCGATGGCGGTGTACCTGGCGTCACTTAACAGCGAAGCGGCGGCCGAGGCCCAGGTGGCCGCTGCCGCTACCGTTCCAAATCCCAATGGCCGGCGGGTGTTCGAGGGATCATGCAAGGCCTGCCATGCCGACGGCCTGGGGCCGAAATTGTTTGGGGTAAGCCCGTCGTTGGCAACCAATACCAATGTGCACAGTGATCAGCCGGATAATTTGATCAAAGTAATTTTGCAAGGTATCAGCACGCCGGCGACCAAGGATCTGGGGTATATGCCGGGGTTCAAGGACAGTTTGTCGAATAGCCAGGTGGCGGATTTGGCGGCGTACCTGCGCGGCAAGTTCGCGCCGAATGCGCCACAGTGGAAGGGTCTGGAACAGAAGGTTGCCCACCTGCGCGCCAACCCCGGTACGCATTAACCTTGTAGGAGCTTGGCTTGCCGGCGATGGCGTCCTTTGATCGGGCGTTAAGTTTGACGGCCCCATCGCCGGCAAGCCGGGCTCCTACAGAGAGGCTGCGTTGCTGTCGGAGGGTGGGGTGACCCCACGCACCACCAAATCACTGATAAACCACAGCCAATCCTGCTGCTGCCCCTTGTCCGACAGGTCTTCCCCAAGAAACGAACTCAGCGTGTGCCGGTTGGAGTTATAGAAGTAGCACAGCGAAGCAATCATCAAGTACACGTGCTTGAGGTCCACATCCTGGCGAAACACGCCCTGGGCCTGGCCGGCTTCGATGATCGGCTTAAGCACGCCCACGGCTTCCCCCGACAACCTGCGCATCTCGCCAGACTGCTGGGCATGTTTGCCCTGATGCAGGTTCTCGATGCTCAGGATCGCTACGAATTCCGGGTGCTTGACGTAGTAGTTCCAGATAAACGCCACCAAGTCACGCAGGGCCTGCTCCGGTGCGTCGAGGTTCAGCTTGAGCTTGCTTTCGGCTTTGTTGAATTGCTCGTAGATGTGCTCCAGCACGCAGACGAACAGGTGTTCCTTGCTGCCGAAATAGTAATAAAGCATGCGGTCGTTGGAGTCGGCTTCCTTCGAGATGGTGTCGACGCGCCCGCCGGAATAACCGTCGCGGGTGAACACCTTGACCGCCGCCTGGAGGATGCGCGCGCGGGTCTGGTCGGCCTGTTGGGCGCGGATGCCGGTCTTCTTGATCGCCATGTCAAAGGGGCCTTGCAAGACAGTCTGGGCGCGAAATATAGCATGGGCTTTTTCGCGTCCGTTCTATGACCGACAAGTTCTGTAATAAAAACGCCATTGCGCTGGGGATTAAATTCGCGAAGGGCTATTTTGGTGCGTCTCAATAACTAGAGTAGCCATGGATGAAATACCAACCCTTCAGCCGTACCCTGATTGCCACCGCCCTGGTGTTGACGGTCAGTGGTGTACACGCCGCTTCGCAGGCCCCGGTGGCCGGTGAAAATGGCATGGTGGTGACGGCTCAGCATTTGGCAACTCATGTCGGCGTGGATGTGCTCAAGGCCGGCGGCAATGCGGTCGATGCGGCGGTGGCCGTGGGCTACGCACTGGCCGTGGTGTACCCGGCGGCGGGTAACCTGGGCGGCGGTGGCTTTATGACCGTGCAACTGGCGGACGGGCGCAAGACCTTCCTCGACTTCCGCGAGAAAGCCCCGCTGGCGGCCACCGCCAACATGTACCTGGACAAAGACGGCAATGTCATTGAGGGCCTCAGCGCCAAGGGCCACCTGGCCGTTGGTGTGCCCGGCACCGTCTCGGGCATGGAACTGGCCCTGAGCAAATACGGGACCCTCAAGCGCGCCCAAGTCATCGCCCCGGCGATCAAACTGGCGGAGAACGGCTTCGAGCTGGAGCAGGGCGATATCGACCTGTTGCACACCGCCACCGGCGAGTTCGAAAAAGACAAGGACATGCGCGGGATCTTCTTGCACAACGGCCAGCCGATGCAGGTCGGCCAGAAGCTGGTGCAGAAAGACCTGGCCAAAACCCTCAAGGAAATTTCGGCCAAGGGCAGCGACGGCTTCTATAAAGGCTGGGTGGCCAAGGCCCTGGTCGATTCCAGCCAGGCCGGCAAAGGTATCATCACCCAGGCTGACCTCGACAAGTACAAAACCCGCGAACTGGCGCCCATCGAGTGCGACTACCGTGGCTACCACGTGGTCTCGGCACCGCCTCCAAGCTCCGGCGGCGTAGTGATCTGCCAGATCATGAATATCCTCGAAGGTTACCCGATGGCCGACCTCGGCTATCACTCGGCCCAGGGCCTGCACTACCAGATTGAAGCCATGCGCCACGCCTACGTGGACCGCAACAGCTACCTCGGCGACCCGGACTTCGTGAAGAACCCGATCGAGCACCTGCTGGACAAAAACTACGCGGCGAAACTGCGCGACGCCATCGAACCGCAAAAAGCCGGTGACTCCCAGGCGATCAAGCCGGGCGTGTCGCCCCATGAAGGCAATAACACCACCCACTATTCCATCGTCGATAAGTGGGGCAACGCGGTCTCGGTCACCTACACCCTCAACGACTGGTTCGGTGCGGGCGTGATGGCGAGCAAGACCGGGGTGATCCTTAACGATGAAATGGACGACTTCACCGTCAAGGTCGGCGTGCCGAACATGTACGGCCTGGTCCAGGGTGAAGCCAACGCCATCGCTCCAGGCAAGGCGCCGCTGTCGTCGATGAGCCCGACCATCGTGACCAAGGACGGCAAGGCCTTGATGGTGGTCGGTACGCCGGGTGGCAGTCGCATCATTACCGCGACCTTGCTGACCATCCTGAATGTCATCGACTACAAGATGAACATCCAGGAAGCCGTGGATGCGCCGCGTTTCCACCAGCAATGGATGCCGGAAACCACCAACCTCGAAACCTTTGCGGTGAGCCCGGACACCCAGAAGATCCTTGAAAGCTGGGGCCACAAGTTTGCCGGGCCTCAGGATGCCAACCACCTGGCGGCGATCCTGGTCGGTGCGCCGTCCCTGGATGGCAAGCCTGTCGGTAAAAACCGCTTCTACGGCGCGAATGACCCGCGTCGCAACACGGGTCTGTCCCTGGGCTACTGAGCACCGCTGTAGTGAGCGGGCTTGTCCCGCGTTGGGTTGCGTAGCGGCCCCAATAAAAACACCGCGGTCTGCCAGTCAGAACGCGGTGTTTGGTTTTAGGGCGGCTTCGCCCCCCAGCGCGGGACAAGCCCGCTCACTACAATAATTCTTCTACGGACTTGAAGGCCGCGACTCGGCGTTCTTCCCAATTCCCCTTGATCACCACGACTGCCTGCAGATGCTGCTGCATCCACGCGAGGCTTTGCTGGAAAAACGTCTGGCGATCCGCCAGTTGCGGCTGGCAGCGCTGGCCGTCGGCCGTCCACTCCACATCATCCGGTGACAACAACAGGTGCAGGTCGTAATGACGGGCCAGCAGTTCGCTGTCGAGCCAGGTCGGGTAGTCGCCGAACAGGGTCTGGCTCCAGAGCTTGTTGGTCAACAGATGGGTATCGAGGATCAACAGTTCTGGCCGCTGGGCGCGGGCGGCATCTTCCCAGGCCAGTTGGCCACGGGCGATGGCCGGGATGTCGGCCAGGGTGGTGTCGCGTTGGTGGTGATCGATGAAATAACGCACGTATTCACCCACCATCAACCCGCCGAAATGCGCCTGCAGTTCCGCCGCCAGCCAGCTTTTCCCGCTGGATTCGGGGCCCGCCAGTACCACCACCTTCATGCGTGCAACGCCGGGTCGGCGCGCCATTCGCGCCAGCCTTGCACGGCAATCACGGTGAACAGCGCGTAGAGCGCGGCGGTGAGGTAGAGACCTTTATAGAGGAACAGTCCGACGAAAATCACATCCACGGCGATCCACAGTGGCCAGCACTGCACGCGTTTCTGCGCCATCCACATCTGCGCCACCAGGCTGAAGCCGGTGAGGGCGGCGTCGAGCCAGGGCTGGGCGGCATCCGTCCAGTGCGCCATAGCGGCGCCGAGCAACAGGCTGCCAACTGCGCCCACCGCCAGGCTGGCCATGATCGCGGGCACGCCGAGGCTGCTGACCTGGCGCCCTTGCTTGACCTCGCCGGCACGTGTCCACTGCCACCAGCCGTAGACTTGCAAGGCGGCATAGACCACCTGCAACAGCATGTCGGAATAGAGTTTCACGTCGAAAAACACCCAAGTGTAGAGCAACACCATCACCAGGCCGATGGGCCAGCACCAGGGGTTTTGCTTGACGGTCAGCCACACGGCAATCACCCCGAGGGCGGCGGCGAACAGTTCAAGCCCGGACATGGTGGTTCCTTGGGAGAGTGCAAGAGGGCGGTGATTGTAACCAAAGAAGATTGGCGTAGGAATTAACTGCTGTGGTTGTGGTGAGCGGGCTTGCCCCGCGCTGGGCTGCGGAGCAGCCCTAAAACCAGTCGCCGCAGTCTGTCAGCCAAAATGCGGCGTATTTATTGGGGCCGCTCCGCAGCCCAGCGCGGGGCAAGCCCGCTCACCACAGACCATAACAAGCCTTGCCACCACAAGCCCGCCCACCACAGGGTCAGACCTTGAATTGGCGCAGCAGGCCGTCGAGTTGTTCGCTCAGGCCACGCAGATGCACACTCGCCACACTCGACTGTTCTGCCGCCAACGCCGTGCTGTGGGACAAGCCCGCGGCTTGGGTGACGTTCTGGTTGATGTCCTCCACCACGTGGGCCTGTTGCAGGGTGGCGCTGGCAATCGAGGCATTGAGGCCGTTGAGGTTGCGCAGCGCCTGGCCGATGGCGGTCAGGCTGGCCCCGGCCTGGCCGGCTTGTTCGATGGTCAGTTGCGAGGCGCTGTGACTGTCGCTGATCACCTTGACCGCGGCTTCCGAGTGGCCTTGCAGGCGTTCGATCATGACCTGGATTTCGGCAGTGGATTTTTGCGTGCGCTGGGCCAAAAGCCGCACTTCATCGGCCACCACGGCGAAGCCACGTCCTTGTTCACCGGCGCGGGCTGCTTCAATCGCGGCGTTGAGGGCCAGCAGGTTGGTCTGGTCGGCAATCGAGCGGATCACTTCAAGCACGCTGCCGATCTGGGTACTTTCCGCAGACAGGGTGCGAATCACTTCCACTGCCTGGCTGATGGTGCTAGAGAGCTGGTCAATCTGCTGCAGGCTGCCGTCGATATTCACTTGGCCTTGCTGCGCCTGAGCCTGGGCGTCGCGCATTTCGCTGGCGGCGTGTTCGGCGTTCTTGGCCACGTCCTGCACGCCGTAGGTGACTTCGTTGATGGCGGTGGCCACCAGTTCCATCTGCTGGGATTGTTGCTGGCTGCGGTCATGGGCCTGGGTCGCGTTGCTGCCCAGTTCTTGGGAAGACTGGCCCAGTGCATTGGCGCACACCTGCAATTGGCTCACCACCTGGCGCAGCTTGGCGGTGAAGCTGTTGAAATGCCGGGACAGTTGGGTGACTTCGTCCTGACCGTGGGTATCGAGGCTGCGGGTCAGGTCGCTTTCGCCGCTGGCGATGTTACCCATGGCGTTCACCGCGTCCTGCAACGGCCGCACAATACTGCGGGCGATCAGTGATACCAGCAGTGCCATCACCAGTGCGATCCCCAGGCCGATGAACGAGGCTTTCCAGACCTGGCCGCTGAACTCGGCCTGCACATCGTCGACGTACACACCGGAGCCGATGATCCAGCCCCACGGTTCGAACAGTTGGATATACGAGGTCTTGGCCACCGGCGCTTCAGCGCCCGGTTTTGGCCAACGATAGTTGACGATGCCGGCGCCCTTGGCCTTGGCGAGGATCACGAACTCGTTGAACACGGCAAACCCGTCAGGGTCGCGGATGGCCGAGAGGTTCTGGCCGTCGAGCTTGGGGTTGGCCGGGTGCATGATCATCACGGGCGTGAGGTCATTGATCCAGAAATAGTCGTCATGGTCGTAACGCAAGCCACGCACGGCGCTCAAGGCTTGCTTCTGGGCGGCTTCACGGGTCATCACGCCCGTGGTTTCGAGGCCATGATAAAACGTCAGGATCCCACTGGCGGTCTGGACCACGTGCTGGGTCTGCTGGCTCTTGGCCTGGTACAGGTCGTCATGAATCTGCTTGAGCATCAGCAAACCCAAGGCCAGCAGCATCAGCACGGCGACTATCAGGATCAGCCACAGGCGCCGGCTGATCGACATATTGCGCAAACTGTTCATCGTCCTGTCACTCCGTGCTTTTATAATTGTGGGTGCTGCATCGACTTTTCCGCCTTGTCTGATAGGCTTTCGGCCTGTATTCGGAAAACCTGAGTACTGTCTGATTTTTCACAAGATTTTTGCAGGTCGGGGTTGAAACTCAACACCGCGTCTTGTCGTCAGTGAACCATTAAAAAGATTAACGAGGCTTGCCATAGCGCAAGACCTTTGGGGGAAGCATGGATTTTTGGACCGCCATACAGGCTTTGATTCTTGGCGTTGTGGAGGGGCTGACCGAGTTCCTGCCCATTTCCAGCACCGGCCACCAGATTATCGTCGCCGACTTGCTCGACTTTACCGGCGATCGCTTCAATGCGTTCAACATCATTATCCAGCTGGGCGCGATCCTGGCGGTGGTATGGGAGTTTCGCGGCAAGATTTTCGAAGTGGTCAGCGGCCTGCCGACCCAGCGCAAGGCCCAGCGGTTTACCGTCAACCTGCTGATCGCCTTCCTGCCGGCGGTGGTGCTGGGGGTGATTTTTGCCGACCTGATTCACCACTACCTGTTCAACCCGATCACCGTAGCCACGGCGTTGGTGGTGGGTGGCGTCATCATGTTGTGGGCCGAGCGCCGCGAGCATGAAGTGCATGCCGAAACCGTCGATGACATCACTTGGAAAGACGCGCTCAAGGTTGGCATGACCCAGTGCCTGGCGATGATCCCAGGGACTTCGCGTTCCGGCTCGACCATCATTGGTGGCTTGCTATTTGGGCTGTCGCGCAAGACCGCCACCGAGTTCTCGTTTTTCCTGGCCATGCCGACCATGGTCGGTGCGGCGGTGTATTCGGGCTACAAGTACCGTGACCTGTTCCAGCCTGCGGACTTGCCGGTGTTCGCCATTGGCTTTGTGACCTCGTTCATCTTCGCGATGATCGCAGTGAAGGGCTTGCTCAAATTCATTGCCAGCCACAGCTACGCGGTGTTTGCGTGGTACCGCATTGCGTTCGGTTTGCTGATCCTGGCGACCTGGCAGTTCGGTTGGATCGACTGGGCGGCCGCCAAGGCATGATGATCCAGCACCCCCGCCTGAAGGCGGCGATCTTCGTGCTGCTGTGCGCAGCGCCGTTGCTGGGCTCGGTGCTGGTGTGGCAGCGCGGCGAGACTGTGATTCCGCTGGCGGCTTATGGCGTGGTCAGCGTGATCGCGTTCTTCCTTTACTGGAGCGACAAGCGCAAGGCGCGCACCGACAGTTGGCGCACCCCGGAAAATATCCTGCACGCCGTGGAACTGGCGGGCGGCTGGCCGGGGGCGTTGATTGCCCAGCAGGTGTTTCGGCACAAGACGCGCAAGGTGTCTTACCAGGTGCTGTTTTGGGTGATTGTGTTGCTGCATGAGGTGTTCTGGCTGGATCAGTTGGTCCTGGGGGGCACTCTATGGTCATTCCTCTAGTTGGCGTAGGTATCCGCACAACTCCGTAGCAACCATTGCTAACCACAATGCGGAGCGAGCGGCTCTTGATCTTGCTTTTGATCTTAGGCGCCCCGTTAAACACGCTGGCCCAAATCCCTGTCGGATTACGGACATACCGACGCGGGCAAGCCCGCTCCCACATTTTGACCGCTGTGCAACAGTTGGAAAGCGATCGCCTGTCAGGCCCCTTACCCACAGGCACAGCGCCGCATCCAAACATCTATGCGTCCAGGCGCAACCCGACCTGCGTACGCTTGGGCAACTTGCTGACGACAAGCTGGTGGGAACGTCGCAACAACCCACGCAACTCCTCAGCACCCAACGGATAGGGCGTATTCATAATGACCCACTGCGCCCGCGCCAGGTACGGCGCCGGGTGAATGCCTGGGCGGTCCACATGGCCGAGGAACAACTCCTTGTCGACCTTGAACGCCAACGACTCTCCCCGCAGGTTCTGCAGGGCAAACATCTTGTTGCCCGCAATCGAAAATACGCGCACACCGCCCCATTTATAGTCCTCCCGTGCGCCGGGCAGGCTTAGGCAGAACGCGGCGACTTGTTCTTCGGTCATCTTCATAGCAGGCGGTCTCCGCAACCTTTGAAACCTTCTTCCAGATAATCGATCCAGGCACGAATGGCTGGCAACACGCCACGACGATGCGGGTACACCGCCTGTAACCAGCCGCCGGGCAAGGACCACTCCGGCAGCAGTTGCACCAACCGGCCGCTGGCCAATTCCTCTTCGCAATACATCATCGGCAGTACGGTAAAACCCAGACCCATGATGGCGCTGGCCTTGCGCACGATGAAATCGTCGATACCCAGCCGTGCTTCCATCGCCAGGTCGTGGGTGTTGCCCTGGGGGTCGAGGATGCGTTGATGCACCAGGCGATCCGCCTCCAGTGCCCCCAGGATCGGTAACTGCTTGAGATCCTCAAGGGTGGTCACCTGACGGCCGTGCATGAGCACAGGGCTGGCCACCAGCACGGTCTGCGCCTGGCGCAGGCGCTTGGTCACCAGCAACGGGTCCTCATCACCCAACTCGCGCACCCGCAGGGCGACATCGATGCCTTCAGCGACCAAATCGACACGGCGGTTGACCAGGGTCATCTCCAATTGCACCTGGGGATGAGCCGCCAGAAACCCAGCCACCAATTCCGGCAGGATGTGCTGGGCCATGCCCACCGGGCAACTGACACGCAGCCGTCCACGGGGCTCGCTGGACATGCTGGCGACCGCCTCATCGGCCATTTCCGCTTCCAGCAGCATGGCCTGGCAATGGCGCAGGTAGCGCTCCCCGACGGCGGTGAGGGTGAGTTGACGGGTAGTGCGTTGCAGTAGCCGCGCGCCGAGGCGTTCTTCCAGTTCGGCGATGCGCCGCGACAGCCGTGACTTGGGAATCCCCAGTAGCCGGCCGGCGGCGGCGAAGCCACCGGCTTCCACCACTTTGGCGAAATAGTAGAGGTCGTTGAGGTCTTGCATGGGGCGGCCTATTGTCCTGTCAGTGGGACGAACTATCGCATTTCAGATGTCTTATCGGCTATTGGTTTCATACGTAGTATCACCTCCATCTGATCGGCACTGACGATCCTAACTGGAGATTCCCCATGAAACTGTTGCATATCGATTCCAGCATCCTCGGCGACAACTCGGCGTCCCGTCAGCTCAGCGCTGGTGTGGTCAAGGCTTGGCAAGCGGCTGAGCCGGGCGTGGAAGTGACCTACCGTGACGTGGCCGCCGAAGGCTTCAACCACTTCTCCGGCGCGACCCTGGGCGCCCTGGGCACTCCGGCTGATCAGCGTAGCGCTGCGCAGCAACATGAAGCTGAGCTCAGCGCCAAGACCCTGGCTGAATTCCTCGCCGCCGACGCGGTGGTCATCGCCGCCCCTATGTACAACTTCACCATCCCGACTCAACTGAAGGCCTGGATCGACCGCATTGCCGTCGCCGGCCAGACGTTCCGTTACTCCGAAGCCGGCCCCGAAGGCCTGTGCGGCAACAAGAAAGTCATCGTTGTGTCGACGTCCGGCGGCCTGCACGCCGGCCAAGCGACCGGCGTGGCCCATGAAGATTATCTGAAAGTGCTGCTGGGCTTCCTCGGCATCACCGACATCGAGTTCGTCCGCGCCCACGGCCTGGCGTATGGCGACGAGTTCCGCAGCAAGTCCCTGAGCGACGCCAACGCACTCATCAACGAACAATTGTTCGCGGCTGCGTAAAGCTTAGGTAAAACCGTGCCGTTCCCCGTTTCATTCTGAAACAGGACGTCTAAACTCTGTATTCTGATCGCCTCAAAACGATCGGACTACGGAGTTTTTTCGTTTACCCGCTGTCATTACTTTGGCCCAGGTTATGCACGCATGGGTTTATCACCCGGTCGAGCGCCTTGAACCATGGACTTTTCAACCCGACATGCCGGTCTTTATGCAGCAAAGGTGGACATCCTCATGATGCGTCTTTGTGCTGTTATGGTTCTTTCCTTGCTCGGTGGCCTGGTTTCAGTGCACGCCGCACCTGCGCCGCACCCGCATTGGAGTGTGGGCTTCCATCGCATGACCTTCCTTGATCCGCTGGATTTGCAGCCGATGAAGGCCATCGCCTTCTATCCCTCCACCGGGCTTGAGCACAGCACACCGCTGGGCGCCTATCGCGTCGCCGCCACGGAAGATTCCAAGATTGCCATCGGCCGTTTCCCGATGCTGATGCTGTCCCACGGCAACACCGGCACGCCGCTGGCCTTGCACGACCTGGCCACCTCGCTGGCGCGCAAAGGCTTTGTGGTGGTGGCAGTGCTGCATCCTGGCGACAACTACAAAGACCACAGCCGCCTGGGCACGGTGAGTAACCTGTATGGCCGGCCGATCCAGATTTCCGAAGCGATCACCGCCACCTTGGGCGACCCGATGCTATCGCCGTTCGTCAATGTCGATCAGGTGGGCGTGATCGGTTATTCAGCAGGCGGCGAAACTGCGTTGATCCTGGCGGGTGCCAAGCCGGACTTCGACCGCCTGCGCCGCTACTGCCAGGAACGCCCGGAAGACCGTGACGCCTGCACCACCAAAGGCGAACTGGTGGTGGACCGCGACGACCTGCAACCGCAATCCGATCCGCGTATTCATGCGTTGATGTTGATGGCTCCGTTGAGCCTGATGTTCGGCCGTCACACCCTGGCCGACGTGCATGTGCCGGTGCTGCTCTACAGCGGCGACGGCGACAAGCTGGTGGCCGTGGACAAGAACGCTGCGGCGCTGGCGCGCAAACTGCCGGAACCGCCGGACTTCAAGCTATTGGCCGGGGCAGGGCACTTCGTGTTCATGGCGCCGTGTGACAGCGATCAGTTGGCGGCCATGCCCGCGATTTGCACCGATGCCGATGGTGTCGACCGCGAAGGTATTCACCGTGACCTGATTTCCGAGGCGGGACGATTTTTCAGCCACACACTCGGCCAATCCACCCGCGCCGGGATGCAGACGGCAGATCAGTAAGCGCGACGCTTGAGCAGAACGGTCACGCCCAAGGCAGTCACCGACAACAGCGCGGCGCAGAAGAAGATCCAACCATAGCCGAGGTTCAGTGCCACGGCGCCCATCAACGGTCCTGCAATCGCCAGGGCCAAATCAAAGAACACCGCGTAAGCACTCAGGCCTGCACCACGGCTGCTATTGGGCACCTGCTTGATGGCTTCTACGCCGAGCGCCGGGTACACCAGCGACAAGCCAAAACCGGTCAGCCCTGCGCCAATCAACGCCACGCCCGTCGATGGCGCCAGCCATAGCAGCGTCAGGCCAAGGGTCTCGATGGTCATGCAGGCGATTGCGGCACGAAAGCCGCCAAACCGGCTGATGGCAGAGATAAACACCAGCCGCGACAGGATAAAGCACACGCCAAACACTGTCAGGCAGTACGCCGCACCGGCCCAGCCGCGATTGAGGTAGTACAGCGTAATAAAGGTGGTGAGGGTGCCGTAGCCAATGGAGGCCAGACACAGGCTGGCGCCAAAGGGCGCGATACGCCCGAACACCGCCCAGAACGGTAAACGCTCACCGCGCACTACCGGCACTGAGGGTTTATTGCGGATCAGTACCAGGCCGAGCGCGGACAATACGGCCAGCGCAATGCCGAGGCTGTTGTAGCTGTATTCAGCCACCATCACCACGCCGAGCGGCGCACCAATGGCGATGGCGCCGTAGGACGCGATGCCGTTCCAGGAGATCGAGCGCGCCGTGTGTTCGGCACCTACCGCGCCCATGCACCAACTGATGGTGCCCACGCCGATCAGCCCTTGGGCCACGCCCAGCAACAGTCGGCCGACGATCAGAATGCCCAGGCTCAAGGTGGGCATGCTCTGTAGCAATGTCGCGAAGAACGTCAGCACGCCGCTGACTAGAATCCCCGCCAACCCCCACACAATCGCGCGCTTGGTGCCGACGTTGTCCGACATGCGCCCGGCCATGGGTCGGCTGAGCAAGGTCGCCAGGTATTGCGAACCGATCGTGACCCCGGCCACTACGGCGCTGAAACCCAGTTGCTCATGCACATAGCCCGGAATCACTGCGATCGGTAGGCCGATGCAGATAAACGCGATGAAGGTATAGAAGACGATGGAGACGATCTGCAAGGTGATCGACAGGGAGCTGGGGGTGGCGGCAGGCATGGGCACTCGTTCGCGGGCGGGCGGTGAGGGCATCATGGCAAGGGCCCAAGGGAAAAGAAAGCAGGCTAACTACTTTGTCTGATGAACAGGCGCGTTGTGGGGAGCGGGCTTGCTGTGGTGAGCGGGCTTGCCCCGCGCTGGGCTGCGAAGCGGCCCCAATAGAAAACACCGCGTTCTGTCGGACAGAACGCGGTGTTCTTTTTTAGGGCCGCTTCGCGCCCCAGCGCGGGGCAAGCCCGCTCACCACAGCTATTGGAGGGGGGTTTTAGAACACCACGCCTTGGCTACGCAGGTAATCATCATAGGTGCCGCTGAAGTCGATCACGCCTGTGGCGCTCAGCTCGATGATGCGGGTGGCCAGGGACGATACGAACTCACGGTCGTGGCTGACGAAGATCAGCGTGCCCGGGTAGTTCTCCAGCGCCAGGTTCAGCGCCTCGATGGACTCCATGTCCAAGTGGTTGGTCGGTTCGTCCATGATCAGCACGTTCGGCTTTTGCAGGATCAGCTTGCCGAACAGCATGCGGCCTTGCTCACCACCGGAAATCACCTTCACCGACTTCTGGATCTCGTCGTTGGAGAACAGCATGCGACCCAGGGTGCCACGGATCATTTGCTCGCCTTGGGTCCACTGGCCCATCCAGTCGAATAGGGTCACGTCGTCTTCGAAGTCGTGGGCATGGTCCTGGGCGTAGTAGCCCAGTTCTGCAGCGTCGGTCCACTTGATGCTGCCGGCGTCCGGGGTCAACTCGTTGACCAGGGTACGCAGCAGGGTGGTCTTGCCGATACCGTTCGGGCCGATGATCGCCACGCGCTCGCCGGCTTCAACCTGGAAGCTGAAGTCTTTGAACAGCGGCTTGCCGTCGAAGCCTTTGGCCATTTTTTCGACCATGACTGCCTGACGGTGCAGCTTTTTGTTCTGCTCGAAACGGATGAACGGGCTCACGCGGCTCGATGGCTTGACTTCGGCCAACTGGATCTTGTCGATCGCCTTGGCACGGGAAGTGGCCTGCTTGGCTTTCGAGGCGTTGGCCGAGAAGCGGCTGACGAAGGATTGCAGTTCGGAGATCTGCGCCTTCTTCTTGGCGTTGTCCGACAGCAGTTGCTCGCGGGACTGGGTCGCTACGGTCATGTACTCGTCGTAGTTGCCCGGGAACAGGCGCAGCTCGCCGTAGTCCAGGTCAGCCATGTGGGTGCACACGCTGTTCAGGAAGTGACGGTCGTGAGAGATGATGATCATCAGGCTGGAACGCTGGGTCAGGATGTTTTCCAGCCAGCGAATGGTGTTGATGTCCAAGTGGTTGGTCGGTTCGTCGAGCAACAGCACTTCAGGATCGGAGAACAGCGCCTGGGCCAGCAATACACGAAGTTTCCAGCCTGGGGACACTTCGCTCATCGGGCCGAAGTGTTGCTCCAACGGGATACCCAGGCCCAGCAGCAGCTCACCGGCACGGGATTCGGCGGTGTAGCCGTCCATCTCGGCGAACTCGGTTTCCAGCTCGGCCACGGCCATGCCGTCTTCTTCGCTCATTTCCGGCAGCGAGTAGATGCGGTCGCGCTCGGCCTTGACCTTCCACAGCTCTTCGTGACCCATGATCACGGTGTCGAGCACGGTGAATTCTTCGTAGGCGAACTGGTCCTGGCGCAGTTTACCCAAGCGTACGTTCGGCTCCAGCATGACCTGGCCGCCGGACGGATCGAGGTCGCCGCCGAGGATTTTCATGAAGGTCGACTTGCCGCAACCGTTGGCACCGATCAAACCATAACGGTTGCCGGCGCCGAACTTGACCGAGACGTTCTCGAAGAGCGGCTTGGCGCCGAACTGCATGGTGATGTTAGCTGTGGAGATCAATTACTTTACCTATCAATGGGTTGCGAGCGTGGCGGCAGGAGCCTTCAGGCATGCGTCAACAGCGACATCAAGGCGCGAAACCCGGTCGCTGAGCAGAAAATTTTGGATGTGTGTTGGAATTTGGCGCGCATTGTCGCATATGTCAGGCGACAGTTGTATGTCCGGCGAAGGATGGTTTCGCCAAGGTCTCCGGCATCGCCAGCCACAGCAGCGCCAACGCCAGCGCCGCCACGCCGGCCAGAGTCAGGAAGGCCGCGTTGTAGCCGGCCTGTTGCACCACGAAACCGGCCAGGCTGCTGCTCAATGCCGCACCCAGGCCGAAGACGGTGGAGAGGGCGCCCAGGCTGACGTTGAAACGTCCGGTGCCCTGGGTCAGGTCCTTGACGATCACCGGGAATAGCGCACCGAAGATCCCGGCGCCGATGCCGTCGAGCATCTGCACGGCCACCAGCCAGTACGGATCGCTGGACAGCGTGTAGAGCACGCCACGCAGCGGCAGGATCATGAAGCCAGCCATCAGCAAGGGTTTGCGTCCCCAGGTGTCGGCCTTGAGCCCGACTAGCCAAGCCATCGGGACCATCACCAATTGCGCCGCGACGATGCATGCCGACGTCAGCGGCGTAGCCATCTGCAGGTTGATCTGCGAGAGTTTCTGGCTGACCAGCGGCAGCATCGCGGCGTTGGCCAGGTGGAACAGAGCGCAGCAGATGGCGAACAGCAACAGTGGGCGGTTGGCGAGCAACACGCGGATACCAGAGGGTTGTTCGTGGTCGGTGTGATGCTCCGGGTCAAAACCCCGGGCGACTTCATGGTCAATCGCTTCGGCCGACACGCAACTGATCGCGATGACGCTGGCCACCGCCATAAACGCCATCAGGTAGAACACCACCACCGGTCCAAACAGATAAGCCAAGCCACCGGCCAACAGCGCCGCCACGGCATTGCCGGCGTGGTTGAAGGTTTCGTTGCGCCCGGTACGGCGGGTGAACGCGCGTGGCCCGGTGATGCCCAGGGAGATCGCGCTGATGGCCGGTGCGAACACGGACGCGGCGACGGCGCTGGCGGCTTGGGTCAACGCCACCAGGCTGAAGGAACTGACAAAGGGCAGCAGCAGGCAGCTGCCTGTCACCACGATGGCGGCCAATGCGACTACCGCGCGCTTGCTGCGGGTGCGGTCGATCAGTGCACCCGCCGGTCCTTGGGTGAGTAGGGCAGCGATGCCTGCCAGGGTCATGACCACGCCGATGCTGGCCGGGTCCCATTTGTGTACGGCCAGCAAATAAATGGCCAGATAGGGGCCGAGGCCGTCGCGCACATCCGCCAGGAAGAAGTTCAGGCTGTCCAAGGACAAGGTGTTGCGCAGATCGGAGTGTTTGGCCACGGCGCGGTCTTCGAAGATGGCGTTCAAGGGCTGAACACGCATTGCGTTAATGACCTGTAGAGCCTGCGTTAAGTTTCGTGCGCTTCTCGGGTTTTAATCCGAGGGCACTTGGCTTATTTTCTGACACCCGCTTTCGTGAATACTTAGAGAAGCAATGGACATGCCTTCAGCTCAACAGGCGATTGCCAGCAACAAGAACGCCTGGGACCAATCCGCCAACTTGCACAAAACCACTGACACCTGGAGCGCGTTGCTCAACAGTGTCGGCGCGGCTGACTTTTCTTGCCTGGACCCCACGCTGACCGGCGTGCTGCAAGAAGTGGGGGTGGACGGTAAGGATGTGGTGCAACTGTGCTGCAACAATGGCCGCGAAAGCCTTTCGCTGTATGGCCTGGGCTCGCGTTCAGTGGTGGGCGTCGATCAATCCCGTGCGTTTCTGCAACAGGCCCGTGAACTGGCCGAGGTCTCACCGCACAACCCTGAGTTCATAGAAAGTGATATCCACCAGTTGCCGCAAGAGTTGCAGGCGCGCTTCGATATCGCTTTGGTGACCATTGGCGTGTTGGGCTGGATGCCGGATGTGGGGCAATTCATGCGCCATGTCGCCAGCACCTTGAAGCCAGGTGGCACCTTGGTGATGTATGAAACCCATCCGTTCCTGGAGGTGTTTGATCCACGGGCGCAGAACCCTTTCCTGCCGGCCAGTTCCTACTTTCAGCGCGAGCCGTTTGTGCTGCAGGAGTCAATTGTCTACGAAGGCCAGGGCGAGGTTGCTGGGCCGACTTCTTATTGGTACGTGCACACGTTGGGCGACGTGATCACTGCCGCGATCTGCGCACAGTTGCAGATCAGCCACCTGCAGGAGTATCCGCATTCCAACCGTGAAGAGGTGTACGACCAGTACGAGCAGCAGCCTGCGCAATTGCCGATGTGTTTTACGTTGACTGCCACCAAACGTGCCGATTGAGGGACTTTTCAGGGGCGTCGCAGGAACGTGCGCATGGTTTGCCCTGGGCCCGTACTGAAAATGGTCGGCCTGGGCATACCTTCGTCGGCTGCAATGAATGCAAATTCATCACCGTCAAGGCGATAGCTGGCGGGCAAGTGTTTGCCTGCGTCATCTCCCATGGAGTCAATCCAGGTAATGCTCTTTGGCACGGTGCTGCTGTCCAGGAAAAAACGTCCTGCCAGCAACACCTCGCCGCTGACAGTCTTCACTTCGAAGCAGTCGCCGCTGATCGTGGTGATCGCGCCAGGCGCGCTGTGGGCATCGATGGGGTTGAGCACGCCGCTGTCTTCGAGTGACGTCTGCTCCCACGCACCTTGGAGGGCTTGAAAGTCCGGGTCTGCAAGGGATGACATACAAATTCCATTCTGCTGAAGGATAAATCGTCGATGGCGACGCCAAAGCGGCGCCTTTTTATCATTTGAGTGCTGATTGCGCATCACATTCACAAGACAGCTTTTCACAATTCCTAGTTAACTTTTAGTTACAACCTGTGGCTAAATAACTAGCAAAGGGCCACGAACCGGGTTGTCACTGAGCCGGTCGAGCCGATTGTGTGAATCGTGATTTCAGGTGCTGCTATTCAACCTCGGCCGTTGTGGGCACGCAGGAGCAGCCTGTTCTCTTCTGACATGTGACGAAATCTCTTGAAACTCATCATCGTTGTTCTCTACGTTGCCTCGATTGCGTATGTACACCTGCGTGGCCGGGTACGGCACAAGCTGGGCCGCCAGCTCAGTGATCATTCGACCTTCCTGGCGCCGATCAACTGCTTTCTCTACCTCTTCTCCAAGCTACCCAGCCGGCCGTATCTGTCGGCCAGCGATTTCCCTGACCTGAGCCCGCTCCAGGAACACTGGGAAGAAATCCGCCTGGAAGGGCAGAACTTGATGCGTGCCGGCGAGATCAAGCGCTCGGACCAATACAACGACGTGGGTTTCAACTCGTTCTTCAAGTCCGGCTGGAAGCGTTTCTACCTGAAATGGTATGGCGACAGCCATCCGTCAGCGATGAAGCTGTGCCCGCGCACCACTGAGTTGGTACAAAGCATCGGTTCGATCAAGGCCGCGATGTTCGCCGAACTGCCACCCGGTTCCAAACTGGTACGCCATCGTGATCCGTATGCCGGTTCGTACCGCTATCACCTGGGCCTGGATACCCCGAATGACCCCGGCTGCTACATCAACGTGGACGGCGAAAACTACTACTGGCGTGACGGTGAGCCGGTGATGTTTGACGAGACCTACATCCACTACGCCGAAAACACCACGCAGCAGAACCGCATCATTCTGTTCTGCGACGTCGAGCGCCCGATGAAGTACCGCTGGGCCGCTGCGTTCAACCGCTGGTTCAGCCGTAACGTGATGGCGGCTGCAGGTTCGCCCAACGATGACGGTGACAAGACCGGTGGGCTCAACCGCGCGTTCACGCGCCTGTACAAGATTCGTCTGCGTGGTAAAGAGCTGAAAAAGCGCAATCGTACGCGCTACTACCTGGAAAAATGGGCGATCTTTGCTGGGTTGGCGGCGATTTTTCTGCTGATCTGAGTTTCGCTGTGCGGGCGCCTTTCACTTCGGTGGATGGGCGCCCAGTTTGTCCCACATCTTCTTGCTGATCTTCTGTCGATTGGCATACCCCGCCCAGGGATCCGTTTTCAAAGCGTCCAAGCGCTGCTGCAGATTGGCGACTGTCCATTGCTGCGCACCGCGTAACCCCTTCAACTCCTCACGACTGATCGGCACCGACACCGGCAAGCCTGGCCGTGCTCGCACGGAATACGCGGCTACGGTGCTGGCTCCCCGTGCATTGCGCAGGTAATCGATAAAGATCTTGCCGACCCGGTTCTTGGGCCCCGATGTCGCGGTAAAGCGTTCCGGCAATTGCTCGGTCATGAACTGGGCGATGGCCTTGGCGAACGCTTTTACGGTGTCCCAATTGTCTCGGCGCGCCAACGGCACGATCAGGTGCAGGCCTTTGCCGCCGCTGGTCTTGACGAATGCTTGCAGCCCCAACTCATCCAGTACCGACAGGGTCATTTGCGCGGCTTCGAGCATGGTTTTCCAAGGCAACGCCGGGTCCGGGTCGAGATCGAGCACAAACAGGTCCGGGGTTTCGATCTTGTCCGAGGTGGCGCCCCAGGTATGAAACTCTACGCCGCCCATTTGCACCGAGCCTATCAGGGCGCCGACGCTGTCGATTTCCATCAGCCGCGCATGGCCGGGATCAAGTGCCTGTTCCAGTTGCTTGATGTTGGGGATGGCCAGGCGCTCCGAGTGTTTCTGGAAGAATTGCTCGCCCTCGATACCCTCCGGCGCTCTCAGCAGGGACACCGGCCGGTGGCGTAAAAAGGGCAGAATCCACTGGCTGATGCTGTCGTAGAACTGCGCCAGTTGCTGTTTTTGTGTACCACTTTGTTTGTCGATCACACGGTCTGGATGGGTGATGTTGACTTCACCGCGGGTCTTTTTGGCGGGTTTCATGGATCTGGCCGTTCGCGGTTGTTCATGCACGATCTGCGCTGCGGGTTTGTCGGTGCGCAGCCCGACGAACGCGGCTTGGCGGACCACGCCCTCGCGTGTCCACTCGGCAAACTGCACCTCACCGACCAACGTGGGCGCTACCCAATGCACGCCACGTGCTTGGGTGCTGGTCAGCGGTTTCTCAAGCGGCGATGTCTTGCGCTCCAACGGTGTGAGTTGCGCATAAATAGTCTTGAGCGACGCTTGATCAAAACCCGTGCCTACGCGGCCTGCGTACACCAGGCCAGTCTCATCATTTACCGCCAGCAATAACGCGCCAAACCCCGTGCGTGAGCCTTGGGGGCGGGTATAACCGACAATCACAAACTCCTGGCGCAACCGGCATTTGAGTTTGATCCAGTCGGCATTGCGACTGGATACGTACGGACTGCCCAGGCGCTTGCCGATCACGCCTTCGAGGGCCAAGTCGCAGGCGCTTTCAAAGATGTCGCGATGATGCGCGGTAAATGCCTCGGAAAACCGCAGCAATTGGCTGCGGCTAGCGGCCAGCGCGACTTTGAGGGCGGCGCGGCGATCCTCCACCGGCGTCTGGCGCTGGTCCTGGCCATTGAGAAAGGGCGCGTCGAACAGGTAGTAAACGATGTCCAAACTGCGGCCGATATCAAACGCATTTTGCAGCGCCTGGAAGTCCGGCAGGCCATCGCCATTGAGGCTGACCACCTCGCCATCCAGCCAACTGTCCTTGAGCTTCAGAGCCTGCAAGGCCTTGACCTGGCGGGGCAGACGGTCGGTCCAGTCGTGTCCGTTGCGGGTAAACAGTCGCACTTCACCCTCGTGAATGCGAGCGAGCATGCGGTAGCCGTCGAATTTGATCTCGTATTGCCAATCACCTTCGGGGGCGCGATCCACCAGGGTGGCCAATTGCGGATTGAATTGCTCGGGGAGGGCGGCTTTTCTGACGTTGGCCTGAGCCTTGGGTTTACCCACCGAGGCATCGCTGAGCACACTGTTCGGCTGGGCCTGGACGATATCGTAGTCATCGGCCGCACGCGCCTGCTGGTCCTTTTCCTTGATCAGCAGCCATTGTTCCTTGTCGCCGCTGCCTTTCAAGCGGGTACGCACCAGCGCCCAGTCGCCGGAGAGTTTCTCGCCTACCAGGGTGAATTTGAGCTTGCCGGCCGCGTAGGCCTTGCGGGGTTCGTCATGGGGCTGCCAAATGCCACGGTCCCACACGATGACGTCACCGGCGCCGTATTGACCGGCGGGAATGCTGCCTTCAAAGCCGCCGTAGCTCAGGGGATGATCTTCGACGTGAACGGCCAGACGCTTCTGACTGGGATCCAGGCTCGGCCCTTTGGGCACGGCCCAACTGAGCAGCACGCCGTCGAGTTCCAGACGAAAGTCATAGTGCAGGTTGCGTGCGTCATGCTTCTGGATCACGAAGGACAGCGCCGAGGCTTTGCGCTTGCGTGCGGGCGAGTTGCCTGCGGGTTCGCCGGTAATGCCGAAATCACGCTTGCGGTTGTAGTCGCTGAGGGGCTTGGGCATGACTCAGGAGGCCTTGGTGGATTTTTTCGTGGCAGGCTTCTTCGCGGGTTTGCCGGCCAGGCTGCGCTTGAGCAGTTCCGTCAGGTCGATCACATCGGCGGACTTGCGCTCTTCGCTGTCCCTGGTCTCCACATCCTCGATCTTGCCGGCCTTGGCCTTCTTGGCCACCAGTGCCATGATTTTTTCCTGGAAGCTGTCGCGGTAGTCGTCCGGCTGCCAGTCGGCGCTCATGTCGTCCACCAGGCGCTTGGCCATGTCCAATTCGCCCTTGGCCAGGCTCGGTTTGGTCACGTCACTGCCCAGCTCCAGTTCGTCCAGGCTGCGCACCTCGGCGGGCCAGCGCAGCATCACCAGCACCAGCGCCGAGTCCAGGGGCATCAACGCCGCCAGGTGCTGCTTGGTGTGCAGCACCACATTGGCCAGGGCGACCTTGCGGGTTTTTCTAAGGGTTTCCCTTAGCAAGGCGTAGACCTTGCCGCCACGCTTGTCCGGTGCGAGGAAGTAGGGGGTATCGATGTTCTGCAACGGGATCTGGTCGCTGGCGACAAACGCGATGATCTCGATGGTCTGGGTCGATTTGGGGTGGGCCGAGCGGATTTCTTCTTCGCTGAGCACCACATAGCGGCCTTTCTCGAACGCAACGCCTTTGACGATGTTGTCCTTTGTCACTTCTTTACCGGTGGTCTTGTTGATGCGCTTGTAACCCACCGGGTCCATGCTGCGCTTGTCCAGCCAGTCAAAGTCAACGCCTTGAGAGGAGGTGGCCGAAACCAGTGAGACCGGGATATGCACCAGGCCAAAGCTGATGGCGCCTTTCCAGATTGCCCGTGGCATAGGTGCGATTCCTTACGAAGAGGCTGTGTTCTGGTGACTCGGATGATGTGGGAAAAGTTTCCCCAAGCAGATGCGCGGACAGATCGTGTTACACCTGATGAGAAACTATTTAGTGTCGAAAGCCGAACCCAAGGCGTAGCGTGTTATCGAAAGCTCGTACTCCTCGCCCCAGAGAGGCTTTGTCATGAACAGTTGTACGCGTCACGTAGCAGCGCTGTTGTTGGGTCTGGCACTTATGCCTGTGGCCCAGGCGCAAAACCTGCCCGGCAACAACAACGGCAATAACGGCCCGATCCACCGGGCCAATCCCAACAGCATGCAGGGCACCCAGCCGAATGCGCCGGCCGTTCGCGGTATCCAGACCGGGCCGACCACGCGCACACCGACCCTGGAAAACGGCGGCATCGGCAACAGCTATCCAAAACGCGACGCTGCCCCCAGCCGCCCGACCACCGAAACCAAAGCCCCCACTTATGATGCCAACGGCAATCGCCGGTAAGGATCTCGCCTTATGTTTCTACGCAAAAGCCTGCTAGCCGCCCTTTGCGCCACCACGCTGCTGCCGTTGACGGCCATTTACGCCGCCGACGTCCAGCAGTTCCCCAGCGAACAGGGCAGCATCACTGCGACGCCAATCGCCAAAGGCCTGGACCACCCATGGGCGGTGGCCTTTTTGCCGGACCAGCAAGGCTTCCTGGTGACCGAGCGTCCTGGCCACCTGCGCTTTGTCAGCCCCGACGGCAAGCTGTCCGCGCCACTGAAGGGCGTGCCGGAAGTCTGGGCCAAAGGGCAGGGTGGTCTGCTGGATGTGGTGTTGTCGCCGGACTTCAAAGAGGACCGCATGGTCTACCTGTCCTACGCGGAAGGCGGGGGCAAAGGCGGTACCGCCGGCACAGCAGTGGGCCGTGGGCGCCTGGCGGCAGACCTCAGTGGCTTGACCGACTTCAAGGTGATCTTGCGCCAGGAGCCCAAGCTGTCGACCGGTAACCACTTCGGCTCGCGCCTGGCGTTCGACCGCGATGGTTACCTGTTCGTGACCCTGGGTGAAAACAACGATCGCCCGACGGCCCAGGATCTGGACAAGTTGCAAGGCAAGGTCGTACGCATCTACCCGGACGGCCGCGTGCCGGATGACAACCCCTTCGTCGGTCAGCAAGGCGTGCGCCCGGAGATATGGTCCTATGGCCAGCGTAACCCTCAGGGGCTGGCGCTGAATCCTTGGAGTGGCACGATCTGGGAAAACGAACACGGGCCGCGCGGAGGTGATGAGATCAACATCATCGAGCGCGGCAAGAACTACGGTTGGCCATTGGCGACCCACGGCATCAACTACTCGCTGACACCGATTCCCGAAGCCAAGGGCAAAACGGTGGAAGGCACAGTGCCGCCCCATCATGTGTGGGAAAAGTCGCCGGGTATCAGTGGCATGGCGTTTTACGATGCGGATCGCTTCAAGCCCTGGCAGCACAACGTGTTTATCGGTGCGCTGGTCAGCCAGGAGTTGATCCGCTTGCAGTTTGATGGCGACAAGGTGATCCACGAGGAGCGCTTGCTCGGTGGATTGAAAGCGCGGATCCGTGATGTACGGCAAGGGCCAGATGGCTTTTTGTATGTGCTGACGGACGAGGATGATGGCGTGTTGTATCGAGTTGGCCTGAACCAGGATTGACGCTCCATACAATCCGTAGGCGCCCGGCTTGCCGGCGATGGCGAGTTTGATACCGTCATCGCCGGCAAGCCGGGCTCCTACAAGGGAGGGGTCATAGGCCTAGTTCAGACAACCCCGGATGATCATCCGGGCGTCGACCCAGCGGCCAGTGGAACTTGCGCTCGCTTTCCTTGATCGGCAGATCGTTGATGCAGGCAAAACGATTAGCCATCAGGCCGTTCTCGTCGAATTCCCAGTTTTCATTGCCGTAGGAACGGAACCAGTTGCCCGAATCGTCGTGCCACTCATAGGCATAACGCACCGCGATGCGGTTATCGGTGAATGCCCACAACTCCTTGATCAGGCGGTAGTCCAGTTCCTTGGCCCATTTGCGGGTGAGGAAACCTTTGGCTTCTTCGCGGTTATGCGCGAATTCGGCGCGGTTACGCCATTTTGTGTCCAGCGTGTAGGCCAGGGACACCCGCTGCGGATCACGGGAGTTCCAGCCGTCTTCGGCCAGACGGACTTTCTCGATGGCCGACGCGCGCGTGAACGGCGGCAGGGGCGGACGTGTTTCTACAGTCGATGACATTGGGCAGTTCCTCAATGAATAAGGATGTATCGGAAGTTGCGCCTACTTGCGGGTTCAAAGTCCCAATAACGTTTGCGCCATGCATTGCGCATTATCGGCAGCTGTTGAATCGCCCATCACCAGGGCAACGGTAATGGCGCCATCGATCAGGATCAGCAGTTGCGCGGCCTGCCGCTCGGGATCGGGGGTGCCATGTGCTTGACACAGTTCAAGTGCGTACTCGAACAGTTTTTGTTTGTGCGCCTTGGCCAGCAGGCGCACCGGGTCGTGCGGATCACCGGTTTCGCCACTGGTGTTGATGAACGCGCAGCCCCGGAAGTCGGCAGTGCCGAACCAGTCCTTGAGCGCGCTGAACAGCGCCAGCAGGCGTTCTCCGGTGTCTTCGCGGCGTTCCACTTCAGTGCGCAGCCACCGCATCCAGCGTTCATCGCGACGTTGCAGCGCGGCAATCACCAGCTCGTCTTTATTGGCGAAGTAGCGGTAAATACTTTTTCTCGACACGCCGGCGGTTTTCACCAGGAAGTCCATGCCGGTGGCGGCGATGCCATGGCGATAGATCAACTTTTCAGTGACGTCGAGGATAATGTCGCGGGTGTCATTACGGGTCATGTCGTTCATGCCGAGAACAGTAGAACGATCGTTCTTCTTGGTCAATTAAAATTTTTCCATGCGCCGCAGCGAGACCTGAGCACCCCCATGGTGTAAGCTCGGGGCCTCTTCGGATTCGACCCATTGCGAGCCTTATGCCGTCGTTCTTCAAACGCTCCCTGTTGCCCAAACTGCGCGGTTTCCCCCTCACTCCCGATGCCCTTGAGGTGCTGTCCGGTGCCGACGCCTATCGTCGTTGCCTGCTGGAGAAGATTGCCCAGGCCACCCGGCGCATCTATATCGTCGCGCTGTACTTGCAGCAGGACGAAGCGGGGCAGGAGATCTACGACGCCCTGCACGCCGCCAAGGCTGCGCGACCGGAATTGGACATCGTGGTGGTGGTCGACTGGTTGCGCGCCCAGCGCGGCTTGATCGGTGCCGGCAAGCAGCCGGGCAACAGCGCCTGGTACCAGGCGATGACTCAAAGCCATAGCAGCGAAGTGCCGGTGTATGGCGTGCCGGTGCAAACCCGCGAGTTGTTCGGTGTGTTGCACCTCAAGGGCTTCGTGATTGACGACACGGTGCTGTACAGCGGCGCCAGCCTGAACAACGTGTACCTGCACAAATTCGACAAGTACCGCTTCGACCGGTATCACTTGATCCACAGCAAAGCGCTCGCCGACTCGATGCAGCACCTGGTGGAGCACGGCCTGGTGGCGTCCAAGGCGGTCAATCGTCTGGACCTGCCCAATCCGCCCACCACCCGCAGCCTGCGCAACGACATCGGCGATTTGCGCAGCCGCCTGAAACACGCGGCTTACGACACCACGGCCGGGCAACTGCCCAATGGTCACCTCTCAGTCAGCCCTTTGCTCGGGGTCGGCAAGAACAACCCCCTGAACCGCGTGGTTCTCGAACTGATCGCCAGCGCCCAACATCATCTGACTATCTGCACCCCGTACTTCAACCTGCCGCTGCCGGTAACCCGCGAAATCAACCGCGCGCTGGCGCGTGGGGTGAAGATCGACATCGTCGTCGGCGACAAGACCGCCAACGACTTCTACATCCCGCCCAGCGAGCCGTTCAAGGTCATTGCGGCGCTGCCTTACCTCTACGAAATCAGCCTGCGCCGCTTTGCCAAGCGCCATCAGCCGATGATCGACAGCGGCCAGTTGAACCTGCACCTATGGCGCGACGGCGATAACACTTACCACCTCAAGGGGATGTGGGTCGACCAGCGCTACACCTTGCTTACCGGCAACAACCTCAACCCGCGCGCGTTCCGTCTCGACCTGGAAAACGCCTTGTTGATCGATGATCCCAAGAGCGAGTGGCTGGCGCCGCGACGCACCGAGCTGGCGCAGATTTTCCAGCACACCACGCGTATCGAGGGGTACCAGGATCTGCAAACGCTGCTGGACTATCCAGAGGCGGTCGGCAAGTTTCTTCGTCGGGTCAGCCGGGTGCGGATCGAGCGGCTGTTGTACCGGATTCTATGAGCTTCCTACAGTCCTCTGAGCTGTTTTTCTCATCGTTCCGGAAAAGTCTGGAGGCTAGGCTGCCGATAGATTTCTTACTCTCTCTAAACCGTTCATGGACTTACGGTTTCATCCTTTAAGGTGCAATTGAGAGAACATACCCATGTTGGCAAGTCCTGCGTTGACCCGAGTGCCTGCGGCCCAAATCCCTGTTTATCCCGGCGCTACCATCGTTGCTGAGGAAGCGATAGGCCCTCAATCTCCCGTACCAGAGGCCCCCGTGCGACGTCTACGGCGTGAGTCGGGCAGCGTAGAGCAACAACACTCTACGCCCGGCTGGACCTTGCCTGCCGCACCTCCCGCTAACTCTGGGCGGGCATCTGCAGATACCGCGCTGGGGAAACGCTTGCTGGCCTCCATGGAGGGCGGTTATTCCACAGTAGAAGCCTCGGCGGACAGCTCCTTGGCGCCTGCACTGGACATTTACGCAAAAGTACTGGCTCATCCGCAGTTACAGGCATGGTTCGCCAGCAAAGGTCTGGAAATGTCTACCTTGACACTGCACCGCGACAGTATCAGCGGTTATGTCTACCGTGACGGTGTCCGTACGGCCGTAACATTCAGCACCACGGACAGCTCCGGATGGGGGCAGGCCAGCGTGAGGCTGCGCAGCATCAAAGATGTGTTGGACCCGTCCGACGAGGGGCTTCCTTACTTGCAGGCAGGTGAATCCTGGGTGCCCCATTCCTTGGTCTTGCAGGCCTTTGGCTTGCAACTTCCCGTCTTTACAGAGGACCGGGATGAGTTGTTAGCATCCTTGCGTACCTCCGGTCTGGTGATGCCTGCGCAGCAGTATCAGCAGCTCAGCGTCAGTCTTGAGCGCGTCCGGCAATCCGTTGGTGATCTGGATGAGCGCGCCTTCCTGGCGGACCAATTGGAGAGCGCCGTCAAGGACCTGCCTGACGATACGCCTTATGACTGGTCAACCCAGCCAGTGCAGTTGTCGGTGAGCACGCCACTGGCGGCGGGAGATGAGGTTGCACAGGCCCGGTTGAAACGCTTCAGTGAATCGCCGGCCGTGCAGGCATTGATCAAAGACCTGATATGGCCGGGCCAAGCGTTTCGTGTGTCCGAGGGGCGGTTCGAGCACAAGACCCCGGCAGGGGAGTGGATTGATCTCACCGCGTACATCACCCATGTTGCCGAACTTGACCAGCAATTTCGCCCGTTGGTCACCCTGAGCCACACCTGGGGGAACGCCTTGTACTCCACGCCTTACTGCGATATCCGCCAGTACCTGGATCACAAAGGGTTGGGTTCACCGCGCACCGCCGGTGAGACACGCAACGTGGTCCAGTGGTTACGCACCGCGACCTTGCCCCCCGTGCCGCCGTTGGGAAATTATGCCGCGCTGATGGCAAGGGAGTGGTCGCCTGGCCAATTGACTTCGGACGATAAAGCCATCCTTAAGGCCAGCGCCAGCCAGCGTTTTGGCGGCGAAGTTCCTCAGGGTTTTTACGATCTCAGCGAAATATCCGTGCAGGCATTGCGAGACAACCCTACTGAGCAGCTGGAAAAACTGCTGAACGGACGCGACGCCTTGGCCTTTGGCGAATCCTTGGCACGCGACTTGATATGGATGGATTCGCCGTTGCCCAAAGCGGTGAGCCAACAGTTGGTTCTCGCTGCGCTCGCACTGCACTCGGACGCCGAGGCACCCGCGAAGCCAGGCTTCATCGCTGGCTACAATGTTTATCAACCCGCGAATATGGGGCGCTCCTTCAGCGCGGTACGCCGCGATGTTGAACAGCACCTGCAAGACACACAAGGGCTCGATCCAAAACTCGCCGTGCTGGTGGCCCACATCGGCCTGGCGCAGGCCGCTCCCGAGTTTCTGGTGAGGGATGTGCCTCCATCCATCCGCGTCGGTACGCCTGCATGGGTGGAGCTACGCCTGGGGGCTGCGATGGCGGATCGCATAGCGCCCGGGACGTCCCGTGGAATGACTGAAGAGCAGGTCAGCGAGCTGACCACGCTGGCGCCTACCAGCGAGGCGCAGGCGGCATTGATGCAACTGCATGCGATGAAATTATTGCTGGATTGGGCGGTGCTCAACGGGGTCATTCCAGCGCTGATTGACGGGGAACACCCTCCAGAGGCGCTTAAGACCGCCAGCGAAGCGTTTTTCAAACAGCGCGAAGAGGTTAACACCGCCTTGAGCGCGGTGACGGCGATGCCGGATCGCAAAGCCATGGCAATCCAGGAGTTGCTAAAGGTATTTCCAGATTTCACGGCCAGCCAGTTGGAAGCGATGAAGGTAGTGATCGCCGACAGTGACGTATTGCGGAACATGCGCGTCTCCGAGCCGCGTACGCGTTCTCTGGTTGAAACGTACATGACCGGCGACTTGACGACGGGTAAGTGGGTGCTGACCCACGATATGCCGCAAACTGCGGTTCGTCCCCGGACTTCTCCCTATCAGCGGAGCCATGAAGTCATAGCGCCCCAAGAGAAACGCGATGCGTTGGATGCACGAATCCGCAAGTTGCCGATGCTGGACACCCTGCTGCAAACAGCGGTCAATGAGCACCGACAATCGCTCCAGACCGTCTATACCACGCGGCTCAAGCTGATGTTCTCCGAACTTTCATTGGAGGATCGCCAAATGTTGGAGCTGGGGACGGTCCAGTTGTACGGCATACGCGGGGAAACCGGGTTGCCCCCGGCCACGGAGACAGCCGCAGATCGGGCTGCGACTCGGGGTCGGCAAGGTACGCTGTTGCGCGCCGAACTGGATGGCAAGGTGAATTATTACGAAGTGTTTGCGAACGGCACGATCGTCAAGCGCAGCAATCTGCCAAAACAACTCAAATTGGGCGATGCCTCGGGTGGCAAATCCAACCCTATGGGCTTGAGTGGCATTTATGTGACCGCGTTTACGGGCGGATTCAGCCTGGGCGTGGACTATGAAGCCTACGCTAAAGGCACTGAAGCGAAGCCTGGTAGCACGTCCAAAGTCATTGTTGGAAAACTCGGTGGGCCTATCGCTGGCCGTTCACTTGCGGCCGGTGAGGCACTGGAAACCTACGTACCTGGCACTTATGCATCGTCGAAGATACACAGTATTGCGTCGCGTATTGCCGAGCTCAATTTCTATGAGGCCGATGACGCCATGCTTGCCCGGGCCAAAGGGAGTTTGCCCCTGGAAAAGCAACGCGAGGCGCTGGGGGCTGAAAAAGCAATTTTGCTCGGGCTGGTGCCATTTGTGGGCGCCTACCAGGAGTTTGCCACCGGCAATATCGGCAAGGGATTGTTCAACCTGGGGCTGGACCTGGTCGGGCTGGCCCTGGGCGCGGGAGGTCGGGCACGGGCGTTGATACGCGCGGGCAGATCAATCACGCACAACCCGCTGGGTGGCGCCCTTCGCAAGCTGGGCAGCGTAGTGCATCCCCTCGCGCCAAAAGTCGCCTGGGCTAAACCCGTGGAGAGCTTCGGTGATCGGGCATTCAACTTCATCAAGGCGTCGGCGCTTTTCACCAGTGCAGCCATGAACCCGGCGGATGGATATGGGCAACTGGTCAACTCTGCGCTCAAAGGCTTGATCAAACTACCGTTGCTGGCCAGTGGTGCGACGAGGCTTGGCAACGCGGCTCCTCATCTGATAACCGTCGAGGAGAAGTTGAGAAGTTTCTGGCTTGCTGGCGCATGGGACTCTAAAGCGCCGACTGCGTCGGCCGGTTCGTCCGGTGTGTATCAGGGGGTGCCGGTATCGGCGCAACGACACGGGGGCGATTGGTACGCGATCAATCCAAGAACGAATCAACCGTTTGGTACGCCATTGCGTGATTTCAGGCTGGGCGCTTGAGCCGCGTAGCGCTCGCCCGACAGCGTGGGCGAGCGCTACGACGGTCAGTTCAGGCCTAGCTTGCCACGCAGGGTCGACAGGTCTTCAGCCAGGGTATTGACTGGCCCCACCAAGGCCTTGCGGTCATTGTCCTTCACCTTGTCATAGGTCTCGAAACCACCGTCCTTGGTCTTGTACTTGGCCAGGATCTTGTCCACGGTTGCGAAGTTCTTGTCGACCTTGGCCAGGAAGGCCTTGTCTTGCTTCTCGATCTGGCCACGGAACAGGTCGACGATTTTCTTCGCGCCGTCGATATTGCCCTGGAAGTCATACAGGTCGGTGTGGCTGTAGCGGTCTTCTTCGCCGGAGATCTTGGTGGCGGCGACTTCTTCCAGCAATGCTGCGGCACCGCCCACGACTTTCTCAGGCGGGAAGGTCAGACCATCGACGCGGGTCTTGAGGTCGTTGACGTCGGTGTTGAGCTTGGCGGTCAGCGCTTCCAGGCCCTTGGTGGTGTTCTGCGAGAACAGCGCGTATTCGATACGGTGGAAGCCGGTGAAGTCTTCGGCGGTCACGCCTTTTTCATGGTCGTCGACGCGGGAGTCGATGGACGCATCAAGGTCGCTGAACAGCTCGGCGATCGGCTCGATGGACTCATAGTGCACGCGGGTCGGTGCGTAGAGCTTCTTGGCGGTGGCCAGGTCGCCTTTGTTGATGGCGTCAGTGAAGGCCTGGGTCTGGGTGACCAGCTCGCCGATTTCTTCGGTGACGTAGATTTTGTAGTCCGACACCGGCCCTACCAGGTCCAGCGGCGCGGTAGCGGCGAAGGCTGCCAGCGGCGAAAGGGTCAGCAATAACGACAACGCGATAGACGACTTTTTCATGGGACGATTTCCGCTCTGGGTTTGTTTTAGGTCTGGGCAGTGGTTTGAGGGTGCGTTGCAGTCAGCAGCGTGCGCCCGATGAAATCCTTCGGCCCCGTGACGCCCGGCAAGGTGAAGAAGTACCCGCCACCGACTGGCTTTAGGTATTCCTCCAGGGGCTCGCCATTGAGCCGGGTTTGCACGCTGATAAAGCCTTTCTCCAGGTCAGCCTGGTAGCAGATGAACAACAGCCCCATATCCAGCTGACCGTTTTTGTTGACGCCGTTGGAGTAGTTGAACGGCCGGCGCAGGATCAGGTTGGCCTGAGTCTGCGGGGTGCGCGGGTTGGCCAGGCGGATGTGGGCATCGAGCTTGGTCACTTTGCCTTCGGGGTCCTTGCTGTAGTCGGGCACCTGGGTCTCTTTGTCGCCGTCCATGGGCGCACCGGTCGGCTTGATGCGGCCGATGATGCTCTCCTGTTCTTGCAGCGGGGTACGGTCCCAGCGCTCGACGAAGTTGCGGATGATGCGCACGGCCTGATAACTGCCGTTGGCCGCCCAGGCCGGTTCGTCGCTGCCCGGTTGTACCCACACAATCTGGTCCATGGCCTTGGCATCGTTGGAGTTCGGGTTGGCCGAACCGTCACGAAAACCCAGGAAGTTGCGCGCGCTTTGCGCAGGCTCGCCGGGTTTGCTCGGTGCCTGGGGCGGCACGCTGCCTTCCTGCTTCCAGCGCACCAGCAGCAAGTCCGGAAGATTCTTCACGATGTCGCGCAGGGCGTGGATATTGGTGTCCGGCGTGTTGGAGCTGAATTGCAGGCTCAGGTCGCCGTGGCACTGCGCCGGTTCCAGTGCATCGTTGGGGAAGCCAACCATGCGGCTCAGGCGCTTGGGCTTGACTGCGGTGAGTCCGAAGCGCTCATCGAACAGTGATTCTCCGACGGACACGGTAATGGTCAGGTTGTCCGGCGTGACCACCGGGCCGAGGATGCCGGAGTCGGTCGGCGGCAGTTTCGGGTCGACTTGCGGCACGGTGCCGCCGGTCATCAGGAAGGCGATGCGTTCGTTCAAGGTGCGGAACAGGCGCTCCAGGTCTTCACGATCACTGGCCAGTACGTCGAACGCCACGAGCATGCCGCAGGCTGGGCGCGGCGTGACGATACCGCTCTGGTGCTTGCCAAAAAAATCGTGGTGGTCCTGGGTCTTGTCGCTGCGCGGTGCGGTGGTGACTTGCTCGGCGGCCATGGCCGGGCAGGTCAGGGTGCTGCCGGCAATGGCGGCGCCGGTGGCGGCCATGCCCAGCAGGACACGGCGGCGAGTAAGGTCAAATTGTTCTGAATCACTCATGTTTGCGGTCGTCTTCACTGCAGGCCGGAGAGGCCAAGGGCGGGGTCGATTCCATCGAGTGCAGCGGCCAGAGCCTTGGCCTTGTCGGCGATCTGCTTGCGCTGATCGGCGGTTACGCTGTCGTAGCGGCGGTACTGGCCGTCGACTTTCAATTCGTTGAGTTGGCTGTCGAAGGCCGTGAGAGCGCTGTCGACTTTAGGCAGCAGGTCTGCGGCAGACTTGGTCAGCAAAGGGCGCATCAGGTCGACGACTTTGTGGGCGGCCTCCAGGTTGGCGGCGAAACCATTCAGGTCGACGTGGCTGTAGCGCTCTTCTTCACCGCTGATGGCACGTACATCGGCCAGGCTGTTGAGGTTGCGCACCACAATGCTGACCAACTGCTCCGGCGGCAGCGACTGGGCGAGCAGTTGTTGCTTGAGGGTGGTGACGTCGGTCAGCAGGCGCTGAGCAACCGGCGCCAAGCCATCGAGACTGCGTTGCTGGAACAGGCTGTATTCCAGGCGATGGAAGCCGCTGAAGGCCGGGTCCTGCTCGCGCTTTTCAAAGTAGTCGGCGCGGGCGTTGATCGCGTTGTCCAGCTCGGCCAGGCGTTGCGATGCGGGGGCCAGGCGTTGGTAAGCCTCGCGCGCCGGAACATAGAGCGCTTGAGCCTGGGCCAGTTCGCCGGCGTCGACGGCCTGTTGCAAGGCGGTGACGGCCTTGATCAATGCGCTGCCTTGGCTGCTCAGGTACACGCGGAATTCCGACAGTGGCCCGATAAACGCCACCATCGACGGCTTGGCCTTGGCTTGCGCATCGGACTCGGCGGTCGGCGTTACGTGCAAGGTGCCGCGCGGGTTGCTCAGCAGGCCGCAGGTGATCGCGTAGTCGCCGGGCAGCAGGTTAGCGTTGATCACCTGGCTCAGGCCGGGGGCGATATTTTCGCGCTCTTCGACCACTAGCACGCCGTCGAGGATTTCCCATTCCACCGCACGGTCGGAGCGGTTGATGATGCGAAAGCTGGCGCGGCCGGCGGGCACGGTCAGCTCATTCGGTTCGCAGGCGTGGCCATGGATGGTCACGGCGATTTCATTGTGGTTGGTCTGGCGCTTGCTGGCCGCCAGTTGCGAGGCGTAATAGAACAGGCCTCCGGCGGCGATCATCACGACCACCGAGCCCGCCACGGCCCAGCGCAGGGCGCGGGGTGGAGAGGACGGTTGAGGAGTAGGGTTGGACAAGAGGCGGTCCTTACTGGTTGGCAACAGAAGAAGGTGAGGCGGCAGGCTTGGACGGTGCGGTGGGCAGGAAGAACATCACCAGAGCTACCACCAGGTAAATCAGGTAGGCGCCGAGGGTGCTGATGGTGGGCGCTTCCTGATAGCCGAACATCCCGGCCAGCACCGAGCCCAACGGGCTGTCCATGGGCAGCGCGGCGCTGAAGTCGAACAGCACGGTTTGCAGGTGATTCCATACGCCCGCTTCGTGCAGGGCTTGCACCGAATTGGCCAGGATGCCGGCGGCCACCACGAGGATAAACAAGCCGGTCCAGCGGAAAAACGCGCCCAGGTTCAGGCGCATGCTGCCGGTGTAGATCAGGAAACCGACGATGATCGCCAGGATCAAGCCGAGCAGGGCGCCAATCGGCGCGCCTGGGCCTTCACTCTGTTGGAACACGGCCAGCAGGAAGAACACGGTTTCCAGGCCTTCGCGGGCCACGGCGAAAAACACCATGAGGATCAGCGCGGTGACCTGGTGCTTGGAACCGGCCAACGCGTGATCGAGAGATTCGTGCAGGGAGTGCTTGATGGAACGCGCCACCTTGCGCATCCAGAACACCATGGAGCTGAGGATGCCCACGGCGACCAGGCCGACGATGCCTTCGAACAATTCCTGTTGTTTTTGCGGGAACTCGGCGCTGACCAGTTCCAGGCCACCACCGACCAACAGGGCCAGTGCGGCGGCGAGAAATACGCCGATCCATACGGCCGGCATCCACTGGCCACGGCCGGTCTGTTGCAGGTAGCTGGCGATAATGCCAACGATCAATGCGGCTTCAATGCCTTCGCGCAGCATGATGAGGAAAGGAACGAGCATTCGGCACCGCGTGACAACTAGATAGGGTGCTAAGTTGTAACATAATGATACTCATTGCTAAACAACAATTCTTGACGTTTGCTGAACAGTGGCTGAACGGTGGTGGCAAAGCGCGTCCGCCCTTATGATGCGTGCCATTCTTTGCGCAGCTCTGGATACGCGGTCCACCATGTCGGAAAAAGACACCATCTCTATTCACCTTGTGCGCGAAGCCTTGCTGCAAAGCTGCGCGCCTGGGGCGACGAGTGCCGAAGTGCTGCACAAAGCCGGGATTGACCCGCAGTGGCTGGCCGAGCCTGCTGCGCGGGTTTCGGCCACCACCTACGCACGGCTGTGGCGTCTTTTGGCACGGCGCACCGATGATGAGTTCTTCGGTATGGACCCGCGCAAGCTCAGGTCCGGCAGCCTGGCGTTTCTCTGCCGCGCTGCAATGGCGCAGCCAACGCTTGCCACCGCCCTGGAGGCCGGGCTGGAGTTCCTGTCACTGATGCTGGAGCGACTGCCCGCTGAGTTGGTGCGTCAACAAAGTCTGGCGGAGATCGTACTGGTCGAGCCCGAGGCTGAACCTAATCGGGCCTTCACTTACTTCACTTACTGGATGATCGTCCACGGTGTCGCGTGCTGGTTGGCAGGACGACGTATTCCAATCCTGGCGATTGAGCTGCGCTGCGCAAAGCCGGAATTCTGTGACGACTACCAGGTGATGTTTTCCGACAACCTGCGCTTCGACCGACCCCGCACGCGGATGATCTTCTCTGCCGACTGCCTGGACCTGCCGATCAAGCGCACCCCGGAAGAACTCAAGCGTTTCCTGGCCCATGCACCGGCTAATATCCTGGTCAAGTACCGCGACCCCGACAGCTTCGCCACGCGGATCAAACACGATTTACGCCAAATGCCCCCCGAAACCTGGCCGGAAACCGAAGGCCTCGCGGTGAGCCTGTGCATCTCGGCCTCAACCTTGCGCCGTCGCCTGGCAGAAGAAGGGCAGACCTATCAGGGGCTCAAGGACAGCGTGCGTAAGGAATTGGCGATTGTGTGGTTGGCGGAGCCGCAGATCAGCTTTGCCGAGATTGCGGCGCGGCTGGGGTTTGCTGATACGAGTTCGTTTTATAAGGCGTTTCGTAAGTGGGCGGGGTCGAATCCAGGGCATTACCGGAGTTTGATTATGGGTGAAGCTGGTTAATCAAGGACCAAAAAAAGCCCCGTGACCGAATGGATCACGGGGCAAAAAATTGGCTGGATGCGACCAACCAAAGGAGCTCTTTACATCACTTGGCGCTGGCGACCACCGTATCCGGCTGCCAGCCACCGCCCAACGCCTTGTAGATCGCGACGATGCCGCGATACAAGTCCACTTCGGCCTGGGCCTGGGAGTCTTCGGCGGCCAGGCGCTCACGTTGCGCGTCGAGCAATACCAGGAAGTCCACGGTGCCTTCGCGGTAGCGGATCGCGGCCAGGTCGGCGGCGGCGCGGCTGGATTCGCTTTGGCGGATCAGCGAAACCAAACGTTGCTGGCGCTTGCCGTAGTCGCTGAAGGCGTTCTCGGACTCTTCCAGCGCCAACAACACTTGCTGCTCGTAGGTTGCCAGGGCGCCATCTGCCTCGGCATCGGCGCCGCGCAAACGGGCGCGCACGCTGCCCAGGTCGAAGGCTGCCCAGGTGATGCTTGGGCCCAGGGCCCAGGCATTCGCGGCGGACGAGCCGATCTGCGAACCACGCCCAGCGGTGAAGCCGAGGAAGCCGCTGAGGCTGACCCGTGGGAACAGGTCGGCCTTGGCCACGCCGATACGCGCGGTGGCGGCGGCCAGTTTGCGTTCGGCGCTGAGGATGTCCGGGCGACGTTGCAGCAGTTGCCCTGGATCGCCGATCGGCAACGCTTTGGCAATCGCCGGCAGGTCTTTAGGGCCCAGGTCGACGGTCAGCTTGTCCGGACGCTGGCCCAGGAGGGTGGCGATGCGGTTACGCTCGCGCACTTGTTCGGCCTGTAGTTGCGGCACGCTGGCTTCGACTGCCGCGAGGCGTGCGTCGGCACGCTCCACGTCGAGTTGGTCGCCCACACCGGCATCCCGCAGGCTGACCGTGATGGTGCGCGATTCTTGCTGGTTCTTCAGGTTGTCCAGGGCAATGCGTTCACGCAGTTGCACGCCACGCAATTGGCCATAGGCGTCCACCAGTTCGGCAATCATGGTGACTTGCAGCTGGTACAAGTCAGCCTCGGCGGCTTGCTGGTCGGCGTCGGTGGCTTCCAGGTTGCGCTGGATGCGGCCGAACAGGTCCAGTTCCCAGGCCATGTCCAGGCCGAGGTCGTAACGCTCGGTCTTGACGCGGCTAGTGGTCTGGCCCGGGATCTGGCCTTTGCCCTGGTCACTGCTGACCCGGCTGGTGATGGTCGGCATGGCGTCATTGCTGGCGTCATCGCGGATCGCACGGGCCGCCCGCAGGCGGGCAAAGGCGACGCGTAGATCACGGTTGCCCTGCAGCGACTGGGTCACCAACTGGTTGAGGGTCGGGTCTTCGAACTGCTGCCACCAGATGCCTTCGAACTTGGCGTGGTCATACTGCTTGGCATCGGCAGCGGCCGTGATGTTGGCCGCCTCCGGGGTCTGGGCTTTGTAGTCCGGGCCTACGGCACAGGCGCTCAGCGCCAGTACCAGCAAGCTCGGCAGGAATACTTTCACACTCATTGCTGTGTCTCCAGCTTCAAGGCCTTGGCCGCTTTGCGTGCCTCTTGGCGCTCCACATAGCGACGGATCAGTACGTAGAACACTGGCGTCAGCAACAGACCGAAGAAGGTCACACCGATCATCCCGGAGAACACCGCCACGCCCATGGCATGACGCATCTCGGCACCCGCACCGCTGGACAACACCAGTGGCACCACACCCATGATGAAGGCGAACGAGGTCATCAGGATCGGCCGCAGACGCAGACGGCAGGCTTCCAGTACCGCAGCGAGCGGGTCGAGGCCTTCTGCCTGTTTGTCCTTGGCGAACTCGACGATCAGAATCGCGTTCTTACACGCCAGGCCCACCAGTACGATCAAGCCGATCTGGGTGAATATGTTGTTGTCGCCACCCGAGATGATTACCCCGGTAATCGCCGACAGCAGGGTCATCGGTACAATCAGGATCACCGCCAATGGCAGGCTCCAGCTTTCGTATTGGGCGGCCAGTACCAGGAACGCCAGCAGTACGCAGAGCGGGAACACGAACAGTGCGGTGTTGCCCGAGAGGATTTGCTGATAGGTCAGGTCGGTCCACTCGTAGGTCATGCCGTTGGGCAGTTCTTCTTTCAGCAGTTTCTCGATCGCCGCTTCAGCCTGGCCCGAGCTGTAGCCCGGTGCAGCGTTGCCGTTGATTTCTGCGGTGATGAAGCCGTTGTAGTGCATCACGCGGTCCGGCCCGGAGGTGTCGCTGACCTTGATGAAGGTCGCCAGCGGGATCATCTCGCCTTTGTTGTTGCGCACTTTCAACTGGCCGATCTGGTCTTCGTCCAGGCGGAACTGCTGCTCAGCCTGCACGTTGACCTGGTAGGTGCGGCCGAAGCGGTTGAAGTCGTTGGCATACAACGAGCCCAGGTAGATCTGCAGGGTGTCGAAGATGTCGCTGATCGCCACGCCGTGGGTCTTGGCCTTTTCACGGTCGATGGCGGCATCGACCTGGGGCACGTTGACCGTGTAGCTGGTGAACAGGCCGAACAGTTCCGGCGTGGTGCGGCTCTTGGTGATGATGTTCTGCACTTCTTTGTACAGCTCGTCGTAACCCAGGTTGCCACGGTCTTCGATCTGCAGGCGGAAACCACCAATCGTACCCAGGCCCTGTACCGGCGGCGGTGGGAAGATCGCCATGTAGGCTTCCTGGATGCTGCTGTACTTGCCGTTCAGTGCACCGGCAATCGCTCCGGCAGACATGCTCGGGTCTTTACGCTCGTCGAACGGTTTCAAGGTCACGAACACGATGCCGCTGTTCGGGCTGTTGGTGAAACCGTTGATCGACAGGCCTGGGAAGGCCACGGCGGCTTCCACGCCCGGCTGTTTCAGCGCGATGTCGGACATGCGCTTGATCACGTCTTCGGTGCGGTCCAGGCTTGCGGCGTCCGGCAATTGGGCGAAGGCCACCAGGTATTGCTTATCCTGGGCCGGTACGAAACCGGTCGGGGTGTGGGCAAAGCCCAGCCAGGTCAGGACCATCAGGCCGGCGTACAGGAACAGCGCAATACCACTGCCACGGATCACGCGGCGCACGGTGCCGACATAACCATGGCTGGCCTTGTCAAAGAAGCGGTTGAACGGTTTGAACAACCAGCCGCCCAGCAACTTGTCGAGGAACTTGGAGAAACCATCCTTCGGCGCGTTGTGGCTCTTGAGCAATACCGCAGCCAGGGCAGGGGACAGGGTCAGTGAGTTGAACGCCGAGATCACCGTCGAGATCGCAATGGTCAAGGCGAACTGCTTATAGAACTGCCCGGTCAAGCCGCTGATGAAGGCCGCAGGTACGAACACCGCACACAGCACCAACGCGGTGGCGATGATCGGGCCGGTCACTTCGCTCATGGCTTTTTCAGTGGCCGGAAACGGTTCCAATCCCAGCTCGATGTTCCGCTCGACGTTCTCCACCACCACGATGGCGTCGTCCACCACGATACCGATCGCCAATACCAGGCCGAACAGCGACAGCGCGTTGAGCGAGAAGCCGAACAGGTGCATCACCGCAAACGTACCGATCAACGATACCGGCACCGCCACCAAGGGAATGATCGAGGCGCGCCAGGTCTGCAGGAACAGGATCACCACCAGCACCACCAGGATCAACGCTTCGAACAGGGTGTGCACCACCGCTTCGATGGAGCCGCGCACGAAGATGGTCGGGTCATAGACGATGCTGTAGTCCATGCCTTGCGGGAAGCTCTTTTTCAGCTCCTCCATTTTGCCGCGCACTTCGTTGGAGATCTCGATCGCGTTGGAGCCAGGGCGCTGGAAGATCGGGATCGCCACGGCCGGCTGGTTGTTCAGCAACGAACGCAGGGCGTATTGGCTGGAGCCCAGCTCCACCCGTGCGATGTCTTTGAGGCGGGTGATTTCACCGTTATCGCCGGAGCGAATAATGATGTTCTCGAACTCTTCCTCGGTCACCAGGCGACCTTGGGTGTTCACCGACAACTGGAACGCAGTGGCGGTCGGGGCAGGTTGTGCACCCAGGGCACCGGCGGCGACCTGGCGGTTCTGCTCACGGATTGCCGTCACCACGTCAGTGGCCGTCAGGTTGCGCGAAGCGGTCTTGTTCGGGTCCAGCCAAACACGCAGGGAGTAGTCGCCCATACCGAACAGTTGCACGTCACCCACACCGCCCAGACGCGCCAACTCATCCTTCACATTGAGCAAGGCGTAGTTGGACAGGTACAGCATGTCGTAGCGCTGATCCGGGGAGGTCAAGTGCACCACCATGGTCAGGTCGGGGGAGGCCTTGTCCACGGTGATACCGATGCGCGTCACTTCCTCAGGCAGTTTCGGCTGAGTCCGGGTCACGCGGTTTTGCACTTGCACCTGCGCGTTGTCCAGGTCGGTGCCCAGGGCGAAGGTGATGGTCAGGGTCAGCTTGCCGTCGGCGGTCGACTGCGAGGACATGTACAGCATGTTCTCGACGCCGGTGATGGCTTGCTCCAGCGGCGCGGCCACGGTTTCACCGATGACCTTGGGGTTGGCGCCCGGGAAGTTGGCGCGCACCACGACAGTCGGCGGCACCACTTCCGGGTATTCGCTGATCGGCAGTTGGAACAGCGAAATTGCACCGGCGATCAGGATCAGCAGCGAAAGCACCGCTGCGAAGATCGGCCGCGAAATGAAGAACTTGGAAAAATTCATCTTGAGTCGTATCCCTTAACCGCGTGGAGTCGCAGCGCTGGCAAGTTTCGGCGCGGCTTTATCCGGCGCCACTTGTTCCAGGTTGCTGGCTTCAAGCGCTTGTCGTTGTTGGGCCAAGGCGGCGAGGGTTTCCTTGCTGGCCATCGGAATGGTTTCCGGAGCGACCGGCGATCCTGGGCGCACGCGTTGCAGGCCCTTGACGATAATGGTGTCTTCTTTGTTGAGGCCGCTGCGCACGATGCGCAAGCCTTCGATTTTCGGCCCCAGTTCTACCGAGCGATACGCCGGCTTGTCGCCTTCCATCACCAATACGAACTTCTTGCCGAGGTCGGTGCCGACGGCTTCGTCGTTGATCAACACGGCGGAGTAGGTGCCGCTGCCGACCAGCTTCAGGCGGGCGTACAGGCCAGGGGTGTATTCGCCCTTGCTGTTATCGAACACGGCGCGACCACGGATGGTGCCGGTGGCCGGGTTGACCTGGTTGTCGACGAAGTTCATCTGGCCCAGGTGCGGGTTGCCGGTTTCGTTGGACAGGCCCAGGTACACCGGGGTGGTCGCACCGCGACGGCCTTGGCGAGCCAGTTCGGTGTACTTGAGGAACACACGTTCATCGGCATCGAAGTAGGCGTAGACCTTGTCGGTGGAGACCACACTGGTCAGCGCGGTGACATCAGCGGTCACCAAGTTGCCGGCGGTGATTTCGGCACGGCTGACACGGCCGCTGATCGGCGACGTGACGCGGGTGAAGCTCAGGTTCAGCTTGGCCAGGTCCAACTGCGCCTGGATCCCGGCGACAGCGGCGCGGGCTTCCTGAGCGGCGGTGGTGCGCGAGTCGGCCAGTTCGGCGGAAATCGCATTGCTCTGGCGCAGGCGTTCGCCACGCTGGGCTTCGTTATCGCTACGGGTGGCGGCGGCGCGGGTTTGTTGCAACTGAGCTTCAAGGCGACGCACTTCAGCCTGGAACGGACGCGGGTCGATCTGGAACAGCAGGTCGCCTTTCTTGACCAAAGCGCCTTCGGTGAAAGCGACTTGGTCAATCTGGCCAGAGACCCGAGGACGGATCTGCACGGTTTCCGGGGCTTCCAGACGACCGGTGAACTCATCCCACTCGTTGACCGGTTGTTCCAGCACCTTGGCCACGCTGACTTTGGCAGCTGGCATGGCGGCCGCTTGTTCCGGGGTCTTGCCGCACGCGCTCATCACCACCACGGCCAAAATCGCCAGGGGGAAGCGCAAATGTTTGAGTGACTGTTCCATGAGGTGCATCCGCCAATGTATTTGAGATGGGCGGATCATGCGCGGCGATGTGCTATGTCACGAATCGAATGAAGCAAAGGTAACTATCATTCGGAATGATATAAGCGCGAGATTAGCCCTCTAGCATGGGGGTTTCGTTAGGAGGCTATCAATGGGCTTGATGGCAAAGGACTGTTGCAAGGACTGCAAGGAACTCGCGCGCTCGCCGGTGTTCTCGCGAGCGCGTCCTTGATTATGCCGCCCTTGTGGCGACGTGTCGGCCAGGGATCGCAGCAATCAATTCACGGGTGTATTCGTTGGCGGGGTGGTTGAAGATCCGCTCCACGCTGCCTTGTTCGACTACCTTGCCATTGCGCAACACCAGCACCTCATGGGCAAAGTTGGCCACCACCGAGAGATCATGGGACACCAGCACATACGCAATGCCCATCTCCCGTTGCAACTCTTCCAGCAAATCAAGAATGTGCGCCTGCACGGATACATCGAGCGCACTCACCGGCTCATCCAGCAGCAACAGGTCCGGCTTCAACGCCAGGGCCCGGGCGATGGCGACGCGTTGGCATTGGCCGCCGGACAGTTCGCGCGGCAGGCGGTCAAGGTAGCTGGCTGGCAGGTGAACGCGGGAAATCAATTCGCGGGCGGCCTGTTCCAGCGCGGGCCCTTTGAGCAGCCCGAACGACACCAACGGCTCGACGATGCTATCGAACACCGTGAAACGCGGGTCCAGCGCGGCAAATGGGTTTTGTTGCACCAGTTGCAGGCGCTGGCGCAGCGGGCGGAAGTCGCGCCAGCTCAGGTGCGTGACATCCTGTTGTTCGAACCAGACCTGGCCTTGGCTCGGTTTCTCAAGGCCCAGGGCGATGCGCAATGCGGTGCTTTTGCCCGAGCCTGATTCGCCGACGATGGCCAAGGTCTGGCCGGGGTATACCTCCAGGCTCAGGTTTTCCAGGGCCACGAATGTGTTGTCTTCACCCTTGACCTTGGGCAAGGCGAACGTCTTGCCGACGTTTTTGAGGCTCAGGATGGGCTCTATCATCGGGTCGATATGAATCAGCGGTTCCCGCCGCTTTGCGAAAGCAGGAGCGGCGGCAATCAGCGCGCGGGTGTAGTCATGTTGTGGCGCGTCGAGAATCTGCCGCGGCGCGCCCTGTTCGACCAGTTCGCCTTGTTGCATCACCAGGATCCGGTCGGCGCGGTCGCTGGCCACGCCCAGGTCGTGGGTGATGATCAGCAGCGAAATCCCACGCTCGCTGACCAGGCGTTGCAGGTGGTCGAGGATCTTGCGCTGCACGGTGACGTCGAGGGCGCTGGTGGGCTCGTCGGCGATGATCAGGCGCGGGTTGCCGGCCAGGGCAATGGCGATCAACACGCGTTGGCGCATGCCGCCGGACAGTTCATGGGGATACTGGCGTGCGCGCAGCACGGGGTTGTCGATACCCACCTGTTGCAGCAGCTCGACAATGTCTGCATCCACAGCGGGGTAGCGTTTGCCCTTGGCCAGAATCAGCGCCTCGGCGATTTGCTGGCCCACGCGCAGCGTGGGGTTGAGGCTGACCATCGGGTCCTGGGGCACCAGGCCGATGGTGCGGCCGCGCAAGGCACGCTTTTGGCGTTCGCTGGCGTGGGTCAGGTCTTGGCCGTCTACCCACAGTTGGCCGGCGGTGATCTGCGCACTGTCCGGCAATAAACCCAGGATAGCGTTGGCCAGGGTCGATTTACCCGAGCCGGACTCGCCGACAATCGCCACGGTCTCGCCCTGGGCGACGCGCAAGGACAGGCGATTGACCGCCGTGTTGCCGTGCCGATAGCGGACACTGAGTTGGCGAATATCCACTAAAGCATTCATCGCTGGGTTTCCTCGAAGGTGCGGGCGATATGGTTGAGACTGAACACCACGGCCACCAGGAACAGGCCTGGTAGCAGGGACACCCACGGGGCGGTGATCAGGAAGTGTCGGCCGTTGGCAATCAGCGTGCCCCATTCGGCGGCGGGCGGCGCGGCGCCGAAACCGAGAAAGCTAAGGCCGGCGGTGGCGAGGATGGCGGCGCCAAAGTCCAGGGTTGCCAGCACCGCCACCGGCCCCCAGGCATTGGGCAGGATGTGTCGCAGCAGGGTGCGTCCCCAACTTGCGCCGCCCAGGCGCGCGGCCTCGACGTACGGCAGCGTCTTGACCCGCAGCACCTCAGCGCGGGTAGTACGGGCGAACCCTGGAACAATGCCGATACCCACGGCAATCGCCACTGGTACCGTGCCGAAGCCGATGGCTGTGACAATCGCCAGGGCCAGCAGCAGGCCGGGCAAGGCCAACAGCACATCGACGAAGCGCATGATCACTGCGTCAACGCGGCCACCGGCAAAGCCCGACAGAATGCCCAGGCCCAGGCCACCCAAGAGGGCGATGCCCACGGCTAGAAACGCCGCCAGCACCGAGAGGCTTGAGCCAAACACCACGCGGGTATAGAGGTCGCGTCCCAGCTCATCGGTGCCAAACCAGTGGATCAAATTCGGCGCACGCAGCTTGTCGACGGGCGACGTGGCGTAGTGGTCGAAACTGCTCAACAGGTGCGGTGCGATGGCCGCCACCAATGAAAACACCACGACCAGCAGCGCCAGACTAAACCCCGGCCGCCGCAACAGGGGCAGCAGCGTCGCCGTCACGCGTTGCAGGCGGCTGCGGCGGCGCCACAGCCCAGGGCTAGCGGACATGGTTTTGCGGCCCAGGTTCTGCTCAAGCATGTTCATGGTCTAGGACACCTTTGGCGTGTGGGTGATGCGCGGGTCGAACCACGGGTAAAGCAGGTCGACTAGCAGGTTGACCAGTACAAAGGCCGCTGCCGACACCGAAACGATCGCCAGCACCACCGGAATGTCCTGGCGCAGCACGGCCTCCTGGGCCAGCCGGCCAATGCCTGAGCGCGCAAAGATGGTCTCCACCAACACCGCACCGGACACCGTATTGCCGACCTGCAAGCCGATCAGGGTCAGGATCGGCAGCGCGGCATTCTTGAACCCATGTCGCGCCTGCACCTGCCCACGACTCAGGCCCTTGGCGTAGGCGGTGGCGATATAGGACTCTCGCCAGACACCCTGGAAACTGCGTTGCAACACTTGGGCATACACCGCCGCACTGGGAATTGCCAAGGTGATGGCAGGCAACACCAGACTTTCAACGCCCTTGCTACCGGTTGCGGGAAACCAGCCCAGACCGAACGCAAACACCTGAATCAGCAACAACCCCATCCAGAACACCGGCACTGAAAAGCCCAGCGATGGCAGGCGTGCCAGTGTCTTTTTCAACGGTTGCCAACGAAGGTAGGCGGTCAGGTACGCCAGGCCGATTCCGCCGAGCAGCGACAACACAATGGCCAGGCCTGCCAGGGATAAGGTTTGCGGCAAACGTTCGGCCAGCAGGTCCGCGACCGGCCGGTTCAATGAAAGTGACTGCCCGAAGTCCCCCCGCAGCGCTCCCAGCAGCAGGTCGAAATACTGCTCGAACAAACCCTTGTCCAGGCCGTAATAGGCCCGCGCCTTGGCCAGGTCTTCCACCGACAGCGAGTCGGCTTCCATACCCGATGCACTGAGCATGATCGACAAGGTGTCACCCGGCAGCAGATAAAGGATGAAATACGTGATGCTGTAGGCACCCCACAGCACCAGTAAGGCTTGTCCGACCCGGCCGATCAGATAACGGCTCATGGCGTGCCGATCTCGATATCACCCAACAGCGCAAAACCCTCGGCGGTCCAGCGGAAGTTTTTCACCTTGGGCGAGGTTGCCGCCTGCCACACGCGCTCGTAGATCGGGAACGCCGAGCTTTCGTCAATCAGCAGGTCTTGTAGATCACCATAGGCGGCTGCGCGCTGCGCGCTGCGGGCTCTGGGTGGCGGTGATGCCGGCATCAAACAACGCCTTGGCTTTATCCAGTACCGCCGGTTCGAAGGTATTGGTCGCCACGGTGGAACTGTTGGCGCTGCGCGGATCGAGGATGGTTTGCAGGATGATCGGGTCGGCGCGGGTCATGTAGTTGATGGTCAGGTCGTAGTTGCCGGCGGAGTTATTGGCGACCCATTCGGCGCGGGTGACCACGCTGAGTTTCAACTCGATGCCGACCTTGCGCAGTTGGTCCTGGATCAGCACGTCGCCAGCGGTCTCGGCCGGGCTGATGTTGTAGCTCAGGCTCAGGCGCTTGCCGTTTTTCTGCCGGTAGCCGTCCGCGCCCTTGGCCCAGCCGGCCTGGTCGAGCAGGCGCTCTGCACCGGCCGGGTCATAACCGAGCTTGGCGGCCTGGCTTTTGACATACGGCGTGGTCACATCAAACACGCTGTCTACCACCGGGAATTCGGCGTTGTACACCGTGCTGGCGTAGCTCTTGCGATCAATCGACTTTTGCACGGCCAGGCGCACTTGTTTGTCAGCCAGCAGGCGCTCGCCACGGGTGTTGGGGAAGAGGTTGAGCGCAGGGCCCGGCAACGAACGGCTCTGGATCGTCGCGCCCTTGGACTGAAACAGCTTCAGGTCAACTTCGGAGAACGGGTTGCGCGGCCACAGGATGTCGGCCTTGCCTTGCAGGAACAGGCCGTTTCGTACGCTTTCCTCGGGGATGTAGCTGATGTCTACCGCGTCCAGATGCGCTTCGCCCTGGTTTTTCATATTGGCCGAAGCCCAGGCGTAGCCCTTGCGTTTAGTCAAATGTGCGCCGACTTCCGGCGTGTAGCTGGCCAATACGAACGGCCCGGTGCCGATGATCTTGCCCAGGGAGCGCTCTTTCACCGTCAGTGCGTAGGAGGCGGGCGCGAGGATCGCCAGGTTGGTGGTGGAAGTCGCCTGCAGGAAACCCGCGTTGGGCTTGGACAGCACCAGCTTGACGGTGAAGTCATCGACCACTTCGGCATGGTCGTAACCTGCCAGGTAGGTGGCGCCGAAGGTGGCGGGTAGCTCGGTGGCGAGTGCTTTGTCGCTGTCGAACGCGATTTTCACCGCCTTGGCATCGAAGCGCTCGCCATTGCTGAAGGTGACGTCCTCACGCAGGTGGAAGGTATAGGTCAGCGCGTCGTCACTGACTTCCCAACGTTTGGCCAGCCAGGGGATGATTTTGCCGGTCTCCGGGTCCTGGTCGGTCAAAGACTCGGCGACATTGCGCAACAGCACGCGGTGTTCCAACCAATACACCTGGAACGGGTCGACGCTGACCAGGGTGGTGTTGTCGCCAAAAAACGCGATGTTCAGGGTCTTGCCCGCCTGGGTGTCAGTCCCGGGCGAGCAGGCGGCGAGGCTCAGCGCCAAGGCGCAGGGGGCCAACAGACGGCTCATCAAGTTGGAGGTATTCAATGGGGTGCCCTCAGGTGGCGTTTGGATCAGAAGTCGTAGGCGAGCTTGGTGTACCAATAGCCGCCGGGGTAGAACGGCGGGTTGCCATAGGCGGCCAGGCCGAGGTTGCTGTACACCGCGTGCTTGTCGGGGCGTACGTCGAAGATGTTGGTGCCGCCGATGCTGACGGTGAGGCTGTCGACGAACGTGTAGCTGATGTCCAGATCGGTGATCCACTTGGCGCCGAAGCTGCGGTCGCCGCTCGGGTTGACCGCCAATGTCTTGACCGCGCCGTAACGGGCGGTTTGCAGGTTGACCGCCAAGTCCTCGACCTTCCAGTTGGCGCCCAGGATCCACTTGGTCTTGGGTGACGCATCGGTGAGATCGCCTTCACGGTCACGGCCCACCAGGGTCACGCCTGAACCGGCCAGCGCACCCGGCGTGTCACGTGTGCCTTCGATGGTGGTCTTGTTCCAATTGAATCCCAGGCTCCAGCGCACATCGCCCCAGGCGTCCAGTGGCGTGGTGTGGTCGGCGACCACGTCCAGGCCCTTGGTGCGGGTGTCGAACGCGTTGGTGTAGTAGTTGACCCAGGTGCCAGTGGGCACGCCTTGGGCGGCGAGGATGGCGTTGATCGCGCCGTTGCCACGGTCGTAGATATTGCTGGTCAGGGCGATGCGGTCGTCGATGTCGATCAGGTAGGCATCGGCGGTGATGCTGGTGCGTGGCGCCGGTTGCCAGGTCAGGCCCAACCCGAGGTTGCGCGACTTCTCCGGCTTGAGGTCATCGCCACCGAGGGCTTTGGCCAGGTTGCTGCCGGACGGGGTCAGGCGGGTTACGGCTGGCACCACGTTGCCGTTCGCATCGATGGCCACGCGGTTATCGGCCACGGTGTAGCCGATCTGGGTCAGGGACGGTGCACGGAAACCGGTGCCCACGGTGCCGCGCACGGCCACGGTGTCGGTCAATTCATAGCGTGAGTTCAGTTTCAGGCCGAAGGTGTTGCCCGAGTCATCGTCGTAATGTTCCACACGGCCGGCGACGTCGAGGAACCAACGGTCGGTCAGGTCGAAACCCAGGTCCAGGTAACCTGCGTAGTTATTGCGGATCAGGCTCACTTCGTCTTCCGGGCGAATCGTCACGGCGGCCTGCGCGCCGGAAGCGGCGGGGTAGGTGCCGGTGATATAGGCCTCGCGGTCGCCGGCGAACGTACTGAAATGCTCCCAACGATGCTCCAGGCCCGCCGAGACCTGCACCGGCGGCGTCAGGTTGAACAGGCTGTCGTAGCGGCGGGTGAAGTCCAGGTTGTTGACCCATTGCTCGAAGCGGAAGGTCGCCAGGTTATCGAACTTGGTCGGTGACGCTGTGCCCAGCGATGGGTTGATGTTGAGGTCGCTGGAGTGGTGCACGTTGTTGCGTCCGTAGGTGGTGCTGAGGTCCCAGTTCCAGTCGGCCACCAACCCCTTGCCGCCCAACAGCAGTTGGTAGTCGCGGTCCTTGATGTTGTTGAGCGGGAAGTAACCGTCCGGAAAAACCTCGGGCACTGCGGCCGTGCCGGTGGGCAGGCGAAAGTAGTTGGCGGCCTCGGCATCGCGTTCGCCGTAGGTGGAGAACGAATACAGCGTCAGGTCTTCCAGCGGCAGTTCGGCGTTATAGGCCAGGTTGAAGGCCTTGAGATCCGGGTCGCCGTTCTTGATCGCGACGCGATCCCAGGCGGCTTCCTTGGCCGGGTCGCTGAACGCCCGCACGCTGCTGTCCGCCTTGTCGTTCCAGGAAGCGCTGCCGCGTTTGCGCGCATCCGCCGAGAAGTGGAAAAAGCCGCCCTGGCCCAGTTCGAAGCCTTGGTCACCCGCGACCTTGATGGTCTCGCCCTGGCCGGAATACAGCTGGCCGTAACTGGTTTCCAGGTGGCCGCCGCTCTTGGTGTTCTTGAGGATGATGTTGATCACGCCCGCCACCGCGTCGGAGCCGTATTGAGCGGCAGCGCTGTCTTTGAGCACTTCGATATGGTCCACCGCGCTGACCGGGATCAGGTCGATGTCCACCGCATTCGCGCCACTGTTGTCGATCGAGCCGCGCTGTCCCGTCGCGCCGTTGTGGCGGCGCTTGCCGTTGACCAGCACCAGCGTGTAGGCCGGGCCGAGGCTGCGGTTGCTCAGGGGACGTGTCACTGAGTTGTAGCCGGCGATGTTGGTGCCGAAGTTGAACGATGGCAGCAGCTTGGCAATTGCCTCGGACAGCTCGGCGCGACCGGTCTTGAGCAGTTGGTCGCTGTTGATCACATCGATGGGCGCTGGGCTGTCGGCCACCGTGCGCTCCTGGCCGCGCAGGCCGGTGGAGATCACCGTCACGGTGTCGAGCTTGGCGTCTTCAGCGAAGGCGGGCGCCGCTGCCATCAGCATGGAGCTGGCCAAGAGTGACAGGTGAAATTTGTTAAGGGAGGTGGGGAGTGCGATGTCTGGCATGTAGGCGACCTGGGGGATAGGGAATACGTCCTCCGCCAGGTATGGGGTCGGTCTGTAGAGCGAAGATAATCCTATAAAAAACCTGAGTGAAAGGCTATTTTGGAATAAGCTAATTATCAGTTAATATTATTTAATTTAAACATATGATTAACTGTTTTTATTATGTCTTAGGGCGGGCACAGGGTTCATAGGTAAATATCGTCTACATTCCTAGGGTAGTTCCCATCTGGAGAAGACGACCATGTTCAAATCTCGCATGCTGGCAGTTGCATTGACCGGCACTGTTTTGCTTATGGGCTCGGTGGCGACTGTAGCCGACCCTGGCAACGGCAAGGGTCAAGGCCACGCAAAGGGCAACGCACAAGGGGGCCAAGGTCATAAGGGCAAGGGCTCCGACGTAGATGATTGGCGGCGCGGCCCCAGCATCGACCGGGGCAGCATCCTGGGTGTGGTCGGAGGCTATCGTGACTATTGGAGCCCAGCCCCATCACTGCCGCCTGGGATACAGAAGAATCTGGCGCGAGGAAAACCTATGCCTCCGGGCATTGCCAAGAAGTTGGATGGTCGCTTGCTGGGCAGGTTGCCACATTACGACGGCTATGAGTGGCGGCAGGCGGGTACGGATTTGATCCTCGTCGCCATTGCTTCCGGCCTCATTTATGAGGTGCTCAATGGTGCTTTCGATTAGCGTCGGGGTGGCGCCCATGAAGCAATGCTCGCCACGGTGCAGCGCGAACAGTTGGGAGGCGTTGCCTCGTGCGTGCAGGCGCTGCACCACTGTCGAGGGGCGCGCTCAACTGGTACTCGATATGCCGCGCCAACACCACTTTGTTCAAGTCACCGCGTGAAATGGCCTGCAACGCTATATCGACCTTACCCTGCCATTGTGGGGAAGGCAGCGCGTTGCGTTCGATAACATCGTGCGCAGTGGCCGTCGCGGCGGGCGGGTTGAGCAGTTGCGCATAGGCCGCGATGCTGTCGCGGGCCAATGTCTGCGGGTCGCTGTCGGGTTCGAGCACTTGCTGGCAGCGTAGCCAGCAGCCGTCGGTGGCTTCGCTGAGCAGCCAATGGGCCAGATGAAAACTGGCGTCAGCGAAGGCGGCCCAGTGCGGTGCGCACGGCCGTTGTTCATCGAAGCGCATGCCGCCCAGCAGCAAGGGTGCCTTGGGCCCGTCGATCACCGCGTCGGCGCACAGGGCGAACCATTGCCGGTCGACGTCGAGCATGTTGCCGGTGTGGAGGCGCGTGACCCGAGACGAACACATGGGCGGCGCCAGAGCCCGCCGCTTGCAGGCGCACTCCCACGGCGTAGGCGAGGGCGGCGCCCATGTTGTGGCCGAACAGCAGCAAAGGCCGGGCGGGCAACTTTTGCAGTACTGCGCCAATGTGCCCGGCGAGACTATCCAGGCAGGGGATATGCGTTTCGTTGAAACGCTCTTCGCGTCCCGGAGGTTGCACGGCAAGCAGGTCGATATCCCCCGGCAGGTGCGCCAGCCACGGACGGAAAAAACTCGCGCTGCCCCCCGGCATGGGCCAGCACACCGGGATCCCCAAAAAACATTTTGACTGGGCTCTAGGCCGGTAGTTACAGCTTGAAAAAAACGAATTATGCCCCCAGTTATGCCCCCAATTGCGTCGAGTGTTCGAGCGATCGCGAATGGCGATTTCTGACGCGGACCTGGGTGGTCGTGGCTGGCATTCAGTGCACCCCCGTATACTGGATGACCAAACCGAATCGGGCAAATCCTTGATGGTTCGATGATTCGATATCCTTAATCGGAGTTGTCGGGCTGTCCTTCAGCACCTGTCCTGAAATTGGCATCGCCAGATAGTCATGCTCTGCGCGATGTTCCAATGGCGCTGGTCGCCAGAGGGATCGATGCGAGTATCCATCGGAAGTTGGGGCCCAATGCCAGGCGTCTAAATACGCAATCGGCGTTAAAAAAGCGGGGCAAAGTTGAGTATCGTGTTTGTGGTCGTAGACCTCGATAGTGCACTAGGGCCTAAAACCCTGTGCTCCAATTGACCGTTGAGTCGGCTGGCAGCGCGGGGGTTGAGGTTGAGATCTAGAGGGGGCGTCTCACCTTTGTTGTTCCTGGCCAGTCATGTCTGTGTCCTGGATCGCTGATCAGTCATTAGGCAAGTGCAATTGCACGTCCATGGCGTCATGAAGGAGTCGGACGACCTCGATCACCTCTTCATTTGCCACGCGATAGAACACGACGTGGCGTGGGCTTTTGACCGTCCCATGAGGGTGTTTAGCTTGCTGGCGTGAATATACGAGGTGATAGCTGCGAAGGCCCGGTGCAAGCTCATCGCGCTCGTGGCTGCCAATGCGATAAGGCGTGCTGGCAAGAGCTTGCAGCGCCGCGAGGATCAGCGCCTGGTAGCGATGGCGTGCTTGATCGCCGAACTGCGTTTGGGAGAGCCTGAGGATGTCAACAATGTCGGCACGAGCCGCATTGGAAATCCGATACTGCGACATGCTCAGTGTTTCTCTTTCGTCGGGATTGTTGCCTCCAGGCTCAAGCCCTCGAGGTAGTGCGCCAGATCCCCTTCGTTGAGCTCAGTGGAGCGCCCGCGCTTAAGGTCCATGATGCCGATCGATGTAGCCTGACGCAGGGCCTCAATTTTGGCGGTGTCTTCGGCGATGCGCTGCTCCAGTAAACGCAAACCTTCTCGCATTACTTCACTGGCATTCTGATAACGGCCGGACTGTACCAGGTCATGTATGACCTGTTCCTGGTGAGGGGTGAGCACAACGTTTCTCGTTGCCATATTGAACTCCAGCTTTCAGCGAGTAGTGTCTTTCGGTAATTGGCATATTATGCCATTTAACTTTCCGGTACATGGTTTAAGGCTTGGGTCTGCCAAACTGGGTTGTATGGTTGCTTTTTGGGATGTTTCGATCCTTACTCTCGACGAGACGTGGCAAATTGCCCGTACAACACGGCCACCAGTCTGCAGTGGCCGCCGGCGTGTACTCAGGCATCATCTGGGCCGTTGGAAACCTTGACCGCGGGACCTTTGAGCCGGAACAGAAGCGAGTGCTGGAATGCTCTGCCTTTTCGAAGACAACCTCACCGACTGGTCGCCTCCAGACACCATCAATGCCTTGTTCCACAAGCCTGAAGGTGAACTTTGCCCGTGGCAGTTTGAGCACTTTACCGCTGTCCAACTAAGGTCGGTCACGAATGGAAAATCTAAGTATTGAGTACACCGACAAACAACGCTGGTTTGCCTTTACCAAGATAAACACCCTCTCGGCCCTGTCGCAGATCGTACAGATCGGTACAGTCACTCCGCTGCTGTCACTTTCGCTTGAGCAGCTAGGGGTCGAACCGGCAAAGATCGGGGTGATTGTCAGCGCCTCGTGGTTGGCGATCCTGCTGCTCTACAAATGGCTTCCGCGTCTGCTGGCCCATCTGGGGCTGGTCAAGACGAATGTCCTCAGCGCAACGCTAACGATTGCTGCGCTGATCGGTATGACCCTGACAACCCATTTGGCACTGGTTTTTTCGCTGAATTTCGTGCTTGGTATCGGGTTGATTCTGCGCTGGATCGCCTGCGATACGTGGATTGTCGCGGTTGCATCGAAAGACGAGCGCGGTCGGGCGATCGGCATACATGAGACCTTGATGGGCCTGGGTATTGCTGTCGGTCCGCTGCTGTTGGTTGTACTCGGCGTCGGGAGTGCCGCGCCTTACTACGCATGTATCGTGATCGTGTTGTTGTCCGGCGCGCTGGAATTAGCCCTCAAGGACTACGATACGCGACCGCAAACCCCGGCAGAAAATCGCCATGGCAAGTTGTTCAGCATCATTCCAACGGCACTGTGTGGCGCGTTTATCGCGGGCTTTTCGGAAACTTCATCCGTATCGTTCCTTGCAGGCTACAGCCTCTCGGCCGGTTATCTGTTGACCGCCGCCGCCCTGCTGATATCGGCGTTCGGAATTGGCGGCACCATCCTGCAACTGCCAATCGGCTGGATGGCCGACCGCAGTTCATACAAAGTCGGCCAATTAGTCTGCGGCTTGATGCTGTTGCTGGGCACCCTGGCCATTCCGCTCAGCCAGCCGCTTCCTTGGCTAGCGACGATGTCATATTCCTCTGGGGCGGCGCCATTGGTGGCATGAACACCTTGGCTGTGATCGAGGTGGGAGACCAGGTCGGCGAACGTCAAGTGTCCACCGCCATGACGGCTATTGCGATGTTCTACACCTTGGGCAGCGTATTAGGTCCCATTGCCACGGGCGCCACAGTTTCCTATGTCAGTGAGCACGGATTGATGATCTCGGTGGGGATAGTCGGTTTGCTGTTCATTGCAATGTTGGTTTTGCGCAGGGTTCCCCATGCATGAACGTGCAGCACCTCAATGATGAGGACTTACGCGTACACAAGACCTGGCTGTGGTACGGGCGCTGGCCCCTGATTTGATCGTGATCAAGAACGCCGTGGTGCTGGGGAGGCAGCGAGTACCCGAGCAGTTGTTCGACGCGCCGAAGCAACCCTATCACGGGACTTGTCAGCGGCGTCTGTGTTGACGTCTCAGTGAGTTCCCGGATACCGAGTCTCCATCACAATCGACAACGCATCCGGGCGCCAGAATTCCTGGTCGAATTCCACCGGCCGGTTGTCCTCGCCGAAGTTCAAGCGTTCCAGGTACACGCTGGTGGAGCCCGGCGACAGTTGCAGTAACTCGGCTTGTTCTTCGTTCACCGTGCCGATGTGCATCTCCAGCTCACACCGCGACTGCACCCGCGCAAAACGCTCGCGCAGCAGTTGGGTCAGCGAGGTATTGAGGTCGGCTTCGAGCAGGCCAGGGCACCAACTGGCGAGCAGCGCGTTGAACTCCAGCAGCACCGGGCGGCGGTCGATCCAGCGTCGGCGTTGCAGGAAGAATACCGGCTCGTCCGCCGAGGCCAGGCCCATGCGCTTGGCCAACCAGGGGCCGGCGGGGCGCAGTTCGGCGTGCAGGCATTCGGTGCGCGGGGTGCGGCCCTGGGCGCTGACGTAATCCATGAAGCCGCTGATACGCGTGGGGTCGTAGCGGATGCGCTGGGGGCTGACGAACCAGCCCCGGCGGTTTTCGCGGTACACCAGGCCTTCGGCTTCCAGTTGCTGCAACGCTTGGCGCAGGGTGACGCGGGTGCAGCCGAAGCGTTCGATCATGTCCCGTTCGGAGGGGAATTTCTCATCGGCCTGGGGCACGCCTGCGGCGATGTCATGGGCGATCTGTTCGCGGATGCGCTGGTAGTGCGGGGAAATGGGGTCGAAAGGCATCCTGGGGTTCCGTGAGCAGGCATGACGTGGGGGTGACTCTACCGTTCCTGTTGGCGCAGGTCACCTTCTCCCACGCAGGGGCTATGCAAAGCGGAATGACGCGCCATGGGCCGAGGCCGGCAACCGGTCACTGCCATCGGCGCGCAGGCGCGAGCGCAAGGTGCCGCTTTGCGCCGTGGTGCGGTACAGGCCACGTTTTTGCAGGGCCGGGATCACCAGTTCGACAAAGTCGTTCAAGGAGCCTGGGCTGATCAGCGGGTTGAGCATGTAGCCGCTGGTGCCGGAGATGCGGGCGTGCTCCTCGATCTTTTCCGCGATCTGCTCCGGGGTGCCCACCAGGATCAGGTCGCTGCCCCGGGTGACATTGGCGAAGCGCTGGCGCACCTCGCCGGCAGTGAGCGGCTTGCCGCTGCCATCGGGCTTCATGATGTAGGAGGTCATGCCTTCGGTGTGGGTCGACAGCGCCTCGTTGTCTGCATAGCGGTTGATGTCGATGCCGGTGTCACCGGCGTAGCTCACCAACTGCGCTTGCAGGTGATAGTTGCTTTGCAGGGTGTCGTATTTTTTCTGCGCCTCGATGGCCGTGGGAGCAGTGACGATGCGCAACACGGTCAGCGATTTCACGTCGGCCGCCTGACGGCCTCGGGCCTCGGCCTGGCCCCAGATATCTTCCAGGCCCTGGCGGATTTCCAGCGGGTTGGACTTGGCGATAAACACCAACTCCGCGTGCTTGGCGGCGAATTGTCGACCACGCCCCGACCAACCGGCCTGGATCAGCAACGGCGTGCGTTGCGGCGACGGCGACGTAAGGTGCGGCCCAGCCACCCGGTAATGTTCACCGGCATGCTGGATAGGCCGCACGCGCGCGCCGTCCGCGTAGGTGTGCGCGAGTTTGTCGGCGATCACTGCATCATCGGCCCAGCTGCCTTCCCAGAGCTTGTACACCACGTCGAGAAACTCTTCGGCGCGCTCATAACGGTCGTCGTGCTTGATCATCTGCTCCAGGCCGAAATTGCGCGCAGCACTGGACAGGTACGAGGTGACGATGTTCCAGCCGATGCGCCCGTCCGACAGGTGATCGAGGGTGCTGAAACGCCGGGCGTGGGTGAACGGGTGCTCGTAGGTGGTGGTAACGGTGACGCCAAACGCGAGTTTTTCGGTGAGGGCCACCAGCGCTGGAATAATCGTCAGCGGGTCATTGGCCGGGGCTTCCACCGCCCATTTCAACGCCATGGCTTCGGAGCCGCCGAACACATCGTAAAAGCCCAGCACGTCACCGAAGAACATCAGGTCGAGGTTGGCTTCATCTGCCGTGCGGGCCAGGTTCGACCAGTATTTGAGGGTATTGATGCCCAGCCGCTCATCCGCCGGGTGGGTCCACAGGCTGGGCGCACCGCCGCAGCCGACGCTGGCTTGTTCATAAAGGCCGAATAACAACGGGGTGGGATCGGACATGGTGCTTCCTGCAGGTAAAGAGTAGGGCTAGCGCCCGTGGAGATAAGCCTTGCCGTAGTGCCGTTCCAGCCGGGCCTGGATCAGTTCCAGACCGATCGACAGCAACCAGTAGATGACGGCAGCGGTGGTGAGCATTTCGATATAGCGGTAAGACGAGCGGCCATAGGATTGCGCCAAAAACATTACTTCCCACACGCCCATCACCGAGACCAGGGAGGAGTCCTTGAGCATCGAGATGAACTGGCTGGTGGTGGGCGGAATGATGGTGCGCATGGCCTGGGGCAGGACGATCTGCCAGAACGTTACCGCCCGGCCCATGCCGAGAGCGGCGGCTGCGTTGCGTTGGCCTTGGGACACACCCAGGATGCCGGCGCGGAAGATCTCGCTGAGGTACGCGCCGTAGTTCAGCGACAACGCGATGATCCCGGCACTGATGGCGCCCGGCACCACCCCCAATTGAGGCAGGCCCAGGTAGATCAGCAAGATCTGGATCAGCAGTGGCGTGCCGCGAAAAAACGAAGCGTAGAAGCTGGCGATACCGAACGCCACCGCGCTGCTCGACAACCGCGCCAGGGCGGTGGCAAAACCCAGCGCCACCGACAACCAGATCGAGCAGAAACACAGGAACAGCGTCAGCGCCGCGCCTTGCAGGAAACCTTGGGGCGACAGGTGCAGCCCCACCAGGTTTTGCCACTTGGCGGCGACGATGGCGAACTGCAGGTCGAAGCTCATGAACAGGCCGGCGAACAGGCACAGCATCACGCCCCAGGTCAGCCACAGGCGTACTTTGAACGACAGCAGCGTGCGCTTGACCGGTGGTGGTTTCACAACGGCAGGTGGGGTGGGGAATACACTCATTGGGTAATGTCTGAGCCGATCCATTTCTGGGAGATCTTCGCCAGCGTGCCGTCACTTTTCAGCTCGGCAAGGATCTGGGTCAGCTTGGCATCCCACGCCGGATCGCCTTTCTCGGTGGCCACCACATTGGGCTCGGCGTACAGCACGTCACCAGTGATCTTGAAGCGCGGGTCGTGGTCAATGCGTTCCTTGGCGGTGACCAGGTTGGTGACCATGGCATCCAGGCGTTTGCCGGTGCCCAGGGCCAGGTCCTGGAAGGCGATGGTTTCGTTGTCGTAGGGCACGGCTTGTACGGCCTTGAACGGGTACACGATGGGCTTGCTCGCGCCTTCGATCACCAGGTCTTTGGCCAGGTAGGCCTCGTAGGTGGACGCACTGCCCACCCCGACTTTTTTGCCGGTCAGGTCGGCCGGTGACTTGATGCTGTTGTCGGTTACATTGACCACCACCACGGCAGGCGAGGCGTAGTACTCGAACGGGAAATTGAACACCTGGCCGCGTGCGGCACTGGGGGTCATAGAGCAGATGCACACGTCGTAACGGCCGTTCCAGCGGCCCGCTGCGATGACTTCCCAGGACGGGGTTTCCAGTTTGAGTTTCACGCCGAGTTTGGCGGCCACGGCCTTGGTGACATCAACGTCAAAACCATCCAACTGGTTTTGTTCGTTGAGGAAGGAGAACGGTGGGTAGTTCTCCATCAACACGCCGACCAACTGCTTGGATTGGGTGATGCGGTCCAAGGTTTGCCCGGCGAACACGGCCGGGCTGGCCAGGAGAAGGGTGACGCTGAGGGCGGCGGCAGTGCGTAAGTTCATAAAAGCATCCAGGCGAGTTTTGTTATATTTAAACGCGATAGATGCCCTAATGTTTAATGATATTAAACGCTGTAAACCGACGCTTTGGTTATATGTTCCTGTTGTTGCAAATCCCGGTGCCAGGCGCGCAAACCATAGGCCGCCAGCACCACGAATCCGGCGTACAGCGCGGCGGTCAGCTGCAGGTCTTTGTACAGGAACAGGCCCACATAGGCCGCATCCACCACTATCCACAGCCACCAACTGACCACGTATTTGCGCGCCGCCCACAGGCTGGCCACCAGGCTGAAGGCGGTGAGCAGCGAGTCGAGCCAGGGCAGGGCGGCGTCGGTGAAGTGGTGCATCACGGAGCCCAGGGCCACGGCGCCGACTAGCCCCGCCAACAGATGCCGCCACGCCTCCTGAGGCGGCAGGCGCTCTACACGCACCTTGCCCGCGTCAATGCGCCCAGTGCTCCAGCGCCACCAGCCATAACCTTGCAGTACGGCAAACACCAGTTGCAGCAGCATGTCCGAATACAGCTTCACGTCGAAGAAGATCCAGGCATACAACAACACCGCGACCACGCTGACCGGCCAGCACCAGCGCACCCGCTGTGCGGTGAGCCAGACCCCGGCGATGTTGAAGAACACGGCGACGATTTCGAGTGGCGACATAGGGTTCTCTCGGAACTAGTTTTCCAGATGCAGCGCCTGTTGCTTGAGCTGGCGCTTGCGTTCGAAGGGCAGTTTTTCCTGGTCGCCATAGGGCGCGCTGTACCAGTTGCCGTAGGTGGGGTTGGGCAACAGGAACCAGCGTTGGCCAAGCCAGGCCAGGTACGGCGCGGCGGCCTTGCGTTGATCAGCCAGGGTGTTGTGTTCAGCTTGCACGAAGTCACCGAAGGAATCGCCCGCCAGCATCAGCACACGGGCATGGCTGGCCACCCATTGACGCCGGCAGTTCTTGCCGTAGCCGGCCTGTTCGCAATGGCCGGTGGGCGTACTGGCAGCCAGCACCTGTTCGTTGCTCGCCACCGGAAAGCCGCGCAGGCGCAGGTTGTTGACCGTGGCCTGGACGTGGCTGTGTTCGCGGTTGGTGATGTAGTAGACGCTGACGCCTTTTTTATCGGCCGCCTGCAGGAACTCGACGGCTCCGGGCAGGGCCTGGGCCTTGGCCTGGTCGACCCAGGTGTTCCAGCGGTCGTAGGAGTAGACCTGGTTGCTGAGAATGTCCCGGGCGTTGAGCGGCACGTTGTCGAGCACGGTTTCGTCGATATCGACCACCACCGCCGGCGGCAGCCCGCTGAGGTTGCGGGGTGGCAAGGGCAGGGCGTCCCAGGTCGGGTCGGCCAGGGCGACGTCCAGCTGACGGGTGGCGCTGGCGAAGATTTGGCGGTAAATCAGCTCGTGCTCGATGGAGGTCTGGGTCCACAGCACCGCGTCCAGTTGGTCGTTGGCGGGCGGTTGCTGCTGGCAGCCGACGATGGCGGTGGAGAGCAGGCACACACTGGCAAACATCAGATTACGCATGAACACTCAGCCTCAAAAATTGACGGTGGCAGACAGCCGCGCAGTGCGTGGCGCGCTCAGGAACAAGTAGCCATCGCCTGCGGATTCACCCACATCCCGCCAGTAGCGTTTGTCGAACAGGTTGTCGACGGTCAGGCGCAGAACAGTAGCGTAATCGCCGACCTTGGTGGTGTAGCGGCCGCCCACATCGAACACCGCGTAGTCGTCGACCTTCACCGTGGCCTCGCGGTTGGCGTATTTATTCGCGCTGTATTGCACCCCGCCGAGCAGGGCCAGGCCGGGTACGCCGGGGATGCTGTAGTCGCCGTGCAGGCTGGCGCGTAGCTTGGGCACGTTGATCGCCTGATGGCCGTCATAGTCATCGGTGCCGCTACCGCTGACCTGGGCGCGGATCGCCGCGACGCTGGCCGACACTTGCAGGTCGGAGGTCACACGGCCGTTGGCGGACAGTTCGATGCCGACGTTCTTCTGCTTGCCTTGCTGCACAAAGGTGATCGTGCCGTCGTCGTTGGGGCGGTTGTATTGCAGATCCTGGGTGATCTGGAACAGTGCGGCCGTCAGGCTCAGGCGCTGGAAGTCACGCTTGATCCCGACTTCCAGCTGGCGCGAGGTGGTGGGTGGCAACACCTCATCGGAGTTGTTGCTGAACCACGCCGCCTCGCCACCCAGGGACAGGCCCTTGCTGTAGCTGGCGTACAACGACGTGTCCGGGCGCGGCTTGTAGATCAACGCCACCTGGGGCAGGAACACGCTGCGCTGGGTATGGCGGGTGGTGGCGCCGGCCTGGTTGTAGGTCTCTTCGTCGAGACGCACCTGGCGCCCGCCGAGGATGGTTTGCCATTGCTCGTTGAAGCTGATGCGGTCGCTGGCGAACAGGCCGTACTGGCGGCTGTCGAGGCGCCGGTAGGTGTGGCCCAGCGGGCCGTCGTAGGGTTCCAGCACGGGTGACGGCTGATAGATATTGCCTTCGCCGATGTACTCGTTGACCGATTGGCGCCGGTCCACCAGGCGGCGGAATGCGCTGGTGCCAACGGTCAGGTCATGCTTGAGAAAGCCGGTGTCGAACTGGCCGTTGAGCGCGGCCTGGGCTTCCTCATTGCTACGCGTGTCATCGGGGCTGCGGTAGTCGGAGATGTCGTAGTCGCCCTCGGCGCTGAAGTGGTTGGGCACCGCGGTGCCTGCGCAACTGGCGGCGCCGTAGCAGCCCCAGGCGAAGGTGCTGTAGTCGTCGATCACCACGCGGCTGCGGGATGCGCTGAAGCTGGCTTTCCACGCGTCGTTGAAGCGGTACTCGAACAGCCCGTCGAGGTTCAGCGACCTGATACCCACCGGGTTCGACCAGCTCTGGTACGCCAGCAGATCCTTGGGCGAGACATGGTGCGGCACCTCGGTCCCCCCGAGCAATTGATAGCCCGGCACCGAGCGCTGCTCGCGGTTCTGGTACTCGGCGTTGAGTTGCAGCAAGGCGTTGGGGCTGATGTTCCAGTCCAGCGCCAGGGAGGCGAAATCGCGCTTGCCGTCGGCGTGGTCGACGTAGGAGCGAATATCCTCATGGGCCAGGTTGATGCGCACGCCCACCTGCTGTTCGGTGCCAAGCCAGCCGCCGATATCGGTGGCCAGGTAGCGCTCGCCCTGTTCGTTGGTAGACACGGTGACCGAGCGCACATTCTCCGGGCGTTTGCTCACGTAGTTGACCAGGCCGCCGGGCTCCGAGACGCCGCTCTGCAAACCGGCCAGGCCCTTGAGCACTTCTACCTGCTGCTTGTTCTCCAGCGCCACGTTTTGCTCGCCGGTGATGGTGCGACCGTTGATCTTGTAGCTGCTGGCCGGGTTCAGTGCAAAGCCGCGTATCACGAAATTCTCGTAGTAGCCGACGGGGGCATAGCTGTCGCCGACCGAGGCGTCATTCTTCAAGACCTCGCTGAGCAGGCGCGCCTGCTGGTCTTTCAAGCGGCCTTCGGTGATCACCGAGACGGACGCCGGGGTGTCCAGCAACGGCGCGTTGTCGAAGCCGGCCACGGCGGCTTTTTTGGCCTGGTAGTCGGTGGCCTCCTGGCCGACCACGGTGACGGTGTCCAGGGTCGTGTCCTGGGCGTGAGCCGCCGCAGCGGCGAGGGTGATGCTCAAGGCGAGCAGGGTGTGACGGTAAGGTGTAGCCATGAAAAGAGCGCTCCAAAGGCCTGCCGCCGCTGCCGTACGCTTTTATCGGACAACAGGGTGCCCAGCGCTGCGCAACGAGGGGTTGCCAGTACGAAATGAAAAAGCCGAGTTCGCCGCAGAGGGCGTCAGGCCGGAGCTGCTCCGGTAGTCATTGGTAAGCGTGCGTCGGCGGCCCACTCCTGCAGGGAGCCGTCGTAGAGTGTGATGTCCTGGCGCCCCAGCAGGGTCAGGGCCAGGGCGTTGGCGGCGGCCGAGATACCGCCGCCGCAATACAACACCAGGGGGCCTTCGCTGTGCAGCAGCGTGGGGCCGATAGCCAGGGCCAGGGCATCCTTGGGCAGGTAGCGGCCATGGGCGTCGAACAGGTTGCGCGCCGGCAGGTTACGGCTGCCGGGGATATGCCCGCGCCGGGCGTAACGGGTGGCGGCGCTGCCGTCGAAGAGTGCCGCGCCCAGGGCGCAGATCAAGACCCCGGGCGCTTGCCCGGCGACGATGGCTTCGACGCCGACGCGGTCGATCCACGCCTGCGGGCGCCGGTTGATCGGCCAAGGTTGCACCGCAGCAATCGATGCCTCAGGTCCACCGTGTTCGGGCAAACCCGCTTGGCGCCAGGCGTTGAATCCGCCATCGAGTACCGACGCTTCGATGCCCACGCCGCGCAGCATCCACCACAGGCGGGCGGCCCAGAAACCGTCGGCGCGATCGTAGATTACCAAGGTTTTATCCACCCCCGCGCCGAGCGCTGCCAAGCCTTGCACCAGCGCGTCGGGCGCTGGCAAGGCAAAGCTGAAACTGGCCTGGGTATCTGCCAGTGCCGTCAACAAATCAGCGTGCCGCGAGCCGGGAATATGCGCTTGCAACCAGCCGTCATAACCGCTGGCAACCCGATAGTCACCGTCGAATTGCGGCGACGGCAGCAGCACCGTGGCGTCCAGCACCACCAGCGCCGGGTCGGCCAGATGTGCCTGTAACCATTGGGCATCGACCAGCAGGCTCATACGCTTTGGCGCCGGATATGCTCAAGCAGGCGTTGCCCCTCGGCACCCGCAAACCAGCGCAGATGACCGAGCAGGTAGGCGTAGTAGGCCACGTCGGCGCTGGCGCTGGAACCGACCACGTCTTGGTAATACGCCACCTCGGACAGGGCGAAATCCACATGCACCAGCGGCAGCAAGGCGCTGAGTGTGTGTAGGTCGTGTGCACTCAACGGGCGCACCTGGTGATAACCATTGAGCAGGGCATCAACGCTGTCGAGGTCGGCGCTGGCCGTGCCGCCGCTGTCCAGGTCCAGCCAGGGCACGGCGTTGCGTTCGATGGCGGTGGCCAGGTCGAAGAGCGCGAACGTGCGGTCGGCCAGGCCGAAATCCAGCACGCTGGAGACGCTGCCGTCTGCATTCCACAACAGGTTGGAGGCGTGCCAGTCGTTGTGGGTCCAGAGCGGTGGCTGGTTGCGTAATAAGGGCTGTAGCGCTTGGTGCCATGGCAGCAGCAGCTCGCTGAGCTGGGCGTGCCAATCCTTGTCGGCGAGGTAGGCGTTGTGGCGGTTGGCGATGGCGTGCAGCGGTGCCTCGTGCTCGATCAGCCGCGCATTGGCCAGCAGCACGGCGGTGCGGCGTGGCGGCGCTGCGTAGTGTTCGGCGGCTTGATGCAAACGGGCCAGGGCCTGGCCGGCGGCGAGGGCATGTTGATGGTGCTGGAACGGCGACCACGACAGCGCGTCGCGGTACAGATCCAGACCCTCGGCCAGGTGGTGCACTTCATAGGTCCACTCGCCTAGCACGGTGGCCGTCGCCCCGTGGCGATTCGGCACCACCGCTGCCACCGGCGCGCCCTGGCGATACAGGTGGGCGATCAGCTGGTGTTCTTCTTCCAGCCACGCGGCCTGGCGCACCTGCTGGTGATGGCGTTTGACGAACAGCGTCGCATCGGCGGTGGTGATCAAGCCGGCAGCGGAAAATGGCCGCGGGCTGTGCCAGTGCAGGCTGTGCAGCGGGCCGAGTTGCGGGTAGTCACGCAGCAGGTGTTCGATGTCGGTTTCGTGCAGGGCCGGCCAATCCGCAGTGACAGGCTCCAGCCCCAGGCCATGGGCGGTACGTTGCGGGTTCATGGGCGCGCCTCGGGCAGGTAGGCGTTGCTGGTCGCGCCTTGCCATACCTGCGGGTTGTCGAGCACCGCGTGGTGGTGCAACCACTCGGCGTAAGGCGCGATCAGCGCCTGGCGTTGCTCGCCCCAGCGGCCTTGGTGCAGCCAGGTGGGGGCGATTTTATGCAGCGAGGCACTTAGCAGTTCTGCCGGGAAATACGGCGTGGTGTGTTCATACGCGCTGAGGGCAATCGACGGTTCCTGGGCTACGGCCAGGTAACCGCGGGCGGTGGCGGCGAGAAAGTCGCGCACCACTTCGGGCTTGTCCGCCAACGTGCGTTCGTGGGCGCCGAGCAGGTAGCTGTGATAGACCGGCGCGCCGATCTCGTCCACCGGCAACACCACGCGGCGCGCCGCCTCGATGGGGCTGTGCATCAGTGCTTCCCAGGCCCAGTAACCACCGAAACTGGCGTCGGCGACGCCTTCTGCCAATTGTTCGGGGCGCAACTCGCGCACACCGCTGTCCACCAGGATCACGCCATCGGGGTCGCCGCCGTCGCGGCTGACCAAGTGACGCACCATGGCCAGGCCGCGCGGCGTGGGGTTAAGCGCGAGGCGCTTGCCCACCAGGTCGCGGGGGCGACGGATGCCGGAATCGGTGAGGGTCTGGATGGACTCCAGCCCGGCATGGTTGATCGCCGCGATGCCTTGCAACGCCTGACCCAGGCCACGGCGTACCAGCAGGCGGTTGCTGGGGAATACGCCGAAGTCGGCGGCGCCAGTCAGCAGGTGCTCCAGGGTGTCGCCACGGTAGGGGTCGTGCACCACCAGTTCTACATCCAGGCCCAACTCCGCATACCAGCCGCGCTCCCGTGCCAGGTACAAACCCGCCGAATTCGGCCATGGGTGAAAGTACTCCAGCATTACCTTTACCGACACCATCGCGTGTTACTCCAGCCCAACGTCCTTTGATGGGAGCGATTTATAAGCGAGTAATCTGGTATATACCAATATCCTTTGTTGCTATGGATATAACCGCAGCGCGCGGTCTGAATTCGACGTTCTGGACCCTAGGGCGACAACCGAGGAGCGTCAATCATGTAGCTCAACGTCATCCGACTCAGTGCCCGGATCCCCACCGCCAGGCTCGGGTCATCCACCTGGAAGCCCGGCGAATGGGTAGGCCACACGTTTTTGCCCTCCAGCGCAGGCGGTGTCACGCCCATACGCATGAAAATTCCAGGAATCTGTCGGGCATATTCGGCAAAGTCATCGGCACCGTAAGTGCCGTTGTCGATGCGTACCGGCGTGGTCGACACCTGTTGCAGCACCGGCATCAACTGGTCCACCAACGCGGTGTCATTGTAGCCGGCGCGGTAATTGCCTGGCAGGTAGTCCACCTTGGCGGTTGCTCCCGAAGCCTCGGCGATTTTCTCGGCGGTGCGGGTCATGCGTTGCAACACGTCCTCGCGCTGCTCATCGCTGACCGTGCGAATCGAACCTTCCAGGCGCACCTCGGCGGGGATGATGTTATGTCGGTCACCGGCCTCGATACGGCCCACCGAAATCACCGGCGCCGGCAACAGGCTGAGGTTCGACTGGCGGCTGGGAATGGTCTGCCAGGCCAGGATCACCTGGGCTGCCACTGGCACCGGGTCGATGCCGGTCCACGGGAAGGCCGCGTGAGTTTGCCGCCCGATGATGTGTGCAACAAAGGTATCCGCCGCTGCCGTGGTGCGTTGGCGGCTGAGGGTAAAGGTGCCCGCTGTACCGGCTGTCACATGAATACCGAAGATCACCGCAGGCGCCGGATTTTGCAGCGCGCCTTCCTTGATCATCAATTGTGCGCCACCTTGTTCGCCCAGCGGCGGGCCTTCCTCGGCCGGCTGGAAAATCAGCTTGAGCGTGCCCGGCAGTTGCTCGCGATGGGCCGCCAAGACCTCGGCAACCCCCAGCGCCATCGCCATATGAGCATCGTGACCACAGGCGTGCATCACCCCAACGTCCTTGCCTCTGCTGCGAAAGTCCGCGCCTTCATCTTTGCTGCGCACTGTCGACGCAAACGGCAGGCCGGTTTGCTCGGTGAGCGGCAGAGCGTCCAGTTCGGCGCGAATCGCGACCACCGGGCCAGGTTTGCCGCCACGCAAAATGCCGATGACACCGGTATGCGCGATGCCGGTCTGCACCTCCAGCCCCAGTTCCCGTAGGCGCTGGGCGATACGCTCGCTGGTGTGGAGCTCGCGATTGCCCAGTTCCGGCTGCTGGTGAATGGCGTGGCGCAGCTCTATCACGCCGGGCAGTGCCTGGCTGATCTGCGCGTCCAGATCGTCCCAAGGCTCGGCGGCCGACACGGTGCCAGACAGAAGCAGCAGGAAAATCGGTCGTTTCAACATATCCAGTGCTCAGTAAGTAAACGCAATCGGCGGTGCTTTCGCGTTCAGCAAATAATCGCCAATCGCCTTGTACTTGTAGGCCAGGGCGTCATGGGTGGTGTGGGTGCGCGCGTTGCGCCAGTGGCGGTCGAAGTTGTAGCGCGATTGGGTGGTGGCGGCGCCGCCGACTTCATAGAGACGCTCGCACACGAAGAGGGCGGCGCGGGTCGAGGCGATCTTGGCTTCGGCCACGGCAATCGAGGACTTGACCAAAATAGCTTCCAGTTCCTCACCCTGCGCCAACCCCTGCAACTGCGTGCGCGCGGCCAGGTCGACCGCACCGGCGGCTTTTTCCACCAGCGCTTCGGCGCCGTGGATGCGCGCGGCCAGATCGCCCAGGGTGTGCAGGATGTAGGGGTCGTTACGTGCCGAATCCACACCACTTTCGCGCACTGGCCGCGTACCGCTGCGCGCCCATTCCACCGCGTCATCCAGCGCCGCGAGGCCGATGCCGACATCGAGGGCGCAGTGGATCAATTGCGCGCTTGCGCCGACATAGTTGCGGCGCTGGTACCACTGCGCCAACGGGATCACCTGCTCGGGGCGCACCACAACATTCTCCAGCAAAGTGCTGCCACTGGCGGTCACACGCTGGCCCATGCCGTCCCAGTCATCCAGCAGCGTAATGCCTATGGTGTCGGCGGGCAGCATCACGTAGACCGCGTTGCCGGCTTCGTCCACCGCCTGGATTTTCAGCAGGTCGGCAAACAGGCAGCCGGTGCTATAGAACTTGCTGCCATTGAGCACCAGTTGGTCGCCGCGCTGCTCCAGGCGTGTATGGATTTCACCGCGAAAGGTGCCGTTGCGCTCGGCAATCGCCCCCGACGACAGCTGGCGCTCGGCAAAAGCCCCGAGGTATTCGCGCTGTTGCTCCGGGTTGGCGATCAGGCGCAAATGCTCGACGGTGGCGAAATGCGGAAACAGCGCCTGCGCCACACTGGGGTCTGCCTTGGCCAGGATGATGAAAATATGCGCCACTTGCAGTTGGCTGATGTCGCCGCCGCCAAACGCCTCCGGAACGCGCGCGGCGCCCAGGCCCGACTCACGGATCAGGTCGAGCTGGGCGTAAGGCAAGATTCTGCCGGCGTCGCGCTCGGCGGCGCCGGGTCGGATCTGCGCGGCCAGCTGGTGGGCGAGGGCAAGGTAATCGGTCATGGAAGTGTCCATCAAAAAGGTCAGGAAGCGTCGCGCAGGGCGCTGCGTGGAACGCCGAACAACAGAATCAACGTGCCGCTGGCCACCAGGGCCGCCACGATATACAGCGCCAGGCTGATGCTGCCGGTGGAGGTCTTGATCGCACCGATCATGATCGGCGTGAGCAGGCTGCTGATCTGCCCGCAGCAATTGACCAGCGCTAGGCCGGCGGCCTTGGCGTGATCCGACAGGTAGTACGTGGGGATGGTCCAGAAAATCGCCGTGGCCACCAGGTAGCCGCTGGTCATCAGGGTCAGTACGGCGATTGCCGAGTACGGGCTGAACAGAAAGTTGGGCAGCACCAGCATTGCCAGCGCCGCCGTGAGGCCGCCCAGCGCGAAGTGCCAGCGCCGCTCCTGATTCACATCCGAATGGCGGCACGCCCACAGCATCACGCACACGCCGACCACATAGGGCAAAGCCGAGAGCAAGCCCAGTTGCCCAAGGTTGCTCACGCCGGAATCGCGAATGATCGACGGTGCCCAGATATTGGTGACGTTGCCGGTGCACATGATGGTCAGGCAGTAGGCCAGGGTGATGAACCACACCTTGCGGTCCTTCAGCGCCTCGACGAAGCGCGTATGCCCGCCGGGTTTGCGCTGCAGCCGTTCACGCGCCAGGGCTTGCTCGATGGCGTGTTTCTCCGCGTCGCTCAGCCACTTGGCCGAGGCTGGTTTGTCGTCCAGCCAGTACCAGGCGAACAACCCCGCGAGCACCGGCGGAATGCCGGTGATCACGAACAGCCATTGCCAGCCGGTGAAGCCGCCGACCCCGGCGAAGTGCCCCATGATCGACGTCGACAGCGGCCCGCCGATGATCCCGCACACCGCAATTGCCATGATGAACCGCGAGGTGATGCGCGCACGGTGGCTGGCCGGGAACCAGTAGGTGAGGTACAGGATCACCCCTGGGAAGAATCCGGCTTCGGCGGCGCCCAGCAACACCCGCAGCACATAGAACTGCGCCGGGGTCTGGGCAAACGCGGTGGCGATGGTCACCAGCCCCCACAGCACCATGATGCGCATCATGGTTTTTTTCGCGCCGATCTTTTCCAGCAGCAGGTTGCTCGGGATCTCGAACAGCAGGTAACCGATGGAGAACACCCCGACGATGATGCCGAACGTGGCGTCGCTGATGTTCAGGTCGGTCTTGAACTGCAAATGCGCAAAGCTGATGTTGACCCGGTCCAGCCAGTTGAGCACGAAGCACAGGAACAGGAACGGCATGATCCGCCACGCCAGTTTGCGGTACAGGCGTTGGTCGAAGGTCGCCTGCGGGCGTTCGAAGTTCGTCATCACCAGCTCACGTCGACTTTAGCGAAGTAATAAGCACCTTCCAGGCCGTAGGGCGAGTACCAGCTATAGGTCGGGTTGTCGGTGGGGAAGAAGTAGAAGCGCTTGGCCTCGTCATTCAGTTGCTGGGGGCGACGGTCGAAGATGTTTTCGCCGCCGACGGTGACTTTCACCGCGTCGCTCAGCCAGTAACCCACGCTCAGGTCGGTGATGAATGCCGGGCGAATTTTTTCATCGCGACTGGCCGAAATCTGGTTGCGCCCGGTGACCTTGGAATAGCGGGTTTCCTTGAGATTCACCTCAAAATCCCCCAGTTGCCAGGCGGCATTCAGCGACGTGGTGTTTTTCGGGTAGGCCGAGGTCAGGTTGCCCTGGCGGTCACGGCCCATCACGCTGACGCCGGTGCCGGCCAGTGCTGCGGGCTCCTTGATCTTCTCGATGGTTTGCAGGCTCTGATTGCTGAGCAAGGTCCATTTGGTCTTGCCGTAGCGGCCCAGGTCATAGCGGTAGTCGGCCACCAGATCGATACCACGGGTGCGGGTATCGGCCAGGTTGCCGAAGTACGAGACGATCTGGTTCGGGTTCAGGCCCTGGGCGGCCAGCACGTTGGAGACCGCCGTGCCTTGCAGGTTACTGGTCTGCAGGATGCGATCCTTGATGTCGATCTGGTACAGGTCGACCGTAATGTCCAGGTTCTCGGTCGGTGTGGCGACAAAGCCGAGGCTGTAGTTCATCGAGCGTTCAGGCTTGAGCTCCTTGGCGCCCAGGGCCTGGCCGGCGGCGTCGTTGACGGTGACGTAGCGCGTGGTGGCCTGCTCCAGTTGCCCGGTGAGCGGGCTGGTGCGCCAGGCGGTCAGCGACGACGAATAGAACTGCTGTTGCAGGGACGGCGCGCGGAAACCGTTGCTCACCGTGCCGCGCACGGCGAATTGCGGGGTGAACGCGTAACGCGTGGAGAACTTGCCACTGCCGGTGTCGCCGAAATCACTGTAGTGCTCGAAACGCCCGGCCAGGCTCACGTCCCATTGGTCGGTCAGGCTTTGGCTGAAGTCGACGTAGCCTGCGGTGTTGGTGCGTGAGTAGTTGTGCGCGTCGGCCGGGGTGAAGCCCACCAGCCCAGGCGCGCCGGGGTTGGGGCGTTGGCCGGCGAGCGGGCTGCCAGCGGGGAAGACGTAGCCGCCATCGGCGTAAGAGGCGTATTCGCCGGCCTGGATTTCGAAACCGTCACGGCGGAACTCAAGGCCGGTCGACACGTTCAGCGGCTTGGCAAACAGCCCGGTATCGAACGCACGGGTCAGGTCGAGGTTATTGGTCCATTGGCTAGCGATCAGGTTGCCGCCGTCCATATCCTGAGGGCTGTTTGGTCCCAGGGAAGGGTTCAGCGAGCGTTCGTTGCGGGTGTTGGCGTTGTTGTAGCCGTAGCTGGTGCTCAGGTCCCAAGCCCAGCCCAGCAGGTCGTCGTTGCGCACGCCGAACACGCTTTGGAAGTCGTCTTCTTCCACCACGAAACGCGGCGAAAAACCGTCCGGGTACACCGAGACAATGTTCTGTGGCGAGTTGGCGGTGCGGTAGGTGCCCCAACTGGTGGAGTTGCGGTGGCTGAGGGTGGAGAACGAATACAGCGTGTAATCCTCGTTCAGCGGCAGCTCGGCGTTGTAGCCGAAGTTATAGGTTTGCGAACGGGGCTGGCCCAGTTGCTGGCGGTAGCGGCTTTCGCTGGTTTCGCGCGGGTCGGGCTGGCCGTTCTGGCGGAAATAGATGCTGGTGCGGTCCGGTACGGCACCGGCCACGTTGGAGCTTTCCTGGAGGCCGATATCGGCGCTGAGGCTGAAAAAGCCGTCATTGGGCAGCTCGAAGCCCTGGTTGATCTGGCCCTGTCCCCGCGCACCGAAATTGCCCTTGCCGCCCACACGGTTGGCGTACTGCCCATAGAGGGCGCTGCCACTGCCGCCGGAGCGGTTGGTCTTGAGGATGATGTTGATCACCCCGGCAATCGCGTCCGAACCGTATTGCGCCGCCGCGCCGTCGCGCAGCACTTCCACGTGGTCCACCGCGGCGATGGGGATCAGGTCGAGGTCGGCGGGCGACTGGCCGCTTGAGGTGGCGGCGGTCTGCACAAAGATCAGCGACGTATTGTGGCGGCGCTTGCCGTTGACCAGCACCAGCACATGGTTACCGCCCAGGCCGCGCAAAGTCGCGGACTTGACCGACAACCCGGTGCCGCCGGTAAACCCTGCAGCATTGGTGTAGGACGGCACACTGGCGGCCAGGGCGTCGCGCAGGTTCTGTTTACCGGAGCGGGCGAGGTCGTCGGCGCTGATCACATCGATCGGCGCCAGGCTCTTGGCGACAGTGCGACCGCTGTCCCGGGCACCGGTGACCACCACGGTTTGCAGGGCGGTGTCACTGGCCGCCGACGGACGTGACGGGTTCTCTTCAGCGTGGGCTGCCGGCTGGGCGCACAGCCCGAGGATGCCGGCGGTCAGCAGGCTGAACCTGGGACGAAAGCGAGTGTATGGGCGAGACATGGTGAGGCTCCGATGGTTAGGTGCCGCTTTCCATTCCTGGTGGTGGGAGTTCCTGACAGTACTGGGGAGGCTTATGTATTGGCTGTTTCTAGTTATGGGTTGAGGTCAACGCCCCAGCATCACGTCCTGGCGGGCCTGGTCGACCAGTGCCATCTGCCGCGTCAGTCGGGCTTTGCGTTCGGCCAGCAGCAAGGTCTTGGTCCATTCCACGGCCTTAGAGGAATGGCTGGCCAGGCGTGCGGCCAGTTCCAGCGCGCTGGCGTAGGCGTCGTCCACCACTTGGTTGACCAGGCCGATGGCCAAAGCCTCTTGGGCATCGAATTTGCGCGCGCTGAGCATGATGTCCAGGGCCGCTGCTTCGCCTATCAGGCTGGGCAGGGTGATCGCACTGAAGCCGGACAACATGCCGTGCTGCACTTCGGGGAAGTGAAAGCGCGTGTCGTGCCGCGCAATACGGAAATCGCAATGAATCGCCAGGCTGATGCCCAGGCCCAGGGTGTAGCCGTGCAACGCGGCAATCACCGGCTTGCTCAAATCGTTGCCGACACCGGGCAGGGCACGGGCCAGGACTTCGCTGCTGACGGTCTCGCCGGTGGCGTCGATCTCCTTGAGGTCGGAGCCGGCGCAAAACGCCCGCTCGCCGGCACCGCGCAGCACGATGGCGCGCACGGCGGTGTCTTGCTGCGCGCGCTGCCAAACCTCGGCCAGCACGTGCTTGGCCTGGCTGTCCAGTGCGTTGAGGCGCTCCTGGCGGTTGAGGGTGACCACCAGGATTCCTTCGCCAATATTTTGATACTCGACTGTCATGGGGGGCTTTTTATCCGGTGTGAAAGAAAGACGCGATTGCCCCTTGAGGTCCGCGTCAAAGTGAGGAAAACTTAATGGATGTGCACAATGCAAACAAGATGTTTGTTATATGAACATATTCTTATCGGGTCAGAAACGGTTATAAAAAATGAAAGCCATAGTTCTAAAAGCCTTCGGCGGGCCGGAGCAATTGCAGCTCGAGGAGGTGCCTACGCCTCAGGTGGGTGCGGCTGAAGTGCTGGTCAAAGTAGCGGCTGCAGGGGTTTGCCATCACGACGTGCTGCATCGCGCCGGGCACTTGCCAGGGGCGCACACGGGCGTGGTGCTCGGCCATGAAGTGGCGGGTGAAGTGGTTGAGGTCGGCGCCAACGTGCATCAACTGGCGGTCGGTGCCCGTGTCGTGGTCTATCAGCGCCGTTTTTGCGGCCAGTGCCGCGACTGCCTGCGCGGGCGCCAGGACCTGTGCCGCGCCTTGGGCCTGCCATCGGTGGATACCGAGGGTGCCTACGCCGAATACCTGCGGGTGCCGGCGATTTCCGCCATCGAACTGCCCGACGGGTTGGACTACGTGCAGGCCGCCTTGGCGTCCTGCCCGATTGGCACCAGCGTGCGCGCCCTGCTCGGCGAGGCGGCGCTTAAACCTGGCGAAAGCGTGTTGATCAACGGCGCCAGCGGTGGCCTGGGCGCCCATCAGATTCAATTGGCCAAAGCCTTTGGCGCACGGGTGATCGCCGTGACGGGCAGCGCCGACAAGCGCGACTTTCTCCACCGCCTGGGGGCCGACGAGGTGATCGTCAGTGCCGGCAGCTACAGCGCCGAGGTGTGGAAACTCACCGGCAAACGCGGCGTGGACGTGGCCATGGAAAACCTCGGCAGCACGTTGGAAGACACCCTGCGCAGCATGGCCCTCGGCGGGCGCGTGGTGGTGTTGGGTAACGTCGCACCGGCCAGCGTGCCGATCAACCCCGGCTTGTTGATTGGCCGTCGCCTGCGGGTGCAGGGTTCGGGCAGCGCGACGCTGGAAGAAGTGCGCCTGGCACTCGCTTTGATCAAGGGCGGGCAGGTCAAGCCGCTGATCGACCGCGTGCTGCCGTTTCACCAGGTGGCCGAGGCCCATGCGCTGTTGGAATCGCGCCAGGTCAGCGGGCGCATTGTGTTGAGTGGGTGGTAAACATGGATATCAGTACGCTGCTCAGCCAGGCCGCCTGTAAATGGCCGGACCAGATCGCACTGCACGAACCGGCCAGTGCGCGCACCTTGACCTTCGCCGAGCTGGATCGCGCCCTCAGCGGCGTCGGCCAGGCCCTGGACCACTTGCAGATCGCGCCTAGTGCGCGGGTCGCGCTGCTCGCCGACGCGAGCCTCGACTACTTGCTGGCCGACTACGGCTGCATGGCCAGCGGCCGTGTGCGCGTGCCGCTGGATCCGGCCCTGGCGCTTGATGAACTGCTTGCTCAGCTACAGGACGCGGGCGCTGCCTTGCTGCTGTTTTCCGAGCAGTACGCCGGTGTGGCGCAAGGCTTGGGCATCCGTTGCGTGCCGCTGCACACCGTCACCGAATCCAACCCCGTCGACAACCTCCCACGCCCAGCGCAATCACCCCAGGCGCTGGCCTCGCTCAACTACACCGGCGGCACCACCGGCACGCCCAAGGCGGTGATGCATCGGCATGCCAGCTTGTGCGCGGTGTTGCAGAACATCGTCATGGGCCGCGGCGCCGTGGTCGGCGATGTACTGCTCAACGTCCGCCCGCTATGGCCGATTGCAGCGGTGGCGGTGCTGGCCCATTTGCTCATCGGCGGCCGAGTGGTGTTGGGTGGTCGCTTCGACGGCAAGGCATTCATCGCTCAGCTTACTGAGTACCAGGTGGCGTTCAGCTCTCTTGTGCCTACGCAATTACTGCGTCTGTTGCGCGAAACCGGCCCTGCAGCGGCCGATCTTCCGGTATTCAAGAGCCTCGATATCGGCGCTGCCGCGTTGACCGGCGACGTGCTGGAAGGCTCATGCAGTTTGTTCAGTGAACGCATCGGCGTGCTCTACGGCATGACCGAAGCGCCCTGGAGTTGCTACCTCTCGCCCGCGCAAATGTCGGCGGTGCGCGCGGCCGGCGACAGTGGCGAAGGTGTGGTGGGCCGACCGTTGTTCAGCGCCGCGATCCGTATCGATCAACCGGACGCAAACGGTGTGGGCGAGATTCTGCTCGGCGGCCCGCAATTGATGAGTGGCTACTGGCAACTTGAAGCGCTCAGTGCTAAGACCCTGGACAACGGCTGGCTGCGCAGCGGTGACCTAGGGCGCATTGGCGCCGATGGGCTGCTGCGAGTGCTGGGGCGTTGCAAGGACATCATCCGCAGCGGCGGCAAATCCGTGCAGCCCGGTGAAGTCGAACAGAACCTGCTGAGCCATCCCGGCGTGCAGGACGCCCACGTGTTTGGCCTGGAGGACCTGGAGTGGGGCGAGCAAGTATGCGCAGCCGTGGTATTGGAGGGTTCGCAAGAGCTATCGGCACAGCAGTTGATGGACCACTGCCGCGCCGGTTTATCGCGCTACAAGGTGCCGCGCCGCATTTACTTCATCGACGAACTACCGCGCTCCCACTACGGCAAGGTGCAGAAAAACCGCCTGCTCGCCGCACTGGGCCTCAAGCCCTAAAGGTTGCCCAACTGCGCCGCGATACCTTCACAGGCGCGGCGCACGTGGCTGGCCAGGGAAGAGCCGGGGTGGGTTTCGTCTTCCATCTCAAGCCCGGCAACGACGACCGCGCCAATGGCTTGCCCAGCTTCCACGCGAATCGGAAACGCCACCGAAGACAGGCCCGGCTTGAACTCGCCGTGGCCGAAGGCGAAGTCCTGCTGGCTGCGAATTTGCTCCAGTGCCGGCAGGGCTTTGGCGTAACGCGCTTCGCCGAGGATTGCCTGTGCGGCCGTCTCGCTGTAGGTGGCGAGTACCGCACGCCCGCTGGGGCTGCCGTCGATGGGGAATTGGTCGGCCAGGTCGACAATTACGTTGAGCGGCGTGGTCGGTGTCCACATCCGCTCGATCAACACCACTTGGTCACCCACCGGCACCGACAACGACACAATCGCCTGGCGCTCGCCGATCACCCGTTGCAACTCGATGGCGTAGGGCAGGGCGATCTTGCGCAGGTTCAGGCGGTTCAGGTACGCCGCCGAGTAGATCAGGCATTCCGGGCCGATGCGATAGGTGCCGCCCTGGGATTCGATCAGGCTCCAGTGGGTCAGGGTCTTGAGCAGGCGATGAATGGTGGTGCGGTCTATACCGGTCAGTCGCGCCAGGTCCAGCGCGCTGGCGCCATGCTTGAGGCCCGACAGGGTGCGCAACAGTACGATCGAACGGTCGATAACCTGAACGCGCCCACCGGCGTTTTCCTTACTGCTGGTGGGCGGGGGAGGAGCTGAAGAAATATCCATGGTGGCAGCGGCTTCCGAAATCATTTTGTTCGGCAAGCGCGGATCGCAGGCTTGACCGGTGACCAAGGTTAGCCGCGATCCGTTGCTGGGTGAAGCCTTGATTTACGTGTCGAAGAACACCAGTGCGCGCAATTCGATGCTGCGCCGTGGCGGCGCGTCCTTTGGCGTGGTGGGGTCATCAAATGCGGTGTGTGCACTCAGCCTGGCTACATCCCTCCGCGAATCGTGGATCTTCAACAGTAAGGCCTCGTCTGGTCGCAACTGCGGATAGTAAAACCAGCGGTGAGCCGGGTTAGCCTTGACCGAAAACGTTTCGCCGACCTTGTCGCGATACACCAGGTCGCTGGGCAACAAATCGCTATCGACCATGCTACGCGCATCGCACAAGGCAAGGGGCGTGCTCAGCACTGTCGCGCCGATGGGCCGCCACACATTGATGATCGCAAAGCGTTTGAGCAGGCGCTGTTCGGCTTCGTCTGGGTCGAGGTGGTCGCGCACACGGCGAATCGCCGAGCGTTCGGTCTGGTCGTTGTGCACGTAGCGCACCGGCTCGCGCAGGCCACGCGCCTCACGGCCAGGGTCATCGACGCGAATCGTATGGTCGAAAATCACCACCTTTATCGCACCAGTCTGCTGTTTGAGCAGGGCTTCGGTTTCCGGGTAGTAATGCAGGCGCACCTGTTCGTCATCCTCCAGGTTGACCACTGCGCTGGCGTGCTCGACCTTCTCGAAGCCCTCACGCTGCAGGCTCGCAGATGTATCCAGCAACCGCGCGTTATGGATGGTCACCTGGGTAGGGTCAAGTACGCCGCTGCGCTGGGCCGCGCCATCGGGTGGCGGGTAGGTGTAGTTCACCGGGCGCTCGCCGGTGTCTTTCAGGTAATTGAGCACGCCGAGCACGGAGGCGGGCGCGAGTTGTGTCTGATGGGTTCCCATAACCATCTCCCGGTGTCAGAACGGTTCCTTGAATGGCCGCAAGTCCAGCTCCTGGGTCCAGGCGCTGCGCGGTTGGGTGTGCAGATACCAATAGGCGTCGGCGATGTCTTCGAGCCGCAATGCGCCGTCCTCGCCCAGCTTGGTCAGGTAGTCGGGCGCACGGCTTTTCACGCGCTCGCCATCGATGGAACCGTCGATGACCACATGGGCGACATGCACATTCTGTGGGCCGAATTCCCGCGCAAACGACTGGCTTACCGAGCGCAGCCCGGCCTTGCCTGCCGCAAACGCGGTGTACGGCGGCTTGCCGCGCAGTGAGGCGGTGGCGCCGGTAAATAACAGGCTGCCGCCACCATTGGCGAGCAAGGTGCGGGTGGCTTCGCGGGCGAATAAAAAGCCCCCCAATGTCGAGGCGCGCCAGGTTTGCTCGAACAACTCGGCGCTCAACTCGAGCGCCGGCTTGGACACCGAATTGCCCACGTTGAAGATCGCCGCCCTGAGTGTGCCGAGCTCATTGACCTGGGCGATGGCGGCGAGCACATCGGCTTCGATACCCAAGTCGGCCACGATTGCATTGGCTTTGCCGCCGTTCGCTTCTATATCAGCCACCACCGTCTGCAACTTGTCCAGGCTCCTGCCGCTGACCGCTACGCGGTAGTCCTCGCGGGCAAAACGCCGTGCTAAGGCTGCACCCAGCCCGGCAACCGCGCCGACCCCGGCAATCCACACCACTGATTCAGCCATGCGCCACATCCTCCAATGGGGTAAGTGGCTACCAATCTACCCATGGCCGGGCGGGAGGAATAAGAATATCGACAGCTAAGGTTATGCCCGTCTTTTCACGCGTAGGGGATCAGAAGGCCCGGCCTGCAATTAAGCCCCCTGGATCCTTTCTTATCATTCGCCCATGTAAGCGATTGGCGTATGGCAGGTCGAATAGTGTTCTGGTTGCAAGGTTATATCCTCATGTTTTTTTAATATTTCTTGTTATATGGCGCGAGCAGTAAAGTACTGTTAATTCCTTCATGGCCGCCATTGGAAATTGTCTATGAACATCCCGCGCGGACACCCCAGCCCGATTTTGACATTGCCCCAGGGCGATAAAGATCCTCTTTCAATCCGAGCGAAAGCGCTGGTATTTGCCGACCCCCGGTCTCGGCAGTTGCTGGAGTATCTGCAGCGGGTGGCGCCCAGTGACGCGCCAGTGTTGATCAATGGAGAGACGGGCACCGGTAAGGAGTTGGTGGCGCGCTACATCCATTCGAGCAGTGGCCGCACCGGCGCTTTTATTGCGGTCAATTGCGGTGCGATCAGTGAGACCCTGGCTGAAAGCGAGTTTTTTGGCCATGAGGCCGGTTCGTTTTCCGGAGCTGTCGGTCGGCGAGCCGGCTGGTTCGAGGAGGCAGATGGAGGGACACTGTTTCTCGATGAGATTGGTGATCTGCCGCTGCCTTTGCAAGTTAAATTGCTGCGTGTTCTACAGGAACAGGAGGTGGTTCGGGTCGGCTCGCGCAAACCGATCAAGATCAACATCCGATTGGTGACGGCTACCAACGTCAATTTGGAACAGGCCATTGAAGCTGGCAATTTTCGGCTCGATCTGTTCTATCGAATAAACGTCGCCCAAGTGGAAGTTCTGCCGTTAAGGGCACGTCCCTTGGACATTCTGCCGTTGGTGGAACACTTCAGGAAACTCTACAGCGCCCGCCTTAAAATCAATGAGCCTATGCTTTCGGAGTCGGCTACTCAGGCGCTGCTCGATTATCCCTGGCCGGGGAATATCCGAGAGCTCGAGAACGTTGTTCACTTGGCTTTACTGGTGGCCGGCGACAGACCGGTCCGCCCCGAGCACTTGAAGTTCTCGGCAGGCCTTAGTGCATTGCAAGGCGCAAGTTCCAACGGGGTGCAAAAGCTTCCTCAGGAAGTGCTTCGCGAACAGTTTTTGCGATTGTTCGATGTTCCAGGTGATTCGCTCTTGCACGATATTGAGGAGTTGATGGTGCGCGAGGCTTTTGCCTACTGCGGTTTCAACCAGTTACGCACCGCGCAACTACTGGGTATTACCCGCAACGCCATGCGCACCTTACTGGTCAATCACGGCATGCTCAAAGGTCGAGCAAAACCCTGATCTGCGTTCAACCTTGTTTGACCTGGCTGGGTGGGTTACCTATGCGGCGTAGCTGAGGCAGCAACTGCGCGCCCAGGTGAATCGCTTCCTCCAAATGGGGAAAACCCGACAGAATAAAACTGTCCACCCCCAATTGGTGGTACTCCTCGATTCGCTCTGCCACCTGCGCATAACTGCCGACCAACGCTGTTCCTGCGCCGCCGCGTACCAAGCCTACCCCGGCCCAAAGATTGGCTGACACCTCAAGTTCCCGAGCGCCGCGCCCACGGCCCTGCATCAACTGCGTCTGCCTGCTTTGCCCCACCGACTCATATGCCGCCATCTGCCGTTGTGCATGGTCAATGGTATCCGTTGGGATTTCTTCCAGCAGCCGTTCCACGTGGGCCCACGCCGCGTCGTCAGTGACAGCGGCGAACACGTGCAGACGTAGACCGAAGCGCAGAGTACGGCCTTGGGCGGCAGCCAGGTCACGCATGCGTTGGATGCGTTCGGCGATCATGACCGGCGGTTCGCACCACATCAGATATGTTTGCCCATGGGCCGCACCGACACGCTCGGCGGCTTCGGAGGCGCCGCCAAAGTAAATTGGCGGTACGTGTGCGCCTGGCGCAATCGGCGTTTGAATGCCACTGCGGTAGTAACGTCCCTGATGCGCGGGCGGTTGGGCTGCCCACACGGACTGGAACACCTGCAGAAATTCTGCGGTGCGTGCGTAACGTTCATCGTGTTCGAGAAAATCCCCGAGGGAGCGCTGTTCAAAACGGCTGGAGCCGGTCACCACATGCAACGCCAGACGATTCTCGCTGAGCAGTTGCAACGTCGCCGCGCGGTGGGCGGTATAGGCTGGAAGCTCGGTGCCCGGTCGCAGCGTCAGGAGGAATTTCAGGCGGCGCACTTCCTGGGCCAGCACCGCAGTGATCAGCCATGGGTCTTCAAACCCGGCAGCGGTGGGCACCATGATGCCGTCGAAGCCGGCCTGCTCGGTGGCGCGTACGATCTGGCGCAGGTAGTTCAGCGTCGGTGCACGCTCGCCTTGCTGGAACAATCCGACCTTTGGCAAGCCGCTGCTGGTGAGGTGACGGCCATCGCCATTGGTGGGTAAAAACCAGTCCAGTTGGATCGGTGGGCGTAAATCATCAGTCATGGTGCAGGCGCTCCTTGCGCAAACCCTGTTGGAAAAGCAACGGTAAAACCTGTTCGCCAAAGCGCAGCACTTCGCTGACTGACGGCCCGCCCTCCAGGATCAGGTGATTCAAGCCAATTCCGTGCAGTTCTTGCAGGCGTGTAGCGACTTGTTGCGGGGTGCCCACCAGGATCAGCGGTTGGCCGGCTTCCCTTTGCAGCAGGTTGGGATGCACTTCCCACTGGCGCAGCGGGTGGCGTGCACGGGGCAGGGTGGCCAGGGGTTCTTCGGGCAATTGGGGAGCCGATAATAAAGCGGCGGCGGTCTCCCAGGCGAGGTCTTCGCTGTCGCCGAGGATCAACCCAAATGTGCAGGCAAAGTCGAGCGTAGGTTGGACCTGTCGCCAGTGCTGTATCTCCTGGGCCAGTCGTTGTGGATGGCCAGGCGCTAACAGGCAGGTCTGGGCATGTGCCGCCACCAGCGCATTGCTCTGGGTGTCGTCCAGTAGCAACGATGGGGCGGGTATTTCGCGGCGGGTGAAGCCGGCGTTCTCCAGTTGGAAATAACGGCCCTGATAGTCGAACCCGCCGGTGTTGGAAGCCAGTAGTCGTTGCAACAGTTCCAGATATTCGCCAATGCGTTCGCTGCGTTGGTCGCGGTTGAGCCACTCCCCAAAGGCACTGTGTTCGCTATTGGGTAAATGTAGCCGCACACGGTGGCCGCTGATCGACTGCAGGCTTTGCAGGGTAGTGGCCAGCGCGGCTGGAAGCATCACTTCCGGCGGCACACTCACCGACAACTGCACGCTGCGTGTATGCGCACACAAGGCTGCCGCCACGCCCAGGCTGTCGGCACATAACACGCCGCCGGGAATCCAAAGGCCATCGAGCCCGGCGTATTCCACAGCCTGGGCCAATTGAACCCATTGTCCCGGCCGCGCCGCCCAGTCTGGGGTACACAAGGGCATCAACCAGCTGAATTCCAGGGGCATGCATAAGCTCCATTATTCATGGTTTTTTCCAACCCAAGGCCGGGGCGATATCCTGGGCCAGGATTTCCAAACGTTTGAGTATTTGTGCCTGGGTCGAGCTTTCGGCCTGAACCACAGCAATCATGTAGTCAGCATAAGGCAGCAGCGACGGGTCCTGTTGCAAGCTTTCGATCACTTCATCGGGATGGCCGTGGTGCACGTTCATCAAGCGCAGGTGTTCCTGCAAATCCAAGGCTTCGTCGATCAGGCCCTCACGTCGCAGGCGCGGGATATGCCGCTCGATATCCACCGACAGTTCGGCCTGGGCGCTGGCGCGGTCGATGGCGGGGAAAATCGCACGCACCACGCCGATACGCGGTGCGCGGTCAGTGCGGGACCAGGCTTGCAGGTAGGCGTCCGCCAAAGGCTTTTGCACGGTGAGCGGATCATGGGTGGCGGTGCCCAGCAGCAGTCCATTGCCTTGTCGGGCGGTATAGACCGCGCCGTCAGTGCTGCCGTGGGAATGCCAAAGGCGTTCGCCCAGACCGATGGCAGGCGGTTGCAACGTCAATTCGGCGGTCAGCGGTTTACCTTCCAGAAGGCGCTGTAAACGTTGCTGGCGCTCGGCAAAATCCGCATGGCGCCGGCTTGGGTCGCGATCAAAAGCGCTGAAGTTATCGAGGTTGGCGCCACCACTGCCCAGGCCCAATTGCACCCGCCCGCTGCTCAGAGCATCCAGCACACAGGCGTCTTCGGCCAGGCGGATCGGGTCTTCGAATGGCAACACAATCACCCCGGTGCCCAGTTCGATATGCCGCGTGCGTTCGGCAACGGCCGCCAGCAGCACCAAGGGTGAAGGAAGACGACCAAAGGCATTGCTCAAGTGGTGCTGGGCAATCCAGCCACCGTCGAAGCCGAGGGCTTCAGCCACTTCGAATTGTTCTATCAGGTCGCGGTAGACCTGCTGCGGGTCATCACCAAAAGCGTGGCTGAGGAACCCCAATTTGAACGTCATGAGGAGGCTCCTGTGGGCTGCCAGCCCAGTGCTGGTGCGATGTGTTGGCGGATGATCTCCAGCGCACGGATCGCCTCGCGCAACGGCGTGCTGGTGGTTTGGACTTGAAGGATCAGTTGGTCGTGGGCTGTCAATGGCGGGCCTTGCTGCAATTGCTCGATTATCTGCTCCACCGGGCCGTGCAACACACCGAGGCGCTTGAGGGTGGTGTCGAAGTCAGCGTCCGGCATGCCCTTGAGTACGCCGATTTTTTGCTGGCGTTGCACATAGGCCTGGATATCGCTGCGTGTGGCATCGTCCGGTGCGGCGAGCAACGCCTGCACCCGTGCGACGCGGGCGGGCGTGCCGTTGTCGCCGGTCCAGGCGTTGCGGTAGCGGTTCACCAGTTCAACACCGGCTTGGGCAGGCAAATGCGGATTGGGTGCCATGATCAGGCCGTGGCCACGCTCGGCGACCTGTTCTACCCGCGAAGTGGCTTCCCACAGGCGATGTCTCAAGCCGTTGGCGCGTGGCAACAGGCGTGAGCCGCTGTCGGTCAGCGGCATATTGCCCAGGGCGTTGCGCAGTTGTTGCAGGTGCTGTTCGTAGTCACGATGGCGCGCCTCATGTTCGCGGCCAAACGCCAGGAATGTCTCGGGATCGAAACCCGCGCCAAGGCCCAGTTCCAGCCGGCCATTGCTCAGCACATCCAGCACGGCCGCATCTTCGGCCAGGCGCAGCGGCACTTCCTGGGGCAGTACGACAATCCCGGTGCCCAGGCTGATATGTCGCGTGCGCTGGGCAATGGCGGCCAATAACACCAGCGGCGCGGGCAGGCGCCCGTGTTCACTGGCGAAGTGGTGCTGCGCCACCCAGCCGCTGTCGAAACCCAGTTCTTCAGCGACTCTGAACAGTTCCAGGGTGTCGCGATATACCCTCTGATCAAATTGCGGGCTGTAGACCCGGCTCAAAAAGCCCAGGGAAAAACCGCCACTCATGGCTTCACCTCACGGGCCAATTGCTTTTGCAACGCGGGTCCGGCGTTGATGGATTCCGGCAGGCCACTGAACGGGCTGATGGTCAGGTAGCCCTTGTTCAGCCACACCGCCTCATCGTTTTGCTGCGCGGCAGTCGCGGCGGGGCTGTATTGGAAGCCGATGCCCGGTTTGCCCGGCAGGTTGAATTGCTTGAGGTCATCGGTGTAGCGCGCTTCGAAGCCCACGTAACTGCCCACACGGGTGAGTTTCACGCCCTTGATCTGCGTGTCCTTGGGCAGGTTCATATTCAAGCCCAGTCCCGGCGGTAGCAGGGCTCCGTCGGGTTGGCGATGCCGGTCGAGGGTGTCGACCAGTTTTGCCACCAATTGGGCGGCGCGCTGTGGGTCTTGCTCCTTCAGGTCGGTGCTCACCGCCAATGCCGGAATACCCGATTGCAACGCCACGCTGGCCGCATTGAAGGTGCCGGAAGCCATATTGATCGCCCCAAGATTATTGCCGGGGTTGGGGCCGACGATCACCAGGTCGGGGTGGGGCAGCACCTTGTCCAGGCCCATCAGCAGGGCCATCACCGGCGTGCCGCTGATTTCGATCTGGACCTCTTTGCCGGCGCATTCGGGACTCTGGCACACGCCTTTATCGGAGGTGCTGATGTAGTAGCTGTCGGGGTAAGCGGGGTCGGTATCGTGTCCAACACCCACTTCGCGACCGAAGAAGAACGAACCGCCTCGCGCGCTCTGATCACTCTGGGGCGCGGCGATTTTCACGTTATGGCCCTGGGCTTTCAGCACGGTGTAGAGTGCGCGAATGTTCGGATGCTGATAGCCGTCGTCATTGCTCAGCAAGATGTTCAAGGCGAAGGCTTTGGGGGCGATCAAGCTGGCGAAGGCGAGCATCCAGGCGCTGCGTTTCATGCCCTCTCTCCCGTAAAGCGGTTGTCCGGTCGCGGCAGGCCGAGGTTTTCGCGCAGGGTGGTGCCCTCGTATTCCTGGCGAAACAGCCCACGCGCCTGCAGCAACGGAATCACCTGATCGACGAACACGTCGATGGCGCCAGGGAAGTAGGGGAAGAACACATTGAAGCCATCGCAGGCGCGTGCCTGGAACCATGTCTCGAAGTGATCGGCCACGTCCTCGGCGGTGCCTATCACCGGGTTGCCGCCCGCCAGGCGCAGGTACAGTTGGCGGATGCTGAGGTTTTCCGTGCGCGCCAGTTCCAGCACCTTGTCGCGACGGCTGCCACGTTGGCCCACCGGTGTATCCGGCAACGGGCCGTCAAGGTCATGGCCGGACAGGTCGATGTCATCGCCGAGGGTATCGGCCAGCAGGCGCAGGCCCAGCACTGGGTCGATCAGGGCCTGGAATTCCTTGAACAACGCCTGGGCCTGTTCGCGGGTGTCGGCGATAAATGGCGTGACGCCGGGCAGGATCTTGACGTGGTCCGGGTTACGACCCAGGGCGGCGGCACGGGCCTTGATGTCCTGGTAGAACGCCTGGGCGTCTTGCCGATGATGGGCGTGGGCAAAAATCAGCTCGGCCACACGGGCGGCGAGCTGTTTGCCCGGCTCCGATGCACCGGCCTGCACCAGCACCGGGTGGCCCTGGGGCGGGCGCGCCACATTCAGTGGGCCGCGCACGGAGAAATGCTCGCCGCGGTGGTTGAGGGTGTGCAGTTTGGTCGGGTCGAAATACTCGCCGCTGGCCTTGTCGCGGGTGAAGGCGTCGTCGTCCCAGCTGTCCCACAGGCCCTTGACCACGTCGTGGAACTCTTCGGCGCGCTGGTAGCGGTCGCCGTGGTCCACATGGTGTTCGCGGCCGAAATTCCAGGCTTCATCGGAGACGACCGAGGTCACCAGGTTCCAGGCGGCGCGGCCTTTGGACAGGTGGTCCAGGGAGGCGAACTTGCGCGCGATATGGTACGGCTCGTTGTAGGTGGTGGTCGCGGTGGCGATCAGGCCGATCTTGTGTGTGACGGCCGCCAAGGCCGACATCAAGGTCAGCGGTTCGAAGTGCTCGGCACGGGCGGTACGGCTGAGCGCGTCGTGATGATGTCCCCACAGCGCAACCACGTCGGCGATGAACAGGGCGTCGAACTTGCCGAGTTCGGCGGTTTGGGCGATGTGCTTGAAGTGCTCGAAATCCAGGCTCGCATCGGCCTGGGCCAGTGGGTGGCGCCAGGCGGCGACGTGATGGCCGCTGTTGGCGAGGAAGGCCCCCAGTTTGAGTTGATCGGTACGGCGGGTCATGGACAGGCTCCCATTTGAGTCAGGCAAGGGGCCGGCGAACCGGCCCGTGGAGCGGGATCAGAAGTTGTAGGTCACGCCGGTGTACCAATAGCCGCCGGTGGTGCCGTACGGCGAGAAGTTGCCGTAGGGGAACGCGCCGGAGCTGCTGGCCAGCTTTGTGCGCTCCGGGTACTGGTTGAACAGGTTGTTGGCACCGGCATTCAGAGTGATTGCCGGGGTCAGGTGGTAGTCGATGTTCAGGTCAGTGATCCACGCCGGCGAGAAGGTGCGGTCGAAGGCTTCGGCGGTGCCGTACTGGGTGTATTCGCCGTAGCGGGTCAGGTTCAGGCCCAGTTCGAGTTTTTCGTAGGTCCAGGTGGTGCCCAGCAGCAATTTGGATTGCGGCAGTCCGTACTTGAGGTTGCCCTGGCGCTGGCGGTCATAACCACCGGTTGGGCCGAGGGCTTGCTGGGCCACGCTGGAGGCGTGGATGTCGTCAATCTGCGTGGTGTTCCAGTTGAAGCCCAGGGTATAGCGCAGGTTGCCGTAAGCACCGATGCTCTGGCGGTAGTCGCCCACCAGGTCGACGCCGCGGGTGGTGGTGTCGAGGGCGTTGGTGAAGTAGGTGACGGCCTGGTTCGGGTTGAGGCCGGCGGCGGCGAGGATCGCGCTGATCTGAGGCGTGCCGCCCAGGTAGCCGGTTTGTGCGATGCGGTCCTTGATTTTGATCTGGTAGGCGTCGAGGGTGATACTGGTGGCGTCCGTCGGTTGCAGGGTCAGCCCGAGGCCGAAGTTGGTGGATTTTTCAGGCTTGAGGTTTTCTGCACCGAGGGCCTTGGCGACATCGGAGTTCACCGCGACGTTGCGGTAGTCGAACAGTTGGCCGTTGACGCTGGTTTGCGAGGTGGAGCTATAGATTTGCTGGGCCAATGACGGCGCGCGGAAACCGGTGCTGAAGGAACCGCGTACCGCCAGGATCGGGGTCAACTGGTAGCGGGTGGCGAACTTGCCATTGGTGGTGGTGCCCGAGCCATCGTTGTAGTGCTCGTAGCGACCGGCCAGGTCCACGTGCCATTTATCGGTGAAGTCCTGGCCGATCTCGCCGTAGCCGGCCAAGCTGGTGCGACCTTTTTGCGCGGCATCTTCAGGCGTGGTGCCGGCCCCCGAGATGGTGCCCGGTGCGATCAGGCCCCCGTTGGCGCCGGTGGTGAACGGGCCGCTGGCGTAGGAGGCGTAGTCGCCTTTGCCGATCTTGTAATTCTCGTAGCGCTGTTCCAGGCCCCAGGAAATCTGTGTGGGCTTGTGCAGGCCAAGGTCGAAGGCGCGGGTCAGGTCGAGGTTGTTGGTCCACTGGCTGAAGGTTTTCACACCGGTGTCCACCGAGGTCGGCGAATCCAGGCCATAGCTCAGGTTGTAAGTGTGGCGCAGGGTGGCTTCAGCGTGGTCCTGGCCGTAGGTGCTGGACAGGTCGTAGTTCCAGCCGGCCAGTTCGCCCTTGCCGCCGAACGCCACCTGGAAGTCATTTTCGATAAAGCGCAGGGTGTCTTCGACGCCTTCGGTGAACGGCGTGGCGATGCCGTTGAAACTCGCGGGTTGGTGGAAAGCCAGCGGTTTTTCCGAGTTGCGGCGGGTGTAGGTGGAGAATGAGTAGAGCGTGAGGGCATCGTCCACCGGCAGCTCGGCGTTGTAGCCGAAACTGAAGTTGCGTGCCTCGGGCAGGCCGGTGCCGTAGTAGGTGTGTTGCAGGCTGGTGTTGCCGGCCGAGTCGGTATACGGCGCGTTGTCGGAGCGGTCGGAGATCTTCTGTTTCTTCACGTCCAGGGCGAGGTTGATAAAGCCGTCATTGGGCAACGCCAGGCCGATATTGCCGGTTTGCCGCGCGGTTTCGCCGTCGCCGTTCTCATAGTTCTGGCCGTAGCTGGTGGACAGGCTGCCGCCGTGGTCGGTCTGCTTGAGCACGATGTTCACCACTCCACCGATCGCATCCGAACCGTACTGGGCCGAGGCGCCGTCGCGCAGCACTTCGACGTGATCCACCAGGGCGGTGGGGATCATGTCCAGGTCGACTGGTTGCGAGCCAGAGTTGAGGTAGGTGCCGTTGTTGAGCAGCGCGCTGTTATGGCGGCGCTTGCCGTTGACCAGTACTAGCACCTGGTCGCCATTGAGGCCACGCAGGCTGATCGGGCGCACCACCGAGGTTGAGCCGAAGCCCGACGACGCCGGCTGGTTGAGGGACGGCAGCACTCTGCTCAAGGCGCGGGTCAGGTCGCCCTGGCCGGTAGCGAGCAGTTGTTTGGACGAGATCACATCCACCGGTGCGGTGCTCTCGGCCAGGGTGCGCGCCTGGCCACGGTTGCCGATCACCACAACGGTGTCCAAGGGGTTATCGCTGGCCGGCGCGTCGGCGGCGACAGTCAGGCTGCTGTAGCTGGCGGCTTCGTACAGGGCAATAAACAACAACGTGTGGGCGAAGGCCTTACTGGGTCGGCGACCTGTGGCGCGTGATGCATTCATGATGGGAAATACTCCAGTGGTTTAAGGTGTTGGGCCTTGATAGAGGACGGCTTGTTGAGTTCAAGCTCTGGTGGGAAGGCTGGAGAGCAAGGGCTGTGCCATCTGTTAAAATTGTTTAAAAACATAGGCTTATTGCGTAGTAAGCGGGGGTGTTGGTGTTTTTTTAACAAGCCGAAGGGCAGGGTGTTGGTTTTTGTGCAGGGGCTGTCATCGGCAACCGGGTATTGAGCCGTAAGGCTTGGGTGGTTGTGCTTGGCACACGACTTGCTCTCCCCACGCAACACCCTGAACCCAAGGAAGCTATTTCTGTATGCCTAGACCCGGCCCGCGCAATGCCCTCACCGATATCCCAGGCCTCACGGTCGGCCACGCCACGGACCTGCGCGTCGACACCGGCGTCACAGTGATTCGTCCCAATGGTTTCTGGACTGCCAGCATCGACATTCGCGGCGGTGGCCCTGGCGGGCGTGAAACCGCCGCCTTGGAGCCGGAAAACATGGTCGGTCAACTCCACGCTCTGGTTTTCGCCGGCGGCTCGGTGTTCGGCCTGGGCGCGGCGGATGCCGTGGCGGCAACACTGTCTCAGGGCGAGGTGGGCCTGCACTTGAAACCCGGCGCCCCGGCAATCCCCATAGTGCCCGCCGCCGTGTTGCACGACCTGGCCAACGGCGGCGACAAGGACTGGGGCCTGGACCCGCCTTACCGACGCCTGGGCTTTGAAGCGCTGGCCAATGCTGGAGAAGATTTCGAGTTGGGCTCGGTGGGCGCCGGCCGTGGCGCCATGGCCGGTGTATTGAAAGGCGGGCTGGGTACCGCCTCGCTGGACCTGGGTGACGGATTGATCGTCGCCGCACTGGTCGTCGCCAACCCCATTGGCTCGGTGTACATGCCCGACGGTAAAACGTTCTGGGCCTGGCCCTGGGAAGTCGCGGGGGAATTCGGTGGCCGGCGGCCTGAAGCCGAGATGGACTGCAGCGACCCGATGCCGGAGTTGTCACGCCTGGATTCGATGGGCCGCCTGCAAGCCGGGGCCAACACGACGCTGGTGGTGGTCGCCAGTACCGCTCGGCTCACTGTGGCTGAGTGCAAGCGCGTGGCGATCATGGCTCAGGACGGAATTGCCCGTGCGGTGCGTCCGGCGCATTTGCCGTTTGATGGGGACACTGTATTTGCCTTGGCGTCGGCGGCGGTTGAGTTGACCGATGGCCCACGGCGGCAGGTGGAGATTGGTTGTATTGGCTCGGCGGCTGCGGATTGCGTGGCGCGGGCGATCGCCAGAGGGGTGTTCAGTGCCAGGGGCTAGCCACTATCCACTGTAGGAACCGGCTCGCCGGCGACGGCGGCGGTTTAGCTTGCGCCTGTATTAACTGACAGACCGCTAACGCCGACAAGCCGGCTCCTGCTGCTCAGGTGAAAGGTGATAGGCGCGTCTGTGCCTTTGCCGCCAGCTCCGGCAACTTCAACGCCTCATACACCCGTACCAAACTCCGATTCGTCGGCACATCCCACCCGTCATACCGGCGCCGCAATTCCAGTGTCTGCTGCGCCCCCAACCAATCCCCGGCCTTCACGCGTGCATCCAGCTCCACCAGGGCAAACAGATCGCGCTGTGCGTGGCTGCCACCAATCTCATTCAGCCGGGGAAGGGCGATCGTCAGTTGCGCCAGCGACTGTTGCCAGTCGCCACGTGCATGGGCCAATAAGCCCTTCGCCAACGGCAGGGTCACTTCGCCCCACACCGGCCGTGCGTCAAAGCTGTACTGGCGCAACGTCGCCAGCAACCTATCCGCCTCCGGCTTGCCCGCCCGGGCCAAGCCATACAGGTACTGCACGCTCAGGAACGGCTGTACCGTATCGCAGACCCGGCGTTGCAGGTACGGTGCCAGCGCCTGCCAGCGCTCGCCCACATCGATGCCGGCCAGTTCCAATCGCGCGAGCAAGGACACGGCGCCGACCTGGTCCTGGGAGTATTCCGGGAGAATGCCCCACACGTGTTGGTCGTAAATCTCCAGCACGCGCTGATTCTCGCCCCGCGCCAGGTAGAACAACGCCAGGTGCCACCAGTTGTGGGTGTACATGAACGAGTTCAAACCGTCCCAGTGATGGGTCACGCTTTCCAGGAATACCGTGCCTTCCTCGATACGTCCCTGGGTCAGCATCACATGGGCCAGGGCGTGCTGGGCCCAAGGCTCCGAGGGTTGCAGGCGCAAGGCTTGCAGTGCGCTGGCTTCGGCGTCTTCAAGCAGGTGGCATTGCTCGTAGGCGAAGGCCAGCAGACCGTGGCTGTGGGCAATATCGGGTGCGCCAGCGATGGCCTTTAGGCCGATGCGCAACAGGGCGGGCCAGTTGCCGCGGTTGAATTCCAGGTACTGGTTGAGCTTGGCGGCGAATAGGTCGCGGGGGTAGCGGTCGAGCAGGTTTTCGCTCAAATGCAGGACCTGATCGAGGTCGTCCTTGATCCAGGCTTGCAGCACGCCAAGGTACAGCTCAGCGCGCGGGTGAGCGGCGTGCGCCGCACGTTGGTGGTATTTTTCCGCCAGTGCCGGGCCCTCGGGCGACTCGCTGAACATCAGCAGCAAGCCGGCAAACGCATTAGCCAGCGCGGAGCCGGGATCGGCATCGGCGGTGGCAAGGATGCGTTCGGCACGGGGCTGGTAGCCGAGGAAGCCGCCTATGAAGTCGTCCAGCCCTTGGCGGGTGGTGGGGTCGGTGGTGTCGATGGGGTTGCCCAGGTAATCCAGTGACATAGTGGCGAGGCTCGTTTATTCAGATGACGGTTACAGGGGCAAACCTTGTGCCATCGACCAGCGATGAACCCCTGTGGGAGGGGGCTTGCCCCCGATAGCGGCGTGTCAGTTGGCTCATTCATTGATGACCGACCGGTATCGGGGGCAAGCCCCCTCCCGCATTTGAAATGCTTTGCTGCTGCTTTTTGCACACTCAGGCGCAGCTCTGTGGTTTTTTCATCAGCGCGATCACCACCAACCCCAGCAATACCCGCCCAACCGGCCATGGCACAACGCTTGCAAAACCCTCGTTATATTTTTCAATTCGAGGAGACTCCATGCGCTCATTCTCTTTCCGCCGTGCCCTCACGTCCGTGGCACTGTGCACCACGTTGTTGGCCGGCCAGGCTCAAGCGCAACCCCAGGAGGGCGGGGTGCTCAACCTGGTGGCCCAGCCGGAGCCGCCCTCGCTGATGCACGGCGTAGTCAGCCATGTGTCGACCCAATACGTGAGCGGCAAGGTGCTCCAGGGCCTGCTCACCTTCGACACACACCTTGCGCCCAAACCGGTATTGGCCAAAGCCTGGACTATCTCCCCTGACGGCCTCACCTATACCTTCGACTTGCAGGACGGCGTGCACTGGCACGACGGTCCAGCGTTCACCGCCGATGACGTGGTGTTCAGCTTCCAGACCTTCTACCCCGAGGTGGACAAGCGCCTTGGCGGTATCATCACCGAGTACGTCGAGAGCATCACCGCCAGAGGTACGCTGCAGGTGGTCTTCCACCTGAAGAAACCTTTCGCACCGTTGCTTTCGGCCTTGGGCAGCGGCTTGCGCCCGGTGGTGCCGAAGCACCTTTACGAGAACACCGACTTTCGTAACAACCCCTATAACCTAAAACCGGTGGGTACCGGGCCGTTTGTGTTCGTCGAGTGGAAACGAGGCGCCTATATCAAACTGGCTAAGAACCCCAACTACTGGAAAAAGGGCCTGCCGCACCTCGACAGCATCATCTTCCACGTCATTCCTGATGCCTCTTCGCGTGCCGCCGCGTTCGAGCGTAACGACGTGCAAGTGCTGCGCAGCGGCGATGCGGATTACTCAGACCTTAAGCGCCTAACCGCCTTGCCCGATGTGCAGTCGTCGGAGAAGGGCTGGGAGTTGTACTCAGGTCTGGCCTTCCTGCAAATCAACACGCGCAAGCCACCGTTGAACAACCCCAAGGTGCGCCAGGCGATCCTGTATGCGCTGAACCGACAGTTCATCGTCGATAACATCTTCTTCGGCTCGGGCAAGGTCGCCCAGGGGCCGTTTGTGTCCAGCTCGCCTTACCACGATCCCCAGTTGCCGCAGTACGCCTATGACGTGAAAAAGGCCAAAGCGCTGATTGCCGAATCCGGCGTTGATGTCGGCGCGGTGCGCATTCGCCTGCTCAATGGCGAGAAGGGTGGTGCCTGGGAGCGCCTGGCCGAATACACTAAGCAGTCCTTGCAGCCCCTGGGTTTCAAGGTGCAGGTGGTGACGTCCGACGCGGCGACCTGGTTCCAGCGCGTGAGCGACTGGGACTTCGACCTGACCTACAATTTTATCTTCCAGATCGGCGATCCCTACCTGACCAGCGCCTATCTGTTCCGCTCCGACTACATACTCAAAACTTCTCCGTTCGCCAACGTCAGCGGCTACAACAGTGCAGAGGCCGATGCCTTGTGGGCGAAAGTCGCCGATACCCCGGAAGGCCCGGAGCGCAAACAGCTCTACAGCCAGCTGGAGAACCTGCTGAACACCGACCTGCCCATCGCACCGATCTTCGAAATGCGTTACCCGACGCTGTTTCACAAACAGGTGAAAAACCTGCTGCAGACCGCTACCAGCCTTAATGAGGACTACGAGAGCGTGTACCTCGAGGCCCTGACGCCATGAACGGCGTGTTGTATTTCAGCGGGCGGCTCGTCAAGGCGTTGCTGATGGTGGTGGCGGTGCTGGTGCTGAGTTTCCTGCTGATTCGACTGGCGCCGGGCGATCCTGCATTGCTGTTGGCCGGAGAGGCAGGAGTGGACGATGTGCAGTTTATCGAGCAACTGCGCCAGACCATGGGCCTGGATAAACCGTTGCTCCAGCAGTTGCTGATATACCTGGGCAATATCGCCCACCTGGACCTGGGTTATTCCTACCGAAATCAGACCTCGGTGTGGTCGCTGATCGCCGAGCGGTTGCCGGCGACGCTGGCATTGATGGGCTCGGCCTTTGTAGTTTCTTCCGTGCTCGGCGTGACCTTAGGTGTGCTGGCGGCGCGGGCACGGCAGAAGCGGCATTGGCTGGACGGCGTGATCTCCCATGGTGCTTTGTTGCTGTACGCGATGCCGCCGTTCTGGCTGGCGATGCTGATGATTTTGCTGTTCTCCGTCAGTCTGGATTGGTTGCCGGCGTTCGGTATGGAGACCGTGGGCCGGGACTTCTTGCTGCTGGATCGCCTGCGGCATCTGTTGTTGCCGTGCCTATCCCTGAGCGTGCTGTTTCTGGCTCTGTATATCCACCTCACCCGAGCCGCCGTGCTCGATGCTCTTGGTCAGGAATACGTACGCACTGCCCACGCCAAAGGCCTGTATCCACGGCGGATTCTGTATGTACATGTGTTGCGCAATGCACTGCTGCCGGTGGTGACTTTCGCTGGTTTGCAACTCGGCCAACTGGCCAGCGGTGCGTTACTGGTGGAGGTGGTGTACTCCTGGCCTGGCATTGGCCGCTTGATGTATGACTCATTGGCCCAGCGTGACTACGGTGTGTTGATGGGCGGCTTTCTGGTGATCTCGATTTTGGTGGTGGGCTTCAATGTGTTGACCGATGTGATTTGCCGTTTGCTCGACCCACGTATTGGCGCTGGAGGACAGGGCTGATGGCGGTGCTCACACGCTTTATTCACCAGTCGTCGGCGCTGGCCGGCGCGGTGTTTTTGCTGGTGTTAGCAGCACTAGCGACTGCCGCACCGTGGCTCACCAGTAGCTCGCCCTGGGAAATGAACACCCAGCCGATGCTACCGCCGTTCCACGATTCTGCGCACTGGCTGGGCAGCGATATGCTTGGCCGCGACCTCGGCAGCGGCTTGCTCTACGGCGCCCGTGTGTCCCTGGCCGTTGGGGTGCTGACCAGTCTGGCGACCTTGCTGGTGGGGCTGCTCGTCGGCGCTGTCGCCGGTTATTTTGGTGGATGGCTCGACGGCGCGCTGATGCGGATCGCCGAGTTCTTTCAGATCATTCCGCAGCTAGTGTTGGCGGTGATCCTGGTGGCGGTGCTGGAGCCGTCCCTGGGTTCCATCGTGCTGGCGATTTCGCTGGTAGCGTGGCCGGGCGTCGCGCGGCTAGTGCGCAGCGAGTTCCTTACCCTGCGACAACGTGAGTTTGTGCAGGCGGCGCGGGTGCTGGGGCAATCGCCATTAGGCATCATCAGCCAACAAATCCTGCCCAATGCCTTGGCGCCGTTGTTGGTGACCATGACCTTTGTGATGGCCACTGCAGTTCTCACCGAAGCCGCGTTAGCGTTTCTCGGCCTGAGCGACCCTGAGGCCATGAGCTGGGGTTACATGATCAACGCATCACGTGGGCTGCTGCGGGATGCCTGGTGGATGAGTTTCTTGCCGGGGGTGGCGATTGTGCTGTGCGTGCTGGCGGTGAACCGGGTGGGCGAAGGCCTGCGCGTGGCCTTTGAACCGGGGAGGTCGCTATGACGTTGCTCAGTGTGGAAAACCTGCGTATCGCCTTGCCGGCCGGTGCCGACCGCAGTCACGCGCTGTATGACCTGTCGCTGCAATTGCGCAGCGGCGAATGCCTATGTGTAGTGGGCGAGTCCGGCTCGGGCAAGTCGATGTTGGCCAAGGCATTGTTGCGCCAGGTACCGACGCCGCTGAGCGTGGAAAGCGGGCGACTGGTGTTTCGTGATGAAGACCTTGCGAAGCTCAGTGAAACCGCGATGCGCCAGCTGCGCGGGCGAGATATAAGCATGGTGTTCCAGGAGCCCATGAGCGCGCTGAACCCGCTGCTGCGCGTGGGTGAGCAGATCGATGAAACCCTGCGCGCCCACGGGGTGAAATCGGCCCAGGAGCGTCGCCGACGGGTTGTGGAATTGCTGGGTTATGTCGGCCTGCCCGAGCCTGAACGCCTGCGCCTGGTCTATCCCTTTGAGCTCTCCGGTGGCCAGCGTCAGCGCGTGGTCATCGCCATGGCGTTGGCGTTCGATCCCTCGTTACTGATCGCCGACGAACCCACCTCGGCGCTGGATGTGACCACCCAGGCGCAGATCATCGATCTGTTACGCAAGATTCAACAGGATAAGGGCATGTCGCTGTTGTTCATCACCCATGATTTCGCCGTGGTCGAGGCCATTGCCGACCGCGTGCTTGTGCTGGAAAAAGGTCAACTGGTGGAGCAGGGCAGCGCCCATCAAGTATTGCGCAAGCCTCAGGCGCTTTATACCCAGCAACTGCTGGCAGCGGTCTCGGCGCAACCTCGGGCCCCGCGCACAACGGTGGACGGGAGTGTGGTGCTCAAGGCCGAGCAACTCAATAAAGTGTTTCGCAGCAACAGCGGTTGGTGGCGCAAGCGTGCTACCCAGGCCCTGGCGCAGGTTCAGCTGACCCTGCGCGAGGGTGAAACCCTCGGCATTGTTGGGGAGTCAGGCTCGGGGAAATCCACTCTGGGGCGTTGCCTTGTTCGGCTGCTACGTGCTGACAGTGGTCAAATTCAATGGCTGGGTCAGGATGTAACGGCGCTTTCCGAAGGGCGTTTGCGAACATTGCGTAGCGATGTGCAGATGATTTTCCAGGACCCGTTTGCCTCGCTCAATCCGCGCCAGACCGTCGGTCGTATCGTCATGACCGGCCCGCTGGTACAGGGGCACTCAAAGGCCGAGGCCGAGCGGCGCACGCGCTCATTTTTGGCGTTGGTTGGGCTACCCGCCACGGCGTTCGAGCGCTATCCCCATGAGTTCTCCGGTGGCCAGCGCCAACGTATCGGTATCGCCCGTGCCTTGGCTGTGGAGCCGAAAATACTCATCGCGGACGAATGCGTTTCCGCTCTGGATGCGCTGATCCAGGTACAGATTCTCGAGTTGCTTGAAGACCTGCAACGTCGGCTCAAGCTGAGCATTGTGTTCATCACCCACGATTTGCGAGTGGCCGCCAGACTGTGTGATCGCATTGCCGTGATGCAGGGCGGGCATGTGGTGGAGCAGGGGGAAGCGGCAACGCTACTGGTCCATCCGCAACATGCTTATACCCAGACCTTATTGCGTGGCTTCTCCAGAACCCTCCTCCCTTCGACAGTCACTCCTCAAAACCTTGAATTCAAAGAGGCTTGTCCCACTCATGACTGATTTACACGCATTTTCTGATTTACCTCTGGTGCGGGGCGAGCGGGTGGAAATCCGTCCAGGACGGTACCTGAGCATCGCTTATCAACCAGGCACGCATCAGGCAGATACAGTCTTGTTCTTCGGGCATGGTGGTGGTGGTCACAAGGATCAATGGCGCGAGTTATGGCAGTCGTTGTCCGATCAGGGATACAGCCTGGTGGCGTGGGACCTGTTGGGGCACGGCGATAGTGAAAAGCCGCGCCAGCCGCAGGCCTATGCCTGGTCGGAACTGGTGGCAGATCAGCTGGAAATACTGAGCCGCTACGCTGCACGTCGGAATATCCTGGTTGCACATTCCTTTGGTACCGGACTGGGGTTGAGTGCCTTGCTGGAGCTTCCACGCAGGTTGCCGCAGGTGACCATAGATGGCGCCCTGTTGCTAGGCACACAACTGCATCGCCCGTTGAGCCGTGGTGGTCTGATGTCTCTGCCTGCCTGGGTGTTGGAGCTGCTGCGGCCGTTGCTGGCCAAGGGCTTTCGTCAGCGTGCGTGGCACTCCGCAGCCGATCCCCGGCTGGTGGCCTACGAGGAAAATCTGACCCGTCGCAATCGTCTGTATGTGTTCAAGTCTCTACTGCAAAACGCCCAATGGCCCGACGCCGATGCCCTGGCCCGACTGACGTTGCCGACTTATGTGTTATCGGGAGACAGCGACGGGCTGACTCCCTCCAGTGGGGGTGAGGCACTCGCCCGACTGCTGCCGACGGGTAGCTTTGAGGTGTTGGAGCGGTGTGGTCATCAATTGATGCTGGAGCGGCCTGCACAGGTGCTGGCGGCGTTCCAGAGGCTGATAAAAAAACTTGATCAGCGTCCAGGTGCGTCCAGCTAATCTGGCTTCAGTTGTGGATGCGGGCCCTTCAGCTTAGGCGTTCGGACTACGTCACTATCAGGAGCCCTGCAGCCTGACTATCGGCCGGACTGAGATAGCGGTGCGGCTGATCGGCGAAGAACAGAATAGAGTCACCAGTAGAGAGCAGATAGCGATCATCGTTGACGCTGATTTCCAGCACGCCCTGCGACACTGTGCGGTGAAGGTATGGGCTGTGCGCGAAATGGATTGGTACTCCTTGGGGTGACGGTTGTTCTGCAAGTAATGTCTGTAGTCAGCCACTGCGACATCAACCCAGCAAGCGCGCAGGTTGCTCCAGCGACAATGAGCACTCTGCGTCTTTGAACTGAGGTGATCTGATAGCATTCAACGGCGGTAGGGAACTGTAGCAGGTGACTTTTCGAGAAGAAGATTGTTGAGCCTCAGGCTAGGGGCATCCTTTTCAGACCATCCAAAGCATGCCCTCAGATGTGCCCCCAATCTAGCAATCCACTGGAAGTGAACGAAGCCACATGGTTTGTGGAAATGCGAAAATGATCAGAAGAATTGCCTGTCCTACGAGGCAGAAAGACTCTCAGGCAAGCCAAAAAACATTTTGACATTGCTCTAGCACGGTAGTTATAGCGTGAAAAGCTCGAATTATGCCCCCAGTTTTGCCCCCAATTGCACCGGGTGTTCGAGCGATCGCGAATGGCGATTTCTGACGCGGACCTGGGTGGCCGTGGCTGGTATTCAGTGCGCCTCCGTATACTGGATGAGCAACCCGAATGTGGCAAATCCATGGTCGTTCGGAAGAGGGATATGGGTTATGAGTTGATATCCCTAAGCGGACTTTTCGGATCTGTCTCTCTGTACCTATCCAGAAATTGGCTCGCGAGATGCTCAGGCTCTGCGCGATGTTGCAATGGCGCGGTCGCTAGTAGAGGGCGCGTCTTACCTTCGTTGTTCCTGGCCAGTTATGCTGTTGGGCCCGCTCGGTGATCAGTCATTAGGCAAGTGCAACTGCACTTCCATGGCGTCATGAAGGAGTCGGACGACCTCGATCAGGGCGTCATTTACCACACGATAGAACACGATATGGCGTGGGCTTTTGACCCTCCCATGGGGGTGTTTGACCTGCTGGCGTGAATAGGTGAGGTGATAGCTGCGAAGGCCCGGTGCAAGCTCATCGCGGTCGTGGCTGCCAATGCAGTAAGGAGTGCTGGCAAGAGCTTGCAACGCCGTGAGTATCAGCGCCTGGTAGCGCTGCCGTGCTTGATCGCCGAACTGCGTCTGGGAGAGCCTGAGGATGTCGACAATGTCGGCGCGCGCCGCGTTGGAAATCCGATACTGCGGCATGCTCAGTGTTTCTCGCTCGCGAGAGTGGTGGCCTCCAGGCTCAAGCCCTCTAGGTAAAGCTCCAGATGCCCTTCGTTCAATTGAGTAAAGCGCCCGTGTTCAAGATCCATGATGCCGATCGAGGTCGCCAGACGCAGCGCCTCAATTTTGGCAGTGTCTTCGGCGACGCGCTGCTCCAGTAAACGCAAACCTTCTCGCATCACTTCGCTGGCATTTTGATAACGGCCGGACTGGACCAGGTCTTGGATAACCTGTTCTTGTTGAGGGGTGAGCACAACGTTTCGCGTCGCCATCATTAGCTCCAACTCTGGGCAAACATATTGTTTCGATCGTTGGCATATTATGCCATTTTACATAAACTCAGGGAGTTTGGGATTTGTATCTGACGAACTGTAAAGTGTGGGGTCATCCTTTGCGCCGAACAGATGGCCCGGACTGTATGCGCACAAAGTCCAAGCAAGGCTGCCGCATGCGGGACGTCGTGGACAGCTTAATTAGTGTGGGCCTCGGGCCTTCAGTTTTGCCAAGCCTTGTTTGATGTGTCCGGCGTTCTCTCCAATCGTTTGTAGCGCGCCGCGGATATTGTCGCCTGTGTCCGTCGTACCCTTGCGCTCAATCCACAACGTCAACTCCATCACCGCCGCCTCTAAGGCGAGCTGGTTTTGGTACAGACGCTCAAGGACATCAGGCAGTGAATATTCAGTGGGTATTGTTTCGACTCCAATGAAGGAGCCGAAAGCGTAGCAGCGGGGGAGGCGGATGTCCCGAGCCACCCGTGAGTTAAGTGAATGAAACGGTTTAGAGTGAGGGTCAGCATTCGCCAAAAACTGCCGTTGCGACAGGCAGCAGATGGCCATTAGCAGACCGCCCCACACGGATCAGTGGGCTCGCTTTGAGGTACCGAGGTTTCTAGAAAAGCTATACCTATTCACGCACCCGCCCAAGATGCGATGCATCGCTCTGGAAGCGGAAGCCGATATTTGTCAGTCGCAAACAGGCATCTGCATGTGTTGGAGTCGAAGCCGGCGACCGCGCGGTCGCCGGAACCGCTCTGGGAATCAATTTCCGCCGTGAGGCAGGAACACACCACGGAATCGCATCTTCCCGGAGGACAGGCGTTCATAAGCCTCCGTTGCTTGGTCAAGAGAGAAGGTTTCGACTATAGGCTTGACCTTACCCTTCGCGGCCAATTCGAGAATTTCGGCGAGGTAGTGCTGTCCCCCATGCGTGGAGCCAACCACCCGTTGGCGCATCATATGGAATGGCTTGCCATCGGACGGAATCGAGAACGGCTTGCTGAAGTCGAGCCCGCAAAGGACGATGCGACCGTCAGAATTGACTCCCGCGAGCGCCTTTTCGGCGGTTTCGAAGTCGTTGGTGGTGATCAGCAGCACGTCGGCACCACCGACTGCCAATAGCTCCTCGGCATTGGTGACGACATGGTCGGCACCCAAGTCGGTCGCAAGCTTGTGCTTGTCTGGAGAATGCGTGATCGCGATGGTCTCGAATCCGCATGCCTTTGAGAACTGCAAGGCGACGTGGCCCAACCCGCCGATCCCCAGCACAGCGACCCGGTCACCCGGTTTCGGCTCCGCGTCTCGCAGGCCGCTCCAGGTGGTATAGCCCGCGCACATCATGGGCGCGGCGTCCGTGTAGGACAGCCCATCGGGCAACAATACGGTGCCTTCCGCAGAAATTGCGATGTACTCTGCGTGCCCGCCCTGCGACGCGAAGCCGGTCGTTCTGGGCGAAACGCAGTTCATGGCAGTCTGGCCGGTCAACGGGCGGTTCTGGCGGCAGTAAGGGCATCGACCGCACGAGGACTGTACCCAGGTGGTACCGACTCGGTCTCCAACCTTGCGCGTGTGGACACCCGCACCGACTTCGACGATTTCACCAACCACTTCGTGACCCGGAGTCTGAGGATAAATGTCACCGCCAGCCCCCTGAGTTGCCCACACGTCCGTGTAGCACATGCCGGAGGCGTGAACTTTCACCAGGACCAGCCCTGGCTCTGCCTTGGGCATGGGAACCTCATGAACCTCCCAGGGTTTGTTCGCGCCGGTCATCACAACTGCCTTCATCTTCATCGCATGTTCCTTTCGATCAGGTGGTCATTACTGTTAGGGCTGCGAACGAGATGCTCTGAGAGCTACACCGGCCCTTTTGGACCCACGATGCTGCAGCTTCATTCGAGTCTATGGGTCGTTGACTGTCGCGACAATCTGGTCAATATTTGATTCCATGATGAAAGTAATTCACCAATCCAAGGGCAATGACCTGTCGGCCTTTGCCGCATTCTTAGCGGTCGCAGCCCACCGAAGTTTCCGCAGCGCCGCAATCGATCTCGACATGACGCCCTCGGCGATCAGTCACTCGATCAAGGCTCTCGAACAACGGTTAAACGTCCGCCTTTTCAACCGGACGACTCGAAGCGTCTCCTTGACCGAGGCGGGAGAGCGCCTGGCCATAAAACTAAGACCGGCAATGGCCTCAGTTGAAGAAGCCGTTCGGGAGCTGGAGGGCAATGACCACGCTCCCAGCGGAACGGTGCGAATCAATGCCAGTGAGGGCGCCATCCGGTTGGTACTGTGGCCAGTGCTTGCGCGCTTTTTGCGCGAGAATCCTCGCGTCCATCTCGACATATTCAGTGATGGCAAGCTGAGCGATATCGTTGCCGATGGTTTTGATGCGGGTATCCGATTAGCGGAAGCAGTACCCAAAGATATGGTGGCCATCCCAGTTATGGGAGAGGTCCGCTTTGCGGTAGTGGCGTCGCCCGAGTACTTCGAGCAACGCGGATATCCAGTAGTGCCGCAAGATCTGTATGACCATCATTGCATCCGCTTCCGGTTTGAAAGTGGTGCAATCTACAGATGGGAGTTTGAGCGCCATGGCGCTGTCGAAAGGATCAACGCTCCCGGCCCTGTCACGTTGACTGATCAATCGTTGATGGTGGAGGCAGCAATCGAGGGAATAGGGATCGCCTTCGTGCCCGACCATCTTGCAGCACATGCGCTCAAGGAGGGCCGACTCAAACGAGTTCTGGAAGAGTGGTGTCCCGCGTATCTGGGGCTGTGCCTCTATTACTCGGCGAATCGCCATGTACCATCCGGCCTCAGGGCGTTGATCAATATGCTGACTGATAGGCGGTCCAGCAATTAGACGACCTTGCGCCTAGGAGCCGGCGGGCCCGTGGTAACACCGCCTGGCACAATTTGACGACCAGCATCGTCAGCGACTTGCCATTGCAGCTGTCTGCGGCTGTTCGTTGGCCAAGCGTCTCGGACGCGTCCGCGGTCTTAGGGAAAAGGGGACTGATTTATTTCTCAGAAATTATATCAGTCCCCTTTTCTCTGCTTGCAATCCGTCCGCTTCTGGCGGGCTGCAGCTCTTCGAGACAGGCAGCAATCGGCCCAGAGTGTGTAAAAACTCCAAAGCCAGCTCGGATGATTAAAAATCGCTCCCAAACGCGCATTGCCGCATCTGTCCGGCGCCAGTAGGATTCGGTCATCGCTGACATAAATGGATGTGTATATGGAAAGCATGCCGAGACTGGAAATTGAGCGCGTTGCGTATCAAGAGTTTTTAACTCTTTGGGAACGCGGAGCATTCGATAATCAGCGCTTAGGCCAAGCGTTCTATAACCATTTTCGGCTTCATCGTCTGAGCGACCAAACGCGCCTGTTCGGTCTCTATGAAACTGACGGAGATAAGGCCATGACCGCGATCTCCCGCCTGTTCCAAATCAGATAACTCCGACCCCGCGTTTCGCGAGAGCAGGGTCAGCCTTGGGTCAATAGTTACCTCTCATAAAAGACTGCGTTTGTTCAGAGTGTGTAAACGCTTTTGCGAACCCTTGCTATGATTTCTGAGGATTTCATCGCAGGGATCGCCTATGAAGCGCTTTATCCAAGGTGAATATCGAGGCCAAGGCACCTTACTTCCGGCTAGCCTCGACGACTACGTCAGCGATACCAATCCGGTGCGCGTAGTCGATGTATTTGTCGACGAACTCGACTTGGTCAATCTGGGTTTTGAAGGTGCCGTTCCAGCCGATACTGGCCGGCCTGCCTACCACCCCGCGATCTTGCTGAAGATCTACATCTACGGCTATCTCAACCGCATCCAGTCGAGCCGACGTTTGGAGCGAGAAGCCCAACGCAACGTCGAACTGATGTGGTTGACCGGGCGTTTGATGCCGGACTTCAAGACCATCGCCAACTTCCGAAAAGACAATAGCAAGGCCATCCGAGGCGTCTGTCGCCAATTCGTTGTGCTGTGTCAGCAGTTGGGACTGTTCGGAGAAAATCTGGTCGCCATCGATGGCAGTAAATTCAAAGCCGTCAACAATCGTGACCGCAATTTCACCAGCGCCAAACTGAAGCGGCGAATGGAAGAAATTGAATCGAGCATCAACCGTTACCTGACGGCACTCGATGCTGCCGATCGGCAAGAACCAACAGCTTCCGAGCCCAGTGTCGTGCGGCTGGAAGAAAAAATCGCCAAGCTCAAAACTCAAATGAAGGAGCTTCAGGCGATCGAAATCCAGCTCAATGAATCGCCTGATAAACAGGTCTCACTGACCGACCCAGATGCTCGCTCCATGATGACGCGCGGCACGGGAATCGTCGGCTACAACGTGCAGACAGCGGTCGATACGCAGCACCATTTGATCGTTGCACATGAGGTGACCAACGTTGGTTCCGACCGCGATCAACTCAGCTCAATGGCCAAGCAGGCCCGCGAGGCCATAGCGTCAGAAACATTGTCGGTGGTGGCGGATCGAGGTTACTTCAAAAGCGAACAAATCCTGGCTTGTCACGATGCAGGCATCACCGCCTACGTGCCCAAGCCGATGACCTCTGGAGCCAAGGCTGACGGGCGTTTCAATAACGATGCCTTCATCTATGACGCGGAAAAAAACCAATACATTTGCCCGGCTGGCGAGGCGCTGATCTGGCGCTATTCCAACGTTGAAAAAGGCCTGAAGTTGCATCGTTACTGGAGTTCGAAATGCCAGGGCTGCGCGTTGAAAGCACAGTGCACGCCGAGCACGGAACGACGAGTTCGACGCTGGGAGCATGAAGCCGTCTTAGAGGAAATGCAGCTTCGGCTGAGCAACGCGCCAGAGATGATGCGAGTCCGAAAACGGACGGTTGAGCATCCCTTCGGGACGCTCAAACAATGGATGGGTGCGGCGCACTTCCTGACGCGAAAGCTGGCCGGGGTGAGTGCAGAGATGAGCTTGAGTGTGCTCGCCTACAACTTGAAACGGGTCATGAAGATCATGGGTGCCAACGGTTTGATGAAAGCGCTGACTGCCTAAAAAGGCCGATTTGGCCCATCCCAGAAGCTGTAAGAACAGGCTGGTGTGTTCCAAGTTACGACTGATGCGACCCGCGACATTGACCGTGCGATCGCTCAGCCACGAACGTAAATGACCCAAGACGATCAGGTTATGAGCGTTTTTACACACTCTGGGCCGAGAGCTGTCAGTCATAGCTGCTCCATGTTGACAGAGCTTCCGAAGAAAATTTTGACTAGGCTCTAGAACAATATTTTCAGGCAGAAAAAGTTCAAATATGCCCCCAGTTTTGCCCCCGGTTGCATCAGGTTTGCGAGCGATCGCGAGTGGCGATTCCTGACAGAGACCAAGATGGATTCGGATGGATTTCAGATCTTGCCGCCCAGGCAATTGGCGTCCATGACCGCTAGCTTGAAGTGCCCGGTAATGTGTTCATGCAATTGGAGATGGCCTTCGATCAGTTTTGTCACGCGTTGCGCAGGCGTCAATCTTCGCGTTTTGATCAGGTCAACGTGCGACAACAACGCGTGATACAGCTCCATCAGCCATTCAAATAGCATTGCCTCTTTGCTCTGTACATGTTGATAAATCGCTCTCGGGCTAATTCCAACGTGCGCCGCCAGTTCAAGCATGCTGACCGGGCTGAAACTGCGCTCCTTGAACACCTCCAGCGCCCGGCGCTGGAACTCCGAGCGGCTCAGCACGCCAGCCTCCACCGCCGGGTCATGTGGCGAGTACCTGCTGCTTGGCGATTTCCTGGTTGCGCAGGATGAATCGCTGCAACTTGCCGCTGGGGGTCTTGGGCAGTTGCTCGACGAATTCGATTTCCCGGGGGTACGCATGTGCGGCCAGGCGCTGTCGGACATGCAGGCGCAGCACCTCAGCCAACTCGGCGCTGGGCAGGTACTCACGGTTCAACACGATAAACGCCATGATCAGCTCCGTACGTTGCGGGTCGGGTTTGCCGATGACGGCAGCCTCAACCACGGCCGGGTGTTCGATGAGAGCACTCTCCACATCAAACGGCCCGACGCGATAGCCCGAGGTGGTGATCACGTCGTCGTTGCGGCCGACGAAGCTGATACTGCCGTCGTCATTGAGCTCAACGATATCGCCGCTCAAGTAATAACGGCCGACAAACGCCTGGGTCGGCATGCCGAAGTATCCACTGAACCAGCACAGGGGCGAGCGCTCGCGGTCCACCGCCAACACGCCAGGCTGGCCGGCCGGCAGTTCCCGGTGCTGATGATCGAGCACGACAATTCGATGGCCCGGCATCGCGTAACCGGCCGAGCCCTCACGAACAGGGTGCTGCAACCCATGGTGATTGCACAGCACCATGCCGATTTCGGTCTGACCGTAATGATCATGGATGACCACGCCGGCTTGTTCGGCAAACCAACGGATGACTTGTGGGTTGAGCGGCTCGCCGGCGCTGCTGACCACACGCAACTGACCTCGCGCCGCGCCGGCGAACTCCGCGCCCGCCGCGATCAGCAAGCGATAGGCCGTAGGCGAGCCGGCCAGGTTGCTGATCGCGTATTTTTTGATGATCCGGCAGGTGGTGTCCACCGAGAAAGCGCCGTCATAGAACAGCGTGGCGTGGCCGCACGCCAACGGGCCGGTGACCGCGTAATACAGGCCATAGGCCCAACCCGGGTCGGCCAGGTTCCAGAAACGGTCGTCTTCGCGCAGATCGATCGCTTCACGCATGTAGCCCTTGAAGGCCAGGAGGGCGCTCAAGGGCACCTCCAGCGGCTTGGCCGGCCCCGTGGTTCCGGAGGTGCACATCAGCAAAAACGGTGCACCGGCGTCCAGCAATTGCGGTGTGCATTGCGTCGGGTACTGATCCAGCGTACGCCAGAAGTCGTAATCGCTCGGATGCGCCGGGGCACCGTCGGCCACGATGATGGGCGGGCAGTCGCTGACATCATCCAGCTTGGGGCGGTTGAGGGCATCGGTCACGATCCAGCGTGCCTTCGAGCAACCCAACCGCTGCTCAATGGCCTTGGGACCGAAGGCGGTAAAGAGCGGCTGGTAGACCGCGCCGATACGCCAGGTCCCCAGAATGGCGATCAACAATTCAACCGTGCGCGGCATCAGGCCCGCGACACGATCTCCCGGTTGGACGCCTTGCTCGCGCAGGAAATTGCCGAAGCGCGCCGCGTGGTCCTGTAGTTCGCGGAAGGTGTGGCGCGTGGCGCGGTCATCCCGCGTTTCGCAATACAACGCGACGGCATCGCCCTCGGCGTGCCGGTCGCAACATTCGATACAGGCATTCAAGGCATTCAGCTCGCCGTGCAAATCCCGGGCGGCCAATTGTAGAAAGTCGAAAGAGTTCACTGCTGAGGTGTAATCGCGCATAACGCACCCGATTGTTATTGTTGGAATAGGTTGTGTGTCCACGCCTGCCGCGTGGGATGTTCATCTGATCAGTTGTGCATCATCTCGGCCGCTTGCTGGGTTGCCTGGCTGGTACGGGTGGCGAGTTTGCGCACTTCATCGGCGACCACCGCAAACCCGCGCCCGGCATCGCCGGCGCGCGCCGCCTCGATGGCGGCGTTCAACGCCAGCAGGTTGGTCTGGCTGGCAATGCCCTGGATGGTGGCGACAATCTGCGTGAGCTTGTTGAGGGTGTCCTGCATCACCCGATGCTGTTGTGCCTGCGCCTCGCGCATCGTGCTTTCTTCATGGCGGGCGTGGATATCGGTGATCGCGCCGACCACCCGCTGCGGGGAGCCGTCCTGCGCACGGCGGGTTTGCCCGCGGCCACGAAACCAGCGGTAAGTGCCGTTCTGGTGTTTCAGGCGATAGTCAACGTCGAAAGGGGTCTTGCCGCTACGGTCTTCAACATGGGCGATAAACGCCGCAATGGCCCGCGCGCTGTCCTCGGGGTGCAGGCGCGAGGTCCAGCTTTCCAGGGTGTTGGGGAACTCCTCGACGGTGTTGCAGCCCAGCAGCCGGCGCATTTGTGACGACCACCAGATGGTGTTCTTCGGGTTCGCCGGGTCGCCGGCCACCACCTCGATATCCCACAGCCCGTCATGCAGCATCTCCCGAGATATATCGAAGCGGGTGGCCGCCAACTCAAGGGCCTCGTGATGCTGGTACTGCTCGTGGATATCACGCACGCTGCCGCCAATGGCCAGTGCCATGCCTTGTGCGTCACGTCGCGCTACACCGCTGACCCGGCACCAGCGATAGTCGCCGTCGCCGACAGGCTTCATGCGCACGTCCAACGCAAACGGCGTGCGCCCACTGCGATCGGCCAGATGCCGGGTGAGCGCATCCAGATGCACTGGCTGGTCTGCCGGGTGCAACTGGTCGCTCCATCGGCTCAGTTGATCAACCCCCTGGACCTGGATCGACGTCGGTCCCGCCCACTGCATGGCAGAGGTCGGCGCGGGGGCTGGGGTGCCCTGCAGTTCCAGTGCCCAGAACAGTTCATCCGCGCCTTGGCTGACCAGGTCCCAGTACGCCTCATGTTGGCGCGTCTGTTGGTTACGATCGGCCAGGTGTGCTTCCAATTGGGCGACTTGCGCAGCCAGCGCACGTGCCTGGGCCTTCAGGGTTTGCCGCTCCTGCAGCAGGTGGTCGACGCCGGTCAGCAGGCGGCGCAGTAATGGATTATTCGACGACACGGGCGCGCTGGCCTGGTCAGGTTGCTCCAACCTGTCGGCGAGCGGCGCCAAGACCCAGCGGGCGGTGCGGCTGAAAAAAAGCATAAACACCTCTAGCTCGGTTAAATGGAAGCCGTCGGGCTGGCCGACAAGGCACGGGTGTCAAAGGCCGTCGCCCCCGGCAGGGCGGGCCAGGCCGCCGGGCCCGCGGCGATTTCCTCGGGGCTGAGCAGGCAATGGTCGAGTTCGCGCTGCAACGCCTGTGTATCGAGGTCCTGGCCGATAAAGACCAGCTCCTGCCGACAGTCGCCGACCACGCCGTCCCACTTGGCCATGATGCCTTGCAAGCGGTATTCGTCCTTTGGCCATTGCGACGGCGCTATGAAGCTCCACCAATGCCCCACATAGTCCCACTGGAATTGCTTGCCGCTGTGCACCAGCAAGCCGGTTTCCAGGTGTCGGCTGGCAAGCCAGAAGTAACCTTTGCTGCGCAACAGGCGCCCGTTGCTCCAGGGGCGCTTGAGAAAGTCGAGCAAGCGCTGGGGGTGAAACGGTGCGCGCTCGCGGTACACCCAGGAGGTCACACCGTAGGTGTCCGACTCGGACGCCGTTGCGCTGTCAGGCTCCAGCTTGCGCATCCAGCCCGGCGCTGCCGCAAGGCTGGGTAGATCGAACAGACGGGTATCGAGGATGCTGGCCAACCTGACGTTGCCCTGGGTCATCGGCAGGATCCGTGCGGTCGGGTTGAGGCCCGCAAGGATCGCCCGCACAGCCTGATAGGCCGGCTCGTCGATCAGGTCCAGTTTGTTGACGAGGATCACGTTGGCGTACTCCACCTGCTCAATCAGCAGGTCCGCCAGCGGGCGTCTGGGCGCGTCTACCTGGGCATCGTCGCGGGCGACGCTGTCCGGTGACTCCAGCAATGCTTGAAAACAGCTGCCGTCGACCACCGTCACCAAGGTATCGAGCCGCGCCAGTTCGCTGAGGCTGAAGCCCTCGTCGTCAAGGAAGGCGAACGTCTCCGCGACCGGCATCGGCTCCGAGATCCCGGTGGATTCGATAAGCAGGTAGTCGAAGCGCTGTTGACGCGCCAGCGCGCTGATCTGTTCGAGCAGATCGGCGCGCAGCGTGCAGCAGATACAGCCATTGCTCATCTCGATCAACTCATCGCGGCCACGGTGCAGCGATACATCGCGCTGCACCTCTGCGGCATCGATGTTGATCTCGCTCATGTCGTTGACGATGACCGCGACTCTCAGGCCCTCGCGATTGCGCAGGATGTGGTTGAGCAGGGTGGTCTTGCCGGCGCCGAGGAAGCCGGAAAGCACGGTCACCGGCAGTCGGCCCGCCTGGGCGCCGTCCATCACACGTTCACCGCTGGACGGCCCTCGGCCGGGTCCAGGTAGCTTTCGAACAGGTCGACCACCACGAAACCTTCATCTGCCGCGTCGCCCCACAGGTCTTTGCTGTGGAACTCGACGTGGTAGGTCGGCTGATGCGCCGCGCTGGTATCGCCGTGACCGATGGCATCCGGGAAAGGCCATTTTTCCGAGGTGCGATGCAACACCACGCCCTGCTTGCCGCGTACGTAGGCCGGCATGCGGATATGTCCCGCCACATATTCGTCGCGCACCACCACCCGATCGCCGACCTCAAACGGTGCTCGCCCGGTGATCGCGGCACGGCCTTCAGCATGTGCCGGGTTCGCCAGCTTGAAGTGGCTATCCAGCGCCTGGTCCAGCTCGGCCTGGGTGAGCACGCCGGTTTCGACCAGCAGGGTAGCGGTCGCGATGACATAGCGTTCGTAGTATTGGGTGCCGACATGTTGGCGAACATCCAGGCGTTCGACAGCGTGACGCACTTCGTCCACGCTGAACTTCTTCAGCTGATCGACACCGATAAACATCAAGCTGTAGGCCAGGTGCTCCCAGTCCTGCTTGAAGACCTTCTTATAGTCCAGGCTATTGATGGTGTGAGGGACTTTGCCAAAGCCTTGGAAACCGCCGAGATCGTGGAAACCATCCATAATTGAAACTCCGGTAATTGAACGATGGGGCGTTGCTTGTCTCAATCAACGCGGGGCAGGGCGACGCCAATCAGCACGTCTTTGGTCACTAGGGCCTGAAGCTGCTCCTCGCTCATGTGCTCGGTGCCTTCAGGCCGTACCGGCAGCACCAGGTAGCGGCTTTCGGCGCTGGTGTCCCAGACCTTGACCACCATGTCGTTCGGCAGCTCGGTGCCCAGCTCGCGCAGGACGGTGCGGCCCTCTCGGACCAGGCGCGCGCGGAACTCGAAGCCCTTGTACCACTCCGGCGGCAGGCCGAGCACAGGCCAGTTGGTGCATGAACACAGGCTGCAGACAATCACGTTTTTCAGCTGGGGCGTGTCTTCCAGGGCGACGATGTATTCGCCCTGCGGGCCGGTGTAGCCAAACTGGGCGCAGGCGGCGGTGCCGTCCTTGAGCAACAGCGCCCGGAACTGCGGATCGACCCAGGCCTTGGCGACCACGCGGGCGCCGTTTTCCGGGCTCCAGCCGTGCTCCATCAATTGCGTGAGCTGCTCGACGTAACCCTGTGGGATGAGCTCCTTGCTCTTGAGGACTTGAAACAATGCCCAGGCTCTTTCGCCGGGTGTCGAGGTGCTCGCAGAAGTGGGCGTAGATGGACTCATTGAGGTATCTCCTATCAGTCAACGCGGTTGTGGAGTGATTGAAACGTGCCGGTCGTTCTTATTGTTTTGCAGGGTTGAAACTTAGAGCGTGCGCCAGTCCACCGCGGCTTCGAACGCCGCCGCCGCCTGGTAGATCGTGCCTTCAGCGTAGTGCCTGGCGATCAGCATCAAGCCGACGGGCATGCCGTCCACCGAGCCGCACGGAATCGACATGGCGGGATGTCCGGTGATGTCCTGAGGCGCGGTGTTGCCGATCATTTCCAGGGCACGCGCCACGTATTCGGTGATCGAGCAGTGCGCTGGCGGGTGCGGTTGGGCCGTGATGGGGGTGGTCGGCATCACCAGCAGGTCATAGGACTGCAATGCCTTGTCATAGCCTTGCCGGGCAAAGCGCGCCAGGTTCTGGGCCTTGGCGTAGTAACGCCCGTGGTAGTGCGTCAGGCCGTATTGGCCGACGAACATGCAGAGCTTGAGAGACGCGGACAATTGGTCGGCCTGTTCGCGCCAGCCGGCTTGTTTGTCCAGCAGGCCGATGTCGTACAGGCCTTTCCAGTTAAAACCGGCGCCGTTGCCATGCATCATCTGCATGGTCAGACCTTCGCAGCCGATGGGGTGCCACAGCGATCCCGCCAGGTTGTGTTCGGGAATGGACACCGGCTCGACCTGCGCGCCCAAGGCCTCGAGATGGGCGATGGCCTCGCGCACCTTGTCCGCCACGCGTGGGTCTTGATTGGCCAGCGCGAACCCTTCCTGCACGACGCCGATTCTGAGCCCGCTCACGCCCCGCCCCAGGTAGCTGCCATAGTCATCGACCTGCGGCTCTGCCTGGCGTGGGTCGAGGCCATCGGAACCGGCCATGGCCTGCAGCATCAACGCGTTGTCGCGCACGTTGGCGGTAATCGGGCCGACGTGATCGATGGTCGCTTCAATCGCCATGATGCCGGTGTAGGGCACCAGGCCATGGGTTGGCTTCATTCCGTAGGTTCCGCAGAAAGCCGACGGGATGCGGATGGAGCCACCTTGGTCGCCGCCTACGGCGATGTCCACCTCGCCGGCGGCGACCAGGGCAGCGCTGCCCGATGAGGAACCGCCAGCGGCGTAACCGTGACGATGAGGGTTGTGCACCGGGGCTGGGTCAGAGGTGTGGCTGCCCCCCGAGAGGCAGTAGTGCTCGCAGGTGGCTTTGCCGAGGATGGTCGCGCCGGCATCGAGCAAACGCGTGACCACGGTGGCGTCGAACGAAGGGACAAACCCCTCCAGTGGCGCGGCGCCGTTCATCATCGGGACGCCGGCCAGGGCGATGTTGTCTTTGAGAGCGACGGTCTTGCCCGCCAGCGTGCCTGAACTGGCGCCCATCACTTCCGTCTTGTAGTACCAGGCGTTGAGCGTGTTTTCAGTGTGCGAGGGGCGATAGCCCGCGCTGCGCTCGTAGCGCACCAGCGGTGTGAAATCGGGCAGATCATCGACCAGGTCGTACGCATCGAAACTGGATTGCATGAGCGCCAGATATTCGCTGGCTTGTTCGCGTGTCAGCTGTATGTGCAGGCTGGTGGCGAGGTCCTGCAGTTGTTCGACAGTCGGGCGGATGATGGCCATGAGACGTCCTGTTTCCTGAAGTGGGCTGGCAAATGTCTGTGCACATGTCTCGCGGCGAGGTCCTGCAAAGGTGTCCGCGTGACTGGGATCTGTGACTAAGCTATCTCTGGTGATCGAACGGCGCTTGGTTGAGCAAGACAGCCATTTGGTTGAAAGGGACGGGTGTGTCCCGTGAGCTTCAGCTGCCAGGGCGAACCCCGGCAGCAGGGCGTATGCCCTGAAGATCCAAACGGCTTATTTCTGGGGTTCAGGTGTTGCGTCTTGCGCAGATTACTTCTCGTGTTTGGGCCAGATAACGCCGACGCTTTTCATGCCCTTGGCGGGGTCCATTTCAGGGTGGGCGAGTACGACGTCCCGATAGGAGGGGCTACCTATCACCGCCGGCTTGAACTTGATGAGAAAGTCATTGACCTCTTTGCGCAGGTTCGCCGCCAGGTCGTAGTCGTTGTAGCACTCCTCGAGACAATCGAGCACGGCTTGCCAGTGCACCTCGGTAAGCCCCATGCCCCGATGTGCGGTGACCATGTCCCGCCCCCGGTATTTGGCGCTTCCGCCCCAGTGCTCAGAGAGGAAATCGACAAAATTGATGTGTTCTTTCTGGAACGTTGATTCGGACATATGGGCCCAGATGTGCCCGATGGCAGGGTGGCCCATTGTTTTTCTCAAGACGGCGCCGGCGAACTGATAGATAACGTCGTAGCCCCCGAGTCGCGTGTAGAGGGAGGGCTGTTGTTCCAGGGCGGGTTGTTGGTCGGTCATGTGTGATTTCTCCGTTTCAGTGGGGACAATCTCATTGGCTACGGCTGACGGGTACACGTTAGATCTGCTCTCGCGCACACGCTTGGCTGGTGAGGACAACCGTTTGATCCAGGCGGACAGGGGTCAGAAAACCCGTGCGTAACGCAGGTTCATGCGAAAGTTTTCCTTTGGCCCGTTCTCCACGGACAGGTCGCGGCCCAGTTGCAGCTGAAGCTGGTCCTTGGCGGTGACGAACTTGGTGGCGGTGACGCGAAAGTTGGTGGTCTGCATCTTGTCGTCCTGGTTGACACCCGCGACCTGGGTTTCACCGCCCCAGTTGTGGCCAAAGCCAATGGCCAGCGCGGTGGTCGGGTCAGGCATGTAGCGGCCCATCAACTGGGTTTCGTAGGAAACGTCCTGCTCCCTGCGGGCGGAGTTGGCGCCGAAGTCGTTGTTGTCGCCATACCAAATGGCATCGCCTACGAGGTCGACGGCCCACTTTTCCGCGAAGTGCTTGATGTAGGCCGCCTGGAGGTCAACCTTCCAGCGGTTCTCGCCCAGGTTGAGCGCGTCGTTCTTATCGTAGTTGCCGCTAGGCACGTAGAGGTAAGCAGTGGCGCCGAGGACGTCTTTGGCATCGTTTAGCGTGTATTTGAGCGGCGCGGTGAGAATGAGGTCGCCCACGCCACTGGTGTTGCCCAAGGCGGAAGCGTCACCGCCGCTTGAGACATGGCCGAAGGGCAACAGGAGTTGTGGCGAGACGGTGAGTCGCTCGCTCAGCTGGTAGACGTGCAGCAGTCGCAGAATGCCGACGTCGGAAGTCAGGTCGAAATCGGAACTGATTTTGTGGCCTTGGGCGTAGGCACTCTTCGTGGTGGAGTGCTGGTAGTAGAGCAGGCCAAGCGTTGCATCAGCGGGTAACTGCTCGTAGTCGCCAGGGGCTACCTCGACAGCGTGGGCGCAAAGGCTGGGGAGGAGGGCTGCAAGCGACAGGTAACGAAACTGTTTCATGGTCGAGGATCCTTTTTGCGGGCAAAAAGAGCCCCGCTATCGCCAGTCAGGCAAAGCGCAGGGCTAAAAGTGGAGTCAGGGCTGGCGTCAGGCGGGCGATACTTGCGCGTCGCGCAACATGCCGGTCTGCGGGTGGCAGTTGATGTACTCGAAGATCTGGCTCTTGGCGTCCGATACCGATACTTCGTGGTACAGCCGCAACTTCTTCAAGCCCGCGGCCACGCGAAAGAAGGTCACGAAAATACGCAGGTGGGTCGGGTGGGATTCGGCCCAGCGTTCGAGTTTCTCCACCGAGCGCCAGTGACCGATGTTGTAGCTGACGTCGAGAAAGTTGCCGTCCAGGTCGATATTGCGCACGAACCGGTTGCTGTAGCAGCCCAGCGGTTGGCCGTTGTCTCGCAGGAAGTCCATGCCGTCCTGCAAGGTCGGCAGGATTTCGTCGAGGTACAGCGAGCGCTCTTCAGCCTCGGCATCCGCCCAGTCCTGGCCGGAACGGATCAGCGTGAGGTTGTCATGCCCCAGCACCACCACGCGCCCACCTTTGGCCGGGTCACCGGCGATCACTTGCAGCTCGCTCGTCGGCTTCATCCAGTCCGTCTGCGAGATGGGGAAGCGGTCGCGCATCGAGCCCCAATAACCGTGCTCTTCGATTTCGCCGCTGATGCGATCCATGACCGCGCCGACACCGGGTAGGTTGTCCTGGAAGGCGTACAGCGTCTCGAATTGCTCGGCGCGTGGTGCGCTGATCTCGCGAAAATAGCCAAGGCCGTCGTTGAGCCTGTCCTCTGATGCCCACCAGGCGTTGACCGGCGCCGAGCGCAGCCAGCGGCAGTGAGCCGCCGGGTCTTTCCAGTAGCCGACCACAATCAGGTTATCGAAGCCGCTGTTGTCGGTGTGGTGGGTCAAGTCATGGGTCTGCGGGCCATCGGCCAGGCTGAAACTTTCGACGATATGACGCATCGCCTGCAGCGCGGCTGCGCGCTGCGCTTCGCCGCGATACTGCACGCCGAAGTAAGCCATCACCACCTGTTCCAAATGCTCGTCGGCGCGTGCCACCCACATTGCAAAGGGCGGCTGGTACTCATCGGGCACGCGGCGAGACAGGGTGCGCGGGCATTTGAGATGTGTGTCGATTGCAGATTCCATGTTGAGCTCCTCGTTATTTTGGTTCAGGCCTACGGTTGGGCATCAGTACTTGGGCGGCTGGCCGCGCTTGGCGGCCTGTCGTCGGTGCAGCAGCTTCATCGCCCCCCACTCGATCAACCAATACGCCGACTCTTCAGGCACGAGGTCGCGCCTCTGCAGGAGCCAGGAGGTGTCAGCCAAGGGGGGTGAACAGGGTCGATGCATGGCGAGCCTCATCAGCGGGGGTTGAGTTGCTGTGAGGTGGAAATTAGGCGTGACGACGAGCAGCCGCTTGGTTCGTCGAGACAACCGTTTGGTTGGAAAAGACAGCGTAAGCAGGCGCGCGCGGGCATGATCGAGGTTGGTGCACCACCGCTGTAAACACACGGGGCCGTGCCTCTTAATGGGTAGGGCGAGGTCGTCACCCGGCATACGGGCGAGGGGAGACAATGTCGGTGACAGACGCGTGTCGATCACTCACCTGCGCCCGTGAAGGCGCCTGGCCTGTTAATTGCTAGCGCTGAAAAGCCGGTAACACCTTTTCCAGCTCTTACTGCATTGCTGTACCGAGGTCAGTGTCATGAATCCAAGTACTCAGTATTCGACCCTCGCTGTCGCCGCACCCCGTCGCTTTGAATACTGGAAAGAAGTGGTCTGTCGCCATTGCCTGGCGGCCGACAGCAAACCCCTGTCCCAGAGCAGTTTCGATGGCGCGCTCGCGGTCAATGCGTTAGGCGCTCTGGACATCTGTTCGCTGTCATCGCCACTGCATTACTGGGAGCGTTCCGAGCAGCATCTGCGCAGCGGTCCGGCCGACGATTTATGGTTGGGGTTTGCCCGAAACGGTCATGGCCAGATTGAACAGGGCGGCAGGAAAGCCAGCCTGGCAACCGGTAATTTGTTTCTTTATGACGCAACGCAAGCGTTCCGATTCAGCCTCGGTGGTACCGAAAACCACCTGGTGCGCATCCCGCGAGCCCTGCTCAGTGAACGCCTGCCGCGTATTGCGGATTACACCGCGATGGTCCTCGATGATCGACGGCCTGGCGTGATCCCCTTGCGTGAAATGCTGCGCCACGCGGCCAATACGCCTGCTGCATTCCAGGATGAAGGCATCTCCAGTCGTTATTCAGAGGCGTTGCTCGACCTGCTGGTGATCAGCCTGGAACTTCAGGACCTGAAGGCCGTTCACCAGGAGCTGGACCTCTACGGCCGCATCATGCAGTACATCCAACGCCATCTGGCCGAGCCGTACCTGTCGATCGAGGTCATCGCCCAAGCCCACAATGTGTCTACCCGCACCGTTACGCGTGCCTTTGCGCGCTACCAGAAAACCCCTGCGGCAGAGATCTGGAGAGAACGGCTGAATGCCAGCCGGGAAGCGATCGAGCGTGGCCAGGTGCGCAGTGTCTCGCAGGCCGCGCTGGACTTCGGGTTTTCTGACTTCTCGCATTTCAGCCATGCGTTTCGCAAGGCGTTTGGTGTGGCGCCGAATACGCTTTTACGTCGCAATTGAAACTACCGGGTTTATAAAGTCGACGTGAAGATGGGCGTTCATGGGGATGGGCATGCCGAAGTACCCGAAATGTAATTCTCCTTCCTTCTCACATTCTTCATTGCCGGTTCTGCCCTGGCTTGCTGGATGCCGTCGGTACCCTTTTCCGCAGGCGCATGCATGCTGCTGCGGCTACCTTGGCCTCTATTCTGCTCAGTCTAGGATCCGACGCAGTACTTGGCAGGCCATTGGGGGCATCCTTTTCAAACTATCCATGCATACCCTCGGATATGCCCCTGGTGTGGCAATCCACTGGAAGTGGATGGGGCTCAATGGTCTGTGAAAAGGCAGAAATGATCAGCTGAACAGCCTGCCAGGCGTCCCCTAGAGACTCTCAGGGTCGCCAAAAAACATTTTGACTTGGCTCTAGGACGGTGCTTTCAGCTAAAAAAATCAAGTTATGCCCCCACTTTTGCCCCCATTTGCACCGGGTGTGCGAGTGATCGCGAATGGCGATTTCTGAAGCGGGGCGGGGTGGACGTGACTGGTATTCAGTGCGCCTCCGTATACTGGATGACCAACCAGAATCCGGCAAATCCCTGGTTGTTCGATGAGTCGATATGCGAACTACTTAGCCCTCCGAGATGAGACATATGGTGTGACGTCTCTGTCTTCTACCGCCTGAGGCTTGAAGTACTGCCCTTTGGCTTTCAGCGCATGGATGATGCGACGTTAGGCATAAGCGGTGCCGTATGAGGTGCTCGGGCCTTGGATGTTGAGTACCAATTCCCCTCCGTAGTTTCGCTCGTACCTCAATTCTCTCAAGGCTCCCGCCGCTTCACCATTTGCCTCGGCGATCTCGATCACCAATTCCCTTAAGGCCGATTGGTCGGTGTCTGGTAGCTCTGCGGAAAACTTGACCTGGCGTTGGCTTTGAAAGCCTCCGCCACTGGCCGAGCCTATTCGGTTAAATGTGATGTGGGCGAGCAGGACTACTTCCATGGTCTGAACCTTCTATGTGAGTCTTACTTCTTTGTCGTAGGGGGCAGCGTCAAGGCCAAGTGCCCCCCCTGGGTTCTTTCTAATTCGCACCCAGCAATGATTTACCGATTGCGTTGTAGCGGTGCGATGAGAAGGCCCCAAAGCGTCTCTGCACCGCCTTCTTGAGAAAGCTTCTGGTCTTGGCGAGTGTGGAACGCCATGCCGAAGGTTTTCAGGTACATGGACTGGTCGTCCGTATTTACGGTGAGCGCCTCGTTGTACGAGCCGCCGCCAAACGAGTCTCCATGGCTGTAGTAGATACCGGCACCCATCTGGCCGCCGGTGAACACTGCCGCTTTTGCACCCCCGTATGTGACGTGCAGGCTTCTATTGATTGACGTTGATGTTCCCGGTTGCGCCACTGATGTCGCGGAAGATTCCGAAAAAATAAAAAATATATATAAATCAATATGATGATTTTAATTCGCTACAAGCTCTGCGCTTTCGTCGTTTTATTGGCTGATTAATATCAAAGGGCCATATTGACAGATTGTTGGACGATATTTATTCTTTGCAGGATGTTTCAAGGACTGAACGCGATGACTAATGGATTAGTTGCACCTGCCCGCCTGTGCCTCATAGAAAAATTCCTGTTGTGCCCACCGGACCGTCTCACAACGGTTCTTGATCATGATTCTGCCTTTTGCCTGACGCAGTTGGACCTCAAGTCTAAGGTTTATCAGGTGCGTCAGGTACTCCGCCAACGTGCCCTTGAACCGGGGCAGGTCGTAGCGATCTGCATGTCTTCGAGCATGGAGGTGCTGACCGTGGTGCTCGCCGCGTGGGCCGAAAGATTGGCAATCGCGCTTCTGCCGCACGATTTAACTCATACGACAATGCGTGATGGCAGCGGGTTGGCCGCAATGCTGGAGTTGATTGAACCTGCGTTGATAATGACCAGCGGGACGATAGCGACGAAGTTGCCGGGCTCATGGTCAGACGTCGCCCTGACGGATGACGAGTTGCTCAAGCAGATGAGCGCGATAGCCGATTACGTCGATGAGCCAGCCTTGAGCCGCCCTGAAGACTTGGCGATTTTACAGTTCACATCTGGCAGTACCGGAATGCCTAAAGCGGTGTGCATCAGTCAGTCGATGCTCAGTTCCAATTGTCAGGCAATTGCCGAGCGTGTAAACGTCGACACGACCGACCGGATGGTCAGTTGGTTGCCGCTTCACCACGACATGGGGCTTTCCGCATTGACGCTGGCCTGGTGGTGTTCTATCGATCTGGTGCTGATGCCAACTCACGAGTTTTCTCGACAGCCCATGTCTTGGCTGCAGGCACTTTCTCGCTTCAAGGGTACCTTGTCACCAGCGCCAACTTCTGCATTTGCCTTGCTCAGCCGCCTCGCCGGACGCGTGCGCGAAGGTGAACTGGACTTGTCCCATTGGCGCTATGCCTGGGTGGGTGCCGAGCCAGTGTTTTATGACCACCTCCGTCAGTTTGAAATTGCCTTCGCAGTTCATGGCCTGCAAGTGGGTGTACTGCAACCGGCGTACGGTATGGCGGAAGCAGTGGTTGCGGTTTCACTCAACGCGCCTGGACAAGGTATGCGCGTTCGCTGGTTGGACACTCAAAGCCTGCACAGCTCAATGCTGTTCAAAGAGCAAGCGCCTGGCACTCCCGGCTCTGCACCTTATCTAGGAAATGGCACGGCAGTCGGTGAAACCGAATTTCGAGTCGTAGATGAACACGAAATTTGTTTGACGCAGGGCCAGCTTGGCCGGCTGCAGATCAGGGGCGACAGTATCATTCGCCGTTACTTGAAAATGGATGCGGTGCGACCCGAAGCAAAAGATTGGTATGACACGGGTGATCTGGGCTTTCTGCTGAACGATGAAGTGTTCATTACCGGGCGCAGCAAGGACTTGATTACGCGTGCAGGCGTCAACGTCAATCCGCACATTATTGAATGGGCGCTGGAAAGTGCCTTCAATTTAGCTGCCGGTTCTGTCGCTGCCTTCTCCTGCATCGACATTCAGCGTTCAAAGGAATGCGTTGTAGTGGTCATGGCGAGTAATGCTCTTGGCACTCGGGATCCAGCGGAGTTGCGTCGCGAAGTGGCGCAGATCGTTGTACGCCAAGCCGGCGTCCAGGTGGATGAGGTGCTGCTGATCCGCCGCTCGGAATTCCCTAAAACCACAAGTGGGAAAATCCAGCGTCAGGCATTAAGTCGACTGTATTTGAGTAACCGTTTGAGTTCTGCTGCCGTCACTACTGACCGCGTTTCCGCTTAATCATCTTTTACAACAGCACGGATTGCATACGTGCAAGGAGCACTTGTGTTTGATGTTATTTGCCAGACGATAAAAAGCCTTTCAATACAGGGAATTCTACCGGCTCATTTGAACAGTTCCGAGATAAAGGCTAACGATACGCTGTTGGACTTGGGCTTGGACTCAATGGGGCAACTAACGCTGCTCTCCGAGTTGAAAGGTCGTTTATCGCTGAGCTTGCCTGCCGACCAAGTTGATGCGACGACAACGCTTCAGGAGTTGGCGATGATACTTGAGCGTGCGAACACACTCGCGTTTTCCGCGGCGGTATAAAGGGATCGTCTATGTCCACTAATATGTCTGTAAAAATGCCGTGGTTCGTCAGTGCCAAGGTCGACACGCTGGCTATTCTGGTTGGAGGCCCATTGATTTCGGTCGCGCTGTTACTGGCTATTATGCAGGGACCGGCGTTTCTGGTGGGCGCGTTGTTATTTGCGCTGTTCCTAGATATTCCCCATGTACTGCATACGCACGTTCGATTGTTCGCTGAGCCGCAGGAATACCAGCGCCACAAAGTACAATTCTGGGCGGGATTAGTTGTTATCACTGTCTTGTGCGTCGGCCTCTACAGCCTGAATGCTTTACCTTGGATTGTGGCGATCTGGGTTTATTGGCAGCCCTATCATGTGTGTAAACAGCATTTTGGTGTGGCGGCACTTTATGCGAAGAAGGCCGGGTATAAACATTCCACTTTGCCGATTCGCAACATGGTATTGGCCGGGTTTGCTGCGCCGCTGATTTATCGCATCACTCACGGTGGTTTTCATTTTGGAAACTACGAACTGTTTGAGCAGACGCTGCCGTTTGCGAACATCTCAATTCCAACGCCGGCACTCGCGCCGTTCTGGGCTTGGTTGGCATACGCTGTATTCGCAGCCACGACGCTTCAATTCCTGGTTGCCGAGCGGCGACAGCAGCGTCATCAAGAAGCCTTGCCGCGGTTCGTCTTGGTCATGCTGGCGGTTTCGCTGGGTCTGTATAACGCCGCTTACCTGCTGGTGAACGATCTGTACGCGCTTATTTTGATCGGTACCAGCATCCACGCGCTGCAATACCACTTGGTGTGCACGTCTACCGTAATGGCTGGACTGCGCCGAACTGAAACCCAGCCAGCCGTCACAGGCGCCTTGGGTGTTGCACACGGTTGGGTCAAGCGGATGGGGGCTAAACCGTGGATCTGGTTCAGTACGCTGGGGCTGGCCAGTCTGTTGGTGCTCAGCCTGGAGATGCCTTCCGTAGGGCTGGTACCGCTGATCATCGTTCTGCATCACTTCTATCTGGATGGTGTCATTTGGAAACGTCGGTGAAGCCTGTCGCAAACCTGGACGGGCGTACCTTCGTGGACGAGTTGCGCCCATTGATCGAGGACTTGCGACGCCATCATGCATGGCGCTATCGCTTGGACTTCGGATTGAGCATCGGCTTGTTCTGGGTCGCACTGTCCATGCTGGAAGGCGCCGGTTCTGTGACTTGGCCTTTATGGTATGGCACGGCGGTGTTCACGCTTTACCGGTCGGCCATGTTCATTCATGAGCTGAGCCATATGCCGCGCCGCGCTGTACCCGGGTTCAACCTGATGTGGAACCTGGCGTGTGGTATCCCACTGCTGTTGCCATCGTTTTTGTATTTGAGCCATATCGACCACCATACCCTTGGGCGCTACGGCACTCGCCAGGATCCGGAGTACCTGCCCTTTGAGCAGCAGTTTGGCCGCAGTGTGATCACCTTATTGGTCGGTACGCTTTTTACGCCGCTATTGCTGTTGGTACGTTTTGCAGTACTTGGCCCGGCCTCTTGGTGCATTGCGCGGCTGCGTCGGCGGGTCATCGAGCGATACAGTGCGGTCACCTTACATGCCGCCTACCGAAACACGGCGACGCGTTTTCGTAGCGCACGCGGCTACAACTACCTGCTGGAGATAGCGACCAGCCTTTATGCGTGGGGGCTGATCGCTGCAGCAGGCTCAGAGATGTTGCCGTGGTCGCGTGTCGGCCTGTTCCTTGCCGTCATTTATGGTGTGTTGTTCATCAACATGTTCCGTACATGCCTGGCGCATCGGTATGCCTCCAGCGGCGAACCGGTATCACTTCAATGGCAATTGGCCGATTCGTCGACCCATGATCGCCAGGGAAGTTGGCTGGAACTGCTTGAGCCCCTGAGCCAACGCTATCACGCCATGCATCATCTTTTTCCGGCATTGCCCTATCACTCTTTGAGACCAGCCCATGAACGAATCATGGTGGCCGAGGGTGTGGCGGCGGATCTTTATCGACAGACAGCGGGTCGGCTATCGCCCGTTTCGTCACCCTACAGCACAGAGAATCTTTCATGAGCCCTTGGCAGCAAATCAGTCCATTTGAGCAGCATATGAATCCTGCGGTCGGCGAATTGATTCGTCGGGTAGGGCTCGACAAAACGTTTGTCCGCGGGGAGGGCTGCTACCTCTATGACGCACAAGGACGTGCTTACCTGGATTTTCTCGGTGCGTACGGTGCGCTGCCATTCGGCCATAGTCCGGACGCATTGCTGGCCGAACTGGCCAGCTTTCAACTGAGTCGGGAACCGATCTTTGTGCAGCCATCCTCCCTGGCGGCAAGTGGGTTGCTTGCACAGCGTCTATTAACAATCGCGCCAGGCGATTACCGAAGCGTGACCTTTCAAAACAGTGGCGCCGAAACGGTAGAGGCGGCACTTAAAGCCTGCCTTATCAAGACAGGTCGCAAGCGCATTTTGTCGACCCACCAGAGCTTCCATGGCAAGACGCTCGGAGCGCTTTCAGCGACAGGCTCGGATAAATATCAGGAAGGTTTCCAAGCGCCGTTGCCTGGTTTTGATTTTGTTGACTATGGCGACATTCAGGCCCTTGAAGACCAATTACAGCGCCACCCTGACGCCTACGCTGCAGTAATCATTGAACCGGTACAGGGCGAGGGTGGAATCAATCTGCCGCCGCCCGAGTACTTGCAGCAAATCAGGGCCGCCTGTGATCGCAGCGGCACCCTGTTGATTATCGATGAGGTTCAAACCGGACTGGGACGCACCGGGCAGATGTTCGCCAGTGCGGGGGTGCAAGCGGACTGCCTGCTGCTGGCGAAAGCCCTGGGCGGCGGGGTCATGCCGATCGGTGCCTGCCTGCTCAGCAAGAACGCGTACAGCGAAGACTTCCAGAACAAGCATTCATCTACGTTCGGCGGCAACACACTGGCCTGCCGCATCGGGCTGAAAGTGCTGGATATACTGGACGAACGTCAAGACCTGCTGGACAGCGTGCGAGATAACGGACGCTACCTGCTGGAACAGCTCAACGAGCTGGCGGCAAGACACGCTTCGATCATCAAGGAAGTACGCGGTGCGGGCTACCTGATCGGCATCGAGTTTGATCTTGATCGCAGTCACTATCCGCAATTCTACGGCGGCTTCACCGGCATCATGGGGGAGCAGGAAAGCCTTGTTCCCATTCTCGCAAGCTACTTGCTCAATGTTGAAGGTGTACGCGTTGCACCGACCCTCAACGGCGCGAACGTGATGCGTGTCGAGCCTCCCCTCATTGCCGGGCGAGCCGAGTGTGAAGTGTTTATCCAGGCGCTGGCTCGCACACTGCAATGGGTGGAGGAGGGGCGTACGGGCACATTACTTGCGCATCTGCTTGATGCTCAGCCCTGCTCGTCGGGACCACCGCCAGCGCCGCTGCATCAGATCAGCTTTACCGAGGCAGTGCCTGATAACCATTTTGCATTTGTTTTGCATCCCCTGGAGCTCTCGAACTATGCCGAATTCGATGAAAGCCTGAGTCATTATTCTCAACAGTCGTTGCGCATGCTTGAAGAGCGCTTGAATCCGTTGATGGACCCATTTTTCGTCTCTACGGTCGAGCTTACATCGCCTGCCACCGGTCGCAGAGTGACCGGTGATCTGATCATGGTGCCACGCTCCGCGGCGCAGTTGGCGGCGATGCCCGTTGAGGAGTCCTGTGAACTGATCGGCCAGGCCATCGACATGGCCAAGCAACGCGGTGCAACGTTGGTCGGGCTAGGCGGGCATACCTCAATCGTGACTGGTGGTGGCTTGCGTTTGTTGGATAAAGGCGTGGCCCTGACGACGGGTAACAGTTACACGCTGCTTACAGCGGTCGAGGCATCGTGCCGTGCGGTTGAAATGACAGGGCGCCGTATGCAGGACATGCGCGTTGCGGTTATTGGTGCCACCGGAAGCATAGGCTCGGCCATCGCGCGGTTGATTGCGATGCAGGCCGGACAGGTCACCCTGGTGGGTAACCCGATGAGTGCACGGTTCAATACGCCGCGCTTTGCCTCTGTCATTACTCAGTTGGTGAACTTCTGCACGCAGGGCGTGCCGGCGCCCGGCAGCGTACTTGCCGGAATCGCTGAGCGTTTGAATGAACACGATAGTGCGGATCTCGCAGCCTTGTTGTTGACTGAAAACGGTGAGCGTACCGCGCTGCGCTGGAGTAACGACATCAACCTTTCGTTGGCCGACGCTGACTTGGTACTGATTGCGACTAACAGCGCCGAGCGTTTTATCAGCGCCGATGACATCGCCGAAGGGGCCATCCTGTGTGATATCTCCCGACCCGCCAATGTCAGCCAGGATATCTCCAGTCGCCGGCCGGACGTGCTGGTGCTTGACGGTGGCATTGTCGAAATGCCCGGAGAAGCACGCTTGGGCTCACGTTACGGTATCCCGCAAGACCTCGCATACGCCTGCATGGCCGAAACCATGATGCTCGCCCTCGAAGGTATTTCCTGCCACACGAGCCTTGGTCTGGACCTCAGCAATGATGACCTTGAATTGGTTCAATCGTTGTCCGTGCGCCACGGTTTCATGCTGGCTGGATTTCGCAGTTTTGATAAAGCCCTCGATCCCGATCAGTGGCGCAGATACGCCGAACGATTCAGCACCGCTACCGCTGTCGAAACCATCTAAGAGAGTATCCGAGTATGCCCGTATTGGTAAAAACCACCCTCATCAAGGGGCGTAGCTGTGCCGAGGTGTTCGACTTCTGCATGGAAGGTGTGAACTTCCCGAAGATCTTCCCGGAGCGCGTTACCCCACTTGGAAACATAGATATTGCTGACCTGCGGATCGAGCAAGGGCGTCAATTCCGTTTCCGGCATTGGATGTTCGGGTTTATCCCTGCCAATTGGACCGTTGGCATTCGCGAAGTGAAAGACAACGAGTATTTCATTGATGAAATGATCAAGGGGCCTCTGAGTGCGTTCCGGCATGAGCATCGCGTTGAATCCGCTGCCGGGGGGACGCTTTATACCGATCGAGTGACTTATCACGCCATAGGCGGTGCGCTGTTTGAGTGGTTGTTTGTCGACGCCTATATGGACCGGATATTTGAAGCACGTCACCGCAACATGCAACAGCTTTTGGACCTCTCATGATTGCTGTCGAAGCAGTGGATACTGCAAAGCGGTTAAGGCAGTTTATCGACCTGCCTTTTCGTCTGTACGCCGACGACCAGCACTGGGTTGCGCCCTTACGCAGTGACATGAAACGGATATTGTCACCACGACATAACCCCTTCTTTCGCGAAGCGCAGATTGAGCATTTTCTGGCGCTGGATGATCAAGGTCAGGCCCAAGGTCGAGTCAGCGTATGTATTCACGCGGCATACAACCTGCGCTTTGGTCATGAGCACGTTTTTTTCGGTTTTTTTGAAGTCGCGCCAGACCCCGCCGTCACGAGGGCATTATTCAATGCGGTAGGTCAATGGGCGAGAGCGCGTGGCAAATCAAGGTTACTGGGGCCTTACAGTTATACCTCGACACAGGATGCTGCGTTGTTACTCGAGAACATCGACGGCCGGCCTCCCACGCTGCTGCAAACCTATAACCCGCTTTGGTACGCCGACGCTCTCAAGCAGGCGGGTTTCGAGTTGGCTTTCACCTTCAGCACGTATGGGGTTGACGTGGAGCAGTACCGTGCGCGACGCAAGGCCAGCCGCAGTGAAAAAGTATTGCCAGGTAGCCAGTTCAGTGTGCGCAGTGCTACGCGGACTGACTTGCGTTCGAATCTGGAGGAAATCCGCTGTTTGTTCAACAGTGCATTTGCCGAGAACTATGAGGTCGCGCCGATCTCCAAGGCCAGTTTCAAATTCCAGATCGATAGTGTGAAGACGTTTATCGATCTTGAAGGCATCAAGCTTATTGAATTGGACGGCCGGGCCGTAGCATTTTTCCTGATTTTGCCGGACCTCAACCAGATCTTGAGTCGACTCAAGGGTCATTTCGGTCTGTTCGACCTGCTCAAGCTAAATCGTTACAAGCGCGGCGTCACCGGTGGTGTCATCGCACTTATCGGTGCCGACCCATCCGTCCAGGGAAGTGGTCTAGGCCGGTTAATCGGCGATGAGATCGTGCGTTACGCCGAACCGCGCTTTCAACGTGTTGACACCATGTGGATCGACGACCGCAATCCTTCCAGCTACGTACTTGCACGTAATGTCGGAATGCGTCGGACCAAGCGCTACGGTGTTTTCGGACTCAATTTAGACCAAACCCCGGGTTAAACTGGAGCTGTAATCGAAATGGATAATCCCTTGATTTCTCTTGTGGGGCTGAAAAAATTCTACCCCAGCGGTGACGGGCGCAGTTTAGTGCTCAATGACATCAACCTGACGATACCTCGCGCCAGCATGACGGTGATCAGAGGTGTATCAGGCTCGGGCAAAACCACGCTGCTCAATGTGCTGGGCGGTTTGGATCGTGTGGATGAGGGGCTGGTCCAGGTCGCAGACGCACGCCTGAACGCCATGGACTTCAAGGCATTGACGCGTTTCAGGGCGGAGCGGGTAGGGTTCATCTTCCAGTTTCACAACTTGATCCCGACGTTGACGGTGAAGGAAAACGTGCTGACTGGGCTTGAACCGATCCGCTCAGTCACTTTGCAGGATCATGCGCGCGCGCAGGAATATTTGCGCAAAGTTGGTCTGCACGAACACGCCGAAAAATTCCCTTCAAAACTCTCCGGAGGTCAGCAACAGCGGGTCGCTATTGCGCGAGCGCTTATCAAGGAACCTCAGTTGATTCTCGCGGACGAGCCCACCGGCAGTCTTGACGAAGAGACAGGCATGCGTGTTTTTGAACTGCTGCGTCAGATGCAGGAAGAGAAGCAGGTCACGGTGGTCATCGTCACGCACAACCCCGCACTTGGGCAGCACGCCGATAACGTCTACGAGATGCGCTCCGGCAACCTGCACAGGGCCGAACCATGAACATGCTGATGCGGCATGTGCTTCGCTCGGTTCTGGTCATTCGCTATCGCTTGCTGACCATCGCACTGATCTGTGCCTCAACCTTTGGTGTGCTGGTGGGTGCCTATTCGGCGATCGACAGTCTGTTCGATACGGTTGAGGACATTCAGTCCCACGCATCGATGGCCGATCTGGAAGTCATCTTTGCGCCGGACGATCTGATCAACCTCCCGGCATTCGATGACATTGCTGGCGTAACCGCGACCCATCACCGCTTACTGATGCCAGGGTTGGTGCCTTTGGGCGGTAGTCAGCCGGTCGCAGGATTGATGGTGAGTGCCGAAGCCGCGGATTTCTCGGCGGTCAATCGACTGAAGGTCTTGCAAGGTCGCCTGCCTAATGCAGCGGACGTTGCAGGGATTGCCCTTGAGCGTAACTGTGCGAAATTCCATGCGAAGGGCGTGGGCGACCGTTTTGATTTTATTGCCGGCGCTGCCAGGTATCCGGTGGAGGTTATCGGCATCGTTGAAAGCCCAGAGTATCTGGTCGCGCCGCTGAACCCCAGTGTGTACGTGCCCAGCAATGGCTCGCTGTGTGTGTTGTTTGCTGACCAGGGCCTCATGCGCCAGCAGTTGGGTTTTTCAGCCAGCAACAGCTTATTGTTCAGCGTGTCGCCGCATGCGTCGATGAATGACGTCAAGCAGCGCATTACCGCGCGAGCGCAGTCGCGTCTGGCCGTCGATTACGTGCTGCCGCGCCAGGAGCAGTTCAGCCAAAAGTTCCTCGAGTTGGACCTCAATACCTTCAAGGTTTTCCTGCCGACGGTTGTGCTGATTTTTGCGCTGTCATCGACCTTGGTGGTGTTTTTCCTCATGTTCCAATGGGCCAAGGAAGAACGCCCGTTGATCGCGATGTTTCTCACGCTGGGCTATACGCGTCGACAGGTCGTTTGCGCTTACAGCCTGCCTGCGCTGATGCTGATTGTGCTCGCTTTGGTGCTGGGTTGCGGCCTGGCGCTGTTTGATATGTATGCATTCGGCTGGAACTATGCACGCGCCATCGGCATGCCCGAGCCACAGTTGATGTTCAAGCCAGCTTATCTATGGCGAGCCGGATTATTGCTGTGCTGCACCGTCGCCCTGGGCATGTACTTGCCGATGCGCTCGATCATTCGCATCACGCCGATGGACGCCCTGCGTGACGTTGGCGCAGGTCAGGAGCAAGCGTTTGCGCTGCGTATGGTCGCCTGCCTGCGTCATATCGGAGGACCGTTCTGGTTTCGTTATTCGTTGCGCAACTTGCTGCGCAGCTGGCGCATCAGCCTGGTCACGGTGCTGGCAATGTCGGCGAGTATCGCAATCACCATTGCCTTCTATATTTCCCTGACGTCCATGGAGCGAACCGCGATCAGCAACGTGGAGCGCGACAACTGGAGTCGCGTGGTCGATCTGGATGCGCCCTGGTGGGACGAAGATATCGGACGTCTCGAAGGCCTGGCGTCAGGCAGTCGCTGGTCGACGTTCGTCAAGGGCGGGGCGCAGGTTCTGGGCGGAGGGCAGCTGGATAACGCCAGTCTCCTGGGTATCGAGCCGGCAGACAGCGTGCGTCACGTAAACCTGATGGAAGGCCGGATGTTGTTGGACGGCGATCTTGACGCGCTGGTTATTGAACGCCGCATCGCCATCGCCCATGACGTCCACCCAGGTGACCGTTTGAATCTAAAAGTGCGAGGGAACGTCTATCCGGCCAAGGTCGTCGGGGTGTTTTCCGGGGCGCTGCCGGGTGAAGTGATTACGACGCGCCGCTTCGCTCAGCAAATGCTGTCACTGGATGAGCAGTTTACCGGCGCTTACCTGGTGGATGCGGGGAGCAGTGGCCTGGACGATGCGAGAATCTATGAGTTGGCAGGCGTGGTACGGGTTACGTCCAAGCAGAACATAGTCGCCTCCATCTTGGAGATCAGTTCGCATATCTGGGTGATCATTCACATCTCTGCGTTGATGAGTATTGCGATTGCACTGCTGTTTGCGGTGACCAGCATGAACTTCAGCATCGTGGGGCGTCGCGGCGAATATGGCGTGTTGAGAATTCTCGGTTTCAGCGACCGAAGTGTGTCGCTCATCATGCTTTGCGAAACCTTCAGCGTTGCGCTGCTTGCTGGCGTGGTGTCCATCCCGCTGGGCTATGGTCTCGGAGGCGTCCTCAATCACCGCCTGACGGACGTCTGGTTCAAGATTAACACCGACCCCGCCTTCAGTGATTTCTGGAGAGTCATCCTGCCCGCCTTGGTGATTATTCCATTCGCAGCAATGCCTGCCATTCGTCATGTATTGCGTATTCCCGCGGTAGACACGCTCAAACTCAGGAATTTTGGATGAACAGCAAACTGCTAACTGCCTTGCCTCTTTTAATGCTTTGCACATGGCCCGCCTTCGCCGACGATGCGCTGGCGGTCATGCAGGATTCTGATCGCCGTATGAAGGCACAGGACGAAAAAGTCGACTATCGCATGGAGCTGTTTGAGGGCGAGCGGCTGACCTTTACACGCCAACTGAGTCGCTTGGACAAGCGTATGAGCGACCGCATGGGCACCTTGGTACGGTTCACCGCGCCCGCGGCCGTCAAGAATGTTGCGCTGTTAATTGAGGACAGTGGAAAAGCCGCGAACGACATCTGGTCTTATACCCCTTCGACCAAAAGCTTGAGACGACTGGCCGGTTCTCAAAAGCAGAATTGGTTCATGGGGACAGACTTCACCTATGAAGACTTTGAGGACTACAAGCTGCTGAACTACACGTTCACCAGCCTCGCGACCTCCCAGCCCTGCCTCAGTTGGCCGGCATGCAGGCAGATTGAAGCGAAGGCGCGTAGCGAAGAGGCAGATATTTCCGGCTATTCACGCAAGGTCTATTACCTCGAAGAGCAGAGCCGTTACCCGGTGCAGGTTGATTACTTTAACCGCCAGGGGGTGCTGGTCAAACAGCTTAAAAGCGACGGCTTGCAAGTTGTTGACGGATTCAGCAGGCCTACGGCCCAGACCATGCACAATCTAGCAGCCAATAAGAGCACGCGGATGATTGTCGAGAAAGTGAGCATCAACCCTGGCATCTCGGATGCTGAATTCACTCAACGTGCCTTGCGCACTGAACACTGATCCCGAGAGTCCTGTATGTCGACTGAATCGCTGCAAACCCTGGTGCTAGAGTTGCTCGCCAGCACGCTGGAACTGGATATCACTGAGCTGGATACGCAACTGAGCATCGAAGAGCTGGGGCTCGACTCGCTGGACGTGCTGAAGCTCACCTACGCAATTGAAAAGCGATTCGCTGTCAATTTATCAGCGTACAGCCATACCGATATCAGCTCCGTGTCTCGCCTGGTGGAAATACTTGCTGAACGGCTGGCCTCCAAGTGAGCGGTTTCATGAACACAGTTGTCATCACCGGAGCGGGGTGTGTGTCACCGTTTGGTGTGGGTCGAGCGCGTCTTTGGGAGGGGTTGGCCACAGGACAATGTGCGATCGCACCAGTGCCTCGTTTGATCGACGTTGTCGGCGGAACATGTAACGCGGGGGCATTGCCGGATGATGCACTTGATGGCCTGTTCACGGCCAATGAGTTGTTACTGTTAGACCGCGCGAGTCAGTTTGCACTGCTGTCGGCGGCAGAGGCGCTGGCCATGGCCGGTCTCAACCCGGCCACGGTTGACCCCTACAGGTGCGCGGTCTACATGGGCACCGCCTTGGGTGGCAGCGAGTCGCTGCACAGCGCCTATCTGGATCTCTATCAGGCCGGCAGCGCTACACTCGCGCCGTGGACGGTGCCCCGGGTCATGGCGAATGCCGCAGCCAGTCACATAAGCTTAAAATACGGTTTCAAGGGCCCGGCGCTCACCGTCAGCACCGCGTGTGCCTCTTCCACACAGGCGATTGGCGAGGCTTATCGGTTGTTGCGATGCGGTGATGCAGACCTGGTGATGGCAGGTGGTACTGACGCATGTCTTAACGCACTGGTCTGGAAAGCGTGGGAGGCGTTGCGAGCCATGGCCCCCGATACCTGCCGGCCATTTTCCGTTGGCCGGCGTGGCATGGTGCTGGGCGAGGGGGGCGGGGTATTGGTTCTGGAGACCCTGGCGCATGCCCGAGCGCGCGGCGCACCGATACTGGCTCACGTATTGGGGTATGGGGTCAACAGTGACGCTGGCGACTTACTCAAGCCATCCGTGGAAGGCCCTGCTCAGGCCATGCGCCAGGCCATTGCCGACAGCTGCTTGCCCGTCGAGGCATTCAGTTACATCAACGCCCATGGCACCGGCACTTTACTCAATGACCGGTGCGAGACGGCGGCTATCAAACAAGTATTCGGCGCTCATGCGCCTTCGCTGGGTGTGTCATCCGTCAAGTCCTCGATAGGTCATCTGATGGGCGCTGCGGGCGTGGTCGAGTTGATTGGGGGGCTTATGAGCTCGATACACAATCAGATTCCCGGAACCCTTAATTACCTGGGGCAGGATGCCGACTGCGACTTGGACTATGTGACTGGGGGGGCGCGCGAGGCCAATGTGAAAGCGTGGCTGAAAAACTCCTTCGCGTTTGGTGGCCTTAATGTTTCCTTGGCTCTGGCTGCGCAGGGCGCTCAATGATTTTGGTCACCGGCGCCAGTGGATGCCTGGGCAGTCATATCGTGCGGGAGCTGCTGGAACAGGGTGAGCACGTGGCAGTGCTGGTCTTACCGAACGATCCAGCCGTGGCGTTGCAGAGCCTGCGCGAAGGTTTGGTCTGGCGCGAAGGCGATCTTCTGGATCCCGCCAGCCTCGGGTCCGCGCTTGAAGGCGTCACACAGATCTACCATGCCGCCGGTTTGGCGCTGCCTTACGAGTGCGAGCGCAAGCGTATGTTTGCGGTCAACGTGCAGGGAACGGTGAATTTGCTGCGGGCCGCTCGCGACGCGGGGGTCGAGCGCATCTTGCACGTATCGTCCATCGCTGCCGTTGGCTATCCGGCCGAGGAAGCGGACGAGTCAATGATCTATAACGGCGATGCATTTCGGCTGGCCTATATGCACAGCAAGCGTGATGCAGAAGATCAGGTTCGTGTTTTCTGTGCGTCGGGCATGGATATTGTCATTGCGTGTCCCTCTGCGGTCATCGCCTCCAACTGCGATGTGCTGCATGGATGGGGCAAGGTCATGCTTGATCTGCAGCTTCGACGCCTGCCGTTTATCCCACCCGGCGGCATTGCGGTCATCGGCGCGCAAGATCTGGTGAGGGGGCTGCTGGCCGTCATGGCCAAAGGCAAGAGCGGGGAGCGATATATCTTGAACGCTCATAACGTCAGCTATCTCGAATTGTTCACCTGCATGGCCGCTGCGATGGCCGTCGAAGCACCGCGTTGGCAGCCTCGCACATTGGGATGGATCGTCGCCCTTTTGCGGCCGTTGGACGTATTGCTCACGAGAATACCCCTCAGGCTCTCGGCCGATGTCGTTGCGTTGCTGGGCAGGCAGGTTCATTACCGAAGTGACAAGGCTCGTCGGCAATTAGGATTCGCACCGGCACAATCACTGGAGCATATGGTCCATGAGGCTGCAAGCTGGTTGACGAGTCGATAGGAGATTAATCGTTGAATGCATGGATGATGTTTGATCCTCAAGCACGGCAGGACACGCCTGCTGTGACTGAGTTGAATGCATGGTTGCAGGACTGGGCGAAACGCCTGGACTTTCGCCTCATGGATGAGCGCCGTTGCCTGCCGCCGCACTTGGTGCTGGCAGTCGGGAACCGGGGTTTACTGGGAATGCAGGTGCCCACCGACTATGGCGGCCGGTTGTGCTTGTCCAACTTCGAATTGCTGCGAGTACAGCGTCAATTGGGCGCCATTGATCTGACCTTGGCTTTTTTTATCGGTCTCAACAACGGGTTGGGTATCCGTCCTATTCAACGCTTCGCGGCGCCAGCTATCAAAGAGCGGTACCTGCCGCAACTGGCGAATGGTCGAATGCTCGCCGCGTTTGCGTTGACTGAGCGGGCGGCGGGCTCCAACCCGTTGGGCATGGCGGCCTGCGCGCGACGTGAAGGCAATGTGTTCAGGCTTGATGGGACTAAGTCCTGGTCAGGTTCGGCTGCATGGGCGGGCGTCATTTCGGTATTCGCCCGGCATATTGATGACCAAGGGCGTGAGCTCGGCTATTTGGGGCTCTGTGTAGATGCAGAGCAACAAGGTATGCGCCAGGGTAGCGAAGCGATGACGCTTGGCCTCAAAGGCATGGTGCAGAACCAACTGCATTTTGAAGCTGCGCTGGTCAACCAGGACCGAGTCCTGGGAAGTGCCTATGCAGGCCTGGCTGTGGCCAGCGACACGATGGCGTTCGGCCGGCTGGGTATTGCCGCTACCTGTGTCGGTGGGTTATGGCGGTGTGTTCAGTTGATGATCCGCTATAGCACCCGACGTAACCTGGGCGGCCACCCTCTTTGGGATCATGAGCATACACAACGCGTGGTTGATGACGCGCTCTGTGCAGCGACTGCAATTGGTAATTGGGTCGATGACCTGGCGCTACGACTGGATCAGGGCTTACCTGACGCTCCCCCCGAGGTCCTGGCAGCGACGAAGTGGTTGGCCAGCGAGGTGCTCGGGGAGGTCAGTGATAGCGCGCTGCAGATGCTAGGGGCTCGCGGCTACTGCGATAACAATCCCATTGGACAACTCTGGCGCGACGCTCGTATTACGCGTTTATTCGAAGGGCCTTCGGAAACGCTGGCGGCATTCATCGGTCAGCGCGTGCTGGAACAACCCAGCACGGTCATCGCCTACCTTGACCAGACTGCCCATGGCGAAATTACCCGAGCACGAATCCTGGAGTGGACCGCCGATGAGGTGTCCGCCTCGCGTTTATCTGCGGGTTCGCTCAGGTTGGGGGAGTGTGCTGCCTGGTTGATGCTCTCGTCGCAACCGCTGGATGAATTCTGTTGCCGTTGGGTGGACTATCGACTGGAGAGGGCGATGCACGCGTGGGAAAGAACACGTTTACCTATCAGAAAAATGAATTACTCAAGCGATTGGGCAACGATTGATGCAGGTCTTCAGGATTGCATCCAGCCCGGTGAAGAGCGCGAGATTGACCCTTTGCTTGCCTCACAGGTGAGCCTATGAAGGTACCGGCAGTGAAGGTCGGCCTTGCATTAGCGATACTGAGTAATGTCTGTTACGGCGACGCTCTCGACGCACTTGATTTCAACGGTCGTCTGGAAACCCGACAAGCGTTGACCCGCGAAGGCGAGTGGGGGCTCAACGAGTACTCCGCATTGTTGGGGGGGAGTTGGCAGGATGCATCGGGCTGGCGCTACAAGTTGCAAGTCAGGGCTTTGCAGGAAAATAAACTGGACGGCGACTATCACGAAGTCGAACCCCGTGAACTCTTCGCTGAATACCAAGGCGAACGATGTACCTCCACGCTGGGGATACAACAAGTCGTCTGGGGCAGCGCTGACCGGCTCAGGGTCCTGGACGTGATCCATGCGTTTGACCGTCGCGAAGGCTATTTCGGCGACTATGTCCAGCAACGACGCCCATTGGCCATGCTCAACAGTGAATGCTCGGTATTCCAGGATCAATCCTTACAGCTGCTGTTGATCCCCCAGACGCGTAAGGACCTCCTTCCCGATAGCGGTGCCCGTTATGCTGAAACCAGGGTCAGCGATTATTTGGGCAATATCCCTCAGACCGAAGCGGATGGTCCGGATTGGCGTAAACCTTCCGACTGGACACCCGCCTTGCGTTGGAGCGGCAACGCCCATGGGGTGGACTACTCCCTGAATGGCTGGCACGGCTGGCAGACTGAAGAGACCTCCTCCGCCCGGCTGACACCCGCTGGTCTGAGTTATCGAGAAGCACTGAAGCGTCGCACACTGCTTGGCGGCTCATTCGCGATGCCGATAGGGCCGGTGGTATTCAAGGGTGAAGCGGCCTTCGTACCTGACGCCTATCGTTACTCCCAGGCACAAACCGGCATCGTTGAGCTGGAGAAGAACCGTCAGAAGCAATTGCTGCTGGGTATGGATTACTTGAGTGGGGACTGGTTCTTCGGCATGCAGTACTACGACGTCTGGAAGGAGGCCGTGGCGCGCGCCGTCGATCAGGATCGCACGCAAATGATCAGCTTGGCGGTACGTCGCGAGCTGTGGCAGGGCCGGCTTTACCTCACCGCTTACGTTGCGCAGGACCTGCGCCTGGATGCGCAATATGCTTCTTTGGAAATGCGGTACGACATTGATGCCCACTGGCAGCTACGTACGGGTGTGGACATATTCGAGGGCAGTCAGCGTAGCTTCGGTTATTTTGACGAACAAAGCCGGTGGATCAATGCTGTGCGTTATTCCTTTTAGCGTGGACATGCGCTGCGTTAATGTGATTTTTGCGGGCGATGGCGACTCAGTCTAAGGGAGGACGTTTTGAGAATAGGGACGCATTTCCTTTACTAAAGACTCTCAGGATCGCCAAAAAACATCTGAATCCGCGACCTTAACCACCGCTCCCCCGGGTCATTATCCTGCGACCCACGCCACGCCATATGCAGCTCAAAGCTACGCACTGGCAGCGGCGGATCTTCTGCTCGCAAGCCACCGGCTGAGGTCAGCGCCTCGGCCGCATAGTCCGGCACGGTCGCCAGAATATCCGTGCCTGCCAGCAAGGTACCCAATCCGTTGAACTGCGGCACGGCCAATACCACGTGGCGTTTGCGGTCGAGTTTTTCCAGTTCTTCATCGATGAAGCCGCTCAGGTCGCCTGCGAAGGACACTAGGGCGTGGGGGCGGGCGCAGAAGTCGTCGAGGCTCAGGGAGCCCGGCACGCTGTCGGCGCGCAGCAGTTTCGGCAGGCTGCGGCGCAGTACTTTGCGCTTGGCGTTGGCCGGGAGGTCGGCGGTGTAGCTGACGCCGATGGAGATCTCGCCGGAGGCCAGCAGGCCTGGCATAAGGATGTAGTTGACGCGGCGTACTACTAGGACGATGCCGGGGGCCTCGGCGCGCAGGCGTTTGAGCAGTTGCGGCAGCAGGGCGAATTCGACGTCGTCGGACAGGCCGATGCGGAATACGGCGGTGCTGGTGGCCGGGTCGAACTCGGCGGCGCGGCTGACGGCGGTGGAAATGGAGTCCAGGGCCGGAGAGAGCAGGGCAAAGATTTCTACCGCCCGGGCCGATGGTTCCATGCTGCGGCCGGTGCGCACGAACAGGGGGTCGTCAAACAGCCCGCGCAGGCGCGACAACGCCGCGCTGATGGCCGGCTGGCCGAGGAACAGTTTCTCGGCGGCGCGGGTCACACTGCGCTCATGCATCAAGGTTTCGAATACGATCAAGAGGTTAAGGTCGACACGACGCAGGTCGTTACGGTTCATCTTGTGTCCTGGAAGAGTCAGCAAACTTGACGAGAGCGGCCATATGTAAACAATGGCCAGCATGAATCTTACGGGGAAAGGCTGGTACTCTGCACAGGATAATTGAGTTTTCCTACGATAGCTGAGGTCTATTCCTCACATGCGGAATCAATGACAGGCATGTCGACTATTAATGGCGACCGGTGGTCTTACCCGGAAAGCCCAGATAGAGTTCATGGCATTAGAGGTTACTTTGACGAGGTTTGCGATGTCCCGCACGATCCGTTTTCACAAGTTTGGTCCGGCCGAGGTGCTCAAATGCGAAGAGCATGCAGCCGCGCAGCCCGCACCGGGCGAAGTGCAGGTGCGTGTCGAAGCGATTGGCATCAGCTGGTACGACATTCTGTGGCGCCAGAACCTGGCGTCTTCCCATGCACGTTTGCCGTCCGGCCTCGGCCATGAGATGGCCGGAGTCGTGGTCGCTGTCGGCGATGGCGTGGATGATTTGGCAGTGGGCGACAAGGTGGCCAGTTTTCCGGCCGAGAGTCCCAATGATTACCCGGTGTATGGCGAACAGATCGTCCTGCCCCGTTCGGCCCTGACCCGTTATCCGGATGTCTTGAGTCCTATCGAGGCCAGCGTGCACTACACGCCGTTGCTGATTGCCTACTTTGCCTACGTGGATCTGGCACGGGTCAAGCCTGGGCAATTTGCGCTGGTGACTGATGCCAGCCACTGCGCCGGCCCTTCCTTTGTACAACTGGGCAAAGCCCTGGGTGTACGAGTGATTGCCGCCACCAAAGACAGCGATGAGCGTGAATACCTGCTATCCCTGGGTGCGGAAAAGGTCATCGTCACCGAAGAGCAGGACCTGTTGATGCAAATCAACAAGATCACCGACAACCGTGGAGTTGATGTCGTGTTCGACGGTTTGGGCGGCCCGCAGATGTCGCTGCTCGGTGATGTCCTCGCACCGCGTGGCAGCCTGGTGCTTTACGGCTTGCAGGGCGGCAACCAGACGCCATTTCCAGCCTGTGCAGCGTTCCAGAAGAACATTCAGTTCTTTGTGCACTGTATTGGCAATTTCACCGGCAAGCCTGAGCTGGGTATTATCCAAGACCAGGTCGCCTTGCAGCGAGCGCTCCGGGATATCAACCAACTGACCGCCGACCGTGTGCTGGTACCGCTGAAAACCACGGTGTTTCCGTTCAATCAGTTCGTGGAAGCACACCGTTACATGGATGAATGCCCTTGCCGCGAACGCGTTGCGTTGCAGGTTGAAGCTGTTTAGGGTGTAGGAATATTCTCAAAAAGGGTGTTTCTTACACCTGTCATAGGTGGCAAAAGCGCCATTTGACGGGAGTGAAACGGTGGTGCCCGACAGCAGCCAGACTGGCACGTTAACCCCTAAAACCTGATCTTTTCACCGACGCCGCCCTGAATTCCAGTGCGGCGTTTTTGTATGCGCGTGTTTTACAGGTCTGTTGTTATTCATCTGCACTGGTTTTCAGCAGCGTTCTGTATCTATTAATCATTATTCCAGCACTGATAATTGCGCCTTCACTTTCATCTCAAGGATTGAGCAATGATTGAATATCCAGTGCCGCTATTGCGAGTTGAAACTGATCTCGCGCAAAGCGCAGGATGCCAGGCGGATACAGGTGCCTATGTAAATCCTCAACAAAATAAGTTGGAAAGTTGGTTGCGGTTATTTGTAAGACGCTTCCCTAGGTGGTTGCCAATATGGGTGTAAGAATTTGTCGGAAATATCCTAGGATCGCAACCCTGCTTGTCAGAGGCCAGTACACACGGCGCTTTTGGCGCTTGCAGGGCGCAACTCTAATACGACGGGACTGATGTCATATTGTTGTGTGGTGCTAGTGTTTGGTCATTGGCGCGCAAAGCTGCGCGCGAATTTTTTACACGCCTTATAGGTCGAGCAAATACTGCAAGCAGTTGCTTGAAACTAATATCCAAACTCAGGTAATAGAATGATGAGCACTATTCACGAACAGGCTATGACTTATGTTTATCAGCAAGTGCTACAACGCTTGATCGGGCACTTTGCTCGTGAAGAACGCACGGCACTCCAGTTGTTGGTCCAGCGAATCGTGGTGGCGGCAGGCGGCATGGAGCAAGTAGGGGGTTACAAAGTGCTGGTGGCCCACGGCGGCGGCAAAGTGAGTAGCTACACATTGGCCTTGCTGCGGGCCGCGCAATTGACCATCGCTGGCCGAGCCCCGCGAACTTTTCAGTTGCGGGTTGCGACATTGCGGCATTCAGGAATGACCGAGGGCATGCTTGAGGATATTAATCAGGCCTACAGTCGGCTGTTTCTCCACGATGATCCAAGGGTTGAGCTGCTGATGGTGGAAAACCAGGAAGTTTTGCCCTTCAATCATCTGCGGCCCGCATCTAACTTGGGACGAGAAATCAGCCAGCGCAATATGTTGATGGTCGGCCACCTGAGTTCTGGCGACTGCCGCGCCACGTTGTGCAGTGATACCTACCTGGCGCTTGGGGATTTCTACCAGCGCGTCACCTCCTGGAATGGCGGAGTGCATGCGTTGGTCAGCGGTGACTCGCCACGCAAGCAGGCTCAGCTTCTCGCCTGGCTCAAGAACACAGTGCTCGGTGCGGGTATTGCGATACCGGAGATTTGGCCGTCGTCGCTCACCGGGCTGTTCGCACGCATGGACGAAATGAGTACCGATTATTACCGTGATCTATACGCAGACCATTATGTGCCGAGTGAAAACCCCAGCAAGACAAGCCATCGTCACTTGGCCTACATCGGTATCGCCGATTTGCTGGACGATGTAGACCTGCCATCCTCGTCCATGCTCAACGTGTTCATGGCCTTCACGCCTGACCCGCAGGGTTTTCACTTCAGCCATCCCACCTATTCGAACCCGCAGTTGATGGCACACCTGCGTGGGCTGCAGGCCCAATGCCTGCGTGACCTGGAATATGAGGAAGGGGTGCAGGGTTTTATCCAGCAAGCTGCACAATACATGCCCGAGGCATTGCTCACGCAGATGAACGTCAGTGAACGGCGCATCCTGTCGAGCACCTACGCCCAGCAGTACTTCGGCTTGGACGAGACTCAGTTGGTGTGCCTGCTGTTTTCCCCGTTTATCCATCATGGTGAACGGCTGGAAGGCTATTTGCGACAATGTCACCCAGGCATGCTGGTGGCCTTGCCGGAAATGCACAAAGTGCTGCAGGGCAAGCCGTCTGCCGACATGCTGCAACAATGGCTTACCGATACCAGCGGTTTACCCATGCCTTTGTTGCAGCAACTCTATCGCAAACGTCCGTCAGGCTACTCGAGTGGCAAACTGCGCAGTGCTGGCGCCATGGCCCATGGCAGCGCGCAAGCCTGTCTATCGTCCGGGCGATGACGCTGCGCGGCGAACGACAAGCGGATTTCGCGTATCAGGCGGTCTATCGCTACATGATCAACCTGATCAACGAAGTCAGTACCGACGCACGGGTAAAACTGCCCTCCCTGCGGCAATTGGCAGGACGCTTGAACGTGTCGATCTCGACGGTTCAGTACGCCTACGCGCTGCTTGAAAAAGAGGGCAGGGTCTATTCGGTAGCCAAATCCGGTTATTACGCCTGGCCACTCTCCACAAATCCGCTGGCAGGCGCCAGCGGTGACCTGCTTGACCGACTCTACGCAGCGGCGCGGCGCCCCGGCATGGTGGTGCTCAGCGGAGATGAACCCGCGCTGTTGGCTTCGCTGGATGGCACCCTGTTGCGTCTGGAGCGTGAGCTGGTCCGCCAGTATCCGCGCCATCCGCAACCCTGGTCTCAGCCTTGCGGTGTCTGGGAGCTGCGCGCAGCGTTGGCGGCGCGTTATACGTCGTCGCCGACCCGCTGCTGGCAGGCCGACGATGTTTACATCGGTGCCGACTTGCGCGGTGTACTGGACATCCTCATTGAAGTCTTGGGCTTGAGGGGGACGTCGGTGATTGTTGAATCGCCTTGCGATTGGCTGGTCCTGCGCCTGCTTCAGGATGCTGGCGTGCATATTGTCGAGCTGCCCTGGACGCCAGAAGGACGCCTGGATCTGGTAAATCTTGATCAGTTGTTATGTGCCAAGTCGGTGCATCTGGTGGTGCTGTCATCAAGGGTCAGCGTGCCTGCTGGCGTTTCAATGCCGCCCCAAGATCGCCTGGCCATTGCGCGAATGCTGGAGCAGCATGGCTGCTGGCTGCTGGAAAACGACACCTTTGGCGAGTTGGGTTTCGACGAGCCACAGACCGCATTGCGCGAGCTGGTGAACCCTGAACGGCTGATAGTGTTTTCCTCGTTCGAGAAAGTGTTGGGTTCGGAGGCGCCCTATGGCTATCTGCTGTCTCGGCGTATGAACAGCGAATTGCAGCGTCATTTCCTGTTGCGCTGCTTTCGTTTGTCGCCGATCCGCCAGCGCGCCATTGCGCGCCTTTATCACAGTGGGCGAATCGACCAGCACCTGCGTGGACTACGCCTTCAATTGCGCGAGCAGGCGGACGAAATGTGCGAGCGTCTGGATCGGCATCTGGGAGACCAATTGACCTACCGTGCGCCCGCTGCCGGCGCGGCGTTCTGGCTGGCCTCCACGAGGACAGTAGATATGCGCCAGGTGTTCCAGCGGCTACTTTCCCAGCAAGTGGTGATTGCCCCCGGCGAACTGTTCAGCGTCAACGGCCTGCATCAGCAGCATTTGCGCCTGAGCCATACCTTTCAGTCGCAACCGGACCTGGATATTGTCCTGACGGCGCTAAGCGAAGCGTTGCGTCAGGCCCAGTTGGGATAAATGCGTGAAGTTTCTCTGGCTATTGTAGGATCGATTACATCGCGCAGCAGTCCAACTCCCAGTAAACTGCCGTTTTATCCTGAATTCTTCTTTCCGAGGTTTATGCATGACAATCAGTCCTTTTGCGGGCAAGCCGGCGCCAGCTCAACTGCTGGTGGATATCCCGCGACTGGTCACGGCCTACTACACGGGCCAGCCTGATGCAGCAATCTCCACTCAGCGCGTAGCGTTCGGTACTTCCGGGCACCGTGGCAGCTCGTTTGAATTGAGTTTCAACGAATGGCACGTGCTCGCCATCAGCCAGGCCATCTGCCTGTACCGCGAAGCGCAGGGCATCAACGGTCCGTTGTTCGTCGGTCTGGACACCCACGCGCTGTCGACACCTGCCGGTGCCAGCGCCTTGGAAGTCCTGGCGGCCAATGGCGTGCATGTGATGTTGGCCGAAGGCGACGAATACACGCCAACGCCTGCTGTTTCCCACGCCATCATCTGCTACAACCGTGGCCGCACCACCGGCCTGGCCGACGGCATTGTTATCACCCCGTCGCACAACCCGCCGCAGAGTGGCGGCTATAAATACAACCCTCCTAATGGCGGACCGGCTGATACTCACGTCACCAAGTGGATCGAAGCCAAGGCCAACGAACTGCTGGCCAACAAACTGGCCGGAGTCAAACGCATCACCCACGCCCAGGCGCTCAAGGCCGACACCACCCACCGCCATGACTACCTCAACAGCTATGTGGCTGACCTGGTCAATGTGATCGACATGGACGCTATCCGCAGCGCCGACCTGCGCCTGGGCGTGGATCCGCTGGGCGGAGCAGGAGTACGCTACTGGTCGGCGATTGCCGAGCATTACCGCCTGAACCTGGACGTGGTGAATACTGAAGTCGACTCCACCTTCCGTTTCATGAGCGTCGACTGGGATGGCCAGATCCGCATGGACCCTTCCTCCAGCTACGCCATGCAAGGCTTGATCGGTCTTAAGGAACGTTTCGACGTGGCCTTCGCCTGTGACCCGGATCACGACCGCCACGGCATCGTCACCCCGTCCGGTGGCTTGCTTGCGCCCAACAACTACCTGGCGGTGTCCATCGACTACCTGTTCCAGAACCGTCCTGACTGGCGCGCAGACGCCGCCGTGGGCAAGACCGTGGTCAGCAGCGGCTTGATCGATCGCGTCGCCGCACGCATGGGCCGTCGTCTGTATGAAGTGCCCGTAGGCTTCAAGTGGTTTGCTGATGGCTTGTTCGAAGGTTCGTTGGGCTTTGGTGGCGAAGAAAGCGCCGGTGCTTCGTTCCTGCGCAAGGACGGCACTGTATGGAGTACTGACAAGGATGGCCTGATCCCGGCGTTGCTGGCTGCAGAAATGACTTCGCGCACAGGCCAGGACCCAAGCCAGATCTACCGCGGCCTGACGGATGCCCTGGGCGAGCCGTTCGCGATTCGTGTGGACGCCAAGGCCACTCCGGCGCAGAAAGCCTTGCTTGGCAAGTTGTCGCCGGACCAGGTGACCTCTACCGAATTGGCCGGGGAAAGCATCCAGCAGATTCTCAGTCACGCGCCGGGCAACAACCAGGCGATCGGTGGGTTGAAGGTGATGACCGAAAACGGTTGGTTCGCCGCACGGCCATCGGGCACCGAGGATATCTACAAGATCTACGCCGAGAGCTTTATCGGTGAGGATCACCTCAAGCAATTGGTGGAAGAGGCGCAGGTGCTGGTAGACGGTGCTATCAGCCAATAACCGATAGTAGGAGCCCGGCTTGCCGGCGATGGCCTTCGTTTGAGCGCTATCGCCGGCAAGCCGGGCTCCTGCAAAGTCAAGCGAGGTCAACCAAGACAATCTCGCTGTCTTCAACCGCCGTCACCCGCAACACCTGCTCATCTTCAATCGCTACACCATCTCGAGCTTGTGCACGCAAGCCGTTGACTTCAATGGCGCCAGTCGCCGGCACCAGATAAGCCCGACGCCCGCTGTCCAGCCGGTACTCGGCACTTTCCCCAGCCTTCAGGTTCGCCGCGACCAGCCGTGCATCAGCACGAATGCGCAGGCTCTCGGTGTCCCCAGCCTTGCCACTCGCCAGCGTTACAAAACCTTCGCGATGACCCTTGGGGAACGGCTTGGCGCCCCAGGAAGGCGGTAAACCAGCCTCGTTCGGAATGATCCAGATCTGGAAAATCTTAGTCGGCATGTCTTCCAGGTTGTACTCGCTGTGGGCGATCCCGGTGCCTGCGCTCATCACTTGCACATCACCCGCCTCGGTGCGGCCCTTGTTGCCAAGGTTGTCGGCATGGCTGATCGCGCCTTCACGCACATAAGTGATGATCTCCATATCGCGATGCGGGTGCTGCGGGAAACCAGTACCCGGCGCGATGATGTCGTCATTCCATACGCGCAGGTTGCCCCAGTGCATGCGCTTGGGGTCGTGGTACTCGGCAAACGAAAAGTGGTGATGAGCGTCAAGCCAGCCGTGGTGGGCGCCGCCCAGGGAGTTGAAAGGTCGAAGTTCAAGCATGATCGTCTCCTGTGGATTGCCCTATGATCCTGCAGCTCATGATCGATAAAAAGCGTAAAAACTGCCTGATTCCTATCAGTCGATTAGATTGATTGGTGGCGTTTTGACTTTCAGTTCACCGTCTAACTGCATGACCGCAAAGCAATTGGCTGGAACTGAGCGACGATTCCGGCGACCATGGCGCACTTGTTTGAACCCAATTCATCGCAGGAGTCCGCGTGCCGCAACAAAAGCCTGATCTTCCTCCCGAACTGCGCCCTTTGGCTGAAATGCCGTTATTCAAACGCTTGGCTGCGCGCCTGTTTGGCCATGGCTTGACCCGTTTGCGCGCCCAGCATCGGTTTTCGTGGTTGCACGGACAGGCCGACGGTTTTCGCAGTGGGCATGAGGCGGGCGTGGAGTACGGCTATCGCGAAGGCAAAGCCGAGGGCATCGAAGAAGGTCGCCAGGTGCTGTTGATTCGCGATTTCCGTCCGGATGAGCACCGTGCGCCGGGCGTGGATGACAACCTGTTCGATGATTGGCGCCTGCCGCTCACCTCCGAGCTGAAGAAACGCATTAAGGTCGATGTCGCGCGATTGCTGCCGGCTCATGCCCAGCCGAGCGCGGCGCAATGGAAGATGATTTTCAGCGAGACGCCCTCGACCTCAGTGATCGCGGGGGCCGGGGCCGGCAAATCCACGTCGCTGGTACTGCGCATTTTGCTGCTCACCCATTACCTGGGCTTTGAGCTGAGCTCGATGACGGTGGTGACCTTCACCCGTGAATCGCGCAAGGACTTCATCAACAAGCTCATGGAAATTCTCAACCTCTGGGGCCAACCCCTTGGTATGAAAGAAGCGCAAGCCGTGGTGCGTACCTTTCACTCGCGCATCCTGCCCATGGTGCGCAGCCTGCCGGGCTTCGAGCGCTTGCAAGCCTTCGAAAACCTGAATGCCGGTGTTGAAGACGCCGACAGCAATCCTTTTGACCTGCGTATCAACGAAGCCCAGCGCCAGCAGATGAATGCCTGCTTTCACCGGCTACAGGGGCAGCACCCGCGATTCCGTGAGCTGATTGCGCCGCTGGCGCGGCACGGGCTGCAGCTCAAGGAGCTGGAGCGTGATCATCCCGATGTGCAAAAGCGGGTGGCCGTGACCGAACTCGCGGCCAAACGCGATGAAGAACTCTGCGATGTGATCGAGGACCTATGGTTTCGTGCAGGCGCCTGGCCGATCAAGGGGATCGAACCTAACCGCCAGACCGTTGAAATCAACGGCGCGCAATTTCATTGTCATGGCTACATTCCTGAGCTGGATGCCTGGGTGGTGCTGGGCTTCGACTCGCGGGAAAACGCGCAGACCAGCCGACCTCACTCAAAGCTGTCGGTGCGCGCAGAATGGGCGGTAAAGCGCACCTTGTTTCAAGCTTTCTGTCGTAAGCCATTGGTATGGCTAGATAGTTACGAGTCATCGAAGCGCCTGCTGAGCAGTTTGGCCGGTGATGCTATGGCCGGCCCCGGCTTTGATTACAAGGTCAAAGGCGAGTTGGCATCAGCGCCGCTGCTGGACAGTTTCGTGATGGCCGCCGGATTTATCGAGAACCTTGGTCTGGACGTACCCACCGCGGTCGGGCAGATGAGCTTTGCCAAGGATGATCCGGACCGCTTCTTCTTCGAAGCCCTGAGCATCTTCTGGAAAGCCCTGGAAGATCACTTGCTGGACCAATCCCCCCCGATCATGACCTATAACCGGATGTTCTCGCTGTTCGGAGAGAACACCCCAGAAAACCTCAAGCTGCTCAGCGATCCGCTGCTGCGCCCCTTGTCGCACCTGATGATTGACGAGTTCCAGGACGTTTCGCCGCAGATCGTCTCATGGATCCGTGCCAGCCTGCGCGAGATCCGCAGCCGTGGTCCGGCCATGCATGTGGGGCGCGGCGCCCAACGTTCATCGTTGTTGTGTGTGGGAGATGACTGGCAGTCGATCTATGGCTGGCGCGGCAGTTCACCCAAGTACTTCATGGAATTCGACAGGGAGTTCCCATCGCCATCGACCACCCGCGTGATGCTGGGCGAGAACTACCGCAGTCATCAGCACATCATTGATGCGGCCGAGCATATCGTGCGCGCGGCGCCGGCGATTGCTGGCAAGAAAGCCAAGGCGAGTGGCGCGCCCAAGGCGTTGGTACCAGTCGCGGTGCTGGAGCGGGACGATGCGGCATTGGGGCGACGGTTGTCGGAGCATTATCAGAAAGGTGATTCGATCTTGATGCTTTATCGAAAAGGTAGCGATAAGTTATTGATTCAAGAGCATATTCAATCTGTAGTTAATGTGGATTCTAGCTTGCCGCCTCAGGCGCGCAGGCTGAAACAATTGACCTATCACAGCGCCAAGGGCCTGCAGGCTGACGCGGTGTTTCTGCTTGGGGATTGTCAGCATGTCACTAGCTCGCCGTATAAAAACCAGGTGTACCGGATGGCGGGCCTGGGCAAGGCTGGCGACAGCGAGCCCTATGACAATGCGCAAAAGGACGAAGTGTTGCGCCTGGCTTATGTGGGGATTACCCGCGCCGTGAGCCATTGCTATTGGTACGTGGAAAAACCCGAAGGTCAGGCCCTGAATGTGCCCAAGGCGTCGGAGCGGGTGGATGGCAAGAAAGCCTTCTTTGATGATCAGCGCATCTGAAGGCGCGCCGGACCTAATGTGGGAGCGGGCAAGCCCGCGCCCACATTGGAAACTCATTGCTTGATGGGTTTGGGTCATGCCCTTAGTGACACCGGCGGCACAAACGACTCCAGCTCATCCTCCACGGCCTCGATGATGCGCTCCACATCGGCGGCATTCATCACGGTAGCGCAGGGAATGCCGGCGATGGCGATCAGCGTCTCGCCACTGGCGCGGTCGAACAATCGCGCGATCATACTGCCAGGCGCATCCATGCTGCCCTCGAAGCCCATTGGGTGAAAATGCCAGCGCATCAGCTGGCAGGCGTTGGGGAACGTCACTTTGTTCATGTTGCCCACCTTGTTCATTGAGCGCTTCCTTTAGCTCGCGGCAGGGGCCAAGACCTTCACTGGTCATGGCGTCGCAGAACTTAAAAATAGCATCCGTTCGCAACGGCAAGGTGACTTTTTGAGCCCCGTTCGGCGGTTGTCCTTCATAAGTTTGATGTAGGTCATGTCCCACTGGAGGCTGGGCAATAGGCCACTAGTCAGAAGTGCCAATTGGCCATTGAAGCTCCCGGCAAAATTCGGCAATCTCCAAGGTCTACCCGCCGCAGAGCCCCTCCATGCCCGACATCGCTCCAGACGATGAGCTCCAGCAATCCCACGCCACCCGCGATCTGGTGCTGCGCCACCACCTGTGTTGGCGCCATCGGGATCTGGAGGGCGTAATGTCCTACTACCATCCGGACATCCAGTACCACGACTTTTTCCAGAACAGAGTCGTTGGTCACGCGCAGTTGCGTGATTACCTGCGAGCCAGCATGCCGCGCGAGGCCGATGAAGCCATTGAGCATACCGACCGCATCCGCGCTGATGGCGATACGGCCTTCATCCAGTACCGCATCACCTTGCGTGGTGGCCATGGCTTGGTGTCATTTCGCACCAGCGAAGCCATCACGGTGCGCGACGGGCTGATCTGGCGGGTCAATGAATACGCCTCCCTGGTGCATGAGCAACCCGTCCAGGCTGCGCGGCCTTCGGTCAGCCGTTTAGGCTTGTCACCCCAGCAATTGGGGCATATGGCCAATGACCTGCAGCAGTATTTCGAACGCAAGCAACCGTACCTGGACCCGGAGCTGGACTTGCAGCGGGTGGCCAAGGAGTGTGGCTACAGTCGCAATCAGATTTCCTATTTGCTGAACCAGGTGCTGGGGCAAAGCTTCTATCGCTACGTCAACCAGGCCAGGCTCCACCACTTGCTGGCCGCACTGGACAACGCCTTGCCACCGATAAGGGTCGACGACCTGGCATTTGCCGCCGGTTTCAACTCGCTCTCGGCGTTCTACAGTGCGTTTCGCCAGCACACAGGGCAGTCACCCAAGGCCTACGTCAAACAAATTTCCCTGCGTGCACGCGCGCAAGACAGCCCATAACGCTGCGCTCTAGGATCCACCCTATCGAAACGAGGTAGGGGAGCCCGGCATGCCGGCATGGCGCAACATCAGCTTATGGATGGACCAGTTGGATGACCCGCTGCATGCGCGGCCGTCGCTGGAACAGGACCTGGACGTCAACGTGGCCATCATCGGCGCCGGTTATACCGGGCTGTGGACCGCGTATTACCTGAAACGCCAGGCGCCCGAACTGAACATCGCGATCATCGAAGCGCAAACCGCCGGCTTCGGCGCTTCCGGCCGCAATGGTGGCTGGCTGATGGGCAACCTGCTGGGCGAGGACCGCCTGTTGGCCGGCCTTAACCCCGAACAACGGCGCGCCTCGTTTGACCTGCTGCACGCCATCCCGGATGAGGTGGCCCAGGTACTCGCGCGTGAGGGCATCGACTGCGACTACCGCAAGGGCGGCGCGCTGTACTGCGCCGCGCGTTACCCCGAGCAGGAGGGCAGCCTGCGTCGCTACTTGGACAAACTCTACGCCCAGGGCCTGACCGAAGCCGACTATCGCTGGCTCAGCCCACAGCAACTGGCCGAACAGATTCGCATCGCCAAGCCTTATGGCGGTATCTACGCGCCCCACGTGGCGACCATCAACCCTGCCAAGCTGGTGCGTGGCCTGGCGCGGGTGGTGGAAAGCATGGGCGTGGCGATCTACGAAAACAGCCCAGTGACTCAGTGGCAATCCGGCGGCCTGCGCACGGCGAAGGCCGGTGTCCGTGCAGCCTGGGTGGTGCCGGCAGTGGAGGGCTATGCAAACACCTTGCCGCCTTTGGGCCGTTATCAACTGCCGGTGCAAAGCCTGATCGTCGCCACCGAGCCGTTGCCGGCCAGTGCCTGGGATGAAATCGGCCTGAGCCACGGCCAAGCCTTCGGCGAAAGCAGTCGGCAGGTCACGTACGGCCAGCGTTCTGCGGACAACCGACTGGTGTTCGGTGCCCGTGGCGGTTACCAGTTCGCCGGGAAACTGCGCCACAACTTCGATCTGACCGACAGCGAAGTGGAGCTGCGTCGCTACCTGTTCGGTGAGCTTTTCCCACAGCTCAAGCACGTGAAGATTACCCATTCATGGGGCGGCAACCTGGGCATGTCGCGCAGTTTCCGACCGCACATGCTGTGTGACCACAAGACCGGCATCGCACTGTCCGGTGGTTATGGCGGGGAGGGCGTTGGCGCCACCAACCTCGGCGGCCGCACCCTGGCCGACCTGATCCTGGGCCGCGACACGCCGTTGACCCATCAACCCTGGGTGATCCGCGAACGCGGCCTGGACGCGCTCAAGCCCTGGGAGCCCGAACCCTGCCGCTGGCTGGGCTACAACGCGATCATTCGCAGTTTCGTCCATGAAGACCAGGTGTTGGCCAATCCCAACACCGCCCCTTGGCGCCGCAAGTTGGCGACCGGCGTGGCCGGGTTCATGGAAGGTTTCATGCACTAAGTCGTTTCACTCACACGGGAAAATCCCATGAGCATCACGCAATTCAAAGACACGCTGAACGCCCACCTGCCGGACTCGTCGCCCGTCACCGTGCCGCTGGGTGAACCCATCGCCGTGGCCTCGACCCTGAGCGTCGAACGCAACGATGGCGTCGAAACCGGCATCTGGGAGTGCACCCCAGGCGTCTGGCGTCGGCAGATCAAATCCCAGGAGTTTTGCCACTTCATACAGGGCCGCTGCACCTTCACCCCAGACAACGGTGAAATCGTCCACATACAAGCCGGTGATGCACTGATGTTGCCGGCCAACAGCACCGGCATCTGGGACATCCAGGAAACCGTGCGCAAGACCTACGTATTGATCCTGTAACGCTTTGATCCTTGATCGCCTGCCATAAAAACAGCCCTAAAACCGCCAGGAAATCGAACCATGAAAGCCATTGCCCTGTTGCCCTTGATGTTGGTCGCCTCTATCAGCCAGGCCGCCGAGACGGTGAAAATCTACAACTGGTCGGACTACATTGCGCCGGACACCACCAAGAACTTCCAGAAAGAAACCGGCATTGGTTTCACCTACGACGTGTATGACAGCAATGAAACCCTCGACGGCAAGTTGATGACCGGTAAATCCGGCTACGACGTGGTGTTTCCGTCCAACCACTTCATGGCCCGGCAAATCCAGGGCGGCGCGCTGAAGAAGCTCGACAAGAGTCAGTTGCCCAACTGGAAGAACCTCAACCCGGTGCTGCTCAAGGCCCTGGAAAACAACGATCCGGGCAATGCCCACGGTTTCCCGTACCTGTGGGGCAGCACCGGCATCGGCTACAACATCGATAAGGTCAAGGCGGTACTGGGCGACAACGCACCGGTCGACTCCTGGGACCTGATCTTCAAGCCGGAGAACATGGCCAAGCTGCAGAAATGCGGCGTGGCCATTCTGGACAACGGCCCGGAACTGCTGCCGGCTGCGCTGAACTACCTGGGCTTGCCGCACCACAGCAAGAAACCTGAGGACTACAAGAAGGCTGAAGACTTGCTGATGAAAGTGCGTCCTTATGTCGCGTACTTTCACTCCTCGAAATACACCGCAGACCTGGCCAACGGCGATATCTGCGTGGCGGTGGGCTTCTCCGGCGACATCCTGCAGGCCGAAAGCCGTGCCAAGGAAGCCAAAAACGGCGTGAACATCGGTTACAACATTCCCAAGGAAGGCGCCGCGATCTGGTTCGACATGGTCGCCATGCCTGCCGACGCACCGAATGAAAAAGCCGGGTATGCCTTCATGAATTACCTGCTGCGCCCGGAAGTGATGGCCAGCATCACGAACTATGTGCATTACGCCAACGGTAACCAAGCCGCCGACAGCCTGGTAGACCCAGCCATCAAGTCTGACACCAAGGTGTATCCGAGCCCGGAAATGATGGGCAAATTGTTCGCGTTGGAAGCGATGCCGTTGAATATCGACCGGGTGCGTACGCGCGTGTGGAATACCATCCGCACCGGGCGCTGAACACCTGTTATAAATTGTGGTGAGCGGGCTTGTGTGGTGAGCGGGCTTGTCCCGCGCTGGGGCGCGAAGCGGCCCTAAGTTCAGGCACCGCTGTGTTTCAGTAAGACTGAGGTGTACCGTTTGGGGCGGCTTCGCCCCCCCAGCGCGGGACAAGCCCGCTCACCACAACAAGCCCGCTCGCAACAGCAGCCCAAACACGGCTCAAGGGTTTTCCAGATCATGACCCAACGACTGGATAAACAACGAAAACAGCTCCGGCTGTGACGAGATATCCAGCTTCGCGTACAAATGCCGACGATGCACCTTCACTGTATCCGGCGAGATGTTCAGCCGCTCGGCCATGGCCTTGGATGAAAACCCGCGCAACACCAGGCGGGCGATCTCCAGCTCGCGGTCCGAGAGCACGCCGCAACCGAACTGACTCAACGCATCCCTGATCTGACTGTCCATCGCCGGCGCACGCTGGGTGCTTTGCTGCCAGTGCTGTTGCATCAGCGGTAACACCCAGGCGGCCACAGTGGTCATCAGCCCGGTTTCTTCAAAACTGAAGCGTCGTTGCATGCCCAGCGACAGCGATAACGTCCCCGCGCCCGGCAATTGCAAGATGAACTGCACCTCGTCTTCCAGCACGTTGTCATGGAAGTAATTGAGGAAGTATTCACTCTGGCGAAAATGATCCGGCGCCACTTCCTCCAGGCGGTACACGCCGCTGGCATAGCCCTCGCGACAGGCCTGGAAAAACGGGTCGAGCAAATACAAGCCATTGAGGTACACCAGCATCGACGCTGGTTTGCTGCTGGGTTGGGCGTCGTATTCTTCGAGGGCCTGGGGCGGGCCATCCACCGGGTAGTAGATCGCCAGGGCGTTATCAAAGGGCAGGCACTGATGCAGCAACAACACAAGCTGTTTCCAGAAGCGCTCGGTGCCGATGTGCGCGACGGTGCGGCCCAAGCCGGCGTGCATGCCGACTTCTCGAAACAGGCTCATATGACAGGCTCCCACCGCAAAAGATCGGCCAAGGGTTCGGCTTTTGCCGGGTGGCGTCAAGGGGAGTACGCCAATAGGGGAATTGGCTGACATGAACGTCGTGTTTATTGTCCTCATCATTCAGCGGGAAACATATCCCGCAATGATCAGACGTTTCGTTTCTGCCTCACACCAAGAACAACGACAGAGGATAACGATATGAGCACTTCCCCCACGCCCGACGGCGTGCTGAAACCCACCTTGAGTGTCTTCGATGTGGTCGCCATTACCGTGTCGGCGGTGACGCCGGCCAGTTCCGTATTTGTGATCGCGCCCTTTGCCATCCAACAGGCCGGTAGCGGCGTGTTCCTGGCGTTTGTGATGGCGGGTTTGCTCGCGTTGATGTTTGCCTTTTGCTACGCCGAACTGGGCCGCGCCCACAACAGCGCTGGGGGCGAGTATGTGTACGCCAAGCGCGTATTTGGTGGCATGGCGGGCTATGCGACGTTCCTGACCGTGCTGGTGATGTTGCTGTTTATCCCGCCAGTTCTCGCCACGGGCGCGGCAACCTATCTGAATAACGCCCTTGGCACGAAGTTCGATTCCCAGACCGTCGCGTTGGTGATTGTGGTGTGCAGTTACGCCTTGGGCATTCTCAATATCAAGCTGAATGCCTGGATCACCGGCACCTGCCTGTTACTGGAAGTCGCGGCGTTGCTGGTGATCGTCGTCATTGGTTTCGGCAACCCGGTACAGCCGGCCAGCGTGCTGTTCCAGCCGCAAATCGTCGAAAACGGCGTGCTGCACCTGGCGCCCTGGGCCCTGGTGATCGGCGCGGTGGGCATCGGCCTGTTTTCCTACAACGGCTATGGCCCAGCAGTGTTGCTGGCTGAAGACATGAAATGCGGCGGCAAAGGCGTGCACAAGGCAGTGCTGTGGTCCTTAGGCTTGGTGGTGATCATCGAACTGGTGCCGATCACCGCGCTGTTGATCGGTGCGCCATCGCTCAGTGAGATGATCAGCAGCCCGGACCCCATCGGTTACCTGTTGACCAGCCATGGCAATGAAACCCTCTCGCGGCTGGTCAGTGCCGGGATCTTCCTGTCGGTGTTCAATGCGATTGTCGCGATCGTGATCCAGATTGGCCGCGTGGTGTTCAGCAGCGGACGCGACGCGCTGTGGACGCCAAGCATCAACAAACTCTTTACACGTATTCACCCACGCTGGGATTCGCCCTGGTTGGCTACGCTGTTCCTGGCGATTCCTTCAGCATTGTTGAGTTTCAGCTCCAACCTGGCCGACCTGACTTCGTTCAGCGTGTTGCTGATCATGCTGGTGTACCTGGTGGTGGCGTTGAGTGCGTTGATGAGCCGGGTGCTGCTGCGTGATCGCGAGCATCCCTATCGCATGCCGCTGTGGCCGCTGCCGGCGTTGGTTGCGGTACTGGGCGCGGGTTATCTGTTGGTCACGCTGGTGGCGGCGGCCTCGATCCGCGACATCATGATCATCATCGGCTTGCTGGCCCTGTCGGTGATTCTGTATTGCATCAGTGGCCGGTCGAGTCCGGTCTTCCAGAAATTGTAAGGAGTGGTTATGCGCGCACGTCAATTGGGCATCACGTTGGGGCTGGGCACGCCCGGTGAGTGGAACGCCATCACCGATGTGCCAGGTGTCCGGGTCGGGCACAGCACGATCAAGACACTTATCGACGGCAAGCACGTGCGTACTGGCGTCAGCGTGATCCAACCGCGTGCTGGCGAGGCACGCCAGCAACCGTGCTTTGCCGGCTATCACGTGCTCAATGGCAATGGCGACGCCACCGGCCTTGAGTGGATCAGCGAAGCGGGGCTGTTGACCACGCCGCTGGCCATCACCAACACCCACAGCATCGGCATTGTGCGCGACAGCCTGATCGCCCTGGAGCGCGAGCGCCTGGCGGACCCGGCGGTGTACTGGTGCATGCCGGTGGTGATGGAAACCTATGACGGCCTGCTCAATGACATCTGGGGCCAGCATGTCGGCCCCGAGCATGTGCGCGAAGCCGTGGACAACGCCGAAACCGGCCCGGTGCAGGAAGGCGCAGTCGGCGGCGGCACCGGCATGATCTGCCATGAATTCAAAGGCGGCATCGGCACGGCCTCGCGGCGCCTGCCGGCGGAACAGGGTGGCTGGACTGTCGGCGTGCTGGTGCAGGCCAACCATGGCAAGCGCCAGGAACTGCGGGTGGATGGCTACCCGGTGGGGCGCCAGTTGATGGAAATTTCTTCGCCCTTTGCCGAGCAAGGCACGCCGGGCATGGGCTCGATCGTGGTAATCCTGGCCACCGACGCGCCGCTGTTGCCGCACCAATGCCAGCGCCTGGCGCAGCGCGCGTCCATCGGTATCGCCCGCACTGGCGGCGGCACCGAAGATTCCAGCGGTGACCTGTTCCTGGCCTTTGCCACCGGTAACCAGGATCTGCCGCCAGCGGATTATGGGCGCAAGGGCCTGCCGTTCAGCAGCCCCTTGCAGATGGTCAACAACGACCATATTTCGCCGCTGTTCAGCGCGGCGGCTGAGGCGGTGGAAGAGGCGATCATCAACGCGATCCTGGCTGGGGAGAGCATGCTCACCGATCAAGGTGTCCTGGTGCCCGGACTGGAAGGTGAAACGCTATTGGCGGTATTGCACAAGACGGGCTGGAGTGTGTCCCGGTAATAGGGGGCACGCCAAGTTATTAATACAAGTAGTGGCTGTTTAATGTTGCCAATGACACCCTGCCAATATATTGGATCCATTAACTAACGGCGCCGCTCAATTTGAGCGGCGTTAGTGCTATTTAATATTTAAATAATCGCGCTGCTTTTTTCAGGGCGAAAGCCAATACCGGCCAACAAACACGGCGCTGAACTTGTTTCAGTTGTTTGCTTGCCCGGTTTTAGTGCGGGAAAAGATGTAGACGAAAGATTTCAAGTTGTGTCAGTTTTCTTACGCCTTCAAAAGAGGCGAGTGATAGGACGATCTCGCCCGCGAGGTTCCTATCGAACAAAGACTGATGCACTTGCAAACAAGGAAGTACGTTTATGTCAAAAGTAAAAGACAAAGCTATCGTGTCGGCGGCGCAAGCCAGCACCGCTTACTCGCAAATCGATAGCTTCAGCCATCTGTACGACCGTGGCGGCAACCTCACGGTCAACGGTAAACCCTCGTTTTCCGTGGACCAGGCGGCTGACCACCTGTTGCGTGAAAATGCGGCCTATCGCGACGTGGATGGCAACGGCAAGATCGATCTGACTTACACCTTTCTCACCTCGGCGTCCTCGGCAACCATGAACAAACATGGCATCACCGGGTTCAGCCAGTTCAACACCCAGCAGAAAGCACAGGCCGTATTGGCCATGCAATCCTGGGCGGATGTGGCCAATGTGACCTTCACCGAGAAAGCCTCGGGCGGTGACTTCCACATGACCTTCGGCAACTACAGCGGAGGCCAGGACGGCGCGGCCGCGTTTGCTTACCTGCCGGGCACCAACGACAAGTATCACCAAAGTGGCCTGGACGGCACCTCATGGTACCTGACCAACAGCAGCTACACGCCAAACAAGACGCCGGACCTGAACAACTACGGCCGGCAGACCCTGACCCACGAAATCGGGCATACCCTGGGCCTGGACCACCCTGGCGACTACAACGCCGGGACCGGCAACCCTTCCTACAAAGACGCGGACTATGGACAGGACACGCGTGGCTACAGCGTCATGAGTTACTGGAGCGAGAGCAACACTAACCAGAACTTCAGCAAGGGCGGCGTCGAAGCTTACGCGTCCGGCCCGCTGATCGACGACATCGCAGCGATCCAGAAGCTCTACGGCGCCAACTACAACACCCGCGCCGGCGACACCACCTACGGCTTCAACTCCAACACCGGGCGTGATTTCCTCAGCGCCACCTCGAACGCCGACAAGCTGGTGTTCTCGGTGTGGGACGGTGGTGGCAATGACACCTTGGACTTCTCCGGTTTTACCCAGAACCAGAAGATCAACCTCAATGAAACGTCGTTCTCCGACGTTGGCGGCCTGGTGGGCAACGTGTCCATCGCCAAAGGCGTGACCGTCGAGAACGCTTTCGGCGGCGCCGGCAATGACTTGATCATTGGCAACAACGCGGCCAACGTGATCAAGGGTGGGGCCGGCAACGACCTCATCTACGGTGGCGGCGGTGCGGACCAACTGTGGGGCGGCGCGGGCAACGACACCTTTGTGTTTGGTGCCAGTTCCGATTCCAAGCCAGGCGCTGCGGACAAGATCTTTGACTTCACCTCCGGTTCGGACAAGATCGACCTGTCGGGCATTACCAAGGGTGCAGGCCTGACCTTCGTCAATGCCTTCACCGGGCATGCCGGCGATGCTGTACTCAGCTATGCCGCAGGCACCAACCTGGGCACCTTGGCAGTAGACTTCTCCGGGCACGGCGTGGCGGACTTCCTCGTCACCACCGTCGGCCAGGCAGCCGTCAGCGACATCGTGGCGTAATGCAAGGGCGCGGCGTTTCGGCGCCGCGCTTTACCGATGGAGCGTGAAGATGCAGCGTTTTTTCACAGTGATCACCCGCGTGTTGCAGGTGATGTTCGTGTCGGCAGGAGCCCACGTCATGGCGAGCAGTCTTGTATTACCCACCACCGCCCAGTTGGCCGGGCATTGGCAGTTGCACCAAAAGGATAAGGTGTGCGCACTTGACCTGCTGGAGCAGGCGAATGCCTTGGACGGCGACCTCGCTTGTGTCGCGCAATGGCTCGGTGAGAAACCCCTGACCTGGACACCCACACCGGATGGTATCTGGCTGATGAACGCCGAAGGCAGCGGGATAACCCATCTCAATCGAGAGCAGGCGGACGAGTATAAAGGCCGCACGCCTACGGGCCTGGAAGTTGTATTGCAACGCACACCTTAGTTGTCGTTATAACTATATAACTGAATTTATTAGTTGACCGCTCCGTTGTTTGGGGTTGGGGAAACTATTGCGCGAAATTTGTTTCAGGGAAGATCAGAAACCATGGCGAAGTCCCATGCCGTCGCGCCCTTATTCATGGCGCTGGGTGAATACAAAAGCATGTTGATCAGTGTTGGCTGTTTCACAGCATTGATTAACCTGCTGATGCTGGTGCCGTCGATTTACATGCTGCAAGTGTATGACCGCGTGCTGTCCTCCCAGAATGAAACCACCCTGGTGATGTTGACGTTGATGGTGGTGGGCTTCTTTGCGTTTATTGGCACGCTTGAGGTCATTCGCAGTTTTATCGTGATCCGCATCGGCAGCCAGTTGGAGCGGCGTTTCAACTTGCGCGTGTACAAGGCCGCGTTCGAGCGCAACCTGCAACGCGGGCAGGGGCATGCTGGGCAGGCGTTGGGCGACTTGACTCATATCCGCCAATTCATCACGGGGCCAGCGTTGTTCGCGTTTTTCGACGCGCCGTGGTTTCCCATTTATCTATTTGTGATCTTCCTGTTCAACGTGTGGCTCGGTGTGCTGGCCACCGCGGGCGCGGTGCTGTTGATCGCCCTCGCATGCCTGAATGAATACCTGACCAAAAAGCCGTTGGGCGAGGCCAGTGGTTATTCCCAGCAGTCCACGCAACTGGCGACCAGCCACTTGCACAATGCCGAGACGATCCAGGCCATGGGCATGCTTGGTGCGCTGCGCCAGCGCTGGTTTGCGGTGCACTCGCAGTTTCTAGGCTTGCAAAACCAGGCCAGTGATACCGGCTCCGTGGTGACTTCCCTGAGCAAATCCCTGCGGTTGTGCCTGCAATCCTTGGTGCTGGGCCTGGGGGCCTTGTTAGTGATCAAGGGGGACATGACCGCCGGGATGATGATCGCCGGTTCCATTCTGATGGGCCGGGTGCTCAGCCCCATCGACCAGTTGATTGCGGTGTGGAAGCAATGGAGTTCGGCCAAGCTGGCCTACCAGCGGCTGGATGATCTGTTGCGCGAATTTCCGCCGGAAGTCGAGCAGATGAAGCTGCCGCCGCCCAAAGGCCAGGTCAGCTTTGAACAGGTCAGTGCAGGCCCGCCTGGGCGGCGGATGGCGACCTTGCATCAAGTTAGTTTCAACCTGGGCGCGGGTGAAGTGCTCGGTGTGCTCGGCGCCTCGGGCTCCGGTAAATCCACCCTGGCCCGTGTGCTGGTGGGCGTCTGGCCGACGCTGGCCGGAACGGTGCGCCTGGATGGCGCGGACATTCATCGCTGGGAACGCGACGACCTCGGCCCGCACATTGGCTATCTGCCCCAGGACATCGAGCTGTTCAGCGGCAGCATTGCCGACAATATTGCGCGCTTTCGCGAAGCCGACCCCGAGCAGGTGGTGCAGGCGGCGCAGCAGGCTGGCGTGCATGAACTGATCCTGCGCTTGCCCCAGGGCTACGACACGGTGCTGGGTGACAACGGCGGCGGCCTGTCCGGCGGCCAGAAACAACGGGTGGCGTTGGCCCGCGCCCTGTACGGCGGGCCGCGCCTGATCGTGCTGGATGAGCCCAATTCCAATCTCGACACCGTCGGCGAAGCTGCGCTGGCCAGTGCCATCGTGCAGATGAAAGCCCAGGGCAGCAGTGTGGTGCTGGTCACCCATCGTTCGTCGGCGCTGGCCCAGGCCGACAAGTTGCTGGTGCTCAGCGAAGGGCATTTGCAGGCGTTCGGGCCGAGCCAGGAAGTGCTGCGGGCGTTGTCCGGACAGCAAGAGCCGCCCAAGGAGAGACCGGGCGTGAGTTTCAGTCGTCAGTACCAGGCCGGAAGGAATCCAGGCGCATGAGCAACATCACTGTTGAACCACGCTTTAAAGAACACGACGCTAATTTCTTCGCACGCATGGGCTGGTTGCTGACGGTGGTCGGGGCTGGCGGCTTTTTCCTGTGGGCCAGCCTCGCGCCATTGGACCAGGGTATTCCGGTGCAAGGCACGGTGGTGGTGTCGGGCAAGCGTAAGGCGGTGCAAACCCTCAGCCCCGGCGTGGTCAGCCGGATTCTGGTGAAGGAGGGCGAGTGGGTGAAGCAAGGCCAGCCGCTGTTTCGTCTCGACCAGACTCAGCACCAGGCCGACGTGCAGTCCCTGCAAGCCCAGTACCGCATGGCCTGGGCCAGTGTGGCGCGCTGGCAAAGTGAACGTGACAATCAGTCCAGCATCACCTTTCCCACCGAACTCAGCGCCAATCCCGACCCGGCCCTGGCGTTGGTGCTGGAAGGTCAGCGCCAACTGTTCAGCAGCCGTCGCGAAGCCTTTGCCCGTGAACAGGCCGGTATCCGCGCCAATATCGACGGCGCCACCGCGCAGTTGGGCGGCATGCGCCGCGCCCGCAGCGATTTGACCGCCCAGGCGCAGTCCCTGCGTGATCAACTGAGCAATCTGCAACCCTTGGCCGACAACGGCTACATCCCGCGCAACCGGCTGATGGACTACCAACGGCAGTTGTCCCAAGTGCAACAGGATCTGGCGCAAAACACCGGCGAAAGTGGCCGGGTAGAGCAGGGCATCCTCGAGTCACGGCTGAAACTGCAACAGCACAGTGAGGAATACCAGAAGGAAGTACGCAGTCAGTTGGCCGACGCACAACTGCGCAGCCTGACTTTGGAACAACAACTCACCTCGGCCGGGTTCGACCTGCAACACAGCGAAATCAACGCCCCGGCGGATGGCATCGCGGTCAATCTCAGCGTGCATACCGAGGGCGCCGTGGTCCGCGCGGGTGAAACCCTGCTGGAGATCGTGCCCCAAGACACGCGCCTGGAAGTGGAAGGGCGTTTGCCGGTGCATTTGGTCGACAAGGTCGGCACGCACCTGCCGGTCGACATTCTGTTCACCGCCTTCAACCAAAGCCGCACACCGCGTGTGCCGGGGGAGGTCAGCCTGCTTTCCGCCGACCAGATGCTCGATGAAAAAACCGGCGCGGCCTACTACGTGCTGCGCACTACGGTGAGCGAAGCGGCGTTGGAAAAACTCCACGGGCTGGTGATCAAGCCGGGCATGCCCGCCGAGATGTTCGTGCGCACCGGCGAGCGCTCGCTGCTCAATTACCTGTTCAAGCCGCTGCTCGACCGCGCCGGCTCCGCGTTGACCGAGGAATAGACATGAAGCACGTGTTTATCGCCTTGCTGTTGACCAGCGCGAGTGCCCAGGCCGCCATGGGGCCGTTCGATGTGTACGAGCAGGCTTTGCGTAACGATCCGGTGTTCCTCGGTGCCATCAAGGAGCGCGACGCCGGCCTGGAAAACCGCGCCATCGGCCGCGCCGGTCTGCTGCCCAGGCTGTCGTACAACTACAACAAGGGGCGCAACAATTCCGAGGCCCACTTGCCCGATGGGCGCGGCGGTAGCTATCGCGACGACCGCAACTACAACAGTTATGGCTCCACCTTCAGCTTGCAACAGCCGCTGTTCGACTACGAGGCCTACGCCAACTACCGCAAAGGCGTGGCCCAGGCGCTGTTTGCCGATGAAAGCTTTCGCGACAAGAGCCAGGCACTGCTGGTGCGGGTGCTGACGTATTACACCCAGGCATTGTTCGCCCAGGACCAGATCGACATCGCCCGCGCAAAGAAGAAGGCGTTCGAGCAGCAATTCCAGCAGAACCAGCATCTGTTTCAGCAAGGCGAGGGCACACGCACGGATATTCTGGAAGCCGAATCCCGCTACGAATTGGCCACCGCCGAAGAGATCCAGGCCTTGGATGAACAGGACGCGTCCCTGCGGGAGCTGGGCGCATTGATTGGCGTGCAGAGCGTCAACATCCACGACTTGGCCCCGCTGAACCAGGGCTTTGCCGCTTTCACCCTGACCCCGGCCAACTATGACACCTGGCACGAACTGGCGATCAGCAACAACCCCACGCTGGCCTCGCAGCGCCAGGCCCTGGAAGTGGCGCGTTATGAAGTGGAGCGCAACCGCGCCGGGCATTTGCCCAAGGTCACGGCCTATGCCAGCTCGCGCCAGCAGGAATCCGACAGCGGCAACACCTACAACCAGCGCTATGACACCAACACCATCGGCGTCGAAGTCAGCGTGCCGCTGTATGCCGGTGGCGGCATCTCGGCCTCCACCCGCCAGGCCAGCCGTGCCATGGAGCAGGCCGAGTACGAACTGGAAGGCAAGACCCGCGAAACCCTGATCGAGCTGCGCCGGCAGTTCAGTGCCTGTTTGTCGGGGGTGAGCAAGCTGCGTGCGTACCAGAAGGCGCTGGTGTCGGCCGAGGCGTTGGTGGTGTCGACCCAGCAAAGCATCCTCGGTGGCGAGCGGGTCAACCTCGATGCACTCAACGCCGAGCAGCAGCTTTACAGCACCCGCCGCGACCTGGCGCAAGCGCGCTATGACTACCTGATGGCCTGGACCAAGTTGCATTACTACGCCGGCAACCTGCGGGACACCGACCTGGCGAAGGTCGATGAGGCGTTCGGCCCCCTGAAGTAAGCCTCCATAACAACAATAAGGATGGTTTCGATGATCACCGATTCACCCCGTTTCAAACCGTTTACCGCCGGTTCCTTGCTGCTGTTGTCCGTTGCGGCGCAGGCGGCCTATACCGAGACCGGTCAACCGGGGAACGCCGCCAGTTGGCGCTCCACCGAGTTCCAGAGTGACTGGGGGCTTGGGCGCATGAAGGCCGATGAAGCCTACGCCGCCGGCATCACCGGCAGCGGGGTAAAGATCGGTGCGCTGGACTCAGGCTTCGATCCCAATCACCCGGAAGCTTCCAAAGACCGCTATCACGCGGTCACCGCCAGCGGCAGTTACGTGGACGGCGTTCCCTTCAACACCACGGGTGCGCTTAACCCCAACAACGACTCTCACGGCACCCATGTCACCGGTACCATGGGCGCCGCCCGCGATGGCGTGGGCATGCACGGCGTGGCGTACAACGCGCAACTCTACGTGGGCAATACCAACGCCAACGACAGCTTCCTGTTTGGCCCGACACCCGACCCCAAATACTTCAAGGCGGTGTACAGCGCCTTGGTGGACTCCGGTGTGCGGGCGATCAACAACAGCTGGGGCAGCCAGCCCAAGGACGTCAGTTACCGGACCCTTGCCGACCTGCACGCGGCCTACGCCCAGCACTACAACCAGGGCACCTGGCTGGATGCGGCGGCGGACGTGGCCAAGGCCGGTGTGATCAATGTCTTCAGCGCCGGCAACAGTGGTTACGCGAATGCCAGCGTGCGTTCGGCGTTGCCGTATTTCCAGCCGGAACTGGAAGGGCACTGGCTGGCGGTGTCGGGGCTGGACAAGGCCAACAATCAGAAATACAACCAGTGCGGCATTGCCAAATACTGGTGCATTTCCACCCCCGGTGCGTTGATCAACAGCACCATTCCCGACGGCGGCTACGGCGTGAAATCCGGCACCTCGATGTCGGCGCCCCATGCTACCGGTGCGTTGGCACTGGTGATGGAACGCTACCCCTATATGACCAACGAGCAGGCGTTGCAGGTGTTGTTGACCACCGCAACGCAGCTCGATGGTTCCATCACCCAGGCGCCCACCACCAGCGTAGGCTGGGGTGTACCGGACCTGGGGCGGGCGATGCACGGCCCGGGGCAGTTACTCGGACCGATGAACGTCAGCCTCGCGGCCGGGCAGGGCGATGTCTGGAGTAACGGCATCTCCGACCAGGCCTTGCTGCAGCGCCAGGCCGAAGACACTGCCGAGCACGGCGCCTGGCAGCAGACCCTGATCGACAAGGGCTGGCAAAACGGCGTGGGCGCCGGCGCCAGCCAGCAGGACCAGACGGACTACGCCATCGGCACGGCACGCGATCAGGCGGCCGCGACGCGGATCTATGAAGGCAGCCTGATCAAGTCCGGCGCAGGTGCGCTGGTACTCAGTGGCGCCAGCACCTATCGCGGGGCGACCATTGTCAACGGCGGGCTGCTGGCGGTGAACGGGTCGCTGACGTCTGCGGTGACCGTCAACAGCAACGGCACCCTGGGCGGCTCCGGTCGGATTGCCGCGCTGTCGGTCAACCAAGGCGGCCGTGTGGCTCCCGGCAATTCCGTAGGCACCTTGCAGGTGGCGGGCGACGTGAACCTGGGGGCAGGTTCGACGTATGCGGTGGAACTTACGCCCACCAGCAGCGACCGTATCGTCGCCGGCGGCAAGGCGATCCTGGGCGGCGGCAACGTCACCCTGGCGTTGGAAAACAGCCCGACCCTGCTCAGCGGCGCACAGGCACAAAGCCTTATCGGTCGCCAGTACAGCATCCTCCAGGCGGCTGGCGGCATCCAGGGTCAGTTTGGCCAGGTGTTGCCCGACTATCTATTCCTTGGCGGCACCCTCGCTTATGCCACCGACAGCGTGCAGTTGGACGTGGTCCGCAATGACGCCACCTTCGCCAGCGTCGCGGCGACGCGCAACCAACGCAACGTAGCCGCGGCCGCAGAGCAATTGGGCGCGGGCAACCCGGTGTACGAAAGCCTGCTGCAGTCGGAGTCCATTGCGGTTGCGCAACACGGCTTGCAGCAGTTGTCCGGTGAAGTCTACCCGGCGATCGGCGCCATGCTCATCAACGACAGCCTGCAACTGCGCGACGCGGTGGGCGAGCGTTTGCGCCAGGTGCCGGTCGCCGCTGACAGCAACCTGTGGCTCAAGGCACTCGGCGCCTGGGGCAAGACCGACAGCCGCAGTGAGACGGCGGGTTCCACCACCTCCCTCGGTGGTCTGTTGGGCGGCGTCGATGGCGCGCTGGACGAGCAAACGCGTGTGGGCCTGGTCGCCGGTTACAGCGACAGCTCATTGAATATGGGCAGCGGCACGCATTCCTCGGCATCCATCGACAGTTATCACTTCGGTGCGTACGCCGGGCGCGAGCTGGGCGATTGGCGCGTCAGTGCCGGTGGCGCCTACAGCTGGCATCGCGGTGACGTGAAGCGCGACCTGCAATACGGCGCTGTCAGTGGCAAACAAAAATCCAAGCTGGAGGCGCGCACGGCGCAACTGTTCACCGAGGCGGCCTACCGGATCAACCTGCAATCTTTGGCACTGGAGCCCTTCGCCAACCTGGCCTATGTGCACCTGGACAGTGATGGGTTCCATGAAAAAGGCGATGCCGCGGCCCTGGAACGTGGCAGCGATCAGCGGGACGCCGTGCTCAGCACGCTTGGCGTGCGTGCCCTGAAAACCGTTGCCCTCAATGACCACCAGCAGCTGCAGCTCTCCGGTTCGCTGGGGTGGCAGCACAGCCTCACCGCCGTTGAATCCGAAGAGCACTTGGCGTTTGTCGCAGGCGGGCCGTCATTTGCCGTGCGCAGTTCGCCGTTGCTGCGCGATGCCGCGCTGGTCGGTGTGCAGGCCAGCCTGGCGCTGAGCCCGGCCACACGGGTCAACCTTGATTACAGCGGCCAATGGGGTGGCCGGGAGAAAACCCAAGGGGTGGGGCTGAGCCTCAACTGGCAGTTCTGAAGCGATTTACACATGTGCAATAAGAAAACTAAGGAAGGTCACCGTGAAAACACGCAAGTCAGGGTTAACTACCGCCATCCACACCGCCTTGGGCTACCCGCCCAAGGCCAGCCGCAGCGCGCCATACGGTGCGTTGCTGTGTTGCCTGGCAAGCCTGGGAACCGCCCAGGCCGCACCCTATGTGGAAACCGGCAAACTGGGCGATGCCGCCAGTTGGCGCAGCAATGAGTTCAAGGCCGACTGGGGCCTGGGCGCCGTGCATGCCGATACCGCGTACGCCGCCGGGTACACCGGCAAGGGCGTCAAGCTGGGGATCTTCGACCAACCGGTGTACGCCCAGCACCCGGAGTTCGCCAGCCCTGGCAAGGTGGTGACGATTGTCACCGAGGGCATCCGTCAGTACACCGACCCGTACATCCCGGTGAAGGCCGGCGATGCGTTTCGTTACGACGGCACGCCTTCGCTCGGTTCGAACGGCAAGCTGGGCAACCATGGCACCCATGTCGGCGGGATTGCAGCGGGTAACCGCGATGGCGGACCGATGCACGGCGTGGCCTTCGATGCACAAATCATCAGCGCCGAGAACGGTGACCCGGGCCCGGAAGACGGCATCATCCTCGGCAACGATGGCGCGGTGTACAAGGCCGGCTGGGACGCATTGGTCGCCAGCGGCGCGCGGATCATCAACAACAGCTGGGGCATCGGCATTGGTGAGCAGTATGCGAAGGGCGGGCGCGACCCAGCGTTTCCAAATTTCACGGTCAACGAAGCACAGGCACAATTCAACAACATCCGGCCGATCCTCGGAACCATTGCCGGTGGCGCCTACCAGGGCGCGATCGATGCGGCCCGCAGCGGCGTGCTGACGATCTTCGCCGCTGGCAACGACTACAATCGCAACAATCCGGACGCGATTTCCGGGCTGGCGTACTTTGTGCCAGAGATTGCGCCCAACTGGCTCTCCGTCGCGGCGTTGCAGCAGAACCCGGACACCACGAGCGCCGATCCGTATGTGATCAGTACGTTCTCCTCACGTTGCGGCTATGCGGCGAGTTTCTGCGTGTCGGCGCCCGGCACCAAGATCTACAGTTCTGTCATCAATGGCACCAGCCTGGACAACCTCACCACCGACTATGCCAACTTCAACGGCACGTCCATGGCCGCGCCCCACGTGGCCGGCAGTGCGGCCGTGCTGATGCAGCGTTTTCCGTACATGAGCGGCGACCAGATCTCGACACTGCTCAAGACCACCGCTACGGACCTCGGCGCGCCGGGCATCGACTCGTTGTACGGCTGGGGCATGATCAACCTGGGCAAGGCGATCAACGGCCCGGGAATGTTTGTCACGGCCGAAGACATTCCGGCCGAGTTCCGCATTGACGGCGCTTATGGCAGCGGACAGTTTGTCGCGGATTTACCGGGCGTGGGCGCGGTGGTCGATGCCGGCAAGCCGACTCAGCGAATCTGCAACGATGTGCATTGCGGGCTGGACTTGTGGAGCAATGACATCTCCGGGCACGGCGGCCTGACCAAACAGGGCATTGGCACGCTGGTACTCACCGGCGCCAACACCTACAGCGGCCCGACCTTGGTCAATCAAGGCTTGCTGGCCATCAATGGCTCGCTTACTTCGCAGGTGACCGTCAGCCAGAGCGGGGTAGTCGGGGGTTCCGGCCGCATCGGTTCGTTGCTGGCGAAAAACGGCGGCACCGTGGCGCCGGGCAACTCCATCGGCACTTTGAACGTCGCAGGGGATGTGACGTTTGAGGCCGGGTCGACCTATGCCGTGGAGCTGTCGCCTACCAGCAGCGACCGCATTGTGGCGGGAGGCACTGCCACCTTGAACGGGGGCACGGTGACCCTCGCGCTGGAAAACAGCCCGACGCTGCTCAGTGGCGCACAGGCGCAAAGCCTGATCGGGCGCCAGTACAACATCCTGCAAGCCGCGGGTGGCATTACCGGCAGCTTTGGTGCGGTGCTGCCCAACTACCTGTTCCTCGGCGGCAACCTGAACTACGCGGCCAACGGCGTGCAACTGGACGTGGCACGTAACGCCAACAGTTTTGCCAGCGTGGGCGCCACCGACAACCAGCGCGCCGTGGCCGCTGCCGCCGAGCAATTGGGCGCCGGCAACGCGGTGTATGAAAGCCTGCTGTTGGCGCCTAATGCGGCGTCGGCACAAGGTGCTTTCCAACAACTGTCGGGAGAAATCTATCCGGCCCTGGAAACCGCTTTGGTGAATGACAGCCGCTATGTGCGCGAAGCCGTGGGCGAACGCCTGCGCAATGGCGAGATGGGGGCATCCAGCGAGACGCTCGACAGTCGTGGCAACGTGTGGGTCAAGGCCCTGGGCGCTTGGGGCAAGACCGACAGCCGCAGCGATACAGCCGGCTACACCACGTCCATCGGCGGCATGCTCGCCGGGGTGGACGGTGCACTGGACGAGTCCACGCGCATCGGCCTGGTCGCCGGTTACAGCGACACGTCACTGAACATGGGTAGCGGCACGCATTCCCGTGCTTCGGTCGACAGCTACCACTTCGGCGCCTATGCCGGGCATGAGATCGGCGCCTGGCGCCTGAGCGGTGGCGCCACTTACAGTTGGCACCGCGCAGACGTGAAACGCGACCTGCAATACGGCAATGTCTCCGGCAAACAGAAAGCCAAGGTTGATGCACGCAGCACCCAGGTATTCACCGAAGCGGCCTACCGCATCAACCTGCAACCGTTGGCCCTGGAACCGTTCGCCAACCTGGCCTACGTGCACCTGGACAGCGATGGCTTTACCGAAAAAGGCGACGCTGCGGCGCTGAAAAGTCGTGACGACACACGCGACCAGGTGTCGAGCACGCTGGGTCTGCGTGCCTTGAAAACCTTCAATGTGAATGACCACCAACAGTTGGAGGTATCCGGCACCCTGGGCTGGCAGCACACCCTCAGCAGCACCGATGCCGAGCAACACTTGGCATTTGCCTCGGGCGGCCCGTCGTTTACGGTGGAAAGTGCGCCGATGGTGCGTGACGCGGCGCTGGTTGGCGCACGGGTCAGCCTTGCGCTGAGCAAGGATGCGCGGGTCAACTTTGACTACAACGGCCTGCTGGCCAGCAAAGAAAAAGTCCATGGCGTGGGCTTGAGCCTGGATTGGGCGTTCTGATGGTTTAGCGACCTTTGCGGGTGTCGGCGCCACCGGTGCCCGCAGGTTTGGCTTTCTCTACAACTCCAACAAAAGAGAGGCACTACCAATGGGTATCTTTGACTATAAAAACCTCGGCACCGAGGGCTCCAAAGCGTTGTTCGCCGATGCCATGGCGATCACGTTGTATTCCTACCACAACCTGGATAACGGCTTCGCCGTGGGTTACCAGCACAACGGCCTGGGGTTGGGCTTGCCGGCGACGCTGGTCGGCGCGTTGCTGGGCAGCACAGACTCCCAGGGCGTGATCCCCGGCATTCCATGGAATCCGGATTCGGAAAAAGCCGCGCTGGACGCGGTACAAAACGCCGGTTGGACGCCGATCAGTGCGAGCACCTTGGGTTACGGTGGCAAAGTCGATGCGCGAGGCACCTTCTTTGGCGAAAAGGTGGGCTACACCACGGCCCAGGTCGAGGTGCTGGGCAAGTACGATGACGCCGGCAAGTTGCTGGAAATCGGCATTGGTTTTCGCGGCACCTCGGGGCCTCGGGAAACCTTGATCAGCGATTCCATCGGTGACCTGGTCAGCGACCTGCTGGCGGCGCTCGGCCCCAAGGACTACGCGAAAAATTACGCCGGGGAAGCCTTCGGTGTTTTGCTCAAAAATGTGGCCGACTACGCCAGTGCCCATGGCTTGAGCGGCAAGGATGTGGTGGTCAGCGGCCACAGCCTGGGAGGGCTGGCGGTCAATAGCATGGCCGATCTCAGCAACAACAAATGGTCGGGGTTCTACACGGACGCCAATTATGTGGCCTATGCCTCGCCGACCCAGAGCGCCGGCGACAAGGTGCTGAACATTGGCTACGAGAATGACCCGGTGTTCCGTGCGCTGGAGGGTTCGTCCTTCAACCTGTCGTCCCTGGGCGTGCACGACAAACCCCATGAGTCGACCACCGACAATATCGTCAGCTTCAACGACCACTACGCCTCGACGCTGTGGAATGTGCTGCCGTTTTCCATTGTCAATCTCCCGACCTGGGTTTCGCACCTGCCCACCGGTTACGGCGATGGCATGACGCGGGTGCTTGAGTCAGGCTTCTACGAGCAGATGACCCGCGATTCCACCGTGATCGTCGCCAACCTGTCCGACCCGGCGCGGGCCAACACCTGGGTGCAGGATCTCAACCGCAATGCCGAGCCGCACAAGGGCAACACCTTCATCATCGGCAGCGACGGCAATGACCTGATCCAGGGCGGCAAGGGCGCGGATTTTATCGAGGGCGGCAAGGGCAATGACACGATCCGCGATAACAGCGGGCACAACACCTTTCTGTTCAGCGGGCATTTTGGCCAGGACCGGGTGATTGGCTATCAATCGACGGACAAGCTGGTGTTCAAGGATGTGCAGGGGAGTGTGGACTACCGTGAGCACGGTGGGGATACGGTGATCAGTGTTGGCGGGGATTCGGTGACGCTGGTGGGCGTGAGTGGCTGGTCGGGGGAGGGGATGGTTATCGCGTAAGGGAGGCGTGTGGGGGCCTGCCCCCCACACCATTATTCATTAGTCTTCCTTGCGCACGGTGGCCACGTCAGCCGCCTTGACCCGTACATGCTTGCCAGCAATATCAGTGAATTCGTAGAAGCCATCGGCAGTCTTGGTTTTTGGGGTGTCCTTGGTCAAATACTGTGTGCCATTTTGCAGCGTCACTACGGTTTGCGTCGCGCAACCGGCCAATACCAGAAAAGTGAGTGCAACCAGTGGCAGACCCAAATTCTTCATGTTCATAACCCTTACCTTAACCTTGAAAAGTCCCATGCCAGAGGCGTGGGCGACAAATGTTACGCCATCGACTTCACCATCTGATCACTTTTATGCAAAAAGTTGCAGGCGCCATTTATCTATTAGCGATTGCAACCTCGCCTTGGCGACGGCACTCTGTATGCATAACCAGTATTTGATCGCTGTACACCATGGCCAAAACCCTCGAAGACCCGCTCTATTACCTGCATAACTTCCGCCAGGTCCTGCATTGGCTGGGGCAACGCTATGCCGATCTGCTCGATGCAGACGAACAGCATTTCATTCAGCAATTTGACAGGTTGCCACAGGCGTCCCAGGCGCTTTTGGTGCGCATGGTGATGCGCAAGGGTGTGCACTTTCGGGCGAGCAAACTCAATTACGTGGAGATCGGCTGCACGCACACCGCTGCTGCGCCATTGCTTGCATTGGGCTGGGTCGACAACAAATCCATGCTGGCTTTTGAAACGCTGTTCGGCTTGCTGCAAAAAGGCGAGATATTCGGCGCGTTCAAGCCGTGGATCGACCAGCCCAGGGGCAGGAAGTCCGATTGGTTGGAAGGGCTGGCGGCACAATTCACCGACAGCCGCAGTTTTGCCGGTTGGTGCCCGGACCTTACCGACACGCTCTTGAGCCTTACCGTGATGGAATTGTGTGATCGCCTGCGCCTGATGTTCTTCGGCAACCTGCATCAGGATTGGTCGGAATTCGTGCTGGCTGACCTGGGCATCTACACCTACGAAAAAGTCGAGTTCTGCGCAGAGTCCCGTGGCCTGCGCAGCCGGGATGATGTGCATGGCTTTCTGTTCCTGCACCAGTGCCAGCAGGCCTTTGAAACCGGTGAAGCGCTGGAGGCGGTGCTGGCCCGGGTCGCAACCCTGAGTACCGACAACCCCTGGCTGGAAAAACGCCGGGCCAAGTTGTTGTTCCAGGTCGGTCAATATTGCGAGCGCATTGCCGAATTGGCGTTGGCGGAACAGATTTACCGCAGCTGTGCCTATCCCGGTGCCCGCTCACGATTGATCCGGGTATTGGAACGTCAAGAGGACTACGGCCAAGCCATGGCCCTGGCGAGCGCCGCCCAACAGGCGCCGGAAAGCGCCGCCGAGCAGCAGCACTTATTGCGTGTCGTGCCACGCCTGCGCCGCAAACTGGGTGAACCGGCCTTGCCGAAAGTGAAGCCACGCCCGGTCGTGCGCCTGGACCTTGCCCTTGCGCTACCCGAACCGCTGATGTCGGTGGAGTATTGCGTGCAGGCTCACCTCAGCGAGCCCGATGGGCCGGTGCACTACGTTGAAAACGGGCTGATCAATTCACTGTTCGGGCTGCTGTGCTGGGACGTGATCTTTACACCGCTGCCGGGTTCATTTTTCCACCCGTTCCAACGCGGTCCCGCAGACCTGCACAGCGAAGACTTCCATCAGCGCCGTGCACCGCTGTTCGCTGCGTGTTTCGAGCAATTGCAGGACGAACGCTACAAAACCACCATTCGCCAGCGTTACAGCGACAAGTGGGGGATCCAGTCACCTTTCGTGTTCTGGAACCTGCTCAGCGAAGACCTCTTGGAGCAGGCCCTGGCCTGCCTGCCCGCCGAACACCTGCGCTATTGGTTTGAACGGCTGCTACTGGACATCCGTGCCAACCGCGCCGGTATGCCCGACCTGATCCAGTTCTGGCCGGCGCAAAAAACCTACCGCATGATCGAGGTCAAGGGCCCCGGAGATCGCCTGCAGGACAACCAACTGCGTTGGCTGGAATTCTGTGGCGAATACCAGATGCCGGTGACCGTCTGCTATGTGCGCTGGGCAGAATCCGCTTGAGCTACAGCGTTGCCGTGCGGGCGCTGTGCGAGTTCACGGCCAAGGTCGGTGACCTCGACCTGCGCTTCACACCGTCGCCCAGCGCCCAGGAAGGCATTGCCGGCCACCGCACCGTCGCCTCACGGCGCAGCGCGCACTACCAGAATGAAGTCGCGCTTGAAGGCGAGTACCAGCAGCTCAAGGTGCGGGGCAGGGCGGACGGCTATGACCCGGACGCCAACCGCCTGGAAGAGGTGAAGACCTATCGCGGCGACCTCGACGCCCAGCCCGCCAACCACCGGCAACTGCACTGGGCCCAGGTCAAAGTGTATGGCTGGCTGATGTGCCAGAAGCTCAACCTGTCAGAGATCAACCTGGCGCTGGTGTACTTCGATATCGTCGGTGAAGGCGAGACGGTGCTCGACCAACGCTTTCAAGCCACCGAACTGGAAACCTTCTTCAACCAGCAATGCGCGCTGTTTTTGGGCTGGGCCGAGCAGGAAATGGCGCACCGCGAAGCGCGCAACAGCGCCGCGCAAACCCTGGCGTTTCCCCATGCCGGTTTCCGTCCTGGCCAGCGCTCGCTTGCCGAGTCGGTGTACAAGGCGGTCAGCACCGGCCGTTGTCTGATGGCCCAGGCGCCGACCGGCATCGGCAAAACCATCGGTACGATCTTCCCTTTGCTCAAGGCCTTGGCGCCCCAGCAACTGGACAAACTGTTCTTTCTCACCGCCAAGACCCCCGGCCGTAAGCTCGCCCTGGATGCTGCCCAAGTGCTGCATGCCAGCAGCCCTGGCCTGCCTTTGCGTGTGCTGGAGTTGGTGGCGCGGGACAAAGCCTGCGAGCACCTGGAAAAAGCCTGTCACGGCGATTCCTGCCCGTTGGCCAGGGGCTTCTACGACCGTCTGCCCGCCGCACGCATCGCGGCTTCCAAGGTGCGCCTGCTGGACCAGCGCACTCTGCGCAATGTGGCCCTGGCCCATGACGTTTGCCCGTATTACCTGAGCCAGGAAATGGCGCGTTGGGCCGACCTGGTGGTCGCCGACTACAATTACTTCTTCGATTTCGGCGCCATGCTGTTCGGCCTGGCCCAGCTCAACCAGTGGCGCGCGGCGGTGCTGGTGGACGAGGCGCACAACCTGGTCGATCGGGCCCGCTCGATGTACAGCGCCAGCCTTGACCAGTACCACCTCAAGACCCTGCGCGATACAGCCCCCGAACCCTTGAAGAAACCCTTGCAGCGCCTCAACCGTGAGTGGAACGCGCTGCACAAGGACCAACTTGCGCCGTACCAGGCCTACACCGCTCGCCCAGAGAAACTGTTGCAGGCCTTGAGCCTGTGCGCCAGCACCATGGGCGAGTACTTCAACGATCACCCCGAGTCTCTCAGCGGCGACCTGCAAAGCTTCTATTTCGAGGTGCTGCAATTCGGCAAGGTCGCCGAATTGTTCAACGAACACTTCATTTTCGATATCAGCAAGCGGCAATTCAGCGGCAAACGCAGCAGCTCGACCCTATGCCTGCGTAATGTGGTGCCTGCCGAGTTCATCCGTCCACGGCTGACGGCCGCCCGCAGCAGCGTGCTGTTTTCCGCGACCCTGAGCCCACGGCATTACTACGCCGACTTACTGGGGCTGCCCGCTGATACGGCGTGGATCGATGTGGAGTCGCCGTTCAAGGCTGAGCAATTGCAGGTACGCATCGTCGATGCAATCTCCACGCGCTTCGTGCATCGCGAGGCCTCGCTGGAGCCTATCGTCGAGCTGATCGCCCGCCAGTACACCCAGCAGCCTGGCAATTACCTGGCGTTCTTCAGCAGTTTCGATTATCTGCAACAAGTGGCGCAGTTGCTGGCCGAGAAACATCCGGCCATTACGCTGTGGCAACAGTCACGCGGCATGGCTGAGGCCGAGCGCCAGGCCTTTCTCGACCAGTTCACCGAACACAGCCAGGGCATCGGGTTTGCCGTGCTCGGCGGTGCATTCGGTGAGGGCATCGACTTGCCCGGCACCCGCTTGATCGGTGCATTCATTGCCACCCTTGGCTTGCCCCAGTTGAACCCGATCAATGAACAGATGAAAGTGCGCATGGGCGCGATCTTCGGTGCGGGCTACGACTACACCTACCTGTACCCTGGTATCCAGAAAGTCGTGCAGGCGGCGGGTCGGGTGATCCGCAGCCAGCAGGACCAGGGTGTGGTGATGTTGATCGATGACCGATTTGGCGAGGCTCGGGTACGTCAATTGTTGCCGCGCTGGTGGGCGGTGGCTTGAGTCATTCCTGTCGTCAATGATGCTGGCGGCTTGAGCAGCCATGGTCCACGCTGGGAAAAACCTGCAAAAGGCCATGTCCATGCGCCAGCTCCTCATCAGCGTCAACGGTATTGAGTTAAGTGTTTATAGTGCGGGGCCCGAACAGGGTGCGCCGATCTGGCTACTTCACGGTTTCCCGGAATGCTGGCACTCGTGGCGCGAGCAAATTCCCGTGCTTGTGGCGGCGGGTTATCAGGTGTTTGCCCCGCAAATGCGTGGTTACGGGCGCAGCAGTTCACCGGCTGAAATTGCCGACTATGACCTGTTGACGCTGTGTGGCGATATCCAGCAGGCCATGAACCACTTCGGCCATACGCAGGTGGTGATGGTCGGCCATGACTGGGGCGCCGTGGTGGCTTGGCATCTGGCCTTGCTTGAGCCTGAGCGTGTCACACGCCTGATCACGATGTCCGTGCCGTTCGCTGGGCGCGCCCGTCGACCGGTGATCGAAATCATGCGCGAGCTGTACGCTGACCGCTTCAACTACATCCTGTATTTCCAGGTGCCGGGCGTTGCCGAGCAGGAGTTGGATGCGGATATCGAGCGCACATTGCGCCTGTTCATGCAGGATCAGGACGTGTTTCTGCAACAGAAGCCGGCGACCGCGACCTTGCTCGAAGGTGTTTCAGCGCCCGGAGCATTGCCGCTGTGGTGCTCCCAGGAGGACCTGGACGTTTATGTGGAAACCTTCGCCGAGCACGGTTTTCGTGGCCCACTGAACTGGTATCGCAACTTCGAACGCAACTGGCAACGCACCGAGTCCCTCGCTGGGCAGAAAGTGCTGCAGCCCACACTGTTCCTGATCGGCGACCGCGACCCGGTCGGGGTCTTCGAAGCCCACACAATCAAACGCATGCCGGATTCAGTGCCGCAGCTTGAGCAGCATGTGTTGGCGAACTGTGGTCACTGGATCCAGAACGAACAAGCCCAACAGGTCAACGCCCTGATGCTCGGCTTTCTAAGGAAAAGGTAAAGGTTGCTCCTCGACCCGGTTGATCCACCAGGCGAATGCTGCGCCCATGCAATTGCAGGATGCGGTGCACGATGCGCAGGCCCAGGCCGCCGTCACGACGGGCGCCGCCGATGGTAAAGGCGCGCAGGAACAAGCCTTCGCGCAGCTCGGCGTCGATGCCTGGGCCGCTGTCGCTGACCGTGACGGCTACGGCCTGGGTTTCAGGCGCGAGCGTCACCTCGATTTCGCCGTTCAGCGGTGTATGGCGCAGGGCGTTATCCAGCAGGTTGGTCAGTACGCGTTCAATCAGGCCCAAGTCCGCCAGCACCGTTGGCACCTGCGGCGGCAACGTCGCGGTGAGGGTGATGCCGCGTGCTTCGGCGGTCAGTTCGAATTTTTGAAAGATGTCCTGCACCAAGTCCGGTAATGAAAACCCTTCGATCACCGGCTGGACAAAGCCATGCTCCAAGCGCGCCAGCTCCAGCAATGACTGGGCCAGACCGCCAACCTTGCGGCTCTGGTCCAGGGCAATGCCGAGGTAACGGCGGCGTTCTTCGGGGCTGAGGCTGGCATCCTTGAGCGACAGGGTTTCCAGATAGCCATGCAGCGAGGCCAATGGCGTGCGCAGGTCGTGGGAGATATTGGCGACCATTTCGCGGCGTTCCTGGTCCTGATGGGTGATGGCGCGCCACTGTTCGCCCAGACGGTTTTCCATTTGCACGAAGGCGTGATCGAGCACGGCAATTTCATCGCCGCTGGTGAGTTCCGGCACAACGGGTTCAGCCGCTTTGGGTGCACCATTGATGTCGAATCGGCCGACTTTATTGGTCAACTGGCGCAGCGGTCGGGTGATCCAGGCGAACGCAATCAGCCCGGCCAGCAAGCAGAGCAGGGCGACCAGGCCTATGGACCACAGCGCGATCTTCAATGCCATGCCGGTGGCATCCTTGGCGTCATACACGTCATGAGCCTCACCGAGCAGCACGACATAGAGGAAGCCGGTCTGCTGGCCGCCAGCCATGAGTGGTGCGGCGCTGAACACCTTGCGGCCATCGAGGCTGCGCGGGTCATCACCGAGGATCGGCAGCATGAATCCGGCCAGGAAGCGCCGCACGGGCGCGAGGTCGACTCGATCGCGCAGCAGATGACCACTGGGCGCGGCGTTACCGACCACACGGCCATCGATGTCGAGCAGGTAAACCTCGACACTCGGGTTGACCAGCATCAACTGGCTGAACAGGTTGCGCACCGCGTCGGGCTTGAGGCCATCGGCGTCCATCAACTGCGTGTCGCGGGCAATGTGCGCCGCCAGGTCGCGGGACAGGCCTTGCACCACCTCCAGTTCATGCATGCGGTTGGAGCGCACCTGCAACCAGGCCGAGGTGCCGCTGCAAATCAGCAGCAATACGGCGAACACCACCGACAGGCGTTGGGTCAGGGTCAGCTTCATGGTGGGCTCTCGGCAAACTTGTAGCCACGGCCCCACACGGTAAGGATGCGCGCCGGGTTGGCCGGGTCGGTTTCGACCTTGGCGCGCAGGCGGTTGATGTGGGTGTTTACCGTGTGTTCATAACCTTCGTGGCTGTAGCCCCACACCGCATTGAGCAGGTCCATGCGTGAGAACACCTTGCCCGGTTGACGGGCGAAGAAGTACAGCAGGTCGAATTCCCGTGGCGTGAGGTCCAGGCGCTGGCCTTGCAGGGTAGCGTCACGGGTCAGCGGGTTGATGAACAATTGGCCGAGATCAAGGCAGCCGGCGTCCATCTTCAGGTTGCGTGCCATGGCGTCGACCCGGCGTAACAGCGCCTTTACGCGAGCAACCAGTTCCGGCATGGAAAAGGGTTTGGCGAGGTAGTCATCTGCGCCCAACTCCAGGCCGAGGATGCGGTGCAATTCGCTGGAGCGCGCGCTGGTGATGATGATGGGGGTGTAGCGCGTCATGGCGCGGGCGCGGCGGCAGATCTCCAAGCCATCGACGCCGGGCAGCATCAAGTCGAGGATCAGCGCATCCCAACCGCCTTGCTCCAACAGGCGCAGACCTTCGGTGCCGTCGGCGCTGTGGACGACGTGGAACTGTTCGTCACGCAGGTGCAGGCAGATCAGGTCGGCGATATGGGCATCGTCCTCGACCACCAGCACACGTTTTGGCTGATCCATGTAAGAGAAACCTTCGCTTGTAGTCCGCGCATTGTGCGGGTTTCGCAACAGTGTAGTTATCACGAATTGTTTAACTCTGCGTGAGGATTCCGCGACCGGCCAGGGCTCAGGATGAAGTCATTGATTTGGCGAAGCGCATGTTGTGGTGAGCGAGCTTGCTCGCGCTGGGCTGCGCAGCGGCCCCTAAAAAAAGCGCGAGCGCTGCGCACTCCAGCGCGGGGCAAGCCCGCTCACCACAGGTTCATCGCTAGTCATCAGGCCAATGTGTTTAGGAGAACTCTATGTACTCACGCCGACAATTACTCCTGCACACCAGTCGCGGTGGCGGTCACCTAGGGCACGTGTTCGATGACGGCCCGCCACCCACCGGCCTGCGCTACTGCATGAACGGCGCCGCCATGACGTTCACGGCGACTTAAGCCGATGTCTTTCTCCTATAAGGTTCCCTGCCATGTGGCTGCTGGTTCTCGCGTACCTGGGCGGCGTGCTGACAATCGTCAGCCCGTGCATCCTGCCTGTTCTGCCTTTTGTCTTCGCTCGCACCGGGCAGCCGTTTTTGCGCAGTGGCTTGCCGCTGTTAGCGGGGATGGCGGTGACATTCGCCCTGGTGGCAACGCTCGCAGCGGTGGGCGGCGGCTGGGTGGTGCAAGTCAATCAATACGGTCGCTGGCTCGCGTTGCTGTGCGTTGCGCTGTTCGGCTTAACGCTATTGTTGCCGCAGCTGTCGGAACGTCTGACGCGTCCGTTGGTGGCCGCCGGCAGTCGTTTGTCGCAAGCCGCCGGGGCCGATGCCAGGCCGGGTCCGGGCGCATCATTGCTGATCGGCGTCGCCACCGGGTTGCTGTGGGCACCGTGCGCCGGGCGGATCCTGGGGCTAGTGCTTACCGGCGCCGCGTTGCAGGGCGCCAGCGTCGGCACTACCTTGCTCTTGCTGGCTTACGCCGCCGGGGCTGCCACCTCCCTCGGCGCAGGTGAATGGCTGCGCCGGGGCCTGGGCGCGTTGATGCTGGCCGGGGGCGCAATCCTCACCATCGAATTCCTCGACCCCAACGTGTCGGCGTATGCCTTCACCTTTGGTTAACCCGGAGTGCCTGCCATGAATGTATTCAAATACCTGCCCGCACTGGCCTTCGCCGCCTTCGTCGGCCAAAGCTCAGCCTTCTCCTTCGGCGCCTCCGACGATGCCGTTGTCATCGCGCCACCGGCCCTTGACCTGCCTGCAACCTCAGGCAACCTGCAAACCGCCGTGTTCGCCGGCGGCTGCTTCTGGGGCGTGCAGGGAGTATTCCAGCACGTGCAAGGGGTGAAAAATGCGGTCTCCGGCTACGACGGTGGGGCGGCGAGTACCGCGCAATATGAAGCCGTCAGTGAAGGCGATACCGGCCACGCCGAGTCCGTGTCCGTCACCTACGACCCGAGTAAAGTCAGCTACGGCAAACTGCTGCAGATCTACTTCTCGGTCGCCCACAACCCCACCGAACTCAACCGCCAGGGGCCGGACACCGGCACCCAATACCGATCTGCAATCTTCGCGCAGAACGCCGAGCAGCAAAACGTCGCCCAGGCCTACATCGCACAACTGGATGAGGCCAACGCTTTCGGCAAACCCATCGTCACTAAAATCGAGATGGGCAAGGTGTTCTACCCGGCGGAGTCCTACCATCAGGACTTTCTCACCGAAAACCCGTCTTACCCCTACATCGTGATCAACGACCTGCCGAAAGTGGCGCAACTGAAAAAGCTGTTTCCGGCGCAATACAGCGCCGAGCCGGTGCTGGTGAAAAACCAGTAATCAGCGTTTGGCCTTGGCCAGGTAAGGCGCCAGGCGTCGGCCCATTTCCTCACCCAGGGCTTGCAGCCCGCTCAACGGCCGGATCATCACTTCAAACTCGATGATCTGCCCGTGTTCGTTGAAGCGGATCAGGTCGATGCCCTTGAGCTGCTTGTCGCCCACGCGCGCGCTGAATTCGAGCACCACACTCAGGCCATCGCCGGTGGCGAGTTCACGGTGATAGGTGAAGTCTTCGAAGACGTTGATCACCGTATTGAGGATCATCGACACCACCGGCGCGCCAGGGTAGGGCGTATGAGCCATAGGCGAGCGGAAGACGGCGTCGGGCGCCAACAGTTCGGGCAGGGCCTTGAGGTCACGATTGGCTAACATCGCGTGCCAGCGTTGCAGGGTGTGTGCAGCCGCAGGGTTGAGCGTGAGTTCGGACATGTTCTGTACCTGTTCTTATGGTGGGAAGGCATTTCACCTGCCCAACATAAGAGCGGTATCCAAATAGGGTCAATCACCCTAACTTACAGATAAGTGACCTAAACGTACTTAGACCATCTCCAGGTACGAGCTGTGAATCGCCCGCGCCAACTCGCGCACGGTGTCGATAAAGTCCGTTAGACGGGCGTGCAATCCCTCCTCAAGAATCTCATCGATCCCGGTGTACCTCAGCCGCGCCTCGAACTCCGCCGCCAGGCGCTGCGCCGTACGCCCATAACTGCCGGGCAGGTCCGCCAGGATATGGCTCAGTTCTTCGATGCAGGCATGCAACGAACGCGGCACATCACTGCGCAACAGCAGCAACTCGGACACGGAGCGGGCATTCAGCGCGTTCGGGTACAACTCGGTATACGCCTCGAATGAGGACAACGCGCGGAGCAGGGCGCTCCACTGGTAATAACCGCGTGCCGACAAGTCGCTGACTTCTTCCGACTCCTCGCCAAACATTTCGTAGCGCGCATCCAGCAAGCGCAAGGTGTTGTCGGCGCGCTCGACAAAGGTACCCAGGCGGATAAACCGATAGGCGTCATTGCGCATGATCGTCCCCGACGTCGCTCCCCGGAACAGGTGCGAGCGCTGCTTGACCCAATCACAGAAGTGGCTGATGCCATGCCGCGCCAGGCCGCCGGCGGCGATGCTGCGCATTTCGAGCCACGTGGCGTTGAGGTTTTCCCACATATCGGCGGTGATGCGCCCGCGTACCGCATGGGCATTGCCGCGAGCGGCACGCAGGCAGTTGTAGATGCTCGCGGGGTTTTCTTCGTCGAGGGCGAAAAAGTGCAGCATGCGCTCGGCGTCCAGCTGTTTATGACGTTCCAGGTAGCTGTCCAGGGTGCCGCTGCTGAGCAACGACATCGCCAGTTCATCCAACCCGTCACTGCGCCCGGCCTGGGGCATCAATGACAGGGAATAACTGACTTCGAGCATGCGCGCCAGGTTCTCGGCGCGTTCCAGGTAACGGGACATCCAGTACAGATCTGCGGCGGTTCTACTCAACATACTCAGCCCTCCACCACCCAGGTGTCCTTGGTTCCGCCGCCTTGCGACGAGTTGACGATCAACGAGCCTTCCTTCAGCGCCACGCGGGTGAGGCCGCCGGGGACCAGGCGGGTTTCCTTGCCCGAGAGCACAAAGGGCCGTAGGTCGATATGCCGTGGGGCGATGCCGTTTTCGACAAAGGTGGGGCAGGTGGACAGGCTCAGGGTCGGCTGGGCGATGTAGGCGTGGGGCCTGGCCTTGATGCGTTGGCGGAAATCCTCGATCTCGGCCGCGCTGGAGGCCGGGCCGACCAGCATGCCGTAGCCGCCGGAGCCCTGGGTTTCCTTGACCACCAGTTCCGGCAGGTTGGCCAGCACGTGGGACAGTTCATCCGGCTTGCGGCACTGGAAAGTCGGTACGTTCTGTAACACCGGTGCTTCATCCAGGTAGAAACGGATCATTTCCGGCACATAGGGGTAGATCGATTTGTCGTCGGCCACGCCGGTGCCAATGGCGTTGGCCAGCACCACATTGCCGGCGCAATAGGCGGCGACCAGGCCGGGAACGCCGAGCATCGACTCAGGGTTGAAGGCCTTGGGGTCGAGGAAGGCGTCGTCGATACGCCGGTAGATCACATCTACCGGCTTGGGGCCGTCGGTGGTGCGCATGAACACCTTGAGGTCCTGCACGAACAGGTCCGCGCCCTCTACCAACTCAACGCCCATTTCACGGGCCAGGAATGCATGTTCAAAGAACGCGCTGTTGAAGCGGCCTGGCGTCAGCACCACCACGTTAGGGTTGTCCAGGCGGCTTGAGCTTTTCAGGGTCTTGAGCAGCAGGTTGGGGTAGTGGTCCACCGGCGCGATACGTTGCTTGGCGAACACCTCGGGGAAGAGGCGCATCATCATCTTGCGGTCTTCGAGCATGTAGCTCACGCCGCTGGGGGTGCGCAGGTTGTCTTCAAGCACGTAGTAGGTGCCGTCACCGTCGCGCACCAGGTCCACGCCGGAAATGTGCGAATAGATGTCGCGGTGCAGGTCCAGGCCGACCATGGCTTTCTGGTAACCCTCGTTGCCCAGCACCTGGTCCGCTGGAATGATCCCGGCCTTGATGATGCGCTGGTCGTGGTAGATGTCGGCGAGGAACATGTTCAGCGCGTTGACGCGCTGGATACAGCCGCGTTCGATCACGCTCCACTCGCTGGCGGGGATGCTGCGCGGGATGATGTCGAAGGGGATCAGGCGCTCGGTGTCTTGCTCGTCGCCATACAAGGTGAAGGTGATCCCGGCGCGATGGAACAGTAAATCGGCTTCACGGCGACGTTGGGCCAGCAGTTCCGGCGGCGTGTTGGCCAGCCAGCGGGAAAAATCCTGGTAATGCGCACGGCATACGCCGTTTGCGTCATTCATTTCATCAAAGAAAGATCGAGCCATTCCAGTACCTTGTCAGTGCCGAGGGGAACAGGGGTGGCACTGCCGTTTCAAAAAACGCATTTTTTATGAGCCCGTGGCGGTGGGTGCCAATGGGCCTGGTCCTTACTTTCTTATGGGGTCGGCTCTGGGTCGGGGGGTAACCAATGCTCCTGTATCCGGGCAGATGAATGGATAAAGCAATGCTTGTGCCGGAAACCCTATTCAAGCTGTCGAGCTGAGAGGCTTTTGTAGTGAGCGGGCTTGCCCCGCGCTGGAGTGCGCAGCGCTCCCGCTTATTTTGGGGCCGCTGCGCACCCCAGCGCGGGGCAAGCCCGCTCACCACAAAAGCCAGGCCACCACAAAAGCCAGATCACCCCCAAAAGCCAGTCCAGCACTGAACCCCGCTCAACACAGTGCACTCCATGCTCCGACTTGGTGCATGAACCAACTTGAACTTCACCCGCCCCCGATTCTTCTAACGGGACACGAACCCGCATGGAGCACCGCCGTGCCCAGAATCATCTCACCGCAAACCCCGGAATCGAGCCTGCCCGATCACAGCGAGCACAACGCCAAGATCTTCGGCTCGCCCAAAGACCGCCTCGACTTTTACCGGCGCGAAATCCAGTACGAAACCACCATCCTTGCCAACCGTACCGACGCCTACCTCACCGCGCAGTCGTTCCTGGTAATCGCCTTTGTGTCGGGGATGGGCAACCTCAACCCCGAGTGGGGCAAGTTGTTCACCGTGGTGGTGCCGATTTTCCTCGCTGTGTTGGGCATCCTCAGCTCCCTCAACGCATGGCCTGGGATCCGTGCGGCGTATGACATCATCGATCACTGGCACTTCAAGCAAAGCGAGCTATTGCGCAGCGAGCCGGTGATGGGCATGGCGTACGACGAGTCGCCGCTGTTTTCCGAAATGGAGTCGTCGCACAAGGGTTATCGCAAGTCGTTGCTGTTTTCCATGCGCGCGCCCTGGTTATTCATGGTGTTCTGGGTGCTGCTCGCTGCGTACGCGTTTTACATCCAGGTCGACAACCCCGGGTCCTAAACCGATGGAACTTCATCACCCTGGGCATGACCTTAACTCTACCCAGGCGACATTTTCCGAGAGGTAAGCCATGAGCACAGACAAACAACCCGCCACCGGTGCCGATGCGCCCAAAGACCCGGTGCCAGCAAAAGATCCCAAGGCCAAGGAAAACGACTACAGTCCAGACTTCAAGCCCAAGCCTGAGCCCAAGCCTGAAACCGATGCCGATATCGACACCCAAGGCGGTTAGAGGAGACGGTCATGTCTAAAGAACTTGATGAAGAACTCAACGACCCCGGTAATGAAGACCCCGGGTCATTGATGGACGATGCAGAAGTGCCGCTCAACGATCTGGATGAAGCGGCGGATGTGGGTAACACCGAGCGTCAAGACTGAGTATTCACCCGGGCACGTCGTTCATACCACACCAGCATAGGCTGGGTACTCAGGCCATGAACGACGATGCTCAGGGCGATCACCGACAAGGTCAGGTTCACCGCCACGGCGCTGCTGGTGCCAATCAGTCCGTGATTGAGCGCGTAAAACAGGTAGTAAATGCTGCCGATCCCGCGAATGCCGAACCATCCCATCAGGCTGCGCTGCTGACGATCAATCAGGCGTCCCCACGGCATCGCCAGCACACTGATCGGCCGAATCACGCAAAACAACAGCGCCGCCATCGGCAATGCGCGCCAATCCCAGTGGCTTATCAGCACGATCCCCAGTACCGTCACCAGGAACACCTCCATCGAGCGTTCCACCAGGCTGCCGAATGACAGCATGTCGCCCATCATGACGCCGGCGGCGATCTGAGTGTCCTTCAGTTCGCTCACATCCCCTTGCAACGCGCGGTCTGGCTCGATTTCCAAATGGCCCACCACCGGCAACGCCAGATGCTCCGACGGCGTTTTTGAGTTTCCGGTGGAGCGGAATTCCGCCTGGCGCAAACCAAGCCCGGCCGCAAACACGGACAGAAAGCCATAACCGCCCACTGCCTCGGCGACCACGTAGGCCAGCGCAATCAGAGCGAGGGTCAGGTAGTCATTGGGCGAGAGCGTGCTGTCACTGTTGGTGATGCGCAGCCACAACGTCGCGCGGCCGATGCCCCGGCCCATCCAGTAGCCGATCAACAACCCGGCCGGCACCGCCCACAACAAGTTTTTCAATACCCAACCACCTAGCCAATCGCCGTCAAACCCGCCGTGTTGCATGAACAGCAGGGCAAAAATCACAAAGGGAAAGGCGGTGCCATCGTTCAAGCCCGCTTCGCCGGACAATCCGAAGCGCAGCGGGTCGTAATCCTGAGCGTTATTGACCTGCACCAGGCCTGCCAGCACCGGATCCGTTGGCGCCAGTATCGCGCCCACCAGCAGCGACACGCCCCACGACAGCGTAAACAGGTAATGCAGCGCGAGGCTGATCCCCAGGATGGTCAGCAGCATCACCGGCCCGGCCATGCCAAACGCGATGCGCCAGGTACGGTGCTTGAGCGGCAAGCGCAGTTTCAAGCCGCTGACAAACAGCGAAAACAGCACGGCGACTTCCGTGAGGTGCTCCATCCAGCGTGCGGAGTGCTGGATGTCCAGGTGCAGCAGGTCTACGCCAAGGGGGCCAATTCCCACGCCCAGCAACAGGCACACCGCCGAGGTCGTGACCGGCATCCAGCGCAGAAAGGAAGAGGTGAGGGCGAGCGTGAGCAACACGGCGCCCAGTACGGCCATCCACAAAATAAAAGTCATCGAACGTGTACCGGGCCGTGGTCTGTTCAGCTTGGAGGACTGCGGCGCGTCACCGGTTCAATGTGATTGGATCAATTGCGAACCGATGGTCTTCAGGCGAATCATGTCCATCAATTGCCGCAACCCCGGCTGTGACTGGCGCCGGCTGGGGTAATACATGCACAACGGCTCGCCCATGCAGGCCCAGTCCGGCATGACTTCCAGCAGGCGCCCCTCCTTGAGTTCCTGCTCCACGCGGTTGGACAGGCAGTAGGCAATCCCCACCCCTTGCAACGCGGCATTGACGATTGTTTCAGTGTCGGCCGCGCTGAAGTGGCCGGGCACGTCGATGCGTTGTTGCCGTGCGCCGTTGCCCAATTCCCATTTGTAGGTGGTCTTGTCCCCCAGGTACATGCGGATGCAACTGTGTTGCAGCAGGTCTTTGGGCTCCTGCGGCGTTCCGCTTCGAGCAAGATAGGCGGGGGAGGCGACCATGATCCAGCGCAGTTCGCCGGTCAGCGGCACGGCGACCATGTCTTGGGGCACGGTGGCACCGTAGCGGATACCCGCGTCGTAACCTTCAGCGATGATATCGATCATCTGGTCCTGCACGATCAGGTCCAGGCGCAGTTGCGGGTAGGCAGCGCAAAAATCCCCAAGAATCGGCGCCAACAGCAAGACCGCCGCGTCCCGTGGCACATTCAGGCGCAGCCGGCCGATCGGTGCCTCGCGGTACAGCTCCAGGGTGTCGAGGCCGTCCTTGATGGTGGCAAACCCCTGAATGAGTTTTTCCGCCAGTAGCGTGCCGGCATCGGTGGGTTCCACCGCGCGGCTGGTGCGGTAGAGCAGCTTCACGCCCAGGCGGGTTTCCAGGTTGCGCATGGTGTGGCTCAACGCCGAGGTGGTCACGCCCAGTTCATGGGCGGCGTGGCGGAAGCTGCGGCGGCGGATGATCGCCATGAACACGTTGAGATCAGCCAATTCGGAACGGTTGAAAGCAGCCATTTCAAGTCTCTTGCGCAGGAATTCGGCTGCATGCGGCGTTGAGCCCGATTCAACCGTGGATGACTTAGAGTAATTGTTTTTCTAAGCATTATTGCGCGCCATGGGATTTTTTTTATGCACGTTGAGACCATCAGAATTGCCGGCGTCGACCAAGCGATCTCGCGGATTGCCCTCGGCACCTGGTCCATGGGCGGGCACCTGTGGGGTGGGGCGGACAATGAACAAGCCATCCGCACCCTGCGCCATGCCCTGGCAATCGGTATCAACCTGATCGACACCGCGCCGGTATACGGCTTTGGCCTGTCCGAAGAGCTGATCGGCAAGGCCCTGCGCGGCGTGCGCCACAGCGCGGTGATCGCGACCAAGGCGGGGCTGCAATGGGGCACCGGCACTCCCCGGCGCAACGCCACGGCCCAGCGCATCCGCAAGGAAGTCGAAGACTCCCTGGTACGCCTGCAAACCGACTACATCGACCTTTACCAGATCCACTGGCCCGACCCGCTGGTGGCCCAGGAAGAAACCGCCGATGAGCTGGAACGCCTGCGCCGCGAAGGCAAGATCCTCGCGGTCGGCGTGAGTAACTATTCCTCCGCGCAGATGGACGATTTCAGCCAGTACACCGCACTCGCCACGGTGCAGCCGCCCTATAACCTGTTCGAACGGGCCATCGACAGCGACATACTGCCTTACGCCAAGCAGCATTCCCTGGTGGTTTTGGCTTACGGTCCGCTGTGCCGGGGGTTGCTCAGCGGCAGCATGCACTCGGCGACGGGCTTTACCGGCGATGATGTGCGCACGCTCGACCCCAAGTTCAAGGCGCCGCGTTTCGAGCAATACCTGGCCGCCGTGGCCGCGCTGGATATGTATGCCCGCGAATGCCACGGCAAATCGGTACTGGCCCTGGCCCTGCGCTGGGTGCTCGACCAAGGCCCGACCATCGCCCTGTGGGGCGCACGGCGGCCGGAGCAGTTGAAGGGCTACGAAGAAGCCTTCGGCTGGCACCTCACGCCCGAAGACCTGACGCATATCGACCGTATCCTGGCCAGCACGATAAAAGATCCGATCGGCCCGGAATTTATGGCCCCGCCCAAGCGTTAACGACCTCTTTGAACCATAAACGACACGGCCGCAAACTTACCCATTGAACGACTGTTCAGTTTGAACTATGTTGACCGCATCCACCCGTTTCCACCCGACGGGTTCGCGCTGTTTCTTCTTGAACAAGAGGCTCTGGCATGCGGTTTTCCCCCTTCGTCGAACGAATTGCAGGGCAGGGCGTAGCTGCCTGGGACATCCACCACGCCGCGTTCCAGGCGGCCAGCCAGGGCGAAGACATCATCATCCTCAGCGTTGGCGATCCGGATTTCGCCACGCCGTCCTTCATTACCGACGCCGCGGTGAGTGCCTTGCGCGACGGTGACACCCACTACACCGAAATCCCCGGTCGCCCGGCATTGCGCGATGCAATAGCTGCACGCTACAGCCAGACGCTGGGCCGTCCACTGACTGCCGAAAACGTCATCACCGTGGCCGGTGCGCAGAACGCCTTGTTCGTGACCTCCCTGTGTCTGCTTCAGGCCGGCGATGAAGTGCTGGTGCTCGACCCGATGTACGTCACCTACGAAGCCACGCTCAAGGCAAGCGGTGCGACACTGGTCCGTGTGCCTTGTTCGCCGGAATCCGGCTTTCGCATTGACGCCCAGTTGCTCGGCGCAGCCATCACACCGCGTACGCGGGCGATTTTCTTCTCCAACCCGAACAACCCCACCGGCGTGGTACTCAACCCGCATGAGCTGCAAGCCATTGCCGACCTGGCGATTGCCCACGACCTGTGGGTGGTGGTCGATGAGGTCTATGAAAGCCTGGTGTTCGACGGCGAATACCACAGCCTCGCAGCGCTGCCGGGCATGGCCGAGCGATGCGTGGTGATTGGCAGTCTGTCCAAGTCCCATGCCATGACCGGCTGGCGCATCGGCTGGCTCATCGCCACGCCGCAGATGGTCGCGCATGCGGAAACCCTGGTGCTTAGCATGCTCTACGGGTTGCCGGGCTTCGTGATGGAAGCCGCCACCGCTGCTGTGCTGGCCCATGACGAGGTGACCCAGGGCATGCGCGAAATTTATCGGCGCCGGCGCGACCTGGTGGTGTCGGGGCTGAGTGGGTGCCCTGGCATCCAGGTGCAGGCACCGCAAGCCGGGATGTTTGTGCTGGTGGATGTGCGCGGCACCGGCCTGGGCTCCCTCGACTTTGCCTGGCGCCTGTTCCGTGAAGCCGGGGTTTCGGTACTCGACGCCGCCGCGTTTGGCGAGCCGGCCCAGGGTTTCGTGCGCTTGTCGTTCACCCTAGGAGAAGAGCGCCTGCGTGAAGCCTGCCAACGCATCGTGCGGTTTGTCGCCAAGCTGGCCGGTGAACCGCGTACCGCGGCGGCGCCCAGGATCGAAGTGGTGCAGCCGGCCGCAGCCAAAAAGATGATCGAGGTCATCGACCTGCACAAGCGCTTCGGCAATATCGAAGTGCTCAAGGGCATTTCCCTCACGGCCCACGAAGGCGATGTGATCTCGCTGATCGGCGCCAGTGGCTCGGGAAAAAGCACCTTGCTGCGCTGCATCAACATGCTCGAAGTGCCGGACCAGGGTAGCATTCATGTGGACGGCGAAAGCATCAAGCTCAACTACGGCCGGCCCGGCGCGCCTCTGGTGGCGGACGCCAAACAGCTGGTACGCATCCGTTCGACCCTGGGCATGGTGTTCCAGAACTTCAACCTGTGGCCACATCGCACGGTCCTGGAAAACCTTATTGAAGCCCCCACCCAGGTCCTGCGCGAAAGCCGCACCGAAGCCATCGAACGCGCCGAAGCCTTGCTCGACCGCGTCGGCCTGGCCGCCAAGCGCGACGAATACCCGGCGTTCCTGTCCGGCGGCCAGCAACAGCGGGTGGCGATTGCCCGAGCGCTGGCCATGCGTCCCAAAGTCATGTTGTTCGACGAGCCCACCTCGGCCCTTGATCCGGAACTGGTGGGTGAAGTGCTGCGGGTGATCCGCTCCCTGGCCGAGGAAGGCCGCACCATGATCCTGGTCACCCATGAAATGGCGTTCGCCCGGGATGTGTCGTCGAAAGTGGCGTTTCTGCACCAAGGCATGATCGAAGAAACCGGCTCGCCGGATGCGGTGTTTATCGACCCACGCAGTGAACGTTGCCGACAGTTCGTCAACGCGCATCAAACTCGCTAACTCCATAAAAAGACGGGGCAAAATCATGAAATCCAAGCGTATGGCAACGTGGTTGAGCAGTGCAGTGTTGGTGTTGACCGCGGGTTTCACCTGGGCGGCGGAAAAGCCCATCGTGTTTGCGGTGGCCGCAGAACCCTATCCGCCATTCACCGTTAAAGGTGGCAACGGCCAATGGTCCGGCTTTGAAGTGGACTTGATCCACAAACTCTGCGAAGGCATGAAAGCCGAGTGCCAGATCAAGGAAGTGGCGTGGGACGGCATCATTCCTTCTTTGCTGGCGAAGAAGATCGACGTGATTTTCTCGTCGATGTCGGTGACCGATGAGCGCGAAAAACAGATCGCCTTCAGCCGTGCCTATTACGATTCCCTGTTAGGCGTCGCCGGGCCGAAAGGCAGCGAAGTCGAGATTTCCCCGGCGGGCCTCAAGGGCAAGTTGATCGGCGTGCAGATCTCCACGGTCAGCGCCAACTACTTGAAGAAGTACTACGAAAACATCGCTGACCTGAAGTACTACGACACCCAGGAATCGGCCAACGCCGACCTGATCGCCGGGCGTATCGACTACATGATGGCCGACGACACCGCCATCGCGATGATGGTCAAGACCCCGGAAGCCAGCGGCCTGGCGCATATCGCCAGCGTGCCTTACGACCCGATCATCGGCCGTGGCGTCGGCGCCGGCCTGCGCAAGGAAGACACTGCGCTCAAGGCCCGGCTGGATAAAGCCATTGGTGAATTGCTGGTGAGCAAGGACTACGACGACCTGTCGCAGCACTATTTCGGCCTGTCGGTCAGCCCGTGCAAGCGCGGTGACACCCCGGCGTTTGTCAGCAAGACCTGTGACAGCCCGTATCAACACATCGCCCAGAAGACCGAATAATGCTCGACCTCTTAAGCTTCGGTGAACAAGGGTGGGGCAATGCGTTGCTCAAAGGGTTATGGATGACCCTGCAAATCTCCGCCGGTTCGTTTGCGGTGGGTTTGTTGATCGGCCTGGTGGTGGCCTGCGCCAAGCTCAGTGCGCCACGCCCGATTGCGCTGCTGATGCGCGGCTACACCACGGTGTTTCGTGCGGTGCCGGAGCTGCTGCTGATCCTGCTGCTGTATTACGCCGGTTCCATGGGCCTCAATGCGCTGATGTTGTGGATGGGCTTCGAGCAGATGAACATCAGCGGCCCGCTGGTGGCGATCCTGGTGTTGGGCCTGGTGCAGGGCGCTTACGCTTCGGAGATTTTTCGCGCGGCAATCCTGGCAATTCCCCACGGCCAGATCGAAGCGGCACGGGCATTTGGCTTGAGCGGGTTTGGCCTGTTCCGCCGGGTGACCTTGCCGATCATGGCGCCATTCGCCCTGGCCGGTATGTCCAACCTGTGGATCAACCTGATCAAGGACAGCGCCTTGATCAGCGTGGTCGGCACCAACGAGTTGTTGTACACCGCCAAGCAGGCGGCGGGCTCGACCCGTCAGTATTTGCTGTTCTACCTCACGGCCGCCGCCTTGTATTACCTGGTGACGCTGGCTTCCAACTACCTGTCCGGGCGCCTGGAGCGACGTATCCGTCGCTGGATGCCGGTTGTCGAGTGAGCGACCATGCCTGAATGGATAAGTTACTACGCCGGTCTGATCGCCAAAGGCTTGCAGACCACCTTGTCGCTGCTGGTGATTTCGGCGGTGTTGGGTTTTGCCTTGGCGGTGCTGGTGGCGCTGGCGCGCTTGTCGCGGCGCAAATGGCTGGCCCGTGGCGCGCTGGCCTACACCAGCGTGTTGCGCGGCACGCCGCTGCTGATCCAGATCTACATTTTCTACTACGGGCTGGGCAGCCTGTTTGCGCAGTTTCCAATGATTCGCGGCAGCTTTCTGTGGCCGTACTTGCGTGACGGCTACTGGTACATCGTGTTTGCCCTGGTGTTGTCGGTGGGTGCGTACGTCGGCGAAGTGATTCGCGGTGGCCTGCTGGCGGTGCCCAAGGGCGAAATGGAAGCCGCCTCGGCATTCGGCATGACGCCACGCCAGGCCTTGTTGCGCGTGCGTTTGCCACGGGCGATGCGCCTATTGTTGCCGACCTTGGCGGGGGAGACGGTGATGTTGCTTAAATCCACCGCGCTGGCCTCGACCATTGCCGTGGTCGACCTATTGGGCGCGGCCAACGTGGTCCGCGCGCAGACCTTGCAGATCTACCAGCCGCTGCTGCTGGTGGCGGCGGTCTACCTGTGCCTGACCTTTCTCATCGAAGGTGTCTACGCCATCGCCGAACGGCGCGGCACGCCGCTGCGCAGGTCGGCCGGATGAAACAGGACCGCTCGTTGCAAGGGATTGCCCTGTGTTCGCTGGCCTATTTGTTCCTGGCGCTGCAGGACGCGGTGGTCAAGTGGCTGGTGGCCGATTACTCGGTGTTCACCATTCTGTTCTGGCGCAGCCTGGTGGTGGTTGTCGCGTGCTTGATCGCCGGGCGCATGGGCCTCATGCGCAGTGCCTGGACATCGGTCAGCCGGCGCCTGCTGATCATTCGTGGACTGTTGTCGTTGCTCGCGTGGTTGCTGTATTACACGGCGGCCAAGGACCTGAGTCTGGCAGAAATGACCACACTGTACTTCTCTGCGCCGATCATGGTCACGCTGTTGGCCGCGCTGATCCTCAAGGAGCGCGCCAGCCGGGGACAGTGGATCGCGTTGATCATCGGGTTTGCCGGGGTGGTCATTGCGTGCCGTCCCACGCATATGCTCGACCCGTGGCCCATCGCCCTGACCTTGGGCGCGGCGCTGTGCTGGGCGTTTACCTATATCCAGTTGCGTCAGGTCGACCCGAGCAGCTCGGTGCTGGAGCAAATGCTGATCACCAACGTCGTGTTTGTGCTGTGCATGGGCGTGACGTTGCCCTGGACTCACACACCGGCGCCCACGCCAGCCTGGCTGGGCATGCTGGCGGCAGGTTTGGTCGGGGGCATCGGTCAATTCCTGCTGTTTGCCAGTTTCCGTCGCGCCACGGCGACGTTACTCGCGCCATTCGAGTACACCGGGCTGATCTGGGCGTTCCTCCTGTCGAGCTTGGTGTGGGGCACGTTGATGGATGGCTCGCTGATCATCGGCGCGGTGTTGATTGCCATCAGCGGCACTCTGGCCATGCTCAGCGCGCGGCATCCCGTGTCACAGGACGTGGTCGGCGCCGAATGCACCGTGACGCAACCCTTGTACCCAGCAGCGGCAGATGTGCAGCCCGTTGGCGGGGCTGAAAGTGCCGGGGTTGAGGCAGCCCTCGAGCCAAAGTCCGTCGAGCATCGCCGATAAACCGATGGCGGCCAGGTGGCTGTCGTGGATCACCAGGTTTTCACTGCGGGCCAGATCGTCCAGCAGTTGTTGGATCAACGCCAGGTAGGCGTGGTAGCTGTTTTCGTGGGACTGATTCACATGGGGCGAATGGCGGATCAGGCTCCAGAACACTACCCACACGCCGAGCAGATCGGGGTCCATGACCCGGGGCGAGAATGAGGCGCTGAGGAATGCATCCAGGCGTGCGGCAGGGCCTTCGGCCTGTTCCACTTGCGCCCAGAGGGCACTGGTCAGCTCGTTGGCCAGCTTATGGTAAGTCTCGGCGATCAGTGCATCGATGCTGCCGAAATGGTGGTTGAGCAACCCCACCGACACCCCGGCCTCGGAGGCGATACGGCGCACGGAAATCCCCGCATGCCCATCGCGGGCCAGGCAGGTGAGGGTGGCAGCAATCAGCAGGTCCCGGCGTTCGTCGGGGTCGGCACGGCGCAGTTTGGGAAGCTCGGGGGTCATGGGCAGGCCTTGGGTGAAACAGCACAGTGCTCAGGTTAGTTGAACATGTGTTCAATCTCTACCGATTAATTGATCAGAGGAGGGCAAGGCATGGCAAAAGACCTTTCGTGGCAGGTCACCGGCGATTCCGGCAATGTGTTGCATATCGGGGCCTGGCGTTTCGAAGGCGACGGCAGCGGGCCAAAGGTACATCTACAGGCCGGTGTACACGCCGACGAAATCGCCGGGATGCTGGTGCTGCATCAACTGCTGCCGCGCTTGCAGGCGTGCGCCGAGCAGGGCCGACTCAAGGGCACGGTCACGGTGGTGCCCCAAGCCAATCCCTTTGGTATCGGCCAGTTCCGCCAGGGGCGCTTGCTCGGTCGGTTCCACGAAGCCACCGGACAGAACTTCAACCGAGCCTTCGATTGTTCGCTGGCCATGGAGCGCCCGGCGAGCAACCTGGCGCAATGGCAGAAACGCCTGGTGCAACTGGCCGCCGATGCCGACCTGATACTGGACCTGCACACCGACGACGAGGCGTTGCCCTATCTCTACATCCACCGCAGCTTCTGGCCCGAGCAAGGCCTGGCACTGGCGGCGGCGTTGCAGGTGGACCTGGTGATTGTCTGGGATGAAGGTGGCGATGGCTCCTTTGAAGAAACCCTCATCAACCACGCTTCGCCGCAACTGGCGGCAACCATTGAACTGCGCGGGCAGGCGGACGTCAGTGATGCCCTGGCGCAACAGGACGCCGATGGGCTGTGGGCGTGGTTGTGCATCAATGGCGTGATCGACGAGGTGGCCAACATTGCCGAATGGCAAGGCGAGGTGGTCGACATGGGCTGTATGGAGACCGTCCTTGCACCCTGCGCGGGTGTGCTGGTGTTCGAAAAGGGCTTGGGCGACGACCTGGAAGAAGGCCAGCGTTTCGCGCGCATTATCGGCCGACCCGGTGACCCGGCCTCCGAAGTGACCCTGCACGCCGCTCAGGCCGGGCGCATGGTCACCGCCCACCGTGAACGCCTGGTGGCGCAGGGCTCGGTGGTCGCCAAGTTCACCGGCACACGGTTATCCGACAGCTACAGCGGCGGCGTGCTGGACCCGTAGCGGCGCCTGCAACTGCAGCCACTCCCGCGGGCTGGTGCCGATCTTGCGCCGGAACGCACGGGCCAGCGCCGAAGGGCTTTCGTAACCGACTTCATCGGCGATCAGGGCAATGGGGCGACCTTCACGCAGACGTTTCTGCGCCAGGCTCACGCGCCAGCTCAGCACATAGTCGGCCGGCGTTTGGCCCACCACTTTATGGAAGTGCGCAGCGAAACTGGCCCGGGACATGTTCGACTCCACCGCCATTTCCTGCACAGTCCAGGGGCGTTCGGGATTGTTGTGCAGCAGGGTCATGGCCCGCGCCAGGCGCAGGTCCGCCAGGCCCGACATCATGCCGGTAGTCATGCTGTGATAGGCCATCATGTGGCGCAGGAACTGAATCACCATCAACTCGAACAGCCGGTTCATCACCGCCTCGCGTCCGCAGTGTTCGGCGAAGGCTTCATCGAACAGCCACTCCAGCGTGCCGGCGATCATCGGAATCTGCTTGAGTGGCATCACAATGGTATCGGTCAGCGCCACGGACAATGGGTTATCGATCCCCCCATCAAAGCGCAGCGAAGCCGCCACCACCTGGGCGCAATCGGCTTTGGCCGCCACCAGCCGATGGGGCAGGGGGCGCGGCACCAGCACCAGGCTGGGCTCGGGGATACGCAGGGTGCCGTCGGGCATTTCCAGGCTGGCCTGGCCGTCCTTGAGCAGGTAGACCCGGCCGCGCTGCTGCAAATCGCGGGTGTCGAGGGCACCGTGCAACGGCCCGCTGTGAAAGGTTTCGGCACCGATGCCGAAGTGCACCAGCAGTGTGGACAAACGATCCATGGCTTACCTGATTTCAATAAACGATCTTTTAGACGATCTGCGCCATATCGTCGACTATTAGCCTCCATTTGTAAAACACGTTTCGGCATCATGGCCTCACGTTCAACGCCTTGAGCGCCCAACCCCACGGAGCAAACGTTCATGAAAACCTTCAAGTACTCCCGCGTCGCCGCCGCCCTGATCACCGGCGCCCTTGCCTTCGGTGTCGCCACCACCAGCTTCGCTGCCCCACAGAAAGCCACCGTGGTACTGGTGCATGGCGCGTTTGCCGACGCCTCCAGCTGGAACGGCGTGATCGCCGGGCTCAAGGCCGAAGGCTACCCGGTGGTCGCCGTGGCCAACCCGCTGCGCAGCGTCAAGACCGACTCAGACTACGTGGCCGACATCGTTGAACACACCCAAGGCCCGGTGATCCTGGTCGGCCATTCCTACGGCGGCTCGGTGATCTCCAACGCCGTGCACGGCAGCAGCAAGGTCAAGGCGCTGGTCTACGTTGCCGCGTTTGCCCCGGAAAAAGGCGAGACCGCGTTTGAGCTGTCCGGCCGTTACCCTGGCGGCACCCTCGGCCCGACCCTGGACAAACCCGTGGTCTCCAAAGACGGGGTGACCGACCTGTACATCCAGCAAGACAAGTTCAACAGCCAGTTCGCCGCCGACGTGGCGCCCAAGGAAGCTCAGTTGATGGCAGCCGGGCAACGCCCGATCACCGAAGCCGCCCTGAAGGAACCGTCGGGTGACCCGGCCTGGAAAACTGTGCCGTCCTACTTCATATACGGCTCAGCGGACAAAAATATTCCCGAGGCCGCGCTTAAATTCATGGCTGACCGTGCGGGCTCCAAGGAAACCGTGGACGTGAAGGGGGCTTCCCACGTGGTGATGGTGTCGAATCCGGCGCGAGTGGTGGCGATCATCAACGACGCGGCCAAGGCCAACGCGCAGTAACCGGCGAGGCGCAGTGCGGTTTCTGTGGTGAGCGGGCTTGCTTGTGAAGAGTGGGCGTCCTGTGGTGAGCTGGTTTACCTGTGGTGAGCGGGCTTGCCCCGCGCTGGGCGGCGAAGCCGCCCCAAAACCGGATACCCGTTTATACCTGGAGAAACGCGGTGTCTTTATGGGGGCTGCTACGCAGCCCAGCGCGGGGCAAGCCCGCTCACCACGGGAAGTCCACTCACCATGAGTAAACCTACTCACCACAAAGGGTTTCACTTCCAACCGTTGGCGGGGTCACTCAGCGACCCACCGAGGATTGATCGAGTGCCTGCGCGAGGAGCTTTCACGGAGTCTCTGAACGCTCCAGCAGCAGCCGCTCCAAGGTTGCCACCGGCAACGGCCGGCTGAACAGGTAGCCTTGGATCTGATCGCAGCCGGCGTCCTTCAGGAACGCCAATTGCGCCTGGGTTTCCACGCCTTCGGCGACCACCCGCAGGTTGAGGCTGTGGGCGAGTTCAATGATGGTGCGGGTAATCGCGGCGTCCTGGGGGTTGCTGGTGACTTCGCGGATAAACGCGATGTCGATCTTCAGTGTATCGATGGGAAAACGCCGCAGGTACGCCAGGCTTGAATAGCCGGTGCCAAAGTCGTCGATGGAGATTTTCACGCCCATGGTGTGCAAGCGTTGCAGGCTGGCGATGGTGTGCTGGGTGTTCTCCATCAACGAGCCTTCGGTCAGTTCCACTTCCAGCCAGTGCGGCTCGACGCCGGTTTGCGCCAGGATGTGCGCGATATCGGCAATCAGGTCGCCCTCTATGAGTTGATGGCCGGAAACGTTGACCGATACCTCCACAGCGCCAATGGCAGTGCGTTGCCAGGCGCCAATCTGTTGGCAAACGGCTTCGATCACCCAGCGTCCCACCGCTACGATCAGGCCGAGGCTCTCCAACACGGGTACGAACACCGCTGGGGACACGGCGCCATGCCCCGGTCGGTCCCAACGTAGCAGGGCCTCAAGCGCGCAAAGCTGGCCCGTCGCAAGCTCGACTTTGGGCTGGTAATGCACGATGAATTCATTGCGCTGCACGGCCTGGCGCAGGGCGTTTTCCAGGTCCCGACGGTCGACGTCGGGTTGCAGGGCTTGGCGTATATTATCCGCCCGCTCGCCATGAGCGGTGAGCCGCAGTAGGTTGCGCACGCGCAAGGACAGTTCGATACGCTCGATCGGTTTGCTGAGGAACTCTTCGGCACCGCTTTCCAGGCCGCTGACGCGCGCGCCAGCATCACTGAGGGCCGATAGCATGATGATCGGAATACCCGCCGTGGCGTCGTCACTTTTCAGTTGGCTGGCCACCTCATACCCATCCATCCCCGGCATCATGATGTCCAGCAAGATAAGGTCGGGCGCCTGTTGCGCCACCACCTGCAGCGCCTCTTCGCCGCTGCTCGCGCAGATCGTCTGGTAGCCCTCGTGTTGCAGCAAGGTCTCCAGGAGCTTGCGCACCTGGGGCTCATCATCGACGATCAACAACGTTGCGGGTTGGCTGGCCATGGAGCGGACTCATGTGAGGGGACTGTTGGGCTTTTGCAGCAAGGTGTCGATCACTTGGTATAACTCTTTGTAACGCAGCGGCTTGATGATATAGGCGTCGCAACCGGCCAGCCGAGTCTTCTCGCGGTCTTCCTTCATCGCCATGGCTGTCAGGGCGATCACTGGGATATGCGCGGTCAGCGGATCTTGTTTAATCAATGCCGTGGCCGCCAGACCGTCCATGCCCGGCAGTTGAATGTCCATCAGGATCAAGGCCGGTTGCTGTTCGCGGGCCAGGGTCAGGCCAGTCTCGGCGTCAGGTGCCCACAGCGATGTGTGGCCGGCGTTCACCAGCAGCAGACGCGCCAGGCGCATATTGGCCTCATTGTCTTCAACGATCAGGATCTCGGCCACGACGCCTCCGGCTCACGATGCAGCGGCAACCATGCGACAAACCGAGCGCCACAGCCTTCACGGCTGGCCACCGCGACACTGCCACCGTGTAGCTCGGCCAGTTGCTTGACCATCGCCAGCCCCAGGCCCGTGCCTTCGAATTTGCGTGCCAGGCTGCTGTCGATCTGGCTGAACGCCTTGAACAGCTTGCCCATGTCGTCCTCGGCAATGCCGATACCGGTATCGCTGACGCTCAACTCAAGGAATTGTGGGTACAGGCTTTCGGGCAAGGCAAAGCGGTAAACCGGCCAGTCGCCAGGAATCTGGCCGACCTGCTCGCGGCTGACCTGGCGCACCGTCAGCGTCACCGAGCTGCCGTGTTCGCTGAATTTCACCGCATTGGCCAGCAGGTTGTAGACGATCTGCTTGGTCTTGCGCAGGTCCAGTTTCAGGTGGCCGAGGTTGTCGGGGCATTCCAGCTTCAATTGGATACGTTGCAGTGCGGCCTTTTCCCGCACGATCAGCAGGCTGTTGGCCAAAAGGCCCGCCAACTCAACGCTTTCCAACTCCAGTTCCATCATCCCGGCCTCGACTTTGGACAGGTCGAGAATGTCGTTGATCAACGACAGCAAGTGTTGGCCGCTGGTGAAAATGTCGCCGATGTATTCGCGCTGGGTCGCGCTCATTTCACCGACCAAGCCGTCCTTGAGCGCCTCGGAAAAACCGATCACCGCATTCAACGGCGTGCGCAGTTCGTGGGACATGGTGGCGAGGAACTCGGACTTCATGTGGCTGGCGTGTTCCAGCTCCAGGTTCTTTTCTTCCAGCGCACGCTCGAAGCCTTTGCGCTCGGCTTCTTCCTGCTTGCGGGCGGTGTTGTCGGTGCCGATCAGCAGGTAGCCAATGATGGTGTCATGCCGGTTGCGCAGGGCGGTCACCGAAACCATGGCCGACAGGCGACTGCCGTCCTGGCGGATGTAGGTCAGCTCGTAGATGTCTTCGATGCCGCGGGAAGCCTTGAACACCAGGGCTTCGAAACCCGGCGTAATGGGCGTGTCCAGTTCCAGGCTGAGGGCAGCGGCGCGGGTGATCAACTCGACGGGGTCGGAGATGTCGGCTGGGGTGATGCGGTTGACCACGTCGGCGGCGGCATAGCCAAGCATGCGTTCGGCGCCGACGTTGAAGATCTGGATCACGCCTTTTTCATCGGTGGCGATGCTGGAGAAGTAGGCGCTGTTGAAGATGGCGTCTTGCAGCGCGCCGGTCTTGAGCAGGGTTTTCTGCCGTTTGAACTCGACGATCTTTTCGGCGCGCGATTGCGGCTGTTCGGGTAACGGTTTGTCCATCGCTTGGGCTTTCCGTGACGTTCAGGCCCGCCATCGTCAACCGACAATGGCGCAGAGCATGCTCGCAGAAGATCGCTGGAGGGCGATGAGGAGGAGATGAGGTCCTTGGACAATAGCAGACAAACGGTAAAATCGATGCTTTGTGTGCCTATTCAACAAACTGGCTTGATGAAACGTTTCTTCAAGCACAAAAACACTCAAGCAAGCGCTTGCGTAAAGAAATGTTTCTACATTAGAGTCGGCTCACTGAAGACAAAAATAATAAAACCAGGAGCTCATTCATGAGCCTTGAACCCTTGCTTGAAATGCAGGGCATCAGCAAAACCTTCAACGGTTTGCGCGTGCTCAAGAATGTCGGCCTGAAGGTCTACCCCGGCGAAATCCACGCCTTGATGGGGGAGAACGGCGCCGGCAAGTCCACACTGATGAAAATCCTCTCCGGCGCCTATCAAGCCGACCCCGGCGGTGAAATCCGCATTGCCGGTCAACGCGTTCCGACCTTCGACCCCGCCACCGCAAAAGCCCTCGGCATCGCCGTCATCTATCAAGAACTGAGCCTGTGCCCCAACCTGAGCGTGGCCGAGAACATCTACCTGGGCCGCGAACTGCGGCGTGGCTGGACCATCGACCGCAAGGGCATGGAAGCGGGGTGCATCGAGGTGCTGCAACGCCTCGGCGCCGAATTCACCCCGGCGACACGGGTCAGCAGCCTGTCGATTGCCGAGCGCCAGTTGGTGGAGATCGCCCGCGCCCTGCACGCCCACGCCAAGATCCTGGTGATGGACGAGCCCACCACGCCGTTGTCCTCCCGCGAAACCGACCGGTTGTTCGCGCTGATCAAGCAACTGCGCGGCCAGGGCCTGGCAATCATCTATATCAGCCACCGCATGGCCGAGATCTACGAGTTATCGGATCGCGTTTCGGTGTTGCGTGACGGCCAATACATCGGCGAGCTGACCCGCGACGCGCTGTCGGCCGAAGTGCTGGTAAAAATGATGGTGGGCCGCGACCTGTCGGGTTTCTACAAAAAGGAACACGCCGCGTATAACCCCGGCAACGTGGTGATGCGTGTGCGTGACATGGCCGACGGCAAGCGCGTGCGCCAGTGCAGCTTTGACCTGCATGCCGGCGAGGTGCTGGGCATTGCCGGGCTGGTCGGGGCGGGGCGCACCGAGCTGGCGCGGCTGATCTTTGCGGCCGACCCCCGCACCTCGGGCACCTTGGAAGTGGTCGGCAAGACTGTCACCCAACTGCGCACCCCGGCGGATGCGATCCGCGCAGGCGTGGTCTACCTTACCGAAGACCGCAAGGCCCAGGGCCTGTTCCTCGACATGAGCGTGGCGGACAACATCAACGTCTGCGCCTGTGTGCCGGATGCGCATGCCGGTGGCGTGCTGGATCGCGGGCATGCCTTGCAGCGTTCGAATGACGCGATCAAATCGCTGTCGATTCGCGTGGCCTCGGGCAAGGTCAATGTCGGCGCGCTGTCCGGCGGCAATCAGCAGAAAGTGCTGTTGGCGCGACTGCTGGAGGTGAAGCCTCACGTGCTGATCCTCGACGAACCCACACGCGGCGTCGACATCGGCTCCAAGTCCGAGATCTACCGCATCATCAATCAATTGGCCCAGGCCGGTGTTGGCATTGTGGTGATCTCCAGCGAGCTGCCGGAAATCATCGGCACCTGCGACCGCGTGCTGATCATGCGCGAAGGCCAGCTCGTCGCTGAAGTCGGCGGCGCCTCCGGCCAGGCTATTTCCCAAGAACGCATTATTGACCTCGCCACCGGTGGCGATCAGGTGGTTGCCCATGGCTGAGTTGAATATCGCAACAACAGGTAAAGCGGAACGCGCGCGCGAGTTGATGCGCACGGTCGGTATGTTGCCCGTGCTGATCCTGCTGCTGGTGGGCTTCGCCCTGGCCAGTGAGAACTTCCTGACGGTGCAGAACCTGTCGATCATCACCCAGCAGGCGTCGGTGAACGTGGTGCTGGCCGCGGGCATGACCTTTGTGATCCTCACCGCCGGCATCGACTTGTCGGTAGGCGCGATCCTGGCCGCTTCGGCGGTGGTGGCGCTGCAGGCGTCGATGTCACCGCAGTTCGGCATGTTCGGGATTGCTGCCGGTATTGGCTTTGGCTTGCTGCTGGGCTTGGTTAATGGTGGGTTGATCGCTTTCATGCGCCTGCCGCCGTTTATTGTCACCCTCGGCGCGCTGACGGCCATGCGTGGTCTGGCGCGGCTATTGGCGGATGACAAAACCGTATTCAACCCGGACCTGCCGTTTGCCTTTATCGGCAATGACTCGGTACTCGGCGTGCCCTGGCTGGTGATCATTGCCGTGGCCGTGGTGGCGCTGTCGTGGTTCATCCTGCGCCGAACAGTGATGGGCGTGCAGATCTACTCGGTGGGCGGCAACCCGGAAGCGGCGCGACTGTCGGGGATCAAAGTGTGGAAGGTGCTGCTGTTTGTCTACGCCATGTCCGGTGCGCTGGCCGGATTGGGCGCGGTGATGAGCGCTTCGCGGTTGTTTGCCGCCAATGGCCTGCAACTGGGGCAATCCTATGAGTTGGACGCGATTGCGGCGGTGATCCTTGGCGGCACCAGTTTTACCGGCGGCGTCGGCACCATCGGTGGCACGTTGATTGGTGCGCTGATCATCGCGGTGCTGACCAACGGCCTGGTGCTGTTGGGGGTGTCGGATATCTGGCAATACATCATCAAGGGCATCGTGATCATTGGCGCCGTGGCGCTGGATCGTTATCGCCAGTCCGGTGCGCGGACCTGAGTTCACTCCTACAACAATCACAAGAGAGACCCGCATGAACCTTAAACGTATCTTTCCCGTCATTGCCTTGGCTGCCTTGATGTCCCAAGCCGTCGAAGCCCGTGAGTTGAAGGCCCTCGGCATCAGCATGGGCTCGCTGGGCAACCCGTATTTCGTGACCCTGGCCGACGGCGCCACCGCCCGCGCCAAAGAGTTGAACCCCAGCGTCAAGGTCACCTCGGTGTCGGCCGACTATGACCTGAGCAAGCAGTTTTCGCAGATCGATAACTTCATTTCGTCCAAGGTCGACCTGATCCTGATCAACGCCGTCGACCCCTCTGCTATGGCCTCGGCGATCAAGAAAGCCCGTGACGCCGGCATCGTCGTCGTAGCCGTGGATGTGGACGCCAAGGGCGTGAACGCGACCGTGCAGACCGACAACGTCGAAGCCGGCAAGCTGGCCTGCCAATACCTGGTGGACAAGCTTTCCGGCAAGGGCAATGTGATCATCCAGAACGGCCCGCAAGTCACCGCCGTGACCGACCGCGTCAAAGGCTGCAAGGCCGCGCTGGCCGCCGCGCCGGATATCAAGGTGCTGTCCGACGACCAGGACGGCAAAGGCTCCCGCGAAGGCGGCTTGAACGTGATGCAGGGTTACCTCACGCGCTTCCCGAAAATCGACGGTCTGTTCGCGATCAATGACCCACAAGCCATCGGCAGCGACCTGGCGGCCAAGCAGCTCAAGCGCAGCGGCATCATCATCACCTCGGTGGACGGCGCGCCGGATATCGAGAATGCCTTGAAGACCGAGACGCAGATCCAGGCGTCGTCCAGCCAGGACCCTTGGGCCATGGCGCAGACCGCAGTGAACGTGGGCAATGACATTCTCAATGACAAAGCTCCGGCCGAAGCGGTTACCCTGCTCACGCCAAAGCTGATCACCCGTGACAACGTCGCTACGTACAGCGGTTGGTCGAGCAAACATTGATCCACTGAGAAGGAACAGCGTCGTGGTCACCATGGATGACGTGGCAAGCAGGGCGGGGGTGTCGACGTCGACGGTGTCCCACGTGTTGAACGGCACCCGCAAGGTCAGCCCGGCCACTGTGCTGGCGGTGCAGCAGGCGATCCAGGCGCTGGGCTACATCCCCAACACCCTGGCGCGCTCGCTGGCCCGGTCGAGCACCAACACGATTGGCGTGGCGATCTCGGCGCTGTCCAACCACTACTTCAGCGAAACGGTGCACGCGATTGAAACCGCGTGCGCCCTGCACGGCTACATGATGCTGTTTGTCGACACCCATGACGATCCGGAGCAGGAGCTGCGGGTGGTCACGGCGCTGCATCATCGGCGGGTTGATGGGATTGTGCTGGCGCCTTCCAACGGCTCCAAGGCCCTGGAGTATCTGCGCGCCAACGAGATTCCAGCGGTGCTGGTGGACCGCATGATGAGTGAGCACTTCGATCAGGTTGGGGTGGAGAATGCCCAGCCTACCCAGGTGCTGGTTGAACACCTTATCGCCCATGGCCATCGCCGGGTCGGCTTTATCGCCGGGCGTGAAGGTTTCAGCACCACCGATGAGCGTGTCGCCGGTTACCGCGCCGCATTGCAGGGGGCGGGCCTGACGTTTGATCCGGATCTGCTGGTCAATGGCGGCTCCAATACTGAGCCGGCGCGCCAGGCCACGGTGCAGTTGCTGGGCTTGGCGTTACCGCCGACGGCGATTATGGCCGGCAACAACCTGATGACCCTCGGCGCCATGCAGGCTCTGCGTGACGCGAAGATCGACGTGCCTGCGCGCATGGCGCTGGTGGGGTTTGATGATTTCGACTGGGCGGATTTTTTCGTGCCGCGCCTGACACTGATCGCGCAGCCGGTGCAGGCACTCGGCGCCCAGGCGGTGAACCTGTTATTGCAACGCATGGCTTCACCCGGCGCACCGACCCAGAGTGTGCGCCTGGCGCCGACCCTGCAATGGCGTAATTCATGTGGCTGTAATGGATTGGAATGACCCCCGTATGAGCAGTCCCGTTTCCCTCGGCATCGACCTCGGCACCTCGGAACTCAAGGCCATTCTCATGGACCTCGACGGTACAGTGCTGGCCCATGCCGGCGTGCGCTTGAGTGTGTCGCGGCGCCACAGCGGCTGGTCCGAGCAAGACCCGCTGGATTGGTGGCAGGCGTGTTTGCAGGCACTGGAGCAATTGCGTACTCATGACGCCTTTGCCCGCGTGGCCTGTATCGGCCTGTCCGGGCAGATGCACGGTGCGGTGTTACTGGGGGCGGACAACCGCGTGTTGTACCCGGCGATCCTGTGGGACGACTCCCGCGCCGTCGCCGAGGCCGAGGAGCTGGGCCCTGAGTTCGCCGACATCACCGGCAGCCTGCCCATGGCCGGGCTGACGGCGCCGAAACTGCTGTGGCTGCAACGCCATGAGCGCGAGGTGTTCAAGGCCATTGATTGCGTACTGTCGCCCAAGGATTACCTGCGCTTGCGCTTGAGTGGCGAGCGCATCAGCGAGATGTCCGACGCTGCGGGGACGTTGTGGCTGGATGTGGCGCAACGTGAGTGGTTCGCGCCGATGCTGCGGGCGACGGGTCTCTCGCTGGAGCAGATGCCCCGGCTGGTGGAAGGTGGCGCCGCGAGTGCCGTGCTGACGGCGCAAGGCCTGGGCTTGGCGCCCTCGGTGGTGATTGCCGGCGGCGGCGGCGACAACCCGGTAGCGGCTGTCGGTATCGGTGCGATCAACGCTGGCGATGGCTTCATCACCCTCGGCACCAGCGCTGCCATCGTCGCAATTACCGACCACGCCGCCGGCAACCCGGCCAGCGCCGTGCACAGCTTCTGCCATGCGTTGCCTGATCGCTGGTACACCATGGGCGCCATGCTGGCCGGGGCGAGTTGCCTGCGCTGGGTTACGCGGCTGACGGGTATGCCGGATGAACAGACCCTGCTGGACCAGGTGCAGGCACAATTGCCGATCGAACAACCCGTGCCACTCAGCACGCCGTTGTTTCTGCCGTACCTTGCCGGAGAGCGCACACCCCACAACGACCCGCTACTGCGCGGCGGTTTCATGGGCCTGGGCCATGACTGCACACCCGCGATGCTCGGTTATGCAGTCATGGAAGGCGTAGGGTTCGGCTTGCTGGATGCGCTGCGCGCCGTGCAATCGGCCGGCGCCGACATAGGCGCCTGCGCCTTGGTCGGCGGCGGGGCGCGCAGTGAATACTGGGCGCAGCTGCTGGCCAACATCCTTCAGCGGGAGATCTTCACGTTGCACGGCAGTGAGTTGAGTGCCTGCATCGGCGCCGCGAAGCTGGGATTTCTGTCGATCGGGCAGGGGGAAGGGTTGTTGCAGGCGGGGATGGCAGTGAAGGCTCGATATTTGCCAGATGCCAAGCAGCAGGCGGTACTGCAAGTGCGATATCGCAAGTTCCAAGGCTTGCTTACTGCGGCGAAAACGCTGCACGACTGACGGCTGCTCTCTCTGTGGAGCAGGCTTCCTGTGGTGAGCAGTCTCCCTGTGGCGAGCAGGCTTGCCCTGCGTTGGGGCGCGAAGCGGCCCCTGCCAAAGCCACAGCAGTGCGTCAGGAAAACCGCGCTGCCTGGACTTAGGGCTGCTTCGCAGCCCAACGCGGGGCAAGCCCGCTCGCCACAACAGGCCGGCTCAGCACAGAAAGCTAGGTCTTCAAACACTTCATAACCAGGCCGCATCCCACAACGGATAATCACCAATGTGCTCAACCAACCCCGCGCGTAATGGGTTGGCAATGATGTAACGAGCCATTTTCAACAGGTCCTCATCCGTGCGTACAGCCCGGTCGTGGTAACCACGTTGCCAGAACTTGTCCCGGCTGCCACGGGCTTTGTTAATGCTCAAGGTGCTGCGTGACTTGGTCTGCCGCATCACATCAGGAAGCGTTGCGTTATTGAGGTCAAACAACCAGTGAAAATGGTCTGGCATGACTACCCAGGCGAGGGAGTTCACTAGACCCGCGTCATGGGCTCGCTTGAACTCAGCGACTAATAACCGACCTAGCTTGAAATCGTTGAATATGGGCTGGCGTCGATGCACCACAGCAGTGACCAGATAAGATCGGCCTGACTCTGAATAGCGACCACGACGTAAAAGATGAGAGTTTGGCTGGCGAGGCAATCCGTTGCTCCTTTGAATGGATAGGGATTTTTCACGCTAGCAGCGCAGATGACTCCGTCGCGTTGAGTTCAGTGTCTTTGTGTTACACCCGTTCTGTGGTGAACGGGCTTCCTGTGGTGCACGGGCTTGTTGTGGTGAGCGGGCTTGCCCCGCGTTGGGGCGCGAAGCGGCCCCTATCAAGACCACCGCAGTGTTTCAGGCAAAACCGCGTTGCCTGTACTTGGGGCCGCTTCGCAGCCCAACGCAGGACAAGCCTGCTCGCCACAGGAAATCTGTTTCTTTATTCATCAGTCCCCCAGCGGCGGCAGCCGTCGTTTCACCGGGGTTTTCTTGACGATCGCGGTGTTGGTCTCGGCGTAGGCATTCAGCTTATCGAGCAGGCTGTCCAGATGATCCATGGTGCGCACATGCAGCCGTGCGATGAAGCAGTCATCGCCGGTCACCTTGTCGCACTCGGTGAACTCGGGAATCGCCTGGATCTGCCGCTCCACCTCCTGCAATTTGCCGGGCAACGGACGGATGCGCACGATGGCTTGCAGCAGGTAGCCAAAGTGCCTGGGGTCGATGTCGACGGTGTAATGGGTCAGCACGCCGCGCTCTTCGAGACGACGCAAACGTTCGCCGACACTGGGCGAAGACAACCCGGTAATGCCGGCCAGGGCCTTGAGGGATAGGCGCGAGTCATCCATCAAGGCGGCGATGAGTTGCTGGTCGATGGTGTCAATCATGGTGTTCACCTAATAAGTAAAGGCAATCCAGCGGTTTGGCCTTTTTTAGGCGCTGGAGCCGCTGCTGAGCAGATTGCCATAATTGAGCCTCACTTGAGGAGCTTCAATCATGGACACATCCATCCGTCGCGGGTCGTGGGAAATGATCGCCGCCATGCTGATCTCGGGCACCATTGGCTGGTTTGTACTGGTCTCTGGCGTGTCAGTGATCGAAGTGGTGTTCTGGCGCTGCGTGATCGGCGGGCTGACGCTGTTGCTGGTCTGTGCACTGCTGGGTTATTTGCGCCTGGACCTGCTGACCTGGGCCAAGCTAGGCCTGGCGATGCTCAGTGGCGTGGCGATTGTTGGCAATTGGTTGCTGCTGTTCGAATCCTATTCCCGCGCGTCGATTGCCATCAGCACGGCGGTGTACAACGTGCAGCCGTTCATGCTGGTGATGCTGGCGGCGCTGTTCCTGGGGGAAAGGATTACCGTGCAGAAACTGGCGTGGTTGAGTGTGGCGTTCCTGGGGATGCTGGCGATTGTCACCGCTCATGGCGATCACAAAACCGGCGACGATTACCTGGGCGGTATCGCCTTGGCGCTGGGCGCGGCGTTCCTGTATGCGATTGCGGCGCTGATCATCAAGCGTTTGAAAGAAGTACCGCCGCATTTGATGGCGTTGATCCAGGTGACCACCGGCGCGCTGTTACTCGCGCCGATGGTGACTTGGAATAGTCTGCCGGCCACCCCCAATGCCTGGGCGGCATTGGTGACGCTGGGTGTGGTGCATACCGGTTTGATGTACGTGTTGCTGTACGGCGCGATCCAGAAACTGCCCACGGCCATTACCGGCGCGCTGTCGTTCATCTACCCGATTGCGGCGATCTTCGTCGATTGGATCGCCTTCGGACACCGCCTGGGTTGGCTGCAATGGCTGGGTGTGGCGGCGATCCTGCTGGCGGCCGCGGGGTTACAGCGGGGCTGGTGGTGGCCCCGCTCTCAGAGGGTCAGTGCGTACCCTGGAAAATGATGTTTTCCGGGTTGAAGTGCTCCACTGCGCTGCCTGGCTGCGGCAAACCAAGGATGTGGCCCTTGATCTTGCCCACCACGTGCATTTCGCACGGCTTGCAGTCGAACTTCAGGGTCAGCACTTCATCGCCATGGATCAACTGCATCGGCGCGACCTTGGTCTTCACGCCCGTGACACCTTTGGCCTGTTTAGGGCACAGGTTGAACGAGAAGCGCAGGCAGTGCTTGGTGATCATCACCGGCACTTCGCCGGTTTCTTCGTGGGCTTCGAAGGCGGCGTCGATCAGCTTCACCCCATGACGGTGGTAGAAGTCGCGGGCTTTCTGGTTGTAGACGTTGGCGAGGAACGACAAATGCGCATCCGGGTAGACCGGCGGCGGGGTGGTTTCGGCTTTGCGTCCACCGCGCGGATGAGCGGCCACACGGGCAGCGGTCAGCGCTTCGATCACTTCGCGGCGTAAGGCCTTGAGCTGTGAGTTGGGGATGAAAAACGCCTGCGGCGCATCCAGTTGGATGTCGGTCGCATGGTATTCGGTGGTGCCCAGTTGGCCGAGCAGGTCGCGCAGGGTATCCAGCGCCTGTTCCGGCTTGTTGGCTACGCCGAACGGGCCGGGCAGGGTGACGCTGGCACTGATGCCTTCTTCGCTGGTGGCGGTGACTTCCAGCTGTGCTTCGCGCAGACGAGCAGCCCAGGTCAGGCCGATACGGCGCTCGGATGAAGTCTTGAGCAGCGCCTGTTGCCAGTTGTGGTCGAGGTTACGGTTCAACGGGTGGTTCGGGCGCAGTTGGTGCAGGCCGGCCGGCATTTCGTTCGGCTCGACGCGGTAGCGGTAGCGCTTCTCGCCATCTTCCTCGAACTCGCCTTTAGGCTCGGCGATGTTGGCACGGAAACCCACCACTTCGCGCTTGATCAGCACGTTAAGACCGTCGCCATTGGACAGCGGCTCATGGGTGACCACTTGCAGGTCACGCTTGCCGGCTTTTTCCACCACACCCACCGGCAGGCCGGTGAAGGTCGGGGTGTCGAAGGCGCCGATGTCGACCTTGCGGTCGGTGACGAAGTAGTCAGTGCTGCCGCGGTGGAAGGTTTTTTCCGGGTCCGGCAGGAAGAAGTGCGCGGTACGGCCGCTGGACGCGCGCGCCAGGTCCGGTCGGTCTTCAAGCACATCATCCAGGCGCTGGCGGTAATAGGCGGTGATGTTTTTCACGTAGCCCATGTCCTTGTAGCGGCCCTCGATCTTGAACGAACGCACGCCGGCTTCGACCAGTGCGCGAATGTTGGCGCTCTGGTTGTTGTCTTTCATCGACAGCAGGTGCTTTTCAAAGGCCACGACGCGGCCCTGGTCATCTTTCAAGGTGTACGGCAAACGGCAGGCCTGGGAGCAATCACCCCGGTTGGCGCTGCGGCCGTTCTGTGCGTGAGAGATGTTGCACTGCCCGGAGAACGCCACGCACAGGGCGCCGTGGATGAAGAACTCGATGGCGGCATCGGTTTCGTCAGCAATGGCACGGATTTCCTGCAGGTTCAGCTCACGGGCCAATACCAGTTGCGAGAAACCGGCCTGGTCGAGGAACTTGGCGCGGCCCAGGGTGCGAATGTCGGTCTGGGTGCTGGCGTGCAGCTCGATGGGCGGAATATCCAGCTCCATCACGCCCAGGTCTTGCACGATCAATGCGTCGACGCCGGCATCGTAGAGCTGATGGATCAGCTTGCGCGCGGGTTCCAGTTCGTTGTCATGCAGGATGGTGTTGATGGTGGTGAAGACGCGCGCGTGATAACGACGGGCGAATTCCACCAGTGACGCGATATCGCTCACGTCGTTACAGGCGTTATGGCGCGCGCCGAAGCTCGGGCCGCCAATGTACACGGCGTCGGCGCCATGCAGGATCGCCTCGCGCGCGATGGCGACATCGCGGGCAGGGCTGAGCAATTCCAGGTGATGCTTGGGCAAGGACATAGTTTTTTTAGTCAGGCTTGTCACGGTTGAGGCGCGCATTGTAGCTGTGAAATGCCTGACCGGCACCCACTCAGGCTTGAGCGGCCATCGCGGTGACTTCCACGCGCATGCCGTCTACCGCCAACGCAGCAACGCCAACCGCCGCACGCACGGGCCAGGGCTTGGCAAAGAAGCGTTTGTAGACCTCGTTGAAGGCGGCACGATCAGCCATATCCGTCAGATAAATGGTCAGGTGCATCACCCGGTCCATGGAGCTACCGGCCTTTTCCAGGGCGACTTTCAAGGCTTGCAGGGTGCATTCGCTTTGCAGGGTGATATCGCCCAGTTCCAGGCTGCCATCGGCGCGGGTCGGGATCTGGGTGGAGACCAGGATGCCGTTGAAGCCAATCACATCCGAAGAAATCGAGTCGGCATCGGGATCCGGGGTGTAGTGCAGGTCGTGGTTAGCCATGGGCGCCTCTCGTTGGCAGGTTCAGAAAGGCGCCCATGGTCCCCGAAAAATACCGCAGGGGCAAACTACGCCCAGCGGCGGAACAGCACGCTGGCATTCACGCCGCCAAAGCCGAAGCCGTTGGACAGCGCGTATTCAATGGGCATCGGCCGGGCTGCACCGCGCAGCAGGTCCAGGCCATCCGCAAGCGCGTCGGGGATTTCCAGGTTGAGGGTGACCGGGGCGACCTGATCGCGCAGGGCGAGTACGGTGAAGATGGCTTCGATACCGCCCGCAGCGCCCAACAGGTGACCGGTGGCGGATTTGGTCGAGCTGATCGCCGGGCTGCCGTTAGCGCCAAATACCGTCCTGATCGCCGCCAGTTCGCCTTTATCGCCCACTGGTGTGGAAGTAGCGTGAGCGTTCAAGTACTGCACCTGGGCCGCCTCGATTCCTGCCTGGCGTAAGGCTTGCCGCATGGCACGTCGCGCACCATCGCCATCTTCCGGGCCGGCAGTCATGTGATAGGCGTCGGCACTGGTGCCGTAGCCCACCAACTCCGCAATCGGCTGCGCGCCACGGGCCAGGGCGTGTTCGAGTGCTTCGATGACCAGGATGCCAGCGCCTTCGCCCATGACAAAACCGTCGCGCGCCTGGTCGAATGGCCGCGAAGCCCGCTCAGGGCTGTCATTGAAGTCGCTGGACAGGGCTCGCGCTGCCGCAAAACCGGCCAGACTGACCCGGTGAATCGCTGCTTCGGCGCCGCCGCACACCGCCACATCGACTTCACCGGCACGAATCATCCGCGCCGCATCACCGATAGCCTGCACACCCGCGGCACAGGCCGTCACCGGCGCACCCAACGGGCCTTTCAAACCGTAATTGATCGACACATGCCCGGCGGCCATGTTGCTCAAGAAGGACGGGATGGTAAACGGGGACAATCGGCGCGGGCCTTTGCTGTCAGTGGTGCGCACTGCATCGGCAATCGCCGGGAAACCGCCGACGCCAGACGCAATGATGGTCGCCGTGCGGTCCTGTTGTTCCACTGTGTTCGGCGCCCAGCCGGCCTGCTTCAAGGCTTCATCCGCCGCCGCCAGTGCGAACAGGATAAAGCGGTCCATCTTGCGTTGTTCTTTGGCTGCGAGCAGGCGATCCGGGTCAAATCCGGCTTCAGGGTCCTGCACGCTGCTTTGTACCTGGCCACCGATACTGACGGCCAAGTCACCGATCAACTCTTCCGGCAGGCGACGAATGCCCGATTGCCCGGCCAACAGGCGGCGCCAGGTAGATTCCACGTCAGCGCCCAACGGCGTCAGCGCGCCCATACCTGTCACAACAATGCGTTTACTCATGATCAATCGACTCCGGTTGCGGTGAGGGAACAGACCCTATGGACGTCACTATCATCATGAAAGTAACATGGCGTCACACACATTTGCACTGACCCACAGGAATCCCCATGCAACGCAAGTCCCTCATCAGCGACGAATGCCCCATCGCCCGCAGCCTTGAGCGGGTAGGGGAGTGGTGGAGCATTCTGATCATGCGCGACGCCTTGCACGGCCTGCGCCGCTTCGACGAGTTCTCGCGCAGCCTGGGCATCGCGCCGAATATGTTGACGCGCCGCCTCAACGCGTTGGTGGAGGCGGGCATGCTCGAACGCCAGGCCTACAGCGAGCGTCCGCCGCGCTACGAATATGTGCCGACGGAAAAGGGCAAGGATTTCCGCATGGTGCTGATGTCGCTGGTGGCCTGGGGCAATCGGCATTACGCCGAGGAGGGTACCAGTGTCGAGTTGGTGGAGCGTGGGACGGGCAGGCCGGTACAACCAATGCTCGCAAGTGCCGAGGGGCAGGTCGTGCCGATGGATCAGTGCGTTTTGCAGGCTGGCCCTGCTGCGAGCAGCGGCATGCGAGAGCGGTTGTCACTGCCCGACGCAAAGCCTTGAGTAACGGGGCCTAGAGCAATAATCTGGCGCCAAAAAATAAACATTTTTGCCGCATAAAGTCGCGTATTTCCCAGCCGATAGCCAATCAAGAGATCGGTTTTTCCGCACGGCTGAGGGTACGTCATGTTCAATAAAGCACTCAAAACAGAACTGGCGGCCAGGACGGCCGAATCCACTGAGTACAAAGGACTGATTGTCGCGCTGGAACGCTCCATGGCCGTGGTCGAATTCGATCTCAATGGCAAGGTATTGCGCGCCAACGATAATTTTCTCAAGACCCTGGGCTACAGCGCGGATCAATTGGTCGGCAAATCCCACCGCGACTTTTGCTTGCCGGCGCTGACCAGTAGTTCGGCCTATAGCCAATTCTGGAGTGATTTGAAAGCCGGCAAGTTCGTTTCAGGCACCTTCAAACGGGTTCATGCCAACGGCAAGACCATCTGGCTGGAAGCGAGTTACAACCCGGTCCTGGATGAACGCGGACAAGTGCTGAAAGTGGTCAAGTACGCCTTGGACGTCACCGATAAAGTGGAGGTGGAAGCGGCCACCTCCAGCAAACTGGTCGCTCTGGACCGGGCCATGGCCGTGATCGAGTTCGACCTTGGCGGCCAAGTATTGGACGCGAATACAAACTTCTTGAACGTGATGGGGTATTCGCTGGCGGAACTCAAAGGCAAACACCACCGCTTGTTTTGCGAGCCGACCCTGATCAACAGCCACGAATACACCGATTTCTGGCGTCGCCTGAACAATGGCGAATTTTTTACCGGGCAATTCAAGCGCCTGGGCAAACATGGCCGGGTGGTGTGGTTGGAAGCCAGTTACAACCCTGTCTACGACGGCGACGGCAAGCTGATCAAGATCGTCAAGTTCGCCAGCGACATCACCGAGCGCGTGGAAAAATTCGAAGAAGACTCCCGTGGTGCGTCGCGGGCCTACCATATTTCCTCCGAGACCGAGCGTTTTGCCGAACATGGCACCCAGGTGATCCAGGAGACTGCCAGCGAAATGCGCCGCATCGCCGACAGCATCGGCGCCTCTGCGCGGCTGGTGGGGCAATTGGGCGATCGTTCCGAGCAGATCACTGCGATCGTCAACACCATTCGTGGGATTGCCGACCAGACCAACCTGTTGGCCCTCAACGCAGCGATTGAGGCAGCGCGTGCGGGGGATCAAGGGCGAGGCTTTGCGGTGGTAGCCGATGAAGTCCGGCAACTGGCCGGGCGGACCAGCCGCTCGACCGCGGAAATTGCCGAGATGATCGGCATGATCCTCTCGGAAACCCGTGACGCAGTGACCAGCATGAACGCCACCCAGGAGGGCGCGCAACGCGGCGTCAGCTTGGCTGATCAGGCGGGTTCGGTGATCTTGCAGATTCGCACCAGTACCAGTGACGCGGTGGAGGCGGTGAGTATGTTCGCGTCGAAGCTGGATGAGTCGGAAGTCATTCCCAAGACCGCAGTGGGTTGGGTGGGCTGATGTAGCCCAGTGGTGAGGGACCTTGCCCCCTCACCACAAAGGCCACTTACAGCAGCGTAAACGGATAGTCGACGATCAACCGCAGCTCATTGAGATCACCATCGCGCTGGTCGGCGTTTGAGGCCACGATCGCATCACGCAGGCGCAACGACAGGTTTTTCGCCGGACCGCTCTGGATCACGTACTTGGCTTCCACATCCGTCTCGTGGTGGGCGCCATCGGCACCGTAGTCGCCCACGTAGGCGCTGTGGTCCGGTGTGTGGGTGCCATTGATGTCGGAACCGTTGATGTAGCGCGCCATGAAACTCAGCCCCGGCACGCCATAACTGGCCACGTTGAGGTCATAACGGATACCCCACGACTGCTCGCCCGGGCCGTTGAAGTCGCCCCATTGCACCGAGTTGGCCAGGTACACCGAATCACCGCCTTCGCCCGCACCGTTGTTGCCAGTGCCGATGTAGTCGAACGGCGTGTCGCCATGCACTTTCTGGAACGACAGCGTCAGCGTGTGCGCCTGCAGGAACGAGTAGGCTGCCGCCACCGAGTAGGTGGTGTTGTTGATCGCCCCGGCCTTGGCGCTGCCCGTGTCGAGGGTGCGGTACAGGTTGCCGTCCAGCGCCAGGGACTGGTCATGCGCCAGCGCAATCACATAGTTGAGGTTGGTGTAGTACTGGCGCCAGATGTCTTCCAGCTCGCCGGCATACAGCGTGGCGCTCAGGGACGGGGTAAAGGTGTATTTGCCGCCGACAAAGCTTGCGCTGTTGGCGGCGATGTTGGCGTAGGTCGCATAGATATCGTGGTCATGGTTGCTGGTCATGCCGCTGTTGGTGCTGGTGAAGTGCCCGGCTTCCAGGTCCAGGCCGGTGATTTCGCTGCTGGTCAGGTCGAAACCGGTGGCGGTCTGCGGCAACAGGCGGGTGCCGCCGGTGGCGAAGACCGGGGCGGTGGGCTGCATGTCACCGAATTTGAGTTGGGTCTTGGACACTTTGATTTTCACGGCGGCGCCAACCGAGCCGTAGGCGTCTTCGGGATCGCCGTGCCGGTCGGTCGGCAGGTTGCCGGTGCCCGCGTATTCATGGGTGGCATCCAGTTTCAGCCCGCCGTAGGCATAGGCATCCACCCCGAAACCAATGGTGCCTTGGGTAAAGCCCGAGGCGTAGTTGAGCATTGCGCCTTGGGTCCAGTCGCGGTTGTCAGCCCGACCGCCTTCACGGTTGCGGTTCATGTAGTAGTTGCGCAGCAGCCCGGTGATGCTGCTGCCCTCGATAAACCCCTTGGCATCTGCCTGGTCGCTGACGGACTCTGCAAAGGCCATTTGGCTGATACCGGCACACACCGCCAGTGCTAACAGGCTCGACTGTTTAATCATGTTGTGACTTCCCCGGAATAATGAACGCGCGCACAGAAACACCGCACTTATTGGTGGTGCATAACGTGGTATGGGCAGATGTTTGCAGGTGAGCTGTTACGGTTTTTTATTGTGTTCGGCATGGTTGCCGAGGTTGATTCTAAGCCCAGTCTGCGCGGCCTGTAGCGGTCTTCCGGATGAAACTCGATTAATTAAACTTCACGGTATTTAACCCGGCGCGGGTGTAGCGTTGGGCCTGTCTTAGCCGCTCTGCTTCGACAAAATCCTTTGGTTGCCGCCGCAGACTCTGCGGCGGATTTTTTGCGTGGGCAGTATTTTCAGTGGGCGGCTTAGTTGAACTCACTTATGCTGCGCAACACTGTTGGCTTAACCCATCGAGACGCTGCATGAGCCTGAAATCCACCCACTTGCCGGCGCTGATCGCGTTCGAATGTGTGGCCCGTCATCTGAATTTCGCGCGGGCGGCAGCCGAGATGGAGGTCACGCCCACGGCCATGTCCAAGACCATCAAGCAGCTTGAAGCGCAATTGGGTGTGCGCCTGTTCAACCGCACCACCCGCAGCGTGGCGCTGACCGAGTCCGGCAGCCAACTGCTCGACACCCTGGCACCGGCACTGGAGCAGATTCGCTTCTCGGTGCAGCAAGTGCACGACACCGCCAGCCGCCCTTACGGCGCATTGAAGATCAACAGTTCCTACGTGGCCTATGCCTCGCTGATCGAGCCGCACGTGGCGGCATTCCTCACGCAGTACCCGGAAATCACCTTGGATATCGCCCTCGATAATGGCTTGAGCGACATCATTGGCGAAGGTTTCGATGCCGGCATTCGCCTGGGCCAGGCCTTGCAGCGCGACATGATCGCCGTGCCGCTTGGCACGTCGCAGCCGATGGTGGCCGTGGCGGCGCCCGCGTACCTGGCGCGCTCGGCACCGCTGGACACACCCGAAGACCTGCTGGCCCACGACTGCATCCACCAGCGCCTGAGCAGCCGCGGGCCGTACATGGATTGGACGTTTCGCATCGGCAAAGCCACTGTCGCGATCGAGGTGAAGGGGCGCCTGGTGCTGGATGAAATGCGCACCACCTTGTCGGCTGCGCGCCTGGGTTGCGGCGTGGCCCTGGTGTTCCGCCCGTTTGCCCAGGCGGATATCGCCAGCGGTGCACTGGTGGCGTTGCTGGAACACTGCGCGGCGCCCGCCGAGACCTTCCACCTGTATTACGCCAACCGTGCGCAAATGCCCGGAAAGCTCCGGGCATTTATCGACTTCTTCCAGACCCGTAACCGTCAGGCCACCGAGTAGCCGCCATCTGCCAACAAGGCATGGCCGGACACGTAGCTGGCATCTTCCGACCCTAGGAACGCCACCACCGTCGCCATCTCTTCGGCCGTGCCAAACCGGCTGGCCGGGGTGCTGGCGGCGAAAGCGTGCTGGGCGTCCACCGACGGCCAGATCCCGCGATGGTGGAACGGCGTCTCGATCAGGCCCGGGCACAGCGCATTGACCCGCACGCCCTGCTTGAACCATTCGATGGACGCGGTCTTGGTCATACCGACAATGGCGTGCTTGGTGCCGATATACAGCGCGGCATTCTCGAAACCGATCACGCCGCCCATGGACGCGTTATTGACGATGCTGCCAAAACCCTGTTCGAGCATTACCTTGGCTTGGTACTTCATGCAGTTGAAAACCCCGCGCACATTCGGCTCGAACACCAGGTCGAAGCGTGCATTGTCCTGTTCGACCAGCGGCGCGAACACGCCTTCGGTGCCGGCATTGTTGAAGGCGATGTCCAGCTTGCCATAGGTGCCCACGGCAAATTTGACCATGGCGATGATGTCGGCTTCGCGGGTCACGTCGACGACGATGGAGGACGCGGTGCCGCCATTGGCAGTGATCTCGGCAACCACGTCGTCCAGCTCGCTCTGCCGGCGGGCAGCAGCCACGATCTTCGCGCCGCGCTGGGCCAGGACGACAGCGGCCGCGCGACCAATGCCGGAACTGGCGCCGGTGATCAGCGCGACTTTGCCTTCGAGTTGACGTGTGTTGGAAAGGGTCATGGGAAGCTCCGTTTGTGTGCTGCGCAAGGCGGTGTGCTTGCGCTTTGGAGCACAGGTTACGGCGCGTGATTAGCCCTGATAATCCACGCAAATACACACGAGTTATGTGCTATGGGTTCACAGTGCTCAACGACGCATAATGGCTGGAGGAGGAGGGTGTTGCACCCCTCGGCCCGGCTTGCGTATTACTCTTTGACGTCCATGAACTCTTCAGCCCAGGCCACGTAGTTTTCAGGCAAGGTATAGGTGTGCGTCAACTCGGTAGCACTGAGGTTATCGGTGCTGTGTGTCAATTGGCGCTGGGCACGCAGGCTGTCGTAGGTCGCCTTGATCGCGGCAAAGTAGGCACCATGGCCGGCAACCACCACACGTACACCGAGGCTGGCCAGACGCTTGGCGTCATTGAGCTTGGGATTGCCATACGTCACCAGCATCAGCGGCACGGTCAGGTTCTCGGCGATCTTCTCCAGGTGCTCGAAGTCAGCCACACCCACCATGCAAATCCCATCGGCACCGGCTTTCTGATACGCCAGGGTGCGCTCGATCACAGCCTCGGTCGGCAACACACCGGCGTTGGTGCGGGCAATGATCGACAACTCTGGATCAACACGGGCTTCCAGCGCCGCGCGGACCTTGCCGATGCCTTCTTCAATGGAAATCAAGTCGGTGGACTTGCGCCCGAATTGCGCGGGCAGCAACGTGTCTTCAATGGTCAACGCGGCCACACCGGCACGCTCAAGCTCTTCGACAGTGCGCATCACGTTCAGCGCGTTACCGTAGCCATGGTCGGCATCGGCGATGAACGGCAACTGGGCAACACGGCCAATACGGGTGGCTTGCTCAACGAACTCACTCAGGGTGATCAACGCGAAATCGGGCGCGGCCAGTACCTGCAACGAAGCAACGGAGCCACCGAGGATGCCGACTTCGAAACCCAGGTCAGCGGCAATACGCGCGGACATCGGGTCAAAGACGGACGCGGTTTCAACGCAGGTTGGGGTAGCAAGCAATTCACGGAATTTGCGGCGCAGGGCTGAGTGAGAAATCTTTGGCATGGGCTTTCCTGGTTCTGGTCATCGTCTTGTGACGATCAATGTCTATTCGTGGTGGAGCGAGATTAACATGCAGAAGAGCGGGGGATGATGACGTTTCAGCATTAGGGTTATGGAGAGGCGGGAATGGCTCCAGAGCAAAAATGGGGTTAGCATTCCGCTTCACTCGGCTTAAACAGCCTGTTTTTCAGATCAGGGTCGTATCGTGGAAAAGCTAAAACGCCTTCAAAGTGGAATCGAAGGGCTAGACGCTCTGCTCAAGGGTGGGCTGGTAGCAGGCGCTTCATACATCATCCAAGGGCGCCCAGGGTCTGGAAAAACGATCCTTGCCAACCAGCTTGGGTTCCATCATGCGAACAATGGAGGAAGGGTTCTGGTCGCCACGCTGCTGGCCGAATCACACGACCGACTTTTTCAATTCCTTTCGACTCTGAGCTTCTTCGACGCCTCCAAGGTTGGCGCCGAAATCCAATTTGTCAGTGCGTTTGACACGTTGGAAAACGACGGACTGGACGAGGTGGTGAAACTGCTGCGGCGCGAGATAAGCCGTCAAAAAGCCACAGTGATGGTAGTAGACGGCTTGCTCAATGCGCGCTCCAAAGCAGATTCGCACATCGATACCAAAAAATTCATTTCCGAGTTGCAAGGGCACGCCGCTTTCGCAGGTTGCACAGTGCTGTTTCTCACCAGTTCCCGTCTGGACGACGGCAGCCCTGAGCACACCATGGTTGATGGGGTGATTGAAATGGGCGAGGAGCTGTTCGGCACTCGGTCAGTGCGTCGAATTCAGCTTCGTAAAACTCGCGGCAGCTCAGCAATGACCGGTCTTCACGAGTGTGAAATTACCGAAAATGGCTTGGTGGTTTACCCGCGACTCGAAAGTCTCTACAGCCACCCGTCGTCTCCCGACAGCGCCGACATGACCCGTATCGCCAGTGGGATTGAATCACTGGACGACATCCTAGGCGGGGGGCTGCACAGTTCCAGCGTGACTCTAGTAATCGGCCCTTCCGGTATTGGTAAAACCACCCTTGGCCTCAAATTTCTGGCTGAGTCGACTGTGGAAGCACCGGGCCTGCATTTTGGCTTCTACGAAAGCCCGGAACGGTTGCGACTCAAAGGCCAATCACTCGGAATCGATATAAAGGGCATGGAAGGCAGCGGCGCCTTGAGCATTGCCTGGCAGCCTACTACTGAGGGGTTGCTGGATGGGTTGGGCACACGACTACTGAGTCTCGTAGAAGAGAAGGGCATCAAGCGCGTGTTTCTCGATAGCCTTAGCGGTATGACGCGAGTCTCGACGAATCCCGCACGGATTACTGACTTCTTCAGTGCACTGATGAACGAGCTGCGATCCAGGGGCGTTACGGTATTTGCCTCCTGGGAAATGCGCGATCTATTTGGTTCCGAGGTCAGCGCACCAAACTCTGACCTGTCTAGCATCGTCGACAACCTGATGCTGATGCGGTTTTCTGAGAATCACTCTGAACTAAGCCGGACGCTATCCATTCTTAAGGTAAGAGACAGCTCTTACGATCCCTCACGATTTGAGGTCATCATCCGTGATTATGATGTTTTCCTGAAAAAGGCTTCAAGACATGAACCATCGGTCCCCGCTGAGTCATCGCCCGGTTCAATTTCTTAAGCTTTTGTGTGGGTTGAATTAACATGACCACCATCCTGGTCGTCGACGACGAGTATTTGATCGCTGACATCCTTAGCTTCGCGCTGGAGGATGAGGGGTACATGGTCGTAACGGCGAGCAATGGTCGAAAAGGACTTGAGGTTCTCGATAGAGAACGGCCTGCTTTGATCATTACCGACTATATGATGCCGGTCATGGACGGCGAGGAATTCGCCACCGCCATTCGAGCGCTGCCTTCGGCAAATCAATTGCCGATCATCTTGATAAGCGGTGCTCAGGCGCATATCGGAATAGAGAGATCGGATCTTTTTGATGCTGTATTGGCCAAACCCTTCAACATCGACTTGATCATCGCCGAAGTCAAAAAGCTCCTGGCAGCTGATTAGTCAGCTGCTGGAGCAGGGTCAGCTTTTGCTGCGCCGGCAACGCTCCGAGCAGTAACGCACTTCATCCCAGCAGCGTGCCCATTTCTTCCTCCACGTGAAGGGAAGTCCACAGGTCACGCAGGTTTTTACGGGAAGCTCACTCTTTTTCACAGATATAACTACCGGCTGGGTCGATCACTCAATCACGTCGACAAGAAGAGGCGTGGTTATCATTATCCTGATCACTGTGTGACAAATGAATATTCCGTTTTTTGTTTCCCTGGATGGGCCCAAAGGCACCGGTAAAACTACGCTGTTGGAGGCCGTAACGGCAACGCTGAGGTCGCATAACAAGAAAGTCATCCGACTTTGCGAGAGAAAAAGCGATCCCTACAGAAGGGAAACCATGGCCCTGGTTAACGAACTTGCCAGAAATCCCTCGCGGGATCTGGAATGGGCTGTGTGCGAGCGTTTTGCCGAGAGTCGCAGCTGGATATCCCGGAACGTACTGACTCAGCAGCCGTTGGACCGCATTATCCTGATTGATCGCTGGTATCCGTCCGATGCTGCGTTTCGACACACCATCTCGTTTGCAGAGATTCTCCAGTTGAACCGGGAGCGGGACGTGCGAGTGCCGGATGTGCATGTCGGCGTTGTCACCGCGCCGGATATTTCGTGGGCAAGGGCAGCTGCACGGTCGCGAGGATTGGGCGGTACGGTAATCCAGAAGTATGCAGAGCATGTTGCATGCACAGAGATGTTCGAGCAGGCCGTTGCGGATCATGGCTGGGTGATGTGCCGGAATGAAGGTGCGATCGAAGACGCAGTGAAGCAGGTGGTTGCTGAGATCTACAAAGTCGCTGGGTGAAACGCATAGCGTAATACATCATTTAACATAATATACATTATGCGTAATATCATAATGCGCAATCAGGGGCAGTGCCCATCACATTTCAACAGGCAAAACCCCTATCTCACTCAAACCTGAGCAAAGCCACCATCGACAAACATCTCACTGCCGGTCATGAAGCTGCTTTCATCCGATGCCAGGAACAACGCTGCCGCCGCAACTTCCTCAGGCTTGCCAATACGGTTCAATGGAACCTGCGCGGTCATGTCGTCGATGATTGCGTCTTTCTGTCCAGTACCTGAAAGCGCCAGGTCCAGACCCGGTGTCGAGATCGGCCCTGGTGAGAGTACGTTGACACGAATGCCTGTACCTTTGAGATCCAGCGCCCAGCTCCTGGCAAAGTTACGCAGCGCCGCTTTTGTTGCGCTGTACACACTGAACGCCGGTGTGCCCATGGTGCCTGTGGTCGAACCCGTGAGGATCACCGAGCTGCCGGCGCTCATCAGTGGCAAGGCTTTTTGTACGGTGAACAGCGTGCCTTTGACATTGATGCCGAAGGTACGGTCAAACGATTCCTCGGTGATCGAGCCGATTGGTTGGAAATCCCCCAAGCCTGCGTTGGCGAACAGCACGTCGACCCGGCCTTTGGTTGCTTTGACCTGGGTGAACACGCGATCAAGGTCGTCCAGTTTTGAAATGTCGCCTTGTATGGCGATGGCTTGAGGACCAATCAGTTGCAGCGCCTTGTCCAGTTCCTCTTGTCGACGTCCTACAATGACGACGTGTGCGCCTTCCGCCGCAAAGCGAATGGCGGTTGCCAGGCCGATGCCGCTGTTGCCGCCGGTAATGACTGCGATTTTTCCGTTGAGCCTGCTCATGGTGAACTCCGATGAATAAGGTTGAGGCCCAACTGTAGATCTGAGCTATTCTTTTGAATAGTATGCACCTTTAAGTAAGTACCCTATGCGGAGTCCTATGGATCATGGCCAACAACTCATTCAATTGCGGGCTCGAGGCCGCCCTGGCGGTGATTGGCGGTAAATGGAAGCCGCTGGTGCTGTTCAACTTGGCGCAAAATGTTCATCGATATGGGGAATTAAGGCGCGCGATTGGCGGCGTGACCGATAAGGTGCTGATCCAGCAGCTCAAGGAATTGGAGCGTGATGAGATCATTTTCCGGGTGGATTTCCAGGAAATACCGCCCAAGGTCGAGTACTCGCTGACACCATTCGGGCGATCCTTGGCAACTGCGTTGGGCGCGCTGTGCCAATGGGGCACGGAACATATGCAAACCGTTGAGCGTATCGCCGAGCGGCGTATGGCCACCCTCTCCCAGTCTTGAGTCCCCTGCCCTGAGATCTAACTCAACTAAATGACTATTTAGTTGAGTTAGATCAATGAGTTACATTTGAAATCGATCAACCGACTGCGACAGCTTTCCTGCTAGGTTGGACAGTTCATCGGTGGTCGACGCTGTCTGCTCGATCACTCGGCTATTGCTCTGCGACATCTCCGCAATCATCTCCACTTGATGCGCAATTTCATTGCTGGCCAGGCTCTGCTCGCCGATGGTCCGAGAGATATCGTTGACCATTTCCGTGGTGTTCAACGTCGCTTGGAGGATCTCGCGAATTGCCCGCTCCACTTCGGCAGTTACCGCCATGCCTTTGTCCACCTGAGCAACGCCCTCCTCCATGCTGGTCACCGCTTCCCGGGTGTTCTGCTGGATACGCCCGACCATGGCGGCAATTTCCTGGGTCGATGCGCTGGTGCGTCCGGCAAGGTTGCGCACTTCATCAGCAACCACAGCAAATCCACGCCCCTGCTCACCGGCACGGGCGGCCTCAATCGCGGCATTCAGGGCCAGCAAGTTAGTCTGGTCAGCGATCCCCTTGATCACTTGGATAATGCTGAAAATGGCCTCGGACTCCTTGTCCAGCGTGCGAATCACTTGGGCGGATTGCTGTGCGGAACGAGCGATGCCGTCCATGTCACTGACCACCTGATGAATCACCCGGCCGCCGTCCTTGGCCAAGGTTTGCGCCTGGTTGGCCATGTCCAGTGCGCGTCCGGCGTGCCGGGTGATTTCCTCGATGCTCGCGGTCATCTCACTCGCAGCAGCGGCCATGGTGCTGGCGCCGGCGCTCTGTTGCTGGCTGCTGCCAGCCACTTCATGGCAGCCGCGGCTCAGTTGCTCGCTCATGCCATTGACGCCATGGGCGTTGCTGCGCACCACTTCAATCATGCCGCGCAGGTCCTTTTGCATGGTGGCGAGGCTGCGGATCAAGGCGCTGGCTTCATCCTTGCGCCGGGGCTCGACGATAGGTTCACTCAAGTTGCCACGCGCGATGCTGGCGGCAATGCGGCTGGCCGCCTGTAGGGGGCCCATGATGCTGAGGATCACCCAGCGCCCCTGGGCCAGCAGCAGTAAAAGACTGGCGATCAACACCGCGCCCAGCGTGAAGTTGGCGTTGCTGATGGCCTGTCGCGTACCGACGCTGGTCTGCTGGGTATTGGTTTCGATCAACTCGCTCAGGCTCGCCATTTGATCTTCCAACTGGCTGAACGCGGCATTGAATGTGCCCAGTTCCCCGCGCGCGGCCTCAGGGTTATCCAATGCCAGGGCGACGATGCGTTCGCCGGTGGCGATGTAGTTATCCAGGCTGGGTTTGATTTTTTCCAAGCTTGCCTTGAGCGAATCGTCCAGCGGCAGCTTGAGGTTGTCTGCCAACACTTGCCGAAAGTGTTCGGCGTGCTCTTTTAGAGAACTATCGACGTCGGCCTTGCTGCTGGTGCTTTTACCCAGGCCCACCAGCATCGCCGATAACACATCGGCGCGCAGGGCGTCGTGCATCATGTCGGCTTCCATGTGGTTGCGCAGCACCGTCATGCTCACTTCGTTGTCCTGCACGGCAGTGCCCATCCGGGTGTTTCCCAGGTAGCCGGCCAGGCTCATGATCAAGGCAGTGAGCAATCCGGTCGCTATCAACAGCATCAAGCGCAGTTTGATCGTCATGCTGGTATCCCCGTGCCTGGTCAGCCGGTTGAGAACCCAACCGTAGAAGCCCCGCTGCTCATGTTATCGGCCATCCATACTGTTTATTGAAGCCTAAGTTTGCGGATCTGCGCAGATCCCTTAAGCTGGCCGACCTTTGTTTGCTCCGCCCGGAATTACCCATGTCTCGAAGTATCGCCCGCCTGGCCCTGCTGCTGGGCTTGATCACCGCCGTCGGCCCCTTCGCCATCGACATTTATCTGCCGGCCTTGCCGACCCTGGGCGCGAGCCTGCACGCCTCGCCGGCGTTGGTGCAGATGAGCCTCACGGTGTTTTTTGTCATCGTCGGCGTGTGCCAGTTGTTCTACGGCCCGATCAGTGATGTGTTCGGGCGCAAACCGCCGATTTATGCCGGCCTGGTGATTTTTGCCGTGGCCAGTGTCGGTTGCGCATTAGCGCCTAACATTGAATCACTGATCGCCTTTCGGGCCCTGCAGGCGTTCGGTGCGTGCGCGGGCATGGTGATTCCACGGGCCATCGTGCGTGACCTGTACACCGGGCATGAAGCCGCGAAACTCATGGCGTTGCTGATGCTGGTGATGAGTGTCTCTCCGATTCTTGCGCCGCTCGCCGGTAGCCTGGTGATTTCGCTGTGGAGTTGGCGCGAAGTGTTTGCTGTGCTGGCGGTGCTCGCAGTGGCGTGCCTGGTGATGACCATCTTACAACTGCCGGAAACTCACCCGGCCGAACGGCGCTTGGGCAAGACTCTGGGCAACGCCTTCAGCAGCTACGGTGCGTTGCTGCGTGACCCGGTATTTATCGGTTTGTCGGTGGTGTGCGGGTTCGGCTTGGCGACGTTTTTCGTGTTTATCGGCAGCGCGCCATTCGTGTACATCGAGCATTACGGCCTGACACCCACGCAGTTCAGCCTGGGGTTTGCCGTGAACGCTGCGTCGTTCTTCGCCATGAGCCAACTCACTGCACGCCTCAGCGCACGCTTTGGCCTGGCGCCGCTGATTCGTTGGTCGGTGGTGGCCGTGGCGGCGGTTATGGCGGTGCTGGCGGTCACGACGCTGTGGGTCGACAGCCTGGCCTTGATGATGACGTTGCTGTTTATCGGCTTCGGTTTTCTCGGTCTGCTGTTACCGGCGGCGGGCGTCTTGTCGCTGGAGGACCACGGCGCGGTAGCCGGCTCTGCGTCAGCCTTGCTCGGGGCGATCCAGATGATCACGGCGGCCGTGTCCATGACGGTGATCGGTGTGTTCGCGGATCACACGCCAGCGCCGATGCTGGTTGGCATTGCGTTGTGCGCCATCGCCGCAATGCTCACCACGCTGTGGACCTTGCGCCGCCTGCCGGCTCACTTGGCCAGCGCACCGCCCTCCTCCTGATCGCTGCCCATCCCGGCCAAATACGCCCAGGGATAAATCCCGCGCTGGTGACCATCGCTGAACACCAGTTGTACGCCATAACCCTGAGGGTGGATCTGCACCACCCTCACCGCTTCCGACACCAACGGCTGGCTGCCCCGCAACCGCAACGCCTGGCATTGGGAGCACGGGCATTCGCGGCGCAGGCGTGCGTGGTTAATCCACTGCGCGCCTTCCATCCACTCCAGGCGCAGTCGACCGTCGCGGCCTTTGCCAATGGCGTGCGGCGCGACGGTCATTGCAGTTGCGCCAAGGCAATCCGCACGGCCTTGCGCACTTCCGGATCGCCATCGTCGGCGGCATCGCGCAAGGCCGTCAGTGCTTGACGATCACCCAGCTCACCCAGTGCCAGAGCGGCTTCCTTGCGCAGGTTGCTGATGCTATGGCCCAGGGTCTGGACCAAGGCGTCCAGTGCGGGTAAATACCGTAACCGGCCCAGGCTGCGAGTCGCACGCAGACGAACCTGCCAATACTCATCGGCCAGCGCGCCGACCAGCGCATCCCCGGCATTGCGGCTACCGACTTTGCCCAAGGTGGTCGCGGCTTCCTCGCGCACTTGCCACGCCGGGTCCAGCAACGCTTGGTGCAACGCCGGTAAGACCAGGTCATCACTCGCCAAGCCGAGTGCGCCGGTAGCCGCGCGGCGGACTTCGGTGTCGGGATCGCTGCTGGCCAAGGCGGCCAACGCCTCAAGCGCAGGTAGATGTTTGAGCCAACCCAGCACACCCACCGCTTCACGGCGGACACCCGCATCAGCATCCACCAACGCCAGCAAGGCCGCCGGCGCAGCGGCTTCCAGGCGCAGTTCGCGCAGAGCACGGAAGATGGCGGTGCGCACGCTGGCATCGGTGTGTCCGGTCCAGGGCAATAGCACCCTGCCCGCCTCGATGGTCTTCAATACGCTCAGGCTTTGCGCCGCGGCGTCGCGCACGGAGTACTCGGTATCTGTGAGGGCTTCACACAAGGCCTGTACCACTTCGCCGTCTTCCCAGGCTTCGAGCAAGGTCGCGGCCTGGGCGCGCACTTCTACGCTGGGGTCGTTGCGCAGGCTGTCCACCAGCCATTCCAAACCGTCGGGGTCTTCAAGATCAGCCAGGTCGATCAGGGCAATGCGGCGCATGCCGGCGTCCGAGGCTTGCAGACGTGGGCGCAGGGCTTCTATTTCCAGGTTATAGGTCATATGGCAAATCGCGGTGTTGAATGATCGGTGGGCAACCCGAGCGGGTTCAGCCGTGGCAACTGGCGGCCATCTTCATGATGCAGCAGTGCCAAGCAATGACGCTTGAGGAGAGTGAATTCGGGGGTGGTCATCAGTTCGGTGTGGCGCGGGCGCGGAAAGTCCAGCTGAAAATCCTCGATGATGCGACCCGGCCGTGGGCTCATCACCAGGATGCGATCGGACAGGAACAGCGCCTCATCGATATCGTGGGTGACAAACACCACAGTGGTGCGGATGCGCGTCCAGATATCCAGCAACAAGGCCTGCATCTTCATGCGGGTCAGCGCATCCAGTGCGCCAAACGGCTCATCCATCAGCAACAGGCGTGGTCGATTGACCAGCACACGGGCGATTTCCACACGCTGCTGCATGCCGCCGGAAAGCTGGTTCGGCCAACGCTCGGCGAAGCCTTCCAGCCCGACCAACGCCAAGATCTCATCCGCCGCCGCCAGCCGTTCAGCCTTGCTCACGCCGCGCATTTTCAAGCCGAACGCGACGTTCTCACGCACGGTGCGCCACGGGAATAACGTGTGCTGCTGAAACACCATGCCGCGCTGCTGGGACGGACCGACCACCGCCTGCCCATCCATCTGCAAGCTGCCCTGATTAGGCACCAGATGTCCGGCCAACGCGCCGAGCAAGGTCGACTTGCCACAGCCCGACGGCCCCAGGATGCACACAAATTGCCCCGGCTCGATGTCGCAGTCCAACGCCTTGACCGCCTCGAATGCCTGATCACGCTCGCCGAGCACAATGGACAATCCGCTGATTGCTATACGTCCTTCCATCAGGCTTTACCTCGCGGGCGATGCCAAGGGGTGAATACCGTGCCCAGGCGCTTGACCAGCCAACTGCTGCCCATGCCCAGCGCGCCGATCAACAACATGCCGACCACAATGTCGGCATAGTTCTGGATGGTGTACGACTCCCAGGTGTAATAGCCGATGCCGAACTGCCCGGAGATCATCTCCGCCGTCACCAGGCAGAACCACGACGTGCCCATGCCGATGGCCAGGCCGGTGATGATGCTCGGCGCGGCCCCCGGCACAATCACCTCCAGCAGGATCGCGCCGCGCCCTGCCCCCAGGCTGCGCGCCGAAGCGATCAGCCGGGGATCGACACCTTCGACGCCATGCACGGTGTTGAGCAGGATCGGAAACAGCGCGCCGGTGAAGGTGATGAACACCATGGACAGCTCTGACGACGGAAACATCAGGATTGCCAAAGGTATCCAGGCCACCGCCGGAATCGGGCGGATCACTTCCAGGGGCGGTAGCAGCGCATCTTCAGCCCATTTCGAGCGGCCGATGGCGATGCCCAGGCCAACGCCCACCAGTACCGCCGCCAGGTAGCCTTCGAACACCCGGGTCAGGCTGGCACTCAGGTGCTGGGCCAGCTTGCCCGAATCCACCAGGCCCAGCGCCGCCTCGACCACGGCGCCCGGCGTGGGCACGTTGGCAAAGGTCACCAGCCACAGGTTCCAGTGATGGCTGGCAGCGAGTTGCCAGAACAGCAGGCACACCAGCAATGAGGCCGCGCGCGGCAGCCAGCGATAGGTCGACATATCAGCGACCGGCCACGGCCTGGGCGCCGGCGCTGGTGAAATCGAACACCTGGCCGCCCTGGGCATCCGCGAATTGCTGGGCCTGGCCCTTGAGCAAGAATGCACTCAATTTGCCCTGGCGATCACTGGCGAACCAGGCCTGGTTGGCGAGCAGCTTGATGCCGCTGTCTTCGGCCTGGGCGTAGACCGCACGCACGTCCTTGCCGTCCTTCTTCAAACGGGCCAACGCACTTAAGGCTGATTCAGCCGACGCGTAGTCACGCACCTTGGGCTCGCCTTTCACCCAGATCTGCGCCACGTGTTTCCAGTCGGTGATCGGCTTGCCGGTCAACGCGTCGTTGGCTTTGAGCGGGCTCTGGGCGTAGTTGCCCAACTGTGCCTGATAGTCCAGGCCGGACGCTTTGAAGGCTGCGCGCAGGTACTGGTCGTCGATAAAGGTATTGAGGTCCAGGCCTCGGTCGGCTTTTTTCAGCAGCTTGAGGGTGTCGATGGCGGTGCCGACGGCCTGGCGGTATTCCGGCTTCCAGCTCAGGTCACGGGTTTGCACGCCCAGCGGGCCATGGAACAGGTAGTTGACCTCAGCCTCGACGCCGGTAACTTTCTCGATCAGCTCGCTGTATTTCTCAGGCTCTGCCGTCAGCAGCTGATTGGCTTCGATACTGGCTCGCAGGTAAGCAACTACCACTTCAGGGTACTGGCGGGCGTAGCTTTCATCCACCAGGGCGCCGTGGAAGGTGGGCGTGTTGGACTGCGAACCGTCGTAGATCTTGCGGGCGAACCCACGGTTGGGAAACAGCTCGGCAAACGGCACGAAGTCGGCATGCGCGTCGATCTTATTGGCCTGCAACGCCGATCCGGCCACTTCAGGCGCCTGGGCGATGATGTTCACGTCCTTGAGCGGGTCCCAGCCTTGCGCAGCGACCGCACGCAGCAACATGCCGTGGGCGGTGGAGGCGAACGGTACGGAAATGGTCTTGCCTTTCAAGTCCGCCAAGGACTGCGCGCTGGACTCGATAGGCACCACGATGCCATTGCCACTGCCCTTGATATTGCCCGACAGCACACTGATAAACAGGCTGTGCTTGCCCGCGCCCTCGAACGCCACGCCGTTGAATGCGCCGGGGAAGTCCGCCATGGCGCCGAAGTCCAGCTTGCCGGCCACCATTTCATTGGTCAACGGTGCGCCACTGGTGAAATTCTTCCACTGGATATCGTAGGTGGCATCCTTGTACTTGCCATCGTGGGGCAAGTACTTGTCCAACAGCCCCAACTCCCGGATCAGCAAGCCGCCGGCGGCGCAGTTGATAGTGGTGTCCTGGGTGCCGATGGCCACCCGGATGGTTTCAGCCTGTACCGACAGGCTGATGGAAGCCAGCACCAGGCTGGTGAAGGTTGCGCGCAAGAACATTGGGTGTATCCCCTCGAATCATGGTTATAGGATCGTCTCCGCCGTGATCAGGCACGGTGGGAAACGAGGGGTATGGCAGTGGCGTCCGGTGATGGCGGATAGCTTGGAGTCGTAACGCTCAGCGCAGCAGGTACGGGATCTCGACCTTGACTGCGCCTGTGGGGCAATCCTTTTCGCAGGGCATGCAGTACCAGCATTCGTCGAACGCCATGTACGCTTTCTGCGTCGCGGGATTGATCGCCAACAGGTCCATCGGGCACACGTCGACACACACCGTGCAGCCTTTTTCGGCGATGCACTTGTCTTCGTCTATCGTCACCGGCGCGTTGGAACGAAAGAATATTTCCTGGGGTTGGTAGGCCATTTCACGGTGTCCTTAGCACTTTGTGGTTGTGCTGATTGTTGTGGTGAGCGGGCTTCTGTGGTGAGCGGGACAAGCCCGCTCACCACAGAAAGCCCGTTCACCAGAGATTGAGCTTCAGGCCGCATCAGCCCCCACGCGCAGGCGGTCGTAGGCTTGCATTTCTTCGGCGTCCAGTGGAATTACGTAGGGTTCCACGGGTTTCTTGAAGCTGACCATCTGCCCGTCATCGCCCTTTTTCAGGTGGCAATGGCAGAACCAGTCGGCGTCATTGCGCAGCGGGTAATCGACGCGGTGGTGGTACAGGCCCCAGCGGCTTTCGGCGCGGTACAACGAGGCGCGGGCAGCCATTTCGGCACAGTCACGGATCACGCTGGTTTCCATGGCGCGCATCAGTTCGTGGGGGTTATGGGCTTTCATCTGGTCGAGGTCGCGCTCGATATCGCTGAAGCGCTGCAGGCCGATTTCCATCTTGCGGGTGACCTTGGGCGGTTGCAGGTAATCGTTGACGAAGCGGCGCAGCTTGTATTCGACCTGGGCCGGGGGCAGGCCGGTTTCACGGTCCAGCGGCGCGTAGACACGGGCCTGTTCGGCGGCGACCTGCTCGGCATTCACCGCGCTGAAGTCTTTTTCCACCACATACTGGGCGGCGTTGGTGCCAGCGAACCAGCCGTAGGTAAAGGCGCCCAACATATAGTTATGCGGCACCGCCGCCATGTCCCCGGCCGAATACAGGCCCTTCACCGACGTCTCCGCGCGCTCATTCACCCACACGCCGGAGGCCGAATGCCCGCTGCAAAAACCGATTTCGGAGATGTGCATTTCCACCATGTCGCTGCGGTAATCGGTGCCGCGATTGGCATGAAACTGGCCACGGCTCGGCCGTTCATTGCTGTGCAGGATGGTCTCGATGTTCTGGATGGTTTCCTCGGCCAGGTGGTCGAGCTTGAGGAACACCGGGCCATTGCCGCTTTCGAGTTCCTGGTGGAACTCCCACATCATCTGGCCGCTCCAGTAGTCGCACTCGATAAAGCGCTCGCCCTTGTTGTTCGCGGTGTAGCCACCGAGCGGGCCGGTAACATAGGCGCAGGCCGGGCCGTTGTAATCCTTGATCAACGGATTGATCTGGAAGCACTCCAGATTCGCCAGTTCGGCGCCCGCGTGATAGGCCATCGCGTAGCCGTCGCCGGCATTGGTGGGGTTTTCATAGGTGCCCATCAGGTAACCCGACGACGGCAGGCCCAGCCGGCCCGCCGCGCCGCAGCACAGAATCACGGCCTTGGCCTTGATCACCTGGAAGTCGGCCGTGCGGCAGTCGAAGCCCATCACGCCGTTGACTGCCCCTTCGCTGTCGGTCAGCAAACGTGTGCACACCAAGCGGTTAGTGATGGTCACCCGCGCACGCTTGAGCTGGCGATACAGCACCTTCTTGATGTCATGCCCCTCGGGCATCGGCAGCACATAGGCGCCCATGTGATGGACCTTTTTCACCGCGTAGTCGCCGGTCTCGTCCTTTTCGAACTTGACGCCCCAGCGGTCCAGTTGCTCGATGGTCTCGAAACTGTGGGTAGCATAGGCGTACACCGCCGCCTGATTGACGATGCCGTCATTGGCGATGGTGATTTCCTTGGTGTACTGCTCCGGCGTCGAGTGGCCGGGGATGATCGCGTTGTTCAGTCCGTCCATGCCCATGCTGATCGCACCGCTGCGCTTGACGTTGGCCTTGTCCACCAGCAACACACGCAGCGCCGGGTTGGCTTCTTTGGCCTTGATCGCCGCCATCGGCCCGGCCGTACCGCCGCCGATCACCACGATGTCGTATTCCAGCTCCAGGGTTGTGCGGCTCACGGGCGGCTTCCTCGTTCACGGTCGATGCGCAGGCGATACTGGAAGGCGTCGCCACGGTAATACAGGTGTTCAAAGTCAACCGGCTGGCCGTCGGCGGTGTGGGTCAGGCGCTCGATATGCATGATCGGCGAGCCTGGCTCTACATTCAGCGCCTGGGTCAGGTCGCTGTCGGCCAGCACGGCGTCGATGGCCACATCCGCATGCCCCAAGTGCAGGCCGCAGTCGTTTTCCAGGATCAGGAAGATGTCGCGGGTGACCAGGTCAGCCTTTTCCAGGCGCTCGCCGAGGGGTTGCGGCAGGTAGGTGATTTCCAGCGACACCGGCTCTCGGTTGATCAGGCGCACCCGCTTGATCTGCGCAACCACGGTGCCCTCCTCCACGCCCAGGCGCTCGGCCACCTGCTTGTCGGCTGGCACGAAACGAAAACTGCGCAAGCGGTTGATCACTTCATAACCGCGCTCGGTCATCGACTCGGCCAACCCCTGCAAAGTGCTGACGTTCTGGTAGGCCTTGGGCTTGGACACAAACGTGCCTTTGCCATGAATCTTGTAGATCAAGCCCTCTTTCTGCAGATCGCCCAATGCCTGGCGCACGGTGATGCGGCTGACGTTGAAGCGCGTGCCCAACTCGCTTTCTGAGGGCATTTGGGTGTTGGGCGCGTATTCGCCGTCGAGAATGCGACTGCGCAACAGGTCGCGCAGTTGGGCATGCAGGGGAATGCTGGACAGTGGAGAGAGGCTGGAATCGTTCATCAAGTTCACTTGTCATAACGAGTTATGACGTGATCTTAGGAAGTCTAATGGCGGCGGTGGAAATACCGTTTATGCATAAGCTTAAAGCCAACCACTCGTCGGGCTTCGGCGGCATCCGTTACAACTATCGCCCGGCATGTAACTACTAATCCCATAGCCCCTTTGCACTGCTATGGAGATTGATATGACTGACTATCCTCGCCCGCCCTTCACCCCTCAAGCCCAAGCTGTCCCAGGTGCGCAGAAAAAAATGGACCCGTACCCCGACTGCGGCGAGAAAAGCTACAAGGGCTCCGGCCGGCTCGCCAACAAGATCGCGCTGATCACCGGGGCCGACAGCGGCATCGGCCGCGCCGTGGCGATCGCCTTTGCCCGTGAAGGCGCCGACGTGGCCATCGCTTATCTGGACGAGCATGAAGATGCCCAGGAAACCGCACGCTGGGTCGAAGAGGCTGGTCGCCAGTGCCTGTTGCTGCCCGGTGACATCGCGCAGAAAAGCGTGTGCCAGTCGTTGGTGGACAAAACCGTCGAGCAGTTCGGCCGCATCGACGTGCTGGTGAACAACGCCGCGTTCCAGATGACCCACGAGACCCTTGAGGACATCGAGGACGAGGAATGGGTGAAGACGTTCGATATCAACATCACCGCGATGTTTCGTATCTGCAAGGCGGCCTTGCCACATATGAAGGCCGGCAGTTCGATCATCAACACCAGCTCGGTCAACTCCGACATGCCCAAGCCGACGCTGCTGGCCTATGCCGCCACCAAGGGCGCGATCGCCAACTTCACCGGTGGCTTGGCGCAGTTGCTCGGTAGCAAAGGGATTCGGGTCAACAGTGTGGCACCGGGGCCGATCTGGACGCCGCTGATTGTGGCGACCATGCCGGATGAGGACGTGCAGAGCTTCGGCAGCGAAACCCCGCTGGGGCGTCCGGGCCAACCGGTGGAAGTGGCGCCGATCTATGTGCTGTTGGCCTCGGATGAAGCCAGCTACATCTCGGGCTCGCGATATGCGGTGACTGGCGGCAAGCCGATCCTCTAATCCGTGCCCCCCCTGTGGGAGCAGACTTGTCTGCGAAGGCGGCTGCCCTCTAACTGTAACTCTGCGATCCAAAGGTGGAGCTGGCTTGCCGGCGATTGCATCACCTCGGTACAACTGAGATACCGAGGTGGCTGTATCCCGGGCAAGCCAGGCTCCGCCAGGGATAGTGTTGGCCAATACTACAGATCGAACCGATCCACCGCCCGGCGCCGCTCATTGTCGTCGCGCACGTCATAGCTGGCGGTGGTCTGGATATTGGTGTGGTGTGCCAGTTTCTGCGCAATCGACAGGTCATGCTCCTCGATCACCCGCGTAATGAACGAGCGGCGGAAATCATGGGGCATGATCTTTACCCCTACCTGTTCGCCACGCTGGCGGGCGATGTAGTAGATCGCATGCTTGGTGATGCGTTCACGGGTGATATGGCTGCCACGGCGGATGCGGTTGAACAGGAAACTGTCGTCCTGCTCGCCTTCCTTGAGCTGTTCGCGGCGAAACGCCAGCCACGCCTGCAGCTTGGCGAACGCCCAATCCGGCGCGTACTTGATCAACTCCTTGTTGCCCTTGCCGATCACGCGCAAGCTGCGTTCTTCGAAATTGATCTGGGCCAGGTCGAGGTTGACCGACTCCGACTTGCGCATGCCGGAACCATAGAGAATCCCAATCACCGCCGCATCGCGCAGGCCCTGCGGGCGTGGGTCGGCGGCGCAGACTTCCATCATTTCGCGGATCAAACTGCGCCGCAAGTTGCGACCCTGACTCAGGCGTGTGCCCGGCGCAGCCTTGACGGTGCGCATGCGCAACAGGTGTTCCTGGCTGATCAAGTTCATCCGCCAGGCTTCGTTCATCACGCCACGCACCGCATTGACGTACAGCGATGAGGTGTTCGGCGCATAGCCATCCTCACGCAAGGCGGCAACCAAGGCGATCACGTGTTCGGGTTGCAGCAGGTGCCAGTCGATGTCTTCAAGGTTGATGTCCTCGAAGCCCAGGCGGTCGGCCGCATCTTGCAGCACGTAGCGCATGGTCAATTGGCTGGAGGGCGCCAGACGAGTGAGGTAAAGGGTCAGCGGGTTGCGGATAGACTCAGTCAAGATACATTAGCCTTTGGCTTAAATACCCCGAGCAAGCCTTTGTTTAATCGAGGTATTTAGTGAATTGGCGAAGGCCGAGTCTAACCCAGGACCGGCCCTGGCACAAAATCACGGGGCCGTGTCGTCATCTTCGGAAGAGTCCTGCGGCTGGACCTGGGCCTGGCTCCAGTCGCTGTCTTGCTTCTGCATCAGCGCGAACCAGTGCTGGCGCATGAACGCCAGGTAGGCCTCGGGGGCCTTGGCAAAGTCCTTCTCGTCGCCGTAGCAACCGGGCAACGGCAGCTCGGTGCCCTGTTCCTTGTACTGGCTCACCAGCGCCTGCTGCCCAGCCACGCTGCAATCCTTGGGCAACGGCATGCCGCGCAAGGCGCCGGCCTCCTCGTCCCACCAGGCCGCACCGACCCGGTCGACACCGCGCAAACGGTACTTCTGCGACTTGCCGACATGCATGATCAGCTTGAATTCATTGGGGCTGACATCACTGGTGCAGGTGCGCGAATAGCCCACGGTGGCCTGGGTGATGCCATCGCCGGTCAGGTCGGTGACCTTGGTCGCAGCGCGGTCAAAGCGCAACGAGGCGTCGAATTCGCAGTGCTGTACATCGTCGTAGAGCATCCACACGCGTTTGGGGCGGTTGCCATCGATCAGATACTGGGCCGCGTACACAAAAGCCGACTGAGTGCCGTCGTCGTCACGCTCGCTGACCTGCTCGGCGAGCACCAGCAGGTTCTTGCCTTGCTTGTCGTCCCAGGTATAGGCGGCGATCTGCTTGCCACGCACCTCCACCCCGTCCGGCACCTGGTCGATGCTCGTGAGCGCGACCCCGTCGTCGGCTTGCACGGTGGTGATACACGCCACACTCAACAACAAACCCATCAACACTGGCCGCAACTGGCCACGTAAAAGCTGCACGCTATTCATCCGATCACCCTGGCAAGAGACGGCTTACTTTACCGGCACTTGGGGCGCCTTGCAGAGAAGATTCTTCACTAAAATTCGAGGGTGGAGCGTAGGCGCTCAAGTTGAACCAATCGTCCTACAGACAGTTCCTATTTCGCTTACTAACTAAAGCCGACGCGCCGTTAGTTGCTTAGCTGAACCCTAGCTGTCTACCTGTCAAATAAACGAGTTTTTCATCTGCCTTTCATATCTGTTCCACATTTTTACGCTTAATCTTAAAGACAGCACTTCATAGCAAACCGCGCTATATCGTCTAACCTCTTGATTACGCTTCATCTTTAGCGCCGTTTATTAACCTGCGGCCTGGACTTTCGCCCAATGATTGCTGCTGTTGCCACGCGCCAAGTTGCTCTAACCCCGAGGTCATGAATCTTTGAAACCCTACCCTATTCATTGCGTGTCGATCGTTATCCCGGTCTACAACGAACAAGAGAGCCTGCCTGAATTGCTGCGCCGCACCACGGCAGCCTGCAAGCAACTGGCCTACGAATACGAAATCATCCTGGTGGATGACGGTAGTCGCGACAATTCGGCCCAACTGCTGGAAGACGCCGCCGCTGAAGACGGCAGCAACGTGGTGGCGGTGATCCTCAACCGCAATTACGGCCAGCATGCGGCGATCATGGCCGGTTTCGAGCAGTGCCGGGGCGAAGTGGTGATCACCCTTGACGCCGACCTGCAGAACCCGCCCGAAGAAATTCCGCGCCTGGTCGAGCAAGCCGCCTTGGGCTACGACGTGGTGGCCACCGTGCGCAACAATCGCCAGGACTCGGCCTTCCGCCGCTGGCCTTCGCGCCTGATCAACCTGGCCGTGCAGCGCTCCACCGGCGTGGCCATGACCGATTATGGCTGCATGCTGCGCGCCTACCGCCGCACCATCGTCGATGCGATGCTGGCCTGCCGCGAGCGCAGCACCTTTATCCCGATCCTGGCCAACGGCTTTGCCCGCCACACCACCGAGATCCTGGTGCACCACGCCGAGCGTGAACACGGCGAATCCAAATACAGCGCCATGCGCCTGATCAGCCTGATGTTCGACTTGCTGACCTGCATGACCACCACCCCGCTGCGCCTGCTCTCCATCGTCGGCTTCAGCCTGGCGGCGCTGGGCATGCTGTTTGCCCTGGCGTTGATCGTCATGCGCCTGGCCTTTGGTGCCGACTGGGCCGGCGACGGCTTGTTCGTGCTGTTCGCGGTGCTGTTCGTGTTCACCGGCGGCCAGTTCATCGGCATGGGCCTGTTGGGTGAGTACCTGGGCCGCATGTACAGCGACGTGCGTGCCCGCCCACGCTTCTTTATCGAAAAAGTGCTGCGCAACCAACCCGCAGCACCGGCTCCCGTGGTCGTCGTCGACGGCCTGGTGTCTTCCCATACCTCTACTTCTTCTGCTGATCAGGTCCAATCATGAGTTCAAAAGCTGTTGTATTCGCGTACCACGACATTGGTTGTGCAGGCATTGAAGCGCTGCTCAACACCGGTTACGAAATTGCTGCTGTGTTCACCCATGCCGACGACCCGAAGGAAAACAATTTCTATGGTTCCGTTGCCCAACTGTGCGCACGTAACGGCATCCCCGTGCACGCGCCGGAAGACGCCAACCACCCGCTGTGGATCGAGCGCATCGCCAAGCTGAACCCTGACTACATTTTCTCGTTCTACTACCGCAACCTGCTGAGCGAGCCCCTGTTGGCCACTGCGCGCAAAGGCGCGTTCAACCTGCATGGCTCGCTGCTGCCGAAATACCGTGGCCGTGCCCCGGCCAACTGGGTACTGGTCAACGGCGAAACCGAAACCGGCGTGACCCTGCACCGCATGGTCAAGCGTGCCGATGCCGGCGCGATCCTGGCTCAGCAGAAAGTTATCATCGAGCGCAACGACACTGGCCTGACCTTGCACGCCAAACTGCGCGACGCCGCCAGCAACCTGCTGCGCGACGCCCTGCCGCAACTGGCCCAAGGCAAGCTGGCTGAAACTGCCCAGGACGAAAGCCAGGCCACTTACTTCGGTCGCCGCACCGCTGCCGATGGCAAGCTGGAATGGAAAAAACCGGCTGAAGAACTGTTCAACCTGGTCCGCGCCGTCACCCAGCCGTACCCGGGTGCCTTCTGCGCCGTGGGCGAGCACAAGCTGATCGTGTGGCAAGCCGAAGTGGTCAAGGGCAACGAAGGCCTGGCGCCAGGCCGTGTGATCAGCGTCAACCCGCTGCGCATTGCTTGCGGTGAAGACTCCCTGGTGGTCAAGTTCGGCCAGCGCAACGACAACGGTCTGTATCTGGCCGGTCCTTCCCTGGCCAACGAATTGGGCCTGGTCGACGGTTCCGTGCTGCGCGGCGCCGAGTCCGGCCGCAAGCCACGCCGTACCCGCGTGCTGATCCTGGGTGTGAACGGTTTTATCGGTAACCACCTGTCCGAGCGCCTGCTGCGTGACGACCGCTACGAAGTCTATGGCTTGGACATCGGCTCCGATGCCATCGAGCGCCTGCGCAGCCACCCGAACTTCCATTACGTGGAAGGTGACATCAGCATCCACACCGAGTGGATCGAGTACCACATCAAGAAATGCGACGTGGTCTTGCCGCTGGTGGCCATTGCCACGCCGATCGAATACACCCGCAACCCGCTGCGCGTGTTCGAGCTGGACTTCGAAGAAAACCTCAAGCTGGTGCGCTACTGCGTCAAGTACAACAAGCGCGTGATCTTCCCGTCGACCTCCGAAGTCTATGGCATGTGCCAGGACCAGTACTTCGATGAAGACACCTCCAACCTGGTGGTCGGCCCGGTCAACAAGCAGCGCTGGATCTACTCGGTTTCCAAGCAACTGCTGGACCGCGTGATCTGGGCCTACGGCGCCAAAGGCCTGAACTTCACCCTGTTCCGTCCGTTCAACTGGATGGGCCCGCGCCTCGATCGCCTGGACTCCGCGCGTATCGGCAGCTCCCGCGCCATCACCCAGTTGATCCTGAACCTGGTGGAAGGCACGCCGATCCGCCTGTTCGACGGTGGCGAGCAGAAGCGTTGCTTCACCGACATCGCCGACGGTATCGAAGCCCTGGCGCGCATCATTGATAACGACAACGACGCGTGCAACGGCCAGATCATCAACATCGGCAACCCGGAAAACGAAGCCAGCATCCGTCAGTTGGGCGAAGAATTGCTGCGTCAGTTCGAAGCTCACCCGCTGCGTGGCAACTTCCCGCCGTTCGCTGGTTTCCGCGATGTAGAAAGCAAGGCGTTCTACGGCACTGGTTACCAGGATGTGGCCCACCGCAAGCCAAGCATCGAAAACGCCAAGCGCCTGCTGAATTGGGAGCCGACCGTTGAAATGAGCGAAACCATCGGCAACACGCTGGATTTCTTCCTGCGTGAAGCCATGCTTGAAATAGCGGACAAAAAGTAATGCAGGCAGGCTTGCGAATCGACGTCGACACCTACCGAGGCACCCGTGAAGGTGTGCCACGGTTGCTCGAATCCCTGGATGAAGCCGGGGTAAAAGCGACGTTCTTCTTCAGTGTCGGGCCGGACAACATGGGGCGCCACTTATGGCGCCTCATCCGCCCGCAGTTCCTGTGGAAGATGCTGCGTTCCAACGCCGTCGGGCTGTATGGCCTGGACATCTTGCTGGCCGGCACCGCCTGGCCGGGCAAGCCGATCGGCCGTGACCTAGGGCATTTGATGCGCCAGGCCAAGGCCGCCGGGCATGAAGTGGGCCTGCATGCGTGGGACCACCACGGCTGGCAGGCCAACACCGGGCGTTGGAGCGAAGCACAGCTGGTCGAACAGATCCGCCGTGGCGTCGACACCTTGAACGACATTCTCGGCGAGCGCATCGACTGTTCCGCCGCCGCCGGTTGGCGTGCCGACGAGCGCGTGGTGCAAGCCAAGCAAGGCTTCAATTTCCGCTACAACAGTGATTGCCGGGGCACCAGCCTGTTTCGTCCAACCTTGGCCGATGGCAGCGCGGGCACCCCACAAATTCCGGTGGACCTGCCGACCTTCGACGAAGTCGTCGGGCCGGTGGTGGCTGCCAAAGACTTCAATACGTTCATCCTCGACCGCTTTGCCGCGTCGAAGCTCAACGTCTATACGATCCACGCAGAAGTAGAAGGGATTCTGATGGCCAATGATTTCCGCCAGTTGCTCGCCCAGGCAGGGCAGCGCGGCATCGACTTCAAACCGCTGGGTGACTTGTTGCCGGCGGACCTGACTACCCTGCCCCAGCAACAACTGGTGCGCGGCGTCTTGCCCGGCCGTGAGGGTTGGCTCGGAGTGCAACAGGCATGATCCGCCGTTGGGCCCTGCCCCTGCTCCTGTTGGCATTTGGCGTGTTTTACCTGCTACCGCTGGCTACCCATGGCCTGTGGATTCCGGATGAAACCCGTTATGCGCAGATCAGCCAGGAAATGCTGCTGACCGGCAAATGGGCGTCGCCGCACTTCATGGGCATCCGCTATTTCGAGAAACCGGCGGCGGGCTATTGGATGATCGCGCTGGGCCAGGCGATCTTCGGACAGAACCTGTTCGGCGTGCGCTTTGCGTCGGCATTGAGCACTGGATTGAGCATCCTGTTGGTGTACCGGGTGTCGCGTCGGTTGTGGAACGACCCGCAGAAGAGCCTGATCAGCACCGTGCTGTACATGAGTTTTGTCAGCGTGGCGGCCCTGGGCGGTTATGCCAACCTCGATCCGCAGTTCACGTTCTGGGTGAATCTGACCGGTGTGGCCTTGTGGTTTTGCTTCGACAGCAACACCCGTAATGGGCGGCTCGGTGCTTGGGCGCTGCTGGGGTTTGCCTGTGGCATGGGCTTCATGACCAAGGGTTTCCTCGCCTGGTTACTCCCCGTGTTGATCGCCCTGCCCTATGCGATCTGGCAAAAGCGTTTTCGTGAGCTGTTGGGTTACGGCCTGGTGGCGGTGGTGGCGGCGATTGTCGTCAGCCTGCCGTGGGCGCTGGCCGTGCACCTGCAAGAGCCCGACTACTGGAACTTCTTCTTCTGGCACGAACATATCCAGCGCTTTGCCGGCGACGATGCCCAGCACGCCGAGCCGTTCTGGTATTACCTGCCGCTGCTGGTTGCGTTCTGCCTGCCGTGGGTGGCGTTGTTGCCGTCCACGCTCAAACAGGCCTGGCAGGACAAACGCAGCGCACAAACCGGCTTTGTATTGCTGTGGTTGCTGATGCCCCTGGCGTTCTTCAGCCTGGCCAAGGGCAAGTTGCCCTCCTATATCATGCCGTGCCTGCTGCCGTTGGCGTTGCTGATGGGCAGCACCCTGGCCGACAAGCTGGCCCAGGGTCGTTACCGCGCATTGCGTATCAACGGCTGGCTGAACCTGATCATCGGCGTGGTGATGCTGCTGGCGCTGAGCTGGTTCCAACTGAAAAAACCGGTGTATGAACACGGTCAGGAAACACTCAGCCTGGTACTGGTGTTCACATTCCTGTTCGGCTGGATCCTGGTCAACCTGCTGCAGGCCGCACAGCCGCTTCGCTTGTGGGCGATGCCAGTGCTTGGCAGTTGGCTGATGGTCGCCCTGTTGCCAGCCGCGCTGCCGCACTCTGTGGTTTACAACAAGACCCCCGACCAATTCATCATCGATCACCTGCAGGAACTGCAACCGGCCACTGCACTGTTGAGCAATGACCTCGGCGCCGCTTCGGCCTTGTCGTGGCGCCTGGCACGGCCGGACGTGACGCTCTACAACACCGTCGGTGAAGTCAAATACGGCCTTGCCTACCCGGATGCCGGGCATCACAAGGTGGATATGCCTCAGGTTCAGCAGTGGATGAGCGATGCGCGTAAAAAAGGCACGGTCGGTGTGGTGATGCGCGTCAAAGGTGACGACGAGCGAGCCGAAATCGCTTTGTTGCCCAGCGACGGCCAGCGCTATGAGCAAGGCAATATCGTGATCCTGATCTTCCCGCAGGTGACGCCTTGATCACCCTGCTGCTGTTATTGGCTGCCTGCTTGCTGACCTGCATGGGCCAGGTGTCGCAGAAATTCGCCGTGGAAAGTTGGCGCGACCTGCCCGAAGGCTGGGCGCTGAAACTGCGTTCGCCGTGGTTATGGTCGGCGCTGATGTGCCTGGGCCTCGGCCTGCTGATGTGGCTGCTGGTGTTGCAGCGCCTGGAAGTGGGCATTGCCTACCCCATGCTCAGCCTGAACTTCGTGCTGGTCACGCTGGTGGCACGGTTTGTCTTTCATGAGCCCATTGACAGCCGTCATTGGCTGGGCGTGGCGCTGGTAATCGGTGGTGTCGTGTTGTTGGGGCGCCACGTATGAGCCGGGTTCAAGGGTTTGCCTTGGCCCTGGGCAGTGTCGGCCTGGTCAGTGCCGCCCAACTGGGCATGCGCTGGAGCATGACGCGCTTGCCGCTGCCCAGCGAATGGCTCAGCGCACAGATCAATCTTGGCGCTCTCGGCGTGGTAAGCCTGGCGATCCTGGCCTACGCGCTGTCGATGCTCTGCTGGTTGGGCGCGCTCAAGCACCTGCCGCTGGGCCGCGCCTACTCGCTGTTGAGCATCAGCTACGCCTTGGTGTACCTGCTGGCGGCCAGCCTGCCGGTGTTCAACGAACATTTTTCCGTTTCAAAAACCCTGGGGGTGGCGCTTGTCATCCTCGGTGTGCTGGTTATCAACTCTCGTCGTGCTAGCGCTACAAGTCCCAGGAATGCCCCATGAAAATCAGTGTATTTGGTAGTGGTTACGTCGGTCTGGTGCAGGCCACCGTATTGGCCGAAGTCGGTCACGATGTCATCTGCATGGACGTTGACAAAAACAAGGTCGAATCTTTGCAGAAAGGCCATGTGACGATCTTCGAGCCGGGGCTGGCAGCGATGGTCAAGGAAAACCTGGAAAGCGGGCGACTGCACTTTACCCATGACGAGAAACTCGCGGTCGAACACGGCGAAGTGCTGTTTATCGCCGTGGGCACGCCTTCGGATGAAGACGGCTCGGCTGACCTGAAGTACGTGCTGTCGGTGGGCGATGCGGTCGCTCGTCATCGCAAGGAGCCGGTGATCCTGGTGGAAAAATCCACTGTGCCCGTCGGCACTGGCGATACCCTGCGCGCGCATATCGAAAAAGCCCTTCACCTGGCTGGCCGGCACCTGGAGTTCGATATCGTCTCCAACCCGGAATTCCTCAAGGAAGGTTCAGCCGTGGCCGACTGCCGCCGCCCCGACCGCATCATCATCGGCTGCGAGCGTGAAGAAGTACGCGAGGTCATGCGCGATCTGTACGCCCCGTTCAACCGCAACCATGACCGCATCATCTTCATGGACCTGCGCAGCGCCGAGCTGACCAAATACGCCGCCAACTGCATGTTGGCGACCAAGATCAGCTTCATCAACCAGATCGCCGAGTTGGCCGAGCACCTGGGCGCGGACATCGAAGCCGTACGCCTTGGTATCGGCGCCGACTCACGCATCGGTTACCACTTCATCTACCCCGGCTGCGGTTATGGCGGTTCGTGCTTCCCCAAGGACATGCGTGCCCTGATCCACAGCGCCAAGCAGGCCAACTGCTCCAGCGACCTGTTAGAAGCGGTGGAAGCCATCAATCAGCGCCAGAAGAGCAAGCTGTTCGAACGCATCAATGCGTTCTTCAAGGGCAACCTGCGCGGCAAAACCTTTGCCCTGTGGGGCCTGGCGTTCAAGCCGAACACCGATGACATGCGTGATGCGCCCAGCCGTGTGCTGATGGAAGCCTTGTGGGCCGCCGGCGCTAACGTGCGCGCGTTCGACCCCGAAGCCATGCAGGAAACCCAGCGCATCTATGGCGATGATCCACGGTTGATGCTGATGGGCACCCCGGAATCCACCCTCGGCGGCGCCGATGCGCTGATCGTCTGCACCGAATGGCAGCAGTTCAAGGCGCCGGACTTCGACCTGATCCACCAACGCCTGAAAACCCCGGTGATCTTCGACGGCCGCAACCTCTACGACGGCGAGCGCCTGGCGCGCAAAGGCTTCCAGTACTACCCGATCGGCCGCGGCGACTCCTGCCAGTTGCCGATTCCGCAGCAACAATGGTTGCCGCAGGTTGTGGAAGCCTGATACGTGAACAAAGCTCAACCGTCCCTGTTAAATCCAACGGTCCGCCGCCAATCCCTCGGTTTGGGATTGCTGGCGTTGTTGCTATTCATAGCCGGCAGTTGGCACCAGGCAATCATCGGCTTCGACTCCCGCTTCGTGCTGTTTGCCCAGGAAATGTTGCGCCATGGGCCTGGTTTCTTCCCAACCACCTACGGCCAGCCTTATGCGGATTACCTGGCCACGTCGACGTTGATGACGTGGCTGGTGTCGTTGCCGTTTGGCGAGGTCACCCGCTTTACTGCCTGGCTGCCTACGGCCGTTGCCTCGGCGTCGATTGTCACCCTGGTGTATCGCCTGACGGCACCCTACTCCCAGCGCTGGGGTCTATTGAGCATCGCAATGCTGTTGCTAAGCAGCAGTTTTATCAGCGAAACCCGTGCGGTGTCCCTCGACCAGATGTTGGCGGCGATCGCCCTGGCGGTGTTCTACCTGGGGTATGCACACGACCACTTCGGTGCAGGTAAACGCCTGCATTGGTTGTACCTGCTGCTGATTCTCGGCTTTGCGGTACGTGGGCCGATCGGGCTGGTCATTCCCACTGGCGTGCTGTGCAGCTATTACCTGATCAACCGCCAATGGCGGCAACTGTTCAGCTTTGGTTTGATCGCGTTGGCATTGCTGGTGGCGTGCGTCGGCTTGTTATTGCTGATGGCTAAACTGAGCGGCGGCGAGCGTTTCATGCAGGACGTAATCCGCATGCAGTTCCTCGGGCGCATGGATGGCAGCGAAGGCTCCAGCGGCGTGCTGTATTACTTCACGAGCTCCCTGGGCAACTATGCCCTGGCGTATCCGATGGCTGTGCTGGTGCTGTTGGCTATGGTGATCAGTGGGCGCCGGGTGCCGGGACCGGCATTGCAGTTGGTGTGGTACTGCGCCGCCGCGGGTCTGCTGGTGATGCTCGGCTTGTCGATTCCCCAGGCGAAAAAAGCGCGGTATGTACTGCCAATGCTGCCCATGGCGGCGATAATTGCCGCGTATCCGTTCCAAGTGGCACATGGGCGGCTGTTTGCCGGGTTGCGTGGGTTGATGCTCGGTATCTGGACGTTGTTGCCGACGCTGTTGATAGCCGGGTTGCTCTTCGCGCGGCCGCGCTACCCGGAACAATTGAGCCATTTGGGCTGGGTGTTCGGTGTGCTTGGCGGGCTGCAGCTAGTGGCGTTGCTGGCGCTGTTCAAAACTCAATTGCGCACGGTCGGACCGGCTTTGGCAGGCGTACTGGCGGTATGGGCCACTTATATCCTGGTGGTCGAACCGCTGGAACGCAGTGTCTATGACACCCGTACCTTTACCTTGCAAGTGCATGAGCACGTCATGCAGCAAAAGGCACCGGTGGTGTTGCACGGCCTGGGCAAAGACGCCAAGGCGATCAAATACATGGTCAACCTCGACTGCGACCAAGTGCCGTTGTTTACGCAGCTGGAAGCCGAGCTGAAGCCAATCCAGGGGCCAGCCTGGCTGGTGATGAGTCAAGCGGATTACGAAGGCTTGCAGGACCCGCGCTTTCGCACCCTTACCCCGACCCTGGTCGGTGAGTTTGACCGCAACCCCTATGTACTGCTGCACTTGGCCAAAGCGCCGCAACCTTGACCACTGCACCGGCAGTGCCGGCATTCAATTCATTATTTTTGCACTCAACCTGCATCAATATGCATTGGCGCCATCCTTCCTAGGTCGGCACACTGCATGAGTTCCTTCCCCCAAATGTTGGAACTTTCAAAGGGCTTTTCCGGGCAACCAGACAAGCCTTTTTTTTGCCCGCTGTTTATGGATCCCCTTTCAATGCTCGCTCGCTGGTTCCCCGCTGCTATCAATACCCGCCCCACTGAATGGAGCCGCGCCGCCATCGGCATGGCCTTGGGCACCCTGCTCAGTGTCTGGGTGTGTTCCCAAGTATTTGGCATGGAGGTGGCGTTGCACCTGCTCGGCCCCCTCGGCGCTTCGGCGGTGCTGTTGTTCGCCGTGTCGTCCGGTGCATTGGCGCAACCTTGGTCGATCATCGGCAGCTATCTGTGTGCGGGTGTGGTTGCGCTGCTGGTAGCCCGTGTCTTGGGGCCCTCCCTGGGCGGCGCCTGCCTGGCAGCGGGCATGACGGTGGTGCTGATGTGCTGGCTGCGTTGCCTGCACCCCCCGGCCGGTGGATTGGCCATGACGCTGGTTTTGGCCGACCCTGCCTCCGCCGCTCTGGGTTGGTATGAATTGGGCGCCGTGTTGCTCGGCGCCAGCGCCTTGCTGGCCTGCGCACTGGCTTACAACAACGCGACGCGCACGCGTTATCCCAAAGGCGCTGCCGAATTCCCGCCGGCTATTCTCAATCGTCCGCAGGCCGCGCGAGACCCTGCGATCACTGCCGCCGACTTGAAGCTCGCGCTGGCTGAAATGGAGCAATTCTACGACGTGGAGCCTACGGAGCTGGAACAATTGATCCACGCCGCAGAAACCCACGCGCGCCGCCGCAGCATCGGTGAAGTACTGGCCAGCCGGGTGCCTTGAAGCCGCCGTCCACTCCCTGCATAAATGCAAAAACAACCTGCATGATTCATGGTTGTACTGGGCAAATTTGCACTGGTACGATCGCGAGATGGTTCGTCCGCGAACATCTTGATAAAGAACAATAAAAGCAGGGAGTTATCGATGACTGCTCAGGTTTCATCCGAGGCAAGCCACGCAGAAACACTTCAGGACGAAGTCCTCGCCGAGGTCCGTAACCACATCGGCCACCTCACCCTCAACCGCCCCGCCGGCTTGAACGCTATTACCTTGAACATGGTGCGCAGCCTGACGTCCCAACTGCAGGCCTGGGCCGATGACCCACAGGTGTACGCCGTGGTCTTGCGCGGCGCCGGTGAAAAAGCCTTCTGCGCCGGCGGCGATATCCGTTCGCTGTACGACAGTTTCAAGAACGGCGATAGCCTGCACCAGGACTTCTTCGTCGAGGAGTACGCACTGGACCTGGCCATCCACCATTACCGCAAACCGGTACTGGCACTCATGGATGGGTTTGTCCTGGGCGGTGGCATGGGCCTGGTGCAAGGCGCCGACTTGCGCGTGGTCACCGAGCGCAGCCGCCTGGCGATGCCGGAAGTGGCCATCGGCTATTTCCCTGACGTGGGCGGCAGCTACTTCCTGCCGCGTATTCCGGGTGAGCTGGGGATTTACCTGGGCGTCACCGGGGTGCAGATCCGCGCAGCCGACGCGCTCTACTGCGGGCTGGCGGACTGGTACCTTGAAAGCAACAAGCTGGCCGACCTGGACCAGAAGCTTGATCGCCTGCAATGGCAAGACTCGCCGCTCAAGGATCTGCAAGGCGTGCTCGCCAAGCTGGCCGTGCAGCAACTGCCCGACGCGCCACTGGCTGCCTTGCGTCCCGCTATCGACCACTTCTTTGCGCTGCCGGATGTGCCGAGCATTGTCGAGCAACTGCAACAGGTCACCGTGGCTGACAGCCACGAATGGGCGCTGACCACCGCCAACCTGATGCAGACCCGCTCCCCCCTGGCCATGGCCGTTACCCTTGAAATGCTACGTCGCGGCCGCCGCCTGCCTTTGGAGCAGTGTTTTGCCCTGGAATTGCACTTGGACCGCCAATGGTTCGAACGTGGCGATCTGATTGAGGGCGTGCGTGCGCTGATCATCGACAAGGACAAGGCCCCGCGCTGGAACCCACCCACCCTGCATGGGCTTTCCCTTAGTCATGTAGAAAGCTTCTTTCAACACTTCGAGCAGGTTGCGAACTAAGCCATGCAAGACATTGAATATACAGAAGAACAAGTAATGATCCGCGACATGGCGCGCGACTTTGCCCGTGGCGAAATTGCGCCCTACGCCCAAGCCTGGGAGAAAGCCGGCTGGATCGACGACGCCCTGGTCGCCAAGATGGGCGAACTGGGTCTGCTGGGCATGGTGGTGCCTGAAGAATGGGGTGGCACCTACGTCGATTACGTCGCCTACGCCCTCGCTGTGGAAGAGATTTCTGCCGGCGACGGCGCCACGGGCGCGTTGATGAGTATCCATAATTCAGTGGGTTGCGGGCCGATCCTCAATTACGGCACAGAGGCACAGAAGCAGACTTGGCTGGCGGACCTCGCCAGCGGCCAGGCCATCGGCTGCTTCTGCCTGACCGAGCCCCAGGCCGGCTCCGAAGCTCACAATTTGCGCACCCGCGCCGAATTGCGTGATGGTCAGTGGGTGATCACTGGCGCCAAGCAATTCGTCAGCAACGGCAAGCGCGCCAAACTGGCAATCGTATTTGCCGTGACCGACCCCGAGCTGGGCAAAAAAGGCATCTCGGCGTTCCTGGTGCCCACCGCAACACCGGGATTCGTGGTGGACCGCACCGAACACAAAATGGGCATTCGCGCCTCCGACACCTGCGCCGTCACCCTCAACCAATGCACAGTGCCCGAGGCCAATCTGTTGGGTGAGCGCGGAAAAGGCCTGGCAATTGCCCTCTCCAACCTGGAAGGTGGACGCATCGGCATTGCCGCCCAGGCGCTGGGCATCGCCCGTGCGGCGTTTGAGGCAGCGTTGGCTTATGCCCGTGACCGCGTGCAATTCAATAAGGCGATCATCGAGCACCAGAGCGTGGCCAATCTGCTGGCCGACATGCAAACCCAGCTGAATGCCGCACGCTTGTTGATCTTGCATGCTGCACGACTGCGCAGTGCCGGCAAACCGTGCCTGTCGGAAGCTTCCCAGGCGAAGCTGTTTGCCTCGGAAATGGCGGAGAAGGTCTGCTCGTCAGCGATGCAGATTCATGGCGGGTATGGGTATCTGGAGGATTACCCGGTGGAGCGTTACTACCGGGATGCGCGGATCACGCAAATTTACGAGGGGACCAGCGAGATTCAGCGAATGGTGATTGCCAGGGAACTCAAGCACTACCAGCTTTAATTGACACAGTGCAAAATCATTGTGGGAGCGGGCTTGCTCGCGAAGGCAGTGGATCAGTCATGAAGATGTCGACTGAAACACCGCCTTCGCGAGCAAGCCCGCTCCCACATTTGAGCTCTAGTGTTCACACAACCGCGTTACTTGTCCTTGAACTCGGGCGCACGCTTGGCCACAAACGCCGCCATGCCTTCCTTCTGATCCTGCGTCGCGAACGCTGCATGGAACACCCGGCGCTCAAAGCGCACGCCTTCCGACAGGCTCACTTCAAACGCACGGTTCACGCTTTCCTTGACCATCATGCTGATAGGCACTGACTTGCCAGCAATCAGAGTCGCGACTTTCAGCGCCTCTTCCAACAGCTCATCAGCCGGGACGATACGCGCGACGATCCCGCAGCGCTCGGCTTCTACCGCGTCGATAAAACGCCCGGTCAGGCACATTTCCATGGCCTTGGCCTTGCCCACGGCACGGGTCAGGCGCTGGGTGCCGCCCATGCCCGGCAGTACGCCGAGGTTGATTTCCGGCTGGCCGAACTTGGCGCCGTCGCCTGCCAGGATAAAGTCGCACATCAAGGCCAGTTCGCAGCCGCCACCCAGGGCAAACCCGTTGACGGCGGCAATGATCGGCTTGCGGCGGTTGGCCACGCGGTCGCTGTCGCTGAACAGGTCATCAAGGTAGATCTGCGGGTAGGTCAGCTCGGCCATTTCCTTGATGTCGGCACCGGCGGCGAAGGCTTTCTTGGAGCCAGTCAGCACAATGCAACCGATTTCCGGGTTGGCTTCCAGGCCATCCAATGCCTGGTTCAATTCACTGACCAGTTGCGCGTTGAGAGCGTTCAAGGCTTGCGGGCGATTGAGGGTAATCAGCCCGACGCGGCCTTGGACGTCGAGCAAAATGGTTTCGTAACTCATGTATCGGCTCCTTAGAGATTGCGTGAGATGACCATGCGCTGGATATCGCTGGTGCCTTCGTAAATCTGGCAGACCCGCACGTCGCGGTAGATCCGCTCCAGGGGGAAGTCGCTCAGGTAACCGTAACCGCCCAGGGTTTGCAAGGCGGCCGAACAGACTTTCTCGGCCATTTCCGAGGCGAACAGCTTCGCCATCGAGGCTTCCACCAGCGCTGGCTTGCCGCTGTCACGCAGGGCGGCGGCGTAATGCACCATCTGCCGGGCGACCGCAATTTGCGTGGCCATGTCCGCCAGGCGGAAGGCCACGGCCTGATGTTCAATGATCGGTTTGCCGAAACTTTCACGCTCACGGGCGTAGTCGCGGGCGGCTTCAAAGGCGGCGCGGGCCATGCCCACCGCTTGTGAAGCAATACCCACGCGGCCGCCCTCAAGGTTGGCCAGGGCAATCTTGTAGCCTTCGCCCTCCTCCCCAAGACGGTTGGCGACTGGCACCTTCACCTCCTCGAACAGAATCTGACAGGTGTCGGACGCATGCTGGCCGAGCTTGTCCTCGACCCGCGCCACGCTGTAGCCCGGCGAATCGGTCGGCACGATGAACGCGCTGATCCCGCGTTTGCCCGCCGTCGGATCGGTCACAGCAAACACAATCACCACCCCGGCGTTTTGCCCAGAGGTGATGAACTGCTTGCAGCCATTAAGCACGTAATGGTCACCTTCCAGGCGTGCACGGGTTTTCAGGCTGCTGGCGTCGGAACCGGCCTGGGGCTCGGTCAGCGCGAAGGCACCGAGCATGGCGCCGCTGGCCAGGGGCTTGAGGAATTGTTCTTTCTGCTGGTCGTTGCCGAACTTGAGGATCGGCACGCAGCCTACCGAGTTGTGCACGCTCATGATGGTGGAGCAGGCGCCGTCACCCGCGGCGATTTCTTCCAGGGCCATGGCGTAGACCAGGTAGCCGGTGTCGCAACCGCCCCACTGTTCCGGCACCAGCATGCCGAAGAAGCCCAGTTCGGCCATTTCACCGACGGCTTCCTTGGGAAAGCGATGCTCGCGGTCCCATTCGGCGGCAAACGGTTTCAGGCGCTCCTGGGCAAATTGCCGGGCCACGTCGCTGATTTGCAGTTGTTCGTCATTGGGCAGCATGGTCAGTCCTTAGTACAGGCATTCAACAGCCATGGCCGTGGCTTCACCACCGCCGATACAAATCGCTGCGACGCCACGCTTGAGGCCGTTCTGGCGCAGGGCCGAAAGCAGCGTCACCAGGATCCGCGCACCGGAGGCGCCGATCGGATGGCCCAGGGCACAGGCGCCGCCGTGGATATTGACCTTGGCGTGGGGGATTTCCAGCTTGCTCATGGTCACCAGGCTGACCACGGCGAAGGCTTCGTTGATCTCGAACAGATCCACTTCATCCAGGTTCCAGCCGGTCTTGGTCATCAATTTGCGGATAGCGCCCACCGGCGCCACCGGGAACAATCCCGGCTCATCGGCAAATGCCGCATGCCCACGGATCACCGCTAAGGGCCTGAGGCCACGTTGCTGCGCCTCGGACTGACGCATCAGCAGCAAGGCCGCTGCGCCATCGGAAATCGAGCTGGAGTTGGCCGCCGTCACCGTGCCGCCTTCACGGAACGCCGGTTTCAGGCTGCTGATCTTGTCCAGCTTGGCCTTGGGCGGCTGTTCGTCATGCACGATGGTTTTCTGCTCCTTGCCCACGGTGACCTGCACCGGAACGATCTCGGCGGCAAAATTGCCATGGGAGATCGCTTCCTGCGCGCGGGTCAGGGACGCAATGGCGAACGCATCCTGGGCCTCGCGGGTAAAACCGTTGTGCAGGGCACAGTCCTCGGCAAAGGTGCCCATCAGGCGGCCTTTGTCGTAGGCATCTTCCAAGCCGTCGAGGAACATGTGGTCCAGCACCTTGCCGTGGCCCATGCGGTAGCCATTGCGGGCGCGGTCGAGCAGGTACGGCGCGTTGGACATGCTTTCCATGCCACCGGCAATCACCACGTCGACGCTGCCGGCCAGCAGCGAATCATGGGCCAGGATCGCGGCTTCCATGCCCGAGCCGCACATCTTGTTGAGGGTGGTGCAGCGCGTGGCCTTGTCCAGCCCGGCGCCCAACGCCGCCTGGCGTGCGGGTGCCTGGCCGAGGCCTGCGGGCAGGACGCAGCCGAACAGCACTTCATCCACGGCATCGGTGGCGATACCGGCCCTGTCGACGGCCGCACGAATCGCCGCGGAACCCAACTGCGGTGAGGTCAGGCCCTTGAGGTCACCCTGGAAGCCACCCATGGGCGTGCGCACGGCGCTGACAATAACGATGGGATCGGTCATGGAAAATCCTCCTTACTTGGCTGCCATGCGCAAGGCACCGTCGAGACGGATCACCTCGCCATTGAGCATGCTGTTTTCAATGATGTGCCGCACCAGCGCGGCGTATTCGGCGGGTTTGCCCAGGCGTGGCGGGAATGGCACGCCGGCCGCAAGGGAATCACGGACTTCCGGGGTCATGCCAGCCATCATCGGCGTCTCGAAAATGCCGGGCGCGATGGTCATGACGCGGATGCCAAAACGCGCCAGTTCACGCGCGGCCGGCAGGGTGAGGCTGGCGATGGCGCCCTTGGACGCGGAATACGCCGCCTGGCCGATCTGACCGTCAAACGCGGCAACGGAGGCGGTGTTGATGATCACACCGCGTTCGCCGTCGGCATTCGCCTCGGTTTCGGCAATGGCAGCGGCCGCCAGGCGCAACAGGTTGAAACTGCCGATCAGGTTGACGTTGATCACTTGGGCGAAGCTGGCCAGGCCATGGGGGCCGTTCTTGCCGAGGATTTTCTCGCCACGCACTACGCCGGCGCAGTTTACCAGCCCATGCAACCCGCCAAAGGCTGCAACGGTGGCCTGTACGGCGGCTTCGGCGGCCGCTTCCTGGCTGATATCCGCCACGCTGCTACGGGCATTCGCGCCCAACTGCTGGGCCTTGGCCGCCACGGCATCGGCGTTGAGGTCTACCAGCATCACCTTGGCGCCTGCCGCTACGAGCATTTCAGCGGTGGCCGCACCCAGGCCGGAAGCGCCGCCGCTGACCAGGAAGATCTTGTTTTCAATCTGCATTGTTATTCTCTTTAACGGTCCGAATCGTCGAAATAGTCGCCCCAGAGCGCCACTGCGGCAATGGTCAAAGCCCTCAACCTGCCTGACTGGTTTGGCCAGTCATCGACCCCGCCGATCAGCCAGTCAGCCCAAGCGATTGGACGGGCGCAGTGCGTGCTTCTAACCTGATGGGCTGTACCAACACAGAAGCTCGCCCCCTGAATGATAGTCCGACCCAAACCCAACCTCCTGGGCATCCTGTTTTCCCTCAAGGGTTCGATAGCCAAGCGCATCGCCCTGCGCAGCCTGTTAGTCACCCTGCTGGCCTCGGTGATCGTGCTGGTGGAAACCCTGCACCCGGCGTATTTTTCCAAGGTCAATGCCACGCCGTTCACCTTGCTCGGGCTGTCGCTGTCGATCTTCATGAGCTTTCGCAACAACGCCTGCTATGACCGTTGGTGGGAGGGCCGCAAGCAACTGGGGCAGATGATCATCGATGTGCGCTCGTTGATCCGCGAAACCCAGGTGCTGCGGGACCCGGCCGAGCGTGCGGGTTTGCTGCGCAGCGTGTGCGGCTTCGCCCATGGCCTGGTCGCACGGCTGCGCCATGAAGATGAAGCCCAGGCCATAAAGCCGTGGAGCCAGTTCCAGGCCAACCATCCCAACCTGCCCGACAACCTGCTGCAACAGGTCGGCGCACGGTTTTGCGCATTGGCCGAGCAAGGCGTGATCAGCGAATGGCGCTACACACAGTGGGAGGCGCGCCTGGTCAGTCTCAGCCAGGTGCAGGCGTCCTGCGAGCGGATCAAGAGCACGCCGCTGCCCTTTCCCTATACCTTGTTGCTGCATCGCACTATCTACCTGTTCTGCATCCTGCTGCCGTTCGCCATGGCCGAGCCGTTGGGTTGGTTGACGCCAGTGTTCACGGCCATCGTCAGCTACACGTTTTTCGGCCTCGATGAAATCGGTGATGACCTGGAGGACCCGTTCGGCTTTGACGAAAACGACCTGCCCTGCAATGCCCTCCTGCGCACTCTGGAGCGCGAAGTATTGGCCGCCCTCGGTGAAACCGATCTGCCACCGCCTTTGGAGCCAGTGGAATACGTGCTGACCTGATGCGGGTTTGACACCTGCCGTGGTCTGACCGAAGCTGACGGCTTTGCTGCCCACGCTTTCGGACGCCTGCATGTCAAAGTCACGCCGTTACTCCCTCGTCGGCCTGTGCGCCCTGTTGTTGATTGTGCTGATCACCTGGTATTTCTCTCGCTCCACCCCGGTGGCTGTAGCGCCCGCTATTGCCCATGGTTACTCCAAGGCCCTGAAACAGGCGCGTAACGGCGAGCCTGGGGCGGCGCGGGTGTTGTACCAGCAACTGGGCCGGCCGGACCTGTCCCCCGAGCGCCGCGCTGCGTTGCATGCTGAGTTGCCTAACTATCCCAGTCCCCAGGCCCTGAAGCTGGCAGACAAAGACTTGGCCAGCGAGTCGCCCCTGGTGCGCGAGGCCGCCATTCACAGTATTGTCGGCCTGGTCCCGACCGGTCAGCGCACGCTGTTGCTCGGCCCCGTGCTGGACGATCCCGAGGAGGAGGTACGGTTTGCCGCCGCCAACGCGTTGCTCGGTTTATCGCCAGATACCTTGGGCCTCTATTTTGGTCCGTTGCAGCAGGTACTGGACGAGTTCGTGAAAAAACTCAAGGCCCAGCCCGAAACGGCCGAAGGCTGGATTCAACTGGCACGCCTGTACATCCACAGCGCGCTGTTGCCGGAGGCGCAAAATGCCCTGGAACAGGCGATGCGCCTGCAGCCAGACAACCTGCAAGCCGTCGTCGCGCAGATCGAACTGCTGGATAAACAAGGGAAGACCGATGAGTCCCGCCAGTTGCTCGCGCGTCAGTTGTCCGCGCACCCCGAGTCGGCCTACCTGCAGCACGCGTTGGGCATTTGGCTGTTGCACCACGGCGAGCGGCCCTATGCACTGCTCGGTCTGTCCAAGGCCGTTGAGCTGGAACCGGACAATCAGGACTATCGCTACGACCTCGCCACGACCCTGCACGCCCAGGAAGAACTGGAGGCGGCCCAGCGCCAACTGGAAGAAATCATCCAGCGCCACCCCGCCAATCGCAAGGCACGGGTGTTGCTGATCAATTACTGGAAGGAAAGCGGTCAGTTGCAGAACGTCCAGGTCCTGCTGGCGCAGCTTGAGCAACAGAATCCGGATGATCCGGCGTTGCAGCAAGGCCTGTAGGTCCAGGCTGAAAACGTGTAAACCCAAGCCATCGTTGCACAAACTTTACGAAACGTTGAACCGCTAAAGGCCACTACGGTCAAGTAAATATGGCGCACCAAGAGCGGCGCGCCCCTCTATTTGAACGTGACCTGAGGGCACTCCTTGTCTACATCCAACGAGCTGTTCAGTGAAAAGGCCGCCACCGGCATCGAAGGTCTGGATGACATTCTTTCCGGGGGACTATCGCGCAGCCACCTGTTCCTGCTGGAAGGTGAACCAGGCACCGGTAAAACCACCGTCGCCCTGCATTTTCTGCAGGCGGGCGCAAAGAACGGTGAGACATCGTTGTACATCACCTTGTCCGAGACCGAACGTGAACTGCGTCAAGGTGCCAAATCCCACGGCTGGGACTTGGACGAGAATATCCATATCTTCGAGCTGACCCCACCGGAAAGCCTGCTCAACGCTGAACATCAGCAAAGCCTGCTGTATTCCTCGGACTTGGAACTGGGCGAAGCCACGCGGCAAATCTTCGAGGTGGTTGAGCGGGTCAAGCCGACCCGCGTGGTCGTCGACAGCCTCTCCGAGATCCGCCTGCTGGCGCAGAGTTCTTTGCGTTATCGCCGACAGATCCTGGCGATCAAACATTACTTCGTCCGTTATGACGCAACCGTGCTGCTGTTGGATGACCTGACCACCGAATCCTTGGACAAGACCGTGCACAGCGTGGCCCACGGGGTGATTCGCCTGGAAGAACTGACGCCCAACTACGGCGCCGAACGTCGCCGGGTACGGGTGGTGAAGTACCGGGGCCAGAAGTACCGTGGCGGCTTCCATGACTTCACCATCATGCGAGGTGGTGTGCATGTGTTCCCGCGTCTGGTCGCGGCCGAGCACCGTGGCGGCTACAACCGCGAGACGCTCACCAGCAGCATCCGCGAGCTTGATTCGTTGCTTGGCGGCGGCATCGAGACGGGCTCCAGCAGCCTGATCCTCGGCCCGGCCGGTACAGGCAAGTCGCTGATCTCGATGATTTTCGCCGCCGCCGCCGTGGCCCGTGGCGAAAAGGCGGCGCTGTTCATCTTCGATGAAGAGTTGGGCCTGCTGTTCGAGCGCATGAAGAACATGGGCATCGACCTGGCGGCCTTGCAAGCCACCGGCAATCTGCTGATCGAGCAAGTGGACGCCGCTGAACTGTCTCCCGGCGAGTTCTCCCACCGCGTCCGGCGTTGCGTGGATGAGCGTGGGATCAAGACTGTGGTCATCGACAGCATCAACGGCTATCAGGCCGCAATGCCGGAAGAGAACGCACTGATCCTGCATATGCACGAACTGTTGCTGTACCTGAACCGCAGAGGCGCAGCCACCTTCATGACCGTCGCCCAGCATGGCCTGGTCGGTGACATGCAGGCGCCAGTCGATATTACTTACTTGGCCGATACGGTGATTCTGCTGCGTTACTTCGAGGCACTCGGCGAGGTGCGTCGCGCCATCTCGATTATCAAGAAACGTACCGGCTCCCATGAGTCGACGATTCGTGAGTACCGCATCGGCAGCCGTGGCATGACCGTGGGCGAGCCGTTGAACAACTTCCAGGGTGTCCTGCGCGGCATTCCCACCTACATGGGCGCCGGCTCGCCCCTGCTCAAGGACATGGGCTAGTGACGGTCGTGACACCTGTCTCCGAGCGCGCGATCATCCTCGCGCCGCTGGGACGTGACAGCTCGCTTGCGCTGATGATGCTCAATGAGGCCGGTTACAGTGGCATCATTGCCAGCGATCTGGGCACGTTGTGCGAGGCATTGGAGCACGGCTGCGGTTTGCTGATCATCGCCGCCGAAGCGCTGCGGGGCGTTGACCTCGATCCCTTGCTGGAGCATTTGCACCAACAACCTGCCTGGTCAGACTTGCCTATTGTCCTGATGACCCACCACGGCGGCAGCGAACAGAACGGTTCATCCCGGTTCAGCGGCTTGCTGGGCAATGTGACGTTCCTGGAGCGTCCGTTCCATCCGGTGACGCTGATCAGCCTGGTCAGCACCGCCCTGCGTGGGCGTCGTCGGCAATACGAAGCACGGGACCGCCTGATAGAACTGAGTGAAAGCGAACTGCGCCTGCAGCGTACGTTGGAAACCCTCGAGCAACAGGTCGAAGAACGCACTGCCCAACTGCGTCACAACGAAGATGCGTTGCGCCAATCGCAGAAGATGGAAGCGGTCGGCCAGTTGACCGGCGGCATCGCCCATGACTTCAACAACATGCTGACCGGCATCATCGGCAGCCTGGAGTTGCTGCGAAGGCGTGTGTCCCGGGGCAAACTGGACGACCTCGACAGCCTGATCGACCTCGGCGTTACCTCGGCCAATCGTGCCGCCGGCCTCACCCACCGGCTGCTGGCGTTCTCCCGCCGCCAATCCCTTGATTCAAAACCTGTGGAGATCAACCAACTGGTCACGTCCATGGGTGAGCTGCTGCAACGCAGCATCAATGAAAGCATCGCCCTGGACATGCGCCTCACCGGCCACCTGTGGACCGCCGAGGCCGACCCCAATCAGTTGGAAAGCGCCCTGCTCAACCTGGTGATCAATGCGCGAGACGCCATGCCCAACGGCGGCAGCCTTACCGTGGAAACCACCAACCGCCACCTCGACAACGTGTTCACGGCCGCTTATGGCACCTTGGAACCCGGTGACTACGTCGAATTGAGTGTCAGCGACACGGGCTGCGGTATTCCGGAAAGTGTGATGGGGCGTGTATTTGATCCGTTCTTCACCACCAAACCGATCGGCCAAGGCACGGGCCTGGGGCTATCGATGATCTATGGCTTCGCCCGCCAATCCCACGGCCACGTCATCATCCACAGTGAAGTTGGCAAAGGCACGACTGTCAGCCTGTTTCTACCTCGATTCATCGGGGAAATCGTCGCGGACGTGGCGGCCGACGCGGCGCTGCTGCCTTTCGCCAATGCGGGAGAAACGGTGTTGATCGTCGAGGACGACCCCGCCGTGCGGGTATTGGTCAGCGCGGTGCTCAAAGAGTTGGGCTATGGCTTTGTCGAGGCCGGTGACGCCAACACTGCGGTGCCGATCATCGAATCCGATCAGCGTATCGACCTGATGATCAGCGATGTCGGCCTGCCTGGCATGAACGGCCGGCAACTCGCCGAAATAGGCCGGCAGATCCGCCCTGACCTCAAGGTGCTGTTCATCACCGGCTATGCCGAACACGCGGCCGTGCGTGGTGGTTTTCTGGACCCTGGGATGCAGTTGATCACCAAGCCGTTCACCTTTGATTTGTTGACGGCGAAGGTGCGGGAAATGATCCGGGCGCACAACACGGAGGCAGATCCTCCGCAGGCGCAAAGCAATAACAAGTAATAGAGTTTTCGCATTTGGCCGGAATCGATCAAGGGGATAGCGGTACGAACGATTACCACGGGTAATCAGAATCTGTACCCAGTGGGCCTCAGTTCCCAAGATCGAGTCCAAATGCCATGACGATTCCGAATAGTTTATCGCGCACCTCGCTGTTGCCTCTCTCCACTCATACTGAGGCGCCTGTAACACAAGCACGCTCTGAAGCCAGACGCGCAGACGTACCCTCTCCGGCTGGCGATGGGTCGTCTCGTGCCCACGGCGATAGTTTACTGGCGCAAAACTATGGCAAGGCGTTGAGCGGTTTTACAGGCGTCCCCGTCAACGACAATGCAATTATGGTTGATGTCCCGGCGCACTCCACGTTCGGACAGTGGTGGAAGCAGCTGGGTGATGCCGCTCAATCGCCCGACTTTATTGCATGGAGACGTGACAGCAGTGCAACTGGCACGATCAAAATACTGCCAGCTGCCGGGCGAATCTATTTCCAAACGACAGCGCGTGGTACAGACATCGCCGGAAACGGGGACCCAGCGTGGGCCGCAGTCAGAGGCCCGCTGATGGAAGCCGGTAGGGCCGTCTCCAGCAGAAGCCTGCCCTTCAGCCCGCCACACCCAACGAACATCGATCGCGCACCGGCCTGGCTGGTTGGGCAGTTTTACTTCGAACAGGCGCTGCACTCACCTTCCGCTTTCCAGCAACGCGCAGCCGAGTTGGAGCGCGACAAATCCTTTTCGACGCTGGATCCCGTCGCGTTTTCCAACGTCCACGAGCAACGCAGTGAAGACGCACTCAACCGCCAGAAAACCCTGCTGGGAAATATGCACGACCGGCACGAGGCCGCCAAGTGGCTGGGGAATCTGGGTGAAGAACTGAGGTCGGGCACGCGTGAAGCCTCCACCCTTTCCCAGTATTTGAATGGGACCCCTTTCGAGGCTCATCCCGACTCCTCATATACCCAAGACTGGGGGCGCGCGGGAACTGGCTTGAATACCCTTAAAGATTTACTTGAGTACCATGGGATCAACCTCCCCGGGACTGCTCAAGAGGTGGAAAACCTCAAAATTTACCTGCTGACACCCACCCTCCACAGCCCGATCAATGGCAACTATGGTGGGGCCTTGTCCTGGCCTCAACCCCTTGATGCAGGCAGCCAGCGCCAATTGTTGGCGTTTTTGCTGCACGGCAATGTGGGCGATCTGAACGTCGGGACCACCGGTGGAGTGCTGGAGGCATTGATGCAGGGTGTTGCCATAGATCCGTCCGAACTGCGCAAGCCGCGACAACTGATTGACCGGCTCATTCAGTCACCCAAGGGCCAGGCACTGGGCACTGCGATCCAGGCCAAGTTCGACACACTGTCAGTCAAAGGCAGTATCAACGACTGGTTATTGGCTGCCTTAAACGTGAACGTAGGGGATCTACTGACCCAGCGTGCCTTACCGCAAAAGCACATTTCGGGCTTTGACCTCGCTGGCCAGCAACTCAAAGGCAAGCCGTTATCGGGAACGCTCCAGCAAGTGGCCGACCACTTGTACTACCGCGTACGTGAGGCCTCATCTCCCGAGAGGGCACTGGTTCAAGCACATTTGCGATTGGCCTCGAAGGCGCCGGAGTTACTGGTGAAGGATATTCCGCCGACGCTCACCCACGGCTCTCCTGCCCACGTGAGCTTTAGCACGGCGGTGGCCCGTATCGAGGCGCAGGCGCCTGGTGCGACGGCGACGATGAGTTATGCGGACGTGATGATGTCGGGGGACATTGCGCCCGTCTCCGATGCCCAGCGCAAGATCGAATACGTCAGCCAGTACGAGGCGCTCAAGGAGTGGGGTCTTACTAACAGCATCGTCACAAGCGTCACGTCGCCTGCGGACATGGCAACAATCACCGATGCCTATAACGCGCAAGTAACCGAGTTGCGCGGCGCGTCCGAAGCACAACGTACGCTTGCACCTTCTTCCCGCAAGGAGCTTGCCCTGGCAGCGTTGCGCAAGGCACTGGGGGATGACGTGCGCCTGGAATTGAAATGCATAGTGCTCGACAAATACGACAGGGATCGAGAAGGCCCTTATTCGCTTCTGGACCTGTACATGGAAAACATGCTCCATAACCCGCCAAAAGCGCCGAATGTAAGGGGCAGGTCCAATGGGACCAACGCCTGGCGACTCGCCTCTTATACACCGCCGGCCAGAGGCCGTGGCCGCTACGAGGCCAATACGCCAAACTTCACGATTGAGGATGTACTGAGTAAGACCAAGGACCTGAAGAACATAAACACAGAGTTTGCGACTCAATACAAAGCCTTTGGCCTCGCTCTGGACAAAAGTGTCGAAACACAAGTCAAAAACTTGATTGCGCAGTTACCCCTGGAAGATCGCAAGAATATTGAATTCGGAAGTATTTCTGCTTTCAGCGAGATGAGAGGTCTGCCAGATATTGTACGTATGGGCGACGAGCCTAGAGTACAACCGGTCAAGAAGGGCAAGCCTGTTCTGTTGAAAGTCATACGCGACGGAATCCCTCACACGTATGAACTCAATGTTCAGAAAAACACGCTCGAAAAGCGCCGGGACCTGGGTGATTTTCCATCCGGCATCCAGCCCGGCCCTGGTATTTACGACGGCGTGCCACTTAACGTCAATACGCCTTATCGGTCCATGGAACCCATCGCCCTTTCCATTCGCGACGACTTGAGGCAAGAAACAGCGGATGGCGCAGGGCCATTGAATAGCTTCGCCAGCCTGAGAACAACGCTGATCGGCGTAACAGTTGCCAAACATACCAGCACATGGCGATCACTCGAAGCCCAGGCCCGTGGTCTCACGACGTTTGAGTCCGAAGTACCGTTCTACAAGAAACTGGGTGAGATCCTGCTTAACCTGATCCCGTTCAGGTCGGCTATCAACAACTTCATCAATGGCAATATCGGGGAAGGCATCATTGACTTGTCCCTCGATATATTTGGCGTACTGACAGTCGGGGCTGGCACGGCTGGTAAAGTGGCGAAAGTGGCATCCAGTGCCGCCTCCGCGGGAGGCAAGGCCTTACGGATAACAAAATCCGTCGGGCTGGGTGCGGTCAGCCTGGTGAACCCGCTTGACGGTACCGTGGATTTATTGCGAGCGGGTGGACGTGGTGTGGTGAGCGCCGGAAAACGCGTCATCTCCGATGCGGCTCAAGACATCCGACAATTGAAAGGGTTGAACAACTACGATTTAGTGGCCGCAAGCAAACAATTTGATGCAGCTGCGGTGGGAACTTACAAGGCAGGCGGGTCAGTTTCCAATGGCATTGCTGTGCTTCAGGATAATAAATGGTATGCCTTTGATACGGACTCCCTGCGTCCCTATGGCAAAGCACTGGATGACTTCCAACCGTCTATTCGGGGGAACGCACGTGAGCTTGGCGCTTGGGAGACTACCGTTACGTCTCCATCAGCGGCATCTATCCAAGCGCGAAGAGAGTGGGGACGGTTGCTCGATACTCACCAAGGCGATGGGGTGCCCAGTGCAGCGTATAAGCGGGGGTACGATCAAGGCGATCCGCAACGTATTGAGGGCTACACCAACGGCATGAAATCAGAAGACGTCATAAAGCTGGCGATTCGTCCCGGCCGAACGGCAGAGGAAGTCGGTACGTTAGTCCGTCAGCAGGAAAGACTGGCCGTCCAGCATGGGTTCAAGGGCGCACAGATGTTCGACACGCATGTAAATTCCGTGGGCGGCACGTTTACCCCAGTTCCTCAAACGCTTTACCTTAGCCAAACCAACCCGCTTTCCCAGGGGCAATGTGCAGGCCTTTCACGGGCCTTTGCATCCGCCAAGGCAGAGGGTAAAGAGCGGATCTTTCTTGACAATGTATATGCCGCAGCTGCAAAGCCCACAGAAGAAGCATCGAGAACGTTCAAGCGCTCGTTGGCTCGACTACAACAATCCGTGGGCCACCCGGATACGATCCACATCGGCAAGGCACCCCACCAAGTATCCTATCAAGACATGGTGAAAGATTTGGCGCGCGCCGACGGTAACAAGACCTTTATGATCGAGACACCTGACCACGCAATGCTGGCGGGTGTGACGTCGGATGGCACAAATAAAACATTCTTTTTTTACGATCCCAACTATGGCGTTGCCGAGTTCTCGAGCGAAAAGATGATGCGTCGCGGCTTGGATAGAATATTCAATGACAAGAAACTTCCGGCGCCCTATAAAACGCACAGCGCCGATCGCAACACGCTTGAATTCAAGATCAGTGAGTTCGAGGCGTCGTGGATGAGCGCCGCAACCTTTGACACCCGTAACGTCAAAGGGCTTTATGACAAGCGCATTACTGTGCTGAAACCGACCGGCACCACGGATGGAATCCCGACAAGGGAGGCGGCGATTACGAAGCCCCAAGGCGACACTCCCCCCGCCGCCACCTTCCACGAAGTCCACATGTCGGACTATATAAATGTCACCGCCACAGATTCCACCTCGATAATTCGCACCAGGGGGATCAGTGATTGCACGGCCATTGCCGTACTTACCGACCTCAAAGAGGGGATCTACGGCAAGCGCACATTGATGCACTTTCAAGGCGGCGTTCCAAGTACCGAACAATATCGTGTACTCAAAGAGCTGGATGCATCCTTGGCGGGTGGCGGAAAAGTGATTTTCGTGGGAGGCGATCTAAGCAGGTCCACCTCCGGGCTGGGCAGTGCGCTAGGGCAAAGCCATAACGGTGAGACTGTGTTACTGAACATCATGAAGCGACAACCCGCCTCCGCCACGATCGCCACCGCCTCCGGCATTGATGTCAAGCCAGATGGGACGTTTGACCTGATCGAAGGCGGGCATGTGCCTCAGGTGCTTGATTCTCGCGCCAAGGCTGAGGTGTTTGACCGCGCGGACTGAGTCCATTGATTGACACAAGGACGTGTCACGCCAACAACCGCTGTATATGCTCCTGCAACGTATCCAGGTCAAACGGCTTGGCCAGGATAGGCGCGTTGCGCGTGATCGGGCTGTTGCAGTCGAGGATTTCCTGCGGGTAACCGCTGATGAAAATAACCTTCAATTCCGGTCGCAACTTGATCGCCGGCTCGGCAATCTGCACGCCGGAAATCCCGCCCGGCAAACGGTAGTCCGTCACCATCAAATCCAGGTGCGGCTTGGTCGCCAGGATTTCAAAGGCTTGCTCCCCATTGATCGCCTTCAACACCCGATAGCCCAGGCCAGCCAGGTATTCACCCAGCACAAACATAATGGATTCGTCGTCCTCGACGATCAGTACGACATCTTGTGCATCTTCACTCATGGGAGGCCTTAGTCCGGTCAGTTGCTGCAGTTACGACCATGGGGTCACGCAGAGGTTGCGTCGAGGTGACGATTGAATTCATGCCGCGGCCTGCAACGGCAGGCATACCCGGAACAAGGCGCCCTCGCCTATCTGGCTCTCGACCTCGATGGTGCCACCATGGGCTGCAACGATCTGCTCGGAAATGAACAGCCCGAGGCCCAGGCCCGCAGCCACTTGGCTGGCGGACACGCGCTCAAACTGTTGGAAAATACGCTTCTGGTTTTCTTCGCTGATGCCGATCCCATGGTCGCGCACCTCTACCCGCGCCTCGCCATGCTCGCTGTACACGCGCACCTCCACCGGGCTCTTGGCCCCGTAGCGCAGGGCGTTGGTCAGCAGGTTGGTCACTACCTGTTCGATACGGAACTCATCCCAGTTGCCTTCCACCGGGCCGTCGGCAACCAGTGTCATGGAAGAATCCGCTGCGGCGACCTGGGGGGCGAAGTTCTCCACCAGATTGCTCACCAATTGGGTCAGGTCGAAGTGGGCCGGACGTATTGACAGCTTGCCGGTGCGGATGCGCGAGACATCGAGCATGTCTTCGATCAGGCGGATCAGGCTCTGGATCTGGCGCTCATCGCGGTCGACCATGGCGTGCATCTTGTCCAGGGTGAACGCGGCGGCATTGTCACGGGCCAGGTGCATCTTGCGCAGCTGGGTCTCGAGGATCAGGCCGTTGAGGGGCGTACGCACTTCGTGGGCGACGATCGACATGAAGTCGTCACGCATGCGCACGGCCTGCTCCAGCTCGGCCTGGGTCGCCTGCAGGCGCGTCAGCAGCAGTTCCTGCTCGCGACGGCTGCGCTCCAGGGCCTCGACCTGTTGCTTCATGGCCTTGCTTTGGCGGAACAGGTCGACGAACACGTTGACCTTGCTCTTCACCGCGTGAATATCCAGCGGCTTGTGCAGGAAATCCACGGCGCCGCTCTCGTAACCCTTGAACGCGTAATTGAGTTCGCGGCCGGCCGCGCTGACAAACACGATCGGGATGTTCTTGGTTTTCTCGGTACCGCGCATCAATTCGGCCAGCTCGAAACCATTCATGCCGGGCATCTGCACATCGAGAATCGCCATGGCGAACTCATGCTCCAGCAACAGGGACAAGGCCTCGTCGGCACTCAATGCCTTGAACACATGGCGGTCCTCGCGCTTGATCAGCGCTTCAAGGGCCAGCAGGTTTTCCGGCAGATCGTCGACGATCAGCAGTTTGGCCTGGACAGTACTTAACATGGGGAATATTCCAGGGAAGCCAGCAATGAGCCAATGTGGCTCAGCGTCAGAATGTGGTCGGGTGTGTGGAGCGCCAGGGCTGCAAGGGGCATGACGGCAACGCGTGCTTCTGTGGGCTCTTGCACCACAGTGGTTCCACCTTGTTGCTTGACATGGGCCAAGCCGCGCGCGCCGTCCTGGTTGGCGCCGGTCAACAGAATGGCAAGCAAGCCCGTGCCATAGGCATCGGCGGCGGATTCAAAGAGGTAATCAATCGCCGGCCGCGAGTGGTGCACGCGGTCTTCCTGGCTCAAGGACAGGCTGCGGTCATGCTCTACCGAAAGGTGATAGCCAGGGCCGGCAAAATACAGGGTGCCCGGCTTGATCACTTCCTTGTCACGGGCTTCCACCACGGGCATGGCGACGCGGCGGTCGAACACTTCAGCCAGTTGGCTGCGACGCTCGTCCGGCAAGTGCAGCACGGTGATGATAGGCAAGCCGAAATCGGCAGGCAGCTCGGCGAAAATCGTCAGCAACGCCTCCACGCCACCGGCGGAGGCGCCGATGACGATCGCTTCTATGCCCCGGACCGATGCCGGGCTGGCAGCCGCTTGATTCATAGTTTGCGGTAGATCCGTTCCTGTTTGACCAAGGGTTCGAACTGTTTGCCGTAGGCGGAGAAATCCAGGGTCTCCTTGCTGCCCAGCACCAGGAAGCCGCGATGGCACAGCGACTCATGGAACAATCCAAACGCGCGATCCTGCAATTTTTTATTGAAATAAATCAGTACGTTACGGCACGAAATTAATTGAGTTTCTGAGAATACACTGTCGGTCGCCAAGCTGTGATCGGCAAAGGTGACATTTTCGCGCAGCGTTTTATCGAATATCGCGTAATCGTAAGCCGCGGTGTAGTAGTCGGCAAATGAACGTTGTCCACCGGCCTGCTGATAGTTGGCGGTGTAGGCGCGTACGTTCTCCAGGGAAAAAATACCCTGCTTGGCCTTGTCCAGGGACGCCGGGTTGATGTCGGTGGCGTAGATGATCGTACGCTCCAGCAAACCCTCCTCGCGCAGCAGGATGGCCATGGAGTACACCTCCTCGCCCGTGCTGCAGCCGGCAATCCAGATCTTGATCGACGGGTAAGTCTTGAGCAGCGGTACCACTTCCTGACGGATCGCCAGGAAGTGCGACGGGTCACGGAACATCTCGCTCACCGGAATCGTCAGGAACTGCAGCAACTGCATGAACGCCGCCGGGTCGTGCAGCACACGCTCCTGCAAGGCGGAAATGGTCGCACAATCGAACTGGCGCAAGGCATGGGCCACGCGCCGCTTCACCGACGCCCCGGAGTAATCGCGGAAGTCGTAGCTGTACTTGAGGTAAATCGCCTCGATCAACAGGCGCAGCTCAATGTCGCTGCTTTTTTCCAAGAAACTTCGCTCCACTTAAATGCGTTCCATCTTCGGTAGCCAGACGCGAATCAGTGAGAACAGACGGTCCAGATCAATCGGCTTGGCCAGGTAATCATTGGAACCGGCCGCGAGACAGCGCTCCTGATCGTCCTTCATGGCCTTGGCCGTCACGGCGATGATCGGCAGCTTCTTCCAGCGTGGGTCCTGGCGGATCAAGGCGGTGGCCTCGTAACCGTCCATTTCCGGCATCATCACGTCCATCAGCACCAGGTCGATATCCTCGACTTCATTGAGTTTGTCGATGGCTTCACGGCCATTACGCCCGATCACCACCACTGCACCTTTGTGCTCCAAGGCGCTGGTCAGGGCGAAGATGTTGCGCACGTCGTCGTCCACCAGGAGGATTTTACGCCCCTCAAAGACCTTATCGCGGCTGCGGGCGGTCTTGAGCATCTTCTGGCGGTCATGGGACAGCTGGGATTCGACTTTGTGCAGAAAGAGTGTCACTTCATCCAGCAAGCGCTCCGGCGAACGTGCACCTTTGATGATGATCGAGCGCGAATACTTGCGCAGCTCAGCCTCTTCATCGCGGGTCAGGTTGCGCCCGGTGTAGACGATCACGGGTGGGAATGAGCAGATGTCCTCGGTCGCCATGCGCTTGAGCAGCTCGTTGCCAAGCATGTCTGGCAGCTTGAGGTCGATGATCATGCAGTCGTAGATATTCGTGCGCAGCAGGTCCAAGGCAGCCTGGGCGTAGCCTACGTCGGTGATCTCGATGTCATCGTCGCCGATCAGGCGCGCAATGCTGTCGCGTTGCAGGTCATCGTCCTCAACCAGAAGCACGCGCTTGACCTTCTGGGTCAGCTTGGCTTCCAGGCGTGCGAACACGTCCTTGAGTTCTTCGCGAGTGGTCGGCTTGACCGCATAGCCGATGGCGCCCATGTGCATGGCGGCTTCGACGCGGTCTTCCACGGAAATTACGTGCACCGGGATATGCCGGGTGCTGGCATGTTCTTTCAGGCGTTGCAGCACGGTCAGCCCGGAATGGTCCGGCAGGCGCATGTCCAGCAGGATCGCATCGGGTACGTATTCCTCGGCCAGGCTGTAGCCTTCGTCCGCGCCGTGGGCCACCAGGCAGTTGTAGCCCAGCTCATGGGCCAGGTCGAAGAGGATACGGGCGAAGTTCGGCTCGTCTTCCACCACCAGGATGCAGCGCGTGGTGAACGGCGCCTTGTCGCGGTCGTCGGCAAAGCGCGGGATCAGCTTGGCGTCGGCCACTGGCATCGGGGACACCTTCACGGGTGTCGGCGCAGGCGTCACCACCACTTGGCGCGGTTGTTCGATGGGGGCAGCGTCTTCTTCGCGCTCGACATACTGTTCCGGCAGGATCAGCGTGAAAATGCTGCCCTTGCCCGGCTCGCTGGTCACGCTGATGTAGCCTCCCAGCAAGGTCGCCAGGTCGCGGGAAATCGACAGGCCCAGGCCGGTGCCACCGTAGCGACGGTTGGTGGTGCCATCCGCCTGACGGAAGGCTTCGAAGATGCTTTCCTGCTGATCCGGCGCAATGCCAATGCCGGAATCGCGCACGGCAAAGGCAATGCCCTCCCCCGGTGCGCGGGACACTGACAGGCTGACCTCGCCCTGTTCGGTGAATTTGACCGCGTTGGACAGCAGGTTCTTGAGGATCTGCTCCAGGCGCTGGCGATCCGTGAACAACATGCCCGGCGCGCCTTCCTGCACCTCCACCTGGAAGGCCAGTTTGCGATCGGCCGCCAGCGGCTCGAACATGCCACGCAGGCCGTCGACAAGGCGTGCAACGCTGGAATTCTCCGGTCGCATTTCCAGCTTGCCGGCCTCAACCTTGGAGATGTCGAGGATGTCGTTGATCAGGTTGAGCAGGTCATTACCGGCGGAGTAGATCGACTCGGCGAACTTGACCTGTTCAGCGCTGAGGTTTTCCTGGGGGTTCTCGGCCAGCAGCTTGGCCAGGATCAGCGAGCTGTTCAGCGGTGTACGCAGCTCGTGGGACATGTTGGCGAGGAATTCGGACTTGTACTTGCTGGAACGCTGCAGTTCTTCAGCGCGATCTTCCAGCTCAAGTTGAGCCTGGTTCAGTTCAACGTTCTTGCGGTCCATGGCGTCACGTTGTTCGGCCAGGGTTTCGGTCTGCTCGGCCAACTGCTCGTTGGTCTGCTCCAGCTCCGCCTGCTGGGTTTCCAGGTGGGCCTGGGATTCCTTGAGGATGCGTGACTGTTCTTCCAGCTCTTCGTTGGCGGTCTTGAGCTCTTCCTGCTGCACTTGCAGCTCTTCGTTGAGCTGCTGTGTCTCGGCCAGCACTTCCTGCAAGCGCTGGCGATAGCGGGCGGCTTCGATGGAGGTGCCGATATTGCCGGAAATCAGCTCCAGGAGCTCGACGTCGCGCTCTTCCAGAGGGCGCAGGAACCCCAGCTCAAGCACTCCGTTGACCCGCTCGTCATTGTTGGTCGGCACCACCAGTACACTGCGGGTAGCGCTTTCACCCAGGCCGGAGCTGACTTTGAAGTAATCCACCGGAACGTCATCCAGGCGAATCAGGCGACCCAGGTTGGCGGACTGCCCAACGATGCCCTCGTCGCTGTAGATCGACTGTTCCTGCTGCTCCTGCTCTCGGGAGAAACCATAGGTGGCCACGCGCTTGAGGCCGCCATGTTCTTCACGCACGTACAGCGCGGCGACGACCGAGCCCATGTACTGGGCAAAGAATTGCAGGATATTGCGGCCCAGCATGTTCAGGGTGAGCTGGCCGAGCACCTGCTCGGCCAGTTCGGTCTGGCCATTGCGCAGCCAGGCTTGTTGTTCCAGGCGCCGCGCAATCTTCTGTTGTGACGCGAGGTTATCGCTGTAACTCTCTGATAGTGAGATTAAATTCTTGCGTCCGATGTAGGCCAGAAAACCACTCAACCCCAGTACGAACGCCAAGTACAAGGTGACACTGATCACCGTGGTACGGGTAACCTCTTCATTCCGGGAGATGCGGAACTGCTGCTCCATCGCCACCGCGTCGTCGTATTCCTTGCGGATCTCGTCCGTCAGGCGCTTGCCACGACCGGCCTTGACGGCGCTGCGGTAGTCACCGCTCTCACGCTGCATATCAATCATCGACTGGGCGTATTTGTTCCACTCGAGTTGCAGGGCTTCCAAGCGTTTGAGGCGATCCACCTGTTGTGGGTTGTCGGCCACCAGGTCCTGCAAATTGCGCAAATCGGCAATGATGCGCGGCTTGGCCACTTCGTAGGGGTCGAGGAAATGCTCGTCACCCGTGATCAGAAAGCCGCGCATGCCGGTTTCCAAGTCAACGGTCAGCTTGGACGACTCGTTGAGGTTATTGATCACCCGATCGGTGTGTTCAACCCACTGGATCACCGACAACAGATAGGTGATCAGCACTACGAAGAACACCGCGCTGAGCACGCCCACACTCAAGGGCAGCGCGACGTTTCGGCTCAGGAGGTTACGAAAGCTCTTTTCATCGACGGACGACGCTGGAGTCATGGGCATGCCTTGGCCAAGTGTGGAAAAACCGGGAGTTTGCCCCAAAGTGGCTGGCAAGACCATTTTTCTGGAACGGTTTTGTACTGATTCCTATAAAAGAACAGGCTATTCTCTATGGCTTTTCTATCGCATTGTTTTTACGGCCCGCGGGAACTTGTCATGAGTGCGCGCTTACTCAAGGAAGAGGCCTGTCAGAACGGCCGCGTGTAAACCCTCGTCTTTTTTTGGGAATTTCATATTATGTCCGCAGTCACCTCCACCATCCTTGTCGTCGAAGACGATGACATCGTGCGCATGCTCATCGTCGATGTCTTGGAGGAGTTGGAGTTCACTGTGCTGGAAGCAGCCAATGCTGAAGAGGCGTTGGCGCAGGTGCAGAACACCGATAACACCATCGACCTGATGATGACCGACGTCGGCCTGCCGGACATGAACGGCAAGCAACTGGCGACCAAAGTGCGCGCATTGCGCCCTGCACTGCCCATCCTGTTCGCCAGCGGTTATGCCGAGAATATCGACGTGTCTGACGGCATGCAGCTGATCGCCAAACCGTTCTCGATCGATCAATTACGCGACAAAGTCAAATCGATGCTGCCAAAGCATTAATGCCCGTTCGCTATTGAGTGCCGCCTGCATGGGCGGCATTTTTGCGTCAAACGTACAGAGATTAACGTGACCTTCGGCCAAGAAAACCGGAAACTCAACGCCTCCCCGCGCCACTCAGCCCTATTCTTCAAAACGCACTCACGAAGGACGCAACGACATGATTGGAAAACCGACGCGCCTGCTGTTGGCGAGCCTCTCGATACTCATGAGCACCGGCGTCTGGGCGGACTTCACCGCCACCCCAGGCGAAGCCCGGGCGATCGCCAAGGAAGCCTATCTATACGGCTACCCGGTCGTTGAGATGTACAAGACGCTCTATACCCAGGCCGTTGATCAAGGTGGCACAGGTTTCAAAACGCCGATTAACCGTATTAGTCACTCCGCTCAGGTGCTGGGGCCTAAAGACACGTCGCAACTCAAGCCCAACCCGGACACGCCCTACTCCTTCGTCTGGATGGATCTGCGCAGGGAGCCACTGGTACTGACGTTGCCCCGGATCGAAGACGATCGGTATTACTCAGTGCAGTTGATCGATCTCTATAGCCAGAACATCGCCTACCTGGGTACCCGAAACACTGGAAACAATGGCGGCCACTACATGATCGCGGGGCCTGACTGGAAGGGTCAGCAGCCGGTGGACATAGACCGGGTGATCTATAGCGAAAGCAACCTGGTGTATGCGCTCTACCGCACGCAGTTGTTTGACGAAAAAGACCTGACCAAAGTCAAACAGATCCAGAACGGCTATAAGGTGCAGCCGTTGAGCGGCTACGTGAAACAACCTATGCCGGCCAAGGTGGCTAAAATCGAATGGCCCAAGCCCACGGCAGCCATGACAGACAGCCCGCAACTGTTTCGATACCTGAACTTTATGCTGGCCTACGCCAAGCCTCAGGACAGCGAGAAAGACGTGCTGGCTCGCTTTGCCAAGATCGGCATCGCGCCGGGTGAGCCGTTCAAGGTCGGCCAACTGAGCGCCGAACAACGCAAAGCCCTGGAAGACGGCATCGCAGACGCCAAGGCCGAGTTTGCAGCGTTCAAGAAAGACAAGCTCGATACCCATCAAGTAACCAGTGGTGAACTGCATGGCAGCCGTGACCGCCTGAAAAACAATTACCTGTATCGGTACGCCGGGGCCAACCTGCGCCTGTTCGGCAACTCGCCAGACGAAGTTGCCTACCTGACCTACGCGGTCGACAGCGAAGGCAAGCCGGCCAACGGTGCGCGTCACAGCTACACCGTCCATTTTGCCAAAGACCAACTACCGCCGGCCGATGCGTTCTGGTCACTGACCATGTACGAGGCCAAGACCGGGCAATTGGCGCCCAACCACAAGAAACGCTACCTGATCAATTCGCGGATGCTGCCTAACCTCAAGCGTGATGCTGACGGTGGGCTGACCCTGGCGTTGCAGCACCACGAGCCGCCCAAGGCTGAACAGAGCAACTGGTTGCCCGCACCGCCTGCGCCCTTCTATGCCGTACTGCGCATTTACCTGCCCAAGCCGGAGGTGGCTAACGGCCAGTGGAAACTGCCGCCGTTGACGCCGCTCAAGTAATGCTGCCTGGCCGGCGGTTGTTTTCACAACACGCCGGCCAGCGCTGGGCTCAGTGCTTTTTGAGCTTGACGAACGACTGGTGCAGGTCCGACGCCCAGCCATCGATCACGCCTTTCACATCCTCCGCTTTCATCACTTGCGAATCATTGGCCAGCGGCTTGCCGGTACCTTTGCGCACCACCTGAGCGAGTACCTTGCCGCTGGCGCCGTCGAGAAACTGCGCCTCCGTGCCCAGGGTGGTTTCCTGGTCACGGATGCCAGTGCCGGTACTGACGGCGGCAGCGACCAGTGCGACGGGTACAAACTCATAGGGTTTGAGCCCTTCGGTCTTGCTGCTGACTGCGGTGATGGCCGCGCGCACCACGATCACACCCGGGCCGGGGCCCTCGGCCAGGGGCAGCGACTTGACCAGCTCACGCTTGAGCGCCTGGTTGAAGTAATTGTTGATACCGTGCAGGGTGCTGTCCGGAATTTTCGCCGTTGCCTGGGGTTTGGGGTAAAACTGCGTGGGCTCGATATACACAGCGCTATAGCGCTTTAAATCCAATTGAGGATCGACCCAGCGCATCACTTCAGCGCCGGAAGGCGACTTGGCTTCTTTTAGTTGGCTGTAGTCCGAGAGGAAGCCGGAGTATTCATCCGGTTGCGTAATCTTGCTGGCACAACCCGCCAGTCCAAGCGAAGTAATGCACAGCGTGCTGATCAATAGCCTTAGTTTCATCGGTGAACTCCCTGGCGGTCGGCGCTGGAACAGTGAGCTGTAGGTATAGCAAATCCTGGGAAAATAGCCCTGCGCCTACCGCCAGCGGTTCAGGCACGTTCGCGTGGAATCAGGCTCTGCAACTGCGACGCCAGGAAATTCGCGTCGAAACCAAAGGTGTCCGGGTCTTTCAGGCCATTGGTCTTCTTCCACAGCCAATCGTTTTTATCCGCCGGCAGCACCAGCGAAACGCTGCCGTGTCGCGCAGCGGTCAAGCCCATGACCGACACGGAGATCAATCCGCCCACGCCCATCACGTCTGGCACGAATTCCACCGGTTTGCCGGTGATCTGCACCGTCAGTTTCTCGGTCTTGAACGTCGATGTCTCCACCGGCACGCTGGGGCCGCTGGCGACATACGCCTCACGATGCACCTCCAGCAACCCGACCGTCTTTACCGGCTCAAGCCACTGCTCGATCTGGCCGAACAACTCATTGAGCTTTTGCGCCCAACGGGCCGACTGCAGATCGAATTGCTGTTTTTTATGCGCTTCGCTGTCTGCGTAATGACGAAGCATCTCGCCCAGTTGTTGTACATCGTCCATTGCGGATCTCCTTGGGTGAGCCAGGTTGCGAAGCCTGATCATGGCAGATGCAGTCGCTCGACGTACGGCTTAAAACTGATCCGCAACAATGAGGTTTTTCTGAGCCTGTTTTGTTTTGCCCACGCTTCCTACAGTGCCGCCACGTGGAACCGTGGGAGGACTGAGCATGAGCACAGCAACAATCGGGCAGGCCTATAACTATAAAGTCGTCCGCCAATTCGTAATCGCCACCATCGTCTGGGGTGCGGTGGGCATGGCCATGGGCGTGTGGATCGCCTCGCAACTGGTGTGGCCGGAAATGAACCTGGACTTGCCCTGGACCACCTTTGGCCGTTTGCGCCCCTTGCACACAAGCCTGGTGATCTTCGGCTTTGCCGGCAGCGCGCAGTTCGCCGCCAGTTATTACGCGGTACAGCGCACGTGCCAGGTGCGGCTGTTTTCCGATGGCCTCGCGGCGTTCACCTTCTGGGGCTGGCAATCGGTGATCGTGATCATGCTGATCAGCTTGCCACTGGGCTACACCACCACCAAGGAATACGCCGAGATCGAGTTCTCCGGCGCGGTATGGATGGCCGTGGTGTGGGTGGCGTATGCCATTGTGTTTTTCACCACCGTGGTGCGACGCAAAACCAAACATATTTACGTGGGCAACTGGTTTTTCGGCGCATTTATTTTGGTAATCGCCATGTTGCATGTGGTCAATCACCTGGCGATCCCCGTGGATTGGTTCAAGTCGTACCCCGTGTATTCCGGGGCTACCGATGCCATGGTGCAGTGGTGGTACGGGCACAACGCCGTAGGGTTTTTCCTCACTACCGGCTTTTTGGGGATGATGTATTACTTCGTGCCGAAACAAGTCGGACGCCCGGTGTACTCCTATCGCCTGTCCATCGTGCACTTTTGGGCGTTGATCACCCTGTATATCTGGGCCGGTCCGCATCACCTGCACTACACCGCCTTGCCGGATTGGGCGCAGTCGTTAGGCATGGCCATGTCGCTTATTCTGCTGGCACCGAGTTGGGGCGGGATGATCAACGGCATGATGACCTTGTCCGGCGCCTGGCATAAGTTGCGCACCGACCCGATCCTGCGGTTCCTGGTGCTGTCCCTGGCGTTCTACGGGATGTCGACGTTCGAGGGGCCGATGATGGCGATCAAGACCGTCAACGCCCTCTCCCATTACACCGACTGGACCATCGGCCACGTACACGCCGGGGCCCTGGGATGGGTAGCGATGATCACCTTTGGCTCGCTGTACCACATGATCCCCAAAGTGTTCGGGCGCGAGCAGATGCACAGCGTGCCGCTGATCAACCTGCACTTCTGGCTCGCGACCATCGGCACCGTGCTGTACATCGCGTCGATGTGGGTCAACGGCATTACCCAAGGCCTGATGTGGCGGGCGGTCAACGATGACGGCACCCTCACCTATTCCTTTGTCGAAGCCTTGCAGGCCAGCCATCCGGGGTTTGTGGTGCGGTTTGCCGGGGGTGTGTTCTTTCTCACGGGGATGGTGCTGATGGCCTACAACACCTGGCGGACGGTGCGAGTCGCGGACTTGAAAATGGCGCAGCTCGATGCGCGGATCGCCTGACGTGTGGGGCCTGCTGATGATGGTGTGCCTGTACGGCGCGGTGGAGTATTGCCTGCGCGGGCAGTCGGACCAAAGCCTGGACGACGCCAGCCTGATGCCCTTTGCCGATGACCCGGAGGTGGCGCGACGCGTGGAGCAGGCGACCGGCAAGCAAATCAACGCGGTAGCGCCAGAGGAAGCCAAGCCGGGTTGGGTCAACCTGGACATGTAAAACTGCACCGGTCATTTCGCGGCCAACTGCGTATGACTAATCCCCGGCCGATGGGTAAGGTGAAGCGACTTTCCTTGTCAGGAGCATCGCATGCGCACCATCGGCCTTATCGGCGGCATGAGCTGGGAGTCCAGCGCCGAGTATTACCGCATCATCAACCAGCGCGTGCGCGACCAGCTTGGCCCGCTGCGTTCGGCGCAACTGTTGATGTACAGCGTGGATTTCGGCCCGGTGGAACAGGCCCAGCACGCCGGCCGTTGGGATGACACTGCACTGATCCTCGAAGATGCCGCGCGCCGTCTGCAGGCCGGTGGCGCCGAGTGTGTGGTGCTGTGTACCAATACCATGCATTTGGTAGCACCGCGCATTGAAGCGGCGGTGTCGATTCCGTTCCTGCACATCGCTGATGCCGCGGGTGCGGCGGCCGTGGAAGCCGGCACGCTGACAGTCGGCTTGCTCGGCACCGCGTTTACCATGGAGCAGGACTTCCTCAAGTCGCGCCTGGCGGCCCAGGGCCTGACCGTGCTGGTGCCCGGGGCGGACGAGCGCCAGGCCGTGCACCGGATCATCTATGAGCAATTGTGTGTCGGTGTGATCAGCGATGCGTCACGCAAAGTCTACCAAGGCGTGATCGAGTCCCTGGCCGCACGTGGCGCCCAGGCGATCATCCTCGGTTGCACGGAAATCAGCCTGTTGATCAAGCCCGAGCACAGCGACCTGCCGCTGCTGGACACCACCGAGCTGCATGCGCAGGCTGCGGTGGCATTTGCCTTGGCTAAGCCGACTGGCGCAGGCGCGCCATGCTGACAGTGTCGACAAACTGGCCGTCACGCAGGGCGTAATCACGCAACACACCTTCGACCTCAAAACCGAACTTGCGGTACAGCCTCTGTGCCGCTTCGTTGTCGGCGTACACGGTCAATTCCACCCGGCGCAGGTTCATCCAGTTGTCGGCCACGTCCAGCGCGGCGGTCAGCAAGCGCGAGCCCACCCCTTTGCCCTGCCACGCCGTCGCCACGCCCATACCAAATGAACCGACATGGGCCTGGCGTACCCGCAGGTATTGTTCCAGGCCAAGCTGGCCGATCACCTCGCCACCGTGCACGGCCACCAATTGCAGGCGCCGCTCGTTGTCCTGTACCAGCTTGTTACGCCACGCCTCGACCGACTGGAAAGGCATTTGCAGCACCTGACGGCACACGGCCGGTTCGTTATAGAGCGCAGCGACGCCTTCAAGGTGGGCCTCGCTGAAACGCTGGATCACGATGTGGGGTTCAGGTGTGTGCATTGTGTTTCATCCTTTGAAAGACAAGTGGCCGACCAGTGTAGAGGCGATGTGAGCCAGATGGCTAGGGCGCTGGCACCGTCGTCCACAACGCTGGCCAATCACCGTAACCGACCCCGGTACAGCGCGGCATCCTGTGGAACTCACTGAGCTGGAAGCGCTTGCCGTCAAACACCCAGGATGCACCACCACCGCAATCCCCGATCCCACGTTGTTTATAGAAATAACTCAGGGTTCCGGACGCTTCGTCATACCCGACAGAGCCTTGCAGCGCGGCGTCTTCCAGGGGTAGCGGCTGCAGGTCCATCGGCGTTTCCTTGTAAGGCGCCTGGCGCTCACGGCTGCTGACGTCGAACTCGCAGTTATAGGCCGCGCAGTCATAACGCGTTACCGTCATTGCCTGTTGCGCCGTCAACGCGCCGACTGTGGCCTCGGGCTCACCTTCCTCGGGCTTCACGGCCTGCAAGGCAGCAGCCACCAGGCCCGCCTGCTCCTCTGCGGTCAGCGGTGCAGCGGCTGTAAACTTACGCAGCACCGGCGCGGGCGCGCGTGGCGCAACCTCGCTGGCCGCGCCCTTGCCGGGTCGGGAAAGGGCCGTCACGTTGTCTAAGCGTCCCTGTACAGCATCCATCAACAGCAGCGAAGCACTCAGGCCGCTGAGCGACACATGGGCCGCCTCGTCGCCCGGCAACTGCAATCGCTGGCCATTGCGCAAACGCTGCAACCAACGCCGCGCGGCCGCGTCCTCGATCACCCCGAAGGACTGCACCTCAGGGTCGCCACCCTGGTCGTCCAGCTCGATGTGCAAGTCCTGCGTCAGTTCCAGGCCCAGCGGCTTACCATCCAGTAGCAATGTGGACAGATCCACGTCCTCCCCTCGATGATCAAAACGCAAACGCAGATACCTTTGAGGACCGGCCTGGTGCCAGAGGTGCAGGGTCAACGAGCTGTAATCCTCTTCGTCGACGCCACTGGGCGCGCTAAGGGCGTGGCAATTGCGCAGGTTGTCGCAACCGATGACCCACTGCTTGATCTCCCGCAGCAGCGGGACCGTCTCGGTCGGTGGTTGAGCAAAGGCTGGGGCGGTGGCGCCTGTCAGAAACAGGGCCAGGAGTGCGGGGCGCAGCATGGGGACTCTCCGTGTCGAAAAGGCGCGGATTGTCCCATGTCCGGGGTTTTACGTCAGCGGCGTGTTGCCACGCGCCACACCCGCGCAATATCCGCCGCCCGCTCCTGCAACAAACGCGGCGCCTCAGCGCACGCCTGTTCCAGGCTCATCGGCCCGGAAGGCAAGGCGAACGCCGCGTCCACGCCGTGGGCGTACATCTGCTCATAGCCATCGCCCAATGTGCCGGCAATCACAATGACCGACACGTTGTGTTGTTGGGCGATGCGCGCCACGCCGAACGGAGTTTTACCGCGCAGGGTCTGGGCATCGAAGCGGCCTTCCCCGGTGATGACCAGGTCCGCGCCGCGTACGGCTTCGTCCAGGCCGACCAGTTCGGCCACTACCTCGACACCGGCGCGAAATTGCGCGCCCAGGAAGGCCTTGGCGGCAAATCCCAGCCCACCCGCAGCGCCGCTGCCCGGTTCGTCGCGTACATCTTTAGGCAGCACCTTCGCGCAATGGTCGGCGAAGTGGCCGAGGGCGGCGTCCAGTTGGTGGACCTGCTCGGGATTTGCGCCTTTTTGCGGGCCGAATATCGCCGACGCACCGTGGTGGCCGCACAGCGGGTTGTTGACGTCGGCGGCGATCTCAAAGCGCACCTGGGCCAGGCGTGGGTCCAGATGTTCAAGGCTGATCTGCGCCAGACGGGCCAAGGCCAGGCCACCGGCGGGTAGCGCTTGATGTTCGGCATCGAACAGTTGCACGCCGAGCGCCTGCATCGCACCCGCGCCGCCATCGTTGGTGGCACTGCCGCCAATCGCCAGGATGATGCGCTGGGCGCCGGCATCCAGGGCGGCGCGGATCAGTTCGCCGGTGCCATAGGTGGTCGTTTTGCATGCGTCGCGCAGGCCCGGAGGGACTAACTGCAAACCGCTGGCTTCAGCCATTTCGATGATCGCGGTGTGGCTGTCGGCCAACCAGCCCCAATGTGCGTCGACGGCTGCGCCAAGCGGGCCGCGTACGGTGTGGTGACGCAACTCGCCATCGCAGGCTGCCAGCACCGAATCCACCGTGCCTTCACCGCCATCCGCCATCGGGCACTGAACCAACTGTGCATCCGGCCAAACCTGGGCCAACCCTTGGGCAATGGCCTGGGCGACGCCTTCGGCACTCAGGCTGTCCTTGAACGAGTCGGGGGCGATGATGATTTTCATGGGCTTTCTCCGGTTTTTATGATGCCCATGCTGCCAGTTGCCAGGGCTGCTGACGCCGGTCAGATGCACAAGTACGACGGCGCTTTGTTGTTCATTCAGACAAAGCCTGGGGCAGCAGCTGTACGCCGAGGTAGAGGGCGAGCATACCGTCCAGGGTCAACGGGTCGACACCACTGAGTTCGGCAATACGCTCCATGCGGTAACGCAGGCTGTTGCGGTGAATACCAAGGGCGTCCGCACAGGCCTGGCTTTGCCCGTCGTGTTCACACCAACTGCGCAGAGTCGCCTGCAACTGACCATTGCTGTCCTTGGCCAGCACTTTACGCAGCGGGTTGAGCAGTTCGTCGAGCGCGTCGTCATTGCGATGGCGCCAGAGCATAACGGGCAAGCGATAGCGATTGAGGGTCAGCAGGCGCGACTGCGGCAGCACATCACGGCCATAAGCGAGCAGATCGCCGACACGCCGATAGCAACGGCGCAGGCCGGTCAGGCCGTCCGCTTGCCCACCCACGGCAACGCGCAAAATGTTCCAACCGAGGCTTTCGAGTTTTTCCAGCAAGCGCGGGTTGTCGACCTGCACAGATGCCGGCCGGCACCACAGCAATGAGTATTGCGCCGAGCTGACACACCAGCTGTCCGGATAACGCGAGGCAAGCCACGCACTCAACGCTTCCGCCGATTGCCCCGCGCCCAGTTCAAACAGGTACGGCGTGCGTGCCAGCTGCGGCTTGAGCCCCAGTTGCTGGGCTTCGTCCACCAAGCGTGGCGAATCGCCGGTTTCCGCCAGCAGCAAGGCCAGCAGATCATCACAGCGCTGACGCCGCCATTGTTGCTCGGCCTGCTGGTGACGATGGCTGACCAGCATTTCGGCGGTCATGCGCACCAGTTCGGCGTAGGTGCGCAGGCCCTCCGGTTCGCCAGTGATGCCGAGCACGCCGATCAGGCGCCCGTCATGCAGCAGCGGCAGGTTGATGCCCGGTTGTACCCCCTTGAGGTGCTTGGCGGTCTGGCCATCGATTTCCACCACCCGGCCGTTGGCGAGCACCAGTTGTGCGCCTTCATGCCGGGTGTTGATACGCTCGGGCTCACCACTGCCGAGGATCAGGCCCTGGCTGTCCATGACATTGACGTTGTGAGGCAGGATCGCCATGGTTCGATCGACGATATCCTGCGCCAGGTCATGATCCAGCTCGAACATGGGGTTAAATTCCTTAAAAAGCGGGGTTGTTCATAGGCACAGCGCAAAGCCACGTTCGCTGTGCGCAAGCACAAAGACAGCGGCCTGCCAGGTGGCCGAGACTCAGTGGGCGATCAACGTTACCCTCGCATCGCAAAAAATCATAATAAAGAGAGACTGCCATGTCACAGAGCGCCACGACCCCACTGGCCACCGATGACGATAAAAACGCCATCTACAAGCGCATTACCCTGCGCCTGATCCCCTTCATTTTCATCTGCTATCTGTTCAATTACCTCGACCGGGTAAACGTTGGCTTTGCCAAGTTGCAGATGCTCGATGCGTTGAAATTCAGCGAAACCGTGTACGGCCTCGGCGCCGGGATCTTCTTCATCGGCTACGTGCTGTGCGGCGTACCGAGCAACCTGGCGTTGACCAAGTTCGGTCCACGGCGCTGGATCGCGTTGATGATGATCGTCTGGGGCACGCTGTCTACCTGCCTGCTGTTCGTCACCACGCCGACACACTTCTACACCTTGCGCCTGTTCACCGGTGCCGCCGAAGCGGGCTTCTTCCCCGGCGTGGTGCTGTACCTCTCGCAGTGGTTCCCGACCTTCCGCCGTGGGCGGATCATGGCGCTGTTCATGTCGGCGATCCCGGTTTCCGGGTTGCTCGGCAGCCCGTTCTCCGGCTGGATCCTCAACCACTTCGCTGCCGGCCAAGGTGGCCTCGCGGGCTGGCAGTGGATGTTCCTGCTGCAAGGCATCCCGACTGTCGTGCTGGGCGTCCTCGCCTACTTCCTGCTCAGCGACAGCTTTGCCAACGCCAAATGGCTCAAGCCCCACGAACGCGCGGTACTGGAAGCCGACCAGGCCACCGACCTGGCGAACAAGCCGAAAACCACCACCGACTCCTTGGCCGAAGTGTTCAAGAATCCGGCCATCTGGGCGTTCGGCCTGATTTACTTCTGCATCCAGAGCGGCGTATACGCCATCAACTTCTGGCTGCCGTCGATCATCAAGAACCTGGGGTTCAGCGATAACCTGGTGATCGGCTGGCTCAGCGCGATCCCCTACCTGCTGGCAGCCGTGTTCATGTTGCTGGTGGGTCGTTCCGCCGACTTGCGCAAAGAGCGTCGCTGGCACTTGGTGGTGCCGATGTTGATGGGCGCTGTGGGCCTGGTGATCGCGGTGAATTTTGCCACGACCCCAGCGATTGCAATCCTCGGCCTGACCATCGCCACCATGGGTGCCCTCACCGGCCTGCCGATGTTCTGGCCGGTGCCCACCGCCATGCTCAGTGCCGGCGCGGCGGCAGGAGGCCTGGCGTTGATCAACTCCATGGGCCAGATGGCCGGCTTCCTCAGCCCTTATATCGTCGGCTTTGTGAAGGATGCCACCGGGTCCACGGATGTGGCGCTATACCTGCTGGCAGCGGTGATCGTCGCCGGTAGCGTATTGGCGCTGCGAATGACCCGTACCCTCAAGGCGTAACCTTGCCCTGTAGGCGCCGGCTTGCCGGCGATGAGTAGAGGCGTCTACACAACACTGTGGCAACCACGGTAGCCATGGCAACCATGGTAACCATGGTAACCATGGTAACCACGATGCGAAGCGAGTCGCTCTTGATCTTGATGTTGCCTTTGATCTTAGGCGCCCCGTCAAACACGCTGGCCGGAATTCGACAGGGATTTGGGGGGTAAACCGGCAGGGATGCCGGTTTAGCCGCCCCGCGCCATGGATGGCGCGTGGCGGCGGCCCCCCAAATCACTGGCGGATTACGGGCACACCGAGCCTAGGCGAGGTGCCGAGTGTTGGGGCAAGAGCCCTTTGCTTACTTTGGGGCTTTTCCAAAGTGAGCCGCCGTAAGGGCGGAACCAATAGAAGCCTTTACCTAAATAACGGATATGTACCCGATCAGATCCAGCATCCAGGTCGGCTGTCAGGCCGCCTTCGCAGGCAATCAAGCCCCCACATCCGGATGGCGGGGCAACCGTTAGAGAGCGGTCGTCCATACGAGCGCTGGCGGGAGCAAGCTCCCTCGCCACAGATCCAGCGCCGTACTCAGAACTGTATAGATAGCTATGCACTGAAGGCCTACCCCTCAGCCGGCGCCGACAATTACGTCAGAGCAAACCGCCGCCGTCGATGTCAATCACGGCACCGGACATGAAGCCATTCTCCATGGCCAGCACATACCCCGCCGCGACCTCATGCGCCTGACCCACGCGCCCGACCGGCAATGCGCCGCCCGCCTTGGCGAACATCGCCAGGCGCTGTTCTTGCGCCAAGCCTGCATACGCCGGCGTATCGATGACCCCCGGGCTGATCACGTTGACCCGACGCGGTGCCAGCTCCTTCGCCAACTGCTTGCCCAACGCTTCAGTCGCCGCGTTGATACCCGTCTTGATGAACTGGCCCGGCGCCAATTTACGTCCCAGTTGCCCAGAGGTCAGGCTGATGCTGCCGTGTTCGTCCAGGAATGGCAGTGCCAGTTGAATCGCCCGCAGCGAGCCCCAGAGCTTCACATTGAAATTTTCCTGGGCCTCGTTCAGGTCGGTCTCGACCAGCGGCTTGGCGCGCACGTTGGGGCCGGAGGTGTAGACCAGATGGTCAAAGCGCCCCACGGTCTCGAACAGGCGCTGCAGGGAGGCCGCATCGGTGACATCCACCGGTTCGCTGCGCAGGCCATTTTCCACGCCAGACACCAAGCGCCGCCCGGCGAGTACCACCTGCGCGCCCCGCGCGGCCGCGGCCTTGGCCACGGCGGCACCGATACCGCTGCTGCCGCCGATCACGATGACGGTTTTGCCGTTGAGGGAAGAAGTCATGGGGAAATTCCTGAGTGAGAAAATGAGCGTTCATCTTCACAGCTTGGCAATCGGCGAAAAATCCCGGTAAAACGACAAGATCTTTAAAGGATTTTTACAAATGAGCTCGACCCTCGACCTTGAAGTCTTCGTGCGCACCGCCGATACCGGCAGCCTGTCTGCCGCCGCACGCGGGCTCGGCCTGACCCCGGCGGCCGCCAGTATTGCCCTCAAGCGCCTGGAAACCCGCCTGGGCATTCGCCTGCTGGCACGCTCCACCCGCAGCATGCGCCTGACCGAGGAAGGTCGGCGCTACCTCGAGAGCGTACGCGTCGCGCTGGAAGCCCTGTCCGAGGGCGAACAGGCGATCAAGCAACAGGGCCAGAGCCTCAGCGGGTTGCTGCAACTGGCGGCGCCCTCGGATTTCGGGCGCAATGTGTTGCTGGGCTGGCTGGATGCATTCAAGCTCGAACACCCAAATATCCGCCTGCAATTGCTGCTCAACGACAGCAATGCCGACCTGTTCCGCGACACCGTCGACATCGCCCTGCGGTTTGGCGTGCCAAGGGATTCCAGCCTGGTGGCGCTCCCGGTGGTGCCCGATCACCACCGCATCCCCTGTGCCAGCCCGGCTTACCTGGCGCGCCATGGCACACCCCTCGCTCCGGCTGACCTGGCGCAGCACAACACCCTGCGCTACATGCGCCTGGGCCGGGCCAACAACACCTGGTATTTCCGCCAGGGCACGGTGCTGCAAGAGGTCGAGGTGTCGGGCGATTACCTGAGCGATGACGGTGAAATCGTGCGACGCTGGGCGTTGGCCGGTCACGGAATCGCCTATAAGGCCAATCTGGACATTGCCCAAGACATCAAGGCCGGTCGACTGGTGCCCTTGCTACCGGATTGGCAAGGCGAACCCACGCCCTTCAACCTGATGTGCCCTCACCGCCTGCAGGTGTCGGAACGCGTGAAGGTGCTGCATCGCTTTTTACAGCAGCGTTGCCAGACATTGCTGAGCCCATGAAGAAACGCGCGCAGGGCTTGTCCCAGAGCGGCTGAGTCTGGTATTGCATGGGTACATTTCCCGCCTTGAGGAGTTATCCATGATTTACCGCACATTGGGCCAGTCCGGGTTGAAGGTGAGTGCCTTGACCCTGGGCACCATGATGTTTGGCGAACAGACCAACACCGAGGACTCGCTGCGCATCATCGACAAGGCCTGGGACCAGGGCATCAATTTCATCGACACGGCGGACGTCTACACCGGCGGTCGCTCCGAGGAAATAGTCGGCGAAGCCATTGTGCGCAATCGCCAGGATTGGGTGGTGGCGTCCAAGGTCGGCATCGGCCCGGTGGACGGTTTGCCCAACCGCAGCGGCTTGAGCCGCAAGCGCATTTTCAACGCGTTGGAGGCCAGCCTGACACGCCTCGATACCGACTACTTGGACATCTACTACCTGCACCGTGAAGACCACAACACGCCGCTGGAAGTGACGGTATCGGCGATTGGCGACCTGATCCGCCAGGGCAAGATACGCTACTGGGGCCTGTCCAACTATCGCGGTTGGCGCATCGCCGAGGTGATTCGCGTGGCCGAGCGCCTGGGCGTCGACAAACCGGTGATCAGCCAGCCGTTGTACAACATCGTCAACCGCCAGGCAGAAGTGGAGCAGATCACCGCGGCAGCCGCCTACGGCCTGGGTGTGGTGCCCTACAGCCCACTGGCTCGCGGCGTGCTCAGTGGTAAATACGCCCCGGACGTTACCCCCGAAGCCGGCAGCCGCGCGGCGCGCCAGGACAAACGCATCCTGGAAACCGAATGGCGCGTGGAATCGTTGCGCATCGCCCAGCAGATCCAGCAGTACACCCAAGGTCGTGGCGTCGGGATCGTCGAGTTTGCGATTGCCTGGGTACTGAACAACTCGGCGGTCAGTTCGGCGATTGTGGGGCCGCGTACCGAGGCGCAGTGGGATGCCTATATTGGCGCGCTGGAGGTGAAGATCAGCGCCGAAGATGAGGCGTTTATCGATTCGTTGGTGACGCCGGGGCATTCATCCACGCCGGGGTTCAATGATGTGGGGCATTTCGTCTCCGGTCGCATACCACGCGCATAACCCCTCCACTGTGTAGGAGCGAGCTTGCTCGCGAAGAACGCAAGGACACCACGGGCTACCTGATAGCGCTGCGTAATCGTTGACGTTCTTCGCGAGCAAGCTCGCTCCTACAGGATTTTCCTGAAAAACGCCCCAAAACAACGCAACCCTCTCCCGCCAAAAGCTCCATAATCCCCTCATCTTTTGTATCAACGGTTTTCGCGAGGATAGTGTGTCTAAAGGTGTTGTTTTATCGGTCTTGGCCTCAGTGTTGTTTGCCGTGATGTATTACTTCACATCATTGCTCACACCCTTGAGCGGCCTGGAAATTTTCGGCTGGCGCATGTTGCTCACCGTGCCGTGCATGACGATCTTCATGATCGTCAGCGGCGAATGGCGACGGGTGTGGGAGCTGGCGCAACTGCTTGCGGCCAAGCCGCGCTTGATTGCGGGTGTGTTGCTGTCTTCCGCCCTGTTGGGCGTGCAGCTATGGCTGTTTATGTGGGCGCCGCTGAATGGGCGCAGCCTGGATGTGTCGGTGGGTTACTTCCTGTTGCCGCTGACCATGGTGCTGACCGGGCGTCTGGTGTGGGGTGAACAACTGTCCTATCTGCAACGGATCGCCGTGTTTTTTGCCGCCCTCGGTGTACTCAACGAGTTGTACCAGGCGGGTGGATTCTCCTGGGCAACGCTGGTGGTGATCATTGGTTACCCGGTTTATTTCATCGTGCGCAAATACCTCCAGACCGACCACCTGGGCGGGCTCTGGCTGGATATGGCGCTGATGCTGCCGGTGGCCTGGTGGTTTGTGCAGAGTGGCGAGCAAGGCTTTGCGGTCATGGATGCCCACCCGAAACTGTATGCACTGATCCCGATGCTGGGCCTGATCAGTGCCTCAGCGCTGGTGAGCTATATCATCGCCAGCCGTTTACTGGCGTTCAGTCTGTTTGGTTTGCTCAGTTATGTGGAGCCTGTGCTGCTGCTGGGCGTGGCATTGATCCTGGGGGAAGGGATCAAAGGTGGCGAATGGTTCACCTACATCCCGATCTGGCTGGCGGTGATGGTGCTGGTGTTCGAAGGTTTCAAGCACTTGGTCCGCCAACGCAAAGCTGATGCGCAGGCGATAAAAAGCCCGGCCGGGGTTACCCTCGGCCGGGCTTTTTTACGTTTAGTCGGCGGTCAATACACCACGGCGCACCTGGTCGCGTTCGATGGACTCGAACAGCGCCTTGAAGTTGCCCTCGCCAAACCCATCGTCGCCCTTACGCTGGATGAATTCGAAGAACACCGGGCCCATCAGGGTTTCCGAGAAGATCTGCAGCAGCAGGCGCTTGTCGCCTTCCACCGAAGAGCCGTCCAGCAGGATACCGCGTGCCTGCAGTTGGTCCACCGGCTCACCGTGGTTCGGCAGGCGGCCTTCGAGCATTTCATAGTAGGTGTCCGGCGGCGCGGTCATGAAGCGCATGCCGATCTTCTTCAACGCGTCCCAGGTCTTGACCAGGTCCTCGGTGAGGAACGCCACGTGTTGGATGCCTTCGCCGTTGAACTGCATCAGGAACTCTTCGATCTGCCCCGCGCCCTTGGACGACTCTTCGTTCAACGGGATGCGGATCATGCCGTCCGGCGCGCTCATGGCCTTGGACGTCAGGCCGGTGTATTCGCCCTTGATGTCGAAGTAGCGCGCTTCACGGAAGTTGAACAGTTTTTCGTAGAAGTTGGCCCAGTACGCCATGCGACCGCGATAGACGTTGTGCGTCAGGTGGTCGATGACTTTGAGGCCTGCACCGACCGGATTGCGCTCCACGCCTTCGAGGTATACGAAGTCGATGTCATAGATCGAGCTGCCTTCGCCAAAACGATCGATCAGGTAAAGCGGCGCACCGCCGATGCCCTTGATCGCCGGCAGGTTCAGTTCCATCGGGCCGGTTTCGATATGGATCGGCTGGGCACCCAGTTCCAGGGCGCGGTTGTAGGCTTTTTGCGAGTCCTTGACGCGGAATGCCATGCCGCACACCGAGGGGCCGTGTTCGGCCGCAAAGTAGGAGGCAATGCTATTGGGTTCGTTGTTGAGGATCAGGTTGATCTCGCCCTGGCGGTACAGGTGTACGTTCTTCGAACGGTGGGTCGCGACTTTGGTGAAGCCCATGATCTCGAAGATCGGCTCCAGGGTGCCCGGCGTCGGCGACGCAAATTCGATAAATTCAAAGCCCATCAGGCCCATTGGGTTTTCGTATAGATCTGCCATGGTGGCACCTCATCATTCTTGTATTAGACACAGTATTAGTGGCGAGCAAGGATGAGGTTGCAGGGTGGCGCACAGGAAAGGCCTCGCACGCTGCGGGCGAGGAAGTCACCAAAGATGAGGGGGGAGCCGAGTAGCTTCATGGGGTCATCAGTCTCTGACGGCTTAGGCTTGCGTGAGCGCAAGTCCATATTCTTGTATGCGTAAATCGATTCTACACAGCGTAACCACGTTTGTCCGTAGTCTTATCAAATCCCCATTGCCCTGGCGCGTGCAAGGGGTTTGTTGCAGAGGTAGATGCCGAGCAGGATCACTGCCCCGCCGGCCAGCATGGGCAGGCTCAACGGTTCGTCCAGCAACAGAGCGCCACAGATCACGGCGGTGAGTGGGTTGAGCGCGATAAATACGCCGGAACGTGTCGCGCCGATTCGTCGGATACCGTCGTAATAACCAATATAGGCCAGCGCAGAACCCAGCACGCCGAGGTACATCAAGCTCAGTCCTTGCGCGAGAGACACGCGGCCCATCGCCTCCAGCGTAAAGCGCCCCATGATCAGTGTGATGACGGTAAGCATCAGCGTTCCCAGCAGTATCGACCAGGTGACCGTCTGCAGCGGCCCCAGGCTCTGATTTAAGCCACGGGAAAACAGTGAGTAGATGCCCCACCCCACTACGCAGCCGAAGATCAGCAAATCCCCACGCCACGTGTTGGTTGCTTCGCTCATTACCTGGGGGTTGCGACTGACGATGACTATGGCGGCACCCGCCAGGCAGAGCACGATCCCCGCGACTTTGCTGGCACCCAGGCGCTCCTTGAACAACCACCAGGACGCCAGGCCGATGACGGCCGGGTTCAGCGCCACGATTAATGAGGCGCGCGATGCGTTGATTAACTGCAATCCATAGAAGAAACACAGGTTGTAGAAAAAGATGCCGAAGAAACCCAGCATCACCAGTTGCAGGAGCTGCCGCGGATTGGGTCGGACCAACGGGATGCGTGCCAAGCCCAGGAATCCCAGCAATGCCAGGCTGGCCAGTGCAAACCGGAGGTTGGCCGCCAGCAGAGGGTCGATCGTCCCGCCCAGGTAGCGACCGGCCACGAAGGTGCCGCCCCAGATCATGGTGACGGCGGCCAGCTTCAAATAAGTGATGTGATCGTTGCTTGAATGCACAGGATAGGGCTCCAATGGCTTGAGGATGCGTGCATTCTTCTGGTAATACGGTGTCATCGTAAAATGAGTGATTGCTCATGACCCTGACCCAACTCGAAATCTTTTCCTTGGTAGCCGAGCTGCAAGGCTTTACCAGCGCCGCCCACCGCCTCGGTATCAGCCAATCGGCGGTGTCCCACGCGATTAAAGCCCTGGAGCAGGAGCTGGGGGTGGCGTTGTTCAGGCGCCATCAGGCGCAGGTCGAACTAAGCGACATCGGCGTGCAGTTACTGGCGCGCGCCCGGGCGATGCTGGGCCTGGCGAATACCTTGCAACAGGAAGCCGCGGACGCCCGGGGCATGAAACGCGGGACGCTGCGCATCGGCTCCTTCGGTCCCACCTCCTCGGCCTACCTGCTGCCAAAGATCCTCAGCCGGTTCCGCCTGGAGTATCCGGGTATCGAGGTACACATTGATGAAGGGCCGGACAGGCAAGTCATCCAATGGCTCGATGAACGCCGAATTGATATCGGCTTTGTGGTGCTGGAACAAGAGCGCTTCGACACGTTCCCACTGTTCGAGGACCAGATGGTGGCGCTGCTGCCGGCTGACCATCAACTGGCCGCCCGTGAACACGTTAGTCTCAAGGATTTGTGCAACGACCCTTTTGCGCTGACTGAAGCCGGTTCCACTGAGCTGGTGATGCGACTGTTCAACGAACGAGGCGCGTCTGACCCCGACTGTGCGTTATCGCTGCTCGCAGCTGCTGAGTACCCTGGAAACCGTCAGCCGGGGCGATGCAGTGAGCGTGGTAGCGCAAGCGTCGTTACCGGTTGGACATGACACACGGTATGTACAGCGCGCCTTATCCCCGCGTGTACCGCGCCAGGTTGGGCTTGCCGTACTGGACCGGCGTCAGTCTTCCCCAGCAGCGCTAGCGTTTATCCGTATTGCCCAAAGCGTGGAGTTGTAGTGCCGCGTACTGGCCAAACGGGTAGGTGTCGCGAGCTTATTTCGGTCGAGCCATCTATCATCGACTGATATCCGATCCCTGCAACAGGCCGTTCACTCCATGCCCCTGACCGTCAACGGCCCGCGAAAACGCGCCACTCGCTACCTGATCACAACCCTGAGCGCGCTGCTACCGATTGCGCTCGGCGTCGTTATCCTTTATTGGCAGGCCGAACGTACCTTGCAACAAAGCACCGCCCAGACCGCCCAGGAGGCGGTGCGCCAATTCGACCTGATGCTCGACAATACCTCCCTCGCCGCCCAGGCCTTGCTACCGCTGGCGGGGTTGCCCTGTGATAACGGCGTGCAACTGGCCCTGCGAGAACAAGTCACGCGTCGCCCGTTTGTGCGCGCGACCACCCTGTCCTGGCAAAAAAACATCTATTGCAGCTCGTTGTTCGGCAGCAACTACGAGTCACCGGTCAACCCGGATGACTATGTGGACGGTCGGTTATGGTTGATGAATGGCAACCCGGTGACACCCGACACCGCACTGCTGGTCTACCGGCTGGTTGACGGCGACAAGGCGGCTTTTGCGTCGATTGATGGCTACCACTTGACCAACGCCCTGCGTCTGATCAGCCGATACGCCCACCTGATATTGCAAGTGGGCCCGAATTGGCTGGGGGCTGATGGCAAGGTGCATGACACCGCGGTGCCGGCGTTCGCGGTGGCCCACCATCACTTGGCGTCCGGGCGTTATCACACAGCGTCGACGCGGGTATGCCGGCGGGTGAAGTCTGGCGCTACATGCAGGCCCGATACCCGGCATTGTTCAGCCTGATCGTGTTTTTTGGCGTATTGGCTGGCCTTTTGGCGCACTGGCTGCAAAAGCGCTCCTCGGCACCGACTCACGAATTGCAGCGGGCGTTGGGCGCCAATGAATTCATTCCGTATTTCCAGCCGGTGGTACGCGGTGATACTCGCGAGTGGGCGGGATGTGAAGTGCTCATGCGCTGGCAGCATCCAAAAGAAGGCCTGGTGCGGCCCGACCTGTTTATTCCCCTGGCCGAGCATTCGGGCCTGATAGTTCCGATGACTCGCGCCCTCCTGCGCCAGACCGCCGTGCAACTGGCGCCCCATGCGGCGCGCTTCAGCCCTGGGTTTCATATCGGCGTCAATATCACCGCACGCCACTGCCAGGATTTGGCCTTGGTGGATGATTGCCGTGAGTTTCTCGCCGCCTTTCCCGTGGGCCAAGTGACGTTGGTGCTGGAGTTGACCGAGCGCGAACTGATCGTGCCCACCGACATCACTCGCCGCCTGTTTGACGCCCTGCATCAACTGGGGGTAATGATCGCTATTGACGACTTTGGAACCGGCCACTCCAGCCTGGGCTATTTACGTAACTTCAATGTCGACTACTTGAAGATTGACCAGAGTTTTGTCGCCATGATCGGTGCCGATGCACTATCACGGCATATTCTCGACAGCATCATAGAACTGTCCGGCAAACTCGATTTAGGCATCGTAGCAGAAGGTGTGGAAACGCCCGAACAGTCCGACTACCTGGCCGCCCAAGGCGTGGATTTTTTGCAGGGCTACCTGTTCGGAAAGCCTTTGCCCAGCGATGAATTTATTAAATCTCTGGCAAGCCATTGAATAGCCATGCACTACCTGCACTGAAATAATGTTATTTAGCCAAAAGACATGATTTACTCGTAGCAAATTAACTACTACAATTTTTCCAGCCTGTGCAGAATTCGCGGGACGGCTTCTTTCTAGAGTCGCCTTAAAGCGCTTGGCTTATAGCTTTGTCTGCAGTTGATATCAGCCAAACACACTATTGGAGTACCTATTTTGTCCAGACTCGCCGAATTTCGCGCAGCCGAAAAAGCCCTTCAAGAGCAGCTTGCCCAGCTGGAATCCCTGAAGAACGACGCCGGCCTGAAGAAAGAAATCGAATTCGAAGAAAAGCTCCAGGGCCTGATGAAGACCTACGGCAAAGGCCTGCGCGACATCATTTCCATCCTTGATCCAAACCCGGGCAAGTCCAGCGCTGCTGCCGTCAACGCACCAAAACAGCGCCGCGCACGTGTGGTCAAGGTTTACCAGAACCCGCACACCGGTGAGCTGATCGAAACCAAAGGCGGCAACCACCGTGGCCTCAAGGCGTGGAAAGAACAGTACGGCGCCGCCACTGTAGACTCCTGGCTTCGCGGCTGATCGCACTGCACTAAGAAAGAGCCCCGCTTATGCGGGGCTTTTTTTAATTCCAGGGTTCGAAACCGAACTTAAATAACGTTTCATAATGTTCAGAAACGTCGCACATTACACACTTAGAGTTTGAGGCTATCGCGCACCGAGCTGACTTCTTCCTTGCTTGCTTCGTACGCATCCGCCTGCCCTGCGTATGAAAAAACATACGCCTTATCGGCATCAACCGCGCCCACCAATGTTTGCGAAAGCACGTGGCGTCCGTTTTCGGTTATCACACATGTAGTTTCCAACGCGTCAAGACGACTCAATGTTGTAGGGTGCATCTTGCTGCATACACTTTGATAACCACCCTGGGCAAAATCTTTCTGGATGGACTTGCGCATCTCCAGCAGTACGCCTTGTAGATTAACCTTATGCCCCGCTTCAATCGGCGTACCGGTCAACTCCATCACCATCAGGGTCGTGCCATTTTCATCATTCTTGATTGCACGCTGGCGCGACACCACCTGGGGTTTGGAAGGCGCTTCGCCATCCGGTACGACCTCTTCGACCTGCCAGCCACTGGGCCAATGAATTTCGGGGTCGGCCGCCAGCACGAAGGAACTGCCCACCAGCAAACACACAGCGCTCAACAGCGGTTTACGAAATGCGATCATTGCGAAAAGTACCCAAGGTTCAAGCGCCAAAGTTTGAGCCCCGGCGCCCCTGTGTCGCAAGGCCTGCATGGGCTTTTTCATTTGGCGCCTGGGGCAAGCCTTGCGTATCATGGTCCGGCTGCACGGATGCCAGCCGCAAGCCAAGGAACCGCTCACATTTCAGAGCTGCGTTTGCCCCATTTTTTCTGGAGGGCCCATGAGCCTGCACGAACTGAACACTTTCCCGGGCGTTACCGCCCAACCGGACACCGCCACCACGAACTTCGTGTTCAACCACACCATGCTGCGGGTCAAGGACATCACCAAGTCGCTGGACTTCTACACCCGCGTCCTGGGTTTTTCCCTGGTTGAAAAGCGTGATTTTCCGGAGGCCGAATTCAGCCTGTACTTCCTGGCCCTGGTGGACAAATCCCAGATCCCGGCCGACGCCGCCGAGCGCACCCAGTGGATGAAGTCGATCCCAGGAATCCTGGAACTGACCCACAACCACGGCACCGAAAACGACACCGACTTTGCCTACCACAATGGCAATACCGACCCACGTGGTTTTGGCCATATCTGCATCTCGGTGCCGGATATCGTCGCTGCCTGCGAACGTTTCGAAGCCCTGGGCTGCGACTTCCAGAAGCGCCTGAGCGATGGCCGCATGAAGAGCCTGGCCTTCATCAAGGACCCGGACGCGTACTGGGTCGAGATTATCCAGCCCGCACCGCTGTAACGAAAAAACCCCATGATCACTCATGGGGTTTTTCATTTCCGGTTCCGGATTTACGCCGGGGCGGAAGTCCGGATCAAGTGATCGAAAGCACTCAGGGAAGCCTTGGCGCCCTCACCCACGGCAATCACGATCTGCTTGTAGGGTACCGTCGTCACGTCACCGGCAGCAAACACGCCGGGCAGTGAAGTTTCCCCCCGCGCATCGACAATGATCTCGCCGCGCGGCGTCAGTTCAACGGTGCCTTTGAGCCAGTCAGTGTTGGGCAGCAAACCGATCTGTACAAAGATCCCTTCCAGGTCGATGGTCTTGAACTCGCCGCTGTCGCGATCCTTGTACGCCAGGCCGGTGACTTTCTGGCCATCACCTTTCACTTCGCTGGTCAACGCACTGGTGATCACGTCAACGTTCGGCAGGCTGTAGAGCTTGCGCTGCAGCACGGCGTCGGCGCGCAATTTGCTGTCGAACTCAAGCAGGGTGACGTGGCTGACGATACCGGCCAGGTCGATGGCCGCCTCAACGCCTGAGTTACCGCCGCCGATCACCGCCACACGCTTGCCCTTGAACAGCGGACCGTCGCAATGCGGGCAAAAGCACACGCCTTTGGCCTTGTATTCCTGCTCACCCGGCACCCCCATTTCGCGCCAGCGGGCGCCGGTGGCCAGGATCACGGTCTTGGACTTCAGGGTCGCACCGCTTTCGAAGCGGATTTCGTGCAAGTCACCGGCGTTTTTCGCGGGCACCAGGCTGCTGGCGCGCTGGAGGTTCATGATGTCCACATCGTATTGACGTACGTGGGCTTCCAGCGCGCTGGCCAGTTTCGGCCCTTCGGTTTCTTGTACCGAGATGAAGTTCTCGATTGACATGGTGTCCAGCACTTGGCCGCCAAAGCGCTCAGCAGCAACGCCGGTACGGATGCCTTTACGTGCAGCGTAGATCGCCGCCGCAGAACCGGCTGGGCCACCGCCGACCACAAGCACATCAAAGGCGTCTTTGGCGCTGATTTTCTCGGCGGCTTTTTCGATGCCGCTGGTGTCGAGCTTGGCGAGGATTTCTTCCAGGCCCATGCGGCCTTGGCCGAAGTTCACACCATTCAAGTAAACGCTCGGTACCGCCATGATCTGGCGCTCGTCGACTTCCGCCTGGAACAGCGCGCCGTCGATGGCGACGTGGCGGATGTTCGGGTTGAGCACGGCCATCAGGTTCAGCGCCTGGACCACATCCGGGCAGTTCTGGCAGGACAGCGAGAAGTAAGTCTCGAAGCTGAACTCGCCTTTAAGAGCGCGGATCTGTTCAATCACTTCGACACTGGCCTTCGACGGGTGGCCACCGACTTGCAGCAAGGCCAACACCAACGAAGTGAATTCATGGCCCATGGGGATGCCGGCGAAACGCAGGCTGATCTCGGCACCCGGGCGGTTGATGGAAAACGACGGCTTACGCGCATCATCACCATCGGTTTTCAGGGTAATCAGCGTGGTGAGGCTGACAACATCCTGCAAAAGGGCAAGCATTTCCTGGGATTTCGCGCCGTCATCGAGGGAGGCGACGATCTCGATCGGCTGGGTGACCCGTTCCAGGTATGACTTCAACTGAGCTGTAAGATTGGCGTCCAACATACGGGCGATTTCCTATTGATTCGGTTTATTGCAGACAAAAAAAACGCCCGAGCGAATCTCGCCCGGGCGTTTTGGGGGCGGATGCAGCTTACTTAAGTGCGGAATACCGCCCTTGAGACTTCACAGACTTAGATCTTGCCGACCAGGTCCAGGGACGGAGCCAGGGTGGCCTCGCCTTCTTTCCACTTGGCTGGGCACACTTCGCCTGGGTGGGCAGCAACGTACTGAGCGGCTTTGATCTTGCGCAGCAGCTCGGAAGCGTCACGACCAACACCGCCGTCGTTCAGCTCAACGATCTTGATCTGACCTTCTGGGTTGATCACAAAAGTACCGCGGTCTGCCAGGCCTGCTTCTTCGATCAGTACGTCGAAGTTGCGGGAGATGGTCAGGGTTGGGTCACCGATCATGGTGTACTGGATTTTGCCGATGGCTGGCGAAGTGTTGTGCCAGGCAGCGTGGGCAAAGTGGGTGTCGGTGGACACGCTGTAGATCTCGACGCCCAGCTTCTGGAATTCGGCGTAGTTGTCGGCCAGGTCTTCCAGTTCGGTTGGGCAAACGAAGGTGAAGTCGGCTGGGTAGAAGAACACCACGGACCATTTGCCTTTCAGGTCAGCGTCGGTCACGTCTACGAAGTTGCCGTTTTTGTAGGCGGTAGCTTTGAACGGTTTTACTTGGCTGTTGATGATAGGCATCGTTGACTCTCCGTCAGGTTTGTAGAAGGGCTTAGTAAGTTGATGAAGTGAATCCTACCCACTCTCTTGGCCGATGGCTCATTGGCAAACCTGATGCTGACGATTGGTTTTCCCTATCAGGTGACTGTATTAATAGAAGAAATCTCAAAGCAGCGGTGGCGTCGCCAGAGTCATGCCAAGAAAGGGCGTCGCTTCAACATAGCGCATGGCGGATTTCATGTCGCTCCAGCCGACGTAACTCATCAACGACTTCAAATCCCAACCGCTGCGATGGGCCCACGTGGCAAAGCCCCGGCGCAGTGAGTGGCTGGTGTATTGCTCGGCGGGGATGCCGGCGCGCTTCAGCGCCTGGCGCAGCAGCGGGATCACACTGTTGGGGTGCAACCCCTCCTCCCCCAGGTTGCCCCAGCGATCGATGCCGCGAAACACCGGGCCACGCACCAATGCCGAGGCGCTAAGCCACTCGCTGTAGGCCTGCACCGGGCACAGGCGCAAAAGCGCCGGTGTGTGATAAGTCTTGCCGAGGTTGTCGCGGTCGCTTTTGCTGCGCGGCAGATACAGGCTGATCCCGGCACCAGGCGTCGCTTGCACATGCTCGATCTCGAGCCGACACAGCTCATCGCTGCGAAAGCCTCGCCAGAAACCCAGCAGGATCAATGCAGTGTCGCGCTTGGCGCGCAGTAGCCGAGACACGTCGTGGGCTGCGTGTTTCGCCTCCTTTTCAAGAGAAGCCACCACCTGGTCAAGGTGCTTGAGTTGCAAAGGCTCGGCTTGCTTCTCCTGCGCCGGGTGCACGGCACGAATGCCCTTGAGCACTTTGCGCACCACCGGCGCCTTGGTTGGGTCGGGAAAACCCTGGCTCGTATGCCACTGCGCCAGTGCCGACAGCCGCAGCTTCAGCGTGTTGACCGCCAAGACTCCGGCATGCGCCACCAGATAACGCGCCACGCTGTCGCTGGTCGCGGGCAGGAACCCTCCCCAGCTCACTTCGAAATGCTCGATGGCCGCACGATAACTACGTCGCGTGTTATCGCGTGTGGCGGCGTTGAGGTAACGATCCAGATCGCTCATGAAAGGCCCATTCGTACTGCTGGCAGTTGCTTTGGCGGATTAAATGTCAATGACACGGGATAATACGTCAATATCCCATCTGTTAAATTGTGAATTTGAACGATTTTTTATTTGTGATACAGTATGTATATACATGATACATACCACATTACGAAATCGACGGAGACCCCATGGCTCGCGGCGGCATTAACAAAGCAGTAGTTCAGACGGCACGCCTGGCGATCCTCGCCCGTGGCGAAAACCCCAGCATCGACGCCGTACGCATCGAAATGGGCAATACCGGCTCGAAAACCCGATTCATCGCTATCTGAAGGAGCTGGATGAGAGCGAAAGCCGAGCCACCATCACCGAAGCGCCCATCGACGACGAGCTTGGTGAACTGGTAGCGCGCCTGGCGCAACGCTTGAAGGAGAAAGCCCAGGAGCCTATCGACCTGGCCCTGGCGCAGTTCGAGCAACAGAAAGCCGCCCTGCTCGCCCAACTGGAAGCCCTTGAGGAAGCACACGGCCAACTCAAGCAACAATTTGATATCCAGGCCGCCGCCCTGGCAGAAGAAAGCGCGGCCCTGCAAACCGCCAGCACCAGCCTGCAGACCGAACAAACCCGTAACGCCGGGCTGAGCCAGGCGTGCAGTGATTACGAATTACGGATCAACGATAAGGACGAACAGATTCGCTCGCTGGAAGAAAAGCACCTGCACGCAAGGGATGCCTTGGAGCATTACCGTAATGCGATCAAGGAGCAGCGTGAGCAGGAACAGCGTCGTCACGAAGGGCAACTGCAACAGGTCCAAGCCGAGCTGCGCCAAGCCCAGCAGAGCGCCATGGTGCGCCAGGATGAAATCACCCAACTGCACCGCGACAATGAGCGACTGCTGATTGAACATCGAGTGACATCGAAAGAGTTGACGGCGCTGCAGGAGCAATCCCGCAAAGACCAGGCCCAGCAGCTCAAGCTGAGCGAACAGGTGAGCCTGATTGACAGCGAGCGCACCCTGCTTCAGGAGCGTCTGCGCGTTGCGGTGCAGGAGAGCCAGTCACGCCAGGAAGCGTTGGCTGAACATCAACAATCCAATAAAATCCTGGAATTGGAACTGATCAAAACCCAGGCCAGTATCGAGGCATTGCGCCTGGCAGCCGCCGTTGCGACGGCGCCAGAGGCAACACCCGAGAGCTGATCAGCCTGACACAGGCGTGCGCATGGTGACGAACTCTTCCGCCGCCGTAGGGTGCACACCGATGGTGTCATCGAAATGCTGCTTGGTCGCGCCCGCCTTGAGCGCGATCGCCAAGCCCTGGACGATCTCGCCGGCATCCGGACCGACCATGTGACAACCCAGCACTTGGTCGGTGTCAGCGTCCACCACCAGCTTCATCAGGGTTTTTTCCTGGCATTCAGTCAGGGTCAGCTTCATTGGCCGGAAACGGCTTTCGAAGATCTGCACCTTATGACCCTTCTCTTTCGCTTCCTCTTCGGTCAGGCCAACAGTACCAATGTTCGGCAGGCTGAACACCGCCGTCGGAATCATGGCGTAATCCACCGGACGATATTGCTCCGGCTTGAACAGGCGACGCGCCACGGCCATGCCTTCAGCCAACGCAACCGGTGTCAGCTGCACGCGCCCGATTACATCGCCGATGGCCAGGATCGACGACTCAGCGGTCTGATACAGATCATCCACTTCGACGAAGCCACGCTTGTCGAGTTTCACGCCCGTGTTCTCCAGGCCAAGGTTGTCCAGCATCGGACGGCGGCCAGTGGCGTAGAACACACAGTCCGCTTCCAACACGCGGCGTCTTTCAGCGTGGCCTTGAGGCTGCCATCCGCTTGCTTGTCGATGCGCTCGATGTCTGCATTGAATTGCAGGTCCAGGCCACGCTTGGTCAGCTCTTCCTTCAGGTGCGTACGCACCGAACCGTCAAAACCACGCAGGAACAAGTCACCGCGATACAGCAGGGTTGTCTGCGCACCCAGGCCGTGGAAGATCCCCGCGAACTCGACGGCAATGTAGCCACCACCGACAACCAATACACGCTTGGGCAACTCTTTGAGGAAAAACGCTTCATTGGAACCAATCGCATGTTCACGGCCCGGAATTTCCGGAATCTGCGGCCAGCCACCCGTCGCGATCAGGATGTGTTTGGCGGTAAAGCGCTCGCCGTTGATTTCGACCTGATGCGCATCCACCAGACGAGCGTGTCCCTCATGCAGGGTCACGCCGCTATTGACCAGCAGGTTGCGGTAAATGCCGTTCAGGCGGTTGATCTCACGATCTTTGTTGGCGATCAGGGTGGCCCAATCAAAATTCGCCTCACCCAGCGACCAGCCAAATCCGCTGGCCTGCTCAAAATCTTCGGCAAAGTGTGCGCCATACACCAACAGTTTCTTCGGCACGCAGCCGACGTTGACGCACGTGCCACCCAGGTAGCGGCTTTCCGCCACGGCCACCTTGGCACCAAAGCCTGCGGCAAAACGCGCCGCACGAACACCGCCGGAACCGGCGCCAATCACATACAGGTCAAAATCGTAGGCCATTTCACTCTCCTCGGCAGAACACCAGCATACCGACTTACATGGGGCTGAAAAACGAAAAAGCCACCCGAAGGTGGCTTTTTTGGACCGGGACGCTTACAGCTTGAATCAGTAAGCCTTGCCAGTCTTGTAGAAGTGCTCGTAGCAGAAGTTGGTCGCTTCGATGTAGCCTTCAGCGCCGCCGCAATCGAAGCGCTGGCCCTTGAACTTGTAGGCAATCACGCAACCGTCTTTGGCTTGCTTCAACAGGGCGTCGGTGATCTGGATTTCGCCGCCCTTGCCTGGCTCGGTTTCTTCGATCAGCTTGAAGATATCCGGGGTCAGGATGTAACGACCGATGATCGCCAGGTTCGAAGGTGCGTCTTCCGGTGCTGGTTTTTCAACCATGTCACGCACGCGGATCAGGCCATCGCCGATTTCGTCGCCTGCGATCACGCCGTATTTGTTGGTTTCCTGTGGGTCCACTTCCTGGACTGCGACGATGGTGCAACGGTATTTCTTGTACAGATCAACCATCTGTTCCAGAACACCCTTGCCTTCCAGGTTGACGCACAGGTCATCCGCCAGCACCACGGCGAACGGTTCGTCACCGATCAGCGGGCGGCCAGTCAGGATCGCGTGGCCGAGGCCTTTCATCTGGGTCTGACGGGTGTAGGAGAACGAGCACTCGTCCAGCAGCTTGCGGATGCCGACCAGGTATTTTTCCTTGTCGGTGCCCTTGATCTGGTTTTCCAGCTCATAGCTGATGTCGAAGTGGTCTTCCAGCGCGCGCTTACCACGGCCGGTGACGATGGAGATTTCGTTCAGGCCGGCATCCAGTGCCTCTTCGACGCCGTACTGAATCAGTGGCTTGTTCACCACCGGCAGCATCTCTTTGGGCATGGCTTTGGTCGCTGGCAAGAAGCGAGTGCCGTAACCGGCTGCTGGGAACAAGCATTTCTTGATCATATGAGTCCTTACAAAGGGCTGTGCGTACGGAATTCGGCGCAGTCTAATCAGGCCGCAGTCACCTTACAATGGGTCCTGCTGGCGTTGCGATGTCATCATAGAGAAAAAATCTCGGCGTAAGTTCCGCTGGCCTTATGGACCGCGCTCCCACCGCCGCGGCAAAAAACGGCTGCACCTCAATGTTTCAAAGGGCTGCACTCTTTTTAGCACGCTTTTGCAACCGGAACACTGACCTGGAATAACTTGCGCTGAATCGCTGCATTTGGCGCTATCATAAGGCCCTTGAACCACACCACGAGATACTTGATAGATGTCAGAACCAAAAGGCGTGAACGGCTACCTGATCACACAGCGAGCGGACGGTTGGCACTTGATCAACTTCCACGGTGACAGCGTCGCCGGGGTATTCCCGACCGAAAGCCAGGCTATCGCGGTAGCTGAGGTGTTTGTGGATGAAGCGGGCCACGCATCGAGCAAGCGGCCGAAGGGCAAGTAAGCGTCCAAGCGCTGCGCAAAAGCCCCGTTTGACCGGGGCTTTTTTGTGTTTGTCTGTACGTACATGGCAGTTCGCTATAATCTCGCCGAAACGCCCCACGACAGTGTCAGCGCCCTTCCAACACCCTCGATGATGAACACACATGAACAAGATTCTGGCACTGACTGCGGTACTGGCACTCGCCGGCTGCACCACCACTTCTGACGTCTACCTGAAAAACGGTGAACAAGGTCTGACCATCGATTGCTCAGGCGAAGCCAATTCCTGGGCCAGCTGCTACGAAAAGGCTGACGCCTCGTGTGCCGGTACCGGCTACCGCATCGTCGGTACCGAAGGCACGCCGTCGCTCAAGGAAAGCGACAAGACCCTGGGGCAGGACGTGGGTAACTACAAGAGTCGCAGTGTAGTGGTGGTCTGCAAATAAGCTTGAGGCTTACAACTGAATATCGGCAAACTTGATGCCCAGGCTGCGGATGGTCTCCACCAGGTCATCCAGGCGCGCGAACGACTCGACTTCATCCTGATCGTCCACCAGGAAAAAACTGCGGCCGCCGCTTTTCTTGAAGAATACGATCCACTCCCCAAGATCGGCAGGGTTCTGGATGATGTGAGTGGCCGATATCTGGCCTTCGGCCTGGCGAGCCCTGACGTGTTCACGCTTCATGAAAGACTTCCCAAAAAGGCAGATGCCGCACAAACCGAGGGTTTGCGCGGCATTTTTGCATTGATCGGGTAACAGTTTAACGGATGCCCTGCCCGATCAGCACGCCTTCTACGTTTTGGCCGTAGAGATTGACGCCATCGTTGGCGTGGAACTTGACCCGGGTTTTCTCCACAGAACCGTCAACCAATCGCGGATCCTGCGGCCGTTCATGGCTGTTGACATAGGCTGCAACGTCCCAGGCTTGCTGGTCGCTCAAGCTGCCGCCCTTGCCCAGCGGCATGTTGTGTTTGATGAAGGACGCCGCCGTATTGATGCGGTGCATGCCGGCGCCCCAATTGTAGGAATCCTTTCCCCACAGGGGTGGCATCACATAGTGCTCACCGACCTTTTGGCCCTGCCCTTCGCCGCCGTGGCAGACCGCGCACTGCTCCTGGTACACCTGGGCACCCTGAGCCAGGTTATAACCCTTGGCCGGTTGCGCAACGTCTGGGTAGCCACGACCAGGCAGCTCGACACCCAGCGGTGCCTTGCTCGCCAGCCAGTAGGCATACACCGAAAGCGCGGTGATCTCAGAGCTGTCTGCGGCCGGGGGTGTGCCGCCGTTCATACTGAACTGGAAACAGCCCTGCAATCGCTCGGCAAAGGTATTGACCTTGTCGTTTTTCTTCCGATAGGCCGGGTACATCGGGTACGCAGCCCACAGTGGCGCCGAGTTGGCGAGGCGACCCTGGTCCAGGTGGCAGTTGCTGCAGTTGAGTCCGTTACCGACATATTTCGGTGCCAGCCGCTGAGTATCCACGAACAACGCATACCCCTCTCTCACCAGCTTGCCGTAAGCATTGTCGGGCAGTTCGCTCTCTTGAGGCGGCCGGAATTGGCTGACCGCAGCGTGGCTGGCGGGTTGCAACTGTGATTGGTCTACCATGGCGATCGTGGCGGCGTTAGCCGAGGGAACAGCCAATAGGCCCAAGGCTAATATCAACGGACTCATGGCTTGGCCTCCAGTTTCAGCGAAGCGAAATACTGGGCCACACCCTGCACTTCTTCTGCCGTGAGGGACTTAGCGATGTGCCCCATCAAGTCATTCGGATCATTGTGGCGGGTGCCATTTTGCCAAGCCATCAATTGCGCTGCCAGGTAAGCGGCGGGTTGGCCGGCCAGGGGCGGGAATGCGTCACCGACCCCCGTCCCTGCTGGGCCATGACAACTGGCACAGGCCGGAATCTGCCGTTCCCAGGCGCCTTGTTGTGCGAGCTTTTGTGCAGCATTGAGCGGCATATCGCCGCGATAGACCGCCTGTGGAACAGGCCCCGGCATTGCCGCCAGCGCCTGACTGACCGCCTCGATTTCAGCGTCCGTGAGCGCGTTCGCCACCGGCTGCATCACGGGATTTGAACGGCTGCCACCTTTGAAATCCTCCAGTTGTTTACGCACATACGGCGCGGGCAAACCCGCTAACCGGGGAAAGCCTGCTGCGGCCATCCCGCGCCATCGGCACCATGACAGGCTACACACGGCATGGCACCCGGCTGCGAACCGCCCTCGGCAAAGATCTTCCTCCCCTCCAGCGCGTGGGCATTGCCCAATAGCAACAGCAGCGCACTGCCCATCAGTACTCGTTCCAGAGACATCATCACGGCTCCATTTTATAGTTATATGCTTAGACTCTTACGGCATAAGCCTACAAATGGTAGGGGAATGACCCCCTCGCGACAACTCCAAAAACGCAGCACAAAAAAAAGCCTGGCTTTACGCATACGCGGCCAGGCTTTTTTATCGGATTGGAAGTCGCTGGGTTGAACAGGCCAGATCAGCCGGAAATGCAGTCCTCGCCGGCCTTCTTCACGTCACCCGGACGGATCGGCACATTGGACATGCTCTCGTAAAGCTTGATGCTACTGCCACTGGAGCGCTCATCGATCTCGAAGATCGCCGAAGGATCGGCCGAGAATTTCTGCGGCACAATCACCTGCACACCGCCGTCCTTATGCGGTTCGATCTGCGGCGGCCGGCGAGTCGCCGACAGCTTCTGTACCACACACGCAGCGTATTCCTTCGGTTTTTTACCGGAAATCACTGCCAAGGTCGGAGGGGTCTGCTTGATATCTGCAACCGAAGCACACCCACCAATCGCCAGGGCCAGAACCAACACACTCCATTTCATACTAAAACCTCCGATAAAGACCCTACGACAGCGGAGATGGTAATTTTCTCCCGCCCAAGTAGGATTTATCCCTGATAACTCGGTAAATAACTGTTTTAAATTGTCGACGTCGTTGAAGACGGGCCGATAATAAACACGCTGGGGCTGATAAACTCCATCTTAACCTACGTATCGTTCTGATTTTTCAGAAAAAGCCCTTCTGGAGTCTCCACCCATGAAATTCATCCACCAGCGTGAGCACCTCAACGAGGGCGACATTGTCGTCATCGAATGCTCTCAGACTTGTAATATCCGTCTGATGAGCGATGCGAATTTTCGCAGCTTCAAGAATGGCGGCCGTCACACCTATCACGGCGGCGCCTTCGACAAGTTCCCCGCCAAAATCACTGCGCCGAGCACCGGGTTCTGGAACATCACGCTGGACGTAGTCACGCGTCGCGCAATCAGCGTCACCCGCAAACCCGCGTTGTCCCACAAGATCCGCATTGTGCGTCGTACCAGCTCCAAGCTGAGCTGATCCGCACACTTCACAGGAAATAGTCGTGAACACCACTACCAAATACGTGATCAAGTACAAGCTCAACGGCGAACGCCGCTTTGAGTTCGCCCAGCTGCAGACCAATAGCGTGGAAGAAGCCAAGCAAGCCCTGGCGAAAATTCACGATGCCAGTGATGAAATCACCGACATCAATGTGAGCAAGGCGCTGTAAGCCGATGCCCGGCCCCACCGCTGACCTGTTCACCGACGACGCCCTGCAACAACCCGCAGGGCGTGAGCAAATTGGCGAACAGTCCTACGTATTAAGGGGCTACGCCCTGCCCTGGATTGAGCGCCTCCTGCCGGAGCTGCGGCGGGTGCTGGCTCAATCACCGTTTCGACAAATGGTCACACCCGGCGGCTTTACCATGTCGGCGGCATTGAGCAGTTGCGGAGACCTGGGCTGGACCACTGACACGTCCGGCTACCGCTACTCGCCACTCGACCCGCGCAGCCAGCAGCCGTGGCCGAAGATGCCAGATGTCTTGCGTCAATTGGCGGTGCACGCGGCGGCAGAGGCGGGTTTTCCCGACTTTGTCCCTGATGCCTGCCTGATCAACCGCTATGTGCCCGGCGCCAAAATGTCCCTGCACCAGGACAAAAACGAACGTCGCTATAGCGAACCGGTTGTATCTGTGTCGCTTGGCCTGCCGGCGATTTTCCTGTTTGGTGGACACGAACGCAGTGACAAAACCCGGAAAGTCTCACTGTTTCATGGCGACGTAGTGGTCTGGGGCGGCGTGGATCGCCTGCGCTTCCACGGAGTGATGCCGATCAAGGACGGTGTGCATCCGGTCATGGGGCCGCAACGCATCAACCTCACGTTTCGCACTGCCGGTTGATTTGACCGCAAGCTTCAGAGTGCCAGGTAGGCGCGGCGCGATTAATCTGAACGGAATCCATCAGGAGTGCCAAGCATGACAACCGAACAGGACCCACGCTGGGCGGCGATCCTCGCCCGCGACCCCAAGGCTGATGCGCTGTTCGTCTACGGCGTGAAGACCACTGGCGTGTACTGTCGCCCCAGCAGCGCCTCACGTTTACCGCGCCCGGAAAACATCGAGTTCTTCGACACCCCGGTGCAGGCCGAAGCCGCCGGTTACCGCGCCAGCAAACGTGCAGCGGGAGACCAGACTCTGCTGGTTGCGCACCACGCGCAATTGGTGGCGCAAGCTTGCCGACATATCGAACAAGCCGAGACGCCGCCCAGCCTGAATGCGCTGGCCGCCCAGGCCAACCTGAGCCCTTTCCACTTTCACCGCGTGTTCAAAACCGTCACCGGCCTGACGCCTAAGGGCTATGCCACCGCGCACCGTTCGCGCAAGGTGCGCGATGGGCTCAAAAGCTCGCACTCGGTGACGAACGCGTTGTATGACGCCGGCTTCAATTCCAATAGCCGCTTTTATGAATCGGCTGACCAGCTTCTCGGCATGAAACCCAGCGACTACAAAGCTGGCGGCACTAACACGGCGATCTTGTTCGCTGTCGGGCAGTGTTCACTGGGGGCGATCCTGGTGGCGCAGAGCGCCCGTGGCGTCTGCGCGATTCTGCTGGGGGAGGATCCCGGCCAATTGGTGCGCGATCTGCAGGATCAGTTTCCCAAGGCCGAACTGGTAGGCGCCGACCAGCGCTTCGAGCAGTTGGTGGCACAGGTCGTGGGGTTTATCGAAGCACCTGCGCTCGGCCTGGACCTGCCCCTGGATCTGCGCGGCACGGCATTTCAGGAGCGGGTGTGGCAAGCCTTGCGCGAAATTCCAGCGGGGAGCACGGCCAGTTACGCGCAGATCGCAGAGCGCATTGGCGCGCCGAAATCGTTCCGCGCGGTGGCTCAAGCGTGTGGCGCGAACAGCCTCGCGGTCGCCATTCCCTGCCATCGTGTGGTGCGCAGCAACGGCGACCTGTCGGGCTATCGTTGGGGCGTGGAACGTAAGCAGCAGTTGCTGGAGCGTGAGCGCAAGGGTTAACCCAGCTTGCGCTTGCGAAACTCGGCGACTTTATGCCGGTTGCCACACAGCGCCATGCTGCACCAACGGCGCTTATGGGCCTTGGTGCGATCGTAGAACCACAACACGCATTCCGGATGTTCGCAGGTGCGGATCAGGTTGAAATCCCCGTCCACCAACAACCGCGCTGCGGCTTCAGCAATCATCGAGAAAAATTGCTCCGGGGTTTGCAGCTTGCGCTGACGCTCAACGCGTAGTTCCCCCGACGCCGGCCAAGCCAACTGCGGATGGCTGACGGCCTTGCGCAAAAAGCCATTCAGTGCGGCTGGATCGCCTTGCGCTCCTTCCTTGCGCGCTTCCAGCAATACACGGATCACCTCGCGCAACTCCCGGCCCACCCGGAGCAAAGCGCCCGCTTCAAACACAGGCACCTGCTCCTCCTCAACCCACCCCAGGCGCACCAGCCAACGTTCGACGTCGGCATCGGACTGCCAGAAGTCATGCGGTTGGGCGTCGACATTGGCGCGCGTGTTGAGCATGTCCAGCACCGGGTCGTCGGCGAGTACATAAGGTTCAAGGGAGGCTGGGATAGTCATGGTCATTCCTCGTCAGGGCGTCGACATAGTAACCGCTATCTAGCCACTTGGATAGTTACACAAAATTAATCTGAAACCGTTATAAATAGTTTGACAGGTTACTTTTTTCGGCACAGCCTTTGAAAGCGGTAACCAGTATATCAATCCAATCAAGTTACAAAGGTGCTCTCATCATGACCCTTCCAAGCTCCGTCGTTCACTACCGCCATGTCGATGCCGACGGCGTACGCATGTTCTACCGCGAAGCCGGTGCCCCCTCCGCGCCGGTCATGTTGCTGCTGCACGGTTTCCCCAGTTCGTCGCATATGTACCGCGACCTGATCCCGTTGCTCGCTACGCGCTTTCGGGTGATCGCACCGGATTTGCCGGGTTTCGGTTTTACCGAGGTGCCTGCCGAGCGCGACTACCACTACAGCTTCGATAACCTGGCGATCACCGTCGGACATTTTGTCGATGCGCTGGAATTGACGCGTTACGCGCTGTACGTCTTCGACTATGGCGCACCAGTAGGTCTACGCCTGGCAGTGGCGCACCCGGAACGGGTCAGCGCGCTGATCTCGCAAAACGGTAACGCCTACCTGGAAGGTCTGGGGGACGCCTGGGCACCGATTCGCGCCTACTGGGCCGAACCAAGCCAGGCCAACCGCGAGGTGATCCGCAATGCGGTAATCAGCCTGGAAGGCACGCGCTACCAGTACCTGCACGGCGTGAATCAGCCCGAGTTGGTGGCACCGGAGTCCTACATGCTCGACGCACTGCTCATGCAGCGACCCGGCAATGACGAGATCCAGTTGGACCTGTTCCTCGACTACCGCAACAACCTGACGCTGTACCCGGCGTTCCAGGCCTTCTTCAAGGCCAAGCAAGTGCCAACACTGGTGATCTGGGGCCAGAACGATCCGTTCTTCATCCCGCCAGGTGCACACGCCTATCAAGCCGACAACCCAAACGCGGTGGTGGAACTGCTCGACACCGGCCACTTCGCCCTGGAAACCCATGCGGCCCATATCGCCGAGCGGATTCACGCGGTGCTGGGAGACGCCTTCAACTAATGGCACATCACGAAACGTGCCGCTCGTCCAGTGAATAAAACAGAGTGGCCGGGGGTCATGGGCCCTGCTAAAACAGGGCAAAGCCTCACTAACGCTGGAGAGACATCCCATGAGCACCTGGCCAGACACCCGCATTATCGATCTGCTGGGGATCGAACTGCCCATCATCCAGGCGCCCATGGCCGTGGGCACCACCACGGCCATGGTCATCGAGGCCAATAGAGCTGGCGCGCTGGGCTCATTGCCAGCGGCCGCACTGAGTCTCGCGCAACTGCGCGAAGCGCTGGCCGCTATCCGTGAGGCCAGCCCACGCCCGATCAACGTCAACTTCTTCTGCCACCAGCCGCCAGCCCCCGACGCAGCGCGTGATCGGCGCTGGAAGGACTTGCTGGAACCCTACTACCGTGAATTGGGTGCCGATTTTGAGGCGCCGACGCCCGTGTCCAACCGCGAACCGTTTAATGAAGCGGCTTGCCAAGTCATCGAGGAATTCCGTCCCGAAGTCGTCAGTTTTCACTTCGGCCTGCCAGAAAAAGCCCTGTTGGATCGGGTAAAAGCCACGGGTGCGAAAGTGCTGTCCTCGGCCACCACCGTGGAAGAAGCAATCTGGCTGGAGCAGCACGGCTGCGACGCGATCATCGCCATGGGCAGTGAAGCGGGCGGGCATCGTGGCTTGTTTCTCAGCGATGACCTCAATACCCAGATCGGCCTGTTCGCCCTGCTGCCGCAAGTGGTCGACGCCGTCAGCGTGCCGGTGATTGCCGCCGGCGGGATCGGGGATGCACGCGGGATTGTCGCGGCCTTTGCCCTGGGCGCCTCGGCGGTACAGATCGGCACGGCTTACCTGTTTACGCCTGAAGCCAATGTCACGCCTTCGCACCACCACGCATTGCGCCATGCCCAGGCCAGCGAAACCGCGCTGACCAACCTGTTCACCGGTCGTCCGGCACGGGGCATCGTCAACCGGGTCATGCGGGAGTTGGGTGCAATCAACCCAGCCGCGCCGGCATTCCCGACCTCCGGCGGCGCATTGATCCCGCTCAAGGCCAAGGATGAAGCAGGTTTCAGCAATTTATGGTCCGGCCAGGCGCTGCGCCTGGGCAAAGACACCACCACCTATGACCTGACGCGCGAACTGGCGGAGCAGGCCTTGGCCAAACTCAACCCGTAGAACCTGTGGCAACTTTGCACTGTACCGGCAATGGCCAACCGCTATATATTCACATACATAGCGGTTAAGCCTTCTACCTATAACAAGCCGTACACCCTCAGAGGAGCTGCTTCATGAAGATTCACGCCTCACGCCTGGCCATCCTGGTCGCTGCCCTCGCCTTCGGTTCGGCCCATGCCGATGAAGTCCAGGTGGCCGTCGCCGCCAACTTCACCGCACCGATCCAGGCGATTGCCGCCGACTTCGAAAAAGACACCGGCCACAAACTGGTCGCAGCCTACGGGGCCACCGGCCAGTTCTACACCCAGATCAAGAATGGTGCGCCGTTCGAAGTATTCTTGAGCGCCGACGACACCACGCCGCAAAAGCTCGAAACCGAAGGCGACACCGTCAAAGGCTCGCGCTTCACCTACGCCGTCGGCACCCTGGCGTTGTGGTCCGCCAAGGAAGGTTACGTCGACGCCAAAGGTGAAGTGTTGAAGAAAAGCGAATTCAAGCACCTGTCGATCGCCAACCCGAAAGCTGCACCTTACGGCCTCGCCGCCACCCAAGTGCTGGCCAAGGAAGGTCTGACCGAGAAGGTCAAAGACAAGATCGTCGAAGGCCAGAACATCACCCAGGCCTACCAGTTCGTGTCCACCGGCAACGCAGAGCTGGGCTTTGTGGCCTTGTCGCAGATCTACAAAGACGGCAAAGTCACCAGCGGTTCGGCGTGGATCGTTCCCGCCGCCATGCATGACCCGATCAAACAGGACGCGGTGATCCTCAACAAGGGCAAGGACAGCGCCGCTGCCAAGGCGCTGGTCGACTACCTCAAGGGGCCTAAAGCCGCTGCCGTCATCAAGTCCTATGGTTACGAGCTGGCCAAGTAAATGCCGTTATCGAGTGCCGATTTTTCCGCCATCTGGTTGACCATCAAGCTGGCGTCACTGACTACCGTGATCCTGCTGATCATCGGCACTCCGATTGCCCTGTGGTTGTCACGCACCCGTTCCTGGTGGCGCGGCCCCATTGGCGCCATCGTCGCTCTGCCGTTGGTGCTGCCACCGACGGTGATCGGTTTTTACCTGCTGTTGACCATGGGGCCCAATGGCTACTTCGGGCAGTTCACCCAATGGCTGGGCCTGGGTACCCTCACCTTCAGCTTCGCCGGGTTGGTCATTGGCTCGGTGATCTATTCGATGCCGTTTGTGGTGCAGCCGTTGCAAAACGCCTTCTCCGCCATCGGCACACGCCCGCTGGAAGTGGCCGCAACCTTGCGTGCCAATCCTTGGGACACGTTCTTCACCGTCATTTTGCCCCTGGCGCGACCAGGGTTTATCACCGCCTCCATCCTGGGTTTTGCGCACACCGTCGGTGAATTCGGCGTGGTGCTGATGATCGGCGGCAATATCCCGGACAAGACCCGGGTGGTGTCCGTGCAGATCTACGACCATGTGGAAGCTATGGAGTATGCCCAGGCCCATTGGCTGGCCGGCTCCATGGTGGTGTTCGCGTTCCTGGTGTTGCTGGCGCTGTATTCCAGCCGTAAAACCAAGATGGGCTGGAGTTGATGTCGATGATTGATATACGTCTGCAACTCAAGTATTCGGGTTTTGCCCTGGAGGTCGACCTGCACTTGCCCGGTCGCGGTGTGACGGCGCTGTACGGGCATTCCGGTTCCGGCAAGACCACCTGCCTGCGCTGTATCGCCGGGCTGGAGCGCGCCGAAGACGGCTTTGTCCAGATCAATGATGAAGTCTGGCAAGACAGCCGCAACGGATTGTTCGTACCGCCCCATAAACGCGGCCTGGGCTACGTGTTTCAGGAGGCCAGCCTGTTCCCACATCTGTCGGTGCGGGCCAACCTGGAGTTCGGCCTCAAGCGCATTCCCCGTCAGCAACGCCGTGTGGATATGGCCCATGCCACCGAATTGCTAGGCATCGGCCACCTGCTCGACCGCCATCCCCAGCACCTTTCCGGCGGTGAGCGCCAGCGCATCGGCATCGCCCGCGCCTTGCTCACCAGCCCCCGTCTGTTGTTGATGGATGAACCCCTGGCCGCCCTCGATAGCCAGCGCAAAAGCGAGATCCTGCCGTACCTCGAACGCCTGCACGATGAACTGGATATCCCGGTGCTGTATGTCAGCCATGCCCAGGATGAAGTGGCGCGCCTGGCCGATCACATCGTCTTGCTCAGCGACGGCAAGGCGCTGGCCAGCGGCCCCATCGGCGAAACCCTGGCGCGGCTCGACCTGCCCCTGGCGCTGGGTGACGATGCCGGCGTGGTGATCAACGGCGCGGTCAGTGCCTATGACGATCACTATCAGTTGCTCACCCTGCAACTGCCCGCCAGCGCCTTGCACATGCGTGTAGCCCATGCGCCGTTGGCGGTGGGCAAAGCGTTGCGTATCAAGGTGCAGGCGCGGGATGTGAGCCTCAGCCTGCAAGCGGAGGAACACAGCAGCATCCTCAACCGCCTGCCGGTTACGGTCACGCAAGAGATTTCGGCAGACAACAGCGCGCATGTGCTGGTGCGCCTGGACGCGGGTGGCACGCCGTTGCTGGCGCGCATCACGCGTTTCTCCCGCGACCAACTGCAACTCCACCCCGGCCAGAGACTCTGGGCACAGATCAAGGCCGTCGCGGTGTTGGCGTAAGCAACCTTTTGGCACGACCGCACACCGCTGCGGTCCATCAGACATACCGGCCTGATTTGTTGCCAAGGAACCCGCCCCATGTCCGACTCTGCGCTGCCACGCGACCTGCATTACGTTGACGACACCCAGCCCGGCATCCGCCGCAAGACGCTGCGCGGCAAGTTCCAGTATTTCGACCCCAAGGGCGAACGCATCACGGATGCCGACGAGATCAAGCGCCTCAACGCCCTTGCCGTCCCGCCGGCCTACACCGATGTGTGGATCTGCGCCGACCCGCGCGGCCATCTGCAAGCTACCGGCCGCGATGCACGCGGGCGAAAACAGTATCGCTATCACGCGCGTTGGCGCGAAGTGCGGGACACAAACAAGTATTCGCGGCTGCAGGAATTCGGCAGTGCACTGCCGAAATTGCGCAAACAGCTCGAAGCGCAGATAGCCGAGCCCGGATTTACCCGCGAAAAGGTGCTGGCCACCGTGGTGACGCTGCTGGACGCTACGCTGATCCGCGTCGGTAATACCCAGTATGCCCGCGACAACAAGTCCTATGGGCTGACCACCCTGCGCACCCGTCATGTGGATGTAAAAGGCAGCGAAATCAAGTTCCAGTTTCGCGGCAAGAGCGGCGTCGAGCACCAAATCAGCGTTAAGGACCGGCGACTGGCGACAGTGGTCAAACGCTGCCTGGAATTGCCGGGCCAGAACCTGTTCCAGTACCTGGATGAGGATGGCGAGCGGCACACCGTCAGCTCCCAAGACGTGAATGATTACCTGCACAAACTCACCGGTGCCGACTTCACCGCCAAGGACTACCGCACCTGGGCCGGCACCGCCATGGCGTTGGCCGTGTTGCGGGAACTGGAGTGGCAGCCCGAATCCGATGCCAAAAGGCATGTTGTGTCGATGGTCAAGGATGTCGCCAAGCAGTTGGGTAACACCCCGGCGGTGTGCCGCAAGTGTTACATCCACCCTGCCGTGCTGGAGCATTTCAGCCTCGGCGAACTCTCCAAATTGCCCAAGCCGCGCCTGCGCAAAGGGCTCAAGGCCGAAGAAGTGGCCTTGGCGATGTTTCTTGAGCAATTGGCGGCGGACTTGCCGAAAAAAGCCAAGACGGGTTAGGCTTTGCCTCCCTTCTGATCCACAGGACGACCGCCGACGTGAACCACTAAGCCTTCCAAAATGTATCTGCAACGAGCCGCCTGGCGCGCTTGTTGGCCTGTCCGACATTTTTTTGGAGGTGCTGATGACTGACGTCAACCGGCTGCCCGTCCTTGTTTCCCTGCAACACCTGAGCTTCCAGTTCGCCAATGGCGAAACCCTGCTGGATGACTTGACCCTGTCCATCGATCACACACCTACCGGCATTGTGGGGCGCAATGGTCGAGGTAAAAGCATTCTCGCCCGCTTGATCGCTGGGCTGCTGGCGCCCTCCTCTGGCTCGCTGAATGGCCCAGGCCGAGTGATCTACGTTGCGCAGAGCATCGCGGTTGCGCCAGGGGAAACGGTCGCCGATCTCACCGGCACCGCAGAGATATTGGCAGCCCTTGAACGCATGACCCGAGGCGCCGCACAGGTCCAAGACCTGGAATTGATCGATGACCGCTGGGACCTGGCCGAACGCTTGCGCAGTGCCTTGGACGGCGCGGGGCTGTGGCAGCTGGCTTCTGATACCCCGGCCGACCAACTCAGCGGCGGCCAGTTGGCCAGGGTCGCTATCATCGGCGCGCTGCTGGCCGCGCCGCCGCTGCTGGTGCTCGATGAACCTACCAACCACCTCGACGGCGAAGGCCGCGCCTGGCTGCTTCGTGTGCTCAGCGCTTGGCGTGGTGGCCTGGTGGTGGTCAGCCATGATCGGCAATTGCTCAACGCCATGGCGCGCATCATTGAACTGTCGCCCCTGGGCGTAAACGTCTATGGCGGCAACTACGAGGCCTATCGCCTGCAGCGTGATGCCGAACAACAGGCCGCCATCGCCGCGCTGGACCATGCACGCCTGGAGCGCAGCCGCGAACGGCGGCGCCTGCAAAAGGAACACGACAGCCTGCAACGCAACGCCGCGCGCTCACGCAAGCATGCGGAAACCGCCAACGTCGACCGTTTCACCAAGGCGCGCTGGAAAGGCGCCGCCACGGAAATCGTCAGCACCGTGCGCAGCGCGCACTGGCAACATAAACACGAACTGGATACCCAGGTGCGCCAGGCTTATGAACGGGTCGAAGAAGAAACGCCGACGCTGTTGGCATTGCCCGCATCAGCGGTGCCCAACGGGAGGCAGGTGTTGTCGTTGGTGGACGCACAGTTGCCGTGGCTGCCGTCGACCTGTCTGAATGTGCATCTCGCAGGTCCGGTGCGCGTTGCCGTACGTGGGCCGAACGGCTGCGGCAAGTCCACGTTGCTGAAGGTACTGGCCGGTAAATGGCAGGTCGTCGCGGGTGAATGCAAGGTGCATCTGCCCTGCGCCTACATTGATCAGCACCTTGCGCTGCTGGACGATCAGCGCTCCATCGTCGAACACCTCAACCTGCTCGACACCCCCCTGGCCGAAGCCGAATTGCGTACACGCCTGGCTTTGCTGCAACTGGATGCCTTGCGCGTCACCCAACCCACCGGGCAACTCAGCGGTGGCGAACGCTTGAAGGCCGCGATGGCAATTGCCTTGTGGCGCGAAGTGCCGGCGCAACTGCTGTTACTGGACGAACCGACCAATCACTTGGACCTGGAGTCGGTGATGGCTTTCGAGCAGGCGCTGCAAGGTTTCAACGGGGCAATGCTGGTGGTCTCCCATGACGCGGCGTTCATTCTATCGATCAAGCCCACCCATTTCCTGGATTGGCACCACACAGGTTGGTCGTTGGAAGCTGTCTGAGGTCATTGCACGCGCGCTGAAAGCGTCCTACGGTAGTGGCCGGATAATCTCACCGAGGAACCCGGCCCTATGCTGCCTTCGCCCCGCAAGCCTTACGCCAATGCTGCACTCGCTCACCGGCAACGCTGGCGTGGCCGAGTCGGGCTGATGCTAGTGGCCAGCCTGTCGGTACTGGCGGGCATGACCGACGCCATCGGCTTCATGGCGAGCGGCGATTTCGTTTCGTTCATGAGCGGCAACACCACGCGTCTGGCGGTGGCGATCAGCGCGGGGGATCTTGGGCTGACCGGACGGCTGTTGTTGCTGGTCGCGACATTTGTGGTCGGCAACGCGTTGGGGGTGGTGGTCAGTCGAATGAGCCGTCGCCACGCCTTGCCGTTGCTGCTGTGTATTGCGGCGTTGTTGTGCGGCGCGGCATGGCTGCCTTACGCGGACGCGCTGCCCGCGCTGTTGGCGGCGATCATCGCGATGGGCATGCTTAATGCCGCTGTGGAAGAGGTCAACGGTTTGCCGGTGGGGCTGACTTATGTCACCGGGGCGCTTTCGCGCTTTGGTCGTGGGCTCGGGCGCTGGTTGCTCGGAGAGCGGCGCAGTGGCTGGCGCGTACAGTTGATCCCATGGGCAGGCATGTTCGTGGGGGCGGTGATTGGCGCACTGCTGGAGCAGCAGATGGGCTTGAAAGCGCTGATGGTCAGCGGCGTGTTGGCGGGGTTGCTGGGAGTGGTGTCACTGAAGATTCCCCGTCGCTGGCACTTGGGCTACATGCCGCGTTGAAGAAAGGAAGGGATGCTCGCCCGACGTTTAGGCCTCGACGTCCGTGTACTGGTAAAGAGCCATCATGTCGGGCGAGCGGGTGAATCATAAGCTAATGCCCGGCGGCTGTCGTGCCAGGCATTTCCTAAATCGTCTAAGGCAATGGATTACAGGCAGGTCGCGAGTGCGGCCAAACGACGCTTGGCGGGCATGTTGTCTTCTGCGGCGTAGTACTTGATGGAAGAACCGGCACCCGCGCTTTGCACATCAACAAAGTAATCGCCAGCGGTGGTGTACACGGTGTAACCGCCCGCCTCGATCGGTTCCTTGAAGCCGCCGGCATCAACGCCGAACACACTTTCGTCCTGCCAGCCGAACTGCACGCATTCGGCAACGACCAGGGTGGCCTTGTCCGACGCCAGGGTCTTGTAGGGCGTTCCTGCGCGCGCTTCTTTCATCTTCGAACCCGCGCAACCGGCCAGGGCCGCCAGTACCAGTGCGCCAATTACCACCTTGTGCATGCCATTGCTCCGTTGGAAAAAAACGCGACTGTAACATTGCCGCGTACCGGACTGACGGCTGCATGAACTTTGTTTCACTGTAAAGGGAGAAGGCGCGGCCTATATTGGCCACGCTCATTTTTAGAAGTCTGCCTTCGGCCCGCCCTCCCGCGGGCTTTTTTTCGCCTGGGTTTTAGAGCAACCAGCGGAACAGGTAGAACAACGCCATGCTCAACAACACGGTGACCAGCACATTGCGCGTCCAGTACATCAGCCCCACCGCGCTGATACCCGCCAACAGGTAAGGGTTGGCCGGGCTCAGGTTCAGATGATGATCCGCCAGGAAAATGATCGGCCCGCAAATTGCCGTGAGCATGCCCGGCACTGCAAACCCGAGAAATTCCCGCGCCCCTCGGTTGAGGCGCACTGGCAGGCGCGGCTCGATAAACAGGTAACGGTTGAAAAAGACCACCAGGCCCATCGCCACGATCATGATGTAGATCATTGCTGCCCTACTCCCAGTCGCTTGCAGGCATAACCCGCGCTCATGCCCAGCACGCCGGACACCACCACCGCCGATTCCCAATGCAGGAAACTCAGCCACACCGAAAACACCAGTGACACCGCCACGCAGACCACAGTGGGGACGTCACGCACCACCGGCGTGATCAGCGCGATAAAGGTGGCGGCGATGGAAAACTCCAGGCCCAGTTGGTCAAGACCGGGGATGCTCTTGCCGAGCACGATACCGGCCAGAGTGAACAGGTTCCAGGCGATATAGAACGTCAGCCCCACACCCAGCGCATACCAGCGGTTGAAGGTCTCACGGTCGTAGTGGCTGACCAGTGCGAAGAATTCATCGGTGAGCAGAAAGCCCAGGCTCATGCGCCAGCGGGTCTTGAGCGGCGACAAAATCGGACGCAGGTGCATGCCGTAGAGCAAATGCTGGGAGGTCAGCAGCAAGGTGGTCAACACGATTGAAATCAGACTGGCGCCACTCTTGACCATGCCGATGGCGACCAGTTGCGCCGCACCGGCAAACACGATGGCGGACAACCCCTGAGCTTCCAACGGGCTGAACTGCGCATCGATGGCCATGGAACCGGCCAGCAGTCCCCAAGGCGCGCAGGCCAGGGACAAGGGAATAACGGCAATGGCGCCGCGAGCGAAGGCGTAATGCGGTAAGGCGGTAGGCATGGAAACGGCTCATCGACAGACAGTCGACAAGCATGCCAGCACAACAATGGGCTTGTCTTGAACGATCTTGCTCAGGCGAGCCGGACCGACACCTGCTCCACCGAATCACGCGCTTCGCGCAACTCATAGGCATCCTGATTGAGCCGGTGAATGGTATTGAGCAGGCGCTGGCGCAGCACTTCATCACCGAGTTTTTCAACGGCGCGCATCAGGTCGAACGCCGCGGTTTCGTTATTTTCCGCGACGGAATCCAGGGTCTTGCGCAGGTTGCGAGTGGCACGGGTCACGCGGGTTCTTCCTTCATCAGCAATGGGCAGGCACTTTAGGACATTCGTGTTTCATTTTAATTTCAAACACTTGTGGCGGATTCCACGGCATTTGATCCATATCAATTGAAACGGGGTTTGACTGATACATATGGAAATCCGTATATTCGAATAACCATATATACACAGGCCTTGGCCATGTCGGACCTCATCGCCCCACCCACCCTCTTCAAATGCCTGGCCGATGCCACCCGGGCACGCCTGACGTTACTGATCCTGCGTGAAGGCGAACTTTGCGTGTGCGAACTGATCCATGCCTTGGATGACAGCCAGCCCAAGATCTCCCGCCACTTGGCGCAACTGCGCAGTTGCGGGTTGCTGCTGGATCGTCGTCAGGGTCAATGGATCTACTACCGCATCAACCCGGCATTGCCCGAGTGGGTGACCGAAGTGCTGCTTACCACCCTACAAGCCAACCAGCCATGGTTGCATAACGACGCGCAGCGTCTGGATGCAATGGGCGACAGACCACAACGGGCCAGCACCTGCTGCTGAGCCATCGGAGCCTTTATTCATGCTTGTCGCAATTGCCATTTTCATCTTCACCATCGTCCTGGTCATCTGGCAGCCCAAAGGTTTGGGTGTCGGCTGGAGCGCCACGATGGGCGCGATCCTGGCCCTCGCCTGCGGCGTGATCAGCCTGACTGACATTCCCGTGGTGTGGCACATCATCTGGAATGCCACGGGGACCTTTGTCGCGTTGATCATCATCAGCCTGTTACTGGACGAAGCCGGCTTCTTTGCCTGGACTGCGCTGCATGTCGCACGCTGGGGACGTGGACGCGGCCGACGTTTGTTTGCCTATATGGTATTGCTCGGCGCCTTGGTCTCGGCGCTGTTCGCCAACGACGGCGCGGCACTGATCCTGACGCCGATCGTGATGTCGATGCTGCTGGCGCTGCGCTTTTCTCCAGCGGCCACCTTGGCGTTCGTCATGGGCGCGGGCTTTATCGCTGATACGGCGAGCCTGCCGCTGGTGGTGTCGAACCTGGTGAATATCGTCTCCGCCGACTACTTCAAGATCGGCTTCAACGAATACGCCGCCGTGATGGTGCCGGTGAACTTTGTCAGCGTCGCGGCCACGCTGGCGGTGCTGCTGTGGTTCTTCCGCCGCGACATCCCGCGGACCTACGACCCCGCGGACCTCGAGGACCCCGCCAGCGCCATCCACGACCGCGCCACCTTCCGTGCCGGTTGGTGGGTGCTGGGCATCCTGCTGGTAGGCTGCTTTGCCCTGGAACCGCTGGGCATTCCGATCAGCGCGATTTCCGCCGTGTGCGCCGTGCTCCTGCTGGTGATCGCCGCCAAGGGCCACAAGATTTCCACGCGCAAAGTACTGAAGGAAGCGCCGTGGCAGATCGTGGTTTTTTCCCTCGGTATGTACCTGGTGGTCTATGGCTTGCGTAACGCCGGCCTCACCACCTACCTGGCGACCTGGCTCGATACCTTCGCCACTTACGGCGTGTGGGGCGCAGCCATGGGCACGGGCGTGCTGACGGCGTTGCTGTCCTCGGCGATGAACAACCTGCCGACGGTGTTGATCGGCGCGCTGTCCATCGAGTCCAGCCATGCCGTGGGCGTGGTCAAGGACGCGATGATCTACGCCAACGTGATCGGCAGTGACCTGGGCCCGAAAATCACCCCCATCGGCAGCCTCGCCACCTTGCTTTGGCTGCATATCCTGGCACGCAAGGGCATCACCATCACCTGGGGCTACTACTTCAAGGTCGGCATTGTGCTGACCTTGCCGGTGCTGTTGATCACCCTCGCCGCCCTCGCCTTGCGACTGAGTTTCTAAAAGGAGATCGCTCCATGAAAGTCCTGTTCATGTGTACCGCCAACAGCTGCCGCAGCATCCTGTCCGAAGCGATGTTCAACCACTTGGCGCCAGAAGGTTTCGAGGCGATCAGCTCCGGCAGCTTTCCCAAGGGCCTGGTCCTGCCGCGCAGCCTGAGCACCTTGCAGGCCGCCGGCATCCGCACCGAAGGCCTGTACAGCAAAGGCAACGACGCGTTCGAAGGCAGCCCGCCGGACGTGGTGATTACCGTGTGCGACAAGGCGGCCGGCGAAGCTTGCCCGGTGTATTTCGGGCCAGCGGTAAAGGCGCACTGGGGGTTGGAAGACCCTTCGGATGTGCAGGGTGACGATGCACGCGTGCAGGCGGCATTCGACGCCACGCTGAAGACCATTGCCACGCGCTGTCGAGCGTTTTTCATCCTGCCGTTTGCCGAGCTCAGCCCAACTGAACTCAAGGCAGAACTCGCTCGAATTGCCGAGCTGTAATCGGAGGCCCTATGACCACCCTGCCCAACCTGGACCTGACCCTGTTCCCGTCAAAATCGGACGGCTCAGCCCAACCACCGCGCATCCTGCTGCTCTACGGCTCGACCCGCGAACGCTCCTTCAGCCGGCTGCTGGTAGAAGAAGCCGCACGCCTGTTGCAGCACTTCGGTGCGCAAACGCGCATCTTCAACCCCAGCGGTTTGCCACTGCCCGACGATGCGCCGCGTGACCACCCCAAAGTCCAAGAGCTGCTGGAACTGATGCAGTGGTCCGAAGGCCAGGTGTGGTGCTCGCCCGAGCGCCACGGTTCGATGTCAGCGGTGTTCAAGGCGCAGCTCGACTGGGTGCCGCTGGCCCTTGGCGCCGTGCGCCCGACCCAAGGTAAAACTTTGGCGGTGATGCAGGTGTCCGGCGGCTCGCAGTCCTTCAATACGGTTAACCAGTTGCGCGTGCTGGGGCGCTGGATGCGCATGTTCACCATCCCCAATCAATCCTCGGTGCCCAAGGCGTTCATGGAGTTCGACGATCAGGACCGCATGAAGCCCTCCGCCCTGTACGACCGCGTGGTCGATGTAATGGAGGAACTGGTGAAGTTCACCCTGCTGCTGCGCGAGCGCCCGGACCTGGTGGACCGCTATTCGGAGCGCAAGGAAAGCGCCGACGAACTCTCGCACCGCGTCAATCAACGGTCGATCTGAGCCCGCTTGCCAGCGTATGCTCGTGCCTGCCTCCTGACTGAGTTGAATCAATGAGCGCCGTGCGACACGCCTGGCTGGGCCGCTATGAAATCAGCAGCACCGCCTGCACCGGCCTGACCTTTGCCCGCCATAGTCATGATGAATGCGTGATCGGCGTGAACCTGCTGGGCGAAGAAAAAGTCTGGCTCGACCGTCGGGAGTTCCACGCCGGACCCGGCTCCATCACCTTGTACAACCCCGGCCAGATTCAGGGTGGCGGCGCGGCAGACGGTGTGCCCTGGCACTTTGTGAGCCTGTACGCCACCGCGGATCAATTGGCGACGGACCTTGGGCTGGCGCATCTGGAGTTTGATCGATCACTGTGCTTCCAACCCGACCTTGCGCTGCGACTGGCGACGGCCATCAAGGGTGCGTTGAGTACCGACACGCTGGTTCGCGAACTGAATGAAGAGGCGTTGGTGCTGCTATTGGGGGAAGTCGTGGAGATCAGCGGTGTGCGTCTGCCAGGCAGCACCGACACCGGCAAGCCTCTGATCAGTCGCGCCCAGGAACTGCTTTCCGAGCAACTGCATCAACCCTTGACGCTGGACCACCTTGGCGCTGAGATGGGCCTCTCCAAATTCCACCTGCTGCGCGCCTTCCGGAAAGAAACCGGGCTGACGCCCCGTGAGTGGGCCATGCAGTTGCGTACGCGCCGCGCCAAAGGCCTATTGCGCAACGGCATGGCCGCTTCCGACGTCGCCCATCACCTGGGCTTTGCCGATCAAAGCCACCTCAATCGGCACTTTCGCTCCGCTTACGGCATCACCCCGGGTCTCTATCAAAGCGCGGTTAAACGCTGAACAGCGCAATCTGGTCCAAGACACCACCTCGGCTCATCCTCACACTGCCTGCCATCTCTTGAAGGAATGTGGGCATGCTGACGATCTTCTTTTACGCATTGGTATTCGGTTTCGTGTTCTGCCTCTCACCCGGCGCGGTGTTGGCAGAGACTTTGCGCCGTGGCTTGCTGCACGGCTTCACACCGGCCTTGCTGGTGCAGTTCGGTTCACTGGTGGGCGATGCAGTGTGGGCGATAATCGGCCTGACCGGCATCGCTTTGCTGATCCAGCATGACGCCGTGCGCGTGCCGTTGACGGTGGTGTGTGCGTTGTACCTGGCTTGGCTCGGCATTCGCAGCCTGATCGACGCCTGGAAGCTACCTGAGTCAGACGATGCACCCGCCAGCACTCGGCAAAATGCACTGGCCACCGGGGCGGCGATCTCCCTGGCCAACCCGAAAAACATTGTTTACTGGGGCGCGTTGGGCAGCGCGCTGTCAGGCATCGTCGGCACCACGCCCAGCCACGGGCAGACGCTGATGTTCTTTGCCGGCTTCATGCTGGCGTCGGTGCTGTCGTGCTTTCTGCTCGCGGGGCTGGTCAACTTGTTGCGCCAGAATGCCTCGCCCACCTGGCAGCGCATCAGTTATGCCGCCTGTGGGCTGGTGCTGATCTATCTGGCGATATTGGCCGCGCAAGGCATTTGATCAAGCTGGCCAGCGGCGGTGCAGGTCATCGATGACGTAGGCATGCCCGTGCATTCCCGCTTTATTGCGTGCCAAGTGCGGATGCCCCCCGGGCAGATCAGGGTGTTCATGCACCACCGCAGGTTGCTCATGTTCTGGCCGCCAGAGGCTGGCGCAGGCGATCAGTGCCAAGGTAGCCACAAACGCCAGGCTGGCAAATGTCTGCGACATTCCGAAGTTGGCACTGAGCCAGCCGGCCAAGGGGTAAGTCAGCAGCCAGCAGACATGCGACAACGCGAATTGCGCAGCAAACAACGCAGGCCGGTCTTCGGCATGAGCGGAGCGACGCAACAGGCGCCCGCCTGGGGTCTGCCCCAGGGAATAACCCAGGCCCAGCATCCACCACAACAGCAGCATTTGTCGGTAATCCGACAGGTAGACACCCACGCTGAGCCCCATGATCAGCAAGCCGGCGCCTGAAATCATCACGGTGCGATCACTGAGGCGCGCCAGCACCCTCGGCAACGCCCATGCAGCCATCATCGAACCGGCCCCGAACGCTGCCAGTGCAAACGCCGTGAAGCGTTGCGGCAAGGCAAATCCCGACTGTACCAGCACCACACTGTTGACGATGACCATCGCACTCGCGGCCGCCACCGCCAGGTTGAGCGCGAGCAAACCGCGCAGACGCGGGGTCGCCAGGAAAATCCGCAGACCACGGGTGGTGCGGTCATAGATACCCCGCCGCACCGCCGCTCTGGCCTGCGGCAGCAGCACCGAAGACACCAGCAGCGCCGAGATAAAAAAGCCCACTGACGTCCCGGCAAACAAGCTGTGGAAACTGATGATGCTCAGCAACATCGCCGCGAGTATCGGGCTGATCACGCTTTCCATGTCGTACGCCAGGCGCGCGAGGGACAGGGCCTTGGTGTACTGCGCTTCATCGGGGAGGATCTCGGGAATGATCGCTTGAAAGGTCGGCGTAAATGCCGCCGAGGCAGACTGCAGCACAAAAATCAGCAAATAGACCTGCCAGATCTCCGTGACAAACGGCAACGCCAAGGCGACCAGGGCGCGGATCAGGTCCAGGCTAACCAGCATCGCCCGGCGCGGCAAACGCTCGGCAAAGGCTGCCGCCACCGGCGCAACGCCGATATAGGCCGCCATCTTGATCGCCAACGCCGTGCCGAGCACGGTACCGGCTTGATCACCCGCCAGGTCGAATGCCAGCAGCCCCAGGGCCACCGTCGTCAAGCCAGTGCCGATCAGCGCAATAATCTGAGCGAAGAACAGGCGCCGGTACGTCTTATTGCTCAGCACATCGAACATGGGAATCTCCCCTCGCGGCCTACAGGTACTTGGTCAGTTGCTTGAGCTCGGCCAACGAGGCCTGGCCATCCAGCGTCACGCTGCCTTCCAGGCAATGGTCGATATGGTCCTGGATCAGCGTGCGCTTGGCCTGGCAGATGGCTTTCTCCACCGCGTGCAATTGCTGGGCGATATCCACACACGGGCGCTGCGCCTCGATCATGCTGGTGATGCTGCGCAAATGACCTTCGGCACGCTTGAGGCGTTTAACGATGGCTTCGTGGGTTTGGTGGGCATGTTCGCTCATTGAGAGGCTCCTTCGGCGATGCGCTGATCGTATCCTCCCAGGGGGGATACGGGCAAGCCGGCTCATCTCCTTAGCGGAGAATAAATACCCTCACACTCGAAACCCTGACTAAGTGTAAGTACCTAACGAAATGAAACAGGCCTTCTGTCTGAACAAACTCTGAACTTGTAATGAATTAATACATTAAGCGTTGACATCCTGCGGCGTCGTGAGTAGATTGCCCGTGCCCGCAACTGGGGCCTTTTTTAAACCTCACAAAAGAAGCCAATGGACACAGTATCTAGTCGCTGTCCGAACACCGCTTACGCGGGCATCGGGCGCCAAACCCAGAATATGACAGGACTCGCCACCCCGGTCCGGTAAGCTGCGCTAGAGCTCGATGCTCCACCGTAACTGCCTCGCCGGTCGCTCGTCCGGTCCCGAGGTGTGTTATGACCTTCCAAGCCCTTGTTTTGCCTGATGTACGCACACTAGCGGCCGCCCTGCGCGCCAAGCTGTGCCGTGAGCCCGTAGGTTTTTCGCCTACCCGCTCTGCTTTTGCTGCACCCTCCCCTCAAGTGCGCCCGGCCTACCCGCTGGCGCATTGGCGTATCTGCCCGGAAAGCGGCCAACTGGTGCAGCACTGGGATCACGCCGACCCTCAAGACCCACAGAGACCCAAGGTTTCCAGCCTGGCACAGGCCAGCTTGATGCTCGGTCTTTATGTGAGCGCTCGCGCCGCCTGACCCGGCTGGAAACAGCAACTTCCTGATCCATGTTCTGGAGTTCTTTATGAACACGTCCAGTAGTAGCCCGCTGCGCGCTAGTTAACTAACGCGCTGTTAGCGGGCACTGTAGAAGTTATGTGAACACCTTATTTAAACCGATCGCGAAGTTAGCGACTCGGCATGCTTTCGCTCGCCTGTATTCAGGTAAGTACCGGGTATGTTTTGTCGAAAATTGGCGACAGGAGTACAGACAATGAGCGCCGTAAAAAACCCGCCTCTGCACAAAAAGAATGGCACCGACGCCGACACCAAACTGTCGATGCGTGCCGCCCGCGAAGCCCACAACGGCCTGTCGGCCACCCTGGCGAACGTACGTGCCACCCAGGACGGCTTGACCGAACTGGACGCCTCCGCTCGCCTGCAACGTGAAGGCTACAACGAAGTTGCCCACGATAAGCCGCCTCACGCCATCGTCCAGTTCCTGCAGGCACTGAATAACCCCTTTATCTATGTGCTGCTGACCCTGGCCGGTATCAGTTTCTTCACGGACTGCTGGCTGCCGATGCAGGAAGGCGAAGACGCTGACCCAACCAAAGTCATCATCATCATGACCATGGTGCTACTCAGCAGCCTGCTGCGCTTCTGGCAGGAACACCGCTCGGCCAAATCCGCCGAAGCGCTGAAAGCCATGGTACGCACTACGGCCACCGTGTTGCGCCGTGAGCAGGTAGGTTCGCAACCGACCCTGCGCGAAGTGCCGATGCGCGAGCTGGTGGCCGGCGATATCGTGCAGCTGTCGGCCGGCGACATGATCCCGGCGGACATCCGCCTGATCGAATCCCGCGACCTGTTCATCAGCCAGGCCGTACTGACCGGCGAAGCCTTGCCGGTGGAAAAGTACGACACCTTGGGTAACGTCACGCAGAAATCCGCCGGACCGGCAGTGGCCGACCAGGGCAACCTGCTGGACCTGCCGAACATCTGCTTCATGGGCACCAACGTGGTCAGTGGTCGCGCCAAAGCCGTGGTGGTCGCCACCGGGCCGCGCACTTACTTTGGCTCCCTGGCCAAAGCGATTGTCGGTTCCCGAGTGCAAACCGCGTTCGATCGCGGGGTGAACAGCGTCAGTTGGTTGCTGATCCGCTTCATGCTGGTGATGGTGCCGATCGTGTTCCTGCTCAACGGCTTCTCCAAGGGCGACTGGGGCGATGCGTTCCTGTTTGCCCTGGCGGTGGCCGTCGGCCTCACCCCGGAAATGCTGCCGATGATCGTCAGCGCCAACCTGGCCAAGGGCGCCACCGCCATGGCCAAGCGCAAAGTGGTGGTCAAGCGCCTCAACGCGATCCAGAACTTCGGCTCGATGGACGTGCTGTGCACCGACAAGACCGGCACCCTGACCCAGGACAAGATCATCCTCGAACACCACGTCAACGCCTTTGGCCAGCGTGATGATGCCGTGCTGTCCCTGGCCTGGCTCAACAGCCATCACCAGAGCGGCATGAAGAACCTGATGGACCAGGCGGTGGTGGAATTCTCGGAGCAGAACCCGAAGTTCAAGGTGCCGTTCGCCTACAGCAAGGTCGATGAGTTGCCGTTCGACTTCGTGCGCCGTCGCCTGTCCATCGTGGTCAAGGATGCTGCCGACGACCAACTGCTGGTGTGCAAAGGCGCTGTGGAAGAGATGCTGAGCATTTCCACGCATGTCATGGAAGCGGGCGCCGCCGTGCCGCTGGACGAGCGTCGCCGTGAAGAACTGCTGGCGATCGCCAACGACTACAACGAAGACGGCTTCCGTGTGCTGGTGGTCGCCACCCGCCACATTCCTAAATCGATGGCACGCCAACAGTACACCACTGCCGACGAGCGCAACCTGGTGATCCAGGGCTTCCTGACTTTCCTTGACCCACCGAAGGAAACTGCCGGCCCTGCGATTGCGGCCCTGCAACAGATCGGCGTGGCAATCAAGGTGTTGACCGGCGACAACGCCGTGGTCACCAGCAAGATCTGCCGCCAGGTCGGTCTCGATCCAGGCCAGCCGCTGCTGGGAGCTGAAATTGAAGCCATGGACGACGCCACGCTGCTGCGCCGCGTGGAAGAACGCACCGTGTTCGCCAAGCTGACACCGCTGCAGAAGTCCCGCGTGCTCAAGGCGCTGCAAGCCAACGGCCACACCGTGGGTTTCCTCGGTGATGGGATCAACGATGCACCGGCACTGCGCGACGCCGACGTGGGTATCTCGGTCGATACGGCCACCGATATCGCCAAGGAATCGGCCGACATCATCCTGCTGGAAAAGAGCCTGATGGTGCTGGAAGAAGGCGTGCTCAAGGGCCGCGAAACCTTCGGCAATATCATGAAGTACCTGAACATGACGGCCAGCTCCAACTTCGGCAACGTGTTCTCGGTGCTGGTGGCCAGTGCGTTCATTCCGTTCCTGCCGATGCTGTCGATCCACCTGCTGTTGCAGAACCTGATGTACGACATCTCCCAGCTCGCCTTGCCGTGGGACAAGATGGACAAGGAGTACCTGGCCAAGCCGCGGAAGTGGGATGCGAAGAACATCGGCCGGTTCATGATCTGGATCGGGCCGACCTCGTCGATCTTCGACATCACCACCTTTGCGCTGATGTGGTTCGTGTTCGCCGCCAACAGTGTGGAAATGCAGACCCTGTTCCAGTCCGGCTGGTTCATCGAGGGGCTGCTCTCGCAAACCCTGGTCGTGCACATGCTGCGGACCCGCAAGATCCCGTTCTTCCAGAGCACCGCCGCCTGGCCGGTATTGATGATGACTTGTGTGGTGATCGTGCTGGGGATCTACGTGCCGTTCTCGCCACTGGGCACCCTGGTAGGCCTGCAACCGCTGCCGCTGGCGTACTTCCCATGGCTGGTGGGCACCCTGCTCAGCTACTGCTGCGTGGCCCAACTGATGAAGACGATCTACATCCGCCGCTTCAAGCAGTGGTACTGATCCCCCCCGCCGTTTAAACGGTGGCGGTCGCCCGGCCGCCACCGTGCAACACAAGGAATCACCTTATGCGCGTCTTGATCTGTGCAGGTCGTCATTACGCCGACACCAAAATGTCCCGCCAAGTGCTGGACGCTTACCACCGCCTGCGCCCGGTGCAGGTATTGATCCACGGCGGCAACCAATTCCTCGGCAGCGACGTCGAGGACTGGGCACGGGAACTGAGCATCGACGTGGTGCGCTACCCGCCCAACTGGCAACGCCACGGCAAGCAGGCGGAACGCCAGCGCAACCATTTCATGCTGACCGACAGCCGCCCGGACGTGGTCATCGCCCTACCCGGTGGTGACGACACTTGCGAGCTGGTCTGCCAGGCCAAAGCCAGCGGCATTTCGGTGCTGACCGTAGAAAGCTGAATTCATGCGAGGTGCATCATGCACAAAAAAACACACGCAACCCCGCCAGGACGGGTTCGCCAAATACCGTGCGCGTCACTACCGAGGTGCGCGTCATACTCTGTTGCTGCTACCACCGGCCAAGCGTCGCGCGTTGCAGCGCAACCTGATCTTTATCGGACTTACCCTGGGCATTCTGTTGGCGATTGCCTTGCTGTCCAAGGCCAATGCGGCCGGTGGTTCTTACGTGGTCGATGACGGCGCGATTAATGCGCCGGGCGAATGCAATGTCGACGCCTGGCACACCGCCAACCGCCACGATGGCAGCACTCACACTGAAACGCTGTCGCCTGCCTGCACCTTCGCCGCGCTGCCTTCGGTGCAATGGGGCGCAGCCCTGTCCCGCGCTACCAGCGCAGACAAGGGCGAAACCCAAGTGAACCCACAGCTCAAGGCGCACGTATGGTCGCGGGAAGATCTGGGGCTGGAAATGGCCGTGTCAGCCGGTGCGCATTTTGCACACGACCGCCGACATGGCTTTGATGGCGCCGACTTCAATATCCCGTTGACATGGCAGCCACTGGAGCCACTGCGGTTGAACCTGAATGCCGGTTGGTCCCACGCCTACAACGACGGCGACCAAAAACACCGCCTGACCTGGGGCACTGGCCTTGAGTACCAGGTGGCGCATTCATTGACGCTGATCGCCGAGCGTTACGGCCAGGACGGCGGCGACCAGGCATGGCAGGCCGGGCCCAGGTTTCACGTCGGCGAATTTGTCGACGTGGACCTGGTGGTCGGGCGCAGCCTGATCGGTGAGCGCGCGCAATGGCTCACCACCGGGGCCACATTACGGTTCTAGGCCTTGGCTTGTTGTTCCAGGTGCAGTTGCAATTGCGCGTCGATTTGCAACTGCCCCGCCAGGTCATCCAGGTAGTTGCGCTCGGCGTCCTGCTGATCGTCCACCAACATCACACTGGCCAGGTAGATCTCTGACGCCAACGCCGGGTCATGAGCGTATTCAGCAAAGTCCGCTGCATCCAACGGCTTGGCGACTTCGGCGTCCAGCCATTGCTGCAATTGGATGTCATCGGTATGGCGACCTATCTCGGCGGAGATCATCTGCTGCTCCTGCTCATCGATCTTGCCATCGGCCTTGGCCGCTGCAATCAGCGCACGTAACACCCCATGGCTATGCGCTTCAGCCTGTGCACCTTCGAGTTGGTCAACCGTTTGGATCGCTTGCTGCGGCGCGCTGGCTTGCTGGCGTTGCCAGCTTTGATACGCCTGAAATGCCGCCATCCCCAACGACGCCAGTGCGGCGTAGTTCATCCCACCGGAACGCCCTTGCGTCGGACGTGTCGCAGACGCACCGCCTAACATACCGCCCAAGCCTCCCAACAACCCACCCAGGCCGCCACCGGCCGAAGCATTACCGGTGCTGGTGCCTTTCAATAACCCACCGAGGAGCCCACCCAGTCCGCCGGATGACGCACTGCCGCCTTGCCCGGCGCGCAAGAGTTGTTCAAGTAAATCACTGGTGTTCATGGTGTCACCCTCCGAGGGCGCAGCGTTGGCGTCTATCAACCATAGCCCGGCCTTGCCGGAACACCATGACCGCCGGGCGGTCACGGCCTATCATGACGCTATCGCGACTTCCAGAGAAAACCCAAGTGAACCGGACTGAGCACATCGCACTGATGGCAAATTACAACCAGTGGATGAACCGCAAGCTCTATGACGCGGCCCTGACACTGACGGACGCGGAGTTGGCGAGGGATCGACAGGCGTTTTTCGGCTCGATCCTCGGTACGCTGAACCACTTGGCGCTGGGCGATACCGTCTGGCTCAAGCGTTTTGCGCAGCATCCAGCAGGCTACGCAGTCTTGGCTCCGCTGAATGCAGTTTCTGCCCCCGCCGATCTCAAACAATTGGCCTTCGCGGATATACGCGAGCTGGCAGCCCATCGCAGCTGGCTGGATCAACTCATTGTCGATTGGAGCCACACCGTGCAGGAGATCGACCTGGACCATCGCCTGCATTACAGCAACATGCGCGGCGTGAGCGCCGATAAAAACTTCTTCAGCCTGTTGGTGCACTTCTTCAATCACCAGACCCACCACCGGGGCCAGGCCACAACCTTGCTGACCCAGGCGGGGTTGGATGTGGGCACTACTGATTTGCTGGCGTTGATCGACTGAACTCGGCGTAGGCCTGCATCAAGCGCGGAAATTCCTGAGGCTCGGGCAACTGAGCAAAGCTTTCCACCGCTGGGGTGGAGGCCCACGGCAGCTTCTCGCGGGTCCAGGTCTCCATGAACGGCACGTAACCGCTGGCGTTATCCAGTAAGGCGGCGCGCACGTTGACGAACTCATCGATGCCATGGGGTCGCGTGAACAGCCAGCTCATGCAATGGGGACAGAAATAATGGCGATCCACGCCCTGCATACCGCCGATCACCGGGCAACCCTGGGTCACCGTGAAGCCGCTGGCGGGAATCAGCGCGCTCAGTGAGAACGCGCTGGAAGACATCTTCTGGCAGCCGGTGCAATGGCAGGCCATGGTGATCACCGGGGCGGCACTCACGCTGAAGCGCACACACTCACAACGGCAACTGCCCTCGATTGGCAGGGAATCGACGCTCATCATTGCTTCCTTATTCTTGATGGGTAGCGTGGCAGGTTAGCCTCAGGTGCCAGGCTTGAACAGGTCTATAGCCAAAACCGAACGCTGTCTGGTTGTTGGGGTCGTAACCCTAGGTGTCGAGGTTTTTCAAAACCCCGCCCTCCCCGCGCGCATCGTGGGTCTACCGATGTGCGTACCCCCAAGAAGGAGACGCTTACATGGTCATTCACTTCAAGGTTGCAGGTCACTTGGCCTGTGGCCACCACGGCACCAACCTCCCTTCCAGCACCGAGCTGAACCGGGTCAAATGCCGTACCTGCCGCAATACCGATGCCTATAAAGAAGCGCGTCGGACCCAGCGCAACGCCGCTCGCCGTGCCAATCGCAAAGCCAAGACTCAGACCCACGTTGACTGGCGCAGCGCGTGGACGCAGCGCCTTACCGACCTGCCAGGTTTGCAGCGTTTGCCACGCGGGTTCAGTGGTCAGCCGTTCGTGTAATCACGGCGTCACCTGCTATTTGCCTGATGGCTTGTTCGTATTCCTCGACGGATTGTGAGCCAGCCACCAGGTGACGCCCATTCAGTACCATGGCCGGAACAGAACTGACGCCGCGCCTGAAATAAAAGTCTTCAAGCTCACGGACTTCAACAGCGAACTCCCCGCTGTCCAGCACCCCTTGGGCGCGTACGGTCGAGAGCCCCGCTTCACCGGCAAGACGCACCAAGGTGTCGCGGCTGCTGATGTTCTCCCCATCACTGAAATGCGCCTTGAACAGAAGGTGCTTCAGCGCCACTTGGCGACCGTCAACTAACGCCCAGAGCAACAGCCGATGGGCGTCGAAAGAATTGTAGAAATGAGTACGCTTCGCCAAGTCGAACGTGAAGCCCAAGGCGTTGCCACGGGCGATCACTACGTCATTGCGCGCGGCAACTTCGGCTCTCGTGCGGCCATATTTACGCATCATGTGTTCAACGGCGTTTTCTCCCTCGGGCGGCATATCCGGGTTCAGCTCAAAGGGTTTGAACGTCAGTTCCACCGCAACTTCGCCCGCAAGATTCTCGATAGCCTGTTGCAGCGCTACAGCGCCGAGTGCACACAAGGGCACATGACATCCGACACGAAGTCGATACTGACAGGACGCGTCACGATGTGGACTCCACCAGGTTATTGCGCGATTCACTTCTATTTACACAGGGCATCAGACGTTCTCCAGTTCACACCCTGCCGAAATGACGGGGCGGCGAATGGGATGAACTCTAGGAGGTTGTGTTGGGTGAATAAATGCAGGGCCGGGCACATCATTTGTACTTCGAAGTAATCAATCGACCTATCTCTCAAAGGTCACTGTGCGATTCGTGAGGATGGCCTCTAAACTGGCGGGCTCTACACTCACATCCGTTTTCCGTCTGATCTCTTCCAACCCCAGCTCTATCCGATAGTTGCAAAGATGATCAAAAAGCCTGTCGTGAGTTTCCGAGATCGCCTCCCCTTTATTTTTCGCGAACAGGATATGAAGTACCGCCATCATGGGGAGTGAAAGGCACTCATCCAAATCATTCTCGAAAAAATCCTCCAACTGCGCGGATAAAACCTCAAGCCACTGGTCGCTCAAGTTACAAGGCAGCGTCGACTCCGGCCCGTTTTGCATGACCTCGGTAGAGAACAATTTAAGCAAATCTTCAGACATGAGCAGACCCTCAATAAAGGTGCCCAAGTTAATACCGCGACAGCGGCCCTGTGGAAGCACTGTCAGCGTCAGAAACGTCCTGATTTCTTGAGTGTTACTTCGTACGCGCTTTGACCGAATCTTGAAATCACAGCTAAGTATCTGTTCAAAAAGACTCGTCAGCGTTTTGGTGGGCTCAGCGAGGGGCAGGAGTACATCCGGCTAAAAACCTGGGCACAAAAAAACCTGCGCAAGGCAGGTTCTTTGCGGGCTTCAGCGACGTCCTGGGAGGTCGTGAAACCAAATGATGGTGCCCGAACCCGGAATCGAACCGGGACGCCCTTACGAGCGGGGGATTTTAAGTCCCATGCGTCTACCAGTTTCGCCATTCGGGCGGCAGCGCGTGTTGCAGGGTTGGGAATATATAGATCCAGTCGCTTTGACGCAAGGTCGCGGGGCAGCTTTCTTGCTTCAGCAAGTCGGTAAAAAAGCTTGGTAGATCAGTGAGCTAGGTAAGCATCTGAAGTAAAACCGCTATGTCATCCAACTACGTGTGCCACCTGACCCGCTATCGTGGCGCCCTGCCAACGCAATGGACATCACGCTCCAGGAAGCAGGTGAAGCGTGCGTCCCCGTAACTACTCGACGACAGACTCCGTCGCTGGCGCTGGTTTCTTGAGCGCAAGCGCCGGGTCAGGCACTTCGACCCAGCCTTTCTTCACATACTCAGTGGCGACGATTTTACGGATCAGGAAACAGTAGAGGATGGGCAGCACGGCAATGGGAATCGCCGCCCAGGGCGGGCCTGCGAGAAAACCCAGCCCTATTGCGACAACCCAGATCAGCAAATGAAGCCAAAGGCCTGCAAAGAGAAGGTAGAGAGGGCCGAGAAACAATACTGCCAACACCTGGAACGCATCGACTTCTTCGACCTGGTCACTCTCTGGAGGCTTGAAATAGCGGGTCATTGCACTGTCCTTGTGGGGGTTGATTCAGTGAATATACTCTGAAGGGTCCAATTCAGTGATACCTCTCGGAGCTTCATCATGAATCCAAACGCCACCGCACTTGTCCTGATCGAGTTCCAAAACGACTTCACCACCGCAGGTGGCGTGTTTCATGACGCCGTCAAAGACGTGATGCACCAGTCCGACATGTTGGCGAACACCGCGACGACCGTGCAACAGGCGCGCGCGCTGGGCGTGAAGATCATTCACCTGCCGATCCAGTTCGCTGAGGGCTACCCGGAACTGACGAAGCGTGACTATGGAATCTTGAAGGGCGTTGCCGATGGCGCAGCTTTCCTTTCCGGCAGTTGGGGCGCCGAGATGACCGAGGCGATCAGCCATGAGCCCGGGGATATACTTGTGGAAGGCAAGCGCGGGTTGGATGGCTTCGCAACCACGGGTTTGGACTTGGTGCTGCGCAACAATGGCATCCAGAACCTGGTGGTGGCGGGATTCCTGACCAACTGCTGCGTCGAAGGCACAGTTCGATCAGGTTATGAGAAGGGTTACAACGTGGTGACGCTGGCCGACTGCACAGCGACGTTCACCGACGAACAGCAAAAGGCGGCCGAAAACTTCACGCTGTCGATGTTTTCGAAGGTGTTGCGCCATACTGAGTTTCTTGGGGCGTTGAACAACCAGTAAACACGAGGGGCGACTGATCAATCAGTCGCCCCATTTGTTTTATCCGTTCAACGTCAGCCCTGGATAAGCCCGTACAGGGACTTTGTGCCTCTGGGGCTGTTGGCGAGCCAGCTGCGCCTGGACCTGTGCAACAGCCTCCAACACACGCTGCGCCCACTGCTCATCTTGCGGGTCCACGACCACCACGCGAAACCCGTGGTCGAAGCCTTCAAGCTGAACGCCCTCAGAATCATCAACATGCAAATCGATATCGAAGGCCGGTGGGAATTTTGACGGCGTGCTCGTCAGCCCGCGTTCGGTCAGGGCCTGGTTATGTCGCACGCTGTTGACCACGCCGTCGACATGGATGCCGTACAGCAACAACCAACGGCGGATGTAGGACGGCGTGCGGCCGGACGAGGTGTAGACCCAGACACTGCAGCCCTGGCGACGCAGCTCACGGGTCAAAGAGCGCGTTCCGCTGCGCAGGGGCTCACCCAACCAACGGTGCACACACGCCGGCAAGCGGCTGTGTTCGGTCGCACTGTGGTGGAGCTGGCAGGCCAGTGTGTCGTCGATGTCGAACGAAATACGGATTCGCTGACGCTTGAACACACGCTTGATCGTGTCGAGCACTGGGTACCTTCCCATCAATGGCCCCCTAGGTGGGCGGGCGCTGGTGTGTCGCTCAGGAAAAACTCGGTTGGGTCTGGGGCGTTATCTTCCAGGAACGCTGCGTATTTTTTCTTGATCTTGGGCAATTCGTACAAGGCCATGACGCCATGCTTGGCGGAGTTGCGTATCACCGAGGACGGGTTGAAATAACCCTCGGCGTTGTCCAGGGTCAGCACAAACGGTGGCAACCCCTCGCGCATCAGCAGGTAACTGACGATCAGCGACCCACTGCGGTGATTGCCTTCAATGAATAACTGCGGCTTGCTCAGGACCCGCACGTAGACCCCGGCTGCTCGCTTCCATACGGATTCGTTATGGTGCTTGCAATACCAGTTGTACAGATCCTTGATGCCACCTTCGACATTGTTGAAAAAGTGCACTTCGGTCGCTGCCAGGTGTTGCGCGTATTCCTGCCGGCGTACCGGGTCTTTGCCACAGAGCACCGTGGCATTGATCTCCAGCATCAGGTTCAGTTGCTGGAGGTCGAACAGGTCGACACCGCGCGCAACATAGTCGTCAATCAGGGCATAACCTTCAAGCACATTCTGCAGCACTTCGTCTGTCAGCGGGTCGCGTGGCTCGGTGAAGTCCCGGCTGAGCTGGGCAAAACGGGCCTGGACCTCACGCAGTGCGCGTTCGATCGCCGCCAGATCAAGACGATGTGTTGCAGGCATTGGCATTCCTGAAAGACGGTGCATGGGTCAGCTGAACTTGCCGCTGATGTAGTCCCCGGTCATTTGCTCACGCGGGTTTTCAAAAATCTGCGCGGTCGGGCCCATTTCCACTAGATAACCGGTACGGGTGCCCTGGGAGATGTCCACCGAGAAAAACGCGGTGGTGTCGGCCACACGGATCGCCTGCTGCATGTTGTGGGTGACCAGCGCGATGGTGTAGTCCTTTTTCAACTCGACCATCAGCTCTTCGACACGGCGCGTGGCGATAGGGTCGAGCGCCGAGCAAGGTTCGTCCAACAGCAGCACTTCCGGCTCGGTCGCGATGGCGCGGGCGATGCACAGGCGTTGCTGCTGGCCGCCGGACAGCGAGAGGCCGCTGACCTTGAGCTTGTCCTTGACCTCATCCCACAACGCCGCGCCTTGCAGCGCGTGCTTGACGCGGTCGCCCAGGTCGCCCTTGTAGCGATTCAGGCGCAGGCCAAAGGCCACGTTGTCAAAAATGCTCATCGAAAACGGGTTCGGCTGCTGGAACACCATGCCGATGTAACGGCGTACGACCACCGGATCAACGCCCTTGCCGTACACGTCCTGGCCGAGGAAATGCACGTGGCCTTCGAAACGGAAGCCTTTCACCAGGTCGTTCATGCGGTTGAGGCTACGCAGCACAGTCGACTTGCCACAGCCGGACGGCCCGATGAAGCCGGTGATCTTGTTTTTCTCGATTGGCACATGGCTATCACGCACCGCCATGAAGTTGCCGTAGAAAATCTTGTCCAGCTTGCAGTCCATGACCACAGGTGCCTGGGTGACAAACGGAGCGGCTTTTTGCGCAGTTGAGACGTTCAAAATTCAGGTGCTCCCGTTCTTAGTACTTGGGCTTGCCGAAAATACGGCTCACGATATTCACGACCAGCACGATCATTACCAGCACCAACGAGGCCGCCCATGCGAGCTCGAGCTGGTTGTCGAAAGGCATGCCGGAGAAGTTGTAAATCAACACGGCAAGCGACGCCGTCGGATTCATGACCGCCAGGCTGCCGTCGTGGTAGATCCAGTAGTTACTGAACAGCGCGGTAAACAACAGAGGTGCGGTTTCGCCGGCGGCACGTGCTACAGCGAGCATCACACCGGTCAGGATCGCGGGCATGCCGGTGGGCAAGACGATTTTCCAGATCACCTGAGAGCGGGTGCAGCCCATGCCGTACGCCGCGTCCTTCATGATCTTGGGCACCATCTTCATCGACTCTTCAGCCGTCAGCACCACGATTGGCAGCATCAGTACCGCCAGCGCCACACCACCGGCCGGGGCCGAGTAGGTTCCGGTGGTCATCACCACCAAGGCGTAGGCGAACACACCCGCCAGGATCGATGGCAAGCCGGTGAGCATCTTGGCGGCAAAGCGCGAGGCGTTCGCCAGTTTGCTGTCCGGGCCCAGCTCCGCAAGGAAGATAGCAGCCAGGATGCCAACCGGCACGGCGATGGCGGCAGCAATACCGACCATCACGAACGTACCGGCCATGGCGTTGCCGAAGCCACCGCCGGTCTCGAAGCCGGTGGGTGGCAGTTCAGTGAACACTTCCAGGCTCAGGCGTGCGCCGCCACGGGTGATCAGCATGTAGAGCACGGAAATCAACGGCACACTGGCCAGCAGCGCACCGAGCCACACCAGCGTGGTCAGCACCAGGCTGCGCAATGCGCGGCCTTCGAACCGGCGCTGCAGGCTCGGCATGGCGGTGATAGGCGTAGAGAGATCAGTCATTATTTGGTACCCCGCTGGGCGTAGACCATGATCATCGAACCGATGATGTTCACCAGCAGCGTGATAAACATCAGGACCAGTGCGGCGTACATCAACACTTCGATCTCGTTCGGGCCGGCTTCGGGGAAGTTCAGCGCCAACAAGGCCGCCAGGGTGTTGGCCGGTGCAAACAGCGAAAGCGAGATGTTGTTCGCGTTGCCCACCAGCATGGCCAGGGCCATGGTTTCACCCAGGGCGCGACCGAGGCCTAGCACGAGGGAACCGAAGATGCCAGTCGCGGCGGATGGCACCATCACTTTGAGAATCGCTTCCCAGTGGGTGGTGCCCATGCCGTAGGCGGCCTGCTTGGTTTTCATCGGCACACCGGTGAGAGCATCCTGGGAAACAGCGGCAATGGTCGGCAGAATCATGATGGCTAGCACCAGCGCCGCCGGCAGCAGGCCCGGTCCGCTCAGGGATGTGCCGAAAAACGGGATCCAGCCCAGTTCAGTGTTCAGCCACGCAGTCAGCGGGCGGATGGCCGGGATCACCACATATATGCCCCAGAGGCCGTAGACCACGCTGGGGATGGCTGCGAGCAGTTCAACGATGGTGCGAAACACCGCCGCGAGTTTTGCCGGCAGGAAATCCTGGGTGAGAAAAATCGCCATGCTGACGCCGAAAAAACCTGCGATCAACAACGCGATGAGGGCGCTGTAAAGCGTGCCCCAAATAGCTGGCAGAATGCCGTACTTGCCTTGGTTAACGTCCCAGACACTGCCGAACAGCACATCAAAACCGTGCTTTTCCATGCCGGGAAGTGCCTTGCGTCCTACTTCGAAGACCAGCGCGAAAACCAGCGCCAGCACCAGCACTACGCCTATGCGTGCAAGTGCACGGAAGGTGCGGTCAACCAGGAAATCCTTCGTAGAGGGTGGCTGGCACGCAGAATCCGGGTTAACCGGTACGACAAAAGGTGTGTTCATTGGCTAATTCCGGAACAAGGGGGGAACGCTCCCGGCATGGCTGACAGCCCATACCGGGAGCGGCCTGGCGGCCTTACTGGATGTTGGCGGAAGCTTTGCGAACTTGATCGACAACCGATGGAGGCAGTGGGATGTAGCCCATCGAGTCGGCGATTTTCTGACCTTCGGTCAGGCTGTACTCGACCATTTCACGCATGGCTTTGGCTTTGGCTGGGTTGCCGTTGTCCTTGCGGAAGATCATCCAGGTGTAGGAAGTGATCGGGTAGGACTTGGCGCCATCCGGGTCCGGCAGCCAGGCCACCAGGCTTTCCGGCATTTTCACCGCAGCCAGGGCTTCGGCGCCGCTCTCGGCGTTCGGTACCACGTATTTGCCGGCCTTGTTCTGCAGCTGGGCAAAGTCAACCTTGGCCAGTTTGGCGAAGCCGTATTCGATGTAGCCGATCGCGCCTGGGGTCTGGCGCACAGTGGCGGTCACACCATCGTTCTTCGGCGATTTGATGAACTTGTCGCTGGCGGGCCAGTTGACGGTGTTGCCTTCGCCCAGGTCTTTCTGGAACTCAGGGTTGATCGCTGCCAAGTGCTTGGTGAACACAGCGGTGGTGCCGCTGGAGTCTGCACGTACGACTACGGTGATCGGCATGTCTGGCAGTTTCAGGCCTGGGTTGGCGGCAGCGATCTTCGGATCGTTCCACTTGGTGATCTTGCCCAGGAAGATGTTGGAGTACACATCGCGTGGCAATTTGAGCTCTTTAGGATTGCCCGGCAGATTGAACGCCAACACGATTTCACCGGCAGTCATCGGCAGCAGTTGCGCGCCTTCGGCAACCTTGGCGATGTCTTCGTCTTTCATGGCCGAGTCGCTGGCGGCGAAGTCGACGGTTTTGTTCAGGAAGTCCTGTACGCCCGCACCGCTACCTTTGGATTGGTAATCAACGGTGACACCCTCGGTTTTCTTGCTGAAATCCTTGAACCAGGTGAGGTAGATCGGGGCTGGGAAACTCGCACCGGAACCGGTGAGGCGGATGCTCTCGGCAGCAAACACCGAGGTGGCACTGAGAGAAACCGCAACGGCGAGTGCAGCAGACTTCATCAGACGTTTCATTAAGGAAAATCCTTGTGATTTCGGGCCCGGGAACTCTGCAACATTCTTGTTACGGTTTTATGAACGTGGAGTGGCAAAACGCCTGGTTGTCCCCCTCTCCCACCGCAATCACGGCATTTGATGTCATTGGTTAGTAACAAAATGCGACTAAGACTTTGCCATCCCCACCACGCGAGTTCCGCCCATGTCCTCAATAGAAGATGCCTTGATGCAGCGCATCCATCGTGAATTGCTGGATCACAGTGACGAAGAGCTGGAACTGGAGTTATCCGAAGACGGGCACGACCTCAACGCACTGTTTGACGAGCACGTCGGTGAAAGCGCCGAGAAAACCGCGCGCAGGATTTATTTCAGCGAACTGTTCCGCCTGCAAGGCGAACTGGTGAAATTGCAGAGCTGGGTGGTCAAGACCGGTCACAAAGTGGTGATCCTGTTCGAAGGGCGCGATGCCGCCGGTAAAGGAGGCGTGATCAAGCGCATCACTCAACGCCTGAACCCCAGGGTCTGCCGAGTCGCCGCCCTGCCCGCGCCGAATGACCGCGAGCAGACCCAGTGGTACTTCCAGCGCTACGTTTCGCACCTGCCAGCCGCCGGCGAAATCGTGCTGTTCGACCGCAGCTGGTACAACCGCGCGGGCGTCGAGCAGGTCATGGGGTTTTGCAACGCGGACCAGTACGAAGAATTCTTCCGCACCGTGCCCGAGTTCGAGCGCATGCTCGCCCGCTCCGGTATCCAGCTGATCAAGTACTGGTTTTCGATTTCCGACCAGGAACAGCACCTGCGTTTTCTCAGCCGCATTCACGACCCGCTCAAGCAGTGGAAACTCAGCCCCATGGACCTGGAGTCACGTCGCCGTTGGGAAGCCTATACCAAAGCCAAGGAAATCATGCTCGAGCGCACCCACATTGCCGAAGCGCCGTGGTGGGTAGTGCAGGCCGATGACAAGAAAAAAGCCCGGCTCAACTGCATCCACCACTTGCTTGGGCAGATGCCGTATGAGGAAGTCGAGCTACCGGTGATCGAACTGCCGCAGCGCGTGCGGCAGGAGGATTACTCGCGCAACCCGACCCCGCCGGAATTGATCGTGCCCCAGCTCTATTGATCTTGGGAGGGTGGTCACAGTGGTGAACTGCTGACCACCCGCAGTGCCAACCCTTCGTACGCATCCAGGGTGATGGTGAATTCACCCTCCGCCGTCAGGTCGCCCTCCACCCTCTCGTTGATGATGTCCACCACCATCCCGGCAGCGATATCCGGCAAATGCAGGGTTTCGGTGATGGGTGTGGCACCGAAGTTCAGCGCGGTAATTTGCGTGCCTTTGCCGGCCGGTAATTCATGGACCATCACCAGCAACGCCGAGTTTTCAACCTCCGGCACTAAAATTTGGCGGCTGGCGGCGATGTCGTAGGCACGGCGCACAGCGAGGATTTTCTGCAGTTGCGAGGCGAAGGATTCCGGATCCTGCAACTGGCTGTTCAAGCTGCCATAGAGGCTTTTCGAACGCGGCATATGGCCCGCCGAAAGCTCCGCATCCGGGTTCAGGTCCACCAGGTCATAAGCCCCGCGATGAATCCAGCGGGTATCGCCATCCTGCATCAAGTGCTCGACCTCTTCAGCCGCCAGCGGCAGCGCGCCCGCCAAGTCCCAACCCGACAAGGCAAACACGCCCGGCTGCATCGCGTTGTACATCACCAACAGTAAATGGATCTGGCGGATCTGCTGGATATCCGCAGCGGTGATCGCCTCCAGATCACGAATGCCAAGCGCCGCCGTAATAATGCTCGCGGTGGTGCACGACACCCCATTGGTCACGAACTTGAGGTTATACGGCGCGTGCTCACCGGCCAGACGCTCGTACATCTGTTCGCGAATGTGCTCACGCAGGATATTGCCGGGGAAGGTTTGCCCCTGATACAGGAACGTGTCATGAGCGTGCAGGGTCCAGAAATGCACCAACTCCAGCGTCAGCTCATCGTGGTTCTGCAACGCATGGATCAGCGAGCCTGGGTCGATGCCCTGACGGTGCATTTCGCGCAGCATCAGGCGCAAGAACTCGGCATCGCCCATCAGCAGCGCGTGCTGGTACGCGGGGCGGGTGATGAAGTCATAGGACAGGTCGGCACCGCCATGGGACATCGAGGCAATGTCGTCCACGGTGAGGTTCAACTCCTGAAAACTGAAACCGCCCGCCTTGCGAATCGCACCGCCGAGCAACTGGTTGCCGGTGATCGACAGTGGATGGCTCTCGGACCAGGCCGTGCCGTCCAGCTTGCGCTCCACACCGAGAAAACCATTGGCGTCCAGGCGCAGGATCTTCGCGCCCATCACGTCGATGGCGTGCAGCGCATCACCGATGATCATCTGCTGTGCGGCAAAAGTCGGGTCCAGCCAGTTCAGCGACGGCTGGCCTTCCTTGAAGTAATGCAGGTACACCCAGCGACGCGGCTTGCCGTCCACGCCCAGCACTACATCCGTCGCGCTCCAGTCGGTTTCCTTGACGCCGGGTTCGAAGAAGATCACCCGCTGCAACTGACCGACGATGTAGTGTTTGTCACGCAACGCATCGACCTGGGCGGGGCTGAGGTTCTGCGCGTCACGGCCTTCAGCGACGTCGGGCAACAGCGCCCAGTCCTCCTCGCGGATTTCTACCATGTGGTACAGGCCGGGATAGTCCTCGTAGGCCATCTCGGCCAGGCGGAAATCCGCGCCCTTGCCGGTGTGGGACGGGATCACATCGTCGATGATCACCGCATTGTGTGCCGCCGCCATGCGCGTCAAGGCCTGCAACTGCGCCTCGGTGCCCAACTGCGGGTCGATCTCGAAACTGATGCGGTCGAAATTACCATCGATAGTTGGCGTGTGCTGCGTGCCCTTCAGGCCGCCAGACTTCTTCAGCGGGCCATTGTGGATACCCTGGATGCCGATCTTCGACAACGCCTGCCACAGCGCCTCATCCCCCAAAGCCTCCAGCACCGTGCCACCCTCGCGGGTCACGATGGACGCCGGGTACGCGGTAAACCACACCGACGACAGGGCCGAAGCATCACGGGGCCGGGTCTGCGCATACGGCTGTTGCCACAACCGGCCCTGGCCCGAATAGAGCTTGGCCCGCTGGCGTGCCGCGTGCAGCATCGATTGTTCCACCAGCCAGTTCACATGGTTGTTTTCAGCCGCCGTCATATGCCTGATCCCTGTTGTCGTCCAAAGGTTGCTCGTAAGCATAGGAGCCACAACCGGGGCCATTCGTTGCATTGCAATGTGGGGCGACTACTCCAACTGCCGATACTGCCTCGGCGTAAACCCAGTCGACGCCTTGAACTGGCGGGTGAACGCGCTGTGGTCGGTATACCCGCACTGCAACGCCACTTCGGTGATCGGCAGGTCGGTGTGCAACAGCTGGTGCGCATGCTCCAGTCGCACTTTCTGGATCATCTGCCGTGGCGTGAGGTGGAACACGCGCTTGCAGTAGCGCTCCAACTGCGCCACCGAAATCCCTGCGATCCGTGTCAATTCACCCAAGGGCACACGACGGTTGAAGTGCGCGCGGATGTGCGCGTCCACGGCGGCCAGGCGCTGGTACGCCGGGTGGCTTTCGCTGGCGGTCTGCAGGTCGACCGAGATACCGGCCAGGCCAATGATCGCGCCCGAATGGTTGTACAGCGGCCACTTGTGGGTCAAGCACCAGCCGGGTTCGCGGGTGCCGTACAGGTGCAGTTCCAGCTGATCTTCCAGCACAAAGCCCTGCTCCAGCACGCGCCGGTCCTGCTCGGTGTAGCCCGGCCCCAGTTGCGCAGGAAAGACTTCGGCACTGGTCTTGCCCAGCAGCGGTTGCAGCTGCTTGAGGCCGCAGCGCTGCACCAGGGTGCGGTTGGCGAGCACATAGCGGGCCTGGGTGTCCTTGATGAAAATCGCCGCATTGGGGATCACGTCCAGCATCGGCAATAGCTGCGCGACACTGCCCAATAACTGTTCGATGTCTTGGGGGTTGCTCCCTTGGCAAAGGGTCGCAAACGCGCTCTGCATCATGACGGTTGCTCCCATTGTTTGCCTGGACGGCTAGCAGATTGCCCGATGCCCTGCGCCCTGTCGAGCCACCAAAACTGTGCTGATTTCGTCATCGATGCCAGCAAAAAACATCAATCGCGCCGCCGTTCATGAGTTCACTCTATGGCCACTGCATGCCTATCCAATAACTCACAAGAAGGCGACGCTATGTCAGCTCAAGGCAAGTTCAAGAAACAGCTTTCCCTGATGGACCTGACCTTTATCGGGTTGGGTGCCATCTTTGGTTCGGGCTGGTTGTTCGCAGCCAGCCACGTATCCGCAATCGCAGGCCCGGCGGGCATTATTTCCTGGCTCATCGGTGGTTTCGCGGTACTGCTGCTGGGCATTGTGTACTGCGAACTGGGCGCCGCATTGCCGCGTGCCGGCGGCGTGGTGCGCTACCCGGTCTACTCCCATGGCCCGCTGTTGGGCTACCTGATGGGTTTCATTACCCTGATTGCATTTTCCAGCCTGGTGGCTATCGAAGTGGTCGCCTCGCGACAGTACGCGGCGGCATGGTTTCCCGAGCTGACCAAAGCCGGCTCCAGCGACCCGACCACCCTGGGTTGGCTGGTGCAATTCGCCCTGCTGTGCCTGTTCTTCGTGCTCAATTACCGCAGCGTGAAAACCTTCGCCATCGCCAACAACCTGGTCAGCGTGTTCAAGTTCATCGTACCGTTGCTGGTGATTGGCGTGCTGTTCACCTTCTTCAAACCGGCGAACTTCCAGGTGCAGGGTTTCGCGCCGTTTGGGCTGTCGGGCATCGAGATGGCGGTGTCGGCCGGCGGGGTGATTTTTGCCTACCTGGGGCTGACGCCGATCATCTCGGTGGCCAGTGAAGTGAAGAACCCGCAACGCACGATTCCCATTGCCTTGATCCTTTCGGTGTTGTTGTCGACCGCGATCTACGTGCTGCTGCAAACCGCCTTCCTCGGTGGCGTGCCCACGGAAATGCTTGCCAATGGCTGGGCCGGGATCAGCAAGGAACTGGCGCTGCCCTACCGCGATATCGCCCTGGCGCTGGGCGTGGGCTGGTTGGCCTATCTGGTGGTGGCCGACGCCGTGATCTCCCCCAGCGGCTGCGGCAATATCTACATGAACGCCACGCCCCGTGTGGTGTATGGCTGGGCGCAGACCGGCACGTTCTTCAAGATTTTCACGCGTATCGATGAGAAGTCCGGCATTCCACGGCCCGCGCTATGGCTGACCTTTGGCTTGTCGGTGTTCTGGACCCTGCCGTTCCCGTCCTGGGAAGCACTGATCAATGTGGTGTCTGCGGCGCTGATCCTCAGCTACGCCGTGGCCCCGGTTACTGTTGCCGCGCTGCGTCGCAATGCACCGCAGATGGCGCGGCCGTTCCGGGTCAAGGGCATGGCGGTGCTGGGCCCGCTGTCGTTCATCATCGCCGCACTGATTGTGTACTGGTCTGGCTGGGGCACGGTGTCCTGGCTGCTCGGCCTGCAGATCCTGATGTTCGTGGTGTACCTGTTGTGCGCACGCTGGGTGCCGACCGCACACATCAACCTCAAGCAGCAAGTGCGCTCGTCTGCCTGGCTGATCGGCTTTTACGCGGTGACGATCCTGCTGTCCAAGCTCGGCAGTTTTGGCGGCATCGGCGTGATCAGCCACCCGCTCGACACGATTGTCGTCGCCGTTTGCGCACTCGGCATTTACTACTGGGGCGCAGCCACTGGCGTGCCGGCTCACCTGGTACGGCTGGAACACGAAGCCGATGAAAGCGAAGCGGTCGACGAACCTCACGCGCCGCTGACACCCGCGACTTACTGATTCAGGAGCCTTTTATGAAGCGACTGCATGTGATCGACTCCCACACCGGCGGCGAACCGACGCGCCTGGTCATGAGCGGTTTCCCGGCGCTGAACGGCGCGACGATTGCCGATCAACTGCACAGCCTGCGCACCGAGCATGATCAATGGCGCCGCGCCTGCCTGCTGGAGCCGCGTGGCAATGATGTACTGGTGGGCGCGCTGTATTGCGAGCCCGTTACGCCAGGCGCGATCTGTGGCGTGATCTTCTTCAACAACGCCGGTTACCTCGGCATGTGCGGCCACGGCACCATCGGTCTGGTTGCGTCGCTGCACCACCTGGGCCGTATCCAGCCCGGCGTGCACACGATCGACACGCCCGTTGGCCCGGTGGCGGCCACGCTGCACGAAGACGGCAGCGTAACCCTGCGCAATGTGCCTGCCTATCGCCTGCGCCAGCAGGTGCCGGTGCAAGTGCCGGGGCATGGCGTGGCCTACGGCGATATCGCCTGGGGCGGCAACTGGTTTTTCCTGGTGTCGGACCATGGCCAACGCTTGCAGATGGACAACGTGGATGCGCTTACCGACTACACCTGGGCGATGCTCAAGGCCTTGGAAGAGCAAGGCATTCAGGGTGCAGACGGTGCACTGATCGACCATATCGAGTTGTTCGCCGACGACGACCACGCCGACAGCCGCAACTTCGTGATGTGCCCCGGTAAAGCCTACGACCGCTCGCCCTGCGGCACCGGCACCAGCGCCAAGCTGGCGTGCCTGGCCGCCGATGAAAAACTCAAGCCGGGTGAAACCTGGACCCAAGCCAGCATCACCGGCAGCCAATTCGAAGGCCGCTACGAATGGGACGGCGAGCACATCCGCCCCTTCATCACTGGCAGCGCCTACATGACCGCCGACAGCACCTTGCTGATCGACGAGCGTGACCCTTTTGCCTGGGGCATCTGAACCCTTCCCTGTTTGTACTGAACGTTCCAAGGAGTTAGAACAATGAGCGACAACATCTTCACCGGCTGCATCCCCGCCCTGATGACCCCGTGCACCGCCGAGCGCAAGCCCGACTTCGACGCCCTGGTCGCCAAGGGCCGCGAGTTGATCGATATCGGCATGAGTGCCGTGGTGTACTGCGGCTCCATGGGCGACTGGCCGTTGCTCACCGAAGCCGAACGCCAGGAAGGCGTGGCACGCCTGGTGGCAGCCGGTGTGCCGACCATCGTTGGCACCGGCGCGGTCAACAGCCGCGAAGCCGTGGCCCATGCCGCCCATGCGGCCAAGGTCGGCGCCCATGGCCTGATGGTGATTCCGCGCGTGCTGTCCCGTGGTGCCTCCGCTAACGCGCAGAAGGCGCACTTTTCGGCGATCCTCAAGGCCGCGCCAAACCTGCCAGCGGTGATCTACAACAGCCCCTACTACGGCTTCGCCACCCGCGCCGACCTGTTCTTCGAACTGCGTCGCGAACACCCGAACCTGATCGGTTTCAAGGAATTCGGCGGCGGTGCCGACCTGCGCTACGCCGCAGAGCACATCACATCCCAGGACGATAACGTGACCCTGATGGTCGGCGTCGACACCCAGGTGGTGCACGGTTTCGTCAACTGCAACGCCACCGGCGCCATTACCGGCATTGGTAACGCCTTGCCTCGGGAAGTGTTGCAACTGGTCGCGCTGAGCAAAAAAGCCGCCAAGGGCGATGCCAAGGCCCGTCGCCAGGCCCGTGAGCTGGAAGCGGCGCTGGCGGTGCTGTCGTCGTTCGATGAAGGCTGCGACCTGGTGCTGTATTACAAGCACTTGATGGTGCTCAACGGTGATAAAGGCTACGCCCTGCACTTCAACGACACCGACGCGCTCAGCGACGCGCAACGTCGTTACGCCGAAAACCAGTACGCGCTGTTCCGCCAGTGGTACGCCACCTGGTCGGCGGAACAGAACGTCGCCTGACCCCTTGCGCGCCGCTGCGGTTCTCGCAGCGGCCAACCTCTTTTCTACCAGGACGATCCCATGACTCTGACGGGCAAAATGCTGATCGGTCAGCACGCCACTACCGGCAATCGCGAGGCGATCCGGGCGGTCAATCCCGCGACCGACACCCCCATGGAACCGGCCTATCCGGGCGGCAACGGCGAACAAGTGGCCAAGGCGTGCGCTCTGGCGTGGGCCGCGTTTGATGGGTACCGCGAAACCTCGCTGGAGGTTCGAGCCACATTCCTTGAGACCATCGCCGCGCAAATCGAAGCCCTGGGTGATGAGCTGATCGAACGTGCCGTCGCCGAAACCGGCCTGCCCCACGCGCGCATTCAAGGCGAGCGCGGGCGTACTTGCGGCCAACTGCGCACCTTCGCCCGCACCGTACGCGCCGGGGAATGGCTGGATGTGCGGGTGGACCCTGCACAGCCGCAACGCCAGCCGCTGCCTCGCCCAGACCTGCGCCAGCGCCATATCGCGCTGGGCCCGGTGGCCGTGTTTGGTGCGAGCAACTTCCCCCTGGCGTTTTCCGTGGCGGGTGGCGATACCGCCTCCGCGCTGGCCGCCGGTTGCCCGGTGGTCGTCAAGGCCCATGGCGCGCATCCAGGCACCAGTGAACTGGTGGGCCGGGCGGTGGCGCAAGCCGTTCAGGCCTGTGGTTTGCCCGAGGGCGTGTTTTCGTTGCTGTACGGTTCAGGTCGCGAGGTGGGGATTGCGTTGGTCACCGATCCGCGCATCAAGGCAGTTGGCTTTACCGGCTCGCGCAGCGGTGGCGTGGCGTTGAAACAGGCGGCGCAGGCACGGGCCGAGCCAATTCCGGTGTATGCGGAAATGAGCTCAATCAACCCGGTGTACCTGTTTGCGGCGGCACTGGCCGCCCGGGGTGAAGCATTGGCCCAGGGCTTCGTGGCTTCATTGACCCAGGGTGCCGGGCAGTTCTGCACCAACCCAGGGTTGGTGATCGGGGTGCAAGGGCCGGCCCTGGATCGCTTCATCCGCACCACCAGTGAGTTGCTGCCGAGTTGCGCGGCGCAGACCATGCTCACACCCGGTATCGCCAGTGCCTACGATTCCGGCGTGGACGCATTGACCGAACACGCCAAGGTTGTCGCACAGGGTTTGCCGGCGACGGGCCCGAACCAGGGCCAGGCCCATGTGTTTGTGACCCAGGCGCAAGCGTTCCTGGCCAATCAACACCTGCAGGCCGAAGTCTTCGGCGCGGCGTCGCTGATAGTCGTCTGCGCTAACAATGAAGAAGTGCGCCAGGTGTCCGAACACCTGGAAGGCCAACTGACCGCCACCCTGCATCTGGACGAAGACGATCTGCCAAGCGCCAAAGCCCTGCTGCCGGTTCTGGAGCGCAAGGCCGGTCGCCTGCTGGTCAACGGCTGGCCGACGGGTGTGGAAGTCTGCGATGCCATGGTTCATGGCGGGCCCTTTCCCGCCACATCCGATTCGCGCAGCACGTCGGTGGGCACGGCGGCGATCCAACGGTTTTTGCGCCCCGTATGTTATCAAGACTTCCCCGATGCACTGTTGCCTGCCGCGCTCCAGCACGGCAACCCTTTGCTGCTGCGGCGCTTGCTCGATGGCCAGAGGGAGGCGTAGGCCATGTCCGATCCGGATATCATCGTGGTCGGCGCCGGCATCATCGGCGTCGCCTGTGCCCTGCAACTGGCTCGTCAGGGGCGCCAAGTGCTGGTGGTCGACCCGCAGGAACCGGGTATGGGCGCGTCGTACGGCAACGCCGGGCACCTGGCGACCGAGCAAGTGTTTCCCATCGCCGACCTATCGATCCTCAAGCGCTTGCCCGGCATGCTGCTGGACCCCATGGGCCCACTGCGCCTGGACTGGAAATACCTGCCGCACGCCCTGCCCTGGTTCGTGCGTTTGCTGCTGAACCTGCGTCCGGCGAACTATCAACGCACGGTCGCGGGTATCCGCGCGCTCAATGAAGGCAGCCTGGGCGCCTGGCAGCGCTTGCTGCACAGCATTGGGCGCGCGGAGTTGCTGCGTGAGGATGGCTCGCTGCTGGTGTTTGAACGGGCGGATTCACGGGAAGCCCTCAATGCCTTGCAGCAGCGCATGCAACAGCAGCAGGTGCCGGTGGCGTTCTGGTCCGGCGATGCCATACGCGGGGCTGTACCGCAGTTGAGCGACAACATTCAGGGCGGGCTGTTTTTTCCCGGCACCGGGCACTTTCTTGATCCTTACCACGTGGTCTGCGAACTGGTGCGGGCAGCCAGAGCCAGCGGCGTGCAGTTTCTTAAACGCCAGGTGCTGGATGGCCGCGTCGACGCACAGGGCATCTCACTCTCCACTGACCAGGAACCGCTGAGCGCGCGTCAGGTCCTGATCGCCTGCGGCGCCCATTCGGCCAAACTGACCGCCGCCCTGACCGGCAAAAAAGTCCCGCTGGACACCGAGCGCGGCTACCACCTGATGCTGCCCAATGAACACCACCGTCTGCCGTTTGCGGTCACCTCCCTGGAGCGTAAATTCATCATGACGCCCATGACCGACGGCTTGCGCCTGGCCGGCACGGTGGAATTCGCCGGCCTTGATCGGCCTGCGAATATGGAGCGTGCCTGGCAACTGCATCGGTTGAGCAAGGGGTTGTTTCGCGAGGACTTGAGTGCAGAAGGTGCAACGCCGTGGATGGGGTTTCGGCCGTCATTGCCAGACTCGCTGCCAGTGATTGACCGGGTGTGTGACGGGAAGGTGCTGCTTGCGTTTGGGCATCAGCATTTAGGGCTGACACAGGCGGCGGTGACGGCGGAGTGGGTTGGGGAGTTGGCGAGAGTGGGCCAGGCACCGTCAGTGGCCCCCTATCGCCTGGACCGATTCTGAACTCTCTGTAGTGAGCAGGCTTGCCCTGCGCTGGGCTGCGAAGCAGCCCTAAACCCAGACGGCCGATTTCCGACTGAAGAACTGCGGTGCCTGCAGTGGGGCCGCTTCGCGGCCCAGCGCAGGGCAAGCCTGCTCACCACAACAAGCCTGTTTACCCCAGCAAATCGGCTCACTTCAGGGAGCTTCGTGATCCCTTAGTTGATGGGTAACAGGTTTTAAGTAGAGGCCTTGAACAATGCGTCAGCCATTTCTTCAATGTCATCACGCATGCAAAGCTTTTCCAACCACGCCTGCGGAATACCTTGCACGCCATAATGTGCCCCCGCCAATTGCCCAACGATAGCAGCCGTTGTATCAGCATCATCGCCCAGGTTCGCGGCCGCCAACACCGCGTCGGCGAAGCTGTCAGTCTGAAGGACACACCACAGCGCCGCTTCTAATGAGGCCACCGCGTAACCAGAACCCGTGATTTACGCGAGCCTCTTGCTGCAATAATCCCCCTGGGCAATTGCTACGACCTTCGGCGCAGAGATACCGGCACGCGAAACACTCAACATCTGCTCCTTTGTCGCACCACTCAACGCATTACTGATTGCCCGCGCCAGCACCACGCAGCACTCGATTGCCTCTTGAGCGCCATGCGTCGTACGAGAACTTTGACGGGAAAAATCGTCGATAGAGTAAACGTCAGGGAAGTAAAACAACACTATCGGCGCGAGACGCATAAGCGAGCCGTTGCCCGCAGAAAAAGGATCAGTAGAGCCCGCAAATGGATCACCGTGCGTCTCGAATGCCGTGAGTGCAGAGCGCACGGTCATACCGATATCAAAGCAATCGCCCGTGGAGCTCAAGTAGCCCCACTTCCACCAGTTCAAATACCGGCCCATCTGGTCGGCTGCGTCGAATCCACCTTTGCACAGCAGGCTTTCGGCCAAACACAGCGCCATTGAGGTGTCATCTGTCCATTGGCCCGGCTTCAGGCTGAACGGACCTCCACCCACCATATCGGTGAGCGGTGTGAATGTGCCGCGAGGCATGAATTCAACCGTAGTGCCTACCGCATCGCCGCACGCAAGGCCCAGCAAACTACCGCGATAACGATCCAAAAGTGTCAGAGGCATAACCCTTCCTTGAAAAAATCAGTCAGTCATCACCTTACTTGACCAAGCGCTTCTCCTTGGAGGGGCGATATCCGAAATACGAGCTATAGCACTTGCTGAAATGACTCGGCGAAACAAACCCACACGCCACCAGCACCTCCACCTGTGACAACTCGGTGTGCTGCAACAGCCGCCGCGCTTCCGTCACGCGCAGTTCCATATAGTAGCGCTGCGGCGTGGTATCCAGTTGTTCCTTGAACAAGCGTTCCAACTGGCGCCGAGAGCGGCCGGCGTAGACGGCCAACTGGTCCAGCTCCAGGGGTTCTTCGAGGTTGGCGTCCATCAGCTTCACCACTTCACGCAGGGGCGCGCTGACGCTGACGTTTTCGGTGGGCTTGATGCGCCGGTAGCGGGATTCTTCGAAGGCCAGGATGTCTTCGATGCCCTCGACCAGGGCCTTGTCATGCAAGCCCTTGATCCAGTCCAGCGCCATGTGGAAGGCTCCAGACGGGCTCGAGGCGGTAAGGCGGTCGCGATCGATCACGTAGGGTTCGCTGGTGACGTGGGTGGCCTTGGACACTTCTGCCAGTGCCGGGCGATGTTCCGGGTGGATGGCGCAGCGATAGCCTTGTAACAGTCCGGCACGGCCAAGGAACCAAGCGCCGTTCCACAGGCCGGCGAGGCTGATGCCCTGTTCGGCGGCAGCGCGCAGCAAATGAATGAAGTCTTCGCCGGCCTTGAGTTCCGTGCGAAAGCCGCCGCAGATCACCAGCAGTTCCAGGTCTTGCAGCGCCAACACGTCCAGGCGTGCATCCGGGCGGATCACCAGACCAAGGTCGCTGATGACTTCACCCTCATCACAGCCGAACGTACGCGAGGCAAACAGGTCGGGACGCAGCAGGTTGGCGGTAACGAACGTGTCGAGGGTCTGGGTGAAGGCCGGCAGGGAGAAGTGTTCGAGCAACAGGAAGCCGACGCGGGTGACCGACGCCGGCTGCGAGGTTTCGTTGAGGTAGCGCAGGTTCTTGCCTTTCATGCCACCGCTGAATTGACGTCTTTCCATCGAGGGTTGGCCCACTCTTATTGTTGATGCACTGGGCGCCATCTTAGGGGCAAATACGTTGGCTGTCTCAGGCACTGAGCCTGAAAAAACCTTAACCCTTCAAAGCCCCCGGCAGAACAGCCGCAAGCGCATCTGATACGTTTTTTTCTTTGCCATCTGCATCTGTATCGAAACGCCTCCTGGGCGGACAATAGCGCCATCCCCACCCCCTTCCCTTCGGAGGCCTTATGACCAAGATGGCACTTTTCCTGTTCGGCTTTTTGGTACTCACCATCGGCATCGGCCTGCTGGCAACCATCTCACCCGTCTGAAGCGGCCCTCAGCTGACAACCAGCATCGGGTACAGTGACAGCACCAGCAACGCCGCCATCGACCAATTGAACACCCGCAACCAGCGCGGCTCACGCAACACATTGCGCAAGCCGCTGCCACACACGACCCACACGCAGACGCTGGGCAGGTTGACCACGGCGAACACCAGTGCAATCACCAGCACATTGGTGACGTAGCCTTCAGCCGGCGTATAGGTGGTGATTGCCCCCAACGCCATGATCCAGGCCTTGGGGTTCACCCATTGGAACGCCGCCGCGCCAAGGAAGGTCATTGGCTTGCCCTGTTCATCAGGGCTGTCGGACATGCCGCCCGCCGTCGCAATCTTCCACGCCAGGTACAGCAGATAGGCTGCGCCCACGTAGCGCAGCACGGTATACGCCCACGGAAACACCTTGAACACCTCGCCCAACCCCAGGCCTACCGAAATCACCAGCAGCATGAAACCAATGCTGATCCCCAGCGCGTGAGGCATCGAGCGGCGAAACCCGAAGTTCACGCCCGACGCAAGCAACATAGTGTTATTGGGTCCCGGGGTGATCGAAGACACGAAGGCAAACAGCACAAAAGCTGACAACAGGCTGGTAGACATGAACATAACGCGGCATCCAAGCGGAGGGGTATGCCAGCGACAGTAGAGGGTTATGGACTGCCCTGCCCCGTACAGCCACGTCACGATTGAGGCATACACTTTTTTGCCAAAGCTTTCACAAACCTTTCACAGATAGAGGAATAGGGTGAATCCAGCTCCTAATGAACATCCTTTTAGCCCGCGCGCCCCACGCGGGCTTTTCTTTGCCTGGGGTTTATCAGAGGCAAAAAAAGAGGCAAGCCCTTCATCAAGGCTTGCCTCCCATCTCTACCCGTCAGCGCGGGCCGCCACCACCGCCAGGGCCGCCGCCTTGCCCGTGCCCTCCACCGTGACCACCACCACCGCCGCCACCCGGCGGCATGAACATCCAGCAGCCCGACAAGGTCGACAACAGCGCGACAACCACTGCCGCCTTGGTTAGATAACTCAACTTCATGACCACACTCTCTTACTTGACGAGATTAACTTCTCGCTGGATATGACAGTGCCAACTCAAATGCGTCACGGCTATCGTGTAACCTGTTGGTAGGGTTTGTAAGCCCGGCGGTACAAGCTGCCGTCAGTTCTGCGGCCGTTGTTTGGTCGAGTCCAGCTCGGCTTTTTTGGCAGTGCTGATTTCGGTGATTTGCGCCGACTTGGCGATCGCAAAATCGAATGTATCCTGCATCTTGGCAATGGCATCGGTGGCGGTGCCTTTCAGCCCACCGTTGGCCGCCCAATCGAAGTTCCACACGCCCGACAGGTTATCGGCACCGGCCACGTCGTGGGTTTCGATGGCGGTGAACACGTCAGGGTGACGCTCCATGTACCTGGCAGCATCGGACACCTCGGCAGGCACTTTGCCCGAGGCATTGTTGGCCAACTGGGTCAGCTCCTGCTTGGTGATGGCCGACTTGCCGGTCTGGCGCATATAGTCGGCAATCACTTTGCTGGACTTGGCAATGTTCAACTTGTCATCGAACGCCGAAGGTGACGCTTTAGGCGTGTTTGCCCCGCTGCCGGCGGGCGTTACGGTAGTAGACATCGGCGCTGCTCCCCTGAAGGTACGAATGAAATCGTCGTGCTGACGATAGCCTGGCGCCGACGTTAGCATGGGCAATGGGCCATTAACCTGTGCTTCACAACAATTCACAACGCCAGGCTGTCCGGCTTCAATGAGCGCACACCATTCGGCTGGCATGAGCCTACACTCATGGAAAAACTGATTACAACAAGGCTCGCCGGGACCCACCAATGAGAGATCTCCCCCCCACTGCCACGCTTCGCGCGTTCGAAGTCGCGACCCGACATGCGACGTTCACTTCAGCCTCAGAAGAATTGCATGTGACCCAGAGCGCCGTCAGCCACCAACTCAAGCACCTTGAAGACCTCTGGGGGTTACAACTCTTCCAACGCGGCAAGTCTTTGCGGCTGACCCCAGCCGGTGCGGCACTGGCGCCTATCGTGCGCGAGTTTTTCATGAACCTGGAAGCCACATTGACGGACCTTAGAGAACAAAAAGGCAGGGTTCGGCTCAAGGTCAGCACCACCTATTCTTTCGCACTGAAATGGTTGCTGCCCCGGTTGCCAGGTCTGTCGCAGCGGCACCCGGAAATTCTAATCACGCTGGAAACCAGTGACAAAGCGATCAACTTTTCCAGCGCGGATTCAGATGTCGCGATCCGCCTGGGCAACGGTCATTACCCCGCCTTGCATTCGGAGTTCATGCTCAGGGAGCAAATTTTCCCGGTGGCCAGCCCTGACCTGCTTAACCGTTTTGGCACCCCGAACGAGCCCGCCGAATTGTTGCGTTACCCGCTACTTACGCGTGACGGCGCAGACCTGGTGCCCAAGTGGGAAGCCTGGTTCGAGCACGTCGGCGTGGGCGTTTCGACACTCAAGGAAAGCGTCAGGTTTGCTGACACCAACATGACCATAGAAGCCGCCTTGCTGGGCCAGGGCATCGCCTTGGCCCGTAGCGGCCATGTCGAGGCCGAAATCAACGACGGCAGCCTCATGAGGCTGTTCAATGTGCCGTTCGCCTCACCGGTCGCCTATTTCTTTGTCTGTCCCAAAGGGCTCGAAACACAGCCTCACATCATCAGCTTTCGTAACTGGCTGCTGGCGGAGTCGACTCAGGCCCAGCAACACTATCGTTGACAGTATGAGGAATGGCTCATGCCAGGATGAAGGGACTTCGCTGTTGTCCAGCCGCCAGTTTGCTTAACATGGCGCATGCCCTTTCCTATCGTATTACTCGTCCTCTTCGCCGCCCTCTTGCACGCCAGCTGGAACGCGCTGCTGCGTGTCGGCACCGACAGGCTCTGGTCGATGACCGTGATGTGCCTGTCGGTCGCCCTCGTCAGCATGGGCTTTGCGCTGTACCTCCCAGCGCCTGCCGCTGCCAGTTGGCCTTACGCCGCGCTCTCGGGTGTCTTGCACGTCGGTTATAACCTGTTCCTGGTGCGCAGCTACAAGGTGGGTGATCTGGGGCAAACCTACCCGATCGCCCGCGGCTCCTCGCCCATTTTGATCACATTGTTCGCCATGGTGTTTGCTGGCGAAACCCTCAGCACCAGTGCCCTGTTCGGCATTGCACTGGTGTCGAGCGGCATTATTTCACTGGCTTTCAGGCAGCGCAGGCTCGCGGTCCCCAGCTTGCCTTACGCCTTGGGCACGGGTTTTTTCATCGCAGCCTACAGCGTCACCGATGGCATAGGCGCGCGACTTTCAGGTGCGCCGCTGGCCTATACCGCCTGGATGTGCGCCCTCTGGGGCGTACTGATGCCGCTGGTTTATATCGGTCTGCGCGGCGCACGCAGCCTGCTTGCCCCGCGCCCGGGGCTCATCACCGCCTTGATGGGTGGGCTGGTCTCCCTGCTGGCCTACGGCATTGTTATCTACGCCATGTCTGAATCGCCGATGGGATCGGTTTCGGCCTTGCGCGAGACCAGCGTACTGTTTGCGGCGTTGATCGGTTATTTCTTCCTGGGCGAGACACTGACTGTCCGCAAAGTCCTGGCGTGCGCAGTGATTGCCACCGGCACGATGCTAATTGGCTAAATTCACCTCCCTCATAAAAGGTTCAAGACATGGCTACCGGCCCTTCAGCTCCCCTGATTCTGATCACCGGCGGTAGCCGGGGTGTAGGCGCGGCAACGGCGCGGCTCGCCGCAGCGCAAGGCTATGACGTCGTCATCAGCTACATCAACAATGAGGCCGCCGCACTCGGCGTGGTGGCTGACGTGCAAGCGCTCGGACGACGCGCCTTGGCCATACGCGCCGACAGTGCCGACCCGGAACAGGTCGCGCATCTGTTCCGAGCCATCGACGACACGTTCGGCCGCATCGACGTTCTGGTCAACAACGCCGCAATCATCGCGCTTCAATCGCGCTTTGAAGACCTCGACTTTGCCCGCATGCAACGCATCTTCGCAATCAATGCCATCGGCCCGATGCTCTGCGCGCAGCAAGCCGTGAAGCGCATGTCTTTTCGACACAGCGGCAACGGCGGCAGCGTGATCAACGTCTCCTCGGGCGCCGCGCGGTTGGGCAGCCCCAACGAGTACGTCGACTACGCAGCGTCGAAGGGAGCACTGGAAACCTTCACCATCGGGCTATCCAAGGAAGTCGCGCGCGACGGCATCCGCGTCAACTGCGTTCGCCCAGGGCATATCTACACCGAAATGCACGCCAGCGGCGGAGAACCGGGTCGCGTGGATCGCGTCAAGGAAAGCATCCCGATGGGCCGGGGCGGCGAGCCCGAAGAAGTGGCGCGGGCCATACTGTGGCTGGCAGGTAAAGAGGCGTCGTTTGTTACCGGGACCTTTCTGGATGTGACTGGGGGCAAGTGAGACATTTGCACACGCTTGACTGGGAACACACACTGCGTCATCGAGCATCCAACCAGAACAAATACTGATAACGGTTCCATTGAAAAAAACGGGAAAACTCATGGGGATTAACGTCACGATGCTAAAGGGCATTTGCTTCCTGACGATGGGTGCCATTGCCCTCGATGCGCTTGCGGGGACGTCGGAACAGAACTATCTGTGCAAGACGCAAGAAACACTGCTGTTCGGCTGCGACTCCGGGCCGAAAATGATCTCGGTTTGCGCATCACACGATTTCTCAGCGACAACCGGCTATGTGCAATACCGATTTGGTACGCCCGGCAAAATCGAGTTGAGCTACCCCGAAAAACCGAGCCCACCGAAGGGTCACTTCTGGCTCAGTTCCACGGCCTACTCCGGTGGAGGCGAAGCTCATCTGCGCTTTACCAATCATGGGGTAACCTACGCCGTTTTCGACCGTATGGTACGCACCAACTTTACACCCGGAGAACCCAACGACCCCGAGATGAGCGAGGGAGTGGTCGTGCGTCCGCAGGGAAAAAAAGCCACACGGCGGCTTTGTACCTATTCCGAAGGCGGGATTCGCGAGCAAGCTTATACAACCATCGAACGTGAAGATTTCGACGATAGCCTCGTTCCTTAAGCGCGAATGTCGCATGATCACCGCCTGGCAACCGACTGACACGAGAACCACCATGCTCCGTATCTATCCAGCGACCCCAGCCGATCTTGAAGCCTTGCGCGAAGTCGGCTGCACCACCTATCGAGAACACTTTGCACACATCTGGTCGCCTGCCGGATTGCAGGCGTTCCTTGATCGGGACTTTTCCCACGACGCCTTACGCCAATCACTCGAAACATCCGACAGCCCTCTATGGCTGCTCGCTTCAGATGACAACGCGCAAGTCGTAGGCGTGGCAAAGGTCAACTGGTCGGCGCCGGCGCCCATAACAGGCGAAGCTGGCGCAGAACTGCGCAAGATCTACTTTCTCAAATCCGCCGCCGGGCGCGGGTATGGCAAGCGATTTATGCAGTTCATTTGCGACCAGGCGGTAGAGCGTGGTGAGCGCTCGCTGTGGCTGACGGTGCTCAAGTCCAATCCCGATGCACGACGGTTTTATGAGGCGTTTGGGTTCAAGTGGATCGGAGAAATTCCGTTCAAAACGGACCTGGCTGAAATCGGGATGGATGTGATGGGGCTTGAACTGCAGCGGCAGGATGGATAAATGGATGAGTTGATACAAGGCCTCGACGGGCCCAGGACGGCGCAGCAGGAACTGTTCTACGACCTGGAAGATGCGTCGGCGGTGATTGGGTGGTCGGTGGTTGAGCTGAGCGCTTTGGCGGCCAGCGGCAAGACGCCGGATGAGGCAGTGGCATTGATGAAGATTTGCGCGCTGCTGGCGGCGCAGCAGGAGAAATTGCGGGCGTATGCAGGTGAAGTCAAAGACCAGAGGATCGTCAGGTCTCAGGTCCTATAAGCCCGACGCAGCGGTCGGGCTCATTGAATTACAAATGTTCAGTTGTCGGGATGCTCGCTCGCCACTGAATCAGCGGCGTCTACATCCGACATGTCCTCTTCAAGAGGCGCGTCATCGTCCGGTGGCAACGGAACACCCTCCTCATCGCGCTTCGGATCGTGCCCTGTCTCATTGTCGGTGCCGCGAGTTACATCCTGCTGAGAAATATTCCCAGGGGCATTTTCATTGATTTCCATGCTGGCTCTCCGTTCTTACGCTCGGGATATCGGCGCTTAAACATGGGATCAGGCAGTGGTCTGCGAGTGCGATGTACTTGACGAACGGCAGAAAGCCTTGCGCAATGGCAAGGCGTTTCAGAGTCAATTCCTAACGCACCAGACTTCCAAAACTTTTTCGAAGCCAATAAAAAACCCCGTAGACGTTAATCTACGGGGTTTTCAAGAGTGGAGGCCGAGGTCGGAATCGAACCGGCGTAGGCGGATTTGCAATCCGCTGCATAACCATTTTGCTACTCGGCCTCAAACGATCAATGTCCTGACTGCTGACACTCACCGGATAAAAACTTGAGTGGGCTGTAAAACCCTGCCTCTACTCTAACTCATTGAATACATTGAAGTTTTTAATGCTTCATTGCGTTCGATGGGCGCCATTATGTACGTATTTGCCAAAGCGTGCAACCCCTTGATTTCAAAAATATTTCGTATTGGCATCAAGGAGTTGCGTACCTGCCCTACTCCTTGATGCGCAGCTGTTGATAGTGCGGGTCGGCCTTGATTTGCGCTTCGGTGAAGGGCAACGGGCTGAGCTTTTTCTGGGAGAAGGCTTGGGTCTGGTCCTTGGCGTGTTTTGACGCCGGATTGCTGGACTCGGAGAACGCGAGTACGCCTTGGGCGTTGGGCCCCTCGTCGTCGAAGGTGACGATTTGCAGGTAGCTGGTGCCGCTGACCACTTCGCGCTTGCCGTCAGCGCGGGGCACGGTTTGCATGGCGTTGTAGATCCCCAGTTCTTGCGGGCCGCCGTGGATCGGGGTTTGGCCGGAGACTTGGAGGTCGCCCCAGGTGCCGTCTGCGGTGAGGCCGAGTTTAGCGACGTCGGCGGTGGACGCCAGCATGGCTTCGCGCAGGGCTTTGGCGACATCGGTGCGCTCGATAGCCAGGCCACGTGGCGTGGTGAGGGGTTGCGCCGGGTCGAAGGCGACGCGCCAGGCATCGGGAATTTGCTGCAGGTGTTGCACCAGGTTGATGAAGTGCACCAGGCCGATGCCGCTGTCGAGGTTGGCGTGTTGGTCCCAGTTTTTCAGGTGGGTGCACAGGGGTTGCAGCGCAGTGGCGTCGGCGCCGAGGTGTTTGGCGCAGAATGCGAGTAGGTCGGGCATGACTTGGCTCGCCAGGTACACCTCGTTGTCCATCACCATGTTTTGCAGGTCGGTGACGCTGATCGGTTTGTCCAGGGATTGCAGGCGTTGCAAGGCAAAACGCGCGCGTGGGCCAAGGCCGATGTGGTCCTGGCTGATCACCGGGGAGAAGCCGGTGAGCGGCGCCTTGGGGTTGGCTAGCCAGGCCGAGTCGTTGGAGTGCTGGACGTAGTCGGTGCGTTGCAGTTGCGGCAGTTGGTCGGCCGCGAAGATGCCGGCCTGGGCTGCGCGTGGGTCAACGTCCCAGGCGCAGGCGCTGTGGGCGCCGTCGAGCATGATCATCTGCAGGCCGGCACGGGGGTCGCTGCATTGTGCGAGTTTGGCCGCGCTGACGTTGGGCACCACCGACTGGTTCATGTACAGGCTCTGGCCCTGGTCATCGGCGGCCAGGGTGTTGACCCACGGGATACCTTGCAGGGTGTGCACCGAGGTTTTCAGTTGGTCCAGACTGCCCGCGCGGTTCATCGCGTACCACTGTTGCAGCACGCGGTCGTTGCCCAGGTTGGCGTCACGCAGGCTGAAAGCGTAATGGCTGTCCCAGTCGAGCTTGCCCGGCCATTGCACCACCGGACCGAATTGCGAGCTATAGACGGTGTGCGACTGGCCCTTGAGGCTGCCATCGGCTTGCTTGACCTGCACCGTCACCGTGGTTTTATCCAGGGCCACGGATTTGCCATCGAGCAGATAGCGCGTGGAATCCTTTGGGTCCAGGGTCAGGCGATACAGGGTGAAGTGCTTGGACGTGTCCACGGTGTGGGTCCACGCCACATGCTGGTTGAAGCCGATATTGATCACCGGCAGGCCCGGCAACGCAGCGCCCATCACATCCAGCTGACCGGGGATGGTCAGGTGCATTTCATAAAAGCGCATGCCGCCCACCCACGGGAAGTGCGGGTTGGCCAGCAGCATGCCGCGCCCGTTGAACGAACGATCGCGGCCCACCGCTACGGCGTTGCTGCCACGATCGAAGGCGAAGCGCTGCTGATTGGCGGCGGCCACTTCAAAGGCTTTCGAGTCGGTCGATACACTGGCTGTGGCTTGGGGCGGCGTCGCACCGACCAGGGCTTCAGCGAATTGGCCGACACCGCCTTCCACCAATAACCTACGGGTCAGCTTGACCAAGTCTTCAGCCACCAAGGGCCGCACCCACGCCGCCTGGCACTGCGCCGGAGCGCCCTGCTCTTTCAGGTAGCGGTTGTAGCCGGCCACGTAACCTTCGATACGCTGTTGGATCTGCGGGCTTTGCGCTTTCCAGAATGCGGCGACCGATTCCGGCGTATTGAGCCACGTGAAAAACACATCACTGGCCAGGTTATTGCGCTCTTCCAGGGTCGCCTGCTCGGGGCCGAAGAACTTGGCGCGCTCGCCATTCACCGTGACCACTTCATTGGCCAGCAGGCACAGGTTGTCCTGGGCGTAGGCGTAGCCGATGCCGAAGCCCAGGCCACGCTCATCGTTGGCGCGAATGTGCGGCACGCCGTAACTGGTACGCCGGATATCCGCCGAGGCTTGCGTCACTTGTTCCCGCGCCGAGACGGCCAGGCTCAACCCCAGTAACACGCCCGCCACACATACCCTGGACAACCCATTGGAAATAATCACGCAAACTCCACCGTCAGATTTAACCGCCTCACAAGGGGTAATGACCCCACCGTAAGAACGCAAATCACCAGGAATAATTTAGCGCGACAGCGTGTTTATTTAAGGCCGCGCAGATGTGACAAAACCGATACTGACAAAATTTCTACATCCGGGACTTCATGATTTCGCTCGCTCGTTCGTCTTATCAACTAAGAGCGCTCATTTTTTCCTGATCAGGCTCTGATAAGGAGTTTTTGCATGTACAACCCGCAAGTGCCCACGGATGGACATTCACCGGCTGCCGAGGCCAGTTTCGGCAACGGCGCACAAGCGTTCGGCAAAGCGCCCGAACAACAAGGCAACCAGCGTATCCGCCACCTGCTCAAGTGTTTTGGCTTGCGCACCAGCCTGATCCGGCTGAAGGTCATCGACGCCCTGCTCACCGCCGCCGACAACAGGCGCACCCTCGGGGTACGCGGTGTGCACAGTCATCTGCTGGAGCTGGGCATCCCGTTGTCGTTTCTCAGCGTGCGCGAGGTGCTCAAGCGCCTGTGCAGCGAGGGCGTGATCACCCTCAATGCGGATAAAAGCTACAGCCTCCATGAAGAGGCTGCCAAGGTGCTCGAAGGCCGAGCCTGATCGCCCTTATAGCTTGACCTTGCGGCGCATGATGCCGTTGATCACCACCACGACCACTGCGACGGCAATGGCGATGGTCTGGAATGTCTTCTCACTGATAACCCCGGTGTTCTGCAAATAGGACAGGCCAAACATCGTCGCCAGTACGGCCAGGGCAATCAGAATCGAATATTTCAAACGCTGCTTTTGTGTCATGACGGGTTCCTGAACCTTGAAAATGAAGCGTCGAACCTGTCCTACGCGCAAGGGCGAACAGGTCCGACAGGCGCTCATGTTACAGGCGATGAAAAACTTTGGCTCGACCAATCAACCGGCGTGCACCCAACGCTGGTGCAGCCAACGCGCCAAGGCATCCAGCGCAAAGCCCAGCAACCCGATCAGCAGCACCATCGCCATCAGCTCCGAGTAGGCCAGCCGATCACGGGTGTCGAGGATGTAGTAGCCCAGCCCGGCACTGACCCCGAGCATTTCGCATGGCACCAGCACGATCCACAAGATACCGATGGCCAAACGCACGCCGGTCAGCACGTGCCCGACCACTCCAGGAATGATCACCCGGCGCAAGGTCTCCCAGCGCGTCGCACTCAGGCTGCTGCTCAGCTGTAGCCAGCGCGGGTCCAACTGCCGCACGCCGGCAGCGGTATTGAGCATGATCGGCCACACGGCGGCAAACGCCAGCAGGAAATAGATCGGCTGATCCCCTACCCCCATCAGCATCACCACGATGGGCATCCACGACAGCGGCGAGATCATGCGCAGGAACTGAAAGGCCGGCGTGGTCGCCGCTTCCAGCTTGCGCGAACTGCCCACCAGCAGCCCCAACGGAACGCCTACCAACAACGCCAGGAACAACCCGACAAAAATGCGCTTCAGGCTCACAGCAATATGCACATACAGCTCACCGCGCCCCAGCAATTCCCACAGGCTACTGAAGGTGGCGGCCAGGGAAAAACGCGCAGACAACCCCTCCGTCGCGCCAAACACCTTCACCCCCAGCCACCAGAGCAACAGCAACCCCGCCAAGCCACTCAACCCGAGCAACCAGCCCGGGATTTCACGGTTGTTCAAACGCTGATCTCCTCATGCCGCTCATAGCCGTCCGGCAAACCAAAGGTCTTCATGCCGCCCACGGCCTCGATGGCATTGCGCACGAAGCGGTCGTCCACCAGGTCCTTGGCGACGAACGCCGCGTCGAGGTCAGCGAGGAATTTCTTGTCGCCCTCGATCAGCGTGTCTTTCAAACGCCGTACCAACTCCTCGGTGTAGCTGGGGAATGGATAAGGTTGAAAGTCGATACGGTGTTCATCCCAATTGCCGTGTTGGATCGCACCGTCTGCCAGGTAGGCGGCACGGTCAGTTGCGGCGGGTGCGAGTACTTTGCTCAATACCGGCTCGGCATGCGGGGTGTAGCGATTCGGGCCGTCCTTGGACAGCAACTTGACCGCCTCTTCGCGGTTGTCGCGAGTCCAGACCTGCGCCTTGACGATGGCGTTCACCACCTTCTGCGACCAGTCCGGGCGATTCGTTAAGTCGTGCTCATGCATAAACACCACGCAGCACGCGTGGTTGCGCCACACGTCGCCGGTAAAGCGCTGCACGCGGCCAACCTTGAGGTTTTCCGCCAGGGCATTGAACGGCTCGGCGACGATATACCCATCGATGCGCTGGCTGGCCAGGGCCGGCGGCATGTCCGAAGGCGGCAACACGATCAGGTTGACCTCATTGGCCGCAATCGCACTGCCCGCCGCCCGCGCCACTGGCGTGAGGCCGTTGTCGCGGAACAACTGCTGCACCACCACGTTATGGATCGAATACCAGAACGGAATCGCCACCGATTTGCCGCCCAGCTGTTTCACGTCCGTGATGCCCGGCGCCACGGTCAGGCCCGAACCGCCCACATGGTTCCAGGCCACCACCTTGGCCGGGACCTTGCTGCCGTAACGTGCCCATACAGTCATGGGAGATAGCAGGTGAATCACATTGACCTGGCCCGAGATGAACGCCTCGATCACCTGCGCCCAACTGCGCAGCAACACCGGGCGCTCAGCCTTGATGCCTTCAGCGTCGAACAGGCCATTGTTGTGCGCCACCAACAACGGCGTAGCGTCGGTGATCGGCAGGTAGCCGATGCGCACCGGCGCATCCGGCTCGCTGGCGGCGCGGGCTTGCAAACTGCTGAGCAGCGGCAACGCGCCGGCGGCGCTGAGTACGGCGGAGAGTTTGAGAAAGTCGCGGCGCGAATGGGTCAGGTCATCCAGGCACATGGGCAGGCTCCAGCAGATCAAGGGGGTTGGGTTGAGGGCGGCTCGCCTGCCGTAAGGTTTTAAGGATCTCGATGCGCAGCGCGCCGATGGCTTCCACCTGTTCTTCGCGGGGTTGCGGCAGGTCGATCAGCCATTCGCCCAACGTCCGCGCCGGGCGGTTGCCCAGTAGCAGGATGCGGTCGGACAGCAGCAGCGCTTCGTCAATGTCATGGGTGATCAGCACCGCCGCCGAACCCTGTTCGCGGTTGACCTTGAGCAGCAGGTGTTGCATGTCGGCGCGGGTCACTTCGTCCAGGGCGCCGAAGGGTTCATCCAGCAACAGCACCTGAGGCTGGCGCGCCAGGCAACGGGCCAATGCGGTGCGCTGGGCCATGCCGCCGGACAGCTGCGCCGGGAATTGCTGGCGCGCATGCTCCAGGCCGACGGCGGCAATGGCATGGTCGACGCGCTGGCGGCGCTCGTCAGCGCTCAAATGGGGTTGCCGGGCGAAATCCAGGCCAAAGGCGACGTTCTTTTCCAGGCTTAGCCAGGGCAACAGACTCGGGTCCTGGAACGCCACCGCCACGCGTGGATGGGGACCCTTCAAGGGCTCGCCCAACGCGCGCACACTGCCGCCTTGCGGTGCCTGCAAACCGGCGAGGACGCGCAACAGACTGGACTTGCCCACGCCGCTGGGACCGAGGATCGACACCACTTCACCGGGTTGCAAGTGCAGGTCGAAGTGCTGTAACACCGGCCCGCTGGCATAGCCCAGGCAAATCCCCTGGGCACTCAGTACGGCACTTGTCATAGGTTGGCCTGACGCTGCAGTTCAGTACGCAATTGCACCAGGCTTGGGGTCACGATCGGCACAAACGCCGACTCACGCCAACGTCGCGCAAAACCATTGCCGTGGGCGGTGAGATAGGCCTTGCCGCCGCTGGCCTGCAACTCCAGTTGCACGGCGCTGGCGGCAGTCTCCGCCAGGGCGATGCGCAGCTTGAACAGCGGCACCGGTTCGGCGGCGAAACGCCCGGCAAGCAGACCGCTTTTCAAGTCGCGGACCAAGTGATCCAGGGTCACGCGCAGGGTTTCCAGTTCTTCGCGCAGTACCGTACGGGTCGCGCCCAGATGGTTGGCGACTTCCGCCAGGGAACGACGTGCCAACCCGATGGACATCCCGCACTGCAGGCCCAGGAACGCCGGGCGCACCGCCGGCAGGAATGTGCGTGCGTCTTCATGCAGCAGCCAATCGCGGCTCAGCTCCACGCCAAGCAAATCCAGGGCGGCGGTGTTGCTTGACTGCAAGCCGAGCAGTTCCAGGTCGCGAGAGCGCTGCAAGCCCGCCACCGAGTCCGGAATGGCCAGGATAAACGGCGCGCCACCCTCCGCCAGTTCGATGGCCGCCGCCGCGACAAAACCGTTCCGTCGCAGGTTGGTCACCCAGTGCAGGCGACCGTTGAGGGTCCAGCCATCGTTGGACGGTTCGGCACTGATCTGCAGGGTCTCAATGCCCGACAAGAACTTCATCGCATTTGACAGTCCTGTCGCCCCCGCCAACTTGCCGCTGAGCAAATCCGGCAACAGCTGTTCACGCAGCCGCGCATTCGGACTCTGCAGCAAATACTCGATAAACGAGCGCTGGCCCCAGCACACGAACGCCGCCGCCAGGGAATGGCTGGCGACATTGGCGATGGCCTCCACGGCGCCCGCCACATCGCCGCCCAGGCCGCCCAGTTGAGCCGGCACGCCGATGCGCAACACGTTGGCCTCTGCCAGCCGCGGCAGCACTTCCTGTGGATCGCAACTGCCCACGTCCAAGGCCTGCGCCTGGATGTCGAGCCAACGGCTCAAGATGGGGTCAAGCATTCCTGTTTCTCCTTTACAGCGGGTGGGCCAACTTCAGCTTGCGGGTTTTTCCCAACGGTATTGCGCCAGCTCGGGGTTCAGCGGGGTACGAGCAAACACGTTAGCGAAGTTGCACAGGGTTGCCAGGCTGACGCCCAGAATCACTTCCAGGGCCTGGCCTTCGGTGTAACCGACGGCGCGGAATGCGTCATAGCCCGCATCGCTCACATCACCCCGGGTGGCGATCACTTCGCGGGTAAAGGCAGCCAGGGTTTCATAGCGGGCATTGGGCAACTCGCCGCGTTGACGCAGGGCTTCGATGACGGCTTCCGGCAACTTGGCTTTGTTACGCGCAACGGCGGTGTGGCCGGCCACGCAGAAATCGCAGCCGTGGGTGGTGGCGGCAATCAGTTGCACCACCTCGCGATCGGCGAGGCCGAGTTCGGATTTGGCGTTCAAAGCGGAGACGGTGATGTAAGTTTCCAGCGCGGCCGGCGCATTGGCCAGCACCGCAAGCAAATTGGGGATGAAGCCCGAGCCTTTCAGCGCGTTTTCCAGCAAAGGCTTGGCCGCCTCCGGCGCGGTTTCAGGGGTGAGCAAGGGTACACGGGACATGGAGCAGTCTCCTGATGGGTTCGTGTATCCAGTCTGTTGGTTATAAAAAATCGCCTCAATAGTCTAAAGTAGCGATTACTTGCTCTTGAGTCTTTCCATTAGATGAATTCGTCCAGTGCACTTGTCGATTGGTTATTAGACAGCCTCGAACTCGACACCAGCCTATTCCATGTAGGTCGTTATTGCGGCGACTGGCATGCGAGCACCCATGGCCTGGCGAGCGCGAGTTTCCACCTGATCGTACAGGGCCAGTGCTGGCTGCATATCGACGGCGACGCCACGCCTCATCGCCTCGACAACGGCGATGCGGTGTTCCTGCTGCGCGACCTTGAATATCGCCTCTCCGGCGAGCCCACGGCGGTGGGTGCGCAGGAATGCCCGCGTGTGCCAATGGTGCCCCTGGACAGCGCCGCCAGCGATGGCGTCGGCCTGGTGTGTGGGTTCTTTCACTTCCAGTCGGGATTGTCAGCGATGATCGTCGACACCCTGCCCGCGTGGATCATCCTACGGGCGGGCGATCCCTCACTGACCGCCGCGCGCAACCTGTTCGAACTGATCCTGCAAGAATGCCAGCGCCTGCCTGCGCCCTCCTCGGCCTTGCTGGAACGGCTTTGCCACCTGCTGTTTCTATATGTACTGCGCCAACAGGTGCTGGATAACAGCGAACTGGGCGGCCTGGCGGCGCTGGGTCGGCAGCCGGCGTTTGCCGGTTTGCTGGAACAGTTGATCGCGCACCCGGCCGATGCCTGGACTCTGGAAAGCATGGCCGCCTGTACCGGGCTGTCGCGTTCGGCGTTTTTCAAGCGCTTCAATGAACTGTGCGGACAGTCACCGGGCCAGGTGCTGCTGATGATGCGCATGCGCCATGCCTGCCAATTATTCAAGCAGGACCAGACGGTGGCGGATGTCGCGCTGGCGGTGGGTTATCAGTCAGTGGCGGCGTTTACCCGGGCGTTTCACAAGGTGACGGGGCAACAGCCTGGGGCCTATCGAAAGGCACAGGCTTAGCGTCGCAAACCGGTGCCGGGGGTGGCGCAGAGTTCGACCAGCCAATCCACAAACACCCGCACGCGTTGGGACAGTTGGCGGTGCGGCGGGTACAGCGCCGTCAAGGCCATTGTCGGCACGGCAAACCGGGGCAGTACTTCCACCAGGGTGCCTTGGGCCAGTCGTTGTCTGGCGTGATAGTACGGCGCCTGGATCAACCCATAGCCAGCTTCGCAAGCGCAGAAGTAGCCGTCGGCGCTGTTAACTGCGACCACCTTTGGCAAATTGAGCGTGCGCAATTGGGAGGCGAGTAGAAACTCCAAGCCAAACCGTTTGCCGCTGGCGGCCGAGACGTATTCGACCATCTGATGGTGGGCTAAGTCGTCGAGCGTGTCGGGCACCCCCATACGGTCAAGGTAAGCGGGGCTGGCCAGGGTGATTTGATCCATCATCGCCAGCGGCCGCGCCACCAGCGAATCATCCAGTGCCAGGCCACCGCGCAGCACACAATCGACGCCTTCACGGATCAGGTCCACCGGCCGGTCATTCAAGCCGATTTCCAACTCAATCTGCGGATACAGGGCAGTGAACGTGGGCAGTGCGGGTATCACCAGATACCGGCCAATACCCGCCGGCATATCAATGCTCAACGTGCCACGTGGGCTCTGCCGACTGGCGGAAAACACCGCTTCAGTTTCCTCAAGGTCCGACAGCAATTGCACACAGCGCTGGTAATACGCGGCGCCATCCAGTGTCGGGCTAACCTGCCGTGTAGTGCGTTGCAATAGTTGCACGCCGAGGTGCGCCTCCAATTGCTTGATCAGCACCGTCACCGAGGCACGGGGCAGTTGCAGGCTGTCGGCGGCCTTGGCAAAGCCCCGCAGTTCGACGATCCGGGTGAACACGCGCATCGCGTTGAAACGGTCCAAGCGCCGGCTCCTTGAGCTGATTATTTAGAAATACCGAATAGTGTTAGTGCTTTTAGCCGGTTTATCCCGATTTTGTCGAGCGTGACAATGCAGGCCTTCCCAACCAGGAGCTGGCCCCATGCACACCCGTCCACTCGGTACCAACGGTCCCCTCATCTCCGCCATCGGCCTCGGCTGCATGGGCATGAGCGATTTCTACACACCCGGCAGCGACACCCGGGAAGCCACCGCGACCCTGCACCGCGCGTTGGAACTCGGTGTCAACTTTCTGGATACTGCCGACATCTACGGCCCGCACACCAATGAAGAACTGATCGGCAAAGCCATCACGGGTAAACGTGACCAAGTGTTCCTGGCCAGCAAATTCGGCATTGCGCGCGACCCGGCCAACCCGGCGTTGCGTGGCGTCAACGGTCGCCCCGAGTACATTCGCAAGGCGATTGACGGCACGCTGCAACGCCTCGGCGTCGACACACTGGACCTGTACTACCAGCACCGCATCGACCCGGATGTCGCCATCGAAGAAACCGTCGGCGCCATGGCCGAGTTGGTGCAACAAGGCAAAGTGCGTTATCTGGGATTGAGCGAAGCGTCCGCCGCGACCTTGGAACGGGCCCATAACGTGCATCCCATCAGCGCCCTGCAAAGCGAATATTCGCTGTGGAGCCGCGATCAGGAACACAACGGCTGCCTCGCCGCCTGCCAACGTCTGGGCATTGCTTTTGTGCCTTATAGCCCGCTGGGGCGTGGTTTCCTCACCGGCGCCCTGCAAAGTCCGGATGATTTCAGTGCCGATGACTACCGCCGCTTCAGCCCGCGTTTCCAGGGCGAAAACTTCGGCAAGAACCTGGAACTGGTCAAGCGAGTGCAGGCACTGGCAGCCGACAAAGGCGTGAGTGCCGGTCAACTCGCGCTGGCCTGGGTACTGGCGCAGGGTGACTTCATTATTCCGATTCCCGGCACCAAGCAGCGCAAGTACTTGGAAGAGAACGTTGCAGCCCTCTCGATCAGCCTCAGCCCGGCCGAATTGGCGGCGCTGGAAGCGATCTTCCCTGTCGAGGCAACCGCTGGCCTGCGTTACCCGGAAGCGGTAATGGCCATGCTGGATATCTGACCGAAGGAGCGCCCTCGCCAGGCGCTCGTTTTCTTGCACGACCGTACCTAAAGCTCCTCCTCGCCAAGCCGATAGCCCGACGAAGCTCCAACAAAGCCACGTCGGTGATAAATGCTTCGTAAGGACGACCCCATGCCCCCACTGCGCTCTATCCAAGCCCGCTATACCCTGTTCCTGGTGCTGTTCGTCCTGGTGTTATTTGTGTTGACCGTAGTGGGCATCGGCCAGTTGGTCGCGCCCACGTTGCGTCACACCGAAGAACAGGTGGTGCTCAACCGCATCGCCGAGGTGGCTGAACAGATCCAGGGCGAGCTGAACAAGGTTCAGTCCCAGCAACGCAGCATCACCCAGACCATCCCGTTGCTCGACAGCGATGCCATCGACAAGGTCCTGCCTGGCCTGGTCGACCAGTACGGCGAGCTGAAAGTCTTCGGTGGCGGGATCTGGCCGCTGCCCAACCAGCGCACACCGGGGCGCAACAAGCACAGCACGTTCTGGCACCGGGATGCTTCGGGCAAACTGGCAGTCAACACTTTCTGGAACAGCGACCCCGCCCCCAACTATTACGACCAGAGCTGGTACAAAGGCGGCCTGGCCTCCCCGCGTGGCCAGTGCGCCTGGGCGGCCGCTTATAAGGACGACGCCAGCCAGGAGCCACGCACCAACTGCGCCATGGCAATCCAGCGCGACGGCGTGCCGTACGGCGTCGCCACCATCGACGTGACCCTGGGCTTCTTTAATGACTTGGTAGCCAGTAAAGAAAAAGACATCGGCGGGCAAATGCTGATCGTCGAGGGCGACGGCAAGATCATCAGCAACAGTTCGCGCATCAGCGGCCCGGTGGTGTTGAAAAACATCAGCGAACTCACCGGCACCTCGGCGTTTGCCGCCCAGGTCAGCAAGGCCCTGACCAATCGAGACCAGGCGCTGCAGCGTAGCGAGTTCGACAATCAGGGCGTGGCCAGCACTTTCTATATGCGCCCGATCGGTGGCACGCCGTGGTTCCTCGCCACCGCCCTGCCCACCTCGCTGATCACTGCACAGCGCGATGACGTACTCGGCACTCTGGCCCTGCTGCAAATCCCCATGGTGTTGCTGCTGGTGCTGCTCGCGGTGTATGCGATCCGCCAACTGGTGCAGCGCATGAAGTCGCTGAAATCCAATATCGACGCGCTGTCTGCCGGCGATGCCGACCTGACGCGACGCATCACCATCCGTGCCGAAGACGAGCTAGGCGCCATTGGCCACTCAGTGAACCGTTTTATCGTTTACCTGCAGAACATGATTGGTGAAGTGACCCAGGCCACCGGCGCCATGTCGTCGAGCCTTGAGCAACTGCAACGGACCTCGGCGCACACCAACCAGATCCTGGTGCGACATGCCTCGGAGACCGATCAGACGGTCACCGCCATCACCGAAATGAGTTCCACCGCCGACACCGTCGCGCAAAACGCCGCCGAAACCGCCGCGTTCACCCAGCGCGCCAATGAGCATGCCGACCGCTCCCGCGTGGTGGTGGGTGAAGCATCCACCAGCGTCAGCGCCTTGATCGGCGAAGTGTCCAGCGCCACCCACAGCGTGGAAAACATGCGCCAGGACGCCGCACGCATCACTGAAACCCTCGGTGTGATTGGTGCGATTGCCGGCCAGACCAACCTGCTCGCCCTCAACGCGGCGATTGAAGCCGCGCGTGCTGGCGAGCAAGGCCGGGGCTTTGCGGTGGTGGCCGATGAAGTGCGTGCGCTGGCTGCCCGCACCCAGGCCAGCACCTCGCAGATCAACGACATGCTCACGCGCCTGACCGCGGGCGTCAGCTCCTCGGTGGCCGCCATGGAAAACACCCAGGCCAGTTGCCAGTCGGCGGCGGATGCCACGGCACGGGTAAACACTGGCCTGGATGAAATGGCCGGTTCGGTCAGCCATATCAACAACCTCAGCACGCAGATCGCCACGGCGGCCGAGCAGCAGAGCGCGGTGACCGAGGAGATCAACCGCAGCATGGTGCAGATCCGACAAATGGTCGAAGAGCTGGTGCAGAGCGGCCATGCCACCGAAACCAATACCCAAAGCCTGCTGGAGGCGAATGGCCGGGTGATTGCCTTGATGGGTCGATTCAAGGTTCGCTGATAAACGGCTGAAACACTCCCGTGCAATGTGCGGGAGTGGGACTATTCTGACAGCTCCTAGTCGCAACACAGGAGGTGTGCCATGCGAGCTGCCGAGCAGTCGGTCCGTTTGGAGCGGATCAGTCAGGAACGCTTTATCCGAGCCCCTATCGAAGCCGTCTACGAGTATGTGACCCAACCGGATCGCTGGCACGAATGGCACCCCACGTCCCTCAGCGCCGATACCGGCAACGCCGGTTCATTGCCTGCCGGTGCACGTTTTACCGAGTTCATTGACTTGCTGGGGGTGCGCGTGCCCATGAGTTACCGCGTGCAGATCGCCCGGCGCCCTGGCGAGTTCAAGACGGTGTTCACCTCCCTGGCCGTTGATGGCTCCATTCACTACTACCTGCTGCCTCATCAGGGCGGCACGCTGTTCAAGCGGGTGCTGACCTACGAGACCGAGCTGCAACTGGCCACCTTGCATGAACGCATGATCGAGTTGTCGACCATTGCCCTGGACCAGCTCAAGCACCGCTTGGAAAACCCACCCTTCGTATAATTTGGAAACATTCCCAACCGGTAGGCGCTGGCTTGCCTGCGATGACAGCGTCATGATCGCCGCCATCCCGACGGCCCTCTCCTACACGCGAGTTCCTATGAAAACCACATTGCGCCTGGCCCTGCTGTCAGCCCTGTTCACCACCACCCTGGCCCAGGCCGCCGACCTGATTCCCATCGACGTGCACCGTGACGCCAACTGCGGTTGCTGCAAAAAATGGATCAGTCACCTGGAAAGCAACGGTTTCAAGGTCAATGACCACGTCGAAGCCGACATGAGCGCCGTCAAGCAACGCCTGGGCGTGGCGCCGCGCCTGGGTTCGTGTCACACCGCCGTGATCGACGGCAAGTTCGTCGAAGGCCACGTGCCCGCCGAACAGGTGCTGGCGTTGCGCAACCGCGATGACCTGCTGGGCCTCGCCGCGCCGGGCATGCCCATGGGCTCACCGGGCATGGAAGTCGAAGGCCGCAGCGAGGCCTATCGAGTCATCGGCCTGACCCGTGAAGGCAAAGACGTGGTGGTGGCGCAATACCCGGCGCAATGATCGCCGGCTATCTAGGGTTATTCTTCGCGGCGTTTGGCGCCGCGACGCTGTTGCCTCTGCAATCGGAAGCCGTGCTGGTGGGCCTGCTGCTCAGCGGGCATTACAGCCTGTGGCTGCTGCTGGGCGCTGCCACGCTGGGCAATGTGCTGGGCTCCGTGGTGAACTGGTGGTTGGGGCGTTGGGTTGAGCACTTCAAGGGGCGGCGCTGGTTTCCCGTCAGTGACAAGCAGTTGGACAAGACTCGTAACCATTACCAGCGCTGGGGTCATTGGACGTTGCTGCTCAGTTGGGTGCCGATCATTGGCGACCCGCTGACGTTGGTCGCTGGGGTGATGCGCGAGCCGTTGTGGCGTTTTTTGCTGCTGGTGACCCTGGCGAAAGCGACCCGGTATGGCGCGCTGGCATGGCTGACCTATAGCCAGTGGACCCGCCTCTAGTCCCCTGACCGTAAGTCGCCACTGTCATTTCTCACAGCTAGACGCTCGCATCTGACTGATGTCTGCTGACCTTGCATGGCACTTTCTCAAATGAGCCTACAAGGAGCACCACCATGTCTGACGAATCCCTCGACAAACTACCCGTCCGGTACACGACGCGCATCGCGGACCTGGAACCACCGCCCTACAATGACAACACTGTGCGTCCGGTAGTGGACCCTCCTGCTGACGTAGGGGTGGGCATTCGAAGTCTTGAAAACCGCTTTTTGATTACCTTTGAGCGCTGGACCGGCGCAAGTATCGGCGACATCTTCGAATTTTATATGGGCGACAGGCGCGTTCCCAAGGCATGGGGGGAAATCCTGCCTGGTCAAATCGGCCAGAGCCGCTTCCAGCTCTCGGTGCTCCGCGAAAATGTGCCATTTGGCAGGCCGGGCGAACAAGGCAGTGTATTCCCCTGCTATGGGTTGGTCAGGCGCATCGGCAGTACAACTGAAAGCACGTCGCAGGAACAAACCTTTTTTATCAAGGCTACCCGCCCAGGTGGAGTCGATCAGGACCCGGGGGAGCCGAACCATTCAAGGTTGCGTCTTCATCTGCCGGCCGACCTGAGCGGCCCGGATGCCGTGCTGGATCTCGATCGCGCGCGCGACGGGGTGCTCATAACCATCGAGCACTACCCTGACGCGTTCAAGGGGGACACTGTCGAGCTGTACTGGAACGGCCACTTGGTGACCCACGTGCTGAGCGAAGACCAGGCCCGCGGGCTCGCGCCCATTGAGGTGTTCGTCCCGCCGGAGATTATCCTGCTGCCAGGCGGCAGCGGCCAGGTCATCATCAGGTTTCGGGTTTACGACGTCGTACTGAACTTCTCCGGGGACGTTCAACAGTGGTCCGAGGCGGTACGCCTGGAAAGTGACCTGGATCCAAATCAATTGGATACCCCCTTCTTTCTGGTCGACGGAAATCCGACGGTGTCGGTCAACTTTGACACACAGAGCGAAGCGCTCTTCCAGGTGGGCGTCACTGTGCCTCGCAGGCTGCCCCCCAACAACACCGCCACACCTGCAGGTACCCAGATCATCGTGACGCTGCGCGGGCAGCTTGACGACAACAGCGTTCCGCCGTTCGAAGTTCAATTGCCACCGGTGACTGCCACTGTCGGCTTGACGCGATTTATTACCGTCGAAAACAGCATCATCAAACGCTTGATCAACGGTTCTCTACAAATTACCTATCGGTTGGAATTCCCACTGGGCACCGTGATAGGCAACTCCCGTCGTACGACCGTCACGATTTTTGGTACCTCGTCCACCATGCCGGCGGTTGATATCGAGGAGGATGAAGGGGGTCTGATCGATCCGACCGTTCCTTACCTCAAAATCAACTTCCCGGAATACACCCCTTACAACGCGAATTACCCCGTCACGTTACGCATGGAGGCGGACCAAACGGGTGGCGGCGTAGTGTTTTATGAACAAACCCAGCAAGCCGGTGCTCCTCCGCCGCCCACACGCTATCGCATTGTAACGGCGGCTAACTTCGCCCGGTTCATTGGGCTCGGCCCGGTCAACGTGTTCTATCGCGTCAACGACGGAGTGAACACAGTGCTGGATGCTGGCGTGCTGACGGTCCGTGAATCCGATCACCGGATAGTAGAGATTGGCGCACGTATTGCCGACCTGCCGGCCCCCCTGATTGACGGGGTAGACGACAACGACAACCTCGACCCGAAGGACGTGATCTTCCAGGTCGAAGCCACGCTCCCCTATACCCGCTTTATGCCAGGCGACACAGTAATCTGGCGCTGGACTGGCTCGGGGGTGGGTGGCAGTACCGGGGGCGAAATTGATGTGGTGGTGGCGGGGCAAATTTCGTTCTCGGTGGAACGTCAATTTGTCGACTTGAACAACAATGGAACGATTCGGTTCGGCTATACCCTCATTCGCGGCTTGGACACGCTGCGCTCTGAAGTGCTTGAAGTGACTGTCGGTAAGGCGTTGGGGGTATTGCCTAGACCGGAAGTACTCGAAGCTTCGAGGCACCCTGACGAACTGCGTCCGGAGTCCGCCACAGTGAAAGCGACCATTGAGGTCTCGTTCCCGACAATGTCGCCGGAGGACAGGATCCTGGCAGTGTGGAGTGGGCTTCCCGACATTGGTACACACGAGGAGACTCAATTTGGCAATACCTTCAAGACCGTGCATTTCGATGTGCACAGTGATGTGATCGGAGCCAGCATTCTGCCCGAAGGCCGCGTCATTACCGTGCAGTATTTTGTGCTGCGCGGAACACGGAAAATACCTTCACCGATTCTGCTGTTGCAGTTGTTGCCCCTGACCACACTGCCGATCCCCACCATCGAAGGGCAAGACAACCCGATACTGAACATCGCCCGACTCAATGGCCTTGAGCGCACCCTGATCAACAAGTGGGAGTTTTCTCACCCGGACCAGCTGATGTGGATGGAATATGAAGGCGAATACGACGACGGCGAGCGGTTCTTTGAGGCCACCTACACAGCGAACCTGGTCACGAGCGACGGCGCGATGCAAGGCATCATGCCACCGACGCCGGTGGATAAGTTGCGCAAGCTCAAGAATGACTCGTTTCTGAAGATCAGATTTTGGGTCAGCTTTGATCGCAGCTCCGACAGGAGCCATGCGACGCTGTTCCGCGTGCGCGAGTATGTCGTACAGGCCGTTCCTGGCGTGCTGCCACATCCGTTTATCGGCGGTGCATCCGGGGTCGGGCCAGAAGTGACGGTGGATCCGTTGCCCATTGAACACAACACCACGGTGACCGTCCGTTACGATGGAATGCGCAGTACAGACAAAATAACCTTGAGCTGGTTTTTCCATGATTGCACGGAAGAACAGAGGACACTCGACGGCCAGGACGGCGGGACAGTGGTCTTCAACCTCACCAGCGCGGGTTTCCTGAATTACAGCGTGAACAGCACCGTGCAGTTGAAGTATTCGGTGCTGCGCGAGGGTTCCCCCGAGCCGACTCCATCCGAAGTGCAGACGGTACAGGTCAACACCATTCCTGCCATAGACTTGCCGGCGCCCCTGATCAACAACATCGCCAACAACGGCGTGATAAATCTGCCAACCATCAGCGGCAACCCCAACTCCGCAGTCGCGAAATGGCCGTTGAGCGCCAAGGATCAATACGTATGGCTGTACTGCATCGCGGGTGACAATGTGCTGACCGTGATTGACGGTGAGCCTATCGACGGCACCGAGGCAGCGAACGGGTTGACCAACAAACCAGTATTGAGGACCTGGCTGGCGGCGCTGGTTGATAACACGAGTATCAGGGTGGTTCTCAAAGTGGCTTACACCCGGGCCAATGATGTAGAGCAGGCGGTCGTCTTCTCTGAGACCCTCTACACGGTGAAGACAGTGCGTCCGATAGCCCTGGATGAAAGTCGCATGTTCGTGAATCTAGGGGGCTGGTTGCTGCAAGGCTTCGGATATACCGACGTGGTTTATACGGGCACAGTTCGGCAGGCCAGTGGTGGTGAAGGAACCTTATCGTATTCCTCCAGCAACACGTCAGTCGCTATCGTTGATAACTCGGCAAACAGGGGACGATTGACGTTCACGGGCACCGGCACGACGACGATCACTGTTAGAGATCAGAAGAGTCAGTCGAAGAGTTACGACATCCAGGTATCTGGTGGCGGCAGAATTTGCAGGCTGGTCGGGAACGGCACGTTTGATCAAATGCTCGCGACCATTGGCAGCTTAGGTGGCTCGATGCTCACATATGGTACAGCGTCTTCGCTCAATTCAAGGTTCGCAACCCGGTTCCCTCGCACGGGAGAAGCATGGGTGAACGAAGGCGTTCCGCCAATATCTCCTACAAGTCGTTATTTGGTCAGGGTCTACAATGGCCAAGGAATCGGAGGTGGTTTTTACGGTAATGGGAATTTCGACGGTTACGGAATTTTCTAAAGCCGGAGCCCGTTGAAAAGAACAGAGAAGGCGAGTTTATCCAACCGATAAACTCGCCTTTTTTATGGCCGCAATTGCGCCCGGCACAGCGTTAACCTGCCCTTAATCCCCCCTCCACAGTATCCGGCTATTGTTCCCGGAGTTCGCCCATGCCACGTATCCGCATATTTTGCCTCACCAGCCTGCTGACGGGCTGCACCCTTCCCGCCACTGAAGGCCCCGTCTACGGCCCCGAGCTGCAAGGCTTTGAATACCCCTACCCCGTCGAGCATTTCAACTTCAAGTCCCAGGGCAAACCCTTGCAAATGGGCTACATGGACGTACCGGCCAATGGCCAGGCTAACGGTCGCAGCGTGGTGCTGATGCACGGCAAGAACTTCTGCGGCGCCACCTGGGAAGGCTCGATCAAGGCCCTGAGCGACGCCGGTTACCGGGTCATTGCGCCGGACCAGATCGGTTTTTGCAGCTCCAGCAAGCCCGACCATTATCAATACAGTTTCCAGCAGTTGGCGACCAACACCCATCAACTGCTGGAAAAACTCGGCATTCAAAAGGCCACCGTTATTGGTCATTCCACCGGTGGCATGCTCGCCACCCGGTATGCGCTGATGTACCCCGAGCAGACCGAACAGCTGGCGATGGTCAACCCGATTGGCCTGGAAGACTGGAAGGCGCTGGGCGTGCCGTCGCTCACCGTCGACCAATGGTATGCGCGTGAACTGAAAGTCAGCGCCGACGCCATTCGCAACTACCAACTCAACACCTATTACGTCGGACGCTGGAAGCCCGAGTACGAGCGTTGGGTAGACATGTACGCCGGCCTGAGCAACGGCCCGGGGCATACCCTGGTCGCATGGAACTCGGCGTTGATTTACGACATGATCTTCACCCAGCCGGTGTACTACGAGTTCAAGAACCTGCAAATGCCCACACTGCTGCTGATCGGCACATCCGATAACACCGCTATTGGCAAGGACGTTGCGCCGCCGGCAGTCAAGGCCAAGCTCGGCAACTATGCCGTGCTGGGCAAGCAAGTGGCCAAGTTGATTCCCCATGCAACCCTGGTGGAGTTCCCGGGCTTGGGGCATGCACCGCAGATGGAGGAACCGGCTCAGTTTCATAAAGCGCTGTTGCAGGGTTTGAACGCCCTTTAATCCAACCTTTTTCGAGGCACTCGTGAATGTCGGTACAGATTGCAGTCATTGATGATTGGCAGAATGTGGCCAGTGGCGTGGTGGATTGGTCGGTGCTTGAGGCCGTGGGCCAGGTGCATTTCCTGCACGATTACCCGGCCGATACCGTCGCCATGATCGAGCGTTTGCAGAGCTTCGAGGTGATTTGCGTGATGCGCGAACGCTCGACCTTCGACAAGACCCTACTGCAAGGTCTGCCCAAACTTAAATTGCTGGTCACTGGCGGCATGCGCAACGCGGCCATCGACATTCCTGCGGCCAAGGCGCTGGGCATCACGGTCTGCGGCACCGACAGCTATAAACACGCTGCGCCGGAATTGACCTGGGCGCTGATCATGGCCTCCACCCGCAATCTGCTGGCCGAGGCCAACTCCTTGCGCGCCGGCCACTGGCAGATTGGCCTGGGCGGTGACCTGCATGGCAAGACCCTAGGCATTCTCGGCCTCGGCAGCATCGGCCAGAAAGTGGCCCAGTTTGCCCAGGTGTTCGGCATGCGGGTGATTGCCTGGAGTGAAAACCTCACGCCGGAACGCGCGGCGGAATCGGGCGTGACCTGGGTCAGCAAGCAAGCGTTGTTTGAACAGGCGGATATTCTCACCGTCCACCTGGTGCTCAGCGACCGCAGCCGTGGGTTGGTGGATGCCGAAGCACTGAGCTGGATGAAACCAAGCGCTCGCTTGGTCAATACGGCGCGCGGGCCGATTGTGGATGAGTCGGCGCTGGTGCAGGCGTTGGAAAACGGTCGCTTGGCGGGAGCGGCGCTGGATGTGTATGCCGAGGAGCCGTTGCCGGTGGATCACCCGTTCCGCCGCCTGCCCAATGTGCTGGCGACGCCGCATGTGGGGTATGTGAGTGAACAGAATTACCGGCAGTTTTACGCGCAGATGATCGAAGATATTCACGCGTGGGCGAGCGGCGTGCCCATTCGCGTGCTGGGCTGACGCACCATTCAAGGGCAACCCGCACCCGCTTGGTGTTCACTGAACCTTGTGTTGAGCAGGCTTGCCCTGCGCTGGGGCGCTAAGCGGCGCTGATGTCGAGATCCGGTCGGGAGCGCTTCGCACTCCAGCGCAGGGCAAGCCTGCTCACTGCATACCGGCGTTTTCTACGAGAGCATATGGTTACAAGTTTTTGTCCTACAAAATTCCCCCAGAAACCCTACGCGCTCTAGGATCTGTCCTAGACTCATGACCGATGGGTCCGTTCGAAAACAAAAACCCCGCAAAAAATCGAAACTTTCCAACTCTGCCGTAGGTCCAGTTTTAAGGTAAGGCGTGCACGCGTGGTTCACGCGAAATGCCCGTCCATCCAATCTTTTTTGGCTAACCGTGCAACTGGCATACGCCTTGCCAGTTTGTACAGTGCTTGTGCGCCTGGCCGCAGGATGTGGCCATCGGAGCTAATGGCAGCGGGCCATTAGCCGACCAACATGTGGGAGAGAACTATGATCAGTGCCGCTGTAGATATTCAGGGAGAGCGTGTCAGTCAGCCGGTAGGGGGACCTTCGTTGGTCGACCTGCCCACCACTGTGCGGCCGATCGTGAGTCAGAATCCTAATCGCAAGAAAGTCCTGTTCGTGACCTCTGAATTTGCCGACCTGGTGAAAACCGGCGGCCTGGGCGATGTGTCCGCGGCCCTGCCCCGCGCCATGGCCCACCTGCACGACGTGCGGGTGTTGATTCCCGGTTACCCGCAGGTGATGGAGAGCGATAACCCGATCCATATCATCGGTGAGCTGGGTGGCCACGCCGCGCTGCCGCCGTGCAAGATCGGGCGCATGGACCTCAAGGACGGCCTGGTCATTTATGTCCTGATCTGCCCCGAGCTGTACGAGCGCGAAGGCACACCCTACGGCGCCAATAACGGCCGCGACTGGCCGGACAACCACATTCGTTTCGCCCGCCTGGGCCTGGCCGCCGCCGACATGGCCGCCAACCTTGCGCAAATCCACTGGTGCCCGGACCTGGTGCACGCCCACGACTGGCCCGCTGGCCTGGCGCCGGCATACATGCACTGGCGTGGGTCACGCACGCCGACGCTGTTCACCATTCATAACCTGGCTTATCAGGGCGTGATCAGCCTGGCCTCGACGCCGGAACTGGGCATTCCACCCCACGCCTTGCAGCAGGAAGGCATGGAGTTCTACGGCAAGATGTCGTACCTCAAGGCCGGCATGGCGTATTCCAGCCACATCACCACGGTGAGCGCCACCTACGCCCGGGAAATCACCACCCCGGAATTCGGCTGCGGCCTTGATGGCTTTCTTGCCAGCAAGACCCAGCAAGGCTTGCTCAGCGGCATTCCCAACGGCATTGAAGACAGCTGGGAAACCTCCACCGACCCGCACCTGACCCACAACTTCAACATCGGCGACTGGGAAGGCAAAGCGGTCAACGCGGCCCAAGTGCGCGAGCTGTTTGGCCTGAGTGAATCCACCGGCCCGCTGTTCGCCGTGGTCTCACGCTTGGTGTTTCAAAAAGGCCTCGACCTGACCGAAGCCGTGGCCAGCTTTATTGTCGAGCAAGGTGGGCAGATCGCGATCATCGGTCGCGGCGAGCCGGAAGAAGAAAACGCCATGCGTGAACTGGCGCTGCGCTTCCCTGGGCAGATCGGTGTGCGTATCGGCTTCAACGAGACCGATGCCCGGCGCATGTTCGCCGGCAGTGACTTCCTGCTGATGCCATCGCGCTACGAGCCGTGCGGCCTGAGCCAGATGTACGCCCAGCGCTTCGGCTCGCTGCCCGTTGCGCGTAATACCGGCGGCTTGGCCGACACCATCGAAAATGGCGTGACAGGCTTCCTGTTCAATGAATCCACAGTCGAGAGTTACAAAGAAGCCTTGAGCCGCGCGTTCAAGGTGTTTGCCTACCCTGGCCTGCTCAATGCAATGCGCTGCCGAGCAATGACGCAACCGTTCAACTGGAGCCAGGCGGTGGAACCCTACGCCGAACTGTACGAACAGCTTGTGGCCAAGGCCTTGGGGAAATCCGCTAAATAATCAACGGGAGGTCTCTATAGATGCCGTTACGGACTCTGGAAACCTGGCCCCACGGCGCAATCATGCTGGACGCGCAACACACGCGTTTTGCCTTGTGGGCGCCAGACGCGTTTTATGTCAGCGTTGAATTGGAAAACGGCAAGTCCATTGCCATGCTGCCGCAGGCGGATGGCTGGTTTGAAACCGAAATAGCGTGCCCGGCGGGCACGCGCTACCGCTTCAATATCGACGGGGAAGTGGATGTACCCGACCCTGCCTCCAGGGCCCAGGCCTCGGATGTGCACGGTTGGAGCCTAGTTGTCGATCCCCTCGCCTATCAATGGCGCCACAGCCAGTGGCAAGGCCGTCCCTGGCACGAAGCCGTCATTTATGAGCTGCATGTCGGCGCAATGGGCGGCTACGCCGGCGTCGAGAAGCACCTGCCACGCCTCGCCGAGCTGGGTGTGACCGCGATTGAATTGATGCCGCTGGCGCAATTCCCCGGCGAACGCAACTGGGGCTATGACGGCGTCCTACCCTATGCACCCCAGGCTTCCTACGGCACGCCTGATCAACTCAAGCACCTGATCGACAGCGCCCACGAACACGGCCTGGCGGTGATCCTCGACGTGGTTTACAACCACTTCGGCCCCGACGGCAACTACCTCGGCCAGTACGCCAAAGGTTTCTTCCAGGAAGACGTGCACACGCCCTGGGGCGCCGGTATCGACTTCGACCGGCGTGAAGTGCGGGATTTCTTCTTGGATAACGCCTTGATGTGGCTGCTGGAATACCGTTTCGACGGCCTGCGCCTGGACGCGGTACATGCCATCGACAACCCGGATTTTCTGAAACAACTGGCTCACCGCGTTCGCGAACAAATCGACACCGGCCGACACGTCTGGCTGATGCTGGAAAACGAGTTCAATCAGGCCAGCCTGCTGCAACACGATTTTGACGCGCAATGGAATGATGACTTTCATAACGTCCTGCACGTACTGCTGACCGGCGAAACCGACGCCTACTACAGTGACTTCGCCGAAGAGCCTACCGCCAAATTGGCGCGCTGCCTGGGCGAAGGCTTCATCTTCCAGGGGCATACCACCCGGCATGGTCATGAACGCGGCGAACCCAGTGGGCACCTACCGCCAAGCGCGTTTGTGGCGTTTTTGCAGAACCATGACCAGATCGGCAACCGCGCCCTGGGCGAGCGCCTGCACCAGCTGTGCTTGCCGCAAGCGTTGAACGCGGCGACCACCCTCCTGTTGCTTTCACCGATGATCCCGCTGATGTTCATGGGCGACGAAGTCAACGCCAGCGAGCCATTCCTGTTCTTCACCGACCATCACGGCGAGTTGGCCGAAGCGGTACGTGAAGGACGGCGCAATGAGTTTGCTGATTTCGCCGCGTTCAAGGACCCGGAACGACGTGAACGCATTCCCGATCCCAACGACGCGACCACCTTTGAACAATCGGCCCCGTCGTTTACCGACAACCCGCACGCCCAGCTCTACCGCCAACTGCTGAACCTGCGCCACCACCATATCGTGCCGCACTTGCCGGGCAGCCTCGCGCTGGGTGCGCAGGTGCTGGCCGAGGGGGCCGTCAGCGCACGCTGGCGCCTGGGTAACGGCAGCCTGTTGCAGATCGACCTCAACCTGAGTGCCGCGCCGCTGGATCACCCGGCGGCGGGCGCTGTCCTTTTCGAAACGCCTGCCAACCTCGGCGCCCAGCTGCCGGCGTGTAGCGCACGCGTTACCCTATCCCCTGTTGGAGAGCACCCTTGAGCGAAGCGAACCTGGAAATCCTCGCCAGCCGAGCGGGCCTGGCCGTCGATTGGATCGACGCAAACGGCCGCCCGCAACGTGTGAAACCCGACGCTTTGCGCGCCGTTCTCAAAGGCCTGGGCCACCCGGCCGACAGCGATGCAGAGATCGACGCCAGCCTGCTTGAACTGGAACAGGCACAACAAGACAAACACCTGCCACCGTTGATGACCATCGACAGCGGCGAAAGCCTGGATCTGGCCCGTTACTTTGACCCGGACACCCTGTGCCGGGTCAGCCTCGAAGACGGTGAAACCCTGGAGCTGCGCCTCGATGGCGACGCCGTGTTGCCCGGCGTCATCGCCCTGGGTTATCACCAAGTGCATATCGCCGGGCAGACGTTCACCCTAGCCGTCGCCCCCACCCACTGCTACAGCGTCGCCGAGGCCGTCGACAGTCGCCCCGCCCGTGCCTGGGGCCTCAGCGCGCAACTGTATAGCTTGCGCCGCCTGGGCGATGGCGGTTTTGGCGACACCCTGGCCCTGGAACATCTGGCCCGTTCGGCTGCCGAACGCGGTGCCGATGCCTTGGCAATCAGCCCGATGCACGCCATGTTCAGCGCCGACACCGAGCGCTACAGCCCGTATTCGCCCTCCAGTCGCTTGTTCCTCAACAGCTTGTACGCCTCGCCGGGTTGCATCTTGGGTGAGCGCGAAGTGCGCAACGCCATTGAATCCCTCGGCCTGACGGATGAACTGCACGACCTGGAACAACACAGCCTGATCGACTGGCCCACAGCTGCCAAGGCCAAGCAGCGTCTGATGCGGAAGCTGTACGAAGACTTCCGCCACGGCCAGCATCCACAACACGCCGATTTTCTGAGTTTCCGCCAGGCCGGTGGTGAAGCGCTGGAAAACCATTGCCGCTTCGAAGCGGTGCAATCCGCGCGCGCCGCCAAAGGTGAGGATCTCGACTGGCGCCACTGGCCTGAAGACTGGCGCAACCCGCAGAGTCCGGCACTCGCAGCCTTTGCCGCAGAAAACCAGGATGAGATCGGCTACTTCGCCTTCAGCCAATGGCTGATCGCCCGCTGCCTGGAGCGCGCGCAACAAGCCGCTCGCGGCAGTGGCATGGGCGTCGGATTGATCGCCGACCTGGCGGTGGGCGCCGACGGCGGCGGCAGCCAAGCCTGGAGTCGTCAGGATGAACTGCTCGCGGACCTGACCGTGGGCGCGCCACCCGACATTCTCAATCGCGCCGGGCAAGGCTGGGGCATCTCCGCGTTCTCGCCTGAAGGCCTCAAGCGCAACGGCTTCCGCGCCTTTATCGAGATGCTGCGCGCCAACTTCGCCCATGCCGGTGGCCTGCGTATCGACCATGTGATGGGCCTGCAACGCCTGTGGGTGATGCCCATGGACGCCTCGCCGCGTGAAGGCGCCTACCTGTATTACCCAGTGGACGACCTGTTGCGCCTGCTGGCCCTGGAATCCCATCGCCACCAAGCCATCGTGCTCGGTGAAGACCTGGGCACGGTGCCGGACGGCCTGCGCGAAAAACTCATCGCCCGCTCGATCCTCGGCATGCGCGTGTTGCTGTTCGAGCAAAACCACGACGGCCAGTTCAAGCCGATCCTCGACTGGACGGACAACGCCCTGGCCACCACCAGCACCCACGACTTGCCGACGCTCAACGGCTGGTGGCACAGCCGCGATATCGACTGGAACATCCAGCTCGGCCTTATCGATGCGCCTACCGTGGAGCAATGGAGCGAACACCGCCTGCGCGAACGCCAGGCACTGCGTCAGGCCTTGAGCCAGGACCCGCAGAACTTCGTCGATGAGATCCGCAACGAGACCGACCACATGATCGACGCCAGCGTCCGCTACCTCGGCCACACCCGCGCACCGTTGGTGCTGTTGCCGTTGGAGGATGCGCTCGGCGTCGAGGAGCAGGCCAACCTGCCCGGTACCACCGACACCCACCCCAATTGGCGCCGTCGCTTTGTGGGTGAGGCCTCCAGCCTGCTCGACAATGCCGGGGCCGCCCGCCGCCTCGAACTGTTGGCCGTCGCGCGCAACCAAGCCTATGAGCGTGACCGATGAAAGCACTGCCCCTGCGCGCGACCCAGCGCCTGCAATTTCATAAAGGTTTTACCCTGGACGACGCGGTGCCCCTGGTGCCCTACTTCGCCCGCCTCGGCATCAGCCACCTGTACGCTTCACCACTGCTCAGCGCCCGCGCCGGTTCCATGCACGGCTATGACGTGGTGGACCCCACACGCGTCAACCCTGAACTGGGTGGCGAAGCCGCCTTGCGCCGCCTGGTCGCCGCGTTGCGTGAACACGGCATGGGTCTGATCCTTGACATCGTCTCCAACCATATGGCCGTGGGCGGTGCGGATAACCCCTGGTGGCTGGACCTGCTGGAATGGGGACGCATGAGCCCCTACAGCGAGTTCTTCGATATCCAGTGGCACTCGCCCGACCCGCTGCTCAAAGGCCAGTTGCTGATGCCGTTCCTCGGCAGCGACTACGGTGAAGCCTTGCAGACTGGCACCGTGACCCTGCAATTCGATGCCACCCACGGCGCGTTCTACGTCGAGCATTACGAGCATCGCTTTCCGATCTGCCCACGAGATTACGCGGTGATTTTGGGTAGCGATGAATTACTCAAGCCCTTGTCCGACCGCTTCAGCGCCCTGGCCTATCAGGACGATGCTTACCACGAGGCCGCCTGGCTCAAACAAGCCCTGGCCGAACGGGCCACTGAAGACGAAGTACGCCAGGCCATCAACAGACAGTTGGCGACGTTCGATTTTGACCGCCTGCACCACCTGCTCGAACAACAGGCCTATCGACTCGCCAGTTGGCGCACCGCAGCGGACGATATCAACTGGCGGCGCTTCTTCGATGTCAATGAACTGGGCGGCTTGCGCGTGGAACGCACCGCCGTATTTGAAGCCACCCACGGCAAGATTTTCGAACTGATCAGCGAAGGTTTGGTGGATGGCCTGCGTATCGACCATATCGACGGCCTGGCCGACCCGCGCGGGTATTGCCGCAAGCTGCGGCGCCGGGTGGATTCGCTGTCACCGCAGCGGCATTTACCGATCTTCGTGGAAAAAATCCTCGGTGAAGGCGAAACACTGCGCGAAGACTGGCAGGTGGACGGCACCACCGGCTACGAATTCATGAACCAGCTGTCGCTGCTGCAACATCACCCGGACGGTTTTGAACCTTTGGCCGAACTGTGGACCCGTCACAGCGAACGGCCCTCGGCCTTCATCGAGGAAGCGCGACTGGCGCGCCAGCAAATCCTCAACGGCTCGCTCGGCGGCGACTTCGAAAGTGTGGCCCAGGCCCTGCTGCAAGTAGCCCGCGACGATGTGATGACCCGCGACCTGACCCTAGGCGCCATCCGCCGCGCGTTGCAGGAACTGATCGTGCATTTCCCGGTGTACCGCACCTACATCAGCGCACGTGGCCGCAGCGACGCTGACGACCAAGTGTTCCAACACGCCATGGACGGCGCACGCTCCACCTTAGGCGAAGGCGACTGGCCGGTACTCGATCACCTGGAAAAATGGTTGGGCGGTCAACCCTGGCGCAATCGCCCGGTAGGCCGTGAACGCAAGATCCTCAAGCATGCTTGCGTGCGTTTCCAGCAATTGACGTCGCCCGCCGCCGCCAAGGCCGTGGAGGACACCGCGTTCTATCGCTCGGCGGTACTGCTGTCGCGCAACGACGTGGGCTTCAGCACAGAGCAGTTCAGCGCGCCCTTGGCCGACTTTCATGCTGTCAACCAGCAGCGTTTGCAGACCTTCCCCGACAACCTCCTGGCGACTGCCACCCACGACCACAAACGCGGCGAAGACACCCGTGCGCGCCTGGCGGTGCTGAGTGAGTGCGCGCCGTGGTTTGTTGAACAGGTGGAACACTGGCGCACCCTGGCCGCTCCATTGCGAACCGACGCCGCGCCCTCGGCCGGCGACGAATTGATCCTCTATCAAGTCTTGCTCGGTAGTTGGCCGTTGGATCAGGGCACTGAGTTTGACGGCTACCAGCAGCGCCTGTGGCAGTGGCAACAAAAGGCCCTGCGCGAAGCCAAGTTGCAGAGCAGCTGGAGCGCGCCCAACGAAGCCTATGAACAAGGTGTCGAAACGTTCCTTTCACGGCTGTTGCTCAGCGATGAAGGCCACGCGCTGCGTACCGCCATCGGCAATGCCGCTCAGGTGATTGCCCCGGCGGGCGCGTTGAATAGCCTGGCGCAATCCTTGCTTCGTATGACCGTGCCGGGTGTGCCGGACCTGTACCAGGGCGATGAGTTCTGGGACTTCAGCCTGGTAGACCCGGACAACCGTCGCCCGGTGGATTTCAGCGCACGGCACCAGGCACTGGCGACCCCACCGGACATCGGCGAACTGTTGTTCAACTGGCGCGACGGGCGTATCAAACAGGCGTTGATTGCTCAGGTGCTGGCCTTGCGCAAGGCCCTGCCTGAAGTGTTCCGCAGCGGCACCTACACGCCGCTGGAAGTGGTCGGCGAGCACGCTGACCGGGTGGTCGCATTCTCTCGCGAACACCAGGGCAAGTACCTGCTGGTGTTGGTGCCACGCTGGCCCCATCACCTGCTTGAAAACGGTGTGCACCCTCAGATCAATGCGCAGGTTTGGGGCGATACACGGGTGAAATTACCGTTCGCCGCCACAACGCAAAACTGGAAGGGACTTTTTCATACAGGTGCAGTCACACCAGACAAGGAGCTGTTGGTTAGCGCTGCCCTGGGGGATTTCCCGGTCAATGTCTTTATCAATCCTGATGATCAAGAAAGCTGAAAATTTTCTGTGAGGAGCATTGTGATGAGTACTGAAGACAAACGCATACGCGAACTGGCGCATCAGATCTGGGAGTCCGAAGGCAAACCCCATGGTGAAGATGCACGCCACTGGGAGATGGCGCGCAAACTGGCGGAAGCCGAAGCGCTGACGCCAAGCAAGCCCAAGGCAGCGGCCAAGCCCAAGGCCGGCGCTCCCAAGCCGCAGGCGAAAGCCAAGCCAGCGGCGCCTGCGGCCAGCAAGCCGGCGCCACCGGCCGCTAAAAAACCACCGGCGCCCAAAAAGCCCAAGCCTTGACCCCTCACCTCTTGCCGGCGCTGTCGGCAAGAGGTGATTTCACCTTCCAGACTCCCAGCTGAAATTTCGTCAGCACGGCCGCGTTCGGCCCGAAAAAAGACCTTTGCAGGAGCAACTCAATGAGCAAACCCGATAAAACCCCTTCGACGCCGGGCAACGAGCCGTCGCGGATTCGTGAAGGTTTGCCCTTCCCCCTTGGCGCGACCTGGGACGGCCTGGGTGTCAACTTTGCCTTGTTCTCGGCCAACGCGACCAAGGTCGAACTGTGCCTGTTCGATGATTCAGGCGAAGTCGAGCTGGAGCGCATCGAACTGCCGGAATACACCGACGAAACCTTCCACGGCTACCTGCCCGACGCCCACCCAGGTCTGATTTACGGCTACCGTGTGTACGGTGCGTATGACCCCGCCAACGGCCACCGTTTCAACCACAACAAATTGCTGATCGACCCCTACGCCAAGCAGCTGGTGGGCGAATTGAAATGGTCCGAGGCGCTGTTCGGCTACACCATCGGTCACCCGGATGACGACCTCAGTTTCGATGAACGCGACAGCGCACCCTTCGTGCCCAAATGCAAAGTCATCGACCCAGCACACACCTGGGGCAACGACCAGCCGGTGCGGGTGCCGTGGGACCGCACGATCATCTACGAGACCCATCTGCGCGGGATCAGCATGCGCCACCCTTCCGTGGGCGAGTCCGTACGCGGCACCTGCGCTGGCTTAATGGAAGACGACGTGCTCAAGCACATTCGCCAGTTGGGTGTGTCGTCAGTCGAGCTGCTGCCCGTGCATGCCTTCGTCAACGACCAGCATTTGCTGCAAAAAGGCATGACCAACTATTGGGGCTACAACAGCATCGCGTTTTTCGCCCCCGACCCGCGCTACCTGGCCAGCGGCAAGATCGCCGAGTTCAAGGAGATGGTCGCGCACCTGCATGAGCAGAAGCTCGAAGTGATCCTCGATGTGGTCTACAACCACACTGCGGAAGGCAACGAGCGCGGCCCGACCCTGTCCATGCGCGGTATCGACAACGCTTCGTACTACCGCCTGATGCCGGATGACAAGCGTTTCTACATCAACGATTCCGGCACCGGGAATACCCTGGACCTGAGCCATCCGTGCGTATTGCAGATGGTCACCGACTCGCTGCGTTACTGGGCCAATGAGATGCACGTCGACGGTTTCCGCTTCGACCTGGCGACTATTCTTGGCCGTTACCGCGATGGTTTCGATGAACGTCACAGCTTCCTGGTCGCTTGTCGTCAGGACCCGGTATTGCGTCAGCTCAAATTGATCGCCGAGCCGTGGGACTGCGGCCCCGGCGGTTATCAGGTGGGCAACTTCCCACCGGGCTGGGTGGAATGGAACGACCGCTTCCGCGACACCGTGCGTGCTTTCTGGAAAGGCGATGACGGCCAACTGGCGGACTTTGCCGGGCGCATGACCGCTTCGGGCGAGATGTTCAACCATCGTGGCCGTCGTCCCTACAGTTCGGTGAACTTCATCACCGCCCACGACGGCTTCACCCTGCACGACCTGGTGTCGTACAACGACAAGCACAACGAGGCCAATGACGAAAACAACCAGGACGGCAGTAACAACAACCTGTCCTGGAACCATGGCGTCGAAGGGCCGACTGACGATCCGGAAATCAACGAACTGCGCCTGCGCCAGATGCGCAACTTCTTCGCCACCCTGCTGCTTGCCCAAGGCACGCCGATGATCGTGGCCGGTGATGAGTTCGCACGCACCCAGCACGGCAACAACAACGCCTATTGCCAGGACAGCGAGATCGGCTGGGTCAACTGGGACCTGGACGACGACGGCAAGGCCTTGCTCAAGTTTGTGAAGCGTCTGATCAAGCTGCGCCTGGCTTATCCGATTCTGCGGCGTGGGCGCTTTCTGGTGGGCGACTACAACGAAGACATCGGCGTGAAGGACGTCACCTGGCTCGCGCCGGATGGCAATGAGATGACCACCGAACAGTGGCAAGACAGCCACGGCCGCTGCCTGGGCATGTTGATGGATGGCCGCGCCCAGGAAACCGGGATACGCCGTGCCGGCGCCGATGCCACCTTGCTGTTGGTGGTCAATGCCCACCACGACATGGTCAATTTCCGCCTCCCGCCGGTGCCCGAAGGCGAGTTCTGGACCTGCATGCTCGACACCAACTCCCCGGCGGTACGCGGCCAGGAACGCTTTGATTTTGATCATGAGTACGCGGTGACTGGGCGTTCGTTGTTACTGTTTGAATTGCAGCGTGAAGACGAGGTGTGAAATGGCACTGCATGGATTCCTTCAAGGCTACCGGGGCTACGCGGACACGCAAGCCCTGGGCGCGGCCCTGAAGGCGCTTCAGGAGGAAGGCCTGGACCAGCTGCCCTTACCGGGCGGCGGTCAGACCCTGGAACGGTTCAGCCGCTTGGCACAGGTGGCTGCCCATGACCTGCGCTTGTGCAAGCTGTTCGAGGGCCACACCGACGCGTTGGCAATCATTGCCGAACTCAATAGCCCCTTACCCCCCTTGGGCAGCATTTGGGGCATGTGGGCAGCTGAGCCCCCCACCGCCAAGGTGCGCGTTTTCAAAGATGGCCATCGCCTGAAGTTACAAGGGCGTAAAGCCTGGTGTTCCGGCGCGGCGGTGGTCAGCCATGGCTTGCTGACGGCCTGGGACGAAGAAGACCGCCAGCAGTTGGTGGCGGTGCCTATGGATCAACCCGGTATCGTGGTGACGGACGAAGGTTGGAACGCCGTGGGCATGGCCGCCACCGGCAGTGTGGAAATAGTGTTCGACGAGGCCTGGGGGCTGGCCGTGGGCGGACCGGGTGATTACCTCGCGCGCCCCGGTTTCTGGCAAGGCGGCATTGGCATTGCCGCCTGCTGGTACGGCGCGGCCCAACGTCTGGCAGAAGCCCTGCGTGAGCAGTGCAGCAAACGCCCCGAGCCCCACGCCCTCGCCCACCTCGGTGCGGTCGACAGCGCACTGAACAGCGCCGCTTGTGTACTGCGCGCCAGCGCGGAACAGGTCGACCGCGAACCCAAGGCCAATGGCAGGGAGCTGGCGCAACAGACTCGGGCCTGTATCGAGGACACCGTCGAACAAGTGATTCACCACGTCGGACGCGCTGTGGGTGCGGGGCCGTACTGCAAGGATCCGCATTTCGCCCAGTTGATGGCGGACTTGCCGGTGTATGTACGCCAGAGTCACGCCGAGCGCGACTTGGCCGGCCTTGGCGAGTTGGTCGCCGGCGAACCCACAGGGAGGTGGCAGTTATGAAACCCAATCCAATCGTTGGCCAAGGCACGCCGCTGCATCGCTGGCAGGCATCGCCAAAGATGGCCGAGCTGCCGCCGATCAGCGTTGCGCAATTGGTTCCCGAAGGCCACCGGGCGGTGATCATCGCCCCCCATCCGGATGATGAAGTGTTGGGTTGTGGTGGCTTGATGCAGGGGCTCGCGGCACTTGGCCGTCCGATCCAACTGATTTCGGTGACCGATGGCAGCGCCAGTCATCCCGGCTCGCGGCGTTGGCCAGTCGAGCGCTTGAGCGTCGTGCGCCCCCAGGAATCGGCCCAGGCGCTGCATCGTCTCGGCTTGCCGCTGCACAGCCTGAAATGGCTGCGTGCGGGGTTTACCGACAGTAAGGTGGCGGCGCGGGAGGATGAACTCGCGGCGTTTATCCAGCGTTACCTCAAACCCACCGACGTCGTATTCACCACCTGGCGCGAAGACGGTCATTGCGACCATGAAGCCGTCGGCCGTGCCAGCGCCAAGGCCTCCCTTGCGGTCGGCGCAACCCTGTATGAACTGCCGGTGTGGACCTGGCACTGGGCAACGCCCGAGGATGACCAGGTGCCTTGGTACCGCGCCCGCAAGATTCCATTGACCTGTGAAGCGGTAGCCCGCAAACGCCACGCCATCCATGCCTTCGCCAGCCAGTTGGAGGGTGATCCGCAGATCGGCCTGGCGCCCGTGCTGGCGCCCTATGTGGTGGAGCGCCTCTTGCAGCCCTTTGAAGTGGTATTCGTATGAGTGTGGCCACACCGTATTTCGACCAATTGTTCGCCAATAACGACGACCCCTGGGCCTTTCGCCAACGCTGGTACGAACGGCGCAAACGCGCGTTGACCCTGGCGGTGCTCACCCGGCCACGTTATGCCTCGGTGTTCGAGCCCGGTTGCGCCAATGGCGAACTCAGCTTCGAACTCGCGCCCCGCTGTGACCGCCTGCTGTGTTGCGACACAGCCTCGGCCGCCGTCGCCCTGGCACGCGGTCGCTTGCTGGGCTTTGCGCATGCCGAGGTGCAGCAAAGTCGATTGCCCGAACAGTGGCCCGCGGGCCAGTTCGACCTGATCGTATTTAGCGAATTGTGTTATTACCTCGACGCCGATGACCTGAGCGCGCTGGTAGATCGTGCTCGCGCTTCGCTGACCGACAACGGCCAAGTGCTGGCCTGTCACTGGCGCCCCGCCATCGAAGGTTGCCCACAAACCGCCGAGCAGGTGCACACCCTGCTCCATCAGCGTTTAGACATGCCTAACGTCTGCAGCCACCACGAACACGACTTCCTACTCGACTTGTGGAGCCGTGACGGCACTTCGGTCGCCACCCTAGAGGGCTTGCGATGATCGGCATTCTGATCCCGGTACATAATGAACAGGCCTTGCTGGCGGACTGCCTGAGCGCGGCATTGATCGCGGCCAGCCATCCAGGTTTACTGGGTGAGGAAGTGACTGTCTTGGTTGTACTCGACAGTTGCAGCGATGACAGCGCCGTGATTGCCCAGGCCTACCCAGTGCAATGCCTGGAAGCCCAGGTGCGCAACGTGGGACACGTACGTGGCGTGGGCGCGCGGCATCTGCTCAACCAGGGTGCACGTTGGATCTCCTGCACCGACGCCGACAGCCGCGTGGCGCCTGATTGGCTGGTGGCCCAATTGGCGCTAGGGGCCGATGCTGTGTGTGGCACGGTCACCGTGGACGCCTGGGGTGAAGGTTTCGACTCTGCAGCGCAGATTCGCTATAACCAGGCTTACGAGGCGCGGGACGGCCATCGGCATATCCACGGTGCCAACCTGGGAGTGAGCGCCGGTGCCTATGTCCGCGCCGGTGGCTTCGAACCCCTGGCGTGCCATGAGGATGTGCAATTGGTGCGTAACCTGGAGTTGTGCGGCGCCTCCATCGCCTGGAGCCATACCCCGCAGGTGATCACCAGTGCGCGCCTGGACGCCCGCGCCCAGGGTGGTTTCGGTGATTACTTGAAGACCCTGATGCACGCTACTTGAAAAAAACGACATTACAAAATGTAAAACCGACAGATCCTTGTCTATGCTGATGACGCCTTGCTGGCGTTCCAAGGGTGGAGTGCTATGCAGCCACTGCGGCGGAGCCTGTAGTGGATAGAAGAGTGTCGTCCCGTCAACGGACCACGACCCAGCATCAATCGACAAGGATGTGACACCCCATGAAGCTTGCTTCCTTAAGCGACGGCCGTCGCGGCCCCGAGCAAATCTGGAACAGCGCCCCGCAGTTGGCGCAAATCCCTCCTATCTCCCCGTCCTCATTGGTGCCACCGGGCGCGCGTGTGGTCATCATCGCCCCCCATCCCGGTGACGAAGTGCTGGCCTGTGGCGGCCTGCTGCAATTGCTCAGTACATTGGAGCATCCACTGCAACTCATCTCGATCACCGATGGCAGCGCCAGCCACCCAGGGTCCGACGTCTGGCCCGCCAGCCGCCTGAGCGTGGTACGGCCCCAGGAAAGTGTCGAGGCCCTACGCCGCCTGGGTATGCCCTTGCACAGCCTGAAGTGGATTCGCGGCGGCTTCTGTGACGATGCCCTCGCCGGCCGCGAGGCGCAACTGAGCCAATTCATCGCGCGCTACTTGCAACCGGGCGATGTCGTGTTCAGCACTTGGCGCAATGACGGCAATGACGACCACGAAACCGTCGGCCGCGCCAGCGCCAACGCCTGCAGCCTGGTGAGCGCGCGTCTGTATGAACTGCCGATCTGGGCTTGGCACTGGCCCGCTCGGGAAGGCGCAATCATCCCCTGGCAACGCGCACGCAAGGTGCGTCTGGACACGTGGACCGTCGCACGCAAGCTCCATGCAGCCCATGCCTATGCCAGCCAGTTGGCTGGCGACCCGCAGATCGGTCTGGCACCGATGCTGGCCCAGGTGCTGCTGGAGAGAATGCGTGAACCCTATGAGATCGTGCTGTCTTAGCCGCCGATCCGTCCTACCTGGCAGCGGCTGCCGAAGGGGTGACTGGGGGCTTCTCAATTCAACGTCTGCAAGGTTTGTATCGCAGTGTGTACAGAGCTCACTGCGATACACAGCCTTTAACTCAACGGGTTTCCTGAAACAGGCCAGATACAGCCCGGCGTTCAACTGAGCACCAGGCACACATCCAGCCGCAGGAGGCTCGCCATGCACACTCAGTTGACTCGCCGTTTCAACCGACACTCCCTTTTCCTGGCCGTGGCCTTGTCGCAATTCGGCATTCTGGGCATGGCCCGAGCCGAAATGCCCGAGGCGCCTACCCGCGCCGTCGCCAGCCCACAAACCGCCTTCGGTGCCCTCAAGCACGTCAAGGCCGGCCTGCTGGACGTGGCCTACGCTGAAGTTGGCCCGGCCACCGGCCCGGCGGTGATCATGCTGCATGGCTGGCCCTACGATATCGACAGTTACGCCCAGGTCGCACCGCTGCTGGCGGCCAAGGGTTATCGCGTGCTGATCCCCTATGCCCGGGGTTATGGCGGTACGCGTTTCCTCTCGGACAACACCCTGCGCAACGGCCAACCGGCTGCCCTGGCCAGTGACGTGATCGACTTCATGGACGCGCTGAAGATCAAGCAAGCCGTACTCGGTGGCTACGACTGGGGCGCACGCTCGGCCGACATCGTTTCGGCGCTGTGGCCGGAACGGGTCAAGGCGCTGGTGTCGGTCAGTGGTTACCTGATCGGCAACCAGGCGGCGGGCAAGAACCCTTTGCCGCCTAAAGCTGAACTGCAATGGTGGTATCAGTTCTACTTCGCCACCGAGCGCGGTGCAGCCGGCTACCAGAAAAACACCCACGATTTCGCCAAGCTGATCTGGCAACTGGCTTCGCCGCAATGGAAGTTCGATGACGCCACCTTTGACCGCAGCGCCAAGGGCCTGGAGAACCCGGATCACGTCGCGATCAGCGTGTTCAACTACCGCTGGCGCCTCGGCCTGGTCCAAGGTGAGACGAAGTACGATCCCCTGGAGCAGAAACTCGCCCAGGCGCCTTCGATTGGCGTGCCGACCATCACCCTCGAAGGCGATGCCAACGGTGCACCGCATCCGCAGCCCGAGGACTACGCCAAACGTTTTACCGGCAAGTATGAGTTCCGCCTGATCAACGGCGGCGTGGGCCACAACCTGCCTCAGGAAGCGCCCGAAGCGTTTGCCAAGGCGGTCATTGATGCGGATCACTTGTGACCGAATGCGGCGCCTTCATCCAATGGCCTCCCTTAAAGCGTGAAAACTGATAAGCAACTCCCAGCCAGATAAACCAGGCCGGCATCACGCACAGCGCCAAGCGTGTATCCGGCCGCAACGCCAACAGGCCCAGCACAAACGCGAGAAACCCCAGCGAAAACCAGGCCATCGGCACACCGCCAGGCATCTTGTAGAGGGATTTGGCGTGCAGGTCCGGACGCTTCTTGCGGTAGGCGATGTAGGACGCCAGGATCGTCGACCAGGTAAAAATCACCAGGATTGCCGACACTGTCGACACGATGGTGAAGGCGGTCATCACCTCTGGCACCACAAACAGCAACACCAGCCCCAGCAACATCAGCAGTGTCGTAAACGCCAGGCTGATAAACGGCACGCTGCTCTTCGACAAACGCCGGAAGATCCCCGGCGCATCCCCCAGGTCAGCCAGGCCGAACAACATACGGCTGGCGGAAAACACGCCGCTATTGGCCGACGACGCCGCGGAGGTCAGCACCACGAAATTGACGATGCCCGCCGCTGCCGGAAAACCCGCCACCAGGAACAACTCAACAAACGGGCTTTTGCTCGGCGAGACTTGCTGCCATGAGGTCACCGCAATGATGCACGCCAGAGCCAGCACGTAGAACAGGATGATGCGCAACGGGATCGAATTAATCGCCTTGGACAAGGTTTTTTCCGGCGCACGGGTTTCGGCGGCGGCAGTGCCGATCAGTTCGGTGCCGGCAAAGGAGAAAATCGCCATCTGGAACCCGGCAAAAAAGCCGAACAAACCATTGGGAAACGCGGCCTGTTTATCCAGCAAGTGCGTCAGCGAAGCGGTGACGCCCGTCGGCGAGACAAACGAGCTGGCGATCAACACCACGCTCACCCCAATCAAGGTCACTACGGCGATGATCTTGATAATCGCGAACCAGAATTCCACTTCGCCAAACAACTTCACCGTCAGCACATTCAACGCAAACAGCGTAAGCAACATGCCCACCGCCGGCATCCAGGCCGGCACATGGGGAAACCAGTACTGGAAGAAGCCACCGACCACCACCGCATCCCCCACTACCGCCACGCTCCAGCTCAACCAATACGACCAGCCGAGAAAGAACGCCGCACGCGGCCCCAGATAGGCGCCGGCAAAGTCAGCGAAGCTCTTGAAGTTCAGGTTCGACAGCAGCAACTCGCCCATGGCGCGCATCACGAAATACACGAAGAGCCCGATGATCATATAGATCAGGATGATCGAGGTGCCGGACAGCGCAATGATCTTGCCGGAGCCCATGAACAGGCCGGTGCCGATTGCACCACCCATGGCCATCAATTGGATATGGCGGTTGCTCAGGGTGCGTTGCAACGCTGGCTTTTCACAAAGCCCGGACGTGGTTGTTTTCATCACAAAACCTCTTGTTATGTTTTTGAGTTTTGGCAGAAGAAAAGACGACGGGTTGTTGTTATCGGGTGCTGCTTTCAAAACCGTGCAGCACGTTGACGGCGTTGATGCCGATTTCATCGACCATGTAGCCGCCTTCCATCACGAACAGGGTGGGCACGCCGACGCTGGCGATGATTTCGCCCATGCCGAGGAAGTCCTGGCTGTCGAGCAGGAAGTGGCTGATGGGATCGTCCTTGAAGGTGTCAACGCCGAGGGAGATCACCAGCACCTCGGGCGCGAAGTCGCGCAGTTGCTGGCACGCATTGATCAAAGCGGTCTGGTAGTGCGCCCACGTGGTGTTTTTCGGCAACGGATAATTCAGGTTGAAGCCCTCCCCTGCGCCCGCGCCGCGCTCACTGGCTGCGCCGGAAAAGTACGGGTAAGAGACTGCCGGATCGCCATGCAGGGAAATGAACAACACGTCCGGGCGGTCGTAGAAAATATTTTGCGTGCCGTTACCGTGGTGGAAATCCACATCCAGCACCGCCACGCGCTTGGCGCCTTGAGTAATAGCCTGCTGCGCGGCAATCGCTGCGTTGTTGAGGTAGCAATAACCGCCCATGTATTCGCGGGCTGCGTGGTGACCTGGTGGGCGGCACAGGGCGAATGCACTGTGATGGCCTTCGTCGATCAGCGCCAGGCCGGTCAAGGCGATATCGGCGCTGGTTCTGACCGCATCCCAGGTGGTGCGGGTAATCGGCGAGCCGGCGTCCATGGCGAAGAAACCGAGCTTGCCGTCGATGAAGTCCGGGACTTGATGGTTGGCCAGGTCACGCACCGGCCACACCAGGGGCAATGCATCATGGCTACGGCCAATGGCGGTCCATTCGGCCCAGGCCGACTCGAGGAATGCCACGTAGCGTTCGCTGTGGGCGTTGACGTAACAGGCCCGGTCAAAGCGGCGCGGCGTGATGATATCGCCCAGGCCCACCTGCCTGACGCGATCGCGCACGGTGTCGGCGCGACTGGGTTGTTCGAACGACGGTTTGAGCACGCCGTCCTTCAGTTCAGTGCCGTGGTGCAAACGGTGGGCTTCGCTAAAAACAGTCAACATGAGTGGGCATCCGCCAGTAAAAGACAGGGTCTATTTTGTTCTGGCAGCGTCGGGCTTTCTTTGCTTTTATTTGCGGCACTGTTAGTTTTATCGGGAATATTTACCCCTACAGCGCCTAGTTATGAAAAATAAAACCAATCAGGTCGTTCTTGACGACACCGATCTCGCCATCCTCGCGCTACTGCAGGAAGATGCGAGTATTTCCAACGCGCAGTTGAGCGAGCGTCTATCCCTGAGCCTCACGCCCTGCTGGCGTCGGCGTAAACGCCTGGAAGAGGAAGGTGTAATCAAAGACTACCAGGCCAATCTCGATCGCAAGCTGCTCGGGCTGAACATCATGGCGTTCGTGCATGTGCGTTTCGCGATCCACACCGATCATGCACCGGATGCGTTCGAAGCGGTGGTGAAGGAGCTGCCGCAGGTGCTGTCGTGCCACAAGATCACCGGTGATGCGGATTACCTGTTGCAGGTCCTCGCGGAAGATCTGGACAGCTACAGCGAGTTTGTCGAGAGCGTGTTGCGGCGCCAGTTGGGGATTGCGTCGATTCAATCGAGTCTGGCGCTGAGGGAAGTCAAGGCGACGAGTCGGGTGGCCATTCCAAGGCATGAATAGTCATCCATGAGATCGCGTTTGCTGGGGCCGATTTAGCAAATCGCTGCCAGTAAATTGTGAAAAAAACGTTAACTAATTCTCTCCGAAGGCTTTTTCCTTCGAACTCAATCTGCCACACTGATGCGAATAATTATCAACACCTTTATTATTCGCTATGGAAGGCATTCGGGGAGAGTCAGTTCCATGTCTGTGCAACAACACGGCAGCAAAGGTTTTTCACCCAGTCTGATGGCGTTGGCCGTCTGTCTTGCAAGTTCAACGGCGGCCTTTGCCGCTGAGGCGGAAAAAACCGCCCCGCTCGAATTGGGTGCCACCCAGATCAGCACTGAACAGCTGGGCCAGACCACCGAAGGCACCCAGTCCTACACCACCGGCGAGATGGCGACCGCCACCAAACTCCCGCTGACCATGCGTGAAACACCCCAGGCCGTCACGGTCATCACCCGCCAACGCATGGACGACCAGGCCATGACCAGCGTCAACGACGTGGTCAAGAACACGCCCGGCCTGTTCCTCAGCCAGTCCAGCGGTCCTGGCCGGCAGACGTACAGATCACGTGGCTTCGACATCGACAACATGATGTTTGACGGCATCCCCAGCTCCTATTCCGGCTACGCCAACAGCGTGCAGCCCAACCTGGCGATGTTCGACCGTGTAGAAGTGATCCGTGGCGCCACCGGCCTGGTCACCGGCGCCGGCAACCCTTCGGCGGCGATCAACTTTGTGCGCAAGCGCCCGACCGCCACGCAGCAGGTATCGATCACCGGTGCCGCCGGCAGTTGGGACGATTATCGCGGCGAATTCGACGCTTCCAGCGCCTTGAATGACAGCGGCACCCTGCGTGGCCGCGTCGTAGGCTCCTACCGCGACGCCAACAGTTTCCGCAAAGGCGAAGAAAGCGACCACGGCCTGTTCTACGCCATCGGTGAAGCTGACCTCAGCGAAAACACCACCGCCACCCTGGGTTTCTCGCGCCAGGAAGACCAGACCAACTTCTTCTGGGGCGGCCTGCCCATCGGCACCGACGGCCATCACCTGAACCTGCCCCGCTCCACCAACCCCGGCTCCGACTGGGAAAACAAGAAGCTGACCATCGACACTGTCTTCGGTGATATCGAACATCGCTTCGCCAACGACTGGAAGCTCCACATCGCAGGTTCCTCCTCTCAGTTGGACGGTGTGTTCACCGGCACCTACCAGTCGCGCTACCAGACCACACTGGCGCGCACCGCCTATCAATCGCACCAGGACGACAAGCAGTACGGCCTGGACACGTTCCTCAGCGGCCCGGTCGAAGCGTTCGGGCGCACCCATGAAGTGGTGGTCGGTACCAGCAAGCGCATCTACGACGCCACGTCCAAGGAATACAGCCCCTACGACACCAATTACCCGCTCAATGGGGCAAAACCGGACTTCGTACGTGACGGCAAAGGCCACAGCATCACCACCCAGGACGGCGTTTACCTGACCACCCGCCTGAACCTCGCAGACCCGCTCAAGGTGATCCTCGGCGCGCGCGTGGACTGGTATGACTACGATGACCGCCAAGGCGACGGCGACTACAAAGTCACCCGTAACCTCACGCGCTACGCCGGCGTGATCTATGACCTGAACGACCAGTACTCCGTGTACGCGAGCTACACCGACATCTTCACACCGCAGACAAGCCGCGACTTCTCGGACAAGCCACTGAAGCCCATCGTCGGCGAAAACTATGAAGTCGGTATCAAGGGCGAATACTTCAACGGCGCGCTCAACGCCAGCCTGGCGGTGTTCCAGATCGACCAGAAAAACCGTGCGACCCTGCCCGAGAGCCAAGCCGGTTGCCCGATCATGGCGTGCTACGAAGCCTCCGGCCTGGTACGTAGCCAAGGCATAGACCTTGAGCTGCAAGGTGCACTCACCGAAAACTGGCAGGTCGGCGGCGGTTTCACCTACACCCGTGCGCATTACATCAAGGACACCAATGCGGCCAACAACAACCAGCGTTTCGACACCGACACCCCGGAACGTTTGTTCAAACTCACCACCTCCTACCGCTTCCAGGGCCCACTGGAAAAACTGCGCATCGGTGGCAATGTTTACTGGCAGAGCCGCATGTACAACGATGTGGTGCTCGCCAACAGCAATACCTATCGCCTGGAACAAGGCAGTTATGCCGTTGCCGACGTGATGGCCGGTTACCAGGTGAACAAACACCTGGACCTGCAGTTGAACGTGAACAACATTTTCGACCGCACCTATTACTCGGCCATCGCCACCAGCCCGATCTGGGGTTCGACCGACACTTACGGTAACCCGCGCAGCTTTGGCGTCACGGCCAAATACAGCTTCTGATCGTGATCCGATCAACGGCTACCCGCCCGGGTAGCCGTTCCTCAAGTCCCGCCGCCGGATGCCGATAACCGTTGGCATCACTGAATCCAATAAAAACTAAAAACACCTGATTCGCTCCACCCTGCCCCTCACTTTGATTCGGCCAGACCACAGGGAGTAAGTGTGAATGCCCACCCGCGCGCGTTTTTTCGAGCACTACCGTAAAGCCGACCGCATCATGCTGGCGTTGATCTGGTTGATGTTCCTGTTCTCCCTAGGCTTGGCGTTCTGGCATGACACCTTGATGCAAGCCGCCATCATCGGCGGCGGCACCAGCGTGGTGCTCACGGCGCTGTACCGTGCGATAGGCAGCACCCGCGTGATGCGTTGTGCCCTCGGCGCGGGCCTGATGATCATGGCGGCACTGCACATCAACCAGGCCCAGGGCGTGATCGAATCGCACTTCGGGATCTTCGCGCTTTTGGCGGTGCTGACGTTTTATCGTGACTGGCTGCCGATCCTGGTCGCCGCCGCCACCATCGCCGTGCATCACGTGGTCTTCCATGCCCTGCAACACCAAGGGTTCCCGGTGTTTGTGATGGAGCATCACGGCGGCTGGACCATGGTGTTCGTCCACGCCTTCTACGTGGTGATGGAAACCGTCGCCCTGCTCTACCTCGCCGTGCACAGCCAAGCCGAAGCGGTCGAGAGCCAGGAAATGCTGGAGAAGATGCTCGCAGTCACGTCCCAATTCAGCGCGCAAACCACCCATGGCGAAGGCAAGGTGCATGTGTCGTTGGCCACGCGCTTCGACCACTTCCTGCAACAGATCACGCACCTGATCGACGGCGTCGCCCGCGACTCCCACGGCCTCGGCCAACTCGGCCAGGAACTGGCCAGCGCCAGCGGTACCCTGGAAAAAGGCGCTCGGCATCAATTGGCGCAGATCACCCAGATGACCGGCTCGATGCAGCGCATGGAAGACGCCATGGGCCATATCGCCGTGCACGTCGAGCAAGCGGTGGACCACGCCGGCAAGGCCAGTCAACAGATCCAGCGCGGCCAGGAAAGCGTCAGCCGTGCCCAACAGGAAATCACCCAACTGGCCACACGCCTCAACGGCACCCACGAAACGGTGCAGGGCCTCGCCGTGCAAGCCGAGCAGATCGGCACCGTGCTCGAAGTGATCAACAGCATCGCCAACCAGACCAACCTGCTCGCCCTCAACGCGGCCATCGAGGCCGCCCGCGCCGGCGAGCAAGGCCGCGGCTTTGCCGTGGTCGCCGACGAAGTGCGCAGCCTAGCGCAGCGCACGGCGGTGTCCACCCAGGAAATCAAGACCATCATCGAAGGCCTGCAACACGGCAGCCGCCAGGCCGTGGAAGCCATGCACGACAGCCGCCAAGGCGTGGAGCGTTGCGTTGAAGACAGTCAGGTAGCCGTCGACATGCTGCGCGCGGTGGGAAGCGACATTGCGCACATCGACGATCTGAATGGACGGATCGTGACCACCACCCGCGAACAGACCACGGCGAACCTGGAGATTGTCGGGCGGTTGCAGTCGGTGCAGAGCATTGCGCAAAGCACCGCCGACGATGTGGAAACCCTGGCGCGCAGCAGCGAGCGATTACCGCCGATTGCAGTGCGGCTGGATGCGTTGGGACGCAGGTTCCACCCCTAGGCCCAGTAGCCCCCAATCCCGTCCCACAGCAGCTTCAGCGCCGTGATAATCAGCAAGCCATAGCAGGCGCGATAGAGCTGGCGCTGATCCAATCGCGCATGCAGCCGCCAGCCCAGCCACACGCCACTGGGCACGGCGAACAAACAGATAAGCGCCAGACCCAACACGTTGCCGGTAGGCCTGGCGAGGATCAACCACGGAATCGCCTTGAGCACATTGCCCACGGTGAAAAACAGGCTGGTGGTCCCGGCGTAAACCTGTTTGCTCAGGCCCAGTGGCAGCAAGTACATCGCCAACGGTGGCCCACCGGAATGCGCAACCATGGTGGTGATTCCCGAGGTGACCCCAGCGGCCACGGCCTTCGGCGTTGAGCGCGGCTTCACACTGACATTTCCCCCGGCCCTGAACCACAGGCCGACGAACACCAGCGTGACCACCGCCATCACGATGGCAATCGCACGGTGATCCAATACGCGAAAAAGCAGGTAGCCAACGCCGATTCCGACCACCAACCCAGGTACCAGTAACGTGAGGTCGGGCTTTGACCAGGTCGACGGTTTCCAATAGCGCAGGCCGAACAGGTCCATGGCGATGAACAACGGCGCCAGCAAGCCGCCGGCAGTGATCGGGTCCATCACCAGCGACAGCAGCGGGATACCGACGATGGCAAAGCCGCCGCCAAAGGCGCCTTTCATAAAGCAGATCAAAAAGACCCCGGCAAAGGTCACAAGGATCGTCGTGGTTGTCAGCTCAAGTTCCATGGCGTGCATTCATTTCGCAGAGAAGAGACGTCATAATCTCGCGCATCACCGGCACCGCAAAAAGTACCAGTTTTGAGGTTTTTCCATGGGCCAGTTATCGAACCCCAGGCGCGGCGCGGAACGCCGCCTCTACACCAAGCTGCGAGCGCAGATAGAGGACGGCACCCTGGCGCCCGACGCGAAGCTGCCCTCCACCCGTGCCATGGCGGAGACGCTTGGGGTCTCGCGCACCACGGTCACCGCCGCCTACGAGCAATTGGCTGCCGAAGGGTTTGTGGTGACCGCCGTGGGCAAGGCCGCCAGGGTCGCAGCCCTTACCAGTGCGCTTCCTGTCGTTGGCACCGTGCCCCGCGACAGCCCGCCACCCCCATTGTCGCGCTATGGGCAGCGGGTTGCCGCTCTCACGCCCTATCACATGGTTTCGCCCACCGCGCGCATCGACTTCCGATATGGAGCGGTCGCCTCGCGGGACTTTCCGGCACTGGGCTGGAACCGCGCCTATCGAGCCGAACTGATCAAGCGCCAACCTACGCGGCCTTACGGCCAGCCCGAAGGCGAAGCCGCTTTGCGCCAGGCGCTGCAAGGCTACCTGCGCCGCGCCCGTGGCTTGACCTGCGATACCGAGCAGCTACTGGTGGTGCACGGCTCCCAGCAAGGGCTAGACCTGTGTGCCCGCTTGCTGCTCAACCCTGACGACGCCTTCATTTTCGAAGACCCCGGCTACCGCATGGCCCGCTATTGCTTCGAGGCCACCGGCGCAACGGCCTTGCCCATCCCGGTGGATGCATCCGGTTTGCAGACACACCTGTTGCTGGATGACCCGCGCGCACGGTTGGCCTACGTCACTCCGTCGCACCAATTCCCCATGGGCGCCGTGCTGTCCATCGCGCGACGCGTCGAACTGCTGAACTGGGCAAAGCGCCATCGCGCCTGGATCATCGAAGACGATTACGGTGGCGAGTTCCGTTACGGCCAGCGTCCCATCGACGCCTTGCAATCGATGGATGCCGAGGCCCGCGTGATCTACGTCGGCACCTTCTCCAAGGCGCTTTCGCCGCAACTGAGGTTGGGTTACCTGGTACTGCCGCGCGAACTGGTGGGCGTGTTTCGCGAGGCCAAACGGTTGACCGATCGCAACGAAACCCGTTGGGAGCAAAACGTGCTTGCCTCGTTGATCGACAGTGGCGCCTACGAACGCCATCTACGCCGCTTGCGCCGTGATAACGAAGGCCGACGAAAAGCCCTGCTGGATACCGTCGACCGCCACTTGGCGGGGCTTGGAAAACTGGAGGGCATGGCGGCCGGGTTGCACGGTGTATTGCTATTGCCAACCCTGCATGCCCGGGATGAAAGCGCATTGCAGGCGATGGCGCTTGAGCGCGGGATAGGTGTGTATCCGCTATCGCCGTTGTTCACGTCGGCAAGAGAACGACCGGCAAGCCTGATACTGGGCTATGCCGGGCTTACTGTGCAGCAGATTGATGAAGGCATCAGGATACTTGCGCAAGTCATTCGGCAGGTCATGGGAGCAGTCCGCGCGCCTCTCATACCCCAAAGTTGAACGCGATGGAGATCCGCGGCCGCGTCCCCTCAAAGCGTCGTACCGAGTGCATCAACCAGGACGGAAACATGATCAATGTCCCGCTGCTGGCAACGCAGGTGCTGCTGAACCCGGCGGTCAGGCAATCCTCGACCCGCATGCGCAAGGCGGGATTGTAGGTCGAGGCCACCATGCCTCGCGGATCAACGAATTCCAGGTCGCCGCCGACGGTGGCGTCCTCTTCACGGCCTCCTGCATCAACCCAATACACCCCCGACCAGAATGCTCCCGGATGCCCATGCAGCGCATTGCTGTGGCCAGCCTGGCTCACATTGGCCCACGCGTTGAGCTTCCACTCGAAACCGGGCACGGTTAATCCGAAGCCTTCGTGATGAACCGCAGTCAGTTCGGTGGCGAACTGCGTGGCGAAGGCCACCAACGCGCCGCAGGCGTCCCCACCCCACTCCTGAAAATCGTTCGCGGATTGCCAGCCGCCATCGTTGCTGCGCTGGGCGCCGCACTGGTCCTGGGCCATGCGGTGGGTGACGAGCGCTTTGAGCTCTGCGTTGAGCGTGTCGGCGTTCGGGTATTGGATGCTGGCCAAGGGCGTTGTGAACAGCCGCCGGATGTTGATCAGCTCCGGATTCAAAAGATTGTCGCTCGACTGCATCGGGTAATCATCATGTTTGCCAGTAGCCACAAACCATAACGGCATCAAAGGTTCAGCGATGTAAACCATTGTTAAAGTCTTAACCAAAGTTGCGCACACGCTCCTTGCCTCACCTGGCCCAATTCCTGCCTCCCCCAACTCGACCAAGTCGCTACTGACTACGCGGACGACTCTTTTGGGCCCCGCCGCCCAACCGCCAGCCCCGATAATCAGCCATCCCCGCACCTATCCCGAGGCCTCACCCCATGACGAGCCCATCCACCGAACAGGTCAGCCCCCAGACTTTGCTAAAGGTCATTATCGCCGCCGGCATCGGTAACTTTGTCGAGTGGTTCGACTTCGCCGTCTACGGTTTCCTCGCCACCACCATCGCCCAGCAATTCTTCCCCAGCGGCGACGCCAGCGTGGCATTGCTCAAGACCTTCGCCGTGTTTGCCGTGGCGTTTGCCTTCCGGCCACTGGGCGGGATTTTCTTCGGCATGCTCGGCGACCGTATCGGCCGCAAACGCACGCTGGCCATGACGATCCTGTTGATGGCTGGCGCCACCACCCTGATTGGCCTGCTGCCGACCTACGCAGCTATCGGCGTAGCGGCGCCGATCCTGTTGTCGCTGATTCGCTGCGCCCAAGGGTTCTCCGCCGGGGGCGAATATGCCGGGGCCTGTGCCTATCTGATGGAGCACGCGCCCAGTGACAAGCGCGCCTGGTACGGCAGCTTCGTGCCGGTGTCGACGTTTTCCGCCTTCGCTGCCGCCGCGGTGGTGGCGTATGCACTGGAAGCGTCGTTATCCGCCGAGGCGATGGGCAGTTGGGGCTGGCGCTTGCCGTTCCTGATCGCCGCGCCGCTCGGCCTGGTGGGGCTTTACCTGCGCTGGAAGCTGGACGAGACGCCCGCCTTCCAGGCCGTGAAGGAAGAACACACGGTGGCCCACTCCCCGCTCAAGGAAACCCTGCGCAACCATGGTGCGGCGATCTGCTGCCTGGGCGCTTTTGTGTCACTGACGGCGCTGTCGTTTTATATGTTCACCACGTATTTCGCGACCTATCTGCAAGTGGCGGGCGGCTTGAGTCGGGCGATGGCGTTGCTGGTGTCGCTGATTGCGTTGATCTTCGCGGCGGCGATTTGCCCGCTGGCGGGGCTGTATTCGGATCGGGTCGGGCGTCGTGTCACCGTGATGACCGCCTGCGTGCTGTTGATGGTCGTGGTGTATCCGTCATTCCTGATGGCCAGCTCCGGTTCGTTCGTGGCGTCCATTGTCGGCGTGATGCTGCTGGCGGTGGGGGCCGTGCTGTGTGGGGTGGTCACGGCAGCCTTGCTGTCGGAAACGTTTCCGACCCGCACGCGCTACACCGCCTCGGCGATCACCTACAACCTGGCCTATACGATCTTCGGCGGCACCGCGCCGTTGATGGCGACCTGGTTGATCAGCACCACCGGCAGCAATCTGTCACCGGCGTTTTACCTGATTGCCGTGGCGTTGCTGGCGTTGGCGGGTGGGCTGGCGTTGCCGGAGACGTCGCGGATTTCCTTGCATGACGTGGGTTCGGAGGAAAAAGACGCGGCGCCCTTGCTTTCGCGAACACGGGTATGATCCAGGCTCACACGGCACGACTGGACCCACGCTTATGCCCGCCTCCCAAACCCGCCCGTCCCTCGCGCCGTTGCTCAAGCCTGGCGAAACCGTGGTGCTGTTCGACGGCGTGTGCAAGCTGTGCAACGGTTGGGCGAGGTTCCTGATCCGTCACGACCGCCAACGGCGCGTGCGCTTGGCGGCGGTGCAGTCCCCCGAAGGCCAGGCGTTGCTGGCCTGGGCGGGGCTGCCCCTGGATCAGTTCGACACCCTGGCGGTCATTCGAAACCACCATTACTGGGTGCGTTCGGACGCCGTGTTCGAAATCGTTGCGCAACTGCCTGCCGTGTGGCGTCCATTGCTGCTGTTGCGCATCATCCCACGCGCGCTTCGGGACTGGGCTTACGACCGCGTCGCACGCAATCGCTATCGGATTTTTGGGCAGTACGACACCTGCCTGTTGCCGCATCCAGACCATGAACAGCGTTTTCTGAAGGCGCCGCAGTGAACCCTTTGGTGCGCACCTGCTAAACCGCCGCAGCCATGCGCGCTCGAGAACCCCAGGCGAACGTCACGACCATCAGCAACCCCAAGCCCGCCATCGCGGCGCCGGCCAGGGAAATCGCCGGGTAGCCCAGCCCTGCGTTGATCACTGCGCCACCCACTGCTGCGCCAATCGCGTTGCCGAAGTTGAAGGCGCCGATGTTCACGGCCGAGGCCAGGTTCGGCGCATCTTTGGCCGCTTCCATCACACGCATCTGCAACGGCGGCACGACGGCGAAGCTGGCGATACTCCAGATGAGGATGCTCACCGCTGCCGGTATCGGCCAACGCATCAGGAATGCAAAGGCCAGCAGGACCAGAATCAGTGCGCTCAGCGAGACGATCAGGGTCCGGTCGATCGAGCGATCTGCTGCCTTGCCCCCCCATATATTGCCCAGGGTCAACCCGACGCCGAACAGCACCAGCATGGCCGTGATAAAGGGAGTAGACGCATGGGTCTGGTTGCTCAGGATCGGCGCGATATAGGTAAACACGGTGAACATAGCACTGGAGCCCACCACGGTCAGGGCCAGTGCCGCCAGTACCGAACCGCGTCCCAGCACTTTGATTTCGGCCAGCACACCGTCACTTTTCGGCAACGGCAGGTTAGGCAGCGCGAACCACAGCGCGACCATGGTCACCAGGCCCAGTCCGCCAATGCCCCAGAACGCCGTACGCCAGCCAAGCAGTTCACCAAACCAGGTCGCCAGTGGCACGCCACCAATGGTCGCCAGGGTCAGGCCCATAAACATCGCGGCGACAGCTCCCGCGCGCTTGTCCGGCGCGACCACACTGGCCGCGACGATGGAACCGACGCCAAAAAACGCGCCGTGGTTGAGCGAAGTGATGACGCGGGCAATCAACAGGTCGTAATAGCCGGTTGCAAGCGCCGACATCACGTTACCCAGGGTGAAAATGGCCATAAGCCCGACCAGCAAGTGACGACGGGGGATCTTGCCAGTGGTCAAGATCATCAGTGGCGCGCCGAGCAATACCCCCAGGGCGTAGGCGCTGACCAACAGCCCCGCAGTGGGAATCGAAACGCCAAGGTCATTGGCGATGGTGGGCAACATGCCCATGGGCGCGAACTCAGTGACGCCAATGCCGAAGGCACCGACAGCAAGGGCTACAAGGGGTGGATTGATACGCATGGAAGACTCCTCATTTATGCCGCAAATGCTACGATCAACGCTTTAACGGCACTAGACCGTTTAATTGGCAATCACCTTTGCGCGCGAGGCAAAAATGGATTTCAACGGCAGGTCGGGTGAGATGGCGGTATTTGCAATGGTGGCGCAGGAAGGCAGCCTGTCGGCAGCAGCGCGGGCATTACGATTGACGCCCTCGGCCGTCAGCCGCGTCATCGCACGCACAGAACAACGCCTGGGCACCCGCCTGTTGATTCGTACGACCCGCGCCCTCGCCTTCACAGCCGAAGGCGAGGCGTACCTTCGCGGCGCCCGGCGCATCCTGGCCGACATGGCGGAAGTCGAAGAAGCCATCGCCGACCAAGGCGCGCCCAAAGGCCGGCTGCGGGTCAGTGCGGCCCTGGGCCACGGCCGCATGGCCATCGTGCCGTTGGTGGCGGCGTTCAGCGCCTGCTACCCGAACATTGTGGTGGACCTGACCTTGGGCGACGAAGTGGTCGACATCCTCGGCGGCCAGGCTGACGTCGCGATCCGCTTTGGCGACCTGCCAGACAGTCCGCTGACAGCACGGCGCATCGGCGACACCGGCCAGGTCCTGGTGGCGTCGCCGGAGTACCTCGCGCAACACGGCACACCTCTGGAACCCAACGACTTGCTGCGCCACAACTGCCTGCGCTTCAACTTCCGCCGTGCGCAATCCGACTGGCCCTTCGCCCGTGACGGCCGGGAGTTTTCCCTGAAGATAAACGGCAATATCGAATGCAGCAGTGGCGAAGCACTCGCTCAACTGGCGCGGTTAGGCGCCGGTATCGCACGCATCGGCGAGTTCACGGTTGCAGAAGACCTGCAACGCGGTCACCTGGTGCCCCTGCTGGAATCCTGGAACCCCGGCGACCGGGAGCCGATCCACGTGGTGTTTGTCGGCGGTGCGAGCATGCCCGCGCGGATCCGCGTGTTTGTGGATTTCTTGCTGGAACATCACCGGCTATAAACGTGCAGGCTTGTGCAGCCGCTCAAGCACCTCGTCAGCCGCCTCGCGCCATGCCTGTGTCGCGCCTTTGTTTCTCAACACCTCCAACCCAGCCGCGGTAAAGGTGCCCGGTGTCGCAATCGCGCTACCCAACGCTTCCAGACTCGCGGACGGCTGGTGACGGGCGCTGGCCAAGCAGTCTTGCAGGTTGCCCATCACCAGTTGGGCAGCCTGATCCTTGGACAGGCCTTTGTCGGTAAACCACTGCTGAAGATCACTCAGGAAGAAATAGAACCAACCGTTCATGCAGGCCGCGACAGTGGCCAGTTCGAACGCCTCTTCCTCGTCCAGCACCACCAATGAACCGAGCGCGCCCAGCAGTGTTGCATAGGGTTCGCCACCGGGCGTGATCACCACAGTCGTCTGGTTGATCTGGGCGGCATAGGACAGCATGGCGCGCACGACACGCGCCTGCGGGAACCGGCGTTGAAGCTCGGCCAGCTTCAATCCTGCTACCAACGACACCAGCGTTTGCTCAGGTCTAAGCTGCACTTCATTCGAAAGCTGATCGACCACCTCCGGGCGCACGCCCAAGACTAACAAGTCCGCCCCATCGACAACCTGTTGATTGTCAGCCATCACCTCACAGTCCCACTGTTCAGCGAGCTGCTGCGCACGTTCGTGGTTACGCGCAGACAGCAACACCCGCCCGCCAAACCCACTGCGCCGCAGGCCGATCACCACCTTTTCCGTCAGCTCACCGACGCCCAGGATTCCAATCTTCAGCACGCTGTCCGCTCCGATTAATTCTGTAGTCGGGAGCATCATAGGCACGATTCCCGTCTTCATGCAGGCGGACGTTCACGCTACACTCGCCGCTCTTAACATCGGCCAGGAAGGCACGCATGAGCGCTCAAGGTAAAGACCGGCAAATCGACAACATCGAATTCAACGTCAGCGATATTGCCCGCAGCAAAGCCTTCTACGGCGGCGCGTTCGGCTGGACGTTCGTCGATTACGGCCCCCTCTACACGGAGTTCAGCGATGGGCGTCTGACAGGCGGGTTCACCACGGGGGAGCCGGTTCGGCCGGGTGGCCCGTTAGTTATTTTGTACGCCGATGATCTCGATGCCACGCAGCAGCGACTCAAAGCCCTGGGGGCTGTCATCACCCGCGAGACATTTTCGTTCCCTGGTGGACGCAGGTTTCACTTCACCGATCCGGATGGCTATGAACTGGCGGTTTGGAACGCTGATCAATAGGCCTCAACCCGACGCCTAGGCGAAGGCATCAATCGCTGCCTCTCAAGCCCCACTCTTACAGAATATGAAGGTTAACCATGCGTTTTCTCTTTCCCCTGGCGTTCAGCTTGACGCTTATCGGCTGCGCCACCACCAAAACCGACGTTCGCAACGAAACCCAGATCAGCCAATACGACCCGGCCAACTCAGCCCGCGTCCGTTTCATCACGGGGGACACCACCAACGCGGGCTTCCTCAGCGGCCAGACTTGCGAGGCGTTTTACAACGGGTCCCTGCTGACCAAAACGCCTGAAGAAGCTGGATGGCAAACAGCCCATGTCGACTCGGCGGGCCTCTACCCTTTCAGGGCCACTGACAGTCAGAACAGCGTGATTGGCATGCCTGCCAGCAAGGCAAGCAAAGCCATCAACCAGTCACCCAAAGTGTTTGACGAGCACGTCATTCCGGCGGGTAAACCCTTTATTGCAGGGTTCGCCATGGGCGGTTCGCAAATGTCCTGCTTTCCCGCGCCTGTCACACTCATTCCCGCGCCCGGCAAAGACTATGAAATGGAACTTCAGATGGTCAAAATCAGCACGTTCAAGGCAGGTTGCGTGATTGCCGTTCGCCAACTTTCCGCTCAAGGCAACAACACCGTTGAAACACCGCTCAGGCCGCAGATATGTGCCAAAACCCCGTCGGGTTGGTACACCGTCAACCCGAAACCTTTGCCCTGAAATGCCTGGGCAGGACGACAGAGTCGTCCTGCTTATCGGACATATCCCTGACCTGGGACCCGGCTTGTATTCATGGAGGAAAAATGCGGATCTACATCACAGGAGCATCGTGCGCGGGCGTCACCACGCTGGGTCACAACCTCGCCACGCGGCTCGGTATACGGCAAGTCGACGTCGATGACTTTTACTGGATGCCCACCAACCCTCCTTTCACAACCAAGCGACCTCCCAGCGACCGCGTTTCCCTGATGCAACAAGCACTCGGTGACGACGGCTGGGTGCTGAGTGGTTCCTGCATGGTGTGGGGCGATGCGTTGATTGCCGATGCTGACTTGATCGTGTTCGTCGCCACCCCCACGCCCGTTCGCCTCGAACGGTTGGCGGCCCGCGAGAAGGCGCGTTTCGGCGATCGGATCGCACCCGGTGGTGATATGTACGCGATACACGTGGCTTTTCGGGAATGGGCTTCGCAGTACGACGATCCAAATTTCTCAGGGCGTAACCGGGCGTGGCATGAGGCATGGCTATCACAGCAGACGGTACCGCTCTTACGGATTGACGGGATGCGCAGTGCTGAACAGATGGCCGCTGATGTCGCAAATGCCACGATAGCTCAAAACAAGAACGGCTGAGGCTGTCCAACGACTTCCACTCCCCTTATCCTCACACATCCCCGCCCCCGCGAACCCGGAGCCGCCATGGACCTCGCCACCCTCGCCCTTTTCCTCCCCGCCTGCTTCGCCCTCAACATGGCGCCGGGCCCGAACAACCTGCTGTCCGTGAGCAACTCCACCCGCTACGGCTATCGCATCTCCTGTTTGGCGGGCATCGGCCGTTTGCTGGCCTTCGCCGGCATGATCGCCCTCGCATCCGCCGGGTTGGCGGTGGTGTTGCAGACGTCGGAGCTGCTGTTCTACGGGATCAAGATCCTGGGCGCGGCATATCTATTTTATCTGGCGTTTCAGTTGTGGCGGGCCAATCCGGAGGCAGAGGCGCAGTCCGCGACGGCCAAGGTGGGATTGTGGGCGTTGGCGCGGCAGGAGTTTTTGGTGGCGGCGGGCAATCCGAAGGCAATCCTGATCTTCACCGCCTTCCTCCCACAATTTGTAGTGCCCGGCGAGCCCATCACCCCGCAATTCGCGCTGCTCGGCGCAATGTTCCTGGTGCTGGAGTGGATCGCCATCAGCGCCTACGCCTATATGGGCTTGCACATGCGCCGCTGGTTTGCCGAGCCGCGGGGCAAGCGGATTTTCAATCGGTGCTGCGCAGGCTTGCTGTCGGCGGCGGCGACGGTGTTGTTGATGGCGCGCAGGGCTTGAATAACGATTTAACAGTCAAGGAGACACGCAATGAAAACCCTGGTGGTAGGCGCAAGCAAAGGATTGGGCAAAGCCCTGATCGAAGGGCTCGGTGAGCCTGGGGATACGCTGATCGGCGTGTCCCGCAGCCGCCCTGAGCAGTTGGCTCACAAGGACGGCGTCGAGGTGCAGTGGATCGAGGCCAATCTCGCTAAACCCACCCAGGCTGCGCACGTCATCGCCGAGGCGATTGCCGATAACGGCTTGGACACGCTGATCTACAACCTAGGCATCTGGGAAGAGTTTGCTTTCGACCCGGCCTACAACTTCCTGGCCGACGATGATGAGCAGATCGAGGCCATCGTCACCTGCAACATCACCTCTACCCTGCTGCTGATCAAGCGCCTGTTGCCGATGCTGCTTAAAAGCCAAAACCCGAGGATCATCCTGACCGGCTCCACTTCCGGCCTGCCGCAAAGTGGCCGTCCGGAGGTCGCCTTCGGGGCCTCGAAGTTTGCCTTGCGCGGGATTGCCGATGCGTTGCGTGAAGGCTATCGCCAGCAGCGCCTGGCTATCACCTGTCTGAATCTGGGGTACTTGAACACTGAGGATCCCCTTGGCACGCCGCGCGAGCAAGCCGCGCAGCGGGATGAAGGCCACTCGATTCCTGTGCACGATGTGGTGCAGGTGGTACGCATGACGTTGAGCCTGTCCTCGGCCAGCTTCGTCAAGGACATCACTTTGCCGGCGATACTGGACGAGCGCTTTTGACCCAGGAGTACGCGACATGACCCGAGACGAACTCGCCGTCTAGACTCCACACAGCCATTTTCCTGTGGAGACCGACCATGAAAAGCAAAAACACCCTCTGCCTCTGGTACAACGGCACCGCCCTGGAGGCTGCCACCTTCTACGCCATGACCTTCCCGGACAGCAAAGTCAACGCCGTGCACCTGGCACCCGGCGATTATCCGTCCGGCAAACAGGGCGACGTGTTGACCGTGGACTTCACCGTCTTGGGCATCCCCTGCATCGGCCTCAACGGCGGGCCGATCTTTCCCCATACCGAGGCGTTTTCGTTTCAGGTGGCCACTGATGACCAGGCCGAGACGGATCGTTACTGGAACGCCATCGTCGGTAACGGTGGCCAGGAAAGCGCCTGTGGCTGGTGCAAGGATAAGTGGGGGTTGTCGTGGCAGATTTCACCGCGCGTGCTGACGGACGCCGTCACCCACCCGGACCCGGCCGTCGCCAAGCGCGCCTTTGACGCAATGATGACCATGAAGAAGATCGACATCGCTGCCATTGAAGCGGCGGTGGCCGCCGGCTAAGGCAATGCCTTGAGCATGGCCTTTGCCGCCAGGGCGTGGACCTTGCGGGTGGGGTGCCATTCGTCCCAGTAGTAATGCGCATCGGCATCGGCGCACACCGGTTTCACGTCCGGGTAGGTGGCCTGGCACGGTGTGTCCAGGTCCGTGAATCGATTGGCTTGCGGATTGGCGCGTAGCGCGTCGCTGAACGCCAGGTGATCGAAGTAGGTGACCTTCGCCACGCCAATCTGCGCCAATATGGCCGGGAGCTTCTGTGCGAGCAATTGCTGGTAGTGCTTCGCGTTGTCGACCTGGTTGCCCTGCACCACGGCGGGCACGTGACTGAGGTCCGTCGTGCCCACCACCATTACATGCCTGGCCCCCGCGGCCACCAGTTGCTCGGTGGCGTTGCGGATGTTGACCAGGCTCGACTCACTCAAGGCCTCGATGGTTTCAGGATGGGAGAAGTCGGCCCATTCAAAAAAATCGTTGGCCGAGATGAAGATGAAATACAGCGCCTTGGGGTCGGCCTTGTGGGACTTGGCGGCCTGCAAGTGCTCGGCGACTTGGCCGAGCACGCCTGTGTCCTGGGTCGGCATCAGCCACGTATAGTAGTTGCCGTGGCCGCTTTTGGCGCCGCCCACGGCGTAGTCGGTCAGCGGTGTCTTCAACGCCTGGGCCAGGCCTTCGACGGCGGTTGGGCCGTTGCTCCAGCGTCCCTTCCAGTAAAGCGGGCCAGGCAGTGCCTGCGCGTCCTTGACCTGCTGCGCGGCAAGCCGGGAGGTAAGTGCTTCGCCCGCGCCATTGTCGGAATAGCTGTCGCCAAAGGCATACAAATGATCGTAGGTCGAGGCGCCAAAGGCGGTCGACACAGACAGGGTCAGCAAAGCGGCCAAACACGCGCGTCGGATCATCGAGGTTCTCCCGGAATGTCCGAATAGACTATCGGCTGGCAGAAAGTACGGCTGGACGATTGCGACCCGCACATATCCGGCGGCGGCCATGCTAGCGCTGTACAGATGCCGTCATGCTCGTTAGGCTTTTGTCTCGCAACATCCGGCTACAGATTCGGCTCAATCGGCCGCCACTCTTATCTCCCTGAATGGACTCAACGAGGCTCTCGTGCGCGTTATTACTTCTCTCTTGCTCATCGGTAGCCTCGCTACCCTGGCCGGTTGTGCCACCCAGAAAAACCAAGTCGACCGCATGTTCGCCGACACCCTCACCCAGCCCCTGGTTGAAAACAGCATCGTGCGCGAGGGCGACTCGCTCAGCTTCGAGCTGCTGATGCCGGGCGGCCCGAGTGGTCTGCGGCGCACCATGCAATTCGAGGCCGCTTGCTCATCGCCGCAACTGCACTTGCTGTACCTGGACGGCTCACAACGGGTCTACCCGGCCAGCGCTGGCCGTTACAGCGCGGCGCGCAAGTTGTCGCCGCAATTGCGCGCGACCTTGGCTGCCAACCAGACGTTCATACGCGCCTGTGCCGAAACGCCAAAGCCAGACTGGCGCCTGGTGCAGGCCAACGCGCACGATAGCCAGGTATTGATTGACGCCAACAGCATCAAGACGGTGAATGGCGAAACGCGCTTTTGGGCCGCCTTCGACGAACCGGCGGTGCTCAACGACATGCCCTACAACGCCCCCTATGCCCAGAAGCGTGAACACTTTGCGGTGTCTTGCACGGGCGGGACCTATAAGGAACTGGCCGGCTACGACATGGACGCCGACAATCGCGTCAGCGACGGCCGTGTCGACAGCTTTCCCACGCCGCAGAAGATCGCCGGCAGCAATGCCGACTATGAGTTGTTGTTCAATAAAGTCTGCGCGACGCCACAGACAATCGCCGCGCTGCCGGTGTTCAAACCACGCCTGAAGGCGCCGATGAACATCGCACTGACCTCGGTGCAACCACAGGTGCTGGCCGCAATCACGCAGTTGAACCTGGACAAACCCGCGCGCGCCTTCAAATATGTGCATATGACCGGCACGTCGACGCTCAAGGGCGAAACCAGCCAGTTTCAGAGTGCGGAATTCATCAGCCAAGACGCGGCGAGCGAGCAATTGGCCATCGCCACCCGCGGGCAGGGTTATGAAAGCCACACGGTGAGCTGGCGTAACCTCATCCCGCTGGTGGCAAAAAACACCTACAGCTCCTCGGGCATGGCAGAAAGCGAGGCGCTGACGCAATTGAGCTTCACCGGCAATTGGAAGGCCCTGCCAGTTGGCGATACCGTGGTCTACCAAACCACCCGCGCCAGCCTCAACAGCCTGATTGGCAGCCGTACCAAAGTCCAGACTACCCGCTGCGTAGTTGAACGCGAACTGCAAGCCAGCGAGCTCAACCCTGGCCTGCTCGGGGCGGCCAAGGCCCTGAAGTGCAGCTTCGACAACGATGAATACAACCGGGTGAACCACCTGTACTACCTGACCGACTACGCCTACTTCTACGAGTCGAGCACGGACAAGAACGCGTTCTACTACTCCGACACGCGTATCGATAAATTCGAATAAGCCCCGTTGACACACTCTGCAATATTCCATGAAGATGGAAGCCTTATTCAGGGTGTGTCAGCCAATGTCCGCAATGTCCTCCGTTAACCTTTCCGTCATTGGCTCCCCTGCCAAGGCGCAAGGTTGCGTTGCGCACGCCCTCAAATCGAAGAAACAGTCGCTCATGTGACCGGGGCGCGCTGTCCCGTCAGATGAGCTGACAGGACATTGAGCGCGACGGCCTTCCTCCCTTGCACAATTCCCTCTGCCCTTCTGACGGTGACTCCAGCGGTCAATCATCAGGAGAAAGTGCATGTCATCGTTTCAAGGTATCTGGGTTCCCGTGGTCACACCGTTCCATGACGGCGCCATTGATTTCATTGGCCTGCACCGCCTGGTCAGCCACTTGCTGGAAAAACACGTGGCCGGGATCATGGTGTGCACCACCACCGGGGAAGCGGCGTCGCTGAGTCGTCAGGAACAATTGGCGGTGCTCGATGCGGTGTTGCAATGGGTGCCGGCGCACCGCGTGGTGATGGGCCTGGCGGGCTATAACCAGATTGAGCTGCTGCACTTCCAGCGTGAAATCCTGCAACGCCCGGTGGCTGGGCTTTTGGTGCCGGCGCCGAGTTACATCCGCCCGTCCCAAGCGGGTTTGGAGGCGTTTTTCCGCACGGTGGCCGATGCCTCCAGCGTGCCGATCATTCTTTACGACATTCCCTACCGCACTGGCGCTACTTTCGAGCAGGCGACCCTGCTCAACATCGTCGCCCATGAGCGCATCGTGGCGATCAAGGATTGTGGTGGCAACCTGGGCAACACCCTTGCACTGCTGGCCAGCGGTGACGTGGACGTGTTGTGTGGCGAAGACGTACAGATTTTCAACGCACTGTGCCTCGGCGCGACCGGTGCGATTGCGGCCTCGGCCCACCTGCACACCGAGCAATTTGTGGCGCTTTTCCAGCAAGTGCGCGACAACCAACTGGCTGAAGCGCGAGCGACATTCTTCCAGTTGCTGCCACTGATCAACACGCTGTTCATGGAGCCCAATCCAGCACCGGTAAAAGCCGCGCTGGCTGTGCAAGACTTGATCGGCAGCGAATTGCGCGCACCCATGCAGGCCGCCAGTAGCGCCGTCGTCACGCGCTTGCAGCAGGTACTGAACCCGGCCGGCTAATGCGCCAAAAACAGACAGCCAACGGACCGTCCGGTTGCGACCGGACCGATCCCGGCCTATCGTCGAACCCATGCTTTGCCTTTTGCTGTCCAACCCATTCGTATTCAGGTGACGACATGCCCACGCTTTCCCGCCCCGCCGTCCTCGAATTGATCGGCAACACGCCGCTGGTTCGGGTCAGCCGGTTCGATACCGGCCCCTGCACGTTGTTTCTCAAGCTTGAATCCCAGAACCCCGGTGGTTCCATCAAGGACCGCATCGGCCTGGCCATGATCGACGCCGCCGAGCGCGACGGCCGCTTGCGCCCCGGCGGCACGATTATCGAAGCCACCGCCGGCAACACCGGCCTGGGCCTGGCACTGGTCGGTCGGGCCAAGGGCTACCGGGTGGTCCTGGTGGTACCCGACAAGATGTCCACGGAAAAGGTGCTGCACCTCAAGGCCATGGGCGCCGAGGTGCACATCACCCGCTCCGATGTGGGCAAGGGCCACCCCGAGTATTACCAGGACGTGGCCGCGCGCCTGGCCAAGGATATTCCGGGCTCGTTCTTCGCTGACCAATTCAACAACCCGGCCAACCCCCTGGCCCATGAAACCAGCACCGCGCCGGAAATCTGGGCGCAGACCCAGCATGATGTCGACGCGATCGTCGTCGGCGTCGGCTCTGCCGGCACCCTCACCGGCCTGACGCGCTTCTTCAAGCGCGTGCAACCCGAACTGGCCATGGTGCTGGCCGACCCGGTGGGCTCGGTGATGGCCGAATACAGCCGCAGTGGCAAAATGGAAACGCCGGGCTCCTGGGCGGTGGAAGGCATTGGCGAAGACTTCATTCCGTCGATTGCCGACCTGTCCAGCGTGCGTCACGCCTATTCGATCAGCGACGAAGAAAGTTTCGACCATGCCCGGCAGTTGCTCAAGGCCGAAGGCATTCTCGGCGGTTCCTCCACCGGCACCCTGCTCGCGGCCGCCCTGCGTTACTGCCGCGAACAGACCGAGCCCAAGCGCGTGGTGACTTTTGTCTGCGACACCGGCACCCGTTACCTGTCGAAGGTCTACAACGACCAATGGATGAATGACGCCGGCCTGCTGCACTACAAGCACTACGGCGACCTGCGCGACCTGATCGCGCGGCGCTTCGAAGACGGCCGCGTGATCAGCGTAAGCCCCGACGACACGCTGCTCACCGCCTTCCAGCGCATGCGCCTGGCGGATGTCTCGCAGTTGCCAGTGCTGGTGGACGGTCAAAAACTGGTCGGCGTGATCGATGAATCCGACATCCTGCTGGGCCTGCACCAGGACGCCACGCACTTTTCCATGATCGTCTCCAGCGCCATGACCGACACCCTGCAAACCCTGGCCCCCAGCGCCAGCCTGGCCGAACTGCAGGCGGAGCTGGATCGCGGCCTGGTCGCCATCATTGCCGACGCGTCAGGCTTCCACGGCCTGATCACCCGCGTCGACCTGCTCAACCACCTACGGAGATCCCTTGCATGAGTCAGTCCGATAAAAGCGCGTTTGCCACCCGTGTGATCCATGCTGGACAGTCCCCCGACCCGACCACGGGCGCGCTGATGCCGCCGATCTACGCCAACTCTACCTACCTGCAAGACAGCCCCGGCGTGCACAAAGGCTTCGACTACGGCCGCTCCCACAACCCCACGCGGTTTGCCCTGGAACGCTGCGTGGCCGACCTGGAGGGCGGCAGCCAGGCGTTTGCTTTCGCGTCCGGGCTGGCGGCGATTTCGACAGTCTTGGAGTTGCTGGATGCCGGCGCCCATATCGTGTCCGGCAATGACCTGTACGGCGGCACCTTCCGGCTATTCGACAAAGTGCGCCAACGCAGCGCCGGGCACCGTTTCAGCTTTGTCGACCTGAGCGATTTGTCGGCGTTTGAAGCGAGCCTGCAGGACGACACGCGCATGGTCTGGGTCGAGACCCCCAGCAACCCGCTGCTGAGCCTGACCGACCTGAGCGCCATTGCACGTATCTGCCGTGATCGCGGCATCATCTGTGTGGCCGACAACACCTTCGCCAGCCCTTGGATCCAGCGTCCTCTGGAGCTGGGCTTTGATGTAGTGGTGCATTCCACCACCAAATACCTCAACGGCCACTCCGATGTGATCGGCGGCATCGCCATTGTCGGCGACAACCCCGAACTGGCGGAGCGCCTGGGCTTCCTGCAAAACTCGGTCGGCGCCATCGCCGGGCCCTTCGACGCGTTCCTCACCCTGCGCGGCGTGAAAACCCTGGCGCTGCGCATGGAACGCCATTGCAGCAACGCCCTGGACCTCGCCACCTGGCTGGAGCAGCAACCGCAAGTGGCACGGGTTTATTACCCGGGCCTCACGTCCCATCCCCAGCATGAACTGGCGCGCGAACAAATGCGTGGGTTTGGCGGGATGATTTCGATTGACCTGAACAGCGACCTGGCCGGCGCCACGCGTTTCCTGGAAAACGTCAAGATCTTCGCCCTGGCCGAAAGCCTTGGCGGCGTGGAAAGCCTGATCGAACACCCGGCGATCATGACCCATGCAAGCATCCCGGCGGCAACGCGGGCGCAGCTGGGGATTGGGGATGGGTTGGTACGCTTGTCGGTGGGGGTTGAGGATGTGGAGGATCTGCGGGCAGATTTGGCGCAAGCCTTGGCACTTATCTAAATAGGTTGGCTTAGCCTGTGTGATGGGCTGGCTTGCTGTGGTGAGCGGGCTTGCCCCGCGCTGGGCTGCGAAGCAGCCCTAAAACCAGACGCCGCATTCTGCCTGACAGAATGCGGCGTTTTTATTGGGGCGGCTTCGCCACCCAGCGCGGGCGGTGCGACGATTCGACAAGCCCGCTCACCACAACAGCCCGCTCACCATACCAAAGCCAATCACCACACCAGGCCAGCTCCCACAGAAAGTTGTGTCAGGCTGAGGTGACGTTGGCACGCGCCGCATGCAGCTTCTTGTAGCTGTCGATCAAGCGCAAATGCCGATCCAGCCCTTCCAGCTTCATGCTGGTCGGCGTCAAACCATAGAAACGCACATCGCCCTGTACCGAACCAATCACCGCATCCATCCGCTCATTGCCAAACATGCGACGGAAGTTGGCTTCGTAGTCCGCCAGTTCCAGGTCATCGTCCAGTTCCATCTCCAGCACCGCATTCATCGCCTGGTAGAACAGGCCACGCTCAGCGGTGTTGTCGTTGTACTGCAGGAACATCTCCACGCACTCCTTGGCCTCTTCATATTGCTGCAAGGCCAGGAAGATCAGCAGTTTCAACTCCAGGATGGTCAGCTGACCCCAGGCAGTGTTGTCATCGAATTCGATGCCGATCAGGGTGGTGATATCGGTGTAGTCGTCCAGCTCGCTTTCGATCAGGCGCTCGACCAACGCTTGCAACTCTTCCTCGTTGAGGCGGTGCAGGTTGAGGATATCCTCACGGAAAAATAGCGCTTTGTTGGTGTTGTCCCAGATCAGGTCATCCACCGGGTAGATTTCCGAATAGTCCGGCACCAGGATGCGGCACGCGGTGGCGCCGAGGTGTTCGTACACGGCCATGTACGATTCTTTACCCATGCCTTCTAGAATGCCGAACAGGGTCGCAGCTTCCTGGGCGTTGGAATCTTCACCTTCGCCTGAGAAATCCCACTCGACGAATTCGTAATCCGATTGGGCACTGAAGAAACGCCACGACACCACACCGCTGGAGTCGATGAAGTGCTCGACGAAGTTATTCGGCTCGGTCACCGCCTGACCTTCGAAGGTCGGCTGCGGCAAGTCGTTGAGGCCTTCGAAACTGCGGCCTTGCAGCAGTTCGGTGAGGCTGCGTTCCAGCGCCACTTCCAGGCTTGGATGCGCACCGAACGAGGCGAACACGCCACCCGTGCGCGGGTTCATCAGGGTCACGCACATCACCGGGAATTCGCCGCCCAGGGACGCGTCCTTGACCAGCACCGGGAAACCCTGGGCTTCCAGACCCTGGATACCGGCCAGGATGCTCGGGTACTTGGCCAGCACCTCGGCGGGTACATCCGGCAAGGCGAACTCACCTTCGATGATTTCACGCTTCACCGCGCGCTCGAAGATCTCCGACAGGCACTGCACCTGGGCTTCGGCCAAGGTGTTGCCGGCGCTCATGCCGTTGCTGAGGTAGAGGTTTTCGATCAGGTTGGACGGGAAGTACACCACTTCACCGTCCGATTGGCGCACGAACGGCAGCGACACAATCCCGCGCGCTTCGTTGCCGGAGTTGGTATCGAACAGGTGCGAACCACGCAGTTCGCCCTCGCGGTTGTAGACCTTCAGGCAGTAGGCGTCGAGGATTTCACCTGGCAGCTCGTCGTTAGGGCCCGGCTGAAACCAGCGCTCATCCGGGTAATGCACGAACGGCGCATTCGCCAGTTCCTCACCCCAGAACTGATCGTTATAGAAGAAGTTGCAGTTGAGCCGCTCGATGAACTCGCCCAGTGCCGACGCCAAGGCGCCCTCTTTGGTCGCGCCCTTACCGTTGGTGAAGCACATCGGCGAATGTGCATCGCGGATATGCAGCGACCACACGTTGGGCACGATATTGCGCCACGACGCGATTTCAATCTTCATGCCCAGGCCGGCCAGGAGGCCGGACATGTTGGCAATGGTCTGTTCCAGCGGCAGGTCTTTGCCGGCGATATAAGTGCCACCCTCTGACGTCGAGTTGGGCATCAACAACGCCTGGGCGTCGGCGTCCAGGTTTTCGACTTCTTCGATGACGAACTCAGGCCCGGCCTGCACCACTTTCTTGACCGTGCAACGGTCGATGGAACGCAAGATGCCTTGGCGGTCTTTGTCGGAAATGTCGGCCGGCAGCTCGACCTGGATCTTGAAGATCTGGTTGTAGCGGTTTTCCGGGTCGACGATGTTGTTCTGCGACAGGCGAATATTCTCAGTGGGGATATTGCGCGTCTGACAGTACAGCTTCACGAAGTACGCCGCGCACAACGCCGACGACGCCAGGAAGTAATCGAACGGCCCCGGTGCCGAACCATCGCCTTTGTAGCGGATGGGCTGGTCGGCAATCACCGTGAAGTCGTCGAACTTGGCTTCAAGCCGGAGGTTGTCGAGAAAATTGACCTTGATTTCCATGGGGGCACACCAGAATAACGGCTAAACAAAAATGGCCGCCATTATGAGGTTTTTCGGCAGGAAGTTTCAGGCTTTTGACCAGTGGCTGGCGAATTGACCAATGTGGATTAACCTTTTCGCAGATGGCGCCGATGGACTGAGGGCAACCAGGGAGTAGTCGGAATGCGCAATAACCAGCCCGTAACACAGCGTGAGATTTCCCTCGCGCCTTCGCAAAAACTCATCTCCGCCACGGATGTCCGAGGTGTCATCACTTACTGCAACGACGCGTTTGTCGACATCAGCGGCTTTGAACGCGCTGACTTGATTGGCGCGCCGCAGAACATCGTCCGTCACCCCGATGTGCCCCCCGCCGTGTTTGCGCACATGTGGAGCGCACTCAAGCAAGGCCTGCCCTGGATGGGCATCGTCAAGAACCGCTCGAAAAACGGCGATCATTATTGGGTCAACGCCTACGTCACCCCCATATTCGATGGCAGCAAAGTCGTTGGTTTCGAGTCCGTGCGGGTCAAGCCCACGGCGGATGAAATCCGTCGGGCCCAGGCCCTGTACCGCCGCATCAGCCAAGGTAAACCGGCCGTTCCGCGGCAGGATGCCTGGCTGCCGGCGGCCATCAGTTGTGTGCCGTATGTGGCAACCGGGCTTACCGGCTGCCTCGCCGGTTTGTTCCTCAGCGCGCCCGTCGCCATTGCTGTGACCGTTGCAGTCGCAATCCCGGTGGGCGTGCTCTGCTCACGCTGGCGTCAAGGCAGCACGTTGCGTCTGTTGCACGGTGTGGAGCCCTCGACCTCGGATGCCTTGATCGCGCAGATGTACAGCGACGCCAGCGGGCCACAGGCACGTCTCGAAACGGCGTTCCTCAGCCAGAACGCACGCCTGAAGACCTGCCTCACCCGCTTGCAGGACAGCGCCGAGCAACTCAGTGCCTTGGCCGGGCAATCCGATCAGTTGGCCACCGCTAGTTCCAAAGGCCTGGACCGCCAGCGTGTCGAAACCGAACAGGTCTCGGCCGCCGTCAACCAGATGGCCGCCACCACCCAGGAAGTCGCCAGCCACGTGCAACGCACCGCCGACGCCACCCAGCAAGCCAACGTCCTGACCGGGCGCGGGCGCGAAGTGGCACGCGACACCCGTGAGGCGATCGAACGCCTGTCTGCGGTGGTCAGCGAAACCGGCGCGACCGTGGCGCAACTGGCCAAGGACAGCGACGAAATCGGCAGCGTGGTGGACGTGATCAAGGGCATTGCCGACCAGACCAACCTGCTGGCCCTCAACGCAGCCATCGAAGCGGCGCGTGCCGGCGAGCAAGGCCGTGGTTTTGCCGTGGTGGCCGACGAAGTGCGGCAGCTGGCACAACGCACGTCCCAGTCCACCACCCAGATCCATGGGTTGATCACCCAGCTGCAGGCGTCCTCCAACAATGCCGTGCAAAGCATGGAACACGGCCAGCGCCAGGCCCAGGAAGGTGTGGCTTGGGTGCTGGAGGCGGACCAGGCGCTGGTCGGCATCAGCGAAGCGGTGTCCCATATCACTGACATGACCACCCAGATCGCCGCCGCCACCGAGGAACAGAGCGCGGTCGCCGAGGAAATCAGCCGCAACATCACCACCATCGCCGAACTGGCCGACCAGACGTCGATACAAGCCCATCAATCCACGGACCTGAGCAAGGAGCTGACGAACAACGCGTCCACCCAATATGCGTTGGTTGAGCGGTTCAATCGCTGAGCCTACGTTTACAGTAGCAAGCCCGCTTTCTGTAGTGAGCGGGCTTGTTGTGGTGAGCAGGCTTGCGTGGTGAGCGGGCTTGCCCCGCGCTGGGCTGCGAAGCAGCCCCATAGCCAGGCACGATGGCGTGCCTGACACACCACGTCGCTCATCGATGGGGCCGCTTCGCAGCCCAGCGCAGGGCAAGCCTGCTCACCACAGGAAAATCGCTCATCCCAGGATAATGGAGATTTGCTTAGGCAAACCTCCACCCATCATGAATCCCCCCATGCCCATTACCAATATCCTCCTCGCCGCTGCCACGCTGGGGATCAACCCCGGTTGTCTGCTGTGGTCTCCAATATTGATCGGCGCCACGCAGTCGCTTTCCGGTTTCCTGCGTCGCGAAAAGGTCATCCAGTGGATGGACAGCACCACCGGTATGATCTTTGTGTTGTTCGCAGCAAGGCTGGCGTTCAGCAAGCGCTGAATACTCGCTTAGCCCAGGCGCATTGAAAGTTCGATGTCATCGGTAAACGGCACCGACAAGTAACCGTTCTCCGGGGCGCGCACATAGGCCAGGTATTCAGGGCAATAATCGGTGTTGTCCGCGACTACCAGTGCGCCAGGACGCAGGTTGTTTTCCACCAGGTTCAGTACGTCGCCATACAGCGTCTTGGCGCCGTCCAGCAGCAACAGATCGACAACATCCGGCAAGTCGCTGGCCAGGGTCACCAGCGCGTCACCTTCGCGAATGTGGATCAGGTCGCTCACGCCGCCTTCGATGAAATGCTCGCGCGCCAGGGCGATCTTCGAGGCTTCAAATTCGCTGCCGATCAGCACACCGCCGCCGTTGTCACGCAGCGCGGCAGCCAGGAACAAGGTCGACAGCCCAAATGAAGTGCCAAACTCCACAATCGCCCGCGCCTTGTTGCTGCGCGCCAGCATGTAGAGCAGCTTGCCGGTGTCCTGCGACACGGGCAGCCACAGGTCCTTGAGCATCGAATACAGCGCCATGTATTCGGTTTTGCTGTGCATTAGCCGTTCGCGTTCTTCCTTGGATACCGAGTTCACCAACGGGCTGGTGGCCGCATTGGCCTGGGCATAAAGACGTTCGATAAGGGGCGCCAGAGGCGCGGTGGTCAGGCTCGACATAATTGATTTCCAGTGAGGTGGGACTAAGATGCGACTAATTCGTCGCATTAAAAGTATGCGAGTCATTCGCATCCTTCGCTATTCGCATTAGCCCTGCTTCAGGAGCCCCGTATGACCAGCCGCCAGACCCCACGTATTTCCACGCGCAAACACCCGCAACAGGCCCGTTCCACCGAGTTGGTGGCGGCGATTCTGCAAGCGGCTATTCAGGTTTTGGCCAAGGAAGGCGCCACCCGTTTCACCACTGCACGGGTCGCGGAAAAGGCCGGCGTGAGCGTGGGGTCGGTGTACCAGTACTTCCCCAACAAAGCGGCGATTCTGTTCCGGTTGCAGAGTGATGAGTGGCAGCAGACCACCCAGATGCTGCGCGACATCCTGGAGAAACGCGACGAAACGCCACTGGATCGCCTGCGAACGTTGGTGCACGCCTTTATCCAATCGGAATGCGAAGAAGCGCAGATGCGCGGTGCGCTGAGTGACGCGGCGCCGCTCTATCGTGATGCGCCGGAGGCCCTGGAGGTGCGCGCGGCGGGACGGCAGGCGTTCAAGGGGTTCATGCTGGAGTTGTTGCCTGAGGTGTCGGTTGACACGCGTACGGTAGCCAGTGATTTGATCCTGACCACGCTCAGTTCAGTGGGGAAGGAGTTCTCCAACAGTCCGCGAACGGCTGAAGAGATCGCGGTTTATGCCGAGGGGATGGCTGAAATGTTTCTTGCGTATGTGAATGTGCTCAACCTGGTCCAAAGGGCAACCGATACCTCATTTCTACCAGAGTGACACCTCCCCTCTGAAGATTACGTTCACTCCCCGCGTCCTCGACACAGCCCATCCTGCGATAAAACCGGATAGCCCTTTCATTTCGGCTCAAGACCCAAAGCGTCAAACCCTGAAACCCCTCCTCCCTCAGGAACTGCAGGCCCGCATTCCACAACGCCAGCCCAACGCCGGCTTGCCAATACTTGGCTAAAACATAAATGGCCATGACCTCACCGGTGTTTGCTCCGGCAGCTTCTTCGTCGCGACTGGCACCGACCGATATCCAGCCCACAACGTGCCCGTCCAGCTCCGCGACCCACACGTCGGACTCGCCCGACTCAATCGAGCGAACCCAAAAGGATTCGCGCCGAGCCAGCGTTGCATCCAGCCCATTCAAGAACTCGGCAGGCATCATGTCACGATAGGCTTCCTGCCAACTGCGGATATGCACCTGGGCGATGGCGTTGGCGTCGCCAGGTAACGCTTTGCGGATCATTAATCTATTCCTTATTCAGTCAATGTCCTTCAAGTAAAACCAACCTTCATGACCGTTTACCCTCGTGGTATGTTTCGAGCCCAACCCGCAAAAGGAGGTGCCATGCAATCGTTAGCCATCAACGCCGCACTGCTGATCATCGACATGCAGCAAGGCATGAACCGACCAAAGCTGGGACGACGCAACAACCCCGACGCCGAAGTGCAGATACAGCGTCTGCTGACTGCCTGGCGTCAATCCGACCGCCCTGTTGTTCACATCCGGCACATGTCCCGCTCTCCCGACTCGGTGTTCTGGCCGGGCCAGCCGGGCTGCGAATTCCAGCCGGCGCTGCAACCGCTGGCGCATGAGCATGTGACCGAAAAGAACGTTCCGGATGCCTTCGTCGCCTCAGGACTGGAACGCTGGCTGCACGCGCGCGGGATCCGGCAACTGGTGATCGCCGGCGTGATCACCAACAACTCGGTCGAGGCCACGGCACGCTCAGGCGGCAACCTGGGTTTTGCGGTGACGGTGGTTTCGGATGCCTGCTACACCTTCGACCAAACCGATTTGTCCGGGCGCCTGTGGCCCGCTGAAGACGTGCATGCGCTGTCGCTGAGCAACCTGGCGATGGATTATGCCAAGATTGCCGAGGTCGACGAAATCCTGGCATGCACGGGATGAAGAGGATGGATTTACCTTAATCCGGAAAACCGTATTGCTTCATTTTGACCCACTCGGTAATCTCTTCGAACGTTGTAAACTCATGATTGGAAACTTTTAATATCAAGGCTCTTGTCAACGTCTCTATTCTCAACACTTCTTGATTATCTGCCCGCTCTCCCGCATGCGCGATTTTACTTCGAATACCATAGAGTAGTTTTATTTCCTTTTCGATACCCAAGCGCTCAGCGGGCAATTCAGAAAAGATAAACGCAGCCCGCTCCGATATTTTTTGAGTGATACTGCCCATTGAAGTCATAAATGTCTGCACCTCCTTGCCAGTGAGCAGGCACTCTAATGAGATTGCGAAAAACAAGAATTGCTGCTCATTGGTATCAGCATTAACCGCTTTACCAAACCAATAAATGGATTGAGCGACGGACTTCTCAACCGATGTTTTCTTCAGGTAACTCTGAAGAAGCGGCCGATATTCCTCTACGATGATCTTGCGGACGGACTCATCTACCAAATGGTAAGTGGTGACGGGTTCCTCAGGTTGAAGCATAGATAAGGGTTCACAAATAGCCTGATACCCATCAAGCCCGGGATTCAGAAGCCTGAAATTCAGTTCGTACGGGAAGTTATGGAACGGGCTCTCGGTATCGTTGTATTGATAATAAACAGTAGAGTCTCCCGATTCGGAACCCCATATCGAAACCTTTCTGCGCCTGGGAAAAAAATCACCATAATCTTTGTCATACCAGTTACTTGAACGTTTCCAGGCTCTGTAGGAGGAAGATCCAACATGCAGTGAAAGCAAGGCACAAAGGTATTCCGCGAGTTCAAGCGCTCTGGTGATAGCCTCTCTGTCATCCGTGACAGACTCAACTTCAAGATAGCAATGTGATGAATCCAAAGCATTGATATCATGCTGAGAACTAAAACGTGCTGTGCCATCCTTTAACAACTCTGGAAGGAGTCCTTCATCGCGCCGATAGAGAACGCCAAACCCAAGATCCATTGATGGGACGCGCATATCAATACCTTGAATTGGTATGCACGTAGTGCGCTTCTTGATTAATCCGGCAAGGTGGTCAATCAACGCATCAGCTGCTTCTTCACAAGTACTCATGGACACGCATACTTTAGCAACTGCATTGGAAAAACTTTCTTCAGTGAGGGTTGGGCAATTATTTTGAAAAATTTTCAATGCCCCTTTCAGACCCTTTCGATATTCTACTTCGTCCCAAGCCACAAGCCTGTAGGGCTTCCCATACAAGTTGAATGTTTTATCTTGCTTACTCGACGATATTATCGTGGTGGCCGAGACCGATTGCTGCAAATACTTAACGAGGTTTTTGCCATCCATAACAAGTTCCTAACACCTGCGATATTAGTAGACAACGCCAATACGATGACGGGAAGCGGACCAGTCCCCGAAGGCTTTTTAGTAGGTTGACGGATTTTCCAACAATTCGGCAATAGCTCGGCACAACGTCCCATGTTCATGCTCTGTATACGGTACCGCGTTTTTCCAATCATAAAACCACGCCGGCATCGTGCGTTTGTCGTCCGGTTCCGAGGCATAGCGCGGGAAGAGATGGCAATGCAACTCCGGCTCGGAATTGCCCAGGATCTCGTAGTTCATGCGCAACGCACCGGTAGCCTGCAACACCGCATCGCCAAGGCGGGCCATGTCCAACAGATAGGCTGTGCGGGCCTCGGTGTCCAGGTCGTTCAGGCTGGCAACGACCGGGTCAGGCAGCAGCAGGCAGTAACCGGGTAGAAACTGTACATCACCCATGACCGCCCAGCCTGAAGCCATGCGGCAAATGACTTTTTCGTTGGCGCCATTGCGGGCGAGCGCGACGCGCTCCGTGATAAGCGGCATACAGTGTCCTTGATCTGAGTGAGGTCCAGGCGGCATCTTAACGCGACTTCAGCAACTGGCGGGCTTGTTGTAGTGAGCGGGCTTGCCCCGCGCTGGGGTGCGAAGCAGCCCCAGTAAGATCACCGTGTTTATTCAGACAAACCGCGGGGTTTGGTTCTAGGGCTGCTTCGCACCCCAGCGCGGGGCAAGCCCGCTCACCACAAGCAAGCCCGCTCACCGCAGTAAGTCGGCTCGACGCAAGACCCTGCACACAGCATCAATCCAATGCCAATTCCACCACCCCAGCGTTCAACCGCACCGGCCAAACCCGCAGCCTCTGATCAGGCGCTTCCAGGCACTGCCCGTCCTCGAGCCGGTAATGCTGCTTGTAGATCGGCGCCGCCACCACCAGGTCGCCCTTGATACTGCCGATCAAGCCGCGTCCGATCACATTCGCGCCGGATTCCGGGTCATGGTTGTCGATGGCGAACAACGTCTGGTCCTGCGCACCCGGCAGGTAGAACAGCGCCACTTGCGCGCCGTCCAGCCACACCACCACGCCGGAATTGCTCACCAGGTCGGTCTCGCTGCACACACCTTTCCAGGTGGTCAGGTTGCGTTGCGGGTTGGCTTGGCTCATCAGGCAATCTCCTCGGTGACGGGAATCAGGTTGAGTTCGGCGGCCATGATCGGCCGGCGTTGGCCGCGCTCCTGGACGAAGTGGATGTCCGGGTCGGGGCGTTTGTCGTTGACGAAGGTGCGGAAGCGCTTGAGTTTTTCCGGGTCTGCGAGGGCGTTGGCCCATTCGCATTCGTAGCGGTCGACCACCAGCTGCATCTGCGCTTCCAGCTCTGCGCCGAGGCCCAGGCTGTCGTGCAGGATCACGTCCTTGAGGAAATCCAGGCCGCCTTCGAGGCTTTCGCGCCAGACCGAGGTGCGTTGCAGCTTGTCGGCGGTGCGGATGTAGAACATCAGGAAGCGGTCGATGTAGCGGATCAGCGTGGCGTCATCCAGGTCGGTGGCGAACAGCTCCGCATGGCGTGGGCGCATGCCGCCGTTGCCGGCGATGTAGAGGTTCCAGCCCTTCTCGGTGGCGATCACGCCGACGTCTTTGCTCTGGGCTTCGGCGCATTCGCGGGTACAGCCGGACACTGCGAATTTGAGCTTGTGCGGCGAGCGCAGGCCCTTGTAACGGTCCTCGATCAACAGCGCCATTTTCACGCTGTCCTGCACGCCGTAACGGCACCAGGTGCTGCCCACGCAGGACTTCACCGTACGCGTGGATTTGCCGTAGGCGTGCCCGGTTTCAAACCCGGCGGCGATCAGTTCGCTCCAGATATCCGGCAGTTCGTGCAGTTGTGCACCAAACAGGTCGATGCGCTGGCCGCCGGTGATTTTGGTATAGAGGTCATATTTCTTCGCGACCTCGCCAATCACGATGAGTTTATCCGCGGTGATTTCGCCGCCTGGAATACGCGGCACCACCGAGTAGGTGCCGTTTTTCTGCATGTTGGCCATGAACGTATCGTTGGTGTCCTGCAACGGCACCAGGGACGCATCCATGATCGGCTGGTTCCAGCACGACGCCAGGATCGAGCCCACCGCCGGCTTGCACACGTCGCAGCCGGTGTGACCACGGCCGTGTTTGGCCAGCAGTTCGTCAAAGGTGAGGATGCCTTCCACGCGTACCAGGGCGTACAACTCCTGCCGGGTGTAGGCGAAGTGTTCGCACAGGCTCTTGTCGACGCTGACGCCACGGGCGATCAGTTCATGTTCGAACACCTGCTTCAGCAAACCGGCGCAGCCGCCGCAACCGGTGCAGGCCTTGGTCTGGGCTTTGAGCAGGCCGAGGTCGCTGCAGCCGCCGTCGATGGCCGAGCAAATCGCGCCCTTGGTCACGTTGTGGCAGGAGCAGACGGTGGCCGATTCCGGCAGCGCACCGGGGCCGAGGGTCGGTGCGCCGTTGGACGACGGCAGGATCAGGCTGGCCGGCTCGGACGGCAGCGCGATGCTGTTTTGCATGTATTGCAGCAGGGTGTCGTAGTAGCTGTTGTCGCCCACCAACACCGCGCCGATCACATGTTTGCCCGACGCATCCACCACCAGGCGCCGGTAGCTGGCGCTGGCTTCGTCGATGAACTGGTAGCTGCGCGCGCCCGGCGTGTGGGCATGGGCGTCGCCGATGGAGCCCACGTCGACGCCGAGCAACTTGAGTTTGGTCGACATGTCGGCACCCACAAACGGCTCGGCGGTTTGCGCGCACAGCAGTGCGGCAACGCCACGGGCCATCTGATAGCCCGGCGCGACCAGGCCGAACAGGCTGCCGTTCCAGGACGCGCATTCGCCAATCGCGTAGATGTTCGGGTCGATGCTCAGGCATTCGTCATTGATCACCACTCCGCCACGCGGGCCGATGTCCAGGCCGGCCTGGCGGGCCAGTGCATCCTGGGCGCGGATACCGGCGGAGAATACGATCAGGTCGGTTTCAAGGAACTCGTCATTGGCAAAATTCATGCGGTAGCGGTACTGCTCACCCGCGCTGATGGATTGGGTGGCGCGCGACAAATGCACGCCCACGCCCAGCCGTTCGATCTGCGCCTTGAGTGCCAGGCCGCCAAAGTCGTCGAGTTGCACCGGCATCAAGCGCGGCGCGAACTCCACCACATGGGCCTCAAGGCCGAGGCTTTTCAGGGCATTGGCGGCTTCCAGGCCCAACAGGCCGCCGCCCACCACCACGCCGCGTCGTGCATTGGCGGCTGCCTTGCGAATCGCGTCCAGGTCTTCAAGGGTGCGATACACCAGCCGTGAATCGCCTTCGGCGCCTTCGATAGGCGGCACAAACGGATAGGAGCCGGTGGCCAACACCAGCTTGTCATAGGCGACGCAGCCGTCAGCGGTGATCACCTCGCAGCGGGCGCGGTCGATCTCCAGCACCGGTACGCCGAGATGCAGGGTGACACCCGGCGTCTGGTACAGCGAGGCGTCGGACAAGGCCAGCGACTCGGCGTCGCGGCCAGTGAAATACTCGGACAGGTGCACCCGGTCATAGGCGCGCATCGGCTCTTCGCTGAACACATGCAAACGGTAGTGATCCAGCGCGCCGCGCTCGATCAATTGCGCCACACAGTGGTGGCCGACCATGCCATTGCCGACGACGATCAAGGTTTTGAGATGGTTCATAGTAAGCACCCGACAAAGCTCATCACGGTTTTAAAAAAGCAAAAAAAAACGCCTGAAACCTTGCGGTTCCAGGCGTCTTTGCCTGTTCTTATGCGGGTTCGGATCGGGCGACTGCGCCGGATTCTCCGCTATTGCCCCTGGTGTCGATCGTCGTTGACCGAAGTGGGTTGAGGGGGAGCTTGCAGGGTCTGTGCCAAGCGGATGCAAGGCCTGTGTTCACGGCTCAACAGGGGAGTCGGCGATGCCAAGCACCACCTCCAGCGCCTCCAACTGGTGCATCTCGCGTCATAAAAGTGCATGACTCGCCATGAATGAATGGTTTTCTGTGGTGAGCGGGCTTGCCCCGCGCCGACGGCGCCTCGGTATCAAGGGGCAGTTCAAAAACCTGGCGCGTGACTTGCTAGGAACACCCCAACCAAGCAGTCAACGCTGACTGCCCTCTCACGACAAAGGCGCCGTGTAATCCCCGTTCTGAACGGAGGGTTGCAAGGCGCCTTTTTTGTTTACGCAGGTTTCAGATGGCCAACCAAAGCATACGCAGTGTGTGTCCCTATTGTGGCGTGGGCTGTGGCATCGTCATGCAGGTGCAAGACAACAAAGTGGTCAAGGTGATCGGCGATAAGGCCCACCCCACCAACTTTGGCCGCCTGTGCACCAAGGGCACCACCTGCGGGCAAGCCATCGCCGAGTCCGGGCGCATGGAAAACGCCTATGTACGCCAGGCGCGGGAGCATGACCCGGTGCGCATCGGCATGGACAACGCCATCCGCGAAACCGCGCACCGCCTGCGTCACACCCTCGACACGCACGGCCCGGACGCCTTGGCATTCTACGTGTCAGGGCAGATGTCGCTGGAGTCCCAGTACCTGCTCAACAAATTGGCCAAGGGCTTCGTCCGCACCGCCAACATCGAGTCCAACTCGCGGCTGTGCATGGCCAGCGCCGGCAGTGGCTACAAACTCTCCCTTGGCTCCGACGGCCCGCCGGGGTCATATGAAGACTTCGATCGCGCCGACCTGTTCTTCGTGATCGGCGCGAACATGGCTGACTGTCACCCGATCCTGTTCTTGCGCATGATGGACCGGGTCAAGGCCGGGGCGAAGCTGATCGTGGTCGACCCACGGCGCAGTGCCACGGCAGACAAGGCCCACCTGTTCCTGCCGATCAAACCCGGCACCGACCTGGCGTTGCTCAATGGTCTGCTGCATCTGCTGGTCAAAAACGGCCACACCGACCCTGCCTTTATCGCCACCTTTACCGAAGGCTGGGAGGCGCTGCCGGAATTCCTGGAGGACTATTCGCCAGATCAAGTCGCCGCCATCACCGGCCTGGCCGAAGCCGATATCCGCCAAGCCGCCGACTGGATCGGCCAGGCCGCCGAGTGGATGAGCTGCTGGACCATGGGCCTCAACCAGAGCACCCACGGCACCTGGCACACCAACGCGCTGTGCAACCTGCACCTGGCCACTGGTGCCATCTGCCGTCCGGGCAGCGGGCCGTTTTCCCTCACGGGTCAACCCAACGCCATGGGCGGGCGCGAAATGGGTTACATGGGCCCTGGACTGCCGGGGCAACGTTCGGTGCTGGTCGAGGCCGACCGCGCCTTTATCGAAGACCTGTGGCAGATCCCCCACGACAGCCTGCCGCGCCAGGCTGGCAGCGGCACCGTGGCGATGTTCGAACAGATGGCCGCCGGGCAGATCAAGGCCTGCTGGATCATCTGCACCAACCCGGTCGCCAGCGTGCCTAACCGGCAGACCGTGATCGAAGGCCTGCAAACCGCCGAACTGGTGATCACCCAGGATGCTTTTCTCGACACCGAGACCAACCGCTACGCCGACATCCTGTTGCCCGGCGCGCTGTGGGCCGAGGCCGAAGGGGTGATGATCAACTCCGAGCGCAACCTGACCCTGATGCAAAAGGCCGTGGATGCGCCCGGCGAGACCCTGCCCGACTGGCAGATCATTGCCAGGGTCGCTTGCGAAATGGGCTTTGCCGATGCGTTCACCTATGCATCCGCCGCCGACGTGTTTGAAGAAATCAAACGCGCCTGGAACCCCAAGACCGGCTACGACCTGCGTGGTGCGAGCTACCCGCGCCTGCGTGAGAAGCCGCTGCAATGGCCTTGCGCGGCGGAGGATGGCGCGGACCGCAACCCGATCCGCTACCTGGACACAGGCACCCTCGCCTTCGCCACCGAAAACGGCAAAGCCCAGTTCTTCGCCCGCCCCCATATGCCACCCGCAGAAATGCCGGAAGACGCATTCCCCTTCGTGCTTAACACCGGCCGCGTGCAGCACCAATGGCACACCCTGACCAAGACCGGCAAGGTTGCAACCCTGAATAAACTCAACCCCGGCCCCTTTGTGGAATTACACCCCGAAGACGCGAGCCGATTGGGTATCAAGGACAAGGATCGAGTCGAGATACGCTCCCAGCGCGGCCGCGCCGTGCTGCCCGCCGTGGTCACCGACCGTGTGCGGCCAGGCAATTGTTTTGCGCCGTTCCACTGGAACGATGTATTCGGTGAAAACCTGGCAATCAACGCGGTGACCAACGACGCGGTGGACCCGATTTCCTTACAGCCGGAGTTCAAGTACTGCGCCGTCGCCCTGGCCCGCGTCGAGCTGATCGAACACCAATTCCTGGACCGCCCTTCCCCCGTAGCAGAGGACACCGCCATGTCGCGCCTCGACGCCTTCGCCGAAATCGCCGGCATCCGCAACCTACCCGCGCCCCCCTTGAGCGAGAATGAGCGCACCTACCTCGCCGGCTTTCTCAGCGGCCTGCAGTCCAACGCCGCGCGCCAGGCGGTCGGCGTGCCGACCATGCCCGCCAATGCACCGCTGGCCGATGCCGCGCGGCTGTGGCTGAACGGCTTGCTCGGCGGTTTGTTCAGCCATACGCAATCCCTCGCAGCGCCCTCCCCAGCCGTCACCTTGTTGTGGGCCTCGCAAACCGGCAACGCCGAAGCTTTGGCCGAGCGTTTTGCCAAACGGCTGCGTGACGCGGGCATTGCCGTGGAACTGAGCGCGATGTCGGATTTCCCGGCGAGCAAACTGGCAAGCATCCACACCCTGGCGCTGATCAGCAGCACCTTTGGCGACGGCGACCCACCGGACAATGGCGAAGGTTTCTGGCACAGCCTCAGCACTGCCGAGACGCGCCTGGAGTCCTTGCGCTTTGCAGTGCTGGCCCTGGGTGATCCGAACTATGACCAGTTCTGCAACCACGGCAAGCAACTCGACCAACGCCTGTTGGAACTGGGCGCCACCCGCCTGCTGGAACGCGTCGACTGCGACACCGAATTCGAAGCGTTGGCCGATGCGTGGCTGGTGCGTTTCCAGCAAACCCTCGCCCCGACAAAGCCCGTCGCGCCCGCCACCCCCGCCGGTAAAACCAAATTGTACGGCTCACGCCTGCTGCTCAACCGTCACCTGAACCCGCTAAGTCCCCACAAGGAAACCCGTCAGTTCGCCCTCGACCTGGCCGGCTCCGGGCTGACCTACGAAGCCGGCGATGCGCTGGGCGTACGGCCGCGCAACTGCCCCGAACTGGTCAACGAACTGCTCGACCTCACCCGCCTGAACGCCCATACCAGCGTGAACATCGAGACCTTCGGCGATGTGCCGCTGCAACAGGCCTTGACCCAACACTTCGAAATCGCCCGGCCCAGCAGCGACACCTTGGCCTTCATCGCCGAGCGCAGCGCCAACCCTGGCCTCAAGCACTTGCTCAACCCCGAACACAAGGCCGAACTGAATGACTGGCTGTGGGGCCGGCAACTGGCGGATGTGCTGCAGGCATACCCCATCGAGTGCTCGGCGGATGAATTACTGGGCACCCTCAAGCGCTTGCAACCACGCTTGTATTCAATCGCTTCGAGTGCCAAGGCCTATCCGCAGGAAGTGCATCTCACCGTGGCTGCCGTGCGCTATGGCAAGCGCAAGGGTGTGTCCTCGACGTTCCTGGCTGACCGGGTCGGCGACGGCGAAGTGCCGCTGTTCGTGCAGCCGTCCAAGCACTTTCGCACGCCCACTGACGGCGACGTACCCATGATCATGATCGGACCCGGCACCGGTATCGCGCCCTTTCGCGCGTTCTTGCAGGAACGTCGCGCGCTGGGTCATCAGGGGCGCAACTGGCTGTTCTTCGGCGAACAGCACGCCGCCAGCGATTTCTACTATCAGGACGAACTGCAAGGCATGCAGCGCGACGGCCTGCTCAACCACTTGAGCCTGGCGTTCTCGCGCGACCAGGCGCAAAAGGTCTACGTGCAGGACCGCATCCGCGAACAGGGGGCCGAGCTGTGGCGCTGGTTGCAGGATGGCGCCAAGCTGTACATCTGCGGTGACGCTAGCCACATGGCCAAAGATGTCGACCAGGCCCTGCGCCAAGTCGCGCAAACCCACGGCGGGCTTGGCCTCGAGGGTGCCGTGGAGTACTGGCGGCAGTTAAGTGAGCAGAAGCGTTATCTGCGTGATGTGTATTGATTGGATACAGAACAATAAGCACTTTGTATTGTGTACAAAAAACCCTAAAGATTTACCGGGGCCGAGCCGAAACATCAGTGATAGCAAATCGCCGTAATCCTGATCGAGGTGCGCGACGATTTGGCCGCCCTTCACGCTGATGGTCGTCTCGATGAAAATAAAAAATAAGCTGGTACTCGCATTTGTCTCCGTTGCTTTCATCCCGGTAAGCCTGGTGGCCGTGATTTCGGTCATGAACACGCGGACCCAGGCGGTGGATCAGTTTATCGACGGCAGCACCCGGGAAATCCGTCAGATCGACGGCAATATCCGCCAGTTCTTCGACGGTACGCTGCAAAATGTCGATCAAATGGCCACTGATCCTGTATACACCTCAGTGAACACGCTGAAGAACTACCAGCCTGCCGACGCGGCCAGCCAGCCCATGCCCGCCGAGGCGCAAGCGGTGATCGACCGCTTCGCGCGCTTTGGCGCCACACACCCGGCGGCGGCCATCCTGTCCATCGGCCTGGAAGACGGCACCTACGCCAAATGGCCGGATGACCCGCAACTGGCCAAGTACGACCCGCGCACCCGCCCCTGGTACAAGGCGGCCATGGCCAGCCCCGGCAAGACCGTGCGCACCCCCGCGTATTACTACGACAAAGATGACGTCGCCCTGGTGGGTACCGCGCGCGCCCTGCTGGAAAACGGCAAGGCCAAGGGCGTCTTCGTGGTCAGCGTCTCACTGAAAAACCTCACCGAACTGCTCAAGAGCATCAAACTGGGCGAAAGCGGCTACGTGATGCTGATTGAGGACGGCGTGGTGCTGGTCGACCCGCGCAACGCCGCCCACAACTTCAAGCCGCTCAAAGACCTGGGCACAGCCTATGCACAGTTGGCGGACACCGCACAGGGCTCCACTGAAGTGGTGATCGATGGCGTGCGCTACATGGCCAACGTATGGACCTCCCCCGGCCTCGGCTGGCGCTACATCGGGCTGATCGAACACCGTGAAGTCATGGCCGAAGCCACGCGCATGACCTACCTCACCGCCATCATCGTCGCGGTGCTGGTGCTGATCTTCGGGCTGATCGCGGCAGCGTTTTCCAAGGTCATCGTCAAACCCATCGGCCAGGTCAGTACCGGCTTGCAGTCCATCGCCCAGGGCGAAGGCGACTTGCGCCACGAACTGCAGGTCCAGGGCAAGGATGAAACCGCCGAACTGGCCGGCTGGTTCAACAAGTTTCTCGCGGCGATCCGCCAACTGATCCAACACATCGGCGCCGCCTCGGCCAATTTGCAGAACGCCTCCAAGGTCAACAGCGAGGTGGCGCACAACATGAACGAGGCGGCCGGGCGCCAGCGTGAGGCGGTAGAACTTGTCTCTACGGCGTTCAACGAAATGGTCGCCACGGCCAACGAAGTCGCACGCTCCTGCAGTGGCGCGGCGGAATCCGCCGAGAACGGGCACCGGCGTGTGGCCGAGGGCAAGCAGCAGATCGAAGTCACCACCGACAACGTCAACCGCCTGGGGCGCCGCCTGACCGAGTCATCCCAGGCCATGGTCGAACTGGAAGCCGGCAGCCGCAGCATCAACCAGATCCTCGGCACCATCCGTGCGATTGCCGAACAGACCAACTTGTTGGCGCTCAACGCCGCCATCGAAGCCGCCCGCGCCGGTGACCAGGGCCGTGGCTTCGCGGTGGTGGCCGATGAAGTGCGTGCCCTGGCCAAGCGCACGTCCGACTCCACCGGTGAGATCGAGCAACTGCTCGGCACCCTGGAAAACAAGACCCAGGAAGTCACCCAGAAGATGGGTAGTTGCCTGGACTTGTCGCGGGCCAGCGTGTCGTCCATCGAAAGCGCGCGGGACAGCTTTGAAGGCATCCAGACGTCGGTCAACGAAATCCGCGACCAGAACCTGCAGATCTCCGCCGCCGCCGAGGAACAACACAGCGTGGCCGAGGAGATCAACCGGCATATCCAGCAGATCTACGACGAGGCGCGGCTGGTGGAAAGCCTGGCCAACTCGGCGCAGGACGACTCTGGGCGGTTGTCGAATTTATCGGATGAGCTAAATGGCTTGGTGGGGCGATTCAAGTCCTGAGAAAGTCAGCGATTTGCTGCCACATCGCGCCAGGGTTGGAATACATCGGGAAGCGCCCGCACTCGACAATCGGCGCCAGCCGCACGCCGTGGGCCTGGATGTGCGGCAGGTAGGACAGCCCGGCGTTCTGCTCGCCGTACATGAACAGCTTCGGGCAGGGCAGCCCAGGAACTTGCCCATCAGGTCGGCGTTATCGGAAAGCTCGACCATCGACTGGAAGATTCAGCGCACGGCGCCCGCCCGTACCTTATGGCGCAGGCTCGCCGAATACAGCGCGCTGGCCAAGCTCGACAGGCTGGTGCGCGTACGCGCGGCCAAAGCATGGTGGCTGGGCAAAGCCACCATCAAGCGGTCTTCCCGCAACGGCAGCGACTGAACCGTCGGGCCCGGGTCGCCGTCCAGCCGGGCAAAGGCCAGGTCGATATTCCCTGCTTCCCCCCGCCGCGAACGCTCGAACAGCGTGACCTCGAGCGCCTGCTCCAGCACCTGGATCTGCTCGCTCAGCGGCGGCTGCGACATCCCCAGGTACTATCCCCCCCACGCTATCCACGATGCGAAGCGAGCCGCTCTTGCTCTTGCTCTTGCTCTTGCTCTTGCTCTTGCTCTTGCTCTTGCTCTTGCTCTTGCTCTTGCTCTTGCTCTTGCTCTTGCTCTTGCTCTTGCTCTTGCTCTTGCTCTTGCTCTTGCTCTTGCTCTTGATCTTAGGCGCCCCGTCAAACACGCTGGCCGGAATTCGACAGGGATTTGGGGGGTAAACCGGCAGGGATGCCGGTTTAGCCGCCCCGCGCCATGGATGGCGCGTGGCGGCGGCCCCCCAAATACCTGGCGGATTACGGGCACACCGAGCCTAGGCGAGGTGCCGAGTGTTGGGGCAAGAGCCTTTTGCTTACTTTGGGGCTTTTCCAAAGTGAGCCGCCGTAAGGGCGGAACCATTAGCAGCCGTTACCTAAATAACGGATATGTACCTAGTCTGATCCAACATTCTGGTCGGCTGTCAGGCCGTCTTCGCGGGCAAGCCAGCTCCCACAGTTTTGAATCGCGGGGCAACAGTCAGAGCGTGGTCGGCTGTTAGGCCGTCTTCGCAGGCAAGCCAGCTCCCACAGTTTTGAATCGCGGGGGGACAGTTAGATTGTGGTCGGCTGTTAGGTCGCCATCGCTGGCAAGCCAGCTCCTACAGAGGAACGGCCGTATGACTTCGCTGTAAAACCATCCACCCCAGAAACGCTTGAAGCCGGGCCAAGAACCTTTCACTGTCAGCACCCGGGTTTCGAGCCTCAAACAGAAAAAACGCCACCTGCGTCACCCGCATCGGATACCTCTGCACGAACAGCGCCACATACTCCTCCAATGTCTGCGGCCAAGTCGCCCCCTCTACCCCGCACACTATCTGGGTCGCCCTGATCAGCTTGCGTGACGCTTCGCGCTGCAGGCGAAGCCGCTCGTGTTCGGTGTCGGCACGCGCAATGCGGCTGAGGTAGGCGCTCAGCACCGCTTCAAAGTCACCATTCACAGCCAAGGCGATGTCCAGTGATGGCCGAAACCGCTCGAACTGCACCGCCAGATCATTGCCCCATACGCACCGGCAATGGTGCTTGAGCCAGAACCCCCAACGATGTTTATTCTCAACAGCCAGTACCTGCGCGCGGCTGCCGATATCGAAATCGACCTTGGTGACTGACGGGTGCCGCAGCGCCAGGTCGCACCGAATCCGTTCCAACCGCTCCAGGCTCGCAGCGGTAGGCGGCTCGCTCAGCACCAACGTGAGATCAAGATCGGATACACCCGGCAGCGCATCGCCGCGTGCAACACTGCCATAGACATAAATGCCGTCAACCCCCAAGCCTGGCTGCGAGAGCAGGCCGCAGGCATCCTCGAGCAAAGGCTGAAACTCACGCTGCACGGGGGCGTCGGGAACCGTGAGGATAAAACCCTCGGCGTCCACACCCATGGGTTGCGATGCACTCATGGGCGATGCCTCTCGATCACCATGCCTTCTGCTTCAGTCGGCACGCAGAAATGGCGGGTAATCAGATCGAACTCGGCATCAGTGGCGGCGAAGTCATGCTCACCCTGGGCATTGCGCGCGTGCAGCCGGGCCCGGCAGGTGGCGTCGTCCAGTTCAAGGTAATGCAGGCAGTGCCGGACCTTGGCGACCTGTGCCAAGCCCAGCAGCCATTCGCGGTTAGCCAAGGTGTTGGCAGGGAAATCCAGCACCACGTTGGTACCCGACTGCAGCACATTGATCACCAATGGGCCCAGTACGCCGCGTATTCGCTGGGCACAACGGATGTAGTCGGCAATGGAGCGGATTTCACCGGGGTAAAGCGTGGCAAGCCAGTGGTCTTCGCTGAGTACAATGGCCGCGTGCTCGGTGGCCAGGGTCTTTGCGAGCGTGGACTTGCCGGAGGCGATCTTGCCGCAGAGCAAATGCAGGGTTGGCATGGCAAGGTTCCTTATGTGAGGCCAGCCAGCATGCACGCTGGGGGTTGATCACACAACGCGCCGCTGCCAGTGCGCGTAGAACGCGAGGGCCGCGACGTTCTTGTCCTTGGCTTCAAGCATGATGTCGAAGCGGTCGAGAAACTGCAGCGCGTAATCGTTGGTCCAGCGGTTCCACATTTGCGCGCTGTGGGCGTAGAGGTCGCGCTTGGAAACCACCTGCAACAGCGCGTCCATTTCCAGCTTGTGCTCGGCGTCGAACCCCAGTTCCTGCAGGCTCTCCTGCGGTTGGGAGTAGTGCATGGTCGGGCGAACGCCGCGCCAGCTTTCGATCACACGGGCGACCCGTTCCGAGTGGGGGTCGATGTAGTCGTTTTCATTGATCCAGCAGTGGTGGATGTCCAGCACCACTGGCGCCAGGTCCGCGACTTGCAGGCAGTGGTCCAGGCCGTAGGTCTTCTCGTCGTTCTCGAAGGTAATGCAGTTGCGCGCCACTTCCGACAGGCGCGCCCACACCGCGCGGGTACCCGCCACACCAAGGCGACCGGCGATATGCACGTTGCACTTGAGGTCCTGGAAGCGTCGGCCGTAGCCCATCATGCGGATCATGTCGGCGTGGTATTCGAATTCGGCCAGGCTGTTTTCCACCACGCCAGGGTTCTCCGAACCCAGCACACAGTACTGGCCGGGGTGGAACGACAGGCGAATATCCGCAGCGCGCGCCAAGTCACCGATCGCGGCAAACCCCTCGACCAACTGATGCTCGATGGCCGGGTCCTTGTACACCGCGGCGATTTTCGGATGGCTGTAGAACGGCAACAGATCGCTGCTCAGGCGCAGCATGCGCAAGGTTGGCGGCAATTCGGCGACATACGCCAACAGGCGCAATTGAGCCGCCAGGTTGTGGGTGACCACCTCCACCAATTTGTCGCGGGCCACTTGGGGCGTGACACTGTCCATCCAGCGCAACGTGGTGGTGCGCGGGTTGAAGGGGCCTTCGATCAACTTCAAGGCGCTGGCCGACAGCAGGCGTTCGGGGTGCTTGTACTGGCACGCGAAGCCGATTCGAGGGTGGGTCATGGAGAGGCCTGGAGGTGAACAATCGTGGGAATTATAAGAGCTTAGGTGGGTAACACCGCCAGGGGTTCACTCTGGAAAATAAGTTGAATCCTGGTTTTCGCAGGCAGTCACCTATAAGGACAACAGCGAGACGACAACGCAACGGAGGTGGCTATGAACCTTGCAATGACACTCTTCAGCCTGTTTGCCGGATGGATGGCGATTGTGTTTTCGATGATGTGGGGCGTACTGCGGGTGGTACGCTGGCACCATGATTAGCACGCCGGATGGGCGCTACTTTGTGGTCAAGGGCCAACTCTGGCGCTGCACCAACCCGGCGCTGGACGAAGACACCCGCCAGCGCCTGGTCAATGCATTGATGGACGCGCGCCGTGCCGTCAAGGCGGCCAAGGCCTCGGGTGACCCGCAACAACTGAGGGTGGCGCGACACCAGGTGCACGGTGCCAAGGTCGACCTTGGCGAACGCGGCCCCGTCTGGTGGAGCGATGGAAGCCCGGACTTCAATCGCTGTCAGGTTGCCAATACGCCTTATGCCCAATGGTTTGAAAAACATCTGGACATGAAACCCCAGTGAACTTTCCCGCGAACGCCACGCTCCTTTCCTATGCGAAGTCATTGCGCCCTGAATCCAGGAGCGCTGAACGATAAGGAGCCGCCCCCCATGACTACCCCCCCCGCCTACTACGCAACACGGCCAGGCCCGCTGCATGCACTCTTGCTGGCTGGCAGCGTACCGTTGTTTCTGGGTGCCCTGCTCAGCGACGTTGCCTACGGCCAGACCTACCAGATTCAATGGGCCAACTTCGCTTCCTGGCTGATTGCCGGCGCCTTGGTGTTCAGTGGGTTCGCGCTGTTGTTCGCGCTGGTCAACCTGCTTCGTGCGCGGCGCAAATCCGGACGACCTGCCACTTACTTCCTGTTGCTGCTGGCGGCCTGGGTACTGGGTTTGATCAATGCTTTCCAGCATGCCAAGGATGCATACGCCATGATGCCCGCCGGCCTGGTGCTGTCGGTGATCGTTACGCTGCTGGCACTGGTGGCTGCGTGGATCGGCCTGTCTGACCTGCGTTCGGGAGATGCCAAATGAAAACGTCCAGCACCCTGACCCTGTTGAGCGCCGCCCTGTTGCTGACCGCCTGCGGTGGCGAAGGCGACAAGACCCAGGCCCGCGGCCCTGACCCCAAACTGCCGGAGCAGCAAAGCAGCCTGCTGCCGAGCATGAAGATTGCCGAACCAGTGCCGTGGGGCGAGCAAAAACCCAAGGTCCCGGAAGGCTACAGCGTGACCGCTATCGCCACCGACCTGGCCATACCGCGCCAGACCCTGGTGCTTCCCAACGGCGACATCCTCGTCGCTGAAGGCCGTGGCGGCAGTGCGGCCAAGCTCAAGCCCAAGGATGTGATCGCCAGCCTGATCAAGGCCGAAGGCAACACCAAGGTCAAAGGCGGCAACCGCCTGACCTTGCTGCGTGACGCCGACGGTGACGGCACCTATGAACTCAAGACCGTGTTCGCCGAAAACCTCAACGCGCCGTACGGCCTGGCGTTTGCCAACGGCAAGCTCTACGTGGCCAACCAGGATGCGCTGGTGAGTTTCGACTACGCCGACGGCCAGACCAAGGCATCTGGCCCGCCCACCAAGGTCACCGACCTGCCGGCGCAGATCAACCACCACTGGACAAAATCCCTGGCGGTGAGTGCAGATGGCAGTCAGCTTTACGTGGGTATCGGCTCCAACAGCAACGTTACCGAACGTGGCATGGAAGTGGAGATCGATCGCGCAATGGTCTGGCAGATCGACGCCGCCACTGGCGCGCACAAGCCTTATGCAACAGGCCTGCGCAACCCGACGGCACTGACGATCCAGCCGGACACCGGGCAACTCTGGACCGTGGTCAACGAACGCGACGAACTGGGCCCCGACTTGGTGCCGGACTACCTGACCTCGGTGCGTGAAGGCGCGTTCTATGGCTGGCCCTACAGCTACTGGGGCCAGAATGTCGACCCACGTGCCCAGCCGCAGAACCCGGCCAAGGTCGCCGCCGCGATCAAGCCGGATTACAGCCTGGGCTCCCATGTGGCAGCGCTCGGCGTGGACTTCTCCATCCCGCAAATGGGCGAGCAGTTCGCTGACGGCGTGTTTGTCGGTGAGCACGGCAGTTGGAACCGCGACAACCCGGTGGGCTACAAAGTGATCTTCGTGCCGTTCAGCAACGGCAAGCCGTCCGGCGAACCGATCGACTTTGCCACCGGCTTTCGCGGAGACGACGGCAAGACCCGTGGCCGCCCCGTCGGTGTGACGGTGGACCCCAAAGGTGCGCTGATCATTGCCGATGACTTGGCCAACACCCTTTGGCGGGTGACGCGTAACCGCTAAGCAAAGTGTTTGACATGGTTGCCTTAAGCAACAATATAATTGCTTCAGGCAACCATTCGAGCATTCCCGCATGTCCACTCCCCTGCTTGTCGAACGCGCCGGCATCGTGCGCGGCTTCAATCGCTTCTACACCCACCAGATCGGCGTGCTGCAGGAACATCTGCTGCAGAGCGACTATTCGCTCACCGAAATCCGCGTGATGTACGAATTGTCCACCCGTGGTGATCTCACCAGCGCCGACCTGTGCCAGATGCTCAGCCTCGACGCGGGTTACCTGAGCCGATTGACCAGTGGTTTCGAAAAGAAGGGCCTGATCCAGAAAGTCCGCTCCGCCACCGATGCCCGAGCGGTGCAACTGCACCTCACCGACCACGGCCGTGCGGTGCTGGCGCCGCTGGAACAGCAGACCCAAAGCGAAGTCATCGCCCTGCTCGACAACCTGCCGGAAGCCCAACAGCGGCAACTCACCGACGCCATGAAGCGCATCCAGGCCCTGCTGCAAGGTACGGCGCCCAGCTATCTGCTACGCGATCCGCAACCCGGCGACATGGGCGTGGTGGTGCAACAACAGACCGCATTGTATGCCCGTGAATATGGTTGGAACTGGGAGTTCGAAGCATTAGTGGCGGAGACGGTCGCCAAGTACCTGAGGGCATTTGATCCAACCTGCGAGCGTTGCTGGATCGCGGAAAAGGACGGCGAAGTGGTGGGTTCGGTGTTCGTTATCCGCCACGGCGAAACCACAGCCCAACTGCGCATGCTCTACGTGGACGCCAGTGCGCGCGGCATGGGCATCGGCCAACGGCTGGTGGATGAGTGTGTGCGCTTTGCCCGGCAGGTCGGCTACCAACGCATGCAACTGTGGACGGTGGACGTCCTCGGCGATGCACGCAAGCTGTATCAGAAGGCCGGGTTCGCGTTGGTCGAGGAAGAAACGATAGACAGCTTCGGCAAATCCCTGGTCAGCCAGACCTGGGCGCTCACGCTGTAAAGTGGTCCCGCGCCGTTGCGGCGCGGGACATAAGACCTTACAGGTCAGTGATTTCCTTGTGACGTGGCACCAGCGTCTTCATCACGCTCCAGGCCACCAGGTAGGCCAGTGCGCAGATGGCGAACATGATCATGTAGCCGGTATGGATGTCGCCGACGGACTTGTAGTAGTCGAACACCCAACCGCCGATCTTGGTCATTACCACGCCACCCAGGCCGCCGGCCATGCCGCCGATACCGACCACCGAGGCCACGGTTTTCTGCGGGAACATGTCCGACACCGTGGTGAAGATGTTGCATGACCACGCCTGGTGCGCCGAGGCGCCCACGCCAATCAGCAATACCGGCACCCAGAAGCTGATATAGCCCAATGGCTGCGCCAGCAACACCACCAGCGGGAACAGCGCGATCACCAACATGGCTTTCATGCGGCCATCGTAGGGCGCATCGCCGCGTGCCATGAAGTAGCTCGGGAACCAGCCGCCGCCGATACTGCCGACCATGGTCATGCTGTACAGCACCGCCAGCGGCATCACGATATCGGCGCCTTTCATGCCGTACTGCGCCGACAGGTAGGTGGGCAACCAGAACAGGAAGAACCACCACACGCCATCGGTCATGAACTTGCCGAAGGCAAAGGCCCAGGTCTGGCGATAAGTGAGCAGCTTGAACCACGAAACTTTCTTCTCCACGGCGCCGGCCGGTGACGGGGTGAAGGGTTGCACGGTCTGGTCGCTGCGGATGTAAGCCAGCTCCGCCGCCGACAGGCGCTTCTGTTCATCCGGCTTTTGGTAGAGCGCGATCCACACCGCCACCCACACAAAACCCAACGCGCCAATCACGATGAACGCGGCTTCCCAGCCCCAGAGACCAGCGATCAACGGCACGCAAATCGGCGCCAGGATCGCGCCCACGTTGGCGCCGGAGTTGAAGATGCCGGTGGCCAGCGAGCGTTCTTTCTTGGGGAAGTACTCGGCGGTGGCTTTGATCGCAATCGGGAAGTTGCCCGCCTCGCCAATCGCCAGCACCGCACGGGACAGCATGAAGCCCGCAATCGACACCGGGATCACCGCCAGGCCTATCGCCCCGCTGATGGCAGCGATGCCCTCGCCCATCGGCACCGAGAACGCATGCATGACGGCGCCCGTGGACCAGATACCGATTGCCACCACATAAGCCGCCTTGGTGCCGATCTTGTCGACAAAACGCCCGGCAAACAGCATGGAGATCGCGTAGACAAACTGGAACACCGCCGCGATATTGGCGTAATCGGTGTTACTCCAGCCAAATTGCGTGGACAACTGAGGGGCCAAGAGACTGAGCACCTGGCGGTCGAGGTAGTTGACGGTAGTCGCGAAGAACAGCATCGCGCAGATGGTCCAGCGATAGTTGCCTACAGCTTGGCCAACGCGGTGAGCGTTGATGGGCTCGTTCAAGTTCATGGCATCACTTTTTATTTTTGTTAGGTAGGACACATGTAACGTCATATGTCGTCGTACAACTGCGACTTTTATATCGGGACGCCTGAACGCTGTCAATCTGAAAGATTGCCGTTTATCGAGGTATTGCGCGGGTATGTGAAATGTCAGGCAAAAGCAGTTGTAGGATGACGAGCGCGTAGTACCAGGCTGGGTGCCTTGCCCGGCACATCATCGAGCGTACCGAAAGGCTGCATGCCGATCTTTTCCAGTACACGGATGGATGCCGCGTGATCCGGACGTACCAACCCGAACACTTCGGGCAATCCAAGTGTTTCGAAGGCCAGCTTTAATGCATCACGGCCCAACTCGGTGGCGTAGCCCTGCCCCCAGGCTTGCGCCGCAAACCGGTAACCCAGGTTGATGCGTCTTTCGGTCAGGTAATCCATTGGCGCGATTCCACCAAAGCCGATGATGTGATCCGGCGCTTCGACGCGTGCAATCGCCCACCAGCCGTAGCCTTGGGTAGCCCACTGTTTGAGCCAGTGATCGAGCAGGCGTTGTGCAACCTCCAGGCTGGCCATGGGGCCGGCGGGGTTGAACAGGTTGGTCTGCGGATCCCCGTAGATCGCGAACAATCGCTGCACGTCACCGGGTTGTGGGCGACGGTAGGTCAGGCGCGAAGCGGCAGCAGGCATTCGGATTCCTCTCCTTTAGTTGTAGTGAGCGGGCTTGCCCCGCGCTGGGTGGCGCAGCCACCCCAATGTAATCACCGCATTTCTTCAGACAAAAATGCGGTGCTTGGTTTTAGGGCCGCTTCGCAGCCCAGCGCGGGGCAAGCCCGCTCACCACAGCAAGCCCGATCACCACTAAGCCTGCTCACCACAAAGAATGCAAAAAAAGCAAAATAGTGGTGAATTATTTCATGTCCGCTTGTATCTGAACTGACAGAGCGGTGCCATCGCAACGATGGCACCTCCCCTGTTCTGCTTTAGAGTGTCCCGCATGAAATTACGTAAGAAAAGCGTCAAGCCCATCGGATTGAAAGACATCACCATCGTCGACGACACCAAGGTGCGCAAGGCAATCACCGCCGCTGCCCTGGGTAACGCCATGGAATGGTTCGATTTTGGCGTCTACGGCTTCGTCGCCTATGTGCTCGGCAAAGTGTTCTTCCCCGACGCCTCACCCAGCGTACAAATGATCGCTGCACTCGGCACGTTCTCGGTGCCGTTCCTGATCCGTCCCCTGGGTGGCCTGTTCTTCGGCGCCCTGGGCGATAAATACGGACGGCAAAAGGTCCTCGCCGCGACCATCGTGATCATGTCCCTGAGCACCTTTGCCATCGGCCTGATCCCCTCCTACGCCTCCATCGGTATCTGGGCGCCGATTTTGCTGTTGCTGTGCAAAATGGCCCAGGGCTTCTCGGTGGGTGGTGAATACACCGGCGCCTCGATCTTCGTCGCCGAGTATGCCCCGGACCGCAAGCGTGGCTTCCTCGGCAGTTGGCTGGACTTCGGATCCATCGCCGGTTTCGTGCTGGGCGCGGGCGTTGTCGTGCTGATCTCAAGCATATTGGGCGAAGCTGACTTTGAGTCATGGGGCTGGCGCCTGCCGTTCTTCCTTGCCCTGCCCCTGGGCATTATCGGCCTGTACCTGCGTCATGCGCTGGAAGAGACCCCAGCCTTCCAGCAGCACATGGACAAAATGGAGCAAGGCGACCGCGAAGGCTTGACCCACGGCCCCAAAGTCTCGTTCAAGGAAGTGGCGACCAAGCACTGGCGCAGCCTGCTGACCTGCATCGGCATCGTGGCGGCGACCAACGTGACCTACTACATGTTGCTCACCTACATGCCGAGCTACCTGTCGCACAACCTGCACTACAAAGAAAACAGCGGCGTGCTGATCATCATCGCGATCATGGTCGGCATGCTGTTCGTGCAGCCGTTCATTGGTTTCATAAGTGACAAGATCGGCCGCAAGCCCTTCATCATCGCCGGCAGTATCGGCCTGTTGTTCCTGTCCATCCCGGCGTTCATGTTGATCACCAGCGGCAAGATCGGCCTGATCTTCGCGGGCTTGCTGATCCTCGCCGTGATCCTCAACTTCTTCATCGGCGTGATGGCCTCGACGCTGCCCGCAATGTTCCCGACTCACCTGCGCTACAGCGCGTTGGCCAGTGCATTCAACGTGTCGGTGCTGATCGCTGGCGTGACCCCGACCGCAGTAGCCTGGTTGGTGGAAAGCACCAACGATCTGTTTATGCCTGCTTACTACCTGATGGTGTTTGCCGTGGTCGGCCTGATCACCGGCCTGACCATGAAGGAAACCGCCAACAAGCCACTGCGTGGCGCAGCGCCGGCCGCTTCGGACATGGAAGAAGCCAAGGAACTGCTGCAGGAGCATCACGACAATATCGAGCAGAAGATCGAAGACATCGATGCCGAAATTGCCGAACTGGAGGCCAAGCGCAAGAACCTGGTCGAGCAACATCCGCGTATCAACTAACACCTGAAAGCGCGTGGCGGCTCGGGCCGCCACGCTACTGGAGTATCCCCATGGTTCCAAGCGTCACCGCACCACAGTCCCTGCTCAGCGCCGATGAGCGTGCTGCCATCGCCGAAATAGAAGCCACCACCAGCATCTTGCAACTGGTCACCCGCCTGACGGGGATGCGCTTTGCCGGCATCGCCAAATTCACCGACCTGGAATGGGTAGTCTGCTCGGTGCACGACACCGGGGACATGGGCATCCATGTCGACGATGTGCTCGATCTGGAAACCACCCTGTGCAGCGAGTTCTGCATCAACCCGCAAACCCTGTTCATCCCGCAGATCAGCCAGAACGGCCGCTTCGCAGCCCGCCCGGTGGTCAAGCAATTCGCCATTGAGAGCTATGCCGGCGCGCCGATTTTCCTGCCCGATGGCCGCCTGTTTGGCGCTCTGTGCGCGCTCGATTCAAGAGCGATGCTGTTTGAGGACCCCAACCTGCCGGAAACCCTGAACCTGTTTGCGCGGCTGATCGGGTGCATATTCTTTGCTAATTTGACGTCCGATCATTGACCTCGGTCCTGCCACGCAGCGCCGCGATATCACGTTTGGGTGGCACCCCAAACAACCGGCCGTATTCGCGACTGAACTGAGAGGGGCTTTCATAGCCCACCTTGAACGCCGCGCTGGACACGTCCTGATGCTCGTTCAACATCAAGCGCCGCGCCTCGTTAAGGCGTAGCCACTTCTGATACTGCAACGGGCTCATTGCCGTCAGTTGGCGAAAGTGATGGTGAAACGTCGCTGCGCTCATTTGCACGCGCGCGGCCAACTCGTCTACGCGCAAGGCCGCGGTGTAATTGAGCTTCAGCCAATCGATGGCCTTGGCAATCCGATACCCCTGGCCGTCGACGGAGCAGATCTGGCGCAATCGGTTCGCCTGGTCGCTTTTCAGTAGCCGGTAATGGATTTCGCGCTGAATCAACGGCGCTAGCACCGGGATGGCTTCAGGTTCATCGAGCAGCGCCACCAGGCGCGCAAACGATGCCAGCATGCCCTCGGTCACCGTGCCGATACCCACGCCCTTCAACACTGCCCGCTCCCGCGTTGGCGGAAGCTCACTCTGGGCGATCAGCTCGGCCAATATGCGCAAGTCCAGCTTCAACGTGAGCCCCAGGCACGGTTGCTCTGGGCTGGCCGCCAGCACTTCGGAGTTGGCGGGAATGTCCAGGGAGGTCACCAGGAAGCGTGACGTGTCATACGGGTAGCCTTCGCCACCGACCCACAACTGCTTTTCACCCTGGGCGACCAGCACGATGCACGGTTCCACCATGCACACGACGGGTGTTGCAGGCTGATCACGGTGATAAAAACCCAGGCCCGGAATCGGCATGGGGTAGTCACCGGGCGCGTGCACGCGCGAGCCGATGGCTTGGATCAGCGCATTCAAGGATGTTTGATGAGTGGTCATTACAGGCTCTTTCCTCTCTTCATCGGACTTTACCCCGTCGCGCCCATGGCCGTCCCCGGCAAACTACAAGACTCAGAGGATCAGGCAAGTATTCCAGTCAAACGCACTACAGAACCCTGCTCTCACTCGGGAAAATGCGCGGACCAACCTTCTCGAGGAACCCCCGATGAAAAGCCTCTTGCTCACCCTGAGTTTGCTGGTGACCTCAATGTCGACACTGGGAGCCGATATGTCCAATGGTGCTAACAACTTCTACCAAAGCGAGCGGGTGACCGTCGAAAAAGTCACCTTCAACAATCAATATGGCATGACGGTCGCAGGCAACTTGTTTGTGCCCAAGCACCTTGCCCCCTCTTCAAAAAATGCGGCAATCATCGTGGGCCACCCGATGGGCGCCGTCAAAGAACAGAGCGCGAATCTGTACGCCACCAAAATGGCCGAGCAGGGCTTTGTCACCCTTTCCTTGGACTTGTCGTTCTGGGGCGCAAGCGCTGGCGAGCCGCGCAATGCCGTGTTGCCCGATCTTTACAGTGAAGCGTTCAGCGCCGCCGTGGATTACCTCGGCACCCGCCCGATGGTCGACCGCGAGCGCATCGGCGTGATTGGCATCTGCGGCAGCGGCAGCTTTGCCATCGCAGCGGCAAAGATCGACCCGCGCCTCAAAGCCATCGCTACGGTGAGTATGTACGACATGGGCGCAGCCAACCGTAACGGCCTTAAACGCGGCGTGACCTTGGCGCAGCGCCAGCAAGTACTGCTGCAAGCCGCCAACCAGCGTTATGTAGAGTTCCAGGGTGGCAACACCGTCTACACCGGCGGCACGCCTCAGACCCTGACCGGCGATGCCGTGGGCGATGAGTTCTACGACTTCTATCGCACGCCGCGTGGTGCGTTCACCCCGGCGGGTGCCTCGCCGCAAAACACCACGCGGCCGACGCTGACCAGCAACGTTAAGTTCATGAATTTCTACCCGTTCAACGACATCGAGACGCTTTCCCCACGACCACTGCTGCTGATTGCCGGTGCCAATGCCCATTCCCTTGAGTTCAGCGAGGACGCCTACCAGCGTGCTGCCGAGCCCAAGGAACTGGTGATCATCCCGGATGCCGGCCATGTGGACCTGTACGACCGAGTCGGCCTGATCCCGTTCGACAAGCTGACCAGCTTTTTCAGGAGCAACTTGAAGTGATCTCCGACACCCCGAAAAACTGGGGCGCTGTGCTCGCGATGTCCCTGGCCGCCTTTGCCCTGGTGGCGTCCGAGTTCATGCCCGTAAGCCTGCTCACGCCCCTGGCGGCCGACTTGCAGATTACCGAGGGGCAAGCCGGCCAGGGCATTTCGGTGTCTGGTCTGTTTGCGTTGCTTACCAGCCTGCTGATCGCAGGCGTAGCGGCGCGGGTCGAGCGTAAGCGCCTCTTGCTGGCCTTGACCGTGCTGATGATTGTTTCTGGCACCGTGGTGGCGCTGGCACCGAATTACCCGGTGTTCATGCTTGGCCGTGCGTTAATCGGCGTGGCCATCGGTGGCTTTTGGTCATTGTCGGCCGCCACGGCCATGCGCCTGGTGCCTGAGCCCCAGGTGCCGCGTGCGCTGGCGATCGTCAATGGTGGCAACGCTTTGGCGACGGTGATCGCCGCGCCATTGGGCAGTTTTGTCGGCGGCTTGATCGGCTGGCGCGGGGCGTTCTTTTGCGTCGTCCCCGTCGCGACGTTGGCAGCGGCCTGGTTGATGATCAGACTGCCTTCAATCAAGGCTCAAGGCGTCGCCAAAAACAGCAGCCTGCTGCACTTGATGAAACGCACGCCGGTGGCCTTGGGCATGCTGGCGGTGAGTGTGTTTTTCATGGGCCAGTTTATGTTGTTCACCTACCTGCGGCCGTTTCTGGAGGCCGTCACCCAGGTAAGTGCGTCCGGGCTGTCGTTGATCTTGCTGGTGCTGGGATTGGCTGGTTTTGCGGGGACGTTGGTGATTGAGCGTTTCCTGAAAAAAAGCCTGTTCCTGACGCTGGGCATTATTCCGCTGGTGATGGCCGGGATTGCGCTGGCGCTGGTCATGTTTGGCAGTTCCACAGCGATAACCACGCTATTACTGGGGCTCTGGGGCCTGGTCGCCACCGCCGCCCCCGTGGGTTGGTGGACCTGGCTGTCAAAAACCCTGCCCGACGACGCCGAGGCAGGGGGTGGCTTGATGGTGGCGATCATCCAACTGGCGATCGCTTCCGGCGCTATCGTGGGCGGCCTGATGTTCGACCTGAGCGGGTATCAGGCGACATTCGAGTTGAGTGCTGCGGTGCTGAGCGTCGCGGCCCTATTGACGTGGTTGGCAACGCGCGCCAGCAGCCACCCTCCCCGGCGGTCTAAATGTTTTGCCAGAGCTGCCGATAGCAAGGGATACCCCTGACAAGCAGCGACGCCCTGCGGGAAACTATGCCGAACGCTCTCGCCCCTATCGTCCGCTCGCTTTCCGATCGCACCAGTCTGTCGCTGGCGCGCACCTCACTCTTCAGGTTCATGGCCTTGCTGGCTGTGGTGTTTGCCGCCGCGGCCTACTCGTTGGTCTATCTGGCCCATGAACTGGACCGCTCCGAGCAGGCTGAAAGTGCGTTCTATACCCGCAAAGCCGTGCAGTCGCTGGAAAAGTCCCTGCGGGTGACGGTCAAGGACTACGCCTTCTGGAGTGACGCCTACAAGCATTTGCATATGACGGTAGACGCTGATTGGGCCTTTGTTCGTGGCAACATCGGCGCCACACTGTTCGATGATTTCGGCTTTCAAGGCCTGTTCGTGGTCGACGACGCCAACCGCACGATGTATGCCGTCGTTGACGGCCAGTTACAGACCGTCGAACTCAACCAGTGGCTCGGTGGGCCCATCACCGAGATTCTTGAGCAGGCTCGCGCGGGCGCAGACAATGAGACACCCGCCACGGCCTTTATCAATGTGCACGGCAGCCCTGCACTGGTAGCTGCCGCCGCCATCACCCCCGGTACCGACCCCACGGTGTTGCCCGACGGCCGGACAGCGTCGGTGCTGATCTTTATCGATATTCTCGACAGCGCCAAACTGGCGGTGATCGGCGATGAATTCGGCGTGGACAAACTGCACGTCGCCACCGCCGATGAAATCGGCAAGACCTTGCTCTTCCCCCTCGGCGCCAACGGCTCGGCCGGCAGCCTCCACTGGGAGCCGGCTCGTCCCGGCTTGCGCCTGATGGGCGTAGGCCTACCGCTGCTGGGCCTGGCTGCGCTGCTGGTGTGCGTGATGACCTGGGTCATTTCGCGGCGCACCACCGCCGCCGCACTTGCCCTGGACGCCAGTCATTCATCGCTGCAGAACAGTCAGAACGCCCTGGCCACCAGCGAAGCCCGCTTTCGCGATGTGGTGGAAGCCAGTTCCGATTGGGTATGGGAAATCGACGCCGGCTGGCGCTTTACCTACCTGTCGGAACGCTTTGAAGGCGTGACCGGGCTGGTGCGCAACGCTTGGATCGGCGCCACAATGAACGATTTGCTGGAGACCGAAAGCGGCCTGCTCTCCCAGTGGCTCAGCGCCCCCGAACGTCGCCCGGATATCAGCGTGCAGTGTCGTTACGTCGATGCATTGGGGCTGGAACGCAGCACTCGACTGTCCGCACGGCAGATGCCATGTGGCGGGTTTCGCGGAACGGCCACCGATGTAACGGAAGAAGTCGAGGCCCGTCGACGCATCGAGTTCCTGTCCCAGCATGACGCCCTCACCGGGCTACCCAATCGCACGCGCCTGCAGGCGTTTCTGGAGGGCAAGTTCAAGGCCTTGTCGTCGTTGGAGCAGCCGTTGGTCATGCTCAGCCTGGACCTCGACCGGTTCAAACCGGTCAACGACTTGCTTGGGCACGCTGCCGGTGATCGGGTGCTCAACGAAGTGTCGGCCCGCCTGGCGGACTGTGTTCGCCATGGGGATCTGGTCGCACGAATCGGCGGTGATGAATTTGTACTGATCCTGACCGATGCAGGCACTCAAGACGAAGTCGAAGCCCTGTGCAAGCGCTTGATCGAATCCATCGAGCGTACGATCAGAATCGACGAGCAGGAGGTGTTTGTCAGCGCCAGCATCGGAATCGCCATCGCCCCCACCGATACCCGTGAAGCCACGGAACTTCTGCGCTACGCCGACATTGCCTTGTACGAAGCAAAGGCTGCGGGGCGCAATACCTGGCGGTTCTACTCCGGCGACATGAACGCGCGGATTATCGAACGCCGCCGCTTGGAGAGCGACCTGCGCTATGCGATCAAACACGGCGAGCTGCGCCTGCATTTCCAGCCGCGCTATCGCATCGCCGACGGGCAAATGGTCGGCGCCGAAGCCCTGGTGCGCTGGCAACATCCCGTGCGTGGGCTGATCGCGCCTGACACCTTCATCCCGATTGCCGAGGAGTCCGGGCTGATCCTGGCGTTGAGCGACTGGGTACTCGAAACCGCCTGCGCGCGTGCCGCCCAATGGCCAGAGCATCTGTTTGTGTCGGTGAACCTGTCACCCACCGAATTCAAGCGCGGCAACCTGGTCGAGCGCGCACGCCAGGCATTGGCGACGTCGGGTATCAACCCGGCACGGGTGGAACTGGAAATCACCGAAAGCGTCATGCTCGATGATACCGACGGCGCACTTGAGGTCATGCATACGCTAAAGCACTTGGGCCTGCGTATCGCCATGGATGACTTCGGCACCGGTTACTCATCCCTGAGCTACCTGCGGGCGTTCCCATTCGATGGTTTGAAGATCGACCGCAGCTTCCTGACCCGCCTGGAAGAAAGCGACGATGACAAGGCGATCATCCAGGCGATTGTCGGCCTGGGCCGGGCCCTGGCACTGACGGTGACAGCCGAAGGCATCGAAACCGCCGAGCACTTGGCATTACTCAAGAGCGTGGCCTGTGAGGAGGGCCAAGGCTATTTCCTCAGCCGACCGCTGGACATTGATGCGTTCAACGGTCTGTTGGACCTGCACGCCAACCTCACGCAGGCGCCTACCTGAAGAAATGACTCGGCGTCTTGCCGAACTGTTTCTTGAACATACTGGTAAAAGCGCTCGGACTTTCGTAACCCAGTTCCAGGGCGATATCGATCACCTTCTCCCCCACCGCAATCCTCTCCAATGCCAGCAGCAGCCGCGCCTGCTGGCGCCACTGGCCGAAGGTCATGCCGGTTTCCTTGCGGAACAGACGCTGGATGGTTTTCTGATCCAGGTTCAGGCGCTCACTCCAGTGGGCGACCGTGGAGGCGTCGCCGGGCTCTTCCTGCAACGCGAGGCAAATGCGCTGCAGGCGCGGGTCGGCGGGCTGCGGCAAGGACAGTGGCAAGGCCGGCAGGATGGCGAGCTCGTCGAGGATCAGGTGCATGATCCGCGCATCCCGCGAGTCCTCGGCATACGGCGGTTTCAGGCTCACCGAGGCCTTGATCAGTTCGCTCAGCAGCGGCGAGATACTTACCGTCTTCGGCTCGCCGGGCATGTTCGGGAAACGATCCGGGCGCACAAACACGCTGCGCATTTTCAGGGTGCCCACGCAACGCAGGGAATGCACCTGCCCGGCGGGCATCCAGATCCCGCGATTGGGCGGCACCGTCCATTGGTTGAGCGCCGAGTACACCACCATCACGCCTTCGATGGCGTAGAGCAGTTGGTGCTTCTCGTGGCTGTGGTCGGGGATCACCCAGTTTTCCGGATAATCCGTGGCGGAACTGATGACCGCCCACGCACCTTCGTTGATTTCCTGGAGGAATTCGTTCAGTGGTTTGATGATTTCGCCCTTTTTGCGATGGTTGTCGCCCGAATTACGCGAGACAGGCATCCCTGACGAATCTAGCATGAACGCCGAATCATTTTGTAATGGATGGCGACCTTAAGAAGTTGCCGCCTCTGATTAGCTGCCTTGTATGGAATGCCTGCATGTCGACCCTCACCGCGTCACCCGCCGCTGCAACCACCACACCCCAAGCCAGCCCTTTGGTCATGCGTGTTCTCGGCGCCTGCGCCCTGGCGCATTTGATCAATGACCTGATCCAGGCTGTGCTGCCGTCGATCTACCCAATGCTCAAGGCCAACTACGGCCTGTCGTTTACCCAGGTGGGCCTGATCACCCTGACGTTCCAGCTGACCGCATCCCTGCTGCAGCCGTGGATCGGCTACCACACCGATCGCCACCCGAAACCCTGGCTGCTGCCGGCGGGCATGGTTTGCACCTTGATCGGCATTCTGATGCTGGCGTTTGTCGGCACGTTCCCGGCGATTCTGCTTGCAGCAGGCCTGGTGGGCGTCGGCTCGTCGACCTTCCACCCGGAAACCTCCCGCGTTGCGCGCCTGGCGTCCGGCGGTCGCTACGGCCTGGCGCAGTCGACGTTCCAGGTCGGTGGCAACACCGGCAGTGCTTTCGGCCCGTTGCTGGCGGCCGCGATCATCATTCCTTACGGCCAGGGCAATATCGCCTGGTTCGGGTTGTTTGCAGTGTTCGCCATCTTGGTGCTTTACGGTTTGAGCCGCTGGTACCGCAACCACCTCAACCTGTTCAAGCTCAAGCAAGGCGGCAAAGCGACCCACGGCTTGTCCAAGGGCCGCGTGACCTTCGCCCTGGTGGTACTGGCCGTGCTGGTGTTCTCCAAATACTGGTACATGACCAGCTTGACCAGCTACTTCACGTTCTACCTGATCGAAAAATTCCAGCTGTCGGTCGCAAGCTCCCAAATGTACCTGTTCCTGTTCCTCGGCGCCGTGGCCGTCGGCACCTTCGCCGGCGGCCCGATCGGCGACAAGATCGGGCGCAAGAAAGTCATCTGGTTCTCCATCCTCGGCGCCGCGCCGTTCACCCTGGCCCTGCCCTACGTCGACCTGTTCTGGACGGCGGTGTTGAGCGTGGTGATCGGGTTCATCATCGCGTCGGCCTTCTCGGCCATCGTGGTGTATGCCCAGGAACTGGTGCCGGGTAACGTGGGCATGATCGCCGGGATCTTCTTCGGCCTGATGTTCGGGTTTAGCGGGATTGGCGCAGCCTTGCTCGGTTTGCTCGCTGATACCCACGGTATCGAGTACGTCTACAAGCTGTGTTCGTTCCTGCCGCTGGTGGGCATTCTGACGGTCTTGTTACCCTCCACCAAAGGCATTTGATCGCGCCTACGCCCACGACTGACGCAGGCAAGGACGCCTGCGTATAGCCATTCCGTGCTTAAATCCTTGTTTGGCAGTTTCCCGTGAGCTTCTGCCCATCCAAGGACCTCCCGTATGCGCCTGCCTGACTTCATTCTCGCGAACCTCGAGCCGATCCTTCAGGCGTGGGAAGACTTTGCCCGCACCATCCAGACACCTGGGGCCGACCTCGACCGTGGAGGCTTGCGCGATCATGCCGAGCAGATGCTTCGCGCCATCGTGAGTGACCTGCGCACCACCCAGACCGTGCAGGAGCAAACTGACAAGGCGCAAGGGTTGGCGCCGCAGAATGACGAAGAAAGCCCGGCTGAAACCCACGCGGTGACACGCTTGATGGCGGGTTTCTCCATCGACCAGATGGTGTCTGAATACCGCGCGTTGCGCACCAGCGTGCTCAGCCAGTGGCTTGATCAGGTCAAACACGGTACGGCGCTGGAAGTCGACGACATGAACCGCTTCCATGAAGCCATCGACCAGGCACTGGCAGAATCCATCGCCAGTTACTCACGTGCCGTAGAAGCGTCGCGCAATGTTTTCCTGGGCATCCTCGGCCACGACCTGCGCACGCCGTTGGGCGCGATTCTGCTGGGCGCCGACATGCTCCGGCGCTCGCCGACTGTGGACGAGCGCGGCAGCCGTGTGGCCACGCAGATCTATACCAGTGTGCAACGTGCCAGCCAGATCGTCGGTGATCTGCTGGATTTGACACGTTGTCAGATGGGGCCAGGCATTCCGGTCAAGCGTACTGAGGTCGATCTTGCACCGATCTGTGAACGCATTGTCGAGGAGATCCGAGCCTTTCACCCGGCTTCGAACATCGTCTTCGAAGCAAAAGCCCAGGCGACTGGCAGCTTTGATGGCCCGCGCATGGAGCAGGTATTTTCCAACATCATCAGTAATGCCGTGCAACACGGCGATGCACAGTTACCCATCACAGTCGAGTTGGCGACTCGCGCAGAGACGGTGGTGTTCACTGTGCGCAACGGTGGCAACCCCATTTCTGCCGATGTCCTGCCGTTCATATTCAATCCCATGGGGCGCTTTTCCCAACGGTCGGTCATTGAACACGGCCCAGCGGAAGGTCTTGGATTGGGCTTGTTCATCGCCTCTGAAATTGTCACCTCCCATCAAGGTTTAATTGAGGTCGAGTCAGATCTGGCGTCGGGAACGGTGTTCCGCGCGACGTTGCCAGTGCGTTAAATTGAATGCGTTGATAGCCGTTCGCCAGTAAGCCTCCGAAAACCTCGCGCGAACGCTTACAATCGCGGTTTTCAACGCAACCCTGGCAGACCCGGCAGCACATGACGCTCGACCCTCCTACGATTTTGGCACTCACCGTTGCCCTGGCAGCCGCTGCCGCCCTGTACCTGGCCGTTGAATGGCGCAGCGTGCGCGAACCTTCGCTGCTGTGCTGGAGCGCCGGTTTTGCCACCATCAGCATCGGCTCCACCCTCGCCCTGCTGCGCATCAACGGCTATTTGATGATCGGCATCTGGTTCGCCAACGGCTTGCTGGTGACCGCGCATTTCCTGTTCTTGCTCGGTGTGGCGCGATTCACGCAAACACGCTTGTCGCCCGTGTGGCTGCTGATGCTGGTGGCCTGGTTTTGCATGCTGATGCTGCCGAGTGATCCTTCATGGTCTAAAGCCATGCTAGCGGTACAGTCGCTGTTGGTGGCGTTGCCGACCCTGCGCGCCAGCTTTTTACTGCGGCCCCATGGCAAATCCCTGAGCATCGGCGCCGTGCAACTACGCTATGTGCTGTTGATCCACGGCGCGTTTTATGTGGTCAAGGCGCTGTCGGTGCTGATCCCCGGCACCTTGATCGACCTCGCCGCGTTCAAGGGCGAGATCATCCAGATTTCCCTGGTGGAAGGCGCCATGGCGATCATGCTGATCGCGTTGTCGATGACCGGCTCCGAACGCTACCGACGCGAACAACAGATTGCCCGCCTCGCCGCCCGCGACCCACTGACCGCCCTGTACAACCGCCGCGCCCTCGACCTGCGCGCACCGCGCCTGCTGGCCCAGGTCTCGCCGGCGCAACCCGGCGCGTTACTGCTGATCGACATCGACAACTTCAAGTCGGTCAACGACCTCTACGGCCACACCGCCGGCGACCGTTTGCTGATCGCCTTGAGCGAGATGATTCGCAGCGTGGTGCCCCAGGGAGCATTGGCCGCACGCCTGGGCGGGGATGAGTTCGTGATCCTGCTGAACCCGGCGTCCACCGAGCAGATCGTCGAACTGGGCAGCAGCCTGCGCGACCAGTTCCAAAAGCTGGCCGCGCAGACCTTCACCACGCCGGCGCCGGTAACCCTGAGCATCGGCGCCAACCTGTTCGACCAGCCGCCACCGAGCCTCACGGCGTTGATCGAGCAAGGCGACACCACGCTGTATGAAACCAAGCGTGGCGGGCGCGATAGTATCCGGTTGGTGGATAGAACGGGAACCGCACCCTATGGTTAAGTGGAAATCACCATCAGCCTGGCAACCACAGTGGCGCCCTGCCCGAGCAGGCAGATTGCGCCCAGCCCATACGCGAGCGTCCGCCAGGGCTGGCACCCCACCAGATACATCACCGTATGCGCAACCCGTGCAAGGGTAAAACAGACAAATAACCCTGCCGTCACAGCGCCGCTCGCCCCCAACGCAATACACAGCCCGCCCAACACGAAAAACAGTGGAATATTCTCCAAGTCGTTCGCCCAGGCCTTGGTCGCCCTCATCACTTGCGGCAGTTCCGCTGAATGCGCAGCACGCTTGAAGAACGCTGCATCCTCCAGGTTGGTAAACGCCTGGCGCCGTATCCGAAAGATCCCCTGATAACAGGAAATCGCAAACATCTTCAGGCACAGCACCAGCACACAGAGTGCGTAGACGTGCAAAAGCTCATTCATCACGCCCCCCGTACACCACCAGATAGAGCAACGGCCCCACCGACACAAACACTGCCGTCAGCACAAAATACGGCAGCAACGAAACCACCGAGCGCCCGCGACGTCGTGCGTCCTGGTACATCCACACACACGCCAGCACCGCCATCAAATACAGGTCGATCACCACCTGCGCGGTGTCCGGCCGTGACATCAGTTCACGGCCAAAGGCCCACAGCGACTGTTCGGCTGTCAGCATCGTCGCCAGGGTGTAGAACGAAAATCCCAGCAAACCGGCCAGGGCGATAAAGCGACTGCTCATGGTCTCTTCCTTGAAGTGATGGAAGCCCACGTTAGTGATAAGGTTCGGACCCTCGCAATGACCTCGGAGGTCATGATTCCGCCATGGACAACCTTGTTACTGCCGGCGAACAGCTGCGCCAATTGCGCCGGCACGCCAAGCTGAGCCAACTCGACCTGGCCCTGATCACCGGCATTTCCCAGCGTCACCTCAGTTGCATCGAGACCGGTCGCGCCAAACCAGGCACCGCCACATTGCATAATCTGTTGACGGCACTGGAGGCACCGCTGGAGCAGTGCAACCGCGTATTCCTCGCCGCCGGCTATGCGCCGCGCTACACCGCCACCCCGCTCGCCTCGCCGGCCATGGCAGCAATCCGCGAAGCCGTCAGCCATGTGCTGCACGCCAACAATCCGGCCCCTGCCATCCTGTTGGGCAGCCAGTGGGAAGTGCTGGCGGCGAATGCCAGTACCGGCCTGCTGTTTGAATTAGTGGGCATCCGGGCGGATGCCGCTGAGGGCGTGAACTTGCTGTCGACGCTGCTGCAGCCGGGCGGCCTGGGCGATCACCTGATCAATGCCAAGGAGATCCGCGCCCTGGCCTGGCAGCGCGCCACCCGTGAAGCGCTGGGCAATCCCGAACTGGCCGCATTACTGGCGAGTTTGCCGACACCGGCCAACACCGAACTGCCCGCGCACATGCCGCCGCTGGTACTGACCCGCGTGCGCTCACGCCAGGGTGAACTGAGTTTTTTGTCCACCTTCACCACGTTTGGCATGCCCCAGGACATTACCCTCACCTCCCTGCGGATCGAACATCTGATTCCCGCTGACGAGGCCACCTGGCAGGTGATGCGTGGCGCCTATGCGGAGTATGCGGCGCTGGTTTTGTGAAATATCTGTACGTAGACTGCCGCCATACCCCCACTTGAAGGCGGCGAAAAAAACGTGATGCAAGTTACCGAAGTCTCCATTGCCCAATTGCGCGCTGCGCTTGAATCCGGCCAGACCACGGCGGTTGAACTGGTCAAGGCCTACCTGGCGCGGATCGAGGCCTATGACGGCCCGCAGACCGCCACCGCCTTGAACGCCGTGGTGGTGCGCAACCCCGACGCCCTGAAAGAAGCCGAGGCGTCCGATGCACGCCGGGCCAAAGGCGAAATCTTGGGGCCATTGGATGGCATTCCTTACACCGCCAAAGACAGCTACCTGGTCAAGGGCCTGACCGCCGCCTCCGGCAGCCCGGCGTTTGCCCGCCTGGTCGCCCAGCGTGATGCATTCACCATCGAACGCCTGCGCGGCGGCGGCGCCATCTGCCTGGGCAAGACCAACATGCCACCGATGGCCAATGGCGGCATGCAGCGTGGTGTGTATGGCCGGGCGGAAAGCCCGTATAACGCCGACTACCTGACGGCGCCGTTTGCCTCCGGTTCGTCCAACGGCGCCGGCACCGCGACGGCGGCCAGTTTTGCCGCGTTTGGCGTGGCCGAAGAAACCTGGTCCAGCGGACGCGGCCCGGCGTCCAACAATGGCCTGTGCGCCTACACCCCGTCCCGTGGCGTGATTTCGGTGCGCGGCAACTGGCCGCTCACACCGACCATGGACGTGGTCGTGCCTTACGCCCGCACCATGGCCGACCTGTTGGAAGTGCTCGATGTGGTGGTGGCCGAAGACCCGGACACCCGTGGCGACCTGTGGCGTTTGCAGCCGTGGGTGCCGATCCCGAGCGTCGCCTCGGTGCGCCCGGCGTCCTACGCTGAACTGGCCGTGAGTTGCGAATCCCTCGCCGGCAAACGCTTTGGTGTGCCGCGCATGTACATCAACGCCGACCCTGACGCAGGCACCAGTGAAAAACCCGGCATCGGCGGCCCTACCGGGCAGAAGATCAACACCCGCGCCAGCGTGATCGACCTGTGGAACGACGCGCGCCAGGCGCTGGTTGCGGCCGGTGCCGAAGTCATCGACGTAGACTTCCCGCTGGTGTCCAACTGCGAAGGCGACCGCCCTGGCGCACCCACCGTGTTCACCCGTGGACTGGTCTCCAAGGAGTTCCTCCACGATGAACTGTGGGAACTGTCGGCCTGGGCCTTTGATGACTTCCTGCGTGCCAACAATGACCCGGCCCTCAACCGCCTGGCGGATGTGGACGGCCCGAAAATCTTCCCCCACGACCCCGGCACCCTGCCCAACCGTGAGGACGACCTGGCCGCGGGCATGGACGAATACGTGCGCATGGCCGAACGCGGCATCACGCCTTGGAACGAGATCAGCACGGTCCCCGATGGCCTGCGCGGTTTGGAACAGACCCGCCGCATCGACCTGGAAGACTGGATGGACACGCTCGGTCTCGACGCCGTGTTGTTCCCGACCGTGGCTGACGTAGGCCCGGCGGATGCTGACGTGAATGAAGCGTCGGCTGACATTGCCTGGAGCAACGGCGTGTGGGTCGCCAACGGCAACCTCGCCATCCGCCACCTCGGCGTGCCGACCGTCACCGTGCCGATGGGCGTGATGGCGGATATCGGCATGCCAGTGGGGCTGACGTTTGCCGGACGGGCATATGACGATTCGGCGTTGCTGCGGTTTGCTTCTGCCTATGAAGCCACCGGCAGCAAACGCCTGATTCCACCGCGTACACCCCCGCTGGCAACTGACTAAACGCCCTCCCAGTAGGAGCCGGCTTGCCGGCGATAGCGGTCTAACTGTGAGGTTGCGCAGCCTGGACCAACGCCATCGCCGGCAAGCTGGCTCCTACAGTTGAATCGAGTGTCACATCAAGCGCTGTGGGCGACGGCAATCATATCGATCTCCACTGCCGCCGACTTCGGCAGTTGCATCACCCCCACCGACGTACGCGTATGCACCCCGGCGCTGCCAAGGATCTCGTGCAACAGATCCGACGCACCGTTGGCCACTTCACTCTGCTGATCAAAATCCTCGGCACTGCGCACATACACGGTGATGCGCAGGATTGCCTTGACCTGGTCCAGCGAACCCAAGGCCTGCTTCAGCAACCCCAGGCAGCGCAACGCGCTGATACCGGCGGCGATTTGCGCCTGGGCCAAGGTCAAGGTGTCTCCGACCTTGCCCGGCAGCACGATGGCATCGCCGACCCGGGGAATCTGGCCGCTGATGTACAGGTGGTTGGCGTCCCGGACCAGTGGCGTGTAGTTGCCACCGACTTTGAATTCATCCAGCTGATAGCCGAGACGTTGCTGGGCGGCCTGGTATTTTTCGTCGGGTGTCATGGGCGTGAATCCTCGTTTCGGCGTTGCCGCTCGTCCACCACGTCGCCCAGAGTCTTGGGCACCTCGTTGCGGATCCAGGCCATGAACGGCCGGTCGAATTTGAACCCTGGGCCGCAGTGTTCACGCATGAAGCGGCGCACGTTTTGAGTGTTTTTGTAGTGTGGGGTTACCGGAGTGGCGCGGGTGAGTGTGTCGCTGTGCCAGTCAAAATCCATTTTGTCTCTCGGGCAGTGTCAGGTTTCGGCAGTAGCATAGCGATGTGCTACTTGCACAGGAAGCGAGGCATGATTAGATCGACGTGTTGAGACATCGTATAAGTTTGCGTGTGTTTTATAACGCCTTAAAGCCTAATCTATTCAACATATTTCGAAATTTCACTTTCCTTCCCCACCCGAAATATTGCATGGTTGTACGACGACTTAAGCTGTCGTGCCAGCCTCCAACAACAATAAGGAAACACCCATGCAAAACGTCAAAGTGCTGATCGGATTTCTGTGCCTGTTCACCGGTTATGTCGCAGCCGCGCCTGCCCCTGCCGAAAAGGATGTGGCACAAGCGGTCGACCAACTGACCCAAGCCATGCTGCACCTGGACCTCAAGCAACTTCACGCGTTGACGGCCGACAAGCTCACCTACGGTCACTCCAGCGGCAAGGTGCAGAACAAAGACCAATTCATCGCTGACCTGGAAACCCATACCAGCGCCTTCAAGACCCTGGAAATGCAGAACCAGACCATCACCCTGCAAGGCGACACCGCGCTGGTACGCAACCACTTCCATGCCCTGGCCGTGAACAGCGGCGTTGAAGTGCCTACCGACATCGACAACTTCCAGGTCTGGCAGAAACAGAAAGGCAAATGGTTGCTGATCGGGCGTCAGGCTTACAAGTACTGATGTCCAGCGGTGAGCCGCCGAAACCGGCTCACCACGCCACCACCTTGCGCACCTTGAGCAACGCTTCGCGCAGTGCCGACATCGGCACCGAACCCAAGGCCAACCGCAACGCGTGCGGGACATACCCCGAGACGGCAAACGGCTCGGCGGTGGACACTGAAATATTGTCGCGCTGCAAGGTCATGGCGACCTGATCGGCCCGGGCGTCTTCCGCCAACGGCAGCCATAGAAAATACGACGAGGGATGGCTGATGGTGGTCAGCCCTTTGAACACCTGAGCGGCCAAAGCCTGGCGTGCCTGGGCGTCCTCGCGCTTTTGCGCCTCAAGCTGTGCCACGGTGCCATCCTCCAGCCATGCCACCGCCATGGCGCTCATCACGCCGGGTACATTCCAGGTGGTGGCCATGAGGGTGCGCTCCAGCGTCTTTACCCATTCCATCGGCGCCGCGACAAACCCCACGCGTAGGCCCGTCGCCACACTTTTTGACAGCCCACCCACATACACCGTGCGTTCCGGCGCCAGCGTCGCCACCGGGGGCGGTGGGTCTTCAGCGAGGAACGCGTAGGCCGCGTCTTCGATGATCATCAGATTGTGCTGACGGGCGATGGACACCAGCCGTTCGCGTTGGACCAGATCCATCACCCAACCGAGGGGATTGTGCAGGGTCGGCATGCTGTATACGGCGCGCACCGGGCGCTTGCGACACAGGTTTTGCAAGGCTTCCAGGTCCGGGCCGGTCGGCGTCACCGGGATCGCGACAATTTCCAGGTGCAGGGTTTCGGCCAGTACCTTGAAGCCCGAATAGGTCAACGCATCGACCGCAATCACGTCACCGGGTTTGAGCAACGCCATCATCGTTACCGCCAGGCCATGTTGGGCGCCACTGACCAGCAGCACTTGGTCGGGCTCCACGGTAAGCCCACGGTTCAATAAGTGCCGCGCAAAGGCCGCGCGCTCATGCAGACGCCCGGCGTGGGGCTGGTAACGCAACAGCGCTTCAAGGTCGCCGGACAGCGCCAGTTGGCGCAATGCTGTGCGCAACAGGTCTGCCTGGCCCGGCAACGAGGGATAGTTGAAATTGAGGTCGAGCATGCCCGCCGTCACCGTCATCTGACCACTGCCCTGCCCGGGCGGCAACGAGATTTCGCGCACGAAGGTGCCACGCCCGGGTTCGCCGCTGACCAGGCCCATGGCCTCAAGCTCGGTGTACACGCGGCTGGCGGTGACCAGTGCCAGGCCATGCTCGGCGGCCAATTGACGATGCGTCGGCAGGCGCGTGCCAGGCGGCATTTGGCCGCTGCGGATGGCTCCAGCAAAGGTGTCGACCAAGGACTTGTAGCGAGCGCGCGGCATTGGGATGTATCCATGACAATTTTTTGATTGTCTTAATGCTCGCCCCTAGGATGGCCTGAACGCAACCCCTCCGGCTTCGGGCACTCCCTCATGGAACGTACATCCCCTCTCAACACCCTGGACACCAGTACCCAGGGCTGGATCAACGGTTTTATCGGCGTGGTGATTTTCAGCGGTTCATTACCTGCCACACGATTGGCCGTGATGGAATTCGACCCAGTGTTTCTCACCATGGTCCGTGCCGCGATCGCCGCCGTCCTCGGCGTGTCTTTGCTGTGGCTATTCAAGGAAAAACGCCCCGCGCGCAATCAGTGGGTGCCGCTGGCGATTGTCGCCCTAGGCGTGGTGATTGGCTTCCCCTTGCTCACCGCCCTGGCGTTGCAATACGTGACCTCGGCCCACTCCATCGTATTCATCGGCCTGCTGCCCCTCGCCACCGCCGTGTTTGGCGTGTTGCGCGGCGGCGAGCGACCGCGGCCGGTGTTCTGGCTGTTCTCGGTGCTGGGCAGTGTGCTGGTGATGGGTTATGCCGTCGCCCAAGGCTTGAGCGCCGCACCGGCCGGCGATCTGCTGATGCTGCTGGCAGTGCTGGTGTGCGGCCTGGGTTACGCCGAAGGCGCCAAGCTGTCGCGCAGCCTGGGCGGTTGGCAGGTGATCTGCTGGGCACTGGTGGTGTCGATGCCGGTGGTGGTGCCGTTGAGCCTGATGCTTGCGCCGTCGAGTTTCAGCGGCATCAGCCTGCCCGCCTGGTTGAGCCTGGCTTATGTGTCACTGTTCAGCATGCTGATCGGCTTTGTGTTCTGGTATCGCGGGCTGGCCCAGGGTGGCATTGCCGCCGTCGGCCAGTTGCAGTTGCTGCAACCATTTTTCGGCCTGGCGCTGGCGGCAGGCCTGCTGCATGAGCAGGTCAGCCTGGGCATGGTGCTGGTGACGGTCGCGGTGATCGGCTGCGTGGCCGGCGCAAAGAAGTTCGCGCGTTAACGCTGCGGCGCAACCATCTTGAACTTGATGTTGATGTCATTGGATACCACGCTGTTGCCGGCCCACTCACCCTCGCCGATCTTGAAGTCGCCACGTTTGAGGACGAACTCACCGTCGAACACGCCAATGCCGCTCTGCTCCTTGAGCACCACGTCCACGTCCACCGGGCGCGTGGTGCCCTTGATGGTCAGATTGCCGCTGATCGTGTAGCGGTTGTCGCCCAAGGCTTTGACGCCGGTGGATTCGTACACGCCCACCGGAAACGTCGCGGTATCAAACCAGGACGCGCGTTGCAGCTCGCCGTTGGCGTCCGGGCTGCCCGCGTCGATACTGGCCAGATGGATCTTGAGCAAGGCATGCCCGGCCTCCGGTTTTTGCGTGTCGAAGGTCAAGGCGCCTTCAAACTCGCTGAACGTGCCATACACCCGCTGCCCCAATTGCTTGTAGGTGAAGCTGATCTGGCTGGCGGTGCGGTTGACGTCCTTGTACTCCACCGCCTGGGCGCTGGCACCATAAGCAAGGATCAAGGCCAGTACGGCGACCGGGGACATAAGACGTTTCATGCAACGCTCCGCTAGAGGTAAGGACACAGGTACTGAGCTAACACGCCACACCAGGGATTTATTCCCATCCGGCGCCTGTCCTGCTAAACAGAGTAGTCGCACACGCACATATAAGGACTCTGCATGCACGCCCCTTCACTCCAGGACATCACCGCGCCGGAAGGCATCTGCTACGGCTGCGGCGGCAGCAACCCCCACGGCCTGCACATCAAGAGCCGCTGGGACGCGGACGGCATCCACCTCGTCGCCGAGCACCTGCCCGAAGCCCACTACAGCGGCTGGCCCGACCTGGTCTACGGCGGCCTGATCGCCATGCTGGTGGACTGCCACTCCAACTGGACCGCCATGGCCTACCACTACCGCGCCGAAGGGCGCGAACCCGGCAGTCTGCCGCGCATCGACTGCGTCACCGGCAACCTGGGGATCAAATTCATCAAGCCGACGCCCATGGGCATCACCCTCACCCTGCGCGCGCGGGTCGACGGTGACGTGGGACGCAAGACCCGCGTGATCTGTGAGGTGTACGCCGGTGACGTACTGACCGCCATCGGCGATTCGATCTTCGTGCGCGTCGACACCGGTCAATTGGCCGCCGTCGCCCATGGTCGCGAGGGCTGATCCTGGGCTACATTGACCGCCACCGCTAATCGAGGATGCACCGATGACTCGTCTGACCGCGAAAGACTTTGCCCCCGAACTGCTGGAACTCTACGACGGCTATGCCCACGGCAAGATCAACCGCCGCGAATTTCTCGACCGCGCTGCGCTGTTCACCTTTGGCGGCCTCACCGCTTCGGCCTTGCTGGCGGCCCTGAGCCCCAACTACGCGCTGGCCGAACAAGTGAAATTCACCGACCCGGACATCGTCGCCGACTACATCACCTACCCCTCGCCCAAAGGCAACGGCACGGTGCGCGGCTATCTGGTGCGCCCAGCCAAAGCCACGGGCAAGCTGCCAGCGGTGGTGGTGGTCCACGAAAACCGCGGCCTCAACCCCTACATCGAAGACGTCGCCCGGCGCCTGGCCAAGGCCGGCTTCATCGCCCTGGCCCCGGATGGCCTGACCTCGGTGGGCGGTTACCCCGGCAACGATGAAAAAGGCGTGGCCCTGCAACAGACCGTCGACCCGACCAAGCTGATGAACGACTTCTTCGCCGCCATCGAATGGCTGATGCACCACGACAGCAGCACGGGCAAGGTCGGAATTACCGGCTTCTGTTATGGCGGCGGCGTGACCAACGCGGCAGCGGTGGCCTACCCGGAACTAGGTGCGGCCGTGTCGTTTTATGGGCGCCAGCCGCAAGCCAAGGACGTGCCACGGATCAAGGCGCCGATCATGTTGCATTTCGGTGAGCTGGATACGCGGATTAACGAGGGTTGGCCGGCGTATGAGCAGGCGCTCAAGGCCGCCGGCACCACGTATGAGGCGTATATCTACAAGGGCGCCAACCACGGCTTCCATAATGATTCGACGCCACGCTATGACGAGGCGGCGGCGAATCTGGCGTGGGAAAGAACGTTGGGTTGGTTCAACAAGTACCTGGTTTAAGCGTTTACGCTTTCACACATCCACCTTTTAAACGCCAGCATCGCTGGCGTTTCAGCGCGCGACTGCAAACGCGTCAACCAATAGCTGCCCGTGCTAATGCCGACGTCGAAGGGCTGGCGGATCACGTCGCTCTCCAGTTGCCGCGAAAACATCATCGCCGGCGCCAGTGCCACTCCGATGCCTTGCAAGGCGGCTTCCATCATCGCCAACGAAGAATCGAACACGATGCTGCGCGGCACTAAAGTATCAGCGGGTAGACCGGCGGCCTGAAACCACAGGTTCCATTCATCGGTGCGATAGGAGCGCAGCAAGGTGTGTTTGAGCAAGTCTTCCGGTGCGTGCAGTTGCTCGGCCAATGGCGGCACGCAAAGTACGGTGAGAGGCGCTGCCAGTAGCTCACAGGCGTCGGTGCCGTGCCAGGCACCCGCGCCGAAGCGGATCGCATAATCCAGTCCTTCGGCCGCCACGTCGACACGGTTGTTGTGGGTGGACAGGCGCAGGTCGATAAACGGGTAACGCGCCTGGAACTCGGGCAGCCGTGGCAGCAACCAGCCCACAGCAAAGGTGCCGACCGCGCCCACCGTGAGCACTTCACGGTAATGCCCGCCTTCGAATTGGCTCAAGGTCTGGGCGATGCGGTCAAACGAGTCGCGCACCACCGGCAACAGGGTTTCGCCTTCGCTGGTGAGCATCAGGCCACGGGGCAGGCGCTTGAACAAGGTCACGTTCAACTGCGTTTCCAGGCTTTTGACTTGATGGCTGACCGCCGCCTGGGTCACGCATAACTCGATGGCGGCGCGGGTAAAACTCAAATGCCGGGCCGAGGCTTCAAAGGCACGCAGGGCATTGAGGGGAAGATGGGAGCGCAGCATGCTTGACCCCAATTAATCTAATGGCAGGTGCGAGATATCATCGTTTGCCCAACGCCCGCGAACTGCCTACATTGGCCACGCCCGCGCAGGCTCTTCATTCAATCGATCACTCTCATGGAAGCGATATCATGCCTCAACTCTCCCTGTCCGGAGTGCGTAACTTGGGCGCCCTGGCGTTATTTCTCGCCACCGGCCACTGCCTGGCCGCCGACGACCTGCGCGCCGTAGTGGACGCCAGCGTCAAGCCGCTGATGCAGCAACAGTCTATTCCAGGTCTGGTTATCGGTGTCGTCAAGGACGGCAAGGCGCAATACTTTAACTACGGCGTTGCCAGTAAAGACGCCAAACAGCCTGTCAGTGAGAACACCCTGTTTGAAATCGGCTCGGTCAGCAAGACCTTCACCGCAACCCTCGCCGGCTATGCCGTGGCGAGCGGCAAACTGACCCTCACCGACCCGGCCAGCCAGTACCTGCCAGCGTTGCGCGGCGGCAAGTTCGACCACATCAGCCTACTCAACCTGGGCACCTACACCGCCGGTGGCCTGCCGCTGCAATTTCCCCGCGCGGCGGACAACACCCAGCACATGATCAGCTACTTCCAGCAGTGGAAACCCGACTTCGCCCCGGGTACCCAACGCCTGTATTCCAACCCGAGCCTGGGCCTGTTCGGCTACCTGGCGGCGCAGAGCCTGAAGCAGCCGTTTGATCAACTGATGGAGAAAACCCTGCTTCCGAAACTGGGGCTCAAGCACACCTTCGTCACTGTTCCCAAGAGCCAGATGAACCTGTACGCCCAGGGCTATGGCAAGGACGGACAACCCGTGCGAGTCGGCCCCGGCGCGATGGACAGCGAGGCCTATGGCATCAAGACCAGCGCTTCGGACCTGTTGCATTACGTAGAGGTCAATATGCGCCCGGCGACACTGGACCCAGTGCTGCAACAAGCCATCACCACCACACACACCGGCTACTACACTGTCGAGGGCATGACCCAGGGGCTGGGCTGGGAGATGTACCCTTACCCGATCAAGCTGGACGCCCTGGTGGAGGGCAACTCGACAAAAATGGCGATGGAACCGCATCCGGTGAACTGGCTGACCCCGCCACAAGCGCCGCGCGCCGACACGCTGGTGAACAAAACCGGCTCGACCAATGGGTTCGGTGCGTACGTGGCGTATGTGCCAAGCAAGGGGATGGGGGTGGTGATCCTGGCAAACAAGAACTACCCGAACGGGGAGCGAGTGAAAGTGGCCCATGCGATCTTGAGTTCGCTGGACCATTAAAGGACCCAGCGCCCTTTGCAGGAGCCGGCTTGCCGGCGATGGCGTCCTTGATTGCTGTACCGAATTCAAGGGCCTCATCGCCGGCAAGCCGGCTCCTACAGGGGGGCGACTACATACCGAGCCAGTGCGGTAACGCCAGGGAGATAAACGGCAGGTACGTGACCATGATCAGGAACACCAACAAGATCATCAGCCACGGCAACGCCGCCCGGATAGTCTGCCCCAGGGTCAGCCCGGTCACCGCCGAGGTCACAAACAGGTTCAACCCCACCGGCGGGTGAACCAGGCCAATCTCCATGTTCACCACCATCACGATGCCCAGGTGAATCGGGTCGATGCCCAGCTTCATGGCAATCGGGAAGAAGATTGGCGCCAGGATCAGCACAATGGCTGACGGCTCCATGAAACTGCCGGCAATCAGCAACACCACGTTGACCATGATCAAAAAGCCAATCGGCGTCAGACCTTCAGACAGCACCCACGCAGTGATTTCCTGGGGAATCTGTTCGGTGGTCAGCACATGGGCAAAGAGCATGGCATTAGCGATGATGAACATCAGCATGATCGCCAGGCGCCCGGACTCCAGCAGCACCTTGGGGCAATCGCGCAGCTTCATATCTTTGTAGACGAACAGCGCGACAAACGCCGAGTACACCGCCGCCACCGCCGCGGCTTCGGTCGGGGTGAACATGCCGCTGTAGATGCCGCCGAGGATGATCACCAGCAGCAACAGGCCCCAAAAGGCACGGCGCGCGCAGGTCAGCCACTCGCGCAAGGTCGCCCGTGGCTGGGCCGGCAGCTTCTTGATGCGCGCCACGATGTAGATCGCGATCATCAGCATCAGGCCCAGCAGCAACCCTGGAATCACGCCGGCCATGAACAGTTTGCCGACCGAGGTTTCGGTGGCCGCCGAATACACCACCATCACAATCGAGGGCGGAATCAGAATGCCCAAGGTGCCCGCGTTACAGATGATCCCGGCGCCAAACTCCTTCGGGTAACCGGAACGCACCATGCCGGCCACAGCAATCGAGCCCACCGCCGCCACCGTTGCCGGAGACGAACCGGACAGCGCGGCAAACAACATGCACGCCAGCACCGCCGCAATCGCCAGGCCACCACGGATGTGGCCGACACAGGCGTTGGCAAAGTCGATCAGGCGTTGCGCCACGCCGCCGGTGGTCATGAACGCACCGGAGAGCAGGAAGAACGGAATCGCCAGGAAGGTATAGGCGTCGGAGGTCTCGAACAGCTTGATCGCCAGGGAGCTCACCGAGTCCTGGCTGAACATCAGGATTGACACGGCGCCGGACAGGCCCAGGGAAATCGCGATGGGCACGCCGAGGAACATGAACACGAACAACAACAGGAATAGACAGAGCACGGCCATCAGTGACGCTCCTCATGGCTGCCGGCCAACTTGCTGGCCTCACCAGCCTCATCGGCCAGCCCCAACCCGACCTGACGGTGGGTAAAGATGCGGTAGAAAATTTCCAGGTAGCGGATGAACACCATGGCAAAACCGATGGGCACGATGATCACGATATCGCCCACATCGATGCCGTACTGATCGAGGTCCTCGGCGCCGATATGCGCGCCCATCACGGCGCTCACCCACTTGTAGCTGGCGACCATGAACAGCCCTGCGTAGGCCAGGCAGCACAGGCAGGCGAGCATGCCGAGCACGCGTTGCACCGGGCGCTTGGTCAACTTCACCAGTGCGTCCACGCCAAGGTGGCCGGCAGTGCGCACACCGTAGGAAATACCGAAGAAAATCAGCCAACCGAACATGGCCTTGGTCAGCGCCACGCTCCAGGTCATGTCCTGGGCCCAGGTCATGGTGTGGTCACCCAGGGCATTGAAGAAGTTGCTGCTGAAGGCCCACCTGTCGGCCAGGGCAAAAAACAGCGTGTAGATGTTGTTGAGCATGACGTAGACGAATGTCACCAGGGTCATGGCGGCCAGCAGGAAGGCGATAAAACCTTCCTCCAGGTGCTCCCAGACGCGCCTTAGCGTTTGCATGGCAAAACCTCGCGAAACTGGACGGGGGTATTCACAACAAGTCACTGACGAAACCGGATCAATGTGGGAGCTGGCTTGCCTGCGATGCGGGCGACTCGGTCTTTCAGGAACACCGAGGCGGTGCCATCGCGGGCAAGCCCGCTCCCACAGGAGTCGGGTTTGTTTCAGCAATCGATCACTGGTTGGACGCGTCGGCGGCCTTGATCAGGTCAGCCCCGATCTCACCCTCGAACTTCTGCCACACCGGGCGCATGGCTTCGCGCCACAGCTGGCGTTGCTCCGGGGTCAGTTCGATGATTTCGCTGGTCTTGGAATCGACGATCTTCTGCTTGGCTGACTGGTTCAGCGCTTCGGCCTGCTTGTTCACCTCGACGGTAACCTCGACCATGATCTGCTCCAGCGTGCTGCGGATGTCCGGTGGCAGGCCGTTCCAGAACTTGGCGTTGGTGATCACCATGTAGTCGATCAGGCCATGGTTGGACTCGGTGAAGTATTTCTGCACCTCGTTGACCTTCTGGCTTTCATAGTTCGACCAAGTGTTCTCGGTGCCATTCACGGTGCCGGTCTGCAGGCCCTGATACACCTCGGCAAAACTCATCTTGCGTGGGTTGGCGCGGATCGCCTTGAACTGCTCTTCCAGCACGCTTGAAGCCTGCACACGGAATTTCAGGCCACGGGCGTCCTTGGGCTCATGCAGCGCCTTGTTCGACGAGAGTTGCTTGAGACCGTTGTGCCAATAGGCCAGGCCGAGGATGTTCTTGTCCTGCATGGAGGTCAGCAGTTCCTTGCCCTGGGCGGCCTGGAAACGGTCGACGGCGGCCAGGTCGTTGAACAGGAACGGCAGGTCGTAGATCTGCACTTGCTTGGTGTACTGCTCGAACTTGGCCAGGGACGGCGCCAGCATCTGTACATCGCCCAGCAGCAGCGCTTCCATTTCCTTGCCGTCGCCGAACAGCGACGAGTTCGGATACACCTCGACCTTGACCTTACCGGGCAGGCGTTCTTCGGCGAGTTTCTTGAACAGCAGCGCGCCCTGGCCCTTGGGGGTGTTTTCGGCGACCACGTGGGCGAACTTGATGACAATCGGTTCTGCCGCCTGGGCCAGGCCCGCGGCAAACAAGGTGGCGGCGCACAGCAGCGCCCGGGAAAGCTTGAGCATGGGAAATCACCTTCTTATTGTTGTGTTGTAGGGCAAGGTGCCTGATGTCACGCGTGTAGTGAATTTCGATTTTTTGATACCTGCGTTCGGTCTGGACGAACGCTAGATCTGAGCCGCCAACAGTCGTTGCGCGCGCAGCAACACCGGCGCATCCACCATCTGCCCATCGATCTGATAGGCCCCTGCCCCATGGGCGCCGGCATCCACCACGCGCTGGGCCCAGGCCAGGTCTTCGGCGCTTGGCGCCAGCGCCTGGTGAATCACGGCCACCTGCTTGGGGTGGATACACAGCGCCCCGGCAAACCCCATCTCATAGGCATGCCGGATCGAGCGGCGCAGGCCTTCAGGGTCATCGATGGCCGGGTGCACGCCATCCAGCGGTGCGACCAGACCGGCGGCACGGGAATGCACGATCAGCGCCAGGCGCGCCTGGTCCAGGGCGAACTGGGCGGCCGCAGAATTGCTGCTCAGGTTCAAGTCCAGCGCCAGGTCCAACCCGCCGAATGACAGGCGCTCCACCTGCGGTGCATGGGCGATCTCGGCCACCGCCAGCAAACCCCGCGCACTCTCGATGATCGGCCAGATGAGTTTGCCGGTGGCCGCCACTACGGCGACCTGGGCTGCGCTTTCGACCTTCGGCAACAGGACACCCGCCACATTCGGATGCGCCTTGCAGAACGCCACATCCTCAAAATGCCCGGCATGTTCCGGCGCGTTGATCCGCACCCACACCTGGGCGGCGGGATTGGCCGTCAAAAACGCCCCAAGGTTATCCCGCGCCTGGCGCTTGAGCGGCTCTTCCACCGCATCCTCGAAATCCACGATCACCGCGTCGGCACCGCTGGCCAAGGCTTTGGAAAATCGCTCCGGTCGGCTACCGGGTACAAACAACGCAGAGCGCACAAGAGGGTTTGGCATCACACAATTCCTTATTGTCACGCCCGATGTAGAAGCTGGCTTGCCAGTGATGAGGCCCTTGAAATCAGTGCATGCTCAAGGCCGCCATCGCCGGCAAGCCGGCGCCTACAACGGGGCGCGGGGTCAGATGACGCCGCGGGTTTTCAGGGTTTCGATGGCGTCGGCGCTGAAACCGAGCTGGTCGAGAATGGCTTGGCTGTGCTGCCCCAACGCGGGCACGGCGTCCATGCGCGGGGTAAACGCGGCATTGCGTCCCGGTGGCAGCAGCGACGGCAACGGCCCCGCCGGGCTATCGACTTCGCGCCAGCTGTCGCGGGCTTTGAGTTGCGGGTGGTCCCACACGCCTTGCATATCGTTGACCCGGGCGCTGGCGATCTGCGCGTCTTCCAGGCGCAGGATCACCGCCTCCGCATCCAACTGCGTGAAGCTGTCGACGATGATCTGGCGCAGCACGTCGCGATTGGCCGAGCGCTTGAAGTTGGCGGAGAAACGCTCGTCGGTCGCCAATGCCGGGGTGAGCAACACCTTGTCGCAGAACGCCGCCCATTCGCGCTCATTTTGTAGGCCGAGCATCACGGTGCCGCCGTCGCCGGTGGGAAACGGTCCATAGGGATAGATCGTCGAATGCGCTGCCCCGGCACGCGGTGGCTGCGGTGCACCGTCGAACGCGTAGTACATCGGGTAGCCCATCCATTCCACCAGGCTTTCCAGCATGCTCACGTCGATGCGGCTGCCCTTTCCCGTCTTGCCGCGCAGCAGCAGCGCCGAGAGGATGCCGCTGTAGGCGTACATGCCCGCCGAGATATCGGCGATGGAGCAACCGGCCTTGGCCATCTGGTCTTCACCGGGGCCACCGGTCACCGACAGAAAGCCACCTTCGCTCTGGATCAGCAGGTCGTAGGCCTTTTTCTTTTCATACGGTCCACCTTCGCCGTAGCCAGAAATATCGCAGACGATCAGGCGCGGGAAGCGCTCATGCAATGCCTCGAACGACAGGCCCATGCGCGCGGCGGCGCCGGGCGCCAGGTTCTGCACCAGTACATCGGCGTCAGCCAGCAGGGCGTCGAGAATATCGCCGGCCTCGTCCTGCTTGAGGTCCAGGGTCAGGCTTTCCTTGGAGCGGTTGGTCCACACGAAGTGTGAAGCCAGGCCGCGCACGCGCCCGTCGTAGCCACGGGCAAAATCACCGGCACCGGGGCGCTCGACCTTGATCACGCGAGCGCCCAGGTCGGCCAGTTGACGGGTGCAGAACGGCGCGGCAATCGCGTGTTCCAGGCTGACAACGGTGATGCCGTCCAGCGGTCTTGGGTTAGTCATGACAGTTCCTCAAAGCCAGTCGGCCATGGATGCGGCGTTGCGCAGGTCCCAGACCTTGTCGATCAGGGCATTGGCCTGGGCCGGTGTGCGGGCGTTGCTGAATTGGCTGAGGCGCTGGAATTTATCGGCCAGCTCCGCACGGCTCAGGGTGTTACCCGGATCGCCCTTGGGCTCGTCGATGGCGCCGTGCAGCGTGCGGCCATCCAGCGTGGTGACGGTAACGCGACCGAGCCAGCGCTGCGGGTAAGCGCGGTCGACTTCGGCGTCGAGGGTCATGCTGACCTTGTCGCGAAACGCCGAGACCGCTGGATCGGTCAACGCCAGCTTATGGAACTCGGTGAGCCCGGCCTTGCCATGCACGGCAATCAGGCCCAGCACGGTGCCCATGGAGAACTTGGCCTGGTGCACGCTGGTCGGTACTTTCACGCGGCCCAATACATCGATGGCGCCCTGGTGCACCCGGGTTTCCACGTGGGCGATCTGTTCGGCCTGCAGGCCTTCGCGCTGCATCAAATGCAACAGCGCATCGGCGGCCGGATGGGTATGGCGGCATGAGGCGTGGAACTTGAACGAGGTTTCCAGCAACGCCCAGCGACTGCCGAGATCGGCAGACAATTTGGCCGGCTCGGCATCACTGGACATACCGGCGGCCAGACCTTGATCGCCTTCAAGAATATTGCGCGCACCGGTCAGCCCATCCGCCGTCAGGTAAGCGGCGAGCAAGCCGTCCGCTGCGGCTTTCGCCGTGTGCAGTTGCTTGGAATCAGCGGCATCACGCAGGAACTCCCACAAGCCGGCCGCCTGGGTACCCGCGCTGCCGAGCAGGTTGATGAATTGTTCTTCGCTGAAATCCAGCAACTTGCCTACGGCTACCGCCGCCGCCAACGTGCCGACGGTGGCCGTGGTGTGGAAGATGCGGTAGTGGGAACGGCCCATGAATTCGCCGATGCGGATACCCGCTTCATAACCGGCCACCGAAGCCAGCAGCAAATCGCGACCGGACCTGCCGAGGTCCTGGGCGGCCGCCAGCGCGGCCGGAAACACCACGGTCGCCGGGTGCAGGACGGAGCTGTTGTGCAGATCGTCCTGCTCTACCAGATGGGATGAAGCCGCGTTGACCAGCGCGGCGAAATACGCGCTGGTGCTGCCGCCATTGACGATCACCTGCGCCGGGCCGCTGCTCGGGCCCATTTTCTGCGCGTAACGCTCGAACAACGCAATTGGGTGCGCGCCCTGGCTCGCCAGTGCCGAGGCCAACCAGTCCAGGTACAAATCTTCGGTGCGCGCGAGGACGTCTTCCGGCAGTTGCGCGTAATCCAGTTCGGCCAGGAACCGACACAAAGCTTGGGTATGGCTCATGGTCAGGCCCTCAGAAGCTGCGTGGCAGTTCGAGCAAATGCTCGGCCACGTAGGACAGGATCAAGTTGGTGGAGATCGGCGCCACCTGGTACAGGCGCGTCTCGCGGAATTTGCGCTCCACGTCGTATTCGCAGGCAAACCCGAAACCGCCGTGGGTTTGCAGGCAGGCGTTGGCCGCCTCCCAGGACGCCTTGGCCGCGAGGTACTTGGCCATGTTGGCACTGGCCCCGGCATTGGTGCCGCTGTCGTATTCCTCACAGGCGCGCCAACGCATCAAGTCGGCCGCCTCGATCTCGATATGCGCTTCAGCAATCGGGAACTGCACGCCCTGGTTCTGCCCGATGGGCCGGCCAAACACCACGCGATCACGCGCATAGGCGCTGGCCTTTTCGATAAACCAGCGGCCATCACCGATGCATTCGGCGGCGATCAACGTGCGCTCGGCGTTGAGGCCGTCGAGGATGTACTTAAAGCCCTTGCCCTCTTCACCAATGAGGCTGTCCAGCGGCAACTCCAGGTTGTCGAAGAACAGCTCGTTGGTTTCGTGGTTGACCATATTGGCGATGGGCTGCACGGTCAGGCCGGTGCCGATGGCTTCGCGCAGATCCACCAGAAAAATCGACATGCCCTCGGACTTTTTCTTCACCTCGGCCAAGGGCGTGGTGCGCGCCAGCAGGATCATCAGGTCGGAATGCTGGACCCGCGAGATCCACACCTTCTGGCCGTTGATCACATACTTGTCGCCACGCTTGATCGCCGTGGTCTTGATCTTGGTGGTGTCGGTGCCAGTGGTGGGCTCGGTCACGCCCATGGATTGCAGGCGCAATTCGCCGCTGGCGAGCTTGGGCAGGTAGAAGCGTTTCTGTGCGTCGCTGCCGTGCCGCAGCAAGGTGAACATGTTGTACATCTGGCCATGTACGGTGCCGGAGTTGCCGCCGCAGCGGTTCACTTCTTCAAGGATCACTGAGGCTTCAGCCAGGCCCAGTCCGGAGCCGCCGTATTCTTCGGGGATCATCGCCGACAGCCAGCCAGCGTCAGTCAGCGCCTTGACGAAGGCTTCGGGGAAACCCTTTTCCTCGTCAATCCTGCGCCAGTAAGCGGCATCGAATTCAGCGCACAAGGCGCGCACGCCTTCGCGGATGGCATTGAGTTCTTCATTGTCATTCGGGTTCATTAACGGCTCTCCGCCTGTTGTTCTTGGATTATTCGAAATGCACGCTGGCTTGCTGCGCCAGGCCATCGGCGTTGCTGGCCCACAGCTCTGCCACGCCGGCTTCGGTCACGCGGCCGCCCACTTCAAACGGCTGCGGCGCAATCAACGGGCGCACGCCGCGATAGGCAAAACGGCGTAAGGTTGCGCCAGGGTTGGCGCGGCAGAATGCGCGCAGGCTCAGGGTGGCGATGAGCGGCCCATGCACCACCAGGCCTGAGTAACCTTCGGTGCCGGTGACATAGGGGTAGTCGTAGTGAATGCGGTGACCGTTGAAGGTCACTGCGCTGTAGCGAAACAGCAGGGTGGGCGTGGGATCGACGGTTTCAGACCATTCGCCCTGCTCCAGCGCGTCACCGCTGCCGGATTTGGGCGGCGTGGGTTCGCGGTAGACGATGTCCTGTTCCTCGCGGATCGCCAGGCGGCCGTCCTGGGAATAGTCGTGGCGCACGGTGACAAACAGCAGCGAACCGGTGCGACCGGTTTTTTCTTCGACCTGGGTAATGGTCGACACGCGCGTCGCCGCCTCACCGGCCCGCAGTGCCTGCAGGAACTCGATGCGCCCACCGGCCCACATGCGATTGCGGTTGTCGGCCGGCGGCAAGAACCCGCCACGGGCCGGGTGACCGTCGCTGCCCAACGCAGTTTCCGGCAACGGGTCCTGGAAGAAACACCACTGCCACAACGGCGGGATGTCCGCGCCGTCTTCGGGCACTTCTTCACCGAACGTAGCGGCGATACGCTTGAGCAGGTTATGGCTAAGGTGGTCGTGGGCGGTTTCGCTTCGGCCGATCCAATCGGTGGCGCTCATCGGGTGCAGGTCCTCGGGCAGTGAGTGTCTGCCCCGGATCATGCAAGCCTATCGCCGTTCTGAGAATTTGCATTTCAATAAACCGGCGTTCGGTTATGCTGAACGCCGCCATCCTGTACCGGGAGCCTTGCATGCACTTCGATCTGGCCGACCTGCGCCTGTTTATCCATATCGCCGAATCCCCCAGCCTGACCCAGGGCGCCAAGCGTGCGTTCCTCTCGCCGGCTGCCGCCAGCGCAAGGATCAAAGCCCTGGAAGGCCAACTCGACACCCGCCTGCTCTACCGCGACAGCCGTGGCGTGGAGATCACCCCGGCGGGCGAACGCTTGCTGCACCATGCGCGGCTGATCATGCGCCAGGTGGACTACCTCAAGAGCGAATTCACCCAATACGGCGTGGATTCCGCCGGGCATATCCGCATCTTTGCCAACACCACGGCCGTCACCGAATTCCTACCCGAAGTGCTGGCAGGTTTTCTGTCACAGCGCCCCGGCGTGACCGTCGACCTGCAGGAACGCCTGTCCCGCGACATCGTGCGCGGCGTGCTCGATGGCACCAGCGACATGGGCATCATCGCCGGCCCCGTGGAAGCGGCAGGTTTGCAGGTGCTGCATTTCAGCACCGATGAGTTGGTGCTGATGGTGCCGGTCGGCCATCCACTGGCGGACCAACCCTCAGTCACACTGGAACAGACCCTCGCCTACCAGCATATCGGCCTGCACGAAGGCAGTACCTTGTTGAGCTTCCTGCGCGAACACGTCGAGCGGCTGGGCAAACATCTCTCGCTGCGTATCCAGGTGTCGAGTTTCGAGGCGATCTGCCGGATGGTCGAGGCCGGTGTGGGGATCGGCATCATTCCGGAGTCGGCCGCCGTGCGACACAGCCGCACCATGCAATTGGTCGCCGTAAAACTGGATGAGCCCTGGGCGATCCGCGAGCGCAGCATCCTGGTGCGGGAGCTGGAAGCGTTGCCCGGCACCATTCGTGCGCTGATTGCCACGTTGATGCCGCAAAGCGCCTAAGCTGAACAGTCACCTTGCCAAAGGAGTCAGCCCATGCAGCTTGAAGGATCCTGCCATTGCGGCGCCGTCACGTTCAGCCTTGCCAGTGCCCATCCCTACCCTTATCAGCGTTGCTATTGCTCGATCTGCCGCAAGACCCAGGGCGGTGGCGGCTATGCGATCAACCTGGCCGGCGACACCCAGAGCCTGAAGGTGCGCGGGCGCAAATTCATTTCGGTCTACCACGCCAAGCTCAAGCCCGAAGGCGCCAGCCGCGCCCATGCGAGTACGGCCGAGCGGCATTTCTGCTCGCAATGCGGCAGCGCGTTGTGGTTGTTCAGCCCGGAATGGCCGGAGCTGATCCATCCGTTTGCCTCGGCCGTCGATACGCCATTGCCGGTGCCACCGGAGCATACGCACTTGATGCTGGGGTCCAAGGCGCCCTGGGTAGAGGTCACGCTACGCAAGGGCGACCTGCAGTTCGATGAGTACCCCGAAGAGTCGATCGCTCAATGGCATGAGCGTCACGGCGTGGCCCGTTAACAGTCTTTGACAGTTTCTCGACAAAGCTGTCAAAGACCCTCGGGCGCCGCAGCCCTAGCATTCGAGCATCCAAACCACCTGTCGGGTGCTCGTCATGCTTCGCACATTGCGCGGTCTTCCGTTGCTCGGTTGCCTGTTGGGCAGCATTGGCTGCCAGGGGCAGTCACCTGCCCCGCCGCCGATTCCCAAGGGCGACTACAGCGCGATCATCCGCTACCTGCAAACCCGGATTCCCCGCGACATGGCCCAGGCCAATGTGCCCGGCTTGTCGATTGCACTGGTCAACGGCCAGGAGTTGATCTGGACTCGCGGGTTCGGCATGGCCGACAAAACCAAGGGCTTGCCAGTGACGCCGAACACCGCCTTCCGGGCCGGTGCGATCTCCAAACTGCTCACCGCCAGCGCGGCCCTGCAACTGGTTGAACAACAGCGACTGGCGCTGGATGCACCGATCCAGCAGACCCTGCGCGAGTTCTATGTGCGCTCGCGCTTCCATACCGACCAGCAGGCCGCCGACCGCGACATCACCTTGCGTCGCCTGCTCAGCCATCAGTCCGGCTTGCCCAGTGAACACCTGCGTGACCTGCGCAACAACTACGCCATGGGGCAGATGCCAATGCGCCTGTCCGGCGTCTGGTTGAGCACACCGCCCGGCACGCAAGTGGCCTATTCCAACCTGGGTTATGCGCTGGTGGGCGCTGCCATCGAGCGCAGCAGCGGCAAGGAGTTTGAAGCCCAGCTGCAACACAGCCTGCTCAAACCGCTGGAGATGGACCACGCGAGCTTTGTCGGGACGGCTGCGCAAATCGGCTATCGCGCCCAGGGCTATCAGGAAGGCGTCGCCAGCACCGATGCGCAACTGCGCGACATCGCCGCCGGCGGTTTGTGGGCCAGCTCCAGGGACCTCAGCCATTACGTGCAGATGCTGTTTGCCAAAGGCCTCTACAAGGGCAACCGGGTAATGACCAGCCGCTCCATCGATGAAATGTTCACCCAGCAAAATACCGGCAACGCCCTGGACTTCGATTGCCAGATCGGCCTGGCGTGGTTTCTGGCGCCCTGCGGTGACGAGCCGATCGGCCCAGGGGTGCGCACCTACCAGCACAGTGGTGGTGGCGATGATTTCGCCGCACAGCTGACCCTGCTGCCGGACCATCAACTGGCCGTGATCATCATGGCCAACGACAGCAATGCCGAAGATCTGGTCGCCACACTGGCAACCGACACCCTGCGCCTGATGCTCCAGGCGCAAACCGGCGAGCAGGTCTGCAGCGAAGACTGCCAGGCACCCCGCCACGGACTCAAGCTGCGCCAGGTGCCGGCCGCCATCGACCGCAAGCGCCTGGCCGGGTTCTACGCCACCGCCTGGGGCGTGTTCCGGATCAAAGATGATGACCAGCGGCTGCTTGGCGAACTGGCCGGTTTCAACTTCGAACTATTGCGCGACGATCACGGCTGGCTGCGCGCCCAGAAGAAAGTCTTCGGTTTCTGGCTCAAGGATCTCGGTGAGCTAGGCCAGGTCCAACTCGACGTCATCACCGTGCAAGGCCGGCAGATGCTCACCGCGCGCAGCCACGGCCAGCGCATCGCCATTGGCGAACGCATCGACCCGCCGCCGCTGCCTTTGGCCTGGGCCGACACCGTCGGCACCTACCAAGTACTCAACACCCACGAACCCGACGCGCCATTGAGCGGCATCAGCGTGCGCCTCGAAGAAGGCTTCCTGGTGATTCGCGGCCAACTGCACGACGAACCGCTGACCGACTACATCCTGCTGCCCGTGGACAACGCCCACGCCGTACTGGCCGGCAACGGCTATGGCCTGGGTGACACCGTGAGCCGCCAGATCAACGGCCTGAGCGCGTCGGGCTACTCCTTCAAACGTACCCATCCACCCTTGAGTTTCTAACCGACATGAAAACCCTGATGAGCCCGAAAAACCTCTGTCTGTCCATTACCTCACTGTGTTTACTCGCGGGCGCCAACAGCGCACTGGCCGAGGACTGGACCTACAGCCTCAAGGCCGGTGTGGCCAATCTTCCGCGCTACAGCGGCAGCGATGAACGCATGACCGCCCCAGTGTTCGGCGGTGCCATCGTCAGCCCTTGGGGGATTTTCCTCGACACCGACAAGGGCCTCGGCTGGGGCTACGAAGGCAATGCCTTGAGCTTCAGTGCCTACGTCGGTGCCAGCGCTTCGCGCAAGGACAAAAGCGAGTCCATGCACCTCGGCTCCAAGCGCCTCAAGGGTATGGGCGAGATCAAGTCACGCCCGCAGCTGGGTGTGAGTGCCAGCTACAACCTGGGCGGCGTGATTATAGGTGCCACGCTGGAACATGCCCTCAAGGAAGATGATCACAAGGACAGCGGCAAGGCGTTCACCCACTTGGAATTGAGTCTGGGCACCAACCTGTATGAAGGTCGTTTCGGCTCCGTCGACGCCAGCCTCAGCAGCCATTTCGGTGACCGTGACTACTTGCAGACCTGGTACGGCCTGACCACCGGCCAAGCCGCCCGCAGCCGCTTCAAAGCCTATAAAGCCGGTGCGGGCAATATCAGTAATGGCATGAACCTGGTGTGGAGCCTGCCGATCAGCGAGCACACCCAGTTCTCGACCTTGCTGGATGTGCAGTACCTGGCGGATGAAGCGGGCAAGAGCCCGATTGTGGAGCGGCGGTTGCAGACGTCGGTGATGGGGGTGCTGGAATACAGCTTCTAACAGGTCGTTAACTGTGGTGAGCGGGCTTGCCCGCGCGGGGCTGCGGAGCAGCGCCAAAACCAGACCCCGCATTTTGTCTGAAAAAATGCGGTGGTTTTATTGGGGTGGCTGCGCCACCCAGCGCGGGGCAAGCCCGCTCACCACAACAGGCCGGCTCACCACAATAATCCCGGCTGCCCCCTTATTCGGCATACGCCCACGTCATTCGGAATGAGGCGCCGCCCCATTCCGAGTCCAGCACCTGCACCTGGCCACCGTGCCATTGCGACACCCGCTGCACCAACGCGAGGCCAAGGCCGAAGCCGCCAGTGCGGCGGTCGCGGCTGGCGTCCAGGCGCATGAAGGGCTGGAAGATCTTCGAGCGGCCTTCTTCCGGTACCCCGGGGCCGTCGTCACACACCCGCACTTCGTAGCCGCTGCCGAACTTGACCAGAGACACTTCCACACGGCGTTCGGCGTAACGGATGGCGTTGCGCAACAGGTTGATTACCGCGCGCGCCATAAAGCGCGGCTCGATCTGAATAAAGTCCACCTCGCACGTGCGCAACGACAGCTGGATACCCGCCGCTTCAGCCTCCAGCGCCACGCTGCCGATCACGCTGTCGAGCCAGCTGTGGGCCTCGATTTTTTCGCGGGTGACTTGGGTGGCACCACGTTCCAGGCTGGCGTAGGTGAGCAGTTCGGAGACCATTTCTTCCAACTCGCCAAGGTCGGCATACATGTCGGTGATCAATTCGCCGCGCTGGCGTGGATCGGTCTGTTGTTTGAGCTGGTCGAGTTCGAACGACAGCCGCGCAATTGGCGTGCGCAGTTCGTGGGACACGGCGTTGGTGAGTTCACGCTGGTTGGCGATCAGGCTTTCGATACGCTCAGCCATCTGGTTGAAGTGCCCGGCCAGCTCGCGCACGGTGGAACGGCGTGGCAGCAGGATGCGCGAACTGAGATCGTTATCGCCGAAACGCTGGGCCGCCAGGCGTATATGCTCCAGGTCGCGCCAATGCGGGCGCACCCAGAAATACAGCACGATCGCCAGGCTCAGCCCCAGCAGGCTGTAGGCCCACAAGTACAGCCATTTCGGCTCGTCGGGCAGCTTGATATTGAGCAATTGCGGGCCGCCGTCGATATTGGCGATGAACTCCATGAAGTCGCCCCGCACCACCAACTGCCCGGCCGCCAGCAACTGTTGCTCACGCTGATCCAGCGCCAGTTCATCGCGCTGCACCAGCTTGAGGTGCAGGCCGTAATGGGGTTGCAGCTCGGCCAGGCGTGCCTGACGGGCGTCACCCCGCAAGGGCCGCAACTGCTCGACCAAACCATAGGCCGGCCCGCGCAAGGCTTCGCGGTTATAGGTTTCATTGGCTTCGGGCAGCAGCTCGTCGAAGGTGTAGTTGACCAGCCAGATCGCCCCCGCCAGGCCCAGCGCCAGGATGATGTACAGGCGGATATAGAGCCGCAGCATCTAAGCCTCCCACGCGAACGGGTTGAACAGGTAGCCCTTGCCCCAGATGGTCTTGATGCACACCGGTTCGCGCGGATTGTCGTTAAGCTTGCCACGCAGTTTGCTGATGTACACATCGACACTGCGGTTGAGACCGTCGAACGCAATGCCACGCATACGGTTGAGGATGTCATCGCGGGACAGGATCGTCCCCGAGTTGCTGGCCAACAACCACAACAGCTCGAACTCCATGGTGGTCAGGTCGATCTTGTCATCGCCCAGGCTGACCACCCGGCAACTGCGATCGATGGCCAGCCGTCCGAAGGCCAGCGAGCCTCGTACGGTCGGCTCCGGCGCCTGGCGTCGTTGCAGCGCACGCAGGCGCGCCAGCAGCACAGGGGGCTTGATCGGCTTAATCACGTAATCGTCGGCACCGGACTCCAGCCCAAGGATGTGGTCCAGGTCATCTTCCTTGGCCGTGAGGATCACGATCGGCGTGTCGGACACGGTGCGGATCCCGCGACACACATGCAGGCCGCTCTGGCCGGGGAGCATCAGGTCGAGTACGACGATCTTCGGCTTGAACTCCAGGAACGCGGCCAGGGCCTCGTCGCCCCGATGCTCCACGCGCACCTCAAAGCCATGCTGCGCGAGAAAGTGCGCGATCAGCCCTGCCAGTTTTTCGTCGTCCTCAACGAGCAAGACCTTGCCCAGCCCCAGGTTTTCCATAAGTTCTCAGTATGCAGACACAGATTGAAGAGCGGGCATTATAGGTGGCAAGCTGGGCAACTAAAGCAGCGGGCCAGCATTGGCCGACGAAGCTTCATGCTTTTAAGAGTTTTTAACAAATAACCTGCAATCTTTAACGCCATCCACAGGGAGTTGTATGCGCAAGGATTACTTGGCGTTCTTTGTTTCGTTGTTCTTGTCGCGACTGGCGGACCAGATTCTGCTGTTTATCGTGCCCTTGATCGTGTTCCAGACTACCCAGAGCGTGGCCTGGGCCGGACTGGCCTTTTTCGTCGAGTCGCTGCCGCGTTATCTCGCGTTCCCGGTGTGTGGCGCATTGTGCGACAAGTTCGCACCGGTGCGCATCCTGCATATCAGCCAGGTTTGCCGGGCGCTGGCTTGCGGGGTGGCCGTGATGTTGTACGGGGTATTCGAAGGTATCCTCTGGATCGTCCTGCTCTCGGCGCTCTGCGGTGTGCTGACCACCCAGGGCATCATGGCGCGAGAAGTGCTGATGCCTCATGTCTTCCCCCACTACAGCTATGCCAAGACACTTTCCTATTCGCAGATTGCCGACCAGAGCGGGCTGGTGCTCGGGCCATTGGTAGCGGCGCTGATGCTGGAAGTATGGGCCTGGCACTGGGTCGTACTCGGGGTGGGCGGGCTGTTCTTATTGGCTGACCTGGCGATGCGGGCGTGGCAACGCTCCAGCACCACACGCCTGGAAACTTTCGAGCAGCATCGGGATATCTGGCTGCGGCCACTGAAGATTGCCTTCGGGCATATCCGCCGACTGCCGGAATTGAAGCGAGTCATCACGCTGGCCGTGGGTGTGAACCTGATCATCGGCGTCACGCTGGCCACGTCTGCGGCGATGGTGACCGGCCAATTTGCGCAGGATAAGGACACCTATGCCCTGCTGCAGGCAGCCGGCGCCTTGGTGACCATCGGGATTCTGTTTTATTTGGCGCGGGCCGGGCTGCCGCTGAAGGTGCTGGGCGGGTTGTCGTATTCAATGATTGCAGTCGGAGCGGTGATCATGGCAGTCAGCCCTGACGTGTGGCTCTACGCCGTGGGCTTCCTGCTGGTCACCGGTTTCGACAAGATGTTCAACGTCTACCTGCGCAGCACCCGTCAGCGGGTGATTCCCGTGCAGGACTTCGGCAAGACCGTGGGCGTGATCACCCTGCTCAACAACCTGCCGCAACCCTTGGCGGGACTGGCGATTGCAGTGTTGGCGGCGCCTCTGGGCACGCAGGCGGTGATCCTGCTGCTCGCCGGAATCACCGCGCTGATCGGCGTGGCCGTGGCCTCAGGCTGGCACGCCACTGTGAAAGCGGAACTCGATGTCGGGTGATTCGATCAGTTCCTGCTCGGCCGCCCTCACCCGCTCGATCACCTGGGCGACGTCCTTGGCGTCGCCGTATTGGTACGCCAGCTTCAGGTAACCCTGGAAGTGCCGCGCTTCGCTTTTCAGCAAACCGAAGTAAAACTTGCCGAGTTCTTCGTCCAAATGTGGCACGAGTGCTTCGAAACGCTCACAACTGCGCGCTTCGATAAACGCGCCCACTACCAGGGTATCCACCAGTTTGACCGGCTCATGGGTGCGCACCACTTTGCGCAAACCCGAGGCGTAACGACCGGCATTCAATTGGCGCAACTCGACTTTGCGCTTTTTCATCAGGCGCATGACCTGTTCATGGTGCACCAGTTCTTCGCGGGCCAGGCGCGACATCATGTTGATCAGGTCCACATGACTGTAGTACTTGGCGATCAGGCTCAGGGCGGTGCTGGCCGCTTTGAATTCGCAGTTCTTGTGGTCGATCAGCAGGGTGTCCTGATCGGCCAGCGCGGCCTGGACCCAGGCGTCAGGGGTGCGGCAACCGAGGAATTCGTGGATTTCTGGCAGGTTCATCGGGCTCACGGGCAAAAGGATCACAAAAGGCCGGCGATTATACCGACCCCGCCGCAGACCACCAGCCACCGGCCTTGATGTGCATCAACATGACGTGCGCGCGCCAGCAACTATAGTTGTTCCAGGCCCCCGCCCTTTTTTATGGAGATCCCGACCATGCAAGCCATCCGCAGCATCCTGGTGGTCATCGAGCCCGAGCATTCGGAAAGCCTGGCCCTCAAGCGTGCCAAGTTGATTGCCGGGGTCACCGGCGCGCACCTGCATTTGCTGGTCTGCGACAAAAAGCATGAGCACTCGGCGCTGCTGAGCCTGCTCAAGTCGGGCTTGCAGGAAGACGGCTACAGCGTCAGCACCGAGCAGGCGTGGAATGCCAACTTGCATGAAACCATTATCGACGTGCAGCAGGCCGAAGGCTGTGGGCTGGTGATCAAGCAGCACTTCCCGGACAGCCCATTGAAAAAGGCACTGCTGACGCCTGCGGATTGGAAGTTGCTGCGTTATTGCCCGACGGCGGTGTTGCTGGTCAAGACCGCTACGCCGTGGACCGACGGCGTGATCCTGGCGGCGATCGATGTCGGCAATACCGATGGTGAACATCGCTCACTGCATAATTCGATCATCGACCATGGCTTTGATATCGCCCACCTGGCCAAGGCGCAATTGCATGTAATCAGCGCCCATCCCTCGCCGATGCTGTCGGCGGCGGACCCGACGTTTCAGCTCAGGGAGACCATCGAGGCACGTTATCGCGAGCAATGCAGGGCGTTTCAGGCGGAGTTCGATGTGGATGACAAACACCTGCATATCGAGGAAGGGCCGGCGGACGTGTTGATACCGCATCTCGCCCACAAGCTGCAGGCGGCGGTGACTATCATCGGTACCGTGGGGCGTACGGGCATTTCCGGCGCATTGATTGGCAACACCGCAGAGGTTGTGCTGGATACGCTGGAAAGCGACGTGTTGGTGCTCAAGCCCGAAGAAGTGATGGACCGCCTGGTGGAACAGGCCACCAACGCATGACAGCTAGGCGCCAAACGCATCCTTGAGAAACCCCGGCGCGATATAGCGCTGGTAGTGGGCTTCGGAAAGGATAAAGAACTCCCGATCAATGGCATCGCGCAGGTCCGGCAAGGGCCAGTCGCGAAACTCGGGCAACAGCACCATGCCGTAGGCCTCCAGGTTATTGATCACCCGTGCTCCGCGAGCGATCAATTGGTACGCCCAGCAATATTCGGACTGGTGCGGCACGAAGCGGATCTTGCGCTGTTCCAGTTGGCCGCGCAGGGTCTTGGGGTCAAAGACCTCCAATTTGCCGGCCATCACTTGAACCAACAGCTGCTCCAGCCGCAGCCAGACCGCACGCTTTTCCTCTTCGCCGTAGCCGTTCCACTGGATCACTTCGTGGTGAAAGCGCTTGCAGCCACGGCACACGAGATCGCCGTAGACCGTGGAACACAGGCCGACGCAGGGGGTCTTGATGGTTTGGTTGGACATGGGCAGCGACACGCAAATCAGCGAAACAATGCGCCATGTTAGCCCTTTGTCTAACCTTCATCACCCTGCAAACTTGGTTAGGCAACTTACCTTTAGAATTTTTTTGCCGTAGAATCATCCGGCCTTGTAAGGCGCCAATAATCCGCTGGAAGCTGTTTTCAAAGCGTCACGAGCACAGTCGTTCCTTCAGAACGGTGTTGGCGCGGGTCCTGACTCGGTAGGTCAGAGCCCTCGCCAACCCTCATCAGCTCCGTTCTGCAGGCGTAAAACTTTGAAAGCAGCTTCTGTGAGGAATGCCGGCAGCGCTGGCTTTGCGGCCCAAAAAGCCCCCGAGCGCATGCGTGCCGTTCATTTCTGGATGAGCGTCCCGTGGGACCACTGATGAGGGTAATAACTGTGCTTGAAGCCTACCGCAAACATATCGAAGAGCGTGCAGCCCTGGGTATTGTTCCCCAGCCGCTTAACGCCGAACAAACCGCAGGCCTGGTCGAGCTGCTGAAAAATCCTCCGGCTGGCGAAGAAGAATTCCTCGTTGACCTGATCACCAACCGCATTCCACCAGGCGTTGACGAAGCTGCCTACGTCAAGGCCGGTTTCCTTTCTGCCCTGGCCAAGGGCGAAGCCACTTCCCCCCTGATCAGCAAGCAACGCGCCGTTGAACTGCTTGGCACCATGCAAGGCGGCTACAACATCGTGACCCTGGTCGAGCTGCTGGACGACGCCACACTGGCACCGGTCGCCGCCGCCCAGCTCAAGCACACCCTGCTGATGTTCGATGCATTCCACGACGTGGCTGAAAAAGCCCGTAACGGCAACGAGCACGCCAAAGCCGTGATCCAGTCCTGGGCTGACGGCGAGTGGTTCAGCAACCGCCCTACCCTGGCCGACAAGATCAGCCTGCGCGTCTTCAAGGTGACCGGCGAAACCAACACCGACGACCTGTCCCCTGCTCCAGATGCCTGGTCCCGCCCTGACATCCCGCTGCACGCCCTGGCCATGCTGAAAATGGCCCGTGAAGGCATCGTGCCGGACGAGCAAGGCAAGACCGGCCCGATGAAGCAGATCGAAGAAATGCGCGGCCAAGGCTTCCCGATCGCCTACGTCGGTGACGTGGTCGGTACTGGCTCCTCGCGTAAATCCGCGACCAACTCTGTGCTGTGGTTCTTCGGCGACGACGTTCCGTACGTGCCGAACAAGCGCGCCGGTGGCTTCTGCTTCGGCAGCAAGATTGCTCCGATCTTCTACAACACCATGGAAGATGCGGGCGCACTGCCAATCGAGTTTGACGTTACCAACATGAACATGGGCGACGTGATCGACCTGTACCCGCATGCTGGCAAGGTCTGCAAACACGGCACCGACGAAGTCATCACCACCTTCGAAATGAAGACCCCGGTGCTGTTGGACGAAGTCCGCGCCGGCGGCCGTATCCCGCTGATCATCGGCCGTGGCCTGACCGACAAGGCGCGTGCCGAACTGGGCCTGGGCCCAACCGACCTGTTCAAGCTGCCCGAAGCGCCTGTCGACACCGGCAAAGGCTTCACCCTGGCACAGAAAATGGTCGGCAAGGCCTGCGGTCTGCCAGAAGGCAAAGGCGTTCGTCCTGGCACCTACTGCGAACCGAAGATGACCACCGTCGGTTCCCAGGACACCACCGGTCCGATGACCCGTGATGAACTGAAAGACTTGGCGTGCCTGGGCTTCTCGACCGATCTGGTCATGCAGTCGTTCTGCCACACCGCGGCCTATCCAAAGCCGATCGACGTGACCACCCACCACACCCTGCCTGACTTCATCATGACTCGCGGCGGTGTTTCGCTGCGTCCAGGCGACGGCATCATCCACAGCTGGCTGAACCGCATGCTGCTGCCGGACACCGTCGGCACCGGTGGTGACTCCCACACCCGTTTCCCGATGGGCATCTCGTTCCCGGCCGGTTCCGGTCTGGTCGCGTTCGCCGCAGCCACTGGCGTTATGCCACTGGACATGCCGGAATCGATCCTGGTGCGCTTCAAAGGCAAAATGAAACCTGGCATCACCCTGCGTGACCTGGTTCATGCCATTCCTTACTACGCGATCCAATCGGGTCTGCTGACTGTAGAGAAGAAAGGCAAGAAGAACGCCTTCTCCGGCCGCATCCTGGAAATCGAAGGCCTGAACGACCTGACGCTGGAACAGGCTTTCGAGCTGTCCGACGCCTCGGCTGAACGTTCGGCTGCCGGTTGCACCATCAAGCTGTCGAAAGAGTCGATCACTGAGTACCTGAACTCCAACATCACCCTGCTGCGCTGGATGATCGGTGAAGGTTACGGCGACCCACGCACCCTGGAACGTCGCGCCCAAGCGATGGAAGCCTGGGTCAAGAACCCTGAGCTGATGGAAGCCGATGCCGACGCGGAATACGCTGAAATCATCGAGATCGACCTGGCCGAGATCAACGAGCCGATCCTCTGCGCACCGAACGATCCGGACGATGCCCGTCTGCTGTCGAGCGTTGCCGGCGAGAAGATCGACGAAGTGTTCATCGGTTCGTGCATGACCAACATCGGTCACTTCCGCGCGGCCGGTAAGCTGCTGGAGCAGGTCAAGGGCCAGCTGCCAACTCGTCTGTGGCTGTCGCCGCCGACCAAGATGGACGCTCACCAACTGACCGAAGAAGGCTACTACGGCATCTACGGCAAGGCTGGCGCGCGCATGGAAATGCCGGGCTGCTCGCTGTGCATGGGTAACCAGGCACGTGTAGAGCCGAACTCGACCGTTGTGTCGACGTCGACCCGTAACTTCCCGAACCGCCTGGGTGACGGCGCAAACGTCTACCTGGCTTCGGCCGAGCTGGCGGCAGTGGCTTCTACCCTGGGTCGCCTGCCGACCGTCGAAGAGTACATGGGCTACGCGGCGAAACTGGACACCATGGCCAGTGACGTTTATCGCTACCTGAACTTCGACCAGATTGCTGAGTTCCGCAAGATCGCAGCTAGCGCCAACATTCCGGTGATTCAAGCCTAAGGTGTTGATGTGAAGAGGCGCCGCGTATCGTGAGGTACGCGGCGTTTTTTTATGCCTGGGATATGGGTGAGACCGGGTGCATATCCGTTATTTGGGTAACGGCTGGTATTGGTTCCGCCCTTACGGCGGGTCACTTTGGAAAAGAGCCGGAATGCCGGCCCAGCCCAAAGTAACCAAAGGGCTCTTGCCCCAACACTCGGTACCTCGCCTAGGCTCGGTATGCCCGTAATCCGACAGTGATTTGGGGGGCCGCCTAAGATCAAAATCAAAAGCAAGAGCACAGCGGCCTGACAGCCGGCTTGAGTGGTGTGGAGCAAAGGCAAGTGCAAACGCGGTCGTGTAGGAGCCGGCTTGCCGGCGATGGTCTTCAACGATGATGCGGGGAACCAGACAAAACGCGGCGGTCTCACGTTTTTCGCCGGCAAGCCGGCTCCTACACGAAATCGCGTATCCACGATGCGAAGCGAGTCGCTTTTGATCTTGATCTTAGGCGCCCCGTCAAACACGCTGGCCGAACGCAGGCTTGAATCCGTGGGTAACCCGGCAGGACGCCGGGTTAGCCGCGCTGGGCCAAGGATGGCCCATCGCGGCGGCCCACGGATTCAAGCCTTCGTTACGGCACACCGAGCCTAGGCGAGGTGCCGAGTGTTGGGGCGGAGCGTTTTTGGTTACTTTTTGCGCTCTTCAAAAAGTGACCCGCTGTAAGAGCGGAACCAATTTTAGCCGTTACCGCAGCAACGGATATGTACACCAACAGACCACACCAACCTCAAGCAAAAAACGAATAAACCACCGCACTGATCGCCACCAACCCCACCGCCGTGACAAACACATTGGACGCCTGCCCACGGTACTTGGCCATGGCCGGCACCTTACGGATGGCATACATCGGCATCAGAAACAGGATCGAAGCAATGATCGGACCGCCCAGCGCCTCAATCATCCTGAGAATGCTTGGGTTCAACGTCGCAACGATCCAGCACACCACCAACATGAACGCCGCCGTCATCCGGTCCAGACGCTTGGCCTCAGGACGACGACCGGTCTTCAGCACCAGCCCCTTGAGGCCTTCACTCGCACCGATGTAATGCCCCAAGAACGACTTGGCAATCGCCACAAACGCGATCAACGGCGCTGCAAACTCGATGGTCGGATTATTGAAGTGGTTGGCCAGATACGACAGGATCGACAAATTCTGTGCCTTCGCCTCGGCGAGCTGCGCCGGCGACAGGGTCAGCACGCAACTGAACACGAAGAACAGCACCATCACCACCATCAGCAGATGCGCGCGAGACAGGATCTGCGAGCTGCGCTCATCAGCGTGGACGCCGTACTGGCGCTTCTGGTCCACCGCAAATGCCGAAATGATCGGCGAATGGTTAAACGAGAACACCATCACCGGAATCGCCAGCCACAGGGTATTGAGCAAGGCGGACGGCGCAGGCACCACGCTGGCAGTGCTGAGAATGCCGCCATTCCAGTGCGGGATCAGGTACACCGCCAGGAACAGCAACGCGACGATAAACGGATACACCATCAGGCTCATCGCCTTGACGATCACTTGCTCACCGCAACGCACCACGGCCAGCAAACCGAGGATCAGCACGAACGACAGGAGCGCCCGTGGCGGCGGCATGATGTGCAGTTGATGCTCCATGAAGCTGCCGACGGTGTTGGTCAACGCCACGCTGTAGATCAGCAGGATCGGAAAAATGGCGAAGAAGTACAGCAAAGTGATCAGCGCGCCGGCCTTGATGCCGAAGTGCTCTTCGACCACGTCGGTGATGTCGGAGCCTTCACGGCCGGACAGCACGAAACGGGTCAGGCCACGGTGGGCGAAGAAGGTCATCGGGAACGCCAGCAGCGCGAGGATCACCAGCGGCCAGAAGCCACCCAGGCCCGCGTTGATCGGCAAGAACAGCGTACCGGCGCCAATGGCGGTGCCGAACAGGCCAAGCATCCAGGTGGTGTCCTGGCGGCTCCAGCTTGTGAGGGTTGCAGGTGTCGTTGCATAGCGTTCGTCGACGCTATTGGCCTGATCATTCATCCGGTCGGATCTCCGCATTTACACGGCCGGGACGAGTCAGAAAAACCTGACAGGCAGCGCCCCGACCATAGAAGGGGCCGGATTGTCCGGGATTCTTGTGAATAAGCAAAGACTTAGCTGAGGAACGGTGGTGCGGTGCAGGCCCGCAGGGGCACCTGTATACGGCGGTATTCGGGGCGTGCGGCTGAATGTGAAATATACATTCCCGCACAAATCTATTTTAGAATCGCACGTGATCCTGTAGTTTTCATCCAGCATCCGCCGTTTATCCAGAGAGCCCTGCCATGCCTCGCGTTTCCCGCAAACAAGCCGAACTCAATCGCGAAATCATCGTCGAGGCTGCCACGCATCTGTTTCGCGAACGCGGCTTGCACGGCATTAGTCTGTCGGACGTCATGGCCGCCGCGGGCTTGACCCACGGCGGTTTCTACGGGCACTTCGCCTCCAAGGAAGCCCTCGCCACCGAAGCCTGCCAGCAGGCATTCGAGCAAGCGAACCTGGGCTGGCAGGCAAAAATCGATCACAGCGAAGATCAACAGGCTGCCCGCGTGGCCGTGATGGGGCCTTATCTGACAGCCACCCATCGCGACAACCCTGGCGATGGCTGCCCTGTGTCGGCCTTCGCCCCGGACATGTGCCATGAGCCCGCCGACAGCGCCTTGCAGCACGCCTTTATTGAGGGCGTCGAGAAGTCCCTGGAGGTCTTTGCGCAGATACAGGATGGAGATCGCCAGGCAATGCTGGCCAACTACGCGATGATGATTGGCGCAGTGACCCTAGCGCGTGCGACACGTGGCATTGAGCTGTCAGATGAGTTCCTGGTTGCTGCACGAAATGCCCTACTGGCCGTTGACAGCCCTTCCTCCGTCCCGGCATGATCAGGCCATGAACATTTTCCAGCGCTTCCTCACCCGCACCACCACCACGACCGCTTACGGCGGGTCGCGCGGTGGCTGTGAGTGCCTGAGCTAGACACTTCACAGATTCAACCCAAGGCCCCGCCAGCAATGGACGGGGCCTTTTTATTGCTCCGTCCATGTGGCTATCACAAGGAGCAACACCATGGCTGACGCCCTGCTGATCATCGACATGCAAACCGGCTTATACGATGGCCCGGAAAAACCCTTCGAGCGCGAACGCGTGCTCGCCACCCTCAACCTGCTGATTCAGCGTGCACGCCATGCTGGCGCCCCGATCTTCTTCGCCCGTCACACCGGCCCGGCAGGTTCACCGATTGAAGCCGGGAGCCCGCTCTGGCAGTTGTGGCATGAGCTTGAGGTGGATGAGTCCCGCGATCACCTGTTCAACAAGACCCGCCCCAGCTGCTTCCTGGGCACAAATCTAGAACAGCAACTGAGAGCAGCGCAGGTCAAAGACCTGGTGATCGCCGGTATGAAAACCCAGTTCTGCATCGACACTACTTGCCGGGTCGCCGTGGAATTAGGGTTTTCGGTGGCGCTACCGGAAGACGGCCATACCTGCATGGACACACCGGCACTCAAGGCCGAAGCGATTATCGAGCATCACAATGCGACCCTTGCCGGGGCGTTTGTGAAGCGTACATGCGCGGCCGAGGTCCGCTTCTGATCGCACAAATACGGCATACTCCCCCACTCAAACCCTTCAGGAAGAGCCTTCCGATGACCGCTACTGTTCTGGTCCTGGTTGAAACCATCAACGAATACCTGCCCATCATCGAGGGCAATGACTTTCATGTGATCCTGGCACCGACACCCGCCGAACGCGCCGAAGCCATCAAGGCCCATGGCAGCCAGATCAGGGCCGTGCTGACCCGTGGCCCGCTGGGCTTGTACGCCGAGGAAATCGCCGCCCTGCCCCTGCTGGAAATCATCTGTGTGATCGGTGCCGGCTACGAGCACGTAGACCTGCAAGCCGCCAGCAATCGCGGGATCGTCGTGACCAATGGCGCCGGGGTGAATGCGCCGTCGGTGGCCGATCACGCCATGGCACTGCTGCTGTCGCTGGTGCGCGGCATCCCGCAGACCGACGCCGCCGTACGACGCAGCGAATGGCCGAAAGTGATGCGCCCGTCCCTGGGCGGCAAGCAACTGGGCATCCTCGGGCTGGGTGCGGTGGGCCTGGAGATCGCCAAACGTGCAGCCCTGGGCTTTGGCATGGAGGTGAGTTATCACAACCGCCAGCCGCGCGATGACGTGGACTACACCTACTGCGCCACTGCGGTGGAACTGGCGCGCACCGCGGACTTCCTGATCCTGGCCACGCCCGGCGGCGCCAGCACCCGCCACTTGATCGATCGCCACGCCCTGGATGCCTTGGGCCCGAATGGCTACCTGGTCAATATTGGCCGTGGCAGCGTGGTGGTCACCGCCGACCTGGTCGCTGCCCTGGAACAACGCCGCATCGGTGGCGCCGCATTGGATGTATTCGACGACGAGCCCCAAGTGCCCGACGCCCTCAAGAAACTCAGCAATACCGTGCTCACCTCCCACGTCGCGGGCCTGTCGCCCGAAGCGGCCCATGACACCGTGCAGCGCGTGGCCGACAACCTGGTGGAATACTTCGCCGGTCGCCCCGTGCTCACGCCGGTTGCCCTGCCCTCGCCCACTAAATGACCGATCAGGCACGCTGATCATCGTCCAACACGCTAACCTATTAAACCGCCCCGACCTTGTCGCTGGGCGGTTGTGCGCATTAGATTAGGAAATAGTCCAAGGCCTTTAGAATAAGCAGAAGGGATAAGCATGGCGCTGAACGACCAATCGACCCAGATTCGCCCAGGCGAAGAACTTGATGCCAGCCTGATCGATCCCTACCTCAAGGCCCATATCCCCGGCCTGAGCGGCACGCCCACCATCAGCCAGTTTCCCGGTGGCGCGTCCAACCTGACCTATCTGCTGGAATACCCGGGCCAGGAATTCGTGCTGCGTCGCCCACCCTTCGGCCACAAGGCCAAGTCCGCCCATGACATGGGCCGCGAGTACCGCATTCTCAACCAGCTCAAAGATGGCTTCCCCTATTGCCCCAAGGCCTACGTGCATTGCACCGATGAGTCAGTGATCGGCGCCGAGTTCTATGTGATGGAGCGGGTCAACGGCATCATCTTGCGCTCCGACCTGCCACCTGAACTGGGCCTGGACGCCGCCAAGACCGAAGCGCTGTGCAAAAGCTTCATCGACAAGTTCGTCGAACTGCACCAGGTGGACTACAGCGCCTACGGCCTCGCCGACCTGGGCAAGCCGGAAGGCTATGTAGCGCGCCAGATCCTTGGCTGGAGCGATCGCTACGAAAAAGCCCTGACCCCCGACGCGCCGCGCTGGGAAGCGGTACGCGCCTGGCTCAACGACAAGATGCCCGCCGACCACCCAACCTCCAGCATCGTGCACAACGACTATCGCTTCGATAACGTGATCCTCGACCCGCACAACCCGATGCAGATCATCGGCGTGCTGGACTGGGAGCTGACCACCCTCGGCGACCCGTTGATGGACCTGGGCAACACCCTCGCCTATTGGATCGAAGCGGCCGACCCGGCGCCGGTGCAACTGATGCGCCGCCAGCCGAGCAACGCGCCGGGCATGCTCACCCGCCGTGAATTCGTCGACTACTACGCTGAACGCGCTGGTCTCCAGATCGACAACTTCGACTTCTACTACACCTACGGCCTGTTCCGCCTGGCCGGCATCGTGCAGCAGATCTACTACCGCTTCTTCCATGGCCAGACCCAGGACAAACGCTTTGCGCAGTTCATTCACATGAACACGCTGCTGGAGCAGATGAGCCTGAACGTCATCAGCAAATCGTCCCTTTAAGGAACCGCTATGTCCAAGACCCACCTGTTCGACCTCGACGGCAAGATCGCATTCGTTTCCGGAGCCAGCCGTGGCATCGGCGAGGCCATCGCCAAGTTGCTGGCCCAGCAAGGCGCCCATGTGATCGTATCCAGCCGCAAGCTGGAAGGCTGCCAGCACGTGGCCGACGCAATCATCGCCGATGGCGGCAAAGCCACGGCCGTGGCCTGCCATATCGGTGAAATGGAACAGATCACCCAAGTGTTCGCCGGTATCCGCGAACAGTTCGGGCGCCTGGATATCCTGGTCAACAACGCCGCGACCAACCCACAGTTCTGCAACGTACTGGACACCGATCTCGGTGCATTCCAAAAGACCGTTGATGTGAACATCCGTGGCTACTTCTTCATGTCCGTGGAAGCCGGCAAGCTGATGCGCGAGAACGGCGGCGGCAGCATCATCAACGTCGCGTCGATCAACGGGATCTCCCCCGGTGTATTCCAGGGCATCTACTCGGTGACCAAGGCCGCCGTGATCAACATGACCAAGGTGTTCGCCAAGGAGTGCGCAGCGTTCGGCATTCGCTGCAATGCCCTGCTGCCGGGCCTGACCGACACCAAGTTCGCCTCGGCGCTGGTGAAGAACGACGCGATCCTGAAAATGGCGCTCGCGCAGATCCCGCTCAAGCGCGTGGCCGACCCGAGCGAAATGGCTGGCGCGGTGCTGTTCCTGGCCAGCGATGCATCGAGCTACACCACCGGTGTGTCGCTGAACGTGGACGGTGGTTTCCTGTCCTGATCTCACAAACGACACCCCACCCTGTAGGAGCGAGCTTGCTCGCGAAGAAAGTCAGGCCACCGCGAGCCTCCAGACAGCACGCGTTATCGTTGACGACCTTCGCGAGCAAGCTCGCTCCTACAGAGGTGAGGCATTCGGCGGCTGCTGTCGAAAACTGACCGCCAGGCGGTTCCAGCCACTGATGCTGGACACCGCCATGGTCAGGTCTACCAGTTCCTGCTCGCTGAACTCCACCCGCACGGCGGCGAACAGTTCATCCGATACCACCGAGGTCGGCAGTGTCGCGACCGATTCGCTCCAGGCCAACGCGGCCTTTTCCCGCGCCGTGAAGAACGGCGAATCCCGCCAGACGCATAACGCGAACAAACGTCGCTCGGTCTCGCCGCGCTGACGTGCCGCCATCGAGTGCATGTCCGTACAGAAACCACAGTGGTTGAGCTGCGAGACACGGATCTTGATCAGTTCCAGCAAAGGCTTTTCGATGGACAAGCCGAAGGTCGTCGCCTCCAGCATCAGCATGCCTTTGAGCGCCTGCGGTGAGGCGGTGTAGTAATCCAGGCGGGGTTCCATGGGGATTGCTCTCTGGCGGTAGGTTCAATGACAGTCCAGCCTAGAACCCACAGGGCATAAGCCCTATAGCCAATCGGCCGGTTTATGCAGAGACCATTTTGAGCCTGCCACGCACGCGCGTACGCTTGGCGCAAAGTAAATGCCCGGAATAAGACATGGAACTGCACGTTGTGATCAACGGCCGTAAGGATCTGGCCGAACAGTTGTACCAACAGTTGCGTGAAGCCATTGGCTCCGGACGCCTGGCAGCCGGCGCGCAGTTGCCGCCCAGCCGCTTGCTCGCCGAGCAGTTGGGTGTGTCACGCAAGACCGTGTCGGACACCTATGCCACCCTGACCTACGAGGGATTGCTGATCGGCAAGACCGGTCGCGGCACCTTCGTCAACGCCCGTGCGCCACAGACCGAACGCCTGCAAACCGCCACCGACCTGGCCTGCGCCGCCAACTTGGCGAAGTGGCAATCACTGCCCTCGCCCATGCGCCACCCCACCCGCGACAGCACGCTGCGCTATGAATTTATCGGCGGCGCCACCAGCCGCAACCAGTTCCCCCAGGATGAATGGCGGCGCTGCACACAGGACGCTCTACGCCGCATCGCCCAAAACAGCGGTTTCTACAGCCAGCCCGAAGGCTTGCCGGCGCTGCGCAGTGCCATTGCCGGGCATATCGCGTTTTCACGCGGGGTCAACTGCCGTGACAGCGACATCGTGGTCACCAACGGCGCGCAGCAGGCGCTGGACCTGATCTCCCGTGTGGTACTGGAACCGGGCAGCATCGTCGCCATGGAAGACCCCGGCTACAGCCCCGCGCGCCAGATGTTCATGGCCATGGGCGCCCGTGTCGCCAGCGTGCCGGTGGACGAACAGGGTATACGCGTCGACCAGATTCCCGACGGCACACGCCTGATCTACGTGACGCCCTCCCACCAGTTCCCGCTCGGCATGCCGATGAGCCTGCCGCGCCGTGAAGCCTTGCTGGCGCGGGCGTTCGAACTGGGCGCGATCATTATCGAGGACGACTACGACAGCGAGTTCCGCTACGAAGGGCGACCTACCGACTCCCTGCAAAGCATGGACACCCGTGGCGTGGTGACCTACGTCGGCACCTTCTCGAAAACCTTGCTGCCGGAGCTGCGCCTCGGTTACGCGGTGCTGCCACCCGCGATTTATGGCGCAGTCCTCAAGGCCAAGCAGCTGACCGACCAGCACAGTTCCACACTGCCGCAATGGGCCCTGGCCAAGTTCATCAGTGAAGGCTACCTGCTCAAGCATATCCGTCGCTGCCACACGGTCTACGCCGGGCGCCGTGAACGCATCCTGCAACGCCTGGCGGGCGACTTGTCGCCGTGGTTCGAAGCGGTACCAACCGTGGCCGGCTTTCACATGGCCGCGCTGTGCAAGGTGCCGGTGAACATTCCCCTGCTGATGGAACTGGCACGCCAGGTAGAAGTGGGCTTGTATCCCCTGGATGTGTTCTTCCACGATGTGCCGGTCCGCCCGGGGCTGATCATCGGCTTCGGCGCCATCGAAACCCTGGACATCGACCCGGCGCTGGACAAGGTGCGAGACATTCTTCAGCAGATTGGCTAGTGGATTTTCCGCCGGATTGGTCATTGGTCCTGGCTCAGTCAGGCTCTAGCCTGTGCACTGACCCGACCTCGGAGACCATCGCCATGCCAGCCTGTGCCTTCAACACTGTCCATGTCCGTGCAGTAGCCGGGCGCTCAGCGGAACTGGGCGAGCGCCTGCAGCAGATAGGCGACGCCGTGCGCACCGCCCCCGGCTGCCTGGACTACAGGGTGCACCGCGACCCGATAGACCGCGATCTGTGGATCGTCACGGGTCATTGGGCCTGTGCCGAGCAGCTCAGCGCACACTTCGCATTACCGGCCCTGCAAGGCTTTATCGAATTGACCCGTGAACACCTGGCCCGTCGCCTGGATTTCGACCACTGAAGTATTGGTCTCCTGGTCTTAGCCAGGATTGGTCATTGGTCACCCAGGCCTTGCGGCGTAGGGTGAAGAAGTCTTGAACTACTCGGAAACTTCGCCATGAAACGACTGCTCGCCGCCTCCCTGATGCTCGCCTCGCTCAGCGTCTTTGCCCACGAACCGGTGTACAACCAGGAGTCGATCAAGGTTCTGCAAGAACACGCTTTGACCAATGTACCCGGCAAGAAAACCATCATGCTCACCGTAGACTACGCCCCCGGCCAGGCCACCGTGCCCCACAGCCACACGGGTACGGCCGTGGCCTATGTGCTGGAAGGCGCGATTACGTCGCGGGTGAATGATGAGAAAGCGAAGACCTACCAGGTCGGTGAATCGTTCTACGAACCTGCGGGCTCGCGGCACTTTGAATCGAGCAACGCCAGCCAGACAAAACCGGCCAAGTTGCTGGTGGTGATGGTACTGGATGACAAAGCTGAGGTGCTTACCCCCCTTCCAAAATAACAAACGTTTTAGGAGCCGGCTTGCCGGCGATCACGGTGGTTCAGCCAACACATCTGTGCCTGATAGACCGGTATCGCCGGCAATCCGGCGCCTACAGGTTCAAGCGAGTAGCGTCAGTGACTCAGGGGCGTTTGAACTGGCCGCGCAGGTTTTCGATCTGCGCGCGACACGCGCAACCCTCAAGATGATCATTGACCATCCCCATCGCCTGCATCAACGCGTACATTGTGGTCGGCCCCACATAGGTCCAACCACGCTTCTTCAAGGCTTTCGACAAACGTACCGAAGCCGGTGATGTGGGGTTGCCCGTCCAATAAGCCATATCCACTTGTGTCGGGCGCTCATCTTCAATGGGCTCAAACGCCCACAACCAGCGTGCCAACGAACCCGACTCGTCCACCAGCTCACAAGCCCGGCGCGCATTGTTGATGGTGGACACAATCTTGGCCCGATTACGCACGATGCCCGGATCCTGCATCAACCGTGCGATATCCGCCTCGCCATACTGCGCGACCCGGCGAAAATCAAAACCCTCGAACGCCACCCGAAACTGCTCACGCTTGCGCAGGATGGTGATCCACGCCATGCCCGCCTGGAAACCCTCCAGGCAGATCTTCTCGTACAACTGGATATCATCCGCCACCGGCACGCCCCACTCCGAGTCGTGGTAACGCGGGTATTCCGGCGCCGCTGTGCGCCAGGTGCAGTAGGTCTGCCCGGTTTCGTCAGTGGTCAGTCCTGGTGTGTCCATCCATCACCTCATGTGCCGAGCGGCGGATGATAAGCGAAAAATTTTCCCTCGCGCCAACCGCTCAAGCACCACCCTTACCGACCAACTGGTCAGACCGGGACCTGTCAACCGCCAAATAATTGCTTGTGATTTCAAAAATACCGGGCGTAGACTGGCCGCGCACTGGACTTACCGGTAAGACCACAACAATTAAGCCCTGGAACCACCAGGGCACCGAATAGAGATCCCTCCCATGCTCAGATGGTGCTCGCGTTCGATTTTCCTGCAAGTCGTGATTGGCCTGATGCTCGGCATCCTCTGCGGTCTGGCCCTTCCCGAATTCTCCTCGCAACTCAAACCCCTGGGTGACGGCTTTATCAAGCTGATCAAGATGCTGATCGGCCTGATCGTGTTCTGCGTGGTGGTCAGCGGCATTTCCGGCGCGGGCGACCTGAAGAAAGTCGGACGCATCGGCCTCAAGTCGGTGATCTACTTTGAAATCCTGACCACCGTCGCCCTGGTGATCGGCCTGGTGATGGCTTTCAGCACCGGTATCGGCCAAGGCGCCAATATCCACCTGGAGCAGTTGTCGTCCGCCGGCCTCAATGAACTGGCCGACAAGGGCCAGCACATCCGCGGCACTAGCCAGTTCCTCATGGACTTGATCCCCAACTCGGTGATCGGCGCCTTTGCCGACAATAACGTGTTGCAGGTGTTGCTGTTCTCGGTGCTGTTCGGCAGTGCGTTGAATCTGGTGGGCGAAGCCGCCTCGGGCATCTCGCGGCTGATCAATGAACTGAGCCATGTGATCTTCCGCATCATGGGCATGATCGTGCGCCTCGCGCCCATCGGTGTGTTCGGCGCGATTGCCTTTACCACCAGCACCTACGGCCTGGATTCCCTGCAACACCTGGGCAGCCTGGTGGGATTGTTCTACCTGACCTGCTTTGCCTTCGTCGGGCTGATCCTCGGCCTGGTAATGCGTCTGTCGGGCCTGCGCATGCTGCCTTTGCTCAAATACCTGCGTGAAGAGCTGCTGATCGTGATGGGCACCGCCTCCTCCGACGCCGTGCTGCCACAGATCATGCGTAAACTTGAACATCTGGGCATCGGCAGCTCCACCGTGGGCCTGGTGATTCCGACCGGGTATTCGTTCAACCTCGACGGGTTCTCCATCTACCTGACCCTGGCCATCGTGTTTATCGCCAACGCCACCGGCACGCCGCTGTCGATGACTGATCTGATGACCATCCTGCTGGTATCGCTGATCACCTCCAAAGGCGCCCACGGGATCCCCGGGTCAGCGCTGGTGATCCTGGCGGCGACGCTCACGGCAATTCCGGCGATCCCGGTGGTGGGCCTGGTGCTGGTGTTGGCGGTGGATTGGTTCATGGGCATCGGTCGCGCATTGACTAACCTGATCGGCAATTGCGTCGCCACCGTGGCCATCGCCCGCTGGGAAAAAGACATCGACATCCAGCGCGCCAACAAGGTGCTCGACGGCCAGCAAGGGTATGCCTTCCAGGCCAAGAAACCGGTACTGCCCGCGCACCAAGAGTTCTGACCGATTTCATGAGCGACACCGTTCAAATGTGGGAGCGGGCTTGCTCGCGAAAGCGCTGGGTCAGTCACAGATGGATTGACCGAATGACCGCATTCGCGAGCAAGTCCGCTCCCACAGTTAAAAGTCGCCATGCTCGCTAATGTAGTCGCAACATAAAGGAGAGGTAGACGTGATCAGCACCTCAACCGTCGTCAATTCAGTGGTAGAAAAACTCCGCGCCGCCCTGGCGCGGGGTCAGTGGCGCCGTGGCGAAATGCTCCCCGGTCAGCGCGAACTGGCCGAACAGATGGGCATCAGCCGCCCCAGCCTGCGTGAAGCGGTGATCGTACTGGAAACCCTCGGGCTGGTGCGCTCCATGCCCGGCAAAGGCGTGGTGGTGCTGGAAACCAGCGTCAGCGAGCCGCAATCCAGCGACGCCGTGGCCGACGCCAGCCTGGAAGACATCCTGCAACTGCGCTACACCCTCGAACCCTTCATCGTCGGCCTGGTGGCCCAGTCCATCAGCAGCAAGGAAGTCGGCCAACTGCGCCTGACCCTGATGGACATGCGCGAAGCCCTCGACGCGGGTGACGCAGAGGCCGGAATGAATGCCTACATAGCTTTTCACGAAGAACTGTTCGCCCTCACCTCCAACCCGATCTTCCAGAACGTGGTGCAACAGACCAGCAACGCCCTCAAGCAAAGCGCCCAGGTACTGCGCAACTCGCCAGAACACCTGGCAGAGCGCCTGCAGGAAAACGAAGCCGTGGTGCGCGCCATCCGCAACAAGAACAGCGCCCTGGCCAGCGCCGAGATGCGTCGGCACATCCTTCAGGAAGGCTTGCGCATGGGCATTCGCTTGAACATCCCGGACGACCATCTGGGTAGCTGATTTTTTGGAGACAGGCCATGACCGCCCACGCCTTGCACTACGAACCTATCCTCCCGACCCTGCGCCTGGTCGCCGGTAAAAAGCCTTCGGTCGATGACATCTACCCGCGCCTGTTCGACGCCATTCTTGAACAGCGTATCGCCCCGGCCAGCCGCTTTACCGAAGAAGGCCTGGGCGAGATCTTCGGGGTGAGCCGCAGCGTGATTCGCCGCGTATTGGCAAAGCTGTCCCATCAGCAAGTGATCATTCTGCGTCCCAACCAGCGCGCCCAGGTGGCTGCGCCGGATGCGCAGCAAGCCCGGGAAATCCTGGAAGCGCGGCGGCTGACGGAGATCACCGTGGTGCAATTGGCCTGTGCGCAGGCCACGTCGACGCAAATCCGGCATCTACGCGAACTGATTGCTCAGGAACGCGAGCATATTGAACGGGACCAACGCGGGCCAGCCATTCGCCTCTCCGGAGAATTCCACCTGCAACTCGCAGCGATGGCGCGTAACGCGCCCTTGGCGCAATTTCTCAACAGCCTGGTGCCGTTGACCTCCTTGATCATTGCCCAGTACGAAGCGAAGGCGTGCACCTATTGCGCGTGGCAAGAGCATGAAGCGATTGTGGATGCCGTAGAACAACGCGATGTGAACAGCGCAATAAACCTGATGACCCAACATCTGGATCACCTGGAAGCCAAATTGCTCAGCCACTAGGACCAGATGGCCCACCCTGACTGACTACAATTACAACGCTGATTTACGAAATCACCGACAGCACGGACGGTTATAGAACTGCAAAACTGCGTTCATTCCTAAAGCCTTGGACACGGATGAATAGCACTATGCACCCCCTCACTTTCGCACTGGTCACTGGCCTGGTCATTACGCAGTTCAGTGCCAATCTACGGGCCGGCGACGCGTTAACTGCCGGGACTGACATCATCACCCCGGCAACCCCCGTGTGGTTGGTTGAACAACCCTACGCGGATAGCCCGATGCTGACCGCCCGCACCTTCGGTGGCAGCGCTTACGGCGACTACCACGTCAAGGCCAGCCTTGAGATCAGCTGTTTCCCAAAGAGCCCGACCGCCAGCATTGCACTGCAAATCACACCGGAATCACTGGGCTTTGACATCGCGCCATTCGAAGGACCAGACGCCAGCGCAAATGGGCCATTGCGCATCACTACTGCAACACGCACGGCCATCGATCACTCGGTAAACGGCGTCTGGACTTACGGCGGTGCATTCCAGATCGGTACGATATTTGCGCTCAGTGCTACTGTTCCGCACGACGAATTAGCCTATTGGGCCAGCGATGCCTCACGCGGCCAGACACTAAAACTCTCAATAGCGCCCGCCAAAGAGGGTGGCAAACCGCTGACCGCAACGTTCTTGTTGCCTACAAACAACAACGGCTTGAAAAGAGTCATCCAGCCGTGCCTGGCCAATGCCAGTTTTTAACCGAAAAAAAAGCCCCGTATCTCAGGATACGGGGCTTTTTGTCTTACAGCTGAATCACGCCGGTTGCAGCACCGACTGACCGCTCAACGCCAGGTCCAGCAACTCACGGTTGGCCACCGCGTACATGGCGTAGTCCGTACCCACAGCGGCACGGATTTCCACCATCATCGCCACCCAACGCTCTGCCATGTCCTTGTGCTGCTCAAGCCACAGGGCCACGCGGGCTTCCATGTCTTGTGGCGCGTCGGCCATTTGCAGCACGGAGATGGTGATCGCGCGTTGCTGCCAGTCCACGTCATCGCGGAAGGCTTCACGGGCCTGGGCCTGCCAGTTGTTGGCCACCGGCAGATCGCTGATCTGCTGCAGGTACCACGGCAGGTCCAGGGCGCTGCCGACGGCGAAGTAGGCCTTGGCTACTTCAGCGGCGTCATGCCCGGTCACGTCGGCGGCTTCGATGATCGGCAGCAAGGTGTACAGGTGAGTAGTGCCTGCAACCATGCGTGCCAACAACTCCGGCACACCGGCTTCGGTGTACTTGCCGTAACGGTTCTGCCAGCCTTCGCGGGTCGGGCCTTCCAGCAGTTCGTCGAGCTTGAGGCCCAACGCCGCCAGGTGCGGACCGAAGTGCGCGGTGTCACGCCCAGCGTCCTGCTCGTTGCGACGGCTGCGCAAGAACCAGCGCGTCGCGCGGCGGCCCAGGCGCATCAGTTCGTCCATCAACTCCAGTTGCACGTCAGCGGAAACCTGGTGGTCCAGGGCTTCAATCTGACGGAACCAGTGCGGGAGGTGGAAGATGTCACGCACGATCACATAAGCGCCAGCAACGTTCGCCGGACTCATGCCCGTTGACTCCTTGAGTCGTTGAACGAAGGTGATGCCCATGTGGTTGACCAGGTCGTTGGCGATCTGGGTGCTGACGATCTCACGCTTCAGGCGGTGGCGACGCATGGCCTCGGAGAACTTGGCGACCAGGCTCGGTGGGAACGCGGTCTCCATGTCACGGGTCAGGTAGTCATCATCCGGCACCAGGGACTTGAGCAGCGCTTCCTTGAGGTCGATCTTGCTGTAGGAGATCAGCACCGACAGCTCCGGACGGGTCAGGCCCTTGCCATTCGCGGCGCGCTCGGTGAGCTGCTCCTCGGTCGGCAGGTACTCGATGGCGCGGTCCAGCTTGCCACGGCCTTCCAGGTCGCTCATCAGGCGCTTGTACTCGGCGGCACGCTCGTAGGCACGGCGCGCAGCCAGGGACAGGGCCTGGGTCTGCTTGTAGTTGTTGCCCAACACCAGGTTGCCGACTTCGTCGGTCATGCTCGCCAGCAACTGGTTGCGTTGCTTGTCGGTCATGTCACCGGCCTGCACCACTTCGTTGAGCAGGATCTTGATGTTCACTTCATGGTCGGAGCAGTCCACACCACCGGCGTTGTCGATGAAGTCGGTGTTGGAACCGCCGCCATTGAGGCCGAATTCCACACGACCCAGCTGGGTCATGCCGAGGTTGCCGCCCTCGCCTACCACCTTGCAGCGCAGCTCGTTGCCATTGACGCGCAGCGCGTCGTTGGCCTTGTCGCCCACGTCGGCATGGCTTTCGGTGCTGGCCTTGACGTAGGTACCGATGCCGCCATTCCACAACAGGTCCACCGGCGCCTTGAGCAAGGCGTTCAGCAGTTCGGTCGGGGTCAGTTTGTCGGCCGAGATGTCGAAGCGCTCTTTCATCTGTGGCGAGATGGCAATGCTCTTCGCGCTGCGCGAGAAGATACCGCCGCCTTCGGACATGATGCTGGTGTCGTAGTCGGTCCAGGCCGAACGTGGCAGCTCGAACATGCGCTGGCGCTCGACGAAGCTGGTGGCCGGGTTCGGGTTTGGATCGATAAAGATATGCAGGTGGTTGAACGCTGCGACCAGTTGCAGCTTGTCGGACATCAACAGGCCGTTACCGAACACGTCACCGGCCATGTCGCCGACGCCCACCACGGTGATGCTGTCTTCCTGCACGTTGATACCGCGCTCACGGAAGTGACGCTGCACACCGACCCACGCGCCCTTGGCGGTGATGCCCATCTTCTTGTGGTCGTAACCGGCGGAACCACCGGACGCGAACGCATCGCCCAGCCAGAAGCCGTAGTCGATGGCGATGCCGTTGGCGATGTCGGAGAAGGTCGCAGTGCCCTTGTCCGCTGCGACGACCAGGTACGGGTCATCGTCGTCATGGCGCACGACGTTGGCCGGCGGCACCAGGGCGCCGTCTTTCAGGTTGTCGGTGATATCCAGCAGGCCGGAAATGAAGATGCGGTAGCAGGCGATGCCCTCGGCCGCGATCTCGTCCCGGCTGCCGCCCAATGGCAGGCGACGCGGCAGGAAGCCGCCCTTCGCACCCACGGGCACGATGACCGAGTTTTTCACTTGCTGGGCTTTTACCAGGCCAAGCACTTCGGTACGGAAGTCTTCTTCACGGTCGGACCAGCGCAGGCCGCCGCGCGCGACGTTGCCGAAGCGCAGGTGCACACCCTCAACCCGTGGCGAGTACACGAAGATTTCAAACTTCGGCACTGGCTTAGGCAATTCAGGGATCGCGTGCGGGTTGAACTTGAAGCTGAAGTACGACTTGTTCTGGCCGTTGGCGTCGGTCTGGTAGAAGTTGGTGCGCAGGGTGGCCTTGATCAGGTCCAGGTAGCGACGCAGGATGCGGTCTTCGTTGAGCACCTGGACGTCGTCCAGGGCGGTGAGGATCGCTTGCTCCAGGCGTTGCTGCTTGTCTTCCAGGTCTTCGGCGGTGAGCTTGCGCGCCAGGTAGAAGCGGGTCTTGAACAACCGGGTCAATTCGCGGGCGATGTCGGTGTGGTTGTTCAGGGTGCTGGCGATGTAACCCAGGTCGAAGCCCAGGCGGATCTGCTTCAGGTAACGGGCGTAGGCACGCAGCAGCGCCACGTCGCGCCATGGCAGGCCGGCGGTCAGTACCAGGCGGTTGAACGCATCGTTTTCGGCGTCGCCATGCACGATGTGCACAAACGCGTCCTGCAGGGTGTCGTTGAGCTGCTGGATGTCCAGGTTCACGCCTTCGGCGGCAATGAACGCGAAGTCATGGATCCAGAACTCACGGCCATTGGCATGGCGCAGACGGTACGGGAATTCACCCAGCACACGCAGGCCGAGGTTTTCCAGGATCGGCAACACGTCGGACAGCGCCAGCGGGGTGTCGGCGTGGTAGAGCTTGCAATGCAGCTCGCGCTGGCCGGAAACCTGGCCCAGCGGCTGGTAGAAGCTCATTACCAACGGGTTGGCTTCGGTCAGGCTGAGCAGGTGCTGCATGTCGACCACGGCCGAATGCGCAGCGAAACGCTCGCGGTAACCGGCCGGGAAGCCTTTCGGGAAGTCCGCCAGCACGTTGGTGCCATGGGCCTCGCCGAAGCTTTCCACCACCAGGCTGGAATAATCGTCCTGCCAGCTGCGGCAAGCCTGTACCACTTCTTTTTCCAGTTGCAGCGGGTCGATGTCCAGGCGGTTCTTCGGGTCAACCCGCAGGATAAGCTGTACACGGGCCAGCACGGACTCGGAGAAGAAAGTCCAGAACTCGCAGTCCGACGCCTTCAGGCGATCCATCAGCACTTGCTGGATCTTCTGGCGCACTTCGGTGGAATAGATGTCGCGTGGCACATAGGCCAGGCAGTAGCAGAAACGACCGTAAGGGTCTTTGCGCAGGAATACGCGGATCTTGTTGCGTTCCTGGATCTGTACGATCGACATCACGGTGCTGAACAGTTCGTCGACCGGGGTCTGGAACAAATCGTCGCGTGGCAGCACTTCAACCACCTGCGCCAGTTCCTTGCCCAGGTGAGCCTTGGGCTGGAAGCCGGAGCGGCGTTCGATTTCCGCGACCTTGCGACGGATATACGGAATCACCCGCACGCTTTCGCCATACACCGACGAGGTGTACAGGCCCATGAAGCGGTGTTCCTTGATCACTGTGCCGTCGGCGCTGATCTCACGGATCGACACGTAGTCCGGATACGCCGGGCGGTGTACGCGGCTCGGGTGCGCCGCCTTGGCAAACGACAGCACGGTCGGCTCACGCAGGTAGGCCACGGCATAGTCTTCGATGCGCAGGTCGTCGGCGGTGAGGCCGGCGCGCAACAGTTTGGTCAGGCCGAGGAACGAATCGGCGTCATATTCGATATGACCGCCATCCGCCTCGTCACGTACCACGAATTCTTCATAGCCGAGGAAGGTGAAGTGGTTGCCCACCAGCCATTCCAGGAAGTTCTTGATCTCGGCCTTCTCTTCGCCGTCGATGCTGAACTGGCTCGCGTCGATACCGGCCAGCAGGTCCTGGACCTTGGCTTTCATCGGTTCGAAATCAGCCACGGCCACGCGTACTTCGCCCAGCACCTGCTCCAGCTCTTTGCTCAGCACGTTCAGTTCGGCGGCGTTGGCGCAGCGGTCGATTTCCAGGTACATCAGCGATTCTTGCAGGATGCCTTCGCCCTGGGTGCCTTTTGGCAGGATTTCCACCAGCTCGCCCTTGGCGCCACGGCGTACGCTGAGCACGGTGGTCTGCAAGGTGTGGATGCTGTAGCCGCGGCGGTTCAGCTCGGTACGGACCGAGTCCACCAGGAATGGCAGGTCATGGTGCAGCACTTCGACCGCAGTATGGGTCGACTGCCAGCCATGACGTTCGTAATCGGGGTTGTAGACCCGCACTTGCGGTTGGGTATGGTCAAAGCGCTCAAGCAGGCGCCACGCAGAAAGAGTGCAACCGGCCAGGTCGGAAAGGCGACGCTGGGTCAGTTCGTCCAGGGAAATGATGCCGAAAAATTGTTCAGCGAACAGCGCCACTTGTGGCAGTGCCTGTTCACTGATGTGCTGCGCCAGTGCCGCTTGCAGTTGATGCTGGAAGTCGGCCTTGCTGGCTGCGGTGAAGAACGCCATCTGTGGTACTCCGCTTGGGCTTGTTATTGATGGAAGCGTCGCGTGTTATCCCCTTGCGGGGAGACCGTCAGCGCTGTTCGCTGGTACTGATATAAGCACACTAGCGAATCAGGGTGACAGGTGAGTGAAGCTGGACAAGACAGTCAGGTCACATACAACTTCCATTGGACATACGCCTTGCCAGGCGACGGTACGACGGGCAGGTCAGGTTCCCGGCACAGGGCACATCCGTTGCGCAGCTTAACGAGTGTGGGAAGCCCGCTGCTTGCGACGCTGCGACATATTCGGTCATCGGTAAGCAGGCACTGGGTTGCTACTTGGGCAACCCGCAATATCCGGCAAAGAAACCGGCTATTTCAACGCCCGCGAGTACCAGAAATGACTGATAGTGCCCGTCAGGTCATGCACTGGGTCTGACACAGGATGCAGCACAAAATTCGCCGCAATGGCACAATTGCCCGCATTACGCCCTACCCCAGACAGGATTCCCCATGCTGCAGCTGAAAACCGACGCCCTGATGGTCACCCCGTGCGATGACGAAGAAGACAACATGGCGATGCTCTGCTGCCACGGCAAGAACGGCGAGATGTTCATGCTGACCCGCTACCCGGATGAGGACGAAGTGGAACTGACCTGGGATTACGAACCGTCGACCCTCGACGGGCTGAAAGTCACCCTGGGCGCCACGACCCTGCTGGTTGAACTGGCCGCAGGTGATGCCGATGCCCTGGGCGGCAAGGACCAGTTGGAGATCACCCACGCCACGGCCGCCTCCGACCTGGACGAGGTTGAAGAGACCTTGCAGAACATTCTCAACGGTACCGGCACCTTCACCCGGATTTAAACCGCACCAACGATAAAATGTGGGAGCTGGCTTGCCTGCGATGCGGGCGACTCGGTCTATCAGTCAGACCAGGGCGATGCCATCGCAGGCAAGCCAGCTCCCACAGTAACGGTGTTCGCAACAGAAAGTACGCGTGCCTCTGTTTGTGCGTTACACACAAAAATCCTACAAGTATTGCCAAAAATACCCGTTACTCCGTTAGTCGCCGCCCCCCTCGATGCATTAAAGTAGACGCCCCAGGCCTTGGCATTTTTCACGATGCCCCGACTCATCTCTTCAGGAACCGTCATCGATGGAACATCGTGAAGCGCTGCTTGCGCTGCGAACCTTTCTTTCTACGCAGATTCTCGGCCAGGAAAAACTCATCGATCGCTTGCTGATCGCCTTGCTCGCCGACGGCCATATGCTGGTGGAAGGTGCGCCAGGCCTGGCCAAGACCAAGGCCATCAAAGAGTTGGCCGAAGGCATCGAAGCGCAGTTCCATCGCATCCAGTTCACCCCCGACCTGCTGCCCGCCGACATCACCGGCACCGAGATCTATCGCCCGGAAACCGGCAGTTTCGTGTTCCAGCAAGGGCCGATCTTCCACAACCTGGTGTTGGCGGACGAAATCAACCGCGCCCCGGCCAAGGTGCAGTCAGCCTTGCTGGAGGCCATGGCCGAGCGCCAGGTCAGCGTCGGGCGCAGCACTTACGACCTGTCGCCGCTGTTCCTGGTGATGGCCACGCAAAACCCGATCGAGCAGGAAGGCACCTACCCGCTGCCCGAAGCCCAGCTCGACCGTTTCCTGATGCATGTGAAAATCGGCTTCCCGGACGCCGCCGTCGAGCGACGCATCCTGCAACAAGCCCGTGGCGAAGCGCTCAACGGCGAAACCAAGCCAGAGCGGCGTGTCAGCCAGCAGGCGATCTTCGCCGCGCGCAAGGAAATCCTCGGCCTGTACATGGCCGACGCCGTGGAGGAATACCTGGTGCAACTGGTGATGGCCACGCGCACCCCGGCCAAGTTCGATCCGGAAATGGCCGAGTGGATCGCCTACGGCGCCAGCCCACGCGGCTCCATCGCCCTTGACCGCTGTGCCCGCGCCCATGCCTGGCTGGCCGGTCGCGACTTCGTCAGCCCGGAAGATATCCAGGCGGTACTGTTCGACGTGCTGCGCCATCGCATCATCCTGTCGTTCGAGGCCGAAGCCGCTGGCATTGACCAGGACCGTGTGGTGCAGCGCATTCTCGACGTCGTTGCCGTCGCTTGAAACCCATGAACGCCGGTGATGGGATCCGCGCCACGCTCAGCGAATTGATCGAGATGCGCCATCGCGTGCGCGAAGTGCAGCTGTTTTCCACGCCGAGCCAGCGCAGCCCATTGATCGGCCTGCACCACTCCAAGCTGCGCGGGCGTGGCGTGGACTTCGACCAGGTGCGCGTGTACCAGGCCGGCGACGATGTGCGCACCATCGACTGGCGCGTCACCGCACGCACTCAGGAGCCGCACACCAAGCTGTTCCATGAAGAACGCGAGCGTCCGATCTTCATCATGGTGGAGCAAAGCTGCCGGCTGTTTTTCGGCTCGGGGCAGATGTTCAAGTCGGTGCTGGCCGCCCAGGCCGCCAGCCTGATCGGTTGGGCCGCGCTGGGGCATAACGACCGTGTGGGCGGGCTAGTGTTTGGCGACAACGAGCATTATGAAATCAAGCCGCGCCGCAGCAAGCAAAGCCTGCTGCAACTGCTCAACCGCCTGGTGCGCGTCAACCAGAGCCTGAGCACCGAGAGCCGCCCCGAAGCCGACGCCCTCGGCATGGCCCTGCGCCGTGGCCGCGAGGTGTTGCGCCCTGGCAGCCTGGTGATTGTGATCTGCGACGAACGTGCGCTGACCGAAGGCGCCGAGCAACAGCTGAGCTTGCTGTCGAGACATTGCGATTTGTTGCTGCTACCGATTTCCGATCCACTCGATCACGCCCTGCCTGCCGCCGGGCTGCTGCGTTTTGCCGAGCGCGGCGCCCAGCTGGAACTGGACACACTGAATTTCGACCTGCGCCAGGCCTACAAGGCCCAGGCCGAAGCGCGCATTGCGCGCTGGGAGCTGCTCGCGCAGAAACTGCGCGTGCTGTTGATGCCCCTGAGCACCCAGAGCGAAATGGTCGAGCAACTGCGCGAATACCTCAACCCGCAACGCCCGGTTAAAAAACAATGAGCAGCCTCGACCAACTGCAACCGCTGATCGCCCCACCCGCCATCGGCTTCTGGCCGCCCGCGCCGGGTTGGTGGCTGTTGCTGCTGGTGATTCCGCTGCTCGGCTGGGGCCTGTGGTCACTGCGCCGCTTTCTGCCGACCCGCCGCCCCATCGCCCGTGCCGAACAACCGCTGGACCCGCTGCGCATCGCCGCCCTGGCAGAGCTTGCGTTAATGCCCAAGCCTTACGATGGCGCGCCCGCCGGTGCCTGGTTGCAACAGCTCAATGGCCTGCTCAAGCGCTTGTGCCGCAACGACTACCCCTACAGCCAGAGCCACACCCTCAACGGCCGCAAATGGCTGGCATTCCTCGACAACCGCTGCCCCGCTGCCGGCCTCACGCGCTGGATGGTATTGGTAGAAGGTGCCTATAAACCCGAATGCAAACTCGACGACAAGGCCATCGCCGGCCTGACCCAAGCCGTCGACACCTGGATTCGCAAACATGTTTGAGTTCGCCTGGCCGTGGATCTTTGCCCTGTTGCCCTTGCCGTGGTTGATGCGCCTCGTGCTGCCGGCCGCCGACAGTGGCGAGCCCGCGTTGAAAGTCAGCTACCTCAGCGACCTCGAAGGACTGGCCCGTCGCCGCGCCCGCGTCAACCTGCCCGGCTGGCGCCAGCAAGCACCGTTCGTGGTGCTGTGGTTGCTACTGCTCACCGCTGCCGCGCGCCCGGAATGGCTCGGCGAACCGCTGCCAATCGCCGCCAGTGGCCGTGACCTGTTGGTGGCAGTGGACGTTTCGGGGTCCATGGATTTCCCGGATATGAATTGGCAGGACGAGGACGTGAGTCGCTTGAGCCTGGTCAAGCACCTGCTCGGCGATTTCCTTGAGGGGCGCGAAGGTGATCGCGTCGGCCTGATCCTGTTCGGCAGCCAGGCATATCTGCAAGCCCCGTTGACTTTTGACCGCCGCACCGTGCGCACCTGGCTGGACGAAGCGCGCATCGGCATTGCCGGCAAGAACACCGCGATTGGCGACGCCATCGGCTTGGCCCTCAAGCGCCTGCGCCAGCGCCCGGCGCAGAGCCGCGTGCTGATCCTGGTCACTGACGGCGCCAACAACGCCGGGCAAATCGACCCGCTGACCGCCGCGCGCCTGGCGGCTGAAGAAGGCGTAAAAATCTATCCAATCGGCATCGGTGCCGACCCGGAGCAAACCGGCTCCCTGGGTATTCTGGGCGTCAACCCGAGCCTCGACTTGGACGAACCTGCACTCAAGGCCATCGCCGAAGCCACCGGCGGTCAGTACTTCCGCGCTCGCGATGGTGAAGAGCTGCAAGCGATCAAAGAGACGCTTGACCAACTGGAGCCGGTCGAACAGCAACCCACCCAAGCACGCCCGGCCCTGGCGCTGTACAGCGCGCCACTGGCCCTGGCCTTGGTGCTGAGCATGTTGCTGGTGATTCAAGAACGCTGGCCGAACAACGCGCTGCAACGGCTGTTCAACAAACTATCAAGCAAGGGGATATTCCTGCAACAACACCCTGAGTGGCGTCAGCGCCTCAAGCGTCTGCGTTTGCGGAGGCGTCGATGATCGACCTGTGGCCGCACTGGTTTCGTCCTTGGTGGTTGTTGCTGCTGCCGTTGCTTGGCTGGCTGCTGTGGCACCTGTGGCACCGGCAAAAACGCGCTGGGCGCTGGCAGATGATCCTGCCGCCGGCCTTCCACGCCGTGCTGCTCAGTGGTGGCAACGGCCGTGAAAGCAAATCACCGTGGATAGTGCTGGGTATTGCCTGGCTGCTGGCCGTGCTGGCATTGCTCGGCCCGAGCTGGCAGCGTGTGGAGCAGTCCAGCCAGAAGCCTTCCGACCCGCTGGTGGTGTTGCTGGAACTGACCCCGGAAATGCTTGCCACCGACAGCCCGCCCAACCGCCTGGAGCAGGCACGCCGCAAGCTGTACGACTTGTTGCAGGCGCGTACCGATGCGCAAACCGCCATCGTCGTGTATGCCGGCAGCGCACACACCCTGGTACCGCTGTCGGATGACCTGGCTACCAGCCGCAACCTGCTGGAAGCCCTGCGCCCGTCGATCATGCCTGAGCCGGGCCATCGCGCCGACCTGGCCGTCGAGAAAGCCCTCGGCCTGCTCAAGCAAGGTGGCCTCGGCCAGGGTCGCCTGCTGCTGATTGGCTCCTCGCTGTCCAAACAGGAACGCCAGGGCATTCGCCTGTTGCTGCAAAGCGCCCAGGCGCCCACCCTGTCGATTCTGGGCATCGGCAGCCGTGAAGGCACCCCTGTGACCCAGGAGAGCGGCGAATTCCTCAAGGACGAACAAGGCGCGATCCTCGTCCCACGCCTCGATAGCCCGACACTCAAGGCCTTCGCCAGTGAAATGGGCGGCCGCTACCGCGCTGCGCGCCTGGACGACAAGGACCTGCGTCAACTCGGCGTGCTCGACCCGCCACAAACCCTGCGCAACGACGGCCAACTGCTGCACCTCGACACCTGGGCCGACCAGGGTTACTGGCTGCTCCTGCCCTTGTTGCTACTCGCTGCCTGCGCCGGGCGGCGTGGCTGGTTGTTCTGCCTTCCGCTGCTGCTGTTGAGCGCGCCGCAGCCCAGCTACGCATTCGGCTTGCAGGACTTGTGGTTGCGCCCCGACCAGCAAGGCCAATACCTGCTGAAGAAAAAACGCCCCGCCGAAGCCGCCGAACACTTCCAGGACCCGCAGTGGAAAGGCGTGGCGCTTTACGAGGCCGGCAACTATGCCGAGGCGATCAAGCTGTTTGCCGAAGGCAATGACGCCTACTCCCACTACAATCGAGGTAACGCCCTGGCCAAGTCCGGTGAGTTGGAAGCCGCCATCGACGCCTACGAACAGGCCCTGGAAGCGCAACCCGACCTGCAACCGGCGCTGAAAAACAAGGCGTTGGTGGAAGCCCTGATGCAGGAACAGGCCGAACCGGAGCCCACCGAGCCTGCAAAGAACGAGGATGACGAAACCACCCAACCCGGCCAAACTGCGCAACCGGGCGCCAGTGGGCAAAACGCTACGGGGGGCGAGCCGCCGTCCCAAGGCCAGGGAGCCGGCACTGACGACACCCAGCCCGGCAACACACCGCAAACCACGGGTAACGAAGTGCCGGGCAGCGAACTGGGTGACGAACAGACCACCACCCCGCCGCTACGCCCTAATGACGCCAGTCTCGACGGTGAACACCGCCAGGCCCTGGAGCAATGGCTGCAGGAAATCCCGGACAACCCCGGCGAACTGCTGCGCCGCAAATTCTGGTACGAACAGCAACAACATCAGGACAAGACTCGATGAGCCGCCGCACCACCCTACTGCTCCTGCTCGCCCTCTCGGCAGGCCACGCCCAGGCGGCGACCCTGTCCGCCAGCGTCGACCGCAGCCGCGTCAACTCCGGGGAAACGGTGGAACTGACGGTGGAATCCAGCGACGTCACGCAGTTCGGCAAGCCCGACCTGTCGCCGCTGGATGCGCAGTTCGAAGTCAGCGGCACGCGCCAGATCAACCAACTCACCACCCTGGGCGGCGATAACCACGCCACCACACGCTGGATCATCACCCTGTTGCCCAAGGAAAACGGCACAGTGGTCATCCCGCCCCTGCAAGTGGGCGAATACAAGACCCAGCCGATCAGCCTGCAAGTGGTAGAAACCGCCAGCCAGAACACCGCCGCCGAGCTCGCGCCGGTGTTTGTCGAGGCCAACCTCGACCAGACCAGCGTCTACGTCCAGGCCCAGGCGCTGTTGACCGTGCGCGTCTACCACTCAGTGTCGCTGTATGACGACAGCAGTCTCACACCCTTGCAAATTGCCGATGCGCGCGTGGAGCAGCTGGGTGAGTCGCGTACCTACGAAAAGGTCATCAACAGCATCCGCCACGGGGTGATCGAAACCCGCTACGCGATCTATCCGCAGCACAGCGGCACCCTGGCGATCCCGGCGCAGACCTTCAGCGCGACGCTGGTGGAGTCGCGCCCGCCCCAGGAAAACACCCTGCAAGGCACCAAGCCCGGCAAGCTGATCCACGTCAGTTCTGCGCAGTTGCCGCTGGTGGTCAAACCCAAGCCCGCGCTGTACCCCGCCGATACGCCATGGCTGCCGGCACGCAGCCTGACCCTCAGCGAACACTGGAACCCAGAGCCTGAGCATGTGCAGGTCGGCGACTCCCTGACCCGCAGCCTCACGGTCAAGGCCGAGGGCCTGTCCAGCGCGCAACTGCCGGCGCTGCCCAGCACCGAGATCAACGGCCTGCGCCGCTACCCGGACCAACCGTTACTCGGCAACCAGACCAACGACCGTGGCCTGATCGGCAGCCGCGAAGACCGCGAAGCCCTGGTGCCCACCCGCGCCGGCAGCCTGGAACTGCCCGCCGTGGAAGTGGTGTGGTGGAACACCCATGAAGATCACTTGGAGCGCACCAGCCTGCCGGCGCGCACCGTGCAAGTTGCGATCAACCCGAGCCTGGCAGTGGACACGCCCGCCACCCCCACAGTCATCACCGCGCCGGACGATGAACGCCTGTGGCTGTGGCAACTGAGCACGTTGGTCCTTGCCTGCACGACCCTGCTGGGTTTTGGCCTGTGGTGGCGTGCACGTCGACAACCGGCCGTGCTACGCGCCGCGCAAACCGGCCCGAGCCCACGCACCTTGCTCGACGACCTCAAACGCGCCACCCAGGCCAACGACCCGCATGCCACCCGCCAGGCGCTCGACGCCTGGGCGCGGCAGCAACCGGAAACACTCGCGGATATGGCGGCGCGGTTTGTGCCGCTGTCGGATGCACTGGATGGGTTGAACGGCGCGCTGTACAGCGAGAGTGGGCATTTCTGGCTGGGTGAAGATCTATGGCGTGCGGTGAAGGCCATTCCGGTGGCTGAGCGCGAGGTGGACCCGGCGACGGATACCACCAGCTTGCCGCCGCTCTATCCCAAGTAACGCGGATCCAACCAACACCACAAAACCCTGTGGGAGCTGGCTTGCCTGCTCCCACAGGGGATCTAGCGTTTGATCGATAAGCTACCGATCCTCTCGGGTATGCCACAGGCGCAATAGATAGACAGTGGAATCCACTATCTCGTAACGCATTTCGTAATGACCGATCTGAATCCTGCGCACATCCCTGGGCTCGAACTCTTCCAGGCGTTCGCCGATACGAGGGTTAGCGAGCAGCGTCATGGGCGCAGCGGTAAGTTGCTGCACCGTTCGTGCAGCGGCGGGTTGATTGACCAATGCTAGAAACTCATACAGTCGGGCGAGGTCGGAAAGCGCTTTGGCCGTCCACTTCAACTCCATCAGCGCGGCACCGGCAATGGCGCATCGCCGCTGAGGCTATCAGCCCAGGCCTGGACTGCCTGGTGGTCAATCACGCGGCCAGCGTCAACATCGGCCAAGGCCTCGCGGGTCAGACGACTACGCTCTTCTTCCTGTTCAATCCAGGCAGACAGCGCCTGCTTGACGATCCAGTTTCTGGAGCGTTCCAGACGCTCTGCCATCAAATCGACCTTTTGGGCCAGTTGCTCGGGCACGTGCGCGGTGACAGACCTGGTTTTAGAGGGGGTGGCCATGTGGGACGACTCCTGATTGGTAGAGTTCTCTGGTGGCTTTAAGTATGCGCCACGACGCAGCAATCTTAATCAAAGTTAATCATAGTGAGTAACTGTACAACATCAACCGCCCTTGCGCCTGCTTACTCCACTGGCAAAGTGTCGCTCCGTCGCTGCGCAGCCACGACCGCGACCGCAGCGGGCACCATCCAAGGGATGAGCAGTGATCAGCACTTGATCAACAGCGCCAAAACACTCGCCGACCGAGCGCTGGACTGCCTGCATAGCGCATAGCCCCTGTGGGAGCTGGCTTGCCTGCAATAGCGGTGGGTCATCCAGCAGATTTTTCGAATGACACACCACCATCGCAGGCAAGCCAGCTCCCACACAGGTAAACTCCCCTCCTTTTCATCTCTTCAACGGAGTTCGCCTTGCGTCTGTTTCACACCTCCGACTGGCACCTGGGCCAAAACCTCCACGGCCAGGAACGCGACTTCGAACACGCCTGTTTTCTCGAGTGGCTGCTGGGTCAACTGAAAGCCCATCTGCCGGATGTACTGCTCATCGCCGGGGATATCTTCGACACGGTCAACCCACCGCTCAAGGCCCAGGAGCGTCTGTATGACTTCATCATCAGCGCCCACGAACAGAACCCCAAGCTGACGATTGTGATGATCGCCGGCAACCATGACTCCGGCTCGCGTATCGAACTGCCCGCGCCGTTGATGCGCCGCCTGCGCACTCATGCGCTCGGCCGCGTGTTGTGGCTGGATGACGGCCAACTCGACGCCGAACGCCTGCTGATCCCCCTGCCGGACGCCAAAGGCAAGATCGCCGCCTGGTGCCTCGCGTTGCCGTTCCTGCGCCCGGCAGAAGTGACCGGTGCGCACTTGGGTGACGACTACCTGCGCGGTATCGGCCAGGTGCATGAATGGTTGATCGCCGCCGCTAACGCCAAGCGCAAAAAAGGCCAGGCGCTGATTGCTATCAGCCATGCGCACATGGCCGGTGGTTCGGTGTCGGAAGACTCCGAGCGCAGCCTGATCATCGGCAATGCCGAGGCGTTGCCGGCCAGTCTGTTTGATCGAAGTGTCGCTTACGTCGCCCTCGGCCATTTGCACAAACCGCAGAAGGTCAATGGCGAGGAACGCATTCGCTACAGCGGCTCGCCGATTCCGCTGTCGTTTTCCGAAATCGGCTACAAGCACCAGATCCTCGACGTGACTTTCCAGGGCCAATGCCTGGTGAGTGTCGAGCCGCTGCTGATTCCGCGCTCGGTCGACCTGCAGCGCCTGGACGCCGCGCCGCTGGCCGATATCCTCAAGGCCCTGGCCGAGTTGCCCGACGTCGACCTGCTGGCCGAAACCCAGCGCCACCCTTGGCTGGAAGTACGCGTACGCCTCGACGAGCCGCAACCCGACCTGCGCCAGCAGATCGAAAGCGCCCTGCAAGGCAAGGCCGTGCGCCTGGTGCGCATCGCCGCTGAATACGCAGGTAAAGGCAGCCGTGAAGATGAAGGCGACGACCGCCTGATCGAACTCGACCAGCTCACGCCCCAGGAACTGTTCAGCCGCGCCTGGCAGGACAGTTATGGCAGTGAAGTGGATGAACAGACTTTGAAGGACTTCGCCGTGCTGCTCCAGGAAGTGCAACAGGAGGATGAACAGCCATGAAGATCCTCGCTATCCGCTTGAAAAACCTGGCTTCATTGGCTGGCCCGTTTGAAATCGACTTTACCGCCGAGCCCCTGGCCAGTGCCGGATTGTTCGCGATTACCGGGCCGACCGGCGCCGGTAAAAGTACCCTGCTCGATGCCTTGTGCCTGGCGTTGTTTGGCGCCGTGCCGCGCCTGGGCGACACCGGCCAGGCGAAGATGCCGGATGCCGACAGCGACATTTCCATCGGCGACCCGCGCACCCTGCTGCGGCGTGGCACCGGTGGCGGTTACGCCGAAGTGGATTTCGTCGGCGTGAGTGGCCGTCGCTATCGCGCGCGCTGGGAAGCCAATCGCGCACGCGACAAGGCCAGCGGCAAGTTGCAGAACAGCCGCCAGAGCCTGATCGACCTGGACAGCGACCAACTGCTGGCCAGCCAGAAAACCGAATACAAAACCCAGCTGGAACTGGCCCTGGGCCTGAACTTCGAACAGTTCACCCGCGCCGTATTGCTCGCGCAAAGTGAGTTCAGCGCCTTCCTCAAGGCCAACGACAACGAGCGCAGCGAACTGCTGGAAAAGCTCACCGACACGGCCCTGTATACCCAACTCGGCCGGCGCGCATTCGACAAGGCCAAAGAGGCCCGGGATGCGCACAAGCAGTTGCAGGACCAGGCGACCGGTGTGGTGCCGTTGGCGCCCGAGGCACGTGTGGAGCTGGATCAGCAGTTCGATGCTGCACAACAGCAACTCAAGACCCAGCAAGCCCAACTCAAGCAACTTGAACTTCAGCACACCTGGCTCAAGGAGCTGCGCGAATGGCAGGAACGCCAACTCGCCGCCACCGAACAACTGCAGCGTGCACAGGCCGAATGGGATAATCAGCGCCAGCAACGTGAAGACCTGGGCCGCCTGGACCAATTGGCGCCACAACGTCATCAGTTTGCGCGTCAGGCAGAAGTCAGCAACGTGCTTGCTCCGTTGGCCGCGCAGATTCAGTCGCATATCCAACAACAAGCCCAACTGCACACCCGCCAGGAGCAGGCCCAGCAGCAACAAGCCAGCGCACAAACTGCGTTGGCTGAAGCCCTGAAAAACCAAACTGATGCAGTGCCATTGCTGCGACAGGCGTTTGAAGAGCAAAGCACCCTCGCCCACTTGACCAAAGAGCTGGCCAAGCGCACCGAGGAAAAACAGCAGCACGAAAGCGCCTGCACCGAAGGCCAGGCCCAACTCACCGGGCTGCTGGAAAAACAGAGCCATGTCGCTGAACGCCTGCAACGCCTGGCGACCGAGCTTGAGCACAGCGCCGTCCTCGCGCCACTGAGCGATGCCTGGAGCGCCTACCGCGACCGTCTGCAACAGCTGATGCTGATCGGCAATCGCCTGAATAAGGGCCAGGCCGAACTGCCGCAATTGGAACAGCGCGCGACCAGCGCCGCCGAACAGTTCACTCAGCAACGCGAAGCCCTGGACCTGCTGTATCAGGAAGCCGGTGCCGAACCTCATGCCGTGGCCGAGCAGATCCAATTGCTGGCCAGCCTGCTGCAAGACAATCGCAAACAGCAACGCGCCTTCGAAGACCTGACGCGCCTGTGGGACAACCAGCAACAGCTGGACCAACACGCCGCCAGCCTGACGCAAAAGCTCACCGATGCCCAACAGCAACGCGAACAACTGAACCAGATCGGCCTGCAAACCAAGGCCGAGCTGACCGTTGCCGAACAGACACTGAACGTGACCAAACAACTGCTGGAACGCCAGCGCCTGGCCCGCAGCGCCAGCGTCGAGGAGTTGCGCGAGCAGTTGCAGGACGACCAACCCTGCCCGGTGTGCGGCAGCCACGAACACCCGTACCACCAGCCCGAAGCGTTGCTGCAAAGCCTCGGTCGTCATGACGAAAACGAAGAAGCCACCGCGCAGAGAGCCGTGGACAGCCTCAAGGAAAAACTCACCGAGTTGCGCGGCGAAGTGGGCGGTTTGATCGCCCAACAGAAGGAGTACCTGCAACAGCAGGAACACCTGGCGACGCAACAACAAGCACTCCAGCCAAGCCTGGATGCGCACCCGCTGGCCGCGTCGTTGCTCAACCAGGAAGCCGCCAAACGCAGCACCTGGCTTGAGCAGCAATTGGGCCAACTGAGCCAAAGCATCACTCAGGACGAACAACGCCAAAGCGCCCTGCTCAACCTGCAACAAAACGCCGGGCGCTTGCAGCAGCAGTTGCACGCGGCCCAGGAAGCCAGCCAGCAGGCCCGTCAATTGCTGGTCGATCAGCAACGCGAGCTGACCAGCGACCGTGAACGCCTCGACCAGGAACTGAGCGCCTTCGCCAGCCTGTTGCCCGCAGAAATCCTGGATGGTCTGCGCGCCGAGCCGGCTGCTACCTTCATGCAGCTGGACCAGCAAGTCAGTCAGCGCCTGGAACAGCTGGGTCACCAACGCGATGAGCTGGCCGAGCAACAAGAACGCCAACAGGCGATCGAGAAGGCACAGACCCACCAGCAACATCGTCAGCATCAGCTTGATGCGCTGATTCAGCAGGTCACCGAACTGACTGTCCAGCAACAGACGGCACAGGAAAAACTCAGCACGCTGCTCGGTGAACACACCAGTGCCGAACACTGGCAGCAACAGTTGGATCAGGCCGTGACCCAGTCACGCCAAAGCGAAACCGACGCCAACAAACACCTGCAAGAAATCCACAACGCCCTGATTCAACTGGCCGCCGACCTCAAGGCCCAGCAGGAGCGTGAACAGGCGTTGCTGGCCGAACAACAGGCCCTCGTCACGCGTATCAGCGAATGGCGCGCCTTGCATCCGGAACTGGACGACGCTGGCCTCACCCGCTTGCTGGCCTACGATGACGCTCAGGTCAGCCAATTGCGTCAACAGTTGCAGCACAGCGAAAAAGCCGTCGAACAGGCCAAGGTGTTGTTGCAAGAGCGCGAACAGCGCCTCGCCGATCACCAGGCCCTGCACAATGGCAACCTCGCAGCCGAGGAGCTGGACAGCACCTTGGCTACGCTCAATCAACAACTGGCCGAGAGCGAGAAACACTGCGCCGAATTGCGCGCGCGCCAATCCGAAGACCAGCGCCGCCAGGACGCCAACCAGGCCTTTGCCGAGCAGATCGCCAAGGCCTATGACGAGTGGCAACGCTGGGCACGCCTGAACGCGCTTATCGGCTCGGCCACCGGCGATACTTTCCGCAAGATCGCCCAGGCCTACAACCTCGACCTGCTGGTGCACCACGCCAACGTGCAATTGCGCCAACTGGTACGGCGTTATCGCCTCAAACGCGGCGGCAGCATGCTCGGCCTGTTGGTGATGGACACGGAAATGGGCGACGAGCTGCGCTCGGTGCATTCATTGTCCGGCGGCGAAACCTTCCTGGTGTCCCTGGCGCTGGCGCTGGGCCTGGCGTCGATGGCCTCCAGCACATTGAAAATCGAATCGCTGTTTATCGATGAGGGGTTCGGCAGCCTCGACCCGGAATCCCTGCAATTGGCGATGGACGCGCTGGATGGCTTGCAGGCCCAGGGCCGTAAAGTGGCGGTGATCTCCCACGTACAGGAGATGCACGAACGCATTCCGGTGCAAATCCAGGTCAAGCGTCAGGGCAATGGCTTGAGCACGTTGGAGGTCAAGTGAGCGAGGCGCTGCTGTATTCGTTCCGGCGCTGCCCCTATGCGATGCGGGCGCGGCTGGCCCTGCGCTACTCGGGCGTACCGGTGCGCATCGTCGAGGTGAGCCTCAAGGCCAAGCCCGCAGAAATGCTGGCGCTGTCGCCCAAGGGCACGGTGCCAGTGCTGAACGTTGACGGGCAGGTGATTGAAGAAAGCCTGGAAATCATGCAGTGGGCCTTGGCGCAGAACGACCCGGATAACTGGTTGCTGCAAGGCGACCCGGCCATATTCGCGTTGATTGCCGAGAACGACCAAGGCTTCAAGTATCACTTGAATCGATACAAGTACGCCGAGCGCTACCCGGAGCAGCCGATGGAGCATTATCGGGCCGGGGGTGAAGTGTTCCTGCAAAAGCTGGAAGCGTTATTGGCAGATCGGGATTACCTGATGGCCAACCACCTGACCCTGGCGGATGCTGCACTGGCGCCGTTTGTGCGTCAGTATGCCCATGTGGATCGAGTGTGGTTTGCCGGTACTCCGTACAAGCGGTTGCAGGCTTGGCTTGAGCGCTTTATGGACTCAGCGTTGTTCATCGCGGTGATGGCAAAACCCTGAATCCCGCGTCGCCTGCATCGCCCGCAACGCGCTTACTGCTGGGTTTTGTGATCCAGTGCGGCGTAGAAGTTGGCGCTTTGTTGCAGGTATTTCTGGGTGTAGGCGCTGGTGCTGGATTTTTTGCCGGAGACTTCCACGCTGGCCGCGGCTGGCAGGGCAACAGTGGCGGAAACAGCGGAAGCGGCGATGATGGAGAAGAGATTCAGATTCATGTCGGTAACCCTTGTGTTCGTTTGGTTGAGTGGCCGGGGAAGGCCTTGGAACCAAACTTACGCCCGAGGGCTAAGCCTTAGAAATGCTTTGAAACAGTAGCCGCTATTAATGGAATTAATAGAAAGGCTCAGGCCCCGCATGGCGGGGCCTGTGGCTTATTGACGCACCAGGAACTTGAGGTCGCTGGGCGCATCGATCGGCAATTTCTGCACGGTTTTACCCAACAGGCCGGTTTTGGGATCGCGTTCGACCACCACGATTTCATTGCTTTTCTGATTGGCGATCAGCAAAAACTTGCCGCTCGGGTCCAGGCTGAACTCGCGCGGATGGTCACCTTCCACGGAACGGCGTTGCAATTCCTTGAGGTGCGCGGTGGCCGGGTCGATGCTGAACACCAGCAGTTGATTGGCCGTGCCACGGTTGCTCAGGTACAGGAATTTGCCATCGCTGGAGGCGTGCAACGCGGCACCGGCCTTGTCGGCCACCGGTTGCCCGGCGGCGAAGTCCACCAACTGCGTCTGGGTCAGTTGGCCGTCCTTGTAGTCGAACACCGCCACCTGCGCGCTCATCTCGGTGGTCAGCCAGGCATGCTTGCCATCCGCACTGAACAGCAGATGGCGCGGACCGCTGCCAGGCGGCAATCGCACCGAGGCCGGGTTGGCCGGGGTCAACGGCAGCTCATGGTTGGCCTTAGGGTCGTAGTGGTAGGCAAACACCTTGTCCGCACCCAGGTCCTGCACAAACACGTACTTGCCATCCGGCGACGACACCACCGAATGCACGTGGTTGGACGCCTGGCGCTCAGGGTTGACGCGACTGGCCGGGTGCCCGCTCAGTTGCACCGGCGCCGACAGCTTGCCCGTGGCATCCACCGGCAGCGCCGCCAGGCTTCCGCCCGGATCTTCCAGCACCGAATAGTTGGCGACGAACAGGTAGCGTCCATCGGCAGCCACGCTGGAATGGGTCGGCTCATTGCCCAGGCTCTGCACCTGGTTGATCAACGTCAGCTGATGATTCTGCGGATCGATGCTGTAGCTGCTCACCCGCCCGACCGGGTCTTTCTGGCCTGGACCGTTCTCGTTGACCACAAACAGGTGCTTCTGGTCCTTGGAGATCGTCAGCCACGACGGATTGGCCGCCTTGGCCGCCAACAAAGGCTGGCCTTGGAACTTGCCAGTGCGGCTGTCGAATTGCAGGCGATAGATGCCTTCGCTGCTGCCGGCGGTGTAGCTGCCGACCAACAGCTCATAGGTGTCGGCCGGCGCGGCTTGCACCGACATGGCACCAACACTGCCCGCCATCAGCAGGGGCCAGAATTTACGCATCGTCATCCGCTTCATCCTCGTCGTTATTGTTGTCGCCCTTGATCGCGCTCAGGCAGACCAGACGATGTTCACCGTCGTCGTTGCGCAAGAGCCAGCTTTGCAGGCTGTCATCAAAGGTGGCGGCGTTCAGTTGTTCTGGACTGAACTTCCAACGCTTGAGTTCCCGGCCGTCCATGCTTTCGATCAGCAAGTGCTGGTCGAACGTGAAGTCGAAGGCGTGCAGCCCGTTGATGATCAGCATGTCGCTGTCGGTCAGGGCGGTGCTCAGGTTGGGTTGCGAATCGGTCATGATGTGAAGTCACTGCGGGGGAAAAGACACATGATAGGTCAATTCCCCCGCGGTGCCTTGCGGCAATGGTCTAATCGATCAATGCGCGAAGAGTGAATTGCCCTTCTGCCCCGCCAGTTTCTCCGGCTTGATCAGGAACCGCGCCAGCGCCGGCAACAGCCACAGCGCCCCGAACATGTTCCACAGCAGCATGAAGGTGAGCATCAGGCCCATGTCGGCCTGGAACTTGATCGCCGAGAAGATCCAGGTGCACACACCGATTGCCAGGCACAAACCGGTGAACAGCACGGCTTTACCGGTGGACTTGAGCGTCTGGTAATACGCCTCTTGCAGCGGCAAGCCGGCGCGCAGGAAGCTTTCCAGGCGGCTGTAGATGTAGATGCCGTAGTCCACGCCAATCCCCACGCCCAGCGCCACCACCGGCAAGGTTGCCACCTTGACGCCGATACCCATGAACGCCATCAACGCGTTGCCCAGCACCGAGGTCAGCACCAGCGGCAACACGATGCACAGGGTTGCCGCCCAGGAGCGGAAGGTGATCATGCACATGGTCGCCACGCACAGGTACACCAGGATCAGGATGGTCAGTTCTGACTCCTTGATCACCTCGTTGGTGGCCGCCTCGATCCCGGCGTTACCGGCGGCGAGGATGAACTCCAGGCCGTCCTTGTTGTTCTCCTTGGCGAAATCCTGCACGGCATGCACCGCGCGATCGAGGGTTTCGGCCTTGTGGTCGTTGAGGAACACCAGCACCGGCGCCAGGGAGCAGTTGTTGTTGTACAAGCCATCGGCACGGGCGATGGAGTTGTTCAGCACATCCGGGTTACGCGACAGGGTTTCCCATTTCAGATTGCCCTCGTTCATGCCCTTGATCATTTGCTTGGACACGGTCACCAGCGAGATCGCCGACTGCACGCCCTCGGTGTTCTGCATCTTCCACATCAACTGGTCGATGGGCGCCATGGCTTCATAGCGTGAGCAGCCTTCGGCCTTGGTCTTGACCATCACCACCAGCACGTCGGAACTGGTGGAGTAGTTGCTGATGATGAAGTTGTTGTCTTTGTTGTAGCGCGAGTCCGGGCGCAGTTCCGGCGCGCCTTGGTCGAGGTCGCCGATCTTGAGGTTCTGGCTGTACCAGAGACCACCCCCAAAGGCGATCAGGGCCAGGAAGATCGAGACCGGTGCGACTTTCGGGCTGGCGAATTTCGACAGCATGCGCCAGAACGGGTGTTCGCGGTTCGCGTCTTTCTTGCTCTTGGCGATGGCGCGCTTGCTGATGCCGACGTAGGAAATCGCCACCGGCAGTAGGATCAGGTTAGTGAACACGATCACCGCCACGCCGATAGAGGCGCCGATGGCCAGTTCACGGATCACGCCGATGTCGATGATCAGCAGCGTGATGAAGCCCACCGCGTCAGCGAGGATCGCGATCATTCCCGGCAGGAACAGTTGGCGGAAGGTGCGGCGTGCAGCGGTCAGGGCGTTGTCCGCCTCGCTGGATTGCAGGGCGATACCGTTGATCTTCTGCACGCCGTGGGAAATACCAATGGCGAAGATCAGGAACGGCACCAGCATCGAGTAGGGATCCAGCCCGAAACCGGCGGCATGCATCAGGCCCAGTTGCCAGACCACCGCCACCAGAGTGGTGCTCAACACCGCAATGGTGCTGCGCAGACAGTTGGTGAACCACAGCAGCAGGACCAGGGTAATACCGAACGCCACGCCGAAGAACAGCACCACCATGATCAGGCCATCGATCAGGTCACCGACTTTCTTGGCGAAGCCGACGATGTGGATCTGGACGTTGGGGTTCTGCTCCTGGAATTTGGTGCGGATCTTGTCTTCGAGTTCATGGGAGAACTTGCGGTAGTCGAGGGCCAGCAACTTGCCCTGATCCTGCGGGTCCGGGTAGGACTCCAGCAGCGGGATGTCGACGATGCTCGATTTGAAATCGTTGGCCACCAGGCGCCCGACCTGGCCGGACTTGAGCACGTTGTTGCGCAACTGATCGAGGCTTTCCGGCGAGCCGTTGTAGCTCTGCGGGATCACTTCACCGCCGGCAAAGCCTTCTTCGGTCACTTCGGTCCAGCGTACGCTGGGACTCCACAGCGACTTGAGGCCCGAGCGGTCGACGCCGGAGATGTAGAACACTTCGTCGTTGATCTGACGCAGAGTCTCCATGTACTCCTTGGTGAAGATGTCACCGTCCTTGGCCTCCACCGAGATGCGCACCGTGTTGCCCAGGTTCGCCAGGTCATTGCGGTGCTCCATCATCTTCTCGATGAAGGGGTGCTTGAGCGGGATCATCTTTTCAAAGCTGGTGGACGGGCGAATCAAGGTCGCCTGCCAGAACAGGAAAATGCTCACCAGCAGGCAGATCACGATCACTGCCGGGCGGTTGTTGAAGATCAGGCGCTCAAGAAAGGTCGCTTTATCGTTGTGATGACTGCTCATTCTTTCCCCGCCTTCTTATTGTTTTGTAGGTTCGGCGCCATCGGCTTTAGCGACGCGAACGCCCCCCTGCCCGGCCAGAATCAAGTTGCCATTACCCGCCGCCGTGACGGACGACAGGGAAATCCGATCCGGACGGTTGAACACGCTGAAGGTCACGCCGTCGTCATGGCTGACCACTACGCTGCCGCCGTTGCCGACCACGACAATCGAGCCGTCCTCCAGCAAGGTCGCGCCGGACAAACCAAACTCCAGCGCTCCCCGCGCAGCGTTCAGTTCAACGGGCTCCCAGGTGCTGCCGAAATCCGTGGAACGGTACAGGTTGCCGCGCAAGCCATAGGCCAGCAGGGTTTGCGGCTGGGCGGTGCCGATCACGCCAAACAGCGAGCCCTCGTAGGGGCCTTCGAGTTTCTCCCAGGTCTGGCCGTCGTCGCTGGAGCGGAACATGCTGCCCTGCTCGCCGACGATGAACAGCCCGGCGTCCTTGATATGGGCGATGGCGTTTAGGTGGTACTGGTCTTCGTTGTCGAGGCGGTCGCTGACGTCTTGCCAGGTCTTGCCGCCGTCGGTGGTTTCGATCAGCGCACCGTAGGCGCCGACCGCCAGGCCGTGATTGGCATCGTTGAACCACACGTCGAGCAGCGGGGCTTCGCGTTTAAGATCCTGGTACTGCTGGGTCCAGGTGGCGCCGGCGTCGGAACTGGCAAGAATCTGCGCATCGTGGCCCACCGCCCAGCCTTGCTTGTCATCGACGAAAAACACCGCCGTGAGCAACTGTCGGGTGGGGACTTTGGCTTGGGTCCAGGTGCTGCCCTGATCATCGGAATAGAGGATGTGCCCGCGATCACCGACCGCCACCAGGCGTTTGCCCGCGTGGACTACATCGATCATCAGGCCTTTGGCGGCCTTGGGGGATTCAATCGCAAACGAGGTATCGCTGGCGGCCTGGACGGCTGCCGGTAACACGACAGCGCCAAACAGCGAGAGCGCTGCGGCCAGCATCGCAACCCTGCGTGCGGCGCGTGGGCGGCAGACAACCCAACCCATGACAGGCTCACTCATAGACCTTTCTCCCATTTATTATTGTTATCGCTGCCTTCCGGGGCCTTGAAACCTGCAATCTAGAGCGCCTGGAGGAAGCAGGGGCCATCCTATCGGGCTTTCGAATCGTCTGACAATCGGCGCTACGTTATCTTTTGTTAACTGAGCCCCTTTCGTCAGCGCCTGAATATAGCTGCATTCGCGGGGCTGATTGCCGCAGCATCAATGAATTTTTATTCCATCTATTGAAATATGGGAATATTTATTCCATTAATAGCCTTCCTGAAAACAATAATCCAAAGGACCACGGCGATGCGTGAACTCGGAATCGGCTTGATCGGCACAGGCTTTATGGGGCGCGCCCACGCCCTGGCCTTCAATAACGCCCGCGCGGTATTCGAGCTGCCGGTACACCTCAAGCTGGCAGCACTGGCCGACGCCGACACCGAGCGCGCACAACGCTGCGCCAAGGACTGGGGATTTGCCCAGGCCCATAGCGATTGGCAGGCGTTGATCAATGACCCCAACGTCGACGTAGTGGCCATCACCACGCCCAACCATTTGCACTACCCCATGGCCATGGCGGCCATCGCGGCGGGCAAGGCGGTGTACTGCGAAAAACCCCTGGCCGTGAGCCTGGAACAAGCCGATGCCATGCGCCGCGCCGCCAGTACTGCGGGCGTGGTGACGCGGGTGGGCTACAACTACCAGCACAACCCGATGATCACGCTGGCGCGGCAGATGATTGCCAGCGGCGAGTTGGGCGAGATCATCAGCTTCCAGGGCGAGTTCAGCGAAGATTTCATGGCCGACCCGGCCTCACCATGGTCATGGCGCTGCGAAGTCGAGCATGCCGGCGGCGCCCTGGCGGACCTGGGCAGCCACTTGCTGTCGATGGCGCGTTATCTGGTAGGCGACGTGGTGAGTGTGTGTGCCGACACCCAGACCGTCCACGCCCAACGACCTGCCGTCAAAGGCAGTGCGCAGTTGAAACCCATCGCGGTGGATGACCAGGTGCACGCCCTGCTGCGCTTCGCCAATGGCGCGCGTGGAACGGTGAGCAGCAGTTGGCTCAAGCAGGGGTACAAAAACCACCTGAGTTTCGAAATCAGCGGGACCCGTGGCACCTTGGCATTCGATCAGGAGCGCTTGAATGAATTACAGGTGTGTCGCGTCGGCCAGGACGGTTTCCAGCGTTTGCTCGCAGGCCCTGCCCTGCCCGGTTATGCGGCGTTCAGCCCGGCGGCGGGGCATCAGTTGGGCTACAACGAGTTGAAGACGCTGGAAGTTCAGGAGTTGATTCTGGCGTTGGCGGGTCAAGGTGCGGATGGCACTGACTTTGAGGCAGCGTGGGAAGTTGAGCGGTTGGCGACGGCGATTCGCGTGGCGGCCAAAGAAGAACGCTGGGTACACATCGAAGAGGTTTAACAGCCCCGAAACTTGTGGTGAGCGAGCTTGCCTCGCGCGGGGCAAGCCCGCTCACCACAAAAAGCAAAGTCTAGCGCAGTGCTCGGCGCAGGACTTTGCCCACGGTGGTCTTTGGCAGCTCAGTAGTGCGGAACTCCACGTACTTCGGCACCTTGTACCCCGTCAGGTACTCCCGGCAATGCGCAAGAATCTGCTCCTGGGTCAGGTTCGGGTCCTTGCGCACCACGATGATCTTGACCTTCTCCCCGGTCACGCCATCTTCCACGCCAATCGCCGCCACTTCAGCCACACCAGGGTGCAGCGCCACCACGTCCTCGATTTCATTGGGGTACACGTTGAAGCCGGAGACCAGGATCATGTCCTTTTTCCGGTCTACCAGGCGGATAAAGCCGCGCGCGTCCATCACGCCGATATCCCCGGTCGACAACCACCCTTCGGCATCCAGCACCTCGGCAGTGGCCTCCGGACGTTTCCAATAACCTTGCATCACTTGCGGCCCGCGCACTTGCAGTTCGCCCTGCTCGCCAACCTCAGCCAACTCACCGTTTTCGCGGATAAACCGCACCCAGGTCGAGGGCAATGGCACGCCGATGCTGCCGGTGAATTCCATCTCGCGCATGCGCGCAATGTTGATCGGGCTGATGCTCACCACCGGCGAACATTCGGTGAGGCCGTAGCCTTCGATGATCGGCAGCCCGGTGACTTCCTTCCAGCGCTTGGCCACCGCCGTGTGCGTGGCCATGCCGCCCGCGATCACCATGCGCAGGTCGGAAAAGTCACGTGCGCAGAATTCCTTGTTCTCGAGCAGGCCGTTAAACAAGGTGTTGACCCCGGCAATCCCGTTGAAGCGCTCCTTGCGCAGGATCATCTGCACGCGCTTCACGTCCCGTGGGTTGGCGATCAGGATGTTGCGCCCGCCCAGGCACATGAACATCAGGCAATTCACCGTCAGGGAAAAGATGTGGTACAGCGGCAACAAGGTGACGTTGGTTTCCTGCTTGTCCTGGTCCAGTTGGTCGCCAACCCAGGCCTTGGCTTGCAGCAGGTTGGCGATGATATTGCGGTGACTGAGCATCACGCCCTTCGCGTCGCCGGTGGTACCGCCGGTGTATTGCAGGAAGGCCAAGTCGTCGAGGTGCATCTCCACCGGGAAATGAGTGAGCGCCCGCCCCTGTTTCAGCACCTGGTTGAAGCGTAGCGCGCCGCGCAGGTTGAACGCCGGCACCTGCTTTTGCACGCGGCGCAGGATGAAGTTCATCGCTGCCCCTTTGAACGTGCCGAGCAAATCGCCGATGGCCGCGATCACCACACGCTTGACGCTGCTGCCGGTGATGACTTTTTCCAGGGTGTGGGCGAAGTTCTCGAAGATCACCACGGTTTCCGCGCCGCTGTCCTTGAGCAGGTGCTTGAGTTCATGGGAGGTGTACAGCGGGTTGACGTTGACCACCACCGCGCCGGTCAGGATCGTGCCCAACAGGCAAATCGGATACTGCAAGCAGTTGGGCATCATCAGCGCCACACGATCGCCTTTCTTGACGCCTTGCCCCTGCAGCCAGGCGGCGAAGGCATAGCCTTGCACCTGCCAGTCGGCGTAGGTCATTTCGGTGCCGATGCTGACGTACGCCACTCGCTCGCGAAATTTCTCCAGGTGCTCCAGGAACACCTCGCGCAGCGACGGGTATTCCTCGATAGCGGCGTCGATATCCGCCGGGACGCCGGGCAGGTAAGCGTTCAACCAGATCCGTTCGGTGTGTTCCAGGCTTACAGCGTTCATGGCAGTCTCCTTGTTGTTGTTTTTGATAGAGCTACTTTTCGACGATGGCGGTAATGCCCAGCCCGCCCGCCGCGCAGATGGAAATCAGGCCGCGCCCGCCGCCGTTCTCATGGATGATCTTGGCCAGCGCCGCCAATTGCCGGCCTCCTGTGGCAGCAAAGGGATGGCCACAGCCCAGTGAACCACCGTTGACGTTCATCTTCGCGCGATCGATGGTGCCCAGAGGCGCTTCCAAGCCTAGGCGCTCGCGGCAATAATCGGGGTCTTCCCAGGCCTTGAGCGTGCACAACACCTGGGCCGCAAAAGCTTCATGGATCTCGAAGAAGTCGAAGTCATCGAAGCTCAGCCCTTCGCGCTTGAGCATGCGCGGCACCGCATAGGCCGGAGCCATCAGCAGGCCCTCGGTGCCGTCGACGAAATTCACCGCCGCCGTTTCGCCGGTACGCAGGTAGGCCAGCACCGGCCAGCCGTTGGCAACCGCCCACTCTTCACTGGCCAGCAGCACCACCGAGGCGCCGTCGGTCAGGGGCGTGGAGTTGCCGGCTGTGAGGGTGCCGTTCTGGCGGTCGTAGGCTGGAGATAGGCCAGCGAGCTTTTCCAGGCTGGCATCGGCGCGCAGGTTGTTGTCCCTGGCCAGGCCGCGATGGGGGCTGATCAAGTCGTCGAAGAAGCCGCGCTTGTAGGCCGCATCCAGGCGCTGATGGCTGGTGAGGGTCAACTCATCCTGGGCCAGGCGCTTGATCTGCCAGCGCTTGGCCATTTCTTCGCAGTGTTCGCCCATGGACAGGCCAGTGCGCGGCTCGCCGTTGCGCGGTAACAGTGGTTTGAAGAACATTGAGGGCCGGACCTTGAGCAACGTCTTCAACTTGTCGCCCATACCCTTGGCACGATTGGCTGCGAGCAACGTGTGACGCAAGGACTCATTGATACCGATGGGCGCGTCAGAGGTGGTGTCGGACCCGCCCGCAATGCCCACCTCGATCTGCCCGAGGGCAATCTTGTTCGCCACCAGCAAGGCGGCTTCCAGCCCGGTGCCGCAGGCTTGTTGCACATCGTAGGCCGGCGTATCCGGCGACAAGGTGGTGGACAGCAACGACTCACGGGCCAGGTTGAAATCCCGCGAGTGCTTGATCACCGCCCCGGCGGCAAACTCACCGAGGCGTTGGCCGTGCAGGTTGTAGCGGTCGACCAGACCTTGCAGCGCGGCGACCAGCAGGTCCTGGTTGCTGTCGTGGGCGTACACCGTGTTGGAGCGAGCAAACGGGATGCGGTTGCCGCCGATGATCGCGACGCGGCGGACCGGGGCCGGGTTGAAGCTGTAGTCACTCATTCCAGGTTCTCTTTCCAGATGAAAAGGCCACGCATATGGGGTTTGTCGCCGGCGAAATTGCGCACTTCGAACTCGCGGCGCGGGCTGGTCACCGGATGACTCCACAGCGCGACCTGGCCGGGCAGGAAGATCGGCAGCTTGAAGTCACAATGGGCCTCGGCCTGGTCCAGGCCACCAGGCGGTTGCTGGGCGGCGAGCGCACGGCCCAGGGTCCACATGCCATGGGCAATAGCACGGCGAAAGCCGAACAGCTTGGCGCCGATCACCGAGGTGTGAATCGGGTTGAAATCCCCTGACACCTTGGCAAAACGCCGGCCCAGGTCGGCGGGCAACACCCAGCGCTGGGTGCGCAGCAAGCCCGCCTCCTGCAAGGGCAACACGTCACCCCACGGTTCGCCAACCGGGTCCTTGACGTCCCGGCGCAGGTACAGGCTGTCGCTTTCCCACACCAGCGTGTCGGCACCGTAGGCACGGGTGGCGATGCTCAGCGCCTGGCCCTTGGGATGGGCGACCCAGCGCTCGCAATACACCTCAATGCGCAACGCCTGGTCTTCGTGCAAGCGCTGGTGCTGACGGATGCGATTGGCCAGGTGCACCATACCGCTGGCCGGGTACGGAAAGCTGGGGCGAGTCAGCAGCATCAAGTGCAAAGGGAACGCCAGCACATGGGGATAGGACAGCGGCACCCCCTGCTCGCGGCGAAAACCACAGGCACGACCATAGGCGGCGATGTCGGCGGCAGACAACGCCACTGCCGAACGCACCAGGCGTTCCGTGGGCAGTACAGGCGCACCGTCAAGCTTGGGCTTGCGCAAGGCGCGCACGCCGTCCAGCAGCAAGCGGGTGCGTGAAGGCGGCGGATCAATGATCTGCGTCACGTAGTCCATGGCTCAGGCTCCCAGCAGGCTTTGGCCGCACACCCGTACGACTTGGCCGTTGACCCCGCCGGACGCCGGATGCGCCAGCCAGGCGATAGTTTCGGCCACGTCGATCGGCTGCCCGCCCTGGGACAGCGAATTCATGCGCCGCCCAGCCTCACGGATCATCAGCGGGATCTTGGCGGTCATCTGGGTTTCGATAAACCCCGGCGCCACCGCATTCACCGTCACTTGCTGTGCCGATGCACGCGGTGCCAGGCCCTGCACCAGGCCGATCACACCGGCCTTTGAGGTGGCGTAATTGCTTTGTCCGAGGTTGCCGGCGATGCCGGAAATCGACGAGACACAGACAATTCGTCCTCCAGGATTCAGGCCTTGGCTATCCAATAACGCATTGCTGAGCTGCAAAGGCGCTTCGAGGTTCACCGCCAGTACGCTGCGCCACGCGGCCTCGGTCATTTTGGCGATGGTTTTGTCACGGGTGATCCCGGCGTTGTGCACCACCACGTCAAAGGCGCCGTAGTGGCTGACATGGGCTTGTAGCAGTGCGGCTGCGTCCGTCGCGGTGATGTCCAGGGGCAGCGCCGAACCGCCGACGCTGTCCGCCGCCTGTTGCAATGCCGCCTGGGCCTGGGGCACATCCACGCACACTACGTGCGCGCCGTCCCGCGCTAATACCTGGGCAATCGCCAGGCCGATGCCACGGGAGGCGCCGGTGACCAGGGCACGACGTCCGGCGAAGGGTTTGTCCCAATTGACCGTGACTGGGCCGTCCACGGTTTTTTCCAGGCGCACCACCTGCCCCGACACATAGGCCGAACGGCGCGACAGGAAGAAACGCAAGCTGCTGTCCAGCGCGTCTTCAGCTCCCGGCGCCACGTAGATCAACTGCACAGTGATCGCCCGACGCAGCTCCTTGGCCAGCGAGCGCACCAAGCCTTCAAGGGCGCGTTGGGCGATGGCCTGGGGTAAATCCTGGCAATGTTCCGGCGCGGTGCCGAGCACCACCACGCGGCCGTGGTGGCCAAGGCGCTTGGCGTTGGCGTGGAAGAACACATACAGCTCGTCCAACTGTTGCAGGTCGGCCACGGCGCTGGCGTCAAATACGGCGCCCTGCACTTTCACCGTAGACGGCGCCTTGAGCGTGGCCGGGGTGGCACTGACGGTGTCCGTTGCCGCGAAGATCCGCTGCACCTCGTCGGCCAGGCGCCCTGCCCCGGCGACGATCACCGGGTTGACCAAGCCCTGCTGGCCGCGGCGGTAGCGTTGCAATGGCAAGGGTTGCGGCAAGCCGATGGCCTGGGCCAGGCGACGGCCCCAGGCGGAATTGACGAAAGAAAGGTAGCTGTCACTCATAGGTAGTTCTACTCACAACGCTGTCTTGGCTGTAAACCCGATCAGTGTGGGAGCGGGCTTGCTCGCTCCCACATTTGGACCGTGTTTCTCCTAATTGACCGAGGCGTTTTCACCTTGGGCGGTTCGGCGCTTTGGCACAGGCTCCAGCGCTTGCTTGCGCTGCTGCAACGCCTCCAGCAAGCCGAAGTCCTGCGGAAAGTCATCTACCTGGATGCCGTGGTCGGCGTATTCCACATAACGGCCGAGCAAGGTGTCCTCGTCATCGCTGATCAAGTCCAGCGCGCGCGCCTTGACACGCCAGGCGGTGAAGGCTGTGGCGGAGATCGGCATGGGTTCGATCACGCCTTGCTTGACCGCGGGCTTGAGCCGGGCATCGATCAGCTCGACCTGCGGCAGCAGGCGGAAACCCAGTTCGCCGTAGGCCAATTTGTCGATTTCCGGACGTGGGATATAGGAATTGGCCAGCAAGCGGTCGCGGGTTTCGCCCGGTGTCTGCACCACCTCGGCCACTTGGGCCAGCAGACGATCCGAGGGTTTGCGCAGTGGGATACCGAACGGGAACGTCAGGCCACGCAACACCGCTGCGGCAGGTTTCGACGGGTAGTTATCGAGCACTTCCGCCAGCGCTTCGTGGGCCCGCAGCAACGCGTCCTGGGCCGCCCAGTGCACCAGCGGCAGATCCGCCTGGGGCCGGCCATCGTCCTCAAAACGCTTGAGCACGCAGGACAGGATGTACAGCTGCGACAGAATATCGCCCAAACGCCCGGTGATACTTTCCTTGCGCTTGAGGGCACCGCCCAGCACGCCCATGGAAATGTCCGAAATCAGCGCAAGCACCACTGACAGACGATTGGCCTGGCGGTAGTAGGACGCCAGCGCCGGGTCGGTCTTGGTCGGGGCAGAAATCAACCGCCCTCCTGTCAGGGAATGCACCGCAGCACGGACGGTATTGGCCAACACAAAGCTCACGTGGCCGAACATGGCGCTGTCGAAGGCTTCCAGCGCTCGACGTTTGTCCGGATTGCGCGCCGCTTCCATTTCACGGAATACATAGGGATGGCAGCGGATCAGGCCCTGACCAAAGATGATCAGGCAGCGCGTCATGATGTTCGCGCCTTCCACCGTAATGGCAATGGGGCTTTGCTGGTAGGCACGGGCCAGGAAGTTGTTGGGGCCCATGCAGATGCCCTTGCCGGCCACGATGTCCATACCATCATTGACGATGATCCGCGCACGCTCGGTGACGTGGTACTTGGCGATCGCCGAGATCACCGACGGTTTCTCACCCGCGTCCAGGGACGCTACCGACACCTTGCGCACCGCATCGCAGGCATACAGATGTCCAGCCATGCGCGCCAAGGGCGCCTGCACACCTTCGAATTTGCCGATGGGCAGGCCGAACTGTTTGCGCATCGCGGCATAGGCGGTGGTGCCACGCACCGCCACCTTGCCCAGGCCGACGTTGGCCGACGGCAGGGAAATAGCCCGGCCGGCTGCCAGGCATTCCATCAACATGCGCCAGCCGTTGCCGACTTGTTCGCGGCCGCCAATCACCCATTCCAGTGGGATGAATACATCCTTGCCGGTGGTAGGACCGTTCTGGAAAACGGCATTGAGTGGCCAATGGCGGCGACCGCTGTTTACCCCCGGATGGGACGTCGGGATCAACGCACAGGTGATCCCCAGCGAGCCGGGCTGGCCAAGTAAGCCATCCGGGTCTTCGGCGCGAAACGCCAGGCCGAGCACCGTGGCAATCGGGCCCAGGGTGATGTAGCGCTTGTCCCAGGTCACCCGGAAACCCAGGACTTCCTGGCCTTCATGCTGGCCTTTGCAGACAATGCCCAGGTCAGGAATCGCCCCGGCATCGGACCCCGCATACGGGCTGGTCAGGGCAAAGCACGGGATGTCTTCACCCCGCGCCAAGCGCGGCAGGTAGTAATTGCGCTGGGCATCGGTGCCGTAATGCAACAGCAGCTCGGCCGGGCCTAGGGAGTTAGGCACCATCACCGAAATGGCGGCCGCCGAGCAACGCGTCGACAGCTTCATCACCACCTGCGAGTGCGCGTAGTGGGAGAAGCCTTTGCCGCCGTATTGCTTGGGAATGATCATGCCGAGGAACCCGGCATCCTTGGTGTACTGCCAGCCTTCGGGCGACATGTCCTGCCAGACCTGGGTGGTTTCCCAGTCGTTGGCGATATCGCACAGGGTTTCGACTTCGTTGTCGAGGAAGGCTTGCTCTTCAGCGCTCAGGCTGGCCGGTGCGGCTTGCAGCAGGCGCTGCCAGTTGGGCTTGCCGCTGAACAGCTCGGCATCCCACCACACGGTGCCGGACTCGATGGCGGCGCGCTCAGTGTCCGACATTGCCGGCATGATCGTACGAAACAAGCCCAAGGCCTTGCTGGTCAGCAAGGTACGGCGCAGGGGTTTGATCGTCATCAGCAACGCGGGAGCGACCACCAGTACCGCCGCGACTGTGGCGCCTAAACCGGCCACCACGTTGAACAGGTAACCCGCCGCCAGCCAGATCAGGCCTGCACCCAACCAATGAAGGGCAGCGGCTTGTCGATACGCCAGGGCAATCGCAGCTGCGAAACCCACCAATAACCAGATAATCATGGGGATACCTCAATTCGATTCAGGGCACGACCATTACGCTGGCCGCTCGATGTGAGCTGCGGCGTAAAGCCACACTACAAACTCGGAACGCTAAATTCAAATTTTGTTTTGAAATTTTTATTTAATGCTTGGGCGAAAAAAGAGTGGCTGAACACGTCAGCCGGGTCTGTCACTACGCTGGAAACTACCCATGAAATGAGGATGAATGCCTGGACGAAGGCACCAAGATGCGCTTGATGCCTCCCTGCCATCACTCTCCGCAACGCATCAGAACGCGTAAGTGGCCGATACGCTGACCACATCACCCGACGACTCCGCCTTGCCATCGAGGCTTGCACCGCCCAGGCGATCAACGTTTTGAGTCTTGAGCTTGACCTCCTGCACGAACTGATGGGAATAGGCCAGGTCGACACTCAGCCCCTTGATTGCTTTCACGTCATAGCCAGCCCCCAACGACAGGAATGTACGGTCGCCATCCGGGATCCGCGGGTCGCGGGTCGAATTGCGTGTCGGCGTCTGATCAAGCGCGACACCCGCTCGCAGGGTCAGCTCGTCGGTCAAGCGATAGTCACCACCGAGGGAGTACATCCAGGTGTCCTTATAGTTATACGGGATAGACACAATCGTGTTGCCACCGGACTTGAGCGTCAGGTCTTTGAATGAGGACCACTGCGTCCAGGTCACGCTGGCTCCCAAGGTGAAACGATCGTTGAACTGGTGTACCCAGTCCAGACCCGCTGTGGCAGGAATATCCAGTTGGACACTGGCGTGCGCGCCGTCCGGCATGAGCTCCAACCCTGGATAAGCGGTGTTCACCAATGTACCGCTGCCGCCAAATGGGCTCGGCTGTGTCATCAGGTTGTAGGAAAACTGATCGGCGTACATGTTGTATTTGCCGGTCATCTTGTTCTTGATCTTAGCGTGGTAATTCAAGCCAAGCGTATCGCGCTCGGTAGGTTTCCAAACGACGCCGGTAAACCAGCCAGCCGAGATATTGTCAACTTTGACACGCATCAGCGCACTGCCGACATCCGACGGGAAATTGATCCCTCCCAGCACCGAATCGGACACTGCCGCGGCAGATAACAAGTCGACGTTCTGACTGACGAATCCCTTACTGTGCTGCACGATCACACCACCACCGATGGAGAATTGATCATTCACTTTGAAAGACAGGGACCCGGTCAAACCTACGGTTTCAATTTTGGTATCCACGGCAAAGTCGCGCAGTTTCGAGTCCTGGTCCCAAGTGGAACGCATACCCTGGGGCACCACCTGGCTCAAGCCGAATGCGAAGCGATCCCCCAGGGGCATGACCATGAAACCGGTCGGCAACCAGGCAGTAAACCCGCCTTGGCCGCCATCGTTGTTGTTGACCGTGGCCACCGCAACATCGGGAAAACCATTGGCATCCAATGGCGTATTGGAAATGGGGTTGCCCGCATAATCAGAGGCATCGCCCTTGTACTTGATCTTGATGCGCGCGTAGTCGACGGTAAATTGCGCAACGTTGTGCTCCACAAACGCCATGGCCGCAGGGTTGTTGTATGCCGAGCTGGGGTCATTCTTGAACAGCGAACCACCGCCAAATGCCCGCCCCCAACCTGGCGCGCCGTAGGTCGGTGTCGAAAAACCACCGGCCTGCACCGGGGCGGTCGCCATTGCCCCGCCAATCAACGCCAGCCCCAACAAAACCTGCACATGTTGTTTCTTATTATTCATGCGGCACTCCTTATTGTTATCTCTCTGAGCCAGCCCTGCCGGTTCGTCTTTCGGCTTGCAATTCATGAACTGGCGCCCAGTCAAGGCGCCAGTTTTTCAACGGGTGATCAACCCTTCGTTCTTACGCGCGCCTCAAGGCACGATCGTCAACGCTGGGCTTGGGGTGACGCTCAGGCTCACCACGGTGCAACTGCCACTCAGGGTCTGGTTGGCAGCGGTCAGCACACCACCGCTGTAGCCCACGGTAATCGTCGAAGGGCCGCAATTGGAGGCTGGGTACAGAATCGAGCTGGCGATGGTATAGCCGACGTTTGTCACCGAACCGGCGGCAGGGCCGGTGGCAGTCAGGGTCCAAGGCAGACCGGTGATCTTGGGCAGCGCGCACAGGCCGCCACCGGTGACCGCGACGCCGGTGATCTTGGCAACGCCTGTCGCATCGACATTCCCGGTAAAAGTGGCACCACAGTTAACGGTGGCCTGGAAGGACGAAGGCGACTTCACCGAGATGGTGCCTGGCGCAGTGAAGCTTGTGCTTACAGGACTGATGCTGTAGGCGTTCGCCATCGAAGCAGCACCCATGCAAACAGTCAAAGCAGTCAACGACACGAGGGTTTTCAAGCTTTTCATTGTTTTTCCTCACATGTTATGGCGAAGTCAATTCGCCAGGGGTAATGGCCATGAACGAGAGGTCACGGTGAAACTGCAGAACTTCCCTTTCCAGCCAAATTTCAATTCAATTACCGAAACACCATCTAACGCTTATTCAACAACTTTGAAGTTCGGCGGCATCTTGATCGACACCGTCTTGATCTTGCAGTCTTCGCCGATCGGGACATTGGCGGCTTCCAACTTGCCGGTGGCGTTATCCCAGGTACCGTCGGCGGTCGAGGGGCCGCACTTGCCGCCGAGGCCGAATGCATGCACATCGACGCTGATCTTCGACATGGAGCCGCTCTTGGTGTCTTTGGCTACTAAGATCCATGGCAAGTTGGTGGCTTCGACCCGGCTGCACTTGAGGCCACCGTCGAATTCAACTTTGTCGACGTTCACTGATGAACCATCGGCGGCGACCTTGCCGGCCACCTTGATGGTGCAGTCGGCACTGATCAGCGCGCCTTTGGAAAAGCTGATGGGCCCCTGGGCGGTAAACGCACTGCCGGCGGGTTCGATGCGCGCTGCCTGGGCCTGGTGATAGGCGATCAGGCCCAGCGCAGCCAATACGATATGTGTGGTGAATTTGGCAGGTGCTTGCATGGTGTACGTCCTTCCCTTTAATTATTTTTGTTCGGGTCAAACAACTTTCTGGCAACCGATCTGGAAAATCCCGGGCGATAGAGGCCTGCGCGGCACGCAGGCCCCGAGTACGCAAACAATGTGTTACATGAACTTAAAACGGTTTGGCGCTGTTGCTGTACTTCTCCAGGTACTTCAACCGTTGTGAAGGTTGAAGATTTGTAAGAGTGATATCCCCGGCATAATGATTCAGTACACGATGGTCCATGCGGCGGCGCCACAAGTACGGCACATACGCCCAGACAATCATGCTCGCGTAGCCATAGGGCAGTTGCGGCGATTCATCAAAGTGGCGCAACGACTGGTAACTACGGGTCGGGTTGGCATGGTGATCAGAGTGCCGTTGAAGTTGGAACAGGAAGATATTGGTAACAATACGGTTGCTGTTCCATGAATGCCGTGGAGAGCAGCGCTCATAACGACCATTGGGCAACTTCTGGCGTTTAAGTCCGTAGTGTTCGACATAGTTCACTACTTCCAACAGCGAGAAACCGTAGATGCCTTGGATGATCAGGAACGGCACAACCGCCCATCCAAGCCAGGCGATCATCGCCCCCCACAACACCACGCTGTACATCCAGGCGCTCAGCACACCGTTTTGCCAGTGCCAGGCAGGTAGATCGAGCTTGCGCAGACGTTCGCGCTCCAGGTTCCAGGCCGAGCGGGCACTGAACCAGACCGAGCGTGGCAGGAACGCCCAGAAACTCTCCCCCAGCCGCGAACTGGCAGGATCTTCTGGCGTGGCAACACGTACGTGATGGCCACGGTTATGTTCGGTGTAGAAGTGCCCGTAGAAGGTCGGGGCCAGGGTGACCTTGGCCAGGAACACTTCCAGCGCATTGGGTTTATGCCCCAGCTCATGGGCCGTGTTGATCGCGATGCCAGTTGCGGCGCCGGTCGACATGGCCATGCCCAGGTAAGTGAACCAGCTCACTTCGCCATGCAGTTGAGTGCGTGCAGTGATGTAGCTGGCGGTATGGGACAACCAACTCGACGGTTCCAGGTTCGCGGTGGCCTGCAACAGCCCACCCTGGATGATCCAGTCGATACCGGCAGCGGCGAGCCAACCCGTAATCAGTACCGACGAGATGACAAACAGCACGCCGGTGTAGACGATCCAGCGGTAGTAACTTTGGGATTCAAGGTGGCTGACGGCTGATTCGGGCGGGTTGCTCACGTCTTCACCGAGCAGGCCGTCAATCAGCGGGATCAGGCCGAAGATCACCAATACACCGACCCACCAGAGTTGCTGGATACCGGTGGTAATAGCCAGTGCGCCAGACAACAAAGGGGTGGCCAGGGGCATGATGCCCAACCACCACAGGTGACGCTTGCCGTCGGTCCATACGCTTGGAGCTGCCAGTGTCTGATTCATGGCAGCCACCGATGCTGGGAAGCGGAAAACAGGTTCAGGGAGCGTTGACTGCTCCAGGAAATCAACCATGCGATAAAAGACGTTTTTTTCATTTTTATTCGCTCTTAGGCATTTCAAAAATCATTTCAAAATAAACATTGAAATATTTTTTTAAAGAAATAGCGCGGAATCGTTAGGTCGTCAACTACTTTTTCGAGGCCTTTTCTACGTGACTGGGCAGTCTCTTTTTCAGCCGCCTGGTCAGGTCTCTAGGGCAAGCATTTCGGACGGTACAACCCGCAGTGGACGACACGGTTATTTGCTTGCCAACGCAAACGGCGGATGCAGGATCGCAGCGGTTGGCGCTGGCCGCGCACGCTTGGCCAACTGTTGCACCGCCTCCACCACCCGCGCGGTGGCAGTGATCGGCAACATGTGCCCGCGTCCCTCCACCACCTGCAGCTTCAGGCCTGGGACCTTGTCGGCCAGGGCCTGGCCGTGTTTGCGAAAGTCCAGGACCTTGTCCTGCGCGCCATAGATCAGGCTGATGGGCAACGTTAATTGCGGGTAGCGCTTGACCATGTCCGGCAGGGCGTCATTGACCAGGGAGATCTCGCTGGACGCGGCATAGAAGTTGTCGGGGCGCATGCCCAGCAGGCCACCTCCACGGGTGGCGAAATCGTCAGGGGCATTGTCTGGTGCGAACACCCCCTTGACCACCGCACGGCGCGTCAACAGGCCAATGGGCACCGTGAGGGTGTGAGACACCCAGCGCCGCAGCCAAGCCGGTCGCACCGCCAGTGACCAGAACACCACGGGCAACGTGGGTTGTGGATGGGTCAGTGGCGCCACCAATACCAACCCCGACACCGCATGGGGATGGTCGAGGGCCAGCGCCAGGGAAATCGCACCGCCCAGGGAATGCCCCAGCACCATGGGTTTATCCAGGCCGAGCGTATTGATAAAGGCCGCCACCTGACGCGCCTGGGCCGGCAGGTCCGCAGCGGTGCCTTTGTGGCGCGTGGAATATCCCGACCCAGGACGGTCAAGCGTGATGACACGGAAGTGTTCACGCAACTGCCCGGACAGTGCATACGTCAGGTTGCGACTGCTGCCCATCAACCCGTGAATCATCACCAGCGGTGGGCCCTTACCCTCTTCGTAGTAATGAAAGCGCTCGCCATCCACCTCCAGAAAGCGCCCGTTGCTCGGAACGGCGGCTTCAATGCGCCGTTTCATCCACGCGCTGAATCCCCATAAAACGGCGCTCGCGCCTATCAACACAGCCGCAGCGATAACCCATTCAACAGCCATAGCTCGGTCCTCTGCATCCCTGCTGCTGTCGACCCGACCGGAATTGATCAAGGCCTCAGCTATCGCCCATACCCTGGGCCTGAACATCGTGCTTGTCCGTCGGACAAATCACACATGAGGAGCCTGGGACTAGCGTAGGCGATATTTTCAGGTAGATTATTTAAAATCTTTTTTAAAATAAGTAATTCAATTTTTCTTTGCAATGGTGTTCTATCTAAAAGACACAACAAGAAAAGGAGCACACCCGATGCCCATGAAGGAATGCTTATGAATACCCAGAGCGACTCTATCGACATCGCGATCATTGGCTCCGGCTTTGCCGGGCTGTGCATGGCGATCAAGCTCAAGGAGGCCGGGTTCACCGACTTCTTTATCGCCGAACAGGCCGACACCCTCGGCGGCACCTGGCGTGACAACCACTACCCAGGCTGCGCCTGCGATGTGCAGTCCCATGTGTATTCGTTTTCCTTCGCGCCGAACCCGAACTGGACGCGGCAGTTCGCGCCACAAGCGGAGATCCGCGCTTATCTGGAGCAATGCGCCACGCGTTTCGAGCTGGCGCCCTACTTGCGTTTCGGCATGGGCCTTGAACGGGCAGTTTTCGATGAGCAACAACAGCGCTGGCAATTGCGCTTCAGCGATGGTCGCCAGGTCAGTGCACGGGTGCTGGTCTCGGGTATGGGCGGCCTGTCGCGGCCGGCGCTGCCGGATATTCCAGGGCTCGACAGCTTCAAGGGCAAGCGCTTTCACTCACAGCAGTGGGACCACGCGTACTCCTTGAAGGGTAAACGCGTGGCGGTGATCGGCACGGGCGCCAGCGCCATTCAATTCGTGCCGCAGATAGCGCCGCACGTGGCTCACCTGGACCTGTTCCAGCGCACGCCACCGTGGATCATGCCCAAGCCCGACCGGGCCATTTCGCCTTTCGAACGCTGGTTGTTCAAACACCTGCCTTTCACCCAACGCCTGGTGCGCAGCGCCTTTTATTGGGCGCTCGAGGGCCGCGTGGTCGGCTTTGCCCTGCACCCACGGCTGATGAAGATGGTGCAGAAAATCGCCCTGCGCCACCTGCACAAACAAGTGGCGCGCCCTTCCCTGCGCAAGACCCTGACCCCGGACTACACCATCGGCTGCAAGCGCGTGCTGATCTCCAATGACTACTACCCTGCGCTGTCACGCAGCAATGTCGAGGTGGTCACCGACAATGTATTGCGCATCGAAGCCGACGGTGTGATCACCGCCGACGGTATCAAGCACCCGGCCGACTGCCTGATCTTCGGCACCGGCTTCCAGGCCACCGATCCCCTGCCCCGCGACTGCATCATCGGGCACGGCGGCGTGGACCTGATGGACACCTGGCAAGACGGTGCCCATGCCTACAAGGGCACTACGGTGCCCGGTTATCCCAACCTGTTCCTGATCGTCGGGCCCAACACTGGCCTGGGGCACAACTCAATGATCCTGATGATCGAAGCACAGGTGACCTACATCCTCGACGCGCTTGAGCAAATGCAGCGGCATCGCATCGCCAGCGTGGATGTCAAACCCAGCGTGGAAAGCGCCTACAACCAACAGCTGCAGGCCCAGCTCAAGCGCACCATCTGGAACACCGGAGGATGCCAAAGCTGGTACCTGGACCCACGCACGGGCAAGAACACCACGTTATGGCCGGGCTCGACCTGGCGCTTCAAACGCGTCACCCGCCAGTTTGCGCTCAAGGACTATGTGACCAGTCTGATGCCGGTCAATGCGCCCAACCGGCCTGTACCTACGCCCCATTCCACTGCCGAAGGGAGCTTGTCATGAAGTCATTCAACGGCCGTGTCGCGGCCATTACCGGCGCTGCATCCGGCATGGGTCGCGCCTTGGCAATGGCCCTGGCGCGGGAGGGTTGCCACCTGGCGTTGGCGGACAAAAACAGCCAGGGGCTGGAACAGACGTTGGCATTGATCAAGGCCTCAACCCTGGCACCGGTGTTGATCACTACGCAGGTGCTGGATGTGTCCGATCGCACGGCCATGGAGGACTGGGCTGCACGCTGCGCAGCCGATCACGGCCAGGTCAACCTGGTCTTCAACAATGCCGGGGTGGCCCTGTCGAGCACGGTGGAGGGCGTGGACTACGCCGACCTGGAATGGATCGTCGGCATCAACTTCTGGGGGGTGGTCCACGGCACCAAGGCGTTTCTGCCGTACCTCAAAGCCTCAGGCGACGGCCATATCGTCAACACCTCCAGCGTGTTCGGCCTGTTTGCCCAACCGGGCATGAGCGGCTACAACGCCACCAAGTTTGCCGTGCGCGGCTTTACCGAATCCCTGCGCCAGGAACTGGATATGCAGGGTTGCGGCGTGTCAGCCACCTGCGTGCACCCCGGCGGCATTCGCACCGATATCTGTCGCAGCAGCCGTATCGACGCCAACATGACAGGGTTCCTGATCCACAGCGAACAACAGGCCCGCGCCGACTTCGAAAAGCTGTTCATCACCGACGCCGACCAGGCTGCCAAAGTGATCCTGCACGGCGTACGCAAGAACAAGCGCCGCGTGCTAATCGGCCGCGACGCGTATTTCCTCGACCTGCTCGCCCGCTGCCTGCCGGCGGCCTATCAAGCGCTGGTGGTGTTCGCCAGCAAACGCATGGCGCCCAAGCCACGCACGCCGGTGTTTGAAACCAACGACGAGCCCCGTCTCTGAACAGGAGCACGCATTATGTTGCCGATCCGCCGTGACATCCGTTTCGCCCTGCCCGCCGAGCACATCAAGGACTGGCATGAACAGGGTCCGTTCATCACGCACTTCTTCAATGCGCTGTCGCTGCTATTTCCCCAGGGCGAACTGTTTTTCATGGACAGCGTGCGTCACTACCGCCAGCGTATTGATGACCCTGAGCTAAAAAAAGAGGTCCAGGGGTTTATCGGCCAGGAAGCCATGCACAGCCGCGAACACGTGGCCTACAACGACTTGCTGCAAGCGGCCGGGTTGCCGGCGCATACCTTGGACCGCCGATTGAAATTCATCCTCGACTGGCAGAAAAAACACATGCCGGCGTCTTTCAACCTGGCCGTGACCATTGCCTTGGAACACTACACCGCGATGCTGGCCGAAATCCTGCTGAGCGATCCGTCTCGCTTCGGTGACTCACTCAAGGGCTACCAACAGATGTGGTACTGGCATGCCCTGGAGGAAACCGAACACAAAGCAGTGGCCTTCGATGTCTGGAACACCGTAATCAAGCCCGGGCCCATGCGCTATTTGCTGCGTACCGGGACCATGCTCACCACCACGGTGTTGTTCTGGCTGGTGGTGTTCGATTTTCACCTACGCCTGCTGATCGCTGACCGCAAGTCTGGCGGGCATCTGAAAGGCTTCTGGCGCATGCTGAAATTTCTGTATGGCCCCAGGGGCGTGTTCCCACGGATGCTGGTGCCGTGGCTGCATTACTTTAAACCCGGCTTTCACCCCTGGGATCACGACAACCGTGCGCGCCTGGCCGGGATTGACGCCCTGGTCGAGGAGATCGAGCAGACCCAACGCGTGTATTAGGCTCGCGCCAAGGCAGCGCGCTCACGCACAAAACCTTCCAACTGATCGCCCGGCAGTGCCTTGCTGAAATACCAGCCCTGAATGATCAACTCGGCGCCGGTGTTCAGGAAGGCCAACTGCTCGGCGGTCTCCACGCCTTCCACCACCACGCCCAGGTTCAGCGCCTCACAGAAGCGCAACATGCCGGTCATGACCTGAGCGCCCTTGGGATCGTGCTGGGCCACCACGAAACTACGATCGATCTTGATGAAATCCACCGGAAACTGATGCAGGTAACTCAAGGCCGAAAACCCGGTACCGAAGTCATCGATATAGACCTTGGCGCCGATGGCTTGCAGCTTCTGGATAGTCTGGCGCGTGGCTTGGATATCGCTGACCAGCGCGTCTTCGGTGATTTCCACCGAGACTTGCCCGTGGGCCTGGGCCAGGATTTCTACGAGGCGCTCACCGTAGGCGGCGTCGGTCAAGGTCGCGCTGGAAATATTGATGGTCATCGGCAAGGCAAAGCCGAGCTTCTGCCACTTCTGGTATTGGCGCACCGCCTGGGACGCGACCCACACATCCACGTCCGGCATCAACCGCGCCTGGGCCAGCCACTGCAGGAACTCCCAGGGCGAATGCACCTTGCCTTGGGCATCGCGGGCACGCATCAGCGCCTCACAACCGGTGCACAGGCCGGTACGGGTCGAGACCTGTGGCTGGAATTCGAGGTAGAACTCGTAGTCGCTGATTTGCTGGATGCGGCTCAGTTCATTGGCCTGGCGCGCCAGGGCCTTGTGAGACGCAAGCACGGGGTCCAGCTCACGCAGCCGGCCCTTTTCTTCAAGACCTCGAAAGGTCATGTCCAGGGACTTGAGGTACACCGTGCCACCTTCAGTGGTCTGGCGATGGATCGCGTGCACATACGGCGCATACACCAACGTGCCGAGGCCCAGCAGCGTCAGCTGCAACGCCACTGCCGCGAGGTCGCCGTGCGTGCTCAGGTAGGCATTGAGCAGCACAGGCGCCGTAAACGGAACGCTGACCACCGCCGGCGAGACCCAACCCATCTGCACCACCGTCAACGCCACCATGGCGTTCAACGCAGGCACAATCAGAAAGGGAATGAACAAGCGCGGATTGAGGATGATCGGCAAACCGAACAACAGCACCTCACTGACGTTGAACAGCGACAGCGGCAGACTTGCCACCGCCAACAAGCGCATGGACTGGCTCTTGGAGAACAGCAAGATCGCCAGCAACAGGCATAGTGCTCCGCCCGAACCGCCGATAAACGCGAAGCTGCCCAGCAGGCCGCTGTTCAACAGGTATTTGAGCGGCTCGCCCGCCGCCGCCGCGGCATTGTTCAGCACCACCGCCTGGTCCAGCACATCGAACAGCGGCTGCATGGCATAGACACCGTGGATGCCGAAGAACCACAGCAGCGAATTCATCAGGGTCACAAACAGGCCGCTACCGTAAGGCGATTGCAAGGCATCAAGTACTTGTGGTCCCTGCAACTGCGCCACATAAGGCACCTGCAACAACACGGACAGCACCATCACCAACGCCAGCGCGGTGATCGCGCCAGGCACCACCATATTGATCGTGCCCCGCAGGTTGTGCCCTACCAAGTCCTCATTGACCAACCGAGTCCAGCGATAACGGTGCAGCCAGGCGATTGCCGGCACATTCAACAGCGGCGAGGCAATCGCGATAAACAGGACGAAGGTGGCTGAAGCCCGGGGGTATTCACGCAGGATAAACGTCGCCACCACCACATGGGCCAGGCACAGGAACGCTACCGGCAGTTGTGGCAGACGATGCTGGATTGCCAGCATGTAACCGATGGACGCAGCGACCAGCAGCGGGATCACGGAGCTGATCTGGTTATGCAAGCCAGCGAGGAACGCCACCACTTGCGCATCGAAACCCAGCACCCGCGCGCATTCAGACAGGATCAGGAAGCTTGCCGACACCAACAGGCATGGCAGGATCCACAACAAACCTTCGCGAATCGCTCGAAGAGACTCAGTGCTGGCCAAGGCAGCCAGACGTTGGGTGAAGAAAAGCTTGAACAGCGTTTGCGCCATGACCCATCCCTCTGCCCATCGCCCTCTGTCCCTGGAAGGCAGGGCCGGAAATACGGGGTTAACGCTACACGTCCTGGCACGATGAGCGAAAGCCTTTTGCCATTCATCCAGGTGTTTTTTCCGTAATGGATGACAGGCAATTCTTTAGATTCTCTAAATAATTGAATTTTCTTACGTGGACCACTGACCAAATCTGCTGCGGCGCGGATAGCCTACCTGTTATTGTTTTTACTCAACCTCATACTTGCAATGACCCACCGCCGGCTACGCAAACGCGCCCGCCATATCCAAAGCCCGGCCATCGAATGGAGTAAGTCCTTGTCACCACCCGGCGATAACCACCAGTTGGCATTGAACAGGTTCGTCAACGAACACCCCGATGTCGCTGCAGAACTCGACACCCTGAACCCGCTCGCCGCACAAGCCAAGGGCGAAACCCTGGCGCAGTACCGCGCCGAACGGCTGCACGAGGCCTTCGAAGCCGAGGCCGAACGCCAGGGCCTGTTTGCCTGGGAGTTGACCCTGAAACTGACCGCCGAGTCGCCCGAAGCCTTTGAAACCCAACGCCTTGAAGTACACAAGGAAGTGGCACAGATGGCGGGGTTGAGCTGGGACGAGTACTGTCGGATGCATGATTTGGCCGGTTGACGCACTAGCCCATGAACCATAGGCACCGACGGGCTGCCAACCCCTCGCACAGCTCGGCAACATCGACGGTTCGCTGCTCAGGGTCCATGGCCAGTGCTGAACATAACAAAGGCCAGTACTGCCTGGGCAGTTGCCTGGGCCGCGGCAACCGTTGATTACGTTGACGCTCTACGGGCCGCCGTCCCTCTGCCATTTCGTAGAGCACTCGGGCCGCCCCATACAAGTCGGCGCTCGCCGACGGCAACCCGCCTGCCATCAGCTCCGGCGCTGCATAGGCGGGAGTCCAGGCATTCAGCCGGTTGCGGCTCAAACCTGGTAATCCAGCCTCCGCCTGGGCTTGCGCGTGACCCAAGCCAAAATCGAACAGACGTACCCCCTGCTCCCCGACCATGATATTCGCCGGTTTCACATCGCCATGCAGGACACCTTGCCGATGGGTGTAGGCCAGTGCATCCAGCAGTTGCAGGGCCATGGGCTGTAACTCCTGCCACGGCAATCCCTGAGGACATTCCGGAAGCACTCGGTCGAGCGTCAGGCCGGGCATCAGTTCCATGGTGAAGAACGCCACTTGGTGCGCCGTGTCTACCTCGAAAGAAAATGCACGTACCACATGGTCATGTCGCAGGCTTCGGGTCAGGGCGAATTCGCTGTAGAGCAGCACATGCGCGTCAGTGGACGCGGATAGGGTCTCGCTTAACAATTTCAGCGCCACGCGACAGTCTGGCTCGCCGAACGCTTCATGCAGCAAGTCCCGCGCGCGATAAACCACACCCATTCCCCCGGCACCGAGGATTCGCTCAAGCTGATAGCGCCCGGCCAGCACTTTCGGCGGGCCTGCCGCCGCGCTCATGGCCGGACCACCACGGCGGTCAGATCATCCCGTGCCGGCCCCAGCAGCACACTGCTGAACAACCGATCCACCGCCTGCCGTGGCGTGCTCGCGCTCATGGCACTCCCCAATTCCCGGTGACTGAGCCCCTGGTACAGACCGTCGCTGCACAACAAAAACACGTCACCGGGCTGGGAACGCAGTTCCAGTATCTCAAGGCTCAATGGCTGCCTGGCACCCACCGCGCGGGTCAAGGCTCTTGCGCCAGGATGAGCCTGGGCGAGTTCCGGGCTCAACTGTTGCGTGTCTATCAGTTGCTGCTGCAAGGAGTGGTCCCGCGACAGTTGATACAGCCGCTGCCCTCGCCACAGGTAGCATCGGCTATCCCCGGCCCAGATACAGGCGGCGCGATCATGTGCCAATAACAGCACCACCACGGTACTGCCCATGATGCCCGCCACGCCATCGGCGGGTTGTAACTGGCTGTCGAGACCCCGTAGGCACCGTCGAACGGCCTCGATCCGTTGGTCGAAATCGCCTTGGCCTGGCAGTGCAGCAAGGCTGCGAACCACCCGTTGGCTGGCTACATTTCCGGCATGATGCCCGCCCATACCATCCGCCACCGCCCAACAACCCCGTTGCGGGCAATCGAGGAAGGCATCCTCGTTGCGTGCACGGCTCTTGCCTTGCGCCGTGCGCCCGGCACTCAGCCATGACTGCGCACCGCTCACAATTGCTCCGGCAGGCGGAAGGTGCGCCACGTCGCCATATGGAATGGGCTTGGGTCGCGTTGACTGGTGAGCAGGTAATTGGCCCGCAGGCCAGCTAGGTCAGCCTTGAGAACCTGCGCATCCCTGCCGCTCGCGGGCTCGCTTTGCATCAGGTCGAAAAACCGGAACATCGACCAGGCGCCACGGTCTTTCTCAATGCCCAATGGCCGCTCGGCACCGCGCTCCAGCACCAGGCTGCTGCGACCATTCTCCGCTTCACTCGGCCAATGGAACGCCATCGACACGATCGGGCCGTGGCGGTATTCCAACTGCTGATCACCCACCCGCAGCGTCGCCCGGCTGACGGCCTGGTCCAGGCTGTAGGGCGCCAGCGTGAACCGTACGGCCCAATCTCCCTGTTCCTCGGTAAAAAAACCTTGGCGAATGATCTGGGCCTTGGTCAGCTGTTCCAGTAACAGGCGCGACATCGGCAGGCTGCGCCCTTCTATCCCCCGCAGGCGATAGCGGTTGCCCTCGACGGTGACGAACGGCCGCAGGTAGCTCTCAAAAAAGCGCGCCATAGCACCCCGAGGCTTGAAAAACGCCTGGAAGTCGCCTAGGGCAACGTCACTGCCCGCATGCGCATCGAATGGGTAACGACGCTGAATGGCTTTCGCATAGAAGCCATAGACTTCGTTTTGATAGTGCTGATTTACAAACCCGTAGGCGCCATCGAGCAGTTGGCGCCAGCTTTGGTCGGCAATGCCTTCGAACCACCCTTTGAGCGGCTGCGGAAAGCGAGCCGCCGTGTCACGCAAGTTGCCCAGCAGCGGCTGCTGTCCATCCATCCGTTGCCTGGCCATTTTGAACGCTGCCTGCTCCGGTGAGCTGTCCCGGCTCACTGTCGACAATTGCAATTGCAGCTCATCCAGCAAGCGCAATGCCTGCGTCAACTCGCCCCTTGGGTTCTGCTGTTCGTCGAGCAATTGATGCAAGGGCTCGAAACGGCGTTGCAAGGCACGCCGGGCATTATCAGGTAACACTGCTCGGGTCAGGTCCCTGGAAGTCACCGTGCCCAGCTCGCCGACTTGCTGGACTTCCGTTTCAAGTCGATCGGAAGCCGACACTAAGCGAGTGTTTTCGCGCACCTGCTGCAACAACTGCACCAAAGCCGATTGAGCCGATGTAAGGCTTGCAAGCTGTTCAGCGTCTTGTTGCAGGCTGCCACTTTCCCGCAGCTTGATCCGACCGAGAGCGTCGCTCCAGGCGTCGGCGTACTCACTGAAATAGCGCTGTTCCAGCGCCAGCATCAGCCTGCGTAGATCCATTACACTCAGGTCAGTACCCTCTCCAAGTACCCAATTGTCCTGAGCAATGGCATTGACCATCTGAGTACCCTGCTGTTCGAACAGCAGTAGGTATTTCTTGGTATAAAACCCCGGTATAGGCGGCTCGCCTCTGGTAAACGCCGGACCTTCGGCCAGGCGATAAGGCTCCAGGTTTCGCGCTTGCTCCCGCAGCGCCCTGTAGACCACCTCCATCAGTGACTCACCGCGTAATACCAAGCGAGCCTGGGCGACCAACTCTTCATTCAATGGCGCCTGAAACGGTTGTTCGAGGAGGCGTAAAAAGTGTTCATTCAAGCGCTTATTCGCCGAAGAGTCTCCCGACCACTGGCCAGACACATACTCTGCCAGCCAGCCCTTATCAAGCCGCCCACGCAGATTGAGCATCAGGTAGGCACGCAGGCTATCCAGCAAGTGTTCGCGGTCACCCAGGCTGCCTCGCACTCGCCCTTCGAGCAGGGTGGTCACGTATGGCAAAAACTGCTGCTGCAGGGCGTGTTCATAAGCTGCAGCCAGTGGCGGGCTACTCAGCGCCCCCTGATACAAGCCGGCCCGATCAATCCACCGTGCTTCGGCCTGCGGTGAAAACACTTGGGTTGCCGCCAGTCGACCGTCCAGCAGCGCCAGCAAAGCATGGCTCTCGTCCGCCCCTCGCGGCGGGGCGGGCTGGGTGCTGATCAGTCCCCGTAATTGCACTAGGCGCTGATGGTTGAACGCGTAACTGTGCGCCCACACTACCCCCACAGCCCCGATAACCACAGTCGCTGCCAGCGCCATCAATCCGTGGCGTCGGCGTATGCGCTGCCGTTCCGGATCAAGCAGCCCGGCCAGGTCGGCCTCGGCAAAAATCACGCGCTTAAACAGCCCCTGTACAAAATGGGGACGTACATCGACGGTCTTCGCACACGTCAGATAGAAACCTCGCAGAGCATTGATAGGCTGATAGCGATTGACAGAAAACGCCGCCTCGATAAACAGGCATAGACAGTCACCAATGCGTGCGACCTGCCGGGGAAAATCAAGCATGCGCCTTCGACGCTCGACATTTCGCTCGTGATGCAAGCGCGGAATCAACTCCCCACCCAGGCGTTGCAGCAAGCTCTCGAACACTGCTCTCACTTGGACGAGGTCGGTACCCAGATACCCTCCCAGGACCTGGTCTGCATCATCGCCCTGCTGAGCATCAAAAAACTCGGAAAACCCGGCCAACCGGTCAGACTGGGTCAACACCAAATACACTGGTACATCCACGTGCAGTGTTTGCTGGATATCCTGCAAGCGGGTACGCACATGGCGGGCATGACGTTCCAGGTCGTGCTCATTGCTGCTTGAAAGTGTGTCGACTGACAACGTGACGACTACGCCATTGAGTGGCCGCGACCTACGCCGCCGCTTGAGCATGTCGAGTAGGGTCGACCATCCCGCTTCATCCACTGAAGAGTCCGGCTGGCCCAGATAACGGCCCGCGGCCTCGACCAGTACGGCTTCTTCGGCAAAATACCACTCACACCAAGACGTGGCCCCCTGTGGCGCCGTTTCAGGGGAGTCCAGTGCAGACGGCAAGCCGCTGGCCGCCAGCAGGCTGGTCTTGCCGCTGCCTTGCTCGCCAATCAATAGATACCAGGGCAACTCCTCTCGCCAACGCTCGCTGCGCTCACCGTAGCGTCGTGAGGTTTTCAACGCCTGCAGCGCCTCCTTGAAGCGCTCCCGCACCTGTCGTATTTCATCGTTGATCAGTGCCTGCCGCTGATGACGCTCATGCTCTGCTGGCTGATTCAACCACACGGTACGACGCGCGCCAACCACGACCATCGCCAGCCCCCACAGCAATAGAAACCCGCTGATGGTCAGCAAACGGGACGTCGGACTTTGCCAGAAACGGTAGTCATCCACCGCCAGCAAGGGCCCGAAAAACCACACCAGCAGCGCACTGGACAGCACTAGGAGCAAGCTGTATACCCAACTTTTGCGCAGCACCGTACCCACTCCTTTGAAGAATGCGTTCATCCATTGCTCCCAGCGTTACGAGGGTGTCCGAGACAAGCCTGACACCAGAGGTTGAAGAGGTTGCAGCGCCGCCTCGCGCTCCTGGTTCAGCACCCAGGCAAACCCCGAATACATCACCAGTAAACAAGCCAGCACACAAATAACGACCCACATGACGGAGACAATCCGTATTCGTACCCGAGGAACTTTCCCTCTCTCGGGAGTGATGGATAGCGGCACCCGGTCACCTCGCACATGCCTGACCTGGCGGTAAACAGCATCTTGGATCGTTTCCAGTTGCCCCCTTCCCCGCTCCATGACGCGGTATTTGCCTTCGAATCCCAACGACAGGCACAGGTACATAAGCTCCAGCATGGCAATATGCTTGACGGGATCGCGGGACAATCGCTCCAGCAACTGGAAAAACTTTTCACCACCGAAGGTTTCGTTGTGAAAGCGGCTCAACAGGCTCTTCTTCGACCAATCGCTGCAACTGCCCCAAGGCGTGGTGACTACCGCCTCGTCGATGACACTGCACAGCACATAACGCGCCGACATCACCTGGCTGCTCTCTGCCCCCAAGTGCAAGGCATGGGCCTCAAATGCGCTGATGGACGATGAGAGCTGGTCATTGAGCGCTTGCAAGCTTTCCCGAGCGGGGCTGGCCTTGAGCTGGGCAATCTGCGACAAGAGCTCCCAGCCCGCTGCCAACAGCATGTTGGTGCCCATTTTGAAACGCTGCCCCGGGAGGTTGGCGGCGTAGATCATCCGATCTTCCAACTGCGCGAAGCGTGGCGGCGATGGGAAGTCTGTAACGGGTCCCAGCGCCGGCCCGAGCCCATCACGGTCAAGTAGTACGGTTTTTTCATCCTGCGGGTATTCACTGCCCTTCGTCATGGTATTCAGTTCCTGATAGCCCAGAAGTTGAGTTCTAGCTCCGCGAATTCGCCGCTCGCGTGGAAGGCAAAACCACCCGACTGCTCCAACTGCGCGATGTCACGAGGACTGAGTTCGAGCATGAAATAGGTCTTGGCGGCGTGATACGGAATCTGCCGCGGCGCGACCGGCAGCGGCTGGACCTTGATACCGGCCAGGTGCAGGTTCACCAGCTCGCGGATGCGTTCTACGGCGCCGATCTTGAGATGCGCCGGCAAACGATGGCGAAGCTCTTCCGAATCACATTGGGCGGTGGCGGCCAAAATGAAGGTGGCGGTGCCGAGCAACTTGAGATCACTGAGCGGGCAAACCAGCACCCCGTATTGCCGCTTTTGCAACGCCAACTCGATGGCATGTTGTTCCAGCACCGACGACAATACAGCGCGAAGCCCCTCCATCAGCCCACGAAAGCTCGCCCCCTGATCGCCATGCCGGTAGTGCACGGCAAGTTGTGCGCGCTTGTTGTCGTTGGCGAACGTCGACAGTTCGCCGAGGATCGAGAGCAACTCCCGATACAGCAGCTCCGGACGCACTTGAGCCTGCACCAGGTAGTGACGCAGGACCAACTCGGCACGATTGATCAGTTGCAGCATCAGAAAGTCGCCGACCTGTGCTCCTGTCGAGGCACCACTCCCCTGGATTCGCGTTGCAATCGCATCGCCACGCGTCGCCAGCAGACTGATCACCTCCTTGATGCATGACGGCACATATCCGGCGCTCTGGAGATAGATGAACGTCGGCACAAAGTCCGCATCCAGGCTTACGCCATCCTCGCGAGTCGAATCTTGCACTTGGGCGACCTGGAGCTTCACGTAGAACGCATCACTGGGCCCATCGCCCAGCATCAGCCGAAAGTCCGGGTGTGCACAGTTGATCTGGCAACGAGAATCAACGCCGGCGTTGGAGTCGCCGATTTCCGATTCACAGGCGACGTAGCGTGCCAGCACATCGCTTTGCTCCTTCCTGCGCACCTCAACCTGATTCTCGGTCGCCAGCGGCAACGCCAGATAAACAGCTTGCCTGCCCGCATTGGCAGGCACCTGCAACACCAAAGGCTCCATCGCGCCGCTCAACTCAAACAAGCTGCCGTCCGGCAATACTCCGCTGGCCTGGTTGACAACGACCTTGCCCAGGTTGAGGTACTGCATATCGATGTCCAGGATCAGGAACCCCCACGCATCACTGCTCAGCAACCGAGTTCGGTTGAGCTGTCGATGGTAGTAGCGGTCATTGTGTTGCAAGTGCTGGGGCCGCAACAGCATGCCCTCTTGCCAGATAACGTTATGGACCTGCATCTCAATTCTCCGTCCTGTCTGTCTGAGGGGTTGCCATCCGTAGCCCCGTCTGGTCCAACACAATGTCGGCACGCGTAAATTGCCCCGGGACTACCGGCAGCACGAGCCGCCATTGCACATGAGGCAAGTCGCGATACGCCGCCAGTACGCCGACATAGCGGCTATGCGGCTGGACACTGAGCTTGAGTGCCTGCCGTTCACCAGGACGCAATTCCAACTCCTCGCTGCTGACCCAATCCTTGGAGAGTGTCTGTTCGGAGCGGTCGTAGAGGCTGAAAAAATCGGCATTTTCAAAGGCCACGGGGTGCCGTAGTTCAATCAGTTGCACCACCACGGGAGAGGGGCGACCGTGCAGGTCGGGGTTGACTTCGTCACCTGCGATCAACGTCAAGTCCAGTTTGGTCAGGGTCGAAAAAGGTGAAAGGCTGCTACATCCGGCCAACAGGCACAGTGCTGACAGCAGTGATAGGGCCGCAACTCGGCACGCGAACATCATCCTGGGCACCCCACATTCAGGGCGCAAATCAGGCGTACCTGCTCCTCATAGGCACTGGAAAAATCATTACGCGACCACTGATGGCCCAAGGGATCTTCGTCAACCAATCGTCGATAGTGGCGTTGGTATGCCCGCCAATAAGCTGCCTCGGTGAAAAACCTGGGTGGCTTGCCCTCGCGCTCGAAGCACAGCAACAAATGCCCCGGCGCAAAGGCTGCCAATGCACCCCGCACCGCGGTCCGACAAGCCACGGTCATGGCCACTTGATGAACTTGCAGGTCTCGACAGGCCTGGGCGACGGCTTGCTCGGCAGCGAGCTCTCCCGGGGCACCAGCCCCCAGCAGTGACGCCATGGCAGCCTGGCTGTCGGCGCAAGCTTTCAGCGGGTTGAGGATGTTTGACACTGGGGGGGTCAATGCAATGTTGATCTCGCTGTTCAGCTCATCGCGGGTTCGTAGGTTTTGCTGCAGCCCTTCGATGACTTGTCTGAACAGCCCGGCCACCTTGATCGCGAGGGCTTCGCGGACTGGCGTATCAAGCGTATCCACTTGCACACCCAATGCTTGCGCAAACTGCGGCCAGAACACATGCGAGGCAGAAGGCAAGGCCATGGCGGGTTCGGGAGGTATCTCTTTCCTGTCGGGTTCAGCCCATGTCGGTACGATCAGATGATCGCGATCCACAGGCCCTTGAATGTGCGATTGGAAAGTCACCTGCGTTGACGTATCCAGGCCGTCCAATTCTGCCGATGAGCTGACACGCATTTGCTCGCGATCCAGCGCGTCAACAGGGTCAAGCCCGAGGAACGCGTCGTCTGGAATCACATCATCCCCAGCAAACGACCGCCGTTCATTTGCCACCAACCGGGCACGAATTTCCAACCGTCCCAGTTGGTACACTTCACCCTCAGTGATCAACCGCGCCTGCCCTTTGCCCAGGCGTTCCATGCTGCCTGAAACACTGATGCCGTTGCTGCTGATATCCGTCAGGTAGTAGTGGCCTTCTCGATAACTGACCAAGGCGTGATGACTGGAGATCAGGCGGTGGGTATCGGGGATGATCCAGTCACAACCCGTCCCACGGCCGATCACACCGCCAACACCATCAAACGCCTTGCGCGCCAGCGGTTCACTATTCACGCCACTGCAGACTTCAAACACTAATTGCATGGCAGAGCTCTCCTGCTCACTGCCCACGACGTGTCGCCTGGGGGTCACCCAACGGACGGTAGTCGGCATCATCAAAGACATAATTGGCGTTACAGCCGCTCAACAAACACAGCACAAGCACCAGGGCTTGCCACGGATGAAAAAACATCAGGTATCTCCCATGAAAATCAGGTGCCCACACTTCTTCCATTCAGCCTTCCTCACGGACATCGCCAACGGGAATCTTCAGGCGCGCCAGGCGATAGAGCAGCGTGCGGCGGGCGACACCCAGCTCACGCGCAGTTCGGGTGCGATTACCACGGTTCTTGTGCAGACAATCGATCAGGAACACCCGCTCTACCCGCTCCAGACGTTGGCGCAACGTCGCATCGACGGAGTCATTGGCTGGTGGCGCAGGCAAGGAAAGATGCACCGGCAGGATCACCCCGTCATCGCAGAGCAGTACCGCACGCTCCACCAGGCATTTGAGCTCACGAACATTGCCGGGGAAGGCGTAGCTCGACAGTTGGTCAAGGGCCGCGCTGGACCACGACACCGGCACACGTCCAAGTGCAATGGAAGCTTGCTGCGAAAAACCCCGCGCCAACAGCAACACATCGCCGTCACGCTCGCGCAAGGGCGGCAGTTCGATGGGGAATTGCGCCAGCCTGTAATAGAGGTCTTCGCGGAAACTGCCTTGGGCTACCATCGCGCAGAGGTCACGATGTGTCGCAGCAATGATGCGCACGTCAACCTTGTGTGCGGCAGTAGCGCCCAGCGGGCGAACTTCGCCTTCCTGCAGGACCCGCAGTAACTTGGCCTGCAGCGACAGCGGCATATCGCCGATTTCGTCCAAGAGCAGCGTGCCTCCATGCGCCGCGTCAAACAGCCCCACATGGTTGCGTTCAGCTCCCGTGAAAGCCCCTTTGCGATAGCCGAACAACTCGCTTTCCAGCAATCCTTCGGGAAACGCCGCACAGTTTTGCACCACGAACGCTTTGCTTTTGCGCGGACCTGCAGAATGGATAGCCCGTGCCACCACCTCTTTGCCTGTCCCCGTCTCGCCGCGCAGCAATACGGTGTAAGGCGTCTGCATGACCTTACCGATCAGGCGGTACGTCTGATCCATCGCCGTACTGCTGCCGATCAGCCCAAACTCCGCTCGAGGGGCCGGTTTACGGTCATTCAAAAGGGCGATACTTCCTGTGGAACACTGACTCTTCAGTAGAGTCCGCTGCATCAAGGCAAAACTTCCCAGCTGGCTCAAAGAGAGGGAGTAGTCGTGCAAATTTCTCCGGCATTGGCTGGCAAGCAGCAACACGCCGTTGATGGCCTTGTCGCGGTTGAACAGCGGCACACACGACAGCGCTTCCCAGGGAGTCTCCAGTGCTGGCAGAAACCCGCACTCGTACACGCTGCCGGCGAGGTCCTCCAGGCTAAGAGCCGTTTTATGGCTGAGTACATAGTGCAACACCTGCTCATGCTGAAAGTCCTTGGTTCCGACTGGATCGCCGGAACAAAACACTCCGAGCAAATGCTGGGCAATCAGTTCGAGTCGGCCAGTGGACTCATCGCGCCAGTACCACTGACTGAGTTCGCATTGGCTCAACTGCGCCACAGCCGCAACACAGAGCCCGGGCAAGGTGATTTCGTCGCCATCGGCACCCAAACGAACGAACCAGCCTAGCAACGCGTCGAGGTATGCCTGTGATTGGGGCTCCTGGGTGGGTCGGCTCTCCCTCATTGGCTGAACTCACAGAGGGGAGAACCATTCTCCGTCAGGTACGCATGCACATGCGCCAAGGGTTCGTCTTGAGCCATCGCCGCCAGCAAGCGATCCACCACCTGCGGCAACAAATGGAGTTCGATCCATTGGTCAAGGTAGCGAGCGCCGCTATCGCTATGGGCGCAACGCTTGGCCATGTGTGCAACCAGCTCGGGCGTATAGCTGAACGCCAGCTTGCGCAGATGCAACCGTTGACCCAAGCGTTCCAGCTTGAGTCTCGTCAAGTCATGCAGAGCCTCACCCGTCACCGGGTAATACGGCACGACGCGCATGCGAGCCAGCAATGCGGGTTTGAAGTGGTCGCGCAGCAACGGACGGATCGCCTCTTGCAGCACTGGCACTTCAGGTCGCGCGCCGTCTGCGCACAGTTCACCGATGCACTCGCTGCCCAAGTTGGACGTCATCAGGATCAGCGTGTTGCGAAAGTCAATTTCCCGGCCTTCCCCATCATTGGCCAGGCCTTTGTCGAAAATCTGATAGAACAGGTTCAAGACTTCCGGGTCGGCCTTCTCGACCTCGTCGAGCAACACCACAGAATACGGGCGTTGACGTACGGCTTCGGTCAGCACACCGCCCTCGCCGAAACCGACATAACCGGGCGGTGCGCCAATCAAGCGAGACAGTGAATGTTTTTCCTGGAACTCCGACATGTTGAGGGTGGTGACAAAACGCTCACCGCCATACAACAGATCGCCCAGGGCCAGCGCAGTCTCGGTCTTGCCCACGCCACTTGGGCCCACCAGCAGGAACACACCAACCGGGCCTTCGGCCTTGTTGAGCCCTGCTGCAACGGCGCGCAGGTTGCGGTCCAGAGCCTGCACCGCTTGTTCCTGGCCAAGAATGCGCGCGCGTAGGGCATCGGCAAAACCCAGCACCCGTGTACTGTGCTCACATGCCAACTGTTCAACCGGGATACCGGTCCAGCCACTGATGACCTCCGCCACCAGGTGCGGGCATACCTGCTGCGCCGATGTTTGTTGCTCCTGCCAGCACTGTTCCAGAAGCTGGCGCTCGCTTTCCATTTCCTCCATGCGTAGGTTCAACCCGTGGAGTATTTGCTCATCCACGGGAAACCCTGCATCCCTGTCACGACCTATTGCCTGATGCTGCCGCACGCCTTTCGCCTGTTCCGCATAGAGGCGTTGCAACTCTTCGGGCGCCGCCTCCCTACGGGTACGCAAACGAGCGCAAGCGGTGTCCAACACATCCACCGCCTTGTCGGGCAACTGGCGCCCGCTCAGATAACGGGCACTCATCTGCGCCGCCGCCACAACCGCATCGTCCCGCACGTAAACGCCATGGCTGCGTTCATATACCGAGACCAGTCCGCGCAGGATCGAAACCGCCTGCTCGACACTGGGTTCGCCAACCAGTACAGGCTGAAAGCGCCGTGCCAACGCCGGATCTCTCTCGAAGTACTTCTTGTATTCCGACCAAGTGGTCGCAGCGATGGTGCGCAATTCACCACGGGCCAAGGCCGGTTTCAGCAGATTAGCCGCATCAGACCCACCCGCCGGAGCGCCCGCACCGACCAACGTATGCGCCTCATCGATAAACAGGATCACCGGTTTGGCCGAGGCATTGACCTCGTCGATCACGCCCTTGAGGCGCCGCTCAAATTCACCCTTGATGCTGGCTCCAGCCTGGAGCAGCCCCATATCCAGGGTCAGCACCCGCACATCCTTTAGAGCGGCTGGCACCTGCTCGGTGGCAATGCGCAGCGCGAGGCCTTCGACAACGGCCGTCTTGCCTACACCGGCTTCGCCGACAAGTATTGGGTTGTTTTTGCGCCGGCGCATGAGAATGTCGATCAGTTGGCCGATCTCAGTTTCGCGGCACACCACCGGATCGATACGGCCTTCAAGCGCCTGGCGCGTCAGGTCGTGAGTGAAGTGCTCCAGCAATGATTCGCTCGTCGGCGAAGGATCCGCGCCAGGCGACTGACTCGACACAAAGCCCAGTAAACGCTGCGTATCCAAGCGGTTCAACAAAACCTGATAGGCACTCCCCGCATGGTGCAGCGGGTGACGCAGCAGTGCCAGCAACAGCGCGCCATGATCGACTTCAGTCTGGCGCAGTTCCAGATGGGCAACCATCAAGGCCTGCTGCAGCCATTGCACAAGCGATTGGGCAAACACCGGGTTGCGTGATGCGCTCGCCTCCCCCTTGGGCTGCAGTGCCGCTTGCAACTCACCCACCTCAATGCCTGCATCTGCCATAGCCCGTACGAGAAGGCCGTCTTGATGCTCCAGCAGGGCCAGCAACAAGTCTTCCACCAGTACTTCTCTGCCGCCGCGCGTTACGCAACGTTCAGCAGCGCGCACCAAATCCCGACGGGCCTGGGTGGTCAATGTCTGAATAAGTTGTTGCAGATCCACATTTATCATAATGATTCATCCCTCATGAGCGTTGCCCGGCACCATGACCACCCCGTCGGAGCAGTCATGCGCCAGCCACGTGGTCCAGCCGAGGCGACAGACGTTGTGTTCGCCAATGTGCAACGGTCGGATCTCTTCCTTGGCCAGCACCAGCCGCACGTCATAGTCCAGTGGATCCCGAGATGTGAGGCGCACCAATGAACACAGCAGCGGGTAGTCGGGCCCAGTGGGCAGAAAGCCATGGAATTGCTGCCAACACAGGCCCTGCAGATGCACCCTGAACTTGCCACTACAGTCGGCAACCTGACTGCCCAATACCTGGTCACGGCCAAGTACGCTATTCGCGGTGCCGAGCCGATTTCGCTGTGCGTCAGCGATTGCAACCGTACGCAGTACCCACTGCTCAATGAACAAGCGGTGGTGTTTGAAGTAGTAACGCAACACCGTCTCGATCAAGGCTGCCGAATGCGCCCGCAGGCTAAGTAACCCCAAGTAAGGCAACAGCCGCTCGCAGTTCAATTGCGCGACACTGCGAATCTGCTGGCCGCTCAGGCCGATCAACGCGAACATCTGCTCGGATAACGTGTCACGCGCGCCTGCCTGGAACCGCGCCCGGTAACGGTACTTGCGCCAGATGGGTAGCATCAGTCGTTGCAAACGGTGATGAAACACGTCCAGAAATTCTCGCGTAGTACTGCCACCCACTCCGTCGGCACACGCTTGTTCGCCATAAAACGCCGGCAAGGGCGACCCCGCGCCACACAAGCCCAAAAGGTTGAGGCGAAGACGCGCACGCAACTGCCCGTGCTCAATGAAAAACTCCACCCGGTCAATATCGTGACCGGGAAAGCCAAGACCTGGATTGGCTTGAAACTCCAACAAGTCATACAACGCGTCGTCATCCGACAGGGGATGGGCTTCGCGCAAGCGGTTGATCACCTGCAAAACCGCCTGGAACAGCGAATACTCGCGGATGCCCCGGGACAGTCGCGTCAAAGCAGGGGCTGCTGCCCCATCCGTGGTGGCCATAGGTACACGTCTCCTTGTGTGCTGATGACTCTTAGTTCGTGGTAGGCGTTGAGACTGGCGTAAAGCGCGAAGAACTCGTTGAGTACCGACGCGAAGACGAATACTTCGCCATGCCCCAGAAAGCCTTGGGGGTCGATGCTCAGATCAATTCGTATCCCCCGAAACGGCAAGCCCCGTTGCAATCGGTCGACCGCCGTATGACTGACGGATCGCATTGCGCCCAGCTTCCTCTCACTGACCTTCTGCGCTTGCCGATCGTGGTAGCGCGGTAAGTCATAGGTTTGAAGGATTACCTTCAAGGCGTTGATGTCGCTCAACGACAGATAGTTGAGCGACAGGTTGCTGATCAATCGCCAGAGAAAATCCTGATCCAGGGGTGGCGAAAAACTGGCCGTCGGTGCGCAGATGTTCCGAAACGACAACCCCTCTGGCGTCTGTTCGCAGGGCAGGTTTATGTCCCCAAGCTGCAACAGCCGAGGTAGGTTGTGATTGGTACACGTCAACTCGATCGACAGTGTTTGCTGCTCTGACTCAGGACCGTTACCAAACGCAAGCCAGGTTTCAAGCCCTGCATGCTGTGCCGATGGCCGTTGACGAATGCTATAACTCACCGGGCTATCCGCCTGGTCGATGTCGCCACCATGTTCGAAGGATTCGAAGGGCACGTAAGCCTTGTATCCACGCCCACCCGGTTGCCACCCTGTGACACTGTCGACGGAAAATACACTCGCGTTTTCCCGTGAGTATTCGCCAGGGACGAGCAGATACTCATCCTGCTTGCCGTCCAGCCGGATGGGCACCGCATCATGCTTGAACAGGTTCACGATAGGGGTGCAGTACAGTTTGACGTTCTCCAGGGTGGGCTGCTGGGACTCACGCCATGGCGTGCGCAACTCGAAGCGCAACATCACCCCACGCACCTGCTTGAGCAATTCGCCAGGTAAATCCTGCAGCACGCCCAAGCCCCCGACATCGACAAACAGGTACTTGTCAGGAAAGGCAAAATACTCCTGCAGGTGGCGATACCCTGGAAAGGTATTTTGCGGATACGGGATCAACGCCTGTTCCTCGCTGAAACCCACCGGCTGGACCTGGTCGGCGCCCAGCCGCAGTGATAACGCCTGGCCATTAACCCCGTTGACCGGCAGGCCATCGTGGCCCAAAGGTAGCAACTCGATACCGTCAAGATGACGCAGCAGGCTCAGGTACAGCTCCTGGCTGATGTAGCGATCTCCGGCGAGATGCAGACGCAACTGAGTGAACGTCCATTCACTGAAATTACCTTCGGCGCTCATGTCCAGACGCAGGCTCAACTTCCCCCGCCCTGCCTGGGTGCCGTACTCCAACGCGCTCAGTTGCAGCGGTAGAACCTGCGTGGCATAGCAGGTCCGAAAACGGCACCGCTCGCCATTGACTGCGGCGCTTTCGACCGGCGTGTCCCTCGCCACCCACACGTCAGGACCGGAGTGTTTCAACGGATCAAATTGCAGCATGCTGAACGCGGGCATCGGGCGCATGTAGTTGGGCCAGAGCAAATGCATCAGCGAATGTGTCAGTTCTGGAAGCTCGTCATCGAGCTTCTGGCGCAAGCGACCCGTGAGAAACGCAAAGCCTTCCAGCAGCCGCTCTACATCCGGATCTTGACCCGACTCTGCGAGAAAGGGAGCAAGCGCAGGATTGCGTTCGGAGAACTGACGACCGAGCTGGCGCAACGCACTGAGCTCGCTTTGGTAATAACGATTAAACGACATCCGGCAAGACCTCTACCCGACCGGAATCGCATAGCCGAGCGGTGAACACCACGGGGCGTTGGGTGCCCTTGATCATCAAAGTAGCTTCAATGGCGAAGGCCAGGGCCAGTGGGTCGTGGTCCCTCGGCAACGTCTTGACCCGCACATCCTTCAAGCGCGGCTCGTAGGCGCGAATGAATCGCTCGATCAACAAGCGTGACTGAGACAATGACTCATGTAGGCTCTGGTTCATGTCATTGAGGTCGGGCAAGCCGTAATCGGGCAGCGTCTGCACACTGCCCGCACGGATGCTGAGCATTTTTCCCAGGTGGATCGCGACGGACGTCACGGCACTTGCGGGAGTAGCCGGGCGCTCAAGGCGCTGGAAAAGACTCTGGTGGTTGGGCATTACCTGGCCTCTGCTCATTCTTTGTCGAGCTTGCCGACCAGGGACAATGTGAAATCCGCCCCCATGTACTTGAAGTGCGGGCGCACACTCAGGTTGACTCGATACCAGCCGGGCTCGCCGTCGACATCACTGACAACGATGCGGGCCGCACGCAAGGGGCGCCGCCCACGCACTTCGGCGCTGGGGTTTTCCTGATCGGCGACGTACTGTCGAATCCACTTGTTGAGTTCCAGCTCCAGGTCGGTGCGCTCCTTCCACGACCCCAATTGCTCACGCTGCAGGACCTTGAGATAGTGGGCTAGGCGATTCACCACCATCATGTAGGGCAGTTGGGTGCCCAGACGGTAATTCAGCTCCGCCTGCTTGCCTTCCGGACTAAGACCAAAGTGTTTTGGCTTCTGGACCGAACTGGCGGAAAAAAACGCTGCGTTGTCGCTGCCCTTTCGCATCGTCAGGGCAATGAATCCCTCTTGCGCCAGTTCGTACTCCCGGCGATCGGAAACCAAGACTTCAGTCGGAATCTTGGTTTCGATTTCACCCATGCTATGGAAGTGATGCAACGGCAAGTCTTCCACCGCACCACCGCTTTGCGGGCCGATGATGTTCGGACACCAGCGAAACCGCGCGAAACTATCGGTCAGGCGTGTGGCAAAAGCGTAGGCCGTATTGCCCCACAGGTAGTGTTCATGGCTGTTGACCACGTTTTCCTGGTAGGCAAAGGTCTTGACCGGGCATTCAAGGGGATCGTATGGCGTACGAAGCAGGAAACGCGGCACGGTCAAGCCGATATAGCGTGAATCTTCGCTTTGGCGAAAACTTTGCCATTTGGCGAATTGAGGGCCTTCGAAATGGTCCTTCAGGTCTTTGAGATCCGGCAGACCGGTGAAACTTTCCAACCCGAAGAACGCAGGCCCTGCAGCGGCGATAAAAGGCGCATGGGCCATGCAGGCCACACTGGAAGCGTACTGCATCAACTTCACGTCGGGGGCGCTGGGAGACAGAAAGTAATTGGCGATAATTGCGCCCACCGGCTGACCACCAAACTGACCGTATTCCGCACTGTAGATATGTTTGTACAGACCGGACTGGATCACTTCAGGTGAGTCCTCGAAATCTTCCAGCAGATCTTGCCGAGAGACGTTCAGCAGTTCGATCTTGATGTTCTCGCGGAAGTTGGTGCGATCAACCAACAACTGCAGGCCTTTCCAGGAAGCTTCCAAGGCCTGGAAATCCGGGTGGTGCAGGATCTCATCCATCTGAAGACTAAGCTTCGTGTCGATCTCGGCAATCATCCGGTCGACCAGCCGTTTCTTGACGGGCTCGCCTCGGTTCTGCGGTTTGATCAGCTCTTCGATGAACGCCGAAACACCACGCTTGGCAATACCATAGGCCTCGTCGTCCGCACTCAGCAGAGTCTGGGCAACGATGTTATCGAGAATGCTGTATTGATGAGCGGTTTGTGCAGGCAGTGAGTGCTGTTGTGTCGTCATGAGCTCAGTGTCCTTTTACTGAAAAATGTCAGGCGTCAGGTGTATCCAGTCCCAGCTCAGCCAATACCCGAGCACGGGAATCGTCATCGGCGAGGGCCTGTTCGATAGCTTTGCGAAAGCTCGGCGTGTTGCCCAATGGTCCTTTGAGCGCCATGAGTGCCTCGCGCAACGCCATCAGCTTTTGCAGTTCGGGAACCTGCTCTACCAGGTTCGCCGGATTGAAATCCTTCATGGAATTAATGCGTACCTGAATGGCCAATTCCTCAACACCCGCATCCTCCTGCAGACGGTTAGGCACGTTCAGCGTCAGGCTCAATGCCTGTTTGGCCAACACGTCATCCAGGGTGTTCTTGTCGATCGCAATAGGCTTTCGATCTTCGAGCTTGCGCACATCTTCACGCTGGGTGAAATCGCCCAGCACCAACAGTTTCAACGGCAGTTCGACCTCTTCCTGCGCACCGCCCAAGGCGGGCTTGAAAGTGATGTTGATACGTTCCTTGGGGGCGACCGAACCTTCTTTGGCCATGGTGTTTCTCCTTACTCAGTGGCTCGAAAGCCTATTCAAGTACCGCTTCCAGATCGAAGAGGCACAGCCTGCGGTGGGTGTCTTCCTTGCGCTCGAGCACGGCGTGGTTTTGTGGCAACAGATCACAGCAGCGATACAGAAGCTGGGTTACCTGAAGGGCCAGTTCCGGCTCCCAACGTTCAAGACCTGTGTGTTGCAGTTCGTGGTCCAGATGTTCGAGCTGGATCTTCGCCAGCTCGTGCTTGCCGGCTTGTACACACAGCCTCGCCTGGGCAAGCCGCCAATGAAATCGCGCGCGCTCGCTGCGAGCGGCATACATGCCTTTTTTGAGTTCATGGATTGCGGCTTTGAGCCCGTCCTTTCGCAACCGGGGTGCCACTGCCTGCAAGGCGATCTCCCAAGGCTCGGCTTCGGCATCAATCATCACTGCGGCTGGTTCGGGTATTTGCAGACGACGGCTGACCTGCTGCGTGATCCAGTCACGGCTGGCGGCATCGGCAAAAGGAATGCCGTCGTGAAAACAGAACGACGGCAGGTCCGGCAGACGTTGCAGCAGCAAGGCGAAGGTCACTTCCAACTCAGTCATGGCCTGTTCCGCCTGCAAGGCTTCCAGGCATCGCCAGAGCATATGCAGTCCGTCGAACCAGAACATCGCGCCGGCGAGACTGGTTTCGAGTTCCAGTATCAGGTCGGCGTAATGCCCCTGAGCAAAACGCTCCTGATAACGTTTGAGCTTGTCAGGCGCAGGCCCGCGCAAGGCGGTAATCCGCTCGCTGTCGGCATCCGGATACCCGCTCAGTACGAGCCAGTTCAACGTTCGGTTGAGGCGCAACGCACGCAGATCGGTGGCGTTCTGACGCAACCACCAGGCACACAAGGAGCGGGCCTGCTCCTGCAGAGTGCGTAGCAACTTGTTGGCGTCTTTTTCGTTGTCCACGACCGCTTCAGGTTTGAGTAGTTGGCTGGTCGCGTGCCTGACCTGCGCTATGACACCGCTCATCCCTGCCGCCAGAGCATGGTCCTGAACAGCCAGCTCCAGCCGCTGAGCCAATTGCCTGCGGATCGGCAGCAGCAAAGGCGCCTCATCTCCCAAGTGCCTGGTCCATACCTCATCGAGGCAAACCAGTTGCTCAAGTACTGCACGAAACAAGGGCTGCTGGCTCTGCAGGGGCAGGCCTTGCGTAAACAGAGGTTCGAGACGTAGTACCAACCAAGCAAATGACGCACCGCGAGTACGCAGTTTTTCGGGGTAGACCACCGACCAATGGTGCTCGCAGAGATAACGCAGTAATCCGAGCCCGGCTAGCAGGCCTGTATAGGACTCGCACTGGTGCAACGCCCAGGTCAGCCAGACGGCCGAGCGCAGATCCTTGGACTGATGTCGCAACATTAGCTCGCTGGTTTCCAGGACCTTGCGCCAATCGGGCTGGCTGCTGCCATGAATCGATTGCGCCTTTGCCAACTCGGATTCCAGGCATTCATATTCACTCGAAAAGCGCATATCGCTGCCCGCAAAACTCGATTGCGCACAGGGCGACCTGGCAACTTCAAGATAATGATCACACAGCGTGTCCGAATAAGACATTTCACACCAGGCGCAACTAACCAAGACAGGACCAGCCAACTAACCACACGTAAAGTGCGCAGCAGAAAGCCATCTAAACCTTGCAGGAATCCCTGCAAAGCTCCAGAACCTTAGCTACGCCTAAAACATTCAGCAAGCGACGAAATAATAGTTAATCCTTTTCCTACAAACCCCTTAAATCAGCCACTGCGCAGCATTTTGCGCACTCATTCATCCCCGCTCGTTCGGATTGACGTTACAAGCCAGCCATTCAAATAAAGTCTCAACCGAGCAACTAAGTGCGCAGTAATGCGCAAGAAAAACCAATTTAAACCCACCAAACATACCCTGACCGCTCAACAATCCTAACTTATATACAGCCTAACCCTAACAATCATTACCCCACACACTTTCAGGCACGCTTCTTGTAATAGGCAAAGTCCCATCCGCTGCATTTATCGGTGGGACTACCCCTTCAATCAGACAAGGAAACCCGTCATGCCAACACCCGCGTATCTCTCCGTCACCGGCGTCAAACAAGGTTTGATCACGGCAGGCACGTTTACCCAGGACTCGGTAGGTAACATTTATCAGGAAGGCCATGAGGACCAGATCCTGGTCCAGGCGTTTTCTCATCAGGTGATCATTCCGCGCGACCCTCAATCCGGCCAACCAACGGGCCAGAGGGTGCATAAGCCCATGATGATCAGCAAAGTCTTCGATAAGTCCTCACCATTGCTGTTCAGTGCGTTGACCAGCGGCGAAGAGGTCAAGTGCCGGTTGGAGTGGCTGCGCACCTCGTCGGCCGGCACACAGGAGCACTACTTCACGATTGAACTGGAGGGCGCCACCATCGTGGACATCCAATCACGCATGCCCAACTGCCAGGACCCGGACAACGCCCACTTCACCCATCTGGAGGATGTGTACTTCACCTACCGCAAGATCGTGTGGACCCACGAAGTGTCTGGCACTTCCGGGTCCGATGACTGGCGCAGCCCGGTTGCCGGTTAACCCGGATTAGCCCGGGAACGGTGCCAAGGAAGGCGCCGCTCCTGACGGTTGGCTAAACCATCGCCAAAGGGTGCTTGCGCTTGGGTGCGCCAAACACGCGATCAATTGCGTCCAGGTCGTGTTCATCCAGCACCAATTTGGCGGCGGCTGCGTTGAGTCGCACATGCTCCGGCGTGACGGCTTTGGGAATTGCGATCACGCCGTCATGGCGCAACACCCAGGCCAGGGCGACCTGCGCAGGTGTGACCTCATGGCGACGGGCGATCTGCTTGAGGGTCGGGCTGGACAACAGCTCACCGCCCTGGGCGATCGGGCAGTACGCCATCAAGGGCAAGTGGTGCTGTTGCCACCAGGGCAGCAGGTCGAATTCGATGCCGCGCTCATCGATGTTGTAGAGCACCTGATTGGTAGCGCAGGCCGGGGATGCAAGTTCCTGCAGGTCGGCCACATCGAAATTGGAGACGCCCCAGCGGCCGATCTTTCCGGCTTCGCGCAGGCGTTCAAACGCTTCGACAGTTTCCTCAAGGGGGTGCTGGCCACGCCAGTGCAACAGATAGAGGTCTATATAGTCCGTGCCCAGGCGCTGGAGGCTGGCTTCACAGGCGCGGGGCACGCCCTTGTGGCTGGCATTGTGCGGGTAGACCTTGCTCACCAGAAACACCTGGTCGCGCCTGCCTCGAATCGCTTCTCCAACGACGCTTTCAGCGCCGCCCTCGCCATACATTTCGGCGGTGTCAATCAAGGTCATACCCTCGTCAATACCCAATTGCAGCGCGGCGACTTCGGCGCGGTGCTGGTCGGGGTTTTCGCCCATGCGCCAGGTTCCCTGGCCGATAACAGGGACGGGAACACCCGCCAGATCAATGGTACGCATGACAACCTCCTGATGAGTTCGCGGATTAACAGTCTGGCATTGACCGGACAAAAGGGTTCAATCGAAGTAAGGTTAGCCTCTGTCAAGTCGCCAGGAAGAATCTGCAATGCTGTTTGTCGTCATGCTCGGGGGCAAACACCCACGAGCAAAGATTGAAGTTCACGATGTGGTGTTCGCTGTGGCGGACACGCTGGAAGCGACCTACCCGCAACTACGCGCCGACTGGTTCGGCAGCCCCAAGGGCGTACATATCGATTCTTGGATGGCAGTAGAGGGCGTGGACGGTTGGAGAGTCGAACTCAGCCATCTGGCCCCGGCGGCTGGCGCGCCTCACCTCTACTTCATCAACCTTGGCGGTTACGAAGCCAACAGCTTTGGTGAAGCCCATCACTACCTGCTGGTGGTAGCCCGTAACAAACAGGAGGCCATGAGCAAAGGCAAACAACACACGCGGCGCCAATGGTCCCAAGCCCACACCGATGGAGTGCTGGACATCGACGACTGCCTGCCCATCGACCTGGTGGACGGTCGCTATATCCACTTGGTGCAGGGCACGCACCGGCCAATACTCCAGCAGAACGACTACATCGTCCTGAGCTGAACCCTACCCGAACGGGGTATGGCGCCCACCGGCTATCTGCCTGACAGTGCAATCAGTCCCTCAGACTGATAACAAGCACAACTCAAGGTGGGCCCCATGCGTAAAGCCTTTATCGCTCTGTCCAGCGCTCTACTGCTTGCCACCTCCACCTTGACTCAGGCCGCCGACGACCCAGGCAATACCTTGCGCATCTACAACTGGGCAGACTACATCGGTGATACCACCCTGGCCGATTTCGAGAAAGCCACGGGTATCAAGGTGATCTACGACACTTACGATTCCTACGAAACCGTGCAGGGCAAGCTGCTGTCCGGGCGTTCCGGATATGACCTGGCCCTCCTCAACGCCTCCCTGGTGCCGCTGCTGATCAAGGGCGGAGTCTTCCAGCCACTGGACAAGTCCCAGTTACCCGACTGGAAGAACCTTGACCCTTTGGTGCTGAAAAGCCTGCAAGCCCACGACCCTGGCGTCACCTATTCCGCGCCCTACACCTGGGGCAGCAATGGTGTGACCTACAACGTCGACATGATCAAGGCGCGTATGCCGAACGCCCCGCTCGGCTCCCTGGCGATGATCTTCGATCCCAAAATCGTGTCGAAATTTGCCGACTGCGGCATCACCTTCATGGACTCCCCCACCGACATGATTCCCCTGGCCCTGACCTACCTCGGTCTGGACCCCAACAGCGTCGCGCCAAAAGACTTGAAGGCTGCTCAGGACGTGCTGATGGCCGTACGGCCGTACATTCGCAAATTCGACTCCAGCGGTTTCATCAATGGCCTGGCCAATGGTGACCTGTGCCTGGCAACCACGTGGTCAGGCGACTACGCCACCTCCCAGGCACGGGCGACGGAAGCCGGCGCCACTATCAAGCTGGACTACTTCATTCCCAAAGAAGGCTCGTTGATCTGGTTCGACAACTTCTACATTCCCATCGACGCCCCCCATGTCGCCAATGCCCATAAGTTCATCGAATTTCTCCTGCAACCCGGCACCATCGCCGGCGTCAGCAACACCATCCACTACGCCAACAGCAACCTCGCATCCAAGCCGCTGGTCAACGCCGATATCCGCGACAACCCGGCTATCTACCCGGACCCGGAGACGATGCAACGCCTGTTCACCCAGCAAAGCCAGCCGCCGGCTGCCGTGCGCCTGATCACCCGTACGTGGAACGCCGTCAAGACCGGCAAATGACTCCCAGCCTTTGAAGGTAAACGCCATGACTCTGCCCAATCCTGAATTCTTCGCCCAGTTCAACCACAACCAACTGGACGCTGCCGACAAAGCCCACTACATGCACGGTTTTCATATGTTCGACGAACACCGTGAACAGGGCTCATTGAATATCGCCGCAGGAGATGGCGCTTATATCTATGACACCCACGGCAATCGCTACCTGGACGCGGTGGGCGGCATGTGGTGTACGAATATTGGCCTCGGCCGCGAGGAAATGGCCGACGCCATCGCTAATCAGGTGCGCCAACTGGCCTACTCCAACCCGTTTTGCGACATGGCCAACGTGACAGCCATCGAACTGTGCGCCAAGTTGGCAAGCCTGGCCCCAGGCGATCTTAATCATGTGTTCCTGACGACTGGAGGGTCCACAGCGGTGGATACGGCGTATCGACTGGTGCAGTTCTACCAGAACAGCCGTGGCAAACCGGCCAAGAAACACATCATTTCGCGCTTCAGTGCCTATCACGGCTCGACATTCCTGACGATGTCCATCGGCAACAAGGCCGCGGACCGGGCGCCGGAATTCGATTTCATGAGCGACCTGTTCCACCACATCTCCTGCCCCAATTACTACCGGGCTCCGGAAGGGATGAGCGAAGCGGACTTTCTCGACTTCCTGGTGAATGAGTTCGAAGACAAGATCCTGACCCTCGGCCCGGACAACGTGGCCGCATTCTTTGCCGAACCCATCATGGGCTCCGGTGGCGTGATCATTCCACCCGAGGGCTACCACCAGCGGATGTGGCAAATCTGCCAACGCTACGACCTGCTGTATGTCGCCGATGAAGTGGTCACCTCATTCGGACGCCTGGGCGCATTTTTTGCTTCCAAGGACGTCTTTGGCATGCAGCCGGACATCATCACTACCGCAAAGGGCCTGACTTCCGGCTATCTGCCGTTGGGCGCGTGCATTTTTTCGGAGCAGATCTGGCAGGTGATCGGCGAGCCGGGCAAGGGCCGCTGCTTCACCCATGGGTTCACTTACAGTGGCCATCCTGTCAGTTGCGTGGCAGCGCTGAAGAACATCGAGATCATTGAGCGCGAGAACCTGCTGGCCCATGTCGAGGATGTGGGCACCTACCTGGAGCAGCGCCTGCAAACCCTGGCCGGACTGCCGCTGGTAGGCGATATTCGCAGTCAGCGCCTGATGGCCTGTATAGAGTTTGTCGCCGATAAACACACCAAGGCACTGTTGCCGGATGCGGTGAACATTGGCGAACGCATCCACCTACGGGCCCAGGCAAAAGGTTTGCTGGTACGCCCTATCGGGCATTTGAACGTGATGTCGCCGCCGCTGATCATCACCCACGCGCAAGTGGACGAGGTGGTCGAAACCCTGCGCCAGTGCATTCTCGACACTGCGGCCGAACTTCGCCAGAGCGGCGACTACCAGGGACGATGAGCCACAACGCCGAGCCTGTTTCGAGGTTTTTGCCGGGACGCTGGCCGGCGGGTAGACTGGCCCGCATGAACGCACCGATCGATCAGCCCCCTGCCCTCGGCCCCCAGGCACTCGAAACCTGGCACGACGCCTTGGCCCAGGCGTTTATCCAGGTCGATGAAGCCCGATTCCTTGAGTACCTCGCCGCCGCGCTGTGTGCCCTGTGCCCCATCGAATCGATGATGATCAGCCTGGAGCGCCAGGGCCAGGCGCCACGCCTGCTCTATCAGCAAGGCATCCCACGGGAGCATCAGGACGAGATCATCCATCGCTACTTTTCCCGTGGCTACCAGTTGGACCCCTTCTGTCTGGCAGTCGATAAAGGCTTGGCGGAAGGCTTCTACTCGTTGGCGCAAATCGCGCCGGATGACTTTTTCAACAGTGAGTACTACAAGACCTATTACCTGCGCAGCGGCGGTGCCCTGGAGAGTTACCACATCGTTGACTTGTGCCCACGCAGCAAGATTTCCCTGTGCATGTTCCAGGGACTCAGCGCCGGCCAATTCAGCGATGCGCAACTGGCCGTGCAGCGCTCTGCCCACCCGGTGATCCGCGCGCTGTTGCACCGGTTTGGCACCACGGGTGGGTTGGACGAGGTGGTGGGCGACCCAGCCTTCAGTCAAACCCGCGCACATCAACAGATTGAAGCAGCCTTCATGGGCTTTGGCAGTGGGCTGCTGACAGTGCGTGAGCGCGAAATTGCGCACTTGATCCTGCGGGGGCACTCGGTGAAGTCGGCAGCGCAAGTGCTGGGGATTTCGCCGGAGACGGTGCGCATGCATCGCAAGCATGTGTACACCAAGTTGGTCATCAACTCCCAGGCGGAGCTGTTTGCATTATTTATTGATTGGATGACGCGGCAGCAGTAGGGTTTACCAACTGCCGGACGCCCCACCGCCGCCACTGGAGCCACCACCCCCTGAGGAACTGCTGCTGGAACTGGAGCTGCTGGAGCTCGAACTCGATCCACCGCCCGAAGACCCCGACCCGCCGCTGGTCTTGCCAAAGATGAACAGCGCGGCAAACGAGGCAATCGGGAACGCGTACAGCCAGCCATTACGGCCGAGCTCCATCAGCACGCCCGCTGCCACATACACCCCCACCGCTGCCAGCAGCCGCGCAACAAAACCCACGCGGCTCTGCTTCCAGGCGTCCTTCATGATCACCAACAGCACCAGGTACAACCCCAGAACTACCAGCGCACCCAATGGAAATACCAGCCAGTGGATAAAGTTGACGTCGGCATATCGCTGATCAACCACCAGCAAGCCCAGGATGTAGACCAGCAGCCCTATCACGCCGTAAAACACCGAGCGCGCCATCCACAATGCGCCGAAGGTCGCGCCGCCGATCAGCATGATCAGGGGCATCACCAGCAGAAACATCGCCCAGTCGCGGCCCTCACCCACTATCACTAGCAGCAACGTGGCAACCACCGCGGCAATCAACGCGCGGCGCCACCGCAGTTTGCCAGCACTCATCAGCACGCCGCCAATGGCTCCTAGCACAAACGCCAGCGCGATTGCGATGAACTGCGGATTGACCCTTGTCCCTGTGGCTTTAGGCAAATCACCGCCATCCACCAGGACCACCAGGTCGTTGACGCCCTGGGAGACACCGCCGACGAAATCCCCCTGGCGAAAGGCCGGGGTGATGTGTTCTTCGATGATGCGGTGTGCGAGCAAATCTGTGACCGTGCCTTCCAGGCCATAGCCCACCTCGATACGCACCTTGCGGTCTTCTTTAGCGACCACCAGCAGGATGCCGTCATTGACATCCTTGCGTCCCAGCTTCCAGGCGCGGAACAGTTGGTTGGCGTAGTCCTCGATGCTCGCGCCGCCGGTGGTGGGCACCAGCAACACGGCCACTTGCGAGCCCTTGCGTTGCTCAAGATCGGCGAGTTGGTTTTTCAGACGGGTGGTGGTGCTGGCATCCAGAGTGTTGGTGAGGTCGATCACCCGTTGGTCGAGGGCCACGCCAAGCGGCGAAGTGTCCGCCTGGGCGGTGCCCAGCAGGCCTAGAAACACCAGCGGCACCAGACTCAAGACGGACTGCCGCAGAATCGCCATCATGCTTTGTTACCTGAAGTTTCTTCCTGAAGGCGGCGACTTTACCTTATCTGCGCTATATCGCGTGACCCCGCACCGATGACTATCTAAACTCCCTCCATACATAGCAAAACGCCACAGTCAGGAAGCCCATGGATCTGCGCCACCGCAACAATATCAGAGTGAAAGGCAGCGGCAGCTCGACCCTGGTGTTTTCACACGGCTTCGGCTGCAACCAGGCCATGTGGAACTACCTGGCACCGCAGTTTTTCGAGCGCTTCCGCGTAGTGATGTATGACTTGGTGGGCGCCGGCCTGTCAGACCTTAGTGCATTCGACAAGACCAAATACAGCACCTTGGACGGTTACGCGCGCGATTTGAACGAGATTATCGACGCGTATGCCGTGGGCCCGGTGATCCTCGTGAGCCATTCGGTGAGCGCCATGATCGGCACCCTCGCCGACCGCCACGCCCCCGGCCGGATCGCCGCCCACGTCATGATCGGCCCCTCGCCGCGCTATATCGACGCAGACGGTTATGTCGGCGGCTTCAAGTTGGCGGATATCCAGGACCTGCTCGATACCCTCGACAGCAACTACCTCGGTTGGTCCAGCGCCATGGCCCCGGTGATCATGGGCGCGCCCGACCAACCCGCGTTGGGTGAAGAACTGACCGAGAGTTTCTGCCGCACTGAGCCGGCCATCGCCAAACAATTTGCACGGGTGACGTTCATGTCGGACAACCGCCAGGACGTGATCGGCCTGGCCACTCCGGTACTGATCCTGCAATCGAGCGACGACCTGATCGCACCCGTGGCCGTGGGCGAATACCTGCACAGCGTGTTGCCCAACAGTACCTATTGCCTGGTGGACAACGTCGGTCATTGCCCCCACATGAGCGCGCCGCAGGCCTGCGCGGAGGCTATGAAACGCTTCCTGGCGCCGTGGGCGGTCTCCCATGTCGGCTGAGTTGTTCGACAGCGCCGCCTGCGCCCTCGCCGTCACGGCGGAGGACGGCACGATCCTGCAAGCCAATTCGCGCTTCAGCGAGTGGCTGGGGTTCAGTACGACGGAGCTGTGCGGCAAGCGTTTCCAGGACTTGCTGACCATGGGCGGACGGATCTTCCACCAGACCCACCTGGCGCCGATGCTGCGCATGCGTGGCAGCGTCACCGAAGTCAAACTCGACATGCTGCACCGCGAAGGCCACAAGCTGACCGTCCTGCTCAACGGCATCAAACGCGAGCAGGACGACGGAACGCTGTACGACCTGGCGCTGTTCGGCACCACCGACCGCGACAAGTACGAGCGCGAGTTGCTCAATGCACGCAACTTCGCCGAAGCGCTGTTGCAGGAAAAGACCGCCACCGAACTTGCGCTCAAACTGGCCCAGGCCGAATTGAGCGACGCCTATGCCATTTCCCAGCGCCGAGCGCTGTTTGCCGAGCAGATGGTGGCGATTGTCAGCCATGACTTGAAGAACCCGCTCACCGCAATCCGCATGGCCTCGGATTTTCTCAACCGAGGCGAACGCACCGCCAAGGAGCACCAACTGCTGGGGCACATTGGCCAGTCGTCCGAGCGTGCCCAGCGCATGATCGCCGACCTGCTGGACTTCACCCAGGCGCGCGTCGGCCAGGGGATCACCATCAAGGCTGCGCCGTTGGACCTGCATGAGGTGATTCATCGCGCCGTGGATGAACTGCGCGTGGCGTTTCCTGCGGCAAACTTGGTGCATCTCGCCGAGGGCAGTGGCGAAGCTTGCCTGGACGCCGACCGCGTGCAGCAGATCATTGGCAACCTGGTGGCGAACAGCGTGGCGTATGGCGATCTGCAACGGCCGATCACCGTCACGTCACGGTTGGGACAGGGTCGGTGCGAGGTTTCAGTACACAACCACGGCAAGGTCATCCCCGAAGCCTTGCTCACCGAGCTGTTCGAACCTATGACCCGTGGCACCGACCAAGGCAGTGACGTGCGCAGCGTAGGCCTCGGCCTGTATATCGTTCGCGAGTTGGCCAGAGTGCATGGCGGCGATGTGGCGGTGAGTTCCTGTGTCACGGGCGGCACCACGTTTACCGTCAACTTTCAGCCAACGTAGGCGCTGCCCTGTATCACCGGTTCGACGCTGCCCGTCAGCACTACGCCGCCCTCGCCTGCCCAATGCACAGTGACCGTGCCGCCGTCGCATTGCACTTCGACGGTATCGTCCAGCAGTCCACGACGAATCCCATTGACCACCGCGCCACAGCAGCAGGAACCGGAGCCCAACGGCACGCCGCCGCCGCGCTCCCAGATGCGCAGGCGGATATGGCCACGGTCGAGCACCTGCACAAAATGCACATTGGTCTTGGCCGGGAACAACGGGTGGATTTCCAGCGCCGGGCCCACGGCTGCCATATCGACAGCCGCGATGTCTTCCACGAAAAACGTGCAATGCGGGTTGCCCATGCTGCACGCCGCCGGGTTGCCGTCGATGGGCAGCGTGCGGGTATCCATGGCCTCGGCCAGCGGCACGGCCGACCAGTCCAGCGACGGCTCACCCATGTTCACCGACACTTGCCGCCCCGCTGTCCGCGTACACATCAGCAAGCCACGGTCGGTACGCAGCACCACAGAGTCCGTGCCCGCCTCATGCATCAAGCGGTCCGCGACGCCACGGGTAGCACTGCCACAAGTGGCCAGCGGCGTGCCGTTGGGGTTCCAGAACTTGATGCGTGCGGCGGCGTCGTCACAATCGAGTACCACGGCCAGTTGGTTGAAACCAATACCGGTGTGGCGGTTGCCGAGTTGGCGGGCGATTTTCGCGGTGATCGGATCGTCCAGGCCTCGGCGGTCGATGATGATGAAATCGTCGCCATGAGCGTGCATTTTTACAAACGGCAAGGGCATGGGCTGTCCTGTGGTCGACCTGCAGGGGAACTGAAGGATACCCTGAACCCACGCAACCTTATCGAGAGCATCGCATGTTAATTGTCTTCAACGGGCTGCCCGGTACCGGCAAAACCACCCTTGCCCAGGCACTGGCACGCCAGATCGGCGCGGTGTACCTGCGCATCGACGTGATTGAGCAGGCAATCCGTGATGCGGGTATGTTGGCGGGCGACGTGGGCGCCAGCGGTTATGGGGTGGCGAATGCCTTGGCGCTGAGCAACCTGCGATTAGGGCAGACGGTGGTGGCTGACTGTGTGAACCCGGTCCAGGAAAGCCGGGAGGCGTGGAAGACCTCGGCGGCAATGGCGGGTGTGGCGTTGCTGGATATTCGGGTGATCTGCTCTGACCGACAGGAGCATCAACGCCGGGTGGAAACCCGAACGGGCGATATTCCCGGCCTGGTTGCCCCCTCTTGGGCGTCGGTGCTGGCGCATGAGTACGAGGCTTGGGCTGAAGTGCCGCTCACGCTCGACACCGCACTCATGACGCCGGATCAGGCTGTGACAATGGTGCTGGCAACCCTCAAAGCACAGTCCCCATCGCCTTCATCAACACCAGGTCCCGTCCATAGATATCTGGCGCATACACCAACCCCCCCTCGCGATTGACCTCCACCGTCCAATAACTCAACAGCACCGGCACCGGCGTGGCCAACCTGAATTCATGCGTCACGCCGGTGGCCAGCAATTCATCGGTGCGGGTGCGCTCGGCTGGGCTCACCAGCAAATCCCGCAGCAGTAATGGCTGCTCGACCCGCACACACCCCGAACTGAACGCCCGCGGCCCTTTGGTGAACAGCGGCTGGCTCGGCGTGTCGTGCAGGTATACCGAATACGGGTTGGGAAAACGCATTACGATCTTGCCCAGTGGGTTGCGCGGGCCGGCTTCCTGGCGCAGCAGGATATTGCCGGGGCGAGCCCAGTCGATTTGCTCGGGCGCCAGCGGGTGGCCCTCGGCGTCAAGCACTTGCAGGTTTTGCTGGCGCAGGTATTCGGGGTTGAGGCGGATGGCCGGGAGTTTGTCCTCGCGCATGATGGTGGGCGGGATGGTCCAGGTGGGGTTGAGGGTCAAGCGGGTGATGCGCGACTTGAGCAACGGCGTCTGGCGTTCGGCACGGCCCACTTGCAGACGGGTTTGCCACACCGGAATCCCGCTCTGGTATACGCTCAGTTGCGCGGCGGCGACGTTGACCAGCACGCCTTCAGGCTCCAGGTCCTGGGCCAGCCAGCGGAAGCGTTCGAGGTTGATGCGCAGTTGTTCGCGCCGGACCAGCGGGCTGATGTTCAATTCGGCCACCGTGCCGGCGCCGATCACGCCGTCGGCCTGCAACGAGTGGCTGAGCTGGAAGGCCTTGACCGCCTTGACCAGTTCATCGCGGTACTGCTTGCCGCCAGGTGCCTGGGTCAGGTAGCCACCACTGACCAGGCGCCGCGCCAGCTCCGGCACGCGTGGGTCTTCCATGCCGGGGCGCAACAGCGGACCACCGGCAACCGGGTCCCAATGCGGCAACGGTTGCAGACGCACGGTGGAATAGGCGTTGCGCAAGCTGCGATACAAATCGGCACTGGGTCGCGCCTGGTCGAATGCCTGTGCCATGTCTTGCAGGCCTGTGGCGGCAAACGCCAGCACTTCAACGTTAGGGTCGCGGGTGGGTGGCTGGGAATGCCACAGGGGTTCGAAGCGCGATTGTTGCAGGCGGCCGTAATGCAGGTCCTGCAGGGCTTGCAGATAATGCTGGCTGCTGGCGATATCGCTGCACAGCACGTTTGCTGTGGCATCCGGCGCAGGCAAGCTATAGTGGGTGGGGTCCAGGCCGTCATCGGCGAGCATCAGCAACTGAGATTGCAGGGCTTGTCGACGTTCATCGGCGGACCACAGCGGCACATTGCCTTGCTGTTGATAGAAGGCTTGCAGGCGCAGTTGGGCAGCGGCGTCGACCTGCGGCGCCAGGCCGGGGCAGACACTCGGCAGTTGCGCCAACGCCTGTTGCACGGGGGCCAGGTCCACCGGCGCCGGGGTGGTTACCGGCAACGGCTCGACCGGCAGCGCGTCGGCTGTCGCGACCAATGGTGCAACGAGCAGGCAAATGCTCAAGTAACATGCGTGTTTTTTGAACAATTGACCAGGCTCCAATCCACACCGGGGGACACTTCGTAGATGCTGACTTTCATGCGCCGCCTCGGTTTGATGACCGTGGCGTTGGCTGCCTTGAGCAATTTTGCGCTCGCCGCCAACCAGACCTCTCCTAACTTGTATAGCAGCCTGGCGCGCTCGGCTCCAGAACTCAATCCCACCGTACTCAAAAGCGCCCTGAACGCGGTGCAGTGCGCGGTCAATAACGGCGAGGAACGTTCCGAGCGCCTAGCGGTTATTGACTACTCCCAGCCTTCTACCGCCCGTCGGCTGTGGATCTTCGATCTGCGCAAGAAAACCCTGGTGCTACGCGACTTGGTAGCCCATGGCGCCAAATCCGGGGAAAACTTCGCCACCCAATTCTCCAACCTCGAAGGCAGCCACCAGTCCAGCCTGGGACTGTTCCGCACCCAGGAGAGCTACCTGGGCACCCACGGCTATTCACTGCGCATGGACGGCCTGGAGCCGGGTTTCAATGACCAGGCCCGCGACCGCGCCATCGTTATTCACGCCGCCGACTACGTGAGCCCCTTGTGGAGCAAGCGCGAAGGCCGTATCGGCCGCAGCCAGGGTTGCCCGGCAGTGCGCCCGCAGGTGGCGCGCCAAGTGGTGGACAAGCTCAAGGATGGACAGTTCATGTTTTCGTGGTACCCCGACCAGCGCTGGTTGAAGTCTTCGACCTACCTCAATTGCAAACCCCAACAGGTGGCGAGTAGTCGTACAATCCGTGGCGGATAGCCTGTCCCCATAGATAAAGAAGAGAACCACGCATGCTTCTACACCACTCCACCTGGATCGAGATCGGGCAGTTTCTGGAACGCAGCCGCACGGTGGTGATTCCCATCGGTTCCAACGAACAGCACGGCCCTACCGGCCTGCTGGGCACCGACTGGATGTGCCCGGAAATCATCGCCCATGAAGCGCAGAAGAACGCCGATCTGCTGATCGGCCCCACCTTTAACATCGGCATGGCCCAGCATCACCTGGGTTTTCCCGGCACCATTTCCCTGCGCCCTTCTACCTTCATTGCCGCAATTGGCGACTGGGTGCGCTCGCTGGCCGGGCATGGTTTCGAGAAGATCCTGTTTCTGAACGGCCACGGCGGCAATATCGCCACGATTGAAGCGGCATTTTCCGAGCTGTACGCCGAGGCCAGCTTCGCCCGTCGCCCGGCCGGGTTTGCGTTGAAGCTGGTGAACTGGTGGGACCTGGAAGGCGTGAATGACCTGGCGCAACGCCAATTCCCGCTGGGCCATGGCAGCCATGCCACGCCGTCGGAGATTGCGGTGACCCAATGGGCCTATCCGGACTCGATCAAGACGGCTTATTATTCACCGCAAATCGCCAATACCGGGCCGATCCGTGAAGCGCTGGACTTCCGCGCGCGCTTCCCTGATGGACGCATGGGCTCGGACCCGGCGCTGGCGACGGTAGAGAAAGGTGGGGAGTTGGTGGCGTTGGCGGCGCAGGGTTTAGTCAAGACGGTCAATGCCTTCAACAACGAAGCCAAGCCCTAGGCCATACGCGAAATTATTGGCATTCCTTGGCAGCAAGCTCAAGCCGCGACGGCGTAATCGTCGACGCCAGCGGCTTGCGCTCATACAGGAACACCTTGCCGCCGTCCTGGGACTTGTAGGCCTCCAGCACATCATCGGCGGCAATCTTGCTGGTCAACACCACTTTGGCGTGGCGCGAGTTCTGCGTCACGGTGGAGGTGATCTTGTGCTTTTCCAGCTTGGGCAGCACGCACTGCACATAGGCTTCAGGCGTTTTGCTGGTCTGCAAGGTCAGGGTTGGAGCGTTGGGGGCGGAAACACAACCGGCCAACATCAGAGAAGCAAAGGCCAAGGCCGGGGCGAAAAAAGCGCGCATGAAAAATTCCTGATTATAAAAAATAAAGGTCCACATCAACCTGCACGAACCAACGCCTTGAGCGAGGCATCGAACTGCTTCAAGGCATCCAGTTGCACGTCCCGCTGCTGCTCGATCTGCGCAGCAATTTCCGGCGCCGCCTGGTCATGCACCCACACCGACGGCACCTGCTTGTGCACCGAGCCTTCGGCCTTGGCGATGTATTGCAGGTTCGCATCATAGAACCGCGCAATAAAACGCGCCTCGACCTGGTCGTTACGCTGGGTCAACAGTTGGTTATGGGTATCGAGCATCACCACCACATCAGGGTGAGCCAGCACCAGGGCATCCAGGTTGTCGTAGACCGTCACCGACAAAAAGGTTCCCTGCAGCGAACTCATCAACCAATCGATGGCCAGTTCCGGGTCGGAGCTGTTGACGAACGCCTGGCGGATACGCCCGTCGAGGGCACCCTTGGCGCCATTCAAGGCCATGTCGTGGTAGCGTTCAAGGTAGCTGAGGTTGTCGCGGGTGCTGTCAGTCAGCAATACACCCACCGACTGCGCGTGCTGCAGGGAGTCTACGCTACCGTTGATAGGTAGCAAATGGCTCGTACGCAGATCATCGGCGATTGCCGCGTTGTTGATAGCAACCGTGCCGAGCATCAAAGCCATCAACGCCAGCTGAATAAACGTCCTCATCGCGCATTTCCTTGAACAGCGTCTCGATGGGGCGATTTTCCGCTTTTCCTGCAAAAACAGAACTTGCGATCCTTGATGGTGACTATTATCTGAACCGATAGTGCTGACATAAAACTTATAAGGACCACGCCATGAAGCCCCACCAGAAAACCTTCGACCGCATCCGCGAAGCCGTACTACCGGAGTTTCGCGAGCGGGTCGCCGATTACCTGGCCGACTATGAGAACGTGTTGCAGGACGAAGCGGCGGACCCCGATCAACTCAACGCCAGCGCCCAGCAACTGCGCGGTTACCTGCGGGGTTTGAACACCACGCGGGTATTGGGCATGGCGGACTGGGAGGAACTGGACCGCCGCGTGAAGGAGGACTGGCTACGCGTGGTGGAAGCCGAATAACTGGCGGGGCGTGTCGATCAGCAAGGCCTGCTCGGTCTGCGCGGACCAACCCAGGGCTTGGCGCTGCTCCATCACTGCGCCATAGCCGATGGACGCTTCATGCTGGGTGTGCGGCCAGTCACTGCCCCACACCAACCGATGCAGGCCAAAGCTCTGCTGCAGCAACGGAATGGCCTGGTGGGCAAATTCAAGGTTCTGTGCCGCGCTCCCGCCGAGGCGATAGATTCCCGAGACTTTCAGCCACAGATGGCCACCGAGCGCCAGCTCCAGCAACTCGGTAAAGCCACGCTGCTCCACGCCCAGTCGCGCGTCGGGTCGCCCGAAATGATCGATCACCAGTTCCACCCCGAACGGCAGCAGTTGCCGCACCAGGTGCGGCAGGTCGTCCAGTTCGCGGTGCAATTCCACGTGCCAGCCCAGTTCGACGATATGCTCAAAGAACACTTTCCATCCCGGCTCATTGAAGTCCGGCAGTGCCCGGCCCACCAGGTTCAGCCGCACGCCCACGACACCTGAGCGCGCCATGGCGTGCAGAGTGTCGCGCGGAATATCGCGTTCAACCACCACCACACCGCGCAACCGGTCGGGTGCCTGCTGCAAGGCGGCCAGCAGGTAGCGGTTGTCGGTGCCCAGGAAGCTGGGCTGCACCAGCACGCCATGGCTCAAGCCGTTGGCGTGCAAGTGACCGAAGTAATCCGCCAACGTGGCGTCGTAGTCAGGGGTATAGCGACGTTCGCCGGCCAAAGTCAGCGTGCGGCTGAACACATGGGCGTGGGCGTCGATGCCGGTGATGGAGCAGTTATCGAGCATGAGGTTCGTCTTTCAAGAGTAAAAAAGGGTCAAGCCTGGGCGCGCTGGCCCGTCACCACATTGTCAATCGGCGCAGCTTCCAGCACGCGACCACGGGTTTCCGGCAGGCACAGCGCGGCGATCACCGCGACGCCGTAGGCAATCCCGGCATCGATGCCGATGGCCGAGCCGAGGGACATGGAGTCGCTCATATGCCCCACCAGGAACGGAAACACGGCCGACAGCACGCGCCCGAAGTTGTAGCAAAAGCCCACGCCGGCACCGCGCACATCCGCCGGGTACAGCTCGTTGAACAACGCCCCAAGGCTGGCCGGAATGCCGGCCGCGAAAAAGCCCAGCGGGAAGCCAAGGAACAGCATCTGCGTGTTGGTCAACGGCAGGAATACATAGGCCTGCACGGTGATCACACAGCACAGCGCGAACAGCACGATGTTCTTGCGCCGCCCGATGCGATCAATCAGCAAACCACTGGCGATGCAGCCGCACCAGAAGGCGAAGATGATCACCGCCAGGTAGCCGCCGGAGTTGAGTACCGACAGGTTGCGCTCAGTCTTGAGGAAGGTCGGCAGCCAAGTCATCACCGCGTGGTAACCGCCATGGGCGCCCAAGCCCAGCAGACCGCCGAACAACGTGACGCGAATCAGCTCAGGACGGAAGATGCCCGCCAGCGACTTGAAGAAACTCGGTGGAATCGCCTGTTCGTTTTGCAGGCGCTGGAAGCTGTCGGGCTCCTCGACATTGCGGCGCACCCAGATAATCAGGAACGACGGCAACAGGCCCACCACAAACATCACACGCCAGGCCATGTCCTGCGGCACAAACGAATAGATCAGCGCAAACACCCCGACCGCTACACCCCAACCCACAGCCCAGGCGCTCTGCACGGTACCCATCACCTTGCCGCGGTACTTGGGATTGATGGTCTCGGCCATCAACACCGCGCCCGCTGCCCATTCACCGCCGATTCCGAAGCCTTGCAGCGCTTTGACGATCAGCAACTGGTGGAAGCCCGTGACAAACGCCGACAAGAAAGTAAAAAACGAGAACCACAGGATCATCCACTGCAAGGTGCGCACCCGGCCGTAGCGGTCAGACAAGGTGCCGCCGACCCAACCGCCGATGGCCGAAGTCACCAGCGTGACGCCGCTGATCAACCCCGCATCGCCTTTGCTCAAGGCGAACGCAGCGATGAGTGCCGGGATCGCCAGACCGAACATCTGTACTTCCAATGCGTCGAGGGACCATCCGCCGAAGCAGGCCCAGAACGTTTTGCGCTCCCGGGGAGTGACTTGGCGATACCAACTGAACATGATTTTTATCCTTATAGGTCAAACGCGAGGCAGCCGAGCGCGAACCGTGCCGCAGCCGGGCCAGTGTTGGGCAAACAGTTAACGGTGCGGGTGTCGGGTCAGCGAATGTCCACGCGGTAGCGGAAGTGCTCGGCGTGCCCGCGAGAGCGTCGCCACTCGAGGGGCTGGCCGGCGTAATCGCGGGCCAGGCGCTCGATCACCACCACCGGGCTGTTGACCGGCACCTGCAGCAATCGCGCGTACACCTCGTTGACCGATTCGGCGGTCAGGGTTTCCTCGGCCGAGGCCACCACTTGCCCGCAGACGTCTTCATACACCGGATAAAGCAACGGGCCTTGCTGGGACAGGTCGATATCCAGCAACGCCTGGAAGCGCGTGCGCGGTAGCCAGATCTCTTCGGCCAGCAGCGGCTGCACGTCAAACAAACGGGTACGCAGGATGCGGATCACCTGGGACTCGGGCGCCAGGCCCAACGCCTCACTGACCGCCGACGGCGCGGCCAGGGATTCAACTGTGAGGATGCGGCTTTCCGGCACCTGACGCTCGCCCGCAGGGCCTTGAAAACGGAAAAATCGAAACAGGGAGGACTGGAATTGCGGGCGACGCACAAAGGTGCCCCGACCCTGCTGGCGCTCAAGAATGCCTTCGCTCACCAACGCATCGACGGCCTTGCGCACGGTGCCGGTGGACAGCTCGTACTCGGCGGACAGCACCGCTTCGGTGGGAATGGCTTCACCGGGGCGCCAGCGATTGTTGGCGATCTGCTCGACCAGGTGGTCGCGCAGGCGTTGGTATAGCGGCAGACGGGCATCACTGGACAAGGTATTCATGGGGCCACATTCACTTTGTTATTTAGTCATATATATGAATATGGCGAGAGTATTTGTCCGCCGGGTGACGCCTGTCAAGCGCGCCACCGCGGATAGAGGATGAATGGTCGGCTACAGCGCCGGGCGTTGCTGCCGCACCCACGCCTGCACGGAAGGCCGCTGCCACTGGCGCTGCGCATATTCCACCAACTCGGCGGGCACGCTGTCGCCATTGAGAATCAGGCGATTGAGCATCACCGCCAGGTCCACATCCGCAATCGACCACGCGCCGAACAGATACGCCCGGTTACCCGCCAACAGTGCCTGGGCCGCGCTGATCAATTTGCGTGCCGCCGCTTCGGCCACGGGGGACAATGGCGGCATCTTCTGCCCGTAGAACACCACCATCGTCGAACGCTCCTGGCGGATCGGCAACAAGTCGCTGCGCAACCAGGCCTGCACCTGCCGCGCCCTCGCCCGCTGCTTGGGATCGGCCGGATAGACCGGTGTCTCGGGGTAAGTCTCTTCCAGGTACTCAGTAATTGCCGAAGACTCCGACAGCGCAAAGTCTCCTTCTACCAGCGTCGGCACGCGCTGGGTCAGGGACAGTTGGGCGAAGTCGGCGGTCTGGTTCTGCGCGGCGTCCAAGTCCAGGGTCAAGGTGTCGAACGCCAGGCCTTTTTCCCGCAGGGTGACGAACACCGACATCGCGTAGGGGCTGGTATACAAATGATCAACATACAGGCGCAACGGACGCTGGCTCATAACGATTCTCCGTGAGTGGAACACCACGCTACGAGATGTGCGGCGAGAAAGACAATGCGCTGTTTGTATGGGGCCATTCCTACTCGGAATACCGGGCTAACCGGCAAAGCCACCCTTGTCTAAAAAGGCGCGCTCCTCCTCCGTGGTCTCTCGCGCCAACACGCCATTACGATGGGGAAAGCGCCCGAACTGCTCAATAATGCGCGCGTGCTCCTTGGCCCAATGGTAAGTGTTGGCGTCCAGTTGCTGGTTCAGGACCAGTGAGCGCTGCTGATCCGCCGGGTCTTCGGAGTGTTCGAACGGCAGGTAACAGAACGCACGCAATGCCGGCTCAATCTGCTGATCCAATCCAGCGTCGACCATGCGCCTGGCATACAGGCGGGCCAATGGGTCGGTGGCGAACATATGGGCAGTGCCGCGAAAAGCGTTGCGCGGGTATTGGTCAAGCAGGATCAGCAGCGCCAGAGCCCCTTGCGCCGAGTCCAGCCAGTGCTCCAGTTCGCGCCGGGCGGCTTGCAGGTGGGTGGTGTGGAAGGTGTCGCGGAAAGTTGCGTCGAAGACCTCGTCCTTGGCGAACCAGCGTTTGGGGCCGGCGTGTTTCCAGAAGTCGAGGACGGATTGTGGAGTAGTCATGATGAGGGGCCTGCACAAACGATTTCACTGACAGTATCAGAATCCTTAGTGACGAATCGCGGCAACGCGGCAATTAATGTTATAGGATAACACCCCATTTCCGCCCTGCCCTGTGACCCTCGCCCATGACCGATGCTGTTCCCCTGCGCCAACGCCTGCTGTCCATCGATGCCCTGCGCGGCCTGGTGATCCTGTTTATGCTGCTTGACCACGTGCGCGAAACCTTCCTGCTGCACCGTCAGGTCAGCGACCCGATGACCATCGACAGCACCGAGCCTGCGTTATTTGCCAGCCGCACCCTCGCCCATCTGTGCGCGCCAGTGTTTGTGTTGCTCACGGGCTTGTCGGCCTGGCTGTACGGCCAGAAATACCAGGGCCGGCGCGATGTGTCGGCGTTCCTGTTCAAGCGTGGGCTGTTCCTGGTGGTGCTGGAGTTCACCCTGGTCAACTTCGCCTGGACCTTCCAACTGCCGCCTAGCGTGATCTATATGCAAGTCATCTGGGCGATTGGCGTGAGCATGATCGCCCTTGCGGCGCTGGTGTGGTTGCCGCGCCCGCTGCTGATCGTGTTGGCAGTGGTGATCATTGCCGGGCACAACCTGCTGGATGGGCTGCACTTCGAGGCCGGTTCGGCACTGCATATTCCGTGGACAATCCTGCATGAGCGCAGTTGGATCGAAGTGGGCGAGTCGCTGCGCCTGCGCGTCACTTATCCGGTGCTACCGTGGATCGGTGTGATCGCCCTGGGCTACAGCCTCGGCCCCTGGTTTGCCAAAGACATGCAGCCGGCGCAGCGCCAGCGTTATCTGTGGCTGGGCGGTGCAAGTGCATTGATAGGGTTCGTGGTAGTGCGAGCGGTCAATGGGTATGGCGAAAAACCATGGCAAGCCTACGACAACGGCGTGCAAACCCTGATGAGCTTTTTCAACATCACCAAGTACCCGCCTTCGTTGTTGTTTCTGGCGCTGACATTGGGGATCGGGCTACTGCTGTTGCTGGCGTTCGAGAAGGCGGGAAGCAAGCGTTGGATCAGCATGCTCGCCACCTTCGGTGCAGCACCGATGTTCTTCTATCTGCTGCACCTGTACGTGCTGAAAATCCTCTACGTCGCATGTGTGGCACTGTTTGGCCTGAATCACGGCAACTACTTCGGCTTCGACGGTATGGGCGCCATTTGGCTGGTGGCGTTGCTGCTGCCGCTGGCGCTGTACGCGCCGGTCCATTGGTTCGCCGGGCTCAAGGCCCGGCGCCGCGACCTGGCCTGGCTCAAGTACCTGTAGAGGCTCGATCTATGCGTGAGTGGAGGTGAAAAGGTCCACTCATGTTGCGACCAGATGCACATAGAACGCGTGAAACATGAAATACGCACACACCGCCAGCGCCAGGCCCATGCAGCGGTTGAACACGGTAAACGCCGACGCCCCGTTGATCCGCCGTCCCAGCATCGCGCCAAGCAACGCATAGAGCCACGGCGCGCCAAACGCGCCAAAAGCCAGCAACGCCGACACCAGCGCAATCGACACCCCGGTGATATGCGCCGCCGGCAGCATGACGCTGGTGATCGGCAAAACCGCCATGATGCCCTTGGGGTTGAGCAACTGGATCACCAGACCGTTCCAGAACGTGAGGGTCTTGGCCGGTGCGGTAGAGACTTTTTCATCGACCACCGTGCGCGCAGTGAACACCTGATAAGCCAGGTACAAGGTGTACACACCGCCAATCAACGAGATATAGGGCAACGCTGCCTGGGAAATGATCGCCTCGCCGGTGTAACCGAACAGCACGAACAACACCAGCATCGCGCAGCCCACGCCGATGAAGAACCCGGTGGACCGCCGGAACTGGCCGGTGAGCCCGGCGTTGAGTCCCATGAAATTCACGGGGCCGGGGCTGTACATGACGCTGAAGGCGTAGAGGAAGATGTCCATGGAAGACCTGCAGTAGAAAGAGTGTGGCGAGTCTACTGAGGGAAAGAAGGGCGAATCTTGTACGTTTGTGGTGGCGTGAGCGAGGATCTACTAGGACCAGAGCAATATCACAAAAACCATTGACGCTATTTCATCACGTCCCCAGACTTGAGGATTGCTGTTTATCCGGTTGAACCGTGCAATTTGTTTAGCGCGGTCGAGTTAGAAAACCACTCAGAATAACCTCCCACATGAATGCAACCGTTTCCCGCTTCAAACAAAACGTCACTGGTCGAATAAAGGCTAACTTCCAAGGCTACCCGCTACACGAAAAATTCTACTTAGTCAGTGCTTATATTCTTGGCGGCTACGTGTTCGCCAGTTTCATAGCGGTGTTGATTTTTCGAGCAAACCTGATAGATCCCTTTGCGAAATTCAGTGCGTATTTGATTGCAGCAACCTGCACCGTTGCCGTTGTCATCGAGTATTGGGCAACGCTCAAAGCGCTGTATGAAAAAACGTGGTTCAAGTGGGCGTTGGGCATCATCGGCGTGCTTGCATTCAAATACTCTGAACAGCACGCCAACGGGTTTATCAATGACTTTACCGGAATAGACCCGGGCTATCTTCCAGCGGCCTCGTCTACACTGACCACCCTCTTTGTACTCTATTCCTGGCTGCTGGCGGTCTCATCGTTCCTTGCTGTTTTTATGCTTTTGCATTGGGCCTTTGTTGGCTTTGAAAAGCCGAAAGGCGAACGACAGCTGAGAGACTGGAAGTACATTGCAAGGTTTGTGGGATTGTTCGTCATTTTCATCATTACCAGCATGGCCACTCGTACGTTCGAAGAAAGAGGTTCACTGACCGCTGCCCTTGCCAGACAAGTCGTACTTTCGACCGAGTACTTTAAAAAATCGCACTGCACTAACATTTCCCCATCCCAACGATCAGCGAACCTGTCAGACGGACTTGTTTCGGTGTATCAACCTGAATCAAACACTTTCGACGTCGTCAGGTGTGAGGCCTCGCGCTCAAGAGAGTGAAGGCAGTCAATTGCTGTCAAGCTGGCGTACGTTCTGGTTACCGTGCCAGCACTTACAGAACGAGAACACCTATGGACACAACGACTCAAGGCAGTTGCCTCTGCGGCGCAATCACTTATCACGTTTCGACACCGCTCAAGGCCGTCACCCACTGCCACTGCAAAAAATGCCAGAAAGGCCATGGCGCTGCGTTCGCGACGTATGCCAGCGCGCGCCGATCAGAAGTGACGATCCGGGCTGTGCGTGACACGCTGAAAAGCTATGAATCTTCGCCAGGTATCACCCGTCAATTCTGCTCGGAATGCGGTTCATCGCTGTTCTGGAGCGACGCTGAAGGAAAGTATCCAGAGTGGATTTCGATCGCGCTGGGCACGCTCGATACCCCGCTCAAGGTAAAGAGCCAGGCGCACAGTTGCATTGAGTCCAAGGCACCCTGGCTTGGTGGACAGTTCCTTTGAGTCCGCTCAACGCAAACGTCTCGATACGCAAACTGGAGCAGCTCCCGGTGCAGATCCGAGCCCTCGAAGCTCAGGCAGTCGCCGAAGGCTTCCGGTTCCTGACACGATTGATCACGGAGTGGGAAGACAGCTCCAATCGATTTGATCGGCCGGGCGAATGCTTTCTGGGAATGTTTTGTGATGGGCAGTTGATCGCCGTCGGCGGTCTTTCTTGTGATCTCGTCGCGGGATCAGGAGTTGGACGGCTTCGCCGGGTATACGTAGAACGTACTTACCGTGGGCGACAGGCTGGCAGGGCCTTGGTGGTGCAGCTGCTGGAAAATGCTGCCGTGCATTTTCACAAAGTACGTCTGTCCACCGACACATCTGAGGCCGCAGCTTTTTATCTTCGATGCGGTTTTGAGCAGGTGGCTGATGACACCGCCACCCACGTAAAAATCTTGAAAAACGGCTGAAACGGATGCTGCCGGCTCCGCAACACACAATAAAATGGGGATCGTCGAGCTTCAGCGAGGCTACGATGGTGGTGTGTCAGCGGCATCTCTATCGGCAGTGCCGCCGTCATCGCGGCCTCGCTGGGGCTCGACGGCTCCCACAGTGGGTTTTGCAGTGCTTGAAAGGTCGTTACATCAACGGAATCGAGTAATTCACAAACACCCGATTCTGATCCTGGTCCCGCGCCACGTCACTGCGCGACACACCGTTGCGCCAGCCAAACCCAACGTTCTTGAAGGTGCCGCTCTGCACCACGTAATCCAGCGCGATATCCCGCTCCCACTCGCTCGCGTCGTTGCCACTGGCGGTAAGGATGTGGTCGCCCTTCAAGTACATCACCGACGCCTTCAACCCCGGCACGCCGAGTGACGCGAAGTCATAGGCGTATTGCGCAAAAGCGGTGCGCTCGCCGGCCTGGATGAAAGTCTGCACGGTACGGTCGGTGTAGAGATACAGGCTGGAACCGCCCTCCCCTTTGTTCACCAGGCCGCCCTGGTTGAGTTGGGCGAAGTTGCTGTCGTCCGAGACCTGCTGGTACCCGGCGGTGATCGCGTGCGGGCCCAGGGAGTAGATGAACGCCGCGCTCCAGGTGTTGTTGTCGATTTCACCGGTGCCGTTCTTGGTATAGCCGCCGAGTTTGTAACCTTCGGCACGGCCGGCGGCGCTGCTGTTCTTGCCGTCGGCGGTGGTCTTGAAGTAGCGCAGGTCGGTTTTCAACGAGCCGTAGTCGCCCAGGGGCAATACGTGGATCAGCCCGGCGAAATGCTGTTGGTAATAGTCTTCGAGGTTGGCGTAGTAGTACTGGACCATCAGGTCCTTGGTCACCTGGTAATCGGCACCGGCGTAATTGAATTTATTGCTTTCCTGGGTGCCGCCCGCCGCAGCCAGACCACTACGGTCGCTGGAGCCACGGCCGGTGGTGTGTTGCAGTTGGCCGCCGATCAGGGTCAGGTTGTCGATGTCCTTGCTGGTGATTTGCCCACCTTCGAACGATTGCGGCAACAGGCGGCCGTCGTTGCTCACCAGGATCGGCAGGTTCGGCCGCAGGTAGCCGTAGCGCAGTTCGCTCTTGGCAAAACGGGCCTTGGCCGTGGCGCCGCCACGGGCCCAGTTGTCGGTGGCCTTGCCGTCGTCGTTGGGGATCATCGAGCTGCCCACGTGGCGGCCGGCACCGCTGTCCAGGGTGATGCCGAGCATGCCGATCGCGTCGAGACCAAAACCCACGGTGCCGTCGGTGAAGCCCGATTGATAGTTGAGGATAAACGCCTGGCCCCACTCTTCGGTCTTCGACGGTGCGGCGATGCCATCCCGGTTGTCGTTGTTGAAGTAGAAATTGCGCAGGCTCAAGTTGGCTTTGCTGTCGCTCAAGAAATCAGCCGACGCCAAAGGGCTCAGGGCAACGCCCAGGCTGCCGGTCAATACGCTTAACACATTCAAAGTGGCTTTCATCACAACCTCAGTCAATTAACCCATGAGCGTCATAAAACGGATACGGCCCCGGGTAGTCCCCGAATACGCCGTTGTGGCTGATCAAACCCTGTTGCGCCTCCCAGCGATGCAACAGATAGCCCGCCGGCTCCAGGTTGAAATGCGCGGGCGCCGCTTCTTGTAGGTCCAACACGATCTGGTGCGAGGTGCCGGGGCACACACAACTCAAGCTGCCGCCAAAACGGCGTTGCATCGGCCGGTGCAAGTGCCCGCACAGCAGGCGCTCGACTTGCGGATGGCGGGCGACGACCTGCTCCAGCGCCGCCGCATTGATGAAGGGTTCGCGGTCCATATGGCCAATGCCGCTGATAAACGGCGGGTGATGCAAAATCAGTAAGGTCGGCGCATCCGGACGCAGGGACAATTGCGCGTCGAGCCACTGCAATTGGCTGTCGAGCAACTGGCCGCCGTGGCCGCCGGGGATGGTGGAGTCGAGACCGATCAGGCGCAGCGGATGCTCGTCCACTACCCAGTCCAACGGGCCCTCTGCGGACACAGGCAGATAGGCGTGATCCCGGAACGCCTCCAGCAACGGTGCGCGTGTGTCGTGGTTACCCGGCACCAGGTAGCACGGCATGTGCAGGCGGGCGATTTCGGGGTGCAGCACCGCGTATTCATCGGCGCGGCCGAAGTCCACCAGGTCACCGCTGATCACCACGATATCGGGCTGCGGATGGCTGGCGTTCAGATGATCGACGGCGCGGCGCAGCGCGCCTAATGTATCGACAACCCCATAAGTAAGGCGCTGGCCGGCTTTAAGGTGCAGGTCGCTGATCTGCGCGACAAGAAACGGACGATTCACAGTAGATTCTCAAGCATTCAGGGTGAACAACATGTGTGGCGCAATCGCCAGGGCAATCGGCGCTCCGACGGCGTACAGCTGGTTGTCGCTGCTGTCGACCAGCAGCGGTTGCGGGCCGCCCACATCCACCAGCAAACGGCTTTGTGCGCCCTGGAAAAACTGCGCCAACAGATGGCCGTGCAAGTGCCCTTCTCCCTCCATCACCTTCAGGTGTTCGGGACGGCAATAAACCGTGCTGGGCCGCTCGGCGGCCTGCCACGGCAACTCGCCGCCGCAGACTTTCAAGCCATGGGCCGAAGGCTCGATCACGGTGAAGGCATTGAGGTTGCCGACGAAGCCCGCGACGAAGGCGTTGGCGGGTTTCTGGTAGATGTCACGCGGGCTGGCCAGTTGTGCGACACGGCCGTGCTCCATGACCAGGATGCGGTCGCCCAGGGCCATGGCTTCGCCCTGGTCGTGGGTGACGAACACCGAGGTGATGCCAAGGCCGCGCAGCAGTTCACTCAGTTCGCTGCGCAGGCGTTCGCGCAATTGCGCGTCGAGGGCCGCCAAAGGTTCATCCAGCAACAGCACTTTCGGACGCGGCGCCAAGGCACGGGCCAGGGCCACGCGCTGACGCTGACCACCGGAGAGTTCATGGATGCTGCGCTTGCCGTGATGCTGCAAGCCCACCAGCTCAAGCAACTCGTCGCAGCGCTTGTTGCGCTCAGTCACCGACATCCCGCGAATCTTCAAGCCGTAGACGATGTTCCCCGCCACATCCAGGTTGGGAAACAACGCGTAGTTCTGGAACACCATGCCCACGTCACGTCGCTCGATGGGCAGGCGCGTCACGTCCTGATCGCCAAACAACACCTGGCCCAGATCCGGGCGCTCCAGGCCGGCAATCAGGCGCAAGGTGGTGGTTTTGCCACAGCCGGACGGGCCGAGGATCGCCAGGGTTTCGCCGCCTTCGACGGTCAGGTTCAAGTCATGCACGGCCACGGTGCCGTCGGCGAACGCCTTGCGACAGCCTTGCAGGCGGATAGTGATAGCGGTCATCGACGCTCTCCACGGGACAAACGGGCACTGATGGCCTGCAGCGCAACCAGCAGCGGCACGATCATCAGCAAAAAGATAAGGGTGTAGGCGCTGGCGATTTCCAGGCGCGCCGAGGCATAGCTGTCGGCCAGGCCCACGGGCAGCGTCTTGGTCATGGGGGTGTGGAGCATCCAGGTCAGGTTGAATTCACCCAGGGACAAGGTCACTACCATCAGCACACCGGCCAGGATTCCTGCGCGGCAGTTGGGTACCACCACACTGAAAAAGCGCTTGATGGGACCCGCACCGAGACTGGCCGCCGCTTCTTCCAGCACTGGCAGTTGCTGGCGTTGCATCACCGCCATCACCGGGCGTACCAGGAATGGCAAGGTGAACAGCACATGCCCGACCAGGATGAACGCCCAACTGCTGCGAAAGCTGCCGAACTGGCCGTAGGTGAGCAGCAACGCCAACGCACTGGCCAACCCCGGCATCGCCACCGGCAGCACCATCAATTCTTCGAAGACGCGGCTGAAGCGGTTGTTCATCCGCACCAGGGCGTAGGCCGCCGGCACGCCAATCACGCAGACACACACCGCGCAGGCCAGCGCCAATTGCAGCGACAACCACACGGTGGGCGAATAGGCCTGCCACACCTGGATCAGCCAATCGAAGGTCAAGCCACTGGACAGACCGACGAAGAAGTTGCGGGTCAAACCCGCCAGCAACGACATCAGCACCGGCACCAACATGAAGGCGCACACCAGCAGGGTGAACAGCAGTTGCAGCACAAACAACGATGAGCGCTTCACAGCACAGTCCCCGCGTTTTTCACCAGGCGCCGCGTGAGCAGCAACACGGCCCAGGTCACCGCGCCGAGCACCACCGACAGCGCGGCAGCCACGGCAAAGTTGGCGTAGTTGGTGAATACGTTGTAGATCGCCACCGGGGTGACATTCAGTCGCGTGCCCAAGGTAAAGGCCGTGCCGAAGGCGCCCATGGACGTGGCAAAACAGATCGCCCCGCAGGACGCCAATGCGGGCGCCAGGCCCGGCACGATCACGTCGCACACCACGCGCCAATGCCCGGCGCCCAGGGAGTGCGCAGCTTCTTCCAGGCTACGATCAAGGCTCTCGCAAGCGGCCATCACCGTGAGGATCACCCGTGGAATCGAGAAGTACAGGTAGCCCACGAACAGCCCTGCCAACGAGTAGGCAAAGATCCATCGTTCACCGGCCAGTTGCAGGCCCAGTGAGGCCAGCAAACCTTGACGCCCTGCCAGCAGAATCACCAGGAAGCCCACCACCACACCGGGAAAGGCCAAAGGAAAAGTGAGCAACGCCACCAGTGCCGAGCGCCCGAAAAACTGGTGCCGGGCGAGGAACACGCCGCTGATGCCGCCGATCACCAGCGCCACCAGCGTCACCACCACGGCCAGGACCAGCGTTTGCCCAAGGCTGCCCAGGTACTGCGCGCTGCTGAGCACCTGCCAGTAACCGCTGCCGTTGCTGTCGCGGCTCTCGGCGCCGAGCACCATCAAGTGCGCCAGCGGCAGCAGCCAGAACGCGAGCAGCACCGCAAAGGCCGGGGCCAACGCCCAGGCGGCATGTTTTGCCGATGCTGCCACTTACTTGACCTCGTTCAGGTAACGGGCGGCGAAGGCTTCCTGCACTGCGGCCATTTTTTCGTAGTCCACCACCCCGGCGCGGGCATAGTCGCTGTCGGGCAGGAACTGTGCGGCCACGTCAGCCGGCATTTTCATCGGGCGCACAGGGCGCAGGTAGGCCTTGGCCCAGAGTGCCTGGCCTTCGTCCGACAACACGAAGTCGAGGACCTTTTGCGCATTGGCGCGGTGCGGTGCGTTGGCCACCAGGCTCATCACGTAGGGCACGCTGATGCTGCCTTCCTTCGGGATCACAAAGTCGACGTTGGCTTTGTCTTTGTAGCGCGCGCGGTAGGCGTTGAAGTCGTAGTCCACCAGGATCGGCAACTCACCGGACAGCACCCGCGCATAGGCGGTTTGCTTGGGCACGATGGGCGCGTTCTTCGCCAACTTCTGGAAGTAGTCGATGGCGGGGGCGAAGTTGTCGAGGTCACCGCCCAGGGCGCGGTTGATCGCCACAGCCGAGACGTAGCCAACGAAGGCGCTGGAGGGATCGAGGTAACCGACCATGCCTTTGTACTCAGGCTTGAGCAGATCGGCCCAGCTTTGCGGCACCGGCAAACCACCGAGCGCGTCGACGTTGACCATGATGCCCAAGGTGCCGGAGTGGATCGCGAACCAATGGCCGGCCGGGTCCTTGAGGCCAGCGGGGATCTGGTCCCAGGCCTTGGGCTTGTAGGTGCCGACCACCTCGGCTTTTTGCGCCTGCAGGCCGAAGGTCACGCCGTAGTAAACGACGTCAGCGACCGGGGCGGCTTTTTCCGCCACCAATTGCGCCAGCGACTGGCCGGAGTTCTTGTTGTCCAGCGGCACCTGCACGCCTGTGCTGGCAGCGATGGCCTTGAGCTGGGTGCCCCAGTCGGCCCAGTCCGGCGGGCAGTTGTAGCAGATCGCGGTTTCGGCGGCCTGGGCCAGGCTGGCCGCACCGCACAGCAGCACGGCTGCCAGGGTTTTACTGAGTGCGCGCATCAAGGGTTTCCTCGTGGGGTTGAGTACTGTCGCCCGGCCGGATATGGCAAGGCAGGCAATGGGACGTCGGGGCGTTGCCGGCGATTTGCGCCAGCAGTTGGTCAATCACGGTGCTGGCCAGCAAGGCGATGGGTTGCACCACGCTGCACAGGGTTGGGTGCATCTGGGTGCCGAGGCTGATGCCGTCGAAGCCCATCACCGACAGCTGTTCGGGCACGTTCCAGGCGTTGCGGCGCAGTTCGGCGATCAGGCTGATCGCCAGGAAATCGTTGGAGCACACCAGTGCGGTGGGTGCTTCGGCGCCCTGCAGAAAAGGTGCGATGGCGGTGAATTCGGCCTGGGTGTGAGCCGGCATTTCAATCACCGGGCGGGGGTCGAGAGCGTATTCGCGCATTGCATCGCAATAACCGGCGTAGCGCAGGCGGGCACGGTCGGATTGCAGCGCAGGGCCGGCGACCATGCTGATGCGTCGATGGCCGGCTTCCAGCAGATAACGCGTGGCCAGGGCCATGCCTGCGCGGTTGTCCACCGACACGGCGCTGTAGTTGGGGTTGCTCGGTTGGTGATAAGCCAGCACGAATGGGGTTTGTTCGGTGTTCAAGCTGCTGAGCACGCTGTTGCTCTCGGCATCAGTGACCGTCAGCACCAGGCCATCGACGCGCTGGCGCAACAATTCTTCCACCACAATGCATTCGCGTTCGCTGCTGTAGTCGGTAGTCGCCAGCAACAGGCTGTAGCCCCGCGCCCGGGCGGCGCGCTCCATGGCCTGGAATTGTTCAGCAAACACCGGATTGAGCAGATTGGGCACCACCACGCCAATCAACTGGGTGGTTTGCAGGCGCAGTTGGCGGCCCAGCAGATTGGGGCGAAAACCCAGCTCACGGGCGGCGGCGAACACCTGCTCCCGGGTAGTCGGGCGCACCTGGTCGGGAGAAGCAAAAGTGCGGGCGGCGGTGGCGCGGGATACGCCCGCCAGCCGGGCTACGTCTTTCAGGTCAGTCATTGTCACTCGCTTGAGATCGATCTCATTGGCGAGGACAGTAGCGGGGGAATGTGGCAGTTCAGTGCCGAGAACATGACGATTTGATGTCATCCAAGGACTGCTGCTATGCACCTGTGGTGAGCGGGCTTGCCCCGCGCTGGGTGGCGAAGCCACCCCAATAAGGACGTCGCGCAGCTCCAGAAAAATCGTGGTGCCTGGATTTAGGGCGGCTTCGCCCCCCAGCGCGGGGCAAGCCCGCTCACTACAAAAAAACGGTGTCAGCCCCTGAACAGTCACACTCCAGCGCTACGCTCGTAAACCAAGGGCAGCAAAATCCGCCCACTAACCTTTCGATTCGATCCAAGTGCGGGCACAATGCGTGTCCTTTTTTGGCAGGCACCGCCGCAGGCTCTCAAAAATGATCAAAACGCCGTACTACCTCATCGATAAACAGAAGCTTCTGGTCAACATGCAGAAGATTGCTTACGTGCGCGAAAAGTCCGGCGCCAAGGCGTTGCTGGCGCTCAAGTGCTTTGCCACCTGGTCGGTGTTCGACCTGATGCAGCAATACATGGACGGCACCACCTCGTCGTCGCTGTATGAGCTCAAGCTCGGCCGCCAGAAGTTCGAAGGCGAGGCACACGCCTACAGCGTGGCCTGGGCCGACGATGAAATCGAAGAGATGCTGGATAACTGCGACAAGATCATCTTCAACTCGATCAGCCAGCTGCAGCGTTTTGCCGAACGTTCCGAGGGCAAGACCCGTGGCCTGCGCGTCAACCCACAGGTGAGCAGCTCCGACTACCTGCTGGCCGACCCGGCGCGTCCGTTCAGCCGTTTGGGCGAATGGGACCCCGTGAAGATCGAAGGCGTGATCGAACAGATCTCCGGCTTCATGTTCCACAACAACTGCGAGAACGGCGATTTCAGCCTGTTCGACAAAATGCTCGGCACCATCGAAGAACGCTTCGGCGCGCTGCTGCACAAGGTCGAGTGGGTCAGCCTCGGCGGCGGCATCCACTTCACCGGTGACGACTATGCGGTGGACGCGTTCTGCGCGCGCCTGAAGGCGTTCTCCGAAAAGTACGGCGTGCAGGTGTACCTGGAACCCGGCGAAGCGGCGATCACCAACAGCGCCTCCCTGGAAGTCACCGTGCTAGACACCCTCTACAACGGCAAGCACCTCGCCGTCGTGGACAGCTCCATCGAAGCCCACCTGCTGGACCTGCTGATCTACCGCCTCAACGCCAAGCTGGCGCCAAGCGACGGTGAACACACCTTCATGGTGTGCGGCAAATCCTGCCTGGCCGGGGACATCTTCGGCGAGTATCAATTTGATCGTCCGCTGGCCATCGGCGATCGGCTGTCGTTCATCGACACCGCAGGCTACACCATGGTCAAGAAAAACTGGTTCAACGGCCTGAAAATGCCGTCCATCGTAGTGAAACAACTCGACGGTACAGTCGAGGTGGTTCGTGAATTTGGTTACGACGACTACCTGTCCAGCCTTTCGTAAGCTGGCGGATAAAGGAGAGATAAAGCAATTGAAAAAGAACGTTCTTATCATTGGTGCAGGAGGTGTCGCCAAGGTGGTGGCCCACAAGTGCGCGCAGCACAACGACGAACTCGGTCGTATTGCTATCGCGTCGCGCAACATCTCCAAATGCCAGGCCATCATCGACAGCGTCAAGGCCAAGGGTAGCCTCAAGATTCCCGCCGACATCCAAGCCTTCGCGCTGAACGCCCTGGACGTGGAAGCGACCAAGGCCCTGATCCGCGAGACCGAATCGCAGATCGTCATCAACGTGGGTTCCGCGTTCCTCAACATGTCGGTGCTGCGCGCCTGCATCGACACGGGCGTTGCCTACCTCGATACCGCCATCCACGAAGAGCCGGGCAAGGTCTGCGAGACCCCGCCGTGGTACGGCAACTACGAATGGAACCACCTGGAAGAGTGCAAACAGAAGAACATCACCGCCATCCTTGGCGTGGGCTTCGACCCAGGTGTCGTCAACGCGTATGCCGCGCTGGCGCAGCAACAGCATTTCGACCGCATTGATTCGATCGATATTCTCGACGTCAATGCCGGCTCCCATGGCAAATACTTCGCCACCAACTTCGACCCGGAAATCAACTTCCGCGAGTTCACCGGACAGGTGTGGAGCTGGCAGAACAGCCAGTGGACCAGCAACACCATGTTCGAAGTCAAACGCACTGATGACCTGCCGGTCGTCGGTTCGCAGAACCTCTACCTCACCGGCCACGATGAAGTGCACTCACTGTCGAAAAACCTCGACGTGCCCAACGTGCGTTTCTGGATGAGCTTCGGCGAGCACTACATCAACGTGTTCACCGTGCTGAAAAACCTCGGCCTGCTCTCCGAAAAGCCGGTCACCACCGCCGAAGGCCTGGAAGTCGTGCCGTTGAAACTGGTCAAGGCCGTGCTGCCCGACCCGTCTTCGCTCGCCCCTGGCTACACCGGCAAGACCTGCATCGGTGACCTGGTCAAAGGCACCAAAAATGGCCAGCCCCACGAGATGTTCATCTACAACGTGGCCTGCCATGAAGAAGCCTTTGCCGAAACCGACAGCCAGGGCATCTCCTACACCGCAGGCGTGCCACCCGTAGCCGCTGCGCTGCTGGTTGCCCGTGGCGAGTGGGATGTGAAGCACATGGCCAACGTCGAGGAACTGCCGGCCGAGCCGTTCCTGAAAGCGCTGGACGTGATGGGGTTGCCGACTCGCATTAAAGACGAGAACGGTGATCGGGCTTGGGATGCGATTGCCTGATAAGCGCTCGCTGACCAAAAAAATGCGCTCCTAGGGGCGCATTTTTTGTTTTGGGCACACACGGCCACTGTAGGAGCCGGCTTGCCGGCGATTTCGTTGGGTCAGTAACAAATGCATCAGCTGACACACCGCTATCGCCGGCAAGCCGGCTCCTACAGTTGATCTGCAGCGGATGTGAGAGTGGAGTTACTCGAGGTTCCGTGCCGAATTGCTCAACGCCCGCGAACACTGCAACAACGCCGGCGCCAGCTGCCGCTCGGCATCCGCCCTGCTCCACCGACTGGTCGGCGCCACCACATGCACCGCCGCCACGGGTCGGCCATTGGCGCCCAGCACTGGCGCACCGATGGTCATATCGCCCAGGAACAGCTCCTGGCCATTCACCGCGTAGCCCTGCTCGCGCACCTGTTGCAACGATTCCAGAATCTGCCCGACGTCAGTCAACGTCTGGCTGGTGTGCGCAATGCGCTGGCTGTTTTCAATCAACACCAACGCCTCCTCCTGCGGCAACGCGCTCAAATACGCCCTTCCCGACGCCGTGCAATACATCGGCACCCGCGAACCAATCGGCATGTGCACCGGCACAAACCCTGAGCTGACGAAACGCGCGATATAGGTCATGTCGTAGCCCGCAGGCTCGGTGAGGCATGACGTCTCGCCGGTCAACCGCGTCAGCTCCGACAGAAACGGGTTGGCCACTTCGATCAACGAATGCGCATCCAGGTAACTGAAGCCCAACTCCAGCACCCGGGGTGTGAGTTGGTAATGCCGTGTGCGGGAGTGTTTCCGAAGGTAACCCAGGCTTTCCAGGGTAAACACCATGCGCTGGGCCGAGCTTTTGGTCATGCCGGCGGCTTCGGCCACCTCTGCAAGGCTCATGCTACGGCGCTGCGCGCTGAATGCCTTGAGCACCGACAGGCCTTTTTCCAGGGATTGGTTGTGCAGACTGTTGCGTTCTTCGGACATGGCGGACTCGCGGTCAGGTCGATCAGGCGTGGCGATATTTCTACCTTAAATGACAAAAATAGACCATTAAAAATCGCATATCGATACGACTGGTTCATTTTTTCTATTTTTGATAGCTAATATCGATTTTTATCAATCGAAATGGCACAGAGCTTGCGATTTCATCAATAACCGCTCGCGGTACTGACGATCCGTTTTCCTTCTGGAGTAACCCGATGAACAGTCTTTCGCCCTTGTTTCGCCGCCTTGCCTTCGGTTTGTGCGCCGCCTTTTGTGTCAGCGCCGCGCACGCAGACAGTGCGTCCTCGTACAAAGTCGGTGCAACGGCCAGTGGCTCGCCGTTTACCTTCCTCGACATCAAGAGCAACAGTATCCAGGGCGTGATGGTCGATGTGGCCCAGGCCCTGGGCAAGGCTGGCGGGTTCACCAGCCAGATCGAGCAGACCAACTTCGCCGCGCTGATCCCCTCCCTCACGTCCGGCAAGCTCGACTTCATTTCCGCCGGCATGCTCAAGACCGAAGAGCGCACCAAGGTGGTCGACTTCAGCGCCCCGGTGTATGCCTACGGTGAAGGCCTGATCATCAATGCCGACGACAACACGGCCTACCCCGACCTCACGCCCCTCAAGGACCAAGTGGTCGGCGTGCAGGCCGGAACCGTCTTCTACGACCAGTTGAACAAGCTCGGGATCTTCAAGGAGATCCGCACCTATGACTCCATCGGCGAGATGGTCCGCGACCTGTCCCTGGGCCGCATCAAGGCCGCCGTGGGAGACCAGCCCGTGGTTGCCTACCAGATCCGCCAGAAACTGTTCAAAGGCGTGAAACTGGCCCCCGACTACAAGCCTACCAACGTCGGCGAAGTGTGCCTGGTGGTGCGCAAGGGCGATGCGCAAACCCTCGAACGCTTGAATACAGCCATCGCCAGCATCAAGGCAGATGGCACCCTCGACAGCATCCTCAAGAAGTGGGGACTTGATACCCAGGTGCGTCCATGAACCCGGCCGAGTTCCTGCAAAACGCCCAGGACTTCTTGCCGATCCTGCTGCAAGGCGCCTGGGTGACTATCCAGATTACCGTCCTGTCGTTCCTACTCAGCAGCGCGATCGGCCTGGTGCTGGCGTTGCTCAAGCTGTCGCCGATCCGCGCGCTGTCGTGGACAGCCAGCACTATCATCAACGTGATCCGTGGCCTGCCGATCATTGTGCAGCTGTTCTACATCTACTTTGTGCTGCCGGACATGGGCGTGCACCTCACCGCGTTCTACGCAGGCGTGATCGGCATGGGCATCGCTTACTCGGCGTACCAGGCCGAGAACTTCCGCACCGGCATCATTGCCGTCGAACAGGGCCAGCGTGAAGCCGCCGAAGCCTTAGGGATGCGCTCGGCGCTGATGATGCGTCGGGTGATCCTGCCGCAAGCGTTTCGCATCGCCCTGCCGCCGTATGGCAACACCCTGGTGATGATGCTCAAGGACTCGTCGCTGGTCTCCACCATCACCGTCGCCGAGATGACCCGCCAGGGCCAGCTGATTGCGACGTCGACCTTCCAGAACATGACCGTCTACACCCTGGTCGCCCTGCTCTACCTGCTGATGAGCCTGCCGCTGGTGTATGGCCTGCGTCGCATGGAACAGCACCTGGGCCGGAGGAAAAAAGCATGATCGAGATTCGCCAACTGCAAAAACACTACGGCAGCCACCGCGTGCTGCACGGTGTCGACCTGGACGTGGCCAAGGGTGAAGTGGTGTGCCTGATCGGCCCCTCGGGCTCGGGCAAATCCACCTTGCTGCGCTGCATCAATGCGCTGGAAGCCTATGACGGTGGGCACATCCATGTGTTCGGCGAAACCGTACAGCGCGGCAGTAAGACCGTGCACGCCCTGCGCAGCCGCATGGGCATGGTGTTCCAGCGCTTCAACCTGTTCCCCCACCGCACCGTGCTGGAAAACGTCATGGAAGGCCCGGTGTACGTCAAAGGCGAACCTGCGCAACAGGCCCGTGAGGAAGCCTTGGTGCTGCTGGAAAAAGTCGGGCTGAGCGCCAAGGCCGACGCTTACCCGGAACAACTCTCCGGTGGCCAGCAGCAACGCGTGGCCATCGCCCGCGCCCTGGCGATGAAACCCGAGGCGATGCTGTTCGACGAACCCACCTCCGCCCTCGACCCGGAACTGGTGGGCGATGTGCTGGCGGTGATGCGCACCCTCGCCGACGAAGGCATGACCATGATCGTGGTCACCCACGAAATGGGTTTTGCGCGGGAAGTGGCCGACCGCGTGTGCTTCCTGCACGGCGGCTACATCGTCGAAAGCGGCGCAGCTGAACAGGTGCTGGGCAATCCGCAGCATCCGAGGACCCAGGACTTCCTACGGCGAGTGCTGCACCCCACTGGCGATACGCGGAGCCTGTCATGAAGTCATTGTGGTCAGCGACCGCGCCTTCGGTGGTGCGGACACCTGCGTTGAGCGAGTCGGTGAAGGTGGATGTGGCGATTGTCGGGGCTGGCTATACAGGCTTGTCGACGGCGCTGCATTTGGCCGAGCGTGGCGTGAGCGTGTGTGTACTGGAAGCTAACGAACCGGGTTGGGGTGCGTCCGGGCGCAACGGTGGGCAGGTCAACCCGACGCTCAAATATGACCCGGAGCAACTGGTGCAAATGTACGGATCGGCGCGCGCAGAGCCATTGATCTCGACTATTTCGAGTTCGGCCGACCTGGTGTTCAAGCTGATCGAAAAGCACGGCATCGATTGCGCGCCGGTACGCAAGGGCTGGATGCAGGTGTCGTACAGCGAAAAAGGCGTCGCCGGGTTGCACGTGCGGGCAGATCAGTGGGCCCGGCGGGGTGTGCCGGTGCAGCGGTTGGATGCAGCAGCGGTGGCTTCGCGGATGGGCAGTGACGCCTTTGCCGGTGGCTGGCTGGACGGCCGGGCCGGGGCGATTCAGCCGTTGGCGTATGCTCGTGGGTTGGTCGGTGCGGCGTTGGCGGCGGGTGCAAGGATTCATGGACAGAGTGCGGTGACGGGGTTGCAGCGTCAGGGGTCCGGCTGGCAATTGCAGACCGCCTCCGGGGCGCAGGTGACCGCCGACCAAGTGGTACTCGCGACTAATGGATACAGCGGCAACCTGTGGCCGGGCATGGCGCAAAGCATCCTCGCTGCGAACAGTTTCATCGTCGCCACCAAGCCTTTGACGGGGCACGCGGCCGAAAGTATTTTGCCGGGCCAGGAAACCGTTTCCACCGCACAAAGGCTGCTGCTGTACTTTCGCAAAGACAGCCATGGGCGCTTGCTGATGGGCGGACGCGGGCTGTTCAACGATCCCACTTCGCCCACGGATTTTGCTCATCTGGAGCGTTCGTTGGCACTGCTGTTTCCGCAGTTGGGGCCATTGGAATTCGAATACCGTTGGGCTGGGCGTATCGCAATCACCCGCGACTTCATGCCCCATGTCCACGAACCGGCACCGGGGCTCACGTTGGCACTGGGTTGCAATGGCCGTGGGATTGCGTTGTGTACCAGCCTTGGACAGCAATTGGCGGGACGGTTGTGTGACGGCAAGGCAGAATTTGCCTACCCGGTGACGGCGTTGCAGCGCTTGCCGATGCATGGGTTGCAGCGGTTTTATATTGGGGCTGGGGTGGCTTGGTACAGCCTGCTGGATCGGTTGAACATCGGTTGAATCGCCAAATACTCTAAAGAACTGTCAACACTCACAGGTTACCCAACCCACACACTCCGCTAGTCTGAGCCAGTCGAGCTCATTTCTCGACTGGCCCCCCGTTCACCATGCGCGAAAGGAATCGTCCATGAACCCGCAAAAAAACGCCTACAACCTGTCGGTACGCGTGGTCGGGCTGGTGTATAGCCTCGGTTGCTACTTGGTTTTCCTGGTCACATTCCTTTACCTGATTGGCTTCGTGGGTAGCATCGCGGTGCCCAAGAACATCAACGATGGGCCACTCATCGACTGGCCACTGGCAGCATTAGTCGATGGTTTGCTGGTTATCCTGTTTGGTCTCCAGCACAGTCTGATGGCGCGTAAAAGCTTCAAGAGCCGGCTGACCGCACCCATTCCGACGGCGGCTGAACGTTCCACCTATGTGTTGCTCAGCAGTCTGGTACTGGGGGTGATGTTCTGGCTGTGGTACCCCATCAACTTCCCGGTATGGCGTGTCGAAATACCTTGGGCCAGTGCCTTGATAACGGGGCTGTTCTGGATGGGATGGGCCATTGTCTTACTGGCGACGCTGTTGATCAGCCATTTCGAACTGTTCGGGCTCAAGCAAGCAATTGACCGCTGGCGCGACACAACGCAACACGCGCCCGTGTTCAGGACCCCACTGTTGTACAAGCTCGTTCGTCACCCGCTGTACCTGGGGTTCCTGATTGCCTTCTGGGCTACGACTGACATGACGGTCGGGCATTTACTGTTCTCGATGGGCCTGACGGTCTATCTCTTTATCGGTGCTTACTTTGAAGAGAGGGACCTGGTGGTGTTGTTTGGTGATAGATATCGGCAGTATCAGGGAGAGACCAGCATGATTTTGCCGGTGCCGAAGAGACGGTCCAAGGGGCGGAACACAGACTCTTAATCGCCCCTGAGCCCCCCTGTGGCGAGGGCGCTGGGCATCTGCCGTCTGCTGGAAGGTGTGCAACTTTTAGTGAACAAGGCATTGGATGACGCTCATCCAACCGCCTGAACGTAGACGACATAAGGCGCCTGAGCTATCTTCGGACGCCTTATCGATCGACCCGGAACAGGAAGTTACCGCTTGAGCATGTCGTCCCTACTGCGAAGCCGCACCTTTGCCCTCTTCGCAGGCATCGCCTTTATTGCCATAGACCAACTCGTCAAACTACTGGCCTTGGTTTCACTGCAGGCCAACAGCTTCAAATTCGGCGCCAGCCCAATCAACCTCGCGCTGGAACTGAGCCTGAACCCAGGCGCCTTCCTCAGCCTGGGCGCTGCACTACCGGCGCAGGTCAAACAGCTGATCTTTATCGTGGGTGTGGCGGTCGTGGTGGCTTGGGCGATGGGGTGGTCACTTTCCAACTGGAGCCAATCGCTGCGTAAAGTCTTGCCGCTGTACGCAATTGCGTTGGGCGGTATCGCCAACCTGATCGACCGCGTCTTTCGTGACGGGCATGTCGTCGACTACATGGTGTTGAATGTAGGGCCGACACATACCGGCGTGTTCAATATTGCTGATATCGCAATTACGGCCGGTGCGATTTATTTAATGATCGACTTATTGGTACGACCGCGAAGGGCATAGTTCGATGAGCACATTACGTAAAAGAAGGCGTCTCACCTTCTACGTCAACTTATCGATCACGTATTGCTGAAACCAGGCAGGCTGCGTATCCGAAACGATATCGATATCCTCACCTTCGGTAATTTCCGCAAGCTGAGCGAAACTAGGCTCACCGTCTTGCGAGTTATCAAAGATATAAGCTCTGTTTGAAAGCAATACAGCGTCGGAGAGATTTTCCAGCGAGCGCTTGTAACGAGAGCGAATTTTGTCCGCAGGAACATCATGTCCCCCGATTGATGCCCTATACGCAACCCGCGCAACATTGATATCGGCATCCGCAGTGGCGACGTAGTAAACGTATACCCGATACCCAGCTGCTTTCGCCTGCCGCAGCAACTCTATCTTGCTGCTATCTGACATGACGGTTTCAAAGGTAAAACTCACCCGTTCTTCAATCAAAGAAACTCGAACAAAGTCAGACAACGCAGAGGCTATATAGGAGTCCACCTGCCTTGAGGGAAAAGCGATTCGATCGCCGTCCACGACTAAGTCTTCCAATTTGGCAAGGGAATCGGGAAATTTCAAAGTAGCGTATGACCGCGTAAGAACGGAATCGCCCGTCTGGCATATTGATCGAGGCCAAATGCAGCGAATTCAAAAGCTCCCGTTTCGCGGACGCTCAACTCAATTGCATCAGGGTTGATGTAGTTCACCAGCAAATGAGCCGGAACTTTCGAGTTGAACGTGCTCTTTCCACTCCCGTTCGGTCCGGCGAACATCCGGCCCCTGGGGGTGGTACTCAAGCCTGAATCTGCGCCTGGGTAGACCGTCGATCCAAGAGAGACTTCTTGGTTTTCAAGCGGGTGCCCGCCTTGAGAGTGCCGTAGGTTTCCACGGGGCGGATAACGAACGTTTCTGTATTTGAAACTTTCACCAGCTGGCCGGCACGGACCACAAGCACAGATTCGCCCTTGGAAAGGGCAACCTCGTAGGCATCTCTGAATGCCTTGGCTGCAATAGAGGGAATACTCGATTCTTGAGCAAGAATCTGCGCTTCGGTGATTTGTGGCTTAACTTTTTTACGTGACATGCTGGTCTCCGGCTCAGGACGGGGGCGGATCAATGGCGGTTAGCATAGATCACCTCAAGCGTCGAACGCAGATTCGACTTTACCTCAATGTGTGTCCCGTGTCCTCACCCCGCCGTGCGACCCGGTGTTTACGCGCTTCCCATTCGATCTCTCAAAACACCGACCACCCAATCCGCTCACTCAACAACTCCAACGCTTTCATTCCCGCCAGCGAGTTCCCCGCCGCGTTCAACTCCGGTGACCACACGCACACCGTAAACTGCCCCGGCACCACCGCGACGATCCCGCCCCCTACCCCGCTCTTGCCCGGCAACCCCACGCGATAGGCAAAATTGCCCGCCTCGTCATACAGCCCGCTGGTGGCCATGATCGAGTTGACTTGTTTAGTCTGGCGCGCGGTGAGGATCTGCTCGCCGCTGTGAGCGCTCACGCCTTCGTTGGCCAGGAAGCTGAACGCCCGCGCCAGATCCAGGCAGCTCATCTGCAACGCGCAGTAGTTGAAGTAACTATGCAACACCGCATCCACATCGTTGTGGAAGTTACCGAACGACTTCATCAGATACGCCATGGCCGCGTTGCGCGCACCGTGTTGCGCCTCGGATTCCGCGACGATGCTGTTGACCAGGATCTGCGGGTTGCCCGACAGGCGCCGGACGAAATCACGCATCGACAAGATCGGCACGGCGAAGCGCGATTGGTTGATGTCGCAGATCACCAGCGCGCCGGCATTGATGAACGGGTTACGCGGGCGGCCGCGTTCAAATTCAAGCTGCACCATGGAGTTGAACGGCTGCCCGGAAGGCTCGTGGCCCAGGCGTTCCCAGATGGTTTCGCCGCCGTGGTCGATGGCTTGCACCAGGCTGAACACCTTGGAAATGCTCTGCACCGAGAACAATGTATCGGCGTCACCGGCGCGGTAGGCGGAGCCGTCGTTGCCGTACACGGCGATGCCGATCTGGTTGGCGGGTACATCGGCGAGCGCGGGGATGTAGTCGGCGACTTTGCCGAGGCCGATCAGTGGACGAACTTCGTCAAGGATCGAGTCCAGCAGCGCCTGCATGTCTTGTCCTGTCATCTGTCTTTGAATCAGTGATAAGCGGGGCGCGGAGGATACTTCAATGCGCGCGGAAGCCCCACACAATCTCTACCACCCGCTCGGCCACCACCAGATACACGAGGATCAACAACAGCTGTAGCGCCAAGTGATAACGCAGCTTGGCCAATCGACGGATGCCATCGCTGACGTTCAACAGCATCAACAGCGTCGACAGCACAATCAACCCCCAGCCGGCCACGCTGGAGGCAAACACCCCGATAAACAGGTCCTGGTGGCCCACGAGCGTGTTGGTCCCCGCCGCAAACAACAGCGCACACACCAGCAGGTTTTTCACGTTGTCGAAAATCTGTGTGCTCAGATCGTTTTCCAGCAAGGCCAAATACCGCTTCCATAACGTGTGCATGGGTAAGTACCGGGTAGGGATCGCTCGTCAATCAAAGTAGTCCAATTGCCCGTACACTGCACCGCTGCGCTTACCCTATGAGGACTTTTGCATGAAATTGATGATCGGCCTGGCCGCCCTGCTGTTGGTATCGGCTTGCACCACGACCGCGCCCACCACGCCACCCGCCCAAGACTCCGCTGCGTCGACGTGCCTGGCCGGCGGCGGCACCATGAAGCAAGTCGGCAAGTTGCAGAGCTGGAAGTGCATCACGCCGTACAAGGATGCAGGCAAGGCGTGTACCGACTCTAGTCAGTGTGATGGCGAGTGCCAGACCAGTGTCACCACCCAAACTGGCAATGGCCCGGTGACAGGCGCGTGCCAGGTAGATAACAGCCACTTCGGCTGCTCGGCGACGGTGGAAAAAGGCAAGCTCGGCCGAGCGATTTGCGTGGATTGAGTCTCGCCACCGATCGAACTGTGGGAGCTGGCTTGCCTGCGATGGCGGTGTATCAGGTAGCGTTGTATTAACTGACAGTCCGCCATCGCAGGCAAGCCAGCTCCCACAAGAGGTCTGTAGCGCTGCTTAGAAATGCGCCACATCCGACACCCGCTCATCCAGCACATCCCGCGCCAGCGCCCAGGCGCGATCCTTGGATTCCACCACCAGCAGCGGGTAGCCCCAGGCCTTGCCGAACATTACGGCAAACGGCTTGAGTGCCAGGCGTTGCGCGGGGCTGGGCTCGACTTGGATCATGCCTTTGACGTAGGTGCGCAACGCCTGCTTGTTTTTCTTCATCCAGATCGACGCTTGCTTGCGCTCCTCATGAGAATGTTCGTGGTTGTTCTCATCCACGGACTTCTCGTGCAGCAACAGGAAGGGTTTCTGACGGGCCAGCAGGCTTTCGAAGACCAGGAAGGCATCCTCCGGCCCGCCCTCGTTGGGTGCGTCGAAGACGATTTTCACCACTGGGAATGTTGAGCTGTCGAGTCGCATGGCAAATCTCCTTGTTGAGAATGTATCTCACTATAACGACCACCCCACTAGACGGCATTGCACAGAATAGCCAGAATGTTTCGCAATTCAGCCAAGCTTGAAGCCGCCATGCAACGCCACCGTCTCGATCAACGTGACCCCTCCAGAGTCAAGGACGCCGACCTGCTCCCGCGTGCAGTGATCGCCGTGAGCGCCACCAGCACGTCCGAGAGCTGGGAGCATGCCCCGCATTCCCATCGCAAGGGCCAGTTGATGTACACCCTGCGCGGGGTGATTCATTGTCAAATCGAGGCCGGCATCTGGATCGTGCCGCCCCAGTGCGCATTGTGGATTCCCGGCGGCATGTCCCACGCCGCACGCGGCTCCGGCGAAGCGCAGGTGTATTGCCTGTTGATCGACCCGGACGCCGCCGGCGCCCTGCCCCCGCAATGCTGCACACTGTCGGTGTCCGGCCTGTTGCATGAACTGATCAGCAAGGCCGTAAGCTTCCCGCCGATGTACGAAGAGGACGGCGCGCAGGGCCGCCTGATCCGCACGCTGCTGGACGAACTGGCCCAGGCGCCCATCGAGGACCTGCACCTGCCAATGCCCCAGGACCCGCGCTTGCGGCGCCTGGCCGACAGCCTGCTGGCCGCCCCCGGCGATAAGGCCACCCTCGGCCAGTGGGCCGTGCGCATCGGCATGAGCGAGCGCAGCATGACCCGCCTGTTGCTGGAAGAATTTGGCCTGAGTTTCGGGCGTTGGCGCCGGCAGTTGCATGTGATCCTGTCACTGCAACGCCTGGCCAGGGGCGACAGTGTGCAGCGGGTCGCCCTGGACCTGGGCTATGAGAACGCCAGCGGCTTCATCACCATGTTCCGCAAGGCGGTGGGCCAGCCGCCAGCACGTTACCTGGCCGATCGCGCCGGTGCGTCAAAGGCCAACGCCGCCGCGACCATTGCCTTGCACGCGCTACAGACGCCAGATCAGCGCTGAACCGGAATGCGAATATCACCGCCGCGACACTGGGTCTTCACACTTTTGGGGCAGCCGGCAAAGCGCAGCTCCTTACTCAGGCACACCCGCACTTCGGACAGCACCTTGCCCTTGCAGATCACCGCCACACTGTGATCGCCCATGGCTGGGTTGCTCTGTCGGAACAGCCGTTCGATGTCCTGTGCCTCAAGGTAACTGGGCACATTGAAGGGCTGCAGTTGCTGCGGAATCTGCACCGTGGCCAGCGCTGCGTCGGTTGCTTCCAGGTAACGCGTGGGCCCCAAGCCGCTGCACGTGCCGTGTTTGGCCCACTCATGCTTGAGCAACGCCTGTGTGGGAAACATCAGCGCGCCCTTTGCCAAGTCGTCGGCCGACAACCGCGATTGCGGGTCGCACGACGCCGGCCACCCGCCACGGGCGTACTGCGGCCATAACCCGTGCAATACAAAGCCGTAGCCTTTACCTGTGCATTGCTCGTTGTTCGGGTGCGTCAAGCAGAACGTGGGCGACCACGACAGAGACAACACATAAAAATCAAAATCCCCTGCCGGGCGTTGCTCACGTGGCGCAGCCATTGCACTGGTGGCTATGACCAGCCACACCATCATCCAGTATTTCATCCGTCTATTCCTCGAAAAAACAGAACCCTATCGCACCTACCCAGGATGATGGGGGTTACGTTGTAGCACCTTGTCGAGGATCCGATCGGTCTTCAACGCCTCGATCGCTTGGGAAGGGTGTTCGGCTTCCCCGCGAATATGGGCATTCATGGCCAGCACGTGATGCCACTGGATATGCGCGTGGCAAGGCACCTCCAGCACTTCGTCCACCTCGCCTTCAAGGCGCAGCGGCTGGTCTTCGAATACGGCAAAAGTGATGCGCCCCTTGCTGCCGATCAGCTCGACCTTGTCTTCGCGGCGGTCGGCGACAAAGTTCCAGCAGCCCATGCCCAGCGCGCCGGACGCGAACGTCCAGCAGGCAGTCACCGCATCCTCGGCGGCGTAGCGCCCGGCCTGTCGCGCGGTGAAGCCCGAGACCTCGACGATATCCCCGGCCAGGTACTGGAACAGGTCAAACCCGTGGCTGGCCAAGTCGGCAAAGTAACCACCACCGGCGATGAGCGGGTCGGTGCGCCAATTGGCGGCACTGGCATCGTCGGCGCCTGGTGGCTTGCACAGGGTCCAGGTCAGGTGGCGCAGTTGGCCGATGCGCCCGTCCTGCAGCCACTGACGCACCTGCTGGAAACGCGGCAGCGAGCGGCGGTAATACGAGACAAACAGGTGCAGGCCGGCACGCTCGAAGGTGCGCTGCATCAATGCGCTTTGCTCGGCATTCAACGCCATCGGCTTTTCGACACAGCAGTGCTTGCCCGCGGCGGCCACCATCAGGCTGTACTCGAGGTGGCTGTCGGGTGGCGTAGCGATATACACCGCATCCACTTCGGGATCATTGATCAGGGCCTGAGCGTCGGTGTAGAAGCGGGCAATGCCGTGGCGTGTCGCATAATCGCGCACCGCTTCTTCACGACGCCCCATCACGGCCACCAACGCAGAACCTGGCGCTTTGTAGAAAGCGGGTCCACTCTTCAATTCAGTGACACTGCCACAGCCGATCATGCCCCAGCGTACGGTGCTCATCTGCTCTCCTCGTGCGTTTTGATCAATCGGGCAGTATCCACAACCCCACACGTCAGCGCCATAACCACTTAGCATGACAATTGCATTACACTTTTATGACACTCATCCCGCTGCGGGGGCACAGACGATGAAAATACGGGCCACGGTCATTTGCGAACACGAGGGGCATATCCTCTTCGTGCGCAAGGCCAGATCGAAATGGGCGTTGCCGGGCGGCAAGGTCGAACGCAATGAGCGACCGGTTGGCGCGGCTGAACGCGAGCTGGAAGAAGAAACCGGATTGAATGTGGACGGCTTGTTGTACTTGCAGGAGTTGAAAGCCCGCGACACTGTCCATCACGTGTTCGAAGCGTCGGTGGTGAACATCGCCGATGCAAAACCTTGCAATGAAATAATCGACTGCCAGTGGCACCCCTATGGCGCCATGGATGATCTGGACACCACCGAAGCCACCCGACGCATCGTTAAGTCCTTCCTACGTCGCCTGTAGTTCGGCGCTTTGGCCACTGGCCAACAGACCTCGCTTCACCCCGCCATTATCTTTCTGCCGTTCGACAAAGGACCTGACGAACGCGGCAGCGGCTGCGTGCGCCACCGGTACGGCCATGGCTTGGCGGATGGTCATGAAATCGTCCTGCACCAAGCGCCATTGCGCAGTGACCTGGGTTTGCAGGAAGTCCCGCACCCCTGCCGCCGCATCCAAGCCTTGTTCGATAAACCAATCCACCGCTGCGGCCGAGGTCGGCGCGCGTACCAACTCGGCATGCTCGACGGTGCGGCTCAAGTACAAATCGTACGCCGCACCCTGGGCGACGGCGATGCGTCGGCCCGGCGCGTCCAACTGGGCAACGTCGGTGAACGGTGAGTCCGCCGCCACCAGATACGTGCCCTTGATCGCTACATACGGCGCGCTGAAGGCTATTTCCTTTTCACGCACCGGCTCGATAGCTAGGAACGCCACGCGCCAGACGTCCTCGGACAAGGCGGCGAAGACCTTACCCGCCGCCTCGAATGTGATGAGCTCCAACTCGACACCCAGCTCTGCAGCCAGCGTCTTGGCCAGCGCCACGGAAACACCTTGGGCCTCTGCGTTCGCACCGCGTTGCGCCAGCACCGGGTTGCCGAAGTTGATGGCGGCGCGCAGCACGCCATCGGGGGCCAATTGTTGCAGTACGCGGGGGTCAATCATCGAGCGCTCCTTGGCGGGTCCGTTGCACAGTTTTGCGGATCACAAACGGCAGCACGCCGCCGTGCACAAGGTAACCAAGCTCTTGCAGCGAGTCGAGGCGCAATACCAAACTGCATTGGGTGAGACCACCGTCGGCGCGATCGATCTGCAGGGTGATCGGGTTTTCGCCCACCTGCAGGTTATCCAGGCCGAGGAAGGTCAGGCGCTCGCTGCCGTCCAGTGCCAAGTCCTGCACCGTCTCGCCTTCGTTGAATACCAACGGCAACACCCCCATGCCGATCAGGTTGCTGCGATGAATACGCTCGATACTGCGCGCCACCACCGCCTTGATGCCCAGCAAACTGAGGACCTTGGCCGCCCAATCGCGGCTGGAGCCAGCGCCGTAGTTAATCCCGGCAAACAGCACCGTAGGCGTACCAACGTAGCTTTGCGCAGCCAGATACAGCGGCTGATAGTCCGTATGGTCGGCGTTCCACGCCCACACGCCTGGACGCGGCGCTTGCGTCGGGTCCAACAGGTTGTTCAGCCGCGGGTTGGTAAAGGCGCCGCGCACCATCACTTCGTGGTTGCTGCGCCGGGTCGAGTACTGGTTGAAATCCGCCTCGGCCTCGCCCCTTTCACGCAGCCAGGCACCGGCTAGGCTCTGCGCTGGGATAGTACCCGCTGGGGAGATATGGTCGGTGGTGACGTTATCGCCCAACACCGCCAACACCCTGGCGTTGCACACCGATAAGCGCGTCGCCGGCAACGCCTGAACATCCGCCAGGTACTGCGGGCGGCGCAGGTAGGTGGAGTCGGGATGCCAGGCAAACTGCACGCTGCCATCGGCTTCCAGCGCCTGCCAGTGATGCGTGCCCTGCCAGAGCAGTTCACTGCGTTGCTGGAACAACGCCGGCCGCACTACGTCAGAGACTTGCGCCGACACATCGGCGTCGCTGGGCATCAGTTCATGCAGGTACACCGGTCTGCCCTGGGTATCCAGTGCCAGTGGCTGGCTGGACAGGTCGATGTCGATGCTCCCGGCAATCGCATACGCCACGCACAGCGCGGGCGATGCCAGGTAGCCGGCCGGGACTTTCGGGTTGACCCGCCCCTCGAAATTGCGATTACCCGACAGCACCACCACGCCCCTGAGCCCCTGCTCGGCGAAGGCCTCCACATGCGCCTCCAGGCTGCCGGAGTTACCGATGCAGGTCATGCACCCAAAGCCCGCCAGGTCAAAACCCAGCGCAGCAAAATCCTTCAGCAAACCTGCCGCTTCCAGATAGTCCGCGACCACCCGCGAGCCCGGCGACAGCGAGGTCTTCACCCACGGCCTGCGCCCCACGCCACGTGCCCTTGCATTACGCGCCAGCAACCCGGCCTGGATCATCTGCGCCGGGTTGGCGGTGTTGGTGCAACTGGTGATCGCCGACATCACCACCGCGCCGTGGGTCAGCGGCGCCTCAAACGATGGCTCGAAAAACAGCTGCCCGGCCTCGCCTTGCACGTGTTGATGAAACGAAGCACCGGCCGCCGCCAGCGACTGACGCTGATGGGGCTGATGCGGCCCGGCCACGCTCGGTTCCACCTGCGCCAGGTCCAGCTCGATCAATTCATCAAAACGCGGCTCGGGTTCCCCTTCTTGACGCCACAACGACTGCGCCGCCATATAGGCCGAGACCTTGGCCAGCAGCGCCGCCGGGCGCGCGCTCAATTCAAGGTAAGACAAGGTCTCGTCATCAAACGGGAAAAACACCACTGTCGCGCCATACTCCGGCGCCATGTTCGCCACCGTGCCTCGCGCCGCCCAACTCAACGACGCCAACCCCGGCCCGGTGAACTCGACAAACTTGCCGACCATGTTGCGTCGACGCAGCAACTCGGTCACGGTCAACGCCAGGTCTGTCGCCGTTACGCCGGGACGCAAGGCGTTGCTCACGCGAATCCCCACCACCTGCGGGAACGGAATCGGCACCGGTTCGCCCAGCATTGCCGCCTGCCCTTCCAGCCCGCCCACGCCCCAGCCCAACACACCGATGGCATTGATCATCGGCGTGTGGCTGTCGGTGGCGACCATGCAGTCCGGGTGCAGTAGCACGCCGCCGTCAGCGGCGGGACTTTCCCACACCACCTGCGCGATGGACTCCATGTTCATCTGGTGGATGATCCCCGTGCCCGGCGGGATCACCTTGAAGTTGTCCAGGCTGGCCTGAGCCCACTTGATAAAACGGTAGCGCTCACTGTTGCGGCGAAAATCGATATCCAGGTTGGCCTCAACCGCCCCCGCTTCGGCGTAGTGCTCGACAATCACCGAATGGTCGATGGTCAGCACCGCCGGAATGGCCGGGTTCACCGCCGTCGGATCACCGCCCAGCTCCGCCACCACATCGCGCATCCCGGCAAAGTCCGCCAGTGCCGGCAGGCATGTGGTGTCGTGGAACATCAGGCGATTGGGCTGGAATGGCACCTCGCAGTCCGGCCCTTCGCCTGTGGCGCGCGCCAGCACGGCAGGTAATGAGGCCGGGGCGCACCGGGCGATGTTTTCCAGCAGGGTGCGCAGTGAATACGGCAGACGGTGCAATTGCGCAGGCGTCAGCAGTTTATACAGGTCGATATAGGCGTAGCGCTGCCCGTCGATGCGCAGATGGTTGATCGGCTCATTCATAGCTGCGCAAAGACCTGTTCGATACGGGCCAGGCCCCAATCCAGTTCGTCGCGGGTGATGGACAACGGCGGCGCGATGCGCAGCACGTTTTCGTGGGTTTCCTTGGTCAGCAAACCTTCGGCAAGCAGGGCTTCGCAGATCGGCCGGGCATCACGATCCAGCTCCACACCGACCCACAACCCACGCCCGCGGATCTCAAGGATCGCTGGGGCATTCATCGCCTTGAGGCGTTCCACCAGGTAATGGCCGAGCTGCGCGCTGTTGTCGATCAGGCCTTCGTCCTCCAGTACGTTCAGGGCTTCCAGGCCAATGGCGGCGGCCAGCGGATTGCCGCCGAAGGTCGAGCCGTGGCTGCCGGCATCGAACAGGTCCATGATCCAGTGATCCGCCAAAAACGCCGACACCGGCATGATCCCACCGCCCAGCGCTTTACCGAGGATCAGCGCATCCGGGCGAATGCCTTCATGCTGGAAGGCAAACCACTTGCCGGTACGGCCCAGGCCCGACTGGATCTCATCGAGGATCAGCAAGGTATTGGTCTCATCGCACAGTTTTCGCAACTCGCACAGGAACCCGGCTGGCGGCACACGAATACCCGCTTCACCCTGGATCGGTTCGATCAACACCGCGCACGTGTCAGCCGTGATCGCCTGGCGGAAACTCTCGATATCGCCAAAGCGTGCCTCGGTGAAACCGTTGCAGAACGGGCCGAAGTCGGCCTTGTAATCCGCCTCGGATGAGAAGCCGACGATGGTTGAGGTGCGTCCGTGGAAATTGTTGTCGGCCACCACGATCTTTGCCTGGTTCGCGGCGATGCCCTTGACCCGATAGCCCCAGCGACGCGCCGCCTTGATTGCGGTCTCCACCGCTTCGGCGCCGCTGTTCATCGGCAACGCGGAATCGAAACCGCTGATGCGGCACAACGCTTTGAGGAAATTGCCCAGCGGCTCGCTGTAGAAGGCACGGGACACCACGCTGATCTTGTCGATCTGCGCCACTGCGGCGGCGCGGATGCGCGGGTGCACATGGCCGTGGCTCACGGCGGAATAGGCCGACATCATGTCCAGGTAGCGCTTGCCGTCATCGCCAATGGCCCAGACGCCCTCGCCCTTGACGATGACCACCGGCAGTGGCGAATAGTTATGGGCGCAGAATTGGTGTTCGAGGTTGATTGCCGGGTTGGCGTGCATGGAGAGTCCTGCCTAGTAGATATCTGATCAAGCGCTGAGCAGCTTGCCGCTGCGAATCGGTGTAGCCCCGGAAACGCGGCCCAATGGGTCGCCCGGCTTCACAAAACGCACATCACGGCGCATGTACAGCACACCGGTGTTGTGACTATTGACCGTGACGGTCTTGCCGCTATGGGGGTCGACGATATCGAACAGCGCCTGCCCTGCTTCGATCCGGCTACCCACCGCCGCACGGTGCACCAGCACCCCGGCACTCGGTGCGTAGAACTGCTCGCTGCCCGCCAGCGGCGTGGCCGGGCTACGCAGCGCCGGCAAAGGACGCGGGGTGCCATCGATGGCGCCGAGGTAGGTCAGGTAATCGATGATTGCAGTGGCGTCGTGGTCCGCCAGTTCGTAGGTCACATCACGCTGGCCACGGTGCTCGACCGTCACCGCGATGCTGCTGTCCGGGATCGGGAAACGCGCGCCAAAACGCTCGCGCAGGTTGACCCACAGCAGGTACAGCGCTTCATCGAAGGAATTGGCCTGGGAATCAGTCGCCAGCAAGGTCGCTTCAGCACCAATGTAACGGGCCAGCGGCTCGATGGTCGGCCACACCGATTCGCCGGTATACAGATGCATTGCCGCTTCGCGGGAGCAATGCAGGTCGAGGACGATGTCGGCATCGTGGGCCAGCAGCATCAGAGTCTGCTGCAGCGACTGGTATTCATCCATCGGCTGAGCGGCGCGCAGGCATTCACCCCAGGCCTGGCGGATCAGCGTGCGGTTGACGTCGATGTCCTGGCCGAGCCGGTGCTCGATTTTCTCGGCAATGGCCTGGTAAGGCACCGGGAATCCACGGTTATAGTTGCGCCCGCTGCCCAGTTCAAAGCGGCCACTGGGCGCGCCCAGGATGTATTGGCCCAGGCCGGCCGGGTTGGCCACGGCCACCAGTACGATCTGCGCGTTGAGGCGGTCGGCATTCTCCAACGCCGTCAGTTGCTGGCGCAGGTGCGCAGCCACCAGCATCGCCGGGGTTTCATCGGCATGCAGCGCCGCCTGGATATAGATTTTCCGACCGGCACCCACTGCACCGTAATGCTCACTTTCCACGTGCCGGTGGGTGCCTTGTGTCGCTTGCAGCAAGGGATGCTGATTAAGTTTCATAACGCAGAAGTCTCGATATTCGAGTGACAGAACTTGGGAAAATACTAACGAGACCGGGTGATCGCCTGTAAGGGCGGCCGGGGCTATCTTGATCTGCAAAACCGATCAGCCCAGGCCGCCCCGCCCGTGGTTACCAGAGCGCCAGGGTGTAGCCCAGCAGCACGCGGTTTTCGTTGACGTCGTTGTAGAAGTTGCCCTTGGCCAGGGCGTTGCGCCAGCGCATCGACACGCCCTTGAACGGGCCGGTCTGCACCACATAGCTGATGTCCAGGTCGCGCTCCCATTCACGGCCTTCGCCGTTGAAGCCGATCACCTCAGCCGAATCCCCTTTGGCGTATTTGATGCCGAACAACAGGCCCGGCAGGCCCAGGTCGGCGAAGTTGTAGTCGTAGCGCGCATGCCAGGCGCGCTCCTTGGTCTGGGTGAAGTTGGTGAACTGGTACTCGGTAAACAAGTAACTGATGGAGCCATCCAGGTAGGTGAACGGCGTGGTGCCGTACTGCTGCTGGAAGCCGCCGCCGATGCTGTGGCCGCCGTACTGGTAGGTCAGGCGTGTACTCAAGGCACGGTTGTCGACGTTACCGGCCAGGCCCGCACCGTCCTTGTCGGCCTGGAAGTAGCGCGCGTCGGTCTTCAGATTGCCCGGCCCCAGGCCGAAGCTGTTCTTGAAGCCGCCGTATTGCTGGTGGTAGATGCTGTCCAGCTCGGCATAGTGGTAACTGAGCAAAGTGTTGGGCGTCAGCGAGTAATCACCGCCGGCGAAACGGAACTGGTCACTCAGGGCCGTGCTTTTGTAGACCTTGCTGATGGTGGTCAGCTTCATGTCTTCGTAATTGGTGGAGTCGCGGTCCTTGGCCTGGTCCAGTTGGCCGAGGCTGATCTTCAGGTTGCTGATGTCGTTGGACACCAGTTGCGTACCGCTGAAGGATTGCGGGAACAGGCGGCTGGTGTTGGGTTGCAGGGTCGGCAGGTCCGGCACCAGGTAGCCCATGCGCACTTCGCTCTTGGCGAAGCGGGCCTTGGCGGTCACGCCGAGTTTGGAATAGCTGTCGGAAGCGCGTTTGTCGCTGTCGCGCTGCAGCAAGCCTGTGCCGGATTTGTCCGGGCTGGAGTCGAGTTTCACGCCAAGCATGCCCATGGCATCCAGGCCAAAGCCCACGGTGCCATCGGTAAAACCCGACTTGATCCCCAGCAGAAAACCCTGGGCCCATTCGGCGCGCACCGACTGGCTAGCCTCTTCACGGTAGTCACGGTTGAAGTAGTAGTTCTTCAATTCCAGCGTGCCGCTGCTGTCCTTGATGAAGTCGGCATGGGCGGCGAACGGGATCATCCCGCTGCTCACGACGCCAACGCCGGTGATGAGTTGAGTCAGGGATTTTTTCATTTTTTTAAGCTCCTGGCAGTGTCATGGTTGGGTTTTTTTTATTGTTCTTCGGACATGGCTTCGCCGTTCGCGCAAATCCGGGATTTGCGCGGCGGGTGACGTCAGTCCTGGGCTACAGCGCTAGCGGTACGGGGCCTTGGCGGATGCGGTAGCCACCGTTTTCAAGTTTCTCCAAAGGGCTGGCGGCGGCCAGCAACTTGCGGGTGTAAGGGTGTTGCGGGCGGTCGAAAATTTCATCGCGGGCGCCCATTTCCACCACCCTGCCCTCGCTCATTACCGCGACCCGGTGGGCAATGCGCTCCACCGCCGCCAGGTCGTGGGAGATGAACAGGCAGGCAAAGCCGTATTGCGCCTGCAGGCGTTCGAACAGTTCCAGAATCTGCTTCTGGATGGTCATGTCCAACGCCGAGATCGGCTCGTCGGCGATCACCAACCGTGGGTGACGCACCAGTGCGCGGCCAATAGCGACACGCTGGCGCTGACCACCGGACAACTGGTGCGGGAAGCGTTCGACAAACTGCTCGGCCAAACCGATGTCCAGCAAGGTCTTGGTGACCCGTTCACGCTTCTGCTCGGCACTCATGCCAGGCACGTGACGCAACGGTTCAGCGAGGATGTCGCCGATCTTCATGCGCGGGTCGAGGGACGAGTACGGATCCTGGAAAATCATCTGGCATTGCAGTCGATGTTCGCGGTTGCCCGACTTCAGGATGTCCACGCCCTCAAACTCGATGGCACCGGCACAGGCTTTATTCAGGCCGACAATGGCGCGGCCCAGGGTGGTCTTGCCCGAACCACTGCCGCCCACCAGCGCCAGGGTTTCCCCCGGTGCGATGGAGAGGTTGGCCGAGTGCACCACGCGTTTGAACGCGGTGCGGCCCCACAGGCTGCGCGGGCCGGGGTGTTCGATGCACACGTCCTTGACCGTGAGCAACGGGCCGTCGGCCTGGGGCAAGGCCGCCAGTACCCCGCGACGCGGCAATGCCTCCAGCAACTGCCGGGTGTACTCGGCCTTGGGTGCCAGCAGGATCTGTTCAATGGTGCCCTGCTCCACTGCGCGGCCTTCACGCATTACCACCACCTTGTGGGCGTAGCGCGCCACCAGGGACAGGTCATGGCTGATGAACAGAATCGCCGTGCCCTGCTCGCGGGTGAGGTCGAGCATCAGCTTCAACACGTCCAGCTGCGCCAGGCAATCCAGCGCGGTGGTGGGTTCATCGGCAATCAGCAGCGCCGGGCGCAGCAGCATCACCGACGCAAGCATGATGCGTTGGCGCATGCCGCCGGAGAACTCGTGGGGGAACGCCGTCAGGCAACGCTCGGCGTCCTTGATGCCGATATGGCCGAGCATCTCCAGGCTGCGTTCGCGGATCTGCTCATCCGTCAGTTTGGTGTGCAGGCGCAGGCCCTCGGCCATTTGCTCGCCGATGCTCATGGACGGGTTCAGCGACACCATCGGTTCCTGGAACACCATGCCGATCTTGGCCCCGCGCAGCTCGCGCAATTGCTCGGGCTTGAGGCTGTTGAGGTCATGGCCTTGGAAGCGGACCTGACCGCCACAGTGTTCCAGCGGCGGCGGCAACAGGCCGATGGCGGCGCGGGCGGCCATGGTCTTGCCGCTGCCGGACTCCCCCACCAAGGCGACAATTTCGCCGGGGGCGATGGTGAAGCTCAGGTCATTGACCGCCAGCGGGCCGTGAGTGCCAATGCGGATTTTCAAGTGATCGACGGCCAAAAGTACGTCAGGCATGCTCATTTACTCATCCGTGGATCAAGGCGGTCACGCAAGGCGTCGCCACACAGGTTGAACGCCAACAACGCCATGGCGATGCAGACACCGGGAAACAACCCCAGCCAACTGGCCGTGGCGATATACGGCCGGCTGGCCGCAAGCATGTTGCCCCAGGTGGCTGCCGGTGGCGGTACGCCCAAGCCGAGGAAGCTCAGCGAGCTTTCCGCGAGAATCGCCCAGCCGAACATGCTGGTAGCCAGCACACACACCGGCGCCACACAATTCGGCGCGATGTGGCGCAGCATGGTGTACAGCTCAGAGTTGCCGATCACCCGCGACGCTTCGACAAACTCCTTCTCCCGCAGCGACAGCACCGTACCGCGCACCACGCGCACCACCGACGGCGTGTACGCCAGGCTCAGGGCGAACACGATGCCATATAGGCTCGGGCCGATAATCGCCATCAACCCCAGCGCCAACAGGATCCCAGGGAACGCCAGCAACGCGTCGTTGATCATCATCAAGCCACGGTCGACCCAGCCGCGCAGGAAACCGGCCAGCAAGCCCAGAAAGGTGCCGGCGATAATCGCCATGCTCACCGTCAGCACACTCACCCACAGGCTGGTGTGCGCGCCGATCATCAGGCGGCTCAACACATCGCGGCCATATTCATCAGTGCCCAACCAGTGCGCGGCGGTCGGCGCCTGCAAGCGCGCCAGCAAGTTCAGCGCCAGCGGGTCGTGGGGCGTCCACACCAGGCCGAGCGCGGCCATGATCAATAGCAAGCCCAACAGGAACGCACCGATCAGCGCGTTCAACGGCGGCACGCGCCAGGCCCTGGGGCCACGCACCGGCGCAGGCAACAGCACCTCGGGTGCAACAGGCAGTGGCTTATTCATAACTTAACCCTGGGGTCGAAGAGCGGGTACAGCAGGTCCACCAACAGGTTGACCAGCACATAGACAAAGGTCACGAGCAGCAGGCAGCCCTGCAGCACCGGGTAATCCCGGGCGTAAATGGCGTCGACCATCAGGCGGCCGATGCCCGGCAGGGTGAACACGGTTTCCAGCACGGCGATGCCGCTGAGCAGGTTGCCGAGGATCAGGCCGATCAGGGTCAGCGTCGGTGCAAACGAGTTGCGCAGCGCATGGCGCCACAGCACCGCACGCTCCGACAAGCCTTTGGCCCGCGCATGGGTGATGTATTCCAGGCGTAGCACTTCGATCGCACTGGCCCGCGCCATCCGAGTGATCGCACCCAGCTCCACCAACGTCAGGGTGACAATCGGCAGCACGATGAAACTCAAGGCCTGCCACGGCGATTGGCCGAACGACACGTAACCCACCACCGGCAACCAGCCGAGCTTGATGCCGAAGGCATACAGCAACAGCAAGCCGAGCCAGAAGCTGGGGATCGACAGCAACAGCGTCGCCGTCGACACCACGCCGAAGTCCAGCGCACTGTCCTGCTTCCACGCCGACAGCAAACCCGCCGGCACTGCAATCAAGGCCGCCAACAACACCGACACCAAGACAATCCCGGCACTCATCTGGAACCGATCCAGGATCAGCGGCAACACCGCCTCATTGGTGGTGATCGAATGCCCGAGGTCACCGCTGAGCACCGCCTTGAGCCAGATCACAAACTGCACCGGCAACGGCTGGTCCAGCCCCAGGGACGATCGCGCCACTTCCAGGCTGTGGGCGTCGGCCATGTCGCCAAGCATCAGCAACGCGGGATCACCCGGCACCAGGCGGATGATCGCGAACACCATCAGCGAGATCAGCAGCAAAGTGGGCACCGACATCGCCAGGCGTTGGGAGATAAAACGGAACATCCTCAATTACTCCCGGCGGCGGGGACGCTGACAGTCCACAGGCGCGGCTTGGACACCGGCCAGGTGCGCAGGCCCTTGACGTAATCTCGGCTGGCGGCAATCGCGTTGCCGTTGTACATCGGGATCATCGGCACATCCTTGATCATCTGCTGGTGCAGTTGATCGAACAGCGCCTGGCGCTTGCTGATGTCGCCTTCGCGCTGGGCTTCACGCAGCCACTCGCGGGCCTGAGGGTTGTCCCAGACCTTGCGCGACTCCTTGTCCTTGTCGCCAGTCATTGAATCGAAGCTCAGGGCCGGGTCGAGGCGTTCGGAGTACGGGAACGCCATCATCTGGTAGTTGCCGCTCTGGTAGCGCTCAAGCTGCGTGCCCCACTCCAGGGTTTCCAGTTCCAGGTTGATGCCGCTGGCCTTGACCATGGCCTGCACGAACACGCCCATGTCGAAGATCGCCGCATAGCGTTTGTTGACGATCAGCTTGATTGGTTCGCCTTTGTAGCCGGCTTCGCGCAGCAGTTGCGCAGTCTTGGCCGGGTCGAAGGTGAAGCCCTGGTCTTCGACGGCAGTGTGGTAATGGCTGCCGCTGGCGACCATCGAGTTGTTGGCCTTGGAGCGGCCACCGGTCAAAGCTTCGACAATTTGCGCCGAATCCAGGGCATGGGCGATGGCCTGGCGCAAACGTACATCTTTTAGCAGCGGATCGCGGGTCTGGAACAGCAATGCATTGACTGACATGGTGCCGCTGGAGGTCACACGCACACCGGAATGGGCGGCCAGTTCTGTCGCGTCCAGCGGGGTGACATCAATCAGCAGGTCGACGTTTTTCGACAACAACGCGGCTTTGGCGGCGGCCGGGTCCGGGATGACCAGCAGGCGCACGCGGTCCAGGCTGGTGGACTTGTTGCCGGTGTAGCCGTCCGGCTCTTTTTCGTCGCGAGGGGTGTAGTTGGGGTTGCGCAGCAGCTCGACGTATTGGCCAGGCTTCCACTCGCCCAGTTGGAACGGGCCGGTGCCGACCGGGGTCTTCCAGCTGCCGTCGGCGTTGAGCGAGTCTGCAGACAGGATGCCGCTGCCGCCACATTCAGGCAACGCGGTGCTGGTCAGGAACAGGCCATTGGGCTTGTCGAGGGTGAAGACCACGGTGAGGGGGTCCTGGGCGCTGATGTCGACGATCTTCGCACCGCCATGCCCATCGAATTCAGGGGCGCAGCGCCATTGGGTCTTGGGGTCGAGGAAGCGCTTCCAGGTCCATAGCACGTCAGCGGAGGTCAATGCCTTGCCATTCTGGAACTTCACCCCGTCGCGCAGGTGAAAGGTATAGCGCAGGCCGTCATCGGACACCTGCACGTCCTTGGCCAGCAGCGGGCCGACGGTAGCATCTTCGCGGAAGGCTACCAGCCCTTCGGTGATGTGCATGATCACGGCGTCGGAGTTGGTGTCACGGTTCACACCCGGATCGGTGCTGCGGATGTCAGCGTTGAGCGCCACCTTCAATACACTTTCAGCGTGAGCAGTGCCCACCAGCGCCGCAGACAAGGCGCCCGCCAGGATAAGAGTCTTGTTCATGGATAACTGCACCTTAAATGTTCCTTACGCATGGGGTTCGGACGCTGGCAGGACCCAAAAAGAGGCACGGCCGAACACCTGGAGAGTTGTTGTTGTTTTAGTCGCCTTCACGGTTGGCGAATGTTCCTGGACCGATCTTATTCTTCACGCGGCAAGCTTGAGAAGAACGCTCCACGTGATCAGGCTCGGCTTTTCCGATCACCTGCCGAGCCTGTCCTCACTTGCCTCCAGCCTACCGAAAAACCAGGGTCTGGAGCCGTTTGCATGCGTTCAAAAATAATGAACCTGATCGGCTAAACCGATCTGTGCGCACCTGGAGCCATCAGATAAGCTGGCGGGCATTCAATGGTTTAAATGCTGAAACCTGAGGCAGTCCTTAATGACTCTCACCCATCTTCGCGCATTCTGTGCCGTGGTCGAAAAAGGCAGCTTCCGCTCTGCCGCACGCCAATTGGACGTGGCGCAAAGCACCCTGACCCAGTCAATCCAGACCCTGGAAAAGGAACTGGGCGTGGTGCTGCTGCAACGCTCGAACCAAGGCATTAACCTGACGTCGGCTGGCGAAGTCTTCCTCGTGCGCGCGCGCTCCATCACCCTCGACTGCGAACGCGCCCTACTCGACCTGCAACCCTGGAAAGGCGAGCTCGAAGGCCATATCGACCTGGGTGTGACATCCGAACCCCTGGCCGAACTGCTGGTGCCGGTGCTGAGCAACTTCACCCAGCGCTTCCCGCGCATCCAGGTGCACGTGGCCAGCGGCACCACCAAGGGCCTGGTGGAAAAAGTCCGCGATGGCCGCCTGGATTTCGTGCTGTGTCCATTGGCGCCGAACGTTACCGACATCGACCTGTCCATCGACCGCCTCTACAGCTCCAGCGCCGGCATCATTGCGCGCAAAGGCCACCCGTTGGCCCAGGCCAAGTCGGTGCAGGAACTGGTGGACTGCCAATGGATCAGCGTGCGCTCCACCGGCGTGATCGGCGGCGCTGAAAACCGTTTGGTCCAACTGTTCCGCACCCAGGGCCTGGCACCGCCAAAGATCGCCATCACCACCGACTCGCTGCTGGAAACTCTGCACATCGTCTCGGAAACCGATTACCTGACCATCGAGCCACGCATGCTGCCGGGGATGAAGCTGTTCTCCAGCGCACTCACCACCATCGGCATCGAAGAACCCCTGGCACCCCGTGATGTGTGCCTGATCAGCCGTCGTTCCGCGCCCCTCACCGGGGTCAGCCAGGAACTCACCAGCATGCTGATTTCCTACTCCCGGCTGGTGCACCGCAGCCGTTGATCCACCCTTTTGCCGAGCGTTTCCATGCCCCTGACTTCCTATGACGGTTTGCCCCGCGCCAGCGCTAGCAGTGTTGGTGTTGACCCCGACCGCCTGATCGCATTTCTCGACGAGGTCAAGGCTGCCGGCCTCGACCTGCATGGTTTCATGCTGCACCGCCACGGCCATGTCGTCGCCGAAGGCTGGACCTGGCCGGTCGACCCCAACGAACCCCGCGTGCTGCACTCCATGGCCAAGAGTTTCACCGGATGCGCCATCGGCCTGGCCATCGAAGAAGGCTTGCTCAAACTGGACGATCCCCTGGTCATCTTCTTCCCCGACCAAGTGCCTACCGACGCCGACCCGCGCCTGGCCGACATGACCGTCGAACACCTGCTGACCATGCGCACCGGGCACGCCAGCAATACGTCCGGCTCCGTATGGCGCGGCATCAGCACCAGCTGGATCGCGGAATTCTTCAAAATCCCTTTGGCCTACGCGCCCGGCACCGAATACGTCTACACCAGCGCGGCCAGCTACATGCTCTCGGCGCTGATCAATCGCGTTGCCGGGCAGACCTTGCACGACTACCTCAAGCCGCGCCTGTTCATCCCCTTGGATATTCATAACGAAACCTGGGACATCGGCCCGGACGGCGTGAACCCCGGCGGCAATGGCCTCACCGCACCGGTGTCGGCTGCGCTGAAACTGGCAGTGCTGCACGCCCAGGACGGCTTGTGGAATGGACAACAAGTATTGCCGGCCGCCTGGGTCCGCGCCGCCACCCAACCCCAAGGCGGGCCGGACAGCCGTTACGGCTACCACTGGATGATGAAGCCCAGCGGGGCCTTCAGTGCGCTGGGGGTGTTTGTGCAGATGGCCGCGGTGTACCGCGAGTACGGCGCAACACTGGTATTGGTGGGTGGGATAAAAAACTCGGCGGCGATCCTGCCGTTTGTCGAAGCGCATTTCCCGGCGGCATTCACCAGCGGCGGCAGCCCTGGCGCAGATGCACGCCTGGAACAGCGGCTGACGAGCATGGCTGAGCGACCTTCGCTAGTGTCTTTATGTGCTGCACCAGCGAATGCGAAGCGCGTGTTTGGAATGGCCGACAACGGCTTGGGCGTGCGCCAGTTGTCGTTTGAGTTTGCAGGCGATGTCTTGACCTTTGAACTCAGCGACAGTCAGGCCACCCATTCGTTGAAGGTGGGCGTTGATCACTGGCTCAGCGGCCTGACCAGCATGCCCGGCCGGGCGTTGCATCACGGTTATGAATTCAACGGCGCGCAGATCGTTGCCGGTGCGCGCTGGCTGGACGCCAGGACGCTGGAAATGACCTGGATCTACCCTCAAACGGCATTCAGGGACCAGGTGGTGTGTGTGTTCGACGGGGATGGCGTGAGCTTTGCGCGCACAGTTAACGTCAACAGTGCGGAGCGCGAGCAGGCAGTGTTGATCGGCAGATCGCGCTAAGCGATCTTCCGCTCGCCACAGGGAGGCTTAAGCACCCGGCTGCAGTAACAACGCCACCAGCGCACTCCATCCCGTCTGATGCGACGCGCCCAGCCCGCGTCCCGTTTCCCCGTGGAAATACTCGTGGAACAACACCAAATCACGGCTGGCCGGGTCGGCTTCCAGCTGGGCGTATCCCGCCATCGACGGCCGTGAGCCATTTTCATCCCGCAGAAAGAGACGCGTCAGGCGCTGACTGAGGCTGTCAGCCACTTCTTCCAAGGAGGACAGGTAACCACTGCCGCTCGGGTACTCCACCGAGAAGTTGTCCGCGTAATAGCGGTGAAACTCCCGCAACGATTCGATCAGCATGTAGTTCACCGGCATCCACAACGGCCCGCGCCAGTTGGAGTTGCCGCCGTACAGCCACGAGTCAGATTCGCCGGGCTGGTAACTCGCACTCAGGGTATTGCCGTTCATTTTCAACGCCAGCGGTTGTTCGGCAAACGCCTTGGACAGGGAGCGCACGCCAAAGGCCGACAAGAACTCTTCGTCATCCAACATGCGCCGCAACAGGTCCTTGGTGCGTTCGCCGCGCAGAAGCGCCAGCAGCAGGCGATTGCCCTGCCCCGGCTCGTTCCAGCGCGAGACCAGTTTGGCCAGGTCGGGCCGGTGCTTCATGAAGCCCAGCGAACGCTCGCGCAACCCTTCCAGGCCTTCATGCTCGCGCTGCTCCAGCACCAGCACGGCAAACAGCGGCATTAGCCCGACGATCGAACGCAGGCGCACCGGTTCGTTCTGGCCATCGGGGCGATGCAGCACATCGTAGAAGAACAGGTCCTGCTCGTCCCACAGGCCTTCCGCGCTGTTATCGACGCGGTTGATGGCGCCGGCGATATACAGGAAGTGCTCGAAGAACTTTACGGCGATGTCGACATACACCCCGTTGCGCTTGGCCAGTTCCAGCGCGATGCGCATCAAGTCCAGCGCATAGGCCGCGACCCACGCCGTGCCGTCGGCCTGATCCAACTGGTAACCCGGTGGCAACGCGGCCGAGCGGTCGAACAAGGCGATATTGTCCAGCCCTAGGAAGCCGCCTTGGAACAGGTTGCGCCCTTCGGCGTCCTTACGATTGACCCACCAAGAGAAATTCAGCAGCAGCTTGTGGAATATCCGCTCTAGGAAATCCATATCGCCTACGCCAGTCAGCGCCTTGTCCTGCTGGTAGACCCGCCAACTGGCCCAGGCATGCACCGGCGGGTTGGCGTCGTCGAAGCGCCATTCGTAAGCCGGCAATTGGCCGTTGGGGTGCATGAAGCGGTCTTTCACCAGCAGCAACAGTTGCTGCTTGGCATAGCCCGGATCGATCAGCGCAATGGCCACTGCCTGGAAGCCTTGGTCCCACGAGGCATACCACGGGTATTCCCAGGTATCGGGCATGGAAAGGATGTCGAAATTCGACAGGTGCCGCCAATGGGTATTGCGGATATGCAGGCGCTCGGGCGGCGGCGCAGGTTGTGCCGGGTCGCCGTCGAGCCATTGGTTCACGTCGAAATAGTAGAGCTGCTTGGACCACAGCAGCCCGGCCAGGGCCTGACGCTGCACATTACGCGCGTCCTCATTGGCAATGCCGTGTTGCAAGGCGGCGTAGAAGTCATCGGCCTCCTGGCGGCGTTGTTCGAACAGCTTGCGGGCGTTGACAGGCGGTGCGTCGACCGGGGCAAAACGCAAATAGAGGGTTTTGCTTTCCAGGCCTGCCAGATCGAGGATGAAGCGTGCGGCGACTTTGGTGCCGCAGTCACGGCGAACCGCCGATTGCTCACCGCCGACCACGTAATCATTGATCCCATCCTTGAACGGCCCCGGTGCCGGCTGCCCATCCAACCGGGGGACATTGGTTTCGTTCTCGCAGAATAACCACTCCACCCCGTCCTGGCCCCAGGCATTGAGATGGCGATCCGCCAACTCATGATGACGCGCCAGCACCTGCTCCCCGTCCCGCGTCAACTGTGGCTTGGGCGCGTCGAAGGTCCAGCTCCAGTCATTGCGCGCCCACAGCTGGGGCAACACCTGCAAACGCGTTGGCTGGTCCGAACGATTGTGCAGGATGACGCGCATGAAAATGTCGTCAGGCTGATGCTTGGCATATTCGACGCTGACATCGCAGTAGCGGTTGTCTTCGAACACGCCGGTATCGAGGATCTCGTACTCGGCATCTGCCAGGCCACGCCGGGCGTTTTCGCTGATCAGGTCGGCGTAGGGAAAGGCGGCGTGGGGGTATTTGTAGAGCATGCGCATGTAGGCATGGCTCGGTACGCCGTCGACGAAAAAGTACAATTCCTTGACGTCTTCACCGTGGTTGCCTTCGGCGTTGTTGAGACCAAACAGGCGCTCCTTGAGGATCGCGTCACGTCCGTTCCACAGGGCCAGGCCCAAGCACCAGCGTTGGGACTTGTCGCTGAAACCGGCTAAACCATCCTCGCCCCAGCGATAGGCGCGGCTGCGTGCGTGTTCATGGGGGAAGTAGGTCCAGGCGTCACCATCGGCGCTGTAGTCTTCGCGCACAGTGCCCCATTGGCGTTCACTTAAATAAGGGCCCCACTCGCGCCAGCACTCGGCATCCGGCTGCGCCAGGCGCTGGCCTTCGAGGGTTGCAAGTATTCGGTTGTCGGGTGTGGCCGTCATCGGGTCGTCCATCGCCTACCAAGTGAGAGGCAGTGTAGAGCCCAATGACGCCCGGGTGCACATGAAGACTTAGAAGATCGCGTAGGTGTAGTTGAAGATCAGGCGGGTCTGGTCCTGGTCGGCGGTGCCGGTGTTCTTGCCGTGATAGGTGCCGGTACGGAAAGTCGTACCAAAACCTTTCAGAGGACCGGCCTGCACAACGTAGTCCAGGCGGAAGTCGGCTTCGTTTTCTTTCTGGTCAGGGCCACCGGCTACCTTCGACTTGATGTCCCGGCCATCCAGGTAAGCCACGGACGCCTTCAGACCCGGCACGTAGGCCTTGAAGTCATAAGAGTACTGACCAAAGTTGACCTGCTCGCCCGCGCGGGAGAACTGGCCGACCACGGCGTCGGTGAACAGGTAGAAGTCACTGCCGCCAGCGCCTTGTGCGTGCGGATCGGCCAGGCTGCCCTGGTTCACCCACACAAAACCGCCGTCGTCACCCACGCCAATGTGGCCGAGCATCAAGCTGCTGCCGCCCAACTGATAGGTGAAGGCCGCACTGTAGGTTTTGTTGTCCACTTCGTTGGCGTGCTTGGCGTAGCCGCCGTTGTTGTTGAACTGGTAGCCACTCTCGCCGTTCTTGCCGTCGCTGCTGCTGTCGAAGTAGCGCAGGTCGGTCTTGAACGACTGGTCATTGCCCAGCGGCAATACGTGGACCAAGCCGAAGTAGTTCTGTTTGTAGAAGTCCTGCAACTGGGCATAGTAGTACTGCAACGTCAGGTTTTTCGCGATGACGTTGTCGGAAGAGCCAAACGGCTTGTAGTCAACCCCACCGAACTTGAAGCTGTCACTGTCGCGAGTCCCACCGGCCACGCTCAAGCCCGTAGAGTTGCTGGAGGCACGGCCTTCAGCGCGGTTCAGTTCACCGCCGGTGAAGGTGACGTTGGGGATGTCGTTGGAGGTCAGGATGCCGCCGTCAAAGGTCTGCGGCGCCACGCGGCTGTCATTGGACACCAGGATCGGCAAGACCGGCGCCAAGCCACCCCCCACATGCAACTCGGTCTGGGAAATGCGGAACTTCACGTTGCCCGCCGCGCGCCCAAAGGAGTCGGCAGGTTCAGTGCCGTTGTTCTTGGTCGGAAAGAAGCTGTTGCCGTTGCCCGACAGGCCCGCGCCCGCCGTGTGGCCATCGCCACCGTCCAGACGCAGCGCGCCGAAGGCCATGACGTCAAACCCCAGGCCGACGGTGCCTTGGGTGAAGCCGGATTTGTAGTCAAAACGCAGCGCGGTTGCGGTTTCGCGCAGGTCGTTATTGGTCCCCGAGCGGTTATCCGCGCTGTAGTACATGGTCCGCGAGCTGATGGCCGCGTGACTGTCTTCAAGGAAACCGCTGTGACCGTTGCCCGTGCCAAGCGAACCGAGCCCGAAATCATCAGCGAATGCCTGTTGTGCAAGAACGGCGGCGGTGATCGACAACGCCAGTGTAGAAATTTTCATTAACGACAGCCCCTAAACATTTTTTTATGTGTCTGGTGTGCATAACGGCGTTTTCATCCTTGCAAACGTGACGATTCTTTCATGCCGACCGGGGCGGACTCCGTGAAGAATTAGTTAGGAAAACCGCCCTTAAATGAAATTTCTCAGGGGCTGGTTTTTGTCATATTCACGTCATCTCATTCATTTGCAGAATGAAGTCCTGAGGATTCTTCGTTTGCAAGCGCGACTTGCGCTCAACAAAATCCAGGCACAGGCCACCTCTATCGTCATAGCCATCAGGAATTTTTCTATGCCTAGCACCGCACATGTCAGCCCAGACGAGATCCGCAAGGGCTTTTCCAAGGCCATGTCCGACATGTACCGAGATGAAGTTCCCCTGTATGGCGCGCTGATGGAGCTGGTGGCCGAGACCAATGCCCACGTGCTCGACACCCAGCCGCAGCTGGCGCAGCAGCTGCAACGCACTGGCGAAATCCAGCGCCTGGACATGGAACGCCACGGCGCGATCCGTTTGGGCACGGCTGAGGAACTGGCGACCATCAGCCGCCTGTTCGCAGTGATGGGCATGCAACCGGTGGGCTACTACGACCTGACACCGGCTGGCGTGCCTGTGCATTCCACTGCGTTTCGTGCCGTGCATGAACAAGCGCTGCAAACCAGCCCGTTTCGTGTGTTCACCTCATTGTTGCGCCTGGAACTGATCGAGAACTGCGACCTGCGCGCCTTTGCCGAAACCGCCCTGGCCAAGCGTTCGATCTTCACCCCTGGCGCCCTGGCGCTGATCGAACAGGCGGAAAAGGAGGGAGGCCTCAACGCTGAGAACGCCGATGAATTTGTCCGCCAGGCCTTGGAAACCTTCCGCTGGCACCACACCGCCACCGTCACCGGCGCGCAGTACCAGCAACTGAGCGACCAGCATCGCTTGATCGCGGACGTGGTCGCCTTCAAAGGCCCGCACATCAACCACCTGACCCCGCGCACCCTGGACATCGACCACGTCCAGGCCGCCATGCCCAACAAAGGCATCACGCCAAAAGCCGTGATCGAAGGCCCCCCTTGCCGCCGCTGCCCGATCCTGCTGCGCCAGACCAGCTTCAAGGCCCTGGATGAACCCATCGCCTTCACCGACGCCCAAGGCAGCCACAGCGCACGCTTTGGTGAAATCGAACAACGCGGCGTAGCGCTCACGCCCAAAGGCCGTGCGCTGTACGACCAGTTACTGAACGCCGCGCGCGACGAACTGGGCGCTTTCCCCAATGAGGGCAACGCCGCGCGTTATGTCGAATTGATGGAACGGCACTTCCAGGCCTTCCCGGATGATCACGCGCAGATGCGTGAACAGGGCCTGGCCTACTTCCGCTATTTCACAACCGAGCAGGGCCTGGCGGCGCGCGGTTCGGCTGATCAACCGCGAACCCTGGACGCATTGATCGCAGCGGGCCACATCGATGTGGAGCCTTTGGTGTATGAAGATTTTCTGCCGGTGAGTGCAGCGGGGATTTTCCAGTCAAACCTGGGGGATGCGGCGCAGAGTCACTACGCAGCCAACTCGAACCAGGCCGAATTTGAAAAAGCGCTGGGCCGTCCGACGATCGATGAATTGAAGCTGTATGGCGAGACGCAGCAGCGCTCGATTGATGCGTGCACACAGGCACTGCTGGCCTGAAATGAAGTACCCACCCGGCTCACCAGCGCAATCCTTGCGCCGCAACAGTCCCCAGAGCCGGGTGGGCGGTGGGCATCATAGGCAGTGAAAGCCGCCCTGTCCTTCAGACAATTCTGAACAAATGTGTCCGCGCCTGTAGGAACGCGGACGGTGGCTTACCCCAACTTCGCCACAATGTCGTCTTTGATCAACAGTCGTTTCTTCTTCAGTTTCTCCACATCCTCATCGCTGGCGCTTGCCGATTCTGCCTTCAGCACCTCCTTGTCAGCGTCATCGTATTGAGTGAGCAGCGAGTCCAGACGTTTGTCGCTCGCCCTGCGTGCGTGAACGACTTCCTTGCTCAACCCCAAGTCCTGATACAGGTCGTGTTTCACTGGCATGGCGTACCTCCGCAAGTTGATCAATGGCTTACGCCCTAGAAGCTAGACCATTGCGAGGGGTCTTGTCATGTCCGGGGTCAATACAGCCCCGTTCGTCGCGGCGCAGGTGTTTGGATCAAACCTTTGCGGCGCCCTGCCCTCCACTCTAGATAGCCATTCGAGGGAGACCGGTTTCATGACTCATGCTGCCACCGCTGTCGACACCCAATGCATCAACACGATCCGCACCCTGGCCATGGACGCCGTGCAGAAGGCCAACTCTGGCCATCCGGGCACGCCCATGGGCCTGGCGCCGGTGGGTTACACGCTGTGGAGTCGCTTCCTGCGCTACCACCCGGAGCATCCCGACTGGCCCAACCGTGACCGCTTTGTGTTGTCGGTGGGGCATGCGTCGATGTTGCTGTATTCGCTGCTGCACCTGGCGGGTGTGGTGGAAATCGACGCCCATGGCAAGCGCACTGGCCAGCCGGCGATCAGCTTGGACGATATCAAGCAGTTCCGGCAGGCCGATTCAAAAACCCCGGGCCATCCCGAGTACCGCATGACCACTGGCGTGGAAACCACCACCGGGCCACTCGGCCAAGGCTGCGCCAACAGCGTCGGCATGGCGATGGCCGAGCGCTGGTTGGCCGAGCGTTTCAACCGTGATGGCAAGGTGTTGTTCGACTACAACGTCTACACCCTGTGTGGTGACGGCGACATGATGGAAGGCATCAGCAGCGAAGCCGCGTCGATGGCCGGGCATTTGAAGCTTGCGAACCTGTGCTGGATCTTCGACAACAACACCATCAGTATCGAAGGGCACACCGAGTTGGCGTTCAGCGAAGACGTGATCAAGCGCTTCCAGGCCTATGGCTGGCACACGTTGCACGTGACTGACGCCAATGACTTGCAGGCGCTGAGCGCAGCGTTGGAGACATTCAAGGCGAACACAGGAGCGCCGACCCTGATCGTGGTCGACAGCGTGATCGGCTACGGCTCGCCCCACAAGCACAACACCGCCGCCGCCCATGGCGAGCCATTGGGTGATGATGAGATTCGTCTGACCAAGGCCGCTTATGGCTGGCCACAGGATTCAAGTTTTCTGGTGCCGGACGACGCGCGCACCCTCTTGCGTGATGCCCTGTTGGAACGCAGCCAGGCCTTATACGAAACCTGGAGTCAGCACCTGTCGCAGCTGGCGCAGCACGAGCCGGAACTGGCTGACGAGTTGCACCGCATGCGCGCAGGGGAAATGCCCGAGCATTGGCTGGACAATTTGCCGCACTTCGACAGCGACACCAAGGGCGTGGCCAGCCGCGCAGCCGGTGGCGAAGTGCTGAATGCGTTTGCCAAACAAATCCCCTGGTTGCTCGGCGGCTCGGCAGACCTGTCACCGTCGACCAAGACCAACCTCACCTTCGACGGCGCCGGGCGTTTCAGTGCCGACGACTACAGCGGGCGCAACCTGCACTTCGGCATCCGTGAACACGCCATGGGCGCGATTGCCAATGGCATGGCGTTGTCCTACCTGCGGCCGTACACCTCGACCTTCCTGGTGTTCAGCGACTATATGAAACCACCGATCCGCCTGGCGGCGATCATGGAGTTGCCGGTGGTGTTTGTGTTCACCCATGACTCGATTGGCGTCGGTGAAGACGGGCCGACGCACCAGCCAATCGAACACCTCACGCAACTGCGCGCCACACCGGGGTTGCTGACGCTGCGGCCCGGCGATGCCAACGAAACCCTGGAGCTGTGGAAGGTCGCCCTGGCGCAAACCCATCGGCCGAGTTGCGTGGTGTTGTCGCGCCAGCCGTTGCCGACGCTGGATCGTACGAAGTATGCGGCGGCGTCCGGGGCAGCCAAAGGGGCCTATGTACTGGCGAGTGCCGAAGAGCCCAAAGTGATTCTGCTGGCGACCGGCAGCGAGGTCAGCCTGGCCGTGGCGGCGTATGAACAGTTGAAAGTTCAAGGGATCGCTGCGCGGGTCGTTTCGATGCCCAGCTGGGAATTGTTTGAAGACCAGGACCAGGCCTATCGCGACAGCGTGTTGCCGCCAGCGCTGAAAGCGCGGGTCGTGGTGGAACAGGCTGGGCCATTGGGCTGGGACCGGTATGTGGGGCAGACCGGCGCCAAAGTGGTGATGAACAGCTTCGGTGCGTCGGCGCCGCTGGCGAAGTTGCAGGAGAAGTTTGGGTTTACGGTGGAGAATGTGGTGGAGCAGGCTTTATCGCAGGTTCAACTGATTCAGGGTTGAGCTAAAAGTAGGATTGCGCGCGAATGCGGGGGGCAGTTTTTTTGGGTGGAGTACATATCCGTTATTTAGGTAACGGCTACTTATGGTTCCGCTCTTACAGCGGCTCACTTTTGGAAAGGCCGGAATGCCGGCCCAGCCAAAAGTAAGCAAAAGGCCTTCGCCCCAACACTCGGCACCTCGCTTAGGCTCGGTGTGCCCGTAATCCGACATGGATTTGGGGGGCCGCCTAAGATCAAAATCAAAAGCACAGCGGCCTGACAGCCGGCTTGAGTGGTATAGAGCAAAGGCAAAGGCGAACGCGTTTTCTGTAGGAGCTGGCTTGCCTGCGATGGTCGTTAACGATGACGCGGGAAACCAGAATGAACGCGGCGTTCTCACGTTTTTCGCCGGCAAGCCGGCTCCTACAGGGACCGCGTAACCACGATGCGAAGCGAGTCGCTCTTGATCTTGATTTTGATCTTAGGCGCCCCGTCAAACACGCTGGCCGAACGCAGGCTTGAATCCGTGGGTAACCCGGCAGGACGCCGGGTTAGCCGCACTGGGCCATGGATGGCCCATTGCGGCGGCCCACGGATTCAAGCCGGAGTGAGGGCACACCGAGCCTAAGCGAGGTGCCGAGTGTTGGGGCAAGAGCCTTTTGGTTACTTTTGGGCTCTTTTCAAAAGTGACCCGCCGTAAGGGCGGAACCAATATCAGCCATCACCGCAGCAACGGATATGTACACCAACACAAATACCCCCCCACATGTGATCGAAATTGCCAGTTAAATCAGCTCTCGGGCCAGGAACGGCGCAGTCCGGCTCACCTTGCTTTTCGCAACTTTCTGCGGCGTACCACTGACAACCACCTTACCCCCCAAATCCCCCGCCCCTGGCCCGATATCAATCACCCAGTCACTCTGCGCCACCACGCGCATCTCATGCTCCACCACAACCACCGTATGCCCCGCGTCCACCAAGTGATTCAACTGGCTGAGCAAACGGTCCACATCCCGTGGATGCAGCCCGGTGGTCGGCTCATCCAACACATACAAGGTCGCGCCCCGCGCATTACGTTGCAGCTCAGTCGCCAGTTTGATGCGCTGCGCTTCACCACCCGACAGCTCAGTGGCCGGTTGACCCAGGCGCAGGTAGCCCAGACCGATATCCCGCAACACCTGCAACGAACGCAGCACGCTCGGCTGCTCGGCGAACACGTCCACCGCTTGCTCCACCGTCAGCCCCAGCACTTGGGCGATGGTCAAGCCTTGCCATGTCACCGACAGGGTCTCTGGGTTGTAGCGCGCTCCATGACAGGTCGGGCACGGTGCGTACACGCTCGGCATGAACAACAACTCGACACTGACAAAACCTTCCCCTTCGCAATTCGGGCAACGGCCCTTGGCGACGTTGAAGGAGAATTGCCCGGCATCGTAATGACGCTTCTTCGCCGCCGGTGTGGCCGCGAACAGCTTGCGCACGTTGTCGAACAGGCCGGTATAGGTCGCCAGGTTCGAGCGCGGTGTGCGGCCGATGGGCTTCTGATCCACCTGTACCAGGCGGCGGATGTGCTCCAGCCCGGCTTTGATGTACCCGCCGCTGGTTTGCGGCGCGTCGTCTTCCAGGCTTGGTTCTTCGTCATTTTCCACGGCGCGCCCGAGACCGGCGCCAACCAGTTCCAGCAGGGCCTGGCTGACCAGGCTGGACTTGCCCGACCCGGAAATGCCGGTGACCGCGGTGAAGCAGCCCAGCGGAAAATCGACGTTCAGGTCCTTGAGATTATTGCGCGTCAGCCCTTGCAGTTTCAGCCAGCCGGTGGGCTCGCGGCGCGCCTGGTTCGGCGCGCGTTTTTCTGCGAACAGGTACTCACGGGTCTGCGACGCCTCGATTTGCGCAAGCCCTGCGGGCGGGCCGCTGTACAGCACCTGCCCGCCCTGTTCGCCTGCCGCCGGGCCGACGTCGATCAGCCAATCGGCGCGGCGCATGGTTTCCAGGTCATGTTCCACCACAAACAATGAATTGCCCGCGGCTTTCAAACGCTCCAGGGCGGTGAACAACGCCTCGCCATCCGCCGGATGCAGACCCGCCGAGGGTTCATCCAGCACGTAAATCACGCCGAACAACTGCGAGCCCAGTTGTGTGGCCAAACGCAGCCGCTGCAACTCCCCGGACGACAAGGTCGGCGTACTGCGCTCCAGGGACAGATAACCCAGGCCCAACTCGGTCAACGTGCTGACCCGCTCCAGCAAATCCTGGGCAATACGCTGCGCCGCCAGACGTTTTTCCACCGACAGTTTCATCGTGTCCTGGCCCGCCGCCACCGGCCGCAGCAACTCGGCCAAGCGCGTCAATGACAACTGCGACAACTCACCGATGTCCACCCCGGCAAACTTCACCGACAGCGCGGCCTTGGTCAGGCGTTTGCCTTCGCACAACGGGCAGGCGCTGCCCTGCATGAACTGCGAGACGCGCTTCTTCATCAGCGCGCTCTGGGTGTGGGCAAAGGTGTGCAGTATGTAGCGCCGGGCGCCCATGAAAGTGCCTTGGTAGCTCGGCTCCAGTTTGCGCTTGAGCGCATCGCGGGTCTGTTCCGGAGTAAAGCCAGCGTAGACCGGTGCGGTGGGGGTCTCTTCGGTGAACAGGATCCAGTCGCGCTGCTTTTTCGGCAGGTCACGCCACGGGATATCCACGTCGTAGCCCAGGGTTACCAGGATGTCCCGCTGGTTCTGGCCTTGCCACGCCAATGGCCAGGACGCCACTGCACGCTGGCGGATGGTCAACGAAGGGTCCGGCACCATCAACGCTTCGGTCACTTCATACACACGGCCCAGGCCATGGCATTGCGGGCATGCGCCCTGGGGAAGGTTCGGCGAGAAGTCCTCGGCATACAGCATCGGTTGTCCCGGCGGATAGCTGCCAGCACGGGAGTACAACATGCGGATCAGGCTCGACAACGTCGTCACGCTGCCCACCGACGAGCGCGCACTCGGCGTACCGCGCTGCTGTTGCAGGGCCACGGCGGGCGGCAGGCCTTCGATGCTGTCCACGTCCGGCACACCGACCTGGTCGATCAGCCGTCGCGCATACGGCGCCACCGACTCGAAATAACGCCGCTGCGCCTCGGCATACACCGTGGAAAACGCCAGGGACGACTTGCCGGAACCCGATACACCGGTAAACACCACCAAGGCATCCCGGGGAATATCCACATCGACGTTACGCAGGTTGTGCTCGCGGGCGCCGCGCACGCGGACGAAGCCGCTTTGCTGGGCAGTGATCGCTGGGATGTTGCGCTGTGAAGTCATGGACAACCTTGTCGGGCGGTGAGCACGCTGCGCACCCGTTGCGTCAGGGCTTCGGGGCTGTAGGGCTTGCTCAGCAGATGAATTTCGGCGCTCAGCAGGTGATTGCTGGAGAGAATGTCACGCGTATGGCCGGAGGTGAACAACACTGCAACTGGAGGATTCTGTGCACGGGCCCAGTCGGCCAGGTCGGTGCTTTTGACGCGGCCAGGCATGACCACATCGGTGAAGATCAGCTCCGGCTGCAAACCGGATTGCAGCTTTTGCATGGCCTGGTCGCCGTCATCCGCCGTGAGCACGGTGTAGCCGGACTGTTCAAGCAGCTCGACGACGGTCAGGCGCACGCCTTCATTGTCCTCGACCACCAGGATGGTTTCCTGGCCGCCATTCTGAGGGATCTGATCGATATGCACATCAAGGCTTTCCGGCTCCAGGCTGTGGGGGAAATACATCTGCACCACAGAACCCTTGCCCTCCTCGCTCCACATCTCCACATGCCCGCCACTCTGGCGCACAAAGCCGAACACCATGCTCAACCCGAGGCCGGTGCCATGGCCTTCGCGCTTGGTAGTGAAAAAGGGTTCGAACGCCCGTTTCAACGTGGACTCGGACATGCCGACACCGGTGTCGATCACCGCCAGTCGCACATATTCGCCAGGCTTGATGCTTTTGCCCACACAATCGTCCGGGTTGAGGATGATGTTTTCGCCGGTAATACGGATCACGCCTTCGCCCTGCATGGCGTCCCGGGCGTTGATCGCCAGGTTGAGCAGCGCATTTTCCAGCTGATTGCGGTCGACGTTGATAAACCAGGAGTCCTGGGGCAATTGCACATCGATATGGATGGTTTCCCCCAGTGCCCGTTGCAGCAGTTCACCAAGACCCGCGTAGATGCGTTGCGGGTTATACACCGCCGGCGACAAGGGTTGGCGACGGGCAAACGCAAGCAACTGCGACGACAGCTTGGCCCCGCGTTCCACCGCCGCAATGGCCGCGGCGACACGGCGCTGCACCTGGGCGTTGTCCGGTTCATGGCGAGCCAGCAAATGCAGGTTGCCGGCGATCACTTGCAGCAGGTTATTGAAGTCGTGGGCCACGCCACCGGTCAGGCCGCCGATGGCTTCGAGTTTCTGCGACTGGCGCAGTTGGTCCTCGGCAGCGGAACGCGCGTGCACCTCAGCGGCGACCCGTTGCTCCAGGTTATGCGTGAGTTCCTGGCGCACCTGTTCGGACTTCACCAGTTCGGTGGTCTCCACCACAATCGCCAATACCCCGGCCGGTTGCTGGTTGTCGCCGGCGACCGGGCTGTAATACAGGTCCAGCCACACGGTTTCCGGCTTGCCATTGCGCAAAAGCACCAGGTCCTTGTTGTTGAACGACAGGGTGCCGCCGGCCAGGCAGGTATCCATCACATGGCGGTTGAACTCGGCGACTTCCGGCCAACCCAACTCTACCGGCGTCCCCAACAGGTACGGGTGGCGGCCACCGGCAAAGGCCGAGTAGCTGTCGTTGTAGATCATGTACCCCCATTGGCCCCACAGCATCACCATGGGCACCGGTGACGCCAGCATCATCTGCACGGTGCAGGTCAGGCTGGTGGACCATTGGTCGATAGGGCCCAGGTCGGTGGTTGCCCAATTGAAGTCGCGGATACGCTGGGCCATTTCTCCGGCCCAACCTTCACAGCCGTGGGGGTTGGATAAAAATTGCATCATTGAACTCTGCGCAAAGAAAGGACAGCCGCAAAATTTGGAGCGCACCAGGGCCGGATGGTTTCATCTTGTATAACTTAGGGGGTAATGGCCGCAGAAGCCACTGCCCCTAATGAAAATCCCGGCTGCGCACATGGATGCCTTCCAGCAATGGCGTCAGGTCGGTAAGGCGCCCGGCAATCAGGTGCCGCACTTCGCCCACCGCTTCCCAGCGACCGTCTACTTTCAGCAACCGCGAGCCCACCAATGCCTGGCGTTGACGCTCAGCCAGGTCACGCCAGACCACCACATTGAGGTTGCCGAATTCATCTTCCAGGGTGACAAAGGTCACCCCACTGGCCGTGCCGGGACGTTGTCGACCAGTAACCAGCCCGGCGACACTGACATTGCGCCCATGCTCCACCGCCATCAGCTCCTGGGAACTGCGACAGCGCCGCTTGCGCAGTTCCGCACGCAACAACGCCAACGGATGCGGCCCCAGGGTGGTGCCGACCGTGGCGTAGTCGGCGTGCAGGTCCTCACCCACGGTGGGCTCCGGCAATTCCACCACGGCTTCGTCCGGGCTCGGCAGGCCGGCAAACAGCCCGAGTTGCTTGTGTACGCCGGCCACTTCCCAACGCGCCTTGTGTCGGTTGCCAGCCAGGGCGCGCAAGGCGCCGGCATCCGCCAGCAATGCCTGGGCGCGTGCATCCAGCCCGGCACGCTCGTCCAGGTCGGCAATATCGCTGAACGCCCGGCGCTGGCGTGCGCTTTCGATGCGCCGCGCATCTTCTTCGCGAAACCCCGCGATCATGCGCAAGCCCATGCGAATCGCCGGCTGTGCGCCGTCAATCGGCTCCAGGCTGCAATCCCAGTCGCTGGCCTGCACGTCCACCGGGCGGATCTGCAAGCGATGGCGCCGCGCGTCCTGCAGGATCTGGTCCGGGCTGTAGAAACCCATGGGCCAGCTGTTGATCAGCGCACAGGCAAACGCCGCCGGCTCATGGCACTTGAGCCAGCAACTGGCGTAGGTCAACAAGGCGAAACTGGCCGCGTGGGACTCGGGGAAACCGTAGCTGCCAAACCCCTTGATCTGCTCGAAAATCTGCGCGGCAAAGGCCTCGCTGTAGCCGTTTTTCAGCATGCCGGTGCGCAGGCGCGCCTGGTGCGGTTCCAGGCCACCGTGGCGTTTCCAGGCGGCCATGGAGCGGCGCAACTGGTCAGCCTCGCCGGGGCCATAATCGGCGGCGACCATGGCGATCTGCATCACCTGTTCCTGGAACAGCGGAATGCCCAGGGTGCGCTCCAGCACCACTTTCAGTTCGGGTGACGGATACGTGGTGGCCTCCTCCTTGTTCCGCCGTCGCAAGTACGGGTGCACCATGCCACCCTGGATCGGCCCCGGCCTCACGATAGCGACCTCGATCACCAAGTCATAGAACGTTTGCGGCTTGAGCCTGGGCAGCATCGACATCTGCGCCCGCGACTCGATCTGGAACACACCGATGGTGTCGGCCTTGCTGATCATCGCGTAGGTGGCCGGGTCTTCCTTGGGTACCGACGCCAGGCTCATGTCACGGTTGCGATGGCGGCGCAGCAGGTCGAAACAGCGGCGGATCGCGCTGAGCATGCCCAAGGCCAGGATGTCCACCTTAAGCAGGCCGACGGCGTCGAGGTCGTCTTTGTCCCACTGGATGATGGTGCGCTCGGCCATGGCGGCATTTTCCACCGGCACCAGGGTGTCCAGCGGGTATTCGGAAATCACGAAGCCACCAGGGTGCTGGGACAGGTGCCGGGGGAAGCCGATCAATTGCTGGGTGAGCGTGAGCACGCGGCGCAGGATCGGGCTATCGGGGTCGAAGCCGCCTTCGCGCAGGCGCTCCAGCGGAGGCGCGTCGTCACTCCAGCGCCCGCAGCAGTCGGCCAGGGCATTGATCTGATCCGGCGGCAACCCCAGGGCCTTGGCCACATCGCGCACCGCGCCGGACGCGTGGTAACTGCTGACCACCGCCGTCAACGCCGCGCGGGTACGGCCGTAGCGCTGGAACACGTACTGCAGCACTTCTTCGCGGCGTTCGTGCTCGAAGTCCACGTCGATATCCGGCGGCTCATTGCGCTCCCTGGAAAGAAAACGCTCGAACAGCATGCTGGTCAGGCTCGGGTCGATCTCGGTGATGCCCAAGGCAAAACACACCGCCGAGTTGGCCGCCGAGCCGCGCCCCTGGCACAGGATCGACCGGCTGCGAGCGAACTGCACAATGTCGTGCACCGTGAGGAAGTAGCTTTCGTAACCCAACTCGCTGATCAACTCCAGCTCGCTGTTGATCTGCTGCAAGGTCTTGGCGTCGACACCCTGCGGCCAACGTTTGGCGATGCCTTCTTCGGTCACGGCGCGCAGCCAGGATTCGGCGTCGTGACCTTCAGGCACCAGTTCCCGTGGGTAGTGATAGCGCAATTGGCTGAGGTCGAAGGTGCAGCGGCGGGCAATGGCCTGGGTTTCGTCGAGCAACGACGCGGGGTACAGCGCGCTTAACGCCTCCAGGCTGCGCAGGTGCCGCTCGCCATTGGGGTGCAGCCGCGTGCCGGCTTCGGCCACCGGAACGTGATGGCGGATGGCGGTCATGGTGTCTTGCAGGGCGCGGCGGCCACGCGCATGCATATGCACATCGCCGCAGGCCACAGCTGGGATATGCAGGCTGGCGGCCAATTGCAGGCGTTGTTCCAGGTGGCGAGCATCGTCCTGACCGCAGTGCAGGTGCACCGCCAGCCACAGGCGTTGCGCGAAGGTCCGGCACAGCCATTGGACGTCGGCCTGGGTGTCGCTGTCTTCGGCCACCCACAGCGCCAGCAGGCCGGGCAGCGGTTGCTCGAAGTCCTCGCGCAGCAGGCGATAGCGGCCTTTTTCGGCGCGCCGCCGGGCCAGGGTGATCAAGCGGCACAGGTGCTGGTAGCCGCTGAGGTCTTCCACCAGCAGCACCAGTTTCGGGCCGTTGTCGATACGCATCTCGCTGCCAATGATCAGCGGCAGCTCCACCGCCTTCGCCGCCTGCCAGGCGCGCACAATACCCGACAAGGTGCATTCGTCGGTGATTGCCAGGGCGCTGTAGCCTTGGCGCTTGGCGCGTTCGAACAGTTCCAGCGCACTGGAGGCGCCACGCTGGAAGCTGAAATTGGACAGGCAGTGCAACTCGGCGTAGCTCATGACCACCACCCCCTGTAGAAGCCGGCTTGCCGGCGAGGGTCGTCAACGATAACGCGGACAGCCAGGCAGAACGCGGTGCCTATGGTTTTTTCGCCGGCAAGCCGGCTCCTACAAAGGGAGGGTGTGTTCATGAGAACCAGCCTTGCAGCCACAATCCATCACTTTGCCCGACAGTGCGAAAGGCCCAGCCTTGCTGGCCGGCGCGGGTCTGGATCAGGTAGTAGTCACGACGAACATCGGCGCCGTCCCACCAGCCGGACTCGATGCGTTCCGGCCCCATGAGGATCTGCACGCCCTGCTCGCCCAGCAAGGTCGGTTCGTTCAGCAGCCAGCCGGGGCGCTGCACTTTGTTCAAGGTTGGGCATGGGGTTTTATCCGCTGCCGCTTGCCAGGCGCATTCGGGGCGGTGGTCGGCGTGAAAGCGCAAGCCCTGCACCGCCTCATCGCCCAAGCGGGCACGCAGGCGTTCGCGCAGTTGCTCCCACGGCAGGGTTTGTTGCGGGCGGTCGTCGAACAGGTCCTGGCGCTGGGGCACAAACACCGGCAGGTCCTGGGCCACCAGGCGAAAGCCGCGTACCGGTGAGGTAACTTGCATCTGCTCCAGACGGCCACGGGCCAATTCAAACAGCATCGCCGGTTCGCGTTCGGCACTGAGCAGGCCGACCTTGATCACGCTGTCGGGCGCCTGGGCGTGTTCAAGATGCAGGTCGAAACGCTGCACGCCACTGTCGCGGCCACACAGGAACGCGGACAGATCGCCAGTCAAACGCCTTAACGGAAACAGCAGCGCCTGATGGGATTGCACGTCGAAATTCAGCTCGATACGCACATCAAACCGGTCCGGCGGCTGATAGAACGCCAAGGCCAGCGGCCGCTGCCCAGCCAGTGCATCCAGATGCTTGAGCAGGCCGGCCTCAAAGCGCCGTGCCAGGGTATGCCGAGGCAGCGCCTGCACTTGGGCCAATGTGCGCAGGCCCATGCGCGACAAAGCCGTGGCGGCCTGCGGATCGAGGCCGGCGCGGTCGATGGGCAGCGGCGCCAGGGCCTGCATCAAGCCGTCATCCTGCACCGCCAGGCCATCGTAGATATTTGCCAGCACCCGCGCCGCCGCCGGGTTGGGCGCAGCGACTATTCGGTGACGAAAACCCAGTTCGGTCAATTCCTTGCGCAAGCGCGCTTCGAAGCGCGACCAAGGGCCGAACAGCCCCAGACTCGACTCGATCTCGAACAACAAGGCACGCGGATAGTACAGGCTGACCTGGGAGCTGAACTGATAGGCCCAGGCAGCGAGGAACTGCTGGTAGCGTTCGATTTCGGCGGGATCATATTCGGCGCTGGCAAAGGTCTTGACCAGGGCATGCGCCGCCGTCAGGGATTGACCGGGACGCAAGCCCAGGGCACGGGCGGCATCGTTGACGGTTTGCAGCAGACGGCGTTGCGGCGTGCCGGCCAGCAAGACCAGGGGTTGCTCCGGCTCGGGGTGCACACGCTGCACCCCGTCCAGCGCCAATTGCGGGAAGACAATACACACCCAACGCATGGCAACCTCAATGCCCCGCCAGTGCAATCGGCGCCGAATGGGCCAGGCCGCCCCGGCACTTGAGCACCCGCACCTGCGCAGGTTTGGCCTCCACGGCCAGGCGCAAGGCGGCCGGTGATGAATTGACCGCCTCACTCAAGGCACGCCAGGCAAAGGCCAGGGTCTGCCCGGTTTCCGCCGCCACTTGCAAGCGCCGCAGCGCGCGGTCATCAGCCTTGCGCGGCCAGCACAACACTGCACCGCAACTGCCGGAACGCAGGCATTGCTCCACCGCCCACAAGGCATCGCGCTCCTCGGCCTGGATCACCGAAAGCAGGCGCAGATCCACCCCGGCGTTCTGCCAGGCATGCGGATAGGGCGTGTAGGGCGGCGCCACCAACACAATGCGCTCGCCCGCCTTTGACAAACGGGCCAGGGTTGGCAGCACCAGTTGCAGTTCACCCACCCCCTCCTTGGCCATGAGGATTTCACTCAAGGCCGCCTCCGGCCAGCCGCCCGTGGGCAATACAGCATCCAGCGCTGCCAGCCCGGTGGGATACACACTGGCCGGCGGCGCGGCGGGCCGGCCTTTCCAGACACGCCCGCCATTGAACAGCGTGTCCAGTGCAACCACGGCGCCCATCAGCCTTGCCTCACCAAGCCGCAGAACACCCCTTCGATCGCCAGGTCCTGATCGGGCCCGACCACAATAGGTTGATACGCGGGGTTGCGCGGCAGCAAACGCACACTGTCGCCATGGCGTTCGAAACGCTTGATAGTCACTTCACCGTCCAGGCGCGCCACCACAATCTGCCCGTTCAAGGCCTCGGCACTGCGGCGCACGCCCACCAGATCGCCATCGAGAATACCGTCCTCGATCATCGAATCACCCTGCACGCGCAGCAGGTAATCCGGAGTTTTCGCGAAGGTCGATGGGTCGAGTTGCAGGCGGTTGTGCACTTCGGCATCGGCACCGATGGGCAAACCAGCAGCCACACGGCCGAGCACCGGTACATCCAGCCATTCCGGACGCTTCGGTTGATTGAGCAGGCGAATACCGCGCGCCTGGTTCGGGTTGACCTCGATAAACCCGGCTTCCGTCAGCGCCAGCACGTGCTTGCGCGCCACGCTGCGCGAGGCAAAGCCGAACGCCTCGGCGATCTCGGCGAGGCTGGGAGGCTGGCCTTGCTGCGCGATGCGGTCGCGGATAAAGGTCAGGATGGCGGTACGGCGGGGGGTTAGAGTCGTCATGGAGTACATTTGTACTCCTGTGGGAATTTTCTGACAATAGCCGCTAGTCGTGTGGGGGACGACAAGGTTTGTCGAAACGTCCCACGTATCGGCCGGATTAGCTCTACTCCCCTCCCCTTAGAACCTCAGCAAAGTCCCTCGCCTGAATACACAGTGCGAGGGATTGCGGATGAATTTTCTTGTTGGAGCTGTTTCTTGAACCCGGCCATTGGCAGGCTGGCCCTGACCCCAATGGAGGTGAAAACGGTCGATGTCGAGGCTGTCTTTCGCGACTTCCGAGAATGCCTGAATACCTTTGACGACTGGGCATCGAGCTTTTGGAGCTTTTCGGCGCTGGATGTCGAGCAGGTCTTCAAGGTCGGGGACGAAGTGGCGCTGGTCGCGCCGATCAACCGCTCTCTTTACCCGAGCAGCACCGTCGCTACCTGCCAGGCCAACGGCACGTTGACCCTGGTGCATATGTTCCAGAGCACGCGATTTGTGCCCATCGGCAACACGCCGGTGATTCTGCAACGCGTCGACCCCAACGGCGGCCCACTCGGCGAGCCGATCCACAAGACCATCGGCCCGAGCGGCATTCTCGAAATCGACGAGTGTGAGCGCAACCAACAGTATCGGGTCAGCTTCTATCCCAATGTCTCCAAGGATCACGTCAAGGCGCTGTATGCGTCTTATCAGACAGTGATTGATGAACTGGAAATCCGTCTGCGCAACGAGTGGACCGGCACCTTCCAGACGCTGTGGAAGGACTACACCGATGCGAGCCCGCTTGATCAACGCAGGATGCTGGAGGCGGCGTTTCTGCGCGGCATGGGCAAGGCGCTCTACAACCTCTGGGACAACCTCACCCAGCTGTGCGACCTGCTGGCCGACCTCAAGCCCAACAGCGAAAAGCTCCTGCACTACCTGTCCCAAACCGAACTGGATGAACTGCTGAAACTGGGCAGCGAGTCCATCGCAAAAGGCTTGTTGGTGCTCAGCGATGAGCCGCTGCTGTTCATTTATGTGTCGGCAATTTGCAGCTGGATTCGGATGTTGCCGCCGCAGGAGATGAACGAGGTGATGGGTGAGATCACCGGAGAGATCCTGATCAACCTGGTGCTGATCTGGGCGACGGCGGGCATGGGCGTGGCGGTGCGCCTCGGCGCCCAGGTGATGGGGCATATCAAATCCGGTCGGGTGCGCAAATGGCTGGCGATGTTGGCCGATCAGTTGGTCGGGCCTCGGTTGGACGTGCATGTCGAAACGGCCAAGCCCATGTTGTTGGGTAGCTCGGCGACGCCGATTCGGACGGTTCCGGATGTGCCGTTGAAGGCTGGGGATCAGGTGGTTTCCAACGCGGTGCCGGTGGTGCGGGACAAGTCCCAGCGGACGGTGTTGGTGCGCCAGGAACATGTGGATGATGCGCCTGCTGTTGGGAAGAATCCGGCTGGGGATGCGGCGGCGTCGTCGGACAAGACGGCCACCAACGGCTGCCCGGTGTCGATGGTCACGGGCGAGGAGCTGCTGACGCTCACCGATGGCGCGCTGGACGGGATCTTGCCGTTTGAGTGGACGCGGTTGTATCGCACCAGCGCGGTGGAAGTGGATTGTGGGTTGGGGTTTGGCTGGAGTCATTCGCTGGCGCATCGGCTGGTGGTTGAGGGTGACACAGTCGTTTGGACCGATCATGAAAACCGGTCGACTGCCCTGCCCTTGCCTTCTGATTCTCGACCTGCGATTACCAACAGCCTGGCCGAAGCGGCGATCTACTTGGGGTCGTTGCCCGATGAGTTGGTGTTGGCTCAGTCGTCAAGTTTCTACCACTTTCGCGACGGTGTGCTGACGGCGATCAGCGATGCGTATGACAACCGGTTGCGCATTTCCCGGAATTATCTGGGGCAGATTGAGCGGCTGGATAACGGCGTCGGGCGCTCGTTGTTTCTGCGCTATGCGTCGGGCCGCATTGTGGCGGTGGACTACCAGATTGAGCGGGCGGTGGATGAAGGTCCGTTTGTTTGGGTGACAGAGCAGAACGTTGTTGCCTACGCCTATGACGCGACGGGTCGGTTGGTTTCTGCGACCAATGCGGTAGGCGAAAGCGAGGTTTATCGGTACGACGAGCAGCACGTCATTCTTGAGCGTCGCTTGGCCGGTGGCGCGAGTTTCTTTTGGGAGTGGGAAAGGTCTGGTAAGGCGGCGCGATGTGTCCGGCATTGGGCCAGTTTCTCGCAGATGGACACGCGCTATGCCTGGGATGACAACGGGCAGGTCACGGTGTTTAACGCCGATGGCAGCCAGGAAGTCTACGTGCATGACCAGCGGGCGCGGCTGGTGCAGCGGGTGGATCCTGACGGCGCTGAGCACTTCAAATCTTACGACGACAAGGGAAGGCTGACGGTTGAGCAGGATCCGTTGGGGGCGATCACGGCCTACCAGTACGACGAAGCTGGGCGTTTGGTGGCGTTGTTTCCGGGGGATGATGAGCCAACGACCTACGAGCATGACAATGGGTTCGTACGGGTTGTGCGGCGTGGTGAAGCGGTTTGGAAGTATGAGCGTAATGACCAGGGCGACGTTACGCGTAGGACCGATCCTGACGGCAACGCTACTGACTACAGCTACAACAAACGCGGACAACTGACGCAGGTTTGGCTGCCGGATCACAGCTGTCACCGACTGGTCTGGAATGAGCGCGGGCAATTGCTTGAAGAGCAGTTGCCGAATGGCGGAATCAAGCGCTACCGCTATGACGATCTCGGGCGAAAAATCAGCCTGGAAGACGAACACGGCGCGCTCACGCAATTTGAGTGGAACCACGTAGGACGATTAGTCCAAATCGTCTTGCCGAGCGGTGATACGCGTAAATATACCTACAACGCGTACGGAAAAATCACCTCCGAACGCGATGAACTCGGCCACGTCACTCGCTACGAATACGCCGATGGCCTGCACCTGATCAGCCGGCGCATCAACGCTGATGGCACTCAGGTCAAATACCGTTACGACAATGTGCGGTTATTGCTGACCGAGATCGAAAATGAGGTGGGCGAGACCTACCGGCTCCAGTACCACAGCAACGGCCTGATCCAGCAAGAAATCGGCTTTGATGGCCAGCGCACAGCTTACCTCTACGACCTCAACGGCAACCTGCAGGAAAAGACCGAGCATGGCGATGATGGCAGTCAGTTACCCGTTACGAGCGCGACTACGCCGGACGACTCGTAAGAAAAACCCTGCCCGACGGCAACCTGGTCGATTACGCCTACGACCGTCAGGGCAATCTCTTAAGCGTCGAAGATGGCCACTGGGCGTTGGCCTACGAGTACGACAGCCAAAACCGCCTCACCGCCGAACACCAAGGCTGGGGCACGCTGCGCTATGGCTACGACGCCTGCGGCCACCTGCAAAACCTACGCCTGCCCGACAGCAATCGGGTGGCGTTCAACCACGGCAAAGGCGGCCACCTAGTCACCGTCGAACTGAACGGTGAAACCCTTACCTCCCACCTGTTCAAGGCCGGTCAGGAACACCAACGCCAACAAGGCCAACTGATCAGCCACTACCACTACGACGATCAACAACGCCTGCACGCCCACGCCGTTACCCAACAGCAACACACGCTTTACCAACGCCACTACGACTACGACAAAGCCGGCAACCTCACCCGCTTGCTCGACACCCACAAAGGCGACCACCACTACCACTACGATCCGCTAAACCGCCTCACCCGGGCCAACCACTCGCAAAGCGAGCAAGAACGCTTCGGCCACGACCCCGCCGGCAACCTGCTCATGCAAAACCGCCCCGGCCCCGACATCGTGGCCGGCAACCGCCTGATGATCCAAGGCGACAACCATTACGACTACGACGCCTTCGGCAACCTCATCCGCGAACGACGCGGCAAAGGCCATCAACTCGTCACCGAATACCGCTACGACTGCCAGCACCGCCTGATCGGCATTAAAAAACCCAACGGCCAGACCGCCAGCTATTGCTACGACCCGTTTGGGCGGCGGATCAGCAAGACCGTCGACAGCGTCACTACGGAGTTTTTTTGGCAGGGCGACAGACTCATCGCCGAACACCAAGCGGATCGCCATCGCAGTTACCTCTACGAGCCCGACAGCTTCCGGCCGTTGGCACTGCTGGAAGGCTTTGGTCCAAAGGAAACCAAGGCCTACCACTACCAACTCGACCACCTCGGCACGCCACAGGAACTTACCGCCTCCGATGGCGAAATCGTCTGGTCCTCGCACTACCGCGCCTACGGCGAAATCAGCCGACTGGACGTCGGAAAAGTCGACAACCCGCTGCGCTTCCAGGGCCAATACTTCGATCAAGAAAGCGGACTGCACTACAACCGCCATCGCTACTACAATCCGGATGTCGGTCGCTACCTGACGCCGGATCCGGTGAAGTTGGCGGGTGGGATCAACAGATATCAGTACGTAACCAATCCGACCGCGTGGGTAGATCCGCTAGGACTGAGCTGTAAGGTTGGAAATTGCCCTGGTGGCATACTAGATGCACATGAAAATGCAGGCGGGCACTTGATTCGAAAGCATGTTGCGCAGACGGAAGCACAACTGATTGCAAGGCTCAATCTGGAACCGCATATTCCCGCAGCATCAACCTTCAAAAATCTAGAAGAAGCAGAAGCCATTGTGTCTGGGAGCTTGAACAATCACCGAAACGAAATTGTAGAGTTTTTAGAAGGAGATAAGGACAAACATATAATCAACGACCGTTCTAGGCAGCCTGTTGGCGTGAGTATTATTAGAGGCACTGAAACGCCTGAGCTTGTTTACAATTTCATTCTAGTTCTGAAGAGAAGACCCAACATGCCAGATGGCTATCTATTACTGACGGGATACCCGGAAAAATGAAAATTCCATTGACAGAGCTGCAGCAATTTTTCGGCGCTTACTTTAATCAGGACTGGACAATAGAATATTCGACAGCCGACGAAGTGATAGACGCCTTCCTGCTTGATTCTTCAAGAGCCACAATAACAATTGTAAAAAAAGAAATACTAGAATTGATAAATGACTATATAGACGAGCCTGCCCTTCAAAAGAATTTACTGCACAAGCAACATTGTTATTACTACTACCCCAGTCAATGGGCTTCAGGATTATCCTGGCTGAATCACATTATCGTGAAATTCGATAATTACTTAGTTAAACAAGAAAACCCTGTTTGAAACGTCCCCCTGTGTCGAGCGAGCTTGATCGCGTTGGGCAATCAGCACTGTCTGTTCTGAGGCTGCTCCGCAGCCCAGCGCAGGGCAAGCCTGCTCACCACAATGATCGTATTCACCCGCTAATCAGCGAACTCACCACCCTTCTTTGAGCATCCTCAACTCCAAATGCTGCAACAACATAATGGTCTTCCCATCCACAATCTCCCCGCTCTGCACCATCCCCAGCGCCTGTTCAAACCCCAGCTCCAGCACCTCGATATCCTCACCCTCCTCTTCCAGCCCACCGCCGCTCCCCACCCGATCCCCCGGCTGATACTCACCGATGAAAAAGTGGATCCGCTCCGTCACCGACCCCGGGCTCATGAACGCCGCATAGATCTTCTCCACATGCCCCACGCGATACCCGGTTTCCTCTTCCGCTTCCAGGCGAATACGTTCTTCGGGACTGGCGTTGTCGAGTAAACCGGCCGCCGCCTCGATCAGGTAGCCGGGGTAGTCATTGACGAACGTCGGCATGCGAAATTGGCGGATCAGCAACACCGTGCGCTGCTCGCGGTTGTACAGCAGGATGGTCGCGCCATTGCCGCGGTCGTATACCTCGCGGGTCTGGGTTTGCCAACTGCCGTCGCGGCGGCGCAGGTCGAAGCTGTATTTTTTCAGCAGGTACCAGTTTTCCGAGAGGGTCTCTTCGGCGGTGATGCGAACGGGGCTGTTGTCCATGCTCGGGTTTCTCAAGAAAAGGGTTGTGTGTGTTTGATGCTGTTCCAGGCAGCAGCGACTGCTTCGGCGCTACTCGCCTTGATCCGTGCGAGGTTGCGCGGGTAGTCCACCCCTGGGTTTTCGGTGAAGCGCGTGGCCGTGAATTGGCCGTTGCTGGCGCGCAGGATATAACCCGTGTCCTCGCACTGCGAGGAGGCGAGAAACAGCACGCCCGGCGTCACCCAGTCGGGCTTGAGTTCGTCCGGTTCTTCGGTCACGCCCCACATGCGCGTCTTGGCGACCGGTGAGATTGCATTGACCTTGATCCCGGCCTCAGCACCTTCGTGGCTCAACGCGTTCATGATCCCCAGTTGCGCCATCTTGCCCGCGCTGTAAGCCACCAGGCCGGTCTGCTCATACTGTGCGTACATGGCGCGGTCGGAGGTGGTGAGGATGATGCGCGGCGCAGATGAGCGCAGCAGGTGCGGCCAGGCGTGCTTGCACAGCCACAGCGGTGCGTAGAGATTGATGTCCATGGCGCGTTGCAGGAACGCGGCGTCAAGGTCGGCGATGTTCTGGTAACCGACCCAGCCGGCGTTGTGGATCAGGATGTCGAGTTGGCCAAAGGCCTCGATGGCGTAGGTGATCAGTTGCTCGCAACCCGCGTTCGTGGACAGGTCACCGCCGTGGCCGATCACGTTCAAGCCTTCGGCCTGCAAGGCTTCTGCCGCGGCCTGGACCACCGAGGCATCGCTGCCCGCGCCGGCATTGTCGGCACCGATATCGCTGATCACCACCCGTGCGCCGCCCTGGGCCAAAGCCCGTGCGTAACTGAGACCCAACCCGCGTGCACCGCCGGTGATGACTGCAATTTTGCCTGTGAAATCCATGTGCTTGCTCTCCTGTTCGGGCCGCCCACCCTAACAACCTCGGCGCGCCTTGTTCAATGCTGTAATACTTTGCAAGCAATCCCCGTTGACGGCTGTCGAATTAATTCCTGCCTGGCTGGGCCATCTGGTAAAACCCCTGCTTCACCTTTTTCCTGGAACCTTCATGTCCTCTCGTTTTCTCTCGCGCCTGAGCCTGCGCTGGTTTCCCATGGTGTGCATGGCGTTGTTGATCGTCGGCCTGCCGGTGGGTTGCGCGGTGCTGCAACACAAGGAGCGCGAACTGGTGTTTCGCATCGAGCCGGGTACCGCCAGTTGGTACAGCGGCTTGCCCAAGGCGGTGCAAGAGTTCGAACTCAAGCCGGCCAGTTTCAAAGCCGGACAGAATATCCATGGCTGGTGGTACCCGGCGGACAACAAAGACGCGCCCGCGGTCCTCTACCTGCACGGCGTGCGCTGGAACCTCACCGGGCAACTGTTTCGCATCGAGCAGCTGCACGCCCTGGGTTATTCGGTACTGGCTATCGACTATCGCGGCTTCGGCCAGAGCCACGGCGAGCTGCCTTCGGAAACCACGGTTTACGAAGACGCGCGCGTCGCCTGGGAACGTTTCCAGGTGCTGCAACCGGACCCGAATAAGCGCCTGATCTACGGACATTCCCTGGGGGGCGCGGTGGCCATCGACCTGGCTGCCGAGCTGGGCAAACAGACTCCACTGCCGGTGCGCGGGCTGGTGATCGAATCCACCTTCACGTCGCTGGCAGATGTGGCCACGGCCGTGGCGAATACCTCGTTGCCGGTGCGCTGGTTGCTGTCGCAGAAATTCGATTCCATTGACAAGATTGCCGATATCCATATGCCGCTGCTGGTGGTGCATGGCCTTGATGATCGCTACGTGCCGCCGCGTTTCAGCCAGCAATTGTTTGAAGCTGCCCAGGAACCCAAGCGGCTGTTATTGGTGCCCGGTGCCAGCCATAACAACAGCATGAGCCTGGCCGGTCGCAGCTATGGCCAGGCGCTGGAAAAACTGATGCACGCGAAGATGCCGGACCAGGTTGCCACACACTCCACAGGTCGAAGCGCAGACTCGTAAAAGCGTATTTCGGCACTGGGTTCGCGCTTGCGTGTCAAGCGCAAACCCTGCCCATACTGGGCCAAAACAGAAGTTGATCAAATAATGACCTCTGCCGAAATCGCCAACCCTGCCGGGGCTTCGCAAAGTTATCCACAGAGATACCCACGGTTTTCGTGGACAACTCTTTTTATATTTTTACGTTTTTTTTGCTCAGCAAACGCTTTCAGGAAATGTACCGGGCAACAAAATCTCGCGATTCACATCGCGTATATCGTTATACCCACACAATGCCATCGACACGTCCAACTCACGGGCGATGATCTCAAGCGCCTTGGTCACACCCGCCTCGCCCATCGCGCCCAAACCATACAAATGCGGGCGGCCGATCATGGTGCCTTTGGCGCCCAATGCCATCGCTTTGAGCACGTCCTGGCCGGAGCGAATGCCACCGTCGAGCCATACCTCAATGCGCTCACCCACCGCTTCGACAATCGCCGGCAACTGGCTGATGCTCGAAGGCGCACCGTCCAGTTGACGGCCACCGTGGTTGCTCACCACCAGTGCGTCGGCACCGGCGTTCGCCGCCAGGCGAGCGTCTTCTACATCAAGAATGCCCTTGATGATCAACTTGCCGCCCCAGCACTTCTTGATCCACTCCACATCGTCCCAGCTCAGGCGCGGATCGAACTGCTGGGCGGTCCAGGAAGACAGCGAACTCATGTCTGCCACGCCTTTCACGTGCCCGACGATGTTGCCGAAACCCCGGCGTTTAGTGCCGAGCATGCCCATCACCCAGCGCGGCTTGGTGGCCATGTTGAGGATATTTGGCAAGGTCAGTTTCGGCGGCGCCGACAGGCCATTGATCAAATCCTTGTGACGCTGGCCAAGGATCTGCAGGTCGAGGGTCAGCACCAGCGCATCCACACCGGCAGCCTTGGCCCGCTCGATCAGTTGTTCGATAAAGCCGCGGTCGCGCATCACATAGAGTTGGAACCAGAACGGCTGGCCGACGTGCTCGGCGATGTCTTCCAGGGAGCAGATGCTCATGGTCGACAAGGTGTAACGCAGGCCAAATGCGGCGGCGGCGCGCGCGGTCAGAATCTCGCCATCGGCGTGCTGCATACCGGCCAATCCGGTGGGTGCCAGTGCCACCGGCATGGCCATCTCCTGGCCGATCATCGTGGCGCGGATCGAGCGCTCATCAATGTTGCGCGCCACCCGCTGGCGGAACTTGATGCTGGCAAAATCACTTTCATTTGCCCGGTAAGTGCTCTCAGTCCAGGAGCCGGAATCAGCGTAGTCGTAGAACATGCGTGGGACACGTTTTTGCGCGAGCTTGCGTAAATCTTCGATGGTTGTAATCAACGACATCTAGGTCACCTCTCCCTGAACTGAATGCTGAGAGTAACCGCCCATCGCCTGCGCAACCAGCCATTGCGTTTAGATAGCCGTACGGCTAACCTCGCAGAAACCTGCAAAAAAGCGCACAAACATGCACAACACTCATCACGACATCGACCTGCCTTCTTTGCGCAAACAGAAAATCCTGTTGCTGCTAGAGCGCGATGGCAAAGTCACCGCCTCGGAGCTGGTGGAACACTTTGCCGTGTCCCAGGACACCATCCGCCGCGACCTCGGCGAACTCGCGGCCGCCGGCCTGTTGCAACGCGTCCACGGTGGCGCCCTGCCCCGGCCCAAAGACACCGGCAAAGACTTCTTCACTCGCGTCGGCGAGACCAGCGAAGCCAAGCGTCACCTTGCGCGGCTGGCCGCCGACCGTGTGGAAGATGGGCAGATCGTACTGTTCGATTCCGGCTCTACCACGCTGCAGATTGCCCAGTCATTGCCGCGCTCGATTCGCCTCACGGTGGTCACGACATCCCCCATGATCGCCATCGCCTTGGCCGACCATCCCGATGTGAAAGTGATCCTCACGGGCGGCCAGCTCAACCCGGCGACTCTGTCCACCAGCGGCCATGAAACTGTGCGCATGATCCAGGGCATCAAGGCCGATTTGCTGTTCACCGGCGTTTGTGCGCTGCATCCGCAAGTGGGCATCAGCTCGCTGCATTTTGATGAAGTGGCGGTCAAACAAGCCCTGCTCGACAGTGCCTCCCATGTGGTGGCGGTGACCATGGCGGACAAACTCGGTGCCGTGGAACCTTTTGTGGTGGCACCGTGCGGTCGCATTCACACGTTGATTACCGAGTGGCATGTACCGAGTGTGGAGGCGTATGAGCAACTAGGGTTGGAAGTGCTACGCGTGGAAGTCGAGTAGGGACAGCGCGTCGGGCGTGGCCAAACCGCTGGCGGTATTGTCGAAGATGCACCAGGTGGGAATGCCAGCCGCAACAGACGCGCTCAATAAACGCGCATACGCTTGAATGCGTTCAGGCCCATAACCACTGTGGTAGATACGCGGTGCTCCGTGCAGGCGCCAATAATGCACGCCCTGCCAACCGGCCGGAGTATTTCCCGCCTCGATGACCGGCGGGTCGGCAGCCACTCGCCCAATCTGCAGATCCTGCAGCATCTCTTCAGCCGCTAACCAACTCGCGTGCCGTGGTTCCAATACGACAGCGCCTGTAAACCGTCGGCGCAACCCCGTGAAGAATGCGTTGGCAACAACCGGTTCGTAATTCAACGAAGGCGGCAATTGCACCAGCAGGCAACCTAATTTTTCACCCAGTTGCAGGCATTGCCCGAGAAACGCATCCAGTGCGGCCTCGCAGCCCTGCAAGCGCAATTCATGCGTGATGCGCTTGGGCACCTTGACCGAAAAACCAAAGCCCGACGGCACCGAATGTGCCCAACGCGCGTACGTCTTCGCCAAGTGCGGACGATAGAACGAACTGTTGATTTCCACCGCATTGAAGCGCGAAGCATAACGCTGCAAATGCGTGCCCTCGTCGGCAAATGCTGCCCAGTACTCACGCGGCAAACTCCAGCCGGCACAGCCCACAAACAGGGTTGCCGTCAAAACAGCACCTTGGCGGCATCGCGCATGAAAATCTCGATGGTCTTGGGCCCCACACCATCGAATTCCCCAAGGCGCTTTTCGAAGGACGCTCGGCTCTCGCTGGCCCTGCGCATATGCGTGATCTTTCCCGCGTACTCAGCACTCAACTTGGCGCTGAGGTCGAGCAAACGTTGCGCGGTGGTTTCGTCATAGCGCACGTAATGCGCGCGCCCGAGCATGGCGACCAACTCACGCGATGTGCAGTGCTGCAGCTTGCGCGCCGTGTCGCGGCCCTGCTCTTCAACGATCACCTTGTAGGCCTGTGCGGCAATCGGTGCCTGGATGCGCTTGCCCATCAGGAAGCTGGCGATAAACCACTTGAAGAGGCCGTCATCATCGTCGGGTTTGAGCTCGATGCCCAACTCCAACGCGGTGATAGATCGGGCCATGTTTAATGGCCCAGCTTGCGCTCGGCCTTGGCGGCCTGCTCGTTGATGGCATTGGTCTGGCGCTCGGTGTCCTTGATCGAGGTGGGCGTCAGCACTTTATCGACGGTTTCGGTGTTGGGATTTGGGCGCTCCAGGGTCTGGCCTTTTGTGGCTTTATCAGTGCCCTGCTGAGCTTCTTCGGAGCTGATGGGTGCTGGGGTCTTATCGGCAGTCATGGTGTTTCTCCAATCAATGAATGCCCGCAGAAATATCGGGCACCTATGCAGCAGAAGCCTTCAGCCTTGGATAGTTCAAGGAAATTGACCGCGCCAACCATCCAAGAAATAAGCGCAAATTAATTTAAACCTTTGCCGCCCGGGCCGGATCAACTCTCCCATACCCCATCCATCCTTCCCCCCCCCATCAGGAGACACTCGATCATGAGTTCAAACCTTAACGGCAAGAAGATTCTGGTCATCACGTCCAACACCGGTATCGAGCGCGATGAACTGCTCAAGCCCCTGGAAGCGCTGCGCGGCTATGGCGCGACAGTGACCCACGGTTCCAGCAAAGGCGGCACGACCCAGACCTTCGTCGGCGATACCGAGAAAGACAAGACGGTAGAGTCCGATGCGGCGCTGTCCGAGCTATCGGGCAGCGAGTTCGATGCACTGGTGATCCCCGGCGGCACCGTTAACGCGGATACCTTGCGCCAGGATGCGGCGGCGCTGACGTTAATCAATGAGTTCGTCAAAGCGGGTAAAACCGTGGCGGCAATCTGTCACGGGCCATGGGCCTTGATCGATGCAGGTGTGATCAAGGGCAAGACCCTGACCTCCTATAAAAGTGTACGTATCGACTTGGAAAACGCCGGCGCCGCAGGCTGGGTCGATGCCGAGGTCAAGGAATGCCAGGCCAACGGCTGGACGTTGATCACGTCGCGTACACCGGACGATTTGTCAGCGTTCAGCGAGGCAATCGCCAAAGCTGTAGCCGGCTGACTCCGAGCAGAACGAAAACAGGCGCCGCAATGGCGCCTGTTGTCTATTTAGGCCTGACTCAACTTTTACGCTGCTCGGGCATCTCGCGTTTGGGCCCGAACATCGCCCAGGCGATAAGCCCAAACAACGGCACAAAAATCAGAATGACCAGCCACAATCCTTTCGACTCCCAGCCCCCCGTGCTGCGCAGTACGATATTGATGGCCCATAGTTCCAAGAGCAGCAGAATCACCGCCAACCCGATCCAGATGTATTGAATTTCCATGCTTCACCTCCTAGGTCGTATGCATTAGGTCAAGCGATGGCTGCGAGGGTTCATTAAAATTTGCGTCAACTGGCACGGGTTGTGGAATGCAACGTGTCACAGGCAACACCATGCAACCTGCACGACACGCTCCACCTTCAGCTTATCGTAGGCCATTGAATTACTTGATGAATTCAAAATAGCTCAAGTTGGTACAACTGATGCACCTGAGTACGGGACGAGGCATGCATTTCGACATGCCCTGAATATTTCCGTGAGGTGTCACCCATGAATGCCATTGACCTGCTCAAAGCCGACCATGAACGCGTGAAGGCCCTGTTGACCCAATTGAGTGAATCCACCGAACGCGGGGTTAAAAAACGCACTGAGCTGTTGGCCAAGCTAGAAGCGGAAATAAGCCTGCACACCAAGCTCGAAGAGGAAATTCTTTACCCGGCGTTCAGGAAGGCCGGTGGCAAGGAGCAGGACATCATGTATCACGAAGCCAAAGAGGAGCACCGAACTGTCGATTCCTTGGTACTGCCGGATCTGAAGCAGACCGAACCTTCCACTACGGAGTTTTCCGGTCGCGTAAAAGTGGTCAAGGAGCTGCTGGAACACCACATCGAGGAAGAAGAAACCGAGATGTTCCCGCAGGCGAAAAAACTGCTGGGCAAAGCGTTGCTTGAAGAGTTGGGCGCTGAAATGGAAGCGATGAAAGCGGCGCATAAAAAATTGCAGTCGACCAAGCCAATGGCGGCCTGATCGAGGCATGACCCGAGCCTGGAGGAAACTCAGGCTCTTGATGCATCACGATAGGGGATTGCATCATGAAGACCAGATTGCCCCAAAGGATTTTACTTATAGTCGGCCTGTCAGCTCTGCTCGCCGGCCCCGCCTACGCCGCATTTGGCGATAACCCCGAACCAGCTGCTAGCGCGTTGAGTGGCGACAGCGCTGCCGGTTCAGCACTGCCGCCGGGAACCTACCCCAGCAGCCCCTCCGACAGCGACAAGAAAACCAAAGAAACTGCAAAGCAGCCGAGCAAGCCGGCTAAACCTGCCGACCGCCAGCAAAAAGAAACTCAGCAAAAAACCCGGTCAGGCAGTTGACGCCTCATTCGTTCCCGGCGACTCGGGCGCCAGCCCCCAGTCGCCGTGTTCATACCCGTCATCAGCGAGCATTTCCGCCGGGTGCAGGGTGCGCGCAGGCCAGGTCGGCCACGCCGTAACAGCCTCTCAAGGCACCGACAACCACCCACTGAAACTGTCCGGCGCCTTTAACGGGCACCAGGCGAAATCCCCGGGCGGCGGCGGCAACGCCTGCTGTTCGGCCCCTGCAGACCGGGCGTCTTTCCAATCTACAACCCGTGACGACTGCCAGGCCAGGGCCACACCCTGGGCCTGACTTTCATCCGTATTGACCCAACGCGCCGCAGCCGCCGCCATGAACGCCTCGATCGGCTTGTCGTCGATCTGCGACCGATACGGCGAGCCCAGCAGCCAACGGCAGACATTCAGGTGATAGGTCCAATCCAGCGGCGGCCGGTTGCGATAGGCCCAGGTCATGAAGCTGCGAAACAGGTTCAATCCTTCAGGCGGATCCAGCTTGAGCAGCGCCGGGCAGATATCGAACAGGGTGTGCCAATACGGCAACAACCGCGCATCCAGGTGCACGAAGCTGCGGGAATTACTCGGGTATTCAGGCGGCGCCGGTTCCGCGTGCAGGCGGCGGGACGCCTTGCTGACCAGGCGGCTGGCGCCTGCGGGCAACAGGTGGTTCATGAAACGCACTCACAGTCATGACGATGGAATGCCGCCCGATCACGGGAGGCCCAAGGCATACGTCAGAAAGTGGGGGAAGCGCGAGGGTTGGCCGAAGGCCAGGCATAACGCGGTGGCGCCTTGTTGCGCCGTTGGTGAGCGGGTCGAGGGGCTTGCCGCAGGCCCAACAGCCAGGCGAGACCCACCAGAAACACCAGCGCAACCGTCAAGGCGTTGCAGACCGGGCAAGCAAAGTAGTTCGAGATGTTGCCGGAAGACGGGCTGCCCAACCCTTTGTCGGAAAGTGGTGCCGGCTTGCCGTCCACCGAACAGAACGCCCCGCCGATGCCATTCAGTTCCTGGCCCATCATCTGCCCATGCCCCAAACCGCAGACGAACAGGTTCATCAGCACGCAGAAGTACAGGGCCCAGGCAATCAGGGAACGGTCGGGGTGGCTCAATTTCATGGCGGCGACTCTACCACCAGAGCCGCCAAAGGATGAAGTGTCGCAGGCCCCTGTGGCAGAACGTCGCAGATTACGTGCACTTCCCAGGGTTGGTAGACTGGGCGCCCTCAAAGCCTGACGTATTGATCCAGAGCAATGCAGGCGTTTCACAGGATGCACGTTGATGAGTACCTTATTCACCCGCCGCAAAGTGCTGACCGGAATGGGCCTGCTGGGCCTGGGCAGCCTGCTGGGCGGCTGTGACTACAGCCCCAAGCTGAACTTCAAGTACGGCAAGGACCTGAGCGACAAGATCATGGGCCGTACCTTCAAGCTCAAGAACACCGACGGCGAAACCGTCACCTTGAGTTCGTTCCGTGGCCTGATGCCGGTGGTGTTCTTCGGTTTCACCCAATGCCCGGCCGTGTGCCCAACCACCCTGGCGCGCGCCGCGCAGGCCAAGAAGCTGATGGGCCGCGACGGCGAAATCATGCAGGTGGTGTTCATCACACTGGACCCGGAACGCGACACCCCCGAGATTCTCGACAAGTACGTCAAAGCCTTCGATCCGAGCTTCGAGGCGCTGTACGGCACCCCGGAAGAAATCGCCGTGGCCGCCAAGGAATTCGGGATCTTTTATGAAAAGATCCCCGCCGGCGACACCTACACACTGTCCCACACCGCCACCAGCTTCGTGTTCGACACCCGTGGCAACCTGCGCCTGGGCCTGCAGGCATCCCTTACCGCTAAAGAGTGCGCAGAAGACCTGCTCACCGTCATGGAGGTCTGCTAATGACTGCCGTTCAACACCTCAAACGCACCCTCATCGGCCTGACCCTGCTGGGCCTTGCCGCCCACGCCAGCGCCAAGGTGCAAGTAACCGACGCCTGGGTACGCGCCACCGTGCCGGGCCAGCCGTCCAGCGGCGCGTTCATGACCGTCACCGCCGACAGCGACAGCCAACTGCTGAGCGTGGCCTCGCCGGTGGCCAAGGACGTGCAGATCCATGAAATGAGCATGAAGGACGACGTGATGCGCATGGGCCCGGTGAATTCGGTAGCCCTGCCCGCCGGCAAGGCCGTGTCCCTCGACCCTAACGGCTACCACGTGATGCTGATGGGCCTGACCGGCCAGATCAAGGAAGGCGACCAGGTGCCGCTGACCCTGACAGTGCAGAACGCCAAGGGCGAGCAGCAGGCGATTGAAGTGAAGGCACCGGCCCGTGGCGTGGACGGGATGGATCACAGCAAGATGCATTGATGGGGACTGTGGCTGACGGGTTCGGAAGGTTTGTCAGTTCTGTTGTGGTGAGCGAGCTTACTGTGGTGAGCGGGCTTGCCCCGCGCTGGGGCGCGAAGCGGCCCCAACCAAGAGCACTCAATTCCCTCTGACAGAACGCAGTGGATGGTTTTAGGGCTGCTTCGCAGCCCAGCGCGGGGCAAGCCCGCTCACCACACCAAACGAGCGTTTTATCGGCTTGGCGCGGGCGTCGGGTGGGGTGTATCGCTACGGATCAGGCCACCTGCCCTTGGCTGCGTCATCAGGTGAAAACTCTCGCTGAGCAACTCGACCGTGGCGCGAATGCTGTCGGTCTGACGCGGTACCGCGAACAACCCATAATTGACGCTTAACGCCGGGCTGCCGTTGGGCCCCAGTGCGATCACGCGCATGGTGTCCGGGCGGATATTTTCGGCAGGCAACAACGCGACGCCCAAGCCGCTTTCCACGGCAGCCATGATCACGCCGATATTCGGGCTGGTGACGGTGACACGGAAATCGCGGCCGGCAGTCAATAACGCGTCGAACATCAGGCGCCGCCACGCGCAAGGTTCGGCGTACACGATGACATCCAACGCCAACGCCGGGTCGATCTCGTCATCGATCCCGCACACCCAATACAACGGCATATTCCAGGTATGCACGGGGTCGGCGGCAAATACCGAGCTCACGCCAATGGCAACGTCGAGCAAACCATCGTGCCAGCGTTCAGCAAGTGCATCGCCGTGGTCCACGGTGATGTCCATGTGCACGTGGGGGCTGGCACGGCGTAAGCGGCCCAGGGCGGCTGGCAATGCTGAGACGGCGACGTCTTCCGACAGGCCGACGCGCACCGTGCCCATTACCGTACGCTCCTTCAAGCGTGTCGCCACTGTTTCGCCCAACGCCAGGATGCGTGTGGCATAGCTGAGCAACAGTTCGCCCTCAGTGGTCGGCACCACGCCACGCCCGGTGCGACGCAACAGGCGTTGCCCGAGCAATTCTTCCAGCCGGCGAATCTGCGCGCTCAGCGCCGATTGCGCCCTGCCCGCCTGTTGCGCGGCGCCACTGAGGCTGCCGTGATGACACACCGCAACAAAGGTGCGCAGCAAATAAGGTTCGAACGCGTCGGATATCATGTTTGGCATAACTCTGAATCAACCGCTATCAGCCTACCTTGATACCCATCGTATGACTACGCTGCTCAGCCTGTTCAATCAGTGAGTAGAAACATCATGGATAACCCCCAGAACCCGCGCGTCGTATTGGCCGCTCGCCCCGAAGGTCGCCCGAAAACCAGCGATTTCCGCCTTGAGTACGCACCGATCCCCGAGCCGAACGATGGACAGGTGCTGCTGGAAAACCTTTACCTGTCTCTCGACCCTTACATGCGCTGGCGCATGAGTGCAGCCAAATCGTATGCCGAGCCGGTGGGCATCGGTGAGGTGATGGTCGGCGGCACCGTGGCGCGTATCAAGCACTCACGTCACGTCGATTGGCACGCAGGCGATATCGTATTGGCCTACGCCGGCTGGCAGCGCTTCGCGTTGTCTGACGGACAAGACCTGCGCCGCCTGGACCCAAGCGTCGCACCGCTGACCACCGCCCTCGGCGTGCTGGGCATGCCGGGCTTCACGGCCTACGCCGGCCTGCTCAATATCGGCAGACCCAAACCCGGCGACACCGTAGTCGTCGCAGCCGCCAGCGGTGCAGTCGGTTCAGTGGTCGGCCAGATCGCCCGCCTGCACGGTGCTCGTGCCGTGGGCATTGCCGGGGGAGCGGATAAGTGCGCATTCGTGAAAGACGAACTCGGCTTTGATGCGGTCATTGACCATCACGCAGCGGACTTTGCCGAACAGCTGGCCATGGCGTGCCCCCAGGGTATCGACGTGTACTTTGAGAACGTCGCCGGACCTGTCTGGGATGCCGTGCGACCGCTGCTCAATGATTTTGCGCGTATACCCGTGTGCGGGCTGATCGCTCATTACAACGATGACGCCCTTCAAGAAGCAACGATGGACCGATTGCCTGCAACGATGCATGACATTCTCGCCAAGAGCCTGACCGTGCGTGGGTTTATCCAGACCGAGTTTGTCGATCAGCAGCAGGACAAATTCCTGCACGACGCCGCGCAGTGGATCGCCGAAGGCAAACTCAAATGGCGCGAGGACATTGTCGACGGACTGGCGCGGGCACCCGAAGCGTTCATCGGGCTGCTGGAAGGTCGCAATTTCGGCAAGTTGATCGTGCGCCTCAATCCACAATAAACAGCTTCGCCCCACTAGTCGTCGATGAGCGATGGCCTTCCATGTCATTGCCCACCTGGTAACTCATTCCGGCCGTCAGGGTGAACTGACGGCCGTCTTCCAATTCGGTGTGCAACTCGCCTTCAAGGCACAACAGAATGTGCCCTCTCCAGCACCAGTGATCCGCAAGGTAGCCGGGGGTATATTCGACCATGCGCACGCGGGTTGTGCCGAAGTGGCAGGTGCGCCATAACGCATTGCCGGTAATGCCTGGGTGAATGGCAGGTTCGACAGTAGACCAGTCGGTGGTGCCAAAAGGGACGGCAGTGAGTTCCATGGTGGGCTCGATGGTTATTTAGCGAGGCTTGAGGCTAATCATCTGGAGCAACGGGCGATAGGCACAGATCAAACGCTTTTCTGGGATACAGGTATCCTGCTCGCACCGCTCCCCTGGATTCGCTTATGCACATCGACCCCGCGTACATCCTTCACGAAACCGAACACTGGCTGCTCAACCACCACCTGGCCTCGGCGTTGCCCGGCTACCTGATGTTGGGCGCCAAGACACCGATCCATTCCCTGGCCGACATGCCGGAAGCAGCGCTGGCCGAGTTGGGTGGGCTGCTGGCGAAAACCCAGCGAGTGGTAGAAGCGCAGCTCAAGCCGAAATGGCTGTACATCAGCCGCTATGGACACATGCCGGGATTCCCGCTGCATTTTCATTTCATACCGGTGTACGACTGGGTGGAGGAAGCATTCTGGCGGGATGATCGGTATCGCTTGCTGCAGGATTTTGGCTCGCAGCCCCCGACGCAAACGTTGACCGATGGCGCGGAGTTAACGCTGTTTGTGTGGCGTGAGTTTGGCGAGAGCCTCACACCACCGGTAATCCACGGAGCCTCGGTGGCGCAGGTCATCGAACGCCTACAGGCACGTTTTGATGATTGAAACAGTTCCACTGTAGGCGCTGGCTTTCCAGCGAAAATCGGCAACGATGACACTGGTGTTCTGGATGAGTGCGGCGTCCGTGATTTTTTCGCCGGCAAGCCGGCTCCTACAGGGGTTGGGCATCAGGTCGTAAGGTGTTTAGTCATCGGGATACAGGCCAACTGCAACCCTGATGGTGAGTGATAGACCGCCTGCTCATCTCCCGCATACCCGTGCGCGCGGTAGAAATCCACTGCATTCAGCGTCGAATCCAGCACCAATGTGAGGATGCCCCGCTTATGCGCCTGGTCCTCTAGAAAATCCAGCATCGCCTTGCCATAGCCGCATCCGGTGTGATCCGGCAGGACGAACAGCGCGCCGACTTCATTGTTGTCCGGATCAAGCATTCCAGTGACGACCGCCTGACCCTCCACCCACCCCAGGTAAAACGGTTTATCCATCAGCGCGCTGTAACCATCTTCGGCCTTACCCCGCGTCCACAGCAGCATTTGCTCGCGCGTGTACGCGCCGATGCATTGGCCGCGAATGGCCTGCAAGCGGATGTCGAACGCCACCTGGGCGTGTTCTGGGGTAGCCCGTTTTATCTCCAGCATTTCACGCTCCTTCCATGAAATCATCGTGCCATTAGCACACTTGTGCTAATCGACCCCTCCCCCCTGCGGCGCTATATTCCCCGACACTTCCAGCGCTCCTTCGGCACCGTGCATCTCTTGCGCGTGGGCGCGTTGTGCGCTGGAAAAACCATAACAACCCCAAGGAAGAAGCACCATGAAACTGCAATCCTCTGTTACCCGCCTTACCCTGTTGGGTGCCCTGATCATCGGCGTGGCCGGCTGCAGCAACATCAAGCCTACCGAAGACCACCTCAAGACGCTGTCGGAAACCAACCTGGGTGAGCCGGTCAAGCGTATCTCCAATGTGCGCAGCGACTCGATGACCACCTACTACGTCGCCAGCGCAGCATCCGGCGAGTACAACTGCTCAGTGCCCAGCGGTGCCAGCGGCGGAGCGTTCGCGGTGGCGAGCTTTGGGCTGATGAAGCCTGCCGCCTACTGCCAGCCCAAAGGTGCACGCGGCAACCCCCTTCAGGGCTTCACCCAGTAACCGCCTCCTGGCTCAGGTCCCGCAGAACACCGCGCAGTTCAGCGGGGCGCACAGGCTTGGAGAGAATGGCGATCTGACGGTCGTGCAACGCGGCCTGGATTTTCTCCACATCGTGCCCGGTGAGGATCAGCGCCGGGACCGCCCAGCCACGTTGTTCGCGCAGGGCATCAATGCATTCGATACCGGTGGCGTGGTTACCCAGATCGTAGTCGGCGACGATGATGTCGCAATCACTCACCAGATCACGCCCCGAGGACGCCGCCTGCACCTCGCATCCCCAGCGCTCCAGCAGCGCCTGGGTGGCGAGCAACACGTTGTGGTCATCTTCCACCAGGCACACCTTCAACCCGGTGAGCAACCCGGCTTGGCGCGTGTCATCACGCGGAGCCGTTGCTCGCGGCGCGGTGGCCAGGGTGAGGCCATACAGGCTTACGGAAGTGCCATGACCCACTCGTGAACGCAGGCTCACTTGAACCCCCATCAACTGCCCCAAACGCTTGACGATGGACAGCCCGAGGCCCACGCCTTCGACGTCTTTGTCACGCAGGTGGCGTACCCGATAAAACTCCTCGAAGACCTTTGACAGATGCTCCTCGGCAATCCCTCGCCCCCGGTCATGAATCTCCACCGCCAAGCCGCCGTCGCGAATGCGCACGCCGATCAGCACCGGACGATGCGCGCCATATTTGAAACAATTGGACAGCACGTTCTGCACCATGGTCGCCAACAGCGCCGGGTCGACCAGCACCCAGTGCGCGCACGGCCGCAGGCGCAATTCCACCCCCGCCCAGCGCGCGGCCTCGGCGTTCTGGCGCACCAGGTCGGCAAGGAACTCGCCCAGGTGTACCGCCTGGTATTTAGGCAGCAGGCGGCCGTTGTCGAGGGTGTAGAGGTCGAGAATCGAGCGGAACAATTGCGACACGTTCAGCAGCGAACGGTCGATGTTATCCACCAGGCGCCGCTCTTCATCGCCCAGCCGGGCTTCGCGCAGGCACGCGGTGAACAGGCCGATGGAGTGGATGGGTTGGCGCAAATCATGGCTGGCCTGGGCGAGGAAACGGGATTTTTCCAGGTTGGCGGCGATGGCCTGCTCAGATGCCTTGCGCGTGCGCTCCAGCAGGATATGCGCGTACACCGGGATCACCGTGCTGGTGATCATCAGCATCAGCACCATGAAAGGTTGCGCCTGCCACACCGGCGTGAGGCGATACACGATCAGCAGCGCCAGCAACGCCAACGCCGTGGCAATCGCCAGGTATCGCGAGCCGTAGCGCATGCCATTACCGAGGTTGACCCACACCATCACCGCATACAATGGCAAGGCCGCCTCGCCGCCGACCACCATACCGAACGAGGTGCCGGTGTAGTCGTGAAGCATGCCGAAGATCCGCCGCGCCGGATAATGCCCGGGCCAGCGCACAATCACCTGGCGCAAGACTATGGAGGCCAGCAGGAACAGGAAGATATACAGGATCACCGGCAGGTAGGTGTCCACCGACTGTCCGGGCAGGAAGCCCAGCGCGCCGATATACACAATGGCAATGCTGGCCACCACAATGCGCAGGTTGGCTTGATCGAGTTCGGAGTTGGTCTCAAGACTCATGGGGTTACGTCCTTGTGCGGCAGTCATCAATTCCTTCACACCCCCCAGGCAGGCCCAGGGCGCGGTGGTAAGGTAGCATGCAACTGCACAGCCTTGCCCCAGGAAGGAGCACTCCTATGACCGGTCGCATCATCATCGCCGACGATCACCCGATGTTTCGCGAGGCCATGTTGCGCACCGTACAGCGCATACTGCCGGACGCTTTGATGCAGGAAGCTGGCGACCTGGAAACGGTGCTCGCGCTGATCCGAGAAGGCGGCGAGGTCGATACCCTGATCCTCGACCTGCGCTTCCCCGGCCTGACCTGCATGAGCCAATTGGTCGACCTGCGCCAGCAACTGCGGCGCACCACGTTGATCGTGGTGTCGATGGTGGATGACCCGGCATTGATCGATCAGGTCATGGCCCTGGGCGCAGATGGCTTCATTGGCAAGAACATCGCCCCCGATGAGATCGGCCAGGCCCTGCTGGCCATCCGCGAAGGCGAAGTGCTGGTCAAGTTCGCCCCCTCCGGCCTGCTGCCGCTGGACACCCACACCCTCACCGCCCGCCAGCAGGACGTGCTGCGCCTGATCGCCCAAGGCAAGACCAACAAGGAAATCGCCAAGGCCCTGGATATCTCGCCGTTTACCGTGCGCATCCATGTGTCGTCGTTGTTGCGCACGCTGGATGTGCCGTCGCGGGCGGCGGCAGCGGTGAAGTATTCCGGGGAGTTTTAGTGGTAAGCGGGTTCACCAAAGACGCTGCTTGCCAGTCGCTTGGTCAGCCCTGCATCCGATATTTATGCTCACTTCCCAGCTTAATAATATTTTATTTATAACCCCCCTCCCCCTAGCCTTGAAGTCATGCCAACGCTGAATCCAACTGCATTACGCAAGGACAGAGACATGACTCAAGCAATAACAAAAACAGACACGCTGGTGGTAGGCGCCGGCCAAGCTGGCGTGGCCATGAGCGAGCATCTGAGCAAGCAAGGGGTGCCCCACTTGGTGCTGGAGCGCAGCCGTATCGCCGAGCGCTGGCGCACCGGGCGTTGGGATTCGCTGGTGGCCAATGGGCCGGCCTGGCATGACCGCTTTCCGGGGCTGGAATTCGACACGGTCGCTCCGGATGGATTTGCGCCGAAAGAGCATGTGGCGGATTACTTTGAAGCCTATGCCCGCAAGTTCAATGCGCCGATCCGTACCGGCGTGGATGTGCTGTCCGTGGTGCGTAATGTCGGCCGCCCAGGCTTTACCGTGCACACCAGCGAAGGCGTGATCGAGGCCAACCGTGTGGTCGCCGCCACCGGGCCGTTCCAAAAACCAGTGATTCCGGCCATCGCGCCGAAAGACAGCGCGCTGCACCAGATCCACTCCGCCGACTACCGCAACCCCGCGCAATTGCCGGCCGGTGCGGTGCTGGTGGTGGGCGCGGGTTCCTCCGGCGTGCAGATCGCCGATGAATTGCAGCGCTCCGGACGCCAGGTGTATCTCTCGGTCGGTGCCCACGACCGCCCGCCCCGCGCCTATCGCAATCGCGACTTCTGCTGGTGGCTGGGGGTGCTGGGCGAGTGGGACCAGGCGGCCATGAAACCCGGCCGTGAGCACGTGACCATCGCGGTCAGCGGCGCACACGGCGGCAAGACCATCGACTTCCGTGAGCTGGCCCAGCAAGGCATGACCCTGGTCGGCCTCACGCAAGCCTTCAACGGCAGTGTCGCCAGCTTCCAGCCGAACCTGGTGGAAAACCTGGCACGCGGCGATGAAAACTACCTGGCCCTGTTGGACGCAGCCGACGCCTATATCGAGCGTAACGGCGTCGATCTGCCGCTGGAGCCCGAAGCGCGTCGCGTATTCCCTGACGCCGACTGCATCAAGCACCCGATCCTGGAACTGGACCTGGCCCAGGCCGGTGTCACCTCAATCATCTGGGCCACCGGGTTTGCCGTGGACTACAGCTGGTTGAAGGTCGCCGCCTTCGACGAAGCCGGCAAGCCCCAGCACCAGCGCGGCGTGTCCAGCGAAGCCGGGATCTACTTCCTCGGCTTGCCATGGCAATCGCGTCGGGGTTCATCGTTTATCTGGGGCGTCTGGCATGACGCCAAGTATGTGGCCGACCACATCGCCATACAGCGTCAATACCTTGAATACCGCGAAGCCGCCCCGGTGGTTCGTCCCTCCCCTGTCAGCGCCTGATCCCTTTATTGCCGGAGTTTTTGATGCCTACTCACACTCGCATCCGCATGTTCAACACCAAGGAAACCTACCCTAACCAGAGCCTGGACAACGACCTGTGCCAGGCCGTACGTGCCGGCAATACCGTGTACGTGCGCGGCCAGGTGGGCACGGATTTCGAAGGTAACCTGATCGGCCTTGGCGACCCGCGCGCCCAGGCTGAGCAAGCGATGAAAAACGTCAAGCAACTGCTGGAAGAGGCCGGTTCCGACCTGTCGCATATCGTCAAGACCACCACCTACCTGATCGACCCGCGCTACCGCGAGCCGGTGTATCAGGAAGTCGGCAAATGGCTCAAGGGCGTGTTCCCGATTTCCACCGGGCTGGTCGTATCGGCGCTCGGTCAGCCGCAGTGGTTGATGGAAATCGATGTGATCGCCGTTATTCCAGAGTAAGGAGCCGCACATGACCTTTTCAATCGTCGGCCGTTGTGCCGAAACCGGCCAGTTGGGCATTGCCATCAGCTCATCGAGCATTGCCGTAGGTGCCCGTTGCCCGTGGCTGCGGCCCGGCGTGGGCGCGGTGTCGACCCAGAACATCACCCTCCCGGCCCTGGGCCCGGACGTGCTGGACCTGTTGGAGCAAGGCCTCACACCCGCCGATGCGGTCGACAAGGCGCTGACGCGCAACGGTTACAGCCAGTACCGGCAACTGACGGCGATTGATCACCTGGGCCGCAGCGTGCATTTCAGCGGCAGCGAAACCCTCGGCACCCACAACGCCGTGTCGGGCGAACAATGTGTGGCGGCGGGCAACATGCTCGCCGACCGCACGGTGATCGAGGCGATGATCACGGCCTTCGAGCAAGGTGAAGGCCAGTTGGCGGACCGGTTGCTAGCGGCGATGCATGCCGCCATCGCCGCCGGTGGCGAAGCCGGCCCGGTGCACTCCGCCGCGCTGGTGGTGGTGGGCGAACTGACCTGGCCCATCATCAACCTGCGCGTGGATTGGGCCGATGAACAACCGATCCTTGAATTGCAAAAGCTCTGGGAGGCCTATCGCCCGCAAGTGCAGGACTACATCGACCGCGCCCTTGCCCCGGACCGCTCCCCTGGCTACGGCGTGGCCGGAGACGACCGATGAGCGCCAGCCGCGAACTGCTGCAGGCGCTGGTGGGGTTTGACACCACCAGCCGCGAATCCAACCTGCAACTGATCGAGTTTGTACGCGATTACCTGGCCGGTTTCGGGGTATCCAGCGAGTTGGTCTACAACGAAGATCACAGCAAGGCCAATTTGTATGCCAGCGTGGGTCCGGTTGAGTTGCCGGGGATCGTGCTGTCGGGGCACACCGATGTGGTACCGGTGGACGGCCAGCCCTGGACCGTACCGCCGTTCGAGCTGACCGAACGCGACGGCAAGCTGTTCGGCCGCGGCACCGCCGACATGAAGGGTTATATCGCCTGCGTGTTGGCACTGGTGCCGGCGTTGGTCGCGGCGCCGTTGCGGATGCCGGTGCACATCGCACTGTCCTATGACGAAGAAGTCGGTTGCCTGGGCGTGCGTTCGTTACTCAAGGTGCTTGAAGAACGGCCAGTGAAACCCATGCTGTGCATCATCGGCGAACCGACCGAACTCAAGCCGGTGCTCGGCCACAAGGGCAAGTTGGCGATGCGCTGCGACGTGCACGGCGAGGCATGCCATTCGGCCTATGCACCGTATGGCGTGAATGCGATTGAGCATGCTGCCGAGCTGATTGGTGAGCTGGGACGGATTGGCCAGCGGCTGCGGGAGACCCAGGATGCGCGGTTTGATCCGCCGTTCAGCACGGTGCAAACCGGTGTGATCAGCGGTGGCAAGGCCCTGAATATCGTCCCGGCGGATTGCCGGTTCGATTTTGAAGTGCGTGCGTTGCCGTCGCAGGACCCCGCCGAAGTGGCTGAAGAACTGAAGGCCTACGCCGAGCAGCAGGTGTTGCCGCGCATGCAGGCGGTGAGTGCGCAGAGTGCGATTCACTTTACTGAGTTGTCGGCCTACCCAGGCTTGGTCACCGATGAGCGCAGCCAGGCGGCGGAGTTGATCGCGGCGTTTTCCGGCTCGCGGGCGTTCGGTACGGTAGCGTTTGGTACCGAGGGTGGGTTGTTTGACGCCGTGGGCATTCCCACGGTGGTGTGCGGGCCGGGGAGCATGGACCAGGGGCATAAGCCGGATGAGTTTGTCAGCCTGGAGCAACTGGCGGGGTGTGACGCTATGCTGGGGCGGATGCTGGACTCGATTCGCGCCTGAACACTTCATGCAAATCCCTGTGGCCTTGTTTTTGTGGTGAGCGGGCTTGCCCCGCGCGAGGCAAGCTCGCTCACTACAAAAGCTCGGTTCCTACGGCCGGAGCCCTAGGCGAGGAGTCGGGCGAGTTCTTCGCGGCAGTAATCGACAAACAGTTGCACCGGCTTGGTCAACGGCGCGCGGCGAAGCCAGACTGCCGACAAGCCTGAACCGGTCACCGTTTCTGCCAACGGCACACACACCACTTTCTGCCCATCGTAGGTGTATTCGGTAAACGGCTTGGTCACCAGGATGGAAAACCCGAACCCCCGCCCCACCATCCCCCGCACCATCTCGATGGACGGCGAGCTGAACACGATATTCGGCGTCAGCCCGCGCTCTTCAAAGATGCTCACGAAGTAGGTGCGACTCGGCAGCACATCCAGCAAGATCATCGGCTCCAGCACCAGGTCCGCCAGTGAGACCTTGGCCTGCTGCGCGAAACGATGATCCGCCGGCAACAGCGCATAGGGCTGCTGCGGCGGCATCAATGGCGTGGTTTCGATGGTCGTGCCCAGGTCATGTTCGAACAGCATCGCCACGTCGATACTGCCCGCCGTCAACGCCTGCACCAGTTCCTGCTGCTCGCCATCACGAATGCGGATCTCCACCCCCGGCCAACGCGCCTTGAAGCCGGCGATCAAGCGGGGCAGGTAAAGCGGCGCCACGGTTTCAAAGCAGCCGATATCGATTTGCCCCGCCACCACGTCATTGTCCGCGAGGGCGTTCTGCTCGAACTCATGGGCTACGCGCAGCAGTTCCAGGGCCTTGCGATAGAAGCGTGCGCCGCTGGGCGTCAGCGACACCCCCTGGGCGTGATGACGGATAAACAGCTGCACGCCAAAGCTGTCTTCCAACTGCTTGATCGCCGTGGACACCGACGGCTGCGCGATGTACAGCTTGCGCGAGGCCTCGGCGACGCTGCCGCATTCGGCCGTGGTGACGAAATATCTGAGTTGGCGCAGGTTGTACGCAGCCATCGGGACCTCCAGAAACGTGGGACTTCGCCCGCTAAACAGGTGTAGGCAACATACCGGAGCGCGGCACGGCTGCGAGCTATATTTTTTAAGGTCTATAGCAACAAACTTACTAATTTACCTCCCTGCGCCCATTGCAGATCATCACTCCAACAACAAAGCGCCGCGCACGTGGCGCACAGCGAAGTACGTCAACGTACTCACCTTGCCTTGGAGTTCGTCATGGTCACCACTGCAACATCCTCCGCCCCGCTTATCGAAAAACACACGATTGGATACGTGCCTCCGGAAGATCGCCATGGAAAGGTAAGAGACCTGTTCACCTTGTGGTTCGGCGGCAACATTGCGCCGCTGCCGATCGTCACGGGTGCGCTGGGTGTGCAACTGTTCCACCTCAACCTCCTCTGGGGCATCGTCGCCATTCTCGTCGGCCACCTGGTCGGCGGCGTGCTGATGGCGCTGCACTCAGCCCAGGGCCCGCAAATGGGCATCCCGCAAATGATCCAGAGCCGCGCCCAGTTCGGCTCCCTCGGCGCCTTGCTGGTGGTGGTGATCGCCGGCGTGATGTACATCGGTTTCTTCGCCTCCAACATCGTACTTGCGGGTAAATCCCTGCACGGCGTAGTCGACGCGGTGCCCGTGCCGGTGGGCATCGTGATCGGCGCCATTGGTTCCGGGATCATCGGCATCATCGGCTACCGCTTCATCCACGTGCTCAACCGCATCGGCACTTGGGTGTTGGGCGCCGGGATCGTGCTGGGGTTTGGCTATATTTTTACTCACGTGCAAACCACCGACTTCCTGACCCGCGGTGAATTCAACATCTCCGGTTGGCTGGCAACCGTGTCCCTGGCGGCGCTGTGGCAAATCGCATTCGCCCCTTATGTGTCCGACTACTCCCGCTACCTGCCGGCAGACGTGCCGGTCGCATCCACCTTCTGGACCACCTACCTCGGCTCGGCCCTGGGCTCCAGCCTGTCGTTCATCTTCGGCGCCGTCGCCGTCCTCGCCACGCCAGTCGGCATGGACACCATGGACGCGGTCAAACTCGCCACCGGCGCGATCGGCCCATTGATGCTGGTGCTGTTCCTGCTCAGCGTGATCAGCCACAACGCCCTCAACCTGTACGGTGCCGTACTGTCGATCATCACCCTGGTGCAGACCTTTGCCTACCGCTGGATTCCAACGGCCAAAAGCCGCGCGGTGATCTCGATCCTGGTGCTGGCGGCCTGTGCGATTGCCGCGGTGTTTGCCTCCAAGGACTTCATCGGCCACTTCGTCGACATGGTGCTGGTGCTACTGGTGGTACTGGTGCCGTGGACGGCGATCAACCTGATCGACTTCTACGCGATCCATAAGGGCAAATACGACATTGCCTCGATCTTCCGCGTGGATGGCGGGATTTACGGGCGGTACAACCCACAGGCGCTGTTGGCGTATGCGGTCGGCATTGTGGTGCAGATTCCATTTATGAATACGCCGCTGTATGTGGGGCCGATTTCGGAACACATCAACGGGGCGGACTTGTCCTGGGTGGTGGGGTTGGTGGTGACGTCGCCGTTGTATTTCTGGTTGGCGAGCCGGGACAGTGCGTATAAGCGTCGGATGAAGGGGGGGAAGCTGGTGGGTGGGGTTTGATACATTCGCCGCCTGCAACTTGAGCAATCAGAAACCCCGCCTTGGCGGGTTTTCTAATTTTTGGATAGCTCGTCAGATGCTTTTTTATGGCAAACCGGCTTGTTGTGGTGAGCGGGCTTGCCCCGCTCACCACAACAAGCTCACTCACCACAACAAGCCCATTCAGGTCTTTAGGGAGTGCTCTACAGGGGGTTTTGTGTTGCTGGGGTCGATGTTTGTCTATCATGTGGCCTCTCGCTCAACGCCTCAGGAAACGTCCATGCCCGCCCTCACCTTCCGCAACGCCGTAGCCGCCGACGCCGCCCGTTGCTTTGACATCGAGATCAGCGCCTACGAAGGCGACGAAGCCGCGACCCTGGAAAAGATCGCCACGCGCATTGCGCAGTACCCGCAAGGCTTTTTGATTCTGGAGGCCGAGGGCCAAACCGTGGGTTTCATCAACTGCGGTTGCGCTTATGACGTGGTGATGTCGGACGAGGCGTTCAAGGAGTTGGTGGGCCATTCGGCCGAGGCGCCGAATGTGGTGATCATGTCGGTGGTGGTCGACCCGGCGCATCAGGGTAAGGGCTATTCCAAGGCGTTGATGACAGAGTTTGTGCAGCGCATGCGCACCATGGGCAAGCAGGCGATTCACTTGATGTGCAAAAAACATCACGTGCCGTTGTACGAGCGCATGGGCTATGACTATGTGCGACCTTCGCCGTCGGATCACGGTGGCATGGCGTGGCATGAAATGGTCATGGCGCTCTAGAGATGAACGCAGCGCATGTTGAAATCAGCGACCAACCAACCCCCGATGCCGAGCGTATTCTCGTTCGGTGAAGTGCCCTGCAAACCTGAGGGTAGCAGCCGGGTATTTCTGCCTATGCAGTTGTGAGAGACAGCGCTTTGCCAAACAAGCGGTTCTGATGGGTTTCGCCCTGGAAGCTATACGTCGGCGAACCGAGTAACACGTAGCCACGTTTTGGATAAACTCCCAGGGTCCGTTCATTCCCCACCCACACGGTCGCCCACAACAATGAAGCGCCCCCTTGCGCCGCCCGCTCCTCGGCCGCCGTCAACAGTCGATAGCCGATGCCCAGGCCAGTGAAGCGCTCTTGGAGGTACAGGCGTTGCAGTTCAGCAACATCGGGCGCTGAGATCACCGCGTGTTCAGCACGCCACTTGATTTGGGCGAAACCGACAAGGTGGCCGTTGGTTTCGGCAACGAAGGGATATCTAACCGCCTACTCAAGCGGCTGATTTAAGCCACCGCCCGAGAGGAAGCGCCCCCTGTCGTCCAACGCCAGGGCATTGGACGATGTAAGCTCCCTTTACTCAGCGAGCCTCATCGCCATGGAGCATCTGCGTCATTTCACCCAACCCGTTGAAAACCTCTCCCCTTCACCCGACTATCTGAGCCAGGCGCAAAGCATGGGACTCAAGGCCAGCCAGACCCTGGCCGCCAACCTGATCAACACACTGTCAGTGGCATTAGGCCCAACCCCGCCGCGCTCGCTGCATGAGCTGCGCGTCACCATTCCCGAAGACTCACTACTCAGCAGTTGGCTGGCCGTGTACTGGAAAGCGATCAATCAACCGGCCTTTCTGGATTGGGCAGATGCTCTTGACCTGGACCTGCCAACGTTGTTTCTGCAAGGCACCCGTTTAAAAGCGAGGAAACAGGCGCCCCACCACGCGCCGTTGCACACCTTCACACTGGCTGATGACTCGGGATGGCGGGAAGTGGCGTACCCGATCCTGGCGATCACCCAAGTCATCGACACCGGCAACGTTGGCATGCCCTATCTGGGCAACCGTTTCGAGATCGAGGACCGCACATTGCCCTTGAAACTGGCCCTTGCCTTCCATGGCTACCCGCTGCCCGACAACAGCTTGCAGGTGCAGGTGATTGTCGATGAGCTACACGCGCTCAACGGTTTTCCTGGCATTGATGACAGCGGCCACAGCAAGTCGGTTATTCATAGCGAGCTGAAGAACCAGCAATTGGACTACCAGCAGTTGATTCGCGTACTGGAGGAAACCCGCAACGGCGACCAAGATTTTGATTGGCTCCAGGTGTACCGCAAACACATCGCCTTGCGCTCTGACTCGCTGCTGGCCCATACCATGAAATACGCGACCCGACTGCTGGGTGCGCTTATCGGGAAACTGGGCCTCGACAGGGATGCCGAAAAAACCGCCAGCTACTATTACGATTACGAAATGCGCGCGCTGTGCATCCTCCCGCCCAGCCGTCAGAACAACACTCGTTATATTCCGCCCTCGGATACACCTCGGTGGCAAGAGTTGGAGCGACTGGCCGCCACACTCCAGAGCAATGTGTACCAGGATGAGACATTCAGCGTGGCCTCCTTGTTGTCCGTCTACGGTATCGAACGCCCTGCCAGCGGAGGCGATTTGACGCAACTGCTGGCGTTGTTACGCCAATGGTCGCCACCTGTCGTGCCCTACATCAGTGAATGGGCACGCTCCTTCTCTGCGGTCTATGCCCATCGCTACTACCTGGGCCTGCTAAATGATCGTTACCACATGCAGGTCGCGCTGCAACAAACCGCTTTAGGTAAACAAGCGGCGGATAGAATCGAGCTCAACCGGATCGTCGACATGGACCCGGATGTCTTCGGGCCTGGGCTGGAAAAGGCCCGTCAATTGCTGGTGAAGCTGACAGAGCACTCGGATTTCATCGCCCTGCGCGATGCTAAAGGCATTGACCCGGGCAGCCATGTGTTACTCACCGTTGCGCATATGGGCGCCCGGGGGCTGGACGGGCAGTGGAAGCAACTCAGTGCTGAAGTACTGGAGAATGAGCGCCTGCGAGCGCTGCTACCGCCGCTGCTGATTGCCGTCCGAAACAACGGAGGCGAATTGCGCAGTAATGGCGAGGTCTCCCTCAAGCAGGCGCTCGCGCTCTGTGACGTCGAAGCCCCCAGCAACGCGGGTGAAGCACTTAAGACCGCTCGCCTGCTGGCAATCCCTTTGACCATCAAACCTCAGTCCAGCCAGTACTGGGGAGCACTGACCCTGGCGCAACCTTCACGCTGGACCTTGTCGCGGCCCCAAAACCAGCTGATCCTCGATATCAGTCGGCGCACCCTTCCGCAGACGTACTCCCACCTGTTTACCTACCTTAGCGAACCGATCCTGAAAGACAGGCCTGTGCACGACGTGCGCGCCGAAGCAGACTTTTTGCTGTCTCACCTACTGCATTCCACCCGCGCCCTGGCGCTCGGCGAAGAGTTGTCAAACCAGGTCGATTGGCATGGGCGCGACGCCGGTGAAACCACCACCCGTGCCAGCCGTAAGGCATTGGTGCTGGCCGCGCTGATACTGAGCCTGGACCCTGCATTGAATGCACCCCAGGGTTCGATCAACGTGTTCGACCTGACGGACAGCTACCTATGGGGGGAGTCCCTTGCGTTCGTCCGCGAAATCATCGAAGCCAGCCTGACGGCGCTTTCACGCCCAACAGCAGCCCTGGCCGCACACGTGCTGCTGTCCAACAAATCGCCGGAGTTCCTGATTCGAAATATTCCAGAAGCATTGCCCTTCATGACCTCCCAAGCCTGGGTGCTGTTCAAACACTACGTCATGTACACCGAGCAGGAATTGTCGGGCTCGTCGCGTCAACTGAGCTACGACGACTTAATGACCCTCGCCCACATGCCGGCGTCAGCCAGATGGACACGATTTCTCAACCATAACAATGTAACCGCGCCGATTGTTGATTGGGCGGTCGCCAACGGCGTGTTGGCAAAGGGCGAGACTTACACCGCCATTGAGACCAACGAAGCCATAAAGGCGCTCAACAAACAACGCGAGCGCCTGAAAAATGCGCTGGAGACCTTCTCTTCAGCGTTCACTTCGCTTCACGAGACAGCGCTTCAAGACCTGCAACGGGTCTACCCGCAACAGACAGAGCTGCAAGCACCCATCCTGGAATCGCCGCCGGATACAAAGCAGTACACCCTGGTTGAACTGCACATGGCAGGTGAGCTGAAAGCTCAGGCCAAGCGTTGGCGCACGTCCGAAGACAGCCTCGACTACCCGGAAGTGGCGAAGAACTTCCACCAACTGAACAACATCAACGCCCGATTTGGCAACGCCTTCACCCGTAGGCTGGATCAATTGCAGGTGGCGTATGTGGAGACCGTCACTCACTGGCTGTCACATTTGTCACTGCCAAGACGCGAAGCACTGGAGTATGGACAGGTTGAGTGCTTCAGCCTCAGCAAGGCAGCCACTCATGGCCGGTTTGCAACACTGGTTTATGTCCAGTACTTCAGCGACCGGTATTTCTATGAATTTTTCCCCCTGCACCATGTCATCCTGCCGCGACGCGACCTTGAATACGCCCACGTCATCCAGGCGACTGCCGAGGGCAACACGCCCAGGCCCCATGCGTGGAAGCGATTCAACTGGCCCGCCTATGCAGAAGGCCGTGCGCCCGATAAATCTGCGCTCCCGTCGCTGCAACCCGAAGTGATCATCCGCAAACTCGACCTCACCCTGCCCATGCCCCAATGGCGCAACCCGGATGAGCGCAGGCCCCGCGCGCCGCAGACATTCAACTCCGCACGCTCCAGCGCTTTGGCGACGCTGATCGTCCAGCGCCAACTGCTGCTGGGCAGTGCGGCGCTGCGCGAGCGTGCGGCCAACCCGCTCACGCTTAAACAGGCGGCTGGCGGGTACGACCCGTGGACAGCGTATATCAATCGCCTGGTGCCCAATGGCGACCGCGCGGCGTTGCTGGTCTGACAAGCATGGCGATGGGGCGCCGGGCTGTGTAATGATCGCCGCTCGACGTCGCTCAGGATGGAACCCTCTTCATGTTGCCGAACGCCATCACTCACCCTTTGGATTCGCCCCGCTTCTGGCGCGACGAGCGCCTGCCCTTCGTTGAAGCGCGCACCATCGCCGATGGGCGCAAGGTGACCTATAGCCGTCACGCGCATGAGCATTTCTCCATCGGAGTAGTCACCACCGGACGCAGCTATTACCACTACGGCGCCGAAACGTTTGAGATCAGCGCCGGCACGGTGGTGTTGATGAACCCTGGCGACGTACACGCCTGCAACCCCATCGCCAATGAGCCGTGGTCCTACCAGATGCTGTACATCGACACGCCCTGGCTGACCGACTTGCAGCACCAGTTGGGGTTCGGCACGGACCAGGGTTACCGCCCATTCAACACGCCCTACACCCGGGACACGGTGCTCTACGATGGCCTGTTGGAGTTGTACGGGATACTGGCGGATGAACAGGCCGAACACCTGCAAAAACAGAGCGCGCTGGTGAGTTACTTCACTGAAGTTCAACAGCGCCTCAACCCCTCCGGCACGCCGGTGCGTGAGGTCAACCACAAGCTGGAACGCGCCGCCGACTACATCCGCGAACACTGCACCGACGCCCTCAAACTGGAAGATATCTGTGTAGCAGCCGAGCTTTCACCGTCCTACCTGATCCGTGCGTTCAAGCAGTATTACGGCCTGACGCCCCATGCATTCCTGGTCAACCAGCGTATCCAGTTTGCCCGCGCGCAATTGCGCCAGGGGGAACTGATCGCCGATGTCGCGCTGGCCGCAGGCTTTGCCGACCAGGCGCACTTCCAGCGCACCTTCAAGCAGCATTTTGCTGCCACACCGGGGCAGTACCGCGACCGGCTCAAGCCATCAATAAATAACCCACACTGGCCACCAGCAACGCGGCCATTGAGCGGTTGAACACGCGAACGCCCTGAGGGTTGCCGAGGTAGCGGCGCAGGAATGTACCAGCGTAGGCCCAGCACGCCACCGACAGGTAGCAGATCACCAGATAGAGCGCCGCAAACAGCCAGACCTGTGCGGCATCGCCATCCGCCACAAACAAGCCCATCCCGGCCACGCAGGCCAGCCACGCCTTGGGGTTGAGCCATTGCATGATCGCCCCATAGACCATCGACGGCGCCGTTGCGGCGCCCTCGGCATCCAGCCGGCCATCGTCCGCGGCCAGTTTCCAGGCCATGTACAGCAGGAAGGCCACCCCGCCCCACTGGATCAACTGGGTCAAAATCGGCCAGCGCACCAGCACCTCATGCAAGCCCAGCCCAATCAACACCAGCAACAGCGTGAAGCCGACGGCAGCACCGAACACATGCTTCTGGCTGGCGACAAAACCGAAGCGAGCCCCCGAACTCAGCGCCACCACATTCACCGGACCCGGCGTGATGGACGTGGCCAGGGCGAAGGCAGCCATGGAAATAATCAAGCTCATTGCAACTCCTTTTTGTTCGATACCGTGATGGTGTGGCCACGGTAAACGGCGAGTCAGATCGCGGTATTGAACAAAATGACCCTCGTCGGATTCGCCACTCGACGGAAAAAGCCCGCCTGCAGCTGCGCTGGAAACCACGCTTGACCAGCAACACGCTGATCGATTGTGCCAATGGCCTGATCGCCCACAAGGTCGTTTAGATGCTTTTATTCCATTGATATAACTGCATTTTTTTCTTTCGAAAGGCCGGTTTTGATAGGCAAAAATGCGTATTTGTCGTGCAGGAGCCGGTGCTAGAGTTCAGCCCCTACTCATCGCAAAGAAGGAACCGCTATGTCACGTCGCCTGTTGGCAGTTGCCTGCCTGATGCTGTCTTTTTCTGCGGCTCAAGCCGCTGAACGCTGGGAAACCCTGCCGCCGACTCCCGCCGCCGTGACGGGCGCGAAAACCGGCTACGCTGCCGTCAACGGCATCAAGGTCTACTACACCCGCACCGGTCATGGCTCACCCGTGGTGCTGCTGCATGGCGGTTTGTCCAACTCCGATTACTGGGGCAACCAGGTCAAGGCGCTGGCGGCCAAGCACACGGTGATCAGTATCGACAGCCGTGGCCACGGGCGCAGTTCGCGGGATGACAAACCTTACGGTTATGACCTGATGGCCGACGATGTGGTGGCCGTGCTCGACCACCTGAAGATCCCCCGCGCCGATATCGTCGGCTGGAGCGACGGCGCCATCATCGGCATCGACCTGGCCCTGCGTCACCCGGACCGTATCGGCAAAGTATTCGCCTTCGCCGCCAACACCCAGACCTCGGGTGTGAAGGACGCCGTGGAAAAAAATCCGACCTTCGCCGCCTTTATCGAACGTGCTGGCAAGGAGTACGCCAAACTGTCGCCGACGCCTAAAGAGTACGACGCGTTTGTCGAGCAGATCAGCCATATGTGGGCCAGCCAGCCGAACTGGACCGACGCCCAACTGCAGAGCATCAAGACGCCGATCCTGATTGCCGACGGCGACCATGACGAAGCAATCAAGCGCGAACACACCGAGTACATGGCAGCGACCATTCCAAGTGCTGGCCTGTTGATCCTGCCGAACACCAGCCACTTTGCGTTCCTGCAGGACCCGGCGTTGTTCAATGCGGCCGTACTGGGCTTCCTTGACAGCAAATAGACGCTGTACCCGCCGGCGCGCAGTGTTGATCACCGATCATGAACCTGGCGGTAAAGGCTTCGTTGTCCACGGACAGCCCGGTGTACCTCAACCGTTGATCAACGAAAAATGCGCGCCGACTCCGGCGCGCACGCCCTCCGCCACGGCCAGCGCTACGGATCCGGCGGCGAGGGACGCATCGCCACAGGCAAACACGCCAGGCATGGATGTCTGGCGCATGTCATTGGTGTGCAGGTAAGCACCGGTGGGGCCGTCGTCAAACTCACAGCCAAGTTGCGCGGCCAAAGGGCTGATTTGGGTGCGAGACATCGTAAAGATGCCGTCGAGGCTGAACACTCGGCCATCGTCCAGCTGCAGGCCGGCTCGCTCGCCGAAGATGCGCCGTACCGCGCCGCTTTCCACGCTGACCCCACGCCGATCCAACTGCGCCTGTTGTTCGGCATCCGGGGTGAACACGCCTTGGGTGAACAACGTGGTGGTGCCCCAGTCCGGCAGCATCAGTGCGTGGTGCATGGCCAGGGGTGAAGTTGCCAACACACCGATGCGGCCTTTGTCCAGCTCGTAGCCGTGGCAGTAAGGGCAATGGAAAACGTGCTTGCCCCACCGCTGTTCGAGGCCTTCGATGGCGGGCAACGTGTCCACCACCCCAGTGGCCAGGATCAGGCGTTTGGCGTGAAAGGTACCGTTGCATTCGCTGCGAACGGCAAACCCTTGTGATTCTGCACTCGCCTCAATCACGCTGTCTTGCACCCAAGTGACCGTCGGGTACTGCATCAATTGGCTGCGGCCTTGAGCAACGATGGCCTCCGGAGCCTGGCCATCCTGGCCGAGGAAACCGTGAGACGTTGCCGCAAAACGGTTGCGCCGTTGCCCCGCATCAACCACCAGCACCTGGCGTCGCGCCCTTGCCAGTTGCAAGCCCGCTGACAGACCGGCATAGCTGCCGCCCACGATAATGACGTCGTACATCATGATGGTGATCCCTGCTTTATGCATTCGGTTGTCCGAATGCTTTCACGACACACCATATGTTACGTGAAAATACTGCGTCAAGACTCTCGCAACTTTTTAGGTTACGAACGATACTTTGGTCCGAATCACCCTGAGGTTTATTGATGAGAAATGACACCCGACTGTCGCGTATGCTCCACGTACTTATCCACATGGGTCGCCATGAAGAGCGCGCAACCTCGGAGACTATCGCGCAAATGCTCGGCACCAACCCGGTTGTGGTGCGGCGCACACTCGGGCTGCTCAAGGAAAAAGGGTATGTACGCTCGGAGAAAGGTCACCAGGGCGGCTGGAGCCTGGGTAAGCCCCTGAGTGAGATCACCTTGCTGGAGATTCACAACGCCCTGGGCACGCCGTCGATATTTGCCATCGGCCTGTCGACCGACCACCCGCAATGCCTGGTGGAACAGGCGGTGAACGCAGCGCTGACCGATGCCTTTGACCAGGCTCAGTCGTTGTTGCTGGCGCGGCTGGGGGATGTAACGCTGGAACAATTGGCGAATGACTTTGACCAGCGCTATCGCATCGCCATGGCGCGTTGACCGGCTACAACCCGCGATTGCGCAACCATTGCAGGAAACCCTTCTTGACGGGTACCACCGGCGCGTCCTGAGTCAAGGCCTGCGCGGCGTGCAGGCGGAAATCCAGCAAGGTTTTCATGGCCTCGCTGATGTCGTGCCGCGCATCCAGGCAGGGCTTCAAGTATTCCTTCTCGATGCGGTACAGGGTGCAGAAGGTCTTGGCTGAGAAATCCGCCAGCGCCGCCTGGTCTGACAGAATACCCGCCTCGCCAATCACCTCCGCCGGCCCCATGCGCCCGGCTTCGAACTTGTGTCCGCCCTTGGTCAGCATCACTGAGACCACCCCGGATTCGACGATAAACAAATGATCACTGACCTCCCCGGCCGGCAGGATCATCTCGCCGGCACGGTAAGTGTGCAGGGTCATGTTCTGGCTGAAGGTGTCTTTCTCTTCCTGGCGCAAGGTGGAGAAAATCGACGAGCGCTCAAGCAGCGCGCGTGCGGCGGACATCGCCGGCGGCGCGCTGCTTTCAGTGGCCGACAGCAGGCCGACGCCCGCCGCTTGCAGGTGACGGAAGGCCAGGTCGTAAAGCTGGTTGCGCACCTCCCGCTTGAGGGCCATGGCCGGTACAAAGCCGCTGATTTCATACTCGACGCCAACACTGGCCGAGGTCTTGAACGCCACACTCGGCGCCGGCTTGCCCAGCAGCGGCCGACACCCCTGCATCGCCCGCTCCAGCGCCTCGATCACCGTTTGCGGGCGCGCATGGGGGCTGACTTGCAGGCTGACCGAGAGGCCGAACATGTCCGCCGGGCGCGAGAAATTGATGATCTTGGCCTTGGCCGCCAGGGAGTTGGGGATCACCGCCAGGCTGCCCTGGGAGGTTTGCAGACGCGTGGCGCGCCAGTCAATATCGGTCACGCGGCCTTCGGTGCCGTCGATAGAGATCCAGTCATCGATCTGATACGGCTTGGTGGTGTTGAGCACAATCCCGGAAAACACATCGCTCAACGTGCTTTGCAGCGCCAGGCCGACAATGATCGCCACCGCGCCGGAAGTAGCGAGCACGCCCTTGACCGGCAGGTCGAGCACATAGGCCATGGCGGCGATGATCGCGATCAGGAAGATCACGGCGCCAACCAGGTCCTGCAACAGGCGCCCGGTGTGCCCGACGCGCTGCATCATCACCGCACCGAGCAACACCGTCAGCGTGCGCGCCGCGAACAGCCACCAGCCGATCTGCAAAGCAGTGGCCGCCAGGTGCAATGCGGTGTTGTCCGCATAGGGTGCCATTTGCATGGGGTTCATGCCGTCGTTGAACAGCACGGCGCTGTACACGGCAAAGATCGCCAACCGCGCCGCGAGCTTCCAGTTGGCGAGGTTGACGGAAATAAGGCGCCACACGGCAATGTCGATAAAGATCAGCGCCAGGGCGCACAACATCGGGTGATCAGCGATAAATGAGGGCATCCAGGCGACTCCAGGGTGAATGCCGTGAAGATCGCATGAATTGGAGATATCGGGTATAGCGCAAAACGAAATGTGGGAGCGGGCTTGCTCGCTCCCACAGGGGATTACCACTAGCTGTCAGATGTGCATCTGGCCGAATTTACCGGATTGAAAGTCCGCAAACGCCTGATGAATCTCCTGCTCGGTATTCATCACGAACGGGCCATGCCCGACGATAGGCTCGTCGATGGGTTCGCCACTGAGCAGCAACACCTTGGCGTCGTCGTTGGCCTCCAGTGTCAGTTGGCGACCATCACGCTCAAACAGCGCCAATTGCCCCTGGCGCGCAACTTCCGCGCCATTGACCAACACCGTACCGCGCAGGATCACCAGGGCTGTATTACGCCCTTCGTGCAGGTCCAAAGTGACGGGCTTGCTGGCGTTGAGGCGCAAGTCCCACACGTCGATAGGCGTAAAGGTGCGGGCCGGGCCTTGGGTGCCAGCAAACTCGCCAGCAATCAGGCGCAGTTGCCCGGCGTCGTTGGCCAACGGCAGTACCGGAATGTCGCCATCGACAATCGTCTGGTAACCGGCGTCGGCCATTTTGTCCTTGGCCGGCAGGTTGACCCACAGTTGCACCATCTCCAGCGCCCCGCCGCTACGGGCAAACGCTTCGGAATGGAACTCTTCGTGAAGAATGCCTTTGGCGGCAGTCATCCATTGCACGTCGCCGGGGCCGATGGTGCCACCGGCGCCGGTGGAATCGCGGTGTTCGACTTCGCCATCGTAGACGATGGTCACGGTCTCAAAGCCGCGATGAGGGTGTTGACCGACACCGCGACGTTGTTCGGTCGGAGTGAAATCCGCTGGACCGGCGTGGTCCAGCAGCAGGAATGGGCTGATGTGCTTGCCCATGGTGTCGTAGGAAAACAGCGTACGCACCGGGAAACCGTCGCCGACCCAATGGCCGCGAGGGCTGGTGTAGATGCCGATAAGCTTTTTCATGGTGTACCTCCAAAGTGCATACACCATAAGGCTGCTGGCCGTTGGGCACTAGCCGGCAAAAGCGGCCTGGATCGTCCTACGTATAGGACAATCCCTTGACCTGGCGCTGACGCAGCAGATGAAACGCGACAAAGGCCGTCAGCGCAAAACAGGCCTGGATGATGATCATCGGCGCGGCACTGCCATCGCGCAGTTGGCTCAGCAAGACACCGCTGCAGGTGGCGCCGAACATCTGCGCAAACCCCATCAAGCCTGCCGCCAGACCGGCACGGTGTGCGTTGGGCATGACGCCACCCGTCACCGACCCTGGCAGCACCAGGCCGCCGCCCAGGGTGACCAGCGCGATCGGAATATCCAGGCCGAGTACCGACAGGCCAAACAGCGCATAAATGATCAGCGCTGACACCCCGCCGATGGCCACCATCGTCACGCCCATCGCCACAATCCTCTGGGGACCCAGGCGCAGGATATTGCGTCGGGTGTAGGTGGAACCGACGATGAGCATCGACACGATCAGGCCGAAATTGATCCCGTACTCAAGAGTGCTGAAGCCCAGCAGGTTGATAAACACCGCCGAAGAACCGGCAATCACCGCAAACATCGCGCCATAGGTGCACGCCAAGGCCACGGCGAACGCACGGTATTGACGGCCCTTGAGCAGATCCAGGTATTGCCCACCGAGGGTGCGCCAGTGGCCGGCCTTCGGATCGAGGTAGTGGTTGCTCTCGCGAAAGAACAGTAAGGCCAGCAGCAACACTACGCTGCCAATCACCAGCGCCAGGACGATCGGCGCGTGCCAGCCGAAGAGTTTGATCAACAGGCCACCGACCATGGGTGCCACCACAATGGCGTAGAGCATGCCGATCATGGTCAAGGCCAGTGCAGGCCCCGCCTCGGCCTTCCATACGTCCCGCACCACCGTGCGCGCCAGTACCAACGCGGCGCAGGCGCCCAGGCCTTGCAGCACGCGGGCGGCGATGAACTGGTGGATATCGTGGACCAACAGCATCGACAAGGTCGCCAGTACGTACAGCACCAGGCCGCCGATCAGCACCGGACGCCGGCCGATACGGTCCGACAGCGGGCCGAACAGCAATTGCCCGAGACCAAAGGCAGCGACAAATGCCGACAGCGCCATCAATGCCGAGCCGGCTGGCGCTGCCAATGCCTGCTCGATGGCGCCAAGACCAGGGATGATCAATTGGGTCGAAACCTCACCCAGTGCCGTCAGGGCCACCAGTAAAAACAGCAGGCTTCGCGAGGGGACCGGGGCATTTGTCATGAGGTGTATCCGGGGGGCTGGATTAATTTATATTTCGACCATAATATGCGTAAAAAATTATGTCCATAATTTTTTGCCCAACGGTTATCCCCGGAGCCCGCCATGCACCCTCTTCCCCTGCGTCTTCTCACGCCCCTGGCCCTATTGATGGTCCTCAATGGTTGCAACAGCAAAGCCGACACCGCCGCCGAAGTCCCTCAACCGCGCCCGGTCCTCGCGGCCAAAGTCGAAGCCGCCGACACGCAACAGAGCGCCTATACCGGCGTGGTCGCGGCACGTACCGAAAGCGACCTGGGTTTCCGGGTCAGCGGCAAGGTCATCGAACGCAAGGTCGATCCTGGCCAGCACGTGTCCCGTGGCGACACCCTATTGGTGCTGGACATCGGCGACTTCGAACTGGCCCTGCGCTCGGCAAAGAACCGCGTCAACGCCGCCCAGGCACAACTGCGCCAGCGTCGTGACGACGAAAACCGCTACCAGCGCCTGGCCAATACCGGCGCCGTGTCGCGGCAGATCTTCGACCAGTCCGCGACCAACCTGCGCGTCGCCGAAGCCGAGCTGGCCTCGGCGCAATCCGACGCCAGCCAGATCGAAAACCGTCGCACCTACTCCGTGCTCAAAGCCGATGGCGACGGCATCATCACCGACGTGCGTGTGGATCGCGGCCAGGTGGTCGCCGAAGGGCAGATTGTGGCGCGCCTGGCCCACGACGGTGCCCGCGAAGCCATCGTCAACCTGCCGGAAAACCAGCGCGACCAGGCCTCACAGAAAGCCCTGGCATTCCCCTTCGGCGCGCCTGACCAAGCGGTGAGCGCCACGTTGCGCGAACTCTCTGCCAGCGCCGACCCGACCACCCGCACCTACCGTGCCCGCTACGTGCTGCACGGCGCCGTCGACCGCTTCGCCCTCGGTTCCACCATCACCGTGCGCCTGCAAGGCAACGGCCAGGCCGAGCAAACCCGCGTGCCCATCGGCGCACTGCATGACGCGGGACAAGGCACCGGCGTGTGGCTGATCGGCGCAGATGACAAAGTCAGCTTTGCTCCCGTGAACGTCGCCAGCCTCGGCCAGGAAGACGCGCTGCTCAACAGTGGTGTTGCCCCCGGCCAGGTCATCGTTGCCCTCGGCGCACACCTGCTGCACAGCGGTGACGCCGTGCGCCTGCTGCCCGCGCAAGTACTGGCCCTCAACCGCAAACAGGACAACTGAGCATGCGCGGTATCAACCTCTCCGAACTGGCGGTCAAACATCGCGCGGTCACCCTGTTCCTGATCATCGCGATCCTCGCCGCCGGGATCTTCTCCTTCGGCAAACTGGGACGCGCGGAAGACCCCTCCTTCACCGTCAAAGTGATGACCATCACCGCCGCCTGGCCCGGCGCCACTGCCCAGGAAATGCAGGAACAGGTGGCCGACCGCCTGGAAAAACGCTTGCAGGAACTGGACTACTACGACCGCGTCGAGACCATCGCCCAACCCGGTTTCGTGTCGATGCGCATGACCTACAAGGAGTCCACGCGCCCCAGCGAAATCCAGGACCTGTTCTACCAGACCCGTAAAAAGCTCAGTGATGAAGCCGCGAAGCTGCCCAAGGGTGTGATCGGGCCATTCTTCAACGATGAATATTCCGATGTGTATTTCGCGCTGTACGCTCTGGAAGCCGAACACCTGCCTCATCGGCAACAGGTGCAGATGGCCGAAGACCTGCGCCAGGGTTTGCTCAACCTGCCGGGGGTGAAGAAGGTCAATATCCTTGGCGAACAGGCGCAGCGGGTGTTTGTGGAGTTTTCCTACGAGCGCCTGGCAACCCTGGGCATCAAGCCGGATCAGATTTTTGCTGCATTGGCCGCACAAAACGCCGTGGCGCCGTCGGGTTTCGTCGAGACCGCCGGGGCCCGCGCCTATATCCGTATCGACGGTGCGTTCGACAGCCTGTCGCTGATCGAAAACGTGCCGCTGGAAGTCAATGGCCGCGTGTTACGCATCGCCGATGTAGCCACCGTCAGCCGAGGCTATGAAGACCCGCCCAGCTACCGCATCCGTCACCAGGGCGACCCCGCGTTGATGCTGGGCGTGATCATGGAGAAACACTGGAACGGCCTGGAACTGGACAAGAGCCTCAAGGCCCAGGAAGCCAGGATCCAGGCCGATTTGCCGCTGGGCGTGAACTTCGCCAAGGTCTCCGACCAGGCGAAGAACATCAGCTTGGCAGTGAATGAGTTCATGCTGAAATTCTTCGTCGCCCTCGCGGTGGTGATGGTGATCAGCCTGTTGGCCCTGGGTTTCCGTGTGGGCCTGGTGGTGGCAGCAGCGGTGCCGCTGACCTTGTCGGTGGTGTTTGTGATCATGCTGCTGACCGGGCGTGAATTCGACCGCATCACCCTCGGCGCGCTGATCATTTCCCTGGGTTTGCTGGTGGATGACGCGATCATCGCCATCGAGATGATGGTGGTGAAGCTCGAGGAAGGTTTCGATCGTATTCACGCCGCCACCTTTGCCTGGAGTTCCACGGCGGCGCCGATGCTGACCGGCACGCTGGTCACCATCATCGGCTTTCTGCCGGTGGGGTTTGCCCGCTCCGGTGCCGGGGAATATGCCGGCAACATCTTCTGGATCGTCGGCTTTGCGCTGATCTCGTCCTGGCTGGTGGCCGTGGTGTTCACGCCGTTTCTGGGCGTGAAACTGCTGCCGCAGATCAAGCCTGTGCCTGGCGGCCATGACGCAATCTATGCCGGGCGTTACTACCAGAAGCTGCGGGCATTGGTCGAAGCCTGCGTGCGTGGGCGCTGGCTGGTCACCGCACTGGTGGTGGCGGCGTTTGTGCTGTGCGTGCTGGGCATGGGTGTGGTGAAGAAACAGTTCTTCCCCAATTCCGACCGCTCCGAGCTGATTCTTGAGGTGTACATGCCGCCCGGCAGCGCCTTCAAAAGCACCGAAGCGGTGGCTGCGCAGTTGGAAAAAGCCCTGCTGCAAGAGCCGCAAACCACAATGGTCGACACCTATGTGGGCGGCGGCGCACCGCGTTTCTTCCTGTCGCTGAACCCCGAACTGCCGGACCCGGCATTTGCCAAGCTGATCGTGCAGACCCCGGACTCCCACGCTCGTGACGCCTTGAAACTGCGCATGCGTGAACGCATTGCCGCCGGTGAGTTTCCTGCGGCGCGGGTGCGCGTGACGCAGTTGCTGTTCGGTCCGCCCGTGCCGTTCCCCGTGGTGTTCCGTGTGTCCGGCCCTGACGTGGACGTGCTGCGCGGGGTCTCCGAAGACGTGCGCAAAGTCGTCGCCGCCAACAAGCTGACCAAGGACGCCTTCCTCGATTGGGGCGAGCGCACCAGCGGCTATCGCCTGGTATTGGATCAAGACCGCCTGCGTTTGCTGGGTTTCACGCCCAACGAGGTCAAGTCCCAGCTCAATGCCTTGCTCAGCGGCAATCCAATCACCGAAGTGCGTGAAGGCAACCGCACCGTCTCCGTCGTCGCCCGTGCCCAGGGCAGCCAACGTGAAGACCTCGGCAACCTCAACAACATGACCCTGACCAACAGCGCCGGCACCTCAGTGCCATTGGCCCAGGTCGGGCATTTCCAGGCGGTGATGGAAGAACCGATCCTCAAGCGCCGCAACCGCGCGACCACCGTGGAAGTGCGCGCCGACATCATTGACGGCGTGCAACCGCCCGACGTGGAAATGGCCGTGTACAAAGACCTGCAACCGCTGATCGCCAAGCTGCCCGCCGGTTACCAGATCGACATCGGCGGCCCGGTGGAAGAAAGCGCCAAGGCCAACGTCGCCCTGGCCGCGCTGTTCCCGATCATGATCCTGCTGACACTTACGGTGATCATGTTCCAGGTACGCTCGTTCGGCGTAATGTTCATGGTCTTCGCCACGGCGCCGCTGGGGTTGATCGGCGCGGTGCCGACCTTGTTGCTGTTCAACCAGCCGTTCGGCTTCAACGCGATCCTGGGCTTGATCGGGATTGGTGGGATCCTGATGCGCAACACGCTGATCTTTACCGACCAGATCCGCCAGAACCAGGAGCACGGCATGGCGATCCGAGAGGCGATCGTCGAAGCCACGGTGCGGCGTGCAAGGCCTGTGATCCTCACGGCATTGGCGGCGGCGCTCGCGTTTATTCCGCTTACGTTGTCGGTGTTCTGGTCGTCCCTCGCCTATGTGCTGATTGGCGGGGTGTTGGTGGGCACGGTGTTGACGCTGCTGTTCCTGCCGGCGTTGTGCAGTCTGGTGCTGGGGCGAACGCGCACAAAAACTGCTGAAACCTCCCACGTAACAGCGAGATAAGCTCTACAGATATCACCTGAAAACCTCTGCAAAGTCCCTCGCCTGATCACACAGTGCGAGGGATTGCAGATGGATTTTCTATTGAGTGCGTTGGCTTTCTGGGCATCAGCCGCAGGGAGTCGGCGCCGGAGTCCCCTGTGGTGAGCGAGCTTGCTCGCGATGGGCCGCGCAGCGGCCCCAATCCAGGCGATGGGGATTTCAGGCAAATCGGCATCGACTGTTCTAGGTCTGCTACGCAGCCCAGCGCAGGGCAAGCCTGCTCACCACACCTGCTCACAACAAAAGGATGTCAATCACCGGAAAATCACCGCTTCGACAACTCCATAATCATCCGACTCAGCAAATAAACCCGCGGCACCACACTCTCCACCTCCGCATATTCCTCCGGCGTATGAATATTCCCGCCAACAATCCCAAACCCATCCAACGTCGGCGTCCCAACCCCAGCCGACAGGCTCGCATCCGCCGCCCCGCCGCTGCCTTCAATGGTCAGCGTCTTACCCAACTCCGCATAAATCCCCTGGGCGATCGCGACCAGTTTGTCCGACTCTGGCGTTTGCGGCATAGGTGGCAACCCACGCTGCAGGCTGGTCTTCACTTCGGTCTCCGGGATGAGCTTGTTCGCTGAGACGCGCGCCAGGTCTTTCTCGATGCGATCAAACTCTTCCGGCAATGCCGCACGCACGTCGGCCTTCGCAGTGGCTTGGTCAGGAATGACGTTGGTACGATCCCCCGCCTTGATCACCGTAAAGTTGATGGTGGTTTTCTTCTCCTCATCCCCTAGCTTGCCCAGTTGCAGGATCTGGTGCGCGGCCTCCATGGCGGCATTACGGCCAAGTTCCGGGGCCACGCCGGCGTGAGCGGCTTTGCCTTTGACTTCGACCACGGCGGTGGCGCTGCCTTTGCGCCACACCACGAGGCCGTCGGCGGGGCGGCCGGGTTCGAGGTTGAGGGTGACGTCGTGGCCCTTGGCGGTTTTGCGGATGAGGTCGGAGGCGGCGTCGGAGCCGGTTTCCTCGCTGGCGTCGAGCAGGAAGGTGATCTGCGCATAGTCCTTGAAGCCTTGGTCCTTGAGGACTTTGAGCGCATAGATGCCGGCGACGATGCCGCCCTTGTCATCCATCACGCCGGGACCGTAGGCGCGGCCGTCCTTGATATGGAACGGACGCTGGGCAGCCGAGCCTTCCTTGAACACTGTGTCCATGTGGGCCATCAGCAGGATCTTGGCTTTGCCGGTGCCCTTGAGGGTGGCGACCACGTGGCTGTTGTTGGCCGCTTTGTCCGGCACCAGCTCGATAGAGAAACCCAGCTGTTTCAGCTCATCCACGGCAATGTCGCGCACTTGGGTCAGGCCCGGTTCATAGCCTGAGCCCGAGTCGATATTCACCAGGCGCTCCAGCAGTTTCAGGGCCTCGGCCTTGTACTGTTCGGATTGCGCCTGGATCTGTTTATGGGGTTCGGCGCTGTAGGCCGGCAGGGCGAAGGACAGGGCCAGGGTGGCGGCCAGGAGGGTACGGGGGAAGGTGAAGAGCATGAACCGATCCTTGTTTTTGTTGAAAGGTGCCGCCACACCCTACTCCACTAGATCGATCGCAACCAACTCCCCTGTACCGAGCTGACGCGGTTGCGCCCGCTGCTCTTGGCCTCGTACAACGCCTGGTCGGCATCGTTCAGCCATTGGGTGGAGTCGGCATGGCTCGGTTGATACGGCGCCAGGCCGATGCTCAAGCTGGCGCGCAAGGTCGGGTCCTGGGCGTAGGCCAGGGCGTTGAAACGGTCACGCAGGGCATCCATCACTTCAGTGGCGCGGTTGAGCGGCATGTCGGGCAGGATCACACAGAACTCGTCGCCACCGTAACGCCCGGCCAGGTCAGTGGCACGCAGGTTCTGGCGCAGCACTTTGCTGAGCTGGCGCAGGACGATATCGCCGGTGACATGGCCATAGGTGTCGTTGATGGTCTTGAAGTGGTCGATGTCGATCAACGCGATGGCGGCGCCGGCAGGACCTCGGCGGCAGCGTTGGAATTCGATTTCCAGATGGTCCTTCCAGGCGCCATGGTTGAGCAGGCCGGACAGGCTGTCGGTGCGGCTCAGGGCCAGCAGTTCGCGCTTGTGCCGCGCCAGTGTCACCGCCTGGCGATAACAGATCCAGCCCAACGCCAGCGGATACAGCATCAGGATTGGCAGGCAAGCATAGAGTTGCCCCTGAGAGGTGACGGCGATAAACGCGGGTGCAAAGATCAGTAACGCGGTGCCGATACCCAGCGCCTGCGCCACCCACCCTGCCAGCATGAAGCGCGGACCGCCGATGGCCACGTTGTTCATCGTCATCATCGACAAGGTAGTCACGCTGGGCAGCGGATTGAAGTGCATGGCGCCCACCCAAAACCCACCGCAAAAGGAATCGAACAACAGGTTGCGCCGCTCGCTGCGCAGAGCGTTGGTGCTGCGCAGCGTCAACTGAAAAGCCACATGCGGCCAGGCAAACGCGTTGATCACCATCCAGGCCCACACCCACCCAGCGGGGTCCAGGGGATACATCCCGAACACCACACAGACAAAACCGAGTGTCAGCCCAAGGGTACGGGATTTGTACAGCCGTGAAGCGAGCGGAAGTCCGGTGCCTTCTGCAGCTGACATGGTGAGGTGAGATCCTGGAGGAATGCCTGGAGTCTAACAGGGCAACGGCAGATCGCCACTACCGCTCATAAGCTCACTTCTCAGTGGGCAAAGCCCCGCGCCAGCATCAGTGCTACGCCCAACAGCAACAGGGCCGTGATCCGCTGCAACACCACCCGACGCTTGGGGTTTTCCAACACATGCTTGATGCGCTGGCCGAAGTAGCAATACAGGCAGCCGCTGGCGAATTGCAGCAACAGGAATGTCAGCCCGAGGATGGCAATGTCCACCGTCGAACTGTGCTCTCCTGTCCCGGCGAACTGCGGGAATACCGCGCTGAACATGATGAGGGTCTTGGGGTTGGAAAAACCGGTCAGCAAGCCCTTGCCGAACAGGTTGCGCGCCGCTTCCACATGGCCGATCCGTTCGATCACCACGCCGCTGCTGGTCCACTGTTTGTAGGCGAGGTGCAGGACGTACGCCACGCCGACCACCTGGATCACTTGGGTGATCACCGGATAGCCTTTGATCAATTCGGAAAAGCCCACGGCAAAGATCAGGATCGAAATCAGGTACGACACACTGGCGCCGATTTGTGCCGGGATCGAACGGCGCAACCCGTCACGCACACCCAGGCTCAACAGCAGCAGGGTCATGGGGCCGGGGCTGAACGTCATGGTGGCGCAAAACAGCAGGAAATACAGGAACGAGGAAAGGGTTAACGCACTTGTCATGGCCGGGGACCTTGAGGATAGAGCCCGCAGTCTAGGCAGCTGGCATTGCGCAAGGCAGGTAAAGTGATGCCTAATCCGCCCTGACTTTACCGGTAAAATCACCAGCAAAGATAAGGAAATCACGTGTTCGTATCGGCCATCGCCTTTGTAGAAGGCACCCCCAAGGTGCAACAGATCGTCGAGGCGTTCAGCCAGGCCATCGAAAACGGCGAATGGGCGCCCGGCAGCAAATTGCCCTCGGTACGCGAACTGACCGAGACCCTGGGCGTGAGCAAGTTCACCCTCAATGAAGCCCTCGACCGCCTGCGCGGCCGCAACCTGCTCACTTCCAGCCAGGGCCGTGGTTATTTCGTGGCGATGGAGACCGTGCGTCCGCCCGCTGCGAACTGGTTGGACCTGCTGCCTCAAGACCTGCTCAGCGTATTGCGCCGCCCCTTGGCCGCGGCCAACGGCGACCTGCGCCCTGGCGGCGGCCACCTGCCGGAATCCTGGCTGGACAGCGAAGCTCTGCGCCAGACCTTGCGCAGCGTGGTGCGGGCGCCGTCACTGCGCATCGCCAGCCTGGGCACACCGGCCGGGTTGCTGCCGTTGCGCCAGGCCCTGCAACAGAAGCTGCATGGCGAGGGCCTGTCGGTGTCGGTGGAACAGATCATCACCACCCCCAACACCGTGCAAGGCCTGGACATGCTGATGCGACTGCTGGCACGTCCCGGCGATACAGTCCTGCTCGATGCACCCTGTTATTTCAACTTCCACGCCAACCTGGCCCTGCACGGGGTCAAGGTGGTGACGATCCCGCGGCGCCCCGACGGTTTTGACTTCACGGCCCTCGAACACCTGCTGGCCGAGCATCGCCCCCGCCTGTACCTGACCACCAGCGTGTTGCACAACCCCACCGGCCACTCCTTCAGCCCCGGCCAGGCGTTCCGCCTACTGCAACTGACCCAGCAGTACCACTGCCATATCGTCGAAGACGACCTCTACGGCGACCTGCATCCCAACCCACCACCGCGCCTGGCCGCCCTCGCCGGCCTGGACCAGGTCACCTACCTGTCGGGCTTTTCCAAGATCCTCAGCGCCAACGCCCGCGTCAGCTTCGTGGTAGCCGCGCCGCAACTGGCGGCCAACCTCACCAACATGAAGCTGATGAGCGGCGGCGTGACGTCCGAACTGTTCGAGCAAATCGTGTACCGCATGCTCAGCGAAGGCAGCTACGCCAAGCACCGCAAGCGCATGGTGCAGCGCTTGATGGAAGCCGGTGGACGCGTGGAGCAATGGCTCAAGCGTTGCGGTTGTGAATTGCCGATGGGTTACGAAGGCGGGATGTTTATCTGGGCGCGCCTGCCGCCTGGGGTCAACGGCGAGCTGTTGGCCCAGGCGGCATTAAAACAAGGCATGGTGCTGGCGCCCGGCGCGCTGTTTGGCTATGACCCGGCGCAGCGTGACTCGATGCGTTTCAACGTGGCCCACAGTGATGAGCCAAAGGTCCAGCGGCTGTTCGAAACGCTGCTGGGCAAGGCTTCGCACGCCCTTTGACTGATGAACATAGCCTGTCGCACCCGCCATTTTGCATCGTCGTGTATCTGCTTATCGCCAGATACACTGCAATACAAAGGGTACAAGGCAAGGGCGTCGCCAATGGCTAGACTGCGCCCCAATGAGTATTTAACGAGGAAGGCAGCATGGATCATGTCGATCACATTCTGATCGTCGATGACGACCGGGAGATCCGCGAACTGGTAGGCAACTACCTGAAGAAAAACGGCATGCGCACCACCGTGGTCGCCGACGGCCGCCAGATGCGCAGCTTCCTCGACACCACTCCCGTGGACCTGATCGTGCTGGACATCATGATGCCCGGTGACGACGGCCTGCAGCTGTGCCGCGAACTGCGGGTGGGCAAGCACAAGGCCACTCCGGTACTGATGCTCACCGCGCGCAACGATGAAACCGACCGCATCATCGGCCTGGAAATGGGCGCCGACGACTACCTGGTCAAACCCTTCGCCGCCCGTGAATTGCTCGCGCGGATCAACGCCGTGTTGCGCCGCACACGGATGCTACCGCCGAACCTGGTGGTCAGCGAAACCGGACGGCTGATCCGCTTCGGCCGCTGGCGCCTGGACACCACCGCCCGCCACCTGCTTGACGAAGACGACACCCTGGTGGCCTTGAGCGGTGCCGAATATCGCTTGCTGCGGGTGTTCCTCGACCACCCCCAACGCGTGCTCAACCGCGACCAGTTGCTCAACCTGACCCAAGGGCGGGATGCCGACCTGTTCGACCGCTCCATCGACCTGCTGGTGAGCCGCCTGCGTCAACGCCTGCTGGATGATGCCCGCGAACCGGCCTACATCAAGACCGTGCGCAGCGAGGGCTACGTGTTTTCGCTGCCGGTGGAAATCCTCGGGGCCGAGCAATGAGCCTAAGGTTTCGCTGGCCGCGCACCCTGGCGTCGCAACTGTCGCTGATCTTCCTGATCAGTCTGCTGTGTGCCCATGGCTTGTCCTTCAGTGCGCAGTTCTACGAGCGCTACATCAGTGCGCGCACTGCCATGCTGGGCAACCTGGAAAACGATGTGTCCACCTCGGTGGCAATCCTCGACCGGCTACCGGCCAACGAACGGTCCAGCTGGTTGCCGCGTCTCGACCGGCAGAACTACCGCTACCTGCTGAACGCCGGCGAGACCGGCGAACCGATGAGCAGCGATGATGTGCCCATGGCCGCCACCTCCATCGCAGACGCGCTGGGAGAACACTACGCGCTGACCTTGCGCGACATTCCCGGCATGCAGAAACACTTCCAGGTGCACCTGACCCTGGCCGATGGCAGCCCGATCACGATCGACGTACGCCCCGCCGCCCTGCCCGTCGCCTACTGGCTTCCGGTGGTGCTGGTGTTACAGCTGGCACTGTTGCTGGGCTGCACCTGGATCGCCGTGCGCCTGGCCATCCGCCCACTGACCCGCCTCGCTCGCGCCGTGGAAACCCTCGATCCCAACGCCCACCCCACGCCGTTGGACGAAAAAGGCCCCACCGAAGTCGCCCACGCGGCGGCCGCGTTCAACGAGATGCAAAAACGCATCGCCGAGTACCTCAAGGAACGCATGCAGATCCTGGCGGCGATTTCCCATGACCTGCAAACCCCGATCACCCGCATGAAACTGCGCGCCGAGTTCATGGAGGATTGCGCCGAACGCGACAAACTCTGGAGTGACCTGGGCGAAATGGAACACCTGGTGCGCGAAGGCGTGGCCTATGCGCGCAGCGTCCACGGCGCGACCGAAACCAGCCACCGGATCAACCTCGACGCCTTCCTCGACAGCCTGGTGTTCGACTACCAGGACATGCACAAACAGGTCAGCCTCACGGGTAAAAGCGCCGTCGTGTTCGACACGCGCCCCCACGCCTTGCGCCGGGTGCTGGTGAATCTGGTGGACAACGCTTTGAAGTTTGCAGGCAGTGCCGAATTGGAAGTGGGCTCGACGGCGGACGGGGAATTGTCGATCAAGGTATTGGATCGTGGCCCGGGGATTGCCGAAGACGAACTGGTTCAGGTGATGCAGCCATTCTACCGCGTCGAAAGTTCACGCAATCGCGGAACGGGCGGCACCGGACTGGGGTTGGCGATTGCACAACAACTGGCCGTGGCGATAGGCGGCTCGCTGACCTTGAGCAATCGGCCGCAAGGTGGGCTGTGTGCCGAGGTACGCGTGGGGCTTTAAGCCAAGGCGACCGGTGTTGCCGACGCGTGCGGACGGTGCGCAGATGCAAATTATTGATATATAGCCAAACTCATGATTAAACATTTTAATAATTAGGTTAGAACCAATCGGCATTTTACAGCCTCGGTCCCGCCACCTACTTTGGAGGCGAATAACCGACCCCCTGCCCGGTGGAGGTGTCACTCACGCACGACACAAGGACAGACCATGAGCATTGAATTCATCGGCTACATTGGCGGCCATCACGCTTCCGAAATCCACCCGCGCAGCGGCCCTACGCTGCAACCCGACTACGTAGAGACCGTGGCCCGCGCCCACGAAGACGCCGGCTTCGACCGCGCCTTGGTGGCCTTCCATTCCAACAGCCCGGACAGCACACTGATCGCCTCCCACGCCGCCAGCGTGACCCAAAAACTTCAATTCTTAATCGCCCACCGTCCCGGTTTCGCCCAGCCCACCTTGGCTGCGCGCCAGTTCGCCACCCTGGATGTGTTCAACGGTGGGCGCACGGCCGTGCATATCATCACCGGCGGCGACGACCGCGAACTGCGTGCCGACGGCAGCCACATCGGCAAGGACGAACGCTACGCCCGCACCGACGAATACCTGAGCGTGGTGCGCCAGGAATGGACCAGCGAACAGCCTTTTGACTTCAAGGGCACCTACTATCAGGTCGAAGGCGCGCACTCCACCGTGAAGTCGCCGCAACAGCCGCATATCCCGCTGTATTTCGGTGGTTCGTCCAAAGCCGCGATCGAAGTGGCCGGCAAACACGCCGATGTGTATGCGCTGTGGGGCGAAACCTACGAACAAGTGCGCGAGATCGTGACCCAGGTGCGTGCCGAAGCAGCCAAGCATGGACGCACCATTCGCTTCAGCCTGTCGCTGCGGCCGATCCTTGCCGAGACCGAAGCACTGGCGTGGGCACGGGCCGAGCGCATCTTGCAGCAGGCGACCGAGCTGGCAGAGAAACATGGTTTTGTGCGGCGCGAACCGCCGAATGAAGGCTCGCGCCGGTTGCTCGCAGCGGCGGCGCAGGGGTCGCGCCTGGATAAGCGCTTGTGGACGGGGATTGCGGGGTTGCTCGGTGCACAGGGTAACTCCACCTCGCTGGTAGGCACCGCTGAACAAGTCGCAGAGGCGTTGGTGGATTACTACGATCTGGGGATCACCACGTTCCTGATCCGTGGGTTTGATCCGTTGAATGATGCCATCGACTATGGCAAGCGCCTGATTCCCCTCACTCGCCAGCTGATCGCTGAGCGCGAGCAGGCCCAGCAAGTGGCTTGATCCCCAGGGGAGTTGGTTAGCCAACTCCCCCACTGAAGATTCAGTTCTTGTAGTCGGTATCACTGCGCTCCAACTGCCGGATCAACGCATTCCAATGCCGCGCCACACCTGGGCCTTCCCCACTGGCAAACACCTTCGCCTGCTGCTCGACCTTCTCCACCACCTCCCTCGGCGGGAAGATCAATTGCGCATTCCCCGCGGCCTGCGCCGCGACCTGGATATTGCACGCACGCTCCAACTGCTGCAGCTGCTGGAACGCATGCTCGACACTGACGCCTGCGGTCAACAACCCATGGTTACGCAGGATCATCACGCTCTTGTCTCCCAGGTCCGCGACCAGGCGCTCACGCTCGTCCAGGTCCAGGGCGACGCCTTCATACCCGTGGTACGCCACCCGCCCGGAGAAACCAATGGAATGCTGGGAGATCGGCAGCAGGCCGTCTTTTTGCGCTGACACTGCAATTCCGTCGCGGGTGTGGGTGTGCAGCACTGCTTGCAGGTCGTGGCGTGCACCGTGGATGGCGCTGTGGATCACATAGCCGGCGTAGTTGATGCCCAGGCCGGTAGGATCGTCGACGATGGTGCCATCGAGGTCGACCTTGACCAGGTTGGACGCGCTGATTTCATCGAACAACAACCCAAAGGCATTGATCAGGAAATGCTCGTCCGGGCCCGGTACACGGGCGGAGAAGTGGGTGTAGATGTGGTCGGTCCACTTGTACAAGGCCGCCAGGCGATAGGCGGCGGCCAGTTTGACGCGCACTTCCCATTCTTCCGAAGTGACGCGCTGGCGAACATTAGTGGAAACGCTGGAAATCGAGGTGACGCTGCTCATGGCAAAACTTCCTGGATGGCCTTAAGGACTTCCAGGCAAGCCTAGGGGATGCAAAAAAATAATAAAAAGCACATTTTAATCTAAGCTAATTATTATTTTTTTTCATATCAAGCTGCATCCTTGATCTTGTGCAACGAGGCCGCGACCCACTTGCCAAACGCATCCACCGGCCCCTGCAGGTTACCCAGGAAGTGCGGATAGATCAGCCAAAGGTCCATCACCGGCTTGAAATCCTTGAGCGGCACCACTGCCAGTTGCTCACGATGGGCGCTGCGTTCCAGCAACGGGCGTGGCACCAGGCCAAGACCCAGGCCGTCCGCCACCAAGCCCAATTGCAGCTCAGTGCCAAAAGTCTCCAGGTTCACCCGCAATGCCAGCCCCTGGTCGGACAAGGTCCGCTGCAAGCCTGCGCGGAAACCGCAACCGTCCGGGTTGAGAATCCAGCCGTTCTGGTACACATCCGCCAGCTTGCAAGGCTTCTTCGGCAGTTGGGCCTTGGCACACACCACCACCAGTTCCATCTTGCCGATGGACTCGCCGATGATGTTGTCCGGGAAGATCTTGCCCGCCGGGAACAACGCCGCAGCCGCATCCAACTCGCCGCGCTCGATCTTGCCGACCAGTTGGCTGCCCCAGCCCGTGGCGACCTGAGCGCGCAGGTCCGGGTATTCGGTACGCAGGAGCTTGAGCGCATCCAGCAGCACCACATCGCCAATGGTCTGCGGCACACCCAGGCGCAGCACGCCGGTGGGCGGTGCGTCGGTGGCCACCAGCTCACGCAGGGCATCCATCTCGCGCAGGATCAGCCGGCACTGCTCGTAGACGCGGGTACCGATCAGCGTAGGTTTGAGGGGTTTGGTATTACGGTCGAACAGTTCCACGCCCAGCGCCTGCTCGAAGTTCTGCACACGGCGGGTAATGGCCGGCTGGGTCAGTTGCAACGACTCAGCGGCATGGCTAATGGACTGGCAACGAATCACTTCGACAAAGGCATCGATATCGTCAATTTTCATTTGGGCCGCACATAGAGAACAGTCATTAAGATGTGTGCGAAGCATAGTTGCAGGAAAGCTATCTGGATAGTCCGCGCTGTGATCGATAACGTCTAACGCTATTCAGACCGGTTCTAAATTACCTTCAGCTATAAGCTAATCATTAAAAAATAGCATATTAACTATAAACATTATGCTTAGATAAACCCATCACCACCGACCACACCATGGAATTGTCATGACCCAGGCCAAGCATCCCGAAAGACTCAGAGCCTTCATCGGCGCCCTGGCGGAATTGATCGACGGCAATCCACGCGAAGGCGACCTGTTGCACCGGGGCGGCAAACTGCTGGCGCAACTGGTCAGCCATGATGACTGGCTCCCCGATGCGTTCGCCCAGCCCGATCCCGAGCGTTATCAGCAATTTCTGCTGCACGCCGACTCGCGCCAGCGCTTCAGCATCGTCAGTTTTGTGTGGGGGCCGGGCCAAAGCACGCCGATTCATGACCATCGGGTGTGGGGCCTGATCGGCATGCTGCGCGGTGCCGAATTTTCCCAAGGCTTCGAGCGCGCGCCGGATGGCCGCCTGGTGCCTGAAGGCAAACCGATCCAGTTGGTGCCGGGCCAGGTTGAAGCCGTGTCGCCCAAGGTCGGTGACATCCACCAAGTCAGCAATGCCCACAGCGACCAGGTGTCCATCAGCATCCATGTGTACGGCGCCAACATCGGTGCGGTGCGTCGGGCGGTGTACCAGCCCGACGGCAGCGAGAAACTGTTTATCTCCGGTTATTCCAACGCCTTCCTCCCGAATATCTGGGATTTGTCCAAAGAAAAGAGCCCTGCCCTATGACCACCGCATCCACCCGCAGCTTTGCCCAGCTTCGCCAGGCCCTGTTGGACCATCAAGAAGTCGCCCTGATCGACGTGCGCGAAGAGGCGCCGTTTGCCGAATCCCACCCGCTGTTCGCCGCGAACATACCGCTGTCCAAACTGGAACTGGAGGTGTATTCACGCATTCCACGGCGTGACACCCAGGTCACCGTCTACGACAACGGCGAAGGCCTGGCGGCCCGTGCTGTCGAGCGTCTGAGCGCCTTGGGCTACACACAGGTCAGCCTGCTTGAAGGCGGGTTGGACGGTTGGCGCAAGGCCGGTGGCGAGCTGTTCATCGACGTGAACGTGCCAAGCAAGGCGTTTGGTGAACTGGTGGAAAGCCAGCGGCACACACCGTCACTGGCCGCTGAAGAAGTACAGGCCCTGCTCGACAGCCAGGCCGATGTGGTGGTGCTCGACGCGCGGCGTTTCGACGAATACCAGACCATGAGCATTCCCACCGGCATCAGCGTGCCCGGTGCCGAGTTGGTGTTGCGCGCCCGCGAGCTGGCGCCGGACCCGGCCACCCGCATCATCGTCAACTGCGCCGGGCGCACCCGCAGCATTATCGGCACCCAGTCGCTGATCAATGCCGGCGTGGCCAACCCGGTGTCGGCGCTACGCAACGGCACCATTGGCTGGACCCTGGCCGGGCAGAAACTCGCCCATGGCCAGTCGCGCCGTTTTGCGCCGACCTCGGAAGAGCATCGCCAGGTCGCCGCCGCCGATGCCCGGCGGGTTGCCGACAAGGCCCGCGTGGGCCGCGCCACCCTGGCCGATCTGCACGCCTGGCAGCAGGAACCGACGCGTACCACCTACCTGTTCGATGTGCGCACGCCGGAAGAATTCGAAGCGGGGCATCTGCCGGGCGCGCGCTCCACGCCAGGCGGTCAGTTGGTGCAGGAAACCGATCACGTCGCCAGTGTGCGTGGCGCGCGGCTGGTACTCGCGGATGACGATGGCGTGCGCGCCAACATGTCCGCCTCCTGGCTGGCCCAGCTGGGTTGGGAAGTTTACGTACTGGATAACCTGCAACCCACGCACTTCAGCGAGAAAGGCACCTGGATCGCACCGGTACCGACGCCCGCCCAAGCCGAGCTGATCAGTCCGCACACCCTCGCCGACTGGCTCGGCCATGGCGACACCGTGTTGCTGGACTTCACCGCCAGCGCCAACTACGTGAAACGTCACATCCCCGGTGCCTGGTGGGCGCTGCGGGCACAGCTGCCCCAGGCCCTGGCCAAAGTGCCTGCCGCGCAACGCTACGTGCTGACCTGCGGCAGCAGCCAACTGGCGCGCCTGGCGGTGGCGGAAGTCGAAGCCATCACCGGCAAGCAGGTGTTCCTGTTACAGGACGGCACCGCCGGCTGGATCAACGCGCAACTGCCGCTGGAAGAAGGTGAAACTCACTTGGCCTCACCGCGCATCGACCGCTACCGCCGCCCGTACGAAGGCACCGACAACCCCAAGGAAGCCATGCAGGCCTATCTGGACTGGGAATTCGGCCTGGTCGACCAACTGGCGCGTGACGGCACCCATGGTTTCTATGTGATCTGACGGTATGCCCTTGCCGGGCCTTCCCAACAGCCGACCCCTTCTCCAGGCGGAGGCGACTGCAACCTAAAACCCTTAGCCTGGAGCCTCTCTTATGCGTCTGACCCTGCCCCTCCTGCTGATCGCTCTACTATCGGGCATCACCTACGCCGACGACCTGCAACCCTTGCGGGTCGCCAATCAGAAATCCACCATCAAGGCGCTGCTGGAAGCCTCCGGCGAATCGAAAAACGTGCCCTACGAAATCCGCTGGTCGGAGTTCCCTTCGGCCTCGCCCCTGGGTGAAGCCTTGAACGCCGGGGCCGTGGACATCGGCGCCCTCGGTGACGCGCCCTACGTGTTCGCCCTGGGGGCCGGCGCGTCGCTCAAGGTGGTCAGCATCATTCACTCCGAAGGGCGTAACACCACCGCCCTGGTGGTGCCCAAGGATTCACCGATCAAGACTGTCGCCGACCTCAAGGGTAAGAAGATTGTCACCGGGCGTGGCTCCATCGGCCATTACCTGGCGATCAAGGCCCTGGCCACCGCCGGGCTGACCTCCCAGGACGTGCAATTCATTTTCCTGCTGCCGAGCGAGTCGCGCCTGGTGCTGGACAACGGCACCGCCGACGCCTGGGCCACTTGGGACCCGTACACCACCGTGGTCACCTCGCAAAGCCAGGCCCGCGTGCTGATCAGCGGCAACAAGCTGCTAAGCAATCACCTGTACCTCGCCGCCACCAGCCAGGCCATCGCCGACAAGCGCCCGCAACTGGACGACTTTGTCGCCCGTCTCGACCGCGCCTATGCCTGGGCCAACGTGCACCCCAATGAATACGCGGCCGCCCAGGCCAAGATCACCGGCCTGCCGCTGGCAGTGCATGTGGAAGTCGCCAAGGACACCCACCTGACGCCGGTCGCCATCGACGACGCGGTCATCAGCGGCCTGCAAGCGACCGCCGACACCTACCAGAAAGAAGGCCTGCTGCTCACGCATATCGACGTGTCACAGGGCTTCGACAAAAGCTTCAACGCCAAGCGTGCCCCCCTTTCCCAAGCCTCGCGCTAATAGGAGCAGAACATGAGCAAGCCACGTCAATTCAAACCGCGCCATTTAAAATTGGGTGCAATGGTCCACGGCGTCGGTCACGGCTGGGGCGAATGGCGCCACCCGAACGCCCAACCCAACGCCAGCACCAGCTTTGGCTTCTACAAACAGCAGACTGAACTGGCCGAAGCCGCCAAGTTCGACTTCGTGTTCATCGCCGACAGCCTGCATATCCACGCCAAATCCAGCCCGCATTACCTCAACCGTTTCGAGCCGCTGACCATCCTCTCGGCACTCGCGGCAATCACCACGAACATCGGCCTGGTGGCGACCGTGACCGTCAGCTACACCGAGCCCTACCAGGTGGCGCGCCAGTTCTCGTCCCTGGACCATATCAGCGGCGGCCGCGCCGGCTGGAACGTGGTCACCTCCTGGTTGAGCGGCACCGCCGACAACTTCGGCAAGGCCGAGCATCCGCCCCATGCCGTGCGCTACCGCATCGCCAAGGAACACGTGAACGCGGTCAAGGGCCTGTGGGACTCCTGGGAAGACGACGCCTTTGCCTACAACAAGCAATCCGGCGAATTTTTCACCCCGAGCAAGCTGCATGCGCTGAACCACAAGGGCGAGTTCTTCTCGGTGAAAGGCCCACTGAACATCGCGCGTTCGCGTCAGGGCCAGCCAGTGATTTTCCAGGCGGGCACCTCCGAAGATGGGCGCAACTTCGCCGCAGAAAACTCCGACGCGATCTTTGTGCATGTGGACAGCATCGAGGAAGGCCTGGCCTATTCCCAAGACCTGAAGCGCCGCGCCAAAGGGTTTGGCCGCGACGCCGACAGCCTGTCGATTTTGCCGGGTATCCGCCCGATTGTTGGCCGCGATGAGGCCGAAGTGGAAAGCCGCTATCAGCAGGCCGTGGACCTGGTCACCGTGGAAGATGCAATCGTCGCCCTCGGCCGCCCATTCAACGACCACGATTTTAGTCAATACCCGCTGGACGCCCCCTTCCCCGAACTCGGTGACCTGGGTTCCAACAGCCAGAAAGGCGGTTCCGACCGCATCAAGCAATTGGCCAAGGACGAAGGCCTGACATTGCGTGAGGTGGCGCTGCGCTTTTCGCGGCCAAAACGTGATTTTGTCGGCACCCCGGAGCAAGTCGCTGACGCGATCCAGACCTGGTTCGAAACCGGCGCCAGCGATGGTTTCATCATCAATTCGGTACTACCGGATGGCTTGCAGTATTTCACCGAACTGGTGGTGCCGGTGCTGCAGCAACGCGGCCTGTTCCGCACCGAATACAGCGGCCAAACGCTACGCGACAACCTGGGCCTGGACGTGCCGGCCAACCGCTACAGCGTCGCCGTCGAGGTTGAAGAGCAGCAGCAGGCGCTGGCATGAGCCAATCCTCGCACCCTTCCCTACGCTCCGTGGAAGTCGCCCATTTCGACGCCCTGCTCGAACGCCTCACTGCCGAGCTGGCCAGCACCGCACACGTCTATGACGAGAGCGGCGCCTTCCCCCATGCCAACTTCCAGTTGCTGCACCAACATGGCTTGGTCGCCCTCACCGTGCCCAAGGCCCTGGGCGGCGGCGGCGCGAGCCTGCCCCAGGCTCGCAAGGCGATCAGTGCGATCGCCAAGGGCGAGCCGTCCACCGCGCTGATCCTGGTGATGCAGTACCTGCAACACACGCGCCTGCAAGACAGCAAAACCTGGCCGCCACACCTGCGCGCACAAGTGGCGAAAGACGCCGTGCGCAACGGCGCCTTGATCAACGCCCTGCGCGTCGAACCCGACCTTGGCACCCCGGCCCGTGGCGGCCTGCCGGCGACCACCGCCGTACGCACCGCGGAGGGCTGGCGCATCAGCGGCCGCAAGATCTACTCCACCGGCAGCCACGGCCTGAGCTGGTTCAGCGTATGGGGCCGCAGTGACGATGCCGACCCACTGGTAGGCGCCTGGCTGGTGCCCAAGGACAGTCCCGGCGTGACCATCATCGACACCTGGGACCACCTGGGCATGCGTGCTACCTGCAGCCATGAAGTGGTGCTCGACAACGTGCTGGTGCCGCTGGACCACGCCGTCAGCGTCAGCCCGTGGAGCGCGCCGTCGCCGGAGCTGGACGGCGAAGGTTTCCTGTGGATGTCGGTGTTGTTGTCCTCGGTATACGACGCCGTGGCCCAGGCTGCGCGGGACTGGCTGGTGAACTGGCTGGAAGAACGCGCGCCGTCCAACCTCGGCGCTGCGCTGTCGACCTTGCCACGTTTCCAGGAAACCGTCGGCCATATCGACACCCTACTGTTCGCCAACCGCAGCCTGCTTGATGCTGCCGCCGAAGGCCACACCCCGGCCGCCCATGCGGCGCAGTTGAAGTACCTGGTGACCCACAACGCGATCCGCGCCGTGGAGCTGGCCATCGAAGCCTCGGGCAACCCCGGCCTGTCGCGCCATAGCCCGTTGCAACGGCATTACCGCGACGTGCTGTGCAGCCGCGTGCATACCCCGCAGAACGACGCCGTATTGCAAGGCGTCGGCAAAGCCGTCTTCGCCCAACGCCAGAAGGAACGCACATGAGTCAGGTGATTGTCGCCAGCCAGCTGGACGAAGATTTCAATGAAGTGATTCGCGAGCGCTTGGCAAAGATCCATCCCGACGCCCAGGTGATCGACGTGCCCGTTGGCGTACCGAGCGACCTGCCGCCCCAGGCGAATATCCTGCTGCTGCGCCCGATCAACGTGCGCGGCTACACCGCGCCGGACACGCCGCCACCGGGTTGGCCTTACGGCGTGCAATGGGTGCATCTGGTGTCGTCGGGCATCGATTTCTACCCGCAATGGCTGTTCAACGGCCCGCCGGTGACCACCTCCCGTGGCAGTGCCGCTGACAACCTGGCCGAGTTTGCCTTGGCCGCGATCTTTGCCGCCGCCAAGCATTTGCCGGACATCTGGGTAAAGGATTCGCAGTGGAATTTCACCGCGTTGCGCCCGCTGAAGGGCACCACATTGGGCATCCTGGGGTTTGGTGCGATAGGCGAACGTCTCGCGCAAAAAGCCCTGGCCCTGGGGATCAAGGTCGTAGCGTTGCGCCAAAGCCAGGAGCCTTTCAGCGCGGGAGTGGACGCCGCCAAGGACATCCACGACCTGTTCGCCCGCGCCGATCACCTGGTGGTGGCCGCACCGCTGACCCCGTCCACGCGGCATATCATCAACCGCGATGTACTGGGTAGCGCCAAGCCTGGGCTGCACCTGATCAACATCGCGCGGGGCGGGCTGCTCGACCAGGAGGCGCTGTTGGAATCGCTCGATAACGGGCAGATCGGGCTGGCATCGCTGGATGTGACCGAGCCGGAGCCGTTGCCGGACGGGCATGCGCTGTATACCCACCCGAGGGTGAGGTTGTCGCCACATACCTCGGCGATTTCCACGAATAGCCGCAATGAAATTGCCGATACGTTTTTGGCGAATTTGGAGCGGTATGTGGCCGGACTTGAACTCCATAACCTGGCGAGTACCCCCGTGTAGGAGCCGGCTTGCCGGTGATGGCGTCCTCATGATCACCACCAGGCTCAAAGGCCAATCGCCGGCAAGCCGGCTCCTACAGTTGTTATTTGATGCGGTAGTGGAAGGTGTTGCGCACCGCCGGTACGGGGACGGCCTTGCCATCCACCACCCTCGGCTGGTAGCGGAAGGTATTCGCCGCCGCCAGTGAAGGCCGCATGAACAGTGGATGGCAGCCGTCCAGCACCTTGGGGTTTTCTACACGCCCTTGGGTGTTGACGGTGTACTCCACTGAACAATCGCCTTCGATGTTTTTGTCCAGGGCACGTTCCGGATAGTCCGGCGCCTCTTTGCTCAAGGGTTGGTACTGACGGCTGTCGAAGGCCGGCGCGGCGGCCGGTGCTGCAGGGCGCGCACGTTCAGCGGCGAGGCGCTCCCGGGCCAGGCGCTGCTGCTCCAGCTCGCGGTTGCGCTGTTCAGTGGCCAGGCGCTCCTGTTGCTGCTCCAGCTTCTTTTCCTCGACCCGCTTGCGCGCCAATGCGGCTTTTTCCAGTTTTTGTGCCTGGATCTGTGGATCGATCACCGGTTTCGCCGGCACGGGAGCGACCACAGGCTCCAGAGCAGGCGCTGCGACGGCCACCGGCTCAGGCACGGGAGCGGGCGTCGGCGGCACCACCACCAACTGGGTATGCATCACCCTCGGCGTTTCCACCTGCGGCTTATCTGTCGACCCACCCAGCATCAACACCGCCAGCACGCCTACATGCAGCGCCACCGCGAGGCTGGCCGCCACGCTGTTTCTCCAGAACCCGGAAGGCTCCCCAGGCTCCACTGCGAGCATCGGACTGTGCATGATCATCGCCGTCATTGCGGGGCCTCGGTCACCAACCCCAGATTGCTGACACCGCCCTTCTGCAACACCGCCATGGCAGCCACGACCCGGCCGTAGCCAGCGCTGTCGTCGGCGCGGATATACACCTGGGTATCGCTGCGCGCCGCCACCACCTGCATGACCTTGACGCCCATTTCATCCAGGGTCACGGCGCTGTCGGTCTGGTGCGTGGTATCGAGTTCGCCCCCCAGGTTCCAGTAGTAGCCGCCGTCAGCCTTCACCGACAGCGTGAGGATCTGCTGGCGCGTATCGGTGGCCAGTGCCTCGGCGGCGACTTTGGGCAGCTCGATTTTTACGCCTTGGGTCAGCATCGGCGCGGTGACCATGAAGATCACCAGCAGCACCAGCATCACGTCGATGTAGGGCACCACGTTCATCTCGGCCTTGGGCCCGTGCTTGCGTTGCGGCCTGGTCAACATCGGTTTGCTCCTTGTTCAGGCGGCCACGGCCAGGTTGATCGGCGTACCGCGCAAGGCGCGGTGCAGGCGCACTTGCAGTTCGTTGCCGAAGGCGTAGTAGCGGGTCAATAGTGTCTGGCCACGTGCCGCGAAGCGGTTATAGGCGATCACCGCCGGGATCGCCGCGAACAAGCCGATGGCAGTGGCGATCAGTGCCTCGGCAATGCCCGGTGCTACCGTCGACAACGTCGCCTGCTGCACCTGGGACAAACCGATAAAGGAATTCATGATGCCCCACACGGTGCCGAACAAGCCGATGTAGGGGCTGACCGAACCCACGGTCGCCAGGAACTGCAGGCCCTTTTCCAACTCGATTTCCTGCTCGGTGATCGCCACCTGCAAGGCGCGCTCGACCCCTTCCAGCACGGCCGGATCGTGGCCCTGCAGGTGCTGGTATTCCTGCACTCCCGCGATAAAGATCGGCGCAATGCCGCCCTCGCCCGCCTGCAGGGTGTCGCGGTACAGCGGCTGCAAGTCCGCAGCGCTACGAAAGCGCAGCACAAAGCCCTTCAACTGGCGCTCCAGGCGGCGCAACACACTGGCGCGCTGGATGATCAGGTACCAACTGAGCAAGGACGCCAGCAGCAGCGTGACCATCACGGCCTTGACCAACAGGCTGGCGTCACTGATCAAACCCCAGATCGTCATATGTTCCATCGTCGCGTGCATGGTTAAGCTCCTATTCGATTAAAAAGTGATGACCGGGTGATGACGCCTACGGCAATTTCAATGCGCGGGTCACCTCGGCCCACGGCACGAACTTGAAGTTTTGGGTCTGCTCGGGCATGCGCTTGCGGCCGTCCTGCACCACCAACATGCCCTTGCTCCAGGGCCCGCCGAGGTTCATGGCCGTCACTTCCAGACCGTCGGTTTCCGAAGCGCCATCGATCCCCGCTGCCGCGTTCAGGCCGACACGAAAGGCGCCGTGGGTGGTGAACGGCGGCTCGGCATCCAACACCAGGTAGCTGTCATTGCCCTGGCTGGAGATCACCAGGTAGTCGCGTTCCTTGCTCTGGTACAACGCCAAACCCTCGACATCCGCATGCAACTGCGGGCCGACCTTGATCACGCTGGTGAGCGTGGCCGGTTGGTCGGCACGGGCATCCACTGCCCAGACGCCGACATCTTCTTCACCGATGAACAAGCGCTGACGCTGGTCATCGGCCACGCAGCCCTCGGGTTGGCTGTCGACTTTGAACTGGCGCACCAGTTCGCCCTGCACCCGGCCGTCCGGCGCACTCAGGCGGTATTGCAGGAAGGTGCCGTCCTTGCCATTGGCGATCGCGTAGATCTCGCCGCTGGCGGGCTGGAACAGGCAAATGCCGTAGATCTCCTTGAGCGGCGTCGGTACTTCACCCGCTTCACGCAACTCGCCGCTCTGGCGGTCGATGCTGAACAGGCTAAGGCTGTTGTGATCGCGATTGCTCGCCACGGCGAGGTCGACTGTTTGCGCGCCGAGCTTGAAGTTGGCGCGCACGTCAACGTTATTCAAGCGACCGACCGCCAGCTCCTGCAGCAGCTTGCCGTCGAGGTCATAGGCCAGCAGGCCTTGCTTTTTGTTAGTGCCGAGCACGCGGCTTTTGGCGGGTTGTTCGGGGTGAATCCAGATTGCCGGGTCATCCGCCGCATCCCCCTGGCGACCGACCGGGTCGGTCTGGTGCAGCGCAGCGACTTCCGGCAGCACGGGCTCGACCGGCACAGGCTTGGCCTTCCACTCGAGTGCGCCCTGATAGAACTTGCCGGTGTCATCGTCACGTACCAGCAGTTGCTGGCCGTTGATGCTCAGTTGCTCCGGTTCCTTGAGCCCCGGCAGCGTCAGGCTGGCGTGTTCGACCCAACGCACACCGTTCTGTTGGAACAGATGCAATTGGGCGGTCTTCGGATCAAGTGCGACCACCCCGCCCGGCACCAGCGCCATGGCGCCAGCCTCGCGCTTGGGGTTGTCGAACAGCGCCACCGGGGTGCGTTTCACATCCGCCTCAGGGTGTGCCGGGTAAGCCCACCAGCCGACGTTTTCTTCATTGACTACCAACTGCTGGGTCGCGTCATCCACCTGGCAGAACTGCGCCGACGGCGGCAGCGGCAAGCCGCGCACGCGCTGAGGGTTGCTTAACAGCGTCGTACCATTGCCCACCAGCCATTGTTCGCCTTTGCCCTCTTCCCCCACCAGGAACACAAACAGGTTGGCGGCTGCGTCGCGGAACAGGCACAGGCCATTGACCGGGTAATCGCGGGCGGGCAGGTACAGCGGTTTGCCAAAGGTTTTGGTCGCGGCATCAAGGCTCACCAACAGCGCCTGCTGGCGGTCGTTGTCGAGGCTGGCAACCAGCACCTGGGTGCCAGCGGCGCGGGTGTCGAGGCTGCTGAAGTTGCCTTTGAAGCTGGCCAACTCGGCACCTTGGTTATCGAGCAATTGCAGGCCGTCACGGGTGCTGGCGGCCAGGCGCTGGGTGGCATTGGGCAGGAAGGTCACGGCTTCGGCCTTCAGGCTCGGTGCCCAAGGGGTCAGCGCCAGGTCGGCGGCCATGACCGGCGAGCAAGCGGCCAACGCGATCATCAGGTAGAGCTTGGAAATTCTCATGAACAATCAAAATCCTTGTCTTGTAGGAGCGAGCTTGCTCGCGAAGAACGGCAACGATGACGCGGGCTATCTGGATGCACGCGGTGCCCTGGCGTTTTTCGCGAGCAAGCTCGCTCCTACAGTGGAACCGTGGGGGGTTAGAAATGGGTGAAGGTCAGGCCTACTTTGTAAGTCGGGCCGTACTCTTCGTACTGGCCGTTGTAGCTGCGGTGGCCGGTGTAGACGAAGTACGACTCATCGGTGAGGTTCTGGGCCTCGAAGCTGACTTGCAGGTTCTTGGTCAGCGAATAGCGCGCGCTGAAATCGACGAAGGTCTGGGCGTCGACGTGCAGGTCGTGGGCCTTGTCGTTGATCGAGGCCAGCTCAAAGAGGTAGGCCGACTTGTAGTTGGCCGACAGGCGCAGGCTGAGCTTGTCGTTTTCCCAACCGAGCATCAGGTTGCCGACGGTGTCCGACTGATTGGGCAGGCTGATGTTGCGCTTGCGATTCGCGCCGCTGGCGCTGTCGAAGCCTTCGATGTCAGCACTGGAACGGCTGAATGTGGTGTTGGCACCGACCAGCAGGCCATTCCACGGTGCCGGCAGCCAATCGAATTTCTGTGAGTAGGCCAGTTCCAGGCCGTAGAGCTTGGCGCTGTCGCCGTTGGCGTAGGTATGCGCCTCGGAAAAGTTGGTCCAGGCCCCAGTGCCCGCCAGGTCAGTGTTGTAGACGAAGTTCTTGATGTCCTTGTAGAACACAAATGCGGAGACCGTACCGGCACGGCCCATGAAATGCTCGATGCCCAGGTCCAGGTTGCTCGACTCCAGGGGTTTGAGGTCCGGGTTGCCGAAGGTGGCTTCGTCATCGTCGATCACGAACCCCGGCGCCAATTGGCCAAAGGTCGGACGCACCACGGATTTGGTCCAGGCCGCGCGCACCTGGGTGTTCTTGTCGATCTGGTAGCGCGCATGCAGGCCGGGCAGCCAATGATGGTAGCGGCGCTTGGTTTCGGTGGCCGTAAACACCCCGTCCGTGGCGCCGGTACCCTTGGCTTCGAATTCGGTGCCCTCGTAGCGCAGGCCGGCGATAAAGCGCCAGTCGTCGATGTCGATGGTGTTCATCAGGTAACCGGCGTTGATGTCTTCACGGATGGTGAAGTCGTTGACCCGGGATTCGGTCTCGTCATAGAAGTCCGCGGCGTTGAGGCCTCCGATCAACTGCTTGATGCTGCTGGGGCTGATGCCCGGCCCGTAGTTGCCCAGGCGGTAGTCGACGTTGCCTTTCTGGAATTGGCTGAGGTTGAGCTGGTCGTCGGTAAAGCCGAGGGTGTCGAAGTCTTTGTAGACCCAGGCCTCCAGATCGTTGTCCTTGTTGCGACGGCTGACTTTGCCGCCGAACTTCACCTGGGACGCATAACCGCTCAGGTCATAGTCACGGGCCAGGTCCAGGCGCAGGTTTTTCTCGGTGTCCTTGGTGTTCTGTTTTTCCCAGTCGACCTTGTCGAGGGTGAAGTTGCGCGCGTCGTAGAAGCCGCTGCCAATGATCGGGCGTGGCTTGTCCTTGTCGTAGAAGCCGCTGTTGGCAAAATCGCCGCCGTCAAATGTGGCACCGGCGATGTGCGCCGGGCTGTCTTCGCTGGATTGGCTGTAGCCGGCCTGGCCGCTCAGGGTCCACAGGCCGAGCATGCGCTCGCCGCCGAATACGTAGGACTGGATTTCCTGGGTTTCTTCGCGGTTCTTCAGCTTGCGTTTGGCCTCGGCATCGCCCAGCTCGCCGGGCGCTTGGGGGTCGGCAAATTCGAGGCTGGTGGAGTTGCGGGTCTCGGTGTCTTTGTAGCGGCTGTAGAGGGTGCGCAGGTAGTAGCTGCTGAGGTCATCGGGCTTGTAGTCGAAGTTGAGGCCGCCACCGGCACGTTCTCGGCTGATGTCGTAGTCGCGCTGCTCGAATTCATTGAGTTTGGCGCCGTTGGTGAAGTCCCAGGCGCCGCCTGTCTCGACGTTGTCCGAGCCGAAGTCGCGCTTCTGCCAGCTGAGTGCAGCGGCCACGCCGAAGTTGTCGATGCCGTCGCCGAGACTGAAACGGTTACTGGCGGCACCGGAGAATTTCGGGCTGGTCTGGTGGGTGTTTTTGTCGTAGCTGGCCTCGGTGCTGCCGGTGTAGAACAGCCCCTTGTGGTCGAAGGCCGACAGGCTCTGCACATCAACGGTGCCGCCGAGGGAGTTGGCGTCCATGTCCGGCGTGAGGGTCTTGATCACCGACAGCGACTGCACCAGCTCCGAAGGCAGTACATCGAGGGCCACGGCGCGGCGTGCGTTTTCCGGGGCCGGCACCAGGGTGCCGTTGATGGTCACGCTGTTAAGGTCCGGGCCAAGGCCACGCACGCTGACAAAGCGCCCTTCGCCCTGGTCGCGCTCCACACTGATGCCTGGCAGGCGCTGCGCCGCCTCAGCGACGTTTTCATCCGGCAACTGGGCCACGCCGTCGGCATGCACCACGCTCTTGATGCTGTCGGCGCTGCGTTGCTCCTTGAGCGCCTGATCAATGGCTGCCGCCTGGCCGACCACCTCGACGTGCTCGGTGTTGGCCACTTCGGCCGCCGAAAGCCGCTCACTGGCCATTGCCAGGGCCAAGGCAGTAAGCGTGAAGCCGACGAGCCCGGTGCGCTTGTACATGCAATCCTCCCCAAGAATCCGTTGGCGCCAGGCAAGAGGCCCGGCAACTGGGAGGGCACGCTAGGGGTGGGGGATGACGGTTCTGTGACAGGGGTTGGCGCAAAGCCACGTAAACCGCGGTTTTTAGCTTGTTCCGGCAAGCAAATGAGCTGAAATGACCTCGATCAAAATGTGGGAGCGGGCTTGCTCGCGAATGCGGTATTGCAGCTAGCACATGTGTGGCTGATCCACCGTATTCGCGAGCAAGCCCGCTCCCACATTTGTTTTGTGTTTGGCAGGAGATTGTGTGTATGGCATGAGCTGATTCGACCCCTCCCCACCGTCACGCAACCGTCACATCCATCTGCTGTGCTGGCGCCCATCGCTTTTTTGCCCAAGGACTCGCGGCCATGTTTTCCGTGCTCAAACCCCACCGCTGGAAACTCTCCCTGTTGCTGATCGCCGCCAACCTCGGGCTGATCCTGCACCTGGCCTGTGGCGAGTTGAAGAGCGTCAGCGAATGGGTGTGGCTGGACATCTTCGGCGAAGGCGGCTCCGCGCTGTTGGCGCTGGTCTGGCTGGGCCTGGTGCTGAAAAGTCGCCCCGCCGGGCGCGTCACCAACTACCTGGCGTTAGGCCTGTCGTGCATTTTCTTCTCCTGGTGGATCGACAGCCTCGATGAGTTCATCCGCCTGCCCGACAGCATTACCTGGGATCACTGGCTGGAGTCCGGGCCGATGCCGGTGGGCATGATCCTGCTGACCATCGGCATCTACCACTGGCACCGCGAGCAACTGGCGATCAGCGCGCAGATGGAAAAGCGCGAGCGGCTGTTCCGCGAGCATCGGCTGTTCGACAAACTCACGCCGCTGGCCGGTGCCGACTACCTCAAGCGCCAATTGGCCGACAGCCTGCAAGACAGCCACGCGCAGCAACAACCGCTGTCGCTGCTGGCCCTGGACCTGGACAACTTCGCCGCCATCAACCAGGCCTACGGGCATGCCGAAGGCGATGCGGTGTTGCAGGCGCTCAGCCATTTGTTATTGCTCAACCTGCGCCGTCAGGACCTGCTGTGCCGCCTGGCCGGTGACCGGTTTGTGGTGCTGCTGCCCAATACCGGCGAGCGCCAGGCCAAGGAGCTGGCGCTGGAGTTGCAGCAGGCCGTGCGCGGCCTGGCCCACAAGACCCGGCTGCACGGTGAGCGCCTGCAACTGGCGGCGACCACCGCCGTGGTCATGGCCCTGAACGAGCTGCCCCATGACTTGCTCAAGCGCCTCAACCTGGCCCTGGCCAGGGCCAAGCAACCCCTGGCGAAAAGTGCCTGAAATGGCCGTTAAAACCAGCTGGTACGAGGCCGACAGCCGCTTCATCCCCGGGCACTATCAACCGGCCACGTTGATCGACCTGGCCCTGTCCCGGGACATCGACAGCCACCGCCTGCTGCGCGGCACCGGCTTGTTTCACGAAGACATCCTGGCCGGCACGGCGCGGCTGAGCCCGCAGCAGTTCCTGGGTTTGATCGGCAACAGCCGCAAACTACTCGACGCAGACGACAGCAGTTTTCTGTTTGGCCAGCGCCTGTTGCCCGGTTATTACGGCGCCGCCAGTCATGCGCTGGGCCATGCACAGAACCTGCACCAGGCCCTGGATATCCTGATCCAGCAACAGGTGTTGCTCAGCCCGCTGGTCACCCTGCAACTGGAGCTGGATGAGCACCACGCCTATCTGTATTGGCTGGACAGTTGCGGCGCCGGCGAACACTGGCGCTTCTTGCTTGAAGCCAGCATGACCTCACTGGTTGCCATGAGCCAATGGCTCAGCGGCGAACGCCTGCCGTGGACGGCCAGCTTCAGCCATGCCGAGCCGCGCTATGTCGAGCAATATTGGGTGCACCTGGGGGAAGACACGCGTTTCGAGCGGCCGCTGGACATGCTGAGCATCCCGCGCGAGCACCTCACCCGCGCCTGGCCGGGCGCCTCGGCCACCGCCGGCCAGGTAGCGCGCCAACAAGCCCGCGAGCAGATCGAACAGCTGGGTTTCACCGGCAGTTTTCTGGATTGTCTCTACGACTACCTGCGCGAGCAGGTGCGCCAGCCGCCAAGCCTGGAACAAGCCGCGCAGGCCTTCGCCATGAGCCCGGCGACCCTCAAGCGCAAGCTGCACAAACACGATACCGGCTTTCAGCAACAGGTCGACCGTGTGCGCAAGCAAGTGGCGCTGCACCTGTATCAGGTCAAGGGCTACAGCAATGACGAAGTGGCGGCGTACTTGAACTTCAACGACGCAGCGAACTTTCGCCGTTCATTCAAGCGCTGGACCGGCAGCACGCCTAACCTGATCCGCCAACTGTTCAACAGCCGCTAGCCAGGCGCTCGCGCAGAAACTCCACCAGCGCCTGCACCGGCCGCGAGCTTTGCCGGTGTTGCGGGTACACCGCCGACAGGGTCAACGCCTCGGGCGCGAACTCGTCCAAGAGAGTAACCAGGCGGCCGTCCTTCAACGCATCGCCGACGATAAAGGTCGGCAGGTAGGTCACACCCAAGCCGGCGATGGCGGTGTCGCGCAGCAAGTCGCCGTTGTTCACGCGCATACGCCCGCTCACGTTCAGCGCCTGTAGCTTGCCTTTGAAACGCCATTGCACTTGGCGGCCATGGCCGTAGGGCAGGCAGTCGTGGTCAGCAAGATCTTCGGGTTTTTGCGGTGTGCCGCGCAGGGCCAGGTAGTCGGGGCTGGCGCAGTACACCCGGGGGATGCTGGCGATACGGCGCGCAATCAAAGTGGAATCCTCCAGGGTGCCGATGCGCAGCACCAGATCGTAGCCTTCGCCGATCAGGTCCACGGGGCGGTCGCTCAAATCAACCTCCACCGACACTTGGGGATAGCGCTGCAGGAACAGCGGCAACAGGCAGCCCAGGTGCGCCATGGCAAACGACAACGGCGCGCTGAGGCGGATGGTGCCGCGTGGTTCGCTGTTCTGCCCGGCGATACCCTGCTCCACTTGCTCGACTTCACCGAGCAGGCGCAAGGCGGATTCGTAGTAACTCTGGCCGAGTGGCGTGACATCCAGACGGCGCGTGGAACGGTTGAGCAGGCGCACGCCGAGGCGGTCTTCCAGCTGGATCAGGCGGCGGCTGACGAACTGCTTGGACAGGCCCAGTTGCTCGGCGGCTGCGGTGAAACTGCCGGATTCCATGACCTGGCAGAACAGACGCATGTCTTCGAAGGGGTTCATTGTCGCTTCTCGGTGGACATTTGGCTGGTTTATAGCCTGTCTATTGCCACACCACAAACCAAAAGGTGGGAGCGGACTTGCTGTGGTGAGCGGGCTTGCCCCGCGCCGGGCTGCGTAGCGGCCCCAAAGTCAGCTACGCGTAAACTTGCGTCGCCAATCTGGGAGCGCTTCGCACTCCAGCGCGGGGCAAGCCCGCTCACCACACAAGCCCGGCTCCCACAGGGGTATTGGGGGGTGCTTGGGGACAGCTTACTTGGTGGTAAACGCCGAGTAGCTGTTCATCAGGTTGCGGTAGTTGGGAATGCGCGGCGACAGCAGGTTGGCCAGGCCTTCCATGTCGTTGCGCCAGTCGCGCTGCAATTCGCAGGCAACCGCGAACCAGTTCACCAGTTGCGCACCGGCGGCGGTCATGCGCGCCCAGGCCGCCTGTTGCACAGTTTCGTTGAAGGTGCCCGACGCATCAGTAACCACGAACACCTCAAAGCCTTCCTCCAGGGCGCACAAGGTCGGGAACGCGACGCACACATCCGTCACCACACCGGCAATGATGATCTGCTTGCGGCCAGTCGCCTTGACGGCCTTCACGAAATCTTCGTTGTCCCAGGCGTTGATCTGGCCAGGGCGGGCAATGTACGGCGCGTCCGGGAACAGTTCCTTAAGTTCGGGCACCAGTGGGCCGTTGGGACCGCTTTCGAAGCTGGTGGTGAGGATGGTCGGCAGGTTGAAGAACTTCGCCACATCGGCCAAGGCCAGGACGTTGTTCTTGAATTCGTTGGGCGAGAAATCCTGTACCAGGGAGATCAGGCCAGTCTGGTGGTCGACCAACAGTACAACAGCATCATCTTTGTTCAAACGAGGGCTAGCCATGGTTCAACTCCTTACGGGGGATGGGAAATCAGAAAGCAAAACACGAGCAGCCAAACGCACCCCAGAATCCCTGGAAGTCGCTGACCGGCACGCTGGAAAGCCGCGCCTTTTCATGGCTGTGGGAATGCACGCCGCACGGGCCGCTGCACTGGTGAACCTGAGCCTGCAACGGCGAACTCGGGCGCCAGTGACCCGGCACCTTGACCACCGGCGACCAGTCCGGCAGCACCGGCACGCGGGGCGGTGCGAAATCTTCGAAGTCACCGGCGCCGTAGACCACCTTGCCGCCGACCACGGTGAGTACCGATTCGATCCACTTGATGGCTTCTTCGTCGACACTGAAGAAGTCCGCCGACAGCGCCGCGACGTCCGCCAGTTGGCCAACCTTGATCTGGCCCTTCTTGCCTTGCTCGGACGAGAACCAGGCGCTGCCATGGGTGAACAGTTCCAGCGCCGTCAGGCGCGGCAGGCCTTCGGCGTGCAGCTCCAGGCCGCCAACGGTGCGACCGCTGACCATCCAGTACAGCGAGGTCCAAGGGTTGTAGCTCGACACCCGCGTAGCGTCAGTGCCCGCGCCGACCGGCACGCCTTCGGCGAGCATGCGCTTGATCGGTGGCGTGGCTTCGGCCGCCTTGGCGCCGTAACGCTCAACGAAGTACTCGCCCTGGAACGCCATGCGGTCCTGGATCGCGATACCACCACCGAGCGCCCGCACTCGTTCGATGTTTTTCGGCGTGATGGTTTCAGCGTGGTCGAAAAACCACGGCAGGCCGTTGAACGGAATGTCGCGATTGACCTTTTCGAACACGTCGAGCATGCGCGAGATGGATTCGTCATAGGTCGCGTGTAAACGGAACGGCCAGCGTTGCTCCACCAAGTGACGCACCACCGGTTCCAACTCCTGCTCCATGGTCAACGGCAGGTCCGGGCGCGGCTCAAGGAAGTCTTCGAAGTCGGCCGCCGAAAACACCAGCATCTCGCCGGCGCCGTTGTGGCGCAGGTAGTCATCGCCCTGGTGCAGGGTGACGCTGCCAGTCCAGTTCTTGAAATCGCTGAGTTCTTCCTTGGGCTTCTGGGTGAACAGGTTGTAGGCGATGCGCACCGTCAACTGTTCGTCCTTGGCCAACTGCTCGATCACCGCGTAGTCATCTGGGTAGTTCTGGAAACCACCGCCGGCATCAATGGCGCTGGTGAGGCCTAGGCGATTGAGTTCACGCATGAACTGGCGGGTCGAGTTGACCTGGTATTCCAGCGGCAGTTTCGGGCCCTTGGCCAGGGTCGAATACAAGATCATCGCGTTGGGTCGCGCTACCAGCATACCGGTGGGGTTGCCGTTGCTGTCACGCACGATCTCGCCGCCCGGCGGGTTCGGCGTGTCCTTGGTGTAGCCGGCCACACGCAGGGCGGCGCGGTTGAGTAAGGCGCGGTCGTACAGGTGCAACACAAATACAGGCGTATCCGGTGCGGCCTGGTTGAGTTCTTCCAGGGTCGGCATGCGCTTTTCGGCGAACTGGAATTCGTTCCAGCCGCCGACCACGCGGACCCATTGCGGCGTCGGTGTGCGGTCGGCCTGGTCCTTGAGCATGCGCAAGGCATCGGCCAGTGACGGCACGCCTTCCCAGCGCAGTTCCAGGTTGTAGTTCAGACCGCCACGGATCAGGTGTAAGTGCGAGTCGTTGAGGCCGGGGATCACGGTGCGGCCCTTGAGGTCGATGACCTGGGTGCCATTGCCGCGCAGGGCCATGGCTTCACCGTCGGTGCCCACGGCGACGAAGCGCCCCTGGTGGATGGCGACGGCCGTGGCGCGGGGGTTTTCACGGTCCACGGTGTGGAACTGGCCATTGAACAGAATCAGGTCGGCGTTCATAGGGTTTCCTTTACGGAGGCTTCGAGCCAGGGAGCGAACAGGCGGGTGGCCGCCGGCATCAGCAGGTAGACCACCAGCAGGACGATGGTCAGGGTGACCAGGAAAGTGGCGACCACGTAGTTGGAGAGGAACGGATGCAGGCGCAGCACCGGGCCCCAGATGATCGGCACCAGCAGGGTCAGCGGCAGGATCACGCAAAGGGTGACGACCGCCTGCTTCCAGCGCGGTGGCTTGGCGGCATTTGGGGTTTCGGGGTTGAACCAGAATTCGTTGACCGCGCCGATTTCGGTGTTGTCGCCGTCGGCGAGCATGGGGGTGGCTTCGGCGATCAGGGTTTTGCGCTCGGGGGATTCGAGCCAGGTTTCCAGGTCGTCGGTGGAGCGGTAGCGCAATACGCAGGTGAACAGGGCCAGGCTGCCTTGCTTGCCGCGCACCACGTCGACACCGAGATGGCCTGGGCGTGCGCCGGCGATGCGTACGATGCGGCGTAGCCAGGCTTCGTAGTCGGCTTCTCGGCCTGGTTTGATCAGGTGTTTGACCACCAGGGTGACGACTTCGTCGGGGGTTGGTTTTGTTGCTGGGTCCATGGCGTGGTCCTCTGCCTTGATGTTTCAGCGATGAGGGAGTTTGCGGGGGTTGGGGTGGGGAAAATTGGATGTACGTGCTGTTTGGGTTGGGTTGGGTTGGGTTGGGTTGGGTACATATCCGTTATTTGGGTAACGGCCACCTATGGTTCCGCTCTTACAGCGGGTCACTTTTGGAAGAGCGCCAAAAGTAACCAAAAACGCTTCGCCCCAACACTCGGCACCTCGCCTAGGCTCGGTGTGCCCGTAATCCGACAGGGATTTGGGGGGCCGCCGCCACGCGCCATCCATGGCGCGGGGCGGCTAAACCGGCATCCCTGCCGGTTTACCCCCCAAATCCCTGTCGAATTCCGGCCAGCGTGTTTGACGGGGCGCCTAAGATCAACATCAAAAGCAAGAGCACAGCGGCCTGACAGCCGGCTTGAGTGGTGTGAAGCAAAAGCAAAGGCAGTCCACTGTAGGAGCTGGCTTGCCCGCGATGGTCGTTAACGATGACGTGGGGTGTCTGGATGAACGCGGCGTTCTCACGTTTTTCGCCGGCAAGCCGGCTCCTACAGGGACCGCGTATCCACGATGCGAAGCGAGTCGCTCTTGATCTTGATTTTGATCTTAGGCGCCCCGTCAAACACGCTGGCCGAACGCAGGCTTGAATCCGTGGGTAACCCGGCAGGACGCCGGGTTAGCCGCGCTGGGCCAAGGATGGCCCATCGCGGCGGCCCACGGATTCAAGCCGGAGTGAGGGCACACCGAGCCTAGGCGAGGTGCCGAGTGTTGGGGCGGAGCGTTTTTGGTTACTTTTTGCGCTCTTCAAAAAGTGACCCGCTGTAAGAGCGGAACCATAAGCCGCCGTTACCCAAATAACGGATATGTACTCATTTAAAATAATCACCCCCCCCGAGCCATATGCTCCCCAATCCGTGCCCGTAACCACCGCTCCGCCGGATCATTGTCATGCACCCCACTCCACACCATCGACAACTGCGCCTCCTCAATCGCAAACGGCGGATCCTCCGCGCGTAACGACGTCCCCTCGGTCAACGCACACGCCGCATAATCCGGCACCGTCGCAATTATCTGCGTCCCCGCCAACAATGCCCGCAACCCACTGAACTGCGGCACCGCCAACACCACCCGCCGCGCCCGGCCGATCCGCGCCAAATCCAGATCGATATTGCCACTCAAGTCCCCCGAGAACGACACCATTGCATGAGGACGTTCACAGTAATCATCCAGCGTAAGCGGCTCGACACCACCATCCCCACGCAAGACCTTGCACGGAATATCCCGCAGCTTCTTGCGCTTGGCATTCGCCGGCAATTCAGTGGTGTAACTCACCCCCACCGAAATCTCGCCACTGGCCAGCAACGACGACATCAACAGGTAATTGGCCCGACGCACCACCACGATGATCCCCGGCGCCTCCTCGCGCAATTGACTGAGCAACGGCGGAAACAGGCCAAACTCAGCGTCATCAGAGAGGCCAATGCGAAACACCGCACAACTGGTGGAAGGGTCGAAATCCTTGGCACGGCTGACCGCTCCGGAGATGGTGTCCATGGCCGGTTGCAACTCCTTGAGTATCGCCACGGCACGTGGCGTGGGCTCCATGCCCCGCCCGTTGCGCAGCAGCAACGGGTCGTCGAACAGGTCGCGCAGACGCCCCAACGCCGCACTCACCGCCGGTTGGCCCATGAAGAGTTTTTCGGCGACCCGGGTCAGGTTCTTCTCGAACATCAGTGCTTCGAAAATCACCAGCAGGTTCATGTCGACGCGGCGCAGGTCGTTGCGGTTCATGGGAAGCATCCAAACGGTTGGCAAGCGCACAGATAAGCATGCAAAACCCGACCGGCATTGCATGTCTGTGCTGTCTTTTTCACCTCGGCACCTGGCGAAATTAACAACGATTAACTCGTCAGCCGGACGGTCCGGCAACAAGATTGACCGCGTCTACACTGCATCCATCCACCGGGAACGCTCCCATCGACTGCGGATATTTGTCATGGCCCGACTCGATCAATATGCACCTCGTTTGTCCGCCACCGGAGGCCTGTGCCCTCGGCGCGAGCGCATCGCCAAGCAACTGATCCTGGCCAATCTGGGCGAGAGCCTGGCCATTGCCGACCTGGCCCAGGCCTGCGCGCTGTCGCGCAGCCATTTTTCCCGGGCGTTCAAGTGCACCACCGGGTTGTCACCGCAGGAGTGGATCCGCCAACAGCGCATCCAGCGCGCCAAGGAGCTGATCACCAGCTCGTCCCTGAGCCTGACGCAAATCAGCCTGGAATGCGGTTTTTGCGACCAGGCGCACTTCTGCCATATGTTCACCCGCAGCGAAGGCGTCAACCCGATGACCTGGCGAAATCACCACTTACGTCACAAGCTTCAAGTCATCGCAGCCTAGTGGTCGGTGCGTACCTGGAATATGCTGGCCGCTCCCCCCTTTCCGAGCACGGCCAGCCATGAGCGACCCCGGCGACCAGGCCGTACATTTCGGCCCCTATCGCATCCACCCGCGCCAACGCTTGGTGCTCGAGGCGGGTCGCCCTTTGCGCCTGGGACGGCGTGCGGTGGAGATCCTGCTGATCCTGCTGGAGCAGGCCGGCAATGTGGTGAGCAAACAGGAGTTGATCGCCCGCGTCTGGCCCAAAAGCGTGGTGGAAGATGGCAACCTGCGGGTGCATATGGCGGCGTTGCGCAAGGCTCTGGGCGATGGCCAGGCCGGGCAACGCTATATCGTGACCGTGGCCCAGCGTGGCTACAGTTTTGTTGCGCCACTGAGCATCGAACCGATGACACCGCCTTCCGAAGGTGCCCCACAACGCCCCTGCCACAACCTGCCTTTGCGGCGTACCCGGATGATCGGCCGCCAGGCCTTGATCGACAGCCTGGTGCAGCAACTGCCGGAACAACGCTTTATCACCCTGACCGGCGCCGGCGGCATCGGCAAGACCACTGTCGCGCTGCGGGTGGCGGAATTGTTGATCGGGCATTACCGCGACGGCATCCGGCTGTTCGACCTGGCGCCGTTGAGCGCGCCATCGATGATCCTGCCCAACCTGGCTGCCCTGCTCGACGTCACTCATGCCGAGCACGAACCCTTGGCGACCTTTGCGCGCAGCCTGCAGGAACGCCAGTTGCTGCTGGTGATCGACAACTGTGAGCACCTGCTCGACGACATCGCCCTGATCAGCGAAACCCTGCTGCGCCATGCGCCCAGGCTGCACATCCTGGCCACCAGTCGCGAGGCATTGCGCGCCGAAGGCGAATCCGTGCAGCGCCTGGAACCCCTGGCCTGCCCGCCCGTCACCGGCAATCGCGCCCAAGCGTTGGGCTACCCGGCCCTGCAATTGTTGATCGAGCGAGCCATGTCCCATCAGGACAGCTTCGAGCTGAGCGAGGCCGAGCTGCCGCTGGCGATTGATATCTGCCAGCGCCTGGACGGCATTCCGTTGGCGATCGAGTTGGTGGCGGCGCAGATCGAGCGCTTTGGCTTGCCAGGGCTATTGGTGCAGATGGAGGACAATTTCCGCCTGCTGACCCGTGGCCGGCGCAACGCCCTGCCTCGTCATCAAACCTTGCGCGCGACGCTGGACTGGAGCTTTGAGCTGCTGACCGCCTGCGAACAGATCTGCCTGCGTCGCCTGGCGGTGTTTCGCGGCGGTTTCAGCCTGGCCAGTGCGGCGGCGGTGATTGCCGGGGAACAGGTAGCACCCGCCGAAGTGCTGGGCTCAATCACTCAACTAGTCGCCAAATCCTTGCTTAACGTCGAGGCCGGTGATGATGAGATGGTGTATCGCCTGCTGGACATCACCCGTACCTACGCCCTGGAAAAGCTCAGCGTCGCCCAAGAGCTTGACGCCACCCGCGAACGCCATGCAGAGCGGTGCCTGGCGCTGATGGAACAGGCGCGCGACGATTGGGATTCGGTCGCCACCCAACCCTGGATCGACCGTTACGCGCCGCTGCGTGAAGATATCCGCGCTGCCCTCGACTGGGGGCTCGCGCAGGCGGGCGAACACCTGCTGGCGATCCGCTTGACCGTCAGCGCAATGCCGCTGTGGCAAGAATTGTCGTTGCTCAGGGAACACCGTTTGTACGTGGACAAGGCGCTGGCGTTGATGGACCAGGCCGCATCGCCCTGCCCCCGCTTGTCGATGCAACTGCAACTGGCGCTGGGCAGCCTGTCCTATCACGCCATGGGCGGGGCCCCGCAGACCATTGCCGCGTTCGTCCGTGCGCGGCACCTGGCCGAAGCGCACGAGGACGTCGCGGGGCAACTGCGCGCGGTCTCCGGGCATATGGCGGTGAACCTGTGTGCAGGCCAGTATCGTCAGGCGCTGGCGCAAAGCGTGCAGTTTGATCGCCTCGACCCACGCACCGACCCGCAACTGGATATCAGCGCCCAGCGTCTGCGGGTGCTGGCCCAGCATTACAACGGCAACCAGGCACTCGCCCGGCACAATGCCGAGCAAGTGATCCAACGCATGGCGCACAGCGGCCACGTCAACCGATTTGCCCACGGCATCGGTGTGCAATACGACCAGAGCGTTGCCTCACTCACGGTGCTGGCGCGAATCCTGTGGTTGCAAGGCTTTCCCGAGCAAGCCTGGCGCACCGCCAACCAGGCGTTGGAACTGGCGCAGCAGATCAATCATGGCACCTCCATCTGCTACACCCTGGCGTTGGCAGGCGTGGTCATCGCCCGTTACAACGGTGACGAAGACACCGCCCAGACCCTGCAGGCACTGCTGTTGGAACATGCCCACAAGCATTCGGTGCAGTTGTTCAAGACGTGGGCAGGTCACTACGCGGGAATCCTTGGGCGCAAGGACCTGCAAGGCCTGGGGTTGATTGAGGATATCCTGGTCACGCTGGGTTCCCATGCACTGGACGAGCCTGGGTTCGAACGCGCCCGCGCGGGCGACGCGGGTTGGTGCACCCCGGAGATCCTGCGGATACACGCAGAAAGCACGACCGATGCCCGTGCGGCCGAAGCGCTGCTGCTGGAAGCTTTGGGCCTGGCTCACCAGCAAGGCGCGCTGGCCTGGGAGTTGCGCTGTGCGACGTCGTTGGCACGGCTGTGGCAGGCGCAAGGCCGCGTGCAGCCGGCCCGCGATCTGCTGAGTTCGGTCTACACGCGGTTCACGGAGGGCTTTGCCACCCAGGACCTAGTCCGCGTACGCGGCCTGCTCGACGAGTTGCAGGACAAACGGCCGGCCTGAAAACGGCCCCAGGTAATGCTCATAGCCCTGCTGCAAGCGCGCGACCTGCATCGGGTCGCGTAACTGCGCGAGTGCATAGCTGCGCACGCAGTTGAGCAGGCGGTAACGGGCATTGCCGGGGCCGGGTTCGAGGGTCAGCAACGAAGTGCTCACCAGACGCCCCAGCAGGTAGGCCAAGTCGGCATGTTCCAGCTCGGTACCAGCGACCAGTTCACTCAAGGCGGGCAAGGTGACCGCCATCTTGAACAACCCCAATTGCAGGAACAGCCAGCGCTCCGGCAGGCTCAGGCGCTGGTAGCTCCAGTCCAGGGCCGCGTTCAGGGATTGATGACGTTCCACCGCCGTGCGCCGGCCCCGGCTCAGCACTTGCACGCCTTTGCACAGTTGCTGCTGCAATCCACGCACGCCAAGGGCGTCCACTTGAGCGGCCGCCAGCTCCAGGGCCAGGGGAATGCCATCCAGGCGTCGACAGATGTCACGCAGCGGGGCCAAGTCTTGGGGTCGCAGCACAAAGCCTTGCTGAGCAGCACGTACTCGGGCGACGAACACTTGCACCGCCGGGTAAGCCATCGCTTCTTCGACACGGCTTAACGCCGATGGCGCAGGCACCGACAGCCGAGGCACGCGTTGCACCCATTCCCCGGAGACTTGCAGGGCTTCACGACTGCTGACCAGCACACTGACCTGAGGCGCCGCTTCGCGTAGCACGTGCACCAGGTGACGGCAGGCACCGAGTAGCAGGTCGGCACCGTCGAGCACCAGCAACAACTGGCGGGCCGCTAATTGCCGCCCCAGTTCAGCGGCATTGGCGCAGGGTTCAAGGTGCAGTACCGAAGCCAGGTGACGCAGCATGCTCATCGGCGCTTCCACCGTGGCCAAATCGACCCACCACACGCCGTCCCGGTAACGCGGCAACACCCGCTCAGCCAACGCCAGGGCCAGGCTGCTCTTGCCCACGCCGGCACACCCGGTGAGCGTCATCAGGCGTTGGCCGGACAGGCGTCTCACCAGCACGCCCAACAGCTCATCACAGCCCATCACCGGACTCAGGCGTGCGGCGAGGTTATGCAGGGGTAACGTGGCCGGCACAACCCCGTGCACGGGGGCGGCGAAACAGTAGCCACGCTGTGGGTCGTTGAGAATGAAACGCTGCCCATCAAGGGCGCGACGCAATGCAGCGATGTGCACCCGCAGGTTGTTTTCTTCCACCACGCTGTTCGGCCACACGCGCTCGATCAAGGTGGCCTTGCTGATGTACTGCCCAGGCGCTTCAAGCAGCACCGTGAGGATATCCAGCGCCCGCCCGCCCAGAGGCACCGGCCAGCCTGCCTTGCTGACCAGACGCTGTTGCCGGTGAAAGACATAGGCGCCGAAGCGCACCGTGCCATCAGCGTCAATCGCCTGAGGATTGTTCATCTGTGCAAAAGCGCTGAAACACCCGGCCTTGGGCGTTCGCGCATCCTTTTCCGTGGGCTTGCCGCTATCTTGCCAGTTGGCGATGACAGGACAATGCTGGCACAGGGAGTGATACGGACATTCGGGTGCGCCAGACGGACATTCTGTCGTTAACTGAACTGTTGTCGGTATTGGGTCGGGTTGAGGCCCAGTTTTTCGCTGAACAGAAAGCGCATGTGCCGCACGCTGCCGAAGCCCGCGTGGAAAGCCACGGTCTTGAGCGGCAAGTCGGTGGTTTCCAGCAATTGCCGGGCGCGGTCGATGCGCGCGCCCTGCAGGAATGCCATGGGCGTCATCTGCACATCCTTGGCAAACAACCGCGCAAAGTGGCGCGCGCTCATGCCGGCCAGTTCGGACATGGACTCGATAGTGAACGGTTGATCAAGATGCTCCAGCACATGCTTCTGCACGCGGGTGATCGCCGTTTCCTGAGGCGCCACCGCCGCCGTCATCGGACTGAATTGGGCCTGGCCGCCCTGGCGTTTCATCACCACCAGCAACACCTTGGCCACTTCCACGGCGACATGCTTGCCGTGGTCCTGGGCCACTACCGACAGCGCCAGGTCGATACCGGCGGTGACGCCACCCGAGGTGATCAGGCGCCCGTCCTGCAAATAGATACGGTCGGTTTCCACAACAGCCTTGGGGAACGCCTTGATCAGCCGCTCCGTGTAGTGCCAGTGAGTGGTCACACGATGGCCGTCCAACAACCCGGCATGCCCCAGCACAAAGGCGCCGGTGCAAATGGAGCCGAAGCGACGCGCCCGTGGCGCTGCCGCCCTGAGCCACGGCAGTAAGGCGGGATGGCATTCGTTGTAGGCACCAGGACCGCCGGGCACCAGCAGCAGGTCGTAGGCATCCTGGGCCTGGTCCAACAGCAAGTCGGTGTGTACCGCGACACCATTGGAGGCGCGCAACGCGCCGGGCTCCGTGCCGAGGGTAAGGATCTGATAGTGATCCGCCGCTGGCAGGTAGCGGTTGGCAATGGAAAACACTTCGAGCGGCCCGGCCATGTCGAGCAGGAGGAAGTCCGGAAATAGCGCCATGGCCACGGTTTTCATAGCGAGAAAAGTCCATCGAGAAGGAATGCGGCCGCCATTATTGCACGTCCAGAACTGTCAACTTGAAGGCGACAGTTATTCAGATTTCAGCTTCTTAATGAATCATTCATTAACCATTAACCTTCTTCTCAACGCCGGAGCCCTGCATGCCGCAGCCCGCTCCCACTTGAGGACAAGACCATGCTGACCCTTCGCAAAGCTTCCGAACGCGGCGCCGCCAATCACGGTTGGTTGAAGTCGTTCCACACCTTCTCGTTCGCCAACTACTGGAACCCGAAAGAACAAGGCTTTTCCGACCTGCTGGTGATCAACGATGACCGCGTCGCGGCCGGCAAAGGTTTCGGCCAACACCCGCACCGCGACATGGAGATTTTCTCTTATGTGCTGGAAGGCGCGCTGGAACACAAAGACACCCTGGGTACCGGTTCGGTGATCCGCCCCGGCGATGTGCAACTGATGAGCGCCGGCAGCGGCGTGGCCCACAGCGAGTTCAACCACAGCCAGACCCGTGGCGTGCACTTCCTGCAGATCTGGATCGTGCCGAATGAAGCCGGCGCCGAACCGCGTTATCAACAGGAGCACTTCAGCGAGGCGCAGAAACGTGGGCGCTTGCAGTTGATCATCTCGCCGGACGGCAACGACGGTTCCCTCAGCGTGCGCCAGGACGCACGGGTGTATGCCGGGCTGTTCAGCGGCGACGAAGCCGCCACCCTGGACCTGGCGCCGGATCGTCATGTGTACATCCATGTGGCCCGAGGCAGCGTTGAAGTCAACGGCCAGCGCTTGCAGGAAGGCGACGGCGCCCGCGTGCGGGATGAACGGCAGATCCGCCTGGGCCATGGTGAGGACGCCGAAGTGCTGGTGTTCGATCTGCGCCCGCAAGAGCTGCCGCAGATGCCATGACCAGGCGTGCGATGGCTCGTCGGAACGAGCCATCGCTGGCGTCGATAGTCACCATCAGCCCAATGAAGTTCTCTTAAAAAATGCAACGCGTAACATCAAACCCATACCAGCAACAACCCAAACTAAAACACTCGGAGCACACTCTCATGAAACGCCAAATCTTGCTTAGCCTCGCTTTCTCGGTACTCGCTGCAAATGCTTTTGCCCATCCTGTCGTCGCTGAAGGCGGTTCGGATCGCCTGATCGAAAGTCGCGTCGCAGAGGGTGGCTCGGACCGCCTGCAAGGTAACCGCGTTGCCGAAAATGGTTCGGACCGCCTGCTGGAACGCCGTGTTGCCGAAGGTGGCGCTGATCGCCTGCAAGAACGTGGCCTGGCTGAAGGCGGTGCTGATCGCCTGCAAGAACGTGGTCTGGCCGAAGGCGGTGCTGATCGCCTGCAAGAACGTGGTCTGGCCGAAGGCGGTGCTGATCGCCTGCAAGAACGTGGTCTGGCCGAAGGCGGTGCTGATCGCCTGCAAGAACGTGGTCTGGCCGAAGGCGGTGCTGATCGCCTGCAAGGCAACAACGTTTAACCCCGCGCTGCTGGCGGGAACCCCAAACCGGCCTGATCAGCCGGTTTTTTTTCGCCCTCGATGAAGTGCGGCTACGCCGATGAACCAAGCCGGGTAGGCAAACGCCGGCACATGAACGTATCTGGCTACCAACTTTCTCCCAGCCCCAGCAGGCCCAGAATCTGGCGTCGCAAGTCCACCAGATAAGGATCGTCCCGGTGTCGGGGGTACGGCCGGTCAATCGTCAGTTGCGCCAGGATGTTCGCCGGACGATCGCTGAACACCACCACCCGGTTGGCCAACAGCAAGGCTTCTTCCACATCGTGGGTCACCAGCAAGGCCGTATAGCCCTGGCGCTGCCACAAGTCGATCAGTTCCTTTTGCATGGTGATACGGGTCAGGGAGTCGAGTTTGCCCAACGGCTCGTCGAGGATCAGCAGGCGTGGTTGATTGACCAGTGCGCGGGCCAGCGCCACCCGTTGCGCCATGCCACCGGACAACTGCCGTGGATAAGCGCGAGCGAACTGACTGAGACCGACTTTTCCCAGGGCTTCGTCGACCTTTGCCGAATGAGTCTTGAGTAGCCCCTGCGCTTCCAGGCCGACGGCGACGTTGTCCCACACGCGGCGCCATGGGTAGAGCGTCGGGTCCTGGAACACCACCACGCGGCTCGGGTCCGGGCCGGTGATGGCTTCACCGTCCGCCAGCAAACGGCCGGAGTCTGCCGGTTCCAGACCGGCCACCAAGCGCAGCAAGGTCGACTTGCCGCATCCCGAAGGCCCGAGCAAGGCCACGAATTCACCTGGCGCCACAGCCAACGAAACCCGCTCCAATACCGGCAGATGCAGGCCGTCCAGGGCAAAGCCATGGCTCAGGTTTTCTATGCTCAGCGCCAAACCTTCCGACGCCGATACTGCGTGTGCCAGGGCTACCATTTCATCGATCCTTTCTGCCAGGCCAACAACCGGTCACGCACCAGGAACAACCCGGTGATCAACCCTGAACAAGCGAGCGCCATGATTAGCAAGGCGGCGTACATATTCGCGTAGGCGGCCCAGCCCTGGGCCCATTGCAGGTACCACCCGATACCGGATTTGACGCCCATCATCTCCGCCACCACCAGCGTCGAAAACGAGGCGCCCAGGCCCATGAAAAGGCCGACAAATACATGCGGCAACGCGGCGGGAATCGCCACCTTGAAAATCAGAAAAGCTTGCTTGGCGCCGAGGGTGCGGGCCACGTCGTAATAGGCTTTGTCTACACTCGCCACGCCGGACCAGGTAAGCACCGTGACCGGAAACCAGGTGGCCAGTGCGATCAAAAATACGCTGGCGCTCCAACTGCTCGGAAACAGAAAGAAGCACAGCGGCAACAACGCCGTCGACGGCACCGGACCGAGAATGCGCAACACCGGGTGCAACCAGTAGCCGATGCGCGTGGACCATCCGATCGCCACCCCCGCGATAAACCCGGTGATCGCGCCCAGCGCCACGCCCGAACCCAGCAGCAACGCCGAGTGCCACAGGCTGTCGGCCAGGCGTGGGTAGTCTTCGATATACACGGCCAGCAAGGCCTGGGGCGGCGCAAAAAACGGCACCGGCAACAGCGCCAGTTTGGCGGTGAGTAGTTCCCAGATACCCAGCAGCACCGGCAAGGCGATCAGCCAGGGACCCGCGTTGCGCAGGCGCAGGCCCAACCTCGCTATCTTGCGCCCCAGCAGGCTCAATACGATGAACAGCGCCGCGATGCCCACGCACAGATTGGCCAGGCCTTGGGTCATCGGCCAGTTGCGCGTCGCGTTGGGCCAGTAGCTGATCAGCAGCGCGACGGCCAGCCAGGCCCCCACCACCGCCACGCCCTGCCACCAGACTTTGAACGCCAGGGACGGGTTCAGGGTTGCCGCATCAACTGAAGACATCGGCGGTGATCTCCTTGGCAAACTCCACCGGGTCGGTGCTCTTGCTGATCACTTCGACGGTTTTCAAGTCGGTGACGTAGGTGAGGATTTCCTGGGTCAGCGCCGCGCCCACCGCGTGATGGCCGTGGGTGTGGTCGTGGAGGATCGCCTGCACTTCTTCTACCGAAGTATTCAGCGCATGGGCCTGGAAGCCTTTGGCAACTTCTTCGGGGTGCTGCACGGAATAGTCGTGGGCTTCCAGAATCGCTTGGGTCAAGGCCGCGACCACGCGTTTGTCTTCGCGCACCAGTTTGCCGGTGACGCCGACCACGCAGCAGCTGAGGTTGGCGTACTCTTCCACCAGGTTGGTGGACAGCTCGCGGGCCACGCCGGATTTGATCAGGCGGTACATGAACGGGTCACTGCCACTCACCGCCTGCACTTCGCCACGCTCGAGGGCCGTGCCGAGCAGGTCGGCCGGGTACAGCCGCCATTCCACGTCGCGCACCGGGTCCACGCCGTGTTTCTTCAGCAGGATCGAGAAGAAATTGCGGTCCGGACTGGCCATGTCGGTCACGCCGATAGCCTTGCCCTTGAGGTCTTCGAGTTGGGTCACGCCGCCGTTCACCGCACTGAGCAAACGCAGGCAGCCGCCGTGAGTGCCCGCAGTGAGTTTCACATCGAACCCTTGCTCCAGCGCCTTGAGCCAACGCAGCGCCATGCCCACGCCCGCGTCGGCTTTACCGGTGGCGATGGCCTCCAGCAGTACTTCGGTTGAGTTGCCGAAGTTGACCAGTTCCACGTCCAGATTGTGCTTGGTGAAAAAGCCTTGGCCGTGGGCGATCACCACTGGCGCCAGGCATACGGCGTTGAGGTTGACTGCCAGCTTCAGCTTGCGCGGTGCGTCGAGGCGGATGAATTCACCGCTGCCGGCAGGTTCCTGTGAAGTGTTATGGCCGGCGTGTTCATCGGCGGCGAAGCCCAGGCGTGGCAGCGACAGGCTGGCCAGCGTAATACCGGCCAGCCCCAGCAGGCGGCGGCGGGTTAAGTGATCGAAGTCAGCCATACACAATATTCCCTATAAATGAGTGTTCGGACGGTGTGGCACCTGTAGGAGCCGGCTTGCCGGCGATAACATCGGGCCAGTCGACATCACGGCTGACTGATACACCGCTATCGCTTGCAAGCCAGCTCCTACAGGGACCGAGCTCAGGGGTTGAGATCGGCGAGGCCGAGGTGCTCACGCAACGTCGAGCCTTCATACGCCGTGCGAAACAACCCCTTGCGCTGCAAATGCGGAATCACGCTCTCGACAAACTCGGTGAACGAGCCCGGCAGATACCCCGGTGAAACCACGAACCCATCGCAACCGCCCTGCTCAAACAGCTCGGCCAACTGATCGGCCACCTGCGCGCCCGTCCCCACCAACTGCGGTACGCGCACGCTGCTGGCGAAGAGGCGCCCGAGTTGTTCCAGGGTGGTTTGCGGGCCTTGCATCAACAGCTTTTCAGCGGCGGCCGGGTGGATCAGTGGCGACTGGGCGATCTCGGCCAGGGTCGCGGACAGCGGGAATGGCGACAGGTCCACATTCAGCTGCGACGCCAGGGTCACCAGCCCCAACTCAGGCCGAGCCAGGGCGTTGTGCTGATCACGTTTGGCGCGAGCTTCAGCTTCGCTCGCGCCAATGAACGGCATCACCGCCGTCAGCACCTTGCAGCTGTCAGCCTCACGGCCTTGCTGCACCACCTGCGCACGCACGTCATCGCGAAACGCACGCATGGCCGCCAAATGCGGGTGAATGGTGAAAATCGCCTCGGCCCACCGCGCGCCAAAGCGCCGGCCCCGCCCGGACGAACCGGACTGGATCAGCACCGGTCGCCCCTGGGGCGTGCGCGGAATATTCAACGGGCCTTCGACCCTGAACCACTCACCCTGATGTTGCACCGAACGGATCAACTCGGGGTCCGCCAGCACGCCGCTTTCTCGGTCCAGCTTCAGCGCGTCCTTGCCCCAGCTGTTCCAGAGCTTCAGCGCGACTTCGACAAACTCATCGGCGCGGTCATAGCGCAGATCGTGTTCCAAGTGCTTGTCCTTGCCGAACAGACGCCCTTCGCTGTCGTTCATCGAGGTGACGATATTCCAGGCTGCACGGCCCTTGGACAGGTGGTCGAGGGTGGCGAATTCACGGGCGATGTGCGCCGGTTCGTAATAGGTGGTGGAACGGGTCGCTCCGAGCCCAAGCTTGGTGGTCTTGCCGACCAGGTAAGAGAGAATCGGCAGCGGGTCCAACCGCGTAGCGTCCTGGGCACCGTAGCGCAAGGCGAACTCGCGGGAGCCGCCCATTTGATCGCCCACGGCCAGGCGATCGGCGAAGAACAGGAAGTCGAACAACCCCTCCTCCACCACTTTGGCCACCCGCGCGTAGTACTCGGGGTCAAGGTAATTGCCGACGGTCTCCGGATGACGCCACACGGCGTGGCTGTGCACCACCGGCCCACTCAACAGGAACGCGGATAAATGGATCTGGCGGTTTTTGGTCATGGAATATTTTCGCTTAAAAATTCCATTTAATTATATTAATCACGAACAACTATGAAAGAACCATATAGTTCTATGGTTATTACCGATGGGTTTGATCTCAAAAAAAGCGCCCTAAGCTAAGACCGAAAGAGTATTTAACGAATAGTTTTTAGAACTTTAAGCTCGACGCTATTCCGTTGAAGATCGAGCTCGCCATGTCCATACGTCGCCCCCTCGCCGCAGTACTCGGGTTGCTGGCCTTTTCCGTCGCGGCGAGCGCCGAAGCCCAGGAAACCGTGCGCATCGGTTACCAGAAGTCCTCGACCCTGATCACCCTGCTGAAAACCCAAGGCACCCTGGAAAAAGCCCTCAAGGCCGACCACATCGACGTGAGCTGGCATGAGTTTCCCAGCGGCCTGCCGCTGCTCGAAGCGCTCAACGTGGGCAACGTCGACATCAGCGCCGACGTGGCCGATACCGTGCCGATCTTCGCCCAGGCCGCCCAGGCCAAGCTCACTTACTTCGCCCAGGAAGCACCCTCGCCTTCAGCCCAGGCCATCGTGGTGCGCAAGGACTCACCGATCCAACAACTGGCGGACCTCAAGGGCAAGAAAATCGCCGTGACCAAGGCGGCGGGCACCCACTATTTGCTGATCGCCGCGCTGGCCAAGGCGGGCCTGGAATTTTCGGATATCACACCGGCTTATCTGACACCCGCCGATGGTCGCGCAGCATTCGAGAACAACAAGGTCGACGCCTGGGTCACCTGGGAACCCTTCCTCACAAGCGTGCAACGTCAACTGCCCACGCGCACCCTGGCCGACGGCGCGGGGCTGGCCAGTTACAAGCGCTACTACCTGACGGGCACGCCTTACGCCAAGGCGCACCCTGAGGTGTTGAAGGTGGTGTATGAACAGCTGGAAAAGGCCGGCCAGTGGGTGAAAACCAACCCGCAGGACGCGGCCAGGATCCTCGGCCCGCTGTGGGGCAACCTGGATACGGCCACCGTTGAAGCCGCCAATGCACACCGCAGTTACCAGGTGCAGCCGGTGACGCTCGACCAACTGGGCGAACAGCAGAAAATCGCCGATGCGTTCTTCAAGGCAGGCCTACTGCCCAAGGCCGTGGATGCCAAGGATGTGCAGACCTGGAAGCCTTGACGGACTGAGCGGGCGAACCCGGTTAAGTGGTACAAAGGGCGACCCTGTACTCGCCCCAGGAAACCGTCTTTCATGACCGCCATCGCTCCACTCGTTCAACCGCGCACCCTGCAAATGGGCCTGCTTGACCTGACCGGTGCCCAGACCGTGTTCTGGGCCAACCCGCTCACCGAACAGGTCAGCGGCACCCGCGATCCCCAGGGCCGCCTGCATGTGGACGGCACCCTCAAGGTCAAGGGCTAGGCCGACTGTTCGCCGCCGGTGACGTGGCCTACGCCGCCACCGACACCCTGGGCAACTCGACCTTGGCGCCTGGGGCGCCGTGTTCACCGAAGGCTGGGACCGCCAGCTGAAACTGGTCGGCCAGGAAGCCAGGGACCTCAAGCACCAGATCAACACCGTGTGGATCTACCCACCGGCCGCTGATCGTGCGGTGGCGCTGGCGGCGGCAGACCCATTGATTCCGGTGGCCTGATCCCCGTACGCCCTACACCGGCCAGCTCACTCCGTGCTGATCCGGTCATTCCCGAGCGCCCGCCGATAATTGTTAGGCGGGTGTTTTTTTTGCGCACTCACCCAACGAATACGCCGCCAAGGCCCCCACCACTCCGCCTACCATCGGCGCCAGCCAGAACAGCCAAAGCTGCGCCAGGTACTCGCCGCCGGCAAACAACGCAGGCCCGGTGCTGCGTGCAGGGTTCACCGAGGTATTGGTCACCGGAATCAACACAAGGTGAATCAAGGTCAGGGCCAGCCCAATCGCAATCGGCGCAAAGCCAGGCACGGCGCCTGGTGCGGTCACGCGCATGATGATGAACAAGAAAAAGAACGTGGCGATGAATTCCGCGAGCAACGCGGCCTTCATATCAAAGAGGCCAGGGCTTAGTGGGCCATAACCATTGGCGGCAAAACCACCCACTGCGAAATCCGGCTGCCCGCTGGCAATCAGGTACAACGCTGCCGAAGCGCCAAGCGCTCCAGCCACCTGCGCCGCGATATACGGCAGCACATCACTCCCCGCCACACGACGCCCCGCCCATAAACCCAGGGTCACCGCCGGGTTGAAATGCCCACCCGAAATACTGCCTACCGCATAGGCCATGGTCAGCACCGTGAGCCCGAACGCCAGCGAAACGCCGACAAACCCAATGCCCAGTTCCGGGAAAGCCGCCGCCAGGATGGCGCTGCCACAGCCGCCGAAGGTCAACCAGAAAGTACCGATAAACTCGGCGGTCAAACGCTTTTGCACAATCGACTCCATTGCTGTTCAAGTGCCGTCACCACAGGCCGTGGGCGGTCTTGGGCGACGGTAGCAATGGGTATCAAATTGTTGTGTAAGACTTGTCCTGTTTTATCGGGTTACGACACCCTGCCCAAACCGGCGGATCGCCAGGCAGTAGCCAATCAACGCCAGCGCCGCCAGCAAACCGCCCGCCGCGCCGATCCAGGCAAAGCCAAACTGGCTACCCACCCAACTGCCCATCAGGGCGCCGCCGCCGATGCCGATGTTGTAGATGCCGGAAAACATCGCCATGGCCACGTCGGTCGCATCCGGCGCCAACACCAGCACCTTGGATTGCATCGCCAGGCCGAAGCCCATGATCGCCATACCCCAAAACACGCTCAGCACCACCAGGTAGGATTCTGCGCCACTTAACGGCAGCAGCAGCGCCAGGCACGCGGCGAGGATGAATACCGCGCCGACTACGAACAGGTGCGGATTGAAGCGGTGCACCAGGCTGAACAACAGCGAGCCGATGATGCCCGCGCCGCCGAACACCAGCAGGATCAGGGTCACCGCGCTGCCGCTCATGCCGGCCACGCCTTCGACGAAAGGCTCGATGTAGCTGTAGGCGGTGAATTGCGCGGTCACGGTCATGGCCGTGAGCACGTACAACGCCACCAGCGCCGGGCGCTTGAACAGCAGCGGCAGGCTGCGCAAGGAGCCGGAGTTCTGGCTCGGCAGCAGCGGCAAGGTGCGCGCCAGCCAGAACACCAGGGCGGCGGCGAACGCGCCGATCACCAGGAACGTGGTGCGCCAGCCCATGGCTTCGCCCAGCAGGCGGCCCAGTGGAATGCCCAGGACCATCGCCAGAGAAGTACCGGTAGCCAGCAGGCCGAGGGCTTGCACCTGCTTGCCTTCCGGCGCCAGGCGTACAGCAAGGGACGCGGTGATCGACCAGAACAAGGCGTGGGACAAGGCAATGCCAATGCGACTGAGCATCAGCAGGCCGAAGCTGTTAGCGACGCTGGAAAGGATGTGGCTGACGATAAACATGCAGAACAGCACGATCAGCAGCTTGCGCCGTTCGACGTTGCGGGTCAGCAGCATCACCGGCAGCGAGGTCAGGGACACGATCCAGGCGTAGATGGTGAGCATCAACCCGACGCTGGACACGGGCATGTCGAAGCTGGCGCCGATGGCGCTGAGCAGCCCGACGGGCACGAATTCGGTGGTATTGAACACAAAGGCGGCCAACGCGAGGGCGATGACCGGTTGCCAGTTGGCTTGGGGCGTTGCGGCTGAAATGCTCATTGAAGGGCGCGGTACTCGGACGATGATCAGACGGCCACCCAGGACAAGCGCCGCCGCCGAGCATTCTATAGGTTTCTGGCGCGGCTGTTGACGCCGATCCGGCTCAAAACCACCTCAGGGCGTCACGGCGCGGTCATGGTGACCACGTAGGCCCCAGATTGAATGGGCTTGCCGAGGGCGTCCACCAGCACATACCGCTGGTCGTAATAGCGCCCATCACTGCGGTCGGCGACCAACTTGACGTCTGCCTGCGCAGTGCCCAGCGCCGTCACCGTGCGCACGGGCTGCACCGCGAACTGGCTGCCACGCAAGGCCTGCGGGCAGCCCTTGAGCTCCAGCGTCGACCCGCCTGGTGCAACTGCATGACAGCCGGGCTCGACGATACTGCCGTGAAACTGAATGACGCCTGAGGGCCCTGCCAGGCTAGCCCCCGCCCATACCGCAAGAACGCCGGTAACCAGTGACAAACGCTTAACGTTCATGTCGACGCTCCTTCTTGGGTAGTTAAGAAGGTAGTCGCCTGGGCCGGCGTTTACTTGAGCCTATTCGCCGAAGGTTGTGACAGGGATCATGGATCCACCTGGCCCATCAGTTCCGGAATGCTTTCCGGCCGCTTGGCATAACGCTGCGCCAGACCCGCGCAGACCATCAACTGGATCTGGTGGAACAGCATCAGCGGCAGGATCAGCACCCCCATGGAGGCTCCGGCAAATAACACCTGGGCCATCGGCACGCCGGTTGCCAGGCTCTTTTTCGAACCGCAGAACAGAATGGTGATGCGGTCTTCCTGGTTGAAGCCGAAGGCTTTGCCCAGCACGGTCGAAGCCACCAGCACCAAGGCGAGCAGCACGCAGCACGCCACTACAAGACCGCCCAGTTCCCACAGCGGGATCTGGTGCCAGATGCCCTCGTTGACCGCTTCGCTGAACGCGCCGTACACCACCAGCAGGATCGAGCCCTGGTCGACAAACTTCAACCAGGATTTATTGCGGCCGACCCACTCACCGATCCAACGCCGGGCGATCTGCCCGGCGATGAATGGCAACAGCAATTGCACGCTGATCTTCAGGATCGCGTCGACGGTAGAACCGCCCTCGCCGTGCACGTTGAGCAACAGCGTCACCAACAACGGCGTGAGAAAGATCCCGAACAGGCTGGACGCCGCCGCACTGCAAATCGCCGCCGGGATATTGCCCCGAGCCAGGGACGTGAAGGCAATCGCCGATTGCACCGTGGCCGGCAAGGCGCAGAGGTACAGCATGCCCATGTACAGGTCTTTGCCGATCAACGGTGACAGCACCGGCTTGAGGGCCAGGCCCAGCAGCGGGAACAGAACGAAGGTCAGGCTGAACACCAACAGATGCAGGCGCCAGTGGCCGGCACCGGCAACAATCGCCTGACGCGACAGCTTGGCGCCGTGCAGGAAGAACAGCAGCGCGATCGCCAGGTTGGTGACCCAGCCGAAGGCCACGGCGGTCTGGCCGCTGGCGGGCAGCAGGGAAGCGAGGATCACCGTGGCGATCAGTGTCAGGGTGAAGTTGTCGGGCAGAAATCGGGGGCGAGTCATAAGCAGGATCTTCCGGGGGTTGCCAAGAGCGTCGTCGCGACTCTAACGTAACGGCTTGTTACCGACTAACGCCAATGAGCCAGTAAATGCCGCCAAAAGGACATGACAAGACCGTCCGCCGCAGTGTGCCCGGGCTTTCCAGCCTGCCACGGCCGGTGTACGGACGCACCGAATCCTTGCCCAATCGTGCGCTGACCCGTCGCCACAGCCACCCGTGGGTGCAATTGTCCTACGCGATTTCCGGGGTTCTGGAGATCCAGACCAGCGTCGGCCGCTTCGTCGCGCCGCCTCAGCGGGCAGTGTGGATTCCGGCCGGCATGCCGCACCGCGTGTTCAGCTCGCCCCACACGGAAATGCGCAGTTTGTACCTGGATTGCAGCGTCACCACCTGGGCGGATGAGCGCTGTCATGTGCTGGAGGTGAGCAGTTTGTTACGGGAGTTGATCCGCAGCTTCAGCGAATTGCCGGTGGAATATGCTGAGGATGGACCGGATGGGCGTTTGGCCCAGGTGGTGCTGGACCAACTGGCGGCGGCGCCGCAAGTCGACTTGATGCTGCCGCTGCCACTGGACCCGCGTTTGCGCCAGATCTATCGCAGCCTCAACTCACACCCGGAGCAGCAGACGACCTTGGGCCAGTGGAGCCAGAAGCTGGGGGTGAGCGAGAAGACCCTCAGCCGCTTGTTCCTGAGCGACACCGGGCTGACCTTTCGGGCGTGGCGTCAGCGTTTGCGGTTACTGACCGCCCTGCCCGCCCTGGAGCAAGGCGAGCGGGTGACGGATGTGGCGCTGGGGTGTGGATACGAATCCACCTCGGCGTTTATCAATGCGTTTCGCCAGCAGTTCGAGGCGACGCCGGGTGAGTTCTTTCGCTAGGCAGAGGCCTTCGCCAGCATCGCCTGGAGCAACACATCCGCCCCCGCCGTCGACCATTCCTGAGAAATTTCTTCCGCCTCGTTATGGCTCAACCCATCCACGCAGGGCACAAAAATCATCGCCGTCGGCGCCACCTGGTTCAGGTAGCAGGCATCGTGCCCAGCACCGGAAATCATCGCCCGATGGCTGTAGGCCAATGCCTCAGCCGACGCCCGCACGACCTCGACACAGCCCGCGTCAAAGGCAATCGGCGCGTACTGGAAAATCTGCTTCACGCTGTGCTGCAAGCCAATCCCGTCGGCAATCTGCGCCACGGCATCGCGCAACTGCTGGTCCTGGCGCGCCAGCACCGCTTCGTCCGGGTGACGGAACTCCACACTGAAGAACACCCGCCCCGGCACCACGTTGCGCGAGTTAGGGAAGATATTCGCCATGCCCACCGTGGCCCGCCCTTCGGCGCCCTGCTCCAGGCCCAGCCCGTTGACGGCCTCGACCACACGGGCAAAACCGAGCAAGGCATCCAGGCGATGATCCATGGGCGTAGTGCCGGCGTGGGCGCTGCGGCCGCTCAGTTCCACTTCGTACCAGCGCTGGCCCTGGGCGCCAGTGACCACGCCGATGGTAATGCCCTGTGCCTCCAGAATCGGGCCTTGTTCAATATGCAGTTCGAATGCGGCGTGGATCGCTTGGCCACCCACCGGCTCGGTGCCAGCGTAGCCGATTTGCTGCAGCGCCTGGCCAATGGTCACGCCGGCTTTGTCTTCCCGGGACAGCCCGTATTCCAGGTCAAACACCCCCGCATAGACGCCCGACGAAATCATCGCCGGCGCAAAACGTGAACCTTCTTCGTTGGTCCAGTTGACCACTTCGATGGGCCGGTCGGTTTCAATGCCCAGGTCGTTCAGGGTGCGCAGCACTTCCACCCCCGCAAGTACGCCGTAGATGCCATCGTACTTGCCGCCAAAGGGCTGGGAGTCGCCGTGGGAGCCGGTCATCACCGGGGCCAAATCATCGAAGCGCCCCGCACGACGGGCGAAGATATTGCCCATGGCGTCCACGCGAATGCTGCAACCGGCCGCCTCGCACCACTGCACGAACAGGTCGCGGCCACGGCGGTCTTCGTCGGTCAGCGCCAGGCGCGAGACGCCGCCTTTTTCGGTGGCGCCGATCTGCGCCATTTCCATCAGCGAAGCCCACAGGCGTTCGCCGTTCACACGCGCCAGCTTACTCATGAGGTTTGGCCCGATAGCGGAAGTCACAACGGTGATCGCCGCCCATGATGGTCTGGGTGCGGGTCAACTTGATGTCCGGGTTGTAGCCGACGATAAACAGCTCGTCACGGTTGCACGACAGCAGATGGCCGATCTCGCCCAGGCCCATCTCGTGGTACATCTCGGCGTAGCGGCAGCGCTTGACGTCGTAGTCATAGTGCTCGGCGTCGCTGGCGATGATCTCGACCTTCAGCGCGTCATCCTTTTCCCACAGCACTTGCAGCTCGACGAAGCTCTTGAGGTCAGCGCCCTGCTCTTCCAGCGAAGCAAAATGCTTGCCGGCCTGGATCGCGGCATTGCCCACGGCTTCACCGATCACCGCAGCGGCAAAGTCCTTGCCCTGTTCGCGCTTGAGGATCTCGTAGATCGGCTTGATGATTTCGGCCTCGATGCGCCGCCGGGCGAGGATGCCCAGTTCACCTTCCAGTTTGCTCATTGTGTGCCTCCATCAGCTCCACAAAACCTATTAATTCCCCCCAAGCTCAAAGGGGGGCTCTCTCTGGTGAACGGGCTTGTTGTGGTGAGCGGGCTTGCCCCGCGCTGGGCTGCGTAGCAGTCCCATTGGGAACGCCGCGGTGTGTCAGACAACTCCTCAGCGCCTGGTTTGGGGCCGCTTCGCAGCCCAGCGCGGGGCAAGCCCGCTCACCACAGTAATCCTCCTCACCACACTAAAGTATGCTCACCCTAGATCAGCGGTTATTGACCGCCTGCCACGCTCACCGGCTGCCATTGATTGGCCTTGACCTGGTAAACGGTGAACGACGGTTTCTTCAAGTTGCCTTCGCCGTCAAAGGCGATGGTGCCGGTCACGCCCTCATAGCTAATGGCGCGCAGCACCGGCAGGTATTTCTGCGGGTCCACCGAATCGGCCTTTTCGATCGCTGCCACCAACACCCCCACACCGTCGTAGGCGAACGGCGCGTGCAGCTCGATGTTGGTTTTGTAGCGTTCCTTGTAAGCCTGCTCGAATGCCTTGCCGCCCGGCATCTGCGCAATCGCCAGGCCCGGCTCCAGGGCGATTACGCCCTCGCCTTCGTTCTGCGCCAATTGCAGGAAGGTCTGGCTGACGAAACCCCCGGCGCCCATCAATGGCGCCTTGATCCCCAACTGCTTGATGCGACGGGCCAACGGCGCGGCCTGGGCATCGACGCCGCCGAAGAAGATCAGGTCCGGGTTATGGCTGCGGATATTGGTCAGCACGGCGCTGAAGTCGATAGTCTTGTCATCCACGTATTCGCGGGACACCACCTTGGCGCCTCCGGCTTCGATGGATTTGACGAACTGGTCCGCCAGGCCCTGGCCGAACGCGGTGCGGTCGTCGATCACGGCGATACGCTGGGCTTTCAGGGTTTTCAAGGCATAGTCGCCTGCTACCTGACCGCCATCGTCGTCATGGCCCATGATTCGGAAACTGGTGTCGAACCCTTGCTGGGTGTAAGCGTGACCGGTAGCCACCGGTGCGACCTGGGCGATGCCCGCGTCGTGGTAAACCCGTGCCGCCGGGATGCTGGTGCCGGTGTTCCAGTGGCCGACCACGCCCACCACGCCTTCATCCACCAGGCGCTGGGCCACGGTGACGGCGGTGCGTGGGTCGGACTGGTCGTCTTCGGACACTAGCTTGAAGGTCACGGCTTCACCGTTGATTTTCGGGTGCTTGGCGTTGGCCTGGTCGATGGCCAGTTGCGCGCCGTTTTCCAGGTCCTTGCCGATCCGTGCCGACGGGCCGGTGAGCGGACCGGCGAGGCCGATCAACACAGTCTGGTCGGCCTGGGCCACGGCGCTGGCCAGGCTGCTCAGGGCCAGGCCGATCAATGCGGTTTTTTTCAAAGTGTTCATGGGTTATTCCTGCTAAGTGTCGGGCGGGTCGGAACACGCCGGGCGTCCGGTAGCGTCATGGTTTTATTCACCGAGGTAGGCACTGCGCACCTCGGGGTGTTCAAGCAAAGCCTGGGAGGGGCCGGTCAAGGTGATGCGCCCGGTGTCCATCACGTAGGCACGGTCGGTGACTTGCAGCGCCAGCCGTGCGTTCTGCTCCACCAGCAACAGGGTCATGCCCTGGCGACAGACGTCGTCGATCACCTGGAAGATCTTCTCGACCATGATCGGCGCCAGGCCCATGGACGGCTCATCCAGGATCAACAAGCGCGGGCGTGACAACAGCGCACGGGCCAGGGCGAGCATCTGTTGCTCGCCACCGGACAACAGGCCGGCGGACTGATGCAGGCGTTCTTCCAGGCGCGGGAAGTGTTCGAACAACTGGCGCATTTCGCGCTGCACTTGCTCGTTATCGCGACGCAGAAAGGCGCCAGCCTGCAGGTTTTCCAGCACGCTCATGCGCGCGAAAATCCCGCGGCCTTCCGGGACCATGGCGATGCCCTGGCGCAGCAGTTTTTCCGGCGCCTGGCCGAGAATCGATCGCCCGGCAAAACGGATCTCACCCTTGGCCGCTGGGAGCAAACCAGTCAAGGCCTTGAGGCTGGAGGACTTGCCCGCGCCATTGGCGCCGATCAGCGTGACACGCTCGCCTTCAGCGATATGCAGGTCCAGAGATTTGACGGCCTCAATGGCGCCGTAGCGCACCTGCAAGCCCTCGACGTTCAACAAGGCTTCAGACATGCGCGCTGGCTCCCAGATAGGCCTGGATCACCGCCGGATGCTGACGCACTTCGGCGGGTGGGCCGACGGCGATGACCTGGCCGTAGTCGAGCACGCTGATGCGGTCGCATACGCCCATCACCAGCTTGACGTCGTGTTCGATCAGCAACAGCGTGTGGCCGTCATCGCGGATCTTTTCCAGCAGGCCGCGCAGTTGCACTTTCTCGCTGGCGTTCATTCCGGCCGCCGGTTCATCCAGGGCCAACAGGCGTGGCTCGGTGGCCAAGGCGCGGGCGATTTCCAGGCGGCGTTGATGGCCGTAACTGAGGCTGTCGGCGCGGTAATTGGCAAAGCCGGCCAGGCCTACATACGCCAACAAACGATGGGCATGGGCGCGGGTTTGCGCCTCTTCTTCCTGCGCGCGGCGGTGGCGGCTCAAGGCCGCCCACAGGCCGTTGCGGGTGCGCACATGGCGCCCGACCATAACGTTTTCCAGGGCGCTCATCGCATTGAACAGGCGGATGTTCTGGAACGTGCGGGCAATGCCCGCCTCGGCCACCTGATGCACGCTGGTGGGCTGGTAGTCGCGGCCATCTAACTGGAAACGCCCGGAATCCGGGGTATACAAGCCGGTCATCACATTAAAGAACGTGGTCTTGCCCGCGCCGTTCGGGCCGATCAACCCATAAATCTCACCGGGCTGGATGCTCAGGCTCACATCGGTCAGCGCCGCGACGCCGCCGAAGTGCTTGTTGACGTGGTCTATCTGCAACAGCGGTGCGTTCATCGTGCCACTCCTTTGGGCCACAGCCCGGCCGGTCGATAGAGCATCGCCAGAATCAGCGCCAGGCCGTAAAACAACTGGCGGATGATTTCCGGGTCCACCAGCACCTGGCCGAACAGCGCCTGCTGCAGCGGGCCCATGCTGGCGCGCAAGGCTTCGGGCAAGGCCGCCAACAGCACGCAGCCGAGGATCACGCCAGGGATATGGCCCATGCCACCCAGCACCACCATGGCCAACACGGCGATGGACTCGTTGAGGGTGAAGGACTCCGGCGAAACAAAGCCCTGGAACGAAGCGAACAGCGCCCCGCTCACCCCGCCGAACGCGGCACCAATGGCAAACGCCAACAGCTTGAGACGCACGGTGTTCACGCCCATGGCCCGCGCCGCTTCTTCGTCTTCACGGATCGCCACCCAGGCGCGGCCGATGCGCGAGCGCTCCAGGCGGATGCAGGCAAACAGGATCAGCACCACCAGCGCGGTGAACAGGTAGTAGTAGAGATAGACCGACGGCAGGCGCAGACCGAATAGTTCCTGGGTGCGACCGAGGTTCACGCCCAGCAGGCTGACCGGATCGACCTGGGCAATGCCTTTGGGCCCGTTGGTGATATTTACCGGGCGATCGAGGTTGCGCAGCAGGATGCGGATGATTTCGCCAAAGCCCAGGGTGACGATGGCCAGGTAATCGCCGCGCAGGCGCAGGGTCGGTGCACCCAGCACTACGCCGCAACCGGCAGCAAGCAGCGCGCCCAACGGCAGGATCAGCCAGATCGAGGTGTGCATCCCTGCCGGCAACAGCGCGGCCAATGCCGGGAACTGTTGCAGCAGATGGGGTGACGAGAGCAACGCTGCCAGATAGGCACCCACCGCGTAAAACGCGATGAAGCCCATGTCCAGCAGCCCGGCGTAACCGACCACGATATTCAGGCCAAGGGCGAGCATGATGTACAGCAGGGCAAAGTCCAGGGTGCGCACCCAGGTGTTGCCGCCGGCATGCCCGACGATCCAAGGCGCCAATACCAGGGCCACGGCGAACAGCAGCAAGCCGAGACTCGCACGCTTGTTGGGAGACAGAGACTTGATCATGCGCGGGTCGCCAAACGTTCGCCCAACAACCCCGAAGGACGGAACACCAGCACCGCGATCAACACGATAAAGGCGAACACATCCTGGTAATTACTGCCGAACACGCCATTCGTGGCCGCGCCCAGGTAACCCGTGCCTAGGGCTTCGATCAGCCCCAGCAGCAGGCCACCAAGCATGGCGCCCTTGAGGTTGCCGATGCCGCCCAGCACCGCTGCGGTGAAGGCTTTGATGCCGGGCAGGAAGCCCATGTAGAAATGCGCGCTGCCGTAGTTGCTGGCCATCATGATCCCGGCGAGTGCTGCCAGGGCGCCGCCGATGGCAAAGGTGATGACGATAATCCGATTGGGGCTGATGCCCATCAAACTGGCGACCTGGGGATTCTCCGCCACCGCACGCATGGCCCGGCCGAAGCGCGTGCGCTCCACCAGCACCAGCAGCGCGACCATCACCGAGAGCGCGATAGCGATAGTAGTCAGCGCCGTGACGTTGGTAATCGCTGGGTGCGCCGAGGCACCGGCCAACACTTCAATCGGCGCCAGCGACAGCAGTTGCGGGAACATCTGCGGGTTGCGGGTCCACACCAGCATGGCGATGGTTTGCAGCAGCAACGACACGCCAATCCCGCTGATCAGGGGCGCCAGGCGCGGGGCATGGCGCAGGCGACGATAGGCGACGCGTTCGATCACCACCGCGAGTACCGCGCAAACCGCCATGGCAACCAAGGTTGCACTGAGCAGCACCAGCACCGGCGGCAGCGCAGGCCAAGCGGCCTGCACCAGGCGGATCACCGACAACCCCACCAACGCGCCGATCATCAGCACATCGCCGTGGGCAAAGTTGATGATGCGCAAAATGCCATAGACCATGGTGTAACCCAGGGCCACCAGCGCGTAGAGACTGCCCGTCATCAGACCGTTGAGCAGTTGTTGGATAAACCCATCCATCAGGACCAGAAACCTCAGTGCGTGCAAGGGCGGCACACTAAGCATCTATTCTGTTTTTATCAAATATCAGAAAGTCATATGCATATATCAAACGAATAACAGGCTATTTATGCCAGATATACGGCATTTATGGCTCTTTATTCAGGTTAAAAGTTAGTATTTAATTCAATACATGAATAAATCAGAACAGTTAGCCAACGACCCTCCCCTGCGTGCCGTGCGCACGTTCGAAGCTTTCGCGCGCCATGGCGGAGTGAATGCCGCCGCGCGCGAGCTGGACGTGTCCGCCTCGGCCATCAGCCATCAATTGCACTTGCTGGAAGATTTCCTGCAACAGCCGCTGACCTTGCGCCAGGGCCGTAACCTGGTGCTTACCGATGAAGGCCGTGAGTATTACCGCGCGATTCGTTCGGCCTTCGCCGTACTGCGCAGCGCCACCGAGCACGTGCGCGAAAAAAGCGCCACGCGCCAGGTGACCATCAGCCTGATCCCGCTGTTTGGCATCAACCTGTTCATCCCGCGCCTGGCGGATTTTCTGAAGGACCACCCGGCGCTGGACATCAACGTGACCTACGCCAACCACCGCAGTTACCCCAGCGATGCAGCCGACCTGTCGATCCGCTTCGGCACCGGGCATTGGCCGGGTTATCACAGTGAGCCGCTGATCTCTGGCGCGGTGACACCTTATTGCAGCCGCGATTTCCTGGCGCAGCACGGCCCTATCGACTCACCCGAGGCGCTGAGCCAACTGCCACTGCTGCACGACGAAGAACGCGGCACTTGGGGCCAGTGGTTCGAAGCGGCCGATGTCGACACCACGGCACTGAATGGGTTGTTGCTGGAAGACGGCCAACTGGCGCTCACCGCCACCCTCACCGGCCTCGGCTGCGCTTTGCTGCGCGAGCCGCTGGTGGCACCACTGGTGGCCAGTGGCGAGCTGGTGAAGTTGTTTGAACTGGAGGTCAATGATGGCCGCCAGTACTACCTGTGCCGGCGGGCCAACAGTGAATTGTCGAGCGAGGGGAATGACTTGTATGACTGGATCAAGCGCAGTCTGATCGCCGTTTAACCCAACCTACTGTAGGAGCGAGCTTGCTCGCGAAGAACCCAAGAGCGCCGCGTCAAACCCGATGCGCTGCGTTATCGTTAACGACCTTCGCGAGCAAGCTCGCTCCTACAGAAAGCGATTTCAGCTGCCATTGCCGCCATGGGCTTCTTCAAAGAAGTAGTCCTTCCAACTGGCGGCCTTGTTTTTCAGCACGCCGAGTTCCTGCAATTTTTCGGCGTAGATGTAGGTACGCTGCGGCACGATGGTGAAATCGATTTCCGGGTCCTGGACAATCTTCTCTACCAGGTCCAACGGCAATTTCGACTGTTCTACGCGAATATAGGCCTTGGCCGCAGCCGGCTTGTCGGCCTTGATGATCTTTTCGGCCTCGGCCAGCGCGTCATAGAACGCCTTGTAGGTCTTGGGGTTTTCGTCGTGGAATTTCTGCGTGGTGTAGAGCACGTTGAACGTCGCCTGACCACCCAGGATGTCGTAGGAACTGAGCACCTTGTGCACGTTGGGATTCAACAGTTCCTGGTACTGGAACGGCGGGCTGGAGAAGTGCGCGTTGATCTCCGAACCACCGGCAATCAGCGCGGCAGTCGCATCAGGGTGGGCCAGGCTGATGGAGATGTCGTCGAACTTCTTGTAGTTGGCGTCGCCGAACTGCTTGGCGGTTTCGATCTGCAGGGTGCGCGACTGGAAGCCCACGCCAGCGGCGGGCACGGCGATGCGGTCTTTCTCGGTGAAGTCCTTGAGGGTTTTCACGTTGGGGTTGTTGGTCAACAGGTAGTTGGGCATCGAGCCGAGGGAGGCGATGGCCTTGACGTTCTGCTTGCCCTGCGTGCGGTCCCACAGGGTGAGCATCGGCGGCACCCCGGCCGAGACCACATCCAAGGCACCGGCCAACAGCGACTCATTCATCGCGGTGGCACCGGAAATGCTGTTCCACTCCACCTTGATGTCCAGTCCCTGTTCCTTGCCGTGCTTTTCGATCAGGTTCTGGTCACGCACCACATCGAGGATCAGGTAGCCGATGCCGAATTGCTGGGCGATGCTGATCTTGCCTTCGGCGTGGGCGCCGATACTGATCAAGGCTGTCGCAGCAGCCAGCAGGGTCAGGGAAGAACGCTTGAAAGTCATAGGAGTCTGCCGCGTTTTTAATAAGGTGATGGAGCCTAGCGGCGATTTTTAAGACTGGAAAAGAATATCGGGATCTATTGTTATGCAAATAACCCACAAACAGGCGCTCGGCTGGTATTGTGCCGCGCTTTGAAAACCTGCCGCACACTGCGAGGAAATGGACGTTGAACACTGACGAAAAAATGACCGGGGACCTGTTCGAGGTGGATAAGCGCCTGTCACTCAAACCCGTGGTGGACTTCAACGCCTACCTGCGCAGCGCCTTCGGCGACGGCCCGTGCAGCTGCATCCGCTGCACGGCCAGCCAAGGTGATGAAACCGGCTACGAGTTCCAGCACACCTTCACCTTCGATGGCAAACCCACCCACCGCCGCTTCGCCACCACGGCGGGCAGCGATGTGTTGCAAGCGTTGAAGAAAGCCTGGTTGTCGTACACCAAGGCGGAGTTGCCATTGAGCGGTGTACTGGCGCTGGACACGGTGAAGGAGTTTGTCGAGCCGCAACTGCACAAACGCCTGGCACCGCTGTTTTTGGCCAGTGGGTTGGTCAAGGACGTAGAGGGAGAACCACACTTATTGCCTCAAACGACCGGCTGAGAGAAGCGCAGCAGTTAAAGACGACAAGACAATCATAGGGATATATATGCTGGCCACACCCGAACAGTCAGAACAATACCGAAGCTTGTTGAAGGAATATATTGAACTTCACAAAAGCGATGTATCCGACTACATACAAACCATGGCAAACCAGGTGGGTAGCACTTTATTGGGGCGCCGCGACTATACGTTCCCCATACAACATTCCACCTACCATGACGACCAGCTATTAAGCATTAAGAATCTACTGACATCTCCGATAAATGAAACCACTATTGAACTCATTCACTTTGAGATTGCAAAAACATTAAGGTATATAAGCGCGGCAGGCTCCACACCCAATTTCAGTACATCACCCATCATTCAGTTCTATATCTATCCTCAATTCAAGGAGATCCTCCTCTCCAGGATCGACGAAATCAGATTCGGCGTCACCTACACGATTTACCGTGAAAAAACTGAATATAATACTCGAAGCATTGATAAGACGACTCGAAAGATCAAGGAGTGGAGCTTAAGCATAGGCGAGTGGGAGAAGCGAGCGACAGAAGCAGAGGGCCGATATAGAGAGGTGGTATCAGGCAACAATTACCTTGGCCTGAGCCATGCCTTCGACAAGATAGTCGAAAGCAAGAACAAAGAGCTCTCAGGGCTTCTCTCTGCGCTCAAGATGGCTGGCGCACTTGCCTTATGCCTTCCTCTCTTTCAGTTGTTGCTCGGGATAGTACTTTTCTTCTTTAGCAAAGAAACCACTCTCCCGTTCCTCACGCTCACGTTTTCAGTTGCCGTAGAGATTATCTTGATCTACTACTTCAGACTAATTCACACACGCTGGACAGTGCTAAAAAATCAAGTATCACAACTCGAGCTCAGAAGTTCCATGTGCGCATTTGTTCATGATTATGCTGCCAAGTCCAAGGACTTGGAGCGCGAAACCCTCATGAAATTTGAAAACATGATTTTCTCCGACGTTATCAGCGATAACTCACCACCTCCCAGCATTTACGACGCAGCCGACTCAATAGCCAAACTGCTAGGTGCATGGAAGAAACCAGGACCATAAATCAATACACATTCAATGCCCCTAGGCCCTAACCACGTAAGAATTGCATTCGCTGGCATCGTTATCGTAACAAGCAAATAGTCACTTTGTGATCCGAGACACTTTTTATACGCCCGCCAGCACCCTTGGATCACCGGAGCGCCAGACGTTATTCACCGTCACCCGTCGACTCAGCCAGACGCTTGCCTCCCTGACCAGCTCAACGTCATAACGGCTCTTCATCGTGCCGCGATGGGTCGCTTTGCGGCACATGCTGCGTCTCCACCAAGGCGTCCAGACGGGCGCTGCCCCCTTCCAGTGTCACTCGCGCGTTACTCACGGAGTGCGTGGTATCGAGCTGGCTGAGCGCCCCAGACAGCGCGGCGACGATGGTGTCGCAGCCTTCCAGCACGGGGCGTTCACGTGTCGGCGGTGGTTTGAAACTCAGTAGACGTCATGGGGGCAATTTCTGTGGCGATTAGTAATCAATGATCTGCGTACCGGCAATCGTCTGGGCAAAGCCCGCGCCGAACAGTTTGGCCGGGGTTTCGAAACCGGCCCGGCGTTCGCCACCGAGCACACGGCGTGCAGCTTCCACGGCGGCCAGTGGGGTGTAGCTGTAGCCGTTGATGGTCTCGATGACCGAGCGCGCCACCGAGCCGTCGATGCCGGTGACTTCGGCCACGGCGCGCACGCGGTGGGCGTCACGTTGGGCCTGGGTAGGACCATCGGGCAGCAGCGACAGGTCGCCCTCAGGAAAGGCTTCGCCGGTGATGCGCACAAACATGGCGATCGTCGGGATGGCACTGGAGTGCCAGGCGGTCACCAAGTCACCAAACGACAACGGCGCGCACAGTGCCGGTCCGTCGCCAAAGTCCAGGTGCTGAGGCTGGGCGTCCGGTGTGGCGACCAGTTCGCCATCGATGCGTGCCATCACGCCTGCACCGAGGATCTCGCTGACACTCATGGCCGAACCACGCGACATAGCGCCAGGCACCTGCAAGGCGATTTTTATCGACTGCGGCTGTTGCACACGGCGGGCGACGTGCATGGCCAGGCAGTCGGTGGGCACCACGTCCCAACCCACGCCGGGCAGCAACATCACGTCCGCTTCGGCGCCCAGTTGTTCGGCAAGGCGGTACACGTTGATTTCGGCGGTGATGTCCAGGTAGTCGGTGCCATTGGCAATACAAGCGCGCATCAGCGCTGCGGCGGTCTGGGCGAACGGCCCGGCAAAGTTGAGCAGCACGTCGATGCCTTCCAACTGGGCGGTATCTGCCGTGAATACGCGGTACGGCGCGTCCAACTCAACCGCCAGGGATGCCAGGCGCTCGGCGTTGCGGCCGGCCAATACCAGGTTGAGACCCAGGGTTTTCGCGTGCTGCGCCGCCATACGTCCGGTGTAGCCGGTGGCGCCGTAGATCATCAGGGTTTTCATGAGGTGTGCTGCCAGTTCTTGTAGACGAATTCGAGGCTGTAGTCGTCCGGGTCAAGCACGTTGGCCGCGTAGTAGTTGGGGTCATAGTGCAGGCGTGCGCCCGGTGCGCCATTGTCGGTGGCGCCGTTGGCCAGGGCGGCGGCGTAGGCGTTGTCCACCTCGGCGCGGTTATTGGCGACGAAGCCCACATGCACCGCTCGCCCTTCCACCACGCCTTCGCGCAGCCAGAAGAACATCCGGCCATTGGCGCCAAAGCCCTTCAGGTCCGGGTGGCCGGGCGGGCCGTCCTTGCCGTCGTAGTCATGCCGCGCGGTGATGCCGAGGGGCGTCAGGGTGGCTTCATAGAAGCGGATCGAGCGTTGGATATCGCTCACCGAAATAAACAGATGATCGAGCATGGTGGAGCCTCCTGATTCAGATGATGTAGCCGCCCGCGACCTCGACGGTCTGAGCATTGATCCAGCGGCCTTCTTCCGACAGCAACAAGGCGATAACCCGCGCCACGTCTTCCGGTTCGCCTACACGGCCGAGGGCGGTTTGCCCGGCCAGCAGCGCTTCGAATTCATCGTTCAAGCCGCCGCCCAGTTCGGTGCGAATGGCTCCGGGGGATACGGCATTGGCGCGGATACGTCGTTCACCGAATTCCTTGGCAATGTAACGCGTGAGCACATCCAGGCCGCCCTTGAACGCCGCGTAAGGCGCGACGCCCGCCGTCGCCACACGGGTAGTGGCGCTGGTGAGGTTGACGATGCTGGCGTGTTCTTCCAGCAGCGGCAGCAGGGTTTGGGTCAGGAAAAACGGGCCCTTGAGGTGCACGTTGAACAGGTCGTCGAATTGCGCCTCGGTCACCGACTCAAGGGGGTTGAACAAACCATAGCCGGCGTTGTTCACCAGGCCGCTCAAGGTGCCCGCGCCCCAGGTGGCCTGCAAGGCGTGCGTCACGGCATCACGAAATGCCGCGAACGTGCTGACAGTGGCAACATCCAATTCCAGCGCCACGGCTTTGCCGCCGCTGGCCTCGATGCGCTGAACCACCGCCAGTGCCGCGTCCGAGTTGCGGTTGTACGTCAGGATTACCCCATGCCCCTGACGTGCACACAGCTCGGCGGTACTGGCACCGATCCCACGGCTGCCTCCGGTAATCACGATAACGCCCATGGCCTGCTCCACTGCTGAAAAGTTGAGTGGCCACAGTAGCCATCGCCCGACTCCTCAACGCAGCCGTTCCTACTCCAATCCTGCCTGTTTCTGCTTTTTGCTTGCACGACGCTCAACGGAAGGCACAGCATGGCCGCCATGAATACTCAATTGATCGAATTGCGCGCCTTGGCCGCCAAGGCCGAAAACCGCCGCACCGAGACCGGCATCCCCCGCGTGGCGATGGTCCAGGGGGCGATTCCCGAGCATATGCTGGCGGCGGTGTATGACCCGATGATCAACCTGATCCTGCAAGGCAGTAAGTGCATGACCGTGGGCGACCGCACCCTGCATTACGACCCGGCGACCTATTTTGTGATGTCCATCGAGTTGCCCGCAGTCGGCGTGGTGAACCCGGCGATCACAGGCGAACCCTACCTGGCGGTGAGCCTGACGCTTGACCCGACCGTCCTGACCACCCTGCTCAACGACCTGCCGGCACCCAACGGACGGTGCGAACAGGAAGCCGGTTTCTCCGTGGCGGCCGTCACGCCCGCCTTGATGGATGCCTGGGTGCGCATGTTGCGCCTGATGGGCGACCCGGTGGCGATTGCCGCCTTGGCGCCCGCGTACGAACGGGAAATCCTCTACCACGTGCTGCAAGGCCCTCACGGCTGGATGTTGCGCGAGATTGCCGCACCGGACACCGCCATGGCGCGGGTCAGCCGGGCGATCCAGTGGATCCGGCGCGACTATGCCGAGCCGATTCGTGTGGAGGCGTTGGCGCAGAAGGCTGCAATGAGCGTTTCGGCATTTCACCGGCACTTCAAGGCGGTGACCAACCTCAGCCCGTTGCAGTACCAGAAACGCGTGCGGCTGTTGCAGGCGCGCACGTTGATGGTGGCCAGCGCCAGCAGCGTGACCAGTGCGGCGTTTGAGGTGGGGTATGAAAGCGCGACCCAGTTCAGCCGGGATTATGCGCGGGTGTTCGGGTTGCCGCCGGCACGGGACACGGCGCGAATCTTAGCGGCGGCGCGAGACTGATGTGGCGAGGGAGCTTACTCCCGCTGGACTGCGCAGCAGGCCCATTTTTTGGGGCCGCTTCGCGGGCCAGCGGGAGCAAGCTCCCTCACCACAGGTTCAGCGTCAATGACTCAATGCGTTACTTGCGCGCCGCCTCCCACTGTTTAAGCAAGTCGCCATAAGCCACGGTCTCGCCTTTCGGCTTCTCGTTGGCCAGTTTCGGTTTCGGCGCGCCCGGCTGGTCGAACCAGTATTGCGCGTCACGCTCTGGGTTCATTTTCGGGCCGCACACCGGTTGCACCTTGGAGCGTTCCAGGCGCGTCATGATCGCGTCCTGTTCCTTGGCCAGGTTGTCCAGCGCCTGCTGCGGGGTTTTCTCGCCGCTGGCGGCCGCCGCGATGTTGCTCCACCACAGTTGTGCCAGGCGTGGATAGTCGGGCACGTTGGTGCCGGTCGGCGACCATTCGGTACGGGCCGGGCTGCGATAGAACTCCACCAGGCCACCCAGTTTCGGCGCCATGTCGGTCATGGCCTGGGAGTTGATGTCGGACTCACGGATCGGCGTCAGGCCGACGATGGTCTTCTTCAGCGAGACGGTTTTCGAGGTCACGAACTGCGCGTAGAGCCAGGCCGCGAGTTTCTGCTTCTCAGGCGTCGACTTGAGGAAGGTCCAGGAACCTACGTCCTGATAGCCCTTCTTCATGCCCTTTTCCCAGTACGGTCCTACCGGCGACGGCGCCATGCGCCACTTCGGCGTGCCGTCGGCATTCACCACCGGCAAACCCGGTTTGACCATGTCGGCGGTAAACGCGGTGTACCAGAAAATCTGCTGGGCGATGTTGCCTTGGGACGGCACCGGGCCGGATTCGGAGAAGGTCATGCCCGCCGCCTCCGGTGGCGCGTAGGCTTTCATCCAGTCCACGTATTTCTGGGTGGCGTAGACGGCGGCAGGGCCGTTGGTGTCGCCGCCACGGGTGACGCTGGAGCCGACCGGGTGGCAGTCCTCCACGCGAATGCCCCACTCGTCCACCGGCAAGCCGTTCGGCAGGCCTTTGTCGCCACCACCGGCCATGGAGAACCAGGCATCGGTGAAGCGCCAGCCCAGGGACGGGTCTTTCTTGCCGTAGTCCATGTGCCCGTACACGCGCTTGCCGTCGATTTCCTTGACGTCTTCGCTAAAGAACTTGGCGATGTCTTCATACGCCGACCAGTTCACCGGCACGCCGAGTTCATAACCGTACTTTTCCTTGAACTTGGCTTTCAGGTCCGCGCGCTCAAACCAATCGGCGCGGAACCAGTACAGGTTGGCGAACTGCTGGTCGGGTAGCTGGTAGATCTTGCCGTCCGGCGCAGTGGTAAAGGAGATACCGATAAAGTCCTTGATATCCAGGGTCGGCGAGGTGAAGTCCTTGCCTTCGTTGGCCATCAGGTCGGTGATGGATTCGGTCTTGCCGTAGCGAAAGTGCGTACCGATCAGGTCCGAGTCATTGACCCAGCCGTCATAGATGTTCTTGTCGGACTGCATCTGGGTTTGCAGCTTCTCCACCACGTCGCCTTCCTGCAGCAGGTCGTGGGTCAGCTTGATCCCCGTGATTTCGCTGAAGGCCTTGGCCAGCACCTTGGACTCGTACTCGTGGGTGGTGAGGGTTTCCGACACCACGTTGATCTTCATCCCACGGAACGGTTCCGACGCCTTGATAAACCACTTGAGTTCCTCAAGCTGCTGTTCAGCGGTGAGGGTGGACGGTTTGAATTCGCTGCCGATCCATTTTTTCGCGGCATCTTCGTACGCATCGGCCCAAGCCGAAGCGCTCAAACCGCTGAGGGCCAGTACGGCGGCCAATGAAATGCTATGTCGCAGCTTATTGTTCTTATTCAACATAGAGACCTCCAGGTTGTTTATTCACAAGGGCATCAGCCCCAACGCATCACACTCAACAGCCATACCAGGGAGAGCGCGGACGCCACCCAGATGCTCCAGTCGGTAGCGCCAATGACCAGTAAATGCAGGTAGGCACTGCCGAGAAGACCGATAAACAAACGATCACCACGGGTGGTGCTGATCGGTAACAAACCGCGCCGAGGAATGCTCGGCGAACGCAATTCCCAGGTGGTCATGCCCGCGAGGATCAGGGCTATGGCACCAAAGAACAGCGCGGTGGGGGTGGTCCAGGCCATCCATTCCATCATCGACTCCTCAGACCCGGCCCAGGGCAAAGCCCTTGGCCACGTGGTTGCGAACAAACCAGATCACCAGCATGCCGGGAAGGATAGTCAACACCCCCGCCGCCGCCAGCACGCCCCAATCGATACCCGACGCCGAGACCGTGCGCGTCATTACTGCCGCGATGGGCTTGGCGTTGACCGAGGTCAGGGTGCGCGCCAGCAGCAGTTCGACCCAGGAAAACATGAAGCAGAAAAACGCGGTCACCCCGATGCCGGAGCCAATCAACGGGATGAAGATCTTCACGAAGAACTTGGGAAACGAGTAGCCGTCGATGTAGGCGGTTTCGTCGATTTCCTTGGGCACCCCGGACATGAAGCCTTCGAGGATCCACACCGCCAACGGCACGTTGAACAGGCAGTGGGCCAGGGCTACGGCGATATGGGTGTCAAACAGACCAATCGACGAATACAGCTGGAAGAACGGCAGCAGAAACACCGCCGGCGGCGCCATGCGGTTGGTCAGCAGCCAGAAGAACAGGTGCTTGTCACCCAGGAAACGGTAGCGCGAAAACGCATAGGCCGCCGGCAGCGCCACGCTCAGGGAGATCACCGTGTTCAGGCTTACGTAGTACAGCGAGTTGAGGTAGCCGGTGTACCAGCTCGGGTCGGTAAAGATCACCTTGTAGTTGGCCAAGGTGAAATCCTGCGGAAACAGCGTCAGCCCGCCGAGGATTTCGGTGTTGCTCTTGAAGGACATGTTCAGTAGCCAGTAGATCGGCACCAGCAGGAACAGGATGTAGATCAGCAGCGGAATAAGCTTGCGCTTGCTCATGTTGGCGGCCTCAGCGGTTGGCGTCGGAGTGGGTCATGGCGGTGTAGAACAGCCAGGACACCAACAGGATGATCAGGAAATACACCAGCGAGAAAGCCGCCGCCGGGCCCAGGTCGAATTGGCCTACGGCCATCTGGGTCAGCGTCTGACTCAGGAACGTGGTGGCGTTACCCGGCCCGCCGCCAGTGAGGACGAACGGTTCGGTATAGATCATGAAGCTGTCCATGAAGCGCAGCATCACCGCGATCAGCAGCACGCTTTTCATCTTGGGCAACTGGATATGTCGGAACACCGCCCAAGGCGATGCCCGATCAATCCGCGCAGCCTGGTAGTACACGTCCGGAATCGCGCGTAGCCCGGAGTAGCAGAGCAGCGCCACCAGCGACGTCCAGTGCCATACATCCATTACCAGCACCGTGACCCAGGCGTCCATGGTGTTGGCCGCGTAGTTGTAGCTGATACCCAAGGCGTTGAGGCTGTAACCCAGCAAACCGATATCGGCGCGGCCAAAAATCTGCCAGATCGTACCCACCACGTTCCAAGGGATCAGCAGCGGAATCGCGAGAATGATCAGCACCAGCGACGACCAGCGGCCCTTGGTCGGCATGGTCAGGGCGATGGCGATGCCCAGCGGAATTTCGATCAGCAGCACGCAGGCCGAGTAGATGAACTGGCGCAGCAGCGAGTCGTGCAGACGCGGGTCAAGCAGCACCTGCTTGTACCAGTCGGCGCCGACGAAGTAGCGGCTGGACTGGTCAAAGATGTCCTGCACCGAGTAGTTGACCACGGTCATCATCGGGATCACCGCGCTGAACGCCACCAGCAGGAACACTGGCAACACCAGCCACCAGGCCTTGTTGTTCTGCACCTTGTTCATGGCTGCACCTCCAGCAGGTAATCGTCGGCGTACACCATCAGCCACTGCGCGGGAAAGCTGATGGAGGCCTTGCCTTCGGGCACCGGTTTGTCTTCGGCCAGGCGCACCTTGAGCAACGCGCCATCCAGGTTGAGGGTGATGATTTTGTAGGTGCCAAGGTCTTCCAGGTGTGTGACCTCGGCCTGCAGGGCGTCGGGATTGTGCTCGTCCCACACGTGGATGAATTCCGGGCGGATGCCGACCTGCAGTTTCTGGTAGTCGGTGCTGGCAATGCGTTGCTGCAGCGCCTCGGACAACGGCAGATGGGTGCCGGCAAAGCGCACCCCGCCCGCCTCCGCCTGCACCTCGATCAGATTCATCCCAGGACTGCCGATGAAATAGCCGACAAAAGTGTGGCTAGGCCGTTCGAACAGGTCACGCGGCGTGCCGAATTGCACGATTTGCCCGCCGTACATCACCGCGATTTTGTCGGCGAAGGTCGAGGCCTCCAACTGGTCGTGGGTGACGTAGACCATGGTGATGTTGAACTGCTCGTGGATCTGTTTGAGCTTGCGCCGCAGTTTCCACTTGAGGTGCGGGTCGATCACCGTCAGCGGTTCATCGAAAAGGATCGCCGACACGTCATCACGCACCAGGCCACGGCCCATGGAGACTTTCTGTTTTTCGTCGGCGGTGAGGTTGCGGGCCTTTTTGCTCAGTAGGTTTTGCAGGTCGAGGACTTCGGCAATTTCCTGCACTTTGCTGTGAATTTTCGCCTCGGCCATGCCCTGGTTACGCAGCGGGAACGCCAGGTTGTCGAACACCGTCATGGTGTCGTACACCACCGGGAACTGGAACACCTGGGCGATGTTGCGTTTTTCCGGGGTGAGGTCGTTCACGACTTTGGCGTCGAACAACACCTGGCCTTCGGACGGGCTGAGCAGGCCGGAGATAATATTGAGCAAGGTCGACTTGCCGCAGCCCGACGGCCCAAGCAAAGCGTAGGCTCCACCCTGCTCCCACACATGGTTCATTTCCCGGATGGCGTAGTCCTCAGGACCACTTGGCGTAGGGCTGTAGCTGTGCGCCAGGTTCTGCAAATGGATCTCGGCCATCAGGCAACCCTCGCGACACGGCGCCCGGGGGCCTGGACCAAACGGCCCTGACCATCGAACACAAACAGTTTATGGGTGGGGATGTACACACGGATCGGCGCGTCGACGTCGTACTCGTGCACGCCCGGCAGGTGCAGTACCAGCAGGAAATGCTCGCTGCGTACGTGCAGGAAGGTTTCCGAACCGCTGATCTCCGCGACTTCCACGGTGACCGCCAGCTCCAGGTCGTCATCGTTGCTCGGCACCAGGCTGATATGGCTGGGGCGTACGCCGAAACGGAACTCGCCTTCGCCGATGGGACGCAGGTCGACGTTGAGCGGGAAGTGCACGAAATTGGCGAAGCTCACTTCGTTGCCACTGATGCGACCTGGCATCAGGTTGATCGGCGGCTCGGAAAACAGCTCGGCGGCCAGCACCGTCTGCGGCTGGTGATACACCTCGGCGGCCTTGCCGCTCTGGATCACCCGGCCTTCATGCAGGATGGTGGTGGTGCCGCCGAGGGCAAGGGCTTCATTGGGCTCGGTGGTGGCATAGATGGCAATGGTATGGCGCGCGGCGAACAGCTCGCGCATTTCCTGACGCAGCTCTTCGCGCAGTTTGTAGTCCAGGTTCACCAGCGGCTCGTCGAACAGGATCAGCTCGGCGTCCTTGACCAGCGCGCGGGCCATGGCCGTGCGTTGCTGCTGGCCGCCGGAGAGCTCCAACGGGTGGCGCTGGAGGAATTTTTCGATACGCAGCATTTTCGCGGTTTCTAGCACCTTGCCCTGGATCACCTCGTTGGACACACCGGCCTGGCGCAAGGGCGAGGCGATGTTTTCGAACACGGTCATGGTCGGGTAGTTGATGAACTGCTGGTACACCATCGACACGTTGCGCAGGCGCACCGGTTTTTGCGTGACATCCACGCCGTTCATCAGGATGCGGCCGCTGTTGGGCTTGTCCAGGCCGGCCATCAGGCGCATCAGGCTGGTCTTGCCGGACAGGGTGCGGCCGAGCAGGACGTTGAAGGAACCGGCTTCGAATCGCAGGGTGGCGTCGTCGATCCAGGTTTGGCCTTCGACAACGCGGGAGACATTTTCCAGGGTCAATGACATGACACGACCTTTTTATTATTGGAATGAATCTGGCAATCCGCTAGAGCGAGTTTCGTGCCAGAACTGGCAGGTGCTTGATCCACAAGGAAATGACGAGAGAGCGATGCTCAGGAGTGAACAGAAATGAACAACCCTGGCTGAACAACTGAACACTCAGGGGGTTGACAATGAACAGCACTGAACAACACTAGTTAGGCCCCCGCGCCTGCGGGCCCCCATAAAAACAATAAAAAGCAGAAGGTCGCCCATGGCCGAACCACTGGCTCACGACACCCTTATCCAGGAATCCTGGCGCCGTTGCCGCGCCTTCGGCCTGGATCACCAGAGCACGCCCAGCTTCGACCAACTCCCCGCCGAGGGCATCAGTCAATTGCTGGAAAGCCAGCATTCGCTGGTGCAGACCACCCATCAGGAAGTGCTGCCCTACTACGAAAACATCCTCAGCAATTCCAATTGCCTGATCATGTTGGCCGACAACCAGGGCCAGGTGCTGACCAGTTGGGGCACCCAGCGTTTTATCGAGCCCAAGCTGGCGCGTGGCTTCAACCCTGGCGCCAGTTGGATGGAGCGCTCCAGCGGCACCAATGCCATCGGCACCGCGCTGGCGTGTGCCCAGGCGGTGCATATCGAACACGATGAACACTTCCTCAAGGCTAACCGCTTCATGACCGGCTCGGCGGCGCCGATCTTCGATGCCCAGCGCGAAATCATCGCAGTGCTGGATGTGTCCAGCGACAGCTACCTGCCGCCCTCCCACACCCTGGGCATGGTCAAGATGATGAGCCAGACCGTGGAAAACCGGCTGATCCTCAATCTGTTTCGCGGCGAGCACTTCCAACTGACCTTCAACACCGGCCTGAGCAACCTCGACAGTCAATGGGCGGGCTTGTTGATTTTTGATGAGAGCGGCCAGGTGTTGTCGGCCAACCGGCGTGCCGACAACCTGCTGGGTATCAGCTTGTCGCGGGTGATGATCGACAGTTTGTTCAAGGTGTCATTGCTGGAGTTGTTGAACCAGCCGGAAGGGCTGCCCTTCTCCCTGCAAGCCGCGGGACGCAACCGTTTCCAATGTTTGTTGAGACGCCCCAAGCAGGTACCCGTGCAGGCACGCGTGTTCACCGAGCCAACGCCGCCGAAGCCTGCGTCGATCGGTCTCAAGACCCTGCACTTTGGCGATGTGCGCGTGGAAAAAGCCGTGCGTCAGGCCGAACGCTTACTGGAGAAGGACATTCCGCTGCTGATCCACGGCGAGACCGGCGTGGGCAAGGAAGTGTTCGTCAAAGCTCTGCACCAGGCCAGTTCGCGCAGCCAGAAGGCGTTTATCGCGGTGAACTGTGCGGCGATTCCCGCCGAACTGGTGGAATCGGAACTGTTCGGCTACGAAAAAGGCGCCTTTACCGGCGCCAATCAGAAAGGCAGCATCGGCCTGATCCGCAAGGCCGACAAAGGCACGCTGTTTCTCGATGAGATCGGTGATATGCCCCTGCCGACCCAGGCCCGTTTGCTGCGGGTGTTGCAGGAACGCTGTGTGCAGCCGGTGGGCAGCAGCGAATTGTTCCCGGTGGACTTGCGCATCATCTCGGCCACTAACCGCGCGTTGCGTGAGCTGGTACAGGCCGGACGTTTCCGTGAAGACTTGTACTACCGCATCGGCGGCCTGACCCTGGAACTGCCGCCGTTGCGCGAACGGACCGACAAGCAGGCGCTGTTCCAGCAACTGTGGCAGCAGCACCGCGAGCCGACTCAATGGGCGGGCCTCAGCGCCGAAGTGCTGGCGCTATTCGAGCAGCATCCGTGGCCGGGGAATCTGCGTCAGGTGAGCAGCGTGTTGCAGGTGGCGCTGGCCATGGCCGAAGAACAACCGATCCGCGCAGAGCATCTGCCGGATGATTTCTTTGTCGACTTGAAGGTGGAGCCGCCGCTGCCCGCCAGTGAATACCTGGATGACAGCATTGACCTGAACCAGCGCTTGAAGGCGGCCGGCGGCAACATCTCCCACCTGGCGCGGGAGCTGGGGGTGAGCCGCAATACCCTGTACAAACGTCTGCGCCAGCACGAACGCTAGCGCGGCTTGACCACCACCAGCAGGTCGGTGAAGTACTCCACCTGGATCGGCAAGTTGTCAGCCAGTGACGAGAGCGCCGCCGCCGTGTCGTCCAGCTTGAACACGCCGGACACCCGCAGGTTCTGCAAGGCCTGGGGATCGAAGCGCAGCATGCCGTGGCGGTAGCTGGCGAGGGTTTGCAGCACCTCGCTCAAGGGTTGGTCATTGACCTTGAGCAGGCCACGGGTCCAGGCGTCCGGGTCGCTGTTGCCGATGGCTTGCGGCGGTTGGGCACGGCCATGGTCGAGGACCGTACGCTGGCCGGCCGTGACCTTGACCCCGTCGCGGGTGTCGCCTTTGACCGCGACGGTGGACTCGATCACCGTGACCACCGTGGCGCCATCCGCCGCACGCTTGACCAGATAACGCGTGCCCAATGCCGTGGCCGTCCCTTGGTCGGTACGCACCACGAACGGCCTTTGCGCATCCTTGGCCACCTCCACCCAGAGCTCGCCCTGCAGCAGTTCGATGACCCGTTGATGGCCGTCGAACTTCACGTCCACCGCGGAATTGCTGTTGAGCTGCAACTGGCTGCCGTCTTCAAGGGCGATCTGCCGGCGCTCGCCAACGCCGGTGCGCTGGTCGGCCATCCAGACCGGCAGGTGTTGCAGGCCCAACCAGCCGCACAAGACTACGCCAAGCAAGCCCACCACCTGCGCACCCCGCGGGCGTCGTGGAGTGAATGCGCGGTTCAGGGCAATGCGTGCGGGTTTGGCCGGCAGCGTATCGAGGCTGCCCCATAACGCGCCCATGCGTTCGATGGCCACGGCATGACGCGGGTCGGCCGACCGCCAGGTGTTGAACGCCTGGCGGTCGGCTTCGGTGACGCCTTCGTCGTGCAGGCGGGTAAGCCACTGCGCCGCTTGCTGGATGATCTGTTCGGAACTCATGCCAGCGGGTCTGCCGGGTGCAGGCTGTGGTAGCAGTGCACCAGGGCACTGGAGATGTAGTTTTTGACCGTGCTGGGTGACACGTCCAGACGTGTGGCGATTTCGCTGTAGGTCAGCCCATCGAGACGACTCAAGAGGAACGCTTCGCGGGCCTTGGCCGGCAATCCGGCAAGCATCTCAGCAATGCGTTCCAGGGCTTGCAGCGCCACATGAATAGCGGCCGGGTCGGGCATGCCTGCGTCTTCGCTCTGGATCACCAGGGCTTCCATGTAGGCTTTTTCGATGCGACGACGACGGGCGCCATCGATCAGCAACCGCCCTGCCGTGGTGGCGAGGAATGCACGCGGCTCTTTGATCTGTTGGGGTTCGGCCAGCATCAAGACGCGAATGAAGGCGTCATGGGCAAGGTCGGCAGCATGTTGGGAACACCCGAGCTTCCTGCGCAGCCAGCCATGCAACCAACCGTGGTGCTCGCTGTACATCGCCGTAAGGGTCTGCTGCCGGACGGAGTCGCCCAGCGCGGCCGGAATGTCATGCATGCGCAAAAAGATCTCAAATGGGAATAGTTGCCAATTGCGCAAACAATGCCAGTAAAACGGTGTAGGAGCAAGTGCCGCTCCTATGTCGGATGCTGCCCACTGTAGGAGCCCGGCTTGCCGGCGATGGCGCCCTTGAGATCGCTATCGCCGGCAAGCCGGGCTCCTACAGTGGAACGGAGGTGTTTTAAAAATGACGTTCCTTTAGCGCCAGCTCCAGGACACACCGGTGTAGAGGCCACGGCCGTCCGCTGGCGTGGAGCGCGCCATGTCTACGCCCTTGTCGTCATACCCCGGCGTGACGGTATTGGCGTAGCGCCGGTTGGTCAGGTTGCGCAGGTCGACCCAAGCTTGCCAATCCTGCTTGGGTGCGTCGTAGCCGAAGGTAGCGCCGAGAATGGTGTAGGACGCGGCGTAGTAGGAATTGGCGTAGTCCACCGCCACTCTTGATGAATGCTCGGTGTTGAGGCTGGTGTAGAAACCGGTCGGATGGCTGTAGCGCACTTGCGCCTGATAGTAATGCTTAGGGATGCCCGGCAAGGTGTTGTCGCCGAAACGGTCGTCGTCGCGGTAGTGGAAGTCACTGAAAGTGTAGGCCTGGCGCAGGGCGAGCTGGCCGTCGCGGCCGCCTTCCCATAACGGGCTGAGCAGGCTGAGTTCCACGCCCTGGTGAATTGTCGGGCTGGCATTGTTTTCAGCGACGATGGCGTTGCTGGTCGACGTCTGGGGCTGGGTTTCCACGGTGAGCAACTCATGGCGTACTTCGGAGCGGTACAGCGCCAGGTCCCACTGGCCGAGCCACGTTTCACCACGGCCGCCGATTTCCAGGGTGGTGGCGGTCTGGTTTTTCAGACTCACGCCTTCACGTGCCAAGCCTTTGGCCGGGCCACTCGCAAAGTATCTGCTGGAACCCCAGATCATCGACCACGCATGCGGCGGCTCGACCGAACGGCTCAGGTTGCCGTACACCTGCAGTTGCGGGGTAAAGTCATACCGCAGGCCGATGCGCGGGGCGTAGTCCCAGTCATGCTGGCTGAGCGGCGCCTGTCCTTCTGGGTAGGTGACTTGGGTCTCGCGACGCGTGTAGATTGCCGCCAGGCCGGTGGTCAGCCACAGGTCGGGGACCAGTTCGAGGTCGTTACCGACATGCAACACGGTGTCGGAACCCAGGTAGCTGTAGTCACGGGTCTTGGTGCCGGGCGCGTAGCCGGCAGTATTGCCGGCCGGCGTGCGCACGTATTCCGAAGCGCCGTTATTGGGCATCGCCTGGGTGGTGCGCAGGCCAACGGTGGTTTTGCTGTCGTGGCCGAACAGCGTGTCCTGGCGGATGTAATTGAGGGTGCTGCTGATATCGGTGTAAGCGACTTTCAGGCGGTTGGTGCCTTCGCGCAGGTCCATCGGGTAGTCGTGGTACGCCAGGCCGACTTCGACCCGGGCATTGTCATCCAACTGCAAGGTGGTTTTGTTGGCGATCCAGGTAGACCCTGGTTGCAGGCGCTTGGAATCGCGGGCGGCGTTGAGGCTGTTGGCCGCGCGTGGGTCATGGCTGATCTGGCTGCGCGTGAGTTTGCCGGGGGTGTCGTTGGTGGTTTCGCGGTAGCGGAAATAGAAGCGGGTTTCCAGGTCCGGGTTGAAACGGTAGCCGAAGTTGCCGGCCACGCCCTTGCCGGTGCCGGCGCTCTGGCGCTGGTAGCCGTCGGACTCGGAGTCGGTGAGGCTGATGTAGTAGTCAGCGTCCCCCAACACCTGGCCCGAGCTGATCTCGCGCTGGGCGTAGCCTTTGCTGCCCGCTTCGTAGCGCAGTTGCAGCTTGGGTGCGTCGTAGCCGGTGCGCGTCACGTAGTTGACGGCGCCACCGAGGGCCAAGGCACCCTGGTCAAAACCGTTGGCGCCCCGCAGCACCTCGACGCGGCTTTGCCACAACGGGTCTTTCAGCTCATAAGGTGTGCCGCCGGGACCGGTCAGCGGCAGGCCATCGAACATTTCGTATAGACCGGAGGCATGGGAACCGGGGCTGCGGTTCAGGCCCGAACCGCGAATCGAGAGTTTCACCCCTTCGTTGTTCGCCGCCTTGGCGTATACCCCGGGCTGGTACTTGAACACGTCTTCGTTGGTGCTCACCCGCCCCTGCTGCACACTATTCATGTCGATGTAGTTGGTGCCGCCGGGCACGCTCTTGAGCTGCGCCTCAGCCACTTCACCCGCACTGGCTTCGCTGCCGGTAACTTCGACCGGGGCCAATTGCAGGTCTTCGGCGTGCACCAGCGAGCTTAACGTCAGGGCGGCAAACAGCAACGGAGAGTGGCGCAACAGCATCAGGCAGGTCCTTGGAATTCGGGGGGCACGTGGTGGGAAGGCTGGGACGCTCGCCAGGTCACTCCTTATTAACGGACCAGAGCCTTCCTACAACAGCGCCGGACCGGAATCCTTTGCTAAGTCCGAAATCGAATTACCACATGCAAACTCAGTATTTAAAGAAATAACCGCCACGCATTACTGTGGAGTCACTGAGTCAACCACGTACCCAGAGATCGCCCCCATGCACGTATCCGCCACCGTCATCGACTTCACACTCCACCGTAAACGCCGCCAAGCGCGTGCAGCGGCCGAGTTGATGTGGGCGATGTACGCAGCGCGTGCCGGGCTGGCGGTATTTACCGCTCAAGCCGCCACGTCCAGCGATACCCGCCGGGCGTAAGGCCGATGAATTTCCTGCACGTGATTCCAGAACCACCTGAACCGCTGCCCAAGCCCGGCACTGACGACGATGTAATCAGCCAGTGCGTCGCCCACAACCTGCAACGCCTGCGCAGTAAGCGCCATTTGTCTCTGGACGGGTTGGCGCGCGCCTGTGGCGTGAGCCGAGCGATGCTGGCGCAGATCGAATCCGGGCGCAGCGTGCCGTCGATCAAGGTTCTGTGCAAGATCGCCAAGGGTCTGAAGGTATCTGTGGCAGCGTTTCTGGAGGACCGCGCGTTTGAGGGGGTGGAGGTGCTGCCGGCGCAACAGAGCAAGCGCCTGGTCAGTGCCGATGGTGCGTTTATCAGCCGAGCGTTGTTCCCCTACGATACGGCACGCCAATCAGAGTTTTACGAGATCCGCCTGCGGGCGCTGGGCGAGGAGATTTCCAAAGGCCACGGGCCCGGTATCCAGGAAAACCTGGTGGTGGCCCAAGGGGTGTTGGAAGTCAGCGTCAACGATGAGCGCTACCTCCTTTCAACCGGCGACTCGATCTTGTTCTACGCCGATCAGCCCCACCGCTACCGCAACCCGGCAGACAGCGAGGCAGTGGCCTTCCTGGTGATCACTTACCCCGAGCGCCTGGATTGACCTGGATTGAAATGCAAAACGCCCCGAATAATCGGGGCGTTTTTTATTGCGCCGGACCTATCAGCAGGTGCAGCACATCATCGGCATGCCGTTGCAGCTCATCATCATCGGCATAGCGCAGTCGTTCATCATTTTGTTCATCAGCATGCAGCAGTTTTTCATCATGTCCATGCTCATGCCCGGCATTGGCATCATTTTGCACATCATGCTGTCACCCATCAGCGTGCATTCCATCACGCACTTCATCATCGGCATTGGGATGCCCATCATCGGCATCATGTTCATGCCCGTCATCATGGCCATGGCATCGGCCGACATGCACATCATCGACATATTGGCGCACTGCATCATCATCGGCATGCCGCAGTTCATCATCATCGCCATCATTTCGGCGTTGGTCTTGAACTGAGCCATGTCCATGCCCGCGGCCGGCTTCATGGTGCATATCATGGCGTCCGCGGCCATTTCGCATTTCATGGTGGCCATCATCATCGGCATGCCCATCATCGGCATCATTGGCATGGCGGTGTTCATTGGCATCTGCATGGCATTCATCATCTTCGAAACTCCGTAATCGACAAGAAATGAGTAAGTTCTGGCGTCGATTCTAAAGCCGGAGAACGGCGGCGCAAGACGACGGCAGAGCAGCAGGAATGGGTGTTCGGAGGGAAGCTTAGTTGAATAGAACAGCTGTAATGGTTGTAAAAGCGACGATTTCGGCACTCTTGCAGTGTCAATAACTGCTGTATTTCGCCATTTGACGCTATGGATATTCGATGGAGGAATAGAGACCAATCTTAAGGAAATAAACGTTCTAACGGATGGGGAGACGCAACCATTCGACACTTCATGACTTGGGAAGCTAAAACCCCAGCCTCCCGACCACGTCATCTAAATCCAGCGTTTAGTTCGAAATACTGTGAAAGCCAAACTGCAGCCCAGTATGTTCACCTGTAGCTGGTTCGTAGACGCTGCCGCCCCACACACAAAACCCTCAGCTATCGAAGACTTTCAGCACCCGCATCAATTCTTCCGCTTCTGATCCAGGAACAAACCGGAAGCCATACATCTCATCAGTGCTGAGAATTTCGCCCAATACCTCCAGCAATTGCGCCTCAGTCGGTGAATCACGCAGTAACTTGTGCGCGGGCAGGAGCAAATCGGACGAAACGCCTTGAACGCTCGCCGCGTCGATCACTGCAAACAGGATAAAACGCAAGCGTATTTCTCTTTCAGTAGGCCAAACCGTTTTTCGCTTTCCCATGGTAAAGGCCTCAGATTTCAGAAAAATCCGAGGCTATTGATGAGCGCGAAGTGTTTCAAGCATGGGGCGGCAAGATAGGCAAAGTCCTACACGTCAAAAGGAAACACCGTACACTTATCCTGAGGCTGACCCGTTTATTGCACCGGCAAAAAATTCATCAGCAACAAACTCTGCGCATAGTTCAGGCCAATACGCCGGTAGCGTTCGTCGAGCATCTGGGTCAGCAGGTCGAGACGCGCGACGATCTTGCCGAACTCCACCGCGAAACTGAGGTTGCTGCCCTCCTCCGATATCTCGTTGGAAAACAGCAGCAGCACGCCATTCGCATCCTGGCGTTTGCTCAGCAGCCAGGTGGCCTTCTCGATATTGCGCGCAGCATTGCTGACGAACTGCGGGTCGATCGAGTCGGTGATGTAGAACTCGGTACGTCCGCCGTGGGCGGTCACGATCATGCTGCCGATGGCATAGATAAAAGCGCCGACCCGATCGCCCTTGAAGTCCGGCCCCAAGGAATAGCTCAGCGCCTCCAGATCACGCCGATCGCCCAGCGCGGGCAGGGATCGACGCTGCTCAATGGCCTGGCGAATCTCCCGCGCCGCCGTCACAGCGTCTGGGTACCCCGACTGCCGCCACTGGCTGGGGTTGCGCAGATAGAGCTTGTTCATCAGCAAATACAGGCTCTGCAGGTTGTCGCGCATACCCAGTGTCGCCATGCGATCGACACTGGTCTGGAAGAACTCATCGGGCTTGCCATTGCTGAACTGCTTGGCGATATCCCGACCCTGTTGCTGGCTGCAACCGCTGGCACACAGCATTAACAAGACCGCCAGCAGCAACGGCTGGCGCATCCGCCGACTGTTAAAACAAGGAAACGTGCGATACATCGGCACCCGATCTGATTCATCCGCCCACGCGGGGGATCGGCGGGACTGGGACAAGGATAGAGCGGAGAAATCCAGAAAAGTGCAGCGGTCGAGAGCAGATAGTTGTAACTAAAGACCGCTGGGCAGATGAATGGGCTTGATTCTGAATAATTCTTTTCAGGATCTATACTCATTAAAACAGCAGTACAAAGGGTGATGGCGATGAAACATCCAATTCGTGCGCAAATGGTTGTTCAGATGATTTGCCTGCTTTCGGTGGCACAGCTTTTTTGCTGAGCTGCAGGTCAGGGTTTCCACACTCAGCCGCCGTTGCGGCGGTGGAAGGTATTGCCAACTACCCACTCCAATCTGGCCCGACATCCGAATGCCGGGCCAGCACGTGCAGCTACAGCAAGACAGTGGCCAGCATGCCCAAGGCCCCCAGGCAAAACCCGATCAACGCACCTCGCCCGGGAAACTCCTGGAACAGCACCCAGATCACGACCGGTTCCAGCAGCAATAACGAGGTGACGGAAACCACTGTGACCACCCAGATATCACCGACCGCCCGATACCCCAGCCAATAAGCCCCCAACAGACACAGCCCCGCAAAGCACATCACCACCACCGGCATGATGAATGCCTGCCACGAGCCGTCACTGGCTTGAGCCAGCCTGGCAGTGACTACCTCACTGTAGATTGCACAAAACTCACCGACGACCATCAATCCTAAAGCAGAAACTCCGAGTAATTCTTTGGACATATCAAAAACTCCTTCGTATTCAACGCACTGTTTTTCAACTCCCAGCGGGCGATGCCGCTGCCGAGGGTCTCGTTGCAGCGATACGAAGCAGCCTTGAACAGGCCTGAATTGCCGAAGTGCTTTTGCATGCTCATGTCCTTTATAGGGGTGAGTCTCAGCGACCAGATTAGGCGCCGGCTCCGATCATACGTTTGGCCAGCGGTTTTTAACAATCAGGGCACAATTGGCATGAACGGCATTAAAAATGTGCAATCCCCCTAGGCGCCTTACGTGATGATCGGGCTATGATCGGCCATCTGAACCGGACGCCCTATGCCCCATGCCCGTTGACCTGCAAGCCCTTTATCCCAAACTGATCCACTTGATGCTGGATACGGTCTTCGTCGTCGACAGCGATAACCAGATTGTCTTCGTGAGCGATGCCTGCGAGGCACTGCTCGGCTACCGCGCCCAAGAGTTGACCGGCACCCCGATCACCGACTACATGCACCCTGAAGACCTGGCGCGCACCCGCGCCTCCATTGTGCGGGTCATGAATGGCCAACCCCACGTCGACTTCCGCAATCGTTACCTGCGCAAGGATGGCAGCGTCGTGCACATTCTGTGGGCGGCCTTCTGGTCCAAGGAAGTCGGCGCGCGGATCGGTGTCGCGCGGAACGTGACGGCGCTCACCCAGGCCGAGGAAGAATTACGCTTTCTCGCCCATCATGATCCGCTGACGGCCCTCACCAACCGCTCGCTGTTCAATGAGCGACTGAACCAAGCCCTGCAATCCGCACGGCATCACAACCAAACGCTCGCTTTGCTGTTTCTGGACATCAATGACTTCAAGGGCATCAACGATGTGCATGGCCATGCCATGGGCGACCGCGTGCTCTGTGTGATTGCCCGACGACTGGAGCGCTGCGTGCGCGAGAGCGACCTGGTAGCCCGGATGGGCGGAGATGAATTTACCGTGCTGATCACGGATGTTCAGTCACAGGATGCGATGGCCGGCAAGGTGGCGCAGATACTGGCGGTCATGGCTGAGCCGCTGGGCACTGAGTTTGGCGGGGTCAAGATGCCGTCGTGCAGCGTCGGCGTAGCGTTTTACCCGGCGGATGGGGAAGATGCGGATACGCTATTGAGTCATGCGGACGGGGAGATGTATCGGGTGAAAAGGTTGCGGTGGAATTAATCGCCAGCCGGGCTGGCGATGATCTTCTGTGACGACCTAGCTCGAACGCTGAGCAATCGCCAATGACGCACCAAAGGCCACAAGCAGGCCACCAAACACTTGGTCAATCCAACGCCGTGCGGCCAGCAACTTCTCACGCACCCGCCCAGCGGAGAAGCACAGCGCGACCAGGCTGAACCACGCGACGTGTGCCCCCGCGATAAACACGCCATAGGCCATCTGCACGGCTACGCCCGTTTCCGGTCGCACCACCCCCATGAACAGACTGACAATGAAAATCGCGGTTTTAGGATTCAACGCATTGGTCAGAAACCCGCTGCGCAGCGCCGCCAGATCGGACAGGGCCGGCGCCGGAGTGTCGGCATGCTCACTCGCTGGCCTGGCACGCAGCATGTTGATACCCAGGTAGACAAGGTACGCCGCTCCGGCCAGCTTCAACAGGGTGAACAACCACAGGCTTTGTTGAAGTACCCACCCGAGACCGAGCAGCGTATAGCCCACGTGTACCAGCACCCCCATTCCGATTCCCAGCGCCGTGAAAACACCCGCCCGCCGGGACAGTAGCAACCCGTTGCGGGAAACCATGGCGAAATCCGGCCCAGGACTGATACATGCCAACAGTGTGATGGTGATTACTGCTATCCATTCGTTCATGGTGTACCTTGAGAAATATCGATCACAGCCGTTATTTTTTCAGACTCTAACGACAGGCACTAACGATGTTTTCTAAAGAAAAAGGTGATTCTAAATCGTCTATTTCTGACCTGCGCATGCCCTCTTTACTTGCACTGCGTTGCTTCGAATCCGCCGGGCGGTTTGAAAGCTTTGCCCGTGCAGCAGAGGAATTGCACCTGACGCCAGGTGCCATCAGCCGCGCGGTTCGCTTGCTTGAAGAGGACTTGGGCGTTGACCTGTTCGATCGACGTAATCGCAAGGTTTTTCTAACGGATACCGGAAGACGCCTCGCAAAGGCGGTCAGTGAAGGGTTTGGGGTGATGAGCCACGCCGTGCGCGAGATCCGCACCGAATCCCGCCGCGCACGACAGCTTGTTCTGTCCTGCGAGCCCACCCTGTTGATGCGCTGGCTGATCCCGCGCTGGAGCGACTTCCAGGCACGTTACCCAGGGTTGGACATTCACTTAGTGGCGGGTGGTGGGCCATTTTCGTTCGACCAGGGCATAGACCTCGCTATTCGACGTGACGACTTCCCCCGTCCGCCCGACTATCACGCCGTGGCGCTATTCCCGGAAAAAGTTGGACCTGTCTGTCGGCCGGAAAAGGTCGACACATGGTTCGACACAAGCAAGGACATTTTGCGCTCATCGGCCCCACGACTTCAGACGAAAAGCCGGCCGACGGCGTGGCAGGAATGGGCAACGGCAAAAGAACTGCCACCCCCTGTGATGGAGATGCAAGCATTTGAGCACTTTTACTTCAGCATCCAGGCAGCTGTAGCAGGCCTCGGGGTTGCCATCGGCCCCTGGCATCTAGTGCGCGACGACCTCCAGAACGGCGTATTGGCTGCGCCCATGGGATTCGTTGAAGACGGCTCAAACTATTGCCTACTGTCTCCGGCGGAGCCCGAGAAAGGCAGCGTGGAAATGGCGTTGATTGAATGGTTGCAGACGGTGGGCTAATCAAGTCGCGGGTAGGTATCAAGGCGCGCAAATGATTTCCCGCCCTTCCAATGCAAAAAGCATCATCGCAGCACACACTCTAAGGATCGCCTGATTTTCTCAGGTGTGCGTGATCGATAGGGTGGCCGTCCATCTTTCCCCATCACGGCCGCAAACAAAATGTGCGTTTCAAAAAAACAACGCCGACTGCGTGTACTGTTGAATACCGCAGCCGTAATAGTCTCTGCTTATTCAACGGATACATTGGCCGCGAATTGTGCTTTCACCCAAGGGAAAACGTTCACAGCTAACTACGCAGCTGCACCGGTTGCCTTGACGGTTCCTCGAGATGCGCCTGCAGGCACGGTGGTGTATCAAGAATCCATCACAGCACCACAGCAAGGTTTTAACTGCACCGGTTCATCCCCTTTTATCTTTAGACTCAACCCGACACTCGGCAGCGTTACCACTGGCAACACCTATCCCCTGGGCAAGACAGGGCTATCACTCAAAGTCAAGAACACACAGAATGGTTATTTAACTGCAGACAGGCTTCTCAGTGGGTCTTACTTAGACCCTATCAGGACATACACCATTGAAATTATTAAATCAGGTGAACTGTCATCGAAAAATGAGGTTCCCGCAGGCAATCTTGGGGCGCATCGGTACGGTGACCTTGACCTTGTGAGCATCAACCTGGCCAATCCAATCATCTTGAACGCCGCGTCCTGCGAGACACCAGACGTATCTGTTCAAATGGGAGATGACTACTACCTGGATGAGTTCACCAATATCGGTGATACGTCTCAAGCCGTTAAATTCAACATTGGCCTTAACCAGTGCCAGACCGGTATCCAGAAGGTCACTTATTCCCTTAACGCAACTTCTCAAGTGATTGACCAGCAGCAGGGCATCGTAGCGTTGAACGCCAGCTCAACGGCCAAAGGCATCGGCCTGAAACTGATGAACGACAGCGGTCAACCCATCGCCCTGGGTACCACTTACCCATTCAATGGCTTCAATAGCACCGGCACCAGCTTCAACATCCCGCTTTCTGCGGCTTATTACCGGCTGGCTAATGGCGAACTCAAGGCGGGTACTGCAAACGCGTCGGTAACCTTTGTGATGAGCTATTTGTAGAACGCTCAGTGTCGGCACGGGCTGTGTCGAAACGTAAAAAGCCAATGCCCCGACAGGTCGGGGCATTGGCTTTTGTAGTCTTGGATAAACCCACAGCGCTTTTAAGCCTTACGGGCCCACCTGACCTCTCTAGACCAGGAAGCACCCACGGCGGGTCTACCTATATTATTTGGCTTGGCGAAGCACAAGCTCCGACAGACGGGTCTTCACCCGGAAGCAGAACTCACGAATTTGAAATTGATAGGCGGGCATGACCATATAGTTCAAATCAGCACCCAACGAGTCCTTGATTTGCATATATTTAGCGGTCTTGGAAGCAATGGCTTGGTATTCCGCCTCGTATTTAACGTAAGACGGCTTGTTGTAAACCTTCAAGACATCCAGCTCTTTACGGCATTGCTCTGCGCGACTTGTTTCTGATTCTGGCTGAGCGGCCTCTGGAGAAGCATGGGCTGCAACGTCAGCAGCAGGTTCAGACTCATATCGCACAGTATAATTAGGTGACGACGGTACGGCTTCAGGTGATGCTTCATGGACGACGGCAGGAGGTGGAGTCACTTCAGTTTTTTCTGGAGTTTTCGTAGCGCATCCCGCGAGGGCAAGTCCTACCACTACAACGATGCCACACATTTTATCCATCGGTTTCACCAAGAAGTAATTATGGTTGGCTGAGTCGTTAGGTTCTGGGTAAAAGCAATAGCTCACTCAATGATCGAGTGTAGATTTTCTACCAGACTCAAGGCGCTCAGCCTCTCTTCCTTGAGCGCACAGACGGGTAATAGTAGTAAAAAAACAAAGAGATGACGAGTAAAAGCTCGATCGCAGAGCAGATGCGAAGATCAATGCAATTCGTGCAACCCCCAAGCCCTTCAAATAGGCAAAGGTAGTCAATAGCAACGGCCCTGAATGGGGCCGTTGTGATGCAGGGCATTAAGACTTGACCCAATCCAAATCTACCGGGCCGTGGATACCGTCAACCTGGCCCTTGCTGCTGTGTTGCCACCACTCCCAGCTTTTACCCTTGGCGCTCCAGGTTTCAGGCACTGTGGGCTGAGCCACTTCCCAATGGGCAATCCACAGCGGGCACACACTGAAATCGTACTTGCGCCAGGCCAAGCGGTTACTCCAGATACTGGGAGATGCGTAGATGTGCGGGTATGCCCCCTCCAGCAGAGAAACCCTTATCAGCGTCACCAACTGAAACAGGGCATCGGCCATCTGATCCGGGCTGGCCCCCTCGTTGCGATTGGTCTCGACATCAATGACCAGGATATCCCGCTTGGCGTTGAACGCCACCTCGGCCAGACGCCCCTTGATATTGGTCAACTGCTCGCACGGCGTACTGCTCAACGCACGAAAATAGTGATAGACCCCGGCTTTCAAACCGTTTGCCTGCATACCTTGGAAGTTCGTGACAAATTTTGGGTCGGTGTAGTCTCCACCCTCTGTCATTTTGGCGATTGCATGGGTAATGCCCGCAGCCGCAACGCGGGTCCAGTCAATATCGCCCTGCCAGCGCGACACGTCGATGCCCCGCGCATTTTCGTTTTTAATCGGGTCGTTGCAACTCATCTGTGCGTTCCTGCAATGGATATCGGGTCGATTCTTTCATCGACACACATCAGCAATGCACTATTGGACTACCGCCCCCCACCCGGCGATAACGAAATAGCAGGCAAAAAAATCCCGCAAAGCCTATTGGCTCGCGGGATCTTTTTTCATGTTTAGCGGGAAACCAGGGATTCGAACCCTGGAGACGCTATTAACGTCCGCCGGTTTTCAAGACTGGTTGTTTATCTATATATTACAACAAGTTAGATTTAAATCCGTTCCGCATCGTAGCATTCCCGAAATCGCTGGAGGCCCCGTAGATCAAGGGGCGCGTATCGGGCTGCGGAAATGATTCCCCCTCACCGGCGTTCTGCCGACGAACACCACTCCCAAATCCTAAGCGCCTCGCTTACCGCGCGCGCATACAGTATTTGAGTTTTGAAATATGAACGTTGACGTGGATACCGATATAAGCAATCAGACATCTGACGACCTGAGCTTTCGTCCCATCGACTTGAATACACAGGAGCGCGACCACCTACTCATGGAGAACCAGCGATTCCTGTCCGAGATTCGTCAAGCTCAGAGCCCTATTGCCAACTAGGCTGAACAGATGCCTGGAGGGAAGAATCATGTGCGGAAGGCTTACACAGTATCGCGGAATCCACGACTTTGTTGCAGCGCTTAGCATGCCTAATGCCCTGGCCAACTCCGCGGGCGATCAGCCGATTGAGCGCTACAACGTCGCCCCATCCACCCAGGTCGCCCTATTGCACATCCAGGGCGAACTACTGCACGCCGACTTCGTGCGGTGGGGGTGGCGCCCTCATTGGGCAAAAGACCGCGCCGCGCCAATAAATGCGCGCGCCGAGAAGGTTGCACATGGCCCGTTCTTCCGGGCGATCTGGCCGCATCGAGCAATCACGCCAATCGACAACTGGTTTGAGTGGGTGGATGAAGGTGGGCCGAAGAAACAGCCCTATCTGATCGGTCGACGCGACGGTGCCCCAGTGCTATGTGCTGCCATCGGCCAATTACCAGATGCTGACGAAGGCCCAGGCGACCATGACGGGTTCGTGATCATCACCGCCGACAGCGCCGGCGGCATGGTGGATATCCACGACCGTCGGCCAGTGGTGCTGACTCCGGAACTGGCTCGGGAATGGTTGGACCTGGCCACGCCCAGAGAGCGCGCAGAGCAGATGGTACTGCACCAGGGCGAGCCGGCCGAGGCCTTCGAGTGGTTCAAGGTCGATATCGCCGTGGGCAATGTGAGGAACAAAGGGCCCGAACTGATTCGCCCCTTGAGCTAAGGCTCCGAGAAATACCACATCACAAACGCTACCGCTGCAACCCAGCCCAGAGTTAGCAGAAACGACAGACCTGCAAGCCTCTTGTCCATGACGCCCTTCAATAAACCAAATGATCGCAATACGAACCAACTCCGAGAGAGTAGTTCATTGATCTCAGGGTGCAATTGCACGGACGTACGCCTGGCATGCCCGCAGCGCGATCAGTCCTTAGTCGCCGGCATCGGTGATGGCGATAATTCGTTGAGCGTGCGCCGGGTCAAGTTGGGCTCGACGGGTTGCATGAACCACGCCGACGGTGCCGGGGGCGGCAGGCACTTTGCTTGACCGAGAGCCTGAATGACTTGCCAAACTGCCGCAACCGCCCGTGGAGACGGATCGTTGTCATAGGCTGGTAGTTGATCGCCGATACCTGCATCAATTTCTCCGAGCATGAAAAAACCGCCCGTAGGCGGTCTTGTGAATTTCGTTTTTCAGTTGTAGTCGACGTAGGGGCCAATATAAAAACCGCCAATATCGCCACTGATTCTGTACAGACTTTCCTTCCCTGGCTGAACGGAAGCTGCAATGGTGCGGATCGCCGATCCAGCACGAAGGCCAGATCCTGCCAGGCCAGCACCGAGATTTGGTGATCCCGGTGGAAGGTAAAACGTAGCCCGCTGCCCTGTGCCAATTTTCGCTGCTTTGCGACCGTCTACATAGACGACAATATCGCAGCCAGATCCCACAGCGCCCGAATCGCGCACAACCGTGATCTTCCCGCTTTCACCGGCTGGCTACGCCTGGAAGGCATAAACTTCATCCGACGGCACCGGCTTCGCGTCTCTTACCGATATCGCCGTTGAAGTACACCCCGCCAGCATCGCCACTGCTACCGCCGCTATCAAAATCCGCATGTTGGCGGGACTGTAGCACTGGGGAGAAGGAGCAAAGACACACATCAACCGCGTCCCGTCAGAAATACTCAGACGGTAGCGAGAATAAAGATCCGTTTGAACGGAAATAAAGTCCGCCCATCCCCTTCTGGCGGGTAATACTCATGAACCAGCTTCAGGAAGTGATCTAGGAAACACTGCCGCTCGAACTCATCCAGCGCCAAGAGCACCGGCCGTAACGCCGAAACCTTGACCCAATCGAAAATCGGCGACTGACCTTCCACCACCTGTAAGTGTTCGGTTTCCCAGATATCCAAATCCTTGGTCAGTGGTGCCAGCAGACGATAATAACGATCCAGTGATAACACTGGGCGCTCAGCCATGAACCGACGCAACTCCACTGTACCCAATGGACCTCCGTCGAGCCCTGCGTGATCAAGAGTTTCTAGCATCAATTGATACCACAGCGCGTCACGCCAATTAGGCATGTGTGCTGCTAGACAACCTCCAGGGTTGAGTTGTCGCAACAGGCGTGGCAGCAACACGTCGTGACCACTGATGAAATGCAGTACTGCAGCAGCAAACAGTAGGTCAGCAGGTTGCTCTGCCTGCCAGCTCTGTAAGTCGCTTTTATACCAAAGGGCCTTGATCGGCAAATAGCTGGCCTCACCAAGCATCTCTGCCGAGCTATCGACTCCCGTCAGATCGGCATGCGGCCAGCGCTTGGCCAGGAGGTGAGTGGCAATGCCAGTACCGCATCCAAGGTCATAGATTCGTTCAGGATTTTCCAAGCAAATATGGTCCAGCAACTCGACCACCGGACGCTCCCGTAGTCGAGCAAATTTCAAATAGGCCTGAGGGTCCCATTGAGTATTACTAGGCCTTGCCGTGGACGGCTGAGGCTTAATGTCCATACGTGATTCCTTCCGATCAGAGTTGTCTTCCGATGACATTCAAGGTTCTGAGGAGCAGTGCAACGCCGCGTCGGGTGTCCTTTTCGCGGAGGAGCGACAGCAACCCATAGATGTTGGGAGGCGCCGCCTCCGCGGCAGTCTCGGCCGTGGCCATGCGTAGCGCATTGCCCAGACTCCAAGTGACGGCGGTGGTGCTCTCAAACAACCGGCCAAGTTTTTCCACAGTCGCTAGGTCAAGCATGTCGACGGTGTCGGAGATCAGTGAGGCCAGGTCGACTAGATTATCCAAGCGCCCTCCATCCAGGAGCGGTTTCAGCTTGTCCAGTAATGCCTCTATCCCAGCATTCTGGTCTAGCGAGTCGGTATTAACATCTGCACTCTTTGCGAGTGACTCATTGAATACATCCATGTGAATTTACGCCTCCCTGTGCGCGGTCAAAGCATTCCGCGAGCCACAGCCCAGTAAAGGCCGCGGTTGAATCCATTGCGCAGAAGGCCACCCAGTTTACTTGGCGGGGTCGGCATCACGTCGTGGGCATAGTCGTACCAAAGTGGCATCCCAGCATTAAGGCCCATCTGCGCCACAGCTTGGACACGCCCGTCATAAACTGCATTGGGGCTTCCCAAGCGGATTGCAGCGGCAATATTGTTGGCGATCACCGGCGCCTGGTTGTGGCAAGCCCCACCCGCCTTACTGATTGGTAGATCGACCGTGTCACCGATCACATAAACGCCTTCAAGCCCATAGACCTGTAGCGTCTCATGATGAGTTGGCAGCCACCCTTCATTGTTCTGTGCCTGAGAAACGCCAGACTCAAGCACCACGTCAACTGCACGAATCGGCGGGGTTGCCATCAGAATGTCGAACGGCTGCGCCTCTCCCTCTTCCGAGTAAGCTATTCGTTGTTCCGGGTCGACTCTGCTCAGTGTGAAACCCCGTTGAAAGCGAATATTCTTCTGTTCGAAGATCCCCGGCAAAATCTCCCCGGTGGGTCGTTGTAGGAATAAGCAATTACGCAACAACTGTGCAGTTGTGGGATAGGTGTAAATGATTTCTACCTTGTCCCTGACGCCGCGACGACGAAGGAAGTCATCAAGCATCAACGTGGTTTCGATGGGAGCAATACCGCACTGATGCGGTACATTGGGGGTCTTGGGAAAGGAGACGGTGACGAAAATTCGACCTTTTTCAATGGTACTTAGACGTTGAGCCAGTTGTCGCGCTGGCTCGTATTGGTAGAAGTGGTCACCGGCCTCCTTGAGGCCTTCGATACGTTCCGGAGCAGGTAAGCAACCGGTGGCGATCACCAGAAAATCATAGCCATGACGCTTGCCACTAAGGGTTCTCAGCTCTTGTCTGGCGAAGTCAAAACGAATTACCTCGTCGACTTGAAAATCTATTTCCGGACGTAACAATGAGCGCTCTGGACGTTTGAGCTCTTCCTGAAAAAAAAGATTGAATGCGACGTACATGAAGGCGGGCTTGTAGAAGTGGTCCTCAGAGTTAGAGAGCAGAACGATCTTCAGCTGCCCCCGAAGAATTTCAGGATAGAGCTTGGTGACTAGTTGATTGGCAAGCATCGTGCCGCCCATGCCACCGCCGACGATGATTATCCGCTTCTGCATGATCCGCCCTCCATGGCGTATCCAATATCCATTCGACATGAATGGTAGTTGAGAACCGCGGGAAGCAAGGATGAAGTCGCGATAAGAAAAAATGCATTAGTCGCTAAGTGAATATGTTCTTTACAAACGCCGTAAATCACCCCTGATTTTTTAAATAATGATCGACCGCTTCGGCCGATTGCTGCCTTTCGCGAAAGACAGTTTTGGGTCGAAAGCGGGCGCACTACATACTATCGCCCTGGCTAGACATCCAGCTTGGATGAAATGCCAGTGGCTGGAATTGGGATGCTTGTAGTAGCGTTGTGCCTTCCTCATTCGCATACGGATGCGCAAATGAATTGCAGTGTCGCTAGCAAGAATGCTGATCGTGCCAAGGAAATTAAAGATGCCATCCAAAACGCAGGCAGAACCGTTACAGAGCATGAGAAGGCACGAATAATCATTTTCGGCGCCTTAGACGGCACGAAGATTCCCACAATCAAACTCTGTCAAAAGTATCTAAATATCAAAGATGTAAATCGGCCACCTCACAGTTTCAGCAATGAAGCAATAGACGTTTTTGGCAGGCTGATAGAACTGATCAGGGAATCTAGTCGATGGGATTTGAGCGATATTGCAGACGACCTTGCTCTTACTCACGACATCAAACTCCTGCCATAGCTATGGCCTTGTAAAAGAAGTTCCCCAGTTCTTCGCCTGCAAGCCCAAGGACTGGGGTTGCGCCAATATCGGCGCGTTTATGACTTGGAGGTCAATGTGAGCAACGACGACCACGCACAAAGCAAAAGGACTGGATATATACATGGGGCGTAGTGCGTGACGAACCCAACATTATGGTAGGAGCTTTCCCGAGCAAAGCTGCGGCAGAAGCCAGAGCGCACCTTTCCAGAAAGCGTGACGCTATCGATTTCGAGTGCGCCATCCAAGATGGAAACCACCGCCTCGGCACCGCTTACCCCTTCACTGGAATTGGTAATTAGATTTCGAATAGTCAGTTCGTAGTTTGACTGCCTTGCATATCTCACCCCTGCGGACATACCGCGTCATGTTGGTTGTTTCGCATCTTTGTGCCTGAGTATCAGGCGAGCTCTGTCATGCCATGGCCCGCCGTACACGATAATTTCCGACGGCCTGCCGTACAGGTGGTGCAGTAGAAAAAGCCCTGGGCCGAATGCGCCCGACTCTTCGCCAGGTAACGCCGGATCGGTGACCAGATAAACCCCTGCATGATTCGGGTGAACCGTTCTCCCCACATGCATGACGATCAAGTCACCGCGCTGTGGCCTAACCGGAACGGCTGGAAATACGTTCTGACGCGGGCAAGATGCCCAGTGGTCGGACGCGTCTACGCGCGCATGAAACTGGCTGGGGTTAAACCATCAGCAGAAAACATTGCGGCCGAAGCCTGGTCGCTGGACCTGTCACGGGTAGGATGAAGAAATGCGAGCGAAAAAGGCGGCAAACAGGGACCTGCCGCCGCGAATGATTCGGCGCGTGCGCGCGCTGAAAGGCGGTAAGAGTGGGTTGGGTACGACTACGACGGGAGGAATGAAGACGGGAAGCGGGTAGAGATCACGCTCGGGATTGACTTGGACATCGCCAAGGCTGAATGGGCAAAGCTCGACTGCAAGCCAGTGCCAAAGAAGAACGCCCTACTGGGCCAGGTGTTTGATCGGTACGAGCGGGAGATCATCCCGGGGAAGGCGCCCAAAACGCAAAGCCTGAGTTGATGCGGAAACGATAAGTAGATGAGCGGCTTGATCTCTCGTACCCCAGAAACGCAAAAGCCCCGCTAATGCGGGGCTTTTGTTTGAATGTTGGCGGGAAACCAGGGATTCGAACCCTGGAGACGCTATTAACGTCCGCCGGTTTTCAAGACCGCTATGCAAATGCAGGCTGGCTGCGGCCTTGAATGCAAAAAGAGTTCCATTACTGAGAGAAATGTATAGAGCTGGAGATCGCATTCTACAAGGGGTACGCTTTTAGTTTTGGAACTGTCTTAACACCCTTCCCAGCGTCATATTGGAAACTGCACGCTGCTAGCAAAACGCCTTTGCGGTCTGCAATAGATATCAAGAAATAAGGATTATTATGCTTCGAAACACTCGATACTGAGAACATCTTAAGTCACAACGTTAATTTAAACGCATCGGTGGGCACGATATAAACAAGATTTCTTCACGAGCCAGATATTCAGCGCCAGCTAAATGTAAAAGTAGCTTGCCCATTGGCAGTACCAGGCTGCATGCTTTTACCAGTTCGCACGTATCGCGCTCGTAGTGGGATTTGAAATAACGCTTCGCCACGCTTGATTTCACCTGCTTTCCATTGATTAACATTGTCTGGGGCAGAAGAGTCAGGCCCAAATTTTAGAAGGTCATCACCGTGAAAAATTTGTATACCTATCCCGCTTGCAGTTGAACCAGCACTTAACGACAGTACATCCGAAATATTTCCGGGTGAAACAACATCAGTCAAAGTGACATAAGGATATGTTGACACACCTACATCCCCGCCCGTGCAGGACAGTGATATAGAAAAATAGCTTGGACTTGATGCATCTCCGATGTTAGCAAAAGAGCTCAAAGATACCTTCCCCAATCGCACCGGAATGACGGGCGTGGAGACCTTACAACTTGGTCCAACATTGACCGAGGAAGTACCACTAACTTGCAGAGTGAACTTAGACCAGCAAGGTTGATTGTAGCCAGCACACAGATACATAGTTAAACTAGGAACAGTAACCGAAGCAGTGCTAATGGATCCTACCTTAACGAGTTCAATTGAGAATTCTTGCTGATAGCTGTCACCCGCTACCCACTGTTTTATAGGATAGTTAACTCCAATCTTCGCATTTAACCCACCGGGGTAATCCCTAGTAGTAGCCAACACCTTATACCTCACTCCTATACCTGCGACACCCGTAAAAAAAACATCTTCAAATCCAGACACTTTGGATGCACTTGATCCAAACCTGAAAAGTTTCTCATCGACATTCCCACTCAACTGCGTAACAACTATAGGAGAAGACCAAATAACACTACCAATGGCAAGACTACCTGGGGCGCTTATAGTCAATGGCAGCTGCACAGTGGCATTCGTTGGTGTAAACACCCCTAACGCTTGTGCTTGCATTATAGAGCACATAAAAAAAGCAACTACAAAACAAAAACTCCAGCGCACAATAATTACCATGTCAAATAATCACATATAAGCCTAATACTACGCGATCACTAAATAGCACACCAAAGGGATAATCAAAGGACCACGCAGGATAAATCCCAACCCAGATAAAGATAAATCCTACACGCGAAAAAAAGCGGCTGGCCGCCTGTGCTCAACAGCCTCCCTCAGATTCGCAAACACAAAAATTTACCTGCCTGTCTAATAAGCCCTCGAAGGATCAACGATGCCTTGGACTGCCCCCGGCACCGTAGACTTTACGGATGTGTTTGATCACCCGGATCTGCATTGGCACGATAACCAGCTGTTCGCTGGTCTCCTCGCCGATCACGTGTTTGCGGCAACCGCAGACGCCGGTCGGTTCGTGTTCGGGCAGTTCATGGATGACTTCGATACGCGGCAGCTCAGCCGACAACGGTTTGCGTTTGCCTCGGCGGCTAGTCGAAGTAACGACTTCCTCTTCCACATCCTCGACGGCCAGCAACGGGTCACTTTCAGGCTCGTTGAACAGCGCCAGTTGCGGATATTGGGCTCGACCGTTTGTTCGGATTTGCACCCGAACAAGCGTTTGCGCAAAAGCTTGATCTGTTCTTTCAGATCGACAATGTTGCCTTCATGGTTTTCCAGCACTTGAGCTTTTTTTGCTTGGCGAATCAGCGCCTCAAGCAACAACTGTTTGAGCAGAACAGAATCATCAGGAAGGTCATCGGGTAGGGACATCATCGTACGGATAATACCGGCTCAGGCGGCGAAACGAGACGTCAAAACCTGATGAGGACGATTACGCCAGAGATTAAATCCGTCGAGCAGCCAGTTCAGTTCTTGCACCGTCAACTCGATCGCCTCGTCGGTGGCGTCGGCTGAAGTTTTAAAGCGTTCAGACTCAAGGCGCTTGAGCCAAAGGCAGAAGCCATTGCGCTCCCAGTACAACACCTTGACCCGAAGGCGGTGTCGATTCAAAAAAAAAAGAGCACGGGGGTCAAACACCGCGACTTTGATATCCAGTCGACCAGCGAAGCCAGGCCATCGATGGACTTTCGAAAATCAACCGGTTTTGGGTAGAGGTACATTTTTTCAACGCTGGCATTGGGACTCATCATGGTGATGAGCTCCTGATAGAAATCGGGAGCACAGCATCAGCCGTCAGCGATTTGCTTGGAATGTGGAGTTCATGGGGCGGATACATTGATGGTTTCCGCACTTGGACATATTGGCCGGCCTGCAGGTCGCGCAGATCAAGGGGCGCATATAGTGCTCCGGAAATGCCCCCCCAGGCGTCATACCGACCGAAAAAACTACCTAACATGCCACAAGCTCTTGAACTCATCGTATCGCCGTGCTCGGCTAATCTTGCAGAATTCCCCATTGCGGCAAGTAAGATCTATCTTGCGGTAGAGCTGGAAAAATCTGATTTCCGCCAGTTGCTCTGCAATGGAAACTAAATCTAGCTAAATTTAGCCTGACTATATTATCAGGCCAAATCAGACTGGAGAAGAATATGACGTTATCCATTAAAACTAACATTTTAAGCCATGCGGGTATGTTTATAATATTCCTTATATATTCCTCATTCAGCGATGCCGCTTGCCAGGAAAACAACGTATACATAAAGCCCACGATCAGCGAACTTCAATTTGCCTCCAGCGCCGCCGGCAAAGGTGGAATGTTATCAAGTGCGTGGCATGAAGCCACAATACAGTTATCCTGTACAGATATGCCAACTGGAGTTGGTGCACAATACGTATACAATTATTTTATGAAGCCCACCTATGCCGGTTCTTCAACATCCTTTGAGGGACAAAACTATGCGCTATGGTCAACGAGCGATCCAGATATATTCATCATAGCGTCTATCGCTAAACCAGATGGAAGCTTTTCTTCAATCACCTCAAGCGAGTTCGATAAGACAATAAAAATTTCAAAACCTGACGCCAATAAAAATATTCAGGAACCAATACGGGTGCGCATTAGATACCTTTCAACAAAGTCAAGCTTAAAGCCTGGACTTAAAGTTATTAACGAAATCCCGCTACTGGTTGGGGTCGTTAGTGGAAGCGGGGTGGCATGTACGGCCCGCCCCGGCGGCTTGACCGATTGCTATTCGAGAGTATCCCCTGTTGTCATAAGCCCAGCATCATTTAACGTAAATAGGGTTTCATGCACACTGGACGCACCCGCTCTGGTTAAGTTGCGACCGCTCAATATCTCGAGCCTTCCAAGTGCGGGCGCAACAGTCGAGGTAGCATCTTTTCAACTAGGCGCCTCCTGCAACAAATCACCTGTTGCCTATAATGTGTACTACAGCATGACTGATGTGAATACCCCCTCCAACACCTCTAATAATTTGACGCTGGCTGCTCTACCAGACCAAGCCTCAGGTGTCGCGCTGCAAGTGCTCGACGACGGGAAAGCAGTAAGTTTCGGATTTAAAGGCAGCCTCAATTCAATAGGAATGATGGCAACTACGGGTGGAATAAAGAGAAAGATGCTGAACGTGGTCTATATCCGCGGCAACGAAATGGTAAAGCCGGGTAAAGTCAATGCGGGAGTTACCGTCACTCTAGCTTACGAGTGAGCTCCCCTAGATGTTTGCACTGATCTACATTTGAACGACCATAGAAATATAAGGCATATCGCGCTGCTAGCCCGTGCGCCAGGCTTGAACCTACCACGCGCCAGCAAACCCGATGGCCAGCGCCAGCATACTCAAGCCAAACATCCGCCCTGGCCTCATCACGGCACTTCTTTGAAGAAGGCGTATTGCCCAAGGCACAGCGTTTGCTTTGCCATCTCCGCCCGGACCGGGGCTCTGCGCAGCACGGTGGCGTAGCAGGGCGTGGCTCGCTGGTCGGGTCGGGTGCCGTGCCGTGCCAGACAACACCCGGTCAGCCGCACTCTTTTCACCCTCCCCCGGGGTCCTGTCGCTCGATTTCCCACTCAATAATTTGCCTGCTACGCTGTTCGCTCCACGGAGAAACAAAGATGCCGAACTCAGATCTACTCCCCTCCCTGCTTTCCAAACTCTACGAAAACCAACTAGCCCTTGAGGCGTCCATCCTGGAATTATCCAACTGGGTGGAGCAGCGTGGCTCTGCCGAGATAGCGAATAATGTTCGTGGCGCCCTTCAAGCCATCGACGATAACGAGGAGTTCATCAAACTGACTCTGGCGGTACTGATGAGTCCTGAATAACAGCTAATTGCAGGCTACAACCCAAAGCTGGTCCAGCTTGGTGGTGTAACTCTGGCTCATCATCTCCCGACGCATACCCCAGTCGGGGTTGGTGGGCACGCTAGCAGAACGAAGCGTTCCCCTTCCCCACCGCTCATTGATCTGATCAAGGACCGTCATAACTTGGGTTGCTTCCGTCGGCTGCGATATTGCAAAAAGATCATCGGTGTAATCGCCTGGCTGACACAGGTTGAGCAGCATCACTTCGGCCTTGCTGTATTTGAAACCCGGCCGAAAAATCCTGTCGAGCGCATCGACAGCGGCTTTCGTGAGCAGGCGCACGTCATCGGTGGGGTACGGCATATCGACCACCACGCCGTTGGCATACTTCGCCTCCTCGGGGTTGAACATGCCTGTGCGGATGCAGACGCGGACCTTTTTACAAAGTGAGTTTTGGGCGCGAAGCTTTTCTGAGGCGCGCATCATGTAGGTGGCCACCGCCTCCTTGATCGGCGGCAGATCGGTCAGCCGTTTGCCGAACATCCGGCTGCAGCATATTTCTTGCTTGGGCGGGTCGGGCTCGTCAAGTTCCAGACACGATGTGCCGGCCAGTTCCCGCGCCGTCTTTTCGATCACTACGCTGAATTTCTTACGGAGCGTCCAAGGATCTGCCTTGGCCAGGTCCATCGCTGACTTTATGCCTATGGCGTCGAGGTGGAGCTTCATTTTGCGGCCCACGCCCCACACTTCGCAGACGTCAGTATTACGCAGCACCCAATCGCGCTTGACCGGATCGGTGATGTTCACCACGCCACCGGTCTGAGCTTGCAAGCGTTTAGCCGTATGGTTTGCCAGCTTGGCTAGGGTCTTTGTACTGGCGATGCCGACACCAACGGGAATGCCGGTACAACGAAGTACTTGGGCTCGGATCTGTCTGCCGAGCGCGTCAAGTTCACCGATCCCAGTGAGGTCGGCGAAGGCTTCGTCGATGCTATAGATCTCGACGGCGGGCACCATACTCTCGATCAGCGTCATGACCCGCTCACTCATGTCCCCGTAAAGGGCGTAGTTTGACGAAAACGGGACAATGCCGTTCTGCTGGAGCTTGTGCTTGATCTGGAAATACGGTTCGCCCATCTTAATGAAAGGCTTAGCGTCGTAGCTTCGGGCAATGACACAGCCATCGTTGTTGCTGAGGACCACGATAGGCGTCTTGGCCAGGTCGGGCCGGAACACTCGCTCGCAACTGGCATAGAAGCTGTTGCAGTCGATCAGTGCGAAGGTTGGCTGCTGCTTAGACATGGCTGCGCACTGTGCTGGTGATCACGCCCCAGATCGACAGTTCGTCGCCTTCGAGAATGTAGCGTGCCGGGAACTTGGGGTTTTCGGAAAGCAGGACCACCTCCCTACCGCGCTTACATAAGCGCTTGCAGACGGGCTCATTGTTCAGCAAAGCCACCACCACATGCCCATGGAGCGGCTCAATGGCACGATCCACCACGGCCAGGTCCCCATCGAATATCCCGACGCCTTGCATGCTCTCTCCGGTGATTGCCACCAGGTACACGTGAGGCGCTCGGATATTCAGGACCTCATCCAATGAGATGTGCTGCTCGATGTGGTCCGCTGCCGGCGAAGGAAACCCGGCCGGAACCTGGAACGAGCACAACGGCAGCTTAGCGCCGACCTCAGCAATGGGACCTAGGATGGTAAAGCTCATGACGGGGCCTTTTACAAATACTGTACGAATGTACAGTTAACTTTGTAGGGCACTTGCGGTCAATTTTTCCGTAGGGAATTTCGACAGGCGGAGCGTTGCCCACCGATCACAACGTGTCACGCCTTCTCCAGGCTCAAGCCCAACCAACAAACGGCCTCATTCTGTATCCGGTTCAGATACAATCCCGGCCTGCCGTTGTGGAACGAAACACCACAAAGCTTTTTAGCAGCGATAAGCACAACTTTCTCCGGGGCACGCACGTTTTACATGGATAAGTCAAAAACGGAACACCATCTAACGCATCCCAAGTACAGGGCAGACATTGATGGCCTTCGAGCCATTGCGGTCCTGGCCGTGGTAGCTTTCCATGCATTCCCATCGAGCCTTAGGGGAGGTTTTATTGGTGTCGATATCTTCTTTGTGATATCGGGTTTTCTAATATCAACTATCATTTTAAGTAGCTTAGAAAAAAACTCATTTAACTTTGTCGAATTTTACGTCAGACGAATCAAGCGCATCTTCCCAGCATTATTGCTGGTCTTAGCAACCTGCTGCGTAGCAGGTTGGTTCTTGTTACTAGCCGATGAATACCAACAGCTCGGCAAACACCTTGCAGCCGGCTCGGTGTTTATTTCGAATTTGGCATTACGCCAGGAAAGCGGATACTTCGACAACTCCGCAGACACCAAACCACTTTTGCACCTGTGGTCACTGGGTATTGAAGAGCAATTTTATATCGTATGGCCGCTTATCCTTTATGCTGCTTGGCGGGTAAGATTTAATCCATTCATCGTCATCATTATTGCAGCGGCAGTTTCGTTCAGCCTTAACATCAGCAATGTGAGGACTAACCCCTCCTTCACCTTTTACTCTCCACAAACAAGGTTTTGGGAGCTGCTGATAGGTTCTGCGCTGGCCTATATCAATCTCAACAAGGAGAGGCTGTTCTCCCCTCTAAGGCTGTCCGTGTTGACGCGTTCAAGATGCTCAGAGGTTTTCTCTGCATTGGGCGCCGTCATGCTCTTAGTGGGCTTCCTGAGGATTAGCGAGAGTCGTCCCTTCCCAGGCACCTGGGCGTTGCTTCCCACATTAGGTACAGCGCTTTTAATCGCAGCAGGATCCGGCGCTTGGCTGAACAGAAACGTTCTAGCGAACCGAAGTTTGGTATGGTTCGGCCTGATAAGCTTTCCCCTTTACCTTTGGCACTGGCCGCTGCTCTCTTTCGCGTACATCGTCGAAGGCGCGCTGCCCTCAGCGGCCATCCGAATGGTTGCGGTTGTCGCGTCTATCGCACTGGCCTATGCGACTTATAGACTCATCGAGAAGCCTATCCGTACGAACACCAGCAGTAACAGAGCCGTGTTCGTAATGGTCACAACGATGGTTGCAGTTGGCCTCGGCGGCTTTAGCATCTTCAAAAACGAAGGCTATGCCTTCAGACTGGATGATCGTGCACAGTTCTCGTCGTACTTCAAAAACGTCTCTCCGACCTGGTCATATATGGAACGGACAGAGCTGTTGAACAAGTACAATGATAGCTGCAACTTTTTCAACATAAAGAAACAACGCGAAGGCAAAGCAACCACTGTACCGGTGGAATCGATTAGTCAAAACTGCTTCAAGAAAGATGATACATATACAAGGTCAGTGTTTATTTGGGGCGACTCCCATGCCCAGCATTTGTACTTTGGGTTGAAGAACAATCTGCCTAGCAACTGGCAAATCCTGCAGGTTGCAAGTTCATCATGCCCAGCGAATCCAAATGCGAAAGTAGCGTCTTCCACCGACTACTGCGAGCAGTCCAACTGGTTCGCTCTCGACGCCATACAGAAAGCCAAGCCTGACGTAGTCATCGTCGCCGAGGACTGGGGACAAGATCTCGCGATGATGCGAGAAACCACTGACAAACTTAACGCTCTAGGTATCACCAGAATCATCTTCACTGGACCGGTACCCCATTGGACGTCTGACCTACACAAAATAGTTCTTAAATCGTTGTGGAAAGACACACCGTCACGCACCTTCATGGGCGTCGATAAGGAGTTTATTCAGAAGAACGATGCATTGAAGAAAGCATTCGATATCGACAATGCCAGCTATGCCGACATCATGGATTTGCTTTGCAATACTGATGGATGCCTGACCTACATTGGCTCAGACAAAAAAGAGGGACTGACGTCCTGGGACAAATCGCACCTAACGCCTATTGCGTCAGACTACGTTGCGAAAAATCTGTTGGTACGCATGGTCACTGAGACAAGCGAGCCCAACTGAAAAACGGTGGAGGGGTTCTTCCCCTCCACTCACCGCACGATTTTAGATACTTGAAGGCCGCTTCAGAGAATCGAGCCAGCCCTTAGCGTGCAACTCGATACCGCGCCCCGAGAGGTGGCAATCATCGTATCTATCATCCAGGCCAATCACATCTGTGTTAGGACCTAGATACACACCCTTCTGCTTTGTAGCGTTCCGTTGCGCTTCAAGTATTCCAGGTGAAGACGCCATAGTTCCACAGCGACTGGCCTGGGCAACAAAGAAATTCGACTCAGGGAAATACTTTTTCGTGATGGTGATAACTTGCCCCAGGCCAACTGCGTATTGGTCCGGCGACAACGTGTTATCCGACTCACCTTGATGCCACAAGAAATGCGTCACGGTTAGGCCAGACGCTTTCACCTCTGTAAGCCTTGCTTTCAACATCTCATTGAGCCTACCGCCTGACTGCCACTGCTTTAACGTCGAACCGCCAACACCTGCCGGGATGAGTACCACACCGTCAGCCAAGTGATCGTTCACCAGCTTGTCGCCGAGGTTGCTCCACACACTGCCAGATACGCCTGTGGCACCTAACAGAGGGTCAGCAGCCAGGTAGTATTTACCTTCGAAGTAATTGAACACTTTACCGGTAGTGGATTGATGGCGTTCACCGCCGTGGTTGGCCGCATTAGATTGACCAAATACAAAAGCCACAACTGTGTTTCTCGTTATCCGGGGAGCGTCAACTTCCTGCTTATCATGAAAAAAGCTCAGCTGATCATATTCATTTAACAAGAACGGATCCGGAACCGCCTTATTAATCGCAGGGACAAACATCCTTTTAATTTCTTTGACCGAAAAGAACAACGCATCTTGATTCGCGACTGAGCGCATCGCTATCGCTATAGATACCAATGACAGCAACAGCAGAAAGGCAAGCACCGCAGTAATTTTAAGAACCCGAAATCCCTTTCTACTACTTCCCTTTTCAACAGACATACGTGCCCCTTATAGAATTCAGTGAATAGTTTACAGCTTGAAACTACTGCGTGCACGGGCAAACCCCATGGGTGGAAACCGCACCTTCCTCAACCATGCCGACGGTTAAAATAGGCCCCCCAGATCTGCTGGCTGCCAGTTCATTATCACAAGCTCTCCACTGACTTGAGCCCGGCCTTGCCGTTGGTTGGTGGTGCTATAGCGGATATCCAGCGTCTCAAAATGGAAGCCATCAAAAGCCCGCCGGATGTCCGGGTGATCGTTGATGCTCACCATCACCATCACCTTCCCTTTGCCGCGTCGCATGTCCAAGTACCTACTAATCAACAAGCACGGAAAAAGGATGACGAAAGTTATGTTGCACCTGCGCTGGGACAAGGCAAGGGAGAGGCCGCAGCAGAACGCGCTGGATCAGGGCGACCCTATGCTCGCAGCAAAGATTGGAGGATTTCAGTTTCGTGACATCCGACCCAAGGCGGCATCGGAAATCATCGATATTGGCGACGCCAGCCTACTGCTGGGACATAGCAAGCAGGAGATCACCAAACGGGTTTACAGGAGGATTGGCGCCACTGCCACACCATCAAAATAGGCAAAGTTTCGGAACGCCTATCAAAAACCGGCGTCATCTACCCAAACCCCAGAAACGCAAAAGCCCCGCTAATGCGGGGCTTTTGTTTGAATGTTGGCGGGAAACCAGGGATTCGAACCCTGGAGACGCTATTAACGTCCGCCGGTTTTCAAGACTGGTTGTTTATCTATATATTACAACAAGTTAGATTTAAATCCGTTCCGCATCGTAGCATTTCCTAAACCGCTGGAAGCCCCGTAGATCAAGGGGTGCGCGTTGAGTTGCGGAAATGTTTACCCCTCCCCGGCGTCCTGCTGACCGGACACCAACCAACCCTGTCCCCCACCGCTATGCTAATCACTTCACGGAGGAACAGCCATGCCCAACTCAGACTTACTCCCTTCCCTGCTCTCAAAACTCTACGAAAACCAGCTGGCCCTAGAAGCTTCGATCATGGAGCTATCTAACTGGGTCGAGCAGCGCGGCTCCGCCGAGGTAGCCGAGAACGTGCGCGGCGCCCTGCACACCTTCGACCAGAACGAAGAGTTCATCAAGCTGACACTAGCCGTCCTGATGGCGCCTGACTGATCATCGGGTAAACCTGCATTTTCCAGTGTGCGCAACGCGGACAGGCCAAGCTGGGCGATGTGAGTTGCGGAGCTACATTTATGCACCGCGTTGAATCGCCACCACCTCAAATATGCATGCTCAAGGACAGGTCGATCTGCCTAAAAAAGACGTGGCCACCCTACGGAATCGGCCGTATTCGCCGGTCCTCAAGCCCGAAGGTCAAATTCAAGCGCGGATAGCCTCACAGGCTATTCGACGTTCCATAATCTAGAAAAAACAGCAGGCCCGAGACCGCACTCTACATTGGGGTGCAGCCTTAGTTATGTTACCGGTCCCCCCCCCTCGGCGTTCTGCTGGCCGATTACGATCAACTCAGCGAAGGCTGTCATCGCTGGCAATATTCTAAGAACTGTCTTATTTTCTCAGTCGCACACAATCGATAGGGTACCTCGTCCACCCTCACACCCACCCTGGTTATCAAAAAATGTGCATTTCAAAAAAACATCATTGGCCACCCTCTTTGATGGCCGCGCTAGCCACGATCTTTTTTGGCTATTCACCAGATACATTGGCAGCGAACTGCAGGTTTACTCTGAATGGCGAATTTACGGCTAACTTCGCTGTCGCGCCAATCGCCTTGACAGTCCCTCGAGATATACCTGTAGGCACAGTAGTTTATGAAGAGTCCATAACAGCACCACAACAAGGTTTTGCCTGCTCCTCGGCTTCGCCCTTTATTTTCGCACTTAACCCTACGCTAGGTAGCGTCGCTACCGGCAACGTCTTTCCTTTGGGTAAAACCGGGCTATCACTCAAAGTCAAAAACACACTAAATGGCTATTTAAGTGCAGACAGAATTATCGCTGGCCAGAACTACTTAGACGTCTCCAGGGCCTACACCATTGAAATTATTAAGTCGGGTGAACTGTCATCGAAAAATGAGGTTCCTGCAGGTAATCTGGGGGCGCATCGATTCGGTGACATTGACCTTGTGAAGATCAATCTGGCCAACCCAATCATTTTAAACGCCGCATCCTGCGTGACTCCGGATGTATCTGTTCAAATGGGTGATGATTATTATCTTTATGAATTCAGCAATGCCGGTGATACATCTCAACCCGTTAAGTTCAACATTGGCCTCCACCAGTGCCAGACAGGCATTCAGAAGGTCACGTATTCTCTTAAAGCCACCTCTCAAGTCATTGATCAAAAGCAGGGCATCGTAGCGTTGAATGCCAGTTCGACCGCCAAAGGCATCGGTCTGAAACTAATGGACGACGCAGGCCAGCCCCTTGCTTTGGATACCACTTATCAATTCAACGGCTTTAATACCACAGGCACAGACTTCAATATCCCTCTTTCTGCCTCTTATTACCGCCTAACCGATAGCGAACTCAAAGCTGGCACCGCAAACGCATCAGTAACATTTATAATGAGTTATCTTTAACAGCCCGACGAGCTTTTCATTAGAGGAAAGTTGAATGCTGTTCTGTTCACTCCACCAGAGGAACGCCGATGCCAAACTCAGACCTACTTCCCTCCATCCTGTCCAAGCTCTACGAAAATCAGCTGGCCCTGGAAGCCTCCATCATGGAAGTATCGAACTGGATCGAACAGCGCGGCTCAGCCGATGTGGCTGAGAACATCCGCGGCGCTTTGCACACAATCGACGAAAACGAGGAGTTCATTAAGCTGACTCTCGCAGTCCTCATGTCGCCTGACTGATCGACGGGTAACCCTGCAGTTCGTCGCCTCAAGCCTTCCGCCTAACCAAATCCAGACTACTGTGCATGCATACAGTATCTGGATATGACATACATGAGCATCGACTTGGACACAGAGGACTGGCTCGGGTGCCCCACGCCCCTCGAGATGTATCAGCACCAATGCGCGCTTCTGGAGGACGAACTCATCCAGACCGAATCGATGTTGCGAAAGGCCCGAGCCAATGTGGCCGGCCTGGTGCAGATGAATGATCTGCTCGCCGTCGGTAAGGCATCAGCGGAGGTAAAGCTGCGAGATGCCGAAGCAGAGCTAAGCCGTACAAATGTCCACTCCTCGGAAATGGCAAAAGAGATCATGGGCTTGAAAATGATCGCAAGTCAGAACGAACACTTATTTAGGGAGAATCAGCGGTTGCTGATGGAGCTGACAAATCTAACTGAGCCTTCATCCTAGCTCGTCTCTGCGTATACAGTCAGAGCTCTATCTGACAACTCGATCCAACCGGCCCCGTCAATCAGTCCATGCGACCTCAAAACGTTCGCAGCGGACATGCTCATGTCGTACCGCTCTTGAGGGGATAGAGATCCGGTCGCTGTGCTATTGCTCGGCGGGGTTGATCCCTCTAATGCATTGCCTTGCCCATTACTGATCGTCATGACGAATGCTCTTGCCCAATGTCTACCCTGTAGAGACTGAACGAAGCCTATATGTTCACCAGCCCTGACGAGCGGAGACGATCATGTGCGGAAGATTGACGCAATACCGCGGAATCCACGACTTTGTTGCGGCGCTTAGCATGCCCAATGCCCTGGCCAATTCCGTGGGCGATCAGCCAATTGAGCGCTTTAACGTCGCGCCAACGACTCAGGTTGCACTGCTCCACCTGCAGGGCGACTTGCTGCACGCCGACCCGGTCCGTTGGGGATGGCGACCACATTGGGCGAAAGACCGTGCAGCTCCAATCAACGCGCGCGTCGAGAAGGTAGCCCACGGCCCATTCTTCCGGGCGATCTGGCCTCACCGGGCTATCACCCCCATAGACGGTTGGTTTGAATGGGTAGATGAAGGCGGGCCCAAGAAGCAGCCCTACATGATCCGCCGGCGAGATGGTGCACCAATATTCTGTGCCGCTATCGGCCAGTTACCGGATGCTGATGAAGGCCCAGGCGAGCAATACGGCTTCGTGATCATCACCGCCGACAGTGCCGGAGGCATGGTGGATATTCACGACCGTCGGCCAGTGGTGCTGACTCCGGAACTGGCTCGGGAATGGCTGGACCTGGCCACACCCAAAGAGCGCGCAGAGCAGATCGTACTGCACCAGGGCGAACCTTCGGAGGTGTTTGAGTGGTTCAAGGTCGATACGGCCATAGGCAACGTGAGGAACAAAGGGCCCGAACTGATTCGCCCCCTGCGCTAAGGTTGCGAAAAATACCACATCACAAACGCTACCGCCGTAACCCAGCCCAGAGTCAGCAGAAACGAAAGGCCAGCGAGCCTCTTATCCATGGCGCCCTTCAATAAACCAAATGATCGCAATACGAACCCGCTCCGAGAGAGTAGTTCATTGATCTCAGGGTGCAATTGCACGGACGTACGCCTGGCATGCCCGCAGCGCGATCAGTCCCTGGTCGCCTGCGTCGGTGATCCCGATAATTCGTTGAGCATGCGCTGGGTCAAGTTGGGCTCGACGGGCTGCATGAACCACGCCGACGGCGCTGGGGGTGGCAGGCACGCTGCAGCCACTGGCTGAATCCGTGGCATCGAGAAGGACTGACAGCCGCACATCAGCAGTGGCAAGGCGATCGCGCAGAAGAGCCTGCTTGCGTTGTTCATTGGAAAGCTCCAGGGAGTGTTGTTGGTCGGCAGCGCTCGCTCTCTGCTCGGTGGCCAAGCGCTTATCTTGCTCGGCATTTTGCTGGCGCCATGCCTCGCTGGTGATGGCATCAAGGGCTTTCTGGTGCGCCGCGCTCTGCTTCGCGAGCTTCTCGCCCATCCGCAAGCCTTGTACCTGCCAGGTGGCGCCGGCGGCGGCGGCCATCAGCACCAGGATCAGCACCATTAGACCGGCCAGCTTCTGCACCGGCGTCATGCCAGCGCCCGCCGCACGCCTTCGGCCAGCACCGCCACTGGGTAGGCATACCCAGCATTCTCATGATGAATGATCGCCTTTACGAAGCCAGCCATCACCGCCGGCCGGGTCAGGTCAACCTCAGCACCTGGCCGGGTGCCGGTGTTCGCCTCAACGGCGCGCACGTAGGCGTCGGTGTCGTTCTCCACCGACGGCGCCCACCGGTTTATGATCGCCTTCACCGTCTTCAGGCCGTGCTTCCGCTGGTAGGTCAGCAGCACTTTCCCCAGGGCACGGATGCCGTTCTCCGCCGTATCGAACCGAGCAAAGCGCTTCTCGACGGCAGGATCTGGCTTGAGCTGGCCCTGCCATTGATTGGCAGGGTTGTAGTCGATGTTGCCGGGGTTTCGGTTGCGCACCCCGCGGGTTTCGGCATTCGGCATACTTTTCTCCAGACGAAAAAAAACCGCTCAAGGCGGCTGGTGTGTTCGGGCATCAATGAGTCAGGCGTCAGCGGCTACCGTGCTGATGGTGTCTCGGGCGGCTTTGCGGCCCGACTTGATGTCATCAGGGATAGCCTGCCCCGTCTCTATCTGTCGAAGGACGTACCAGTCGGTATCCCGCAGATAGCGGCGCGCCTCTTCAGCTGAAACTTCTTGCGCGATATCGGCAGGAGTCTTGATCTTTTCCAGCTTGCTCAAGTCAATCATTCACTTGGCTCTCCAAGGGTATTTGTTCAATCTCTATGGCAGGCGGCGAAGTATCCGGGAAGCTGACCTGCCCATTGAACACGCTCAATACCAGCGGCGTGGCTGGGTTTTTGAGCTCTTCAGGACTGTCCCATTGGACGGGTAGGCGAATGGTGACACTAAGCTCTCCGTCTACACGCTCTACGTAATCTGATTCGACAAACCATTTATTGCCAACTGCTGCACCGGGCAACCGATATCCTTCAGGGATGCCGGAAAGGTCAACATTCTCGCCGTTGATTTTGATTACATCGCCGCTCACCGACGCCTTGATGGGCCAGTCAACGAGGTCTGGCCATAGAGTGATTCGCATTATCTCCACCTCCCTTCAGCTATGTAGCGCAGCGTAAATGTTTGAGCAGTGGGGCCGTTTCGAACGTAGGCCGTGAACGAAGTCACCGAAGTCGCGACTGGGAAAATAACGCCGTAAGCGTCGACGCTTGTCGCGGGCTGAGCTGTCACTGACAGGCCGTCTATGGCCTGAAATCCGGCAGGCATGGACTGTATAATTGCGCCAACGCTGTTTGCGGCTATGACCTGGCTTGAAGTTATGGTGCTCATCATTCGCATGGCGCCACTCGCAAACTTCTGAATCGCCACCCCGCCAACGACGGTACGGCTCATCAGCCCTCCTGCGGTCTGCGGATCCAATGTAGCGTTGGATAGGGTTGCATCCTCTACCCATGGGCGCCAACCGCCCTGGAGCGTTCGAGTGAACTTGCGCCCCGGAATCGTACCTGCGCCGATGCTTTCAGTGGCCGTTTGAATGCAGCTTGTCCCGTCGAGTAGGTCGGTCTGAATGTACCATCGGCGCTGAATTGAGCCGCCCCCAAGGCTTGGATAGTTTGCGGCCGCGCACTGGTCGTCCGTGCCGCTGAAAACGCCCCGAGTCCCCCCAAGGAACGTGACGCCGTTGGCGTTTGTGATTGCAACCGGTGGGCCCAGGACGCCACCAGAGCCCGGCACAAGAAGACAGCCGGCGGTGATATCAACGTTAGACGCAGCAGGCACAAGGCCGAGAGACAACCTTGCCTCGGAAGCCGTCTTGCCCCCCGTGCCTCCCCTGTTTACAGCTAACGGAGCAGCATTTGTCGGAAGGCTATCGTAAAGTTCCTGCGTCATCGCGTTGATCTTCATGCTGGCCACTCTCGGCGGATCACCACCAAGTCCTTGTGGCGCCGTGCCGATGATGATTTCTTGTCTTGCCATGCGCTTCTCCTACATCACCATCTTGGCGGTCATAGTTGTTATCCCCAGAGACTTAGTGTTGTATCCAGGAATGTAAATTACGGCCGCAAGGATACGACTGTTTGGATAATCCCAAATCATTTGTAGATCACTTTGTTGCTGTAATGCCCGAATAACAGGCATGCTCAATGTGTTGATTAAAATATACTCGTTTTCCGTCATGGTGAAGGGTGCAGCAAAGTACACAATGCTCTGCCCCTGAGCGGTGGTGCCGCTCCCAGCGAAAGCCCAAGAGGAATTATAGTTTGCGAATAAAGCAGTTGGAGTGCCGCTGTCAAACAGTACCGTCCTCGCTCCATCTCGCAGCCTAAGTCCATAATCGCTTAAAATCTCGGCACCGAACCCCGCAGCGAAATACCGGCCATTTGGACGAACACTATTGTTATCGTATGCCCGCACCCTAAAGCCAGTCCACGCTCCCGAGCTGCCTAAAACCTCAGCCTGAGTCATGCCTATCTGCCCGCCAGCAGAGTCCGGCCTTATAAATACAAAGGGAGGCCACTGCGATGTTATCGTGAACGGAAAATATGTTACGGCGTAGAGCCCAGAGTTATTGGCGTACCTTCCTTTGCATATAACAGAAAGGCGCGTTAACTCAGAATCAATAACAACCCTATTATCTGCCGAGTTTTGAAACGTCAAACCAAAAGAGTCCGCCACTTATTTAAACCTCACTACAATAAGAATCATAGCGGTCTGGCTGACCCAACTAGCAGGGTACGAATACCCCTTCATTACTCGCCAAACTCTTACGCCACCGTTGACCACCTCGGGCTCTAATTGACTATCAGTACTATAGTTAATTGGTCCGGCCGGCATGCAAAAAACAGCAGCATTTGCAGGCGTTACTCCGGCCACTACCACATCAAAGAAAGACCCTGTTGGCGACGTCGCAGGATTTACTATCGCGCTATAAACGACTCTGCAAGTAAACGAGTTTTCATCAAGCTGGACCGCGCCATCCTCGCCCTTTACACGCATGCCATAAGTCATACTGAAAGCCTCCCCACCGTTACCCGATCAACATCATTCGCATCGAAGACCGTGAGGCCGTCGTTGTTGAGCAAGGTGGAACCGGTCGTGCCTGCGCTTCGCAGCGTGAACGTCCCCGCCTTGACGTTGATCTCCAGCAGCGGACGCCCCTTAGAGTCGACAGCCTCAGACCTCAGCGTCATACCCAGAATGATTTCCTGGATGAAGGCCATGCTGATGATTGCTTGATTGAGGACTACCTGGTTGTTCTGCACCACGAACATTGGCACCAGCTGACCGCTGACCTCATCGACCACCGCAAATCGCTGCGCGAATATGAGGAACTCCGCCTGCTCTCCATCCGATCCGAACGCAAACCCCGATGCAACTTTTTTGCCCCCAACAATCGTCTCTGCCTTGAAGGTCACCATCGACGAAACCTTCCCGTCAGTGGTGGCCTGAGCCTTACTGACCACCTCGATAGCGGCAGAGTTATCGCCTGATGCGACTTGTACCGTTTCGATTTTCTCGCCCAGCGCCTTGTCCGCATTGGCCAATGCAGTGGTCTCTAACTTGAAAGCGGCCTCATTGCTGTCGACCTTCGCTCCCATTGTCGTGACTTTCTGAGCAAGGGCTGAGGTAGCCGTTGCGGCGGTGGTAGCAACATCAAGAATGCTGGCAGCGTTCTTCCCCACCTTGGCCTCAACAATGTCCGTCCGCTGTGACTGAGCAAAATCTCGCTCAGCAATAACAGACATCAGAGACCAGGCGCCGGCGGACGAAGTGCTGTCGCCGGCACTGCCCTCCTCCGAACCTGCAGAGTCGGACTTCACCAAAGCATAAACCCCATCCAATTTCTCGGCGGTTGCTGCGACCTTCCCGTCGACCTCGTTGATAGCGGCCTTGTTCTTGCTGATCTCCAGGGCCATGGCTGCGTTGGTTTCGGCGATGGTGCCCAAGTTGAACCAGTATTTCGCGTTCGGCGGCGTCGTATTGACCGGTACCGCGGTGGTCGCCTGAAACAACTGCTGTCCCACCCGGACCATGTCGCCCTTGGCGTAGGTCTTGGATGGAACATATTCCAAGGCGTCTACCACTTCGGAGATAAGGTCTTCCAGCTCCTGCTTGGCCTTCTCCAGCCTATCGTTGACCGACCCTGGGCCATCGCCAGTGATCAGATCAATTTCTTCACGCAGGCTCTGGTACAACGCACCCTTGCCGATCTTCTCGGCGAAGTACTTGTCGTATTGAGTCTGGTCGGAGCTGGCCCGGCCATTCACTGCGCCGGGAATAGGCCAGAACGGCCCAACGTTGCCGGTGCGGTCCACCAGGCGGGCCCAGAAGTAGAAGCTCGCACCCGCCAGGATGTTCTGCATCTCATGCTTGGCCTGCGGGTAGCTAAAGTCACTCAGCTTTATCGCGGTGGCCAGATTCGGTGACTGGCTATACCAAAGCTCCGATCGTTGCGTGTCCTCCGCACCAGGTGGAAAGCCCCACTGAATGCCAATGCCATAGACCAGGCTTGTGGTGGTCAGGAACGACACTGCCGGCGGCAGGCCGACCTTGCCTTCCAGGTTGGTTAGGTTGGAGTTCTTCCAGATTGAAGATATCTCGAAGGCGCTCACCGACCGAACACGGGCCAGGTAGGCGCCCGAGTAAATGCCGGTGACATCAACGCTCGTCGCGCCCGTGCGCTGCAGCTTGATCCAGTTGCCGCTGTCCTTGCGCCACTCCACGTCATAAGCAACCGCGCCAGCAACAGCGGGCCACGAAATGTTCATAGTGCTGATAGCGATACCCTGATTCACGGCGTAGCTCGACGTCAGCATGACGCTGGCCGGCGCCGGAACCACGGTGATTGGCACAACGCTTATTGGGCGCTCTTCCAGGCGCGCGCCGGTATCGATGTGATCGAACTTGCTCGGGTCGTACTGCACCGCTGAGATTTCAAACACGCCAGGCTCCGGCCGCGCCACGCTGACCACGCGATAAAGCGGGATGGCCAGGTCGTCAGCGTCCAGCGCCCACACCAGTTCACGCTCCGGCGGCACGGAATAAGCCACGGTCACGGTGACCTGCCGACCACTGACCAACTGCACGGTGCGGCCCTCGCACTTGCCGTCCGGCAAGTTTAGGATCAGGCGATCACCAGGCTTGGCCTGGGTGTCACGGTCCAGGGTGATGACCTTGCCGCTCACCGCCGAGATACGCCCGCCCACCGGCCGGCCGGCCAGCAGTTCGTCAGCGATCGGGATCACGTACCCTGGCAGCGGGATGCGACCGTCGAGGCCGACCTTGAAGGTAACGGCCCGATCCTTGGAGTTGGTGAGCAGCGCCCATTTACCCCGGCGCTGTGCCTCTGATTCACGGGTGCAGCCGATGGCGCTGATCTCGAGCGGATTGTCGCCATAACGCCGATGGAGCTTGGCATCCGTCACGGCAGTGACGTCGGTGTCGAAGTTGTTCAGCGGATTGTCGTAGCTGATCAGCGCCCGCGTGTAGCGGGTGCGCTCCGATGCACTGGAATAAGTGAACTTGCCGTCAATGACGTTCGCCCGGGTGTAGGCGAAGTCAAAGTCGGTAGCGCGCGGCATATCGGCCAGCGTGAACACCTGGCCCTGGGCCCAGTAGGTCATGCCCCGATAGATCGCGGAGATGTCGCGTAGCAGCGACCAGGCGTCAGCCTTGCTCTGCAGGTTCAGGTTGCAAATGAATCGCGGCTCCTGGCCACCCTTACCGTCCGGCACCAGTTGGTCGCAGTACTGCGATATCCGGTACAGCTCCCACTTGTCGACCATCCACGGCTTGATGCTGCGGCCGAGGCCGAAACGGTCGTTCGTGGTGATACCGAGCGTCGCCCATGTCGGGTTGTTGGTATACGCCTCTTTGAAAGTGCCATCCCATATCCCCGTATAAGTCCGGGTCGCAGGGTCATAGTTGCTCGGTACCGACCACTTTCGAGCCTTGCAGCCCACGGTCACGGCCGGGATGCTGCGGAACTGTTCCGCCGAGAACTCAATGAAGAGCAGCGCGGTGTTCGGGTATCGAATCTTCGCGTCGATCACCTCGGTGAAGCCGGCAATCTGCATGGTGTCGGAGATTTTGTTGTTGTTCTGGTTCGCGGTCAGACGAGTGATCCGCATCAGCCAACCTGTACTCGCCCTCGGCAAATCGATGCGGCGCGTGCGCTCGTAGACGCTTGTAGTCTTTCCGGAGACGGCCTCATTCAGCACTTCCTGGTAGGCGCCGCCGTCAGTTGCCAACTCGACCTTGTAGCCAATCGTGTACCCGTTGATGTTCCCGCCCGAGTCGACCGATTGAAGTGCCGGCCAGGCAAAGCGCACGCGCACAGCAGAAAGCTGAGTGTTGGTGATGGCTCGAACCCAGGGCGTGCCACTGCGCAACTCCGTACCGATCGTTGTTTCGTTCGCGATCGACGGGATTCCTTGGACATAGGTTTGGTCTACCGCCCCGGTGCGCCATTCCCATTTAACGTTCGGGAAGTTCATGTTGCCTTGGGGGTCTTGAAGCGGAGTGTTGTCGAGGAAGATATCGCGCGCGGTAGGTGTGCCTTCGAACTCTCCCTCGCCCACGGCGATCAGCATCTTTGCCATGGCGACAGAGCGCAGGCTATCCGGCGCTTCAGTAGGTGTTTTGGGCTTATCCGATCCGCCCTTGGCGCCATAAACGTCGATTTTGTGTGCTGCGCCCATGCTTTTCTCCAGGCAATAAAAAGCCGCCTTTTGGGCGGCTGCTGTTCTGAAAGTGATAGTTACATGCGATCTTCTGCGTAGATCTCAGCGCTGATAATCGCGCCGCCCCACCGGCGCTCGCCGATGCAGAGCGGTACGGGGTTACCGGATGCCGTAGTGTTCTTGGCGCTGCCGAAGGCGTAGCCAGGGGTGTTCTCGGGCGCGGCGCTGGTTTTGAGGCCGCCGGCCTGGGGGCTTAGCATTTGGATTACGCCCCCTGCCACCAGGCCGATACCGGCGCCAATAAGTGGGGTGCCGAATGGCGTGGCCGAGAAAATCACCCCAACCACAATCAGGATCGCGCCGACGATGGTTTGAAGAATACCTCCGCGCTTGCTGCCTACAACCACTGGCGCAATGCGGATTTCTCCGGCGCCGTTGTAGCTCAATTCCTTCTCCCCGATATTGCGTTTATCGCGAAAAACAGCGAACTCAAGCCCACGCGACTTCGCATTCGACAGAAACCGCTCAAAGCCAGGAATCTGCACACATAGTGCCTTGATGGCCTCGGCGGGCGACTTTACCGCTAGCCTGAAGGACTTCCCGAACTGACGGAGTTGCCCGTGAAGACGAATCGTCGTCATCGGTTGGTAGTTGATCGCTGATGCCTGCATCACTTTCTCCGGACAATAAAAAACCGCCCGGAGGCGGCTTCATGGCTTTTTGTTCAGTTGTAATCGACATAAGGGCCAATGTAGAACCCGGACATGTCGCCGCTGATGCGGTACAGGCTTTCCTTGCCAGGCAGCACCGTCGCGACAATGGTTCGAATTGCAGCTCCTGCACACAGGCCTGAACCGGCCAGGCCAGCACCTAGATTTGACGATCCAGACGGCAAGTAAAAGGTAGCGCGCTGCCCGGTGCCGATTTTTGCAGCTCTTCGACCGTCGACATATACGACAATGTCGCAGCCCGAGCCAACGGCGCCCGAATCACGAACAACAGTGATCTTTCCGCCTTCTCCGGCGGGTTTCGATTGGAAGGCGTAAAGCTCATCGGCCGGTACCGGCTTCGCATCTCGCACCGAGATTGCCGATGAGGCACACCCCGCCAGCATCACCACCGCTACCGCCGCTATCAAAATCCGCATGTCGTTCCCTCTTTGATTTGGCGAAAGCCTAATGCTAGCCGGATGTTTTATCACCACTTCTACTTTTCAGAACGGCATCTAATATCTTCCCATATTCAGGAGCGGTCGACTCTTCATTAATCGTATTATTCGAAGGCCTAAATAAAGTCGTATAAAACAGCATTTGACTCTCATGAGAAATCGAAGAGTCTACCGCTTGCATAGCAACAAAGGTCTTAATCATTGTAGATCTTTCAAGAGACTCCGCTTCCGAGGTTAAATTAACCATCATTAACTTCACGAAAATCCTCGTAGCCCAAACACCACCTGTTGAAACCAACAAGATCACAGCAAAACCAGCCAATGTTTTGGGCAACGTTATTTCATAGCCCCAAACTATATGCGTTACACCTGCAGCATAACCATAAAGCATAGACAAAAATAAAACCGCTGCAAATACACAGGCAGATATAACAGCATACTTGCTATATCTCTTGGCGTTTTCTTTATGAATATCGCGCCTTTGCTCCCAAAACTTCACAGGTTCTGAAAGTGCGATTGCAGAAGTAGCGGCTTTTGCCAGACTAGAAATCTTTTCAGCCGCAACATCCAACTGCAACTTTATGTCCTCGGATGATTCCTCCACCGCTGTTTTTACATCTTCAAGCGAATTTTCTACAGACTTAGAAAACTGTTCAAAATTAGCATCAACGCCTTTATTATAGCCCCTCAAGAAACCATCATCCATAAGGTCTGAGATAGACCGGTATGCAAACACTACAGGCATTGCCATCCCTGTTAAAAATGAGAGCCTAAATTCTTCCGCATGCTTGTCATCATGCATTGGAAGCCTAGCAGCGCTATTAGCGGAGACGACCTCAGAGTATACCTTTTTGTTCGGAAATAAAGTCTTCCCCTTGTCAGGTTCAATCTGCTGAAGGTCATGGATGTATGTATTAATAACGTTAGATAAAAGCGGCGAAAGCCTACTATCGTTCCTTGTAGACATTGAGAGAAGTTCGCTCCAGTACTTAATTTCACTCTGCAGCCAATCAGCAAACTTCTCCCCTTTTAAATCTTTTATATTGGTGTAGCGCGCGCTACCAGCTTTCAAATCGACCATTTCAGCACTCACGAACCTATCTCCTTGGCCAAATGCCATTATCCGATTTTTTGCAATATACCCTAATATTGAAGTATGCCAAAGGATGAGAGGTTCGAAAAAAAGCAGGTGCATTCAGGTATTCTTGTGCCGCAAAAATAACCGAGTACGATCCAACCAAGGCCCACCGAATACGATGATTTCTGATGGTCTCCCATAAAGGTGATGAAGCAAAAAAGGCCCAGGACCAAAGGTTCCGGACTCCTCACCCGGCAACAATGGATTATTGTCTAGATAGATCCCAGCATGGTTTGGGTGCGCCGTCCGGCCGATCTGCATGACGATCAAGTCACCGCGCTGGGGTCGGTGGACGCGAACGAACCCAGCCGCCTCGTAGTGCTGCTCATAAAGACTTGCGTTCTCGGCGCTTTCCCACCAACCATCGGTGCGCTGGAAGGCTTCGAACTCCAGGCCCCACTCGCGGGCATACCAATCAGCGCAAACCTGCCAACAGTCCCATGCGCCGTGAACAAACGGTCGCTTGAGTAGCGGCGTGCTGCCCGTTGGCGTGATCGTGCGCATGTCGCCCTCGGGCCAGGACAGGATGTGCCAGGGCAAGGCCGTGGCCTCGCACATGGCCAAGTCATGCGGTGACGGCCTGCTGGTGGCATCAGGGTGCGAGTGGACAATGCCGATCACCTCGCCCAGGTCTTCCGCCGCAGCATAGTCTTCGGGATCGAGCCGGAATTCTTCGCTTGGCTCAGTCGCAATGTTCCTACACGGGAAATACTTCTGCTTGCGCCCGATAGCCAGCAGCAGCCCGCAGCACTCTTTCGGGTATTGAGCCGACGCATGCGCCTGGATGGCCGCGATGATGTGCTTGCGCATGGTCAGCTCCGAGCAATGAGGGATACGGCAGGGAATCCGCCAAAGGAAAGTTCGTTGTTCTCACCGAAGCGCAACTTGCAGGACGACAGACAGCCCTTGCATTGATCCTTGGCTGGATCGTCCGTAGGGTTGTCCTCGTCGTCGAACATGGCCGCGCCGGTGTAGCCGCAATCTGGCCCCCGATATCCATTCGTCATGGCCCAGTGACAGAACGTCGTCATCTGCCGGCCAGGCAGCCCGTGGTTATCGATCTCACCCGGGGAAGACAGCTCCCACACCACCGCCTCACCGTCTTCGCTGGTTTTCTGGTCGATGTACCAGATCTCCAGCGCTTCCTGGGTCGGGTCAGCGGTTGGGTTGCCGCCAGGGTAGTTTGCCGCGTCCAGGTATTGGGCCAGCGTCTCACGGACCGTCAGCTTGAACTTGAGCATGTCCTCGAAGGCCAGGCACAGCGCCGTGACTCGACCATTCACGTTGCCGGCGGCAAAAGTCGGCCGAGAAGCCGTGCCATCGCTACTCGAGGAAATACCCTCAATCTGCACCGGCCAGGCCGCGTACTCCTGGCCCTGCCAGATAATCGACTTGGCGGGCAGATCCTCTTCCGATCCCTCATAGGCCAGCAATTCCTCTGGCGTGTGCGGGATGGCGTGACCGTGGAAGCGAAGGTAATCGGCGCCGTATTCGGTCCCATCAATTTCAAACAGGCGAATCTCGCCGCCGGGCTCCAGTTTCTGGATGTCCGTGATCAGTGCCATGGGCGGTTATCTCAGGGGTGAAAGGCTTGCTGGAAGGTTGCAGTGATGGCGTAGACCTGGCCGCCTCGGTGAACCGGTTTGTAGCCGTTGCACTTGTAGAGCCCAAGCACGCCAAGTGGTGGCGTCCAGAGAAAGCCCTTTGCCCCCTTGTGCCGGTCGAGGAACTTCCTGATCTCCAGGATTCGAGATTCCATACCAGTGAAAGTCACAGGCCAGGATTCCGACTGGTTATTCAAACCATCCTCAACCGACTGCTCGTATCCGTCGGCGAACTGCTTGGAGCGCACGCGTTGGGTGATATCTCCCTCCGCGCCCTTCTCCGTTGACCAAGTGAATCGTTCGATTGCCATCAGCGCCCCTTGATTGCTTTGTTGATGACGCCACCCTGGCCCATGTCCTTGTTGCGCAGTTGCTGATACTTCTGCTCAACAAACGTTGCCAGCTCTTTGCCGAACAGGTCGTAACCGGGGGCGTCAGCCGAGGACGAAGCGTTACCCTCGCCGTCGATGTGCACCTCGACATTGATCTGCGTTGCACCTGCACCGCCGCCGCCCATGGCCATAACGCCCAGCTTGCCGCTGGATGTTCGGGTCAGCGGCATGATTGCCTCTTCCCCTGCCTCGCCCATTACACCGGTTTTGCCGTTGGCCATGCCGAACGCCGTAGGCTTGCTGACGATTGAGTTGGTGAAGGCGCCGCCGTCGGCGAACATCTGCACACCGCCCGACCAGGCACCGCCCAAGGCTTGCGGAAAGTAGGAACCGGAGTAGCCGCCGGCTGAAGCGCCAAGATTGGAAGAGCCCGCACCAGCAGACCCGGCCGCCAAGCCGTTGCCACTGGCTGCGCTACCACCGAAGTAGCTTGCCGCCGCCCCCACCAGGCTTCCCAGCAATGCCGAACTGGCCTGGCGTGTGGCAATGCGTGCCATGTCCGCCAGGATCGACTTGGTAAAGTCAGCGAACGACGCTTTGCCTGATACCGCGAAGTTAACAAGCGAGTCTTCCATTGAGCTGAAGGCATTGCCAAACAGGCTTTTCGTCTGGCCAGCGATGTTCCGCGCCGAATCCAAATAGTTGTCCCAAGCAGCTGTCGCGCCTTTGGTCCAATCACCTTGGGCGTTCTCCACATCCGCGTAGTTCTGCCGGATCTGGTCAGTGGCGGCCTTGTTCGCGTCGGCGAGCGCCTGCGACTTACGCTTGAATTCTTCCTCCGACATATTCCGCGATGGGTCGGACTTCTGGTTGGCCAGCTCCAGCGACTGCTGAGCAAACCGGTCTTGCTGGCTGTTCAGCTCGCCGCTGAGTGCGTTCTGGCGGTCACCCTGACCCACGCCGATAACCGCGCGCTGTCCGGCAAGCTCCAGAGCTCGCTGTTGCTGCCCCAAAGCCTGCACGTAGGTGCTGATCGCGCGCTCTTGCTTGGCCAAGCGCCCGGTCTCGTTGGTCGCCAGAACTTCAAGCTGGCTGTCAGCGTCCTTCTGCGCTTTGACCATCCCTGCGCGCGCGTCAGCGATCTTCTGGTCCAGCTGGATGCTTTGCGCGGCCGATGTGGTCTTCTTGCCCTTGGCAGCCTCCAGCGCCAAAATCTCGGCCTCGTAGGCTGCCGTTACCTGGTCGCGTTCGTTGCCGATGAGAGCTTGGCGCCGTAGCAGGTAATCGGCCTCTGAAATCAGGCCGGCCTTTTGTGCCGCGTCCAGTTCCTTCTGATAGTTTTTGTAGGTGTCGGTGATCGCCGCCAGGTTGTTCTTGGCGTTGTTGAAACTGGTTAAGTCGACCTGGGAACCGGCGGCCTTCTGGTCTTTGAACTTGTCGTTGATATTGGCGATGTTTTTGTCGATTGCCGATTGATCGAGCCGCGAATCCTTCGGGTCAACCTTGCGGATATCGTCAAGCTGCTGCTTGTAATCCTTTAGGGCCTCGGCGCGCTTCTGCTCGTTGGTCAGCGACGACTTCGTGAGCGCATCGACCTTCCCCATCGCAGTCACGGCGGCCTGCTGGGCTTTGGCCTGCTCGCCCTCCCATTTGGCAATGTCTGCCTGAGCTGCCTTTTCGTCCTCCAGCATGTTCAGGCGGTTTTGCCTGAACTCAATCAAAGCATCCTTGGATTTTTGGCTTTGGAATAGGCCATCCATGCCTTGAGCTTCAGCCAGTCCAGCGCGAGCATTCTCGATGTCTGAGTTGATGTCTCGGCGGCCGGCGTTTTTCAGACCATCCGCCGCCTGGGCAACAGCGTTGTAAGCCCGCTCCCAGACGCTCAGGTTTTCCAGAATCTTCGGCGTACGCTCGTTAATCGCATCGGCGTAAGACTCCGTCGCCAGCTTCACGGCGCTGGCATGGTCGCCCTGTTGCTCCAGTGCCGCGATTTGCGAGTAAACCGAGGCCGTTAGGTAGTGGTACTGCTCATTCAGCGCAGCAGAGGCCTTTACCGGGTCGTCTGCCAGTTTGGAGAATTCGGCGACGGTCTCGCTTACTGCCTTGCCGGTGGCTTCCTGCATCGACACGGCAGCCTGGGTGATACTCGTGAAACTATCGCCGGCGATCTTGCCGTTGTCGGCCAGCAGCGCCAGCACAGCGGCGGCCTGCCCGGTGGTACCGACCGTTGCGCTTACCTGCCGTGCCATATCGCCGAGTTGGCCAGCGCTCACCCCCGCGTAGTTGCCGGTGAGGATCAGCGATTTGTTGTAACTGTCCTGCTCCTCGCTGCCCTTGTAGTAGGCGTATGCGAGGCCGCCAACAGCAGCCGTTGCGAGCGCCAGCGGCCCCAGGATGGCGAGCAACCCGGCAGCGCCTGCGCCCGCCCCGGCGCCCAACTGAGCCACGGCACGAACGCCGCTACCCCAATCCCCCGACGACAACGCATTACCGAGCTGAACGACATTTTCCTGGGCCTGGCGTGTGCCGAGGCGCAACTTGTCGAAACCGGTGGTGGTCTTTTCGAGCTTGGCGTAATCCTTGTCGATCTTGCTCAGGGCGCTGTTGTACTGATCCTGGCTGATGCGCCCCTCGTCCAGGTGCTTGCCAAGCTGTTCGACCTGCGTGTCCAGCTTTGCCAGCGCAGCCCGGGCCGGATCGATAGCACCCAGCAGACTGTTCAGGGCCTTTTGCTCGTCCATGGCGGACTTGGCCAGGGCCACCTGCTGCTTATCGAGCTGGGCCGAGATCTTCGCTGCCTCGGCCTCGCCATAGGCGCCGGTCTTCGTAAGCTTCGCTAGGGCGTCACGCTGCTTTGCCAGGTCCTGGGTGGTTTTGGCACTGGTGGACAGCGACTTCTCCAGAGCCTGCATTTCGTTCATCAGCGATACGGCGGACTGCTCGGCCCGGCCGCCGGCCTTCGCCATCTCATCCAGGCTTGTTTTCGCCTGGATTGCATCGGCCGAGTCGATCTTGACGCCGAGTTCTGCAATGTTCATCGACTCACCTTGAATAAGTGCCCGTGGTTACGGGCTGTTTTCCCTTTCCTCCGCCATGACGCGCAGGGCTTCGCCTTCCAGCACCTGAAGGTCAGGGAAGATTTCAGCGAGTTTCTTTTTCTTGATGCCGAGGAACCCGGCCACGTCGCGAATGCAGGTGTAATCGAGACCGATCGCACCGCCGGCGCCGGCCCGCCACTGAGTCGACATCCTGTTGAACAGGTAGAACGCCGGCCAGTTGCAGGGCCAGACCTCGGTTACCTCTTCTAGGTCGCCCGGGGCAAGCCCGAACAGGCCCATCAGTTCAGCCGGTGCCGCCGGCGCGTAGAGTGCGCGGGCAGCGTCCGTCAGTTTCCCAAGCGGGCCTGATTGAATGCGCTCTGATAGGCATTCACGACCGCCTCAGCAGCGCCCTGGCAGGACGTCACCAGCGCCCGAATGCTCTTGTCGTCGAACTTGTCGTCGAAGCCCCAGCCGACTACCAGGTCCTTGATCTGCTGCGACTGCTGCTCAGTGTCAACAGCAACGATTTCGGAAAGCGTTGGGCTTTCGCCCAGGGCGGTCCGAGCTTCATCGCGCTTTAGGTTCCACTCATCAAACAGTGCGGCAAGCCCCGGGCGATCCCGATACTTAAAGGTGAATTCGATTTTCTCGGGATCACCTCCAACAATCGGAATCGACACGAAGGCCTTAAAAGTTGGATTTTGGGCGATTCTGATCTTTGCCATGGGTTACGCCACCGCAGTCAGGTAACGGGTCGGCTCGCCCTGCAGCGCCAGGTTCACGGTCCGGGTCAGCAGGTTGCTGCGGGAGACGGCCGGCTGGTTGGAGAACGAGGTGAAGGCGCCGTAGAACAGCGTGTCGTTGCCCGGTAGGTTCAGACGCGCGGCCTGAATGGTCTGGCTGGCATCCGCTGCGCGAAGGATGGCGTTGAACGTTTGGCCCGGGTCGTCAGCAATGGTCAGCGCCAAGCTGGCCGCTGCTTTGTCGGTTGGCATCTGGCGGCCCTGCTTGTCCTCCAAAAACACCACATCCAGGTAGTTCTGGGTGCCGCCGGTGAAATCCATATTGGTGATTTGCGGGATTTGCACCCAGGTCAGCACCTTCTTCAACGATCCGATGCCGGATCCTGCGGGGTAAACCTGCAGGTCAGTGGTGTCGATGCCTTCCAGGGTGATGGCAGTGGCAGTGGCAGCTTTTACGCGCACAACCCGATTGCCCAAGCGAGTCCAGCCGGAAGTGACAATAACGATGTCACCAGCCGAAAGCGTACCGCCCGTTACGGTGGCCACAGCTTCAGCCGCGTTGCTCAACGCCGAAAAAGGAATGTCCGGCCCGTAGGTGGCGCCGTGCTGGAAGGTGCCGCCGTCCGGAATTTTGTAGCCCATGGGTATTTCCTCTTTGCAGATATGAAAAAACCCGCTCAGTGGCAGGTTCGTTGGGTTGCCCAATGTGCGGGATCAGTTGGTGTCGGCCCGGTACAAGAACGAGATCGGGACGGTGTAGGTGGAATCGCCTGTGATGCCTGGCCCTTGATCAACTGGCGATATGGTCACAATTGTGACCGCACTCTTCGTGTCACGCGTGTAAAGAGGGAACAGGTCGATCAGTTCAGCAGCGATTGGGTTCGTCTTGGCCTTGCCGGCGCCGGCCGGCGCGATGATGCTCACCTGAAACACGCCGGTGAACAGCCGGTGATCGCCACCGAGCGTGTTGCTCGCTGTGTTACCTGGAATAGTGAACGCCCGGAGGTACGTCTCGCCCGCCGCCGGCGTGTAGGCCGTGTTCTCGAACACGATTTTCAGCTTCTCCGGCCTGGCAACGTTCCAGGCGATGAGCCTGGCCTCGTAGATCGAAGCGATGATTGCGTGACTCATACCTGGTTGTTCCTGATGGCCTCCAACACAATCTGCTGGAAGCGAGCCACGGTGACCCGGACCATGCCGCCGGGGGCCTGGGTGGAGTGGCCGAACTCCAGCGGGATCGCGTAGGGCAAGTTGTTGATGATGTAGGCCATCTGGCCTGCAGTGAAGTCGCTCATTGCAGCCACCAGTGCGGCAGTGGTTTCGGCGCCGCTCGGGTCTACATCGTCGAAGGTGACACTCTCGACAACGCCCAGCGAGATGTGCCAGTTCGCGCGGAACCGGCCACCGACGTAGCCCTCGGGCGCTTTTACGTCCATGCCGTCGTTGAGCTTACGGCCCTTCTTCAGCCTGCCACCCTTCGTGAGGTTGGCCGGATCACTGCGCAGCGCGCTGTTGTGATCGTCGACGGCTTTTTTGTACTGCGTCGCCACTGCGTTCTGCGCCCAGATCTCCGGGTTACCCACGGGAGACATGCGAATCAGGCTGCTGCCGACCTCGATGATGATTTCACGCACGCTGGCATCAATGGCTTCACCCGTCTGAGCCGCGAACTCGGCCAGGCTCAGGGCGAAGCTGCCGGAATGACCGGCGCCGGACCTGCTCACGAATGCAGCTCGTGCAGAATCAGCATGTCGGCGAGATTGAGTATTTTGAACCCCCTCCTGATAATCTGCCGAGCCACTTCAGGTACAGGCTCATAGAACCATCGCATAAGGAAATCCTTTCTATGAAGAAGCCATACACAAAGTCGCCAAGCAACCTTAAGGCCCGACTTACGCCTGGAGAACAGGCGGCCGAAAATATCGCGAAGGCAAAGGCTCGAATGCAAGCCGACTCGGCCGCAGGAATAGATCTTGCCGATAGCGCAGCAAATCTCCGCGAGACCATTGTGAATAGCTGTAAAGGATATCCGCCCCAATGGGTCATAAAGTTTGCGACGGGTATAGTGCCTTCGAACAAACAACTTTCTGACGGCGCTATCGAGCTTTTAACGACTCTAGAAAAGGATCTAAAAGCGGGAAGGGTCGACATCGATATAATAAACGACCATGGCCTACTACTTTTGGATAAGTATTTTTAAAAGTCGGCGCGAAAACTAATACTGTCGCCTAATTAATCAGAGCAGATCAGCATCCTGGTTGGCTCTCAGCGCCTAAGCTGGAGCATCCACGCTGCATCAGCAGGGTCCGCAGACACGTTCATTACCCGCAGCCCGTTGACGATATCGCCAATGGCCGGGGCAGCCGGTACCGCCGTCGGAACGCCGGCCTCCGACACGAACAGCTCGTTTTGCAGCACCAGCAGCTTCTTGTCGCTGGTCTGGATGAGGGAGCCGTCGATTTCTTTGGACAGGTAGCTGCCAAGAACGCCGCGGCCCGAGTACGTCAAGGTGGTCTCAGGCGTTTCGCCACCCAGGTCGGGGTCATACTCGCCCGCAACCTTGCGCACGCCTGTGACCGACTTGACTGCGTCGGCCAAGCCATCAGGATCTTCGAAAGCTTCGGCCAGTTCGGCCTGGATCTCTTCACGCATGCCCACGGTCAGACCCTCTTCAGCATCATCACGCCGGAGCGCGTGATCCACGGGGCCAGCAGCGCAAGGGCGAAGTTGACCCCCGCCGACTGATCCGTTGAGCCCGCCACGTAGGTTTTGCTCACCGATGTGCCGGACTGGGCCGAGACCGTCTTGCTCTGCACTTCCTTCTGCGTGGCCGTGTACAGCTTGCCCGCCCCCGCCTCTTTGGCAACCTGGGCGCCGGCTGTTTTGATCTCAGCCGGAACCGGATCAGGAACAGCCCGCTTAATCTTGGCCGTGAGCCAGGCATTGGCCATGGTCACAGCAAGGACCGGATCACCGGTGCCTGCCCAGTCAGGACCGAGCTGGGCGTCAACATCGGCGACGGTGATGTAATCGGTCATGTGCTTGTCCTTATTCCGCTGGCACCAGGGCCTGCAGGTCTTCTTTCTTGGCGGTCGCGTCGAAGGCAATACCCTTCGCGGTCAACCACTCTTTCAACTCGGGGACCTTCATTTTCAAAGGGTCGGTTTCCGGCGCTTCCTGTTCCTTGCCATCGGAAACCTTTACGCCGGCGGCTTGGTAAGCATCGAAGATTTCAGGGGCATCGCCCTCAACTACCACTTCGGTAGCGGAGCCAATGACACCGAAGAATTCGCTCAGCAGCCGGTAACAAACACCGCGCTCTTTGCCCGGCTTGTCCGTGTAGATCACTTTCATGAGTCACCTCAAAAGCACCCCGGCGCCCATAAAAACGCCAGGTTATGTAGGCCGGATTACGGCGTGGTGGTACCGCTGATGACAGCGGCGAACGGGACTTGCTTGCGGCTGAACACACGCTCCCAGTTGCCCGCGGAGGCGTACTGAGTCGCGGTCGGGCTGAGGTTCTGAGCCTCAGAGCCCTTCCAGCTGAAGCCAGCAGGCTGGAGGATGTAGGTCTTCCGCTCCCACAGCACTTCGGCACCACCGCCGTTACCGCCGCCAGGCTTACGCTCCAGCTCTACCGGCACCTTCGGCGTGCCTTCGCCGTAACCGAAAGCACCCTGGCCGAAGAACACGGACAGGTACTTGCCCGCGCCATACACCAGGGCATCGTCCATGAACACTGGCTTGCCGAGGTAGGTGGCCAGGATGATCTTGCCTTCAGAGTCACGCAGGTACTCGATGAGGTCCTGCTTGACCATCTGGTTCATCACCACCGAGTGCACGCCGATCGCGCCGAACTGGTCGGCTGCGTCGCCGGCGGTAAACGCGGCATCCTGGAAGGCGTTCGCACTGATGGTCGCGCCCGCATCGATGACCATGTCACCGCCGTTGTTCGCGATGTTCGAGGCGATGATGCCGCGAGCCGCGCCCAGGGTGTAACGCTGCCACTGGCGAGTCCAGTAGGTGCCGAAGCGGTTGCGGATCTGCTGCTGAGGCTCGGTGTTCGCCAGCTCAGCGGTTAGGTCGGTGACGCCGTAGCCTTTGTTGAGGTACAGAACGCGGGCGCGCATGCTGTCCTGGGTGACCTTGCCGACTTCGCCCTGGTCGTTCGGGTCGTCGTTGCTGATGTTCGGGGCTTCATCGGCGTTGAGATCCTGCCAGTAGCTGATCTCGGCGGTGCCCTGGCTGCCGGAGGCGATCGCATCCAGCACAGGCGAGCGAGTCACGATGCCCGACTCATATACAGCGGTCTTTTCCGGGCTGTTAACCGGCGCCAGGGAGGCGTAGTAGTCGCCGACAAAGATGTCGGTCAGTTGGGTAGTTGCCATGGATTAGGTTCCTTTGGTGGCCTGGATTTTCTTGAAGAGCTCAGGGTTGTCACGGGCGATCGCAGCGCGTTCGGTTTCCGTGTACTCACCCCACTTTTTCGTGGCCTTGCCACCTTGATCGCCGGTCGGACCGGCACCCTGCGCCCTTGGCCACAGGTGTGTTGCTGTTTCACGCAGAGATTCCGCCCATTCGAGCGGTGACAGCGGGGTCTTCCCGTCCTTCCCGTAAACGACCTCGCCGTCACGGTCGGTGGCAACTGCCTCACCGTCTTCACTGAGCTTGAAAGTGCCTCGGGCGCGCAGGATGATGTCCTCGGCAGCCTCGGGGAGCGCGCCGGCCTTGATGGCAGCAGCGCGGATTGAATCAGCCAGCACTTTGTCGCTGTACTTGGCGGCAAAGGCCTCGGCCTTGTCGGCGCGAGTCTTCTCGGCGGCCAGTTTGGCGTCGTAGTCGGTGCGCAGGCGTTCGGTGCGTTTGGTGATGACCTCGTCAAGCTTGCCCTCGGCCAGCAGGCGGGTTTCCTCGTCCTGGCCAACCTTGGTTAGCAGGGCTTTCACAGCATTGATGTCCAGACCTTCGAACTGGGTCTTGAAGCCATCCAGTTCGTTTTTGGTGGTCCGGAGTGAGCCAAGCAGCTCGGTGTTTTTGTTCTTGAGGCCCAGGGTGGCCGCTTCCACCGCTTCGGCAATCGCGGATTTAACTACCGGGTCTTCAAGATCAATCTGGTTTTCGTCTGCCACTTGGTGCACCCCTTGGGTTTGGTCGGCCCGCTTTGCAGGCATAAAAAAACCGCCCATTGGGCGGCTTGGTGTTGGATTGCTGGGCTATCAATTTCTGTTCATCGACAGCATTGAGACGGGTACTGGCTTTGAGAATTCATTAAGGCTGGTTGATACGACAACCCTTAGACCGTCAGCTCTACCGTTACAGTGAGCGCGCACGAAACTGTTGAGGGCGTTCTCAAATCCAAACTCCAAGGGAAACTGGGCCTGCTCCCCATAATTCAGACGAATAGGCAAAGAATTTCCAAAAGACATAAACCCTGTGACGTGCATAGCCTGCTTCGCATGATTTGACATGAAGGTAACGCCAGTGATCAGGACTGGTCGCTTCCCATCTGAAGTAACGTTAACGCTGGCAAACAACGCGTCCGGCCCGTGAGACATCATTCCCATTACCAATCCCACCTTCAGGCTTTCCACATCCTCTCGACGCTGCTTATCAGCAAGCCAGAGTGTGACGAGCACAGCTAAGAGCGCGCCCGTCCCAGAAACCCAGTCTCCGAGACTTCCCCATGAAGGTACGAATTTAACTGTCGACTCGGGATTTAAGTTAATGCCTGCGGTTAGCCCAAGAAACCCGGAGATCGCGCACAAAAATAAAACAACAAAGCACAGAATCCACTTCATAAAGCCTCCTATTCGGGGCGGCTTTATAACAGGTGCGTTGATTGCCTCCAACTTCACACTGACGAATCAACCACATACAGTCCGCGCATCATCAGGTAATCGGCGAACTGAGTCCTACTGGGCGCGTATGGCGGCGGACGCATGCGCAGGCCTGGCGTATCGCGGTTGAGCCGCGTGCGCCGGCCATTGGGCTCAGTGCAATGCGTTGGCTCCTCGATCTGGAAGCCCTGCTCGACAGCGTATAACTCGACGGCCAGCCGTACCTGCCCCCATTCCAGCTCAAAGGGCACGAATGTCTCGGAAAGCGTTTGGTATTCGATCTTGCAGTCACGCCGGGGCCAGGCCATTGCCTGGTCAGGATTGGCCTTGCGCCCCTTCCACTGGCGACTGTTGATGTCGGCCGCAGCGCGCAGCAGCAGTTCGACCTGCTCAGCCTCAGCTTCAGGTATCCGGAACCCGTAGTAGTCGCGGTAGAAGGTCAGCTTCTCCAGCGGCACGAAGCTATTCGCGTCTGGCCTGCCCTTCCCGTCCTCAACGATGATCTGCATCGGCTATCTCAACCTGGTGGAGCGCCGAGTGTAACGCCTGCTCGGGTGAACATGTCAGGCTCTGCTTCCTTCAGCTGCGCCAGCGTCAGTGGCTTGAATGACTTGTCGAGCTGCAGCTTTGCGAACTTCTCCGGCGTCAGCCCGCCATCACGGAACAACTTGCCTCTGACCGGCCCAAGGGCGTGATCTTGAAAGCTCGCCGGCTGTGTCGCCAACCACTCGTAATAGTTCAGGCCTGCGTCGACCTGAGCCCCACCGTTGTCGCCCACCGACGCGCGCGTGGCGTCCTTGGCGAACATCTCTGAAAGCCTGGTGGTTGGCACCGTGGTTGACCGGCAGTTGATGTGCGCCGGCGGCAGCGGGCCTTTGCCCAAGTCGAAGCGCATGCCGTCCAGGCCCTTGCATTGCTGCGAGGTCTTGCGGTCGAGCGTTGACACCCAGCTGTAGCCCAACACCACGTCACTGTTCGCCTTAAGGGTCTGCATTCGCGCCGTGGTGGCCACATGCTGGATTGCCGTCTGCACCACGGCGGCAGCGTTACGGTTGCTCACCGCCAGGATGCCGTCCGTAAAGTTCTGCGCCGCAGTGCCGCGAATCGCCTGGATGATCTGGGCGTTGGTCTGGCCCTGGCCGAAGCCGAGCCGGATAGTGTTCGTGACGCGCATCGTCTCGGTTCGCGTCCAGCCGCTGACGAAGCTCTTCAGCAGCTTGCCGCCGTCGATGCCCTTCACCTGCAGCGGATAGGAGAACACTGCCGCGCGGATCACCGTGTTTGTCGGCACCACCGCGTCTAAGGAGAGTGCATTGCTCAGGCTTTTGGCCTCAAAGCTCGACTCATACAGCGCGATATCGACCAGATCAGCCTGCACCAGGTCACCGTAGGCCTTGTAGATCTCCAGCAGCTTGCCGTCCACCCGGGCCAGGAACTGTTCAAGGCGGTCCCGGCTATAGGTGGTCAGCTCCTTGCGGGTGAGTTGCTCCCGCACCAGCTTGTCGATCTGGCGCAGGTACTTCTCGAACTTCTTGACCTCGCCGGCCTTAAGCCGCTCCAGCATTACCGAGTGGCGGGTCGTCTGCTCCAGCAGTTGGCTGTCCGCCTGCACCAGGTTTGTCGATGGCATCGTCTTTGTCCAAGTTGATCCCGGCCGACTCGCGCTCGTCGCTGATCAGGTCGGCTTCGTCTTCATATGGGCGGTCCGGCAGCTTGCCGGTGGTGAGGTACTGCCAGTAGGTGTCGGCGCTGATCGTGCCGGCCATCACACCCTTGAGCAGCTCGGCGAGCACCTGCGCGTCGACCACTGGGGTCACGAACTCAGGGTTCACCTTGAACTTAACCTGCTTGGGGTCGTAGCCCTTCCACTCAGCGGCGTACCGCAGCCCCTGCTCTACCGCCTCCGCCACCGTGATGACGATGCTGTGCAGCGTGGCGTGCTGATCGTTCTGGCGTGTTTTGCGCGCCTCGCCCGACTCGGTACCGGCGACGTCCATAACTTTGGCACCGGCCTCAAGCGCGGCGTTCTTCTGGTCGTCCATCGCCTTGCGCACGGCTTCGATACCTGCGCCCTGGAATTCCAAGTAGCCGCATTCGCCGTTCGGGCCCAGGTCCCATGCCGCAGATGGGCCGGTGACGCTCAGCTCTACAGCCTCATCCAGCCCGGAAACCCAAGGTTGCGGGTGACTGGTCTGATGCAGCGACGTGAAGTAGTCAGCGCTCAACTGGTACGACTTCAGCGCGGCGCGCGCCATGGTCAGCAGTGGAACCTCATCAACTTCGGGTGAGTTGTCGGTCGAGCCGCAGTAGATCACCGGCAAATACGCCAGGCCTTTGACCAGGCGGTTGTCGGTACCGGTTGTTCCAAGCGGCTTTTCGCCCTCGACCAGCTCACCACCTTCATTCCGCACGGCGGTGTAGCAGACCTCGTTGAGCATGAAGAACTCACGGAACACCGTATCGCAGTCATGGCTGTACCGGTCACCGCCCTTTTTGCGGAATTCCCGGAACACCGAAAGTACCAGGTCCTGCCGACCGCCTTGATCAGCCGTGTCCCAGTTGATGGCGTTGCGCGTGGCGTACGTCGAGAAATACGGCTCGCCGCTCTCGTCTATGTTCACCACCAGCGGCACCCGACCATGGGAGATCGCCTGGCGCACCATGCGGAAGAACAACTGCTTCAGGCCGAAGCCGTCGGCTGTGGCGTTGTCCTCCAGCCCTTTCAGGCCGCTGGGCAGCTCTATCTCCGGGATCAGCCGAGAAACCAGGCCCATCATTGAGCGCAGTGAGTCCCGCACCCAGTGCTCATACTGAGCGCGGGCCGTGTAATTCTCGTAGAGGTACTTGTTGCCGCCGGCGTCGAGCTTTTCCGCTTCAACCATGCCGCTCGGCTTTGGCAGATTGCGCTCATTGCGCTTCACGGCGCACTCACCCTCGAGCGCGTCGTCCATCATCTCCCACTCGGCGATGTGCGCGTCGTAGTCGGGGTTTGTCGATTGCACTGGCATCAGGCCAAGCCTCCAATTCGGCGTGTTCCGCCTGTGCGTTTGCGCCGGCCCATCGAGACGGCGAAGTAGCGGAAGGCGTCCGCGCCGTGCGATGACCAGTCGTGAAGTGGTTTGTCTTTCCAGCAGCCCCGCTTGTCGTCCCACTCCTTTCGGTAGTTCTCCAGACAGGAAATACCCAGCTCGCACTTGGACTCATCGAAGGCACAGGCCGGAAGGATCTCCCGAACCTGCTCAATGCCTTCGTCGATGCCGAGCTTTGGAACAACACTGAACTTGAGGCTGTATTTTTGCCCGTCGACCTCGTAGCCCTCCCGGGCCAGTTCGCGCCGGGTCTTGCCGTCGCTACCGAATTCGCGGTTGTCGATATCGTGCGGGCCCCAGTGATCGCCGTACGTGTACTTGCGATCCTTGAGCACCTTCATGTAATGCCGCAGGCCTTCGCCGCTGTTCTCATAGAAATCGATGACGTGGTATTCCTCGCCGACGATCCGAACGAACCAGATGGCCGTAGAGTCGCCAACGCCGATATCCCATATCGTGTGCACCGGCAGATGACTGTTGTCCGATAGCGGGCCGATCCTCTGCGCGCCATACAGCTTGGTGAACTGCTTGGCGTAGTACGCGCCCTCGATCGACTGCTGGAAGGCTTCCGCCGGCAGTGACGGGTATTCCCGTTTCATGTCGTCGCCGAGCGTCTTCTCCTTGGCCGCATACCAAGCGCGCTGGCCTGGGTTGGTGTCGATGCCATGCTTGGCGAACAACTCACTGAAGTAGTCGGTAAGGCGCTGCGGGATGACCACATCTGTCGGGTCAAGCCAGTAGGCCTTGTTCTTCCACCAGCTGAAGAAGAAAAACTTCCAATCCAGCAGGCCCAGGGCCACGCCAGACAGTTGCTGCTTCTCAGCGCTCTGCGAGTAGTCGAAGAAGTAGCCCGCCCGGCCCTCCGCCGTCGATTCAATCGTGACGAAGCAATCGGTGGCGACAGCCTCGAAGGCGCCGGTGACGATCTCGCGGGCCTTGTGCGGAAACTTGGCGCAGATCTTCCCGAACTCGGACACGTGCAGGTAGCGCAGCGTGCCGCCCCGGAAGGACGTGCTGACGTAGAGCGAGCCGCCCTTACTGAACACCAGCTCACCAGCAGCATCGTTACTCGCCGGGTTGGCAGCGCGTATTTCAGCAGGCAGGTTGTCGTAGGCATATTTGACCTTCTCCCGGAACAGGCGCTTGGCGTCGTTCAGGGTGTGGGCGATCAGGGCGCACTTGGCTGACTCGAATAGTGCCGCGTCGAGCTGGATAATGCAGCACTCAGTAGTGAAGCCAAGCTGCCGAGCCTTAAGGATGATGTTCCGGGTGTGCATCCCGTCGAAGTATTCGATCTGCTCGTCCGTCATCCGGAAGCGGACCTTCTTGCCCTGCTTGTCCGTGATGAAGTAGAGGTTGTTCAACCGCCAGCGCTTGTCCCGGAGCAGCTTCAAGTGCTCGGGCTTCATGTCAGGCATCCTTCGATAGATCGTCCATCAGTGCAGCCAGGTCGCTGACTGTTTTGTCACCGGTCTCAGTGTCGAGGTTGTAGGCCTGGCGCTCACCCTTGATAACCTTGAGCTGGGCATCGACACCGGCGTTCAGGGAGCGGGCAAAGTCGCCGGCGTTGTCTGAGGTCACATTCATATCTGCCAGCGCGTCACTGAGCTTGTCGGCGATACTGCGCCACTGAGCCAAACCGACTCGGTGTGCGAGGATCACTGCAGCAGCCTGGTCGGATGCCTCTTCGATGATTTCCGCATCGGTAACCACTTTCGACTGGTTACCTTTACTGGTTACCGCCGTGGTTACCTTCTGCTTGGTTGCCGCTCGAACCTGATCAGTCAGGTCGCGCTTCCAATCTTCTTTCTTTGCTCGCTTCAGGATGGTCGCGTGGTTTACACCATGCGTCTCACCTATGGCACGAACCGAAAGCAACCCGGCCCGGTAGGCACGTTCGATTGCCTCCCAGTCGGGTTGCTTCATGTGATTTCCTCTGTTGGCCTGCCCGATCTAGGCTCTGTCGAACTTAAGCCCTATTTTTTGACTTCTTTAACATTGACAGCTTGAACGTCCTCGACTTCACGCTGGCCCCATCATCCCACTCGCACATAGCTCGGGGCGCCGGGTCCACTCGGTAGTCCGGCGCCATCTCCACGATCCGCATTGGGTAATCAACGCCTGCGACCTCAACCCAATCACCAACCTTAAGCTCCATCACATCAACCCCTCCGTTATATTTCAGGATTGAAGGTAGCGGTGCCGATTTCAGCTTTCAAGTAGAACGTCGATCAGCTTCTGCTCACCAAGGCGCATCGCACCCAGGCATTGCAGGTCGTCACACTTGGGGCCGAGGCCGAACACGGTCACCTCTCCCTTTGCGCCGATCAGCGTCAAGGCGCCTACTGTGCACTCGGGATGCTCCCCAGCATCGAGGTCATCGGCGATCTTGCGCAGGGTCTTTGCGGCGTCGCGCCAGTCTTCTCGCTTGAACTCAAGAACCTTGACGGTCATACGGTCACCATTTGGTGTGTCTGTGCGTGTGCATGGCCGTGAAGCAGGCTCACGATCAGTCCTTGAGGAAGGCCGGCAGCTTTGGCAGCGCCCACAGCATCGGCAATAGCCTTGTCGAGAGCGACTATCGCAACGTTGATGTCTGGGCTCATTGGCAGCACGCGCCGCAGGCGGGTGACGTTGTTCATGTCTGCCCCTCTGTAATGAAACTCTGCACCAATTGGAAACCTCACCGTAACTCCGACTCATACTGGAGTGACGGTCAAGCAGGTGAACTACCCCACCCTGATTGAATCCTTTACAGTAATGGAGACTCGAACAACTGCAATCACGGAAGAAACGCCTTTGAAACTTCGTCTTTTAGTCCTACTTTCCAGCATCGCTCTGTGTGCTGAGATGCAGGCTGCACCATCCCCCGAAGCCGAAGCTGTCTTTGAACACGCAATGCTTTTAGCTGATGAAATACAGCAACGAGCTAATCAGCTGATTGAAAAAGAACAGCAGGGCAAAACTGACAAGCTCACACTGAGCCAATCAATACAGGAGGCAACGAAAGGACTTGAGACCTATGAGGACGAGCTGCGTAAAGCTAGCGCCGGAGGGCACGGCGTAGCGACTTTCATGTTGGCGAATATGCAAGAGAGTAAAGCGGCAACCTTTCTAAATGGCTATAAGGCTATGCATGTAGAGGCCTGCGCGCTTTACCAGAGCGCTGCGGATCAAGGCTTGGTTGCCGGAGCGATAATGCTGTTGCGTGACTGTGACGAGGCGTTCCTGCGATTCAAGTTCGATGACCCCGAGCTTCTTCGCAAGTATGGCCAGCTAGCCAATGCTCTAGAGCGACCAGATCCGTACTCTGACCGTTATCCATTGCCGGCGATACGCTCGTACTGCTTCAAAGATTCACTGAAAACGGAAGCCAACCGTGAACTACCCTTGACCACTATGAGGGACTTCTTCGAACCTGTTTCTCTGAGCCTGGAAAAGTTTCGCGCCGACGGGTATTACCTGTTGGCTCTTAAGGGCGATTTCGCGAACCCGACAGTTCAGGGCTATTTCAAGCAGTCGCAGACGATAGCACCTGACTGCCTAGACCCTTCCAATCTCAAGTCACTTTTCGAAAACATAGAGAGAAAAAGCCACTGACTTCAGCCATCTTTCGACACGACATGGCGCATTCGAAAACGTGGCGCGAATTACTTGTCCCTGCGCTCTATCCCACCTGGCGCGTTGTCACAGTGCAGGCAGTGCTCGCAGCTCAGCGTCCGGCATAGCCAGACCTTCACCCGCTGCCAGTAAGTGACCATGAAGATGTGGCGGGCACCGGCCAGGGCCAGGGCGACATGCAGCGTCAGGCCGGCGCTGGTCGGGCCGAAGAAGATGTTCTGGCTGCGTGCCATGACGACAAAACCGCTGATGGCGATCGTCGAGTAGATCAGCTTGCCGAGGATGCCGTCCCTCACCTTCCAGCTCAGTACGCACCAGGTCGCCCAGGCGGCGATCAGGCCGCAGGCGATGGAATTGATCAGTTCAAGATTCATGGTGGATTGCCTCCCCCGAACCGCTGGCGGATAAGCGCCCAGAGGTCAGCGGATTTGATGGCTCGATTGATGGCCGCCAGGAGCGAGCCGCCGAAGGCACCCAGCAGGAAGCCGATACCGGCGACGATCTTCGGCTCGGTCACACCCAAGTAGGTGCTGACCATGCTCGTCAGGTAGATCGAGCAGGCCATGCCGGTGATGAGGAAGATCATCCACGCACGCCAGTCGTTCAGGTCTTCCTTGTGCCACCAGCTAGCGATCACCGCCCCAACGAGGCCCGCAATCAACAATTCGAACCTGTCGATCTTGTCGAGCAGGCGCTGTAGATACTCCATGCGCTCGACTCCGTGGGGCATGTTTGAATAGGTCAGCCCCAGCAGCACTCCCAGCTCGGGGCTATGGGTGTGGCGGGGCTGAAAACGAAAAAGCCCCGCACGGTGGCGAGGCCTTAAATGGGTGCGCGACCTGAGCCGCGCTGTATATCTTGAAAGCCCCGCACTGTCACAGGGCTCCCTCCTTTGGGCGTTACTTACGCAACGGTGCCGTCAGCGTTGAGGTAGTCAAAGGTAACGTTAATGACCTGGTTGTAAGTGTTAGCCAACTTGATATAGACACCCAGACCAGCTGGAACCAAGAAAGGCTCGGTGCGCCCAGTCGTAGAGAACGCAATGACTTTGCTTGTATCGTAATTATCGACTGGTGGCGTTGCACTAAGAACCACAGTGCCACCACTCAGAGACAACGTACGCAAAATCAAACCATGAGCATTTTGCTCTGGGCCAACAAGCTTATACGGGCCAAACATGCCGTTAACGCTGGTGCTTACGAAAGTCTTGCCGATTGTTTGAATATCCATTTTTTCACCTATTGAGTCGAATGATTTGTCGCGGAGGATTCCGCTTTCATGTCGCTCAAAGGCGATTGCTCGAGGCTCGTGGCCTTCACATGATTCAACGTCCCGCATCGGGAACATTTGATCTGGAGCTCTGTAAACCCACCCGTTCGGGCGAGAAGTCTTTTGCAGTTACCGCATCTGAATTCTTTCAACATCTGCAAATTCCTTTTGCTGAATCGCCCTTTCCATGGGCAATAAAAAACCCAGCGCGATGGCTGGGTTTCTGTGTGCTATTTAGATCGAATGGCTGTAGAAAAGCGCGTAAGACTCAATGCCGTCGTTTGGCTGTTTGATGCCCGCATTTGAATAGTGAGTAGCGCGGATTCCGACTCGCTGCGTATCGCCGAATTTCAAGCCTGCGCCGATCCGATCTTCAAAGTTGAAGGAGGATCCAAATTTTTGATCGCCAGCGGTCGTGCCCGAAAACATCGCAACACCGACACCAGCTTCGATGAATGGCTTGATTTCGCCCTGTCCAAACTCGTAAACGAAAACTGGCGAGAAGGAAACAGAATGACGGGCACCTGCTTCTTTGCCCGATTCCCAATACGTGTAACCCAGATCCCAATAACCTGTCAGTTTGCCTGTCGAACTTTGCAACCAGGTCTTATCCCAACCAAAACCCAGCGCCGCTCGGGCAGTCAAGCCACTCTGACTAGTCGCACCGATAGCTCCAGATATTTCAGCAGCCTGCACACTCAGGGTTGTAAAGGAAAGCACGAGTGCAGCGAGTACTATTTTCTTCATTTTATGACCAATTAGTATTGAAAAATCAGGTAATTACGGATTTTGGAGACCCTCAGAGGATGGTCGCTTCCAAAACGTTCAATAATTTTTCAACCAGTCATTTTTCACATACATTTTGGCCGAATGCACCTATACGCATTAATTTGAAAATATTACAGGCAATAAAAAACCCGACACGGTGGCCGGGCTTTCCATTCAATCCTACAAACGCAGGAATGACAGGATGAATATATATTGGCTCACTGGATCATTTGGTGTCAAGCGGCTTGTGTATCGATGAGATCGTCTGTGTCCAGTAGCGTTTGAGCGCAAACCAGAGCCTCGTCCACTTCTCGATTGAGGACTTTGCGAATGTCGCGCCGCCACCGCTCCTGGGTTTTGATCGGATGCGGCTCATCCGACCAGTTGTCCATCTCATACCAGCCGGCCGGCAGCACGTTGGTGGAGCGCTTACCGTCCACTCCAGGAAGCATGGGCAGTGCCCAGGTCACCACGGCGCAGTGCACGAATCGCGATGGTGCCGGTGACCGTACAGATCGGGTCAGCTCAGAAATGGCTGCATGCTTGCGCTCAACATGCGTCGAGTACTTCGCCACCAGGGCCCGCCAGTGCGCCGGGGTCAGCGCCTTGTGCAGCCGTCCGAACACCCAGCAATCCTGCAGAAACATAGCCTCCTTGCCGACGATCTCCCCCTTCTGCTTGGCGCACTGCACCTTCGGCTCAAAGTCGCAGCCACCGGCCGAACTGATGGTCTCAGCCGCAAGAGCTCGAACTACTGCTGAAACAACGTTGCGATAGGTCATGCGGCTTCCCCTTTTTTCAGCTCTCTGGTCTTTGCCCGGTATTCGGCCTTGATAGCCTGCAACTGCTCGATGGTGTAGCGCTGAGGCTCATGAGGCCCTTCCAGCCAATCCACTTTGTCGGCGCCGATGCGTTTCACCAGCTCCAAACGGTAATTCACGATGTCGCCCGACTTGTGGTTGTTGCACGGTGCACACTGGCGCCACACATTGAGCGGTTCGAAGCGAAGCTCAGGGTTGCCGCCGACGGTGCGGTAGTGCCCGGCGTGCCATTGGCCGTTGTGGTGCCGTCCACAGCTCACGCACGGCAGGCCGATATCCCGCTCGCGAATCCAGGCATTGAAGGCGGTCTGCGCCTCTTTCATGTGCTGGGCGCGCGACTTGATCTTCACCTTCGCCGCGCGCAGCTCCTTGCGGCCAATATCGGCAAGCGACTTACGCGCTTTGGCCTGGTTCACATCCTTGATGGCCAGGCCGCACTTCGGGCTGCATACAGCCTGGCCCAGGCGCTGCGGCGGGAAGCTGATGCCGCATGCCGGGTTCTTGCACTTCTTCGGTTTGGGTTGCTTGGCGATCATGCAGCCTCCTTGCTGAGTAGATCAGTGAAAACCACACCTTGGCCGGTGAAATAGGCGGCGATGCGGTCGGTGTAATTGATGCCCTGGGCGCGATTGAACAGGCTGGTCACTGGGAAACCGTCGGGGCCGAACAGATGGCACTCGCCCATCATGGCCAGCTTCGTTTCATAGGGCAGATGGCGCATGACCCGGTACCACTCGGCCTGGAACCCTGCGTCCTCGTTCAACAATATCTGCACGCCAAAGTGCAGCTTGCAGTAGCGTCGAGCGTCCGCCGCATCGCCGATCTGGGTCATTTCGGCGATTCGCTTGTACATCCCGAACCACAGCCGGTTCTGGTCGAGGGTGCGGTCCTTGCCCGGGCGCAGGGAGACCACCACAAACTTTTTGTCCCGGTACATGGTGGTCAAGCATGTGATCGCCTCGGTGAGCTTGGCCTGACAGTTAACGCTGATCTTGTCGGTCATTGCGCCGCCCTCTTCTCTTCCAGTTCCTGCGCCTGCTTGATCAGCAGGGCCCGGCGATCAGCCAACTCATTGGCCGCTGCAATCCGGATCTCATCCTTTCGCTCATCGCTGGCTTTCCGCATTTCCAGCATCGAGCTCTTCAAGACCTCCAGTTTTTGGCGAAGCACGGGCTCTGCCCGGGTGACGGCACCAGAGAGCAGACCTGCAATGGCACGACCATCCTCGGTGATCGGCTCAACGCTAAGGTCTGCCAGGCACTTCTGGGCGTGTTCGTGGGGAATGCGCTTCAGCTCCATTGCCTTGGTCACAGCCTGGATGCGGCGGTTGGCGTCGAAGCCCACTGACACATGCCAGTTGACTGGTTTCGCATCCTCGCGGGCCTGGCCCACGAACCGCTGGTAGGCGTCGATGAAGGCCATGCGCGCGCCGATTTTGTCGCCGCCATCCAAGATGGGTTTCGCAGCGGCCAGGGCCAGCTGGATTTCGTCCGTCAGGACAACGGTTTCGTACTCGTCGTTGGTGGTCATGGCGATTGCCCATGCCTCGTCCTTCCCAGGGCGGCCGTCGGAGGTCTGGACACGCTGCAGGATGTCGGCCATTGCCAGCTTGCCCTTCACTTCGAAGCGGCACGCCTTCAGCGCCGCCTTGACGACGGGCACCGGGTAGGCACAGAGGTCTTCAGCCATCATCGCGGCTGTGCCAGGGTTCATTTCCTGGCCCATGGCCTCGGCGGTTGCGCAGATGGCAGCGGCCAGCCCGGCTACCTGCTGGTCATTCATTTCAAAGGTATTCATTGCGGTCACCTGCTTGGCGTTTGGCCAAAACCATCTGGGCGGCCTGCTCCGCTGCGGAATGGTTCGCTTCTGTCCGTTCCATCTGGCGGGCGGTTGTGCCGTTGACGCGCTGTCCTGTCACCCACTGGGTGTGATAGCTCTCAGCGTTGGCCAGCAGCTCGTTGAGGCTGTGGCACTTGCGCAGCACAGCGGCGTCACTGGTTTTCAGGAAATGGGCGGCAACATGGTGAGCGACATCGGCGCCGAGGCGGTCAACCAGTTGGCCGAGTTGGCCGCCGACCTTGGCATTCCACACCGGCCAGGCGCTGTAGCGTTTGCGGTAAGCCATGGCGTAGTTCGCCCAGACCTTGAAGGTTTTGCAGGTCTGGTCTTTGGGGCCAGGCATGTCGGCGGGGATCTCGACCCGTGGGGTGTCGGTGCGATCAACAACCAGCACCAAGCCGCGGGACTGAGCCGGCTTGCCGGTGGCGTCCTGCAAGTCCTGACTGGTGTCCTGATTGGTACCCTGATGATTGGTATCCTGATTTGTCGGAGATTTTTCCGACCCTTGCTCGGATTTTTTTCCGACCTTGCTCGGAGATTTATCCGAGGTAGATCGGATTTTTTTCCGACCCTTGTTGTTTGGTGGGGTCGGATATTTTTCCGACCCGTCCAGTTTCTGGTTCCACTCGACGGCCTTCTCCGTGAGGCGGAAAAGCGTAATGTTCGAAGTGCTGGAAAGCTCAATCAAACCGGCCTCCTCCAGGGCCTTCAGCATGCGGTAAGCGGTGTCCGGCTTATCAGTGAGTAGCGGCAGCTCCTCGATAATCTTGGCCTTGCTCAGCGCAAAGAAGATCCCGTCATCGGTCTTGATTGGCTTGGTCCAGCTCGGGCAGCCGTAGACGAAAGCGAACAGCAGGGCCTGCTGAGAATTCAGCCCCCACTCCAGCGCCTTCACCTGGTTAATCGTGACGGTGTATTGCATGTCAGGCCTTCCCAACCTTAGCGGCCAATTCAAGGAAGCGATCCACGTACCAGTGAGGCTGCGTCTCGCGGGGGCATTGAGGGCTGGTGAGGTTCTTGCCGTAGGCCATGCCCTTCTCGGTCACAGACCAGAAGTCCACCATTTCCTGCTTGGAGTTTTTGCGCTGGAGGACCTTGAGGAAGCCGTGAGCCTCCAATGCAAGGTTGAAGGCGCGAGCCGTGCTGGCGATGCCGCGATCTTTGATCAAGGCGGTAATTGCCTTGGTGGGCATCGAAGAGCCGCCAGCGGCATCTGGCGCGGCGTCCACGGCGTAGCCTGGGAGGAACTTGGCGTCCAGGCCGTTGTTGGCGGCGATCTTGGCCAGCATCAGCATCTTGCTGGAGTTGGCAGGCTTTAACAGGCGGTCGAAGCATTCCAAGATGGCGAGCTCGCCGACGATCTTGGAGTTGTTCGGGCCTTGAGCAGAAAAGGTGCCGGTCTTGCGAATGCTCGGCAGAACCTGGCCCACCACCCACTCTTCGAATTTCTCGGCGGCCGGCAGCTTCGACTTCATCACCAGTCGGTACAGGTCGCGCTCAGGAATGATTGTCATGAAGCCACCCCCCTGTTTCGGGGTAGTGGTCGCAGCCTTGCAATGACGGGCTACGGCGTTCTCTGGCTTGGAGTAGCCCAGTGCGTCAGCGACATCGCGCGCGACAAACCACGGATCGCCGAGCTTGTCGGTGATGACCCGGATTGCGGCGCCGTCGAAGTCGAACGGAATCACTGAGGAATCGCGCGCCACGTTTTCGGATTGCGAAGAACGTGGCGCGAGATTGGTAGTGCTATTGATATTTGGCGGGGGTTGCATATAATCGGCCTCACAAAGTGTTATCGAATTAGCCGACCTCGACCGTCGGCTTTTTTGTGCCTGTTTTTTTGTTCAGCTCTTCCTCTTAATAGTGGGAAGGCACTGCCCCAAACCTGGCGTGTCGGTAAAAGAAAAGATTCCGCATGCGAAATCTTTCAGGCGGCCTTAACCGACGCATCCATCACGTCGAGGCTCTGCCGTACGTGATGGATCTCCTGGCGGATCAGGCTCTTTTCAAAAGTGCTGACGTGGTTGTCGTCCAACGCTTCGTGCACCGCGATCGTCAGGTCTGCAACTTCCTTCCCTACGTTAATCAGCGATTTGGTGAGCGCTTGCGGCTCTGGTGCCGACTTCGATACCAGGTCAAAGCCGAACTCATTGGCCAGGGCCTGCAATGGGCGCATATCTCCGGTGTGCAGCAAGATCCCGAACAGATGCTCCACGGTCAGGTGGTGAGCCTCGTTGTCCGGATTCGCGCGCTGGAGCAGGCCAACGTGTGGAACACCCATCTTTGCAGCCAGATTCTTGGGCTCGTTGCCCTTCACTGCTGCCTGGCATGCATCCAAAAAGTCTTCCATTCGTAAAACCTCAAATTTGTTTCCGTGGCGCTCTGCCGATGCAGAAGCGATCATTTGCTCAATGGATCGGCGGACATGGATTTCAGGCGGCCTGGGCCTTCTTTGCTGCCTTGAACTTGCCCTTGGAAAGAACCTGAATCTGGTACTGCCGGGATTCGGGAATGGTTTCCCCCCACATGGTCACTGCGCTCGGGCGGATGCCCAGGGCCAGTGCCAGCTTTGTCTTGCTGCCGAAGAATTCGGCGACTTCATGCGTATTCATTGCGCATCCTCGTTCGACTCTGACGCAATTTCAGCATGCTTAAGTTATAGAGTCAACGACGTTTTCTGCCTACTGCATGCTTAAATTCAGTTAACTTAATATTGAGTCCATGGAAAGACACGAACGTATTGCCCGAGCCATACAGCTCAGCGGGAAAAAGAAGGGCGAGATTGCAGCGCTATGTGGTGTTGCAAACTCTGCCGTCACTCAATGGATCACTGGTGAGAGCAAAAGCCTCCGGCCGGAGAATCTTTACGCCCTGGCGAAAGCGACCGGCTTCCGGGCTGAGTGGCTTGCTATTGGTGAAGGTGAAGAGCGTGAGGTTTCAGAGTCAAACGTCTCCCCTGCCGCCCAGCCCACCAAATCATTCCGCTACCCGGTAGTGAGCTGGGTTGCTGCCGGCGCCTGGGCGGAAGCAGTGGAGCCCTACCCGGCTGGAATCTCGGACACCTACGAGTTTTCGGAGTATGACTCCAAAGGACCGGCGTTCTGGCTGACAGTCAAAGGTGACTCGATGACGGCGCCCGCCGGCCAGAGCATCACCGAGGGCACGCTGATCTTAGTGGACACTGAGGCTGAGGTCGCACCAGGTAAGCTGGTCGTGGCCAAGCTGCCGGACAGCAATGAGGCGACATTCAAGAAGCTGGTCAGTGACGGCGGACGGCTGTTCCTGAAACCGCTGAATCCGAGCTACCCCATCGAGGCGGTCGATGAGAACTGCAGGATCGTCGGAGTAGTTGTACAAGCCCTACAAAAATTTTACTGAACGCTATTTTTATCTGCTAATTAGAGAAATGTGAAACATTAAAAATAGAGCTAGCTTAATTAGCCCAACCACACAACAACCAAAATACGAAGCCATTAATGAAAAGCTTTAGTCAGGGACGCAAAAAAGCGTACGAAGTTTGCGAATACATTTATTTAGCAGGAACTGGAGCCGCTGGTTTATTAGGATGGATAAACGGACTCGATAGCAAGGCTAGATGGCTAGCTACCAGGCCCATCTTATGGAGCGCTATTGAATATATTCAAGAGCGCTCTGTTTATTTGTACATAATAATCGCACTGATGGTTTGCTTTAGCTTTTTCTATAGACGCTTTGGTGATCCTTGGGCTCTAGAAAAAATTCAATTCATTTTGGACGAGTATCAGGGAAAGGTTTTTGCGGCAAATAATGCTCCGAAAGATCATGACCGCGTAACAATATTTAAGCACCAGAAGAACTGCTTGCTTGCGAGACACTGGTCGGCTTCGAAATGGTATATGCCTTGGGGCGATAGGCCTGCATTTTCTAATTACCTTGTGCCATATCTTCGATCTGGACACATGTCGAAAAAAAGCAGTGCGATTTTTTACGCCCCTGATGGCAGTGATAAGGCTGAAGGTGTGGCGGCCATGGCATGGGCCAGAAAGCAGTCTGTCGTCGTGAACGACCTTCCAGAGATACGGTCTACTACCTCGAAGAGAGATATCGACAAGTATTCAAAGGCGACCAAATGTGATAAAGGTCTCCTTGAGAGGTATCAGAAGGAAGGAAGGCAGCCTCCTCGATCGATAGCTGCTATTCCTATAGAGAGAAAGGGAGAGCTGTGGGGAGTGGTGGTGCTCGATAGCAGATCGCCGTTAGGCGTTACGAATCATTCGGTGGAGAACTACACGCTCACTGTTGCTTTAATTGGTCATCTTTTGGAGAAGGCATGATGGATATCGAAACTAAGGAATGGTCCTCGGTATCGGCAAAAGCGCTAAATAAGCCGGTTACTAAAGACCGCAATGGGGTAAAAATTCATTTTATGCTATCCCCATCTGACGTGCCAGCGGCTTGGAGGTCGTTACGTGTCTCGTCGCCAGGACATCCTGACAAATTCATTATTGAATTTAAGTATCTCAGCGCTCAAGAGCCTACGAAAATCGAGGATCAGGGCAATGGGGTATCTTTTGAAGTTGGAAAAAAGAGCAAGAAAATTTACAAGATCATTCTCGACTCTAGCGACTTGTGCATGGATCGCTCCGAGGTCCAAGTAGAAATCAAAATGGGCGTAGTTGCTCAGCATGCTCTGGAAAGAACAGCAAAATCTAATGATGTTAACTCTGGAAATTTAGATGCGATAACTAGATTTCTTCAGCCAGCAGCTAAGCTTTTTAATGGACTTCATCACAGCTACTAGTATTGAGAGATCCTGAATTATGAGCCCGCTTCTTGCGGGCTTTTATTTGCATGGATTTTGGATTGCGCAGAAGTCAAAGTTATACTTCCGCTGTTGATTTGATAGGGTTAAAAAATGAAGGGAATTGGAACGTTTGCATTAATTGTCGGCGTCTGCTGGCTGATCTTCGCGCTGAGCATGGATGTGTCCGTGCCTACTGGCGCCGGCGGCCGGGTGAACAACCTGGGCCTCATGGCAGACCGCCAGGTGCACACGATTGTCGGCGGAGTGATTGCGCTCGCCGGCCTGCTCATGGTTTTGCTGGGCGGCAAAAGCACACCTGCTGCCGCCCATGCAGAGAAAGACACGCGCCCCTGCCCTATGTGTGCCGAGAGCATCAAGACTGCTGCGGTCAAGTGCAAGCACTGCGGCGAAGATGTAGAACCGGTGGCCGCTCCAAGACTGAAAAACGGATGGGTCGCCTCCACGGCGTGTCGTGACCAAGAAGAACAGCAGCGAACCATAGAAGCCATTGCAAGCACCGGTCTTCCGGTTGTTTCAATGATCGGCCTGGCGGTGGGGGCCGGTCCATTTGAAACGAAGGAGGAAGCCAAGCAGGCTCTGGCCACTATGCGCAACGGCCCCAGGCTATCCAGCGAAATCGTCTACAGGGACTCAGTGAGCGGCAAGTACCCACCGATTACCGACTGAAGCGCGCAGGCCAAGGGAGCCCGCCACGCGCGGGCTTTTTCATGCCCGCCAGAAATCACACTGAAAAATATGCATTTGTGCATGAAACTTTTGTTGCCCTATTGCCAAGATATGTCAGTGCAAATACTGTGTATGCATACAGCATTCGCAAGGAGCGAGGCATGAACCAGGCACCATACCCCACACCCAAACCGAGAAATTCCTACGAGCTTGTGGGCCGCCGCCTTCAAGGCTTGATCGCCTCTCCAAGGGTCCAGAGGATTCAGCTGGTCGAGGTTTCCAGGCGCGACGACGAAAGCCCTGAAGCCTGGCACCAGGTCATCCAAGATATCGGCGACACCGCCGGGATCAGGATTGAGCATTTGGATGACGGCGCCGTCAGGATCGGCTGGCGCGAATACTGCGATTCCTAAATGAGCCCGCCAGTGAGCGGGCTTTTTTATTGCTCTCGAATTTCAGCATTCTGAGTTTATTTATTCAGCATACTTGACACCTTAATTTCAGCTTGCTTAAATTCAACTCAAGCCAGCAGCGAACACCGCCGGCCAGCAGCGAAAGCCGCGACGTTCTTTAGCGACACCTGTTGCCGGATCACCACCGGCCCAGATTCAAAGGCAGCGATGAACCGGCCTAAACGGTTCAGAGGGTTGGCAACTGACCCGGGCGTGCAGCGTAAAGCGCCAAGAACAGTTATCCAGCGGGAGAACAAGCCGAAAGGCCCGCGGCTGGAGTGACATTTGATTCAGGCCGGCGACTGACGCCAGTAGCGAGAAGCCGGCCAACAGAAGATTTCACGTCAGCGCCTGAATCAGGCGCTTTCGGAAGCCAACTGCAGAGCAGCTACCGGCGCTTCCCTAAACCAGGGGCGCCACCATTAACAATGCGGACCCAGCCGACGGGGCTTGATCGTTCTGGCGCAGAAGGGAGATAAGTTTCGTTGATGTCCTTCGAGCATGCCGGACAAAGGCTTGGAGGCCTTTCCCAGTCAGCATGAATCGAAAAGTTTGAATTACAGCGCCAGCAGGTCTTTCGAGTCCACCTTGATTCAGCCTCCTTTGTAGAAGGTTTCGTGCGCTTTGATGGCTGGACTTTTTTCTGCTTTTTGGTGGCGCTGGCCTCTTTCGCCTGTTTTATCGCGTCCTTTGAAGCCTTGCGACTAAGTTTTTTACTGCTGCGGTCCCGGGCCATCTCCCGAAGTTCGAAGATCCTGTTCAGCAGTGCGAATTCTCTTCTGAGCTGCAACGTCACCCTATCCAACTCGTGATCAGGTCTGGCTGCATTAGCTGGCTCAGGCGTTTCGTCTTGCGAAAATTGCTTTTGAATATCGTCGCGCTTCTTGGCTCCGACACCGGCAAAGAACCGTTCTGATTCCTCGCTGAAGCCTCGTCCAGCGACATGAGCATCTGCGACGGCATCCGAGTCAGGAGCCCCCTTTAACGACCGCTGATGCTTCTTGTGGATCTTAGCGTCCATATGGAAAAGCCCGTTCCCTGGCTGCATCGCGAAATTTGCAATTGCTCGAGATTACCAGCGGCAAAGCGCTACCACCAGACCAGGCCGTCGCCAGTAGCGGGCCTGGGCACCCTTCCCCACCTCTATTACGTCAGCACTCCTCCCCCGCGCCCATCGGCAACCAGCGGGAGGAATGAGTGTTGACGAATACAGGTGAACAACACGCCTCTGGAGGCGACCATGATCCAAAGTCAGCACGCTTACTGCGACGTAGCGCTCGCAATAAACCAGCGCCGCAACATGGCTCTAGCCATTTGCCTTGGGCTGGTCGGCTCCAGCGCGCCAAAAACCTCGCCGGTCTACCGGGTCATCCCGGCAGGCAATGAGTTCTTCCACGTCGTCGATTCCACCACTGGCAAGGTGAAAGGGTTTCGCCGCAACCACAACGAAGCCTGCGCCCTCGCCCGGAGCCTGGAGACTCGCCATGCCAACCAGCTACGCGGATAGCGCCCAGGCCAGGGAATCCGACAGGCGCTGGGACTTGCCCAACTTTGGGAAGACGAACCACATAGACCTGTTCCACGAATACACGGCGGATGAGCTGGCGGAGCGCGATGCCCAGCGCCTCAGAGAGCGGGCCAGCCTCAAGCTGCGCATCGGTGCCGTCATGGCTCAGATGGAGCTTATCTGCCCGCCAGTAGGAGGTTCCGAATGAACGTCGCACAGCGAGATCATCAGAACGCTGTGAACTGGATTGAGGGCGAGATCGACAACATGATTCGCGACCTGGGCAAGGCCAATGCCAGCGCGGCGGCAACATCATGCGTCACCTTGGCCTTCATGCTGCAGGTTATCGACGACAGCGAACATCGCTACTTCCGGGCGCGCATCGACAAGATTTACGCCGACTACAACGCCTCTATCGTTTCCGCCGCTTAACGGCACCACCCCACCACAACACTTCAATGCTGCGCCAGGCGCGGCGAGGGATCGTCATGTCCACCAATCCTAAAAAAGCACCCGCACAAGAATCGCTCGAAATGAGCGAAGCCGAAGATGCGCAAAAGGCCGTATCCCCTACGGTGGCGGTTACCGACATCGCTGAATATCGGCCGCACGAAGAACAAATCGTTCGTTTGGAAACAACCTACGCGAAGCTGGTCGTGGACTGCTCAACGAGTGAGGGCCTGGCAAATGCGAAAGAAGTACGCGTCGATATCCGCGACGTGCGCTATGCCCTTGCAAACACCACCAAGACGGCGTTGGTGCCATACCAGCAAAAGGTTAAAGAAGCCCAGGCACGCGTCAACGAAGTCAAAGAGTTCGGCGAAGCGCTAAAGGCTCGCGTCCTTGTGCTGGAAGAGCCTATCGACGAAGCCATCAAGGCTGAAGAGAAACGCGTCGCCGATGCCAAGGCAGAGCGCGAGCGCATTGAGCGCGAACGCGTCGAAGGCATTCAAAGCAAGGTGACTCACTTCCGCAACGTCGTCCCGGCGTATGCAGCTCGTGCTGCCGCAGACATCGCGCCAATGCTGGAGCGCGTCAAGGCATCGGTGATCCTGTTTGACGAATACGGCGAGTTCGAAGCCGAAGCCACCATCGCCAGAGACAACGCGATTGAACAGCTGGAAACGCTGCACAAGGCCGCGCTTGAGCGTGAGGTTGCAGCTCAGAAGCTCCTTGATCAGCAGAAGGAACTCGACGACCTGCGCGCCAAGCAGAAGATCGCCGACGACGAAGCGCAGCGACTTCGGGAAGAACGCGCCGAGGAAGACCGTCTGCGGTTGAAGAAGCAGCAGGACGAGTTGGACCAGCAGCGCCGCGACATGGAAGCACAACAACGCCAGCAGCGAGAACGTGACGCGCAGTATCAGCGTGACCAGGAAGAGCTGGCCCGTCTGCGCGCCCAAGCTGCCGCGCCGGCCCCGGTCATTGCTACGGCTCCTGCCTCGATCGAAGCGAAGGCCGAGGTCGTACCAGTCAACTCACAGGCGACAAGCGCTGAACAGGACGATATGACTACGACCGCGCCAGCAGTTGACGACATTGTCGAGGTTGTCGCCCTGGGCTTTGACGTCGACCTCGAAACTGCTCGCGCCTGGCTTCGTGCCATCCGCTTCTAACCACCCTTTCCATCTCACAGCCAGCAAATCTCATGCTGGCTACGGAGGGCGCTATGACCGATACAGATCCCCAAGCACAGACAGGCCTCGCCACGTACCACGATCCGTCGCACAACGCGGCAGCGCTCATCCTTGACCCAGGAACCATGCGGTCGATGAGTGACCTAGCAATGATGATGTCGAAGGGAGTGACCACCGTCCCGAAACACCTCAAAAGTAACCAGGCCGACTGCATGGCGGTGGTGCTTCAAGCCATGCAATGGCAAATGAATCCCTTCGCCGTGGCGCAGAAGACATTCATCGTCAACGGCGGCGCATTGAGCTACGAGGCGCAGCTCGTCAACGCAGTGATTACGGCCAAGGCGCCAGTCAAAGGCAGGCTAAACTTTGAATGGTTCGGTGCATGGGAAAACGTCATCGGGAAAATGCGTGAGGTCACCAGCAAAACCAAGAAAGACGAGGACACTGGTGAATTCAAAAAATACCGCGTTCCGGCCTGGAGCTTTGAGGACGAAAAAGGGCTCGGCATTAAGGTTTGGGCTACCTTCCGGGGAGAAGACGAGCCGCGCACCTTGGAACTACTTTTGACTCAAGTCCGCACCCGCAACTCTACGCTTTGGGCGGAAGACCCCAAGCAGCAAATCGCGTACCTAGTTACAAAAAAATGGGCGCGCCTCTTCTGCCCTGACGTAATCCTTGGCGTTTACACCCCCGACGAATTTGAAGATTCGTATGGTGGCGAGTTCGACATCACCCCCGCCAAACAGACCGCGAACACCGCAGCAGCTGCCGGTGTGTCATTTGGCCCGAAATCCCCGTCGCCAGAAATCGACGGTGTATTCGCGGACCTGCTGTCCGTTGCGAAGCGCCAGGACATCGACGCCTACGCAGCAGCCTGGGCAGGCCTCAAGCCGAAGCAGCGCGCAGCAATCGGTCTAGAGTGCCATGAAGCACTCAAGAGCATGGCGGCGACCGTCGATGCTGACTTCACAGACATGACCAGCACCAGCGGCGACCAGCACCACAAAGAGGAGGCGGCGTAGTGAGAACTGAGCTTCAGGGCACAGAGAAGTGGCATGCGGATCGATCTGGCCGTGTGACAGCCAGCCGCTTCAAAGATGTGATGGCCTGGGGGAAACCTGACAAAAGTGGCAAACGCGAGCCCATGGGCGCCCGTACCTCGTACATGCGTGAGCTTTGCTTTGAGCGGCTGGCAAAGAAGTCCAAGCACAACGTCAGTAGCGCGTCTATTAAGTGGGGTCACACCGAGGAGCAAAAAGCCCAGGACGCCTACGAGATGCTAACCGGCAACATCGTCCTGCCCTCGGAGTTCATCGTTCACCCCAAGTACGACTGGTTGGGCTGCTCACCCGACGGCCTCATCAACGATGACGGGGGCACCGAATCGAAGTGCCCTTTCAACGAAGCGATACACGTCAGGACCTGGCTTGAAGGCATGCCCGAGGAACACATGCCGCAAGTCCAAGGCTGCATGTTCGTGACGGGCCGTAAATGGTGGGACTTTCTGTCATTCGATTCTCGCCAGGACGAAGAGTGCCAGCTCTACATCGAGACGATCTACCGCGACGAAGACTACATTGCCAACCTTCATAAAGAGCTGGTCCAGTTCAACCTGGAACTGAATCGCATGGTTGACGAGGTGGCAGACAAAGCCCGGGCGCAAGTCCATCGTTTAGGAGCCTGATCATGATCAGCAACCACCTCAACCTGGTTGAGCAGCAGCGTCAGCACGCCGACTCAATATCGGAGCGCACGGCGCAGTTCCTGGCGGCCGGCGGAACGATTTACCTGGGCGAAAGCCCGGCGATCAACCCGCCACCGCCGAAGCGCTCCACCAAGATCGACCCCGAGACCATTCTCAAGCGCCGCAAGCCGCCCATCACCCGGGCCGAGCGTAACGCGCTGCGCAAACTCGCGGAGGCATTATGAGCAAGCGCAAGCCGCATAACCTGCAGGCACGCATTGCCCGGTCGTGCCGCTCGCTGCTGGCATCCAATCACGTAGCGGTGGTCAACATCGACCCCAGCGGCCGCCAGGGCATGATCAATTACAAGTCGCTGAAGAACATCGCGCCGGGGAGGATCGGCCAGGCCGTCTGCGGTATCCCCCACCGGTGGACAATCTACCTCAGCGCCCTCTGCATCGACGCTCGCGGCGACCGCTACAGCAAATCCGTGGAGGTGGCGCCCGATGGCGTCTACCTCTCCGACCACTTGGAAGACGTGATCGAGCATTGCTACAAGAAGCTGCGCGACGAGGCCAACCAAAGCCAGATGGTGGCCTCGGGTTGGATTGCAATCCCTGAAGCGATCTCGCTGGACGAGGAGCACGCCGCGCGGATCTTCGAAGCTGTCGGCGCCTGGCGTCAGGTGAAGGTCGATTCATGCGCCGCATAACCCGCACCCAGCAACGCAGCTTTGGAGGATCACAACGACAAACTATCTCTTAAAACGCTTCACCCGAAACAACAACCAACCAAACTTGAAAGGAATCAACATGAAAAAGATCATCATGGCACTCGCATGCCTAGCATCCGTCACCGCAAATGCAGAGACATATTCAACATATCCGGAATCCCCTGGCACAGCTGCAGGATTCGTAACGTCTGTTGTTGAATACAACCCCGGCAGCGGAGCCTACGGCGATGGGGCGATTCAAAGTAATGTCCTTGGTGCTCCAAACGGAAACTATCTGTCCCTAGGAAAGCTGGGAAATGCTGTTTTTAAAGTCGGTCCCAATCCACTCAAAGCTGATGGAACTCCAGCGATCGATATTTACGTCTATGAGGCGGGTTGGTGGGACTCGTTCGACGTCTATATTTCAGCCAACAGTGTTTCCTACACAAAACTCGTACCGACTACTACTGCAAAAGCATCGGGCGGTTCCGGCTCATGGGTGGGCTTCAACATTGATGGTCAAGTCGATACCGCGCTCTCCTACCCTTATGTGAAGGTGGTCGATACCAGCAGCAACCCCAGCACCATTCCCGGTACAGACGGCGCCGATATCGACGGCATTATGATTACGCACGCAGCCGCTCCGACAGGAGACTATGTGATGTATGACACTGATATGTATCAGGGTAAAACCTACAACCTATACCAGGACAAAGACTCCGGGGCTGTGGGGGTGAAGGTAATTACCGCGACCGGTGCGGTTTCATACGTGCCTTTCTCAAGCGACGGCTCTCTCCTCCCGATCGCGGTCTCCGTGCAATCAGACGTCAATGGCGACTCGATCAACGACATAGATGTTTTGGTGACTCGTAAATCCGATAACGCACAGCTCAACATTTACCGAGACTTCAGCGGCGCGCTCCTCAAAGTAGTCGACAACTCCGCCATCAAGTAACACTGCGCCGCGTCGTCCGGACCCAAATATTGGGCGAGGACGACAACCGAATCAGCTGCAACCCATAAATACCGAATCGAATAAGAGGTAGGCCATGGCAGCAGTAACGCAGAAAGAACGCTCGGCCAAGACTGCCAGGAAGCGTGTAGCACTTGCCGAAGAGGAATTGAGACTCAGGGTTCGCCCCGGCACGCGCCAGGCGCTGGCCGACCTGATGGAGTGGTCAGGCATTACTGAGCAGGGCGAGGCGATGACGCTGATGATTCATCACCTCCATGCGATGGGGTCCGCGAAGTGCCAGCCTCTACTGAATCCGCCGCGCCACGAAATCGAGATATCGCAAAACGTGGCGCGGGAATTCCGAAATAAAAGCCTGCTCGCCATCCAGAAAGACCCAGGCGATGAGATTATTTCACCCAGCCATCAATGACTTTCCTTGCTTCAGCGGTCTTGGCTGATTTGGCTTCCTCATAAGTCGGCCATGAATGATCGCTGTCATTGCGCCAAGGCAAATCGCCGACTTTGAGTCGTGCGGTGATTCCATTCTGGTGCTGGGTGAAGTCGATCGTGAATTCGTAACCACGATATTCAGTAGTAAACATAGGCAGCATCGACACTTCTTCTCCTTGATCCGGCTCCATGCCGGTCACCCGTAATACCCCAACACAAACCAAAATGCCACCACCGGTAACCGGAGGGCGGCGCCTGACTGGAGATAATCCATGACCCACAACTGCGCGTACGTCCGGCAGCACTATCAGGTGCCGGCCGAAATCGGCCGCCGCGTCATTGCCTACGGGAAGCCCGGTGTCATCCTGGCAGATCGCGGCCACTACATCGGCGTGGTGCTGGATGATGACCCGAAGAAGCGCATCGGAAACTACCACCCGACCCACGAAATTCAGTACGGCGAAATGGCCGCGACCCTACCGCTCAAAGAGTGGCTGGTCCTTCCGTTCAACCATGACTGGGATGATTTGAGCTGGGACAAGGAAGCTCGGGAAGATCTGGTTCGGGTGTGGGCAGCAACCCGAAGCCAGGCCAGATACAAGGCCTATGAGCGGCTTCAGGATTACTGCCACAGCATCAAGGCGATGCTGCACTTCAAAGTTCGGCGCGCATGAATAGCAGTACGTTGTTGCGCTCAACAGGGCGTCGAGTATCTAAAGCTCCGAAATCTGAATTACGGTCAGGGCAACCTGCATCAGAGCCGCAATTGCAGCACAACTCGCTGCCCGCGCACTGATTCTACTTTGCTTCATCATGCTGGAAACCAGCTCTATCTCGCGGCCATCAACATGGTAGGTAAGCGCCGTATTGCCGAGGGGGGCATCACTAAACAAAACTTCTGCTTTGGTGGAAGCGCGCCACAATACACAGGAAGCAAGCCCAAATATTGCGGCGGCTGAACCAAACAAAACTTTGACAATTCCCAACGTATCCATCTTAGAAATCCTTTTTCGTGCCGTCACTATGCCGGTCACCCGTAGTACCCCATATCAAACCAGAGATCCACTACCCAACTCGGTGACGACATGCCGGATATGTACTCAGAGCAGCGCACGCGGCTGCTCAAAGAAAAGATCGCCTACGCCCCAGAGACCGGCTTGTTCACCTGGAGGGTAGATCACTGCCGTCGCAAGGCAGGCGAAGCGGCTGGATCAATAAAGCCCGATGGCTATGTCTACCTGAAGCTCCACGGACAAACCTACGGCGCGCACCGGGTTGCATGGATGTTGATCACGGGGTCATGGCCGGAAGGCCCAATTGACCATCGAGACGGAGACCGGAGTAACAACCGACAGACAAACCTGAGGGCCGCCACCAGAGCGCAGAACAACGCAAATGTGCCTGGTCGTGGTGCGTCAGGCCTGAAAGGCGTGTGCTACAGCAAGACTGATCACAAGTGGAAGGCTCAACTCTGTATCAATGGCAAGCAGACATGCCTGGGTTACTTCCATACGCCCGAGCAGGCTCATGCCGCATACCTATCAGCAGCCAACCAGCATCAAGGCGAGTTTGCGCACCACAGATCACGAACAGCCTGAACACCCCCCCCCATAAACGAATCACGCCAGCCGGCGAGGATCCCCTATGCCTACTCACAACATCGTCAGCATGAGCGGCGGTAAAGACAGCACGGCAACTCTGCTGGTCGCCCGCGAGCTGGAGGTGTCGAACCTCAGCGCTGTCGTCGCCGACACCGGGCATGAGCATCCAGAGACTTACGACTACATCCACTATCTGGCTGAAGCCACTGGTGTTCCCATCCGGTGGGTGAAGGCAGACTTCTCCCGGCAGATCGCCGGCAAGCGCAAGTTCATCGAGACCAAGTGGCGCGAAAAAGGTGTAGCGGAATCGGTGGTGCTTGGCGCCCTGGAAGTCCTTCACCCGACTGGCAACCCGTTCCTGGACCTTTGCCTGTGGAAAGGCCGATTCCCCAGCACCAAAGCACGCTTCTGCACCGACGAACTCAAGCGCAATCCAATCATCGAGCAGGTATACCTACCGCTCATGGACGGACAAAACATGCTGCTGTCCTGGCAGGGCGTGCGGGCCGACGAGTCGCTGAGCAGAAAATACCTGCCTGAGTGCGAGGAGGTTGGAGGCGGCCTGTTCAATTACCGGCCCATCTTGAAGTGGACAGTTGACTCCGTCTTCGAGGCTCACCGGGCCGCCGGCATCAAACCCAATCCCTTGTACCTGCAGGGCTGCAATCGCGTTGGCTGCATGCCCTGCATCATGTGTGCGAAAGACGAGCTCCGGCAGATCGCGTCCCGGTGGCCAGAGGAAGTTGACCGGGTGCGCGAGTGGGAGCGACTGGTGAGCATCGCCAGCAAGCTCGGGGCCGCCACGTTCTTCGCCACCGTCACTGACCCCACCGTACGGTCAGATGACAAGGTGAGCGCCGTCACGCACGGAATTGACAGGATCGTCGACTGGAGCAACACCGCGCGGGGCGGCCGCCAATTCGACATGGTCGACCTCATCGCCCGCACCGACAGCCAGAACATCTGCTCCTCAGCCTACGGGCTTTGCGAGTAACACTATTCCCCATCTAGCAACGCCCTACATAGTAATTTGGCGCCGCACCTACTCAAGTGTTTGGCTCCCTTTTTCAACCTCAACATTTAAATCAAGAATTTTTAATAAACGAGGCCCAACTAGAGCAAGGATCTCCTGAGCACTCGTAAACTCTGAGACTGAGAGCTCCACAGATAAACCAATAAGGCTTTTAACATTCCCTAGCGCTTTATCTTTATCTGCAAGTGCGGGTTCGGCCGCCTTTAGCCTCTGCGCCAAAGAGCCATGATCGAGTTCGAAGATTTTTAGCGCCGCCTCAGACATCGCCTCTGCTTGCCGTTGTTGGTTCGCGATCAACACATCAATCAGCTTAAATTGATTTGATAGGTAGTCTTGGACTGAAGATCTCTGAGATTCTTCTATCGAAATTTTCAACTGTGCATCTTGTCGTTCGAGCGATGAAACCTGTTGGCTATTCAGCGCTATAAACTCTTGCTTCTGGGTGTCTAGCAATTCTCGCTGCATATAAACCGTCTTAAGCACAGCGAGCAATGTCACGAAAGACACTAGAGGCCCGAAAACACCTCCCATATAACTCCCGAAGTTTGACCAGTCAGTGGAGTTATCTGACAACCCGCCACTAAATTTCAAACGATAAAAAAAAATCGCTATCGCCAGCGACACCAGAATGCTCGCGCTCGAATAGAACCAAAAACTCGTGAGCGTAGTTGAAAGTTTGTTTGGCTTCTTGTTCACGTGACCTCCATTTCATTTTTTCAAAATGATCGCATAAAGCTATCAAATGAGGCATCCCCTATGTCCGCACAACAGATCGACGAAAAGAAGCTTGAGCGCGCGATCCGCAAAATCAAGCACTGCCTGGCACTAGCCCAGAGCGCCAACGAGAACGAAGCTGCAACGGCACTTCGGCAGGCGCAGGCATTGATGCGCGAATATCGGCTGACTGAAATGGATGTGAAGTTGAGCGACGTAGGTGAGGTTGAGTCGGCCTTGTTCCGCGCCAAACGTCGACCAGCGTGGGATCGGCAGCTGAGCATCGCTGTAGCAGAAGCATTCAGCTGCACAACTCTGCGGCGCCGGACGTGGTGCTCCGCAAAAGCCCAAATCATTGAGTGCGCGACATTCGTCGGCGTTTCTCCCGCCCAGAACATCGCCCTGTACGCGTATGAGGCACTGCACACCAAGCTTACACAGGCGCGCAAGGAGTACTGCTCGGGCGTCAGGTCTGGAGTTCATCGCAGCCAGTATTCGGCAGAAACTGCCGGCGATCACTTTGCACTGGCGTGGGTCTGGGAGGTTCAAGCGAAGCTGAAAGCGCTTGTGCCTCAAGGCGAAGATGATCCGCTCGGGAGCCCCGCCACCGGCCAAGACTTAGTCGCAATTCAGGCGCAGGACAAGGCACTGATCAGCGAATATCTCGCTACCAAAGAGATCGGGGAATCCAGGAAAAGCAAAGCCGTAGAGTTGGATTTGAATGCTCAAATCGCCGGGATGCTCGCTGGCAGCAAAGTTGAACTGCACGCAGGCATCGCGCGCGGCGGCGAGGACGCCATTGCGCTATCCGTAATCGCCTGACCGCCCTCCTCCCCTTCACAGACCCGGCATGGACCGGCAATCGGCAAGAGCAAGACCGTCACCGCGTTTCGCTGGGTGGCCGGCGGCTATTGCATCAGTTGGCGAGCTGGTCAGCAAGCGCCAGGCGGTATGCCGTCTTTGTTGAAGTCCTTCAGGCGCTCCCGCTCTTCTTCGGTGGAATGCGCCGGGGTTTCTTGCTCCGTCTCGTTCTTCTTTTCTTCAGTCATCGTTATGTCCTCTGGGTGGTAGCTGTTTCGGCATCTGGTGGAATCAGCAGTTCAAATCAATCTACTCCACCGCCCGGGCATGGCCAGGCAGGTACTCCTCATGCCTACAGAAAACCGCAAGCCAGACATTCGCAGCGTAGTAACTGACTCACTGGTCGGAATGATCGCCGCCGTGACTCGAACAACGCCACCAGCGAACGAGCCGTTGCCGTCGTTCATCCAGGCGCCGATTGATCGGGCGGTAGATCGCATCAAGGCCTTCGTGCTGCCCGGTGTCACGCTCCAAGCTGCCCGCGCCAACCGTGTGTACGTGGCGGGTCCGATGACTGGCTTCGACGACTTCAACTACCCGGCCTTCAACGCCGTGGCCGATCAGTTGCGCGCCCAAGGCTACGAAGTCGAGAACCCCGCAGACCACGGCATCGTCGAGGGTGCCCAGTGGGCAGACTACATGGCCTACGACCTGACCCGCCTGGGCCTCTGCGGTGTGATCGCCCTGCTACCCGACTGGGAGAAGTCGCAAGGCGCCCGCCTGGAAGTCCTGATCGCCGAACGCCTCGGCATGACGGTTGTGAATGCCCATGAACTGGTAACGAGGGAGAATGCCGCAGTACCAACATTTTCCAAGCTGATGTAAAAAGTACAGCTGCCATTTAAGACATTCACTGGATTCCGACCAACCCATGCTGATCATTCGTACTGGAACAGTTTTGACTGGCGAATACGCCGGTTGGGCGATAGAAGTTCGGGATGACCGCGCAGGTGAAACCGGAGGTTATTACCTGTTCCTGGTCCAGAACGAATCAAATGGTTTCGATTCTTGGTTTGAACTCATAGAGCAGCTGCACGAACAAATTTCAGAACTCAACGTTCGCTGGAATTAGCGCCTCACTCTTTCGCCCCCCTCCCCCTTCAAAGTCAGCCGCTATAGCGGCAAGGACGAAGTCATGCCCGAAGAAACTGTCTTGATACGGCCACTGCCGGTTGAACGTGACTCCACCGGTTGCTGGACCCACCCAGCTTGGCCATCGACTGATGATGAGCTGATTCCATACGCCTGGTTCACAGATCGGGGGCTGGAGGTTCGTGAGCGGAATTTCGAGGACGACGCCCCGGATCAGTTGCAGGCGGCCTGGTTTGCCAGCGGTATCGCCGACTGTTCGGCCTGGGCACCAACACAACCTGCTGGTGCCGGCTGGTTCATCTTTTCGATCCACGACACTGACGATGGCCCTATCTGCGTGTGGGTGCGACAGGCGGTGACGCCATGAGCCGCAGCGGATATTGCGATGACGGCGAAAACACCTGGGCTTTGGTCTGCTGGAGAGGCGCCGTGAACTCAGCGCTGCGGGGCAAGCGCGGCCAGGCCTTCCTGAAAGAATTGGCAGAAGCGATGGACGTAATGCCTGTTAAGCGCCTGGTGACCGAAGAGCTTCAGGCGGAAGGCGAATTCTGCACGCTTGGGGTTGTTGGCAATGCGCGCAGCCTGGACATGTCGGTGATTGATCCAGATGACTCGCAGGCCGTCGCGAACAAGTTTGGTCTGGCCGAAGCCATGGTCCGGGAAATCGTGTGGGAGAACGACGAACACCCAGGCGTTTACGGGCTCAGGGCGGATGGCACCACCGGATGGCGGCCTGAAACGCCGGAAGAGCGCTGGACCAGGATGCGCGAATGGGTCGAAGCGCAAATCAAGCGGGTGATGCCATGATCGCCACCCTCTGGTTCGCCTACGTGTTCATCTACAAGGGGCCAAGGCCATGAACATCTATCGACACACCTTCGCAGCCGTCTGCCCTTCCGATGGCGAGACGATCATTTACCGGCTAGAGCTGAAGTCGACGGTCATGATCCACGTCGAGCACATCCGCGCGTCGACAGCCCTGATCAAAAAGGGTTGGCACGAACAGATCGCCGACCGCCTGGCTGAATCCCTGGGCGGCGATCAGACCATCATCGCCACGCACCAGGGCGTTGAAATTCAAACAGTGAGGCTTAGAGGATGATTGCGTACCACGGCACGCCAGTCGGAGGCACCCGCCAGGACGGCGCCCGGTTCCTTGCCGGCCGGCATGCCCTGGTGCCTTTCCCGCGCCAGGACGACATGGGCATCGTGGCCGATGTGTGCCAGTCGTTCGTGTTCGACAACGGTGCATTTTCTGTCTGGAAGAAAGGCGGAAAGCTGGATGACGACCAAGGCCGACCAGCATGTCGCCTCCACGGCCTTCGGATGCTAGACCCTGCAATATTTCAAAGTCTGCCATTCGCATCAGCCGACAGCACGAACGCCGCGGTGAACGGCGGGAGTATCAGCCGGTTCGGCATGTACGCCCCACCAACTGCCGGCCAGCGCGCCAACGTCATCGCGGACCGCATCGAGCCCCACAACAGTTCCCCGATCTGGCAGCGAGAAGCCCAGGCCGAAATGGCGCTGTAACCCAATCCCCCTACATGCCTGCCGGTGAGCATCAAGGCTGTTTCTTGCTCTTCGCCAAGCCACAAACCATCAAAACTAAACCGGTAATCCACAGGGCTGTCGCAGTCATCGCAATGCCGCAGATTACCAACGGGATCCCAGTCAAAAACAAAGGGTTTCTAAACGCCTTATCCATTTCGCGCCACCTGTAAGAATTTTTTCTCATTAAAGCACAAGTGCCTGCCGCAAAGCGGTGGGCCACTTTCTGCCGCCCAGCGCGGCAAGGACACCACTATGGAAATTCAAAGCGAAACCCTTGCCGAGGAAGAGATCGCGGCAATCACCGGTTACATGATCCCGTCAGGCCAGATCGCCTGGCTCAATCGAAACGGCTGGAAGTATGTGCTGACCCGCGCGCGCCGACCTGTAGTAGGCCGCGTCTACGCCCGCATGAAACTGGCAGGCGTAAAACCATCAGCAGAGAATGTCGCGGCCGAAGCCTGGTCACTGGATCTGTCAAAAGTAGGATAAATCGATGCGAGCAAAAAAGGCGGCAAACAGGGACCTGCCGCCGCGAATGATTCGGCGCGTGCGCACGCTGAAAGGCGGCAAAGAGTGGGTTGGGTATTACTACGACGGGAGGAATGAAGACGGGAAGCGGGTGGAAATTCCGCTCGGGGGTGACTTGGATATCGCCAAGGCTGAATGGGCAAAGCTCGATTGCAAGCCGGTTCCGAAAAAGAACGCTCTCCTGGGCCAGGTGTTCGACCGATACGAGCGGGAGATCATCCCAGGCAAGGCGCCCAAGACACAAAGCGATAACCGGCTGAGCCTGAAACAGCTGCGCAATCTGTTCAGTGACGCGCCTATCGATGCGGTTACGCCGCAGATTATTGCGCAGTACCGCGACAGTCGCACCGCCAAGGTTCGAGCCAACCGGGAGATCTCCCTGTTGTCACACATCTACAACATCGCACGCGAGTGGGGACTGACTGAGGCCAACCCCGCCGCCGGTGTGCGTAAGAACAAAGAGGCGCCGCGCGATTTCTACGCCAGCGAGGAAATCTGGAGCGCTGTATACGCGGTGGCAGCCTCAGAGCTGCGCGATGCAATGGATCTGGCATACCTGACTGCCCAGCGCCCGGCTGACACGCTGTCAATGCGGGAGGCCGACGCGGTTAACGAATTCCTGCAGGTATCCCAAGGCAAGACGTCCAAGAAGCTGCGGATCCGCCTGACGGCCGCCGGTGCGCTGAATGATTTGGGCATGCTGGTTGAGCGCCTGATTGCGCAGAGACGCGCGCGGGGGGTTCGAAACCCTTATCTGATCGTCACGGAGGACGGGAGGCAAGTGACCAAGCACATGCTGCGACTGCGTTTTGACGATGCGCGCGACAAGGCAATCGTCATCGCCAGGGGCGCAGCTGATGGGGTGTTGGCCGCGAGTATTCGGCAGTTCCAGTTCCGTGACATCCGTCCGAAAGCGGCCAGCGAAATCCTGGACCTGGGTGATGCCAGCCGACTGCTGGGGCACACCGACAAACGCATAACCGAGACGGTTTACAGGCGTGTCGGGGAGATCGTGAAACCGACCCGCTGACATCGAGTTGCGGAAACTGCCTGAAATGATGCGGAAACGATTAGGTGTTTAACTGAAAGCATCGTCAAACCCCAGAAACACAAAAGCCCCGCTAGTGCGGGGCTTTCGTTTGAATCTTGGCGGGAAACCAGGGATTCGAACCCTGGAGACGCTATTAACGTCCGCCGGTTTTCAAGACCGGTGCATTCAACCACTCTGCCAATTTCCCTTGTGCATCACAGGATTATAGTAGCCCATCCCGTCTCAGCGGGCGCCATAATACCCGAATGAAACACACTGTCAAACTCTTGCCATCGCTTGTTACAGAGCGTCTGTTATGATCTTTGCGACTGAACGTTTCAAAACCGAAGGAGTGTCGCCATGCGCGAACAGAATTACGCAGTGAATGGTAACGCGCAGGCTGAGCAGCTTGAAGTCAGCCGCGTGTTGCGCAACACCTATGGCCTGCTCGCCCTTACCCTCGCATTCAGCGGCGTGATGGCGTTCGTGGCCCAGCAGATGCGCGTCGGCTACCCGAATATCTTTGTCGTGCTGATCGGCTTCTATGGCCTGTTCTTCCTGACCAACAAGCTGCGTGACTCGGCCTGGGGCCTGGTGTCGGCGTTTGCCTTGACCGGTTTCATGGGCTTTATCCTCGGCCCGATCCTCAACCGTTACCTCGGCATGGCCGGCGGCGCGGAAGTGGTCAGCTCGGCGTTTGCCATGACCGCACTGGTGTTTGGTGGCCTGTCGGCCTACGTGCTGATCACCCGCAAGGACATGAGCTTCCTGGGTGGTTTCATTACCGCTGGTTTCTTCGTGTTGCTGGCGGCTGTGGTTGCGAGCATGTTCTTCCAGATCAGCGGCCTGCAATTGGCGATCAGCGCAGGTTTTGTGCTGTTCTCCTCGGTGTGCATCCTGTTCCAGACCAGCGCGATCATCCACGGTGGTGAACGTAACTACATCATGGCGACCATCAGCCTGTATGTGTCGATCTACAACCTGTTCATCAGCTTGTTGCAGATCTTCGGCATCATGAGCCGCGACGACTGATTGTCAGCACAATAAAAAATGCCCCGCATCGAAAGATGCGGGGCATTTTTGTTTGAAGGGGCTTAATACTGGTTGGGCTCCATTTCCAGATCGACCTTGAAACGCTCTGCAATGTCGCGCTGGATACGCTGGGCCAAGTTCGCAATATCGTGCCCTGTGGCATCGCCATAGTTGACCAACACCAGCGCCTGCAACTTGTGCACGCCGGCATCGCCGTCACGGAAACCCTTCCAGCCTGCCTTGTCGATCAGCCAGCCGGCCGCAAGCTTCATCTGCCCATCGGCCTGCGGGTACGCCACCAGGTCCGGATAGCGCGCCTGCAGCTCAGCCGCCAGCACCTGGGACACCAGCGGGTTCTTGAAGAAGCTGCCCGCATTGCCCAGCTCGGCCGGATCGGGCAGTTTTTCCCGGCGGATGCTGCAGATCGCGCGGCTGACGTCACTCGGTGTTGCCTCGGTGATCCCCTGCCCCGCCAGGCGCTGCTGCACCGGACCGTAGTCGAGTTTCAGGCGGCTGGCGCGGCTCAGGGCAAAGCGCACCCGCAAGATCAGCCAGCGCGCGGTCTCGTGTTTGAACAGACTGTCGCGGTAGGCAAAGTTGCATTCTTCCAGGCTGAAATCGCGCAACTCGCCGGTGTGACGATCCAGAGCGGTCAGGCCGGCGAATACATCCTTGATCTCGACACCGTAGGCGCCGATATTCTGCATGGGCGCGGCGCCAACGGTGCCGGGGATGAGGCTGAGGTTTTCCAAGCCGCAGAAGCCTTGTTCCAGGGTCCATAGCACGAACGGATGCCAGGCCTCGCCGGCTTCGGCCTCGACCACCACCTGCGTGCCGTCGTCGTGCAACACACGGATGCCCTGGCTGGCCATGCGCAGCACCAGCGCCGGAATGTCCTGGGTCAACAGCAAGTTGCTACCGCCGCCGATCACCAGCAGCGGCACCGCGTGTGCCGCCGAATAGGCCAAGGCCTCACGGACATCATCGTCGCTGCGGGCCTCGGCGAACAGCTGGGCACGCACGTCAATGCCAAAGCTGTTGAATGGCTTGAGCGACACCTGCGCAAGCACCTGCAAGGTCATAACCGCCCCTTCAATTCGATCACCAATAAATCACAGGCACGTTCAATCAGGTCCAGGACCCGTTCAAAGCCTTGTTCGCCTTCGTAATACGGGTCCGGCACTTCGTCCACTTCGGCGTCGTAACGGCGCAGGAAAAGGTCCAGCTCAGCCTTGCCCTGGCCCGGCTGCAGGGCCTTGAGGTTGCGCAGATTGCTGTGATCCATGGCCAGGATCAGGTCATAGCGCGCAAAGTCGGCGCGAGAAACCTGCTGGGCACGCTGGGCCGACAAATCGTAGCCGCGCACCAACGCCGCACGCTGGCTGCGCTGGTCCGGCGGGTTGCCGACATGCCATTCACCCGTCCCGGCGGACGCGACCTCGACCTGCCCCGCCAGCCCCGCTTCGCGCAATTTATGGCGCAGCACGCCTTCTGCGGTGGGCGAGCGGCAGATATTGCCCAAGCAGACAAACAGAACCTCCATCAGGCCCCCAGCAGGCGACGGACGCGCTCAAGGTCTTCCGGAGTGTCAACACCGGCCGGCGGTGCTTCCAGCGCATCGCCCACGTGGATGCGCACGCCATGCCACAGGGCCCGCAGTTGCTCCAGGGACTCGGTATTTTCCAGCCAGCATGGGCCCCAACTGACGAAGTCATGCAGGAAACCGGCGCGGTAGGCGTAAATGCCGATATGGCGACGGTAAGGCACGCCCTCCGGCAACACGTCAGGCTGCTTGGCGAAGGCGTCGCGCGCCCAAGGCAAGGTCGAACGGCTGAACGTCAGCGCCAGGCCGTTGATGTCACTGACTACCTTTACCACGTTCGGATTGAACAGGGTCTCGATGTCTTCAATCGGCTCGGCCAGGGTCGCCATGCGTGCTTCGCCATGGGCGGCCAGGTTGGCGGCCACCTGGTCGATCACACTGGGCGGGATCAGGGGTTCGTCGCCTTGCACGTTGACCACGATGGCGTCAGGCGCCAGGCCAAGCTGGGTGGCGACTTCGGCCAGGCGGTCGGTGCCAGAGTTATGGTCTTCGCGGGTCAGCACCGCCTCGGCACCGAAGCCCTTGCAGGCTTCGATGATGCGCGGGTCGTCGGTGGCCACCACCACGCGCTCGGCGCTGCTCTTGCAGGCCTGTTCCCACACCAGCTGGATCATCGGCTTGCTGCCGATCAGTTGCAGCGGCTTGCCCGGCAGGCGGGTCGAGGCGTAGCGGGAAGGAATGACAACGGTAAAGGCGGTGGTCATTTATCCAGGCGCTCATCGGTGGTCAGGGTGCGAGCTTCGCTTTCCAGCATCACCGGGATGCCATCACGGATCGGGTAAGCCAGGCCGGCGCCTTTGCTGATCAGCTCGGTTTTGTCGGCGCTGAGCTTGAGCGGGCCTTTGCAGATCGGGCAAGCGAGGATATCGAGCAATTTGGTGTCCATGAGTGTTTCCTGGAAAGCAGCGGTTTAAGGCAAAAGGCGGGCAGGCAACAGACGCATCAGCTGCGTGTCGAACCAGGCGACGAACGCCGGCGACGGCAGTGCATCCACCGCAAGGTACCACCAGTCGGGCTGGGCAAAGGCGCGGCACTTCACCGCGTCCTTCTCGGTCATGACCAGCGGCAATGACGGCGTAAAATTCAGGACTTCGGCGCTGTAAGTCGCGTGGTCGGCAAACCCATGGGGTATCGGCTGCCAGTGTAGCGTTTCAAGGGTATTGAAGAAACGTTGCGGGTTGCCGATGCCGGCAACCGCATGCACCTGCTGACCTGCTGGAAAATGATCCACCGGCTGCCGCTCGCCGGTCAGCAGGTTGACCAGTGCGGTGGGCTGCAAGCGAAAGGCGAAACCATCGTCTCGATCACTGGCGGCGCCGTTGTACAACAGCGCATCGACGCTCTGCAGACGTTCAACAGGCTCACGCAACGGTCCCGCCGGCAGGCAACGGCGGTTGCCCAGGCCCCGGGCAGCGTCGATCAGCACCAGTTCAAGGTCACGGGCCAGGCGGTAGTGCTGGAGACCGTCGTCGGAGAGGATCAGGTCCAGGGTTTCGCTGGCCAGCAGCGCCTGGACCGCACGGCTGCGATCGGGGTCAATCATCAACGGCACGCCGCAGCGCTGCACGATCAACAAGGGCTCATCACCCGCCACTTCGGCGCTCTGGCTGCCTTCGACCCGCCATGGCAACTGCGGCGGCTTGGCGCCATACCCTCGACTGACCACACCTACGCGCAAGCCGCTGCGTCGGCAGTGTTCGATCAGCCACAGGATCAACGGCGTCTTGCCGGTGCCACCCACGGTGATATTACCGACCACCACCACCGGCACCGGCGATTGATAGATCTCGCCCTCACCCGCCAGGAAGCGTGCACGCTTGCGCTGCACCACCCGGCGATACAAGGACTCCAGCGGCCGCAACAGCGCAAGCGCCGGATGGCCCTCGTACCAGGCCTTGAGCAAACGATCAGACAGGGCCATCAGGGTTGGCCCGCCGCCTCGACAGTGGTCATGCGCAAATGGCTGAAACCGAGTTTGCCGGCGGCGTCCATTGCGGTGATCACGGCCTGGTGCTGGGTCTTGCCATCAGCACTGATCGACAGCGGCAGCTTAGTGTCGCCGCCGGACTCTTTCTGCAAGGCATCCATCAGGCTGGCCAGGTCGTTTTTCTCGAGTAACTGGTTATTCACCGAAAACACCCCGTCGGCGCTGATGGCGATGTCCAATTGCTTGACTTGCTGGTCCTCGGCCGGCGAACCGCTCACGGCCTCCGGCAGGTCGACGCGCAGTTCGGTCTGCCGGGTGAAGGTGGTGGTGACGACAAAAAACAGCAGCAGGATAAACACCACATCGATCAGCGACGCGAGGTTGATATCGACGTTTTCCCGTTGCTTGCGGCGAAATTTCACGCTTTGCCCCCAACCAGGTCCACGTCACGGTCGCCCTGCACCACTTCCACCAGTTTGATGGCTTCCTGCTCCATGCCCACCACAAGCTCATCGATACGGCGTTGCAGGAAGCGGTGGAAGAACACCGAGGGGATACCCACCATCAGGCCTGCGGCCGTGGTGATCAGCGCCTTGGAGATACCACCGGCCAGTACGGCCGCGTTGGTGGTCATGCCGGAGCCCATGAACGAGCTGAAGATATCGATCATGCCCAACACCGTACCGAGCAAGCCGAGCAACGGCGCCATGGCGGCGATGGTGCCGAGGGCGTTGATGTAGCGTTCCAGTTCATGGATGACGCGGGCGGCGGCTTCCTCGATGCACTCTTTCATAATCTCGCGACCGTGCTTGGAATTGGCCAGCCCGGCAGCGAGGATCTCACCCAACGGGGAATTGGCGCGCAGCTCCTTGAGTTTTTCCTTATCGAGCTGTTTGTTCTTGATCCAGGACCAGACCTGCCCCAGCAAATGCTCGGGGGTCACGCGGCTGGCGCGAAGGGTCCACAGGCGTTCGGCGACGATGCCGAGTGCGGCGATAGAACTCATGATGATCGGCAACATCATCCAGCCGCCGGATTTGACCAATTCCCACACAGTGAATATCCCCTCGAAAAAGTGCGCCACTTTACCATATAGGTGCGTCGACCACAGACCCCATCGGCCGCGGCTAGGGTAACCGCTCGCGCCAGAACCGGCGTTGACTGCGCGCAACTATCGGGGGCGTAAAAGCACCCAACTGCAGACGTACAGCGCCCTGCTCGGCGCTGTCATATACCTGGCTGCCCAACCGCTGGTAGCGTTCCATCACCTGTGGATGGGGATGGCCGAACGCATTGTTGCGCCCTCGCGAGATCAGCACGGATCGCGGAGCAAGCCGTTCCACAAAGGGCCAGGACGAAGAACTGCGACTGCCATGGTGCGGCGCTTGCAGCCAATCGGTGGGCACCGCCAGCGGTGACGCAAGCATGGCCTGTTCCGCCGCACGGCCAATATCACCGGTCAGCAGCAGGCGCTCGCCATTGGCCTGCACCTGCAAGACGCAGGACTTCGCGTTGCCACTTATGGCGTCCGGCCACTGCCAGAGTTCGAAGGTCACACCGTCCCAGATCCAGCGCTCGCCGCTGGTGCAAGGCTGGGTGGCGAGCGATGGGGGCAGACCTTCAATTTCTCCGCCCACCACACGCTTGATCGGCATGCCATTGGCAATCGCCGCTGCACCCCCGGCGTGATCGGCATCGGCGTGGCTGAGCAGCAGCATATCCAGCTCTCCTACCCCGAGCTTTCGCAAAGACGGCAGTACCACGCGCGCACCCAAGTCGAATGTGCCGGAACGCGGGCCGGCGTCGTAGAGCAACGTGTGATGACGGGTGCGCAAAATCAACGATTGCCCCTGGCCGACATCAAGCTGCGTCACCTCCACCTGTCCGTCGGGCACCAGCGCTCGTGGGGGAAACACCGCCAGCAGAAACATCGGCCAACCCAACACACGAAACGGCACGCCCTTGGGCAGCAGGAGCAGCACTGCGCCCAGCAGACTTACCAACCAATACCCCAGCGGTACATCGGCCGGAATCCAGGCCGGCATCTGTCCGGCGAGCCACGCCAAGCCGTTGAACAAGGCACCCAGTGCCCCGCCCGCCAGCCACAGCAGACCTTCCCCTACAAACGGCAACGCCAGCAATGCAGTGCCCAACAAGGCCAGCGGCAACACCACCAGGCTGATCCATGGCACCGCCACCAGGTTGGCAAACGGCGCACTCAGGCTAATGGGCAGCCCCAACACCAGCAAGGCCGGAAACAACCCGATGGCAATCAACCACTGCGGCCGAGTCCACACCTGCCACAGGCTCCAGGGTCCCAGACGGCCACCAAACGCCAGGATCAGCACCGCAACCGCCGCAAAGGACAGCCAGAACCCCGGCTGCAAGCTGGCCAACGGCTCCAGGATCAGCACCCCATTGAGCGCCAGCAACAAAGGCCACCACAGCCCCAGGTGACGCAAGCGCAATCGCCACAACAACACCAGCCCAACCATCACGCAGGCGCGCTGCACCGGCACGCCAAATCCAGCCAGCAAGCCGTAACCCAGCGCCGTAGTGAACGCCAGCCCACAAGCCCAGGGCAGCCATGGCCAGGTTCGAGGCCAGCATCCATAGCGCGCCAAGCCAGCGATCAAACCGTAAATCAACCCCGCCAGCAGGCCGATATGCTGGCCGGAGATGACCAGCAAATGCACAGTCCCTGTATCCTGCAGCACCTGCCAATCAGCAGCCGCCAATCCAGAGCCATCGCCCAACACCAGGGCAATCAGGCCAGCCTCCCGGCCTTGGGCGTCCACCGCAAGCAAACGCTGACGCACACTGTCGCGCCAGGCGTTGGCAGCCGGTGCCAGGCGCTCTCCATCCTTTACCGTACCGGTGGCGCCAATGCGCTGGGCCAGCAGCCAAGCCTCCTGATCAAAGCCGTGGAAGTTCAGCAACCCGGCGGGCCGCTTGAGGGTGACGGCCAGGCGCCAGCGTTCACCGCTGCGCACGGGCGGCCCGCCACGCCAGGACACCCGGATGTGCGTGGGCAACCGGGCATTACGCGACCGACTGTCGGTCAGTACAAAGCGCACGCCCTCGTCCGTCTGTTGCGGAAGCCCGCTGACCCGCCCTTCCACCCAGCGCGTCTGACCGTCCAGTACTGGCTTGAGGCGATCATCCAGCGCCCACTGCGCGCTCATGCACGCCCAACTCAGCCCAAACAGGAAAAAAGCCAAGGGATACGTGCGAAACGGCAACAGCATCAGGGCCAGCACCAGCAAGGCGATCAGCCAACCGGTCGTCGGCAATGCCGGTAAAAAGCGCAAGGCCAGCAGCCCCAGCGCAAACGCGCACATCCCTGTCCTCATGAATCATCCTTTTCAAGTGATCCACTCAGTCTTAGCCGGATGCCCAGCACGGCCTATGATGTTTTGTCACAAAGTCTGAATTTTCTGTTTATAGAATGCGGGCATACTTGCCCCTCGAACTGACCTGGACCCCTTATGCCCCGGCGCTTATTCAAACGATACATGCCTGACCCCAGCAGTATCAGGGAACACAAGTCATTACAGTTCCTTGGCACCTTGCTGCATGACCCGAACCTCTGGCACCTGAACCGGCACTCGGTCGCGCGCGCAATGGCTGTGGGTTTGTTCGCGGCTTTTATTCCCATTCCGTTACAGATGCTGCTGGCCGCCGTCCTGGCGATCACCGTGCGCGGCAATATGCCCATCGCGGTCAGCCTGGTATGGCTGACCAACCCGATCACCATGCCGGTGGTGTTTATCTGCACCTACATGACAGGCGCCTGGTTGATGAATGTGCCCCCGCGCAGCTTGCCGGATGACCTGACCTGGGAATGGATCAGCGGCCAATTGAGCACGTTATGGCAGCCGTTCCTGCTGGGTTCAGTGGTGTTGGGGCTGGTGCTGGGTGCGCTCGCGTATTGCCTGACCATGGGCTATTGGCGCTGGTGGGTGGCCCACCAATGGAAAAAACGCAAACAGCGTCGCGCCTAGCAAGCCCGCAGACGCAGATGCACCCGCAGCCCTTTTCCGGTGTTTTGCGCCCACAAGCTACCGTCCTGGCGCTGCACGGCGTTGCGCGCGATGCTCAAGCCCAGGCCGAAGCCACCATCGCCGGGGCGTGATCCGTCCAGGCGGGTGAACGGTGCGAAGATCCGTTCCAGGTCCCCGTCATCGATCCCGCCGCCCTCGTCCTCCAGCCATACATGCCAATAGTCACCTTCGCGACGCCCATCCAGGCTGACCACACCGCCCACGGGTGAATGGCGAATGGCATTGCGCAGAATGTTTTCCAAGGCCTGGGCCAACGCATTCAGGTTGCCGCGCACCCAGCATTCCGGGCCGAGCAGACACGGCAGGCGCGACGCGGGCCAATCGCTTTCGAAGCATGCGTTTTCGCGCAACATATCCCACAGCGCTTGAAGCTGGATATCTTCCTGGGGCAGCGGCGCCCGCTCGGTGTCCAACCACGCCAGTTGCAGGCTGTCTTCCACCAGGCGTTGCATCGCATCGATCTCACGGCCAAGCCGCTCGCGCAGTTGCGTCAGGTCCTGCTCACTGTCACACGCCACGCGCAGGCGGCTCAGCGGCGTGCGCAGCTCATGGGACATGTCCCGCAGCAGTTGCTGCTGCAATACCACGGTGCCCTGCAAGCGCTCGGACATGTGGTCGAACGCGCGGCCCAGCTCACCCAATTCATCCTGACGACTGGTCGCGTCGTGGGACAGCCGCGTGTTCAACTGGTCAGCACGCCAGGCGTTGGCCTGCTCACGCAGTTGATTGAGGGGCATGATCAGCAGCCGATACAGGCCGACGCACAGCAACAGGGTAAACAGGCCGGGGATCACGCCATTGGTCACCACCCGCCAGAACAGTTGGTAGCGCCCCGGCATGAAGCGCTGCGGCAACTCGATCACCAGCGAGCCTGCGTTGGGGTCGACCGGAAACGGGATTTTCAGCCACGGCAGACCTTTGGCATGCCGGCTCACCGGCCAGTCCAGGCCACGCAGAAAGGTCAGGCGCTGGCTTTCCTTGTCGGTCAGCGGGTAGCTGCTCAGCGATTGCAAGTCATTGCCGATCACGCCGATCCAGGTGGTTTCGCGCTCGCCCATCTCCTGCAGCCACGCATCGACGCCAGCATTGCCGTCTCGGTTCCAGGCCTGCTCCGCTCGCAACGCGTAACCACTCAAGGTGATCCGCGCTTCATCGGACAGGTAGGCGTTCTTCTGCTCCATGTAGCGCCCCCACGACCAACTGAGCCAGATCATCAGCAAACAGAAGGCGATCAACAGGCAGGCCAGCTTCCAGAATAACGAGTGCTTGCCCGGCAGGCCTTTAAAGGGCCGTTTAAAGGCTGTCATCAGCACTGCTCAGCACATAGCCCTTGCCCCACACCGTGCGCACTTCGCGCTCGGTGTAGCCGATGGCCTTGAGCTTGCGGCGGATCTGGCTGATATGCATGTCGAGGCTGCGGTCATGGGGCGCATAACCACGTTGCAGCACCTGCTGGTAAAGGAAGGGTTTGCTGAGGACTTCTTCAGCGTTGCGATGCAAAGTTTCCAGCAGGCGATATTCACTGCGGGTCAGGCCAGCCCGATGTTCCAGGTGGCAGACATCGCACAGTTCATCGTCGAAGCGCAGGGTGCGGGTATCGTCACCTGCGGGTGCCAGGCTCGGCAATGGGCGTCTGTCCAAGGCGACACGGCGCAGGATGGCCTCGATGCGCACGCGCAGCTCGATCATGCTGAACGGCTTGGGCAGGTAGTCATCGGCGCCCAGGCGAAAACCGCTGATGCGATCGGCCTCAGCCCCCAGTGCCGACATCAGGATCACCGGGATCGAATGGCTCTGGCGCAGATGGGTCAGGATCGACAACCCGTCCAGCCCTGGCAGCAGAATGTCCATCAACACCACGTCGAACACCTGGTCGCGCGCCATCTGCAGGCCTTGCTGGCCGTTCTGGCACCAGGTGACATGGAAACCACAGCGCCCCAGGTGCTCATGGACATAAGCGCCCAGCACGGGGTCATCTTCGATGGTCAGGATACTGGGTAGGCCAGTTGCTACAGGATTCATTAGTATCTGCAAGTCATTCTCAATGACTGATTATTCAAGATAACCCCGCAGCAGGCAATCGCCACTGGCCGCCAAATGCCTTCAAGATTGCCGTATGTCATTAATTTGCAAGATTCCTCGCCGCGCAAATGGCTACACTGCGCAGGTGGCGCGGGCCGGATGCCCGCGCAATTCCGTAGATATCAATGTGGTAGCAGGAGAGTGGCGTGCTGACAAGAATGGGGATAAAAGGCCGCGTACTGTTGCTGACCTTATTACCGACCAGCCTGATGGCCTCGTTGCTGGGCGGTTATTTCACCTGGATGCAGCTCTCGGAACTGCAGACCCAATTGCTGCAACGCGGCGAAATGATCGCCGAACAGTTGGCGCCCCTGGTCGCGCCCGCCCTCAGTGCGCGCAACACCGATTTGCTCGAGCGCATCGCCACTCAATCCCTGGAACAGCCGGACGTGCGTGCCGTGTCTTTCCTCAGCCCGGATCGCGCGCCCCTCGCCCACGCCGGCCCGACCATGCTCAACCAGCCGCCGGTCGGTAACAGCTCCCATTTATTGCAGCGCACCGGCAATGACGCCACCCGCTATTTGCTGCCGGTGTTTGGCCGTCACCGCAACCTCGCCGGCGAACTGATCCCGGATGAAGCCGACCGCCTGCTGGGTTGGGTCGAGGTGGAACTGTCCCACAACGGTATGTTGCTGCGTGGCTACCGCAGCCTGTTCGCCAGCTTGTTGCTGATCGCCATCGGCCTGATCTGCACCGCGGCGCTGGCACTGCGTATCAGCCGCACCATCAACTCGCCCATCGGCCAGATCAAGCAAGCCGTGGCCCAACTCAAGGACGGCAACCTGGAAACCCGTTTGCCGCCCTTGGGCAGCCAGGAACTGGACCAACTCGCCTCGGGCATCAACCGCATGGCCGAGACCTTGCAGAACGCCCAGGAAGAATTGCAACACAGCATCGACCAAGCCACCGAAGACGTGCGCCAGAACCTGGAAACCATCGAGATCCAGAACATCGAGCTGGACCTGGCGCGCAAGGAGGCCCTGGAGGCCAGCCGCATCAAGTCGGAGTTCCTGGCCAACATGAGCCATGAAATCCGCACGCCGCTCAACGGCATTCTCGGTTTTACCCATTTGCTGCAAAAAAGCGAGCTGACCCCGCGCCAGCTCGACTACTTGGGCACCATCGAAAAGTCCGCCGACAACCTGCTGGGCATCATCAACGAGATCCTCGACTTCTCGAAAATCGAGGCCGGCAAACTGGTGCTCGACAGCATCCCGTTCAACCTGCGCGACTTGCTGCAAGACACCCTGACCATCCTCGCCCCCGCCGCCCATGCCAAACAGCTGGAACTGGTGAGCCTGGTGTACCGCGACACGCCACTGGCGCTGGTGGGTGATCCGCTGCGCCTCAAGCAGATCCTTACCAACCTGATCAGCAACGCGATCAAGTTCACCCGCGAAGGCACCATTGTCGCCCGGGCGATGATCGAGGACGAGCAGGAAGACAGCGTGCAATTGCGCATCAGCGTGCAGGACACCGGCATCGGCCTGTCCAGCCAGGACGTGCGCGCGCTGTTCCAGGCCTTCAGCCAGGCCGACAACTCGCTGTCGCGCCAACCCGGCGGCACGGGGTTGGGGCTGGTGATTTCCAAGCGCCTGATCGAACAGATGGGCGGTGAAATCGGCGTCGACAGCACGCCAGGCGAAGGCTCGGAATTCTGGATCAGCCTGAACCTGCCCAAGACCCGTGACGATGTCGAAGACCTGCCTTCCGCGCCGCTGCTGGGCCATCGCGTGGCGGTGCTGGAAAACCACGAATTGGCACGCCAGGCGCTGCAACATCAACTGGAAGACTGCGGCCTGGAAGTCACGCCGTTCAATAGCCTGGAAAGCCTGACCAACGGCATTACCAGCGCCCATCAGACTGAGCAGGCCATTGACCTTGCGGTGCTCGGCGTGACCGCCAATGACATTCCGCCCGAGCGCCTCAACCAGCATCTATGGGACCTCGAACATTTGGGCTGCAAAGTGCTGGTGCTGTGCCCGACCACCGAACAGATGCTGTTCAACCAATCCGTGCCCAATCCCAACAGCCAATTGCAGGCCAAACCGGCGTGCACACGCAAGCTGCGTCGCGCGCTGTCCGACCTGATCAGCCCGCGCCCTTCGCGCAGCGAACCGGGCGAGCCGTTGTCCAGCCGCGCGCCGCGTGTGCTGTGCGTGGACGACAACCCGGCGAACTTGCTACTGGTACAGACCCTGCTGGAAGACATGGGCGCACGGGTGCGCGCCGTGGAAAGCGGGTATGCCGCCATCGACGCGGTGAAACAGGACACCTTCGACCTCGTGCTGATGGACGTGCAAATGCCCGGCATGGACGGCCGCCAGAGCACCGAAGCGATCCGCCAGTGGGAAAGCGAGCGCAGCGGCACGCCATTGCCGGTGGTCGCTCTCACCGCCCACGCCATGGCCAACGAAAAACGCGCCTTGCTGCAAAGCGGCATGGACGATTACCTGACCAAACCCATCAGCGAGCGGCAACTGGCCCAGGTCGTGTTGAAGTGGACCGGCCTGGCGCTGCGCAATCAAGGCCCGGAACGTGCAACGGATGGCCTCGGTCCCGGCGTACAAGTGCCCGTACTGGACCATGAAGAGGGCCTGCGCCTGGCCGCCGGCAAGGCTGATCTGGCGGCGGACATGCTCGCCATGTTGCTCGCCTCCCTGGAGGCCGACCGACTCGCCATCACCCTTGCCCGTGACGCCAATGACAACAACGCCCTGATCGAACGCGTGCACCGCCTGCACGGCGCCACCCGTTACTGCGGCGTACCGCAGTTGCGGGCTGCGTGCCACCGCGCCGAAACCCTACTCAAGCAGGACGACGCCAAGGCCCAGCATGCGTTGGACGAACTGGACATGGCCATTGCCCGACTCGCCAGTGAAGCGCGGGTCAACGCCTGACTTTTTACAGGAACAGGCTTTTGTGGTGAGCGAGCTTGCCTCGCGCGGGGCAAGCCCGCTCACCACAAAAGCCTGCTCATTCATTTGTAATTGCAGGGAGCTTTTCCATGCGCGTCATTCTTTTCAGCAGCCAGACCTACGACCGCGACAGTTTTCTCGGCGAACCCCTGCCGCCCGGCCTGGAACTGCAGTTCCAGCCCGCCCGCCTCAACCTCGACACCGTGGCCCTCGCCGAGCATCACGACGTGGTCTGCGCCTTTATCAACGACGACCTCAGCGCCCCGGTCCTGGAGCACCTGGCCAAGGGCGGCACGCGGTTGATCGCGCTGCGTTCGGCGGGCTACAACCATGTGGACCTGGCCGCCGCCACGCGCCTGGGCCTGACCATCGTGCGCGTGCCGGCGTATTCGCCCCATGCGGTGGCCGAGCATGCGGTCGCGCTGATCCTCGCCCTCAACCGTCGCCTGCACCGCGCTTATAACCGCACCCGCGACGGTGATTTCAGCCTGCACGGCCTCACCGGTTTCGACCTGATGGGCAAGACCGTCGGCGTGGTCGGCACCGGGCAGATCGGTGCCACCTTCGCCAAGATCATGGCCGGCTTCGGTTGCCAGTTACTCGCCTACGACCCCTTCCCCAACCCGCAAGTGCAGGCCCTGGGCGCGCGCTACGTGAGCCTGCCCGAACTGCTGGACCAGGCGCAGATCATCAGCCTGCATTGCCCGCTGACGGCCGACAGCAAGCACTTGATCAATGCCCGTTCCCTGGCGCAGATGCAGCCAGGCGCGATGCTGATCAACACCGGTCGCGGCGGTCTGGTGGACACCCCGGCGCTGATCGAAGCGCTCAAGGACGGTCAGCTCGGCTACCTGGGGCTGGATGTGTATGAAGAAGAAGCCCAGCTGTTCTTCGAAGACCGCTCCGACCTGCCCCTACAGGACGACGTCCTCGCGCGCCTGCTGACCTTCCCCAACGTGATCATCACCGCCCACCAGGCGTTTCTCACCCGCGAAGCCCTGGCGGCCATCGCCGGCACCACCTTGGCCAACATCGCGGCCTGGGCCGACGGCCAGGCGCAGAACCTTGTCGAAGGATGATCAGCGGTCACATACCAGGCTCATGATGAGCCAGCACCCGTGATAGGATGCCGCGCCTATTTGGAGGATCCATGGCCGAACACGATTTCCGCTTCAGTTTGCTGAGCCCGCAACACACCCTGATCGAATGCCGCGCCCTGGTGCCGGGCCGTTACCAGGTCACCGGCAACGGTGGTTCGATCAAGCATGGCGACGTGTTGATCGTCTCCCTGCGCGGCAGTAAAACCCTGTCGATGCGCCTCACCGTCGAAGGTGATGCGCGCTACTCCATCCGCCCGGCGGGCCAGTGGGTCGCCATGGCCCAGGGGCCGAAATTCGGCGAGTTGGAGATTCACACCTGGAAGGTCAACTGCGACAGCTGCGATGCGGTGTTGGAGTTCGAATTTGCGGTGGAAACCAAGCTGACCAAAGCGCCGCTGCAACCCGCCGCCAATGCACGCATTGCCGAATTGGGCTGGGCCAGCGAGGGCGACAAGCACCGCTGCCCGAAATGCCAAAAGGCCGCGCAATGAAAGGCCTGCTTCTGCTCGCCGCCGTCGGAGCGGCCCTGACGGGCTGCGCCGGGGATGCAGTCAAGCTCAAGCAGGATCACAGCTACGTGGTCGAATGGATTGGTGAACGGCCGCTGATGGACTACGCGCACCTGACCGTCACCCTCGGCGCCGATGGCCGTGCCTACGGCAACGGCGGCTGCAACCACTGGTTCGCGCCCTACACCGTCGACGGCGAAAAGCTCAGCTTCGGCCAGATCGGCAGCACCCGTAAACTCTGCGCCGAGGCCTTGATGGAGCAGGAACACCGCTTCTTCCAGGCCCTGCAAGGGGTGCAGCGCTGGGACATCTCGCCGATCGAACAGACGCGGTTCTGGCCGGCCGAAGGCAAGCCGATTCGTCTGTGGCTGGAAGAAGGCTAACCCTAGCCTTTCACGATCAAAATGTGGGAGCGGGCTTGCTCGCTCCCACATTTGTTTTGAGTGGCTGCTTTACCCGCGCAAGGCCTTGAGTTTTGCCAATACGCCTTCCGCCGTTTGCTCACCCATCAACGTCTCACGCACCTTGCCCTTGTCATCGATGATGTAGGTCACCGGCAACGCTTCGCTGCGCGGGATATCGAAGATCTCTTCCGGATTCTGCGCCAGCACCGTGAACTTGATGCCCAGCTTGTCGCTGGCGGCTTTCAGCTCTTCGCCCTGCACGTTGTCGAAGTTGACCCCGAATACGCCAACGTTCTGCGCCTTCAGTTGCTCGGCCAAGGCATTGAGCTCGGGGATTTCCGTGCGGCACGGACCACACCATTCGGCCCAGTAGTTGACCACCAGCCACTGCTTGTCCAAGCGTTCGGAAGCCACCTTCTTGCCATATTGGTCAACGCCGTAATCGTTACCGCAGCCGCTGAGCAGCAGGGTTGTGATGATCGCCAATGCACCGATCAGTCGCCTTGTCATGGGGTAATCCTTCGCAAAAATGAACGTTGGCTGCGACCTATCGCCTCTTACGGTTTAAGGACAGGTCGCTGCGCGGGTAGAATACCCGCCACCTTACGCAAGATGCGACCCGCACATGACCGATCTGACGCTTTATCACAACCCGCGCTGCTCGAAATCCCGCGGTGCGCTGGAACTGCTCGAAGCCCGCGGCCTTACCCCCAACGTGGTGCGCTACCTGGAAACCCCGCTGAACGCCGCGCAATTAAAGGCGCTGCTGGGCAAGCTGGGCATCAGCGCCCGCCAACTGCTGCGCACCGGCGAAGATGAATACAAGGCGCTCAACCTCGCCGACGCCAGCCTCAGCGAAGCGCAGTTGATTGCCGCCATCGCCGAGCACCCGAAGCTGATGGAACGCCCGATCCTGGAAACCGCCGACAAAGCCATCATTGGCCGTCCGCCGGAAAACGTGCTGGAGATCCTACCGTGACGTCGCCCTATGTGCTGGTGCTGTATTACAGCCGCAATGGCTCGGTGAGCGAAATGGCCCGGCAGATCGCCCGGGGCATCGAGCAAGGCGGTATGGAAGCGCGACTGCGCACCGTGCCGGCGATCTCCACCGAGTGCGAAGCCGTGGCGCCAAGCATCCCGGACGAAGGCGCGCTGTATGCCAGCCTGGATGACCTGAAGCACTGCTCCGGCCTGGCCCTCGGCAGCCCGACCCGTTTCGGCAACATGGCCGCGCCGCTCAAGTATTTCATCGACGGCACCAGCAACCTATGGCTCACCGGCGCCCTCGTCGGCAAGCCGGCCGGGGTGTTCACCTCCACCGCCAGCCTGCACGGCGGTCAGGAAACCACGTTGATGTCGATGCTGCTGCCGCTGCTGCACCACGGCATGCTGATCACCGGCCTGCCCTACAGCGAACAAGCGCTGCTCGATACCCAGGGCGGTGGCACCCCGTATGGCGCCAGCCATCACGCCGGCCCCGATGGCAAGCGCATGCTCGATCAACATGAAATCGCCCTGTGCCGCGCCCTTGGCCTGCGCCTGGCGACTACCGCTACCTTGCTGGAGAGCGGCAGTGGCCAGAAAGCCTAAGGTCCTGCCACCCCAAGCGTGGCTCGAGCCGCGGGTCAAGCTGGCACGCGTGCTCAGCCTGCTGGCGTTTTTGGGCCTGGTGGGTCTGCTGTGCGTGTATTACCTGTTCGTCGCCGACCTGCATGGCGCGCGGCCTTGGGTGATCCTGCTGATCGAACTGGTGCCGCTGCTGGTGCTGACGCCGGGCATGCTGACGGGCAGCGCGCGCGGGCATTCGTGGATGTGCTTTGTGGTGAACCTGTATTTCATCAAAGGCGCGCTGGCGGCGTACGACCCGAACCGGCAGTGGTTCGGGGTGCTGGAGATGCTGGCGAGCCTGGCGGTGTTTTGTACGGCGTTGTTGTATGTTCGCTGGCGGCATCAATTAAATCGCCGCCTGGCTGAAGCCCGGGTCGCCTGAAAGTCAGTCTTCGCGAGCAAGCCCGCTCCCACAGGGAGATGCGTTCCAAATGTGGGAGCGGGCTTGCTCGCGAAGGCATCACCCCGGTCTCAATGATTCACTGTGTAGGCCAGCATCATCGACAACTGGCACATTGGCCGCCCACTCTCGGCGTGCCATTGGTTGAACGCGCCCTGCACCGTCGCCAGGTCGCGCAGGCTGGTCGGTGCCTTGTCGACGATCTTCTGCGCGTTCAACGCCGCCACCACGTCATAACTCGGCACAAAAGTGTCCTTGCCGACCATGCGCAAGAAGCGCGGCGCTGATAGGCCGCCGAGCTGATGTCCGTGCTTACTCAGGTACTTCCATAGCCCGACGATATCAGTCACCGGCCAATCGGCGATAAACGCGCCGAAGCTGCCCTTCTCCTGCTCGATGTCGAGGATCATCTGCGCATTGCGCGGCACGCTCTTGAGCTTGCCCAGGTGACGGATGATGCTGGTGTCCTGCATCAAGCGCTCCAGGTGCTCAGCGCCCATCAACACGACTTTTTCCGGGTCGAAGCCGAAAAACACCTTTTCGAACGCCGGCCACTTGGCATCCACCACGCTGTGCTTCAAGCCCGCACGAAACACGCGCAGCGCCAGGGTCGACAGGTAGCGATCATCGCTGATCTTGCGCAGTTGCGCCGGGGTCTTGGCTACAGGCAGATGGGCTTCCAGCTCGGCTGCCGAACCGAAGCGGTTCAGACAGTATTCGTGAAGCCACTTGTAATCGCGCATGCCCTCTCCTGGCAGTTGAATTGATAACGGCGCCCGCGAGCGCCGTGTGTCAGAGCATTGAAATGGCTCAGAGGTTCACCACATTGACGAAGCGCGAGGCGGCGGTTTCATCAATTTTCAGGCTGGTGAAGTCGAACAGGTTGCGGTCAGCCAACTGCGACGGCTGCACATTCTGCAGGCTGCGGAAGATGCTTTCGGTGCGGCCTGGGGTCTTGCGCTCCCAGTCCACCAGCATTTCCTTGACCACCTGGCGCTGCAGGTTTTCCTGGGAGCCACACAGGTTGCACGGAATGATCGGGAATTGCTTGAAGTCGGAGTAGGCCTGGATGTCCTTCTCGTTGCAATACGCCAGCGGGCGGATCACCACGTTACGCCCGTCATCGGCGCGCAGCTTGGGCGGCATGGCCTTGAGCGAGCCGTTGAAGAACATATTGAGGAAAAAGGTCTCAACGATATCGTCGCGGTGGTGACCCAGGGCCATCTTGGTCGCGCCGATTTCATCCGCGAAGGTGTACAGCGTGCCACGGCGCAGGCGCGAGCACAGCGAGCAGGTGGTCTTGCCTTCCGGAATCAGTTCCTTGACCACCGAGTAGGTGTCTTTCTCGACGATGTGGTACTCGACGCCCAACTCCTTGAGGTAGGCCGGCAGCACATGCTCAGGGAAGCCCGGTTGTTTCTGGTCCATGTTGACGGCAACGATCTCGAACCGGATCGGCGCGACCTTTTGCAGGTGCAGCAGCACGTCGAGCATTGTGTAACTGTCTTTGCCGCCGGAGAGGCAGACCATGACCTTGTCGCCGTCCTCGATCATGTTGAAATCGGCGACCGCTTCACCGGCCAGGCGACGCAGGCGTTTTTGCAGTTTGTTCTGGTTGACCGTAAGAGTGCCCATGGCGCTTGGATCCGCTAGAGGTGTGTGACGAAAAGCCGGGTATTTTACGCAAAAAAACCATCAAAAGGGCCAGCGGTAAAAGACCCCACCGCGATTAAGCCCAATGTTTACAGCGCAATTTGCTCTAAAGGCCCTACAGTTATTCCGGTCATCACTTCCTATACTGCGACTAGAGGTCGCACATCTATCCAGACCTTTGAGGCCATTTGGCCCGTGGGCGCTCCGATGGGGGGCGATGGTAATAACGACAGGAGTGACTGGCATGATCCATCACGTCGTGGGGCTGTTTACCCATCCCGACCAGGAATGGCGGGAAATCCGTGGCGATAAAGAAGAAAGCATCGGCCACATGTACCTCACTCACACCTTGATTCTTGCGGCGATCCCTGCCGTTTCCGCCTTTATCGGCACCACCCAGGTCGGCTGGGTCATCGGCAATCGTGCGCCGGTGATGCTGACCCAGGAAAGCGCCTTGTGGATGACCATCATGTCCTACGCCGCCATGCTCGGTGGCGTGGCGGTGATGGGGGCGTTCATTCACTGGATGGCGCGCACCTACGACGCCAATCCCAGCATGGCACGCTGCGTAGCCTTTGCCACCTACACCGCTACGCCACTGTTTATCGGTGGGCTGGCCGCACTCTATCCGCATATGTGGCTGGGCATGGTCGTGGGCACGGCGGCCATCTGCTACACGGTGTACTTGCTCTATGTGGGGCTGCCGACCTTCATGAACATCGACCCGGATGAAGGCTTCCTGTTTTCCAGCTCGGTTCTGGCCGTGGGCCTGGTGGTACTGGTGGCGATCATGGCGTTTACCGTGATCGTCTGGGGGCTGGGCGTGGGCCCGATCTACACCAACTGACCGTTTAAAACCTTAGGCAAAGCCACCGCAAGGTGGCTTTGTGCATCATGCATGACCATTCGGCGCCTGACAGATTCGGAAACACCCAGCTTTGCGGCATACTGGACGTCTCTGGAGATATGTACAGCATGCCCGAGCAACTCAATACCCGCGTCGAAGATTGTTTCCTACAAGCCGAATCCTTTTTCAAACGAAGCTTCAAACGCCCCCAGGTCAGCCTCAAGCTGCGGGGCCAGAAGGCCGGTGTCGCGCATTTGCACGAGAACCTGCTGCGTTTCAACCCACAGTTGTACCGTGAAAACAGCCAACACTTCCTGAAACAGACTGTGGCCCATGAAGTGGCGCACCTGATTGCCCACCAATTGTTTGGCGAACGCATCCAACCCCACGGCGAGGAATGGCAATTGATCATGCGCGGGGTTTACGAACTGCCGCCGGATCGTTGCCACACTTATGAAGTTAAGCGTCGCCAGGTGACTCGCTATATCTACCGATGCCCGTGTGCGGACAGTGACTTTCCGTTCTCGTCACAACGCCATGGCATGGTGGCTCAGGGGCGGCGGTATTTGTGCAGGCGGTGCCGGCAAACCTTGGTGTTTACGGGGGAAACGCGGGTGGAGTGACTCTTCTGTAGAAGCTGGCTTGCCGGCGATGGCGCCCTCAAGATCGCCATCGCTGGCAAGCCGGCTCCTACAGAATTGTGCCGTTTTTTCGCCAGGCGTCTATCCGCTGAACACTGAATCCCAACTCCGCCAGCACTTCCTCACTGTGCGCCCCCACCTCGACACCGATATGTCGGGGCGGCGGCAAACCCTCGGAAAACTTCAAAGGACAGGCCAGTTGCGCCTGGGTCGACCCATCACCCCGTGGCACCTGGCTGACCAATTGCCGCGCCTTGAGCTGTGGATGCTCCACCGCCTCACTCAGGCTCAGCACCGGCTCCACGCACGCATCCACCGCGGCGAACAGCGCGCACAGCTCATCAAAGCTGCGCTTTTCAAATTCAACTTGCAGCGCCACCTTGAGCTTGGGTGACAAACCCAGCGCCGCCAACTCCGGCCGCCCCAGCGCCGCGCAGAGCTGCTGCATAAACCCGGGCTCCAGGCTGCCCACCGACATCCAGCGGCCATCCCGCGAGCGGTAGTAATCGTAAAAGCTGCCGCCATTGAGCACATGACTTTCCCGCTCCGGCTCCACCCCGCACGCCAGGTAACCCGCGCCTGCCATGGCGTTCAGGCTGAACGAGCAGTCGGTCATGCTCACATCCAGGTATTGACCAACACCGCTCTGCTGCCGCGCGATCACCGCCGCGAGCAACCCCACCACCGCATGCAGCGAACCACCGCCCACATCCGCTACTTGCACGCCCAATGGCAGCGGCCCGCTGTCCTGGCGCCCGGTGTAGCTGGCCACGCCGGCCAATGCCAGGTAGTTGATGTCGTGCCCGGCGCGGTCCTTATAGGGCCCCGTCTGGCCGTAGCCGGTGATCGATACATAAATCAGCCGGGGATTGATCGACTTCAATGCCTCATAACCCAGACCCAGACGCTCCATCACGCCCGGTCGGAATTGTTCGAGCAGGATGTCGTAGTCCTTCACCAGCGCCCGCACGATCTCCAGCGCCTCGACCTGCTTGAGGTCCAGCGCCAGGCTGCGTTTATTGCGGTTGAGGTAGGCGTGGCTGGCCGATGTGCCCTGATCATGGGGCGGCAGCACTCGCAACAGGTCCATGCGCGTAGGCGACTCGATACGCAGCACCTCGGCGCCCATGTCCGCCAGCATCAGGGAGGCAAACGGGCCGGGCAGCAGGGTGGAAAAATCCAGCACTTTGAGGGAAGCCAAGGGACCTGACATGGGCACTCCATTTCCGTTTCGACTGCCCACAGACTAGGCAGCCCTGCGCCTGCCGGCAATCGCCGAAACAGTCACCGACAGTGACCGTTTTGATCACGGCGGGCTTTTTCGTGGCGGCGGCTTTATCATTGGCCCACGTTTGCTTGCAGAGTGTTCCATGAAGTTTGCGATTGCCCTGTTTTCCGCCGCCCACGCGCCCTCCTCGCGCCGCGCCCTGCTGTTCGCCCAGGCGGCGCTGGCCGGCGGGCACGAGATTGTGCGGTTGTTTTTCTATCAGGACGGCGTGTACAGCGCGTCCAACAACATCGTCGCGCCCCAGGATGAGCAAGACATCGCCCGCCAATGGCGTGAGTTTGTCAGCCAGCACCAACTTGATGGCGTGGTGTGCATTGCCGCTGCGTTACGCCGTGGCGTTCTCAACCAGGAGGAAGCCACGCGGTATCAGCGCACAGCGGTGAATCTGGATGCGCCCTGGGCGCTGTCTGGCCTGGGGCAATTACATGATGCGATCCAGGATGCCGACCGCCTGATCTGTTTTGGAGGGCCGTGAGATGTCTAAATCCTTATTGGTGATCAGCCGTCAGGCACCGTGGTCCGGGCCGAGCGCACGGGAAGCGCTGGACATCGTGCTGGCCGGTGGCGCGTTCGATCTGCCCATCGGCTTGCTGTTCATGGATGACGGCGTGTTCCAGCTCGCTGCGCACCAGAACGCCAAGGCCGTGCAACAAAAGGACCTCAGTGCCAACCTGCAGGCACTGGGGCTGTTCGGCATCGACGATGTATTTGTCTGCCGCCACAGCATGGCCGTGCGTGGCTTGACGCCGCCCACCGAGGCGCATCCGTTGAGCAACGATGCGATTTCCCAATTGATTGACCGTTACGACCAGGTGATTACCCTCTGATGTCGACTTTACACGTGGTGTCTCACTCCCCGTTTTCCGATAGTCGCCTCGACAGCTGCCTGCGTATCTGCGGCGCCGAGGACGCGATCCTGCTGTGCGGCGACGGCGCCTATGGGCTCCACGCCCCCGCCCTGCACACCAAGGGCGTGAAGGTGTTTGTGCTGGCCGAAGACATGCAGGCGCGCAATCTGCCGCTGCCGGACTGGGCCGACAGCGTGGACTACCCAGGTTTCGTGCAACTGTCGATCGACTACGACAAGGTCAACACCTGGCTATGAACACCCTGACCGTAGGCGCACGTACCCTGGAACTGGACAAGGACGGATATTTGGCCGACCTGAACGACTGGTCCGCAGACGTCGCCCATGCCCTGGCTGCCGCCGAGGCGCTGGAACTCACCCCGGCCCACTGGGAAATCCTCGCACTGCTGCGCCAGTTCTATGCCGAATTCCAGCTGTCCCCGGCTACGCGTCCGCTGATCAAGTACACCGCCTTGAAGCTCGGCCCGGAAAAGGGCAACAGCCTGCACCTCAACAAACTGTTCAACGGCACTCCCGCCAAACTCGCCGCCAAGCTGGCGGGCCTGCCCAGGCCGACGAATTGCTTATGACCGATTTTGCCCCACTGACCCTTGAAACCCCTGCCGAACATCCGTTTGCGCAGTTCGTGCGCATCCTGGGCAAAGGCAAGCGCGGCGCGCGCAACCTCACCCGCGAGGAAGCCCGCGAAGCCATGGGCATGTTGCTCGACGAAAAGGTCGAAGACACCCAGCTCGGCGCTTTCCTGATGCTGTTGCGCCACAAGGAAGAAAGCCCGGAAGAACTCGCCGGCTTCACCGAAGCCGTGCGCGAACGCCTGGATGCCCCGGCGCTGAACGTGGATGTCGACTGGCCGACCTATGCCGGCAAGAAGCGTCATCTGCCGTGGTATCTGCTGGCGGCCAAATGCCTGGCGCAGAACGGTGTGCGCATCCTTATGCACGGTGGCGGCGCGCATACGGCCGGACGGCTGTACACCGAGCAATTGCTCGAAGGCTTGCAGATCCCACTGTGCCGCAACTGGCAGCAGGTCGAGGCGGCTTATGCGCAAGGCAACCTGGCGTTTATCCCGCTGGGCGACTGGGCGCCACAGTTGCAGCGCATGATCGACCTGCGCAACACCCTGGGTCTGCGCTCGCCAATCCATTCCCTGGCGCGTTTGCTCAATCCCTTGAATGCGCGCCTGGGCCTGCAGAGTATTTTCCATCCGGGTTACCAGGGCGTGCACCGCGATGCCAGCGGCTTGCTCGGCGACAACGTGATCGTGGTGAAGGGCGACGGCGGCGAGATCGAGATCAACCCCGACTCGGCCAGCCACCTGTACGGCACCACGGGCGGCGAAAGTTGGGACGAAGAGTGGCCCGCCCTCTCCGCCCAGCGTCACGTCAAGCCGGCCACGCTCGAACCTGAGCACCTGAAGGCGTTGTGGCGCGGCGACGTCGAAGACAGCTATCCGCAACTGGCCTTGATCGCGACCATGGCCCTGGCCTTGCGTGGCCTGGGCCATTCACGGGAACAGGCGTTTGTCCTGGCCCAGCAATACTGGGATGCGCGGGAAAAATCGATTTAATCGATAATTAACCCCCGGTCTTTGCGCTTTTAAATCGAACTCAGCCCTTTAGACTGGCCTCCAACGCTTATTAGCCAAGGAGCCAGTCATGGGTTTGCTGATCGAAGGACACTGGAAAGACCAGTGGTACGAAAGTAGCGCAGACGGCGCATTCCAACGGGAACAGGCGCAACGCCGCAACTGGGTGACCGCCGACGGCGCGCCAGGCCCGAGTGGCGAAGGTGGATTCAAGGCCGAGGCCGGTCGCTACCACCTCTATGTCTCTCTCGCCTGCCCGTGGGCCCATCGCACCCTGATTCTGCGCAAGCTCAAAGGACTGGAAAGCCTGATCGACGTGTCCGTGGTCAGTTGGCTGATGCTGGAAAACGGCTGGACCTTCGACAAGGCTCACGGCTCCACCGGCGACAAGCTGGATGATTTCGACTTCATGCACCAGCGCTACACGGCTGACACGCCCGACTACACCGGGCGCGTCACCGTGCCGGTACTGTGGGACAAGAAGCTCAAGCGCATCGTCAGCAATGAATCGGCGGAGATCATCCGCATGTTCAACAGCGCGTTTAATCAATTGACCGGTAATACCCTGGACTTCTACCCCGAGCCGCTGCGCGCAACCGTCGACGCGCTGAACGAGCGCATTTACCCCGCCGTGAACAACGGCGTGTATCGCGCAGGCTTTGCCACCTCGCAGCAGGCGTATGAACATGCGTTCGATGATGTGTTTGCGGAGCTGGATCATCTGGAGCAGCACTTAAGCGACCACCGTTACCTGGCCGGCGAATACCTGACCGAGGCGGATGTGCGGCTGTTCACCACGCTGATTCGCTTTGATGCGGTGTATTACAGCCACTTCAAATGCAACCTGCGCAGGATTGCGGATTATCCGAACCTGTCGAATTGGTTGAGGGAGATGTACCAGTGGCCGGGCGTGGCCGAGACGGTGGATTTCGCGCACATCAAAGGGCATTACTATGCCAGCCACCGTACGATCAATCCGACGGGGATTGTGCCGAAGGGGCCGTTGCAGCGATTTGATGGGCAGCATGATCGGGCACAACTGAACGGCAAAAGTGTCTGGAGCTGATCAGTCACTGTGGTGAGCGGGCTTGCCCCGCGCTGGGCTGCGCAGCAGCCCCCAAAACCAGACGCCGAGTTCTTTCTGAAAGAACTCGGCGTTTTTTAGTAGGGCTGCTTCGCAGCCCAGCGCGGGGCAAGCCCGCTCACCACAGAAAGCCTGCTCTCCACAGCAGGCTTACCGGCCACCATAGCGTTCTCAGACCTGGGACTGTGCGCCTTCAAACCACTTGAGCTTCTCGCGCAACACCACCACCTCACCGACGATCACCAGTGTCGGCGCATGCACTTCATGCTCCGCCACCATGCGTGGCAGATCCGCCAGGGTGCCGGTAAACACGCGCTGGTTGGACGTGGTGCCCTGCTGGATCAACGCTGCAGGGGTATCCGATGCACGGCCATGCTTGATCAGTTGTTCGCAGATGATCGGCAAGCCAATCAAACCCATGTAGAACACCAGGGTCTGCGAAGGCCCCACCAGGTCATCCCAGGGCAGGTCCGACGTCCCGTCCTTTAAATGCCCGGTAATGAAACGTACGGACTGCGCATAGTCACGGTGAGTCAGCGGAATCCCGGCATACGCCGCGCAACCGCTGGCCGCCGTGATCCCCGGCACCACCTGGAACGGGATGCCGTGGGCCGCCAATTCCTCGATCTCTTCGCCCCCCCGGCCAAAGATGAACGGATCGCCACCCTTGAGGCGCAGCACGCGCTTGCCTTGCTTGGCCAGGCCCACCAATTGCTGGTTGATCTGGTCTTGCGGCACGGCGTGATCAGCACGGCGTTTGCCGACGTAGACACGCTCGGCGTCACGGCGGCACAGCTCGAGAATCGCGGGCGCTACGAGCCGGTCATACAGCACCACATCGGCTTGCTGCATCAGGCGCAGGGCGCGGAAGGTCAGCAGGTCGGGATCACCCGGGCCTGCACCCACCAAATAGACTTCGCCCGGTGCATTCGGCGGTGCGCCGTTGACCTTTTCGATCAACAGGCGCTCAGCTTCATCGCCCTGTCCAGCCAATTGGCGGTCGGCAATCGGGCCTTGGAAGACCTCTTCCCAGAATGCGCGGCGCTGCTGCACATCCGGGTACAAACCTTTGACCTGAGCACGAAACCGCGCCGCCAACCCGGCCAACTGGCCGTAAGTGGACGGAATCCAGGTTTCCAGCTTGGCCCGGATCAGGCGCGCCAGCACCGGCGCATCGCCGCCGCTGGACACCGCGATCACCAAGGGTGAACGGTCGACAATCGCCGGGAAGATCACGCTGCACAAGGCCGGCGCATCCACCACATTGACCGGCACGCAACGGCGCTTGGCATCGCTGGACACTTGCGCGTTCAACGGCTCGTCGTCTGTGGCCGCGATGATCAAGGTGCAACCGTCGAGGTCCGCCTCCTGATAACCGCGCAAAATCAGTTCCCCGCCACTGCCCAGTACCAGCTCTTTGAGCTGGTCTTCGATCTGGGGAGCAACCACCCGCAGCAACGCACCGGCATCGGCCAGCAGCCGAGATTTGCGCAAGGCAATCTCCCCGCCACCGACGACCAACACACGACTGCCGCGCAGGTTATGAAACAGCGGCAAAAATTCCATTTAGCGGATGACCTCAACGCCCGCCATGTAAGGCTTGAGCACTTCCGGTACACGGATCGAGCCGTCAGCCTGCTGGTAGTTTTCCAGCACCGCCACCAGGGTACGGCCTACGGCCAAACCGGAACCGTTGAGGGTGTGGACCAGCTCCGGCTTGCCGGTTTCCGGGTTACGGAAGCGCGCTTGCATGCGACGGGCCTGGAAATCACCGCAGTTGGAGCACGACGAAATCTCGCGGTACTTGTCCTGGCTCGGCACCCACACTTCGAGGTCGTAGGTCTTCACGGCGCTGAAACCCATGTCGCCGGTGCACAGTGCCAGCACGCGGTACGGCAGCTCCAGCAGTTGCAGGACGCGCTCGGCGTTGGCGGTCAGGCCTTCCAGGGCCTCCATGGAAGTCGACGGCTCGACCACCTGCACCATCTCGACTTTGTCGAACTGGTGTTGGCGGATCATGCCGCGGGTGTCGCGGCCCGACGCACCGGCTTCGCTGCGGAAGCATGGGCTGTGGGCCACGAACTTGATCGGCAGTTGCTTGGCATCAAGAATTTCGCCGGCGACGATGTTGGTCAACGACACTTCGGCGGTCGGGATCAGGTACAGGTCGGCTTCGCCGTCCCGGCTGATCTTGAACAGGTCTTCTTCGAACTTCGGCAACTGGCTGGTGCCCATCAGCGCCGGCGCCTGCACCAGGTACGGGGTGTAGGCTTCCTCGTAACCGTGTTCGCCGGTGTGCAGGTTGATCATGAACTGCGCCAGGGCACGGTGCATGCGCGCGATCGGACCGCGCAGCAACGCAAAGCGCGCGCCGGACATCTTGGCGGCAGTTTCGAAATCCAGGCCGCCGGTCAATTCGCCCAGGGCAACGTGGTCCTTGATCTCGAAATCAAAGGCGGTTGGCGTACCCCAACGGCGCACTTCAACGTTGCCGTCTTCGTCTGCGCCAATCGGCACGGATTCGTGCGGGATGTTGGGGATGCCCAGCAGGATCGAATCCAGCTCGGTCTGGATCTTGTCCAGCTCGACCTTGCCGTCGGACAGCTCGGTGCCCATGCGCTCGACATCCGCCATCAGCGGGGCGATGTCTTCGCCGCGCTGCTTGGCCTGACCGATGGATTTGGAACGCGCATTACGCTCAGCCTGCAGTGCTTCGGTGCGGGTCTGGACGGTCTTGCGCTGTTCTTCCAGCGCTTCGATGCGCGCAACATCCAAGGCAAAGCCACGGGATGCCAGGCGGTCCGCTACGTCCTGAAGGTTGCTACGTAACAGTTTGGAATCGAGCATGTCGGTCTCTCGTTTATCAAAGTTTGGTCAAGGACAGGCCAGCCCAGGTGGCGAGCAGCCCGCCGAACACGCTGATGCCCAAGTACCCGAAGGCTATCAGGGCCTGCCCGCTTTCCAGCAGGCGCAGCGTATCCAGTGAAAAGGATGAAAAGGTCGTCAGACCGCCTACAAAGCCGACAATCAAGCCGGCGCGAATTTCAATCGGTACTTCCGGGCGCAACAGGAACCAGCCGTACAACAGCCCGATGATCAGGCAGCCGACCAAGTTGACCGCCAGGGTCGCCGCATAAAAATGCTTCGGCCAATTGGCGCTGACCCATGTACCAGCGGCGAAACGCAATAATGTACCAGCGATGCCGGCTGCGGACACGGCAAGAATCGTCTTGAGCACTACTTTCTCCGCTGTCTGGGGCTGAGTCGATCGAGTTGGGCGAGGTGATTGAGCTTTTCGCCGATCTTCAGCTCCAGGCCACGGGGCACCGGCTGATAGAGCGGGAGTGGCTCAAGGTCATCGGGAAAGTAGTCTTCACCGGCCGCATAGGCATCCGGTTCATCGTGGGCGTAGCGGTATTCATCACCGTAGCCCAACTGTTTCATCAGCTTGGTCGGCGCGTTGCGCAGGTGCATCGGCACTTCGAGGGAGCCGTATTCGGCGGCGGCGCGCAGGGCGGACTTGAAGCCCATGTACACCGCGTTGCTCTTCGGCGCGCAGGCCAGGTAGGTGATGGCCTGGGCCACCGCCAGCTCACCTTCCGGGCTGCCGAGGCGCTCCTGCACGTCCCAGGCGGCGAGGCACAGGCTCAATGCGCGCGGGTCGGCGTTGCCGATGTCTTCGCTGGCCATACGCACGACGCGGCGTGCGAGGTAAAGCGGGTCGCAGCCGCCGTCGATCATGCGCGCGAACCAGTACAGCGCGCCGTCCGGGTTGGAGCCGCGCACGGATTTGTGCAGCGCCGATATCTGGTCGTAGAAGGCTTCGCCGCCCTTGTCGAAGCGCCGGCGCGTGTCGCCGAGCAGGCTTTGCAGGAGGTCGACGCCAATCTCGCTGCCGTCTTCGGCCAGGTCGGAGGCGTTCTCTACTAAGTTGAGAAAGCGGCGCCCATCGCCATCGGCGGCGGTAAGCAGAATCTTGAAGCCCTCTTCGCTCACACTCAGTTGCCGCTTGCCCAGCCCTTTGTCTTCATTCAGGGCACGGTGCAGCAACTTCTGCATCGCCGCTTCGTCCAGGCTTTTCAGCACATAGACCCGCGCACGCGACAGCAAGGCGTTGTTCAATTCAAACGAAGGGTTTTCCGTGGTGGCACCGATAAAAATCAGCGTTCCATCTTCCACATAGGGTAGAAACGCATCCTGTTGTGACTTGTTGAAACGATGCACTTCGTCGACAAACAGGATGGTGCGCTTACCGTACTGCCCGGCCTGCTGCTTGGCGACTTCCACCGCCTGGCGGATCTCCTTGACCCCCGCCAATACCGCCGAGACCGTTTCGAAGTGCGCATCCGAGACCTTCGCCAGCAGCCGCGCCAAGGTAGTCTTGCCCACCCCCGGCGGCCCCCAGAAAATCATCGAGTGCAGCGCACCCTGCTCCAGGGCTTCGCGCAAAGGCTTGCCGCGAGCGAGCAAGTGTTCCTGACCGACGTACTCATCCAGGTTGGTCGAACGCAAGCGCGCGGCCAGGGGCTGGGCAATCGGGTCACTTCGAAACAGGTCCATGGGCAGCGTGTTATTCCTGGATCACATCGGCACCCTTGGGGATGTCGAACTTGAACTTGGACGCAGGCACCGGCTGGTTGGCCTTGACTCCGGAGAACAGGATATCGGTGCGTTGGCCAACACTGTCGACCAGGCGCATGTTGTTGATCACGCCATTGCCGAACGACAGGGACAATGTGTCAAACAGCGTGTCCTTGGATTTCGGCTTGAGGGTGAACTCGATCACGTTGCTGGTTTGCTTGGAGGTGATGTCGAAGCTGTCATTGATCTTCGACACATCACCCGACAGCAGCAGCGCCGGAGTCTGGTTCAGGCGCGGGTCAAGCTTCTTGATGGTGGCTTGTTCCAGGTCCGGGTCCCACAGGGTGACCTTCTGGCCATCAGACACGATGGTCTGCTCAGCCTTGCCTTCGGTGTGCCAGTAGAACAGGCCAGGACGCTGCACGGCCATTTCGCCTGCGGTTTCCTGCAACTGGGTGCCGCCGGCATCCAGGGTCAGTTGGGAGAAGCGCGCAGTCAGGGTCTGGGATTTGTCCAACAGGTTCTTCAGGCTGGCCACGGAAGCCGGGTCAGCGTGGGCCGAAACAGCAGTCAGGGCCAGTGCCGGCAACAACAGCATGCGGATAAGGCGCATGGGAGTCCTCATTGAGTGTTCAGGGCGTGCCGCGTGCTGCCACGCGGCACGGGATCAGTCGCGCATCTGCCCGGGGGCAATGACTTCGCGCGAGCCGTTGGTGTTCATTGCAGTGACGACACCGGCCATTTCCATGGCTTCGATCATGCGGGCGGCGCGGTTGTAGCCGATTTTCAATTTACGTTGCACCGCGGAAATCGAAGCGCGACGGCTTTCCAGTACGAAGGCCACGGCCTCGTCGTACAGCGCGTCGGTTTCAGCATCATCGTCACCACCGCCGCCGCCATTTTCAAAGCCGCTGCCGGCTTCTTCGACGCCGTTGAGGATGTCGTCGTTGTATTCCGGTGCGCCGCGCAGTTTCCAGGCTTCCACCACGCGGTGTACTTCATCGTCGGAAACGAAGGCACCGTGGACCCGGATCGGCAGGCTGGTGCCCGGCGGCATGTAGAGCATGTCACCGTGGCCGAGCAGTTGTTCGGCGCCACCCTGGTCGATGATGGTCCGCGAGTCGATCTTGCTCGATACCTGGAACGCCATTCGCGTAGGAATGTTGGCCTTGATCAAGCCCGTGATCACGTCCACCGAAGGACGCTGGGTGGCGAGGATCAAGTGGATACCGGCGGCACGGGCCTTCTGGGCGATACGTGCGATCAGTTCTTCGACCTTCTTGCCGACGATCATCATCATGTCGGCGAATTCGTCGACCACCACCACGATGGTCGGTAGCTTGGTCAGTTTCGGCGCTTCGTCATGGATGCTTTCGCGCTTGTACAACGGGTCATCGATGGTCTCGCCGCGCTCTTGGGCTTCCTTGATCTTGGCGTTGAAGCCCGACAGGTTACGCACGCCCATCTTCGCCATCAATTTGTAGCGGCGCTCCATCTCGGCGACGCTCCAGCGCAGGGCGTTGGCGGCGTCCTTCATGTCGGTGACCACTGGGCACAGCAGGTGCGGAATGCCTTCGTAGATCGACAGCTCCAACATCTTCGGGTCGATCATGATCAGCTTGGCGTCTTCCGGGCCCGACTTGAACAGGATCGACAGGATCATCGCGTTCACCCCCACCGACTTACCGGAACCGGTGGTACCGGCCACCAGCAGGTGAGGCATCTTCGCCAGGTCGGTGATCACCGGCTTGCCGCCGATGTCGTGGCCCAGCGCCAGGGTGACCGGCGATTTGAAGTTGTCGTATTCCGGCGTCGACAGCACCTCGGAGAAGCGCACGATCTGGCGGTCTTCGTTGGGAATCTCGATACCTACGGTGGTCTTGCCGGGGATGACTTCCACAACACGTACGCTGGTTACGGCCAGGGAACGCGCCAAGTCTTTCGCCAGATTGGAAATACGGCTGACCTTGACGCCGGCGGCCGGCTGGATTTCGTAACGAGTAATCACCGGGCCGGGATGGATCGAGTCCACCGACACTTCGACGCCGAATTCCTTGAGCTTGATTTCCAGCAGGTGGCCGACGGCCGCCAGGGATTCCGGGGAATAGTTGAGTTGTTTCTTTTCGGCCGGGTCGAGGATCGAGATCGGCGGCAACGTGCCTTCAACCGCACTGTCGACGAACAGCGGTGCCTGTTTCTCTTTCTGCACGCGATGGCTCGGCTCTGGGGCCTTGGGCGGTGCCGGGGCAATCACCGGCGGCACCTGCTTCTCGCGGTCCGACATGTGCTTGCTCAGGGCCTGTTCGCGTTCGATCAGGCGTTCCTTGACCTTGGCCTGCTCGCGCCGATCCGGCGTACTCGGCGCCACCACCTCGTTGACGCGGGTATCTACCTCGCGCAATTGGGCGACCATGCGCTTGCGATCGACCCGTGCCGCCCACCAGCGGTTGGCGGCGCCCTGGAACAACTCCAGCAGGTCGAGGGTGATCTTGCCGGTCACGTCCATTACCTTGAACCACGACAGGTCGGTGAACACGGTGAGGCCGAACAGGAACAGCGCGATGAACATCAGCGTGCTGCCTTGGATATTCAGGGTCCTGCGTGCCAAGTCACCGAGGCTTTCGCCCAACGCCCCGCCCGCGCCCGCCGGCAAGCCGGTCGGTGCATGAAAATGGATATGCGCCAGCGCCGCACCGGACAGCACCAGAAACACCAGGCCAATCAGGCGCCAGGAGAATAGCCAACCGCTCCACTGCCACGGTTCATGACGCTGGCGGAAGATCTGCCAGGTCTTGATCGCCAGCAGCAACGGGAAGATATAAGCGAAGTAACCCAGCACCATGAACAGGATATCGGCGCTGTAGGAACCGGCAGGCCCGCCGAAGTTCTGCACGTCTTCGATCTTGCTGTTGTGGCTCCAGCCCGGATCGTCCTTGCCATACGTGAGCAAGGCCATCATCAGGAACAGGCACAGCGCGCCGATAGCGATCAGCGCGCCTTCCTTGAGACGATAATGCAGGTGCTGGCGCCAGGCCGGCACGACTGCTGCTTTAGGTGTTGCGGCGGATTTCTTCAAAACGGGTCTTTTCCTGCGCCTTTAGCGCGTCCATCTGTTGAATGACTGCAAATACTGCCCAATCCGAGCAGCTGAAAAATGAACGTGCGTCGTTGAATCTACTTTTAACATTGGGCGCTTGCTGGATGAAATGACGAAAGCGCCACAATGCCCGCATTGTACGGGTTTGTGCCGGCGATGCCACGTCCCTGCCCTTCACTCGGCAGCATAGCCAATTTAGTGTCACAACATGTTCAATTTGAGCATGCATTGTCTTTGCTGACAAAGGCTTATGCGCTGTTTTTATCAATCCAGGCAAGCTTGGCAAATGGCCTGCATGGCACAGACCCGATTACGACCACGCCGCCGAGGCAGAGTTGCAGAAACACCTGCTCACGCTAATCCACCTCAATAGCCGATTCGGGCTGGCCCGATGGCGCCATGTCGACAATAATCAGCACTGCGCAAGCAGGTGTCATACCTGCCATCCCCTCCCCTTCCGTAAGCCTGGATGCCATGCTGACCTGGTTACAACGCGATTCACTGACATTCCCTCCACTGGCCAAGGCCATGCGCGAACCCAATGGCCTGCTGGCTGCCGGTGGCGATCTTTCGGCCGAACGCCTGGTACAAGCCTATCGCCACGGCTGCTTTCCGTGGTTTTCGGACGGCCAGCCGATCCTCTGGTGGTCACCCGACCCGCGCACGGTGATATTCCCCGACGAGCTGCATGTGTCCCGCAGCCTAGGCAAATTGTTGCGCCAGCAGCGCTACAGCGTGACCTTCGACCAGGATTTCGCCGCCGTCATCCAAGCCTGCGCCGCACCGCGCGCGTATGCCGATGGCACTTGGATCACCGAGAGCATCCAGAGCGCTTACCTGGAACTGCACCAGCGCGGCTACGCCCATTCGGTGGAGGTCTGGGACGACGGCAAACTGGTGGGTGGTTTGTATGGCCTGGCGATGGGCCAGCTGTTTTTCGGCGAGTCCATGTTCAGCCGTGCCGATAACGCCTCGAAATTCGGCTTTGCCACGCTGACCCGCCAACTACAGGAATGGGGCTTTGTATTGATCGACTGCCAGATGCCCAACGATCACCTGCACAGCCTGGGTGCCCGCGCCATATCCCGCAGCGACTTCGCAGGTTTCCTGCGCGACCATCTGGATCAGCGCAGCGCTGGACCGTGGGTTTCCTAGGCGACTTCCGCGCTCCTGGCTTACACTTATTTCAAAGCTTATCCGAGGGTTGATCATGACCGAGTTGGCGCGTTTGAAGTTTTATGCCACTCAACCCCACTCTTGCAGCTATCTGCCCGACGAGCAGGCCACCACACTGTTCCTCGACCCCAGCCAGCCTATGGACGTGCATGTGTATGCCGACCTGTCGGAGATGGGCTTTCGGCGCAGTGGCGATCATCTGTACCGGCCTCATTGCCAGAACTGCAATGCCTGCGTCCCGGCACGCATTCCCGTGGCGCAGTTTCTGCCGGACCGCAACCAGAAACGCATCCTTAAGCGCAACGCCGACCTGACGGTGATGCCAACCAAGCCACGCTTCACCGAAGAATATTTCGACCTTTACCAGCGCTATATCGAGGAACGCCACGCCGACGGCGATATGTTCCCGCCCAGTCGCGACCAGTTTTCCACGTTCCTGGTACGCGACCTGCCCTTCTCGCGCTTCTATGAGTTTCGCGCCGACGGCCGGTTGGTGGCAGTGGCCGTGACCGATTTGCTGCCTAACGGCCTGTCGGCGGTCTACACCTTCTACGAGCCTGCCGAAGAGCGCCGCAGCCTGGGACGCTTTGCAATCCTGTGGCAAATCGGCGAAGCACTGCGCCTGGAACTGGAGGCGGTGTACCTCGGCTACTGGATCAAGAACTGCAAAAAGATGAACTACAAGACCCAATATCGGCCCATAGAACTGCTGATTAATCAAAGATGGGTCGTGCTTAACTAGAACCCCTTGGCTTAAACACCCTTTTTCGGGCACAATGCACGCCGCTTTTGCCTGGCGCAGTTGCACCGGGCCATTCACTGGATACCGAGGGCTTTACTGCATGTCGAAAGAAGACAGCTTCGAAATGGAAGGCACTGTCGTCGACACCCTGCCCAACACCATGTTTCGTGTGGAGTTGGAAAATGGGCACGTCGTAACCGCGCATATCTCCGGCAAGATGCGCAAGAACTACATTCGTATTCTTACCGGTGACAAAGTGCGCGTCGAGCTGACGCCCTATGACTTGAGCAAAGGGCGCATCACTTACCGCGCTCGCTAAGCAAGTCAATACAAAACGCCCGGTTATGCCGGGCGTTTTTGTGTGCGCGCCATTTTCATGCGCGCGCTCTTGTAGGAGCCCGGCTTGCCGGCGATGGCGACCGTGAGGCAAGCGCCGATCTTGCGGGCCTCATCGCCGGCAAGCCGGACTCCTACAGGTGGCGCGGCGTTCGCGGGATAGCAAAAAGGCGCCTTTCGGCGCCTTTTGCATTGTTGCGGTCAGCTATCAGGCCATTTCAGCCGTGGTTTCGAACTCGAAGGTCAGCTCGCCATCCTTCAGGTCGATGTGCACCACGCCGCCATGGTCGGAAAGTTCGCCGAACAGGATCTCTTCGGCCAATGGCCGCTTGATCTTGTCCTGGATCAGACGCGCCATTGGGCGAGCGCCCATTGCCGCATCGTAGCCGCCCTCGGCGATCCAACTGCGCGCCGCTTCCGTGACATCCAGCTGCACGCGCTTGTCTTCCAGCTGCGCCTGAAGCTCGGTGAGGAACTTGTCCACCACGCTTTTGATGACCTCATGGCTGAGGCGACCAAACTGGATAATGGTGTCCAGACGGTTGCGGAATTCCGGCGTGAAGCTCTTCTTGATCACTTCCATTGCATCGGAAGAGTGATCCTGATGGCTGAAGCCGATCGAAGCCCGCGCGGCCGTTTCGGCACCGGCGTTGGTGGTCATGATCACGATCACATTGCGGAAGTCCGCCTTGCGCCCGTTGTTGTCGGTCAAGGTGCCGTGGTCCATCACCTGCAGCAGCAGGTTAAAGACTTCCGGGTGGGCCTTCTCGATTTCATCGAGCAGCAGCACGCAATGCGGTTGCTTGGTAATCGCCTCGGTCAACAGACCGCCCTGGTCGAAACCGACATAGCCCGGAGGCGCACCGATCAGGCGCGACACGGTGTGACGCTCCATGTATTCGGACATGTCGAAACGGACCAGCTCAATGCCCATGGCCTTGGCCAACTGCCGCGCCGCTTCGGTCTTGCCGACGCCGGTCGGGCCAGCGAACAGGAACGAACCAACGGGCTTGTCCGGCGACTTGAGGCCCGCACGCGACAACTTGATCGCGGTGGACAGCGCATCGATGGCCGCATCCTGGCCGAACACGGTGAGCTTGAGGTCGCGCTCCAGGTTACGCAGCAGCTCCTTATCGGAACTGTTGACGTGTTTAGGCGGAATCCGCGCGATCTTCGCCACGATGTCCTCGACCTGAGCCACATCAATGCGCTTCACACGCTTCTCAACCGGCTGCAGGCGCTGGTAGGCACCCGCCTCGTCGATCACGTCGATGGCCTTGTCCGGCATGTGCCGGTCATTGATGTAGCGCGACGCCAGCTCAGCCGCTGAACGCAGGGCTTCATCGGTGTACTCGATGCCATGGTGCGCCTCGAAACGCCCCTTGAGGCCACGCAGGATGCCGATGGTGTCTTCAACCGAAGGCTCGGACACGTCGACTTTCTGGAAGCGACGCGCCAGGGCACGGTCTTTTTCGAAGATGCCGCGAAATTCCTGGAACGTGGTCGAGCCGATGCAACGGATATCCCCCGACGACAGCAGCGGCTTGAGCAGGTTGGAGGCGTCCATCACCCCACCGGAAGCCGCACCGGCGCCAATGATGGTGTGGATTTCATCGATGAACAGGATCGCCTGCGGGCGTTTTTTCAGCTCGCCGAGGAGCGCCTTGAAGCGCTTCTCGAAATCGCCACGGTACTTGGTCCCGGCGAGCAACGCACCCAGGTCCAAGGAGTAGACGACGCTATTGGCCAGCAGGTCAGGCACCTGGTTATCCACGATGCGCTTGGCCAAGCCTTCGGCAATTGCGGTCTTGCCCACGCCCGCCTCACCCACCAGCAACGGGTTGTTCTTGCGACGACGTGCAAGGATCTGCGCTACGCGCTCAACTTCAAGCTCACGCCCCACTAGCGGATCGATCCGCCCCTGGCGCGCCAGTTCGTTGAGGTTGCTGGCATAGGCATCCAGTGGATTGCCCGAAGAAGAAGACTCACCGCCCTCGTCGTCCTGCATATCCTGCTCACCCTCGGAATGATCGCCGTGCCCAGGCACCTTGGAGATACCGTGGGCGATGTAGTTGACGACATCGATACGCGCAACGCTCTGCTGTTTCAGCAGGAACACTGCCTGGCTTTCCTGTTCGCTGAAAATCGCCACAAGCACATTGGCGCCTGTGACCTCACGCTTACCGGAGCTCTGAACATGGAACACGGCACGCTGAAGCACCCGCTGGAAGCCCAGGGTTGGCTGGGTTTCACGGTCTTCATCGTGGACTGGAATAAGTGGCGTCGTGGAGTCGATAAACTCCTGCAGGTCATGCTTGAGTTTGTCGAGGTTGGCGCCGCACGCACGCAAAACGGTGGCGGCAGCTTCATTGTCCAAAAGTGCCAGCAGCAGGTGTTCGACGGTCATGAATTCATGACGCTTCGAACGAGCCTCCTTGAAGGCAAGATTGAGGGTGACTTCGAGCTCGCGGTTTAACATAGCTTCACCTCATACCCAAGTGGTCGGCGTTAACCGTCCTTCTCGATTTCACAGAGTAGCGGATGCTGGCTTTCCCTGGCGTACTGGTTGACCTGCATGGCCTTTGTCTCGGCGATGTCGCGGGTAAACACTCCACATACTGCCCGTCCTTCTGTGTGAACGGCCAGCATTACCTTGGTCGCCAACTCGCGGTTCAGGTTAAAAAACACCTCGAGCACTTCGACCACGAAATCCATCGGTGTGTAGTCATCATTGAACAAAACCACCTTGTACATCGGCGGCGCCTGTAAGGCAGGCTTGGCCTCCTGAACAGCAATGCCTGCAGAACCGTCGTCATCATGTTCCTGATCCGGTCGATCCTGATTGAATGTTAGTCGAATCTGGCTGTTTGCATGCATGGAAAGAAAGGTTCGTCAGTGGTTCAAATACAGTGGTGGGGGCGACCTGTCAGAATTTCAACTACTGACCGATCGGTCGCCTTGACTATCGGCGAAACGGTGTTACAACCAATAGAACCCACAGTGGGTAAAAAAGGTCCGCGCAGTCAACCTTATTTATTCGGGTTAGGACGGATAAACTGGATGATACTCCAGTGATGGAGTCTGGTGCAGAGGGATATGGGCATGGCAAGCGGTAAGGTCAAGTGGTTCAACAATGCCAAAGGGTACGGCTTCATTATTGAAGACGGCAAGGATGAAGACCTTTTTGCGCATTACTCAGCGATCAAAATGGAAGGTTATAAAACGCTGAAGGCGGGGCAGCCGGTCTCCTTTGACATTATTCAGGGGCCCAAAGGCAAGCACGCAGTCGACATCAGTGCGCCAGTCACCATCGGCACAGCCAAAGAGGGCGTCGCTCAAAAATCAAAAGAGCAATTAGCCTAATCGACCACCGAGCAGGCGCCCAATAAAAAACCGGCCATTCCGTTTACGGTATGGCCGGTTTTTTTACCCCCTTCGCTTACATGTGCGAGATCAGCGCATCACCGAAGCCAGACGAAGACACCAGGATGGCACCGTCCATCAGACGCTCGAAGTCATAAGTCACAGTCTTGGCAGAAATCGCACCATTGGTGCCCTTGATGATCAAATCCGCCGCCTCGGTCCAGCCCATGTGCCGCAGCATCATCTCGGCTGACAGAATCAACGACCCCGGATTCACCTGATCCTTGCCCGCATATTTAGGCGCAGTACCGTGGGTCGCTTCGAACATCGCCACGGTGTCCGACAGGTTCGCGCCCGGCGCAATACCGATACCGCCCACCTCCGCCGCCAATGCGTCGGACAGGTAATCACCATTCAGGTTAAGCGTCGCGATCACATCATACTCGGCCGGACGCAGCAGGATCTGCTGGAGCATGGCGTCGGCAATGGCGTCCTTGACCACCACATTCTTGCCGGTCTTCGGGTTCTTGAACTGCATCCACGGGCCGCCGTCGAGCAGTGTGGCGCCAAATTCTTCGGCCGCCACTTCGTAGGCCCACTCCTTGAAGGCACCTTCGGTGAACTTCATGATGTTGCCTTTGTGCACGATGGTCAGTGAGTCGCGGTCGTTATCCACTACATATTGCAGGGCTTTACGCGCCAGGCGCTTGGTCCCTTCCTTGGAGACCGGCTTCACGCCAATCCCGCAATCCTGGTCGAAACGGATCTTGGTGACGCCCATTTCTTCCTTGAGGAACTTGATCACCTTGATCGCTTCGGGTGAGCCCGCCTTCCACTCGATGCCGGCATAAATGTCTTCTGAGTTTTCACGGAAAATAGTCATGTCCACGTCGCCAGGCTTCTTGACCGGACTGGGCACGCCTTCAAACCAGCGCACCGGGCGCAGGCATACATACAGGTCGAGTTGCTGACGCAGGGCCACGTTCAACGAACGGATGCCGCCGCCGACGGGGGTGGTCAGCGGCCCCTTGATGGAAACCACGTAATCCTTGACCGCATCCAGGGTTTCCTGGGGCAGCCAGGTGTCCTGGTCGTAGACTTGAGTCGCTTTCTCGCCGGCATATACCTCCATCCAGGAGATCTTGCGCTTGCCGCCGTAGGCCTTTTCAACAGCTGCATCGACTACCTTGATCATCACCGGGCTGATGTCGACGCCGATACCGTCACCTTCGATGTAAGGGATGATCGGTTGGTCAGGAACATTGAGAGAATGGTCTGCATTGACGGTGATTTTGTCGCCGACTGCCGGAACCTGAATCTTCTTGTATCCCATGCTGAACTCCATCTATGGATTGAACATCTGGCTGCGTTCGAGCCTACTCCAGATAAATGGCGACTGAAACCTCACGCCATGCTCATTTGCATCGAAAACAGCATAATTTGTCGCCTACAAGCCTGAAAGCAAAGGCAAAATCGCCAATCTCGAGCACATCGTGCGACTTTGGTCGCAACCTGGGCCCTGCGACCTTTAGACCAATGGACGACACACCTTTTGTATGAAGGCTCGGCGTAAGCATAGCGACCTATGTATAATGCCGCCGCTGACCAAAGAGTCACGACGGCCGACCGCTCTATAACAGTGCCCTCCGCCAGAAAAGCCGGACTAAACAATAGTCCACCCGCTTGACGCTCGACTGATGCAACCCAACATCACCGCGAAGAAACCTCGACATTTCGCTCATGGATGACTTTGAACGAACGCGCTCCACCCGGCGCATCTCGAGTTTCTGCGCACGCTTTCAGCAAAGAAGAGAGTTAATCCGAATATGCCCACCCGCTCGAAGATCATCTACACCTTCACCGACGAAGCCCCGGCCCTCGCCACCTATTCACTGCTGCCTATCGTAGAGGCCTTCACCGCTTCCGCTGATATTGCCGTGGAAACCCGCGACATCTCCCTCGCCGCGCGCATCCTCGCAAGCTTCCCCGAGCAACTGGGCGCCAAGGCTATCCCGGACCACCTCGCCGAACTGGGCGACCTGGCCGTTACGCCCGAAGCCAACATCATCAAGCTGCCTAACATCAGCGCCTCGACCCCGCAGCTGCAAGCCGCGATCAAGGAACTGCAGGCCCAGGGCTACGCCCTGCCGGACTACCCGGAAACCGTAACCACCGACGCGGAAAAAGAAACCCGTGCACGTTACGACAAGGTCAAGGGCAGCGCCGTGAACCCGGTACTGCGCGAAGGCAACTCCGACCGCCGCGCGCCGCTGTCGGTCAAGAACTACGCACGCAAGCACCCGCACAAGATGGGCGCCTGGGCTGCCGACTCCAAGTCGCACATTGCCCACATGAACAGTGGCGATTTCTACGGCAGCGAAAAAGCCGTGCAGATCGAAACCGCTGACGCTGTCAAAATCGAGCTGATCGCCCAAGACGGCACCGCCACTGTCCTGAAGGAAAAGACTTCGGTACAGGCCGGCGAAATCATCGACACCGCCGTACTGAGCAAGAAAGCCCTGCGCGCATTCATCGCCGCTGAAATCGAAGACGCCAAGAAGCAAGGCGTGCTGCTGTCGGTTCACCTGAAAGCCACCATGATGAAGGTCTCCGACCCGATCATGTTCGGCCAGATCGTTGCCGAGTTCTACAAAGACGCCCTGACCAAGCACGCCACCGTGCTGGAGCAGATCGGCTTCAACCTGAACAACGGCATCGGCGAACTGTACGCTCGCATCAAGGCCCTGCCGGCCGAGCAGCAAGCGCAGATCGAAGCTGACATCCAGGCCGTATACGCGGCTCGCCCGTCCCTGGCGATGGTCAACTCCGACAAAGGCATTACCAACCTGCACGTGCCAAGCGACGTGATCGTCGACGCCTCGATGCCGGCCATGATCCGTGACTCCGGCAAGATGTGGGGCACCGACGGTCAACTGCACGACACCAAGGCTGTGATCCCGGATCGCTGCTACGCCACCATCTACCAAGCGGTCATCGAAGACTGCAAGGCCAATGGCGCCTTCGACCCAACCACCATGGGCAGCGTGCCAAACGTTGGCCTGATGGCGAAGAAAGCCGAAGAGTACGGCTCCCACGACAAGACCTTCCAGATCAAGGCTGACGGCGTAGTCCGCGTCACCGACAGCAAGGGCAGCCTGCTGATGGAACAGAAAGTCGAAGCCGGCGACATCTTCCGTATGTGCCAGACCAAAGACGCGCCGATCCAGGACTGGGTCAAACTGGCCGTCAACCGCGCCCGCGCCAGCAACACCCCGGCCATTTTCTGGCTGGACCCCAAGCGTGCACACGACGGCGTCGTGGTCGAGAAAGTTCAGGCTTACCTGAAAGACCACAACACCGAAGGCCTGGACATCCGCATCATGTCGCCGGTCGACGCGATGAAGTTCACCCTGGAGCGCACCCGCAAGGGCCTGGACACCATCTCGGTGACCGGCAACGTACTGCGCGACTACCTGACCGACCTGTTCCCGATCATGGAACTGGGCACCAGCGCCAAGATGCTGTCGATCGTGCCGCTGATGAACGGCGGTGGCCTGTTCGAAACCGGCGCCGGCGGCTCGGCACCGAAGCACGTGCAGCAACTGGTGGAAGAGAACTTCCTGCGCTGGGATTCCCTGGGCGAGTTCCTGGCCCTGGCCGCATCCCTTGAGCATTTGGGTGTGACGTACAACAACCCGAAAGCCCTGGTACTGTCCAAGACCCTGGACCAGGCCACCGGCCAGTTCCTCGACAACAACAAGTCGCCATCGCGCAAAGTCGGCAACATCGACAACCGCGGCAGCCACTTCTACCTGGCGCTGTACTGGGCTCAAGCCCTGGCCGCCCAGACCGAAGACACTGCACTGCAAGCGCAGTTTGGCGAACTGGCCAAGACCCTGACCGCGAACGAAGCAACCATCGTTGCCGAACTCAACGCCGTGCAGGGCAAGCCAGTCGACATCGGCGGCTACTACGCGGCGAACCCGGAGCTGACCAGCAAAGCCATGCGCCCAAGCAACACCCTCAATGCGGCAATTGCCAAGTTGAAGTAAGGTTGTAAGGCTGCAAAAAAGCCCCGGCCCTGTGCCGGGGTTTCTGTTTTTACTCTTTAACTGAAAAAACTGAATCAAAATGTGGGAGCGGGCTTGCTCGCGAATGCGGTGGTCAGCCTACACCTGCAGCGACTGACACTCTGCATTCGCGAGCAAGCCCGCTCCCACATTGACTGCAATCCTGCCCAAAGACCGCGTCGCATTCTTCATTGAGACTTTCCATGACCTGGCAACCCCACATTACTGTCGCCACCATCGTCGAAGACAACGGCCGCTTTCTGATGGTCGAAGAGCTCAAAGGCGGCCGCGCGGTATTGAATCAGCCTGCCGGCCACCTCGACCCACACGAAACCCTGACCGAAGCTGCCATCCGCGAAACCCTCGAAGAAACCGGCTGGGACGTCGAAGCCACCGGCATCGTCGGCATTTACCTGTACACCGCCCCCAGCAATGGCGTGACCTACCAGCGTGTGTGCTTCATCGCCAAAGCCCTGAAACACCACCCTGACTATCAACTCGACGAAGGCATACTGCGTGCCCGCTGGCTGACCCGCGACGAACTGATGGAGCTGCGCGACGACTGGCGCAGCGAGCTGATCATCCGCTGTATCGATGATTATCTGGCCGGCCAGCGCCACAGCCTCGAATTGATCCGCCCTTCTCTTTAGCCTTGAAGGCCTGAGCCTGATAGAATCGCGTCCTTTTTCAAGACACCCGTTGAAACCCTATGCGTGATCCAGCCCCTTCTGACACACAAAAGAAGCGCGTCATCGTCGGCATGTCCGGCGGCGTGGATTCTTCCGTTTCCGCCGTTCTGCTCATGGAGCAGGGTTATGAGGTGGAAGGCCTGTTCATGAAGAACTGGGAAGAAGACGATGGAACGGAATACTGCACCGCCATGGACGACCTTGCGGACGCCCAGGCCGTGTGTGACAAGATCGGTATCAAGCTGCACACCGCCAACTTCGCCGCTGAGTACTGGGACAATGTGTTCGAGCACTTCCTGGCCGAATACAAGGCAGGCCGCACGCCGAACCCGGATATCCTGTGCAACCGTGAAATCAAGTTCAAGGCGTTTCTCGACTACGCCATGATGCTCGGCGCCGACCTGATCGCCACTGGCCACTACGTACGCCGCCGCGATATCGATGGCCGCACCGAGCTGCTCAAGGGCCTGGACCCGAACAAGGACCAGAGCTACTTCCTGCACGCCGTCGGCGGTGAACAGATCGCCAAGACCCTGTTCCCGGTGGGCGAGCTGGAAAAACCCGAAGTGCGCAAGATCGCCGAGAAACACGGCCTGGCCACCGCCAAGAAGAAGGATTCCACCGGGATCTGCTTTATCGGCGAGCGCCGCTTCAGCGACTTCCTCAAGCAGTACCTGCCGGCGCAACCGGGCGAAATCCATACCACCGAAGGTGAAGTCATCGGCCGTCACCATGGCTTGATGTACCACACCATCGGCCAACGCCAGGGCCTGGGCATCGGCGGCTTGAAAGATGCCGGTGAAGAACCGTGGTACGTGCTGGTCAAGGACCTGGAAAACAACGTGCTGATCGTCGGCCAAGGCAACGAGCATCCGCTGCTGTTCTCCGGCGCCCTGCTGGCTTCGGAAATCTATTGGGTCAACCCGATCGACCTGAGCACCCCGCGCCGCCTGACCGCCAAAGTGCGCTATCGCCAGAGCGACCAGCCTTGCACCCTGGAAAAAACTGCCACCGGCTACCGCGCCACCTTTGATGACCCGCAACGCGCGGTGACGCCTGGCCAGTCCGTGGTGTTCTACGACGGCGAAATCTGCCTGGGCGGCGGCGTGATTGAAGTGGCCGAAGCCTGGAGCAAATCGGCATGAGCCCGACCCAGGAGCAATTGACAGCGCTAGGTGGGGTCTTTCTCGCCGCTGTACTGGTGGACAAGATCGCCAAGACCGGCCAGGTCACCGAGGCCGGCCTGACCTGCATGCTCGGCAGCCTGCTGATCCGTGACCCCAAGGACACGTTGGAAGTCTACGGCGGCGACGACCTCGCGCTGCGTGAAGGCTATCGCGCGTTGATCGGCGCACTGGAACGCGACCCCAGCACCCTGCAGCGCGAGCCGCTGCGCTACGCCCTGTCGATGCTCGGTCTTGAGCGTCAACTGGCCAAGCGCGACGACATGCTGGAGGTCATCGGCAAGCGCTTGCCACAGATTCAATCCCAGGTGGAACACTTCGGCCCAGCCCACGAAAACGTGATCGCGGCCTGTGGTGCGCTGTACCAGGACACCTTGAGCACCTTGCGCCAACGCATCCAGGTCCACGGCGACATGCGCAACCTGCAGCAACCGAACAACGCCTCGAAAATCCGCGCCCTGCTCCTGGCCGGCATTCGTTCGGCGCGGTTATGGCGCCAGTTGGGCGGTCATCGTTGGCAATTGGTGATCAGTCGTCGCAAATTGCTCAAAGAGCTTTACCCGTTGATGCGCAACGAATAAGTCGCACCAGCAGGCCTTTTTCAAGCCGTTACGCGTAATACGCCGGTCAGTTGGCAACGGACCGGCGGATTTTTTCATGTATGATACGCGCCCCATTTCGTTGCCCGACTGTCCGAGAACACCCCATGCAGCTCTCTTCGCTCACTGCGGTTTCCCCTGTAGACGGCCGCTACGCCGGCAAAACCCAGGCCCTGCGCCCTATTTTCAGCGAATACGGCCTGATCCGTGCTCGTGTACTGGTTGAAGTGCGTTGGCTCCAGCGCTTGGCCGCTCATCCCGCCATCAGCGAAGTGCCGGCGTTCTCCGCGCAAGCCAACGCTGTGCTCAACACCCTGGCGGAAAACTTCTCCCTGGAGCACGCCGAGCGTGTGAAAGAGATCGAGCGCACCACCAACCACGACGTCAAAGCCATCGAATACCTGCTCAAAGAGCAAGCGGCCAAGCTGCCGGAACTGGCCCAGGTCAGCGAGTTCATCCACTTTGCCTGCACCAGCGAGGACATCAACAACCTGTCCCACGCGCTGATGCTGCGCGAAGGCCGTGATGACGTGATGCTGCCGCTGATGCGCCAGACCGCCAACGCCATCCGCGAGCTGGCTATCCGCTTCGCCGACGTGCCGATGCTGTCGCGCACCCACGGCCAACCGGCTTCGCCGACTACCCTGGGCAAAGAACTGGCCAACGTGGTGTACCGCCTGGAGCGCCAGATCGCTCAAGTCGCTGCCGTACCGCTGCTGGGCAAGATCAACGGCGCCGTGGGCAACTACAACGCCCACATCTCGGCCTACCCTGAGATTGACTGGGAAGCCAACGCCCGCGCCTTCATAGAAGACGAACTGGGCCTGGGCTTCAACCCGTACACCACGCAGATCGAACCCCACGACTACATTGCCGAGCTGTTCGACGCCATTGCGCGCTTCAACACCATCCTGATCGACTTCGATCGCGATATCTGGGGCTACATCTCCCTGGGCTACTTCAAGCAGCGCACCATTGCCGGTGAAATCGGTTCGTCGACCATGCCGCACAAGGTCAACCCGATCGACTTCGAAAACTCCGAAGGCAACCTCGGCATCGCCAACGCACTGTTCCAGCACCTGGCCAGCAAGTTGCCGATCTCCCGCTGGCAGCGCGACCTGACCGACTCCACCGTACTGCGCAATCTCGGCGTGGGCTTCGCTCACAGCGTGATCGCGTACGAAGCCAGCCTCAAAGGCATCAGCAAGCTGGAGCTCAACGAGCAGAAGATCGCCGCTGACCTGGACGCGTGCTGGGAAGTCTTGGCCGAGCCGATCCAGACCGTGATGCGTCGCTACAACATCGAAAACCCGTACGAGAAGCTGAAAGAATTGACGCGCGGCAAGGGCATCAGCCCTGAAGCACTGCAGACTTTCATCGATGGCCTGGACATGCCAGCCGCGGCCAAGGCCGAGCTGAAACTGCTCACCCCGGCCAACTACATCGGCAACGCTGTAGAGCAAGCCAAGCGCATCTGATCGTTGCTTGACCCTTTGAGACGCCCGGCCGCGCCGGGCGTTTTTATTCCAGTCTGAAAAGTGCTTTCTTTCAATAGGTTACACATGAATCCTGATATCCCTCTTCAACTTCTGGGCGGCATCACGGCACGGGAATTCCTGCGCGACTACTGGCAGAAAAAGCCGCTGCTGATCCGTCAGGCCATCCCTGATTTCGAAAGCCCGATCGACGCCGACGAACTGGCCGGCCTGGCCCTGGAAGAAGAAGTCGAATCGCGCCTGGTGATCGAACACGGCGAGCGTCCGTGGGAACTGCGCCGCGGCCCGTTTGCTGAAGATGCCTTCAGTACCCTGCCTGAGCGCGAGTGGACCCTGCTGGTGCAGGCCGTCGACCAATTCGTGCCGGAAGTGGCCGAATTGCTGGAGCAGTTCCGCTTCCTGCCAAGCTGGCGCATCGACGACGTGATGATCAGCTTCGCCGCGCCCGGCGGCAGCGTGGGTCCACACTTCGACAACTACGATGTGTTCCTGCTGCAAGCCCAAGGCAAGCGCAACTGGAAGATCGGCCAGATGTGCAACTCGGAAAGCCCGCTGCTGCAGCACGCCGACCTGCGCATCCTCGCCGAATTCGAAGAGAGCGCTGAGTGGGTCCTGGAACCGGGCGATATGCTCTACCTGCCGCCACGCCTGGCGCACTTCGGCATTGCCGAAGATGACTGCATGACCTACTCCGTCGGTTTCCGCGCTCCAAGCGCCGCCGAAGTGCTGACCCACTTCACCGACTTCCTCAGCCAGTACCTGACTGACGAAGAACGCTACACCGACGCCGACGCCCAGCCGGTCAGCGACCCGCACCAGATCCAGGGCGACGCGCTGGACCGCCTCAAGAGCCTGCTGGCCGAGCACATGAGCGACGAGCGCATGCTGCTGACCTGGTTCGGCCAGTTCATGACCGAACCACGCTATCCTGAACTGGTAGCCGGCGAGGAACTGGGCGAAGAAGACTTCATCAGCGCCCTGCAAGACGGCGCGATCCTGGTGCGCAACCCGAGCGCGCGCATGGCCTGGTCGGAAGTCGACGACGACGTGCTGTTGTTCGCCAGCGGCCAGAGCCGCTACCTGCCGGGCAAGCTGCGTGAACTGCTCAAGCTGATCTGCGCCGCCGACGCCCTGCATGCCGAAAACCTCGGCCCGTGGCTGGCGGACGAAGACGGTCGCGATCTGCTGTGCGAACTGGTCAAGCAAGGAAGCCTGGGATTTGCCGATGAATAAAATTCACGTAAGTGTCGCGGACTGGCAAAAGGATATCGCCGAGATTCGGCGCATTCGTGAAGCGGTGTTTATCGCTGAACAATCGGTTCCACCGGAGCTGGAGTGGGACGCGGATGACGCCGGCGCTGTGCATTTCCTTGCATTCGAAGGCGATTTTCCGATTGGTACCGCGCGCCTGCTGCCCAGTGGCGAGATCGGACGCGTTTCGGTACTCAAGGACTGGCGCGGCTTGAAGGTCGGCGACAAGCTGATGGAAGCGGTGATCGGCGTGGCCGAGCAGCGCGGCCAGACCAAGCAGTTCCTGAGTGCGCAGGTGTATGCGGCGCCGTTCTATGAGCGACTGGGCTTCAAGATCGTCAGTGAAGAATTCCTTGAAGTCGGGATTCCGCATGTGGACATGGTGCGCGGGCACTGAGCTGTCTCGTTCGCGAGCAAGCCCGCTCCCACATTTGACCGAGTGCACTCTTTGGAATGCGGTCGAATGTGGGAGCGGGCTTGCTCGCGAAGGCTACTTCAGCAACACCCAAAATGCCCTGCACTGCCAGGGCATTTTGCCGTCTACGATTCAATTTGCGACCTGCCAGGCCGACAAACTGGCACTATCCAGCCTAAATGACTCGCAGAGATAACGGACATGTCCCTACGCACCCTGCTCACCGCCCTCCTCCTGACCGCCAGCGTTTCAGCCATGGCTGACACCGAAGTCGTCAACCTGAGCAACCGCACCAGCGCCGACCTGCTCCCCGTAGCGCAGAATTTCATCGGCAAGGACGGCACCGTCAGCGCCTACGGCAACCAGTTGATCGTGAATGCCGACCCCGCCAAAATCCAGGACCTGCGCGCCCTGCTCTCTCAACTCGACACTCCCGCCAAACGCCTGCTGATCACCGTCGACACCAACGAAAACAATCAGCAGAACAGCGGCGACAGCCAGACGCGCATCATCAGCTACGGCACCGCCAGTCGTGACGGTGGCGTCCAGCAGATCCAGGCCAGCGAAGGCGTGCCCGCGCTGATCCAGGTCGGCCAGAGCGTACCGCTGACCACCACCCAGCAAGACAGCTACGGCCGCCTGCAAAACCAGACCCAGTATCGCAACGTCACCCAGGGGTTCTACGTGACGGCCAGCGTCACTGGCGAAACCGTGCACCTGGCGATCAGTACCAACCGTGACCGCATGAGCCAGGAACGTCCCGATGTAGTGAATGTACAAAGTACCGACACAACCGTCAGCGGGCGACTAGGCGAATGGATTCCCCTGGCCGGCATCAATCGCGAAACCCAGGCCGACAAATCCTCTACAACCCGCAGCTACTCTACTCAAGGCCGCGAAGACCTGACTGTACGGGTGAAGGTCGACACCCTGAACTGAAGCACCAAAAACTGACTGATGAGTCGTATTAGACTAAAGATGTAGTGCTTGAAAAAAAGCACTACAAAACATTTGACGATCCAAAAAAGCATGGGCATGATGGCCTCGCTCCCGCTAATCAGGGGCCCTGGCAAGGGCCTTCGGATCGCCGCTCTAAGCTACCCACCTGAGCCGATTCGTGTCTGTACCGCCCACAAGGCGTGTTTGACGAGGTTGCGACTGGAACGAAGTTGTCCCGAGGGACGGAAGCTAACCAGGTAACCCGGCTACACGCTGTTGAACACCCAAGGGCCCACGACGCCCTCAGACTGTTCGCGGCCCGCCTTTACCTACCGCCCCTCTCGCCAATCGTTCATCCCGTCGCATTCCCCGCCAGACCCGACATGACCGCCTAAGCTTCTGGTCAGCGAGCAGCCCTGCCCACGCATTTGAATGCAGGGCTGGCAAATGGATTTTTCCACCACAAGAAGACGCGACGAGGTTTACTTCCATGGCACTGACACGCGAACAGCAAATTGCAGCCCTCGAAAAAGACTGGGCTGAAAACCCACGCTGGAAAGGCGTGACCCGCGCTTATTCCGCTGCTGACGTCGTCCGCCTGCGTGGCTCGGTTCAACCTGAGCACACCTTTGCAAAACTCGGCGCCGAGAAGCTGTGGAACCTGGTGACCCAAGGTGCCAAGCCTTCCTTCCGTCCCGACAAAGATTTCGTCAACTGCATGGGCGCCCTCACTGGCGGCCAGGCAGTGCAACAGGTGAAAGCCGGTATCCAGGCAATCTACCTGTCCGGCTGGCAAGTGGCAGCGGACAACAACTCCGCTGAATCCATGTACCCCGACCAATCGCTGTACCCGGTGGATTCGGTTCCAACCGTGGTCAAGCGCATCAACAACTCGTTCCGTCGTGCCGACCAGATCCAGTGGAAAGCCGGTAAAGGCCCGGGTGATGAAGGTTATATCGACTACTTCGCGCCTATCGTGGCTGACGCTGAAGCCGGTTTCGGCGGCGTACTGAACGCCTACGAGCTGATGAAGAGCATGATCGAGGCTGGCGCTGCCGGCGTACACTTCGAAGACCAACTGGCATCCGTGAAGAAATGTGGCCACATGGGCGGCAAGGTACTGGTTCCGACCCAGGAAGCGGTACAGAAGCTCACCGCTGCCCGCTTGGCTGCTGACGTTGCCGGTACTCCTACCATCATCCTGGCGCGTACCGATGCCAACGCGGCTGACCTGCTGACTTCGGACTGCGACCCGTACGACCAACCGTTCGTGACCGGCGAGCGCACCCAGGAAGGTTTCTACAAGGTACGTGCCGGCCTGGACCAGGCGATTGCCCGTGGCCTGGCCTACGCGCCGTACGCCGACCTGATCTGGTGCGAAACCGCCAAGCCGGACCTGGACGAAGCCCGTCGTTTCGCCGAAGCGATCAAGAAGGAATACCCGGACCAACTGCTGTCCTACAACTGCTCGCCTTCTTTCAACTGGAAGAAAAACCTGGACGACGCGACCATCGCCAAGTTCCAGCGCGAACTGTCCGCGATGGGCTACAAGCACCAGTTCATCACCCTGGCCGGCATCCACAACATGTGGCACAGCATGTTCAACCTGGCGCACGACTACGCCCGCAACGACATGACCGCCTACGTGAAGCTGCAAGAGCAGGAGTTCGCTGACGCATCGAAGGGTTACACCTTCGTGGCGCACCAGCAGGAAGTGGGCACCGGCTACTTCGACGACATGACCACCGTGATCCAGGGCGGCACCTCGTCCGTGACCGCGCTGACCGGGTCGACCGAAGAAGAGCAGTTCCACTAAGCACCGCGTACACGGCCACTGCGTAACCGTTCAAAAGCTAACCGCAGTGCCGCACAACAATCACGCCCCGACCCGTTCGGGGCGTTTTTTTTGCCCGCACAAATCTATCTGAAGCACCGCGATCCAAATGTGGGAGCGGGCTTGCTCGCGAAAGCGCTGGTTCAGTCAGCACATCTTTGCCGGGCACACCGCTTTCGCGAGCAAGCCCGCTCCCACAAGGGGAATGCATTCAGCTTGATGATTTTGTGCAAAACATTGATCCAGAGCGGTATTCGCGTGGATCAGATCGGTTAAAAGATCCCCGTCAGCAACTAAGCGACACTCTAGCAAGTAACGGCAACTTCCCTCGCCACACGAGAAACATTCGCTTAAACCCCACGCAAACAATATTCATTATCATTTGGCGCATGAAAACTTCGTTACTGGCTAAACAAAACACATTTGATTAAATGCCCGCTAATGCCCGCCACGCAAGGGCTACAGCCCCACGAAGGTGCACTATGTCCTTATTCCATCGAATAATTTCGCTATAGGAATTTTACTTGCCCGGTGTTTAGCCATAAAATCACCGCGATTGATTGCAGTGCGACATATCGTCACTGCATCGTTACTTTTTCGAGCTCAGAGACCTTTGCTCTCTGTTAAGGATTTCCAGCATGACCGAAGCGACAGGACTCATGGCCCACAACTGGGGCTTTGCCATTTTCCTCCTCGGTGTTGTCGGCCTCTGCGCCTTCATGCTTGGTGTCTCCAGCCTCCTCGGGTCAAAAGCCTGGGGCCGCAGCAAAAATGAACCGTTCGAATCCGGCATGCTGCCTACAGGTGGCGCCCGCTTGCGGCTCTCAGCCAAATTCTATCTGGTCGCGATGCTCTTCGTGATCTTCGATATCGAAGCCCTCTTTCTCTTTGCCTGGTCTGTGTCCGTCCGCGAAAGCGGCTGGACCGGATTCGTCGAAGCTCTCGTTTTCATAGCAATTCTGTTGGCAGGCCTTGTCTACCTATTCCGAGTGGGCGCCCTTGACTGGGCTCCGGAAGCTCGTCGTAAGCGGCAAGCGAAGCTGAAACAATGAGGCTTTGGCGATGCAATACAATCTCACCAGGATCGACCCGGATGCTCCTAACGATCAATACCCTATCGGCGAACGGGAAACCGTTTCCGATCCGTTAGAAGATCAAGTCCACAAAAACATCTACATGGGCAAGCTCGAAGACGTGCTGAGTGGCGCGGTCAACTGGGGACGTAAAAACTCCCTGTGGCCGTACAACTTCGGCCTTTCTTGCTGCTACGTGGAAATGACCACCGCCTTCACGGCGCCCCATGACATCGCACGCTTTGGCGCCGAAGTTATCCGGGCATCACCGCGTCAGGCGGATTTCATGGTTATCGCCGGCACCTGCTTTATCAAGATGGCGCCGATCATCCAGCGTCTCTACGAGCAAATGCTCGAGCCGAAGTGGGTTATCTCCATGGGTTCGTGCGCCAACTCCGGTGGCATGTACGACATCTATTCCGTCGTTCAAGGGGTGGACAAGTTCCTGCCCGTGGACGTCTACGTGCCTGGCTGCCCGCCCCGCCCTGAAGCATTCCTGCAAGGCTTGATGCTGCTGCAGGAATCGATTGGCAAGGAGCGTCGCCCGCTTTCCTGGGTCGTAGGCGATCAAGGCGTGTACCGCGCCGAGATGCCTTCGCAAAAGGAAGAGCGCCGCGAACAGCGAATCGCAGTCACCAATCTGCGCAGCCCTGACGAAGTCTGATCCAGACCGCTTCTTTTATAGAACGAACACCTGGCTTCATTCTTTACGTTGACCGAAAGCGATAAAAAAACCATGACTACAGGCAGCGCTCTGTACATCCCGCCTTATAAGGCAGACGACCAGGATGTGGTCGTCGAACTCAATAACCGTTTTGGCCCTGACGCCTTCACCGCCCAGGCCACACGCACCGGTATGCCGGTGCTGTGGGTGGCGCGCGCCAAGCTCGTCGAAGTCCTGACCTTCCTGCGCAACCTGCCCAAGCCGTACGTCATGCTCTATGACCTGCATGGCGTGGACGAGCGTCTGCGCACCAAGCGCCAGGGCCTGCCGAGCGGCGCCGATTTCACCGTGTTCTACCACTTGATGTCGCTGGAACGTAACAGCGACGTGATGATCAAGGTCGCGCTGTCCGAAAGCGACTTGAGCGTCCCGACCGTCACCGGTATCTGGCCGAACGCCAGCTGGTACGAGCGAGAAGTCTGGGACATGTTCGGTATCGACTTCCCGGGCCACCCGCACCTGACGCGCATCATGATGCCGCCGACCTGGGAAGGTCACCCGCTGCGCAAGGACTTCCCTGCCCGCGCCACCGAATTCGATCCGTTCAGCCTCAACCTCGCCAAGCAACAGCTTGAAGAGGAAGCGGCGCGTTTCCGTCCGGAAGACTGGGGTATGAAACGCTCTGGCACCAACGAGGACTACATGTTCCTCAACCTGGGCCCGAACCACCCTTCGGCTCACGGTGCCTTCCGTATCATCCTGCAACTGGACGGCGAAGAAATCGTCGACTGTGTCCCGGACATCGGCTACCACCACCGTGGTGCCGAGAAGATGGCCGAGCGTCAGTCCTGGCACAGCTTTATCCCGTATACCGACCGTATCGACTACCTCGGCGGCGTGATGAACAACCTGCCGTACGTGCTCTCGGTCGAGAAGCTGGCCGGTATCAAGGTGCCCGACCGCGTCGACACCATCCGCATCATGATGGCCGAGTTTTTCCGGATCACCAGCCACCTGCTGTTCCTGGGTACCTATATCCAGGACGTCGGCGCCATGACCCCGGTGTTCTTCACCTTCACCGACCGTCAGCGCGCCTACAAGGTCATCGAAGCCATCACCGGCTTCCGCCTGCACCCGGCCTGGTACCGCATCGGCGGCGTGGCCCACGACCTGCCGAATGGCTGGGAGCGCCTGGTCAAGGAATTCATCGACTGGATGCCCAAGCGTCTGGACGAGTACCAAAAGGCTGCGCTGGATAACAGTATCCTCAAGGGTCGTACCATTGGCGTCGCCCAGTACAACACCAAAGAAGCGCTGGAATGGGGCGTCACCGGTGCTGGCCTGCGGTCCACCGGTTGCGACTTCGACCTGCGTAAAGCGCGTCCTTACTCGGGCTACGAAAACTTCGAATTCGAAGTCCCGCTGGCCGCCAATGGCGATGCCTACGACCGTTGCATCGTGCGCGTCGAAGAAATGCGCCAGAGCCTGAAGATCATCGAGCAATGCATGCGCAACATGCCGGCAGGCCCGTACAAGGCGGATCACCCGCTGACCACGCCGCCGCCGAAAGAACGCACGCTGCAGCACATCGAAACCCTGATCACGCACTTCCTGCAAGTTTCGTGGGGCCCGGTCATGCCGGCCAACGAATCCTTCCAGATGATTGAAGCGACCAAGGGTATCAACAGTTATTACCTGACGAGCGATGGCGGCACCATGAGCTACCGCACCCGGATCCGTACCCCAAGCTTTGCCCACTTGCAGCAGATCCCTTCGGTGATCAAAGGCGAGATGGTCGCGGACTTGATTGCGTACCTGGGTAGTATCGATTTCGTTATGGCCGACGTGGACCGCTAAGCATGAACAGCACGCTTATCCAGACAGACCGTTTCACCCTGAGTGAAACCGAGCGCTCGGCCATCGAGCACGAGCTGCATCACTACGAAGACCCGCGCGCGGCGTCGATCGAAGCCCTGAAGATCGTCCAGAAGGAACGTGGCTGGGTGCCGGACGGCGCGCTCTACGCCATCGGCGAGATCCTCGGCATCCCTGCCAGCGACGTTGAAGGCGTGGCCACGTTCTACAGCCAGATCTTCCGTCAGCCGGTCGGTCGCCACATCATTCGCGTGTGCGACAGCATGGTCTGCTACATCGGCGGCCACGAATCGGTGGTTGACGCGATCCAGACCAAACTGGGCATCGGCCTCGGCCAGACCACCCCTGACGGCCGCTTCACGCTGCTGCCAGTGTGCTGCCTGGGCAACTGCGACAAGGCGCCGGCGTTGATGATCGACGACGACACATTCGGTGACGTGCAGGCAACTGGCGTGACCCAATTGCTCGAGGGCTACCCATGACCCTTACATCTTTCGGCCCGGCCAACCTGATCAAGCGTTCGCCCGAGACCCATCCCCTGACCTGGCGCCTGCGTGACGATGCCGAGCCTGTATGGTTCGACGAGTACCAAGCCAAGAACGGTTACGCCGCTGCGCGCAAGGCCTTCGCCGACATGGCCCAGGACGATATCGTCCAGACCGTGAAAGACGCCGGCCTCAAAGGCCGCGGCGGTGCAGGCTTCCCCACGGGCGTGAAGTGGGGCCTGATGCCCAAGGACGAATCCATCAACATCCGCTACCTGCTGTGCAACGCGGATGAAATGGAGCCGAACACCTGGAAAGACCGCATGCTGATGGAGCAGCTGCCCCATCTGCTGATCGAAGGCATGCTGATCAGCGCCCGCGCGCTCAAAACCTACCGTGGCTATATCTTCCTGCGTGGCGAGTACACCACCGCCGCCAAGCACCTCAACCGTGCTGTGGAAGAAGCCAAGGCCGCTGGCTTGTTGGGCAAGAACATCCTCGGTTCGGGTTTTGACTTCGAACTGTTCGTGCACACCGGCGCCGGGCGTTACATCTGCGGTGAAGAAACCGCACTGATCAACTCCCTCGAAGGCCGCCGCGCCAACCCGCGCTCCAAGCCGCCCTTCCCCGCCGCTGTCGGCGTGTGGGGCAAGCCGACTTGCGTGAACAACGTCGAAACCCTGTGCAACGTGCCGGCGATCATTGCCGACGGCGTGGACTGGTACAAATCGTTGGCCCGCGAAGGCAGCGAAGACATGGGCACCAAGCTCATGGGCTTCTCCGGCAAGGTCAAGAACCCTGGCCTGTGGGAACTGCCGTTCGGCGTGACCGCCCGCGAGCTCTTCGAGGACTACGCCGGCGGCATGCGCGACGGCTACACCTTGAAAGCCTGGCAGCCAGGCGGCGCCGGCACCGGTTTCCTGTTGCCCGAGCACCTCGACGCACAGATGTATGCCGGCGGCATCGGCAAGGTCGGCACCCGGATGGGTACGGGCCTGGCGATGGCGGTGGACAACACGGTGAACATGGTCTCGCTGCTGCGCAACATGGAGCAGTTCTTTGCCCGTGAATCCTGCGGCTTCTGCACCCCATGCCGCGACGGTCTGCCGTGGAGCGTGAAGCTGCTGATGGCCCTGGAAAATGGCGAAGGCCGCGAGGGTGATATCGAAACCCTGCTCGGCCTGGTCGGTTTCCTCGGCCCAGGCAAGACCTTCTGTGCTCACGCACCGGGCGCCGTGGAGCCATTGGGCAGCGCAATCAAATACTTCCGCTCGGAGTTCGAAGCCGGCATCGCGCCTACCAGCGCCGCCGTCCCGCCTCTGGCAAAGCCGATCGTAGTCGGCGCGTAACGCTTTAAAAGGCGAAGGGTCCGTGCCCTTCGCTTTCTCATGGGCTGACGCCGTAAAGGCTGTATTGATGCCCATGAATAACAAGATTCCATTAGCCACGCCCGCTGACAACGGGCCAACGAAGAACTTTGAACCATGGCCACTATCCACGTAGACGGCAAAGCGCTCGAAGTCGATGGGGCAGACAACCTGTTACAGGCATGTCTCTCACTAGGCCTCGACATCCCGTATTTCTGCTGGCATCCCGCGCTTGGTAGCGTCGGTGCCTGTCGCCAGTGTGCGGTCAAGCAATACACCGACGAGAACGACACCCGTGGTCGTATCGTCATGTCCTGCATGACCCCAGCCACCGACAACACCTGGATCTCCATCGACGATGATGAATCCAAGGCGTTCCGCGCCAGCGTTGTCGAATGGCTGATGACCAACCACCCTCACGACTGCCCAGTCTGTGAGGAAGGCGGTCACTGCCACCTGCAAGACATGACGGTGATGACCGGCCACAACGAGCGCCGTTATCGCTTCACCAAGCGTACCCACCAGAACCAGGACCTCGGCCCGTTCATTTCCCACGAAATGAACCGCTGCATCGCCTGCTACCGTTGCGTGCGCTTCTATAAAGACTACGCCGGCGGCACCGACCTCGGCGTATTCGGCGCCCACGACAACGTGTACTTCGGTCGCGTTGAAGACGGCGTGCTCGAAAGCGAGTTCTCCGGCAACCTCACCGAGGTCTGCCCGACCGGTGTATTCACCGACAAGACTCACTCCGAGCGCTACAACCGTAAGTGGGACATGCAATTCGCCCCGAGCATCTGCCATGGCTGCTCCAGCGGTTGCAACATCTCCCCGGGTGAGCGCTACGGTGAACTGCGTCGGATCGAAAACCGCTTCAACGGTTCGGTCAACCAGTACTTCCTGTGCGACCGTGGCCGTTTCGGCTACGGCTACGTCAACCGCGAAGACCGCCCACGCCAGCCACTGCTGGCCAATGGCGCCAAGCTGAGCCTGGACGACGCCCTGGATAAAGCCGCCGACCTGCTGCGCGGGCGTAACATCGTCGGTATCGGTTCGCCGCGCGCCAGCCTCGAAAGCAACTACGCGTTGCGCGAGCTGGTCGGCGCCGAGCACTTCTACTCCGGCATCGAAGCCGGTGAGCTGGAGCGCATCCGCCTGGTCCTGCAAGTGCTGAACGACAGCCCGCTGCCGGTGCCGAACATGCGCGACATTGAAGACCACGACGCCATCTTCGTGCTCGGTGAAGACCTGACCCAGACCGCCGCACGTATCGCCCTGTCGCTGCGCCAGTCGGTCAAAGGCAAGGCCGAAGACATGGCCGACGCCATGCGCGTCCAGCCTTGGCTCGACGCCGCCGTGAAAAACATCGGCCAGCACGCGCTGAACCCGCTGTTTATTGCAAGCATCGCTGAAACCAAGCTCGACGACATCGCCGAAGAATGTGTGCACGCAGCACCGGACGACCTGGCCCGCATCGGTTTCGCCGTGGCCCACGCCCTCGACGCCAGCGCGCCTGCCGTCGAAGGCCTGGACGCTGAAGCCGTTGAACTGGCCCAGCGTATCGCCGACGCACTGCTGGCGGCCAAGCGCCCATTGATCATTGCCGGCACCTCGTTGGGTTCCAAGGCGTTGATCGAAGCCGCTGCCAACATCGCCAAGGCCCTGAAGCTGCGCGACAAGAACGGTTCCATCAGCTTGGTCGTGCCGGAAGCCAACAGCCTTGGCCTGGCCATGCTCGGTGGCGAGTCCCTGGACGCGGCCCTGCAAGCGGTGATCGACGGCAATGCCGACGCCATCGTGGTGCTGGAAAACGACCTTTACACCCGCACCGATGCCGCCAAGGTTGACGCTGCGCTGAACGCCGCCAAAGTGCTGATCGTTGCCGACCACCAGAAGACCGCTACCAGCGAGCGCGCCGACCTGGTGCTGCCAGCCGCCACCTTTGCCGAGGGCGACGGTACCCTGGTCAGCCAGGAAGGCCGCGCCCAGCGCTTCTTCCAGGTGTTCGATCCGAAGTACATGGACGCCAGTATCCTGGTTCACGAAGGCTGGCGCTGGCTGCATGCCCTGCGCGCCACCCTGCTGAACCAGCCGATCGACTGGACCCAGCTCGACCACGTCACCGCCGCTGCCGCCGCGAGCGCGCCGCAACTGGCACGTATCGTCGACGCTGCACCGTCCGCCGCGTTCCGCATCAAGGGCATGAAGCTTGCCCGTGAACCGCTGCGTTACTCCGGGCGTACGGCCATGCGCGCCAACATCAGCGTGCACGAGCCACGTACTCCGCAAGACCCGGACACCGCGTTCGCCTTCTCCATGGAAGGTTACTCGGGCTCTGCCGAACCGCGCCAACAGGTGCCGTTCGCCTGGTCGCCGGGCTGGAACTCGCCGCAGGCCTGGAACAAGTTCCAGGACGAAGTCGGTGGTCACATCCGAGCTGGCGACCCGGGCACGCGCCTGATCGAAAGCACCGGTGATTCGCTGAATTGGTTCTCTGCCGTACCGCGTCCGTTCAACCCGGCCCAAGGCACCTGGCAGGTTGTGCCGTTCTTCCACCTGTTCGGCAGCGAAGAGAACTCTTCGAAAGCCGCACCGGTTCAAGAACGTATCCCAGCCGCCTACGTTTCCCTGGCCAAGTCCGAAGCCGACCGCCTGGGCGTCAACGACGGCGCCCTGCTCAGCCTGAACGTGGCCGGCCAGACCCTGCGTCTGCCGCTGCGCATCAATGAAGAGCTGGGCGCTGGCCTGGTTGCACTGCCTAAAGGCATCGCCGGCATTCCAGCGGCGATCTTCGGCAAAACCGTTGACGGTCTGCAGGAGGCAGCGCAATGACTTGGTTCACTCCTGAAGTGATCGACGTGATCATCTCGGTGGTCAAGGCCATCGTGATCTTGTTGGCCGTGGTCGTCGCGGGCGCCCTACTCAGCTTCGTCGAACGTCGCCTGCTGGGCTGGTGGCAGGACCGTTACGGTCCGAACCGCGTTGGCCCGTTCGGTATGTTCCAGATCGCGGCCGACATGCTGAAAATGTTCTTCAAGGAAGACTGGACCCCGCCGTTTGCCGACAAGGTGATCTTCACCCTGGCACCGGTCGTGGCCATGAGCGCCTTGCTGATCGCCTTCGCGATCATCCCGATCACCCCGACCTGGGGCGTGGCGGACCTGAACATCGGCTTGTTGTTCTTCTTCGCCATGGCCGGTTTGTCGGTCTATGCGGTGCTGTTCGCCGGTTGGTCGAGCAACAACAAGTTCGCCCTGCTGGGCAGCTTGCGGGCTTCGGCCCAGACCGTGTCCTACGAAGTGTTCATGGGCCTCGCGCTGATGGGCATCGTGGTGCAGGTTGGCTCGTTCAACATGCGCGATATCGTCGAGTACCAGGCGCAGAACCTGTGGTTCATCATTCCGCAGTTCTTCGGCTTCTGTACTTTCTTCATCGCTGGCGTCGCCGTGACTCACCGTCACCCGTTCGACCAGCCGGAAGCGGAACAAGAACTGGCCGACGGCTACCACATCGAATACGCCGGCATGAAATGGGGCATGTTCTTCGTCGGTGAGTACATCGGCATCATCTTGATCTCGGCCCTGCTGGTCACGCTGTTCTTCGGCGGCTGGCACGGTCCGTTCGGCATCCTGCCGCAGTTGGCGTTCTTCTGGTTCTTCCTGAAGACCGCGTTCTTCATCATGTTGTTTATCCTGCTGCGCGCTTCCATTCCGCGCCCACGATACGACCAGGTGATGGATTTCAGCTGGCGCTTCTGCCTGCCACTGACCCTGATCAATTTGCTGGTGACGGCTGCTGTTGTGTTGTTGAACACGCCAGCCGGCGCGGTTCAGTGAGGATTTGACCCATGTTCAAATATATTGGCGACATCGTTAAGGGTACCGGTACCCAGTTGCGAAGCCTGGTGATGGTGTTCGGTCACGGCTTCCGCAAACGCGACACCCTGCAATACCCGGAAGAAGCGGTGTACCTGCCGCCGCGCTATCGCGGCCGTATCGTGCTGACTCGCGACCCCGATGGCGAAGAGCGTTGCGTAGCCTGCAACCTGTGCGCCGTGGCGTGCCCGGTGGGTTGCATCTCCCTGCAGAAAGCTGAAACCGAAGACGGTCGCTGGTACCCGGACTTCTTCCGCATCAACTTCTCGCGCTGCATTTTCTGCGGCCTCTGCGAGGAAGCTTGCCCGACCACCGCGATCCAGCTCACGCCGGATTTCGAGATGGCCGAGTTCAAACGTCAGGACCTGGTGTACGAGAAAGAAGATCTGCTGATCTCTGGTCCCGGTAAAAACCCTGATTACAACTTCTATCGTGTTGCAGGTATGGCCGTTGCCGGTAAGCCGAAAGGCGCCGCACAAAACGAAGCCGAGCCGATCAACGTGAAGAGCTTGCTGCCTTAAGGAAGAAAGATGGAATTCGCTTTCTATTTCGCGTCCGGTATTGCAGTGGTGTCCACGCTTCGCGTGATCACCAACACCAATCCTGTGCACGCCCTGCTCTACCTGATCATTTCGCTGATCGCCGTGGCCATGACCTTCTTCGCACTCGGCGCACCGTTCGCCGGTGTGCTGGAAGTGATCGCCTACGCTGGCGCCATCATGGTGCTGTTCGTGTTTGTGGTGATGATGCTCAACCTGGGACCGGCTTCGGTCGCCCAGGAACGCGTCTGGCTCAAGCCCGGCATCTGGCTCGGCCCGGTTATCCTCGCAGCCCTGCTGCTGGGTGAACTGCTGTATGTGCTGTTCGCTCACCAGAGCGGCCAGGCCATCGGCCACACCACCGTAGACGCGAAGGCCGTGGGCATCAGCCTGTTCGGCCCGTACCTGCTGGTGGTCGAACTGGCTTCGATGCTGCTGCTCGCCGCAGCCATCACCGCCTTCCACTTGGGCCGCAACGAAGCCAAGGAGCAATGACGATGCCTGCTATCCCTTTGGAGCATGGTCTGGCGGTCGCCGGCATCCTGTTCTGCCTTGGCCTGGTCGGCCTGATGGTTCGCCGTAACATTCTGTTCGTGTTGATGAGCCTGGAAATCATGATGAACGCCGCGGCACTGGCGTTCATCGTAGCGGGTGCACGTTGGGGCCAGCCGGATGGACAAGTCATGTTCATCCTGGTGATCAGCCTGGCAGCCGCCGAGGCCAGTATCGGCCTGGCGATCCTGCTGCAACTGTATCGTCGCTTCCACACGCTTGATATCGACGCTGCCAGTGAGATGCGCGGATGAACATGATCTTTCTGACTTTCGTATTTCCCCTGATCGGTTTCCTGCTGCTGTCGTTCTCTCGCGGGCGCTGGTCGGAAAACCTCTCGGCCTTGATCGGCGTGGGCTCCATTGGCCTGTCGGCCATTGTGGCCGCCTACGTCATCTGGCAATTCAACGTGGCGCCGCCAGAAGGCGGTCACTACACCCTGGTGCTATGGCAGTGGATGTCGGTGGAGGGCTTCAAGCCCAACTTCGCCCTCTACGTCGACGGTCTGTCGATCACCATGCTCGGCGTGGTGGTGGGTGTGGGCTTCCTGATCCACCTGTTCGCGTCCTGGTACATGCGCGGTGAAGCCGGTTACTCGCGCTTCTTCTCGTACACCAACCTGTTTATCGCCAGCATGCTGTTCCTGGTACTGGGCGATAACCTGTTGTTCCTGTACTTCGGTTGGGAGGGCGTGGGCCTGTGCTCGTACCTGTTGATCGGTTTCTACTACAGCAACCGCAACAACGGTAACGCGGCACTCAAGGCCTTCATCGTCACCCGGATCGGCGACGTGTTCATGGCCATCGGCCTGTTCATCCTGTTCCAACAGGTGGGCACGCTGAATATCCAGGAACTGCTGGTGCTGGCACCGCAGAAATTCCAGGTTGGCGACTTCTGGATCACCCTGGCGACCCTGATGCTGCTGGGCGGCGCCGTGGGTAAATCCGCGCAACTGCCGCTGCAAACCTGGCTGGCGGATGCGATGGCCGGTCCTACCCCTGTTTCCGCACTGATCCACGCGGCAACCATGGTTACCGCCGGTGTCTACCTGATCGCGCGTACCCACGGCCTGTTCACCCTGGCGCCGGATATCCTGCATCTGGTGGGCATCGTTGGCGGCGTGACCCTGGTCCTGGCCGGCTTCGCCGCGCTGGTGCAGACCGACATCAAGCGCATCCTCGCCTACTCGACCATGAGCCAGATCGGCTACATGTTCCTGGCCCTGGGCGTTGGCGCCTGGGACGCGGCGATCTTCCACCTGATGACCCACGCCTTCTTCAAGGCCCTGCTGTTCCTCGCTTCCGGTGCGGTGATCGTTGCCTGCCACCACGAACAGAACATCTTCAAGATGGGCGGCCTGTGGAAGAAACTGCCACTGGCCTACGCCAGCTTCATCGTCGGTGGTGCCGCCTTGGCCGCCCTGCCACTGGTGACCGCCGGTTTCTACTCGAAAGACGAAATCCTCTGGGAAGCCTTTGCCAGCGGTAACCAGAACCTGCTGTACGCAGGCCTGGTGGGTGCGTTCATGACCTCGCTGTACACCTTCCGCCTGATCTTCATCACCTTCCACGGTGAAGCCAAGACCGAAGCACACGCAGGCCACGGCATTTCGCACTGGTTGCCATTGTCGGTGCTGATCGTGCTGTCGACCTTCGTCGGCGCCATGATCACCCCGCCTCTGCACGGTGTACTGCCGCAAAGCGTCGGCCATGCCGGCGGCGAAGCCCAGCACAGCCTGGAAATCGCCTCGGGCGCCATCGCCATTGCCGGTATCCTGTTGGCCGCGCTGCTGTTCCTCGGCAAGCGTCGCTTCGTGACCGCCGTGGCCAACAGTGGCATTGGCCGCTTCCTCTCGGCCTGGTGGTTCGCTGCCTGGGGCTTCGACTGGATCTACGACAAACTGTTCGTCAAACCGTACCTGGCCATCAGCCACATTCTGCGTAAAGACCCGCTCGACCAGACCATTGGTTTGATCCCGCGTGCTGCCAAGGCCGGTCACACCGCCCTGAGCCGCAGCGAGACGGGCCAATTGCGTTGGTATGCAGCTTCCATGGCGGCCGGTGCCGTGCTGGTGATCGGCGCCATCGTAGTGGTAGCGGTCTGATATGAACTTTGCGAACTTGCGAAAGGAAACGAGCCTGTCATGATTCTGCCCTGGCTAATCCTGATCCCCTTTATCGGCGGCCTGCTCTGCTGGATGGGTGAACGCTTCGGCGCCACCCTCCCCCGCTGGATTGCGTTGCTGACCATGTCCCTGGAACTCGCACTCGGCCTCTGGCTGTGGGCCCATGGCGACTATTCATTTGCTCCGGCACCGGGTGTCGATCCAACGTTCGCGCTTGAATTCAAGCACGTGTGGATCCAGCGCTTCGGCATCAACGTGCACCTGGCCCTCGATGGCCTGTCGCTGTTGATGATCCTGCTGACCGGCCTGCTGGGTATCCTCTCGGTACTCTGCTCCTGGAAAGAGATCCAGCGTCACGTGGGCTTCTTCCACCTGAACCTGATGTGGATCCTGGGCGGCGTTGTCGGCGTGTTCCTCGCCCTCGACCTGTTCATGTTCTTCTTCTTCTGGGAAATGATGCTGGTGCCGATGTACTTCCTCATCGCGCTCTGGGGTCACAGTTCTTCGGACGGCAAGAAAACCCGGATCTACGCGGCGACCAAGTTCTTCATCTTCACCCAGGCTTCCGGCCTGATCATGTTGGTGGCGATCCTGGGCCTGGTACTGGTCAACTTCAACAACACCGGCGTGATTACCTTCAACTACGCCGACCTGTTGAAAACCAAGATGTCCCTCACCACCGAGTACATCCTGATGCTGGGCTTCTTCATCGCGTTCGCGGTGAAGCTGCCGGTGGTGCCGTTCCACTCCTGGCTGCCGGATGCCCACGCACAGGCGCCGACTGCCGGTTCCGTGGACCTGGCCGGTATCCTGTTGAAGACTGCGGCCTACGGCCTGCTGCGTTTCGCCCTGCCGCTGTTCCCGAATGCCTCGGCGGAGTTCGCGCCGATCGCCATGACCCTGGGTCTGATCGGGATCTTCTACGGTGCGTTCCTGGCCTTCGCACAAACTGACATCAAGCGTCTGATTGCCTTCTCGTCCGTGTCCCACATGGGCTTCGTACTGATCGGTATCTACTCCGGCAGCCAACTGGCGCTGCAAGGCGCAGTCATCCAGATGCTGGCCCATGGTGTCTCGGCCGCTGCCCTCTTTATCCTGAGTGGCCAGTTGTACGAGCGCCTGCATACCCGTGACATGCGTGAAATGGGTGGTGTGTGGTCGCGCATCGCGTACCTGCCGGCGATCAGCCTGTTCTTCGCCGCCGCGTCCCTGGGCTTGCCGGGCACCGGCAACTTCATCGGCGAGTTCCTGATCCTGATGGGTGCATTCGTGCAAACACCGTGGATCAGTGCGATTGCTACCTCCGGCCTGGTGTTTGGTTCGGTTTACTCGCTGATCATGATCCACCGCGCCTACTTCGGCCCGGCCAAGTCCGACACCGTCCTGCAAGGGATGGATGCTCGCGAACTGATCATGGTGCTCGGCCTTGCGGTGCTGCTGATCTACATCGGCGTGTACCCGCAACCGTTCCTGGACACTTCTGCCGCGACGATGCATGGCGTGCAGCAGTGGTTCGGCACCGCCTTCTCTCAACTCGCTTCGGCCCGGTAAGAGCGCTATGGAATTCACGATCCAACACTTTATCGCGCTTGCGCCGCTGCTGATTACCAGCCTCACCATCGTGGTGGTGATGCTGGCAATCGCCTGGCGCCGCAATCATTCGCAAACGTTCCTGCTGTCCTGTGCCGGCCTCAACCTGGCCCTGCTGTCGATCATCCCGGCCCTCAAGGTCGCACCATTGGCGGTCACGCCGTTGATGATGGTGGATGACTTCGCCCTGCTGTATATCGCGCTGATCCTGGTCGCGACCCTGGCGTGCGTCACCCTCGCCCACGCCTATATGGGCGAAGGCGGCACCGGTTACCCAGGCAACAAGGAAGAGCTGTACCTGCTGATCCTGCTGGCTGCGGCCGGCGGTATCGTGCTGGTCAGCGCACAGCACCTGGCGGGCCTGTTCATCGGCCTGGAACTGCTGTCGATCCCGACCTACGGCCTGGTGGCCTACGCCTTCTTCAACAAGCGCTCCCTGGAAGCCGGCATCAAGTACATGGTGCTGTCGGCCGCCGGTTCCGCGTTCCTGTTGTTCGGTATGGCCCTGCTCTACGCCGAAGCCGGCAGCCTGAGCTTCACCGGTATCGGTCACGCCCTGGCCACCACCAACATGCCTGCGCCAATCGCCCAACTGGGCCTGGCCATGATGTTGATCGGCCTGGCGTTCAAGCTGTCGCTGGTACCCTTCCACCTGTGGACCCCGGACGTGTACGAAGGTGCGCCGGCGCCGGTAGCGGCGTTCCTGGCCACCGCGTCGAAGGTTGCAGTGTTTGCGGTGATGGTGCGTCTGTTCCAGATCTCCCCTGCTGCCAACACCGGTGTGCTGAGCACCGTGCTGACCGTGATCGCCATCGCGTCGATCCTGTTCGGTAACCTGCTGGCCCTGACTCAGAACAACCTCAAGCGTCTGCTGGGTTACTCCTCCATCGCTCACTTCGGCTACCTGCTGATCGCCCTGGTGGCGAGCAAAGGCCTGGCCGTGGAAGCCATGGGTGTGTACCTGGTTACCTACGTGATCACCAGCCTGGGTGCGTTCGGCGTGATCACGCTGATGTCCTCGCCGTTCAAAGGCCGTGATGCCGACGCCCTGTACGAATATCGCGGCCTGTTCTGGCGCCGTCCGTACCTGACCGCCGTACTGACCGTGATGATGCTGTCCCTGGCCGGTATCCCGTTGACTGCCGGCTTCATCGGCAAGTTCTACATCGTCGCCACCGGTGTCGAAGCCCACGAATGGTGGTTGGTTGCCTCCCTGGTACTGGGCAGCGCCATCGGCGTGTTCTACTACCTGCGCGTGATGGTCACCCTGTACCTGATCGAGCCAAACCTGCGCCGTGTGGATGCCGAGCTGCATTGGGAACAGAAGGCAGGCGGCGTGATGCTGCTGGCCATCGCCCTGCTCGCGTTCTTCCTGGGCGTGTACCCACAACCGTTGCTCACCCTGGTGCAGCACGCGGTGCTGGGCGTTTGATCGCTTAGCGGGATGCAGTAAACAAGACGGCGCCTTCGGGCGCCGTTTTGCGTTTCAGGGGCAGGGGTTTTTACCCTCCCCTATTCACGGAAATTTCCTCGCCCGTCTGCCTCCCCATCCGGCATCTACCCGATTAACGCCGCCGTATGGTGTCTGCGTTTTAGGAAAGTTCCCACGGCAGGGTCACTTGACCCTTTGCGAGTGGGCCACCAAACTATACGCAGGCTACGTACAGAACATGGATGCTCTATTTATCGAACTGCCGGCCTTCGAGCGGCATCGCAAGGACTATCTGAGTGACGAGCTTTTCCAGGGTTTTCAACAAGAGTTGATGAAGAACCCGGAAGCAGGAGATGTGATCGAGGGAACAGGCGGACTGCGCAAAGTTCGCTTCATCGATGAGCGACGCAACAAAGGCAAGCGCGGTGGCCTGCGGGTCATTTACTACTGGTGGTCGGGCGGCACGCAATTCTGGCTGTTCACCCTGTACGGCAAGCACGAACAGGATGACCTGACACCACAGCACAAAAAAGCCCTAAAACACATGCTGGACAGGGAAATCAAAGCGAGAACACATCATGAAACGTGAAATCTTTTCCGAACTTGTCGAAGGCTTCGACGCCCTGGCAGACGAACGCCAAGGCAAAGTCACCTTGCGAACCCACAAGGTTCACCTCAAAAACCTGGCGCCACTCACCGCTGAGGAAGTGATCGCCGTGCGCCAACAACTCAACCTCTCCCGGTCGGTGTTCGCCATGTACCTGCGCACCAATACCCGCACCCTGGAAAACTGGGAGCAAGGCCGAGCCAAGCCGAATGCCCAGGCTGCCACGCTGATTCGCCTGGTGGCACGTTTTCCTGAGACCGTGGCGCAACTTGCCGCTTTGGGTTGATCTGCAATTGCCTTAAAAAAAACGCCCCGGATATTCGGGGCGTTTTTCGGTGCATGGCGTCAGAACGCGATACCGACCTTGAAGCCGTACTCGTTGCGCTTGAGCTTGGTGTTATCGGCCACTTCAGAATCACCGTCGAGTTTGTACTCGGTGCGGGTGTAGTACAGGCCCGCGACCACCGGCAGGTCGCCCTTCTGATTCATCAGCAGGCTGACCTCAGCGTAAGGGTTGGTGCGGTCCTTGAGGTCCACGGTGTCGCTGCCGAAATCATCGACCTTGAGCTTGGTACGGCCGTCGATGGTGCGACGGGCGCCGGCTTCGACACGCAGGGTCATGTCATCGAACTGATGGTTGTAGCCCAGGGCTGCCTTGGCGAACGGCGATTTGTTGGTGAGTTTCACGTCGAGATCGTTGATCTCTGGCTCGTAACGGGTCCAGCTGTAGCCACCGCCAACGATCACGTCGACAAAGTTGCGCGCATCCAGCGCGGCACGCCAGCCGAGGTCCAGGTCAGCCTGCCCTTCCTTGAGCTTGTTGTCGCTCTTTTCGCCGTACTTGGCTTCGATACCGGCCTGGTAGATAAAGCCGGATTCGGCGGTGAGCTTGTTACCGAAGTTGTAGAACAGGCCGGCCTCGGGCATGTGGCTCTTGTCGCTTTCGCTGCCGCCTTCGAATTTGAAATCGTTATAGCTGCCCAGGATCCCGAAGGTGGAAATCGGGTCAGTGGACGGTGCGGCGAACACCGCAGCAGGCGCAGCGACCAGCGCCAGCAGCGAGGAACCCTTGAGGAATTTTCCGAATAGCTTGGACATCGTTTTACATCTCCTTGTCTGGTGAGCAAATTATTCAGGAACCGGTTCGAACCCCGGCCGGCGCCAAAGGTTCGAATTAATTTGCGTTGATTTGGAGGTAAAACGGTTCAGCGAAGGCTCTATCTCAATACTGTTACGAATTAGCCATTACCAAGCCATCAAGGACTGCCCGCAGCGCCGGCGTTTCCGGCACGCGAATCCCGAAGGTTTCAGTCAATATCTGCAACACCTCGTCGGCACTGGCGAGGGCGCGCTTTTCACTCGGCCGGTCCAGGTAGTGAATCGCATAATGGGCGTTGTTCAGGGTATGGCGCTTACCCGCAGCCAAGCGCGCGACTTTCAACTGGCCAATGAAGACCGAATCCGGATGGGTGGAGACATACCAGTTGCCGATTTCATAATCGATGGCCGCCTGCACCTGCAGATCGAACACATACAGACCACGCCACCCCTCGGCCACTTGCGCCCACAGGGTGTAACTGCCCTGCCCGTCGAAGGTCAACCGATAAGGCTCATGGGCCGTGGCCTGCACCGCCTCGGTGTCCAACAGCAACGGACTGCTGGGCACCATGCCGCCAAAGCCGACATCGGTGATATAGCGCACGCCATCCAACGTCACCAGGCTCAAACGATGAGTCCGCGCCGTGCGCGCATCCGGCGCCCCGCCCATCACCACCCGCCCGGTGATGCCGCGCGCGTCAAAGCCAAGTTCCTGCAATAACGCCAGGAACATCTGGTTCAACTCGTAGCAATACCCGCCCCGCCCTTCCAGCAGCACTTTCTGCTCGACGCTCGGCAGGTCGATGGGCACTGGCAGGCGCATCAGACTCGACAAACTCTCGAAAGCAAAGGTGCACACATGGCGCAATTGCAGGTCCTGCAAGGTTTGCAGGGTCGGCGCTGGCGGCGAGTCATAGCCCAGGCGTTGCAGATAGAGGCGGCTATGGGTCAACAGTGACATGGCGCAATCCTTGGGCACGGGATGAAGCCGACACTATGCCGCGTCGACGTGCAGATTGTCATTTTGAATGAACCTTTTTAAGCGCTGCCCTATCCATCTATAACAACACAGGGAGGCAACATGAGTACCGCAAAAATCTACACCATCAATTATCAGCTGCACGGCAAACCGAAATCCTTTGTGGTGCGCGCCGAAGTGATGAACAACGCCGAGGCCTGGCACTGGGCGGCGGTGGATGCCGATATCGCCCATGTGAGCCGCGTGGGGCGAGTTGGGCACGAGCAAGTGAAGAAGACGACTCGGCCCTGGGCGGAGAAATATGGCATCACTGAAGTCACCTGGATCGCGCCCAAGTAAATAAAAGCCCCGCTCAATGGCGGGGCTAGTTTTATGGCTTCAAGTCGCCCAACGGATCATAAGGCGGCTTTTTTTCATCCTTGTCTTTCTTCTCCTTATCCAACGGCGCAATCGCCGGTCCGATAGGATCCACCTGCGGATCCGCCACATCCGGCGAATCCGGGTCAAACCCCAACTCATCCTTGCCACTGGAATGCTCGCCCGAAGCCGGACCTTTTGGTGTGTTACTCACGGTGTTCTCCTCGTTCAGAGCGGGCGGGCCTTGTCGTGCAGGTTTTCCAGGTCGTCTTCGATGCGTTCCACGTCGTCGTCCTGACGCTCCGCCGGGTCGTTGGGGCGCAACGCATCGTTGTCGCGCTCTTCTTCTCCGGGTGTGCGGTCAGGGTTTGGGGTGCCGGGGGGCGGCTGGTTGTAGTCGGACATGATGGTTCACCTCAAGGGGTCTACACAGGTTTAGAGAAACCGCCGTGCGCCATCGTTCAACTTGTTTGCCCAAGCGTGAGATGATGCCCACCCCTTCTTGAGGCATGAACCGGATGTTCGAGCTCAAACCCTGCGACCCTGTCACCTTCCGTCAACAGACCCGGCGCAGCACCTTGATTGTGGCAGTGCTGTTCGTGGCCCTGGCGATGTTGCTGTCGAGCCTGGCGGTGATGCTGTTTGGCGAGCCTGGCGGGGATAATTTCCGCTTTAATGTCGGCGGGGTGTTCGCCGGGGTGCTGATTACGGTGGCGCTGGTGCGCGGCCCGTTCTGGTCTCAGCCGTGGCTGGCGGAGGCGGTGTATGGCTGGCAGCTCAAGCGCAACCTGATGAGCGTGACCAATGTGATGCACAAGGTCACCGAGCGGGTGCAGGCGAATGACCCGACGGCGATCAAGGTGCTGCGTTTTTATCACTTGGGCCTGACGCAGATGCATGAACTGGACGCCAACTCCAGCGCCCAGGTGCAACTGGTGGCTGAGGTCGAAGTGCATAAGGCCAAGATGCAGGCGCTGGGGATCGATCCCGAGCAGACACGGTTCGACCCCGCTTGGCTGGACGCGTTTAAAAGCGCTTAGGCCAGCACGCCTACGAAGTCTTCTTGATGGGACACGCGCCCCCTCACATCGTCAGTTTGAAATTTTTGCCCGCCAGCAGAACACCGCGCTGACGGCAATCGCCGCACCGGCCAGGCCAAACACCCAGGGCGCCGAGGCGATCGGCAGCAACAAGCCGGCGAGCAAGGGCCCGAGGCCGGCGCCGATATCGCGCCACACGGCGTTGGAGGCCAGCGCCGACACGCGCATGGAACCGGGGTTGCGCTCGGCCACCAATGTCGTCACCAGCGGAAGTTGCAGCGCACGCAGCACCAGCACCGCCGCCGCGCCGACAATCACCCAGTAACTGCCGAATGCGGTCAGGGCCAGGGCACTCAGGAACGAAAACAGCAGCAGCATCGAGGTCGCGCCAAACCGCTGGGCGGCGCGACCGCCCAGGGGGCTCAGGAGCATTTCCGAGACGTACCGCAGCGCCATCAGGCCACCGGCGATCAGCACCGCATCGCCACCCAGCAGCTTCTGCGCCTGGATCGACAGGCCGAAGATAAACAGGCCGTCCAGCGCCACCCCCTCGATAAACGACCACATCGCCACACTGTCCGGCCACTTGAAGCGCCGCCCCGGCGTGCTGTGCAAATCATGCCCGACCGTAGGCAAGCCACGCGCCATCCACAAGCCCACTAGGCAGCACCCAGCCAGAATCAGAAAGATCGGACGCGGCCCGGCCATCAATGTCAGCCAGCCGCCCAACGGCAACGCAAGCATCGGCCCGAGGGCGATCAGCGCGCGGGAACGCCCGGCCCGGCGTGCGGCACCGGCAGGTTCCGAGGTGGCCAATACTTGGGTCGAAAGGTTCAGCGCAGCGAAACACAGGCCCCACACCAACCGCAGGCAGAGCAAGGCGGCGAACCCGGACAGCAGCGAGTTGCCCACGGCGCACAGGGTGGCGGCGCCGGCGGCGATCATGCAGGTCAGGCGGTCGCCGTTGCGCGCGTAGAAATTCAGCACATGGCGGTAACCGAAAATCCGCACCAGGCGGTTGGCCGCCAGCAACACTCCCGCCTGGGCCAGGGTGATGCCGAACGCCTGGGATTCCATTGGCAGCAGCAGGTAGAGCAACACGTCACTGGGCAAGCATAAAGCCAGGGTCAGCGCGGCGCGGCGGGAGAGCGTATCAGCGGTGCGAAGGGCCAGGCTCGACATAAATCTGAAACATCCCGAAATATTCAGGTCGCCACGGTAGCGTTAATCAGTCCTTTTTCCCATAGGGAAACAACCGCAGACCGCTGGCCACGGCCCCGACCAAAGCAAACCCGCAGCCCAGCCATAGCGCATATTGCGGCCCGCTGCCCAGGGACAGGTGAAAACACAAGGCCACCAACGACGCGCCCAACGTCTGCCCCAACAACCGCGAAATCGCCACGATGCCACTGGCTCCGCCGCTGCGGGCCAACGGCGCACTGGTCATCAAGGCCTTGAGGTTGGGCGACTGGAAGAAGCCGAAGCCCGCGCCACACAGCGCCATGCGCCAACCAATATCCAATGCCGACGCACCGCTGCCCAGGGTCGCGAGCGCGGCCATGCCCACGCTGAGCATCAACAGGCCGATGCCGCACAGCACGCCCAGGTTCACGCGGTCGGCCAGGCGCCCCGCCACCAGCGCCATCACCGCCACAACAGCGGGCCAGGGTGTCATCAGGAAACCGGTTTCCACCTGGCTATGCCCCAGCACCGCCTGCAACAGGAACGGCAGCGACACAAACGCCAGGCCTTGGGCGCTGAACGCGCAAATAGCAGTGAGGGAAGACAAGGCAAACACCGGACGTTTGAACAGGTCCAGCGCCAGCATCGGTGCCGGGTGCCCAGCCTGGCGCCGCAGCAGCAATGCACCGCACACCAGTGCCACGGCAATCAGTCCCCAGGTCAAGGCGCCCTGGGCGCCGTGCACCGCCGTGCCCAGACCCAACACCAACAAGGCAAACAGCCCCGCGCACAACGCGGCGGCAAGACGGTCGAAGGCATGCCCGGTCATCGGCAGGGTCGGCAACGAGCGCAGGCCCAACGCCAGCGCCAGCAAGCCCAAGGGCACATTGATCAGGTACAGCCAGTGCCAGGTCGCCACCGACAGAATCGCCGACGCAGCGGTCGGCCCCAGGGTAAACGCCAGTCCTACCACCAGCGAGTTGTAACCCAGCCCCCGACCGAGCATTTTTGACGGGTAGATATGCCGCAGCAGCGCCGTGTTCACGCTCATGATCGCCGCCGCGCCCAGCCCCTGCACCACCCGCGCCGCCGTCAGGGTGACCAGCGAGCCGGCCAGCCCGCAAAACAGCGACGAGACAATAAACAACAGCAACCCGCCGAGATACACCCGGCGATGCCCCAGCACATCACTGAGGGACGCAAACGGCAACACCGTGGCGATGATCGCCAACTGGTAGGCATTCACCACCCAGATCACCGAGGCGGAATCGGTGCCAATCCCCTCGGCCAGGGTCGGCAAGGCCGTGTTGACGATGGCCGTGTCCAGGGTCGCCATGCCGATCCCCAGGGAGATCGCAATCACGGCAGGGAGGCGTTTATTGAGGGGCAACCCATCGGCAACAGAAGACATGGACTATCCGCGCAGGTGACAAAGGCCCCTAGATTACGGGTAGACCGTTTTTTTTTCAGTGGCCGATGGCCTGGCTGTCAGAATTTTCATGTTGATGCCCACGCGATTCCCGACAAAAAACGGACAGCGCCTACATCTCCCCCCGACCATTCTTTGCACCCTTGGCGTTTCTTCTCTTAACGAACCGGAGAGCGCCGCCCATGCTAAAGCAGCCACCCCTGACCCATGACCGTCGACAATTCCTACGCCTTGCTACGGTCGGCGCTGGCGCCCTGATGCTCACGGGCGCGTTACCTGCAGCGCTCGCACACGCCTCGCCGGCACCGAAGGCGGCCAATAACCTCAACCCACAACAAGCCCTGGCCAGGTTGATGGAAGGCAACGGTCGCTATGCCGAAGGCGTCACCAAGCGCCATGAATTCATGAGCGAGCGCGAGGCGTTGGAGGGCGGGCAGAATCCGTTCGTAGCGGTCCTGAGCTGCGCTGATTCACGGATTACTCCGGAATACGCCTTCGATACCGGCCTTGGCGACCTGTTTGCCGTACGGGTGGCGGGTAACTTCGTGACCGACGACGGGCTCGCCAGCCTCGAATACGCGGTGGCGGTGCTCCGCACGCCGTTGATCATGGTGCTCGGGCACGACAGCTGCGGCGCCCTTGCCGCCGGGGTGAAAGCCACCAAGGACAACGCCACGTTCCCCGGCAAGATCCAGGGCCTGGCAGACGCGTTCAAGCCGTCGGTGCGCAAGGTCTTGAAAGCGCCTGGCGATCTGCTTGCGAACGCCATTGCGCAAAATGTCAGCGACACGGTAGCGCGGCTCAAGGCCGAGTCGACGCTGCTGGCGGACGCCCTGGCCGCTGGCAAACTGCACATTGTCGGCGGTATCTACAGGTTGCACAGTGGCCGGGTCGAGTTGATCGGCTGACCCTCAACGCCAGTGCCCGGTACTGGCCATCAACCCCACGGCTTGCGCAAAACCCGCCTGGGGTGCGGTGTTCAGCGTGACCAGCCCGACACAGCGGCTCGGCTTCAACGTCGCGGCCCGCGCAGCGATCCGTGCGCCCTGCTGCGCACCGGCGAACACCGCTTCGGGGATGTGCAGCGCATTCATCAGGTCGAGCACATCCTGGCCAAGCACAGCGTCGTCTGCGGTGCGCAAGTACGGCACGATCACCCGAAAGCCCTGGGCAGCCAGCGGCGCCGCCACCTCGGAGAACGCCCTGACATCTGCCCCCAGCAACATGATCGCCCGGCCCTCCTCCGGCCCAAATTGTTCATAACGGATCTCCTGGTCATCGGTGCTCACCTGTTGCACCGCCAACGCCGGCGCGGCCATGACCACCGCCGCCAGCAGCAAAAAACCACGACGATCAAACATGACTGACTCCCACTATTAATTCACTGCCCAGCCAACCGGCCAGGTATTCCCCTGCCTGCATCACACCCGCTTCTTCCCCCAGGCGCTGCACCAGGAACTCACACAGCCCGGCGAAACTGCCGTCGGCCTGCAGCTGTTGCACGGCCAGTAGCTCCAGCGCATTCACTTGGCGTAAACGCGACGTGAACTGCCGACGCCACACGAGCAAGCCCCCCGCCTGTTCCAGCATCACCGCTTCCGGCGCAAGCGCTTCCTGCCACAGCGCCGACCAGATGGCCTCGGCATTGGTGGTCAGGGCGTGGCAGCGCAACGACGGCGTCAGTTGCAACACGGCCGTGTCCCAATCCAGCTCGGCCACGACCTCCAGGGCCAACGGCTGTGCGTCAGCGGCGACAAAGGCCTCATTCAGGGCCGACTCGATCCAGGCCAGCTCATGCACATCCGGGTTGCGCGGGAACACCTCCCTCAAGGTGGCGTAGAAGCCCTCCGGATAAGCGTCCAGCGTCCAGGCGTGGGGTGGATGGTTGTCGATATGGGTGATGCTCGCCGCCAGAAAGGCCTCCTCTCCAACCCAACGGCGCAGGTTGGGAAATGCCTGCTCCAGGCACCCGACCAACTGCGCGCGGTAGTTGTTCTGGTACACCGCCAGGCCGGCGTGATGATTGCCCAGCGACTGCGCGGATTCATCCGACGCACTCACCAACCAGCTGCGAAAGGTGTGCTGTAGCTGCGCCAGGTTCATCGTTGCGCTCCCAACGTGCGGGCCATCGCCAATTCCTGGAGCAGCTCGGCAAGTGGCGGGATCTCATCGTCGCGTTCGATCATGGTCGCCACCGGGCCCAGCCGGGTCATGGCCTGGGCGTAAAGCTCCCAGACGCCGGTGCACACCGGGCTGTCATGGCTGTCGATCAAGATGTCACGGCCTTGACTGTGACCGGCCAGGTGCACCTGGCGCACACGTTCGGCGGGAATCCCCTGGAGAAACGCCAGGGCGTCGAAACCGTGATTGCTGGCACTGACGAACACATTGTTGACGTCCAGCAGCAACTCGCAGCCGGTACGCTGGGCCATGGCCGCGATAAATTCCCACTCGGTCATGGAGGCGCCTTCGAACGCCAGGTAACTCGAGGGGTTCTCGAACAACATCGTGCGGCCCAGCACGTCCTGGGCTTGATGGATGTTGGCGCAGACTCGGTCCAGGGCTTCGTCGGTGTAGGGCACTGGCAACAAGTCATGGGAATTGAAGTCACCGCTGCGCGACCAACTCAGGTGGTCGGACACAAACAGCGGTTCAATCTCGTCTACCAGCGCCTTGAGGCGCTTCAAGTAATCCCCGTCCAACCCTTCGGCGGTGCCGATGGACATGGACACGCCGTGCAGCGCCACCGGATACCGTTCGCGCACCTGACGTAAAATGTGCCGGGGCTGGCCGCCCGCGACCATAAAGTTTTCGGAGATCACTTCGACAAAATCCACGGGCACCGAGGTCTCCAGGAAGTCGCAGTAGTGCTCCTTGCGCAGCCCCAGGCCGTAGCCTGAGAAGTGTGGGTTGGATGTCGACATGGCGGATCTCCGCTAAGAATAAGTGGCGAGCCCGCATGGGGGCTCGCCGGGTGGGTTACTTCGGTTCAGTCAGGGTGCCACCGGCCTTCAGGCACTCGGACGGGGTCTTGACGATCACGCCTTCGCCCTTGCAGCTGTTGAGGCCCTTGCAGTCGTTCTTGGCGGTGGCGCACAGGCTGGTGCCTTTGCAGGTGTTGACGCCGTAGCAGCGGCCGGGTTTTTCCGGTTGGTCGGCGGCGCTGGCAGCGGTGGCGAACGAAGCGGACGCCATGGCGATCAGGGCAGCAGCGGCAGCAAGGCTCAGGCGGGATTTGAGTGCAGTGTTCATGGGTGTTTCTCCGGGGTTGGGGTGAATTACTTGATAACGGAAGCAGCGTCTTCGATGACCTTCGCCACAGCCTCAGGCTGGGAGATGTACACCGAGTGGCTGGCCTTGATTTCGGTAACCTTGGAACCGGCGCGCTTGTACATCCAACGCTGCAGGTCCGGGCTCAGGGCACGGTCTTCGGTGGAGACCACGGCGTAGGTCGGTTTTTTGTGCCAGGCCGCAGCCCACACGGTGCCGCCGAACAAGGCAGTGGTCGCCGGCACTTGGGAGGCGGCCATGAAGTCGGTGCGGTTGGTGGTCAGGTCGGCTGCAAAGTCGGCGTTGAATTTGGTGCGGTCGAAGAACAGATGACCGTCGCGGCTGGCCTTGATGTCATCGCTGGGCGCCGGCATCGAGCCGATCAACTGGGCCATGTTCTCGCCCACTTCCGGCTGCAGCGCCGAGACGTAAACCAGCGACTTGACCTTGTCACGGTCACCGGCAATCGAGATCACCCCGCCGCCGGAGCTGTGGCCCACCAGCACCACCGGCCCGACTTGCTGCTCCAGTACTTCGCGGGCCTCGGCCACATCGGCGGCCAGGCTCTCGTGGCCCTGGTGCACCACGGTGACCTTGTAGCCCTTGTGAATCAGGATGTCGTGCACCACCCGCCAGCCGGAACCGTCGACAAACGAACCGGGCACGATCACCACGCTTTTACCGGTGCCGGGTTGTGGGGCATCCGCCGCCTGGGCCAACATCGGAACGGTCAGGGCCATGGCAATGGCCAGTGAAGAAAGCATACGCATTGGAAATCTCCATCAAAGTTAAGAACGTTTGCCTGAGATCAGGCGGTCCAGCGACCAGGCCCCACCGCCGTACGCCAGCAGCGGCAACAACAGGCCCGCCCAGGTCAGGTGCACCGGCCACGCTGCGGGGTACACAAACACCTCGATCACCAACGTCATGCCCAGCAGCGCGGCGGCGGCCGGGCGGGTCAGCAAGCCAAGCACCAGCAACAGCGGGAACAGGTGCTCGGCGTAAGTCGCCAGGTGCGCGGCCCAATCAGGCGGAATCAGCGGCAAGGCGTATTCCGAACGGAACAGCGTGTAGGTCGACGGCTTGAGTTCAAGTAAACCCGTGACCTTGGTGCGCCCCGACAAGAAGAACACCGCCGCGATCGCCACCCGCGCCACCAGCAACAGCAGGGCTTCGGGGAGCAGGCGCTGGATCACGGTTGCTCCGTCAGGCTGCCGAAGCCTTTAGGGGTCTTGATCTGGGTGCAGGTGCCTTTGTCCACCAGCACCCAGGCGTTGCCCTGGTAATCGGTGGTGGAGGTGGCGGCGCACGAAGTGCCAGCGCCTGCGGCGCAATCGTTGGCACCGGCCAGGGCCACGCCGAAGCATTTTTCCTGGGGCTTGGGTTCATCGGCATGGGCCACGGCCGCGAAGGCGCTGAGGGACAGGGCGAGGGTTGCCGCGAGGGCTGCGTAAGGACGCTTCATGGGGTGAGTCTCCTGGCTTGACTGAGTGTGGCCAGGGCGCCTTGGGGTCGGTGACCGCCTGCGCCAGCTGGTGAACAGAGTTAAAGCCAGGCGTGTATCCGGTCTGTGTCGCGAACGCGATAGAACGTCATGCGGGTGTATCAGGAGGGGGCGGGGATACAGTTCGTTACACAGTCAATAAAACAGTGCCAAAACCCTGGCGTTTTATTCGGCATCCCGAACGACACAATTAGAAATATTCGCCTTTCCGAACGAAGGCCCTATCAGGGCGCCGACGACCGCAAAAATCACCATAAATTTCATACGGTTGTTGTCATGTTTGTTACATGCCAACTGGCATACATTCTGCTTTATCCATGTTTCTGGTAATAAAATGTTTCAGCTCTGAGACAGTCTCATCCCCTGAAGCATGGCCGGCGATCCACCTATAAAAACGCCCCCCAAAGAAGGGTGGCCTTTCCGACCTTTTGATCGACATCAACTTTTCAAGACTGCTGCTGCACATCTGCACCCCAAAAAGGGCGAACGGCCTGATCGCCGAAAACAAGCCCGACTATAAAAAGGACGATTTGATGAGCTCGAGCAAGAACCACGCAGTGTCCTTCCTGGACGCAGACCACCCCGCGCCGGCTACCCCGGACAGCACCATTGGCTTCGGTCCCTTTCTACTCCTGGCAAGACAGCACGTATTGTTGCGCAACGGCGAGCCGGTGACCCTCGGCAGCCGTGCGCTCTACCTGTTGATTGCGCTGGTGACCCGTGCCGGCGAATTGCTGGAGAAATCCGAACTGATCTCGTTCGCCTGGCCCAAGGTGGTGGTGGAAGAATGCAACCTGCGCGCGCAGATCGTCGCGCTGCGCCGGGCCCTGGGTGACGATGGCAACTTCAGCTACATCGTCACCGTGCCGGGCCGGGGCTATCGTTTTGTCGCGCCGATCACCGTGCAGGCCGCCGGTGAAGAGCACCTGCCAGTCCCCTATGTGCGGGTGGATGAGCCCAACCTGCCGACGCCGACCGCTGAAGTGATCGGCCGTGATGCCTTGATCACCAGCCTGGCCGACCAAGTCATGAGCCAGCGCTTCGTCACCCTCACCGGTCCCGGCGGCATCGGCAAGACCACCGTGGCCATGGCCGTGGCGCAACGCCTGGCCAGTGAACTCAACCTGGGCAGCTGTTTTGTCGACCTGGCCCCCGCCACCAGCGGGCAATGGGTGGCCGGCATGCTCGCCAGCGCCCTGGGTATCCAGACGGTCAGCGAAGACCCGCTGCAGGGCGTGGCCGCCAGCCTGGCCAACCGGCGTTTGCTGCTGGTACTGGACAACTGCGAACACGTGCTGCCAGCAATCGCCGACGCCGTGGAAACCCTGCTGCGCAGCGCGCCCCAATGCCATGTACTGACCACCAGCCGCGAACCGCTGCGTGCCGAAGGTGAACGGGTGCACGACCTGGCGCCGCTGCAAGTGCCCGACGCACACGCCAGCCTCAGCGCCCACGAAGCCCTCGCCTGGTCCGGCGTGCGCCTGTTTGTGGAGCGCGTACGCGCCCTCGACCCCGACTTTGTATTCGGTGATGCCGATGTCGCTGCGGCCTGTGCGATCTGCCGCAAGCTCGACAGCAACGCCTTGGCCATCGAGATCGCCGCCGCCCGCGTGCGCACCTTTGGCATCCAGGACCTGGTGGGCCTGCTCGACGGCAGTTTCCGCCTGCAAATGACCGGCCGACGCACTGCCCTCGCCCGCCACCGCTCCCTGAGCGCCACCCTGGATTGGACCTACGCCATGCTCAGTGGCGATGAACAGGCGATGCTGCGCCAGCTCGCGGTGTTCACTGGCTCCTTCACCCTGGAAGCGGTCAAGGCGATGACCGCCAGCAGCAGCCTCGACCCGCGCAACGCCCTGCCCCTGCTCGAAAGCCTGATGGACAAGTCACTGCTGATCGCCGGTGAATCCAAGGCGCTCAAACGCTATCGCCTGCTGGAAACTACCCGCGCCTACGCCTTGGAAAAACTCAGCGAACAGGGCGAAACCACCTCAACCTGCCAACGCCATGCACGTTACGCCCTCGGCATGCTGCAAGAAGCCGGGCAGACCCTGGATGGCCTGTCGCCGGAAACCTGGCTGGCGCTGTACGGCCCGGAAATCAACACCATCCGCGCGGCGCTCGACTGGGCCTATTCGCCCAGCGGCGACTTGCCCCTGGGCATCGAACTGACCCTGGGCGGCGTACCGCTGTGGTTGCGTATGTCCCTGGTCAGCGAGTGCCGCACCTGGGTCGACAAAGGCCTGGCCAGCGACGGCCTCGTCCCACTGCCGTTGCGCCAGCGCATGCTGCTGCAGACCGCTCTGGCCAGTGTGCTGATGCTCACCTACGGCACCGGCAGCGAAATGCGCGAAGCCTGGCGCCAAGTGCGCGAAGACGCCCGCGACCTCGGTGATGCCGAACACAAGTTGCGTGCCCTGTGGGGCCTGTGGACCGACCGCTGCGGCTGCAACCAGTACACCGAAGCGCTGGAACTGGCCGAGCGCTACATCGCCCTGAACAGCAGCGGCAGCCACCAACTGCTCGGCAAGCGCATGCGCGCCGTGGCGCTGTTCCACATGGGTGATCTGATGGGTGCACGGCAGAATATCGACGAAGCCCTCGGCTCACCGTCGGCGCCGCGTTCGCACATCATCGACGTGCACTTCGACCAACGCATTGCCGCCCGTTGCCTCAAGGCCAAGGTGCAGTTGCTCGAAGGCGATGTCGACCCGGCGCTGCGCCTGATCGGCAGTTGCGTGGATGAAGCCATCTCCCTCGATCACCCCGCGACCCTTTGGTACACCTTGTGCCTGGGCGCGATCCCCCTGGCCTTGCTGGCGTCCAACCTGCCGAAAGTGCGCTATTACCTGGGGTTGCTGCAAGACAGCACCACTGGCCAGGACCTGCATATCTGGCGGCAATTTCGCCTGTGCTTCGAGAGCATCCTGCTGATCCGCGAAGGTTCGCCCGAAGCCGGCGTGCCGCAATTGGGCGAAGCCTTGCACCACCTGCAAGGCCAGGGTGACAGCCAACTCTACAGCCTGCTGCGCTGTGAATACGCCCTGGGCCTGGCCCGCCTGGGCCTGGAAAAACTTGCCCTGGAAGTACTGGAAGACACCCTGCAACTGGCCCTCGGTCGCCACGAACGCTGGTTCGCGCCACAGATGTTGCGGATCAAGGCACAACTGACCCTGCGCCAGGCGCACTACGGCTCGGTAGACAAGGCCAAAGTCCTGCTGCGCCAGGCGTGGGTGGATGCGCAATTGTCGGGCGCGCATTTTTGGCGGGCGCAGATTGCGACGGATTTGGCGCGGTTGCAGGAGCCTAAGTTGCGCATCGCCTCCCTACCCCGCTTCCAGCACCGATAGAGACGTCAATCTAGAACGATTTTCTGTAGTGAGCGGGGCTGTTGTGGTGAGCGGGCTTGCCCCGCGCTGGGCTGCGAAGCGGCCCTAAAACCAGACGGCCCGGTTCTAGATGGAAACATGCGGCGACTGGATTGGGGCTGCTTCGCAGCCCAGCGCGGGGCAAGCCCGCTCACCACAACCACAACCACAACTAAAGCCATCCTCAGTTGGAGCTCAATCAAAGCCAAACCGCATCCCACAGCGAGTAATCACCTACCCGATCAACCAACCCTGCCCGCAACGGGTTCGCGATGATGTAACGGGCCATCTTGCGAATATCATCCTCTTCACGCACCGCCCTATCGTGATAGCCGGGCTGCCAGACACGCTCCTTGCTTCGGCGACGACGGTTGATGGTCAGCGTGCTACATGACTTGATACGTCGCACTACATCGGCCAGGGTCTTTTGCTTCAGTTCGAATAGCCAGTGGATATGGTCGGGCATGATGACCCAGGCTAGAGAGTCGATATGACCAAGCTCGTGGGCGTTCCGGAACTCGGCAACCAGCAAACGCCCCAGGAACAAGTCGGTAAATAGTCGTTGTCGGTTATGGACGACGATGGTGATGAGGTAGCTGCGGCCGTGTTCCGAATAACGTCCGTGACGCAGGCGGTGGGATTGAGGTGCTGGGCGCAAATCCGTTGCTCCTGGAGAAGTCCTTGAGAGCATCAACGCTAGCGGCAGATTTAACGTGAGCCCGGCTTATTTATTGACTGAATATATCCGTGGTGAGCAGGCTTGCTGTGGTGAGCGGGCTTGCCCCGCGCTGGGCTGCGAAGCGGCCCTAAAACCAGACAACCCGGTTCTAGATGGAAACATGCGGCGACTGGATTGGGGCCGAAAAGAAAATCGTCTTCAGCGAAGACACCAACCCGCAGATGTTCGAGCAGGATGCTTTGCTCAAGCCCAATGGCGGTGAATACCACGATGTGGACAAACCCTGAAGCCCGACACACCGGGCCCTGCTGCATCGGGCCCGGCTTTGGGAAACCGTCAGTTTTTGTCAAAGCCCAACTGCCGGTAGAGCGTTTTCATGTCGTAGTAGTCGGTGCTCTTCACGATCTCACCGTCCTTGATCCTGATCACGCAGCAACCATCGACATTGATCGTTTTATGGGAGGCGCCATGGCCGAACAGCTCACCCTCATGGGTTCCCGTCATATGCCACTGGATCGTCCCGCCATGCTCGCCAAGGCTGATCAAGTCGCTGATGACCTTGAAATCGGGCAAGGCCTTTCTGATCAGGTCGAAGAAGTCACCCAGCTCGGGCCGTCCTCGCATGGTTAGCCCCGCGGCCTTGTCTTCATAGACAGTAGCCTCTGAAAAAATCCCGAGAAAATCGGCTTTGGAGGTGCCAGACCAGAGGTCAGCCCATTTCTGAATCAATTCACGATTTGTATCTGTCATGGTGAAACTCCCTTGAGCGCAGGAGGCGGAGCAACGGTAATCTCCCGTCGACCCCACCGTTCATTACGCTGACAGATACAACCTCAGCTCCTGCCGAGCAGATACTTCCTCTGTAACAAAAGCGTTCAACAAGCGTAGCCCGGCCACTGCCTAAATCAACCGCGCGGCCACCAACCAATCCGCCATCGCCTGGAACGACGCATCCGGCACCGGGTCGCCGGGCACGGTTTTGCGGGCAATCTCCGCGGCCAGTGCCTTGTCCGGCGCGTGGGGAATGCCCAGGTCATAGGCCTCCTGCAACATCAACAACGCCTCTTCCGGCGAGGCCCGGCAGACAATCACCGGCACCGGCGTTTCCCCGCGCACGTAACGCACGCCAATCACCCAGCCATCGGTGGTGCCGATCATCATCGACGCGCGGCTCAAGCCGAGCTTGGTGGCCAAGGCCTGCATTTCATTGCGCTGGCGCCGGCGTTCGCTCTTGATCAGCGGGTCGCCGTCGATGTCCTTGCGTTCGCGCTTGGTTTCGCTGCGGGTCATCTTCATGTCGCGACCGAACAACCAGCGCTGCATCATCACGTCCACACCACCCACCAGGATGAACGCGCAGAGCACGGTGAATACCAGCGGCTTGAGTACCAGGAAAAACGTCGACTCCATGCACTCGGCGCCGCAACGCGACGACTCCATCAAGGCCTGCAACGCATGCCTGCCGACCACGTAGAACGCGATCGCCAGCACCTGCACCTTGATCAGGCCCTTGATGAACTCCACCAGGTTGCGCAGGGCGAAGATCTTCTTCATGCCCTCCGCCGGGTTGATGCGCTTGAACTCGGGCTTGATCGGGTCGGTGGAGAACACAAAACCGCGCATCGTGATGATGTTGGTCAGGATCACCACGCCGGTGGTCACCGCCATCACCGGCAACGTGATGCCGATCACCAGTTGCTCGGCATGGTCGAGCACCCGTGGCCATACCGTGGCAAACGGCTCGATGTAGATCTGCGCGGTGAGGTCGATCAGCGCCGTGACCTGGGCCTTGGCGCGGGGTGCGAGGATCGAGATGCACAGCGTGCAGAACAGGATGACCATGCCCGACACCAAGTCCTGGCTCTTGGCGACCTGGCCTTTCTTGCGCGCGTCCTGGAGCTTCTTGTCCGTGGCCGGCTGGGATTTCTCTTCGCTGGTATCGGCCATGGGCTACTCCATGCCGGCCAGGGTCTTGAGCAGTTCGACGGTGCCGCGAAACTCCGCCAGTTGATCAAGCATCATGGGGATCAGGAAGCCGATGTAGATCACCATCAGGATCGTGAAGAACAGGTTCTTCACCGGCAACGACAAGTCGAAGATGTGCAGGTTCGGCGCCATGCGTGACAGGTAGGCGAGCATCAGGTCCGTCACCAGCAGCGCGATCAACAACGGCGAGACCATCAGCACGCCGACGCGCATGATCTGGTCGAGAATCGACAACACCGCCAGCAAAGCCGAGCTGGCGAAGACCGGGGTAAACGAGGTGACCGGCCAGAGTTGATAGCTGTGGTAATACCCGTCGACCATCAGGATGAACCCGCCGGACATGAAAAACAGCGTGATCAGCATCACGGTGAGCAGCGTCGCCATGACGCTGGACTCCCCGGACGACAACGGGTCCACCAGTTGCGCCATGGTCGAGCCGCGCTGCAGGTCGATCAATTCCCCCGCCACTTCAGCGGCCCAGAACGGAATGCCGAACAGCAGGCCGATCAAAATGCCGATCAGGAATTCCTTGATCAGCAACCCGGCGATAAACACGCTGCCGTGTTCGGGCATCGAGGTCAGCGCTTCGAACACCGGGAAAAACATCGGGATGGAAATGGCCACGGCCACACAGCCGCGAATCATGCCGGTGAGGCCGAGGCGGTTGAACGCCGGGGTGATCACCACCACGCCCATGGCGCGGCAGGCGGCGAGCGAGGCGGAACTGATCACCGGGTAGGCGACCTCCAGGAACTGCGCGGTCAGGCTGGCATCCATGGGCGGTCAGCGCGTCCACATCGGGAAATTGTCCAGCACCTGGCCACCGAGTTCCGCCACTTGCCCGGCGAGAATCGGGCCCAGAAACACGATGGTCAGCAGCACCGCCACCAACTTCACCACCTGCGGCAGGGTCTGGTCCTGGATCTGCGTCAGCGCCTGAAACAGGCCCACGCTCAAGCCCACGATAATCGCCACCCCCAACGCCGGCGCGGAGAGCATCAGCACGGTCATCAGTGCCTGTTTCATCAATGACAGGAATACGTCCTGGCCCATGGGTCGTGCCTCAGCCATAACTCAGAATCAAACCGTGCATCAAGCGCGACCAGCCGCTCAGGGACACGAATAAAAAGATCTTCAGCGGAATGGAGATCAGGTTCGGTGAGACCATCGACATGCCCATGGCCATCAGCACGTTGGACACCAGCAAGTCCACCACCAGGAACGGGATGTACAACAGAAAGCCGATCTCGAAGGCGCGGGTCAGTTCCGAACTGACGAACGCCGGAATCAACACCACCAGGTCATCATCGCGCAGGTCGGCACGGGCTTGCGGCGACCAGATAGTCTCGGTGGCCTGCACGAAAAAGCCGCGCTCGGATTCATTCGCAAAGCGCTTCAGGTGCGCCTGCAACGGCGGACGCAAGGCGTCTCCCAGGTCCTTGAGTTGCTCCACATGCTCGATGTTGAGGTCGCGCCCCTCCACTTGCCGGTACATGTCGCCAATCAACGGCGTGGTCACGTACACCGACAGAATCAGCGCAATGCCGTACAACACCAGGTTCGGCGGGGTCTGTTGCACGCCCAGGGCGTTGCGGATCAGGAACAGCACCACCGAGATCTTCATGAAACCGGTGAGTGTCACCACCGCCAACGGGATCAGCCCGATCGTCGCAACGACCAGGATGATCTCGATCAGGTTCGGCTGATAACCGGTCATGGGGTGGCGAAACTCAGCAGACGCACGCCCAAGCCGTCACCAATTTTCACCAGTTGGCCCTGGCCGACGCGGCGGCCGTTGACCATCAGGTCGACGCTGTCGACGCCCGGCGTATTGAGCTGCAACAGGCTGCCCGCGCCGAGTTCGCGCAATTGCGCCAGGGTCAGCTCCAGCGTGCCGACCTGGCACACCAGTTTCAACGGCAGGTCATCCAGTGTCGCTGCGGCATCAACATCAGTCATGGGGTTCTCCGGTTCCACAAAGGGGGCTCTCAAGGCTTCCTGCAGGCGTAGGACTTCACCCTGGTATTGGCAGCGCGCCTGCAGGCGGCCGTCGAGGTCGAGCAGCAGGCCAGGGCCTTGTTCCAGCATCAGCACATCGCCGGGGCGCAGGCTGCGCAGTTCGCCGAGGCTCAGCCACTGCCGCCCCGCCACCACCGCGAGGGTCTGGTGCAGGGCCAGCAACGGCTCGGGTTCGGGCTGGGCGTACTGCGCCAGCAGCTGCGCCACCCGCACGGCGGCGCTTTCGCTCAGGTCCAGTTGGGCGCTCATTGGCGGCTGGTTGGCGAAAGTCAGCTCCAGCGCTACGTGCACGGCAAACGGGTCTTGGCCTTCGCCCGCGTCGAGCAACTGCACCGGGTGGCCGAGCAACGGTTCCAGGGTCTCGATGAGGTCGAGCAGCGCCAGTTCCAGCAACAGCGAACGCGGCAGTGCAGGCAAGGCCTGCACATCGAATGACAATGCCAGCGGCAGCAACAACTGTTCCATCGTTGCGGCGGACAACCGCAGGCGCACGGGTGCACGGCCGAGTGACAACAGCACGTCACGCGGTGCAGTGAGGGCTTGAGGCTCGGCGGCCCAGCTCACACGCAGGTCCTGCCCGGCGCAACGGCCTTGCCAAGGACGGTAACGGCGGTGCAACGCGTTATGCAGGGCCAGCAACGCTGGGTCGAAATGGGTCAGCCAGGGCGACAACGGGTCGGCAAGAGCTGCGATCATGTGCCGACGCCTTCGTCACGCAGCTCGCCAACACGGCGCTCATCGCTCTCACGGCCTTCGAGCAGGCTTTGCCAGGCGTCGGACTGACGCTGGCGGCTCAGCCGTTCCTGGCGGAACAGATCGCGCTCACGCTCCTGGCTTTCAAGCGTGGTGGACACGTGGGTCACGTCGTTTTCCAGTTGCTGCTGGTCGTCCGAAAGGCCGCGCAACCGATCCTGGGCCGCCTGCCAACTGGCCACCGACAGGCCTTCGGTGAGCGAGGCATACACCTGCCGCGCTTCCTCGGCGATGGCCTCACGGTGCAGGCGCAATTGCTCCTTGGCGTCGGTGAGCACGCCGTGGGTTTGTTCGCAGCGTTGTTGTTGAGCGGCCAGTTGGCTGGCGGCGCGTTGTTCACGCAAGACCCGCAGGGTTTGCAGCGTGCGCAGTTGCTCGGTTTTCATTGGGTTTGCTCCTTATTCATGCCAACACCCGGCGCATATGGGCCAGGGTCTGTTCCAGGTTGCTCGGCTCGCCTGCGTTCTGGCGCAGGAAGGCTTCGATGGCGGCGTGGCGGTTAATCGCTTCGTCGGCCAGGGGGTCGCTGCCGGGGGAGTATTCGCCAACGCGGATCAGCATTTCGATCTCGCCGTACCGCGCCATCAATTCGCGGATGCGCATCGCCAGGCGCTTGTGTTCTTCATCGGCGACCTGCTCCATCAAACGGCTGCGGCTGCGCAACACATCCACCGCCGGGAAGTAGTTGCGCTGGGCCAATTCGGCGCTGAGGACGATGTGCCCGTCGAGGATCGAACGGGCTTCCTCGGCCACCGGATCGCTGGCGGCATCCCCCTCGGTGAGCACGGTGTACAACGCGGTGATGCTGCCGGTTGGGCCTGGGCCGGCGCGTTCCAGCAGGCGCGGCAAGGCCGAGAAAAACGACGGCGGATAACCACGCCGCGTCGGCGGCTCGCCCACCGCCAGGCCAATCTCGCGCTGGGCACGGGCGAAGCGGGTCAGGCTGTCCATCAACAGCAACACGTTGCGGCCCTGGTCGCGGTGGTATTCGGCCAGGGTGGTGGCAACAAACGCCGCGCGCACCCGCTCGGCCGCCGGGCGGTCCGAGGTGGCAACCACCGCCACGGTGCGCGCCCGGGCCTGGGCGTCGAGCTGCACGTCGAGCAGTTCGCGCACTTCCCTGCCCCGCTCACCGATCAGGCCGATCACGATCACATCGGCTTCGCTGTTGCGAATGATGCTGGCCAGCAACGACGACTTGCCCACGCCAGGCTCACCAAAGATACCCATGCGTTGGCCCTGGGCCAGGGTCAGCAGGCCGTCGATGGAGCGAATGCCCAGCGCCATGGAGCGCACGATCAACTGCCGGGAAAACGGTGCCGGGGGTTCAGCGTGCAGCGGGTAATGCTGCAGGGCCACGGTCGGCGGGAGGCCGTCACCGTCGAGAAAATCGCCCATGGGGCTGATCACCCTCCCTAGCTGAGCATCCCCCACTGCCACGCCCAGGGTTTCGCCGGTGGCGGTGATTTGAGTGCGGGTGGACAGCCCTTCCATGGAGCCGATGGGGGACAGGATCGCCTCGTCACCGTCAAAGCCGATCACCTCGGCGCTCAGACTGCGGGCGCTGCCCGGATCACGCAGTTGGCACAGCTCACCGATGCTCGCCCCGGCCACGCTGGCCCGCAGCAACACACCGCGAATGCTCAACACCGTGCCGTGCATAGGGCGCAAGCGTGCCTGGGCCAGGCGCCCGCAGAGGCGAGGCAGCAGCTGTTCCAGGTTCATGCCACGCCCTCTTCGGCGAAAGGCAACAGGCTGCGCCGCAGGTTTTGCAACTGGGCCTCGAGGCCCAGTTCAACTGAACCGGCCGGGCTGTTCAGCCGCGCCTGGCCAGACTGCAACTGATCGTCTGCATCCACTGCAATGGCCAGCCCTTCCAGCTTGAGGCGTTGGCGCAACGCGTCGACCTCCACTGGCGCCACCCACAAGGTCAACGCCTGGTCCTGGCGGAACGCGCTCAAGGCCTGGCGGGTACTGCGCACCAAGCGGTCGGCGTTGTCCAGTTCGCCCAGCACTTCACGCACGATGCCCAGCGCCAGGTCGGCGAGGGAGGCTTCCAGGCTGCTCAAGTAGTGCTGCACCTGGGACTGGGTGTGCAGCAGCAATTGCGCAACCTGTTCAGCCCCGGCTTGGCGGGCACTTTCGAAGCCTTCGGCGCGGGCGCTGCTCAGCCATTGTTCGCTGTCGGCCTTGACCTGTTCGGCCTGCTCCTTGGCCGCTTGCAGGAAGGCAAACCCGTCGCTCCATAACGCGGCATCGTCGGCGCGCAGGATGCGTGCAGTGGGACGGCTCGGCAATTCGCTCATGGCATCATCTCCTCGGCCAGCAGGCACGCGGCGGCGGCCTGGACGATTTCCAGGTCACGCGGCACTCGGGCGCTATGGCCCTGGGGGAAGGCAAAGCGCAAACGCAACCAGCCCTGCCAGTCGGCATGCTGGGCGTGCAACCAGGCGGCGACACAGCCTTGGCCGTCGCGGTCGATGGCCTCGATCAATTCGCTCGGATCGCGCAGTAAATCCGCTGCGCCGCCGAGTTGGCGCAAGGCCAGGGCTGAGACAAAGACTTCAGCACCCAGGCCCTCGCGCAGCTCATTGACTACCTCGCGGCGGATCTCCCGGCTCAGGGTCGCAGCATGCCAGATCGCCCCGCAGAGCCTCGGCAAGCGGGCGAACTGCGCGGGCGACAGCAGCAATACCGACAGGTCCGCCGCCAACGGCGTGACCAGTTGGTCCATGGGCGCCAATTGATAATGGCGGACCAGCAGCTGTTCCAGGCGCTGGCGAAAACGCGGCTGCCCGTGCATCGCCCGCAGCACGGCGTCCGGCAACTCATCGGCAAAACACGCGCCCAGGCTCGGCCCGCGTATGAACTGCAACGGCTCGGCGATCAGCCCCTGCCAGCGCTCGAACAGACTCATTCACCCTCCTTGAGCACATACAGCGCCTGGGACTGGCGACGCACCCATTGCTGACGGGCCAGCACCCCGACAGCGCCGAAGGCGATCAATAACAAGGCACCCAACATCAGCCGCGCCTGGGGCAGGTTGTCTTCCAGCAGCCACAGGCCCATGAAGCGGGCCAGGCGCGGCTGTGCCGGGTTGTTGCTGATGGCCACGGCGGCCTTGATCGCGGTCACCGAAACGCCGTCGTAGCTCAGCCCGGAAATACCGTTGGCCACCAGGGTCTTGATCTTTGGAATCAGCGTATTGATGTCGGTGCCTGGGTCGTAACGCACCAGCACCGACGCCGAAGACGGTGAAATCACGCGTTTGAGCAAGTCGTTGTCCGGCAACACCACGTGCACGCGAGCGGCGACGATGCCGTCGATCTGCGAAACCGAGTGCGACAGTTCTTCGCTCAGCGCATAGATCATCTGCGCCCGCTCCTGCACCGGCGACGACACCAGGCCATTGCCCTTGAACACCTCGCCCATGTTGGAAAAGCTCTGTTGTGGCAGGCCGGCGTTGTCGAGCAGGGTCATGGCTTCGGCAAAGCGCGACTCATCGACCACCACCTTGAGCTGGCCGTTGTCCTGGGCCTTGCGTTCCGCCGGGATGCCACCGCGCAGCAGCACCGCGACCATGGCGTTGGCGTCGCGCTCGCTGAGGTTGGTATAGAGGTCGGTGTTGCACGCTTGCAACAGGCTGGCGAGCAGGCCGATCAGCAGCAGGCGCAAGACGCGGTTGGGGCTTGGCATGGCGTTATTGGCCCTTGAGCAATGTGTTGGCGGAACCGGAAATCTGTGTCGCACCGCGCACCACCATCTGGGTTTCGATGGAGTAGTCGAACATCTTGCCCAGGGAGTGGACGATCTGGTCGACCTGTTGTTCGCCGACCTTTTTCCCCGGTTCACCTTGAGGCGACGCGCTGGCGGTGCGGATTTCTGCCGAGGCCGTTGGCGGCGCCGACGGATTGTTGGTGAGCACGTCGGCACGCTCGGAAAACGCCCGCGTGCGGTCGATGAAACTGTTCATGCGCTCCATCAGGCCCGAGCCGATCTGGTGCGGGCTGGCGCCTTCGGGCATGCCCTTGGCGGTGTTGGCCATGTGCTCGAACAGGTTCTGCGAGGCCCCGGCGGGCCCCGCGCCGGCAGACGGCGGCAGCGCCGAGGCGCCGGCGGCGAGACTGATAGTCATAGGGGCTTCCTACTCTTCGTCGTCATCGGACATGGCGTCGTTCAGCAGTTCCTGCATCTTCGGCATGATGATGAACTGACCACCGATGGTGACTGCCTGAGTGATCAACGCATCGGTGAACTCGGGGTCATCGGCTTCGTTGGGTTTGTCGGCGGCCTTGGCGTTATCCACCGCGGCATTGAACTTGGCTTCAGGGCTGGCGCCACCAGGGGCGAGATTGCTGTCTACGGCCGTTACGGACATGGTGCTGCTCCTTTACTGGGTTGGGGTTTCGGTACTGACTTGCGCGCCACGGAACACCCGCACCCCGTGCTCGCGCGCCACCGGGGCGGCCACGACATTGGGTTGCAAGTGATCCACATGCTGCTGCACCAACGCCAGGTACGGCGGTGGTCCGGACACGAACACTTCATCGCCCTCGGGGCCGTTGCGCATCGACAGTTGCTGACCGAACACATCGAGGTTGCTGAGGTAGGCCTGCAGCTGGTCGAGGTCCAGGGCGCTGGCCTTGAACAGCCGGGTAGCGATTTCATCGCTGGCGTTGAGGTACAGCAGGTTGCCGTCGAAGTACCAAGTGAGGCCGTTGGTGCTGCACAGCGTCTGCAGGAACTCACCGGCGGTGGCGCCGCGAATCGTGCTACGGGCTTTGCCACGCACCTTGTCGGAGAGCACCAGGGGCACATCGAGGTTGTGGCCGAATTCTTCCAAGGCGCTGCGCACATCCTGGTCCACCAGCACGTAGGCATAGGGCTGGGAGAACCACGCAGGTTCTTCGGCGGCGGTGGCAAAACGGCTGCCGAACAGGCATAGGACAGCCAGCAAAAATATGCTTACATGGCGTCCGCCTTCGCCAGACGAGTTGTGACGATGTCCAAGAATTTCCTGCTCGCCAGTACCCTGTTGCTGGCCGCCTGCGCCAGCAAACCCGCGACCGATTCCGACAAGTCGTTGCAACTGGCCGATGACCTGAGCAAGCGCGGCGACTACGCCAGTGCGGCCGCGCTGTACGAGCGTGCGGCGCAGCAACCCGGTGCCGGCATCGAGTTGTGGCTCAAGCTCGGCCAGGCCAGGCTCGACGCCAAGGATGCGCTGGGCGCCGAGCGTGCCTTCCAGCAAGCCTTGGGGTTCGATGCGCGCAATGCCGACGCCCTGCTCGGCCTGGGCACCGCGCAGTTGCAGTTGGGCAAGACGCAACGGGCGGTGACTGCCCTGGGCCAGGCTGCCGAGACCAGCCATTTGCCGGTGGCCTACACCCGTCTGGGTGTGGCGCAAATCCTCAATGGCCAGGCCGCGGCGGCGCAAACCGCGTTCGCCAAGAGCCTGAGCCTCAAGCCCGACGACCTCGACAACCGCTGCAACCTGGCCCTGGCTTACGCGCTGGGTGGGCAGGCGCAACAGGCGTTGGATGCCATTGCACCGGTTGCGCAGTCGCCACGCGCCTTGCCCCGGCATCAACGTAATGAGTTGTTGGTGATGGTGTTGGCCGGGTATGAGCAGCGGGTGGCCACACTGTCGCTGGATGACATTCCGGCTGCCGAACGTGCACGGCTGGTGACGGAAGCCAAGCGCATCAAAGCCATCAGTGATCCGGTGGTACAGGCTCGAGAATTGGGGCTGGTTGACCCGCGTTGAGCCTGTGATGGGTGGGTTTGTTGTGGTGAGCGGGCTTGCCCGCTCACCACAGAATGCCTGTTCAACACGGGTCATTGCTTACCCCCTGCCGCTTCGGCCTTGGCTTCTTGTTGGTCTTTGCGTCGCTGTAGCTGCTCGCGGTCGAAACCTTCGATGTAGACCTGGGCGGCGCGCCCCACGGGCGCGGCCATCACTGGGCCGGTCGTGCGGCCTTGGATCAGGTCTTGCTTGCGCTCGACCATTTGCATCAGGTTCAGGTTATTCGCGCAGCCCAACGCCAGCGTTGGTTTGAAATCATCGCCCAGTCCAATGGTGTCCGTTGCCGGCGGTTGCTGGCATTGGGTCGGCAAGCCATCGGCACGGTACTCGGACGAGTAGTACGTCGGCGCCAGGTGGGTCTGGCAACCCATCAGCGCCAGGGGCAACAGCATCAATACGCGTAAAGCAGTCATGGCAGTCCCCCTGATCAATTCATGTAGAAACCGAACGCCCCGCCGCTGCGCGGTCCGGTGGCCGCTGCGGTAGCCGGTTGCGCGTCGAGGGGCGTGGCGAGGGTGCGACCGCGTACCGGTTCCACCAGGTACGGCGTGATGAGAATCACCAGTTCGGTTTCATTGCGCTGGAAGCGCTTGGAGCGGAACAGGTTGCCGAGGATCGGCAGGTCGCCCAGCAGTGGCAGTTTCTCGATGTCCTGGCTGCTTTCACGCTGGAACAGCCCGGCGATGGCGAAGGTCTGCCCGCTGCCGACTTCCACCCGTGTATCGGCGCGGCGCACGCTGAAGGACGGCACATGGAAATTGCCGAAATCCACGGTGCCGCCGCTGACCACGCTGCTGACTTCCGGACGCACTTGCAAGGCGATGCGGCCGTTGGGCAGCAGGGTCGGGTTGAACAACAGCGACACACCGAACGACTTGTATTCGATCCCCACCAGGTCACGGTTGACCGGCACCGGGATCGCCACTTCGCCACCCGCAAGGAAGCTGGCGGTCTGGCCGGTCATGGCGGTGATGTTCGGTTCAGCCAGAATCTGCAGCACGCCGTTGGCCTGCAACGCATCGAGCATGCCGTCGATATTCACATTGCCTGAACCGGCACCCGCTGCTGCCAAGCCACCCGCCGTGGCGGCGGCCAATGGTCCGCCGGTGATCAGTCCAAAGGAAAACGTGCCGTTGTTGAACATGGCGTTCCAGTTCACGCCGTAGTGCAGCAGCTCGGAGCGGGACACCTCGGCAAAACGCACGCGCAGGTTCACTTGGGCGGAGCCTGCGTATTCGGTGGTGTTGATCGCACTCTGAAAGCCTTGCCCCTGAGGGTTGAGCAAGGCATTCAGGTCGGTCGCTTCCGCCACCGAACCCAGGGTGCCTTTAGCGACCAGGCGGTTACCGGCGCCGCTGATCTGTGCGCCGTTGCCGGGGTGCAGTGCCTGCATCGGGGTGGTCACCGCCTGGCTGCCACTGCTCACGGCCAGGGTCAGGCTCGCCAGTTGTTTGCCGTCGCTGCCCAGGGCGATCAGGCTGGTGTTGCCCGGTGCCTTGCCGAAGATATAGATCGTGCCCGGCGACACCACTTGCAGGTCGGCCACATTCGGCTCGGCCACCAGCACCGAATCCACCGGCGCGACAAAATGCAGGATGCGCCCTTCACCGGAGGCCAGGGCAATCGAGCCCCCGGCACCCGCCGCGATTTCCTGAGCCTGGCTCACGCACGACAAAACACTCAGCAACAGCACACAAAAACGCATCATGAGGCAGACGCCAGGGAAGTGACGGAAGCCGCGGCAGGCGCGCGGCGGTTGGAGATTTCGGTGAGGCTGATGGTCACCAGCGCTTGCAGGTTGTACTCGGTGGCCAACTCGCGGAACGACAGCACCGCCAGCTCCAGCTCACCGCGCAGCACCAGGCGGCGCAGGCTGCGGCGCAGTTCCGGGTGCACCAGCAACACCGCACTGTTGACTTCGCGAGTGTTGTCACAGGCCACGCGCAGTTGGGCGAGCAAGGCACGGCTGACTTCTTCGGGGATCAGTTCGCGCTGCGGCTCCTGGCGACGCAATGAGGCACGCAGTTGATCTTCCAGGCCCGGCGCCAACACCAGCGCGCCGATCACCCGGTTGCGGTCGGCGTATTGATGGCTGATCTGCCGCGCCAGCGCGGCACGCAAGTGTTCGGCCAGGCGCCCGGCGTCGGTTTCGCGGGCGCCCCACTCCACCATGGCTTCGAGCAAGGCACGCTGGTTGCGAATCGACACGCCCTCGCCGACCAACAGGCGCAGGGTTTCGGCCACGCGCTGCAACGGCACCAGGCGCAAGGCTTCCTTGACCAGTTCACCGTAGGTAGCCTCGGTGCGCTCCAGCAGCAGGCGGGTTTCCTGAATGCCGAGGAAGTCGGCGGCATAGCGACGCAGGCTGCGTTCCAGCACGCCGCGCAGCACCTCGTCGGGCATCAGGAAACCGATGCCGGCGTTGCGCAGCGTGTCTTCGTGCTGGCGTTCGATCCAGTGGGCGTTGCGGCCATTGAGTGGCGAGTCGGCTTGCACGCTGGCGATGTCCAGCAACTGCACATGCACCGGGTCGTCCTGCACCAACAGGCAGTTGATCGGCAACTCGCCTTCGTTCACCGGCACGCCTTCCAACGACACGCGGAAACTGCCCGGCGTGGCCTTGGCCTCCATGTAGATACCCGGCACCGGCACGTCCACGCCAAGCTCGGTACGCAAATCGTGGCACAGCGCTTCGACGCGCTGGCGTAACAGTTGGCGCGGCGCGCTCTGGGACACGCCGCTGCCAATGGTCAGCAGCACACGGGTATCGGGCAGCAGGTTGTCATCCAGCTCGGCCTGCACTTCGGCCACCGGTTCCGGCGTCTCGACGAGCACTTGATCTTCAGGCTGCCGGTGATGACGGCGATACATCATGAACGCAGCACCGCCAAACACCAGGGACAGACCGAGAAAGACCCAGGTCGGAAACCCCGGCAGCAAGCTCACGCCAATCATGATCAACGCGGTCAAGCCCAGCGCCCGGTAACTGGCGCCCAGTTGCTTGATGATCTCGCTGCCCAGGTCACCCGCTTCACCATCACTGTTGACGCGGGTGACCACGGTGCCCGCTGCCACGGAAATCAGCAGCGCCGGAATCTGCGCGATCAGGCCGTCACCCACGGTCAGCAACGAGTAGGTGTGCACCGCCACGCCAAAGGGCATGTCACGTTCGATCATGCCGATCAGCATGCCGCCGAGCAGGTTGACCGCGAGGATCACCAGGCCGGCGATGGCATCGCCTTTGACGAACTTCATGGCGCCATCCATCGCGCCGAACATCTGGCTTTCACGCTCCAGGCGCGAACGGCGGCGGCGGGCTTCGGCTTGATCGATGTCGCCGTTGCGCAGGTCGTTGTCGATGCTCATCTGCTTGCCGGGCATCGCGTCCAGGGTGAAGCGCGCGGCCACTTCCGCCACGCGCTCGGCGCCCTTGGTGATCACTACGAACTGCGCCACGGTGATGATCAGGAACACCACCATGCCCACCACCACTTGCCCGGCGATCACGAAGTCACCGAAGGCCTTGACGATATGGCCGGCGTCACCGTGCAGCAGGATCAAACGCGTGGTGGTGATCGACAGTGACAACCGAAACAATGTGCTGAGCAGGATCAGCGGCGGCAGCGCGGAGAACTCCACCGAGTGGCCGATGTAGAACGCCACGATCAGGATCAGGATGCTCAGGGCGATATTGAGGCCGATCAGCGCATCCACCAGGTAGGTGGGCAGCGGGATGATCATCATCACGATCGCCATCAGCATGAACGCGACGATGATCACGTCGGTGCGCTGCGCAGCGAGACGCGCCAGGTTGTTCAGGCGGTTGAGTGCACTCATGCGCCGCCCCTGCGTGCAGCCAGGTAGCGTTTGAAGCATTGACGCGCTTCGTCCTTGCGCTCGCCGTACCACAAGGCGCGGGCGCGCAGCAGCAACAGGCTGGCAGATTCGCCTTCCAGCGCCACCAGGCGGTCCAGGGCACTCAGGGCACGGGCGGCGTCACCGCTGTCGGTGAAGGCCAGCACCAGCGAGCGCAGCAACACACCGTCGTGGGGCGCGACGCTGACGGCAATCAGCAGCATCACCAGGGCGCGCTGGGACTGGCCATTGCGCCGGTACAGTTCACCAATGCCTTTGAGCAGTTGCACGGCGTCTTCGTTATCGCGGGCCATCAGGTATGGACCTCCGAGCGTTGCTGTTCGAGGTTGCGGCGCATCTCGATCTCTTCGCCGATCAGCTCGACGGCCAGTTCCTTGATGTGTGGCTCGGCGTCCAGGCCGGGCAGGATGTGTTCCATCACATGCTCCAGCAGCTCCAGGGAGCGAGCGCCGCCGAACAGCAACGAGTCGACGCCGGCGGCGGCAGTGAGCGCTTCGAGGTCACTGCGCAGGGAGCGGCGGGTCTGGGTCTTGCGGGTCTTGAGCACCGCTTCGAAGGCGGTGGCCTGGCGCGAGTTGGCCGGGCGAACCGCTTCGACCGGCGCACTGCGCACATCACTGGGAATCAACGGGCGGGGTTCGACTTTCATCCCAGAGCCTTAGCTTAAAAGCATGGTCACAGCGTGAAGGTGAAGCGCTCCTCGCCACGGGCGAGGATCACTTGGTTGTTTTCGATGCGTTCCAGTACCCAGTTGTCCGCCAGGGCTGCGCCGGGGTACAGACGCTTGCCGCTGTCGTTGATCACGTAGGGGTGGGTGCCGAACCACACGGCCTGGAAGCGCACACGCGGCGCGGCGGCATCGGCGCGGGCTGTCACACGCGGGCTGAGCACGATCTGCTGGCCGTAGCGCTGATCGAAAGCCTGCTGCAATGCCAGCCACTGCGGCTTTTGCGACTGTTCAAAGGTGCCGGTGGCACTGAGCTGGTCGTTGCTGTCACTGACCTTCACGGTGTCCAAGTGGGCGGCTTGTAGCTGCTGTTCCAGCCAGGCCCTGGCTTGCTCGCGGGACGGCATTTTCAGCGGCGCTACCTCGTCGGCCTCGACCGTTGCGGGCAACAGTGGTGCTTCGCTACGAAACGCCAGCGCGCCTGCACAGATAAACAGCAGGACGGTCGCGGCAATCCAGGGGGTAATTTTGCGTGGGGCGTCCGATGGTTTTGCAGCACCGCCAGGCCCTGCCAGGCTCACAGCCGCCGTGCCGATCCGCAGTTGCAGCGGCAGTCGCGCGCGATGGCCGCTGCCGTGGGGAATGCGCACATTGCCGGCGAGCAGCACGTCACCGCCCAGCGCTTCGACCGCTACCTGGTCGCCTTCAAACCGCAGGCGCAGGTGCAGACCGGCAATGCCGGGATCGCTGAGGACCAGATCGGCCGCCAGGTCGGCGCCGAGGGTGTAGACCGGCTGGTCGAGCACCAGGGAACTGCCCTGGTGCAAACCACCGGTCACGGTCAAGGTCGGTGCGCCAGTAGCGGCGACCGGACCCAAGGAAATCAAGGCTGTCATGGTTGGGTTTGCCCCCTTGAGCATGTGCAACGGGGTCAAGCATCAGAGGGTAAACGGGCAGCGCCGGCGCCGCCCGTTTGGCGAATCAGTTCTGCGGACGCTGTTTGGTGGCGTCGAGTTCCGCTTTTTTCGCGGTGCTGATCTCGGTGATCTTGGCCGACTTCTCGATAGCCATGTTGAAGGTCGCTTCCATCTTCGCGATAGCGTCGTCGGCGCCGCCTGCTTTTACTGGTGGGACATCAGCCATGTTCATCTCCTTGCATCGATAGGGAAGTTATTCAGTTGCGCAACAGCAAGCTGAAAGTATGCAAACCGGTGAATGCCCAAAACGTCAGACAGTGAGCCTTCGAACTGCCGTCGGTTTGCATGGGTTCCATACTACTCACGATCAAAACGCCTTCGCTGTGAAAGCTTGTGAAACGTTCAGCAGAGACGGTGTGAAAGGTTTGGCTCAACCTGGCATTGAGAAAAACTCATCCATTTTGAGCCACGGAACTTTAAGAAAAAATCCAAGACACGCTGCAGCCCCCGATTTACGTGGACTTGGCAACTGGAAGGAGATCGGACTGGAACAATAAACCGCGATGTAGATGCCCTGCGCAGCAAGGCTTGGCATTTATTTTCGCGACCACTTCACATTTCTCGCTAATAGCCTTTTGCCCAACTTCCCAGATATTTCAATTTGTAACAACAGCGACTTAATCATCGCGTTTGATAGCCCTTCCCCAGCAGCCTTATTGCTGGGTGACTAACTTTCCGCCGTGCCTGTTAGTGCAACTGCACTAATAACCAAAGGACTTGTTCACAGGCTGGCTATATATAAAACTTCCAGGTGATCTATGACCGACATGAATTATTTACCCACAACGCTCCTCGAAAACGACGGTTGCGCTGAGATTCACTTCGGCCCTTATCGACTGCTCCCCAAGCGCCATCAACTGCTCAAGCACGGACGACCGGTGAACCTGGGCAGCCGCGCCCTGACACTGCTGATTGCCCTCGCCTCGCGACCCGGCGAATTAATGAAAAAAACCGAACTGCTCGACATCGCCTGGCCGAAACTGGTGGTGGAGGAATGCAACCTGCGCACGCAGATCAAAACCCTGCGCCGTACCCTGGGTGAAGACGATGCGTTGTACATCGCCACGGTGCCGGGACTGGGTTATCGCTTTGTCGCACCGACCTGGGTCGAGCGGGCACAGAAACCGGCTGTGAAAGAACCGGTGGTGCTAGGTGTGTATGGGTGTCGCCACTGCAGTGGTGCCGGGATGATGCCGCTGTTTGCGCAGATGGGTATGCAAAACAGGTGATGGCCGCCTGCCGCGTAATCTAAAAAACCCACCACCCTGTAGAAGTCGGCTCCCTCGCCACAACAAGCCGGCTTCTACAGTTTCGATTTACGGCGTGATCGAACTCAGGTCCAGGTACCCATCCTTGATCGGCGGGCACCAGTAGTAACCACCGGTCAACGGTGTGCTGATGCGGTACAGGCCATCGACAATCCCATCTTCCAGCCCACTCATGCGGCGCAGTTGCGCTTCGAATGCATCGAAGGAGTGGCCGAACGCAAGGAACATCAACCCGGCCTGGCCGTTCTCGGCCCAAGGCATGGACCGGCGCACCACGAAGGCTTCCGGGGTGAAGCTTTCCTGGGCGGTACGCTTGGTGTGAGCGGACTCGGGGGCGTCGTCGAGTTCTTCGTTGTCGCCATGGCGGCGGCCGATGATGTGGTCGCGTTCTTGCGCAGGCAAGGCCGCGAAGCCATCGAGGTCGTGCTGCCATTGCTGGATCGCGGCAAAGCTGGCGCCGCTGTCGGTCAGGGCCGCTTCAACCGCCGCCTCATCGTGGGGGTTTTCGGTGCCGTCTTCGTAGTCAGTGAGGTCGAAGCCGGTCTTGTAGCGGAAGCCTTCGGTCATCTGCACCAGGCGAAACGCCGGGGCCAGGGCCTTTTCGAAGGCGCGGCTGCGCAACAGCAATTCACCGCGATCCACGCCGTGCAGCCACACCCACAACGCCTGTTGGGTTGTCGGGTTGTGCGCGCCCGGCCCGCTGACCGTGGGGAATGTGCGCAGGCCTTCAATCCGGGCGCCCAATGCAGTTACCAGCGGCTCGCCAAAACCGACCACCGCCGCCGAATCGGTCAACTGCACCAGCGCATCCAACGCAGCGGGCACGGCGGCCAGCGAATCCACGGCAAAAAACAGATGGCGTGCCTGCAATGGCACCGGTGCGGCAAGAATGCCCGGCTGGTACTGACTCATGTGAACTCCTTCTGAAAAGCCGCGCAGTTTAACCTTCAGCCACAGCGCTGCGTACAAGAAAGCGCGCAAGCCTTGCCATAGAGCCTGTTGTTGGGTGACTCTCTAGTCATGTTTTGCAACTATTCCAGGGGTAGCGACATGACCACCAGTAACCTGCTCACCCAGCTGTTTCCCACCTCCGCCACCGAGATTCCCGAGCAATTCCAGCTAGGGGCGCCCATTGAACAGCGTGATTACCTGGTCGACGGCCAGTTGCAGGTGTGGAACGGCCCGTTGGCCAAGGTGCAAAGCCCGGTGCAGTTTGGCGACGAACGTGTGCATATCGGCAGCACACCGCTGCTGGACGCCGACACCGCCCTCACCGCTCTGGATGCCGCCGTGCGTGCCTATGACCGTGGTCAGGGTGAATGGCCGACGATGCGCGTGGCCGAACGTATCCAGCACGTCGAAGCCTTTCTGCGGCGCATGCGTGAACAGCGCGACGCGGTGGTCAAGCTGCTGATGTGGGAAATCGGCAAGAACCTCAAGGACTCGCAGAAAGAATTCGACCGCACCTGCGACTACATCACCGACACCATCAATGCCCTCAAGGAACTCGACCGCCGCTCCAGCCGCTTCGAGCTGGAACAGGACACGCTCGGCCAGATCCGTCGCGTGCCACTGGGCGTAGCGTTGTGCATGGGCCCCTATAACTACCCGCTGAACGAAACCTTCACCACGCTGATCCCGGCGTTGATCATGGGCAACACCGTGGTGTTCAAGCCGGCCAAGCTAGGCGTACTGCTGATCCGCCCTTTGCTGGAAGCGTTCCGCGACAGCTTCCCGGCCGGGGTGATCAATGTGATCTACGGCAGCGGCCGCGAAACCGTCAGCGCGCTGATGGCCAGCGGCAAGATCGATATCTTTGCGTTTATCGGCACCAATAAAGCCGCCAGTGACTTGAAGAAACTGCATCCCAAGCCGCATCGCCTACGTGCCGCGCTGGGCCTCGACGCGAAAAATCCTGGCATCGTGCTGCCCGAAGTCGACCTGGATAATGCCGTCAGCGAAGCGGTCACCGGTTCCTTGTCGTTCAATGGCCAGCGCTGCACCGCGTTGAAAATCCTCTTCGTGCACGAAGGCGTGGTCGACCGCTTCATCGAGAAATTCAACCAGAAGCTGGCCACGCTCAAACCCGGCATGCCGTGGGAAGAGGCGTGGCGCTGACGCCATTGCCCGAAGCGGGCAAGGTGGATTACCTCAACGGCCTGGTGGCGGATGCCGCGCAGCACGGTGCCAAGGTAGTGAATGAGCATGGCGCTGAAAGCCGTGGATCGTTCTTCTACCCGGCGGTGCTGTACCCGGTGAACCCGCAGATGCGTGTGTACCACGAGGAGCAGTTCGGCCCGGTGGTGCCGATCGTGCCTTACCGCGACCTGGAGACCGTGATCGACTACGTGCTCGATTCCGATTTCGGCCAACAGTTGAGCATTTTCGGCACCAACGCCGTGCAAGTCGGGCGCCTGGTGGACACCTTCGCCAATCAGGTCGGCCGGATCAATATCAACGCCCAGTGCCAGCGCGGCCCGGACACGTTCCCGTTCAACGGGCGCAAGAACTCGGCCGAGGGCACGCTGTCGGTGCATGACGCATTGCGCGTGTTTTCGATCCGCACGCTGGTGGCGACCAAGTTCCAGGAGAGCAACAAGGCGCTGGTCAGCGACATACTGCGCAACCGTGATTCAAGCTTCCTGACCACCGATTACATTTTCTAGAGGACGATTCGTCGTTGATTAACCTGCATCTGCCTGTGTTTGCCCGGCGCCTGTTGCGCCCCCTGCTCGACCCGTACCGCCGCTATCGCCATGCCAAGCTGATCCACGCCGTGCGCGTGTCCATCGGCTTGCTGGCGACGATCCTGCTGACCACCGGCATCAACCTGCCTCACGGTGAGTGGGCGTCGGTGACGATGCTGATCGTGATCGGCGGTTTGCAGCACCACGGCAATATCGGCAAGAAAGCCGTGGAGCGTGCCTACGGCACCTTGATCGGCGCCAGCGTCGGTTTGCTGCTGGTGCTGCAACAGGCATGGCTGGGCCAGCCGTTGCTGACCTATCTGCTGATGTCGGTGGTGTGCGGGTTCTTTTCCTATCACGCCATCGGCAAGGGCGGCTATATCGCGCTACTGTCGGCGATCACGGTGTTTATCGTCGCTGGGCATGGTGACAATCCGGTATCGGACGGATTGTGGCGCACCGTGGATATCCTTATCGGTATCGTGTTGGCGCTGGCCTTTTCCTTCGCCCTGCCGCTGTACGCCGTGTATTCGTGGCGTTACAACCTGGCCAGTGCATTGCGCGACTGCGCCGCTATTTATAGCCGGATCATCAATGGCCAGTCGGTCACCGATGACGAGCATCTCAAGCTGCTCAATCGCTTGAATGCGTCGATGGTGCAACTGCGTTCGTTGATGCCGTCCGTGTCAAAGGAAGTGCGGATTTCCATGACGGAGCTGGACGCAATCCAACGGCACCTGCGCCTGTGCATCAGTACCTTGGAGATTCTCGGCAATACCCGACCGGATCCGCGTGATGAGCAGGCGATGGCACGCATGCAGGTGATGTTGAAAGCCGAGCATCGGCAGATTCGGGTGCAGTTGGTGGGGATGGCGCGGGCGTTGAAGTCGGGGGTGACGGAGCGATTGGAGCGCAGCGGACACGCAATTGGCAGTGAGCCTGCAATGAAAGCGCCGATCTACAGTGCTTTGGATGGCTATCGGTTGTTGACCGTACAGCTGGCGGCGAATGTGGATGCGATGCGTCAAAGACTGGCCAATAGTGCAGGTCGCTGGAAGATCTAAGCCTCCTCACTCAACTGATCATGAAAAGGCCGGTTTCTCTATACGATCCACCGGCCAGCACTTCACGCTTGCATTATCTCAACCCGATACCATTTAGGTGGCCGCCGAGCAACTTGTCGGCTTCCGTCCCTGTGCCACCGCCAGGAATATCCAGAAAGTAGTAATAATTGGTAAAGAGAAATGAATGGGAGAAGGTACCCGACCAGTACCACGCATACCCCATGGGCCACTTGGCTCCATAGGCTTGGTTGATGGCGCGTAGCTCATCAAGACTGGGCATGCGTAGCCCAGCATTCGCCACTGCCGTACTGATATTCCTGAACGTGTTCCTGCCCACGCCATACACTTGCACCACGTTGCTGACATAAACGTCGTAACTGCGGGTCTGCACCGGCACCGACGAATCCCTGACGGTAATCCTCGCAGAACCATTGCCACGCACGGTCACCAGCCCGCCGCCATCCACCACGGCCATCGATGTATTGCTTGATGAGTAGTTGTAGGGCGCTGTACCGCCCGAAGCCTGGCGCCTGATCGAGTTTCCTGCGCCGAAGGCTGGCAATACACCGGGAGTTCCGGGAAGTAGGTAAGTCCGAGCACTCAAGGTGACCGCAGTCTGGTCGAAATTCAGCGGCGACGTCAGGCTAATGGTGTACTGAGTGGAAAGGAAAGGTAACGCATCACTGCGCTCCTCACTGCCGTCGAAGGTGACCGCCAACGTGATCGTGACCACGCTGTTATTCGGCAGTCCCAATAACCAGGCGAGCGAGATCAACTGGTCGCGCAGGCCATTGGCAGCCTGCGACGAGTTGATCGGATAGGCCGTTAACAGGTCCTGCGTGACAGCTCCAGGACTGGAAGCCGACATCCACACCCGCTGCCCGGGGTTACTCAAGCGCCATTTGGCAACTGCGATCCGGCCGTCACCGGTAAATGTGGGTGGATTGAGGCTCCCTCCATGGGCCACGCCATTGATGAGGGCACGTGGCAGGTTGGCGGACGCAATCGTATCGAACGTGACTTTCTGCTCATCGGATGTACCCTCGCCACCTCGACCCAACTGTACGAAGTACTGCAAATGAACAGTACTGTTCACACTCCTGGCGACCAAATCATTGGGCACGTTGAAGGTAACCGTGCCACCATCCAAACCATCCAGCGGCCCCAAATCAATCGTCAAACCATTTTCAAAGGCCCAGTGAAGCGTTACCCGGTCCGTACCACCCACGTTCATGTTGGGGTAGCTCACCAGCACCTGGCACTTGTTTTCGACTGTCAGTGGGTCAACCGACACTTCCGGCCCGCTGGCAGGCGTCGAGTCTTTGATCGACGGATGAGGAAATACGTTCGGTTGGTCCTGGACCACATGATGACGAACGCCAAATAGCACAGCGTTGTCCTTCAGCGAACTGTGATCGAACGTCACCCAGAAGCTGATCGTCAGTGCAGACCAGTCTTGAAGGCGGCGCAGACGACCCACTGGCGTATATGCTGATGGGCCAAATGTGACATCGTCGTCAACAACCTTGCGGGCGACAAACGTCGACTCCTCATAGGGAGCTCCCGTGTCGAGCCTGCCCGAATAGTGCAACCACATGTGTTGCCCCACTGCGGCGTATGGGTAGGGCGGCACACGAGTCATGTCCAGATCGTCCAACAACGTTTTCTGCAACACGATGTCATCGCCAATGCTGTCGATCAGGGGCCCAGGCAAATGATGCAGCGAGAGTAAACGCACCACCAGTGTCGGTGACGGTGTAGCAAATCCATTGCGGATCACTTTAAAGGACACTTCGATATCACGGCCATCAGGATGGATGTTGTAGCCGATGGCTTCGACCGGGATGGTGAAGTCGATATGGTCTCCGGTCTGCCCTTCCTTGATTTCCGAATAGCTGCCTATTCCTGGTAGCCCCATCCAGTCAACCTGGACTTTGTCGTCGGGCTTGATGAACTTGTAACGCACCCGGACCGTCGCACCCTCCGGCCATGTATGCATCGGGTCGAGTTCATGGGTGTCGGGGTTGGCTTGCAGCACTTCGGGTATGAACAGTTCGTCCAATGCCGTGCCGATTGTCACCACCGCCTCCTCGGAATACTCGAAGACACCATAGCGCTCAATCAGGAAGCTGGCAGTGAGCGTGCCGTCCAGATTGTCATCGAAGAGCTGTTTTGGAACATCCAGCACGAGTGGATTGCTCGTTACAAACAGCGAGTATTCATACTGCGCTTCCCCACTGACGGAGCCCGTGTACTTAATGATGACCTTGTCGCCCTGTTTGAAATCCGCACGCAGCTCCAGCGTACCCACGCTGCCGACCCCCGCGGGGTCGATGTTGCCATTGATTGCATCCTGGAACACAGGTGCCTGCAGCGTTCGCGCTGGGCGTCCTACTTGTATCCAACGGCGGTCTGACTCACGTATCCCCAGTGCGCCAGTGACGATGTAGTGCACGTTGGTGTCGCGCAAGCCTTCGAAACGCGCGTATTGGGCATTGAGAAAATCACGCGTGCGCACATGCGAGCCAGCCAGACGCGAAGACGAAACCAGTTCAGAGGTGTTGTCCAAGTGAAACCCCTGAATTTGAACTGTCAAATTGTCCCCAGTGCTGCCCGACGGTTGGTAGTCCGGCATCTCCACGGTAATGCGCGGCAAGTCCGGCTCGATGAACGGTCCGTGGGCTTGGCGAACCAGAGGCCTTGGCAATTCAAAACGCCGACCGGCAACGGTAACCGTCGTATCCCTGGAGCGCAGATCATCTTCACCGTCTCTTTGCCTAACATAGGAAGCCGTCAGGGTGCTTTTAATAAGTGAGCGGACCAATTCGTTCCGGATAGGAAATTCGTAATACTTTGGAATCCTGTCAACCAGCAGCCGCAAGGACTCAGTCACATACTCACCTGTTGGAGTCGTGCCGTGCACGGTGAGCAACATAAAATCACCCACCCGAAAAAAAGCACTGTTACGCGGCACCTCTACTTCGGCAGTGGCAGAGGCCTGACCTAGAGCATCTGCATCCAGGACCCCGGTGATTACGTCCGCTTCGACGATCAACGGTTCCGGCGGCGACGATAGGTCCAACTTGACTTCGACCGGTACCGGTTTGCACCACGGCTGCAGCTCACCCGAGCGGTTGCGCACCTCGTCATACAGATAAAACTGCACGACAAAATGACCTGATCCGGCCGCCTTTATGAATTCACCATCGATATCAAACGTCAGGTCAGAACCCACTTGGTCGGCTGTGACAGGGGGTAGCTCAAAACGATGCTCGCCCCAGTAGAACATCACCAAGTCGTTAACCCGCATGTGCTCCCATGCCCGAATCGTTGCAGTAACCCCCCTGTCTGCGACGACAGCGTCAATAAATGTAACCGAAAGGGTCAGCATCAGTTTGGAGTGCCAATTTTCATGGGGACGTTCGTCGGCACCTCCCGGACGGGTTTCCTTTACAAATATAACTTGGGGCGGCGAGGTACTGAGGGTTGAGCTGCCAATACGCTCAACTTCGCCGTAGACATCGCCTACAAAGCCCAACGGCAGAATGCTACGAGGAATGTTTAGGTAGACTCTATTATTAGTGATTTCGTCAGCCTTAACGGTGTCCTCCCCCAGCACCAGATCTCCCTGCTTGAACCGATAGATGTCACCCTCGGAAAATCCTACCCAACGCTCAAAGACAACATCCAGTCCCTCCTCAATATGACGGATGCCCAGACCATAGGACGCGTTCTCGACCGGTATAACCTGCGCAGGGGAGGTATAGGGAGAGTCCAGATCCTCAATAATGGTAAACCCGGGGCGGGTGTCCGACGACTTCACCACGGGAGATGGTTTTTTTCGCGGAGCAGGCCTGGCAGTGCCTGACGCGGACAATTCAGAGGATGCGGAAGCCGGTGTCTCGGCGTCCTCGACTGAGGATTTGGGGGCCTTGGGTTTGGCAGACATGATTTTTCTCCGGGTTTAAGCCCGTGCAGGTCGTACACGAGTCAGGGGAAAATCACACGCCTGATCACTCAACGTGTCTAGCTGTCAAAGTTGACAGTAGCGAAGAGTGATCGTTTGAAGTAGTGGTTTGAATGCTTGAACTATCGCAATTTACACATCATTTCTTACATATTTTTCACGTTTTATTCACATCCTGGAACGTAGTGTGAAGCCTCATCCGTTACAAATGTTGCACATCAAGCCCGCCGCCCCAGCGGGCTTTTTTTTGCCTGGGATTTGAGTCAACGCGCGGCCTTGCTCGCTGGCGCGGCAGATTGCTCACGAATCGCCCGCTGGGTATCCAGCACCTTGGCCAAGGCATGTTCCGCCTCAGGGCTTTGCTGCGGCACGCGAATCGCTGCCGACACCAACGTGATCAACTTGGCCATCACCTCGGCATCCGTGGCCGGGCGGCCCAGGCTCATGGAGTTCATCAGCAGGCGCAGTTCGGTACCGGCCATCACCCCGGAAATCGCCTTGAGGGCAAATTGCAGGCGCACGCCGAGTTCATTGCGCGGCAGGTCCGGCAGGGCCAGGGCAAAGGCTTCGAAGAACCGCTGGAACACCGGCTGGTAGTGAACCTTGAGGTATTCCTGGATGAACGGCGACGTGTCGCTGTACACCCGCCCCAGGAAACGGATGAATGAACGCCCTTCCCCACTGGCGCTGGCGGGATCGCTGCGCTCCAGGCCCATGGCCGGGGCAAACAGCACGCCGAGCAAAGTGTCGCAGTCCAGAGGGCCGTCGGACTCGGCCTCACAACGCGCGAGCAGTTCCAGGCGCTGCTCGTTGAGCGGTTCCAGGCGCTGCTTGAGCAGGGTCTGCATCAGGGAGTCCTTGTCCCCGAAGTGGTAGTTCACCGCAGCCAGGTTCACCTGGGCACGCTCGGTAATCTGCCGAAGCAGAACGGCGTCGTAGCCATACTTTATGAAGAGAGCCTCTGTCGCATCCAGCAATCGAGTCTTGGTGATGTTTGGAGCGCTGACTTTCTTCGCGACCATAGAAGTTCCACGTAGGAAATATTGTTTAAAAAAATAATTTGATTTTTTATACCGGGGCCCTCGCTCGAAAGCAAGTAGTGACACACCGCCATATGATCGAAAGCCTTGGCGTACGGGCTCGTCGGAGGCGGGCAAGCGGGTTTTGTTCAACCTCCCGCGCCCTTGGGGCAGGCCTTTTCCCAAGCTGAAACCGCTCTACATCGACGGCTGGCGAAGCGGCTGGAAGGCGGTTAGTATTCAAACAATATTTTAAAAACAAGAAACAAAAACCGGTCCATGGCGCACCCTGAGGCGTCCCCTAACTTGTTACAAGGCTTTACCGGGGACGATGACGACGGCGTCGAGACTGAAGGCGTATTCATGACAGATACCCCCGCGCACCCAGGCTTGATCTCCCTGCAAGGCATCGGCAAACACTATCTGCTGGCCGGGCAGCACCTGTCCATTCTCAATGATGTGTGCCTGTCCATTGCCCGCGGCGACAGCTGCGGCATCCTCGGCGCCTCCGGCTCTGGCAAAAGCACGCTGCTCAATATCCTTGGCCTGCTGGACCTGCCCAACTGCGGCCAGTACCACTTTGCCGGCCACGATATCTTCAACGCCACGCCCGATGAACTGGCGGCGATCCGCAATCAGCAGATCGGTTTTGTGTTCCAGAGCTTCAACCTGTTGCCACGCCTCAGCGCCCTGGACAATGTCGCCCTGCCCCTGAGTTATCGCGGCGTATCGCGTCATGAGTCGGTGGAGCGAGCCCTGCGCATGCTCGAACAAGTCGGCCTGGCCGACCGCGCCCACCATCGCCCCGCCGACCTCTCCGGTGGCCAGCGTCAACGCGTCGCCATTGCCCGGGCACTGGTGGGCAAACCCTCGGTGATCCTCGCCGACGAACCCACCGGCAACCTCGACAGCACCACGGCCCAGGACATCATGGACCTGCTGCTGGCGCTGAACCGTGAACAACAAGTCACCCTGATCATCGTCACCCACGACCCCCACATCGCCGAGCGCCTGGACCGCAAGATCCTGGTGCGTAACGGCGTGGTGCAAGAGGCCGGGCGCCCATGATCGAGCGGGTAAAGAGCAGCCTGCGGGTTGAACAGAACCTCAGCCAAGTGCTGCATGAAGCGTTCGTCAGCCTGCGCACCCTGGGCAAGCGCTCGATTCTGGCCTTGCTGGGTATCGTGATCGGCAGTTCGTCGGTGGTGGCGCTGATCAACATCGGGCATAACGCGTCGGTGGATGCCGCGATGATCTTCAAGGACATGGGCACCGACACCCTGATCGCTCAGTTCCCCCCCAAGGGCGCCAGCACTGTGCCGATGCCCGCCCGCCTCGACCTCGACGCCATGCGCCAGACGGTGCCTGGCATAGCCCATATCGGTGCTCTCACACTGTTCAGCGGGCCCATCGTGTTCCATGGCCGTACCGCCAACGCCAACTTCGTGGGCAGTACACCGGACATCAAGGATGCGATGCGCCTGGTGGTGCAGCGGGGGCGTTTCCTGTCGAGCTTCGATGTCAACGAAACCTACGGTGTGATCGGTGACCAAGTGGCCCAGTCACTGAGTGCGCCGGGCGACCCCTTGCAAGTGGGCGATCGCGTGCGCATCAACGACTACCTGTTCCTGATCGTGGGCATCCTGCGCAGCCAGCCACGGGCGATGCTGATGCCAGTACAGGCCAACGAGTCGCTGTTCATTCCCGCCGAAGGCATGCGCCGCATCTATGCAACACCGCAGATCGGCAACCTGATCATTCGTGCAGCGCCCGGCCAGGACATGGAGCGCGTCGCCAAAGAAGCGGTCGCCGCGCTGAAACCCCAACTCCCCGACCACGATGTGGACATCCAGGTGCCCCAGCAAATGATCGACGGCATGACCCGGCAAAGCCGCACATTCGCCTACCTGCTGCTGGCTTTGGGCGCGATCTCACTGGTGGGCGGTGGTGTGGGGGTGATGAACGTGATGCTGATGAACGTCTCTGAGCGCCGCCGCGAGATCGGCATCCGCATGGCCCTCGGCGCCCGCCAGCGGGATATCCGCAACCTGTTCCTGCTCGAAGCCGTGACCCTCACCGCCGTCGGCGCCCTCTGCGGCGCGGTGCTGGGCATGACCGCTGCCTGGTTGTACGCCTGGCTGTCGGGCTGGGCGTTTGCGCTGGCGGTGGCCGCCTTGCCGCTGGGGGTGGGCAGTACCTTGCTGGTAGGGTTGTTCTTCGGCATCTACCCAGCGGTGTCGGCCTCACGCTTGCAGCCGGTGGAGGCCCTGCGCGATGAATAAATGGCTCTGGCTGCTCGCATTCTTCAGCCTGCCCGGCACGGCCGCCGACGTGGTGATCAAGCCATCGGCGCCCAGTAGCACCCGCAGCGGCTATGACCGCAGCGTCTCGTTGAATGCTCAGGTCACCAGCCTGACACTGGGCGATGCGGTGTACCTGGGCTTGCGCAACAACCCGGCGATTCGCAGCGCCTACCTGCAACGGGTGGCGCAAAAGTTCGACCTGCGGGTGGCCGAAGATGTGTTCAACCCCAAGCTCACCCTCAACAGTTATTACCGCACCAACCGTGGCTCCGCCGACAACACACGCAATGCCAACCTCGCGCCGGCCACCAGCCTGCTCAGCGAATACGGCACGCGCCTGAGCATGGCCTGGACCCAGCAACTGAACACCGCCGACCGCGCCGGCCGTTACCGCAGCGACGGCCTCGACCTGGCGATCATCCAGCCGCTGTTGCGTGGCGCTGGCTGGGACGCCACCACCGCGCCGCTGCGCCTGTCGCGGTTGTCGGAACAGGCCAACCGCCTGAACCTCAAGGCCACCGTGGCGCAAACCATCAGCCAGATCATCGCCACCTACCGCGAACTGCTGCGTGCCCAGGAGCAACTGAGCATCGTGCAGGACGCCCTCAAGCGCTCTGGCACCTTGCTGGAGGTGAACAAAGCGCTGATCAATGCCGGGCGCATGGCTGAGTTCGAAATCGTGCAGACCGAAGCCGATATCGCCACCCAGCAACTCGGCGTGGAAGAAGCGCAGAACCAACTGGACACCAGCCGCCTGGCCCTGCTGCGTCTGCTGGCCCTGGACCTGTCCACGCCGGTTCGCGCCACCGAGGCCCTGGAGGCCCGGCCCATGCAGGTCGACAAGCGCCAGGCCTTCAACCTTGCGCAGACCCAGCAGCCGGAATACCTGGCCGCGCTGCTCGGCAGCCAACAGGCCGACCTCAACCTGGTGATCGCCAAGGATTCCGGGCGCTGGCAGGTGGACCTGGTAGCCGGTGCCAATCAGATACGGGCCAACACCGATAACGACGCCGGCCGCTCCACCAACCGCACCTGGGACAGCTACGCTGGGGTGCAGGTGCAAATCCCCATCGGCGATATCAGCACGCGCCAGGCCGAAGTGCGTGCGCGGGTGAATGTTGAAGATCAGGAGATCCGTATCACCGATGCGCGCCAGGAGCTGGAGCGCAGCGTCAACAATGTGGTGCGCGACCTCGGCACCCGCTGGCGCCAATATGAAATCTCCCAGCGCGCCGTGGAGCTGTCGCGGCGCAAGATCGAGATCGAGCGGGAAAAACTCAGCGCCGGACGCTCCACCAACTTCCAGGTGCTGAGTTTCGAGACCGACCTGCGCAACGCCGAGAACGCGCAGCTCAATGCGCTGATCGCTTATTTGAACGCCCAGACCCAGCTTGACTTGACCCTGGGCATGACGCTGGAAAGTTGGGAAATCGCCCTCAATGACTACTAATCAGAAACGCCTGCTGGGCGCTGTACTTATCCTGTTGCTGGGCGGCGCGGGCCTGGCCTTGCGCAGCCCGGCCTCCAATCCCGCTGGCACCACCGAACAGTGGCTGGCCATCAAGCCCGACGCGCTGGTGCACCAGATCGGCCTGGTGGGCAAGATCGAACCCGACACCACCATCACCCTCACCGCGCCGTTCGACGGCAACGTGCAAGCCAACCTGGTGGAGCAAGGCCAAAGGGTCGAGGCCGGCCAGGTGCTACTGCGCATGGACCCGGCCACCCTGGAGGTGCAACTGCGCGAGGCCCTTTCCGCCCAACTCAAGGCCCGGCGCACCGTGCAAGAAATGCAGGACTGGGACAACGGCCCCACCGTCAGCCGTGCACGTCGCAGCTTGCGCACGGCGCAAATGACCGCCGGCAATACCCAGCGCAAACTCACCGAGAGCGAAAACCTGTTCCAGCGCGGCATCATCCCGCGCAACGAACTGGACGACCTCAAGCAGCAGACCCAGCAACAACAACTGGACCTCGCCTCCGCGCGCAGCGAACTGCAGCAGGCCCTCGACCAGGGCAAGGGCGAATACCGCCAGATCGCCGACATGGAACTGACCAATGCCACGGTCAAATACGACGCCCTGCACAAGCTGCTCGAAGGCCGGGAAATCAAGGCGCCGTTCTCCGGCATCGTGGTGCCGCCGCCCGGCAACAACTCACCCCAGGCTGGCGGCAACAACACGGCCCCGGTGCAGGCCGGCAGCAAGGTCAGCCAGGGTCAGGTGCTGTTTGGCCTGGCGAACATCGAACGGCTTAAAATCGTCGCCAAGGTCTCAGAGCTGGACATCAACCAGTTGCATCAGGGCCAGGCGGTGGAAGTGCTGGGGGATGGGTTTGACGGCGAGCGACTGAACGGCTCGGTCAGCGTGGTGAGCGGCTTGGCGATGGCCGGTGACGGCCAGGGCAGTGCGCAGTTTCCGGTGACCTTGTCGATCCCCAAGCTCACGCCGCAGCAGTTGCAACGGGTGCGCCTGGGGATGAGCGCGCGGTTGACCATCGTGACTTACAACAATGCGCAGGCGATGGTGATTCCGAGCCAGGCGATAGGGCCGGATATGACGGTTGAATACCGTGAGGCGATGGATAAGCCGGTGGAGCGGGTGAAGGTGACGACCGGGCAATCGACCGCCCTAGGCGTCGAGGTCTTCGGCCTAAAGCCCGGTTTCGTGAACACCAACCCCCTGTAGGAGCCGGCTCCTACAGGGTGAGTCGTGCGGCCAGGGCCTTGGCTTGCAGCGCCACATCCGTAACTGCCGTGCTTTCCCACCACATCCCCCGCAAGGGCGGGCCCATGGCGAACAAGCGCTGGCTGACCTGCCCCTGGGCATCCACCACTGCCCCCGACGTATCCGCCGCAATCCCCAGCGCCAAGGGCCCAGGCTGGATCAGCCCACGCTTGAGCAATTGCTGGGGCAACGGCCGGGCCACGCGGCGCCAGTCGTATTCGATACCGCTGGAGTTGATCAGGGCCGCGCCGCAAACCCGCTTCACCGCCTGCTCGCCTCGGTGACGCACACCAATGGTCACGCCCTCGACCGAAGGTTCCAGGCCTTTGAACGACGCCGCCCGAATCCGCAACCGTCCTTCTTCATGCAACCGCGCCACCAACTGCGCGCTCAACGGCGGCGAACGGTGGTGATGGCTTTCCCACCACGGCCGCACATGGCGCACGAACTGACGTTTTTCGCGCTCACTGGCCTGGCTCCACAGCCGGCCGATATGCGCACGCACCGTGTCCAGCGGCGCCTGCCAATCGATGCCCTGTGCTTGCGCCATAGTGCATTGCCGACGCACCTCGCGGAGTAATTGCCGAGGGCTACGCAGGCGGTGATCTTCGCCAAGGAAATCCACCCAGCTCGGCGGCTGCCGACGCACATGGGGCAACAGGCCGTGGCGCGAGAAAATCTCGATGGGCCCGCGATGCCCAGCCTGTTCCAGGGACACCACGGCATCAACCATGGTCAACCCGGAACCGATGATCAGCACCGGCGCTTGCGGGTCAATCGCGGTCATGGCTTTCACATCCCAGGGATCCACCGCCGCCGCGTTCAACCCGCTGGACTCGGTCTGCGGCGTGCGCGCCGCCGGGAACATGCCGGTGGCCAGCACCGCACAACCGCCGCGCAATTGTTGGCCGTCATCCAGTGTGAGCAGTGCTGAACCTTCATCCACCTGCAGGTCAACCCCCTCAGCACGCACATGCTCGACGCTGGAGGCAGACTGCGCCTTCGCCTCGGCCAAGCGTTGCTGGGCGTACAAGCCAAATATCCCGCGCGGCGGGAACAATTCGCTGATCGGCACGTGCTGCTGGCGCGACTCCGGCCAGCCGCCTGCGCCAATGTACTCGGTGAGCCATTGGGTCAAATCGTCGGCATTGTCCGGGTCGACACTCATGCGCGCCGCATTGCCGTTCAGGGTGTGACCCAGTTCGACAGCACTGTAGGCCTCGCCCCGGCCGAGTTCGCCACGCGGCTCGATCACCAGGATCCGGCGCCGACCCGGCAGGCGCAGCAGTTGCACGGCCAGCATCGTGCCGCTCAGGCCGCCGCCGATGATCAGAACATCAGCGTTGCGGATGGATTCAGTCATGCAGAGTCGCCCTTACTGTTTGCCCAGGTAAATGTCATGCAAGTCGCCCCGCGCCAACAGCTCAGCGGCGCTGCCGCTCAAGGCCACGCGGCCAGTATCCAATACGTAGCCGTGGGACGCATAGTTCAGTGCGACATTGATGTTCTGCTCGGCGATCAGGAAGCTCACCTGCTGCTCACGATTGAGCTGCGCGATGATCTCGAAAATCTCCTGCACGATCATAGGCGCCAAACCCATGGACGGCTCGTCGAGCAGTACCAAAGTAGGACGCGTCATCAACGCCCGGCCGATGGCGACCATCTGCTGCTCGCCGCCCGAAGTGAGCCCGGCGCGAGTGTGGCGCTTGGTCTTGAGCCTCGGGAACCAGGTGTAGAGGCGCTCCAGGTCCTGTTCCATGTCCTTGCGGCTCAAGCGCCGCACGAAGCCGCCGCTGCGCAGGTTGTCTTCCACCGTGAGTTGGCCGAACACATGACGGCCTTCCAGCACGTGGACCATGCCCTTTCGCACGCGCTGGCTGGGATCGACACCGGCCAGGTCCAGGCCTGCATAGTCGATCACACCTCGGCTGACCTCCGCTCGCTCGGCCCGTACCAACCCCGAGATCGCCTTGAGCGTGGTGCTCTTGCCGGCGCCATTGGCACCGAGCAAGGCGACGATGGCGCCCTTGGGTACGTGCAGCGACACCCCGGCTACCGCCAGGATTGCGCCGTCGTAGATCACTTCGATGTCGTTGACCGTCAACAGTGAAGGGCTGGCGGATTCAGCAGCGAGCTGGCTCATGCTTTATTCATCCCCGGTGCAGGTGCGCGGCGTCAGGCCTTTTTCCTTGGCGAAAGCGGCGGACTTTTCATCGATCAACGGACGCAGCAACGCGCGGTCGGCAGCGATCCACTCGCTGATCAGCGTCCAGTTGGCGCCATCCCACTGCTGCACCCGCGCCGAACCGCCGCCTTCGTGGTCGCGGCACGACAGCTTGAGGTTCTGCATCAGCCCCAGGTAGCCCATGTCTTTCAAGCGGGCGTCGTCGATGTTCAGGTGTTCCAGGCCCCAGCGGCCCTCTTCGCCATTCAGCGGACGCTTGCCGAACTTGGCCTGGCCGGTGCGAATCGCTTCCACCGCCACAGCGGCGTTCACCAGGCCGGAGTTGTAGTAGACGCTGCCGAAGTTCTTCAGGTCCTTGAGGTCGCTGTGGCCCTTGTCGAGGATGTATTGCTTGAGGCGTTTGTGGATTTCGAAGTCAGCACCCGCCGGATAAGGGGTGAGCGCCAGGTAGCCTTTGGCCGAGCTGCCTGCGGGCAAGACGTCTTCGCTGGAACTGGCCCAGATGTCGCCGATGATGTGGTCCACCGCGAAGCCGAAGCGCGCGGCAGTCTTCACCGCGACCGGGGTGGATACGCCCCAGGTACGCAGGAACACCCAGTCCGGGTTGGCCTGGCGCACCTGGCGCCATTGCGCGGACTGTTCGTTGCCGGGGTCAGCCACTGGAATCTGGATGTTTTCAAAGCCGTACTTTTCCGCCAGCAATTTCAGCGGGCCGAGGGTTTCGCGGCCATAAGCCGAGTCGTGGTAGACCGTGGCGATTTTCTTGCCCTTGAGCTTATCGAAACCACCCTCGCGCTGGGCGATGTAGTTCACCAGGGTCGACGCCTCGCTGTAGAAGGTCAGCATCACCGGGAAGTTGTAGGGGAACACCGTGCCGTCGGTGGCTTCAGTGCGGCCGTAGCCGAGGGTGATCAGCGGGATCTTGTCCACTTCCGCGCGCTCGCTCAGGGCATAGGCTGCCGGTGCGCCGTTGGGCTGGTACACCGCGACCGGCGCGCCATCCAGGCCATTCTTGAAGCGCTCATAGCACTCGATGCCCTTCTCCGCCGTCCACTCGGTCTCGCACTCCTGCCACACCAACTTGACACCGTTAATGCCGCCTTCGACCTCGTTGATGTAGCGCAGGTAGTCGATCATCCCGGCCCACACCTGCACGCCGCTGGACGCGTAGGCGCCGACGCGGTAGGTGGCCAGGGGAATGAATTGCTGGTCCGGCGAGGCCATCGCCTGGGGAACAGCACCGGCCAGGGCGGCCAGCGCAAATGCAGCGCCGACCAGGGAATGTTTCAAGGATGCACGCATGGGAATTCTCTTGAGGGAATGTTAGAAACGCAGCGGCCATTGCCGCACACGGTCACGCAGGTTGTGCAACAGGCGAATCAAGCCCTCGGGTTCCTTTATGAGGAACACGATGATCAACACGCCAAAGATGATTTTCTGCAGGTTCTGCAACTGCCCCGCATCCACCGAACCGCCAAACAGCGCCTGCCCGGCATGGCTGAGGAAGATCGGCAACAGGCTAATGAAGGCCGCACCGACAAAGTTGCCGGCGATGCTGCCCATGCCGCCGATAATGATGATGAACAGGATCTGGAAAGAGCGATTGATATCGAAGCTGCTGGCGCTGGCCGTGCCCAGGTAGGCAAAGGCCCACAGCGCGCCGGCTATGCCTAGGTAAAACGAGCTGACCGCAAATGCCAGGCGCTTGTAACGCACCACCGGAATGCCGACCACGGCGGCGGCGGTGTCCATGTCGCGGATCGCCATCCAGTTGCGGCCGACCTGGCTGCGCACCAGGTTGATCGCGGTCCAGGTCAGCAGCAGCACGGTGACCAACGTCAACAGGTAACGGCCCAGCGGGGTATTGAGGTCATACCCGAAAAGCGAAAGCTTCGGCGCGGAGATGGTCCCGGAGGAGCCGTAGTTGTAGAACCAGGGGAATTTGACGAACAGCCACTCCAGGAAAAACTGTGCGGCCAAGGTGGTGACCATCAGGTAGAAGCCCTTGATCCGCGAGCTGGGCAGGCCGAACAGCAGGCCAACCAACGCGCTGATAATTCCGCCGCCGAGCAGCGCCACCGGCAAGCCCAGCTCCGGCAGGCGCAGCAAAAACCCGTAAGTGGCAAATGCGCCAACAGCCATGAAACCCGCGGCCCCCACCGAGGTTTGCCCGGTGTAGCCAGTGAGCAGATTCAAGCCCAACCCGGCCAACGAGAGCACTAAAAAAGGTATCAGGATCGCATTGAGCCAATAGTCATTGCCCCACAGCGGCACCACGACAAAGGCCAGCGCCAACAGGCCAATCAGCCCCCAGGGAATGCGCCGCTGGATCAGCAGCAACGGGGCGGTGTCTTGAACAACGGGAATCGACATGGTTTCAGACTCGCTCGATGGCGCGCTCGCCGAACAGGCCGGCGGGACGGATATACAGGAAGGCCAGGGCCAGTACGTAGGCGAACCACGGCGTGATGCCGCCGCCGATCAAGGGGCCGATATACACCTCGGCCAGGTTCTCCGCCGCGCCGACGATCAACCCGCCGACAATCGCCCCGCCAATCGAGGTAAAGCCGCCGATGATCAGCACCGGCAAGGCCTTGAGCACTACCAGCGACAACGAAAACTGCACCCCTTGGCGCGCGCCCCACAGGAGCCCCGCCACCAGCCCGACAATCCCGGCCACCGCCCAGACGATCTGCCAGATACGGTTGAGGTTGATACCGATGGACAGCGCAGCCGTGGTGTCATCCGCCACCGCGCGCAGCGACACACCGATGCGGGTCTTGTTGAACAGCAGCGCCAGCACCGTCACCAGCACCACCGCAGCGGCCGCGGCGATCAAATCGAATTGGCTGAGCATCAGCGGGCCGACGAACAGCGGCACGTCGTCGATGCCCAGGTCGAGGGCGCGCACTTGGGACCCCATCAAACCCTGGGCCAGGCCTTCGATAATGAACGACAGGCCCAGGGTCGCCATGAACAGCGTGATCTGCGAGCGGTTTACCAGCGGCCGCAGAACCAGGCGCTCGATGAGTAACGCGCCGACGATCATCACGATCACAGTCAATAGCAGCGCCAAGGCAAACGGCACGCCCTGGTCATGCAGGCTGACAAAGGTCAGCGCGGCGAACAGCAGCATCGAGCCCTGGGCAAAGTTGAACACGCCACTGGCCTTGTAGATCAGCACGAAACCGATGGCGACCAGGGAGTACATGGAGCCGGCGAGCAGACCGCCGAGCAGGGTTTCAAAGAAAAACGTCATCAGTGCACCACTCCCAGGTAAGCCGCGATCACTTCGGGATTGGTCTGCACGTCGGCGGGCGTGCCGTCGCCGACCTTGCGCCCGTAATCGAGTACCACCACGTGGTCGGACAGCCCCATGACCACGCCCATGTCGTGTTCGATCAACACCACGGTGGTGCCGAGGTCGCGGTTCACGTCGGCGACGAAGCGCGCCATTTCCTGTTTTTCCTCAGCGTTCATGCCCGCCATGGGTTCGTCGAGCAGTAACAGGCTGGGCCCGGCGATCAATGCCCGGCCCAACTCGACGCGCTTCTGCAGGCCATAAGAGAGGTTGCCCACCAGCACATCACGCTGAGCTTGCAACTCAAGAAATTCGAGAATGCCCTGGGCGCGCAGGCGGAACGCTTCGGCTTCCCGGCGTGCGCGGGGCAAACCCAGGGCCTGTTCGATAACGCTGCTGCGCATATGCCGCGACAGGCCGGTGAGGATGTTGTCGAGCACGCTCATCTTCTTGAACAGCGCGTTGTTCTGGAACGTACGGCCAATGCCCCGGCGTGCGGCACCCAGCGGGTCGATGCGATGGAAGTGCTGGTCTTCGAAGACGATCTCACCGGCATCGAAGCGATACACGCCATTGAGTACGTTGAGCAATGAGCTTTTACCGGCACCATTGGGACCGATCAGCGCGCAGATCTCGCCGCGCGCCACCTCGAAGGACAAGGCATTGATCGCCTTGACGCCCTTGAACGACAGCGAGATATCCCGCACCTGGAGAACGGCTTGGCTCATGCGATGTCCCGTTTGAATTGCGCCAGCCACACCGGCGAAGGGGTGGATTTGAGGGGTTGCCAGATGTAAGCCAGGCGCTGAAAGCCGAGCAGCTTGCGCACACGGTTTTTCAACAGGCGGCGCAGGCCGCTTTGCGGGTGGGCGATGGCCCAGTCGCACAGGCGTCGCCGCCAGGTGCCATGAGGCGCCAGGCGGCTTTCGATCTCATCGGCCAAGTGCTGCAAGCGTGCAGGCGACAACAGCAAGCCGGTGGGGGCGACTTCGCTGCGATCGCGCCGCGCCGAGGCCAGGCTTTCCGGAAAGGCCAGGCCATGGCCGCTGTTCAGCCATTGCTCCAGCACTACCGCCAAGCCGCCCTGCCAGTGGGTGCCCTCTTCGCTCCACAACGCGGTTTCGCCGCTGGGTTGCCACCAGCGTACGAGGTGTTGCGCCGGGTCGATCGGGCCGAGCAACTGGGCAAAATCCAGCAGGTTGGCCGACTGCCAATGCCGCACTTGCTGGCGGTCCTGGGTGTAGGCATGGGTGGGACGGATGCGCCATAAATGTTGTTGCAGCGCTTCGGGCTCCACGTCATCGGCCAGGGTCAGGACTTGCCCGCCGATGGCTTGAGCCGCAAGAGCCAGGAGCAACAGGTTCGGCTCGAACGCCCCGCTGAGGGCCAAGCGCGATTGCTCGTCAAAGCCCTGCTGACGCAAGCCATCGGCCAGACGTTCCACATCCCGCAAGGCGTCGATCCAGCGCCACGCATACCACTGGCCCTGGCGCTTGTGGCGCAAGGCAGTGTGCAGCGGCGTGATCTGCGCCCAGTGCTGCAATTGTTCCAGCGCCTTGGGTAGGGTGCCGAGCAGTTCGGCGGGCCATTCCAGGGCCAGCGGACGTTTGAGTTTGTGCACGCTCATAGGGGTAGTGCTCCTAATGGGGTGATGTGCGTGCGGTGGTCCGCTGGCCGACAGGATTTAACTAGCTATTGCAGAAGTCGTGCCTATACAAACTTCCAACGTATTCAATGGGTTATAAGCCCACAAAGAATTTGCGAAGCGTGCTGAGCGAGCAAAGTGTCTATTCAGTGTTGCGAGAGCAACACCTCAGCCCTGCATCGTCAGTGACTCACCGCAAACACATTCGCTATAAAAAACAAACACCTTAAACCTGTCATTACTGACAGTAGACGCCCCCTTTAAAGAGTATTAATTTTCAAAGCCATATAGACGTAGTTGTCGAGACACTAATGAGGAAATCGCGATGAACACCCTTGATCAATTAAGCCCCAAAAATACCGAAGGCAGTTGTACTGCGGAGATTCTCGGCGATCCGGACTTCAAAACTTTTACCGCCGACCAAGTGACATTCGTCGAAGATAACGTATACAAGCGGTGGAGAATAACGACCCAATCATCCACAGCAAACGGTCACCAAGAACTCACCGCTTACATCCCTTTTTCCGAGAGTATTGCCAACAAGGAATTCAATATTGTCAGCAACCCCAATGGCCCCGATCAAATGTCGATGGTCTGGGTAAAACGAATAAATGGTGGCATTGATCAATACTTTGGTATCGAAGGGAAAGCCATTGTCACTCTTGATACCGGTGCAGCCACATTAACTGCCAGCTTCGACTTCAAAGCTGAGAGAAACCCCGAACATGTCCACATCAAAGGCAAGTTAAGTGTCAAGGGTTTAGATCACGATACGGGTTCAGTGACCGCCAAGATAAAAGGCGATGCCGAGGCACGTTACAAATCCACTGAAGTCAGTCTGACCCATCAGCCTGCCTCTCGTACCTTTCCGCCTAGCTTTGCTGGATGGTCGCGCCATTACACACCCCGACCCGACGTTCGAGATTTGCGCATCAGTCTATCCGTTGCAGATAATCTAGAACTGGGTACTTACACAGTCACCGAATACAGTAAGGAGGTGAGAGTTATTTTTTTCGATATCAATAATGGGCTTGGCTACTGGGCAACCAAAGGCAGCGTAACACTACTTAAAATGCCGGCAGAGAACGCTACCACTGGTGAGCTGGAAGCCCGCTTTGAGTTCAAAGCGAAGGTTACTCTTGTAGACGGTACAGAGCAGACCGTTTGCGCCACTGACGGCCACCTGCACATTAAAAAACAAGTGGTTGCGTGAATGCGTTCATGGGCTTGCTGTTTTATCGTCAGCAAGCCCTGTCGCACTATCCAGTACGCATTACGCTGGCGCACAAGCCTCCTTTTTTAAGTTCCGATAGCCACTTCCAGGGTGCACCTCAGGCAACCGTGCACCCTCGCCAAACAGTTTTTCACGTAGCGTGCCTTGGGCATATTCAGTTTTGTAGACGCCGCGTTTCTGCAGTTCCGGCACCAGCAAATCGACAGCATCGATAAACGTCTCGTGAGTTAGCGCATAGGCTAGGTTGAACCCATCCACATCCGTCTCTTCCACCCACTCCTGCAGCAGATCCGCCACGGTTTCCGGACCACCGACAAACAGCGGGCCAAAGCCGCCGATGCCGACCCAATCGGCCAGCTCGTTGGGCGTCCAGACCTTGTTCGGGTCTGCCGTGGAAAAGGCTTCCACCGCCGATTGAATGGCGTTGGTATGCACATGCTTGAGCGGTTCATCCGGTTTGAACTGGCTGAAATCGATACCGGTCCAGCCGGAGATCAGCGCCATCGCGCCTTCGTAGCTGACGTAGGATTTGTACTCGTCGAACTTGGCCTTGGCCTTGGCGTCGGTCTCACCGACGATCACCGTCTGCAGGTTGAAGATCAGGATTTTCTTCGGATCACGCCCGGCCTCGGCGGCACGACGGCGGATGTCGGCAACGGTCTTTTTCAGCAGCACCTTGGACGGCGCCGCGACGAACACACACTCGGCCTGCTCGGCGGCGAACTGCTTGCCACGGCTGGACGCACCCGCCTGATACAGCACCGGCGTACGCTGCGGCGACGGCTCACACAGGTGAATGCCGGGCACCTGGAAGTGTTTGCCGACATGGCGGATCTCGTGGATCTTGCTCGGGTCGCTGAAAATCCGGCGCTCGCGGTCGCGCAACACGGCGCCCTCCTCCCAACTGCCTTCCCAGAGTTTGTAGCAGACCTCCAGGTACTCCTCGGCATAGTCGTAGCGCGCGTCGTGTTCTGTCTGGGCTTTCTGGCCGAGGTTCTTGGCGCCGCTTTCCAGGTAGGAGGTAACGATGTTCCAGCCAATGCGGCCCTTGGTCAGGTGATCCAGGGTGGAGAGGCGACGGGCGAACGGATACGGATGTTCGAACGACAACGAAGCCGTCAGGCCAAACCCCAAGTGTTCGGTGACCAACGCCATCGGCGCGATCAACGACAGCGGATCATTGACCGGCACCTGCGCCGCCTGGCGAATCGCCGCGTCGCCGTTGCCGTTGTACACGTCGTAGATGCCCAGCACGTCGGCGATAAACAGGCCGTCGAACTTGCCGCGCTCAAGGATCTTGGCGAGGTCGGTCCAGTATTCCAGGTCCTTGTACTGCCACGAACGATCACGCGGGTGCGCCCACAGGCCGGGCGATTGGTGGCCGACACAGTTCATGTCGAAGGCATTCAAGCGGATTTCACGGGACATCAAAGCACTCCGTTGAGGTAATAGTTGCCGACGATCTGGTATTTCCAGCGCAACGGGTCATCGAGGCTCGACGGCAGTTCGGTGCGTTGGCCGGTCAGTTCGAATTCGGCGTTGCTCGCGGCAATTAGGGCTTCGGCGGCGGCGATCTGCGCTTCGGTGGCGGCCACCGGGCTGGGGTGGGTTTCAGCGCGCTCCAGCAGGGCGGCGGCCACGTCGACGCGGATTTGTAGATCGCCGAAGCGGCTGATCACATAGGGGTCATCGCTGGTCTCGACGTGGCGGCGGGTGCTGTCCAACAGTTGGCGCGCAAGGCTCAGTGCGGTCATGGTCAATCCTCAGTTCCAGGCGTGGCGCGCGGGCTTCACGCCGTTGAGCACGAAATTGCCGATCAGGTGGTACTTCCAGCGGGCCGGGTCGTGCAGGGTGTGGGTGCGTGCGTTGCGCCAGAAGCGGTCAAGGTTGTGTTTGCCGGTGACCGAGCGGGTGCCGGCCAGTTCGAAGAGCTTGCTGCTGGCGAGCAAGGCGGTTTCGGCCGACAGCACTTTGGCCTGGGCAACCACCAGCGAGGCCTGGGCGACGGTGTCTTCGCTGGGCTCGGCGAGGGCACGGTCCACCGCCACGCCGGCCTTGGCGAGAATGGCTTCGGTGCCGTGCACACGCCATTCCAGATCGCCGATGGCAGCGATGGTGAACGGGTCCTGCCAGCCGTGCTCCTGCTGGCTGTCGATCCAGGGTCGCGCCTGGCGCGCATAGATCTTGGCTTGTTCAAGGGCGCCCAGGGCGATGCCGGTGTCGACCGCTGCCTGGATGATCTGTGAAATCGGGCCGTTGGCGGTGGGTTGGTCGAAGGCCTGGTGAGCGGGGATCACCGCGCTGAGGGGCACGGTTACGCCATCGAGGGTCACGCCGCCGCTGGCGGTGGTGCGTTGACCGAAGCCGTCCCAGCTGTCGATCACACTCAGGCCTTGGGCATCGCGCTCGACAAAGGCGATGAACGCCTGGTCTTTTTCGTTATTGCCGACGGTGGGCACGATATGGGCGAACAACGCGCCGGTGCAGTAGAACTTCTCGCCGTTGATTTGCGCGCTGTCGCCGTGGAAGCGGATCTGAGTGTCGAAGGTGCCGGCGTTCTTGCTCTTGGCTTCGGAGAAGGCATTGCCGAAGCGATAGCCTTGGAGGACTTTGCCGAAGTAGTACTGCTTTTGTGCCTCCGTGGCCGTCTGCAGCAGAATGTCGACGACACCGAGGTGGTTCTGCGGAATCTGCCCCAGGGACGGGTCGGCGGCGGAGATCAGTTTGATCACCTCGGCCACTGTCACATACGACACCTCGGCACCGCCATAAGCCTTGGGAATGGTGATGCCCCACAAGCCGCTGGCCGAGAACTCGTCGAGTTCGGCCACCGGCAGGCGACGCTCACGGTCGCGCTCGCTGGCGTCGACGGCAAACCGTGCAGCCAGGCGCGTGGCGACCTCGATGGCTTGCGCGTCAGAGCGGATGATATGGGCAGGGTATTGAGGGTGGGCTGACATGGGCCGACTCCAGGCTCCGAGGGGATACTGGAGTGATTGCAGGAGTCGTGCCTGAATTTAATCGTCAATAAAATCAGCGATTTGCCGGTAATTCAGTGCAACAGAGCGCGTTTCAAACCAGCAAAGTGTCCATCCACTGTTGCCGGGAGAACAGTTAGATCACCACGTTGCGCACAAACCGCACAGACACCTCGCCGTCATTGCGATAGCCATGCACGTGACGGCTGGCGAACATATAAAACTCGCCTGCGGCGACGTGCTTTTCTTCCTCGCCCACCAGCAGGGTGAGGCAGCCTTCGAACACGAACAGTTGCACGCTCCAGCCATCCGGGTCGGGATCGGGGCTGTAGCGATCGCCCGGCTCCAGTTGCATCTCCCACAACTCGACCTCACGCCGCGCCGTGGCCTTGGCCAGCAACACCGCCTTGCTGCCGGGGATTTCACCGGCCCAGGCCAGCTCATTGATGCGGCTGTGGTCGGGGGCATCCGGCGCCTGGATCAGGTCGCTGAAGGCCACGTCCAACGCTTCGGCCACACGGTCGAGGGTGGACAGGCTGACGTTCTTCTCCCCCGCCTCGATGGCCACCAGCATGCGCCGGCTGACCCCGGACTTTTCCGAAAGCGCGGTCTGGCTCAAGTCGGCAGCATGGCGCAGGCGACGAACGTTCTGGCTGACGTGCTGCAGGACCGAGGCCCGTTGTGGATTTTCTTTGTGCACTATATTGCTCAATGGGTGGGTGTGCGCAGTATACTGCCCAGCGTGCGGCGCATTGTGCGGTCCGTGCCTTTCCCTTGCAAGACCGAGCCGCCATGACCACCCCGAACTCCCCTTCGCGTTTCAACCGTTTCAGTAAAGCCGAATGCATCCTGGTAGTGATCACCATGATCTGGGGCGGCACCTTTTTGCTGGTGCAGCACGCGATGACCGTCAGCGGGCCGATGTTTTTCGTCGGACTACGGTTTGCGGCGGCGGCGATTGTGGTCGGCTTCTTTTCCTTACGCACGTTGCGTGACCTGACGCTGTTCGAGTTGAAGGCCGGAGTATTTATCGGCGTGGCGATCATGTTTGGCTACGGGCTGCAAACCATTGGCTTGCAGACGATCTTGAGCAGCCAATCGGCGTTTATCACGGCTTTGTATGTACCGTTCGTTCCGTTGCTGCAATGGCTGGTGCTGGGGCGCCGTCCGGGCTTGATGCCGAGCATTGGCATCATGCTGGCGTTTACCGGCTTGATGCTGTTGACCGGGCCTGCGGGCGCGTCACTGAATTTCAGCCCGGGTGAAATCGCCACCTTGATTGGCGCGGTCGCGATTGCAGCGGAGATTATTTTGATCAGTGCATTTGCCGGGCAGGTGGATGTACGCCGGGTGACCGTGGTGCAACTGGCCACGGCGTCGTTGTTGTCGTTCCTGATGGTGGTGCCGATGGGTGAGGCGCTGCCGGGGTTTTCATGGTTGCTGCTGTTCAGTGCAGTCGGCCTGGGCTTGACCAGTGCGGTGATCCAAGTGGCGATGAACTGGGCGCAGCAAAGTGTTTCGCCCACCCGCGCCACGTTGATCTATGCCGGTGAGCCGGTGTGGGCCGGCGTGGTGGGGCGGATCGCCGGGGAACGCTTCCCGCCGATTGCGATGCTGGGCGCAGCTTTGATTGTGGCGGCGGTGATTGTCAGTGAGATGAAGACCAAGGCCCAGAAGGCAGCCGCATCCACAGGTAGGAGCGAGCTTGCTCGCGAAGAACCTGAGAACACTGTGTGAATCCAGGAGGCCCGCGTTACCGTTGACGATTTTCGCGAGCAAGCTCGCTCCTACAAGGGTTTTCAGCTTAGCTTGTAGGATCCTGCCACATCTTGCCGTTTGGTGATCGAGAAAGCGGCACGTATGATGCATCCCAAACTCCCGCAGATTAGAAGCCTATGTCCCTGATAGTTCTACTGCTTCTGCCGTTCGCTGGCAGCTGTCTGGCGGCCTTGCTGCCGCACAATGCACGTAACACCGAATCCCTGCTGGCTGGCCTTGTGGCCCTGGTCGGTACCGTTCAAGTCGCCCTGCTCTACCCCCAGATCGCCCACGGTGGCGTGATCCGCGAAGAATTCATGTGGTTGCCCAGCCTCGGGCTGAACTTCGTGCTGCGCATGGACGGGTTTGCCTGGCTGTTCTCGATGCTGGTGCTGGGCATCGGCACGCTGGTGTCGTTGTATGCGCGCTATTACATGTCGCCGGACGACCCGGTGCCGCGCTTCTTTGCGTTTTTCCTGGCCTTCATGGGCGCCATGCTCGGGCTGGTGATCTCCGGCAACCTGGTCCAGATCGTGTTCTTCTGGGAACTGACCAGCCTGTTCTCGTTCCTGCTGATCGGCTATTGGCACCACCGCGCCGATGCGCGACGCGGTGCATACATGGCGTTGATGGTCACCGGCGCCGGCGGTTTGTGCCTGCTGGCGGGCGTGATGTTGCTGGGGCATATCGTCGGCAGCTATGACCTCGACCAGGTGCTGGCGGCCGGCGATCAGATTCGCGCGCACGCGCTGTACCCGGTCATGCTGGCCCTGGTGCTGATCGGCGCCTTGAGCAAAAGCGCGCAGTTCCCCTTCCACTTCTGGCTGCCCCACGCAATGGCGGCGCCCACGCCGGTGTCGGCGTACCTGCATTCGGCGACGATGGTGAAGGCCGGCGTGTTCCTGCTGGCCCGCCTGTGGCCGTCGCTGTCCGGTAGCGAAGAATGGTTCTGGATCGTCGGCGGTGCCGGCGCTCTCACCCTCCTCCTCGGCGCTTACTGCGCCATGTTCCAGAATGATCTCAAGGGCCTGCTGGCCTACTCCACCATCAGCCACCTCGGGCTGATCACCTTGCTGCTGGGGCTCAACAGCCCGCTGGCTGCCGTCGCAGCCGTGTTCCATATCCTTAACCATGCCACGTTCAAGGCCTCGCTGTTCATGGCGGCGGGCATCATCGACCACGAGAGCGGCACGCGGGATATCCGCAAGCTCAGCGGGCTGGTGCGGTTGATCCCCTTTACGGCGACCCTGGCGATGGTGGCCAGTGCGTCCATGGCCGGCGTGCCGTTGCTCAACGGGTTCCTGTCCAAAGAGATGTTCTTCGCCGAAACCGTGTTCATCACCTCGACCGCTTGGGTGGAGTTTGCCCTGCCGTTGATCGCGACCATTGCCGGTACGTTCAGCGTGGCCTACGCGCTGCGTTTCACGGTCGATGTGTTCTTCGGCCCTACGGCGACCAACCTGCCGCACACCCCGCATGAACCGCCGCGCTGGATGCGCGCACCGGTTGAACTGCTGGTGTTCACCTGCCTGTTGGTGGGGATTTTCCCGGCCCAGGTGGTGGGTTCGATCCTCGCCGCTGCCGCCCTGCCAGTGGTCGGCGGTGTGCTGCCGGAGTACAGCCTGACGATCTGGCACGGCTGGAACGCGCCGATGATCATGAGCCTGGTGGCCATGTCCGGCGGCGTGGTGCTCTATCTGCTGCTGCGCAAGCAACTCAAGCGTGGCCGCTTCAAATACCCGCCCATCATCAGCTACTTCAACGGCAAGCGCGGCTTCGAGCGCAGCCTGGTGGTGATGATGCGCGGTGTGCGCAAGATCGAGAAACGCATCAGCACCAAGCGTCTGCAGACCCAGTTGTTCCTGCTGGTGCTGGTGGCGGTGATCGGCGGCATGATCCCGATGCTCAACAGCGGCCTCAGTTGGGGCGACCGGCCGAAGATCCCCGGTTCCATTGTGTTCGTGACCCTGTGGCTGCTGGCGATTGCCTGTGCCCTCGGCGCTGCCTGGCAAGCCAAGTACCACCGTTTGGCAGCCCTGACCATGGTCAGCGTGTGCGGCCTGATGACCTGCGTGACCTTCGTGTGGTTCTCAGCGCCGGACCTGGCGCTGACCCAACTGGTGGTCGAAGTGGTGACCACGGTGCTGATCCTGCTCGGCCTGCGCTGGTTGCCACGGCGGATCGAGGAAGTGTCGCCACTGCCGAGTTCGCTGCGCAAGGCGCGCATTCGCCGTCTGCGCGACTTCCTGTTGTCCACCGTGGTAGGTGGCGGTATGGCGCTGCTGTCCTACGCGATGCTGACCCGCCAGACGCCCAACGATATTTCCTCGTTCTACTTAAGCCGCGCCCTGCCCGAAGGCGGCGGCAGCAATGTGGTGAACGTGATGCTGGTGGACTTCCGGGGCTTCGATACCTTGGGTGAAATCACCGTGCTTGGCGCCGTGGCGCTGACCGTGTACGCGCTGCTCCGCCGCTTCCGTCCATCCAAGGAAAGCATGCAACTGCCCGCACAACAGCGCCAGTTGGCGCCGGACGTGGCCACCGACCTGGTCAACCCGCGCCAGGCCAGCGACACCGCCCTGGGCTTCATGATGGTGCCGGCGGTGCTGGTGCGCCTGCTGCTGCCGATAGCGCTGGTAGTGTCGTTCTACCTGTTCATGCGCGGCCACAACCAACCGGGCGGCGGCTTTGTCGCCGGGCTGGTGATGTCGGTGGCGTTTATCCTGCAATACATGGTCGCCGGCACGCAGTGGGTCGAAGCGCAGATGAGCCTGCGACCGATGCGCTGGATGGGCTTTGGCCTGTTCTCAGCGACGCTGACCGGCCTCGGTGCATTGTTTGCCGGGTATCCGTTCCTCACCACCCACACCTGGCATTTCAGCCTGCCGCTGCTCGGCGACATCCATATCGCCAGCGCCTTGTTCTTCGACGTCGGCGTGTACGCCATGGTCGTCGGTTCGACGCTGCTGATGCTTACCGCCCTCGGTCACCAGTCCGTGCGGGCCCATAAACCGAGCAACCAGGCCAAAGTGGTTGCCGCAACGGAAGGAGCCGCCTGATGGAAGAAGTCATCGCAATTGCCATTGGGGTCCTGGCGGCCTCCGGCGTCTGGCTGATCCTGCGGCCACGGACATTCCAGGTGGTGATGGGCCTGTGCCTGCTGTCGTACGGGGTCAACCTGTTCATTTTCAGCATGGGCAGCCTGTTTATCGGCAAGGAGCCGATCATCAAGGACGGCGTGCCGCAAGACTTGCTCAACTACACCGATCCCCTGCCCCAGGCGCTGGTGCTCACGGCCATTGTGATCAGCTTCGCCATGACCGCCTTGTTCCTGGTAGTGCTGCTGGCCTCCCGCGGCCTGACCGGTACGGACCATGTGGACGGCCGGGAGCCCAAGGAATGACGTGGATGAATCAAATGATCGTCGCGCCGATCCTGTTGCCGTTGCTGACGGCCGCATTGATGCTGATGCTCGGCGAGAAGCACCGCCCGCTGAAGGCGCGCATCAACCTGTTCTCCAGCATCATCGGCCTGGGCATCGCTATTTTGCTGCTGTACTGGACGCAAAAAGGCGGCCCTGGCTCGATCGGCGTGTACCTGCCGGGCAACTGGCAAGTTCCGTTTGGCATCGTGTTGGTGGTGGATCAGTTGTCGGCGCTGATGCTGGTGCTCACCGGCATCATCGGCGTGAGCGCGTTGCTGTTCGCCATGGCCCGCTGGGACCGCGCGGGCACCAGTTTCCATGCGTTGTTCCAGGTGCAGATGATGGGGTTGTACGGGGCCTTTCTCACCGCCGACCTGTTCAACCTGTTCGTGTTCTTCGAGGTGCTGCTGGCGGCGTCCTATGGCTTGATGCTGCACGGTTCCGGGCGTGCGCGGGTGTCCTCGGGGCTGCATTACATCGCGATCAACCTGCTGGCCTCGTCACTGTTCCTGATTGGCGCGGCGATGATCTACGGTGTTACCGGCACGCTGAACTTCGCCGACTTGGCGCTGAAAATCCCGCTGGTGCCCGAGGCGGATCGCGGCCTGTTGCACGCCGGTGCGGCCATCCTCGCGACGGCATTCCTGGCCAAGGCCGGCATGTGGCCACTGAACTTCTGGCTGGCGCCCGCCTATTCCTCGGCCAGTGCGCCGGTGGCGGCGATGTTTGCGATCATGACCAAGGTCGGCGTGTACACCGTGCTGCGCCTGTGGACCCTGCTGTTTTCCGGCCAGGCCGGTGCCTCGGCGCTGTTTGGCGGTGACTGGCTGGTATACGGCGGCATGGCAACCATCATCTGCGCGGCGCTGGCGATGGTGGCGGCGCAGCGGCTGGAGCGCATGGCCAGCTTGAGCATCCTGGTGTCGGCCGGGATCTTGCTGTCTGCCGTTGGTTTCGCTCAGCCAAGCCTGACGGCGGGGGCGCTGTTTTATCTGGTCAGCTCGACGCTGGCATTGAGCGCACTGTTCCTGCTGGCCGAGTTGATCGAGCGTTCGCGCTCGGCCAACGACCTGCCGCTGGATGAAGAGATCGATGCGCTACCCAAGGCCATGGAGTCCCTGCATCCGCGCCCGGGCGTCAACCTCGATGACGAGCAGAAAGCCGTGGTCGGCCAGGTGATTCCCTGGACCATGGCCTTCCTGGGCCTGAGCTTTATCGCCTGCGCCCTGCTGATCATCGGCATGCCGCCGCTTTCCGGGTTTATCGGCAAGCTCAGCCTGTTGAGTGCACTGGTCAATCCGCTGGGCTTGGGCGTCAGCGTTGACGCGCCGATCCGCCCGGCGGCCTGGGGCTTGGTGGCGTTGCTGATTCTTTCCGGCCTGGCCTCGTTGATCGCCTTCGCGCGCCTGGGCATCCAGCGCTTCTGGACCCCGGAAGAGCGTCCATCGCCACTGCTGCGTCGCTACGAGTGCCTGCCGATCTTCTTCCTGCTCGGCCTGAGCATCCTGCTGACCTTCAAGGCCGAGCCGCTGATGCGCTACACCCAGGACACGGCTGTCAGCCTTAACAACCCGGAGCACTATGTTATGGCGGTGATGGCGACGCGACCGGTGCCGAGCCCTGAAGCCAAAGCCGCCGCGCTGGAGGTGCAGCCATGAAACGCCTGTTACCTGCCCCGTGGTTGTCGCTGGCGTTGTGGGTGTTGTGGCTGGTGCTGAACCTGTCGGTAAGCCCCGGCAACCTGCTGCTGGGTGCGTTGCTGGGCTTTCTGGCGCCACTGATGATGGCGCCGCTGCGGCCCCTGCCAATCCGCATTCGCCGCCCTGGGGTGATCATTCGCCTGTTTTTCCTGGTAGGCCGCGATGTGATCATCTCCAACCTGCAAGTGGCCTGGGGCGTGCTGATGTGCGGCTCCCGCCCGCCGCGTTCGCGCTTTATCAAGATCCCCCTGGACCTGCGCGACGCCAACGGCCTGGCTGCGCTGTCGATGATCACCACGGTGGTGCCCGGCACCATTTGGTCGGAACTGGCACTGGACCGAAGCATCCTGCTCTTGCATGTGTTTGATCTGGAGGACGAAGCGCCCTTCATCGAGCACTTCAAGTCCACCTACGAACGGCCCCTGATGGAGATCTTCGAATGAGCGCCCTGCTCTCCAATGCGATCCTGTTCAGCCTGTTCCTGTTCTCGCTGGCGATGGTGCTGACCCTGGTCCGCCTGTTCAAAGGCCCGTCCGCGCAAGACCGGGTACTGGCGCTGGACTACCTGTACATCCTGGCGATGCTGATGATGCTGGTGCTGGGCATTCGCTATGCCAGTGACACCTACTTTGAAGCGGCGCTGCTGATCGCGCTGTTCGGCTTCGTGGGCTCGTTTGCCCTGGCCAAATTCCTGCTGCGTGGGGAGGTGATTGAATGATGCCGTTATGGATGGAAATCGTCGTCGCGGTACTGCTGGTGCTCAGCAGCGTGTTTGCATTGATTGGCGCGATCGGCTTGCTGCGCATGAAGGACTTCTTCCAGCGCATGCACCCGCCGGCATTGGCGTCGACGTTGGGGGCGTGGTGTGTGGCGTTGGCGTCGATCATCTACTTTTCGGTGCTCAAATCCGGGCCGGTGTTGCACGGGTGGTTGATACCGATCTTGCTGTCGATCACGGTGCCGGTGACCACGTTGCTACTGGCGCGCACTGCACTGTTCCGCAAGCGCATGGCCGGTGATGACGTACCGGCCGAAGTCAGCAGCCGCCGCTGATTCATCAAGCGAACACAGTAAAAAAGGTGGGAGCGGGCTTGCTCGCGAATGCGTTTTTCAGTCAGCACATCAGCGACTGACCTACCGCATTCGCGAGCAAGCCCGCTCCCACATTTGGTTTTGCATTAGACAAATAATCTGATGTGCGCCGCCAACTCCGCTAGCTCGGCATCATCCGCCCGCACAAAATCGTGGGACGAGATATAACCCTCATAGGCTTCGAAGAACTTCTCCACCTTGGAGCTGATGGGCTTGAAGGTACTGTCCCCGCCCGTCCCATGCATGGGAAACAACTTCGCATGCAGGTGATCCACACCATAGCCTTCCAGCATCATCCCCGTACGGGCCACATCCGGAAACGCCCGGTCGATCTGCAACGCGGTCTTCTTCGCCGCTATCGCAAGCCCGGCCAACACCTCATCCGACTGCGCAAACGCATAGCTGCCGTAGTGCTGCTTGGGGATTACCACGCTGAAACCCGGTGTATTGGGAAAGATCGAAAGAAACGCCATATGCTGGTCGTCTTCCCACAGAATGTGCGCTGGGGAGGTCTTTTGAACAATGCTGCAGAAGATACAATCCATTTGAATCACCGCTGGTTTCATCGTGGGTTTGGTCGTGTCGACCATCTAAAGCCAGGCTGCGGCGGACGTCAAAACAAATGGCAACTTTCCGAAATGTCCCAGGACGTATGCGATGAGTAAAACCTACACCCCTGCCACCGCCGCCGCCGACGTCGAAACCACGCTCGCCTGGCTTGGCGGGCGCTGGAAGCTGATCATTCTGTTCCACCTGTTCGGCGGCCAGGTGCAGCGTTATTCCGACCTTGAGCGACTGATCCCGGATATCTCGCAGAAGATGCTCGCCCAGCAATTGCGCCAGCTCGAAGCCGATGGCCTGGTACAGCGCACGGTCTACCCAGTGGTGCCGCCCAAGGTGGAATACCGTATGACCGGGTGGGGGCAGAGCCTGTGCCCGGTACTGGATGGCCTGCTCAAATGGCAGGCCGCCAAACCGACGATTTAGACCGTAGGGACGGTGCCGCCGTCGATCACGTACTCGGTGCCGCTGATCGACGCGGCGCGGGGCGAGACCAGGAAGGCGATCAAGTCAGCCACCTCCTGGGGCTTGGCCGGCCGTCCAAGCGGGATACCGCCGAGCGCCTGCATGATGATCTGCTTGCCCCCCGCGTAATCCGTTCCCGCCTGCTCCGCCAGGCGCTCCGCCAGTGCCACCGCCGCGTCCGTCTCCACCCAGCCCGGCGAAACCCGCACCACCCGAATACCCTTGGGCGTGACTTCTTTCGACAGGCTCTTGCTGTAGGTCGCCAACGCTGCCTTTGCAGCGGCATACGCCGTGGTCGACTCCGGCAACGGCAACTCCCGCTGGATCGACGTGACATGAATAATCACCCCGGCGCCGCGCGCGAGCATGCCGGGCAGGAGCGCCCGATCCACCCGCACTGCCGCCATCAGGTTCTGACCCAGGGCATTCGCCCACTGCTCATCATCGAGCACCGCAAAACCACCGCCGGGTGCGCTTGAGCCGCCGAGCACATTGACGATGATATCGACGCCGCCAAGCCGAGCCTTCACCGCCTCAGTAGCACTCGCACAACCGGCGGCAGTGCCTAGGTCGGCAGCGATGAAATGCACGCCTTCGGGCGTCGAATCCGCCGCCGAACGCGCGACCGAAATCACCTGGGCGCCTTGTTCACGCAACACCGCCACCACGGCGGCGCCGATACCTTTGGTGCCACCGGTGACCAGCGCACGAAGGCCTTTTAGTCCGAGATCAAAGCTCATGGAACCTACTCCTGGATAAACGAAGACCGCAGGATAGGAACCGGGCGGACAGCCCACAAGAACGCACGAAAAGGTAATGGGCTAACCCAAAAGTGAGTGTCTGGATTCAGGGCCCCTCGTAACATACCCAACTGTAGGAGCCGGCTTGCCGGCTCCACAGGGGTAATGGGGGCTTGTCCTTACAGGATCGGCGCGCCAAATCTGTGCAGGCGTGGCATCCAGTGATCCAGGATCTGCGCCGACGCCAGTACATGATGTGCCCGCCCGATCAACAGCCGGCGTGGCACAACGCCGATATACCGTGAGTCATCGCTGTTATCACGGTTGTCCCCCAGCATGAAGTAACTGTCGGCCGGCACCACCACCGGCCCGAAATTACGCATTGCCCGCACCGTCGGCATGAACTGCACCGTGCGCTGACGGTTGGCCGCCCGCTCGTTCAGCTTGATTCCTGGCACCGTATGGCCGGGCAGGATGGGTTCGCTGATGTCCTGCGCGTCACTGTAGGTGGCAGGCTCGCCGTTGACCCACAACACCTCATCTTTCATTTCCAGGGTGTCACCGGGAATGCCGACGATGCGCTTGATCAGGCGCATGCCGTCCTTGGGTGATGAAAACGTCACCACATCGCCACGTTGGGGGTTATCGAGCTTGGCCAGGGAAATGTCCGTGAGCGGCAGCTTGAGGTCGTAGGCCACCCGGTTCACCAACACCACATCACCCTCCAGCAAGGTCGGGCGCATGGAGCCAGAGGGAATGGGGTTCCAGTCGGCCAGGGACGTACGGAAAACGCCGAAGCACATCCAGAAAATGATTGCGTAACGGTAACGGATCAACCAACTTCGCATACATCCTCGCACGGCAGAAAGGGGCATCAGGACTGTGTCTAGACGCCCGGTTGTTGCACGCGAGGATTAAATTAGTATTAGCGTCCACGCGCGCTAAAAGGAGTTTTCGCCATGGATAACCAATGTTCGGTCTTCATCGCAGCCAGCATCGACGGCTTTATTGCCCGCGCGGACGGTGATATCGAGTGGTTGCACCGACCAGAGTACGAAACCGCCGAGTTGAACGGCGTGACCTATGAACGCTTCATCGCCACGGTCGATGCACTGGTAATGGGTCGCAAAACCCTGGAGAAAATCTTGTCCTTCCCCGAGTGGCCCTACGAGGGCACGCCCGTCATTGCGCTGTCCCACCAGCCTCTGCTGATCCCTGCGCACCTGGAGGGCAAGGTCGAGGTCATGGCAGGAGACGTCACCTCACTCGTGGCTACGTTAGCCGAGCGCGGCATGAAGCACCTCTATATCGACGGAGGCGAGACCATCCAGGCGTTTCTTGAAGCGGGCCTGATTGATGAGCTGATCATTACGCGTATCCCGGTTTTACTCGGGCAAGGCGTGCCACTGTTCAGCCAGATTGGCAGTGAGCGGCAGCTGCACCATGTAGGCACCTACGTGTCGGACAATGGTTTTGTGCAGAGTCGATATCAAGTGACGGCAGGCGCTCACGCCGCGCAATAATGGACTTCTCTGAAGGAACAGACCATGTACCCACCCCTCGCATTGGTCGCAGGCATAGGAAGCCGTAACCGCTCCATCGGCAAAGCCGGCGGGTTGTTGCGAATGGTGCCGGACGATTTTTACGTGAGGCGTGGATCAACAACTGAATGAAGCGGGCACAGTGGATCGAGTGAGCCGTTAAAACGGTGTGCAAAAAAAAGCCCCGAACCAGTCGGGGCGTTTTTCATTCAGCGTTTACCAATCAAGCCTGATCAGCCAACCGCCACGTCGTCCCACCCTTCCCGTCTTCCAACACCACGCCCATGGCGGTGAGTTGGTCGCGGAGTCGGTCGGATTCCGCCCAGTCCTTGTTGGCACGAGCAGTCAAACGCGCCTGGATCAGCGCGTCCACTTGCGCCGCATCCACACGCCCTTCGGCGCCGGCTTGCAGGAAATCTTCAGGCTTCATTTGCAGAACCCCCAGCACGCTGGCCAGTTCTTTCAGGCGCGCCGCCAGGCCCGCCGCTGCGTCGAGATCGCTCTCACGCAAACGGTTGATCTCGCGCACCATCTCGAACAGCACCGCGCAGGCTTCCGGTGTACCAAAGTCGTCGTTCATGACTTCGGTAAACCGTGCGACGAAGGCTTCGCCACCGGCTGGAGCCACGGCGGGCAGGCCTTTCAACGCGTGGTAGAAACGCTCCAGGGCGCCCTTGGCGTCCTTGAGGTTGTCTTCCGAGTAGTTGATGGCGCTGCGGTAGTGGCTCGACACCAGCAGGTAACGCACGACTTCCGGATGGTACTTTGCCAGCACGTCGCGAATGGTGAAGAAGTTGTTCAAGGACTTGGACATCTTCTCGCCATTGATGCGGATCATGCCGCAGTGCATCCAGGCGTTGGCGTAAGTCTTGCCGGTGGCGGCCTCGCTTTGGGCGATTTCGTTTTCGTGGTGCGGGAACTCAAGGTCGCTGCCGCCGCCATGAATGTCGAAGGTGTCACCCAGGCAGCAGGTGGACATCACCGAGCATTCAATGTGCCAGCCCGGACGCCCGGCGCCCCACGGCGATTCCCAGCTTGGCTCGCCCGGCTTGGTAGCCTTCCACAGCACGAAGTCGAGCGGATCCTGCTTGGCTTCGTCGACTTCGATACGTGCGCCGATGCGCAGGTCTTCGATTTTCTTGCGCGACAGCTTGCCGTAGCCCATGAACTTGGCGACGCGGTAGTACACGTCACCATTGCCTGGGGCGTAGGCGTAGCCCTTGTCGATCAGGGTCTGGATCATCGCGTGCATGCCCGGAATGTGGTCCGTGGCACGCGGTTCCATGTCCGGCTTGAGGATGTTGAGGCGGGCCTCGTCCTCGTGCATGGCGGCGATCATGCGCTCGGTCAGCGCGTCGAACGACTCGCCGTTTTCATTGGCGCGGTTGATGATCTTGTCGTCGATGTCGGTGATGTTGCGCACATAGGTCAAGTCATAGCCGCTGAAACGCAACCAGCGGGTCACCAGGTCGAAGGCAACCATGCTGCGGCCGTGGCCGATGTGGCAGTAGTCGTACACGGTCATGCCGCACACGTACATGCGCACCTTGTTGCCATCCAGCGGCTTGAAGACTTCTTTGGTCTTGCTGAGTGTGTTGTAGATCGTTAGCACAACGGCTTCCTTAGAGAATCACTGGCCCCACGAATCACGCAAGGTCACGGTACGGTTGAATACCGGCTGACCTGGTTTCGAGTCCTTGATATCCGCGCAGAAGTAACCTTCGCGCTCGAACTGGAAACGGTCTTCCGGCTGTGCGTCGCCAAGCGATGGCTCGGCACGACAACCAGTGAGTACTTGCAGGGAGTCAGGGTTGATGTTGTCGAGGAAGCTGGCGCTGTCTTCGGCCTTTTCTGGGTTCGGCGAGCGGAACAGGCGATCGTACAAACGCACTTCGCACTCGATGCTGGCCGCGGCTGGCACCCAGTGGATCACGCCCTTGACCTTGCGGCCTTCAGGGTTCTTGCCCAGCGTTTCCGGGTCGTAGGAGCAGCGCAGTTCGACGATGTTGCCATCGGCGTCCTTGATCGCTTCGTCGGCACGGATCACGTAGCTGCCGCGCAGGCGCACTTCGCCGTTCGGCTCCAGGCGCTTGTAGCCCTTTGGCGGCTCTTCCATGAAGTCATCGCGGTCGATGTAGATTTCACGGGCGAACGGCAGCTTGCGCACGCCGAGTTCTTCTTTTTGCGGATGACGTGGCAGCTCGAGGTGGTCGACCTTGTCTTCCGGGTAGTTGGTGATCACGACTTTCAACGGACGCAGCACGCACATGGCGCGCGGAGCGTTCGCGTCGAGGTCCTGGCGGATGCTGAATTCGAGCATGCCGAAGTCGACCACGCCGTCGGAACGGTTGGTGCCGACCATGTCGCAGAAGTTGCGGATCGACGCCGGTGTGTAGCCACGACGGCGGAAGCCCGACAGCGTGGACATGCGCGGGTCGTCCCAACCGTGTACGTGCTTTTCATCGACCAGTTGCTTGAGCTTGCGCTTGCTGGTGATGGTGTAGTTCAGGTTCAGGCGGCTGAACTCGTACTGGCGCGGGTGCGCCGGCACTGGCAGGCTGTCCAGGAACCATTCGTACAGCGGGCGATGGCTTTCGAACTCCAGGGTGCAGATGGAGTGGGTGATGCCTTCGATGGCGTCGGACTGACCGTGGGTGAAGTCGTAGTTCGGGTAGATGCACCACTTGTCACCGGTCTGGTGGTGATGGGCGTGGCGGATGCGGTACATGATCGGATCGCGCAGGTTCATGTTCGGCGAGGCCATGTCGATCTTGGCACGCAGCACGCGGGCGCCGTCCGGGAACTCACCGGCGCGCATGCGGGCGAACCAATCCAGGTTCTCTTCCACCGAACGGTCGCGGAACGGGCTGTTCTTGCCCGGCTCGGTCAGGGTGCCACGGTATTCCTTGGCCTGTTCCGGGCTCAGGTCGTCGACATAGGCCTTGCCGGCCTTGATCAGTTCGACGGCCCAGTCGAACAGCTGGTCGAAGTATTTGGAGGCATAGCGCACTTCACCGGACCATTCGAAGCCCAGCCACTTGATGTCGCTTTCGATGGCGTCGATGTATTCCTGGTCTTCCTTGGCCGGGTTGGTGTCGTCGAAACGCAGGTGCGTGACGCCACCGAACTCCTGGGCCAGGCCGAAGTTCACACAGATCGACTTGGCGTGACCGATGTGCAGGTAGCCGTTGGGCTCTGGCGGGAAGCGGGTGACGATCTGCGTGTGCTTGCCCGAATCCAGGTCCGCCTGGATGATCGGGCGCAGGAAATTGACCGGGACGGCAGGTCCGGCCTTGGAATTCGAGGTAGGGTCGACAGTGGGCTTGCTCATAGGATCCTTGAACAGACAAGTACGTGGCCGGGCTAGGCCGACAAAACAAAGGCGATATCATAGCCGATGCTGTCAAGTACCTGACAGAGCGAGGCCAAAAACTGCAGCATTTATTGCATCGGCGGTAAAAAACCACCTCGAAATTCCTACAGGGCACGCTAAACTGCGCGCCTTGGCCGCAGATTCGCCATACCGGTCGTGGTGCACAGGCACCCAAACCCACGAATTCCCTGAAAAGAGTAGTGAACATGACTCAAGTCAAACTGACCACCAACCACGGTGACATCGTCATCGAGCTGAACGCCGAGAAAGCGCCGATCACCGTCGCCAACTTCATCGAGTACGTGAACGCCGGCCACTACGAAAACACCGTTTTCCACCGTGTCATCGGCAACTTCATGATCCAGGGCGGCGGTTTCGAGCCTGGCATGAAAGAAAAGAAAGACAAGCGTCCAAGCATCCAGAACGAAGCGGACAACGGCCTTTCCAACGACAAGTATACCGTCGCCATGGCCCGTACCATGGAGCCGCATTCGGCCTCCGCGCAGTTCTTCATCAACGTCGCCGACAACGCCTTCCTGAACCACAGCGGCAAGAACGTGCAGGGTTGGGGCTACGCGGTATTCGGTAAAGTCACCGAAGGCCAGGACGTCGTCGACAAGATCAAAGGCGTGCAGACCACCAGTAAAGCCGGTCACCAGGACGTTCCGGTAGAAGACGTTATCGTCGAGAAAGCCGAGATCGTTGGGTGATATTGCTGATTTCAGATTTGCATCTGGAAGAGGAGCGCCCGGATATTACCCGGGCGTTTCTGGATCTGCTCCACACCCGCGCCCGTGGCGCCCAGGCGTTGTACATTCTGGGGGACTTCTTTGAAGCCTGGATTGGCGACGATGGGATGACACCGTTTCAACACTCCATTTGCGCAGCCCTGCGCGAACTGAGCGACAGCGGCACCCCGATTTTCATCATGCACGGCAACCGTGATTTCCTGATCGGCAAGGCGTTCTGCAAAGCCGCGGGTGCCACCTTGCTCAAGGACCCGAGTGTCGTGCAGCTCCATGGCGAGCCCGTGCTATTGATGCACGGCGACAGCCTCTGTACCCGCGACGTCGGCTATATGAAGCTGCGACGCATCCTGCGCAACCCGATTGTGCTGTTTATCCTGCGCCACCTTCCTTTGAGCACCCGCCATAAGCTGGCGCGCAAGCTGCGCAGTGAAAGCCGGGCGCAGACGCGCATGAAAGCCAACGACATTGTGGATGTGACGCCCGAGGAAGTGCCGCGGGTGATGCAGCAGTTCGGCGTGCGCACCCTGGTCCACGGCCATACCCACCGCCCGGCCATTCACAAGTTGCAGATTGGTGACCAGGCGGCCAAGCGCATCGTGCTGGGAGATTGGGACAAGCAAGGGTGGGCATTGCAGGTGGATGAGCAAGGGTTTCAATTGGCGGCGTTTGATTTCGTCAATCCGCAGCTGGCCCTACCCGGCACCTGATCACCCATACCCCTTTAGGAGCCGGCTTGCCGGCGATGGCGGTGTTTCAGTTGGCACATCGGCTGACTGATAGACCGCTATCGCCGGCAAGCCGGCGCCCACAGTGATCCGGGTATCAGTGGCCGGAGGCCTCCGGCCCCGCCTTCGCGCCAAACGGCGGCTTCGCCAACCACACCAGCAACATCAACCCCATGAACATCCACCCCAGCAACGTGAAGTAGTCCACGGTGGACATCATGTACGCCTGGCTGGTGAGGATCTGATCGAGCTGCGTGTAGGCCTTCTGCCCTGCCCCGCCCAGCGCTTGCAAGGCATCGCGGGTCGCGGAGTCGTAGGTGGTCATGTTTTCGCTCATGTAAGCATGGTGCTGGTCCGCCCGGCGGATCCAGATCCAGGTGGTCAACGACGCCGCAAAACTACCGCCCAGGGTCCGCAGAAAAGTTGCCAAACCCGCGCCGTCGGCAATCTGGTGCGGCGGCAGGTCGGACATCAGGATGCTCAGGGTCGGCATGAAGAACAGCGCCACGCCGATCCCCATGAACAGCTGCACCAGGGCGATATGCTGGAAGTCCACCTCATTGGTAAAACCTGCGCGCATGAAACAACTCAGACCAATCGCCAGGAATGCCAGGCCCGCCAACAGACGCAGGTCGAACTTGTGCGCGTACTTGCCGACAAACGGCGACATCAGCACCGGCAAGATACCAATTGGCGCCACCGCCAGCCCGGCCCAAGTGGCGGTGTAGCCCATCTGGGTCTGCAGCCATTGCGGCAGGATCAGGTTGATACCGAAGAAGCCCGCGTAGCCCAGGATCAACACAATGGTGCCGATCCGGAAGTTACGGTAAGCGAACAGCTTAAGGTTGACCACCGGGTGTTTGTCGGTGAGCTCCCAGATGATGAACACCGCCAGGGCAATCACCGAAATCGCCGCACCAATGATGATGAAGTTGGATTCGAACCAGTCCAGGTCATTGCCCTTGTCGAGGATGATCTGCAAGGCGCCGACGCCGACGATCAGGCTCAACAGCCCCACGTAGTCCATCGGTTGATGGCTGGTGACCACTGGGCGTTTCTTCAGCTGGGAACGCACCACCATCACCGCAAAAATGCCGATCGGTACGTTGATGAAGAAGATCCACGGCCAGCTGTAGCTGTCCGTAATCCAGCCGCCGAGGATCGGCCCGGCAATCGGCGCCACCACCGTAACCATCGCGAGCAACGCCAGGGCCATGCCGCGCCTCGCCGGCGGGTAGACCGCAATCAGCAATGTCTGGGTCATCGGGTACAACGGCCCGGCCACCAGGCCTTGTATGACCCGAAAGGCGATCAGCTCGGGCATCGACGTGGAAATACCACAGAGGAACGACGCCAACACAAACAGCATGGTCGCCCATAGAAACAGCTTCACTTCGCCAAAACGGCGGCTCAACCAGCCGGTGAGCGGCAAGGCAATCGCGTTGCTCACCGCAAACGAGGTGATGACCCATGTGCCCTGCTCCGAACTCACGCCCAGGTTGCCGGAAATGGTCGGCAACGCCACGTTGGCGATGGTGGTGTCGAGCACCTGCATGAAGGTCGCCAGCGACAGGCCAATAGTGGCCATCAACAGGCTGGGTGGCGTGAAGGAGGCGTTATTGCTCATCAGCGTTGCACAGCCTTGGGTGCGGCGAGGCTGTTGTCATGGATCAACTGGGTGATCATGGCATCCGCTTCGGCGAGTTGGCGGTCATACACGTTGGTGGTGAATGAGGCTTTCTGCGGCGCCTGCTGCGCCAGGACCGGGCCGCTCTGGTCGTGCAGGTCCACGTTGACCAGGGTACTCAAGCCCACGCGCAGCGGGTGCTTGGCCAACTCGTCAGCATTGATATGGATGCGCACCGGCACCCGTTGCACGATCTTGATCCAGTTACCGGTGGCGTTCTGCGCCGGCAGCAGGGCAAATGCGCTCCCAGTACCTGCACCCAGGCTATCGATGGTGCCGCTGAATTTCACGTCGCTGCCATAGATGTCCGACTCGATGTCCACCGGCTGGCCGATGCGCATGTCGCGCAGTTGGGTTTCCTTGAAGTTGGCGTCGATCCACAGCTGGTTCAGCGGAATCACGGCCATCAACGCGGTGCCCGGTTGCACGCGCTGCCCCAGTTGCACAGTGCGCTTGGCCACGTAGCCGGTGACCGGTGCGATCAAGGTACTGCGCGCATTGGTCAGGTAGGCCTGGCGCAATTGCGCAGCGGCGGCCTGCACGTCGGGGTGAGACGAAATCACGGTGTCATCCACCAACGCGTTGGTGGTTTTCAGTTGCTGCTCAAGGTTGGTCAGTGCGTTTTTAGCGGCGGTCAGGCTGTCACGGGCGTGGGACAGTTCTTCCTGGGAAATCGCCCCGCCCTGGGCCAGGGTTTTACGGCGGTTGAAGTTATCCTGGGCGGTTTGCACGTCGGCTTTCTGCGCATTGACCTGCGCCTTCATGCCGTCGACGTTGCTGTACAAGCCGCGCACCTGGCGCACGGTGCGGGCCAGGTTGGCCTGGGCGCTTTGCAGGCCGACGGCGGCGTCGTTCGGGTCGAAGTTGACCAGCACTTGGCCTTCGTGGACCAGGTCGCCATCGTCGGCACCGATGCTGACCACCGTGCCGGTGACCAGTGGGGTGATTTCCACCACGTTGCCATTCACATAGGCATCGTCGGTGCTTTCATTGAAGCGGCCGTAGAGTTCATACCAGCCCCACACGCCCACTACCGCCAGGATGACGATCAGCGCCAGGCCGATCAGCATCACTTTGCGTTTGCGGGGGTTGCTGTCCTTGGGTTGTTCAGTTGCGTTGGTGTTTTCGGCAGTGGCCATGACAAATACCTCAAATTATTCCGAGCGGGCGGGGGTGGTCGCGGCCATGTTCCTGGCGTCGTATCCGCCACCCAGGGCCTGCATCAATTGAATCGACAGATCGATCTGCGCGGCATTCAGCGTCGCCAGCTGGCGCTGGGCCTGCAGCAATTGCTGCTCGATGCTGAGCACATCCAGGTAGTTGCCGATGCCAGAGCTGTAGCGCTGCACACCGGTGTCGTAGGACTGCTGGGCAATGTCCGCGGCATGTTGCTGGGCCTGGATCTGCCGGCCGGTGTCGCGCAGTTGTGAAAGGGTGTTGCCGATGTCGCCCAGGGCTTGCACCAGGGTCTTGTTGTACTGCGCCACGGCCAGGTCGTAGTCAGCGTCACGGGCATCGAGGTCGGCGCGCAGGCGGCCGCCGTCAAAGATCGGCAGTGAAATCGTCGGCGCAATGTTGAAGAAGCGGCTGGCCGAACCAAACATTGCATCCCCCAACAACGACTCGGCCCCAGCGCTCGCGCTCAGGTTGAGGTTGGGGTAGAAGCGGGTCTTGCTCGCATCGATATTCTTGCCGGCTGCCTCGACACGCCAGCGCGCGGCGATCAGGTCCGGACGACGGCCCAGCAGCTCGGCGGGCAACACCGAGGGCACGGCGACGGCGCTGGGCTTCAGCACGTTGGGCCGGGCCAGTTCACTGCCCCGGTCCGGGCCTTTGCCGAGCAACACCGCCAGGGCGATCTTGGCACTTTGCAGCTGTTTTTCCGCGTCGATCAGTTGCGACTGGGAGCTGGCTTCCAGGCTTTCGGTCTGCTGGTACTGGTAGTGGCTGTCGATACCCGAGTTCAGGCGACGCTTGCCCAGGTCGAGCATCTGCCGGGTGCGCTTGAGGTCGTCTTCGGCCAAGTCCCGCACGATGTGGGCCTGACCCAGGTCGCTGTAGGCCTTGGCCACGTTGGCAGCCAGGGTCAGCCGCGCGGCCTGTTGATCGACCTGGGCGGCGCGCGCCTCGCCCAACGCGGCTTCCCAGGCGGCCCGCTGGCCCCCCCAGAGGTCGAAGTTGTAGTTGAAGCTGGCGCCGATGTTGCGCACGGTGGAATAGGCATCGCCCTCCCCGCGTGGGTCCTGGTCTTTGGCCAGGCGCGAACGACTCACGCCCGCGCTGGCATCCAGGGTCGGCATGCGCGCGGCGTTGGCGGCATAGGCAGCGGCCTCGGCCTGGTGGGCACGGGCGCTGGCGACTTGCATGTCGGGGCTGTTTTGCAGGGCTTCCTGGATCAGGCCGTCGAGCTGTGGGTCGCCGAGGCTTTTCCACCAATCGGCGCTGGGCCAGGCCGCGTTCGATAAGGTCACGCCGCTCAACGTCTTGCCCGTTTGCAGGCCGCCGGCGTCGAGGCGTTTGCCTTGGGTGTCAAGGCCGCTGTAGTTGGCGCAACCGGCCATGCTCATGGCCACCAGCACCAGGCTAAGTGCGCGTCTGCTCATTCATTACCTACCCGCTGGATGACGATGGCGTCACCGGCAGCTACCAGAATTTTCTTGAGGATCCGTTCCAGGGTTTGCAACTCGCCAGGCTCCAGGGCGCCGGCCAACTCGTTCATCGACTGCGCGCCGATGTGCGGCAGCATGTCCGCCAGGCGCTGGCCGTCTTCGGTGAGCACCAGCCGCACCTGGCGCCGGTCCTGCTCGGAGCGCTGGCGCGCCAGCAGGCCCTTCTGTTCCAGGCGGTCGAGCATGCGGGTCATGGAGCCGCTGTCCAGGGACAGGTTGCGGCACAGTTCCGCCGGGGTATCGACGTCGAACTGGGCAATGATGATCAACACCTTGAACTGCGCGGCCGTCACGCCATGCGGTTCCATATGGGTATCGATAATGCGGTCCTTGAGCAGCGCCGCCCGGCCCAGAAGCAGGCCGAGATGGCAGTTGCGAAAACTGTCAGGAGTGAAGTGAGACATCGGAAGTCACCTTATTACTGCCTAGGCAGTGAATGTATGACAAGATGTTACTGCTTAGGCAGCGAATGTCAAATGGAATTATTAGCTTGCTTGGTATCTGGCGGATGAGTGGCGGGTTCTAAGGATCGTCTGATTTTTCCCACGGTTGGCCATCCCTAAAGTGGCGGGATGAGATTAAAGAGCTACCTGCACCAGATCAGCCCCGTGCTGTCCACGCCCCATGCCGCGCGCCGCCTGTTGCGTATTTTTGCGTTGGTACTGCTGGTGGGCATGTTGGGCGGCGTGTACAGCTTCCTGCTGTTCACTTTCAACAATGAGATCTCCCAGCGGCGCAGCTACATGAGCAGCGCCATCGCCGAGGCGCATACCTTTTTCACCACCCGTGAAGCGCTGTTGGAAAGCCTCAGTCTGTCAGCGACACGCAAGGCCGAATTGAATCTGCCGGTCTCCGATGAAGAAATTCGCCTGTTGCTGGGAAATACCCCGGGCAAGCAATGGAGCATTTGGCTGACCCAGCGCATGCGTGATTTCTTGAGGGCCAAGCAGCTCAACCTGCTGTATGTCAGCACGGATGCCCAGGTGCTGCGGCTGTACGATGCGTCGCCCGTGGCGGCCGATTTCCCCGCGACCATGCTTGAGCAACTGCACGCCCTCAAACAGCAGAAAACCCTGCAGGAACTCTGGCTGACCCACGCCACGGACGGCCACTCACAGCTGTATATTTTCATTCGCCTGGATGAACGCGACCTGGACTCCGGCTGGCTCGGCCTGGAAATGGATGACCGTGAAGTCTCCAACGCGCTGAGCGATCACAGCGCTGGCGAGTTCACCATGTTCAATGCCCAAGGCATGCCGCTCTTCAGCAACAGCCATAAACCACCGCCAGGGCAAAACCTGCCGCACTTGCACCAGCAGGACTTCTTCGGTTTTGTCGGCGATGGCTGGCTGCCCGAACAATTGGTGCTGCGCAAACAACTGAAGTCTTCAGATTGGCAACTCACCTACTCCATCGACCTGCGCGCGGTCCTGTGGGCGCTCTGGCCACAGATGCTCGGCGCCCTGCTGTTCTGCCTGCTGACCATCAGCCTGGTGTGCCTGCTCACCCGTCGCCTCGAACACCGCTTTATCACGCCGGCGATCCACCGCATCCAGGCGCTGGTGGAAAGCGAGCTGTTCAGCCGCGACGTGATCCAGACCGCCCCCGTGGCGCTGTGTGTACTGCGTCGCACCGATGGCACGGTGGTGCTGAAAAACACCCTGGCCCAACAGTGGCTCGGTGAGTGTGGCGCACAACTCGGTCCCGGCTGGATCCGTCAGGCCTTCGACCCCGACGCCCCCTGCCTCACCGACTATTTCGAAGCCGCCGACGGCCGCCATCTGTACCTGAGCTGCGCGCCCACCCGCTACAAAGGCGAAGACGTATTGCTCTGCGCCTTCAGCGACATCAGCGCACGCCGGCAGATCGAAGCTGCGCTGGAACAGGCACGCCAGTCCGCAGACGCCGCCAACGAAGCCAAGACCTTGTTCCTGGCCACCATGAGCCATGAGATCCGCACGCCGCTGTATGGCGTGCTCGGCACCCTGGAACTGCTCGCCCGCACCCGCCTGGATGCCCAGCAGAAAAGCTACCTGCACGCCATCGAGGGATCGTCCGCGACGTTGCTGCAACTGATCTGCGATGTGCTCGACGTGTCAAAAATCGAAGCCGGGCAATTGGCCCTGGAACTGAGCGAATTCTGTGTGCCGACCCTGGTGCAGGAAGTGGTGCAAGGCTATGCGGCAGCGGCACACAGCAAAGGCTTGCAGTTGTACGCCTGCCTCGATCCGCAACTGCCCCGGCGCCTGATCGGCGATGCCAGCCGCGTACGCCAGATTCTCAACAATCTGCTGAGCAACGCGGTCAAGTTCACTGACTCCGGCCGCGTGGTGCTGCGGGTCAAAAAGCTCAGTCGCGAAGGCGAACGGGTGTGCCTGCAATGGCAAATCTCCGACACCGGCAAAGGCATCGCCCCTGCCGACCAGGCGTTTATCTTCGAGCCGTTCTACCAGAGCGAAGGCAACTCCCATGTGATCGCCGGCACCGGCCTTGGCCTGGCGATCTGCCTGCGCCTGACCCACTTGATGAACGGCACCCTGCGCTTGGTCAGCGAGCCGGGACTGGGCAGCAGCTTTTCCCTGACCGTACCGCTGGAGCAACCGTCCGGCAACGCGACGCCGGCCTTGCAGCCATTGGCAGCGGAAATCGTGTATGTGCTGTCGCCAATCCGCGAACTGGCCGACAGCCTCTGCGGCTGGCTGCGCCGCTGGGGCGCGCGCGCGCAGGTCGGTCTGCCGACCAGCACAGAGCTGGCGGGGCCCGGTGTATTGCTTGAACTCATCGAACGCCGCCCCGACTTGCCCTGGCACGGGCCACGGGTACTGGCCAGCAATGACGGCGCGCACGAACCGCAGTTCAGCGGCGATGGCTGGCAGGTCAACCTCAACGACCTGGACGCGATCCAACAAGCCGTCCGCCACGCCCAGAACGGCCAGGTGGTGCCGCCCCAGGCGCGCTGCGAAGTGCGCGACCTGCGCCCCTTGCACCTGCACATCCTGGTGGCCGAAGACAACGTCATCAACCAGTTGATCCTGCGCGACCAGCTTGAAGAACTCGGGTGCAGCGTGGAACTGGCCAGCGATGGCGAAGAGGCCTTGTCGCGCTGGCACGAGGGCACCTTCGACATTGTGCTCACCGACGTCAACATGCCCAGGCTCAACGGCTACGAACTGACCGAAGCGCTTCGACGCCTGGGCTGCACCACCCCGATCATCGGCGCAACCGCCAACGCCCTGCGCGGTGAAGAAGCCTTGTGCCTGGCGGCCGGCATGAATCACTGCCTGGTCAAACCCTTTACGCTGCGAGCCTTGTCGACTGTCCTGGCTCCCTACGAACGAGCCATCCATGAAGCCCTGTAGCATTCTGATTGTCGAAGACCATCCCTTTCAGCACCTGTATTTGCAGAACCTGTTCAGCGAGTTGGGTGAGTTCGACCTGGTGTGCGCACGCGACGGTGAGGAGGCGCTGGCCTGCCTGAAGCAACGAGACTTCGACCTGGTGCTCACTGACCTGTTGATGCCAGGCATGGACGGCGTGCAATTTATCCAAGGCCTGGCCGCGCAACCGTCGCGCCCAGCATTGGCGATCATGAGCGCCGCCTCACGGCGCATGTTGATGGGCGCGAGCCTGGTGGCGAGCAACCTGCAAGTGAAGGTGATCGGGCTGATTTCCAAGCCGGTGAATGCCGCGGCCTTGCGCTGCCTGACCGATCAATTGCTGGCGCTGCGCCAGGTCGAACCGGCCGAGACCCAGCCCGGCATTGATTGCCAAAGCCTGATGAATGCCCTGGTCAATGGCGAACTGCAAGCCTGGTTCCAACCCAAGAAAGCCCTGAGCAATGGTCGCATCGTCGCGGCCGAAGCCTTGGTGCGCTGGGTTCACCCCGAGCATGGCCTGTTGTTACCCGGCATGTTCCTGCCGGCATTGATCAGTTGCAACCTCGAAGAACGCTTGTTGTGGTGCGTGCTGAAACAAGCGATGACCGCCCAAGCCGCCTGGCGCCAACACGGCTATGACATCCCGGTATCCATCAACCTGCCCACTCACTTGCTTAACAGCCACGACCTGCCCGATCGCATCCTGGCGTTCGTGCTGGAGCATCAGGGTTTGCCCGCACGCATCTGTTTCGAGCTGATGGAGTGTTCGGTGCCGGATGACATCAGCAACTTCTACGCCGGGGCCTGCCGTTTGCGCATCAAGGGCTTTGGCTTGTCCCAGGATGATTTCGGCAAGGGCTACAGCTCGTACATGAACCTGGTGTCGGCGCCGTTTACCGAGGTGAAAATCGACCGCGCACTGGTGCAAGGCTGCAACGCCAACGAGGAACTGGCCCAGGCGCTCACGAGCATTGTCAGCCTGGGCCGTCAGTTGGGGTTGATCGTGGTGGCTGAAGGCGTAGAAACCGCGCAAGAACTTGCGCTGTTGCGTAAGATCGACTGCACTCAGGTCCAAGGTTTCCTGATCTCCCACGCCGTGTCTTCGGATCAGTTCCAGCAATTGCTGACCCACGACGGGCCGGCGAGCGCCTATTGACCCGCTGGCCGGGTGCGAACGAACGCCGTTAGCTTGCGAGGTCACCGCGTCATGCATCACCCCAACGCCTTCCTGGAGAAACTCACCAGCAGTTCGCTGCGCCTGAACAAAGGCTTGCTGGTGCTGGGGGCCTTGGTGCTGTTGCTGCTGGGGATCAGCTACCTGGGGGTGCAGCGCATGGTTCACGAACAGCGCGACACCTTGCAGTTCCACTTCGCCCGGCTGATGGAGAACATCCACGAGCAGGAAGTGTTCTTGATCGATATCTCACGGGGCAGCACCAACGCTAAGTACAAGTCCATTGGCCTGCCGCCGCCTTTTGTGCAAAAGCCGCTGCCCGAGGAAGGGCCGAACACCTATGAAGGCCGCGGTTTGCCGTTCTCCCTGCCCTACAGTTTGAAAATCAACCCCGACAAAATAGCCGCTGACCAATACCCCAAGGTTTTCGCCCTGGGCATCTACCTGTCGGCTTACTACAGCGCCTTTTGGGCGGGTTCCCATTACCAGGCTCCTCAAGTGGTCGTGGTGAACGGCCCGGACAATTTCGACATCGCCGTGCCCTCCTCCGGCCGGCTGCGCGATGGCGGCCACGTGCATATAGGTATGTTGGTGGACGTGATGACCCAACTCAACGAGCGCCTGCACCTACAGAACACCTCCCAGACCCTTCACACCGTGCACTGGGAACCCTACGACACTGCCCCCGATGGCAAGGAAGCTCCGATACTGTTGGGTTATGTCGATATCAACCTGGCCTCCACCTCGTTGACCGTCACCGGCGCCAACACCTGGGTGGTGGTGGCCTCGCTGCTGGACCTGTCCAAGGTCAATAACATCGAGCGGCTGATGCAGTGGTCGATCTACGACGACTTCACCTTGATCACTCCAGGTGGCGTAGTGCTAACCGGGGCCGTCAAGCCCGGCGAGGTGCTCAATGAAGGTGTAAATTTCAACCGCGACGGCCTGGTGTTCAAGCTGACAAGCCAGGGCGAGCAGCCCTGGACGGCGATCTACGTGATCAGCCTGCAACGCTTCCTCGACTATGCGCTATGGCCTTTGCTGTGCCTGGTGGGCGTGGTGTTGGTGATGCTGGGGTGCAGTCGCGCGTTCAATCGCTGGTACACCGCACGGGTAGTACTGCCTGCGCACCGAGCCCATGCCAGCATTGCCGAAAGCTCGGCATTCGCACGAGCAGTCATCGACACCGCACCGACCGGCCTGTGTGTGATCCGGCGCAGCGACCATCACGTACTCCTGCAGAACCAGCGCGCCTTGGAGTGGCGCGACGCTCGCCCGCTGTTCGACTTGCTCAAGCAACAGACGCATGCTGAACCGGGCCAGGCCGACCTGGAAAGCGAAGGCCGCCACCTGCACGTGGCCTTTGTGCCCACCCGCTACCAGGGCCAGGACGCGTGGCTGTGTGCGGTGCATGACGTGACCCGGCATATCGAAGACGCTGCGGCCCTGGAAGAAGCGCGCCAAGCCGCAGACTCGGCAAGCGAAGCCAAAAGCCGCTTCCTCGCGACCATGAGCCACGAAATTCGTACGCCGCTGTATGGCGTGCTGGGTACCTTGGAGCTGCTCGGCCTCACGTCGCTCGCGCCGCGCCAGCAGGATTACCTGCAGACCATCCAGCGTTCCTCAACCACGCTGTTCCAACTGATCAGCGACGTGCTGGATGTCTCCAAAATCGAAGCGGGGCAAATGACCCTCGAACTCCAGGATTTCTGCCCACTGGAACTGACAGAAGACTGCGTGCGCACCTACAGCGCGTTCGCCCGCTCCAAGGGCCTGCAGCTGTATGCCTGCATCGACGCGGGCCTACCGGATCGATTGCGCGGTGACCCCCTGCGCATCCGCCAGATCCTCAATAACCTGCTGAGCAATGCGATCAAGTTCACCGACAACGGGCGTGTGGTGCTGCGCCTGCGCGCGTCGGAGAACACCGACGGCGAGGTAGACCTGCAATGGCAAGTCAGCGACTCCGGTGTGGGCATTTCCCAAGCGCAACAGCAACAATTGTTCGACCCGTTCTACCAGGCCGAAGATGCCACTAGCCAGGCCGGCGCAGGCCTGGGCCTGGCGATTTGCAAATGGTTGTGCGAGTTGATGCGCGGCCAACTGAACGTGGTCAGCGAACCCGGCCTGGGCAGCAGCTTTACCCTGCACCTCGCGCTGGAGTCAGTCCCCGGCGCCCTGACTGACTGCCCCGCCTTCAGCCCCGGCATGCCGACGGTCTATGTGCGCGCGCAGGAACTTGAACGGGCGCAACACCTGATCGACTGGCTCAAGCGCCTAGGGCTCGACAGCCGCACGGTTTCACCCGATGCGCCGTCCTCTGCACTGCTAGTGGACTTCACCCGAGAGCCGGCTTGGCCCGGCACGCGGATCATCGCCACAGCCGGCGGGCCGAACCCGGCGCAGCGGTGTGCTAGCGATTGGGCCGTCGACGCCGACGACGTACGCGCCATTGCCTGGGCCATTTCCCTGGCACAGCAGGGTGCCGAGGCCGGCAACCGCCCCGCGCCCACCGTCAACGCGCGCCCGCTCAACCTGCAAGTGCTGGTAGCCGAAGACAATGTGATCAACGCCGCCATCATCCAGGAACAACTGCAAGCCCTGGGCTGCTCGGTGGTGCTGGCCGCCAACGGCGAACAAGCGCTCATGCAATGGCTACCGGGGCGCTTCGACCTGGTGCTGACCGACGTGAACATGCCGGTGATGAACGGTTACCAGTTGGCCAAGGCGTTGCGCCAGCAAGATGCCGCGCTGCCCATTATCGGGGTGACCGCCAATGCCATGCGTGAAGAAGGCGAACACTGCACCGCCGTCGGCATGAATGCGTGGATGGTCAAGCCGCTGAACCTCGCCACCTTGCGTACTAAGTTGGAAAAGTACTGCAAGATCGAGGTGCCCGCCGTCGTCGACATGCCGCCGTTGTCGCCCAAAATGCGCGAACTGTTTGTCACCACCCTGCGTCAGGATGTACAGGCCACCCTGACCGCGCTGGACAACCAGGACGCCAATGGCGCGGCGCAGCAATTGCACAGCATGGCCGGCGCCCTCGGCGCGGTGCAACTTGGTGACATGGCCAGCGCCTTTGTTGAACTGGAACTGCGCCTGACCGGCATGGCCGTCACGCCCGCGCTCGCCCTGGAAGTGCGGCGCAACCTGGCTCGCCTCACGGCATTGCTCGACACCTTTGAATAACCTCACTCTGGATAATCACCCCATGGAAACCCTCAACGTAGTCATTGCAGACGATCACCCCATCGTGCTGGTCGGAGTACGGGAACTGGTCGAGCGCGATGAGCGTTTTCGCGTGGTGGGCGAAGCCGTGTGCTCGAACGAATTGGTGACGCTGCTGGAAAACACCGCCGTGGACCTGGTAATCACCGACTTCAACATGCCGGCGGACTCGCCCTACGGCGATGGCCTGAAGTTGGTGGAGTACCTGGTGCGGCACTTTCCCAAGGTGCGCGTGCTGGTGCTGACGATGATCTCCAATCCACTGATCCTGACGCGCTTGCAGGAATTGGGCGTGCTGGCCGTGATCCAGAAAAACCAACTGCACAATGAGATCCAGGCCGCGCTCAAGGCTATCGCCCGTGGCAACCCGGTTCGCAGCAAGGGCCCGCAACCGACCTCGGTACTGGAATCGTCCGACCTCGATGAGCGCTTCACCCGGCTGTCGCCCAAGGAGCATGAGATCCTGCGGTTGTTTGTATCAGGACAAAGCGTCAATGAAATTGCACGCGGGTTGAACCGCAGTGCCAAAACCATCAGCACACAAAAAGTCGCGGCCATGCGCAAGTTGGAAGTCAACAGCGACCAAGACTTGCTGGCTTATTGCATAGAGCGAAACTTGTTCAACTAACACCCGCTTCTAGGGATCGTCTGATGTTCCACTAACCGCCGCCGTCTTATCGTGTTGTTTTAACCCCACCATGGAAAAACAACATGAAACAGCTGTCTCGCACACTTCTGGCATTATCGATCTTCGCCGCGGGCAATGCCTTTGCCGTCGACCCACCGGTAACACCGACCAAGGCCGGCAGCGGCACCATCAACTTCACCGGCAGTATCAACAATGACGCCTGCTCCGTTGAAGGCATCGGCTTGAACAAAACCATCTCGATCAACATGGGCGAAGTGTCGATCAAGGACATGGGCACCGCCACCGCCCCCAAAGGCAACGGCACCCTGAGCGCCGAGAACTTTGACATGAAGATCAGCTGCAACGCCGGCACCAAGGTGGCGATGATCTTCGAACCGACCAAAGGCGCCGGCTCAGGCATCGTGACCGGCACCAAAGTGTTGAAGCTGATCGACGGCCTGGGCGCCGCCAAGAACATCGGTATCGCCCTGCTGGATGCCAATGGCGCACTGATCGACTTGAGCTCGCCGACCACCGCGAAGATCGAGAACACCTTGCAGGACAGCAACACCACGCTGAAATTTTCGGCCGCCTACGTCACCACCATCGACGCTGCCTCTGCCGTGGCCGGTCGCGGCGATGCCACCCTGCCGTTCACCCTGCAGTACGAATAACCCCAACCCGATGCGGGGCCTGCGGGCCTCGCACACCTCTCGAACGTAGCGGTAGCCATTATGTTTCTTCGCCATTCACTGTCCCTGTGCGCGGGCCTGCTCGGCCTGCTTGCAGTCGGGCAAGCCACAGCCGGGATTTCGTTGAGCAGCACGCGTTTGGTGTTCGACGGCCAACACAAAGAAGCCGGAATCACCGTACGCAACAGCGGTGAGGACGTGTTGATCCAGTCCTGGGTCGACACGGACGCCGACGACGCGACTTCGGTACCGTTTGCCGTCACCCCGCCGCTGGCGCGGGTCACCAGCAATGAGCAACAACTGTTGCGCGTGATCTATGAAGGCACGGGCATGCCCAGCGACCGCGAGTCGGTCGTATGGCTCAACGTGCAGGAAATCCCCAAGGCCTCAAAAACCGAGAACACCTTGCAGCTTGCCGTGCGCCAGCGCATCAAGGTGTTCTTCCGCCCGCCCGCGTTGAAAAACAACGCCTACCTGGCGCCGACCGAGCTGCTCTGGCAGTTGGCCGAACACGCCGGTAAACGCGTGCTGCGGGTGAGCAACCCGGGGGTTTATCACGTGTCGATTGCCGACATCACCCTGCAGGCCGGGGCCGTCAGCGAACATCCATTTGATTCGATGATGATTGCGCCAGGCGAACAAAAAGAGTTCCAACTCAAGCAACTTTCCTCGATTAACTCCGCGCTCTTGAAGTTCAGCAGCATCAACGACTATGGCGCACAAGACCCTTATAGCGCGCAACTTTCTGAGCGTGCTCAAACCAGCGCCAGTTTGAACAAAGAGTCGCCATAACGCGCCTGCCGTTCGCGCAGCCGCACTTTCACTGTATTTCTCTTCGCTCCGTTAGTTCGTATCGGAGGTGATATAGGGTTCCTGCATGTTTTTATTCAAGCGCGATAGTCTGGCGCCATTTTTGATTGCCGTGGGCTTCAGTTCGGTCTGCCAGGCCGACGGCGATGAACAGTTCAATACGTCATTTTTGCAAGGCGCCGCAGCGTCGGTCGACCTGCAGTCATTGCTCGCCAGCAGCAGCGTACTCCCCGGCAATTACCGGGTTGACCTGTATGGCAACGACACCCTGGTGGGCCGACGCGATATCGACTTTCGCCGCAACCCTGTAAACGGCCGAGTCGAAGCCTGCCTGACCCTGGAGATGCTGCAACAAGTGGGCGTCGATATCGGCGCCTTGCAGTCCAGCGGCAAACTCGTCGACACCGATCCCAATGCCTGCCTCGACCTGCCTGCGCTGATCGAACACGCCAAAGTGCGCTACGACGTCCCGCGCCTGCGCCTGCTGGTCAGTGTGCCGCAACGCGCCATGGAGCGCGGACGCCGCGGTTATGTCGATCCGGCCTTGTGGGACGACGGCGTACCCGCCGCGTTCATCAACTACCAGTTGAGCAGCAACCGCAGCAGCACCGACGCCGACACCACACTCTCGAATAACCTGGGCCTGCGCAACGGTATCAACCTGGGTGCGTGGCGCTTGCGCAACGAGTCGAACTTCAGCAGCAACACCGGCCGCCCCAGCACGTTCAAGAGCAACCGCAGCTACCTGCAACATGACGTGACCGCCTTGAAGGGCCAGTTCAGTGCCGGGGACATTTTCTCGGATGCCGACCTGTTCGACAGCGTGCGCTATCGCGGCTTGAAACTGGCCTCCGACGACGGCATGCGCGCTGACAGCGAGCGCGGCTACGCGCCGATCATCCGCGGCATTGCGCAGTCCAGCGCCACCGTGGAGATCCGCCAGAACAACTACATCCTCTATACCGCCAACGTGCCGCCGGGTCCGTTCGAGATCAGCGACATTTACCCCAGCGGCTCCAACGGCGACCTTGAGGTGACGGTGATCGAAGCGGACGGCCGTCGCCGGGTCACGGTGCAGGCGTTTTCCAGCCTGCCGATCATGGTGCGTGAAGGCCAACTGAAATACAGCGTCTCGGCGGGCAAGTACAACAGCAACAGTGACGCGCAGAAGACCCCGCAGTTTGTCAGCAGCACCCTGGCGTATGGCATCAGCAGCAACCTGTCGGGAATCGTCGGGGTGCAGGCCACGCAGGATTTCCAGGCGCTATCCATCGGGGCCGGGCGCAATACGTCGATCGGTGCGGTGTCGCTGGACATGACCCACTCCGCCAGCCGCACCTTTGGCCGGCAGGTCACGGGCAACAGCCTGCGCGCACTGTATGCCAAGACGTTTACCGGCACCGACACCAACTTCACACTGGCGGCCTACCGCTATTCGACCGAGGGTTATCGCACCCTCACCGAGCATGTCGAGGAACTGAGCAGCGACGGCCGCACACGCCTGGGCAGCTCGAAAACCCGCACCGACCTGACCGTCAACCAGAGCCTGGGCCGCAACCAGCAGTTCGGCAGTGTGTACGTAAACGCCAGCGATCAGCGCTACTGGGGACGCGGCGGCGCGCAAAGCCTGTCAGCGGGCTACAGCAATTACTGGGGCGACGTGAGCTACAACGTCAGTGCCACCCATACCAAGGATGTGGGCAACTACGGGCCGACGAACAATGACACGCTGATCAACCTGTCCCTGTCGTTTCCACTGGGCTCTAAGCCACGCGCGCCGAGAGCATTTGTCTCCGCCAGCACGCAAAAAGACAGCGACACCACGCAAATGGGCGTCAACGGTTACCTGACGGACGACAGCGACACCTATTACTCACTGCAAGCCGGCAACAGCAACACGGGCGGCAGCACCGGCTCGGCCAACCTCAGCACCCGCACCTCGCTGATGGACATCAGCGGCGGTTACAGCCAGGGCCGTGGCTACAGCGCGCAGAACCTCAACGTGGCCGGGTCAGTGGTGGCCCATGCGGGTGGTATCAACCTGGGACAGACCGTGGGCGAGACCTTTGCGCTGGCGCAAGTCGAAGGCATTCCCGGCGTGAAGATCGGCAGTTTCTCCGGCGCAAAAACCGGCAGCAACGGCTATGCCGTGATCCCCAATGCCCAGCCTTACCGGGTCAACTGGATCAGCCTGGACACCCGCGACCTGGGCGCAGAGATCGAAATCGATAACGCCACCCAACAAGTCGTACCTCGACGCGGCGCCGTGGTTTTGGCCCGCTACGCCAGCAAGACCGGACGCCGCGTACAGTTCGCCTTGTTCGACGCCCAGCACCGACCGATCCCGTTTGGCGCATCGCTGGAAAACATGGTGGGCAAGCAGATTGCAATCGCCGACCCGAGTGGGAAGGCGTTGGCCTTGGTGGAAGAAGACACGGGGACGCTGGTAATCAAATGGGGCGACCAGCACTGCCAGGCGCCCTATGCGCTGGGCGAACCCAACAAGGCGCTGAACTATGAGCGAGTGGCATTGACCTGCGCGCCCTAGCGCCAACCACGAGGCGAAGCGAGTCGCTCTTGATCTGGCTGTTGATCTCAGGCGCCCCGTCAAACACGCTGGCCGAACGCAGGCTTGAATCCGTGGGTAACCCGGCAGGACGCCGGGTTACCCACGGATTCAAGCCTGCGTTCGGGCACACCGAGCCTAGGCGAGGTGCCGAGTGTTGGGGCAAGAGCCTTTTGGTTACTTTTGGCTGGGCCGGCTTCCGGCTCTTTTCAAAAGTGACCCGCCGTAAGGGCGGAACCCATATCAGCCGTTACCCAAATAACGGACGAACTCAAAAATCCCGCTTGTAGAAGATATCCAGTGAACTGGCCACACCACTGGCCACTTCCAGATACACCTTCTTACTCAACAAATACCGCAAGGCAATAGTACTGGCCGGCTCAAACACCCCAACCCCATACCGCAGGCTGAGCTTCTCGGTAATCTTGCCACTCGCCACCACGGCAGTGTTATTCCCGCTACCTTGCGTATCCAGTTCAAAGTCCTGGATACCCAGATTCTTCGCCAGATCCGACGTCACCCCGGCGCTGCCCATCAACCCCAGGCCCAACGCGGCCTGGGCCAGCATGTTGTTGTCTTCACCGGTGGTGCTCAGCGGCCGCCCGAGCACCAGGTAGGACAGCGCCTGCTCCTGGCTCATGGCCGGCTCCGAGAAGATCTGCGTGGTGGGTTGTTCGGCGCTACCACTCAAGCGAATTCCGGCGATCACATCATCGGTCTTGCGGATCGCCTCGATGTCCAGATACGGCTGGTCCAACGGCCCGGCAAACAGCAACCGCGCACGGCGCACATCCAGCTTCTGCCCGTAGGCGCGATAACGGCCATCGTTGAGCCACAGTTCGCCACGGGTGTCCATGTTGTCGCCGATATGCACCTGGCCCTGCACCTTGGCGGTGAGGCCGAAGCCCGAGAAGTTGAGCTTGTCTTCGCCCACCACCACGTCAATGTCCATGGCCATCGCCATCGGCGGCTTGCCCTCTTCGGTCTGGCTGCCGATGATCACGGTGTCGTCCGAGACCTTGACGGTGGACGGCGGCAGTTCGCGTACGGTGATATCGCCACGCGGGATATGCACTTTGCCAGCGATGGCCAGCTTGTCGTTCTTCAGGCTGATTTTCAGCTCGGGCGCCACTTCCAGCACCGCGTAGGGCTCCACCGTGACCGGCAGTTGCGAGCCTTGCAGGCTGAGATCCACCGCCAGGGCCTGCCCCCAGTCGATCTGGCCCTTGAGGCTGCCCTGCCCGGACTTGCCACTGCGCCAGCCACCGTTGAGCTGCACGCTTTCACCGGCGATCAGCGCCTGCACATTCAAACCTTCCAGGCTGATGGGCAGTTCCGGACCGGAAATCTCGCCGCCCACCAGATTGACGTTGCCGTTGACCTGGGGTGCCAACAGACCACCGGAGATGCGCCCGCTGCCATTGAGCTTGCCGCTGAGGGTTTCCACCATCGGTACAAACGGCCGCGCCACCGCGAGATCCAGACCGACCAGGCTGAAGTTGCCGGTAATCGGCTTGTTCTTCGGCAGCGGGTTGATCTGCGCCTGCAACATCAATTCGCCAAGCTTACCGCCACGGAAATTCAGCTGGGTGTCGATACGCTTGGGGTTGAGAGTGGTTTCAAGCTTGAGCGTGTCGTAGGGGAAATCCAGCCACTGGTCCTTGTCCTTGACGCGCAAGGTGCCGCCGCTGGCGTCCACCGCAATCACGCCTTTGGGGCCGCTGTCGGGCAGGTCCAGTTGCAGGTCGGCATTGAGCTTGCCCAGCCAGGCAAAGTCCTTGGGCAGGAACGCCGCCAGACTGTCGATGGGGAATTGCTTGAGGTGATAACGCAGCTTCGGCTCAGGCATCAGCCGCTGGTCTTCACCGCATAAACTGGCAGGACCGGATACCCAGCAGTGCGCAGCAAATGTCAGCTTGCCATCGGCCATGCGTTCGATCTTCGCGGGGGCCTGCAGCTTCCAGTCCTGACCACCGGCTTGGACATCGCCGCTGGCCAGGCGCCCGCGCCAGTTGCCTTTGTCGAGGTTGCCATCCAACGCCAGGGCGAGCTTGACCAGCGGCCCGGCCAGGTCCAGTTGGACTTTCTGGTTCTTGATATCGCCCTGGGCGCTGGCGGTCAGGGTGCCGACCTGGGTGTCGCCGGATTGAATGCCGCCGCCTTTCAGGTCGATCTTGGCGCGCTGGGCACTGTCCAGGTTGGCGTCGAGGGTGAGGTTTTGCAGGCGGTTGTCGGCAAATGCCAGTTGCTGGCCCTTGAGAGCGAGCTTGCCCTGGGGGGCGTTGAGGCTGCCGGCCACGTCGAGTCGACCGTTGACCTGCCCACGCAGTTGCGGCCAGAGCTGGGCCAGACGCGCCAGCTTGATATCGATCTGCCCAGCCAACCGCTGTTGCAGGCTGCCGCTGCCGTTGATGCGGTTGTCACCCAGGCGGATATCCAGATTGGCCAAGGTCCACTGCTCGCCCGCGCCTTCGGCCTTGGCCGCCAATACGGCGGTTTGCCCACGCAGGCGGCCCTTGAGGTCGAGGTCGGCGTTCAGCTTGAGTTGCTCGTTCTTGAACTCACCCTTGCTGCGCAGTGGTCCGGCCAGGGTGCCCGGCAGTTCTGCGACCCAGTACGCCGGGTTCAACGCGGACAGGTCCAGCGCGGTATCCCAGGCAATGCCGTCGGCAAACTGAAGGTTCAGGTGGCCTTCGGCCTTGCCCTGGCCGGCGGTGAGCTTCAGCTCAGGCAGGAAGATCTGCTTGAGGTCGCCACTGAACGGCGTGACCACGTTGAACTTGCCCGCCGGGCCGTCGAGGTCGGCCTTGAGGTTACCCAGGTAGTTGCCGTCCTTGTAGGAAATCTCACCATTGAAGGTACGCAGCGCGACTTGCGGCTCGTCGATCACCGGATAGAGGCGATGCCAGGGGAAGTCCAGCCAGTCGATCTTGGCGTCGGCGCTGAAACCCTGCTGCCAATCCAGTTGGGCCGTCAGCTTGAGGCTTTGTTGGTCACCGGCATTCAGGTCCAGGCCTGCGACCTGCGCGCCCTTGGCGTCGACCCGGCCTTGCAGCAGCAAGTCAACCGGACCTTTCTCTGCTGGCAACACGGCCTTGCCCAGCAGTTGGTAGCCGTGGCTCAAGTCACCTTTGGCGGTGAGGTCCAGTTGATTGAGTTGCAGGGTATCTGGCAGATCGGCGCTGGGTTTGAAGCCGTCGGCGGTGATGTGCACCTGGGCCGGAAGGTTTTCCGCCAGGGGCTGCAGTTCTCCGGTCAGTTTTGCGGGCAGATAGCCGCTGCTGTCGGCGTCGAGCTTGAGGGTCTTGAGCAGGTCGCCGTCAACCTTGAGCGCCACCTTCCACGGTGCGCCGCCCGGTGCGTAGGGCAGGCTCAGGTTACCGGTGGCACTCAACGGCCAGTCGCCAGTCGGTTGCAGCAGGCCGGCGAGGTCCAGCACCAGGTCGTCCCGTTGCAGGTGCACCGAGTCGATCTGCATGCCGGCGGCCGTCCAGTGCGCCGCCAATTGCAGGCCCTTGAGTTCTTCACTGCCATTGAACAGCAGGCTACCAACGCGAACGTCGCCCAATTGGATGGCTAGCGGCAGCTTCAAGTCGGGCAGTTGAATTGGCCCGCTGCTTTCCTCGGCACTCGGCGGCAATTGCAGGCTGACCTGCTCCACGTCCAGTTGATTGATGCACAGGGTCATGCGCAACAGGCACGCTGGCGACCAATCAAACTGGGGCGCCTGGAGTTCGACGCGACTGTTGTCCTGCTGCCACAACACATGGTCGGCGCTCCACCGGCCGCCCAGATACCCCTGGAAATTTTCTACCGTCAAACCCGGAACACGGCCCAACGCCCAGCGGCTGCCCGCCTGGGTGCCAAGCACCGTCCACAGGGCCAGTACCAGCACGGCAAGGATGGCCACCACGGCCAGCCCCGCTATTTTTACACCACGCATCACAGCTCAGGCCCCATGGAAAAGTGCAATCGAATGCCGCCCGGATCTTCGAGGGCATGGGCCAGGTCGAGACGGATCGGACCGACCGGCGAAACCCAGCGGATACCGACGCCGACACCGGTTTTCAGGCTGGGCAGGTCCAGGTTGTTGAAGGAGTTGCCCTGGTCGATGAAGGTTGCAATCCGCCACTTCTCGGCAATGGAATATTGATACTCAGCGCTCAGGGCCACCATGTAGCGACCACCGATGCGATCGCCCCGGTCGTTCTCGGGTGATAACGTCTGGTACTCGTAACCGCGCACGCTTTGGTCACCACCGGCAAAGAAGCGCAGCGACGGCGGCACCGATTTGTAGCCGTTGGTGGCACTGCCGCCCACTTGGGCGCGGGCGAGGAAGCGGTGGTTGTCCCACAACGTGGTGAGGCCTTTGACCATGGCCGTGCCATAAAGCAGGTTGGTGTCGGAACCCAGCCCTTCTTTGGCGACCTTGGTGTCGAACTGCAGGCGGTAGCCATTGTGCGGGTCGATGCGGTTATCGCTGCGCAGGTAGGAATAGCTGACGCCCGGCATCACCAGGTTACTCAGGCCGGAGTCATTGCCCAGCCGATACTCCTCACGCTGGTATTTGAGCGAAATCACCCGGGTCCAGCCGCTGGGCAACTTGCTGTGCCATTCAGGGCCGAGGGTCAGCAATTTACTGACCGTATCAGTGTTGGCGATTTCTTCGTTCTGGTAGCCGCCCGCAAAACGCAGCTTGTCGGTCAGTGGCGGATCGAGCGGGATGTCATACCACAGGCCAACGTTTTGCCGGGGCGCCGACAGCTCGGCCTCCCAGCCATAACTGTGGCCCTGGGGGTTGACCCAGTGGCGGGTCCAGTTGGCTTTGCCGCGCGGGCCGACGTCGGTAGAAAAACCCAAGCCCAGCCCCATGGTGCGCGGCTTGCGGGTTTCCAGGCGCACGGCCACCGGGATGATGTCGTTGGTCGAAGCGGCGGGAGCAGCGTCCACGCGCACGCCTTCGAAAAAACCACTGCCTTGCAGGTTCTGGTTGAGCTCGGCGATCAGTTCGGAGTCGTAGGGCGTGCCGCTTTTGAACGGCACCATGCGTTGCAGCAATTCTTCGTCAAACGGCGTATCCCCAGCAAAGCTGACTTTGCCAAGGGTGTAACGCGGGCCGCTGTCGTAGATGAGTTCGATATCGGCGACCCCGGCCTGGGGGTCTACCGCAAGTTTCTGGCTTGTGAAGCGCCCGCTGAAAAAGCCGTAGCGCGAGGCCTGGTTCTGGATCAGACGCTTGGCGTCTTCGTAATGGCCGTGGTTGAGCACGGCGCCGGATTTGAGGTCGTCGCTGACGGGCACGCGAAACGTCTTGAGATCGGCGGCAGGTCCGTCGACCCGAATGGTCACGTTACGCAAATGCACCGGTTCGCCGGGGTCGATGGTGAGGATCAGGCGCGGGTTCTTGCCGCCCTTCACGTCACTCTCGATCTGTGGCTGATAGAAGCCCAGGGCCTGGGCAGCTTTGCGCGCCTGCTCCTCGGCGCCACGGCTGAACCGCAGCAAGGCTTCTTCATCACGATCGCCCACCCCGCCGATATAGCCTTCGATGTTGGCTTTCAACGCGTCGTTTGAGGGTTTGATCCGCACGTCCAATTCGCTTTGCGCCAAGGCGCCGCAGCTTGTGAACAGCAGAATCAAGCCGCTGGTAAATCTTCCTGGAAACTTCATAGGCGCGGATGCTACACGACCTGGGGAGCCTCTTTGAACTCGGAAATGTCTGAATAATTCTGTACTAAGCCGTTGCAACATGTAACGACTGAGGATTGGGGTGAAAAAACACGTGCTCCAGGACAGGTCCTACAGCGACTTCGCCGATTTCCTCATAACCCTGACGCTTATAGAACTCCAGATAGCGTGAGTTGCCCGTGTCCAGTACCACCCCGGACGAATGCGGGTCTTCGGCGCACCAGTTGTGCACGGCCTCCAGCAACTGCTCGCCGAAATGTTTGCCCTGGAATTGCGGATGAATGCCCAACAACGGCAGCACGTGCACCGACTCACTGGGCAGGCACGCCAGCACGGCGTGATGGTAGTCGAGGTAACGTCGCGTCCCGCGCACGCCCGTGCTGAGCCACATGCGCAACTGCCAGGCCCAGCTTTCGGTAATCCCCAGGCGCCGCTGCGGTGGCGCGATCAGGGCGATGCCGATCAACCGATCGTTGACGAACAGACCAATGGCCGGCAGTTTCTGAAAAAAGTGCTGCTTGACCAGCTCCCGCACGGTAGCGCGCACCCGCTGTTCATAACCCGGGCGCTCGGCTTCGAAAATGTAGGCGAACGTCGGCTCATGCCGATAAGCCTGGTACAGCAAGGAACGGGCTTCGCGGGAATAGCCGCTGTTGAGCAGGCGAATTTCAGCAGTTGCAGTTGAAGTGTCCGGCATACCATCAATCTCCCTGGGCGCGGCTCAAAAGGCAGCGTTCTTATGGGTACGAACCTACACAGCACGAGTCGTTCCCAGACATTAGCAGTGCAACTGCCCTGCCGCCACGCTGGCCCCCGTCCGACTTGTCCGCTAGCATCGCCCTTTTGCCAGGACTGGACTGCCGACCATGAAAATCGTCTCCTTCAATATCAACGGGCTGCGCGCCCGCCCTCATCAGCTGGCGGCGCTGATTGAAAAGCACCAGCCCGACGTGATCGGCCTGCAGGAAACCAAGGTCCACGATGACCAATTCCCACTGGCCGAAGTACAGGCCCTTGGCTATCACGTGTACTACCACGGCCAAAAAGGTCACTACGGTGTAGCCCTGCTCTCGCGCCAGCCGGCGTTGAGCCTGCACAAAGGGTTTGCCAGCGACGAAGAAGACGCCCAACGCCGGTTTATCTGGGGCACCTTTGCCGATGAGAACGGCCACCCGGTCACCATCATGAACGGCTACTTCCCCCAGGGCGAAAGCCGCGACCACCCCACCAAGTTCCCGGCCAAGCAGCGCTTCTATGAAGACTTGCAACAGTTGCTGGAGAGCCAGTTCAGCAATGACCAGGCGCTGGTGGTGATGGGCGACATCAACATTTCCCCGGAAGACATCGACATCGGCATTGGCGCCGACAACGCCAAGCGCTGGCTCAAGACTGGCAAGTGCAGCTTCCTGCCGGAAGAACGCGAGTGGATGGCCCGCCTGAAAAATTGGGGCCTGGTGGACAGCTTCCGTCACCTCAACCCAGAGGTTGCAGACCGCTTCAGCTGGTTCGACTACCGCAGCCGTGGGTTTGAGGACGAACCCAAGCGCGGCCTGCGCATCGACGTGATCCTCGCCTCCAATGGCCTGCTGCCGCGGGTCAAGGATGCCGGGGTGGACTACGAGCTGCGTGGATTGGAAAAGCCGTCGGACCATGCGCCGATCTGGCTTGAACTGAGCTGACTTCAAGCTGTACTCGGTCGAATGTGGGAGCGGGCTTGCTCGCGAAAGCGGAGTGTCAGCCAATTACTTTCTGACTGATTCACCGCATTCGCGAGCAAGCCCGCTCCCACATTTAGAGTTGCTGTGCACCCGTCATATTTATGCAACCTGCCTGACTTATTCTCGCGGCACTCCCTTTGGCTTGAGAAGGTGCCGGCATGAGGCTGCGCGTTCTGTTCCTGCTGGTGCTTTTCCCCCTCTTCGCTGTTTCCGCTCCCCTTCCCGTTCCTGATCAAGGCCCTGCTTTGCGTATCCAGGGTTCCAATACCATTGGCGCGGCACTGGGTCCTGCACTGGTCAAGGGCGTGATGGAACAGCAGGGCTTGCAGGCGGTGCACAGCGAACCGGCCGAAGGTGCCAATGAACAACGCGTGATCGGCAAGACACGCCAGGGCAAGACGGTGATCATCGAAGTCGCCGCTCACGGATCAAGTACCGGTTTCACGGCGCTAAAGAAAGCCACAGCCGACCTGGCAGCTTCATCGCGCCCGATAAAAGACAGCGAACTGGTAGACCTCGAACCCCTCGGCGACCTGAAAAGCCCCGAAGCCGAACAGGTGATCGCCATCGATGGCCTGGCCATCATCCTCCACCCGCAAAACCCGTTGAACACCCTGAATACCGAGCAACTGGCGCAGATTTTCAATGGCGAAGTCAGTACCTGGGAGGCGCTCGGTGGCGTCGGAGGGCCGATTCATCTGTACGCACGGGATGATCAATCCGGCACCTACGATACGTTCAAGGACCTGGTACTGCGTCTGCGTGGCAAACCGCTCGCGCCGGGCGCCAAGCGTTTCGAATCCAGCGAGCAATTGTCCGACGCGGTCAGCCAGGATCCCCAGGGCATCGGTTTTATCGGCCTGCCCTACGTCCGCCAGGCCAAAGCGGTGGCGATTGTGGATGGCGACTCGCAACCCATGTTGCCGCTGACCAGCCTGATTGCCACCGAAGATTATCCGCTGTCACGTCGGCTGTTCTTTTACTGGCCGCCATCGAGTCGCAATCCATGGGCCAAGGCGCTGGTGGACTTCAGCCAAAGCAGCAAGGGCCAGGCGATCGTGGCAGCCAATGGCTTTATCGCGCAGCAGGTACAGGCGATGGCCGTGGAGCCGCGCGCGTCGATGCCTGATGACTATCAAGCGATTGCACGGGATGCCCAGCGCCTGACGGTGAATTTTCGTTTCGAGGAAGGCAGCGCAAGCCTGGACAGCAAGGCCCGCCAGGATTTGCAGCGGGTGGTGGCGTACCTCAAAAGCCACAACAAGCTGGACAAGCAGGTGACGCTGGTGGGCTTTGGCGATGCCAAGAACGATCCGCAGCGGGCAGCGTTGCTGTCAAAGTTGCGGGCAATGGCGGTGCGCCGGGAATTGGTCAAGAACGGCGTGGTGCTGCGCGATATCCGCGGGTTTGGCGCGCAGATGCCGGTGGCGGCAAATACGGCAGATGAAGGGCGGATCAAAAATCGGCGGGTGGAGGTTTGGGTCCACTGAGGCATTCATGTTGTGCTGTTCGGACCGGCCTCTTCGCGAGCAAGCCCGTTCCCACTGATAGACCGCTTTCCAACATGAAATGCGGTCGAATGGGGGAGCGGCGGTTCGACGCTTCGACTTGCTCGCGAATACCGGCGACGCGGTCTTACTGCCCGCTACGCATCAATTCTTTAGGCACATACTTGCCAATCTCAAACTTGCCGATCGCCGCCCGGTGCACTTCATCCGGGCCATCGGCCAGGCGCAAGGTACGTTGCATGGCGTACATGTAGGCCAGCGGGAAGTCGTTGGAGACACCAGCGCCGCCATGGATCTGGATCGCACGGTCGATCACCTTCAAGGCCACATTCGGTGCAACCACCTTGATCTGGGCGATTTCGCTTTTCGCGACTTTGTTACCCACGGTGTCCATCATGTAGGCTGCTTTCAAGGTCAGCAGGCGCGCCATGTCGATTTCCATGCGCGAGTCGGCGATCTTGTCGATATTGCCGCCCAGGCGCGCCAATGGCTTACCGAATGCAGTCCGGCTGACGGAACGCTTGCACATCAATTCCAGCGCGCGCTCGGCCATGCCGATGGAACGCATGCAGTGGTGGATACGGCCTGGGCCAAGGCGGCCCTGGGCGATTTCAAAGCCACGGCCCTCACCCAGCAACACGTTTTCGTAGGGTACGCGCACATTGTCGAACAGCACTTCGGCATGGCCGTGGGGTGCATCGTCGTAGCCGAACACCGGCAGCGGGCGCACGATCTTCACGCCGGGGGTGTCCACCGGCACCAGGATCATCGAGTGTTGCTGGTGACGCGGCGCGTCCGGGTTGCTCAGGCCCATGAAGATCAGGATCTTGCAGCGCGGGTCGCAGGCGCCGGAGGTCCACCATTTCTTGCCGTTGATCACCCACTCATCGCCCTGGCGCTCGGCGCGGGCAGCCATGTTGGTGGCGTCGGATGAGGCGACGTCGGGTTCGGTCATGGCGAATGCAGAACGGATCTCGCCGCGCAGCAGTGGCTCCAGCCAGCGTTGTTTCTGCTCTTCGTTGGCATAGCGCACCAACACTTCCATATTGCCGGTGTCAGGCGCCGAGCAGTTGAACGGCTCCGGGCCCAACAGCGAACGGCCCATGATTTCGGCCAACGGTGCGTATTCAAGGTTGGTGAGGCCGGCGCCCAACTCGGATTCCGGCAGGAACAGGTTCCACAAACCTTCGGCTTTAGCCTTCGCCTTCAGCTCTTCCATGATTGCGGTGGGCTGCCAGCGGTCGCCTTCGCTGACCTGGCGTTCGAACACCGGCTCGGCCGGGTAAACGTAAGCGTCCATGAACGCAGTGACGCGTTCACGCAGTTCCTGAACCTTGGGCGAATAGGCGAAATCCATGAGCAGCTCCCTTCTCTGAGAGGTTGTTTAGGTCATGAAGTCGATGCTAGATGAGCTACGAAAATTTACCTAACCTATTCTCGGCGTGTATTAACATTCATCACCGATATATGATCGACGTATGGCCACCTAACAATAAGAGCGCAACGAAATGAATCTGAGCAAGGTCGACCTCAACCTCTTCATCGTCTTTGACGCTATCTACACCGAAGCTAACCTGACCCGCGCCGGACAGATTGTCGGCATCACCCAACCGGCGGTGTCCAACGCTCTGGCACGTCTTCGGGAAACCTTCAACGACCCATTGTTCGTGCGCACCGCCCAGGGCATGGTGCCCACGCCGATGGCGCAGAACATCATCGGGCCGGTGCGCAATGCGCTGTCATTGCTGCGGGTGTCGGTGCAAGAGAGCCGCATCTTCAACCCGCAACAGGCGGCCAAGACTTATCGCATCAGCATGACCGACCTCACCGAGGCGGTGATCCTGCCACTGTTGTTCCAGCGCCTGCGCCGCCTGGCGCCCACGGTGGTCATCGAGAGTTTCCTGTCCAAGCGCCGCGAAACCACCAAGGAACTGGCTGCTGGGCGCCTGGACTTTGCCGTGGACGCGCCGCTCAACACCGACCCGCAGGTACGCCACGTCAAGCTGATGGAAGACCGCTACGTGTGCGCCATGCGCAAGGGCCATCCGCTGGCGGGCAAGGACAAGCTGAGCCTGGATGATTACCTGGGGCTGACCCACATCCATATCTCCAGCCGACGCAACGGCCTGGGCCATGTGGACCTGGCGCTGGGCAAGATGGGCCTGCAACGCAAGATCGCCCTGCGCTCCCAGCACTACCTGATGGCCTCGCAGGTGTTGCAGCAGACCGACATGGTCATGACCGTGCCCGAGCGCTTCGCGCGCCGCCATGAATTGCATTGGTTCAACCTGCCGGTCAACGACGTGCCGCCGGTGGAAACCCACCTGTACTGGCACGAAAGCACCGACCAAGACCCGGCGAACCGCTGGATGCGCGAGCAAATGATCGAGTTGTGCCAGCAGGTGACGGCGCACGAGAAGAAGCTCGACAAACAACAATCGTGAGATTGTCACACCCCTGTAGGAGCCGGCTTGCCGGCGAAAAACGTACAGTCACCGCACTTGTCCGGGCTTGCTGCGTCATCGCTGACGACCATCGCCGGCAAGCCGGCTCCTACAGTGATTCGCTTGACGTTAACGTCAACCAGCCATTAGCTTAGCGCCCAAGACATTTTCTCGGGCATCGCCATGAGCACCACCTACAGCATCTCCGACCTCGCCCGCGAGCTCGACATCACCACCCGCGCCATTCGCTTCTACGAAGAACAAGGCTTGCTGGCCCCGGAACGTCGGGGTCAGGAGCGCATCTACTCGGCCCGGGACAAGGTCAGCCTCAAGCTGATCCTGCGGGGCAAGCGCATCGGTTTTTCCCTGGCCGAGTGCCGCGAACTCATCGAGCTCTACGACCCCACCAGCGGTAACCACGTGCAACTCAACAGCATGCTGGCGAAAATCGCCGAGCGCCGTGAGCAGCTTGAGCAGCAGTTGCTGGATATCGAACAAATGAAGCTGGAACTGGACACCGCCGAAGAGCGCTGCACCCAGGCCCTGGCCCACACCCTGCGCCAGGCCGGCCATTGATCATGAGGTAATTACCATGTCCCTCCCTTCACACGTCCGCCTGGTGGAAGTCGGCCCGCGCGACGGCCTGCAGAATGAAGCCCAGCCCATCAGCGTGGCGGACAAGGTCCGGTTGGTGGACGCCCTCAGCGCTGCTGGCTTGAGCTACATCGAAGTCGGCAGTTTTGTATCGCCCAAGTGGGTGCCACAGATGGCCGGTTCCGCCGAGGTGTTCGCGCAGATCCAGCGCAAACCCGGCGTGACCTATGGCGCGCTGACGCCGAACCTGCGCGGTTTCGAGGATGCGCTGGCCGCCGGCGTGAAGGAAGTGGCGGTGTTTGCGGCCGCATCCGAGGCGTTTTCCCAGCGCAATATCAACTGCTCCATCAGCGAAAGCCTGCAGCGCTTTGCGCCGATCATGGCGTCGGCCAAGCAGCACGGCATCAGCGTGAGGGGTTATGTGTCGTGTGTGCTGGGTTGCCCGTATGAGGGTGAGATCGCGCCGGAGCAAGTGGCGGCGGTCGCGCGGGAGTTGTATGCCATGGGCTGCTATGAGGTGTCCCTCGGCGACACCATCGGCACCGGCACGGCGGGCGCGACGCGGCGGTTGTTCGAGGTGGTCGCCGCGCAGGTGCCACGGGACAAGCTGGCCGGGCATTTCCACGACACCTATGGCCAGGCCATCGCGAATATCTACGCCAGTTTGCTGGAAGGGATCACGGTGTTCGATAGCTCTATCGCGGGCCTCGGCGGCTGCCCATACGCCAAGGGCGCCAGCGGTAACGTCGCTACCGAAGATGTGCTGTACCTGCTCGACGGCCTGGGCATCGAGACGGGTGTTGATCTGGAGGCATTGATTGGCGCGGGCCAGCAAATCAGCAACGTGCTGGGCCGGCCAACAGGGTCACGCGTGGCCAAGGCGCGTAACGCCGGTTGAGTAGCTTAGCCGTGACAATGTGTTACCGCACGCCTACACATCGAGTAACACGGGAACATTTTTTGTCGTATTTTCTGCAAGCGAAATCCTATAAAAAAATCAAACCATTGATTTTAAAGGTTTTTTAAAAGCTGGCACGGCTTCTGCTATCTCTATGTCATAACAAGAATAAAAAGCGCCAAACCTAATAAAAATAAGACGAAACGACTCTGACATAACAAAAACAACACGGCAGAGACGCAGCTAACAGATTTTTTTGGAGAAGATGTGCTTCGCAGGGTACGGCGTGCCGAAACCCGCAACCGGTTAGAGAAAAATAAAACTACCTCAGGTAGCTACCCACTGGTTGGATCGTTAACGAAGAAGCAGATCAGCGCTCAAAAAAATACGTTTGCTCTTGACCCCGGATGGGGGTCGCCAAAAACAGCGGTAAAGGGTAACGGTTGCCAAAAACAACAATAGACCGCCCCTCAATAATAAAAAAGAGCACGCAACGACAAATTAAAGGGGACCCTCGGGTCCCCTTTGTGCTGTCTGTAGGAATGCTTATCAGGCGATGCGTTCAAGCTTGTTGACCCGCCCCTGGTGGGCGCATCAAATTCAGACCTGAGCGCCGTGCGTCGCGTCGACTTTTCCAAGCACGCTTCGTGTCAAGGTTTGTAGATTAAGTCTTTCCTCTCGCGCTCGATCGGCACCGAGCAGCTTCATTTCGTCATTGTAAAAAACACTTTGCATCGAGCCATCCACCAGTATCTCATCCTTGGTCTTGCCCAACAGGCTCGCCAGTCGGTCGACCACTTCATCATGCTTTGCCTGCCAGGCATCTTTTGTCGCTTGATCTGCAGCGTTATCCTGAGCGTCTTGTAATGCTGAAAGTTCATCCAACGCCGCGCTTTTCTCGTCTATTTCCTCAATAACCGGCTCCATCAACGACGCGAATTCTCGTGAGTAGTGGCTGCGAAGATGTTTCTCCCAAAACGCCCTCTCCAAAAAAAAATCAACCTTGTTGTTGATAACACGCTCATCCACGATCACTTGTGCATAGGCATCATCGATAGCCGCCTGGCTCACATTAGCTTGCTGAGGAAACAGCATGCCGCGGGACTTGACCGGTAATCCAAGCCTGTCCGCCAGCCTGGTTCGATAGGCAAGAATGACTTCGACCTGCTCAGTAAAACCACGCCCTCGCGCTTCGACATCCCGCTGAGCGATGACGTCTACCAGCTTCAGGCGAAATAGCTGTTCGCCAGTGGCAATAAGCTTGCCTTCCGCATCTCCCTCTCCTGCCATCTCAAGCGCCTTGGCCGCCAACAGCTCACTTTCCAGGTTCATGAACTCAACCGAACTGCCGTCACCACAAGTGATTCGATCATCAGCGGCCTTGAATAACGACTCACGAATGGCCTGGCTTTCCTTCGCGGCTTCAAGCATCTCCCAGACCCGCTCCGCCATTGCAGGACGGGTCACGCCAGAGGCGTATTCGGCGCAACGGGTGGTGTCTGCCAGCACGGTGAAAAACGCATCCGACTGAGGGTTGAGCTTGACCTCATCCCAAGTCATGCCCCGGCGGGCCCGCTCAGTTACTGGAGAGTCGTGCAGCCAAAGCTCTCGCGCTTCGTCGTGCGTAACGTGATCGCCCCATTGCGCCTGGTCCAACGGTTCAAGTCGAAAACGTGCACGGGTCGCTACCGAAAACGGATTGTCATGCAAGTTGATTCGATCCAGATGCTGGTAAGCGTACTCAGGCAAAGTGGTGATTCGATTTGAATGCAGGTCGATCATGGCCAGGTTGGTCAACTGCTCAGCGCCAGCGGGAAACGTTGTGGTTCCAGTGTTCGCCAGGTAAATCTGGTTAAGATTGCGCAGCCCGTGCAGATTGGCCACCCACCCCAATTGGCGGTTACCGGAGAGCCTGAGAATCTTCAAACTCTGCATGCGTTCCAGGCGCATACGGCTCTGTTCGGTCAGTCGGATAGCGTTATTACTCAAGTCGAGCTTGGTCACCGCGCCGTCAGCAAACTCCGGCAACCGGGTGAGGTGGTTATCGCTCATATTCAGCCAGCGCAAGCGCCTGAATGAACTCAGAAAGGGCAAGGAAGCGTCTGTCAGCGCCATTCGAGGTAAAACCAAACTGCCCACATGGTCCATATTGGCGGTGATCGGGGGTAACTCTCCGACAACCTCGTCGGACAAATCGAGAATGTGACCGATGGGCGTTTGATCTGAGGCGAACGCTTGCGGGGAGGTCCGCCGCCAGACTCCTTTCAGGGTATTGGCGACTCTGCGCCGGTCCCTGGCAGAACCAACCGCGCCCGTCTCCTGCTCCCAGTCCTTCAAATCGGCATTAAGTTGATTGAACTCCTGCTCAAGCTGCTCCAGTCTTGCCAACATCCCGGCATCGTCAAGCTCCCTGAGGCCCAGCATCTCTTCTACCGCTTCGATGGACTTTGACGGATAGAGCTTTGCCGCTTTCATTTCACACACAAAAGGCCGGCGGCCAGCGCCTCTCAACGGGCTTAGAGGATAACCAAAACGTCCATCAGCGAGGCGCATTGGCGGTTTGTACCCTGGTTTCACAGGCTGCATTTTCAGTAACTTGCGCAATTGATCACGTGGCATCAGCGGCTTCTGCTGCAGCGCTTGTTTCAGGCTCGCGCCACGGTCACCGGCCGTCAACTTCATCACCGTCAAATCCTCTGGCGAAACCGCCGCCTGCATAGCTCCATAGATATCGGCCTGCTGGTTCAATACTCCGAACTTGTCATCCCGTACTTCATAAAGATTTTGTGGGCCAAACTTGATCAAAAGTCGCTTCGCCGCCACACCCTCCGGCCCTATGGAGTCGACAACGCGCTCACCTCCTTCGCTGGTCTTTTCCAGCACCTCGATGCGCAGGTCAGATGGCCAGCCAGGCAGCGTCTTCACGCTATGCAGAACCATACGTTGGGTATCGTCATTGCCCAGGGTCTTGCGATAGAGCCCTTCGTAAGCCCGCGCCAAGCGTACTTCTTGTTGATAGCAGCGGGCCTCCTCTGCCAAACGCAACGGTACGCGTTGGTGCTGCTCGATCATCTGCACTTCAGCCTTGCTGGCGTGGCTCAACAGCTCTTGCGCCACACTATCGGGCAGCGATCCGAACGACCGTTTGAGCAATCCGACCGCTGCACCGCTTTCGCTCTCGGTTGCCGCATAACGTTGGGCGAAAAGATCGGCCTGGTCTTTCGCCAATAATGACGCGCTCACACCCGGTTTTTTTTCACTCGCGATTGTCTCGTCGATGTCAAAACGCTTGAGAATGTCTGCCAATAGACCCGGGACGCGCCCCTGGTCTACATGCATCTTGCGCAACATGCTGCTATCCACCGCAGCCATTTGGCAGATGCGCTCAAGCTTTAAGGGTTGCTGTCCAAGTCTCTGCGCCACTGGCCCCAGCCGCTGCATCAATTGCGGCGTGGTCCATGTCAGCGGATTTTCATGTTCATGTATCCAAGCCCCAGCCTCCGTAAGGCGAACCTGCGGCGAGTAGGCTGAAGGGTTTTGCGGATGCACAATCCGGTAGGTGTTACCGGTGCCAGACGGCTCCACCAGGTAATGCCCGTCGTTTTCCGCCAGGTATAAATTATCGTCGTGTTCAAACAACCCGTTTGCATTGGCCTTCAAGGATTCGGGCAGTGCTACCTGTCGCAGGTAAGGTTTCAGCCCAGGCGCATACAAACGCACATTGGCGTCAGGACAACGGACGTGTGCCAGTGCCTGGACAAACGGGGTCTTGATCATCGGCAACAGCTTGGCGCCTACAACTGCCGTCGTCACATTAAAGGCTACGGCCGAAACGTGCGCCCACGCCTCTTTCATGTCGCCCTCTTCCCAAGCCTCTGCGCCCGTAGCAATCTCATAGAGCATTTGCACCGCGCCAATCAGCAGCATCAACGGCGCCAGTTGCGGGACGACAAATGAGGCAACATTCACCACGGTCAACGCAACACTGGCCAACGACATCAACCATGCGTTACGGGCGTTGTCATCGGCACGGGCGGTGGATACCACCATCGCCCGTGCATTGCTCAATATTAAATCGACTTTTTGCAGAGAATGATCACCCCACGTCCTAGGCATGCTGATGCCATAACCTGTTGACCAAGTACCGGTGCTTGTTTTTGCAGGATCGAAATCTTCGTCTTCGGCATACATATTGAGTTGATCAAGGTGAAGTTTCACGGTACTAAAAAAATTCGTTTGTTGCTCGTAGGGCACACACTGGCTGAAAAACCGTCGATACTCGCCCGAGCACAATCTTTCGACGAGATCAGTCTGAAGACCGCCAAGATCGGCGTACTCTTTCAACTCGCAAATAGGATCCCCAGGAATAAAGACAATACAAGGTTCCCTGTGAAACACTTTGACGCCCCGCACATACCCGAATCTCAGGGGCCCGATAACAATGATCTGCTTTAGCTCAACATGCAGCATTTTCAAGTTTGAGAAATGTACACTCTTGCCTCTCCACGTCACATCAGCCTTCCAAAAAGCCAGCTCTTTTAATAGCGTGTAGGCGTCTTGCTTTATAGTGCCGAGCTCCAGCGCTACTTCAGCGGCGAATAATAACTGTTGCCTCGTTGAAGCCGTGATTCGACTACGCACCCTTGCGGCATCGTTGTCTGAAACTCCCTCAGGCTTGTCCGGCGGTTTGACAATTGACGTTACATGCGCCAGATACAGCTTGCCCAAATCCAGGTCTCGACATAAGCCGGCAAACACATGAGGCTTGAGAGGGTCATTACGCTTTAGCACTGCCCCTGCGTTGAACGTCGTTGGCGCGGGCCGCCGATGAAAGTCGTAATGCGTGATAAGACTGGAATCGTCGTCATTTGATTCAACGGCCTCATTCGCGGAAAAGTTCTGCAGGGCCGCCTCTATCAAGCTGAGACCTGTGTAGTAGCAATATCCTGTTGCTTCAACGCCGAAGACCTTTGACCGATCAGCTGCCATGAATTCCTTACGCGCAAAAAAAACACGCTTTACATCAATGAATCGCCCGGTTTTCTGTTGTATCGCTGCCTGCAGCAAGGGTTCGGCGAATTCGATAGCACCTTTCAAATCCTTTAAAAGCCCATCCAGCATATTAAGCGCACCCATACTTCTCTGATGAGCCGCTTCCAAGACTTTCCGTCTGTCCGGGGTCAGCGTTTTATACCAGTGCGGAATATTCAACTCCCACTCATGTAACGCTTGTTTTCGCTTGACTGCTGCAGCGCTGTACCAAGATGACAGGCGCGCCTGCACAACGACGCCATGAACACTGCGCGTATCGTTTACCGGATTTTTTCCACTTTGTTCAAGGTCTGCCATGTGGCGAACTCTAATTGGCCGAATGAACGGTCAATATGTGATATTCGAGTGCCAACAGAGAGGTATATAAGCACCTTCAGTCCTGCCCCTTAATAAGCTGGCAGGACTGGCGGTCCATCAGAAACGATGAAGCCCATAATCGCCAATACTGATCTCGCGCATGCGGAATTTCTGGACCTTGCCCGTCACCGTCATCGGAAACTCATCCACGAACTTGAAGTACTTGGGCGTCTTGAAGTGCGCGATACGTCCCTTGCACCACGTCTGGAGTTCCAGCTCACTGGCCACATGGCCCGGATGGAACTTGATCCACGCAACGATCGCTTCACCGTAGCGCTCATCCGGAATGCCGATGACCTGCACATCCGCTACCGCCGGATGGGTGAAGAAAAATTCTTCCAGCTCACGCGGGTACACGTTCTCGCCGCCACGAATGATCATGTCCTTGTTGCGCCCGGCGATGCACACGTAGCCATGGGCGTCCATGCTCGCCAGGTCGCCGGTGTGCATCCAGCCGGCGGCGTCGATGGCCTCGCGGGTGGCGTCGGGGTTGTTCCAGTAGCCGAGCATCACACTGTAGCCACGGGTACAAAGTTCGCCGATCTCGCCGCGCACAACGGTGTTGCCGTCGGCGTCGATGATCTTGTTTTCAAGTTGCGGCTGAGTGCGGCCAACCGTGGTCACGCGGCGCTCCAGATCGTCATCCGCGCCGGTCTGCAAGGACACCGGGCTGGTTTCCGTCATGCCATAGGCAATTTGCACTTCACTCATGTGCATCTCGCTGATCACGCGGCGCATGACTTCGATAGGGCATGTGGCGCCGGCCATGATGCCGGTGCGCAAGGTGGACAGGTCGAACTCACCTAGGCGCGGGTGATCGAGCATGGCGATGAACATGGTGGGCACGCCGTACAGACCGGTGGCGCGTTCTTCGGCGACGGTAGTGAGTGTCAGCAGTGGGTCGAAACCATCATTGGGATAAATCATGGTGGTGCCGTGGGTGATGCAACCCAGGTTGCCCATGACCATGCCAAAGCAGTGGTACAGCGGCACCGGGATCACCAGTCGGTCCTGCGCGGTCAGGCCCAGGCTTTCGCCGACCATGTAGCCGTTATTGAGGATGTTGTGGTGGCTGAGGGTGGCGCCCTTGGGGAAGCCGGTGGTGCCGGAGGTGTACTGGATATTCACGGGTTGGTCGAAATGCAGGCTGGCCTGGCGGCTGTGCAACTGTTCGGGAGGGACGCCTGCACCGAGGGCCGATAGCTGCGACCAAGGCATGAATCCTGGGGGAGGACTGGGGTCGAGGCTGATCATGCCGCGCAGGTCGGGTTTCAATTCCTGCAACATCGCATGGTAATCGGACGTCTTGAACGACCCGGCGCACACCAGCCACTGACAGCCGGATTGCTTGAGCACGTAGTCCAATTCACTGCTGCGGTAGGCCGGGTTGATATTCACCAGGATCACGCCGAGCTTGGCACTGGCAATCTGGCTGATGCACCACTCGGCGCAATTGGGTGCCCAGATGCCCAGACGATCGCCGGTCTGCATGCCCAGAGCGAGAAACGCACGGGCGTGCACATCGACCGCTTCGGCCAATTGCCGCCAGGTGTAGCGGCGCTGCTGATGACGCACCACCAAGGCCTCACCCTCGGGGAATTGCGCGACGGTTCGGTCAAAGGCTTGGCCAATAGTCATGGCCAGCAAGGTCTTGTCCTGGGAGCCACGGCTGTAGCTCTGGTTTGGTTGATCCATAACGACCCCTGTTGTCTTTTTTGTAGGTTGACGTAAACGTAAACTACGATTGACAGCGCCGCAACGCAAGCTTACGTTAACGTAAAGGTGAGCGCCCTCGCCTGGCGCACCCTCCACACAAAAACAACGCTCACATTAAGGTGCCTGTCCATGAGTTACCCGTCCCTGAACTTCGCCCTCGGTGAAACCATCGACATGCTGCGCGACCAGGTGCAGTCCTTCGTGAGCAAGGAAATCGCGCCGCGCGCGGCACAGATCGACAGTGACAACCTGTTCCCCGCCGACCTGTGGCAGAAATTCGGCGACATGGGCCTGTTGGGCATCACCGTCCCGGAAGAATACGGCGGCGCCGGCCTGGGTTACCTGGCCCACGTGGTGGCGATGGAAGAGATCAGCCGTGGCTCGGCCTCGGTGGCGTTGTCCTACGGCGCACACTCGAACCTGTGTGTGAACCAGATCAATCGCAACGGTAACCACGCACAGAAACTCAAGTACCTTCCCAAACTCATCAGCGGCGAACACGTCGGCGCCCTGGCCATGAGCGAGCCGAATGCCGGTTCCGATGTGGTCTCGATGAAACTGCGCGCCGACAAACGCGGCGATCATTATGTGCTCAACGGCAGCAAGACCTGGATCACCAATGGCCCCGACGCCAGCACCTACGTGATCTACGCCAAGACCGACCTGGAGAAAGGCCCTCACGGCATCACCGCCTTCATCGTCGAGCGTGACTGGAAAGGCTTCAGCCGCAGCAACAAGTTCGACAAGCTGGGCATGCGCGGCTCGAACACCTGCGAGCTGTTTTTCGATGACGTTGAAGTACCCGAAGAAAACATCCTCGGCGTGCTCAACGGCGGCGTGAAAGTGCTGATGAGCGGCCTGGACTACGAACGCGTGGTGCTGTCCGGCGGCCCCACCGGGATCATGCAAGCCTGCATGGACCTGATCGTGCCCTATATCCACGACCGCAAGCAGTTCGGCCAGAGCATTGGCGAATTCCAGCTGATCCAGGGCAAGGTGGCCGACATGTACACCCAGCTCAACGCCAGTCGCGCCTATCTGTACGCGGTGGCCCAGGCTTGCGAGCGTGGCGAAACCACGCGCAAGGATGCGGCCGGGGTGATCCTTTACAGCGCCGAACGCGCCACGCAGATGGCACTCGACGCGATCCAGATCCTGGGCGGTAACGGCTATATCAATGAATTCCCTGCCGGTCGGCTGCTGCGGGACGCCAAGCTGTATGAAATCGGCGCCGGCACCAGTGAGATCCGCCGGATGCTGATCGGTCGCGAACTCTTCAACGAAACCCGCTGAAGGAGCGCACCATGGCTACCTTGCATACCCAACTCAACCCACGTTCGGCGGAGTTCGCCGCCAACAGCGCGGCGATGCGCCAACAGGTCGACGCGCTGCACAGCCTGCTCGCTCACGTGCAGCAAGGCGGCGGCGCCAAGGCCCAGGAGCGGCACACCTCACGCGGCAAACTGTTGCCCCGCGAGCGCATCAACCGTTTGCTCGACCCCGGCTCGCCGTTCCTTGAACTCAGCCAACTGGCCGCCCATCAGGTGTATGGCGAAGACGTGCCTGCCGCCGGGGTGATTGCCGGGATCGGCCGGGTGGAAGGCGTCGAATGCATGATCGTCGCCAACGACGCGACGGTGAAAGGCGGCTCCTACTACCCGCTCACCGTGAAAAAACACCTGCGCGCCCAGACGATCGCCGAGCAGAACCGCCTGCCGTGCATCTACCTGGTGGACTCCGGCGGCGCCAACTTGCCGCGTCAGGATGAAGTGTTCCCCGACCGCGAACACTTCGGGCGGATCTTCTTCAACCAGGCCAACATGAGCGCCCGAGGTATCCCGCAGATCGCAGTGGTAATGGGCTCGTGTACCGCCGGTGGCGCCTATGTGCCGGCCATGGCCGACGAAGCGATCATGGTGCGCAACCAGGCCACCATCTTCCTTGCCGGCCCGCCGCTGGTGAAAGCCGCGACGGGTGAAGTGGTCAGCGCCGAAGACCTCGGCGGTGCCGATGTGCACTGCAAGATCTCTGGCGTGGCCGACCACTATGCCGACAGCGACGAACACGCGCTGGCACTGGCCCGGCGCAGCGTGGCCAACCTCAATTGGCGCAAACAGGGCAAGTTGCTGCAACGCCCGCCCGTGGCGCCGTTGTACAGCAGTGAGGAGCTGTATGGCGTGATCCCGGCCGATGCCAAGCAGCCCTTTGATGTGCGTGAAGTGATCGCACGGCTGGTGGACGGTTCAGTGTTCGATGAGTTCAAGACGTTGTTCGGGACCACGCTGGTGTGCGGCTTTGCACACCTGCATGGCTACCCGATTGCGGTCCTGGCCAACAACGGGATTCTGTTTGCCGAGGCCGCGCAAAAAGGCGCGCACTTTATCGAACTGGCCTGCCAGCGTGGCATTCCGCTGCTGTTCCTGCAGAACATCACCGGGTTCATGGTCGGCCAGAAATACGAAGCCGGTGGCATCGCCAAGCACGGTGCCAAGCTGGTCACCGCAGTGGCCTGCGCCAAGGTACCGAAGTTCACGGTGATCATCGGCGGCAGCTTTGGCGCCGGTAACTATGGCATGTGCGGCCGCGCCTATGACCCGCGCTTCCTGTGGATGTGGCCGAATGCACGCATCGGCGTGATGGGCGCCGAACAGGCGGCCGGCGTGCTGGTGCAGGTCAAGCGCGAGCAGGCTGAACGCGCCGGCGTGGGGTTCAGCGTCGAAGAAGAGTCCGCCATCAAGCAGCCGATCCTCGACCAGTACGAAACCCAGGGCCACCCCTACTACTCCAGCGCGCGCCTGTGGGACGACGGTGTGATTGACCCGTTGCAGACCCGTGACGTGCTGGCCCTGGCCTTGTCCGCTTCGCTGAATGCCCCCATCGAGCCGAGCCGCTTCGGCGTGTTCCGCATGTAAATGGAGCTGTATCCCATGAGCGACTTCAACACCCTCGAACTGATCACCGACCGCCGTGGCTTTGCCACGCTGTGGCTCAGTCGTGAAGCCAAGAACAACGCGTTCAACGCAGAGATGATCCGCGAACTGATCATCGCCCTCGACCACGTACAGGGTGATCCATCCCTGCGCTTTCTGGTGCTGCGCGGGCGCGGCAAGCATTTCAGCGCCGGGGCCGACCTGGCCTGGATGCAGCAATCGGCCGAGCTGGATTACCACACCAATCTGGACGATGCCCGTGAGTTGGCCGAGTTGATGTACAACCTGGCCAAGTTGAAAATCCCGACCCTGGCGGTGGTGCAAGGCGCGGCCTACGGCGGTGCGCTGGGGCTGATCAGTTGCTGTGACATGGCGATTGGTGCGGACGATGCGCAGTTCTGCCTGTCGGAAGTGCGCATTGGCCTGGCGCCGGCGGTGATCAGTCCGTTCGTGGTGCAAGCCATCGGCGAGCGTGCAGCACGGCGCTATGCGTTGACCGCTGAGCGCTTTGGTGGCCAACGGGCACGGGAGATCGGTTTGTTGGCGGAAAGCTATCCGATCAGCGAGTTGGATCAACAGGTCGAACAGTGGATTGCCAACCTCCTGCAAAACAGCCCGGCGGCCATGCGCGCCAGCAAGGACTTGCTGCGCGAAGTGGGCCACGGTGCCCTCACCCCGGCCCTGCGCCGCTATTGCGAAAACGCCATTGCGCGCATCCGTGTCAGCGCCGAAGGCCAGGAAGGCCTGCGCGCCTTCCTGCAAAAACGTCCACCCAGCTGGCAATCGCAGGAGCCGCGTTCATGAGCATGTTGACGACCCTACTGGTGGCCAACCGTGGCGAGATTGCTTGCCGAGTGATGCGCACCGCCAAGGCCATGGGCCTGACCACCGTGGCGGTGCACAGCGCCACTGACCGCGATGCGCGCCACAGCCGTGAGGCGGATATCCGCGTCGACCTGGGCGGCAGCAAGGCCACTGACAGCTACCTGCAAATCGACAAACTGATCGCTGCAGCCCAGGCCAGCGGTGCCCAGGCGATCCATCCGGGTTACGGTTTTTTGTCGGAGAACGCAGGTTTTGCCCGCGCGATTGAAGCGGCCGGATTGATCTTTCTCGGCCCGCCCGCCTCGGCCATCGATGCCATGGGCAGCAAGTCGGCCGCCAAGGCCTTGATGGAAACCGCCGGGGTCCCCTTGGTACCGGGTTACCACGGCGAAGCCCAGGACCTGGAGACCTTCCGCGCAGCCTGCGAGCGCATCGGCTATCCCGTGCTGCTCAAGGCTACGGCGGGTGGAGGCGGCAAGGGCATGAAGGTGGTCGAGGATGTCAGCCAGTTGGCCGAAGCCCTGGCCTCGGCACAGCGCGAGGCACTGTCGTCCTTCGGCAATGGGCAGATGTTGGTGGAAAAGTACCTGCTCAAGCCACGCCATGTGGAGATCCAGGTGTTTGCCGATCAGCATGGACATTGCCTGTACCTCAATGAACGTGACTGCTCGATCCAGCGTCGTCACCAGAAGGTCGTCGAAGAGGCGCCAGCACCGGGACTGAGTGTTGAACAGCGCAAGGCCATGGGCGAAGCCGCCGTGCGCGCCGCCCAGGCCATCGGCTATGTCGGCGCAGGCACCGTGGAGTTCTTGCTGGACGCACGCGGTGAGTTCTTCTTCATGGAGATGAACACTCGGCTGCAAGTGGAGCACCCGGTGACCGAGGCGATCACCGGCCTGGACTTGGTGGCCTGGCAAATCCGTGTCGCCCAGGGCGAGGCGTTGCCGATCACCCAGGAGCAGGTGCCGCTGGTCGGCCATGCGATCGAAGTGCGGCTGTATGCCGAAGACCCGGCCAATGACTTCCTGCCTGCCACCGGTCACCTGGCGCTGTACCGCGAATCCGCACCGGGCCCTGGGCGCCGCGTGGACAGCGGTGTGGAGCAAGGCGACAGCGTGTCGCCGTTCTACGATCCCATGCTCGGCAAGCTGATTGCCTGGGGTGAAGACCGTGAACAGGCGCGATTGCGATTGTTGGCCATGCTGGAGGAGTTTGCCATCGGCGGGCTCAAGACCAACCTGGGCTTCTTACGGCGGATTATCGGACACTCGGCATTTGCGGCAGCCGAGTTGGATACCGGGTTCATTCCGCGCTATCAGGAACAGTTGCTGCCGGCGCCTGGGGAATTGAGTGATGAATTCTGGCAAGCGGCGGGCGCGGCCTTCATTCAGAGCTTGCCGAAGGGTGATGGACCTTGGGGGGAGACGCGAGGGTTTCGTGCCGGGTTGCCTGCCGAAGTTTCGCTGCATCTGAGCTGCAATGGCCAGGATCGGTTAGTCACGCTGGCCGCGGATGCGCCGAACTTGCAAGGCGAACAGTTGCTGATCGAGCAACAAAGCGTGCGTCGCAGCCATCTGGCAGTTCGCAGCGGCATCTGCGTGTTTTTGCGCTGGGACGGCGAGATGCAGGGCGTGACAGTGTTCGACCCGATTGCGGCGGTTGAGGCCAACCAGTCCCATCAAGGCGGCCTGACGGCGCCGATGAACGGCAGTATCGTGCGGGTGCTGGTGGAGGTCGGCCAAAACGTTGAGGCCGGCACGCAACTGGTGGTGCTGGAGGCCATGAAGATGGAACACAGCATCCGCGCGCCTCAAGCCGGGGTGATCAAGGCGCTGTTCTGCCAGGAAGGTGAAATGGTCGCAGAAGGTTGCGCGTTGGTGGAACTCGAACCGGCCGGCTAGAACTTTGCCGTGGCTTGCACAACGACGCCCAGGATGTGGCAGTCATCAGTGAATAGCTGCTTTGGGTAGGTGGGATTGAGCGGCACCAGGTAGAGCTGGCCGCTTTCTTCCAGCAATTGGCGGAAGGTCGCCTGGGGGCTCGCGGCCCATTGGGCGACCACCAGCTTGCCAGGCTCGGCCTGAATGGCCGGGTCGACCAGGATCAGCATGCCCGCGCTGATGCTCAGTCCGCTGGGCGCGGTCATAGCGTCGCCGCTGACCGGCAGCCAGAACGCTTCGCCCTGGGCATGGTAATCGGTAAGTTCAAAGCGGGCAGCGCCATAGGCCGCACGCTCTTCACGGACCTCGCACAGCCCGCTCCAATCGCTGACCGGGTAGCGGAAATACGGGGTGTAGTGCTTCTGCACAGGGACTTCCTCGGCCCGCTCGCGAATGTCCAGCGCGACTTCCAGATACCCCAACCCCAACGCCGCCAACACCCGGTTCATATCCACGACGCTAGGCGCACGGCGTTTATTGAGCCAATGCCCCACGCCGCCTTGAGACATGCCCAGGCGCTCAGCCAATTCACCCTGCGTGACCTTGCGGTCTTCCATGTTGGCCTTGACCAACGCTATCCAGTTATCCATGGGCGCTGACAATACGTCACGCAGTTTTCAGGGCAATAAACAGTTTGTAGTAATCCATAAAACGACATGAATACGATACGTACTATCATCGGACATAAGGTTTTTGACACCCACGACAGAGTACCGCCCCTTATGACGACCAGCCCGTATCCCCTACCCGAAACCCCTGAAGACCACGACCTGCGTAGCAGCGGTGCCGTCCGGCGCGCATTGGACTTTTACTTGAAAGAAGATATGTCGACGACAGCCCCTGACGACGCCCTGTTCGCCATCAAACCAGGCATCAGCCAGGAGGAAGCCCTGGTGCACGCCTCGGACCTGTTGCGCAGTGCCGCAGCCACGGCCTATGAATCTGCGAGCAGCCACCAGGGCAACCATCGCGACCTGGCGTTTTCGGTGGTGTACTTGATTGATATGGCGAAGGCGATGGTGGAGCGGTCGTTGCAGGCGCCAGCGGCTCGAGCGAACGGATAACAGGCGCAGAAGAAAAATATTTCTATCTCACGGATAAAAACATTTGACTTGCAAATGATAATGATTATTATTGGACCTAGCTGATCGCGAGATCAGTCGATAGACCAAGGGACCTTAGGTCGGACTCTTGGAATATCTCCTCATCAGGCTAATCACGGTTTTTGACCCGGCTCTTTGGCCGGGTCTTTTTTTTGCCAGTTTCCCTGGCATGGCTTCAGGCTAATGAAGACTGTGTGTTGCTCGATGGCGCGCATGGTAGCAAAAGACCATCGTCAAAAGAAAGCCAGTCGAACGCTCTAGTCCAAACCTTTGCGAAATAGCGCTTGAGAATCAATCTCATAGATTCTAAGCTGCTGCGGCGTCAAGGATGACGCCCCCTCCCCCGTGCAATAATTTTGCGTCCAGTCTTTACCAGACTCCTGTGTAATATAGCCGCCACAACACTCATATTCAGGCAACCAGACTATGACCGTGGCCTTGACCTCCATTAAGATCAGCACCGACTTCGACAGTGGCAATATCCAGGTACTGGATGCCCACGATTCCCACCAGTTGTTGCTGGCGATCAAACCCGACACCCGTAGCCAGCATTTCCAATGGTTCCACTTCAAGGCCGAAGGCATGCACGTGGGCCACACCCACACTTTTCGCCTGAGTAACGCGGGTAAGTCTTCCTACCCACACGCGTGGAGCGGCTACAACGCCGTGGCGTCATACGACCATATCAACTGGTTTCGGGTGCCCTCGCGCTTTGATGGGGAAATCCTGCATATCAGCCTTGAGACCCGTGAGAGGCACGCCTGGATCGCCTATTTCGAACCCTACAGCCGTGAGCGTCACGACTGGCTGATCGAGCAAGCCTTGAACCGCGCCGGTACCCAACTGCTGGCCACCGGTAAAAGTGTCGAAGGCCGTGATATCCAACTGCTGCGTCGCGGCAAAGGCGGCGCCGGTCGACGCAAGGTCTGGATCATCGCCCAACAGCATCCTGGCGAACACATGGCCGAATGGTTTATGGAAGGCATCATCGAACGCCTGCAACAGGACGGTGATGACGAGTTGAAAAACCTGCTGAAAGTCGCCGACCTGTACCTGGTGCCCAACATGAACCCGGACGGCGCGTTCCACGGCCATCTGCGCACCAACGCCATGGGCCAGGACCTCAACCGCGCATGGCAGAGCGCCAGCCAAGCGATCAGCCCAGAAGTGTTGTTCGTGCAACAACAGATGGAAAAATACGGCGTCGACCTGTTCCTCGATATCCATGGCGACGAAGAAATCCCCTACGTCTTTACCGCCGGCTGCGAAGGCAATCCCGGCTACACCCCACGCATCGAGAGGCTGGAAAAACACTTCCGCAGCCACTTGAGCGGCCTGACCCGCGACTTCCAGACCACCTACGGCTACACCCGCGACCTGCCCGGCGAGGCCAATATGACCCTGGCGTGCAACGCGGTAGGCCAGCAATACGACTGCCTGTCACTGACCCTGGAGATGCCCTTCAAGGACAACGACGACGCCCCCAACGTTACAACCGGCTGGTCCGGTGAACGCTCCAAGCAACTGGGCAAGGACGTATTGAGCACGGTCGCCGATATCGTGACGGCCCTACGCTAACCCCAAGGAGCCGGCATGCCGGCTCCTACACACTCAGCGTTTACTGCCAGTCATGCTTTGCAACACACCATCGCGGCGGATGAACCCATGGAACAGCGCCGCCGCCAAGTGCAACAGCACCGTCAGGAACAGCAGGTACGCCAGAAATCCATGGGCCCTGCGCAGCACCGCGAACAACGGCGCATTCGCCCCCACCAGCGCCGGCAACTGCACCGAACTGCTGAGCATCACCGGGTCGCCCGCCGCCGAAATCATCGCCCAGCCCAGCAGCGGCAACACCAGCATCAGCGCATACAACACCAGATGGGACGCCTTGGCCGCCAGTACTTGCCACAGCGGCAAGTCGGCAGGCAACGGCGGTTGGCGCGTGGCGAAGCGCACGACCAAGCGCACGATCACCAAGGCCAGGATCGCGATCCCCAACGGCTTGTGCAGGTGGATCAACCACTCATGGCGCTCCGAAACAGAAGCCGCCAGGCCCGCGCCGATAAACAGCATGGCGATGACCATCAGCGCCATCAGCCAGTGCAGCAGGCGCGCCAGGGGTGCGAAAAACCGCGGTTGGGCATTCATGGTTTCGACTCCTGAGGGGCGTTGTGCAACGGACTGACTTCACCGGCACGACGCAGGTACGAACTGGCGTACGCCGCCGACCGAGCTGCCAGCAACGGGTCATTGGAGGCTTCGATGCCGCTGGGCAGAATCAGTGGATCAAAATTGATATCGCGGCAATCGCCATCAGCCTGCGGCTGGCTGCTTTGCAGCACCAAGGTGCCGGCGTTGATGACTTTATGCTCGCCAGTCCAGGCCTTGCTTGCATCGTCCACCGGGTCGCCGGGGTTGGCCAGGGTCATGTTCAATTGCCAGCGCAACGGCCCGATCGCCAGGCGCTGGACCAGGTCCTTCTCCAGGAAATCACTGCCGGCGGCGGCGAGATCGCCCGCCGCATCCTGACGCTGCGGCACCACGCCCCAACGCACGGCCTGGCGCTTGCCATCGGCCCCTACCAGGAAGAACGCGTTGATACCGTTGTAGGTTTCGGTGGCATAACTGGCCGAAGGCTTGGCGGTCTTGACCCACGCCAGGAACGGCGCAGTCTCGGGATGGGCGGCAAAAAATGCCGGCATGCTCGCCGGGTCCGGCTTGCCGGTGGCAGGCTGCGGTGCACCGGCCTTGAGCATTTGGTAGAACGCCTCGGGCGTGCCCACCGGAAACACTGGCATGCTGTTCATGCCGGTGCGCCACTGCTGGCCGTTGGCCTGGCTGAATTGCACGGCAAAACTGCGGATCGGCACACTGCTGTCCGGCGCGTAGGGGTTACCGCTCGGCAAGGCGAACCGACCGATCAACGGCGTCCTGGGCTCGCTGAATACCTGGGCGCTGGAATAGGCACGAACTTGGGCACTGCTCTCGAAATACCCGGCCACGCACACACCCTTGGCGTGGTTACGCCGGAAGCCAGGGTGCACGCCGTTGTTGGTTTCCAGGGCATTGACCAGGGTTTTAGGACGCAGGCGCTGTGGGTCGAGGGTGCCATTGACGTAGGCGAAAGCCCCCGCCACAACCGCAACCACGGCACCGATACCTGCCAGGCGCGCGATCAGGCTCGCAGTGCTCAGCGGAGGACGGGGCGGTGATGAGTGATCTACCATGAAGGAACTCCAGGGCCGAAGGCCTTAGGGGTGAACATAATGAGAGGTGAACATAAGGTCGGAGCATTAAGACGAACGTCGATCGGCTCTATTCCCTGGCCTTTGATTTATTTCCAAGGATCGGGAATAACCGTACACGCCGCACGTCTCTCTAGTCCCAGCGTAGTGACCAGCCAGATTCCCATGCATGAACTCGACGAACAGTTACGTGAACTCATCCCCAGGCTGCGGCGTTTTGCCGTGTCCCTGACCCGTAACGCCAGCAGCGCCGACGACCTGGTGCAGTCGACCCTGGAGCGGGCGATCATCAGCTGGGCCGACAAACGCGTTGAAGGCGACTTGCGCGCCTGGCTGTTTTCGATCCTCTACCGGCAGTTCCTCGATGCCCACCGTCGCACCCGGCGCTATGCGCGCATGCTGGAATTCTTCACCGGACGCGACGATGCGCAGCCGTCGGTGGAACGTACGGTGATCGCCCAAGCGACCCTGCAAGCCTTCGACCAACTCAACACCGAGCAGCGCGCGCTGCTGTTGTGGGTTTCGGTCGAAGGCCTGAGCTACAAGGAAATCGCCGAGATTCTTGAGGTGCCCATCGGCACCGTGATGTCGCGCCTGTCACGGGCGCGCCAAGCCTTGCGTCAACTCAGTGATGGCGAAATTGCCAGCCCTTCCCTGCGGATACTCAAATGATCAGCCTGCCCCCCAGCGAACGCGATTTGCATGCCTACGTCGATCACCAACTGCTGGAGAGTGATCGCCGCATGCTTGAAACCTACTTGGCCGCCCACCCGGATGTCGCCGCCCAGGTCCACGCCTGGCAACACGACGCGCAGTTGCTGCGTGCCGCGCTGGGCGGTGCCCTGCAACAGCCGGCCAACCCGGACCTGGACCCGGCGCTGATCCGTCAGCGCATCAAGCGTCAATCACGGCGCCATTTTGCTACGGCCGCCGTGCTGCTGATCGCTATCAGCCTCGGCGGTATCGGTGGCTGGCACGCCCGTGAAGCCACCCAGCCCGCCCAACTGCCCATGGCCGATGCGATGCAGGCGTTCCGCTTATTCGCCCAGGACAGCATCATGCCCGCCGACTACAAAGTGCAAGGCAGTGGCACGATGCAGGCCTGGCTCGACCGCTACTTCAACCAGGCACACCGCCTGCCGGACCTGAGTGCTTCCGGGTTCACACCGGTCAGCGGGCGCCTGCTCACCACCGAGCAAGGCGCCGCGGCCATGGTGCTATATGAGGACCCGCAAGGCCGGCGCATCAGTTTCTATATCCGCCCACCGGGACCGGAGAACGGTTTCCTGCCCCGTGGCAGCCGCAGTGCCGATGGTTTGCAGGCCCAATATTGGTCCGGTGCCGGCTACAACTATGCGGTGGTCAGCCCGGCAGACCAGCCCACTCCGGCGATGCTGAAGTTCTAGAAGCCCACGTCGAGTACCACGTTGTCGAGGTAGGTGCCGGCCGGCGGAGTGGTTTGATCGCTATAGATCCTGGCGTTGTAGTTGAACACCTGGCTGCCGGTGCCCAGGCCATTGCCGGGGTTGACCTCGGCGGTGGAGCTGTCGCGACGCGCCGCGCCCACACTGCCCCAACGGGTGGTGCCGGCGCTTTTGAAGATGTCGTAGGCCAGGTAGTTGCTGCCTGAGATCATCCGCCGCCGCCCGCCCGCGCTGACGGAATTCTGGCCGTCGCTCAACCCTACGCTGTACGCACTGCCCTTGGTGCAGGAAATGCTCGCCTGCCCGGTCACCGTGGTGAAACCACTGATCACCGGGGCGCTGCCGAAACTGATATTGGGCGCGGTGATCTGGCAGTCATTGGTGACGGTCATGCTCACCGTCAAAGCGGCGGTACCACTGCCGATGTCACGGCCCAGGCAGACACCGCCAATGCCAATCCCCGAGCAGTAGTTCCAGTTCCAGGCAATGTTCAAGGTCTCGGTGTACAAGCCAGCGGCGACGTTGCTGCCGGTGATGCTGCTCACGTACAGCGGCACGGTTTTCGAGCCAGGCCCCGCGATCAACCCGATGCTCTGGGCAATGCCCCCCGCCCCGCCAAAATCGAATTGCGCCCCACGGGTTATCGGAAAGCTGGTGCTGTTGTTGGCGTAGATCGTATAGCCGATGACGTCACCGGTAGGCCCGACCATGCCGGTCTTGGAGGAGGTGATCGTCGCGTAGAAATGGTCGGAGGACACCAGCAGCGAGATCAATGCCGAGGTGCAGCTCAACCCTGAGTTGGCTGTCGACGTGGCCTGCGCCGCCGTGCGTACCGTCATCGAGCTGATCGACCCGAAGCTCGCCGGCAGCGTGGTCACCACCGAACACGCTGCCATGGCCTGGCCCGAGAACACTACGCCTACGACAGACAGCCACCCCAGCCCCCTCATTGGCACACCAACGGCCCGATCAGCGGCACGCCTTGTTGCTGCTCGTCCATCTCGAACCGCGCCTGGCACGTACGCCCTTCACCCAACGTGACCTGCAAGGTGTTATGCGCCGAGAGGTTTTCCAGGTACACCAGGCCATCCCAGCCGACCACCGCCTGCTGGTTGCTCTGCTCGTGCAGCACCAGGCTGCCCAGGGGCAGTTCCTGATGCTCGGTGTCCACCAGGGTGACGCTGGCCGCGAGCACCCGGCGCAGCGGGAACTCCAGCAGGTAGCCACTGCCACGGCGCACCGACACACGCTGCTCCACATTCGGGCTCTGCACGTTGAGCGGCAGGTTCAGCGGATCGATTTCGTACTTGCCGCGGTAGTACGCACTGCTCCATGGCACCAGCAAGTGGCCATTACGGTCGGTTTCACCCACCAGTTGGTTTTCATAGCGCACCGGAATCCCGGCGAAGCCCTGAGTACTCACCACCACAAACGCATCATTGATACGGTTGGCGGCAAACATATCGCCGCCCATCCACACCAGCGAGCCACTGGCATCCGCCCAACGCGTCTCGGCGTCACTGCTGCCGTACACGCCGGCCTGCAACTGCACCGACTGCAAGCGCCAGGTCAGGTCAGCCTGCCGGTACGCCGCGCCATCGCCCTGAGCATAACCGAGGTTGTAGCCCACCCCGCCCTCGCTCGGCACCGCGCTGCTGTAATTGAGGCGCTGGCGACTGGCGCCATCCTTGCTGCGCTCGGTGCTCACGGCCAGGCTGCCGTTGAGGTCGAACGGGATAACCAACTGCGCCTGCATCGCCCAGTTACTGTCGCCGATCTCACGGTTGGCCGACAGGTAGAAACTGGTGTTGTGCCACAGGGGTTTGCTCCAGCTCAGGTTGAGCAAGCGCGTGCGCGAATCGTCCGCTGCCTGCACGTCGAAGTAACCTACGCCCAGGCTGCCGAAGCGCTCAAGGTTGAGGCTCAAGGTCACTTGCTCGCTGCGTTTGCTGAGGCTGGCATAGGGGGTGTCGACCAGAGTCAGGTCGGCGTACTCGTCGCGCCGTTCGACCCGCTGGTACGACAGGCTGTAGCGCGTGCTGTTGTATGAATACCCCAGGCTCAGTTGCTGGCCGCTGCGCCCTTCGAACTGGCTTTGGCTGACGGCAGTGTTGAGCACGCCGAAGTTGCCCAGCCGCAGGTTGCCACCCAGGCCGCCGAGGGTCAGGTCACTGGAGGCTTCGGCGTGGCTTTCCAGAGTCAGGTTGTCGGAATAACCATAACGAAAGGTGCCGCTGGCAACGCCAGGCCCGTAGGCGAAATCCTTCAAGGTGTATTCCCGGCGCAAGGAACCGGCGGCCACCGAGAAATCCGTCAGGCCTTTTTGCAGCAGCGAACTCGTCACATAAAACGGCACCGTGGTCGACACCTGGCGACCCAGCGCGTCGGTGGTCACCACCACCGCCTCACCGGCACCATTGATAAATGGCACGTTGGTCAGGGTGTAAGGCCCTGGTTGCAGCAACGCGCTGTCGGATTTGTAGCCGTTGATAAACAGGTCCACCGACGACGGCACCGCGGCCTCACCGGCAAATTGCGGCAAGGGGTAGGTCACCAGGTCCGGGCGCACGGCGAAGTCCCGTGAAAACTGCACCCCACCCAGACGCACCGAGCTGCTCCAGGGCAAGGCGCCGCTGATCACGTCACCGGCCTCGTATGTCAGCAGTCGTTCGTCATCGGAGAAACGCCAGGTAGTGTCATAGCGCCGGTAGCCGTTGTTGAAGGTACTGCTGCTGACGCCATCGGCCAGGGTCTGGCGGTATTGCCCGGTATTGGACAAGGTGCCCCAGGTATCGAACAGCCGCACTTCGTTCCAGGCGGCGAGGTAGCTGCCGCCTTCGTCGGTATCGTTGAAGTACAGGTCATAGTTGAGCAAGGCGCCGAAACTGCTCATCGCCTGGGTGCGCGGGTAGGTGTTGCGGTTGCCGATGAACTGTTCCTTCAGCCAGGCAGGCGGCACATCCAGCAGCAGGCGTTGACCATTGCTGTCGTAGTCACTGTGCAGGCCTGGGATGGTGTCCAACGCCACGCTGCCACTCAGGTCACCGGGTAGTTTCATGCCCACATCCTGCAACGCGCTGGCGGGGACAAAGAGCTGCCCGGCACGTTGATCGACCGCGATGACGCGACCGGTGTCCATCTGGTTGACCACCAGCTCCAGAAACAACTGTGCATCGGCGACAGCCTCCATACTGCTCGGCGGCGGTGGCAGGTCGCCAGCCACGCCCTGGGGCGCAACCATGGCGGCCCATAGCCCGCTTACCACTGCCACCGACGGCCATAGACGACGAGCCCGACCACGACTCACACATGGCGTTGTGTCCTTCAATGGACATCTCCATCCGTTTAAATCCCGGAGCGTCCCGCCCCGCTACACTCGGTTACCGCTTCGGCGCCAGGTTCTCCAACTGTTGCGCACCGTTGACCCTGACTTGCAGGGGCTGATCAGCCGACAGCGTATCCGGCACTGGCCAACGCATGGTCGCGCCCGGTAGCACGTAGCCCAACAGGCCATCCACCAGGGGTTTGGTCTGGCCGCCCTGTTTGAATGAGGCATCGGTGAGGCGCGCATGCACGGCGCCCTGGTTACGCACCTCGATGTAGTTGCGCCCCGCCACCGTAACCTTGTGCCAGCTCAAGTCTGGCTTGCCTGCTCCCTTGGGGTCGCGCTGGCGTGTGCTGTCTTCCTTGCTCCACAGGCCGGCGCCATAGGCAAACAGCGGCACCGAGTAACGCATCTGGAAGCGAATCGCCGCCGCAGTGTTCTTGCCCTCCGGCGGTGTCGGCACCTGCAAGGGCGAAGGGATTTCATCGATGATGATGCGGTAGGCCAACTCTTGTCCCGGCGGGACTTCGCGGGTGCGGGTCAGGCGTACCAGTTGTTTCTGCCCAGGCTCGATTCGCGCAACCGGCGGGCTGCCGATCACATCGCGCTGGTTCTGGTATTGCTCGTCAAAGCCGCTCTGGCTCCAGGCAAATACACGAATCTGCAGGCTCGCGGTTTCGCTTCCACGGTTTTCCAACCACAACGCACTGGCCTGTTGATCGGCCTCCAGCACCGGGTCGATGGGCCAGATCAGCACCGAACTGGCTGCCTGTACGAACCCCGCCGTGCACACCGCACTCAAGGCAATACCCGCGGCCCACAGCCGCCGGGAAGGTGAACGCATAACCCCACTCCTTATACCGATTGCCTTACCACGTCAGCTGCACCTGCAGCGTGTCGCTGTATGTCCCCCCAGGCTGATTGCCCGGCAATTGCACCCGCCCGTAGATCGGCAGGCTGATGTTGTTCGCATCGCTGTACGCCACATTGACGCTCTGGCCGATCCCCAGGCTCTGGCTGAACGCCGCATCCCGAAACAACTGGTAAGCCACCCGCGCGCTGCCGCTGTTGAGCTGCAGATTGCGCCCGGTGCTGCTGTGCAGGCCGCCGTCGACGCTCATGCTCAATGTCACCCCCGGCGTGCATTGCAAGGTGACACCCCCGGTCAACGCCGCCGTGACCGTACTGGTGGCCAGGGCCGAGTAACTGCCGTAGGTCAACGCGCCGTAATTGGAGCCCCCGCCCACAATCAGACAACCCGGCGTGATAGTCGCGCTCACCTGGAAGCTCTGGCTGGTCACCGCCGGCAACGGCAGCGGCACCGCCAGCCCACAGGCCAGCAACACTCTGAGCCACATCGTTAGAACGTCAGTTCCACGGCCACGGTGTCGGTGTAAGTGCCGGCTGGCAGACCCGCCTTGCCCACCGCCCGACCGTAGAGATTGACGGTTTGCGCCACGCCGGTACTGGTGGCGAGCGTGATCACGCCGTCAATCGCCAACAGCGCGGAGTGGCCGCTGTCAGTGTAGAAGTCGTAGGGCACGAAGTTGCCTGCACCGTCGGCCAACGCACGACTGCCACCCGGGGACGCACCGTCATGGGCACCGGCACGCACCTTGACCGCTGGCGTGGTGCCGCTGGAACACAGGATCGACAGCGCCCCGCCGGTGCCGGTGCCGCCAAGCAACTGGGCATCGGCGTTGGTGAACAGGCTGTTGGTGGTGCCGAAGTTCAAGCTACCGAAGTTCAGCCCGGTCGCCGCACCGGAACCGTTGACCTGGCAACTGGCGATCAATATCAGGCTCGATGTGATCTGGCCGGTGACCGTGGTTGCCGCATTGAGGTTGGAGGCCATTGCCAGCCCCAGCGCGCAAGCGCCTAAACGCGAAACAAGTACATGCATGGTGTTCATCCTCTTGAGTTACCAGTCCAGTGTCACCGTCAACGTGTCGGTGTAGATCCCTGCCGGTAAGGCACTGGTATTTGCCACCACGGAGCCAAACACCGGGATCGGTATCTGGGTGCCCTTGGCCACGACAAAATTGCGTTGCTGGCCGATGCTGTAGGTGCTGCGGCCCTGTGGATCGGCGGACAGCCGATACGGAATCATCTGACGCCCATTGCTCAGGCGCCGCGTAGTGCCATCGCCGTTGGTACCGCCGTCGATAGTCACGGTGAAGCTTGAGACAGAGGGGTTGCACGACACCGCCAGCGGCGCCTTGTCGCCGTCGGAGACCGCTGCGCCCAGCGTGTTGTTCCAAGTCGGTCCCTGGCTGCCGAAGTCGAGCATCGCCGTACCGCCCGTGGGGTTGACCGGCGCGCTCTCGACGCCTTTGCTCACTTCGCAACTGGCGGTGATCACCAGTCGCGCCTGGATAAACCCGGTGGCGACAGCCGCCTGCACGTCATCCGCCAGCACCAGCAGGCCTCCCATGGCCATCACGGCCAGATAGCGGCTTACCATGTGACAGTAACCTTGAGCAGGTCGGTGTAGCGGCCGACGGCGGGGATGTCCTTGAGCGGCTCGATGCGGCCATACAGCGGCAGGTCGACGAAGCCTGCGTCCGGCACGCGACCACTGATCGGCACATCCACCGGCAACGGCACGCGCCGCGCGGCGTCGGCATAAATTCGATAGGGAATAGGTTTGATCAAAGGGGTAGCGCTGAGGTAACGCACTTCACCGGTGCCGCCATGCAGGCCGCCATCCACACGCACCTGATACGGTGTGTCCGGGTTGCATTCCAGCCGTGGCTGGCGCTGACTGATCAGTGCCGCACTCAGGGGCCCGGCCGGGTCATCCAGACGCGCGCCGCTGCCGAAATCCAATACGCCAAGCTGCTCGATGCCAGCACTGCGGGTGGTGCCCACCAACTGGCAGCCCCGCCGCACGTCTATACGCACCTCCACCTGGAGTTGCGCCCCGAAAGCCGTGCTGCAGAGCATCGCGCCCATGACTGCCAATACTGCTCGTCCCTTCACTGCCCCAAATCCTTGTACAGGGGTGACTGCTGTGTAGAAGGTTAGTCACTCAACGAGAAACTGCCAGTCGGGGCAGGCTTGCAAGCGTGACATGCCTTTTCGAGATAGCACGCAACGCCCTTCTCTATTGGTCAAAACGCAGCAGTCGCCCTAAAGTGAGCGACCACTGAAATACAGAGTGACTCGCATTGGCCGCGCTTTCCCTGATCCGTCGCCTGCTCGGCAAGAAAACCGACGCCCTCGACGCCTCACCTATCCCCGCGTTCTTCCAGCAAAAAGCCGAGCAACAGGGTTACACCCTCAGTGCCGGACAAACCCGAGCCATTGCTGCCCTGGCCCGAGAAACTCAGCACCTGCTCGCCGGCCGGCACACCCGTAGCCTGTACCTGCACGGGCCGGTTGGGCGCGGCAAAAGCTGGCTGCTGGATGGTTTTTTCCAAGCGTTGCCGATTACCGAGAAGCAGCGCGTGCATTTCCATGATTTTTTCGCGCGCCTGCATCGCGGCATGTTCACACACCGTGAGCAAGACGATGCGCTGGCCGTGACCCTCGACGAACTGCTGACGGACTGCCGGGTGTTGTGTTTCGACGAGTTTCACGTCCACGACATCGGCGACGCGATGCTGATCACACGGCTGTTCAAAGCCTTGTTCCAACGCGGTGTGCTGGTGCTGGTGACGTCCAATTATGCGCCACAGGGGCTGCTGCCCAACCCGCTGTACCACGAGCGTTTCAAGCCGGTGATCGACCTGATCGATGCGCGCATGGAGGTATTGGAAGTCAGTTCGCCCCAGGACTTTCGCAGCCTGCCCCAGGCCCAAAGCACACAACGCTTTACCAGCGGTCAGTACGTTTGGCCGGGGACTGCGCGTCAGCGCGAAGCCTTGGGTCTTCCCGCTGCCGACTGCCCACCACAGCCCCTGGCCGTCGGCAATCGGACGTTGATCTGCCGTCACCGCGCAGGCCGCTCCATCGCCTTCACCTTCAGCGATCTTTGCGAGCAGTTGACCGCAGTAATGGACTACCTGCTGCTGTGCCAGGACTACGATCACTGGACCATCGACGGCCTGCCTCAACTGGCAGACTGCCCAATCGCCGTACAGCAACGTTTTATCAACTTGGTGGACGTGCTCTACGACCGGGACAAGCACCTGATCCTGATCGGCGCGCAGCCCCTAGACCTTGCCCTGAGCGGCCAGGCCATCGACCTGGCCCGCACCGCCAGCCGTTTGGGACAATTGCAACAGGCTGACCCGCAACTGGCACCCGACCCGGTATCATGAGCGCCATTGATGCCCCTTTGCCGAGTGACCACCCCGTTCATGCATACCCTCGACCAACTCAAGGCCGGCCAACTGGCCGGTATCGCCCGCCTGGACCTGTCCTGCGGGCTGACCGAATTCCCGCGGGAAATCTTCGAACTGGCCGACTCCCTGGAGATCCTCAACCTCAGCGGTAACGCCCTGAGCAGCCTGCCAGACGACCTGCACCGGCTGCCCCATCTGCGCGTGCTGTTCTGCTCGGACAACCGGTTCACCGAGTTGCCGGCAAGCCTTGGCCAATGCGCCAAATTGAGCATGATCGGCTTCAAGGCCAACCAGATCAGCCACGTGCCTGCCGCCGCGCTGCCGCCGTTGTTGCGCTGGTTGATCCTCACCGATAACCGGATCAGCCAGTTGCCCGATGAACTGGGCAAGCGACCGCTCCTGCAAAAGCTGATGCTGGCCGGCAACCAACTGGCGCACCTGCCTGAAAGCCTGGCCAACTGCCATAACCTCGAATTGCTGCGCATCGCCTCCAACCGCTTCTCCCAACTGCCGGAATGGTTACTGACACTGCCAAGCCTGGCTTGGCTGGCCTATGCCGGCAACCCTGTGGAAATGGCCGTGGACGTAGCGGGTGATGACGCTACGCCGAACATTCCCTGGCCAGAGCTGGAACTGGCCGAAGTCCTTGGCGAAGGCGCTTCCGGCATTATCCGCAAGGCCCTGTGGAAACCGTCAGGCCAGCCCGTCGCGGTCAAACTCTACAAAGGCACCATCACCAGCGATGGCTCGCCGCTGCACGAAATGCAGGCCTGCATCGCTGCCGGGCTGCACCCCAACCTGATCAAGGTAGAGGGCCGCGTGGTCGGCCACCCGGATGACCAAGCCGCACTGGTCATGGACCTGATCGACCCGAGCTACCGCAACCTCGCGGCCTTGCCGAGCCTGGCGTCGTGCACCCGCGACATTTATGAATCGGGAACTCGCTTCAGCCTGGAAGTGGCGCTGCGCATGGCACGGGGCATCGCTTCGGTCGCCGCGCACCTGCACCGGCACGGCATCACCCACGGTGACCTGTATGGCCACAATATTCTGTGGAATGCAGCCGGCGACTGCTTGCTGGGGGATTTTGGCGCGGCATCGTTCCATGCGACGGCGGATAGCGTGGAAACCAGGGCATTGCAGCGGATTGAAGTGCGGGCGTTCGGGATTTTGCTGGGGGAACTGCTGGAGCGGGTTGAAGGACAGGCCAGTGATGAGTTGGTTAGGCTGGAAAAAAGCTGCTGTCAGCCAGATGTGCTGGCGCGGCCGGGGTTCGACGAAATCGAAACCATGCTGGGTTCTATACAACACCACTAAACCAATGTGGGAGCGGGCTTGCTCGCGAATGCGGTGTATCAGTCAATCAATATGTTGACTGACTCTGCGCATTCGCGAGCAAGCCCGCTCCCACATTTAGATCACATGTATCCTGCTAAAAATCAGCCAGCCAACCCGACAAACATATCCTGCACGTCGTCATGGTTGTCCAAGCCCTCGAGGAAGGCTTCAACCTCAGCCATCTGCTCATCGCTCAAACCGCTCACCGGGTTCTTCGAGAGGTAGCCCAGCTTGGCTGACAGCACGGTGAAACCTTGCTCCGGCAAGGCTTTCTGTACGGCGTCGAGGTCGGTGGTCTCGGTGATGAACAAGGTGGTGCCCTCTTCTTCGCCGTCTTCGAAATCCTGGGCGCCAGCTTCAATGGCGGCCATTTCCGGATCGGCGTCCGGGCTGTCCGGCGAGGCTTCGATCAGGCCGACGTGGTTGAAGTCCCAGGCCACGGAACCGGAAGCGCCCAGTTGGCCTTTGCGGAAAGCCACGCGGATTTCCGCCACCGTGCGGTTGATGTTGTCGGTCACGCACTCGACGATCAGCGGCACTTGGTGCGGCGCAAAGCCTTCGTAGGTAACGCGGTGGTATTGCACGGTTTCGCCGAGCAGACCGGCGCCTTTCTTGATGGCGCGGTCCAGGGTTTCCTTGGGCATTGAGGCCTTTTTGGCCTGTTCCACCACCAGACGCAGGTGGGCGTTGGTGGAGGTGTCGGCGCCGTTGCGGGCGGCGATGGTGATTTCTTTCACCAGCTTGCCGAAGATCTTGCCCTTGGCATTGGCTGCCGCTTCTTTATGTTTGACTTTCCACTGTGCGCCCATGACTCACTCTCTTCTGTCCATCGCGCCCAAACGTCTACTGGCCGGCGCTTTGGGGGCAGAGTTTATAGCGCAAAAACGCAACGTTCCACCAAAAAACCGTCAGGGCGCCAACTCGAAAAACGCCTGAATCAAGCGCAACGACCGACGCCGCTCCATGCAACCGAGCATGTGCCGGTTAACCAGCCCGTTGCCCTGGATCGGCACGGCGCGCACGCGCGGGTCCGGGCTGACCTCCATCGACGACACCACGCCTACGCCCAATTCAGCGGCAACGGCTTCGGTCACCGCCTCGCGGCTGTCCAGTTCCAGCAGCACCTTGGGCTGTACACCGACAGCCAGGCAAGCGTCATCGAACGTACGCCGGGTGATGGAACTCGGCTCGCGCAGCACCATGATCACCTCATTGAGTTGCTCCAGGCGGATCCCCTTGGGCAGCGCGGCCCACGGGTGACTGGCCGGCACCAGCGCGCAAATCCGTGATTCGCTCAAAGGCTGCAGATGCAGGCCGTTGCGCGGTTCCACCTCCGTCAGCACCGCCACATCCGCATGCTCAGACAGCAACGCAGCCAGGGTTTCCTGGGCATTGCCCAAGCGCAGGTTGACGGTGATGCCGGGGTAGCGCGTACGCAGACTGGCGATCATCGGCATCACCAGGTGCGGGCCGTCGGCCGCGACTTCCAGGCGCCCAATGAGCAATTGGCGGTTGGCCTCGAGCATCGTCTGCGCTTCGTCCACCAGGCCGAAGATGGCCCGGGTGATAGCCGCCAACCGCGCGCCCTCCTCCGTCAATTCCACGCGCCTGGCAGTGCGGCGTAACAACGGGATCTGATAGTGCTCTTCCAGCGCCTTGATATGCCCGGTCACCGCCGGCTGGCTGATAAACAACCGCGCCGCCGCACGGGTAAAACTGCCCTCGCGGGCCACGGCATCGAATGCACGCAGTTGAAACAGGTTCATAGCTATCGGCCTCACTGATAGCTCGCATAACAACAAACAATTTGATTGATGACAAGCCAAACTGCAATTTAGGCGCCGTAGATTCATCCGATGCTTCGCAAGGACTTGTAATGACGACGCCCATCCTGCTCACGCCCGGCCCGCTGACCACCTCCGCCCGCACCCGCCAGGCCATGATGGTGGACTGGGGTTCATGGGACGACCGCTTCAACCGCCTCACCGCCAGCGTCTGCGAACAATTACTGGCAATCATCGACGGTGTGGCCAGCCACCATTGCGTGCCGTTGCAAGGCAGCGGCACCTTCGCCGTCGAAGCCGCCATCGGCACCCTTGTGCCGCGTAACGGCAAGGTGCTGGTGCTGATCAACGGCGCCTACGGCAAGCGCCTGGCAAAAATCTGTGAAGTGCTCGGCCGCGACTTCAGCACCTTTGAAACCGCCGAGGACGAACCCACCACCGCCGCCGATGTGGACGGTCTGCTGCAAGCCGACCCGGCCATCACCCACGTCGCACTGATCCACTGCGAAACCAGCACCGGCATTCTCAACCCCCTGGCCGAGATCGCCCAAGTCGTGAAAACCCACGGCAAGCGCCTGATCATCGACGCCATGAGTTCGTTTGGAGCGCTGCCGATCGATGCCCGCGAAGTACCATTCGATGCGCTGATCGCCGCGTCAGGCAAGTGCCTGGAAGGCGTGCCGGGAATGGGTTTTGTCTTCACCGATAAACAGGCGCTGGCCGCGGCCCAAGGCAATTGCCACTCCCTGGCGTTGGACCTGTTCGACCAGAACGCCTACATGGCCAAAACCGGCCAATGGCGTTTCACCCCGCCGACCCATGTAGTCGCAGCCCTGCACGAAGCGCTGCTGCAATACGTCGAGGAAGGCGGTTTGCCCGCCCGCCATCAACGCTATGCACGCAACTGCCAGGCACTGCTCGACGGTATGGCCGAACTGGGCCTGCGCAGCTTCCTACCGACTGAAATCCAGGCGCCGATCATCGTCACTTTCCACGCCCCCCAGGACCCGCGCTACCAGTTCAAGGACTTCTACGAACGGGTCAAGGCCAAGGGTTTCATCCTTTATCCGGGCAAGTTGACCCAGGTGGAAACCTTCCGTGTGGGCTGCATCGGGCATGTGGATGCGACGGACATGCAAGCAGCCGTCGCCGCGATCGCGCAAGTACTGCAAGACATGAATGTGCTCCAACCTGTGGGAGCCGGCTTGCCGGCGATCACCGGCGACGCGGTCATTCTGTAAAACCTCATTTTCGTTCATCGCTGGCACGCCAGCTCCTACAGGATTTGTGTATGAACTATCAGAACCCCAACACCCTTCAGGCGGTGATCCTCGACTGGGCCGGCACCGTGGTCGACTTCGGCTCCTTCGCCCCCACGCAGATCTTTGTCGAAGCCTTCGCCGAATTCGACGTGCAAGTCTCCATCGAAGAAGCCCGTGGCCCAATGGGCATGGGCAAGTGGGACCACATCCGCACCCTTTGCGACCAGCCGCAGGTCGCTGAGCGCTACCGCAAGGCTTTTGGCCGTACGCCGACCGATGACGACGTGACAGCTATCTACCAGCGCTTCATGCCCTTGCAGATCGAGAAGATCGCCGAACACTCGGCGCTGATCCCTGGCGCCCTCGACACCATCGCCCGGTTGCGTGTGCAAGGCATCAAGATCGGTTCCTGCTCCGGCTACCCCAAGCAAGTCATGGATAAAGTCGTCGCCCTGGCCGCCACCAACGGCTATATCGCCGACCATGTGGTCGCCACAGACGAAGTGCCCAACGGTCGCCCATGGCCGGCCCAGGCCCTGGCCAACGTCATCGCCCTGGGCATTGACGATGTGGCGGCGTGCGTGAAGGTCGACGACACCGTGCCGGGCATCCTCGAAGGGCGGCGCGCCGGCATGTGGACCGTGGCCCTGACCTGCTCCGGCAATGCGCTGGGCCTGACCTACGAGCAATTCCGCGCCTTGGATGCTAGGACCCTGGCCAGCGAGCGCAAACGGATCGAGGCGATGTTCGAAGGCTCGCGCCCGCACTACTTGATCGACACCATCAATGACCTGCCTGCAGTGATCGCTGACATCAACCGGCGCCTGGCTGAAGGCGAGATGCCTCAGAGCATTAATGGCTCACCTTGTTCGATGAGGTGAGCTATTAGCACCTGATGGCTCCAACACAGGGCTTGGATTAGTAGAGTTACACCACAACGCCCCCGCTATTCTACGTATATGCACTGATTACTAACGCAGTGCATGTACGGTAATATCACCAGCCTCCTCACCGAAAAAATCCCGTTGTATTCTAACCGAACCCTCTAGCTTCTGCGGCCCAGACAAATCGACATTACCGTCTGTCATAAGCAGACTTTGATAGTTAACACTCACTACCCCCACCACGCCTTCTGACTCTGCTTGCGAATACGGCATCTCGTGCATATAGTCGGAGAGGCCCAAATTCACCAAGGCCTTGCTCCCCCAAAAATAGTTATTCAGCGAATCCATTGCAGCCTCGAACGGCTCGTCGCTATACTGGATTACCCCGCCGTTGCGAATTTCAATCGATCTGTTATGTTGTTCGCGCTTGGCAGCCACCGCATACATAAAAGTAGCATCTTTGACCATCCCCGCATCAGCACCGTTAAAGTCTGCCCACTGGCGAGCCTTGTCAACTTCTTCTCGGGCAAGATATGCCTTATAGCCATCCTTCATTACAACTTCATAGCCCCCCCTTTCTTCTCTGACTGAAGTAAACACTTCTGTGGGGCTCTGACCAAACCTCATCATTGCAGCCTTGATCCCCGCCACCATACCAGTGTTATTGAATTCTCCCTCAGTGAGTCCAAACCAAATATCCTTGGGAATCCCGACGGCCTTCTCATTGAAGATAGCCACACTTTTCTTATCTATTAACGGCTTCACGGGAGAATCATTCAAAACAGGACTGATGTCTTTCTTATCATGCGATACATTTAAAGAATTGGATTTCTCGTCTCGACGATCATCACTTGATTTCATCCGCAGCAATAACTCAACCGCCGCCGTTAATTCAGCAACAAGGGACATCAAACTTCCAATAGCGCCCCCCACCTCATCAAGACTCGACATTTTGACAGACGGAAGCAATGAAGCGTTTTTCGTAGCAACTGAAAATCCCGAGCGGATTGCTTCTCGCTCCACAGGTTTGGGCGTGATACTCTTATCCGAATATATACCGACATCTCCTGACAACCCGGTAACACCTGACACATGGCAGCAGTTCATTTCACACCCTCTAAAATATAATAGACGCCTGCGCAAACTGATGCAGAAAAATCAGTCACCCAAGCAATGGAAACCACCTAATAAAATCCAATCAAACAAGCCTATAAACAGATCGGCAATCACTGGCTGACGGCATTCTTTTCTTCCTATTGCACCCATCCAGCAATCCCTCACGTGCGAAGTTTGTATTCCCCCCGTGTTCCACAACACCTATAGCTCCAGTTTCAACGAGCTCTTGGGCCGTTGAGGAGCGGACATATTCAATAATCCCCAACCGCTTCAGACTCTCGTACGCCCCTGGATGAGAGACAAGCACCTTGAGAGCCTCGTCATAAGTCAACGGTTTATCTTCACGACGCTCCAGCTGAACTCTCTTAGCACTTGCCGCATACATAAACACAACATCTTTAAACATTTTCCCGTTTTCCCTGCCACTCTCATATTGGAACCCACACAATAATTTTGCTTTGGCTATTTCCCCGAGAGTAATACTGACCTTCACACCGTCCCTCATGACGATATCGTAACCTTTACCGGACCGCGTCACACTTGCATAGACACTCAGAGGGCTCTGACCAAACCTTTCCATTGCTGCCTTTATCGATGAAAGTACTGGTTCGTTCTTGTAATCGGAAAATTTTACGCCTCTATAAACATCATCTGGTTTTTCGCCAACTTTCTTTGTAGAAAATGCCGAATAGGCCTTAGTGCTCTCACTGAGGACTAAAGGTGCCTGATCAACCGGCTTAGTCAGAGCTGGAGAGGTTAAAACACTATTAATTGGCTTGGGTGAGGGTGTACTTTTATGTTCCAGCATCGTATTAATTTTCATGACGAGAGCACCCATCGCCGGCAACAAAGCATCCAGTTGTTCTTGAATATTTTTAGCGTTCGGCGCACTAGACCGATGCACGTCAACTTCTGGCACTCTCAGTTTCGCCCCCGCAACCGAAGCCAATTCTTGTTGATTTGACTTCAAACTCAAACCTTGCATATTTGGCCACGCATTGCAACTTCCGACGGATTCACACGACATAAAACCCATATCAAACACCTCATGACATTAAAGCCTAAGAATCATTAAGAGGCCGCACTTGCAAACATAAACATCTACGTAGGCGGTATTCCTTTCGCTCGAGATCAATTCAGTTATTGACCCTAGCAAGTCCACATTCTCACGTCCCCCGGGGACCTGCCACACGTATATGCCGACAAAGTATGTCATTGCACAACCCGCAGGTTAAACATCGCAACCATGACTTCCACTGCTAGCTCGCAAACACCAAACAATATTTACACCCTTATAATTAGTAAAAATTATTTACTTGCAACAAAGGAAAACCCACCTGCACCGCCCCAAAAACAAAAACACATCTAAAAACCCATAAAGTGTTACGCACTGAACACCGGACCGACCTAACTCTTATTATCAATAATTCAACAATCCCACTCTTGACGACATTGTTCACAAAAAAGTTGATCGCGGTCAGGCAAACCGCTCAAAACCGGCATACAGTTAAAGGACTCCATCACCAAAGAATGGAGGTTTGCCCTGATAAGTGAGGAACCCAGCGATGCCGTGGAACAACTCCGATACGCGCTACAGCACTATGTCAATCGCGTTGCACTGGTTGATGGTGGTGCTGCTGGCGGTGGTCTACGCCTGCATTGAGTTACGCGGCCAATTTCCCAAAGGCAGCGGTGCGCGGACGTTGATCGTCGAGATGCACTTTATGTTCGGCCTCACCGTGTTTGTGCTGGTGTGGCTGCGGTTGTTCGCACGCAGCCTGGGGGTGGCACCGAAGATCGTACCGGCGCCGCCGCAATGGCAAAGCCTGTTGGCGACCCTGATGCACTTCGCACTCTACGCGTTGATGATCGGCATGCCGATTGCCGGTTGGCTGATCGTCAGTGCCGAGGGGCATTCGGTGATGTTCTACGGGATGGAATTGCCGCCGTTGATCGGCGAGAACAAGGCATTGGCCAAGGAGATCGAAGGCTGGCATGTGTGGTTCGGCAAGGTCGGTTATTGGCTGATCGGGCTGCATGCGCTGGCGGGGATTGCCCACCATTACATCCTGCGGGACAACACGGCGTTGCGCATGATGCCGGGCAAGCGCGCTAACCCGTGAAGCCCCGGTTGCCCTGCAGGCCGCCGGTGTGGACGAAAATCAGGCGAGCGCCGGGGGAAAAACGCCCGGCCTCGATCTGTTGCTTCAATGCGAGTAAAGCCTTACCGGTGTAGAGCGGCTCCAGAGGCAATCCACAAGCCTGTTGCGTGGCGTCGATGAAGTCGAGCAGCACCGGGTCGACTTTGGCGAAGCCACCTCGGCTGGCGTTCAGCAGCTCATAGCCGCCCTGCACAAGGGCGTCGACGTTCTGTGCCACGCCGTGATCATCCGGCACCGCCATGGCGCCATACACCCGGTGTGCGCCCGCCTCTGCCAGCACCAACCCCGCCAAGGTGGTCCCCGTACCCGCCGCCAACCACCACGCGTCGTAATCCGCCCAGCCCAGTGCGGGCAACTGCGCGCGAGCCTGATTGACCAGCACACCACAGCCAATCGCACCGGCGAGTCCGCCACCGCCTTCGGGCACGGGATGAAGATGCGGGTATCGCTCGCGCCAAGGTTGCCAAAACCCCGGCGCATGCCGCGCACGATAACCGCCATAACCCAACCAATGCAGCTGCATGCCGAAGACTTTCAGGTCTTGGATTGTGGGGTTGTCTTGAGGATGCCCACGCAGCAGGCCCACCGTGGGAAAACCGAAACGCTTCCCCGCCGCCGCCAGCGCATGCAGATGGTTGGAGTAGGCACCGCCCAGGCTGATGATGCCGCGCGCATCCTGCGTCTGCGCCAAGTGTCCGGTGAGCTTGAACCACTTGTTGCCGCTGATCAGCGGGTCGATGCGGTCCAGGCGCAACACGGCCAGCTCGACGCCTTTTAGCCAATCCAGGCGCAAAGGTTCAAGCGGTGCATGGGGAAGCCAATCGAAGGGGCCCATCGGAGGGAGTCTGCGTGAAAAACGGGGCGGTAGTCTAACACCGCCCCGTTCCGGGTCTTACAGCTCGGCGGCGAGGCGCGAGCCTTGGTTAATGGCGCGCTTGGCGTCCAGCTCGGCCGCCACATCGGCACCGCCGATCAGGTGCACGTTCTGGCCGGCCGCGACCAACCCGTCCTGCAATTCGCGCAGCGGGTCTTGGCCGGCGCAAATGACGATGTTGTCCACCGCCAGCACCTGCGGTTCGCCCTCGGCACCTATGCGGATGTGCAGACCTTCATCGTCGATCTTCAGGTATTCGACGCTGTTGAGCATCTGCACCTGTTTGTTCTTCAAGCCGGTACGGTGGATCCAGCCGGTGGTCTTGCCGAGGCCATCGCCGACCTTGGAGGTCTTGCGCTGCAGCAGGAACACGTCGCGCGCCGGGGCATGCACCTGGGCCTTGATCCCAGCCACACCACCACGGGCTTGCAGCTGGGTGTCGATGCCCCACTCCTTCCAGAACGCTTCGCGGTCAAGGCTGGTGGACACGCCCTGGTGCACGAGGAATTCCGACACGTCAAAACCGATACCGCCCGCGCCGATCACCGCAACGCGCTTGCCCACGGGCTTGCGTTCCAGGATCACGTCCAGGTAGCTCAGCACCTTGGCGTTGTCGACGCCTGGAATCGCCGGGGTACGCGGCGCAATGCCGGTGGCGAGGATGATCTCGTCGTAACCGCCTGCCGTCAGTTGCGCCACATCGACGCGGGTGTTGAGGCACAGCTCGACGTGGGTGGTCTGCAATTTGCGCTTGAAGTAGCGCAGGGTTTCGAAAAACTCTTCCTTGCCCGGCACACGCTTGGCGATGTTGAACTGGCCGCCGATTTCGTTGGCGGAATCGAACAGGGTCACTTGATGCCCGCGCTCTGCTGCCACTGTGGCAGCCGCCAGGCCCGCAGGACCGGCGCCCACCACGGCGATCTTCTTGATCTGTTTGACCGGCAGGTAATTGAGTTCAGTCTCGTAGCACGCCCGCGGGTTGACCAGGCAGGTGGTCAACTTGCCGCCGAAGGTGTGGTCCAGGCACGCCTGGTTACAGCCGATGCAGGTGTTGATCTCATCGGCACGCCCGGCGGCAGCCTTGTTGACGAAGTCCGGGTCGGCCAGGAATGGCCGCGCCATGGAGACCATGTCGGCATCGCCTTCGGCGAGGATCTGCTCGGCGATTTCCGGGGTGTTGATACGGTTGGTGGTGATCAGCGGAATTTGCACCGCACCGCGCAGCTTGGCGGTGACTTTGCTGAACGCCCCACGGGGCACCTTGGTGGCGATGGTCGGGATGCGCGCTTCGTGCCAGCCGATCCCGGTGTTGATGATCGTCGCGCCAGCACCTTCGATGGCCTTGGCCAACTGCACGATTTCTTCCCAGGTGCTACCGCCTTCCACCAGGTCCAGCATCGACAGGCGGAAGATGATAATGAAGTTCGGGCCCACGGCCTCGCGCACACGGCGCACGATTTCCACGGCCAGGCGCATACGGTTTTCGTAGCTGCCGCCCCAGCGGTCGGTACGGTGGTTGGTGTGAGCGGCGAGGAATTGGTTAATGAAATAACCTTCGGAGCCCATGATTTCCACGCCGTCGTACTCGGCGACCTGGGCCAGCAACGAGCAGGTGACGAAATCCTGGATCTGCTTTTCGATGCCCTCTTCGTCCAGCTCCTTGGGTTTGAACGGGTTGATCGGCGCCTGGATCGCACTCGGTGCTACCTGCTTGGGGCTGTAGGCATACCGGCCGGCGTGGAGGATCTGCATGCAGATCTTGCCGCCGGCTTCGTGCACGGCCTGGGTCACGATCTTATGTTTCTGCGCTTCTTCGTCGGTGGTCAGCTTGGCCGCACCGGCATACACACCGCCCTCATCATTCGGGCCGATGCCGCCAGTGACCATCAAGCCCACGCCGCCACGGGCGCGCTCGGCAAAGTAAGCCGCCATGCGTTCGAAACCGCCGGGCTTTTCTTCCAGGCCGGTGTGCATCGAACCCATCAGGGTACGGTTGCGCAAGGTGGTAAAACCCAGGTCCAACGGGGCCAGCAGGTGCGGGTAGGCAGCAGCGGTCATGGTCAAGCTCCACAACGGATCATCACGGGACGTGGAAGGCTCGAATGGCCTGCCATCGTTTATGTCCCACAGACTAAGAGGCGGTGGACGACGGCTCAATGACCGAAACTGACAAGTTATTGATCCAAATGCACAGCGCCCCTTGGCAAGCCCGTCCATGGGCCCTACCCTAGTGGCGAACCCTGCACACGGTCTGTTGTCTGTTCCCCCATGCGTAAACTTCTAGCTTTTACTGTCACCATGGCCCTGGTTGCCGCCGTCGCCGCGTATCTGGTCTGGACCCAGGAGCGCCCCGTGGCGCATTACCTGTCGGACCTGCGCATCACCCTCGCCGTCAACGAAGGCCTGCCAGCCGACCGTGGCAACTTGCTGGGCATCCAGCCGGAGCTGTTCCCGGCCGACTACCAGAGCCTGGAACGCCTGCACTTGAAGCTCGCGGCCTACCTGCAAAAAGCCAGCGACCAAGGGCTGATCAACGACAAGACCATCGTGGTGCTGCCCGAACACATCGGTACCTGGTTGATGCTCACTGGCGAAAAGAACGAGGTGTACCAGGCCCTCCACGCCAAAGATGCGATGAATTGGTTGTCGGTCAGCAACCCGCTGCTGTTCGCCCGTGCCTGGATCAGCGCCACCGGTGACAACCGCACCGATGACGCCTACCTGCGCATGAAAGCCGAAGGCATGGCGCGGGACTACCAAGTGCTGTTCGGCGGCCTGGCCAAGGAGTTCGGCGTCACGTTGGTCGCCGGCTCCATCACCTTGCCCAACCCGAGTGTCAGCCAGGGCCAACTGCGGGTTGGCCATGGCGCCTTGTACAACGCCAGCGTGGTGTTTGCCGCCGATGGCTTGCCGATCGGCAGCCCGCAACGCCAGCTTTACCCGATCTACGACGAACGTGGCTTTATCGAGCCCGGTGACGAAAATGTCGTCAGCGTGGTCGACACTCCGGCTGGCCGCTTGGGCGTACTGGTAGGCAGCGACAGCTGGTACCCGGACAACTACCGCAAACTCAACGAACAAGGCGCGCAGTTGATCGCAGTGCCCGCCTTGGTGCTGGGTCGCGATACCTGGGATCGCCCTTGGCGCGGCTTCAAAAGCGTGTCGACCCCGACCGAAATCAGCCTCAAGCCCGAAGAACTCAGTGAGGGCGAAGCCTGGCGTCGCCTCACGTTGATCAGCCAGCAACCCATCAGCCAGGCCAGCGCCGGAATGAGCGTGTTCCTGCGCGGGCAATTCTGGGACCTGGGCACTGCCGGGCACAGCTTTCTCAGCAGCAACGGGCAAATCAACGCCGATGGCGAAGCCCGTGGCGCGCGCCTGTTGAATATCTGGCTGTGAAGCCCGTACGGCTGGGGGATTTGTCGGTGGGCTTCGTGCACGCCCTGGCCGACGCCATCCACAGCCATGGCTTGGACCCGCAGCCACTGCTGCTGCAATACGGCCTCGACCCGGCACGTCTCGCCGAAGCGGGTGCCCGTTTGTCGATCCCGCGCTACATGCGCCTTGGCCATGCGGCCATCCAACTCACCGGCGACCCGGGCCTGGGACTGCGCATGGGCCAACTCAGCCGCCTGAGCCAAGGCGGACTGGCGGGTGTCACCGCCGCCCAGGCCCCCAACGTGCGCGAAGCGGCGCGTGCACTCACCCGCTTCGAAGCGCTGTACGGCTCCAATTACCGTGGGCAGTCGAGCTTTGTAGAAGATGCTGAAGGCGCCTGGCTGCGCTTCTATTCCATCAGCCCCTATAACGCCTACAACCGCTTTGTGGTGGACTCGATCATCGCCGGCTGGCTGCATCAACTGTCGAGCCTGGCCCAGCAGCCGGTGCAGGCACAACGCATCGACATCGAATTTGAAGCGCCGGAATACAGCGATCAGTACAGCGTGCTGGGAGACATCCACTTCGGCGCCGAGGCCAACCAATTACGCCTCAACCAGCAAACCCTGGCCCTACGCAACCCACAGCATTGCCCCAGCACCTGGAACCTGTTGTTACAACTGTGTGAGCGAGAGTTGGAGCAATTGACCCGCACCCGCAGCCTGCGCGAGCGCATTACCCGGTTGCTCGGGCCGATGCTCAATGGCGGCCGGGAACCCGACCTGGAAGAAGTGGCGGCACGCTTGAAGCTGCCTACCTGGACGCTGCGCCGCAAACTGGCCGACGAAGGCACTCAATTCCGCGCGATTCTCAACGACACCCGCCGCGACCTGGCCATGACCTACATCCGCGATACGGAACTGGCGTTCGGCGAGATCGCCTACTTGCTCGGTTTTGCCTCGGCCCAAGCGTTTCAACGGGCCTTCAGGCGCTGGAACAACCAGACCCCAGGGGAATTTCGCCGCAGTCAGCGGCATTCCGCCTGAAGCCGGTGTTACAGCTCTGTTGCATCGTCTGCGGGTTCCAGCGGGTCCAACTCGATCGCGTGGTACTCAAGCAGTTCTTCCTGGTAATCGTCCATGGTGGACTCCTTCTTGACGTTAAAAGCGGCTGTGAATAAATGACCTGCACAGCCAGCCTAAAGTGCCGTCATGACGAAAAAATGTCTACGCCATGACGTTCCTGCACTCAAGGATTAAACGTAGCAGCGTTACCGGGATTTAGCACTTGGGCTTTTAGGAACTATCGCAATGATTGCAATTGCAATCATATACGAATGTCCTTTAGGGTAATGGCATTCGTCGCCAGGTGAACCTCCCAATGACCGCCACTACTGCACACGCCGCGCAACTCTGTATCGATGCATTGAACACCACCGCCACCGTCGACAGCTCACCGCTGTATACCGTGATGAGCATGGGTGATTCGCGGCCAGTCACACTCCCGGCGTGTGAGTAACTGGCCCAGTTGGTTTGCACGCAATACTGCCGAAAAACCCTTGCTGTACCTGCACAACGCGCACTCGTGCGCTGTCGGTGCAGGTGGCGGCGCCGAGTTGGTATTGGATCGTGATATCGGCGCTCAGGGCATTGGCGGATGAAGGGCGGATCGACGCACGCCAGGTGCAGGCCGCGATGAATCGCTATGCAATGGACCGCACTGGACTGTAGGAGCCGGCTTGCCGGCTCCTACAATTCTCGTGGGGCTTTAGGTTTTGCGGCGGCTGCGGGTCTGAACGCCCGCGTCCATCGCCAGCCCGGCGGTGCGTTCCAGTGCGTCGGCAAAGCACTGGCGCTGCTCGGGCTCGATCTGTGACAGGAACAGCTCATCCACCGTGCTTTCGTAGATCTTCCACATCTTTTTACGCAGCACCCGACCGGCCTCGGTGATCGAGGCGAACGCCGCCCGGCCATCGCCATCGGAGCGCGAACGTACCACCAGGCCGTCTTTTTCCAGGCGGTCTACCAGACGCGTGAGGTTGTAGCGTTCGATGGCCAGCACATCAGCCAATTCGTGCATGCGGCGAGTGCCGTCGGGGCCGCTTTCCAAGCCCCACAGAGCGTCATACCAGGCATACGGCGGCAGGTCCGCCTCGGCCAGGCGACGCTCGATTTCACGGATGACCGTCCTGTGAGCCCTGACAAAACGGAACCATACATCAGGCTCTTTCGACGACATGCAACACCATCCGGGACATTTCAAGAAGGTTGCAATAGTAGCTCATCTCGCGCTAGATTCGGTCATGTAGTTGCAATTGCAATTACTTTAGCCGGTACTCCCACAAGGAGCCCGCCACTTGAAATCCGCCTACCCTGGAGCCTCATATGACCCCGAACAACGCAGTCATACGCGACGATGATCCACAGGAAACCCGCGAATGGCTCGAGTCCATCGAATCGGTGCTGTCCACTGAAGGCCGCCCGCGCGCGCACTACCTGATCGATCAGTTGCTGGATTTCGACGTGGCGCGGCATGGCGACTTCTACGGGCGGGTCACCACCCCTTACGTCAACACCCTCCGGGTGGACCGGCAACTGCCCTACCCCGGCAACCTGGCCATCGAACGTCGCACCAACGCCTATATCCGCTGGAATGCCATGGCGATGGTGCTCCGCGCAGGTAAACACTCTGGTGTCGGCGGGCATATTGCGACCTATGCGTCAGCCGCGGTGCTGTATGACGTAGGCTTCGATCACTTCTTCCGTGGGCGTACCGATACCTTTGACGGCGACCTGGTGTACATCCAGGGCCACTCCTCCCCCGGCATCTATGGCCGCGCCTACCTGGAAGGCCGCATCAGCAAAACGCAACTCGACAACTTCCGTCGTGAGGCCGGTGGCGAGGGCATCTCATCCTACCCGCACCCACGACTGATGCCGGACTTCTGGCAATTTCCCACCGTGTCCATGGGGCTCGGGCCCATCACCGCCGCTTACCAGGCGCGTTTTATGCGCTACCTGGAATTGCGTCGCCTCAAGCAACACCAGGGGCGCAAGGTCTGGGCCTTCCTCGGTGATGGCGAAATGGACCAACCGGAATCACTGGCGGCCATCTCCCTGGCCGGACGCGAGAAACTCGACAACCTGATCTTCGTGGTCAACTGCAACCTGCAACGCCTGGACGGCCCCGTGCGCGGCAATGCCAAGGTGATCCAAGAGTTTGAAAGCCTGTACCGCGCCGCCGGCTGGAACGTGATCAAAGTAATCTGGGGCGGTGGTTGGGATGCACTCTTGGACAAAGACACGACCGGGCTGCTGCGCCAACGCATGATGGAATGCGTGGATGGCGACTATCAGAACTACAAATCACAGAACGGCGCTTACGTACGCGAACATTTCTTTGGCAAATACCCGGAATTACTAGCGTTGGTTGCAGATATGTCCGACGACGAAATATGGAAACTCTCACGAGGCGGGCACGATCCGGACAAGGTCTACAACGCCTACGCCGCTGCCGTACGCCACACTGGCCAGCCCACCGTGATCCTGGCGAAAACCGTGAAGGGTTTCGGCATGGGTGAAGCCGGCGAAGGCCAGAACATCAACCACCAGCTCAAGAAGATGGGCGCAGAGGCTGTAAGAGCTTTCCGCGACCGCTTCGGCCTGGAAGTGGCCGACGACCAGCTTGCCGACATTCCGTACATCAAACCCGCCGCTGACAGTGAAGAAGCCCGCTACTTCGCTGCACGCCGCCAGGCCTTGGGCGGCTATGTACCAGCACGACACAGTGCGGTCGAATCGTTGCAAATCCCTGAGCTGAGCGCCTTTTCTACCCAGCTCAAGGATACGGGCGAGCGCTCGATCTCCACCACCATGGCCTTTGTGCGTATCCTCGGCACTCTGCTCAAAGATCCGCATCTGGGCAAACTGATCGTGCCCATCGTGCCAGACGAGTCACGCACCTTGGTATGGAAAGCCTATTCCGTCAGATCGGTATCCACTCCGCCGTTGGCCTGCTCTATACCCCACAAGATGCAGGGCAACTGAGCTACTACAAGGAAAGCAAAGACGGGCAGATCATGCAGGAAGGCCTGAATGAGTCCGGCGCCATTTCCTCCTGGATTGCGGCCAGTACGTCCTACAGCAACCACGGCCTGATGACGGTACCGTTCTATATTTTCTATTCGATGTTCGGCTTCCAGCGGGTCGGTGACCTCGCCTGGGCGGCAGGCGATGCGCGTGCGCGTGGCTTCCTGCTGGGCGCTACGGCCGGACGCACCACGCTGATGGGTGAAGGCTTGCAGCACGACGATGGGCACAGTCACATCCTGTCGTCGGTTATCCCGTGCTGCGTGTCCTACGACCCGACGTTTGCCTACGAATTGGCAGTGATCATTCACGAGGGCATGCGGCGCATGTATGTGCAACAGGAGGACATCTACTACTACATCACCCTGCTCAACGAAAACTACCCGCACCCGGCAATGCCAGAAGGGGTGGAAGACGGCATTCTCAAGGGGATGTACCGGCTGAGTGGAAGCAACCAGGCGCAGGTGCAACTGATGGGCAGTGGCTCAATCCTGCGCGAGGTGATGGCTGCGGCCGACCTGCTGGAAAAGGACTTCGGCGTGCGCAGCAATGTATGGAGCGCAACCAGCCTCACCGAATTGCGCCGTGAGGGGCAAGAGGTGGAGCGCTGGAACCTGCTACACCCGGATAGCGACCCACGAATGAGCTATGTGGAGCAATGCCTGGCCGGGCAAACCGGGCCGGTGGTGGTGGCGACCGACTACATGAAGCTCTTCGCCGATCAGATCCGCGCCTTCATTCCCGGTCGGCGTTTTGTAGCGCTGGGCACGGACGGCTTCGGGCAATCGGATACCCGTGAAACCCTGCGGGCGTTCTTTGAAGTGGACCGGCACTTCATCGTACTGGCGGCCTTGAAGGCATTGGCGGATGACGGCGTGATAGGGCGTGAAAAAGTCAGTGAAGCCATCAGCCGCTACGGGATCAACGTCGACAAGGCGAATCCCGTAGCGGTCTGAGTTACTGCGCAGGCGTCGGCAGCGGCGGAATGGCTTCTGTCGGCGGTGGCAGCTCGGGATTGGTTGGCGCAGGTGCAGGCTCGGCCTGCGGTGCAATCGGTGCAGCCTCGACAGGCGGTGCCACCGGCTGTGACACAGTGGGCTCTTCCTTCGGCGGCTCGACTTTCTCGGCGACGGGCTCGGCGACGGGTGCGGCTTTAGGTTCCGGCACGCCAAGCTCAGCCTTGGGCTTCTCAGGAATGTTCTCGGCCTTTTTCACCTCTTGCGGCAGGAACACATCCACCAGCGCAAAGTAACGCTCGTAGAACTTCGGCGCGGACACGGTCTCACTCGCCACTTTCACCATGGAGTCATCGGTGGAGCCGATCGGCATCGACACCGAGCCCAGCACGCCCACCCCCAGGCTCGCGGAGTTGTTGACCTTCTTCAGCGCGTAGCGATCCTGCAAGGCGTTGGCGAACATCGTCGAATGGTTGGTGCCTTTGCCATCATCGGCACACACCACATTGAAGCTGATCTGCAAGTGGGTCTCACCGGTCTGCTGGAAGCTCTTGTTGCCCACCACCAGTTTCGGATCGCTGCTGGTGATGATGTAGCCCTGGCTCAGCAAGGCACGCCGCGCGGCTTCACACGCTGCGACGTCCGTGACCGGGTAATCCCTGGAAAACGTGCCGGAGTCGTCGAAATTCTCATGTTCATAAATGGCGGTCTTGGGTGACGAGCAGCCCGCGGCGCCCGCCAGCACCAGCGCCAGCCCGAGGCTACGCAAGTGAAATGATGTCGACATTGAAAATCCTGAGGAAAACAGTCCGGGCGGTATTGTGCAACAGAACACGGCCTTGGCGCGCACATTCCTGTCGGTAAAACGTCACTGCCTTACACGACACTGCCCGTAGGAAACAGCCCGGCACACATATGATCAATAAACACGCGCAGTTTGGCCGAGGCGTGGCGACTGGATGGCCAGAGCATCCAGAAACTGCCGCGGTGCTCCACGTAATCATCCAGCACCCTTTGCAGGCGTCCCTCGCGCACGGCTTGGTTGACCATGTAGTCCGGCAAGCAGGCAATGCCCAAGCCTTCGTGCACCACGTGGTTGAGGGACTCTATGGTGGTACTTACCAACGGCGCACGCAAGATGGGCTCGGCGGCATCCGGTGCAAACCGCAACGGCCAAGGTTCCAGCTTGCCGGTCGCGCAGAACTTGTGGCGCAGGCAGGCATGCTCGCGCAAGTGCTGCGGCTGTAGCGGAGTGCCATATTCGCGAAAATAGCCTGGCGTGCCCACCAGCACCAACTGGTAATGCCCCAGATGACGGGCCATCAGCCGCGAATCTTCTGGCTTGCCGGTGCGAATCACCGCGTCGAACCCTTCCTCGATCACGTCCACCATGCGGTCGGAAAAATCCACATCCAACTCGATGTCCGGGTAGGCGCGCATGAAATCGCTGAGCACCGGCATCAGCAAGCCACGCACTTGCGGCAGGCTGATACGCAACTTGCCCCGAGGGGTGGCGCTGGCTTCGCTCAACTCCCGCTCGGCGGCTTCGACCTCGGCCAGGATGCGTCGCGAGCGCTCAAGGAACAGCGCGCCTTCGCTGGTCAAAGTGATGCTGCGGGTGCTGCGGTGAAACAACCGCACCCCCAGGCGCTCTTCCATCCGCGCGATGCTTTTGCCGATGGCCGAAGACGATACGCCCAATACCCGCCCGGCGGCGGTGAAACTGCGGGTCTCCGCGACCTGCACGAATACGGAAAGACGGCCCAGGCTGTCCATGAAAGCGTCCTTGATGATTGCGGACATTCAAGTCCGATAAGTTCGGAACCTTAGCCTGTTTTTCCGCCAGACACAGCCCCCTACTCTAGTCCCTTGCCCTCTTGCATGGACAGAGCACGATGACTGCCCTCACCGATTCCCCCGTAAACGCCCGACCCGAAACACTGCCGCTGGGCGGTCTGCTTGCGCTGGCCAGCGCCGGCTTCATCACCATCCTCACCGAAGCCATGCCCGCCGGGCTCCTACCGCAAATAGGCGAAGGACTGGCCGTATCGCCCGCGCTGGTCGGTCAAATGGTCACGCTATACGCACTGGGCTCACTGCTGGCGGCCATTCCACTGACGCTGTTGACCCGGGGCTGGCGACGTCGCCCCTTGCTACTGCTGGCCATTGGCGGCTTCGCCTTGGTCAACAGCGTGACCGCCGTTTCCAGTCACTACGGGCTGACCTTGGTGGCGCGCTTTTTTGCCGGTGTATTTGCCGGCCTGCTGTGGGCGCTGCTGGCCGGTTATGCCAGCCGGATGGTTGCGCCACACCTGCAAGGCCGGGCAATTGCAGTGGCCATGCTTGGCGCACCGCTGGCGCTGTCGCTGGGTGTACCTGCAGGCACCTTCCTCGGGGCCGCCGTTGGCTGGCGCCTGAGCTTTGCGATCATGACGGGACTGACGCTGGTGCTGTTGGCATGGGCGCGCTGGCAACTCCCAGACTTCGCAGGCGAACCGGCAGGAAAACGCTTGGGATTGCATCAAGTGTTGACGTTGCCGGGCATTCGTCCGGTGCTATGGGTGACATTTACCTACGTACTGGCCCATAACATTCTCTACACCTACATTGCGCCGCTGCTGGCGCCAGCAGGAATGGCTGCCGATATCGACCAGGTGCTGCTGGTGTTCGGCCTTGCGGCCTTATTGAGCATATGGCTGGCTGGCGTGCTGATTGATCGATGGCTGCGCGTGCTGCTGCTGATCAGTTGCGCGATGTTTGGCCTGATTGCCTTGGCGCTGGCGTTCTGGATCCACCTGCCAGCGGTCATCTACGTCGCCGTGGCGTTATGGGGCCTGGCATTCGGCGGGTTACCTGCATTGTTGCAAACGGCACTGGCCCAATCGGCGGGCGAATCGGCCGATGCCGCGCAATCGATGCTGGTGACCTTCTGGAACCTGGGCATAGCGGGCGGGGGCGTGGCAGGCGGGGTGTTGCTGCAGGGTTGGGGCGTCGGCGCATTTGCCTGGGCGGTCACGCTGCTGATGTTGCTGGCCTTTGCCGGTGCGCTAAAGACTGCGCCCCAATAACTGGCCCGGCCACCCGTCCACGTCGAACGTTGAGAGGCGCTCATACCCACAAGACTCATAAAACCGCACCAGGTCGCCGCTCCCACCACCGTAGCAATCTACCCGCAAACGCTGCACTCCCAAGGCACGGGCGCGCTCATCGGCGAAAGCCATGAGACGCCGGCCCAGGCCACGCACACCGCTATCGCGCGCGGCGATCAGCAGACGCACGTACACCTCCGGCTCAGTTGCCGCAGGCACATACGGCATAGGCTCACCCAGGACCAAGACTGCGTGAATGCGCCCGTCAGGGCCTTCCACGACCCACGCACCAGGCAATGCGCAAGCTTCAGTCACCTGCACGACCCGCCGGGGCGACATCGACCAGGGCTCAGTGCCCCATTGGCCATGGTTGCCGATGGCGACAAACCAGGCAATTACCTCGTCGAACACCTGCAATACGGCCACAGCGTCCTTCGCGCTGGCACGGCGGATCGCCAAACTGTCGCTTCCTTGAGTCCACATGTTTGAACACTCCTTCGTCAGTGGCTCTCCAGCATCCCTGTTAAACACAACTGGACACAAGTCTTCATCGCACGGTACTGCTGCCTTACCTAACCCACTGTTTGCGCAAGCGTCGCAGCCGAAAGGTACAAACCGCCACCAAACACGCCATGGGACACCAAGCTTCGCAGGCGATTTCTCCAAGGCGTAGCCGTGCGAGACGCCGCCACACCTGCGCCCATGGCCGGCTGCAGGACGAAGTAAGGAATCACCACCGTTACCGTGCCCACTATCAGCGCAGGCCATCCCGTAGGGACATGCAACCATTGCACGCCGTAGAGGCCCACCAGCAGCGCCGCAAAGGCGATGCCGACGGCATAGTGAATCACCCACCCCAAGGAGGCTTCCCCACGTACCGGCGTCGCCTTGCCGATACTGGCATGGGCGAACGTGCCACGACAAAGGTGGCCCGCCCATCGGCCCACCATGGCGTAGTCCAGCGTCGCAACCCCCAAGGTTTTCAGAAGCAGCGACCACACGTCCATCACGACGGTCGCACCCACTCCGACCAATACCAACCTGACGCCTTCTGCCATCGACAACATTGCCTGCCCTCTGATTGATGAGACTCTCGTTCACAGGCAGGATAGAAGTTGAAGTCAACTTCAAGTCAAGGGATGCATCATGGATATCTCAGAAGTGGCCCGACGTACCGGACTACCCTCTTCCACCGTGCGGTTCTATGAAAAGACCGGGTTGATCGCCGCGACCAGCGCGCCCGGCGAACGACGGCACTTCAAACCCGATGTGCTCGATCAGTTGGCGCTGATTGCCCTTGGGCAAGCTGGCGGCCTGTCCCTGGACGAGATCCGCAGCATGCTCCCCTTCGAGGGCCCATTGCAGGTGGACAGGCAGCTGTTGCTGGACAAGGCAGACAGCATAGACGCGACCATCAAGCGCCTGAAAGCGATGAGCCTCGGGTTGCGCCACGCTGCAGAGTGCCCCGCGACTGACCATGGCCAATGCCCGAACTTCCAGCGTCTACTCAAAGTCGCCGCAGGCAAACTGAAAAGGAGCAGGACGACGGGAGCCTCACAACCGAGCAGCCCACTCCAGCGCCCATAAAAAAGCCCCCGGTCTTTTCAGGCCGGGGGCTTCTTGTTCAAACCGACATCAGAACTTTTTGATGTCAGCCTTGGTTTCCAACTGCTTGCGGTACGCCGCGAAGTCCTGCTGACCGACACGGGAGGCGAGGAAGCGGCGGTATTGCGCCTTTTCTTCGTCCGTTGGGGCCGCGGCTTCGTTGACGCCGTTCAAGCGCACGATCACCAGGCTACCATCCGCCAGGCTCACAGTGGTGAAGGTCGGCTTGTCCTTGGCCGCAGGCTTGGGCATGCGGAACAGGGCTTGCAGCACGGCAGGGTCGATCGCTTCCTGGCTACGGGTAGCCGCTTCAGTGACCTTCCACGCCTGGCCGTCGACCGGCTGGTTCAGCGGGGTCTTGCCATCACGCAGGGTGGCGATCAGCTCGTCAGCATGAGCCTTGGCAGCCGCGCTGGCGCGCTCCTTGGCCATCTGCGTGCGAATCGCCGCATTGACGCTTTCCAGCGGCAATTGCGCAGGCTTCAGGTGCTCTTTGGCACGCAGCACGATGATGGTTTCCGGGTCCAGCTCGATGGCGGTGCTGTTGGCACCTTCATCCAACACCTCCGGGCTGAACGCAGCAGTGACCACGGCACGGTTGGCCGCAACACCTTCGCCACCATCACGGCCAAACGGCGCGGAGGTGTGAACAGTCAGCTTCAGGTCGGACGCCGGCTGGGCCAGGTCGGAGGCTTCGAATGCTGCGTCTTCCAATTGCTTGGTCGCTTCAACAAAACGCTGCTCAACCTGTTGGGTTTTCAGCTCTTTGGTCAGCTTGTCTTTCAGGCTGGCAAACGTCGGCACTTGCGGTGCCTCAACGCCCAACAGCTTGATCAGATGCCAACCGAAGGTGCTGCGCACCGGTGCCGAGACCTGGTCTTTGTTCAACGCGTACAAGGCGGTTTCGAAGTCCGGGTCGTAGACGCCTGGGCCGGCAAAGCCGAGGTCGCCGCCACTGTTGGCCGAACCCGGATCCTGGGAGAACTCCTTGGCCAGGGCTTCGAACTTCTCACCCTTGGCCAGGCGTGCCTGGATTTCCTCGATCTTGGCCTTGGCTTGCGCGTCGGTGACCTTGTCGTTGACTTCAATCAGGATATGCGCGGCACGACGCTGTTCAGCGAGGTTGGCGGTTTCTTTCTGATATGCAGCCTGCAGCTCATCGTCCTTCACGGCAACCTGGTCGAAGAAGGAAGACTTCTTCAGTTCCAGATAGTCGATAACCACTTGGTCAGGGGTCATGAACTCTTTGGCGTGCTGGTCGTAGTAAGCCTTGACCTCATCGTCGGTGAGTTTCACCGCGGCAGGGTTGGCCTTGATGTTGACGGTGGCGAAGTCGCGGGTCTGTTTTTCCAGACGCGCAAATGCCAGCACTTCGGAATCGGTGACGAAACCGCTGCCGGCAATACCTGCGCGAACCTGGCCGATCAGCATTTCCTGGGTCAGCATCTGACGGAATTGCATACGGCTGTAGCCCAATTGACGGATTACCTGGTCAAAGCGTTCGGCGTTGAACTTGCCGTCTACCTGGAATTCCGGCGTCTGCAGGATCACCTGGTCCAATGCAGCTTCAGAGAAGCCAAACTTGGAGTCGGCCGCACCTTGCAGCAACAGTTTGCGATCGATCAGGCCCTTGAGGGCCGCTTCGCGCAATAGTTTTTCGTCCAGCAGGGAAGCATCGAAATCCTTGCCCAGCTGTTGCATCAGCTGGCGACGTTGCATGTCGACGGCCTGGCTCAGCTCGGTCTGGGTGATTTCTTCACCGTTGACCTTGGCCACGTCCTGCTTACTGTTACCCGAAGCCTGGAAAATGGCCTCGATACCGGTGAACGCCATCAATGCGACGATGATCCCGATAATGGTCTTGGCAATCCAGCCTTGTGAATTGTCCCTGATATTTTGCAGCATGCGTCCCCCAGAAACGGTTGAACTTCAGAAATTGGCAACCGTGGAGCGTGGGTAGAGTACGGATATAAGAAAGGCGCATCCAAGGATGCGCCTTCTCGCAACTGGCGGAGCGGACGAGGGCTTTGGTTCTCCCCCCGGCTTGGCGACCCGATGCATACACGGGTCTGCTGCCGCTCCGCTCCCAGGTTGAACCTGGGTTCGACCTGGGTAGGTAAAGGCTGGATCGAAGCTTAGTTAACGGCTTCTTTCAGGGCTTTACCGGCTTTGAAACCTGGTTTCTTGGCAGCAGCAATCTGCAGTGCTTTGCCAGTCTGTGGGTTACGGCCAGTGCGAGCTGGGCGGTCAGTCACAGAGAAAGTACCGAAGCCTACCAGTACCACGGAGTCGCCGGCCTTCAGAGCGCCAGTGACGGATTCGATTACTGCATCCAGCGCACGGCCAGCAGCAGCTTTCGGGATATCAGCGGATGCAGCGATAGCATCAATCAGTTCCGACTTGTTCACTCTAAGTCCCCTTATATATCTATTGAGTATGATTCTAAGTTTTTTGGTGAAAGCAAAAACCAGTGCTGAATGCCCTACAGACACTTAAGAGCCGCTTTATAACAAGGGCTCTAAAAAGCTGTCAAGGAAGCCCCCAGGCTTTAACACATTAATGCGTGCTAATTCTTTCCTTGGAATCAGACTCACGTTTTTCGTCCTTGGAAACTATCTCCGGAGCCACATCCGGCAAGGGCTCCGGCGCGTATTGCAGCGCAATTTGCAGGACCTCGTCAATCCATTTAACCGGTTTAATCTGCAGATCTTGCTTGATGTTGTCTGGAATTTCCTTCAAGTCGCGAACATTCTCTTCAGGAATGATCACCGTCTTGATACCACCCCGGTGTGCAGCAAGCAATTTCTCTTTCAGACCACCGATGGCCAATACCTGACCACGCAGGGTGATTTCCCCCGTCATGGCGACATCGGCGCGCACCGGAATGCCAGTCAATGCCGACACCAAGGCCGTGCACATACCTACGCCAGCGCTAGGGCCGTCTTTCGGGGTCGCCCCTTCCGGCATGTGGATATGGGTGTCGTGCTTCTCATGGAAGTCCAGGGGGATCCCCAGGCTCTTGGCGCGGCTGCGCACCACGGTCTGCGCGGCAGTGATGGATTCAACCATCACGTCACCCAGGGAACCAGTCTTGATCAGTTGGCCTTTGCCAGGGATCACCGCGGCTTCGATGGTCAGCAATTCGCCGCCCACCTGAGTCCACGCCAGGCCAGTCACCTGCCCTACCTGATCCTGCTGCTCGGCCAGGCCATAGCGGAATTTCTTCACGCCCAGGAAGTGCTCCAGGGAATCGGCCGTGACCTTCACCGAGAAGCGTTTTTCCAGTGCATGCTCTTTGACCGCCTTACGGCAGATCTTCGCGATCTGGCGCTCCAAGCCCCGCACACCGGCCTCGCGGGTGTAGTAGCGCACGATATCGCGGATCGTCTCGACCTCAAATTCGATCTCGCCCTTCTTCAGGCCGTTGGCCGAAATCTGCTTGGGCGCGAGGTATTTGACGGCGATGTTGATCTTCTCGTCTTCGGTGTAACCCGGCAGACGAATCACTTCCATCCGGTCCAGCAGCGCCGGCGGGATGTTCATGGAGTTGGAGGTGCACAGGAACATTACGTCGGACAGGTCGTAGTCGACTTCCAGGTAATGGTCGTTGAAATTGTGGTTCTGCTCGGGGTCGAGCACTTCGAGCAACGCCGACGCCGGATCGCCACGCATGTCGCTGCCCATTTTGTCGATTTCGTCGAGCAGGAACAGCGGGTTGCGCACGCCCACCTTTGTCATCTTTTGAATCAATCTTCCTGGCATCGAACCGATGTAAGTGCGGCGATGACCACGGATTTCCGCTTCATCACGCACACCACCGAGGGCCATGCGCACGAATTTACGGTTGGTGGCGTTGGCAATCGACTCAGCCAGCGAGGTTTTACCCACGCCAGGCGGACCCACCAGGCACAACACCGGACCCCGAATCTTCTTCACGCGCTTTTGCACGGCAAGGTATTCGAGGATGCGTTCTTTGACTTCTTCGAGGCCATAGTGGTCGGCGTCAAGGATGTCCTCAGCGCGCGCCAGGTCCAGGCGCACTTTGGTCTGGGCCTTCCACGGCACTTGCACCAGCCAGTCGATGTAGGAGCGCACCACGGTGGCTTCGGCCGACATCGGCGACATCTGCTTGAGCTTGTTCAACTCGGCAGTGGCTTTGGTCAAGGCGTCTTTCGGCAGACCGGCGGCGTCGATGCGCTTTTTCAGCTCTTCGATTTCGTTGTGGCCTTCCTCGCTGTCGCCGAGTTCTTTCTGAATGGCCTTCATCTGCTCATTCAGGTAGTACTCGCGCTGGCTGCGCTCCATTTGTTTCTTCACGCGACCACGGATGCGCTTCTCAACCTGCAACAGGTCGATTTCGGCATCCAGCAGCGCCAGCACGTGCTCGACACGCGCCGACAGGTCGATAATTTCGAGGATGTCTTGCTTCTGCTCGATCTTCAGCGCCATGTGCGCGGCCATGGTGTCGACCAGGCGGCTTGGCTCATCGATGCTGTTGAGGGAAGACAGGACTTCAGCCGGGACTTTCTTGCCCAACTGCACATACTGCTCGAATTGCGAGAGCAGGCTGCGTACAAACACTTCGGATTCGCGCTCAGGGGCCTCGACTTCGTCGATCAGCGCCACTTCGGCGCGCAGGTGGCCGTCCACCTCCATAAAGCGCTCGACCGCACCACGCTGCTCACCTTCCACTAGCACCTTGACGGTGCCATCAGGCAGCTTGAGCAGTTGCAGTACGGTAGCAATGGTGCCGACACGATACAGGGCGTCTTCGCCTGGATCATCGTCAGCAGGATTCTTCTGGGCCAACAGCAGGATTTGCTTGTCGCCCGTCATCGCGGCCTCGAGGGCTTCGATAGACTTCTCGCGCCCCACGAACAGCGGGATAACCATGTGCGGATAGACGACAACATCACGCAACGGCAGGAGAGGCAATTCGATGGTGGTCTTCATGATTTCGCCTCTATGACAGATGAAAAATAAGCTTGAAACCAAGATGGGGGCTGCATGCAAAAAAAACAAGCTTATTGCCAGCAGTTAAACGCAGTAAACGCTTTGGGGTAAAAAACGCCGTAAAAACAAAGGGGCCCCTGGAGGCCCCTTGTTTATACCGAAACTGCGAAACGCTTACGCGTCGGGCGCAGCCTTGGCAGCCGGCTCACTGTTTTCGTAGATATACAGTGGCTTGGACTTACCTTCTATGACGCTTTCGTCGATCACCACTTTACTCACCTCGGACTGCGAGGGGATTTCGTACATGGTGTCGAGCAGGACGCCTTCCAGAATCGAACGCAGGCCACGTGCACCGGTCTTGCGCTCCAGTGCCCGCTTGGCCACCGATTTGAGGGCGTCGGTGCGGAACTCGAGGTCTACACCTTCCATCTCGAACAGCTTGGCGTATTGCTTGGTCAGGGCGTTTTTCGGCTCGGTGAGGATCTGGATCAAAGCAGCCTCATCCAACTCGTCCAACGTGGCCAGAACCGGCAGACGGCCCACGAATTCCGGGATCAGACCGAACTTGACCAGATCGTCAGGCTCGACTTCACGCAGGGACTCTCCAACCTTCTTGCCTTCTTCCTTGCTGCGCACTTCGGCACTGAAGCCGATGCCGCCGCGGGTCGAACGCTGCTGGATGACTTTTTCCAGACCGGAGAACGCACCACCGCAGATGAACAGGATGTTACGCGTATCAACCTGAAGGAATTCCTGCTGCGGATGCTTGCGACCACCTTGTGGCGGTACGGAAGCGACCGTGCCTTCGATCAGTTTCAACAGGGCCTGCTGCACGCCTTCACCGGAAACGTCCCGGGTGATCGACGGGTTGTCCGACTTGCGTGAAATCTTGTCGATTTCGTCGATGTAGACAATACCCATCTGGGCTTTCTCTACGTCGTAGTCGCACTTCTGGAGCAGTTTCTGAATGATGTTCTCGACATCTTCACCCACGTAGCCAGCCTCGGTGAGGGTGGTAGCGTCGGCGATGGTGAACGGAACGTTCAGCAGGCGAGCGAGGGTTTCTGCAAGCAGGGTCTTACCCGAGCCTGTAGGACCAATCAGCAAGATGTTGCTCTTGCCGAGTTCAACTTCGTCGCCTTTCTTGTCACGCTGGTTCAAGCGCTTGTAGTGGTTGTATACCGCTACGGCCAGAACCTTCTTTGCACGCTCTTGACCAATCACGTACTGGTCAAGGATGCCGCTGATTTCTTTGGGCGAAGGCAATTTATGCGCGCTGCTTTCGGCCTGGGCTTCCTGCACCTCCTCACGGATGATGTCATTGCACAGGTCGACGCACTCGTCGCAGATAAAGACCGAGGGGCCGGCAATCAATTTGCGCACTTCATGCTGGCTTTTGCCACAGAAGGAGCAATAGAGCAGCTTGCCGTTGTCCTCGCCGTTGCGGGTGTCAGTCATTCGTTCGATCCAAATCCGATAGGCTTGCAACACAAGATGAAGGCTTATGCGGGCTTTTTCAAGCCCGCCAGTGGTCGGACATGCCGACCAGCCCTATTTTGAGCAGCTTATATTAAGCGGGGCGCTGGCTGATCACGTCGTCGATCAACCCGTATGCTTTCGCAGCTTCGGCACTCATGAAGTTGTCGCGGTTGGTATCGCGCTCGATTTCTTCCAAGGTGTGCCCGCTGTGCTTGGCCATCAACGTATTGAGGCGCTCACGAATAAACAGGATTTCCTTGGCGTGGATTTCGATGTCCGACGCCTGGCCCTGGAAACCGCCCAGTGGCTGGTGAATCATCACACGCGAGTTCGGCAGGCAGAAACGCTTGCCTTCGGCACCGGCGGTCAGCAGGAATGCGCCCATGCTGCAGGCTTGGCCAATGCAGGTGGTCGACACGTTCGGCTTGATGAACTGCATGGTGTCGTAGATCGACATGCCTGCAGTGACCGAGCCGCCTGGGGAGTTGATGTAGAGATGGATGTCCTTGTCCGGGTTTTCCGCTTCAAGGAACAGCAACTGCGCACAGATCAGGTTGGCCATGTAGTCCTCTACCGGGCCCACCAGAAAGATCACTCGCTCCTTGAGCAGGCGCGAGTAGATGTCGTAGGCACGTTCGCCACGAGCGGACTGCTCGACAACCATCGGGACCAGGCCGCCAGCGGCCTGGATATCAGAGTTCTGCTGAATATAGGAATTACGGAACATGCTCTGCAGTTACTCCCAAATAGTCATGTCTTGAAAACGCATAAGCCAGCGCGAGGCTGGCTTATGGTTGTATTTCCAACGAGTTGGACAATCAGTCGGCTTGTGCTGCTTCCGCCGGTTTGACTGCTTCTTCGTAAGAGACCGCTTTATCGGTCACCTTAGCCTTCTGCAGAACAGTATCCACAACTTGTTCTTCCAGCACAACCGAACGCACTTCGTTCAGTTGCTGATCGTTCTTGTAGTACCAAGCCACGACCTGCTCAGGCTCCTGGTAGGCCGAAGCCATTTCCTGGATCATTTCGCGAACGCGATCTTCGTCAGGCTTGAGGTCGAACTGCTTGACCACTTCAGCCACGATCAGACCCAGCACGACGCGGCGCTTGGCTTGTTCTTCGAACAGCTCGGCCGGCAGTTGGTCAGGCTTGATGTTGCCACCAAACTGCTGAACAGCTTGTACGCGCAGGCGATCCACTTCGTTGGACAGCAGGGCCTTGGGCACTTCGATCGGGTTGGCGGCCAGCAGACCGTCCATGACCTGGTTCTTGACCTTGGACTTGATGGCCTGACGCAGCTCGCGCTCCATGTTCTTGCGAACTTCGGTGCGGAAGCCTTCGATGCCGGTTTCCTTGATGCCGAATTGAGCGAAGAACTCTTCGTTCAGCTCTGGCAGCTTAGGCTCGGAAACGCTGTTGACGGTCACGGTGAACTCGGCGGCTTTGCCGGCCAGGTCCAGGTTCTGGTAGTCAGCAGGGAAAGTCAGGTTCAGAACGCGCTCTTCGCCGGCTTTGGCGCCAACCAGGCCGTCTTCGAAACCAGGGATCATGCGGTTGGAGCCCAGCACCAGCTGGGTACCCTTGGCGGAGCCGCCAGCGAAGACTTCGCCGTCAACCTTGCCAACGAAATCGATGTTCAGCTGGTCTTCGTTCTGGGCAGCACGGTCGGCCACTTCGAAACGGGTGTTCTGCTTGCGCAGGATTTCCAGCATGTTGTCCAGGTCCGAATCAGCCACTTCGGCGCTCAGACGCTCGATGGCAATACCGTCGAAACCGGCCACTTCAAATTCAGGGAACACTTCGAATACGGCGACGTATTCCAGGTCCTTGCCAGCTTCCAGGGACTTAGGCTCGATCGACGGCGACCCTGCTGGGTTCAGCTTGTGCTCAACGACCGCTTCGTAGAAGGAAGCCTGGATCACGTCACCAACAGCTTCCTGGCGGGCATCGGCACCAAAACGGCGCTTGATTTCGCTCATTGGCACTTTGCCTGGACGGAAACCAGCGATCTTGGCCTTTTGGGCAGTCTGCTGCAGACGCTTGTTGACCGCAGTCTCGACGCGCTCAGCCGGCACGGAGATGCTCAGGCGACGCTCGATAGCAGTAGTATTTTCAACAGAAACTTGCATGGATATTCCTCGTTGCACAGACGTTAGCCGGCCATTTCCGACCCCAATCAAGGGCATGCATTCTAGTGGGTCAAACTCAAGAAGTCACCCTACTGCAAATACGCCCGAAAACAGCCGGCAATTTATCGGTACGAAGGCACGGATGCACTTCGCCCCGGTGACAAATACAACCCATCACGCCAGGGCTCTGCGCCGCCCCTTCTATATATAGAAGAAGTCGTCATCCATCGCCCTGACGGCCAACCCCGCAAACAGGGCTGGCTGGCAGCGCAGCATCATCGAGATACACAAATACGATGAAACGCCCCGCCGTCGCACCCCATTACCTGCAGGCGCTGGATATTTCGAACCGCTGAAACCAAAAAAGGCGCCAGACTGTTAAATCTGGCGCCTTTCGAATATGGGGTGGACGAAGGGGATCGAACCCTCGACAACGGGAGTCACAATCCCGTGCTCTACCAACTGAGCTACGCCCACCATATTGCGTTAACAAAGAAACCAAACCACTTCTTTGTTGAGCTCTGCCCTGCCTTTCGACGGGACCAAGCTTTATTTGGTGCGGATGAAGAGACTCGAACTCTTACGCCTCGCGGCGCTGGAACCTAAATCCAGTGTGTCTACCAATTCCACCACATCCGCGCTTGAAGCTCTTAAAGCAAAGGCGCCAGACGATTAATCTGGCGCCTTTTAAAATATGGGGTGGACGAAGGGGATCGAACCCTCGACAACGGGAGTCACAATCCCGTGCTCTACCAACTGAGCTACGCCCACCATATAGCGCTACTTGTGCCAAAGCTGCCTAATGGCGCACCCGGCAGGACTCGAACCTGCGACCATCCGCTTAGAAGGCGGATGCTCTATCCAGCTGAGCTACGGGCGCCTGATTAATCTGTACTCTTGGAGGATTACAAACTAAGTGCTTCCAGCCTTGCAGAACAACACGCTATTCTGCTCGACCTTCTTAACCAGTGCTAGGCTGTGCCCGACAAGTGCGACGAATAGTATAGGCGCCCTCGAAACCCGTCAAATCTTTTTTGAAAAAAATTCATTTTATTTAAGGGGTTAGGGCAATTTGCAGACCAAGCGCCTTTGCCCTCACGTCTTGGCATGCGAGAATGCGCGCACTTTTCTTCCCCCTCTCGATGGTTAATCACGCGTAATGACTGCACAACTTATCGACGGCAAATCAATCGCCGCCAGCCTGCGCCAGCAGATCGCCAAACGAGTCACCGAGCGTAGCCAGCAGGGCCTGCGCACGCCTGGCCTCGCGGTGATCCTGGTCGGCAGCGATCCTGCCTCTCAGGTTTATGTCTCGCACAAGCGTAAAGACTGTGAAGAGGTCGGCTTTATTTCCAAGGCCTACGACTTGCCTTCCGAGACCACCCAGCAGGCCCTTACCGACCTGATCGACAGCCTCAACGACGACCCGAAGATCGATGGCATCCTGCTGCAACTGCCATTGCCCGAGCATCTGGACGCCTCGAAACTACTGGAGCGTATTCGCCCCGACAAAGACGTCGACGGTTTCCACCCTTATAACGTCGGCCGCCTGGCCCAGCGTATCCCGCTGCTGCGTCCGTGCACGCCGAAAGGCATCATGACCCTGCTGGAAAGCACCGGTGTCGACCTGTACGGCCTCGACGCCGTGGTCGTCGGCGCCTCCAACATCGTTGGTCGACCGATGGCCATGGAACTGCTGTTGGCCGGCTGCACCGTGACCGTCACCCACCGCTTCACCAAAGACCTCGCCGGCCACGTCGGCCGCGCCGACCTAGTCGTGGTCGCTGCCGGCAAGCCGGGGCTGGTAAAAGGCGAATGGATCAAGGAAGGCGCCATCGTCATCGACGTGGGCATCAACCGTCAGGACGACGGCAAGCTGGTGGGCGATGTGGTGTACGAAACCGCCCTGCCCCGCGCCGGCTGGATCACACCAGTGCCAGGCGGCGTCGGCCCGATGACGCGTGCTTGCCTGTTGGAAAACACGTTATACGCTGCAGAAACCCTGCACAGCTGACAAGCGCTCCAACAAAGAGCCCTGCCATCGGCAGGGCTTTTTATTGGCCAGTTGCCTTCCCCTCCCGATTCGCTTGACCCCGGCGCGTTGATAATGACCAAGAACAGCGTTACGCAGGCAACGCACGATGCTATCCCCGGCCAAGGGCTTGCCCTGATTATTTTCGCCGCATTCGTCACGCTTGCTGCCGTTGGGCTGAGTCTGCTGGCAATCTACTTCCAAATAGGAAGCAATGTTCAGGTACCGGTTTTTGCAGCCGAGCGCATAACAACCCCCTCTCAGTTGAATCCCGAGCCAGTTGAGCGCGCGGTTTTCATAGTTCTCGCCGCACTGGCTCCAATTGGCCTGGTTGCCGCGCTCAGGTTCCTGCGAGGCTTCAACCCACCACCCTGGCTCGCGGGCCTGACGCTAGCCCTGCTATCCCTCGCATTGGCAGGCCCATTCATCGCCTCGGACTTCACCAGCGTGATGTTCTTCCCCAAGAGCGTGTCGGGTACCAGCCGGACGATCATGCTGGTGCTGTCCGTAATCCTCTCGATAGCCGTGCTGGTACAGAATTGGACCGGGGGCAAGCCAAGCCGCTCGTCGATGGCGCTTACCATTGCGCTGGCTTGTATAGCGACCTTCATCTTCCAGATAGCCCCTTACAGGTTGGCTTCCATTGACACGGTCACCCTCGCAAGCCAATGGTCTGTCAGCTATGACGCCGCCACCTATGCGCTGACCCAAGTCGTCGCAGGCAAAACGTTACTCAGCGAACTACCTTCGCAATATGGTTTATTCCCGGAACTGATCGCCCCATTTTTCAAACTTGCCGGAGTCAGTGTCTTCTCCGTCAGCACTTTTTTTGCAGTGCTCCAGCTCGTCGGCCTTGTCTGCCTCGCCGTGATCTTGCACCTTCACGTACGCAACCACGGCCTGAGGATATTGACGTTCCTGTGCCTGCTGATACCTACAAGCCTGTTTCTGTACCTGAACGGATTCGCGCAGGAAATCTATCTGCAGTACTACCCTATTCGCTTTATTTGCCCTGCCGTGTCGCTGCTCCTGTTCGCACACTACTGCTCCCGCCCTTCACGCATGCGCCTTGGCGCGCTGGGAATAGCCTCAGGTATCGCGGTTTTCTGGAACATAGATTCCGGAATTCCAGTGCTGATTTCCATAGGTGCAACGCTTTTGGTGAAACCTCTTTTTAGTCAGCGCCCGAAATGGAAAAGTCTGCTGTCCGCGCTCGGCTTTTCACTTTTTGCAGTGCTGAGCCTGTGTATCCTGATGATTACCCTGCGAATCAAGGCTGGCGCCCCACTCGGCATTCAGGAAGCCCTTGCGTCCCAGAAACTGTTCTACGGAGCGGGTTTCATGATGCTGCCAATGCCCCTCACCTTCCATCCCTGGCAAGTCATTCTGCTTGTTTATGCCGCGGCGGCCGTCACAGCGCTTTCGGCATGGCGGCGACATAGCGACAAGCCGGTGTATGACTTGCTCTTCTGCGCCTCGCTGATGGGACTTGGACTGTTCACCTACTACCAGGGGCGTTCACACATTTTCTGCCTGATGATGGTGCTATGGCCCGCACTGGTAACAGGTGCGGTGCTGACAGACTTGATCCTGCGATCAATCCGCAAACGCTCTACATCTGCCCTATCCAACGTGCTGGCTGTCCCGTTTCTTGTCTTCGTGAGCCTCGGCACGGTGACCCTGGCCTTTTCAAGTCGCAACCTTGTAACAACTGGCATCAACACGCTCTCCGACTTTCACACGCCCAGGGACTCTGTGGTAGCGAACGAACTGGCGTTTCTACGCGCAACCTACAAGGGGCGTAACTGCTTGATCCTGGCACAACGACAGGCTATCTATCATGCGCAACTGCAAACCTCCTCGCCTTTGCCTGGGCCCGGCATGATCGAAACCTTGCTGCAGAGCGACCTCGACGCGCTCATGGCTGGGGCACTCGCGACCCCTCTACCGTGCATTTACCTAGGCATAGGCCCCTCTTCGCAAACCCTAGCGAAGATCGATGACGCGGCGCTCATCTCGCACTATCCGGTCAATGCAAAAAATGACCTTGGAACGCTTCTGTTACTTGAGCCCCCCAAGGTGGGTTCAAAATCGGTACAACCCTAACCAATCATCGGCTTACGGCCTTTATTTAAAGGCCTCTATCGCTTTCTGATCCATACTCCTAAAATGTAACGGCATTTGTCATACAACCCGTTCCAGAACGGTATTTCCTTACTTTTAGCGAGTTCATCCGCGTGAAAATTCGTCTTTCTATTATCAGCCTATTTTTTGCTTTCACAGGCACCTTCGCGCACGCCGCCGAAACCACCCAGGCCCCGCGTGATACGTCCAAGCTGCAAATCGCTTCTGGCAGCGCCATGTTGGTCGACCTGCAGACCAACAAGGTCATTTATTCCAGCAACCCGGACGTGGTGGTGCCCATCGCTTCGGTGAGCAAATTAATGACTGGCCTGATCGTGCTCGAAGCCAAGCAGAATATGGATGAGTACATCGATATCAACATCACCGACACGCCGGAAATGAAAGGCGTGTTCTCGCGCGTGAAGATCGGCAGCCAGATGCCGCGCAAGGAAATGCTGCTGATCGCTCTGATGTCCTCGGAAAACCGCGCCGCCGCGAGCCTGGCCCACCACTACCCGGGTGGCTATGCAGCCTTCATCGCCGCGATGAACGCCAAGGCCAAGGCGTTGGGCATGACCAGCACTCATTATGTAGAACCCACTGGCCTTTCGATCCACAACGTGTCCACTGCCCGCGACCTGAGCAAACTGCTGGCCGCCGCGCGTCACTACCCGCTGCTGAGCCAATTGAGCACCACCAAGGAAAAGACCGTGTCGTTCCGCAAGCCCAACTACACCCTGGGCTTCTCCAACACTGACCACCTGATCAACCGCGCCAATTGGGACATCAAGCTGACCAAGACCGGTTTCACCAACCAGGCCGGCCACTGCCTGGTGCTGGTGACCAGCATGGGCAACCGCCCGGTATCGTTGGTGATCCTGGATGCCTTCGGCAAATTCACCCACTTTGCCGATGCCAGCCGTATCCGCAATTGGGTCGAGACCGGCAAGAGCGGTTCGGTGCCGGATGTGGCGTTGCGCTACAAGGCCGACAAGAACCTGAAGAATCGTCCTAACGCTGCGGAAGCCCGTCGCTAAACGATATAAAAAACGGCGCTTCGATAGCGCCGTTTTTTATTTGCGTTCCGCCAACACCTTCAGTGCCTGCGCCGCCGCCCGCTCCTGCCCGGCCTGGGCCGTCGCATTCGCCGAGTCGCGCCAACGTTGTGCATCTACATTCGCCGGCAACTGGCTCGGGCGCTGAGTGAGGATTGCCCAACTGCCGGCGCTTTTCCATTTGGACTCAAAGTCGCTGAAGCTCATCAGCAAACGTCGATCCATGCCAGAGCGCAACAACACCGTACTTTTCTGCTGATTGAACCCCACTACGACCACGTAGTGCGCGTCCGACCACAGCCCGCCACCGATCCGCGCCATCACTGGATAACCCGCTGCCACCTGTGCCAGCACCGCTGTCAGCTTGGCGTCCAGCGGGTACACCATCAGCCCGTACTCGCGCGCCAGCACCTGCATATTGCGCTCAAGGTCCGCTTCGCGGCCCGGCAAATGCAGCGGTTTATCCAATAGCCCCGGTGTCATGACAATGCCTTGTTGCGACAGCATGCTGGCTAAAGACGTAGGACCACTCTGATAAGCCTCGCTGCGAAAGGTCGGCACGCCATTGAGCTCGACGCGCTCCGGCAGGCCCGCCAGTCTCGACGGAGTGGAGGAACACGCCGCAAGGCCCAAGGCACACGCGAGGAACAAGGATGTTTTCAGGTTCGACCGTAACCGCAATTTTCTACTCTCTTGATCAACTGCCGGTAAGGGCCCTGATCATAGGACGCTCTGCCACGCGGGTATAGCCCGCAGGCTTAGTAAAGGACGCGGATAGAGCAAAGAAGTTGGACAGACACGACCATTGGTCAATAGCAGGCAACCGTCAGCTAGCTAGACTGTCCATTGAGAAGACTGTGTGTGCCCCCTGGGGGCGAAAGGAGGCCGGAATGAGCCTTGCAACAACGATTGTCCTGTTGATATGCGGTTGGCTGGCGGTAGCCGGCGCCATGTTGTGGGGGGTGTTGCGCATCACCCGTCGGCACCATCACCCCCACGTCAAACCCGCTGCACCCGCCAAACCCCATAAGGTCGCGGTACATCACGCCTAGCCAGGCATGCAATTGAAATCCTGAGTCGCCGCGACCTCCTTGCCGTGACCATCCATCAAGGATGCGCGCACGGTGGTGCCCAAGCTCGACTCCACCAGGGTGTAGTGCTCACCCGCCTTGAAATTCTTGTATTCGACCCGACCCTGGCAGTCCTGCTGGTTGTCGTCGCCTGGCTCCTCCTCAAACAGCGTCACATCCAGGCGATGATCCCCCGGCGTCACTTCGAAGAAGCGTCCGTCATCCACGCGCTTGCCGTCCACGCGTTCGGCCATCAGATCGTTGGGGGCTTCTTCTTTCAAACCGATCCACGCTTCGCTCGGGTCGGCCTTGGGAATCGGGCCGGCGCACGCCGACAACAACAGCACAGCACCGAGGGCCGGGATCAATAACAAGGGTTTGAGTGACATGGCAGGGCTCCAAAGAAGGACGATGTGTCCGATGGGTTACAAGCTTGGGGAGCCACCCTTTGTAGAACAAATGAATACAGATGAAACGATCTTCAGCCCCTTCCTAAATGTTCCTTCACCTGGCTGAAAGGTGCGTGTTAGGTGGGTCGGGCAAGACTGCCGGGGTTTGCAATCCTGCTCCCTCCGGAGGTTTCACGCATGCTCGGGCTGGTAAAGACCGCACTGCAAAAGCCGTACACGTTTATCGTGTTGGCCATATTCATCTGCATCATCGGGCCGATGGCGGCCCTGCGTACCCCAACTGACGTTTTTCCGGACATTGGCATTCCCGTGGTCGCCGTAGTCTGGCAGTACAACGGTCTGTCGCCGGACGCCATGGCTGGCCGGGTGATCTACACCTATGAACGCTCCCTGAGCACCACGGTTAACGACATCGAGCATATCGAGTCGCAATCCTTGCCCGGCATGGGCATTGTCAAAATTTTCTTCCAACCCGGCGTGGATATCCGCACCGCCAACGCCCAGGTGACGGCGGTATCACAAACCGTGCTCAAGCAGATGCCACCGGGCATCACGCCGCCGCTGATCCTCAACTACAGCGCCTCCACGGTGCCGATTTTGCAGATGGCGTTCTCCAGCCCCAGCCTCTCGGAAGCCAAGATCCGCGACCTGGTGCAGAACAACATTCGCCTGCCCCTGAGCGCCCTGCCCGGCCTGGCCATGCCCACACCGATGGGCGGCAAGCAACGCCAGATCACCCTGGACCTCGACCCGCAGGCGCTGGCCGCCAAAGGTTTATCGGCCCAAGACGTCGGCAATGCCTTGGCGCTGCAGAACCAGATCATCCCGGTGGGCACCGCCAAACTCGGCCCCAACGAATACACCATCTTGCTCAACAACAGCCCCAAAGCCATCGACGAGCTGAATGACCTGCCGATCAAAACGGTCGACGGAGCCTTGATCACCATCGGCCAGGTCGCCCACGTGCGTGACGGCTCGCCGCCGCAGACCAACATCGTACGCGTCGACGGCCACCGCGCAGTCCTCATGCCAGCATTGAAAAACGGCAGCATCTCCACCCTGTCGATCATCGACGGCATCCGCCAGATGCTGCCGCGCATCAACGAAACCCTGCCGCCGTCGCTGAAGACCTCGCTGCTGGGGGATGCCTCGGTGTTCGTGAAACAGTCAGTGGGCAGCGTGGCCCAGGAAGGCATCATCGCCGCGCTGTTGACCAGTGCGATGATCCTGCTGTTCCTCGGCAGCTGGCGTTCCACGATCATTATTGCCGCCTCGATTCCCCTGGCCGTGCTGTCGGCCATCGCGCTGTTGGCGGTCAGCGGGCAAACCCTCAACGTGATGACCCTCGGCGGGCTGGCGTTGGCGGTGGGGATCCTGGTGGACGACGCCACGGTGACCATCGAAAACATCAACTGGCACCTGGAACAAGGCAAGGCGGTGAAGACCGCGATTCTCGACGGCGCCGCACAGATCGTCGGCCCGGCGTTCGTCTCGCTGCTGTGTATTTGCATCGTTTTCGTGCCGATGTTCTTGCTGCAAGGCATCGCCGGTTATCTGTTCCGGCCGATGGCCCTGGCGGTGATCTTTGCCATGGCCAGTTCTTTCATTCTGTCGCGTACGCTGGTGCCGACGCTGGCAATGTTCCTGCTCAAGCCGCACGCCCCGGAGCAAGGTGCAGGGCACCATCCAGAAGATGAATTCATCAATCATCACGAGGGTGAGCAGCATCAGAAACAGCGCAATGCCGTGCTGCAATCGGTGCTGAATTTCCAACAGGGTTTCGAGCGGCATTTCTCGAACATCCGCGACACCTATCACGGCCTGCTGACCTTGGCCCTGGGCAATCGCAAGCGTTTTATCGTCGGTTTCCTGGCCTGTGTGCTGGCATCGTTCCTGCTGCTGCCAAGCCTTGGCCAGGACTTCTTCCCGGCCACCGACGCGGGCGCCTTGGCCCTGCACGTGCGCCTGCCACTGGGCACGCGCATCGAAGAAAGCGCTGCCGCCTTCGACCGTATCGAGGCGCGGATTCGTGAAGTGATTCCCGCCGAAGAACTCGACACCATCGTCGACAACATCGGCATCCCGCTCAGCGGTATCGACATGGCCTACAGCAGCAGCGGCACCATCGGCCCGCAGGACGGCGATATCCAGGTCACGCTGAAAAAAGACCACGCGCCCACCGCCGACTACGTAAAGAAATTGCGTGAAGCCCTGCCAGAAAGTTTCCCCGGCAGCCATTTCGCATTCCTGCCGGCAGACATCAGCAGCCAGATCCTCAACTTCGGCGCCCCGGCCCCTCTGGACGTGAAAATCTCCGGGCGCAGCGATGAAGAAAACCGCGCCTATGCGGTGGAACTGGAACGGCGCCTGCAACACGTACCGGGCATCGCCGACCTGCGCATCCAGCAGTCCACCGGCTACCCGTCCTTGCAGGTCAACGTCGACCGCCTGCGCGCCAATGGCCTGGGCATCACCGAGCGTGACGTGACCAACAGCATGGTCGCCTCCCTCGCCGGCAGCTCACAAGTGGCACCGACCTTCTGGCTCAACCCGGCCAACGGCGTGTCCTACTCCATCGTCGCCGCCACCCCGCAATACCGCCTCGACAGCCTGCCTTCGCTGGAAGCGCTGCCGGTGACCGGCGCCGACGGCCAGTCGCAGATCCTCGGCGGCGTGGCCACCATCTCCCGCGTGCAAAGCCCGGCGGTGGTGACCCACTACAACATCGAACCGACCCTGGACCTGTACGCCAACGTGCAAGGCCGCGATCTCGGCGGCGTGGCCCGTGATGTGCAGAAAGTGCTGGATGACACCGCCTCGATGCGCCCCAAAGGCGCAGTGATCAGCCTGCACGGACAGATCGATGCGCTGCATGAAGCCTTCAGCGGCTTGAGCCTTGGCCTGCTCGGTGCGGTAGTGCTGATCTACCTGCTGATCGTGGTCAACTTCCAGTCTTGGGTCGATCCGTTCGTGATCATCACCGCCTTGCCTGCGGCGCTGGCAGGGATCGTGTGGATGCTGTTCCTCAGCGGCACCTCGTTGTCGGTGCCCGCCTTGACCGGCGCGATCCTGTGCATGGGCGTGGCCACGGCCAACTCGATCCTGGTGGTGAGCTTCTGCCGCGAACGCCTGGCCGAACATGGCGATGCGCTAAAGGCCGCGCTGGAAGCCGGCTACACGCGCTTCCGCCCGGTGTGCATGACCGCCCTGGCGATGATCATCGGCATGTTGCCCCTGGCGATTTCCGAGGAGCAGAACGCCCCCCTCGGCCGTGCGGTGATCGGTGGCTTGATCCTCGCCACCACCGCCACCCTGTTGTTTGTCCCCGTGGTCTTCAGCCTGGTCCACGGCCGTCACCCTACTCGCGCCACTGCTGGAGAAACGCCTCATGTCGTCTGATCACAAACCCTCGCGCAAGCGTCTGATGCTCATGGGTGTCGGCGGCCTGACCCTGGCCGCCCTGTTGGTCGCCAACGGCCTGCATGCCCGCACGCTGCACGAACAATCGGTCACCGCCTGGACCGAAACCGCCGCCATCCCGCAGGTGATGGTGTTCCAACCGCAGCAGAATGTCGCCGGCGATACCCTACGCTTGCCGGCGCACCTCGAAGCCTGGAGCAAGGCGCCGATTCACGCCCGCGTCAGCGGCTACCTCAAGGACTGGAAGGCCGACATCGGCACCCAGGTCAAAGCCGGGCAAATCCTCGCCGAGATCGACAGCCCTGACCTGGACCAGCAACTGGCGCAAACCCACGCCCGGCTGGTACAGGAACAGGCCAACGCACGCCTGGCCGAAACCACCGCCACCCGCTGGCAAAACCTGCTCGCCAGCCATTCGGTATCGCGCCAGGAGGCCGATGAAAAAACCTCCAATGCCGCCGCCGCAAAAGCCAACGCCGAAGCCGCCGCTGCCGACTATGCGCGGCTGTCCGCGCTGGAAAACTACAAGACAATCCGCGCGCCATTCGCGGGCACCATCACCGCGCGCAACACCGATATCGGCCAGTTGATCAAGGCCGACACCGACAGTGATCCGGAACTGTTCAACATCGCCGACACTCACCAACTGCGCCTGTATGTGCCTGTGCCGCAGAACTACGCGGCGGTCATCCACCCAGGCCTCGAAGCCGAACTGACCGTGCCCGAGCACCCCGGCGAACACTTCAAGGCGCACCTGATCGGTGATTCCACCGCCATCGACCGCCGTTCCGGCACCTTGCTCGCGCAGTTCGTGGCCGACAACCCCAACGGCGAATTGCTGCCCGGTGATTACGCCGAAGCCACCCTGCCGATACCGGCGGATACCCATGGCGTGAGCATCCCGGCCAGTGCATTGATCTTCCGTGCCCAAGGCACGCAAGTGGCGGTGTTGGATGCGCGCAATCATGTGCACCTGCAGGACATTCACATCGGCCTCGACCTGGGCGAACGCCTGGTCATCGACCAAGGCCTGAAACCCGCCGACCGTGTGGTCGACAACCCGCCGGACGCCCTGCGTGAAGGCGACCCGGTACAACTGGCCGATGCCGCGGGAGGTGCGCATGCGCCTAAGGCTTAAACCCCTCGCAGCGCTGATGCTGCTGGCGTTGCAGGGCTGCTCGATGGCGCCGACCTACAAGGTGCCGAGCGTTGATTTGCCGGCCGGCTACCGCGAACAGACCAGCGATGGCCCCTGGCACAGCGCGCAACCGTCCGATCAACTGGCCCCCGAATGGTGGACGCTCTACCACGATTCGCGCCTGAATGACCTGCAACAGCAACTGCTCAAGGCCAACCCGGATTTGACGGCGGCGCTGGCGCACTTCGACGCATCCCAGGCCTATGCCAGCCAATTGCATGCGGGGTTGTTCCCGCAGATCACCGCCAGTGCGCAGCCGTTGCGCCAGCGCCAATCGGACTCGCGGCCACTGCGGGGCGATACGCAGCCGTCGGTGTACAACAGCAATACGGCAGGGTTTTCACTGAGCTACGACCTGGACCTGTGGGGCAAAATCCGCAACCAGGTCGCGGCCGGCGATGCCCAAGCGCAGGCGTCCGGCGATGATTTGGCGGTGGCGCGCTTGAGCCTGCAACATCAGTTGGCGACGTTGTACGTGCAGCTCAACGGGTTGGATGCGCAGGCGCGGATTCTCAACCGTTCACTGGAGGATTTCGGCCAGGCGTTGCAGCTGACCCGTAGCCGGTATGAGGGGCAGATTGCTTCGGAGCTGGACCTCACGCGCGCGCAGAATCAACTGGCCGAGGCCAAGGCGCAATGGGATGAAGTACGCGGGCAGCGCAATCTGACCGAGCACGCCATAGGAGAGCTGGTGGGTGTGGCAGCCAGCGATTTTTCGTTACCGCCGGGCCCGCAATTGATCGCCTTGCCGGGGATACCCTCGCAATTGCCTAGCCACCTGCTGCAACGTCGTCCGGATATTGCAGCGGCCGAGCGACGAGTGTTTGCCGCCAACGCCAACATCGGCGTGGCCAAGGCGGCGTGGTATCCAGATTTCAGTTTGACGGGGTTGATTGGCGGGCAGACTCAGGGGGTCGGCAACCTGCTGTCCGCGGGCAATCGCTATTGGGCATTGGGGCCGTTGGTCAATTTGCCGATCTTCGATGGCGGTCGTCTAAGCGCCAACGAACGCCAGGCCAAGGCCGAGTTTGAAGAGGCGTCGGCGCAGTACCGCAGCCAGGTGCTGAAAGCCGTGCGCGAAGTCGAGGACAACCTGGCGCAACTGCGGGATCTGCAGCAGGAAGCACAGGATGAACAAGCGGCAGCGGATGCAGCGCAGCACACGCAAGCACTGGCGATGAACAGCTATCAGGCGGGGGCCGTGAGTTATCTGGATGTGGTGACGGCGCAGACGGCGGCGTTACAGGCGCAGCGGACATTGCAGGCGGTGCAGACGCGGCAGTTGCAGGCGAGTGTCGGGCTGGTGACTGCGCTGGGTGGCGGCTGGCGACCCTCTTCCTGACACTGCCCATTCTCCGTAGGAGCCGGCTTGCCGGCGATAGCGTGGTACCTGACACGCCGCTATCGCCGGCAAGCCGGCTCCTACGGAGGGCAGTGATGGCTTAGGCGGCGAGCTTGCCACAGGCGATTGCCGCCGACGCCGCGACCATTGCCCTGAGCAACACCGCACAGCCCGCCGCCAGATCATCCGGCGCGGCATTCTCGATTTCGTTATGGCTGATGCCACCTTCACAGGGCACAAAAATCATCCCCGCCGGCCCCAGCTCTGCGACAAAAATCGCGTCATGCCCTGCCCCGCTGACGATGTCCATGTTCGACAAACCCAGGCTATTTGCGGCATCGCGTACCGCATCCACACAGCCTTTGTCGAAGTACAACGGCGGGAAGTCAGCCGTGGGTTCCATTTCGAAACTCAGCCCATGTTTGGCGCAGGTGTCTTCAATGACCTGGCGCACTTGGGCAATCATCGAATCCAATCGCGCCGGTTCCAGGTGGCGGAAGTCCAGGGTCATGCGCACCTCACCCGGAATTACGTTGCGCGAGCCGGGATACGCCTGCAGGCAACCCACCGTGCCACACGCATGAGGCTGATGACCCAGCGCCGCCGCATTCACCGCCGCCACTACGGCCGCCGCGCCCACCAGGGCATCCTTGCGCAGGTGCATCGGCGTCGGCCCCGCATGAGCCTCAACGCCGCGCAGCTTCAGGTCGAACCACTTCTGCCCGAGGGCGCCAAGCACCACACCGATGGTTTTCTTCTCGTCCTCAAGAATCGGGCCTTGCTCGATGTGTGCTTCGAAATACGCACCCACCTTATGCCCACTGACCGGCCGCGAGCCCGCATAGCCAATCGCATTCAATGCATCGCCGACACTGACGCCGTCCACATCGACCTTGGCCAGTGTGTCCGCCAGGGTGAACTTCTCGGCGAACACGCCGGAGCCCATCATGCACGGCGGGAAGCGCGAGCCTTCCTCGTTGGTCCACACCACCACTTCAAGCGGCGCCTCGGTTTCCACCTTGAGGTCATTGAGCGTACGCAGCACTTCCACACCCGCCAGCACGCCAAAGCAACCGTCAAACTTGCCACCGGTGGGTTGGGTGTCGATGTGGCTGCCAGTCATCACCGGTGGCAGGTTCGGATCGCGCCCCGGACGACGGGCGAAAATGTTGCCGATGCCGTCGACGGTCACGGTGCAGCCGGCCTCTTCGCACCACTGCACGAACAGGTCGCGGGCCTTGCGGTCAAGGTCGGTAAGGGCCAGGCGACAGACGCCGCCCTTGGGGGTGGCGCCGAGCTTGGCCAGGTCCATCAGCGACTGCCACAGGCGGTCGCGGTTGATTTGCAGGACGTCGAGGGCAGCGTTCATGGGTGATCTCCTCAAGCTACATTTCTTATGGATTGACTCAATTCCATCAATGGAATGCGCTCCAACATGTGGATTGCATTTCAAATTGTCTACAGTGGTGTTTTCACCGCGACCGGGCTGGCCCCGCGTTTGGCATTCAGGCCGTAATACAGCAAGCCACCCAAGGCCGAACCGGTAAACCAGCCATAGCTGTAGAACCAGCTGAACGCATCGCTGCCCAGCGACAGCAAGGTCAGCACCACCGGCACGCCAAAGGCGATGAAGCCGCTCCAGTTCCACGCCGGGTAGATGTCGTCGCGGTATAGGCCGGCCAGATCAAGCTGCTGTTTGCGGGTGATGAAGTAGTCCACCACCATGATCCCGGCAATGGGCCCCAGCAGGCTTGAATAGCCCAGCAACCAGTTCGAATACACGGTTTCCAGGCTCACGTCGGACACGATCAGGCCGAGCTTTTTCAGCAGCTCATGGCCCATCAGCGCCAGCCCCACCAGGCCGGTCAGGATCACTGCCGTGGTGCGGTTGATCAGCTTGGGCGCGATGTTCTGGAAGTCATTGGTGGGCGACACAATGTTCGCCGCCGTGTTGGTAGACAAAGTCGCGACGATGATCAATGCCATCGCCACAGCCACCCACACCGGGCTCTGGATATGCCCGATCAGGGTCACCGGGTCGGACACGCTGACGCCCACCAGTTTCACCGAGGCGGCGGTCATGATCACGCCGAGGGCGGCGAACAGGAACATGGTCAGCGGCAGGCCGAAGATCTGCCCGAGGATCTGGTCCTTCTGGCTTTTGGCGTAGCGGCTGAAGTCCGGGATATTCAGCGATAGGGTGGCCCAGAAGCCCACCATCGCGGTGAGGCCGGCCATGAAGTAACCGGTGAGGCTCGCGCCCTCCGGGCGTTTCGGCGGGATCGCCATCAACTCACTGATCGACACATTGGGCATCGCCCACACCAGCAAGCCAATGCCCACCGCCACCAGCAACGGCGCCGACAAGGTTTCCAGGCGCTTGATCGATTCGGCACCGCGCAGCACCACCCACAAATTCAGGCACCAGAAAATCATGAAGCCGATCACTTCACCCGTGCCGCCGAGGGACTTCCAACCCTCGAAAATCGAGCCGAGGAACAGGTGGATCGCCAGCCCACCAAACATCGTCTGGATACCAAACCAGCCACAGGCCACCAGCGCGCGGATCAGGCACGGCACGTTGGAACCCAGGATGCCGAACGAAGAGCGCAGCAGCACCGGAAACGGAATGCCGTACTTGGTGCCGGGGAAGGCGTTAAGCGTGAGCGGGATCAACACCACGATGTTTGCCAGCAGGATCGCCATCAGCGCCTCGCCTACCGATAAGCCGAAATACGCGGTGAGCACCCCGCCCAAGGTGTAGGTCGGCACGCAGATCGACATGCCGACCCACAGCGCGGTGATGTGCCACTTGTTCCAGGTGCGTTCGTGCACCTTGGTCGGTGCCATGTCGTGGTTGTAGCGCGGGCTGTCGAGGACGTCGGGGCCGGCGTCGAGTTCGTACAGGCCGTTGCGTTCAATGACTTGCGATCTGTTCTGTTGCATGGCCGCTCCACGGTTTTTTCGAATTATTTTTGCTCACCTGCACGGTGTGTGCCGGTGGCCGGAGTACCTCGTAAACAACATGACATCACGGGCCCGGCCAGCCGCCACTGCACTCAATAACCGTGCCGACAACCGATACCGCACCCACACCGCGTATATAACTGGCTGATGTTAATCAGCTTTCCGATTGAGCCTTCGGTACTTGCCGCGTTACTCAGGCTAGATAACGTGGAAGTTGCCCGAACGATCAGGACTCAATCTGGTGCAACACAATTATTTTTATTCACTGCCTTCGTCAAGAGGCATGTCTCAAGCGTCTGATTTGCAATAAGAAATGTTGATCAATTTAAGAACCTGTCAAGTGCGTCAAAATGGTGAGAGAGCGCTACATTTTGGTGATTTCAAATTTTTTGCCTTATTAATCAATGAATTAAACACGGTATAAGCTTATAAAAAATCTTCTTGCCCAATCGAAAAACTCGGGCTAGTTTCTATTCCTGTCACCGATGACAGGAATTAACCGACCATCGGTAAGCAGCATTACAACACTTAGAACTGGCACAAGCCGGTCAAGCCTGTGAGGAACTCGACATGTCGCTGTTGATCCGTGGCGCCACCGTTATTACCCATGATGAAAGTTACCGCGCCGACGTGTTATGCGCAGGCGGTCTAATTCGCGCCATTGGCACGAACCTGGATATTCCCGCCGGCACTGAGATACTCGATGGCAGCGGCCAATACTTGATGCCCGGCGGCATCGATCCCCATACCCATATGCAACTGCCCTTCATGGGCACCGTGGCCAGTGAAGACTTTTTCAGTGGCACGGCGGCAGGCCTGGCGGGCGGCACCACGTCGATCATCGACTTCGTAATTCCCAACCCACAGCAATCCTTGCTGGAAGCCTTCCACCAGTGGCGCGGCTGGGCGGAAAAATCCGCGTCCGACTATGGCTTCCATGTGGCGATCACTTGGTGGAGCGAGCAGGTGCGCGAGGAAATGGCCGAGCTGGTCAGCCACCACGGCATCAACAGCTTCAAGCATTTCATGGCCTACAAGAACGCGATCATGGCGGCGGACGACACCCTGGTCGCCAGCTTCGAGCGCTGCCTGGAACTGGGCGCAGTGCCCACGGTGCATGCCGAGAACGGCGAGTTGGTGTATCACCTGCAACGCAAGCTGATGGCCCAGGGCATCACCGGGCCGGAAGCGCACCCGCTGTCGCGTCCTTCGCAAGTCGAAGGCGAAGCCGCCAGCCGCGCCATCCGCATCGCCGAGACCATCGGCACGCCGCTTTACCTGGTGCATGTGTCCACCAAAGAAGCGCTGGACGAAATCACCTACGCCCGTGGCAAGGGCCAGCCAGTCTACGGCGAAGTCCTCGCCGGCCACCTGCTGCTGGACGACAGCGTCTACCAGCACCCCGACTGGCAAACCGCCGCCGGCTATGTAATGAGCCCGCCGTTCCGCCCGCGCGGGCATCAGGAGGCGCTGTGGCACGGCCTGCAATCCGGCAACCTGCACACCACCGCCACCGATCACTGCTGCTTCTGCGCCGAGCAAAAAGCCGCCGGCCGTGACGACTTCAGCAAGATCCCCAACGGCACCGCCGGTATCGAAGACCGCATGGCGCTGCTGTGGGACGAAGGCGTCAACACCGGGCGTCTGTCCATGCAGGAGTTCGTCGCACTGACTTCCACCAACACCGCGAAGATTTTCAACCTCTACCCGCGCAAAGGCGCGATTCGCGTGGGTGCGGATGCGGACTTGGTGCTGTGGGACCCAGAGGGTACGCGAACCATTTCCGCCAAGACCCACCATCAGCAAGTCGACTTCAACATCTTCGAAGGCAAGACCGTGCGCGGCGTGCCGAGCCACACCATCAGCCAGGGCAAGCTTGTGTGGGCCGATGGCGACCTGCGCGCCGAGCGCGGTGCCGGGCGGTATGTCGAGCGGCCGACGTATCCGCCGGTGTTCGAGCAGTTGAGCAAGCGGGCGGAGCGTTCCAGGCCCACTGCAGTGAAACGCTAAAAGCGGCCTTCGGCCTATCGCGGGCAAGTCGAATCGTCGCACCGCCGGCTCCCACATTTGAACGATGTGAACCCGATCCCATGTGGGAGCTGGCTTGCCTGCGATAAAGCCAGCAACGGCAACACAAAAACCAATGCCCATCAGAGGCAGCACCTCAATAACCGTGAGGCCACCACCGTGATCCAGACCCTGACCCACCTCCCCCATCCCGTTGAGGATGGCGCCACCCTCGCCAGCCACTTCACCGACCTGGCACCGCCCCTCAATGCGCGCCAGGCGCAACTGGAAGCGTCGCGCTGCTTGTATTGCTACGATGCACCGTGCGTGAACGCGTGCCCCAGCGAGATCGATATCCCCTCGTTTATCCGCAATATCCACACCGAAAACGTGCAAGGCGCGGCGCAGAAAATCCTCTCGGCCAATATCCTCGGCGGCAGTTGCGCGCGGGTCTGCCCCACGGAGATTTTGTGCCAGCAGGCCTGCGTGCGTAACAACGCCGAAGAGTGCGCACCGGTGCTGATCGGCCTGCTGCAACGTTATGCCGTCGACAATGCCCACTTCACCGAGCATCCCTTCCACCGCGCCGCGTCCACCGGCAAGCGCATCGCCGTGGTCGGTGCCGGCCCCGCTGGCCTGGCTTGCGCCCACCGCAGTGCGTTGCACGGTCATGACGTGGTGATCTTCGAAGCGCGGGAAAAGGCCGGCGGCCTGAATGAATACGGGATCGCCAAGTACAAGCTGGTGGATGACTTCGCGCAAAAGGAGCTGGATTTCCTGCTGCAGATCGGTGGCATCGAGATTCGCCACGGCCAGCGCCTGGGTGACAACCTCACGCTCAGTGAACTGCACCAGCAATTCGACTCAGTGTTCCTCGGCCTCGGCTTGGCCGCCAGCAAACAACTCGGCCTGCCCCATGAAGACGCCCCCGGCCTGCTCGCCGCCACCGACTACATTCGCGAGCTGCGCCAGGCCGATGACCTGACCCAACTGCCCCTGGCCGACCGCTGCATCGTGCTCGGCGCCGGCAACACCGCCATCGACATGGCCGTGCAGATGGCCCGTCTCGGTGCGCGCGATGTGAACCTCGTCTACCGGCGTGGCTTGGCGGACATGGGCGCCACTCATCACGAACAGGACATCGCCAAGGCCAACCAGGTCCGCCTGCTGACCTGGGCCCAGCCGGAGGCCGTGCTGCTGGACGATCAGGGCCATGTGCGTGGCATGCGCTTCTTGCGCACACGCATGGAAAACGGCCGTTTGCACTCGACCGGCGAAACCTTCGAACTGGCGGCCGATGCGATCTTCAAGGCCATCGGCCAGGGCTTCGACAGCGAGGCACTGCATGATCCGCTGGCCCAGCAACTGCAGCGTGTCGGTGAACGGATCTTTGTCGATGAGCAGCTGCGCACCAGCATTCCCGGGGTGTACGCGGGCGGCGATTGCGTCAGCCTCGGCCAGGACCTCACCGTGCAAGCCGTGCAACACGGCAAGCTGGCCGCCGAGGCCATCCATGCCCAACTCATGCTGAATGTGGAGGCTGCGTAATGGCCGATCTCTCGATTGTATTTGCCGGTATCAAAGCCCCTAACCCGTTCTGGCTGGCCTCCGCGCCGCCTACCGACAAGGCCTACAACGTGGTGCGCGCCTTCGAAGCCGGTTGGGGCGGCGTGGTGTGGAAAACCCTGGGCGAAGATCCGGCGGCGGTCAACGTGTCGTCGCGTTACTCGGCGCATTACGGCGCCAACCGTGAAGTGCTGGGCATCAACAATATCGAGCTGATCACCGACCGCTCGCTGGAGATCAACCTGCGGGAAATCACCCAGGTGAAAAAGGATTGGCCCGACCGCGCGCTGATCGTGTCGCTGATGGTGCCGTGCGTCGAGGAATCCTGGAAAAACATCCTGCCGCTAGTGGAAGCCACGGATTGCGACGGCATCGAACTGAACTTCGGTTGCCCCCACGGCATGCCGGAGCGCGGCATGGGCGCGGCGGTGGGCCAGGTGCCGGAATATGTGGAACAGGTGACGCGCTGGTGCAAGACGTATTGCTCGCTGCCGGTGATCGTCAAGCTCACGCCGAATATCACCGACATCCGCGTGGCGGCGCGGGCAGCGTATCGCGGCGGCGCGGATGCGGTGTCGCTGATCAACACCATCAACTCCATCACCAGCGTCGACCTGGAACGCATGGTCGCGCTGCCCGTCGTCGGCACGCAAAGCACCCACGGCGGTTATTGCGGCTCGGCGGTCAAGCCGATCGCGCTGAACATGGTCGCCGAAATCGCCCGCGACCCGCAGACCCAAGGCCTGCCGATCTGCGGCATTGGCGGCATCGGCAATTGGCGTGACGCGGCGGAGTTTGTCGCCCTGGGCTGCGGTGCGGTGCAGGTGTGCACGGCGGCGATGCTGCATGGGTTTCGGATTGTGGAGGAGATGAAGGACGGGCTGTCACGATGGATGGACAGTCAGGGATACAAAAGCCTGCAGGATTTTTCCGGGCGGGCGGTGGGAAATACGACGGATTGGAAGTACCTGGACATCAACTATCAGGTGATTGCGAAGATCGATCAGGAGGCGTGCATTGGCTGTGGGCGTTGCCATATTGCCTGTGAGGACACCTCGCACCAGGCCATCTCCAGTTTGAAACAGGCGGATGGCACGCATAAATACGAGGTGATCGATGACGAGTGCGTGGGCTGCAACCTGTGCCAGATCACCTGCCCGGTGGCGGACTGTATCGAGATGGTGCCGATGGACACGGGCAAGCCATTTTTGAATTGGACGCAGGATCCGAGGAACCCATACAGGGAGGCTGTGTAACCCGAAATATTGTGGTGAGCGAGCTTGCCTCGCGCGGGGCAAGCCCGCTCACCACAAAAATGGGATCAGCTCACCGATATCAGGGCTCCAATCCAATCCCCCGCAAAATCACACCTGTGACCGTCTGTATCGCTCTCTCGAACTGCATATCCGACAACGGCTGGTGCTCATTCAAGATCTTCACCTGATGATCAAAGTCGGCATAGTGCTGGGTCGAGGCCCAGATCATGTATAGCAGGCTCGACGGCTCCACCGGCAGGATGCGTTTGTCTTCCACCCACTGGCGAATTTTCGCTTCCTTCATCTTGGCCCAGTCGTACAGGCTCTCATCCAGCGCCTCACCGAGCGTCGGCGCGCCGTGGATGATTTCATTGGCCCAGACTTTTGAACCATACGGCCGCGTGCGCGAGCGCTGCATCTTGGCGCGGATGTAGCTGCTGAGCACCACCCGTGGATCGTCGAAGGTCTCGAAACTCAGGGCATCCTGCTTCCATACTTCCAGCAGGTCGAACAGTACCGCGCTGTACAGCTCGCTCTTGGTGGTGAAGTAGTAATGCAGATTGGAGCGCGGCAATTGCGCTTCTTCGGCAATATCCGCCATGGCAGTGCTGCCGTAGCCTTTTTCTGCGAAGATTTTCTCCGCCGCCAGCAGGATTTTCTCGACGTTGACCCGACGAATTCCGATCTTGTGATTGCCCATAAGGGCTCCCTGACAACAACTTGGCTTAAAGACTACCATCGGCTCTAGATCGCGGCGACAGGCCATAATGAAACTTCTGACGCGAACCTTTCCCCTGCAAATCGGATTGGTTAGGATCGCGGTCCCCATGAAGGATCATTGCAATGACTATTCGACCTCGCGTGGCCACCGACGACCCCATGCTGGGCGCACTCTGGGAGCGCTCGGTGCGGGCCACCCATGACTTCCTCCCAGAGGATGACATTCAACGTCTGCTACCCCTGGTGCGCGACACCTACCTGCCCATGCCCGCACTGGATGTGTGGGTGTATGAGGACCAGAACGGCATCGCCGGCTTCATCGGCACTGGCGGGCACAACGTGGAAATGCTGTTTATCGAGCCCGACCGCCGTGGCCAGGGCATCGGCCGCCAATTGCTGGACCACGCCCGCACCCGTCACGACGCCCTCACGGTGGACGTGAACGAACAAAACCCTCAGGCCGTGGGTTTCTACCTGCATTATGGTTTTATCCAGGTCGCGCGCTCGCCGCTGGATGGCGAAGGCAAGCCCTTTCCCTTGCTGCACATGGCTCTACCGACTCCCTGACCTTGAAGGTATTGAACAATGTTGATCAAGAAAAGCCTCACCACCGTCGCCCTGCTCGCCTCCCTGCTGGGCGCCTCCGCTGCATTTGCCCACGCGCACCTCAAGAGCGCTGAACCGGCGGCCGACAGCAGCGTCAGCGCGCCTAAAGACCTGCGCCTGACCTTCAGCGAAGGCGTCGAGGCCACCTTCACCAAGGTGTCCCTGAGCAAGGACGGCACCGAAGTCGCCATCAAGGGCCTGGAAACACCGGACGCCGACAAAAAAATCCTGGTCGTCACTCCGGCCGCACCCTTGGCGGCCGGTCACTACAAAGTGGTGTGGAACGCGGTCTCGGTCGACACTCATAAGAGCAACGGTGAATACAGCTTCAAGGTCGGCCAATAACCCATGGCAACGCTGCTGGTGCTGTGCCGTTTCCTGCACTTCATCGTCGTGCTGCTGATGTTCGGGGCTTGTGCATTCAGGCCCTGGCTGCTCGGCGCTGAAGCGCAACCGGCGCTGGACCGGCAACTTGAGCGCATCACCCGCGGGCTGGCCTGGCTGGCATTATTCTCTGGCGTGGCCTGGCTGCTGTTGATTACCGCCAGCATGGCGGGCAGCTGGGACGCGGCGCTGCAACCGGCCACCGTGCAGTTGGTGCTGGGCAAGACCTTCTTTGGCCAGGTGTGGGTGTGGCACCTGTTGCTGAACCTGTTGCTGGTGATCGTGCTGGCCAAACCCTGGCGGATTCTGCGCCTGCCGGTCATTGCGCTGCTGCTGGCGACCTTGGCGCCAGTGGGCCATGGCGCCATGCTCGATGGGCTCAGCGGCCAGTTGCTGATCCTCAATCAGGTGGTGCACCTGGTGTGCGTCGGTGCATGGCTCGGCGGCTTGCTGTTGCTGGTGTTGATCCTCAGGCAATCGCCAACCCTGGTACTTGAGCCGATCCTGCGGCGGTTCAGCGGCGTGGGTTATGGGCTGGTCGCCGGGTTGCTGGTGACCGGCTTGATCAACGTGCGCGTACTGACCGGGCAATTCTGGCCCACGCCGTTGTTCAACGGGTTCGCGCTGATCCTGTTGATCAAAGTATTTCTGGTGCTGGGCATGCTGGCGTTGGCGCTGCTGAACCGGCTGCGTATCGAGCGCTGTGAACAACGCCTGGGCAGTTTGAACTCCAGTGTGATGCTGGAGTGGCTGCTGGGTGTTGCAGCGGTGGCCGCCGTCTCGCTGTTGGGTACCCTTCCGCCGATGGTCATGGCTGCCTGAATCCCGCGTTGCAACTCACTCAACTGTAGGAGCCCGGCTTGCCGGCGATGGGGGCCGCAAGCCTTGCACCAACACCGATACCGCCATCACCGACAAGCCGGGCTCCTGCGGGGTAGTGGCTAGCGCGCCAAGTCATCGTACAACCACCGCTTGACAGCCCTCGAAATTCTCGCAAATATTGCCCCTCCTGTTGTACGACAACGTATGACAAATAATAAAAACAACAATATAAAGGGAGCGTCACTGTGAGTTCACTCGCCCGCAATTCCTCGGTTCGCCTGAGTTTTATCAGTCTCGGCAGCCTCGTATTCACCCTGCCCCTCGTCGCCTCGGCCGAAGGCTTTGTCGACGATGCCAAGGCCACGCTTAATCTGCGCAACGCCTACTTCAACCGCAACTTCACCAACCCGACCAACCCCCAGGCCAAGGCCGAAGAGTGGACGCAGAACTTCATTCTCGACGCCAAGTCCGGCTTCACCCAAGGCACCGTGGGCTTCGGCATTGATGTGCTCGGCCTGTATTCGCAAAAGCTTGATGGTGGCAAAGGCACCGGCGGTACGCAGTTGCTGCCGATCCACAGCGACGGCCGCCCGGCCGATAACTTTGGCCGCCTGGGCGTCGCGCTGAAAACCAAATTATCGAAGACTGAACTGAAGGTCGGTGAGTGGATGCCGGTGCTGCCGATCCTGCGCTCCGATGACGGTCGCTCGCTGCCGCAGACCTTCCGTGGTGGCCAGGTCACGTCCAATGAAATCGCCGGCCTGACGCTCTACGGCGGGCAGTTTCGCGGTAACAGCCCGCGCAATGACGCGAGCATGGAAGACCTGTTCATGAACGGCAAAGCCGCGTTCACCTCCGACCGCTTCAACTTCGGGGGCGGCGAATACAGCTTCAACGACAAACGCACCCAGGTGGGCGTGTGGTACGCCGAACTCACCGACATCTACCAGCAGCAGTATTTCAACCTGACCCACAGCCAACCCGTGGGCGACTGGACCCTGGGCGCCAACCTCGGGTTTTTCACCGGCAAGGAAGACGGCAGCGCCCTGGCTGGCGACCTCGACAACAAGACCGCCTTCGCTCTGCTCTCGGCCAAGTACAACGGCAACACCTTCTATGTGGGCCTGCAGAAACTCACGGGGGATAGCGTGTGGATGCGCGTCAACGGCACCAGTGGCGGCACCCTGGCCAACGACAGCTACAACGCCAGCTACGATAACGCCAAGGAAAAGTCCTGGCAGGTGCGTCATGATTTCAACTTCGTGGTGCTGGGCATTCCGGGGCTGACCATGATGAACCGCTATATCAGCGGCAGTAACGTGCACACCGGGGCCATCACCGATGGCAAGGAATGGGGGCGCGAGTCGGAACTGGCTTACACGGTGCAAAGCGGTGCGCTGAAGGACCTGAATGTGCGCTGGCGCAACTCGACCATGCGTCGGGATTTCAGCAATAACGAGTTTGATGAAAATCGGCTGTTTATCAGCTATCCGATTTCACTGTTGTAACCCGCCCAATGTGGGAGCTGGCTTGCCTGCGATGGCGGCGCATCAGCAATGTAGATGTCAACTGACCGTCCGCAATGCCAGGCAAGCCAGTTCCCACAATTGTATTTTGGCGTCAGCAAGAACGTTGACAACCTAGGGAATCCCTAACGATACTTCGGCATAGTCATACGACAACCTACAACAACAATGGAACCCTCATGACCACCACCACAACCACCCCCGTTCCATTCAATCGCCTGCTGCTCACCGGTGCCGCTGGCGGCCTGGGTAAAGTCTTGCGCGAGCGCCTGCGCCCTTACGCCCAGGTACTGCGCCTCTCGGATATCGCCAACATGGCTCCGGCTGCCGACGCGTGCGAAGAAGTGCAACCCTGCGACCTCGCCGACAAACAAGCCGTGCACCACTTGGTGGAAGGCGTTGACGCGATCCTGCACTTCGGCGGCGTATCGGTGGAACGCTCGTTCGAAGAAGTGCTCGGCGCGAACATCAGCGGCATTTTCCATATCTATGAAGCCGCGCGCCGCCACGGTGTGAAGCGCGTGATTTTCGCCAGCTCCAACCACGTGATCGGTTTCTACAAGCAAGGTGAAACACTCGACGCCCACTCCCCGCGCCGCCCGGACAGCTACTACGGCCTGTCCAAGTCCTACGGCGAAGACATGGCCAGTTTCTACTTCGATCGCTACGGCATCGAGACCGTCAGCATCCGTATCGGCTCGTCGTTCCCGGAACCACAGAACCGCCGCATGATGCACACCTGGTTGAGCTTCGACGACCTGACTCAATTGCTTGAGCGCGCGCTGTACACCCCCAACGTCGGGCACACGGTGGTCTACGGTATGTCGGACAACCTCGACACCTGGTGGGACAACCGCTACGCCGCCCACCTGGGCTTCGCCCCCAAAGACAGCTCCGAAGTGTTCCGCGCCCAGGTCGAAACCCAGCCACCGGTGGCCGCCGATGACCCGGCCAAGGTCTACCAGGGCGGTGCGTTCTGCGCGGCCGGTCCTTTCGGGGACTGACCATGAACGCTGAACTGATCGTCGATGCCCGCAATGCCGTAGGCGAATGCCCGGTGTGGGTGCCCGAGGAAAACGCCCTTTACTGGGTGGATATCCCCAAGGGCGGCCTGCAACGCTGGAGCGCCGCCTCTGGTCATGTTGCCGCCTGGACAGCCCCGCAGATGCTTGCCTGCATCGCCCGCAGCGAGGCGGGCAACTGGGTCGCTGGCATGGAAACCGGGTTCTTCCAGCTCACCCCGCACAACGACGGCAGCCTTGATACCACGCCTCTGGCGGCTGTAGAGCACCCACGCCAGGACATGCGCCTGAACGACGGCCGGTGTGATCGCCAGGGCCGTTTCTGGGCCGGCACCATGGTGTTGAACATGGGTTTGAATGCGGCCGAGGGTACCCTCTATCGCTACGCAGCAGGTGCGGCGCCCCATGCGCAGTTGAACGGTTTCATCACGTTGAACGGACTGGCCTTCAGTCCTGACGGCCGCACGATGTACGCCTCGGACTCACACCCGCTGGTGCAGCAAATCTGGGCGTTCGACTACGACATCGACACCGGCACGCCGTCCAACCGCCGCGTGTTCGTGGACATGCACAAGCACCTCGGCCGCCCTGACGGCGCAGCTGTGGATGCCGATGGCTGCTACTGGATCTGCGCCAACGACGCCGGGCTTATCCACCGTTTTACCCCGGATGGTCGCCTCGATCGCTCCCTCACCGTACCGGTGAAAAAACCCACCATGTGCGCCTTTGGCGGCAGTCGCCTGGACACCCTGTTTGTCACCTCGATCCGCGATGACCAGAGTGAACAGTCACTGTCCGGCGGCGTGTTCGCCCTTAACCCCGGCGTAGTCGGATTGCCGGAGCCCACCTTCACCCTCTAGCTGCATCGCTGTGCCTTGAATACAACAATAACAAGACAGGAATGAACCCCCATGGACTTCAAACGCACCTTGCTCGCCGCTGCATTCTTCACCCTCAGCAGCGCCGCCCACGCGCTGGAAATCAAATTCGCCGATATCCATCCCGCCGGCTACCCCACCGTCGTTGCCGAAGAGAACATGGGCAAGGCCCTGACCAAGGAAAGCAATGGCGAACTGACCTTCAAGTATTTCCCGGGCGGTGTCCTCGGGTCCGAAAAAGAAGTGGTCGAACAGGCTCAGGTCGGCGCTATCCAGATGACGCGCGTCAGCCTCGGCATTGTCGGCCCGGTGGTGCCGGACGTGAACGTGTTCAACCTGCCGTTCGTGTTCCGCGACCAAGCGCACATGCGCAAGGTTATCGACGGCGAGATCGGCGACGAGATCCTCGCCAAAATCACCGATTCCGAATTCGGCCTGGTCGCCCTGGCCTGGATGGACGGCGGCACGCGCAACCTCTACACCAAGAAACCGGTGCGCAAGATCGAAGACCTCAAGGGCATGAAAATCCGCGTACAGGGCAACCCCTTGTTCATCGAAGCCTTCAATGAAATGGGGGCCAACGGCATCGCCATGGACACCGGCGAAATCTTCAGCGCCCTGCAGACCGGCGTAATCGACGGCGCGGAAAACAACCCGCCCACTCTGCTGGAGCACAACCATTTCCAGAACGCCAAGTATTACACCCTCACCGAGCACCTGATTTTGCCCGAGCCCATCGTGATGTCGAAAATCACCTGGAACAAGCTCACCCCCGCGCAACAGGACATGGTGAAAAAAGCCGCCAAGGCCGCCCAGGCTGACGAGCGCGTGTTGTGGGACGCCAAGTCCGCCAGCAGTGAAACCAAGCTCAAGGCCGCCGGTGTCGAGTTCATCACCGTCGACAAAAAACCCTTCTATGACGCCACCGCGCCGGTTCGCGCCAAGTACGGTGCGGCCTACGCCGACATCATCAAGCGTATCGACGCCGTTCAGTAACGCCCTCCTTCTCTAGCAAGGCCCGGCGCGGTCGGCATCGACGCGCCTGGTTACGGTGAACGCCATGAAGAATTTACTGCTGCGCATCAACGACCGCATCTACATGACCTGCATCTGGGTCGCCGGCCTCTCGGTATTGGGAGTCGCGCTGATCATCCCTTGGGGCATCTTCGCCCGCTACGTCCTCGGCACCGGCTCCAGTTGGCCGGAGCCCACCGCCATCCTGTTGATGCTGGTGTTCACCTTTATCGGCGCCGCCGCCAGTTACCGCGCCGGCGCGCATATGTCGGTGGCCATGGTCACTGACCGCCTGCCGCCCCGTCAGCGCCAGATCATCGGCGTCGTCTCGCAATTGCTGATGGGCACCATCTGCCTGTTCATGGCCATTTGGGGCACCAAACTGTGCCTGTCCACCTGGAACCAGTTCATGAGTGCCATCCCTACCCTGCGTGTGGGCATCACCTATATGCCGATCCCGATCGGCGGGCTGCTGACCCTGATCTTTGTCGTGGAAAAACTCTTGCTCGGTGACCAGAGCAACCGTCGGGTCGTGCGCTTCGACCTGGTTGAAGAAAGCGAAGGGGCCGCTTGATATGGACGCATTGATTCTGTTGGGCAGCTTTATCGCCTTGATCCTGATCGGCATGCCTGTGGCGTACGCCCTGGGGTTGTCGGCGCTGGTCGGCGCGTGGTGGATCGACATCCCGTTCCAGGCCCTGATGATTCAGGTGGCCGGCGGGGTGAACAAGTTTTCGCTGATGGCGATTCCGTTCTTTGTGCTGGCCGGGGCGATCATGGCCGAGGGCGGCATGTCGCGGCGGTTGGTGGCATTTGCCGGCGTACTGGTGGGTTTTGTACGCGGCGGCCTGTCGTTGGTGAACATCATGGCCTCGACGTTTTTTGGCGCAATTTCCGGCTCGTCGGTGGCGGACACCGCCTCGGTCGGCTCGGTGCTCATCCCGGAAATGGAACGCCGTGGCTATCCACGTGAATTCGCCACGGCCGTGACCGTCAGCGGTTCGGTGCAGGCTCTTTTAACCCCGCCCAGCCATAACTCGGTGCTCTACTCCCTGGCGGCCGGCGGTACGGTGTCGATTGCCTCGTTGTTCATGGCCGGTGTGGTGCCTGGCTTGCTGATGAGCGCGTGCCTGATGGTGCTGTGCCTGATCTTCGCGAAAAAGCGCAACTACCCCAAGGGTGAAGTCATTCCGCTCAAGCAGGCGCTGAAAATCTGCGCCGATGCGCTCTGGGGCCTGATGGCCATGGTGATCATCCTGGGCGGCATCCTCTCGGGGATTTTCACCGCCACCGAATCCGCCGCGATTGCGGTGCTGTGGGCGTTTTTCGTGACCATGTTCATCTACCGCGACTACAAATGGAGCGAGTTGCCCAAGCTGATGCACCGCACGGTGCGCACCATTTCCATCGTGATGATCCTGATCGCCTTCGCCGCCAGCTTCGGCTACATCATGACCTTGATGCAGATCCCGGCAAAAATCACCACGATGTTCCTGACCCTGTCGGATAACCGCTACGTGATCCTGATGTGCATCAACGCCATGCTGCTGTTGCTCGGCACGGTGATGGACATGGCGCCGCTGATCTTGATCCTCACGCCGATCCTGCTGCCGGTGGTGCTGGGTATCGGCGTCGATCCGGTGCACTTCGGCATGATCATGCTGGTCAACCTCGGTATCGGCCTGATCACGCCGCCGGTGGGCGCGGTGCTGTTCGTCGGCGCGGCGGTGGGCAAGGTCAGCATCGAGAAAACCGTGAAGGCGCTGCTGCCGTTTTATGCCGTGCTGTTTCTGGTACTGATGGCCGTGACTTACATTCCTGCGCTGTCGTTGTGGCTGCCAAGCGTGGTGCTCTGATGCTGATTGAACTGCAAGACAACCTGACCCACCTTACCCTCGCGCCGGCCACGGGAGGCAGCATCGTCAACTGGACGGTGCTCGCCACCGGCCAGCCGCTTTTGCGGTACAGCGATGCGCACGCGATCAACACCGGGTTGCCAGGCAAACTGGGGTGCTATCCCTTGGCGCCCTGGTCCAACCGGATTGCCAAAGGGGGGTTCGACAACCCCGACGGTTGGCTGGCGCTGGCGCCCAATAGCTTGACCGATCCACTGCCGATCCATGGCTCGGCCTGGCAACAGGCATGGCAGGTGATCAGCCAATCAGCGAATGAGGTGGTGTTGGAAGTGGTGTGCGACACGCCGTTCGCTTACCGCGCCGAGCAACGGTTTCGGTTAGAGGAGGGTGAACTGAGTATCAGGTTGCAGGTGACCCATCTGGCGGAAAAACCCGCCTGGCATGGGTTGGGATTGCATCCCTATCTGCCGCGCAGGCCGGGTACTCGGCTACAGGCCAAGGCATCGCAGGTGTGGATGAGTGACACATCGAAATTGCCCACGGGGCTGGCGCCCGTGCCGCCGGATTGGAACTTCCAGGTGTTGAAGCACTTGCCCGAGGGCCCGGTCGACAACGGTTTTTGCCACTGGGACGGCCATTGCCGGCTCGAACAACCAGAACTGGGCTACACCCTGGAATGCCAGGCCACGGGGAGTGATTACTTCCTGTTGTACTGCCCGCCGGGGCTGGGGTTCTTTTGCATCGAGCCGGTAAGTCATCCGGTGAATGCCCATAACCTGCCAGGGCGGCCTGGGCTGAAGCTGTTGGAGCAAGGCCAGTCAACTCACCTCACTTTCAACCTGGAATACCGCACCCTGTAGGAACCCGGCTTGGCGGCGATGGGGCCCTCAAAATCATCACCAGACTTTCGGACGCTATCGCCGGCAAGCCGGCTCCTACAGAGAGGGTGTGTCAGGGCGGGCTGTTTTTCAGGCGGCCGGCAGTGTCGATACTGACGACCACCGACAACCCCGGCCGCAACCGCTCGCTCTCGGCCTGGTCCGGGTCCACCATGATCCGTACCGGCACGCGCTGGGCGATCTTGACGAAGTTGCCGGTGGCATTGTCCGCCTGCAACAGGCTGAACTCCGAGCCCGTGGCCGGGGAAATATGCTGCACCGTGCCGCGGAATTTGCGGTGGTTCAGCGCATCCACCGTGAAAGTCACCGGCTGGCCGACCTGCACGTTATTCATCTGGGTTTCCTTCATGTTGGCGATCACCCACAACTGCGGCGGCACCAGCGCCATCAACTGTGCGCCGGAGTTGACGTAGGCCCCAAGCCGCACGCCGATCTGCCCCAACTGGCCGTCGCGGGGCGCGGTGATACGGGTATTGGACAGGTCGATGCGCGCCAACTCCACCGCCGCCTCGGCACTGGCCACGGCCGCTTCCAGGGAACCGCGGTTGACGATCACCGTCTGCAGGTCCTGCCGGGCGATTTCCAGGCTGGCCTGGGCTTGCGCCACAGCGGCGATGGTCTGCGCGTTAGCGGCGCGGGTTACGTCCAGCTCGCGCTTGGACACCGAGCCATCGCTGATCAGCTCTTCGTTGCGGCGCAAATCGGCGGTGCTCTTGCGCGCCTGCGCCTGGCTGTCCGCCAAGGCTGCCTGACGCAACTTGATGGTGGCTTCGGCGCTGTTGCGCTGTTGCACCACATTCGCCAACGACGCCTGCTGCACCGCCAACTGCGCCAGCGCCTGGTCCAGGCGCTGCTTGTAGATGCGGTCGTCGAGGCGCACCAGCAGGTCGCCGGCCTTCACGTGCTGGAAATCCTGCACCGGCACCTCGAACACATAGCCGCTGAGCTGCGGCCCGATGATCGTGACCTGTCCCCGCACCAGCGCGTTCTCGGTGGTTTCCACCGCACTGCTGAACGGCGGCAATTGCCAGGCGTACAGCACAATCAGCACGCCGACGATGGCGATTGCGGCAAAGCCCAGGGACGAGATGATCCGCACCCGTAACGGGCGCAGCTCGGTGGGCACCGCGCCGGGTGGGGTACTGCCCTCCGGGGTGGAGGCGATGGCAGTGGTCGTGGAGGTCGAAGGTTCGGTCATGAAGGTGCGCCGCTGGGTTGAACGGGAGTGGCTGCTGCTCGGGTGGTACTCATCAGCCACAGACTGCGGATAAAGATCCAGATCATGGTGAGTATCGCGATGATCGCGATCAACATGAAGACATCGTTGTAGGCCATCACGTTCGCCTCACGGGTCGCCGCCGTGGCCAGGCTGCGAATGCCCATCAGGTTGCGCAACTCGGGGTCAGCGACAATGCCGCCGTAGGCCGATCCGCCGCTCTGCACCCGCGCGGCCACACGCGGGTCGAGCAAGGTCAGGTGTTCGACGATCATGCTGGAGTGATACTTCTCGCGCACGATCTGGAACGTCCCCAGCAACGCCGCGCCAATCAGGCCGCCGAGGTTCTGGCAGATGCCGAACATCACCGAAAAACTCACCAGGTTGCGCGGGTTGGTCAGCACGTTCTTGGTGCCCAACACCATGGTCGGGCCGAGGAAGAACGTGCCGCCGAAGCCTAGCAGGAACTGGCTGATGTACAGGTTCTGTGGGCGGGTGAGATTACTGGAAAAACTGTCCATCACCGAGCCGGTAGCCATCAGCGCCAGGGAAATCACCAGCGGCATCAACAGGTGCGCCGGGTTGATGGTCAACGCACTGACCACCAGCCCGGCAATCGCCCCGGCGAGCATCACCACGTACAGGGTGTGCATCTGCTGGTAGCTCATGTTCAACATCTGCATGAACCCCACCGCGCCGGTGGACTGCTCGGACAGCACCATGCGAATCAGGATCACCGCCAGCGCCAGGCGAATCATCACGCCACTGCCCAGCCAGCGGGTCATCAGCATCGGGTTCGCACGGTTATGCTCGATGGCCAGGCCGGCCATGATCAGCACCAGGGAACAGGCCGAGGCAATGCCGATCCACGGGGCTTCCAGCCACCAGTCGATGCGGCCCAGGGACAACACCGCGCAAAGCAAGGCGACGCCGGTGGCGAGGATCGCGAAGGTGAGGAAGTCGAGCTTTTCAAAGGTCTTGAAGCGGTCGCCGGGCGGGAGTTTAAGTAGGAAGACGCAACCCAGGCAGATCAGCGCCATGCCCAGCTCGAACAGGTACAGGCCGCGCCATTCGGCGATTTGCAGCAGGTCTTCGGAGAACAGGCGTGCCAAGGGTAACGCGAGTTGCGCGGTGCCCAAGCCCAGCACCAGCGCCTTTAAGCGCCACTTGGCCGGGAACGCCTGGATCATGTAGTACAAGCCCAACGAACTCAGCGCCGCGCCGACCATCCCATGGGCTGCGCGCACGGCGATGGCCGAGTTGAGGTCGTTGACGAACAAGTGGCCGAAGGTGACCAGCGCGTACAGCACCAGGAACACTTCGGTGAAGGCGCGCAGGCCGAACTGTTGGCGGAACTTCACCAGCAGCAGGTTCATACAGACGTTGGTCATGACGTAGGCGGCGGGGAGCCAGGCCATTTCGGCGGTGGTCGCGCCTAGGGCGCCTTGCAGGTATTGCAGGTTGGCGATGACCAGCGCGTTACCCAAGCCCCCGGTGATTGCCACCAGCACGCCGACCAGCGCGAACAGCCAACGCTTGTGCGTGGGGTGCAGCGGGGTGGACGGTGAACCTGGGAGGCTTGGGCGCTCGTGGGGTTCCCAGGTGTGGGGGGTGTATTTGTTCATTCGGTGACCTAGATGGACCGACCCGGGGGAGTCGGTAAAGCTTACTCAGAGAGTAGTAAACCTGAGGGGAGTTCATCTTGTCATGTGGGGGAGTGGGTGGTGTGCATATCCGTTGCTGCGGTAACGGCCGCTTATGGTTCCGCTCTTACAGCGGGTCACTTTTGGAAGAGCGCCAAAAGTAACCAAAAACGCTTCGCCCCAACACTCGGCACCTCGCCTAGGCTCGGTGTGCCCGTAATCCGACAGTGATTTGGGGGGCCGCCGCCACGCGCCATCCATGGCGCGGGGCGGCTAAACCGGCATCCCTGCCGGTTTACCCCCCAAATCCCTGTCGAATTCCGGCCAGCGTGTTTGACGGGGCGCCTAAGATCAAGATCAAAAGCAAAAGCACAGCGGCCTGACAGCCGGCTTGAGTGGTGTGAAGCAAAGGCATAGGCAGTCCACTGTAGGAGCTGGCTTGCCGGCGATGGTCGTTAACGATGACGTGGGGTGTCTGGATGAACGCGGCGTTCTCACGTTTTTCGCCGGCAAGCCGGCTCCTACAAGGGACCGCGTATCTACGATGCGAAGCGAGTCGCTCTTGATCTTGATTTTGATCTTAGGCGCCCCGTCAAACACGCTGGCCGAACGCAGGCTTGAATCCGTGGGTAACCCGGCAGGACGCCGGGTTAGCCGCGCTGGGCCAAGGATGGCCCATCGCGGCGGCCCACGGATTCAAGCCGGAGTGAGGGCACACCGAGCCTAAGCGAGGTGCCGAGTGTTGGGGCAAGAGCGCTTTGGTTACTTTCGCGCTTTTCGAAAGTGACCCGCTGTAAGAGCGGAACCCTAAGCAGCCGTTACCCAAATAACGGATATACACCCAACCCAACCCCATCAAACCCACCCCAGCCAACTCCAGTAAGTCACCGCAAACACCACCATCAACAAATAACCAACCAGCGTCACCAAAACCCCCACCTTGGCAAACTGCCGCGCCGTAAACGTCCCCGTCCCCAGACACACCATATTCTGCGGCGCATTGATCGGCAGAATAAACCCATAACTCATCACAAACCCCAACAGCATCGTCATCCCCAGCCGACTGAACTCCCCCGGCAACGTCTGCAATACCGCAATCAAAATCGGCAGCAGTGCCGAGGTCAACGCCGTGGCACTGGCAAACCCCAAATGAATCACAATCAAAAACGCCCCCAGAATCGCAAACACACCCAGCGGCCCCACCTGATCCAACCCCGTGTGAGCCACCACCGCAGCCCCCAACCACTGCCCCGCCTGGGTGGTCAACAGCGCCGTCCCCAGGCTGATACCGACCCCGAACACAATCACCGTGCCCCACGGAATACGCGACTGCACATCCTTCCAGGTCATCACGCCGATACCCGGCAGCAACAGCAACACCAACCCCGCGTACGTGGTCGAGGTGGTATCAAAACTGTGCAAACGCCCTTCCGTGGCCCAGGCCAGCAGCAACATTACCGACACCGTCAACAGGCGCTTCTGCGGCCCGGTCATCGGCCCGATGTCCACCAGTGACTGCGCCACCGCTTCTTTGCCACCGGGAATGCTGTCGGTCTCCGGCGGCAGCAATTTGAGCACCAGGAACAGCAACACCGCCGACATGATCAACGCCCACGGCGCCCCCGCGATCAGCCAGTCGATCCACGACACGCGCTGGCCGAGCATCTTGTCCATGAAGCCGACGGTCAGCAGATTCTGCGCGGCGGCGGTCTGGATGCCGACGTTCCAGATGCTGGTGCCCTGGGCCACCACAATCATGATGCCGGCAGCGATGTTCGAGCGTTTGTCCACGCCGAACGCGGCGATCACGCCCATCATGATCGGCACCACGCAGGCACTGCGCGCGGTGGCGCTGGGCACCACCAGGCTGAGCAAAATAGTCACCGCAATCGCCCCGAGCAGGATGCGCCGGGTGCTGGTGCCGACGCGGCTCAGGGTGACCAAAGCGATGCGTCGGTCCAGGCCGGTGTGGGTCATGGCGGCGGCGATAAACAATGCGCCCGCCACCAGCGCCAGCGCCGGGTTGGAGAAGCCGGTCAGCGCCATACTGATGGCCGGGCTGGTGCCAATCAAATGAGTGGGGTCTTGCAGCGACGGCGCCGTGCCAAGCAAAAAGGCCATCAGCGACGTGATCATGATCGCGCTGGCTTCGTACGACACCGCTTCGGTGATCCATACCACCACGGCAAACGCGAGGATTGCCAGCATGCGGTGCCCGGCCACCGGCAAGTCGGCGGGCAGCGGCAACAGCAGCACCCCAGCCATCACCAGCACGGCGACCACCAGGCCCAGGGGTAATTTGTAGGATGCCGCGCTCATGGGGGTGCTCCAAGGCTCTAAATCAGGCCTTGAGCATGGGACAAAACCACCTTCGGCGTGTTGACCTAGGCCAATAACTGACTCAACACCGCCCGCAACTTGCCGGGTTTGACCGGTTTATTCAGCAACGGTGCTTCCAGGCGACGCAAAGCACGGCGGCATTGGTCTGTGCGATCGGCCGTGATAATGACCGCCGGGATGTTGCAGGCAAAGTGCTCGCGCAACTGCTTGACCACCGCACAACCCACCACCCCATGGTCCAGGTGGTAATCCGCCAAAATCAACTCCGGCGCCCTGCCCTGCAAGGCCAGCAAAGCACCGGCCTGGTCGGTGGCGGTGACCACTTCACAGCCCCATTGCCCGAGCAGCGCACGCATGCTTTCGAGGATGCTCACCTCGTTGTCGATCACCAGCAAACGCCGCCCCGGCAGCGGGTTGCCGGTGGTCGGTTGCACCGGCAATTGGCTGATCGGCAACGGCATCTCATCACTCAACGGCACTTCGATGCTGAACATCGAGCCCCGCCCCGGCCAGGAACGCACGGCGATGGGATACCCGAGGATCTCGGCGATCCGCTCGACAATCGCCAACCCCAGCCCCACGCCCTTGCGGTCGGCAGCGCGGCCGACATCGAGCTGGTTGAATTCCAGAAAGATTGACTGCAACCGGTCCGCCGCAATCCCACGCCCGGTGTCCCACACTTCCAGGCGTAAACAATGGCCGCGCCTGCGGGCACCCAACAGGATGCAGCCTTCGTCGGTGTAGCGGCAGGCATTGCTGAGGAAATTGCGCAGGATCCGCGTCAGTAGCCGCAGGTCGGTGCTGATCGCATAACGCCCGGTGTGCACCCGCAGGTTTAGCCCCGCCGCCTGGGCCACTGATTGAAACTCCGAGACCAGCGGCGCGAACAGTTCGTCGAGCCGATACAGCGCCACATCCGGCTTGACCGCCGCCTGGTCGAGCCGCGAGATATCCAGTAAATCGGTGAGCAAATCCTCGGCGCCTTCCAGCGCCTGGTGCGTACGTTCAACCAGCACCTGCTCGGCGCTGGGCAACTGGCGCTCACGCAGGGTGGCGATCAACAGCCGCGCGGCATTCAGCGGTTGCAGCAGGTCATGGCTGGCGGCGGCCAGGTACTTGTCCTTGCTGCGATTGGCGGCCTGGGCGGCGTCGCGGGCGTCGCGCAGGTCCTGTTCGATTTGTTCGCGTTGGGCAATCTGTTGCTGCAGGTTGTGGTTGGCCTCCAGCAACTCGTCGGTGCGCGCAGCGACGCGTTGTTCCAGCTCATCGTTGAGACGGATATAGCGCTTGCGCTCGGCCTCCAACTCATCCAGCCGCGCGGTGAGTTCCGGGTAATGGCTCTTGCGCGCCGACTGGTCGCTCAGCCCCAACAGCCCCGCGAGCGCGCGCTGCTGGTCGTCAGAGAGCTTCGCCATAGACGACCTCTACATCACGCTGGCTCGACTCCCTCGGGTTAGTGAGGATGCACGGGTCGCCCATCGCATGCTGGGACAGGAACGGAATATCCGCCACGCGCACCCCATGCAGGCCAAGGGTTTCGTGGAAGCCAATGGCATGTTTCAGCGCGATCAGGTGCTCCACCAGCCGTCCGCAGATCTGCCGGTGATTTAGGCCGCGACAGTCGATGCCAAAGGTCTCGGCGATCACCTTGAAGCGCTCCGGTGCCGAGCTGTAGTTGAACGCCACCACATGTTCGACCAGCACCGCGTTGCACAGGCCGTGGGGCAGATCGAGAAAGCCGCCGAGGCTGTGAGACATGGCGTGCACCGCACCGAGAATCGCGTTGGAGAACGCCAGCCCGGCCTGCATGCTGCCGAGCATGATTTTCTCGCGCAGGGCAATGTCCGTGGGGTTGGCGATCATCTGCACCAGGTTGCCGTTGATCAGGCGCATCGCTTCCAGCGCATGGGGGTCGGTGAGCGGACCATGGCCGGTGGAGACGAACGCCTCGATGGCATGCACCAGCGCGTCGATGCCGGTGCAGGCGGACAGGAACGGGTCCATGCTGGCGGTGGTTTCCGGGTCGATCAACGACACATCCGGCACCACCGCCTTGCTGACGATGGAGAACTTCATGCGTTCCTGCTGGTTGGATATGATCACGAACTGCGAGACATCCGCCGAGGTGCCGGCGGTGGTGGGGATCAGGATCAGCGGCGGGCTGGGCACGCGAATGGTATCGACGCCCTCGAACTCAAGAATGCTGCGCCCGTGGGCCACCACGATGCCGATGGCCTTGCCACAGTCCATGGGGCTGCCGCCGCCAATGGCGACGATCACGTCGCAATGGTTTTCGCGGTACACCTCGGCGCCAGTCATGACTTCTTCGACGCGGGGGTTGGGTGAAACGGCGCTGTACAGGCAATAGTCGATGCCGATGGCTTGCAGGCTGGCCTCCACATCGGCCACCCAACCGGCGGCGATCACGCCAGGATCACTGACCACCAGCACTTTGCGCGCACCGAAGGTCTTGGCGTAGTTGCCGACGTTGTGCCGGCAGCCGGCACCAAAGATGATTTCAGGCGAGACGAATTTACGCAGCTGGCTCAGGGTCTGGCTCATTGGAAAGCCTGTTTTTATTATTTTGGAAGAATGCGCTCCACACTAACCGATCCGGCCGCGAATGCAATCAGACCAAAGAGGCATCCTTCCTGGCGCACCCGCGATCAGCGGCTAGCGAAGTACATGGTGACTTCGAAGCCAATACGCAGGTCGGTAAACGCAGGTTTGGTCCACATAGGGGCAGTCCTCTTGTTGTGCCGGAGGGTTCCGGTATAGGCATTAATGCATGTGAGGTTGAGAGGGCGAATACTACTTTCGAAGTAGCGAAGACACTGCATTAGTCGCGAATGTACAGAAGTCAAAATGTGGGAGCGGGCTTGCTCGCGAATAGGGTGTGTCAGCCACATATAGGTTGACTGATCCACCGCTTTCGCGAGCAAGCCCGCTCCCACAGTTTTGACCGCGTTGAATCAGAAGAAGCCCAGCGGATTGATGTCGTAGCTCACCAGCAGGTTCTTGGTCTGCTGGTAATGGTCGAGCATCATCTTGTGGTTTTCACGACCGACACCGGATTTTTTGTACCCACCAAACGCCGCATGCGCCGGGTACAGGTGATAACAGTTGGTCCATACGCGCCCGGCCTTGATCGCCCGGCCCATGCGGTACGCACGGTTGATGTCGCGAGTCCACAGGCCGGCGCCCAGGCCGAACTCGCTGTCATTGGCAATCGCCAAGGCTTCGGCTTCGTCCTTGAAGGTGGTCACGCCCACCACCGGCCCGAAGATTTCCTCCTGGAACACGCGCATCTTGTTGTGGCCCTTGAGCAGGGTCGGCTGGATGTAATAGCCGCTGGACAGGTCGCCCTCCAGACGCTCGGCCGCGCCACCGGCCAACAGCACTGCGCCCTCTTCCTGGGCGATCTTCAAGTAAGAGAGGATCTTGTCGAATTGCTGCTCGGACGCCTGGGCGCCGACCATGGTCTCGGTATCGAGCGGGTTGCCGCGCTTGATCTTGACGATCTTCTTCATCACCTCGGCCATGAACGCATCGTAGATCGACTCCTGCACCAGCGCGCGTGATGGGCAGGTGCACACTTCGCCCTGGTTGAAGAACGCCAGGACCAAGCCTTCGGCGGCTTTTTCGATGAATTGCGGCTCGGCCTGCATGATGTCTTCAAAGAAGATATTCGGCGACTTGCCGCCCAGCTCTACGGTGGACGGAATGATGTTCTCGGCGGCCGCGTGCATGATGTGCGCGCCCACCGGAGTGGAGCCGGTGAAGGCGATCTTGGCGATGCGCTTGCTGGTGGCCAGCGCTTCCCCGGCTTCGCGGCCAAAGCCTTGTACGATGTTGAGCACGCCAGGCGGCAGCAGGTCACCGATCAGCTCGGCGAACACCATGATCGACAACGGCGTCTGCTCGGCCGGTTTGAGCACGATGCAATTACCGGCAGCCAACGCAGGCGCAAGTTTCCAGGCCGCCATCAGCAGCGGGAAGTTCCACGGGATGATCTGCCCGACCACGCCCAAGGGCTCATGGAAGTGATAGGCCGCGGTGTGCTCGTTGATCTCGGCGGCACCGCCCTCCTGGGCCCGGATGCACCCGGCGAAGTAGCGGAAGTGGTCAGCGGCCAGAGGCACGTCGGCGTTGAGGGTTTCGCGCACCGCCTTGCCGTTGTCCCAGGTTTCGGCCACCGCCAGCACTTCGAGGTGTTGCTCGATGCGGTCAGCGATTTTCAGCAACACCAGAGCACGATCCTGAGCCGAGGTCTTGCCCCAGGCATCGGCGGCGGCATGGGCGGCATCGAGGGCCTTGTCGATATCGGCGGCGCTGGAACGCGGGAATTCGGCAATCACTTCGCCAGTTACCGGCGAAGTATTGGTGAAGTACTCACCCTTGATCGGCGCGACAAACTCACCGCCGATGTAATTGCCGTAGCGCGGCTTGAAGCTGACGATGGCGCCGGGGGTGCCAGGTTGGGCGTAGATCATGGTGAGGCCTCTGCTTATTGTTGGGTGTTGATGGGCTGCATCTGGGTGCGTTCGTAGTGGGGGTACAGGTGGGTCACGCTGCGGATCAGCTCATAGCGACTGAGGCTGATCGCGGCGAATCGCTCCGGGATCGGGCTACGGATCAGCTCAGGCATGTCACTGCCCTGGGCCGCACCGTCGCGTAGCAACTGGTCGAGCCAAGTGAGGTAGTCGTGCATCTGCTCGAAGGGTTTGGCGTCGGTCGCGATGGGGCCGTGGCCGGGTACGATCAGCGTCCAGGGCAAACCTTGCAGGGTGGCGATATCCGCCAGCCAGATCAGCAGCCCCGGTGAATGAGGCGTGGTGAGCGCACGTTGGTAGAACACCAGGTCACCGGCAAACAGCACGCCGGTCTTCTGGTCGAAGATCGCCAGGTCGGCACCGGTATGGCCGCGCAGCTGCAGCAGTTGCAGGTCGTGGCTGCCGAAGCTTTTCACGCCGGGTTGCAGGGTCTGGTTGGGCATTACCACTTCGGTGCCGCGCATCCAATCACCGACCATGCGATACAGGTTCTCGGCCATGCTGTCGCCCTGCTCATGCAATAGCTCGGTGGTGCCAGCCAGGGCGCCGATTGGCACGTCCTTGAAGGCTTGGTTGCCCAGGGCGTGGTCGGGGTGATTGTGAGTCAGCAGCACCTGGATCACCGGTTTGTCGGTGATACCGGCAATGGCCTGGCGCAGGGCTTCGCCGTAGCGTTTGGACGGCCCGGTGTCGATCACTACGACGCCAGGTTCAGTGACGATGAAGCCAACGTTGACAATGTTGCCACCGTTGTCCTTGGCAAAGTTGTCGGTGCTGCCTTCCAGCACCCAGGTGTTATCGGCAATCAAACGCGGCTTGAGGCCGTAGTCCAGCTCGGCCAGCACCGGCAGGCTGAGCATGAGCAGCCACAGCAGAATCCAGCGCTGGGTCATGGGATGGCCGCCTCGAACTGGCTGCCGCTGGTGTCGCGCAGGGTCAGGCGTGTGGGCCCGGCGCCTTCGACGTCGAAGGCCAGGTTGGGGTTTTCACTGACCGCAGGGAACAGCTCCAGCCGCGCCAACAGCTGGTTATTCACACCGTGCAGTTCGGCCTGGTTGATGAAGAACTCGGGAATGCCGCTGACCATGCCGTTATCCATCGGATGCGCGACTTGCAGCTTCAGGCGGCTGAACGCGGCACGCGGGTAACGCCCGCCGAGCACTTCGCCGAGGTGGTCTTCCCAACCGGGCTGGGTGCGCACCACGCTGGGCGCCGTGCAACCACCGCCGGCGGCATCGATCAGGGTCGAGCCGACATGCCAAATGCCATCCTTGGTCAATACCGCCGCGCGCAAGGGCGTGGCCTGTTCGATGCGAATCCGGATCGACAACCACGGCAGCACGCGCTCCAGCGGCTGGAAGTCGACGATCTGCGGCAACGGATTCAACTCGGCCCAGGCGAGGATTTTCACCACCTCCCCCTCGAACGCACGGGCGTCGATTTCCAACGGCACCTGGCGTGCATCCTCAGCGAACGGTGGCGCCAAGAGTTTCACCCGCTCGTCGAACAAAAACGGCGCGTTGTCGAGAAAACGCTGGTGATAGTAGGCCCACATCACCGAGGGCACCGGGTCGACAGGCGCGCCCCAGGCCAGCATTGGCAAACAGAATACCCACCACCCGCGCAGGCGCATGGCTTACTCCTCGACGTGCACGCTGTCGAGGTAGGTACGCACCGCCCACAGGGCTTCCTGGCTCAAATAATCCGCCATTTTCGGCATGTATACCCGGCCATCGCGCACCGCGCCATGGCGCACACGCTCCACGAACCACTCATCCCCGGCGTCACCGGCATCGAGCATGCGCAGGTCGGGGGCGATGCCACCGGACTTGGCTTCCAGGCCATGGCACGCCGCGCAGTTCTGGTTGTACGCCGAGGCCCCCACTTCGACGGCCTTGTCGTGTTCGGCAGTGGTGCGATACGGGTTGGTGGCGGCCCAGCCATCGGCGTCCAATGGCACGCCGGCCTCCTTGATCGGGGTAAGGCCTTTGGTTTCCACGGCGGTGGGTGTCACGTTGCCGTGGGCCCAGACGGAACCGGCACTGAGCGCGCCGGCAAAAAGGCAGGCGGTGATCAAGGCGTTGCGTTTTGTTGTCATTATTTTTTCCCTCAGGATTGCACGCAAAACCTCTTCGCAGAGGCTATGGCAACCATCTTAAGAAGCCCCCGGCGGCACCCGTATGCTGCTTTGGTGGGCGGGTTCTCATCCGTTGGTAGCAGGCCTTGTGGGGCACTGCTAAATCAGAGGCGGTTCGGGAAATTGTCCCGGCAACACCGGGACTTTTTCCGTATTCGCCGCCGCATCCAGGCAGCAACCTGTGCAGGCCAAAACCTCCACTGGGAACTGCAACCATGACAATAAGATCGCTACCCGCCCTCTCACCTTTGAGCCTTGCCGTGCAAGCCTTTCTGCTGGTGGGCAGCCTGTCCCTCAGTGCTGCAAGCTATGCCGCTGCCGAACCCGCAACGAAGCAGACGCGCAATGTCACCTGGGAAGACATCGCCAACGACCACCTGACCACCAAGGACGTGCTGCAATACGGCATGGGCACCAACGCCCAACGCTGGAGCCCACTGGCGCAGGTCAACGACAAGAACGTGTTCAAGCTCACGCCGGCCTGGTCGTACTCGTTCGGCGATGAGAAGCAGCGCGGCCAGGAATCCCAGGCCATCGTCAGCGACGGCGTGGTCTACGTCACCGGCTCCTATTCCCGCGTGTTCGCCCTTGATGCGAAGACCGGCAAGCGCCTGTGGACCTACAACCACCGCCTGCCCGACAACATTCGCCCGTGCTGCGACGTGGTCAACCGTGGCGCGGCGATCTTTGGCGACAAGATCTACTTCGGCACCCTCGACGCGCGCCTGATCGCCCTCGACAAAAACACCGGCAAAGTGGTGTGGAACAAAAAATTTGGTGACCACGCCGCCGGCTACACCATGACCGGCGCCCCAGTGCTGATCAAAGACAAAGTCAGCGGCAAGGTGCTGCTGATCCACGGCAGCTCCGGCGATGAATTCGGCGTGGTTGGCCAGCTGTATGCGCGCGACCCGGACACCGGCGAAGAAGTCTGGATGCGCCCGTTCGTGGAAGGCCACATGGGCCGCCTGAATGGCAAGGACAGCACCCCGACCGGCGACGTCAAAGCGCCGTCGTGGCCGGATGACCCAACCACCGAAACCGCCAAGGTCGAGGCCTGGAGCCACGGCGGCGGCGCGCCTTGGCAAAGTGCGAGCTTCGATGCCGAGACCAACACCATCATCGTTGGCGCCGGCAACCCCGGCCCATGGAACACCTGGGCGCGTACATCGAAGGACGGCAACCCCCACGATTTCGACAGCCTCTACACCTCCGGCCAGGTCGGCGTCGACCCCAGCACCGGCGAAGTAAAATGGTTCTACCAGCACACCCCGAACGACGCTTGGGACTTCTCCGGCAACAACGAACTGGTACTGTTCGACTACAAGGACAAGGACGGCAAGGTCATCAAGGCCACCGGCCATGCCGACCGCAACGGCTTCTTCTATGTGGTGGACCGCAACAACGGCAAGCTGCAGAACGCCTTCCCGTTTGTCGACAACATCACCTGGGCCAGCCACATCGACCTGAAGACCGGCCGCCCCGTGGAAAACGAAGGCCAGCGTCCGGCCAAGCCGTTGCCGGGTGAAACCAAGGGCAAGCCGGTGGAAGTCTCGCCACCGTTCCTGGGGGGCAAGAACTGGAACCCCATGGCCTACAGCCAGGACACCGGCCTGTTCTACATCCCGGGCAACCAGTGGAAAGAGGAATACTGGACCGAAGAGGTCAACTACAAGAAGGGCTCGGCGTACCTGGGCATGGGGTTCCGCATTAAGCGCATGTATGACGACCACGTCGGCACCTTGCGGGCGATGAACCCGACCACCGGCAAGGTGGTGTGGGAGCACAAGGAACACCTGCCCTTGTGGGCCGGCGTGCTGGCGACCAAGGGCAACCTGGTGTTCACCGGCACCGGCGATGGTTTCTTCAAGGCCTTCGATGCGAAAACCGGCAAGGAGCTGTGGAAGTTCCAGATCGGCAGCGGCATCGTCTCGCCGCCGATCACTTGGGAACAGGATGGCGAGCAGTACATCGGCGTCACCGTCGGCTACGGCGGTGCGGTGCCGCTGTGGGGCGGCGACATGGCCGAGCTGACCAAGCCGGTGGCACAGGGTGGGTCGTTCTGGGTGTTCAAGATTCCGAGTTGGGATCAGAAAACCGCTCAGAAATAACCCCCACTGAGTATGCCGGGGTCACCCTTTGTGGTGAGCGGGCTTGCCCCGCTCACCACAACAAGCCCGCTCACCACAGGATCCCCAGAGGTCTCGCGATGAAATATCTGCCCTTATTAGTCCTGCTATCCCTCCCCCTGGCCCACGCCGATGACGGCGACGACGCCCCCCTGGTCATCAACGGCTGTACTCTTGCCGAACACAGCCAATGCCCCGGCGCCAACCTCAAGGGCGCCAACCTGCGCAACCAGAACCTGAGCGGCATGAACCTGGCCGGTGCCGACCTGCGCGGTGCGGATCTGCGCCACGCCAACCTTGACCTGGCCAATCTGGAAAAGGCCCAGTTGCAAGGCGCCAACCTGACCCGCGCCAGCCTGCAACAAGCCAACCTGCGCCTGGCCGACTTTACCGACGCCACGCTGATGGCCGTGCAAGGCTGGGGGATGTTTGCCCAGGGCGCGCAATTTGAAAACGCCAACCTGAGCGCCGCCTACCTGCAGTTTGCACGGCTGTCGGGGGCAAAAATGCACAAGGCCAACCTGCGCGCGGCCGACCTGGAAATGACTTGGCTGAGCAAGGCTGACCTGCAAGGCGCAGACCTCAGCGACGCCAACCTGCAAGAAGCCAAGTTTGGTGAAAGCAACCTGGAAAAGGCCACCCTCAGCGGCAGCCGCCAGCATTATGCGAACTTTCAGGACGCAAATATGGAAGGCTGCAAGGACTGCCCCACCACTTGGGACCGCTAGACATACCTCAGGCTTACCGGCATTTACATCGCCATTGAGGACGCCATCGCCGGCAAGTCGGCTCCTACAGTGAAGATTCGCGTTAACCCGCCACCCGCACCACGCCCATGTCGATGCCCAGGTGCACCAGTTCGGCATGGGAACTCACCTGCAACTTGCTTTTGAGCAAGGTCAGGTGGTTGGACACGGTCTTGCTGCTGATACTCAGCTGCGCCGCAATCGAACGAGCCGGGGTGCCCTTGGCGAGCATCAGGAAAATCTCCAACTCGCGTTGGGTCATGCTTTGGAGGCGGCGATCGGTGGGGTGGTACGCCAACTGGGTGGCCAGGTCCTGTTCGATATAGGTGTGGCCGTCAAGGATGCGCTCAACCGCTTCAAGCATCACCGCAGGCGAAGCGCGCTTGGTGAGATAACCCGAAGCGCCCGCGTCCAAAGCCTGGCGCACCAGGGGCAGCTCGGCATGCTGGCTGAAAAACAGCACGCGCAATTGCGGCAGGCGCTGACGCAGGCGCCGGGTGGTTTCCAGGCCACTGATACCTGGCAGGCCAAAGCCGATGATCACCAGGTTAGGCACCGCCTCATGCACCCGCGCCAGGGCCTCTTCGCCACTGGCCGCTTCACGCACCTCCATACCCGGCAGGCCGCTGCGCAACAGGCCGGCATAGCCCAGGCGGACCACGGCGTGATCGTCGACCAACAGGATGTTCATAGCGCCTCCAATGGCAGTGCGTGCTGTGCATGCTAGAACCCAATGGCCTGCGCCGACCTACTACTTTGGTACTGGTTTTCCTGTCTATCGTCGCATTCCCAAGGCAGCGGGACTCGCGTGTAATGGGCGCATAACGATAAGGATTGACCCGCCATGCTGCACGTTCGACTGCCCCTTGCGGCACTGTTGTGCCTGTTCATCAGCCACGTACAGGCCGACACCCCATTGTTTTCCGCCGAGGGCTACCGCACCAGCCTGTACCGAAGCCCTACGCCCAATGGTCTGCCCGGCGCAACCATCGTCGACACCCCAGCCCTGCAAACCCTGCTCAACCAGACGCCCGCACCGGTACTCATCGATGTGTACCGCCGCCAATGGCTGCAAGGCCGCTTCATCGAAGACCAGCCCCACGCCAACCTGCCCGGCAGCCACTGGCTGGCCAATACCGGCGACGGCGACCTCACGCCGGAATGGCAGGGCTACTTCGTGCGGCATCTGTACAAGTTCACCGACGGCCAGCTGGCACGCCCGCTGGTGTTCTACTGCCGCTCCGATTGCTGGCTGAGTTGGAACGCGGTAAAACGAGCCGCCAGCCTGGGCTATACCTCTGTGTATTGGTATCGCGATGGCTTGGATGCATGGGAAGCGGCAAAACTGCCAGTGATGGCTGCGACACCCGAACCCTTTGAATAAAAAACCACAACAAGAAGGTGAACGGCCATGTACAAAATTCTGATTGCCGACGATCACCCGCTGTTTCGCGAGGCGATTCATAACGTCATCAGCGACGGTTTCCCAGGCAGCGACGTGATGGAAACCGCCGACCTGGACAGCGCCCTCGCCCTGACCCAGGAACACGACGACCTCGACCTGATCCTGCTGGACTTGAACATGCCCGGCATGCACGGCCTCAACGGGTTGATCAACCTGCGCAACGAGTCACCGACCATTCCGGTGGTGATCGTCTCGGCCGAGCAGGACAAGCAAATCGTGCTGCAAGCCATCACCTACGGCGCCGTGGGTTTCATCACCAAGTCATCACCGCGCCTGCAAATGACCGAGGCAATCCAGCAGATTCTCAACGGCAACGTGTACTTGCCGCCCGACATCATCCGCACCCAGAAAAACACCGGGCAACGGCGCATGCACGATAGCCCGGGGTTTGCCCCGGAGCTGCTGCAGGCCCTCACGCGAAAACAGTTGCTGGTGCTGGAACGCATGACCAAAGGCGAGTCGAACAAGCAGATCGCCTATACCCTGGAGATTGCCGAGACCACGGTGAAGGCCCATGTTTCGGCAATTTTGCGCAAGTTGAATGTGCATAATCGGGTACAGGCGATTTTGAGCGCGGGAGATATCGACTTCGGTTCGTACCTGCGCCGCTGACTTTATTGCCCCGTGTAGGAGCCGGCTTGCCGGCGATGAGGCCTTTAAGCCTGGCATCGCCTTCGAGGACGCCATCGCCGGCAAACCGTCTCCTACAGTTGGGCGTGTTGGCCGAGCAAATGGCTCATGGCGGTTTTCAACTTCATCGGCCTTACCGGCTTATGCATCAACGTATGCCCCAGCTCGCGGATCTGCAGCTTCAACTCGTTGCTGTAGTTGGCCGTGATCATCAACGCCGGCACCGCACGGCCTCGTCGAGCGTTGATCCGCGCCACCGCGTCCACGCCGTTCTGGTCGTCGTCGAGGTGATAATCGGCAATCAACAGGTCTGCCTCTGCATGGTAGTTGTCCACCTGCCGGGCCAGGTCCTGTTCCGACAGCGCGGTGATCACCCGGCAACCCCAGCCTTCGAGCAAGGTGCGCATGCCGGCGCAGATCGCCGCGTCGTTATCCAGCACCCACACCCGCGCGCCTTGCAGGCGTTCGAGCATGGGCTCGCTCATGCACGGGGCCGGCAATGACTTGGGTGCAGTGGCGCTCAACGGCACCTCGACCGAAAACATCGAGCCCTTGCCTGGCCAGGATTTGACGCTGATACGGTGGCCGAGGATGCCGGCGATCTTTTCCACGATGGCCAGGCCCAGGCCCAACCCGCGATCCTGGTCAGGGCGCTGCACATCGCCGCGCTTGAACTCCTGGAAAATTTCCTCCAGTCGGTCTTCGGTAATGCCCATGCCGCTGTCCCACACCTGGATCAACAGGCGCTGATGCTGGCGCCTGCACCCCAACACCACGCGACCGTTATAGGTGTAGCGAAGGGCATTGCTCAGCAGATTGCGCAGGATCCGCGCCAGCAACTGGATATCGCTGCGCACCAGCGCCGAACACCCGACAAAGTGCAGTTCGAGCCCTTCGGCACGGGCCAGTTCGGTGTACTCGGCAGCCAGGTTTTCCAGCAGTTCACTCAGGGCAAACGGCGCGATATCCGCCTTGATCACCCCAGCATCCAGCTTGGAAATATCGACCAACGTACCCAGCAGGTTTTCCACGTCTTCCAGAGAGTTGCTCACATTGCGCACCAGGGTTTCGCTGGGGCGCTCCAGCAAGGCACTGGTGAACAACCGCGCCGCGTTCAGTGGTTGCAGCAGGTCATGGCTGACGGCGGCAAGGAATTTGGTCTTGGACAGGTTGGCCTGCTCGGCCTCCAGCTTGGCTTCGCGCAGCCTTGTTTCCATGCGGCGGCGTTCGTCGATTTCCTTCAATAACTGGTCATTGAGCGAGGTGAGTTCCGACGTGCGCTGCGCCACGCGCTGCTCCAGGTGCTGATAGGCCTGGTGCAAGGCCTCGGCGGTGCGGCGGCGTTCGGTGATGTCGCGGATCAACACGAAGATCCCCACCACCTCGCCACTGGCCAACAGGTTCGGCACATAGGAGCGCAGCATGTAGCGCTCCTGGTTGTTGATGTTGGTTTCGGCAAATTCGAAGGTCACGCTCTCCCCCGCCAACGCGCGGGCGACGTAGGCGTCCAGGCGCTGGCAATGTTGCTCACTGTGCACTTCGCGCAGGCTCTGGCCGAGCATCATGCCGCGCGGCCAGCAGTACCATTCCTCATAGACTTTATTGGTGAATTCGTAGACCAGATCAGCATTCAAGTAGCCGATCAGCGCCGGCACGTTGTCGGTGATCAGGCGGATCCAGCGTTCGCTTTCCTGGGCCTTCTGCGCGGCGGCCTGCTCGCCGCGCAGGGTTTCGGCGCGTAGCCGGGCATTGATCAGCAGGTGGTTGCTGGCCTTGAGTTCGGCCATTGCCTGGTTCAGCGCGTCGGTGCGCTCGCGCACTTGCTCGGCCAGCACCACCGAATGCTGGAAGGTGGTGTAGGGGTTGTTGCCCTGGGTCATGCCGGACTCGATGCGCTCGATCAGCGCCGCGTTGATCCGCGCCAGCTTGTGGTTGTCCTGTTGCAGCCGGGCCAGTTGAGCGGAAAGGTCAGCGCCGGCCTCGGGCAATGGCGACCCCGGTGAAGGTCTGGTTGATGTGCATGCCATTGAACTGTTCTCCGTAGGTGTTGAAGCCCATCACCCGCTGGTCGCGCAAATACCCGCCGATCTGTTCCAGGTTGCCGGTGTCTTCCAGTTCCAGGCGGCGCAGGAAGCAATCGCAGCCGATGGTCAGCAACAGGTCGCCAAGGCGCGCTTGCAGGCCGTCGAACAGGGTTTCCAGATTGGGCAGGATCGGGCCAGGCTTCATGACGGTGAGCACGATGCCGTTTTCCACCGCGCAGTAGAAACTCAGGCTGAGGTCGGCGTGTACTTGCTGGATCGAGCGCACGTAGTACTGATCGTGAATGCGCACCGCCAGCGGGTGGGCGGCGAAGACGCGATGGTCGAGGTCGGCCACTGCCACGCCGATATGCCGTGCGTACTCTTCGGCAGCGGGCTCGGCGTTGAGTTCGAAGACGCGGCGTGACGGGCTGTCGGCGCCGGTGACCACCAGCTTTTCCGTGCGCGGCAGGATGTGGTGCGTGGTGAACACCTCGAAATCCAACCAGGTATTGACCAGCACCACCACCGCCGCGCCACTGTGGAATACACCGTTGAAATACACGTGGGTGTGGGTGAGGAAGTTGTCGTCACCGGCCGAGCCGCCGAAGTGCGGGATATCCCCGAGGGCCGCACTGAGCGCGGCCAATACCATTTCTTCGCGGCTGGACAGGCCGTCAAGCAAGGTCAGGGCAAACGTGTTGCCCTTGATCGGCGCCAGGGTATTGCTACGGCAACCGCCCACCAGTCGCTCGACCATGTCCTGGGCGTTGATCAGGTTGAAATGCTCCACCTGGTCGATGAGTTCGGTGGCGATGGAAAAGTGCGCATGGTTGAAGCCGACTGCCGTGATGCAGTTGCGACCGTAGCCTTGGGGGGTGATCTCACCGGCGCTGGTGCAGCCGACCACTCGCACATTGCCGAAGCACTGTTGCAAGGCCTGGCCCAGGACCTGTAGATCGTAGGACGCCGAGCAGAAAAACAGCACGAAACCCAGGTACGGATGCAGCAGTTGCCGCGCCAGTTCCTCGGCGGCCTGCCCGGCATCGGTGGCCTGGGACATGGCGCTGACTACGCCTTCACTGTTGTGCATCGTTGACTCCCCCTCTGAAGCATCAGTGTACGAAGGGCCTGGGAATGGACCTATGCTACTTGGGTACTGGGTGGGGGATTCAATGGGATGAATTGCCACTGCCTCTGCAGAGGCCGGCTTGCGCCAATCCGGCACCTGCAAAGTGAGGGGGACCAGGTGAGGACTGCCGGCAAATTCGATTTAGTCCAGGTCCGGCACTTAGGACGTAAGACCGGCCTTGACCAACATGCCAACGGCCACCAGTACACACAGGCTGGCAAACCCCATCTGCAAGGTGCGCGCAGGAATCACCGAACACAGGCGTCGACCGGCCAGCATGCCGACGATGCTCGCACCGATAAACACCCAGCCCACCGATTCGATGCGTACACCGGCATGGAACGCGCCGGCCACACCGACCAAGGAGAGCAGGCTGATCACCATCAAGGAGGTGGCGACGATGCCGCGCATCTGCACATCGGTGAGTTGCTTGAACGCCGGCACGATCAGGAAGCCACCGCCCACACCGAGCAGGCCGGATACCGCACCGGTCACCGCGCCGAGGGCGGCCAGGGTCGCGCTGCATTTGGCGGTCCAGGCGAAGCGCCCGGTCTGCTGATCGAGCATGCAGTTCTTCTGACCCCAGGACGCCGTGCCATGGCCACTCGGCCCGTCCTCACGTTTTTCACGCTGCAACATGCGCCAGGCCACCAACACCATCAAGCCACTGAACAGCCCCATCAGCAACGCTTCCGGCAGTTGATGGGCGAGAAACACACCCACCGGCGAGAACAACGCACCGAGCAAGGCGATCAACAACGCAGCGCGGTAACGCACCAGGCCATGCCGCAAACCATCGACCGCTCCCACCGCCGCCGCCGCACCAACCGCAAGCAACGACACCGGCGCGGCCTGGGTCATGCTCAAGCCCAAACCAAGCACCAGCGCCGGCACCCCAAGGATGCCGCCGCCCGCGCCGGTCAGGCCCATGACCAGGCCCATCAATAACCCCAACACACTCGCCAGCAGCATTCAGTCCACCTTGCTCAGTCGGGTCAGCCACTCGCGGCCCTTGAGCATGCCATTCCAGTAGAACCACGGCAGCAAGGTGGCCTTGAGGAACCACATCGAACGCCGCGCCTGGGTCGGGTCCAGGGGAAAGGTCGGCAGCAGCTTGCCGCCGTAGCCGAACTCTGCCAACACCACCTTGCCCTTCTCCACCGTCAATGGGCAGGAACCATAGCCATCGTATTTGAGCGGCAGCGGCGCCTGTTTGCGCAGGGCCAGCAGGTTTTCGGCGACCACCACGATCTGCTTGCGCACCGCCGCCGCGGTCTTGGCGTTGGTGGTGCCGCACACGTCACCCAGGCCGAAGATGTGTGGGTAACGCAGGTGTTGCAGGCTCTGCGGGTTCACCTCGCACCAGCCGGCGGCGTCGGACAGCGGGCTTTGGCGGATGAAGTCCGGAGAAACCTGCGGTGGGACCACGTGCAGCAGGTCGAAGGATTTTTCTTCAACGCGGGCATTGCCTTCGGCGTCCTTCACTTCGAACCAGGCCTTACGCGCTGGGCCGTCGACTTTCACCAGGTTGGCGTTGAACGCAAGGCGGGCGTTGTACTTCTCCACGTATTTCATCAACGGCGGCACGAAGGTCGCCACGCCGAACAGCGCGGCACCGGCCAGGTTGAATTCGACGTCGATGTTTTTCAGTACGCCCTGCCTGAGCCAGTGATCGCAGGACAAATACATGGCCTTTTGCGGCGCGCCTGCGCATTTGATCGGCATGGCTGGCTGGGTGAAGATCGCCTTGCCGCCCTTGAGTTGCTGCACCAGTTGCCAGGTGTAAGCGGCGTGCTGGTAGCTGTAGTTGGACGTGACGCCATGCTTGCCGAGGGTGTCTTGCAGGCCTTCGATCTTCTCCCAGGCCAGGCGCAGGCCGGGGCAGACGATCAGGTTTTGCCAGCTGACACGCTGGCCGCTGTCGAGGATCAGGGTCTGCTCGTCGGGCAGTACTTCGGTGACGGCGGCTTGCACCCAGGTAACGCCGTTGGGCAATACATCAGCCAGCGGGCGGCGGGTCTTTTTCAGGTCATAGGCGCCGCCACCCACCAGGGTCCAGGCGGGCTGGTAGCAATGCTGGTCGCTCGGTTCGATCAGGATGATATTCAGGTGCGGGTCGCGCTTGAGCAGGCTGGCCAGCAGGCCAATGCCCGCCGAGCCGCCGCCGATGACTACGATGTCGCCACTGATGGTTGGGCCCCAGTGTTGGTCGGTCATGGTCTATCGCCTTTGTCATACATGCACACAAGGGTCGCTGCCGGATGGCGTCACGCCCAGCTTTTTATGACCGCGCCGCAGTACAAGCCGGACAGGGTCTTCATTACTTGAATCACTTCGTGGCTGGCCAACCCGTAGAAGATGTATTTACCTTCCCGACGGGTGGCGACCAACCCTTCGTCACGCAGGATGCCCAACTGTTGAGACAGCGTGGGCTGGCGCACGCCGGTCAGGGCTTCCAGTTCGCCGACATTGCGCTCGCCCTGGGTCAACTGGCACAGGATCAACAAACGATCCTCATTGGCCAGGGCCTTGAGCAAGGAGCAGGCCTTGGACGCCGATGCGCGCAACTGGGCGACTTCGCCCTCACTCAGAGTAGATTCCATTTGCCTCGGGTCCTTTTTGTCACTTAAGCTCAAAACATTATGTGAAAACGTAAACTGATTGTAACTACTTTTTTCTTCATCCGGGACAACCGCCATGCCAGCGCTGATCCAAGCCTTTCTGGACGAGGCATCGTCGACCTACACCTACGTGGTATATGAAACCGATGGCGGCCCCTGTGCCATCGTCGATTCGGTGCTCAACTACGACCCGGCCTCGGGGCGCACCGACACCGCCCAGGCCGACAAGGTCATCCGCTTTGTGCGCGAGCATGGGCTGCAGGTGCAATGGCTGCTGGAAACCCACGCCCACGCTGATCACTTGTCTGCCGCGCCATACCTGCGCCGCACGCTGGGTGGCAAGATCGCCATCGGGCAGTCGATCAGCAAAGTGCAGGGCGTGTTCAAGAACCTGTTCAACCTGGAGCCGGAATTTCGCGTGGATGGCTCGCAGTTCGATCACCTGTTTGCGCCGGATGAGGTGTTTCACATCGGCACGATCAAGGCCCAGGCCCTGCATGTGCCAGGGCATACCCCGGCGGACATGGCCTATCTGATCGACGACCGACTGATCCTGGTGGGTGACACGCTGTTCATGCCGGATGTCGGCACGGCGCGCTGTGATTTCCCTGGCGGCGATGCGCGGCAGTTGTATGCGTCGATGCGCAAGTTGCTGGGCTTTCCCCTGGAAACCGAGTTGTACGTCTGCCACGACTACCCGCCTGAAGGCCGTGAGGCAAAGTGCCGGACCACGGTAGCCGAGCAGCGTGCGGGGAATATTCATGTGCATGATGGCGTGGATGAAGCCACGTTTGTCGAGATGCGCACCACGCGCGACGCAGGGCTGGGGATGCCGACGCTGTTGCTGCCGGCGATCCAGGTGAATGTGCGGGCGGGGAATATGCCGCCGGCGGAGGACAATGGTGTGGTGTACCTGAAGATTCCGGTCAACCACCTCTAACCCAGGTTGATGCCGTTGGCCGGTAGCGGCAACGCGGTTTTGTAGCGCACCTGCTTGAGGGCGAAGCTGGAGCGGATGTTGGCGACGCCCGGCACCTTGGTCAAAAAGTCCATCATGAAACGCTCCAGCGACTGGATTGTCGGCACCAGCACCCGGATCAGATAGTCCGGGTCACCGGCCATCAGGTAACACTCCATCACTTCTGGCCGGTCCGAGATCGCGCCTTCGAACTGCTGCAACGCCAACTCATTCTGCTTTTCCAGGCTGACGTGGATGAACACATTGACGTGCAGCCCCAATAGATCGGCGTCGAGCAGCGTGACTTGGTCACGGATCAAGCCCAGCTCTTCCATCGCCTTCACCCGGTTGAAACACGGCGTGGGCGACAGGTTCACCGAGCGGGCCAGGTCGGCGTTGGTGATGCGGGCGTTCTCCTGCAGGGCGTTGAGAATCCCAATATCGGTACGGTCCAGTTTGCGCATGAGACAAAATCACCTGTTTATTATGTTTATGCAGTTTTTTTATCCGCAAATGATCCCGAGCGCAATGAAACACAGATAAATATTCTTCTACGCCCCGCCTATGATTGTTGTAGGACAAGATTTCTCCTATCCGGAGACTGACTGTCAGCTAGCGCGCCCACTACAAGAAATTCACAAGATAGAGCGTAGAAAGCCATGACCCAGCAGTATGAACCACTGCGCCTGCACGTCCCTGAACCCTCGGGACGCCCAGGCTGCAAGACCGACTTCACGTACCTGCGCCTGACCGACGCCGGTCTAGTGCGCAAACCCGCCATCGACGTAGAACCCGCCGACACCGCCGACTTGGCCAAGGGCTTGATCCGCGTGCTCGACGACCAGGGCCAGGCCTTGGGGCCATGGGCCGAAGGTGTTCCCGTCGAGATCATGCGCCGCGGCATGCGCGCCATGCTCAAGACGCGGATCTTCGACAACCGCATGGTGGTCGCCCAACGTCAGAAAAAAATGTCGTTCTACATGCAGAGCCTCGGCGAAGAAGCTATCGGCAGTGCCCAGGCCCTGGCCTTGAACATCGACGACATGTGCTTCCCCACCTACCGCCAGCAAAGCATCCTGATGGCCCGCGAAGTGCCACTGGTGGACCTGATCTGCCAACTGCTGTCCAACGAGCGCGACCCGCTCAAGGGCCGTCAGTTGCCGATCATGTATTCAGTGAAAGACGCTGGCTTCTTCACGATTTCCGGCAACCTCGCCACCCAGTTCGTACAAGGCGTGGGCTGGGGCATGGCCTCGGCGATCAAGGGCGACACCAAAATCGCTTCCGCCTGGATCGGCGACGGTGCCACCGCCGAATCCGACTTCCACACCGCTCTCACCTTTGCCCACGTTTACCGCGCGCCGGTGATCCTTAACGTGGTCAACAACCAGTGGGCCATCTCCACCTTCCAAGCCATCGCCGGCGGCGAAGCCACCACCTTTGCCGGACGCGGCGTGGGTTGTGGCATCGCCTCCCTGCGTGTGGACGGCAACGACTTCATCGCGGTGTACGCTGCTTCCGCCTGGGCTGCCGAGCGTGCGCGCCGCAACCTTGGTCCTACGCTGATCGAGTGGGTCACGTATCGAGCCGGCCCGCACTCCACTTCTGATGATCCGTCGAAATATCGCCCAGCCGACGACTGGAGCCACTTCCCCCTGGGCGACCCGATTGCCCGCCTCAAGCAGCACCTGATCAAGATTGGCCAGTGGTCCGAAGAGGAACACGCGGCGGTCAGTGCAGAACTTGAAGCCGAAGTGGTCAAGGCACAGAAAGAAGCCGAACAGTACGGCACCCTCGCTGGCGGCCAGATTCCAAGCGCCGCGACCATGTTCGAAGACGTCTACAAAGAGATGCCGGAGCATTTGAAGCGCCAGCGTCAAGAGTTGGGGATCTGACATGAACGATCACAACAACAGTATTGAAGTGGAAACCGCCATGACCACCACCACCATGACCATGATCCAGGCCCTGCGCTCGGCCATGGATGTGATGCTCGAACGAGATGACAACGTGGTGGTGTTTGGCCAGGACGTCGGTTATTTCGGCGGCGTGTTCCGCTGCACCGAAGGGTTGCAGACCAAATACGGCAGCTCGCGGGTATTTGATGCACCGATCTCCGAGAGCGGCATTATCGGCGTGGCCGTGGGCATGGGCGCCTATGGCCTGCGCCCGGTGGCCGAGATCCAGTTCGCCGACTACGTCTACCCCGCCACCGACCAGATCATCTCCGAAGCGGCGCGCCTGCGTTATCGCTCGGCCGGCCAGTTCACCGCGCCACTGACCATGCGCATGCCGTGCGGCGGTGGCATCTACGGCGGCCAGACCCACAGCCAGAGTATCGAAGCGGTGTTCACCCAGGTTTGCGGGTTGCGCACGGTGATGCCGTCGAACCCCTATGACGCCAAGGGCCTGCTGATCGCCTCCATCGAGAACGATGACCCGGTGATCTTCCTTGAGCCAAAACGCCTGTACAACGGCCCATTCGATGGCCATCACGACCGCCCGGTAACCCCGTGGTCGAAACACCCGCAAGCCCAGGTGCCGGATGGTTACTACACCGTGCCGCTGGACGTGGCCGCCATCGTGCGTCCGGGCTCGGCCGTTACCGTGCTGACCTATGGCACCACCGTGTATGTGTCGCAAGTTGCCGCCGAAGAAACCGGCATCGACGCCGAGGTCATCGACCTGCGCAGCCTGTGGCCGCTGGACCTGGAAACCATCGTCAAATCCGTGAAGAAGACCGGCCGTTGCGTGGTGGTGCATGAAGCCACCCGCACCTGCGGCTTTGGTGCCGAGTTGGTGTCACTGGTGCAAGAACACTGCTTCCACCACCTGGAAGCGCCGATCGAACGCGTCACCGGTTGGGACACCCCCTACCCGCACGCGCAAGAGTGGGCGTATTTCCCAGGGCCGTCCCGAGTGGGCGCGGCGTTGAAACGGGTCATGGAGGTCTGAATGGGCACGCACGTTATCAAGATGCCGGACATTGGCGAAGGCATCGCGGAAGTTGAACTGTCGGTGTGGCATGTAAAGGTCGGTGACATGGTCGTGGAAGACCAGGTGCTGGCGGATGTAATGACCGACAAGGCGATGGTGGACATTCCCTCGCCCGTGCACGGCAAGGTGATTTCCCTCGGCGGCGAGCCGGGTGAAGTCATGGCCGTGGGCAGTATTCTGATCAGCATTGAAGTGGAAGGTGCCGGCAACGCCAAGGAAGCGCCCGCCGAGAAGGAAACGCCGAAGGCCACCCCTGTGGTTGAGGCCAAGCCTGCGCCGGTGGCGGTTGAAAGCAAACCTGCACCGGTTATCGCAGCCCAGGCGCCTGTGGCACGTGAAGCCGACGAACGCCCGCTGGCCTCCCCGGCCGTGCGCAAACACGCATTGGACGCCGGGATTCAACTGCGTCTGGTCCAGGGCACTGGCCCGGCGGGCCGGATCCTGCACGAAGATTTGGAGGCTTTCTTGCTCCAGGGTCCGACGCAGAATAAAACCGCTGCCAACCCTTACGCCGAACGCCACACCGAAGAACAGATCCCGGTGATCGGCATGCGCCGCAAGATCGCCCAGCGCATGCAGGACGCCACCCGTCGTGCCGCGCATTTCAGCTATGTGGAAGAGATCGACGTCACCGCCCTCGACGAGTTGCGCGTGCACCTCAACGAGAAGCACGGCGCCACACGCGGCAAGCTGACCCTGCTGCCATTCATCGTGCGCGCCATGGTGGTGGCACTGCGTGACTTCCCGCAGATCAACGCGCGTTACGACGACGAGGCCCAGGTCATCACCCGCCTCGGCGCCGTGCACGTGGGCGTCGCCACCCAGAGCGATGTTGGCTTGATGGTGCCGGTGGTGCGTCACGCCGAGGCCCGCAGCCTGTGGGGCAATGCCGAAGAAATCGCACGTTTGGCCACGGCTGCGCGCAATGGCAAGGCCAGCCGTGACGAGCTGTCGGGCTCGACTATCACCCTGACCAGCCTGGGAGCCTTGGGCGGCATCGTCAGCACACCGGTGCTGAACCTGCCGGAAGTGGCGATTGTTGGCGTCAACCGTATCGTGGAACGGCCGATGGTGATCAAGGGCCAGATCGTGGTGCGCAAGATGATGAACCTCTCCAGTTCCTTCGATCACCGCGTGGTCGATGGCATGGACGCGGCGCAATTCATCCAGGCCATTCGCGGCCTGCTCGAACAACCCGCCAGCCTGTTCCTGGAGTAAGGCATGACGCAGACATTGAGTACCACGCTGCTGATCATCGGCGGCGGCCCTGGCGGTTATGTGGCAGCGATCCGTGCCGGGCAACTGGGCATTCCGACCATCCTGGTGGAAGGCCAGGCGCTCGGCGGCACGTGCCTGAATATCGGCTGCATCCCATCCAAGGCCTTGATCCACGTGGCCGAGCAGTTCCAGCAAACCATCCACCACAGCCAGGGTTCGCAATTGGGCATCGAAGTGAATGTGCCGACCCTGGACATCCGCAAAAGCGTGGAATGGAAAGACGGCATTGTTGACCGCCTGACCACCGGCGTCGCCGCCTTGCTGAAGAAACACAAAGTGCAAGTGATCCACGGCTGGGCCAAGGTGGTGGACGGCAAGACCGTCGACGTCGGCGACCAGCGCATCCAGTGCGAACACTTGCTGCTGGCCACCGGCTCGAAAAGCGTCAACCTGCCGATGCTGCCGATTGGCGGGCCGGTCATTTCGTCCACCGAAGCCCTTGCGCCGAAAAGCGTGCCCAAGCGCCTGATCGTGGTCGGTGGCGGTTACATCGGCCTGGAACTGGGCATCGCTTATCGCAAGCTCGGCGCCGACGTGAGTGTGGTCGAAGCACAGGATCGCATCCTGCCGGCCTATGACGCTGAGCTAACGCAGCCGGTGAACGAATCCCTCAAGCTACTGGACGTGAAGCTGTACCTCAAGCACAGCGTCACGGGTTTTGCCGATGGCAGCCTGCAAGTACGCGACCCGAATGGCGACACCCTGTCGCTGGCAACCGATCAGGTGCTGGTTGCCGTTGGTCGCAAACCCAACACCCAGGGCTGGAACCTTGAGGCGCTGAACCTGGAGATGAACGGCGCGGCGATCAAGATCGACAGCCGCTGCCAGACCAGCATGCGCAACGTGTATGCCATCGGCGACCTGAGCGGCGAGCCGATGCTCGCGCACCGAGCGATGGCCCAAGGCGAGATGGTGGCCGAACTGATCAGCGGTAAACCCCGCGAATTCAACCCGGCCGCGATCCCGGCGGTGTGCTTTACCGACCCGGAACTGGTGGTGGTCGGCAAGACCCCGGATGACGCCAAGGCCGCCGGATTGGATTGCATCGTGTCGAGCTTCCCGTTCGCGGCCAATGGCCGGGCGATGACCCTGGAGTCCAAAACCGGCTTCGTCCGGGTGGTGGCGCGACGCGACAACCACCTGATCGTCGGCTGGCAGGCCGTGGGGATTGGTGTCTCGGAACTGTCCACCGCCTTTGGCCTGAGCCTGGAGATGGGTTCGCGCCTGGAAGACGTGGCCGGGACCATCCACGCCCATCCGACGCTCGGTGAAGCCGTGCAGGAGGCCGCGTTAAGGGCCCTGGGCCACGCGTTGCACCTGTAAACACAACCCCGGTAGGAGCCGGCGTGCCGGCGATGGCGTTTTCAAGGTCACCCTCGCCGGCAAGCCGGCTCCTACAAACCCGCCGCAGAATGAAGTATTGTTGCGCCCATCCAGAAAAAAACCGACTTGACCAACGATAGAGGGTGTCATGGGTAACGAAAGCATCAATTGGGACAAGCTGGGTTTTGACTACATCAAGACCGACAAGCGGTTTCTCCAGGTCTGGAAAAACGGCGAATGGCAAGAAGGCACCCTGACCGACGACAACGTGCTGCACATCAGCGAGGGCTCCACCGCCCTGCACTACGGCCAGCAATGCTTTGAAGGCCTCAAGGCCTATCGCTGCAAGGATGGTTCGATCAACCTGTTCCGCCCAGACCAGAACGCCGCCCGCATGCAGCGCAGCTGCGCACGCCTGCTGATGCCGCATGTGCCGACCGACGTGTTCATCGATGCCTGCAAACAAGTGGTCAAGGCCAACGAGCACTTCATCCCGCCGTACGGCAGCGGCGGCGCGCTGTACCTGCGCCCGTTCGTGATCGGCACCGGTGACAACATCGGCGTACGTACCGCGCCGGAGTTCATCTTCTCCGTGTTCTGCATCCCGGTCGGCGCCTACTTCAAAGGCGGCCTGGTGCCGCACAACTTCCAGATTTCCACCTTCGACCGTGCCGCGCCACAAGGCACCGGTGCCGCCAAGGTCGGTGGCAACTACGCCGCCAGCCTGATGCCAGGTTCCGAAGCGAAGAAATCCGGTTTTGCCGATGCGATCTACCTGGACCCGATGACCCATTCGAAAATCGAAGAAGTCGGCTCGGCCAACTTCTTCGGGATCACCCACGACAACCAGTTCATTACGCCGAAGTCGCCTTCGGTGCTGCCAGGCATCACCCGCCTGTCGCTGATCGAACTGGCCAAGACCCGCCTGGGCCTGGACGTGATCGAGGGCGAAGTGTTCATCGACAAGCTGGACCAGTTCAAGGAAGCCGGCGCCTGCGGTACGGCTGCGGTGATCTCGCCAATCGGCGGCATCCAGTACAACGGCAAGTTGCACGTGTTCCACAGCGAGACCGAAGTCGGCCCGATCACCCAGAAGCTCTACAAAGAGCTGACCGGTGTGCAGACCGGTGACGTTGAAGCGCCGGAAGGCTGGATCGTCAAGGTCTAACCCATAAACCCTGTAGGAGCCGGCTTGCCGGCGATGGCTGCCTTGAATGCTGCGATCAATTCAAGGGCCTCATCGCCGGCAAGCCGGCTCCTACAGGTTTACGCGCCGCTCTTGGGGATGTTTTCGGCAATCTTCTTGCCCATGCTGATCCTCGGTTCCACTCCATACCCCAACGCCTCATAAAACCCCGCCACCGCGTCGTTGCCACTGGTGATCTGCAGGTTGATCTTCATGCAGCCAAGCGCCGTCAATGCCTGTTCCGCATACCGCACCAGCGACGACCCCAAGCCATGCCGCCGATAGTCGGCGTGCACCGCCACCGAATACAGCCAGCCGCGATGTCCGTCATAGCCGGCCAGAATCGTTCCGATCACGGTTTTTTTATCCATTGCGACGAAAAACAGCCCGTCGTTGACCGCCAACTTTTTATCAATCGCCAGCGTCGGCAGGTTATGCGCCGTGTCATAGCCAAATGCTTCCTGCCATAACGCCACCACCTGCGCCCGGTGCGGGCGGTCGCGGTACGGCCCGATAGCGTGGCGGGACAGCAGCGCTTTTTCCATCACCAGCGTACGCTCGTTGCCGTGGTAGACGTCGCGCACAGTATGGAACCCCAGCTTGGCGTAGAACGGCTCGGCCGTCAGCGAAGACGGCACGCTCAGCACCGTCACTCCGGCTTCGCGGGCGCGTAGCTCAATCTCGATCATCAACAGCCGACCAATGCCCTGCCCTTGCAGCGCCGGGTTGACGAACACCGAGCGCACCACATTGCCGTCGAGGGCCGCAGTGGCGACGATTACCCGTTCCTGAACCGCCACCAGCACCACGCGACGCTTGAGCAGTTCCAGCACCGCCTCCGGCGTGAAGTTAGCGGCAACCCGCGCGATCACATCCGCCGGATAGTCCCGCGCATTGCTGCTGTGCAGGGCCGCCAGAATGACCTGGCTGATCCCCTCGGCATCGGCGGTTTGGGCCGTACGAACAGCGGTAGACATGCATTCTCCTTCCTGGCTCGGGTTTCACGAACGCCCTCATACTAATGTAGGAGCTGGCTTGCCAGCGATAGCGGTCTGTCAGACCCAGCGCTATCGCCGGCAAGCCGGCTCCTACAGATTGATCGCATTCCAACCCCTACAGCCGATTCGGCTGTGCCATTACCCTTTTCAGCTTTCCCGGCTGAGCCGCCCTCAGGTTTCAGCCGGGATTCATCCCGCACAAGCCACACAATATTCCCACAGCTCACCCCATGGACCCGTGCACCCATGCAAACCACCAATACTGTCTTGATGATTCGCCCGGCGCGCTTTGCCTTCAACCCGGACACCGCGATCAACAACCGCTTCCAACGCCGCCCCCTCGACCCGCTCAGTGCACAGCAGAAAGCGCTGGAAGAATTCGACGGCTATGTCGATACCCTGCGCCAGCACGGCGTGGAAGTACTGGTGGTGCAGGACACCCCGGCACCTCACACCCCCGACTCGATCTTCCCCAACAACTGGTGGAGCAGCCACGCCGACGGCAGCCTGGTGCTGTACCCGATGGAAGGCCAGAACCGACGACTGGAACGCAACAAAGGCGTGCTGCAAGTGTTGGAACAACGATTTACGGTCAAGGACACCATCGACCTCAGCCACCTGGAACAGCAGAACATCTTCCTCGAAGGCACCGGCAGCATGGTGCTCGACCGCCAGCACCGCATCAGCTACGCCTGCCACTCCGGGCGCACCCACCACGACGCGCTACGCCAGTTCGCCGAACGCCTCGACTACCAGCTCTGCGTATTTCACGCCGTCGACCGCCATCACGCGCCGATCTACCACAGCAACGTGATGATGAGCGTCGGCCGCGACCTCTCGGTGGTGTGCCTGCAAGCCCTGCCCGACGCCAGCGAACGCCAGGCCCTGGAACGCTCACTGCGCGACACCGGCAAAGACATCCTCGCCCTCGACTTCGACCAATTGGAAGCCTTCGCCGGCAACATGCTCGAAGTACATGACCGCGACGGCCAGCCGCTGCTGGTGATGTCGGCCAGCGCCTGGGGCGCCCTGCAACCCGCCCAGCGCCAGCACGTGGAGCGCCATACGCGCCCGGTGGTGGTGAACATCGACAACATCGAACGCATCGGCGGCGGCAGTGCCCGCTGCATGCTGGCGGAAGTGCACCTGCCCGCCCGCGCCACCGTCCAATAACTCAAGGAGTCTTGCCATGACCCGCTATATCGACGTCAACGATCTCTGCTACCTGGTCTCGCAAAAAGGCCTGCAAACCTGCATCACCGAGATGGCCGAGTACATCCGTGCCGACTACCTGCGCTGGCAGGATTTCGAAAAATGCGCGCGCCTGGCCAACCACTCGCCGGACGGCGTGATCGAGCTGATGCCAGTCTCTGACGCGTCGTTGTACGCGTTCAAATACGTCAACGGCCACCCGAAAAACACCCTGGCCGGCATGCTCACCGTAATGGCCTTCGGCGCCTTGGGGGATGTAGACACTGGCCTGCCCGTGCTGCTGGCGGAAATGACCCTGACCACCGCAATTCGCACTGCTGCCACCTCGGCGCTGGTCGCCCGCTACCTGGCCCGCGACAACAGCCGCAGCATGGCGCTGATCGGCAACGGCTCCCAGAGCGAATTCCAGGCCCTGGCCTTCCACGCCATGCTCGGCATCAATGAGATCCGCCTGTTCGATATCGACGCCAAAGCCACCGCCAAGCTGGCAGCCAACCTCAAGGCGTTCCCGGCGATCAAGGTGATCCTGGCCGCCAGCGTCGCCGAGGCGGTCAAAGGCGCCGACATCGTCACCACCGTCACGGCCGACAAGGCCTACGCCACCATCCTGACGGACGAGATGATCGAGCCCGGCATGCACCTCAACGCCGTCGGCGGCGACTGCCCCGGCAAGACTGAACTGGACCGACGTATCGTCGAGCGCGCCCGAGTGATCGTCGAGTACGAACCGCAAAGCCGTATCGAAGGCGAAATCCAGCACATGCCGGAAGATTCGCCGGTCACCGAACTGTGGCAAGTGATCAACGGCCAGCAGCCCGGCCGCGAAAATGCGCGCCAGGTCACTCTGTTCGATTCGGTAGGTTTTGCCATTGAAGACTATTCGGCCCTGCGCTATGTGCTGGACGTGGCCAAGGCACTGGATGTAGGCAGCGACCTGGAGCTGGTGCCGGACCTGGCCGACCCGAAAGACCTGTTCGCACGCCTGGCCCAACAACCACGCGTACAGCAGAAAAAGCGCGCCTGAAAACGCTCTGGCCTGCCGCTTTGCGTCGAGGGCGGGCCAGATTCACCTTGGTTAAAAGCCGATTCAGCGGGTGCCTCAGCCGATTCCGCTGCATTGCACGTTTTAACAGCGTAATTCGCGCTTTGTGGGAGGGGTAAACGACACAAAAAACGCACCACCATGAAGCATTCTCTCCCTCCAACAAAAACTATTTGTTTCAATTTAAAGACTGCCCTGACATCAATTACAAAATATAGGGACTCCACATGACTCCACTGCGATCACTCTTCGCCGCGTTGCTGTTGCCACTCTGCGCCACCGCCGCCCACGCCCAGGACTGGAAAGAAATCCGCTTCGGCGTATTCCCCGAGTACCCCCCCTTCGAATCCGTCGCCGCCGACGGCAGCCTGCAAGGCTTCGATATTGAGTTGGGCAACGCGATCTGTGCCAAGCTGGAAGTGAAATGCACCTGGGTGCACAACGAATTCGACGGCATGATCCCGGCCCTGCGCGCACGCAAGTTCGATGCGATCATGTCCTCCATGGCCGTGACCCCGGCCCGCGAAAAGATCATCGACTTCAGTGACCGCCTGTTCCTCAGCCCGACCTCCGTGATCACGCGCAAGAGCGCCGACTTCGGCGACACGCCGGAATCTCTGAAGGGCAAGCAAGTCGGCGTGCTGCAAGGCTCGCTGCAAGAGGCGTATGCGCGTGCGCACCTGGCCAAGCTCGGCGCGCAGATCAAGGCGTATCAGTCCCAAGACCAGAACTACGCCGACCTGCAGAACGGCCGACTCGACGCGACCCTGACCGACAAGCTCGAAGCTCAGCTCAACTTCCTGTCCAAGCCCGAAGGCGCCGACTTCAAGACCGGCCCGGCCTTCAAGGACCCGACACTGCCGCTGGATATTGCCATGGGGCTGCGCAAGAACGATCAGGAGCTGCGTGCGTTGATCAACAAGGGCATCGCCGCCGTCCAGGCCGATGGCACCTACGCACAGATCCAGAAGAAGTACTTCGGCGACCAGGACATCTACAACGAGTGATGCCAACGGCTGATCCCTGTAGGAGCCGGCTTGCCGGCGATGGCGGCCTGAAGCATTGCGCTGAACCCAAGGGCCTCATCGCCGGCAAGCCGGCTCCAACAAGGTTGTCTGCGCCCTTAAGAGACTCTCCCCATGAACGAATTCCTCAACCTGCACGGCTACGGCCCGATGCTGGCCCAAGGCGCCTGGATGACCCTCAAACTGTCATTCCTCGCCTTGGCCCTCAGCCTTGCCCTGGGCCTGATTGCCGCCGGCGCCAAGCTTTCCAGCGCCAAATGGCTGCGCGTGCCGGCCACGCTCTACACCACCTTGATTCGCAGCGTGCCGGACCTGGTGCTGATCCTGCTGATCTTCTACAGCCTGCAACTGTGGCTCAACGACCTGAGCGAAGTGTTCGGCTGGGATTACTTTGAAATCGACCCGTTTACCGCGGGCGTCGTCACCCTGGGTTTTATCTACGGCGCGTATTTCACCGAGAACTTCCGGGGCGCGATCCTCAGCGTGCCAGTCGGCCAGTTGGAAGCCGCGACCGCCTACGGCCTGAGCCGCTGGCAGCGCTTTCACCTGGTGCTGTTCCCGCAACTGATGCGCTTTGCCCTGCCGGGCCTGGGCAATAACTGGCTGGTGCTGCTCAAGTCCACGGCGCTGGTGTCGATCATCGGCCTGTCGGACCTGGTCAAGGCCGCACAGAACGCCGGCAAGACGACCAACGAGCCACTGTATTTCCTGATCCTCGCGGGCCTGGTGTACCTGGTGATCACCACCCTCTCCAACCGCATCTTCAAGCGCCTCGAACGGCGCTACAACCTCGGCATCAAGGGGATGGCGCGATGATCGAACTGTTCCAGCAATATGGCCTGGCCTATCTGTTCAGCGATGGCACAGGATTGTCCGGCGTAGCGATGACGTTGTGGTTGTTCATCATCTCTGTCGTGTTCGGTTTTTTCCTATCGATACCGTTGGCACTCGCGCGGGTTTCCGAGCACGTCTGGCTGCGCTGGCCGGTGGAGGTCTACACCTACCTGTTTCGCGGCACGCCGTTATATATCCAGTTGCTGATTTGCTACACCGGGCTGTACAGCCTGGAAGTGGTGCAGGACAACGCCCTGCTCAACCAGTTTTTCCGCAACGCGCTGAACTGCACGCTGCTGGCCTTTGTGCTCAACACCTGCGCCTACACCGTGGAAATCTTCGCCGGAGCGATCCGCAATATTCCCCATGGTGAAATCGAAGCGGCCAGCGCGTATGGCCTGCACGGCTGGCGTCTCAACCTGTTCGTGGTGGTGCCCGCCGCACTGCGCCGCGCATTGCCGGCCTACAGCAACGAAATGATCCTGATGCTGCACGCCACCTCCCTGGCGTTTACCGCCACCGTGGCTGACATCCTCAAGGTGGCCCGCGACGCCAATGCCGAAACGTTCCTGACGTTCCAGGCATTCGGCATCGCTGCCCTGCTCTACATGCTGCTGTCCTTTGCACTGGTGGGCCTGTTCCGACTGGCCGAACGTCGCTGGATGCGTTTTCTTGTTCCTACCCGAGGCTAACCCATGAATCAGTCCGCGCAGGCCCTGGCCGCTTATCCCGTTGATGAACCCGTTGCCAAACCCGCCACCGCCGCCATCAAGCTGCAAGTCGAGGGCATCCACAAACGCTACGGCGAACATGAAGTGCTCAAGGGGGTTTCCCTGAATGCGCGCCATGGCGACGTGATCAGCCTGATCGGCGCCAGCGGGTCCGGCAAAAGCACAATGCTGCGCTGCATCAATTTCCTCGAACAGCCGGACGCCGGGGTGATCACCCTGGACGGCATCAGCATCGAAATGCGCCAGGGCCGCGCCGGCACCCGTGCGCCGCATCAAGATCAGTTGCAGAACCTGCGCACGCGCCTGGCCATGGTGTTCCAGCACTTCAACCTGTGGAGCCACATGACCGTGCTGGAAAACATCACCATGGCCCCGCGCCGGGTGTTGGGCGTCAGCGCCGCCGAGGCGGAAAAACGCGCACGGATGTATTTGGACAAGGTCGGCCTGCCGGGCCGCGTGGCGGATCAATACCCGGCGTTCCTCTCCGGCGGCCAACAACAGCGCGTGGCGATTGCACGGGCGTTGGCGATGGAGCCGGAGATCATCCTGTTCGATGAACCGACTTCCGCACTCGACCCAGAACTTGTAGGAGAAGTCCTCAAAGTCATACAGACGTTGGCCGAGGAAGGTCGTACCATGCTGATGGTCACCCACGAAATGGGCTTTGCCCGCCAGGTGTCCAGCCAAGTGCTGTTCTTGCACCAGGGCCGGGTCGAGGAACACGGCGACGCCAGGATCCTCGACCACCCCAACAGCGAACGCTTGCAGCAATTTCTTTCCAACCGTTTGAAGTGAAACCCATGGATACCAAGGCCAACGGACCCCATTCCTCCCCCGCGCTGGACCGCATCGATGAAGCCATCATCGAAGTCCTACGCCACCAGGGGCGTATCACCTACGAAAAGCTCTCGTCGCTGGTGCACCTCACGCCCAGGCCCTGCCTGGAACGGGTGCGCAAGCTGGAGCGGCGCGGCGTGATCCGTGGGTATGGGGCGATCATTGATGTGCAGATGGTGTCGCCAGGGTTGTCGTTGCTGGTGCTGGTGGCCTTGTCGAACCAGAGCGGGCGCTCGGCGCAGAAGGCTTTCGAAGCCTGTGTGAAGGCTTGCCCGCAGGTGTTCGAATGCCAGTTGATCAGCGGCCCGTTTGACTACAGCCTGCGCATGCGCTGCCGGGACATGGAGCATTACCGGGTGCTGACCGAGACCTGGTTGAACAATGACGAGTTGCACATTGATAAGTTGGTGGCGCATCCGGAGTTGGCGGTGGTCAAGAACACCGCCACCGAACTGGCCTGAGCCCCAATTTCACCAAACACTGCATAACCCCTGTGGGAGCGGGCTTGCTCGCGAATGTGGAGTGTCAGTCACTTAATTTGTCACTGATACACCGCATTCGCGAGCAAGCCCGCTCCCACATTTTTTAACCGTGCCCACTTAGTATTTTCTTGCCAGGCTTGATCCCAATCATCTTCGCCTGCCCATCCTTCTGCTTCCCCGTCCGCGCCTCACTGATCAACCCCGGTATCAACTTGCCCTCCGGCAGGTTCTTCCAGAACCGGCTGGGTAAGTGCCCTTCCATCACCTTGGGGTTCAACCGCGCCGGATTGAAGATGTGGCTGTAGTAGGTCAGCCACATTGCACTGTGGGGGTCTTCGACATTCTGCGCCAATTGCCGCCAGGCCTCGGGACACTCGCGCTGATGGATCAACTGCTCACCGTCGTAATACACCCCGTCCAACGGCGTGGCGATCATCCAGCGATGCCGCCCCATGCGCCCGATGAAATGCTGGCTGGCCGATTTCAGGATGTCGTGGGCAGGCTCATGCCAGGCTACGTACTCGGGCAATTGCGGCCCGGCCTCGGCGGGTAACGCGATAAACCGCACAAACGCATGCAGGTGGTGCGCCTCACGACTGACCTGCTTGATCCGCCGCTGCAACTCACTGCCCAGCTTGTCCCCCGCCAGCATTGCCGTGCGGTCACCATGACTGACACGCCACAACACTTCGTACAACAAGCTCCAGCGCTGGTCGCCGTGGTAACAGGCGGCCGACTCCAACAGTTCCAGCAGGGCCTTGGGCACCCGCGTCTGGAAAGGCCCAGGCGCTTCGGGAATCGACTGGTCGGTGGCAAACAGGTCGGCCACCTCCGCCTCGCCCCAGCTTACCTGGCTGGGGTCTACCTGATGGCTGAGCAACCAGCGCGCCTGGTCGCGCCAGGTGCTGAACAGGTTGTCGCATTCCAGGCTGATCATCCCCACAACCCCATCTGCTGCGGTTGCGGGCGGTCGCGCAATTGTTCGCGCAGCAGCACGCTGGTGCTGTCGGCCTGTTGCGGGTGGTAGTCACTGGTGATGAAAAACGGCTTGGCCTTGGCCAGTACGCAGCGCATGCGCGCCAGGTCTTCGAAGCGGATCTTGCGTTCACGGCGCAGGTCCACCAGGCGCTGGGTGGTGCGCAGGCCGATGCCTGGGATACGAGCGATCAAGGTCGGCTCGGCGCGGTTCAAGTCCAGGGGGAACACCTCACGGTTTTCCAGGGCCCAGGCCAACTTGGGGTCGATATCCAGCGCCAGGTGGCCGGGACCTTTGAACAGTTCATTGGCGTTGAACCCATAGCTGCGCAGCAGGAAATCGGCCTGGTACAAGCGATGCTCACGCATTAACGGAGGCGCGGCCAGGGGCACGCTTTTCGGGCTGTTGGGGATGGGGCTGAACGCCGAGTAATACACGCGGCGCAGCTTGAAGTTGCCGTACAACGCCTCGGCACCGTGGAGGATGGTGCTGTCATCGGTGTCATCCGCGCCGACGATCAGTTGCGTGCTCTGCCCGGCCGGGGCAAAACGCGGCGCGCGCGGCTCGTTGCGGACCGTCTGCTCGCCGGTGTAGATGGTCTGCATGGCCTGCTTGATCGACACGATCTTTTTTTCCGGCGCCAGGGTCTGCAGGCTGGCCTCGGTCGGCAATTCGATGTTCACGCTCAGGCGATCGGCATACTTTCCGGCTTCGGCGATCAGCGCCGGGTCGGCATCGGGAATGGTCTTGAGGTGGATATAGCCGCGAAAGTCATGCTCTTCGCGCAGCAATTTGGCGACCCGCACCAACTGCTCCATGGTGTAGTCGGACGAACGGATGATGCCGGAACTGAGAAACAGCCCGCTGACGCAATTGCGTCGGTAGAAATCCAGGGTCAGGGTGACCACCTCCTCCGGGCTGAAACGCGCGCGGGGCACGTCGCTGGAGCGGCGGTTGACGCAGTACTGGCAGTCGTAAAGACAGAAGTTGGTGAGCAACACCTTGAGCAGCGACACACATCGCCCGTCCGGCGTATAACTGTGGCAGATGCCCATGCCATCGGTAGACCCCAGCCCCGCCTTGCCTTCGGAGCTGCGCTTGGGTGCGCCACTGCTGGCGCAGGACGCATCGTACTTGGCGGCGTCGGCGAGAATGCTGAGTTTTTCGATCAACTGCATGGAGGGCTACCGATACTGGTTTTTTGTACAGTACCAATAGCCACTCCTTGCCACAAGTGCCGTCTGTAGGAGCGAGCTTGCTCGCGAAGGTCGTCAACGTTAACGCAGCCATTCAGAATGATCGCGTCGTCTGGACGTGTTTCGCGAGCAAGCTCGCTCCTACAGAGGGGGTGAGTATCAGCTAGCAGTTGCCAGGAGCAGGTCCTGCACCGAACGCCCTTTGCCGCGCCCACGGTCCAGCGCATACAACGACGCCGCAATCTCATCCGCGCGAATCGGCAGCACCGACAGCAAGGTATCGCTCAAGCCGTGGCTGGCCTGGCTGAACCCTTGGATGTAGATACCGGCGTTGCAACGCTCGTCAGTGACGATGCGGTAGTCGCGCGCGACTTCGAAGTCACCCAGGTAGTCTTCCAGCGGTGCGAGCAAGGCGCGGTGCGTCTGGCGCTCATAGCCCGTGGCCAGGATTACCGCGTCGTAGTGGTTGATGCTGGTGTCGCCGTTGGCGTTGTTGCGCAGCACCAATTCAATGCCCAGCGGGCCTGGGGTGGCCTTCTCGACCACGGTCATGGTGCGGAACGCCTGGCGGGCGATGCCGGAGACTTTCTGGCGGTAGAAGATGCCGTAGATACGCTCGATCAGGTCCAGGTCCACCACCGAATAGTTGGTGTTCTGGTACTCGGCGACCAAACGCTCACGCTCGGCGCCCTCTTGCTGGAACACCAGGTCGGTGAAGGCCGGCGAGAACACTTCGTTGACGAACGGGCTGTCATCCGCCGGCTTGAGCGCCGAACCACGCAGAATCATGTCGACCTGCACCGACGGGAAGCTGTCGTTCAGGTCGATGAAGGCTTCCGCCGCGCTCTGGCCACCGCCGATGATGGCGATGCGCATGGCCTTGCCCTCGACACACGGCTGGCTGGCCATGCGCTCCAGGTACTGGGAATGATGGAACACCCGGCTGTCGCCCTTGAGCGCCTTGAACGCTTCAGGAATACGCGGCGTGCCGCCGGCGCTGACCACCACCGAACGGGTGGTGCGCACATGTTGCTCACCGAGCGCATCGCGGGAAATCACGCGCAGCGCTTCAACCTGCTGCTGGTGCAGGATCGGCTCGATGGCCAGCACTTCCTCGCCATAGCGCGCCTGGGCCTGGAACTGCCCGGCGACCCAGCGCAGGTAGTCGTTGTACTCCATGCGGCACGGGTAGAAGGTGCCCAGGTTGATGAAGTCGACCAGACGATCATGGGCTTTCAGGTAGTTGACGAAGGAATACGGGCTGGTGGGGTTGCGCAGGGTCACCAGGTCCTTGAGGAATGAAATCTGCAGCTCGCTCTGGGTCACCAGGGTATTGCCGTGCCAGCGGTAGTCGGCCTGTTTGTCGAGAAACAGCACGTCCAGTTTGCCCTGGGCCTTTTCGCGCTCCTGCAGGGCGATGGCCAGCGCCAGGTTCGAAGGGCCGAAACCGATACCGATCAGGTCGTGAACCGCGGGCGAAGCAATTGCCTGTGTCATTCCAGTGTCCTCTGGATAAGCCCCTTGGCGGTGGGGCGGGAATACCTTCAAGACCTGAACAACAGGTCGTGTGTTGATAGGAACGAGGACAGTGAAATAAAATTTAACTGATCATTGATCAGTGCGCTTCCCACTCGCGCATCCGCACCCGGCAGTGCTTCATGGCGTTGACGATGTGTTTCTCCACCAAGGCGCGAGAAATGCACAGGCGTTCGGCGATTTGCAGGTGGGTCAGGCCTTCGAGCTTGCGCAGCAGGAAGCTGTCGCGACAGGCCTGTGGCAGCTCGGCCAGGGCGCGTTCGAGCAGTTCCAGGCGTTGGCCGTGGTCGTGGTTAGTGTGCGGCGAACTGCTGGCGAAGCGTTCTTCGGCATCCAGCACATCCAGGGGTTCGACCTGGCGCAAGGCATTGCGCCGATGGCCGTCGATCACCAGGTTGAGCGCCGTGCGGTACAAAAAGGCACGGGGTTGTTCGATGGGCGTGTCGCTGGAACGCTCCAGCACCCGGACATAAGCGTCATGCACCACATCCTCGGCCACCTGACGGTTGCCCAGCTTGGCGTTGAGGAAACACACCAGCTCGCGATAGTAGTTTTCCAACATGACTCCCGACCGCCGGGTGGCGGCATTAGGTCCTTGGGTGCAAATAAAGACAGCATTCAGGTGATGGCAGTTTGAGTGCGTGCAATTTATAGTAATTCTCATCTACTTTTAAAGCAGACTTGCATCAACGGACGATTTTTTTCTTCAAGGGAGCTGTAACTGCTTATGTAACCGCCTAAATCCCCGCGCAATTCTCTCGTTTACTTGTCAGCTCCCCGCAACTGCGGTCCGAACTTTCCTGGCTGGAACCAAAGCATGAAACGCCCTCGACCTGCCCGACGCGCCTTGCTTGTTATCGCGTGCCTGATCCCCATTTTCGCCATCGCGGCCTGGCAAGTGCTGCCGCCGGGGCGTGACACCCTCACCACCGTCACCGTCACCCGCGGCAGTATCGAAAACAGCGTGACCGCCCTCGGCACCCTGCAGCCGCGCCGTTATGTGGACGTGGGGGCCCAGGCCTCCGGACAGATCCGCAAGATCCACGTCGAGGCCGGCGACCAGGTCCAGGAAGGCCAGTTACTGGTGGAGATCGACCCCTCCACGCAAAAAGCCAAGCTGGACGCCAGCCGCTACGCCATCGAAAACCTCAAGGCCCAGTTGCAGGAACAAAAGGCCCAGCACGAACTGGCACGCCAGAAGTACCAGCGCCAGCAACGCCTGGCCGCCGGCAACGCCACCCGTGAAGAAGACGTGCAAACCGCCAAGGCCGAACTGAGCGCCACCCAGGCGCGGGTCGACATGTTCCAGGCGCAGATCCAGCAAGCCCAGGCCAGCTTGCGCAGTGACGAAGCTGAATTGGGCTACACGCGCATCTACGCGCCCATGACCGGCACCGTGGTCGCGGTGGACGCGCGGGTCGGCCAGACCCTAAACGCCCAGCAGCAGACGCCGCTGATCCTGCGCATCGCCAAATTGTCACCGATGACCGTGTGGGCTGAGGTCTCGGAAGCCGATATCGGCCACGTCAAGCCGGGCATGACCGCGTATTTCACCACGTTGAGCGGCGGCAACCGGCGCTGGACCAGCACCGTGCGGCAGATCCTGCCGATTCCGCCCAAGCCATTGAATGAAACCCAAGGCAGCGGCAGCCCCAACAGCACCAGCAAAAGCGGCAGCGGCCGCGTGGTGCTGTACACCGTGCTGCTGGACGTGGACAACAGCGACAACGCGTTGATGGCCGAAATGACCACTCAGGTATTTTTCGTCGCCAGCCAGGTCAAGGACGCCCTCACCGCGCCGGTCGCCGCGTTATCGGGCACGGCGAACCCCAACGAGCAGATCGCCCAGGTCGTGGGCAAGAATGGTCGAATCGAGCAGCGCCAGGTGCAGGTAGGCATCAGCGACCGCCTGCGCGTCCAGGTGCTCGACGGTTTAAGCGAAGGTGATCACCTGCTGATCGGCCCGGCCGACGGCAACGGGGGTTGAGTTGACCACGCCCCTGATCGAACTCAAGAACATCCGCAAGTCCTACGGCGGCGGCGACAGCCCGCAGGTCGACGTGTTGCGCGGCATCGACCTGTCGATCCATGCCGGGGAATTTGTCGCCATCGTCGGTGCCTCGGGCTCCGGCAAGTCCACGTTGATGAATATCCTTGGCTGTCTCGACCGTCCAAGCACAGGCGACTACCTGTTCGCCGGGGAAAACGTCGCCCATCTGGACAGCGACGAACTCGCCTGGCTGCGCCGCGAAGCCTTTGGCTTCGTGTTCCAGGGCTACCACCTGATCCCGTCGGGCTCGGCCCAGGAAAACGTCGAGATGCCGGCGATCTACGCCGGTATCAGCGCCGCCGAACGCCATGCCCGCGCCAACGCCCTGCTCACGCGGTTGGGCCTGGCCGAGCGCACCGGCAATCGTCCGCACCAGCTTTCCGGCGGCCAGCAACAGCGGGTGTCCATTGCCCGTGCGTTGATGAACGGTGGGCATATCATCCTCGCTGACGAACCCACTGGCGCCCTCGACAGCCACAGTGGCGCCGAGGTCATGACCCTGCTCGATGAACTTGCCAGCCAGGGCCACGTGGTGATCCTGATCACCCACGACCGCGAAGTGGCGGCGCGGGCCAATCGCATCATCGAGATTCGCGATGGCTTGATCATCAGCGACTCGGCCGACGGCAGCGACGTTGCGCCAGTATTAGCGAACGGCGCCTTGCAAGCCGTGGACCTGCGCCAACGCCTGGCCGACGGTGCCGAACACAATGGCGCGTGGAAAGCCGAGCTGGTGGACGCGGTGCAAGCCGCCTGGCGGGTGATGTGGATCAATCGTTTCCGCACCGCGCTGACCCTGTTGGGGATCATCATCGGCGTGGCGTCGGTGGTGGTGATGCTGGCCGTGGGGGAAGGCAGCAAGCGGCAAGTCATGGCGCAGATGGGCGCATTCGGCTCCAACATCATCTACCTCAGCGGCACGTCGCCCAACCCGCGTACACCGCTGGGCATCGTCACCCTCAATGACGTCCACGCGCTGGCGGCCCTGCCCCAGGTGAAACACATCATGCCGGTCAACGGCAGCGAAGTCGGGGTGCGTTACGGCAACGTGGACTACATGGCCTACGTGGGCGGCAATGACACCAACTTCCCGGAGATTTTCAACTGGCCGGTGGTCGAGGGCAGTTACTTCACGGCCGCCGACGAGCGTGCCGCCGCCACCGTGGCGGTGATCGGTCATCGCGTGCGCGAGAAGCTGTTCAAGGGCGAGGTCAACCCACTCGGGCAGTACATCCTGATTGAAAACGTGCCGTTCCAGGTGATCGGAGTGCTGGCGGAAAAAGGCGCCGCCTCCGGCAACAAGGACAGTGACGACCGTGTCGCCATCCCTTACACCGCCGCCAGTGTGCGCCTGTTTGGCAGCTACAACCCTGAGTATGTGGTGATCGCGGCGGCGGATGCGCGCAAGGTCCACGAAGCCGAAGTGGCCATCGACCAGTTGATGAAAAAGCTGCACAACGGCAAGCGTGACTATGAGCTGACCAACAACGCGGCGATGATCCAGGCCGAGGCCCGTACGCAGAACACGCTGTCATTGATGCTCGGTTCCATTGCGGCGATATCTTTGCTGGTGGGCGGGATCGGCGTGATGAATATCATGCTGATGACCGTACGCGAGCGCACCCGTGAAATCGGCATCCGCATGGCCACCGGCGCACGCCAACGCGACATCCTGCGCCAGTTCCTCACCGAGGCGGTGATGCTCTCGGTGGTCGGCGGCTTGTGCGGCATCGCCCTGGCGTTGTTGGTTGGCGGCGTGTTGGTGCTGGCCAAGGTGGCGGTGCAGTTCTCCCTTTTGGCGGTGTTTGGCGCCTTTGGTTGCGCACTCGTCACCGGTGTCGTATTCGGCTTCATGCCGGCCCGTAAAGCTGCCCGGCTCGATCCGGTTAAGGCGTTGACCAGTGAATAAACAGTCCTTTTACCTTCCTGCCTTGTGCGTGTTACTCAGCGCCTGCACCGGCAACCCGCCCGCGCTCGACAGCGGGATTGCAGCGCCTGCCGCCTGGCAATTTGCCGAACGCGACGCCGCCCAGGTCACCAACCAGCAATGGTGGACGCAGTTCGGTAGCCCACAACTGAACCGGCTGGTCGAACAGGCCCGGCGAGACAGTTTCGACGTGGCCGCCGCCACCGCGCGCGTGCGCCAGGCCCAAGCCAGCGCAGTGATCGCCGGTGCGCCGCTGTTGCCGGAAGTGAAGCTCAACCTCACCACCAGCCGCCAGAAGTTGTTACGTGGCCCGGGTGGACCGGACCTTGACGCTTCGCAAAGCGATGACGCCGTCGACAACTTTGGCGCCAACCTCACCGCCAGCTACGAAGTGGACTTCTGGGGTGGCCGCGCCGCCGCCCGCGACAGCGCCCTGCATACCCTGCGCGCCAGCGAGTTTGACCAGGCCACCGTAGAGCTGACCTTGCTCAGCAGCGTGGCCGACCGCTACGCACAAACCCTGGCCGCGCAGCAGCGCCAGCAGATTGCAGAACTGAACCTGGCCAATGCGCGCAGCGTGCTCGACCTGGTGCAGACCCGCTATGACGCCGGCTCCGCCACCGCCCTGGAACTGGCCCAGCAAAAAAGCCTGGTGGCCAGCCAGCAACGTCAATTGCCGCTGATTCAGCAGCTGACCGAAGAGTCGCGGATCACGCTGGCCGCCCTTCTCGGCCAACCCGTCCAAGCCCTGGACCTTGGCAGCGAACCGTTTCAAGCCTTGACCTGGCCTGCCATCGGCGCCGGCATGCCCAGTCAATTGCTCAGCCGCCGTCCCGATATCGCCAAGGCCGAGGCGCAATTGGCGGCAGCACAGGCCGACGTCACCGTGGCCCGCGCGGCCATGCTACCCGCCATCACCCTCGGCGCGACCCTGGGCTCCGACGCCTACAAGGCCGTGGATATCCTGCGCAGCCCCTACTACACGCTGACCGCTGGGCTGGTGGCGCCGATCTTCAACAACGGTCGTTTAAGTGCTGAACGCGACAAGGCCCGCGCGCGCCAGGATGAACTGCTGCAAACCTATCGCGGTGCGATCATCAACGGCTTTGCCGACGTGGAAAAATCCCTCAGCAGCATCACCCGTCTCGACCAGCAGCGCGAATGGCAAAGCGAAGAACTGCAACAGGCCCAGACCGCCTTCCAGATCGCTGAAAGCCGCTACCAGGCAGGCGCCGAAGACCTGCTCACGGTACTGGAAACCCAGCGCACGCTGTACGCGGCCCAGGACCAGAACGTGCAACTGCGACTGTCGCGCCTGCAGGCCAGTATCGCGTTGTACAAAGCCCTGGGCGGCGGCTGGCAGACGCAGATCCGATAAACAAAACTCCGCTTTCGCACACCAACTGTCTTCTCGCCCTACATTCTTGAGCAAAGGTCCTTGGTAAAAACACCGAACTCACACGGTTGCCCAGGACCTCTTGATGACTGTCGCAAAATACCTGACATGCGCCTGTCTCTGGGTGACTGCAAGCGCTGCCCAAGAACTGATTCCTCCCACCGCCATTGACTGGTTGCTGGATTGCCCCCTGCGCACCGCTGAACGCCTGGACCCCGAAGTGCTGCAACGCACTCAATGCGGCGTCGTGAGCGTGCCGCGCAATTACGCTGCGCCCCGGCAAGGCAACCTGCGCCTCCACCTGACCCGCGTCGGCGCCCGAGACCCGCTGAATCGCGAAGGCGTGGTGTTTGCCCTGGCCGGCGATGCGCCCCAAAGGAACCAGGGCGGCACCTTTGTCATTCACCTGACCAGCCTCTGGGGCTCTTACTCCAACCCAGCGTATCGCACACTGGTCAACCGCTACGACGTCATCGAACTCAGCCCCCGCGACCTCGGCAACGACAATGGAGTCGAACAAGCCGCCCAAGACCTGGAGTTTGTCCGCACTCAACTGGGCGACGCCCAACTGCTCTACCTGGGCAATGCCGATGCGGCCCGCCTGGGCAACCGTTACGCGGCCCTGTTTCCCGAACGGGTGGCGCGCATGGTACTGGTCAATGCAAAGCAACCCGAATCGGCGGCACCCAAGGTCGAACAACTGCGCCTGAAAGAAACAGCCCAACAGGACGCCAGCAGCTGCATCAACCGCTGGATGGGCGACTTTCTGGTGTTCGGCAAGCAACCACCGTCGTCCACGCGCTGCCTCGATTCAGGCAACGGGGAGTAACCATCCGATTGCGACCTGTTGCCATCGAAAACGACACCTGCCGTTGACGCTGCATGCCGATCGTTATTAAGTGCTATTAATCCGCATTAATACGATAAATCGAACCTATGCTAAGCCGCCCGCTACGACGCAAACGCCAGAAGCTGTCCGATGTGATTGTCGAGTCGGTCAAGCGCTCCATCGTCACCGACGCCTTGAAGCCCGGCGACCGCCTGCCCACCGAACGCGAACTGATGGAAAGCTTCCAGTGCTCCAAAGGTTCGGCCCGCGAAGCGCTCAAGGCACTGGAAGTGGAAGGCCTGGTGAGCACCCGCACCGGGCCCAGCGGCGGCGCCTACCTGAACCAGGCCGGCACCGAACCGGCCAGCCGCGCGTTGCGCAACTACCTGCACTTCCAGCACCTGGACGGCGAACAGGTGTACCAACTGCGCAAAGTCATCGAAGTGGAACTGGCGGTGTCGGTGCTCGGGCGCTTGAGCGAGGACGACTACCAGGCCCTGCAAGACAATGTGGATTTTTGCAGCGCCCCCGAAGACAGCGAGGCCGGCCAGCGTGAACAGCGCCTGGCGGAACTGGAGTTCCATAACCTGCTGGCCAAGGCCTGCCCCAACCCGTTGCTGAGTTTCATGGCGCAGTTCCTCAACGATCTGCTGCGCGACCTGGTGGTGCTGAAAAAAGCCTACAAGCCCAAGCGCAAGCAGTTCGACGCCGCCAACCTGGACTATCACAAGCAGTTGCTGATCGCCTTTCGTGCCGGGGATGAAAGCGCGGTGCGCAGCTTGATGCATGAACACATGTGCGATGCCGAACACCACATGACCGCCCTTGAAGGCCAGGTCAGCCCGCACTTCCTATTGGAGTTCGATCACCACCACTGACACACCACGGTACCTACTGTGGCCCCCCAATCAATGTAGGAGCTGGCTTGCCAGCGATGGCATCGACTCAGTTCAACTGACCCACCGAGTTGCCTGCATCGCCGGCAAGCCGGCTCCTACAGAGACAGTGTTTGCCCCATCCAATAACAGGCCTGTCCACAGGCCCTTGCTCCACCGTATCGCCATTGCCACTCCTGCCAATAACTAAACCAGGGAGTCACCCCATGCAGCGTCGTACGTTGTTGAAAGCCAGTCTTACCGCAGCCGCCGCCCTCAGCCTCCCGCTGAGCATTCGGTCTGCATTCGCCGCCGAGCCCTTTACCTTTTACGGCCTCAAGTCCATGTCTGGCGCCTTTGCCAGCTATGGCAAGTTTGCCGACATGGGTTCGCGCCTGGCGGTGGAACAACACCCCGAGCTGCTCGGCCGCCCGCTGAACTACAAGGTGATCGACACCGAAGGCAACGCCGGCAAGGCCGTGCGCAAGGTGCAGGAAGCCATCCAGCAGGACGGCGCGCGGTTCTTCCAGGGCTGCACCCTGTCGTCGTCGGCACTGGCGGTGGCGAAGGAGGTGGACAAGGTCGGCGGTGTGTTCATGACCCCGGTGGGCGCCGATGAAGTCACCGGCAAGGACTGCAACAAGGCAACCTTCCGCTGGTCGGTGCCCACCTACGGCGCGATCCGTGAAACCATGGTGCCGCTGATCAAGCTGCTGCCGGACGCCAAGCGTTGGTACACCATCACCCCGCAATACGTGTTCGGCGAAGCGCTGCTCGAAGGCGCGAAGAATGTGCTCAAGGAAAACGGCCTGGAACACATCGGCAACAGCTACCACTCGTTGCAGGAACAGGAATTTTCCGGCTACCTGACCAACGCCATCGCCGCCAAGCCCGATGTGCTGGTGCTGCTCAACTTCGGCAGCCAGTCGTCCAACACCCTGCGCCAGGCGGTGAACTTCGGTATCAAGGAGCGCATGAAGGTGTTGCTGGTATGGTCCGCCGGCCTCGACCAGTTCCAGGAACTGGGCAGTGATGTGCTGGAAGGCGTGTACCTCGGCGCGCAGTACTGGCACCAGGTCGACACCCCGCTCAACCGTGAACTGGTCAAGCTCACCCAAGCCAAATACGGCATCAACCCTACCTACCCGCTGGCCGCCGATTACATCAGCACCAAGGTCATGCTCGAAGCCATCATTTCTACCGGCAGTTTCGACGGACCGACCGTGGCCAAGGCCCTGCAGGGCCTGAGCTACGAAGGGCCCACCGGCAAGGAATCGATCCGCGCCGGCGACCACCAGGTGATCAAGGATTACTACCTGCTGATCGGCAAGGCCACCGCCGACATGGCCGACAAGGATGACCTGGCCAAGGTACTCAGCGCCGGTCAGTCGTTCCCGCCCGTGGACGCCACAGGCTGCACGCTCGGCTGATCCCCTGAATTTGGTAGCGCAGGGCCGTGCAAGCGGCCTCCTGCAGAGGGTTCCTGCATGCTTAATCTTTATCTGTTCCAGATCCTCAACGGCCTTGGGCTGGGGATGATCTACTTCCTGATCGCGGTCGGGCTGACGATCATTTTCGGCCTGCTCAACTTCGTCAACTTCGCCCACGGCGCGTTCTTCCTGCTGGGTGCCTATATCTGCTACACCGCTGTGAGCCTCACTGGCAACTTCTGGCTGGCGTTGCTGATTGCGCCGCTGGTGGTGGCCGCGCTGGCCTGGGCCATCGAGCGGTTGTTGATCCAACGCATCTATCACTTACCGCACATGTTCCAGATCCTGGTAACCCTGGGTATCGCGCTGATCATCCAGGAGGCCAGCGTGATGATCTGGGGCCCGGTGGGCAAAAGCGTCGCCGTGCCGGAACTGCTGCGCGGCGTGCTGGTGGTGGGTGACTTCGTCTACCCCTACTACCGCCTGTTTCTCATCGTGTTTTCCGGGCTCGTCGGCCTGGGCCTGTGGCTGCTGCTGGAACGCACGCGCTTCGGCGCCCTGGTGCGGGCCGGCAGTGAAAGCACCGAGACCGTGTCGCTGCTGGGCACCAACATCTTCCGGCTGTTCTCCATGACCTTCGCCCTCGGCGTAGCCCTGGCCGGCGTCGCGGGCGTGCTGTTCGCCCCGTTGCGCGGCGCCCAACCCTTTGTCGGCCCGGAGATTCTCGGCGTGGCCTTCGTGGTGGTGGTGATCGGCGGCATGGGCTCGTTCAGCGGTGCGCTGGTCGGCGGTTTGCTGGTGGGCGTGGTGCAAAGCCTGATGACCACACTCTGGCCCCAGGGCGCGAGCCTGATGATCTACGGCGCAATGGCCGTGGTGATTCTGGTCCGTCCTTACGGCCTGTTTGGGAGAGCCTGACATGAGCGAAAAAAACCCCCTGCCGTTTGCCAAGACGCAATCGCGCGCGATGTTGCTGTGGGTGTTGGCGGTGCTGATCGGCCTACCGTTGATATTGCCCTCGGCGACCCTGGCCACCGAGATCCTGATCTTTGCGATGGCGGCCCTGGCCTGCAACCTGCTGCTGGGCTACACCGGCCTGCTCTCCTTCGGCCAAGGCATCTTCTTCGGGGCCGGCGCGTATTGCGCGGCGTTGCTGATGATCCACCTGCAACTGGGCCTGTTCACGGCGTTGCTCGGCGCCGCCGTGGCCGGTGGTTTCCTGGCGTTGCTGGTGGGCGCCCTGGCGATCCGTCGCACCGGCATCTACTTCGTGATGCTGACCCTGGCGTTCAGCCAGATGGCCTACTTTGTCGCCTACACACTCAGCGACTGGACCGGTGGCGACAACGGCCTGCTCAGCGTGCCGCGCCCGGAGATCCGCGTGGGTGAAACGGTGCTGCTGTCACTGGCCGACGCCCGCGCCTTCTACGGCTTTGTCGCAGTGCTGTTCCTGCTGATCTTCATCGGCGCACGCCGGGTGATTGCGTCACCGTTCGGCAGCACCTTGATGGCGATCCGCGAAAACGAAACCCGCGCCTCTGCCATCGGCTACGACACACGCCACTTCAAGATCCTGGTGTTTGTGCTGTCCGGCGCGGTCACCGGAATTGCCGGCGCGCTGTACGCGATGCTGCTGCACTTTGTGCCGCTGTCGAATATCGACCTGGCGATGTCCGAGAACATCCTGATCATGACCATCGTTGGCGGCACCGGCTCGTTGTTCGGCTCATTGCTTGGTGCCGGTTCCATCGTGCTGCTCGGGGATTTCCTCTCCGACCTGTGGCCGCGCTGGCTGATGCTGCTGGGGGTAATTCTGATCCTGGTGGTGATCTTCATGCGCGGCGGTTTGTGGGGCGGCCTCGCGTCGCTGTTCGAAAAGGTACGCGGCCATCGCAAAACGGCCGTTGTCGCCAAGGAGGAAGGGCTATGAGCATCCTTTTGGAAACCAGAGACCTGGAACTGGCCTACGGCGCGTTCCATGCGGTGAACGGCGTGAACCTCAAGGTCGAGGCGGGCACTATCCATACCATCATCGGCCCCAACGGCGCGGGCAAGACCAGCCTGTTCCACTGCCTCACCGGCGAACGCCAGGCCACCGCCGGGGCGATCCACTTCGACGGCAAGAACCTGATGCGCAAGCCTGCCCACGGCCGCGTCGGCCTGGGTATGGCGCGCTCGTTCCAGCTCACCAGCCTGTTCCAGAACCTCAGCGTGCGCGAAAACCTGCGCCTCGCCGCCCAAGGCCGCGACGGTGCACGCGCACTGAATTTCTGGCGCCGCGTCGACAGCAAGCGCGAACACCTGGAGATGGCCGACCAGGTGCTGGAGCGCCTGCAACTCACGGCCCGCGCCGGCACCCTGGCCGGTGAGTTGTCACACGGCCAGCAGCGGGTGCTGGAGGTGGGCATGTCGATCTGCTCCAAACCGAAACTGTTGATGCTGGATGAGCCCACCTCGGGCATGGGCATCGATGACATCCCAATCATGACGCAGTTGATCAGCGACCTCGGCCGCGACCACACGGTGCTGCTGATCGAACACAACATGAGCATCGTCATGTCCATCAGCCAACGCATCACGGTGATGAGCCACGGGCAGATCCTGGTCGAAGGCACACCGGAATTCGTGCGCGCCGATGAGCGTGTGCGCACTGCATACCTTGGGGAGGCTGCCTGATGCTGATCGTTGAGAACATCCATTCCTACTACGACAAGAGCCACGTGCTGGAAGGCGTGTCGCTGACCGTCAACCCTGGCGAACTGGTGACGTTGCTGGGGCGTAATGGCGCCGGCAAGACCACCACCCTGCGCAGCATTCTCGGCATCATCTGCCCGCGCCAGGGCCAGATCCACTTCAACGGCCAGGCACTGGTGGGCCAGAAGATCTTCGAAATTGCCCGCCAGGGTTTGGCGCTGGTGCCGGAGAACCGTGGGATCTTCCGCCTGCTCACGGTCGAGGAAAACCTGCGCATCGCCGCACGCAAGACCAGCCGCTGGCAGCTCGAAGACGTGTACGCCATGTTCCCGCGCCTCAAGGAGCGGCGCAAAAACGCTGGCCACGCGTTGTCCGGCGGCGAGCAACAAATGCTCGCCATCGCCCGCGCGCTGCTCAACGATCCCAAGCTGCTGATCCTCGATGAACCCACCGAAGGCCTGGCCCCGGTCATCGTCGACGAGCTGGTGAAGATCCTGCGCAAGGTCAAGGACGACGGCCTGCCGGTGCTGCTGGTGGAACAAAACCTGATGGTCTGCGACAAGCTCGCCGACCGCCATTACGTGCTTGAACAGGGCCGCGTGGTCTACGAGGGCAGCGCCGAAGCCTTCCGCGCCGACCCGACCATCAAAAACCGTTATTTGGCCCTGAGTGCCTGACCGGAGACTACTGATGAATAGTTTTGCGCAACCGCTCAAGAGCAACGCCCCGCTGATCAACCGCGACCGCTTGTGGCAATCGCTGATGGACCTGGCCCAACTGGGCGCCACCGTCAAAGGTGGCGTGTGCCGCTTGGCGCTGACCGACCTGGATCGCCAGGCCCGTGACCTGTTTGTACAATGGTGCGAGGCTGCGGGGTGCAGCGTCAGTGTCGACGCTATCGGCAATATCTTTGCGCGCCGTGCCGGGCGCAATCCGGCCCTGCCCCCGGTGATGACCGGCAGCCATATCGACACCCAACCCACCGGCGGCAAGTTCGACGGGTGCTACGGGGTAATGGCGGGACTTGAAGTCATCCGCACCCTGAATGATTTGAAGATTGAAACCGAAGCGCCGATCGAAGTGGTGGTGTGGACCAACGAAGAAGGCTCGCGTTTTCCGCCGTGCATGATGGGTTCCGGGGTGTTTGCCGGTAAGTTCGATTTGCAGGACACCCTCGACAAGCTCGATGACCAGGGCCTGTCAGTCGGCGCCGAATTGCAGCGCATCGGATACGCCGGCTCCCGCGCCGTGCTCGGCCACCCGGTCGGTGCCTACTTCGAAGCGCATATCGAACAAGGCCCGGTACTGGAAGACCAGGCCACTACCATTGGCGTGGTCATGGGTTGCCTGGGCCAGAAATGGTTCGACCTGACCTTCACCGGCGTCGAAGCCCACGCCGGCCCGACGCCGATGCACCTGCGCAAGGACGCCCTGGTCGGCGCCGCCGAGGTGGTCAGCGCGGTCAACCGCATCGCCCATCAGCAGCAACCCCACGCCTGCGGTACGGTCGGTTGCCTGAGCCTGCATCCCGGCTCGCGCAACGTGATTCCCGGCCAGGTGCACATGACCCTCGACCTGCGTCATCTGCACGCAGACAAGCTGCAAGCCATGGTTGATGAAGTGCGCAGCGTGATCGAAGCCGCCGCCGCGAGACACGGGTTGGCATATGAACTGACCCCAACCGCCGACTTCCCACCGCTGGACTTCGCCCCGGCCTGCGTCAATGCCGTACGCGAAGGCGCCGAGGCCTTGGGCTTGAGCCATATGGACATCGTAAGCGGCGCAGGCCACGACGCGATTTTTGTCGCCGAACTGGGTCCGGCCGGGATGATCTTTGTACCGTGCGAAGGCGGCATCAGCCATAACGAAATCGAAAACGCCGCGCCGGACGACCTGGCGGCGGGCTGCGCGGTGTTGTTGCGCGCCATGGTCAATGCGGCGCAGGGGGACGTGGCATGAGCGAGATCGGCCAACTGACGGCAGTGCAACTGCTGCAGCATTTTCGCGACAAGACCTTGTCGCCGGTGGAGGTCACCGAAGACGCCTTGCTGCGGATCGAACGCTTCAATCCGGTGGTGAACGCCTACTGCCACGTGGACCCGGAAGGCGCGCTGAATGCGGCGCGCGCCTCGGAACAACGCTGGCTGAACGGCCAACCCTGCGGTCCGTTGGACGGCGTGCCGTCTTCGATCAAGGACCTGACGCTGACAATCGGCATGCCCACCCGCAAGGGCTCGCGCACCTCGTCCGCCGACGGGCCGTGGGAGGTGGACGCGCCCTTCCCGGCCTTTATGCGCAAGGCCGGTGCGGTGCTGCTGGGCAAAACCACCACCCCTGAATTCGGCTGGAAAGGCGTCACCGACAATCCGCTGTACGGCATCACCCGCAACCCCTGGGACACCCGCACCACGGCGGGCGGTTCGTCCGGCGGCGCGGGCACGGCGGCGGCGTTGAACCTGGGGGTGTTGCACCAAGGCAGCGATGCGGGCGGTTCGATTCGGATTCCCTGTGCATTTACCGGCACTTTCGGGATCAAGCCAACCTTCGGTTATGTGCCGCAGTGGCCGGCCAGCTCCATGACAATCCTCTCGCACCTGGGGCCGATGACCCGCACGGTGGAAGACAGCGTATTGATGCTGCAGACCATCGCGCAACCGGATGCTCGGGACGGGTTGATCGGTGCGCCGAGGACCACACCGTGGTTGTCGGGCGCAGCGGATTTGAAAGGGCTGCGCGTGGCCTACAGTCCGAACTTCGGTTACGTGGAGGTCGACCCGCAAGTGGCCAAGGTGGTCGCGGAGGCGGTGCGAGGCCTGGAACAACTGGGCGCCCATGTCGAGCAGATCGACCCCGGCTTCAGTGACCCGCTGGAAGTCTTCAGCACCTTGTGGGCAGCCGGCGCTGCACGCCTGACCGGGCCCATGAGCGAGTCACAAAAACAACTGCTGGACCCCGGCCTGCTGCGCATCGCCCAGCGCGGCGAGCGTTTGAGCCTGGACGACTTCAGCGCGGCCCTTGAAGCACGCGCAGCCCTGGTGGCACGCATGGCGGCGTTCCATGAGCATTACGATGTGCTGGTATCGCCGATGATGCCGATCACCGCGTTCGATGCCGGGCATGACGTGCCACCGGGTTCGGGTTTGCAGGAATGGACACAGTGGACACCGTTCACCTACCCCTTCAACCTGACGCAGCAACCGGCAGCCTCGGTGCCGTGTGGGTTGGCAGCGAACGGCTTGCCGGTGGGCTTGCATGTAGTAGGCGCACGTTTTGCCGACGAGCAGGTGTTGCGGGTGTGCCACGCCTACGCGAAGGCCTTCCCGAGCGAGCACCCCCAAGCCCCACAAACCCCAACCTGAAATGCACTCCCTGTAGGAGCCGGCTTGTCGGCGATGGCGCCGTGTCAGACACCTCACCCGTCACCGACACACCCCAATCGCCGGCAAGCCGGCGCCTACAAGACCGCATATCCACGATGCGAAGCGAGTCGCTCTTGATCTTGATCTCAGGCGCCCCGTCAAACACGCTGGCCGAACGCAGGCAAGCCAGCTCCCACAGTTTCAACCACATTCCATTACACTGTCCCCCATTCATCCCCGGGGGCTTCATGGACATCGAACTGGCACGCACCTTCCTCGAAATCACCCGCTGCGGCAGCCTGGCCGCAGCAGCCGAGAAACTGCACGTCACCCAGACCGCCATCACCGCACGGGTCAAAAGCCTGGAAAGCCAGCTAGGCAGCACACTGTTCGTGCGCAACCGCGCCGGCGCCCGGCTGACCGCCGACGGCGAGGCCTTCGTGGTGTACGCCAACCAGTTGCTGCAAACCTGGGACGCGGCAAAACGCGACCTGCCGCTGCCCGATGGCTATCGCAACGTGCTGCACATCGGCGGCGAAGTCAGCCTGTGCAATCCATTGATGCTCGGCTGGGCCCAAGCGTTACGCCAACACATCCCCGGCCATGCCCTGCGCACCGAAATCCGCGAAGGCGAATACCTGTTGCGCCAACTGGAACTGGGCGTACTCGACGCTGCATTGGTGTTCCAGCCGCAATACTGGCCAGGCTTGCAGGTGGAACAGGTGCTGGAGGAAAAACTGATCCTGGTGCAGTTGGTGAGCAACCCGGCGCCCTACGTGTATATCGATTGGGGGCCCGGGTTTCGTCAACAACACGACGCCGCGCTGCCCGACAAGGCCCGTGCCGCATTGAGTTTCAACCTGGGCCCGCTGGCATTGCAGTACATCCTTGAGAATGGCGGCGCCGGCTATTTCCGCACCCGCGTGGTGCAGAGTTACCTGGACAGCGGCGTAATGCAGCGTGTGCCCAAGGCGCCGGAATTCAGCTTCCCGACGTACCTGGTGTATTCACGGGCGCGAGATTCGGCAGTGTTGCAACAGGCACTGGGGTTGCTGCGTGAGGTGGTCAAGGCCGAAAGCGACTGGTCGCAACGTTGGGACCCATTGATTTGAAGCAACAATCTCCACCGCGCATGCTAGCCTGCGGGTGTTTCCTTTTGCAGCCTGACCGATGAACAAGAAGAAGTCCGTCACTATCAGCGACATCGCCAAACGGGTTGGCATGACCACCATCACGGTGTCTCGTGCACTGAGCAAACCCGACCTGGTCAAACCGGCCACCCTGGCGCGCATCCTCGAAGTGGCGCGGGAGATGGACTACGTGCCCAACGCCTTCGCACGCGGGCTCAAGCGCAGTGAGAGCCTGATCATCGGCGTGATCACCGCCTCCGTGGACAACCCGTTCTACAGCGAAATGATCAAGGCGATTTCCCGCGAGGCCAAACAGCACGGCTACACCATCATGCTGGTGGACACCGATGAGCTGGAAGAGCTGGAAAGCAAGGCCGTGGACACCCTGTTGGGCTACCGCGTGGCGGGGATCATTCTGTCGCCGGTCTCGGATGAACCGAGCTACCAGCCCGATTATCTCGAACGCCTGGGCAACGGCAAAACCCCAGTGGTGCTGCTCGATCGCACAATCCACGACAGCCCGTTCAGCCGCGTGGTGCTCGACAACTACCACAGCGGCATCCAGGCCGCGCACTACCTGCTGCGCCAGACGCCCGACCTCAAGCGCCTGCTGGTGCTGACCGGCCCCGAGCACTCACGCATCACCGTCGAACGCCTCAAGGGCCTGCGCGAAGTGCTGGCCGAGCACCCGCAGGTGCAGGTCGAAGTACAGGCCGGCGACTACACGCTGATGCCGTCCTACCTGCACACCCTCGACTACCTGGCCGAACACTCGGCGCCGGACGCGATCATGGGCTTCAACCAGTTGATCACCCTCGGCGCCTTGCGCGCACTGCGCATGCACAACATCGCCCATGACAGCCTGACCATCTGCGGCATCGACCGCCTGCCCTTCGCCGATATCTTCGGCGTGCCCATCGCCTGCGTGGCTCACGATGCGTCTTTGGCCGGCAGCAGTGCGGTGCGCCTGTTGCTCGATCGCCTGGAAGACCCGTTCAAGCCACGGGACAAGGTGGTGATCGCCGGTCAGTTGGAAAACGGCTAGCGGCTGGTGTAGCCACCGTCGATGGGCAGGCTCACGCCGCTGATCATGCTGGCGGCGCTGCTCAACAGGAACAGCACCGGCAACGCCACCTCGACGGTTTCAGCAAAACGCCCCAATGGAATGGCCGCCAGCGCCGGGTCGCGCTTGGCCGGCTCGGACCAGGCCATGGCCGCCATCGGCGTGAGCGTGACGGTGGGGTTGACGCTGTTGACGCGAATGCCAAAGCGGCCCCACTCGGCGCATTGCACACGGGTGATCGCATCCAGCGCGGCCTTGGAGGCGCAGTAGCCGAGGTGATCGTCCAGGGCCACCAGCGAGGCTTGGCTGGAGACGTTGACGATGCTGCCGGCGATGTGTGCTTCGATCATTTTCGCCGCCACGCGGCTGGCGACCTGGGCGGCGGCGCGGGCGTTGACTTGCATCACCTGGTCGAACGCGTCGGCGCTGATGGCGGCGGCGGGCTCCAGCCGCGAGATGCCGGCGCAGTTGACCAGGCCGTGCAGCGGTGGCAGGTCGTGCAGGGCGTTATCGAGGGCGGCGCTGTCGGCGATGTCCAGGCACAAGGTGTGGCAACCGAGTTCGGCCAAGGCTTGGGCGTCGCGGCCGAGGGCAAAGACATCGGCGCCGCTGGCGATCAGTTGCAAGGCGATTTCGCGCCCAATGCCGCTGCTGGCGCCGGTGACGAGGATGCGCTGGTGGGTGAAGTCGAAGGCTGCGTTCATTCAGTTCTCCTGCAGGCTGTGCATGATCGGTTTCAGGGCCGGATACAGCTTCAGGTACTCGCCGAACGCACGGTCGTACGCCTCGACATTTTCCGCCTTGGGCTCAGCCCGCAACTCCAGTTGTACCCAGCCCTTGTCCATCTCCCCATCGCTCACCAACCCCACCGTGTGCGCCGCCAGCAACGCCGCGCCCAACGCGGCCTCAACCTCCTGCACGATGGTGTACACCGGATACCGCGTAACGTCCGCGATGATCTGCATCCACAGGTCCGAATGGCTCGCCCCGCCCACCACGATCAAGCGCGGGTCCAGGGAATGCGCGCCGCGTGTGCCCGCTTCGATGTTGTGTCGCAGGGCAAAACTCACGCCCTCCAGCACCGCGCGATACAGGTGAATACGGCTGTGGTAGAGGTTCAAGCCGACAAAACTGCCACTGGCGCGGTCATCCCACACCGGGCTGCGTTCACCCATCAGGTACGGCAGGAACAACAGGCCTTCGCTGCCGGCCGGGATGTTCATCGCGCGCTGTTCCAGCAGCATCAGGCTGTCCTGGCCGGTGGCCTTGGCTTGTTGCTCTTCGGCCTGGCAGAACTGCTCGCGAAACCAGCTGACCGAGGCACCGGCGGTGATTGCTCCGCCAAAGATGTACAGGTCGCGGTGGCCGTTGTAGACGTGGGGCATGCTCACCAAGCCATGGCGTGCATCCACTTGTTGGTTAAGGTAACCCCAGCACATGCTGGTGCCGATCATTGCCACGTGATTGCCCGGCTGCGTCACCCCTGCGGCCAGCGTTGCCATGGCCGCATCGACGCCACCAGCCAGAACCGGTGTGCCCGCCTGCAGGCCCAGACGCGCCGCCCAACCCTCCAGCAACCCACCGACGACTTCCCCGGAATACACCAGGCGCTCCGGCATCATCGCCTGCGGTATGCCCAGTGCATCAAGCATTTCGGCGGACCAGCCGCGCACCTTCACGTCGTAGACGCCACCGATATTGCCGGCACTGCTATGGTCCACCGCCAACTCGCCGGTGAGGCACCAGTTGATGTAGCTGTTGGGCGGCAGCAGGTAGCGAGTCTTGGCCCACGCCTCGGGCTGGTGCTGCTTGAGCCAGAGCATCTTGGTGAAGCCGTAGTAGCTGTCCACCGAGTTGCCGGTGATCGCGAACAGACGCTCCAGGTCCACCTGCTCGCGCACCCAGGCCACCTGCTCGCCAGCACGGCGGTCCATCCAGATCAGGCACGGGTGCAGCGGCGTGATTTGCGCATCCACCGCAATCCCGGAGCCGCCGTACAGGCTGCTGATACACAACGCCTTGACCTGCTGCGCCGCCACGCCGGCCTTGGCCATGCACTGCGCAACGCAAGCCTCGACGGCGTCCAGCCAGACCTGCGGCCATTGCTCGGCCCAGCGCACTTTCGGGGTATCCACGCGATACCCCTGGCTATGCTGGGCGATGATCGTACCTTGACCGTCCACCAGCAGCGCCTTGGTGCTCTGGGTTCCTATATCGACACCCATCACGTAGTTCATTTTCAGGCCACCGGCTTCAACAGCACCTTGATCGACTTGGTCGAGTTGGCCAACGCGAAGGCTTCGGCAAAGTCGTCCAGCGGGAAGTCATGGGTCACGATGCCCTTGGAGGTGACCAGGCCACGCTCGAACAGGTCGATGGCGATCGGGTAGCAATACGGCCCGAGATGAGCGCCGCGTACGTCCAGCTCCTTGCGGTCGCCGATGATCGACCAGTCGACGCTGGTCTCGGCACCGAACACGCTGAACTCGACAAAACGCCCGAGCTTGCGGATCAAATCCAGGCCCTGGGTCACGCCGGCTGGCACGCCGGTGGTTTCGATGTAGACGTCGCAGCCGTAGTTGTCGGTCAGGCCGTTGATGATTTCACGGGCGTTGTCGCGCGACGGGTTGATCACCACATCGGCGCCGAATTTTTTCGCCAGTTCCAGACGCTCGTCGACCATGTCGATCACCACCAGTTTCTTCGGGGTTTTCAACGCAGCGACCTGGACCATGCACAACCCGAGGGTGCCGGCACCGGCGATCACCACCACGTCGTCGAGCTGGATATCGCCACGGTTGACGGTATGGATCGAACAGGCCATCGGTTCCACCAGCGCCGAGTCTTCCAGCGACACCGATTCGGGGATCTTGTGCACGATGGCGGTCTTGGGAATGCGCATATACTGGGCCATGCCGCCTTCGGCCACTTCGCGCTGGAAGCCGAAGATGTTGTGCACTTCGCACATCCAGTACTTGCCCGACTTGCAGAAACGGCACTTGCCGCACGGCACGATCTGCTCGGCGATGACCTTGTCGCCCACCGCGACGTCGAAGTGCTCTTCGGCGCCCTCGCCCACTTCCACCACATAGCCAAAAAATTCGTGCCCCGGTACGACCGGCGCCTTCACCCACGGGTTGTCGCCGCCCCAGAACATCGCCGCGCCCGAGTGGCACTTGCAGTCACTGGCGCAGATGCCACAGGCAGCGATACGGATCACCAGTTCATTGGCGCGTGCCTGGGGTTTGCCGATGCGTTCCAGGCGGTAGTCTTTGGGGCCGTGGCAGACGACGGCTTGCATTTCGGTGTGCTTGTCCATGGTGTCGGGTCCTGTGCTTGTGAGGAGTTTATTTGTGGCGCTGACGGCTGATAAAAATCGCCAGCAAAATGATTGCGCCCTTGATCACGCTCTGGACATAGGGCGACACGCCCAGCATGTTCAGGCCGTTGTTCAACACGCCGAGCAACATGGCGCCGAGTAAGGTGCCGACGATCACCCCGCGCCCACCGGCAATCGAGGCACCGCCGAGTACCACGGCGGCAATCGCGTCCAGTTCGAACGACACGCCGGCGTTCGGCTGGCCGCTCATCAGGCGCGAGGTCAATACCAGACCGGCAATCGCCGCCGTAAGGCCGCTGATGCCGTACACCAGCAACTTGAAACGCGCCGCACGCACGCCGGACAACCGCACCGCTTCTTCATTGCCGCCGATGGCGTAGATGTAGCGGCCGATGCGCGTGTGTTGCAGCAGCACGTAGGCCGCCAGGTAGGTGAGCAGCATGATCAGGATCGGCACCTGGATACCGAACAGGCTTTCGCGGCCGAAAAACGCAAACCAATCCGGCAACCCGGAAATCGGGTAGCCATCGGTGTACATCAGGCCCAGGCCACGGGCGATGCCCATGGTCGCCAGGGTCACGATGATCGGCGGCATGTGCAGGTAGGCCACGAACAAGCCGTTGCCGATGCCAAAGGCCACGCCGATCAACATGCCTGCGCCAATCGCCAGGCCGGGCGGCAGGCCCGCGACCATCAACCCGGCGGTGAGCGTGCCGGACAAGGCCATCACCGGCCCTACCGACAGATCGATGCCGCCGGTGAGGATCACGCAGGTCATGCCCACTGCGATGATCGCGTTGATCGACACCTGGCGGGCGATGTTCGACAGGTTGCTGGCAGTGAGGAAGGTGTCGCTGGCGAGGATCATCACCAGGGTCACCACCACCAGCCCGACGAAGGGATAAAATGCCGGCGAGCGCACCAGCCGCGCCAGGTTCAGCCGCAACCGGCTGCTGTCGCCGGTACTAATGGACGTATTCACTTGAGCCCCCTGTTGCATGGCGCATGACCTCTTGAGGATTGACGGCAGATGCTTCGAGTACCTTGACGATGGCGCCCTTGTGGAACACGGCGACGCGGTCGCACATGCCGATGACTTCCGGCAATTCGGAGGAAATCATGATGATTGCGTAGCCTTGTTCGGTGAGGCTGCGCATCAGCGCGTAGATCTGCGCCTTGGCCCCCACGTCGATGCCACGGGTGGGTTCGTCGAACACCAGCACGTCGCAGTGATGGTTGATCCAACGGGCGATCACCACCTTTTGCTGGTTGCCGCCGCTGAGGTTGAACACCCGGCTTTCACTGCTGGGGGCCTTGATCGACAGTTGCTTCATCAGGCCTTCGACGCTGGCGCATTCGCGGTTCTTGTCGATCAGGCCCGAGGCGTTCTGGTATTTGGGCAGGTTGTTCAACGAGATGTTTTCGCGAATGCTGAAGTCGGTGATCAGCCCTTCGCTCTTGCGGCTTTCCGGCAGCAGGCCGATGCCGTGGGCCAGGGCCTGGGCCGGGTCGTCGAGGGTGATTTTCTCGCCGCGCAGCCATACGTCTTTGCTCACCGACGGCAGCGCGCCCATCATGCCCAGGGCCAGTTCGGTACGACCGGAACCGACCAGGCCGGCAAAGCCGAGGATCTCGCCCTTGTGCAGCTGGAAGCTGTTGTGCGGGCCGTTGCGCACCAGTTGGATGTCCTTGACCTCCAGCAACAGCGGGCCACGCTCGGTGTTCGGTTTGGGTGGAAAACTGCATTCCAGGCGGCGCCCGACCATCATCTCGACCAGCCGGTCGATATCACTGTCAGCCACATCGGTAACGCCCACATTGCCGCCGTCGCGCAACACGCTGATGCGGTCGCACACCTGGAAAATCTCCTCCAGGTGATGGGAGATGAAAATCACCGCCACGCCCTGGCGCTTGAGTTCGCGCATGATGTCGAACAGCAGCTCAGCCTCGCTCGGTGTCAGCGTGGCAGTCGGTTCATCCAACACCAGCAGGCGCGCATCCAGGGCCAGGGCCTTGGCGATTTCGACAAACTGCTGCTCGGCCACGCTCAGGTGATTGACCGCACATTGCAGGTCGATGGTCACGCCGAGGCGCTTGAACAAGGCCTCGCTGGCCTCGACCATTTCGCGCTTGCGCAACAGGCCGAAACGGTTACTCAGCTCATGGCCGAGGAAGATGTTTTCCACGGCAGTGAGGTAGGGAATCAGGCTGAACTCCTGGAACACGATGCCGATACCGGCGGCGATTGCGTCGCGATAAGTCGCGAACTGCTGCGCCTGGCCATCGATCAGGATCTGGCCTTCGTCTTGATGCTCGACGCCACCGAGGATCTTCATCAGCGTCGATTTGCCCGCGCCATTTTCGCCGAGCAAGGCATGAATCTCACCGCGCTCGACTTGCAGGTTGATGGACTTGAGGGCCTGTACGCCCGGGTACCGCTTACAGATGTTTTCCAACTTCAGAAGACTGCTCATACCACCGACCTCGTATTCAGAAGGATGACCTGGGCCCCACGTCAGGCGTGGGGCCTAGGCGATTTACCAGCTGAAATCCTTGGCCTTGGCCTGGTCGATCAGGGTGATGTCCACCGGGATGGTGGCCGGCACCTGCGAGCCCCACTTCTTGGCCAGGGCAATGCCCAGCGCCAGGCGGATCTGGTCGCGCGGATACTGCGCTGAGGTGGCGATGAACTTGCTACCGGGCTTCTGGATCGCCTTGATCGCTTCCGGCGCGCCGTCGACGCTGACCAGCTTCACGTCCAACCCGCTGGCTTCGATGGCCGAGAGCGCGCCGAGGGAGCCGTTGTCATTCACACTGAAAATGCCCTTTAGGGCGGGCTGGGCCTGCAGCATGTTTTCGGTGACGGTCAGCGCCTGGTCACGCTCCTGCTTGCCGTTCTGGATGCTGACGATCTTGATATCGGGGTGCTTGGCCACGGCCTCTTTGCAACCGCGCACACGCTCCAGGATCGGCACCACGGCGATGCCGTCGAGGATCGCGATATTGCCCTTGTCGCCGATGTTCTTGGCCAGGTATTCACAGGCCTGGAAGCCAGCGTCAAAGTTCTTCGAGCCGACGAAGGAATCCAGCGGGCCGTCGGCCTGGGCGTCTACCGCGACGACCACGACACCGGCGGCGTGGGCCGACTTGACCGCCGATTGCACGCCGACCGAATCCGTAGGGTTGATCAGCAGGATGTCGATGCCTTTTTGCAGCATGTCTTCGACGTCACTGACTTGCTTGGACACGTCGTGACGGGCGTCGGTGATGATCAGTTTCGCGCCGATGGTCGCGCCGGCTTCTTCCAGGGCGTTTTTCATGGTGACGAAGTAGGGATTGTTGATTTCCTGGAAGGACGCGCCGATGCGGATCGGCTTGGCAGCGTCGGCGAATGCTGGGGAGACAGTGCCGAGGGTGATGCTTACAGCCAATAAACACAGGGTTTTCGGGAGCATTTTCATGGCGTGATTCTCTGTTTTGTTTTTATTGTTAGAGCAAATGTTATCGTTAACATTTTGCGAGAAACTAGCAAGGAAACAGGGGGTGTGCAAGCCCCCACTGGTCGCCTCGGCTGACACGGTCCTTGTAGGAGCCGGCTTGCTGGCGATGGCATCCACTCGCCGTACCTGACACACCGAGGTGTCAGCATCGCCGGCAAGCCGGCTCCTACAGTAGGTCTGTGTGCAGCGCAAAACTCGCACATTCCCCACCACCAACTAAGCTCAGACTCCAACAAAAAAACACCGAGCAACCCGCCATGGACCACCCCACCGAGACCTTTCGCGCCCGTTACCGCGCCACTGTCGCACCCCACTACAACCCTTGGCTGCACGCCAGTTTCGTGTTCGGCTACGGCATCGTGTGCATCGCCCTGGCCTGGTCATCCACGCATCAGATCAGCGCTGTGCAATGGCTGACCGTGCCGCTGACCCTGGTGTTCTTCAACCTCTGCATCTACCTCGTGCACCGTCACCTCGGCCACCACAAGCACGCCTTGGCCCGGCTGTTCTACGCACGCCACACCGGCGATCATCACAGTTTCTTCACCCCCGGCCACATGACCTACGACAGCCCCCGCGACTGGCGCGTCATCCTGTTCCCGGCCTGGCTGATCGTGCTGCACAGCCTGGCAATCACTCTGCCTGCCTGGTGGTTGCTCAAACAATTGAGCCCCAATGTCGCCGGCCTGTTCGCGGGGTGCATGATCCTCGGGTATTTACTTTACGAAGTGTTTCACGCCTGCGAGCACCTGCCCGCCAGCCACCCAGTGGCGCGCTTGCCGTGGATCCGCCAGATGCACCATCTGCACGCCCTGCATCACCGCTGTGAACTGATGCAGGGTCGCAACTTCAACATCGTCCTTCCCCTGATGGATTACCTGTTCGGCACCCTGCATTGGGAACCGAGCATCAACGACAACCAGGCATCGTCATGAGTACCCGTCCCAAAAAACTACGTCATCTGCTGTTTCTACTGCTTCTGGCGGTGGTCGCCTTTCTGCTGTTGATGCCGACCAAAGTGCAACCCGTAAACTGGACGCCACCCACGGCGCCGTCGATGAAGAGCGGCCTTTACACCGAGAACCAGCGCCTCAAGGGCGTGCAGAAAATCGGCGCCCAGGACATCGCCGGGCCCGAGGCCTTGCTGCTGGACGCCCAGGGCTTTTTGATCAGCGGCTTGCATGACGGGCGCATCATCCGCACCTCGCCCGACAGCCGCAGCCTGGAAGTATTGGCCAATACCGGCGGAAGGCCCCTGGGCCTGGCGCTGCACCCGGATGGGCGCCTGATCATTGCCGACGGGATCAAGGGCTTGCTCGCCCTGGATGCAAAACACCAACTCACTACGTTGAGCACCAGTGCCAACGGCCTGCCCTTCGGTTTCACCGATGACGTCACCGTGGACGCGAGCGGGCGTTATGCCTACTTCAGCGATGCGTCGAGTCGCTGGGGCTACGGGCAGGACGGCGAAGCGGTGATCGAACATGGCGGCGACGGTCGGCTGCTGCGCTATGACTTCAGCAACGGCAGCACCGACGTGCTACTGGACCAACTGCAATTTGCCAACGGCGTGGCCTTGGGGCCGGATGAAAACTTCGTGCTGGTGAATGAAACCGGCGCCTACCGTATCAGCCGTTACTGGCTCAAGGGCGAGCGCGCCGGCACCCATGACCTGTTTATCGACAACCTGCCCGGCCTGCCGGACAACCTTAGCTTCAACGGCCAGGACCGTTTCTGGGTAGCGCTGTATTCGCCACGCAATCCGTTGCTTGACAGCTTTGCCGGCTACCCATTGCTGCGCAAGGTGATGGTACGGGCGCTGATGGTGGTGCCCAAGCCTATCGAACGCAAAGCCTTCGTGCTGGGCTTGGATCCCGAAGGTAAGGTCATCGCCAACCTGCAGGACGGCAGCCCGGGGAACTACTCGCCGATCACCACCGCACGGGAATATGGAAACTGGTTGTACCTGGGCTCGTTGAAAGGCACGAGCATGGCGCGGCTACCGCTGGACCTGGCATTGGCGGGCGAATAAAAAAAGGGGCAGCCTCGTCAGGCTGCCCCTTCTCACTCACACCGTTGAATCAGTGAACGATGTTCTGGGTGCAGATGTGCCCGAAGGTCACGTAAGGCACGTTCTCGCCACCCACGCCCACGCCAGGGAACTCGTCCAGCTCGATACGCCAGCCGCCGAAGTTGAAAGTGGTGTCCCAGGTGTAGGTGACGCCCGTGCTGCTGTCCGGATACTGCACACGGTTATCGCCGAAGCAGTCGCCGATACCGGAACTGGCCTGGGATGTGCCCGCACTGTTGGTGGTGGCCTTGAAGTCGGTCCAGTGGAACTCGGCACCGTCAAAGCGTTTGTCGATACGCAGAACCGGCGTAACGCCCAGCAGCGGTGCGCCCGTGGAGTCGGACCAATTGGTGGTCCAGTTCACCGTACGTCCCGCCTGGGTCGCCATCCAGAAAATCGACGCCGGTACACGCACGATATTGTCACCCTTCACATCAGACGTGTTCAGGCGCGGCGTAGAGCCCAGGCTCAACTGGTATTGCTTGGTCGAATCCTGAACCACGGCCGGATTGGCCCGCACACGCACCTTCACCGTGGTGCCCGGCGTGACACTCGGGTAGGTCGAGGTCGAGCCGGCAGGGATGGTGACCCAATTGACGCCGTCAAAACGATCGAAAATCCATTGGTTGCGGCTGCCGTTCGCGTCACCGGCCAGGTACATGCTCACGCTTTGGCCACGCACCGCCTTGAAGTCGAAGTAATCGACATCGTTGGCGTTGTCGAGGTTGCCGGTCACCTTGTTCATCGAGTCCGGCAGCACAAAGGCGGTTTGCGGCGTGTCATTGGGCTCATAGGCATCGACGTTGGTATCCACCGCCACGCCAAAGCTGAATTGCGAGCTGCTGGCGACCTTGGCGACCATGTACCAGTAGTAATCACCGGCCGGCAGCACGCCGTTGAGGTACTCGTCGGCATTGCCTGCGGCATCCGAGGAACCCACCACGCTCAGGTTGCCCTGGCCGTCGTCCTGGAACAGGGTCAGCGACATGTCGGTGCCCGCGCTCTGGTTGACCAGTTGCACCTGGACCCGCGCGTTTTCTGGCAGGTTGAAGTGATAAGCGAACTCTTCACCTTGAGCCACACCCGTGATGGTGTAGAGCGTGTTGATATCCAGGGTGGGGAACAGCGGGACGAAGGCCGCAACGGCAGCGCTCTTCAGCTCGGCCTGGCCGGGCTTTTTCAACTCACCGACCACGGTGTTGAAAGGCGCGGATTTGACGGACTGCGTGACAGCCTTGGACTGACCGGTCTTGGCTGCCTTCAGCTTTTGCTTGAGGCTGGCCGGGACCTTCGCCGCGTCCAGCTTGCCGCCGGATTTCAGGGCTTTGTCCACGGCCTGCCTGACCACTTCGACATTGAGTTTCTGAGGGTATTGCTCGGCCAGGGCAAAGGCCGAAACGAAGCAGGAGGCCGCCATGGCCGCGCCCAGCATAAAGGCTTTTTTAGATTTCATTTTTTATCCATCCATAGTTAAAAACTGAAGGTCAGGTGACATCCGGTCACCTGGGATGGAATCTAGCCGCATACTGTATGCATGTCCAGTATTTTTATTTGCTAATACCCCGTCATTTCCAAATAGCCCACCCCACCGTCAAACCGTACCGGCCCTTCCCAGTACGGAATGCTCAGGTTCATCCAGGCGTTCGGGTTGACGGCTTGGGTGATGATATCCAACTGTTTGCCAGGGATTTTCAGCGACCAGCGCGTGGGAATCTTGCGCCCATCAATCGTGGTGGTTTCCAACGGTGTCAGTTGGATATCTGCGTTGTGCAGCGTTTGCGTCTGGCCTTGCGCGTCGATCCAGGTGCCCGTGAGATACCCAGCGCCGTCGGCTTGCCGTACCCGAAACAACATCAACTGCTCGCCCCGGTCCAGGTGCAGGGAAAACCAGTCCCAGCCGGTCTGGCCGGCGCTCAGCGGTTGGCTGCTCCACTCGCGGTCGAGCCAGGCCGGGCCGGTGACTTTATAGACCTCGCCATCGATAGTGACGCTACCACTGGCACTGAAAAACGGCTGGCTGTAGTAGTACGACGCTTGGCCCTGGTCGGACTTGCGGCTGTAGCCGTTGTCGCCCTGCAACACCAGTGAGCGACTGGACGTCAGGTGCAGGTCATAGGCGAATTGCGCACCACTGGCCTTGAGTTGCATGTCGGCCAAGCTGCTCGCGGCGCCGGGACGGGTGACAAAGTTCCAATCGTCGATCCAGGCGTTGAACGGCTGCGCCTGGGCCCCGGCCTGGCCCACGCCGCCGCCGCGCGCAAAGCGTTCGGCGGCATAGTGGTGAGTGGCGGACGTCACGGCGGCGTGGCCAAGCCAGATTGTCGAATCACGCCAGCTCGCCTCGGTCGGCCCGGCCTTGCGCGCATTGCGGAACAACGTCCACTGCACGCCGAAGACATTGCCCTGCGCGTCCTTGAGGTTGGCGGTGACGTACCACCACTCGATACGAAAGCCCTGATGGGGGCCATGGTCCTCAGGAAAACTGAACACTTTGCCGGGCACCACTTGGGCAAAGTCCGCCGCGTCACTGCCCAGGCCGGCGAAGCTTTCCTGCGGCTCAGGGACTTTGTCACAAGCGACCAGTAAGCAGCACATCCACAACAGGCACTTAATCTTCATTGGCAAACGTCCTCAACAGATCCGCCGGACGGCTGCGATACAACTGCCACAACGGCCATGCCGAGGCCAGCAACGTCGCAACCATCGCCAACCCGAGCAATTGCGCGAGTTGCCACGGGAACACCTGCAACGGCAGGCGCCAACCGAAAGCCTGCACATTGATCACCGCGTCCAGGCACCAAGCCAACAGCAAGCCGAGCGGCAAGGCCAGGACCAGGGTAAGCACCGCCAACAGCCAGGTCTGGCCGAGATTGAGCAGCATCAATTGCCGGCGCGTGACGCCCAATGCCCACAGTGGTGCGAGCTGGCCCAGGCGACTCTGGCTCTGGGTCAACAGGCTGATGAACAGCGCCACGCCGGCCACGCCCAGCGTCAGGCTGTTCAGGGCAGCAGTGGCGGCGAAGGTACGTTCGAACACCTGGCTCGACCAGCCCTTGAGTTGCTGTTGATCGACGATACGGCTGTCGTCCAGGGCAAAGGCGCGCTGCACCTCACGGGTCAGCAACGCCACATCCGAAGGTGACACACGCAGGTTGAAACGCGCCGGAGACAGCGTCGGCCAATGGGTCAGCAGGTGCTTGGAATTGACCAACACATGGCCTTTGGGGTTGCCGTAATCGGCGTAGATCCCCACTATCTTTGGCGTCCAGGTGCCTTGAGGCGTGGGGATACTCAGGGTATCGCCCAACTTCACCGCCAGCCTGCGCGCCAGTTGCTCGCTGAGCATCAACGTGTCGCCTTGCTGCAGTTGATCCCACGGCTCGCTCGACGCCTCCAACAGCGGCCAATGCTGGCGATAAGTGGGGTCGTCGACCACGCCAAACACATCCGCCGGCCAGCCCTGCAACTGCACCGCAACCTGCCAGGTGGGCAGCACCGTCTGCACCAGCGGTTGTTGCGCCAACCAACGGCTCAGTTGCTGCGCCTGGGCCGGGTTTTGTGGGTTGAGGTACAACTCGGCGGTGAGACGCTGCTCCAACCAATTGTTGAAGGTATGACGAAACCCCGAGGTCATGGAGCCCGCCCCGATATTCGCGGCCAAGGCCAACAGCAGCGCCATCAGGGCCAGGCTCAACGCCGGCAATTGCTGACGGCAATCAGCGAGAAACCACTGGCCCAGCACCGAGCGGCTGCGTCCCAGAACAGCCTTGAGCAGGCCATTGAGCACCACCGGCAACCCCAGGGCCGCGCCGAGCAGCAACGCAGCCATCAGCACGAAGCCGGCAGCCAGGCTGTGACCGAACCACAGCGCCAGCACAGCGATTACCAACGCGGTACTGGCCACCCACCCTTGACGCCGCAACCAACGCCCATGGGCCTCATGCCAGGCCTGGGCATTGGCCAGCGCCAACAAGGGCAAGCGCGCCGCCCGCCACAGGCTGCTGGCACCGGCCAGCAACGCGCCGAGCAAACTCAAGCCCAACCCCGCGCCCCACCACCAAGGGCTCAGGCTCAATTGACCCGGCACCTCGGCACCATATAAACCACGCAGGCTGGCAGCGACATCGGGCAGCAACAGACTCGCCAGCAGGTAGCCGCTGGCCACGCCCAACACGCCCCCCAGCAACGAAAGCACGCCGAGTTCGACGCCCAGGCTGATAATCAACAGACGCACACTGACGCCGCAGGCGCGCAAGGTGCGCAACAGCCCGCGCCGTTGCTCCAGGGCAAGACCAATGGCGGCGTGCACGATAAACAACCCGACCACAAAGGACAGAAAGCCCAATGCATCGAGGTTCAGGTGAAAGCTTTCGGTAAGACGCGCAAGGTTATTGTCCTCGCCCTGCTTGAGTTGCAGCCCGGCGGGCGGCGTGGGCTGGCCAGCGGCGAAAGCCTTGTCCACTAACAGCCGCGACAGGCGATCAGGCATCTCCAGCACAGGCTGGGCAAAGCCGATATCGGTGAGCAACAATCCGGGGGCCATATCGGCCTGGGCTTGCAGCGGCGGCAGGGCGTGTCCGTTCAGGGTGATGGGCTGTTGACCTGCATGCAGCCCCAAGTCCTGCAAGGTCTGCGGCGCAATCCAGGTACGCCCCGGCGGATCGAAAAACGCCAGCATCTGCGCCTGGCTCATGCGCTGCCCCGCCACTGCGCCACTGCCCGGCAACGACAACGGGTCGATGCCCATCAATTGCAGGCGCACATGCTCCAGCCCCTTGAGTTGCACCCGCCCTTGAACCACCGGCGACACCGGCCATCCCGCGCGCCGCAACTGTGCAAATACGTCCTGTGGGAAGCTGGCGCCGTCCGGCGTGCCAAGACTGGCCTGGGGCTCGCCGCCGATCAAATGACTGGCGCGGGCATAGCTGTCCCGCGCCTGGCTGTTGAGGGCCTGCACGCCGATCAGCAACGCGGTGGCCAGCCACAAACCGGTGAGCACGCTGAAAAACTGCACGGGATGGCGCCGCCAATGGCTGAGCAGCGCACGCAAGGTCCAATAAAAAACCGCCATTTCAAACAGCGCTCGCCGGCACGACACGACCACGCTGCAGTACCACCTGCCGGTCCAGGCATGCGGCGATACGCGGGCTATGGGTGACCATCAACAAGCTGGTGGGGCTGTCACGCAGCAAGTCCAGCAGCAGTTGCAACACCTCGTCGCTGGTCGCTTCGTCCAGGTTGCCGGTGGGTTCGTCGGCCAATAGCAGGCCCGGCCGTGACGCCAATGCGCGCCCCACCGCGACCCGTTGCTGCTGGCCGCCGGAAAGCTGTTCCGGATAACGCTTGAGCAGATCGCCCAGGCCCAGACGCTCCACCAACTGTGCCTGCCAGTGCGGGTCAAACCGTCCTGCCAACCGCGCCTGGAACGCAAGGTTGTCCTCGACCCGCAGGCTGCTGATCAGGTTGAACTGCTGGAACACCAGCCCGATCTCCGTGCGCCGCCAGTGGGCCAGCTGCGCTTCGCTGAGTTGATCGAGACGCCGCTCGCCGACCTGGATGCTGCCCCCCTCCACCCGATCCAACCCGGCCACCAGGTGCAGCAAGGTGCTCTTGCCACTGCCCGACTCACCCATCAACGCCAGGCTGCTGCGCTCGGCCAGGTGCAGATCCACACCGGCCAACACCGCCAACGGTCCCTGGGGGGTGGCATAGCTTTTGAACACACCTTGCACCTGCAGCATGACGACACTCGTTTGAGGGGGGGGCAATCGAGAATAACGGCTGCCGATCCCGGTCATGCAAATTTTTCACATCGATTTCACCGACTGCCCACCCACCCCTCTTTAAATTACCGGCCAAGCGTCACTTGTTGGCAACTTGTTAGTTGTCAAGCTTCACAACTTTTTACATGCAAAATGTTCAGCGAAAAGACAGCCGCCGTGTGACAGCCTCTTGTTCCATTACCGGCATTCGCCCACACGTTGCGCCTAATTAATAGAACATTGCCAACACTACCATGGTGAATAAAGTGGTTGACCTTACCCTGACCAAACCGCGCTCGCGATGGGCCTTTATCAGGCGCCTGCGACGGCTGTGGCTGGGCTTGTTCGTGGTGGGTTTGCTGCTTGCCGCCAGCCTGCTTTGGCACGCATCGCCAAAGGACCTCGGTATCGGCAATCGCCTGTTGACCTCCCACGTGCTGCCCCTCTGGCGTGACGGCGACCTGATCGTGCTGGTGCGTCATGAAGAGCGTTGCGACCGCTCGACCAACCCTTGCCTGGGCCCCGTGGAAGGCCTCACGATTCATGGCAGCCAACAGGCCGAAGAGCTCGGAAACGCCTTTAAATCATTGGGCATGGGCACAAGCGACGTACTTGCCAGCCCCACGATTCGCACTGCGCAGACCCTGCGTTTCATGTTCGGCAAAAACGAGTTGACCTCCGGCCAGCAGGCCGTCTGCGGCACGGCCATGGGCGAAGAATTGCTCAGTCATAAGGCCCCTGGACGCAACCTGGTGTTCGTCACCCACAGTGGCTGCATCGCCGACTTCGAAAAAGCCCAGGGTTTCCCCCATGCTGCGTTCCCCGAATACGGCAGCGCGTTGTTTGTGCAGACATTACCCAACGGTAAGTTGAAGATCCTGGGCATCGTCAATGGCCCGGACTGGCCCGCCGCATTGAAACAACTCTAGAAATATTCCTGTCCGGTTGTTCAGCAAAAAGACAGCCCTGTTCTGGCATGTTTAGTTGCGCCCTTTAACTAAGGACGTCATGAATATTTTCCGTCATTCAGTGAACATTGTGATTTGCTCTTCTATTACTTCATTACTTGAAATCCCCACAACTAAACGTCAGGGAGCGACGTTTGCATGACTCATTTAAAACCCCTGCCAGTCTTATTACTGGCCTTTGTCGCGTTTTACCTGTTGCCCCTGGGCCTGCACGGCTTATGGATCCCGGACGAAACCCGCTACGCCCAGATCAGCCAGGAAATGCTCCAGAGCGGCAACTGGGTAGCGCCGCATTTCATGGGCATCCGCTATTTCGAAAAACCCGCTGGCGGCTATTGGTTGATCGCCTTGGGCCAGTCGGTGTTCGGCCAGAACCTGTTCGGTGTGCGCATCGCCTCGGCCCTTACTTCCGGCTTGAGCGTGCTGCTGGCCTACTTGATCGCCCGCCGCCTGTGGAATGACCCGCGCAAAAGCTTCGCCTGCGCCCTGCTCTACCTGAGCTTCGGCCTAGTGGCCGGTCAAGCGGGCTATTCCAACCTGGATCCGCAATTCACCCTGTGGGTCAACCTGAGCCTGGTAGCCCTGTGGTTTGCCCTCGACAGCCACACAGTGCGCGGTCGTCTGTGGGCCTGGGCCGTCGTGGGCCTGGCCTGCGCCCTGGGTTTCCTGACCAAGGGGTTCCTGGCCTTGGTTCTGCCGGTGTTGATCGCCGTGCCTTACATGCTCTGGCAACGCCGCCTGGGCGAACTGCTGCGCTATGGCCCGCTGGCCATGCTGGTGTGTTTGCTGGTGTGCCTGCCTTGGGCGTTGGCGATCCATCTGCAGGAACCGGACTTCTGGCGGTTCTTTTTCTGGAATGAACACATCCGCCGCTTCAGCGCCGACAACGCACAGCACGTGCGGCCGTGGTGGTTCTTCCTGCCGATCATCGCGGTGGCTTGCCTGCCCTGGGCTGGGCTGCTGCCGAACACCCTGTGCAAGACCTGGCAGGAAAAGCGCCAGCCGGCGATCGCTTTCCTGGCCCTGTGGCTGTTGTTGCCGCTGGGTTTCTTCAGCCTGAGCAACGGCAAGCTGCCGACCTACATCATGCCGTGCCTGCTGCCCCTGGCCTTGTTGATGGGGCATACGCTGGTCGGCCTGATCAACCAGCATAAAGCCCGCACGATCTGCCTCAATGGCCTGCTCAACTTCGTGATCGGCATGGCGGCCATGATCGTGCTGATCTACCTGCAAATCGCTCGACCGCTGTACAGCAACAGCCATGCGGAAATGTTCAGCCTGTCCCTGGCGTTTATCGTGTTGCTGGGGTGGATCCTCACCAACCTGCTACAAGCCTTCCGCCCGCTGACGCTGTGGGCGATGCCGGCCCTGGGCATCGGCTTGCTGGTGATCCTGCTGCCGGCAAGCATGCCGGAGTGGATCGCGGACAACGAAATGCCCGACCAGTTTGTGCTCGAACACTTGGAAGAACTGCAACAGACCCAAGCCCTGCTGAGCAATGAACTGGGGAATGCCAGTGCCTTGGCCTGGCGCCTGAAACGCCCGGAAGTCGCGTTGTATGACACCGAGGGCGAGCTGCGTTACGGCTTGCAGTACGCAGGGTCAGTGCATCGCAAAGTGGGGTTGGACGACGTGCAGACCTGGCTCAAGGAAAAGCGCCAACAGGGCTCGGTCGGCGTGCTTCTGCGCGTCAACAGCACCAGTGAAATGCGCGAAGCCGGGCAACTGCCACCGGGTGGCAAACGCTACTACAAAGGCTCCCTCGAACTGATCATCTACCCGCAATCGCCTTGATGTCAGCTTTCTGGAAGACCGAACGCGGCGCCCTGCTGCTGTTGCTGGGCGTCACCGCCCTGCTTCTGCTGGCCGGTTTGGGCGCGCGCGACCTGTGGGGCCCGGAGACCCGATGGGCGAACATCACCTTGCAGATGCTGCAGAGCGGTGACTATTTCGATCCCTACCTCAAGGGCGCGCCCTATTACGACAAACCCCTGCCCTCCTACTGGCTGATCACTGCCAGTGCCCACATGCTGGGTGGCCTCGGTCCCTGGTCACTGCGCTTGCCGTCCGTGATCGGCGCCTGGCTGAGCGTGTGGCTGGTCTACCTGATCGGCGAACAGCTACTACGCAAGGGCACCGGGCTGATTGCCGGCTGGATGCTCGCCACCACCTTCTACTTCCTGTTCTGGGCGCGCGTGGCCACGGCGGACGTGCTGACGGTGTGTGGCGTGCTGGCGGCGGTCTGGTGGTACTGGCGCGGGCCGGAGGACACGCGGCTCGGTCGCTATACCGTGTTCTTCCTGCTGCTGGCCGTGACATCGCTGTTCAAAGGGCTGATCGGTTTTGTGCTGCCCGGCCTGGTGCTGCTACCGCACCTGCTGGCTGAACATCGCTACAAACGCCACCTCAACCTGCGCCTGGTGTGTGCCTTGCTGATCGCTGCAGCGGTGTATGCCGTGCCCTTCGTGCTGTCCCATGTCTACGGCGCGCCCACCTATGGCGAAAGCGGCCTGGCGCTGGTGTTTCGCGAAAACGTGGTGCGGTTCTTCGATCCCTTCGACCACATGGGCCCGATCTACACCTACCTGATCTACCTACCCGCCTACACCCTGCCCTGGGTGCCCTGCTGGCTGCTCGGTTTGTGGCTGGCGCTGCGGCACTGGCGCCAGACCCCACCTAATGTGCGCTGGCTGGTGTGGGGCCTCGGTCTGTTGTTCGTGTTCTTTACCGCCAGCGGCAGCCGCCGCAGCTACTACGTACTGCCACTGGTGCCCTTCGCCCAATTGCTCGGCGCCTGGTGGGTCAGCGAACGCCTGCTGGCCAGGCCTGACAGCACACCGCGTTGGTTCAAGGGGTTCGCCATTGCCGCCACGCTGATGCTGTTGATACTCGGCGTGGTCTACCCCTGGAGCAACGGCAATGGCGGCGTGACGCGCTTTGCCGAGGACGTGCGAACCGAAGCGACGCAAAGCGCGCCGTGGGAGCAATGGCAACTCGTGTTGGTGGAAGCGGACAACAAAGTGCCGATGTACCTGCAAAACGGCGGCAAGCCGTTCTACTACGTGGCCGAGACCCAGGACTTCCCGCGCCAGGGCGATAGCGCGGCATTCCTGGCCTGGCTGGAAAAAACCAGCGGCAAGGCCTTCAATCCGCAACGCACGATCATTGTCGCGCAGTACACCAAGGACGATCCCGCGCCACTGGCTTATCTGGGTAAGGATCATCGGGTCATTAGCACCCAGCTGGATAATGGCGAGCGCCTTTTCCACAGGCGGGAGAATGGGAGCGTGGCGTTCATTCCCACGGTCCACTGAGCATCAGGGGTGTTTGTTTTTCCCTGGGGTCGGGACGTCGATGGGCGCAACGCTGCTGCTCAACCCCGCCACCTGCTCCTGCACCGCCCGCCCCTCCGCCCGATTGCGGATAAACCCAGCACGGGTAAACCGCTCCAGGAACGGCACCGGCAGGGTTTTGTCCGGTATCACTGCCGGCTGCTCGGCCACATCACCGAACAGGGTATACGCGGCACTTGGCAAGTGCCGGGTGTTGAGGTCGCTGGTCAGCCTTCCTTCCTGCAACACGATCGCGCGGTTGGTGACCCGTTGCAGGTCGGACAGGCGCTGGGAAATGTAGAGGATCGCCACGCCCCGTGCGCGCTGGCTATCGATCAGGCCAAGCAGGCTTTCGGCGTCGGCTTCCGACAGGGCGGCAGTGGGTTCGTCGAGAATCAGGAATCGGGGTTTCTGGGCAAAGGCGCGGGCCAGCACCAGCAGTTGGCGGTCCGCCTGGCCGAGGCGTTCGACCGGGTGTTGCAGCGGCAGGTCCAGGCCCAGCCCGGCGGCGATGGCTTCGGCACGTTGCAGCAGGTTTTTGCGGTTGAGCAAGAAGTCGGCATCGGGTTGGCCCAGTTCATCGAGCAGCAGGTTCTCCGCCACACTCAGGCCGGGGGCGATCCCATCGTCGGGACGTTGGTGCACCGCCACGATGCCGACCCGGCGCGCCGACAACGGTGAGGTGAAACGTTGGCGCTGGCCATCGACCCACAGCTCACCGGCGTCCGGCGCCAGGGTGCCGCTGAGGATCTTTACCAGGGTCGATTTTCCCGCCCCCGTGGCGCCGAGCAACGCCACGCCTTCGCCCGGATAAATATCCAGGCTGACCTGATCCAGCGCCCGTTGGGCACCAAAGGTTTTGCACAGGCCAAGCAGGCGAATCAGGAACTTGGGGGCAACGGGGTTGCTCATGGCTCATCTCTAAGGCGGAACGGTGACTCATTACAACGCTCTGCGGCGCTGATTTATTCCGAACAACAATGAGTTATGTCCCGAATTAAATGCATTACCTCATGAACAATCCAATAGCTGAATCGCATAGCCAAAATCTTTTGAGTTATAAGGCACTTGTCAGCAGTTTGATGAATGCTTTCAGCAGGGCAACCATCAATCCCACGCGGGCCGCGGTAGAGTAGTGAGCGGTAGGATTGGTGGCATTTGGTCATGGTTTGTAAAGGGCCAGCAAGGCGTGTCGCTTTTAATTGCAGGACGTTTCCTAGACAATCCTCGCCGCCTTGTGCCTGTTGGGGTCGGTGGCTAGTCTTCGCTCCGTCACTGAACTTCAGTGATCGGGTTTAGCAGCCTGACTTCAATGGGCACACGGTTCACATCTGCGTTTATGGTGGCTGTGCGCGGGGCACCTTCGGGTGCGCTGGTTTTCCTATTGACCGGTCTGCTAACCCGCGTACAGCTGCCACCCGCGTTTAGCAGCGTCGGCGGTAGCTCCTTTACTCAATAGGAGTTGCACCATGAACAAAGCCCTACCCGACCCACCCTGTGACCCCGCCAAAGACCGCGCCGCCTTCAACCGCGCCATTGACCATTACCTGCCTTCACAGGGTTTCCACGCCATCAACGAAGACCTCAGCTTCGAAGACGCCCTGCTCTACACCGCCAGTTTGCTCGACAGCGCTTCAGCGACTGCATTGGATTGCGGCGCGCTGCTGCCCAGCCCCGAGCGGGCCAAGATCCTGGCGGTGTGGCATTTACTCGAAATTGCCAAGACGACGGTGGATCGCTCCATCGCATGCTTGAAACCGTCGCCTACCCCTGCCTGAACGCGATCAAAAAATGTAGGAGCTGGCTTGCCGGCGATGGTCTTCAACGATGACGCGGGGAACCAGACAGAACGCGGCGTTCTCACGTTTTTCGCCGGCAAGCCGGCTCCTACAGAAAACGAAAAGCGTATCTACGATGCGAAGCGAGTCGCTCTTGATCTTGATTTTGATCTTAGGCGCCCCGTCAAACACGCTGGCCGAACGCAGGCTTGAATCCATGGGTAACCCGGCAGGACGCCGGGTTAGCCGCGCTGGGCCAAGGATGGCCCATCGCGGCGGCCCACGGATTCAAGCCGGAGTGAGGGCACACCGAGCCTAAGCGAGGTGCCGAGTGTTGGGGCAAGAGCGTTTTGCTTACTTTTGCGCTCTATCAAAAGTGAGCCGCCGTAAGGGCGGAACCCATACCCGCCGTTACCGCAGCAATGGATATGTACACCACCAAACCAGCTCCCACAAAAACACATCAGATCCTGCGACGCCGGTTGAGCTGGGGAATGGCCGCCTGAGGAACCTCCACCCGCTCCACCTGCGTCGCCGTCTGCGCCGCCAATTGCGCCAACGTCGGATGACTGAACAACGTCCGCGCATCCACCTCCAACCCCGCCTTGCGCATCCGCGCCACGAGATTCACCGCCAACAACGAATGCCCCCCCAACTCAAAGAAATGGTCATGCCGCCCCACCCGCTCAAGCTTCAGCACCTCAGCCCAAATACCGGCCATCAACGTCTCAACTTCCCCCACCGGCGCTTCATAAGCCCGACTCACCACCGACTCCAACCCCGGTTCCGGCAACGCCTTACGGTCAAGTTTTCCCGCAGGATTGAGCGGCAATTCATCCAACTGCACAAACGCCGCCGGCACCATGTACTCCGGCAACTGCTCCAGCACATGCGCGCGCAGGGCTTCCAGGCTCGGCGCCTCCCCACGCACAGTGAAATAGGCGACCAAACGCTCATCCCGAATCAACACCGCCACTTCCCGCAACGCCGGATGCGCCATCAACCTTGATTCAATTTCCCCCAGCTCCAAGCGCACGCCGCGCAGTTTGACCTGGAAGTCATTACGCCCAAGGAACTCAAGGTTGCCGTCCGGCAGGTAACGCACCAGGTCGCCAGTCCGGTACAGCCGGTCGCCGTCAACAAACGGGCTGTCGATAAACCGTTCGGCGGTCATCTGCTCCAGCCCCAGGTAACCACGGGCCACGCCGACCCCGCCGATATGCAATTGGCCACTGACCCCCATGGGCGTCGGCCTGTCATGTTCGTCCAGCACATACAGACGCGTGTTGTTGATCGCCCGGCCAATCGGCAGTTGCAGCGCAGGCACCGGCGCGTCGGGCTCCAGGGTCCAGGCGCTGCTGTCTACCGTGGCCTCGGTAGGTCCGTAGACGTTATGCAGGCGCACCTTGGGCAAGCGCGCCTGCACGCCACGGGACAGGGCTTCGGTGAGTTCGCCGCCGCCACACAGCACATCAGTAAGGCTGGTGCACAGGGCCGACTCTTCCAGTTCAAGAAACTGCTGGAGCATGGCCGGCACGAACTTGATCACGCTGATCTGCTGCTCGCGAATCACCTGCGCCAGGTACGCAGGCTCACGGTGACCATCAGGCCGGGCGAGCACCAACCGCATGCCGTTGGTGAGCGGCCAGAACAGCTCCCACACTGAGCCGTCGAAGCTGAAGGGCGCCCGTTGCAACAGGGCCCCGCCCTCGGCGTTGGGGCACAACTGCGAGCCCCAGTGCATCAGGTTACCGAGGCCCCGATGCTCGATCATCACGCCTTTGGGCGTGCCGGTGGAGCCCGAGGTGTACATCACGTAGGCCAGGTTGGCGACGCTCAAGCCCGGCACCAACGGATTGCCGATGGGTGCCTGGCTCCAGGCGCAGTGGTCGAAGTCGATCACCGGGATCGACACATCACCCGGCAAGTCGCGGGTTGCCGCGTGCACCAGCAGTGCAACCGGTTGGCTGTCGTGGAGCATGTAGGCCAGGCGCTCGCGCGGGTAGCCAGGGTCCAGCGGCACATAGGCGCCGCCGGCCTTTAGGATCGCCAGCAAACCCACCACCAGATCCAGCCCGCGCTCGACGCACAGCGCCACGCGGGAATCCGGCTGCACCCCGCGTTCGCGCAGGTGGAAGGCCAGTTGATTGGCGCGTTCGTTAAGCTCGCGGTAGGTCAGTTGCCGCTCGCCGGCCTGCACCGCCACGGCGTGGGGAATGTGCCGCGCGTGGGCTTCGAACAGCGCCTGCACGGTGAAGGTTTCGGGGTATGCGGTTTCAGTGGCGTTGAAGTCCACCAGCAAGGTGTTCAACTCGCGGGCGGGTAGAACCTGAATTTCACACAGTGGCGTTTGCGGTGCCTGCTCCAGCGTATCCGCCAGGTTGACCAGCACGGTTTCGAGGTAATCCAACAAGCGCTCGGCGCCGACCTGGCGCGGGGCCTTGGCCTTGATCCGAAAGCCGCTGGCGATGTCGTCCACGGTCAGCATCAGCGGGTAACTGAGGATGTCTTCACTGCTGAGCAAGGCGATGCCCGGCACCAGGATCAGGTCACGATCGGCGTCGGTGTGGCGGTAGTTGAGCAGGCTGTTGAAGAGTGGCGATGCACTGCTGCAACGCTGGGCCAACGCCAGCGATGCCTGTTCATGGGCGAGCAAGGCGCTGAGCCGAGCGTGGGTATCGATCAGGGCATCGGCGACGTTTTTCCCGGCCAGGCGCACTCGCAGCGGCAAGGTGTTGATGAACATGCCCAGGGCCCGATCAGCGCCCTCGCCTGCCTGCAAACGGCCGAGCAAAACCGTGCCGAACACCACGTCATCGCGGCCCGCTACGCGGCTGAGCACCTGGGCCCAGGCCAGATGGAACAGGCTGGCCGCGCTCACGCCCAACCCGCGCGCCTGGGCACGCAGGCGCTGATTGAGCCGGTCGCACAGTGCGCGTTCGGCTTCACCGGTGTGCGCCCGGTCCGCCTGGCGTTCCTGAAGCCCGAAGGCCAGCGTCGGCTCGTCGATATCACCCAGTTGCTCGCGAAAGAACGCCTCATGCCCGGCCTGACGTGCCGGCGAACGGGCTTGCGTCACCACATTGCGATATGGCACCGGCACCGGCAGTTGTGCCTGCTGGCCGAGTAAATGGGCACGGAGTTCCTGCATCAGGATCGTGGTGGACGTAGCATCGTTGACCAAGTGATGGAAGCGCAGACGAGCGATCCAGCGTTGGTGCTGCGGTTCTTCGGCATAGTCCAGGGCCATGAGTGGCGCCTGGCGCAAATCCAGCGGTAAATAGTCCTCGCGCAACGGTTCAACACGTAACAGCGCCTCGCGCCACACCACTTGCATCGGCTGCTCCAGGGCATCCCATACCAGGCTGGTGCGCAGGATATCGTGGCGATTGATCACCTGTTGCAGGGCCTGGGCAAACGCGTCCAACTGCTCACGTCGGGCAAAACTGAACAACGCTTGTTGCTGGTACGGATCACGCTCGTCGGTGATGTGGTGGTAGAGCAAGCCCTCCTGCAGCGGCGCCAGCGGGTAGACGTCCTGCACGTTGGCCGCGCCGCCGGGAATGCTCGCGACAATGCGCGCCAGGCTCGCCGGATCCAGTTCGGCCAGGTGAGGTTCGTCCACCTCGCCGTATTCACTGGCCGCCGCCAAGGCTGCCAGGGTCGGCTGGCCGAACAGCACCTGCACATCGGCACGCAGCCCGACCTGGCGCATGCGCTGCACCAATTGCACGGCCAGCAACGAATGCCCGCCGAGTTCGAAAAAGTGGTCGTGGCGCCCGATCTGCTGCACGTGCAACAGCTCGGCCCAGAGTTGCGCCAACAGGGATTCCACCCCGGCGTGCGGGGCTTCATACACGCGCGTGACAAAGGCATCCTGGGTCGGCGCCGGCAACGCCTTGCGGTCGAGTTTGCCGTTGGCGGTCAGGGGCAGCGCGTCCAGTTGCGTGTAGGCGGCGGGCAGCATGTAATCGGGCAGCGAGGCCTGCAGGTGGGTGCGCAGGGCTTCGATCTGCACCGCTTCGCGGGGGACGAACCAGGCGAGCAATTGCCCATCGCGTGACTGCACCACCGCCTCCTGCACGTGCGGATGAGTGGCCAGGGCGGATTCGATTTCGCCCAGTTCGATGCGCATGCCACGGATTTTCACTTGGTCGTCGTTGCGCCCCAGGTATTCAAGGTTACCCTCCGGCAGCCAGCGCGCGAGATCGCCGGTGCGGTACATGCGGCCTTCGATAAACGGGTCGTCGAGGAAGCGTTCGGCACTGAGCTCGGGGCGGTTGAGGTAGCCCCGTGCGACACCTTTGCCGCCGACGTACAGCTCCCCCGGTACACCGATGGGCACCGGGCGTTGCTGTTCATCCAGCAAATACACTGTCGCATTGGCGATGGGCGCGCCGATGTGCAGCGGCTGGCCCACTTCCATGGGACCGGAGGTGGCGACCACCGTGGCTTCGGTGGGGCCGTAGTTGTTGATCACCGCAAAGGACTGCGCCTGGGTAAAAGACCGCAATCGGTCGCCGCCGATCAGCAGGGTGCGCAGGGTCGGATGTTGCAGGCCTTGGCTGAAAGCGTACTCGGCCACGGGCGTCGGCAGGAAGCCTACTTGCAGCGGCTGCGCTCGCCACCAACTGAGCAGCGCGTCGATATCTTCGGCGCCGTCATGAGCCGGCGGCAGGTGCACGGTGGCGCCCACGCACAGCGCAGGCCAGATTTCCCAGGCCATCGCGTCAAACCCGAAGCCGGCGACACTGGCGGTGTGGCTGCCGGCGCGCAGGTCAAAGGCCTGGCAATGCCAGTCCACCAGGTTCGAGACGGTGTGATGCTCGACCATCACGCCCTTGGGCAGGCCGGTGGAGCCTGAGGTGTAGATCACATAGGCGAGGTTGGTGGCGCTGACCGGCACGCGGGGGTTGGTGCCCAGGTGGAAGGTCGGGCGATCCAGCTGGATCACTGGCACCTCCAGCGCAGGCAAACGCGTCAGCAGATCGTGCTGGGTGAGCACCACCACCGGATCGCTGTCTTGCAGCAAATAGCTCAGGCGCTCGGCGGGATGGGCCGGGTCTACGGGTACGTAGCAGGCGCCGGATTTCAGGGTCGCCAGCAACCCCACCAGCGTCTCCAACCCGCGCCGCGCCAGGATCACCACGCGGTCGTCCGGCTGTACACCACGCTCCAGCAGTTGATGGGCCAGCGCATTGGCCTGCTGGTTGAGCTGGGCGTAGCTCAACTGCCGGCCTTGGTACACCGCCGCCACGGCGTCCGGCGTGCGTGCGGCCTGGGCTTCGACGCGGCCGTGCAGGGTTTGCACCGGCGCGTTGGCCTGGGCGGTGGCGTTCCAGAGTTGCAGCTGGGCCTGTTCGGCGGGCGTCACCAGGGAGAAGTCACTGATCTTCAGCGCGACGTCCTCCAACCCTTGCTCCAGCAGCCAGGTAAAGCGCTGCGCCAGGGCGAGTACTTCATCGTGCTGGAAGTACGCTTCGTTGTAGACGCAATGCAGGCACGCGGTGTCCTGGTAACGGTTGCTGCGCAGGTGGATCGCCAGCGGCAACGGCTCATGATGGTTGGACACCTTGACCGCACGGGCCTCAGTGGTGCCGTAGCGCAGTTCATGATCGTCCTGTTCGAAGGACACCGACAGGTCGAACAACTGACCGCGATCGGTGCGGCGCAAGCCCAGCTCACGGTTCATCTCGCTCAGGGGAAAACGTTGGTGGCGGAAGTCCTGCTTCAGCTGGTCGCGAACCCCACGGACTAAAGCGCTGAACGGCAACTGCTCATCGAACTGCAAACGCACGGCGCTGACCTGGGTGAACAGCCCGACGGTGGAACGAAAACGCGCATTGGAGCGGTTAAGAATCGGCAGCCCCACCACCCATTCCGGGCGCTGGGCGGTGCGGGTGAAATACACATACATCGCCGCCAGCAGTACATGAAATGCCGAGGACTGGTAACGGTTCGCTACTTGTTCCATGCGGTTGAGCAGCGCCACCGGAAACGCTTGGGCCAGCGTATTGCTGGACGCCTTGGCATTATTCCGCGGCGTCAGCAATGGTTCCGGCAGCACCTGGTATTTGCCCAGCCAATACCCACGGTCGCGGGCGTAGCGGGCCGAGGCGTGATAGCGCTCATCCGCGTCAATAAAGTCGATGTAGGACGGCGCAAGCAGCTCCGGTTGCCGAGCTTGTTGCAGGTCGGTGTACAGCCGGGCCAGGGATTGCAGCATCTGGCCGAAGCCCCAGCCGTCGAGGATCAGGTGGTGGGCCTGGGTGCCAAGGCGGTAGTGGTCGTCGTCGAGTTTGACCAGAAAGAAGCGAAACAGCGGCGCGCCCTGCAGGGTGAATGGCCAGGCCATTTGCGCCTGCATCAGCGCATGGCTTGCAGCCTTTGGATCAGGCTCGCCGGAAACATCATGCAGGGCCATGTCGACAGGCACCGTGGTAGCGAAGGTCTGCCGAGGCAAACCGTTGGCGTCGGTATGCAGTTGCGCGCGTAACGCATCGTGCTTGAGCACCAGCAACTCGATGGCGCGCTGCATCAGGCCTTGCGCGATGGGGCCGGCAAAATCCACATAGCCGCCGATGTTGTACAGCGGCGAATCGCCCACGCGCAGTTGGTCGAGCCAGATGTCCTGTTGGGCGGCGGTGAGGGGGAAGCTGGAGGAATGCTTCATAAGATCCTTCTCATGGGGTTCAGGCACTGGCCGCGCAGGGAGGCCCATTACGACGAATAGGCCGGATTGGAGCATGAGGGATCGAGGCTGTCTGACACCCTAAACCCGGACATCCAAATGGATAGATTGAGCTTGGCTGAAGGTTCACTGCTGAAACGATTAAAGCTGTGTAGGAAATTGGCTACACCTGGCCGCTGTAAGTATTCATCGATAGTTTTTAAAAATAATTATTTTTCTTTATTTATCAATTTGTTAAATAAATATAAACGTCTCTTCTGATTTATTTCGGCCGGAATTGCCTCTCAGAAACGTCGAATTAATGACGTGGTTTTTATGGCAGGTTGTGTCCCTCGTTTCAGCTACATACGTAGGACGAATCCCCTGGCTAAATACAATCTCGACTACCGACTCTGGTGTGTGAGCAACGGATCGCCCCCGCAGTGGCCCAGAGAGTCTGTTGAAGGTTTTCGATTTCAAGGATGAGATGGCTATGAGTTTGACCAGCAGTATTGCCAACCCGCAAAGCCCGAATTTCTATGCCGAAATGGGCGAGTTAATTGCCAGTAGTGGCCAAACGGATTTCGCCGCACACATGCTGCACCTGGTGGACAAGTGGGTGTCGATCCATCTGGTGGACCTCAGCGAATGGACCCTCGACGAGCTGCGCGACCGCGTGCTCGATATCAAGCTGCTTGGCAGCGCCGGCCAGACCCAGGACCTGCCGCCGCTGGTGCTGAACTCCATGGACGACCACCCGTTGCTGCGGGAAATGCTTGGCATGCAGGACCCGCTGTTGATCCAGTTGAAGGCCAAGGCCAAGAGCGTGTTCCCGCGTGGCGCCTCACACCAGTGCAACCTGGTGTCGCGCCAGGGCAACCGGCGCTGCGTGATTTCGTTTTATCGCCCACCTAACCATCGCGGATTTTCCCTGGCCGAGTTGTCGTTTCTCAAGTGCCTGTCGGACACCCTGCTGCCACTGATCGAATGCCACGCCCAGAGCCTACGCCAGGCGCCCCATCCCGAGGCCGAACCGGCCCACACTTTGCTGGAGCAATCCCAATTGCAGCGTGAGTTCTACAAGCGCTTGTCCCTCGGTGAAATCACCCTGTCGGCACGCGAACAAGAGGTGTGCCTGGGCCTGCTGACCGGTGGCACCGTGCCGCAAATGGCGGAAAAACTCAGCGTGAAGAACAGCTCCATCGAAACCTACCTCAAGCGCGCCGCCGCCAAGTTGGGCGTGAGTGGCCGACATGGCCTGGCCAAATGGATGGTTGGCGCCTGATGAATAAATTGAGCGCATTGGCGATGGCAGGGCTGCTTGGCGGCTGCTCGTTGATACCGGATTATCACCGGCCTGCGGCGCCCGTGCCGGCGCAGTATCCCCAGGAAGGGGTGTACGCGCTGGCGCAATCCGGCACGTCGGACTGGCGGCAGTTGTTTCATGACCCGGCGTTGCAACGGTTGATTGGCGAGGCCTTGGTCAACAACCGCGACCTGCGGGTGGCGGCGCTGAACGTCGAGGCGTTCCAAGCGCAGTACCGCATCCAGCGTGCGGACCTGTTTCCGGCCGTTTCTGCCACCGGGGCCGGGCAACGCCGGCGTTTGCCGGGGGATGTGACCGGCACGGGCAAATCTGCCATTACGTCGAGCTATTCCGCGACCCTGGGCATCAGCGCCTATGAACTGGATCTGTTCGGCCGCATCCGCAGTCTCAGCGAACAGGCGATGCTCACCTACCTCGGTACCGAAGAGGCCCGGCGCAGCGCGCAGTTGAGCCTGGTGGCCAACGTCGCGAATGCCTACCTGACCTGGCGCGCCGACCAGGAACTGCTGGCCCTGGCCCGACAAACCCTGGAGGCCAACGAGCACAGCCTGCGCCTCACCAGCCGCAGTAAAACCGCCGGCAAGGCGTCGGCACTGGATGTGGTGCAAGCCAGCACCAGCGTCGAAAGCACCCGCGCCAGCGTGGCCCGTTATGAGCGCCAGGTCGCCCAGGACCTCAACAGCCTGGCTCTATTGGTGGGTGGCCCGGTGGACGAACAACTGCCGTCGCGCCCACTGGCGGATGACTTGGTCGCAAGGGTACCGGCCGGCCTGCCTTCGGACCTGCTGCAACGCCGTCCGGATATCCTCCAGGCCGAGTACCAACTGCGCGCCGCCAATGCCAATATCGGCGCCGCACGCGCTGCGTTTTTCCCTTCCGTGAGCCTCACCGCCAATGCGGGCAGCACCAGTACAGAGCTGTCGGGGCTGTTCAAGGGCGGCTCCGGCAGTTGGACGTTCCAGCCGCAGATCAACCTGCCGATCTTCAACGCCGGCAGCCTGCGCGCCAGCCTCGACTACGCCAAGCTGCAAAAGGACATCACGGTGGCGCAGTACGAAAAATCCATCCAGACCGCCTTCCAGGAAGTCGCCGATGGCCTCGCGGCCCGGCAGACCTATACCGACCAGTTGGAGGCACAACGGGATTTCGTCGCGGCCAACCAGCAGTATTACAACCTGGCCGAACACCGCTACCGCAGCGGTGTGGACAGCAACCTCACCTTCCTGGATGCGCAACGTACGCTGTTCAACTCGCAGCAGGCGCTGATCGTCGACCGCCTGGCGCAGTTGGTGGCCGAGGTGAAGTTGTACACGGCGCTGGGCGGTGCGTGGGGAGAAGCCCTTGCGGACGCGGGCGGGGTTGTCGCGTTTAACCCTGAGGAATCACCGCCTCCGCCTCGATCTCGATCAACCACTCCGGCAACGACAACCCGCTGACGATAATCCACGAAGACGGCGGCGGGTTGTGCCGGAAGCGCTGCCGCAGCGCCTGTGCGATGGGTTCCTGCTGGTCGCGGGCGGACTCGGCGATATACAGCCTCAACATGATCACATGGGACAGATCACCGCCGACTTCGGCCAGCACCTTGCCGATATTGTCCAGCGCAGCGGCGGTCTGCTCGGTAATGCCTGGGCCGACCGTGCGCTCGTCCGCATCCACCCCCACCTGGCCGGACAGCATGATGCGCCGACCCTGTGGCACCTCAAGGGCCTGGCTGAAGCCGTATTGCAGGGAGTTGAATACCGTCGTGGGATTGATGACCTTTCGTTGCATGACGCTTCCTTGTTGTCGGTAGGAAAACAAGGCTAACCCAAAAGCATCGCTCAATCTGACGGTTCAACATCCCGCAACATATCGGGGTCAGGGCTTGCTCTGTGTCACCCGCCACACCGTGTTCCCCACATCATCCGCCACCAGCAATGCACCCTGCCCGTCCAGGGTCACACCCACCGGCCGGCCTTGCGCTTCGCCTTCGGCATTGAGAAAACCGGTGAGGAAGTCGACCGGCGCACCCGACGGCTTGCCCTCCTTGAACGGGATAAATACCACCTTGTAGCCCGCTTGCGGGTTACGGTTCCAGGAGCCGTGCTCACCGACAAACACCCCATCGGCAAAGGCAGCCGGCATGCCGCGCGCATCGGAAAAGGTCAGGCCCAGCGGCGCGACGTGCGTACCCAGGGCGTAGTCCGGCGCGATAGCCTGGGCGACCTTGTCCGGGCGTGGCGGTTGGACGCGCACATCGACGTGGCTGCCGTAATAGCTCCACGGCCAACCGTAGAATGCACCGTCCTGCACTGATGTGAGGTAGTCGGGCACCAAGTCGCTGCCGATTTCGTCGCGTTCGTTGACCACCGTCCACAGTTGGGTAGAACCCGGTTTCCACGCCAGGCCGTTGGGGTTGCGCAAACCGCTGGCGAACAGGCGTTTCTCGCCGCTGGCCACGTCCAGTTCCCAGATCGCGGCACGCCCCTCTTCAGCGTCGAGGCCGTTTTCGCCGACGTTGCTGTTGGACCCCACCGTCACATACAGCCGGGTGCCTTCGGGGTTGGCCAGCAGGTTTTTGGTCCAATGATGGTTGATGCCGGCCGGCAGGTCGGTGACCTTGACCGGAGTGGCGTCGATATGGGTCTGGCCTGGGGTGTAAGGCACCTTGACCACCGCGTCGGCATTGGCGATATACAAGTCGTTGCCCACCAGCGCCATGCCGAACGGCGACATCAGGCCGCTCAAGAACTCGGTCCGTACTTCGGCATGCCCATCGTGATCGGCATCGCGCAGCAAGGTGATGCGATTGGCGCTCGGTGTATCCGCGCCGACACGCCCCATTACCACACCCATCGCCGTGCGCTTTGCCCAGGCGATCATACCCGTGCCGCCGTCGTTGGCGCCTTCGGGCATGGGCGGGTGATTACTTTCAGCGACCAGCACATCACCGTTGGGCAGGGTGTAGACCCAGCGCGGGTGATCGAGGTTATCGGCCAGGGCCGTGACGGTGAAACCTTGGGGGACGGTGGGTTGCACGCCGTCAGACCAGCCAACGGCCTTGGAGACCTTGAGCGTAGGGATCAAAGAAGTGCTGGGCTCGGGCAGTTGCGGCGCAGGCCCGACTCCGGCTTGAAACGGTATTTTGGACGCTTCGCCACAGGCACTGAGAACAGCAGCGGCGGCAATCAGGAGCGCAAGGCGGCTCGGTACATTCATGGTGCAAACCTCGGGGCAGAAACCTGAGGGAGTATTGCCCTATAACGCGCGGGTAGCCACCGGCCGTGGCGCAATTGAATGTTAACCATGGGGCACGAATGGCATCGAAGTCTCTCTTTTGTCGGACTGCTCTTACACAACTATAGAGCTGGGGCCGCTTCGCGACACAACGGGACGGTGCGACGGTTCGACAAGCCAGCTCCCAACACATGATCCCTTGCGTCTGAAATGCTGCGCTCGCCATCAGACCTTCACTGCTATCATCAAGCCACTACTGAAGATATGGACGTCGCTATGCGCCTGATAATAGCTCCCGCTTGTTTGCTGGCCGCCTTAACCCTGGCTGGCTGCAGCATCAAGCAAACCGTCACGCCGGTTGCCTTCAGCGGCGCCCAGGCGCCTGAGATCTGCATGATCCCCGCCGAAGGCTTGCGTGCCGGGTTCAATGCCACCTACACCGCGCAGTTGCGCAGCAAAGGGTTCCAGACTCGTGAGCTGCGGCCCGGCACCCCACCGGCCAGTTGCGCGCTTTCGACGACCTACATTGGTCAATGGAGCTGGGACCTGGCGCTGTACATGAGCTATGCCGATATCCAGGTGTTTGAAAATGGCCGCCAGGTGGGCAAGGCGCTGTATGACTCGACCTCGGGTGGCGCTCGAATGGGCAAGTTTATCGATGCACAAAGCAAGATCATCGAGATGACCAACCAGTTGTTCCCGAATGCGTACTATGGTCCGGGACTGCCTACCAACTCCCCATCGCCAGACTGAACGGCGAAAACTCCGCGAACTGCCACCGCAACGCCAACGCCGCCGGGCGGCGCACCACGTGTTCCACCGTCACCGTCCACAACCGCTGGGCGCCCTCGAATAGCGCCACTTCCGGGCCGTCGAGGATCAACGTGGTACGCCCGGCCACTTGCAGCACATCGCCCGATTCAAAGTCGATGAACAACAGCCCGGCCACCGGATTGGCTTGCAGGTTGCCCAGGGTGGCGAAAAACAGGTTGCCGGCAAAGTCGGGGATGGTCAGCACGTTGCCTTCGACCCGCACAAAACCCGTGTTGCCACCTCTATGAGAAACGTCCACCGAGCGTTGAGCGTCCACCTCGACGTAGCTGGCGACGAACAGCGTGTCGGCGTTGCGGATCAGGGTTTGGGCGGCAGCGTCCAAGTCGTTGAAGCGTTCGACCGCCGTGCCGGGTTTACGGGCAATGCCATCGACCGGGCGCAGTTGGATGTACTTGGGGCAATTGCCGAAGGTGTGTACCACGTCGACCGAAAAGCCATCGTGATCGAGTGCACCCACACGGCCGTTCATGCGATTGCGACGCCGGGTGTTGAGGTCGATGCCCAACAGGCCGACAGCTGCCCCCTCACGCAGAGCGTTGCGGGCCGGGTCGGTCGCGGACGGCAGGCTGTCGATCTGCAGGGTCTGCGGGCCCGGCGAGTGGGCAAAGCCTGGCGCGCCTTCGATCATCGTCGCCCAAGGGATGCCCTGCTCGTCCACCGCACCCAGTATCAGGTAAGGCAACAAGGGATAGAAATCCCGGTGCTGTTCCGGCAGGTGATCGCGGATCACCTTCGGCCCGACCACGGCCATGCGGTCGGCCACGCCCACCGCCTCTTGTATGTGCCGTTCGCCGGCATGCCAGGGAGATTGTTCGATCAGGTTCATGGCAAGCACCTCAGGTTGGATGTGTCGATGCTGCACCCTGCCAGCCGGCGTGAGAATCAACACGCCAGGCAATCCACTATTACGCCAGCTGAAATGCCGGGTGTTCGCGCAGCGCCATTACGCAGTGGTCGACAAAGCTGCGCACGCGCATCGGTGCATTGCGACCTTCGCGGTACACCACCTGCACCGGCAGTGGCGGCAGTTCAAAATCCGGCAATACGCGATGCAGTTGCCTGCTCAGCAGGTGTTCGTGCACCGGATAACTCAGGCAGCGAATCAACCCCGCGCCCTGCACCGCCGCATTGATCGCACCCTGTACCGTGGCGCAGCCCAGACGGGCACGGGCCTTGAGTTGATAGCCCGGGAAATCCCAATGCACCTGATCGGCGCTGGCGATCAGCCGGTGCTGCTTGAGGTCGTCCGGGTGTTGGGGCTCGCCGTGAGCTGCAAGATAGTCGGGGCTGGCGCAGAGAATATGCCGCACCTGCCCCAGCGGCCGGGCGATCAATGACGAGTCGGGCAGTTCACCGACGAGGATGGCGACGTCGAGCCCTTCTTCGTGCAGGTTCGGGTAATAGTCGTGGTAGCTGACGATCAGGTTCACCTCGGGATAGCGGTCCAAGTAGTCGGCCAGGACCGGCGCCATCACATAACGGCTGAACAGGAACGGCAAAAACACCCGCAGATTGCCCTGGGCCTGCACATGCAGCCCCTTGGCCGAGGCTTCGGCGGCGTCCACCGCAGCGAGCAGGCGCACGCAGTCCGCCAGGTAGGCCCTGCCGGCGTCGGTAAGGCTCACGCCACGCGTGCTGCGCGCCAGCAACGGCACGCGCAAACGCGCCTCCAGGCGGGCGATCGCGCGTACCAGGGTCGGGCCGGAGACCTGTGCGTCACGCGCCGCCGACGCCAGGCTCGGCTGCCCGGCCAGCGCGGCGAACAACTGCATATCGCGATAACGCTCCATCAACTGCGCCGTTTCATCGCCGGGTTCAGGGCGGCGTCCTGGCCCAGGCGATGGGTAAGGAAGTCGACAAAGGTGTTGATCTTGGCCGGCACCCGGCCGCTCTTCTGGAACACCACCTGGATCGGTAACGGCGCCGACTCATAGGCTTCGAGGATAATTTCCAACTCTCCCGCCGCCACCGCGGCTGCGACCTGATAGGACAACACCCGCGTCATGCCCCAGCCCAAGCGCGCCAGGTTGATGGCCGCATTGTTCGCCGTGACCACCAGACGTGGCTCGATGGTCACAGTCAAGGGTTGGCCGCCGTCCACAAATTCCCAGCCACTCACCAAGGAACTGGACGACGACGTGGCGATCTTGGCCTCATGCAACTGCGACGGATGCGTAGGCCGCCCGTGCTGTTCGAGGTATGCCGGCGATGCGCAGACCACCCGGCGCACTTCGCCGACCTTGATCGCCTGCTGCCCCGGTTCATGCAAGTGACCGATACGCACCGCCACGTCCACACCTTCGTCGGTCATGTTGACCACGCGATCGACCAGTAAGGCGTTGATGTTCACCAAGGGGAACCGGTCCAGGTACTCCCCCAGTACCGGCGCCACATACAGCTCGCCAAACAGTACCGGCGCCGTCAAGGTCAGGTGACCACAAGGGATGGAATAACTGCCTGCCGCCGCTTCCTCGGCCTCATCGAGCTCCGCCAGGATGCGCCGGCAATCTTCCAGGTAACGCTGGCCGGCTTCGGTGAGGTGCAAGCTGCGGGTGGTACGCGCCAGCAATTGGGTGCCGATGCGTTCCTCCATGGCGGCGATGGCCCGCGTCACACTGGGTGGCGAGGTTTTCAGGCGACGCGCGGCGGCGGCGAAGCCCTCCTCCTCGGCCACCGCCAGGAACACCTGCATTTCATGAAATCGGTCCATCGGCGCGCCTCTAGAAAGTTATTGCGACTGCAAGCCTACCGCCGTGCGCGGCATGCCCACGAACCCCGGCAATCCCTCAATGCTGGCGAGCCAGGCGCGCACATGAGGGTAGTCGGCCAGCGACACATTGCCTTCTGGCGCATGGGCGATGTAGGTGTAGAAGGCCACATCGGCAATGGTCGGCTGCTCACTGGCCAGGAAGCGGCTTTGGCCCAGCTGCGTTTCCATCAGTTTCAGCAACGCGTGGGACCGGCTGATTGCGGCGGTGGTGTCCACCTGGGCACCAAACACCAGGGCAAGGCGTGCAGTCGCGGGTCCCGCGTGGAGTTGCCCGGCGGCGGCCGAGAGCCAACGCTGCACACGGGCCTGGCCCACCGGGTCGCTCGGCAGCCACTGGCCTTTGCCGTAGGTGTTCGCCAGGTAGACCAGGATCGCATTGGAGTCCGCCAGTACCACACCGTTGTCATCGATGGCTGGCACCTGGCCGAAAGGGTTGATGGCAGCAATGAACTCGGGCGCTTTGTGGGCGGCTTGCTTGAGGTCCACCAACACATAGTCCGTGGGCAAGCCGAGCAGCGACAGCATCAGCTCGACGCGGTGGCTGTGGCCGGACAACGGGAAACCGTAAAGTTTGATCATGAGGGGCTCCAATCAAGTGGGGTATCAACGCCCCGCATGTTCCGCCGCTGCACCGGCCGTTGGAATCACCAGGATTTACAATCCAGCATTTCACCCGATGAAACAATCCCATTCAGCGCTCTTCCAGCCTATCCCGCAAGAACCGATGGCTCACGGAAAACAACCGCCGATACGTGAGCAACACCGCCCCCACCGTGCCCAGCGCCGACGCTGCGGCAATCAGAAACATGATCACGATCTGATACCGCACCGCATCCACCGGGCTCTCCCCCGCCAGCACCTGCCCGGTCATCATGCCGGGCAGGCTGACGATGCCTACGACGGTCATCTGGTTCAACGTCGGGATCATCCCGGCGCGCACGGCCTGGCGGATGGCTTCCTGCGCCGCCTCCCAGCGCAAGCCGCCGAGGGCCAGGATCATTTCGATGGTGTTGCGGCCCGACGTCAGCTCCTGGGTCATGCGTTCGATCCCCAGGGACACGCCGGTCAGGGTGTTGCCCAGGATCATGCCGAGGATCGGAATTGCATACTGCGGCTCGTACCACGGGTGGATGCGAATCACCGCAAACAAGCCCACCGCCGTCACCAGCCACGAACTGCCCCACACCGACAGGATGCTGTCCACACGCTGCCCCCGGTAAGTGCGCCGCCCGCGCCCCGCCGCCGAGATGCCGGCGATCAAGGTCATGGCGCACATCAACGGCAGCACCACGTACCAATAAGCAAATTCGAACACCCAGCCCAGCAGGTAACCGATGGCCAGCAGTTGCACCACGGTGCGCACCGCCGCCCACAACAACTGGCGCTCCAGGCCCAGGCGCAACAGCAGGGAAAGCGCGCCGTTGATCAGGATCAGCGAGGCGGCGATGCCCATGTCCAGTGCGGTGAGATTTTGATAGTTCATGGCTGGGCCACTGCGCTCAATACACCGGCGCTCATCTGCAAATGGATGTCGCTCATGCGCCGCGCCTGTTCCAGGTCGTGGGAGACCCAGATACAGGCGCGGGAGGGATCCCCGGCAAACCAGGCGTCGATCAGCGCTTCCACTTCGCGGGATGAGGTGGGGTCGAGGGCGGCGGTGGGCTCGTCCAGCAGCAGCACTTCGGGATTGAGTTGCAGAGTGCGGATCAACGAAACCACCTGGGACTCACCGCCCGACAGGTCGGCGGCGCGCTTGGCCAGAAAGTCAGGATTCTTGCCGGCGTGGCCCAGCAGTGTGGTCACCGTCGTAAGGTCAAAGTGGCGTTTGCGCGACGTCTTGAGGCTGAAGGGGAAACGCAGGTTGTCTTCCACGGTGCCGTCGAGCAGCGCCGGACGTTGCGACAAGTAGCTGATGTGGCAGCGGTAGTGGGGAATCTGCGCGTTGTTAATCGGCTGGCCATTCCACAGGATCTGCCCGGAACTGGGCGCATCCAGCAGGGCGAGTGCGCGCAGAAACACGCTTTTGCCGGAGCCGGATGAGCCGGTGATCGACACGCGATCGGCGGCATTCAAGGTGAAATCGGTGGGCTGGAGCAAGGCCACGTGGCGGCGCTCGTCCATGCGCGTGAGGGCGCGGGTTTCGATCAGTGCGCTCATGAACGCGGTGTTCCTCTGAATCTGGATGGTGCAATGGTGAGGCACACTGGCCGGGATTTCATTCAAAAAATTCAAACTTATGTGCATGACCCGATGCGCGCAGACGGCCTGGGCAAAGCACATCCTGCTCGCTAGACTTGCGCCCCTATAAAAAGGAGCCCTCATGGACGAACAGAAAGCATCCGATGCCCCCGTTTCCCGCTTGAGCGCAGCGTGGTTGTGGCGACTGATAAAGCGTCAAAGCCTGCCGATCATGCTGTTGTTGTTCGCGCTGTTTTACTCAAACGGCTACGCCTATCTGGAAACGTATAACAACGCGCTCGGCGTACCCGTCAACCGTCTCGGCTACGACGCTTATCACTACGTGGTGTACGGCGGAAACGACATTCTGGTCAAACTGGCTGCCTTGCTTATCTTCACCGCAGCGGTCCTGGTTTTCGCCTGCCTGATGTACTTCACCGAAAACCCTGACCGTGTTTTACCCACCCGGGAATTGGCCCCCCACACACGTCGCTATCGGATGCTGCGCAGGCTGGAGAAGAGCTACAGAAAAGCCACGACGCCGATATCCGGCGCACTGCTGATCAGTCTTCTGGCATTTTTCGCCTGGATCATCTGGTCGCTGGCGTACGCGCAGTCGATGGCACATGGCAAGCTGAGGGCCTACGAAGTGATTCATGATTGCACGCCATCAATCCTCCAGCTCAACAACCTCGATGTGGTCACGGCCTGTATCGTCGGCGAAAGCGACGATATGTTGTATCTGGTGGAAAAACACAGGGAGGGCGGCGAAATCCAGTTTCAGAAACGCCGAGTTCCCAAAGACCGTATTCGTTCGACCACAGGACCCACTACGCTGCTGAAAAAGCCCGACTGACCCCTGTGGGAGCCGGACATTTGCAATCGGGCGCAGCACTGCCTATATTTCCCGCCTGGCGCTCTCTACGCCACCTTCCGCGGAAAGGGCTGCGCCCAAGACACTGCAACACCCTCTTTTTTCTACGACTCCCCACCTTGAAGCGGAAAAGGTTTGTGCAAGGAGATCGTATGTCCCGCCACTTCAATTCCGATGGCCGCCTCAACCTTGAACAGCAGCGCAAGCGTGCCAAGGAACTGCTGCCACGCCTCAAAGCCCAAGACCCGAACGCGACCTTGTCCCTGGCCCAATGGGAAATCGCCAAGCAGCTGGGTTTCAGCAGTTGGCCAAAGCTCAAGGCGCATATCGATGCTATCGAATTCGCCGCCCGCCACCCCGACTTTACTGCCAGCGACGAAGCCCGCACCACCCATTGGCGCTGCGGCAATGACATTGCCCACAGCCTGCAGCTGGCGGGGTTCAAGGGACAGTTTCGGATGCTCACCGACCCGCTGTGCATGGGCCCGGTCCGCGATCTGCCCAGCCAAGCCTTCCGCGCCATGCGCAGCGCTTTTATCAGCCAGGCCTTTGCCATCGATGAAGCTGATGCGGCACGTCGTGTCGATGCTGAATACGACCACCTCGAAGCCTTGGCCAGCGCCGATCACAGTGTGCTGTGGTGCGAAGCGGATGCGTATGACCAACTGTTCCTGATTCGCGCACTGGCGGGTCTTGAGCAAGCACCGCGCAAGCTGGAACTGATCGAGGTCGACCGCATTCCCGGCGTGCAGCGTTTTATCGGCATCGGCCAACTGGCGCCGGATGTGTTGGCCTGGCTGTGGCCGCAACGGCGCTTGATCGATGATCACGCCGTGCAACTCGCCAAAGAGGCCTGGTCGGCATATTGCGACAGCTCGCCAGTCAAGTGGGCGCAATTGGCCCATGGCAGCCATCCCGCCTTGCCATTGCTGGCCCCGGCGCTGTTGCGTCAGTTGCAGGAGTTGCCAGGTCTGCGCGATGGGCTGTCGCTGACCGAACGCCTGACCCTGACTTACCTCGCCGAGGCTGGACCAACGCCATTCGGCCGGGTCTTTGCCGAGTTGATGGCCAAGCGCGAACCGCTACCGTTTCTGGGGGACATGATGTTTCACGCGCTGCTGCGGCCGCTAATCGATGGCGACAACCCTTTGCTGACGGCCACCGAGACGCACCTGGAATGGCCACACCAGGTGCTGGCGTTGACTGCGCTGGGGCAAACCGTGCTCAACGGCCATGCCCACTGGCGGGATCATGCCAGTCATGCGCGATGGGTGGGGGGTGTATGCCTGCGACCTGGCCAGCCGCATTGGGCGATTGATGAAAACATCCTGCCTGTATGGCGCACGTGATTAGGCTAATGTGCGCCCATCCAACTTTCATCTGCGAGACTGTCCATGCGTAACCTGATCTTCGCCAGCCTCTGCCTGCTGGCGGGCTGCCAACAAACGCCACCCGCCAACGACCAACTCGACGCCGTGCTCTGGACACAGACCTCCATCGAGCATGAGCTGATCTACCGTCAGCTCTTCGCCAATGCCACCCGCCAACTCGACGTGGCGCTGGCTGATCCGACCTGGGACGCCCTGCCCTTCCCCCCGCGCAACCTCAAAGGGTTGCCGCCGGCGATCGTGGTCGATATCGACGAAACCCTGCTGGACAACGTGCCGCTCAACGCCCGCGATGTGGTCAACAACCAGGTTTATTCCTACGACCGCTGGAACACCTGGGTCGACCAGGCCAAGGCCCAGGCATTGCCCGGCGCAGTCGCCTTCGTGCAAGCGGCCCAGCAGAAAGGTATCGCGGTCTACTACCTGACCAACCGCGAACACAGCCAGGTCGCCGCCACCGTGAAAAACCTGCGCCTGCGCGGTTTCCCGGTGGAAAGCGACGTACGTGTCCTCGCCGCCAGCACGCCCACCGGCCATTGCGAAAGCGCCGGCTACGGCAAGAACTGCCGCCGCCAATGGGTCGCCGCCCATGCCCGCGTGTTGTTGATGGCCGGTGATTCCCTGGGGGATTTCGTCCAGGCCGAGCACAACACCGTCGCGGATCAACGCAAGGCCGTGGCGCCTTATGTGAACTGGCTGGGGCAGCGCTGGTTTCTGTTGCCCAACCCGACGTATGGCAACTGGTACAGCGCGCCGTATGGGGATGATGAGAAGTTGCCGTTTGAGCAAAAGCGCATGCTCAAGCAACAGGCGTTGCAGTTGCAGCAATAGCCCGCGCGGCTGAACGGGCCTGGGATGCTGCCGTATGCCGATTCACCGGCACCGGCAGCCCCAAGTGCCCGCGCAACGTGCTGTGACTGTACTCACTGCGAAACAACCCGCGCTCGCGCAACAGCGGCAACACCTGATCGGTAAACCGCGCAAAGTCCTCCGGCGCGCCCACATGGATGTTGAACCCATCCACCGCGCCCTCCACAAACCAGCGCTCGATCTCATTCGCCACGGTCTTGGGCGAGCCGACGAAACTGGAAAACGGCTTGGCAAACCGCAGCGCCGCCTGACGCAACGTCAGACCCTGTTCACGGGAGACTTGCTTGATGTTCTCCGCATGCCCGCGATAGCCATTGCTGCCCAAGTCACCCAATTCCGGAAACGGCTCATCCAACGGATATTGGCTGAAGTCGTGGTAATTGAATGGCCGGCCTAACTGCACCAACGCTTTGTGCAGATCCAGCTCGCCATTGCGCTCGCGGTCGATGGCCTGGGCCTGCTCATCGGTATCCGCAATGATTGGCGAAATACCCGGCAGGATGGTTACGTGGTCAGGGTTACGTCCAGCGGCGGCGGTGCGTTTTTTGATGTCGCTGTAGTACGCCTGGGCATCTTCGAAATTGCCCACGCCAGCAAAAATTCCCTCGGCATAGTTGGCCGCCAGGCTGCGCCCGGATTCGGAGATTCCCGCCTGGAAAATCACCGGTTGGCCTTGGGCTGAACGGGCTATATTCAGCGGCCCGGTGACCGAGAAAAACTCGCCATGGTGATCGAGGCGGTGTTGGCGCTGCGGGTCGAGGAACACCTTGGTTTGCTTGTCACGCACAAAGGCGTCGTCTTCATAGGAGTCCCACAAGCCCTGCACCACCTCCAGGTGTTCGGCTGCGCGGCGATAGCGCTCGGTGTGGTCGATGTGTTGCTCGCGGCCAAAGTTACCGGCCGCGCCTTCCAAGCCGGTGGTGACCACGTTCCAGCCGGCGCGGCCGCCGCTGATGTGGTCCAGGGACGCAAACTGCCGCGCCACGTTGAAGGGTTCGGTATAGGAGGTCGTAAGGGTCGCCACCAGGCCGATTTTCGAGGTCGCCCCGGCGATGGCCGAGAGCAGCGTCAAGGGCTCCAGGCGGTTGAGGAAATGCGGCGCGGAATCCGGCGTGATGTAGGGGCTGTCGACGATGAACACCAGGTCGAACTTGGCCGCTTCTGCCTGCTGGGCCTGGGCGCGGTACCAGTCGATATCCACACTGGCATCGCCGGGGATCTGCGGGTGCAGCCATTCGTTTTGTGCAGTGCCGACACCGGTGAGAATGGCGCCGAATTTGAGTTGCCGGGGTGAGGTGGGCATCAGGGTATTCCTCCGTGGATGGCCGCGGTGCTGGCCTGTGGAGATCGACCTTAATGCCCGCGAGCGGGGCTTGTGAAAGGCTTTGTAGATCTATGCTAATTATTAAAATTACTGATCTAAACCAAGCAAAAACCTCCGAAACAGGCATAACAAACAACAGCGCTGTCGCGGGGCGTTGAAGCGGCTTTGGACACGATCATGAGAAAACAAGGAGAATGGCGACCTTTCAAACTCAACGCGCTGGCATCAGGTTCTTCCCTCGATCCCAATCTGATTCAAGCCACAAGGTCATATGGATATGAAACGGGTACTTATCGCTTGGCTCGGCCTGTTATCGCTCACCCAACCCTCACTGTCCTTCGCGGATAACCTCAACGGGAAAACTCTCTTTTCCCAGCGGTGTGCGATGTGTCACGGCGCCGATATCAAAGGCACAGGCCCCTTGGCCAACAAGAGCAATCCCCCCACCCCTGACCTGACCACCGCCGCGTTCAAAAAACGCCTGAATGATTATCCAGGCGTTATTGTCTCGTCGATCATCCTTCGTCCCAATGGCGACTTGATCCCAAGAACCTTGCGAGAGAACGGCGTGAAGCTGGCACCGTTCGCTTGGAGGGTTAACGACTTCCGCGATTTGAACCAGTACATGAGCAGTGTGATCGCAAAAAGTCGATGAGTCTCACACCGCTCTTGCCGCGATCGCCTCCACTTCGACCAACGCTCCGGGCAACGGCAATGCCACCACCTGCAACGCCGTGCGCGCCGGTTTATTCGGTTGCTCAGGCGTGCCAAAGAACTGCGTGTAGCCTGCCTGCAAGCCGGCGAAATCCAGCTTGCCGCCTGTCTCTTCGGCTCCTACCAGAAACACCCGCAACTGCACGATGTCGCCCAGGTCCAGGTCTTGCTGGCGCAAGATCTTGCGCAGCTTGTTGAACACCGACACCGTCTGCACTTCGGTAGTGCCATAGGCGGCCGGCGTGCCCGCCGGGGCGTTTGCGTCGTGCAGATCGGGCAGGGTGCCGCTGACAAAAATCAGGCTGGCGGAAGCCGGTACGGTGACCGTCTGCGAGATTGGGAAATCGCCGACGCTGGTACGTTGAATGCTGTTGCTCAAGATGACTCTCCTTATGAAGCGGCAAGTGCCGCGCTGTGCCGTTGTTGGGTAACCCGTTCCGCCAGTTGCCCGACCACATGGCGCGCCGAATTGGCCGCCGATTCCTGCCAGATGCCCACGCCGCTCTGCACCAACCCATCACCGGCAAAGTACACACGGCCGTGGCCGGCTTCGAGCAAGGCGCTGGCGTCGGCCGGAAAGTGTTCGCGTTGCAGCCACGGGCCTTCGCTGTAGGGGATCTGTTCCCAGGACACCGCCAACGGATTGCGCAAGTGTTTGGAATAGCCGGGGTGCAGCAGCTCCACAGCTTCTTTCGAGGTGGCGTACTGCTGGTCGAACGGTTGCGCACCAAATACGTCGGCGCCCTCCCCGGTCACATAGCCCGCCACCAGCAAGCCTTCGCGGGTGTTGAGGTCGTTGCTCGGGTACCACAGCAGGCGCGCCGGGTGTTCGATCCACGACAGGCCCCCGTAGGTGCGGTAGTCGGTTTCCCAGAATCGCGGCGACTGCCACGCCACTTTGGTTGCCTGGTCGCTGCGGGTGCTGAGCAAGGCGGCCTTGATCGGGTCGCTGAAGTCAGTGTCGAGCTTGGCCAGCAGCGGCAACGGCAGGGTCGAGATCAGGTAATCGGCACGTACCACTTGTTCGCGACCGCTGAGCTTGTCGTGATAAGTAACGGCTACACCGTCTTCCAATTGGCGGATCTGCCGCACCTGGGCGCCCAGTTGCACCTGGCCCCGGACGCGCTTGTAGAAGGCATCCGTGATGCGGTCCATACCGCCCACCGGCTGGAACATGGTGGCGGAGAACTCCGGGAACTCCGTGTGCAGCAACGCGCCCCACAGCTCCGGATGCAGCAGTTGATCGAGTGATAACGGGCTACGACTGGCGGGCAAGGCGCCGGGGTGCGCAGGTGATTCCAGGTGCCCCGAACGGATCGTGCCCTCGAAGGCCAGCGCCTGTGACAGGTCGCCATACACCTGCAGGAACACCAGCAATCGCCTGCGTTCCTCACCGCTCAATACATCATCGAGGGCATCACGCTGCACCGCCTTGGCCAGCAAGCCGGACACATGCCCCCGTGCATCGTTGATGGCCTGGCCCACCGTGAATGCCGGCTTGCTCACATCCGGCCGCACCTGGGCGCCATGGCTGCTGTTGACCAGCACCTCCAGCGGCACGCCCAACTCGCTGCAATAGTCGAGAATGGTGCGATGCTGGCTGGGAATCCGCGCCGGCCCGGCGTTGAAGTAGTGCCCTTGTTCGAACGTTGCGGTTTGCGTGCGGCCGTCCTTGTAATCCACACGATCGCCGTTGCGGATCGTCCAGGTGCGGCCGCCCACGCGGTCACGCGCCTCCAGCACTTGCACCTCGAACCCGGCGCGGCTCAACTCCAGTGCCGTCACCAGCCCCGCGATCCCGGCGCCCAACACCAGCACGCGGGTGCCCTGCCCCAGGCCTTCCTTGAGTTTCAGCGGTTGCGGGCGACGGTGTGACGACGGCCCCAGGCCCAATACCGCCAGTGCCTCCTTGACTGCCTTTTCGCCGCCTACCGCAGCAATGCTCGACAGCGCTTCACGTCGTGTCAGTCCCATGTTCGATGCTCCTTAATCCGGTAGGCCCGGTGGGTTGATCAACGACTGGTCGACGCGCTCGATATCCAGGCCCCAGCGTTGCAGCACCTGTTCGTATTGGCCGCCGGCAATCGCGCCTTCCAGGGCGGTGTGGATCGGCTTGACCAGGCCGTTGTCCTTGCGCGTGGTCACCGCGATGTCGGCTTTTAAAGGCCAGCCACCATTGACCGTGCCGACAAGCTTGATACCTCCGGTGATTGCCGCCGAATAGGCGTACACCGAGTTAGGCCCGAACAGCGCATCGCTGCGCCCGGATTGCACCGCCAGTTGCGCGGCGGCCTGGTCGTCGAAGTACTGCAACAGCGCCGGTTTGAGGCCGGCTTTTTCATTAGCGTCGTTCCAGGCCAACAGGACCTTTTCCTGGTTGGTGCCGGAGCCAACGATGATCTTCAGCCCGGCAATGTCTTCGGCCTGCTTGATCGCGCTGATCTTGCTGGTGCTCTTCACATAGAACCCGAGCACGTCCTGGCGATAAGTCGCGAAGTCGAAACGCTTCTTGCGCGCCTCGGTCACCGTGACGTTACTGATCACCGCGTCGTACTTGCCCGAGCTGACGCCCAGGGGCCAGTCTTCCCAGCTGGTCTGCACCACGTTGAGTTGTAGGCCCAGGCTGTCGGCGACCAGTTGCGCAGTGTCGGCCTCGCTGCCGATGGTGGTTTTGTCATCGCTGGCCAGCAGCGCCAGAGGCGGCCCGGCCACACCGGACACGGCCACGGTGAACTTGCCCGGCTGGGCGAACTTGAAGCCCGGCGGGATCTGCGCGATGGCCGCTTCGTTACGCGGTACATGAATGCGCGCACGGTCGGGGCTGAGGTCGACCTGTTGCACGGCGAACGCGCTTTGTGCGGTGCTGACGGTCAGCGTCAACAGGGCGATACGGGCGGTAGAGATAATCATGGGCAGTCACTCCTTGAACTAAAGCACCTTGCCGAGAAAAGCCACGGTGCGGGGATGTCGGGGTTGGCGGAAAATCTGCTCGGGCGGCCCTTCTTCGATCAACTGGCCGTCGCAGAGGAACACCACGTGATCGGCCACTTCACGGGCAAAGCCGATTTCGTGGGTGACGATCACCAGGGTCACGCCCAGTTGGGTCAGGCCCTTGATCACATCGAGCACTTCGCCCACCAGCTCCGGGTCGAGCGCCGAGGTGGGTTCATCGAACAGCAGCACTTTGGGGTCCAGCGCCAAAGCGCGGGCGATGGCGACACGCTGTTGCTGGCCGCCGGAGAGCTGGCGCGGGTAGGCATCGACCTTATCCGCCAGACCCACCTTGGCCAGCAGCTCGGCCGCCTTGGTTGGGGCCTCGGCCTTGTTCCAGCGCTTGTGGGCCAGGGGCGCCTCAGCGACGTTCTCCCAGGCGGTGAGGTGCGGGAACAGGTTGAAGTTCTGGAACACAAAGCCCACGTCGATGCGGCGCTTGAGAATTTCGCGCTCTTTGAGCTCGTAGAGCAGGTCACCCTTGCGGCGATAGCCGACGTATTCACCGTCGATGGTGATATGCCCGCTGTCGATCTTTTCCAGGTGGTTGATGGTGCGCAGCAAGGTGGACTTGCCCGAGCCGGATGGCCCGAGGATCACCGTGACCTTGCCCGGATCGATGGTCAGGTCGATGTCTTGCAACACCTGTTGGTTGCCAAAGCGCTTGCCCACGCCCTGGATCTGAATGCGCCCGGCGCGTGCTTCAGCCATGGGTTTTCTCCTTCAACCAACCGCGTAGGCGTTGCAACGGCGTGGGCGGCAGCACCCGTGCGGTGCCACGGGCGAAATGGCGCTCGACGTAGTACTGCGCGCTGGTCAGCACAGTGGTGATGATCAAGTACCAGACCGTCGCCACGATCAGCAGCGGGATCACCGCCTGGGTGCGGTTGTAGATGACCTGCACGGTGTAGAACAGCTCAGGCAAGGCCAGCACATAGACAATCGAGGTACCCTTGACCAGGCCGATGATTTCATTGAAACCCGACGGCAGGATCGAACGCAGCGCCTGCGGCAGGATGATCCGGAAAATCCGTCGCGAGGCAGGCAAACCCAACGCCGCAGCGGCTTCGTGTTGCCCGGCATCCACACCGATCAGCCCGCCGCGAATGATCTCCGCCGCGTACGCCGCCTGCATCAGGCTCAAGCCCAATACGGCCACGGTGAACTGGCTGAGCACGTCCACGGTGGACCACTCGGCGAACACCACCGAGGTGAACGGCACGCCGAGCACGATGTGGTCATACAGGTAGGCAAAGTTGTACAGGATGATCAGCACCAGCAACGCCGGCATCGAGCGGAAGAACCAGATATAGCCCCAGGCCAACGCCGCCAGCAGCGGCGAGCCTGACAGTCGCGCCAACGCCAGCGCCGTGCCGAGAATGATGCTGAACACCGTGCTCAACAGCGTCAGCAACAGCGTCTGCCCCAGCCCACGCAGCACCGACGGCGAGAAAAACCACTGGCCGAACACACCCCACTCCCAGCGCGGGTTGGTGGCCAGGGAATGCACGATGGCCAGCAGCACCAGCGCCGCGAAGATCGACCCGGCCCAGCGCCAGGGATGCCGTGCGGGCACCACTTGCAGGGCCTTGATCGGCGTGGAGACACGGGCCTGGCGCACCGGGCTGGGCGAGTCAATCAGGTCATAGGATTTGGCGACGATGGGCATGGTGTGTTCCTCGGCCTCAGAAGGCATAGGTCAAGCGGGTGTAGTAGTACCCGCCGGTAAAACCGTAGGGCGAATAGACGCCGTAACTGCTGACCATGGTGCTGCTCGGCACCCCTTGTTTCTTGGGGTAGATATCGAACAGGTTCTTGGCGCCAACAGCGATATTCAGGTCTTTGGTGAGGTTGTAGCCAAGGTCGAGATCGGTGATCCACTTGGCACTGTAGATACGGTCCAGGTCGCGATTGGCCGACGCGTTCACTTCTTTGTAGGAACCGTAGCGAGTCAGGGCTAGGTTGAGGTTGAAGCGATCGATGCTCCAGTCGCCGCCGAGGATCAGCTTGGTGCTGGGCTGCACGCCGGTGATCAGGTTGCGCGCCTCGCGGTTCATCAACTCGTAGGACGTGCCCAGGATATTGGTGGACTCCTTGTAGTTGAGGATCCGCGTCTGGTTCCAGTTGAACGCGGCGGTCCACTTCACCGCGCCGTACTGGCCGAGGTCCTGGCTGTAGTTGCTGACCAGGTCCAGGCCTTTGGTGCGGGTGTCGGCGCCGTTGATGAAGTACTGGCCGCCGGAGGTGGAGTTGATGCCGTTGTTCTGCAATACCTGGGTGATCTCGGGGCCGAGCAAGGTGCCGGTGAGCGTGATGCGATCGCGCAGGTTGATCACATAGGCATCGGCGGTGAAGCTCAGGCGATCAGTGGGCGTGAGGGTGAAACCGAGGCTGAAGTTGGTTGAGCGCTCCGGCTTCAACTCCTGGGCGCCGAGGGCCTGGGCGGCAGCTGAGCCCACCGGCAACACGCCGTAGTTGATCGACTGGTACACGCCGTCAACCACGCCATACGTGGTGGAGCGCGCACTGAACAGGCTGTTGGCGAGGGACGGCGCGCGGAAGCCGTTGCTGACAGTGGCGCGCACGGCGAACTGCGGGGTGAAATCATAACGGGTGGTCAGCTTGCCGCTGCGGGTGGCGCCGACGCCCTGGTTGTAGTGTTCGTAGCGGAACGCCGTGCCAACGTACCAGTCGGGCACCGGGTTGAAGCCCACATCGACATAACTGGCCAAGCTGTTGCGCGACGCGCTGCTTTCTTCATCCGGCGAAATGCCGTTGGTGACCTGCGCGCCCGACGACGCACAGTTGCCCGGCGCCACGCAGTAGCCGCCATTGGCATAGGACTCATAATCGCCGGCCTGCACCTCATAGGTGTCGCGCCGATGTTCGAAGCCGACGCTCAGGTCCAAGGGTTTTTGCAGGCCGATATCGAAGCCGCGCTTGAAGTCGAGGTTGGTGGTCAGCTCGGTGGAAATCCAGGTGCCGGAGGTGAAGTGATTCGGCGTGGCCTCGCCCAACGACGGGTTCTGGTTATGGGTGGTGCCCTGCTCCGCGTCGTTACGCCCGTAGGTGGTGGACAGGTCCCAGTTCCACTCGCCAATGGTGCCTTTACCGCCGAATGCCGCCTGGAAATCGTCTTCATCAATGAACCAGGTCGGCGTGTAGCCAGCGGGATAACCGTTCGGCCCGGTGGTGATGGTGTTGGTGATGGTCGGCAGGCGAAAGTTCTGGCCCTGCTCGGCCTTGCGGCGAGAATAGGTGGTAAAGGAGTACAGGCTGAAGCTGTCATCGATCGGCAGTTCGGCGTTGTAGCCCAGGGTCAGCAGGTTGGTCTTGGGTGTGCCGTAGCCACCATAAGTCGACCGCCCGGCTTGCTCGTAGGCTTGCGCGTAGCTGTAGCCGTTGGCGCTGGCCTTGTTGTCGTCATTCTGGCTGCGGGCGTCCAGGGCCAGTTGGACAATGCCGCCGTTGCCGATCTCGAAACCCTTGTTGAGGCTTTGCTGCACGGTCTGTTTCTTGCCGTCATAACCCTGGCCGACGTTGGTCACCGAGGTGCCGCTGGTGTCGGCCTTGAGGATCACGTTGATCACCCCGGCAATGGCGTCGGAACCGTATTGGGCGGCGGCGCCGTCGCGCAGGACTTCCACGTGATCGATGGCACTGATAGGGATCAGGTCAAGGTCGGCCGGGGCTGCGCCGGTGTTGATGCCGTTGATGTTGAGGGTGGCAGCGGTATGACGGCGCTTGCCGTTGACCAGCACCAGCACTTCGGCGGCGCTCAGGCCACGCAGGTTGGGGGCGCGGGCGATGCCGCTGGCGTCCCAACCGGTTTTTTCCGGCAGGGTCAGGGACGGGATCACGGCGCTCAGAGCTTCCATGAGGCCGGGCTTGCCGGTGTTCTGTAATTGCTTGGCGCTGACTACATCGATCGGCACCGGACTGCTGGTGACGGTGCGTTGCTCGGCGCCGCGGTTACCGGTGACCACTACGGTGGACAGGGTGCTGTCGTCCTGGGCTTGGGCGGTGTTGGCCAGGATGGCCAGGGCCAGTGCGGCGGTGGGTTGTAGGGCTCGCTTCATATGCATTCCTGCGTTTCCAAATCGCGAAGTCGGGCAGTCACGCGGGTGGGCGCGGTGCTCGGGTTTTTTCTGGGGTGTCAGGGCGATTTGGGGCTAGGTGTGGGGCGAGGTTTGAATTGGCAACATACGTTGAACTCCCTTCCAACGATTCTGCTGCGGGGTGGCAGCGCAGAATCCGAATCTAGATTGGTACCATCCGAGGTCAGGGGTAGGCTGTTGAGTTCAAACATAACGGAATGGATTTTAAAAATATAATGCTATTTGGGCATAAGCTAATATTCTTAGATTTCATTATTTATTAGATATTTTATTCGTATTGGTAATGTTTTTTTGAAACTGGGCATGAGTACATATCCGTTGTTGCGGTAACGGCTGCTTATGGTTCCGCTCTTACAGCGGGTCACTTTTGGAAAAGAGCCCGGAATGCCGGCCCAGCCAAAAGTAACCAAAAGGGCTCTTGCCCCAACACTCGGCACCTCGCCTAGGCTCGGTGTGCCCGTAATCCGACAGTGATTTGGGGGGCCGCCGCCACGCGCCATCCATGGCGCGGGGCGGCTAAACCGGCATCCCTGCCGGTTTACCCCCCAAATCCCTGTCGAATTCCGGCCAGCGTGTTTGACGGGGCGCCTAAGATCAAAATCAAAAGCAAAAGCACAGCGGCCTGACAGCCGGCTTGAGTGGTGTAGAGCAAAAGCAAACGCGGTCCTGTAGGAGCCGGGGGGACGCCTAGTTCTTGCCGGCGATGGTCTTCAACGATGACGTGGGGGAACCAGACAAAACGCGGCGGTCTCACGTTTTTCGCCGGCAAGCCGGCTCCTACAAGTCCGCGTATCCACGATGCGAAGCGAGTCGCTCTTGATCTTGATCTTAGGCGCCCCGTCAAACACGCTGGCCGAACGCAGGCTTGAATCCGTGGGTAACCCGGCAGGACGCCGGGTTAGCCGCGCTGGGCCAAGGATGGCCCATCGCGGCGGCCCACGGATTCAAGCCGGAGTGAGGGCACACCGAGCCTAGGCGAGGTGCCGAGTGTTGGGGCAAGAGCGTTTTGCTTACTTTTGCGCTTTTCAAAAGTGAGCCGCTGTAAGAGCGGAACCATAAGCCGCCATTACCGCAGCAACGGATATGTACACCTACTGACCAGGCCGCAACAACTGCATCTGCTGCCGATAATCATCCGTCACCTGCCGCGCCTGCCCACTACTGGTAATCACCTTAGGCGTAATCAACACAATCAACTCCGTCCGATCCTTCGACTTGCTAGTACTCCCAAACAACCACCGCAACCCCGGCACCCTACCCAGATACGGCACCGCACTCACACTCTCCCCGTTGTCCTGCTTGATCAACCCCCCCAGCAACACCGTCTGCCCACTCTGCACCGCCACCTGCGTCGACACCGAACGCGTCGAGATACGCGGGTTCACCGGCGTGTCGCTGTTACCACTCTGGTTCTCGGCATCACTGACCTGCTGCTGGATATCCATATACACCAAGCCCCCCGGATTGATCCGCGGCACTACGTCGAGGATCACCCCGGTCTGCACATACTCGACGCTGCTCAAGGTGGTATCCGCATCCCCGGTGTTGACGGTGGTCTGGCTGATGGGAATGTTGTCCCCCACCTGAATCTGCGCCGGCTGGTTGTTCATCACCACCAGCGACGGCGCCGACAGCACCTGGGTGCGGCCATTGGTTTCCAGCGCATGCAACGCCACCTGCAGATTCGAACTGACAAACGAGTAGAACAACGAATCCGTCGCCCCCAACCCCGCCCCACCACCGCCGAGTGCGCCCTGGCTGCCGGAAGCATTGGCGACGGTGGTGCTGGAGGAATTACCCGCCAGCCGCCCCAGGTACCACTGCACGCCCAAGTCCAGTTCACCGGTGAGCTTGACCTCTAGGATGCGCGTCTCGATCTGTACTTGCAGCGGCGGGTTATCGAGCCGCTTGATCGCCGCTTCGATCTCTTTCCATTGCGCGGGCCGGGTGCGCACCAGCAGTTGATTGCTGCTCTTTTGCGCGGTAATGCGGGTGCCGGCTTCGAGCGCGCTGGTGGGCGCGACGTCCTTCTCGTCCGGTTCCGGCGCTTCGCCAGCAGGCGGATTGTTCTGCAAGCCGCCGGTATTGAGTGACGACAGGGTCGTGGTGCGCAGGCCAGGCGCGACCTTCGCCGGTGTGTCGTCCTTGATCGCCCCGGTGCCGTAGATCTGCCGAAGGTACTTGGCCAGGTCGGCGGCCTTCATGTTGCGCACGTCGTAGACGTACATCTGCGGCTCGTTGCCGCCGCCCTCGTCGATGGTGCGGATCCAGTCGCCCACTTCGCTGAGGTACTGCGGCTGGGAAGAAATCGCCACCACCGAGTTGGTCCGTTCAATCGGCAGAAAGCGCAGCATACCGGCCAGGGGCATGCCGCTGTCAGGGCCGAACAGGCTTTGCAACTGGGGCATCAATTCGGCCACGGAAGCCCGTTGCAGGCCGAACACGCCCACCGACATGCCCTTGAGCCAGTCCACGTCAAACGTGTCGATGGTGTCCTGGTAATTGGCCAGCTCATCCGGAGTGCCGGCCAGGCTCAACACGTTGCGGGCTGGGTCGACCAGTAAAAATGCATTCTCACGCGCGAACGGCTTGAGCAATTTCTGCATCTCGGTGGCGGAGATATAGCGCAGTGGGAACAACCGCGCCGACAGGCCGCTGGACGGTTGCGCCACGCTCATCTGCGGCACCAGCTTGCCCGCCACCGCCTGGCTGGCGGGCAGGATCACGTAGCGGTCACCCTGTTTGATCATGGCGTTGTCGGTCCAGGACAGCAGGGTTTCGAGGATCGACAGCGCCTGTTGTTTGTCCACCGGCTTGGAAGTGGAAAAGCTCACATTACCCTTCACGCCTTGGGCGATGCTGTAGTTTTCATGCAGCAGGTCGCCCATCACGCTGTTGATCACGGCTTCGATGGGCTGGTCGGCGAAGTTGAAGACGATATCGCCGCCCTCCTCTTTCGCCACCGGCTGTGCTGCCGGCCCGCGCACGAACTGCTGGTTGCCACGGATCAGTTGGCGCTGCGTTGGTGTTTTAACCGCAGGCGGTGGACTTTCCGGCGCGGCTTGCTCCGTCGGCAAGCGTTGCGAGCCGGTGCCTTGCATCGCTTCGTGCAGCAGATCGTCGTCCGCATCCAGACGGTCGGGAAAGGATCCACAACCGCTCAGGACAAAAGCGGTCGCCAGGCAAAACGTTGAGGTGCGCATGTCGATCAAGGGAGGGGCTCGCGGGGCAAAGTGATGGGGGGCCGGTTGGACGGCGGCGGCAGGCGCTTGGCGTAGAGGCTCAAGGTTTGCGTGCGGCCATTCAGGCTGAATCGGGCGTATTGCGGGCTGAGGTGGTCCAGGCGCCAGCCGTTGGGCAGGGCCTGACCGAGGCGGACGGTCAGGGCGCGGCCGTCGGTTTGCTTAAGCATGGCCATTTGCAGGTTGCCGGTGATCATGATGCCGCTGAGGGTCAGGTTGGCCAGGCTGGTGACCTGGGCTTTGCCCACGACGCGATCCGGACTGCGGTCGGGGCTGAACAGCGGTGCTTGCCAAGTGGCGGCCAGGTTTTCCAGCGGGACGCTCGGCGCGACCTGTACCTGGGCGGTGGGATGGGCGTGCGCGGGCGCTTCAGGCAGCCATTGCGGTTCATCACCGATGCTGCTCAGGATCACCGCCATCAACAGGCCCAGCAAACCCGACAAGCCGAGCAGGCCCCACTCCACGGGGCGTAATCTGCTGATCATGGCGTCACCCGCGCCGGTTGCAGGTAACCGCGCACCAGCAGGTGCACCACCAGCTTGCCCGCACCGCCACTGGCCGGCGCCTGTTGGCTACGGCGGATGCGCAGTTCATCCACAAACAGGAACGGCGGCTGGTACTCCAGCTCATGCAGCAGCGCTTCCAGCGGTTCGATGGCGCAATCGAGGGTCAGGCTGACCTTGACCTGGCGATACGGCTCGCCGTCGTCCTGCTCCGGCGTGATGGGCTTGCGCTGGGTCAGACTGCAACCGCCGCCGAGGTTGGCGTGGCTGTTGATCAGGTCGGCAAGACGCTGCATCAGGTCGGCGGCCACCACGTCTGGGTCATCCCCCGGCAACAGGCTGGTGCTGCTGGCCGGGTCCTGGCGGGCTTGCTCAAGCTGTTGGCGCAGCGCATCACGTTGACGCAACACGCCGGCATAGCGCTGCTGTTGCTCGCGCAACTGTTCGGCCTGTTCGCCCATGTCGCGCAGGGGGCCGGCGAACCAGCTGTCGATCAGCAGCCAGTAGGCCGTGCCGAGTACCAACGCCAACACCAGCAAGGCAGCGCCACGGCGTTCACGGGGTGTGAGGGATCGGCGCATCGGCGGCCTCCTGGCGTAGGTGGGCACGCAAGGCAAACTGGTCCTTGCCGGTGCGGGCATCGGGTTGGATCACCCCTTCGAACTGGGCGTTTTCCAGGCTGCGGCAGCCTTTGATGCGGGTAATCAGTGCGCTGGCCTTGGCGCTTTGACCGGAGAAGGAAATCTCGCCGTCCTTCACGTCCAATTGATCCAGCCAAGTGTCGGCGGGCAGGCAGGTGGTCAGGTCGTTGAGCAGCGCGGCGAGGGGCGGTTGCGCCAGTTTGCGTCGGGTAAGGTACTGCGCCGCGCCCCGGGTATTGAGCAGTTGCTGGCGCAGGGCATGCACCTCGGCGACCTCGGCTTTCTGTTGCTGCACACTGGCGTGCATGGCGTCGATGACGCGTTGGCGGTCGTTGAGCCACAGCAGCATCGCTGCGATCAGCAAGGCCCCGCACAACCACGGCAGGCTGCGTTGCAAACCCATGCCCGGCGGGCGTTGGCGCGGGCGCAGCGGCGGGGGCAGCAGGTCGATGCCGAGGTTGGCCGCATCCACGCGATGGGGATGCAGGCCTAGGGCGGTGCAGTCGCTGAGAATCTGGTCCAGGCGTTCGCGCAGGATCGCTACCAGCGTGACCTCAAGGTGGGTGGACGTACGCCGTTCCTGACGCGCGACGAAGTAGAGTTGGTCGGCCTCGAACGGGGTGTAGCGGTCCAGCTCATAACCGACCACCGCGTTGAGGTTGCGTCCGGCGGCCAAAGGCAGTTGCACGCGCTGCAGCAGCACGGCATCCGCGCCAAGCATCAGCACCTGGCGCGCGCTGTCCGACGTGGCTGGCGCCGCTAACGGCCAGTGGTGGATCTGCTCCGGCGGTTCTGGCCGTGCCAACCAACTCGGCACACAAGCGCGCAACTCCGCGAGCCACAAGCGCCAACCCTGTTGCAACAGGCTGCCGCGCCAGTGTCGGGCAATGGGTTCCAGTCGATTCATTCTTGCCAACGCAGCACCCGGTAGGGTTGTGCGCTGTCCTCCGATGGGCTCAATAAAACAGTGACTTGCAGCCGCGCCTGATAACCGCCAGGGCGCTCGGCGCGGCTGTCGACGACCAGCACTTCTCCCGGATCGGCACCTTCGGCGTTCTGGCGCGGCAGGTTCAGCGCCTTGCGCATCAGCGGGCTGGCGAAGGCGGGATCGGGGCGGTCCAGGTCGCTCCACAGGGTGATCTCGGGCAGCAATTGGCTGTAGAGGAGTTGGGTCATGCCGGGCAGTTGGCGCACTTCTTCCAGCACCCGGAACGGCGCCAGGCCTTGTCGGCGGCGCGCGTCGAGGGCCTTGGACAGTTGCGTCGCCTGGGCTGGGGTGGCGCCGCAGGCCAGGGCCAGGCGCGTGAAATCCTGTGCCTCGGCGTTGATCAGGTAAAGCTTGCCGCGCTCGCTGCGCAGGCTGACGTGCAACTGGGCGTCATCAAACACCAAAGGAATCTCGCGGCCCTCGGCCACCCAGCGCCGGTCAGCCATGACCAGGGCGATACCGGCTTCGGCGGCCAGCACGGTTTGTGTGTGCTGGCGCAGCCACAGGGCCTGTCGGCTTTCCAACTGCACCCAGCCGGCCAGGCCGCCGAGCAACACGCTGAGCAAGGCAAGCACCCACAGCACCAACAGCAGGGCCGCACCGCGTTGGCGCCTCACTCTTCCACGCTCCCGCTGGACAGGTTCAAGCGCAAAGCAATCACCTGGGTGACCCAGGTCACCGGGCCGTCGACGCTGGCGGCGATGCGCACGGCCGCAGGCAGGCGTTTGGGCCATGGCCATTCACTGACCCAGCCGGTGGGTTGACCCAGCGGTGACACGCCGCGATAGCTGAACTGCAACCCTTCGATGTTTCTCAGCAGCACCTGCGGTTCACGCTGAGAAAAGCCGACCTGCAAATCCTGTTCGACCCGTTGCAGGCTGAACCGGTGGATCCCACCACCGAGCACACCGGGCAAGGTCGAGACAAACTCCAGCCGCTGCGCCGTGCCAACAAAAAAACCATCGCCCTCGCCCACCGCCAGCGGCAACGCCTCGCTGATCGCCGTGCGTAAAAACTGTTGAGCGGCGCGCACTTCATCCAGGCTCACGGTATACGCCTGGGCCTTGGACACGGCACGATTGGCACCCAGCAATGCGCCCCCAACCAGCACCAGCAAAACGCCCAACAAACTGAGCACTACGAGGATTTCCAGCAAGGTAAAGCCCTGCTCGCGGCGCTTCACAGGCGCGCCTTCAAGGTGCTGAAACGGGCCTGGTGCGGGCCTTCGCTGAGCGTCAGGTCGAGGCGAAACACATGCGTCTGTTGCCGGGTGCTGATCAGTTGCCAGTGAATACCGTCGAGCTCGCCTTGGCTGACGCCGTTACTCAATCGTCCCGCTGCCTCCTGATCGAAAATCGTCAGCGCCGCCTGGGTAAGCCGATCACTGTGGGCCACCTGGGATAACGAGCGCGCGCTCTGGCCGAACGCAACCAGCAGCACCGTGCTGCACACCGCCATCAGTGTCAGCGCGGCGAGCATTTCCAGCAGCGTGAACCCGGCCTGGTGCTTCATGGCAGCGCCTTGGATTGCACGCTGCCGGTGAGCCAGCCGATATCGATGCGCCAACGCCGGGTGCCATTCGCCAATAGAAGATTGCCGCCCGTGGAGCTACCGTCGGGATAGAACTCGACGGAGGGGCCCACCTGCTCGGCGGTGTGCAGTGTCACTTGCAGCTCGGACGGCCACCGTTGCAGCGCACGTCCCGGCGCCTGGAACGTACGGTCTTGCATATCGAATGAAGTCCGTGCCGCCTGCCCGCTGACTATCGCCCCCGCCCGCGTGGTGCGCAGCGCTTCCACCACCTGCCCCACCGCGCGGCGCTCTTTTGCCGCCTGCAGGCCCTGGCGCACGCCCAGCCCCAGCAAGCTGGCGGCGAGGCTGATCAACAGGATCACCACTAGCATCTCCAGCAGGGTAAAGCCGCGCTGGACCATGGCCGCGTTATTCCCAATTGCCCAGGTCGGCGCTATAACCTTCGCCGCCCGGCTGGCCATCCTGACCGTAAAAGATCAGGTCGAAGGCCCCGTGCTCGCCGGGAAAACGATAGCCAAAGGCATGCCCGAACGGGTCCTTGAGGTCAGAAGGCTTGGCATAACCGCCGGGCCTGTCCACCAACTGTTGCAGGCTGGTGGGCGGCGCGCCGACGTCGAGGGCGTAGCTGTCGATCTTCATGCTCAGGCTGGCCAGCTGCGCCTTGCCCGCGCCGTACTTGCCCTTGTCGACATTGCCGCCGACCTGGCGCACGACGATGGTGGCAACAATACCCAGCAACACGATCACCGCGAGCATCTCCAACAGGGTGAAACCGCTTTGGCGGCGTGGTTTTCTCATGGGTCAAGCTCCTTCATATATTGCTGGTCAGGCTCATCAGCGGCAGCATGATCGCCAACATGATCACCGCCACCAGCACCGCCATGACCACGGTCAGGGACGGCACCAGTGCGGCAAGCAGGCGGTCGATGCCGCGCTTGGCTTCGACGTCGAAGATGTCGGCGACCTTGAGCAACATGCTGTCGAGTTCGCCGGCCTGTTCACCGACGTCAATCATTTGCAGGGCCAGCTCGGGCAACAGCGGCTGGCTGCCGAACGCGCTGGCGAGAGTACCGCCGCCTTTTACCGATTCCGTCGCATGGCCCACTTGAGCCCGCAACGCGCGGTTGGTGCAGACGTGCCGCGCAATCACCAAGGCTTGCAGCAACGCCACGCCATTGTTGAGCAGCGTGCCGAGGGTGCGCGTCAGGCGTGCCGCTTCGACCCGTTGCAACAACGGGCCGATCACGCGAATGCCGAGCAGGCGTCGATCGTATTGTTCTCGAAATGCCGGATTGCGCAGGCGTACGGCCCAGCAGCCACCGCTGACGATCAGCCCGGCCAACACCACCAGGCCATAGCTGCCCAGGAACTCACCCAAGGCCAGAATCACCTCGGTAATCAACGGAATCGGCACGCCCAGGTCCTGGAAGATCGGCACGAACTGCGGCACCACATACGCCAGCAACAACGCCAGGGAACCCAGCACGCCCACCACCAGAAAGGCCGGATAGATCAGCGCATTGATCACCTCGCCGCGCAGCCGCTCGCTGCGTTCCAGGTAATCGCTGAGCTGACGCAGGGTACTTTCCAGCGCGCCACCGGCCTCACCGGCACGCACCATGCTCAGGTACAACGGTGAGAAGCTGTCGCCCTCGTGTTCCAACGCGGCGGACAGTGGTTTGCCGGCCTTGACGTGATCGCGGATGCGCTCGATCAGCGCGCGCACCTGAGCGGGGCCGGGTTGCTTGAGCAACAGGGTCAACGAGCGTTCCAGAGGCTGGCCGGCCCCCAACAGCGTCGCCAACTGCTGGGTAAAACTCACCAACGCCGTGCCCTTCAACTGCCCACGTGGGTTGCGCAGCAGGGGTCTGCCGGCTGCTTCAATCTGCAACAGCAACAGGCCGCGCTTGTGCAAGGCGGCGACGGCGGCAACTTGATCCGTGGCTTCCAGCGTACCGTTCTGCGGCATGCCCTGGTTGTCCAAGGCGCGGAACTTGAACAGGCTCACGCGCTGTCCCCACGGGTGACGCGCAGCACTTCTTCCAACGAGGTAATACCGGCCAAGGCCTGGCGCAGCCCTTCTTCATACAGGGTGCGCAAACCGGCGCGGCGTGCGGCCTGTTCCAGCGTAGCGGCATCGGCGTGACGCATCAGCAGGCTGCGCAGCTCATCGTTCATCACCAGCAGCTCAGTGAGCGCACTGCGACCGTGATAGTCCCCGCGATAGAGCAGGATCGGACGCTGCTCGGTCAGACGATCCAGGCCATGTTCTGCGATCAGTTCCGACGGCGCTTCAAAGGCCACGCGGCTGGCCGGGTCCAAGCGCCGCACCAGGCGCTGGGCGAGAATGCCGCTGACGGTCGAGGCGATCAGGTAGCTTTCCACGCCCATGTCCAGCAGCCGCGTGATACTTGCCGCGGCGCTGTTGGTGTGCAGGGTGGAAAGGACGAGGTGCCCGGTCAGCGACGATTGAATGGCGATGCGGCAGGTTTCCAGGTCGCGGATCTCGCCGATCATGATCACGTCCGGGTCCTGGCGCACGATGGAACGCAGTGCCCCGGCGAAGTCCAGGCCGATGGCGGGCTTGACCTGGATCTGGTTGATGCCTTCGAGCTGGTACTCCACCGGGTCTTCCACGGTGATGATCTTGCGCTCGGCGGTGTTGAGCCGCGACAGGGCGGTGTAGAGCGTGGTGGTCTTGCCGGAACCGGTGGGCCCGGTGACCAGCAGGATGCCGTGAGGCCGCTCGAGCAGGTCGAGGAAAGCGGTCAGGCGCTGGCCGTCGAACCCCAGGCTCGGGAAGTCGAACTGCACGGTTTGCCGGTCCAGCAGGCGCAGCACCACCGACTCGCCGAAACTGGTGGGCACCGTGGACACCCGCAGGTCGAGCTCCTTGCCCTGGATGCGCAGCATGATGCGCCCGTCCTGGGGTAGCCGACGTTCGGCGATGTCCAGCCGCGCCATGATCTTCACCCGCGAGATCACCGCCGCCGACGAACTGACCGGCGGCGCTTCGGCATCGTGCAGTACGCCGTCGATGCGATAGCGTACCTTGAGTTGGTTCTCGAAGGGTTCGATATGAATATCCGAGGCGCGCTGCTCCACGGCGCGTTGCAGAATCAAGTTCACCAGCCGGATCACCGGCGCTTCGGAGGCCATGTCCTTGAGGTGTTCGATATCTTCCTGGGCGCCGCCCTGCTCATCGAGGTTCTCGATCAGGGTGCCCATGGCCGAGCGGCCTTGGCCGTAGTATCGCTCGATCAACGTGTCGACTTCATTGCGCGGGCCGATCGCCAGCCACACCGGCACCTGGCACGCATAGGCCAGGGCCTGGAACGGATACCGTTGTGCCGGATTGGCGGCCAGCACCCGCAGGCCGTTCTGGTGCCAGCCCATGGGCACCACTTGGTAGTGACGCATGAAGCGTTCGGTCAGTGCAGGCAAGGGATCGAGCAGCGGCGGCGCGGCGTCGGCCAGCAACAGCGGCGCGTCGAGCAACGCCGCCCAGGCACGGGCCAATTCAACTTCGGAGACCAGGCCCAGACGCGTCAGCAGACTCAACAGATCGTCCGTGGACAGGCGTCGGGCGCGCTCCAGGTCCACGGTTTTCAGCCCGGCATGCTGCATCAGCCACGCACACACCTGCTCGGTGTGCGGGATCTGCATCTGGCAGGCATCGATAGGCGCTGACGACATAATGTTCAGGTATCTAGTGTTACGAGAAAGTATGGCTATTTGAAACTACGGAAACATGCCATTAGTTAGCCATAACCCAGGGAAAAGTAAGCCGGGGTTATCGACTGGAAGTTATAGACCTAGTTCCTGAAACAGGGGAATAAAATAAACATAATCGCCAAGAACCTTGCGCCAGAGCCTTAGCAGCTAATAGCCATCATCCCACTAGTTGCAATTAGCCACTTAGGCGCTTTCACGCGCAATCAAACGGCATTCCAATAAATTCAAACGCGTTACTTCATCTTCTACAGGCAGCACACCCAAACTTTCAAGGACGCGGGTAGCGGCCAACACACCTATTTCCAATGCGGGCGGCTTGATCGTACTCAGGCTCGGCAACAGCATTTCGGCGAACGGGTAATCGCCGAAACCGAGCACCGCGCACTTCTCGGGGATCTTCAGCCCGGCCCGCTGCCCAGCCAGCAGACCACCGGCCGCCAGGTTGTCATTGGCGAAAAATATCGCATCCGGCGGCGTCGCGTGACTCATCAGCGCTTCCATCGCCTGTTTGCCGGCGTCGAAAGGCGCGCGATCCGCGTCGGGAGCGAAGACCCAGGGCTGCACACCCAACGCGATCAAGGTCGCGGCGAAGCCCTCACCCCGCTCCATGGCGCTGAAGTCACCGGCTGCGCTGTTCTGCACGAAAGCAATGCGCCGATAACCCTGCCCATGCAGATAACGCGCAGCGGTGACGCCCACTTCGTAGTGGGAAAACCCGATCTGCAAGGGCGCGCGCTCGGGCACGTAGTCCCAGGTTTCTACCACCGGAATATCCGCGTCGGCGATCATCTTTTCAGTCGCCGCGCTGTGGAAGCGGCTGGTCAGCACCAGCGCCGCCGGCGACCAGCCAAGGAACGCACGCACCGCGCTCTCTTCCTGCTCGGCGCTGAAGTAACTCGACGCCAACAACAGTTGATAGCCATGCCGGCTGAGGGTGTCGCTGAAGCCCTGGATGGTATTGGCAAAGATCGGCCCCGAGATGTTCGGGATCACCATCGCCACGATGCGCCCACGCGCCGACGCCAGCCCGCCGGCCACCAGGTTGGGCACGTAACCCAGCTCGGCCACCACCTCGGCGATGCGCTCGCGGCGTTCGGGTGACACCTGTTCCGGCTGGTTGAAGTAACGCGACACGGTAATCGCCGACACCCCGGCCTGGCGGGCCACGGTATTCAAGGTGACACGCCCGGCGCCACGGCGTTTGCGCGGTTTGTCTTCGCTCAAGGGATAATCCTGTTAAAAACCAAAAAGAATATAGGACTAATTTTTCAGTATTTGACGTTCTAAACCAGACCTACCAATAATGCCGATGTTAGCGCTAACAAAGCGCGTTGTCTGCTACTCGCTCGAGCGAATGCCAAAGACATTTCACAGGCGCTGACGGTCGCAAGAACCGCAGCGGTTCAGGGCAATCTTTTCGAGCGGGCACAGCATGCACACCTTCCAACGCAGCACTTTCCTGATACTGGCCGGGTTGACCGCCCTGCCCGCCCCCGGTGCCTTTGCGGCCGACGCGCAGGAGCCGACACTCAAATCCGTGACCGTCACCGCCACCCGCCGCGAAGAATCACTGCAAAAAGTCCCGGTGGCCGTCTCGGTCCTCGATGGCGAACAGCTGGAGCGCGACAACCGCAACGGCGTGGCGAGCATCGCGCAGCAGGTACCGTCGCTGAACTTCCGCACCGGCGCCTCGAACAAGGACACCTCGCTGTTCGTGCGCGGCGTGGGCACCATTTCCACCTCCCCCGGCGTCGAGCCGACGGTGGCCACGGTGATCGACGGCGTGGTCTACGCCCGCCCCGGCCAGGCCACCCTTGACCTGCTCGACCTGGAACGCATCGAGGTGCTGCGCGGCCCCCAAGGCACGCTGTTCGGCAAAAACGCCTCGGCCGGTGTGCTGAACATCACCAGCAAGGCGCCCACCGCCGAGACTCATGGCTATATCGACCAGTCGTACTACAGCGGCAACGAGAGCCGCACCCGTTTCGGCATCGGCGGCAGCCTGGTGCCGGATGTACTCAAGGGTTCGATCAGTACGCTGTTCGGCAGCTACGACGGTAATGTCGACAACCAGCACAATGGCCAGGAGGTCAACGGCTACAACCACAAGGGCATTCGCGGCAAGTTGGAATTCACCCCCAACGACGACCTGAAACTGACCCTGATCGCCGACTACATGCAGTCCCACGACGACGCGCCGAACGGCGTGGTCAGCAAGTCCCTGACCCCGGCGTTCGCCAACGCGCTGAGCCCGGTGCGGGCCTCCAGCGACAACCGCGACATCAACACCGATACCCGCAGCCATGTGGAAGACACCAACAAGGGCCTGTCCGCCCAGTTGGACTGGAACCTCGGCGAGTACACCCTGACGTCGATCACCGCCTGGCGCGGTTGGGACAACACCCAATACCAGGACGGCGACCGCCTTGGCACGGTGACCGCCGTGTTTCCCGGTACCGCCGACAAAGGCCAGCTTGAGTTCAACCAATACTCCCAGGAACTGCGCCTGGCCTCACCTAAGGGTGAGTTCCTGGAATATGTCGGCGGCCTGTTCTACATGCACGGCAAGGATGAAGAAACCTATCAGCGCGCCCTCACCACCACCACGCGTACCGACCGCGGCATCGCCGACTACAGCACCACCAACGACAGCTACGCCGTGTTCGGCGAGACCACGCTGAACTTCACCTCGCGGTTTCGTGGCATCGCCGGCCTGCGCTACACCCACGATGACCTGAAATACGATCACCGCCGCACCTCCACTTCGGCCACCACGGTCAGTGGGATTCAGCCGGCCACGTCCAGTTCCGGTTCCGTGGACGAAGACGGTTGGTCCGGTCGCCTGGGCGTGCAGTACGACATCAGCGATAGCGTCACCAGCTACCTGACCTATTCGCGCGGCTACAAAGGCCCGGCCTACAACGTGTTCTTCAATATGCAGCCGCGTGACACCGACGCGCTCAAGCCGGAAACCTCCAACACCTGGGAAGCCGGGATCAAGGCCACCGCCTGGAACAACCGCCTGACCACCAACCTGGCGGTGTTCCACAGCGATTACGACAACTACCAGGCCAACTTTTTCGACACCGTCGCCGGGCAAGTGGTGACGCGCCTGATCAACGCCGGCAGCGTCAGCACCGAAGGCGTCGAGCTGGATTACGCCTTGCAGGCCACCCAGCAACTCAAGCTGTCCGGGGCCCTGGCCTACACCCGCGCGCGCATCGACGAATTCGCCTGCCCGGCCGGTGCCGCCGCGACCTGCAACGTGAATGGCAAGCCGCTGCCTTTCAGCCCGGACTGGAAAAGCTACGTGCGCGCCGACTACAGCATCCCGCTGGATAATGGCCTGGACATCGAACTGGGCACCGACTACAGCTGGCAGAGCGAAGTGCAGTACGACATCAGCCAGAACCTTGACACCAAACAAGGTGCCTACGGCATCTGGAACGCCAGCGTGGCCCTGGCCGACTACAGCAATGGCTGGCGCGTCGCATTCCTGGCGAAGAACCTCGCCGACAAATCCTACTCACCGCTGCTGGCCAGCGGCGGCAACTACATCTACCGCGCCGTGCCCCGTGACGACGAACGTTACTTCGGCGTGCAACTGCGCAAGGATTTCTAAGCATGAGCCGTCAACTGAAACTCGGCGCCTTCCTCATGGCCACCGGGCACCACGTCGCCGCCTGGCGCCACCCGGACGTGCCGGCAAATGCCGGGCTGGATTTTGCCCAGTACAAGCACCTGGCGCGGGTGGCTGAAGCGGCCAAGTTCGATGCGCTGTTCGTGGCCGATAGCATTGCGGCAGCCACGGGTGAAATCGCCAGCCATATGGCGCGTTCAGATCACTTCGAACCGCTGACTCTGCTTTCGGCGTTGAGTGCGGTGACGGACCACATCGGCCTGATCGCCACGGCGACCACCACCTATAACGAGCCCTACCACGTGGCGCGCACATTCGCCTCGCTGGATCACCTGTCCGGAGGCCGTGCAGGCTGGAACCTGGTCACCTCGGACGCCGCTGCCGAAGCGCAGAATTTCGGCCGCGATGAACACCTCGGCCACGCCGAGCGCTACAGCCGCGCCAGGGAGTTTCATCACGTCGTGACCGGGTTGTGGGACAGCTGGGAGGACGATGCCTTCGTGCGGGACAAGGCCAGCGGCAACTACTACGACCCGGCGAAACGGCATGTGCTGGACCATGTCGGTGAACATTTCCGCGTCAAGGGCCCGCTGAACGTGGCGCGCTCGCCGCAGGGCCACCCGGTGATCGTGCAGGCGGGATCATCGGAAACCGGCCGTGAACTGGCGGCGCAAACGGCAGAAGTGGTGTTTACCGCGCAAACGTCGCTGGAAAATGCGCAGGCGTTTTATGCGGATCTCAAAGGGCGGCTTGAGCCATACGGGCGTGAGCCGGACTCGCTGAAAATCATGCCGGGGGTGTTTGTGGTGGTCGGGCAAACCGAGGCCGAGGCCCAGGCTAAGTTCGAAGCGTTCCAGGAATTGGTGGAACCCGAAGTGGGCGTCGCCCTGTTGGGCCGCATGCTGGGTAATTTCGACTTGTCCGGCTATCCATTGGACGGGCCGTTGCCGCAATTGCCGTTGACCGACAGCGGGCAGCGCAGCCGTCAACAATTGCTGAGTGACCTGGCCCACCGCGAACAACTGACCCTCGGCCAGCTGGGCCGACGGATCGCGGGTGGTCGCGGGCATTACAGCCTGATCGGCACGCCCGCGCAGATCGCCGATGAGCTGCAACGCTGGTTCGAAAACGGCGCCGCCGATGGCTTCAACATCCTGGTGCCGCACCTGCCGGGCGGGCTGGAGGATTTCGCCCAAGGGGTCGTGCCGGAGCTGCAACGGCGCGGCCTGTTTCGCAATGAATACACTGGCACTACCTTGCGTGAAAACCTCGGGTTGGCGCGCCCCGAAAACCGCTTCAAAAAGGATGATGCATGAAGATTCCAGCGCTGTTACTGGCCCTGCTGGCCGTCACTCAAACCGTACTGGCGGCCGACCCCGCGACCCTGCGCATCGGCTACCAGAAAGGCTCCATCGCCCTGGTGCTCGCCAAGGAACATAGCCTGCTGGAAAAACGCTTCCCGCACACCGAAGTGAAGTGGATCGAATTCCCCGCCGGCCCGCAGATGCTTGAAGCATTGAACGTAGGCGCACTGGACGTGGGCTCGACCGGCGACATCCCGCCGCTGTTCGCCCAAGCGGCGGGCGCGGACCTGGTCTACATCGGCGCCGAACCGCCCAAGCCCAGCGCCGAAACCATCCTGGTGCGCAACGACAGCCCGCGGCATTCAGTGGCGGACCTGAAGGGCAAGAAAGTCGCCTTCCAGAAGGGTTCCAGTTCCCACAACCTGATCCTGCGCGCCCTGAACAAGGCCGGGCTGAGCTACAAGGATATCCAGCCGGTGTACCTGCCACCTGCCGACGCGCGCGCGGCGTTCGAACAAGGCAGCGTGGATGCCTGGGCCATCTGGGAGCCCTATTCATCCTTGGCATTGAGCCAAAGCCCCAGCCATGTGCTGGCCAATGGCGAAGGCCTGGGTTTGTCGGGGCCGGTGTATACCGCGCGGCGCGACTATGCGAAGGCCAATGGCGTGTTTGTACATGACCTGCTAGATGAGCTCAGCGCTGCCGAAGCGCTCACCCGCAGCCAGCGTGAAGACAGCCTCAAGGTGTTGACCGAATTCATGGGCCTGCCCGCTGAGGTGATCGCACGGTACATGGACAACCGCCCGCCTTCGCCGATTTTGCCGATTAACGAGAAGATCATCCAGGCACAGCAAGCCACGGCAGATTTGTTTTATCAGAATCGGTTGTTGCCCAAGGCAATTGACGTCAGCAAAGTCGTATGGAGATCTGCAGGCAACTGAGGTCAAGAATGTGGGAGCTGGCTTGCCTGCGATGAGGCCGTGTCAGTCGATGCATGGGGTGACTGACACACCGCTATCGCAGGCAAGCCAGCTCCCACATTTGAACCGCGTCAGGCGTGACAACGGGTGCTTTTTTCCACTACGCACATCGGCGCGCCAGACACCGGCTCATTGATGATCTGCACCTGCACATCAAACACCTGCCGCATCAACTCGGCATTGATCACTTGCCCCGGCGCACCATCAGCCACCAACTTGCCGCCGTGCATCACCACCAAATGGTCGGCGTAGCGGCAGGCCTGGTTGATGTCGTGCAACACCGTGATCACGGTCTTGCCTTCAGCGGCCAATTCGCCCATCAAGTCCATGAGTTCGACTTGATGGCTGATGTCGAGGTAGGTGGTGGGTTCATCCAGCAACACCACCGGCGCATTCTGCGCCAACACCATCGCCAGCCAAGCACGTTGGCGCTGGCCGCCGGACAGATCGGCCAATGCGCGGTCAGCCAACACGTCCAGTTCCAGGCGCTGCATGGCTTGGGTCACGTGGGATTGATCACTGCCGCTCAAGCGTCCCCACAGCGAGTTATGCGGGCTGCGGCCATAGGCGACCAACTGACGCACGCTGACACCTTCCGGCACCGGCAGCACCTGCGGCAAGAACGCGATCTGCCGCGCCAACTCGCGGGCGGACAGGCTGGCGTAGGCCTGGCCATCCAGGGTCAACTCGCCCTGGGTCGGCTTGAGGATGCGCGCGAAGGCCTTGAGCAAGGTCGACTTGCCGCAGCCATTGGGACCGATCAAGGCGGTGACCTTCCCGGTCGGCGGCGCAAAGGACAGGCCTTGCACGATGCGCGTGGTGCCGTAGCCAATGTCGAGCTGCCGTGCGTGAAGAATACTCATGTGATCAGCCCTTGAACCGTGCCAGCAACCAAAGAAAATACGGCGCGCCAATCACCGCCGTGAGCACCCCGGCGGGGATTTCGCTGGGCGCGATCAACGTGCGCCCCAACGTGTCGGCCAGCACCAGCAGCAACGCACCGATCAGCATCGCCGCCGGCAGCAGGTACTGGTGATGCCCGCCCACCAACCGCCGCGCCATGTGCGGCGCGACCAGGCCGATAAAACCGATCGGCCCGATCACCCCCACGCCCAGGCTGGTCAGCAGCACCGCGCAGGCCATCGCCAACCAGCGTGTGCGACTGAGTGGCGTGCCGAGGCTATGGGCCGCTTCATCGCCGAGGGCGATCAGGTTCAGCGGCTTGGCCAGGCACAGCCCCACCGGGATCAACACCAGGAACGGCAACACCAGCGCCACATGGTGCCAGTTGCGGCTCCATAGGCTGCCGGTGAGGGCGAGCAAGGCGGTGTTGATATCCAGCGGATGGGACAGGATCAGAAATTCGGTAACACTGGACAAAGTCACCGCAATCGCCACCCCGGAGAGCGCAAAACGCACCCCGGAAAAACTCACCCCTGTGTTGTACAGCGCCAGCAACAACGCCCCGCCGGCCCCGCCCAGACAAGCCACCAGCGGCAGCCACACCATCGGCAAATGCGGCCAACTGATGATCGCCACGGTCAGCGCCAGCCCGGCGCCTTGGGTCACACCGAGGATTTCCGGTGAGGCCAGCGGGTTGCGGATCACACCCTGCACAATCGCCCCGGCCAGGCCGAAGGCTGCACCTGCGAGAATCGCGATCAGGCTGCGGGGCAGGCGGTGGTTCCAGACTTCGAAGTCGAGGGCGTCGTGGGCCAGCAGGCGGTCCAGCACAGTGTCTGGGGTGAGCCACACAGTGCCGGCGCTGAGGCTGATCGACGTCGCCAGCAGCAACAGGCCGAGCAGCAGCCATAAGCGCAAGGGAGGCCGGGTCATAGGGCGCGCCTGGCAAGAAAAAGGAAGAACGGCGCGCCAATCAGCGCGGTGACCACACCCGCCGGGGTCTCCACCGGAAACGCCACAGCGCGGCTGAGCAAGTCGGCGCCCAGCACGATCACCGCACCCAACGCGGCGCTCAGCGGGATCAGCCAGCGGTAGTCATTACCGAGGAACTGGCGAAGGATATTCGGCGCGATCAACCCGACAAACCCGATCGGCCCCACCGCGCAGACGCTCGCCCCCACCAGCAAAAGGCTGGCGATGAATACCTGCAAACGCAGGCTAGCAATGCCCACGCCCAGGGAGCGTGCGGCGTCTTCGCCGAGGTTGATCAGGTTCAAACGCGGCGCGCACCACAGCGCCCACAGGCCGCCGATCAAGGTGCACGGCCACAGCAGTTGCACCTGGGCAGCGCCGACATTGGCCAGGGAACCGGCCAACCAGTTGAGCACGCTTTGCGCCTGGGCCTCGACCAGAATCACGGTGAGCCGGGTCAATGCCGCGCACAACGCAGCCACGGCCACGCCGGCCAATACCAGGCGTCCCTGGGCGGTGGTCGGCGACCAGGCGCCGCCGAGGCTGAACACCGTGATCCAGGCCAGGGCGCCACCCAGGCAGGTCATCAACAAGGCACCACCGGCAAACGGCGGCGCGACCAATCCAGTGGAAAACAACGCCAGCCCCAACGCCGCACCCGCCGTCACACCAAACAAGGACGGCGAGGCCAGGCGGTTGCGGGTAATGCCCTGCATCAACGCACCGGCCAGCCCCAGGCAAGCGCCGACCAACGCGGCACACAGCGCCCGTGGCACGCGCAACTGGGCGACGATGTAGGCCATATTGCCGCCCACGCTGCCTTGGTGAACCAGGCCATTCCACGCATCCGCCGCCGTGATCGTGAACGGTGACCAACTGTACAGCGACAGCCAGAACAACCCACCACCCAGCAGCACAATGCCGGCCGCCGCGAAACTTCGCCCCATGCTTATTGGCTGAATACGGCTTTACCGCCCTTGAGAATCGCCAGCGCATCCTCGGCGATCTGCTCCGACGCCAGCACACCGCGATTGCGTGCCCAGCTGTCGCCGTCCACTTCCGCAACCTGTTTATTACGCACCGCCCCCAACACTTGCCACAGCGGCTGCTTGCTCCAGTTGTCGACGATGCTGGGGCGACGGTAATGACCGACCAACAACCAACCAGGGTCGAGGGCGAGCAGTTGCTCCAGGCTGACAAACTCGGTGGGCGCCGCATTGGCGCGTACCGAGGGGACTTTCAGGCCAATGGCTTCGAGCACGCTGCCGGCGTAGGAGTCCGGGCCGTGCACGGAGAAACTGTCTTCACGGGCGACGCCAAACAACACGCTGGCGCCGGCCGGAATCTGTTGCGCGATGGCCTTGAGGTTCTCGCGGTTCTTCTGGATCCGCGCTTCCATCTGCGCGTTCTTGCCCAGCGCCTTGCCGATCAGCTCGGCGGATTTCAGGCTGCCCTGGTAATCCTCGCCGCGTGACGGCAACAACAGGGTCGGCGCGATGCTCGCCAGGTCGCTGTACAAGGCCTGATGACGGTTGAGGTCGGCGACGATCAAGTCGGGCTTGAGCCTGGCGATTTCCTCGATACTCGGCTGCGAGCGCAAGCCCACGGACGTCCACTGGCCGATGGCCTGGCGCACACGGGGCAACACGCGATTGGCGTCGCCATCATCGGCAGCGCCGACGGGCGTTACCTCGACGGCGGCCAGGCTGTCGAGAAAAGAGAATTCCAGCACCACCACACGCTTGGGCACATCGGGCAGATGCACCGCGTGCTGGCCGTCGTTGAGGTCGATGGGGGCGGCGCTCAGCAGGCTTGAAGACAACGCCAGGACGCAGGCGGCAAGGGTGGGGATGGAGCGCAGCATTCGCATGACAAGGACCTCGGCGTTAAAACACCCCAGCTAGACAGGCCGGGGAAAACGGCGGGTACTATTCCATATCGGGACGGCGTGATCAAAAAACATTCTCATTAACGCCGAAATCGAGTGTGTGTTTGTTGTGGTAACTGGCTTGTTGTGGTGAGCGGGCTTGCCCCGCACTGCGTGGCGAAGCCGCCCCAAAACCTGGCACCTCGCTCTACCTGACACGATGTGGTGTTCTTGTTGGGGCTGCTGCGCAGCCCAGCGCGGGGCAAGCCCGCTCACCACAACAAGCCACTCACCACAGCAAGCCAAGTCACTACAAACAGCCTGCTCACCTCAACAAGCCAGTCCCCACAACAAGACTCGTGTTAGAAGTCGACCGTGGCCGACAGCAGATAGGTACGCGGCGTAGACAAGGTCAGGCCTGGCTCGCTATCGTCCGACGCACCCGCCGAACTCCAGTAGCGCTTATCGGCGACGTTCTCCACATTCGCCCGCAAGGTGATGTGTTTATCGTCCACCTTGAACCCGTAGCGCGCCCCCACGTCGAGGCGGTTCCAGGCGTCGATTTCCTTGACGTTGGACTGGTCCAGGTACTGCGAGCTGGAATAGATCCCACGGCTGGTCAGGGTCAGGCCTTCGAGGCCCGGCACATCCCATTCAGCGCCCAGGTTGACGTTGTACTTGGGCGTGGCCGGGGCGCGGTTGCCGTCCCAGGTGCCGTTGGTGGTGTCTTTCAGCTCACTGTCGATGTACATCACCCCGCCAAGCAGGCGGAAGCCCTTGAGCGGTTCGCCGAACACGCTCAGTTCTACGCCTGAGTTCTCGCGCTTGCCGTTAGGCCCGAATACACGCGTGGTGGCGTTGGTTTCATAGGCTGGTTGCTTGATGCGGAACACCGCGGCGGTCACGGCGAACGCGCCAGCGTCGTATTTGGCGCCCACTTCCACCTGGCGACTGATGAACGGCGGGAAGATCTGGTCTTCGTTGATCGAGGTGGACGGCGCGATCTTGCCCTGGCTCAGGCCTTCCATGTAATTGGCGTACAGCGACAGTTTGTCGGTGGCCTTGAACAGGATGCCGCCCGACGGCGAAACCTTTTCTTCGTCGTAGGCCGTGGCGCCTTTGACGCCGTCGCTCCAGTCATCGACCTTCACGCGCTGCCAGCGTGCACCGAGGGTGAGCAGCAGACGGTCGTCGAAAAAGCCCAAGGTGTCGGACAAGGCGACGCCGGTAAATTTGTTTTCGGTATAGACCTTGGGATCAAACCGCGTCGGCCGTGAAGGCGTCGGGGTTTGCACGGGATTGTAGAGGTTGCTCGAGGGTGACGTATAACGCGCGCCGCCGTTGGTGAAGTCCATGTCGAAGTAACTGGCGGCCAGGTTGACCTCATGGCTTACCGGCCCGGTGTGGAACCAGTTGCGCACGCCAGCGGTGTAGGTGCGCACGTTTTCATCGCGCGTGAAGTCGCGAGGCGACACTGCGAAATCACCGGCCGCATTGCTGACGGATACCGCGTGACGCAGGAAATCGTGGTTGCTTTTACGCGCGCCCACGCCGCCGTAGAGCATCACGTTGTCGCTGAGGTCGTACTCGGCATTGACCGTGCCGAACGTGTCGTTGGTGCGGGCCTTGCTCCAGGATTGCGCATAGTTGCGGCGCACGTCATTGGCACTGGGCACCGGCGCTGCGGCCGCCACCTGTACGCGCTCTTGCGGTGCATCGGTGTCGCGCTCGGTGTGGCCGATGTCGGTGGAAAGGCGCAGGCGTTCGCCACGGAAATCCAGGCCCAGCACGGCCATTTCGCGGTCGACGCTTTGGTGATCCCACTCGGTGTCGCCGGACTGCTTCACGCCGTTGAAGCGGATGCCGAACTGGTTGTCTTCGCCAAAGCGCCGGCCAATGTCCACCGCGCCGCCGGCCTGGCTGTCGGACGCCCAATTGCCGGTAAACGAGTTGATGTCCTTGTCAGTGGCGCGCTTGGGCACCACGTTGATCCCGCCGCCCACGCTGCCACGCGGCGAGATGCCATTGATCAACTGGCTCGGGCCCTTGAGGATGTCGACGCGGTCGGCCATTTCCATGTCGATGGTGTAGGTCGGCAGCACGCCATACAGGCCGTTGTAGGCCACGTCACTGTTGAACAGGCTGAAGCCGCGAATGGTGAATTGCTCGTAGCGTCCACCCGCCGGGTTTGTGGCGCGCACCGAGGGGTCGGCGGCGATCAGGTCGCCTAGGGTGCGGGCCTGTTGGTTCTTTACCGCGTCAGCGGTGTAGGTGGTGATGCTGAACGGGGTTTCCATGAAGTCCCGCGTGCCGAGCATGCCCTGGGCCGTGCGGCGCGCTACCTGGCCGCCGGCGTAGGTGTCGCCGTCATACAGGCCGGTGGTGCCGAGGATCGACGTCGGGGCCAACTCAAGGCTGCTGCCGTCCGGCGCCGGTATCAACATGTAGGCCTGCGCGCCCATCGACTGCAGTTGCAGGCCAGAGCCTTGCAGCAAGCGGGCAAAGCCCTCCTCTACCCCATATTCGCCGGACAAGCCGCTGCTACTGCGCCCGCTGACCAAGGCCGGGTCCACCGACAGGTTTACGCCCGCCAACCCGGCGAAGCGGGTGAGCGCCGCACTCAGGCTGCCGGCGGGCACTTGGTAGCTGCGGCGGGTGGCGGTGTCTTCGGCGTAGCTGACGGCGGCGAAGAACGGACTGGCGCTGAGGCTCAGCAGCAGGCTCAGTTTCAGCAAGGGGCGGACGACGGGCATTGGCGGAAGCTCTCAATAGTGTTCACTTGCCTGGAATGACAGGCGAGATGAAAAAATGGGACAGGCTCCGCCAATTTTTTTTGCTTACCACACTGCGATCGTTGAATCCGCCCTCGGCTCGGTGCCGCCGCACAATACACCACTGACCGGGTCGCGCAGGATGATCTGCCCGCGCCCGTAGTCAGTGAGGTCGCTGGCGATCTGCACCTGATGTCCGCGCCGTGCCAAGGCGTTGGCCAAGTCGCGGGACGCGCCCTGTTCGATGCCGACCTTCATGTCACCCAGCCATTGCCAGCGTGGCGCATCCAGCGCCGCTTGCGGGTTGAGGCCGAAATCCACCAGGTTCATCACCATCTGCACGTGACCCTGGGGCTGCATGTAGCCGCCCATCACGCCGAACGGGCCGAGGGCCTGGCCGTCCTTGGTGAGAAAGCCGGGGATGATGGTGTGGAAGGTTTTCTTGCCCGGTGCCAGGCAGTTGGCGTGCGTCGGGTCGAGGCTGAACTCCTGCCCACGGTTTTGCAGGGCGATGCCGCTGTCGGGCAGCACCACGCCGGAGCCGAAGCCGTGGTAGTTGCTCTGGATAAACGAAACCATATTGCCTTCGGCGTCGGCCGTGGCCAGGTACACCGTGCCGCTGGCGTGAGGGTCGCCGGGTTTGGGCGCCTGGGCCTGCTCGCCGATTTGTCCACGGCGACGGCGGCTGTAGTCATCGCTGAGCAGGTCAGCGACGGCTACGCGCATGTGCAGCGGGTCGGTGATGTAGTGCAGGCCGTCGCTGTAGGCGAGTTTCATCGCCTCCAATTGGCGGTGCCAGGTCTGCTGGCTGTCGCGGTGATCGAAGCTGAAGCCTTCGAGGATTTTCAGCGCCATCAACGCCACCAAACCCTGGCCGCTGGGTGGGATTTCCCACACGTCCACGCCCCGGTAACTGACGTGGATCGGCTGCACCCACTCGGCGCGGTAATCCTTGAGATCGCTGGCGCGCAGGTAGCCGCCGCTGGCCTTGGAGTGCGCGTCCAACCGTTCGGCCAGGGCACCGCGATACAGGCTTTCGCAACGGGTGTTCGCCAGTTCTTCGAGGGTACGGGCCTGGGCCGGGTTGCGAAACATCTCCCCGGCCCGTGGCGCGCGGCCGTCGATCAGGAAGGTGTCGAACCAGGCGTCCAGCGCCCCGTCACGATGGGGCGCGAATTCTTCCAGGGTGAGTTGCCATTGATGGGCGACTACCGGCGACAGCGGGAAACCGTCGCGCGCCAGGCGGATGGCCGGTTGCAGCAACTGGGCAAACGGCAATTTGCCGAAACGCTGGGACAGCTCGGCCCAAGCCGACGGGCAACCCGGCACCGTAACCGGCGTCCAGCCATACAGCGGCATTTGGTCATGCCCGGCGGCCTTGACCGCCTCGACACTCAAGGCAGCCGGCGCATGGCCGTTACCATTCAAACCGTGCAACTGGCCCTTGCACCAGACCAGGGCAAACGCATCGCCGCCGAGGCCGCAGCCGGTGGGCTCCACCACCGTCAAAGCGGCCGCCGTGGCAATGGCAGCGTCGATGGCGTTACCGCCCTTCTGCATGACCTCGATACCGGCCTGGGCGGCCAGGGGCTGGGACGCCGCGACCATGCCACGCTGGGCAAACACGCTCTGGCGCTGCGAGGGATAAGGGTACTCATGAGCAGAAAATTCAAACATGGCAGAGGCTCTTCCAAAAGGTCATAACACGCGGCTGAGAAAAGCTCGGGTACGGGGATGGCTGGGGCGGCTGAAAATCTGCTCAGGCGGCCCTTGTTCGATGAGTTCGCCCTGGTCGAGCACCACCACGCGGTCGGCCACTTCACGGGCGAAGCCCATTTCGTGGGTGACCACCACCATGGTCATGCCCTCCTCGGCCAGCTCCTTCATCACCTGCAGCACTTCGCCGACGGTTTCCGGGTCGAGGGCACTGGTGGGTTCGTCGAACAGCATGGCCTGGGGTTTCATCGCCAGGGCACGGGCGATGGCCACCCGTTGCTGCTGGCCGCCGGAGAGCATCGATGGGTAGTGGTTGGCTTTGTCCGCCAGACCGACCCGCGCCAGTAATCCACGGGCCTGTTCCAAGGCTTCGGCGCGTGGCGTGCCGAGTACCTGGATCGGCGCTTCGATGATGTTTTCCAGCGCGGTCATATGCGGGAACAGGTTGAAGCGCTGGAACACCATGCCGATGTCGCGGCGCTGGCGGGCAATGTTACGCTCCGAGTCGCGCACCAGGCTGCCGTCGCTGCGCTCGCGATAACCCATGGCGCGGCCGTTGACGCGGATACGCCCGCCCTGGATGTCTTCCAGCAGGTTGATGCAGCGGATAAAGGTGGTCTTGCCCGAACCCGAGGCGCCGATCAGCACCACCACCTCACCGCGCCGTACTTGCAGGGAAATCCCCTTGAGGATCTGCAGCGTACCGAACGACTTGTGGATATCCAACGCTTCGATGATCAGTTCTTCACTGTGGTGCGCCATGGTTATCGTCCCCTCAGCAGTTTCAAGGTGCTGCGCCCGAACATGCGGCTGGACGCCGGTGGCGGCGCGGAAGGCCGGTCGGACTGGCCGAAACGCGCCTCCAGCCAGCGCTGGAAGAAGCCCCAGAGCGTGGTGAGCATCAGGAAGTAGATCGCCACCACCAGGTACAGCTCGAACACGCGGAACGTGGCCGAGGTGACCATCTGCGTGCTGAGCAGTAATTCCTGCACGCCGATCACGCTGACCAGGGTGGTGTTCTTGAGCATCACGTTGAACTCGTTGCCCAGCGGCGGCACGATCACGCGGAACGCCTGGGGCAGCACAATGCGCCGCATCAGCTTGGCAAAGCCCATGCCCAGGGAGCGCCCGGCTTCGTATTGGCCCTTGTCGACCGCACCGATGCCGGCGCGGATGATTTCGGCCATGTAGGCGCCTTCGTTGAGGCCCAGGGCGATGATCGCCGCCTGGATATTGCCGGGCACGACCAGGCCGAACAGGTCGATGTCCTCAAAGCGGAAAATCCCGCCCGCCGCCAGCGCGGTGTAGAGAAACACGATCTGCACCAGCAACGGCGTGCCGCGCATCAACCACACGTAAAAGCGCACCGGCAGGTGCAGCAGCGGGTTCTTTGACAGGCGCAACAGCGCCGCCGCCAGGCCCAGCACGCAGCCCAGCAACATCGCTGACACCGCGATCAGGCAGGTCAGCCACAGCCCGGTGAGGTACACCCCGCTGGGCTGCAACAGGTACTGCCAGAACACATCCCAATTGAAGTTCATGGCGGGCAACCTCAGTCGAGAGTGTCACTGCTGACATGCCATTTGTTCAGCAACGCCACATAGCTGCCATCGCTGCGCATGTCACTGATCACTTGCTGCACGGCGGCGGTGAGTTGCGGGTCGTCCTTGCGCATGCCCAGGCCGGTGAGGATGCGGCTGAAGGCCGGCACGCCTTCCTCGAACAGGTCCGGGGCCATCGCGGCGTAGTAACCGGCGGTTTCCACGGTGGTGCCGTAGGCGTCGACCTGGCTGATGCGCAGGGCCTGGAAGGCATCGGTATCGGTGTTGTACACCACCAGCTTCATCGGCGGCTTGCCGGCCTTGGTCAGGCTGTCGTTTTGCGCGTCCAGCAGGGTCTTGATGGTGGAACCGTTGAGCACCGCAACCTTGTGCCCGGACAAGTCATCCAGGGCCTTGATGCCTTTGGGATTGCCCTTGGGCACCACCACCGACTGGCTGGAATACATGTAGTTGACGATGTCGATCACCTGCCGCCGCTCGGGCTTGTCGAACAGCTGGTCGACGATCATGTCACACTGCTGCGCAAGCAACGCCGGCACCAGGCCGGAGAACGGAATCACCCGCCACTGCAGCTGTTTGTCGCCCAGGCGCTTGGCAATCTCGAGCCCGAGGTCGACGGTGAGTCCGCGCGGTTTCTGCGCTTCATCGAAGGACACCAGGGGCGGCGAATCCATCCCCGAGCAATACACCAGTTTATCGACGCTCTTCAGGCGCTCCGGCACCTGGGGCGCGGCAATGGCCCATTGGGTACAGAGGCCGAGGGAGACAGCCACCAGCAAGGCGCGGCGTTTATGCATGACCAGACACTCCAGTTCGTTGGTTAACGGGGCAGGACTCAAAGTCAAAACACAGCAGGTCTTTCTTATTGTTCGGCTTGCAGGAATTGGATCAGCGCTGGCACGGTCCCCTCGATGTGCTCGCGCACGACCGCCTCGGCGCGGGCCGCGTCACCGGAACGGATGGCATCGAGGATCACCGCGTGTTCCTGGCGGGCGCTGAGGGTTTTTTCGCCGTGCTGCAGCCACAGGCGCATGGGCGCTTCCACCAGCGAGTACAGCGCCGAGATCTGTTTCATCAAACGCGGGCGGCCACTGAGGCTGCACAGGTATTCGTGGAAGGCGCGGTGGCGGCTGACCCAGGCGGCACTTTCGTCGCGGTAATCGTCCATCTCGTCGAGCAGGCGCTCCAGTGCGGCCAATTGGCGTTCGCCGATGCGTGCGACTGCCACGCGCACCGCCAGGCCTTCGAGGGCACTGCGCATCTCGAACACTTCGTGCAATTCATCGATATCCAGGCCGCTGACCACGGCGCCCCGGTTGGGCCTGAGGGTTACCAAGCCTTGGGCATCCAGACGACGGAAGGCTTCGCGCACTGGCATGCGGCTCATGCCGATTTCGCTGGCGATGTCTTCGGCAATCAGCCGGTCGCCCTTGCGGTAGCGACCACCGCAAATGGCGTCGAGCAGGAAGTTGTAGGCCTCCTCCTCGGCGGTGAGAGGCTGGCGGTCAACATAAGCGGGGGCAAATTGCATCGGCAGCACCTTTTGAATTTTTGTATCCAATTATCCATAAATACAAAAAAGCAGGATGTGTGCCAACTGACCTGGCGATGGCCAAGTGATTGATTCAGATGAAGTCGCGGAAAAATGTTGGTAGTTGAGTGAAAAGCATACGTAGGAGGCTGCTACCAAATGGCTCAGAAAGCGCCCCATCTGTGGGCGGAAGTAACGGGGTCGATCAGCGCGACTTCACGCGGATACTGCCGTCGTTCGAATTGATGTCGATAAGGTTATGGGTGATGACATCGGGGTTTAAACCTGTCTGACACCTCGATAACTCCGGACAGTATTGTTCCCCATGCCACCCTGGCGGATGTTGAGGGCAGGTCCCCGTGTTGATAGCTCTACAAATGGCAGATACAAGAAGCCCGGCGCTGGGCCGGGCTTCAATGTAACAACGTCAGGGGCTAACGATGCTTGTTCTTGTGTTTATGCTTGTTGTTGCTTTTGTGCTTCTTACCATCCGATCGATGACTGTTCTCATCATCTGCCAGGTTATTCCCCAGCGCGCCGCCTGCTGCACCACCTACACCGGCGCCGATAGTCGACCCAGTTGTGCCTCCGAGGCGATTACCAATGAGCGAGCCGCCGGCTGAGCCAATACCGCCACCTAGCGCAGCTTCCGCTCTGTTGCCTCGTTGAGCGCCGACAGCACTGCCGGCGGCACCACCAACACCTGCGCCTACCGCTGCGCCCGTTGAGCCACCGAGCTGTTGACCTACGATATTGCCAAGTGCACCACCAACGCCGCCTCCAAGAGCGGCTGTGCCATCTCCGGCGGCCATCGCTCCTTGCGAAATGAAGGCGCCCAAAACCAGGGCGGGTAGTGTCATTTTCATTGTGTGAACCTCTGTGGGTTGTCAGCAGGCGCTCACGGTTTAAAACACGCCTGGAATTTGGAGGAGAACAAAAGGCCGAAGTTCTATGCCGACTATGCCCAAGGGCGAATGGTTGTAACAAGGTATTCCGTGATGGTGCGAGGGGGAACGCTTAACGCCAAAGGCCCTGCCAAACTCGCTATCAAGAAGCATTCTTGTCAGTGCTAAATATCTCGCGCGCTTACAACGAGGCGACATCACGAAATGGTCGAAAATTCTGCAGGGGTCAATGTGGTTTTTTTTCGGGCATGAAAAAGCCCAACCTTTTCAGGTTGGGCTAAGTCATTGAAATATATGGTCGGGACGGAGTGATTCGAACACTCGACCCCTAGCACCCCATGCTAGTGCGCTACCGGACTGCGCTACGCCCCGACTAGGCGTGTTACTGGGTTTGCTTCTTGACGAAGCGATCCGGAATATACCGCAAGCTTTTGAAATGTGGAAGTATTTTAAAAGCTTGAATCACTTCTTCAGCACTACCAGCACATCTTCAAGTTCTGCAATCATCTGGCGGATCATTTGTTTGTATTGGGTGGTGTCGTCTTTGGCTTCATCACCGGACATACGCTGGCGCGCGCCGCTGATGGTGAACCCTTGGTCGTACAGCAACGCGCGGATCTGTCGGATCATCAGCACATCCTGGCGCTGATAATACCGACGGTTCCCGGTGCGTTTGACGGGGTTGAGTTGAGGAAACTCCTGCTCCCAATAGCGCAGCACGTGCGGTTTTACCGCACAGAGCTCGCTGACTTCACCAATGGTGAAGTAGCGTTTGCCTGGGATGACGGGTAGCTCGTCGTTATGACTTGGTTCCAGCATAAGCCTCAACTCGGGCCTTCAACTTCTGCCCTGGACGAAAGGTGACCACACGGCGAGCCGTGATCGGGATTTCTTCTCCCGTTTTTGGATTGCGGCCAGGCCGCTGGCGTTTGTCCCGCAGGTCAAAGTTGCCGAAACCGGACAATTTGACCTGCTCATTGTCTTCCAGAGCGTGTCTGATCTCTTCAAAAAACAGCTCGACCAATTCCTTGGCCTCGCGCTTGTTCAGACCCAACTCTTCGTACAGACGTTCCGCCATCTCAGCTTTCGTCAAAGCCCCCATACGTCACTTCCTTAACGTGGCGTTCAACCTTTGTTCAAGCGAGGTGAGGATATTTTGTGTCGTGGTATTCACCTCATCGTCATTAAGAGTGCGCGATGGATGCTGCCAGGTCAAGCCAACTGCAAGGCTTTTTCTATGCGGATCAATACCTTTACCCTGATAGACGTCAAATAGCCTGAGGTCTGTCAGCCATTCCCCTGCATTTTCACGGATTACATCCAGCACGGCAGTGGCGGCCACTTCACGGTCGGCAATCAAGGCCAGGTCACGGCGCACTTCAGGAAAGCGAGACAGCTCGCTGAATTTAGGCATTTTGCCCGAAGCCACTTCAGCCAAAACCAGTTCAAATACGAAGACCGGACGGTCGAGACCGAGGGTTTTCGACAGCTCAGGGTGGATGGCACCGACGAAGCCCACCAGACGGCCTTCACGCTCGATGCGCGCAGTCTGGCCCGGGTGCAACGCTGGATGGCTGCCCGGCAGGAAGGTGAATGCATCCAGCGCACCGGCAAAACCCAGTACCGCTTCCACGTCAGCCTTGACGTCGAAGAAGTCCACGGCATCGCGGCCTTGCGCCCAGCCTTCCGGCAGACGGCTACCGCAGACCACGCCAGCCAACATCGGTTCTTGTTTCAGGCCGTCCAACTGTCCTACGAAACGCAGGCCACTTTCGAACATGCGCACCCGATCTTGCTGACGGTTCAGGTTATGGGAAAGGGCTTTCACCAAGCCTGGCCAAAGCGACGAACGCATGGCTGCCATGTCGTTGGAGATCGGGTTGGCCAGCAACAGTGGCTCGACGCCTGGGTTGAACAGCTCGAACTGCTTGGGATCGATGAAGCTGTAGGTCACCGCTTCCTGATAACCACGGGCAACCAGCAGGCGACGCAGCTCAGGCAGGTGCGCACGCGCCTCGGCCTTTGGTTGTGGCGCCAGGCGCGCTTGCGGATAACGGACCGGCAGGCGATTGTAGCCGTAGAGGCGGGCCAGCTCTTCGATGAGGTCGACTTCCAGGCTGATATCGAAGCGATGGCTTGGTACTTCAATGTGCCACTGCCCTTCCCCACTCGAGGAAATAGCCAGGCCGAGGGCCGACAACAGTTGCTCGATTTCAGCCGGCTCGATGACCAGGCCAAGCATCTGCTCGACGCTCTTGGCGCGCAGAGTGATCGGTGCAACGGACGGCAGGAACTGTTCGTTGACGGTTTCGGTGATCGGGCCGGCTTCGCCACCGGTGATTTCCAGCAGCAGGCCAGTGGCGCGCTCCATGGCTTCACGGGCGAGATTCCAGTCCACGCCACGCTCGTAGCGGTGCGAAGCATCAGTGTGCAGGCCATAGGAACGGGCCTTGCCGGCGATGGCGATCTGGTCGAAGAACGCACTCTCAAGGAACACGTCACGGGTAGTAGCGGACACACCGCTGTGCTCGCCACCCATCACGCCGGCAATCGCCAGGGCGCGGGAGTGGTCGGCGATGACCAGGGTGTCGGCACGCAGGCTGACTTCCTGACCATCAAGCAACACCAGTTTCTCGCCTTCTTCGGCCATGCGTACGCGGATGCCGCCGTTGATTTCGGCAAGGTCGAACGCGTGCAGCGGCTGACCCAGTTCCAGCATCACGTAGTTGGTGATGTCGACGGCAGCGTCGATGCTGCGTACGTCGGCACGGCGCAGGCGTTCAACCATCCACAGCGGGGTTGGCTTGGACAGGTCGACGTTGCGGATCACACGGCCCAGGTAACGCGGGCAGGCGTTTGGCGCCAGCACGTCAATTGGGCGTACTTCGTCGTGCACAGCCGGCACGGCGGCAACCACTGGACGGGTGACTGGGGCGTTGTACAGCGCGCCCACTTCACGCGCCAGGCCCGCCAGGGACAGGCAGTCGCCGCGGTTCGGGGTCAGGTCGACCTCGATGCTGGCGTCTTCCAGGTCAAGGTAAACGCGGATGTCCTGGCCCACAGGCGCGTCGGCCGGCAGCTCCATCAAGCCATCGTTGCCCTCACCGACTTGCAGCTCCGCCTGGGAGCACAGCATGCCGTTGGACTCAATGCCACGCAGCTTGGCCTTCTTGATCTTGAAGTCGCCCGGCAACTCGGCACCGATCATGGCGAACGGAATCTTCAGGCCCGGGCGCACGTTTGGCGCTCCGCACACGACCTGGAAGGTTTCCGCGCCATTGCTGACCTGGCACACGCGCAATTTGTCGGCATCGGGGTGTTGTTCGGTGCTTAGCACCTCGCCCACGACCACACCGCTGAAAACACCGGCGGCCGGCGTAACGCTATCGACCTCAAGACCGGCCATCGACAGACGCGCAACCAACGCGTCGCGATCTACCTGCGGGCTTACCCAGCCACGCAGCCATTGTTCACTGAATTTCATCCTGCTCTCCTAAAGATTCGTTACGACTAGCGAAATTGCGCGAGGAACCGCAAGTCGTTGTCGAAGAACAGACGCAAGTCGTTCACGCCGTAACGCAGCATGGCCAGACGCTCAACGCCCATGCCGAAGGCAAAGCCCGAGAACTCTTCTGGATCGATGCCGGACATGCGCAGCACGTTAGGGTGAACCATGCCGCAGCCCATGACTTCCAGCCAGCCGGTCTGCTTGCAGACGCGGCAGCCTTTGCCGCTGCACATCACGCATTCCATATCGACTTCAGCGGATGGCTCGGTGAACGGGAAGAACGATGGGCGGAACCGCACCGCCAACTCCTTCTCGAAGAACACCCGCAGGAATTCTTCGATGGTGCCTTTGAGGTCGGCGAAGTTGATGTCGCGATCAACCAGCAGGCCTTCGACCTGGTGGAACATCGGCGAGTGGGTGATATCGGAGTCGCTACGGTACACACGGCCTGGGCAGACAATGCGGATCGGCGGCTTGTTCGCTTCCATGGTGCGGACCTGTACCGGAGAGGTATGGGTGCGCAACAGCATGTTCGCGTTGAAATAGAAGGTGTCGTGCATCGACCGGGCCGGGTGATGGCCTGGGATGTTGAGCGCCTCGAAGTTGTGATAATCGTCTTCGACCTCGGGGCCTTCGGCAATGCCGTAGCCAATGTGGGTGAAGAACTGCTCGATACGTTCCAGAGTCCGGGTGATCGGGTGCAGACCGCCCGAGGCCTGGCCGCGACCAGGCAAGGTTACATCAATGGACTCGGCGGCGAGTTTGGCCGCGAGATCGGCCTCCTCCATGGTCGCCTTGCGCGCATTGAGTACCTCTGTGACACGCTCCTTGGCGACGTTGATCAGCGCACCGACTTGCGGACGCTCTTCTGCCGGCAAATTCCCCAGGGTCTTCATCACCTGAGTCAATTCACCTTTCTTGCCAAGGTAGTGAACCCGGATTTGCTCCAGGGCATTGATATCTTCAGCGCTTTGCACAGCCGCAAGGGCTTGGGCGACGAGCGCGTCCAGGTTTTCCATGTACAGACTCCAGATACAAAATAGGGGAAGAGCTTGAAGGCTCTTCCCCTATTTAAGACGTTTACCACCTTGGGCTACAGACGTAACCCAGGGTGATTGTCGGGGGTACTTAAGCCAGAGTGGCTTTAGCTTTCTCGACAATCGCAGCAAACACCGCTTTTTCGTTCACTGCCAGTTCGGCCAGAACCTTACGGTCGATCTCGATGGAAGCTTTTTTCAGGCCAGCGATGAAACGGCTGTAGGACAGACCGTTAACACGTGCACCAGCGTTGATACGAGCGATCCACAGAGCGCGGAACTGACGTTTTTTCTGACGACGGTCGCGGTAGGCGTATTGGCCTGCCTTGATTACCGCTTGCTTGGCAACACGGAATACGCGTGAACGCGCGCCGTAGTAGCCTTTAGCAAGTTTCAGAATTTTTTTGTGACGTTTACGGGCAATGACGCCACGCTTTACACGAGCCATGAGTTACTTCCTCTATTCTTGATCCAAAAATTAACGAAGGCGCAGCATGCGCTCGACTTTTGCCACGTCAGACGGATGCAGCAAGCTGCTACCGCGCAGTTGACGCTTACGCTTGGTCGACATTTTGGTCAGGATGTGGCTCTTGAAAGCGTGCTTGTGCTTGATACCGTTAGCAGTTTTCAGAAACCGCTTAGCAGCACCACTTTTAGTCTTCATCTTTGGCATGTTCGGATACTCCGCATTCAGTTGATAAACATAATCAGAAGGCCTGCCGTGCCCTGTTGATTACTTCTTCTTTTTCGGGGCGATGACCATGATCAGCTGGCGTCCTTCCATCTTAGGATGCTGTTCAACGGAACCGTACTCCAACAGGTCAGCTTCAACCCGCTTGAGGAGTTCCATGCCCAGCTCCTGGTGGGCCATCTCACGGCCGCGGAATCGCAAGGATACCTTGGCCCTGTCCCCATCACTCAGGAAACGTACCAGGTTGCGCAGTTTTACCTGGTAATCCCCTTCCTCCGTCCCTGGACGAAACTTGATTTCTTTTACTTGAATCTGCTTCTGGTTCTTCTTCGCCGCTGCAATCTGCTTCTTCTTTTCGAAGATCGACTTGCCGTAGTCCATCACCCGGCAAACAGGCGGGACTGCGTCGGCGGAGATTTCCACCAGGTCCAATTTGGACTCTTCAGCGATACGAAGCGCTTCATCAATCGAGACGATGCCAATCTGCTCGCCGTCAGCGCCAATTAACCGAACCTCGCGTGCCGAGATATTCTCGTTGATCGGGGCTTTCGGTGCAGCTCGTTTATCTTGTCTCATTTCACGCTTAATAATAATTACTCCGAATCTGGGCGACCACGCCGGGAAACCGCTTGCGCGAGGAACTCAGCGAACTGGGCGACGGGCATCGAGCCCAGGTCAGCACCTTCACGAGTACGCACAGCGACAGTCTGCATCTCGACTTCCCGATCTCCGATAACCAAAAGATAGGGAACCTTGAGCAAAGTATGCTCGCGGATTTTAAAGCCGATCTTTTCATTTCTCAAGTCGGACTTGGCACGAAACCCGCTTTCGTTGAGAGTTTTTTCAACTTCGGCGGCAAAATCTGCCTGTTTATCAGTGATATTCATGATCACTGCCTGGGTCGGAGCCAGCCACGCAGGGAATGCACCCTCGTAGTGCTCGATCAGGATCCCGACGAACCGTTCGAACGAACCGAGGATCGCCCGGTGCAGCATAACCGGGTGTTTACGGCTGTTGTCTTCGGACACGTATTCGGCGCCCAGACGGATCGGCAGGTTAAAATCGAGCTGCAGGGTACCACACTGCCAGACGCGGCCAAGGCAATCTTTCAGCGAGAACTCGATCTTCGGACCGTAGAAGGCGCCTTCGCCAGGCTGCAGATCATACGCAAGGCCCGCGCTGTCGAGCGCAGCGGCCAGTGCCGCTTCGGCGCGATCCCATAGCTCGTCGGAACCGACGCGTTTTTCCGGACGAGTGGACAGCTTCATCTCGACTTCGGTAAAGCCGAAATCGCGATAAACGTCCATGGTCAGCTTGATAAACGCGGCGGATTCGGCCTGCATCTGCTCTTCGGTGCAGAAGATGTGGGCGTCATCCTGGGTGAAACCACGCACGCGCATGATGCCGTGCAGCGCACCCGAGGGCTCGTTACGGTGGCAGGCACCGAACTCGGCCAGGCGCATCGGCAACTCGCGGTAGCTTTTCAGGCCTTGGTTGAACACCTGCACGTGGCATGGGCAGTTCATTGGCTTGATCGCGTAGTCGCGGTTTTCCGACTGAGTCGTGAACATGTTGTCGGCGTAGTTGGCCCAATGCCCGGATTTTTCCCAGAGGCTACGGTCAACAACCTGGGGCGTCTTGATCTCCAGGTAGCCATTGTCGCGCTGTACTTTGCGCATGTACTGCTCAAGCACCTGGTACAGGGTCCAGCCGTTCGGGTGCCAGAACACCATGCCCGGCGCTTCTTCCTGGAGGTGGAACAGGTTCAGGCGCTTGCCGATCTTGCGGTGGTCGCGTTTCTCAGCTTCTTCGATGCGCTGGATGTAGGCCGCCAGCTGCTTCTTGTCAGCCCAGGCGGTGCCGTAGATCCGCTGCAGTTGCTCGTTCTTCGCGTCGCCACGCCAGTAGGCGCCGGACAGCTTGGTCAGCTTGAACGACTTGAGGAAACGTGTGTTCGGCACGTGTGGGCCACGGCACATGTCGACGTATTCTTCGTGGTAGTACAGGCCCATGGCCTGCTCTTCCGGCATGTCTTCCACCAGGCGCAGCTTGTAGTCCTCGCCACGGGCGGTGAACACGTCGATCACTTCGGCGCGCGGCGTGACCTTCTTGATCACGTCGTAATCTTTTTCGATCAGCTGGTGCATGCGCTGTTCGATCGCAGCCAGGTCGTCCGGAGTAAAAGGCCGCTCATAGGCGATGTCGTAATAGAAGCCTTCTTCAATGACCGGGCCGATCACCATTTTCGCGGTTGGATACAGTTGCTTGACCGCGTGGCCAATCAAATGCGCGCAAGAGTGGCGAATGATCTCCAGCCCCTCTTGATCCTTGGGCGTGATGATTTGCAGGCTGGCATCGCCGGTGATCAAGTCGCTGGCATCGACGAGCTTGCCGTCGACCTTGCCGGCCACGGTGGCCTTGGCCAGGCCAGCACCAATGGATGCGGCGACCTCGGCTACGGAAACCGAATGATCGAATGAACGTTGACTGCCGTCGGGAAGAGTAATAGTTGGCATGGCGCCTCCTCTCCTAGTGGTGACCCCTACCAAAGGTCACGTGGGTTGGGATGAGCCAGTACAAGATCCAACACCAGGCCGTTCAATGATGAACGCCTGCCTTACAGCGGCAGGAGCCTTTCGGCCAACCGATAATCGAACCAGAGTGACTGGAGTGAGCTAAAAAAGAACCTGGCAAGGCGGCAATTGGCACGCCTGGAAATAGCCAAGCGCAAGATGCTAGCACAGATGAACGGTCATCGCGGCGCTGCTATCTTGCGTAAATACAAATTCCGCCCTTTATAGCTGCAAAAGTGAACTTGGGCTGTACGCGAGCCCTCAAACCCTCCGAGAATCGCCGTTCGTCCTCGACCCAAAGGAGCATCCTCATGATGCGTTTTACCTCTACCCTCGCTCTCGCCGCCTCCCTGACCCTCCTTTCCTTCGGCGCACAGGCGGCAGCCCCGTCGAACTGGCCAGCCGGTGCACGCGACAGCTTCGTCAGCGACTGCAGCGCCGCCGCCAGCCAGAACGTAGACGTCAAAACCGCCAAAGCCCATTGCGAATGTGGCGCTGACAAGATCAACGCCGAACTGAGCACTGCCGAAATCAAAGAACTGATGACCAATCAGAACGCTAGTCCGGAGCTTAAAAACAAAGCTGTCGCGGCTATCTCGTCCTGCAAAGTCGTGAAGAAAAAGTAAGATTTGCGACTGATCACACAGCTGTTTTGCCGGAAAAATGGCCCGAAAACTGCCATTTCTCACAAATTACACAGGTTTTACGGCTTTTTTTACCAGCTGATATTTCGAGCTTAAGCCCCGTAAATCGGGGCTTTCAGCCGATCAAGGCACTAAACGCAACGCTATTGATTAGCAAACAATGCCTTGGGGGGGCTCCCAAGCCGAACATTTCGACTATGATAGCCCGGTGTGCCCAGTTGGCCTGAGCAGCACAGCACTACTGAAAATATATGTTTCTTGGAGATACACCATGTCTAATCGCCAAACCGGCACCGTTAAATGGTTCAACGATGAAAAAGGCTTCGGCTTCATCACTCCTCAAGGTGGCGGTGACGACCTGTTCGTACACTTCAAAGCTATCGAAAGCGACGGTTTCAAAAGCCTGAAAGAAGGCCAAACCGTTTCCTTCGTGGCTGAGAAAGGCCAAAAGGGTATGCAAGCTGCACAGGTTCGCGGCGAGTAATTCTCCGCTGAGCTAAAAAAACCCCGTCCATGTGACGGGGTTTTTTATGGGCGCTGCAAAAGCCTGGAGCGACTTATCCGCAATTGACCCGTGTGATCACCAGATTGTCGTCGGTGTTCAGGTTCAAGCGATCGGAGCGGTACTCCAGGGTGATCATGTCGTTCGGCTTGAGGATGCGCGCATTCTGCGCACCGGCACGGGTACGCGCCTGCTCCAGCAACTGGGGCGAAGCTTTCTGGCCGATGGTGAATTCGGCGGCCTTCGACTCACAGCGGCTATGACCGGCATCGGCCACGGCGGCGTCTTTGGCTGGCTCAGAGGCACCCGGGGTGCTGCAACCCGCCAACGCGAGTGCTGCCAACAAAGTACCGAATGATGCGAGCTTCCAAGGCATGAAGCCTCCTATGATAAAAAATGGACAGAGATCGTGCGACAGCGATTGTGCGGATTGGTTTCAAGACGTAAACCGCCGCTGGGCAAGTCTGCCTGACTCTCGACAGGCATTCGCCCGGTCAATCGTGACCAGATATGAATGTATTCAGTAGATGTCGATGTAGTCGAACGCCGGCTTCGGCCAGTTTTCCTTCAGCGCATTGAAAATCTGCGTCACCCAGACTTCGTCGCTGGCGGCCACATTGCCTACGTACCCGGAACCCTTGGCCCAGGTCTCCAGGCGAAACAGCAGCCCGTCGATGTCTACACCGCCTACAACCTTCCCAGAGGAGATGTAGGCGATTCCAGCTTTGGTCACCCGTAACTGGGTATGTTCGTCGTCGTTGGCACTGGCGAGCAGTTGGCGCACATTCGCCAATGTCAGGTTCTCGGGGTTGCTCAAATCGATCTGCACGTGGTGTCCCCGGCAATTAAACAGGCGGACAGTGTCGCACAGCGCTGCCGTCATTCCGAATCGCCTCATGCCTAAGTATCAGTGCCAAACGCGATACAAAATGGTTAACTGGCCCGGTAAGCACCGCGTTCCAGCGCACTACCCAGTACTTTCAGCCCCGCGAGACAGTCATGACCACCGTAACGCTCCAAGCCGACATCAAAGCCAAGTGGCCCCAAGGGCAAAGCTCATACAGCCCCGGCAGCCCAGAGGAATTGGCAATCATCGGTATCGACCTGCTGGTCAAGGAACTGGGCACGCAGGCGGCACAAGCGTTCATCGGCCAGATATTCGAGAAATATCCGGCCGATCACATGGGGGCACACGACCCCGAGCGCGAATAAGAACCGGCCGGCGAACGCCGACCGGTAGAACCATTACTTCAGACGCGCCAGGCGCTCGGTCAGCAGATCGAAAAAGCCCTGGGCGTCGCCGTTCTCAACCCAGAACACATTCTTTTCCTGCTTCAGGCCGTCGTACCAATCGACGATGGTCTGGCCAAAGGTCGGCCCCTCACGGCTATCCACCACCATATTGGCCTGACGACCACTGAACAGCGAAGGCTTGAGCAGGTAAGCAATGACGGTAGCGTCATGCACCGGACCACCTGGAATACCGTAGTGCTCCATGTCGCCCTTGACGTATTCGTTAAGAATATCGCCCACCACCTTGCTCGCGTTGTTCTTGATGTCGGCGATCTTTTTCAGGCGTGCTTCGCTGGTCAGCACCTTGTGGGTCACGTCCAACGGCAGGTAGGTCAGCTTGACGCCGCTCTTGAGCACAATCTCGGCTGCCACCGGGTCGGCGAAAAGGTTGAATTCCGCCACCGGAGTGATATTGCCGCCATTGAAGTGCGCGCCACCCATCACCACCACTTCCTTGATGCCTTGGGTGATTTCCGGCGCCTGGGTCAGTGCCAGCGCCAGGTTGGTCTGCGGGCCGAGCATGGCGATGGTGATGCTGTGCGGCTTGGCGGTGCTCAGGGTCTTGATCAGGTAGTCAACGGCATTGCCGTCCGCCAGGCCCTTCTTGGGCTCATGCACGGTGACGCCGGAAATACCCTCCTTGCCATGGATGTTCTCGGCGTAGATCGGCTTGCGCAGCAGCGGCGCTGGCGCACCGGCGTACACCGGGATTTCCTCGCGCCCTGCCCACTCGCGGGCCAGGCGCGCGTTGCGGGAGGTCTTGTCCAGGCGCACGTTGCCGGCGACGGTGGTCAGCGCACGGATATTCAGCTCATCCGGGGAGGCCATGGCGAACAGCAAGGCCACTACATCATCAGCACCGGGGTCGGTATCGATGATCAGATCGATCTTTTCCGCCGCCTGGGCGCTTGCAGCAGTGAGTGCGGACAAAAGCAGAACACTCCGGAACAGGTTTTTCAGGGTTGGGAGACCACGTTGCATAAAACACTCCTTGTCGTTGGGAACGCTAGAACGTTACGCCGGATACCAGCGCGATATTGCAGTAAGGCTGACATTCGCCAGTGCGCACCACGGCGCGCGCCTTGCGGCTGAGCTGCTTAAATTCTTCATGGCTGACCAGGCGTCGCTCACCGAGGGCAGCCTGTTCTGTGAGCGTGTTGAGTTCAGCCAGCGCCGGCGGTTGCTTGAGCAGGATTTCTTCGGCCAACACATGGCACTCCACCTGCATTTCACTGAGCACGATACGCAAGGTGCTGATGAAGTCCGGGATGCCTTGGGTCAACGCCAGGTCAATCAGCTCGACGCCAGGGGGCACCGGCAGGCCGGCATCACCGATCACCAGGATGTCGCCGTGCCCAAGTGAGGCGATCACACGCGACAGGGCAATATTGAGCAGAGGTGTCTTTTTCATGAGTGCACAAAACCTTGTACGTCGTGCAGCGTTGGAATAGAGGGTTGCGCGCCGGCACGGGTGACCGACAACGCCGCCGCGACCTGGCCAAAACGGATGGCCTCTGCCTCGCTCTTGCCGTTGGCCAGTGCCGCCGCAAAGCCGCCGACGAAGGTGTCGCCCGCGGCCGTGGTGTCGACCGCCTTGACCTTTGGCGCTTGCAGATGCTCAAAGCGTTGGCCGTCGGTAAACAGCGTGCCCTGAGACCCCAGGGTGATGATCACTTTACCGGCTCCGGCCTGGATCAGTTGGGTCGCCGCCACCTTGGCGCTGTCAATTGAGTCGACCGTCACGCCGCTCAGTGCAGCGGCTTCGCTTTCATTGGGAATGAGGTAATCGATCGACGCGTACCACTCAGCCGGCAATGGACCGCTGGCCGGGGCTGGGTTGAGGATCACCGTCTTGCCCAGCTCGCGGCCGCGCTTGAGGGTGTAGCCCACTGTATTCATCGGCACTTCCAGTTGGCAGACGATCACGTCAGCCGCCTGCAGCACCGCGTCGAACGCCTGCAACGAGGCCGGCGTCAGTTCACCGTTGCTGCCCGCCACGATCACAATCGCGTTCTGGCTGCTGTCATCCACCACGATCAAGGCCACGCCACTGGAGCCATCCACGGTACTGACGGCCTGGCAATCAATCCCCTCAACCAGCAATGCGTCACGCAATTGAGTGCCATAGGCATCGGTGCCGACGCAGCCGATCATCGACACATCGGCGCCCAGTCTCGCCGAAGCGACGGCCTGGTTCGCGCCCTTTCCGCCAGGCACGGTGGAAAATGTCTGCCCGATGAGTGTTTCACCGGCACGCGGCAGCCGGCTGGCGCGGGTCACCAGGTCCATGTTCAAGCTGCCTACTACCACTACTTTTGCTGGCATACATCAGTACTCATCAATTCGGTTCAGCGGTATTGCGCGAATGTTCCGGCGACGGGCGCCGTCGACTCACGCAATACGATGCTCGGCGTCACGATGCGTTGATCGATCGGCATGTGGGGTGTCGCAATTCTTCGCAGTAACAGCTCGGCCGCCGTCTCGCCCAGTTGCACGATCGACTGCCCGACCGTCGTCAACGCTGGGTAGACGTAACGGCCCATTTGGATATCATCAAAACCGATCACTGACAGCTCGCCCGGCACGCGGATATTGCGCTCGGCTGCTGCGCGCAACACGCCGAAACCGATCATGTCGTTGCTGGCAAAAATCGCGCTGGGCGGATTGTGCGCCAACAACTGCACGGCGGCGGCATAACCGCCCGTGCTGGTGAAGTCGCTCTCCTGGGTGCGATTGGCTGCCACGTCGACTCCCGCCTCTCGCAGCGCGCGGTGATACCCCGCCAGACGCATCTGCGCGACCCGGGTATGGGCCGGACCGCCGATGCAGGCGATGTCTCGGTGGCCCAGTTCGAGCAAGTGTCGGGTCGCCAGGTAGGCGCCCTCCTCATGGTCGATACGCACCAGGTCCACGTCAATGCCATCCAGCGCCCGGTCGACGATCACCATGGGCGTACGCACCGCGCTCAAGCCGGCGGCAAGACCGCTGTCGTCGCCGCCCACCGAGGTCACGATCAAGCCGTCGATGCGTTTTTCCAGTAACACACGCAAATAGTTGCGCTGCTTTTCAGCGTTGTCGTCGGAGTTGCACAGGATCACGCAATAGCCGTTACGCTCGCAGTAATCCTCGATGCCGCGGGCCAGTTCCGCAAAATACGGGTTGAGGCTGTTGGGCACCAGCAAACCGATGGTGGCCGTGGTCTTGGCCTTGAGCGAACGCGCTACGGCACTGGGCACGTAGTCGAGCTGCTTGATCGCCGCTTCGACCTTGATACGTACCGGCTCGCTGACCGGGCGCGTCTTGTTCACCACATGGGACACCGTGGTGTAGGAAATACCCGCAAGCGCTGCCACATCCTTGATCGTTGCCATAGTTCAGCCTCGCCGACTGGCGCGCTGACTGCGGTAGGTATCGAGGACCACGGCAATCACGATCACGGCGCCGGTAATGATGCGCTTCGTGGGCTCCGTGGCACCGATCTGCGCCAGGCCGGCGGCCAATACTGAAATAATCAACACACCAAAAAAGGTGCTGATCACTGAGCCGCGCCCGCCCATCAGGCTGGTACCGCCGATCACCACCGCCGCAATCACTTGCAGCTCAAGGCCGGAGCCGGCATTCGGGTCTGCCGCTTCCAGGCGCGAGATCTGGAACAGCGCGGCCACACCGGCCAGCAGGCCCATGAGGCTGAACACCAGGATCTTGTAGGGCTTGGGATTGATCCCTGCCAGACGCACGGCCTCTTCGTTGGTGCCGATACCGATCAGGTAACGACCAAACACGGTACGCGTCAGTACAAGCTGCGCAGCGATGATCACCAGCAAGGCAATGATGAATGACGGGGAGATGCCAAAGGCAATCGGGTTGGACAGCCAGGCAAACGAATCACCGATGTAAGCGGTACGCGAGCCGGTCATTTGGTACGCCACGCCACGGGCCATTTCCAGCACGCCCAGGGACACGATGAACGACGGAATGCGCCAGGCCACGGTGATCGAGCCGGTAATGGTGCCCGCCAACGCCGCACAGCCCATGCCCAGCACGGCAGCCGGCAACACGCTCCAGCCCCAGCCGAGAATCGCCACGCTGACAGCCGACGCCGCCAGGGCCAGTACAGAACCTACCGACAGGTCGATGCCGCCGATGATGAGGATGAAGGTCATGCCCACCGCCAGCACCATCAGGTCTGGAATCTGGTTGGCCAGGGTGCTGAAGGTGTCATAGGACAGGAAGTGGTCGCTAAGTACCGAGAACAGCGCAATCATCGCCAGCAAGGCGCCCGCCAGCCCCAGGTAAGTACCCAGGCCATAGAAATTGCCGCCAGTCTTGCCGGGGGAAGTTGTGGTTTTCATGGGGTATCCCTAAGTACTGCGTCGTTGAGCAGCGCATCACGTTTCTGATAGCCGGCGAAAGCGGCGGCGAGCAATTCGTCCTGGGTCCAGCTGTCGCGCTCGAAGGTCTCGATCAAGCGCCCGGCGGACAACACACCGATGCGGTCGCAAATCAGCATGAGTTCACGCAGGTCGCTGGACACCACCACCAGCGCTTTGCCCTGGCGGGTCAACTCGCCCAGCAAGGCATAAATATCGAACTTGGCACCGACGTCGATGCCACGGGTCGGCTCATCGAACAGCATTACCGAGCAATCACGCTCCAGCCAGCGGCCTATCACCACTTTCTGCTGGTTACCACCGGACAGCTCGGAGACCAACTGCGCCGGACTGGAACTGCGGATGCGCATGGCATCGATCTGACGCTTGGCCAGCGCGGTTTCATTGCGGCTGTTGACGACGCCACCGCCGGAAATTTCCGGCATGTTGCCCAGGGCAATGTTGGCGCTGATGGATTGAGTCAGCAGCAGGCCTTCGCCTTTGCGGTCCTCGGTTATCAGGGCAATGCCATGACCCACCGCGTCCACCGGCGAGCGAATGCTCACCACTTGGGCTGGCGAGCCGAGCGCCACGGTACCGCTGTCGGCCAGGTCGGCGCCGAAGATCAGGCGCAACAGTTCAGTACGACCGGCACCGATCAGGCCGGAGATGCCGTAAATCTCGCCCGCACGCACTTCGAAGGACACGTCGCGGACTTTGTCCGAGCGGGTCAGGCCTTTCACCGTCAGGGCCGGGCCACCAATGGTGCGCGGGCCCAGGTCGATGTGCTCGCCCAGCTCGCGACCTACCATCAAAGTGACCAGTTGTTCGCTGTTGTAGTTGGCCATCGGCTCGACACAGACCAGCTTGCCGTCGCGCAATACCGCAATGCGTTGAGCCACACGGGCCAGCTCTTCCAGCCGGTGTGAAATGTAGATGATCGCCACGCCCCGGGCCTGCAGGCGGGTGATTTGTTCAAATAGCATCTCGACTTCACGCGCCGTGAGCATCGCCGTGGGTTCGTCGAGGATCAGTACGTGGCAGTCGCCAATCAGGTTACGGGCGATCTCGACCATCTGCTGATGGCCAATACCCAGGCTGCCGACCAGTGTGTCCGGGTCGATAGCATCCAGGCCGACTTGGGCCATGGCCTCGATCGCAGCCTTGCGCAGTTGTTTGCGGCTGATCCAACCACAGTGGCTGGGCAGGTTATCCAGGAACAGGTTTTCGGCGACGGTCAGTGTCGGCAGCAGGTTGAGTTCCTGCATGACCATGCGCACGCCCAGTTCTTCGGCCTGGGTGCGACTGCCGGGGCGATAGTCCTGCCCATTGAACTGCATGTGCCCGGTGGTCGGCGTGACCAGCCCGCCGATGATCTTCGACAAGGTGCTTTTGCCTGCGCCGTTCTCACCGGTCAACGCCAGCACTTCCCCGCGATTGAGCGTCAGGGTGATGTCGGACAGAACCGGCTGGGCATAGGTCTTGCCGATACCGCTGACCGAGAGGACAGCGTTCGGGGCGGAAGATGACATAGGAAAATCTCCAGGCGCCCGCTCAGGACGAGCGGGCGCTGTTGGGTACTGCCAGGATTACTTCTTGAGAACGAGCTCGACCGGGGTTTCGATCACGCCATCTTTGGCATCGACTTTCTCACCCTTGACCAGCTTGAGCGCGTTCTGGATACCGAACACGGCTTGCTGGGCAGCGGCCTGGTCAGCGGTGGCGAGTACGCGGCCGTCTTGCAACATCGGCTTGATGGCTTCGATGTTGTCGTAGCCCACGACCAGTACTTTGCCGGCCTTGCCTGCCGCACGTACGGCGGAGACAGCGCCCAACGCCATGTTGTCGTTACCGGCCAGCAGGGCCTTGAGGTCCGGGTACTCACTCAGCATGGCGGACGCGACCTTCTGGCCCTGGTCGATTTCCCAGTTGCCGGATTGGGTGGAGACGATCTTCATGCCGGCAGCGTCCATCGCATCCTTGTAGCCTGCGGTACGCTGCTGGGCGTTGGTGGTCGTCGGCACGCCTTCGATGATGCCGACCTTGTCACCCGAGGCCAGCTGCTTGGCCAGGTAGTCGCCCACCAACTTGGAGCCTTTGCGGTTGTCCGGACCTACGAACGGAATATCGAGGTTTTTGCTTTTGAGCACATCCGGGTCCAGGCGGTTGTCGATGTTGACGACCTTGATACCGGCATCCGAAGCCTTCTTCAGCACGGTGACCAGCGCCTTGGAGTCAGCCGGCGCGATGACGATGGCATTGACCTTGGCGAGGATCATCTGGTTGACGATATCGATCTGCGCACTGGTGTCGGTTTCGTTCTTGATCCCGTTGGTGATCATGTCGAAATCGGCGGCGTGTTCTTTCTGATAGGTCTTGGCACCGTCTTGCATGGTGACAAAGAATTCATTGGCGAGGGATTTCATGACCAGGCCGACCTTGGGTTTGGCGGCGTCATCGGCAAATGCAGAGGAGAGAGGCAAGGCAGCGGATGCGGCAGCAAGCACAGCGACAGCAAGAAGACGTCCAGCGAATGGCAGCTTCATGGGTTCACTCCGATCTTATGATTATTGTGAGCAACGCTTGCACCGAAGATCGCTTCGGCAGCCTTCCCACCCGGGTGGCTGATACGAGCTGTCACGATACTCCAGGAGTAATCCGTGAAACATCCCGCAAACGTTTGCGTTGTTCAAACTATGAGAACCTTGTCGAGATTTGTCAACGGTTGAAAACTGCCTTTCATCCACGCCCTCCCTTACGCCTGACCTTGGGTGCAGTTAAACATTGCACGCTTCCGGTCGTTCTCTAAAACGACAGGCTGCGCGACATCATTCATGCAAACTCAAAAGCCAAGCGGTCAACACTTTTCGGACAACCGAACGCAATACCGCCCGATGTTCGGAAAGCCGGACGCCTACTTCATCCCAGTCACCAGAAAAATAGCAAAAACCGTTATATATCAAATATTTATTTTATAACCATAAACACAATCAGCCTGGTACAGATCCTGCTCTACTCCATCACCTCGTGGCATTCAGAACCGCCCGGGTGTTCTAGATGAACCTGCTACAGCACTCATCAAAAACCAGAGAGAAAAATAATGAAATCTGCACTGAAAAACTTTGTTCCGGGCGCTTTAGCCCTCCTGCTGTTGTTCCCCGTTGCCGCCCAGGCAAAGGAAGTTGAATCCAAGACCAAACTGTCCAATGTGGTGATCCTTGCCACCGGCGGCACCATTGCCGGCGCCGGCGCCAGCGCGGCCAACAGTGCCACCTACCAGGCGGCCAAGGTCGGCATCGAGCAATTGATCGCCGGTGTTCCTGAGCTTAGCCAGATCGCCAATGTACGCGGCGAACAAGTTATGCAAATTGCGTCCGAAAGCATCAACAATGAAAACCTGCTGCAACTGGGGCGTCGCGTCGCCGAACTGGCTGACAGCAAGGACGTGGACGGCATCGTGATCACCCACGGTACCGACACCCTGGAAGAAACCGCCTACTTCCTGAACCTGGTGGAAAAAACCGACAAGCCAATCGTAGTGGTCGGCTCCATGCGCCCAGGCACCGCCATGTCGGCAGACGGCATGCTCAACCTGTACAACGCCGTGGCCGTGGCCGGTAGCAAAGATGCACGCGGCAAGGGCGTGCTGGTCACCATGAACGACGAGATCCAGTCGGGTCGCGACGTCAGCAAGATGATCAATATCAAGACCGAAGCATTCAAGAGCCCATGGGGCCCGCTGGGCATGGTGGTTGAAGGCAAATCCTACTGGTTCCGCTTGCCAGCCAAGCGTCACACCATGGATTCTGAATTCGATATCAAAAACATCAAGAGCCTGCCCGATGTCGAGATTGCCTATGGCTATGGCAACGTGAGCGATACCGCTTACAAGGCTCTGGCTCAAGCTGGCGCCAAAGCGATCATCCACGCTGGCACCGGCAATGGCTCAGTGTCCTCCAAGGTCGTGCCTGCTCTGGTAGAACTGCGCAAGCAAGGTGTGCAGATCATTCGTTCTTCCCATGTGAATGCCGGCGGCATGGTGCTGCGTAACGCCGAACAGCCTGACGACAAATACGATTGGGTCGCGGCCCTCGACCTCAACCCACAGAAAGCCCGCATCCTGGCGATGGTCGCCCTGACCAAGACCCAGGACAGCAAAGAGTTGCAACGGATGTTCTGGGAATACTGATTCCTGCTGTCCTCTGTAGGAGCGAGCTTGCTCGCGAAGGTCGTTAACACTGACGCTGTTTGTCTGGATTAACCCATCGCCCTCAAGCTTCTCGCGAGCAAGCTTGCTCCTACAAACCCCTTCTACCGCCCTACACGAAATTGCCTGAATTGCTGTCAGACGGACTTCTTGAAGTTTAAGTAGTTGCGAAATCACCTACAGTTAAATACTGTATGTGCGTACAGCTTATTAAGGAATACTCCGTGGCAAAGTCCTCTCCCGCAGTGCCAACCCCACCTGGTGCCTACGAACGCCTGGCCATTCGTGTGCAAAAGATCATCAATTCGACCAACGCGCAGAAAGCCAAGGCGGCCTTGATCTTCCGTTTGCCTGACGAACCTGAAGATGAGTGGGCGCGTTTGCTGGAGGAAATCGCGGAAAACGACAACGTCACCCTCGCTTATCGCGACGACGGCGGTGTGCAGATTTTCTGGGTTGTGCCGAAGGAAGATTGATTCAATGAGTGTCCGTTTTATCGCTGTGTTCTGTCTGTTTTTTGCCATCACCGCCCACGCCCAGGCGCCCCGCACCTTCAGCGAAGCCAAGAAGGTCGCCTGGAAACTCTACGCTCCCCAATCTACCGAGTTCTATTGCGGCTGCAAGTACACTGGCAACCGGGTGGATTTGAAAGCCTGCGGCTACATCCCACGCAAAAACGCCAACCGCGCTGCGCGCATTGAGTGGGAGCATATCGTTCCGGCTTGGCAAATCGGGCATCAGCGCCAGTGCTGGCAAGATGGCGGGCGCAAGAACTGCACGCGCCACGATAATGTGTTCAAGCGCGCCGAGGCCGACCTGCACAACCTGGTGCCGAGCATCGGCGAGGTCAATGGAGACCGTAACAACTTCAGTTTTGGTTGGCTGCCAGTGCAAAGCGGGCAATACGGCTCATGCCTGACCCAGGTGGACTTCAAAGCCAAGAAGGTGATGCCACGCCCATCCATCCGGGGAATGATCGCCCGCACGTATTTCTACATGAGCAAGCAGTACGGCTTGCGCCTGTCAAAACAGGATCGCCAGTTGTACGAAGCCTGGAACAAGACCTACCCAGTGCAAGCCTGGGAACGCCAGCGCAACCAGACCGTGGCGTGTGTGATGGGGCGCGGCAATGAGTTTGTCGGCCCGGTGAACCTTAAAGCCTGCGGTTGAATGTGTGCGGGGCTTGCGCCCCGCCAGGCTATTACTGGGCGGCCTTGTGCTCAATGATCTCTGACACCGTGTCAGTTTTCTTGGCACGGGCCATCTTCTCGTTAAGTAGCGTCTGCTTGGCCTCAGCCTCCGCCTTGGATGCGAACGGCCCCAGCAGGACTTCATCCTTGCCGTCCATCTTCACGATATAAAAATTGAAACCATGTTCCAGCAACCAGGCCGTGAGGTCGGTGATTGCCTGCAGCTTGTGGTCGGGCGGGCCTACCCGAATATCCCATTCCTGAGCGGCAATTGCGCCGGTTTGAGGCTGGCTTTCAGTCACGGCAGGCTTGGCCTTGGGCGCATCGACGCTTTTGCCTTCACCGCAACCGGCCAATGCCAACACCGCAATTGCCATCGCTACTTTACGCACTGCCCTGCTCCTTCAAAGATAAAGAGGCGACTTTATCATTCACTGTCTATTCTGGCCGTCATAAACGTTGGCTTAAACAATGCGAATCATGTATCGCAGACCTGTATGATGCCGCCATGGGAATTAATGTCGCCTCTATGCGTCCTAAAAGAGGCAGTCACAGGGAAGCGCTTAGCAGTAAGCTACACACATCCGACACCTGCCCTGTCTGAAACATGTGTCCTTAAAAGTAATCAAGGAGAAGTCCATGCTTATACTCACCCGCAAAGTTGGTGAAAGCATAAACATCGGTGATGACATCACGATCACCATCCTGGGCGTAAGCGGCCAGCAAGTACGAATCGGCATTAACGCACCCAAGGATGTTGCCGTGCATCGCGAGGAAATCTACCAGCGCATTCAGGCTGGCCTGACTGCTCCGGACAAAAACCAGACGCCTTGAAGCCCTCCCAGTAGCCAGCCCTTTCGTTCACTGTAACGGCTGGCGAAAACCTCCTTGAACGGCTCTGTCTTTGTTGCGTGAATCACGTCCTCTCTGCGTTCATCTTCATGGAAAGATGAAGCTGTGTTCACGCCTGGAACTGACGCCTGGAACTGTTAGTTTCACTCACGGCCGAATCGCTTGCCTGCCCTCCCACCATCCGTGTGTATTCAGGAATACATCCACGAGGATGTGAACGGATCCAGCCAACGCCCAACAAAGCCAAGCCCCATTACGGACTCGACCTTTTCATGTCAGGCGACCCCGTCCTGCAAGTACAGCAAACCGTCCGCGTCACGCAGCACGCTTAGCTGTTCGTACCCGTCTATCGAAGAATGCTCGGTGAGCATGGGCGCATGATGCGTCGACGTCACAACCATCACGTCCGCCCCCGCAGCCTCTCCCGCCCGGATGCCTACTGTCGCATCTTCAAACACCAGGCAATCCTGCACCGGTACGCCCAATCGTCGCGCCCCCAGCACGTAACAGTCGGGGTTCGGTTTGCCAATCGCGACATCTTCGGCGGTGACCATTATTGCCGGCGGCGCAATGCCTGCCGCTTGCAGTCGACGTAGCGCCAGCTCCCTGGGCGCCGAGGTAACCAGCGCCCATTGAGCATCCGGCAGACTGTTCAAAAACGTGACGGCGCCGGGAATCGCCACGACACCTTCGACATCATTGATTTCAGCCTGGGTAATCCACTCTGCCTCCACCTCGGGATCGACGCCCGGCAATGCCTGACGGGTGATGGTATCGATCGCACGGGCACCGTGAATGGTGGCCAGGAACGCCGCCACTTCCAGACCATGGTTCTTAGCCCAGATGCTCCACACCCGCTCGGCGGCGGCAATGGAGTTGAGCAACGTCCCGTCCATATCGAACAGAAAGGCACGGTAACGGCGGTTGTATACGGCTGAACCTCGGATGGACACTGCGCAGTTTCCTCATGGGCGGAGACAAATAATGGGCCCACTGCAATCTACGGATCACCTGGACGGTTGTAAACGCCACCGACGCGATTGCATTACAGCTTTGTAATCAAGCGGTAAGTCTTTCCACCACCCTCACTTCATACAGTTAAGTCGTCAGTCGCCCACATCGGATGACGCCACTTCCTACTGATGAAAAGGGTCCACCTATGAAACCTGCTAGCAAACTCTGCCTGATCGCCGCCAGCCTGCTGATGCTGGGCACTGGCAGCGCCATGGCCGGCACCATCGCACCGGTCAAAGCCAAGAATGTGGTGCTGGTGCACGGCTCCTGGGCTGACGGTTCGAGCTGGTCCGAGGTGATTACCCGCCTCCAGGCCGCGGGGCTGCACGTCACCGCCGTGCAAAACCCGCTGACCTCGGTGGCCGACGATGTTGCCGCCACCCACCGTGTGCTGGATCAACAAGACGGCCCGACCGTGCTGGTCGGCCATTCCTATGCAGGCACCGTGGTCAGCGACGCCGGGGTCAACCCGAAAGTCAGCGCCCTGGTCTACGTGGCCGCCAGGGCTCCAGACGCCAACGAAGACTTCGTCGCGCTCTCAGCCAAGTACCCGACCATGCCTGTTCGCGCTGGCGTCGAAGACCACGACGGCTACCTCACCCTGAGCCAGGACGCCTTCCTCAAGTACTTCGCCGCCGATGTGCCACACGCCAAGGCCATGGAGCTGTACGCCGTGCAGCAACCCATCACCAAGACCCTGTTCAGCGGCCGCACTGTCAATGCGGCCTGGCACACCAAGCCATCGTGGTATGCGGTGTCGGCGAATGACCAGACCATCAACCCTGACCTTGAGCGCTTCCTCGCCAAGCGTATGAACGCCACCACCATCGAGCTGCCATCGAGCCACTTGTCACTGGTGTCCCACGCCAAGGAAATCACCGACCTGATCCTCGAAGCCTCGGGCCGCCAGCCTTAAGCCTTGCATTACAAACTTGTCATCATCCTGTTGGTTGGCTGTTCGGGGCGCCTGGTTACTGTGAAGTCACTGCCATGACCTGGCAGCCAACCCTTTAAGAGAGATACCACCATGAAACTGTTTATCCTCGGCTTTACCGCTTTGCTCGCTACCGGTTCCGTACTTGCCGCTGAACCTGTCATCCACGACAAAACCGGCTTCTTCGTCCACCTGGACGTGGCCAAAGTGCTGTCGAGCACCGACACTTATGGCCAATGCGGCATCGTCCCCGCCCGCCTCAACTACCTCGACAGCCAAGGCCGCGAACACGTGTTGGACTACCAGGTGCAGGGCATCGGTTGCGCCAGTGACAATTGATCGGGCTACACTTGCGCCACGCATTGAAACAGGGCATTACCCATGAACATCCTCGTAGTCGAAGACGAACCCAAGGCCGGCAACTACTTGCTCAATGGCCTGCAGGAGCTGGGCTATTCCGTCAGTCTCGCCCGCGACGGCGTGGACGGCTTGCACCAGGCCCTGGAAACCCCGTTCGACGTGATCGTACTGGATGTGATGATGCCGAAAATGGACGGCTGGGAAGTGCTGCGCCGCCTGCGCAAGGAAGCCGACACACCGGTACTTTTTCTGACGGCTCGCGATGACATTGCCGACCGCATCAAGGGCCTGGAACTGGGCGCCGACGATTACCTGATCAAACCGTTCTCCTTCGCCGAACTGGTAGCACGCTTGCGTACGCTGACCCGCCGTGGCCCGAGCCGGGACGAGGAACAGCTGCACATCGCTGACCTGCAGATCGACGTACTGAAGCGCCGCGTTACCCGTGCCGGCACGCGCATTACCCTGACCAATAAAGAGTTCGCCCTGCTGCACCTGTTCGCAACTCACCAGGACCAGGTGCTGTCCCGTTCGATGATCGCATCGCGGGTGTGGGACATGAACTTCGACAGCGACACCAACGTGGTAGACGTCGCCGTACGGCGCCTGCGCTTGAAAATCGACGATCCGTTCCAGCTCAAGCTGATCCACAGCGTGCGCGGCATCGGCTACCGCTTCGATACCCAGCCATGAACAAACGTCGCCATTACTCCTTGACGCTGCGTCTGGCGCTTGTCTTCGCCCTACTCGCCTTCGCCTTGCTGGCAACCCTGGGTGTGGCGCTGTACCGCGAGCTGGAGCGAGAGTTGATCAAGCGGGACGATGCCGCATTGATTTCCCGCGTCGACCAACTGCGCAACCTGCTCAACGACAGCAATACCCTGGACCTGATCAAGACCAAGCCGGAGCTGTTCCAGAACATGCTGGGCAACCGTGAATCGATACTGAGCATCGCCGCGCCTGGGCAAAAACCTCTGCTGACGGTCAATCCCGGTAATATCGACCTGCCTTCCGTTCCCCCGGTGCCCAAGAACCACGAGCTGACGTTTGCCGACGTGCACCACTTCCCCAGCATTAACGGTGTGCCGTTCGCGACCGTGGCCGCGTCCATCGACTCCGGCGACCTGGGCAGCCTGCAAGTCACCACGGGGCGCCTGATGACAGAGCGCACCGCCATGCTCGCCAGCTATCGCTTGAGCGTTTATATCCTGGCGAGCATCGCCGCAATCATTCTGGCGGTGGCCGGTTATCTACTGGTGCATCGTGGACTTGTACCGTTGCGCCGCCTGGCCCGGCACGCCCAAGGCATCGGCGTCGGCAATCTCGCCGAACGCCTCGACAGCCGCGGCGCACCCAAAGAACTGCTACCGATGATTGATTCGTTTAACACCATGCTAGAGCGGCTAGCCAAGGGTTTTGTCCAACTGGGCCAGGTGTCCACCGACATGGCCCACGAACTGCGCACCCCCATCAATAACCTGCTGGGCGAAACCCAGGTTGCCCTGCAACAAAACCGCAGCATCGAGAGCTATCAGCAACTGCTGGCGTCCAATGTCGAAGAGCTTGAACGCCTGGCGCGGATGCTCGACAACATGCTGTTCCTGGCGCGCACCGACCCGGCCAGCGCCCTGCGCCAGCGTCAGGAACTCAATGCCGCAAATGAAGTGGAACGCATCGCCGAGTACTTCGAAGGCTTGGCGGCGGATCGGGATATCAGTATTCGCGCTGAAGGTGACGGGGTGATCTGGGCGGAGCCGATGCTACTGCGCAGGGCCCTGGCGAACCTGTGTGCCAACGCCATTAAATATGGTGCGCCGAGCACCGAGTTGGTGATACGGGCGATTCCCGATGCCGAGGGCATTCACCTGAAAGTCAGCAACCGCGGTGAGACCATCGCTGCCGAGCATCTGCCGCGACTGTTCGAACGTTTTTACCGTGTGGATGAATCACGGGAACGGTCAGCGCAATCCAACGGGTTGGGCTTGTCGATTGTGGCGACCATCATGCAGTTGCATAACGGGCAATACAGCGTGAGCAGTGAGGCCGGGGTGACGTGTTTTGATTTGTTCTTTCCGAAGCGGGAAGACTGAGCAGCAGACCCCCGGTGTTATTTTGCAAAGGTTTGTCCCTTATCGCTGGACGAAAGCCACACTATTCTGGCTTCCCAAGGGGCTCAAGGCAGAGCCGGCAACAGTAAAAACCATGGAGATTCGGGAATGGAAATACGATTAGGTCTACTGGAAAAGGGGCTGGCTGAAATGAACGAGAAGCTGATCACCGTTTCGAGCAAGGCAGACGCCATGGATAAACACTTCGCTTCCAAGGCAGACCTGGCAACCACTGAGCTGAACCTTATCAAGTGGTACGTGGCAACCGCATTCGCAATGACAGGCCTGGCTTGCGCCATCACCTTCGGACTTACCCGATTGTTTGCGATGTGAGAGGCGCTGGGCCGGTCAACCGACCTGCCCGCCCGCCTCCTTTACATCCACAAGCGTTTGCCACGCAGCCAGTAAAGCTACCTGCAATCCCGCAACCATCATACCCAGCGCCATTGAAGGCTGCTGCGAACCCGCCACCTGCTCTGGCAGAAACGGTACGTGGATAAACCCACTGCGCACTCCCGACCCTGCAAGCGCATGCTGCAAGAGATAAAACACCTGATTACACACAAATGTCCCCGCCGTCTGTGATACCGAGGCTGCGATCCCCGCTTCACGCACGGCCTTGACCATCGCCTTGATCGGCAGCGTCGTGAAGTAGGCCGCCGGGCCATCAGCGATGACCGCCGTATCGACAGGCTGCTCGCCCAGGTTATCCGGAATACGAGCATCGTTGACATTAATCGCCACCCGCTCGATAGAGAGAGTGCTACGGCCTGGTCCCAGACCAGTAGCGATCACCATCGCCGGACGCAACTCATCGATCAACCGGTTCAGGCACTCACCGGCAGTGGCAAATGCGCAAGGCAATCGACGCGCAACTATCTGCACATCGGGCGCCAGTTGCGCACCGTCCAGTTGGCGCACAGCCTCCCAGGACGGATTAACCAAGTCTTTATCAAAGGGCTCAAAGCCCGTCAGCAATACGGTTTGCATCTTGACCTCACATCAACACGTAGAGCAGCACAATATTGACCACCAACATCATCAGCGCCGTGGGCAGTTGAGCCTTGATCACGGCGTTCTTGTCCGGCAGTTCGAGCAACGCAGCGGGCACGATATTGAAGTTGGCGGCCATCGGCGTCATCAGTGTGCCGCAGTAGCCGGAGAACATGCCAATCGCTGCCATTACGGCCGGGTTCCCGCCGTAGATACCCACCAGTACCGGCACGCCAACACCGCCCGTCATCACTGGGAAAGCCGCGAATCCATTACCCATGATCACCGTAAACAAGGCCATGCCCAGCACATAGACCATCACCGCCACCAACTTGAAATCCATGTTGATGTAGGTCGTGGTGACGTGCGCAACGGCCGTACCGACCCCGGCTTCGTTAAACAGCAAGCCGAGCATCGCGAGCATTTGCGGAAGCACCATCGCCCAGCCGAGGGCTTCGGTGAGACGGCGGGATTCGCGCAAGGCTTGCACCGGCGTATCACGAGTGAGCCAGCAGGCCAGGCCAAGTGCGATCAAGCAGCCGATGCCAAGGGAAACGAAGGTGGTGTTTTTCGGATCCAGCAGCGGCACGCCGCCGATCTCGGTGCGTTTGAGCAATACCGAGCCGATCACCGTGGTCAGCGGAATAGCCAACGCAGGAATGAAGAGTTTGTGACCCAGGCGACCGGCACTGGCGCGGGATGCCTTGTCATGCAACTCGGCATGCTTGCCACGGCCGACGCCGCCCATGCCGGCGATCAATGCCATCACCACGACGCCAGCGCCGATGGCGACCGACGGCAGGCGCTCGCCGATCAGGAACGGAATAGCGAACAACAGCCAGAACAACGCACTGGACCAGCGCTTGGGATGGCTCCGGTCCATCAAAATCATCCCCGCGGTGATCAGCAGCAGAACCCCAGCGAGCCAGTACAGGTATTGAATGGAAATGATCATTGCGCGGCCTCCGCTGGCGTAGTGGCAGATGTCATCTCACGGGTGAGCCTTCGATCAAACCGATGCAGACGGATTGCATGAATGATGAAGGCACAGATCGCAGTAGGGATGCCCCACACCGCAATGTGCAGAGGCTCAACATCAATCCCTGAGCCGAGCAGGAAGGTGTGCATCAATGCGATGGCGCCAAATGCGACAAAAATATCTTCACCAAAAAACAGGCCGACGTTGTCAGTCGCGGCGCACATGGCCAACACCTTGTGACGCAGCTTGTCCGGCAACTTGCCGTAGCGTTTTTCTGCTGCACCTTCGGCCATCGGCGCCAGCAGCGGGCGCACCATCTGCGGGTGCCCACCCAAGCTGGTCAAGCCCATGGCAGCAGTGGATTCACGTACAAACAGATAGATGATCAGCAGGCGCCCCACCGTGGCGCGTTCGAAGCGTGCGATCCAGTTCTGCGCATGCAGGCGCAGCCCGTGACGCTCCAGCAGGCCGATAACGGCAAGGGGCAACAACAGGATCAATTGCAGGGCACGGGTCTGAAGGAAGCCATCGCCCATGGTCGCGAGGATTTTTTCCAGTGGGAAATGGGCGGCAAGCCCGGTGGCGATGGCGGCGGCGGTGACCACCAACAGCGGGTTGAAGCGCAAGATAAAGCCAACCACGATCACCAGTACGCCGATCAACGGCCATAAGTTCACAACAGTTTGCATGGCGTGAGGTCCTTAAGTGCGCGCTGCGGCGCCATTACAGCAGGATGTGAACAAAGGGTTCACAGCAAGAAGTGGCGTGCAGTCGGCTCAGTTTTTTATTGTTGACCCGAAAGGTCGAGCGTCAGTGGCGGCAACTTTGCTGCCTGGGGACGGGAGGTGTCCAACAAGAAAAATTGTTGCTGCGAACCAATAATTCTTGTGGGTGATTGGACGCGGTACACGTAACAAGATGTGGACAGACCTGACGGGATTCGCGCATCTTAGCGCCGCCCGTTTCTCAGGCCTTTGCGGCCCTCCCGTTAACGTTGTGGATATGGAAATTCAATGAAAACCCAAAAAATCCTGATCGCTATCTCCTGCGCCGTTGCGCTGTCCATGCTGGGTGGTTGCGCCGCCAAGGTGAAAAGTGGTGGCGGCGCCCTAGCGATCCCGGACGCCGCCAAACACAACTTGGTGGTGAGCATCAAAGGCGAAGGCCAGGTCGAGCAAAACCCGGACTGGAACCTGCTCAAGCGCGACTGGAACAATGCGCTCCAGGTCGAAGCCCGCCAAGCCGGCTTCAATGTCACTGAAAGCTCCGCGGTGGCTCCCAGCGGCGAAGACGGTGTCGGCATCAACATCAATGTGAGCAAGTTCCGTTACATCGAGCCGGGCTCGCGCTACGTCGCGGGTGCGCTGGTAGGTAATGCCTGGGTGTTCTCTCGCGCCGATTACTCTGACCTTAAATCCGGCGCACCGATTGGCTCGCGCACCTACGACACTTCGTCGTCCGCCTGGGAAGGCATTGCCTCGGCCATGACACAGAAGCAAGTACAGGCGATCGCCAAGCAGATGATCAGTGATATCAAAAGCGCCAAGGCCAAGTAAATCGCCACCGTGAGCGAATTTCTAGAATTTATCTGGCGGCTCATCGGCACGCTGTTCAATCTGCTCGAGTTAGCGAGCGATTACACACCACCACGGCGAAAACGCGTGTTCTCATTCGGGTTCGTGATGTTTTTGCTGTTGGTGGCGCTGGTTGAACTGGTGTTGTTGCAGATGTTTCTTGGCGAGACCGGCTGAGGCGGGGTTTTAGAAATCGCAGACAACAAAAAAGGGCCCACCTTTCGGTGAGCCCTTCTAGACCGCCCAGCAGAGCGGATTTTGTTTGGTAGGCGCGATTGGACTCGAACCAACGACCCCCACCATGTCAAGGTGGTGCTCTAACCAACTGAGCTACGTGCCTGCTGTGAGGCGGCATTCTACGGAATTCCGGAGGGGTGTCAACATCTTTTTTGCAGCTAACCCTATGAATATGCGAATTTTTTATTTGCGCGGAGCACACCCGTGAATTTCGGGTGGCTGGCAGGCAATTTTCAACTCAGGTAGGATCGACGCACTCGTAAAAAATATAAAACAGAGGTTCCAGGATGGCGAACACCCCCTACCCCCAATCGTATTACGCCGCATCCGCGAATGCCGTTCCGCCTCGCCCGGTACTGCAAGGTGAGGTCGAAACCGATGTGTGCGTGATTGGCGCCGGCTACACCGGCCTCTCCAGTGCGCTGTTTCTGCTGGAGAACGGTTTTCGCGTGACGGTGCTCGAAGCCGCCAAGGTGGGGTTCGGCGCCTCGGGCCGCAACGGCGGGCAGATCGTCAATAGCTACAGCCGCGATATCGACGTGATCGAGCGCAGCGTTGGGCCTAAACAGGCGCAACTGCTTGGGCAGATGGCATTCGAAGGCGGCAAGATCATCCGCGAACGCGTGGCCAAGTACCAAATCCAGTGCGACCTGAAGGATGGCGGCGTATTCGCCGCACTCAACAGCAAACACATGGGCCACCTGGAGTCGCAGAAGCGCCTGTGGGAGCGCTACGGCCATACACAGCTGGAGCTGCTGGACGAGCGCCGCATCCGTGAAGTGGTGGCCTGTGACAACTATGTAGGTGGCTTGCTAGACATGAGCGGAGGCCATATCCATCCACTCAACCTGGCACTCGGCGAAGCGGCGGCCGTGGAATCTCTGGGCGGCACGATCTACGAACAATCGGCAGCCGTACGAATCGAGCGCGGTGCCAATCCGGTGGTGCATACCGCGCAGGGCAAGGTCAGGGCCAAGTTCATTATCGTCGCGGGCAATGCCTACCTGGGCAACCTGGTGCCGGAGTTGGCGGCCAAGTCTATGCCGTGCGGCACGCAAGTGATCACTACCGCACCCCTCGGTGACGAACTGGCAAAAACGCTGCTGCCGCAGGATTACTGCGTCGAAGACTGCAACTATTTGCTCGACTACTACCGTCTCACCCGCGACAAGCGCCTGATCTTCGGCGGTGGCGTGGTGTATGGCGCGCGCGACCCGGCAAATATCGAGGCGATCATCCGTCCGAAGATGCTCAAGGCCTTCCCGCAACTCAAGGACGTGAAGATCGATTACGCCTGGACTGGCAATTTCCTGCTGACCCTGTCGCGATTGCCGCAGGTGGGACGCCTGGGCGATAACATCTACTACTCACAGGGCTGCAGTGGCCATGGCGTGACGTACACGCACCTGGCCGGCAAGGTACTGGCAGAGGCGCTCAGAGGCCAGGCAGAGCGTTTTGACGCGTTTGCCGACCTGCCGCACTACCCTTTCCCGGGCGGGCAACTGTTGCGTACGCCGTTTGCAGCGCTGGGTGCCTGGTATTACGGCCTACGCGACAAATTAGGATTCTGACTCGAAACCTGTAGGAGCCCGCTTGCGGGCGATGGCGTCCTGAAGTCGCCATCGCCCGCAAGCGGGCTCCTACAGGGCGCGCGCATCAAATCGCAGACACAAAAAACCCCGGTCTTTCGACCAGGGTCTTTGCTATCGGATCAAAGTAGCCAGAGGCTTGCTTCGTGCTTCAAGGCGTTCAGTGGGCCTTGAGGCAGATATGGCGCAGCGGACGGGACTCGAACCCGCGACCCCCGGCGTGACAGGCCGGTATTCTAACCGACTGAACTACCGCTGCGTATCGCTTGACTGATTGAGTGAAAACCCTCAACCGTCTTTGAACATCTGATCGATCAACCTTGGTTGTTCAATCTCAAGCCCGACGAATCAGACCTGGAAAATATGGCGCAGCGGACGGGACTCGAACCCGCGACCCCCGGCGTGACAGGCCGGTATTCTAACCGACTGAACTACCGCTGCGCGTCGGTGCAACCTTTAACGTTGCGTCTTGCCCTGGGGCAAAACTCTCAAGAAGTGGTGGGTGATGACGGGATCGAACCGCCGACCCTCTGCTTGTAAGGCAGATGCTCTCCCAGCTGAGCTAATCACCCTTTGCTTCGTTGAGGCCGCGAAATTTACGCAGGTAGCGGACCTAAGTCAATAGCCTGCTTGAAGTTTTTCTGAAAAAGACAAAATTGCTTCAAGACGGCTACCCGCCCTACTCGCTGTAAATCATCTTCTTGCTCATGCCACCGTCCACGACAAACTCTTGCCCGGTAACAAACCCCGCCTGGCGCGACAGCAGCCACGCCACCATCGCCGCCACGTCTTCTACAGTGCCTACCCTGCCCGCCGGATGCTGCGCATGATCAGCATCACTCAACGGCTCGGCCCGACGTGCAGCCGGATCACGCGCATCGATCCAGCCAGGGCTGACCGCATTGACCCGTACTTCCGGCCCCAGGCTCATCGCCAAGGCATGCGTGAGGGCCAGCAGACCACCTTTGCTCGCCGCGTAGGCTTCGGTGTCCGGTTCCGACTGGCGGGCGCGGGTCGAGGCCAAATTGACGATGGCACCGCCATGGGCACGCAAGTAAGGCGCACAGTGCTTGGCCAACAACATCGGCCCACTGAGGTTCACAGCAAGCACCCGATTCCAGTACGCCAGGTCGAGGCTTTCCAGGGTGATATTGCGCGGGTCAGCCACCGCCGCATTGCAGACCAACGCGTCCAGGCGCCCAAACTGCCCCAATACCTCGGCAACACCTTGGGCCACTTGCTTCTCGTCGGCCACGTCCATGCTGATGAACCAGGCGTTTTCACCCAGCACCTTGGACACCTTGGAGCCGCGCTCGCGGTCCAGGTCAGTCAACACCACCTGCCAGCCTTCGCTGATCAGCCATGCGGCAATCCCGAGACCAATGCCTCGCGCCGCACCTGTGACCAGCGCAACGCGCCCGTTAGTGGCAGCCGCCGCTTCCATGGACCACTCGATCACAAGGCCGCCAGCCCGCGAGCCAAGTCAGCTTGCAAGTCAGCTACGTCTTCCAGGCCAACCGCAATGCGGATCAGGCTGTCACGGATACCCGCCGCTTCACGCTCCTGCGGCGCCAGGCGCCCGTGGGAAGTGGTACTCGGGTGGGTAATGGTGGTCTTGCTGTCACCCAGGTTGGCGGTGATGGAAATCAGGCGAGTCGCATCGATAAAGCGCCAGGCGCCCTCTTTGCCGCCCTTCACCTCAAAGCTCACCACAGCGCCGAAACCACGCTGCTGGCGCTGGGCCAATTCGTGCTGCGGGTGGCTCTTGAGGCCGGCGTAATGCACCTTCTCGATACCGTCCTGCTGTTCCAACCACTGCGCCAGAGCCTGGGCGTTGGCGCAGTGGGCCTTCATCCGCAGGTTAAGGGTCTCAAGCCCCTTGAGGAAGATCCAGGCGTTGAACGGGCTCAAGGTCGGGCCAGCCGTGCGCAGGAAGCCGACGATTTCTTTCATCTGCTCGCTGCGACCTGCAACCACACCGCCCATGCAACGGCCCTGGCCGTCGATGAACTTGGTCGCCGAGTGCACGACGATGTCCGCCCCCAGCTTCAACGGCTGTTGCAGCGCCGGGGTGCAGAAGCAGTTGTCCACGACCAACATGGCACCTTTGGCATGCGCCACTTCAGACAACGCAGCGATGTCCACCAACTCAGCCAATGGGTTGGACGGCGACTCGACGAACAGCAACTTGGTGTTGGCCTTGATTGCCGCATCCCAGCCGGAAAGATCCGCCAAGGGCACGTAGTCCACTTCGATACCGAAGCGCTTGAAATACTTCTCGAACAGGCTGATGGTCGAACCAAACACACTGCGCGACACCAACACATGGTCGCCAGCACTGCACAGGCTCATCACCACCGCCAGGATCGCCGCCATACCAGTGGCCGTCGCTACCGCCTGCTCAGCACCTTCCAGTGCCGCAATACGCTCTTCGAACGCGCGTACCGTCGGGTTGGTATAACGCGAATACACGTTGCCCGGCACTTCCCCAGCGAAGCGCGCAGCGGCATCGGCGGCGGTGCGGAACACATAGCTGGAAGTGAAGAACATCGGATCACCGTGCTCACCTTCCGGGGTGCGGTGCTGGCCGGCGCGCACAGCCAGGGTATCGAAAGCTACGCCATCGAGGTCGCTGTCCAACCGACCGGCATCCCATTCCTGACTCATGCTGCGACTCCTTACTCAATTCTTTATTTAAGATACAAAACCGGCCCCTCAGGGCCGGTTGTCACTCAGTTGTTGTACAGGTCGATGATCGCGCTGACCGCCTGGGTCTTGATCTTCGACGAGTCGTTACGCGCCTGCTCGATCTTGTTCAGGTAGGCCTCGTCGACATCACCGGTCACATACTTGCCGTCAAACACGGCGCAGTCGAACTGGTCGATCTTGATCTTGCCACCACCGACCGCCTCGATCAGATCAGGCAGGTCCTGGTAGATCAGCCAATCAGCACCGATCAGGTCGGCCACGTCCTGGGTCGAACGGTTGTGAGCGATCAGCTCATGGGCGCTCGGCATGTCGATGCCGTAGACGTTCGGGTAACGCACCGCTGGGGCTGCAGAACAGAAGTACACGTTCTTCGCACCGGCTTCGCGGGCCATCTGGATGATCTGCTTGCAGGTAGTCCCGCGCACGATGGAGTCATCCACCAGCATCACGTTCTTGCCGCGGAACTCCAACTCGATGGCGTTGAGCTTCTGGCGCACCGACTTCTTGCGCGCAGCCTGGCCCGGCATAATGAAGGTACGGCCAATGTAGCGGTTCTTCACAAAGCCTTCGCGGAACTTGACGCCCAAGTGGTTGGCCAACTCCAGCGCAGCGGTGCGGCTGGTGTCCGGGATCGGGATCACTACATCGATGTCGTGTTCAGGACGCTCGCGCAGGATCTTCTCGGCCAGCTTCTCGCCCATGCGCAGACGCGCCTTGTACACCGAAACACCATCGATGATCGAATCCGGACGCGCCAGGTAGACGTGTTCGAAGATGCACGGGGTGAGTTTCGGCGCCACGGCGCACTGACGGGTGTGCAACTTGCCGTCTTCGGTGATGTACACCGCTTCGCCCGGCGCAAGGTCGCGAATCAGGGTGAAACCCAGCACGTCCAGGGATACGCTTTCGGAAGCGATCATGTACTCGACGCCTTCGTCAGTGTGACGTTGGCCGAACACGATCGGACGGATGCCATGCGGGTCACGGAAACCGACGATGCCATAACCGGTGACCATGGCCACAACGGCGTAACCACCGACGCAACGATTGTGCACGTCAGTGACGGCGGCGAACACGTCTTCTTCGGTCGGTTGCAGCTTGCCGCGCTGGGCCAGCTCGTGGGCGAACACGTTGAGCAGCACTTCCGAGTCGGAACTGGTGTTGACGTGGCGCAGGTCAGATTCGTAAATCTCCTTGGCCAGCTGTTCAACGTTGGTCAGGTTACCGTTATGCGCCAGGGTGATGCCGTAAGGCGAGTTGACGTAAAACGGTTGAGCTTCAGCCGACGTAGAGCTACCGGCGGTCGGGTAACGCACATGGCCAATGCCCATGTGCCCGACCAGGCGCTGCATGTGACGCTGATGGAACACGTCACGCACCAGACCATTGTCCTTGCGCAGGAATAACCGGCCGTCGTGGCTGGTCACAATACCGGCAGCGTCCTGGCCGCGGTGCTGGAGGACGGTTAGCGCGTCATACAGCGCCTGATTGACGTTCGACTTACCGACGATACCGACGATGCCACACATGCGACGCAACCCCTACTTAATGAATCTTGACTGAACACAGCTTACTGAGGCGTTTTGGCCGGTAAGAGGTGCTCCTTGAACGGTATATCAGCGGGTACGCTGATTCCGCTGGCCAGCCACTGACTGCTCCACCCCAATATGAGGTTCTTGGACCAATCTGCAACCAATAGAAATTTTGGCACGAGCACAGACTCCTGCCACCACGAATCCTGCTGTACCGGCCCCAGGCTCAACAGCCCGACCGCCACGACCACCAGCAACGCGCCACGCGCGGCGCCGAAGGCCATGCCGAGGAATCGATCGGTACCGGAGAGGCCGGTGACACGTATCAACTCGCCAATAAGATAATTGACCATTGCTCCCACCAGCAGCGTGGCGATGAACATGATGGCGCAGCCCGCGATGACGCGAGCCGAAGGTGTCTCGATGTATCCGGCCAGGTAGACCGACAACGAACCGCCGAACATCCAGGCTACGACTCCTGCGATGATCCAAGTCAGCAACGACAGTGCTTCTTTTACGAAGCCGCGGCTGAGACTGATCAAAGCGGAGATGGCGACGATTGCAACAATCGCCCAGTCAACCCAGGTAAATGGCACGTTTGAGCCTACGGACAGATAAGGCGGCGCATTTTAGCAGAGCGTCGGGCTATCGGTAAGCTGTGATTACGGCTGCTTTGCAAATCAACGGGTTGTACCCCTGAATGTAGGAGCCCGGCTTGCCGGCGATAGCGATTTTATAGATGCCATCGCCGGCAAGCCGGGCTCCTACAGGTCAGCCACACGTCAAGCAGGGATCAAATCAGCCGCGTTCAGGCTGGAAACGGGTCACAAAACCCTTGAGGTTCTGCTGGCGATCCAACAAGTCCCGCAGGCGATCCGCCTCGGCGCGCTCGATCAGCGGCCCAATAAACACGCGGTTTTTGCCGTCGGCGCTGCGGATATACGCGTTATAGCCCTGGCTGCGCAGCTTCTTCTGCAAAGCATCAGCGCCTTCGCGGTTACCCAGGCTGGCCACTTGAATCGACCAACTGATCGGCAAGCCATTCGGATCAATACGGCTCTGGCCCACATCCGGCTTGCCCGGTGCCGCAGGTTGCGGCGCTACCGGCTTCGGTGCGGGCGCAGGCGCGGCAGGCTTGGCCGCTACGGTCGGCGCAGGCGCCGGCTTGACCACCGGCACGCTCGGCTGAACCGGCATCGACGGCGCTTGCTGGGCCGCAACCTCAGCATCGCTCGGCACCGGCTCTTCTTCCGGCAAGGCCTGGGGCTCAGGCACCACCACCGGTTCAACCTGTACTTGCGGCACCGACGGCGCCTGCGGGGCAGCCGGCGCTTCGACGACTAATTGACGCTCCTCGTCCTGACGCGAAAACAACATCGGCAGGAAAATCACCGCCAACGCCACCAGAACTAGGGCTCCGACCATTCGCTGCTTGTATGCGCTATCCAGTAATGCCATGTGCAGCTTCCTCCGTGGAGCGCCGGGCCAACCACTCGAGCGCCTCGGCAACACAATAAAATGACCCGAACAACAGAATCTCATCATCGGGGGTGGCAAGGGCGCACTGTGCTTCAAGGGCAGCGGTCACGCTTGCATACGACGCCACCGGCGCACCAAGGTTCTGCAAGGCCACTTCCAGCTCGGCGGCCGGACGGCTGCGCGAGGTATCCAGTGGCGCTACAGCCCACGCCTGGACATTGCCCAGCAAGGGTGCAACTACACCGTCCAGATCCTTATCGGCCAGCAAGCCAAAGACTGCAAGGCGACGACCGACCGGCGGCGTACGCGACAGGCGTTGTGCCAGGTACTCGGCCGCATGGGGGTTATGCCCCACGTCCAGCAACAGATTCAGGCACTTGCCTTGCCATTGGAACGCACGACGATCCAATCGCCCGACCACACGGGTCGATAGCAAGGTGGCGGCAATCTGCCCGGCATTCCACGGCAAGTCCAGCAACAGATAGGCCTGCAGTGCGAGCGCGGCGTTTTCCATTGGCAGGTTCAGCAGCGGCAGGTCGCGCAGCTCTACTGCCTGGCCGCGAGCATCGTGCCCACGCCATTGCCAGTGTTGCGCACCGATTTCGAGATTGAAGTCGCGACCGCGCAGGAAAAACGGGCAATCCAGCTCGCGCACCTTGTCGAGCAAGGTGTGCGGCGGATCCAGGTCGCCGCACAGCGCAGGCTTGCCCTGGCGGAAGATCCCGGCTTTTTCATAGGCCACGGATTCGCGGGTATTGCCCAGGTAATCGGCGTGGTCCACACCAATACTGGTGACCAACGCCAGGTCGGCATCTACCACGTTGACCGTGTCCAGACGCCCGCCCAGGCCGACCTCCAGCACCACCACATCCAGTTGCGCACGCTCGAACAGCCAGAACGCCGCCAGGGTGCCCATCTCGAAGTAAGTCAGGGAAATCTCGCCACGGCCGGCATCGAGCGCAGCAAAGGCTTCGCAGAGTTGCTCATCGGTGGCTTCGACACCATTGAGCTGCACCCGCTCGTTGTAACGCAGCAGGTGCGGGGAATTGTAGACGCCAACTTTCAGCCCTTGGGCCTGCAGCAGCGCCGCGACAAAGGCACAGGTAGAGCCCTTGCCGTTGGTGCCGGTCACCGTGATCACGCGCGGTGCCGGCCGGCCCAACCCGAGGCGGGCCGCTACCTGTTGCGAGCGCTCCAGGCCCATGTCGATGGCGGACGGATGCAACTGCTCAAGGTAGGCGAGCCATTCGCCCAGGGTACGCTGGGTCATAGGTTTGCAGGCACCGGCGGCACGACAATCGGTTCAACCTTAGGCGCGACGTACACAGGCGTCGGCAGGCCCATCATTTGTGCCAGCAGGTTGCCCAGGCGTGGACGCAGTTCACCGCGCGGAATGATCAAGTCGATCGCACCGTGCTCCAGCAAGAATTCGCTACGCTGGAAACCTTCCGGCAGTTTTTCACGCACGGTCTGCTCGATCACACGCGGGCCGGCAAAGCCGATCAGGGCCTTTGGCTCGCCGACGATCACATCACCCAGCATCGCCAGGCTGGCGGAAACGCCGCCGTAGACCGGGTCGGTCAGCACGGAGATGAACGGGATGCCTTCTTCGCGCAGACGCGCCAGTACCGCAGAGGTCTTGGCCATTTGCATCAGGGAGATCAGGGCTTCCTGCATGCGCGCACCACCGGAGGCGGCGAAGCAGATCATCGGGCAACGGTTTTCCAGGGCGTAGTTGGCGGCGCGAACAAAGCGCTCACCGACGATGGCACCCATGGAGCCGCCCATGAAGGAGAACTCGAACGCCGACACCACGACAGGCATGCCGAGCAGTTTGCCGCTGACGGAAATCAGCGCGTCCTTCTCGCCAGTCTGCTTCTGCGCGCCGACCAGACGGTCCTTGTACTTCTTGCTGTCGCGGAACTTGAGGCGGTCAACCGGCTCCAGGTCTGCGCCCAGCTCGTTGCGGCCTTCGGCGTCCAGGAAGATGTCAATGCGGGCGCGAGCGCCGATACGCATGTGGTGGTTGCACTTGGGGCAAACGTCCAGGGTCTTTTCCAGCTCCGGACGGTACAGCACCGCGTCGCAGGATGGGCACTTGTGCCACAGACCTTCAGGAACCGAGCTTTTCTTCACCTCGGAACGCATGATCGAAGGGATCAGTTTGTCTACTAACCAGTTGCTCATGCTTTCTTTCTCCAGTACCGGTGGCTTGAACACAGCCCCGCGTATGCCCTTGAGCTAAATTCATATGTGGCGATGAAACATGCTGGACGGGGTCAGACGTTCGACCGGCCTTTTCCCGCATGTCCCCTCAGCCTTCCAGACAACCTGCCAGCGCAGGGTTGCCACTTCGTTTCCAGGCCACCCTCAGGCGGCACCGGGCTGTTTTACACAGTGGTAGTTATGGACGGCGGCAGACTGCCAGCCGTCACATCCGGTCACTGCTGTTGCGCACGGCCTGCATGAATGCGCGAATCTTGCTGTGATCCTTGATGCCCTTGCCCTGCTCCACGCCGCCGCTGACATCCACGGCATAGGGTCGCACCTGCTCTATCGCCGACCCGACATTGCCGGGGTTGAGCCCGCCGGCCAGGATGATCGGCTTGCTCAAGCCAGCAGGAATCAGCGACCAATCAAACGCCTCACCGGTTCCACCGGGCACGCCCTCGACATAGGTGTCGAGCAGAATCCCACGGGCGCCACCGTAGGCGGCACACGCTGCCGCGATGTCATCCCCGGCCTTCACGCGCAACGCCTTGATGTACGGACGCTGGTAGCTTTCACATTCGTCGGGCGTCTCGTCGCCGTGAAACTGCAGCATATCCAGCGGTACGGCATCCAAGGTTTCGTTGAGTTCGCAACGGCTGGCGTTGACGAACAACCCCACGGTGGTCACGAAAGGCGGCAAGGCGGCGATGATCGCCCGCGCCTGCAACACATTCACCGCCCGCGGGCTCTTGGCATAGAACACAAAACCGATGGCATCCGCCCCCGCCTCGACCGCCGCCAGCGCGTCTTCTATGCGGGTAATCCCGCAAATCTTGCTGCGAACGGCTGACATGTCGTGGAAACCCCAGGGATTGGACCGAGAAAGTCCCGGATGGTAACAAAAGCTTTTCCGGGCGTCAGCCGCCAAGTTCGCTGAAACCTGTGAGGAAGTGTGGCCCGATGAAACGATCCGGCAGTTCGAACTCGTCGCGGTACTCCACATCCACCAGGTATAGGCCGAACGGATGCGCCGTGACCCCGCCGGTACGGCGAACCCGGCTTTCCAGCACTTCCTTGGCCCACTCCACCGGGCGCTCGCCGGTGCCGATGGTCATCAGCACCCCGGCGATATTGCGCACCATGTGATGCAGGAAGGCCCCGGCGCGGATATCCAGCACGATCATCTTGCCGTGGCGGGTCACGCGCAGGTGATGGACTTCCTTGATCGGCGACTTGGCCTGGCACTGGCCGGCACGGAAGGCGCTGAAATCATGCACGCCCACCAGGTGCTGCGCGGCTTCGGCCATGCGCTCGGCGTCGAGCGGGCGATGGTTCCAGGTGATTTCTTCGTTGAGGTGCGCCGGGCGGATCTGGTCGTTGTAGATCACATAGCGATAACGCCGGGCGATGGCCTTGAAGCGCGCGTGGAAATGCGCGGGCATGACCTTGGCCCAGCTGACACTGACGTCATGGGGCAGATTGATATTAGCGCCCATCACCCAGGCCTTCATGGAGCGTTCTGCCTGGGTGTCGAAATGCACCACCTGGCCGCAAGCATGCACGCCCGCATCGGTGCGCCCGGCGCACATCAGCGACACCGGCGAATCAGCAACTTTGGACAGGGCATTTTCCAGGGTTTCCTGCACCGTCAGCACGCCAGACGCCTGACGCTGCCAGCCGCGATAGCGCGAACCTTTGTATTCCACGCCCAGGGCGATGCGGTAAAAGCCTGCGGCCGCCATTTCGGCGGCCGCGTTATCTATATTTGCCAAGAACTGAGAGCCTGATGAGTTGCGCAAAGACGGCCATTATAAAGACCGTAAAGCGTGATGGGCACTTTTGTTACGGATTGGCCCCTAGCAAAATGTGGGAGCGGGCTTGCTCGCGAAGGGGGCGGATCAGTCACAACTTCATTGACTGACACGCCGTCTTCGCGAGCAAGCCCGCTCCCACACTGGGTAGGCGTCGCCCGTTAAATGCGACCGAGCATTTCCTTGGCCTCGCCACGCTGGGTCTCGTCACCTTCGGTCAGCACTTCCGAGAGGATGTCCCGTGCGCCGTCTGCGTCCCCCATGTCGATATAGGCCTGGGCCAGGTCGAGCTTGGTGGCAACTTCGTCGGTGCCGGAGAGGAAGTCGAATTCCGGCTCATCATCGCCCAACGCCGCATCTTGCGCAGTGAAGGACGGTTCGATGGACGGATGCTCCAGGCTCTGGGACAGGCGGTCCAGCTCGGCGTTGACATCATCCAGCTCCGACGCAAATGCATCAGGCTTGGCCGGCGCTTCCGGCTCATCGGCCAGGGACAGGTCGAAATCTTCCGGCAGGTCGAAGTCGTCCAGTGCCGCAGGTGTGAGGGTCGGTGGCTCGACGGCCGGCACGTCCTTCATCTGGTCTTCGAGGCCCGATAGAAAGTCGTCATCGGATTGCGCCGAAGCCGGGGCGTCCAACTGCAGGTCCAGATCGAAGTCCGACAGGTCGTCCGGCGCAGCCTGGGCTTTGGTCTGGGCTTCGGTCTGCTGCTGCAGGAGCGATTCGAAGGTCTGCTGATCGTCCTTGACCACCGCTGGAGAGGCTTCTTCCAGATCGTCCAGGCTCAGATCAAAATCGGTGTCGAACGCGTCGGGCTCCGAAGGCGCAGGCGCTGGCTTGTCTTCCAGTAAATCCTTGACGTATTGAGCATCTAAGGCAGCTGCGGCCACCGCCGCGCTGACGCCTGCCGCCAGCACGGCCATGGCCGGGAAGCGACTCTTGAGCTGCTCGACCTGGGCATGGTTTTCACCATTGGCCACCAGCTGACGCTCCTGTGTCACAAAGCCGTCCTTGTCGTTTTGCAGGACGTAGACTTCCATCAGTTTCAAACGCAGGTCGCTGCGCTTGGGCTCATGCCTGATCGCCTGTTGCAGCACGTCGGCGGCCTGGTTGAGGTGGCCACGGTCGATATGGGATTGAGCCTGGGCCAACGCATCGCTTGAGTTCACCGGGGCCACGGCAACGGCCAGCGGCGCGAGCACGGAAGCAACGGTCGGCACCGCAACAGCCGGCGCGACCACCGGGGCCGGTGCTGGCGCCGCGGCCAGCTTGACGTTTGGCGGCGGCACTTCCAGGCCTTCGAAGCTGTCCGGCGGCAGGTCGTGATCGATGTTCGAGGTGAACTCTGGCTCTTCCGCCAGGGCCCGCGCCATGCGCAGGTGCTTTTCTTCTTCGCGGCGCGCATTGCGATGGCGCGCCCACAACAGCAGGAGCAACAGCACCAGCAAGATAGCGGCGCCGCCAAGTACGCCGAGCACGACCGGGTTGGTCAGCAGGTCGTTGAATTTGCCCTCGGTGGTGGCCGGCGCTGCATCCGCCTTGACCGGCTCAGGTGCTGGCGCTGGTGCGGTGGGTGCAGGGGCAGCAGTGGACGTGGCGGTATCGGGCGCTACCGGGGCAGCCGCCGGTTCGCCTGCCAACTGCGCGGGCATCGCCGCCGTGGCCGCGGTAGCCGGGACACCCTTTTCCGCCTGCAAACGCGCCAGTTGATCGTTCTTCAGTTGAATCAGCTTTTGCAGCTTGTCCAACTGGCTTTGCAAGTCGGCCGCGCGGCTTTTCAGTTCTTCGTTGTCACGGCGGGTGGTGTCCAGTTGCTCCTGGGTCATCGCCAGCTTGTCGCTGAGTGCCGCGCTATCGCCGACCTTGCCTTTGGCCCCCGTCTTGGCCGCCTCGGCCGACACCAGGCTCAAGTTGTCCTTGGCGTTGGTGCTGGCTGGGGCGTTGCCGGCCTGGGTGCGCTTGGTGGCGTCCAGTTGCTGCTTGCCGGCTGCGGGATTGGTCGCGGCACGCCGACCCTGGCGCCAGGCGGCGTTCTGCGCGCTCACCTCGGCAATCGCCTGGGGTTGCGGCAATGCGGTGCTTTGTACGGTGTCCGGGAGGCGCAGGACCTGGCCGGTTTTCAGGCGGTTGATATTGCCGTCCACAAAGGCATCGGGGTTCAGCGCCTGGATCGCCAGCATGGTCTGCTGCACCGAGCCGCCATTGCGGTTCTTCGCGGCAATTTCCCACAGGGTGTCACGGGAGGTGGTGGTGTGCTGCGCCGTTTTGCTCGCGGCCGGCGCGGTGCTGGCCGGTGCAGCCGAGCGCGGTGCCGGCGCGGCGGTCGTCGGTGCCGGCTGGTCGAACTTGGCCGGGTCGAGCAACACGCTGTAGTCACGCATCAGACGGCCATTAGGCCATTGCACCTGCAACAGGAAACGGACGTAGGAATCAGGCAGCGGCTTGCTGGAGGTGACGCGCACCACACTGCGGCCGTTTGGATTGACCACCGGGGTAAACGTCAGGTCATCGAGAAATGCCTGGCGATCAACGCCCGCGTCCACAAACGCCTGGGACGAAGCCAAGCTCGGCGTGATCTCGGACGCCGTGAGGCCGCCGACATCGAGCAATTCGATTTCCACCGCCAACGGCTGGTTCAACTTCGACTTGAGGGTCATCTCCCCCAGCTGCAGCGCCTGCGCCATACCGGAGGACAGCGCCGAGGCGGCCGCTATTGCTAACACCAGTTTGCGAACTTGAACCATAGCCTCATCCTTTGTTTGAACACTCCCCGGCCTGCGAGAAGGTTGGTAACCGCTGCCATAAGGCATGGCGAGCCGATAGGTCACCGACGCGCAACTTTTCCTGCCTGGGGCCAAGCATAGCGCTTGGCTAGAATCAATCTACAAATTGCCGCCAAGTATCTTTTACGCAAGGCCTTTTATCAACAACTGCGCCAGCTGCACGGCGTTCAGTGCGGCGCCTTTGCGTACGTTATCTGACGTCAGCCACAGATTTAGTTCCGCCGGGTCATCCACACCTGCGCGAACCCGTCCTACATAGATCACGTCCTGGCCTACCGCGTCGCCCACCGCCGTTGGGTAGTCACCCTCCTCCACAAGCTCTATTCCTGTCGCTGCGTCGAGCAGGCGGTTCACGGCGGCGAGGTCGACCGGTGCGCCCAGTTGCAGAGACACAGTCAGGCTATCGCCAAAAAACACCGGGGCTTGAACGCAGGTTGCGGAAATCTTTAGTAATGGAGTTTCCAGCACTGCACGCAATTCGTGTATCAGCCTTTTCTCCAGATCAGTATGACCTTGGGCGTCCGGCTTGCCGACTTGTGCCAAAAGATTGAAAGCAACCTGCCGATCAAAGAAAGTGGGCTCCAGCGGGCGCATATTCAGCAACTCGGCGGTTTGCCGGGCCAGTTCGCTGACGGCTTCACGCCCCTGGGACGACATCGCCAGGTTGGCGGTAACGCTCACTCGCTGGATATCCAACAGACCGCGCAATGGCGCCAGGACTACCGCCAAATGGGTCGCCGACGGGCTTGGGCTGCCGAGCCGGAAGGGTTTTTCCAGGCCGTCGAGCACATGGGCATTGGCTTCCGGCACCACGCGCGGTGCCTGTTCGGCCGACAACGCGCCGGACAAGTCGATCACCGAGCAGCCCGCCGCCGTGGCACGCGGCGCGAAACTCAAGGTCACCGCCGGCCCCGCTGCAAAGAACGCCAGCTGTGCTTTGCCGAAGTCAAACTCATCGACTTCCCTCACCCGCACGTTCTTGCCACGAAACGGCACCGACGCGCCGGCGGAATTACTGCCCGCCAGCAGATGCAGGGTACCCACCGGGAAGTCCAGCTCTTCGAGGATCTGCACCAGGGTTTCACCCACGGTGCCGGTGGCGCCAATCACGGCGATATCAAAGGTCTGGGTCATGGAGGCTGCCTCGGGCATTGCGGGGGGAGCGGCACTTTACCGGGTGGCTGGGGGTGAGGCAATTAACTCGGCTTTTGTGGTGTGGCTGATGGCCTGTTCGCGAGCAAGCCCCAAAGACCAATAAAAAACCCGCGCCTGTCACCAGAACGCGGGTTTCTTCAACACATCAAAGCGATCAACGCTCCAGCAAGATCCGCAGCATCCGGCGCAGCGGTTCGGCCGCGCCCCACAGCAGTTGGTCGCCTACGGTGAACGCGCCGAGGAACTGGCTGCCCATGTTCAGCTTGCGCAGGCGGCCCACTGGTACATTCAGGGTGCCGGTGACCTTGGTCGGGCTCAGCTCCTGCATGCTGATGTCGCGGTTGTTCGGCACCAGCTTGACCCAAGGGTTGTGCTGGCTGATCAAGGCTTCGATATCACTGATCGGTACGTCTTTGTTCAGCTTGATGGTCAGCGCCTGGCTGTGGCAGCGCATCGCGCCGATACGCACACAGATGCCATCCACCGGGATCGGGCTCTTGAAGCGACCGAGGATCTTGTTGGTCTCGGCCTGGGCCTTCCACTCTTCACGGCTCTGGCCGTTCGGCAGCTCTTTGTCGATCCACGGGATCAGGCTGCCGGCCAAAGGCACGCCGAAGTTCTCGGTCGGGTAGGCGTCGCTGCGCATGGCTTCGGCCACACGGCGGTCGATGTCGAGGATCGCGCTGGCCGGGTCGGCCAGTTGATCGGCGACAGCGGCGTGGGTCGCGCCCATCTGTTTGATCAGCTCACGCATGTTCTGCGCGCCGGCACCGGAGGCCGCCTGATAGGTCATGGCGCTCATCCACTCGACCAGGCCGGCTTCGAACAGGCCACCCAGGCCCATCAGCATCAGGCTGACTGTGCAGTTGCCGCCGACGTAGTTCTTGGTGCCCGCGTCCAGCTGCTGGTCGATGACCTTGCGGTTCACCGGGTCGAGGATGATCACGGCATCGTCCTGCATACGCAGGCTCGACGCGGCGTCGATCCAGTAACCCTGCCAGCCGGCTTCACGCAGCTTCGGGAAGACTTCGCTGGTGTAGTCGCCACCCTGACAGGTCAGAATCACGTCGAGGGTTTTCAGCTCTTCAATGTTGTAGGCGTCCTTGAGCGGGGCAATATCCTTACCCACGGACGGCCCTTGGCCACCAACGTTCGAAGTGGTGAAAAACACCGGCTCAATAAGATCGAAATCCTGCTCTTCCAGCATCCGCTGCATGAGCACGGAACCGACCATACCGCGCCAACCGATCAGACCTACACGTTTCATCGCAACTACACCTTGTTAAAAAGTGGGCCGCCTTGCAGCAACAACTGCAAGCGGGCCCGAGAGATTACAGATTCCGCAGCGCGGCGACTACTGCGTCGCCCATTTCTTGCGTACCGACCTTGGTGCAACCCTGCGACCAGATGTCGCCGGTGCGCAAGCCCTGGTCCAGAACCAGGCTCACGGCCTTCTCGATCGCGTCCGCCGCGTCCGCCAGGTTGAAGCTGTAACGCAGCATCATCGAGACCGACAAAATCGTCGCCAACGGGTTGGCAATGCCCTGGCCCGCGATGTCCGGCGCCGAACCGTGGCAAGGCTCGTACATGCCCTTGTTGTTGGTGTCCAGGGACGCCGACGGCAGCATGCCGATGGAACCCGTGAGCATCGACGCCTGGTCGGACAGGATGTCGCCGAACAGGTTGTCGGTGACGATCACGTCGAACTGCTTGGGTGCACGCACCAGTTGCATGGCCGCGTTATCGACATACATGTGGCTCAATTCGACGTCCGGGTAGTCCTTGGCCACTTCTTCGACGATTTCACGCCACAGCTGGCTGGAGGCCAGCACGTTGGCCTTGTCCACCGAGCAGACCTTCTTGCCACGCACACGGGCCATGTCGAAGCCGACACGGGCGATACGGCGGATTTCGCTCTCGCTGTACGGCAGGGTGTCGTAGGCCTGGCGCTCGCCATTTTCCAGCTCACGCACGCCACGTGGCGAGCCGAAGTAGATACCACCGGTCAGCTCACGCACGATCAGGATATCCAGGCCCGCGACCACTTCCGGCTTGAGGCTCGACGCATCGGCCAGTTGCGGGTAGAGGATCGCTGGGCGCAGGTTGCCGAACAGGCCCAGTTGGGCACGGATTTTCAGCAGGCCGCGCTCAGGGCGGATGTCACGTTCGATCTTGTCCCACTTCGGGCCGCCCACGGCGCCGAGCAGTACGGCGTCGGCCACACGCGCACGGTCCAGTGTCTCATCGGCCAGCGGTACGCCATGCTTGTCGATGGCGGCGCCGCCGATCACGTCGTGGCTCAGCTCGAAACCCAGGCTGTACTTGCTGTTGGCGAGTTCCAGCACCTTGACCGCTTCGGCCATGATTTCCGGACCAATACCGTCGCCAGGGAGAATCAGAATCTGCTTGCTCATGCGTTCCTCATTTCATCAAGCGACCCGCCCGTGGGCAGGTCGGGAAAAATCAATCAGCGTTCAGCGAAGACCACCAGCACGTCGGTGCTGAAGGTACCGTCGGCCTGAATTTCGTAATAATCGCGCACTTCCTGGCCCATCGCCTTTTGCAGCTCAAGGATGGCAGCGCGCAGTACTTCTGGCGTGCGCATGCGCTCGACCCACGAGGTGTATTCCAGGCGCAGACGCTGGCGACTGCTGGTGCGCACATGCAAGCCGGATTCGCTGAGCTGCTGCATCCATTCGGCGGCGGCGTAATCGCGCACGTGGCTGGTGTCGCGCAGCACTTCGACGGTTTGCAGGTAAGTGTCCAACAGCGGGCTGCCCGGTGACAAGACGTCGACGAACGCGGCCACACCACCCGGTTTAAGCACGCGGCGCACTTCACGCAGCGCCAGGCCGAGGTCGCTCCAGTGGTGGGCCGAGTAACGGCTGAACACGAAGTCGAACTCGCCATCGGCGAACGGCAGGCGCTCGGCGGCGCCGTGGACGGTGCGGATGTTGTCCAGACCGCGATCTGTCGCCGCAGCGGCGACTACGTCGAGCATCTGCTGGGACAGGTCGTAGGCGACGACTTCTTTGACCAGTGGCGCCACATGGAAACTGACGTGACCGGCACCACAGCCCAGATCCAGCAGTCGTGCAGCGCCCTGCCCGGCCAGTTCGGCCTGGAGCAGCGCGAATTCGGTGCCTTGGGCGTGCACGGCACTGCTCAGGTAGGCGGAGGCTTGCTCGCCGAATTGTTTTTGCACGACTTGGGTGTGGGCGGTGGTGGTCATGGTGATTTCCTTGGGTTTTGTGGTGTTGGTACGGGCGTTATCGCAGGCAAGCCAGCTCCCACAATTGACCGTGTTAACAGGTCAACATGTGGGAGTCGGGCTTGCCCGCGATGGGGCCCGCACGGTTACCGCAAATCAGGCATCGCGAAACAACCAAGGCTGGCTCGCCCGGTGCTTGGCTTCAAACGCGGCAATCGCATCGCCGTCCTGCAAGGTCAGGCCGATATCGTCCAAGCCGTTGATCAGGCAGTGCTTACGGAACGCATCCACTTCAAAGTGATACACCTTGCCGTCTGGACGGGTCACAGTTTGCGCGGCCAAGTCGACGGTCAGCTGGTAGCCCTCTTCGGCTTCCACCTGCTTGAACAGCTCGTCGACTTCCTCGTCGGTCAAGATGATCGGCAACAGGCCGTTCTTGAAGCTGTTGTTGAAGAAAATGTCGGCGTAGCTCGGCGCGATGATGCTGCGAAAGCCATATTCTTCCAGGGCCCACGGCGCGTGTTCACGGCTGGAACCGCAACCGAAGTTCTCACGGGCCAGCAGTACGCTGGCGCCTTGGTAACGGTCGGCGTTGAGAACGAAGTCCTTGTTCAGCGGGCGCTTGGAGTTGTCCTGGTAGGCGTAGCCCACGTCCAGGTAGCGCCACTCGTCGAACAGGTTCGGGCCGAAGCCGGTGCGTTTGATCGACTTCAAGAACTGCTTGGGGATGATCTGGTCGGTGTCGACGTTGGCACGATCCAAAGGGGCGACAAGGCCGGTGTGTTGAGTAAAAGCACGCATCGGGTATTCCTCAGATCAATTCGCGAACGTCGATGAAACGACCGTTGACGGCCGCCGCAGCGGCCATGGCCGGGCTGACCAAGTGGGTACGCCCACCCGCGCCCTGACGCCCTTCGAAGTTACGGTTGGAGGTGGACGCGCAATGCTCGCCCGATTCCAAACGGTCCGGGTTCATCGCCAGGCACATCGAGCAGCCTGGCTCACGCCATTCAAAACCGGCTTCAAGGAAGATCTTGTCGAGGCCTTCGGCTTCGGCTTGCGCTTTGACCAGGCCCGAACCCGGCACCACGATGGCTTGCTTGATGGTCGATGCCACTTTGCGGCCCTTGGCGATCACCGCCGCTGCGCGCAGGTCTTCAATCCGCGAGTTGGTGCAGGAACCGATGAACACGCGATCCAACTGGATATCGGTGATCGCCTGGTTGGCCTGCAAACCCATGTACTTCAAGGCGCGCTCGATGGAACCACGCTTGACCAGGTCGGCCTCTTTGGCCGGGTCCGGCACGTTCTGGTCAACGGCCAGGACCATTTCCGGCGAAGTGCCCCAACTGACTTGTGGCTTGATCTGAGCAGCGTCGAGTTCGACCACGGTGTCGAACACCGCATCGGCGTCGGAGACCAGGTCTTTCCAGGCCTCTACCGCAGCGTCCCAATCCGCGCCTGCCGGAGCGAAAGGACGACCCTTGACGTATTCAACGGTCTTTTCGTCCGCCGCCACCATGCCCACGCGGGCACCGGCTTCGATGGACATGTTGCAGATGGTCATGCGGCCTTCGATGGACAGGTCGCGAATGGCGCTGCCGGCGAACTCGATGGCATGGCCGTTACCGCCGGCGGTGCCGATCTTGCCGATCACGGCGAGGACAATGTCTTTAGCGGTCACACCGAACGGCAATTTGCCCTCAACGCGAACCAGCATGTTCTTCATCTTCTTGGCGACCAGGCACTGGGTGGCGAACACATGTTCCACCTCGGACGTGCCGATGCCATGGGCCAGGGCGCCAAAGGCACCGTGGGTCGACGTGTGCGAATCACCGCAGACCACGGTCATGCCCGGCAAAGTGGCGCCCTGCTCCGGGCCGATCACGTGCACGATGCCTTGACGCACGTCATTCATCTTGAATTCGGTAATGCCATATTCGTCGCAGTAGTCGTCGAGGGTCTGCACCTGCAAACGCGACACCTGATCGGCAATGGCTTCGATGCCGCCCTTGCGCTCAGGGGTGGTGGGCACGTTGTGGTCTGGCGTGGCGATGATGGAGTCGACGCGCCAAGGCTTGCGCCCGGCCAGTCGCAGGCCTTCGAACGCTTGGGGCGAGGTCACTTCATGGATGATGTGACGGTCGATATAGATCAGCGATGAGCCATCATCGCGCCGTTTCACTTCATGGGAATCCCAAAGCTTGTCGTAAAGCGTTTTGCCGGCCATCAGTCGGTCCTCATCAGCGGTGTTCTCTATGCCGGGCTTTTCAATAACCCTTTGGCTTGTGAGGCTGATGGTATGGCGCTACATTAAATAACTCAAATTCATATTTTTTATGCTTTGGATTACCAACTGGAATACTACAATGGACCTGGCCAACCTCAACGCCTTTATTGCCATCGCCGAGACCGGCAGCTTCTCCGGCGCCGGCGAGCGCCTGCACCTGACCCAACCGGCCATCAGCAAGCGTATTGCCGGCCTGGAGCAACAATTGAAGGTGCGCTTGTTCGATCGCCTGGGTCGGGAAGTCGGTCTGACCGAGGCTGGACGGGCCTTGCTGCCCCGCGCTTATCAGATTCTCAACGTGCTGGACGACACGCGTCGCGCCCTGACCAACCTGACCGGCGAAGTCAGCGGCCGCCTGACCCTGGCCACCAGCCACCACATCGGCCTGCATCGCTTGCCGCCGGTGCTGCGCACTTTTACCCGGGAATACCCGAATGTGGCGCTGGATATTCAGTTCCTCGATTCGGAAGTGGCCTACGAAGAAATCCTCCATGGCCGCGCCGAAGTGGCGGTGATCACGCTGGCGCCCGATCCTCACAACCTGGTGCGCGCCACCCCAGTCTGGGACGACCCGCTGGATTTCGTGGTGGCGCCGGAGCACAGCCTGATCAGCAACGGACGCATCAGCCTGGCCGATATTGCCGGCCACCCAGCGGTTTTCCCCGGTGGCAACACCTTTACCCACCATATCGTCAGCCGGTTGTTCGAGGCCCAGGGCCTCACGCCGAACATCGCGATGAGCACTAACTACCTGGAAACTATCAAGATGATGGTGTCCATCGGCCTGGCCTGGAGCGTGTTGCCGCGCACCATGCTCGATGATCAGGTGGCAAGTATCGCTTTGCCGGGCATACAGCTCAGTCGCCAGCTAGGCTATATCGTGCACACCGAAAGGACGCTGTCGAATGCTGCGCGGGCTTTCATGAGCCTATTGGATGCACAAGTCGATCTGCCAGGGACCCCGGCATGAAACTGTGCGGCCTCAAGGTCAGAACTGAACCGCGCCTTACGCCCATTGAGCCAAGGCCCTTTGATAATGCGCAACCCCGTCGATTCCGTGCCACCCTTGCCCCGCATCTACGCCCTTGACCCTCAAGCGGCGGAACAAAGCTGGGACAACGCTCCGCAATTGCTGGCAGCGCTCAATGCTGCCCGGCTGGGTGCGTGGAGTTGGGAGATCGACACCGGCAGAATAAGCTGGTCGCGCGGCACCCAGGCACTGTTCGGTTTTGATCCGCGCCAGCCGCTGCCCAAGGATCTGGATTACCTCGACCTGCTCGCGCCAGAGGATCGCGCCCGTGTGGTGCGGGCCTTTCATGCCGTACTGGCGGGCGAGCCGTTCGAACAGGCCATGCATCACCACATCCAGTGGCCGGACGGCACTCACCACTGGCTGGAGATCAATGGCAGCATGGCACCCGACAAGGCGGGCCGGCGCCGCATGATCGGGGTGATCCGCGAGACCACCCGCCAGCGCGAACGAGAGTACGCCCTCAGTCACTCCGAAAAACGCTTCGCCACGTTGTTCCACCTGTGCCCGAACATGGTCCTGCTGACCCGCCAGGCCGACGGGCTGATCAGCGAAGCCAACCAATACTTCGAAATGCTGTTCGGCTGGCCGCTCGCCGACGCCATCGGCCGCACCACCCTGGACCTGGGTCTGTGGCGTCACCCGGAGCAACGTGCGCAGTTGGTGAAGGCTACGCAGCGCAAGGGCGAGCCCATCACCATGGAGGTGCAGTTTTGCGCCAGCAACGGCCAGATCCACGACGGCACCCTAAGCGCGCAAAAGGTCGAGCTGGAGGGCGAGGCCTACCTGATCAGCACGTTTCTGGACACCACCGAGCGCAAAAACGCCGAGCAAGCCCTCAAGGACAGTCAGGAACGCCTCGACCTGGCTCTGGATTCAGCGCAACTGGGTACCTGGGACTGGCACATCCCCACCGGCATGCTCTATGGCTCGGCCCGCGCCGCCCAATTGCACGGCCTGCCGCCGGAACCCTTCCATGAATCCTTCGACGCCTTCTTCGAAGGCATGCCCGATGACGAGCGCGAGAGCATGCGCAACGCCTACCGCACTCTGCGTGAGGGCCCGGCCGGCAACTACCAACTGACTTACCGCGTGCCCATGGAAGACGGCAGCTCACGCTACCTCGAAAGCCGCGCGCGCCTGTACCGCGATGAACACGGCGCGCCGCTGCGCATGGCCGGCACCTTGCTCGACATCACCGACCAGGTCGAACGCGAACAACGCCTGACCGCCTCCGAAGAGAAATTCGCCAGCCTGTTCCAGGCCAGCCCCGATCCGATCTGCGTCACCAGCCTGGACAGCGGCGCGTTTATCGAGATCAACCCCGCGTTTACCCAGACTTTTGGCTGGACGGCCGCCGAGGTAATCGACAAAAGTGCCGAGCAGATCGGCCTGTGGGACGAATCCAGCAAGCGCCTGCAGCGAATCGAGCGAGTGATCCGCGAGCAGGCGCTGAGCAATGTGGCGATCGTGGTGCATCACAAGAATGGTCAGGCACTGACCTGCGTGATTTCCAGCAGGCTGATCAAAGTGGGGGACCAGCCGTGTATCGTCACCACCTTGCGTGACATCACTCAGCAACAACGCTCGGAAGCCGCGCTCAAGGCCAGCGAAGAGAAATTCGCCAAGGCCTTCCATTCCAGCCCTGACGCGATTTCCATCACCGAGCGCGACACTGGCCGCTATGTGGAGGTCAACGACGGCTTCTGCCGCCTGACCGGCTATCGCGCCGAGGAAGCCATCGGCCTGACCCTTTACCAGATCGGCATCTGGGCCGACGAGAACCAGCGTGCCGCGCTACTGGCCGAATTGCAGATCAAGGGCCGCATCCATCACCTGGAAATGCTCTGGCACAACAAACGCGGTGAGTTACTGGCGGTAGAAGTCTCGGTTGAACCCATCACCCTCAACGAAACCCCCTGCCTGCTGCTGACCGCACGGGACGTGAGCCTGCTGAAAAACGCCCAGGCGCAGATCCGTCACCTGGCCTACCACGACCCACTGACCAACCTGCCCAACCGCGCCTTGTTGATGGACCGCCTGAGCCAGCAGATCGCGCTGCTCAAGCGGCATAACCTGCGCGGCGCGCTGCTGTTCCTCGACCTCGACCACTTCAAGCACATCAACGACTCCCTCGGCCATCCGGTCGGCGACACGGTGCTGAAGATCGTCACCGCACGCCTGGAAGCCAGCGTACGCATGGAAGACACGGTGGCGCGCCTGGGTGGCGATGAGTTCGTGGTGCTGCTCAGCGGCCTGGATGGCACCCGCCTGGAAGTCAGCAATCAGGTACAGGAACTGGCTGACACCTTGCGCGAGCTGCTTTCGGAGCCGATGTTCTTGGATGGCCATCGCCTGCAGGTCACGCCCAGTATTGGCGTGGCGCTGATTCCCGACCACGGCACCACGCCGGCGGACTTGCTCAAGCGGGCCGATATCGCTCTGTACCGCGCCAAGGATTCCGGGCGCAATACCACGCAGATGTTCCACAACAGCATGCAGAAAACCGCCAGCGAACGCCTGCGCATGGAGACCGACCTGCGCCTGGCCCTGTCGCGTGGCGAGTTCAGTGTGCATTACCAACCGCAGGTGGATGCACGCGGCAACCGCATCGTCGGCGCCGAGGCCCTGGTGCGCTGGCAGCATCCACAACTGGGGGCGCAGTCGCCTTCCGAATTCATCAAGGTGCTGGAGGACAGCGGCCTGATCCTTGAAGTCGGCACTTGGATCCTGGATGAAGCCTGTGCGGCCTTCCAACAGTTGATCGGGGAAGGCCTGGTCGACCCGCTGAATTTCAGCCTGTGCGTGAACATCAGCCCTCGGCAGTTCCGCCAGAACGACTTCGTGGAGCGGGTGGAGCGCAGCCTCAAGCAGCACGAATTGCCATTCAGCCTGTTGAAACTGGAAATCACCGAGGGCATCGTGATCCAGAACCTGGACGACACCATCAGCAAAATGCGCCGCCTGAAAAAACTCGGCGTGAGCTTTGCGATGGATGACTTCGGCACCGGGTACTCATCACTGACCTACCTCAAACGCCTGCCGGTGGATGCGCTGAAGATTGATCAATCCTTCGTGCGTGACGCCACCCATGATCCCAACGACGCCGAGATCATCCGCGCCATTGTCGCCATGGCCCGTAGCCTGAACCTGGAGGTGATTGCCGAAGGCGTGGAAACCCAGGACCAACTGGCCTTCCTGCAGGGCCTGGGTTGCCATTTGTACCAAGGGTATTTGCACAGTCGACCGCTGCCTATGATCGGATTCCGGGAGCGTTTGCTCGCGGGAGATGGCCGGGGTTAAACCAGTTTCAAGGCGTGACCGCCCTGTTGCATCCAGGGCGAACCTGGCAACTTGCGCTTGATGCCATATTCATCAATCGCCCCCTCAGCCACGACCACCGAATGCCCGAAGTTCGCCAAGGTGCCTGGCACGCCTGATGCCAGCTCCTGCACGCTACTGGAGCGGGTAAAGGCGTACAGGCCGAGGCGGCGTAACGCATCGCCCGGAACCTCACCGTCGTTCAGCGTTTTCAGGGCGGCGTCGAAACCCGCGCCCGCGCGAAATTCGTGATTTTCCAGTTGGGCACGCTTGGCGCTCGCCGCGTAGAGAAAGACAGCATCGTCAACCAGGCCTTTATCCTCACCATGAAAGTTGGCGGCCGCTCGCGCCCTTTCCAACTCGGCATGAGTGAGACTCACCGTGCAACCATCACGCATGGTGAGGGTGAAACCTTCGGGCGTTTCGGTGACACGCTTGAAGGTCCCCAGAGGGTTTTGCCCGTACTTCATCATCGCTGCCTTGATGGCCGACACCGTGACGCAGTTACCCTCAACACCTTGATAGAAACCGCTCCAGATATTGTCGGGCTTGACGCCGACGGGTGCAGCCGGGAACTGCGCAAGCCTGGCGCTGTGGTTGACAGGCAAGTCCGCAGCCAGCTGGTAGCCGTAGCTTTTACCGACGGACTCCTTCTTGTTACCGCTATGTTTGATGCCATTCACTACCAATGCACCTGCATAGCTATAGGTATCGGTGACGCCGACGCTGTGCGGTTCGAGCAGTTTGTCGGGTGGCACCATCCGCAAATAGCCGATTACCCCCATCCCCTTCAAGACGCCGTAAATGTGTGCTCCCTGCAAGGAGCTCGATAACGCCGTATCAAACGGGACATTACTCTTAACTTGTTTGCCCTTGACATAGGCGGCCAGCATGAAATTGGCATCGGCGACCATTTGCGCGTCAGGGCCGGTAAACCGGGAGGCTTCGGCAGTGCGTCGCAACTCCTCCTTTGACAACTTCACTCCAAAACCATCTTTCATAGTGACGCTGTATCCATTCTCAACGACCTCGACCTTTTCAAACATGTCGGAGGGCGAACGACCGAACCTGAGCATCATCATCTTGATCACAGAGATATAGCTGCTCATCTCAGCTACGTCACCGAAACTTCGCTCGGCCTCAGTGAAACCACGCAAAACCTCGGCGGCCTTGGGGCGGAGACTCGTCGTGGCCAGGTCGACTTCTGGCTCGACGATCGGAGTGAAGGCCGCCGGGATGATGCAGGGCTTCGGCGCACTTTCGTGCACCAGCGTATACATGTAGCTACGGTCAGGCGAACTCGCCCCGCCCAACCGGTGAGCCACGCCAGCATGAATCAGAGAGCCACCAAGGTCCCAACTGTCAGCCACTCCCATCCCGCCTGTGCCGACAACCGCGGCAGTGGGTACATATTGAATCTGGCCGGACAGCCCCAGCCCTTTGAGTATGTTAAAGGGCGTTTCACCCTGTAGGGTTCGAGTCAGGACCGAGGCAAAACCTGGCAGACCAGCAGCGTCTGCGTTGCGCAGATGCTTGCGTTTGACGAACGCAGCCAGGATGAAATTGGCGGTGTTCAATACCCCCTCGTCATGACCGGTAAAACGCGATGCAGCAGCCGCCTGCTGCAACTCCTGCCTGGAAAGATGCACCCTGTAACCATCTTTCATGGTTACATCGTAACCATCGCAATCAATCCGTACATCGTTGAACATATCGATAGGATGCGGGCCAAACGTGAGCATCATCAACTTGATGACCGCGCTGTGCGAACTCGCGTTGAAATGCTCGCCGAAACCCCGCTCCGGCGCATCGAATGCTGGAATGCGAGAGATTTCAGCGTGGCTCGACAACTGCGCTGCCATGGGATTTGAGCGCGCGAAAGATCCAATTGCAAACGTACTCATATCGTTAACTCTTTTACTAATAAGTTGGACGAGTTCGTGCCAGATCATATGTTGTCGTCAGATCAACGCGATGGCTTGGCCGTGTGTAGGCCGGCCGCCTTTGCGCCCATAGAGCTCTTCATGCCCATCCACGACAGCCACTGAGTGCCCGCTCCGATTGACCATGCCAATCAAAGATTTATCAGCGAAATCACGTGCCGATACGCGCTTCATATGATCCTTTAGCCCCAGCCGCATGAAGCCCTCCCCCGGCCCACACTCATCCTCACCTTCGTTAAGGCTTCTTATGGCGGCTTCAAAATTTTTACCTGCCCACCCGTCGTTATTCTCGTTTTGCGCTCGCTTGGCAGAACATGCAAACAGGAAGTGCGCATCCTTGAGCATTTCGAGATCAGTTCCCCCAACGAAGTTCGAGCCGCGAATGGCACTTTCCAGCTCCGCCTTACTGAGTTTTACAGTCACGTCATCACGCATCACGACCTTAAATCCATCGGCGGTTTTCTCGACAGACTTGTAAATATCCTTAGGGCTTTGGCCAAACTTTTCCATCGCCGCCTTGATTGCGGAGATCGTTACGCAGTTACCATTCATGCCCTGACGAAAACCGCTGAAGACATTAGTGGGCTTTGAACCTTTAGGTTTATTGGAAAGCTCGGGAATAGGTCCGCCTTGTTTATCGGTGGGTTTCGTATCGGGAGTGGGTGGCACAGGTCGCGGCGGTACAGGTACATCATTGTTTTTTGGCTCAACCGGACGCACGTCGCCACGCAGGAGGCTTTGCAATTGGGTGAAAAACTGCTTGAACAGTTCTCTCAACAGGTTGAATAAGGCGGAAGTGCCCGCGTTATCACTGAAACTATCGGACTTCACCTCTGAGGGAGGAACAGGTGTTGCAGTCCGAATGTTTTCTCTTCGTGCAGAATCAAGCGATGCACGAACTGAAAGGTCTGGTGCCCGGTAAGGTTCAATAGTTGGCGGTGCAACACGGTTATGGCTTATCGATACCATGGCTTAACTCTCATTGAGTGCCCCCTGGCCGTCACGACCAGGGAGCCAGCGTTTATGTTTGACCCATCAAGATAACGGGCTCAAAAACGTGAGCGGAGGCTGGGCCTGTTAGCTCGATGGTTGTCGAAACGCGTTTGGGAATGGCAGCTGAAATCATCAACCAAGTCATCAGGTGCAGGGCAAGTAAGATCTGGAATGGATGGGGTGACCGGAGGCTGTGGCGACGGGTTCGTATCAAGCCCCGGCGACACTGGCAGTTGTGGCGATGGCTGCTTATCAAGCGCCGGCATTAGTGGCGGTTGTGGCGATGGCTTCGTATCAAGCCCCGGCGTCACTGGCGGTTGTGGCGTAACTTTCTCACCTGTATGCGGGCAATGACAGTTCTGGACCTGCACCGTCACGTTCACATCAGACGACAGCTTGTTCTTATAATCCTCAGGGATGAGAGAAGGCCTTGCCGGCTGGGCATCGAGCTTGCCGTCAGGCGACGTGGTCATCTGGGTACGGCCATCGGGCATGACCTTAACCTCCGAGCCCGGCTTCACCAGTGTCTTGGTATCCGCTTCGGGAGCAACCTTGTGCTCCGCCTTCGCATCCGGAACGACCTTGGCATCAGTACTAGGCAGCACGGTCGTCTTGGTATCCGCCCCCGGCGCAACCTTCTGCTCCGCCTTCGCATCCGGAACGACCTTGGCATCGGTGCCAGGCAGCACGGTCGTCTTGGTATCCAAACCAGGCTTCACTTGGGGCTGGGCATCAAGTTCACCGGGCTGGCGGGGCAACACCCCCATTCCCGCGAGCATGCTACGCATCGCCTTGACCATGAACTCAAACATGGTAAACAACTTTTCCAGGGACTCCTTATTCATCGGCACACTGTTTTCTTTTGGTGCCGGACCACTGTCCTTAAGAAACTTATTCATACTGTCCATAGACGCAGACAATTCGAGCGACTTATCAGCTTGCACGGAAGGCTGATTAAGCTGTGCATAATGTGTATTCATCGGAAGGAATTGCTTGTTCGAGACATTAGACATGTTTTTATTCCTAAAACTGCGCCCACTCCCGCACTGGCAGGAGAGAGACAATTATTGACATTAAGTGTGGAACAACAGTGAGCTCAACAAACTCGCAAGATTCGTGGGGCGTAACGCAGATGAGTTCCGAACAATCGAGACTTATATAAAGAAACCAAATGACCACCAGAGACGTTTGCCTGTGGACATCCGCAGGAAAATTCAGGCTGTACGCGCCTCACACCCCCGCAAGAGTGGAAACGTAAAGAAACACCCCACGAACAAAGCAACTTAAAGAAAACAACAAAGCTATATAAAAAATAAAAAGCATGTTAGTCAGCGCGCACGCAAGCCCCCTAGAACATTAAAAATTAAAGATTGGTATCATTCGAGGCAGATATTAATACGTCCTTGCACATATCTCGCAACACCACAAATAAAACGCCCAAAACAAATAAACACATCAGGCTGGCCAGGTAGTGCCTGGTGACGCCAAACGCATTTTTCAGACAAAAAAAAGGCACCTTTCGGCGCCCCTTGCAGCAATAGATGAAACACCTATATATGTAAACCTAATCTTGCAATGCAGCCGGCTGTTCAGACTGTGCGGGCATGCCCAGCAAACGCCCGACCTGCTCCAGGTCGGTTTCCCTGCGCATCAGCGTAAACAACTCCACCGCCTCTGGATAATTGCGGGTGAGCATCGCCAGCCATTGCTTCAAACGCCCCGGCGCCTGGCGCTCGGTCAATTGCGCCACCGATTGAGTCCAGAAATCCTGAAGCATGGGCTGCATGTCTGCCCAGGTCATCTCGACGACTTCCTCGCCCGCCCGCGCGGCAGCGATCTGCCGCGCTAGGTCCGGACGCGCGACCAGGCCACGGCCCAGCATGATGTCTTCGGCGCCACTCACTTCGCGACAGCGCTTCCAGTCTTCAACGCTCCAAATATCACCATTGGCGAAGACTGGCACCTTGACCACATCCTGTACGCGCGGGATCCACTCCCAGTGGGCGGGCGGCTTGTAGCCATCGGTCTTGGTGCGCGCATGTACCACGATATGCGCCGCGCCACCCTCGGCCAGCGCCGTAGCACAGACCAGGGCGCCATCCGGACTGTCGAAGCCTAGGCGCATCTTGGCGGTGACCGGAATGTGGGCCGGCACGGCGCGGCGCACGTGTTCGACGATCTGGTTGAGCAGCTCGGGCTCTTTGAGCAGCACCGCACCGCCACGGGACTTGTTGACGGTCTTGGCCGGGCAGCCGAAGTTCAGGTCGATGACCTGCGAGCCGAGTTCACAGGCCAATGCCGCATTTTCCGCCAGGCACACCGGGTCGGAGCCGAGCAATTGCACGCGCAGCGGCACGCCGGCAGCGGTGTGGGCGCCGTGCAGCAGTTCCGGGGCGAGCTTGTGGAAATACGCGGGGGTGAGCAGGCGGTCGTTGACGCGGATGAACTCGGTCACGCACCAGTCAATACCGCCGACACGGGTCAGCACGTCCCGCAGGATGTTGTCGACCAACCCCTCCATGGGCGCCAAAGCAATTTGCATGGAAAACACTCAACAAAAATCGTGGCGCAGTTTACTGGGTTTCCCACAGCAACCGTTAACCCCCTGTCAGGGCGGGGCCATAACCGTCGAGAAACTCAGCGGGCATACGCTTGGGCTTGCCGGTGGAGAGTTCGATGCAGACAAAGGTGGTTTGTGCACGCAGCAGGGTGGTGCCATCACGCGGGCGGACCAGCTGGAACCGCCGGGTCATCTTCAGGCGCTGGTCCCAGTCGACGATCCAGGTGGCCAGTTGCAGTTCATCGCCCTCGTAGCCGGCGGCCAGGTAGTCGATCTCATGGCGCACCACCGCCATGGCGCGGTCCAGGCGGCGGTATTCGGTCAGGTCCAGGCCCAAGCGCTGGGAATGGCGCCAGGCACAGCGCTCCAGCCAGGACACGTACACCGCGTTGTTGGCGTGCCCCAGGCCGTCGATGTCTTCAGGGGCGACCTGCAGATCGATGATAAACGGCGTTGCCAAATCCCAGCCCATGCCTTGCTCCCAGTCGATTAACTTAACCGGGGCAGTGTATCAGGCGGTTTGCCGCGCCTGTAGACGACGGCCGGCGAGCAACGCCAGCACAGCGTCGATTACGCGAGGGTCGGCCAGCACTTTCTGATGCCCACCCTGCTCCAGGCGCAACAGGCGGCTGTCGAACCAGGCTTCGTGAATGGCCTGAGAGGCCTTGACCGGGACGAAAGCATCGTCTTCGGCATGCACGATCAGGCCAGGGATATTCATCTGGTAGTGGGCCACATCCAAGTGCTTGAGCGGCATGCCGAACGTTTGCTCGACTTCCTGGATGAAGGCTGAGCGCGCCCGCGCCGGCAAACCGACCATCTTGGTGAAGCCGCGCAGCACATCCAGGAAGCGAGACGGCGCAGCGATGCTTACCAACGCCTCGGTCCGCAAACCCAACTGCACCGCCAGCATCGCACTGGCGCCGCCCATGGAATGGCCAATCACCGCGTGCAGTGGCGGCAACTCGGCTGCCGCTTCGAGCATGGCACGGGCGAACAGCAGCACATGGGCTTCACGCCCTGGCGAACGGCCATGGGCGGGACCGTCCAGCGCAATCACTGAGTAACCGTTATCGACCAATGCCGTGATCAGGCTGGCAAATTGAGTCGGCCGCCCTTCCCAACCGTGCATCAGCAACACTGCCGGCCCTTGGCCCCAGCGCAAGGCGGACAAACCAAAACGCAAGGTGATGCGCTCCGATTGCGCCAGCAGCGGCAGCTCCCAATCACGCGGCGGCAGGTCGCGGGGCGTCATGAAGGCACGGCGCATCTTGTTGGCCACCGTTTGCGGCGCCAGATGCCCCAGGGTGCCGTTGAAGCGACGGATCCAGGTTAACGTGCCCATGGTGACAGCCCTCTTCTAGCGCACGGCCGACTTGGCGGCGCGCAGCACACGGTCAGACAACTCACCCGGCCCCAAGGCACGGGCCAAGGCCAGGCCACCGATCATCAGTGCCATGTCGGCCAGGGCTTTATCGGTGTCTTCAGGACTGGCGGCGAGTTGCGCGGCCATCAGCTCGCAGTGTTCGTTCAGCGCTTGGCGGAACTCATCCGGCAGGCGGCTCATCTCGCCGACAGTCGCCGGAATCGGGCAGGCCTGGGCGGTTGAGTCACGGTGCTTGCGCGACAGGTAGAACGCCGCCACCAGGCTTCTGCGCTCCTCTCCGGTCAACTGGGCGTCCATGTCATCAATCGACGCACGACGCTTGGCCAGCAACTGGGTGAAGGCCTCCAGCATCAGTGCGTCCTTGCTTTCGAAATGCGCGTAAAAACCACCGACGGTCAGCCCCGCCGCGCCCATGACTTCACCCACACTCGGTTCGGCCGGACCGCGCTGGATCAACGCGGCGCTGGCGGCCTGCAGAATGCGTTCGCGGGTTTGCGCTTTTTTATCGCTCATCATTGCCTCCGATGTTCATGGGTTGAATATTATTACCATAATAATATTTCACAAGCCACAGGCATGACCGCTGGTCAGAAGAGAAGAATGGGATGGAGGATAGATTTGGCCAAACGCCAGACAAACAAAAGGGCCATTCAATAATTGAATGACCCCTAAAAATCCCGCAGAGCGGGTAATCGTGGCGTCCCCTAGGGGACTCGAACCCCTGTTACCGCCGTGAAAGGGCGGTGTCCTAGGCCACTAGACGAAGGGGACACAAACCTTCTGTACACTGATCAGACTGAGACTGATCGATCCAAGGACGGTGTGGCCGGAACCTTGGAACTGTAAATTGGTGGAGCTAAACGGGATCGAACCGTTGACCTCTTGCATGCCATGCAAGCGCTCTCCCAGCTGAGCTATAGCCCCAAATTTTTCGTCTTTCGACGCAGCAGACCTTCCGAACTGCTTGTTGAAAATGGCGTCCCCTAGGGGACTCGAACCCCTGTTACCGCCGTGAAAGGGCGGTGTCCTAGGCCACTAGACGAAGGGGACAAAACCTTCTGTACAACTGATCAGGGCTGAGACCTGATCGATTCAAGGACGGTGTGGCCAGACCTTGAACCTGTAAATTGGTGGAGCTAAACGGGATCGAACCGTTGACCTCTTGCATGCCATGCAAGCGCTCTCCCAGCTGAGCTATAGCCCCTCATCGGTGAGGACGGGGCGAATCTTAATGGCGCTTTGGAAGTGTGTCAAATTTATTTTCAACATTTTCCAAAATTTTTTGCCGGGATAACAATCACTTACCGTCGAAACCCCGGAAAACCGGGGTTTCGCCGTTTCAACCGCGTGCTTAAGCGATAGCGCCCAGCAGCTTTTCCCACTCTTTGTTTTCTTTCTTCGACACACCACCAAGCAAATCAAGGGCTTGGCGCAGACGGAAACGGGTCAGGTCCGGGCCGAGAATTTCCATCGCATCGAGCACCGACACCGAACTGGCCTGCCCGGTGATCGCAGCAAACATCAGCGGCATGGCATCGCGCAGTTTCAATTCCAGGGATTCCACCACCGCCTGGATCGTCGCGGTAATCGCATCCTTCTCCCACTGTCGCAGGCTTTCCAGCTTCCACAGGATCAACTGCATCAATTGGCGAACCTGGTCACCCGAGAGTTTCTTGGACTCGAACAGCTTAGGGTCAGGATTCACGCCCCCGGCAAAGAAGAAGCTGGCCAACGGCGCGACCTGGCTGAACGTCTCCACCCTGCCCTGCACCAGCGGCGCGATCTTCATCATGTATTCAGGGTTCAACGCCCACTGCTGCACGCGGCTGGCGAATTCTTCCACCGGCAGGTCACGCAGCCACTGGCCGTTGAGCCACGACAGCTTCTCGATATCGAAGATCGGTCCGCCGAGCGACACGCGGGACAGGTCGAAGTTATCGACCATTTCCTGCAGCGAGAACTTCTCGCGCTCATCCGGCATCGACCAGCCCATGCGACCCAGGTAGTTGAGCATCGCTTCCGGCATGAAGCCCATACGCTCGTAGAAGGTCACCGAGGTCGGGTTCTTGCGCTTGGACAGCTTGCTCTTGTCCGGGTTACGCAGCAGCGGCATGTAGCACAGCTGCGGTTGTTCCCAGCCGAAGTACTCGTAGAGCAGGATCAACTTCGGCGCCGACGGCAGCCATTCTTCGCCGCGCAGCACGTGGGTGATGCCCATCAGGTGGTCGTCGACCACGTTGGCCAGGAAGTACGTCGGCAGGCCGTCGGTCTTCATCAGCACCTGCATGTCCATGCGGTCCCACGGAATCTCGACGTCACCGCGCAGCATGTCCGGCACCACGCACACGCCTTCACTCGGCACCTTCATGCGGATCACGTGAGGCTCGCCGGCAGCCAGGCGCTGGGCCACTTCTTCTTTCGACAGCAGCAACGCGCGGCCATCGTAGCGCGGGGTTTCGCCACGGGCCTGTTGCTCGGCGCGCATCTGGTCCAGTTCTTCCGCGGTGCAGAAGCACGGGAACGCATGGCCCATGTCGACCAGTTGCTGGGTGTACTGCTTGTAAATGTCGCTGCGCTCGCTCTGGCGGTACGGGCCGTGCGGGCCGCCGACATCCGGGCCTTCGGCCCAGGTAATGCCCAGCCAGCGCAGGGCATCGAAAATCTGCTGTTCCGACTCACGGGTGGAGCGCAGTTGGTCGGTGTCTTCGATCCGCAGGATGAATTCACCGCCGTGCTGCTTGGCAAAGCAGTAGTTGAACAAGGCGATGTAAGCAGTGCCGACGTGGGGATCCCCAGTAGGCGATGGCGCGATGCGCGTGCGGACGGTGGTCATGGCAGGTCTCGAATGGGCGATATAACTGAAAATTGAAACAAGGGGCGAATGGTAACACCAGCACGGGGGGTTCTGGCAGACCGAGGTGCTCGCGAAGAGGCCATCACCGCCCCTGCAAGATCAAACAGCCAGCAACCGCTCGCGCAACTTGCCAATCTCATCCCGCGTCTGCGCCGCTGCCTCAAACTCCAGGTCCCGCGCCAACTGGTACATCTTCTCTTCCAACTGGCGGATGCGCTTGGTGATCTCGCTCGGCGAGCGCAGTTCGTTCTCGTACTTGGCGCTTTCCTCGGCGGCCTTGGCCATGCCCTTACGCTTCTTGCTACGCGAGCCCGGCACGGTGGCGCCTTCCATGATGTCGGCAACGTCCTTGAACACGCCTTTCGGGGTGATGCCATTTTCCAGGTTGAACGCGATCTGCTTGTCGCGACGGCGCTGAGTCTCGCCAATCGCACGCTCCATGGAGCCGGTGATGCGGTCTGCGTAAAGAATCGCCCGGCCATTGAGGTTGCGCGCCGCACGGCCAATGGTCTGGATCAGCGAACGCTCGGAGCGCAGGAAGCCCTCCTTGTCCGCATCGAGGATCGCCACCAGCGACACTTCCGGCATGTCCAGGCCTTCGCGCAGCAGGTTGATCCCCACCAGCACATCAAAGGTGCCCAGGCGCAAGTCGCGGATGATCTCCACACGCTCCACGGTGTCGATGTCCGAGTGCAGGTAGCGCACGCGCACGCCGTGGTCGGCCAGGTAGTCGGTCAAGTCTTCGGACATGCGCTTGGTCAGCGTGGTGACCAAAACCCGCTCCTCCAGAGCCACACGCTTGGTGATTTCCGAGAGCAAGTCGTCGACCTGGGTCAGCGCCGGGCGGATTTCGATTTCCGGGTCAACCAGGCCGGTCGGCCGCACCAGTTGCTCGATCACGCGGCCGGCATGCTCGGCCTCATAATTACCCGGCGTGGCGGACACAAAGATGGTCTGCGGGCTGATGGCTTCCCACTCATCAAAGCGCATCGGCCGGTTATCCAGGGCCGACGGCAGGCGGAAACCGTACTCCACCAGGGTTTCTTTACGCGAACGGTCGCCCTTATACATTGCGCCCACTTGCGGCACGCTGACGTGGGACTCGTCGATCACCAGCAGCGCATCAGGCGGCAGGTAATCATAAAGCGTCGGCGGCGGCGCACCGGATTCACGGCCCGACAAGTAGCGTGAGTAGTTTTCGATACCGTTGCAGTAACCCAGCTCCAGGATCATCTCCAGGTCGAAACGGGTACGTTGCTCCAGGCGCTGGGCTTCCACCAGTTTGTTGTTGGAGCGCAGGTACTCCAGACGCTCGGCCAACTCGACCTTGATCCCTTCGATGGCGCCCATCAGGGTTTCACGCGGGGTCACGTAGTGGCTTTTCGGATAGAAGGTGAAGCGTGGCAGCTTGCGAATCACCTCGCCGGTCAATGGGTCGAAGGCCGACAGGCTCTCGACTTCATCGTCGAACAGCTCGATACGGATCGCTTCCAGGTCGGATTCCGCCGGGTAAATGTCGATCACATCGCCGCGCACGCGGAACGTGGCGCGGGCAAAGTCCATGTCGTTGCGCGTGTATTGCAGGCTGGTCAGCCGGCGCAGCAGTTCGCGCTGGTCAAGTTTGTCGCCGCGATCGACGTGCAGCACCATCTTCAGATAGGTTTCCGGGCTGCCCAGGCCGTAGATGCACGACACGGTAGTGACGATGATCGCGTCCTTACGCTCCAGCAAGGCCTTGGTCGCCGACAGCCGCATCTGCTCGATGTGGTCGTTGATCGACGCATCCTTCTCGATAAAGGTATCGGAGGATGGCACGTAGGCTTCTGGCTGGTAGTAGTCGTAGTAGGAAACGAAGTACTCCACCGCGTTGTTCGGGAAGAACGCCTTGAACTCGCCGTACAGCTGCGCGGCCAGGGTCTTGTTCGGCGCCAATACCAGCGTCGGTCGGTTGATCTGCGCGATCACGTTGGCAATGCTGAAGGTCTTGCCCGAGCCGGTCACCCCGAGCAGCGTCTGGTGCGCCAAGCCGGCCTCAATGCCCTCGACCATCTGGCGAATGGCTTCCGGCTGATCGCCAGCGGGTTCAAAGCGGGTGACGAGTTGGAAATCCGACATAACGTACCTCGTGTAGTCACCCCCGGACTGTAAACCCGTCGAGGACGAAATAGACCGCCACCCGCGAAGAATCAGAGCGGATAGTAGGAAAAAACCATGATAGACATAGAAGTGGTGGCGAATGTGACGGGTTTCAAGGCAATCGCCCTACGCGCCCTGACCGATCAATGTTGCAATAAGACTAACGGTCAGCAAATAAACCGAAAAACTTGGCCGAAAAGCCGTTTCGGCTGTCGCCTCAGGCGGTGATGGTCTCTATACTAACTCCCCGTTTGTGCACCGCTCTAGTGCATTCGGCTGGAGCGCGACACGTCCCTCCTACCCCCCATAGAGCTGCCGCAAAAATGAGCCTGTTCTCCGCTGTCGAAATGGCACCACGCGATCCAATCCTGGGCCTCAACGAAGCATTCAACGCCGATACACGAACCACCAAGGTCAACCTTGGCGTGGGCGTTTACTGCAACGAGGAGGGGAAGATTCCACTCTTGCGTGCCGTTGCCGAAGCGGAAGCCATTCGCGTGGCGCAACACGCCGCCCGTGGCTACTTGCCAATCGACGGCATCGCGGCCTACGACAAGGCCGTGCAAACCCTGCTGTTCGGCGCAGAATCGCCGCTGCTGAACGCTGGCCGCGTTACCACCGTGCAAGCGGTAGGCGGCACTGGCGCGCTGAAGCTGGGTGCTGACTTCCTCAAGCAGTTGCTGCCAAACGCCGTCGTGGCCATCAGCGACCCTAGCTGGGAAAACCACCGCGCCCTGTTCGAAACCGCCGGTTTCCCGGTGCAGAACTACCGCTACTACGACGCCGCCACCCACGACGTGAACCGTGCCGGCCTGCTCGAAGACCTCAACGCCCTGCCACCCCAGTCCATCGTGGTGCTGCACGCCTGCTGCCACAACCCGACCGGCGTCGACCTGACCCCGACCGACTGGCAGAACGTGCTGGACGTGATCAAGGCCAAGAACCTGGTGCCGTTCCTCGACATGGCCTACCAGGGCTTTGGCGACGGCATCCACGAAGACGCCGCCGCCGTGCGCCTGTTCGCTGAGTCGGGCCTGACCTTCTTTGTGTCCAGCTCGTTCTCCAAGTCGTTCTCCCTGTACGGCGAGCGTGTGGGCGCACTGTCCATCGTCGGCGACTCCAAGGAAGAAAGCGCGCGCATCCTGTCCCAGGTCAAACGCGTAATCCGCACCAACTACTCCAACCCGCCGACCCACGGCGCGGCGATCGTTGCAGCGGTACTGAACAACCCTGAACTGCGCGCCCAGTGGGAAGCCGAACTGGCCGAAATGCGCCTGCGCATCCGTGGCATGCGTGAGCAGATGGTGGCCGAACTGGCCAAGGCTGCTCCGGGCCACGACTTCAGCTTCGTCGGCCGCCAGCGTGGGATGTTCTCCTACTCCGGCCTGACTGTTGAGCAAGTTACCCGCCTGCGCAGCGAATTCGGCATCTACGCCCTCGACACTGGCCGTATCTGTGTGGCGGCGTTGAACCAGTCGAACATTGATGCAGTCACAAAGGCAATTGTTCAGGTTCTCTAAACCTGACGGCGCTGCGGAAAGGGAAGCCACGGCTTCCCTTTTTTATGCCTGTCGGAAAACCGCCTGCTCCCCTAGACTGAATCCTGTAGGAGCCCGGCTTGCCGGCGATGGCGTCCCCATGGGCCTCATCGCCGGCAAGCCGGGCTCCTACAGGCAGAGTGTTCCGACATTACCCCAATGAGTAACCTATGAGAAACGACGACCTGGACCTGCGTGCCGACCGCGACGAACTGCATGACTACGCCCCACGCGCACCGCAACCCAAGCGCCAGAAGAGCCTGGTGCTGCAAGTGGCACTGGGTGTGTTCCTCGGCGGCCTGGCACTGTGGCTGGTGCAATTGGGTGCGACCGCACTGATGGCGAAGCTGGCGATGGGCACCCTGCAATTTGGCGGCTGAAAACGATCAAAATGTGGGAGCTGGCTTGCCTGCGATAGCATCAACCAGTTTTGCCTCATACACCGAGGTGCCAGCATCGCAGGCAAGCCAGCTCCCACATTTGAATTACTGCGCTACCAGATTGCGTTCCTCCAACAACTTCACGAAACTGTTCAAACTCTGCGACACCGTCCCCCGCCGCCAGATCAGCCATGTGTGCAGGATCCGGAAGTTGTCCGTCAGCGGCCACACGCTCACCGCCGCCGACCCCGGCATGCTGTCGAGCATGCTGCGCGGCATAAGCGCCAGCCCCGCCCCGGCGCTGACACAGGCGAGCATGCCGTGGTAGGACTCGATCTCGAAGATCTTGCCCGGTACCGCGCCGTCCTGTGAGAACCAGCGCTCAAAGTGATGCCGGTACGAACAGTTGGAGCGAAAGGTGTAGATATTTTCGCCATTCACGTCCTGGCCGCGTTTGATCGGCGCGTGGTGCAGCGGCGCAATCACCACCATCTCCTCTTCAAACACCGCCACGCCTTCCAGGGTGGAATGCAGCACCGGTCCGTCGACAAACGCCGCCGTCAGCCGCCCCGACAGCACGCCTTCAATCATGGTGCCCGAGGGGCCGGTGCTCAGGTCCAACTCAACCTTGGTGTGCTTCTGGTTGTACGCCGCCAGCAGCGCCGGGATGCGCACCGCTGCGGTACTTTCCAGCGAGCCAAGGGCAAACGCGCCCTGGGGCTCCTCCCCCGCCACGGTCGCGCGGGCTTCCTGCACCAGGTCGAGAATGCGCCGCGCATAGCCAAGGAAATTCCACCCGGCCGGGGACAGGCGCAGGCGGCTTTTCTCGCGGATGAACAATTCCACGCCCAGGTCCTGCTCCAGTTGCTTGATGCGCGTGGTCAGGTTCGACGGCACACGATGAATCAACTGCGCGGCGGCGCTGATGCTGCCTTGCTCGGCAACGGCCTTGAAGATTTCCAGCTGCACCAGGTCCAAATCATTCTCCAATCGTGAACGTATTGCTTAATATTATTCAGTTTCCAGAAAAGAGATAGCCCCGTACGCTGAACCCCACTGAATTCACTCAGCAGGACGGTGCCATGAACGCGACTACCCACGCCCTCTCGATCAACCCGGCCAACGGCGAAACGGTCGGCAGCTATCCGTATGAAACCGCGCAGCAACTGGACGCCGCCCTCGACCGCTCCACCCTCGCCTTCCGCGCCTGGCGCCGCCAGCCAGTGAGCCAGCGCGCCGAGTTGCTGCTGAGCCTGGCCAGCGCGTTGCGCGAACAAGCCGAAGACATGGCGCAGATGATCACCCTGGAAATGGGCAAACCCATCGCCCAGGCCCGTGCCGAAATCGAAAAATGCGCGCAACTCAGCGAATGGTACGCCGCCCACGGCCCGGCCATGCTCGCCCCTGAGCCGACCCTGGTAGACAATGGCAGCGCGCAGATCGAATACCGCCCGCTGGGCCCGATCTTCGCCGTGATGCCGTGGAACTTCCCGGTGTGGCAAGTGCTGCGCGGCGCCGTGCCGACGATGCTGGCCGGCAACACCTACGTGCTCAAACATGCGCCGAACGTGATGGGCAGCGCCTATCTGATCCAGCTGGCGTTCCAAAAGGCCGGTTTCGCCGATGGCCTGTTTGAAGTGGTCAACGTGACCAACGAGGGCGTGTCCAAAGCCATTGCCGACCCTCGCATCGCCGCCGTCACCCTCACCGGCAGCGTGCGTGCCGGCGTCGCCATCGGTTCCCAGGCCGGTGCCGCGCTGAAAAAATGCGTGCTGGAGCTGGGCGGTTCCGACCCCTTTATCGTGCTCAACGACGCCGACCTCGACGCCGCCGTGCAAGCCGCGCTGATCGGTCGTTTCCAGAACAGCGGCCAAGTCTGCGCCGCCGCCAAACGCCTGATCATCGAGGAAGGCGTAGTGGAAGCCTTCACCGCCAAATTCCTGGAAGCCAGCCGTGCCTTGGTGATGGGCGACCCGACTTCAGCCACCACCTACATCGGCCCGATGGCACGCTTCGACCTGCGCGACGAGTTGCATGGCCAGGTCCAGGCCACTTTGGAAGAAGGCGCGACCCTGCTGCTGGGCGGCAATAAAGTACCCGGCGCCGGTAATTACTACGAGCCGACCGTGCTGGGTAACGTCACCGACCAGATGACTTCGTTCAAACAGGAACTCTTCGGCCCGGTCGCTTCGATCATCACCGCCCGCGACGCCGACCACGCCGTGGCCCTGGCGAATGACAGCGAGTTCGGCCTCACCGCGAGCATCTTCACCACCGACCCGGCCAAGGCGCGCGATATCGCCAACCAGCTGGAAACCGGCGGCATCTTCGTCAACGCCTTCAGCGTTTCCGACCCTCGGGTGGCGTTTGGTGGCGTGAAAAAGAGTGGTTTTGGCCGCGAGCTGTCTCACTTTGGCGTGCGGGAGTTCTGCAACGCGCAGACGGTGTGGCTGGACCGCAAGTAACACACGTGGGTGGTACGGGCACGGGTTGTGGCTATCGCCCTCCCAGCCCCGCCACCAAGGCTTCCAGCACCACACTGACCTTGGGCAACGCCTGGCGATTCCTTACCCAGGCCAGCCTGATCGCAGCCCCCTCGGTGGCCAGCTGCGGCAGCACCTCAACCAGCTTGCCTTCCTCCAGCGATGGCCGGACGACCCACGACGGCAGTTGCACGATCCCACAACCGGCCAACGCGGCCTGCATCAAGCCATCGCCATTGCCAATCACCAGGTGCGGCGACATCTGCCAGCGCCGTGCAGTGCCCTGTTCACCGGCGAAGTTCCAGGGGCTGACGCGTCCGTCCACCCAGCCGTAGGCGAGGCACTGATGCCGTTCAAGCTCACGCTCGCACGTCGGGGTGCCATGGTTCGCCAAGTAATCCGGCGAGGCACACAACGTATGCCATTCGTGGGCGAGCACACGCTGTTCGATCGTTTCTGGCCAGCCCTGCGCCCCACCGACACGCACCACCAGATCCACACCCTCCTTGAACGGGTCCACTAACCCGTCGCTGAAGGAAATGTGCGGCACCAAGGACGGAAAAGTCTTCAGCAAAGGCAGCAGCACCGGCAACACCCGGACGCGCCCAAACACATTGGGCAGATCAATGCGCACACGTCCACGCGGCTCGCTTTGCTCGGCGCGCAGCGAGAGCTCGGCCTCCTCCAGGTCAGCCAGCACCCCCGTACAGGTACGGTAAAACGCCACACCGGCCTCGGTGAGGGACAAGCGCCGCGTTGTGCGCAGGAACAGTCGAGCGCCCAGGCGCGTTTCGAGCCGCGCGATGCTTTTGCTGATGGCCGAGGCAGTCAGGCTCATTTTCTCGGCAGCGGCGGTAAAGCTGCCGGAGTCCGCGACACACACAAACACATCAATACCTTTCAAGCGTTCGGAAGAAAACATGCACGCCCCGCATTTGTGAATTCAGGTCAGCCAAACTTGTAATTAACATCCTAAATCAGAATTCAAATCAACAGTAAGCTATGGCCGATGAACCTGGCACTGAGGCTCGGATGCTGACCACGCTGAAAAACTACCCCCTGACCGTCAACCTGCTTCTGAGTGCGTCACTGGTGTTGACCCTCGCCAGGGCCATCACCCTGCCCTATCTGGTGATCTACCTGTCGAGCCAGTTCCAATTGGGCGTCGCCGACATCGGCCTGGTGATCGGCAGTTCACTGATCGTCGGCTCATTATTGAGCCTGTACGGCGGTTTCCTGGTGGACAGCCAGCCAGGTTACCGCTTGATCCTGGGCTGTTGCGCGGTGTTCACCTGCGGGTTTCTGGGAGCGTTTGCCGCGCGGGACCTGTGGGTGTTCTACGCCTGCCTGGTCGCGATCAACCTGGCGTACGCCGTCATTGATATCGCGGTCAAATCAGGATTTGGCCGCCTACTGCCCGTCGATGCGCGCAGCGAAGCGTTTTCGATCAAATACACCCTGACCAACATCGGCTACGCCGTCGGCCCTTTTCTCGGTGCGGGACTGGCCGCGCTCGCCATCAGCCTGCCCTTCCTGGCGTCGGCGATGCTGGGCGCCGGTTTTTTTATCGTTTACGCCGTGTGGGGTGACAAGCACTCGATGCCCGTGGACACAAGCCAGCCCGGCGCGCCATTCCTGGCGGTCGGCAAAGTGCTGCTCAGTGATTATCGGCTGGTGTGTTTTACCCTGGGCGGTGCACTCAGTGCCGTGGTGTTCGGCCAATTCACCGCTTACCTCTCGCAATATCTGATCGTCACCACGACACCCGAAATGGCCTACCGGATAATCAGCAGCGTGGTGGCCACCAACGCGCTGATGGTGATCAGCCTGCAGTACGTGATCGGCAAGCGAATCACCCATCAGCACTTGAATCTGTGGCTCGCAGGTGGGTTGGGCATGTTCATCGTCGGCCTGGCGGGGTTCGGCTTGTCCACCTCGCTGATGTTCTGGGTGGTAGCCATGGCGGTCTTCACGCTGGGAGAGATCATCGTGTTCCCTGCCGAGTACATGTTCATCGACATCATCGCCCCCGATCACCTGCGGGGCATGTACTACGCTGCGCAAAACCTGGGCAACGTTGGCGCAGCCTTGGGCCCGGTGCTGTGCGGGATGGTGTTGGCGACACACCCCGCCCACACCATGTTCTATATGCTCGCGCTGTTTGTGGTCGCGGGCGGGTTGCTCTACAGCCTGGGCGCGTCTCTGGCAGGCAAGGTTAACGCTGCCACCTGAACATCAGCAGCGCACATGCCGACGCACACACTGCACCAGCCCGTCCAGCGCCTGCGACTTCACCGGCGCCAGCACGCAGACCGTGTGCTCGCGCTGATCCTCCTTCACCGTCAGGGTGTAATGCACCTGGCCCGGATTACCGGTGGCAGGTGCATTGCTTTGCGGCAATTGAAAGAAGTCGCAGGCCTCGACAAGCCGCCGCAACTCCTGCTGGTCCTGCTCCGGCAGCGCGTCCAGTTCCACCGTCTGTGGCTTGGCCAGGCCCGGAAAGAACCCAGGCCCGCCATTTTCCTTGATTGAAATTTGCATGGTTGTTCTCGCGTCAGACAGCAATGCCGACCGCTTTCCAACCGTCCTTGACCGCTTTCTGTTCATCCTTGTTTGCGCCGTAGAGTCGGCCCGCAACATCGTAAGTGATACGCGCAAAGCGCAGGAACCCGGAGTTGGGCCGCAGCCGCGCATCCCGCAGCGCGTCGTACCAGATACGCCCAGCGCGCTCCCAGGCAAACCCGCCGAGCTTGGTCGCCACCTGATAGAACGCATGGTTGGGAATACCGGAATTGATATGCACCCCGCCATTGTCCTCGTAGGTCTGCACAAAATCATCCATGTGCCCCGGCTGAGGGTCCTTGCCCAGCAGTTTGTCGTCAAACGCGGTGCCGGGGGCTTTCATCGAGCGCAGGGCGGTGCCTTTGATCTTCTTGGTGAACAGTCCTTTGCCGATCAGCCAATCAGCGTCTTCCGCGCTTTGATTCAAGGCATATTGCTTGATGAGCGAGCCGAACACATCCGACAGTGACTCGTTCAACGCTCCGGACTGATTGAAATACATCAGCTTGGCCTCGTCCTCGGTGACGCCATGGGCCAACTCATGGCCAATTACGTCAAGCGCCACCGTGAAGCGGTTGAACAACTGCGCATCCCCATCGCCAAACACCATCTGGGTCGAGTTCCAGAACGCATTGTTGTAGTTCTGGCCAAAATGCACCGTGGCATCCAGCGCCATACCGGCGTCGTCGATGGAGTTGCGATCAAAGACCTGGTCGAAAAAATCGAAGGTGGCGCCCAAGCCCTCGTAGGCTTCGTCCACCGCGGCATCACCGCTTGCGGGTTGCCCCTCACCACGCACCAGCGTGCCCGGCAGGCTGTCGGTACCCTCGGCGCTGTAGATCGAGCGGCGCTTATCGGCCCCCATGGCCAGGGCCATGTGTGCCGGTCCTTTGGCAGGTTCGGCGACCATGCGCAACGAGCGGAACGTGCTGTCCTTGGCGCGGGTGCGCAGCGCGACCTCCCGTTGCGCCTTGTCGCCGTTGCGCGCGATCTGGTCGAGCATATAGGGCGGGATCAGGCAGAAAATCGGATTGCGATGCGGCTGACGAACACACATTGGCTGGCTCCATTTGGCAGGTGACAACGTCCGGGTCATCGATTCAGGATAGCCCCCAGGGGTTAACGCGTGTCATCAATTGTCATTAACCTATGTTGCAGTCGTGTTTATCCAAGGAGGACTGACTGATGCCCGCACGTAAAACCAAAATCGACCTTTCATACCGCCCCAGGCTCGCTGACCTGCGCCCGTTGATCGCACTGAGCCCCACAGTGCTGGAGGCACGGGCGGCGACGCCACGCGTCACCCCAGCCAGAGACTTGAAGGACCGACGCGGCTACGCCGAGGACTTTCTCGGCAGCTTCGGGGTGCCCTGGCCCACGGTTGAAGATACCTTGGCGGGGGATGCACAGAAGCGCCTGGACTACACGCACTTCTCGATCACGATGTCACGCGCCAAGCGGCTTGCGCTGTATGTGGGCGTCAACATCGATGGTGGTCAGCACGTCGACATCATTCGCAGCAACGACACCTGGGCGTATGACGGCCGCCTGCCCATCGATGCGCAGGTGGGCGAAGCGCTGTATGCCAGCAATGGCCTGGATCGCGGCCACCTGGTCCGCCGACAAGACCCCAACTGGGGCGACGAGGCGCAAACCGCCAACTTCGACACCTTCCATTTCACCAACTGCTCGCCGCAGATGAGCGGGTTCAACCAGAAGACCTGGCTGGAGCTTGAAGACTACATCCTCGATAACACCCAACGCTGGAAAGCCCGCGCCACAGTGTTTACCGGCCCGGTGTTCGCCGACGACGACCGCGTGTACCGAGGCGTGCAGATCCCCAAGGCGTTCTGGAAAGTGGTCGCCTACCTCAGCGACAACGGCAAGCCTAGCGCGAGTGCCTACATGATTGACCAGAGCCGCGAACTGGGCCAACTGGACCTGGTGTTCGGCCAACTCAGGACCTACCAGCGCAGCGTAATCCAGATAGAGCGCCTGACCGGCCTGCGCTTCGGCAACCTGGCCGACTACGACGGCTTCAGCAACGAAGAGCGCGCCACCGGCACGCGGATTGAAGCGCTGATACAGGGTCCTGAAGACATTCGACTCTGACCGACGCTTCACATATTGAACTGCGTCACACCCAACGCCAACCACGATGCGAAGCGAGCCGCTCTGGCTCTTGATCTTGATCTGGCTTTTGATCTCAGGCGCCCCGTCAAACACGCTGGCCGAACGCAGGCTTGAGTCCGTGGGTAACCCGGCAGGACGCCGGGTTAGCCGTCAGGCCGCCTTCGCAGGCAAGCCAGCTCCCACATTCTGGATCACGGGAGTAACAGTAAGATTGCAGCCGGCCGTCAAGCTGCCAGCGCCGTACCCCGCGTGGTGTAGATACCTGCGCCCTTTGGCCGCCCCCTCATTGCGCATTGATGTAATGAAACTGCGCCTGCGACTTCTCAACCGCCGCACGCACGTTTTCCTTCTGCGCATCGGTGCCCGAGTAGTAAATCTGCAGACCCTTCAAATCCTGCCCTTCGACGGCTTTGCCGATCACCGCAACGTCGACCGGCGTGCCAGCCCCCATGATTAAAAAGAACACATCGCCCAAGCGCTTGGTATTCAGCAATTCGCCCCTGAGGCTGGCAGCGTTTTGGTCGCCGGCCATGGAAATCGCCAGGGTGTCGCCGAACATACCGCTTTTGGGGATGCTCATCGTGTGCAAGCGAAGCTTGTCTGAGTCGGCCGGCATCGACTTGACATAGGCGGTGGTGGCCTCGTCGAGAATCTGCTGTTCGGATTTACCTTGCGTGGCACAACCGGCCAGGGTGGCGATAAGGACGAGCGCGACAAATGATTTCACGGTGTATTCCTTGTGATAAAGCGATCCATGGGCTGAGCATCATAGGAGCCTCGCCGCCAGAGAGCTACCGTTGAGTTCACGGCCTCCCGTTCAACCGCGTGATCGACTACCATACCGCGCCGGTTCCCGAACGGGACTAATAGGGAATCCGAAGCGCGGTACACCCGTGCCAATCGGAACTGCCCCCGCAACTGTAGGTGCTGAGCCTGCTCCCTGATGCCACTGGACCTTGTCCGGGAAGGCCGGAGCCTGGCGACGACGCATCAGTCAGGAGACCTGCCGGCCCAAGCTCAATTACTAACCGGCGGGGTGTCCGGGAAGGACATTCTTGCTGTCGCTCTCGCAGCGCTTAAGGGTGTATTTCCGAATGGCACGCACGGTTCACTCGGAGATTGCCCCATGCTGCCACGTGTTACCGCCCTGCTCGCTGGCCTGGGTTTCTGTGCCCTGGCCCAGGCCGCGCCCACTCACTATCCGTTGACCGTGGAAAACTGCGGCAGCCACCTCACCTTCCAGCAAGCGCCGGCCCGCAGCGTGACCATCGGCCAGGCCGCCACCGAAATGCTCTACGCCCTGGGCGTGGGCAATAAAGTGGTCGGCACCTCGCTGTGGTTCAACAGCGTACTGCCACAGTACAAAGCGCAGAACGACAGCATCGAGCGCCTGGCCAACAATGAGCCAAGCTTTGAGGCCGTGATCGCCAAACGCCCGCAACTGGTGGCTGCCGAGCTGGAATGGGTGGTCGGGCCGCAAGGCGTGGTTGGCACCCGCGAGCAATTTCATGAGCTGAAGATCCCCACCTACCTGTTGCCTTCGGACTGCGAAGGCAAGGACAACCTGGTCGGCGCCGACGGCACGCGGCTGGAGCCGTTCCGTATCGAAACCATTTATAAAAGCATCAGCCAACTCGCCGAGATCTTCGACGTGCAGGCACGCGGCCAACAGCTGAACGAAGAACTCAAGGCGCGCCTGGCCAAATCCGTCGCCACCGTGCAAAGCAAGGGCCTCAAGCAAGCCAGCGCCTTGGTGTGGTTCTCCAGTTCCGAGATGGCCAGCGACCCTTATGTGGCCGGCCACAAGGGTATTCCGCAATTTATGCTGGAAACCCTCGGCTTGCATAACGTCGTACAGTCCGACGAAGAGTGGCCCGCCGTCGGCTGGGAAACCCTCGCCAAGGCCAACCCGACCGTGCTGGTGATCGCGCGCATGGACCGCCGCCGCTACCCCGCCGACGACCATGAAAAGAAACTCGCCTTCCTGCGCAGCGATCCGGTGACCCGCAACATGGACGCGGTGAAAAACAACCGCATCATCATCCTCGACGCCCTTGCGCTGCAGGCCAGCATCCGCACGTTCGACGGCCTTGAACAACTGGCCACGGCCATCGACGGCTACGATCTGCACCCATGAATACCAGCGTGATCCACACCCTACTCGCCCTGGCCCTGCTATTAGCCGCCGTCCTCGCGGGCGTGGCCATCGGCGAAACCGCCATCTCGCCGCACGTGGTACTGCAGGTACTCGCGAACAAACTGTGGGCCGCCGGTTATGCGCTCGACCCCATCGACGAAGGCGTGGTGTGGAACTACCGCCTCACCCGCGCCCTGATCGCCGCGGCGTGTGGCGCCGGGCTGGCGACGTGTGGCGTGATCCTGCAATCGCTGCTGCGCAACCCGCTGGCCGATCCGTACCTGCTGGGCATCAGCGCCGGCGCCTCGACCGGCGCGGTGCTGGTGGCGTTGATCGGTGTGGGCGGCGGGTTGATTTCGTTGTCGGCGGGCGCGTTTGTCGGCGCCATGGCCGCGTTTGCGCTGGTGATCCTGCTCGCGCGCGCCAGCGGTTCGGCCAGCGGCACCGGCCAGATCATTCTGGCGGGCATTGCCGGGTCGCAGTTGTTCAATGCACTCACCGCGTTCCTGATCACCAAATCCGCCAGTTCCGAACAGGCGCGCGGCATCATGTTCTGGCTGCTCGGCAACCTCAGCGGCGTGCGCTGGCCTTCGGTGTGGCTGGCGGTGCCAGTGGCGATTGGCGGGTTGGCCGTGTGCCTGTGGCACCGTCGTGCGTTGGATGCGTTTACCTTTGGCAGCGACTCGGCGGCCTCCCTCGGCATTCCGGTGCGCCGGGTGCAGTTTGTATTGGTGGGCTGCGCGGCGCTGGTGACGGCGGTGATGGTGTCGATTGTCGGCTCCATCGGTTTTGTCGGATTGGTGATTCCCCACGCCGTGCGCCTGCTGCTCGGCACCGGGCACTCGCGCTTGCTGCCGGCCAGTGCATTGGGCGGCGCGTTGTTCTTGATTGCGGCGGATGTGCTGTCACGCACCCTGATCAAAGGCCAGGTGATTCCGGTCGGCGTGGTCACCGCGCTGGTCGGTGCGCCGGTGTTTGCGCTGATCCTCATTGGCCGGAGGAATGCGCGATGACCGTGCTGAGCTGCGCAGGATTGGGTTTTAAAGTGCGCGAGGCGCAGTTGCTGAGCGACATTCATCTGGAGGTTCAGCCAGGTGAAACACTGGGGATTGTCGGTCCCAATGGTTCTGGCAAATCCACCTTGCTCAAGCTGCTCGCCGGCCTGCGCACGCCAGCGTCCGGCGAAGTCCTGTTAGGCGGCCAGCGCCTTGGCAAGCTATCGCGCCGCGCCATCGCGCAGCAACTGGCGGTGGTGGAACAGCAGGCCGACACCGACGACGCCATCCGCGTGTTCGACGCCGTAGCGCTGGGCCGCACACCGTGGCTGTCGGCGCTGAGCCCCTGGTCCTGCGAGGACGACGCCATCGTCAACCAGGCGCTGCACGACGTCGACGCCACCCACCTGAGCCATCGCGCCTGGCGCAGCCTCTCGGGCGGTGAGCGCCAGCGCGTGCACATCGCCCGTGCGTTGGCGCAGCGGCCGCAGATCCTGTTGCTGGATGAGCCGACCAATCATTTGGATATCCAGCATCAGCTTGGCATTTTGAAGGGCGTGCAAGGGTTGCCCGTCACCACCTTGATTGCCCTGCATGATCTGAACCAGGCATTGACCTGTGATCGGCTGGCGGTGCTGGATCACGGGCGGTTGGTGGCGCTGGGCAAACCACTGGAGGTGCTGACGCCGCAGCGTTTGCAGGAGACGTTCGGGGTGCAGGCGCATTACCTGACGGACCCGTTTGATGGGGCGCAGATATTGCGGCTACGCCCAAACTGATCAACGCGTCCCACTGTAGGAGCCCGCGCCTACAGTGGGTGGTGGTGTTAGAGGGTGCGTTGCATATGCGTCGTGCGCCACACCGGGTCCGTGTCCACATCGACCACCTCGAACCCCTGCCGCAGCCAAAAATCAATCGCCCCCGGCAAAAACGGATGAGTGTGCAGGTACATCACCGCGACCCGATCTGCTTTGGCCTGCGCCTCCAGCGCATGGTACAACTCGCCCGCCAGACCAAAGCGGCGGAACGCCGGCAGCACAAACAGGCGCACCACCTCCACGGTCTTGCGGCCCTGGTAATCCAACTGCGGGAAACGCCCGTCATAGGGTAGGTAGCCAATCGCAGCGACTATCTCGCTCTCATCGCGGGCCAGCAGAAATTGCCCATCACCGTGCAGATAGATCGCCTCGAACTGCGCCAAGTCCGCCGGCATCCCCGTCGCGCTGAGCTTGGGGAAAAGCTCGGCACGGGCTTGCAGCACGAACCTCAATACCTCAGGGATATCCGCCGCAGTGGCCACCTGAATGATCGGGCTTGAACTCATGCAACGGCTATCTGTGTAATCCCCACCACCTGCGCCTGCTCCAGAATTTCATCCGGGCTCGCATCCGCGGGCGGCAGGATCAAGCCATTCTCGGCGTCGCCAAAATGCAGCTGTAGCAAGTGCAACGCCGCTTCATGCACCTGCAATTGGGGTTGCTTGAGTTCGAACACATGGGTGCGGGGCTCGTCGTTGAACAGGTAGTTGAGGGTGTATTCGCGCATAGGGGAAACCTTGTGATGAAAGTAGAGCAGCTGATCAACCTGACTCATCGATCAGTTTTTAAGTTCAATGGATCAGCCTTTACCACCTCCCATGCAGCATTCACTGGTGCAACTCACACGCCGCACTGCCCTTCATACCCGACGCATGCACGCTCACATGACGCACCCTAAAACCAGGCGCTTGGACAAGTTTCTTCTCTTCCCAAGTACCCCCGCTTTCGACTTGGTAGCCGATAGCGCCATCGGCTTGCCAGGTCAGGCGCAGGGTGTACACACCCTTCTGGTCGAGCGTTTGATGAATCTCCGTATCAATGATCGGCGCGGCTTTGTTGAACGTACGCAGGTTGAAAATGCGCTGGTCCGTGCCGGCCGGGGAGTAACTGGAGAGAAACAGCGTGTCGTCTTCGGCAGCGTCCTCGGCGGCTGCGAGAATCACCGAGGGCACCCACTTCTCGCCACGGTCCTGGGTGTCGGTGGTCACCTTGCACGTCAACTGGCCATTGTCGGTGACGTCCTGGCGCCAGGCTGTCTCGAAGTAGCCATAGGGCACGTCGAAGCGCAGGGATTTCTCGGTAACTTGCTCGCAGCCGGCCAGCAGGTAAAGCGCCGATAGACTGATGAATCCTTGAAGAACCTTCACATGCTTTCCTTGGCTTGAATGGGAGGAGCGAAAGAATATCCGGCCTTTAGGGCAAAGTGGATTGATTTAGCTGGGTTGCGTGAGGTGGTATACGTGCGCGACGCCTCTATAACTGGAACCACCCATGTCCTCAATGGAGCCTCATCATGGCTGAAAACACGCTTGTAACTGCGGTTGTTACCGCTGTCCTGACTTCACTCCTGACGTTGACAGGCACCTATGCCCTGCAATCACGCCAAGAGGCGCGGGATGAGGCAAACCAGTTTCGGGACGCTGCTCAAAACACTGTGCAAGAAACCGTCGCTATTCTGGATGATGGCTACAACGCACTGGACAAGTTGACCCGCGCAACGCATGAAACCGGGTGGAAAGAATTCTCCCAAGGTCCCTGGCGCGACTACATGGCATTTGAACGCCGCTGGCATCAGAGAATGATTGTCCAACACTTCAAGCTGGAGCGGTATTTCGGCAAAGACATGGCCGATACACTGATTGACTTGGACGACATCCCAATGGGCCCAACCTACGCGAGCAGTGATAAGGAAGACCCAACTGTCAGGCGCTACAATCTCCAGAAGCTCGCGGCCGATATCGAATACACCGTACGAATCATGACCGCTACCCAAGACATCATCGACGAACACCTCGGGGCTAAAAAACCTGATGGGTTGATGGAGATGATTGTTGCTGTAAACAGCAACAGAGACACAGCGGGCCGTCAGCTCAAGGAATACGATGCAGGCACGATCAGATTGCTCAAGTCACTCGACGAAAGGCTGACGCAGCTGGGCGCCAAGAAGGTCACTGTCGTGCACGGGAATCAGAAGGGCTGAACATGACTGCACTCCCCATGGCCGATGCTCGGCAGAATGATAAAAACCGAAAGATTATCCAAACCACGGTAGCGGCAAGAAACCTGGTTGGCGCGGCAAACGATACCAAGTGGAACGAACTGATTACCCATTTCCGTCAGCTCCCTGGGTGGCACCCGTCTTATCGTTCCAAATCCATCAAGGGTCATATCTCAGATTGGGATGTGGAGTGGTTTTACCATCTTCCGTTTCCATTTGCGTACGTCGAATGGTTCGACATCGGATTGTGGGAAGTGGCGCCATCGTTGGGCGTGCTACTGCCAACAACTTACATTGACCATACAGAAGAAATATCGAAAGCCGTGGCGCGCATAGGCTTCGAGTTTGAAGTGCAAGCTGACGTGCTGAGAATTTGGGGTTACCTCCCAAAATCCTACGAAGACTTTCCACCTGCATAAGATGAATAATCGATAAGCCGAGTAATCCACGCTCGGCTATGAGCGAGTACTCGCTCCCCCATCACCACCGGAAAATGAATAAACCCATGCGCCGCCTCCGGCAACAAATGCGCCTCAGCTCCCGGCCACCGCTCAGCGATCAACAGCGTGTCATCCCTCAACGGGTCCAGTTCCCCCACGAACATCAACGCCGGGGGCAGGCCTTCGAAGTCGCCATACAAGGGTGACAGCGGCGGCAACCGACGCGCGTCATCACTCAACCCCGGCGTGAGCAGGCGCAGCGCCTCGACCATACCCGGGCCGTCCAGCAACAAGGTGTCGGGCCCCGCCGCGCGCGCGCTGGGTGTGCCGGTCAAGTCGTAGACGCCGTAATACAACACCGCCCCGCTCACCCGTTGGAGCAGCGCGGGCCATTGCTTCAACGCCAGCAACGTCGCCGCTGCCAGGTGCCCGCCCGCCGATTCGCCGACGACGATCACCGGCAGGCCGGCAAATTCCTCAGTGGTGAGCAGCCACCGCGCGGCCGCCAGGCAGTCGTCCATCAGCCCTTCGACCGGCGTGTCGACCGCCAGCCGATAATCCACCGACACCACCGCCACGTCGCAGGCGTTGACCATGCCCAGGTTGAGGTCGTCATCCATCTGCGCATTGCCGATCACCCAGCCGCCACCGTGGATATCCAGCACCACGCCCTTGGGCTTGCCGCCGGGGCGCAGGATGCGCACGGGGACCGAGTCGACGTAGTGGGTGTCAGCCAAAGGCGCTTGCTTGATCTTTTGACTGACCCGCAACAGCGCCTGGATCAAACGCGGCGTGACGCGATTGCGGATCTTGAAGCGCGGCAACCAGGCAAGCTTTTGATTGAAGCGGCGCATCTCGGCCCGTTCAGGCTCGCTGGCGGGCCAGGCTTTAACGGCCATCAGCGGTTATTCCGCAGAATCGAGAAGTTGAGCGCCGCCGCCACACAAAGCCACGCCAGGTACGGGAACAGAATCAAGCCGGTGATCAGGTCCAACTGCACCGCCAGCACCACCATCGTCGCGACGGTCAACCACAACACTGCCAGAATCACCATCCCCGCGAGGATGCGATGGGCGCCGAAGAACACCGGCGTCCACAAGGTGTTCAACGCTATCTGCGCCGCCCACAGCGCCAACACCATTTGGCTGCCAGGGATCAGGCTGAGACGGTAACCGGCCCAGGCCAGCAGCAGATAAATGATCGTCCACGCCACCGGGAACAACCAATTAGGTGGGGTGAAGCTGGGTTTGACCAGGGATTCGTACCAGGCACCCGGCTTGAAAATAAGGCCGGTGCTCGCGGCGGCGGCACAAGCCAGCAGAAAAATAAAGAAAGTCATCGTCTGTCCTTGGCTGTAGTCAGCGGTTGTGAAGGGCCGGCTTTTTCCGTGCCTGCTTAAATGACTCAAGCGCGCGGGCAAAAATTCAATCAAAGCGGCACATCGGGCAAACCGACACCGCTTCTTCACGTCATCAAATTTCGCTAAGGTGCTCGCACGTTAGCCCGATTTGTCATGAGCGAGACCCCTCACTTTGGCTCACCCCTCTACCCATCCTTGGAAGGTGTTCCTGATCTTCCTGCGATTGGGCCTCACCTCCTTCGGCGGCCCGATTGCGCACCTCGGCTATTTCAGGCAGGAGTTCGTCACACGGCGACGCTGGCTGAGCGAGCGCAGTTACGCCGAACTGGTTGCGTTGTGCCAATTTCTGCCCGGCCCGGCCAGCAGCCAGGTCGGCATCGCCCTGGGCCTGTCCCGCGCGGGTTACGGCGGTGCCGCTGCGGCCTGGGCCGGTTTCACGTTGCCATCGGCCATTGCGCTGATCCTGTTCGCCCTGGGTCTTGCGCACTACGGTGCCGTAATCCCCACCGGTGCGTTGCATGGCCTCAAAGTCGTCGCCGTGGCCGTGGTGGCCCAGGCGGTTTGGGGTATGGCACGCAACTTGTGCCGGGGCGTGGCGCGTTTCACGCTGATGCTGATTGCTGCAGGCGTGGCACTGCTGGAGCCGTCTGCCTGGGGCCAGGTCGGTGTGATCATCGCAGCAAGCGTGGCCGGCCTGTTGCTGTTCAAGCTCGAACCCGGCGCCGAGCATGACGCGCTGCCAATCGCCATCAACCGCCGCGCAGGCGCCCTGTGGCTGGGGCTGTTTGTGATTGCGTTGGTGGGCTTGCCGGTCCTGGTCAACTGGCTGCCCAATCCCACCCTGGCCCTGGTGGATGCCTTTTATCGCACCGGCTCACTGGTATTCGGCGGCGGTCACGTGGTGTTGCCTCTGCTGCAAGCCGACGTGGTGGCGCCGCAGTGGGTAAGCAACGACGTTTTCCTCGCCGGCTACGGCGCCACCCAGGCCGTACCTGGCCCGCTGTTCACCTTCGCCGCCTTCCTCGGCGCCTCGATGAACCACGCCCCGACCGGCTGGCTGGGCGGCACGGTCGGCCTCCTGGCGATCTTCGCACCGTCGTTTCTGCTGCTCTTCGGCGCCCTGCCCTTTTGGGCCAGCTTGCGCCGCAGCCCACGCACCCAGGCTGCACTGGCCGGGGTGAATGCGGCGGTGGTGGGGCTATTGCTGGCGGCGTTGTACCAGCCGGTGTGGACCAGCGCGATTTTCACTGCGCTGGACTTCAGCCTGGCAGTGGTCGCCCTGACATCACTGATGGTATGGCGCTTGCCACCCTGGCTGGTCGTTGCCGGCTGCGGCGTACTGGGAGGCTTACTGGGCTGAACCCGGCTCCACGATCCGCAGCCAAGGCCAGCGCGCCTGATAACTTCTGGCCTTCTGCGCAAACAACGCTGGCTCCGGATGCAGCGGGTTGATGCGCAGCACGCCCTGTGCGATGTCTTCCAACCCATACGGCGCATACAACTCGCCCGTGGCAATCTCCAGGCCGATGCAGGTGCCCGCCACCAGATACCGGTCGATGCCCTGCTTGGCCGTGTGCAACTGTAGATAAGGCCGGCCGAAGCGCTCGCCGTACCAAAGATGAACCCGCGCCTGGTTCTTCACTTCCACATTCACGCCCAGGTCCTGGAACAACTGCTCGGCCGCACGGATTACCCTATCCTCGGCCTCGTAGGACAAGTCCGTATCAAAGTAGAAAACGTCGTAGTCCTTTACGCCCTGGGCAGCAGGCAAGTTCGACTGATGATTCCACACCGCCTGGAACAGGCAGCCCGCCGTGAGGAAACATTGGTCCACCCCGAGGTCAGGCAGGCGCGCGGTGATCTCGGCGTTGATGGGGTTGGCCATGGCCAGGTTGAGCAGGGTTTCGACGGTCAATGTCATATGCACTCCTTGGAACCACGCTGTATCAGCCTTTCAATTCACCTGCACGGTGAGTCGCCGCGTCGTCGTAAATCACATACAACGACTCGGCGATCTGGCTTTTGATGGCCTTGGTGGATTCCAGCCCGAGCACAAACCCTTCGGCTTTACCGCCGGCACGGTTGAGTGCTTCGTGGGTGGCGGCACCGGTGATGGCGTCGAAGAGCTTGCTGGCGTGGGGGCCTACGCCTTTCGGCAGGGAGATTTGGTCGATGGACATGGGCAATACCTTGCGAGAGAGAGATCGGTAGCGCGTGGAACCACTGCCGGGAGGGCATGGTAGACCGGCTGGCATAGAAAGGGGCGGCTTTTGCGCAAATCGCACTCAGGGGCCGGACTTGAACCGGCCTTGAATCGCAATACGCAGACAGGCCCAGGCGATGTAGCCAATGATCACCACCTCGACGACACCGATAAACAGGTTGAATGAAAAGCTCACAGGGTGATCGGCCCAGTCGAAGGTCGTTGCACGTGATCGAAACCCACTGACCCGCAGCCGCCCGGTCAACAAGGCGGGCACCAGTGCGAAGACCTGCGACAGCTCCAACACCCCCAGAAACGCACCCAGCAAGCCCAGTAGACCCCGTGCGGGTCTGCCGATGGTTTCGGTCGATTCAGGTAAAGAAGCAGGCTCTTTTTCTTTTCGCGCACGGGCGACCTTGGCCGGGGATGGAGCAGGCCGATAGGGCGGCGGCTTGCGAGGCGCCGACGCATCGATCACGTCGGACGGCACCGCCACGTTCAGATAGCCAGCCAACTCCACCAGCCACCGCTCGGTGCGTGGGCTGCCCGGCACTACCGGAACGTTGTCGGTGGTCAGGCGGTGCTCGGTGCCATCGCGCATCACCAGCCACAGCTGGGTGTAGACCGGCTCGGCCTGCGGACGGCGGCGCAGTTCGAGATGGCTGGGGTGGTCAAGCCGAAAGGCCTGACGCACACGCTCACGGCGCCCAAAGGCATTGCGGGTCAGACGTTGGCCTTCGCCGTCGTGCCGCGACAGGCGCAAGATCTCGCGAATGCCGGTGTAAAACATCAGGAACAGGCCAAGGGCAGGCATCAACAGCAACGCGAGCACGATCAGCAGCGAGGACAGTGGGTCCAGGCCGACCAGCGGCAAATACCCTTCAATGATTCCACACACCACAAACGCCACAGGCACGCTCACGGCCAGCCCGCCCACCAGCCACACAGCACCACTCTGTACCCTGTTGTGGGAGTGGATGAGCACGTCATCTTGCGCGGTACGCTCGAACCGATGGCCAATCCACATGCCGCTCTCCTGATGCGCTTGCGAGGCACCGGATGATACGGGAGCGCGCCCATTTCTTTCATGACCCTGCCCACAAAGCCGTGATATCGATAAGTTACTTCCCCCCTGGCCACTGTTCGGCACCTTGCTCAGCGCATCGACCCAGCCCAGTGGCGCTATGTTGGCACTGGCGATTGGAGTGGCCTACATTGAACGCCTCATCGATCAACACCGAGGCCCCCCATGCCACGCATTGTCCGAATCCACGCCTACGGCGACGCCAGCGTCTTGAAACTCGAAGACATCGACGTCCCTGCCCCCGCCGCCGATGAAGTGCAAATCGACGTCAAAGCCTTCGGCCTCAACCGCGCCGAAGTCATGTTCCGCAACCACGCCTACCTGCAAGAAGCCGAATTCCCCAGCCGCTTGGGCTACGAAGCGGCCGGCGTGGTCACCGCAGTCGGCGCCGACGTCATCGACCTCCAAGTGGGCGACGCCGTCAGCGTCATCCCACCTCTCGACATCGCCCGCTGGGGCACCTACGGCGAAGTCGCCAACGTGCCCGCCCACCTCACCGTCAAACACCCGCACAACCTCAGCTTCGTCCAAGCCGCCGCCTCGTGGATGCAATACGTCACCGCCTGGGGTGCCCTGGTCGAACAAGCCAAACTCACCACAGGCGACTTCGTACTGGTCACCGCCGCCTCCAGCAGCGTCGGCCTCGCCGCCTTCCAGATCGCCCGCAGCGTCGGCGCCACCGCCATCGCCGTCACCCGTACCCGCGCCAAACAACAAGCCCTGCTCGATGCCGGCGCCCACCACGTCATCGTCAGCGACGAAGAAGACCTGGTGCAACGCGTGATGCAACTGACCGACGGCAAAGGCGCCCGCGTGGTGTTCGACCCTATCGGCGGGCCGGGCTTTGAAGCACTCACCCAAAGCATGGCTCAGGGCGGGATCTTGCTGGAGTACGGCGCACTAAGTTCCGAGCCGACGCCGTTTCCGTTGTTTACCGTGTTGGGGAAATGTTTGACGCTCAAGGGGTATTTGTACGCCGAGATCGTCGCAGACCCGGCTGCGTTGGCGCGGGCCAAGGCGTTTATTTTGGATGGGCTCGCGTCGGGCGCGTTGGCGCCGGTGATTGCGAAGACGTTTGCGTTGGATGAGGTGCAGGACGCACATCGGTATTTGGAGGCGAACCAGCAGGTGGGCAAGGTGGTGGTGACGGTGTGAGGGCGATGTCCTAGGACATTTCCCAAAGCTGGGGATTGGGTTGCCCGATTGCCTACGCCTGCGTCAGAATCCGCCGGCTTGTGCGCTGGGGTGGTGGAATCTATGGTTGCGCGGTCGCTGAATTTTTCGGTGATCGGGTTTAGTAGCCTGATGGTTCAATTACGTTGAGTGCATGAGCTTCATCAATCTGACATTCCTGTCGGTGCTTGATGGTGGCTGTGCGTAGGGCGCCTCCGGGCGCGCCGGCTTTGCGTAATTCCCCGGTCTACTAACCTGCGTACAGCTGCCACCCTTTCGTTTAGTAGCGATGGGGTGACGGCCCGACTTGGGAATTACGAATATGTGCAAAGCCTCATCTGACCCAACCGTCCTCTTTACTGTCAGTCCAGACGCCAGTACTGAAAGCCTCATTACCAATAGCTACGAGACCTTTAGCTCGGTTAGCACTCTTCTGCTCGACCTCTCGGAAGACCTCAGCGGTAAGCACCGTGACATTGCACTGGCGATTCACCAATTGAGCGAATTGGGCGTGCTGATGACGGCAAGACTCCTCGACCGCGAAGCACCGTGCCCTCGTTAAATAACAGAAATTCCAGTCACTAGCGGACTGCTCGTCGAATCGTCGTATGCGGGAGTTACGATTTGGCGACTTTGCTTCCCATGAAATCGATGAACTCCGGAGCAGGTCTAAACTCCCGGCTTTACCTATGTAGTTCAGGGTCTGCTTTCGGCCCAGAGTGTGTAAAAACTCCAAAGCCAGCTCGGATGATTAAAAATCGCTCCCAAACGCGCATTGCCGCATCTGTCCGGCGCCAGTAGGATTCGGTCATCGCTGACATAAATGGATGTGTATATGGAAAGCATGCCGAGACTGGAAATTGAGCGCGTTGCGTATCAAGAGTTTTTAACTCTTTGGGAACGCGGAGCATTCGATAATCAGCGCTTAGGCCAAGCGTTCTATAACCATTTTCGGCTTCATCGTCTGAGCGACCAAACGCGCCTGTTCGGTCTCTATGAAACTGACGGAGATAAGGCCATGACCGCGATCTCCCGCCTGTTCCAAATCAGATAACTCCGACCCCGCGTTTCGCGAGAGCAGGGTCAGCCTTGGGTCAATAGTTACCTCTCATAAAAGACTGCGTTTGTTCAGAGTGTGTAAACGCTTTTGCGAACCCTTGCTATGATTTCTGAGGATTTCATCGCAGGGATCGCCTATGAAGCGCTTTATCCAAGGTGAATATCGAGGCCAAGGCACCTTACTTCCGGCTAGCCTCGACGACTACGTCAGCGATACCAATCCGGTGCGCGTAGTCGATGTATTTGTCGACGAACTCGACTTGGTCAATCTGGGTTTTGAAGGTGCCGTTCCAGCCGATACTGGCCGGCCTGCCTACCACCCCGCGATCTTGCTGAAGATCTACATCTACGGCTATCTCAACCGCATCCAGTCGAGCCGACGTTTGGAGCGAGAAGCCCAACGCAACGTCGAACTGATGTGGTTGACCGGGCGTTTTGATGCCGGACTTCAAGACCATCGCCAACTTCCGAAAAGACAATAGCAAGGCCATCCGAGGCGTCTGTCGCCAATTCGTTGTGCTGTGTCAGCAGTTGGGACTGTTCGGAGAAAATCTGGTCGCCATCGATGGCAGTAAATTCAAAGCCGTCAACAATCGTGACCGCAATTTCACCAGCGCCAAACTGAAGCGGCGAATGGAAGAAATTGAATCGAGCATCAACCGTTACCTGACGGCACTCGATGCTGCCGATCGGCAAGAACCAACAGCTTCCGAGCCCAGTGTCGTGCGGCTGGAAGAAAAAATCGCCAAGCTCAAAACTCAAATGAAGGAGCTTCAGGCGATCGAAATCCAGCTCAATGAATCGCCTGATAAACAGGTCTCACTGACCGACCCAGATGCTCGCTCCATGATGACGCGCGGCACGGGAATCGTCGGCTACAACGTGCAGACAGCGGTCGATACGCAGCACCATTTGATCGTTGCACATGAGGTGACCAACGTTGGTTCCGACCGCGATCAACTCAGCTCAATGGCCAAGCAGGCCCGCGAGGCCATAGCGTCAGAAACATTGTCGGTGGTGGCGGATCGAGGTTACTTCAAAAGCGAACAAATCCTGGCTTGTCACGATGCAGGCATCACCGCCTACGTGCCCAAGCCGATGACCTCTGGAGCCAAGGCTGACGGGCGTTTCAATAACGATGCCTTCATCTATGACGCGGAAAAAAACCAATACATTTGCCCGGCTGGCGAGGCGCTGATCTGGCGCTATTCCAACGTTGAAAAAGGCCTGAAGTTGCATCGTTACTGGAGTTCGAAATGCCAGGGCTGCGCGTTGAAAGCACAGTGCACGCCGAGCACGGAACGACGAGTTCGACGCTGGGAGCATGAAGCCGTCTTAGAGGAAATGCAGCTTCGGCTGAGCAACGCGCCAGAGATGATGCGAGTCCGAAAACGGACGGTTGAGCATCCCTTCGGGACGCTCAAACAATGGATGGGTGCGGCGCACTTCCTGACGCGAAAGCTGGCCGGGGTGAGTGCAGAGATGAGCTTGAGTGTGCTCGCCTACAACTTGAAACGGGTCATGAAGATCATGGGTGCCAACGGTTTGATGAAAGCGCTGACTGCCTAAAAAGGCCGATTTGGCCCATCCCAGAAGCTGTAAGAACAGGCTGGTGTGTTCCAAGTTACGACTGATGCGACCCGCGACATTGACCGTGCGATCGCTCAGCCACGAACGTAAATGACCCAAGACGATCAGGTTATGAGCGTTTTTACACACTCTGGGCCGATAGCAGACAGTCATTCTCGCTCTGCTCCGGAGTACACAACTATCCCCCTACCTCCCCAGCAACTCCCGAACCCTCCCCCCAACACCTCCACCGCAAACGGCTTCAACGCACCTATCCCGCCCAGCAACCCCACATCCATCACCAGCAGATCAATGTGCACATCCGACCTCAACAAACGTCCGGCAGACTCACCTTCCTTTCCTAGAGGCTTGGAGGCCTGACAGTTTTGTAATTACGCCACTGGCCATGCCATGGCACACCGACTGTCCGGAGCGAATCCATGCTTGTATTCCTCACTCAATATCCCCGCCAGCCTCTCATCTAGATCTGCGGTGGCTTTAGCCTGAAAGCCTATGCGGGAGTAAAAGGGTGCATTCCATGGCACGTTTGTGAATGTTGTAAGCGTTACAAAACTAACTCTGATTGAGCGCGCATAATCCTTCGCGGCCTCAACCAGTCGCCGCCCTGTACCTTGTCCTTGCATCGATTGCATCACTGATAATTCATAGATGTGAAGATCACTGCCATGGCGCTCGGCGCTGAGAAATCCTTGTGGCCGATTCTCGGCATCAAGTGCAACCCAACATGTCGATAGCGCAATGAGTTGGCTATGACGTTCGATGGACATCGGAGGCGATTCAGCCAGCCAACTCAACTCATCAATCAAGCGAAATGCTTGAACAGCGGAGGTTTCAATGGCAGGCAGGCGTTGTGCATCTTCCGGTACAGCAAGGCGGATAGTTACAGGCATATATTGCCTTTGGTGAGGTGAGTGAGGTAGCGGTCAAACTGGAAAAGCCAGCTTTGGATAGTCGAAGATATCATGCACTCAGACGACCGGACGCGCGCCCTTCGGGGCACAGCAACTGCAGGGTGCCGAACGGCGAGCCGGAGAGCGCTTTGAGGTCTTGCTCGCCGATCCGGTCAACGCTAATGCGGTGCAGGCATTCGATGTCCGAGAGGGCGGATTCCGAGTCGCTCAATCGTTATTCTTCAAGATAGGCGACACGCTTATGACCGGGACTACTTCTCCCTACCTTTAATCGATGTTAGCGCATCAAACGCTCGCTCATAGAGCGTTAGAGGCGTCTTGCCGAAGGAAACCGGTGCTGGCGAAAACATCTCAAAGAACTTCACGGCCCTATCGGCATCGCCATCTGAAGCGATGAGTGCACCTGCCTGGGCATCGTATAACTCCGCCAATTGAGAGTAATACCGGATAAAAGAAATCGCGATCTGGAGCATGAGAATAGCTAGCGCAATCGCGCCGAAAGAAAACGCGACGGACGATATTGAAGAGACCCAATCAGCTCCTCTAACTGCCGAGCCCGAGTCCTTCCCATTGAATGCTTTTTCTGCGCGCTCATAAAAGCCAACCAACTGGTCAACTTCATGAAGGTATGCCAAACGCTCCTCAGATATAAGCTTCGCTTTCTTCACTTCTTCCCCATCCATCCCCCTGCCCATAATGATCAAATCATTAGGGTAAGCCTTATTTAATAAGTCGCGAGATGTGTATAGAAAAATACTTGGATCACGAGGTTCACTGTTCGAAATTTTCTCAGCTAAACTTCGGTAGGAAAACGCGTTATTTGCACTATAACTAAACACAGCACTCACTGCTGCGACAATCGAAACAAATATGACAAGCACCATTAAAGATCTTGTTCGTCGCGCCCGTGAAGCCCGAACTTTTAAGTCTTCTATTGCAGCGTCAAAGTCAAACTTCTTCAACCTCTCGTCCAAATCATCCATATCTTTTCACTCTATAATTTCCAATACATAAAGGTGGCGAACTTTCTTCGAAAGATAGCACCCGAGGCGACCTGCCAATATATTAGAAACCACGGGCCGCCCATCTGCTTTTCATCACATGGCTTACAACCCAAGCCCATAGTTAAACATCGCCATGTCCATGACCCGCGCTGTTGGATAGCTCAGCTTCAACCGCCCGGTCTTGAACGTTAGGGGGCGAAATTTCATGCTTTGAACCACACCTGCCAGCGCGGTGAGGCCCTTTCCGCTGGCCGCAGTGATGTGTGGAAGGCGCGGAAATAGATCTCGGCAAGCCGCAATATAAAAACGGTCCAGCGCCGGGCACTCCCCCCAGACGCCCATCAGGATTTTGGTCTTGAGCGTATCCGTCCAAGAGACGTTACTGGCCAGCTGCTCCATCGCCCCTAATACATCGTCCAAGAGCTTCTGGTTGTAGACCAGGTTTGGCGAGCCCGCTGCAAAATCATCCAAAGAGAGCTCAAGCAATTCCGGACCTTTGCCCGTAAAGAGAGACTTGGCCAATGCTTTCATCAGATCAAGGTTGCTGTTTTGCAACAACCCCGAGGAGCCGCGGAACATTCCCCAGTTCGCCAGGTAGAACCCGATGTGCAGCGCTGTCGTGTCGATATGATCATCATTGATGAGGTCCGCCCAATGAGGTCGGCATTCGTCCCAGATGTACTCGTAGAGGAACTCCCATGCCTTGAGTCGCGGGTAGTCGTTACCCGGTGATGGCTGGATATTCTGGTAATACATTTGAGCATAACGGTTAACGTCAAACATCTTCATCCGGCTTCCTGCGCGAGGCTTCCCTATTGATTACCGCAGCGCAAGTTATCGGCAGGGCGGGCGAGATAATGAGGGCAACATGCCGATCTCAGCAGTCAGCCCCAGCAAATCATTCACCAGCTCAAGGGCTTCCTGCTGATAGCCCTCACGCCAACGCGCGGAGAAGTCCTCGGGCCTGCCCTGCTCTTCCCACTCGGCCAATGCCAAGCCATTGATGATTTCCAGCTCGAACCATTGGCGCTGCCACGCGGCAGCGTCCACCACCAGCACAGTGTCCTGCCACAGGAACTCGGTGTGAGCGACAAATTGGCTCCATGGAAACAGCCCGTATGGGGCCCTTTCTGCCTGCGCGATCAGTTGCGCTTTGTCCATTTAATGCTCCTTTCTAACGACGCCCTCTTTTTCCCAGCCATGCTCTCACAGCGCAGAAAAATAGCCTGGCATTGTTGTAGACTTCCCGGCCCTCAACCCCCTACTTGAGAACATGGACGTGAAAAAAATCCTGCTGCTCGGATGCATCTCCTCGGCCTTGACCGGCTGCACCTTCACCGGCGCCAATGAAGTCGCACCGGGCGAATACATGATCACCAGCCATGGCAGCATCTTCAATTCCCGAGAAGGCCTGCTGGAAAACATCAACCAGAAAGCCGCGAAAGTCTGCGACGGCAAGCCGTATCACCTGGAAGGCGACAGTGGCGCGAACATGGTGGTGAGTACCACCACGCATATCGGCCAGACGCCCACTACCGTGCTGGGCTTGAAAGCGGTGTGTGAAGGTCGCAAGGACTGAAGCCCATGCCATTGCCGTCAGCTGTGGATGGGTAACGCCAACCCAAACAGCACAAAGAACCCGCCGCAGACTTTGTTGAACCGTCGCCCCGTTCGCGCCAGCCAAGGCCGAACGCGGTGCGCGGCGCTGGCCACGGTGTATTCAACGACAAACTCGACGACCGCGTAGGTCAACGCAATGGCGGCCGTCTGCGCGATGAGGTTTCTGTGTGGGTCGAGGAACGGTGGAATAAACGCGGTAAACAGCAACAAGGCCTTGGGGTTTGACAGGGCCGATACCCACCCTTGGCGGAACAGCGACCAGTGTCGCTGGCTCACCGTGCCGGTCGTATCCAGGCTGACGGGGGCCGAGCGCCACAGGCCGAAACCCAGCCAGATCAGATAAAGCCCGCCGGCCACTTTCAAAGCCATGAACCAGGTGGCCGAAGCCTGGATCAGTGCCCCCAGGCCCAACGCGCACAGCGTCAGCACCATGGCAAAGCCGAGTACACCACCGCTGATGGTGAACAGGGTTTTGCGGCTGCCGTGGAGCGCGCCATGGGTCAGCACCAGCAGCGCATTAGGGCCTGGCACTACGGCGATGCCGCAGCAGGTGAACAGGTACAGCAACCAAGTCTCGAAGGGCATGATCAGGTCCGGCAACGGTGGGTTCAAGCCCGCATCCTGCGAGCGAACAGCTATCATGAAAAGCGCATAATTCACGCAACAGTCATTCGATTAACGAATAGAGGTCACCCGCATGCCTTCCAGTGATTTGCAGATCGATTGGCTCAAGTGCTTCGTGGCAGTGGTAGACGCCGGTTCGCTCTCGGGCGCGGCCCATGAGGTGAACCGGTCGCAGTCTGCCGTCAGTATGCAAATGAAGAAACTGGAGGCCGCGCTGGGACGCCCCTTATTGAGCCGTGGCCCGAGGCATCTGCAGTTGACCGATGACGGCCAGACGCTGCTGGGTTATGCGCGTCGTATGCTCGCCCTGCACGCCGAGACCCAGGCGGCGTTTCATGGCGAAACCTTGACCGGGCGCATCCGCCTTGGGGTCGCGGAAGACTATGCGGCCAAGTACCTCACGCCGGTGCTCAAGCGTTTTGCGCCGCGCTACGCCGGTGTGGACATTGAGTTGACCTGTGAACAGTCCACCGCCCTGATCCCACGGGTGCGTAGCGGTGATCTTGATCTGGCGCTGGTGTCCAGGGACTCGCCGCACAGTGGCACGTTCCTGTTCAAGGAACCGATGGTGTGGGTAGGCTCGCCTCAGTTCGAACTGTGGCGCCGGGACCCGGTGCCCATCGCCGTCTACGAAAGCGCCAGCCTGGCGCGGCGGTATGCGGTGAATTCACTGGCCCAGCAGGGGCGTCAGTTCAAGGTGGTGTACAACAGCTCCAGCCTCGCCGGCCAAGTGGCTGCGGTCGAGGGCGGGCTCGCGATTGCCGCGATCACTCAGTGCACCGTGCAGCCGTCACTGCAGGTCTTGGGCAGCGAACAAGGGTTGGGGAGTATTGAACCGATGGAGGTGTCGATTCTGCGCAGTCGAGACTCTCGCGGGTCCAAGGCGGTCAACAGTCTGCATGCGTTTATCATCCGTGCGCTTAGGGTTCAGGCGTAGCGCGCGCCCTGTTAATCTGCGGCACCTGCCTTCTTACGGAGCTCTCTGTGAGTTCATCAAAACGCGACAGCACCCGCATCGAACGCCGCCTTGTCGCCGCGCTCACCGACGCCTGCGAAACCGCCAAAGCCGAAATCCCCGGGTTTGAATGGCTGACGCACACGGTCAATTACGCCGACTTCCCCGGCAGCCTGCGTATCACCTGGGTCTTTGACACCCGCGCCAGCCAGGCGCAGGCCGTGGCGACAGGGCTGGACGCGCGTATCCGCGAGTTGACCGCCTCCGCGCTGGACGACGCCGAGATCCCGCCCGTACCGTTGGCGCGTTGCGTTCACTTGGATTCTGAAGAAGCCTGCCATGCCCAGCACGGCGGTAACTGGCGTTTGCGCCTGATGCGCTCAGCCAACTAGAGACTGACACCCAACTGCTGGATAATGTCTCCGCCCTGTTCCTCGCCTGTCGATAAGGAAGTCCTGTCCCATGAAGTTGCCGTTTTCCGCTGCCCTGCTCGCGTCAGCCCTGCTGTCGCCTTCCTTTGCCCAGGCCGACGACGCCGCGTTGGTCGACACGCTCAAGGCCTTCACCCGTTGTGACGAGACGTTCTTCAGCCGCCTGAACACGCACCGTGATGCGTGGCAGGCCTATGCCCCACTCAAGCAGGAAAAGAACTTCACCTGGATCGCGGTGCGCGACCGCACCGAACCCAAGGCCTCGGCAGTGCCGGTGACCGCGCCGGCCATCGCGGGGTTGAAGTTGTTGTCCTATAACGATGAGGTCAGCGATCTCGGCCCGCTGGGCCTGTATTACTTCTGGGGCTTCACGGTGGACGGCACGATGGATGAAGTCGCCCCGCGCGTCGCGGCGTTGCTGGACCAACCCGGTGCGCTGCAAAAAGGCGAGGGGCAATACACGCGCAGCGAGTTGAAGGTGGGCAACAGTTGGCAGGCGATCAAGCCCATGCCGGGCAAGGCACCGGGGCTGCGCAATGTGGAGCGGGTGCTGATCGTGGAGCCGGAGGGCAAGCATTCCCGTGTGAGCTGTTCGGTGCAGGGTGGCGTGAATGCCGGGTTGCTGGCGTTGTTGCGGCCGGACATCGCGCCAGTGGATTACCCGCGCACCGTCGCCGACACCCATCTGGCCGATGTGCCGGTGCCACCCAACGTGCTCCAGGGCCTCGACGCGCCGCTGTTGCAGCCTAAGTTCAAGACGTTGAGCTACAGCTATCTGTCGAAGAACGCCGCGGGCAAGGACGCGCCGATCACCATCCGGTTCAAGGCCGAGGGCGGTTTGTTGGTGAAGAATGAAGCCTACGGCGGCGCCTTCAATGTGGACCGCCTGATGCTGGCGGACCTGATCCAGCTGAAATCGAAAATGAACGGCGTGGGCGAAGGCCAGGTGCTGCAGACCCGAGAGGCCGAGGTGAAACTGCCGACGAGCTGGGCGCCGGGCCAAACCCTGAGTGCGCACCTGAAGATGGCCAATGTGCCGGTCAAGCCTACCGACAAACCGGTCGAAACCACCTTGACCTGCAAGGTGGGCGAGCGCTTCCCGGCGCGCAAGGTGTTTGCGTCGTTGACGGGCGATGCCATTCGGTTGACCTGCGAGCAGGACGGTTATTCGTCCAATCGCGCGTTTATCGAAGACCTGGGCGTCGCGTTGACGCTGGAGTCGACGTCGAGCCAGACCCACTATGTGAATGAAATCCAGACCCTCGACGTGGTGCGCTGACTAAAGCCCCTGCCCCTGCAAAAACGTGTCGACCTGGCGTTCGAAGCCAGGTCGCTCGAACTTCACGAGCGCCATGCGCCACAGGCCTTGCAGGTAGGTAAGGATCACCGAGGCGGTCACTTGCGGGTCGAGGGCGGCTGGTAGCAGGCCTTGGGCCTGATCTTCGCCCAGGCGCTCGGCCATGATGCCGCGCACCGCTTCCAACCCCTGCTCGGCGCGCTCGCGCAACTCCGGGTCTGACAACACCACGTCCGTCACCATCGCGGCCACCATGCACAGGGGCGATGGCATCTGTGCGCCTTCCAGGTCATCGAGGATCACGCTGAAAAATGCGCGAATACCCTCGGCCGCCGTGGGCGCTGACACCAAGGCTTCCAGGCGCCGCGCCACCACATCGTCTTCGTAACGCTGCACGCAGGCCAGGTACAGCTGCTTCTTGCTCTTGAGCGAGTTGTAGAAGGAGCTTTCACCGATGTCCATGACCTTGAGCAAGTCGCGCAGGCCGGTGGCGACGTAGCCGCGCTGCCAGAACAACACCTTGGCCTTCTCGACGGCCTGGTCGTAATCAAACGCAATTTTTCTCGCCATGGGTCACCTGCCGATTCTGTATCGACCGATACAATATCATTGACGAGGGATTTCTGCTCAGGCTATTTTGTAGCGACCGTTACAAACCATAGAACCCTGGAGACAGAAATGCCCGCGACATTCGATTTTTCCGCCCATCGCCCCTTGGTATTGCCGCCAGCCACAGAGGCCGTCACCCCGTTTGAGGTGCACGTGCCCCAGGCCGCCATCGAGGATTTGCAACTGCGTTTGCGCCTGGCCCGTTGGCCCGATCAGGAGTTGGTGGAGGACTGGTCCCAAGGTGTGCCGTTGGATGCAGCGAAGTCGCTGGTGGACTACTGGCTCAACGGTTATGACTGGCGCACGTTTGAAGCGCGCTTGAACAGCTTCCCGCAGTTCCGTACGCGGATCGACGGCGTGGGTATTTATTTCATTCACGCCCTCTCGCCGCACCCGAACGCTACGCCCATTTTGCTGACCCACGGTTGGCCCGGCTCGGTGTTGGAGTTCCTGAATGTAATCGAGCGCCTCACCGATCCGGTGGCGTTCAGCGGCAAGGCTGAAGACGCGTTCCATGTGGTGGTGCCGGCGATTCCCGGCTACGGCTTTTCCGACAAACCCACCGAGCAAGGCTGGAATCCGGCGCGCATCGCCCGGGCCTGGGCGGTGCTGATGACGCAGCGGTTGGGTTACAAGCACTGGGTGGCCCAGGGCGGCGACTGGGGTGCGGCCATCACCACCGCGTTGGCCGGCCAGGCACCCGAGGGGTTAAAGGCGGCGCACGTGAATTTGCCGATGGTGGTGCCGGCGCAATTACCCGCCCGCCCCACCGAAGAAGAGCGCCAGGCCCTTGAAGACATCGAGCGTTACGTCAGCGACAAGGCCGGCTACGCCAACCAGATGAACACCCGCCCGCAAACCATCGGTTACGCCCTGAACGATTCGCCGGTGGCCCTGGCCACGTGGATGTATGAAAAGTTCTGGGAGTGGACCGACAACAACGGCCGCCCCGAAGACGCACTCACCCGCGACCAGATGCTCGATGACATCTCGTTGTACTGGTTCACCGGCACCGGCACGTCCAGCGCGCGCCTGTATTGGGAAGGCGTGGGCGCGACCATTCGTGGCGCGGACTTCTTCTCGTCGTCGCGCGGCGGCGTGGAGCATATCCAGGTGCCGATGGGCGCGAGCATTTTCCCCGCCGAAACCTTCAAGCCGCCACGGGCGTGGGCAGAAGCGGCATGGGCCAACCTGTTCTATTGGAATGCTGTGGACAAGGGCGGGCATTTTGCGGCGTTTGAACAGCCGCAGATTTTTGCCGAGGAACTGTGGAAGGCATTCCGGCCGTTTCGCGCAACCACAGGCTGATTGGACCCTTGTGTTTTAGCCGTGGCTGCACTCAACTATGTGGCCTCCCCTCTAGCGAGTATCGACATTGGAACGTTATGAATCGCTGGTCATCGGCTTGGGCGCCATGGGTGCCGCCACGGTGTACCAACTGGCCAAGGCCGGTGTAAAGGTCGCCGGTATCGACCGTCATCACCCGCCCCACACGTTTGGCTCCAGCCATGGCGATACGCGGATCACGCGGTTGTCGGTGGGTGAAGGCGCGCAGTACGTGCCCATCGTGCGTAATTCCCATCGCATCTGGCGGGAGTTGGAGGCGCTGTCGGGGGAGTCGCTGTTCGAACAGTCGGGGTTGCTGGTGCTCACCTCCCGTGAGGATTTCGACCCAAGCGATGAAACCGACTTCACCCTGCGTACCATCGGCCTGGCGCAAACCTACGGTATCGAGCATGAGGTGCTGGACGCGGCGCAGATTCGCCAGCGCTTTCCCCAATTTGCCCAGGTGGCCGACAGCGCCATCGGCTATTACGAACCGGGCGGCGGGTTTGTGCGGCCCGAGCGTTGCATCGAGGTGCAACTGCGCCTGGCCGAGCAACAGGGCGCGACGTTGTACACAGGCGAAACCGTGACCCACATCAGTTCGGATGAACAAGGCGTCACGGTGACCACTGACCAGCGCACCTTGCAGGCCGACAAGCTGGTGGTCAGCGCGGGCAACTGGGCGGGGGGTTTGCTGGGGGCGCCGTTTGATCGGTTGCTCAAGGTCTATCGTCAGCAGCTGTTCTGGTTCGAAACGGAGCCGGATGCGGCGCTGGTCGGCGCGTCTCCTACGTTCATTTTTACCCATGGGCCGGGCGAGGGTTATACCAACTACGGCTTCCCCGCGTTACCTGGCGAGGGCAGTTTGAAAGTGGCGACGGCGCAGTATCACACCGTGTCCACGCCGCAGACGCTGGACCGCACGGTGTCGCCCACCCAGGAACGGGAGATGTACGAGCAACAGGTGCAGGGCCGCATCGCCGGGCTGACGGCCAAGGTGGTCAAGTCAGCGGTGTGCGCCTACACGGTGACGCCGGACCATCATTTCATCATCGACCGGCACCCGAGGTTGCAGCACACCTTGGTGGTGTCGCCGTGTTCGGGGCATGGTTTCAAGCATTCGGCGGCATTGGGTGAGGCGTTTGCGCAGTGGTGCGTGAAGGGCGAGAGCGAGTTGGATCTGTCGTCGTTTTCGTTGAAGCGTTTTGAAGGGCAATCGTTCTAAGGACCAGCCGTTTCAGGGTCTTTGAAAAACCGGCGATATCTGGCTGATACCCTCCCATTAAGGGCGAACACTACAACTGTGGCGAGCGGGCTTGTCCCGCGTTGGGTTGCGAAGCGACCCTAGAAGGATGAATGCGGTGAGTCAGGCACTCTTCGGCCGCTGCTCCTGGGGCTGCTTCGCAGCCCAACGCGGGACAAGCCCGCTCGCCACAGGGTACTTATCGCCATCTCTACCTAAAGACCTTGAAAGGGCTGGTTCTAAGGACGAGAGGCTTCAAAAGCTGCGGACCAATGAACCAAACAGATCACCCTCGGGCATTTTGCTCACTGGGATCTCGGCATTTTCAAACCACTCCCGACTGGCCTCAGGGTGCGGGCCGCTCAGCACCACCACGCCCTTTTCATAGGTATACCGCGCCGCCGCGACGTCACCGTTGCGGTAGGTGGCGATGGTTTTATACGACCCTTTCGGAAAGTACGGGCCATCCTGGAAGAAAACGTGGTCAGGCTTGCCCGCCCACGTGACCTGCACCGCGGCGTCGGCGATGCCGGGCACTTCGAAACCGGGGCGGCCGACTTCGCCGTCGAGGTCCTGGGGGATCAGGCCAAGGTTGTTGTCATCCGCCAGGTAGGCGCCCATGCACAAGCCCAAATAGCGCCCGCCGTGGGCGACGTAGTTGCGGATGGCCTCGCTGCGCGCATCACCCAGGCTGCGCAGCGCTGCGGGAATGTCCTGGCCGCCGCCGGGTTGCACGTAGAGGTCATAGCGCGCCAGGGTTTGCGGCGTGATGTCGATCGACTCATCCGCGCCAACAAAATCGATGTGATAGTTGGGGTTGAGTCGATGCAGGGCCTTCGCCACATTTTCGGAACAGTCGTCACAACCCGCCGGGCCCCGGTAGATGGCGACATGGGTGATAGGCGTCGCGGCCTCGGCCGGTGGCGGCAGTAACAGGACAAAGGCAAACAACGTGGCAGTGACGGCTCGCAGGTTCATGGCGATGGGCTCCAGGGCAGACATCCCAAAGCCTATAGCGATCGCGCCGTTCAATCCGTTAACAGTTGTAAACGCCATTCACTTGAGGATAACTGGGGGCCGTGCCCTATTTCGAGAGCGTCCGCCATGTTTGAACTCGCCTCCCTCATCACCTATGTCGCCGTAGTGATTGGCCTGTTTCTGATTCCAGGCCCCTCTGTGTTGCTGGTGATCACCCGCACCGTGCAAGGCGGACGCAAGGTCGGCGTGGCGACCGGGCTGGGCGTGGCGTGCGGCGACTTGCTGCATACCCTGGGCGCGGCGTTGGGGTTGTCGGCGATCCTGATGACCTCGGCCACGGCGTTCAACGCGGTGAAGTGGGCCGGCGCGGCCTACCTGATCTACCTGGGCGTACGCGCGTTCATGGCCAAGACCGGCACACAGGCGGGGCTGACCTTGCGTGCCGTCACCCCGCGCCAGGCATTTTTCCAGGCGGTGGGCGCCGAGGTTCTCAACCCGAAGACCGCGATTTTCTTCCTGGCGTTCCTGCCGCAATTCGTCCACCCGGAATCCGGCTCGTCGCTGGTTCAGTTCGCGGTGCTGGGCATGATCTTCTCGGTGCTCAGTGCGGTGTACACCAGCCTGCTCGCCCTCGCCATCCGCCCCTTGAGCCGAGGCATCAAGGGGCTGTCCAAACTGCGGCGCTGGGAAGGCAAAATCATCGGCACGCTGTTTATGGGCCTGGGGCTGAAGGTGGCGTTGCAGCAGCGTTAGTCACTTGGCAAACGCATACTCCCCGCCCTGCGCCACCGCCTTGCGATACGCAGGTCGCGCCTGGAATTTCTCCACCCACGCTGCCAGGTTCGGGTAGGCCTGCAACTTGCCCTGGGCCCTGGCGATTTCGCCGATAAAGCTCATCTGGACGTCCGCGCCGCTCAGCTCATCGCCAAGCAGGTAGGCTTTGCCCGCGAGCACGTCGTTCAGGTAACCGAGGTAGTTGGCCACTTCCGATTCGATCCGCGGATGCAACGGCGCGCCTGCCTCGCCCAGGCGGCCGACGTAGAGGTTGAGCATCAACGGCAACATGGCCGAGCCTTCGGCAAAATGCAGCCACTGCACGTAGTGGTCGTAGGTGGCGCTGGCGGGGTCCGGTTGCAGGCGGCCCTGGCCGTGGCGGCGGATCAGGTAGTCGATGATGGCGGCGGACTCGATCAGCACCAGGCCGCCGTCTTCGATCACCGGCGATTTGCCCAACGGGTTGATCGCCTTGAGTTCTGGCGGAGCGAGGTTGGTTTTCGGGTCGCGTTGGTAGCGCTTGATCTCGTAGGGCAGGCCGAGTTCTTCGAGCAGCCACAGGATGCGTTGCGAGCGTGAGTTGTTGAGGTGGTGGACGATGATCATTGAAGGCTCCGCAGGGCGAGAGGAATGTCTTGGAAACAGACTACGCCAGCCTCCAAGAGTGCCGACAATTAAATGTCTGCCGATTGTGCAGGCGTTTGGCTGATCGAGGCCCACGCCGCCTGCGCCAGCAACGCGGCGTAGTGATTGGGGCTGTGTTTGACCCGGCCGGATAACCACGCACGGGCATAGCTTTCGGCCGAGCCGATGATCAGCGACAGCAACAGTTCTGCCGGAATATGGCTGAACGCCTCGCGGCGGCCTTCGTCGCTCATCCACTCGGTCAATTGCGCATTGCGCTGCTTGTTGCGGGTGAGCAGTTCGTCCTTGTGCGGGCCGTTGGCCACGGCGAAACGGCTCTGGAACATAAAGCGCGCCCATTCGGGTTGCGCATCCACCCACTCCACATAACTGCGCACCAGCGCTTCCACACCGGCCTGGGCGGTTTGCGCCGGCTTCAGATAGTGGTCTCGCAAGGCGGCCTGATCTTCCAGCGCGGCAAAATACAGCGCGGCGACGATGCCTTCCTTATTGCCGAAGTGATGGTAGATGGCGCCCACGCTGGTCTCGCACCGCGCGCGGATGGTTTCGATATTCGTCGCTTCAATACCCACGTCGTTAAAGCTGGCCAGGGCCTCGCGCAGGATGCTGCGCTTGAGGTCGCTGCGCCGGCCCGGGAAGGTGCGCTCGATCAGGTCAGGTGCGTGCATGGAGTGGCTCGCCAAATGTACGGAGTCTAAAGGTACAGCCGCCTGCAGAGAAGGCATGGCTTGACACCCATGGAATTTACAGAATATCGTTCCGTTACAGAATATTATTCTGTTAACCCATTGCGAGGATAATCCATGAGCCAGTTTCTCAGCATGTTCAACAGTGCAGGCCCTGCAGCCTTCAGCCAAATGGCCTGCCAAGTGGCGCCCTACTTCAGCACCATCAACCCGGAAATCGCCGAACTGCGCCCTGGGCATGCCGTGGTCAATGTGCCGTTTCGCAAGGAAATCACCAACCACTTGGCGTCCGTGCATGCCATTGCGTTGTGCAACGCGGCGGAATTGGCAGGTGGGACGATGACGGACGTGTCGATACCGTCAGGTGCCAAATGGATCCCAAAGGGCATGACCGTGGAGTACCTGGCGAAGGCCAAGACGAACATCCGTGCCGTAGCGGATGGCAGCGGTATTGATTGGTCCACCGCGGGGGACAAGATCGTGCCGGTGGATATTTTTGATGAGGGCGAAGTGAAGGTGTTCACCGCCAGGATCACCATGAATGTGAAGATCGCCTGAGGCCATGGCGGCTGGCTCGGCAACTGCCGAGCCACGCTTCAGTGCACCATCGACCACAGTGAAGCACCTACGCCGGTGATGCTCTCCCCCGCAATCAAGCCAGCGGCGGCGGTAATCGCAAAGCGCTCGGTGAGGCTCGGCCAGCGGCAGCTCAGCAGCCAGGTCAGTATCGCGCCCAGGGCCATCATCAACGAGACCGAGGCCGGCAGCACAAAGGCCAGGCCCAGGGCGGCGGCACTCGGGAGGAAGCGGGCACGATGGGCAGGCAAGGTGCTGTCCAGCACACCGAGCACTACGCCAACCAGGCCGCCGATGGCAATCGCCCAGCGAATGCTGGTGGACAGTGAATCCACCCCATGGGTGAGGGTTAGCGCCACGGCTTTCCAGGTAGCGACCGCCGGGGCCGGCCACTCTTCGGTGAGCAGCATGGTTTGCGGGTCCGGGATCAACGCCAGGTAGGCGAATACGCCAACGATACTGCCGATGAAAATCCCCAGGATCTGCGCGATCACCTGCTTATGCGGCGTGGCACCAATGGCCTTGCCCACTTTGAAATCATTCATCAAGTCGGTGCACTGCCCGGCCGAGCCACCGGCCGTGTTGGCGCTCATCAGGTTGATCGGCACCTGCCCCGGCGCGACGATGCCAAAGCTCAGCTGGGACAGTTGCCCAATGGCGCCGATGGGCGGAATGCCGGTGGCGCCCACCACGCGCGCGGCGACGGCGGCGAGGCAGATCGCCAATGGGATCGTGAGCAACGCCATGCCCAGATTAATGCCGAACAGCAGCGCCTGCAGACTCACCACCAGCACAATCGCCAGCACAAAACCGGCGGCCGGCCCCGGTTTTGGCACCGTCCAGGTCGATTCGCCGCCGGAGTGCGTTGATCGGTACAGGGCCCACAAACGAATCGCCAGCGAGGCCAAGGTGGAACACACCATCAAGCTCACGCCCGGCCACAGCAACCACTCCACCAGCGCGGCGAACTGCGGGCCGCTGCTGCCCGCAGGCAAGGTCACCAGGTGTTGCGCCAACAACCAGGGGCCCAGGCCGCCCCACGCGAGCAAGGCGCCGAGCAGCAGGGTCAGGCCCACGCGAATGCCGATGATACCGCCGAAGCCCACCAGCAACAGCGAAGGGTCGGCGGTGAAGGTCAGGCGCTCCAACTGAGCGCTGGGCGACCAGCGCGGGAAGGCCCACATAAAAGTATCGACCCACTTGACCAGCCCGGAGAGCAACGCGGCGCTGAGCAGCACCTTCAAGCGCGTCGCGGCTTCGCGCCCATGGTTGTAGATGTGCAGCAAGGTTTCCAGGGTGGCCATGCCCTCGGGGAACTTCAGCGCCTTGTCATTCAGCAGCGAGGGCCGTAGATACCAGGCGATCCAGATGCCCAGGAAACTCACCGAGAACACCCAGGCAATCATGGGGATAGCGTCTAACTGGTTGCCCGTCAGCAAGGTATAGGCCGGGATCGGCGCTACCAGTCCGCCGGAAATGATTGAAGCGGCGGCCGAGGCGACGGTCTGGTTGATGTTGCTTTCATGCAAGGTCCACGGCAGGTGGTCGGTGGAACGCTTGGCCACTCCTTGAAAGATGGCGTAGCCGATCAACAGCGCGATGATCGACATGTTGAACGACCAACCGATTTTCAACCCGGCGTAGACATTGGACGGCGTGAGCAGGATGCCGAGGACACTGCCTGTGATGACGGCGCGCAGGCTGAGTTCGCGGGTGACGGGGCCGTGCGGGAGGGTCGTTGGCGGGGCTGAAGTCATGCGGAGTCCTTTCGGCGACGAAACAGGGCGACCTAGTAAGTGAGCCCTGTAGAAGCCGAAGGTTCCTGTGGTGGGGGAGCTTGTTGTGGTGAGCAGACTTGTTTTGGTGAGCAAGCTTCCTGTGGTGTGAGCGGGCTTGCCCCGCTCACCACAGGAAGCGTGGTCACCACAAAAACCTGTTCAGCCCAGGCGAAACCGCGCGGTGTTGTCGCTCAATGCCTGGCTGCCTTTGCTCAAGGTGTCGGCCGCTCGGTTCACAGCCCGCGCGCCGTCGAGCAAACGCCCGGCCGCCTGGTCCACTTGCTGGATATTGCCGCTCACTTCATCCGCCGTCGCCGCTTGCTCTTCAACAGCAGTGGCGATCTGCGCCAGGGTGTCGGTGACGTGTTGCACCGCACCGGCAATCTCGCCCAAACGTGTGCCCAGCCCGGTGACGGATTCAGCATCCGTCAGTGCCTGTTCACACGCGGCGCCCATCAACGTGACCGCCTGGCTGACCGTGGCGCGCAGGCTGTCGACCGTGCCGGCGATCTGCGCCGTAGACGCCTGGGTGCGTTGCGACAAGCTGCGCACTTCATCAGCCACCACGGCAAACCCGCGGCCCTGCTCACCGGCACGGGCGGCTTCGATGGCGGCGTTGAGCGCCAGCAGGTTGGTCTGCTCGGCAATGCCACGGATGGTGTCGACCACCGACTGAATCTGCTGGCCCTGCTGGCTGACCTGCTCCAGCGCATCGGCGGTGTCGGTCAGGCGCAGGTTGAGTTGCTGGATGCTGGCCGTGGTGCGCTGGCTGTCGCGGCTGCTGTCTTCGGCGATGCGTCGGGTCTGCTGGGCGCTGCCCGAGGCTTGTTCGCAGCTTTTGGCGACGCCCAGGGAGGTGGCGGCCAACTGGGTCGCGGCGGCGGCGATCTGGCTGATTTGCAGTTGCTGGTCTTCGACTTCGGTCAGGGTGCTGCCCGATTGCGAATTGAGGGTGAGCACCGCCGAGCCGAGTTGCTGCGTCTCGTGGTTGACCCCCAGCAGGCTGGTGCGCAGTTGCACCACCGCAACGTTGAGCGCGGTGCTGATGGCCGCGAGTTCGTCGCGCCCTTCCACCGCCACCTCGACGCACAGGTTGCCGTCGCGCAGGGACTCGGCCAGGGTGGTGATGCCACTGGCACTGCGGCGAATCGAGGCTTGCAGGCATATGAACAGGTAAAGCGCGGCCAAGGCCAGCAGGCTGAATGTCGCCGCGACGGGAATGAATTTCTGCAGCGAACGATCACGGTAGTAACCCAAGCGCGCGTCCAGCGAATGCAGCGACTGGTTACGCAGCGCGCCGAGGCTGTCGAGCATCGCGTCGACACTGCGTTCGAAGCCTGCGGTGTCGAGCTTGATGGTGCCGCCGAAGACGCCGTCGTCGAGCACCTTGAGTTCGTTGTCCAGCCGTTGCAGGCTGTCGTCGTACTGCGCGGTCCAGGGTTCGAGACCGGCGTATTGCTTGGCCTTGAGCGAGCCTGCCGCCTTGACCAACTGGTCCCGCGCGTCGCCGATCCGACCGCGCAGGTCACGCATCTGCAAGCGGCTTTGCAACGTGAACTGCCCCGACGCGATAGACGACTGGCCGACACTGGCCATGCGCCCGATACGCTCGATCAGGTCAGGGGTGTGCTGGGTGGAAATCTGCATCAGCAGGTAGGTTTCCAGCCACGGGTCGAGGATCAACCCGGCGTCGAGGGTGATCTGCTCGCGCAGGGTTTGCATCGCGGTCAGGGCCGCGGTGAAACGGTCGTAACCGTCCGGCCACCAGCCCACCGTGCGCAGGGATTGGGAGTCCATGCCCTTGACTGTCGCCTGCAAGGCGTCGAAGCGCGCGAGGATATCAGTGCTGGCGTTCTGGGCTTTGAGTGAATCGCCCAGGGTTTGCAGGCTTTGCAGGATCACCGGGAAATTGGCGTCGACCTTGTCCATCGCCGCCTTCGCCGCCGGGGTGGGCGCGTGCAGTATGTCCGCCGCCTTCCAGCGTGCGGCCAGGTTGCGCTGGGCCGTCAATTGACCGTCCAGCGCATCCAGGGCCAACAGTTGCCGGACACCGGACTGCTCGCTGGAAATCACGGTCAATTTGTCGCGATAGTCCGAGCCGATCATCCACAGGCTACCCGCCAGGGGCAGCATGAACAGGAAGAACAGGATCTGGAACTTGCGCGCAAAGCCGAAACGCCCCAACAGGCGTATACCCGGTAATAAAAGGCTGTGCATGTCCGACCACTCCCCAAAAACGACCCACGCGGTGCGCCGCGGGGTGAAGCCTTGAAATGACTAACGGCAAAATGCCATGTCATTGATTAGCTTGACACTAGCAAGATACGGGCCGCTGTCAGCGCGCCCGAGATAGGCGGCGCGGGGACCAATCGAGAACGTAGCGTGCGCGAAAATGGGGCAAAAGCACTCAAGGCCTGTGCAGACCTGTAACAGTGGCCTATCGGGTCGACATGTACCGGTCAAAATTATTGATGTGATCGTCCAGATTATCCTCAAGCATCATCCGGTACTGGTCGCAGAAGTACTTCAACATCGCCTCCCGCGCCTCGGCCATTTCCGCGCCGGACTTGAAGTTGCGCGCGCTGGCCCAGGCGTTGAAGCGCGTGGTGCCGAACATCATCGAGGCGCTGACCTGGCCGAGGTTTTCGTGAGCCTGGAGTTGCTCGTTCGACAATTCGATGTGCGCGTCGGCGCGGTCGTAGAAGGTGGGGTCGGTGGCGTCGGCCATGGTGGGTGTCCTAGGTCATCAGGTTTGAATGAAGGGGTATCAGGCCAGTAGCGCGGTAATCCATTTCGCCTGCTGCACGATCTCTTTTTGCTTCTCTTCCGGCACCGCTTGCCGAGCGTGCTCGAAGCTGGCCAGGGTCTTGTGTTTTTGGCGCAGCATATGTTGCCATTTGGCGATGAACACTGGGCTGCGCGCCTGCAGTTGCAGCGGCCCGAAGTACAACTGCTCAGCGGTGTAAGCCACTGGCCCGGCGCGCTCTGCGACAATGATCTCGTAGTAAAAGCGGTTTTCGCGCAGCAACTCTTCTCGAAGGATCGAGTAACCGTTATCCATCAGCCATTGGCGCAACGGTTGCTCACCGCCGTTGGGTTGCAGGATCAATCGCTCTTGGCCGCTCAGGTGCCGCTTACCGCTTTCGAGAATGTCACGGATAGTCTCGCCGCCCATGCCGCAGACGCTGATCGCGGTGATGCCGTCATCGGGCTTCATGGCCGCCAAACCATCAGCCAGACGCACGGTGATCTGTTGCTCCAGGCCGTTGTCGCGCACGGTACGTTGCGCCGCATGAAAGGGTGTGGTCGCGACCTCCCCCGCCACTGCCATCGTGATCAGGCCACGGCGCATCAATGCTACCGGCAAATAACCGTGATCGGAGCCGATATCGGCCAGACGCGCGCCCTTCGGTACGTTGGCGGCGACGCGCTCCAGTCGCAGGGATAAGGTGTGTTCGTTCAACGCCCCTGCTCCCCCGAAAAACGGTCCCGGCTGTTGGTCAGATGCAACACCATGGCGGCGCGGGCGGCGTCCGGGTCCTGGCGTTTGATCGCGTTGAAGATCGCCTCATGTTCCAGGTTCGCCAACTGGCCCAGTTGGGCAAAGTCGGCGCCGCCACGCTCATCGCCTTTCACCTGGGTGCGCGGGATCATCGCATTGCCCAGGTGCAGCATGATTTCAGTGAAGAAGGTATTGCCGGTGGCCTCGGCGATCAGTTGGTGAAAGCGTTTGTCTTCCTCCACGCAACTGTCGTTGTTGGCCAGGGACGCCTGATAGTCGTCGAGTGCCTGGCGCATGTGGGCCAGTTGTTGGTCGGTGCGGCGCACGGCGGCCAGTGCGACGGCTTGCACTTCCAGGCCCAGGCGCAGCTCGAGCATGTTGCGCACGCTGGCCACCGTGTCCACATGGAGGCGCAGGCCCTGCTGGGCGTGCTGTTCCAGCACAAAGGTGCCGATGCCGTGACGAGTCTCAACCAGACCGGACGCCTGCAACTTGGAAATCGCTTCGCGCACCACGGTTCGGCTCACGCCATGCTCAGCCACGATGGTGGATTCAGAGGGCAGCTTTTCGCCGGGTTTCAACTGGCCGAGCAGGATGCGCTGGGTCAGCGCGTCGACCACGCCCTGGGCCAGGTTGGTGGAGCGTTTACGGACAGCGGGTCCATGTTCAATGGGCATAGTGACGAATCCACAGAGTTAGCGGGTGCGAGCTTAACACCCTGTAGGAGCGAGCTTGCTCGCGAAAAACCTGAGCACGCCGCGTTCATCCAGGGTGCCCGCGTTATCTTTGACGTTTTTCGCGAGCAAGCTCGCTCCTACACAGAATGTCGTGTGAGGCAGAAGATCTCAACTTGTATGACAACTAACATTAATCCAGTTACCGTCCTCCGCAAACACCCAGCCCCGAAAACCCCTTAAAACCTAATAGATGCTCAAAAAACCTGTTTATAAACACAAAAAAATCACCCACCCCATTGCGACCTGAAAAAAACAACTTGTATGATGTCTATCAACAAGACACGCAAACCCGCATAAAAATAATCAGGGGGAGTTTTGAATTGTGACCAATTCAATCCATGTATCTGCCGTACCCGAAAGTGATCCCGTCCTCGCGCGCGCCGTGAGCAAAGTGAAGCGCCATGTGCTGCCACTGTTCGTGATCATGTTCATCCTCAACTACATCGACCGGGTCAACATCGGCTTTGTGCGCACGCACATGGAGCACGACCTGGGCATCGGCGCCGCCGCCTATGGCTTCGGCGCCGGACTGTTCTTCATCGGCTATGCCCTCTTCGAAGTGCCCTCCAACATGTTGCTGCAAAAGGTCGGTGCGCGTATCTGGCTGACTCGCATCATGTTCACCTGGGGCATCGTCGCCACGCTGATGGCGTTCATCCAGAACGAAACCCACTTCTACATCCTGCGCTTCCTGCTGGGTGTGGCCGAGGCCGGTTTCTTTCCTGGGGTGATCTACTACTTCACGCGCTGGCTGCCTGGCGTGGAACGCGGTAAAGCCATCGCCATCTTTTTGAGCGGCTCGGCGGTTGCGTCGCTGATTTCCGGCCCGCTGTCAGGCGTGCTGTTGCAAATCGAAGGCTTTGGCTTCCACGGCTGGCAATGGATGTTCGCCATTGAAGGCTTGGCTTCGGTGGTGATTGGCTTCTTTGTGTGGTTCTGGCTGGACTCCAAACCCCACGACGCCAAATGGATGACCCGCGAAGAACAGGATGCACTGGTCAATGCCATCGACCAGGAACAGCGCGACCGTGAGGCCCTCACCAGCGTCAAGCCGTCCCTCGGCAAGCTGCTCAAGGACCGCCAGATCCTGCTGTTCTGCGCGCTGTATTTCTGCATCCAACTGACGATCTACGCCGCCACCTTCTGGCTGCCGAGCATCATCAAGAAAATGGGTGACCTCAGTGATGTGCAGGTCGGGTTCTTCAACTCGATCCCCTGGCTGATCTCGATCATCGCCATGTACGCCTTCGCCTCGTTGTCGGGCAAGTTCAAGTTCCAGCAGGCCTGGGTGGCGGCAGCGCTGTTGATTGCGGCAGCGGGCATGTTCATGTCCACCACGGGCGGGCCGGTCTTTGCCTTTGTGGCGATCTGCTTTGCGGCTATCGGTTTCAAGTCGGCATCGTCACTGTTCTGGCCGATTCCCCAGGGCTACCTGGATGTGCGTATCGCCGCCGCCGTGATCGCGTTGATCAACTCTATCGGCAACCTGGGCGGCTTCGTTGCGCCCACCACGTTCGGCTTCCTGGAACAGACCACCGGTTCGATCCAGGGCGGGCTCTATGGTCTGGCCGGCACGTCGGTGCTCGCAGCGATCCTGGTGTTTTTCGCCAAGACCGCGCCCTCTGCCGCGCTGACGTCACCGAGCGCCGTGCCCACCCGCGCCGCCCTCAGCAAACCTCTTTAAGACCATTCAGGAACTTGCCATGACTACGCCCGTCGTTACTCACTTCCAGGTTATCCCCGTCGCCGGCCACGACAGCATGCTGCTCAACCTCAGCGGCGCCCACGGCCCGTACTTCACACGCAATATCGTCATCCTCAAGGACAGCTCCGGCAACACCGGCGTGGGTGAAGTGCCCGGCGGCGAACGCATCCGCGAAACCCTGGAAGACGCCCGCAGCCTGGTGATCGGCCAACCCATCGGCCAGTACCAGCGCATCCTCAACCAGATGCGCAGCACTTTTGCTTCCCGCGACGCGGCGGGTCGTGGTTTGCAGACCTTTGACCTGCGCATCACCATCCATGCCGTCACCGCCATGGAAGCCGCGCTGCTCGACCTGCTGGGTCAGTGTCTCGAAGTCCCGGTGGCCGCCCTGCTCGGTGAAGGACAGCAACGCGACGCGGTAAAAATGCTCGGCTATCTGTTTTATGTCGGCGACCGCAGTGCCACCGACCTGGCCTACCGCAACGAAGCCGACAGCGACGATGAGTGGTTCCGCCTGCGCCACGAAACCGCGCTGACGGCCGACGCCGTGGTGCGCCTGGCCGAAGCCGCCAAAGCCAAATATGGTTTCAATGACTTCAAGCTCAAAGGCGGCGTGCTGAGCGGCGACGAAGAAATCGAAGCCGTCACCGCCCTGGCCGAACGCTTCCCGGATGCGCGTATCACCCTCGACCCGAACGGCGCCTGGTCATTGAAAGAGGCCATCCGCCTGTGCCGCGACCAGCACCACGTACTGGCCTACGCCGAAGACCCCTGCGGTGCCGAAAACGGCTACTCGGGCCGCGAAGTCATGGCTGAATTCCGCCGTGCCACCGGCCTGAAAACCGCCACCAACATGATCGCCACCGACTGGCGCGAAATGGGTCACGCGATCCAACTGCAATCGGTGGACATCCCCCTCGCCGACCCACACTTCTGGACGATGCAGGGCTCGGTACGCGTTGCGCAGATGTGCCATGAATGGGGCCTGACCTGGGGCTCGCACTCCAACAACCACTTCGACATTTCCCTGGCGATGTTCACCCAGGTCGCCGCAGCAGCACCGGGCGACATCACCGCCATCGACACCCACTGGATCTGGCAGGACGGCCAGCACCTGACCAAGGCGCCGCTGAAAATCGACGGGGGTTATGTAAAAGTGCCGAGCAAGCCTGGCCTGGGGGTGGAGATCGACATGGACGCGGTAGCCAAGGCCCATGAGGTGTACAAAGGCATGGGCCTCGGCGCGCGGGATGACAGCGTGGCGATGCAGTTTTTGATTCCGGGGTGGCGCTTCAACAACAAGCAGCCGTGCCTGGTGCGCTGATTCAGATGTTTGTAGGGGCGGGTTTGCTCGCCAAATACTCGAGACCGCCGCAGTCCTCCTGAATGCCCGCGTTATCGTTGGCACTCTTGGCGAGCAAGCTCGCTCCTACAATCAAGGATTTAAAGCACCCGATCAAACAACGGCGCCACGTCATACCGCTGCTTCAACATCTGCGCATCCACCAGAAAATCCGCCGTGGCCTGGGCCTCGCTGATGATCGTCGGCGAGATCGGCAGCACCTTGATCGCATCGCGCTTGAACCACACTTTGGCGATTTCCGGCGCCGACTGGTTGGCCTTCGACCAGGCTTCGGCGTACTCATCCACGTGCGTGTTACTCCACACCCGGGCACGGGTCAGGCGGGCGATGAAGTCCTTGATGATCGCGCTTTTCTGCGCCAGCGCCGGCTCGTAGGCGACGATGTAGGTCGGTGCGCTCATCAGGCCCTTGGCGTTGCGGATCAGCGTGCTGCCTTCTTTTTCCTGCAGCGACACGTAGGGTTCCCAGGTGCCGAAGGCGTCGATGTCGCCCTGGGTCAGCGCCAGGCTGGCCTCGGCCGGCAGTAGGTATTTGAAGTGAACGCTGCTGCGCGGCACCCCGGCTTCATCCAGCGCTTTATAGGCCAGTTGCTGGCTCCATGAGCCGTTCCAGATGGCGACGGTCTTGCCCTTGAGGTCGGCCACCGACTGAATGCCCTTGCGCGCGACGATGCCCACGCCGTCGAGGCTGGTCTGGGTGCTGGCGACGACTTTGACCGGTGCGCCATTGGCGGCCAGGCTGATCACCGGGGTGTCGCCGACGATACCTACGTCCAGCGCGCCGCTGGCCACGGCCGAGGCCACCGGCGAGCCGGTGTTGAAGCGCTTGAAGTCGATTTTATAAGGCAAGTCTTTCAGCTCGCCCGACAGCTCCAGCACGATGCGGTTGGAGAAGAACTGGTCACCCACGGTAAGGGTCAGCGGTTCTGCGGCGCCGGCCGATGGCCCATACAAAGCAAGAAAGGCCAGGCCCAGCAAAGACAGCAGTGTTCGACGGTTGATCATGGAAAATCCCACAGGGTTGGAGGGTTGGTTCAACCATCCGTGGGCGTGCAGTCTGGTCGTTGGTCGTAGAAGCTAACGCAATAAAAGCGCGGGGTTTAATACTGTTGGGCACTATCGATAGAACCGTCGTACAGGTCGCTAGCTGCTTTTCGTATTAAAAACTTCGCCGCGCCTGAGTTAGGGTGAGCTCACCAGACCACTGGACCCCAGCACCTGAACCATTTTCTGCAAGGTCCATTGCATGTCGATTCCCGCTTTGAACATCTGGGGCGCACCGCCCACTGCCCGTTACGAACAACTGGCCGCACCGTTTCGCCCGCTCTTTGCGCAGATTCTCGCGCAGGCGGCGGTGGCGGATCAGACACGCGGCAGCCTCGCCACCGTGATCCAGCAACTGAACGCCTTGGGCCTGCCGCGCTGGCGCCTGCCAGCCAGTTATGGCGGCCAGGATGCAACGTTGGTCGAGTTGCTGGCGCTGCTCACAGAGCTGTCCGCCGCCGACTCCAACATCACCCAGGCCCTGCGCGGGCACTTCGGTTTTTGCGAAGACGTGCTCAGCGCCAAGGACTTGGATTGGCGCGCCAAGTGGCTGGACCGGCTCGGCCAGGGTGCCCTGCTCTCTCCCGGCAGCACTGAAGTCGGCAACCAGGCCCGTGGCGATTTCGAAACCCGCCTGCACCGTGACGAAGCCGGCGCCTTGCGCATCAGCGGCAGAAAGTTCTACACCACCGGCGCGCTCTACAGCGACTTGATCAACACCATCGCGACGGGCGAAGACGGCACGATCTACAGCGTAGTCGTCGACCTCAAGGCCCCCGGCGTGCAGATCGTCGATGACTGGAATGGCTTCGGCCAACGCCTCACCGCCAGCGGCACCTGCATCTTCGACAATGCGCCCGTGGTGGATGACGATGTACGCCCCACCCAACAGCGCTTTGGCCACGGCCAGTCGTTCTTCCAGCTCTACCACCTCAGCACCCTCGCCGGCATCGCCCGCCGCGCCGCCCTCAGCGGTGCCGAGGAACTCAGCCAACGCGCGCGCACCTTCACCACCGGCAATGCCGACACCGCCGGCCAGGACGTACAACTGCTGCAGGTGATCGGTGAAGTCGCCAGCCAAGCCTACGCCGCGCAAGCCATCGCCCAGCAAGCGGCGCAACGGCTGGAGCACACCGCACGGTATGTGATCGCCCATGACCAGCCATTGCACGATGACGATCCGCAGATTGCGCTGGCTGAATTGGAAGTGTGCCTGGCAGTGAACCCGGTGGTGGATGCGACACTGGCGGCCACCACGGCGCTGTTCGATGCACTGGGCGCCAGTGCCACCGCCAGTAACAAGGCGCTGGACCGGCTGTGGCGAAACGCGCGAACCCTGGCGAACCACAACCCGCGCGTGTACAAATCGCGGATTGTGGGGAATTACCTGGTGAATGGGATTTTGCCGCCTGCGCAGTGGCGAGTAGGCGTGGCGAAGGTATAACGGCCATAACTTGGCCCTATGCTGAGCGGGCCTCTGTATGTTGAGCGGGCTTGCTGTGGTGAGCGGGCTTGCCCCGCGCTGGGCTGCGAAGCAGCCCCAAAACGGCTAACGCGTTTTTGCAGGGCGGCTCACAAACCCCAGCACCCGCGCCAGCATCCGATCACACGCCTGCAACTGCGCCACGCTGATGAACTCGTCCGGCTTGTGCCCCTGCTCCATGCTGCCCGGCCCGCACACCACCGTGGGAATGCCGGCTTGGTCGAACAGCCCACCTTCAGTGCCAAAAGCCACGGTGCCGAATTCCCTTGAGCCGCAGAACTGCGCCACCCACTCGGCGGCCTGACTTTCCAGCGACGTGGCCAACCCCGGATAGCTGGACAACTCGCTGAGACTGATCGCCGATTGCCCACTCACCGCCCGCATCGCCGGCAGCAGGGTCTGCTCGGCGTATACCTGTAATTGCCGGGCGACCTGCCAGGGATCCTGAGTCGGCAAGGAGCGCACTTCGAAGTCGAAACTGCAGTCCTGCGGGACGATATTCAGGGCCTTGCCGCCGTTGATAAGGCCGGTCTGCACCGTGGAAAATGCCGGATCGAAACGCTGATCCAGATGCTGCGGCGCCTTGAGCGCTTCGCCGAGCCGCACCAGTTCGCTGATCAAGCGCGCGGCGTATTCAATGGCATTCACGCCCGTCGGCGCATAGGCCGAATGGCACGCCGCACCGTGCACGTGGCAACGCATCGCCAGTTTGCCCTTGTGGCCGAATACCGGCTTGAGTTCGGTGGGTTCGCCGATCACGCACAGCAGCGGCTTGACCGGCTGCCCATGGAATCGCTCGATCAGCGAACGCACACCCAGGCAACCGACTTCTTCGTCATACGACAGCGCAATGTGCACCGGCATGCGCAGCGAAGCCTTCGCCAGGGCCGGCACACACGCCAGCACACAGGCGATATAACCCTTCATGTCCGCCGTGCCACGGCCGTACAACTTGCCGTCTTTCTCGGTGAGGTCAAACGGCGCCACGCTCCAGCGCTGCCCATCCACCGGCACCACGTCGGTATGCCCGGACAACACAATGCCGGGCACGTCTGCCGGGCCGATAGTGGCGAGCAGATTGGCCTTGCTCTTGTGTTCGTTGTACACCAACTCGCAGGCCACGCCGTGGTCCTGCAGGTACGTGCGCACAAAGTCGATCAAGGCCAGGTTGGATTCGCGGCTGGTGGTGTCAAAACGCACCAGTTGCGCCAGCAGGTCGCGGCTGTTCATCGGTCGTCTCCCGGTACGGCGTAGCCGGGTGCGACCTGTGGGTTGATGGCGCGGTCGATGTAGGCCTGCAACTGCCCACGATAAGCCTGCCAGAGCTGGTCGAGGGCGCCGATGGGGTCTTCATCCGCCCAGTCCACGCGCAGGTTGACGATGGGCCACAAGAGGTCATCGACGATAACCAGCGCCGCCGAATGCACCGGCCCGGCTTCACCACCGCCCGCCACGCCGGCGTGCATCGCGGCCAGCAAGCGATCGGCAAGGTGCCCCGAGGTCGTTTCGAACGCCGTCACCATGGCCTCGATCACGCAGGGGTTGGCCAACATGTTCCCCGCCGCCACGCATTGCTCGCCACTCACCGCGTTGTGAATACCCAGGGTCTGCGCGCCGCTGAAATGCGCCGTGCGGCCTGCGTTATCAATCACCGTCACCTGGCGATATTCACTGTGATCCTGCCCAGCCAAGGCGGCCAGCGCCTCACTGGGCGCCAAGCCCTGTTCCAACAGGTCCAGCACCTGGGGGCCTAGGCTGGGCAAGGTGATGTTCTGCGACGCCACCGCGCCCACGCCGGGCCGTAGCCACGGGCAACGCGCGCCCACCGCAATGCTTGATGAGCTGATGGCGATACCCAACTGGCCCGTCTCGGCGCAGCGGGCGACAACGGAAAAAGTCATGTGGAGTCCTCAGTCGAGCACGGAAGGGTCTGCGTCGATCATCAACTGCTTCATTTCTTCAAAGTGCTGACGCGAGAAATCGGCAATACCTTCCCAGCCGCGCGCAGTTTTTTCCGCCACTTCATCGGACAGCACCCGCAACGGCTGCCCGGTGGACCAGGCGGTGACGAGGATCTGGCAGGCGCGCTCCAGGGTCCAGATATCGTCAAACGCTTCACCGATGGAACCCGCCGTGACCATCACGCCGTGGTTGCCCATCAGCAGCCGACTCTTGCCATCCAGCAGCCCGGCCAGGCGCGCGCCTTCGGCCTCGGTGTCGGCCATGCCGCCGTACAGCTCGTCCACCGCCACGCGGTTGAAATAGCGCGCGGTGTTCTGGTCGATCGGTGGGATATGCGGCTTGGCCAGGCATGCCACAGCGGTGGTGTAGACCGGGTGCAAATGCAGCACCGCGCGGGTTTGCGGCAGCAGCCGATGAATTTGCCCGTGGATTGACCAGGCGGTGGCGTCCACATTCGGGTGATCGGCACAGGATGAATCGTCGGCGTTCAGCAGCAACAGGTCACTGGCGCGGATACGGGAGAAGTGCTTCCACTTCGGGTTGAGCAAAAACTGTTTGCCATCGGCCGATACGGCGGCGCTGAAATGGTTGGCCACCGCTTCATGCATGCCCAGGTGCGCGATGATGCGAAAGGTCGCCGCCAGGTCGATGCGCGTCTGGTCTTCGTGGGATAACGCCATGAATCGGTCTCCGCAGGGCGCGGCCGCACGCGAATGCGGCACGCGCTGATAGGTTTACTTCGGCATCAGTGCCGCGATGTCGGCATCGGTCGGCGCTTCGAAGTTGTACTTCTTGAGCAAAGCGGCGTACTCAGGCGTAGCGCGGTATTTTTCCAGGCCTTCAAGCAAGGCTTTTTTCACCGTGTCATTGCCCTTCTTCACGCCGAAGCCATTGAGCACCGGGTAGATCAGGGTGTCGGACGAGATCACCACGCGGCTGCCGAGCTTGTCGATCACGCCACGGGCCACGGCAGCGTCGGTGATCTGCGCTTCAACCGCGTGGGCCAGCAGGGCCTGGGTGGTTTGCGGGTCGGTGCTGTATTCGCTGATCTGGATCGGCTTCAGGCCCTTGGCCACGCAGTACTCGGCCGACAGCTTGTTCATCTGTGCCAACCACGACGTGGCGCCCATCGAGCCGATCTTGTGGCCGCAGAACTCTTCCGGGGTCTTGGGCTGGAAGCTGCTGTCCTTGAGGGTGAGGATCGACTCGCCGCTCTTGAGGTAAGGGATCATGTCGATGACCTTGACCCGCTCCGCCGTGATGTACATCGACGAATTGGTCACATCGAAACGCCCGGCTTGCAAGCCGGTGATCAGGTTGGGGAAACGCGTGTCGAGGGTCTCGACCTTGCGGCCCATGACCTTGCCCAGGCCGTCCATGAACTCGATGTCAAAGCCTGCGGGCTTGTTGTTATCCATGTACTCATACGGGAAGAACGTTACGTCGGAACCGGCGATGATCTTGCCGTCCTGCTGGAACGCCGAAGCCGCCAACGAAGTCATCGCAACCGCAGCGCCCAGCAGGCACACGGCAAGGGGACGAACACTTTTACGAAACGCTGTCATGGTGATTACCTGCAAGGTTTTAGTAAGTAGCAAGGAATGTGGCTAGGCAGTGGCTGAGTCTTGTCCGGCCTGTTGCACGAAGAACGAAGCGCCACGGGGCTTTTGCGGCAAGCGCATGTGGTTGTCCGTGGAACGCACCAAGCCACTTTCTTCACCGGCCACCAGCAGGCCGGCATGTGCGCTGGGCAGAGGGTTTTCGCCGAATGGCAGCGCGTCTTCAGCGGCGTACACGCTGATGAAGAGGGTGCGCGGCAGTTCGGTCTCGTTAGGGCTGGAAGCATGCAAAAGGCGGGTGTGCATGAAGCACACGGAGCCCGCGGGACCGTAGCAGGCCACCGCTTGCTGGCAGTGTTCTTCGACGACAGCGTCGTCCACCGAACCGGTAAAACGCTGGTGCTGCCAGTGTGACCACAGCGGGCCTTTGTGGCTGCCGGGGATCACGTTCAGCGGGCCGTTTTCCGGGGTCACTTCGCTGACCATCAGCAAGGCGGTGACGATATCGTCGTTGCTGTGGGGCGTGAACAGGAAGTCCTGGTGCCACTTCACCTGGGTCGCCGTATGGGGCAGTTTCGAGTTGATCTTGCTGTGGTGAAAGCGCGTGCCGTGGGCGCCGATCAACTGCGCGGAAATCGCCGCCATGCGTGAGTGCAACGCCACACGCTCATAGGCCGCTGAAATCTCGGTGGGCGAACTGACCCGGCGCAGCGACGGGTGATCGGCGCGGTGATCGCCCTCCAGATCAAAACGCTCGCGGCCATCGACGGTGGCGCCCCAGCCCTGCGCGTGGCTGCGGCTTTCTTCGACCCACTGGTCGAAATCGTGCTGCAACGCGGCCACTTCCTCCGGCGACAGCACGCCTTCGACCACCAAGAAACCGTCACGCTGGAATTGTTCGATTTGCGCTTGCTCGATCATTGTGTTTTTCCTGAACGTTGAAAGGTCACGCCAGCGAGACGTCCTTGAGGAACGCCTCTACGCGTGGGTTGTGGCCGCTGCGCAAGGCGCCCGGCGTGTCGTCGCAGACCACGCGGCCCTTCTCCATGAACACGATGCGGTCGGAGACCTTGAAGGCGAAGTTCATCTCGTGGGTGACAATCACCATGGTGATGCCCTCCTCGGCCAGGGCTTCGATGACTTGCAGCACTTCGTTGACTTTCTCCGGGTCGAGGGCCGAGGTGGGCTCGTCAAACAGCATGATCTGCGGGCGCATCATCAAGGCGCGGGCGATGGCCACGCGTTGTTGTTGGCCGCCGGACAGCTGGTGCGGGTATTTCCAGGCATGGTCGAGCATGCCGACCTTGTGCAGCAGTGCGTAGGCCTGCTGCTTGAGCTCAGACGTCGTGCCCAGCCGATGGTATTTCGGCGCCATCAGCAGGTTGTCAAGCACGCTCAAATGCGGGAACAGGTTGAAGCTCTGGAACACCATGCCGATGTTCAGGCGATGTTCGGCGTGCTCGATGTACTGGGGTTTCTGCGCGCCGACTTTGTTCAGGTGAATAAAGGGCAGGCCATTGATCCTGATCTCGCCGTTATCCAGTTGTTCAAGGCCGTTGAGCAGGCGGATCAGCGTGGTTTTACCAGAGCCGGACGGGCCGATCACCGACACCACTTCGCCGGGCTGGATCTGCAGGTTGACCGAGCCCAGCACCTCGATATCGTTGTAGGCCTTGTGCAGCCGTGCGGCTTGCAACGCGGGTTCGCCGTTGCTGGCCGGGCGCGCCAAGGCGATGCGCTGTTGGGTGGCCAGGGCCAGCACCGCTGCATCGGGAACACGGGAGACGTTGCGCTGGTTGACGTCGAGAAAGCGCTCCAGGCGTTTAAGCAGGAAGTCGAACACCGTGACGATAAACACGTAGAAAAACGCCACCGCCGCCATGGTCTCGATCACCAGGAAGTTCTGCGAATACAGACGCTGGCCGACCATCAGTATCTCGGTCAGCGAAATCACCGACACCAACGAGGTGAGCTTGACGATAGAGATGTACTCGTTGGCCAGCGACGGCAACGCCACCCGCAATGCCTGGGGAATCACTACGCGCCATTGCGTGCCGAAGAACTTCAGGCCCAACGCCCGCGCCGCTTCGCCCTGCCCTTTGGGGATCGAGAGCAGGCCACCGCGATGGATCTCGGCCACGTAGGCGGTCTCGCAGATCACCAGCGCCAGCAGGCCGGACCAGAACGGGTCGGCCAGGATCGCCGAGGTGCCGGGCAACGCTTGCGGCAGGTTGTAGATAAAGATCAGCAGCACCAGCAGCGGCAGGCTGCGGAACAGCCAGATATAACCACGCGCCGGCACGCTGAGCAGGCCGTGCCTGGATTGCTTGGCCAGCGCCAGCAGAAAGCCCAGGCCGATGCTCAAGACCCAGGTCAGGGTACTGAGCTTGATCACCGTCCACGTCGCGCGCCAGAACTCGGCATCGCCCAGCAAACCAAACATGTAATTCCAGTCGAATGTCATCGTCGCTGTGCCCTGAGAAGTTGATCTACATCGATGGGTTCAGAGTCGTGGGGGGGAGGCACTTGGGTCAATTCGTAAAAGCCGGCCCTTTGAGTAGGGAGAACCTATGCAGTGCCAGGGCGCTTGTTTTCTGTGGTGACTGGGCATGCTGTGGTGAGCGGGCTTGCCCCGCGCTGGGGCGCGAAGCGGCCCCAATCCAGCCCACCTTTTTATAAGTCATCACTCGCCAGCAGATTTTAGGGCCGCTCCGCGCCCCAGCGCGGGGCAAGCCCGCTCACCACAATGCAGCCGGCGCCTGTATTTGGTGCAAGCTCAGCTCACCCCACTCAAGACCCGCACTGCATGCGGATCAAAAAAGCTCGGCGGCGCCATGCCGGGGATGTACTGGTCGGACACAAACATGCGGCAGCGCTCGGCAAACGCCGACACCACGCGCGACAGCTGAGTGTTGCTGGCCGTGGCGTAGCCCAGGCGCATCGGCCGGTGGGCGCCCGCCAGGCGCAGGCGGATCACGCGCTTGCCGTCCTGAGACAGGTTCGATTTCGGCCGCGCATTCGCGAAGGAATAGCCGATCCCATTGCCGACCATGGCGCGCACCGTTTCGAGGTTGGTGGAACGCATGATGATATTCGGCGTGGTGCCGGCCTGGATGAACAGGCTGAGGAAATAGTCGCGGCTCCAGGGCGTGTCGAGCAGCACTACCGGGTAGGCCTCAAGGTCTTGCATGCTCACAGCCGGCGAGTTCGCCAGCGGGTGATACTCGCCGACCATCACATAGGGCGGCAGCTGTGCCAGGGGCTGGAAGTCGATGTCCGGGCTGGTCACCAGGTCGTAGGTCAGGGCGATATCCAGCTCGCCACTGCGCAGTTTTTCCAGCAACTCTTCGTGGTTGCCTTCGGCTTGCGTCAGCCGCACGCCAGGAAACGCACGGCCGAAACCAAACACCAATTCCGGCGTGATCATCGGCGCCAGCGACGCCAGGCAGCCGACCCGCAACGGCCCGCGCACGGTGTTCAAGGACTCCGACGCGATGGTGTAAAGGTTGGTCATCTGCTCCAGGATCAGCTTGGCTTCCTGCATCACCAGGCGCCCCACCGCCGTGAGGGAAATGCCCTGGGCGTGGTGGCGGATAAACAGCTGGATGCCCAGCTCGGCCTCCATATGGGTGATCGCCGCCGAGATCGACGGCGACGACACGTGGATGCGTTCAGCGGCAGCACTGATGCTGCCTGCCTCTCCCGATGCAACGAAATACTCCAGTTGACGCTGAGTAATACGACTGAGCATCACGCCTGCCCCTCAACAATGACTGTACCGGAAGCGTTGCAGGGTTCGTGCCGGGTCAGGCGCCAGGCGATGAGTTGCACGGGCTTCGGTTTTTCCTAAGCACTACCCCGCACAAATGCTGGTTTCGTCGTAACCGGGCCAGTGTGAAGCTAGCGGCATCCCGCTTCCCATGAGTTGCCGTTATGCCGACCCACACCCGCATCCGCATGTTCAACACCCAACAGACCTACCCCAACCAGACGCTGGACAACGACCTGTGCCAAGCCGTGCGCGCCGGCAACACCATTTATGTGCGCGGCCAGATCGGCACTGATTTCGACGGCAACTTGGTTGGTCTCGGCGATCCACGCGCCCAGGCGGAACAGGCGATGAAGAACGTCAAGCAACTGCTGGAAGAGGCGGGTTCTGATCTGTCGCACATCGTGAAGACCACCACCTACCTGATCGACCCGCGCTACCGCGAGCCGGTGTACCAGGAAGTCGGCAAGTGGCTCAAAGGCGTATTCCCGATCTCGACCGGGCTGGTGATCTCGGGCTTGGGCCAGCCGGAGTGGTTGATGGAAATCGACGTGATTGCGGTTGTGCCGGATGACTGGCAGCCCTGAATAACCTGGAGTACGCCATGACCCACCCTGTGTTTTTCCTCAACGGGCCCAACGCCAACCTCTACGGCCTGGACAAAGCCGGCACCTACGGCAGCGAAAGCTTCGCCAGCATCCAAGCCCGCTGCCAAGACCTCGCCGCGACCCTGGGCCTGACCCTGGATTTTCGCCAAAGCAACCATGAAGGCGTGCTGGTGGACTGGATTCAAGAGGCACGACTGAACGCCGACGCCATCGTGATCAACGCCGCCGGGCTCAGCTACAGCTCGGTGCCGATCCTTGATGCGCTGCTGGCCTTCGACGGTCCGATCATCGAAGCGCACATGAGCAATATCTGGAAGCGCGAACGCTTCCGGCACCACTCCTACGTGTCCAAGGCCGCCACCGGTGTGATCGCCGGGTTGGGGGCGCTGGGTTACCAACTGGCACTCACGGCCGTGGCCGAGCTTTTAGAAACATAAGCTTCAGAGACAGCCGAGCTGTTGTGGTGAGCGGGCTTGCCCCGCGCTGGGGTGCGAAGCGGCCCCACACCTGACAGCGAGGTTTGCCTGAAAGAACGCCATGACTTGATCAGGGCCGCTACGCGCCCCAGCACGGGGCAAGCCCGCTCACCACAAATAGTTAACCTATCCTCGGGAACCGACCATGTCAGTAGAAACCATCAACACCCTGGTCGTCGGCGCAGGCCAGGCCGGCGTCGCCATGAGTGAACACCTGTCGCTGATGGGCGTGCCGCATATCGTGCTGGAACGCCACCGCATCGCCGAACGCTGGCGTTCAGAGCGCTGGGACTCCCTGGTCGCTAACGGGCCGGCCTGGCATGACCGGTTTCCCGGCCTCACATTCGAAGGCATTTCGCCGGAAGCCTTCCCCCCCAAAGAGCGTATGGCCGACTACTTCGAAGCCTACGTGGACAAATTGCAGGCCCCCGTGCGTACTGGCGTCGAGGTGCAGCAGGTAGAGCGTCATGTGGGACGACCGGGCTTCAAGGTGACCACATCGACCGGCGTGATCGAAGCCGCCAATGTGGTCGCCGCCACCGGCCCGTTCCAGCGCCCTTCCATCCCGAACATCGTCCCGAGCACCGCGCCGCTGCATCAACTGCACTCTTGCACCTACAAGAACCCCGGCCAACTCCCCGAGGGCGCCGTGCTGGTCGTCGGCGCTGGCGCCTCCGGCTCGCAAATCGCCGAAGAACTGCAAAAGGCCGGCAAGACCGTGTACCTCTCGGTGGGCGAACACTACCGCCCTCCCCGCGCCTATCGCGGCCGTGACTACTGCTGGTGGCTGGGTGCATTGGGCCTGTGGGATGAAGTCAAAATCCAGCCGAAGAAGAAGCACGTGGCCTTTGCGGTCAGCGGTTACGAAGGCGGCAAGACAGTCGACTTCCGCCGCCTGGCGCACCAAGGGATTCACTTGGTGGGCGTCACCCAGGATTGGAAAGACGGCGTCATGACCTTCCAACCCGGCTTGGCCGAGAACGTGGCTCAAGGGGATCGCGCCTACTTTGATGTGCTGCGCGATGCAGATGCCTATATCGAAGCGAACGGGTTGCCGTTTCCCCCGGAACCGCAGGCCTGGGAGTTGTTGCCAGATCCTGAGTGTTTGGTGAACCCAGTGTTGAGCCTGGACCTGGCAGAAGCGGGCGTGACCACAATCCTCTGGGCCACTGGCTTCACGTTCGATTTCAGCTGGTTGAAGGTCGATGCATTCGATGAGAAAGGCGAGCCGTTCCACAAGCGCGGGATCTCGGCGCAAAGCGGGATTTACTTTTTAGGCCTGCCGAATCTGGTCAACCGCGCGTCATCGTTTATCTACGGGGTGTGGCACGACGCGAAGTATGTAGCGGACCACATCGTGTTGCAGAATGAGTACATGGCGTACGGCAAATCCTGACGCCCTGACGATGGTTTGGTGTTTTCTCGACTCATCGGTGTTGTGTCAACATGGGCTCTATTACCCCATGGATTTAGCCAGGGAACAGCCGATAGTGCTGCCCTGGGACACAAGGAAACGATGACGTGGCAACAGAAAAAACCAAGAAGGTGTTTTGGTATTCGGCGTGGGGATTGCTGTTTGCAGGTTTGGCCGGCGTGCTGATAAAACAGGCCTTCGAAGAGACACCCGAGCCCAGCAAACCCAGCTACCTCAGCGACCTGATCATCCTGACCGCGCGAACGACGGCTCGTAATCGAATGGTCAACGAGGACATAAGGTTCGACCGGGCGGAAGCGGCCAACAGCCACGCGATAAGGTTCTATTACACGTTGGTCAATTACGACACCCAGCCTGATAGCTTTGACCTGGACGCAACACTCTCAGACATCACCCAGGCAGTTTGCGCCGCGCAGATGCCAAAAGACTCGTCAATCCTCACACTGGGCGGCACCTTCATTTACATTTTTGGCAGTAAAAACGTAAAAGAGGTTGGGCGATTCGAAATCGACAAGCAGAGTTGTGCTGGCTAACGGTGAAGGGGGCGGATTGATTCGCCCCCCTTTTAATTTTCTGCCGATGCGTCGCCTTAACCCCGCTTCGGCAACTTCCAGTTCGGCCGAATAAAGTGGCAGGTATACCCGTTGGGAATCCGCTCCAGGTAATCCTGATGCTCCGGCTCTGCCTCCCAAAACGGCCCCGCCGGCTCAATCTCCGTCACCACCCGCCCTGGCCATAACTTCGATGCATCCACATCCGCAGCCGTGTCTTCGGCAATGTCACGCTGCTGCTCACTCAGGTAATAGATCGCCGAGCGATAACTCGGCCCAAGATCATTGCCCTGTCGGTTCGGTGTGCTCGGGTCATGGATCTGGAAGAAGAACTCCAGAATCTGCCGATAACTGATTACCGCCGGGTCAAACACGATCTCGATCGCCTCCGCATGGTTGCCATGGTTGCGGTAGGTGGCATTCGGCACATCGCCGCCGGTGTAGCCGACGCGGGTGTGCAGCACGCCGGGGTAGCGACGCAACAGGTCTTGCATGCCCCAGAAGCAGCCGCCGGCGAGGATGGCGGTTTCGGTTGGGTTGGTCATGGTCGGTTCTTCCGCGCAATGGATACAGGCAAGTTATGGGGTTGGGTTGGCAAATACCAAGGGTAAAGGGGGGTACCCAGACGATCGGTTTCAGGTAATGATGCGCGACCAAAATCAAGGAAGATAACAACAATGAAAACCGCCTTGCGCGCCCTGCTTGTGTTTTGCCTGACCACGCCCGCCCTCGCGGCCGAAAGCCCTGTCGGCTTCAAGACCACCACCCTGCCCGACGCGCAGACCAGCCGCCCGCTGGAAATGGTGGTCTGGTATCCCGCTGCTGCAACCAGCGCAAAACCCCAGCTGATCGCCGACAACGGGGTGTTCATCGGCGCCCTCGCTGTGACAGATGCACCACCGGCTGCCGGTGAGCATCCTTTGGTCGTGCTCTCCCACGGCTACGGCGGTAATTGGGGCAAACAGGTGTGGTTGGCCAGTGCCTTGGCGCACAAAGGATACATCGTAGCGGCAGTCAACCACCCTGGCACCACCACCAAAGATCGCAGCCCGCAGGCCGCCGCTCAACTATGGAAACGCCCGGCCGACCTGAGCCGTGCCATTGATGCGGTCCTGGCCCAGCCCAAGCAATTTGGCGCGGTGGCAAAAAATCGCATTGCCGCCGTCGGCCACTCCCTCGGCGGTTGGACCGTGCTTGAGATTGCCGGCGCGCGTTTCGATCCCGATCTGTTCACCCAAGCCTGCGACGCACACCCGAAGCTCGGCGGCTGCATGGGTTACCACGAGATGAACCCCGCCGGCACACCCGAAGGCAAAGTCCAGTTGGCCGCTGACTTGAGCGACAAACGCGTCACCGCCATTGTGTCCCTGGACCTGGGCCTCGCGCCCGGCTTCACCGACGCCAGTCTGGCCACACTTTCCGTACCGGCGCTGGTGATCGCGGGTGGCGTGCCCACGGAAGATATGGACCCTAACCTGGAGTCCGCCGCGCTGGTCAAGCGCCTGCCCAAAGCCTCGACCCAGTACGTGGAGATCGGCGACGCCACTCACTTCACGTTCATGTCGATCTGCAAGCCGGGCGGCATGGAGCTGATTGAAGAAAGTTCGCCGGGCGATGGCATGATTTGCCGGGATGGAGACGGGGCTCGGCCAAGGGCAGAGATCCAACAACAGGTGGTAGGACTGATGACTGCGTTTTTGCAGCAATCGTTCAGCCATTGATCAACTGAATCACCCATGGAGCGCAACATGCAAGAAAGCCAAGAGTTGAGAGGGTTACGAGGCTGGCTCGTGCTCATTGTAATAGGCCTGGTCATCTCGATTTCCCGCACGGCCTATAGCCTGCTTGCGGTGCATTACCCTATTTTTGCGGATGGCTCCTTTACCCTGATGTCGACGCCTGGAACTGAGTTGTACAACCCGTTGTGGGCGCCGATTCTGGTGTCGGAAGCGCTGATTAATGTGTTGTTTGTCGCTACCTACGCGTACCTCATTTACCTCTTCATCACCGAGCACTATCTATTTCCCAAGGTCTATATCGCGACGGTGATTGCTTCGGCGGTGTTCATTCCGCTCGATGCCTGGGTGTGCTCATTAGTGTTTGTAGATGAACCCATCTTCGACGCCAACACGACAAAAGAGCTGGCACGGACATTGATTGCCTTGTTCATATGGGTGCCTTACATGCTGGTCTCCAGACGGGTAAAAGCAACGTTTGTCATGCATAAGCCGCAGAGCGCTGACGCGCACACGGCCGTCGGCTCTTGAGTACGCATGGCTAACCCCAAGGACACCGCCTTCGCCTATCAAGCGGTGTACCGCTACCTCGTCGAGTTGATCGAGGCCGGCCCCGTGCAAAGCGAGCAAAAACTACCGTCCCTGCGCCAATTGGCGCAGCGCCTCGGCGTGTCGGTGTCGACCACCAAATACGCCTATTCGTTGCTGGAGGATGAGGGACGGATCTACGCCCGGCCCAAGCTCGGTTATTTCACGCGGTTGATACCCGCGCCTTTATCGACTGAACGCTCATCCAACCTGCTCGACCAGGTCTTCGCCAACTCCCGCCAACCGGGCATGCTGGCCCTGAGCGCCGACGTCCCGGCCATCCTGCTGTCGCTGGAAAACCCGCTGCTGATGATCGAGCGCGAACTGGCCCGCCACTACCCGCGCGCCCTGACACCGCAGTACCTGCCCTTCGGCGAGCCCGAGTTGCGCGCGGCATTGGCTGAACGCTACACCTGTTCCACGGGCAACTACTGGCAGGCCGATCAGGTGTATATCGGTGCGGACCTGCACAGTGTGTTGGAGCTGGCGCTCAACGCCCTGGACCTGGCAGGCAGCGTGGCGCTAGTAGAGTCGCCGTGTTCGTGGGCGATCCTGCGCCAGTTGCAGGCGGCGAACATCCGGGTGATCGAACTGAACCTGGACGACGACGGTCGTTTCGACCTGCTGGCCTTGAATGAACTGCTCGAACATACGCCCGTCCGCCTGGCAGTGCTGTCATCCACTGTGAACATTCCCCACGGCAGCCGCATGCCCGCCGAGGATAAGCAGCAGGTCTGCCGGTGGCTGGCGGAGCGGGCTATCTGGTTGTTCGAAAACGATACGTACGGCGACTTGTATTTCGCGCCCCAACCGGCGCGCTATCGCGACTTTGCCGACCCTCAGAAGCTGCTGGTGTTCTCGACCTTCGACAAGGTGATCGGCTCGGAAGCCCCCTATGGTTATGTGCTGTGCCGTGGATGTGGGCCGCAGTTGCAGCGTTTGTTCCTGGAGCGGGCGTTTCGCCTCTCACCGATCCGTCAGAAAGCGATCGCCAAGCTCTACACCTCCAAACGCATCGACGCGCACCTGCACAAGCTGCGGGCCTTGCTGCACGAGTGCATGATCCGCATGAAAAACCTGCTGGACGAATACGCCCAGGGCGCCTTTGAGGTCATGACTGCGCAAGGCGGCGCGTGCTTCTGGCTTGCGGCGACGCACCCGGTCGACATGCGCCAGGTGCTCGAACGCTTGCTGGCCGAGCGCATCGTCATCGCCCCCGGTGAACTGTTCAGCCAGCAAGGCAGCTGGAAACAGCACCTGCGCCTGAGCTTCACCCTCGATTGGAGCAAGGATATCGCCCAGGCCGTGGAGCAGTTGTCGCGCGCGGTTCGTCAGAGCCCGTAGCAGTGCCGTGCCTCTGGGAAGCGGCCGTGGCGAACGTCTTCGGCAAACCGCTCGCAGGCGTCGCGGATCAATGCCCCCACATCCGCGTACTGTTTGACGAAGCGCGGCAGGTGTTCACCGCCCAGGCCCAGCACATCTTCAGTGACCAGCACTTGGCCGTCGCAGGCCGGTGATGCGCCGATGCCGATGGTCGGCATTTTCGAGTCGAGGGTGATCTGACGGGCCACGCCTTCAGCCACGCCTTCGAGCAACAGGCTGAACGCCCCCGCCTGCAGATTGGCCCGTGCGTCCTCGGCAATCCGCGCGCCGGCTTCAGCGGTGAGGCCCTGGGCCTTGAAGCCGCCCATCACGTTGACGAATTGCGGCATCAGTCCTATATGGGCCATCACCGGAATACCCCGCGCCACCAGGAATTCGACAGTGCCGGCCAAGGCCTGGTTGGCCTCCAGCTTCACGGCATCGCAGCCCGTGCGCGCCAGCACCTGGGCGCAATTGCGAAAGGCCTGCTCGTTGGATTCCTGATAACTGCCAAACGGCATGTCGGCAATGACACACGCCAGGCGCGTGCTGTCGACCACGGCGCGGGTGTGGCCGATGATTTCTTCAAGCTGCATGCTCAAGGTCGAAGGCCGGCCATAACCGACCATGGCCGTGGAATCGCCGATCAGGATGAAATCGACCAACGGATCGATCAGCTTGGCGATGGCACTGGAGTAAGCCGTCAGAGAGACGATTTTCTGCTGCCCTTTCATGGCAACCAATTGTGGGACGGTCAGGCGTTTTGTACGAGTGTGGAGGCTCATCTGGTGACTTCCGTTGTGCGGTGGAGCACCCGATTATTGGCGAAAGGACAGGCGATTCAATGCACAGATCGGCGCTAAAAAGCGACCCAGTGAGCGAAGCTGGTATCATCCCGAGCCTGAATAACCCGGGTAGAACCACATGAACCGCCAGAAAAAACTCCAGCAGCTCTTCAAGGAAAAAGCCAGGAAGGCCAACGCGAAATTGGCGCCGAAGAAAAAGGATAAATACATCAGCAAGGCGGACCGCGAAAAGCTGGCGGCTGAAGCGGCTCAGGCGCCAGACAGTGCCCCGGAAAGCTGATTCAGCAACCGCTCAATGCCACCTGCGGCCGCTCACCCGCAAAGAAAAACGGTCGCAGACGCACACCCACGCTGTTGCCAATGAACGCCGCCACCAGCCATACCCAGCCATGCAGGCTGCCCGAGGCGATGCCGCTGAAGTACGCGCCGATGTTACAGCCGTACGCCAGGCGCGAACCGTAGCCGAGCAGCAGGCCGCCGATCACCGCAGCCACCAGTGAGCGCGCCGGAATCTTCAGGCTGGGGGCGAAACGCCCGGCCAGGCCGGCGGCCAACAACGCGCCGAGGACGATGCCGATATCCATCACGCTGGTGATGTCTTCCCACACCGGTGCAGCCAGGGCCTTGGCGTTGCCCGGCATCTGCCAGAACGCCCAGCTGGCTACGTCCACACCCAAGCCACTGGCGACCTTGGCGCCCCACAGCGCAAACGCCGAGGTAATGCCCCATGGTCGACCCGCCAATGCGAGGGTGGCGTAGTTGAGCAAAGCCAGGCCGATGGCGCCCCACACCAATGGCCACGGTCCGCGCAGGAAGCGGCGCAGGCCTTGGTGCTCGCTTTTCACGCCCTCCTCCAATTGACCATGACGGCGCTTTTCCAGGCGCACGGTCACCCGCGCAATGATCGCGAACACCGCCAGGCTCAGGCCCATCGCCGGCACCACGCCAAAGCTCTTGACGATGGACACCGCCGGGAAGGCCGGCAGCGCAAACCACCAGTCCACGTGGTGCGTGGCGATCAGCGAACCACAGATAAAGAAGAACAACGTCACCAGCATGCGCGCATTGCCGCCGCCCACAGTGAACAGCGTGCCCGACGCACACCCGCCGCCCAACTGCATGCCGATGCCAAAGATGAACGCCCCAAACACCACCGACACCCCGGCCGGCGCCACCAGCCCGACCACCGGCTGCCCGAACAAACTGCCCGCCCCCAACGCCGGGAAGAACAACAGCACCGCGATCGCCAGCATCACCATCTGCGCACGCAAACCGGCGCCACGGCGATCATTGATGAACACGCGCCAGGCCGAGGTAAACCCAAAGGCGGCGTGGTAGAGGGTCAAGCCCAGTGCCGCGCCAACCACCAGTAACAGCACCTGGTGCGAGCCGACGCTGTTTTGCAGGAACAAGGCGCCCAGCACCAGGAGGATAAAGGCCACCAACGGCGCAACGGGCTTGCGCGCGGGAGCGAGAGGAACGGAGGTGCTCATGGGGTATCTCGGTAGGTTTGAATGGGCGCGAGTATAAACCCCAACCCAAGACATTGTGGTGAGCGGGCTTGTTGTGGTGAGCGGGCTTGCCCCGCGCTGGGCTGCGAAGCGGCCCCATTAAAAACACCGAGCACCGTCAGTTAAACCGAGTCGCCAGAATTTAGGGCCGCTTCGCAGCCCAGCGCGGGGCAAGCCCGCTCACCACAAAAAATCTATATGCCATTGGAAAAAGAGGCTTGGTCAACCCCGCCCCACCGACCCCGACACCGGAAGATCCCCTAACAACCTGAGCCCGGTGCTCTTCACAAACGTCTCGTAATCCATCGGTTTTTGAATGCGCGTCTCGGCATTGGGCAGCACATACGCCCAGGCACGTTTGCTGGAGGCGTCGTACACCAGCTTGAACAGGCGCGTCGGCACCCAGACCTTGTTGTCCCCGATGGTGCCGTAGCCAGCATCGAACAACGGGCCGGTGAACACATACACATCGCCGCCAGCACGCTTGGCGAACTTGCGCACGTCGGCCTCGACCTTGCTCCAGATCTTGCGGTTGTTGGTCGGGTCTTGCGGCACCATGTTCGACAGCGCGAACGACTGGGCCATGGCGTGGGCGTCAGGCGCATCAGCGGCCGGAGCCTGGTGGCCGCGGTCCACCGCCGGATGCTGGCTGCGGTAGTCACTCAACTCCGCGCGCCCCGCCTTGGGAATGCGTGGGTCGGGGTAGAACTGGTTGGTGCGTTCCTCGCCTTTGGCGTCTTTCAACTGCGCGGCGTTCAGACGTTCGACCACCACCAGCGGCGTCTTGCTGGTTTGCGAGTACAGCACCGCAAAGGTGTCGGAGCACAGCGCCAGAGGCTTCATCGATGCCGGGACGGTGGCGGTTTTGATCGGCGTGGTGGCGGGGAAAAGTTGCGCGCAACCTTCAAACGAACTGCGTTGCTGCGCGGGGGAATAGGGATTGGCCAGGCTGCGAGCGTCGACAGCGGCGCAAAGCAAAACAAGGGCCGACAGCCCGACTGCAATGTTGCGTAGGTACATGCGTTAGATCTTATGGTGAGGGTGAAACGGACGACAGGCTCCGAGGCGCTGAGCCGACAGACGCGCGACCTCAGGCGATCGGGCGGAGCTTATGGACCCTCATAAGCCAATTTGGTGCCGCGCGCTCGCCCCGTTATGCCAATAGCGGCAGCATCACCACAAACTCGCTGCCCTTGCCGTGGCCCTCACTCACGCCCGTCACCGTGCCGCCGTGGGCTTCCACCAGTTCGCGCACGACGGTCAAGCCAATACCCAGGCCAGCACTGTTGAAACCGATAGCGTGTGCGTCTTGCACGTAAGGATCAAAAATGAACGGCAAAGCCTTGGCGGTCACACCGATGCCGTTGTCACAAATGCTGATCCTCACCTGCTCGGCCTCGACGGTGACAACCATCGAGATTTTGCCACCCGCTTGGGTGTACTTGGCTGCGTTACCCAGCAAGTTGTGCAGTATCTGCGCAAGCCTCACCGGGTCGCCGTTCATCAGCAGGCTAGCGTCGGGAAGCGCCACATCAAATTGCTGGTTACGCGCGATCATCACTGGACTACAGGTATCGACAGCAGCATTGAGGATGCGCAGCATGTCCACCTCACGGCAGTGGATGCGCAGCTTGCCGGTGCTGGCGCGCGACACATCCAGCAGGTCGTCGACCAGCTGGGATATATGCTGAACCTGGCCTTCGATCAACTCACGCATGCGCGGCAGTTGGTCGCTGGGCAACCTGACCATGCGCTCGGCGATCATGCTGATGGGTGTCAGCGGGTTGCGCAGTTCATGGGCCACCATCGCCAGGATACTTTTCTGCTGGCCCAGCGCACGTTCGGCGGTGCCCTGAAGGTCCTGAGCGCTGAGCGCGGCGATTACCAACTGCGCATTCGCTTCGCGCAGTTCCTGGAACAGCTGCTGCTCTTCGGCCTGAGGCGCCGCAGTCGCATCGGATTGCGCAAGGAGTATTGCCAGCACCAACTGCTGATTGGCTTCGACCAATTGTTCGACGTGCTGAGCGTCCTCCAGACGATTGTTCGCGTCGCTCAACTGGTCCTGCAGCGCAGCCAACACGGCGCGGGCTTTAACGGTTTTGCGACCGAGCAGGAAGAGTTCGTGGGCCGCATTGGCGACCCTGCGCTCGTCTTCTCCGGCGCCGTTATTCATACGTCAGCTCAAACATTGTCACTCCCTGTGCGCCGGGTAGTCGGGCGACCACCCAGCAGCCCCTCCTGATCAGGCAGCATCTCGCCGATCTGCAGGCCATCGTCATTGATGTGGTATTGGCGCAACTCATCGCAGTGAGCACTGGCGCGCACCTTGACCACGGCCATGATGCGCAACAATCGGCTGCGTACTTCGATGTAGCGCTGCACGATGATCGCATCGGTCAGGAACGCCGTGCCGTAGGGACTGAAGCGCAGGTCGGTGTAGCGGTCTTCCAGTTCCGAGGTCATCAACACGCTGACGCCGGCGCGGGTCAACGCGGTGACCATGCGTGACAACGACTCACGGAAGTCCGCGCGGAACGTCGGCGCGAGGGCCAGCTCAAAGCCCGACAGCGAATCGATGACCACCCGCGTGGCACTCAAGCGGGTGATTTCGCTGAGGAGCAAGTGAACAATTTCGTCAATCGACAGGTCAGGCGCCCGACTGTCTACCAAACCGACCTTCCCGCTTGCGATCAAATCGGCCAGCACCGCGTTTTGCGAGTGGTTGGGGCGTTGCTCAAACACCGCGATAACCCCGGTTTCGCCACTGCGCGCGCCCTCGGCCAGGAAAGTCGCCGCCAAAACGCTTTTACCCGACCCCGAAGGCCCTGCAACCAGCAGTGAATAACCCCGTGGCAATCCGCCGCCGAGCATCTCGTCAAGGCGCGGCACGCCCATTTTCAGGCGTTGCACAGGCAGTGTCATCGGTTTATCGACCGGGTTCAGCGCGGCCGGCGCAAAAACCTTGATGCCGGAACTGGCGATACGGAAGGTGTGCAGCCCCGGCAAAGTCGGTTGGCCGCGCATTTTCATGATTTCCAGCTTGCGCACCATCGAATTGCGTTCAACGCTCTGGCGCATCCAGATCAGCCCATCGGCCACGGTGAAAATCGGGTTGGTGTCGGTCTCGGTGAAATACTCGCCAATCAGGAATGTGGTCGCCTGCCAGGTGGTCATCAACATGCCCAGTTGTTGAACGAACTGCGGCAGGTTGTTATTGGGATTGTGCTGGGTCTGGCTGGCCATCACCACCGAGCGGAAGGAGTCGACAAACACCAGCGACGGCGAGTGCGCCTCCACTTCGCTGACAATGCGCCGCAGCACTTCATCCAAGTCTCCGGCCAGGGTGTCGTCGGCCAAGTTGATGTAGCGGATCGACTGGTTGATCGCTTCGTCGTCGAAAAAGTCGAACTGCTGCTGATAACGCAGCATCTTCAGCGGCGGCTCGCCCAGCACCGTGAAAAACAGCGCGGGACGTTCGGGTGTCGCCAGGGCAAACATCATCTGATGCGCCAGGGTGGTCTTGCCACAGCCGGGCGGGCCGGCGATCAGGTTGAACGAAAACTCCGGCAAACCTCCGCCCAGCACCTCGTCCAGACCTGGCACGCCGGTAGCCAGGCGGTTGATAGTTACTTTGGTGCTCATGGCGAATTTTCCTGCGAAGGGGTGTCGCTCAAAGAAGGTGCCCACACGTCGCGCAATAAACGGGCGGTCAGCGAGGGTCCGATCAGCGTGGTGAGCAAGGTGTAGAAGGTGGTCAGCAGCACCTCACCGAAAAACAGCGCATCGGCTTCACTTTGCTCGAGCAATACGGCCTTGAGGCCGTCACGGTCGGGCGTTGCCTGCAAATGCTCGTAAGTACCGGCCAAGCGGGCATGGGACGAGGCACTGAGGTGCAGGCTGCGGCGCAACAGTGCGACACAGCCTTGCTGCCCGATGATGGGCGTGAGTGCTGCGTCCATGTCCTGCAATATCGAAATGATCGCGTCGGCGATGCCTGCAATATCAGCGGTGGGACCAACACGGTGCGCCAGAGAAGCTACGATCTGGCGGCTCTCTTCGCTTAGCGTGGACATGAAGGGCTAATATCCGATGAATTGAGACCCAGCCTACACCTTATGGCGCCCAACCGAGGGTTTAATGTGCCACGACTGCCGCACCCGCCCGTTGCCCGGGCTTGAAGCCATGCTCGCGCGCCGCCCACGCGATCACCAGCGCCACTCCGATCAACACCAGCATTGCCCACGGAAACGACGCCACGCCCCAGGTGTCCAGCAACACCCCGCCGACCACACCGCTGCCGGCAATCGCGCTGTTCCACGCCACCACATTCAGCGACAGGGCCACGTCCGCGCCGTCCCCCGCTGCATCGGCCAAGGCGGTCTGCAGCAAAGTCGCGGCGCCGCCGAAACTCAGGCCCCACACCGCCACGCCGACATAGATCACCTCAGGTACATTCCCCAGGAAGCCGAACACCAGGCTTATCGCCGCAAAGGTCACCAAACTCACCAGCACGGTTTTACGCAGCAGCGGCTCGACCAATTTGGCCGTAAGCCAGATCCCTGCCAACGCGGCGACCCCGAACGCCAACAGCACCAAGTCAACTCGGTCGGTCAAACCGGCAGGCAGCACGAACGGCGCAATGTAGGTGTAGAGCATGTTGTGCGCCAGCATCCAACTGATCACCACCGCCAGCACCGGCCGTACGCCCGGTGTGGTCAACACCTTGCCCAAGGACAGGCGTTGATGTGCGGGTGGAGGCGCGTAGTCCGGGACTTTCACCAACACCCACGCAATCAGCACTAGGCTCACCGCCGACATCAAGCCAAAGGTCGTGCGCCAGCCCACCAGCCCACCCAGCCACGTACCCAACGGCACACCCAACGACAGAGCAATCGGCGTACCGACCATCGCCAGTGCCAGTGCCCTGCCCTGTTGGTGCGGCGCAACCATGCGCCGGGCGTAACCGGCCAGCAGGCTCCAGGCCAGCCCCGCCGCCACACCGGCAAAGAACCGCGCCACCAGGGTCACGCCGTAGTGAGACGACAACGCGGTGATGGAGTTGAACAGCAAAAAGCCGACGATGGTCAGCAACAACACATTGCGCCGCCGCCAGCCACGGGTGGCGATGGTCATGGGAATCACCGCCAGCACCGAGCCCAAGGCATAGGCCGTGACCATCTGCCCGGCCATCGACGGCGAAATCGCCAGCCCCTCGCTGATCAACGGCAACAGGCCCGCCGGTAGCGTTTCGGTGACGATGCAGATGAAGCCGGTCATGGCCAGGGCAAGCAAAGCACCGATGGGCAAACGGTCGGATGACGCCGGTAACGTAAGTGAGGGGGTCACGGGAAACTCCTTGAGCGGGACTTAGATACTGATCGATATAAATGTTGCAGGCGAGCATAGCGCGTTGTCAACGACTTATGTATCGACTAGTATTTATCTCGCTATCCACCGGAGACCAGACATGGCACAGATGGGCCGCCCCCGCACTTTCGACCGCGAACACGCCGTAGACCAGGCGTTGCACCTGTTCTGGCAGCACGGCTACGACGCCACCTCCCTCGCCCAGCTCAAGGCCGGCTTGGGTGGCGGTATTTCCGCGCCGAGTTTTTATGCGGCGTTCGGCTCCAAAGAGGCGTTGTTCGATGAATGCGTGCAGCGTTATCTGGCAACCTACGCCCAGGTCACCGAGTGCCTGTGGGACGAAAGCCTGTTACCGCGCAAGGCGGTTGAAACAGCGCTGCGCCAGTCGGCGCGCATGCAGTGCGAAGACGGCCACCCCAAGGGCTGCATGGTAGCGCTGGGGGTGATGAGCGCACCGAGCCCGGAGAATGCGCGGGTGGCGGGTGGGTTGACGCAGTCGCGACGACGCACCAGTGCGGGGATTGTGGCGTGTGTGGAGCGGGCGATGCGCCTGGGGCAGTTGCCGCAAACGCTCAACCCGACCGTGATGGCGACGGTGTTTGACAGCTTCCTGCAGGGCATTTCGATCCTGGCGCGGGACAATGTGCCCCATGCAACCATCGACGCAGCGATCAGCCAACTGCTGTTGACCTGGGATATCGCCGCCTCTACGGCGCCGCCCATTCGTCCCGACACTGCATCAGGAAATCCACAAACGCCCGTACCCGATGCGGCACATAGCGCCCATGGGGATACAACAAGGTAAACGGCCGCGAGCGCCCGCCAAACGGTTGCAACACCTCCACCAGGCTGCCAGTGGCCACTTCCTGCTCGACAATGAACTTGTAGGTCTGGAACAACCCCGCGCCATGCTTGGCCAGGGTCACGCCGCCAAGTACATCGTCGGAGCAACTGTACCCCGCCTCCCCCGCATATTCCTGAGGCTTGCCATCCACCTGGAATAACCATGGGATGCGCCGGCCACTGCTCGGCAGTTCGTACTGGATGCATTCATGGGCAGGCAAATCTTCCAACGTCTGTGGGATGCCGGCGCGCTTCAGGTAGGACGGTGACGCCACTACCACCAATTCGCCGTCTTCCAACAGGCGGGCAATCAGCGACGAGTCCGGCTGGGCGCGCACGCGAATGGCCAGGTCATACCCTTCGGCGACAAAGTCGATATTGCGGTTACTGATGTGGATATCCACCGTGACTTGTGGGTACAGAGCACGAAACTTCGGCAGCAGCGGCAACAAGCGGTGATGGGCATAGGTGGTAGGAATGCTGATGCGCAGCAGCCCCGACGGCACGGCCTGTGCGCCCATCACTTCCTGTTGGGCTTCCACCAGTTGGGTCAGGGCCTGGCGGCATTGCTCGAAGAACGTCCGGCCGCTGTCGGTGAGACGGATGCTGCGGGTGGTGCGCACAAACAGGCGTGAACCCAGGCGCTCTTCCAGGCGCGAGATGCTGCGGCTCACGGCAGCCGGGGTGACACCCGCCACCTGCGCGGCGGCGGTGAAGCTGCTGGCTTCGGCGGCGAGGCAAAACAACTCGATACTGCCGAGCTGCAAATCTTCGAAATGGCGTTTCATGATCGCTCCCTGGAACAACAGCCGCGAGAAATTGCAGCACGCCTGTACCAGTTGCGCCACCTCTTGATTCAACCCGTATTGCCTGCGCGTTAGCGAGGGTCTTACGAATAAAGGCGCTCCTTAGAGCGCCTTTATTCATTTCAACTCACTGCTCGCCAATGGATTTCACATCAGCCTTGGCAGCGCCACCAATCGCAATGCGTTTAGGCTTGGCTTCCTCCGGTACTACCCTGAGCAAGTCGATGCTCAGTAAACCATTGGAAAGCTGCGCGCCTTGCACCTCGATGTGGTCGACCAGGCGGAACGACAGACGGAACGCGCGCTGGGCGATGCCTTGGTGCAGGTAGGTGATGCCCTCGTTGTGTTCACGTTTGCCGCCGGCGACCGTCAACACGCCCTTTTCCACCTGGATTTCCAGGTCATCTTCCACCAGGCCTGCGGCTGCGATGACGATTCGGTAGTGGTCATCGCCATGCTTTTCGACGTTGTGGGGTGGATAGGTGGTACCGGCCTCGCTGCGAAGCGCCGATTCGAAAAGGTCGTTGAAACGGTCAAAGCCGACAGAATGGCGGAACAGTGGGGCCAACGAAAGAGTAGTAGCCATTGCAAAATCTCCTGAGGTTTCTCCAAGTGATTTGGTACGCGACCCGGATTCGGCATTGCGTAAAACCTAAATAGGTTCAGGCGATAAATTTTCAAGCGGCACCCACAAAAAAATTTTATCCGGTGCACGGGGGCCTGAGGAAATGCGGTAGCTGCGGGCCCACGCCACCGACGATGCCCCGCTTGAACGGCAACTGGCGCGTCGGGCCGTCGGCCAGGGTGGCGAACTCGGCATAGATCTGGTTAAAGCCTGCATCGCTGCAGGCTTTTCTTTGTCCGCTGACCCGTCATGAGAAGGGCTAACGATTCAGTGAAATCAATTCATTTTCACTCAAGCAATCGCCCAGCCTAGAATGTTTGTTAATTAAAGACACTGTAAAGACCTCTGAGTGAAAACCAGATGAGACGTTCTTTCAGGTTTATCTCAGACATCAGGGTGCCAGGGTAATGAGCAAAGCATTCACGTTCAGCATTAAGCGAATTCGTTTCGACGAAAACTATCAACCGTCCGAAAACACGCGCATCACGACCAACTTCGCCAATTTGGCGAGAGGCAAAAGTCGTCAAGAGAACCTGCGCAATACGTTGAGGATGATTGACAACCGCTTTAATACCCTGGCGCATTGGGACAACCCCAAAGGTGATCGTTACACCGTCGAACTTGAAATCATTTCCGTTGAGATGGCTATCGATGCGGACAGCAGTACCAACGCCATCCCCCTGATTGAAATATTGAAATCGAACATTATTGATCACACGACCAACGAGCGTATTGAAGGCATTGTAGGCAATAACTTCTCCTCTTACGTGCGTGATTATGACTTTAGTGTGGTGTTGTTGGGGCACAACAAAGATCAGCCACAATTCAGCACGCCGGAGAACTTTGGCGAGCTGCACGGAAAGCTATTCAAATGCTTCGTCAACTCAGACGCCTACAAGGAAAACTTCAATAAACCGCCGGTTATCTGCCTGAGCGTTTCAAACACCAAAACCTACCACCGGACCGAGAACCAACATCCTGTCTTGGGCATTGAATACCAGCAGGATGAATACTCGTTAACGGATGAATATTTCAAGAAGATGGGGTTGAAGGTTCGCTACTTCATGCCATCCAACAGCGTTGCGCCATTGGCATTTTATTTTTCCGGCGATTTGCTCAGTGATTACACACCTCTTGAGCTGATCAGTACCATTAGCACCATGGACACGTTCCAAAAGATCTACCGGCCTGAAATCTACAACGCCAATTCGGCAGCCGGACAATCCTACCAACCCAGTTTGAAGCATCAGGACTATTCATTAACCCTGATTGTTTATGACCGCGAAGAACGTAGCCGGCTGGCTATCGAGCAAGGAAAGTTTGTCGAAGAGAACTTCATCAAACCCTACCACGCTGTTCTTGAGCAGTGGTCCGCTCATTGCGCGCTTTGACTTATCAGAATACAAGGTCACCCATCGTGAAAAAATTACTACCCACTTCAACTGCTGGCAGCCTGCCTAAACCCGTTTGGCTTGCCCAACCTGAAACGCTTTGGTCACCCTGGAAACTGCAAGACGAGGCACTGGTTGAAGGCAAACACGATGCTTTGCGTTTGTCGTTGCAAGAACAACAACACGCCGGCATTGACATCGTCAGCGATGGCGAACAAACACGCCAACACTTCGTCACGACCTTCATTGAACACCTGGACGGCGTTGACTTTGAGAAACGTGAAACCGTCCGGATTCGTGATCGCTATGATGCAAGCGTCCCCACGGTCGTGGGCGCAGTGTCTCGCCAAAAGCCTGTGTTTGTTGAGGACGCAAAGTTCTTGCGCCAACAAACCAGGCAGCCGATAAAGTGGGCGCTGCCAGGGCCCATGACGATGATCGACACGCTGTATGACAACCACTATAAAAGTCGCGAAAAGCTGGCGTGGGAATTTGCCAAGATTCTCAATCAGGAAGCCAGGGAACTGGAGGCGGCGGGTGTCGACATTATCCAGTTTGACGAGCCGGCCTTTAATGTTTTCTTTGACGAGGTGAATGATTGGGGCGTGGCCACCCTGGAAAGGGCCATTGAAGGCCTCAAATGTGAAACGGCTGTGCATATTTGTTATGGCTATGGCATCAAGGCCAATACCGATTGGAAAAAGACGCTGGGCTCAGAGTGGCGACAGTACGAAGAAGCCTTTCCAAAGCTGCAAAAATCCAGCATCGATATCATCTCGCTGGAATGTCACAACTCGCATGTCCCCATGGATCTGATCGAACTTATTCGCGGCAAAAAAGTGATGGTAGGGGCCATTGATGTGGCCAACCACACCATTGAAACGCCCGAGGAAGTCGCCAACACCCTCCGCAAAGCGCTGCAATTTGTGGACGCCGACAAGCTCTACCCTTGCACCAACTGTGGCATGGCCCCGCTGCCTCGCCAGGTAGCCAGAGGCAAGCTGAATGCCCTGAGTGCAGGTGCGGAAATCGTTCGAAGAGAGCTCTCGAACTAGTGCCGGGCGAAGGCCAGAAAGAGCGCATGGCAGATTTTAAAATGCCACGCCACTTCGGGCCTTCGCGCTTTCATACAGCACCCACTATTCAGGATTCACTATGTCACTCTCCAATACCGCTATCGAGCCATTGTGCTTTCGCGAAGCGCTCGGGCACTACGCATCCGGTATCACAGTGATTACATCCCATGTGGATGATGAGCCGATTGGCTTTACTTGCCAGTCATTCTATAGCGTGTCGATGAGCCCGCCGCTGGTGTCATTCAGCGTCATGTCCAACTCGGCCAGCTATCTCAAGATTCGCCAGGCAGGTCGATTCGCGGTGAATATCCTGTCAGTTGAGCAGGTCAGGATTTCCAACCAGTTCGCCCGTCGAGGCACGGATAAATGGCACGGCATAGAATGGCAGGAATCGCCGCTGGGTAATCCGGTCATTGCCGGCAGCCTGCATTGGCTGGATTGTGAAATCCACGCCGAGCACGTCGCGGGTGATCACCTGATCGTGATTGGTGAAGTGAAAGCGCTGGATTTATCCAAAGAAGCTGTTGCGACGCGGCCATTGCTGTATTTCAAAGGGCAATATTGCAACATAGGTGTGCATGGCATCGTTTGAGGGTTTATTTGTACGGCTCTTTTTTATGTCGCTATCTGCCTCCACGACCTGGACTCGAATCGACCCAATGATTAACAGTCACTTGCTAGCTGTTAGGCGCACTGGGGCCACGACGAAATGTGGCGCAGAAAATAGGTTAGCTGCATAGCGTGGGTCGCATGAATGCGTCACGCCAGGAAAGTTAGTCGGGTTGGGGTGGCTTGTCAAAGCGGCGCAAAGCAATGACCTGTAGGAAAAGGAGGCGCCCTCTGTCAGCTACCGAGCAATCTTCATGCCTCACTTAACTTCCTGACCAACGTAGCCGCCATTAGCTTCAACGTTCTGCTCTCTGCCTCAAATCCCTCATCTAGAGCGCGTATGACCTGCGCCCTGTCATGAAGGTAGCCAGCCAAAAAAACTGACTCAATTGATTCAATTGCATGAATGACAACCGACTCCTCTCTAGCTTTTAGAAGCGTTAGCAAAACACGCAACGCCCGCTCATCATTCGAGTCACCGAGAGACTCCGCGCACCGACCTCGCCAGACTTCAGACTTCGCCAGAAGAGTAGATTCAAGTTTGTTCCAACTTGAATTATCAAGCTGAGAGATATTGGAGATCGCAATATCAACCCCCACATCCGACCAGTAATCTTCTGACCCTATCGATTCCAGCAAAAAATCATATTCTTCAAACATACTTCCCCCATCAGAACTTCGTCAGACCCGAGAAGCAACGGGGACGGACCTATTCAAATTCCGACCTAAAAGTCTCCATAAAAAATCTAAAGGACAATACTCAACGTTATAGCTACTCCCTAACTCAGCCTGCATCTCTTGGGCCAATCCGCGCCCATCATTTACATGGCGAACCTTCTCCTGCGGAAAGCAAAATCCGGAGTCACGAGGATATTCGTCATTGAAAGTGCTTTGATACTCATCATCCCACAGCTTGACTTTATCGCTCAGAGTTCGCGAAATAGGTAAGTCTCCGATGTCAATGTGCCCCATTTAATCTGAATCAGGAAAAATATCGGCCCTGCCAGATATTCATTCGCCAATCTTAAGTTAATCATTCTAAAACCCTCCATGTACTTGCCTAATTCGCGCGCACCACAAGGCCATTAGTGCTGACTCCGACAGCGATATTTTGCTCAATCCCATTATGACTGATGCGATACACATTTGCTGAGCCTGCGGTTTCCTACGACCTAAAAACCACCTTTATACAGAGCTTAACAAACCCCTAATACTTGAAGATCATCTATAAAATCTGCGGCTTCTTCCGGCGGCAACTCTTTCAACACAGAGGAAAGGCCAATCTGCTCGATCAGCTTTAAGGCAGCATCCATATGATATTTCTTGACACTCTCGGAAGATCGACCCGCTGAAAGAACAAGGGCTAAAATTTCAAGCATCAATTTCTCAACTGGCAGGTCGAAGGAATTTTCGAGTTCGCTATAGGCAAAGCCTACCTCGCTTTCACCTTCGACCCAAGCGCTTCGATGCCTAAGCTTTACTCTGCAGTAGCTGTAGTAACTGCCCAAAAACCAAGCCCTAATTTCAGCGTAAGTCACTCTTTCCTCCATCACGGAGTATTCCTTGGTGGACGCAACATGACGCCCTGATTATCGAAAATATTCACAGTGACATTAGGATACTTCGCCCTGAACTGCTCCGCTACATTTAGACAGTTTGCACAGGCTGCTTTCTCTGTCAGGATACTTACGGTTCCGCTGGCTGAGGTGTGGTGGTTTCAGGACTCAAAAAACCTTTGACCTTGATCCCATTACCGTCAACAGAGCGCTTCGAACAATGGGATACGACACCCGGCCCAATATTTGCGGGCATGGATTCCGGAAAATGGCTGGCCGCGCGCTAGTCGAATCTGGCAGTGGTCAGTCACTGCGATTGAGCGGCACCTCGTCCGTTGGCTTCCCGTTAAGCAAGAGGTTCCCTGAGTTGTCGATGATAATGCAGTCGATTTTTCAGTTAACATTAGCCAGCGACTAGATTAAATACCGTTAATCCAAGTCAAAAATGTCATTGAAAGCTAGCAATAACAACTTTTCAGCATTGCGCAGCCCCCTGAATTTTAGCGGGTGAGCCCGATATTATTAGGAAGTAATTGTGTACGGAAATCACAGATTTGTCTGGTGTACTCTGCTAGCAGGAGCCGTGGCGCTCAGCGGTTGTAATTCGATATTGTTGGGAAAACAATACGACTTCCCACCTTCGGGTGCTCCCTCTGCAACGATTCGCCTTGAAAATAAACGTGGAACCTCGCTGGAGGCCGTGAACCTCAACGAAAAAGGTTGCTACGCGGGTCACACACCGCTGCCCTATTCCGGAGACTCTATCGAAACGCCGATTGCCGTGGGCAAAAAGCTGGTATTGACTTACGAAAGGGTAATCGGTGGCAAGCAGTGTCAAATACACTTTTCTTTCACACCTCAGGACGGTGCTACATACAACTTGAAGACAGGTTATTGGAGTGAGGCCAAGACAGGCATTCTTCCCATGTTTAACTATGACCAGAGTTACTGCGGAATTGGTGTAATCAAAAAAGTCGGGGATCTGGAGAGCGTCGAACCCATTCAACAGCTGCGGATCAAGCCCACAGGTCTTGCCTGCCTAATGTTTGTGAAATAGACGGTATAACAACAAAAAAGGGGACAGATTTATTTTCCATTCAGCCTAGTAAATGAATAACAAATAAATCTGTCCCTTTCTCGTATTCAACCTTTCAGCGCTGGCAAAGACAGCACGTCATCGTAATTTGGCCAGTCTTCTCTGGCACGGTTGAGTACACCTTGCATCAACTCGTCCAACTCAGGCACTGGCTGCTCGGGCGGCAATTGATCAAAGGGCGCGGCCAGCAGCGGATGATCAATCTTCTGCGGATTGGCTAAACCTTCCCACTGGCGCAGGCGCAGGATATAGAGAATTTCCACCGGCACGCGCTCCAAGTGCCAGTCCTGATTGAAGTCGTAGGAATTCTTCTGGCTCTCTTTGCCGGTTTGCCAAGTGTGGCGGTCACACGCGGCCAACAGGCAGGGCATCAGGTCGTCAGGGCTGGGAGTGCGCCACTTGGCCAACAAGGCTTCGTAGATGGGTTCGTCGTAAGCATAAGCAGGCCATTGATGCGAGACATCGCCCACCCAATCGGCAAACACACGCAGCATAAAGGCTTGGGCGCGGCGGTGTTGCTCCTCGTACTCAATCACTAATTGATGCCCACGGTTGAGAGCCGCATGGGTGAGATAGCCCTGATGGATGACTGCATCCTTCCAGCCTAACATCGCCATAGCGGCCATCATATTAGTGGCGGTTTGGATGCTGTAGTTCTGGCGCCGTCGATCATTGCCTGCCGCTTTGGCAATAATGTCGAACTGGCCCGCCCAGAAGAACAACTGCCAAATGCCTACTTGGTAATAGCGCAGCCAATGGGCCAATTCCAGAAGCCATTGCGGATTATCTGGTGCGGTTGCCAATGCCTTGTGGGCTCGTGTAACGGCCATCCATTCAGAGCTACTACGCGTAACGTTGTCACTATTCGGTACAGGCATTGATGGCTTCGCAAATGCATCACCGCGCTCAACATATTCACGGATGCCGTTCAACTCGTATTCATCTGAGACGTGTGGTCCCTTGGCTATGCGCACCAGCACACTTTTGTAGGAGGGCCATTTTGGGTTTACGCCCGAGCGCTCGCACTGAATTACTTCTTGGTCCATGGTTCCACCTTAAATTCTGCTACACCTGTTTTACCGGGGGCGGGAACACCGACTTTGACTGTTACACCTTGAACCTTGGCTTTTCCTGAATCCAACGCCGCTTGCAAAGCATCACGCAAGGCAGGATCAGAGTCGGCAATTGATTTATTACCCAGCCACCCCTCCAACCGCGTCCTCGGGTCCCCATGCGGCGTACCGGCCTTACTCACGCCATTCACCGAAGACTTCGCATCCATCACTACCACGGTAATCGTATCGCCATTGATCGCCACCGCGCAGCCATCACAGCCGTGGTTGCTACCGTTCTGCAATGGCTTGAAATTGAGGCCGGTTTTTCCATTGAGGGTTTGAAGGGCCAGTTGCTCGCCCAACACCCCATCATTTACAAGCGAACCGGTCTTCCAATTGGGAAGGTGCGACAGCGGGATACTTTCAAATGTCTGCCCAAACAGGTCTTCAACCGGGCTGAGCTTCGGTGGGCTGATTGCATCAGGGATAACCTGCACTGGTCCTTTTGCACCCTTCAACTCCACCTTAACAACCTTAGCAGCGACCTTTTCGACGAGCAATGCCCCTCCTTTTAGGGCTCCTCCCACTCCCGTCGCAAGCGCCGCCACTTCGCTTATCAGCTTCCCGGTTTCACGCCCTGCGTTAAACGATCCACTCGCCCCGGCTCTCTCATACTCCGCTTCTAGATTGTCAATGCGTTGGATATAGGACTGCTTCATGGCGTCCGAGACGTTACCCAGCACATCCCCGCTTTGAACCACGGATTTCAATGCCCGAAACGTCTCCATCGGGCTGCTGGCAGCTTCCAAGATGCCCTTGACCGTATCAAGTAGCCCTTCCGGCACCCCAACCACTGCCCCACCCGCAAAGCTGGCGTCCTGCCCAGCATCGATCAATTCCCACTTCGTATTGATCCTGAGCCGATCCAACGAGTCACTGCTTTCTGCCAGCTCTTTCTCTCTCTGAGCCTTTTGATGATCGCCCAGGTAGTTATACTCCGTAGCATTTTTAGCTACCCAGCCACCCTTCTCGATCGACTTCGCATCAGCATCCTTCTGCGAAGCCGCTGCCAGCACTCCCACAATCTGTGAGCTCATGGACAACAAGGTCTTATCGCCTTTAACCAAAGAGTCCAGATGAACGACTAGAGCTTCGTTGATCCCGGCTGCCAAAGCCCCCGTTCTGAAGTCCCCACCTGTGGCCTTCGAGAGCAAGCCACCCACCATTGCATGAACCACAATTTTAGGAGGGTAGCCTTCCGTCAGTACCCCATGGGTGTAGTCGCCAATGGCATTAAAACTTGCTGCAGCCAATGTATTGAACAATGCGCCTTTGAGTGCATCACCAAAATCACCACCTTGTCCGAGCGCTTTGCTCAGCAGAGTCGACGTACCGTTCTGCAAGGCTTGGTTCGCCGCAAACTGTCCAACGCCGGTCCAGGTGTTGAGGGCTGGCGAACTGATAACCGCCCCTGTGTTTAGATTGGTCTGCGTGCCTGTCCAACCATCGAAAAGCCCTTTCGTCAGGCCTGCCGTCACGCCCGATATCACGTAGCCCTTCATCGCATCCGATGAGGTGACGTCCTTGAATACTGCCCCCAGATTGCCACGATTATTGACAACGCTGACGCTTGCATTAGTCGCAGCACTTGAAGCAACAGCCCCCACCGCCGCCCCCGTGACACCACCACCCGCCGCAGCCGCAGCCATGGGCCCAACGACCGCAGCCATCACGATCGCGATAATGATCTGCGATGCAGGACCAAGCCCGGAGTTGCTGTATTTGAAGCTCTCGTGAATTTCCTTAACTTGATGCCAATCTACATCGCCACGCCTTTCTGCGTCCTTTATCCATGCCAATTGCGGGTCAGCTTTGACCATTGCATCAATGGACTGACTAACGGTTTGCTGATTGACCTGCGTTACATCAATTTTCAAACCATCCACCGCTTTGATCGCAATGGCGCCTGCGGCAGCCATTTGCGTTTGACGCACGGTTTCGTCGGTATTGCCTTTGCCTTTGGATGACACCCAAAAAGCATTGTTATTGGACTTCTCGTGGCTTTCCTGATGAAGATCTTTAACACCCTCAAACGTCACGCTACCGCCACTGGCAATGGTCAGATCATTGCCACTTTCCAACTTGGCTGCCTGGTACTTCTGATCACCCTGGCTCTGAATCGTAAGGTCGCCACCGGTTTTTATTTCACTGCCGATGTTGGTGACTTTAGTCACCTCGTCACGCTGGGTTTTCTTGGTGCCCCAACTCCCCTTCTTCTTCATGTCATACAGCGAATAATCGCTGTCTTCTGCCGACAGCAGCGCCAATTTACCGCCAGCAACCAGATATGCTTCGTCCCCCGCAGTGATCCGACTGGCAATCATCGCCAGATCCTTACCCGCACCCAGCGATACATCCCCACCCGCACTCAGCGCGGTCGAAACCTGACTGACATGATCTTCCTGACGTTTCTCCTTTTTGCTTTTGCGGGAGGAATGTTCCTCATCTGCAGCCGAAGCCAGAATCAAATCACCACCGGCACTCATGTTGATGTCGCGCTTGGCATCGATCTGACTGGCGATCGCTGCGATGTCTCGTCCCGCCTTGACATTCACATCGCGCCCGGCATCCACATCGGAGCCGTGTTGTGTGGCGCTGCTGGTTTGCAAGCGCTTGCCCATATCCATCGCATTGCGTTCTTCGGCGGCGACCAAGCTGGCATCGCGCCCAGCGACAATGGTCATGTCGCGACCGCTTTGCAGACCACCACCGACACTGGCAAAGTCTCGCCCGGCGCTGATGCCCAGATCATTCGCCGCCTCAACCCGCGCAGCGCTATCCACATAATCGCGATGCTGCGAATACCCTGCCCCTTTGTCATCCCAACCGGTCACGCTGCGCTCGTTGATTACATCGCCATTGATGGCGGTCAGCGTCACATCGCGCCCTTTGATGATGCCCCCCGCTTTGTTGACGATGTTGTTGCCCGCCAACAGGTCAAGGCGGTTGCCTGCTTCGATCAGCCCGCTGTTGGTCACATCATTGGCGGCCTTGGCCGACAGGTTGTTGGTGGCGCGCAGGGTGCCGGCGTTGACCAGGTTTTCACCGGCGATCAGGTTCAGGTCGTTACCGGCGATCAAGGCTCCGGTGGGGGCAAGACGGTTATTGGCCTGGGCCAGGTACAGCACCGGCACCAGGACTTTTTCACCGTTCACTTCGTGCTCTTCCAGCCACACGATGTCATGCGTCAGGGCCGCGACCTGTTGCGAGGTGAGGCTGACGCCCATCGACAGGTTCAGTTGCTGCTTGCTGCTGATGGCGTTGTCCATCAGGTACTTGAACAGTTTTTCGTCGGTGGTCTGGCCGTCGATAAAGCGTTGGCCGGTGCGCGCTTGCACGGCCTGCTGAACCAGACGTTGTTCGTACAGGCCATCGCCCAGGCGCTTCCAGCTTGTGTCTGGGTTGTAGCCCAGGCCTTGCAGCAGGTAGTCCGAGCTCATGAATTGCTTGAGGTCGGTGAGTACCGGGTTGGTCTCGATCAGGTATTTGTGCGGCTGCGAGACGGCACGGCTGTCCGGCAGGCCCTGGACGCGGCTGATGGTTTGGCCGGCCAATGCCGTGGGCTGGCTGACGACGGGTGGTTGTACGTGACCGCCAGCGAGTACGTCCTGAGCAGCCGGGGTAAGGCCCGGCAGTTGGGTCTGCGGCGCAGCGATCGCCGCAACGTCGGTACTGCGCGTGATGGTCGACAAGCCCGGCACACTCAGATCAGGGAGAGCCCCGCCTGGTGACGTATGCACAACCCTATCGCCAGGGGTGACGGCAGGCAGGCCGATGCCCGGCCGCGAACCATCGACCGCAGGCTGGGAAACATCAGCGGGATTGCGCGCGTCAATGCCGTCAACGCGGGTGATGTCGGCACCGTTGGTGCGCCCCGGTAGCCGGGTTTGCACATCGGCGCTACCTACACCGCCGGTATCGATGGCACTGGCGACCGCATTAAGCAAACCCGTTTCACGGGCAGCCACGGCGACCTGACGCGTGCTGGTGGCGACTTGCGCCGCCTCGCCGACTTGAATCACGCGGCCATGGGTGGATGGCAGCGCTTGCTGGCGCTGGCTCGGATCAAGGCTGGCGCTGCCCAGCGTCCAATTCTGATTAACAGTGCCCGTCTGCCCGGTGGTGCCGCTTTGACCACTTAAACGAAACAACCCGTTCTGCCCGCTGGGCAAACCGAAGCCCGGCAGGGTCAGGGGGTTGACCTGCTGTTGGGCAAGGTCAGGTGGCAACTGTGCATTGAGCACCACCACCTGGGTTTTATTGGCGCCTACGCCGGTGTCCAGCGTACGCCCACCCACCCCCAGCGCAGTCTTGATCACGTTGATGTTGTTGATGCTTTTACTGGCGGTGAGCGCAGCGTTGCCACCGGCCTGAATAATCGCCGGGGCCACCACTTGGGTGCCGCCTTGTACGGCGATGGGCTGGTTGATACCGGGAAACAGCGACGGACTGAACCGCGCCATCAAGGCCGCAAACGCCGCCTCATCCACTGGCGAGCCCTGCGGGTGCGCGCGGTTATAGGCCTGCACCGCGGCGACCATCTGGTTGTACTGGCCTTTGGAGATTTTGGTAATGCCGCTGTATTCCTGGCTCTGGGAACCGGAACCACCGGTGGCTGCCTGGTTAAGGATGTTTTCGCCAGTAATCGATAGGTCATTGGCGGCCGACACCACGCTGTAGCGGTTGGTGAAGTTCTGCCCGGTAACCACCATGTTGCGCCCGGCGCTGAGGGTGGCCGAAGGCGAGTCGATTTCAAGCACACTCGACACGGTACGGCTCAAGGTCACCGCAGGGCGCCGGTCACTCCAACCGCCGCTGCAATGCTGGGTGCACCGAATGCCCACGCCCACGGACGTCAGCTGCTGGTTGAGCTTGAATTTCTCACGCTCGTTGACCACGTCATTGGCCGCGATTCTGAGGTCGCCCATGCTCTCGATGCTGGCGGAAACGTTACGCAGGCTCTGCGCCTGGGTTCCACCGGCTACACCCGCTACCGTGAGGTTGCCCAGGCTGTAGATGTCCGAATAGTTGTTGGTCAGGCTGCCCAGGTTGAAGGTCGAGTCCTGGCCGCTGAACAGGAATGCGCGTGCGCCGACACCGCTTGCTGCATGATCGTTGAGCAGGCTCTGTGCCGTCAGTACCAGGTTCTGTGAAGCCCCCAACGTGCCGGTGTTCACAATGCTGCCAGCGTTGATGCGCAAGTCGCCGCTGGAGGTCAAACGCCCACGGTTGAGCAGTTGGCCCCCGGTGGTCAGTTGGGAAGCGCCACCGCCTGCCACGCTGGCGGTTTCATTCACGGTGATCTGCGCGGCGCTCAGGCCCAGGTTACCCAGGCTGCTATAGCGCCCGTTACCGCCGTAGCTGCCGGCCAGCGTCAGATTGGCCGTGCCGTCACTGGCGATCAGGCCGTCGTTGTTCCAGTTGCCGCCGTTGCCCGTCAGGCTGTCGGAGGCGAGTAACTGGCCGCTGGCGGTCTGGTTCAGGGTATTGACGTTGACCGTCAAGCGCCCGGCCTGGATCACGCTGCTGTTGGTCCAGCTATCTGCGGCCAGGGTCAGGCCGCCACGCGTCACCAGGTTGCCGCCGGCATTGATCAGGTTGGCGGTGGCGATATCAAAAGTGCCAGTGCCGCCGTGCAACAGGCTCCCGCCTTGGTTCAGGAAGCCGCCGGCATTCAGGGTCAGGTCAGCGTTGGAGGTTTCCAGTCGACCATTACGGTTATCGAATGCACCGCCGAGCTGGAAGTTGGTTTTGCCGCTGCGGCCCAGCGCGCGCAGTTGCCCGCCTTGGTTGTCGACGCTGCCGCCCGTCACGCTCAGGGTATTGTCGCTTTCAATCACGCCGCTGCGGTTGATCAGCGCGCCACTGGCGCTCAGCTCAACAGCACGACCTGCAATCTGCCCGGCGCTGTTGTCCAGTTGCACACCACTGACTCGCATCGAGCCGGTGGCATACACCCCGCCATTGGCATTGGCGAAGTAGTTGGCGTTGACCACTGCATCGCCGGTCTGCGCAGCGATGAAGCCGCTCTGGTTGTCGAGGCGGTTGGCATTCAGGTCAAGGCGATGGGCCTGGAGCGTGCCGCCTTGGTTATTGAGGTCGCCGCTGATGTTCAGGCCCAGGCCGGTCTGGCCCTGCACCTTGCCTTTGGCGTTGTTCAATCCCACCGCGGTCAACTGCACATCGGCGTCCTGGCTGTAGATCAGACCGTCGCTGTTGTTCTGCACGATACCGGTGCTGGTGATCGCTACGCGGTCTTTACCAGCGAGGGTGCCGCTGCCACTGTTGTTCAGGCCACCGCTGAACAGCGTCAACAGACTTTGGCTGATGATTTTGCCCTTGGCGTCGTTGTTGACCTGCATCGCCCGTTGCAGCAGCAATGGGCCGGAACTGGCAATGCTGCCGCCGCTGTTGTTGAGGGTGCCGAGCAGGTTGAGGGTCAGGCGGCCGTTGGTGGCCAATGTACCGCCGTTGTTGTTCAGGTCGGTGCCGGTGACGGTCATCGCTTGTTGGGCGTTGATCGTGCTTTGGTTGGTCAGCGTTGCCGCCTGCAGATCCAGCGTGGTGCCACTTTCTATCAAACCGCCATCGACGTTGGTCAACGCACCGGCCACGTTGAGCGTTTGCCCGTCGCCACTGGACAGTACGCCTTTGCCACCGTTATCCAGGCTGGCGGCACTGACGCCCAAACGGCCTTGGCTAACCAGCGCGCCTTCGTTGTTGTTCTGCAACGCGCCGCTCAGGCGCACATCAATTGCACCGCTACGGCTGGAGAGCGTGCCGTTGTCACGGTTGTCTAGGTTGTCACCCCTGACGTTCAGACCTTGCCAGCCGGACAGCAGGCCTCTTGCGGAGTTGTTCATCGTGGACGCGTTGACGGTCAGCACTTGGCTGCTGATCAGCTTGCCGGCGCTGTTGTCCAGGTTGCGCGCCGTCAGGGCGAAGCTTTGCTGGCTGGAGATTTCGCCGCCCTGGTTATTCAGGTCACGCAGGTTTTTCAGGGTCAGCGGGCCGTTAGTCAGCAGCAGGCCGTTGCGGTTGTCCAAGTCGCTGTTGTTGAGGTCCAGGGTCATCCCCTGCTCGCCCACGACGCGACCGCCCGCCAGCGCCAAAGCGTTGAGGTTTGCGGTCAACACGCCTTTGGCCGAGACTTCGCCGCCGTTGCCCGTGTGGAGGCTGGCAGCGTTGAGGTTCAGGGATTGCTTGGCACTGATCAAGCCTTGGTCCTGGTTGTTCAGCAGGCCATCGCTGGTCAGTTGCAAGTCGCTGCGGCTATTGAGCGTGCCGCCACGGTTGTCGACGGAGCCTGCGTGAGCGTCGAGGCTGGCGGCGCCGATCAGGCCTTTCAAGTTCGCCAGGGCTTGATTGACGCGCAGGGTCAGGGCCTGGTTACTCAGCAGCTTGCCGTTGCTGTTATCCAGACTTTGCGCGGCCAAGGTGAAGGCTTGGGCGCTGGAGATTTCACCGTCCTGATTATTGACACTGTTGAGGTTGTTGAGCGCCAGCGGGCCAATAGCGTTGATCAATCCGCCTCTGTTGTTCAGTTGGCCGTTGTTCAGGTCCAGACTCAAACCCGCGTTGCTGAACAGCTTGCCGCCCTGCTGATCCAAACCCGTGACGCTGGCGGTCAGTGCCTTGGCGCTGCCGATGCTGCCGCCATTGTTCAACTGTGCGGTGGTCAGGGCCAGGGTGTCGCCGCTGTTGAGACGGCCGGTTTGGTTGTTCAGCTCGCCCGTGGTGATGGCGACAGGGCCTTTGCCGCTGATGACGCCTTGCCTGTTGCCAAGATTGGCGCTTTGCAGTGTCAGGCCGCCGTCGGTGAGCAATTTACCTTCGCTGTTGTTAAGGCTGTCGGTGACCGCGACGGTCAAACCATTGGCGCTGGACAGGCTGCCCTTGCTGTTGTTCAGGCTGCGGGCTTTGACGGCCAACGCATCTTCGCTGCCAAGTACGCCCTGGCTGTTATCGAAGTCGCCTGCGAGGTCCAGCTTCAGCGACTCTTGGCTGAGCAGCTTGCCGCCGTTGTTATCCAGCGATGTGCCGGTCAGGATCAAGCGTTGGCCGTTGAGTTCGCCGAGGGTGCGGTTGATGAGTTGATCAACGGCGAGGTTCAACGTCCCGCCTGCGAACACCATGCCCTTGTCGCTGTTGTTGAGTTGTTGGCCGATGACGCTGACGTCGGCGTTGCTGGTCAGTTCACCGGTGCGGTTGTCGACAGTCGCCACGTCGAGTTTCAGCGCTTTTGTGGCGCCTACCAGACCGTTGCGGTTATCGAGATTTGCGCCGCTCAGGTTGAGGGCGTCGGTGCTGATCAGTTTGCCGTTCTGGTTGTCGAGTTTGCTGGCGTTGATCGTCGCAAGCGCCTTGCCCGCGATCTCGCCATTGCGGTTGTCCAGCGCTGCGCTGGTCAGCAACAAGGCACCGTCGGCGATCACGCTGCCGCGTTGGTTATCGAACCATCCGCTGGCGCTGAGGGTGACATCGCCACGCCCACTGAGCAGGCCTTCGGTGTTGTCCAGGCGAGTGCTGCGGGCATCGAGGCTGGCGGCGTTGATATGGCCTTTGAGGTTGGCCAGCAGTTGGTCGACGCGCAGGGTCAGTGCCTGGTTGCTGATCAGTTTGCCGTTGCTGTTATCCAGGTTTTTTGCGACCAGGGTGAAGGCGTTTTGGCTAGAGATTTCGCCGTGCTGGTTGTTGATAGTGGCGAGGTTGTCGAGTGTCAGCAGGGGTGCGTTGATCACCCCTGCGTTGACCAGTTCACCGTTGTGCAGGTCAAGGTTGAGTTGCGTGGTGCTGACCAGTTCGGCGCCGCCCCATTGCGTCAGGCCGGTGAGGCTGGCATTCATGGCGCCGACGCTGCCGATATGCCCGCTATTGTTGAGCTGGGTGGCGCTGAGGTCGAGCTTGTCGGCGCTGATCACGCGGCCGTCGATGCCGTTGGTGAACAGTCCGGTGTTGACCGTGGCCAGACCTTGGCTTTTGAGCAGGCCGTTAGTGTTCTCCAGGCTGGTACTGGTCACTGTGAGGTTTTGGCCGCTTTCGACGGTGCCACCTTGGTTGATTAGCGCCGCTGCGCTCGCAAGGGTCAGCGGTCCTGCGCTGGAAATCTTGCCGCGGGTGTTGTCGATGCGCTGGCCTGCCAACTCCATCGAGCCTTCGCTGGTGAGCTTGCCACCTGTGTTGTCCAGGCCTGCCTTCAGTTGAAGTGCCAAAGCACGCTGAGCGCCAACAGTGCCATCGGTGTTATCTACAGCAGTGCCGGTAAGCCGGGCGTCCTGGGCAAAGATCAAACCTTTGGCCTGATTGATCACCTCGGCCATCGCCAATTCCAGCCCAGTACCGGCCAACAACTTGCCGCCGCTGTTATTCAGACGCGTGCCGCTGAACTCGATGTTCTGCTGGCTGGAGATTTCCCCGCTGCGGTTGTCGGTGCTGCCGACCTTGAGTTTCAGCACTTTTGTCGCGGCGAGCAGGCCGCCGTTTTGGTTATCCAAGGTGTCAGCGTTGAGGCTCAGATTGCCCTGGGCGACCCACTGACCGCCCTGCTGATTGAGCACACCAACCGTGGCGTCCAGATCATCCTGGCTGGCGATGCGCCCCTTGGCGTTTTCGACGGTATCGAGGGTCAGGCGTACCGGGCCCATCGCGCTGGTCAGGCCGTTCTGGTTGTTCAAAGACTGGCCGGCAAGTGCCAGCGCCTGCTTGCTGTTAAGCACGCCTTCGCGGTTGTCGAGTTGGCCGACGCGCAGGTTTAGGCCCTGATTGGCGCGCACCGCGCCGCCACGGTTGTCCAAGCTATTGCTGCGTAGCGTCAGCAGGTTCTGTCCGGACAGGCGACCGGCGCGGTTATCCACACTCCCCGCCTGGATGTCCATCACGCCTTTGGCGAGCAAAGCGCCTTTGGCTTGGTTATCAAGCAGGCCGTCGACCTTCACCGTCAGGCTGCCATCGGTCGCCAGGCTGCCGGACTGGCTGTTATCCAGGCTGGCCGCGGTCACGTTCAAACGCTGGCCGGCGCCCAAGGTGCCGCCTTGGTTGGACAGCGCGCCGGTGGTGGTCAGGTCGAGGCTGATGTCGCCCATCACATGACCGTCGTTGCGGTTGTTCAGGGTCATCGCGTTGACCACTGTGGCGCCGCTGCTGGAAACTTCGCCGTCGTCGTTAAGCAGGTCGGCGCCCAACGTTAACGCGAGGTCTTTGGAACTGCTGAATACGCCGCTGGTGTTATCCAGCCGTTCTGCTTGAGCAGTCAGGCCTGCCGCAGCAATGACGCCCTTGAGGTTGATCAGCGCTTGGTCGACTTTGAGGGTCAGCGCCTGATCGCTGAGCACATGGCCGTCGCTGTTATCCAGACTTTGCGCGGCCAGGACGAAGCTACGCTCGCTGGAAATCTCGCCGTGCTGGTTGGCGACGGAGGCGAGGTTTTTCAACAGCAATTGCCCCGGCGCGTGGATCAGGCCACCGGCGTTATTGAGCGCGCCGAGGTTCATGTCCAGGCTTAAATCGCTGGTGCTGTAGAGCTGGCCACCGTTGCGCTGATCCAGGCCGGTGAGGCTGGCGGTCAGTGCCTTGTTACTGGCGATATGGCCGTCAAAACGGTTATCCACCTGCCCTGCCGTCAGCTCCAGGAGATCGGCACTGGTGAGGCGCCCGCCGCTCTGGTTATTCAATGCACCGGTCGTGATGCGCACAGCGCCGTCGCCGATTATTTTGCCGCCGCTGTTGTCGATACTGGCGCTGCTCACGGCCAACGCCATCGCGCTAAGCAGTTCGCCGTTGCGGTTGCTCAGAACGCCGTTGGCGGTCAGATTCAACGCCGCGCCGCTGCTGAGGCGGCCGCCATCGTTGTTCAGTGTGGCTGTTTGCAGGGTCAGACGCTTGTCACTGCGCACGGAGCCTTGCTGGTTGTTCAGTTGGTCGAGTTCCAGACTCAGTGCGCCGTTCGCCAGAAGGCGACCTTTGAGGCTGTTGTCGAACTGCCTGCCGTTAAACGACAGGTCGGAGAGGCTGGACACTTCGCCGCCTTGGTTGTTCAGGCGATCAACTTTCATCACCAGCGACTGGCGTGCATTGAGCAAGCCACCCTCGCGGTTATCCAGTTGCGTGCCGCTTACCTGCATCGGCCCGGCTGCCGTTACGCTGCCGCCACGGTTATCGAATTGACCCATCGCCAGGTCCGCCTGCTGACCGCTGACAAAACGGCCGCCACGGTTGATCGCGATACCACGGGTGGTGACGTCAAGTAACCGGTCCCCTTGCAACAGCCCTTGGCTGTTATCCAGGCTCATACTGCTCAAGGTGGTGGTAGCACCGATGATTTCACCGTGGCGATTGTCCAGGGCCGTGTCGACGGACAGCGTCAGATCATCGCGGACTTTGAGCTTGCCTTCGGCGTTAACCAGGCTGTTTGCGTGCAGGTCCAACCCCGTGGCGGCGACCAAGCCTTTGGTGTTGTCCAGCGCGTTGGCAACGCGCACCACAAGCCCTTGCTCGCTGAGCAACTTGCCGCCCCGGTTGTCGAGGCTGCCGGCGGTAAACACCAGGGCCTGGGCACTGGAAATTTCCCCGCCCTGGTTATCGACACTGCTTAAATTGCTCAGTAGCAATGCACCCGGCGCATGAATCAAACCGCCTTGGTTATTCAGGTGACCGTGGTTCAGGTCCAGGTCGACACCCGCCTGGCTGTGGATATTGCCTTTGGCGCTGTTGTCCAGGCTTGCCGTGCTCACCCGCAATGGGCCGGTTGCGCTGAACAGTCCGGCCTGGTTCAGCAAGTGCGCGCTGATCAACGCGGTAAGGCGACCGTCGCTGGTCAGCTTCCCGCCACTGTTGTCCAAGCGCGTCGCGGTGATGTCCATCGCCTGCCCGGCGAACAGCGTGCCCTGGCGATTGTCGATCAGGCCCACGCTGTTGAGCGAGAGCATCGCGTCGCCTTGCAGCAGGCCCTCGCGGTTATCCAGCGACGTACTGCTGACCGATGCCGTGCGCGCCAACAGCTTGCCACTGCGGTTATCCAATGCTCCGTCGATCTGCGCGATCAAGCCATCGCCGGCGCTGAGCGTGCCACCTTGGTTAGCCAGGCCGGCGGCGCGCACATCCAGGGTTTTAGCCGAGATCAAGCCTTGCGTGTTATCGAGTGCGTGGGCGATGCGCACGGTCAAACCCTGCTCGCTGAGGAGCTTGGCGTGGTGGTTATTCAGGGTGTCCGCGGCCAGGGTGAACGCCTGGGTGCTGGAAATTTCGCCGCCCTGGTTATCGACGCTGGCGAGGTTGCTCAGCAGTAATTGGCCAGGGGCGCTGATCGTGCCACCCTGGTTATTCAAATGACCGTTATTAAGATTGAGGCGCACATCCCCCTGGCCGAAGAATCGACCATCGTTGTGCTGATCCAGACCACTGACGCCAGCATTCAGCATTTGGCCCGCGCTGATGCGGCCGCCCTCACTGTTATCCACTTGGCCGGCGTTCAAGTTGAATGCGCCGTCACCGCGCAAGGTGCCACGCTGGTTATTCAGCGGGCCACTCGATTGCACAGTGAGGTTATGGGCGACAAGCGTGCCTTGTTGGTTATCAAGGCGACCCAGGTTGAGGCGTGCATCACCTTTGGCGGCAAACAGACCGGTCTGGTTGAGCAATTGCCCGGTGATCGCCGCGACCAACGCGCCGTCGCTGGTGAGCGTGCCTGCGCTGTTGTCCAGGCGGGATGCATTGAGAGTAGCGGTTGCACCTGCCGCCAATGTCCCGCGCTGGTTGGACACCACACCGCTGTTGAGCACCAGGGCGCGATCACCTTGCAGGCGGCCGCGGTCGTTGTTCAGTTCACCCGTGGTGGACGCGAGGTCGGTGGCCAGAAGCTCGCCGCTGCGATTGTCCAGCAGGCCTGCGGTATTCGCCGTCAGACGATTACGTGCGCTGAGCTTGCCGCCCTGGTTGTTCAGGTTGGCGGCGTTGATGTCGAGGTTTGACGCCGAAACCAGGCCCAACGCATTGTTCATCGCGCCGGCGATACGCAGGGTCAGATCTTGGTCGCTGAGCACTTTACCCGCGCCGTTATCGAGGCGGTTGGCGGCCAAGAGGAATGACCGCGCGCTGGAGATTTCCCCTTGGCGGTTATCGACCGTATTGAGGTTATCAAGGGTCAACTGACCGCTGGCGTTGATCTGGCCGTTGCGGTTATCCCAATGCCCTTGGTTGAGGTTCAGCGTCAGTGAGTCTTGGCTGGTAAGCGAGCCTTTTTGGCTGTTGTCGAGGGCGCCACTATTGATCTGTACTGTCTGACGCGCAGCAATTCGGCCGCCCTGGTTATTGATCAAACCTGATGCGTTGAGGCTCAACGACTGCCCGGCCGACACCAGGCCTGCCACGTTATCCAACGCTACCAATTGCAGCGTGACCTGCGCCTGGCTCGACAGCTCGCCGCTGCGGTTGATCAATTGCCCGATACCCGCCGTCAGGTTGCCGGTGCTGGTGACCAATCCGCGTTGGCTGTTAAGCAGTTGATCCGCGTTGATTCTGAGGTTGCCTGCGCTGAGAATGCGGCCTTGGTTTTGGTTATCGAGTTGGGTGGCGGTCAGTTGGGCTGCCCGTTGGGCACTCAGGGTGCCGCCCTGATTGGCCAGCTCGCCCGTGTTGATGGTCAAGTCACGGCTGGCGATCACCGTCTTGCCAGTGTTGTCGATGCTGTGAGCTTTTAAGCGCACATCGCCTTGGGCATTGCGGGTGCTATCTGCATTGACGCCCGCTTCGATAATCCCGTTATTGGTCAACCGCCCAGCGGCATCCAGCGTGATGCTGTCCTTGGCTGCCAGGGTTTGCTGATTGGTCAGTGCGCCTTGGGTACTCACCGACAAGTCGGTCCCGGCATACACTGCGCCTTTGGCCTCTACGCTGGCCGCTTTGACCACCACTGCCGTACCGGCTGAGGTTTGGCCCATGACCACGTTACCCGCAGCGTCAATCTGGATATCACCACCGGCAACCATATCCCCGGACAGCTTTACGCCGACGCCTGCTTCGGTCCCAACCAGCTTCACCGCCCCCACGTACATGCCGCCCAACGCCGACGAGTCAATCGCCAGGTCCGGCGCCTTGCTGCCGTCCGCTGCACGCGCCGTGGCGTTCAACGTGCGCGCATCCACATCGTTGCGCCCCGCCACGATGGTGAGTTTCTTCGCCTGGATTTGTGCATTGATGGTGGTGGCGCGGGTGATGATTTCGAACTGGTCGACGTTGCTGGCGTTGAGGCCGGTGCCTTCAATGGACACGTTGCCCTTGTCCACCTGATAGCGGCTGATCTGGCCGTTTTCGATGACCGCCTTGCCCGTGGTGAGTGTGGCTTGTGGAGTGTTGATAAAGCCGCAGCCGTTGCAGCTGATGCCGTAAGGGTTGGCCACGATCACATGGGCCGACCGCCCCGCCACTTCAGTGTAGCCACGCAGTTGGCTGGGGCTGCCGCCATTCACCTCATTGAGAATGACGCTGGCGGCGCTGCCATGGAAATTTGGGTTGCCGACGATAATTCCGCCGAGCTGGGTGGCCTGGGTGCGGTCGGTGGCATTGTTGAGGATGACCCCGTTGGCACCGACGTTGTAGTCGTGGAATTGGTTATGCGACAGCCCATTCGCGTTCGGCGCGGCAATATTCACGATCGGTACGCCGTTGCCCGCTTGTCCGAGCGTGGTACCCGGCCCGCTCACTGCAATCCCGTCCGCCTGAGCCAGCAGCGGCTGCCAGAACATGGCGTTGGCCAGTACCAATGCCAACCCGCGCTTGGGCAAGCCCAGGAAGGTGGACCGGTTTTTTACGGCTGCAGAAGGCTGGCGCGCAAGGTAGGCGAACTGGCGAACATCCATGTCATGTCTCGATGCCCAAAGGGCGGTAAAAATTTAAAGGAAGAAATCCATGCGGAAATAGATCGGCGCTTCACGTTCCGTGATCGGGCCCGGTCGTTCCAAAGAGTGTGCAAAGGTCACCGTGGCCGCGACGTTCTTGCCGCGTGCAAACAGTTCCAGGGAATTGCTGCTCATGCGCCCATGCTGCTCGGCGTTGTAGCGACCATGGCGGATCACGCCCTGGTCGTAGCCGAGGCTGGTGCCGTATTCGGCCAGCACGGGTTGCAGCCAGGCCCAGGTCACCGGGCGGCTCCAGCGCAGGTCGTTGCGCCAATAGCCGCCGCTGTCGCCGGAGAGCATCTGATCCTTATAACCACGAATCGATGACTGCCCGCCCAGGCTTATGCGCTGGGGGCTGAACAGCACGTCCTCACTGCGCTGGCCGGTCATCAGGCTGCTGAAGCTCAACGACTCGCCCCACAGCTTGAACGGGTACAGGTAGCTCACGGTTGCGGTGTATTTGCGGTAGCGCGCATCAGCCTGACCCGGCCGTGGGTTGTGATTGGCCTGGGCGTCGAAGGCGCCAATGCCGTCCTGCATGCCCAGGTCGATGTTAAGGAATGACTCGCCAATGCGCCGACCGTGGTTGATGCCGAACTGCGCTTCGCTGAGACGGTTGCTGCTCAGGACCAGCTTGCTGTCTTCAATGAAATTATTGGTACGCAGGTAAGCCACGCCAGTGCTGAGGGAGGTTTTGCTCAGCGCGTCACGGTGAATGACTCGCTCCAGGCGCAACTGGTGGCTCTGGCTGTCGCCCGACTGCTTGAAGTTGAAGTTGTTGGCCTGGGCCAGGGAGCGGTATTCGGACTCGCTGTAGCTGTAATTGAGGTTCCACCAGCCAAACGGCAGGTTGTAATTGAGCATCGAGTTACGCGAGGTTTTCTGGTGGTCGCTGACGGCATCATGACCGCCACGCAGGGAAAGCTGGTCGGCAAGGCCAAGCGGGTTATCCCAATCGAGACTGGCGCCCCATTGCTGCTCACCAGTGCTGCGCTGACCGCCGTTATGGCGTGACAGCCCAACGCGCCAGGGCTTTTGCGGGGTGTTTTTAACCAGTACATCGCTGCCGCCCACTTCTTTACCCGGCGCCAACTCCATCTGAGCCTGATTCGACGGCAGGCGGTTCAACTGATCGACCATCTGCTCAATTTCGCGCAGGTTAAGCAATTCACCCGGTTTACCTGGAAAGCTCATCCCGAGTTGGCGGTCGGTGATGCCGCTGCCCTGCGCGCCCTTCAACTCTTCCAGCCGGCCTTCGACTACTTGGATCTTGAGCACGCCACTGGAGAGGTCCTGTTGGAGCAAGTAGGCACGACTGGTAACCAGCCCTTTGGCCAGGTAGCGGTCAGTGATGACCTTGAGCACCTCATTGAGTTGCGGCACGCCCAGGCACTGGCCAATGTAGGGCTGGATCAGCGCTTGGCGTTCGCGTTCAGAGAGCGCGTCGGCACCGGAAACTTCGAGAGTCTTGATGGGAAAGCAGCGGGTGTCGACGGGCGCTGTTGGCTTGGCAGGCGCGGCTGCTTTGCCCGGCAAGTCCTTGAGTTCTTCGAGACGACGCTGCTGCTCTTCGAGCAAACGGTCCTGACGGTCACGAATCAGATCGGTGATGCCCGGCGTGTTCTGCGGGGTGGCGGCTTGAGCCAATCCGGCTGCGCTCAGGCAAAAAAAAGCGGACAGCAGGCCGAGCCCGGTCCGGCGTAACAAACGCCACATCAATAGATCCCTCTATATGGCACAGAGCCATCAATGAGCGGCGATCATAGGGTGGCGATATAGTGGCGTCAATTAAATGTATGGATTTGTTTCAACATCGATACAGAGACGGCTGAATGCTGGCCGCGCTGTAGGTTTGATCACCCTGGAGAAATCCAAGGCAAAAAAAAGCCTGCATCTCTGCAGGCTTTTTTTATGTCGCTATCTGGCTCCACGACCTGGACTCGAACCAGGGACCCAGTGATTAACAGTCACTTGCTCTACCAACTGAGCTATCGCGGAATGCGCCGTATGTTACTGATTAAAAAGGATAAGTCAAGCACTCCCTTTCATTCGGTGTGATTAAACCGGATGACCGGTTGAATCGGCGTGTTCCCTTGCCAACTCCAGCCAGGCCAAAGCCGCCGGTGGCAGATGGGCGCTCGAGCGCCAGGCCAGGGCGATGTGCCAGTCGGTGTGGGGTTCATCCAACGGGACCAGGGCGATGCCAGCGTGTTGATGTTTGTGCGCCAGCATGCGTGGCACGAAGGCCACACCCAGTCCGGCGGCGACCAGGTCGATGATGAAGTCGATCTGCCCGCTGCGTGCGGTCACCTTGGGGGTGACGCCTTTGCGCTCGCAGGCAGCGAGGATCTTGGCGTTGAGGGCAAAGCCGGCTTCGAAGAGGATGAACGGTGAATCGGCCAGGTCAGTGAAGTCGATGCGCTTGCGCTGGGCCAAAGGGTGGCTGATGGGCAGCACGGCCATCAGCGGCTCATTGCGCACAGGTTGGCAGTCGAAGTCTTCATCCACCGGCAGCAGCAGCGCCGCCAGGTCGACCTCCCCCGCTTCCAGGCATTCGCGCAACTTTTTGCTGCCGTACTCGGTGAGTTCGATGTCGATGTCCGGGTAGCGGTTGCGGTAGGTCGCAAACATCGTCGCAAACAGCACACCGCAGCCCACCGGCGGCAGGCCGATACGCAGCACGCCACGCTTTAAACCGCGCAGGTCGTTGATCTCGGCCACCAAGTCGTTGCGCTCGGCAAGCAGCACCAAGGCGCGTCGGTAGGCGATTTCGCCGGCAGCGGTGAGTTCGTTACGGTGGCCCAGGCGGTTGAGCAACGGTGTGCCCAGTTCATCTTCCAACGTCTTGACCGCCTTGCTCACGGTGGATTGGGTCAGGCACACCACCTCGGCGGCCTGGGAAAAACCACCCTGGCGCACCACTTCGACAAAGGCACGCAATGTTCTCAGGTTCATCAGTATTCCTTCGGCGACTGACCACCAGCGATAAAAGTTGTTTTTATCATGCCAGAGAATTGCCTATCCTGACTTCACCTTGCCTTGTGGAGCCCTCCAATAATGATCATCTCGTCCGCCTCCGACTACCGCGCAGCCGCCAAGCGCAAGTTGCCGCGCTTCCTGTTCGACTACATCGACGGCGGCGCCTACGCCGAACACACGCTGCGTGCGAACAGTTCGGACCTGGCCGAGATCAGCCTGCGCCAACGCATCCTGCGCAATGTGGACAACCTGAGCCTGAAGACCACGCTGTTCGGCCAGGAGCTGGACATGCCGGTGATACTCAGCCCGGTGGGCCTCACCGGCATGTACGCGCGACGTGGCGAAGTGCAGGCGGCCAAGGCGGCGGCAAACAAGGGCATTCCGTTCTGCCTGTCGACGGTGTCGGTGTGCCCGATTGAAGAGGTGGCATCGCAGAGCGCGCAGGCGATCTGGTTCCAGCTGTATGTGCTCAAGGACCGTGGTTTCATGCGCAATGCGCTGGAGCGCGCGCAAGCCGCGGGCGTCACTACATTGGTGTTTACCGTGGATATGCCCACGCCCGGCGCGCGCTATCGCGATGCCCACTCGGGCATGTCCGGACCGTTCGCAGCACAGCGGCGCATGCTGCAAGCCGTCACCAAGCCGCAATGGGCCTTCGATGTAGGACTGATGGGCCGTCCCCATGACCTGGGCAACATCTCCAAATACCTGGGCAAACCCACACACCTGGAAGACTACATCGGCTGGCTGGCGAACAATTTCGACGCCTCCATCAGTTGGAAAGACCTGGAATGGATCCGCGAATTCTGGAAAGGCCCGATGATCATCAAAGGTATTCTCGACCCTCAGGACGCCAAGGACGCGGTGAGTTTCGGTGCCGATGGCATCGTGGTCTCCAACCATGGCGGTCGCCAGTTGGATGGCGTGCTGTCCACTGCCAAGGCCCTGCCTCCGATTGCCGATGCGGTGGGCGACGATCTCACGGTTTTGGTGGACTCCGGCATCCGCTCCGGGCTGGACGTGGTGCGCATGCTGGCCTTGGGTGCCAAGGCCTGCCTGCTGGGGCGTGCCACCGCCTACGCGCTGGCGGCCGACGGCCAGCACGGTGTGGAAAACCTGCTGGACATCTTCGCCAAGGAAATGCGCGTGGCCATGACCCTCACCGGCGTCACCTCCATCGCGCAGATCGACCGCTCTACCTTGGTCTAACCCTGCTGCTCGACGATCCCTCGCGCCTTGAGTTGGGCCAGTTGCTCCGCCGACAAGCCCAACCGTTCACCGAGGATATCGTCGGTGTGCTGCCCCAGCCTCGGCGCCGGACGCACATATTCCACGGGCGTGCCGGACATTTTGATCGGGCTGCCGACCATGGCAAAGTCCGGGTTCTGCGGGTGTGGGATGTTCACCATCAGGTTACGCGCGATCACCTGGGGTTCTTCCAGGGATTGCGCAATCGAGTTGATCGCCCCCACCGGCACCTTCGACGCATGGATGCACGCCACCCACTCATCGGCGCTGCGCCCCAGGAAGTGCGCCGAGAGCAACGCGACGATGTCTTCGCGATGGGCCACGCGGTCGGCATTGCGACAAAAGCGCGGGTCCTGCGGCAAGTGCGGCAGGCCGATGCTCTGGCACAGGGCGATGAACTGGCTGTCATTACCGCAGGCGATGATGAAGTCACGGTCGGCGGCGCGGAACACCTGGTAAGGCACGATGTTGGCGTGGGCATTGCCATAACGCTGCGGCACCTTGCCCGACGCGAGGTAGTTCATGCTCTGGTTGGCCAATGTGGCGACTTGTACGTCCAACAACGCCATATCGATGTATTGACCAACGCCGGTGCGCTCACGGCTGAGCAATGCAGCCTGGATCGCCACGGTGGAATACAGGCCGGTCATCAAGTCGGAAAACGCCACGCCAACTTTTTGCGGGCCGCCGCCCGGCAAATCATCACGCTCGCCAGTAATGCTCATCAAGCCACCTATGCCCTGGATGATGAAGTCGTAACCCGGCTCTTCGGCACGCGGCCCGGTCTGGCCGAAACCGGTGATGGAGCAATACACCAGGCGTGGATTGATCTCGGCCAGGGTCGCGTAATCCAGGCCATAACGGGCCAGGGAGCCGGCCTTATAGTTCTCGATCAGTACATCCGAGCTGGCCGCCAAAGCGCGTACCAACTCCTGACCTTCGGGAGTGGCCATGTCGATGGCCACGGATAACTTGCCGCGATTGGTCGACTGATAATAAGAAGCTTCGCCGGAAGATTCGCCGGTGTCGGTCTTCATCCAGGGCGGCCCCCAGGCACGGGTGTCGTCGCCGCTTTTCGGGCGTTCGATCTTGACCACTTCCGCGCCAAGGTCGGCCAACACTTGCCCACACCAGGGGCCGGCCAACACACGGCTTAAATCCAGTACCCGCAAACCTGTCAATGCACCCATCGTTCTTATCCTGTGAGGTTGGGAAATCAGCCGGCTGTCGGCTCTTCATGGCGCAGGGAAACACCCAGCATCGCCCGCCGCCGTAACCAGGGGCTGGGGCGGTAACGTGGGTCGTGGGTGAGTTCGCTCATGCGCTGCAAAATCGTCAGGATCCGCCGAGGCCCAAGGGCATCGCCCCAAGCCAGCGGCCCCTTGAGATAACCGAGGCCCAGTTGCACGGCCTGGTCGATATCCTCGACGCTGGCGATGCGCTGCTGGGCAATGTCACAGGCCAGGTTGACCACCATCGCCAAGGTGCGCTGGGCCACGAAGCCAACGCTGTCGCCAATCACCGTGACGCCCACACCGTCTGCTGCGAGCAAAGCGTGAGCCGCATCGCGCATGGCGGGCGAAGTCAGTGGGTTCTGCATCAAGGTGCGATGACGCGACAGGTCCGTCAGCAGGTCAATGCTCAGGGTGCGCGCGGGGTCGGTGTCGAAGCGCACGCAGGCGCTGGTGGCGTCGCGGCCATACGGGGCCAGCAGGCACAACGCTTCAGGCGAAGGTTGCGCGGCGTGTTCCAGATGGGCGCCCAGTTTGATCACCAGGGCGCTCAAGCGCTCGTAGTCTTCACTGTTTTCCGTGGCGATCCAAACCGGCGGTTGCGGGTTTACAGTCGGTACGGGTTGAGGCTGAGGGCCATTGATGAGCTGGCCGTTTTCATACTGATAGAACCCATGCCCGGTCTTGCGTCCAAGGCGTCCAGCCACCAACATCTGCCGGGTCAGGGGCGACGGTTTGTAGCGGGGTTCCTGATAAAACTGGTTGTAGATCGACTCCATCACCGGGTGGGACACATCCAGGCCGGTGAGGTCCAGCAACTCCAGCGGCCCCATCCGGAACCCGGCGCCGTCGCGCAGGATGCGATCGATATCACCGCGCTCGGCGATGCCCTCATCAAGCATCTTCAACGCTTCAGTACCATAAGCACGACCGGCGTGGTTGACGATGAAACCCGGCGTGTCCTTGGCGCGCACGCCGCGATGGCCGATGCGTGCAGCCAGGGCCAACAGCGCGTCGCCAACCTTTGGCGCGGTGGCCAGGCCGTCGATCACCTCCACCACACGCATCAGCGGCACCGGGTTGAAGAAGTGCAGCCCGGCCACGCGCTCAGGGTGCTGGCAACCGGTGGCGATGGCCGTGACAGACAGCGAAGAGGTGTTGGTGGCGAGGATGCAGGTCGGGCTGACGATGCCTTCCAGCTGTTGCAGCAGGCCGCGCTTGGCGTCGAGGTTTTCCACGATGGCTTCGACGACCAGGTCGCAATCGCTCAGGTCATCAATCGCCTCGGCAACCCGCAGGTTGGCCAGCGCCGCCTCCATCGCGGCCTGGCTGATCTTGCCCTTGCCCACCAACTTGGCAAAGGTGCCGCTGAGATTATCCCGCGCCGATTGCGCAGCGCCTTCACGGGCATCGAACAGATGCACCACCACACCGGCCTGGGCCGCGATTTGTGCGATACCGGCGCCCATGACGCCAGTGCCCACCAATCCCATCGTATTCAGGGTGTCGGTCATGCTTATTCCCCCCGGTAGTGCGGTGTGCGTTTCTCGAAGAACGCGGCGGCGCCCTCCTTCTGGTCCTTGGAATCGAACAGCAATTGGAAGGCCTTGCGCTCCAGTACCAAGGCGCTTTCCAGCGGCAGGTCGGCGCCGGCCAGCATCACTTCCTTGATCTGCTCCACCGCCAACGGCGGCAATGCGGCAATCTGCGCGGCCAGTTCCAGGGCGCGGGGCAGTGTCTGGTCGTCGCTGACCATTTCGCTGAGCATGCCCATCGCCAGGGCTTCTTTCGCGCTGACCATGCAGCCCGTGAGCGCAATGCGCATGGCCTGGAATTTACCCACCGCGCGGATAAGGCGTTGAGTGCCGCCCGCACCGGGCATCAAGCCGAGCTTCACTTCCGGCTGGGCAAATCGCGCCGACTCGCCCGCCACGATCAGGTCGCAATGCATCGCCAGCTCGCAGCCACCGCCCAGGGCAAAACCGTTGACAGCGGCAATCACCGGCTTGGGGCAACGACTGATGGCTTCCCACAGGTATTCAGTGTGGCGGCGGTACATATCGATCGCGCCCGCACTGGCGAACTCCTTGATATCCGCGCCGGCCACGAAGAACTGCTCGCCACCGGTCAGCACGATGGCGCGTACATCCTGGCGTCGGGACAGTGTGCGGAAGTGCTCGGCGAGAGCTTCACGCACCTGGGCATTGAGGGCGTTTTTCACTTCAGGGCGGTGGATACGCACCACGGCCACGCCATTGTCATGGATGTCGAGGGTCACCACGGGTGAGTTGGCGCTGGTCACATTCACTCCTGCTGCATTGTTCTTGTTAGTTGGATTGGCGCATGTTTCGCTGTGCGAAATAACATTCCGTATTTGATGATTAGCATAAGTACCGACCCCGCTGGTGTAAACGGAAAAACGCGGACAACGCTCAAACCATCGACTAACTCGCTGTTTTAGAGGGTTTTATCTCATCTGAAAATCAAGGCGCAAAAGATTGCTTAGTTTCGCTGTGCGGAATACTATTTTGTTTTGTTGATTTTATAAAAAAATGAGGATTACCATGCGCCGTCGAAACCCCGAGCCGGACAGCACAGAAGTTTCCGCTTTCGAGCATGTGTTGATCGACCCGATGAACAACGATGAGGAGGAAGACAAGGATCGCCAATTCGTCACCGCCCTGGCCCGTGGCCTGGAACTGTTGCGCTGTTTTACGCCGAGCGAAAGCGTGCTGGGCAACCAGGAACTGGCGCGCAAGACCGGCCTGCCGAAACCGACGATCACCCGCATGACCCACACCCTGACCCGCTTGGGTTACCTCAAGCACCTGCCGCAGTCAGGCCGGTATCAGTTGGATGTAGGCGTGATGGCCTTCGGTTACGCGATGTTGTCGAACCTGTCGATCCGCGCCGTGGCTCATCCGTTGATGGAGACCATGGCCAAGTACGCCCAGGCGGCCGTTGCGATGGCCACTCGGGACCGCCTCGACGCGGTGTACCTGGACGTGGTCCAAGGCGAAGCGAACATGACCATGCGCCGCCAGGTCGGCACACGGTTGCCGTTGCATTTGAGTTCAGCAGGCCGCGCCTGCCTGGCAGCAATGCCGGAAAACGAGCGGGAGTTCATTCTCGACCATATCCGCCAGCGCCATCTGGAGGACTGGCCGAGCATCCGCAAGGGGCTGGAACGCGCCTTCCGGGACTACACCGATTTCGGCTATTGCATGTCGATCGGTGAGTGGCACCGCGATGTCAACGCCATCGCCGTGCCGCTGCGACACGCACAACACGGCTTGCTGGCGTTCAACTGTGGCGGACCGAGTTTCCACCTCTCCCGGGAGAAACTCGAAGACGACATCGGCCCACGCCTCAAGCACATGGTGAACAACATCGAGGCCGCCACCCGCTAGCTGGACCGGTGCATGGCCTCGGCAGATTGACGATAACAGGCCCGCCGAACGGGCCGCTGAGGAATGCACATGATCCGAGACGCACAAACGCTTCATATCCTGGTGGACGCCATTGCGCAGTTCGTCGACGAAGCGCTGATCCCACGGGAAAACGAAGTCGCCGAGACAGATGAAATCCCGGCGGACATCGTCAGCCAGTTCCAGGACATGGGCCTGTTCGGCCTGACCATCCCCGAAGCCTACGGCGGCCTCGGGCTGACCATGGAAGAAGAGGTGACCATCGCCTTTGAACTGGGGCGCACCTCACCGGCCTTCCGTTCCTACTTCGGCACCAACAATGGCATCGGCTCCATCGGCATCCTGCTGGATGGCACCGACGCACAGAAAGAGCACTACCTGCCGCTGTTGGCCAGCGGCGAGCTGCTCAGCTCGTTCTGCCTCACCGAGCCAGACTCGGGCTCCGACGCCGCCTCACTGAAAACCACCGCCGTGCGCGATGGCGACCACTATGTGATCAACGGCACCAAGCGCTTTATCACCAACGCGCCCCACGCCGGGATTTTCACCGTGATGGCGCGCACCGACCCGGCGATCCGTGGTTCGGCCGGTATCAGTGCGTTCATCGTCGAACGTGACACACCCGGCCTGTCCCTGGGCAAACGCGACCACAAGATGGGCCAGCAAGGCGCCCACACCAGCGACGTGATTTTCGACAACGTACGCGTGCCAGCCAGCCAGTTGATCGGTGGCGTGGAAGGCGTGGGCTTCAAGACCGCGATGAAGGTCCTCGACAAAGGCCGCCTGCACATCGCCGCCGTCAGCGTGGGCGCTGCCGAGCGCATGTTGAACGACGCGCTGAACTACGCGATCGAGCGCAAGCAATTCGGCCAGCCGATTGCCGAGTTCCAGCTGATCCAGGCCATGCTTGCCGACAGCAAGGCCGAGATCTACGCCGCGCGTTGCATGGTGCTCGACGCCGCCCGCAAGCGCGACGAAGGCCAGGACATCGGCACCGAGGCGTCGTGTTCGAAGATGTTCGCCACCGAGATGTGCGGCCGCGTCGCTGACCGTTGCGTGCAGATCCATGGCGGTGCCGGCTATATCAGCGAGTACGCCATCGAACGTTTTTACCGGGATGTGCGCCTGTTCCGCCTGTATGAAGGCACCACGCAAATCCAGCAACTGGTGATTGCCCGCAACATGATTCGCGCGGCGCAACGCTAGGCCTCACCGCACCACCATACCCAATGCCCTAACAACTACAAGCAAGGTATCGCTATGGAAGTCGCCGCATCGGCGGGCGCGTTGTCGCCTGCAAAAAGCAAACTGTGGATCGTCGTTTTCATCTTCTGCTTCCTCGGCCTGTTGATCGATGGCGCGGACCTGATGTTGCTGTCCTACAGCCTCAGCAGCCTCAAGGCCGAGTTCGGCCTGACCAGCGTCGAAGCCGGCAGCCTGGGCAGCTTCACCCTGGCCGGCATGGCCATCGGGGGTATCTACGGGGGCTGGGCCTGTGACCGTTTCGGGCGGGTAAAAACCGTGGTGTGGAGCATCGTGCTGTTTTCCGTGGGCACGGCGATCCTGGGCATGACCCACAGCTATTGGCAGTTTGCGGCCACCCGGTTTTTCGCCTCCCTCGGCCTGGGCGCGCTGTACGTGGCGTGCAACACGTTGATGGCCGAATACGTGCCGACCCGCTACCGCACCACCGTGCTCGGCACCCTGCAGGCGGGTTGGTCGGTGGGCTACATCGTTGCCACCCTACTGGCCGGTTGGATTCTCCCGGAGCACGGCTGGCGCTGGCTGTTCTACGTGGCCATCATCCCGGTGATCCTCGCCGTACTGATGCAACGCTTGGTGCCGGAGCCTCAGGCCTGGTTGACCGCGCGCGCCGAACGGGCGAAAGACAAAGCCAACGGCAGCCAGGACGTCCTGAAGAAAAAGCCCGATGGCATGTTCAAGCTGATCTTCAGCGACCCCAAGGCCAGCCGTATGTTCCTGCTCTGGGCCCTGACCGCAGGCTTCTTGCAATTCGGTTACTACGGCGTGAACAACTGGATGCCGTCGTACCTGGAAAGCGAGCTGGGGATGAACTTCAAGTCGATGACCAGCTACATGGTCGGCACTTATGCGGCGATGATCTTCGGCAAGATCCTCGCGGGCCTGGCGGCGGACCGTCTCGGTCGACGCGTGGTATTCGCGTTCGGCGCTCTGGGCACGGCGATCTTCCTGCCGGTGATCGTGCTGTTCCAAAGCCCCGAGAATATCCTGTGGATGCTGGTGGTGTTCGGCTTCCTGTACGGCATTCCCTATGGCGTGAACGCGACCTACATGACCGAAAGCTTTGAGGCCAAGTTTCGTGGTTCGGCGGTGGGTGGTGCGTACAACATCGGCCGTATCGGCGCAGCGGTGGCGCCGGCAGCCATCGGCTTCCTGGCGTCCCATGGCTCCATCGGCATGGGTTTTTTGGTGATGGGCGGCGCGTACTTTATCTGCGGTGTCATACCGGCGTTGTTTATTCGCGATAAACAGTTCGATCCGCAGAAACAGTAAGGCCACCGCTTAGTTGCCAATTAACTGGCGTCATCATCCAGCGACTGCTTTTAGCGATAAAAGCAGTCGATTGATTTATATGACTTTTTATTAGTTCTAAGCGATTTGGCATGAATCTCGCTCTACCCTTATTCAAGCAGGTTAAGCGATGACAAGACGTGCGGCAGCGCCCAGGGGTTATAACCCTGTGCAAAGCGGTCTAAACTGTTACTCATGTTTTACGGAACTGAAGGAACAGTAAGACGCTTGGCATTCGCCACTCTCATCGAGCCTGTAAGACAGCCCAGTGCTTAGAGGCCGATCGCTTATGAAAACACCCACCCAGACCAACGCAATTGACTTTGACAGTGCCAAATTGCAACGCCTGGGGTTTGGTCAGCCATCCCTCCTCCCACGCCGCCCCACGACGCTGGAGCAACTTCGCCAGCAATTGGGCTTGCAATTACAAACCAGCCTGGAGCCGGAGCGCATCCTCGGTGTGTTCTTCCGTGAGATCCAACGCCTGGTGCCCCTGGACGCGTTGCAGTACCGCCATCAGGCCAGCGACTTGCGCCTGGAGTTCGGCCATCGCGGGCATCACTCAGTGAGCTATAGCCTGAGCCATGAAGGCGAGCACCTGGGCGAGCTGATCTTTCGTCGCAACCAGCGCCTGGCGGAAGAAGAGCTCGGCCAGCTCGAATCCCTGCTGACCACCTTACTCTACCCAATCCGTAACGCCCTGCTCTACCGCGCCGCCACCCGCAGTGCCTTGCGCGACCCGCTGACCGAGACCGGCAACCGTATAGCCATGGACCAGACCCTGCAACGGGAAGTCGACATGGCACGCCGGCACCTCAATCCGCTGTCCTTGCTGATGCTCGACATCGATCACTTCAAGATCATCAACGACACTTACGGCCACACCGCTGGCGATAAGGTACTGCGCGCCGTGGCCGGGGCGATCAAGCGCCAGTTGCGTAACGTGGATATGGTGTTCCGGTTTGGCGGGGAAGAGTTTCTGATCCTGCTGTCCAACACGGGCCGGGATGCCGCTGCGATGGTCGGTGAGCGCCTACGCCAAGCGGCGCAGGCCCAGGATTATTGGGCGGATGACACGCGGATCGAATTGACGGTGAGCCTGGGCTGCTCGACTTTGCTGGCCGCAGAGTCTACCGAAAGCCTGCTGCGTCGGGCCGACAGTGCCTTGTATGTGGCCAAGCGAGAGGGTCGCAACCGTCTGGCAATGGCGGGGTAAGCCCCCGCCACTCTCATTTCATCAAGCTTCGCTGGCGACCCGCACCTGGCGCTCGCGCACCACGGCTGGGGCTTTTTCTTTCTCCAGGCGCATGCAGCTTTCCAGGAACAGGTACATGTAGTCGTAGCTCTTGCACACGGCCTGGCGCAGCTCGGTCTGCAGTTCCTTGGTCGGGTTCATCCCGGCCAGGGTGCAGATGATTTCCAGGGCTTCCCATGGGTGGGCATCATCGTACTGCGCGTGCATCTTCAGCCACTTCATCGCCCGCTTGCGCTCTTCCTCTGGGAAAGCCGCCGAATAGACGCCGGTAGAACACACCACGGCGGACCATTCACCCGTGGCACCCTCGATCGCATAGTTGGTCGCGGCAATGGCCACGATCAGCGAGTCGGCAGAGCTGGTGTGCCAGCACCAATGGCTCAGCGCGTGCAGTTCCGGTGGTACGTTCTGGGCCTGCAATTCCTCCAGGCTCACGCCGTGGGCACGGGCCCAATGCACCCAATAGTCGGCGTGATTGAGTTCCACGCGAATATTGCGCATCAGCCAGCGGCGCGCCATGTCCTCCCCAGGATGGCGGGCAAATTTGGTCTTGGTGAGGTTCTGTGCCATGTACAAGGCAAACTGTTCCACCACGGGCCATCCACCGATCAGGTAGTGGCGCATGGTCTTGGCGCTGAGCGTATTGTCGCGCATGCGCTGGTACAGTTCGTGTTCGACAACGCGGCGCTTGCTCTCGCTACAGTCCAGGATCAGTTTCTGAGCCCAGGCAGGGTAACTGGAGGCTTCCATAAGCGGGCCGGTTCTGATGAATGTGTCGATCACTGTTAAGGCTCCTTTTTAAGTGTGATTGTACAGACCAGCGAATGTTTCAGCGGAATGTGCCGGGCGCCTTGAATAACAGAGGCTGCGGCCGCACAGGTCGACACTGCAAGCTATCAAAGGTAAACAATTGCGGTCGTTCAATCAGGTAGCCCTGAGCGTAATCCACACCAATTTCGAGTAATGCCTGTTCGATTTGCGGTGTCTCGACAAATTCAGCAATTGTGCGCTTACCCATGACATGGCCGATGTGGTTTATCACTTCGACCATCGCGCGGTTAATCGGGTCGTCCAGCATATCCTTTACGAAACTTCCATCGATCTTCAGGAAGTCTACAGGTAAATGTTTGAGATAGGCGAATGAGGACATTCCGGCACAAAAGTCATCAAGCGAAAACTGACAACCTAAAGCTTTGAGTTCATTAATAAAACGGATCGCACTGCCCAAGTTTGCAATAGCACTGGTTTCGGTTATTTCAAAACAGATCATGCCCGGCGGAATATTGTATGTATGAAACTTCTCACGTAGAAATCCAAGGAAGTCTTCATCACCAATAGTGATGCCTGACAGATTGATCGCACACATGGCCATTGGGCGTCCCGGCCGCTCCTGTATGCACCGGCTGATGAGCTTGAACACATTCTCGACCACCCAGCGGTCCAGGGACGTCATCAAACCGTAACGTTCGGCCGCCGGGATAAAGCTGTCGGGCAGGATGATACGGCCGGCCTCGTCATGCAGGCGCAACAGGATCTCGATATGCCCATCGCCGCCGTCGGTAGGCCCCAGCGGTGAAATTTCCTGGGCATATAGGCAGAACCGGTTCTCTTCCAACGCCATGTGCAGGCGCTGCACCCAGGCCATTTCGCCAAAACGCAGCGACAGTTCCGAGTCGTCGGCGTGGTACACCTGCACGCGGTTGCGGCCTTTTTCCTTGGCCATGTAGCACGCCATGTCGGCGGCGCGCAGTGACGTTTCCAGCGTGGTCGGAGTGTGGCCCAGGTGCACCAGGCCGATGCTGACGGTGGTCATGAACGGCCGGCCCTTCCATACAAAGTGCAGGCTTTGCACGGTGTGGCGCAGGCTCTCGGCGATCTTCTCCGCGACTGCCGCCGGGCAGTTTTCCAGCAGGATGCCGAATTCATCGCCCCCCAGACGCGCCAGGGTGTCGCCCTCGCGCAGGTCAGACTGCAGCAGCGCGCAGATATGCCGCAGCAGTTCGTCGCCGGCCGCGTGGCCACACGTGTCGTTGACCAGCTTGAACTGGTCCAAGTCGAGGAACATCAACGCATGACGCTCGCCCAGCCGCTGCGCGGTGGGATGCAGCACCTGTTCCAGGCGGAATTCGAATTCGCGGCGGTTGGCCAGGCCAGTCAGGGCGTCGTGGGTCGCCTGCCAGGACAGGTTGGCGATGTATTGACGCTCCTGGGTCATGTCATGCAACACCAGCACCGCACCCGTGACCTTGCCGGCACTGCGGATCGGCGCGCCCACCAGCGTCACCGAGACCGTGCTGCCGTCCAGGCGCTGGATGGTTTTGGAATGCTCGCTGCCGCCACTGAGTTGGCCCTTGACGATATGTTCAATGAGCGTAAAGCCGTCGGGCTGAGCATTGTCGTCCAACAGGTTGAACAGCGCAGCCAAGGGCAGGCCTTGGGCCTGGGCCGAATTCCAGTGGGTCAGCGCCTCAGCCGCCGGGTTCATGTAGGTGATGGCGCCGTCGACGTCGGTGGTGATCACCCCGTCGCCAATCGACTCCAACGTGATCTGCGCACGCTCCTTCTCTTGCTGCAGGGCATTGGCAAACGCGTGGCGCTGGGTCAGCAACTTATGGGTACGCAGCAGTGCCAGGACGATCAGGCCGAGGGCAGTGGCCAGGTTGGTGATCAGCAACAACCGCAGGATCATCCGCGAGCCTTCGCCCAAGGCATCACTGAACGCTTTGGCCGCCGGTGTCACACCTTCGTTGATGGCGATAATGTGTGCTTTCCACTGGCGTACGTCGTTGGCGCTGACGTGGTCACGGGTGATTGCGCCGTGCATCTCGCGGGCCAACTCATCCAGTTGCACCAGGTAACCATCGCCCACTGTCCATAACTCGATGGCTTTTTCCAGGTAGCTGAAATGGCGAAAGTTGAGGTACAGCCAGATCAGGCTGGAAACGTCATCCGGGTGGTTGCCGCCCTTGAGGATGCCCAAGCGGGCAGCGCTGAGGTCTGGTGTGGATTGGTCCAGCGCAACCCGCAATTCATGCCCGCCCTGTGGCACGGCGATGGCCTGCTGGTATTTGAGGTAAGTGGCTTCGTCGCGGTTGTCGGCGTAGAGCGTCAGGTAATAGATGGCATCTTTCTGGCCCTTGGACCACAGACTTTCACCTGCCACGTAGCCGCGCACTGCCGAGAGCACGTAAAGACTGACGCAGCCTAACAATGCCTGGAACAGCACAACGGCGATGAAGGGCCAGACAATGCCCAACAGCCGTGGCGTTCCGAGAGTCCGCTTTTGCTTCATGAAGCCCCTTGCACATGCACCGCTGGATACGCACGCGAAACACCGCTTCCGATAGCTCAGCCTAGGCTAAATCAACGAACTTGCTGCAAGTGCCCGTAGAGTTTGGCGTACAACCCACCGTCAGCAATCAGCTGTTGATGGTCGCCGTCCTCTGCAATGTGACCGCCGTCGAACACTAACACTCGGTCGGCTTGCTTAACCGCCGACAGGCGGTGGGCGATAATCAGTGTAGTACGGCCGCTGAGGAACCGCGCCAGCGCCTGATGCAGGTTGTATTCGGTGGCGGCGTCCAGGGCGGAAGTCGCCTCGTCGAGGATCACCACTTTCGGCTCGGCCAGCACCATGCGCGCAATCGCCAGGCGCTGACGCTGCCCACCGGAAAACCGCACCCCGGAACGCCCCACCACACTGTCCAGGCCCATGGGCAATGCCTTGACGGTAGCATCCAGCTGGGCGATTTCCAGTGCCTGCCAGCAGGCTTGATCACTGCGTTCGCGGCCCATGGTCAGGTTGGCGCGCACGGTGTCGTTGAACAGCGCCGGGTGTTGCAGCACTACGGCGACGTTTTCGCGAATGGTTTCCAGGCCGATTTCCTGCTGGGTAGCACCGCCAAAGCGGATAGTTCCAGCCTGTGGCGTATAAAGTCCGAGCAACAGTTGCACCAAGGTACTTTTACCGCCGCCACTGGCGCCGACGATTGCCACCTTCTCACCGGGTGCGATGGCCAGGTTCAACTGGTCGAGCACCAAGTCTTCGCCATAACCGAAATTGAGGCCGCGCACTTCGATGCCTACAGTCTCGCGCCCAACGAAAGGATCTTCGCCGCCGGCGTATTGCGGCTCATCGGCACGCGCCAGCAGTTCGTTGATCCGCGTCAGCGCGCCGCCTGCCGCGTAATAGGCGTATTGCAGGTTCAGCAATTGCTCCACCGGGCCGATCATGAACCACAGGTAGCTGAACACCGCGAGCATCTGGCCGATCGACAGGTCGGAGAACAAAACGGTAAGCATCGCCGCTGCGCGGAAGATGTCGATACCGAACTGAAACAGCAAACCGCTGGCGCGGCTGGAGGCGTCGGTTTTCCACTGCGAATGGATCGCGTAGTCGCGCACTTCCTGGGCACGCTGGCCCAGACGCCCGAGGAAGAAGCCCTGGCGATTGCCGGCGCGGACCTCCTGGATCGCGTCCAGGGTTTCAGTCAGCGCTTGGGTAAAACGCGAAGTGCTGTCGTTTTCCAACTTCTTCAGGTGTTTGACGCGCTTGCCCAACTGCACCGTGGCGTAGATCACCAGCGGGTTGAACAACAGGATCAGCAATGCCAGCTGCCAATGCATCCACACCAGGATCGCCGAGGTACCCACCAGGGTGAGCATGGCCACCAGGAAGCGGCTGAGGGTTTCGCCGACAAATTTGTCCAGCGTGTCGAGGTCGGTGACCAGGTGAGTCGTTACCGTGCCGCTGCCCAGGCTTTCGTACTCGCCCAGGGAGATACGCTTGAGCCGCTCGATCAGGCGAACACGGATGCGGTACACAATATCCTTGGCCAGCCGCGCAAACAGCCGCGCCTGCACCACGTTGAACACCAGGGCACCACAGCGCAGGAACAGGGTCACCAGCAGCATCAGGCCGATATAGCCGGCCGCCTTCTGCCAGCCCAGCGGCAGCGCGTGATTCATCACCTTGAGGGCAGCGTCGCCGTGGCCCAGCAGGACCTCGTCCACCAGCAGCGGCAACAGCAAGGGAATCGGTACGCTGCACAGGGTCGCCAGCACGGCGACGCCATTGGCGATCCACAGGGATTTCTTGTGACGCAGCGCCAGGCGGCGAATTTCCGCCCAGGTCAGGCGATCGGTGCGCTGGGCGGGTTCATGCACAGGTGGCTCGCTCCAGCCATCGGCCCAGCAGAGGCGACAGCTCGGACAGCGGCTGGTAACCGTTGGTCAGCAACGCCAACTGACCATTACGCTCGGCCAGCAGCGTCGGGAAACCGGCGATGCCCAGGTCTTGCACCCAGGTGAAATCGGCCGCCGTGGCGGCATGCTGCTCAGCGCGGTCAAACTCGCCGGCAAACTCGATGCGCGGGATACCCGCCTGCTCGGCCAATTCCACCAACACGCTGGCGAGGGTCACGTCGCGGCCTTCCACATAGAAAGCACGCTGGATCAGTCCCAGCAGTTTCCAGGCGCAGTCCGGCGCCAGGCTGCGGGCGGTGACGATGGCGCGGCACGCCGGCTCCGTGTCGTAGACAAAACCGTCGGGCAACGCGCCTTCACGCTTGAACGGCTGGCCGGTGGCGTCAGTGACCGCCTGCCAGTGTTCCAGGATATAACGCCGGGTGGTCGGCTCCAGCGCTGCGCCGCTGCCGGTACGCAAGCCGCCCACCACCAGATGCAACTCGACGCCGGCCGCCTGGGCCTGCTCCACCAACGCCTCGGCCACCGGGGCAAAACCCCAGCACCAGGAACACATCGGGTCCATTACATAGAGCAGGCGCGCGGACATGGGTCAGGCCTCGGAAGGGGTTTGCTTGTAGTTGAAGCCAATCGGGTGCGGCATGTTGCGGGCCTTGGCCAGCTCGATCTGCTTCTGCCGGTCGATCGCGCTGCGACGGGTCTTCTCCGGCAGCTTATCCCAGCAATGCGGGCAACTAATGCCAGCCACATAATGCTCGGAAGCGCGGTCTTCGACACTGACCGGTGTACGACAGGCATGACATTGATCGTAGTCGCCTTCGCTCAGGTCGTGGCGCACGGTCACGCGATTATCGAAAACAAAGCAGTCGCCCTGCCATTTGGTTTCTGCCTGCGGCACCTCTTCGAGGTACTTCAGGATGCCGCCCTTGAGGTGATAGACCTCGTCAAAGCCTTCGCTGAGCATGTAGCTCGACGCCTTCTCACAGCGAATGCCACCGGTGCAGAACATCGCGACTTTCTTGTGCTTGGCCGGGTCGAAGTTGGCTTTGATGTAGTCGGGAAATTCGCGAAAACTGGTGGTTTTCGGGTCGATCGCGCCTTCAAAGGTGCCGATGGACACTTCGTAGTCGTTACGGGTGTCGATCAACAGCACTTCCGGGTCGCTGATCAGCGCGTTCCAGTCCTGCGGGTCGACGTAGGTACCGACTTTCTTGTTCGGGTCGACGCCTTCGACGCCCAGGGTCACGATCTCTTTCTTGAGCTTGACCTTGGTGCGGTAGAACGGCTGGTCGTCGCAGTAGGATTCTTTGTGGTCGATGTCGACCATGCGCGGATCTTTCTTCAGCCAGGCCATCAGGCCATCAATGCCTTCGCGACTACCGGAAACCGTGCCGTTGATGCCTTCTTCGGCGATCAGCAAGGTGCCTTTGATGCCGTTGTCGACCATCGCCTGCAACAGGGGCTCGCGCAGGGCGACGTAGTCTTCGAGGGTGACGAACTTATACAGTGCCGCCACGACAATCGGTTGAGTCATGGGTGTTCTCTCCAGGTGGCTACCCTCGCAAAGGGTGAACCGGATGCAAAAAAACGCGCCGGCTGAGCGGCGCGTTGCAGATTCTAACAAATGCCTGGTGTCAGAGACACCCGATCATCAATCATGTCCGCCAGCGCAGGTCGGCGAGGCCGGGGCTGCGTCGATTTTCGCCCATTCTTCAGGCGTGTAGGTATGCAGCGCCAACGCATGAAACTCGGTCATCAGGTCACCCAGGGTGGCGTAGACCTTCTGGTGGCGCTTGACGCGGTTGAGCCCCTCGAACTGCGGGCTGACCAGCACGGCCTTGAAGTGGGTCTGCAACCCACGGCTGTGCATATGGCTTTCATCCAGCACGCTCAAGTGGTCAGTGCCCAAGGCGGCAAGCGCCGTTTCGATACGCTGTTGCATGGTCATTCCTGCTTACTTCTTCTTGGCCGGAGCGGCGGCTTTAGGCGCCAGCTCGTTGGTCATGTCTTCCAGCAGCTTGTTGACTACCGGCACGGCGCTTTCCAGCTTGGCCTGGGTCATCTGGGCCGATTGCTGGGTCAGCTGCGGCATTTTTTCCAGGACTTTCTTGCCCAGTGGCGACTGGTAGAAGGCAACCAGGTCCTTGAGCTCGGATTCGCTGAAGTTGGTGGTGTAGAGCTTGACCATGTCAGGTTTCAGCTTTGGCCAGCCGATGGCCTGGTCCAGGGCGGCGTTGGCCTTGGCCTGGTAGCTGTCCAGTACGGACTGCTTGGCGGCAGGCGCCTTGGTCTGTTCAAAACGCTGGGCGAACATTTGCTGCACTTGCATGTACACCGGGGTACCCAGCTTGTCGGCATGGGCCAGGGTAAGGAAGGCTTCGGCACTGGCGTTGTGGCTGGCGGTATCGGCAAGAACCTGGCCGCTGGCGCAAACCAGAGCAACCGCGGTACAGATGGCACGAAGACGAGTCATCGAGTTTCCTTTTCTAGCAGGCGAGGTCAGACCCCAAGGGCGCCCATTCTGCGCCTAAAAAACCTTATGGCTCAACCCCGAGCCTTGCTGGATAACGATTCTCGAGGGATGAACCCGATGAAAAGTCTTTTAGGGAACCCACTAGGCCGAACACGGCCTAAACTGCGCAAACGAACCTGAAGGAGTGTGCCCGATGAGCCGTATCGAAACCGACAGCCTGGGAGAAGTTCACGTCCCGGATGACGCTTACTGGGGCGCCCAGACCCAACGTTCGCTGGTTAACTTCGCCATTGGCGAACAGCGTATGCCGCTGGCGGTATTGCACGCCCTGGCCCTGGTCAAGAAGGCCGCAGCACGGGTCAATGACCGTAATGGCGACTTGCCCGCCGACATCGCCCGCTTGATCGAACAGGCCGCCGACGAAGTACTCGATGGTCAACACGACGACCAATTCCCCCTGGTGGTCTGGCAGACCGGCAGCGGCACCCAGAGCAACATGAACGCCAACGAAGTGATCGCCGGCCGCGCCAACGAACTGGCGGGCAACAAACGTGGCGGCAAGAGCCCGGTGCACCCCAACGATCACGTCAACCGTTCCCAGAGTTCCAATGACTGCTTCCCCACCGCCATGAGCATTGCAGCGGTCCAGGCTGTGCATCAGCGCTTGCTACCGGCAATTGCGACGCTTTCCGGCGGCCTGGCTGAACAAGCAGCCAAACATATGAAGCTGGTGAAGACCGGCCGCACTCATATGATGGATGCCACGCCGATCACCTTCGGCCAGGAGCTTTCGGCGTTCATCGCCCAGCTTGACTACGCCGAACGCGCCGTTCGCGCCGCACTGCCCGCCGTCTGCGAGTTGGCTCAGGGCGGCACCGCCGTCGGCACCGGGCTGAATGCGCCCCACGGTTTTGGCGAGGCGATTGCCTCCGAGCTGGCGGCGTTGTCGGGCTTGCCGTTCGTCACCGCGCCGAACAAATTCGCCGCCCTTTCCGGCCATGAGCCGTTGGTGACGCTACACGGCGCCCTGAAAACCCTGGCCGTGGCCCTGATGAAAATCGCCAATGACCTGCGCCTGCTGGGCTCCGGCCCGCGCACCGGGTTGGCCGAGGTGAAGTTGCCGGCCAACGAGCCCGGCAGTTCGATCATGCCAGGCAAGGTCAACCCGACGCAGTGCGAAGCGCTGTCGATGCTGGCCTGCCAGGTGCTGGGCAATGACGTGACCATCGGCATCGCTGCCAGCCAGGGGCACTTGCAGTTGAATGTGTACAAGCCGGTGATCATCCACAACCTGCTGGAATCCATCCGCCTGCTGGCCGACGGCTGCAACAACTTCCAGGAACACTGTGTGGCCGGGCTTGAGCCAGACCCCGTGCAGATGGCCGAGCACTTGGAGCGCGGGCTGATGCTGGTGACCGCGCTCAACCCGCACATCGGCTACGACAAGTCGGCGGAAATCGCCAAGAAGGCTTACGCCGAAGGGTTGACGCTAAGGGAGGCCGCGCTGGACCTGGGCTACCTCACCGACGCGGAGTTCGACCAGTGGGTTCGCCCGCAAGACATGCTCGGCGCCTAGGACGCCATGCGCAACCGCCGGGCCTTGAGCCCGGCGAGCAACGACGGCGCCAGCGCCACGGTCGCCGAACCCAGCACCACCACCAACGCCCCGGCATAGCCCAGGGCGTTGATCTCTTCGGCCTGCACATACTCAGGCCACAGCCACGCCGACAGGGCGACCGCCACGAAAGTCACCAGCGGTGTAAGCGCCAGGGTCGCACTGACCCGCGAAGCTTCCCAATGGGCAAGCGCTTCGGCAAACGCGCCGTAGGCCACCAGGGTATTCATGCAGCACGCCAGCAACAGCCAGCCCTGCAGCGGGCTCAGGTCCAAAGCTTCCATAGGATGCGCCCAGGGCGTGAGCAACAAGGCGCAGGTGAGGTAGATCACCATCATCACTTGCAGCGAGTTCCACACCGTCAACAACTGCTTCTGGCCCAGGGCGTAGAACACCCAGATTGAAGTGGCCAACAATATCGTCAGCACACCGGCGGTATAGGCACCCAGGGATGTCAGCAACTCCTCCAGACGCTGGTTGAAGAACAGGCCAAAGCCTGCAATCAACACGAATAACCCGAGCACCTGCCCGCGACTGAAACGCTCCTTGAACACAAACACACTGGCGATCATCAAGAAGATCGGCCCCATCTGCACCACCAGTTGCGCCGTGCCAGGGCTGAGCATTTTCAGGCCCACCAGGTACAACACGTAGTTGCCCACCAGGCCGCACACCGCCATCCCTACCAGCCAGCCACCCTTGGGGCCCAGCACCTTGCGGCTGGGCAAGCGCTTGGTCAGCGCCAGGTAGACGAACAGGCAACTGCCAGCCACGATCAGGCGAAACCAGGTAACGGTGATCGGGTCCATCACCTGCAGCACCTGCTTGAGTTTGATCGGCAGGATGCCCCACAGAAACGCGGTCAGCAGGGTCAGGAGAAAACCATAGACCCAGCGGCCGGAAGAGATGTGCATGAGTGCCCCAGAAGCCAGAGGAAGTGGAGCCGCATTCTAGGGGCACCCGACGCACTTTGTGTAGCGAAGATCAGCGCACCGCTTCGAACAATCCGGTGGCGCCCATGCCACCGCCCACGCACATGGTGACGATGCCATAACGCAGATTGCGCCGCTGCAACTCACGTACCAGATGCCCCACCTGCCGTGAGCCGGTCATGCCGAATGGGTGGCCGATGGAGATCGATCCGCCGTTGACGTTGTATTTGGCATTGTCGATTTCCAGGCGATTACGCGCATATAAGCACTGGGACGCGAAGGCTTCGTTGAGTTCCCACAGGTCGATATCCGCCACTTGCAAGCCCTTGGCCTTGAGCAGCTTGGGCACCGAGAACACCGGGCCGATGCCCATCTCGTCCGGTTCGCAACCCGCCACCGTGAACCCACGGAAAAACGCCTTCGGCTTGAGGCCCAGTTCAAGGGCTTTTTCCAGGCTCATCACCAGCGTCATCGAGGCGCCGTCGGAGAGCTGCGACGAGTTACCCGCCGTCACCGAGCCGTCCTCGGCAAATACCGGCTTCAAGCCTTGCAGGCTGGCCAACGTGGTGTCCGGGCGATTGCAGTCGTCACGGTCGACCACGCCCTCGAGCACCTGCACTTCACCGGTGTTCTTGTCTTCGACTTTGTACTTGACCGCCATCGGCACGATTTCATCGTTGAACAAACCGTCTGCCTGAGCCTGAGCGGTGCGTTGCTGGCTTTGCAGGGCGTACACGTCCTGCTCTTCGCGACTGACGTTGTAGCGACGAGCGACGATCTCCGCAGTCTGGCCCATGGGGAAGTAGATACCCGGCACCTGCTCTTTCAGCAGCGGGTTGATCAGGTTGTCGGTGTTGACGCTTTTCATCGTCAGGCTGATGGACTCGACGCCACCGGCAACGATGATATCGCTGCAGCCCGACGCGATCTGGTTGGCCGCGATGGCAATCGCCTGCAAGCCCGACGAGCAGAACCGGTTGAGGGTCATCCCCGCCGTACCGGTGCCCAGTTGTGACAACACCGCCACATTGCGCCCGATGTTGTAGCCCTGGGCACCTTCGTTGGAGCCGGCGCCGACGATGCAGTCCTCCACGGTGGCAGGGTCGATTCCATCGCGGGTGAGCAGCGCGTTGACGCAATGGGCCGCCATGTCATCCGGGCGGGTCTGGTTGAACTTGCCACGAAACGATTTGGCCAGGCCAGTTCGTACGCTGTCGACGATCACTACTTCACGCATGGGCTACCTCGATCTTGTGGTTGTCGGGAGATGGATCGAGGATAGATCCAGCTCCCGCCAACCGCGACGATCATTCACCCCGCCTATACAAAACCATGGCGCCGAACCTATCTGTAGGAGCGAGCTTGCTCGCGAAAACTCGAGAGCGCCTCGCTTACCCAGAAAACACGCGCCATCATTGACGATTTTCGCGAGCAAGCTCGCTCCTACTTCTTGCCTTTCTTGTCGTGCTTGTCGGACTTGTCGAACGCCGCCTCCAGCGCCCGGTTGATCGTGCGCAGCACCTTGACCCGCGCCCAGCGCTTGTCGTTGGCCTCCACCAGTGTCCAGGGCGCGATTTCGGTGCTGGTGCGGTCAACCATATCGCCCACGGCGGCACGGTAGTCGTCCCACTTGTCGCGGTTGCGCCAGTCGTCTTCAGTGATCTTGAAGCGCTTGAACGGGATTTCCTCACGGGCCTGGAAACGCTCCAGTTGGGTCTGCTTGTCGATGGCCAACCAGAACTTGACCACGATCACACCCGCGTCGCGCAGTTGCTCTTCAAAGTCGTTGATTTCGCCATACGCGCGCATCCAGTCCGCTGGGGTGCAAAAGCCCTCGATGCGTTCCACCAGTACACGGCCATACCACGAACGGTCGAAGACAGTGAACATGCCCCGCGCCGGGATCTTCTGCCAAAAACGCCACAGATAAGGCTGGGCACGCTCGTCCTCGCTCGGTGCGGCAATCGGCACGATGTGGTACTGGCGCGGGTCCAGCGCCGCCGCCACCCGACGGATCGCCCCGCCCTTGCCCGCCGCGTCGTTGCCTTCGAACACCGTGATCAACGCGTGCTTGCGCATGCGTTTGTCGCGCATCAGGCCGGAGAAGCGTGCCTGCTCGGTGATCAACTGTTCTTCGTAATCGTCCTTTTCCAGGCGCTGCGTCAGGTCGAGGCTGTCCAGCAGGCTCTTCTTGTCCACGGAGGCGATCAACGGTGCCGGGTTCATGCCGCTGGCCTTGCCTTTGACCAGCTTCAACGCATTTTGCAGGCCTTCCAGCAGCAGCTTGCCCACGGTGAGGCTGCGATAGTTGCTGTCCACCCCTTCGATTACATGCCACGGTGCATAGTCGCGGCTGGTGCGGCGCAACACGCGCTCGCCGAAATGCACGAATTTGTCGTAAGTCTCAGACTGCTGCCAATCCAGCGGGCTGATGCGCCAGCTGTGCAGCGGGTCATCGGCCAGGGCCTTGAGCCGCGCCTTCATTTGCTTCTTGGACAGGTGAAACCAGAACTTGAAGATCAGTGCGCCTTCATCACAGAGCATCTTTTCCAGACGCTCCGCACCGGCGATAGCCTGGTCCAGGCGCGCGTCCTTGATCTGCCCATGCACGCGGGCCTGCAGCATCTGGCTGTACCAATTACCGAAGAAAATCCCCATGCGGCCTTTGGCGGGCAGTTGCCGCCAGTAGCGCCAGGCCGGCGGCCGGGCCAGCTCTTCGTCGGTCTGCTGGTCGAAGGTGCGCACCTCGATCAGACGCGGGTCCATCCATTCGTTCAATAGCTTGACCGTCTCACCCTTACCGGCACCCTCGATACCGTTGATCAGGATGATCACCGGGAAGCGCTTCTGCTGCTGCAGCTCGTATTGCACCTCCAGAAGTGCCTCACGCAGCGCAGGGACTTCGGCGTCGTAGGTGTCTTTGTCGATGGCGTGACCGATTTCGGCGGATTCGAACATGGGCAGCTCCGTTTCAAGATGGCTCAAGACTAGCGGATTGGGCAGCAACACGCGGGAGGAAATTCCATCGGTGCTTGCCGTGGGTCAATTCATTGCCTGTTGATCGGCTAGAATGGCGGCCTTGTCTTGACCGAGCCGCCCATGAACCCCATCACCCACGCCCAGCTCGACTGGGATGACCAAGGCCGCCCGCACTCACGGGTGTTCGACGACGTGTACTTCTCCGATAAGTCCGGCCTTGAAGAAACCCGTTATGTGTTCCTGGAACAGAACCGCTTGCAGGAGCGTTTTGCCGCCTTGCCGGTGGGCGGGCGCTTGGTGATTGGCGAAACGGGGTTCGGCACGGGCTTGAATTTTTTGTGCGCCTGGCAGTTGTTCGAGCAATACGCGGTAGCCGGTGCGCACCTGCACTTTGTCAGCGTGGAAAAGTACCCGCTGAGCCACGCCGACCTGCAACGCGCCCTCGCCCTTTGGCCTGAACTACAACCCTTTGCCGAACAATTACTCAAGCAATACATCGCGATCCACCAAGGCTTCCAACGCCTGATCCTGGATAACGGCCGCGTGACCCTTACCCTGTTGATCGGCGATGCCCTGGAGCAACTGCCGCAACTGGATGCGCAGATCGACGCGTGGTTCCTCGACGGTTTCGCCCCAGCGAAAAACCCGGACATGTGGACCGCCGAACTGTTCGCCGAACTGGCGCGGCTGGCCGCACCGGGGGCAACCATCAGCACGTTTACCAGCACCGGTTGGGTGCGCCGGCTGATCAATGCCGCCGGCTTCAAGATGAAGCGCACGCCGGGTATTGGGCATAAATGGGAGATCCTGCGCGGGGAGTTCCTCGGTTGGCCAGCGCAGACGCCCTTGCCGCCTGCCGCCAAGCCGTGGTTCGCACGGCCGCCTGCCATTGATGGCGAACGCCACGCCCTGGTAATCGGCGGCGGCCTGGCCGGCTGCACCACGGCGGCCAGCCTGGCGGCGCGCGGCTGGCGGGTCAGCCTGCTGGAGCGCCATACGGCCCTGGCGCAGGAAGCCTCGGGCAACCCGCAAGGCGTGCTGTACCTCAAGCTATCGGCCCACGGCACAGCCCTGTCGCAGTTGATACTCAGTGGTTTCGGCCACACCCGACGCCTGCTGGAGCACCTGCACCGTGGCGTCGACTGGGACGGGTGCGGCGTGCTGCAACTGGCCTTCAACGCCAAGGAGGCCGAGCGCCAGGCGCAGTTGGCCGCTGCCTTTTCGCCCGGCTTGCTGCACCTGCTGAACCCGGCCCAGGCCCAAGCGCGCGCAGGCGTGGCGCTGGAGCACGGCGGGTTGTTCTTTCCCGAGGGCGGTTGGGTGCATCCTCCGGCGTTATGCGAGTGGCAGGCACGCCATCCGCTGATCACGGTGCTGACACATCACGAAGCCCTTGAGCTGCAACGCGTTGACGGCCAGTGGCACGCCCTGGCCGGTGACACCCGGCTGGCCAGCGCGCCGGTGGTGGTGTTAGCCGGTGCGGCCGAGATCAAGCGTTTTCCGTTCAGCGCCGACCTACCCCTCAAGCGTATTCGCGGGCAGATCACCCGCCTGGCGCAAACCCCGCAGAGCGAAGCCCTGGCTACCGTGGTCTGCGCCGAAGGCTACGTGGCCCCGGCGCGCCTGGGCGAGCACACCCTAGGCGCCAGCTTCGATTTCAAGAGCGACGACCTGACGCCCACCGTCGCCGAACACGCCGGCAACCTGGAGATGCTGCGCGAGATTTCCGTCGACCTGACGCAACGGTTGGGTGCCGACGCGTTGGCCCCCGAACAGCTGGAAGGCCGTGCCGCCTTCCGCTGCACCAGCCCCGACTATCTGCCGATTGTGGGGCCGCTGGCCGAACGCGCAGCCTTCGACCAGGCCTACGCAGCGTTGCGCAAGGATGCCCGCCAGATCCCAGAAGCCGCCTGCCCGTGGCTTGACGGCCTGTACATCAACAGCGGCCACGGCTCGCGCGGCCTGATCACTGCGCCACTGTGCGCCGAACTGCTCGCAGCCTGGCTCAACGACGAGCCGTTGCCGGTGCCCGCCAGCGTGTCAGAGGCGTGCCACCCCAATCGGTTCGCCCTGCGGGCGTTGATTCGCGGCACGGGTGGGTGATAACACGGGCACCTAGCAGACATTCAACGCGCCGGGTTTGAGTGCGTCCTCGGTCTGGCGCCTGATTTCAGCCGCTTCAACCGGCATGCGCTCACTGGTAATCACGTTCATTTGCTCGACGTAGTCGGTATCGGTCAGTGTCTGGCGTTGATCGAATACCCGCTGCGCGCGTTCGTGGAAAGAACCCAGTACGTCTTCAAACCGTCCTTGAAAGCGTCTTTTCAAATAGTCGATCCAGAACGGCAACCCGACTATAAAGTCCAACAATTCGGATGAAAGCTCGGCCACCCGGACCTTGTCAGCGGCAGCCACCAAATCCTTATTCGTCACCTCGGCCAATTGCCCAAAGCGCATATGCCTGGGTTGGCCGGGCAGGTCTAACTTGTCGGCCAGACCTATGCGAAACGCCAGGCTCACTTCCAACGGGTCGGCGCTGGGATGACTGAGGCTGTGGCTGCGGGCATAGCGTTCAACCTGGTCGAGCCGAAACAGGCCCTTACTCAACTTCAGCAGCGGCTCAGCCGTCAACTGGCCGCTCTCGACGCCTTTTGAAGCCTCATGAAGAAGCGTCAGCACCTCAAGGTTGCTGAAGCTTGCAGCTGCAGCATCATCACAATTGAGTGGCGTAGCGGCACGGTCAAAGATTTCTGCACGCAAGCCTGCATCGGCTTCAGCAGCCTCCAACACCCACCACACCCGTTGGCTCATGTCCACGCGAACATTTTTTGCATCAGCGGTACTGCCCAGTCCGGCGAGGAGATTGAACAGCCCCTCGGAGCCCTCCTCGGCCCTGAGTGCTGCCCAGGTGGCGCGTTTCATCTCTATATCCGCCCCCATATCCTTTAACCAGCGCTCTTGCGCCCGTTGCTCAGTCAAACGGGCAGGATCATCCTCCAGGAAACCCATGCCGACACCGACGCGACTCCGGTAGGCACTGACCAACTGGCGGCTAGGCGTGTCCAGGGGGTTATCCCCCAAATGGAGCGTTTGTGCGAGAACTCGTGGGACTTCAGACAGCCACCGAGGCAGTGTCGTAATGTGATTGCCGCGCAGGTCAACCGTTTCCAGGTAGGGCGGGCGTCGAAACCCCGCTGGCAACTCCTTCAGAGAACAACTGTTCAGGAACAAGGCGCGCAAGTCGAACATCCGATCGATCAGCGGCGCGTTTAGCAGTGGGTTGTGGTTGAGGTTCAACACCCGCAGTTCGGTCAAGGTTGCAAGTTGCGTTCGACCAGCCTCCGTCAGTTGCAGTTGGTTGCAGTTCAAGTACAGGCGCCGCAGCAGGGACATCTGCGACAACACCGTCGGTACTTGGGTCAACTTGTTGCCCGCCAGGTCGAGCATATTGACCCCCTTGAAGCGCTCAAGAAAAGACCCGACCTGATCATCGAGGTCCATATTGCGCAACACCAAGCGACGCACATGACCAAAATCCACCCCGACGGGCAACTGGGGCAAAGCACCGACATTCAGGCCCCCCAGCTCCAGTCCGAACATCTCGATACCGCGCTCGTTGCGCAGCAGTGTTTTACGCTTCCAGCTGCGCTCAATCGCCTTGGCGACTGCTTTGCGTCCGTCACGCAAATCACTCCTGGCCGAACGTGAAAGGCCCTTTACAGCGGCTTTTTCGTCGCACCACCGTGCCAACGCGAGCTGTAGAGCCTTGAGCTGTTGCTGCAACACCTTGACGGCCCTGGCGCGCGACAAATGATCCGTGCCCATGTCTTGAAGCAACAACGTGAGCTGGCGTGAACTCAACTTGGGGTAGAGCTTGCAAAGCTTGCGCATCAAGGCTGCCGGCTGTGGCGCCAGCTCCTCCAGCAGCGCCTGAACACACGCCACCGCCGGCTCAGGCACTGCGCGCTCCGGCCAGAGGTAACGGGCAAGCGTCTTGCGCTCCGTTTCGGCCTTGCCCAGTAACTCTTGGTTCAAGTGGCTGGCACGTTGAGTCCCATTCAATCTCAGCGTGGCGATTTGATCAGCGGATAACGTCTCGGTCAGGGCTTGGTAAAAACCCTCCCCACCCGTTGCTAATGCCCCCAAGGCTTTGCCCCGTGCATCAAATGCCTGAAAGCCATCGGCAGACGCTACAACCGTCCGGTGCAATGTCGCCGCCTGCCCGCCGAGTTGCGCGATCACTTCGCCATTGAGCGAACCGCGGCGTAGCTGCAATGCCTGGGTCTGTGGCCAGTCGACAACTCGCCCCAGCAGCCCGACGGCCAGGCGCTGGGTGGCCTCATTGCCATATCTCGGCCAGTACAGACCACTGAGTGCGCGGTCTTCTTCAAGCAGTCGCAGGGCCTCTCGGGTTCGTTGCGCCAGCAACAGGGGCACCCGCCGTGTCTCGCGCAGGCGCACGCGCTGCCGGGTCGAAGCGTTGGAGAGCAGCTCCCAGGCCTGGCGATTCGGCAAGCCTGGGTAGTGATGAATAAGCAGCGCATGATCGCTGTGCGTAATAACGTTGGCTTCCTGGTACAGCTGATCATGAACCTGCCGATGGCTGCGTTCGAGCGACTTCAACAAGCGGCGCTTCAAGATCACTTCTGCTTCGCCAGGTTCTACGACGCCACCCAGCAATGCCTGTGTTTCCTCCGTGTCCAATGCGGCCAGCAGCGTAGGCATCACCTCGCCACGTTCAAGCTGCTTTTCGGTGATATGAATGCTCAGGTCTTCGTAGTCAAACGGCGCTGCATCAGGATAGCTTTCAAGCAGGTTGCCCTCCTCGTCCAGCACTTCAAAAAAGCGCCCGCGGGGCCAGCCGGGCATATGGGGCAATGCAAGCATTTGGGTGCGTGCCGTACTCAGATCCAACTGCGCCTGATGCTCAAGCTGCCAGGTCAGGTCACGCACTTTCTGCTCTTGCATGAAGCGCACTACTCCATCATTGAAACGTTCCGGCAATGGCAGGTTTTCCTGGGCCAGGTAACGCAACCGAGGCAGGGACAACTCGGCGATGGTTGCAAGTTCCCTCAACCGCTCCCCCGTCAGCGTCCCGAGGAATGAATTCGACCGCGTGATAATGTACGCAGGCTCTTCCCAGTCTTGAGGCCGCTCCCACTCAAACTGCCATCCCGCCGTGCCGTTGTGCTTGAGCGGGGGGCGGTACGCATCGCTGCGTAGCGGGTGAATGGCAGACCACTGCTTCACAGCGGCGTCATAGGCGATCGCATGCACCCGAGCTTCGATCTTGGCGTAAGCGTGTCCATTGGTCTTGTACACCCCCATGGCATTGGCAACCGTGCCGGAAACCACCTCCGGGGGGTATCGATATGCCGTTGTGCGGCGGCGCCATAACCACACGCTGCCGTCCGGCCGCTTGACGGCCTCCATGCCATCAAAAAACACCTCCGGTCGAGTCACCCATCGCTTGACCCCACCGAAGGCCTTCACCCCTACGGCGAACGCTGCCATGCCAGCGATGCTCTCCGCCACGTTGACCAAATGTTCAAGCGCCTCGGTTTTTTCATTGTGGCTCCAGTCGTCGATGCCCTCGAACATCTCGCCCAGTAACTGGCCAATACCCTCCCCCATCATCAATAGCCCAATCATCGGCACCACGAACCCTGCAATGTTGAGCAGGGTCAAGCCTGCATCCAGGTAGCTTTGCAGGCGTTTCTGGCGAGCGTCATCATCGGCCTGTGCGGTGGGCACTGCCAATGTGATCGCATCCAGCAGCAGCTTGCCGGTGCACACATTGAAAAAGAACCTGGACAGGTTGCCCGGTTCCTCGATTGGCTCCAGCCGCGCCAGGGTTCGGCTCCTATCAAATCGCTGGAAGAACTGAAAGCGTTCGGTCTCGGCCAGGTAGCCGGTAAAAAAACGCCGATAAGCCTGCACTTGAAGTTTGAGCGTCAGGTATTGCTTGAAATCCTCCAGCGACGGGTACTCGTACCACCGCCGCGTCGGCTCGTTAGGCATGTACAACACCACCGGCCCCGTGGGAAAGCCGTCTTCGTTGGCATTGGCCAGGACCATCACGCCCCACACGCAGGCCCCCCCGATACTCAAACCTCGCCACACCATGGGCTTACCTTGAAAGAGCAGGTGCGCCATCTGGCTGGCCGGTAAGTCGCGCTTGATCAATTCAGACAGCAACGTGTAGGTCGGCGGGCTGACATCGCCCTTGGCATACGCAATATGCAAGTCAACCAGCATCTCCAAGCGCCGGGCATTGCCGAGCTGCAAGACTGCCGGGTTGTACCCTCGGTCAGACTCCAGCGCCGCTTCACTGGGCGCCGGCAGGTTGAACACATCGCGAAGGTGCAGTTGGTAGGCAGCGCCCAGGTCCAGTTCACGACAGTAACCCGCGAACGCCTCAGCACTGAGACCGCGCACGACCGTGTTCCCGGCACGAACGACCGAGCCTTTCGGCAGCTCGGCTCCATCCTGCGAGAAGTTCTGCATGGCCGCCTGCAGCAAGCTGTGCTTCTCAATCTTGATCTGATCATACGTCGGTCCGAAAACGCTGGTCATTGTGAAAGTGCGCCGCGGCACTTCCAGCATGTCGAGTTCGACATTCAGCGACGCATGCCCCTTGGCGGACAGAAACGCCTTGAGTTTCTCGGCGCAAAATTGTTTGAGCGGTTTGACACGCCCCAACAACCGAGCTGCCTGTTCGCGCGGTCGTTCACTCTGTTCATGGGCCTGTTGCAGCGCTTGGAGAGTGGCGGCATCGGCATCCTTCCACCAGGCGGGCAATTTTTGCTGCAACACCAGGGCTATATCCAGGTCTCCCGTCAGTTCCAACAGCGCGGCGGTAACGTCCTCCTCCGACACCGGCGTAACGGCGTGGCTTGAATCCTGTGTCTCAGTCATTGGCAATCATCCTTATTGCGTTGAGAAATACCGCCCAACGATAAGGCCGATCCTGGATTCAAATGACGCAAATACTCGGGCGATCAGGCACCCGACCCCCCGACTTTTTGCATGCATCCCAGCGTTGTTTACCGCCATTTAAGCCAACGCCACGGCACACGCAGACTGGCATTCAACCGATCAAGGCTCTTTGCCTTATAACCGATTGTTCTAAAACTCCCAGGATAGGCGTGTGTCAGTTTCTGGGTACGCGCCCTTCTGGGCGTATTGAGTGTTTCCCCTCCCCAACGGAAAAACCGGTAAGGAATTTATGTGCGGATTAGCTGGCGAATTACGTTTCGATGCCCAACCTGCCGACCTGGCTGCGATTGAGCGCATCACCCATCATCTGGCCCCCCGTGGGCCCGACGCCTGGGGCTTCCACGCCCAAGGGCCGATTGCCTTGGGGCATCGACGCCTGAAAATCATGGACCTGTCGGACGGCTCGGCCCAACCGATGGTCGATGCGCACCTGGGCCTGTCCCTGGCCTTCAACGGCGCGATCTACAACTTCCCGGAACTGCGTGAAGAGCTGGAAGCCCTGGGCTACGCCTTCTATTCCGGCGGCGACACCGAAGTGCTGCTCAAGGGCTATCACGCCTGGGGCGAAGCGCTGCTGCCCAAGCTCAACGGCATGTTTGCTTTTGCGATCTGGGAGCGTGACGCCCAGCGCCTGTTTATTGCCCGTGACCGCCTGGGCGTGAAGCCGTTATACCTGTCGCGTACCGGCCAGCGGTTGCGCTTCGCTTCGGCACTGCCGGCGTTGCTTAAAGGCGGCGACATCAATCCGATCCTGGATCCGGTTGCGCTTAACCATTACCTGAACTTCCACGCCGTGGTGCCTGCACCGCGCACCTTGCTCGCCGGCGTCGAAAAAATGCCGCCGGCCAGTTGGATGCGCATCGACGCCAGCGGCAACACCGAGCAGAAAGTGTGGTGGACCCTGCCCTACGGCCCACACGACGATGAAAAAAACCTCACTCTCGAAGACTGGACCGACCGCGTGCTCGACAGCACCCGCGAAGCCGTGGCCATTCGCCAACGTGCGGCTGTGGATGTGGGCGTGCTGCTTTCCGGTGGCGTCGATTCGAGCATGCTCGTCGGCCTGCTGCGCGAAGTGGGCGTACAGGATCTGTCGACGTTTTCCATCGGTTTTGAAGATGCCGGTGGCGAAGCGGGCAACGAGTTCCAGTACTCGGACCTGATCGCCAAGCACTACGGCACCCGTCACCACCAACTGCGCATTGCCGAAAGCGAGATCATCGAGCAACTGCCCGCCGCGTTCCGCGCGATGAGCGAGCCGATGGTCAGCCACGACTGCATCGCCTTCTACCTGCTGTCGCGGGAAGTGGCCAAACATTGCAAAGTGGTACAGAGCGGCCAGGGCGCGGATGAACTGTTCGCCGGTTACCACTGGTACCCGCAGGTGGACGGGGCGAGCGATCCCTACGCGGCTTATCGCGAGGCTTTTTTCGACCGTAGCTACGACGACTACGCGGCCACTGTCGCGCCGAAATGGCTGACTGCCAACGACGCCGCCGGCGACTTTGTGCGCGAACATTTCGCCATGCCCGGCGCCGACGCCGCCGTGGACAAGGCCCTGCGCCTGGACAGCACGGTGATGCTGGTGGACGACCCGGTCAAACGTGTCGACAACATGACCATGGCCTGGGGCCTGGAAGCGCGCACGCCGTTTCTGGACTATCGCCTGGTGGAACTCTCGGCCCGTGTGCCTGGCAAGTTCAAACTGCCTGATGGCGGCAAGCAGGTGTTGAAAGAAGCTGCGCGTCGCGTGATCCCGAGCGAAGTCATCGACCGCAAAAAAGGCTATTTCCCGGTGCCGGGCCTCAAGCACTTGCAGGGCGATACCCTGAACTGGGTACGCGAACTGCTACTCGACCCGAGCCAGGATCGTGGCCTGTTCAATCCCGCGATGCTCGACCGCTTGCTCACTGACCCGCAAGGCCAATTGACCCCGCTGCGCGGCTCCAAGTTGTGGCAGCTGGCGGCGCTGAACCTATGGCTCAGCGAACAAGGAATCTGATCGATGAAACCCCATGCAGCGGCTTACAGCCAACGCTTGCTCAAAGGCCAGGCGCCCACTTATGAGCGCCTGCAAGCGCGCCTGGCGGAAGATGGCAGCCCCTTGGCAGCCGAACCAATTGCCGTGCATTGCGGTTGGGGCCGGCTGTTGATCGGTCATACATTCCCAGACCCTGCCAGCCTCGCCCAAGAGTTGCTCAACGAGCAGCCGGGCGAACGGGATATCGCACTGTATGTGGCGGCGCCCCAGCAGATTCTGGGGATTGATCCGCAGCAGTTGTTCCTTGACCCGTCCGATACATTGCGCCTGTGGTTCAGCGACTATCGCCCGGCCACTCGGGTGTTTCGCGGTTTCCGCATTCGCCGGGTCCAGACCGAGGCGGATTGGTTGGCGGTGAATCAGTTGTATCAAGGCCGCGGCATGTTGCCGGTCGACGCCGAACGCCTCACACCGCGCCATCAAGGTGGCCCGGTGTATTGGCTGGCGGAAGACGAAGACAGCGGCGCGGTGATCGGCAGCGTCATGGGCCTCAATCACCAAAAGGCCTTTCACGACCCGGAAAACGGTTGCAGCCTGTGGTGCCTGGCAGTCGATCCGCAATGCACGCGGCCCGGCGTGGGCGAAGTATTGGTGCGCCATTTGGTGGAGCACTTCATGAGCCGTGGCCTGAGCTATCTGGACTTGTCGGTGTTGCACGATAACCGCCAGGCCAAGAACCTTTACGCCAAGCTTGGCTTTCGCGCGCTGACCACTTTTGCGATCAAGCGCAAGAACGGCATCAACCAGCCGCTGTTTCTCGGCCCGGGCCCACAGGCGGGGTTCAATCCCTATGCGCGGATCATTGTCGAGGAAGCCCATCGGCGTGGCATCGACGTGCAAGTGGATGACGCCGATGCGGGCTTGTTCACGCTGAGCCATGGCGGGCGTCGCGTGCGTTGCCGTGAATCCTTGAGCGATTTGACCAGCGCCATCAGCATGACCCTGTGCCAGGACAAAAGCCTGACCCACAAAGTGCTGAAAGCCGCCGGTTTGAAACTGCCGTCACAGCAACTCGCGGGCAGCGCGGATGACAACCTGGAGTTTCTCGACGAACACCAGCGCATCGTGGTCAAGCCGTTGGATGGCGAACAAGGCCAGGGTGTGGCAGTGGATCTGCAAAGCATCGAGGAGGTGCAGCAGGCGATTGAAGCCGCGCGGCAGTTCGACAGCCGTGTGTTGCTGGAGAGCTTTCACGAAGGGTTGGACCTGCGCATCCTGGTGATTGGTTTCGAGGTGGTCGCCGCTGCGATCCGTCGCCCTGCCGAAGTGACCGGTGATGGCCACCATTCCATCGGCGCGTTGATCGAAGCCCAGAGCCGTCGCCGCCAGGCCGCCACCGACGGTGAAAGCAAAATCCCGTTGGATGCCGAAACCGAACGCACCTTGAAAGCCGCCGGTTTCGACTACAGCAGCATCCTGCCCCGTGGTCAGACCCTGGCCGTGCGCCGCACCGCCAACCTGCACACCGGCGGGTGCCTTGAAGATGTCACCGCGATCCTGCACCCAACGCTGGTGGACGCCGCCGTGCGCGCCGCCCGTGCCCTGGACATCCCAATGGTGGGTCTGGACCTGATGGTGCCCGCCGCCGATCAACCCGAATACGTGTTTATCGAAGCCAATGAACGGGCCGGCCTGGCCAATCATGAACCGCAGCCTACCGCGGAGAAATTTGTGGATTTGCTGTTTCCCCATAGCTGAACGATCCGAACCCCAGGAGTCTTTATGAGCCGAACCATCCCCGAACCGGATCTGAATTACCTGCAAAAAGTCCTGCTGGAAATGCTCGCTATTCCCAGCCCTACCGGATTTACCGACACCATCGTGCGTTACGTCGCCGAGCGCCTGGAAGAACTGGGCATTCCCTTCGAAATGACCCGGCGCGGCACCATCCGCGCTACGTTGAAAGGCCAAAAAAACAGCCCAGACCGCGCCGTGTCCGCTCACCTGGACACCATCGGCGCCGCCGTGCGTGCAATCAAGGACAATGGCCGCCTGAGCCTGGCACCGGTGGGCTGCTGGTCGAGCAGGTTCGCCGAGGGCAGCCGCGTCAGCCTGTTCACCGATAACGGTGTGATCCGTGGCAGCGTGTTGCCGCTGATGGCCTCCGGGCATGCGTTCAACACCGCCGTGGATGAAATGCCGGTGAGCTGGGATCACGTGGAACTTCGCCTCGACGCCTACTGCGCGACCCGCGCCGATTGCGATTCCCTGGGGATTGGCATCGGTGACTATGTGGCCTTCGACCCGTTGCCGGAATTCACCGAGAGCGGCCACATCAGCGCCCGCCACCTGGATGACAAGGCCGGTGTCGCCGCCCTGCTCGCCGCGCTCAAGGCCATCGTCGACAGTGGCGAACCCCTGCTGATCGACTGCCATCCGCTGTTCACCATCACCGAGGAAACCGGCAGCGGTGCGGCTGCTGCCTTGCCTTGGGACGTCAGTGAGTTTGTCGGCATCGATATCGCCCCGGTCGCCCCCGGCCAGCATTCAAGCGAGCACGCGGTAAGCGTGGCGATGCAGGATTCCGGCGGGCCGTATGACTATCACCTGTCGCGGCATTTGCTGCGCCTGGCGTCGGAGAATGAATTACCCGTGCGCCGCGACCTCTTCCGCTATTACTTCAGCGATGCACATTCAGCGGTCACCGCCGGCCACGATATCCGCACGGCCTTGCTGGCGTTCGGTTGCGATGCGACCCATGGCTACGAGCGTACCCACATCGATAGCCTCGCGGCCCTGAGTCGTTTGCTGGGTGCTTACATTCTCAGCCCGCCAGTGTTCGCCAGTGATGCGCAACCGGCCCAGGGCTCCCTTGATCGATTCAGCCATCAGATCGAGCACGAGACGCAGATGGAGAGCGATACCCGTGTGCCACCGGTGGACAGCCTGGTGGGCAACAAGTCCTGAGGCTGGCAACTATGATCCCGGCGCAGTAGCATCGCCGGGATCCATCACCCGAGGCTTGTATGCTGATTCCCTACGACGCACTTGAAGTCGACACCCTCACCCGCCTCATCGAAGACTTTGTCACCCGTGACGGCACCGACAATGGCGACGACACGCCCCTGGAAACCCGCGTGCTGCGCGTGCGCCAGGCATTGACCAAGGGCCAGGCACTGATCGTGTTCGACCCGGAGAGCGAGCAGTGCCAGTTGATGCTCAAGCACGACGTGCCCAAGCATTTGTTCGACTGACCGGGTTTCAAGGGTTGGGCACAGGCTCCGGATGCGTTCTGGCGCCTTGGCGTTCGAGGATTTTCTGGTACACCTCCGCTCGATGAACCGGCACCCCGGCCGGCGCGCCAACGCCGAATTTCACCTGGTTACCGTTCAACTCAAGGATGTGCACGGCGATGTCATCGCCGATGGAAATGACTTCGCCTACACCGCGGCTTAGGACCAGCATGGCGGTTGTCCTTTTAACAATGAAAGGACCTCGACCATGCGCGCACTGGGTGGGCCGCAGCAATGGCTCGCGACGAAAACAGGCACTGCCTACAAGAGCAGGTAAATTACCTGACAGAGCACTACCTGATCAGCCCTTGGCCGCCTGCGCTTTGGCGCGCATTTTGTCGGCCATAGTGGTCATCTCGTCATAGAGCAACTGCGGGTTCTTTTGCTTCAAGGCCCACGCCATCCGCCCTTGTTCATGGGGCAGGATCATGAACTCGCCCTCTGCCACGCGCTGGTAGATGTAATCGGCAATCTGCGCCGCCGAAATCGGCGAGCTTTCAAGCAACTTGCCCACCTGGGCCTTCATCGCCGGGGTTGGCCCACGAAACGAATCGAGCAGGTTGGTCTGGAAGAACGATGGACACACCACGTGCACGCCGACTTCCTGCTGCTTGAGTTCCACCAGCAGGCTTTCCGACAGCGCGACCACGCCGGCCTTGGCTACGTTGTAGTTGCTCATCGCCGGCCCCTGCATCAATGCCGCCATGGACGCGATGTTGATGATGCGACCCTTGCTCTTTTCCAGCAGCGGCAGGAACGCTTTGCAGCCCTTGACCACGCCCATCAGGTTGATTGCGATCTGCCAATCCCAGTCCTCCAGGGACAGTTCGGCAAAGAACCCACCGGAGGCCACGCCGGCATTGTTGACGATCACATCGATGCCACCCAACTTGACCTCGCAAGCCTGGGCAAACGCGGTGAGCTGGCTGTAGTCGCGCACATCGCAACGCTGGATAAACCCGTCGCCGCCTGCCTCGCGTACCAGTTTAAGAGTTTCCTGCAGGCCCGGCTCGCTGACGTCCGACAAAGCCAACTGCCACCCTTCACGGGCCCAACGCAAAGCGATTTCGCGGCCCAGGCCCGACCCGGCACCAGTGATCATCATGCGATTTTGCATAAGAAGTAGCCTTGTGGTTCACGGAAGAAGTGACCGGCAGTGTAGCGAAGGTCTTTCCTGCCCCCATCCACCATCAGAATGATGAATGCCCCTGGCAAACCGGCAGCTGGGTCGGAGGCTCGCGTATAGCCTAAGTTCAATATTTTTCAACTAACCACGCGCATTCGCGAACGCATTAAAAGAAATAAGCAAGTTTGCGAAATGCTTTAAAAAAATACTGAATTTTCCGCAGTTGTCGACAGTCGGAGTTGTTAAGGCGTTCGTGAATCAACTAGCGGGCCTATCGTTAATAACCGGTCTTTGCTGAAGGCCAATAAGGAAAAAAACCATGAGCCTCATTCTGATCATTATCCTGATCCTCCTGCTGGTCGGTGGTCTGCCAGTATTCCCTCACTCGCGCAACTGGGGTTATGGCCCGTCGGGTATTCTGGGTGTCGTACTGGTGGTCCTGCTGGTACTGTTGTTGCTCGGCCGGATATAAAAGCCAACCCCTGTAGGAGCGAGCTTGCTCGCGAAGATCGTTAACGGTGACACGGAGTTTCTGAATAAACGCGTTGCCCTTGCGTTTTTCGCGGGCAAGCCCGCTCCTACAGTAAACAAAGCAAAAAAAAGAGGCCTTTGAAGGCCTCTTTTTTATTGCCGGTTAATTAGTCCGGCTTACCGTCAACTACGCCGGCAGTGTTATCCAACAGGCTCTTGGTTGCCGTCTGCAGGAATGACTCCAGCTTCTGCCGTAATGCAGCTTCGTCCGGCGATTCAGCAATCACTTTGCCGGTCGGGTTGGCGCCCAGCTCATATTCCCACAGCTTGGGCGGCATTTCCTTCGGCAGTACCAGCACCCGGTCGCCGGTGAGCAACGCGACCGTCTGGTCGCTGCCTGAAGGCTTGATCACGCCAAAGCCCTTGTCGCCTTCCGGCAGGTTCAGCAGGTCGCGACCCCAGCACTGGTGCAGGGTTTCGCCACCCAGGCGGCCCATGATGGTCGGCACGATGTCGATCTGGGTGCCGACGGTGTGGTCACGCTCGCCGAACTTCTCTTGGATGCCTGGTGCAATCATCAGCATCGGCACGTTGAAGCGGCCCAGATCCATTTCGGTGATTTGCTGCTCGTTACCGAAGCCGTGGTCGCCCACGATGACGAACAGGGTTTCCTTGAAGTACGGCTCCTTGCGGGCTTTTTCAAAGAACTGGCCCAAGGCCCAGTCGGAGTAGCGCATCGCCGTCAAATGCTCGTCGAGGCTGCCACGACCCGTGACCTTCTCCACCGGCAATGGCGTCGGCAAGGCATACGGTGTGTGGTTGGACAGGGTTTGCAGCAAGGCATAGAACGGCTTGCCGCCTTCGCGGGCTTTCAATTCTTCCAGGCCACGGTTGAACATATCCTGGTCGGACACGCCCCACGTCGGGTCGGAGAACACCGGGTCGACGAAGTCGTTACGACCGATGAAGTTGGTCATGCCCTGGTTGCTGAAAAAGCCCGACTGGTTGTCCCAGGCGAAATCGCCGTTGTAGACATACACATCGTCAAACTTGCGCGCACTGAGCAACTGCGGCAGGCCCGACAGCTTGTGGCTGCCTTCAGGGGTCTGCATCAGGTATTCGAACGCCGGCAGGTTCGGGAAGCACGCCATGGTGGCGAACATCCCCTGGTGGGTGTGCGTGCCGTTGGAGAAGAAACGGTCGAACAGCAAGCCTTCCTTGGACAGTTTGTCGAAGTACGGCGTGATATTGCCCGGACGCCCCAGCGCGCCTACCGAGTGACCGGCGAAGCTTTCCATTAGGATCACGACGACGTTCTTGATCGGCAGGGTTTTCTCGGCCGGCGGAGTGAACTCACGGCGCACGGCGGCGGTGTCGGTATCCACCAGTTTTTCGGTCGGCAGCACCAGCATGTCACGCACGGTCTGGGTCGCCAGCGGCTGCTCCAGTGTGGCTTTCCAGGTATTGTCACGGTGTTCAGAGAAACGTGCCTTGGCCGCACCGATCAACGACAGCGTGCCATTGAGGCCCAACTGGTTGGCGAAGTTCGAGTCGGTGGTGTACACGTCCCCCCAACGCAGCGGCGGGCCCTGGCGCAGGGTGCCACGAATGGCGACCACGGCGATCAGCAGGCAGACCACAAACACCGCAATGCGGGTGTACCACGGTGCCACTTGACGGGTGCCGATACTGCCACCGCTGAACGGCCCGCGTGGGCGCGTTGCGCGGTCGGCGCCCTTAAAGGCCATGCTCAGGATCAGCGTCCCCACGGCCCAGGCCAGCAGGTAGCGCACCACCGGGAAACCGTACCAGAGCATGCTCATCACGGTTTTCGGGTCTTCCTTCACATATTGGAAGACCAGACCGTTGAGGCGCTGGTGGAATTCACGGTAGAAGTCCATTTCCATCAGGCCCAGGAACAGGGCAATGCTGGACGCGACGGTCAGCCACAGACGGAAGAACCCACGCGCGGCCATGGCGCGGACGCTGAACAGCGCCAGCAGCAGCGGAACCAACGCGTACATCACAAAGCGGATGTCGAAGCGCGTGCCATTGACAAACGCTTCCAGGAAGGTCGAGGCCGGCGTGTCGAGGATCATTTCGCGGTTGTACACCAGCAGCGCCAGGCGCAGCAGGGAGAACATCACCATCATGACCAGTGCGCAGAGCAGCGTGTACGCCAGATGGGATTTGACGGTCGGTTGCAGCAAGCGATTTGAAGCTCGCTGCTGATTCAGGGCGTCCGGGTTTGCCATGTCGTTTTAGGACCCATTGGAAGTTTAAGTGACGAAGTGGTGCAGTGGCGCGAATGGTGCCCGATCAATGCCAGCAAGGCTATTAATTACTGAACGCACACCGCAGCCCCGCCTTTAGTGGCGCTTGGAATAGAGCCCTGGCAGGGAAATAAAGCCGGCGAATTGTCTTGGATGGGATGTGAAAATTCTGTGCAGCGAATATTTCGAAACATAAATCTAATGATGTGCTGAAACCAATGTGGGAGCGGGCTTGCTCGCGAATGCAGTGTGTCAGTCGAAACATCCGTGACCGATAGACTGCATTCGCGAGCAAGCCCGCTCCCACATGGACTGTGCCCAGTCTAGATCGATTGGATAATCAAATCCGCACGTTGCCCCGCGGTCCGGCGATTGCCCAGATGATCAGCCCCAGCACCGGCAGCAGCAGGATCAACAGGATCCACAGCACCTTGGCGCCCGTGCTCGCGCCGCTTTTGAACACGTTGATGATCGCCCAGATATCCAGCGCCAGAATGATCAGCCCGATCAAGCCGTTAAAAGTGGAACCCATGGTGTCGCTCCTAAGTGAGGGCATGCACTTGTAGGATAGTCAGCGCTGGCGGGGGTTCCGTTTTATTTTCAGACGTGAACGGCGATCTTTAGCGCTTCCAGGGACGGCTCAGCCTTGATGCCGACTTCAGCGCACAGCGCCAGCACGCGGGGCAGATCGTTACCGTACACCAGCACGGCCTGGATCTCGTCATCCAACAGTTGACTGAAATTGAGCAGCACATAGCCACCGTCTTCCGGGCTCAGCGCACTCATCTGGATCTGGATGCGGTTCAGCGCGGTGAGGTCTTCGGTCTTCGCAAGCTGCTTGGGCTTGAGGTTGAATGCCACGCCAGGACCAAACGAGGCGACGATCTGCGCGAACAGGTCGCCGTAGGTGTCGGCCTGGAACAACGCGGTCTCCGGCAGGCTGCCGACGACGACCCACTCCCCCAACGGAATCGGGAAGCTGTCGTCGTAGTTGATATCGGGGTTGGCCGCCAGAAATGCCACGGGGTCCGCGTAGGCCTGGGCCGCCTCATCGGCAATGCGCGCCACTTCGTCCTCGCTCATGACACCGGCGCTGATTTTGCTGATGAGTTCGACGAGGGCGGTTTTCATGGGTGTTGTCCTGTGGCGGGCGGGTTTTCGAGCGCGCGTAGCCTACACCAGTTTTTGCAACTTCGCCGCCGTATCCACTGCGCCCATGGTGTGTGCTGCCGCCAACGCGGTTGCGCCTTGGGCATCAGTAGCCTTGGGGTTGGCGCCCTGGCCGAGCAGGTAGTCGAGCATTTCGACGCGATTGAACATCGCCGCCATCATCAATGCTGTACGGCCATCGGAGGACGACGCATCCACTGGCGCACCGCCTTCGATCAGTGCCTTGACCACCTCCAGGTTGCCCTTGAACGCCGCGCCAGCCATCGGCAACTGGTTCTTGTCGTTGGCAATCAGAGGGTCAGCCTTGAATTCCAGCAGTACTTTTACCGCGTCGGCATGACCGTGGTAGGCCGCCAACATCAACAGGGTGTCGCCATTGTGATTACGGAAGTTTGCCGGCAAGCCCTTGGCCAGTAGCGCGGCAAGCATGGCGGCGTCGCCTTTGCGGGCGACGTCGAACACCTGCTCGGCAAATTCTGCTGCTTCATCATCGGTCATTTGTTTGGCTTGTTCTGACATGTGGGGCTCCTTGTCTGGTCCTTTATATGGCGCCCAGTGTCGCGACGGAGTTCCCACCTGTCATGGCTTTTTTGTCAAAAGGCGCCATAGGCAGAATCAATAACGCAGCTTTTAATAACGGAACTGGCCACCTTGGATCTGCGCCAACAATTGTCCCGTCACCGGCACATAGCAGTCCGAACCCGGCAACCAGGCATAGACCGGGTCATTGCCCGCTTTTTCAGGGTCGAACGCCTCCTCCTTGAGCTTTACCTTTTGGTATTTGAACGTACCCGTGGTTTCCATCTTGACCTTGATACGCAGGAACAACGGCACCGCGTAATGCGGCAACTGGCCGTGGGCGAATTGCAGCAACTCACGCATATCCAATGAGGCCAGGGATTCGCTCGGGGTGATGGCAACCATGCCGGCGCGGCCGTTAGTGTTTTCGATTTCCACACCGTAGGCCACCACTTCAGCGATCTGCGGGTGCTGCAGCAGCACGTTCTCGACTTCGGTCGTCGAGACGTTTTCGCCCTTCCAGCGATAGGTGTCGCCCAAGCGGTCGACAAATTGCGCATGACCGAAGCCGATGCTGCGCACCAGATCGCCGGTATTGAAGTAGCGGTCGCCCTTCTCGAATACGTCGGTGAGGATGACCTTGCGGTTCTTTTCCGGGTCGGTGTAGCCGTCATAGGGTGACTTTTCATCGATCCTGGCCAATAGCAGGCCTTGTCCACCCGTCTTCACTTTATGCATGAAGCCATCGCTGCCACGGATCGGCTCACCGCTGTCGTGGGCGTAGTCCACCAGCGCCCAGTGCTGAAGGCAAAAGCCGACGGTGTTATCGAAATTCAGAATGTTGGTGAACCCGATATTGCCGTCGCTGGCGGCATACAACTCGCAGACATGCTCAACCCCGTACCGCGCCTTGAACTGCGCCCACACGCCAGGACGCAGGCCATTGCCGACCATCTTGGTCACACCGTGATCACGGTCGTTGAGGTTGGCCGGTTGATCGAGCAGGTAACGGCACAATTCACCGACATAACCCAAGGTGGTCGCCTTGAACCGACGGGCCTCATCCCAGAACTGGCTGGCGCTGAACTTGCGCCGGATGGCGAACCCTGATGCCCCGACAATCGCCGAGCCCCAACACACGCAGAGGCCGGTGGCGTGGTACAGCGGCAAGGTGCAATAGAGGACATCGTCCGGGCCCATGTCCAAGGCGATGCTGCCGAAGCTGACAGCGGTTTTGGTCCAGCGGCCATGTTTCATGATGCCGGCCTTGGGCAGGCCCGTGGTGCCGGAGGTGTAGATATAGAAGCAGGGATCGTTGAAGAAGATCTGCGCGGTACTGGCCGGGTTATCCACCGGGGCGTCGGCGCTGGCGGCTATCAGATCGGAGTACCCGTCAGGCAGCGCGCTGGCCTGTTGGTCAGCGACAAACCAGGTGCGCTCGGCGGGAATTTCCACTTGATTGCGTACGGCCTCGTATGAAGCCACCAATTCCGCGCCCACCACAATCGCCGCCGGGCTCACCAGGTTCAGGCTGTGCACCAGCGCCGCTTGGGTCTGCGCCGTATTGAGCATGGCGCAGATGCCGCCCAACTTGGCTACAGCCAGCACATTCAGCAGCAGCTCGGGACGGTTTTCGATAAACATCGCTACCACATCGCCCTTGCGAATGCCCTGGGCCTGCAAGTGGTGGGCGATACGGTTGGCGGACTGGTTGGCTTGCGTGTAGGTGAGCACGCGGTCGGCGTACAACAAAGCGGTGCCCTGTGGATTGCGCAGGGTAGCTTGCTCGAAGTGCCAGCCCAGGCCACAGGGCTGCTGAGGGTCGGTGACGTTGGCGGCACGCATGCCGCGCACCACCCGTGGCAGGGCGCGAACAATGGCAGGCACCTTACGCAGCATCATGCCCCAGGTGATCATGTCGTTTTGCGAATGGCTCATGGGAACGTCCTTTTTCTTATTCTTCGTAAACCTTGCGGGAAAGTACGTCAGCCTCTCTTCGGCTGTACACGCAGGATTTGAAAAGTTTTGTATCCCGATGAACGCCCGCTGAAAAAAGGAATTCAGCGACGCCGATGCAGTCTCTAGGAATAAGGGTGGGCCCGTTCGGCGCCGTGGAGCCACGCAAAATGCAGGATGCATGATGGCCATTCATGCAAATTGCACGAAACCGAAAATTTGTAATTTTTATATCTTATTGATTTATAACGATATTTCATAAAACCAATAGCTGGCACAATCACTGCACCTATCTCTCCATGCTTGCCAACTTGAGCCAATGGAGCTGATAGACATGAGCCTGATCCAAGATAAATTCGCTTCAGTATTCTCCAACTACGACGTCACCACCCAGCCACGTCCCGACGGCGGCATCCTCTTGACCCTGCGCAACAGCGAAGGCAAGCAGGTCAAGCGCTCCATCTCCTACCAGCAGTTGCACACGGCCGACCAATTGACCTGGGTGATCAGCGCTATCCGCCGCGACCTGGCTGAACAAGCCAGCGACCTGCCACAGATTTCGATGCTGCAAAGCCAGAACCGCTTTGCCCTGCCGACCTACCACTCGGTCTAAGCAGCAGATAAAGCAAAGGGCCGCGACACCCTAGGGTGTCGCGGCCCTTTTTCCATGTATTCAGCAAAGCCCCTTGCGCGCCGCTTCGTTCATTGCCTGGACACGGTTATTGACCTCCAACTTGCCGTAGATATTGCGCAAATGGAATTTCACCGTGGCTTCAGACGTGGCGCGTATCTGGCTGATCTCCCACACCGTCTTGCCTCCCGAGGCCCAGCGCAGTATTTCCAGCTCCGTGGGCGTCAGACTCTTGCCCGCCAGATTAATGCGCCGCCTGACAGCGTTGGGCACCGAATACGGCGCCTGGAACAATTCCCGTGGGCCTCTCATTGGTTTCTCTCCATTTTTATTGACTGACGCCCTATCACCCTTCGAATTCCTCCTATTGACGGATGATATAAACGTTATTGCCGGGGAGAGTTACATAAGGCGTGGGACTAAAGCGCGCCCCCCACAATAAACAGCAAGACCCTACAGGAGCTTAAGTTTCTTCCTACAACAACTTGCAACATGCGGGGATTGAAGTTTCTGGTAGCTAGCGATTAATCATCCAAAGCGGGAAAACTGTGGGCAATATCGTCACCGGTGAATTCAGGAATCCACCCTTTCGCGGTATTGAATAAACGCAACGCCACGAAGTGCGGGTTATCACCCATGTCAAACCAGTGCGCCATACCGGCCGGGACCACCAGCAGGTCGTTTTTCTCGCAGCGTACGGCGTATACGTAATCGCCTATGTGCAACGCGAACAGGCCCTGGCCGGCGAGGAAGAAACGCGCGTCGTCTTCGCTGTAGCGGCGCTCCTCAAGAAACTGCCCACGTAACTCGGCGTTCTGCGCGGGGTCTGCGGCATTCCTCAGCACCTCGGCGGCGCTGTAGCCGAGCTTATCGATCTGCGCCTGACAGGCGGCGATCAGCTCGGCATCGCTGGCGCCCCGCTCGACCGAACCAGGCTGCCAGCGCTCAAAACGCACGCCCTGCTCGGCCAAGGTGGCGGCGATGTCCTCGAAATGGGTCAGGACCTTGTTCGGCGTATCCGGTGTAGCGACGGAGTAGACAGCGACATAGCTCATTGAAGGGTTCCTTGGTTCTGCTCTTGCAATCGAAAACCGATGATAACGGTGGCCGCCAGGGCAGCGACGCTGGCGATGCTGAAGGTCAGGGTCGGCCCCAACAGGTTCCAACTGTAGCCTGAATACAGAGCGCCCAATGCGCCGCCAGTGCCGGCCAGCGCCGCATACAGCGCTTGGCCCTGGCCTTGTTGCCTGTCACCGAAACTGCGCTGCACAAAGGCAATCGCCGCCGCATGAAAACTGCCGAAGGTAGCGGCGTGCATCACCTGCGCCAGTAACAGCACCCAGAAAAATTCGGCAAACGAGCCCAGCAGCAGCCAGCGCAGTGCCGCCAGCAGGAAACTCGCCAGCAACACCCGGCGTACCGAAAAGCGCGAAAGGATGCGGCTCATGGCCAGGAACATCAGCACTTCCGCCACCACCCCCAACGCCCACAACATCCCGATCACACCGCGGCTGTAGCCCAAGTGTTCGAGGTGCAAAGTGAGAAAGGTGTAATACGGGCCATGGCTCATCTGCATCAGCGCCACGCAGGCATAAAACGCCAGGACGCCGGGGCTGCGTAATTGCTTGAGAAAACCGTCACCCGCCGGGCGATTGCCGTGGCTGGCAGGCTGCGCATTCGGCACCCACAGGCTGGCACCGATGATGCCGGCCATGATCACCACGACCACTACCGGGTAGATGTCCAGGCTCAGCCAGTCGAACAGGCGGCCCATGACCACCACGGTGAGAATGAAGCCGATGGAGCCCCACAGGCGGATCTGGCTGTAGCGCGAGGTCTGTTTTTGCAGGTGCGCAAGGGTGATCACTTCAAACTGCGGCAGCACTGCATGCCAGAAGAACGCATGCAGCGCCATGACCAGCGCCAGCCAGGCGTAGGTGTGGCTGATAAATATCAGCGAAAAACTTGCCAGGGTGCACACCGCGCCGAACCGCACGATGGCCAGCCGCCGGCCGGTGTAGTCGCCCAGCCAGCCCCACAGGTTGGGCGCCACGCAGCGCATCAGCATGGGGATGGCGACCAGCTCGCCGATGCGCGCGCTGGAGAACCCCAGGTGGTCGAAGTACAGCGCCAGAAAGGGCGCCGTCGCCCCCAGGAGGGCGAAGTAGAAGAGGTAGAAGCTGGAGAGGCGCCAGTACGGAAGGGCTGTCACAGCCGAACCGTCACAGCTGGCCCAGCACCGGCGTACTCACGCGAACATCGGCATTCTGCCCACGGTTGCGCAGCAGGTGATCCATCAACACGATGGCCATCATAGCTTCGGCGATCGGTGTTGCACGGATGCCCACGCAAGGATCGTGGCGCCCCTTGGTGATCACGTCCACCGGGTTGCCGAGCACATCAATCGAACGGCCCGGCGTGGTGATGCTCGACGTCGCCTTGAGCGCCAGGTGCGCCACAATCGGCTGACCGGAAGAAATGCCACCGAGGATGCCGCCCGCGTTGTTGCTGAGGAAACCTTCCGGGGTCAGCTCGTCGCGGTGCTCGGTGCCGCGCTGGGACACACAGGCGAAGCCGGCGCCGATTTCCACGCCTTTCACCGCGTTAATGCTCATCAGCGCATGGGCCAGCTCCGCGTCGAGGCGGTCGAAGATCGGTTCGCCCAGACCGGGTTTCACGCCTTCGGCAACCACAGTGATCTTGGCGCCGACGGAGTCCTGGTCGCGGCGCAACTGGTCCATATAGGCTTCCAGTTCCGGCACCTTGTCCGGGTCGGGGCTGAAGAAGGCGTTGTCTTCCACGCTGTCCCAGGTCTTGAACGGGATTTCAATCGGGCCCAACTGGCTCATGTAGCCACGGATCACAATGCCCTGGGTTGCCAGGTATTTCTTGGCGATGGCACCGGCCGCCACGCGCATCGCGGTTTCGCGCGCCGAGCTGCGGCCGCCGCCACGGTAGTCGCGCTCGCCGTATTTGTGGTGATAGGTGTAGTCGGCGTGGGCCGGGCGAAACAGGTCCTTGATCGCCGAGTAGTCCTTGGACTTCTGGTCGGTATTGCGGATCAACAGGCCGATGGCGCAACCGGTGGTGCGGCCTTCGAACACGCCAGACAGGATCTCGACTTCGTCGGGCTCCTGGCGCTGGGTGGTGTGGCGGCTGGTGCCGGGCTTGCGGCGGTCGAGGTCGCGCTGCAGGTCTTCCAGGGACAGCTCGAGGCCGGGCGGGCAGCCGTCGACAATGGCGACCAACGCCGGGCCATGGCTTTCGCCCGCGGTGGTGACAGTGAACAGCTTGCCGAAGGTATTGCCGGACATGCAGGGCGCTCCGTGAAATCAGTTGAATCAAGTCAACCGTAATAACTTAAGGCGGCCAGTATACGCAGGCTAACCGAGTAGTTCATCCTCGAAACCTTAGCGGTAGACCTTGGTCCAACCGGCACCTCTCTCTTGATGGCGCGATGATGCTGCGAGTTCTGCTTTTGACCCTCACCCTGTTTTCCAGCCTAGGCTTCGCCGCCTCCCCTGTGGTGCTGCAACGGCCAATCAGCCTGGACACCGGTAGCGGCGAGCTGTTTGGTTCGCTCTTGCTGCCCAAATCCGACAAGCCAGTACCGGTGGTGCTGATCATCGCCGGTTCCGGCCCTACCGACCGCAACGGCAACAGTGCCGACGGCGCGCGCAACGACAGCCTCAAACGCCTGGCCTGGGTGCTGGCGCGGCATAACATTGCCAGCGTGCGCTACGACAAGCGCGGCGTAGCGGCCAGCCTGGCGGCGACCCCCGACGAGCGCAACCTGACCCTGGACGCCTACGTCGCCGACGCCGTGGCCTGGGGCAAATTGCTCAAGTCTGACAAGCGCCTGGGCCCGCTGATTGTGCTGGGCCACAGCGAAGGAGCGTTGGTGGCGGCCCTCGCCGCGCCGCAATTGGACCCGGCGGGCGTGGTCTCGCTGTCCGGCAGCGCGCGCCCGGTGGATCAAGTCATCCGCCAACAGTTGGCCGATCACCTGCCCCCTGCCCTGCTGCTGCGCAGCAACCAAATCCTCGATCATCTCAAGGCCGGCCAAGTGGATGCGGATGTGCCTGGCCCGCTGGAAGGCATTTTCCGACCCAGTGTGCAGCCGTATCTGATCAGCCTGTTCCGTGCCGATCCTTCGGCAGCCTTTGCCAAATTGAACATGCCGGCACTGATCATCCAGGGCACCAACGATATCCAGGTCGGTGTGGGCGATGCCCAGCAACTGAAAAAGGCCAAGCCCGACGCGCAGCTTGTGCTGATCGAGGGTATGAACCACGTGATGCGCATCGTGCCCAACGAGGTGAAACAGCAATTGGCCTCCTACAACGACCCGCAACTGCCCCTCGCCGCCGAGTTGGGCAACCGCCTGGTGCGCTTTATCGACGGACTTCAACCCCGTTAAGCGACAATTTGCCTCCAGTCCTGGGGAAAACGGCCGATAAGCCCAGAGTCGACAGTAAAAAGACTGTCGACTCGCAGGGCTTGGACAGGATCGCGCCGCATGACAACCACTGAAGCAACACCGGAATCCACCGCCGACACCCCGGCTGACACAACCGAGGCCGTCGACGCGGCGCCCCTGCCGTGGGCGGATGTCCAGCCTGAGCATTTCAAAATGCTGCGCCTGGCGCCCCTGGCCACCGACCGTGCCACCGGCGTGCGGCCGTTGCGCTTCGTGCAGTTCGGCTACGCCGAGCGCAACGACAAACACCACAGCCTGTTGCGCATGGTCATCCAGTTGCCCGGCCAGCGCGTGCGCCGTGAACAGAATCACCTGGATATCTGGGTTGATCACGATAAACATCGCGTGCACTTCGGCCCCGGTAATAGCCTGGAAATCGAACCGGCCAACCGTGGCATCGGTCGTTTCCTGGTGGCCCAGGGGGCCGCATGGGCGAAAAAGAAATGGTCGCACTATCGCCTCGACGGCGTTGACCTGGCCAACAAGGACGCGCTGAACGAAGCCACCCGCCTGCGTCGCGATCACTTCCTGCGCATCCAGGGCTTTGATGTGGCTTATGCCGATGTGCAGCACCTCAAGGGTAACGTGCAGCCGGGCAAGGTCAGTGATGTGCTGGACAGTTGGAACACTGAAAAAGTGCAGTTCGTCGAGATTCTGGAAGCGGCGCAGATGCTGCAACAGGCCGAGCAGAATCTGTTGGAGCAGGAAGTGAAGCTGCGCAAGGAAGAGGAAAAGGTCACCAAGTTCAAGCGTGAGGACAGCGGGTTGCGCTTTACCATCACGTGCCTGGTGGCGTTTACAGTATTTCAGGCGGGATTATTGATCTGGATTGCTACACACCGCTAATCCAAATGCTTGATTAAATCTCCTGTAGGAGCCGGCAAGCCGGGCTCCTACAAGGTGTGCGTCACACTCGGGCGGCGAACACCGCCTGATGTTGACGGCACTGCTCAGCCGTCAACATGAACACCCCGTGACCGCCGCGCTGGAAGTCCAGCCAGGCAAAGTCCACTTCCGGGTACAACGCCTCGACATGCACCTGGCTGTTACCCACTTCAACAATCAGCAACCCCTTCTCGGTGAGGTGGTCCGCCGCCTCGGCCAGCATGCGCCGCACCAGGTTCAGGCCATCATCGCCACACGCCAGGCCCAGTTCCGGTTCGTGCTGGTATTCGTCAGGCATATCGGCGAAGTCTTCGGCATCCACATACGGCGGGTTGGACACGATCAGGTCAAAGCGCTGGCCCGGCAGGCCGTCGAATCCGTCCCCCTGCACGGTGTAGACACGTTCATCGACGCCATGGCGTTCGATGTTCTGGTTGGCCACTTCCAGGGCTTCGAAGGACAAGTCCCCCAGCACCACTTCGGCGTCCTGGAACTCATAGGCACACGCGATACCGATGCAACCGGAACCGGTGCACAGGTCGAGGATGCGTGCCGGTGGCTGCGCCAGCCAGGGTTCGAAGCGGTTTTCGATCAGTTCGCCGATCGGTGAACGCGGGATCAGCACGCGTTCATCGACGATAAACGACATGCCACAGAACCAGGCCTCGCCGATCAGGTAAGGTGTCGGCACGCGTTCGTGGATGCGGCGATGCAACAAGCGTTGCAGGTGGGCGACTTCCTCTTCTTCCAGGTTGCAATCAAGGTAGCTGTCGGCAATTTCCCACGGCAAGTGCAAGGCACCGAGCACCAGTTGCCGGGCATCGTCCCAGGCATTGTCGGTGCCATGGCCAAAAAACAGGTCTTCCCCATGGAAACGGCTGACAGCCCAACGGATGTGGTCGCGCAAGGTGCGCAGGCGGGAAGTGGTCACGGGGCAAGCTCCTGGAAAAAACGACTGGCGATTCTAACAGCCTTCACCTGTACCGACGATGTACGAAAACCCGTCGCCATCCGTCGGATTTCATCCAAATTGCCATCATTGTGTTAAACAGGCCCACCTCTTGACATGGCTGCACGTCAACAACGGCGTACCTTACGATGGTAGCGATTCACAGAACCGCTCAGCCAGTGGACAATGTCGCAAAAGCCCCCCTCACAGGAGCCCCAGAATGTCCGTTCCAAAGACGATGTTTCAACTCAGCGGTCGTGGTTACGCAGCAGCGAACCTCAGCCATGCGACCCTCGTGATCATCGACGCCCAGAAGGAATACCTCAACGGCCCGCTCGCCCTCTCGGGCATGGACGCGGCCGTCGGCAACATCAAGCAGCTTGTGTCAGCCGCCCGCAACGCCGGGCGCCCGATCGTGCATGTACGTCACCTGGGCACCGTGGGTGGTCTGTTCGATCCACAGGGCGAGCGTGGCGAATTCATTCCGGGCCTTGAGCCGGAAGGCGACGAAACCATCATCGGCAAGCTGCTGCCCAGCGCCTTTCATGGCACCGGCCTGGAAAAACACTTGCAGGACCTCGGCTCCCTGGACCTGATCGTCTGCGGTTTCATGAGCCACTCCAGCGTCAGCACCACCGTGCGCGCCGCCAAGAACCTGGGCTTTCGCTGCACCCTCGTGGAAGACGCCTGCGCCACCCGCGACCTGCCTTACAAAGGTGGCATCCTCAGCGCCGAGCACGTGCAGCAAACCGAAATGGCCATCATGGCCGACAACTTCGCCACCCTGGCGTTGACCAAAGATCTGATCTGATCGACCTTCAGATGAGCGGCGCGGCCTGTTTACGGCCCCGCTCATCCGCAAAGCCCTTTCATTTGGCGCATTTACCCCTCGCCCCGGAACAACCTGTGTATTGTCCGGTCGAAGGGCCGATACCCTGGAGGAAAGGTCGGAATGAAGATATCCGATGGTTTTGACGCTCGTCGCTTGCGCCCAAAGGGCCCGAGCAACTGGCGTCTGCGCCTGGTAGCCGGCATTGCCGCGTTGCTGGCGATAGTTGGTTTGCTGTTGGCCGGCGCTGGTGGCGCCGGTTTGTTTGGTCACTCGCCAGCCCTTGGTGAATTGAATGCCAGCCCTGGCGGCTCGGCGATTCTGTTGGTGATCGGGCTGCTGGTGCTGTGGTTGGGCGTATGGTTATGGCGGCGCAGCCGTCGGAAGATGCGTCAGCCGTTGTCGCTGAACATCGCTTCACACCTGATGAAAAAGCACGACTGATGGCGCTTGGATAGCGTTTCCTGCGCCCTGGCCGCCGCGATTTAGGTAAACTGCCCGCCCTTCGCGGAGGCCAACATGCAAGACGACGATTTTTCCCTATTCAAAAACGAGCTGCGCGGCGTCAAGCCGATCAAGCACGACCGCGCCGACACCGGCAAACCCAAGGCCGACCGGGCGCAGATCGCCAAGCTGCGTCAGGCCGCGACCGTGCGCACCGATGCCACCACCGTGGATGGCCTGTCGGACCAGTTCGTGATCGACGTCGGCCCCGAAGACGAGCTGATGTGGGCCCGCGATGGCGTGCAGGAAAGCCAGATGCGCAAGCTCAAGGCCGGCCAGATCCCGTTCGAAGGCAGCCTTGACCTACATGGCATGAATGTCGAAAAAGCCCGAGAAACCCTGTGGGCCTTCCTGGCTGAAGCCACCAAGTTCGAAATCCGCTGCGTACGCGTCACCCACGGCAAGGCTGTGCGGCTGGACGGCAAGCGCCCGATGATCAAAAGCCACGTCAACACCTGGCTGCGCCAGCATGCCCAGGTGCTCGGTTTTGCCTCATGCCAGGCCCGCCACGGCGGCGCGGGGGCGGTGTATGTGATGCTCAAGCGCACCATGATGGAAGGGCGCGACGAGTAACAAGTGCCATCGTCAGGCTTGCAGCGATGTGCCCGCCACCGTAACCTTGCGCTTTGCGAAAATCCCACAGGTAGTTTCATGTCCCTGGAACAGAATTACACCGCGATCCTCGGCCAACTCGGCGAGGACGTTTCCCGCGAGGGCCTGCTCGACACGCCAAAGCGTGCCGCCAAGGCGATGCAGTACCTCTGCCGCGGCTATGAGCAGACTCTGGAAGAAGTCACCAACGGTGCCTTGTTCAGCTCCGACAACAGCGAAATGGTGCTGGTCAAGGACATCGAGTTGTACTCGCTGTGCGAACACCACCTGTTGCCGTTCATCGGCAAGGCCCACGTAGCCTACATCCCGAGCGGCAAAGTGCTGGGCCTGTCCAAGGTTGCGCGGATTGTCGACATGTACGCGCGCCGCCTGCAGATCCAGGAAAACCTCAGCCGCCAGATCGCCGACGCGGTGATGCAAGTGACCGGCGCCCTGGGCGTGGCCGTGGTGATCGAAGCCAAGCACATGTGCATGATGATGCGCGGTGTGGAGAAACAGAATTCGTCGATGATCACTTCGGTGATGCTGGGTGAGTTCCGCGAAAACGCGGCCACCCGCAGCGAATTCCTCAGCCTGATCAAGTAACAGGCTGTGCACAAAAAAACCGGCGTTCATCGCCGGTTTTTTTTCGTCTGCAAAATTGAGGTAAGCTGCGGCCCCTTCTTCATGGGCAAGAGGTTTCAGCCATGTTCGTCAAAGCACTTCGAGTGGGCCTCGGCCACGTCATCATCGCGGGCGACTTTCTTACCCGCCCACGCAAAAAGCAGCGTTCCGCCGAGCAACAGGCACAGGTGAATGCAGCGGCCAAAGAGCTGACGCTGTATCAGTTCCACGCCTGCCCGTTCTGCGTGAAGACCCGTCGCACCCTGCACCGCCTGAATGTGCCCGTTGCGCTGAAAGATGCGAAGAATAACGACCAGGACCGCCAGACCCTGCTGGAGCAAGGCGGCAAGATCAAGGTGCCGTGCCTGCGTATCGAAGAGAATGGCCAGACCACCTGGATGTATGACTCCAAGGTGATCATTGATTACCTCGATAAGCGTTTCGCAGCAGTCTGACAGCCCCCCACCTGTAGGAGCCCGGCTTGCCGGCGATGGCGTCCGTAAAATCGCCGCCTGGCGTTGGGGCCTCATCGCCGGCAAGCCGGGCTCCTACAGGGCGTTGATATCCAGATCCAGCAGCGCGGACCCTAGGCATTTGCCATGGGCATCCAGCGCCAGCGAGCGGGTGACGCCGCCGCGCAGGATGCCCGGCAACACGAAGTTCAGCGCCTGCACATTCGGCAACTCATAACGCCGCACCGGCGCCGCACCCGGTTCCCGTAAGCCCGCGAAAAACTCGGCCACGCGCTCGGCCGTCAATTGTTCGCAGAGCAGTGGGTAGTCCTCGACACGATAAGCAATGATCGAAATGTTCGACGTGTCGCCCTTATCCCCTGTGCGGGAATGGGCCAGCATCTGCAGCTTCATGCTTCGATCCTCGGGTTGACCTTATCGCGCGGCAGCAACAACGACGCTACCGCCACCACCTGACGCACGCTTTTGCTGGCACCGCCGCCGCCCGACGGGCCGTTGGTGTAGAGGGTTTCCACTTCATTGCCCACCCGAACCGCCTCACCACGCTCCTCACAGCGAGCCGCCACGCGCAGGCGCACTTCCCAAGGCTCGACCGTGCTGCGCGGACCGTGGAGCGAGTCCATGCCGATCAACTCAGCACGCACGTCCTGCATCTTCACGCCCATCAGTTCAAGACGCTTGAGGACGACATCCCGAGCCAGCTGCGCCCGTGCGACAGCGCCGGGACCGCCGTAGGACATCTGCCCTTCACCTATCCAACCGTCCAGATAGCCGACACTGACCTTCAACTTTTCGGGGCGCGCGAGGCCATCTGCACCTCGAGCACGCACGCGGTCGACGCTTTCCTCAACGAAACTCACTTGAGAGAAATCGGCCGTCACGTCAGGCGTGAGGTACGCCGCCGGGTCGTGCACTTCATAGATCAGCTGTTCAGTGCAGGTCGCACGGCTGACCCGCCCGCCGGACCCACCCACCTTGGTAATCACCGCCTCACCGTCCTCAGCGATCTCGGCCAAGGGGAAACCCAGGCGCGCCAGGTCCTCCACATCCTTGAAGCCAGGATCTGCGAAATAGCCGCCGCTGACTTGCCCGGCGCATTCAAGCAAATGCCCCACCAACGTGCCGCGCCCCAGACGCTGCCAATCGTCCGCTGCCCAACCGAATGCAAACATCTGCGGTGCCAGGAACAGCGAGGGGTCAGCCACACGCCCGGTGATCACTACGTCCGCATCGGTCTTCAACGCCTGCAGAATGCCGTCGACGCCCAAATAGGCATTCGCGGAAATCAGTCGTGCGCCCAAGGAACCGACCGTCTGGCCGTTATCCAGCAAACACTCGGGCTGCAACACGCTCAACACATCATCGCCGACGACAGCGACCACCTTGAGATCAAGGCCCAATTCTTTGGCGATTCGCCGCACTTCACTGGCCGCTGCCACCGGATTGGCCGCGCCCATATTGGTAATCACCCGCAAGCGACGACGCCCGGCTTTCACGCCAACGAAAGGCAACACGCGGCGCATACGCTCACTCAACAACGGGTCGTAACCGCCCTCTGGATCGCTGATTCGCGCCTGCTGCGCCAAAGCAATCGTGCGTTCGGCCAGGCATTCGAACACCAGATAATCCAGGTCGCCCTGCTCGGCCAGTTCCACGGCAGGTTCGATACGGTCGCCGGAATAGCCGGCGCCGGAACCGATGCGCAAGGTTTTCATCTCAAATAACTCCCAAGAGCAACGCAGTCAGGGTCATCAACACCGACGCGGCAAACAGAAACGGAATGGTGAAGCGCTGGTGATCGGCCAGTTCGATCTTGCACAGGCCCACCAACAGGAAGGTCGCGGGGGTCAGCGGGCTGACTGGGAAGCCAGTGGTGTGCACACCCAGCAACGAGGCCTGGGCTACTTGCAGCGGGTCGACGCCTAGGGCCTTGCCGACTTCGGCGATCACCGGCATCACGCCGAAATAGTAGGAATCCGGGTCAAACAGCATGCTCAGTGGCATGGAAATGAAGCCCACCACCGCCGGGATCAACTTGCCGTGGCCGGCCGGAATCTGCGCCACCGCCACTTCGGCAATCGCCTTGAGCATGCCGGTGCCCTGCATGATGCCGGTGAACACCCCGGCGGCGAGCAGGATGCTGGCCATGGTCAGGGCGGTTTTGGCATGGGCGTCGATGCGGGCACGCTGGGCGTCGACGTTCGGGTAGTTGATACACAGTGCCACTACCGTGCCGAGCATGAACATCACCACCGGATCGACCCAACCGGCAATCATCACCACCATCACCAACACGGTCAGGATCAGGTTGACCCAGAACAGGCGCGGGCGACGCAGCTTGATGTCATCGTCACTCAGCACCCGTTGCGGCACCGCATCCACGGTGGAGCCAGCGCCGAGGCCCAGGCGTTTCTCTTCGCGACGGCCGAGCCACCAGGCACAGGCGAACACAAAGATCAGGCCGACAATCTGCACGGGGATCAGCGGCTGGAACAGGTCCGCCACCGGCACGTGCAGGGCCGCAGAGGAACGCAGCACCGGACCGGTCCACGGCAAGAAGTTGACCCCGGCCGCCATCGCGCAAACACAAGCCAGGATGCGTTTATCGATGCCCAGCCGTGTATACAACGGCAGCATCGCCGGCACCGTCACCAGAAAGGTCACCGCGCCGGAGCCATCCAAATGCACCAGCAGCGCCAGGGTCGCGGTGCCTACGACAATGCGTGTAGGACGCGTGCCTACCGTGCGCAGGATGCGATCAATGATGGGGTCGAGCATGCCGGCATCGGTCATGATCCCGAAAAACAGGATCGCAAACACAAACATGCCCACCACGGGGGCGACGTTCTTGATGCCGGTGATGATGAAGGCGCTGGTTTGCAAGCCGAACCCGCCAAGCAGCGCGGCGATGATCGGCAGGGCGATCAGGGCCACCAGTGGCGAAAGGCGTTTGCTCATGACGGCAGCGAGCAGGCACAGGATGGTAATGACACCCAGGGTAGCGAGCATGGGTTACTCCAGAGCGGCCTGATGGCCGGTTATTGTTTTCCCTGGAGTATTGGAAGCGGGTTAATCTTTGTAAATTGGAATATTCACCCGCTAGTGTTCGGAAAAACAAAATGAAGCTGCTCTTATGAAAAACAGCATCCAACACATCCAGGCTTTCCTCGCCGTCGCTCGCACCGGCAGTTTCACCAAGGCCGCCAACGAGTTGCACCTGTCGCCCTCTGCGCTCACCGTACAGGTGCAACAGCTGGAAGACTGGCTCGGCGTCGCCCTGCTCGACCGCAGCCCTCGCCATGTCAGCATCACCGCTGCGGGCCAGGACGCGCGGGGCCCCATGGAAAAACTGCTGCTGGACCTGGACAACATCGTCACCGGCTCCCGCGACCTTGCCGCCCTGCGCCGAGGCGTGGTCACTATCGCTGCCCTGCCCTCCGTATGCGCCGGCACATTGCCGCCGGTTCTACGCGTGTTTCGCGAGCGCTTTGCCGGGATCGAAGTGCGCCTGCATGACCTGGTGGCCCATCGCATTCATGCCCAAGTGCGTTCCGGCGAGGTGGATTTCGGCATCGGCGTGCGCGCACGGCTCAGCCACGGCCTGGAATTCGTGCCGGTGTTGAATGATCGCTTGTGTGCGTTTGTGCCGGTCGACCATCCGCTGACCCGCCATCGCACACTGACCCTGGAGCAGTTGGCCGATCAGCCGATCATCCTCACTGGCCGCGACAGCAGCGTGCGCGAGCAAGTGGATGCATTGTTCGATGAGACTCGGTTGACGATGAACGCCGGCATGGAGGCCAACTACATGTCGACGGTATTGGCATTGGTGCGCCAAGGGTTGGGGATCAGTGTGCTGCCGGAGTCGGCGGCGGACAGCCTGGAGGGATTGAAACGCATCAACATCGATCATCTCGGCGTGAACCGGGAGATCGGGTTGATCAGTCGCAGCGGGATGGGCTTGAGCCCCGCGGCGCAGCGGTGTTTTGATCTACTGAATACAGAATTGCGATCCCTGTAGGAGCCCGGCTTGCCGGCGATGGCGCCCCTGAAAACGCTATCGCCGGCAAGCCGGGCTCCTACAGATTAGGGTACTCAGTCCAACATGGCGACGTGCTTGGGATGGCTGGCCACTCGCGCCAGCCAGGCTTGAACACCCGGATAAGCATCCAACTCAAAACCACCCTCATTCGCCACATGGGTGTAGGCATACAAGGCCACATCGGCGATGGAGAACTGATCGCCCACCAGATACGGCGTGAGTTGCAATTGGCGCTCCATCACTTTGAGCGCTTTGTAACCGCCCTTGTGCAGCTTCTTGTATTCCTCCAGGCGATCCTCAGGCAACCCCAGGTAAAACTGGATAAACCGCGCCACCGCAATGTACGGCTCGTGGCTGTACTGCTCGAAGAACTGCCACTGCAGCACTTGCGTGCGCAGGCGCGGTTCGGAAGGTAGGAATTCACTGCCATCGGCCAGGAAGTTGAGAATCGCGTTGGACTCCCACAGGCAGGTGCCGTCTTCCAGTTCCAGCACGGGGATCTTGCCGTTGGGGTTCTTCGCCAGGAATTCGGCGGTCTGGGTGTCACCCTTGAGGATGTCCACATCCACCCATTGGTACGGGATGCCCAACAGGCTGAGCATCAATTTGATCTTGTAGCAGTTGCCCGACTTGTAATCGCCATAAACCTTGTACATGGGGCTCCCCTTATGCCGCTTGCGCGTGCTGTGCTTGACGGACAACCGCGGCCAGGCGCTTGAGACCTTCGTCGAGGCGGGCCGGGTCGATATGGCTGAAATTGAGCCGCAGAGAACCATGATGTTGGTCCGGCTCGGAAAAGAACGGTTCACCGGGCATGAACGCTACATTCTGTTCCAGCGCTTGCGCCAACAAGGTGCGGGTGTCGAGTGGCTGTTTCAAGGTCAGCCAGAAGAATAATCCACCTTGGGGCACTTGCCAGTCGGCCAGATCGGCGAAGTGACACTTTAGCGCAGCCTGGAATGCATCGCGGCGCTGGCGGTAAAAACTACGCAGTTCCACCAGATGCCGTTGGTATTTTTCGCTGCCGATCCACTGCATCGCCTGCCATTGGCCAACACGATTGGTGTGCAGATCGGCCGATTGCTTGAGCTTGAGCAAGTGCGGGAACAGGTCCGGGCTGGCGATCAGGTAGCCGACGCGCAAACCCGGCAACAGGGTCTTGGACACGGTGCCGGTGTAGATCCAACTGGCTTTTTTCAGGCGCCCGACGATGGGTTTGGCGCTGCCGCCGTCGAAGGTCAGTTCGCGGTAGGGCTCGTCTTCAATCAGAGTGACGCCGAATTCATCGAGCAGCGCAGCGACGGCTTCGCGCTTGGCTTCGCTGTAGCGTACGGCGGAGGGATTCTGGAAGGTCGGGATCAGGTAGATGAACGCCGGGCGATGGCGTTCGAGGTTGGCGCGCAACGCGGCCAGGTTAGGGCCATCGGCTTCCAGTTGCACGGTAAGACAATCGGCACCGAACAGTTGGAATATCTGCAAGGCGGCGAGGTAAGTCGGGCCTTCCAACAGAATCTGCGTGCCTTTGTCGATGTACAGCTTGGCCGCCAGGTCCAGGGTTTGCTGGGAACCGCTGACCACCAGCACCTGGCTGGCCTGGCACGGCACGCCGAGTGCACGCGCTTCGGCGGCAAGCAATTCGCGCAACTGTGGCTCGCCTTCGCTCATGCCGTATTGGCCAATGTTGAGGGGCATGTCGTCCCAGTTCAGCGCAGGCAGCATGGCTTCGGCCGGCAGGCCACCGGCGAACGACATCACTTCCGGGCGCTGGGCTGCCGCGAGGATTTCACGGATCAAGGAGCTTTTGAGGCGCGTAACACGTTCAGAGAAGGCCATAAGGTCACCGGTAGCGAAGCCTGTGGGAAATACGTCAAACTAGTTGACCGAAATTACGACGACTCACACGGATACGTCAATATGCTTGACCTTAAAAACCCCACCGCTCAGCAAACAGCCATGGAAGCGTTCTTCTTCGGCTACCAGGCGTTTACCGCCAAAGCCGACGAAATGCTGGAGCGCCGTGGCCTGAGCCGGGTGCACCAGCGCATTGTGTTTTTTATCGCACGCTACCCGGCCTTGAGCGTGAAGGAACTGCTGGAGTTGCTCGGTGTGAGCAAGCAGGCGCTGAACATGCCGCTGCGCCAATTGCAGGAAATGCACCTGGTGAACAGCGTTGCATCCGAGACCGACAAACGTAAACGCCTGCTGGAATTGACCGACGAAGGCCTGCGTTTCGAGCAATCTCTGCGCCGTGAACAGGTGAAACTGTTGCAACGCGCGTTCAGTGAAGCGGGCGAAGAGGCAGTGACAGGATGGCTGGCCGTCAATCAGGCATTGAGCGCGAACTAGCCCTTCACACCGCTATTCGAAAACATTATTTGCTTTATTTGTATACAAAAGCATAATTCGCCTCGTGCGAGTTCCTGACCTATTGGTCAACAAAACCCGCCAGTACCTCAAAGCGCTGTTGCCCACACCCGTGACCGGCGCTGGAAATAACAATAAAACTCTTGAGGAGTACTCGCTGTGGATAGCCGCAAATCCGAAGCCCCGACGCTTGACCTTGCCCCCTCACAGAACGGCTGGCTGGAACGCCTGTTCAAACTGCGCTTGCATGGCACCACAGTGAAGACCGAGCTGATCGCCGGCCTTACCACCTTCATCACCATGGCGTACATCATCTTCGTCAACCCCAACATCATGGCCGACGCAGGCATTGACCACGGCGCGGCATTTGTTGCCACCTGTATTGCCGCCGCGCTGGGCTGCCTACTGATGGGCTTGTATGCCAACTGGCCGGTGGGCCTGGCGCCGGGCATGGGCTTGAACGCGTTTTTCACCTACACCGTGGTCGGCACCATGGGGTACACCTGGGAAACCGCGCTGGGGGCGGTGTTTATCTCCGGCGTGCTGTTCATGGGCCTGACGCTCTCGCGAGTGCGTGAATGGTTGCTCAACAGCATCCCCGTCAGCCTGCGTCATGCCATGGGCGCGGGCGTGGGCCTGTTCCTAGGGGTGATCGGCCTGAAAACCGCCGGCATCATCGTCGACAGCCCGGCCACGCTGATCAAGCTCGGTTCACTGCATGAACCCGCACCACTGCTCGCGGCCGTGTGCTTTCTGCTGATCGCCATCCTCAGCTACCACCGTGTGTTCGGCGCGATCCTGATCAGCATCATCGCCGTGACGCTCGCTGGCTGGGGCCTGGGCTTGGTGCATTACAACGGCATGATCTCCACCCCGCCGAGCCTGGCGCCGACCTGGATGGCCATGGACATTAAAGGTGTATTCAATGTCAGCATGATAAGCGTTGTATTTGCATTTCTTTTTGTACACATGTTTGATACCGCAGGTACACTCATGGGCGTCGCGCAACGGGCCGGGTTGGTCAATGCCGAGGGCAAGATCGATAACCTCTCCCGTGCATTAAAGGCCGACAGTGCCTCCAGTGTGTTTGGTGCGATGGTCGGTGTGCCACCGGTCACCAGCTATGTGGAAAGTGCTGCTGGCGTGGCCGCTGGCGGTCGCACCGGGCTCACCGCCGTGACCGTAGGCGTGCTGTTTGTGGCGGCGATGTTTTTTGCACCGCTGGCCGGCATGATCCCGGCATATGCCACCGCCGGTGCGCTGATTTACGTTGCGATGCTGATGATGGCGAGCATGGCCCATATCAATTGGGATGAAGCCACCGACAGCATTCCCGCGATCGTCACGGCAATCATGATGCCGCTGACGTTTTCGGTTGCTGACGGTATTGCCCTGGGCTTTATCACGTACGTGGCGCTCAAGGCCGGCACTGGCAAGTACCGTGAGATTTCCGTCAGCCTATGGGTGCTGTGCGCGATCTTTATCGCCAAATTCATATTTCTATAAAGGAGTAACGGATGAACCTGGAAACCTGGCTACTGTTCAGCGGCGCGGCATTGGTGGTGATCCTGATCCCGGGGCCCCTGTCATTGCTGATGATCAGCAACAGTCTCAACTTCGGCCTGCGCCGTTCGTATCCAGCGTTTCTCGGTGGGGTGTTTGCCTCGATCTGCCTGTTGAGCGCCTCGGCCCTGGGCCTGGGCGCTCTGCTACTGGCCTCCGAGCAGGTGTTCAGCGCCTTGAAAATTGTCGGCGCGCTCTACCTGTTTTACCTCGCCTGGCAGAGCTGGCAGCAATCGCGCCAACCAGCGCAAGGTGCCGTAGTGCCCCAGGCCATCGCTACCCCACGCTTTCGCACGCTATTTGGCCGAGCGTTTGTACTGGGCGCGAGCAACCCCAAGGACATCCTGTTTTTCGCCGCCTTCTTGCCCCAGTTTCTCAATGGCACGCAGCCCTTTCTCCCGCAATTGCTGATCATGATCGCCACCTGGACCGTACTCGACCTGCTGTGCAAGTTGACCTACGGCCTGGGCGCCCATGGCGCTGCGCGGTACTTGCGCAGCGGCAAAGGCCAGAACTGGTTCAACCGCGCCAGCGCCGCCTTGTTCGGCGGGGCTGGCGCGGCGTCGCTGCTCAGTCGCTGAAGCAGGCACTCAGATACCTTCAAGCTTGACGAAAAACACCGTGAACGTCCGCGATTGGCATCGTGCTGGATACCCGCCAGCACGTTGACCAGGCGCCCCTGCGCGAGGGCTGCCCTGACTTGCGCCATGACACTGCGCTGGCCCACCCATTGGCCACGACTGCCCGCCTGGAACCAGGCATCCGACCGCTGCATGCCGTGCTCATGAATGCCTCCTTGGCATTGCAAACCAGAGGCTAGGTGAACGACGCACGGCGGGAGAGGTAGACAGTTAACCAGAGATCAAGACGAAAAAAAGCCCGCAGTGTGGGCGGGCGAAAAACCAACGAAGAGCTTTGGGGGTGTGAAGCGAGGTGACGCTAGCTACCGCGATAGGTGGAGTAGCTGTAGGGCGAAATCAGTAGCGGGACATGGTAGTGATCCTGTTCGGCGCTGATGCCGAAGCGCAGGACCACCACATCCAGGAAGGCCGGTTCGGGCAGTTGCACACCACGGGCGCGATAGTAGTCACCGGCGCTGAATTGCAGCTGGTACACACCACTGCGGTAATCATCGCCCTGCAACAAGGGCGCGTCGCAACGGCCGTCGCTGTTGGTGACGGCGGTGGCGACCAGTTCCAGCTGCGCGCCTTCGACGCGGTACAGCTCAACCTTGATTGCGCTGCCGGGGCAGCCGTGTGCAGCATCCAAAACGTGTGTGGTCAAACGTCCCATGGCGTCTACGCGCCTCCCATAGTCAGTAGAAGAGTGGTCCGCACTTTTTCAGGGCAGCGAAAAAGCCGGCGATGGCTGATTAAGACACTTTTTAAAAAAATTGTACACAATAAAAATCACAAACCTATGGATCTACCTGCCTGCGTTGCTCAACGGCACAATCGATGAGTAATCCTTGCTTTTAAACGACCTTTTGTCCATTAGCTGACCAACCAGGCAAGTTTCTTGCTACACCATTCATCTAGAGCCCTGCAGAAAAAATGCAGAAATGTAGGCTTACAAAGTGCGCGATAAGTTGTATACAATCACTCATCGCTAACACGACGAACAAGAAGGAAGACTGCAGTGAGCGCTGACTACCCACGCGACCTGATCGGTTACGGCAGTAACCCTCCTCACCCCCACTGGCCGGGCAAGGCGCGCATTGCGCTGTCTTTCGTACTCAACTACGAAGAAGGTGGCGAGCGCAATATCCTGCACGGTGACAAAGAGTCCGAAGCCTTCCTCTCGGAAATGGTCTCGGCCCAGCCGCTGCAAGGCGCACGCAATATGAGCATGGAGTCGCTGTACGAATACGGCAGCCGTGCCGGCGTGTGGCGCATCCTCAAGTTATTCAAAGAATTCGATATCCCGCTGACCATCTTCGCCGTGGCGATGGCCGCTCAGCGCCATCCGGATGTGATCCGCGCGATGGTCGAGGCCGGCCATGAGATCTGCAGCCACGGCTACCGCTGGATCGACTACCAGTACATGGACGAGGCCCAGGAGCGTGAGCACATGCTCGAAGCCATCCGCATCCTCACCGAGCTGACCGGCGAGCGCCCACTGGGCTGGTACACCGGCCGCACCGGCCCCAACACCCGGCGGCTGGTGATGGAGGAAGGCGGCTTTCTCTATGACTGCGACACCTACGACGACGACCTGCCCTACTGGGAACCCAACAACCCCACCGGCAAGCCGCACCTGGTAATCCCTTACACCCTGGACACCAACGACATGCGCTTCACCCAGGTGCAGGGTTTCAACAAGGGCGATGACTTCTTCGAATACCTCAAGGACGCGTTCGACGTGCTCTACGCCGAAGGCGCCGAGGCACCGAAGATGCTTTCCATTGGCCTGCACTGCCGCCTGATCGGCCGCCCGGCGCGCCTGGCGTCGTTGAAGCGGTTCATTGAATACGTCAAAGGTCACGAACAGGTGTGGTTCACTCGTCGTGTGGACATTGCCCGTCACTGGCACGAAACCCACCCGTACACGGGAGCCGCGAAATGACTGCGTTTCACACCTTGAAACCGTCGACCCTGAGCCGCGATGCATTCGTCGCAGCCTTCGCCGATATCTACGAACATTCGCCATGGGTAGCCGAAAAGGCCTACGACCTGGGCCAGGACGCTTCGGTCGACCAGATCGAAACCCTGCACCAGCGCATGAGCGACATCCTGTTGAGCGCCGATCATGCCAGCCAGTTGGCGCTGATCAACGCTCACCCAGACCTGGCCGGCAAAGCTGCCGTCCAGGGCCAACTCACCCAAGCCAGCACTGATGAACAGGCTGGCGCGGGGATTCACCAATGCACGGCCGAAGAGTTTTCTCGCTTCACCGAGCTGAACGATGCCTACAAGGCCAAGTTCAAGTTTCCCTTCATCATGGCGGTAAAAGGCAGCAACCGGCATCAGATCCTGGCCGCGTTCGAAACGCGCATTCACAACTCGGTCGAGGCCGAGTTCAAATGTGCACTGGCCGAGATCAACAAGATCGCGTTGTTCCGATTACTGACCCTCTAAACGACCATCCCCAGCCACTCTCTCTAAGGCAGACAAGAAGAATGAAAGCTTACGCCGTACCTTTCGAAAAGTTCGTCAACCTGGCCGACGCCCGCCTGGGCACCAAGATCATCTCCGTCACCGATGACTGGTTCGCCGACGCCAACCGCCTGTTCCAGCCGACCCCGGCCGTATGGAAGGAGGGCGTTTTCGATGACAACGGCAAGTGGATGGACGGCTGGGAGTCGCGCCGCAAGCGCTTCGAAGGCTACGACAGCGCTGTGATCCGCCTGGGCGTACCGGGCAGCATCAAAGGCGTGGACATCGACACTTCATTCTTCACCGGCAACTTCCCGCCGTCGGCCTCCCTGGAAGCCTGCTTCCTGGCTTCGGGCGAGCCGGATGACAAGACCCAGTGGGTGGAAGTGCTGTCGGCCGTCGAGCTGCAAGGCAACAGTCACCACTACCACGAGATCAACAACGACCAGGCGTTCAGCCACCTGCGTTTCAACATCTACCCGGATGGCGGCGTGGCCCGTCTGCGTGTGTACGGCGTGCCGTTCCGCGACTGGTCCTCGGTGGGCGACAACGAACAGGTCGACCTGGCTGCCGCTCTTAACGGCGGTCGTGCCCTGGCCTGCTCCGATGAACACTTCGGCCGCATGAGCAACATCCTCAACCCAGGCCGTGGTATCAACATGGGCGACGGCTGGGAAACCGCACGTCGTCGCACGCCAGGCAATGACTGGGTGATTGTGGCGCTGGGCCATCCGGGCGAGATCGAGAAAATCATCGTCGACACCCTGCACTTCAAAGGCAACTACCCGGACACCTGCTCGATCCAGGGCGCCTTCGTGAAGGGCGGCACCGACAGCCAGATCGAAACCCAATCGCTGTTCTGGCGCGAACTGCTGCCGGCGCAGAAGCTGGAAATGCACGCTGAACACACGTTTGCCGAGCAGATCAAGGCGCTAGGCCCGATTACTCACATCCGCCTGAATGTGTTCCCGGATGGTGGTGTGAGCCGCCTGCGGGTCCTCGGTAAAGTAGCCAAGTAAGCACTGACCCCGAACCTGTAGGAGCCCGGCTTGCCGGCGATGGCGTCCTCAAGATTGCAATCGCCGGCAAGCCGGACTCCTACACAGAAATCACAGCATTCAAGAGATTAAGAAGACAGCCATGCGCACACTGATGATCGAACCCCTGACCAAAGAAGCCTTCGCCCCTTTCGGAGACGTTATCGAAACCGATGGCAGCGATCACTTCATGATCAACAACGGGTCGACCATGCGCTTCCACAAACTGGCAACGGTGGAAACCGCCAAGCCAGAGGACAACGCCATCATCAGCATCTTCCGCGCCGATGCGCAGGACATGCCGCTGACCGTGTGCATGCTGGAACGACACCCGCTGGGCAGCCAGGCTTTCATTCCGCTGCTCGGCAACCCCTTTCTGATCGTGGTCGCGCCACTTGGCGATGAACCTGTATCGGGCTTGGTCCGCGCCTTCGTCACCAACGGCAGGCAGGGCATTAATTACCATCGCGGCGTCTGGCACCACCCGGTGCTGACGATCGAAAAGCGGGATGACTTCCTGGTGGTTGATCGCAGTGGCACAGGCAATAACTGCGATGAGCATTTTTTCAAAGAGGATGAGCGGTTGATCCTCGCCCCCCACCAATAAGAGAAGGTCTGATCACCCGACAACAAGGGTGACAGGCGAGAGGTAAAGACTGTGGAAGCACATTTGATGGAATGGCTGAACCTGAGCGTGCGCTGGGTTCACATGATCACGGGCGTCGCGTGGATCGGCGCTTCTTTCTACTTCGTCTGGCTGGAAAACAACCTCAATCGCGTCAACCCCAAGAGCGGCCTGGCCGGTGACTTGTGGGCGATCCACGGTGGCGGTATCTACCACCTGGAAAAATACAAACTGGCCCCGCCGACCATGCCGGACAACCTGCATTGGTTTAAATGGGAAGCCTATTTCACCTGGATGTCCGGTATTGCGCTGCTGTGCGTGGTGTTCTACTGGAACCCGACCTTGTACCTGCTGGCCCCGGGCAGCAGCCTCAGTGGTCCGGAAGGCGTATTGCTGGGCATTGGTTCACTGTTCGCTGGCTGGTTCATCTACTCCTTCCTGTGCGACTCGGCCCTGGGCAAGCGCCCTGCCTTGCTCGGTTTCATCCTGTTCGTGCTGTTGATTGCCGCCGCGTACGGCTTCAGCAAAGTGTTCAGTGGCCGTGGCGCCTACCTGCACGTGGGTGCGGTGATCGGCACCATCATGGTCGGTAACGTGTTCCGCATCATCATGCCGGCGCAACGCGCGTTGGTGGCGGCAATCGCGGAGAACCGCACGCCAGACCCGGCACTGCCGGCCAAAGGCTTGTTGCGTTCACGTCACAACAACTACTTCACCTTGCCGGTGCTGTTCATCATGATCAGCAACCACTTCCCGAGCACCTACGGCAGCCAATACAACTGGCTGATCCTGGCGGGTATCGCGGTAGCAGCGGTGTTGGTACGGCACTACTTCAACACCCGTCACAACAGCCAGAAATATGCGTGGACCTTGCCGGTAGGCGCGTTGGCGATGATCAGCCTGGCGTACGTCACCGGACCAAAACCGGTGTCGACCGCACCGGAAGTGGCCAAGGCACCCGCCGCCATCGAGTACCAGCCATTGCCGGAAACGGCGTTGGGTGGTGGCTTGAAACCCGCTGCGCCGGCCGCACCCGCCGCTCCGGCGGCTGAACCGGCACCGGCCCAGGCCACCACGGATTTCGGCCAGGTCCACAGCGTGATCGAGCAGCGTTGCACCGTGTGCCATTCGGCCAAGCCCACCAGCCCGCTGTTCAGCACCGCACCGGCTGGGGTGATGTTTGACACAGCGGCACAGATCCAGCAGCAGGCCGCGCGTATTCAAGCGCAGGCCGTGGCGAGTCAGATTATGCCGTTGGGCAACATCACCCAGATGACCCAGCAGGAACGGGACCTGATTGGCACCTGGATCAATCAGGGGGCCCGTACCAACTAGCTAACGATGTCCTGTAGTGAGCGGGCTTGCCCCGCGCTGGGTGGCGAAGCCGCCCTAAAACCAGCCCCCTGGATTCTGTCTGGAAGTACACGGTGGCCGGATTGGGGCGGCTTCGCCACACAGCGCGGGGCAAGCCCGCTCACTACAGAGCTCTCCGCTACACAATTGTTGAAACAACAAAAATAAAAAAGATCCGAGGTGTTGCATGACCGAGTTAGCCGAACCGCAGATTCCTGCCGCGCCCGCCATGGTGCGGCTGCCCCTCTTGCAACTGATTCTGGTAGGCCTGCAACACGTCTTACTGATGTATGGCGGCGCCGTCGCCGTGCCCCTGATCATTGGCCAGGCCGCCGGTTTGAGCCGTGAAGAAATCGCTTTTCTGATTAACGCCGACCTGCTGGTCGCCGGTATCGCCACCATGGTGCAGTCTTTTGGCATCGGTCCGGTGGGCATTCGCATGCCGGTGATGATGGGCGCCAGTTTTGCCGCCGTCGGCAGTATGGTCGCGATGGCCGGCATGCCCGGCATCGGCTTGCAGGGTATCTTCGGCGCGACCATCGCCGCCGGGTTCTTCGGCATGCTCATCGCGCCATTCATGTCCAAGGTCGTGCGCTTTTTCCCGCCGCTGGTGACCGGCACAGTGATCACCGCGATTGGCCTGTCGCTGTTTCCTGTGGCCGTGAACTGGGCCGGTGGCGGCAGTTCCGCCGCCACATTTGGCTCGCCGATCTACCTCGCGATTGCCGCACTGGTACTGGCCACCATCCTGCTGATCAACCGCTTCATGCGCGGTTTCTGGGTGAATATCTCGGTGCTGATCGGCATGGGCCTGGGCTACGCCTTGTGCGGTGCGCTCGGCATGGTCGACCTCAGCGGCCTGGCGATGGCACCGTGGGTGCAGGTGGTGACGCCGTTGCACTTCGGCATGCCCAAGTTCGAGTTGGCGCCGATCCTGTCGATGTGCCTGGTGGTGGTGATCATCTTTGTCGAATCCACCGGGATGTTTCTCGCGCTGGGCAAGATCACCGGCCAGGATGTCACGCCGAAGATGCTGCGCCGTGGCCTGCTGTGTGATGCCGGCGCGTCATTCTTTGCCGGCTTCTTCAACACCTTCACCCACTCTTCCTTCGCGCAGAACATCGGCCTGGTGCAGATGACCGGCGTGCGTTGCCGTTCGGTGACGATCATGGCCGGGGTCTTCCTGATTGTCCTGAGCCTGTTGCCCAAGGCCGCCTACCTCGTGGCATCGATTCCACCGGCGGTGCTGGGCGGCGCGGCCATCGCCATGTTCGGCATGGTGGCGGCGACCGGCATCAAGATCCTGCAGGAAGCCGACATCGCCGACCGTCGCAACCAGTTGCTGGTGGCGGTGAGTATCGGCATGGGCCTGATCCCCGTGGTGCGCCCGGAGTTCTTCGCGCAGTTACCGCTGTGGATGAGCCCGATTACCCACAGTGGCATCGCCATGGCCACGCTCAGCGCGTTGTCGCTGAATATCCTGTTCAACATTCTCGGTGGCGCTGAACGCCCTGAAGTCGCTCATACGCATTGATTCCCCCTGTTACTAAAAAGCAAAGAATAAAAACAATAACGAAACAGGGAACACAAGCATGCACACCCTTCACCTGGGGCCGGCCACAAGCCGTGCCCCATTCTCGCCCCACGCGCGCTTTAACAGCGCACTTGAGCCACGGCCTGGGAGCCAGTATTCTCCGCGCCCGCTCGAATCGACTCAAAAAAAAACAGCGAATGTAAAAGCTGACTGCAAGGCCAACTTATCCCGGCCTTATGTCTGCGGCCAAAGTGCGCAAAAGTCCTCTGAATTCGACTGCATCCCATGCAGCCGACGGGGATTTTTTGGCTTTTTAAACACCTTGGCGCAGCTCTTGCTAAAAGCACTAAAGCTGACCGAACAGACGATTTTTGCAGCGAACCAAAAGGCGCCACACCAGAGCGCCTGCGTAGAAGAAAAACCATAAAACTTTAACTCGGGAGCAACCGAATGAAACCTATGTTCAAAGGCCTGATGCTGGCGGGATCCCTGCTGGCCGGTGGCCAAGCCGTGGCCGGTGACCTGTTGCAGTGGCAAAACAACAGCCTGACTTACCTGTGGGGCAAGAGCTTTACCGTCAACCCGCAAATCCAGCAAACCGTCACGTTCGAACATGCGGATGCCTGGAAGTACGGCGACAACTTTATCTTCGTCGACCGCATCTTTTACAACGGTAAGGAGGACGGCAACGTCGGCCCCAGTACTTACTACGGTGAAATAAGCCCGCGCCTGTCGTTCGGCAAGATCTTTGATAAAGACCTGTCGTTCGGCCCGATCAAAGATGTACTGCTGGCATTCACTTACGAGTTTGGCGAAGGCGATAACGAGTCGTACCTGCTCGGCCCGGGCTTCGACCTGAACATCCCCGGCTTCGACTACTTCCAGTTGAACTTCTACCAACGCCAGACCGAAGGCAATCGTCCGGGTGACGGCGTCTGGCAGATTACTCCGGTCTGGTCCTACACCATCCCCGTGGGCAACTCTGACGTGTTGATCGACGGCTTCATGGACTGGGTGACGGACAACGACAAGAACGCCCGTGGCACTTACCACGCCAACCTGCACTTCAACCCACAGGTCAAATATGACTTGGGTAAAGCGCTGCATTGGGGCGACAAGCAGTTGTATGTCGGTTTTGAATACGATTACTGGAAGAACAAGTACGGGATCGAAGATTCGGGTGCGTTCAAGACTAACCAGGACACCGCAAGCTTCCTGGTCAAGTATCACTTCTGACCCCGGCTGATTTCCATTCCCCTACCCGTGTAGGAGCCCGGCTTGCCGGCGATAGCGGTCCTGAGGACGCCATCGCCGGCAAGCCGGGCTCCTACAGGTTCGGTGTCAGGCCGAGGAACCGCATTAGCTCCTCGCGCTTGGCCAACGCATCTCGCCGCCCCAGCTCGATCAACTCGCTGCAATACCCCGCCTCGAACAGCAAGTAACTCAATACCCCCGCCCCGCTCGTCTTGGTCGCCCCCGGCCCACGCAGAAACAAGCGTAATGCCGCCGGCAATTCCTGACGGTGCCGTGCCGCGATTTCGTCGATTGGCTGACTCGGTGCAATCACCAGCACTTCCACCGCCGCCACGCCAGGCGCGGCGTGGCTGTACTGATTCAAGCGCTCCAGCAACTCGATATCGCTTTCCAGGCTGTCAATGAACGTGCTGTTGAGCATATGCCCGCCAATCTGCGCCAGAGTAGGCTCCTGGCCGGTGTAGGTACGCTGCGCCGCCGGTTCATTGCCGCGTGGGTTGCCGCTGACGCCGACCACCAGCACGCGACTGGCACCCAGGTGCAACGCCGGACTGATCGGCGCCGATTGCCGCACGGCGCCATCACCGAAATACTCCTGGTCAAGTTTGACCGGGGCGAACAACAAGGGAATCGCGGAGCTGGCCAGCAGGTGTTCAACCGTCAGTTGGGTCGGCACGCCGATACGACGGTGGCGCAACCAGGCATCGATAGTGCCGCCGCCCTGATAGAAGGTCACTGCGTGGCCGGACTCGTAGCCGAAGGCGGTCACCGCCACCGCATGCAGATGTTTGGTGCGAATCGCTTCATCGATGCCAGGCAAGTGCAGCTTGTCCCTGAGCAGCGCTTTCAGCGGCGTGCTGTTGAGCAGCGCCACCGGCACCTGCGCGCCAAGACCGAGGAGGCTGTGGATAAAGAAGCGACTCGCCTGGCGAATCACCCCCGGCCAATCACTGCGCAGCACCAGATGACTGCGAAAGCCCTGCCAGAACGCGGTAAGACGTTGGATCGCGGCCCTGAAGTCCGTAGCGCCACTGGCCAGGCTCACCGCGTTGATCGCGCCGGCCGATGTGCCGACAATCACTGGAAACGGGTTAGGCGCCCCCGGCGGCAACAGCTCGGCAATCGCCGCCAGTACCCCCACCTGATACGCCGCTCGCGCCCCGCCGCCGGAAAGAATCAAGCCTGTAACCGGTTCAGCTGGGCGCATTGCGTCACTCCATGTGGGGAAATGTCTGTCTTATCGGCGGCGTTTTTCGTACAGCTTAGGCTCACCCGGTGGCCGGCTCTTGAAGCGGCGATGGGTCCATAAGTATTGCTCAGGGCATTCACGCACCGAGGCTTCGACCCACTGGTTGATGCGCACGCAGTCGACTTCATCGCTTTCGCCAGGGAAGTCAGTCAACGGCGGGTGGATCACCAGACGATAACCGCTGCCGTCAGCCAGGCGTTGCTGGGTGAACGGCACCACCAGCGCCTTGCCCAGCTTGGCAAACTTGCTGGTGGCAGGCACGGTGGCGGCCTGGATGCCGAACAGCGGCACGAAAATGCTTTGCTTGGCGCCGTAGTCCTGGTCCGGTGCATACCAGATGGCACGCCCGGCGCGCAGCAGCTTGAGCATGCCGCGCACGTCTTCGCGCTCCACGGCCAGGGAGTCGAGGTTGTGGCGTTCGCGGCCACGGCGCTGGATGTAGTCGAACAACGGGTTGCCGTGCTCGCGGTACATGCCATCAATGGTGTGCTTCTGCCCCAGCAGCGCGGCACCGATTTCCAGGGTGGTGAAGTGCAGGGCCATGAGGATCACGCCCTTGCCGTCCAGTTGGGCCTGCTTGAGGTGTTCCAGGCCTTCGACATGGGCCAGCCGCGCCAGGCGCTGGCGCGACCACCACCAGCTCATGGCCATTTCAAAGAAGGCGATGCCGGTGGAGGCAAAGTTTTCCTTGAGCAAGTGTTTGCGCTCTTGGGCGGATTTTTCCGGGAAGCACAGTTCCAGGTTGCGTGCGGCGATGCGGCGACGCTCGCCGGCCACGCGGTACATGCCGGCGCCCAGCAGCCGACCAATGGTCAGCAGCGCGCGGTAGGGCAGTTGGGTGACCAGCCACAGCAGGCCGAGCCCCAGCCATAACAGCCAGAAACGCGGGTGAAAAAATACAGCTCGAAAACGCGGGCGATCCATTACAGATTCCGGTAAAGACAAGGGCCGCGCATTCTACAACGGTTCGACTCGGCTTGCGGCGAGTGAGTGTTCTCGTTATAAGTCTCGACACTTTTCGTGACAAGCCGCTTTTGCCGACCATGAGCCAAACCGAACCGCTAGACCAAGATCCCGTGTTCCAGCTGAAAGGCAGCATGCTCGCCATCACCGTGCTGGAACTCGCCCGTAACGACCTCGACGCCCTGGACCGCCAGCTCGCCGCCAAAGTCGCCCTGGCACCCAACTTTTTCAACAATGCCCCGCTGGTGCTGGCCTTGGACAAACTGCCCGCGGGCCAAGGCGTCATCGACCTGCCCGGCCTGATGCGTGTTTGCCGCTCCCACGGGCTGCGTACCCTGGCGATTCGCGCCAGTCGTATCGAAGACATTGCTGCAGCGATCGCCATTGAACTGCCAGTACTGCCACCGTCCGGCGCGCGCGAACGTCCGCTTGAACCACTGGTCGGTGAAGAGAAGAAAAAACCGGAGAAGCCACCGGAGCCTGCGATCAAGCCTACAAAGATCATCACCTCGCCCGTAAGGGGCGGCCAGCAGATTTACGCCCAGGGCGGCGACCTGGTGGTGATCTCTTCGGTCAGCCCAGGGGCGGAACTTCTCGCCGATGGCAACATCCATGTATACGGCCCGATGCGCGGACGTGCCCTCGCCGGCATCAAGGGTGATACCAAGGCCCGTATTTTTTGCCAGCAGTTGACCGCTGAGCTAGTGTCCATCGCAGGCCAGTACAAGGTTTCAGAAGATTTGCGCCGTGATCCGCTGTGGGGGGCTTCGGTGCAGGTCAACCTGTCGGGCGATGTGTTGAACATCATCCGTCTTTAACGGATACTGCCGCATTTTCCAAGCATCTCTAGACTCTGATAGCACAGCGAAACCGGCATTACTTATGTAGGAATTATTTTTTCCTACGAGGCTGTCCGCCTGCAGCGAGTTCCAAGAGATGTTTTTCAGGGACCGAAATGTCCTTCTTCCTTAGGGGTGAAACACCTTGGCCAAGATTCTCGTGGTTACATCCGGCAAGGGTGGTGTGGGTAAGACCACCACCAGCGCCGCTATCGGTACCGGTCTCGCGCTGCGCGGCCACAAGACAGTTATCGTCGACTTCGACGTCGGCTTGCGTAACCTCGACCTGATCATGGGCTGCGAACGCCGCGTGGTGTATGACTTCGTCAACGTGGTCAACGGTGAAGCCAACCTGCAACAGGCCCTGATCAAGGACAAGCGCCTTGAGAACCTGTACGTGCTGGCCGCCAGCCAGACCCGTGACAAAGACGCGCTGACCAAAGAAGGCGTAGGCAAAGTCCTGGCCGAGCTGAAGGAAACCTTCGAATACGTGGTCTGCGATTCGCCGGCCGGTATCGAAACCGGTGCTCACCTGGCCATGTACTTCGCCGATGAAGCCATCGTCGTGACCAACCCGGAAGTCTCCTCCGTACGTGACTCGGACCGCATGCTGGGCCTGCTGGCCAGCAAATCCAAGCGCGCCGAAGAAGGCCAGGACCCGATCAAGGAGCACTTGCTGCTCACCCGCTACAACCCGGAGCGCGTCAGCAACGGCGAAATGCTTGGCGTTGAAGACGTGAAGGAAATCCTCGCCGTGACCCTGCTGGGCGTGATTCCAGAATCCCAGGCCGTCCTGAAGGCTTCCAACCAGGGTGTGCCGGTGATTCTTGACGACCAGAGCGACGCCGGCCAGGCGTACAGCGATGCCGTCGATCGCCTGCTGGGCAAGACCGTGGAACACCGCTTCCTCGATGTCAAGAAGAAGGGATTCTTCGAGCGTATCTTTGGAGGCAACTAAACAATGAAATTTCTCGACTTCTTTCGCGCCAACAAAAAGCCAAGTACCGCGTCGGTAGCGAAAGAGCGTCTACAGATCATCGTGGCGCACGAACGCGGCCAACGCAGTACACCGGACTACCTGCCAGCCTTGCAGAAGGAACTGGTCGAGGTGATCCGCAAGTACGTCAATATCGGCAACGATGACGTGCATGTCGCTCTGGAAAATGACGGCAGCTGCTCGATTCTGGAACTCAATATCACCCTGCCTGATCGTTGATCGAACAGGCGGCCGCCACGGCGGCTCGTTCACCCTGATCCCTTTTTTGGGGGCCGGGTGGGCGAGCCGCCGTTGGCGTTTGTTACGAGGCTGTTTAATGCCGCTGTCCAACATTCATATCCTGCATCAGGACGACGCCGTCCTGGTGGTGAACAAGCCCACCCTGCTGCTTTCGGTGCCTGGCCGCGCCGACGACAACAAGGACTGCCTGATCACCCGCCTGCAGGAAAACGGCTACCCGGAAGCCCGTATCGTCCATCGCCTGGACTGGGAAACCTCAGGCATCATCCTGCTGGCCCGTGACGCCGACACCCACCGCGAACTGTCCCGCCAGTTTCACGACCGTGAAACCGAAAAGGCCTACACCGCCCTGGCCTGGGGCCAACCGGAACTGGACAGCGGCAGCATCGACCTGCCCCTGCGCTACGACCCGCCGACCAAGCCGCGCCACGTGGTGGACCACGAGTTCGGCAAGCATGCGCTGACCTTCTGGAAAGTGCTGGAACGCTGTGGCGACTGGTGCCGCGTAGAGCTGACGCCGATCACCGGGCGTTCGCACCAACTGCGTGTGCACATGCTCTCCATCGGCCACCCGTTGCTGGGTGATGGCCTGTATGCCCATGAGCAAGCTCTGGCCGCCTGGCCGCGCCTGTGCCTGCACGCGAGCATGCTGAGCTTCACCCAGCCGCAAAGTGGCGAGCGTTTGCGCTTCGAGTGCCCTGCCCCGTTTTAAAGCTGCGAACGCAGTACAGTGGGGGAGCTGGCTTGCCTGCGATAGCGGTCTATCTGTGCCAAATGCATTGACTGACACACCGCTATCGCAGGCAAGCCAGCTCCCACAGTAGTTTTGTGTGTTGCTCAAGAAGGTAGCTTCACGCCAAATCGCGAGCCAATACGGTAAACTCCGCGCACTGCTGTCTGGAGCTATTTATGCGCGAAGCTTTGAATCAAGGCCTGATCGACTTCCTCAAGGTCTCCCCTACTCCTTTTCATGCCACTGCCGCCCTGGCCCAGCGCCTAGAAGCGGCCGGTTACCAGCGTCTCGACGAGCGCGAGACCTGGACCACCGAGGCTAACGGTCGCTACTACGTGACCCGCAACGATTCCTCGATCATTGCCTTCAAGCTCGGCCGCCATTCGCCGTTGCAGGGCGGTATCCGCCTGGTCGGTGCCCACACCGACAGCCCGTGCCTGCGGGTCAAGCCCCAGCCTGAGCTGCAACGCCAGGGCTTCTGGCAACTGGGCGTGGAAGTCTACGGCGGCGCGCTGCTGGCGCCGTGGTTCGACCGCGACCTATCCCTGGCTGGCCGCGTAACCTTCCGCCGCGACGGCAAGGTCGAAAGCCAGTTGATCGACTTCAAGCTGCCCATCGCCATCATCCCCAACCTGGCCATTCACCTGAACCGTGAAGCCAACCAGGGGTGGGCGATCAATGCCCAGACCGAACTGCCGCCGATCCTCGCGCAGTTTGCGGGTGACGAGCGCGTGGACTTCCGCGCCGTGCTCACCGAGCAGCTTGCACGGGAACATGGCTTGAACGCCGATGTGGTGCTCGACTACGAGCTGAGCTTCTACGACACGCAAAGCGCTGCGGTTATCGGCCTGAACGGCGACTTCATCGCCGGCGCACGCCTGGATAATCTGCTGTCGTGCTATGCGGGCCTGCAAGCCTTGCTCACCAGCGACAGCGAAGAAACCTGCGTACTGGTGTGCAACGACCACGAAGAAGTCGGCTCCTGCTCGGCGTGCGGTGCCGATGGCCCGATGCTGGAACAGACCCTGCGTCGCCTGTTGCCGGAAGGGGATGAGTTCGTACGCACCATTCAGAAATCCCTGTTGGTGTCTGCGGACAACGCCCACGGCGTGCACCCCAACTACGCCGAGAAGCATGACGCCAACCACGGCCCCAAGCTCAACGCCGGCCCGGTGATCAAGGTCAACAGCAACCAGCGCTACGCCACCAACAGCGAAACCGCCGGGTTCTTCCGCCACCTGTGCATGGCCCAGGAAGTACCGGTGCAGAGCTTCGTGGTGCGCAGCGACATGGGTTGTGGCTCTACCATCGGCCCGATCACCGCCAGCCATCTGGGCGTGCGCACCGTGGACATCGGCCTGCCGACGTTTGCCATGCACTCCATTCGTGAACTGTGCGGTAGTCATGATTTGGCGCATCTGGTGAAGGTGCTGGGCGCGTTCTACGCGAGCCGCGACTTACCCTGATGTGGCATGGGGTTGATGTGTTTCTGATACACATCAACCCCACTTCCTGCAATCCGACCTAGACTTGTCAGTATTTCCACTCCGACAAGGCCGTCGCACCATGATCTCCATGTCCTCCTTCCACGCCATGCTTATCCCGATCCTGATCGGCATGATCATGCTCGCCGTGGGCTTCAACTTCCGTGACAAGCCCCTCGGCGTGTTTGGCATGTGGATTGGCATGCTGCTGATCCTGGGCACCGTGGTGTACAAGATCCTCGCAAAACTGGCTGAATGACGATTGCACTCGTACACTCGGTCAACTCGTCGTTTCCAAGGTTGACCGCCTCGTGCTTTCCCGTCTGTTTGCCCTGCCCTGCTACTGCCTGATCGCCCTGCTGACGCTGCTGCCGCTGACGTCTGCCCATGCCGTGGGCTTGCCGGGCCTGCTCGGCAACACCAACAAGACCCAGCCCCAGGCCGAAGTGCCGCTGGGGCAGTCGTTGGACGAGGTGATCAAGACCTTGGAAAACGACCAGCAACGTACCCAGTTGCTGAGTGACCTGAAAAAGCTGCGCGAAGCCACGAAAAAAGCTCAACCGGCCGCGGAAGAAGGCGTGCTGGGGTTGATCGGCGGCACCCTGGCCAACCTGGAAGCGCAGTTCTCTGGGGCCGACAGCCCGCTGGGGCGCTGGTCCAATGAAATCGACCTGGCCAAAGAAGAACTCAGTGCGCTGATGCTGCCAGCCAACGAATGGCTGCCGATCATTTTCGGTTTTGCCCTGATCCTTGCCGTGTGGAGCCTACTCGCCGCCGCGCTGATCTGGCTCAGTCACCGCGTGCGCGAACGCTTCGGCCTGCCCGAAGAACTGCCGCAACACCCGCGTACCTGGGACATGGTGCGTTTTGCCCTGCGTAAACTCGGCCCATGGCTGATCGCGCTGGTGATCACCGTGTACCTGAGCTACGCCCTGCCCTCGTCCCTGGGCAAATCCCTGGCGATGGTGTTGGCCTACGCACTGGTGGTCGGCACCTGTTTCTCGGCGATCTGCGTGATTGCGTTTTCGCTACTCGACGGCCCGCATCGCCATCGAGCGCTGTATATCCTGCGTCACCAAGCTTTCCGCCCACTGTGGTGGATCGGCAGTTTTGCCGCCTTCGGTGAAGCCTTGAGCGACCCACGACTGGTCGCAGCACTTGGGCAACACTTGTCCCATACCGCCGCGACCATCGCCAATGTGATGGCGGCGCTGTCTACTGGCGTGTTCATCCTGCGTTTCCGCCGGCCTATCGCCCACCTGATTCGCAACCAGCCGCTGTCACGCCGCCTCACACGCCGCGCCCTCAGCGACACCATCGAAATCATCGGTTCCTTCTGGTATATCCCGGCGTTGCTGCTGGTAGGTATTTCGCTATTCGCCACCTTTGTCTCTGCTGGCGATACCAGCACGGCATTGCGTCAGTCACTGTTGTGTACGGTGCTGCTGGTGTTGTGCATGGTGATCAACGGCCTGGTACGGCGTCACGCCCTCAAGCCGCAACGCGGGCACAAGCGCCATGCGCTGTACTCCGAACGCCTGAAGAGCTTCGTCTACACCCTGGCCCACCTTATCGTATGGCTGGTGTTTATCGAGCTGGGCCTGCGGGTGTGGGGCCTGTCGCTGATCCGCTTTACCGAAGGCGACGGCCATGAAGTCAGCGTCAAGCTGTTCGGGCTGGCCGGGACCCTGCTGTTTGCCTGGTTGATCTGGATCCTCAGCGACACCGCGATTCATCACGCCCTCACCCGCTCGCGCAAAGGCCTGGCCAATGCCCGCGCGCAGACCATGATGCCGCTGATCCGCAACGTGCTGTTCGTGACCATCTTTATCATCGCCGCCATCGTCGCCCTGGCGAACATGGGCATGAACGTCACGCCGCTGTTGGCGGGTGCTGGTGTGATCGGCCTGGCCATCGGTTTCGGCGCGCAGTCCTTGGTGGCGGACTTGATCACCGGCCTGTTCATCATCATCGAAGACTCCCTGGCCATCGATGACTACGTGGATGTCGGTGGTCACCTCGGCACCGTCGAAGGCCTGACCATCCGCACCGTGCGCCTGCGTGACATCGACGGCATCGTGCACACCATCCCGTTCAGTGAGATCAAGAGCATCAAGAATTACTCGCGGGAGTTCGGCTACGCGATCTTCCGCGTGGCCATCCCGTACAACATGGAGATTGACGACGCCATCAAGCTGATGCGCGATGTCGGCCAGAAAATGCGCAACGATCCGCTGCAGCGCCGCAATATCTGGTCACCGCTGGAGATTCAAGGCGTGGAGAGCTTCGAGTCGGGCAGCGCGATCCTGCGCGCGCGATTCAAGACCGCACCGATCAAGCAGTGGGAAGTGTCGCGGGCGTTCAACCTGTCCCTCAAGCGTCATCTGGACGAAGCCGGGCTGGACCTGGCTACGCCGCGCCTGAGTGTGCAGGTGGTAACCGCCGGCACTGTGCAGGAGAAAGATCAACAACAATAAACTCAGGAGAGGTCCCTATGCGTTTAACCGGTCTGACACACCCGTGGGTTTTCGGCGCGCTGTGCGCCGTTGCCAGCAGTGCCGTGATTGCCGCCAGCAGCGGCCAGGACAGCGCCCGTGAGGAAATTGCCACCCAGGCAAAAGCCCTTGAGCCGGCGCTGCTGGAAACCCGACGCGATATCCACGCCCACCCGGAATTGGGCAACACCGAAATCCGCACGGCCGAACTGGTTGCGAAACAACTGCGCGACCTGGGCCTTGAGGTAAAAACCGGCGTCGCCCGTACGGGCGTCGTTGCAGTACTGAAAGGCACCCTCCCCGGCCCCACCGTGGCCCTGCGCGCCGACATGGACGCGCTGCCGGTGAAGGAAGTTGCCGACCTGCCCTTCGCCTCCAAAGCCAAAGGTACCTACCTGGGCAAGGAAGTCGACGTGATGCACGCCTGCGGCCACGACGCCCACGTCGCCATCCTGCTGAGCACGGCGAAAATCCTGAGCGGTATGCGCGAACGCCTGCCGGGCACTGTGGTGTTCTACTTCCAACCGGCCGAAGAAGGCCCAAGCGACTTCATCCCCGACGGCAAAAATACCTGGGGCGCCAAAATGATGGTGCAGGAAGGTGTGATGAAGGCGCCCAAACCGGACGCGGTGTTCGGCCTGCATGTGTGGGCCGGCGTGCCCGCCGGGCAGATTGCCTACCGTCCTGGACCGACCCTGGCCAGCTCGGACGATTTGCGCATCAAGATCCTCGGCAAACAGACCCACGCCGGCCGCCCTTGGGACGGCATCGACCCGATCACCGTGGGCGCGCAGACCATTGTCGGCCTGCAGACCGTGGTCAGCCGTCGCACGGATATCTCGTCATTCCCGTCGGTGGTGAGCATCGGCACCATCAATGGCGGCACGCGTTACAACATCATTCCGGAGTCGGTGGATATGACTGGCACCATTCGCTCCTACGACTACGGTATCCGTCAGAAGCTGCACGCGGACGTGCGCCAGACCGTGGAAAAAATCGCCGAAAGCGGCGGCGCCAAGGCCGAAGTCACCATCATCGAGAAGTACGATCCCACCATCAATAACCCGGCGCTGACCGAGAAGATGTTGCCGAGCCTGCGTTGGGCGGCCAAGGATGATGTGGTGCAGGGCCCACTGGTGGGCGGTGCTGAGGACTTCTCGTTTTATGCCAAGGAGGCACCGGGGCTGTTTGTGTTCCTGGGGGTGACGCCCAGGGATCAGGACATGAGCAAGGCGGCGCCGAACCACAATCCGGGGTTCTTTGTGGATGAGTCGGCGTTGGTGGTGGGGGTGAGGACGTTGGCGTCGTTGGCGACGGATTATCTATACACCAACTAATCGCCGAGATGGTTTCCTGTGGTGGGCAGGGTTGACCTGTAGTGAGCGGGCTTGCCCCGCGCTGGGCTGCGCAGCAGCCCCTAAAAAGCCGGGAGCGCTTCGCACTCCAGCGCGAGCAAGCTCGCTCACCACAGAAGCCCGTTCACCACAGAAGCTCGCTCACCACAGCAAGCCCACCCGTCTCAGCCCGCGAGCGCAGCCCCGTCCATTTTCTGGCGCAAGCTCAACGGACGCATATCCGTCCAGACTTCTTCAATGTAGGCCAGGCATTCTTTCTTCATGCCGCTCTTGCCCACGGTGCGCCAGCCTTCCGGCACGGCCTTGTAGTCGGGCCAGATGGAATACTGTTCTTCGTGGTTGACCACTACCTGAAACAGGATGTCGTCGCGGTCAAATACTGAGGTCATTGCTGTTCTCCATCGCTAAAAGGCTGGCTGCGCACCGTGCGCAGCACTGATATCTGTAAAAACGTACCAAGCCTGCAAAAAATTAGAGGCTGGCGACCGCCGCCGCCAACGCACGTCCGAAGATGTCCGCCACTTGGTCGACTTCAGCCGCCGTGATCACCAGCGGCGGCAGGAACCGCACCACACTGCCGTGCCGACCACCGAGTTCCAGGATCAAGCCGCGCTTTAGGCATTCACGCTGTACCAACGGCGCCAGTTGGCGATGCACGGGCGGATGACCCTGAATGTCTAGTGGGCCATTTGGGTCCACCAGTTCGACACCCAGCATCAGCCCACGACCGCGAATATCACCCAGGTGTGGGAAGTCGCGTTGCAGAATGCGCAGGTGTTCGCCCAGGCGTTCGCCCATGGCCGCGGCGTGACCGGCCAGGTCGTGGTCCTTGAGGTAGCGCATCACCGCCGAGCCCGCCGCCATCGCCATCTGGTTACCACGGAAGGTCCCGGCATGGGCGCCCGGCAGCCAGGTGTCGAGCCAGTCGCGATACACCACCACCGCCAGTGGCAGGCTGCCGCCGATGGCCTTGGACATCACCACCACATCCGGAATGATGCCGGCGTGTTCGAAAGCAAACATTTTGCCGGTACGACCGAAACCACTCTGGATTTCATCGACGATCAACGCCACGCCCGCCTGCTCGGTGATACGGCGCAGGCCACGCAGCCAGTCGAGATCCGCCGGAATCACACCGCCCTCGCCCTGCACCACCTCGACAATCACCGCCGCCGGCAGTAGCACGCCCGCTTCCGGATCATTCAGCAGGTTTTCCAGGTAATGCAGGTTGACCCGCACGCCCTCCGCGCCACCCAGGCCAAACGGGCAACGGTAGTCGTAGGGGTATGGCAAAAACTGCACGCCATTGCCGAGCAAGGCACCCAAGGGTTTCTTCGGCCCCAGGCTGCCCATCAGGCTCAGGGCGCCCTGGCTCATGCCGTGGTAACCGCCCTGGAACGACAACACCGTGCTGCGCCCGGTGGCAGTGCGCACCAGCTTCAACGCGGCTTCCACCGCATCGGTGCCGGTGGGCCCGCAGAACTGGATCTTCGCCTCCCGCGCCAATGCCGGCGGCAACAGGCCGAACAGGTCCTGCACGAACTGGTCCTTGACCGGCGTGGTCAGGTCCAGCGTGTGCAGTGGCAGTTCATCGGCCAGCACTTGCTGGATGGCCTCGATCACCACCGGGTGGTTATGCCCCAACGCCAGGGTGCCGGCGCCGGCCAGGCAGTCGATGAAGCTGCGGCCTTCCACGTCTTCCACGTAAATACCCTTGGCGCGCTTGAGCGCCAGGGGAATACGCCGAGGGTAGCTGCGGGCGTTGGACTCCTGCTGGCGCTGGCGGGCGAGCAAGGGTGTTTCGTCGAACTGGTAGAGCGTTTCATGCACCTGGGCGTCTTCGATACGGCTGGTAGCGACTGACATTTCTCGATCCCTCAATACGCTGATGTGGTGACCAAACTGCCGATCCGCTGGCGTCTGGCCCAAGGGGCATGCGCACGGATTTCCTGTTCTGGAAACGCACCAGCATGAGAGGGATTTAGTGACTGTGATCGTTAACTGATGGATGAAGATCCAAATGTGGGAGCGGGCTTGCTCGCGAATGCAATCTGCCAGTTGATGGGAGTGGCGACTGACGCACCGCCTTCGCGAGCAAGCCCGCTCCCACATTTGAACCGCGTTCGGCATCAGAGCCCCAAGTATTTTTCGTTCAGCGCATACAAAATCGCGCAGGTCTCCCCGTCCAGAAACCCGCAGTAATCCCGAGGCCGAAAGTGCATCTGAAACGCCCTCGTTCTCTGCTGAAACCCTTGCCGATTTTTCGCAGGCGCATACCCGTAACGCTGAAACGCCCGCTCCACCTCGACCTCTGGCGGCAACCCGAGGCAAAAGCGGCGCTGGTACATTGCCCGCGTCGCCTCATCAAACCAGGCCCCTACCCCCGCCTCATGCAAACGCTGCCATGGCAGACGCGGCCCCGGATCACTCTTGCGGCTGAACGCCACGTCCGAATGCCCGAGAATGTCGGTAGGTCCAATCTGTGGATACCGCCCAAGGATGTCGCGCACCAGGGCAATCAACACCTGGATTTGTTCGTCACCATAGGCTGGAAAGGTGAACACCCCGTCGTCATCCCGTGCCAGGTTGACGATTTCGATGCCAATCGAGCGGCTGTTGAGATTGTCGCGACCTGCCCAATGGCTCACCCCGGCATGCCAGGCGCGTTTGTCCTCCTCCACCAACCGGAAGACCCGCAGTTCTTCATAGCCCGCAGCGCGGTAGCTGGGGTCCTCTGGATCGGGCAGTAGGTAGTGCGCACTGACCCCGTCCTGGGTCAGGGTGCGCAGGGATGAGCCAAAAGGCACCGCTGTGTAATGCACGATCACCTGCCGCACGGGTTCGCCGTTGCGCTCGTTGAAGCCTTTGGCAGGGAAGCTTGTATCGATGACCAACATAAGAACCGTCCTTTTCAATACAGGCCGAGTCGTTCAGCCCGTTCAAGCGCAAAAAATTACCGCCATCCTGAAGGCTTGATCCTCAGGAGGGCGGTAACTATGTGGCACTTGAAAGAAAAGTGATCAGCGCCGTAGCGGCATGCCCAATTCGACGCGCAGGCCATCCGGCTGGCTGTCGAACTTCAAGGAGCAGGAGCAGCGCTGCACGATCGCTTGCACGATCGCCAGGCCCAGCCCGCAGCCTTCGCTGTTGCCATTGCGCCAAAAGCGTTGGGTCAGGTATTGCAGGTCCTCCGGCGAAATCTGCTTGCCGTGGTCACGCACGCAGAACACCACGTTATCCGCCTCGATCAATACGCGCAGTTCCACCCGCGTGTCCGCCGGCGTGTGGCGCAAGGCGTTGTCCAGCAGGTTGCGCAGGGCCGCGACCGCCAGGCCCACCGGCATTTCCACCGGGGTAACCGAGAGGTTATCCGGCAGGATCAGGTCGATGCGCGAGTTATCACCGGCATTGGCATCCTGGATGGCCAGCCGTGCCACGTCCTCGGCACTGGAGTGCATGCCATCGTCAAATGACAGGTTGCCCTCCACCCGCGCCAGCAGCAGCAATTGCTCCAGGGTGCGATGCAGGCGGTCGGCGCCTTCCTCGGCGTGGGCCAGGGATTGGTCGCGGGCTGCGCCGTCGGTCATGCGCGCCACTTGCAGGTGGGTCTTGATCGCTGTCAACGGGCTGCGCAGTTCATGGGCGGCGTCGCCGGTCAGGCGGCGTTCGCGCTCGATGGTCTTGGCGATGCGTTGCAACAATTGGTTCTGGGTGTCGAGCAGTGGCTTGAGTTCGCTGGGCAACGGGTGGATCTGCAGCGGTTCCAGGGAGTCCGCACTGCGCCGCATCAGAGCGTCACGCATGCGGTTGAGCGGCAGCAGGCTCTGACCGATGCCCAGCCACAACAGGCACAGACAGCCGAGCATTGCCACACCCACCGGCACCGAAGCGGCCAGCAGAATCGACAGGTTCAACGCCTCACGCTCCACCTGACGGTCGGCGGTGGTGATCAACAGGTCGCCACGGGATAGCGTGAAGCTGCGCCAATTCACCCCATCGATCACCTGATCACGAAAGCCACTCTGGCGCGATTCCAGGCCTTCATCCGGCGTGGCATGACTGCGCGCCAATACTTCGCCACGCAACGAACTGACCTGGCACGCCATGCCACCCGGCACGTTGAGTTGTGCCCCATGGAAATGCGCGCCGCCACTGACACTGGCCAGGCCCGGCATCTGCTCGGTCAGCCCCGCCACCATGCGCGCCGATGCCACCAGGCGTTGGTCGAGGGAGAACATCATCTGGTTGCGCAGATCGTTGAGCATCCAGGCTGCCGCCAGGGCCCAGATCAACACAAAAGCGGCGCCCAGCTTGAACGTCAGGCGCAGGCGCAGGCTTTTCACGATGCGTCCTCGCCCCCATCCGCAGGGCCCAGGCGATAGCCGAGGCCGCGCACGGTCTCGACGATGCCATTGCCCAATTTGCGCCGCAGGTGGTGGATATGCACGTTGAGGGCGTTGCTTTCCAACTCGTCGTTGAAGCCGTAGACGCTGTCCTTCAGTTGTTCACTGGACAGCACCCGGCCCTTGTTGTGCAGCAGGGCTTGCAACAGCGCCTGTTCGCGGCGCGACAGGTCCACCGGTTCGCCGCCCAGGAAGGTCTCGCGGCTGCTGGGGTCGTAGGCCAGGCGGCCATGTTCGATCAGGTTGACGCTGCGTCCCGCTACACGGCGCAGCAGGGTTTGCAGGCGGGCAGCGAGTTCGCGCAGGTCGAAGGGTTTGAGCAGGTAGTCATCGGCGCCGGCTTGCAGGCCGTCGACACGGTTGGTCACCGAATCGCGCGCGGTGAGGATCAGCACCGGAATCTCCAGGCCCTGGCTGCGCTGTTGCTGCAGCAACTTGAGGCCGTCTTCGTCCGGCAGGCCGAGGTCGAGCACCATGATGTCGAACGTCGCCGCCTTGAGCATCGCGCGCGCAGCACCCGCCGTGGCCACGTGTTCGACGGTGAAGCCTTGGGCGGTGAGGCCGGCCACAATGCCGCTGGCGATCAGTTTGTCGTCTTCACAGACCAGTACGTGCATGGTGAACCCTTCATGAAAGATGGGGAGATTAAAGGGGCAGCGGATTAAGCGCAGATTATGCCGCTAAACACCCCACACTCAATCTAGAATAGCCGTGGTTAATCATCGGTTAATCAACGCCACACATTGTGTGCCTACTTGCATCGAACTAAGGCTTGACCATGCGGCATCTGTTTACCTTTCTGCTGGTGTTGTTCGCGGGATTCGCCCAGGCCGCGCCGGGCAATCCGTTTGAGACCAAACCCGACTTCCTGCCGGTGGGCAAAGCCTTCACTTTTACCTCCGAACGTCTTGAAAGTGGCGAGACCCAGCTGTACTGGCAGATTGCCGACGGTTATTACCTGTACAAGCAACGCATGAAATTCGATGGCCTGGCCGAGAAGCCCGCGTTGCCGCAAGGCGAGGCGCATAGCGATGAATTCTTCGGCGACCAGGAGGTGTATCGCCAGGGCCTGGAAGTGAAGATCCCGGCTGGTGCTACCGGGCAGGTCAAGCTCGGCTGGCAGGGCTGTGCCGATGCGGGCCTGTGCTATCCGCCGCAGTCGATCACCGTGGACCTGGGCGGCAACCCGGCCGTCGCCGCGACCGCCGAAGCTCAGGATCAGAGTCTGGCCAGTGGCCTGCAACAACGCAGCCTGGGTTGGAGCCTGCTGATTTTCTTTGGCTTGGGACTGCTGTTGGCCTTTGCCCCGTGTTCATTGCCGATGCTGCCGATTCTCGCCGGTTTGGTGGTAGGCAGTGGCGCCAGCCCGCGTCGCGGGTTTGCCTTGGCCAGCAGCTACGTCGTGTGCATGGCGCTGGTGTATGCCGCGCTCGGCGTATTGGCTGCGTTGCTTGGCGCCAACCTCGCCGCGCTCCTGCAAACCCCATGGATCCTCGGCAGTTTCGCTGCGCTGTTCGTGATCCTCGCCTTGCCGATGTTTGGCTTCTTTGAACTGCAACTGCCGGTCTTCCTGCGTGACCGCCTGGACAACGTCAGCCGCCAGCAAAGCGGCGGCAGCCTGGTCGGCGCGGGAGTTCTCGGCGCCTTGTCCGGCCTGCTGGTGGGCCCGTGCATGACCGCACCACTCGCCGGCGCCCTGCTGTACATCGCCCAGAGCGGCAATGCGCTGCACGGTGGCCTGATCCTGTTCGCCATGGGCATCGGCATCGGCATTCCGCTGTTGCTGCTGGTGACCGTGGGCAATCGCTTCCTGCCCAAGCCAGGCACCTGGATGAATGTGCTCAAGGGCATCTTCGGCTTCCTGTTCCTCGGCACCGCCGTGCTGATGATCCGTCCGGTGCTCGATGAAAGCTTGTGGATCGGCCTGTGGGGCACGCTCGCGCTGGTGATGGCCTACTGCGGCTGGACCCTGGCCCGCGAATACGGCCTGGCCGCCAAGGTGTTTGGCGCCGGTTCCCTGGTGCTCGGCCTGTGGGGAGCGGTACTGCTGGTGGGCGCAGCCGGTGGCAGCGATGACCTGTGGCAACCGTTGAAGGTCTACAGCGGTTCGCGGACCGCCGCCGCGCCGAGCGCCCACGACGCCTTCATGACCATCAGCGACCCCGCCGTGCTGCAAAGCCAGCTCGACAGCGCCAAGGCCCAAGGCCAGTGGGTGCTGGTGGACTATTACGCTGACTGGTGTGTGTCGTGCAAGATCATGGAAAAACAGGTGTTCGGCAAACCCGAGGTGATGGCTGCCCTGAAAGACGTACGCCTGCTGCGCCTGGACGTCACCGCCGACAACGCCGCCAGCCGCGAGCTGCTCGGCCGCTATAAAGTCCCCGGCCCTCCGAGCTTCGTGTGGATCGGCCCGGACGGTGAAGAACGCCGTGCCCAACGCATCACCGGCGAAGTGGATGCCGCCGCCTTCCTGCAACGCTGGACGCAAACACGGGACGCCCTCTGAATGCTGACCCTGACCATCGGCACCTTCGCCATCGCCCTGAATCACATCCTGCTGATCAGTGCGCTGATTCTCGCCACCCTGGTGGGCTGGCGCGTGGCCAAGCGTGGTGGTGAAAACCCGGAATCGGTGCTGTTCAGCCTGTTCCTGCTGGGCATGTTGGTGGCCCGCGTCAGCTTTGTGCTGATGTACTGGAGTGATTACAGCCACGCTCCGCTGCAGATGGTCGACCTGCGTGACGGCGGCTTCCTCGCCTGGCCGGGTGTGATCGCGCTGATCCTGGGTGCGCTGCTCTACGGCTGGCGCCGCCCGGCCCTGCGCAAGCCGCTGGGCGCCGGGGTGATCACCGGCCTGGTGTTCTGGGGCCTGACCAGTTTGTCCCTGAGCCTCTACGACAAAGGCTCGCAACTGCCGGACATCACCTTGCGCAACGCCAATGGCGACGTGGTGCAACTGGCCGATTACAAAGGCGGCCCGCTGGTGATCAACCTGTGGGCCACCTGGTGCCCGCCGTGCCGTCGCGAGATGCCGGTGCTGGAACGTGCCCAGCATCAACGCCCCGACGTGACCTTCCTGTTCGTCAACCAGGCCGAAAGCATGCAGAGCGTCAGCACCTTCCTCGCCACGCAAGGCCTGACCCTCGACAACGTGCTGTTCGACGCCAGCGGCCGCCTCGGCCAGGCCGTTGGCTCGATGGCCTTACCGACCACCCTGTTCTACCAAGCCGATGGGCGCCTGATCAACAGCCACCTCGGTGAACTGTCCCAGGCCAGCCTGGCCCGTGCCATGGAACCCTTCGACGCCACAATAAGGAAACCGACATGCCAAGCCTCCGCCACCTGCTGATCTCGCTGCCGCTGACGCTTGCGGCCACCCTGGCCCAGGCCGAAGACTGGCCGGCGCCGATCAAACAGATCGAAGCCAAGGGCGCCAAAATCCTCGGCAAGTTCGACGCCCCCAGCGGCCTCACCGGCTACGCCGCCCAGTACCAGAACCGTGGCATGGCCCTGTACCTGACCGCCGACGGCAAAAGCGTGATCGCCGGCAACCTGTACGACGCCCAGGGCAACGACCTGAGCAGCGCGCCGCTGGAAAAACTGGTATACGCGCCGATGGCCAAGGAAGTCTGGGCCAAGATGGAAAAAAGCAGCTGGATCCAGGACGGCGACGTTAAAGCCCCCCGCATCGTCTACCTGTTCAGCGACCCCAACTGCCCCTACTGCAACATGTTCTGGGAACAGGCCCGCCCGTGGGTAAAGGCCGGCAAAGTCCAGTTGCGTCACATCATGGTCGGCATCATCCGCGAAGACAGCCCAGGCAAATCCGCCGCGCTGTTCGCCGCCAAGGACCCGCAAAAGGCCTTGGAAGAGCATGAAGCCGCTGGCAAGGGCAGCAAGTTGCAGGCACTCGACAAGATTCCGGCGGATATCGAGGCCAAGCTTGATAACAACATGAAGTTGATGGACGAGTTGGAGTTGTCGGCGACGCCGGCGATTTTCTATCTGGATGACAAGGGTGGGTTGCAGCAGCAGCAGGGGGCACCGTCGCCGGAGAAGCTGGTGAAGATTCTTGGGCCGAAGTAAGCGGCGCCCGGTCTGACGCCATCGCCGGCTTGCCGGCGATGAGGCCCTGACAGACAACGAAGCTTAAAGCCCCTCCAACTCCGCCATCAAATCACTCAACCGATCCACCTTCTCGGCACTGATGTCATTCGCTGCCAACCCGTCGATATACTCAGCCAACTCGCCTACCGTGCTGCACTCGAACATCGCCCGCAGCGGCACGTCCCGCTGCAAGGTCTTCTGCACCCGCGAGGCAATCTGCGTGGCCAGCAACGAATGCCCGCCCAGCTCGAAGAAGTTGTCTTGCACCCCTACCCGCTCAACCTTCAGCACTTCGGCCCAGATCGCGGCCAAGGTGGTTTCCAGCTCGTTGCGCGGCGCCAGGTAGTCCTGGCTCTGCAACTGGCCGATCTCCAGCGCAGGCAACGCCTTGCGGTCGAGTTTGCCATTGGCGTTGAGCGGCAGGCGGTCGAGCCACAGCCAGTGCAGCGGCACCATGTATTCCGGCAGTTCAGCACGCAGGCGTTGCTTGATGCGGTCGAGGCGTTCGCTTGGGTTCAGTGCCTCATCCGCCGCCACCAGGTAGCCGACCAGATGCTTGCCGTTGACGCCTTCCTGCACGCCTACCGCCGCATCGCGCACTTCCGGTTGTTCGTGCAGGCGCGCTTCGATTTCACCCAGTTCGATGCGGTAGCCGCGAATCTTCACTTGATGGTCGACACGCCCGACGTATTCCAGCACACCGTCACTGCGACGGCGCGCGAGGTCGCCGGTGCGGTAGAGGCGTTCGCCGGGCGCGCCGAACGGGTTGGGTACAAATACCGGCGCGGTGCGCAGCGGATCGCTGACGTAACCGCGACCGACACCGGTACCGGCGACGCACAACTCGCCAACTGCGCCTTGCGGCACCAGTTCCAGCGCGCCATCGAGCAAGTACAAGCGGTTGTTGTCGGTCGGCGTACCAATCGGCAAGTAGGTGCCACGGGTAGACGCCAGGTCGACGCGATAGAACGCCACATCGTCCGAACATTCCGCCGGACCATAAGCGTTCACCAGCCCGATCTCGGGGTAACGCAACAACCACTGATGCGCCAGCTCCGGTGGCATCGCTTCGCCGGTTGGCAGCATCCAGCGCAGGCCATCCAGGCTGATGCGGTCCTGGGCCAACATGCCCTGGATCAGTGATGGCACGCTTTCCAGCACGGTGATCCCTTGGGTCTGAACGTGTTCCAGCAGGCCTTGGGGATCATGCGCGATGGTGTTCGGCACGATATCCACCCGCGCGCCAAACAGCGGCGCGGCAAGGAACTGCCACACGGAAATATCGAAGCTTTGCGACGCAGTCTGCGCGATCACATCGGCGTCGCTCAAGGTCAGGTATGGCACCTTGCTCAACTGGTTATTGAGCATGCCGCGCTGTTCCACCATCACGCCTTTGGGCAGGCCGGTGGAGCCCGAGGTGTAGATCACATAGGCAAGGTTGTCCGGGCGACTGTAGACGCCGGGGTTTTCGCCACGTGCCGGTATCTCTTCCCACACCAGCAACTGGCAGTCGAAACCCTCCAGCAATTCGATGGCCTGCTCGCGGGATGCTTCGGTGCAGACCAGCAACGGCGTGCGGCTCAGGTCGATGATGCTGCGCAGGCGCTGGCTGGGCAGGCCTGGGTCCAGCGGCAAGTAGCCTGCACCCGCCTTGAAGCTGCCGATGATCATGCCGAGCAGGTCGAGGTTACGTTCGGCCAGCAATGCCACCGGCTGATCCAGACCGACACCCGCGGCTATCAGCGCGTGGCCGAGGCCGTTACTGCGGCGGTTCAGTTCGTCATAGCTCCATTGCTGATCAAGGCAACTGGCGGCAATGCGCTGTGGATGCGCGGCGACCTGTTCTTCGAACAGCTCGATGTAGCTGCGCTCCAGCGGGTAAACATGCTCACTCTGGTTGCAGCCCTCCACCAGGAACTCACGCTCCTGCTCGCCAATCAGCGGCAGGTCGGCCATGTCGCCATGGAAGCCTTGGACCAACGCCAGCAGCAGGCGCTTGAACTCGCCGAGCATGCTTTGCACGGTGGTTTCGTCGAAGTAGCGCTGGTCGTAAGACAGGTGCAAGCCCAGGTCATCGCCCGGATAACACACGGCCGTCAGCGGGAAGTTGGTGTGGGTGCGGCCGGAATCCGAGGTGGCATTCAGGCTTTGTGCGCGGTCCAGCACCGAGACTTCCACCGGGGCGTTTTCGAACACGAACAGGCTGTCGAACAGCGGCTGGCCCTTGGGCAGTTCGCTGTGTTCCTGAATCGTCACCAGCGGCAGGTATTCGTACTCGCGCAGTTGCATATTGCTGTCGAGCAAACCACTCAGCCACTGGCGCACGCTGCAACGCTGGTCATCCTCGGGCAGTTTCACACGCAGGGCGATGCTGTTGATGAACAGGCCGACGGTGCGTTGCATCTCCGGCATTTCCACCGGGCGGCCGGCCACGGTCACACCGAACAACACGTCGCGATCGCCGCTCAGGCGACGCAGCACCAGCGCCCATGCCGCCTGGGCAAACGTGTTGACGGTCAGTTGGTGAGCCTGGGCCAGTTCGCGCAGTTGCGCACCGTCGCGGGCGTCGAGGCGGGTGTAGCAGTCGCCCACCACCATGCCGCCGCTGTGGCCCGCGTGCTCACGCAGGAACGGCCGGTCGCTCGGGATCGGCGTGGTGCGTTCGAAGCCTTGCAGGTTCTGCTGCCACCATTGGCGTGCCTCATTCAGGTTCTGGCGTTGCAGCCAGGCGATGTAGTCGCGATAACGCGGCGGTGTGGCCAGTTGCGGGTCGCGGCCTTCACCGAGGGCCATGTAGAGCTCGAAGAAGTCATTCATCAGCAACGAACGGCACCAGGCATCGATAAGGATGTGATGGTTGCTCATCATGAACCAGTAGCGCTCGGCGCCGACGCGGATCAGGCGAAGGTGGAACGGTGCCTGGTTGAGCAGATCGAAACCGGCTTCGCGCTCTTGCTTGAGCAGCGCTTGCAGGCGCGGCTCCTGTTCGCTTTCCGGGTCGTTGCTCCAGTCCAGGTATTCAATCGGCGTGCTGCCCGGTTTGTGGATCACTTGCAGCATGTCTTCGCCGACGTTCCAGCAGAACGAGGCGCGCAGGGCTTCGTGACGGGCGATCACCGCCTGCCAGGCCTGGGCGAAACGCTCGGGGTCGAGGGCGCTGTTGATGCGGTAGCGGTCCTGCATGTAGTAGAGGCCGGTGCCGGGCTCCAACAGGGTGTGCAGCAGCAGGCCTTCCTGCATGGGGGTCAGCGGGTAGACGTCTTCGATGGCGCTGGCGGCAATCGGCAAGCTGTCGAGTTGCGATTGGGTCAGGTGCGCCAGCGGGAAGTCGGACGGCGTGAGGCCACCGGCATCGTCTTGCAGGCAATGCGCGACCAGGCTTTGCAGCTCAGCGAGATAGGCATCTGCCAGTTCATGGATGCTCTGTTGATCATGGCGTTCGCGGCTGAAGGTCCAGCGCAGCACCAGTTCACCGCCGTACACCTGGCTGTCGACGCTCAACTCGTTGGGCAGCGGCGCGTCCGGGTCATGGGCCAGGCCGGCGGGCTCGTCCAGCGGATGGAACAGCGCATCGGCGCCGAAACTCTGGTCGAACTGACCGAGGTAGTTGAAGGTGATCTGTGCGCTCGGCAGCGCAGCCATGCTCTGTTTGCACAGGTCATCGGCCAGGTAGCGCAGCACGCCATAGCCCAGGCCTTTATGTGGCACGCCGCGCAGTTGTTCCTTGATCGCCTTGATCGAATCGCCCTGCCCGGCGAGCGGGGTCAGGCGCAGCGGATAGGCGCTGGTGAACCAGCCGACGCTGCGGGTCAGGTCGATTTCATCGAACAGGGTTTCGCGGCCGTGGCCTTCCAGTTGGATCAACGCCGAAGCGTGGCCGCTCCAGCGGCACAACACGCGGGCCAAGGCGGTCAGCAACAGGTCGTTGACCTGGGTGCGGTAGGCACTTGGCGCCTGCTGCAGCAACTGGCGAGTGTGTTCGGCATCCAGGCGCACGCTGACGGTGTCGGCATCGCGATTACGCAGCGAACCTTGCGGACGGGCCACCGGCAATACGGTTTCCGGCCCAGCCAATTGGTCTTGCCAGACGCTCAATTCTTCACGCAGGGATTCGCTGCCGGCATAGGCCTGCAAACGCGCGGCCCAGTCACGCAAGGCGCTGGTCTTGGCCGGCAGGCTGACGGACTGACCGTCGCTGAGTTGACGGTAGACGTTTTGCAGGTCTTCCAACAACACGCGCCACGACACACCGTCCACCACCAGATGATGGATCGCGATCAGCAACCGTTGCTGCCCCTCGGGACCGTCCACCAGCAAAGTACGCAACAGCGGGCCGTGTTGCAGGTCGAGGCTGCGTTGGGTGTCGGTGAACAGCGCGGTGCAGTGCGCCATGTCGCGCACTTGCGCCTGCATCAACACGCCGCCTTCCGGCACGGCCAAATGCTCGGCGTGCCATTGCGCGTCGCGCTGGCAGAAGCTCAGGCGCAGGGCGTCGTGATGTTCCAGCACTGCCAGCAGCGCTTGCTCCAGGCGATGGGGATCGAGCAGTTGCAGCGGCTTGAGGACCAGCGCCTGGTTCCAGTGCTGACGGTTCGGGATCTCGGTGTCGAAGAACCAATGCTGAATTGGCGTCAGGCCCGAAGGGCCGGTAAGCACGCCTTGCTCTGCGGTGATTTGCTCGGAGCGCGTGGCTACGGCGGCCAGGGTCTGCACGGTCTGGTGCTGGAACAGGTCACGCGGGCTGAAATGAATCCCGGCCTGCCGCGCACGGCTGACCACCTGGATCGACAGGATCGAGTCGCCACCCAGCTCAAAGAAGTTATCGTCCAGCCCGACTTGCTGCACGTTCAGTACCGCACACCAGATCGCAGCCAGGGTGCTTTCAAGTTCATTGCGTGGCGCCACATATGTTTGGCGGTTTGCCTCAGGATCTGGTTGCGGCAGGGCACGGCGGTCGAGCTTGCCATTGGCGGTCAGCGGCATGCTGTCCAGCACGATCAGGTGCGCGGGCACCATGTAGTCCGGCAGTTGCGCCTTGAGATGGGCCTTCAGCGCGTCACGCAGCGCGCCGTGCTCGGCATCGCTGACCAGATACGCCACCAGCTGTTTGCCGCTCGGCGAATCCAACGCCAGCACCACCGCTTCGCGCACGGCTGCATGTTCCAGCAGACGGGTTTCGATCTCACCCAGCTCGATACGGAAACCACGGACTTTCACCTGATGGTCGATCCGCCCCAGGTACTCCACCAGGCCATCGGCGCGTTGGCGCACCAGGTCACCGGTGCGGTACAGGCGCCCGCCGTTGCGCGCAAACGGGTCCGCGACAAAACGTTCGGCGGTCATGCCCGGACGCTGGTGATAACCCTGGGCCAGGCCCGCCCCGCCGACGTACAACTCGCCGGTCGCGCCTTGCGGCACCAGGGCCAGGTCGGCGTCGAGAATGTAAGCCACGCGGTCACCGATGATGCTGCCGATCGGCACGCTGGCGGCGCCCTCCTCCAACTGCTCCGGTGCAAGGCTGGCCAGCGGCATCACCACGGTTTCAGTCGGGCCATAGGCGTTGAAGAACACCTGCGGCTGGAACGCGGCACGGATGCGCTGCAAGTGTTCGCCGGTCAGGGCTTCGCCGCCGGTGATGCACATACGCACCGGCAAGGTCTGCTGCTGAGTGGCCAACCACTGCGCCAACTGGCTGCCGTAGCTCGGGGTGAAGCCCAGGATGTTGATGCCATGGGTGCGGATCAATCCGCAGATTTCCTCGGCATCCCACTGGCCCTGAGCACGCAACACCACCTGCGCGCCGCTGAGCAGCGGCACCAACAGGCGCTCGGTGGCGGCGTCAAAGTTGATCGAATAGAAGTGCAGCTCGCAGTCATCCGCGCGCATGCCAAACCGCTCGATCACCGCCGCGCAATGCATGGCGATTTCACCGTGGGACACCACCACGCCTTTCGGCTTGCCGGTGGAGCCGGAGGTGTAGATCAAGTACGCCTGGTGTTGCGGCAGGCTGATAAGCGGCAGCGCATCGGCCGGGTAGTTGGTCAGCACCGGCAAATCATCTTCCAGGCACCAGCAGGCCACGGTGGCCGGCAACTCGCCGAGGGCTTCGAACATCGCCGCATCGCTGAGCAGCAGGCTGATGCCGCTGTCTTCGATCATGTAGTGCAGGCGATCCAGCGGATATTCCGGGTCCAGCGGCACGTAGGCGCCGCCCGCCTTGAGGATCGCCAGCAGGCCGATGACCATTTCCAGGGAGCGCGGCAACGCCAGGCCGACACGCACCTGCGGGCCGACCCCACGCTCGCGCAGCATCCAGGCCAGGCGGTTGGCGCGGGCGTCGAGTTCACGGTAGCTGAGAGTCACGCCAGCAAAGGTCAGCGCCGGCGCATCGCCACGGGCTGCCGCCTGCTGGCTGAACAGTGGGTGGATGCACTGATCGAGACGGTGCTCACCTTTCTCGATGCCCAGGCTGTCTTGCAACACACGCTGTTCATCCGCGCCCAGCAACGGCAATTCGCTGAGACGCTGCTGCGGATCCACGATCAAGGCTTCCAGCAGGTTGCGCCAATGCTCAGCCATACGCGCAATGCGCGGTTCGTCGAACAGGTCGGTGCTGTAGGTCAGGCAGCAACCCAGGCGATGGTCGAGGTCGGTGACTTCCAGGTTGAGGTCGAACTTGGTCGCGCGGGCATCGTTGGCCAGGTATTCGACGGTCATGCCAGCCAGTTGGCGGCTTTGCTGGAACTCCCAGCGCTGCACGTTGCACATCACCTGGAACAGCGGGTTGTACGCTGCGCTGCGCGGGGGTTGCAGGGCTTCCACCAGATGATCAAACGGCAAATCCTGATGGGACTGACCCTCGATCACGGTGTGGCGCACTTGCTCGAACAACTCAGCGACATTCATCTGCCCATTGAGCTGGCAACGCAGCACCTGGGTGTTGAGGAACGCACCGATCAGGCCTTCGCTTTCCGGGCGAATGCGGTTGGCGACCGGAGCGCCGATACGCAGGTCGGTCTGGCCGCTGTAGCGATAGAGCAACACAGCCAGGGTGGCGGTCATGGTCATGAACAGGGTAAGGCCGCGTTCGGCATTGAAGGCACGTACGCGGGCCGCAAGGTCGTCGCTGAGGTCGAAGCGATACAACTCGCCCTGGTGGCTTTGCACAGGCGGACGCGGACGGTCGCCGGGCAGTTCCAGCAGCGGGTGTTCATTGCCCAGTTGCGCAGTCCAGTAATCCAATTGGCGCTGACGTTCGCCGGATTCCAGCCACTGGCGCTGCCACACGCTGTAGTCGAGGTATTGCACGGGCAGCGGCGCCAGCGGCGAGTCGCGCTCGTCGATAAAGGCTTCGTACAACGCGCTGAGTTCACGGGCAAATATGTCCATGGCCCAGCCTTCGGTGACGATATGGTGCAGGGTCAGGACGAGGTAGTGTTCCTGCTCGCCGGCCTTGACCAGGCACGCACGCAGCAACGGCCCGGTTTCCAGATTGAATGGCGTGTGCGCCTCGTGATCGGCCAGTTGTTGCAGGCGCGGTTGGCGTTCGGTTTCGCTCAGCGCGGAAAAATCCTGCCAGTCCATGCGCAGTCCCGTTTGCGGCGAAACCTTCTGATAGGCCACACCGTCGACGCTCGGGAACGTCGTGCGCAGCGTTTCGTGGCGCATGATCAGCGCTTGCAACGCCGCCTCGAAACGCCCCACATCCAGCACGCCGCGCAGGCGCGCCATGCCGCCGACGTTATAGGCCGGGCTGTCCGGTTCCATCTGCCACAGGAACCACATGCGCTGCTGGGAATAGGACAACGGCACCGGTTGGCTGCGGTCGACCTTGGCAATGGCAGTCTGTTGGTTGCGCTGGCCCGACGCTTGGATCAGGCCGACCTGCTCGGCAAACGCCCCCAACTCACTGGCTTCGAACAGGGTGCGCAACGGCAGCTCGACGTCACACGCGTGGCGGGTGCGAGAGATGATCTGCGTGGCCAGCAACGAATGGCCGCCCAGGGCGAAGAAGTCATCGCGCAGGCCGATGCTTGGCAGGCCGAGGACTTCGCGCCAGATGGCGGCGATCTGCTGTTGCAACGCGGTTTCGGGTTCGACATGTTCACACACTTGCCACACCGGTTCCGGCAATGCACGGCGGTCCAGCTTGCCGCTGGGGCTCAGCGGCATGGCGTCCAGACGCATCAGCAGCGCGGGCACCATGTACTCCGGCAGCTCGGCGGCCAGGGCGGTTTTTACAGCCTCCTCATCCAGTTCGCCCTGAGCGGTGAAGTAACCGATCAACTGCCCGTCACGCACCCGCACCACGGCTTGGGCGATACCCTCCAGGGCGAGCATGCGCGCTTCGATTTCTTCCGGTTCCACACGAAAGCCGCGCAGCTTGACCTGCTGATCAAGCCGACCGAGGTACTCGATCACGCCGTCGGCATTCCAACGGGCGCGGTCACCGGTGCGATACAAGCGTGCGCCCGCTTCACCATAGGGATCGGCAACAAAACGCTCCGCCGTCAACCCGGCACGTCCGAGGTAACCACGGGCCAGGCCGATTCCGCCGATGCACAGCTCACCCGGCACGCCCAACGGCACAGGGTTGAGCTGTTCATCCAGCACACGGCAGATCACATTGCCCAGCGGCCGGCCAATCGGCGAGCGCTCGCCGTCTTCGGCGCGGCAGTGCCAGTGAGTCACGTTGATCGCGGTTTCGGTCGGGCCATAACGGTTGTGCAATTGCACCGCTGGCAACTGTGCCAACACGCGATTACGCAACTCGGCGGGCAAGGCTTCGCCGCCGGAGAACAGGCGACGCAGGCTGGTGCATTCAGCCACCAACGGCTCGTCGATAAACAACTGCAACAGCGGCGGCACAAAGTGCAGCGTGGTCACGCCGTGTTCCTGCACCAACTGTGCGATGCGATGGGGGTCGCGATGTTCACCAGGGCCAGCCAGCACCAGACGGCATCCGGTAATCAGTGGCCAGAAGCATTCCCACACCGACACGTCAAAACTGATCGGCGCCTTTTGCATCAGCACGTCGGTTTCATTGAGTTGATAAGTGGCCTGCATCCATTGCAAGCGCTCGGCCAAAGCCGCATGCGTATTGCCCACGCCTTTGGGCTGGCCGGTGGAGCCGGAGGTGTAGATCACGTAGGCGAGGTTATCGCCATGCAGGTGCAGGCCGGGCGGCTGGGTTGGCCAGCTATCGAGGTGCAGGCTGTCCATGGCGATCACGCAAACGCCTTCGGCACTCGGCACCTGTTCCAGCAGTGCAGTCTGGGTCAGCAGCAGGTGTACGCCACTGTCCTTGAGCATGTAGGCCAGGCGCTCGGCGGGGTAATCCGGGTCCAGGGGCACGTAGGCGCCACCGGCCTTGATGATCGCCAGCAAGCCGACCAGCAATTGCGGCGAACGCTCGGCGGCGATGGCCACGCACACATCCGGGCCGACGCCTTTGTCGCGCAGGTAATGGGCCAGGCGGTTGGCCTGGGTGTGCAGTTGGGCGAAGGTCAGGCTGCCGCCGTCCCAGACCAGCGCGGTGGCGTCCGAGGTCGGCTGGTTGAGCAGCTCCGGCAGCCACTGCTGGGCTGGCGCGCAGGGTGCTTCGCTGTAAAGCGCCTGTTCGTCCTGCTGCATCAGCGCAAGGTCGCCGATGGCTTGCTGGGGGTGCTCGCAGACGGCGCGCAACAGGTTGATGTAGTGCTCGGCCAGGCGCTGGATCGTCGCGTTTTCGAACAGTTCATCGGCGTAGTCGAACGACAGGCTCAGGCGCCCGTTGCGGTCTTCTTCGGTGTGCAGTTGCAGGTCGAACTTGGCTTCGCGACTGTGCCACGGCAACTCGTCGGCGAGCATGCCCGGCAGGCGGCGCAAGGCGCTGAGGTCGCGTTGCTGATGGTTGAACATGACCTGGAACAGGCCCTGCTCGCGGGCCTGCGGGAAGGCTTCCAGCAGTTGTTCGAACGGCAGGTCCTGATGGGCTTGGGCACCCAGCGCCGCCTGGCGTGTCGCGGCTAATAGCTCGTTGAACGGCAGGCGTCCATCCAGCTCGGCACGCAACACGAGGGTGTTGATGAAGAAGCCGACCAGGCCTTGGGTTTCCTGGCGCGGGCGATTGGCGTTGGGCACGCCGATGCGAATGTCGCGCTGGCCGCTGTAGCGATGCAGCAGGCTTTGGAATGCCGCCAACAGCAGCATGAATGGGGTGGACTCGTTGGCCTGGGCTGTCTGGCGAATCGCGTCGCAGAGGCTCGCGCCAAGCCGCACGGTGTGACGTGATGCAGTGTGACAGTGGTGTGCCGAGCGCGGGTGGTCGGTCGCCAGGCTGAGGGTGGGGTGCTCCTCACCCAACTGCGCTTTCCAGTACGCCAGCTGACGCAGGCCTTCACCTTCGGCCAGCCATTGGCGCTGCCAACTGCCGTAGTCGGCGTATTGCAGGGCCAGGGGCGGCAGTTCCAGGGTTTGGCCTTGGGCTGCGGCGGCGTAGAGGCGCGAGAATTCGTCGATCAAAATATTGAGCGACCAGCCGTCGGCGATGATGTGGTGCAGCGTCACCAGCAGTTGGTGATCTTCATCGTCGAGGCGCACCAGGGTCACCCACAGCAACGGGCCTTTTTCCAGGTCGAACTGGGTGCGCGCTTCGTCTTCGCGGATCTGTTGCGCACGGGCTTCGCGCTCGGCAACGGGCAGGTCGCTGAGGTCGATGACTTGCAGTTCGAAATCCGCTTTGGCATCGACACGCTGGAAAGCCTGGCCGTCGCGCTCATAGAAGCGCGTACGCAGGGCTTCGTGGCGCTGGATCAATTGCTGGAAGCTGGCGCGCACGGCGTCTTCATCCAACTCGCCGCGCAGGCGCAGCGCGCCGGGGATGGTGTAGGCGCTGCTGTGGGGGTCCAGTTGCCAGGTGATCCATAGGCGGTTCTGCGCCAAGGATTGGGGCAATTCCTCTTGACGCGACAAGCTGTGAATCGCGCCTTGGGCGACGCCACCGTCTTGCTGCAACTGCGCAACGTTGGCCGCGAAGCCTTCCAGGGTCGGCGCTTCGAACAGCATGCGCAGGTTCAGTTCCAGGCCGAGGGTTTCGCGCAGGCGTGCGACCACCTGGGTGGCGGTGATGGAGTTGCCGCCGAGCAGGAAGAAATGATCATCGGCGGCAACGCTTGCGATGTTCAGTTGCTCACACCAGATCGCCGCAATCTGGTTGTGCAACTCGGATTCCAACGCCCCATCGCTCACCTGCGCTTGCAGGTCGGGGAACTGGGCATAGCTGTCGAGGCTGCCGTCCTTGTGACGAAGCGCACAGGCTGCGCGCTGCACTTTGCCGCTGGAGGTCTTCGGCAAGGCGCCGGGGTTGAGCAGCACCACCACGCTTGGCGCCTCTTGATACGCCTCGGCGACGGCCTGTCGGATCGCCTTGATCAGCGCTTCAGGCGGTAGGATTTTCTGCACGCTGCGGCTGATTTCGGCGGCAATGCCGATACCTTCCAGGCCCTGTTCATTTACCGCAAATGCCGCAACCCGGCCTTTGCGCACCACTTCCACTTCGCGCTCGATGGTCTGCTCGATGTCCTGGGGATACAGGTTGTGGCCGCGTACGATCAGTAAATCCTTGAGGCGTCCGGTGATATACACCTCGCCGTCACGGATGAAGCCCAGGTCGCCCGTGCGCAGCCAGGTACGACCAGCGTGCTCTACGAAGGTCTTGGCGGTGGCTTCGGGGTTGCGCCAGTAGCCGTGGGCGATGCTCGGGCCGGTGGCCCAGAGTTCGCCGACGCTGTTGTCGCCCAGCTCGGTGAGGGTGTGGGGGTCCGCGATCAGCACCGCGTGTTCCGGCTGGCTGGTGCCGCAGCTCATGATCGCACTGCCCTGCCCCGGTTTGGCGCGGTTGGCGGCCAGGGCCTGCTCGTCAACACGCAGCGCCGGGATGCCATGGCCACGGCTGCCGCCAGCGACAAACAGGGTCGCCTCGGCCAGGCCGTAGGAGGCAAAGAAATTGTTCGGGGTAAAACCACAGGTAGCGAACTTCTCGGCGAAGCGTTCCAGGGTGTCGAGGCGGATCGGTTCAGAACCGGAATAGGCCACGCGCCATTGGCTCAGATCCAAGCGTTCCAGGGCCGTCTCGCTGACCCGTTCGCTGCACAGGCGATAGGCGAAATCCGGACCGCCGCTGATGGTGCCGCCGTATTCGCTGATCGCTTCCAGCCAGCGCAAGGGGCGACCAAGGAAGTAAGCTGGCGACATCAGCACGCAGGGCACGCCACTGAAGATCGGTTGCAGCAGGCCGCCGATCAGGCCCATGTCGTGGTACAGCGGCAGCCAGCTGACGATCACGTCATCCGGGTTCAGGTCGATGCCAAAACCGCGACGGATCAACACTTCGTTGGCGACCAGGTTGCCGTGGCTGACTTGTACGCCCTTGGGAAGCGCGGTGGAGCCAGAGGTGTATTGCAGGAACGCGATGTCGTCCGGATGCAGGTCAGGGGCGACCCAATGGCCGAGGCTTTCCAGGCTATCGACGCTCAATACCGGCGGCGCGTTTTCGATCTGCGACAAGCCATCGGCGAGGCTGGCGATGGTCAGCAACAGGCGCGGCTCGGCATCGCTGATGATCGACAGCAGGCGCTCCTGATGGTGACGACGGGTGGACTCCGGTGGATAGGCCGGCACTGCAATCACACCCGCGTAGAGGCAACCAAAGAACGCCGCAACGTAATCCGGGCCGCTGGGAAACAACAGCACGGCACGGTCACCCTGGTCCGCATTGGCTTGCAAGGCGGCGGCGATGGTGCGGGCGCGCTGGTCCAGGTCACGGTAACTGAGCACAACGCTGTGCTCGGCGGATTCGGCGAGGAAGCGCAGGGCGACCTGGTCCGGGGTCTGCGCGGCGCGACGTTGAAGGGACTGGACCAGGGTGCGGGGAAGTTCGAAGGCGTCCATCATGGGGTTCCTGCCTGAAATCGGCTTACGGGAAATTCAAGAATTCGGGGGCTTGTTCAGCCGACGGCGAGTGACCGTGCCGCGCCATTGCGCCAGCGGGCCAGGTGTTCGTCGGCGTAGCGCCGCATGCAGCGCAGCACGGCGCTTTCGTGTTGCATGAGGAAGAAGTGGTGGCCGTCGAACATGTCCAGAGAAAAGCCGCTGGCGGCGTCGAGCTGCCAGTCGAGCAACTGGTCGGCGCGCACGCTGTCCTGCTTGCCGCCGAACACGTGGATCGGCATGCCCAGCGGTGCGCGCTCGCCGTAGGTGAAGCTGCCGCACAACAGGAAATCGGCGCGCAGGATCGGCAGCATCAACTGCATCAACTCGGGGTTGGCCAAGGCCTCTTCAGCGGTGCCCTGCAGTTCGCGCAGACGGGCGATCAGTTGTTCATCGGTCTTTTCGATGGCGTACTCGCTGACGTCGCGACGCGCCGGCCCGGCCGTTCCGGAAGCGAACAGGGCCAGCGGCGGCGGCACGTTGCGCGCACGCAACGCATGCGCCAATTCGAAGGCGAGCAGGCCGCCGAGGCTGTGACCGAACAAGGCATAGGGGCCGCTCAAGTCGTGGCTGATTTCGTCCGCGAGCTGGGCCGCCAAGGACTTGATATCGCGCTGCAAGGGCTCGTCCATGCGCACGCCACGCCCTGGCAATTCCAGCGGACACACCTGCAACCATTCAGGCAAGGCCCGGCGCCAGCGCGCGTAAACCATGGCGCTGGCGCCCGAATAGGGCAGGCAGAACAGGCGCAGTCGGGTCGGCGTACTCATCGAGTGACGACTCCAAACTGAAACACGCTGTATGCACGATAGAAACCCATTTCGCCCTCCTGCGGGTGCTGATCCTTGGCCGTATTGCTAACGGACCTGTCACCCAGAAGAACGGACGGCACCGGCAAATAATTAGTCGCCGGGTACGAGAGAGACGTGGTTCACACCTAACAAGAAAGCATAAGATTAGTTCGCCTTCTCATTTGACAATCATTATCATTCAGCATAATTTGTTGCCCGATGTGTAGGAGGCCTCAGCAAGGACGCCCTCCCCTAACCTCTTTTGCGACAAGGTGATTTCCATGACGGAACAAGTATCCACAGGCAGGTGCGACTCACCGCTTCTCCAGGCGTTCGTCGATAATCGGCTGATTCTGGTGAAGATCGCGGCACGCATTACCGGCTGCCGCTCCCGTGCCGAAGACGTAGTGCAGGACGCCTACTTCCGGCTGCAGTCGGCACCGACGATCACGTCATCGTTCAAGGCTCAATTGAGTTATCTGTTCCAGATCGTGCGCAACCTGGCCATCGATCACTACCGCAAGCAGGCCCTGGAGCTCAAATACTCCGGGACGGAAGAGGAAGGCTTGAATGTGGTTATTCACGGCGCTTCACCGGAAACCTCGCACATCAACTTCAACACCCTGGAAAACATCGCCGACGCCCTGACGGAGCTGCCGCAACGCACGCGCTACGCGTTCGAGATGTACCGTTTGCACGGCGTGCCGCAAAAGGACATCGCCAAGGAACTCGGCGTGTCGCCGACCCTGGTGAACTTCATGATCCGGGATGCGCTGGTGCACTGCCGCAAGGTGTCGGGGAGCCATAGCGATACGTTTGCGCGGCGGGTTTGACAGACCGCTGTAGGAAATGTGGGAGCAAGCCCGCTCCCACACTCAGGGCACCGCTGTCACATCGATACGATACGGCTCGAAAATCTTCAGCATCTCGCCATCATCGCGCAAACGCTTGAGCAGCGCGGCAAACGCTTCCCCCGTAATCGGCGCTTTCGGGCGCAACAAGGCGAAGTGGTGATAGACCTGGTCAATGCGTTCCGACACCAGGAACTGCCCGGCCATATCCGCGTTGCGCACCATGAAGTCACTCAAGTACGAACGCGTCACCAGGGCGATGTCGGCACGCCCGCGCGCGACCATCAACAGGTTGCTGTCATGGGAGTAGGTCAACGTGGCATTGAAGTGCTCGGCCATGTACTTGGGGTCGGGGTTGAAGTTGGCGAAGGCGTAGTGATAACCGCTGAATACCGCCAGGCGTTTGCCGTTCAAGTCAGCGAAGTAAGCCTGATCACGGCCGGGCTCACGCTGGGCGACGAAGATTTCGGCGTCTTCCAGGCCCATGTCGACTGTCGTGTGGGAAATCTTCTGCCAGCCCCAGGCGGGGTTTTCGAAGATCGCCATATCGACTCGGCCCTGCTCGAAATCGCGGAAGCGTCGAGGGATAGAGGTGGGCACCAACACAAATTGGTAGTCGGTCTGCGAGGCGTTCAGGGCCTCGACCAGTTGTGGCAGCAACCCGGTGTCTGCGCCCTGCTCCGGGCGCACGGTGTAGGGTGGAAAGTGCGCCGCACCGATGCGCACCAACTGCGCAGCCGAGGCTGGCATCCACCACGCGGTGCCCAGTGCCCAAAAGGTAAGTCCTGCAGCCAGCCGCCATGGCGAAAACATCAAGGCACACACCGTTCAAAAACACTAATGGCAATAAGCTAGGCGTTTTTGTCTGGCGAGACAACTTTCTACCGGCAAATTAATAGCTTGCACTTCAATCGGTCTTCAAAACCATCAACAAGGCTTCTTCAGCCAGCTGTTCGAGGGTCATGCTGCCTTCTGCGCGGAACCAGGTGGTCGTCCACGACAACGCCCCGGTCAGAAAACGTCGGGTGATAAATACATCGCCCTTGATGTAACCGGCGTCCTTGGCCTCGCCCAGCACCTGCAGCCACAGCGCCTCATACACGTCACGCAGGGCCAGCACCTGGGCCTGGCCGTCGGCCGACAACGAGCGCCATTCGTACACCAGCACCGCCATCGCCTCGCCGCTGCCGCCCATGATCGACTGCAATTCGCAGCGGATCAGCGCCAGCACCCGCTCGCGTACGTTGGTGGTTTCCTCAAGGGACGCGCGCATCATCGCGGTGTTGTAGTGGATGGTTTCTTCCATCACTGCACGCAGGATCTCGTCCTTGCTCTTGAAGTGGTGAAAGATACTGCCGGACTGAATGCCCACAGCACTGGCCAGGTCACGCACGGTCGTGCGCTCGAAGCCTTTGTTGCGAAACAAGTGGGCCGCCGTCTGCAGCAGCTTGCCCCGGGCGCTGTCGGGGTCGGTCAATTGGCCGCCGTCGACCATGGTGCGCATCACCCGCTGGGCTTTATGCTCATCCATGCCTCTCTCCTCTACTTCCACGGACGTCTTGGCCGGCAATTTAGGCCGTGGCGGCCACCCAAGCAAGCGCTTGGCTAAAACTTGTGACTGGAGTTTACAAACCAAGCGCTTGCTTGGTAGTCTCGCCCACAGCCATTCGAGGAAGGATTTCTCATGAGCAAGACGGTTCGTATCGGCTGTGCCAGCGCCTTCTGGGGCGACACCTGCACCGCCGCCGCCCAGCTAGTGAACGGCGGCACGCTGGATTACCTGGTGTTCGACTACTTGGCGGAAGTCACGATGTCGATCCTCGCTGGCGCGCGCATGAAGGATCCCCAAGCGGGCTACGCCACGGATTTTGTCGACGTGCTCACGCCGTTGCTGGCGGATATCCAACGCCAGGGCATTCGCGTGATCAGCAATGCTGGCGGCATCCATCCACAAGCCTGTGCCGCCGCCCTGCAAGCGGCGTGCGACAAAGCCGGTGTCGAACTCAAAATCGCCGTGCTGTTGGGCGATGACCTGCTTCCCCAGCTCAAGCCACTGCACGGCATTACGGACATGTTCAACGGCACACCCTTGCCGCCCGCGTGCGTGTCCGCCAATGCTTACCTCGGCGCACCGGGCATCACCCAAGCACTGGCCCTGGGCGCGGATATCGTCATCACCGGCCGCGTGGTCGACAGCGCCGTGGTCAGCGCGGCGCTGGTGCATGAGTTCGACTGGTCCTGGCAGGACTACGACCGCCTCGCCCAGGCCGCATTGGCCGGGCATATCATCGAATGCGGCGCGCAGTGCACCGGTGGTAATTTCACCGATTGGCGCGACGTGCCGGACTACGCACACATCGGTTTTCCCATCGTTGAAGTCAGCGCCGACGGCCAATTCACCGTCAGTAAGGTCGACGGCACCGGCGGGTTGATCAGCGAACTCAGCGTCGCCGAACAGTTGCTATATGAAATCGGCGACCCGCGCGCCTATCTGCTGCCGGATGTGATCTGCGACTTCAGCCAGGTCAAATTGCAGCAGCAGGGCAAAAACTGCGTGCGCCTGCACGGCGCCAAGGGGTTGCCGCCCACCGATCAGTACAAGGTCAGCGCGACCTACCCGGACGGTTTCCGCTGCACCGCCAGTTGCCTGATCGCCGGAATCGAGGCGGTGGCCAAGGCCGAGCGGGTCAGCCAGGCAATCATCGACAAGACCTCGGAGCTGTTCAGCCAACGCGGCTGGGCGCCGTACACCGAGGTGAATATCGAACTGCTCGGCAGTGAAGCGACCTATGGCACTCACGCAAGGCGCCAGGACTGCCGTGAAGTGGTGGTGAAACTGGCGGTGCGTCACCCGAATAAACAGGCGCTGGTGCTGTTCGCCCGTGAGATTGCCCAAGCTGCCACTGGCATGGCGCCGGGCCTGACCGGCATAGTCGGCGGACGACCGACCGTGTACCCGTTGATCCGGCTGTTTTCATTCCTGATCGATAAATCCGCCTGCGAGCTGCTGATCGACTTTCAAGGGGAACGCCACGCCTGCACCCTGCCGGTTGCCGACGCCCCCGCCCTGCCCGAAGCACCGATTGACCCGCCCAAGCCACAAGGCCGCGCCGACGCCAGCGTACCGCTGGTGAAACTGGCCGTGGCGCGCTCCGGCGACAAGGGCAACCACAGCAATATCGGCGTGATCGCCCGCGATCCCGAGTACTTGCCGTGGATCGCCGAAGCGCTGACCCCGGAAGTGATCGTCGACTGGATGGGCCACGTGTTGGACCCCGTGCACGGTCGCGTCGAGCGCTGGTATTTGCCCGGCAGCCACAGCCTCAACTTCCTGCTGGAAAACGCCCTGGGCGGCGGCGGTATCGCCAGCCTGCGCATCGACCCGCAGGGCAAGGCCTTCGCCCAGCAACTGCTGGAAATCCCTATCGCCGTGCCGCAACAGATCGCAGATTTTCTCAAATGACAGGAGCGTTGCCGTGGCCTTCGACTCGATCTTCAAAGCCGACCTGTTCCAGGGTCACACCGTGATTGTTACCGGCGGCGGCAGTGGCATTGGCCGCTGTACCGCCCATGAACTGGCGGCCCTGGGTGCCCAGGTGATCCTGGTGGGGCGCAAGCCGGAAAAGTTGGAGAGGGTCGCGGCGGAAATTGCCGAAGATGGCGGCGTTGCGCAGTGGGGCGCTTGCGATATTCGCGACGAAATCAGCGTCACCACACTGGTCAGCCACCTCATTCAACAGTACGGCCCGATCCACGGCCTGGTTAACAACGCCGGAGGGCAATACCCGTCACCGCTGGCTTCAATCAACCAGAAAGGCTTTGAAACCGTAGTCCGCACCAACCTCGTCGGCGGCTTCCTGATGGCCCGCGAAGTGTTCAACCAATCCATGAGCAAACACGGCGGCGCCATCGTCAACATGCTCGCGGACATGTGGGGTGGCATGCCCGGCATGGGTCACTCGGGTGCCGCGCGCGCCGGCATGGACAACTTCACCAAGACCGCCGCCTTCGAATGGGGCTACGCCGGGGTAAGGGTCAACGCCGTTGCGCCGGGCTGGATCGCCTCCAGCGGCATGGACACCTATGAAGGCGCGTTCAAGGCGGTGATCCCGACGTTGCGCGAACACGTGCCGCTCAAGCGTATCGGCACCGAATCGGAAGTCAGCGCGGCCATCGTGTTCCTGCTCAGCCCCGCCGCCGCGTTTATCAGCGGCAGCACCTTGCGCATCGACGGCGCGGCCAGCCTGGGCAGCCGCGCCTGGCCGTTGCACAAGGCGCAGGCACCCAACGAGCCCTTCAATGGCTTTCATCGTGCCTACCTGCCGGATGTGCTCAAGGCGGAGAAATAAACCATGCCGGTGATTGAATCCCTGATCGACGCCCACAGCGCCCAGTTCGCGCAAAACCGCGCGGCCATGCTCGCGACCATCGCCCAACTTCATCAGTTGGAATCCAACCTGCTCGCCAAGGCTCAGGAAGCCAAGCCCAAGTTCGACAAACGCGGCCAACTACTACCCCGCGAGCGCCTCAACCTGCTGCTGGACCCCGGTGCGCCGTTCCTGGAACTGGCCAGCCTGGCCGGCTACAAGCTGCACGATGACAAGGACGGCAGCGCCGCCGGCGGTGGGTTGATCGCCGGCATCGGCTACGTCAGCGGCGTGCGCATGCTGGTGGTGGCCAATAACAGCGCGATCAAGGGCGGCACCATTTCCCCCACCGGCCTGAAGAAGTCCCTGCGCCTGCAACAGATCGCCATGGAGAACAAACTGCCGGTGGTGACCCTGGCCGAAAGCGGCGGCGCCAACCTCAACTACGCCGCAGAGATTTTCGTGGAGGGCGCGCGCAGCTTTGCCAACCAGGCACGCATGTCGGCCATGGGCTTGCCGCAGATCACTGTGGTACACGGCTCGGCCACGGCCGGCGGCGCCTATCAGCCTGGGCTGTCGGATTACGTGGTGGTTGTGCGCGGGCGGGCCAAGCTGTTCCTCGCCGGACCGCCGCTGCTCAAAGCCGCAACGGGTGAAGTAGCGACGGATGAAGAACTCGGGGGCGCCGAGATGCACGCGCAAATCGCCGGCACCGCCGAATACCTGGCGGAAAACGACGCTGATGGCGTGCGGATCGCGCGGGAGATCGTCGGCCTGTTGCCCTGGAATGATCGCCTGCCCGCAGTGCCCAAACGTCCCTATAAGGAACCGCTGTACCCCATTGAAGAACTGCTGGGCCTGATCCCCGACGACCCGAAAAAACCCTACGACGTCCGCGAAATCCTCGCGCGCCTGGCCGACGGCTCGCACTTCCTCGAATTCAAAGTCGAGTTCGATGCTCACACCGTCTGCGGCCACCTGCACATCCAGGGCCGCGCCGTCGGTGTGATCGGCAACAACGGCCCGATCACACCCAAGGGCGCGAGCAAGGCCGCGCAATTTATCCAGCTGTGCGACCAGAGCCGCACGCCGTTGCTGTTCCTGCACAACACCACCGGTTTCATGGTCGGCACCGAGTCGGAGCAGCAAGGGGTGATCAAGCACGGCGCGAAGATGATCCAGGCTGTGGCCAATGCACGGGTGCCTAAACTGACGATAGTGGTGGGCGGTTCTTATGGCGCCGGCAACTATGCGATGTGCGGCCGTGGGCTCGACCCGCGCTTCATTTTCGCCTGGCCCAACAGCCGCACGGCGGTGATGGGCGGCGCGCAGGCGGGCAAGGTGCTGCGCATTGTCACCGAGGCCAAGCAATTGAAAGAGGGCCTGGTGCCGGACCCCAAGGTGCTGGACATGCTGGAACAGATCACCGCGCAGAAGCTCGACAGCCAGTCCACTGCGCTCTACGGCAGCGCGAACCTATGGGATGACGGACTGATTGATCCACGGGATACGCGAACCTTGCTGGGCTTTCTGCTGGATATCTGCCATGAGGCCGAGGTGCGTGAGTTGCAAGCCAATACCTTCGGTGTAGCACGCCTCTAAATTTCGCCCGAGACGCTCCGCGTCGCGATAAGGAGAACAATAAAAATGATCTTTACCCAGGAACACCAGGAATTGCGCCGCAGCGTCCGCGCCTTCGTCGACCGCGAGATCAACCCCCATGTGGACGAATGGGAAAAGGCCGGGCGCTTTCCCATCCACGAGATCTTCCGTAAGGCCGGCGACCTCGGCCTGCTGGGCATTTCCAAGCCGGAGCAATTCGGTGGAATGGGCCTGGACTACAGCTACTCCATCGTCGCCGCCGAAGAGTTCGGCACCATCCGCTGTGGCGGCATCCCCATGTCCATCGGCGTGCAGACCGACATGTGCACCCCCGCCCTCGCCCGCTTCGGCAGCGATGAACTGCGCGACGAATTCCTGCGCCCGGCGATCAGCGGCGAGCAGGTCGGCTGCATTGGCGTCTCGGAAACCGGCGCCGGCTCCGACGTGGCCGGGCTCAAGACCCACGCGCGCAAAGACGGTGACGACTACGTGATCAACGGCAGCAAAATGTGGATCACCAACTCGCCCAGCGCCGACTTCATCTGCCTGCTGGCCAACACCTCCGACGACAAACCGCACATCAACAAATCGCTGATCATGGTGCCGATGAACACCCCCGGCATCAGCGTCAGCCCGCCCCTGGAAAAGCTCGGCATGCACAGCTCCGAGACTGCCCAGGTGTTCTTCGACGGCGTGCGCGTGCCCCAACGTAACCGCATCGGCCACGAAGGCGCGGGGTTCATGATGCAGATGCTGCAGTTCCAAGAAGAACGCCTGTTTGGCGCGGCCAACATGATCAAGGGCCTGGAGCACTGTATCGACAGCACCATCGAATACTGCAAAGAGCGCCAGACCTTCGGCAAGGCGCTGATCGACAACCAGGTGATCCACTTTCGCCTGGCCGAACTCGCCACCGAAATCGAATGCCTGCGCGCGTTGGTCTACCAGGCCACCGAGCAATACATCAAAGGCCAGGACGTGACCCGCCTGGCCTCCATGGCCAAGCTCAAGGCCGGGCGCCTGGGCCGCGAAGTCAGCGACAGTTGCCTGCAATACTGGGGCGGCATGGGCTTCATGTGGGACAACCCCGTGGCCCGCGCCTATCGCGATGTGCGCCTGGTGTCGATCGGCGGCGGCGCCGACGAAATCATGCTGGGCATCATCTGCAAACTGATGGGCACCTTGCCGGGGAAAAAATCATGAACACCCTGCTGCTCGAACCGCACAACGGTGTGCTGCACATCACCCTAAACCGCCCGGAATGCCGCAATGCGATGAGCCTGGAAATGGTCAATGAACTGCGCAGCGTGCTGGCGCGGCTGGACAGCCAGACGCGGGCCGTGGTGATCAGCGGCGCGGGCGGGCACTTTTGCGCCGGGGCGGACGTGAAAGACCTGGTCACGGCGGGCAATCAACTCCAGGCGCTGAACCGGGCGTTTGGCACCTTGCTGCAGGCAGTGGAAGCCGTGCCGCAAGTGGTGATCGTGGTGCTGCAAGGCGCGGTGCTGGGCGGCGGTTTTGGCCTGGCGTGCGTGAGCGATATCGCCATCGCCGATCACCAAGCGCAATTCGGCCTGCCGGAAACCAGCCTGGGCTTGTTGCCGGCGCAGATTGCCCCGTTTGTGGTCAAGCGAATTGGCCTGACCCAGGCACGCCGCTTGGCACTGACCGCCGCGCGCTTTGATGGCGTAGAGGCCGAGCGACTGGGGGTCGTGCACTTTACCGAGCGCGATCCGCAGGCGCTGGCAGAACGATTGGATGCAGTGTTGAGCCAGGTACTGAAGTGTGCGCCAGGCGCCAATGCACGGACCAAAGCGCTGCTGCTCGCGAGTGTGGATGAACCGCTTGAGGCAGTACTGGATCGAGGAGCGCAGTGGTTTGCCGAGGCCGTGAGGAGTGAGGAAGGGATTGAGGGGACGCAGGCGTTTGTGCAGAAGCGGAAACCGAAGTGGTGCAGATGACGCCTTCGCGGGCAAGCCCGCTCCCACATTTGGACCGAGTACGGCACGTACAAACCGGTCGGCTCTAAGGCCGCCGCGCTTTTGATTTTGATTTTGATCTTGGGCGCCCCGTCAAACACGCTGGCCGAACGCAGGCTTGAATCCGTGGGTAACCCGCTGTAAGAGCGGAACCGCCAGCAGCCGTTACCGCAGAAATGGATATGTACCCGAGGACCGCAGCAATGCCGCAGCTAACAAAAATCCTGATCGCCAACCGCGGCGAAATCGCCTGTCGCCTCCAGCGCACCGCCCAGGCCTTGGGCTATCGCACCGTGGCCATCTACAGCGACGCCGACGCCCAAGCTCTGCATGTGCAGATGGCTGACGAAGCCGTGCACATCGGTCCGGCCCCTGTCCAACAGTCCTATCTCAATATCGCAGCGATTCTGGAGGCAGCGCGCAAAACAGGCGCCGACGCCATCCACCCCGGCTACGGCTTCCTCTCCGAAAACCCCGACTTCGCCCGCGCCTGCCAACACGCCGGCCTCACCTTCATCGGCCCCAGCGTTGAAGCCATCGAACTGATGGGCAGCAAACGCCTGTCCAAACTCGCCATGCTCGAAGCCGGCGTCCCCTGCATCGCCGGCTACCAAGGCAGCGCCCAGGACGACACCACCCTGCAACAGGAAGCCGACCGCATCGGCTACCCCCTGATGATCAAGGCCAGCGCCGGCGGCGGCGGTCGCGGCATGCGCCTCGTACACCAATCGAAAGACCTGCTGGACAACCTGCACACCGCCCGCTCGGAAGCCAAAAACGCCTTCGGCAGCGACGAACTGATCCTCGAACACGCTCTGATCGACCCGCGCCACGTCGAAATCCAGCTGTTCGGCGACAGCCACGGCCACCTCATTTACCTCGGTGAGCGCGACTGCTCGATCCAGCGCCGCCACCAGAAAGTCATCGAAGAAGCCCCCTGCCCTGTCATGACGCCCGAGCTGCGCCAAGCCATGGGCGAAGCTGCTTTGAAGGCCGGACGTGCGGTGAACTACGTCGGCGCCGGCACCGTGGAGTTCCTGCTCGACCGCCACGGTCGGTTCTACTTCCTGGAAATGAACACGCGCCTGCAAGTGGAACACCCGGTGACCGAACTGATCACCGGCCTCGACCTGGTGGACTGGCAACTGCAGATCGCCGCCGGCCAACCGCTGCCGTTGACGCAGGCCGACGTCACCCTCAGCGGCCACGCCATGGAAGTGCGCTTGTACGCGGAAGACCCGACCCAAGGCTTCCTGCCGCAAACCGGCGATGTGTTGCGCTGGGACCCAGCCACTGGCGTGCGTATCGACCATGGCGTGATGGAAGGCCAACGCATCAGCCCGTTCTACGACCCGATGCTGGGCAAGATCATCGCCCATGGCGCCACCCGCGAAGAGGCGCGACGCAAATTGCTCCGGGCAGTGGAAGACACGGTGCTGCTGGGGGTCGCGACCAACCAGCTGCTGCTGGTGGATTTGCTCAAGCATCCGGACTTTGTCGGCGGCGATTTCAGTACCGGGTTTATCGCTGAGCACTTCCGCGAAATCCCGCCCCTGAAGCCATCAACAGAACAGCTGGCCCTGGCCGCCGCGCTGTTTTACCAGCACAGTGCCAACCAGCACCCCCAAGGCCTGGCGGGATGGCGCAACAACGCCAGCGCGCCTTGCACCTATCGCCTGGAGGTCAACGGGAACATCCATACCGTCAGTGCTGAGCCACTGCAACTCACTACCGACGATCGCCACGTCACCCTGGTATTCAACGGCATCCGGCGCCGCATGGCCTATCACCTCGACGCCAATCAGTTGTGGCTGCCCGGCCTCAAGGTGATCAACCGCACCCAGCAAGTCGCCAGCCGCCAGGCCGACGCCAGCAGCGGCACGGTCAAGGCGCCGATGGACGGTGCAATCGTCGATGTGCGGGTCAGCGTCGGCGACAGCGTGACCAAAGGCCAATTGCTGCTGGTACTCGAAGCCATGAAAATGGAGCATCCGCTGACGGCCGGTATCGACGGCGTGATCAAGGGCGTGCAAGTGATTGCCGGTGATCAGGTGCGCAATCGTCAGGTTCTGCTGGAGATCGTCTAGCCCCTAGGCGGAACTACAGGGCCGGGCTACGCTCTATCCCCAACAGAAAGGGAAGAGTACGGGAACCTGCACGATGCCTCATTGGCTGATTATTGACCTTGAAGCCACAACGGATGAAGGCGGCTGGCCCGTGACGGAGATGGAAGTCATCGAGATCGGCGCGAGCCTGGTCAACCGTCAGGGCCGCGAGCTGGACCACTTCCAGCGCTTTGTGCGGCCGCTGCGCCGGCCATTGCTGACGCCCTTTTGCCGCCAACTGACCCACATCACCCAGGCCAATATCGATAACGCGGCGCCGATTACCGAGGTGTGGCCGCTGTTCGAGCGCTGGCTGGGCCAGCATCAGCCGCGCCTGGAAGGCTGGGCCAGCTGGGGCGATTACGATCGCAAGCAACTGGAACTGGAATGGCAACGCCATGGCCTGGCCAGCGCACTCGCCACCACGCCCCATGTGAACCTCAAGCAACGCTTCGCCAAGGCCCGCCGCCTGGACAAGCCCCTGGGGCTCAATGGCGCCCTGCAATTGGCGGGGATGCAGTTTCATGGCCAGCAACATCGGGCGCTGGAGGATGCACGCAATACGGCGCGCCTGCTGCCGCTGATTTTGCCGGTCTAGGCAGCTCCTCTGCCCTTGGGCATACTGGCCGACCTTTCCAGACCCTTTTCCGAGGAATCGCCCATGTTTAAAGTCAACGAGTACTTCGACGGCACCGTCAAGTCGATCGCTTTCGGCACCGCAGAAGGTCCGGCGACCATCGGCGTCATGGCCCCCGGCGAATACGAATTCGGCACCGCCCAACGTGAAATCATGCACGTGGTGTCCGGCGCGCTGACCGTCAAACTGCCGGATGCCAGCGAGTGGGAAACCTTCGCCGCTGGCAGCCAGTTCAACGTGCCGGCCAACAGCAAGTTCCAGCTGAAAGTCGCCGTGGACACTGCTTACCTGTGCGAATACCGCGGCTAAGGCTTTCCCGGAAGCAAAAAAATGCCCGTCTCACAAGCGACGGGCATTTTTTATGCGTGAGGAAAACTACTCCAGGATCGTCACCGGCATCCCGACTTCCAACCGCCCAATGCCATCGTTGACCAGGTTCTGGCCGAAAATCGCACCGTCTTCGGTCTTGCGGTAAGCCTCCAGCGTGGCGAAGGGTTCGCGGTCGGCGCTGCGCTCGCCGGTTTGCGGGTCGATGGTGGTGAGGATGCAGCGCGAGCACGGCTTGACCGCACGGAACTCCACGTCGCCGATGCGCAGGCGTTTCCAGCCGTCTTCGGCGAAGGCTGCGCTGCCCTCGATGACGAGGTTGGGACGAAAGCGCAGCATGTCCATGGGGCGGCCGATGCGTTGGGAAAGATCGTCCAGCGACGCCTGGCCGATCACCAGCAGCGGATAACCGTCGGCAAACGCGACCTGATCGTCGTCCTTGCCGTAACCGGCCTGGGTGGTGCGGGCGCGTTCAACGGGGATTTGCACCAGGCGCGTCGGTTTGCCGATGAAGTCGCTGACCCAAGCGGCCGCCGCGTCGCCCGCGTCCGGTACGCGCAGAGTGTCACGCCAGATCGTCACACCCCGCAATTCGGCGTCGCTACCCGGCAGCGCCACGTCCAGCGCGGCGTAGCCCGGAGAACTCAATGTGAGGCCGCCGCTGCTGTTCCACAGCGCCGACAACTGACTCATCTTGGCCACGGCACGCTGCGTGAGGAAACGCCCGCTGGCTTCATCCACCAGCATCCAGCGTCGGTCCCCGTCCACCCCGAGCTTATCCAGGCCGACCTGCTGCAGGATTTCGGCCTTGCCGGACTTCAAGGGGTAACGGTACAACGCACTGAGACGAAGCATGGGCCTGCATTCCTGAGGGGCAAAGCCGTCACCCTAAGGTCAAGCGGGCGCTTCGTCCAGCATCAGACGCTGACGCACCACATCGACCAGCTTGTCGGGCTGGAATTTGGACAGGAAGTTGTCACAGCCGACCTTCTTCACCATCGAGTCGTTGAAGCTGCCGGACAACGAGGTGTGCAGCACTACATACAGGCCACGCAGGCGCGGGTCGTTGCGGATTTCGGTGGTGAGGCGGTAACCGTCCATCTCGGGCATTTCGGCGTCGGTGAAGATCATCAGCAGCTTATCGGTCATTACATGGCCGGCGTCAGCCCAGGCCTTGAGCATGTTCAGCGCCTTGAGGCCGTCACTGGCGATGTGCATCTTCACGCCCAGTTGGCCGAGGGTGTCGCGCAGTTGCGAGAGGGCCACATTGGAGTCGTCCACCAGCAGCACCTCACGGCCACGGGCGCGCTCCAGCACCGGGTCTTCGAGTTTTTCACGGGAGACCTTGGCGTTATACGGGACGATCTCGGCCAGGACTTTTTCCACGTCGATGATTTCCACCAACTGGTCGTCGACCTTGCTGATGGCCGTGAGGTAATGCTGGCGGCCGGCGCTGGTCGGCGGCGGCAGGATAGCTTCCCAGTTCATGTTGACGATGCGGTCCACACCGCCCACCAGGAACGCCTGCACCGAGCGGTTGTACTCGGTGACGATAATGGTGCTGTTAGGGCCCGGCACCAACGGGCGCATGCCGATGGCCTGCGACAGGTCGATCACCGGCAGAGTCTGGCCCCGCAGGTTGACCACGCCGCAGACGAAAGGATGGCGCTGCGGCATCAAGGTCAGCTTGGGCAGTTGCAGGACTTCCTGCACCTTGAACACGTTGATCGCGAACAGCTGACGCCCGAACAGGCGGAACATGAGGATCTCCAGGCGATTCTCACCCACCAGCTGCGTGCGTTGATCTACCGTGTCGAGAATGCCAGCCATTAAAAGCTCCTGATGCGCAAAGGGATTGTGCTGCTCACTTAAGGCTTGTTATCGGCGGCAAGCGCCAGACCTTGACCCTTGTAAAATGCCACGTAAATTCATTGATGTCACACTGACATCATGGTTTACTGCGCTGGCCTCTCCAAAGAGCGGTACAGCGACGTTGCACGACATTCAATTCGATGCAAGGTTCCGCTACGTAAGGGATTCCCCTATGCACAATCAGGCCCAACCTGATATTCGCAATATCTAATAGCCATTAATGTGACGCCATTCTCAATGCATGAATGGAGTCAGGCTTTTGTTTGCCATCCCAAGCCCTCGGCCCACGGCCCTTCCAGACATCCAGATGTCGGCAATTGAAGGTGCGCAATTGACCCCGCCTACGAGGGCCGCGCAGAGCCGTCGCCGTCACTCTAATAAACGCCCTACTAAAAACTCGGAAGCAACCTACAGATTCCAGTCATATTTGATCGCTACTTTTAAGCCATTCACCCGGTGCGACATCTCATCACCCGACCTTATGTTGTGGAGACTTGCATGATGAACGACGGTAAGGAGTGGCAACTTGCTCTTCCCGAATTCCTGCATGAAGCTGAAAAGCTGCTGGTCAAGTCGGAAGAGTGCCTGAGCCACCTGCACTTGATCCGAAACGACAGTGACGCCATCGACTGCATGAAGATCAGCCTGATCAAGCTCGCTGAAAAGGCCGACTGCCTTGCCCTGCAAGCGATCAGCGAATTTTCACGGCATATCCAGTACCTGATCGCCAATGCCGAAAGCCCCCTGCAATTGCATGATCAAGCCTTGGACGCCCTGGAGGAGTGCCTCAAGTTGCTGGCCTGGCAGTTGGAATTGATTGATGTAAAGACAGGTCAGTTGGCACTGGATGAAGCGGAGCAGACCACGCTGATTGCTACGGTAACGCTGCATATTCCACAAAAGGATTTCAGTGTTAAACCACAGCAACGCATGCATCACGCGTCCTGAGTCGATCGCAGGTCGTATTTAAACCTGAAGTTGTCTGAAAACGACATAAGCTGTTAATCCAACCGAGTTGAACTGAGCCGACAAAGATATCAATTAGCCATTAACCGCAATAACGATACAACCAAACAAAAATAATATAACCCCCCACTCCATGAACTCTGGGAATACCGCCCGGAGCATTTGCGCAGTTAATACCCCTTGCCAGGCACGGCACTAGGCGACCAACGGTAACAGTGGTGGTACTATGCCCGACTCGAAGTGACTCAACTTCATCATGCATAAAAACGATTCGATAACGCATTCCAAACAGAGTCCTGTCAGCCGCCGCGACCGGACTTCCCGCAGCGAACCTTCATTGGCTCCATCCGCTATGTACGCCAACCTCAAGACACTCATCGCAAGGTACGCGTCCCGCAGCAATGCACGCCGTCTGATCCTCGCCCTGTGCCTTGGCTCGCTGCTGCTGAGCCTGTGGGCCTACAGTTTCTCCGCCGCCTTGCCGCTGCTGGTGGTACTTAACCTGGCCACGCTGGTGGTGGTCGGCCTGCAACAGTGGCACTCGCGTAAATCCATCAAGTTCCAGCCCCAGGAACTGGCCGATCGCCTGCTGCAAGTGCAGGAAAACGAACGCCACCGCCTCAGCCGCGAATTGCATGACGATATTGGCCAACTGCTCACCGCCGCCAAGCTGCAAAGCGAATGGCTCAAGCGCCGCCTGCCCGAAGACCTGCAAAGCCAATGCACAGTACTGTGCAACACCCTGAATGAAACCCTGGCCAAGGTGCGTGACGTCTCCGCCATCCTCAACCCTCGCCAGCTGGCCAGCCTGGGTTTGGAAGCCAGCCTGCGCGCGCACCTGCTCAAGACCCTGGAAAACACCCCAATTCACTGGAGCCTGGAATGCCAGCAGCGGTTGACCGGCATCCCCGAAGAAATGGCCGTGGCGGCCTTTCGCATCACCCAGGAAGCGGTGACCAACATGCTACGCCACGCCCAGGCGCGCAATCTGCTGGTACGCCTGCAACGCCTGCCCGAGGGCCTGTCGCTGAGTATCTGCGATGACGGCCAGGGTTTTTCGCCGGCCATCAACCCGGGCCTGGAAGGCCAACGAGGCATGGCCGGCATGTCCGAGCGGATTGATCAGCTTGGCGGTTCGTTATCCGTCAAGAGCCAGCCAGGCAAAGGGACACGGATCGACGCGCTTTTCCCCTGGGCGCCCCGCGCCCTCGAACGGGCCAGTTCCCCTAAGGTTATCGAGTGACCTGCACATTACTCCTGGTGGATGACCATGCTCTGATCCGGGCCGGCGTACGCGCGCTGGTCCAAGACATTCCCGGCTACACGGTGGTCGGTGAGGCCAGCGATGGCATACAGTTGCTGGAGCAGTTCAGCGCCCTGCTGCCCGATATCGTGCTGTTGGACCTGTCGATGAAGCACACCGGCGGGCTGGATGCCCTGCAGCAACTCAAGCGCGCCTACCCCAAGAGCCGCGTGCTGATCCTGTCGATGCACACCGACCCGGAACTGATCATGTGCGCGCTGGAATCCGGCGCCCACGGCTACCTGCTCAAGGACACCACCGCCAACGAGCTGGAACACGCATTGCTGGCCCTGCGCAACAACGAGCGCTACCTGAGCCCGGCGATTGCCCACACGGTGATCAACCAGGCGCTGGTGCGCAGCCAGGGCCCCACCACCCCGGCCGGCCATAGCCATAACCTTACCGCGCGGCAGTTGGAGATTCTGCGGTTGATTGTGCGCGGCAAGTCCACCCGGGAAATCGCCCACGGCCTGGGCCTGAGCATCAAGACCGTGGAAGCGCACCGCTCGCAGATCATGAAGCGTTTGCAGATTTTCGACGTGGCGGGCCTGGTGTTATTTGCGGTGCGCGAGCAGATCATCAGCCTGGACGACTAACGGCGAATCCACCGGCAGGTGCACGCGCAGGGCCTTGGGCAGGGCCTCGAAATGCAGGTCATCGCCCTCCAGAGGTTCGCCATCCAGGTTGATATACAGGCCTTGTGCGACCTTGATATTCACCCATGGCAGGCGCGCCCGCACAAACATGGTGTCCAGGCCCCAGCCATTGCTCATCAACTCACGCAAGGTGCCGACCACCTCCTGAGGGGCGGGCAAGATGCTGACATCCAGCAGGCCGTCATCGGCCATGGCGCCTGGGCACAGTTCATGCCCACCGCCTGCCTGGCGACCGTTGCCGATGCCCAGGGCGAGCAACTCGCCTTTCCAATGGAAATCCGGGCCATCCAGCTCGGCGTAGGCGGCCTTTAACTCGCTGAACCGCGTCAAACCCGTGAACAAGTAGGCGGCGCCGCCCAGGACTTTCTTCAAGTCCTCGGAAGTGTTGGCGGTGACTTGGCTGCCGAAGCCGCCGGTGGCCATGTTGAGGAAGATCTGCCCGCCGACTTGGCCGAGGTCGATCGCCCTTGGCGGCACGTCCAGCAGCGCCAGGGCCTGGGCGGGCTCCAGTGGCACGCCAGCGGCCTTGGCGAAATCGTTCGCGGTGCCCAGGGGCATCAGCACCAGGCTGGCGTCGGTCTTGGCCTGGGCCATGGCTTCGGCCACATCGCGCAGGGTGCCGTCGCCGCCACCGGCGATGATATGGGTGTAGCCGTCAGTGAGGGCTTCGTTGACCAGCCGCTGGGCGTCGCCGCCTTCCCAGGTGACCCGCACTGCCAACTCGCCGCCCTGCTCGCGCCGTGCCTGCACGGCGGTGCGGACGTCCTCGTTGAGGGCTTGCTTGCCGTGGAGGATCAACAGGGCTTTGGGGGTGGTCATTGCGGGAATCTCCTGATTCAAGGGTGCTTGGAGGATGTGGACCTTGGGCGGGGAGAAAAAAGCCATTGGATGGGAAAAAAATTGGATGATTGAGTACATATCCGTTTTTTGGGTAACGGCGGGTATTGGTTCCGCCCTTACGGCGGGTCACTTTTGAAAAGAGCCCAAAAGTAACCAAAAGGCTCTTGCCCCAACACTCGGTACCTCGCCTAGGCTCGGTATGCCCGTAATCCGACAGTGATTCGGGGGGCCGCCGCCACGCGCCATCCATGGCGCGGGGCGGCTAAACCGGCATCCCTGCCGGTTTACCCCCCGAATCCCTGTCGAATTCCGGCCAGCGTGTTTGACGGGGCGCCTAAGATCAAGATCAAAAGCAAGAGCACAGCGGCCTGACAGCCGGCTTGAGTGGTGTGAAGCAAAGGCAAAGGCAGTCCACTGTAGGAGCTGGCTTGCCGGCGATGGTCGTTAACGATGACGTGGGGTGTCTGGATGAACGCGGCGGTCTCACGTTTTTCGCCGGCAAGAACTAGGCGTCCCCCCGGCTCCTACAAGGGAACGCGTATCCACGATGCGAAGCGAGTCGCTCTTGATCTTGATCTGAGGCGCCCCGTCAAACACGCTGGCCGAACGCAGGCTTTGGAGCGTGGGTAACCCGGCAGGACGCCGGGTTAGCAGCGCTGGGCCAAGGATGGCCCATCGCGGCGGCCCACGCTCCAAAGCCGGAGTGAGGGCACACCGAGCCTAGGCTAGGTGCCGAGTGTTGGGGCGAAGCGTTTTTGGTTACTTTTTGCGCTTTTCAAAAAGTGACCCGCTGTAAGAGCGGAACCATAAGCAGCCGTTACCGCAGCAACGGATATGTACTCAATCAACTCTTATGCAACTTACTCATCAGTTGCGCCTCAGCCTGAGTCAACCCACACGACTGAGTAAGCTCATCCACCGTAGCCCCCATCCCCACCAGCTTAGCAGCCTGTGCAAACGAAAGACTCGAAGGATCCCGCTGTTCAATCTGCGCCAGTTTGTCAGGCAACGGCGCAAGAATCGCGCGCAACTCATGCACCTCGTCCCCGACTTTCACCGCACTCTGCTGAAAGTGATCAACCCGCTTCACCAACTCCAGCACCCGTCGATCACGCAGAGCATCACGCTCAGCCTGCTGCAACAACAGTTCACGCTGCTGACGCACATAGCGCAACAGAAATGCCAAAGTCCCGGCCCACAACAAGGCCAGGACAATCACCGCGGCCTCAAGGAACAATCAGATGCTCTCCAGTTCCGACCATTCTTCTTCGCTCATCATCTTGTCCAGCTCAACCAGAATCAGCAGCTCGCCGTTCTTGTTGCACACGCCCTGGATAAACTTGGCGGACTCCTCGTTACCCACGTTCGGCGCAGTTTCCACTTCCGACTGGCGCAGGTAAACCACTTCGGCCACGCTGTCGACCATGATCCCGACCACTTGCTTGTCGGCCTCGATGATGACGATACGCGTGTTGTCGTTGACTTCAGTCGGCACCAGGCCGAAACGCTGGCGGGTGTCGATCACTGTCACCACGTTGCCGCGCAGGTTGATGATACCCAGCACGTAGCTCGGCGCACCCGGCACCGGGGCGATCTCGGTGTAGCGCAGCACTTCCTGCACGCGCATCACGTTAATGCCATAGGACTCGTTGTCCAGTTTGAAGGTAACCCATTGCAGGATCGGATCATCCAAACCTTGTGCGGACGCTGACTTGTTCATACCCCTGACCCCTTCAAATGCCGTTGAGTACGGCGTGTGTGCTTCGCTGACCGCATTCGCATGCGGCCCTTATTGTTCAATCAACTGTGTTTGTTCAGTGGCATCGATTTGACGGCACCGCTGGCGATCAACTCAGCCAGTTCGGCGACGTCGAGCAACGCGCACATGTGTTCGATCACGGTGCCCGCCAGCCAAGGCCGTTGGCCCCGGTGGCTGCGCCATTTGATTTCGTTCGGGTCCAGGCGCAACGAGCGGCTGACTTGATGCACCGCCAGCCCCCACTCGTAGCCCTGCACCGAGATCACGTATTGCAGGCCCTGACGGAAGTCGTCGCGGTAGCGGTCGGGCATGACCCAGCGCGCGGTATCCAGGACTTTGAGGTTGCCGGCCTGGCTGGGCAGAATGCCGAGGAACCACTCCGGTTGCCCGAACAACGGCGTCAGCTCCTGGCCCTCCAGCGAATAGATCGAGCCCAGGCACACCAGCGGCACCGCCAGGGTCAACCCGGCGACGTCGAACAGCAGGCATTCGAACGGTTCGGCAGCCCAGCTCGGGCGGCCATCACCGGTCACCGGCGGCGGTGTGATGCTCGGCGGCAGGTGCACTTGCACCACCGGCTCGACCACAACAGGAGCAACTACTACAGGCGCCACCACTATCGGTGTGATCGGCACTACGACCTGCGCATCGCGGGCTTGTTCTTCCAGCACCGCCAACTGGAATTCATCCAGCGCGGCTTCGGGTTTAACAGCCGGTTCCAACACCAGGATCGGTTCCGGCAGTTCTTCGGCGGTCGCATCCTGCAGCAGGGCATCCAGATAGGATTCCAGCGCCAGTTGCGGCCGAGTCTTGAGTTCGACAGGACGGTTCATCACGCCACCTGCGCCACAAGCTGCTGCGACAGCAGGTGCTTGAGCAACGCGCGGTAGGCGAGTACGCCACGGCTCTTACCGTCGAACTGCGATGGCGCGAGACCTGCGCGGCTGGCGTCACGCAGGCGCGTGTCCACTGGAATGTAGCCATTCCAAATGGTGTCCGGATAGGCATCGCGCAACACGCGCAGGGTGCCGAGGGACGCCTGGGTGCGGCGGTCGAACAAGGTCGGCACGATGCTGAACGGCAGCGCTTGTTTGCGCGAACGGTTGATCATCGCCAGGGTGCTGACCATGCGCTCCAGGCCTTTGACGGCCAAGTGCTCGGTCTGCACCGGAATCACCAGTTGCTGGCTCGCCGCCAACGCGTTGACCATCAACACGCCGAGCAACGGCGGGCTGTCGATGATTGCGTAGTCGAAATCCTGCCAGAGTTGCGCCAGGGTCTTGGCGATCACCAGGCCCAACCCGCTCTGCCCCGGCGACTGGCGCTCAAGGGTGGCCAGGGCGGTGCTGGACGGCAGCAGGGAAATACTTTCGTTGCTGGTGGGCAGCAGCAGTTGCCCCGGCAGATCGGCCGGCACGCTGCCCTTGTGCAGGAACAGGTCGTAGTTGCTGTGTTCCAGCGCATCCGGGTCATAGCCGAAATAGCTGGTCATGGAGCCGTGAGGGTCCAGGTCCACCACGACCACGCGCTTGCCCGCCTCGGCCAGCAAGCCGGCTAAGGCGATGGACGTGGTGGTCTTGCCGACCCCACCTTTTTGATTGGCAACTGCCCAGACTCTCATTCGGTTGGTTCCTCCCGGCAGGCACAGGCGCGACCGAGACATTGCATAAGGTTATTGAGCCGGCGACGGAGAATTGACGGCGCTCTGACGAACCGGCGGTTTTACAGGGGGCGGTGCAGTTTGTGTGCCAGCCCGCTTCAAGGCGGCATCCGGTGTTGCATTGGCGGTACCGGTGCCGGTCAGGCTGCGGCGCACATCCAGGTTGCGCGACACTACCAACACCACCCGGCGGTTCTTCGCGCGGCCCTCTACCGTAGCGTTATTGGCCACCGGCTGGAACTCACCATAACCCACCGAGGCCAGGCGCCCAGGGTTCACGCCCTGCATCGCCAGCATGCGCACGATGCTTGACGCACGGGCCGAGGACAGCTCCCAGTTGGTCGGGTACTGCGCGGTGCTGATCGGGAAATTGTCGGTGAAGCCTTCGACATGGATCGGATTTTCAAACGGCTTGAGAATCGCCGCCACCTTGTCGATGATGGTAAACGCCTGGTCGCTCGGCAACGCGTCGGCGCTGGCAAACAACAGGCTGGAATTAAGCTCGATTTCCACCCACAACTCGTTGCCGCGCACGGTCATCTGGTTGGAGCTGATCAGGTCGCCAAACGCTGCGCTGATGTCATCGGCGATGCTTTTCAGTGGATCGCTGGTGCCACCCACGCCGGCAGCGGTTTCATCGCTGTCGTTGACCAGCGGCTTGGCCGGGGTCACGGTCTTGGGCCGCTCTTCACCGATCGGGATCGGCTTGAGGGCGCGGTCGGCGTCGTTGAACACGCCAATCAGCGCCTGGGAAATAACTTTGTACTTGCCTTCGTTAATCGACGAGATCGAGTACATCACCACGAAAAACGCGAACAGCAAAGTGATGAAGTCCGCGTAGGACACCAGCCACCGTTCGTGGTTGACGTGTTCTTCGGGCTCGCGACGGCGACGGCTCACAGGCAATACCCCCAGCAACACAAATCACCTGTAGGAGCCGGCTTGCCGGCGAAAAACCCGAGAGCGCCGCGGGGCATCAGGCAACCCGCGTTATCGTTGGCGATTTTCGCCGGCAAGCCGGCTCCTACAGGGTGCATGTTCATCAATCCATGAAGCCCTGGAGCTTCAATTCGATGGAGCGCGGGTTCTCACCCTCGGCAATCGACAAAATACCTTCGAGCAACATCTCGCGGTAACGCGACTGGCGCAGGGCAATCGACTTGAGCTTGCTGGCCACCGGCAACAACACCAGGTTGGCACTGGCCACACCGTAGATGGTGGCAACAAACGCCACGGCAATGCCGCTGCCCAGTTGTGAAGGGTCGGCCAAGTTGCCCATCACATGGATCAGGCCCATTACCGCACCGATGATGCCAATGGTCGGCGCATAGCCGCCCATGCTTTCGTAGACTTTGGCGGCGTTGATGTCGCGGCTTTCCTGGGTGTAGAAATCCACTTCCAAAATGCTGCGGATCGCTTCCGGTTCGGCGCCATCTACCAGCAATTGAAGGCCTTTGCGCGCGTAGCTGTCGGGCTCGGCATCGGCCACGCCTTCCAGGCCCAGCAGGCCTTCCTTGCGGGCGGTGAGGCTCCAGTTGACCACGCGGTCGATGCCGCCAGGCAAGTCGACACGTGGCGGAAAAATGATCCAGATAAGGATCTGCATGGCGCGTTTGAAGGAGCTCATGGGCGACTGCAGCAATGCCGCGCCCACGGTGCCGCCGATCACGATCAGGGCGGCCGGGCCGTTGGCCAGGGCGCCGAGGTGACCGCCTTCGAGGTAGTTGCCGCCGATGATCGCGACAAACGCCATGATGATACCGATCAGGCTCAAAACATCCATCAGAGGCAAGCCTCCACCAGATGCTTGCCGATGTCGTCCAGACTGTAGACGGCGTCAGCCAAGTCGGCCTTGACGATGGCCATGGGCATGCCGTAGATCACGCAGCTGGCCTCGTCCTGGGCCCAGATGGCGCTGCCGCCCTGCTTGAGCAGGCGCGCGCCCTCACGGCCGTCGGCGCCCATGCCGGTGAGCACCACCGCCAGAACTTTGTCGCCGTAGGACTTGGCTGCCGAACCAAAGGTGATGTCCACGCATGGTTTGTAGTTCAGGCGCTCGTCGCCCGGCAGGATTTTGATCGCGCCACGGCCGTCCACCATCATTTGCTTGCCACCCGGCGCCAGCAACGCCAGGCCAGGACGCAGGATGTCGCCATCCTCGGCTTCCTTGACGCTGATGCGGCACAGCTTGTCCAGGCGCTCGGCGAAGGCCTTGGTGAAGGCAGCAGGCATGTGCTGGATCAACACGATCGGCGCCGGGAAGTTGGCCGGCAGTTGGGTCAACACGCGTTGCAGGGCCACCGGGCCGCCCGTGGACGTGCCGATAGCCACAAGTTTGTAGGCCTTGCGCTTCGGCGCAGGCGAATGGGCAGTCGCAGGCGCAGCAGCGCGAACCGGCGCCACGGCAGGCCGTGCAACCGGCGCAGGCGCTGGACGAGCAAACGATGACGTCGGTGCAGCCGGTGCTGCAACCGGTGCAGGCGTCGGCGCTGGCGCGCTGAACAGGCTGCGACGGTTACTGCGGGAAATACTGTGCACCTTCTCGCACAGCATCTGCTTGACCTTCTCGGGGTTGCGCGAGATGTCTTCGAAATTCTTCGGCAGGAAGTCCACCGCGCCGGCGTCCAGCGCATCCAGGGTGACCCGGGCGCCTTCGTGAGTCAGCGAGGAGAACATCAACACCGGGGTCGGGCAGCGTTGCATGATGTGCCGGACCGCGGTGATGCCATCCATCATCGGCATCTCGTAGTCCATGGTGATCACGTCCGGTTTCAACGCAATGGCTTGATCAATCGCCTCTTTGCCGTTGGTGGCCGTGCCGACCACCTGGATCGTTGGATCGGCGGAAAGAATTTCCGAGACGCGGCGGCGGAAGAAACCCGAATCGTCCACCACCAGGACCTTGACTGCCATAAACACTCCGTTAGGCGGGGCGGGCACTACCGCCCTGCCCCACCAGAATCAAATACGCCGAGCGGCGTAACGCTTGAGCATGCTCGGAACATCGAGAATCAGCGCGATCCGACCGTCACCGGTGATGGTCGCACCCGACATGCCCGGGGTTCCCTGCAGCATTTTGCCCAAAGGCTTGATGACCACTTCTTCCTGGCCCACCAGTTGATCGACCACAAAACCGATGCGCTGGGTGCCCACGGAGAGAATCACCACATGGCCTTCGCGCTGCTCTTCATGCTTGGCCGATGCCACCAGCCAGCGCTTGAGGTAGAACAGGGGCAACGCCTTGTCGCGCACGATCACCACTTCCTGGCCGTCCACCACGTTGGTACGCGACAGGTCGAGGTGGAAGATCTCGTTGACGTTGACCAGCGGGAAGGCGAACGCCTGGTTGCCCAGCATCACCATCAGGGTCGGCATGATCGCCAAGGTCAAAGGCACCTTGATCACGATCTTCGAGCCCTGGCCCTTGGTCGAGTAGATGTTGATCGAGCCATTGAGCTGGCTGATCTTGGTCTTCACCACGTCCATGCCGACGCCACGGCCGGAGACGTCGGAAATCTCGGTCTTGGTCGAGAACCCCGGGGCAAAGATCAGGTTGTAGCACTCGGTGTCGGTCAGGCGGTCGGCGGCGTCCTTGTCCATCACGCCGCGCTTGACCGCGATATTGCGCAATATGGCCGGGTCCATGCCCTTGCCGTCATCAGTGATCGACAGCAGGATGTGGTCGCCTTCTTGCTCCGCCGCCAGGATCACTTTGCCGTTGCGGGACTTGCCCGAGGCTTCGCGTTCTTCAGGGGTTTCCACGCCGTGGTCGACGGCGTTGCGCACCAAGTGGACCAGCGGGTCGGCCAGGGCCTCGACGAGGTTCTTGTCGAGGTCGGTTTCTTCACCCACCAGTTCCAGGTTGATCTCTTTCTTGAGCTGACGCGCCAAGTCGCGAACCAGGCGTGGGAAGCGGCCGAAGACTTTCTTGATCGGCTGCATCCGGGTTTTCATCACCGCGGTTTGCAGGTCGGCGGTGACCACGTCGAGGTTCGACACGGCTTTTTGCATGGCTTCATCGCCGCTGCTCAAGCCCAGGCGCACCAGACGGTTACGTACCAGCACCAGTTCGCCGACCATGTTCATGATGTCGTCCAGGCGCGCGGTATCAACCCGCACGGTGGTTTCGGCTTCACTGGCAGGCTTCTCGGCAACCGGTGCTGCGGCGGCACGCGCCGGAGCAGGAGCCGCTACAGGCGCAGGCTTGGCGGCCGGAGCCGGCGCGGCGGCCTTGGCAGCAACCGGTGCAGCCGTGGCAACAGCAGCAGCGGCCGGGGCCACTTCGCTGAACTTGCCCTTGCCGTGCAACTCGTCCAGCAGCGATTCAAACTCGTGATCGGAGATCAGGCCGTCGCCGGCCGGTGCTGCACTGGCTGCGGCAGGCGCCGCAGCCGTGGCGGCGACTTCCGGCAGGGCGTCGGCCGCGAAGGTGCCCTTGCCATGCAGTTGGTCGAGCAACGCTTCGAATTCGTCGTCGGTAATGTCGGTGTTGGCATTCGCAGCAGGCGCCTCGGGCGCAGCGGCAGGTGCCACGGCGTCCGCTGCAAACTGGCCTTTGCCATGCAACTGGTCGAGCAGGGATTCGAACTCAGCGTCAGTGATGTCTTCGCTGGTTGGCGCAGCGACGGGCGCCTTGGGTGCCTCAGCCTCGGCCTTCACAGCACTGAGGGAGTTGAGCAGCTGTTCGAACTCGCTGTCGGTCACATCCGGCTCAGCTTCGGCCACAGGCTCGGGAGCCGCCTCAACCACAGGCGCAGCCGAGGTGTCGGCCGGTTCCGCCAGGCGCGCCAGGGCGGCCAGCAGTTCCGGAGTGGCAGCGGTGATCGGTGCACGGTCGCGCACCTCGCTGAACATGCCGTTGACCGCATCCAGTGCTTCGAGAATCACGTCCATCAATTCCGAATCAACGTGACGCTCACCCTTGCGCAGGATGTCGAACACGTTCTCGGCGATGTGGCAGCACTCCACCAGCTCATGGAGCTGGAGGAAGCCGGCGCCCCCTTTTACAGTGTGAAAACCGCGAAAAATTGCATTGAGCAGGTTCGCATCATCCGGTCGGCTTTCCAGCTCGACCAGTTGCTCGGACAACTGCTCTAAAATTTCGCCGGCCTCTACAAGGAAATCCTGAAGGATTTCTTCATCGGCGCCGAAGCTCATGTGGGTGCTCCTTAGAAGCCTAAACTGGATAACAGGTCATCGACATCATCTTGACCCGATACAACGTCTTCACGTTTATCGGCATGAATCTGCGGACCTTCACCCTTGGCGAGATGTTTTTTTGGATCTTTTTCCGAGAGGATCGCTTCGCGGTCATGTTCAATACCGGCAAAACGGTCAACCTGGCCTGCCATAAGCACCAATTTGAGCAAGTTGCTTTCCACTTCGGTGACCAACTGGGTCACACGCTTGATCACCTGACCGGTGAGGTCCTGATAATCCTGGGCGAGCAGAATGTCGTTGAGGTTGCTGGAAACCGTGCGGTTTTCCTGCTCGCTGCGTGACAAGAACCCTTCGACCCGACGCGCCAATTCACGAAACTCTTCTGCGCCCACTTCGCGGCGCATGAAACGGCCCCAATCGTTGCTCAGGGCCTGGGCTTCGTTGGCCATGCCGTTGACCAGGGGCGTGGCGTTTTCCACCAGGTCCATGGTGCGGTTGGCCGCCGCCTCAGTCAGCCTGACCACGTAGGACAGGCGTTCGGTGGCATCGGTGATCTGCGAGATTTCCTCGGCCTGGGGCATATGCGGGTCAATCTGGAAATTGACGATCGCACTGTGCAGCTCGCGTGTGAGCTTGCCCACTTCCTGGTACAGGCCGCGGTCACGGGTCTGGTTGAGCTCATGGATCAACTGCACCGCGTCGCCGAATTGGCCTTTTTCAAGGCTGTCGACCAACTGGTGAGCATGCTTTTTCAGGGTCGACTCGAAGTCTCCCTGTGACGTTTCTTTATGCTCCATAGCTCCCCCGCGATGGCATTAGCCGTGGATGCGTTCGAAGATTTTTTCGATCTTCTCTTTCAAGGCCAATGCAGTGAATGGCTTGACCACATAACCGTTGACCCCGGCTTGGGCGGCTTCGATGATCTGCTCACGCTTGGCTTCGGCGGTCACCATCAGCACAGGCAGGCTGCGCAGCTTTTCGTCAGCGCGCACGTGGCGCAGCAAGTCGATGCCGGTCATGCCCGGCATGTTCCAGTCCGTTACCAGAAAGTCGATGCTCCCGCTGTTGAGGATCGGAATCGCCGTAATGCCGTCATCCGCCTCGACCGTGTTAGTGAACCCAAGGTCACGCAACAGGTTTTTTATGATCCGCCGCATCGTTGAGAAGTCATCAACGATGAGGATTTTCATGTTCTTGTCCAATTCGACCTCCAAGCAGTCTTAAACGCGCCCAGCACCTGGACGCGCCATTTCAATCAACAGGCATTACACAAAAAGGACTGCCGAGGGCACCACGGGTCGAACCCGCGAAGGCTGCTTGCCCTCGCGGTATCGTCTGCAGTGTCCCCACACTGCCTGTCAGCGCGCTCGCCACTCTCCCAAACGCCCCCGCAAGCGGGCTGCGCACTGGCTGTGCAACTGGCTGACCCGCGACTCGCTGACCCCCAGGACCTCACCGATTTCCTTGAGGTTCAGCTCTTCGTCGTAGTACAGCGCCAACACCAGTCGCTCACGCTCCGGCAAATTGGCAATCGCGTCCGCCAACGCCCCCTGGAAACGCTCATCTTCCAGGTCACGCGATGGCTCCATATGAGCGCTCGCGCCGTCCTCGTGCAGCCCTTCATGTTCGCCGTCCTGCAACAGGTCGTCGAAACTGAACAGGCGGCTGCCCAAGGTATCGTTCAAAATCCCGTAGTAATCGTCGAGACTCAATTGGAGTTCGGCCGCAACTTCGTGATCTTTAGCGTCGCGACCGGTTTTTGCTTCAATTGCGCGAATTGCATCACTGACCATGCGCGTGTTGCGATGCACCGAACGCGGCGCCCAGTCACCTTTACGTACTTCATCGAGCATCGCGCCACGGATACGGATACCCGCGTACGTCTCGAAACTCGCACCCTTGCTCGCATCGTATTTGGTCGACACTTCGAGCAGGCCGATCATGCCCGCCTGGATCAGGTCTTCGACCTGGACGCTGGCGGGCAGGCGTGCCAGCAAGTGATAGGCAATGCGCTTGACCAAGGGCGCGTAGCGCTCGATCAACTCGCCCTGACTGTCACGGGCAGACTTCTTGTACGCGTTGTAGCCAGTCGCTGTCATAGCACGGGTCCTGCGCTCGTCTGATGCACCAATCGCTCGACGAAAAACTCCAGATGCCCCCGAGGGTTGGCAGGCAACGGCCAGGTATCGACCTTCTGGGCAATAGCCTTGAACGCCAATGCGCATTTGGAACGAGGGAACGCTTCGTAGACTGCACGCTGCTTTTGCACAGCCTTGCGCACACACTCGTCGTAGGGAACTGCGCCGACGTATTGTAAAGCGACATCGAGGAAGCGATCCGTGACCTTGGTCAACTTGGCGAACAGGTTGCGCCCTTCCTGCGGGCTCTGGGCCATGTTGGCCAGGACGCGGAAGCGGTTCATGCCGTAGTCACGGTTAAGCAGTTTGATCAGGGCATAGGCGTCGGTGATCGAGGTGGGTTCATCGCAAACCACCAGCAACACTTCCTGCGCGGCGCGCACGAAGCTGACCACGGACTCGCCGATCCCGGCGGCGGTGTCGATCACCAGCACGTCGAGGTTGTCGCCGATATCACTGAAGGCCTGGATCAGGCCGGCATGCTGCGCCGGGCTCAGGTGCACCATGCTCTGGGTGCCGGAGGCGGCTGGCACGATGCGGATGCCACCGGGGCCCTGCAGCAGCACATCGCGCAGCTCACAGCGGCCCTCGATCACATCGGCAAGGGTGTGTTTGGGTGTCAGCCCCAGCAGAACGTCCACGTTCGCCAAGCCCAGGTCAGCATCCAGCAGCATGACACGACGGCCAAGCTCTGCCAGGGCCAGGGACAAATTCACTGACACGTTAGTTTTCCCGACGCCACCTTTGCCGCCGGTCACCGCGATCACCTGTACGGGATGCATGCTGCCCATTTTATTTCTTTACCTTGTCTTGCTTAGACGCAGGCTACATGGCTTGGCCGCGTGAATCGCTTGCAGACCATCGATGTAGATACATTTCACGGTGTTCATCCTGCCTCAACCGACCCGTTTTGCCGGGCTGTGGTAGAGGTCGGCGAACATATCGGCCATCGCTTCCTCGCTAGGCTCTTCTTGCATTTGCACGCTGACTGCACGGCTGACCAACTGATGACGGCGCGGCAGATGCAGATCATCCGGGATCCGCGGCCCGTCGGTCAGGTAGGCGACCGGCAATTCATGACTGATGGCCAGGCTCAGCACCTCGCCCAGGCTCGCGGTTTCATCGAGCTTGGTGAGAATGCAACCGGCCAGGCCACAACGCTTGTAACTATGATACGCAGCGGTAAGAACCTGTTTCTGGCTGGTGGTTGCAAGCACCAGGTAATTTTTCGACTTGATGCCACGCCCCGCCAGGCTTTCCAACTGCATGCGCAATGCCGGGTCGCTGGCTTGCAGGCCGGCAGTATCGATCAATACCACGCGTTTGCGCAGCAGCGGGTCGAGGGCGTTGGCCAGGGACTGGCCCGGGTCGACATGGGTCACCGACACATTGAGGATCCGGCCCAGGGTCTTGAGCTGCTCCTGGGCACCAATACGGTAGCTGTCCATGCTCACCAGCGCGATATTCTGCGCGCCGTATTTGAGGACGTAGCGGGCAGCCAGCTTGGCCAGGGTGGTGGTCTTGCCCATGCCGGCGGGGCCGACCATGGCGATCACACCGCCTTCTTCCAGGGGTTCGATTTCCGGGGTAACGATCATCCGCGCCAGGTGGGCCAGCAACATGCGCCAGGCCTGGCGAGGCTCTTCGATTTCGGTGGTCAGCGCCAGCAGGTCGCGGGACAACGGGCCGGACAGGCCGATGCGTTGCAGGCGACGCCACAGGTTGGCTTGTTGCGGCTTGCTGCCTTGCAGCTGGTTCCACGCCAGCGAGCCCAACTGCACTTCCAGCAGTTCGCGCAGGCCGTTGAGTTCAAAGCGCATCGAATCAAACACGCGCTGGTCAACCGCAGGCGCCGGAGCAGGCGCAGCAGGACGCGGCGGTTCTTTGAAGGTGGGCTCGACCAGCGGCTCGGCAGCGGTCAGTGGCAAGCCGGCGAACAACTGGCGATTGGTGGTGGCATCGCTGTCGCCGCGCATGCTCAGTTCAGCCTGGGCCGAAACGATGCGCGAGGCGGTTTTGCGCAGCTCGTCTTCGAGTTCCATGTTCGGTACACGCGGCGCCAGCGCCGAGGGGGTGTAATCCAGGGCAGCCGTCAGCTCGACACCGCCGGCAATACGACGGTTTCCGATAATCGCGGCGTCGGCGCCCAGCTCATCACGCACCAGTTTCATGGCCTGACGCATATCGGCGGCGAAAAAACGCTTCACTTGCATAACCCACTACCCTCAGCCGTTGGGCCCTACTGTCGCGACGATAGTCACTTGCTTGTTGTCAGGAATTTCCTGATAAGCCAAAACGTGCAAATTCGGTACTGCCAAACGCCCAAACCGCGACAACATCGCCCGGACGGGGCCTGCCACCAGCAGAATCACCGGCTGGCCCTGCATTTCCTGGCGTTGTGCGGCGTCGATCAACGAACGCTGCAGCTTCTCAGCCATGCTTGGCTCCAGCAGAACGCCCTCTTCCTGGCCTTGTCCTGCCTTCTGAATACTATTGAGCAATATTTGTTCCAACCTTGGTTCCAAGGTGATCACAGGCAGCTCGGAGTCAAGCCCTACAATGCTTTGGACGATTGCACGCGACAATCCGACGCGCACCGCAGCTACCAGGGCGGCAGTATCTTGACTCTTGGCGGCATTGTTGGCGATGGCCTCGGCAATGCTGCGGATATCGCGTACTGGCACCTGTTCGGCCAACAGCGCCTGCAACACCTTGAGCAACTGCGACAGCGACAGAATGCCCGGTACCAACTCTTCGGCGAGTTTTGGCGACGCTTTGCCCAGCAAACCCATCAATTGCTGGACTTCCTCGTGGCCGATCAACTCGTGGGAGTGTTTGTACAGGATCTGATTAAGGTGAGTCGCGACCACAGTGCTGGCGTCCACCACGGTGTAACCGAGGGATTGCGCCTGGCTGCGCTGGCTGATTTCGATCCAGACCGCGTCCAGGCCAAAAGCCGGATCTTTGGCGGTAATGCCGTTGAGGCTGCCGAACACCTGCCCGGGGTTGATCGCCAGTTCGCGGTCCGGGTAGATCTCGGCTTCGGCCAGGATCACGCCCATCAGGGTCAGGCGATAGGCACTTGGGGCCAGGTCGAGGTTGTCGCGGATGTGCACGGTGGGCATCAAAAAGCCCAGGTCCTGCGACAGTTTCTTGCGCACGCCCTTGATCCGCGCGAGCAATTGGCCACCCTGGTTGCGGTCCACCAGCGGGATCAAGCGGTAGCCGACTTCCAGGCCGATCATGTCGATCGGGGTTACGTCATCCCAGCCAAGCTCCTTGGTTTCCTGGGCGCGGGCCGGGGATGGCAGCAGTTCCTGCTGGCGGGCGATCTCTTGCTGGGCGATGACTTTGACCTGGTTCTGCTTTTTCCAGAACAGGTACGCGGCGCCGCCAGCCAGGGCCGCCATGCTCAGGAATGACACGTGCGGCATGCCCGGCACGATACCCATGATCGCCATGATGCCCGCCGCCACGGCCAGGGCCTTGGGCGAAGCGAACATCTGCCGGCTGATCTGCTTGCCCATGTCTTCGGAGCCCGAAGCACGGGTCACCATGATGGCCGCCGCTGTTGATAACAACAGTGATGGCAATTGCGCCACTAAACCGTCACCGATGGTCAGCAACGCGTACACCTTGCCCGCATCGCCGAAGGTCATGCCGTGCTGGAAGATACCCACGGCCATGCCGCCGATGAGGTTGATGAACAGAATGAGCAGACCGGCGATGGCGTCACCGCGCACAAATTTGCTGGCACCGTCCATGGAACCGTAGAACTCAGCCTCCTGGGCGACTTCCAGGCGACGGGATTTGGCTTGGTTCTGGTCGATCAGGCCGGCGTTGAGGTCGGCGTCGATGGCCATCTGTTTGCCGGGCATCGCGTCGAGGGTAAAACGCGCGCTCACTTCGGAGATGCGCCCGGCGCCTTTGGTGACCACCACGAAGTTGATGATCATCAGGATCGCGAACACCACGATACCGACCACGTAGTTACCGCCGATCACCACCTCACCGAAGGCCTGGATCACCTTACCGGCAGCGGCATGGCCGTCCTGGCCGTGCAGCATGACCACACGGGTCGACGCCACGTTCAGCGCCAGGCGCAGCAGGGTCGCCACCAGCAGAATGGTCGGGAATACCGCAAAATCCAACGGCCGTAGGGCGTAGACGCACACCAGCAGGACGACGACGGACAGCGCAATGTTAAAGGTAAAGAACACGTCGAGCAGGAACGGCGGCATCGGCAACATCATCATTGCCAGCATCACCAGCAACAACAACGGCACACCCAGATTGCCTCGCGAGAGGTCAGTCAGGGTGCTGCGGGCGTTGCCGAGCATTTGAGAGCGATCCACCACCGGTATTCCTCGTGTCCTTTGAAGCAAAGTTTTGACGCAATTGGGCGTCTTGCAGGCGGTATTGCAAGAAGCCTTCCAACTTTTGCTTTGGCCCTTCGATGACCTCCCAAGCGACCAAGCAAGCCCGCTCCCACATTTTGGATTTGTGTTCACCGGCCGCTACCGAGGAAATTTCCGACAAGGTTTTGGGGTTGCCCCTAGGAAAGCCGCTCTCTAGTCTCCGTACACCGCTGCAAACGCAGTGGTCGGGCGTCGCGGCCCGGTTTACTACGGAACAAAAGCACCATCTCCCTTTCAGTAAGCGGTTTTTTATCGTCTACTGTGCGGCGCTATGGCGGCTGTGCGCGGGATACCTTCGGGTATGCCGGGTTGTTCCTAGACCGGTCCGCGAACCTGCGTACAGTTGCCACCCTCCATCGCGTCGCGGCGATCAGTGGCGGCTCCACTTTTTAGGAACCTCACAATGATTAAACCCACCCCAAATCCCCCCATCAGTCTGTTTACCGTCGTAGACACTCTCAAAACCGAAGACCTGCTGGTCAACCTCACCGAAACCCTCGCCTCGGCCGACGCGCTGATGAGTGATTTTGCGTTTGAATTGGAAGGGCCAAAACGCGAAGGCGCGCTGGGTGTTGCACAGTTGATTGGGCTGGCAAAGCTGCTGGCTGACAGAGTGTTGGCGGACAGCGAGCACTTGATGGCCTGAGGGCGGATCGTTCCTGCACTACCCTGCGGGAACGATCATCAAGCTCATAGGACGCGGACGTTCTCGGCCTGAGCGCCTTTGGCCCCCTGCGTTACCTCGAACTCTACTTTTTGGTTCTCTTCAAGCGTCCTGAAACCGTCGCCCGTGATGGCCGAGAAGTGGACAAATATATCGCCCCCACCGTCTTGAGTGATAAACCCAAACCCCTTCTCCGCGTTAAACCATTTCACCGTACCTGTTGCCATTGCCGTTCTCCTGACTTACGGGATAACGCGAACGTCGGATGCATAGACCGCATCGCGCCCATGGACTCTCTTGACCTCAACCCGCAGGCCCACGGCAAGCCGAATACCTCGCGAACCGATGAAATTCACGCGCACGTCGTCTTCACCGTTTTCCAGGGCAATCAAGCCCATCCCGGATTTCTGGTCGTAATATTTGACAGCGCCTCTGACCGCCTTCAAAACCACTCTCCCTGCATCTCATCTACAGCTTTCGCGCAGTGCTTTAAGCAATGGAACCGCGAGAACGCCCCTCTGGCTACTGTCAAAGTTGACAGGTATACAGGCATTCACGACGAGTGGTAGGGCGTGAGAAATCAGGAATCGCGGCGCAAATCCGGTGGAATCGGCAGATCCTTGAGTGGATCCGGACGCTTGCCCTTGCCCGCGCGGTACTGGCGAATCTGATAGACATACGCCAACACCTGAGCCACGGCCAGGTAGAGCCCGGCGGGGATTTCCTGGTCCAGGTCGGTGGAATAGAAGATCGACCGCGCCAGTTCCGGCGATTCCAGCAGCAGGATGTCATTGGCCACGGCGATTTCGCGGATCTTCAGCGCCGTAAAGTCACTCCCCTTGGCCAACAGCATCGGCGCGCCGCCTTTCTCCGGGTCGTATTTGAGCGCCACGGCGTAGTGGGTCGGGTTGGTGATGACCACGTCGGCGTCGGGTACTGCGCCCATCATCTTGCGCTGGGACATTTCCCGTTGCAGCTGGCGAATACGCTGTTTGACCTCGGGTCGGCCTTCCTGGTCCTTGTGCTCGTCGCGCACTTCCTGCTTGGTCATCAGCAGTTTCTTGTGGCTCTCCCACAACTGGATCGGGGCATCCACGGCAGCGATGATGATCAGCCCGGCGGCCATCCACAGCGCGCTCCAGCCCACCACCTGCACGCTGTGGATGATCGCCGACTCCAGCGGTTCATGGGCGATGCGCAGCAGGTCGTCAATGTCGGACGACAACACCATCAGCGCCACAAACAGGATCAGGATGAATTTGGCCAACGCCTTGAGCAACTCCACCAAGGCCTTGGCGGAAAACATGCGCTTGAGCCCGGCAGCCGGGTTCATGCGGCTGAATTTCGGGGCCATGCTGCCGGCGGCAAACAACCAGCCACCCAGGGCGACCGGGCCGATCAGCGCAGCCAGCAGTAAAGTGATCAGGATCGGCTGCACCGCCAGGATCGCGATCTTGCCCGAGTGCAGCAGGTACTGGCCCATGGCGTCAGGGTTGAGCAGCACGTCGCGGGGCAAGGTGAAGTTGTGCTTCATCAACTCCATCAAGTCCAGCGCCAGGCCGCCGCCGTAGATCAGCAAGGCGCCGGCGCCGGCCATCATGGTTGCAACGGTGTTCAGCTCTTTGGAGCGCGCAATCTCGCCCTTTTCCCTGGAGTCCTTTTTGCGTTTCTCCGTGGGGTCTTCTGTTTTGTCCTGACCACTCTCGCTCTCGGCCATGGCTCAGCGCGCCCGTGCCAGATCACGTAAGAACTGCAAGGCGTCGGTCGCCAGCGGTTGATACTGATTGAGAATGTCGGCCAGGCCGACCCAGAAAATCCCCATGCCCAATACCAGGGTCAACGGGAAACCAATCGAGAAGATGTTCAGCTGTGGCGCCGCACGGGTCATCACACCGAACGCGATGTTGACCACCAGCAACGCGGTAATGGCCGGCAACACCAGCAACAGCGACGCGCCGAACACCCAACCCAGGCGCCCGACGATTTCCCAGAAATGATTGACCACCAGCCCCGAGCCCACCGGCAAGGTGGTGAAGCTTTCGGTCATCACTTCAAAGGCTACCAGGTGGCCGTTCATCGCCAGGAACAGCAAGGTCACCAGCATGGTCAGAAACTGCCCGATTACCGCCGCCGATACGCCGTTGGTGGGGTCGACCATGGAGGCGAAGCCCATGCCCATCTGGATCGAGATGATTTGCCCGGCCACCACAAAGGCCTGGAAAAACAGCGTGAGGGAAAAGCCCATCAGCGCGCCGATCAGGATCTGTTCGGCAATCAGCAGCAACGCGCTGAGATCGATGGCATTGACCGGTGGCATCGGCGGCAACCCTGGCACGATCACCACGGTAATCGCCACCGCAAAGTACAGGCGCACGCGACGTGGTACGAGGGTGGTGCCGAACACCGGCATGGCCATCAACATCGCCGTCACGCGGAACATCGGCAGGATGAAGGACGCCACCCACGTGCTGATCTGGGTATCGGTCAATGCCAGCAACGACTGCATCCGGTCAGCCGATCAACTGCGGAATACTGCCGTACAACTGCAGGATGTATTCCATGAAGGTCTGCACCAGCCAAGGGCCGGCCACGATCAGGGTGACCAGCATCACCAGCAAGCGCGGCAAAAAGCTCAAGGTTTGTTCGTTGATCTGGGTCGCGGCCTGGAACATCGCCACCAGCAGGCCCACCAACAGGCTCGGCACGACCAGCACGGCGACCATCACAGTGGTCAGCCACAGCGCTTCACGGAACAGGTCGACAGCTACTTCTGGCGTCATTGCGCTATACCCCGCCGAAACTGCCGGCCAACGTGCCGATAATCAGCGCCCAGCCGTCGACCAGCACAAACAGCATGATCTTGAACGGCAACGAGATGATCAACGGCGACAGCATCATCATACCCATGGCCATCAGCACGCTCGCCACCACCAGGTCGATGATCAGGAACGGAATGAAGATCATGAAGCCGATCTGGAACGCGGTTTTCAATTCGGAGGTGACGAACGCCGGCACCAGGATGGTCAGCGGTGCCTGGTCCGGGGTGGCGATGTCGGTACGCTTGGACAGACGCATAAACAGCTCAAGGTCGCTGGAGCGGGTCTGCGACAGCATGAAATCCTTGATCGGGCCCTGGGCCTTGTCGATCGCATCCTGGGCGGTCATTTTCTCCGCCAGGTAGGGTTGCAACGCTTGCTGGTTCACCTTGTCGAACACCGGCGCCATGATGAACAGCGTCAGGAACAAGGCCATGCCGGTGAGGATCTGGTTCGACGGCGTCTGCTGCAGGCCCAGGGCCTGGCGCAGGATCGAGAACACAATGATGATCCGCGTGAAGCTGGTCATCAGCATGACGAACGCCGGGATAAAGCTCAGCGCGGTCATGATCAGCAGGATCTGCAGGCTGACCGAATACTCCTGCGCGCCAGCCGCGTTGGTGCCCAACGTGATCGCCGGGATCGACAACGGGTCGGCGCCAAACGCCAGTGGCGCGGCCAGCAACAGCATGAGCGTCAATAAAACGCGCATTACTTCTTATCCTTCTGATCCTTGCCCAGCAACTCCATCAGGCGCTGGGCGAATTCTGGCGTGGCGGACTGGCTCTGGTCCACGCTCACCGGGGTCTTGAGCACATGCAGCGGAGTGATGCGACCGGGCGTGATGCCCAGCAGGATCTGCTCCTCGCCCACTTGCACCAGCACCAGCCGATCACGCGGGCCGAGGGCGCGGGAACCGATCATCTCGATCACCTGGCCATTGCCCGGCCCCACGCGCTGCACCCGGCGCAGCAGCCAGGCCAGTGCGAAGATCAAACCCACCACCAGCAACAAGCCCAGCACCAGCTGGGTCAATTGCCCGCCAATGCCGCTGCTCACCACTGGTGCAGCGGCAGCGGTGGCTTGCGCGGCCGGCTCAGCCGCGAGGGCGCTCAATGGCAGCGCCAGAAACAGTCCCGCCATCGAATATTTCATCTCAGCGCAACTTCTTGATGCGTTCGCTCGGGCTGATCACGTCGGTCAGGCGGATGCCGAACTTCTCGTTGACCACCACCACTTCGCCGTGGGCAATCAGGGTGCCGTTGACCAGCACGTCCAGCGGCTCACCGGCCAGGCGGTCCAGCTCGATCACCGACCCCTGGTTGAGTTGCAGCAGGTTGCGGATGTTGATTTCGGTGCTGCCGACTTCCATGGAGATCGACACGGGAATGTCGAGGATCACATCCAGGTTCGGGCCGTCGAGGGTCACCGGGTCGTTGTTCTTCGGCACGCTGCCGAATTCCTCCATCGGCAGACGGTTGCCGGCCGGAGAGGTGGCGGCGTCAGCGGCCAGCAGCGCATCGATGTCATCCTGGCCAACATCGCCGGTTTCTTCCAGGGCAGCCGCCCATTCGTCAGCCAGGGCCTGGTCTTCGGCGGAAGTGTTTTCGTGTTCGGTAGCCATTACATGTCCTCGGCGAAGCAAAAATGAGTGTTGATCAGCGACGATTGATCGGTTCGACCACTTGAAGAGCCAAGTTGCCCTTGTGGGAACCGAGCTTGACCTTGAATGACGGCACACCATTGGCGCGCATGATCATTTCGTCGGGCAATTCGACGGGGATGATGTCCCCTGGCTGCATGTGCAAAATATCGCGCAGGCGCAACTGGCGACGGGCCACCGTGGCGCTCAGGGGTACGTCGACGTCCAGCAGGTCTTCGCGCAGGGCCTTGACCCAACGCTCGTCCTGATCGTCCAGGTCGGACTGGAAACCGGCGTCGAGCATCTCGCGCACCGGCTCGATCATCGAGTACGGCATGGTCACGTGCAGGTCGCCGCCACCGCCATCGAGTTCGATGTGGAAGGTGGACACCACAATGGCTTCGCTGGGGCCGACGATGTTGGCCATGGCCGGGTTCACTTCCGAGTTGATGTACTCGAAATTGACTTCCATGATCGCCTGCCAGGCTTCCTTCAAGTCGATGAAGGCCTGCTCCAGCACCATGCGCACTACCCGCAATTCGGTCGGGGTGAACTCACGGCCTTCGATCTTGGCGTGACGGCCGTCGCCGCCGAAGAAGTTGTCCACCAGTTTGAACACCAGCTTGGCATCCAGGATGAACAGCGCGGTACCGCGCAACGGCTTGATCTTGACCAGGTTGAGGCTGGTCGGCACGTACAACGAGTGCACGTATTCACCGAACTTCATCACCTGCACGCCGCCCACCGCCACATCCGCCGAGCGGCGCAGCATATTGAACATGCTGATGCGGGTATAACGGGCGAAACGTTCGTTGATCATCTCCAGCGTCGGCATGCGTCCACGGACGATGCGATCCTGGCTGGTGAGGTCATAACTTTTGACGCTGCCGGGCTCGGCAGCCATTTCGGTCTGTACCAGACCATCGTCGACGCCATGCAGCAGCGCATCGATCTCATCCTGGGACAGCAGGTCTTGCACGGCCATGTCGTGATCCTACTGCAATACGAAGTTAGTGAAGAGCGCCTGCTCGACCACGACTTTGCCGAGTTCCTTCTGGGCCACTTCCTGCACGCTGGCTGTGACCTTCTGGCGCAGCATTTCCTGGCCCACCGGGGTGGCAAGTGTGTCGAAGCTCTGGCTGGAGAACAGCATCACCAAGTTGTTGCGGATCACCGGCATATGCACCTTGAGGGCATCCAGGTCCGAAGCATTACGCGCCAGCAAGGTGATGCTCACCTGCAGGTAGCGTTGGCGGCCATTCTGATTGAAGTTGGCGACAAAGGCCGGAAGCATCGGCTCGAAGATTGCCGGTTGCTTGACGTTACTGGCGGTTTCGGCGGCGGGTGCCGGCTTGCTGGCACTGCTGTGCATGATGTACCAGGTGCCGCCGACCGAGGCGCCGATGGCCAGGAGCAGGCCCACGACTATCAACAGGATAAGCTTGAGCTTACCTTTGCCTGCGGGTGCTTTTGCTGCGTCGTCGCTCTTCGCCATGCCAATAATCCGTCACTATTCGGGGATTCATAGATCTACGGAAAGGCAAGAGCAAGTGTTATGCCAGAGTTGTCTGGCACATCCCTGTAGGAGCGAGCTAGGCGTAGTAGTCGACCGCGCTTGAACCGATCACGGTTGAGGTGACTGGCGCCACGGCCTCAGCCACATCAATGTGGTTACCACTGTCGCCGTTATCACCACCGCGCCCGCCGCTGCCGCTCACGCCACGGGTCTGGGCCTGTTGCTGCTGTTGCTCCTGGCCACGGGACTGGTCGGACACGTTCACATCCACCTGCCCCATGCCCTGCTGGGCGAACATCTCCCGCAAGCGGCCGGACTGGCTTTCCAAGGCTTCACGTACCACCGGGTGGGCGCTCATGAAGTTGACCTGGGCTTGCTGGTCGGCGGTCATGTTGACCTTGATATCCAGGCGACCGAGTTCAGCCGGCTGCAACTGGATCTCCGCTGACTTGAGGTTGGCGCTGGAGAGGTACATCACGCGGTTGACGATTTCATCGGTCCAGCCGCTCTGGTGCATGGCCAACGGCGCATTGGTTACCGGCGGCAAGGCGTTGGCGGTTTTCGGCGTGGCGGCCTGGGTCAATGCAGCCAGGCGGTTGGCGAAGTCGTCGACACGGGTGTCGCTGCTGGCGTTTTTCAGGTCCTTGAGGCCGTCCTCGATCAACCCGCCGAAGGCCTTGTCACCGCCCGTGTCAGTGCTGTCCTTGGTGGCTTGCTGGTCGACCATATTGGCCAGGCCGGCGGCAAAGTTCTGTGCGGCGGTGGGTTGATCCTGAGTTGGCGCCGGAGCGGTTTTGGCCTGGGCCTGACTGCTGGCCGAGACATGACCGCCCTGCTCCATCGCCAGGCGCACGGCTGGCATGGCGTCCAATGGGTCGGCTTCCGGATCAAAGACAGGCTTGGCTTCCTCGGTGGCCGCGACGGGTGCCGCGACTACCGGCTGAGTCTTGTCATCCTTGGCTGTGGTGACAGGCGCCGGGGTTTCCACCGGCACTGGCACGGCGACTGGAGTGACGGTGGCAATCAGAGCCGGATCGACCACCGGGTCAGCTGGAGGCTGCTGTACCAGGGTCGGGTCGGTTGACGCTTCGTCATCCTTGCTGGCGCTGTCGTCAGTCTTGGCCGGCGGGGTGGCAGGCAAGGGTTTGCCGCTATCGGCAACGGCTGGCGTGCTGGCGGCAGGTTTGTCGCTGCTTGCCGCTGGCTTGGCACTGGCGTCGGAGGACTTGCCGGCGGTGGGCTTGGGCGAATTGTCGTCGGCCTTGGTCGTGGGTTTGGAAGCCTGGTTGGCGAACACTTGAGCGAAGCCAGGGCCCTTGTCCCGTGGGTCCGCAGCCGCTGCCGGTGGGTTGGCGGCGGGCGCTTGAGGCTTGGCCGCGGGGGCAGCCTGAAGGAGCGAATTCGGGGCGACTGGCATAGGTAAAGGTCTCCACTGCATGGGGGTCGGGGATGCAGTATTGGGAGGTAGAGCAAGAGTTGGGCCAGGTTTGGGGTCGGTTGGTTTTATTGAGTACATATCCGTTTTTTAGGTAACGGCTGATATTGGTTCCGCCCTTACGGCGGGTCACTTTTGAAAAGAGCCCAAAAGTAACCAAAAGGCTCTTGCCCCAACACTCGGTACCTCGCCTAGGCTCGGTATGCCCGTAATCCGACAGTGATTCGGGGGGCCGCCGCCACGCGCCATCCATGGCGCGGGGCGGCTAAACCGGCATCCCTGCCGGTTTACCCCCCAAATCCCTGTCGAATTCCGGCCAGCGTGTTTGACGGGGCGCCTAAGATCAAGATCAAAAGCAAGAGCACAGCGGCCTGACAGCCGGCTTGAGTGGTGTGAAGCAAAATCAAACGCGGTCCTGTAGGAGCCGGCTTGCCGGCGATGGTCTTCAACGATGACGCGGGGAATCAGACAAAACGCGGCGGTCTCACGTTTTTCGCCGGCAAGAACTAGGCGTCCCCCCGGCTCCTACAAGGGAAAGCGTATCCACGATGCGAAGCGAGTCGCTCTTGATCTTGATCTGAGGCGCCCCGTCAAACACGCTGGCCGAACGCAGGCTTTGGAGCGTGGGTAACCCGGCAGGACGCCGGGTTAGCCGCGCTGGGCCAAGGATGGCCCATCGCGGCGGCCCACGCTCCAAAGCCGGAGTGAGGGCACACCGAGCCTAAGCGAGGTGCCGAGTGTTGGGGCGAAGACCTTTTGCTTACTTTTGGGTCTTTCCAAAAGTGAGCCGCCGTAAGGGCGGAACCAATACCAGCCGTTACCGCAGCAACGGATATGTACTCAATCAAATCTGAAACCGCTGCCGCTCCGTCTCATACAACGGCTTAACCAACGCAAACTCCCGATCAATCTGATCCACCAACTCCCCCAGATCCCCAACCACAGGCCCAACGGACTCCACCTCCAACCGCTGACACAAATGCGCCAACCTCACCGCCCCAAGGTTCCCACTACTCCCCTTGAAACTATGCGCAATCCGCCCCAACGCCTTCGCATCATCCCTAGCCTTGCGCAGCGCCTCGACACGTTTCTGGGAATCATCAAGAAAGGTATCAAGCAACTTCGGATACTCGCCTTCCATGACTTCCTGCAACCCCGACAACACCGCCGGGTCCAGATGTAGATCAACCACTTGCTCGCTCCTTGATCAAGAATCGGCGGATTATGTCAGAGCCTCCCAGCAAAACTCCACGCAGACACTACGCCCGCCATCCGACCAGCCTACATCGCTGCTCAATTGCCGCACCAGGCTCAAACCCCGGCCAGACAGACGGTCCATATCCAGCGGCCGCGCCAGCACCTGCTCCACATCAAACCCCAGACCGCTATCCTCAATGCGCAGGGTCATCTTCCCACCCGCCCCAACCGGCACCACCTGCACATGCACCCGTATATACCCACTGTTCAGTTGCGCCAGGCGCTCATTACGCTGACGGTAATACTCGGCAAACCCTTGAGCATCACACTTGAGACTCGAATCCAGCCCCAGCACCCCATGTTCCAGTGCATTCGAATACAGCTCCGCCATCACACTGTAGAGCGCCCCGCTCTGCTCGCGCAGGCCATGGATCTCCAACAACAGTTGCAGCAGATAAGGCAACGGGTTGTAACGCTTCAAGGTTTCGGCACGGAATTCGAAACTCACCGACCAATCCAACGGACACGATTGCCCGCTGTCCGCATACAACGGCCCCGAGGCACGCAGTTGCTGGCCAGGCTGCAGGGTGATTTCCACCATGCTCACGTCATCGCGCACTTCACCGCGAAACGCCGCCAGTGCCTGTTCTATATCTTCAAATAAACGATCAGGCTCGCGATTGGCAGCAAACACCTGCTGTAAACGTTCGGCGCCGAACAATTGGTCGTTGGCATCTGCGGTATCCAGCACCCCATCGGACAACAGGAACACCCGATCACCCAGGGCCATGGGCCAGACTTCAGTGCGATCATCAAAGGCCTCAGCCGACAGCACCCCCAACGGCAAATGCCGCGATTCCAGCGGCGTGCGTTTGCCGGTGGCAATTTCATGCACGTAGCCTTCGGGCATGCCGCCGCTCCACACCTCCACCACCCGCCGCTGCGTGCTCAGGCACAAAAGGGTGGCGCAGCAGAACATGTCCACCGGCAGGATGCGTTTGAGCTTGGCGTTCATCTCGCGCAGGGTTTGTGCCAGGCCGTAACCCTTGGCGGTCATGCCGTAGAAGACTTCCGCCAGGGGCATGGCCCCCACCGCCGCCGGCAGGCCATGACCAGTGAAGTCGCCGAGCAGCACGTGCATGTCGCCGGACGGCGTATAGGCCGCCAGCAGCAGGTCGCCGTTGAACAGCGCATAGGGCGATTGCAGGTAGCGGATATTCGGCGCGGCATTGATGCAGCCCGAATGCGCGACCTTATCGAACACCGCCTTGGCCACCCGCTGCTCATGCAGGAGGTAGTCGTGATGCTTGGCGATCAGGTCGCGCTGTTGCAGGACCGTGGCCTGCAACCGGCGCAGGCGGTCCATGGCGTTGATTTTCGCCGCGAGAATCAACTGGTTGTAGGGTTTTGGCAGGAAGTCATCGCCGCCGGCATCCAGGCACTGGGCCAGCGCTTCGCTCTCGCGCAGGGAAGTGAGGAAAATTAGCGGCACCAGCTCTTCGCCCGCCAACTGCTTGATTCGCCGTGCTGCCTCAAAGCCGTCCATCACCGGCATCAGCGCATCCATCAACACCAGTTGCGGGCGCTCGCGGGTAAACACCTCGACCGCTTCAGCGCCATTGGTGGCCGTAAGTACCTGGTGACCCTGGCGCCGCACGATGGTCGACAGCAACAGCAAATCGGCGGCGCTGTCTTCGGCGATCAGGATCGTCAGCGGTTCGAGGACCGGGGCCAGGGCGCTCAACTGATGTCGAACAGTTTGTCGAAGTTGGAGATGGCAAGGATCTTGCGCACGTCGGAGTTGCTGTTGATTACCTGGACCTCAGCATTATCGCCACCGGCATGGTCACGCAACAGCAGGAGCATGCCCAGGGCGGAGCTGTCCATGTAGGTGGCCTCCTTCAAGTCGACGACGTACAACTCAGGCACTTTGTAGAAACGCTCGTAGGCATCGCGAAACGCCTGATGGCTGCCGAAATCAAACCGGCCCTTGACCGCGATCATCAACTTCTTCCCATCCAGGGATACTTCTGACTCGACTGACATGCGACTGCTTCCTTGTCTTTGGCAATGACACAAGGTTTAGCAGGCGAACCCGATCTGAGCAACACCACAAATCAACTGTGGGAGCGGGCTTGCTCGCGAATACGGTGTGTCAGTTGATATATTTGTGACTGACCCACCGCATTCGCGAGCAAGCCCGCTCCCACATTTAGAACTGGGACTGGCGTGGAAGGCGCTGGGACAGTTCGTCGAGCAGCTTTTGCTCGCGCTTGTCTTCAAGCGCGCGTGCTTCGTCGATATAACGCTGCACCAATTTGCGCAAACCTTCGACCCGGGCAAACGCTGCTTGCCAGCTCTCGCGGGCTTTATCGAGGTTGTTCTGGTGCCAGGCCAGGCTCTGGCGCTGCTGGCCGACGGCCGTTTCCAACTGATTGAGAAAGCCCTGGTAGCCCATCAACCACTGGCCCGAGACGCCTTTGCTGCCCCGCTCGATCCACTGCTGCTGGTACTCGCCGCGAAAGCGCTCCAAGTCGCCCAGCTTGCTCTCCGCCAAACGGACTTGCCCCTGGAAATAACCCAGGCGCTGCACGGCGGTTTTCTCGGCCTTTTCGGCCATGTCCACCACCGGAGCCAGGCGGGCGGCGCGGCTGTTGGCCATGGCTTAACCGCCCGGCGCCGGGGCGAAGATCGAATGCAGGTGCGCTTCGCTTTCGCCCATGCTGATCTTGTCGTTGAGGCCCTGGCGCAGGTAGGTCACCAACTGCGGTTGCAGGGCGATGGCCAGGTCGGTGTCGCGATCGCCGCCAGCCACGTAGGCGCCGACGCTGATCAGGTCGCGGCTCTGTTGATAGCGCGACCACAATTGCTTGAATTGTTGCGCGCGGATCATGTGTTCCGGCGTCACCACTGCCGGCATCACCCGGCTGATGGACGCTTCGATATCGATAGCCGGGTAATGCCCCTCTTCGGCCAGACGCCGCGACAGCACGATGTGACCGTCAAGTACACCCCGCGCCGAGTCGGCAATCGGGTCCTGCTGGTCATCGCCTTCGGACAGCACGGTATAGAACGCGGTGATCGAGCCACCACCGGCTTCGGCGTTACCGGCACGCTCCACCAGCTTGGGCAGCTTGGCGAACACCGACGGCGGATAGCCTTTGGTGGCCGGCGGTTCGCCGATGGCCAGGGCGATTTCCCGCTGGGCCTGGGCGAAACGCGTGAGCGAGTCCATCAGCAACAGGACGTTCTTGCCCTTGTCACGGAAATATTCGGCGATGCGCGTGCAGTACATGGCGGCGCGCAGGCGCATCAGCGGTGCATCGTCCGCTGGGGACGCGACGACGACCGAGCGCTTGAGGCCTTCTTCACCGAGGCTGTGCTCGATGAATTCCTTCACCTCGCGGCCCCGTTCGCCGATCAGCCCGACCACGATGATGTCAGCCTCAGTAAAGCGCGTCATCATGCCCAGCAACACCGACTTACCCACGCCGGTACCGGCAAACAGGCCCAGACGCTGGCCACGGCCGACCGTCAATAATCCGTTGATGCTGCGAATGCCCACGTCCAGCGGCACGCTGATGGGGTTACGGTTGAGCGGGTTGATGGTGGGGCCGTCCATCGGCACCCAGTCTTCAGCCTTCATGCCGCCCTTGCCATCCAGCGCGCGGCCGGCGCCGTCGAGTACGCGGCCGAGCATGCTCATGCCCATCGGCAGACGGCCGGTGTCGGCCAAGGGCACCACACGGGCGCCGGGGGCAATGCCCGCCAGGCTGCCCACGGGCATCAGGAAAATCTTGTTGCCCGAAAACCCCATCACTTCGGCTTCGACCTGCACCGGGTGGTAGCTGTCGTCGTTGATCACCATGCAGCGGCTGCCCATGGCGGCGCGCAGGCCTTCGGCTTCGAGGGTCAGGCCGACCATGCGCAGCAGGCGACCTTCAAGGATCGGCTGGCCAGGCAACTCGGCGGCTTCGGTATAACCGCTCAAGCGCTTGGCGAAGCTGGTGCGATCAAGGCGCATCGGGGGCGTCCAGGTCCAGGCTGAGGTCCGGCTCGGCAGGGTTCAGCACCTGCTCGTGGGCCTGGTCCAGCAGCTTGGCCATGATCTGGCTGATGCGGGTTTCCACCGTGGCATCGATGCGACTGTGTTCGGTCTCGACGCGGCAACCACCGGGCTGCAGCGAAGCGTCCTCGACTATCCGCCAGGTTTCTTCATGGCGCTCGCGCAGGGCTTTGACTTGTTCGAAATCCTGAGGATTGATGTACAGCCGTACATTGCCGACACCCAGGGGCAGCAGCTTGAGGGCTTCGCGCATCACGCTTTCGATATGGCTGGAGTCCAGCACCAATTCGCGCTGGATCACTTGGCGAGCGATGTGCTGCACCAGCTCGACCATGGCTTTTTCGATTTGCGCATCCTGCTCGGCGATGGGGTCGAACAGCCCGCCCATCAAGCGTTCCAGGCTGGCCAGTCTGACGCTCAGCGCCTCCTCGGCTTCCTGGCGGACCTTGAGGGTGGTGCTGCGAAAACCATCTTTTTCACCCGCCGCGAAGCCCTCGTTGTAGGCCTCCTGGCGGATAGCTTCCAATTCTTCCAAGGTCAGTGGCTGGACTTCGTCCAGCGGCACTTCTTCCATCTCCGCCGGCGGCTCGATTACTGGCTCCGGTTCAGGCTCCGGCACATGCGGATCGAAGCTGGGCAACGACCAGATGTCGAACCCACCGACGTCCCGCGCGCGAATCAGATCGCTGGGCGCCTCATCTTTGTTCGACATGAAAGGCGCCTTAGATCATTTCTTCGCCGCCCTTCCCGCCGAGAACGATTTCTCCGGCTTCGGCCATACGGCGGGCAATGGTGAGGATTTCTTTCTGCGCGGTTTCCACGTCGCTGACGCGCACCGGGCCTTTGGCCTCCAGGTCGTCGCGCAACAGTTCCGAGGCGCGCTTGGACATGTTCTTGAAGATCTTCTCTTTGACGTTTTCGTCCGAGCCCTTGAGGGCCAGCACCAGCACGTCGGAGGACACTTCGCGCAGCAACGCCTGGATGCCACGGTCGTCGACATCGGAGAGGTTGTTGAACACGAACATGAGGTCTTCGATCTGGCCGGACAGGGTGTCGTCGATCTCGCGGATCGAGTCCATCAACTGGCCTTCGACCGAGCTGTCGAGGAAGTTCATGATGTCGGCCGCGCGCTTGATACCGCCCAGGGTGGTACGCGAGGCATTCGAGTTGCCAGAGAACTGCTTCTCCAGAATCGTGTTGAGTTCTTTCAGGGCCGCCGGCTGCACGGTGTTCAGCGACGACACGCGCAGGATGATGTCCAGGCGCACTTTATGGTCGAAGTGGCCGAGCACTTCACCGGCCTGGTCCGGGTCGAGGTAGGCCACCACGATCGCCTGGATCTGCGGGTGCTCGTAGCGGATCACGTCGGCAACGGCGCGCGGCTCCATCCATTTGAGGCTGTCGAGGCCGCTGGTGTTGCCACCGAGCAGGATACGGTCGATCAGGCCGTTGGCCTTGTCTTCGCCCAGGGCCGAGGTGAGCATCTTGCGGATGTAGCTGTCGGAGCCAACGCCCAGGCTGGTCTGGTCGCCGACGATCTCGACGAACTCGCTCATCACCTGCTCGACTTGCTCGCGGTGCACATTGCGCATCTGCGCCATGGCCACGCCGACACGCTGAACCTCTTTGGGGCCCATGTGGCGCAGCACTTGGGCGGCGTCGGTTTCACCGAGGGACAGCAGCAGGACTGCGGCTTTGTCGACCTTGGTGAGCTTGGCAACAGCGGCTCGATTATCACTCATCTGCGTTGATCCACTCTTTCACGACCTGGGCCACACGGCCCGGGTCTTCTGCTACCAGACTCTTGATTGCGTTCAACTGAGCGTCGTAACCCTCGCTCGGGCTTGGCAACAGGATGCTTTGCGGGCCGCCGAGGCTGACGCGGTCGTTGGCCAGTTCGCCGTCGAGGCCGCCCATGCCACCCAATTCCACGTCGCCACCTGCAAGTGCAAGCTGTTTCTTGCCGTTGCCGGTGATGTTGTTGAGGACTGGGCGCAGCACACCAAATACCAGCACCAGGATGAACAACACACCCAGCACTTGCTTGACGATGTCCCAGAACCACGGCTGCGAGTAGAACGACGGTTCAGCGATCACTTCGCCACGCTCGGCGGAGAACGGCATGTTGATCACGCTGACACTGTCACCACGGCTGGCGTCAAAACCGACGGCGTCCTGCACCAGGCGAGTGAAGCGCGCCAATTCGTCGGCGGTCCATGGAGCACGGGTAACGGCGCCGTCAGCGGCATTGACCTTGACTTGGTCATCCACCACCACCGAGACCGACAGGCGATTGACGCGACCCTGTTGCTGCTTGGTGTGGCTGATGGAACGGTCAAGCTCGAAGTTCTTGGTGGACTGGTTACGTTTGTCCGCCGGGTACGGGGCGAGCATCGGCTGGCCAGTGGCCGGGTCCATGATTTGCTGGCCGTTGGCATCCAGCAGTGGCTGGCCTGGCTGAATCGCGCCAGCGCTGGCAGTAGCGCCACCGGTGGTTTGCGGCGCCGAAGCCGGGGCTGGCGGCTGGTTGCTCAATGCGCCCGGCACACCTTGCGGCGGGCCATTGGCGGCGGTGCGTTGTTCGCTGGTGGACTGCTCGCTGCGCAAGGCAGGCTGGTCCGGGTTGAATTGCTCGGAGGTCGACTCGACGGCGCTGAAGTCCACATCGGCCGACACTTCAGCCTTGTAGCGGTCGTTGCCCAGCACCGGTTGCAGGATGTTGTGCACGCGCTGGGTGAGCATGCTTTCGACGCGGCGGCTGTAGTCGAACTGCTTGCCGGCTTGAGTCAGCGCGGAGTTTTCGCCCTGGTCGGACAGCAGGTTGCCCTTCTGGTCGACCACAGTGATCTGCGACTTGCTCAGCTCAGGCACGCTGGTGGCGACCAGATTGACGATCGCCAGGACCTGGCCAGGCTCCAGGGAGCGGCCCGCAAACAGTTCTACCAAGACCGAGGCACTTGGCTTGCGCTCGTCGCGCACAAACACCGAGCTTTTCGGAATGGCCAGGTGCACGCGGGCACCCTTGACGTTGTTCAGGCTGGAGATGGTGCGCGCCAGCTCGCCTTCCAGGCCGCGACGGTAGCGGGTGGCTTCCATGAACTGACTGGTGCCCAGGCCCTGGTCCTTGTCGAGGATCTCAAAACCGATGTTGCTGTCGGACGGGGTCACGCCGGCGGCGGCGAGTTTCATGCGCGCACGGGCCACATCGTCGGCCTTGACCAGCAGCGCCCCGGAGTTGGGCTCTACGGTGTAGGCGATGTCGGCGGCGGCCAGGGTTTCCATGATCTGCTTGGAATCCATGCCCGCCAGGCTGCCATACAGCGGCCGGTAATCGGGTTGCTGCGACCACAGCACCACGGCAAAACCAATCGCCACGCTGGCAGCCAGGCCGACCATCAGGCCCACCTGACGCAACATGGTCATTTCGGAGAGGTTTTCCAGGAACGACAGGCCAAACAGCGGCGGCTTGCCGTCTGCCTTGGCGGGTGCGTTGTCCACGACTGCTTCTGCCATGACTTAAATCTCGTCCTTAAACCGGCATCTGCATGATGTCTTGGTAAGCCTGAACCAACTTGTTACGCACCTGGGTCAACGCCTGGAACGAAACGCTGGCCTTTTGCGAGGCGACCATCACGTCGGTGAGGTCCACGCCGCTTTTGCCGATCTCGAACGCGTTGGCCAACTGGCTGGAAGCTTGCTGGGTGTCACTGACTTTGTTGATGGCCTGGCCGAGCATGTCGGCGAAGCTGCTTTGGCCCAATTCCGGCGCTGGCGCGACGGATTTCGGTTGAGCCATGGCATCCATTTGCATGGAGCGCATATCCAACATCAACCGATTGAACTCAATACCCTGGCTCATGAACTTCTCTCTCCGACAACCCGCATGTTTTTTGACGCTACGCCGCAATTACTAGGGAAGGTAGCAACAAGGGTGCCAGCTCTGGTTCAACTCGTAAGAAAAGGCGACAAACCTTGTCGACCTTGTTACCGATTATGTTGCGAACAGATACGCTTCCACATCCATCCCTGCATCGCGCATCTGCGCCAGCTTGTAGCGCAACGTCCGCGGGCTAATGCCCAGACGCTCGGCAGCCTCTTTGCGACGGCCGCGCTCGGAGCGCAGGGTGTCGATGATCATCTGGAATTCACGGCGACGCAGATCGTCGCCCAGCGCACCGGCCGTTTCGATTTCGGCAACCATAGGCGCAGGGGCGAGGGTTGGCAGCGGCGCCGCACCGCTGCCCATGGCCAGGCAAAAATCCTGAGGCTGGATCAGGCCGCCCTGTTGCAGGATCAGCGCGCGCTGGATGGCGTTGTCCAGTTCCCGCACATTGCCCGGCCATGGATAGGCGATCAGGCAGGCTTGGGCCTCGGCCGACAGGCGCGCCTGGGCGTGCTTCATTTTTTTGACGTGGTTGTTCAGCAGACGCTCGGCCAGGGGAATGATATCCGCCGGGCGTTCGCGCAACGGGCGCCAGGCGAGCGGGAATACCGAAAGCCGGTAGAACAAGTCTTCACGGAAGCGCCCCGCCGCCACTTCGCCCGCCAGGTCGCGGTTGGTGGTGGCGACTACGCGGATATCCAGCTGGATCGGCTTGCGCGCGCCGACGCGCTCAACCTCACGCTCCTGCAGCACCCGCAGCAACTTGGCTTGCAGGCCCAGGGGCATTTCCGAAATCTCATCGAGCAGGATGGTGCCGCCGTCGGCCTGTTCGAACTTGCCCGCCTGGGCCGCGATGGCGCCGGTGAAGGAGCCCTTTTCGTGGCCGAACAGTGTGGCTTCGAGCATGTTGTCTGGGATCGCCGCGCAGTTGATTGCGATAAACGGCTGCTTGGCGCGGGTCGATTGCTGGTGGATGTAACGTGCCAGCACCTCTTTGCCCGTGCCGGACTCGCCGGAAATCAGCACCGTGGAATCGCTGCGCGCCACGCGGGCCGCCAGTTCCAGCAATTGCGCACTGGCCGGCTCGAAGGCAATCGGGCCTTCGCCTTCACTGGCCGAAATCACGCCCAAGGCATGCCGCGCGACCAGCTCGATCAAGGCTTTAGGTTCGAAGGGTTTGACCAAGTAATCCGCCGCGCCCTGGCGCATGGCGTCGACCGCACGCTCGACGGCGCCATGGGCGGTCATCAGCAGCACCGGCAACTGCGGCTGGCGCGCACGCAGCAGGCTGAGCAACTGGTGGCCGTCCATGCCGGGCATGTTGACGTCGCTGACCACCAGGCTGAAGGACTCCTGCTCCACCGCCTCCAAGGCGTCCTCGGCAGACCCGACCGCCCGATAGTCATGGCCCGCCAACAGCAGCGTGTCAGCCAATGCTTCACGCAGGGCGCGATCGTCTTCCACCAACAGAACCTTGATAGCCATAACCTTTCTACTCCGCGCTTGCCGCGCTGGAAAACAGCGGCAAGGTCATCAATGCACAGGTGCCACGCCCAACACGGGAATGCAGTTGCAATTCTCCCTGATGGGCACGTGCCACTGCCTTGACCACGGTCAGGCCCAGGCCGGTACCGTTGGTCTTGGTGGTGAAAAAGGGTTCGCCCAGGCGCCGCAACACAGCGGGCTCGATGCCACTGCCGCTGTCGCTGATGCACAGGCGCAGGTTTTGCCCGCGGTTGTACAGGTGCACCTTGAGCCGCGCACCGGAGCCGCTGGCCTGTGTGGCGTTTTCGATCAGGTTGAGCAGCGAACCCACCAGCGTGTCGCGGTTGCACAGCAGCTCACCGAGGTGGCTGTCGCACTGCCAGCGCACCTGAACGTCTTGAATATGGGCGGCGGCCGCCGCTTGCAGGGCCTGCATCAACTCGGCCGGCGTGATGCGGTCGGTCAGCGGCAATTCGCCGCGAGCGAACACCAGCATGTCGCGCACCTGATGCTCCAACTCATGCAGACGCTCCTTGAGGCGACCGGCAAAACGCTGGTGGGTGGCGGTGGGCAATTGCTCATCAGTCAAATGACTGGCGTAGATCAGGGCAGCCGATAGCGGCGTGCGGATCTGATGCGCCAAAGAAGCGACCATGCGCCCCAGGGATGACAAACGCTCATGGCGCGCCAACTGGTCTTGCAGGTGACGGGTTTCAGTCAGGTCATTGAGCAACACCAGTTGGCCTGGCTCTGCGTCCAGGGAACGAGTGGCAATGGACAAGCGGCGGCCATCTTTCAGGGAAATTTCGTGACCGTCGTCTTCACGCGGCGCAAAGCAGCGGGTGATGACATGCCGCCACAGTTCGCCTTCCAACGGCAGGCCAAGCATGTCGCAGGCCGCCGGGTTGGCTTCGCGCACACGGCCTTCTTCGTCGATGACAATCACACCGCCGGGCAGCAGCGACAGCAGGTTTTGCAGGCGGTTGGCCAAGCGTTCTTTCTCGGCCAGCTCTTCCATGCGCTGGGCACTGACCACCGCCAACTCGCCTTTGAGCTCAGAAACCCGGGCTTCGAGCAGGCTGTAGGAATCAGTCAATTGGCTGGACATCTGGTTGAACAGCGAAAAAGCCTGTTCCAGGCCCTGGCGGCTTTGCTGTTCTACAGAGGGAACCAGCCCTGCAATCGCAGGACCGGAAGAATGTTGGGCGGCGTGGGGCATCATGCTCTCTCGCTTGGCTGACCGTCAGTTAAACGGAACGTTGCGAGGGCTGTAGCAATACCCGTGCCGAAAAAAAACCACTGAAGTTTCAGTGATTTAAAAAACAGGCGTCAATCATCCGCCTGTTCATCACCTTCTTTGCGGCTCATGCCGTACTTGCGCATCTTCTCCACCAGGGTGGTGCGACGGATGCGCAGGCGCTCGGCGGCACGGGCGACGATGCCGTTGGCGTCGTCCAGGGCCTGCTGGATCAGGCCTTGTTCCAGGTTGCCGAGGTAGTCCTTCAGGTCCAGGCCTTCGGGCGGCAGCATCGCGGTGTTGCCAAAGTCTGGCGTATGGCCATTGATGGCGACGCGCTCTTCCATGTCGCTGCGCAGGCTGTCGACCAGTTGCTCGTCTTCGTCGTCGACGTAGCGGAATTTCTTCGGCAGCTCGACCACGCCGATCACGCCGTAGGGGTGCATGATCGCCATGCGCTCCACCAGGTTGGCCAGCTCGCGCACGTTGCCCGGCCAGCCGTGGCGGCACAGGGACATGATCGCGGCGGAGTTGAAGCGGATCGAACCACGCTTCTCGTGCTCCATGCGCGAGATCAACTCGTTCATCAGCAACGGGATGTCTTCCACGCGCTCACGCAGCGGGGCCATCTCGATCGGGAATACGTTGAGGCGGTAGTACAGGTCTTCGCGGAAGCTGCCGACCTCGATCATGCTTTCGAGGTTCTTGTGGGTCGCCGCGATGATGCGCACGTCGACGCTCTGGGTCTTGTTGCTGCCCACGCGCTCGAAGGTACGTTCCTGCAATACGCGCAGCAGCTTGACCTGCATCGGCAGCGGCATGTCGCCGATTTCGTCGAGGAACAGCGTGCCGCCGTTAGCCAACTCGAAACGCCCGGCACGGCTGGTGATCGCGCCGGTAAAGGCGCCCTTCTCGTGGCCGAACAGTTCGCTTTCAAGCAGTTCTGCCGGGATCGCCCCGCAGTTGACCGGCACGAAAGGCCCGTCGCGGCGCTTGGAGTGATAGTGCAGGTTGCGCGCGACCACTTCCTTGCCAGTGCCGGACTCACCGAGGATCAGCACACTGGCGTCGGTATCGGCCACTTGCTGCATCATCTGGCGCACGTGCTGGATGGCGCGGCTGGTGCCGACCAGGCTGCGGAACAGGTTGGGTTCGCGGTGACGGCCGCGCTCGCGGGCCTGGTCGTACATCTCGCGATAGACCTGGGCACGGTGCAGGGAATCGAGCAATTTGCTGTAGCTGGGGGGCATTTCCAGGGTGGAAAGCACCCGGCGGCGCTGGTCTTCGGGCAGGTCGACGGAAGAAATATCGCCCATTAGCAACACGGGAAGGAACTCATCCCAGGTTGACAGTGTCTTTAACAAGCCCAAAACAGCGCCAGGAGCGTTTACCGTCCCGATCAGCACACAAATGACTTCACGGCTCGATGACAATGAGCTGACCGCCTGCTGCCAGTCATGGCTGCCGCAGGGCAGATTTTCTTCGCCAAGAAAATTCAAAATCACCGCTAAATCGCGGCGGCGGACGCTATCGTCATCAATCAGCAGAATTTTGGTTTCACGCCACATGCAATAGCAACTTCCCTAGTAAAACTTCCTGCCCCGGAGTGAGGGCAATCGAGACGCCTGTAAGACTTTGTACCTTACTAGACGTCTGAAATCTGAAAACAGCACTAGTTAAGTCAAAAATGCTGGCACAGTCAAATATATGACGCACCGTTCGGACTAACTGAGCCCATTCAGCCGAACAGATGGTAAACCTTTGACGCGTTTTTAGCTTGGTTGATCTGCGACATCTCTTCGAAAATCGCCTGGCGCTCGCCAGTCGTCACCTCAAGCAATTGCTGGTACACCGCCAGCAGGCTTTCAAGCTTTTCGCGCAACGCATCCTCATCGACCGGCGCTTCACTGAGCACCTCGTCGATGACATGACGACAGCCCAGGTCCAGTTCGCCAATGGCGTCCCAGTTACGGTCCGCCAGCGCGCCGATCAGCGCCTCACGGGTTTCATCAATGCGTTGCAGTGCTTGGCTCATGACGTGTTCCTCAAGGCCGGTGGCCTTATTGTGCGGCGGTCTGTGGCGCGCCGATGGCATCCCAGCCTTCTTTAACGGTAATCATCAAACGCGCTACTTCGTCGATCATCTCGGCATCGTTGTGCAGATTCGCTTCCATCAGACGGTTGGTCATGTAGGCATACAGACTTTCCAACTGCTGGACGTAAGCCGGGTTATCGCTCTTTTCCGCATCCAGGCCGTCACGCAGGCCGATTACGATATCAATCGCCTTGCCGAGCATCAGGCCCTTGGTCGCGATATCGCCGCGCGCCAACGCACCTTTGGCCTGGGCCATGCGGTCGAGGCCGCCCTCCATCAGCATCTGCACCAGACGATGAGGGCTGGCTTCGGAGATCTGAGCATGGGAATTGACCTTCTGGTATTGGCGAAGGGCTCTCATGGGATTCATGTTTCTACCTCGTGACAGGCGACAGCGAAAAGGATTTCAGTAACCAATATGTCGACTGGGTCGCAAAAAGCTTTAGCACCAGTCGTCCTCCGATACAAAAAGGCCAGGCAGGTTGCCTGGCCTTTTGCATTCACTTGGAATCAATTATTGGTCTTGGGGTTGTTCAAGGCGTTGAGCGTGGTCATGACGCTGGTGCTTTGCTGGCGCAGCTGGGCGACCAGGGTGTCCATGGCGTTGTACTTGTCGGACAGGCTTTTGGTCAGCAGGTCCATACGCTCGTTCAGGGTTTCCTGCTGCTTGCCCAGGTCTTTCAGGCTGTCAGACAGTGAGGTGGAGCGTGTGGCCAGAACGCCAGTAGACGCCTTGGCGAAATCATCGGTCGCGCTTTTCATACGCGCCAGCATGCCATCCTTGCCGGTGAACATGCTATTGATGTCGGCACCGTTGGTTTTAACCGCCGCATCCCACTTCTTGTCATCAATCGTCAGCAGTCCAGTGGTAGAGCTGGTGCTGATACCAAATTGAGCCAAGGACTTGAACTGACCCGTCCCGGACAACTCATTGAACTCATTACGGATCGCGGCCTGCAGCGATCGCATGGTCGAGTCGCCTGTCAGGGCGGCTGGCGTGGTGCTGCCGTCCAGGTTCTTGGTGACCTTGGTTTCGGCATTCATGGCCGTAATCAAGGCGTTGTAAGTATCAATAAAGCCCTTTACCCCAGACTTCAGCGCCGTATTGTTGGTACTGACGGTGATGAGCGTAGCGTTTTTATCGCCGGACGTGCCCGTCTTGTAAGTTGAAGTTGCCACCAACTTGATGTTCACACCACTAAGGGCACCTTCGATATTGTTGGTCTTGGATACAGACGCAACACCATCAATGCTGTACTGCGCATCCTTGGGATAATCGACAACAGTGGAACCCACGTCCAGCCCAGAAGTGCCCGAAAGCGTGAGGTCCGAGCCCGTGCCCATGGTCGTCGAAGTAAGGATCAACCGAGAACCATTGGAGTCGGTCTGGATGTTTGCACTCAACCCCGATGTGCCGAACTGGGAATTGATCGAATCTCGCACCTGCTGCAAGGTTGCACCGGCCGGAACGCTGAGATCGTAATTCTTACCTGACTGGGAAATGGTCAACGTAGTCGGCTTGTTCGTGGCATTAACAACTGTCGAAGTGCCGCCAGTGAAGTTTTTACTCGACAACTTTGACGCCTGAGCCAACTGGTCGACGATCAGCCGGAAGCTACCATTCGACGCCGTATTACTGGCCGTCATGGTCGCCGTCTTCTCATCCGAAGAGGAACCGGTCAAACCGGTAAAGCTGCTGTCCTTGGACATGGTGTCCAGCGCACCACGAAACGCATCCAGCGCCGCCTGAATCTTGCCGATCGAAGACAGCGTGGTGGTCGCCTTCTGGGACGCGGTATTGATCTGCGTCTGCTTGGGCACCTTTTCGGCGTCCACCAAGGACTTCACGATCGCTTGCGTATCGATGTTTGAACCGATACCACTTACCGTTGAACCCGCCATCATCTATCTCCTGTTCGGTGGCTGCCGTTATCTTGACTGGTTATGCCTCAAGACAAGACAGCAACAAGTTTCATGCCAGCTCAGGCTTTGTCGTCAAACAACAGGTGGCTTGCGCTGGAAAGGTTCTGTGCCAGCTTCAGTGCCGTTTCCGAAGGAATCTGGCGAATCACTTCACCACTGTCGGTGGCGATGACCTTGACCACCACTCGATGGGTGGAGTCATCAATGGAAAAATCCAGACTGCGCTGGGCAGCTTGTACAAATTCGCGAATATCGGTTACTGCTTTTTCCAGGTCCGCGCGCTCAGGCTCTTTGCCTGTGGCTGGCGCTTCCTGGACTTTGGTGATGCTTTTATCGGCAGCTGCTACCGGTGCAGGTGCGCCTTGAGGGGCAACCGGCGGATAAGACTGGTTCAGCTTTACACTCATGTCCATGTCCAATCTCCTCTAAACCGAAAAACGGAAGGGCACGTAGACGCGCCCTTCCGTTAGTTACCAAGCGCTGGGCTTACTGAAGCAGCTTCAGTACAGCGGATGGCAGCTGGTTAGCCTGCGACAGGATCGCGGTGGAAGCCGATTGCAGGGTTTGTTGCTTGGTCAGTTCGGCGGTTTCGGAAGCGAAGTCGACGTCCTGAACGGTGGAACGTGCAGCGGTGGAGTTCTTCTGAATGTTCTGCAGGTTGTCTGCAGTAGTAGTCAGACGGTTCTGGGTAGCACCCAGACCCGAACGAACGCCGTCGATGGTGCCGATGGCTTTGTCGATTACAGCCAGGGCGTTTTGGGCCTTGGTGGCGTCGGTCACGTCGGTTTGAGCGATGGTGGTCTTGGTCGACGAAACGGTAGCGGCGGAGAACACATCCGAAACACCGGTACCGGTGTCGCTTAGGGAGTAGCCCTTAGCCGAGTCAAGAGAAACTTGACCGGTAACGATGATCGCAGGAGCACCCAGCGCAGTAGTAGTAGCGAATGCACCGGAACCATCTTTCGCGCCGACCTTGATGTTCGCCTGAGCGTTGGCATCAGCGCCTGCGAACGACAGGTTTTCGCCAGAGTCAGACTTAACCGACAGAGTTTTGTTAGATTCGTCATAGTTAACGCTGATGCCAAGCTTGGCTGCGTTAGACTTCAGTTGATCAGCCAGGCTCGCCAGGTCGGTAACACCTACGAAATTTACAGCGCCACTGGTACCTACAGCCAAGGTGAAATTCGAAGGTGTTGCTGCACCCACTTCCAGCTTCACTTCAGTGCTGGCGGTAGCAGTCAGGCCACCGATCGAACCGTTCAAACCAGCAGCAATATCTTTTGCCGAAGCCGCTGCACCGTAAGCGACAGTTTTAGTTTGACCGTTGCCGGTTACAGTGATGTTGCCGCCAGCCAAGCCGGTCGCACTCGGCGCAATGGCCTTGCTTTTGACTTGCTGCGAGCCAATAGTGCTGGCCGAAACGTTTTCCAGGCTCAGGTTGATGGTTTCGTTGGCGTTGGCGCCAACCTGGATAGCTTTGGTACCGTACGAACCGTCCAGCAGCTTCTGGCCACCGAAAGTAGTGGTTTGCGAGATACGGGTCAGTTCCGAAGTCAGAGCCTGGTATTCGTCGTTGTTCGACTTACGGTCGTCAGCGCTCAGGGAACCAGTAGCCGAGGACAGAGCCAGGGTACGCATTTTTTGCAGGATGTCGGTCGAAGCCTGCATCGCGCCTTCAGCGGTCTGAGCGATCGAGATACCATCGTTCACGTTTTTGACTGCTTGGCCCAGGCCGTTGATTTGGCTGGTCAGGCGGTTAGCGATCTGCAGGCCGGCAGCGTCGTCTTTAGCGCTGTTGATACGCAGGCCGGAAGACAGGCGCTGCATGGAAGTGGCCAGGGCGCCGCCAGCTTTGTTCAGGTTGCCCTGAGTAGTGATGGAAGCAATGTTGGTGTTTACTGTTAAAGCCATGACGAAATCCTCGTTGGATGGATACTGCGGCTTCCGGCCCTGGCAACCGCCGGGTGTGGCCTGAGAACCTACGTAATAGTTATCGTCGTGCTAGCCGGTTGCTTGAGGATTTTTTTTGATTTTTTTACTGGCGCCGTGCCACCCCTTGCAATTCAAGGGTTTACGCGGGCCCCAAACCCCGTTTTCATTGGGTTTTCTGGCGCCAAATAAAAAACGCCGAGGCTCTTTCGAACCTCGGCGTTTTTTATTGAAGCTATCAAGGCATCAAGGGCGATAGAGAATCGCCGAGCCCCACGACAGGCCCACACCAAAACCGCTGATTGCCACGCGCTTCCAGGTAGCGTCCATCACGTGCTTTTCCAGCAGCAGCGGAATGCTCGACGACACGGTATTACCGGTCTCGACCATGTCCTTGATGAACTTGTCCACGGGTGCATCTTCAAAACGACGCGCCACGGCGTCGACAATCGCCGCACTGCCCTGGTGGATGCAGAACGCATCGATCTCATCGGCCTTGAGATCTGACTCATTGAGCAGCTCATGCAAATGCGCCGGCACCTTGAGCAGGGCGAAGTTGAAGACCTGGCGGCCGTTCATGAAGAACACGCCGTCACTGACCTTCAGGTGCGGCGCACCGGAACCGTCGGTGCCGAACTTCGACTTGCCCAGCAACCACGGCGCATCTTCGCCCATCCAGGTGGCAGTAGCAGCATCGCCAAACAGCATGGTGGTGTTGCGATCTTCCGGGTCGACGATCTTGGAGTACGGGTCAGCGGTGATCAGCAGGCCGTTTTTCAGGCCCGCGGCTTCCATGAAGCCCTTCATCGCATAGATGCCGTAGACGTAACCGGAACAACCCAGGGAGATATCAAAGGCCGCGACGTGGGTCGGCAGGCCGAGCTTGTCCTGGACGATGGCCGCCGTGTGGGGCAAGCCCTCTTCATCACCGTTCTGGGTGACGACGATCAGCGCGTCAATGGATTCGCGTTTCAAATCCGGGTTGTTGGCAAACAAAGCGTTGACCGCCTCGACACACAGATCGGAGGTTTCCTGCGCGGCTTCCTTGCGCGGCAGGAACGCCGAACCGATCTTGCCAATGATGAATTCTTCATCCTTGGCGAATTTGGCACCCTGGGCGTAGTTATCGATCCCGTCTGCCGGCACGTAACTGGCGATGCTTTTTATGCCAATCATTGTGGCTTCCCAATACTAAATAGCTGGAGAACACCCCTGGGCCACGCCCGGAGTGCTGACAATAAAGGGGATAACCCCATAAAAATCTCGCTGAAAGCCGTCTCGCAAGGACCCTGTGACGACTTATCCTTTTCACACGATACAGTGAAGATGCGCTTTATGACTCACAGGTCACTCAATTTTGTGTGCTTTATGCAAAACCTTCAAACAATTAAATCCCGGAAACGACAACGGCCCGCCCTGTTTCCAGGGCGGGCCGCTTGACGTAAAGCTATTTACATCTTGTTGAACAGGCTCAACTGCGAGATTTTCACGAAGGCCAACTGCGACGCCTCCAGCATGGTTTGCTGCAGGGTCAGGTTGATCGCCGCTTCGCCCATGTCGATGTTCGCCAGGGCGCTCATGGTCGATTTGTTGGCCAGCCCGACACTTTCGTTTTCGCTGGACTGCACGGTGAGCGCGTTCTGCCGCGCGCCGATGGAACCGCGCACGTTGTCCACTTGGTCCGCGGAACTGGTCAGGTTGCTGACAGCGGCGTTCAGGGCATCCTGCAGCTTCACCCGCGCGCCAGGAATACCGTCGGCCGGTTGCTCCAGGGCCTTGCGCAATTGGCTCAAGGTGTCGAGCGCACTCTGGGTTTTCTGGGTGCTGGCGCCGATCGCGAATTGATCACCCACAGCCGGTGTGCCACTCAAGCCAAAGGTCACACCGGCGACAGTGATCGAGTTCGGCGTGGTAGTGGTGTCGATGACGCCTGAATCAATCGGCTTGCTGTTGGCGTTGTAGGGCTGTGCAAACACCTGGAAGGCCGACGAATCAGTGTCGCTGAACTTGACCAGCACACCGCTGTTGGCCGGGAAGGTGCTGGCATATTTAGCGGGGTTGCTGACCGTGGCATTGGTCAGCTGCGTCGGCGACGTGTTGCTAGCGGTGCGGGAGACGTTAAACGTGTCCGGCTTGGCGGCCAGGGTGAACTCACGGCCTTTGACCATGGCATCGGCATCAGGCCCGGTGGCTTTGTCGGTCAGGTCGACGGTGATATCGAACTTGACCCCGCGTATGTTGATGCTGGCGCTGCCTTCCTTGGTGGAGTCGAACGTGCCATTACCCGGGAGTTGCGAGGTAATGTCGTTGTTGTCCTTGTCGGTCACCACGTACTGGGTGCTGCTGCTGAAGGTCACTTTGTACGGCTGACCGTCGGCGAACGACTTACTGTAGTCGACACTCGAGGTAATCAGACCGGCCGAGATGGCAACTTTGTTGTCATTCACCTGCGACGGTGTCGTCGCCGGAGGCACAGGGGCCGGCGTGGTGTATGTGGACTGGGTGCGGCTGTTGTTGGCCGCGCCTTCCAGAATGGTCTTGCCGGTGTCGCCCGTACGCACGGTCAACGTCTCGGAAACCTGCAGGCTCAGCTCGTTTTCGTCGCCCTGATAATTGTAGGTGCCGTCAATGTTGCGCGAGTACGGTGGCGTATCGGTCTTGGAGCCGGAGAACAGGTAGTTGCCCGCCGCATCCTTGCTGTTGAGCAAGCCCAGCAACTGGTCTTCAAGGGCACCCACTTCGACCGAGATGGATTTGCGATCGGCATCACTGGTCACGCCACCGGCCTTCAACGCCAACTGGCTGGCGGCCTGGATCGTCGCGCTGATCGCGGTCAACACGCTTTCTTCGTTAGTCAGCGAGCTCTGGATATTGGTGATGTTGCCACTGAACTGCGCCAGCATGTCTTTCTGCTGCTGCAGCATCAGCAAACGCTGCGCCGCCACCGGGTCATCCCCAGCGGTTTGCACGCGCACGCCGGAACTCGCCTGCTGCTGAGCCTGCACCACGCCGGCATAGTTGTTCTGGTACTTGGCGGCACTGGTGTCGAAATACTGCTGTGTAGAAATGCGCATCGTCCCAGACTCCCTTAAAGACTATTGATCAGCGTGCTGAAGGTTTCTTGCGCAGCCTTGATGATCTGCGACGACGCTGTGTAGTACTGCTGGAACTTGATCATGTCGCCCGCCTCTTCATCCAGGTTGACCTGGGACACGGAGTTGCGCGCATTTTTGTTAGCCGTCAGCAACGCGTTGGTGGCAGTCGTGTCCGTGGTGGCCGCTGCGGCCTTGGCGCCGACCGTCGAGACCAACTTGCTGTTGGCCCCGACCAGGCTGGTGCCGCCGGTGCCATCTGCCGCCACGCCTACGGTCGCCTTGGTTTGCAGGTTCAGCAGTTCCTGGGCATTGCGGTTGTCGGACTTGCCACTGGCATTAAACGAAAAGGTGGTGCTGTCACCATCGGTCGGTGAGCCAGCCACCGAGGTGTCAAAGCTGAAGCTCTTGGCCGGCACCACCAGGGCGCCGCTGGCATCGCGCATCGGTACGTTGATGCTGATCTTGTTGGCCTGACCCGGAATAATGGTGCCGGTGCCGATCGGATCGCCCTTGGCGTCGTTGATCGTGTAGCTCTGGGTGCCGTCGGCCGCAGGCTTGCCAAATACCATCTTCACCGGCATCGAGTTTTCAATGCCGACGCGCAGTTGCGCGGTATTGGCGCCGCCCTGGAGATCCAGCGGCACGGTCAAGGTCGGCGGCGTGAAGGTGCCGGTGCCCTGGTTGGTTTTGCTGGCCTCGCCTTTGAGCGGTGCAGCGAAGGCAATCTTGCTCGGGTCGGTGAGGACTGTGCCGATGTCCTTCGCGCCGCTGGCGGTCGGGCTGACCTTGAAGCTGTCACCGGCCGACATCGGGCCATTTTTAAGCTCAAGGGTAAAGCCGTCGATCACCGAAGGCGGTGTGGCGGAGATATCAAAGGTGCCCATGGCTTTGCCATCGGAGCGCTGCACCGTCACTTTGTTGAGATTGGTCGGGTCACTGAAGGTGACCTTGTAATCGTAGTTGGTCAGCTTGCTGGAGTCCTTGATCGTCACACCCAGGCTACCGGCGCCTTGGTTGCCTTGGCCAGCCACACTACGCAAAGCCACCGCCGCCGCGCTGTTGATGTCCTTGAACATCGACGCGCCGAACTCACCGTTGAGGTCGATGCCCTGCCCCAACTGGCTGTTGATCGTATCGGCGGTGACGATGGCGATGCGACCCAAGTCGTTGATGGCTGGCATCAACACGTCACTGCGATAGCGCATCAGGCCGCCGATACTGCCGCCACTGATCACATTGCCTATGTCTACCGCCGTGTTACCCGGCATGTTCATCTGAATGGTGTACTGGGTCGGATCGTCCTTGCCAGGCACTGCAGAAATCGAGTTGGACTGATCGCCCAGCACCAGGGATTGACCGGTGCCGGTGCTGACACTGAACACACCGTTTTTCTCGGTGGCGGTCACGCCGATCAGCTCATTGAGCGAGCGTACGGCCTCGGCGCGCGCATCCAGCAGGTTGGCCGGCGTGGTGTTCGACGCGCCTTGAACCTGGTTGATCTGCTTGTTGAGGGACGCAATCGACGAGGTCAGTTGGTTGACCTGGTCAGCCATGGAGGTCAACTGACTGTTGATGGTCTCTTTTTGCTGGCTCAACTGGTTGGAGATCGAGTTGAACCGGTTGCTCAAGGTCTGGGCGCTGGTGAGCAGAATCTGGCGCGCCGACGTGTCGCTCGGATTGGCGGATGCGGTCTGAGCCGCCGCGAAGAACGCGCTGAGCACGGACGACATGCCGGTGGTCTTGTCCGACAGCGTCTTGTCCACGGCGCTGACCTGATCCAGATACGCCTTGGCATCGCTGTTGAGCGAGGTGCTGTTCTGGTACGCCGCGTCGAGAAACTCGTTATATACCCGGCGTACATCGGCCAGGGTGGTGCCACTGCCGATGAACACGCCACCGAACTGGTTCGCCGCGTTGGCGTTCTGGGTGGTCTGCTGCCGTGAGTAACCCGCTGTGTTGGCGTTGGCAATGTTGTTACTCAAGACCGACAACGATCCTTGAGCGGAATTGAGTCCTGACATCCCGATACTGAGCAAACTCATGGTTCAGACCTTATAAATGTGTGGTTGCGCCAGCGGCAGCGTAATTCTGGTAACTGTCCATCGTTTTGGCGATCTGCGAAATCTTGCTGGCATAGGCCGGATCGGTGGCGTAACCGGCTTTTTGCAACTCGCGCACAAACTGTTCCGGGTTGTCGGCCGACTTCACAACTTCTTTATAGCGATCATTGCTTTGCAGCAACGTCACCAGGTCATGGAAGCTGTCCTGATAGGAGTCGTAGGAACGGAACTGTGCCGTCTCCTTGACCATCGCTCCATCACGGAACTCGCTGGTGATCGCGCGCGCCTGGCCGCCCTGCCAACTCTGGCCGGCCTTGATGCCGAACAGGTTGTGGCTGCTGCTGCCGTCTTCGGCGCGCATCACCGATTTACCCCAGCCGGTTTCCAGGGCAGCCTGGGCCACCAGGTACTTCGGATCGACACCAATACGCGCGGCGGCCGCCTTGGCCATCGGCAACATGGTGGCGACAAATTCATCTTGCGAACTGAAGGCTTTCTTCGCCGGTGCCAACGGTGGCTGGGCCACGGCGCGGCCGTAGACCTGCATGCGCCCGCTCGGCACGGCGAAGGTGCGCGCCGCACTGTTGACGACGTTGTCGTCAGCGGCGCTGTTACGCAGTGGCGCGGCCTTGGCTTCGCCGGTCACCTGGGTGCTTGGCACAATGCCGGCAAGCAGGCGATCAGTCAGCTTGCTCGGCAAGGCGATGCGCCGCTGATTCATCAATTCCATGTCGTTGCTATGGGCCGACGGGGCACCCGCCTGTGGCTCAGCCACGCGGTAAGCCCACAGCGGACGCTGGCCATTGGAGCGACCCAAAGGCCCGTCAGCCTGGGTGCCCGCGGCAATTTCTGTCGGCACATCAACTTTCTTCACAGGCTCAGCCGCCGCCGGGCCTTGCAAGGTGGCGGCCTGGGCCTCCACCGGTTTGTTCTTCTGCATCTGGCGCATCAGCACGTCGGCCAAGCCGATACCACCGCCTTCGCGGGACATCGAGACCGCCAGCTGCTGGTCGTACATTTCCTGGTACTGCTTGGCGGCGGGCGTGTTCATCGGGTTGTCCTTGCCCAACGCCTCGGTGGCCGAACGCATGGACTTGAGCATCTCGCTCAGGAACAGCGATTCGAACTCCTGCGCCACCTTGCGCATGTTGCCTTCGCTGTTCTTGTCGGCACCGACCTTGAGCTGGTTAAGCCGGTTCAAGTCGGAGTAAGACCCCGAGTCCGCCGTGCTGCTGATGCCGCTCTTGCGCATATCCATGGCCATGGCCTCAGATCACGATCAGGTCGGCTTGTAAGGCGCCGGCCTGCTTCAGTGCTTCAAGAATCGCCATCAAGTCGCCGGGCGCTGCGCCCACCTGGTTCACCGCGCGGACAATCTCATCCAGGGTGGTGCCGGGGCCGAACTTGAACATAGGCTTGGCTTCTTGCTGGGCGTTGACGCGCGAACGCGGCACCACCGCCGTCTGGCCGTTGGACAATGGCCCCGGCTGGCTGACGATCGGGTCTTCGGTGATGGTCACGGTCAGGCTGCCGTGGGTCACCGCTGCTGGCGATACCTTGACGTTCTGACCGATCACGATGGTGCCAGTACGCGAGTTGATGATGACTTTGGCCACGGCCTGGCCTGGGTCGACTTCAAGGTTTTCCAGGATCGACAGGTAGTCGACGCGCTGGCTTGGGTCCAGCGGCGCGGTCACACGGATCGAGCCGCCGTCGATGGCCTGGGCCACGCCAGGGCCGAGCATGTCGTTGATCTTGTCGACCACGCGCTTGGCGGTGGTGAAGTCGGAGCGATTGAGGTTCAGGGTCAGGCTGTTGCCTTGATTGAAACCGCTTGGCACGGTGCGCTCAACGGTGGCACCACCCGGGATTCGACCGGCTGACGGCACGTTGACGGTGATCTTCGAACCGTCGCGACCTTCGGCGTCAAAACCGCCCACCACCAGGTTGCCCTGGGCAATGGCGTAGACGTTGCCGTCGATACCCTTGAGGGGCGTCATCAGCAAGGTGCCGCCGCGCAGGCTCTTCGAGTTACCGATGGACGACACAGTGATATCCACCACCTGGCCCGGCTTGGAGAACGCCGGCAAGTCAGCACTGATCGACACCGCCGCGACGTTTTTCAACTGCACGTTGCCCGAACCCGCCGGCACCTTGATGCCGAACTGCGAGAGCATGTTGTTGAAGGTCTGCAAGGTGAACGGGGTCTGCGTGGTCTGGTCACCCGTACCGTTGAGCCCCACCACCAGGCCGTAACCGATCAACTGGTTGGAACGCACGCCGGAGATGCTGGCGATGTCCTTCAGGCGTTCGGCCTGGGCGACAGCGCTCAAGGAAAGCAGGAGTGCGGCCGCCATCAGCTGTTTGAAGTTCAAAGTGGCCACCTAGAAAGGGAACAGCGGGCTAAGGAAGAAACGGTCGAACCAGCCCGGCTGGCTTGCATCAGCGAACGAACCTGTACCCGAGTAGGTGATGCGCGCATCGGCAATCCGCGTCGACGGCACCGTGTTGTCGGTGGAGATGTCATCGGCGCGGACCATGCCGGCAATGCGCACCAGCTCGTCGCCGGTGTTGAGGGTCATCCACTTTTCACCGCGCACGGCGATGATGCCGTTGGGCAATACGTCGGCCACGGTCACGGTGATCGAACCGGTCAGGCTGTTGCCCTGCCCTGCCGCGCTCTTGCCGTTGGTGGCACGATCGCCGCTGTAGCCGGCGCTGAGGCTGAGGTCGCCGTCACCCAATGGATTATTGGTGTTGGGCACCGCGCCGAACAACGAGGTCAGGCCGAGGTTGGCCTTGCTGGTCTTGCCGATCTGCGAGTTAGCGTTCTTGCTGGCCTGGGTGCGCTCGTTCAGGGTGATGGTGATGATGTCACCGACCCGGAACGCCTTACGGTCGCTGTACAGGTTCTGTTCGAAACCGGCCTGGTAGATCGAGCCATTGTTGGCGGCCGCTGGCAACGGTGTGCGTGGCAACACCGGCGCGTAGTACGGGTCATTGGGTTTTGGCGTCGGGGCGACACAGCCCGCGAGCACGGCAATCCCACTCAATGCCAGAACAGAAACATAGCGATTCATGACCCTTACCTCACGGTGTTGCAGGCGCCTCAAGAGCGCCCCATAGACTTGATTACAGATTCTGCGTTACGAACGAAAGCATCTGGTCGGCGGTGGAGATCACCTTGGAGTTCATCTCGTAGGCGCGCTGGGTGGTGATCATGTTGACCATCTCCTCGACCGTGCTCACGTTGGAGGTTTCCAGGGTGCTTTGCAGCGTGGTGCCGAAACCGTTCAAGCCAGGGGTGCCGATTTGCGGCGCGCCGCTGGAGGCGGTTTCCAGGAACAGGTTGTTGCCCATGGCTTGCAGGCCGGCCGGGTTGATGAAGTCGGCGGTCTGCAGGTTGCCGATCACTTGCGACGCGGGGTTGCCGGCCACGGTGATGGACACGGTGCCGTCGTTGCCGACGGTGAAGGTCTTGGCGTCTGCGGGGACGACCACGGCCGGTTCCAGGGCAAAGCCGTTGGCGGTGACGATCTGGCCGTTGGAATCCAGGTGGAACGTACCGTCACGGGTGTAGGACGTGGTGCCATCCGGTTGCAGGATCTGGAAGAAACCACGGCCGTTGATGGCCATGTCCAGCGGCTGGCCGGTCTGTTGCAGGTTACCGGCGCTGAAGTTCTTCTGGGTGCCGACGATCTGCACACCGGTACCCAATTGCAGACCCGACGGCAGTTCGCTGTCCTGGGTGGACTGGGCGCCCGGCTGCTTCTTGATCTGATAGAGCAAGTCCTGGAACTCGGCACGGTCACGTTTGAAACCCGTGGTCGACACGTTGGCCAAGTTGTTGGAAATGGTGGTCAGGTTGGTGTCCTGGGCGGACAAACCTGTTTTGGCAACCCATAGAGCCGGAAGCATGCTGTTCTCCTTCGTGCGCCTGTTTGTTGGCGCTGCATCGCAAAATTAGTGAGTGGGCTGCAATCAGCTCATCTGCATGACGCGCGTCATGGCTTGGTCGTCTTCCTTGGCGCTGTTCATCATCTTGATGTGCAGCTCGAACTGCTTGGAAAGCGCCAGCACCGCGGTCATTTCTTCCACCGCGTTGACATTGCTCGCCTGCAGGAAGCCCGAGGTCAGCGTGACCGTCGCGTCAGCCTGGGCCGGCTGGCCATCCTTGGTGTGGATAGTGCCGTCGAGGCCTTTATTCATGTTCTTCAGGTCCGGCTGGACCAGCTTGATGCGGTCCACTTCAGCCATCACGCGCGGGCCTTCACCCATGGCGCGGATGCTGATGGTGCCGTCGGCACCCACTTCAATTTTCTGCTGGGGCGGCACGGCAATCGGACCACCGTTGCCCATGATCGGCATGCCGTTGCCGGCGCGCAGCACGCCCAATGCATCGACGTTCATGCTCGCGCTGCGTACATAGGCTTCGCTGCCGTCCGGGGTCTGCACAGCCATCCAGCCATTACCGCTGACGGCGACGTCCAGGTCACGGCCGGTCTCGATCATCGCGCCAGGAGAAAAGTCAGTGCCCGGGCGCTCAGTCAAGGCAAACGCCCGCGCCGGAAAGCTGTCACCGAACACCGGCATCGAACGTGCCTGCTCCAGGTCACGTTGGAAACCATTGGTGGAAATGTTCGCCAGGTTGTTGGCATGGGCCTTCTGCGCCAGAGCATTCTGGCTGGCGCCGGTCATTGCCACATAAAGGTACTTGTCCACGCTCTTTCCTCTTTCTGACGGACGCTTGCCGCCCACCGCTGTACTGATGAGGCTTAAGCAATTTGCGAACCAACTTTTGAAAAGAAGGTGAAGTACAGGCGGGGCGGGGGTTTGCCGTGAGGTGGAGAGATTTCTGGATTGAGCGCGAGTCGAAAAAACGGCGGACTACTGCCGCCTGCGGCAAACACATGTCTGGAAAACGACGAAGATCCGATTTGGGAGCGGGCTTGCTCACGAATGCGGTGGTTCACTCACTCATGTGTTGAATGACACACCGCATTCGCGAGCAAGCCCGCTCCCACATTTTGACCGCGTAGTGTCCGCGAATTATTTATCGGTCTTCAGGATTTCGTAATCGCGCAGTTTATTGGCGATGGTGGTGTGGGATACCCCCAGTCGCTTACCCAACTGCCGGCTGCTGGAATGCTCAGCGTACAAGACTTCCAACACCGCCTTCTCAAACCGCCCGACGATGTCATCCAGGCCACCCTCCAGCGAGAAATCGCCAAGCGGCTGACGCACGCCGTAATCCGGCAACCGGATATGTTCGGCCTTGACAGTCCCGCCGTCACATAACGACACCGCCTGGAACAACACGTTTTCCAACTGCCGTACGTTGCCCGGCCAGTGGTAGTGGCTAAGGCGATCCATGGCTGCTGGCGCCAGCTTGGGCAACGGGCAGCCGATCTGGCGACTGGCCTGGTCGAGAAAGTGATCAACCAGCGGCGCCAAACCATCGAGGCATTCGCGCAGCGGTGGAATATGTAGCGACAGCACGTTGAGGCGGTGATAAAGGTCCTGGCGGAATTCGCCACGGGCACACAGCTCGGACAAGTCCACCTGGGTCGCGCAGATCACGCGCACGTCCAGGTACACCTCTTCATCGCTGCCTACACGTCGGAAGCATCCATCCTGCAAAAAACGCAGCAACTTCACCTGTAGCCGCGCGCTCATCTCCCCGACACCATCGAGAAACAACGTACCGCCCGCCGTCAGTTCCAATAGCCCCAACTTGCCTTCGGCCCGTGCGCCTTCGAATGCGCCGGGACCGTAGCCGAACAGCTCGGTCTCGGCCATCGACTCTGGCAAGCCCGCGCAATTAAGCGCCATCAACGGCGATTGCCCACGCGGGCTGGCCAAGTGACAGGCGCGCGCCAGCAGTTCCTTGCCGGTGCCGGTTTCGCCTTCTATTAATAGAGGCGCATCCAGCGGCGCCATGCGTCGGGCTTCGCGCACCACGGCGGCCATGACTTTGGAGCTTTGGAAGATGCTGTCAAAGCCACGCAGCTCCTGCTTGCGAACGTTGTAGATGCGCTCGCCGACGCGGTCGGCGCGGTGCAGGGTCAGCACGGCACCGGCCATGGCCTCGCTGTCATCATGCTCGGAGGATTGCAGCGGCGCGATGTCCGCCAAGAACACGTCGCCCTTGACCTTGACCCGCAGACCGTTGATCCGCGATTTGCTCGCGCGCACCAGTTCCGGCAAGTCGAAGTCCTCGGCATACCGCGACAACGGAATGCCCGGCACCTCATCCACCCGCACCCCGAGCAACTGCGCCGCCGCGCGGTTGGCGGCGACGATAGAACCACCCATGTCGATGGACAGTACCGGGAACTCCAGCGCGCCGAGCAGTGCATTAAGCTCCATATGCCGACGCTCACTGGGCATCAGCCCTACCCTTTTGACGCCGAACACTCCGGCAATCGCCTCGAACTGCGGGCGCAGCGCTTGGAACTGCATGTTCACCAGATTCGGGCAAAACAGGTAGATGGCATTGCCATGCTCACCGCCGACCTCGCCCTTGGCGACGTTGACACCGTATTCCACCAACAGGTTGAGGATGTCCCGCAGGATGCCGATGCGGTTCTGGCAGTGCACTTTGATACGCATGAAGAGGCCCGAAAAGTGGGGAGGCGCCGCGTCTTTATGTCGCTGGGCGCAGATAGTCGTCAAGATTATGTGACAGCTTGCAGGCTTTTCCCAGCCCAATGCAGCGGCCAGCCTCACAAGCGTAACGAATACTTTACGAAAAATGGTAAGTTTTCCTACGCAGAGCCGTTTTAAACGAGTGGAATCCGGCCGCGCACGGGTTATCAATAAGCTCATCGCAGGACATAACAAGAACGAATGCCTAGCAGGAGAGCCGTATGAAGCAGACGCAGTACGTGGCCCGCGAGCCCGATGCGCAAGGTTTTATCCACTACTCGCCGGAAGAACATGCGGTGTGGAACACCCTGATCACTCGCCAGTTGAAAGTGATCGAGGGTCGCGCCTGCCAGGAATACCTGGATGGCATCGACAAGCTCGGCCTGCCCCATGACCGCATCCCGCAATTGGGCGAGATCAACCAGGTGCTGGCCGAAACCACCGGCTGGCAAGTCGCCCGTGTGCCGGCGCTGATCCCCTTCCAGACGTTCTTCGAGTTGCTGGCCAACAAGCAGTTTCCAGTGGCGACGTTTATCCGCACCCGCGAAGAACTGGACTACCTGCAAGAGCCGGACATTTTCCATGAGATCTTCGGCCACTGCCCGCTGCTGACCAATCCTTGGTTCGCCGAATTCACCCACACCTACGGCAAGCTCGGCCTGGCGGCCACCAAGGAGCAACGCGTGTACCTGGCGCGCCTGTACTGGATGACCATCGAGTTCGGCCTGGTGGACACGCCCGAAGGTCGGCGCATCTACGGTGGCGGCATTCTGTCGTCGCCCAAGGAGACGGTGTACAGCCTGTCGTCCGAGCCCGAACACCAGGTGTTCGATCCACTGGAGGCGATGCGCACGCCGTATCGCATCGACATCCTGCAACCGCTGTACTTCGTCCTCCCCAACCTCAAGCGCCTGTTCGAAGTGGCCCAGGAAGACATCATGGGCATGGTGGAGCGCGGGATGCAGCTGGGTTTGCATGCCCCGAAGTTTCCCCCAAAACCCAAAGCTGCGTGAACCTTACATCTTGAGGCCAGGTGAGTCTGTTCCCTGGCCGCGCGTTGCTTTAGGGTGACGCTACTGATCTTCAAACACTCGAATTCAGGACACCATCATGACCACCTTGAACCAAGCCCACTGCGAAGCCTGCCGTGCCGATGCCCCTCAAGTCAGCGACGAAGAACTGCCGGTACTGCTCAAGCAGATCCCCGACTGGAACATCGAAGTCCGTGACGGTGTGATGCAACTGGAAAAGGTCTTCCTGTTCAAGAACTTCAAATTCGCCCTGGCCTTCACCAACGCCATGGGTGAAATCTCCGAAGCCGAAGGCCATCACCCAGGCCTGCTCACCGAGTGGGGCAAGGTCACCGTGACCTGGTGGAGCCATTCCATCAAGGGCCTGCACCGCAACGACTTCATCATGGCCGCGCGCACCGACGAAGTGGCCAAGGACGCCGAGGGCCGCAAGTAATGCATTTCGATGCCATTGGCCGCGTACCCGGCGACCCGATCCTCGGGCTGATGGACCTGTACGCCCAGGATGCCAACCCGAATAAGTTCGACCTCGGCGTGGGTGTCTATAAAGACGACCAAGGCCTGACGCCAATTCCACACTCGGTAAAACTGGCCGAACAGCGCCTGGTGGACACACAAACCACCAAGACCTACATCGGCGGCCACGGCAATGCGGCGTTCGGCAAGCTGATCAGCGAGCTGGTCCTCGGCGCGGACTCCGCGCTGATCCGCGAACGCCGTGCCGGCGCCACCCAGACCCCAGGCGGCACCGGCGCCCTGCGCCTGAGCGCCGACTTCATCGCGCAAAACCTGCCTGGTCGCGGCGTGTGGCTGAGCAACCCGACCTGGCCAATCCACGAAACGATCTTTGCCAAGGCCGGGATCCCGGTGAGTCATTACCCTTACGTGGGCGCTGACAACCGCCTGGATGTGGCGGCGATGCTCGCCACCCTGTCCAGCGTGCCCAAGGGCGACGTGGTGCTGCTGCACGCCTGCTGCCATAACCCGACCGGTTTCGACCTGTCCCAGGACGACTGGCGCCAGGTGCTGCAGATCGTGCGCGAGCGCCAGTTGCTGCCACTGATCGACTTCGCCTACCAAGGCTTTGGCGATGGTTTGGAGCAGGATGCCTGGGCGGTGCGGCTGTTTGCGACCGAGTTGCCCGAAGTGCTGGTCACCAGTTCGTGCTCGAAGAACTTCGGCCTGTACAGCGACCGTGTCGGCGCGTTGATCGTGTGCGCGGCGGATGCCGAGAAACTGACGGATGTGCGCAGCCAACTGGCCAACACGGCGCGCAACCTGTGGTCGACGCCCCCGGACCATGGTGCTGCGGTAGTGGCGACCATCCTGGGCGATGCCGAGCTGAAAACGCTATGGAGCAACGAGGTCGAAGCCATGCGCTCGCGGATCGCACACCTGCGTTCGGGCTTGGTTGAGGCGTTGGCGCCACACGGTCTGTCGGAGCGGTTTGCGCATATCGGGGCGCAGCGTGGGATGTTCTCCTACACCGGATTGAGTGCCGAACAGGTGAAGCAACTGCGCGAGAAACACAGCGTGTACATGGTGAGTTCGGGGCGGGCTAACGTGGCGGGGGCTGATGCCACGCGGTTGACGCTACTTGCCGAAGCCATCGCCGACGTTTGCCGCGACTGACACCTCACCCTGTAGGAGCCGGCTTGCCGGCGATGGCGCCCTCAACATTGCTATCGCCGGCAAGCCGGCTCCTACGAGGGAGGTTGTGTTTCAGCCAGCAACCATTTCGGCTTTGAGCTGCGCCTCCTTGGCCTGCGCATCCGCCAACCGATATAACTCGATACTCCCATCCCAGTGCTCGATCAACGCTGTGCACGACTCCACCCAATCTCCGCAGTTGAGGTAATCCACCTCGCCCACCTTGCGAATCTCCGCATGGTGGATATGCCCGCACACCACACCATGCAACTCGCGCTTGGTCACCTCATGGGCGATGGCTTCTTCGAAATCGCTGATGAAGTTCACGGCCGTCTTGACTTTGTGCTTGAGGTACGCCGACAGCGACCAGTAGCCATAGCCGTAGCGCGCACGCCAGTGGTTCAGCCAGCGGTTCAGCGTGAGGGTGAACTCGTAGGCCGAGTCACCGAGGAACGCCAGCCAGCGGTGGTAGCGGGTGATCACGTCGAACTGATCGCCATGAATCACCAACAGATGCCGGCCATCGGCAGTCACGTGCACCGCTTCGTCCACCAGTTGGATATTGCCCAGGATCAACTTGGAATAACGGCGCAGGAACTCGTCATGGTTGCCGGTGACATAGATCACCTCGGTGCCGCGCTTGGCCATGGTCAGCAGACGGCGGATCACGTTGGTATGGGCCTGGGGCCAATACATGCCGCCACGCAGTTTCCAGCCGTCGATGATGTCACCGACCAGGTAGACCTTGTCCGCGTGATAGCCCTTGAGGAACTGCGATAAATGTTCGGCCTGGCAATCCCGGGTGCCCAGGTGCACATCGGAAATCCACAGGGTACGAACCCGTTGCTTGCGGCTGGGCTTGGCGAACTCGGCACTGGTCATGGGCATCCCTCGACGGTGTTTTCGCGAGCTTGCGCCCTGGCGATTAATAGCCCATGACAACTGTGCGTCAGTCTGATGACAGCGCTCAGGGCCCGCAAACCGTTGTAGACTGCCAGCTTGCCGCCCAGGAGACCGCAATGGGACCCACCCTCGCCCTACGCCACTACGTCGAAGCGCCCCTCGCCCACAGCCATGACCATGCGCAGCTGGTATTCGGCCTGTCCGGGCACCTGGACCTGGAAGTGGACGGCCGTGGCAGCCAAGTGCGCGAAAGCAGCGTGATGGTGCTGCCCTTCTCCGCCCACCATGCGTGCGGCAGTCGCGATGGTAGCCGCTGCCTGGTGCTGGATGTGCCCACTGAGCATTGGGTGCTGCAATCGTTGGGCGAGCATGCCGATGCCAGTCGTCGCCTGCTCGATCAGCCCGCGCGGCTGACTTTGGACTCGCGGCAAAGCCAGCTAGTGCAATGGCTGGCGCACAGCCCGGTGCATGACCCGTTGATCGTGCAGCAAGGCGCGGTGCTGTTGCTGGCCAGCCTGAATCATCCGCTGGACCAACCCCTACCAGGCCGGCGCCTTCCGTATGCGGCGTTCAATGCACATATCGAACGGCATGTTGCGCACCCACTGCAGGTGGCCGACCTGGCGCGTATCGCCGATCTGTCGGTGGCACGCCTGCACGCACGCTTTATGGCGGAATGCGGGCAAACACCGATGGACTACATCCGCAGCCGTCGCCTGCACATGGCCTTGGACCTGTTGCGCAAGACACCTCTGCCCATCGGTGAAATTGCCGATCGCGTCGGTTACGCCTCGCAAAGCGCCTTCGCCGCCGCGATGCTGCGAGAGTTTGGCGCCTCGCCGGGCGCTTTGCGTCGCAACCCGTAGGAAGAGTTTCGCGATAAACACCGCGAGCCGGGCGACAGACACCCACGCGGGCGCCCCACTAGACTGCGTTTCTGTCACCCCCATGACTCAAGGATCGCAATGACTCCCCGTTCAGCCCTCGGCGCCCTGCATATCGGCGCATTGATGTTTGGCCTCACCGGCGTATTCGGCAAACTGGCGGCCGCCTCCCCGGCCATCATCGTCTTTGGTCGCGCCGTGTTTGCCGTAGTAGCACTGGCGGTATTCGCACGGTTCGCCAGCAGCACCGCCTGGAAAACCCTGGAACTGCGCGACTGGCGCCGGCTGCTGATCAGCGGCGTGTTGCTGGCAGCGCACTGGGTGACCTTCTTCATTGCCGTGAAAGTAGCCGGCGTGGCGGTTGCAACCTTGGGCTTCACCGCATTTCCGGCCTTTACCGTGATCCTCGAAGGGCTGATTTTCCGCGAACGCATTCGCGCCAACGAAGTGGTGCTGGTCGTACTGGTCAGCGTCGGCCTGGTGTTGGTTACCCCCGACTTCAACCTTGCCAGCGAGGCCACTGGCGGATTGCTCTGGGGGATCGCCTCGGGGTTGCTGTTTTCCCTGCTGTCACTGAACAACCGCGCCAGTTCCGGACGTATCCCGGCGGTGCAGGCAGCGCTGTGCCAGAACGTGGTGGTCGCCGTGTGCCTGTTGCCCGTGGCGGCGCCCGGTCTGACAGAGGTGCGAGCATTTGACTGGCTGTGGATCGGTTTGCTCGGGGTGTTCTGCACGGGTCTGGCCCACAGCCTGTTTGTCGCAAGCCTCGCGGTGATCAAGGCGCGCACCGCTTCGGTGGTGTTTGCCATGGAACCGGTCTACGGCATCACCGCGGCCTGGCTGCTGTTTGCCGAAACCCCGACGTTGCGCATGCTGTTGGGCGGCGTGTTGATCATCGTCGCAATCGTGCTTTCCGGGTTGATGGGCGGTGCCAGCCAGGCCAAACAGCCTGCGGCGACGGCCTGATCTATACTTTGAATATCCGCAACAGTCTGCAGTCGTTCTACGGATAACCGACAGCTCGATGACAGCCTGGGTATTTTCTGAAGTTGCTGCACGCGAGTGGTCACAACCTCAACGCGATGCGGGAGCTTTACCATGGAAATGCTCATCAATTTGTTAGTGCAGATCATCAGCGGCGCCGTCGGCGGCAACATTGCCGGCATGACCAAACAGAGCCTCGGGACCGGGCTCAATACCCTGATCGGCGGTGTCGGCGGGCTGGTGCTCGGCCAAGTCGTCGCGGCACTCACGGGCACCTCGGGCGGCGAAGCCCTGGATGTGGCGGCAGTGGGCAGCAACGTTGTCGGCGGTGGTGTCGGCGGGCTGGTACTGACGTGGGTGATTGGCTTTATCAAGCAAAAGATGGCGGCCAAATAACCACCGTGTCACCGCCCCACGGGGCGGTGACTTTCACTGGGTGCGATCGTTATGCCCCAGGTCACGCTGCGGGTCGATCTGGTCGCGTACGCGCTGCTTGAGCACCTTGGCCTCGGGAAAACCGCCGTCCGCCTTGCGCTCCCAAATCTGCACGCCATCACACGTGATACGAAACGCGCCGCCGGTGGCCGGTTCCAGCGCCACTTTGCCCAAATCATCGGCAAACGTGCTCAGCAGTTCCTGCGCCAACCACGCGGCGCGCAGTAGCCACTGGCACTGGGTGCAATAGGTGATGACGATCTCGGGTTTGATCGAAGACATAATTTGAGAGGCTCCAGGCGTAACGGGCTCGGCGGATCGAGTGGCTATAATAGCGGCCTTTATCGCCCAGCCTCGAGATTCATGATGCGCCGCCTGCTGTCCTGCCTGTTTCTGTGCCTGCTCCCCCTTTTCGCCGACGCCGTTGAACCGTCACGCCCGAAAATCGGCCTTGTGCTGTCTGGCGGTGCCGCCCGCGGGCTGGCGCATATCGGCGTGCTCAAGGCGCTGGAGGAGCAAGGTATACAGATCGATGCGATTGCCGGCACCAGCATGGGCGCGGTGATTGGCGGGCTGTACGCCTCGGGCTACAAGATCGATGAGTTGGAAAAACTGGCGCTGAGCATCGACTGGCAACAGGCACTGTCCGACGCACCGCCTCGGGAAGACGTGCCGTTCCGGCGTAAGCAGGATGACCGGGATTTCCTGGTCAAACAGAAACTCAGCTTTCGCGACGATGGCAGCCTGGGCCTGCCACTGGGCGTAATCCAAGGCCAGAACCTGGCGTTGCTGCTGGAAAGCATGTTCGCCCACAGCAGCAACACGCGTAACTTCGACAAGCTGCCGATCCCCTTTCGCGCGGTGGCGACCGATATCACCACCGGCGAGAAAGTGGTGTTCCGCAAGGGTCATCTGCCCCAAGTGATCCGCGCCAGCATGTCGATCCCGGCGGTCTTCGCGCCAGTGGAGCTGGACGGCCGGTTGCTGGTGGACGGCGGCATGACCGATAACATCCCGCTGGATGTGGCGCGGGAAATGGGCGTGGATATCGCTATCGTCGTCGACATCGGCACCCCGCTGCGTTCACGCAAACAACTGGCGACGGTGGTGGACGTGCTCAACCAATCGATCACCCTGATGACCCGGCGCAACTCCGAAGAGCAGCTCAAAGACCTGCACCCCAAGGACGTGCTGATCCAGCCGCCCCTAGCCGCCTATGGCGTAACTGATTTCGGCCGCGCCAAGGACATGATCGATGCCGGTTACCGCGCCACCCGCGCCCTCGACGCGCGCCTGGCCCACCTGCGCCCCGCAGAGCCGATCGACCCGCAACTGGTAGCCGCCCGCACACCCGGCGAACGCACGCCGGTCATCACCGCCATCAACGTGGAAAACGACTCGAAAGTCAGCGACGACGTGATCCGCTACTACATCCGCCAGCCCCTGGGCGAGCCGCTGAACCTGGGCCGCCTGCAATCGGACATGGGCACCTTGTACGGCCTGGATTACTTCGAGCAGGTGCAATACCGCGTGGTGAAAAAGGGCCAGGACAATACCTTGGTCATCAGCGCGCGCGGCAAACGCAGCGGCACCGACTACCTGCGCCTCGGCCTGAACCTGTCAGATGACATGCGTGGCGACAGCGCCTTCAACCTCGGCGCCAGCTACCGCATGAACGGTATCAACCGCCTCGGTGCCGAATGGCTGACGCGGGTGCAGATAGGTGATCGCCAAGAGCTGTACAGCGAGTTCTATCAGCCGATGGACACCGGCTCGCGTTACTTTGTCGCGCCGTACATCAGCGCCCAGGCACAGAACGTCGAGCTAATCCTGGACAACGACCCCATCTCCGAATATCGCCTGGAACGCTACGGTTTCGGCTTGAACGTCGGACGGCAGATCGGCAACAGCGGCGAGATCCGCTTCGGCGTCGGCGAAGCCTGGGGCAAGGCGGATGTGCGCATCGGTGACAGGGATTTGCCCAGCGTGAGTTTCAGCGAAGGCTTCTATGAACTGAAGTACTCCTTCGATTCCCTGGACAACGTGTACTTCCCCCACACCGGCGAAGACATCGGCCTGGCCTACCGCGAGTTCGAACCCGGCCTGGGCTCGGACCAGCGCTACCGCCAGTGGGAGTTCAAGCTCGACAAAGCCATGAGCCGCGGCCCGGACACCTTGGTACTGGGCGGGCGCTACGGGCGCACCCTGGATGATTCGGACGTGGTGATTTCCAGCTTCCTGCTGGGCGGTGCGCGGCAGTTGTCGGGCTTTCGCCAGGACGCGATCTCGGGGCAGAACATCAGCCTGATGCGCGCGGTGTACTACCGCAGGCTCACACCGCGTTCGTACCTGCCGCTGGATTTCCCGCTGTACCTGGGTGCGTCACTGGAACGCGGCCGGGCGTGGAACAACGACAATGAATTCGACAGCGGCTACATCAACGCGGCGAGTATTTTCCTGGGCTTTGATACACCGTTGGGGCCGCTGAATTTCAGTTATGGGTTCAACGATGACAACCAGAAGGCGGTGTACCTGAACCTGGGGCAGACGTTCTAAACGTCTGACGCTGAACCCGACGGCTAAACGCGCTTGATGTGGTGAGCGGGCTTGCCCCGCGCTGGGCTGCGAAGCAGCCCCATTGCGGTCACCGCGTTTTTTCCGTGAGAAATTAGTCGCCTGTTTTTGGGGCCACTTCGCGCCCCAGCGCGGGGCAAGCCCGCTCACCACAACAGCCCGCTCACCAGACAAAGCCCGCATGCCACAGCAAGCAGCGCGCCGGGTATTCCTCAGGATTTCTCCAGATTCGCCAGGATGTGCCCATGCACGCGCATGCACACGCTCAAATCAGCTTCATCCACTCCCACGAACAGCTCATGCCGTAGCGCGGTAGCGATAGTTTCGATTTGTTCGATCAGCGGCCGGGCGGTATCGCACAGCAGGATGCGCTTGGCACGGCGGTCTTCCACCACGGCCTGGCGTTGCACCAGGCCCTGGCCTTCAAGGCTGTCCAGCAGGCGGGCCAGGGTTGGCCCTTCGACGCCGACGCTTTGCGCCAGCTCACGCTGGGTGGGTGCTTCTTCAAAACGAGCGAGGTGCAGCAGCACCAGCCAGCGCGCCTGGGACAGGCCAAGCCCCGCCAGCCGGCGATCCAGCTCGGCGCGCCAACCACGGGACATTTGCGCCAGTTGCATGCCAAATCGGTGTTGATCGGTTAACGGCATAAAAAACTCATGTTTAAGACTGAAAATAAAGTGTGGCTAATTATTAGTCAGCTAAGCATGAGCTTTGCCCATAGGCAAGAGTTGCTATGTACTGATTCGTTACATTGTCGTAATTGGCGCACTAAATCTCGAATTCAGACTGCAAAGCCGCCCGCACGCAGTACAAGACACCTTCAGGAACACGCCCCGTAAACAGCGGTGCAATCTCCGCAACAGGTGGCAATTCGCCCTCTCCGTCCAGGAACGCATCCTGGATTTCGCCGAGCAGATCCTCTGGCAAATCAAGCGCCTGCTCCAACGACAACTGCTGCTTGCCAATGGATTCGGCAAGCAAGGTGTAGACGTTCTTCTCCGAGCATTGCAACTGGCCGGCGATCTGGATCGGGGTCATGCCAGCGCGTGCCAGGCTGATTAGTTCGTGGCGAATATCGGCGACTTCCTTCGGTGCTTCGGCCTGGCCGCCGAGCACTTCGAGGAACGCCTGGCCGTAGCGCTCCAGCTTGCGTGCACCGACGCCGCTGACCCTGGCCATTTCCGACATAGTCGTAGGTTGCTCGCGCAACATCTCCAACAGCGTCGAGTCGGGGAAAATAACGTACGGCGGCACGCTGTGTTCCTGGGCCAGTTTGCGGCGCAGGGTGCGCAGGGCTTCCCACTGTTCGCGTTCTTCGCCACGTACAAGCTGACTGGCCTGGCTGGTGCTGGTCTTGGCGGTGGTCTGCGGCTTGAGGTCGCGGCGCAGCTCCAGCGTCACTTCCCCCTTGAGCAGCGGACGACAACTGTCGTTCAAGCGGAGGCCGCCGTACCCTTCGATGTCGATATCCACCAGGCCGCGCGCCACCATCTGCCGGAACAGCGAGCGCCACTCGCCTTCGGCGCGGGCCTTGCCGACGCCGTAGACCGAGAGTTTTTCATGGCCGAAGCTGCGTACTTTCTCGTTGTCCTTGCCCAGCAACACATCCACCAAGTGACCGACGCCATAACGCTGGCCGGTGCGATAGATGGCGGACAAACCCTGGCGCGCCGGCTCGGTGGCGTCCCAGGTCTGCACGCCGTCGGTGCAGTTATCACAGTGGCCACAGGGTTCGGGCATGTCTTCGTCGAAATACGCCAGCAAGGTCTGGCGGCGGCAGCGAGTCTCTTCGCACAGCGAGAGCATGGCGTCGAGTTTGTGCTGCTCCAGGCGCTTGTGGCGCTCGTCGCCCTCGGAGTTCTGCAACATCTGCTTAAGCATCACCACGTCTTGCAGGCCGTAGACCATCCACGCATCCGCCGGCAAACCGTCACGGCCGGCACGCCCGGTTTCCTGGTAGTACGCCTCAAGGGATTTGGGCAGGTCCATGTGCGCAACGAAGCGCACGTTGGATTTGTCGATGCCCATGCCGAACGCGATGGTGGCGACCATGATCAGGCCTTCCTCGTTGAGGAAGCGCTTCTGGTGAGCCGAACGCGTGTCGTTGGGCAGGCCGGCGTGATAGGGCAGCGCCGGGTAGCCTTGCTCGCAGAGAAACGCAGCCACTTCATCGACCTTCTTGCGCGACAGGCAATAGACGATGCCCGCATCGCTGCGTCGCTCGGAAAGGAACGCCAGCAACTGTTTGCGCGGCTGCTCCTTGGGCACGATGCGGTAGAAAATGTTCGGTCGGTCGAAGCTCGACAGGAAGCGCTCGGCGTTCTGCAGGTGCAGGCGCTCGACGATTTCTTCGCGGGTACGCTTGTCGGCAGTGGCGGTCAGCGCAATACGCGGCACATCGGGAAACAGCTCCGCCAATTGGCCGAGCTGCAAATACTCGCGGCGGAAGTCATGACCCCATTGGGAGACGCAATGGGCTTCATCGATGGCGAACAGGGCGATTTCCAGGCTCTGTAAAAACGCCAGCATGCGCGGCTGCACCAGACGCTCGGGCGCCAGGTACAGCATCTTCACTTCACCGCGCTTGATGCGAGCGGCGAGGTCACGCTGCTGTTCGGCACTGAGGGTGGAGTTCAACGATGCGGCGGCGACACCCAGCTCTTCCAGGGTTGCCACCTGGTCGTCCATCAATGCAATCAAAGGCGACACCACCACGGCCAGGCCATTGCGCAACAGCGCCGGCACCTGGAAGCACAACGATTTACCGCCGCCGGTAGGCATCAGTACCAGTGCGTCACCGCCACTGGCCACGCGCTCAATGATCGCACCCTGGCGGCCACGAAAACTGTCGTAGCCGAAGATGTCCTTGAGGACGCGTTGTGCCTGCTCGAGCATGTAAAACTCCAAAATAGTGCCGAAATCCCTCTGTACAGGCTGGCCGAAAAAAACCGCTTTCACGGGAAATAATCCGTAAGCGAAGTTTTCGCGCACTGGGCTTGGCCTGCAAGGGCATCACAAAACGCGGCAGTATACCCGAGCGTTACCCGCCAAAGGGCGCCACTGACGAATAGCGGGCGCTATCTAAAACCTGGCAAATATGCAGTGCGGCTGGCCTGTGCGCTCAAGAAAGCCTAGAATTCAGCATCGTTTATTCCCAAGGTAGTCCTTCAATGTCCTTCGCTGAGCAACTAACCCGCCTGCAAGCCTTCCTCGACGCCGATGAGCTGCATGACGAGGCGCTGGACTACGTGGCCGCCCACGGCTACCTGACCGCCCTGTCGATCTGCTCCGACGTCGTCCCCGACCGTGAATGGATCGATGCACTGTTCGCCGAAGAGCCGCACTACGCCGATGCTGCCCAACGCGAAGAAATCGAATCCACCCTGCTGGCCCTCAAGGCCCACATCGGTCGCCAACTGGCCTCCGACGAGGAATTCGAGCTGCCATGCGAACTGGACCTGGGCGAAGAACCGGATGATTCCGACCTGCGCGGCTGGTGCATCGGCTTCATGGAAGGCGTGTTCCTGCGCGAAGCCGCCTGGTTTGAAACCGCCGAGGAAGAAGTCAGCGAAATGCTGCTGCCGATCATGGTCGGTTCGGGCTTGTTCGACGACCAGCCTGAGTTCGCCGACATCGCTGCCGACGCCAACCTGATGGACGACATGATCGTTCAGATCCCGGAAGCCCTGACCGCGCTGTACCTGCTTTGCAACGCACCTGACGAAAAACCGGCGATCCTCAAGCCACGTCACCACTGAGTCGCTTGCCCGTGACACCCATGGGCAATCGCTCTCTGCTCCTGCGCTACCTGCTCCTGGCCATCGGCTGGCTCAGTGTAGCGTTGGGGGTGATCGGCATTTTCCTACCGGTATTGCCGACTACGCCCTTCCTGCTACTCGCCGCCGCCTGCTTCGCCCGTAGCTCCCCGCGTTTCTACCATTGGCTGGTGCAACACCCGCGCTTGGGGCCGTGGATCCGTGACTACCTGGATGGCAATGGCATTCCCCTCAAAGGCAAGGTCTACGCCATCGGTTTGATGTGGTTGAGCATTGGCGTGTCCTGCTACCTGGTGCCACTGCCGTGGGCGCGCGGGTTCATGCTGACCAGCGCGGTTCTGGTGACGATCTATATCCTGCGCCAAAAGACCCTGCGACATAAGAACCCACACGACCTTGGTCGACACTGACTAACCCCAGGCATTCTGCGAGACTGTCCAACCGGGCCTGGAATGCCTGGGTGTTCTTATGTGCGGAGTTACCATGACGTTGTCCAGCGGGCTGATCGCCGCCGTTGCCCTGGCCTATATGGCCATTATGTTTGCCATCGCCTTCTACGGTGACCGCCGCCGCGCGCCATTGCCGCCGCGCATGCGCGCCTGGGTGTACAGCCTGTCGCTGGCTGTTTACTGCACCAGTTGGACATTCTTCGGCGCTGTAGGTCAGGCTGCCGAGCAGCTGTGGGCATTTTTACCGATCTACCTGGGACCGGTACTGTTGCTGGTGCTGGCCCCTTGGGTGCTGCAGAAGATGATTCTGATCAGCAAGCAGGAAAACATCACCTCCATTGCTGACTTTATTGCCGCGCGCTACGGCAAGTCCCAATCCTTGGCCGTGGTGGTTGCACTGATCTGCCTGGTCGGCGTGCTGCCTTATATTGCCCTGCAACTCAAAGGCATCGTGCTGGGGGTCAACCTGCTGATCGGTGCCGGGGCCGACACCACGGGCACCCGCGCCCAGGACACCGCGCTGATCGTGTCGCTAGTGCTGGCGCTGTTCACCATTGTGTTTGGTACGCGCAATCTCGATGCCACGGAACACCACCGTGGCATGGTGCTGGCGATTGCCTTTGAATCGCTGGTCAAGCTGTTTGCGTTTCTGGCGGTCGGCGCGTTTGTGACCTACGGCCTGTACGACGGTTTCGGCGACCTGTTCAGCCAGGCCATGCTCGCGCCACGGCTGGAGGAATACTGGAAAGAGACCGTCAACTGGCCCTCCATGGTGGTGCAGACCGGCGTGGCCATGATGGCGATCATCTGCCTGCCCCGGCAATTCCACGTCACGGTGGTGGAGAACATCGACCCCCAGGACCTGCGCCTGGCTAAGTGGGTGTTTCCCGCCTATCTGATTCTTGCCGCACTGTTTGTAGTACCGATCGCCTTGGGCGGCAAGATGATGCTGCCCAGCTCGGTACTGCCGGACTCCTACGTGATCAGCCTGCCGATGGCCGAAGCTCATCCCGCGCTGGCCGTGCTGGCATTTATCGGTGGCGCATCAGCCGCCACCGGCATGGTCATCGTGGCGAGCATCGCCTTGTCGACCATGGTGTCCAACGACATGCTGCTGCCCTGGCTGCTGCGTCGTTCCAGCGCCGAGCGGCCGTTCGAAGTGTTCCGCCACTGGATGCTGTCGGTACGCCGGGTGAGCATCGTGATCATTCTGTTGCTGGCCTACGTCAGCTATCGCTTGCTGGGCTCCACCGCGAGCCTGGCGACCATCGGCCAGATCGCCTTTGCCGCCGTGACCCAACTGGCTCCGGCCATGCTCGGTGCGCTGTATTGGAAACAGGCCAACCGACGCGGGGTGTTCGCCGGGCTGGCAGCCGGTACTTTCCTGTGGTTCTACACCTTGGTCCTACCGGTGACGGCGAAAAGCCTGGGCTGGTCCCTCAGCCTTTTCCCTGGGCTGACGTGGATGCATTCCCACCCGCTGGGCCTGTCCGTCACGTCGTTGACCTTGGGCACCGTGTTCTCCCTGGCGGGTAACTTCACGCTGTTTGTGTGGGTGTCGATGCTGTCGCGCACGCGGGTTTCCGAGCACTGGCAAGCCGGACGTTTCATCGGTCAGGAAATCAGCCAACGCGCCAGCGCTCGCTCGATGTTGTCGGTGCAAATCAGCGACTTGCTCAGCCTGGCGGCGCGCTTTGTCGGTGAAGAGCGCGCCCAGCAAAGCTTTATCCGCTTCGCCTATCGCCAAGGCAAAGGCTTCAACCCTAACCAGAATGCCGACAATGATTGGATCGCCCACACCGAGCGGCTATTGGCTGGCGTGCTGGGGGCATCTTCGACACGTGCCGTCGTAAAAGCTGCTATCGAAGGGCGGGAAATGCAGCTGGAAGACGTAGTCCGCATCGCCGACGAAGCGTCGGAAGTGCTGCAATTCAACCGCGCGCTGCTACAAGGCGCCATCGAGAACATCACCCAGGGCATCAGCGTAGTCGACCAGTCCCTCAAACTGGTGGCCTGGAACCGGCGTTATCTTGAGCTGTTCAATTACCCGGACGGGCTGATCAGCGTCGGCCGACCGATTGCCGACATCATCCGCTACAACGCCGAACGCGGGCTGTGCGGGCCGGGCGAGGCCGAAGTGCATGTGGCGCGACGCCTGCATTGGATGCGCCAAGGCCGTGCGCACACCTCCGAGCGCTTGTTCCCCAATGGTCGGGTGATCGAGCTGATCGGCAACCCGATGCCCGGGGGCGGTTTTGTTATGAGTTTCACCGACATTACCGCGTTCCGCGAAGCCGAGCAGGCGCTCACCGAGGCCAACGAAGGTTTGGAACAACGGGTGACCGAGCGTACCCATGAACTGTCGCAACTCAATGTGGCGCTCACCGATGCCAAGGGCGTGGCCGAGTCCGCCAGCCAGTCGAAGACGCGTTTCCTGGCGGCCGTCAGCCATGACCTGATGCAACCCTTGAATGCCGCACGGCTGTTTTCCGCTGCCCTCTCCCACCAGAACGACGGACTGTCCAGCGAAGCCCGGCAATTGGTGCAGCACCTGGACAGCTCACTGCGCTCTGCCGAAGACCTGATCAGCGACCTGCTGGATATCTCACGCCTGGAAAACGGCAAGATCAATCCGCAACGCCAGCCGTTTGTACTCAACGAACTGTTCGACACCTTGGGCGCAGAGTTTAAAGCGCTGGCCCAAGAGCAAGGCTTGCGTTTCCGCCTGCGCGGCAGTCACTTGCGCGTCGACAGCGACATCAAGTTGCTGCGGCGCATCCTGCAGAATTTTCTCACCAACGCTTTCCGTTATGCCGACGGCCCAGTGCTGCTTGGCGTACGCCGACGCAAGGGCGAGCTGTGCCTGGAAGTGTGGGACCGTGGCCCCGGTATCCCGCTGGATAAACAGAAGGTGATCTTCGAAGAATTCAAGCGCCTGGACAGCCACCAGACCCGCGCGGAGAAAGGCCTGGGGCTGGGCCTGGCAATCGCCGACGGCTTGTGTCGGGTGCTCGGCCATCGGTTGAGCGTGCGTTCATGGCCAGGCAAAGGCAGCGTGTTCAGCGTGCGTGTGCCGTTAGCGCGCAACCAGGCCAGCCCGCAGGTCAAGACGCCACAGGAAACCGGACTGCCGTTGAGCGGTGCACAAGTGCTGTGTGTGGATAATGAAGAGAGCATCCTGATCGGCATGCGCAGCCTGTTGACGCGCTGGGGCTGTGAAGTGTGGACCGCCACCGACCAGGCGCAATGCGCGGCGTTGCTCGCCGACGGTGTGCGCCCGCAACTGGCACTGGTGGACTACCACCTGGACCATGGCGAAACCGGCACTGAGCTGATGGGTTGGTTGCGCGCACAATTGGCCGAGCCGATTCCCGGCGTGGTGATCAGCGCCGACGGCCGACCGGAGATGGTGGCCGAGGTGCATGCGGCGGGGTTGGATTACCTGGCCAAGCCGGTGAAGCCTGCAGCGTTGCGGGCACTTTTAAGCAGACACCTACCTCTGTAGGAGCGAGCTTGCTCGCGAAGAACGCACAGGCAACACGGTCATTCAAAATGCCCGCGTTATCGTTGACGTTTTTCGCGAGCAAGCTCGCTCCTACAAAAGGCGATCGTTTATTCAGGCAGATGGGCCACGCCATCTGAATCCGTCATCGCCCGCTCCAGCAAATCAGCCGGCAGGCTTTTACTCGCCCGAGCACCCAGCAAGCGCAATTGCTCGGTGCGGCTGACCAGATTTCCGCGTCCATCTGTCAGCTTGTTTCGCGCCGCGCTGTAAGCCTTATCCAACTGCTGCAAGCGGTTGCCCACTTCGTCCAGGTCCTGGATGAACAGTACGAACTTGTCGTACAGCCACCCGGCGCGTTCGGCGATTTCCCGGGCGTTCTGGCTCTGACGTTCCTGCTTCCACAAGCTGTCGATCACGCGCAGGGTCGCGAGCAAGGTGGTCGGGCTGACGATCACGATGTGGCGGTCAAACGCTTCCTGGAACAGGTTGGGCTCGGCCTGCAATGCAGCAGAAAACGCCGCCTCGATGGGCACGAACAGCAACACGAAATCCAGGCTGTGCAAGCCTTCGAGGCGTTTGTAATCCTTACCGGCCAAGCCTTTGACGTGGTTTCGCAGCGATAGCACATGCTGCTTCAGGGCCGCCTGGCCGATAACTTCATCCTCCGCCGCAACGTACTGTTGATACGCAGTGAGACTGACCTTGGAGTCCACCACCACCTGCTTGTCGCCGGGCAACATGATCAATACATCGGGCTGGAACCGCTCGCCATCCGGGCCTTTGAGGCTGACCTGGGTCTGGTATTCACGGCCCTTCTCCAGGCCTGCATGTTCCAGCACCCGTTCAAGGATCAGCTCTCCCCAGTTACCTTGGGTTTTCTGGCCCTTGAGCGCGCGGGTCAGGTTGGTCGCCTCGTCCGACAGACGCAGGTTGAGTTGCTGTAGGCGCTCCAGCTCTTTAGCCAGGGAAAAACGCTCGCGCGCCTCGTTCTGATAGCTTTCTTCCACGCGTTTTTCGAAGGACTGGATGCGCTCCTTCAGCGGGTCGAGCAATTGGCCCAGGCGTTCCTGACTGGTTTCGGCGAAGCGCTGTTCACGCTCATCGAAGATCTTGCCGGCCAGCTCGGCGAATTGCGCACGTAGCTCATCGCGCGAGCCTTGCAGGTCGGTGAGGCGTTGTTGATGGCTGTCCTGCTGTTCACGCAATTCGGCGCGCAAGGCGGCCGACAATGCATCGAGGCGACGCAGCTCGGTTTCCTTGGCGCTGCGATCAAGGTTCCAGGCGTGGGCAGCATCGCGGGCGTTGTCACGATCGATTTGCAGCAACTCGACCTCGCGGCGTACTGCTGCGAGATCGGCTTGCTTGGCGGCGTTGGCCTGGCTCAAGTCGCTGATTTCATCGCGGCTGGCATCCAGCTGTGCGGCCAGGCCTTCCTGGGCCAGCTGTGCAGTGGCCAAACGCTCCTCGAGCAACTCCCAGCCAGTCATGCGTGCGGTCAACCGTCGCTGGAGCTGCCAGCACACGGCCAGTAAAGGCACGGCAGCGCCAGCCAGGCCCAGGGCAATACTGGTCCAGTCAAAAACCATAGACATGTCTGCCATCACCGAAAAAAAACAAGGTTAGCGGAGCACAGGGCCTGAGGACAGCTCAGTCTTCGACCTGGCCCAATTCGCGCTGGGCGCGGCGGTCACCGGCACGGGCGGCCAGGCGTAGCAGGTCGTGGCCGATGCGGCGGTCGCGGGCATTCCCGCATTCGCGGCACATCAGTTGGCCCAGGCGGCTCTGTGCAGCGACCACACCTTCCCGGGCTGGCTGCTTGAGCAAACGCCCGGCGAAATGCTTGACGTTGGTGTTGTGGCCCAGGCGAGGACTGTCGAGCAACCACAAAGCAACTTTCAAGGAGAAGCGCTTGGGGGCGGTAACAGTTTGAGGAGTGTCGGTAACAGAAGGTGATACTGAGCGAAACTTCATAAAGCACTGTGGGACAGAACGGAAGGCGCGCCACTCTACTCTTTTTTTCGCACAGGTAAAGCTGAAAAAACTCTGCACGCCCGTTCTAGAGCAAGCGCTCGGGACAATCCACAGAAGCTGTGGATAACTCAGTGGACAACCCTCCTTTAACTCGCGCAAAGCCCCATGGAATGGGGGCCGCAGTCAAACTGACGATTTTTTCACCAATAAAAAAAAGCCAGATTTTTCATTGACTTAAATTTTCATTGCAGGCAAATGGCGGCCTCGCAGTGCAGTTGACAGTGCGGTTACACACGCCGCAACCAATGTGCACAAGTACCCATCCGATGGTTATATCACCGGTGTTTTTTGAAGCCACTCGCTACAAAAATGTTACCGCAGGGACAAATCAGGGACTTCTCAAATCTTTCCCGGCTCGCCACACTCCCCGACCTACAACGCAAAAATGGGTGGGTTGATGAAAGGGATTCTGTTATTCGCCGTATTGCTGCTGGCGATCTGCGCCGTTTCCTTGGGGATCAATGCAGCACTGCCGTCACCGGATGGGGCGCTGTTCGCCATTGCGATCCTGCTGTCGGCGGCGTTCACTGCCGTGAGCCTGTGCATCGAACTGGGCGAAGGGCGGATAAACGACATGGGCGACGTGATGAAAGTGGTCGAGACCGGCCAATCCTTACGTCTGACCCTTGCCGCCTACGGGCTGGGCTGTTCACTGGCGGCAGCGACTACGGTGCTGGTCTATCGAGGCCTGCTGGGCGGCTGATGAAAGTTTTTTGACTGACATACTTCCCTTACCGGTTTCAATCCGTTACTATCCGCAGCGTTAGTACCAAGCTGAAAGTCAATTCTGGTCGAACAACTCCCTTGTCCAACACGGGATCGACCACCTCGATGGTTTCCAGGTATCACTTGCGACGACACTGCCTTTGAAGAAGCAAAGGGTGGCGCGAAGTTTCCATACTCTGACCGAACCAACCTGCAAATTGATCAGGATCTTCACCCCGGGCCCAGAACCTTTGCCCCTGTTGTGTTGCCTGCCCTCCTAAGTACCTACCTGCCAGCCCAAGCGCGCCTAACTTATCAGCGCTTCAAACTGGCTGCTTTGTTCCAGTCGGTTTCTTCGTTCGATCAATCGTGGTCAACGTCGCTGGAACGTTTTAATACGGCACGGTTCTTATCTGTGTCATTTGTAGGAACACCAATAATATGAACGCTCAAATCCATACTCAGGATGCCATTCGCACCCTCACCAACGCTTTTGCTCCAATGAACTGCCTGATCATGGCCGCTCGCAAAGGCTGCTTCAGCTTCACCCTGGTCAACGAACACGGCATCGCTCGTCACAGCGAACGCCTGTACCCCGATCAATACTCCAGCGCAGAACCGCTGCAGGCCGTGATCGAGCGTACCCGTCAGGCACTGACTGCCTGATCGACCCGAGTCGCTGAAACACAAAAACCCTGTTTAAAAAGCAGGGTTTTTTATTGCCCGGAATTTGCCAATTGAGCTTTTGCACTAAGTTCAAATAGATATAAACGTTATAACTAAATGAAGAAGATGTTTTAAAAACAGTCCTTTACATCACAAATATGACACTACACTTCAACTCAAGCGGCATGATCCGCTTCCGGCGAGCCTGAGATCCGATCCACTGCTGCCAAGCCCCCACACCTTCTCAGGCTTCGTCGACCACTTTCACGGATTGAGGCTTGTATGGGTATCGCTGCCAGCGAATTGTGTCGTTATGTGATCCGGCCGACCTTGATGTACCTGGGCCGCCACAACCCAACGGCCGAGTCTCTGCTGCTGGGCATTGCCGCCAGCCAGTCGGAACTCGGTTCCGCACTGCACGACCGCCGTGGGCATGGCCTGTACAGCATCACCGAACCGCGCCACCGCGCCTTGTGGGATGACTACCTGGCGCTGGACCCCGAGCGCGCCAGCCTGGTACGTGGGCTCGCGAGCCAGCACGCCTTCCTCAGCGCGCCGCAACTGGAACTCACCGTCAACCTGCGTTACGCCACGGCCATCGCCTGGCTTTTGGTCGAACAACACACCCCCGCACTGCCTCCGCCCGGTGATGTGCTGGCAATGGCACGTATCTGGAAAGAAATTTTTCACCCACAAGGACGGCTGCGCGATTTCACTCAAGCCTGGCAAACCTGTGTTTCACCCCTGAATCACGTGGCTTGCTGACCGGGCAATTTGCAAGATTCGCCAAAAACCCGGGAATTTGGTCGGATTGTCCTACAAAACCGCTCTATCTCCTACATTACAGCCTATAGCGCGATCTTAAAATTATTGTTACTTTCCGCAGCGGTGATCACCACGGAGTTCTAATAATGAAAAAAGTAATGCTCAAGACCACACTTAGCCTCGCCGTTGCCATGGCATCCTCCCAACTGTTTGCAAGCGGTTTTGCACTGAACGAACAGAGCGTCAGCGGGATGGGTACGGGTTTCGCAGGTCGCTCTTCTTCTGCCGATGATGCAAGCACTGTTTACGGTAACCCGGCCGGTATGGCTCGCCTGAATGGCCAGCAAATTACAGGCGGTGTTGCTGCGATTGATGCTTCGACCGATATCAAGGATGCAAGCGGCCGCCCAAGCGGCTCCAACAAAGGTGACATGGTTCCGTTCACCGCGGTGCCATTTGGTTTCTACACCAACAAACTCAATGACCAGTGGGCTATCGGCTTCGGCGTTTATGCTCCGTTCGGCCTGGTGACCGACTACGAAAGCGGCTTCCAGGGCCGTGGGTTCGGCAGCAAGAGCGAAGTGAAGGTCATGACCTTCCAGCCAACTGTCAGCTATGCGTTCAACGACCGAGTATCCATTGGCTTTGGTCCGACGATCAACCGTATTTCCGGTGTGCTCGAGTCGGATAAAACACTGGTGATTGGTGCCCCATTCGGCGACACCAACGTCAAGATCAAGGGTGACGATACTGCGCTCGGCTTCAACTTCGGCGTATTGGTCCAAGCGACCGACACCACCCGCGTCGGCCTGACCTACCATTCGAAGGTCAAGTACAAGCTGGAAGGGCACACCACCGTCAGCGGCCCGGTCCAAACTCAAACGGCCCTGCGTAATAACCGTTACGATGCCTCCTTGAAAATCGACACCCCAGAATCCTATGATCTGTCGGTGACGCAAGACCTGACTGACGCATGGAAACTGTATGGCGGTGCGACCTGGACACGCTGGAGCCGCCTGAAAGAAATCACCGTCAAAAACGAAGGCGTGACTGCCGTAAACGGTGGTGCCTTGGCACCAAGCCGAATCAGCAACATCACCGAAGAGCAAAACTGGCATGACACCTGGGCTTACGCTGTGGGTACGTCCTATCAGTTGACCAAGCAGGTAGTGCTGCGCACCGGCCTGACCTTTGACCAGTCGCCAACCAACAACAAAGATCGCTCGCCACGTATTCCTACCGGCGACCGTACGATCTTCAGCGTGGGTCTTGGCTACAAAGTGATGGATAACATGACCGTCGACCTGGCTTACTCCTACCTCAAGGAAGAAGACGTCAAGGTCAACAACACCTCCCTTCCGTCGAACTACAAAGCCAAATACCAAAACAGCGCCAACGGTTTCGGCCTGGGCATGACCTACACCTTCTGATCCAGACGGGTGTAAAAAAGCCCCGCTCTCCTGCAAAGGAGGCGGGGCTTTTTAATGGCTGACGATCAAGGCTTGGACGCTATCGCCTCCTCCACTGCCTTGATCATGTCCGGACTGTCCGGCTTGGTGAGGCTGGAAAAGTTGGCGATCACCTTGCCCTGCCGATCCACCACGTACTTGTAGAAATTCCACTTCGGCGGCGCGTCGGTCTGCTGCGCCAACACCTTGAATAGATGCACCGCGTCCGGCCCCTTGACCTTCTGTGGCTCGGTCATGGTGAAGGTCACGCCGTAATTCACGTAGCAGACCTTGGCGGTTTCTTCGCCGGTCTTGGCTTCCTGCTTGAAGTCATCCGATGGCACGCCGATCACTTCGAGCCCTTGGCCCTTGTAGCGTTGGTACAACGCTTCAAGGCCTTTGAACTGTGGTGCGAACCCGCAGAAGCTGGCGGTGTTGACGATGATCAGGGGCTTGCCGGCAAAGCGCTGGCACAGGTCGATGGATTCCTTGGCGCGCAGCTTGGGCAATTGGCCTTCCAGCAGCGGCGGGCAGCTGGCAGCCAGCGCAACGCTGCCAATAGCCATCAGGACGGGTACAGCAAGCCAACGCATCTGCATGTCGTGTGTCCTTGAAAGTTGTCAAACCACGAACTTAACAGATCGACATACCCAGTTGCATCAACGCCAGCCCGCCGTTTTGCCAGCCCCACCAGGCCAGCAACATCAAGAACAACACCGCGGCGAGTATCAACCCGCGTATCGCTATGCTCATGCCGCCTCCATCTGCGCCTGCAATCGCGCCACTGGCCGCTCGCGTACCGGCCAATTCAGGGCCGCGGCGAGCAGGCTCAGCAGGATCGCGACCTGCCAGATCAAATCGTAGTTGCCGGTTCGATCATAGACCACCCCTCCCAGCCAACCACCCAGGAACGAACCGAGTTGGTGGAACAGGAACACGATCCCACCGAGCATGGAGAGGTTTCGTACACCGAACAATGTGGCGACGGTGCCGTTGGTCAGCGGAACGGTAGACAGCCACAGGAAGCCCATCGCCATGCCAAACAGATAAGCGGTGACTTCAGTGACCGGCGCCCACAGGAACAGCACGATCACCACCGCACGCAGCAGGTACAAAGCAGTCAACAAGCGCGGCTTGGACATGCGCCCACCGAGCCAGCCGGCGGTGTAGGTGCCGAAAATATTGAATAGGCCAATCAGCGCCAGCACCGTGGTCCCGACGGTGGCCGGCAAGTGCTGATCCACCAAGTAGGCCGGCAAATGCACGCCGATAAACACCACCTGGAAACCGCAGACAAAAAAGCCGAAGGCCAACAGCCAGAAACCGGAATGGGAACAGGCTTCCTTCAAGGCTTCGCGCAAGGTTTGCTGACCCGCCACCACCGCCAGTGGTCGGTCCTTGAGCATGCTCACCAGAGGCAGGATCAGCGCCACCATCAGGCCCAGTGCCAGCAGTGCCGCAGACCAGCCCAACCAGCTGATCAAGCCCAAGGTGCCCGGCACCATGGCGAACTGACCGAACGAACCGGCAGCACTCGCGATGCCCATCGCCATGCTGCGTTTTTCCGGCGCCACAGCCCGGCCGACCACACCCAGAATCACCGAGAACGAGGTGCCGGACAGGCCGATACCAATCAGCAAGCCGGCACTTAAGGACAACGACCACGCCGAATCGGACATGCCCATCAACACCAGGCCCGCCGCATACAGGACGCCGCCGACGAACACCGCTTTAGTCGCGCCAAAGCGGTCAGCCAGGGCGCCGGTGAACGGTTGCGCCAGGCCCCAGATCAGATTCTGCAAGGCGATGGCAAAGGCGAAGGTCTCACGGCCCCAGCCGAATTCGCTGCTCATCGGTGCCAGGAACAGGCCGAAACCGTGCCGCACGCCCAACGACAACGCCAGGATCAGCGCACTCCCTACAAGAATCCATCCACTGGTGCGCCACATCGAGGTCATTTCTTATTCTCCGCTCGCGGGTATATACCCGCTTGTATTCGAACAAATCCGCGCTCAGGCGAGTTCGTCCAGCAAGGCCAACAAGGTTTCGCGTTTTTCCGCGCCGAGTTGATCGATCAATTTCTGCTGCGCCGCTTCCCAGGCGGGTAATGCTGCGGCCAGTCGTGCGACACCGTCCTCGGTCAACATCACCAGGCGGTTGCGCAGGTCATCGCCTTCCACCAACCGCACCAGGCCCTCGCCTTCCAGCACCCGCAGGTTGCGCCCCAAGGTGCTGCGATCCAGACCCATGGCTTCTGCCAGGCTGGAAATGCTCGGCTGGTCGAGGCGCTGCAAGTTACACAGCAAAGAATACTGGGCGACGTTGATCCCGAAGCCATCCAGGGCGCCGTCGTAATGCCTGCTGACGCCACGGGCGGCACGTCGCAGGTTGGTACATAAACATTGGGAGGCAAGCATGGAAGGTGTATATACCCGCGATTAAGGAAATGCAAGAAAGTGTTACAGCGCCAGGCCGACCAGAACCGCGACTTCCAGCAGCTCCAGCAAGGCGCCTGCGGTATCGCCCGTGGTGCCACCCAGCCGATTGACCATCAGTTGGCGCAGCCCCAGGAAGCAGATCACAGCGAGCAGTACAGCCATCCCGCCACTGAAGCCGCCAATGAGGATGCAGGCCAGACCACTGAGGATCAGTACCTGTTGACCGACAATTCTCGGTAAATGATCCGACAATGCCTGGCCCAATCCACCGGCACGCACATAACGCGTGGTGAGAAACAGTGCCAGCATCGAGGCGCGGCCGATCAGCGGCGCCAGGATCAGTGCCGCGCCGTTGTGTTGCTCAATCAAGGCTACCAACGCGGTGAACTTGAGCAGCAGCACCAACCCGAGGGTGACTACGGCAATCGGCCCGCTACGTGGGTCCTTCATGATTGTCAGCGTACGCTCGCGGTCGCCAAAACCGCCGAGCCAGGCATCGGCGCTGTCCGCCAATCCGTCCAGGTGCAGGCCACCACTGAGCAACACCCAGGCCGCCAGCAGCAGTGCGGCATGCAGCAACAACGGCGCGCCCATCAATACCGAATTCAAGCCCCACAACAGCACACCGAACAACACACCCACGACCGGATAAAACAGCAGTGAACGCCCCAATTCCTGAGGCTGCGGCATACCCGGCAAGCGAATCGGCAAACTGCTGAGAAACTGCAGGGCGATCCAGAAGGGCAACATGTCTAAACCCCCTCCTTCAGGGCGCCGTCAGCGGCGACGTACAGACTGAACAACCCGCCATGGCCCACTTCGACGTTCAGCAATTGCTCCCTCGGCAAACCACGCGCTCGCGCCAGTAGCAGACGCATGACACCGCCATGACTGATCAACAACACACGCTCACCGGCATAGGCCTGATGCAAGCGTGCGACAGCGCCCAGGACCCGGTCGGAAAAAGCGCTGACCGGCTCCCCCTCCGGTGGCGTAAAGCGGTAGGGATCAGCCCAGAACAACCCAAGCCCTTCGGCGTCGGTCTCCATCAAGGCCGCCGCGCTCTGCCCTTCCCAGGCACCGAAGTGCAACTCTTGCAGATCCTTTTCCAGGATCACCGGCAGCTTCAGTTGAGCCCCCAACTCCTCGGCAAACCGCGCGCAGCGTTGCAGCGGCGAGCTGACCAGTCGGTCCCACGGCCCCTGTTCCATCACGGCCGCGCGCATCTGCGCCCAGCCGTTGGCGGTGAGTGCATCATCCAGACTGCCGCGCAGGCCGCCGCCCAGTTCGGTTTCGCCGTGACGCAGCAGGTCCAGGCGCAGGGTCATGCCGGGCGGTCTGCCACGGCGGCTTCGGCGAAGGTCGCCATCTGCCCGTGCAATGCACACGCCAGACGCACCACCGGAACCGCCAACGCCGCGCCACTGCCTTCGCCCAAGCGCAGGCCCAGTTCCAGCAGCGGCTGCGCGTCGAGGCTTTGCAACACATGGCGATGACCCGGCTCGGCGCCGCGATGACCGAACAGCAGCCATTCACGGCATGCCGGGTTCAAGCGTGTCGCGACCAGCGCCGCAACGGTACAGATAAAGCCATCCACCAGCACCACGATGCCGTCCTGGGCGCAGGCCAGGTATGCGCCCACCAGCGCAGCAATTTCAAAGCCGCCCAGATTGAACAGCGTCTGCAACGCATCAGCACGCTGACCGGCGTGCAGCGCCAGGGCACGCTCGATCACGGCCACCTTGTGGCTGACGCCTTGGGCATTCAAACCCGTACCGGGCCCCGTGAGATCACTGACCTGACAATCGAGCAAAGCACACGCCAGCGCACTGGCGGCGGTGGTGTTGCCGATGCCCATCTCACCGCCGATAAACAGCTGCGCCCCGCTCGCCAATGCACGTCGCACACTGTCGCGGCCGGCTTGCAGGGCGAGCTGCCCCTGTGCCTCGGTCATCGCCGGACCGTTGACGAAATTGGCGGTGCCCGCGCCGATATTCAGGTGACGCACACCGGGCAGGTCCAGAGACGGCGTGACCGTGCCGAGGTCGACCACTTCCAGCTGTGCGTCCAGCTGCCGCGCCAACACACTGATGGCCGCACCACCGCTGACAAAGTTGAGCAGCATCTGCCCGGTGACTTCCTGAGGAAACGCCGACACGCCTTCCGCGACCACGCCGTGGTCACCGGCGAAGATGGCAATCCACACGTGATCCACCAAAGGTTTGACCTGGCCCTGCATGCCCGCCAATTGCACCGCCAGCGCCTCCAGCTGGCCGAGGGAGCCGGCCGGCTTGGTCAATTGCTGCTGGCGTGCCAGAGCGTGTTCATACGCTTGCACGTCGATCGCTTTACAAGGGTTGAACCACCATGTGTCAGTCATAACGCAGTACCTTTCAAAGTCAGGGGCAGGCCGGCAACCGTCAGGACAACACGCTGACAGCGCTCGGCCAAGGCTTGATGCAGCCAACCGGCTTCATCCACATAGCGGCGAGTCAATTCGCCCAGCGGCACGACACCCAGACCGGTCTCGTTGCTGACAAAAATGATTTCACCCGGCAGCGTGGCCAGGGTTTCCAGCAATTGATCGCGCTCAGCGGCCAGACGATTCGGGTCTTCGAGCATCAGCAGATTAGTCAGCCACAGGGTCAGGCAGTCCACCAGCAGGCACTGCGCAGGTGCCGCGTTTTCGCGCAGCACGCGAGCCAGTTCGACGGGTTCTTCGATGAGGCCCCAATGCTCGGGGCGACGCTGGCGATGCAAGGCGACGCGTTCATTCATCTCACCATCCAGCGGTTGGCTGGTGGCGATGTACGTGACGGTCAAACCACTGTCGCTGGCGAGTTTTTCGGCAAGGCGGCTTTTACCGGAGCGGGCGCCGCCGAGGATCAGTTGAAGCATGGGATGGCACCTTGGGTTGGCTGAAATGTATCGGCCATCAGGCCGCCTTCGCGAGCAAGCCCGCTCCCACATTGGGACCGCGTACTCACCGTCAAACCCCACACAGCTTGCGTAACAACTCGGTATCCAAGTGGTTCTCCACCAGGTCCGCCAAACGCTCGATATCGCGCTCCCGCAACGCGTGATAATCCACGTCCTGCACATCCTGCAAACCCGCCCAGCGCAGCAAGGCGCTACACGCCGCCGGGCTTTCAAACAAACCATGCAGGTAGGTCCCAAGAATTTGCCCATCGGCACTTTGCGCGCCATCACAGCGACCGTCTTCCAGGACCACAGCAGCATTCGACAACGCATCACCCGTCGTCACGCCCGCATGAATCTCATAACCACTGACGTCGGCATCCTCCAACACCAAACGCCCACGCACATTGCGCAACTGCTTCTCTTCTTCGAGCGTGGTGCTGAACGCCAGCAACCCCAGGCCATCGCTGGAACCGGCAGCCCCTTCCAGGCCCAACGGGTCATGCACCTGCTCGCCAAGCATCTGCAACCCCCCACAAATACCCAGCACCTTGCCGCCATAGCGCAAGTGCCGCGCAACGGCGGTGTCCCAGCCGTTGGCGCGCAGATAGGCCAAGTCGCTGCGCACGCTTTTCGAGCCGGGGAGGATGATCAGGTCGGCAGCCGGGATCGCCTGGCCAGGCCCAATAAATTGCAGATCCACTTGGGGATGCAGGCGCAGCGGGTCGAAATCCGTGTGGTTGCTGATGCGCGGCAGCACGGGCACCACCACCTTGAGTACCTGGGCCGCCTTGTCGATCTGGCGCTGATCAATACCGTCTTCGGCTTCCAGGTGCAGGTCCATCACGTAGGGCAACACGCCCACCACCGGCTTGCCGGTGCGCGCTTCCAGCCAGTCCAGGCCGGGCTGCAGCAGCGCGATGTCACCGCGAAAACGGTTGATGATGAAACCTTTGACCCGCGCCTGCTCCGTGGGCGACAGCAGTTCCAGGGTGCCGACCAAATGGGCAAACACCCCGCCGCGATTGATATCGGCGATCAGCAACACCGGGCAATCCACGGCTTCGGCGAAGCCCATGTTGGCGATGTCATTGGCGCGCAGGTTGATCTCCGCCGGGGAGCCCGCGCCTTCCACCATCACCACCGAGTAGGCTTGGCTCAAGCGTGCGTGGGAGGCCAGCACCGCCTGCATCGCGATGGCTTTGTAATCGTGATAGGCCACCGCGTTCATGGTGGTGACGGCGCGACCATGGATGATCACTTGGGAGCCGGTGTCGCTGTTTGGCTTGAGCAACACCGGATTCATGTCGGTGTGCGGCGCCAGGTGGGCGGCCTGAGCCTGCACGGCCTGGGCGCGGCCGATTTCGCCGCCTTCGGCGGTCACGGCGCTGTTGAGCGCCATGTTCTGCGGCTTGAACGGCGCCACCGCCACGCCCTGGCGCACCAGCCAGCGGCACAGCGCCGTCACCAAGGTACTTTTGCCGGCGTCGGAGGTGGTGCCTTGCACCATCAGCGTACTCATGTGGCGTCCTTATAGGCGACCAGGGCTTGGTCCAGGCGCAGCCAGTCAGCCTCGGTGTCGGGCAGGCCAAAGCGCAGGCTGCTGTCGTGGACAAACAGCCGGAGCAAGATGCCGCGCTGGGCCATGAATTCGTGCATACGTTCGGCGTGGGGCGTGATCAGCCATTGAAACAAGGCGCAGCCGCCCTGGGGTTGGAAGCCGTGGCGCTCGAGCAAGGCAAACAGACGCTGGCCCGCCTCGATGCAACGCGTGCGCTGGCGCACATGCCCGGCCGTGTCGCGCAAGCACACCTGGCCCAACACCCGCGTCGGTCCGCTGACCGCCCAGGGGCCGACCTGCTCGGCCAGCAACTTGAGCAGCTTGCGCTCGGCCAACACAAAGCCCAGTCGCACCCCGGCCAGGCCGAAGAACTTACCGAACGAGCGCAACACGATCAGGCCGACCTGGTGGGCCTGGCCCGCCAGGCTCAGTTGAGGGGTGACGTCCATGAACGCTTCGTCCACCACCAGCCAACCGCCGCGCTGGGCCAGCCGCGAATGCCAGTCCAGCAGGCGTTGCGGGGTCAGGCTCAGGCCGGTGGGGTTGTTGGGGTTGACCACCACCAGCACGTCGAGGCCATCGAGAAAGAAGTCGACTTCCTGCTCCTGCACTTCGCGCACCACATAGCCGGCGCGGCGCCAGGCTTCGGCGTGCTCGGCATAACACGGCGACAGCACGCCGACTTTGCCGGCGCGGCGCAGGCGAGGCAGCAACTGGATGGCGGCCTGGGAACCGGGCACTGGCAACAGGTGCGCAGCGCCGTAGTATTCGCTGGCCGCCTGCTCCAGGCCATCGTCGGTTTCCGGCAGGCGCGCCCAGGCCCGCAGCGGGATCTCGGGGATCGGCCAGGGCCAGGGCGCGAGGCCGCTGGACAGATCAAGCCAATCGGCCTCGGCTATTCCGTATTGAATCGCCGCCTTGCGCAACCGGCCACCGTGCTCAAGCATAGAATTGCGCCCCCGCGCATAGGATCAGCAGCCACAACCATACGCCGCGCTGCACCAGTTGCCAGCCCCGCTCGATGGAATCGGCATCCGCCGCCGGGCCCTCGCCCAATTGCGGACGCTGGTGCACTTCACCGTGATAGATCGCGGCACCGCCCAACTCCACGCCCAGGGCGCCAGCACCAGCCGCCATGACCGGGCCAGCGTTAGGGCTGTCCCAAGTCGGGCCTTGGGTGCGCCAGCATTTGAGCGCCAGGCGCGTCTTGCCCAGTACGGCGTAGGTCAAGGCCACCAAGCGTGCAGGAATGTAGTTCAGCACGTCGTCGATCTTGGCCGCAGCCCAACCGAAGCGTTCGAAGCGTTCGTTGCGATAGCCCCACATCGCATCGAGGGTGTTGCTGAGGCGGTAAAGCACCACACCCGGCACGCCCGCGACGACAAACCAGAAAATCGCAGCAAACACGGCATCGCTGCCGTTTTCCAACACTGACTCGGTGGCGGCGCGGGCGACTTCAGTGCTGTCCAGTTCACTGGTCTGACGGCTCACCAAGTAGCTGACGCGTTTGCGCGCTTCCTCGAGGTCATCACTGCGCAAGGCCTGGGCCACTGGGATCACATGTTCGCCGAGGCTGCGCATGCCGAGGGCGCAATACAGCGCCAGAATCTCCAATATCCAGCCGATGTAAGGTGCCCACGATAAAGCGGTCGCCAGCAGGGTCAGCGGCACCACGGCGATAAACCATGCAGTCACGCCATGGCTGCGCCAGCCGCGGCCACCGGTATTGAAACGTTGCTCGATGCGCCCGGCGAAATTGCCGAACGCCACCAGCGGATGCCAGCGCCTGGGTTCGCCCAGCAGCGCATCCAGCGCGACTGCAGCGACACACAGCAAAGCCACACTCATTGACTCACTCCCCACCCATTTTCGTACACCATGTCACTCAGCGGCCGAGGCTCGGTCCAGCCTTCGAGCTGCAACATCGGTGCCGGGTAAAATTCGGCCACCGGCCCCAGGCATAGCACGGCCAACGGTTTCGCGCCGGGCGGCAACCCCAGCAGATCGGCCAGGGCCTGGGGTTCGAACAGCGAGACCCAGCCCATGCCCAGCCCTTCTACTCGGGCCGCCAGCCACAGATTCTGGATAGCACAGGACAATGACGCCATGTCCATTTCCGGCAAGGTGCGCCGGCCAAAGATGTGGCGTTCGCGATCATCCATCAAGGCCGCCACCAGCACTTCGGCGCAGTCGTGGATGCCTTCGACCTTGAGCTTCATGAACTCATCGGAGCGCTCACCCAAGGCTTCGGCGGTACGTACGCGCTCTTCTTCCACCAACTGTTGAATCTGCCCACGCAGTTGGCGGTCGCTGATGCGGATAAAACGCCAGGGCTGCATCAGGCCGACGCTGGGTGCCTGGTGCGCGGCCTGGAGCAGGCGGTGGAGCAATTCGGGGGCGACGGTGCCGCCGCTGAAGTGGCGCATGTCACGACGTTCGGCGATGGCGCGGTAAACAGCCTGGCGGTCGGCCTCGGGAAAGGCGTTGTCGGTCATGGCCTCATCGCCGGCAAGCCGGCTCCTACAAGATCGGGCGCGAACAATGCGGCCACCGCCAGGGGATTCGAGGGGAAATAGAAATGTACGTAGGACGCCGTCATTCGCCCCTGGCGATAAACCGCCTCGGCGCCGCGCCCGCCATTGGGGCTCAGGCCACGTGCAATCGGTTGCCACTCGGTGGTGGTCAGCGAATGGTGATAGGTATGGCCGCGCAGCGTGCCTTCAGGCAAGTCGACATTTTGCAGCGCCAAGGCCGCGAGTTTCTTCTGCATCACCGCATCGCCTTGCAGCAAACCCACCAGTTCGGCGCGAGTGCCGTCGACATCGGTCAGCGAGTCCAGCAGGTAGAGCATGCCGCCGCATTCGGCGAGCAGCGGTTTACCGGCGGCATGATGAGCGCGGATGGCGTCGAGCATCGGGGTATTTTCCGACAGCGCCTGGTGGTGCAGTTCCGGGTAACCACCGGGCAGGTAGAGGCTGTCGGCGTCAGGCAATTGCCGATCGTGGATCGGCGAGAAAAACTTCAGCTCGGCGCCCATTGCCCGCAACAGGTCAAGGCTGGCGCCATAGGTGAACGCGAAGGCTTCGTCGCGGGCCACGGCGATGCGCACGCCATTAAGCAGTGGCTCGGCGTCGATCACTTCAGGCGCGGCAAAAGTGACCGGCGGCGGCAAGGCGACTTCGCAACTGCTGCCCAGCGCTTGGGCGGCGGCATCGAGACGTACATCGAGGTCATTCAGTTCGCTCGCCTGCACCAGACCCAAGTGACGGCTAGGCAGTTCGATACCGGTCTCGCGAGACAACGCGCCGTACCAGCGCAGGCCTTCGGTGAGGCTGCCTTCGAGCAATTGCGCATGGCGCAGGGTGCCAACGCGGTTGGCCAGCACGCCGGCGAACGGCAAATCTGGCTGATAACGCGCCAGGCCCAGGGCCAACGCGCCAAAGGTCTGGGCCATGGCGGTGCCGTCAATCACGCCCAAGACAGGCACGCCGAAGTGTCGCGCCAGGTCGGCGCTGGACGGCGTGCCGTCAAACAGGCCCATCACGCCTTCGATCAGGATCAGGTCCGCCTCCCCTGCCGCTTCCCACAGCAAGCGGCGACTTTCCTGCTCGCCCACCATCCACATGTCCAACTGATACACCGGCGCACCGCTGGCGCGTTCGTGGATCATCGGGTCAAGGAAATCCGGACCACATTTGAACACGCGCACCTTGCGCCCCAGGTTGCGGTGCAAACGGGCCAGCGCGGCGGTGACAGTGGTTTTGCCCTGGCCGGACGCCGGTGCGGCGATCAAGACGGCCGGGCAATGACGGGGCTGATTCAAAGTTCGACGCCCTTCTGTGCCTTGATACCGGCCTGGAACGCGTGCTTGAGCATGCCCATTTCGGTGACGGTGTCGCCCATTTCGATCAGCTCAGGCTTGGCGCCACGGCCGGTGACCACCACGTGTTGCATCGGCGGGCGGGCTTGCAGGTCGCTGAGTACCTGGTCCAGGTCGAGGTAGCCGTGCTTGAGGGCGATGTTCAGCTCATCAAGTACGACAAGACCAATAGAAGGGTCCTGCAGCAGCTCGCGGGAAACCGCCCAGGCGGCTTCGGCAGCGGCGATATCGCGCTGGCGGTCCTGGGTTTCCCAGGTGAAGCCTTCACCCATGACATGAAAACGCACTTGCTCCGGGAAGCGGCGGAAGAACAACTCTTCACCGGTGCTGTTACGCCCCTTGATGAACTGCACCACGCCGCACTGCATGCCGTGGCCCATGGCCCGGGCCAGCATGCCGAACGCGGAACTGCTCTTGCCTTTGCCGTTGCCGGTCAACACCAGCAGCAGGCCGCACTCGTTCGGGGAATTGGCGATGCGTTCATCGATCACGGCTTTTTTGCGCAGCATGCGCGCCAGGTGGCGTTCGTCGCGGTCGGGGGAATCGGTCATGGCAGCTCTCCGTTGGGGCTGGACAAAAACGGCGGGCAGGAAAAAGAAAAAACAGACAGCCAAGCATCGCCCACCGTGATGCTGTTGGATGTTGCAGGCCGGTCTCCGGGCTCATGAGTGACGCACGTCTTATAGACACGCAGACCGACGCTGCGCCTTCCCATATCGCGAGCGATACAGTGGCAAAAGGCAGCGTCTTGACTCATTTACCGTTGCGGGGGCAGCGCCGGAATCGCGGCAGCACTGTGTACAAGTGCGCTCACTCACCGGCTTCCCTGTTTCACTCCGTCGACCCATGGGTCACAGAGCACCTGGAACAAGCGGCGAAGGTTAGTGGGTTGGGGGTGGAGCGTCAATTAAACCCACCACAAAACCAATGTGGGAGCGGGCTTGCTCGCGAATGCGGTGTGTCAGTCAGCACATTAACAAACTGACAGACCGCATTCGCGAGCGAGCCCGCTCCCACATTTGGATCTCTGCCAATTCAGGGATTCCGCGCCAGATTCCCCGGTAATACGCGCTTGGCGCTCAGGTAGGCATTCTGCCAATACGCCTTGGACAAGGTGTCCAACTTCACCGTACCGCCGGTTTGCGGCGCGTGCACAAAGCGGCCTTCACCGACGTAGATGCCGGCGTGACTGACCTGTGAACCGCCGCCTGTGGCGAAGAACAGCAAGTCGCCAGTCTGCAGATTTTGCTCGCTGACATCCTGCGCGCGCATCACGATCAGTTCACGGGTGGTACGCGGCAGGGAGATGCCAGCAGCATCGCGGAAGACAAACCCGATCAGGCCGCTGCAATCAAACCCGGAGTCCGGTGTATTGCCGCCCCAACGGTAAGGCGTGCCGACCAGGCCCAGCGCGCGGAAGAGTACGTCTTCAGCCGCAGGCGAGAAATTCTGGGTGGAATAGTTGAACACCGGCTTGGGTTTAACCGCTACAGGCGCGGGCGGTGGACGACTTGCGCAGGCGCTGAGCAGCGCGGCGCAAAGAATAAGGATCAGGCGGGCCGAGGTCGACATGGGCAGAACAATCCTGGTCTGGATGCGGCTTTCGCTGCCGAACGCTGAAAACCAGAACGCGCAAGCAAAGCTCGCGCGAACGGATTACAACAATGTCCAGGGATTCTAGCGCTTACACGTCAAACTTCAAGTATCACTTTAAGTTTACTTGCTAGCGGTAACCGTCGTCGGGGCCATGGCGAGTGCGCGCTTGGCTTCGATGAAAGTTTTGCTCCAGTAGCTATCACCCAGGTTGTCGACTCGGACACCGCCACTGCGACGGCTGCTGGAGTGGATAAACTGGTTATCGCCCAGGTAAATACCGGCATGGCTTACACGACCACGACCCGCTGTACTGAAGAAAAGCAGATCACCCGGCTTGAGGTTGTTGCGCGCGACCAACGGTGCATCCACGTTGATCATTTCGCGGGTGGAGCGCGGCAGATTCATGCCCGCTTCTTCGCGAAACAGGTAGCCGATAAAACCGCTGCAGTCGAAACCTGCTTCAGAGGTGCCGCCGAAACGGTAACGGGTACCGATCAGGGACATGCCGCGTTCGAGGATGCTGTCGGCAAGAACTGGGAGCTGGTAAGGCTTGCTACCGGAGAAATTGGCCAGTTCTTTTTCCGTTGCCAGCTCTTCTTCATAAACAGAAGCAGACTGTGCAGCAACGAATTTTGCCTGATTTTGAACCTGTGGTTTTTGCTGTTCTGCCACCTGTTGAGGGTGGGAGGCGCAACCAAACAACAGGGTAACGAGTGCGAGGGGCACGAGGGGTGCGAAGCGATTTAGCATGGGCACGACCGTGGCTGATATGTAAAGAAGACGAGACTATGCCCTCTATCACATCGATTTGCAAATTCAATCGTGATCTATGTGACTTCTTGTTTGGACTATGACATCTAAGCCCTTAACACCCTATATCTGCCTTTTGCGTAGCCAAACCGGCTCAAACGCAGGTTTTCTGGCGCCTGGAATTTGCCGAAAGCCGTGAAAACAGCTGGCTGGCTACCAACCCAAGGTTTCTTTCAAGAAGGGAATCGTCAGCTTGCGCTGGGCCTGCAAGGAAGCCTGATCGAGCTGTTCGAGCAGGTCGAACAACGCGCTCATGCTGCGCGTACCGCGGGTGAGAATAAAATGCCCGACTTCGTCGGTGAGGTGCAGGCCGCGACGGGATGCACGCAGTTGCAAGGCACGCAATTTGTCTTCGTCGGACAGCGGGCGCATTTGGAAGATCAGCGCCAGAGTCATGCGCGACTTGAGGTCGGCCAGCTTGATCGGCAACTCGCGCGGCGAGGTGGACGCGGCAATCAGCAGGCGCCGGCCACTGTCACGCAAGCGGTTGAATAAGTGAAAAAGCGCCTCTTCCCACTCTGCCTTGCCAGCGATGGCTTGCAGATCGTCCAGGCACACCAACTCGTACTGCTCAAGATGGTCGAAGATGCCGATTCCGCGATCCATCAGCTCAGCCAAGGGCAGGTAAACCGCCGGTTCGCCCATCTGCTCGAAACGCAAGCACGCGGCCTGTAACAGGTGGGTACGCCCTACGCCGTGCTTGCCCCACAGATAGATCAGGCTTTCGGTCCACCCGGCGTCGGCTTCGCAGAGCCGCTCGACATAGCCGAGTGCAGCGGCATTGGCGCCTGGGTAGTAGTTGATAAAGGTGGCGTCGTCACGCAGACGCACACCCAAGGGCAGCTGAATCGGTTTCATGCTGACTGAACGGCTCCAAACGAACCGTTAGTGGCCTCTGTGTAAAGTTTGCAAAGTTTATACCCGTGACGCCGGGCGCACAATGCAACAGACCCCAAGCAAAATCAAAGGTTTGCGTTAACTTGTTGGATTTACGCAGATTGTTTGACGCCCCAGCTTCAGAAACAACAAACCCGGCATGGGCCGGGTTTGTTGCAGAGGGATTACAGATCGGGGTCTTCAACCCCCGTGTACACATCCGAATCCTTATACAAATCGTGTACATGGCGCACCAGTACCATGATCACCGCCGCCACCGGCAGCGCCAGCAAGATACCCGTAAAGCCAAACAGTTCACCGCCCGCCAGGATCGCAAAGATCACTGCCACCGGGTGCAGGCCGATTCGATCACCCACCAGCAACGGCGTCAGCACCATGCCTTCGAGGGCCTGGCCGACCATGAACACCGCTACAATCCCCAGCATCGGGTAGAGGTCGCCGCCAAACTGGAACAGCCCCGCCACCAATGCCGCGCCGATACCGATCACAAAGCCCATATACGGCACGATTGCGGCAAGGCCGGCAATCAGGCCGATCAACAGGCCCAGCTCCAGGCCGATGGCCATCAAGCCAGCGGCGTAGATGATCCCCAGGGCCAGCATCACCAGCAATTGGCCGCGCACAAAGGCGCCAAGCACTTCATGACACTCCTCGGCCAGAGACACGATGCGCTCTTCGCGATTACGCGGCAGCAGGCTGCGAATCTTGGCCATCATGATGTCCCAGTCGCGCAGCAGGTAGAACGCCACTACCGGGATCAGCACCAGGTTGGTCAGCCAGCCGATCAACGCCAGGCTCGACGCCGTGGCCTGACTGAGGACCACACCGACGATATCGGTGGTCTGCCCCATATGCTCGCTGATGGCCGCCTTGACCTTGTCGAACTTCCAGAAGCCATCCGACAACCCCAACTTCGCCTGCGCCCACGGCATCGCTGTGTGCTGCAACCAATCAAGCATCTGCGGTGCCAGCTCATACAGGCGGAACAGTTGCTTGGCCAACATCGGCACCAGCACCAGCACCAACGCCGTGATGATCAAGGTAAACAGGGCGAACACTGCCACTACGCCCCAGGTTCGCGACAACCCGGCTTTTTCCAGGCGATCCACCACCGGATCGAACAGATAGGCCAGCAGCAACGCAACCAGGAACGGCGTCAGGATCGAATGCAGCAGGAACACAAACGCGCACAGCAGGACAATCCCGCCTAGCCACACCCAACGACGCGTATCGGCCATAAACCACTCCACCTATATAAAGAAGAAAACTGCTACCAACGAAAACGCAGTTGCGCCTGAGGTTCGGGAGCAACCGCAGGCTGAGTGCCGTCTACTACAGGCTGCTGGACCGGCGCTTCACCTGCGGGAATCTCCTGCAATTTGGCCAGGCTCAACTGGGTACGCAATTGATCGGCACTGCCATTGACGCGGTACACGATGCGATTGCCATCGACTAACTGCGGCTGACCGCCAAACGGCTCCAGCAGATGACCCAGTGCGGCATAACGCTCCAAGGTCATGCCCTGCACTTCCAGCAATTGTTCGGTGCTCACGCCGGGTTTGACCGCAAAGCGTGGCGCGAGCTTTTGGCTGACCGCCAGCATCACCGCGTCGGCCACAGCGCCGGTGTCGGCCCCTTGCACGGTGCCCTGCTCGCTCTTGTCGCCCAGCCACAGGCGCCATTTGGCTTGCCATTGGCTGCCTTCCTGGCGCGCATGCACGGCCAGCAAAGCGTCGGCGCCGTAACGCTCGGAGGCGGCGCGCAATGGCGTGGCATCAGCACTTTCCAGGTTCGGTGCGGTGGCGACCACCTGCTCATCCAGGTCGCCCAGCGGCAGGCGCAGCGGCAAGCCACGGTGTTGCGCGGCACGGCGCAGCGCCTGGGCGACGGTCTGGCCATCACCCACCAGGCTGCTGCCTTCGGTGGAGTCGTTCAGCCACCAGCCAAGGATCGACGGCCGATTGCTGCCCCAGATCGACAAGCCCGCTTCGCGCAGGACGCGATCAGTGCTTACCGGGTCGAAATCCACTTGCAGGCTTTCCGGCGGGCCGGCGTCGTAGCCGTACTGGCTGATGATTTGTTGCGGATCTTTACGAACGGCCGCCAAACCTGGGCCCTCGGCGGCCTTGGCGTCGCCGGTCAGGCGGATCACCAGGGTCTGCACTGCACGCTGGGTGGCCTGGTCGCGCTCTTGGGGCGACTGGCTGCTGACGGGTTCGAGTACTTGATAAAGGCCATTGAGGGTTTCGGCATGACTCGCCAGGCTGACCAACGACAAGCAGCCTACAAAGAAGAATTTACACAGACGCATGGAAGATTCCCGAACGACAAATTTAGCGGCTGGAACAGACCGCGTGAACTCGGTTTGCCAAGGCTGTGACCACGGCGACCGATAAAACATTCACAGGGTCTTGGTAAGTTTTCGTACTGTCACAACGCTAGCGCAGTAAAGGCTATACCTTAATACGCGCCAAAGCAGACTCGATTAGCATTTTTTTAACGCCATATGCCCCTGCCCGTCGGCCCGAGGATGGCCGCTGCCCCTCAAGCCTGATAAAATCGCGCGCCTTCGCAGACCGTCAACGGCGTGGCCTTTATAAAAGCCCCCGCCCGCTCGGTCGTTACCCCTGAATCCCCCCTAAAGGCCTGGATCATGAGCAAGCAACCCTCCCTGAGCTACAAGGACGCCGGTGTAGACATCGACGCCGGTGAAGCATTGGTCGAACGCATCAAGAGCGTCGCCAAGCGCACTGCGCGCCCCGAAGTCATGGGCGGCCTGGGCGGTTTTGGCGCCCTCTGCGAAATCCCGGCCGGCTACAAGCAGCCTGTCCTGGTGTCCGGCACCGACGGCGTGGGCACCAAGCTGCGCCTGGCACTGAACCTGAACAAGCACGACACCATTGGTATCGACCTGGTTGCCATGTGCGTCAATGACCTGGTGGTGTGCGGCGCAGAGCCGCTGTTCTTCCTGGACTACTACGCCACCGGCAAGCTGAACGTGGACACCGCTGCACAAGTGGTGACCGGTATCGGCGCTGGCTGCGAGCTGTCGGGTTGCTCCCTGGTCGGCGGCGAAACCGCTGAAATGCCAGGCATGTACGAAGGCGAAGACTACGACCTGGCCGGCTTCTGCGTCGGCGTCGTGGAAAAAGCCGAAATCATCGACGGCTCCAAGGTTGCCGCCGGTGACGCCCTGCTGGCCCTGCCTTCTTCCGGCCCGCACTCCAACGGTTACTCGCTGATCCGCAAGATCATCGAAGTGTCCGGCGCCGAGATCGAGAACACCCAACTCGACGGCAAGCCGCTGACCGACCTGCTGATGGCCCCGACCCGCATCTACGTCAAGCCTCTGCTCAAGCTGATCAAGGACACTGGCGCCGTCAAGGCCATGGCCCACATCACCGGCGGCGGCCTGCTGGACAACATCCCGCGCGTGCTGCCAAAAGGCGCCCAGGCCATCGTTGACGTGGCCAGCTGGCAGCGTCCGGCAGTATTCGACTGGCTGCAAGAGAAAGGCAACGTCGACGAAACCGAGATGCACCGCGTGCTGAACTGCGGCGTAGGCATGGTCATCTGCGTGGCGCAAGAGCACGTTGAAACCGCGCTGAACGTCCTGCGTGAAGCTGGCGAGCAGCCTTGGGTCATCGGTCAGATCGCCACTGCCGCCGAAGGCGCGGCCCAGGTCGAACTGAAGAACCTCAAGGCTCACTGATGCCTGAGACCTGTGATGTCGTGGTGCTGCTTTCCGGCACCGGCAGTAACTTGCAGGCCCTGATCGACAGCACGCGCACCGGCGACAGCCCGGTGCGCATTGCTGCGGTGATCTCCAACCGCAGCGACGCCTACGGCCTGCAACGCGCCAGGGACGCGGGCATCGACACCCGCTCGCTGGATCACAAGGCTTTCGACGGTCGCGAGGCCTTCGACAGCGCCTTGATCGAACTGATCGACGCCTTCAACCCCAAACTCGTGGTACTCGCCGGTTTCATGCGCATCCTCAGCGCTGACTTCGTGCGGCATTACGCAGGGCGCCTGCTCAATATCCACCCTTCCCTGCTGCCCAAATACAAAGGCATGCACACGCACCAGCGTGCGCTCGATGCCGGCGACAGCGAGCACGGCTGCAGCGTGCACTTTGTCACCGAGGAACTCGATGGCGGGCCTCTGGTCGTACAGGCAGTGGTTCCGGTAGAGTCTGACGACTCGGCGCAGACGCTTGCGCAACGGGTTCACACCCAGGAACACAGGATTTACCCGCTGGCGGTGCGCTGGTTTGCCGAGGGGCGGTTGATTCTTGGCGACCAGGGTGCATTATTGGACGGTCAGTTACTCGCGGCCAGCGGCCACTTGATTCGAACCTAGGAGATTTTATGCGTCGCGCTTTGCTCTTCGCTTTTGCGCTGTTCGCCTTGCCAACGGTGCAAGCAGCAGACCTTCACCCTTTCTCCGTCAGCTACACCGCCGACTGGAAACAGTTGCCCATGAGTGGCTCGGCTGAACGCAGCCTGGCCAAGAATGGCGACGGCACCTGGACCTTGAACTTCAAGGCTTCCATGATGATCGCCAGCCTCACCGAAACCAGCGTGATCCTGTTTGACAAGGACGCCCTGCAACCGAAGAGCTACACCTTCGAGCGCGGTGGCCTGGGCAAGGCGAAGAAGATCAACCTGGACTTCGACCAGACCGCCAAGAAAGTCACCGGCTTTGAAAACAAGGACGCGGTCAACGTGCCCCTGCAAAGCGGTATGCTCGACAAGTCGACCTACCAGTTGGCCCTGCAGCGCGATGTGGCGGCCGGCAAGAAGAGCATGAGCTACAACGTGGTGGAAGGCACCGACGTCGACACCTACGACTTCCGCGTGATTGGCCCGGAAAAGGTCCAGACCAAGGTGGGCTCCATCGACGCGATCAAGGTCGAGCGCGTGCGTGACCCGACTCAGAGCAAGCGCATCACCCAGATGTGGTTTGCCAAGGACCAGGGCGGCATCCTGGTTGCCCTGCGTCAGGTGGAAACCGATGGCAAGGAATACAACATCATGCTGCAGGACGGTACCGTTGACGGTAAGCCTGTCAAAGGTAGCTGATAGGTAACTGGAACAAAGAGCCTCGCGAATGCGGGGCTTTTTTTCGCCTGTCGATTGGGTTCCACCCTGACGCGAACATGAAACTTTTGTCATAAAACTCAGCGCCCTGCGACGCAATGTCGCGATTTACGCGGCCTGCAGGACTGTTGCATTTGCTGCAATGAATTGTTGCGCGAAAAGTCGGTTTACTTAGCAAGCTAACAAATCATATAACAAAGGCCTGCGACGACTTGCCGCAGATCCACCAGAGATTGGAGCAAGCAGATGACTGTAAAAGTAACTGAACGCGACGACGAACATATGTCCCACGAAGCACTGGGCCATGGGATTCACATCTGGGATGTACACCAACAAGACCTGTTGGTCGGCATGTTTCACAACGAGAGCGACGCTCATAATTATAAAAACGAGCTCGAAGCCCTTGAGATGAGACGCCAGTCAGAAAGTCGTTAACCCCATACTGTAGGAGCGAGCAAGCTCGCTCCTACAAATAAAAACCCCGCCTTTTGAGCGGGGTTTTTCATGCTTACAGACTTACCACATTAGATCATCCGGGATCTGGTAGGCCGCGTACGGATCATCCTCGTCCGGCACCTGGCTCTCCGTCAGGATATTGAGCTGCACGATACGCTCCGGTGCGCGCTCCTGGATCTTCAGCGCCGCCTCGCGCGGGATCACCTCGTAGCCGCCGCCGTGGTGCACGATAGCCAGGGAGCCGTTGCTCAGCTTGTTGCGCATCAGGGTGTTGACCGACAGGCGCTTGACCTTCTTGTCATCCACGAAGTTGTAGTAGTCCTCAGTGGTCAGCTTGGGCAGCCGCGAAGTCTCGATCAGTTGCTTGACCTGGGCGGTGCGGGCCTTGGCCTCGGCTTTTTCCTGCTGCTGGCGGTTCAGTTCCTGGTCGCGCTTGACCTTCTCGGCGTGCGCCTCGGCCGCCAGGCGGGCCTGGGTGTCATCCGCCTCGATTTGGCCTTTGTGGACCAGGCGCTGCTGCTTCTGTTTCTCTTTGCCGACCTGCTTGGCCTGCTTTTGGTTGACCAGACCTGCTTTGAGCAACTGGTCGCGAAGGGAAAGGCTCATGGTGCTTACTCACTTAGGCAACTGCTCAACCGCAGCTGGACACATTCTTTTCCTGACGTTTGGCTTCGCCCCACAGGGCGTCCATCGTTTCGAGGGTGCAATCTTCTATGGATTGGTGCGTATCGCGCAATGCCTGTTCGATAAATCGGAAGCGTCGTTCGAACTTGGCATTGGCGCCACGCAGCGCGGTTTCCGGGTCGACCTTGAGGTGACGGGCCAGGTTGACCGCCGCGAACAGCAGATCACCGACCTCATCGGCAATGGCCACCGAATCGTTGTCGGCCATGGCTTCGAGCACCTCATCCAGCTCTTCGCGCACGTTATCCACCACCGGCAGGGCCGACGGCCAGTCGAAGCCGACCTGGCTGGCGCGCTTCTGCAATTTGGCGGCACGAGACAGGGACGGCAGCGCCGTGGGCACATCGTCCAGCAGGGAGAGCTGCTCCGGCGCATCGGATTTTTCCGCACGCTCCTCGGCCTTGATCTGCTCCCAGCGTTCCTTGACCTGTTCTTCACTCAGCTGCGGGATATCCAGCGGTGCATACAGATCGCCGGTAGGAAACACGTGCGGATGACGCCGGATCAGCTTGCGCGTGATGCTGTCGATCACACCGGCGAATTCGAAGCGCCCTTCTTCGCGCGCCAACTGGCTGTAATACACCACCTGGAACAGCAGGTCGCCCAGCTCGCCTTGCAGGTGATCGAAGTCGCCGCGCTCGATGGCGTCGGCCACTTCATAGGCTTCTTCCAGGGTGTGCGGGACGATGGTCGCGTAGGTTTGCTTGATGTCCCACGGGCACCCGTATTGCGGGTCCCGCAGGCGATTCATCAGGTGTAGCAGGTCTTCCAGCGAATACATCGACTCACTCATGGGGTACGGTTACGGCGTGTCTCAATGATGTTCGGCAACTGGGAAATCCGCCCCAGCAACCGCCCCAATGCGTCCAACCCCGGAATCTCGATCGTCAGGGACATCAACGCGGTGTTGTCCTCTTTGTTCGAGCGGGTGTTGACCGCCAGCACGTTGATCCGCTCGTTGAGCAGCACTTGCGACACGTCACGCAGCAAGCCGGAACGGTCGTAGGCGCGAATAATGATGTCCACCGGGTAGGTGAGCACCGGCACCGGGCCCCAGCTGACCTGGATGATCCGCTCCGGCTCACGGCCGCCCAGTTGCAGCACCGAGGCGCAGTCCTGGCGGTGAATGCTCACGCCACGGCCCTGGGTGATGTAGCCGACGATGGCGTCACCCGGCAACGGCTGGCAGCAGCCGGCGATTTGGGTCATCAGGTTGCCCACGCCCTGGATCTGGATATCGCCGCGCTTGCCGGGTTTGTAGCCGGTGGCCTTGCGTGGGATCAGCTCCAGCTGTTCGCTGCCGCGCTCCGGCTCGACCAGTTGCTGGGCCAGGTTGACCAGTTGGGCCAGGCGCAGATCGCCGGCACCAAGGGCGGCGAACATGTCTTCGGCGATCTTCATGTTGGCTTTTTCGGCCAACTTGTCGAAGTCTACCTGGGGCAAACCGAGGCGCCCCAGTTCGCGTTCAAGCAAGGTTTTACCGGCGGCGACGTTTTGGTCGCGCGCCTGCAATTTGAACCAGTGGACGATCTTCGCCCGCGCCCGCGAGGTGGTGATGTAGCCCAGGTTCGGGTTCAGCCAGTCGCGGCTCGGCGTGCCGTGCTTGCTGGTGATGATCTCGACCTGTTCACCGGTCTGCAGGCTGTAGTTGAGCGGCACGATGCGCCCGTTGATCTTGGCGCCCCGGCAGTTGTGGCCGATCTCGGTATGCACACGGTAGGCAAAGTCCAGCGGCGTCGCACCCTTGGGCAAGTCGATGGCGTGACCGTCCGGGGTGAAGATGTAGACCCGGTCAGGCTCGATATCCACGCGCAGCTGTTCGGCCAGGCCGCCGATATCGCCGAGTTCTTCGTGCCATTCCAGCACTTGGCGCAGCCAGGAGATCTTCTCTTCGTACTGGTTGGACCCGGCCTTGACGTCGGTGCCCTTGTAGCGCCAGTGCGCACACACCCCCAGTTCAGCCTCTTCGTGCATGGCGTGGGTGCGGATCTGCACTTCCAGCACCTTGCCCTCGGGGCCGATCACCGCGGTGTGCAACGAGCGGTAGCCGTTTTCCTTGGGGTTGGCGATGTAGTCGTCAAACTCCTTGGGAATGTGCCGCCACAAGGTGTGGACAATACCGAGCGCGGTGTAGCAGTCGCGCATTTCCGGTACCAGCACGCGCACGGCCCGTACGTCGTAGATCTGGCTGAAGGCCAGGCCCTTGCGCTGCATTTTGCGCCAGATGGAATAGATGTGCTTGGCACGACCGCTGATGTCGGCATCGACGCCGGTGGCCTGCAACTCGGAACGCAACTGGCCCATCACGTCGGTAATGAAGCGCTCGCGGTCCAGCCGCCGCTCGTGCAGCAGCGTGGCGATCTGTTTGTATTGATCGGGTTCGAGGTAGCGGAAGGACAAGTCCTCCAGCTCCCACTTGATATGGCCGATACCCAGGCGGTGCGCCAGCGGCGCATAGATATCGAAGACTTCGCGGGCAACGCGGTTGCGCTTCTCGTCGTCGGCAGTCTTCACCGCACGGATCGCGCAGGTACGCTCGGCCAGCTTGATCAGGGCGACACGCACGTCGTCGACCATCGCCACCAGCATCTTGCGCAGGTTCTCGACCTGGCCCTGGGTGCCCAGCACCATGGACTGGCGCGGGCTGAGGCTGGCGCTGATGGCGGCCATGCGCAGCACGCCGTCGATCAATTTGGCCACCACCGCGCCGAAACGCTGGCTGACGGTGGGCAACGGGATGTGCCCTTCACGCACGCCGCGATAGAGCACGGCGGCGATCAGTGAATCCTGGTCCAGCTTGAGATCGGCGAGGATCTCGGCGATTTCCAACCCGGTGCGAAAGCTCGAAGTGCCTTCTGCCCACAGGTTCTTGGCCGCATTGTCTTGCTGCTCAGACTCGCGAGCGAACTCGCAGGCTGCTTTCAAGGCTTCACGGTCCAGTGCCGGGTCGACACTGATGGCATGATCCAGCCATGCCTCGAGATTGATACTGCCGTCGGTGTTGATCGGCTGGTGTGCTCTCACCTGTACCATCTTGCTTACCTTCCCTACGACGCACCTTTGATGCGCCAGAATTCATCGCCGACCTTCTACTGCTCCCTGGCAGATCACAGGCCCTGGAGACGACAGGCCGGTCGGATTAAACGGGCATCCTAGCCCGCTTCAAATAACGCCATCGCCTCGACATGCGCGGTTTGCGGAAACATGTCGAGGATCCCGGCACGTTTTAGCCGGTAGCCTTGCTTGACCAACTCAACTGTATCCCGCGCCAGCGTGGCCGGGTTGCAGGACACATACACCAGACGCTTGGCTCCCAGGGTCGCGAGCTTGCGCACAACCTCCAGGGCACCATCACGGGGTGGGTCCAAGAGTACCGCAGAAAAGCCCTGTTTGGCCCATTCCGCGTCAGTCAAAGGCTGGGACAAATCGGCCTGAAAAAACTGCGCATTATGCAAATCGTTGCTGACAGCGTTGACGGCCGCGCGGTCCACCATGGTCTGCACGCCTTCCACCGCCACCACTTCACGCACTTGGCGCGCCAGTGGCAGGGCAAAGTTGCCCAGGCCGCAAAACAGGTCCAGCACCCGTTCGTCGGGTTGTGGCGCCAGCCAATCCAGGGCCTGGGCGACCATAGCCTCGTTGACGCCGGCGTTGACCTGCACAAAATCGCCAGGTCGGTATGCCAGCTCCAGCCCCCACTGTTCCAATCGAAAACCCAAGACTGAATCGACTTCGACCGGCTCAGGTTGACCCTCGCCATGCAGCCACAATTGGGCTTCATGGAAGGCGCAGAATTCCTTCAACACCTGCAGATCCGCTTCCGATAACGGCGCCATGTGCCGCAGCAACACGGCGATCGACGTACCGCTGAACAACTCCACATGCCCCAAGGCCTGCGGTTTGCTCAAGCGCCGCAACATATTCGGCAGGCGCTGCATGATCGGTTGCAAGGCCTGTACCAGCACGGGGCAATCGTCGATGGCGACGATGTCCTGGCTGGCCACGGCGCGAAAACCTACTTCCAGCTGTTTCGCCTTGGCATCCCAGCGCACGGCGACGCGGGCTCGGCGACGGTAGCCGAACTCCGTCCCACTCAACGGTGCGGCCCACTCTTGCGGTTCGACACCGGCCACACGGGACAGTTGCTCGGCGAGCATGCGCTGTTTCAGGGCAAGTTGTTCGCCGTGGGGCAAATGCTGCACGCTGCAACCGCCGCAGCGGCCAACATGGGCACACGGCGCCGGGCGGCGCAGTTCGCTGGCCTTGAACACGCGCTCGGTGCGCGCCTCGACGATCTTGCCGTGAGCCCCCAACACTCGCGCTTCAACTTCTTCGCCGGCCAGCGCGCCATTCACGAACCAGGTGCGGCCTTCAAAGAACACAATGCCCCTGCCGTCATTGGCCAGGCGCTCGATGGTCAGGCGTTGTTTCTTGCCCACAGGGATTTGCGGGGCCCGGCTGCCGCCCGTCGGTTGGAAGCGCAGGCCTCTCTCGTGCTTGGCCATCAGTTGGGTTCGTCGAAGATGCCGGTCGACAGGTAGCGGTCGCCTCGGTCACAGATGATCGCGACGATCACCGCGTTCTCCACTTCCTGGGACAAGCGCAACATGCCGGCCACCGCGCCCCCGGACGACACGCCGCAGAAAATACCTTCTTCACGGGCCAGGCGGCGGGTGGTGTCTTCGGCTTCACGCTGAGCCATGTCGATGATGCGGTCCACGCGAGTCGAATTGTAAATCTTCGGCAGATACTCTTCGGGCCAGCGGCGGATACCGGGAATGGCCGAGCCTTCCATCGGTTGCAGGCCGACGATCTGGATCGCCGGGTTCTGCTCCTTCAGGTAGCGGGAGTTGCCCATGATGGTGCCGGTGGTGCCCATGGAGCTGACGAAATGGGTGATCGTACCCTGGGTCTGGCGCCAGATTTCCGGGCCGGTGGTGGTGTAGTGCGCCTCCGGGTTGTCACCGTTGGCGAACTGATCCAGCACCAGGCCACGGCCTTCGGCGGCCATGCGCTCGGCCAGGTCCCGTGCGCCTTCCATGCCCTCTTCCTGGGTCACCAGGATGAGCTGGGCGCCGTAGGCGGTCATCGCCGCCTTGCGTTCGGCGCTGCCGTTGTCGGGCATGATCAGGATCATCTTGTAGCCCTTGATCGCGGCGGCCATGGCCAAGGCGATCCCGGTGTTACCCGAAGTGGCTTCGATCAGGGTGTCGCCGGGCTTGATCTGCCCGCGCAGCTCGGCGCGGGTGATCATCGACAGCGCCGGGCGGTCCTTTACGGAACCGGCCGGGTTGTTCCCTTCGAGCTTGAGCAACAGGGTATTGCTGGTTTCACCCGCCATGCGTTGCAAGCGGACCAGGGGCGTGTTGCCGACGCAATCGGCGATTGTAGGGTACTGCAAGGTCATGGCGTATTCGCAATCCAGACTGCGGGGGCGAACATCATACCGGGAAAGGCCGGCGGGCCATATCACGCAAAGTGCGGACCTTATGGCTAAAAGGAATAAGCCACCGAATGGTCACCGCTGTCCATGGTTGCGCTGGAACACGTCAGGCCCCATCGCCGCAATCTGGCCGTCGATCAACGCATCGAAGGGTTTGAGCAAGGGTGCAAACGAAGCTGGCGATTCCAGGACCTCCAGCGCCTGCACAATCGCCTCCACTGTCGACAGCGCACCGGGGCCGGGGGCCTTGCGCAACCTATAACGGGACACCGCACTGTCGGCCAACGCGACCCTTGGCAACGCCGCCAATAGCGGGTTGAGGTGCAAAAGCTTGCGCGCCTTGCGCCAAGTGCCGTCGGGAACCACCAGCAGCAGCGGCTGATCTTCGGGCGCGTACACCTTTAATGGCTGGGCGTCGTCAGCCGGAAACAGCAACCGAGCCTGGTAGCCGGGCACGTTCAACAACGTCGGCAAGTCTTCAAACACCTCCCCTACTACCAACTGCGCGTTGTTCAAACCCAAAGCCGCCAGCCGTGCGGTATTCAACGCATGGTTGACCTCGCTCGGGTGCTGCAACAGCAACACCCGCGTGCGACTGTCGAGATTGGGGATCAACGCGCACAGACAGTGGGCGACAGGCCTGAGGCAACGGGAACATTGGGGTCTGGACATGGTTTATCAGGCCTGGTTTAGCTGGGCTTTGAGTAAGTCGCGGAAGGTCTGGATCAGCGGTTCGCGGCTGCGGCCTCGACGCATGATCATCGAGAACGGCGCCTGATAGCCGAAGGTCGCCGGCAGCAACACACGCAGGTCGCCCTTATCGGCCCAGGCCTGGGCATAGTGCTCGGGCAGGTAGCCGATGTAGGCGCCGGACAGCACCAGGATCAGCTGCGCCTCCATACTCTCCACGGTGGCTGCGCTGTGCTTGAAGCCGTGGCGTGCCAACTCGGCCTGGCTCCAATAGCCGCGACCGACCATCCGTTGCTGCGTGATCACCTGCTCGGGAATGCGCCGTTCATTGAATAAAGGATGCCGCGTGCTGCAATACAGCCAGTGCTGCTCGCGGTACAACGGCATGTAGATCAGCCCGCTCATGCGGTTGGAAAACGCGCCGATGGCCAAGTCCAGGCGGTTGTCCTGCACGCCCAGTTGCAGCTCATAAGGGCTCATCACCGACAGATGCAAGTGCACCGCCGGGTGTTCCAGGCTGTAGGCGCCGATCACTTCGGCGAAGGGCAACGCTTTGTCGCTGACCGTGGAGTCCAGCACACCCAGTTTCAGCGTGCCGCGCAACTCGCCCTTCAACGCGGCGGCGTATTGCTCGAAACCTTCCAGCTCGCCCAGCAGACGCAAGGTCTCTTGATGAAACAATTCGCCTTTGCTGGTGAGGCTGAACCCGCCACGCCCGCGATGACACAGCACCAGGCCCAACGCCGCTTCCAGCTGGCTCATGTACGTGCTGATGGCCGATGTGGACAGGTTGAGTTCGTGCTGGGCATTGGCAAACCCCTGATGCCGCACGACGCTGACGAAGATGCGCAGGAGTTTCAGGTCGGGCAAGGCGTTGGCCATGAGGCCTCCAAAAACGCGGTAATTGTAGGAGCGAGCTTGCTCGCGAAAAACCTGAGAGCGCCGTGTAGAACCAGATGCGCTGCGTCATCGTTGACGGTTTTCGCGAGCAAGCTCGCTCCTACAAAGGTTGGGACCAGTTTACCTCAGGCAATAGTTTAGAAAAATCTGAACTAAGTATTTGCCCCTGCCGATTCTTTCGTTTCCATGTATTTCGCAGAATCGGCCCCTAACAAACAAAACAACGATGAGGCACTCCCGTGGACAAGATTTTCCACCAACCACTGGGCGGCAACGAAATGCCGCGCTTCGCCGGCATCGCCACCATGATGCGTCTTCCCCACCTGCAAACGGCCAAGGGCCTGGACGCCGCCTTTGTCGGCGTGCCCCTGGACATCGGCACCTCGCTGCGCGCCGGCACCCGCTTCGGGCCGCGTGAAATCCGCGCCGAATCCGTGATGATCCGCCCTTACAACATGGCCACCGGCGCCGCGCCGTTCGACTCGCTGTCGGTGGCCGACATCGGCGACGTGGCGATCAACACCTTCAACCTGCTCGACGCCGTGCGCATCATCGAAGAAGCCTACGACGAGATTCTCGAACACGACGTGATCCCGCTGACCCTGGGCGGCGACCACACCATCACGCTGCCGATCCTGCGGGCGATCCACAAGAAACACGGCAAGGTCGGGCTGGTGCACATCGATGCCCACGCCGACGTCAACGACCATATGTTCGGCGAGAAAATCGCCCACGGCACCACCTTCCGCCGCGCGGTAGAAGAAGGTTTGCTCGATTGCGACCGTGTGGTACAGATCGGCCTGCGCGCCCAGGGCTACACCGCCGAAGACTTCAACTGGAGCCGTAAACAGGGCTTCCGTGTGGTTCAGGCAGAAGAATGCTGGCACCACTCCCTCGCGCCGTTGATGGCCGAAGTGCGTGAAAAAGTCGGCGGCGGCCCGGTGTACCTGAGCTTTGACATCGACGGCATCGACCCCGCCTGGGCTCCGGGCACCGGCACTCCGGAAATCGGAGGGCTGACCACCATCCAGGCGATCGAAATCATCCGTGGCTGCCAGGGCCTCGACCTGATTGGTTGCGACCTGGTAGAAGTTTCGCCGCCTTACGACACCACCGGCAACACCTCGCTATTGGGCGCCAACTTGCTGTACGAGATGCTCTGCGTGCTGCCTGGCGTGGCACATCGCTGATGAGCGCCCACGAAGTACTGCAAGCCGCCGCCGACCTGGTGGCGGCCTTCGCCCGCAATGACCGCGCCGCCTACTTCGGCGCGTTCACGGCGGACGCCAGCTTCGTGTTCTACACCCTGCCCCAACCGCTGCTCAGTCGCGACGCCTACCAGGCGTTGTGGGACAGCTGGCGCCGGGATGAGGGATTCGAGGTGCTGTCCTGCACCTCGAGCAACGCCTTTGTCAGCCTGCAAGGTGACGTGGCGATTTTCATGCATGACGTGGCCACCGAGCTGCGCATGAACGGGGAGCAATTCAAAAGCCAGGAACGCGAGACCATTGTCTTCAAACAGCAAGGGCTTGGCGCAGAACAACAAGAAGGCCTGTGGCTGGCCTGTCACGAACATTTGTCCGCTATGCCGGAAGGGCTGCCGCCCCCTTAGCCAATGTGATCGGAGCAGATCATGAATAATAAAAACAACGATAAAAGTATTCGCAAGATAGAAACCAACGGGGTCGAACAGATCCCGGACCACGAACGTACCGCCGGCCCCAAGGATCTGTTCCGACTGATCTTCGGCGGTGCCAATACCTTTGCCACCGCCGTGCTGGGTTCTTTCCCCGTACTGTTCGGTTTGTCGTTCCAGGCGGGTGTCTGGGCGATTGTGCTGGGCGTGCTGGTGGGTGCGCTGATCCTGGCGCCCATGGGCCTGTTCGGGCCGATCAATGGCACCAACAACGCCGTGTCTTCAGGTGCGCACTTTGGCGTGCACGGGCGGATTGTCGGCTCGTTTCTCTCGCTGCTGACGGCGATTGCCTTCTTCTCACTGTCGGTGTGGAGTTCAGGCGACGCGCTGGTGGGCGGTGCGAAACGTCTGATTGGCTTGCCGGAAACCGACCTGAGCCTGGGCCTGGCCTACGGCGTGTTCGCGATCCTGGTGCTCACCGTGTGCATCTACGGTTTTCGCTTCATGCTGTGGGTCAATCGCATTGCGGTGTGGGCCGCGAGCCTGCTGTTCCTGCTGGGGATCTTCGCGTTCGCGCCGGCCTTCGACAGCCACTTCGCCGGCACTGTCGCCCTGGGTCAGACCGGCTTCTGGGCGGCGTTCATCGGCGCTGCATTGGTCGCCATGAGCAACCCGATTTCCTTCGGCGCGTTCTTGGGTGACTGGTCGCGCTACATCCCGCGTGAGACGCCGAAAATACGCATCATGCTGGCGGTGATCCTGGCGCAAATCGCGACCTTGATCCCCTTCCTGTTCGGCTTGGCCACCGCGACCATCGTGGCGATCAAGGCACCGGACTACATCGCAGCCAACAACTATGTCGGCGGTTTGCTGGCGGTGGCACCGAGCTGGTTCTTTCTGCCGGTGTGCCTGATCGCCGTGATCGGCGGTATGTCTACCGGCACTACTTCGCTGTATGGCACCGGGTTGGACATGTCCAGCGTGTTTCCACGCCTGCTGTCGCGGGTCAAGGCCACGTTGCTGATCGGGGTGATGTCGATTGCCTTCATCTTTATCGGACGTTTCGCCGCCAACCTCGTGCAAAGCGTGTCGACCTTCGCCGTGCTGATCATCACCTGCACCACGCCGTGGATGGTGATGATGATCATCGGCCTGATCGTGCGTCGCGGCTTCTATTGCCCGGATGACCTGCAGGTGTTCACGCGCGGTGAAACCGGCGGCCGCTACTGGTTCAGCCATGGCTGGAACTGGCGCGGGCTGGGGGCCTGGATCCCGAGTGCGCTGGTGGGCCTGTGCTTCGTCAACCTGCCGGGGCAGTTTGTCGGGCCGCTGGGCAATCTGGCGGACGGCATTGATATCAGCCTGCCGGTGACGCTGGGGCTGGCCTCGGTGGTGTACCTGACCTTGCTTCGGGTGTTCCCGGAACCGGCGGCTGTTTATGGGCCCGCCGACTCTCGCAGCAAGCGCACGGATGCGCGCGTTAAACCGGCGCTGCAACAAGCCGCCTGATCCTCATAAAAAAGATAATCGGAGAACCGCCGTCATGGCTTTGGATTTATTCGTCGTACTCATCTACGCCGCCGGCATGCTCGTGCTCGGCTACTACGGCATGCGCCGCGCCAAGACCCACGAAGACTACCTGGTGGCCGGGCGCAACCTGGGCCCGTCGTTGTACATGGGCACCATGGCCGCCACGGTATTGGGCGGTGCGTCCACCGTCGGCACCGTGCGGCTGGGCTACGTGCATGGCATCTCCGGCTTCTGGCTGTGTGCCGCGCTGGGCATGGGCATCATCGCGCTGAACCTGTTCCTGGCCAAGCCACTGTTGAAACTGAAGATCTTCACCGTGACCCAGGTGCTGGAAAAACGCTACAACCCGATGGCCCGCCAGGCCAGCGCCGTGATCATGCTGGCCTACGCGCTGATGATCGGCGTGACCTCGATCCTCGCCATCGGCACCGTGCTGCAAGTGCTGTTCGGCCTGCCGTTCTGGATCTCGGTACTGCTCGGCGGTGGCGTGGTGGTGGTGTACTCCACCATCGGCGGCATGTGGTCGCTGACCCTCACTGACATCGTGCAGTTCGTGATCAAGACCGTCGGCCTGATGTTCATCCTGCTGCCGATCTGCCTGTACCGCGTCGGCGGCTGGGACGAACTGGTGGCCAAGCTGCCCGCATCGAGCTTCAGCTTCACCGCGATCGGTTGGGACACGATCATCACCTACTTCATGATCTACTTCTTCGGCATCCTGATCGGCCAGGACATCTGGCAACGGGTGTTCACCGCCCGTGACGAAAAGGTCGCCAAGTACGCAGGCACTTTCGCCGGTTTCTACTGCATCCTCTACGGCCTGGCCTGTGCATTGATCGGCATGGCCGCGCATGTGCTGATCCCGGACCTGGATAACGTCAACAATGCGTTTGCCGCTATTGTGAAAGTGTCGCTGCCGGACGGCATCCGCGGCCTGGTGATTGCCGCGGCACTGGCCGCGATGATGTCCACCGCCAGCGCCGGCTTGCTCGCCGCCTCCACCGTACTGACCGAAGACCTGCTGCCGCGCCTGCGTGGCGGCAAGCAGTCGAGCCTGGCCATCAACCGCCTGTTCACGATGCTGACCGGTATTGCCGTGCTAGGTATCGCACTGGTGGTGAGCGATGTGATCAGCGCCTTGACCCTGGCCTACAACCTGTTGGTGGGCGGTATGTTGATCCCGCTGATCGGCGCGATCTTCTGGAAACGCGCGACCACCTCGGGCGCCATTACGTCCATGACCCTCGGCTTTGTGACGGCGTTGGTGTTCATGATCAAGGATGGCTTGGATGCGAACACGCCGATCTATTACAGCCTGGCGATTGGGCTGGTGAGTTTTGTGGTGGTGAGTTTGCTGTCGCGTCGGCCAGAGGGTGTGGCGGCCAACGCGGTTTAAGATACAAAGAGGTTTAGAGCGGTTTCTTCAGCGGGCGCGACGTCGGATGTCGTGCCCGTTTTTTTACTCAGCATTCCGGCTGACTTCTTCAAACAAATCTGCGCAAGATTTACAGCCAAAATACTGCTCGGTTATAGGGCATTCGATTTCCCCTGTCGCCCCCGCCCTCACCCGCCAAGTACACACTTTGCCGCGATACTTTAGTGTGCCTTCAAGATAACAAGGTGCCCAGTCGTACTCGTCATGCAGCGTGCGTGCGTCAATAGGTTCAGCGCGCTTGAAGAAGGACGCGACTTGTCGCTCATCCAACGTAACGTCGCTGGGTCGACAGCGCTCCGGTTCTTCGGAGTGAAAACCCGAGATAGCGATGTTGTCGATATCTGGAGCGGAAGCCGCGCACCCGGCGAGTATCCCCCACATGCCCAACAACCCTCGCCGCAGGTTCATTGCCACACCGCGCTGCTGGCTTCACCCGGATGTTTGTAGGAGATTTGCGGATGCGTGTAGACGTCCTCCGGTGTCAGGCGGAAATGGCCATACAACTCAGCCACCAACCACCGCAGGGATTGATTCTGTATAGCGGTCACGTCCTCGTAACGGGCAGCATCCAGATGCTTGCCGACCAGTTCAATTCCCAAAGAGTCCGCGTTCATCGGGTATCGCTCAGGGTAGTCCTTGGTGCGCTCATAGCGGTCCAGCGCTCGAATCTGCAAGGTCCAAGTGAGTGCCTGGATAGGTTGGATTTGAGCGGTATCGCACGTCGCCTTATCCGTTGCCAGGCACTTGGAGCGCAGGTAACGCCCAACGTGGTAACAGCGTTTTTTGAGGCTCGCCGTCTGATAGATCACGCCATTTTTCTCGATGAGAAAGTGCGCTCCATTGCCCTTGGCAACGTAAGCATTAAAGGTGTGTTGCGCCGTCGAAGCGTCCGTCTGGTGGACTACCAAAGCGCTCACGCTACGCAAATCCCCATGCTCGATCGTTGGAAACCGACGGAGTTCGACTCTGTCGGAAATCAACATGCCTTCGCTATCAATGCTCGACATTCCAATGCCCATTCATCCATGTGAAGGCAAAAATATAGAAGGACGAACCTGGAAAAGGGCACGGATGACAAAATAAGAAGAAGGTTCTGACAATGAGGCATGCCTCGTCAGGCAATTGCGGACACTAAGAAATTTACGGCGAATACAGCCTGATGACAGGGACCGAACACGCCCTGAAGAACGACCCGAGATAACAGCGCCCGCGCGATTCAATCACGTGCGCGCTTCCAGGACTTACCTGCGACGTGGGCGACGTTGCTCGTCATCGGTGCGAATCGGCACGGGTTGCAGTGGGGGCTCGATCAAGCCCAGTGCAACACCCAGATCATGGAGCCAGTTTTGAATTTTCTCTTTCATGGTTGCCCCCTTTGAGGGTAATGCTGGTAGGCGCAAGTTCTGTCGCCCTTTCCTACACTGATAGTAGCCCTAAGTCCTACGTAATGCTTGAACGAAACCACAACGAACTATTACTGAATTCATCAAAATCCTGACGGATCGTTCAAGCTATGGCGCGGGTGTCTTGCGGGACCGCAGTCTTGCTGGCTTGCTGCAGGTCGATCCATGCGTTGAGGTTAGCGCCGAGCATACCCTTTCGCCACATCAGCCAGGTGGTCGCAGTGGCAAAAGGCCCTGTCAGCGGATGAACGGACACGCTGCCCTTGCCTGGCAGGCTCTCAAGCATGGATTCGGACATCAACGCCACCCCGGAGCCAGCGATCACGCACGCCAGCATGCCCTGATAAGACTCGATCTCAATTGCCCGCCCCATGGCCACGCGCTCGTGGGAAAACCAGGTTTCCAGGCGCGTGCGATAGGCGCAACTGCGACGGAAGGTGAACACCGAGCGTCCCGCAACATCCTGGGGCCCTCGCACAGGCGGGTGGTCGGCCTCGCAAATAAGCACCAGGCGCTCTTCACACAGCGGCACACCGTCCAGGGAAGCGATGGTAATGGGGCCGTCCACAAATGCCGCATCCAGACGGCCAGTAATCAGGCCTTCGAGCAACTCACCGCTGGGCGCCGATTGCACCTGCAGATTCACCATCGGGTAAGCCTTGTGATAGCCCGCCAGCAGCTTCGGCAAATGCACCGCCGCCGTGCTGTACATGCTGCCTACCACAAAATCGCCGGCCGGTTGCCCGCCTTGCACCGCGCCGTGGGCTTCATCATGCAGGGCCAGCAGACGGGTGCTGTAGTCCAGCAACACCTTGCCGGCCGGAGACAGCTGCAAGCGCTGACGCTCGCGCACAAACAGCTCTACACCGAGCTGCTCCTCCATTTGCTTGAGGCGTGTCGACAGGTTCGACGGCACTCGATGCAAGCGGTCCGCCGCGCGCGTGATGGAGCCCTCTTCCGCCACCGCCTGGAAAATGCGCAATTGACTGAACTCCATACCTTTCTCCAAAACTGAACAAGTTACTCACTATTATTCATTTTTACAGAAAGTCAATCCGCTTTAGCCTGAGGGTATTCGTTTACCCGCAGGAAAACTGACCATGTCTCCATTAGTCCGCTTACTCGCCAGCTTTGTCGCCCTGATGATGGCGATGGGGATTGGCCGCTTCGCCCTCACCCCCCAAATGCCCCATCTGCTCAGTGAAGGGCAGATCGACCTGACCGGCGCCGGCCTGATCGCCGCCGCCAACTACCTGGGCTACTTCGTCGGCGCGGTGGATTCGATCTTCGCACGCAGCCACCACCATGTCCGTGGGCGCTTATATGGCGGGTTGTGGTTGTGTGTACTGCTGACGCTCGCGTCGTACTGGGCCCACGGGTTCTGGCCGCACCTGTTGCTGCGCTTTGGCACCGGTGTCGCGAGTGCCTGGGCCCTGGTGATGATCACCAGCCTGAGCCAGCCGCTGGCGATTGCCGCCGGGCGTGCGCGCCTGGGTGCCTTGGTCTTTGCCGGACCGGGGCTGGGGATTTTGTTGACTGGCTTACTGGCGTTGGGCTCGAACCTGATGGGGCAAAATTCGGGCACATTGTGGCTGGTGTATGGCGGGGTGGCGCTGGTGATGTTGCTGGCCATCTTGCCTTTCCTGCCGAAGCCCTCCGCCAGCGGCACGCCCGTTGTCGGCCAGACCGATGGTGGCAGCAACGGCAGCATCGCGCACTTGTGCTGGATCTATGTGCTGTATGGTCTTGGCTACATCATTCCGGCGACGTTCCTGTCGCAGATGGCCAGCGCGCAATTCAAGGGTGCCTGGCAAGCCGATCTGTTCTGGCCGTGCTTTGGCTTGGCCGCCGCGATTGGCGTGGTGGTGGCGACCCTGCGCCGCAAGGACCCAGACACCACTCGCCGCTGGCTGATGACTACATTGTGGCTGCAAGCGGCCGGGGTGTTTGCCTGCTTGCTGGGCAATGGCTGGGGCCTGGCACTGGGGGTGTTGCTGTGCGGCGGACCGTTCCTGGCTTGCATGCAGTTGGTGATGGCCCGCCTGCGGGACGTTGCCCCCCACGGCTATCAGCGCAGCACCGGACTGCTGACCGCCAGCTTCGCCATCGGCCAATTGAGCGGCCCGTTACTGGCCTCGGTCAGCAGCCATCTGAGTGGCGGGCTGCAACCGGCACTGGTAGTCGCCGGCGCAGGATTACTGGTGGCGGGCTCGATTCTGGTCAGCCGGCAACCAGCGGCGCAGGCACGCGCACCTGTTCACGCCGCGCCAACACCAGGAAAAACAGCCCACCCAGGAAGCAGCCGGTAAACCAGGCGAAGTTGGCCATGCCCTGCAACGCCGGGATAAAGGTGATCGCGACGCCCACCAGCGTCGCGGGCACCAGCGCCTTGACCGCCGTCCAGTTCACGCCGCCGTCGAAGTAGTAGCGCCCGCTGGGGCTGTCATCGAACAACGCGTCCACATCGATCTGCTGTTTTTTGATCAGGTAGAAATCCACCAGCAGAATGCCGAACAGTGGCCCAATGAAGGCCGCGAGAATATCCAGGGTGTAGTGGATCATCAGCGGGTTATTGAACAGGTTCCACGGTGTGATGAAGATCGACGCCACGGCGGCGATCATCCCGCCCGCGCGCCAGCTGATTTTGCTCGGCGCGACGTTGGCGAAGTCAAAGGCTGGGGACACGAAGTTGGCGACGATATTGATGCCGATGGTTGCGGTGACAAAAGCAAAGGCGCCCAGCAACACCGCCATGCTGTTATCGATGCGCGAAACCGTGGCGATCGGGTCATGCAGCATTTCGCCAAACACCGGCAAGGTGCCCGAGACTATCACCACAGTGACCAGGGAAAATGCCAGGAAATTCACCGGCAGCCCCCAGAAGTTGCCGCGCCGTACGTCCTGCATGCTGCGGCAGTAGCGGCTGAAGTCGCCGAAGTTCAGGGTCGGCCCGGAGAAGTACGACACCACCAACGCCGTCGCCACGATCACCTGACCGAATGCCTGCCAGCCCGACAGGGATTTTTCCGCCAGGGTGAAGCTGATGTTCGACCAGCCCGCCTTCCACACGATCCAACCCGCCAGGGCGAACATCACCGCATAGACCACCGGCCCGGCCCAATCGATAAAACGGCGGATGGACTCCATGCCGGCCCAGAACACCGCCGCTTGCAACAGCCACAGGCTGAGGAAACCAAACCAGCCAAGGTAAGACAAGCCCGCAAAATGCGGCTCCGCGTACACCGCCATCTGTGGGAAGAAACGCAGTACCACGATGATCAAGGCGCTCGACGCCAGGTACGTCTGAATCCCGTACCAGGCCACGGCGATCAAGCCGCGAATCACCGCAGGAATATTCGCGCCGAACACACCAAACGCCAGGCGACAGATCACGGGATAAGGCACAGCGGCTTGCTGACTCGGCTTGGCCACCAGGTTGGCGATCAGTTGCACAATGCAGATACCGGCGAGCAAGGCGATGAGTACTTGCCAACTGGCCAAGCCCAAGGCGAACAGGCTGGCGGCAAACACATAACCGCCGACGCTGTGCACGTCGCTCATCCAGAAAGCGAAGATGTTGTACCAGTTCCACTTTTGCGGCAGCGGGCCCAGGTCCTGGTTGTACAGGCGCGGGCTGTAGCCTTTGGGCAATTGTTCGGTCATCGCGGGGCTCCTCGAAATACCGGCCTGCGCTTCCGTCACGGGGATGCATACGGGAGGCGGCATGGTTTGTATACGAGGTGTTCAGCAGAATGCGTGCCAATTGAACGCAATCCCTCTGGAACGGTGTTCCAAAGGGAGGGGAGCAGGCGAGGACACAGGGCCTACGCTCAGCAACGGTGCACAACAATCCTGTACACAATCAGCGCTGCACTCGATGTGCACACAGATAGCCCACCGTGCAGCAGGCTGCGGTCAAGAAGGTGCCCCACGCCATGTCCATGACCGCCAACTGCGCAGACCATGCTTTCAGCGTGGCCCAGTTGCTCAAGTCATAGGTGCCGTAGGCGACCAGGCCCAATAAGGCACCCAGGCGTGCTGCGCGTTGCCAGCTTGCGCTGGGCAAGACCACTAACACCACGCAACCGAGCACGTAAAGGAGATAGAAGAATGTGGCGGGCAACAGACGGGGCTGGTCCAGCATCAGTGGACCCAGCAAGGATTTGTAGGTGGGGCCCATGAGGACACCGAGCCAGAGACCGTCCAGCACTAGGAAGGCGAGCAACGTGCCGAGGTAGGCGAGCAGCGATTTTTTGGTCATTGGTGCAGCCTCTGTAGACGCCGACGAGCGTCTACAGAAGAGCAAAGCGTGGTCAGCTTAGTTCAATGCGATCCGCGTGAATCACAATCTCGCCCTGCTTGTACAACGCACCAATGGCCTTCTTGAAGTTGCCCTTGCTCACGCCGAACAAGTTGCTGATCACCGCCGGATCACTCTTGTCGCTGACCGGCAAGCTGCCGTTGTTTTCACGCAACTTGGCGAGGATCTTCGAGTTGAGGCTGGAGGCCGCTTCCTGGCCGACCGGCTGCAGGCTCAGGCTGATGTTGCCATCGGCGCGGATCTCTTTGATAAAGCCCTTCTCTTCTTTCCCTGGGCGCAGGAACTTGAACACTTCGTTCTTGTGGATCAGGCCCCAGTGCTTGTTGTTGATGATCGCCTTAAAGCCCATGTCAGTGGCTTCGGCCACCAGCAGGTCGACCTCCTGGCCCACCTGGTAGTTGGCAGGGGTCTTGTCCAGGTAGCGATCCAGGCGTGCAGTGGCGGTGATGCGCTTGGTGTGTTTGTCGAGGTAGACATGCACCACGCAGTATTCGCCTGCGGTCAACTGGCGCTTTTCTTCCGAATACGGCAGCAACAGGTCCTTGGGCAAACCCCAGTCGAGGAACACGCCAATGCTGTTGACTTCCACCACTTTCAAACTGGCGAATTCACCCACTTGAACTTTGGGCTTTTCAGTCGTGGCGATAAGTTTGTCATCGCTGTCCAGATAAATGAAAACGTTAAGCCAGTCTTCATCTTCACTAGGAATATCTTTGGGGATATACCGATTAGGCAAGAGGATTTCGCCATCTTGCGCACCGTCCAGGTACAAACCAAAGTTAGTGTGTTTAACCACTTGCAAGCTGTTGTAGCGCCCGACCAAAGCCATTTTCAATACCCTCATTACGTGGGCGGCATTCTACCCGAGTTGTGCCCGCCACGCGCGCGCGCCTGAAAAATCGCGGGTTGCCATGGCTCCGCCCCGCTCGTCTGATCAATCGACCCATTTTTTCCGCGCAGTCGGTGATGGATAGCTCCATGGTTTCGAGCTAAAACAGTAAGTTAGGGGATTATCTCAACGATGAACTTCGGCTATTTCCCATCGCGTCACTTATTCCCAGGGGATATTTGCCAAGCAATTGTCAAGTATTTCCTGTACGATGCCTGGCCAAGTTAATTTTCTACAGGTTAGTGGCCGCCATGCGCGTAAAAGCATCCAACAGCAAAGCAAAGCCAGCTCCCGCCGTTGAAACCAGCGAATCGATCAACAGCCAGATTGCTGCATTCCTCAAGTCCGGCGGCGAAATCCAGCAGATTGCCAAGGGCGTGAGCGGCCAGACTTTCGGCCCATCCAAGCAGATCAGCCTGGGTAAGAAGTAATACCGCGCAACACACCTGGTCCCTAAGCGTCTTGCCATCAAGGCGCTAGGACTAGAGCCCGAAATACCCTCTGCTGACCTTCATCATCGCGCTAATCGACGAACGGGCCTCACCGCCTGGCATTCGCCGGTATGCTTGCACACGTCTAGCACGGGCATCTGCCCGATTTTCTCCGTTACTGCTCCTCGCTTTTCATGGAGTGAAGCATGTTCAAACCCTGCATATTCCTGGTCGGCGCCCTGATTGCCAGCCCTCTCGCCGAAGCCCAGATCTTCCAGCGTGAATTGGGTGACTTCGACTTGAAATTGGGCACGACGCCCAGCCGCAGCATGGCCCAGGGCCTGGTCAAGCCAACGTCTCCCGGCAGCGATTCATTCCATGGCGGGCTGGACCTGAGCCACGACAGCGGCCTGTACTTCGGCCAGTTTTCACCGAACATGGGCCTGTCTTCGTCCAGCAACCTCGAAGTCGATTCCTACATGGGCTTCAAGCACCCCTTCGACCAGACGTTGGGCTACGAGGTGGGCCTGATTCACTATAGCTACCCCACGCTCAGCCCCCTCGACAGCCAGGAGTTCTACGGCGGCCTGAACCTGCTGGGCAATCGCTTCGGCGCCTCCTTCAGCAACGACCCGGACCGCCAGGACAGCACCCTGTTTGCCGACCTCGGCGGCACCCAGCCGTTCGGCATCGGCGTCAGCATGAAATACACCACTCATCAGTTGGGCACCCCGGTCGCGGTGGACGGCGGCTCCATTCGGACCTTCAGCGATTGGTCGGTGCAATTCTCCCGACAGTGGATGGGCGTGGACTTGAACCTGATCTACAGCGATTCCAGCCTCAGCGGCGGGGATTGCTCGGCCTATTCCGGACACAACTCGCAATGCGATGGCCTGTTGACGTTGAAGGCCGCACGGTCGTTTTATTGAGGGGCTGAACTGTCGCACCCGGCGCGGGTTCACATGTGATAACCCACTCTGCGAAGGACCCGCCCATGCTGCGTCGGCTCAAACTACTGGTGGTACTGCTGACCCTGAGCCTGGCGCTCAGCGGTTGCAATCGCGTGGGCCTGGCCTATCGCAACCTCGACGTGATCATTCCCTGGACCCTCAATGACTACCTGGACATGAATGCCGGGCAGAAGAGTTGGTTCAACGACAAGCTCAAGGAACACCTGGCCTGGCACTGCACCACGCAATTGCCGGGTTACCTGGATTGGCTGGACCGCCTGCAACAGATGGCCAACGACAACCAGGTGACCGACGCCGCGCTCCAGGCCCGGACCACCGAGGCCAAACAGGCCATCGACGAAGTCGCCCGTGAGATCACGCCCTCCGCCATCGAACTGCTCCAAGGCCTGGACGACCAGCAGGTCAAGGAAATGAGCGACGCCCTGGCCAAGGACCTGCGCAAGCGCCAAGACGAATACCTCAAGCCGCCCCTGGCCCAGCAGATCAAGGACCGCGCCGAGCGCATGAGCAAACGCCTGGACGCCTGGATCGGCCCGCTCAGCGCCAGCCAGCAGAACCGGGTGACCGCCTGGTCCATCGCACTGGGCGAGCAGAACCATGAATGGATCGGCAACCGCGCCCGCTGGCAGGCGCAATTTATCGACGCCGTGCAACAGCGCAAAAACGCCGACTTCCCGCAGAAAATGCAGCAGTTGCTGGTGGACCGCGAAAACCTGTGGACCCCGCAATATCGCACCGCCTATGCACAGACGGAAGCCGCGGCCCGCAGCCTGATTGTCGACGTGATGGCCGAAAGCACTGTGCAGCAACGGCAGAAACTCACCCAGAAAATCGACAAGGTGCGCAGCGATTTCCAGGCGCTTAAATGCCTGAAGAGCGTGCAGCCCTAGCTGGGTGCCAAGGTCCCCAGCCAGGCCACAAGCCCCAGGATCAGCACCACCGCCCCGAACTCCAGGGTGATGCTGCGACGCAAGGCATTACGCGCCGCTCTGTGGTCACCCGCCGCGAGAGAGCGCTGAAGCAGGGGCGTCAAGTGCGAGCGATTGAGCGCCGCCAGCCCCAACATCAAGCCGAACACCCCCAACTTCAAGCACAACAGGATTGCGTAGACACCGCCGGTGATGCCGTCCAGGTTCGGCCCGACCACAAACAGATAATTCGCCACGCCCGTGCCGATCAGTACCGCGACGAAGACCACACCAACACGCTCGAAGCCCGCCAAGGCGTGTGCAAGCGTCTGCACCGCCTGCTCAGACGCATTCGCCAGCATCAGCCCGAACGCCGCCAATGCCCCGACCCAGCCCGCCGCTGCCAGCAGATGCGTACTGTCGCTTAGCAGATGCCACTGCCCCAACGAGCCCTCATGCATCACGCCATGCCCGACCCACGCCAGCGTCACCAACGCGACACCGCCGAACACGGTGGCCAATCGGGTACTGAGCGCAACCAGCACCAGCGCCGCAATGCGCAACCACCACGTCCAGCCCAGCTCGGTCTGCCAGAGCATCATCTGCAGGTGCGTCCACAGTGTCGGCCAATCCTCGGCGCCGCTCATGGCCTGGGTCATGGACAGCAGCGACGCCAACGACAGCAGCAAACCCAGCGCCGCCAACCTGCGCAGCAGCGGTTTCAGATTCAGCAACTTGCTGTCTGCATACAGGCCAAACAGCCCCAGGCCGAATACCAGCATCAAGTCCAGATACAGCGCGAAACGCAGTAACACCGGGACCAGTTCACTCATGGCTGGACGCTGAACACCACGTTGCCAAGGATCGGGTGCGTGTCGGAAGACACGGCCCGCCAATCGACCCGATAGGTCCCGGTCATCAGTGTGGAGGCCGGCTTGATCAACATCACCTTAGGATCACTACTGGCCGCGACACTGGCCTTGACCGGCATCGGCGAATTGGGCATGCCGGGCATATCGGTCATGATCAGCTTGGCGCCGGAAAACTGCGTCAACAGGTTTTCCGAGAACCGCAGTTCAATGACTGCCGGTGCCGCGCCCTGGGCACCGGACGCTGGCGTGGACGACAACAACTTCGGATGGGCCGAGGCCGCCAGGCTGGCGATCACTCCGGCGCACAGCACAACGCCCGCCAGGGCGGTTTTAAACATCGACATGCAAGGCTCCAGGCCGCTCGTGGCGGCGAGTTATAGGAAAAATAGAAACGTCAGAACCACAGGCGCACACCCACGACCCAGCGCACCTGGTTCGTGTCTTCGCCGTCATCTCGGGCGTATTGCGCGGTTTGGCCGTAGCTGCGATTCCATGTCACGCCCACATAGGGCGCAAATTCGCGGTGCACTTCGTAACGCAGCCTCAGGCCCAGCTCACTGTCCGACAGGCCCGAACCAACGCCGCGCTGCGGATCGTTGCGCCCATAGAAGTTGAGTTCAGCGGTGGGCTGCAGGATCAGCCGATTGGTCAGCAGAATGTCGTAATCGCCCTCCAATCTCGCAGCAGTACGCCCTGCTTCACCGACAAAAACCGTGGCTTCGGCTTCAACGTTGTAAAGAGCCATGCCCTGGGCCCCGAACGCCGCCCAGGTCTGGCCGTCCCCTGGCTTGAAGTCCTGGCGCACACCACCCACCAAGTCCCACCAGGGTGTGATGGCATGCCCCCACAACGCCTGGGCTTCGGCGCTTTCGGTGCGACCGGCACTGCGCTCGCCTTCACTGCGTAGCCACAGGCGATCGATATCGCCACCGACCCACCCCTTGATATCCCAATTCAGCGCGCCGTCGCCCTCGCCGCCCTGCCATTCCAACTGGTTGATCAGCAGCAGGGAATTGATGCCACTGTCGTGGACCCTGTGCCCACCAGCCGCGTTGTAGACCGCAGCGCGATCGGCGGCAGTCAACACGGGAATCGGTGTGCGACTCTCGGTGAGCGCCGGTGTCGCCGGGCTCATGCCCTGGAATTCGTCGGCCAGCGCCGATGGAGCGAACGCCAGCCCGATCAGGACAGTTAAAACACGGCTCATGCTCGCGTCCTCATTCATGCACGCGTACCTCACGGAACATGCCCATTTCCATGTGGTACAGCAGATGGCAGTGATAGGCCCAACGCCCCAACGCATCGGCAGTCACTCGGTAGCTGCGCCGTGAGCCCGGCGGCATGTCGATGGTGTGCTTGCGCACCTGGAACTGGCCGTTTTCATCTTCCAGGTCACTCCACAGGCCGTGCAGGTGGATGGGATGACTCATCATGGTGTCGTTGACCAGCACCAGCCGAACTCGCTCGCCGTAGGCCAACTGCAAGGGCTCGGCATCGGAAAACTTCACGCCATTGAACGACCAGGCGAACTTCTCCATATGCCCGGTGAGGTGCAGTTCAATGGTGCGGCTGGGATCGCGCCCGTCGGGGTCTTCGAAGGTGCTGCGCAAGTCGGCATACGTCAGGACGCGCCGGCCGTTGTTGCGCAGGCCGATACCGGGGTCATCGAGCTTGGGCACCGGGCTCATGGCCTGCATATCCACCAGCGGGTTGTCTTGCTCGCTGGCAGGATGGGCCTGCATCGACATGGCACTGTGATCCATGCCCGGCATATCCGCCATGGCAACGTGATCCATGCCACCCATGCCCATGTCGTCCATGGTGATCCAGGGGCGCGGGTCCAGTGCCGGTACGGGGGCCGTCGCCCCGGTTTGTCGGGCAAGCGTGCCGCGGGCATAACCACTGCGGTCCATTGACTGGGCGAACAGCGTGTAAGCCTCGGCCGTCGGCTCGACCAGCACATCGAAGGTCTCCGCCACGGCGATACGGAACTCGTCGACGCTCACCGGCTGCACTGGCTGGCCATCGGCGGCAATCACGGTCATCTTCAGCCCCGGAATGCGCACATCGAAGTAGCTCATTGCCGAGCCGTTGATAACGCGCAACCGGATCGTCTCGCCAGCCTGAAACACACCGGTCCAGTTGCGCTCCGGCGGCTGGCCGTTGAGCAGGTAGGTGTAGGTCTCGCCGCTGACATCGGCCAAGTCCGTGGGGTTCATCTTCATCTGCGCCCACATCAGGCGATCGGCAATCGTGGCCGACCAGCCTTGCTTGCCCACATCCCGCACGAAGTCGCCCACGGTGGGCTTGTGCAGATTGTAGTAGTCGGACTGTTTCTTGAGGGTTTTCATCAAGGCGACCGGGTCTTCGTCGGTCCAGTCCGACAGCATCACCACGTAGTCTCGCTGGTAGGTGTAGGGCTCGGGCTCTCTCGGGTCGATCACCAGCGGGCCATACACGCCCTGCTGTTCCTGGAACCCGGAATGGCTGTGGTACCAGTAAGTGCCGTGCTGCTTGACCGTGAATTGGTAGACAAACACGCCACCCGGCTCGATGCCCTTGAAGCTCAAGCCCGGTACGCCGTCCATGTTCGACGGCAGGAGAATGCCGTGCCAGTGGATCGACGTCGGTTCGGCCAAGCGGTTCTTCACGCGCAAGGTCACGGTGTCGCCTTCGCGCCAGCGCAGCAGCGGGCCGGGCAAGCCGCCATTGATGGTCAGCGCCGTGCGGTGGCGGCCGGTGAGGTTGACGGGGGCCTGGTCGATGAACAGATCAAACTCGGTGCCGGCCAGCACCGTGGGCTGGCCGGGGCTGGTCAAGGCCCAGACCGGGCTGCGCCAGAGGCCGAGCCCGCCCAGCAAGCCGCCGGCGGCCAAGCCTTTGACGAAGGTTCGTCGGGAGGTATTGGAGTGCATGCCGATTCAATTCCATGAGTTGAATGGCAGCAGAGTAGGCAGGGTCGGCTGTCAGCCAGCTTAGCGGCAGATTACCGATCTGACAGTTTCGCCCCGGCGTTACGAGCGTGCCGGGGCGTAATGGATATCAGGCGATCTGGGCCTTGGAGGCGACCTCGGCGAAGGTCGTCGGGTCCAGCGCGTCGGATTGCTCATCCAGCACCTGCCGTGGATGATCGTTGCCCGGAATCGAACTGTCGATCAGCGCCAGCAACTGCGCGCCCAGCGGGGTCAGGATGAAATTCTCGCCATTCCCGCCCTCATCTTCGGGGCGCGATTCGATAAAACCGCGCTTGAACAGCAGTGCTTCATAATCCGCAGCAGTCTTCTTGAGCGCGTCCAGGTTGCCGGTGGACTCGCCCGCCGTGGCCTTCTCGGCCGCTTCCTGCTCGGCGTATTTGCGCGGGGCGAAGCTGCCCTCGCCGTTCTGCACTTCATGCAGCAGACGTTCGATCAAATCCCAGTTGTAAGTCGTCATCCTGATTCCTCCTGCGGGCGAGTGGAAAGTAGCCCGTTAAAGGTGTGACCCGCCGCGCCACTGGCCGTTCAGCCCAGGAGACGAGCGTCATTGGCGTGAACTTTCCAGGTGCCCGCGACCTCAACTGAATATCCCTGCCAAGGAGGTCCCCCCATGAAAACCCTGATGAACCTGGCCATCGCCGCCGCATTGTTGACCGCCCTGCCCGCCTGGGCCTGTACGCCAGACGAGGCTACCGCCAAGCGCGAGCAACTGGCTCAGGAAGTGGCCAAGCTGACCGAGCAGAACCCGACCAAGGCCAAGGAGATGAACGACGAGCTGCAAAAGATGGACTTGGATACCGAAAGCGCGGAATTCCCCGACAAGTGCCAGTTGATCGATGCTCGCCTGAAAGAGCTCAAGGAAGCAGCCGCCAAGGCCAAAAACTGATGGCATAAAAAAACCGGACAATCGTCCGGTTTTTTCACATCACCTGCGCCTTATTCGGCAGCCGGGGCTTCCGGCTTGCGGCGCTTGAGCGGAGCCATGCCGTCCTTGCTGACGAGCGACAGGTTGTCGGTCTTCGGCCGGTTGGCGATCTTGCGCTTGGTCGGCGACTTGGCGCCGGTTTTCTTCTTGTCGCCCTTGGCGTCGGTCTTTTTCTTCTTCACGCCAACGGCCTTGCCCGACGCCTTGACCTTCTTCGGCCCGGTGTAGGTGCCTTTGACTTCCTTGATGGTGCGGCGCTCGAACGATTGCTTGAGGTAGCGCTCGATGCTCGACATCAGGTTCCAGTCGCCGTGGCAGATCAGCGAGATGGCCAGGCCGTCATTGCCGGCACGCCCGGTACGCCCGATACGGTGCACGTATTCGTCGCCACTGCGCGGCATGTCGAAGTTGATCACCAGGTCCAGGCCGTCCACGTCCAAGCCACGGGCGGCGACGTCGGTGGCGACCAGGATCTTCACGCCGCCAGCCTTGAGGCGGTCGATGGCCAGCTTGCGGTCCTTCTGGTCTTTCTCGCCGTGCAGCACGAACGCCTTGTATTCCTGGGCCACCAGGCGGCCATAGATACGGTCGGCGGCGGCGCGGGTGTTGGTGAACACGATGGCTTTCTGATAGGTCTCGTTGGCCAGCAGCCAGTTGAGGATCTGCTCTTTGTGCACATTGTGGTCGGCGGTGACGATCTGCTGGCGCGTGGTCGCGTTCAGGTCACTGACGTTGTTGACCTGCAGGTGCTCAGGGTTGTTCAGTACCTTGGCGACCATGTCGCGCAGGGTCGAACCACCGGTGGTGGCGGAGAACAACATGGTCTGCTGACGGTTGACGCATTCGCCCACCAGACGCTGCACGTCGTCGGCAAAGCCCATATCGAGCATGCGGTCGGCTTCGTCCAGCACCAGCACTTCGACTTCCTTGAGGTCGAGGTTGCCGGCGTTGAGTTGCTCGATCATGCGACCTGGGGTGCCGATCAGGATGTCCGGCACCTTGCGCAGCATGGCGGCCTGGACCTTGAAGTCTTCACCGCCGGTGATGATGCCGGACTTGATGAAGGTGAACTGCGAGAAACGCTCGACTTCCTTCAGGGTCTGCTGGGCCAGCTCGCGAGTCGGCAGCAGGATCAGGGTCTTGATGCTGACGCGAACCTTGGCCGGGCCGATCAGGCGGTTCAGCACCGGCAGGACGAAGGCGGCGGTCTTGCCGCTACCGGTTTGAGCTGTCACCCGCAGGTCACGCCCTTCGAGCGCGAGCGGGATGGCCGCTGCTTGCACAGGCGTAGGCTCGACAAATTTAAGCTCGGCCACGGCTTTGAGCAGGCGTTCGTGCAGGGCGAATTGGGAAAACACGGGTGCTACCTCGAAGAAATACAAAAAATCAGCTGCATAGGTTACCGGTTTCGGGCGTCCAAACCGAGTTTCTTTACGCGAACAGTGCGAATCGGCTGCTTTTTTGTCAGGGCATTTGTCCATGACATCAACTTTGTTGCACTTAAATGCTCTAATCGCCCCGTGTTGTCTTATAGAAGAATCGGTTTCACCCATGGATATCAAACAGCTCTGGCTCAACGTCCAAGACCTTTGGGGCACCCTCGACGAACACCCGCTTCTGCATGCCAGCCTTGGCTTGCTGGTGTTGCTGGTGGTGGCCCTGTTGCTCGGACGAGTGGCACGTTACCTCATCCTCCACGCCGTCAAACTGCTCGGCCGGCAACCGGCGCTGCACTGGCTCAACGACCTGCGGCACAACAAGGTCTTCCATCGCCTGGCGCAGATGACGCCGTCCTTGGTGATCCAGTTCGGCCTGTACCTGGTGCCAGACCTGAGCAAGACCGCCATCCTGTTCATCGGCAACGTGGCCCTGGCAATCACCATCCTGTTCCTGGTGCTGGCCACCAGCGCGCTGCTCAATGCCCTGCTGGACATCTACGCCCGCACCGAACACGCGCGCACCCGCTCGATCAAGGGCTACGTGCAGTTGGCGAAGATGGTGCTGTTCGTGTTTGGCGCGATCATCATCGTCGCCACCCTGATTGACCGCTCCCCCCTGTTGCTGCTGTCAGGGCTTGGCGCCATGTCGGCGGTAATCCTGTTGGTATACAAGGACACGCTGTTGTCGTTCGTCGCCAGCGTGCAGTTGACCAGCAACGACATGCTACGGGTCGGCGACTGGATCGAAATGCCCCAGGTCGGCGCGGATGGCGACGTGGTGGACATCACCCTGCACACGGTCAAGGTGCAGAACTTCGACAAGACCATCGTCTCCATCCCCACCTGGCGCCTGATGTCGGAGTCGTTCAAGAACTGGCGTGGCATGCAGGCCTCCGGCGGGCGCCGTATCAAGCGCAGCCTGTTCATCGACGCCAGCGGCGTGCGCTTCCTGCGCGACGACGAAGAACTGCGCATGACCCAGGTGCACTTGCTCACCGACTACATCGGGCGCAAGCAGGCCGAGCTCAAGGCCTGGAACGAAGCCCAGGGCCACAGCGCACAACTCTCGGCCAACCGCCGCCGCATGACCAACCTCGGCACCTTCCGCGCCTACGCCCTGGCCTACCTGAAAAGCCACCCGGACATCCAGCCGAACATGACCTGCATGGTGCGCCAGATGCAAACCACCGCCCAGGGCGTACCGCTGGAGATCTATTGTTTTACCCGCACCACGGCGTGGGCGGATTACGAGCGTATCCAGGGGGATATTTTTGATTACCTGCTGGCGGTACTGCCGGAGTTTGGCTTGAGCCTGTATCAGCAGCCGAGTGGCAATGACTTGCGTGCGGGGGTGTTGCCGGCGGTGTTGGGGGCTAGTCATTTGCCGACTCTGGACAACAAATCTGCCTGACGCCACCACACCGCTATGGGAACGGGGTTGAGTGGGAGCGGGCTTGCTCGCTCCCACAGATGGTTCAGCGCAGGATCGGCTGTTTGCGCACACCCAACCGACTGATCCACACCGCCCCCAGAATCACCAACCCGCCCAACGCCAACCGCCCCAGCGGCTCATGCTGGTTCCAGATCAGCAAGTTCAACAGCAACCCCACTGGCACATGCAGGTTATTCATCACTGCCAGCGTGCCGCCCTGCACCAGGCAAGCACCCTTGTTCCACCAGTACATGCCTAGCGCGGTGCTCACCAGCCCGAGGAACACCAATACGCCCCATTGCAGTGGCGCATCGGGCAAGAAATTGGCCTTGCCGAACAGCAGGAACGCCGGCAGCACCACCAGCAATGCCCCTACGTAGAAGAAACCAAAGCGGCGGTAATGCGGCAAGTCGCTTGGGTAGCGTTTGACCAGGTGCTTGTACATCACCTGTCCGGCGGCATAGGTGAAGTTGGCCAATTGCAGCAGCAGGAAGCCTCCCAGGAAGTGCGGAGTGATCTGGTCGAAGCGGATCACCGCCGCACCCGCCACCGCCACCAGCGCGGCAATCAGCGCCCAGGGGTTGAAGCGACGATTGAGTGCATCCTCGATGAGGGTCACGTGCAACGGCGTGAGGATGGTGAACAGCAACACTTCGGGCACCGTGAGCACGCGAAAGCTCAGGTACAGGCACACATAGGTCACGCCGAACTGCAACGCGCCGATCACCAGCAAGCCGCGCATGAAGCCCGGTTCCACCGAGCGCCAGCGGGTCAGCGGGATGAATACCAAGCCGGCCAGCAACACGCGCACCAGCACGGCGAAATAGCTGTCGACGTGACCGGCGAGGTATTCGCCGATCAAGCTGAAGGAAAATGCCTGAATCAGGGTGACAACCAGTAAGTAGCCCATGCGCGCCTCGTTTCGAATGGGCGGGACATTAAAGGTTTTCGACGGTTGAAGAAACTCGGCGCAAAAAAAACCCGACCTCGCTAAAGCGGCAGTCGGGCAGGAGCACTCAGGAGCAAAAGTGCAAAGGGAGGTCTGTTACGCGTACTTGAAGGGCTTGCGTGGAGCTAGATAAACATCGCGGGATTATCTGGCGATTAACGGATCAGGCGACCTGGGCCAACAGGGCCTTGGCGTGGTTGATGCCCTTCTCCTGGAAGTCACCACTGAGGTTCACCCCTTCGGCGTGAATGAAGGTCACGTCGTGAATTCCGATAAAAGCCATGACCTGACGCAGGTAGGGTTCCTGGTGATCGGAACTGGCCCCGGTGTGAATGCCGCCGCGAGCGGTGAGCACGATGGCGCGTTTGCCAGTCAGCAGGCCCTGTGGCCCGGTGGCGGTGTACTTGAAGGTCACACCGGCCCGCAACACGTGATCCAGCCAGGCTTTGAGAGTGCTGGGGATAGCGAAGTTGTACATCGGCGCGGCCATCACCAGAACGTCGGCAGCCAACAACTCATTGGTCAATTCGTCGGAGCGGTCCAGGGACGCCTGCTCGCTGTCGTTGCGTTGATCCGCAGGTTTCATCCAGCCGCCGAGGAGGTTGGCGTCCAGGTGCGGAACCGGGTTGAGGGCCACATCGCGCACGGTCATCTGATCGGCCGGGTGAACGGCCTGCCATTGACTGATGAACTGCTGGGTCAGTTGGCGGGAAATCGAATCCTGCTGGCGGGCGCTGCTTTCGATGATCAGAACATTGGACATGGCTTTGTAGGCTCCATCGGAAATTGCTGTAAGGCGATGGAGTAGAGATTAAACAGAGCCAATTCGATTAAAAAGCGCAAAAAACTGCTATAACCCATCTATAAATTTGTTTATAAGCGGAGCGTGCTCCGCTGCTGGATTACTTCGGTGCGCAAGCCAGGGCGATCCGCATCTTGATAATCGCGCGGTTGAACTTGACCGTGGTGTTGGTGCTTTTGCCCGCCGGCACCGTGACCGTTCTGCGGCGCGGCGATTCCGGGCCGTTGGTGAAGGTTACCGAGCAGACCGCGTCTTGAGTGCCGTAGTTATTGAGTTGAATCGAGCTGATATCGCCGTCCACGTCAGAGGCGGTGTAATCGATGCTGACGCCGTCGATCTTTTTCGTCACGTCGATGGGGTACGCAAACGCGCTCAGCGGCAGCAGCGCCAGCAACACACAACAGAATTTTCTCATTCGACAGTCTCCAATAAGGACTGTCAGCTTAGGACAAGAGGAACCCATCTTGAAAGCGCCCCGCGTTACCCTCGATCAATGGCGCACGCTGCAAGCCGTGGTCGACCATGGCGGCTTCGCCCAGGCGGCCGAAGCGCTGCACCGTTCGCAGTCCTCGGTGAGCTACACCGTGGCCCGCATGCAAGACCAGCTCGGCGTGCCGCTGCTGCGCATTGACGGGCGCAAGGCCGTGCTCACCGACGCCGGTGAAGTGCTGTTACGCCGCTCCCGGCAACTGGTGAAAAACGCCAGCCAGTTGGAAGACCTCGCCCACCATATGGAACAAGGCTGGGAAGCCGAGGTGCGGCTGGTGGTGGACGCGGCCTATCCAAACGCTCGCCTGGTACGCGCGCTCACCGCATTCATGCCGCAGAGCCGCGGTTGCCGTGTGCGCCTGCGTGAAGAAGTGCTGTCGGGTGTTGAAGAGTTGCTGATGGAAGGCGTGGCCGACCTGGCGATTTGCGGTTTCAGCATCCCAGGTTACTTGGGCACAGAAATGAGCGATGTGGAATTCGTCGCCGTGGCGCACCCCGAGCATACCTTGCACCGCATGAATCGCGAGTTGAGCTTCCAGGATCTGGAAAGCCAGATGCAGGTGGTGATCCGCGATTCCGGCCGCCAGCAACCACGGGATGTGGGCTGGCTCGGCGCCGAACAGCGCTGGACCGTCGGCAGCCTGGCTACCGCCGCCGCGTTTGTGGGCAGTGGCCTGGGCTTTGCGTGGCTGCCCCGACACATGATCGAACGCGAACTCGCCGAAGGCGTGCTCAAGCAACTCCCCTTGGAACAGGGCGGCAGCCGTCACCCCACGTTCTTTCTGTATTCCAATAAAGACAAACCCTTGGGCCCGGCAACGCAGATCCTCGTGGAACTGCTGCGCACCTTTGACACCGCCCCGTTGGACGCGCCTTTCGCCGCCCCACAGCAAGCCTGAAACGGAGTTCACGCATGGCCTGGTTCGACCACGAAGGATGCAGCCTGCACTACGAGGAATACGGCCACGGCACGCCGCTGATCCTGATCCACGGCCTGGGCTCCAGCAGCCAGGATTGGGAGCTGCAGATTCCGGTGCTGGCCAGGCATTACCGACTGATCGTGGTGGATGTTCGTGGCCACGGGCGCTCGGACAAACCGCGCGAACGCTACAGCATCCAGGGCTTCACCTTTGATCTGCTGGCGCTGATCGAACACTTGGACCTGCCACCCGCCCATGTGGTGGGCTTGTCCATGGGCGGCATGATCGCCTTCCAACTGGCAGTGGACGAACCCGCACTGGTCAAGAGCCTCTGCATCGTCAACAGCGCGCCGGAGGTGAAGGTGCGCAGTGCCGATGATTACTGGCAATGGGCCAAACGTTGGAGCCTGGCGCGCGTGCTCAGCCTGGCCACTATCGGCAAGGCGCTGGGCGACCGTTTGTTTCCCAAACCGGAGCAAGCCGACCTGCGCCGCAAGATGGCCGAACGCTGGGCAAAAAACGACAAACGTGCTTATCTCGCCAGCTTCGATGCCATTGTGGGCTGGGGCGTGCAGGAACGACTTTCCAGAATCACCTGTCCAACCTTGGTCATCAGCGCCGACCACGACTACACCCCCGTGGCGCAGAAAGAAAACTATGTAAAACTGCTGCCCGATGCGCGACTGGTGGTGATCGAGGATTCCCGCCATGCCACGCCCTTGGATCAACCCGAAGTCTTTAACGCAACCCTGCTCGATTTTCTAAAGACAGTCGAAACCACTACCCAGGATCACTGACCCATGTTGAAAAAAATCGCCTTCTTTGCCGGTTCCGTTCTGTTCGCCGCCAACCTGATGGCCGCCGAGCCCGCCAAGGCGCCCCACGTATTGATCACCACCACCAACGGCGACATCGAGATCGAACTGGACCCGGTCAAGGCGCCGATCAGCACCAAGAACTTCCTGGCCTATGTCGACAAGGGCTTCTACACCAACACGATTTTCCACCGCGTGATCCCAGGCTTCATGGTCCAGGGCGGCGGGTTTACCGCACAGATGTCGCAGAAGCCGACCGAAGCACCGATCAAGAACGAAGCCAGCAACGGCCTGCATAACGTGCGTGGCACCCTGTCGATGGCGCGCACCAATGACCCGAATTCGGCCACCAGCCAATTCTTCATCAACGTCGCTGACAATGCCTTCCTCGACCCGGGCCGCGATGCCGGTTACGCCGTATTCGCCAAAGTGGTCAAGGGCATGGACGTGGTTGATGTGATCGTCAACTCGCAGACCACCACCAAGCAGGGCATGCAGAACGTGCCAATCGATCCTGTTGTGATCAAGTCGGCCAAGCGCATCGACTGAGGTCAGCAGGTAGCTCCGCGCGCAGCCCACAAGGCTGCGCGCGCATTTGAAAGGAGAGCCCGCCCCGCGGGCGTCATACCTAATGCTCTATCGTCGTTTTGAACAACTGATCGATATTTTCCGCGACGCCCCCAGCGAAGCCCCACCCGACAACGTCCTGCCCTTCTACCTCTACTACCTGCGCCAAGTGTGGCCGCATTTCGCCGCCTTGCTGGTGGTGGGCCTGATCGGGGCGCTGATCGAAGTGGCGCTGTTCAGCTACCTGAGCCGCATCATCGACCTGGCCCAAGGCACGCCGCCGGCCAACTTCTTCCAGTTGCATAGCACCGAGCTGATCTGGATGGCCGTGGTCGCCCTACTGCTGCGCCCGATCTTCGGCGCCCTGCATGACTTGCTGGTGCACCAGACCATCAGCCCCGGCATGACCAGCCTGATCCGCTGGCAGAACCACAGTTACGTGCTCAAGCAGAGCCTGAATTTCTTCCAGAACGACTTCGCCGGGCGTATTGCCCAGCGCATCATGCAAACCGGCAACTCCTTGCGCGACTCTGCCGTGGCGGCAGTGGATGCGATCTGGCACGTGGCGATCTACGCCATCAGTTCCCTGGTGCTGTTTGCCGAAGCTGATTGGCGCCTGATGATCCCGCTGGTGACCTGGATCATTTGCTACAGCCTGGCGCTGCGCTTCTTCGTGCCACGGGTGAAGGAGCGCTCGGTGATTTCCTCCGAAGCGCGCTCCAAGTTGATGGGCCGCATCGTCGACGGCTACACCAACATCACCACCTTGAAGCTGTTCGCCCATACCCGCTATGAGCAGGAATACGCCAAGGAAGCGATCATCGAGCAAACCGAAAAAACCCAGTTGGCTAGCCGCGTCGTCACCAGCATGGACATCGTGATCACCACCATGAACGGCCTGCTGATCGTCACAACCACCGGCCTGGCGTTGTGGTTGTGGACGCAGTCGCTGATCTCGGTGGGCGCAATTGCCCTGGCCACGGGTTTGGTGATCCGTATCGTCAACATGTCCGGCTGGATCATGTGGGTGGTCAACGGCATTTTCGAGAACATCGGCCAGGTGCAGGACGGTCTGAAGACCATCGCCCAGCCACTCGCCGTGATCGACCGCGAGAATGCCCCGCGCTTGAGCGTACCTCGGGGCGAAGTGCGTTTCGAACAGGTGGATTTCCACTACGGCAAGAAGAGCGGAATCATTGGCGGCCTGAACCTTGAGATCAAGGCCGGTGAAAAGATCGGCCTGATCGGGCCGTCGGGTGCCGGTAAGTCGACGTTGGTCAACCTGCTGCTGCGCCTGTACGACCTGCAAGGCGGACGCATCCTGATCGATGGTCAGAACATCGCCGATGTCGCCCAGGAATCCTTGCGCGAACAGATCGGCATGATCACCCAGGACACTTCGCTGCTGCACCGCTCCATCCGCGACAACCTGCTGTACGGCAAGCCGGATGCCACCGATGAAGAACTCTGGGCCGCCGTGCACAAGGCGCGTGCCGATGAGTTCATCCCGTTGCTGTCGGATTCCGAAGGCCGTACCGGGCTGGATGCGCATGTCGGTGAGCGCGGGGTGAAGCTCTCCGGCGGGCAGCGTCAACGCATCGCTATCGCCCGCGTGCTGCTCAAGGACGCGCCGATCCTGATCATGGACGAAGCCACCTCCGCGCTGGATTCGGAAGTGGAAGCGGCCATCCAGGAGAGCCTGGAAACCCTGATGCAGGGCAAGACGGTAATTGCCATCGCGCACCGGTTGTCGACCATTGCACGGATGGACCGCTTGGTGGTGCTGGAGAAAGGCCAGATTGCCGAGAGCGGAAGCCACGCCGAGTTGCTGGCCCATGGCGGGCTGTATGCGCGGTTGTGGCAGCACCAGACCGGAGGTTTTGTCGGTATCGACTAACCCCTCTCACTGTAGGAGCGAGCTTGCTCGCGAAAAACGTCAACGATAACGCGGGCAGTCTGGTTTTAAGTGGCGTCCTGGCGTTCTTCGCGAGCAAGCTCGCTCCTACACTTTTGCCGCAACCCTGCTGTAATCAGTGCAGTGCCCAGAAGGGCGCTGAAGTAAATCTGCAGGGAGCATCACTGATTTACGGATCCGGTAGAGCGATCTATCAAGGACGGGCGGCATGTCTTTGTTCAAGCGTTCAATCACAGAGGGGCTAGGTACATTTTGGTTGGTGTTGGGCGGTTGTGGGAGTGCGGTGCTTGCCGCAGCGTTCCCTGCAGTCGGGATTGGATTGTTGGGCGTGTCCCTGGCATTCGGGCTCACGGTGCTGACCATGGCGTTCGCCATCGGGCACATCAGCGGCTGTCACCTCAACCCGGCAGTGTCGGTTGGGCTGGTTGTGGGCGGACGGTTTCCGGCCAGGGAACTGCCGGCGTACATCGTGGCGCAGGTGGTCGGCGGTACGATCGCCGCTGCGTTGCTGTATTTAATTGCCAGCGGCAAACCGGGGTTCGAACTCGCGTCGGGCCTGGCGTCCAACGGTTATGGCGCGCATTCACCCGGCGGCTATTCGATGGCGGCGGGGTTTGTGAGTGAGCTGGTAATGACCGCCATGTTCGTGGTGATTATCCTCGGCGCCACCGACCGCCGTGCCCCAGCGGGCCTTGCGCCCATCGCCATCGGCCTGGCGCTGACACTCATCCACCTGATCTCCATCCCCGTCACCAACACTTCAGTCAACCCGGCCCGCAGTACGGGCCCGGCATTGATCGTCGGCGGGTGGGCGATCCAGCAGTTGTGGATGTTCTGGCTCGCGCCGATCCTTGGCGCGGGGATCGGTGGGGCTACCTATCGATGGCTGGGCAAGGAGGAGCCTGCCTAACCCCTTTGTAGGAGCGAGCTTGCTCGCGAAAACCATCAACGATGACGCAGCGCATCTGGTTTTACGCGGCGCTCTCAGGTTTTTCGCGAGCAAGCTCGCTCCTACAGGGGACCCGAGCGTTACACCTGCCGATAAGGCAGGGCTGCCCTCGCCTCCTCAGCATACGCCACGATCCCCACCCGCTCGCGCTCGAGGAAATCTTCCACGGCGTTCTTCAATCCCGGATGGCGCAAGTAGTGCCAGGACCGCGTGATCACCGGTTCAAACCCGCGAATCAATTTGTGCTCGCCCTGTGCCCCCGCGTCGAAGCGTTGCAGGCCGTGGGCGATGGCGTAGTCCATGCCTTGGTAGAAACAGGTTTCGAAATGCAGGCGGTCGAACTCCGCCAGACAGCCCCAGTAGCGACCGTAGAAGCTGTCGCCGCCGATCAGGCTGAAGGCCATGGCCACCGGGCGGGTGCCTTGTTTGGCCAGGACCACGCGAATCGCTTCGGGCATGCGCTCGGCCAGCAGGCTGAAGAACGCGCGGGTCAGGTAGGGTGATTGGCGGCGCACCGCGTAGGTGTTGGCGTAGCAGGCGTAGACGAAATCCCACTGGGCCTCGCTCAGTTCATGGCCTTGCAGCCACTCGAAGTCGATGCCCTGCCCTGCCACTTGTTCGCGCTCTTTGCGCATCTGTTTGCGCTTGCGTGAACTCAAGGCATCAAGGAAATCCTGGAAGTCGCGATAACCCCGGTTCTGCCAGTGAAACTGACAACCCAGGCGCTGCAGCCAGCCCGGTTGTTGGGCCAGTGCCATATCGGCCAGTTCGTCAGTGAAGTTGATGTGGGCACTGGAGAGCCCTTCGATTTCCAGGTAACCCGGCAGGCTTTTCAGCAGTTCGACCCCCTCCTCTGCACTCGCCGCTAACAGGCGTGGCCCGCTGACGGGGCTGAACGGCACGGCAGTCAGCAGCTTAGGGTAGTACTCAATGCCAGCCCGCTCGCAAGCATCCGCCCAGCCGTGATCAAACACGTACTCGCCGTAGGAATGCCACTTGCGATAACTGGGCAGTGCCGCCACCAGCCGATCACCTTCCCAATGCAGCAAATGCTCCGGCTGCCAGCCCGATTGCGGGCCCAGGCTGGCGCTGTCTTCCAATGCGCTCAGGAAGGCGTGCCGTACGAACGGCTGGGCCTGTGGCACCAGCGCATCCCAGGCTTGCGGGGCGATCTCGGACAGGCTGTCCAGGCGTTGCAACGGCATCGGCATCCTCACTGGTTTGGGGCGTGAAAGCCTAGCGAGTATCGCTGATTGCCGGCCTTGGCACACCCCCGTTTCGCGCGACAAGGCTCTAAACCAATAGTTCCGAACGTGAAAAATTTGTCATCTAGATGACATCACTTCGCCACTGCTCCGTCATAAACGATCGTGATACTGACGCCTGTTTTTAGAGCGCCTGGTTCTACCCGGCGGCTATTTTTCCGTCCGTCATCGGTCGGTTGTGTCCTGGATGGTTTGCCATCCCTCCTCACCTTCGGAGATTGATATGCGTCTTGCTTCCACTAAAACTGCGGCGGTCCTGTGCGGCGGCCTGTTACTGGCCCTGAGCGTTCCGGCCAGCGCTGCAGTCGACGCTAAATTGCTCGACATGCTCAAGGCCAACGGCCAGATCACCGCGGCGCAGTACACTGAACTGCAAAGCGAATTGGCCAAAGACCAGAAAGAACAGCAGATCGCACGGCAAGCTCAACAAGAGACCAACGAACAGATCGCGGCCACCGCGAAGAAAACCAATGAGCTGAGCAGCTTTGACCAGAAGCTGGCCTGGGCGGCCAAGACTCAGTTCAAGGGTGACGTACGTTTCCGTCAGGAAACCGTGAAAATCCAGGGAGAATCCAACAACGGCGGCCGCGACAAAGACCGTCAGCGCATCCGTGCCCGCCTGGGCGCCTACACCGAGATCAACTCGCAAGTCGACACCGGTATCCGCATTGCCACCGGTAGCAGCGACGATGCGCGCTCGACCAACCAGGACCAGGACAACTATTTCGACAAGAAGTCGATCTGGCTGGACCTTGGCTACATCGACTACCACCCGGACCAGATCAAGAACCTGCACGTGATCGGCGGCAAGATGCTGCAACCGTGGGTGAACATGGGCGACGTCATCTGGGATAGCGACATCAACCCTGAAGGCCTGGCCCTGACCTACAAATACCCGCTGGGCAGCAGCGCCGAACTGTTCGGCAGCCTCGGCAACTACAACCTCAAGGACAACGTCGACGGCGACGGCGTGCAGTTCCGTCACGACCTGCGCCTGACCTCTGGCCAGTTGGGCACACGCTTCTCGGTCACCGACAACCTGAAAATGACCCTGGGCGGCAGCGTCTACGCCTACCAGAATGACAAGGACAGCCGTTGCACAACCACCACCACGCCTTGCGCACTGGCGGTCAACGGCAACTCGGCCGACAACCAGTTCCGCCTGTATGAAGGCTTTGCCCAAGCCGACATCGGCGGCCTGGCTGTACCGCTGGCGTTCTACGGCCAGTACGTGAAAAACAACGACGCCGTGACCGACCAGGACACCGCCTGGCTGATCGGCGCCAAGTCGAAAGTGTTCGGTTTCAACCTGGACTACAACTACCGCGACATTCAGCGTAATGCCGTGGTGGGTGCCTTCACCGACTCGGACTTCGCCAACGGCACCACCGGTTCGCGCGGTCACAAGATGAAGGTCAGCTACGACATCGACAAGAACTTCGCCCTCGGTGCCACGTACTTCCTGACCAAGGCCGACTACGCCAGCCGCACCCAACGTGATGCCAACACCAACACCCTGCAGTTGGACGCAGAAGCCAAGTTCTAATAGTCAGTGTTGAAAGCCTCGGGCCAGGACGGCCCGGGGTGGCTGTAACAGTCTTGCGTGGGTGGAGCGGTCCCCATCATCCGTCCGATCCATCCACGTGAGCCTGCTTAATCCCCGCCTTTGTGATCCTTGAGTCGTTCTTCAGCCAAGCGCTGCGCCAAGGCCTCCACACCCTCTACCGGCTCATCCGGCATTATCTTCAGCGTCGCCTGCATCAGGCGCATCTGGCGGATAAACCGGCGACAGTTCGGGCAGAACATCAGGTGATGACGCACCAGCAGACGCTCGCGAAAGGTCAGTTGCCCATCGAGATAGTCACTGGAACGTGCCACTTGTTCTTTACAGGTCAACATTCGCCCGTTTCCTCAAAATGCTCCACCGTGGCGAAGACTTTAAGCCGTGCTCGATGCAATAGCACACGGACATTGGAGAGCGACAGCGTCAGAAGATTACAGATCTCTTCCAACTCCAGCCCCTGGCGTTCACGTAGCACCAGCACGCTGCTTTGCAATTCAGACAAACTCAGCAACGTATGCTCCAGGCACTTGCGCAGCTCATCCTCGGTCAGCAAGGCTTCCGGGGTGTCCTGATGCCAGGCGTAGGGGGCGACAGCCCAGTGGCCATCATCCGGGGAGAAACGGTCATCGCCAATGGTGCCATGGGGCGAAGGCAGATCGTCGAGCAACACTTCGCGACGATTCTGCTTGTAGCGCCCCTTGGCGGCGTTGGCGGTGATGGTCAGCAGCCAGGTCTTGAGGCTGGAACGCCCTTCGAACCTGGCCAGGTTGCGCACCACCGACAGCCACGCGTCTTGCACGACTTCGTCGGCGTGACGCTGGCCGACGATGGCATAGGCCACCGCCCGCATGGCGCTTTGGTAGGTGGTGACCAATTCCTTGTAGGCCCGCTGCTCACCCTTGAGCAGGCGTTCAAGCAGGTGCGTGTCGTCCGCTGCTGCCATCGTTTACCTCGATTTCACTCTGGAAACCCGATCCCTGTGGGAGCTGGCTTGCCTGCGATGCAGGCGCCACGGTGCGTCATTTACACCGCAGGGATATCATTGCCGGCAAGCCGGCTCCTACAGGGAACGAGGCAGATCAGCGTTTGCGCAAAATCACGCTGCCGATCGAATAACCCGCACCAAACGAGCTGAGCACCGCCACGGAACCCTTGGGCAAATCATCCTGATACGTGTGGAACGCAATCACCGAGCCCGCCGAACTGGTATTGGCGTAAGTATCGAGGATCACCGGCGCTTCTTCCACCGAGGCTTCGCGACCCAGTAGTTTCTTCACGATCAGGTGGTTCATGCTCAAGTTGGCCTGGTGCAGCCAGAAGCGCTTCACATCGGCTACGTTCAACTGGTTTTCTTGCAAATGCACGCCGATCAGCTCGGCCACCATCGGGCACACATCACGGAATACCTTGCGGCCTTCCTGTACGAACAGCTTGTCGGGCGCGCCGATGCCTTCTTCCGCCGTGCGGTTGAGGAAGCCGAAGTTGTTGCGGATGTTGTTGGAGAACTTGGTCAGCAGCTTGGTGCTCACCACGTCGAACTGGTGCTCGGAAGTCGCCAGGTCGGCGCGCTCCAGCACCACGGCAGTGGCCGCATCACCAAAGATGAAGTGGCTGTCACGGTCGCGGAAATTCAGGTGGCCGGTGCAGACTTCCGGGTTGACCATCAAAATCGCCCGCGCCTGGCCCAACTGGATGCTGTTGGCCGCGTTCTGGATGCCGAAGGTAGCCGAGGAACACGCCACGTTCATGTCAAAACCAAAACCTTCGATACCCAGGGCTTCCTGCACTTCAATGGCGATGGCCGGGTAGGCACGCTGCAGGTTGGAGCACGCGACGATAACACCGTCGATATCGGCGGCGGTTTTGCCGGCGCGTTGCAAGGCTTGTTCGGCAGCGCCGACGGCCATCTGGCAGAGCACTGACCATTCGTCGTTGCTGCGCTCGGGCAAGCGTGGGGCCATGCGCTGCGGGTCGAGAATGCCGTCCTTGTCCATCACGAAGCGGCTCTTGATGCCCGAGGCTTTTTCGATGAAGGCGGCGCTGGATTCGGTCAGCGGCTGCACATCACCGCGCTCGATGGCGGTGGCGTTGTCGCTGTTGAACTGATGCACGTAGGCATTGAAAGACTGCACCAGCTCTTCGTTGGAGATGCTGTTGGCCGGGGTGTACAGGCCAGTGCCGCTGATGACGACGTTATGCACGGTCGTTCCTCTAAATCTGTCAGGCAGAAGATATTGGTACCGTCGTACCAAACTGTAAGTAGTCCGATTCCGCACCGCGGACACCAAACTGGCATCGCTTAATTCCTTCGCGTCGCATCCCTACACGACGATCCCGGCATTTATAGGCGCGAAGTTTGCCACAAACCCCGGGATTTGGCGCCATATGCCAGATAAACACCCTTATCAGAGGCTTACACACAACCCTGTGGTGAGCGAGCTTGCTCGCGCTGGGGCGCGAAGCGACCCCATTCCAGGCCCTGTGGTGTTTCAGCAATATCTTGATTGCCTGTAAGAGGGGCCGCTTCGCAGCCCAGCGCGGGGCAAGCCCGCTCACCACAACAAGCTCGCTCACCCCAGAGGATCTACGGGGGTCAGGGCTCTACCTGGCTCCATTGCTTGCTCAAGCGCTTGTCGGAAATCGGCACTTTAGTGCCCAGTTGCTGGGCAAACAACGACACCCGGTATTCCTCCAACCACCAGCGGTAAAGTTCTAGCTGGGGGTCGCGCTTGCCTTCCTGGGCATGTTTTTTCAGGCGATTCTCGTACTGCGTCCACAAGCCTGCCAGCTCGCCGCTCCATACCCGATCCTTTTGCACCTGGCTCGGCAGTTTTTCCAGGCGTAACTCGATAGCCTTGAGGTAACGCGGCAGCTCCTTAAACCACTGCGCCGGGGTTTCCCGCACGAAACCGGGATACACCAAATTGCTCAGCTGCTGCTTGATGTCGTTCAGGGCCACGGCCTGGGCGAGGTCAATCTTGCCTTTGAAGCGTTTTTGCAGGCCGTGCCACAGCTTCAACACATCCAGGGTCAAGCGCGCCAAGCGCTCGGCGTGCTCGGTCCAACTGCCGCGCTTGCGCTCGGCCAAAGCGGCCAGACCAGCACCATCACGCGGCAGGCTGGTTTCGCCTTCGAGCACGCAGGTGTCGAGGCTGGCCAGCAGGATGTCTTCCACCAGCGCATCGATACGCCCCAGTTCGCGGTACATCAGGCCCAACTCGGTCAGGCCCGGCAATTTGCCGCGCAGGAATTTCGCCGGTTCCGCCAGTTGTTGCATCAGCAAACGCTGCAAGGCGCGGCGATGCTGGAACTCCGCCTCGGCGGCCGTGGAGAAACGCCCTTCCTTGACCGTGCCGCTTTCTTCCACCAACGCTGGATACACCGTCATCGACAGACCGGCGATCTTCTGTTGGGTCTTCTCCGCCACCGCCGCAAACACCTTGGCTTCCACCGGTTGTTGGCTTTTCGCGGTTTGCGGCACGGCCAGGGCGGCCTGGCTCGCCTCGGCAAAACGTGCGGTCAGTTCGGCCAGGTCGCGGCCTTCGCCGAGGAACTTGCCCTGGCCGTCGACTACTTCTAGGTTCATCTTCAGATGGCTTTCGACCTGCTGCGCGGCTTCGGCCCAGGCTTCATCGCTGACACGCGCACCTGTCATGCGCAATAACTCACGGCCCAATGCCTGGGGCAAAGAGCCCTGGCCGAATTCGATGCGTTGCAGCGCGGCTTTGACGAAGTCCGGCACCGGCACAAAATTCTTACGCAGCGCCTTGGGCAGGTTGCGCACCAGGGCGATGCATTTGGCTTCGATCACCCCCGGCACCAGCCATTCCAGACGCTCTGGCGGCAACGCCGGCAGCAGTGGCGCCGGAACGCGCAGGGTCACGCCGTCACGCGGGTGGTTGGGTTCGAAGTGGTAACTCAAGGCCAGTTCCAGGTCGCCCAGGTGCAGGGTGTCCGGGTAATGCGCGGCGGTGACTTCACTGGCTTCGCGGGCCAGCACGTCTTCTTCGCGCATGATCAGCAGTTGCGGGTCTTTCTGGCTGTTGACCTTGTACCAGCTGTCGAAGGTCGCGGTCTGGTGGATCTCCGCCGGCAACCGCGCATCGTAGAAGGCGAACAGGGTTTCTTCATCGGCCAGGATGTCGCGACGACGCGCCTTGGCCTCCAGTTCGTCGAGTTGTTCCAGCAGTTGCTGGTTGGCGGTAAGGCACTTGGCCCGCGACTGGATCTCGCCACGCACCAGGCCTTCGCGGATAAACAACTCGCGCGACACCACCGGGTCGATCGGCCCGTAATGCACCGGCCGGCGTCCGACCACAATCAGCCCGAACAGGGTGATCTGTTCAAAGGCCACGACCTGGCCGCGCTTCTTCTCCCAGTGGGGCTCGAAGTGGTTTTTCTTGATCAAGTGCCCAGCCAGCGGCTCGATCCAGTCGGCGTCGATCTTGGCGACCATGCGCGCATACAGCTTGGTGGTTTCCACCAGTTCGGCGGTCATCAGCCATTGCGGACGCTTCTTGCCGATGCCCGAGGACGGGTGGATCCAGAACCGCCGCTGGCGTGCGCCGAGGTAATCGCCGTCTTCGGTCTTCTGGCCGATCTGGCTGAGCAGGCCGGACAACACCGCCTTGTGCAGTTTCGGGAAGTCCGCCGGCTCTTTGTTGACCGTCAACTGCATGTCGCGGCAGATCAGGCTCAGCTGGCGATGGGAATCACGCCACTCGCGCAGGCGCAGGTAGTTGAGGAAGTTCTTGCGACACCAATTGCGCAACGGGCTGGCCGTCAGTTCCTGGCGCTGCTCTTCGAAACCGCGCCACAGATTGACCAGGCCGGCGAAATCCGAATCCGGGTCTTTCCACTGCGCGTGGGCTTGGTCAGCAGCCTGCTGACGTTCCGGCGGACGCTCGCGCGGGTCCTGGATCGACATGGCACTGGCGACGATCAGCACTTCCTGCAAGCTGCCAAGCTTGGCGGCTTCCAGCAGCATGCGGCCCATGCGCGGGTCCACCGGCAGGCGCGCCAACTGACGGCCCAATGGCGTGAGCTGACTGTTGCGGTCCACCGCCGACAGCTCTTGCAGCAAGTTGAAACCGTCGCTGATAGCCTTGCCGTCCGGCGGCTCGATAAACGGGAAATCGGTGATCTCGCCGAGGCGCAGGTGCAGCATCTGCAAGATCACGGCGGCGAGGTTGGTGCGCAGGATCTCGGGGTCGGTAAATTCCGGACGCCCGATAAAATCTTCTTCGCTGTACAAGCGGATGCAGATGCCCGGCTCGACCCGGCCGCAACGGCCCTTACGCTGGTTGGCGCTGGCCTGGGAGATCGCCTCGATCGGCAGGCGCTGCACTTTGGCGCGGTAGCTGTAGCGGCTGATGCGTGCGGTGCCGCTGTCGATCACATAACGAATGCCCGGCACGGTCAGCGAGGTTTCCGCGACGTTGGTCGCCAACACCACGCGCCGCCCCGGGTGGGACTGGAAAATGCGCTGCTGTTCAGCCGGCGACAGGCGCGCGTACAGCGGCAGGATTTCGGTGTGCTTGAGCTGGGCCTTGCGCAGCATGTCGGCGGCGTCGCGAATCTCGCGCTCTCCGGGCAGGAACACCAATACGTCACCAGGACTGCGTCGCTCGCTGCGTTCATAAGCAGCGATTTCATCGAGGGTGGCGAGGATCGCCTGGTCAACAGTCAAGTCGTCCTCGACGCGGTTGCCCTCTTCATCCTGTTCCAGGGTCAGCGGGCGATACCAGGTGTCCACCGGGAAGGTACGACCCGAGACTTCGACAATCGGCGCATCGTCGAAATGCTTGGAAAAACGCTCCAGGTCGATGGTCGCCGAGGTGATGATGACCTTCAGGTCCGGACGGCGCGGCAGCAGGGTTTTCAGGTAGCCCAGCAGGAAGTCGATGTTCAGGCTGCGTTCGTGGGCTTCGTCGACGATGATCGTGTCGTAGCGTTCCAGGTAGCGATCGTTCTGGGTTTCCGCCAGCAGGATACCGTCGGTCATCAGTTTGATCAGGGTGTTGGAATCGCTCTGGTCTTCAAAACGCACCTGATAGCCCACCAACGCGCCCAACGGCGTGGCCAACTCTTCGGCCACCCGGCTGGCGACGCTGCGGGCCGCGATCCGGCGTGGCTGGGTATGACCGATCAGGCCGAACTGGCCACGACCGATTTCCAGGCAGATCTTCGGCAACTGGGTGGTCTTACCCGAACCGGTCTCACCGGCAATGATCAGCACCTGGTGCTTGTTCAGCGCGGCTTTGATCTCATCACGCTTGGCCGCAATCGGCAGGCTGTCGTCATAACGGATCACCGGCAGGCTGGCACGCCGCGCCGTGACTTGGGCGCAGGAAGCCTGCATGCGCGCACCCCATTGCGCCAACTTTTCCTCGTCGGGCTTCTTGCGCAGCTCAAGCAGTTGCCGCCGCAAGCGGTGGCGGTCGGCGAGCATGGCGTGATCGAGGGTTTTGAGCAGTTGGTCGATGGTGGGTGCTTGGTCGGTCATCAGGGTGGCAAAGGTCTTCTGGGTGAGGCAGGGCACGCCTGCATAACTGTGGACGTAGAAAAGAGGAGCGATTGTCGCAGATTTCGACATTCCTGGAGACGCTCAGTCAGTGACCGGCCGCATAACGCCGCCTAATCAACATATTTCTTACACGAGAAAGTCGCTCATCCGACCATTTCACAGTGCAAATCCGATGGTTTGAGTGCCGTACACAGGATCAAATCAACCCGCCAGAAACCTCTGGCAGATCACTGTATCGCTTATGAAACCGGAGCTTTTATGCCTATCGATTCGACAAATAGCCAACCTTATCTACCCAGCTACTCTGCATCCCTGCAGGCCCAACCGCGCTCGGCAGCGTCGCAACCACCGCCCAAATATGAGTTCCCGCCCGCCTACACAGAAAAGCCGTCGTCCAAAGCAGCCCCGCAGACCGCCTCGACACCGCCCACTAATTTGACGGCCAATCGAATCTCGAATTTCCACACGGCCACTCAGGCAGTACGAGGCATGAATTTCATGAGCGGCCTGTAACTCAGCGGCAAAAACCTGATTGATATCGCCTCTAACGCCCGAGGAATTCTTATGCCCATTGACGCCAGCCGCTACTACAACGCATCCATCCAAAACCTGCATAGTTACGCCAACAAATACCAGGACATTGCACCTGTATCCGATCCGGCAAACGGTTCCTGGACCTCAAACCCCTCTGGACCTTCCTATGCCTCCAAGAGCTATCCAAAGCTACCCAATACGAAGGCGAGAGACTTGGGCGCTGAGCTGCATCTGGCGGGAGCGGCTACAAACCCCCGAAACTCCACGGCAACGGTGACACCCGTAAAAAAGCCAGAGGATCTGAACATCGCGAAGACACCGAATACGGTTACCAAGTTTATCGTGACGGGAGACGGACAGATGGCGATCGCCAACATCAGTAAAAACGTAGCGCCAAAAATGATATCCCACCCCGCCACCGCCGAACTGGGCGTCGGTGCCGGGCAGTCGAATAACATCGTCAGTGCCGGCTACTTAAAGCAAACCATGACCGGGAGAACTCACTTATCCAATACCTCGGGCCACTACCGCCCCACAAAGGAGAATATGAGGCCCGCCCAGGATTACTTGGAAAATATCGGCGTGAAGTCGACCAAAAGCCAATTCGGTATTTTCTGAAGATTGATCAATCCGTAAATCAAGTTCATGAGCAGTGATCGCGCTCCTTGCGCCGGTACGGAAACACATCGATCACCTTACCGGCGCGAATTGCAGCCCTTTCCAGTAATCGGCGTTGTACAACTCGCCATGCAGCTCATCGAACAACCTGCGCTGACCAGCATCGGCAGGACTTCAAGGTATTGATTCATTCCACAGGCAAACCGTACGTCAAACTGGGCGCCATCAATCCGCTAAAAGACAGCAATAAACAGCGGGCGTTAGTTGCCGAACTGAATACCGATTTATTCAATATCTACACTGATTTGAGAAACAATCTGACCCTTCACCGCATGACCGCTTCACACCAATAACAAGGACGAGTTCTTAATGCCTGCGGATGAGGCCTTTTGAAAGGATTATCCTGATGCTACTCGGTAAATCGCTGCATGAACCACAGCCCCAAAGAGCGAACGCTGTACAGCCGGCCGCAACCCAGGTCGGCACCCAAGCCGTTGGCGATGCCGACAAACCGTTGAGCCCTCACCGAGTGCGTGACCTGACATTTGTCGGCACCGGCAGCAGCGTGGCTTATCTGGTCAACGAATTGAACCACCGGTTTTCGACGAATAGTCACGCAACCCCTCTGCACGGAAAAGTCAGCATCATCGGCCAGGAAGATCCTTGGCTGCCCAGTGTGCGAGGCCAGGGCTACATCAATCATCAACGTGAAATCATCGACCAATGGGGCCCTACGGTACCCTGCTACAACTCTGGCTACGCGGACCGGGGCGAGTTTGCAGCGCGGAACCGACAACAGTTGGACCGGGCACAGGCATTGGGGGCGGAATATCTACCGGCGCAGGTCACAGGCATCAACCAACTGAAAGACGGTCGCTATCAGATTCGCCTGGAAAACGGCCAGGCTATAGAAAGCCGGCAGGTAGTGTTGGGCATGGGGGCCGGGCCGCACACCAGCGTATGGAACAACGACAGCGCACAGACTTTGGCGGAGAAACGTCTAGGCAATATCCGCCTGCACCAGCAAGAGGTCTTGCGGGGCAACGTCATGGACCTGGATGAGTTTATGCGGGCCACCGACAGCCGCCCTGAACAGTTCGCGGGCAAGAAGGTGGTGGTGCACGGCCCCAACGCAGGTATCGATGCGGTCGAACGCGCGGGAGAACTGGGCGCACAAGTCAATTGGCTGATCCGCAGTACCAAGCCGGTGCTGCTGGACGGCCACCAGCTGAAGTTTGCACCCCAGGTGGCCAACCACCACTTGGTGTCGGTGGACGCGCTCGACATCCATCCGAACCCCACCCCTGGTGGCGCGCCGTTGCAACTGAGGTACAGTGTGCCCACCGGCGAGAGCCAGGCGCCTCGTCAAACCCTCGACGCCGACTACTACGTCTATGCCCTCGGACAGGACATTCACAAGCCGGGAAGCGCCGGTGCCGTCTTGGGCGACTTGTTTGGCAAACTCGAACCCGTTTACGACTACGATCAGGTCTATAGCGACCAGCCCTTCAAGACTGTTCTCGGCCTGCAAACCCGCGGCAGCAACAGCGATAGCGGCCTGCTCATTGTCGGCGCCGCCGTCGCGCAGTTGGCAGCCACTGTCCAGCACAGCTACCTGGACCATGCAGCCGACCGAATTTTCCAACAACTGGAAAAGCTTCCAGGCGCCGCTGGCGAAGCACTCTCACGTCTTATCGTGGAGGACGCAAGCACCCAAGACATCCAGGCACACATACAGACATGGGCGGCCGACACCCCAAGCACACCGCGTATGCAGACATTACTCAACTCGATCGCGGACTACCTGGCAGCCCGTGAGTACTTCCAACAACAAGCTCAGAAAAAAGGCCCGCGTGGGGTGGCGCAAGAAGTGGAAAACCAGACCTTGAACCAGGTGCCTTCAGTGATCGTCTCTCCACAGTTGGGTACGGTGAAAGCCTCCGTCGCTGCACTCTCAGGATTGATGCCGGCTTACGTAGCACAAGGCGAAAACAACTTCACCGCCGATGATCGCACGATGCTGCGCGCAGGCATCGCCCACCGATACCCCAACATCGGCAATGCCACGGCCAGCCGTTTCATTGATGAGGTCTTGCACCTGCGGCATCTGGATGACCAGGCGTTCAGGGCCAAGGCAACGGCCGAAGGGGGCAGCGCAGCGCCGGTGCAGACACCTGTCGTCGGCGTACCTGACGCCGTCAGGAAAAACTATAGCGCCTACTTGCAAGCCAAGAACGACGGTGCCGACGACACACCGCTCATTCGCCAGTGGTTGCCAGGCTAACTCGTCACATCGGGGCAGCGGCTCGCCTGTTGCCCCGTTCGAGTTTTGGTGCTTTACGTCGATTTGCGCCGATACGGAAACACATCAATCACCTTACCGGCACGAATCGCCTCCTGCAGCCCTTTCCAGTAATCGGCGTTGTACAACTCGCCATGCAGCTCATCGAACAACTTGCGTTGGCCAGCATCCGCAAACAGGAACGGCGGGAACTCCTCAGGGAATACATCCAGCGGGCCAATGGAGTACCAGGGCTCCGAGGCCATCTCATCCTCGGGAGTACGCGGCGCGGGGATGTGGCGGAAGTTGGCTTCGGTGAGAAAGCAAATTTCATCGTAGTCGTAGAACACCACGCGGCCGTGGCGGGTGACGCCGAAGTTCTTCAGCAGCATGTCGCCGGGAAAGATGTTGGCCGCCGCCAGTTGTTTGATCGCCAGGCCGTAGTCTTCCAAGGCTTCACGCACCTGGGCGGGGTTGGCGTTGTCGAGGTAGAGGTTGAGCGGGGTCATGCGCCGTTCGGTCCAGCAGTGGCGGATCAACACCGTGTCGCCTTCGACTTCGACGGTGCCAGCGGCGACTTCCAGCAATTCGGCGAGGCATTCGGGTTCGAATTTGCTCAGGGGAAAACGGAAATCGGCGAACTCCTGGGTGTCAGCCATGCGTCCGACCCGATCGACGCTTTTGACCAGGCGGTACTTCTCGATCACCGTGGCGCGGTTGACGTTTTTCGACGGTGAGAAACGGTCCTTGATGATCTTGAACACGGTGTTGAAGCCCGGCAGGGTGAACACGCTCATGACCATGCCACGCACGCCGGGGGCCATGATGAATTGATCGTCGGTGGTCGCCAGGTGGTTGATCAGAGCGCGGTAGAACTCCGACTTGCCGTGCTTGTAGAAACCAATGGAGGTGTACAGCTCTGCGACGTGCTTGCCCGGCAGGATGCGCTTGAGAAAGCCGATGAATTCCGCCGGCACCGGCACATCCACCATGAAGTAGGAACGGGTGAACGAAAAGATGATCGACACATCGGCTTCATCGGTGATCAGTGCGTCGATCTGGATGCCCTGCCCTTCGCGATGCAACAGGGGGATCACCAGCGGCCATTGTTCGTCGCGGGTGTAGATGCGTCCTACCAGGTACGCGCCTTTATTGCGGTAAAGCACCGAGGAAAACAGCTCGACCTTGAGGTCTGGATCCTTGCACACCCAGTCCGGCAAGTTTTCCCGCAGTTGGGCTTCAAGGCGGTGCAGGTCGCCGGCCAGGTCCGCGTAGGGTTCGCTGAAACGGTAGTCGGCAAAGATCTGCGCGAGCATCTCCGGGATTTTTGCGGCGGGCGTGTAGGTGCGCGTCTGCGCGGCCCGTGCCCGGCGCAGGCTGGGCCGGGTGGTGTGGATAAACATGCAGCCGTCGCTGATCAGGTCGTGGCTGAACAGTCCGCAGAAGATCGAGTTGTACCAGGTCTCGGAGAGTTCATCATCGAAACGCAGATCGATCAGACCGATGTAGGCGCTTTTCACCACGGGCCACTGGTCAACATCGAGTAATGCTCCGTCATCAAAGCTACTGCGCAAACGCGCAATCACTTCACTGACCTTTTCTTCATAGAGGTTGATCCGCGCCGACGACGCCGCCTGCCCCTGCTGCCACTGGGCCTTCTCAAAACGCTCGCGGGCGCCGTCGGTGATCTGGCGGAAGTGCTCACGGTAATCGTCGAAGCCATCGAGGATCATCTGGGCGACTGCGAGGGCGGATTGCGACATGCGGGAAACCTCTACGGGCATCTGGAAGCCCTGAGCTTAGCCAGTGTACGAGGACACGAGAAGGGTCATTTTTTGCCCAGCCTTGTACAACTTCGCTCATTTCGTACATTTATTTTCAATTTCTTTAATTCGACCATTCGGTCAATAAACGCACCATGAAGTCACACTGCGTTTTACCTGCACGCCTGCATTGGCGGGGCTTGGCAGATTGATGCCGGAAATCCCTATGCAACGCCGGCCGCGACCTGCGCGCAGTGCTCTGGATCCAACTAAGGGAAACCCTGATTACCACGATAATGGCACTTTGATATATAGCGCGCCCTCTCCCACCCTAACAAGGTCAAAAGACCGATTCGGGAACAGGTTCTAATCGCCCAAGGAGCATTGAGATGTCATTGAGGAACATGAGGATCGGTCTGCGTGCCAGTCTGAGTTTTGGGGTTTTGGCCAGCTTGCTGGTGATCGTCGGGATGTTTGGGCTGGGCCAGATGGCCAAGTTGCGGCAGAGCGCACTGGTTATCGAAGAATCGTGGATGCCGAGTATCGAGAACATCCACGACAGCGCGGCCTTCGTGGCCAGCATCCGCCTAGAGGCGTTGCGCCTGGCGACCACTGACGAATCGCGGATCCGCGACAACAGCAAAGCCCTGATCACCCGCCAGCGCACCGAGCTGCAAACCTTGCTCGATCATCACAAAACCCTGCTCAGTGGCGATGAAGAGCGCGAGATGCTCAAGCAACTCGAAGGTAATGTGAACGCCTACCTGACCCTCGTCGGGCAGATCGTTGCCTTGGTGGACAAAGATCAGCAACAGGACGCCATCGATCTGCTCAACAGCCGCCTCGCGCCACAGGGCGTGATTCTCAACAAAAGCCTGGAGGACATGATCACCTTCAACCAGAGTGGCGTGGAAACCGCCGTGGACTCCGCCGCACAGACCTATTCCAGCGCGCAGTGGGTCGTCGGCTTGATCATCGTCCTCGCGTTGATCGTCACCTTACTCTTGGCCTGGCTGCTGACCCGCAGCATCACCGCTCCCCTCGGTCAGGCCCTGATCGTTGCCCGCACCATTGCCCGCGGCGACTTGAGCCAGCCAATCGCCGTCAACGGCAACGACGAACCCGCCCAATTGCTCACGGCCCTGGCCACCATGCAGGCGCAACTGCAAGGCACCATTCGCGGGATCAGCGAGTCGGCGCAGCAGTTGGCTTCTGCTGCCGAAGAGATGAGCTCGGTGATGGAGCAAAGTACCCGTGGCCTGCAGGCGCAGAACGACGAGATCGAACAGGCCGCCACTGCCGTGACCGAAATGAGCGCAGCCGTGGATGAAGTGGCGGGTAATGCGGTGTCCAGCGCCGAGGCGTCCCAGGCCTCCGACGAGGACAGCAAGCACGGCCATTACCAGATCAGCGAAACCATCAGCTCGATCCAGAACCTGGTGGACGAAGTGCTCGGCGCTTCAAACAAAGCCGAAGGCCTGGCGGCACAGGCTCAGGACATCAGCAAGGTGCTGGAAGTGATCCGTGGCATCGCCGGGCAGACCAACCTGCTCGCGCTCAACGCCGCCATTGAAGCGGCCCGCGCGGGCGAGGCCGGGCGGGGTTTTGCGGTGGTGGCCGATGAAGTGCGCTCCCTGGCGCAGCGCACCCAGGACTCCACCGAAGAAATCGAACAGATGATCACCGGTATCCAGCAGGGCACCCAAGACACGGTCGAAGCCCTGAACAGCAGCGCCGAACATGCCGGTCAGACCCTGCAACGCGCCAACAGCGCAGGCAGTGCCCTGGAGAAAATCACCGCGGCCATCTCGCAGATCAGCCAGCGCAACCTGGTGATCGCCAGCGCCGCCGAGCAGCAGGCGCTGGTGGCACGCGATGTGGACCGCAGCCTGGTGAACATCCGCGACCTGTCCACCCAAACCGCCGCAGGCGCCACCCAGACGTCGGCGGCCAGCCAGGAACTGTCGCGCCTGGCGGTGGACCTGAATGGGCTGGTGACGCGGTTTGTCCTGTAATCATTGGAAATGTCATGCAACACTCGCGGGCTTATTGAGGTAGGAGTGTTGTGTGAGACCTGTCGACAGCCTGTATTTATTGGGGCTCGCCGCCATCTGGGGCGCGAGTTTCCTGTTCATGCGCATCATTGCGCCGGAGATCGGCACGGTGCCAACCGCGTTTTTCCGCGTGTCGATCGCCGCCGCCGGGTTGCTGGTGATTTTGGCGATGATGCGCGTGAGCTGGGATTTCCAAGGCAAGTTCAGGACGGTGCTGCTATTGGGGGTCATCAACTCCGGGATCCCGGCGACCATGTACTCGGTCGCCGCCCAGGTGCTGCCGGCGGGTTACTCGGCGATCTTCAACGCCACCACGCCGTTGATGGGCGTATTGATTGGCGGGCTATTCTTCAGCGAACGTCTAACGCCGTCGAAAATTGCTGGCGTGTGCCTGGGCCTGTTTGGCGTGGGGGTGCTGACCCGCGCAGGGCCGGTGGCGTTTGACCTGGAATTGTTGATGGGTGCGCTGGCCTGCTTGCTGGCCACCACCTGTTATGGCTTTGCCGGGTTCCTGGCGCGGCGCTGGTTGGATCAGCGCGGTGGTTTGGACAGTCGGCTTGCGGCGTTGGGCAGCATGCTCGGTGCGACGTTGTTCCTGTTGCCGTTCTTCGCCTACAGCGCGATCAGCCAGCCGCCCGCCAGTTGGGGTGGGTGGCAGGTGTGGTTGTCGTTGCTGGGCTTGGGGCTGGTGTGTACGGCGTTTGCCTACATTCTTTACTTCCGGTTGCTGACGTCCATTGGGCCGGTTAAGTCGATGACGGTGACTTTTATGATTCCTCCGTTTGGGGTGTTATGGGGGGCGTTGTTGCTGGATGAGCCGTTGTCGATGGCGCACCTGTATGGCGGGGTGTTGATTGCGGGGGCGTTGTGGTTGGTGTTGCGGCCGAAAAGAATCCTATAGTAGCCCGCTTGCGGGCGATGGCGATCTTCTAGACGCCATCGCCCGCAAGCCGGGCTCCTACAGGGTGCGGTTGTGTCAGGTCTTACGGAAGACGAAAACCAGGCCGATGATGATCAACCCCATCCCCAGCAGGCTCAACATCGCGAGCCTGTTGCCAAAGATCAGGTAATCCATCACTGCCGTTACCGCCGGCACCAGGTAAAACAGGCTGGTGACATTCACCAGGTTACCTCGGGCGATCAGGCGGTACAGCAACAGGGTGGCCAACAACGACACCACCGACCCCATCCACAGCACCGGCAGGTAGAAACCGCTGCTGTGCTCGAAGTGGAACGGCTGGAACGGCACGAATACCGAACACAGCAGCAACCCCGCCAGGTATTGCACCGGCAGCGTGCCCAGCGGGTTGTCGGTGATGCGCTTCTGCATGATCGAGCCGAAGGTCATGCTGGCCAGGGCCAATAACCCGAACAGCATCCCCGCCAACGACATGCCGGACAAGCCGATGCCCTGGTAGACCACCATGATCAGCCCCACCAACCCCAGCGCCAAGCCAAACAGCCGACTCAACGAACGCTGGCGCTCCATCAGCACAACGGTGAGGATCGGCTGCACGCCCATGATGGTGGCCATCACGCCGGGAGTGACTTTGAGGTCCAGGGCCAGCAGATAGAAAATCTGGTAGGCCCCCAGCAGCACCAACCCGGTTGCCGCCGCATACAGCATGGGTTTACCGGAGCGCGGCAGCTTGAGTTTGAGGATAGGTATCAGGATCACCAAGCCCACGAGGGCGATGGCAAAGCGGATCAACAGAAACGCGAAGGGTGATGCGTGGGCCAGGCCCCATTTGGAGAAGATCGCCCCGCTGCTCCACAGCAGGACAAACAGACTCGTCGAGGCCGCCGCGGCCACGGATTGTTTCGAAAGAACAGACATGGATACCACCTGTTATCAGGCAAAAAAGCCGATTCAGCAGACGCTGAAACTCAGTAGGTTTTTTTCAGGCGGGCAGACGGGAACAGCAATCAGCTGATCAGCCCGAAATGCCAACACCCGGCGGTGATACGACTGCGTACACCGGCGTGCTACGGACAGGTGGGGGGTAGTGACTGATCTGCGCAGGCTGCTTGTCCGCGCACGGCACGACCACAGCGTTGACCGCTGAATCGACTACCGCTGTGCGCTGGAAAGCTGGCATGGGCTGATCTTGTGTGAAGGGATGAAGAGGCTGGGACTATAACCAGCCGTTGATAGGTTTTGCAATCACACTGGATGGCGGAGTTTTCATGTGGGCCCTGCGAGATGGCTCGCTATAATGCCGCCCAGATTTTTCCAAGGATTCCCCATGATCGCATTGCCCTGGCTGTACCTGGCGCTTCTTTCCATCGGCTATCTGCTGGCCTTGATCTACGGGCAACTCGGGCTGTTGGCAAGCGTGTCCGTCGGCCTGCTGCTGATCGCCGGCTATGCGGTACGCCAACAACGCACGCCTTGGGCGCGCTACCTGGGTCACGGCCTGTTTATCGTACTGGCGCTGGGTCTGGCGATGCACTGGCTACCGGGCTTCTACAATGGGCGTGGCATTGCCTCACAACGTTTCACCGAAGATGCAGTGCCCTTCTCGATGTACCTGAACCAGGACAAACCACTGATTGGCTTCTGGCTGTTGCTTGCCTGCCCGTGGATCGTGGCACGGCGCCCGCTGCGGCTGTCGATCTGCGTCGCGGCCTTGGCACTGACCTTGACTGCCGTTGTTGCGCTGGGTGGCGCGGTGCTGCTGGGGATCACCCACTGGGCGCCGAAGTGGCCGGAACAGGCGTGGTTATGGGTGCTGAATAACTTACTCTTGGTCACGCTGGTGGAAGAGGCGTTGTTTCGGGGCTACGTACAGGGCGGGATAAGCCGACGATTAAAGCATTTGTCGTATGGCGACAACCTGGCGTTGTTACTGGCTTCATTGCTGTTTGGACTGGTGCACCTGGGTGCGGGGTGGCAGTGGACGTTACTGGCAACCATCGCAGGGGTGGGGTATGGGTTGGCGTATCGGTTTGGTGGGTTGGGGGCGGCGGTGGTCACCCATTTTGGGGTAAATCTGGTGCATTTCGGGTTGTTTGTGTATCCAATGGCGGCCTGAACTTCACTCCCCGCACGCAATGAAAACCTACTACCCTGCTATCAATAGGCGCCTCTCGCTCAAGAAAGAAGAAGGTGAACTGGAGCACATATTTGAGTTTTTCATGTGTTCATCAACCCAAACTAGCAGCACAAGACATCGCCAACATAGAAAATGCACAGGCCAAAACCCGGAATTCATGGATGCGGGGCAAGGCGTCAAGTTTTTAACAAAAAAAAACACAATAGACAGCCTATTAATATCTGGCATATCTTGCAGCCCGCAAGGTCTCAAAACGCGGAACTGACCCAGAAGTCACCCTAAGCCGGCTACACGCCAAAATGGACACTGTAAATGCAACAATACAATGACAAAGTCATATTTGCCAACCAGCTACGGGCTCTGGCTATTATCGCAGTGATGATAGTTCACCTGTGTGGAATTTTCTGGCTGGCCCGAGAGACTGTTTCAACTTACATTTACTCTCCCGTCATAGAAGGTCCTACGCCACCTTTATATGGGTGGCTGTCGCCGCGAACAGTAAACTATGGTCCCTTTGGTGTTGCTGTCTTCTTTCTTATCAGTGGTTTCGTCATACCCTTTTCTCTTTCTAAATCTTCGCCGGTTGAGTTCTTGATTTCGCGAGCGCTTCGAATCTATCCAACCTACTTGATCGGATCCGTTCTCGCGATCACGGCGGTCTGGCTTTCCAGCCTGTATTGGGGAAAGACGTTTAGCATAAACTTCAAAGAGCTGTTCTTAAACCTGACCCTGACGCACTCCAACCTGAACACTCGCACCATTGACTTAGTCAACTGGACACTGGCGATAGAGATAAAGTTTTATATCATATCCGCCCTACTCTTCAGCGCACTGAGAAAAGCCAGCGTCATGCCAATACTGTTATTGGCCATCGGTGTACTGGGTTTCACTGAGTTTTACCCCACTGCAAAATCCATCATCGCACTTAAATACGTAAACTTTTCGGTGGAGTCGCTAAAAGCCGAACTGATGATTGTATGTTTCATGTTCGTCGGCACTCTGTTTCATTTTCACTTCATCCAAAAGATAAGTACTCTCCAGTTGGTCATCTATAGCACTGCTCTGTTGAGCCTTGTGCTCATGTGCTGGACTCACAATGAATGGGCACCAGGAATGCCTAATACACCCTTGAACTATTTTTATGGGCTTGGTGTGTTCACGCTCGCTTATACATTGAGGAAATACTTCAGGCCCATTGCACCACTCGACTTTATCGCCAAAATCAGCTACCCGCTTTACATCATACATTCTTTGATCAGCTATTCGATAATGCGCGTGATGCTGGACAACAATGCGTCCTTCTATGTGGCGCTGGCAACGGCTGTTCTAACCGTGATAGGGATTGCTTATCTTCTCCACATCACCATAGAAAATGCATCAATCAATTACGCCAAGACGCTTATCAAACGGATGCGAAAAGTGGAGCCAGCGATACCGGATACACAACTCCAGTCTCGTTCGACCCTCTAATGACCCCTGCCTGTATTTGGCGAAACCACGCCAAATACAGCATATTCATACTGTCTCTGGTAGCCACACGTAATTAAAACGACGTTATTAGCGATTGATTAAATCACGATAAAGCTTCACGTAAGCCTCACCCATCGAGTGAGAAGTAAACACCTTCAAATATCGTTCTCTTGCAGCAGCACCATAACGTGCAGCCAACTCAGGAGACTCCCACAATGCTGCCATGGCACGGCGCATGGCGGGCGCATCGCCTGGGGGAACTACTATTCCAGATACATCATGCTGGTTAATAAAACTGGTTCCCGTACCAATTTCGCTGCATACCATCGGTTTACCAAACATTGCCGCTTCAAGCAGGCTGATACCGAACGCCTCTGAGCGTAAATGCGAAGGAAACACTACCGCATAACAGGCCTCAAATAGATTGACCTTTTCCTGCTCGGTCACTTGCCCGATGAAATGCACATTGTGCAGTTGCCGCTCGGATGCAACGCGCATTAGTTCTTGCTCTAAGGGGCCAGCACCAACAATCAACAACGGCCAATCAGTCCCTTCGACGGCCCGGAGTAAAAACTCAAGCCCTTTATAATAGCGCAGCACACCAACAAAAAGAAAAAAACGCCCGTAACGACCTCGAAGTTCCTGAATCTTATCAGCCTCAGAAACGGGGTACATTGACTGCTCCAACCCGATGGGAATCGAAGTAGACTTATGACGATAACGCGCTAAAACGGGAGAGCTTTCAAGATAGTTCGGACTGGTTGCCACAATCGCATCGACATCATTCAAAAAAAGGCGCTGCAAGGGACTGTATAAGCATTTAAGAACTTTTTGACGGACAATATCCGAGTGATACGTCACGACGGTTGGTTTCTGGATCCGGGTTGCAAAATGAACCACGTCCATAAATGGCCAAGGAAAGTGATAGTGCACAACATCGGCAGACTTGGCCAACTCCGCGAACAGCTTGAACGAAGACACAGAAAAGCCGGTAGAGGCCACATTGAAATCTTCTTTCGCCTGGACCAACTTATAACTCGGGCCTTCGACGTTAGCCACTTCACCCTTGGCTAACGAAAGCACTACATTTTCGCAACCCTGCTGAGCGCTCACATGTGTCAAATGGCGAATAAACATTTCGACGCCACCATGCTGGTCAGCGGCAAAGGTTTTATAAAAGTGTAGAATTTTCAAATAACACCTACTTTAAAACGGTGAAGCTTGCCGCCTGACAAGCGAGCAAACTTCACGGCTATTTGATTAAAATACAAACACTTATTTGACTTTCACAGCAAGCTCCAGCGGTTTGACATTCTTCGCCTCAAACCAACCTGCACCTTCTTTGACAAGGCTGACTTGAAGGATATAGTTCCCGGGCGCCTTAGGTGCCACTACACCCAACTGCACTGCCACTTCTGAATCAGGCTTAACCGGTTGTGCAAATGGTGTACGGTTCCCATCAAGCAAAAGCACTGTTTTGTCCGCATTCAGCCAGTGATAGCTGGCCAAGACAGGGGCCTTCGAAGCCTTGGAATCCCACGTACCACTGCTGGTGTTCTTGACGGTAATCGGCACTGCAAACTTGCTGCCTGCGGCAACATCTAAACTCGACGAGGAGGCACTGTATTGAGCAGAAAAGACGTTCTCCACTTTACCATCATCGCAAGCGCTCAACGCTGCAATACCAACCATGACGCCCGCCAATTTACCTAACTTCATCATATAACTACCTTGTGAGTGATTTTTCCAGTTTTCATCGATTGGTACAGTGTGTACGTGCTGATACATCGACGAAAATTACTAACTTAAATCGGCTGTCTCTGCCTGAGATCAACCCCTATTCCAAAAAAATCGAGAAGCCGCATCAAGCTCTCACGCTGATGCGCCGGATGCCCTGAACGGGACATAACCGAGCAGGGACTTACGGACAGCTTTACTCCTCGAATGTGTCAGTAAACTGCGGGCCACCCTACACATTTCGTTTAGACACAGAACCTTTTGAACAGTTCTATATTTTTCCGAACAGGCAGCCCTCAGTTCACAGCACCGCGTAGCTGTAAATAGCAAGCGTTCGACTATTCAAGCCGTAATGATACGAACCCAATCCCCAATTTACGCGAATCGTTCCCTACGCCCAGCTGTTGGGGTGAAACGGGGGTAGGTGGGCTGAAGACAATGCTGTCAGCATCGTCACCTTGAAGGTCTACCGAGAGTCGGACTTCAGATGGCTCAGCCCCCAGCAAGACTTCATATTCGCGATTACCTATTGTCACTTTGATGGGTTTATTGACGTTAGGTGCAAATGCCCGAGCGACTAACACCAACGTGAATGTTTGTGGCAGCGGGGCTGTGAATTCAATGCGCACCGTGTTGGAAAGTCTCGCATCGGACCAGCGCCCCCAGGATTCTTTCCCAGAAAGCCCCTCGGCCCCTTTCACCGTATTCGGCCAGCCATCTCGCGTAAAATCGATACCGTCTTTCAGACTACCGGGATAGCGGGCTCCCAACTTGTCAGCATAATAACCGGATTTTTTCATGATCTGCGCAAAGCTCAGACCCGAGAGATCAGCCGACTTCGGCCTATTCAAATTGAAAAAAACCAGATTCCCATCAACGCTGGATATCGAGGGCCCGCTGCCCAGCAGCGCGGTAAACTGTTGAACCACACTCTGGGCATTATCCTCATAGCCGCGACGATCAATATAAATCCCGTTGAAACCAAGATTTTTGATCACTTCCAACTGCTTTTCCGGTGCTTCTTGGGCAAGCGCTCGATAAAATAGATCGCCTTCCCGCCCCTTCATGCCACCGAAGCTCCAGCGCAGTGTTTTGGAATGCAGCACGCCCGCGCCCAACTGGTAGTTATTCAGGCGGTGGACAGGAGGCATTTCTGGAAAGGCAATGTAGGGAAGCTGATAAACAGCTGCCTGAGCGGGTAACGCCGCTTCAATCGAAGTCACGAACGCCCTGTCATTCTCAAAAGCAGCCTTGGCGCTCGCATTACAAGCCCGGCAGGCCGGCGCTGTCTGATCATATAACCCTACGACAAGCAGCAGGGCCAGAATCGCCGTCGAATAGACCGCAAGCCTTGATGAATAACGCGTCATCAACGTTTGCAGCACTATAAAGAAAATCAATAATGCGCCGAACCCAACAAAAACACTGATTCTGTTCCACCCCCTGATTGAAGAGGAAACAAAAGATGAAAAAAGTGCGCCGAGCCCGCCAATAGTACCTAGCATAAAAAGCACAAAAACAAGCGCTACCAGAAACCCCAGTTTCGGATCAACAGAATGCCCCGTGAGAGACAGTAGCAACACACAGAACGCTAATAACAGGCCGAGTGCGCCGACTGCACCCAGTGTAGAAGTCGCGTTCTCATTGATTAATGGAAAGGTCGAGTTATACAGGCTTGTAAACTTCCCCACCCACGATATGCGGTGATCCGCTCTCGGAAGGATGAGTTGCATTAACTTGAAACCGTAGACCTCGGCCTCCATTGGGGACCGTTGCGCCACCTCCAGGTTGGGACCCGCTTGGTTTTTCGCGAGCATATTAGGTGCCACATTAAGCAACACCCCACCCATCATTATCGAAAGCACGCACAGGGTGCGAATAATCACACTGACACGACGGGCTCTGCACCACCCCAATACGCCCCCAAGCGCAACCAACATAACGCCAAACAACGCGTAATACACACCGAATGACGACAGCACCAGCAGCCCAAGCACGACGGCCACAGCCTTCGGATAAGAAAAGCCTTTTAACGTTTGGCTCTCAGCGTCCGTTGAAGATTGAAATATTGAATACGACAAGTAGAAAAAGAACGGAACAACGAAATACCAGGTGTAAAACAGATGGTCCATTCTTAACAAGTGAAACGGCAAAAACGTGAACAGCATGGCCGCCACAAATGCAAATGAGCGGAACAGGCCGAAAGCGCGAACCACGACGAACGTCGCAGAAAACCCTACTGGAAAACTCAGGAGAAGAAACAGGTTTGTCGCTTTGAAGCTGCTCCCCGATACGATTGCAAGTAGCTTAATGAGAAGGTGATTACCAAAGTCAGAACCTGGATAATCTAGAAAATTTGACCCAAACGGATACCCACTGCGAATATTTTCAAACAGCCATCCTTCAGAAACCCGTTGAGCCATCCAGGCATGAAAGAGACTGTCTCCCGCATACCGATAAGGCGCAGAAAGATCAGGCAGCAGACCCGAAGGCCAGCCACTGATGAATACGCTCGCCAACACAAAAGATAAGAAAGCGCCCCCAAGCACTATTACCCAATCACTTTTAAATACCTGCCACAATGATGCGAGTGGCTGCCCTGAACTTAAAACCGTTCTTTCCTGGAGCGTCATGCTTGAGGCCACTGTCCAATATCCCTTACCAGATTAATCAAAGTTGACGCGCTCTGCCTCTACCACAAGAGGCATATTACGTACCTGCGTGTGCACCGACCCTATGTATTCTCCCAGCATGCCCAGGAACAGTATCTGAACCGAACTGAAGAAAAATAGTGAAATCAACAACGGCGCAATACCCATCTGGAATGAGTCCCAGAATATGATTTTTGCCACAAAAAAACAGAACGCCATCAACAAGCTGACCAGGGCAAGCAGCCCTCCTCCCATTACCATCAAACGAAGAGGAACCTTCGAGTGATTGGTAATTCCCAACATAGCGATGTCATACAAGGTGTAGAAATTATTTTTTGTAATCCCGCGTTGACGCCGAGGTTGCTTGAAGGGAACAGTGGCGATAGGAAAACCAATCTCGCACAACAAACCGCGAAAATAGGGATACGGGTCATCAACCTTCTTCAGGATATCCAGCACCGCGCGATCAAATAATCCTGCGCCCGTGGCATTTTGAACAAGTGGCACTTCAGAAATACGAGAAACGAATCGGTAGTAGGTTTTCCTGAGGAAAAACATGACCGGCGACTCTTCACTCTCGGGCTTGACTGCCAGGACCGTCTTGAAACCGGCCTCCCACTTCTTGACAAACTCTTCGATCATTTCCGGTGGGTCCTGAAGATCGGAGGCTATCAGTACGCACGCATCGCCCTTGACTTGTAGCAGCGCATGGTAGGGAGAACGGATGTGACCAAAATTGCGGGCATTCAAGATAATTTTGACGCGTTTATCCTGCGCCGCGATCGCTCTCAACTTTGGAATACTTCCATCCGTCGAACAGTTATCGATGAACACGTGTTCATAATCGTAATCCAGCTTTGACATGACGTCATTGATTCGCTGGCACAGCTCATCAATATTCGCCTCTTCGTTATAGCAAGGCGTCACAATACTAATTAATTTACGCGTCATTGAAAACAAACCTATTATTAATGAGGAACGACAATACGGCCATCGGCAGAAGCAAGATCAATCCGGACACGTAAGGTACAACTCCGAATAGCGCCAGCGCCGCCACGCCACCTAGATTCACGCCATAAACCACTGCGTAGCCCAGTACAAACCTGACAATCAGCTTATTGTCATGAGAGCCGAAAACCAACGAACCCGTACTTTTAAAATTGAAAGCCACACCTAAAACGGTTGCCAGTAACAGTGCAAAACTGTAATGCAAGCCCAGATAAATAAAACCCGCAAAGCATCCATAGCCAAATGCTGCGTTCATCAGTCCGACGAGCAAAAATCTCAAAAACTTCACTTTGATCAGTTCATTGAACGTCATCATCCTGACCTTATACCCCTTGAGCCGACTGCGCCGTTCCAGCTAAAACAATATCCATTAATCATGCCCCCCCAGCTCACGGCTATGTTTCTGCGGCTTCTGAGTAAACCTGTAGCGTTTCTCGCGCACAACGCGCCCATGAAAACTGGCTGGCCCTGGCCTGACCCACCTGCACCATTCTTTCATGCAGTCCTGAATCCTCAAGCAGTCGGGAAATAGCTGTCGTCAGGGCTTCGGCGTCCCCGGCCTCGAATAGCGTACAGGCGTCCTCGGCAAATTCAGCCATGGAGGTACCCCCAGCGCAAATAACCGGTACGCCACTCGCCATCGCCTCAAGCACCGGCAGCCCAAACCCCTCGTACAACGAGGGAAAGACAAAGGTTTTGGCACCGGCGTATATAAAAGGTAAATCCTGAGCGCTCACAAATTGCAGAAACTTCACTTCCCCCTTGGCACGCAGTACTTGAATGCGCGCCATCAAATCAGCATTGAGCCAACCTGGTGCACCGGCGATAACCAAAGGCCAGGCGCGGCGCACATCCGCAGACAGGCGCTGCCACGCATCCAATAGAATCGACAGCCCTTTGCGCGGCTCGATCGTCCCTACATAGGCCAGATAGGCACCATGCACCAAGCCATACTTGGCCAGTACCGCCTCGCTCTGTTGTGCCGAACGCGGCATGAAACGCTCATCGGCCCCCAGATAAATGGCCCTGACCCTGGCTGACGGAATGTTGAATTGTGAAATAAGCTCACGGCGCACCACTTCGGAATCGGTAATGACGAAGTCCGCCCGAGCCAGTGTCTTCGGGAGCTGACGACTCAACCAGGCCACACGCTCGGCCGGGTGAAATTCGGGATGGCGAATAAACGAGAGATCATGCACCGTTGTGACACTGGGCCCATCATGGGGCCTCAAGATGAAGTTAGGTTCGTGATAAACGAAATTCCGGCAGCGTTGAGCGCCTTGCTTGAATCGCGTATTCGAGACCATCGACTTCAGTTGATAGGCCAACGGTGCAGCACGCAACGTTCTACGCAGATACCCCAGCACGCCTGAGCGCGTGCCACCTGAGGGCGCAGAGGCTGAGTCAAGCCCAGCCAACAAATCTGCCGCAGGTAAGAACCGATGACCGTCAAAACAACACGTGGCCCCAACATCAGGCACCCTAGAATACTCATGCAAAAGGTTAAGCGTGTAGTTTCCTATCCCGGTCAAGGGCGGACGCAGCGACTCGGCGCCCATCAGCACGTTCACTGCTCGGTTTCCACACGGGAGCGCCAGTCCACTAACAGCGACGCCAGTGTGTCCTTCAACGAAATAGTCGGCTGCCAGTTCAGAACATTACGCATGCGATCACTGTTACCAACGGCAAATGGAATATCCGATGGACGCAAGCGCTGAGGATCCAACTCGACAGCGATGCTCTGACGGCTCTGACCGACAAGCTCGTTCAGGACGCTGCGAATTTGACAGGCATTTGCGGAGGAAATATTGAAAAGACGTGGGTAACCCGACTGCTCGCTGAGGGTCAGCAACTGCAGGTAAGCCGAACAGACATCGCGCACATCCAGGAAATCCCGGTAGGCATCCAAGTTACCAACCTGTATGACCGGTGCTTGTTTACCGCTCTCGATCAGGGCAATTTGCCGGGCAAACGAAGCAGTGACAAAGTCGGGTGACTGCCCCGCGCCGATATGGTTGAACGGACGTGCAATTACCCCTCGGACGCCTTGCCGAAAATACTGCTCGCCGGCCAACTCAGCCGCTAATTTACTGGCTGCATAGGGATTCATCGGCAAGCAAGGACTGCTTTCATCTAGCGCGACGCCCGCCTTGAATGCCTCGCCATACACTTCGGAAGAACTGACGAGGACAACAAACGCATCAGGTGCTTTCTGCTTTATCGCTTCCAGCAGATTCATAGTCCCCAGGACGTTGGTATTCCAGGTCAGCAATGGATCACGAAAGCTCGTCGGCACATGAGAAACGGCGGCCAAATGAAGAACATGAGTGGGTTTGATCCGCTCAAGTGTCGCAGCGCAGGCCTGCGCATCACGAATATCCAGCAATACATGCTCAACATCCGCTCGAAGCGATGCGCCAGGCGAGGTGCAAGCGCAGCTTACCCGGTAGCCAGCCGCCAACAACTGCTCCAGCAGAACTTTCCCAACAAAGCCATTGGCTCCGGTTAACAGAACATGTTTCACGGCTATTCACCTTTAGACTGGACAACACAGGTAGGACGAACGGGCCAAAAAACAGCCCGCTCGCTCCGAGCGCAAACCACACGCTCTGTCAGCTTCAGAACGAAAAGCCTTGTTCGTTTCGACGTAGATCAGCCTCCACCATCATGCGGCACAATTCTTCAAGATTGGTTGCAGGCTCCCAACCCAGCTTTTCCTTGGCCTTTGCAGGATCGCCAATCAACAGTTCAACTTCCGCGGGGCGGTAGAATTTCGGGTTGACCCGTACAGCGACTTTGCCGGTTGCAGCATTTAGCGCATGCTCTTGATCGCCATCGCCACGCCAGTCCAAATGGATATCGACCGCCTTGAATGCCAGCGAGACGAAGTCACGGACGGTCTCGGTGCGATTGGTCGCCAGTACGAAAGTATCCGGCTCATCGACCTGCAACATACGCCACATGCCTTCCACATATTCCTTGGCAAATCCCCAGTCGCGCTTGGCGTCCATGTTTCCAAGCTCCAGGACGTCCAGCTTGCCCTGGGTGATCTTGGCCACGGAGTCGGTGATCTTGCGAGTGACAAACTCGCGCCCACGCAGCGGGGACTCATGGTTGAACAGGATGCCGCTGGCCCCGAATATGCCGTAGGACTCACGATAGTTGATGGTCATCCAGTGGGCGTACAACTTAGCCACGCCATAGGGGCTGCGCGGGTAAAACGGCGTGGTCTCGATCTGCGGAATCGCTTGGACCTTGCCAAACATTTCAGAAGTGGAGGCTTGGTAATAACGAACCTTCGGATTCACGATCCGAATTGCCTCCAGCAGATTGACAGCGCCCAAGCCTGTGATTTCAGCGGTGGTCACCGGCTGATCGAACGACACGCCGACAAAGCTTTGAGCTGCAAGGTTGTAGACCTCGGTAGCCTCGGTGCTTTGGAGCAGGCGGATGCTGGCCGAGAGGTCGGTCAGATCATATTCCACAAGATGCAGGTTCGGGTGCTGAGTGACGCCCAACTCATCCATTCGCCAGAAGTTGACCGAACTGGTACGGCGATAAGTGCCATAGACGATGTAGCCTTTTTCTAGCAACAGCTGAGCAAGGTAGGCGCCGTCCTGTCCGGTAATGCCGGTAATAATTGCCTTTTTCACGTGTAACTCCTTGAGCAAGCTGTGCTTAGTCTATAAAAATGCTATTCAAAGAAACTGTTTGAATTCTCTCATGCATGAAATGATACGTTGTACTTAGCGAGTCATCCTGCCTGAATACTTGATCAAACTTAAGACCCTCGATTACCTCGAGTGCCTCCCTCAACACATACGCCCTCACCCATGGATCAAAGAAGGCATATATAGCGCGGTACAACATCTTCGAAGGCAATGCCGACGTGTTGAATGCAATCTCCACCTTCGGCAAGTAGCACGGAAGAATGACATCCCCGTCATCAATGCCCGGCGCCATGAAAAAACAGCTGGCGGAGGTACGTCCTTTGATCAATTGCGACCACAGTACGCAATCGGCTCCCCGCACATCCGGTAGATACCCGGGGTGAATATGAATGAATTTCAGCGCAGGCAACTGCAGGCACCGGGCAGGAACAATACCGCCTCCTGTAAACAACAGGGTAGTTTCCGGCAATTTCGCAAGGTAGTCGAACAAACGATCATCCGCGAGATTATCGATCATCAGTGTTTCGACGACAGAACAATATTCACGCAAGGATGACAACGACACTGCATCGTCAAGGACATGCGGCTCAAAACACAGCGAATCCGCTACGGCCATACGTATGGCGTCGCACAAGACGCGTTCTTTCTTGAGGAGTGCCGATGCCCAGTAATGGATGCTGTTTTTCTGGCGTACCGCCGCATACCCCTCGCGAATAAAGGCTGGTAGGTATCCCCCGACAACTTTTTTGCTCACCAGGTCTACGGCCGAGATCAAATGAATGATTTTCTCAGGTCGGTAACCCATGCTTTTAAGCGTTGCAAGGTAGGCCCTTGCAATGGGGCCTTCCCAGAACAGTACGGTGATGGGCAAGACTTTCTGTTGCTCTGGAACAGTGCGCGAAACCGCAAGCGCAATGGTTTCAACCGTATCAGCGCTTGAATGTTGATTCAGAAACCGCTCGGCATGGGCGTCGATGGCTTTGCGCAGGTCAACGTTTATATCCCGGCCACTACCGATAAAGTCTGTCAGTTTCAACATCGCGTTCAGACGTTTGAACGCCAATGGAGCCTGCTCTGGGGCCTCATATATCTGCACAAAATCCAATAGCAACAGGACAAGCGCAACTTCGGCCCATGCTGAATCTATGAGCTGATTACCGATTTTTTTACCATCAACACCATAAGCGTCAAATAAACGACCTGTAATTTCCAACCGCATGCACAGGAAGCTCAACAACCGTAACCGCTCGGTGGCAGACGGCGAAGTAGTGGCCAATTGATATAGTTCGAAAACCGTATCAAAGTGCACAGCATCATTTCTATTTGGCACCTGCTCAGGCAGGACCTTGAACAACAACCCATCGATCATCTGGCCCTCCATCATTTACGCGATGCCAATTGTTGATGAACAAACTGCAAAATATTAGCCATCGTCCAGTAAAGCACCATGCCGGAAGGAAATGAGTAAAACAGCAGGAAGAATACTAACGCCATCAGCCACAGAAAAAATTGCTGGCGAAATGCCTCTTTTGCATTAGCCGCAACGGTTTGGGAGAACTTGATACTCAGCAGAGTACTCAGTGCCATCAGCACCGGCAGCAGGTTGAAGTAGGCTCCAAAAAATGGAATATCAACCCCGAACGAGAACAGCTGGTCGGGCTGCGCGAGCGTCTGTATCCACAAAAAAGGCTCGTTACGAAGCTCAAACGCTTGGCCGAGCAGGTGATACAGTGCCACAAAAATCGGTATCTGTATTAGCACGATCAAAAGAGGTTTCAATCCGGCCAGGGGGCTGACTTGATGTGCCTCATACAGCTCAAGGATACGCTCACTTTGCTCTCCGCCTTTATAGTTGCGGCGAATCTCCTGCAACTCTGGCTGGATACGCTCCTGGATAGCTGCAAATTTTTTCTGCGCCGCCATAGCGTTCTTCGCGACGGGATACATCACCAGCCGAACCAGGATCGATAGCAGAATAATCGAGACGCCCCAGTTTCCAACACCCTGGTGGATAAAGGCCAGGACATACATGATGCCCAAGATCAGTGCACGCATCCATTCCCACAACCCCGCAAACAACAAGCTGGTCAGTGTCGGTTCCTGAGCAGACAGGACGTCATAGGACTTGCCGCCACCAAACACATCCCAACGCAAGATTTGGGAGGACTCGCTGTGAGCTTCAGGCAGGGGGATATTTATCCTGAGCAAGGTTTCAAAGTCAGGTTGCTGCGGATACTCGACGCCTGTCGCTGGCGCCTGCGCTTCCCATTCAAGGTGCCCCTCGGTACTCCCTTCAGGGATCAGAAGTAGCGCAAAGTATCGACTTTGCAAACCCGCCCACTCGGTTACGCCCTGACCCGCCGGGGGCTTGAACCGCACGTTGTCGTCATGCCCCAATCGCTGAGTTGAAACACCTTCAGCGTTTCGGTAAACCACCTCAGTGAACGAGTAAATCGCTTGGCCCATGCCCAGTCCGTGTGTCGGCTGCTCGCCGAGCCCAGGGCCGAGTTCAAGCCACAAAGCGTCTTGCGCCTGCTTGGCTTGCCATCGTGATTGAAGGCTCAGCTCAAATCGAACGCGCGAGGGTGTGTTGGTCAGGCGCCATGTCTTGCGGATTACGAACGGCAACTCTGCGCTGTCGAGTGCAATGGTTACCGCGCCGCTGTCGGCGGCTACGGTTTTCCAACCACCTGCGAGGGTCGTCCACTCTTCGAGTGTTTTTCCTTGCAGACGCCCCTTCAGCGCGAACAATTGACCAGCCGGCATCGCAAGGTCCTGTGGCTGGCCCTGCGCATTCATCACCTGCGGCAAACGCCAGTGCGAGACCGTGCCCGCCGTCAGGTCGAGCGACAATTGCACATTGGAGTCAGCAAGGGAGGGAGAGACCTGAGCTGGGGCAGTCGCGAATGCAAACGGCGCCATGAACATCAGCAGCCAGAGATAAAACACACTCGGCATGCTCTTTTTCTGAATAGACATTGGGCAACTTTGATTATCAGCTCCGCCAACACGAGTTGGCGGAGTGCACTATGCGTATGGAAACCTGCGACGGAAAAGGCCCGATTCATCCTAATGACAAGGACTTGAATCCACCTGCCGGCGACGCTTCATTTCTCAGTAGGGGTATCGCCGCGAGTTTGTTTTTTCACGGTGTCTTTGCGCAACCCCAGCATGCGCAGGAAGCGGTGCCAGTAAAGCTTGAGCACAACGGCGATTGCGGCCAGTGCCCCCAGGATGCCTTGCAATACCGCGCTGCCGGTACCCGGATCCAGGTAAGCGAAAGCGTTGATCGGCAATACGACCAGGCAAACCAGAGCTACCAGCGAGAAACGTGATGTGTTCATAGATACTCCATATCAATTCAGCAAAGAAATCAGATGAGCTGCAGCAGCGCTGCCACTTTTGCCCGAATTGAAAACCCAACGCTCGCGTGCCGTGCGGATAGCCATCTGCCACTGGCGTGCGTTATGGATCAATTCAGTTGCTTTCAACCCCAGACTGGCTAACTCATGCTCTGAGAGAATGAGACCAACCTGTTCACGGATAGCCGCTTCCAGCGGTTCATGGCTAATTGCCTCATACGCGGGATTGAGGATTTTACGCGCAACATCAACAAAAAGGGTGGGTCTTTCTAGCCCAAGGGAAAACTCAAGCGCAGCGCCCGACCAATCGCTGACCATTAAATCCGACTCAATCAACGACTTGCGCGCATCCCCGTCTTCATCCAGATGAAACAGTGGCTCGCCATGAAAATGACTGACAATGGCTTCCAGGACGTCCGGACGCAGTTTGCGAGTACGCGGATGGGGCCGTAGCACCACACGAAAGCCCGCCTGGATCAGCGGCTGTATGACTTCGACTCCATGCAACTCCAACAGGCCATTGTCGCCCCAAGTCGGCGCTACCAGCACCTGCGCAGGTTGGCCGGGTGAGCGCGCCAACGATCCGCAGTTACCCTCTCGAAGAATCGCATCCAGACGACCGTAGCCATGTTCGACCAGTGTTTTTTCCGGCAATGCTGCCATCTGCTCGCGAGCTCGCGTTTCCAAGACGTGGTGCGGCCCGACACACAGGATCGAATCAAAATGATCGAAGGCCGCCTCGCGGTAGATCATGTGCGTGCTGACAATCGAGTGATGCAGGTAGACATAGTGCACCGGACAGGGCGATCGCTTGATGTGAAAGCTCTGCAAATCCGGCATCGTCATCATCAGGACCTGAACATCCAGTGTCGAGAAGAACAACGTGCGCATGCTGCCCTCCCCCACATAAAAGGCCAGTAGCCCTTCTGGCGGGCTTAACAAGATGGGGTCGTCCTCCGCCGATGTCACGTAGATGACCGATTGAGCATACTCGGCCCGCAAGGCCTCAAACACCGACTCAAAGTAAGTCCAGTAGCCGCGACCCTCCGAATAGAACACCAGTTGCCTCTGGTGCTGTGGCAGCCGCTTGAAGGCCTGCAAGCCTTTCCATTCCCTGTAAGTTTTGCGCAGTGAATTGAACATGCTTAAACCGCTAGTTGAATAAAAGAGGCCAACTGTCCGGCTTCATGCATTTGGTGGTATTGATCCAGGTCTTCAACCGTATCGACTTCCAACCAACCGTTGTCGGTAAATGCAGCCTTGGCCTCCCAACCTCCATCAATCAGATGCTGGATAAAACTGGTCATGTACATGTTGTCGACATCTTTACCGTCATAGAGCGCCGAACGATCCAGGGCATGCCAAGCAGCGCGAAATGCAGCCACCTGATCGCCTCGCACCTTGAACAATCCCATGTATTGCCCTTGGATTTCACTGTAGTCACTGGGTTTTTTACCCAGTTCCACGATGCAAGCGTGCGCGTCGAGCTTGAGCGTTTCGGCATCGGCCAGGGGATTTTCCATACGGATCTCCCAGAATCGACGCCACTGGCGATCCACGGCGACAGACAACTGCGCATCACTGCGCAATACCGCCTCGAGCACTCGCGGCTCGTAGACAATATCGCCATAGGCAATCAAAAGATCTTCACCTTCCGGCATCAGGGCTTCGGCACAAAAGAGCGTCGATACCATGTTGGTTTGCGCGTAACGAGGGTTCAGCACGACTTCTATGTCATCCGCCTGTAAGCCCGAAGCACAATAGCCCCCAACCAGGGCGACCTTGTCCACCCCCCCAGCCCGCAACACTTCAAGCTGGCGGTGCAGCAGAGGCTTTCCGAGCAGCTCGACCATGCACTTGGGGCGATCATTGGTATAGGGGCGCAAACGAGTGCCCTGGCCTGCGGCAAGAATGATGGCTCGCATTAAATAGTCCCTGATTCAAAAAGCTTGCGAATGAGTTCGGTGTCGAGGATGTGGAAGGGCGCTTCGCGCTCCGGGTGCCACATCAGCCCGACCCAGGGTAGGTGGTCATGCGTAAACGCTTCGACCGTACCGTCGATAGCGCAGACCTGCGCGGACACCTCGGGGGCCAGATCGCTGATCTGCATCCCCCAACCATGGAAGCTGTTGACCTCACGGTAGCCACTGAAGAAACCGTCATTATTCAGCGCACGCACCGCGTGTCGAACGGCAATGTGATTGGGTACGGGGGCCAGTCCACCTCCGAGAAAGTGGTTAAGCATTTGCATACCTCGACAAACCCCCAGCACGGGCAGACGCTGGAGAGCGGCCGAGGACAACAATGCGATTTCTGTGGCATCGCGTTCAGGCGCGGAACGGGCCGCGCCTGGTAGATGGGCAAGATCATTGCCCCCCGTCAAAATAATCCCAGCAACCCGTTGGCGTTCAAGCCATGCCTGGGGCGCTGTCAACAAATTGGGCACAGGGACGACATCAATCCCCAAAGACTCCAGCAGGACGCTCCATTGCTGGTCAAGACAGTCACGACGCTCGCCGTAACCCTCTATCCACTCGACACGCTGGGTGACCGCGATACGCATCACCGAATGATCCTGATCAGACGGTTGGCCGCATTGAGCTCCAGTACGCGAGCCCCCGACAGGGCCTGGTATTGTGTTTCGCCCACGCCGATGGCCGCAGGCAATCCAAACTCCGCCGCTCGAATGGCCATATGTGAATTGGCACCGCCATACATGGTGATCAACCCAGCGATCTGGCGACCGAACAGCCAATCGTAACCAGGATCGGCCTGGGGTATCAGCGCGATTTTCCCAATCAGTTCGACATCATCATCGCACTTGCTCAGGTCAACACAAGACGCTGTAACCTTAGTACTGCCGATAAAGTTGGCTTGTGTAGAGGGATAAAGAAAGACCGAAAAGTCTTCTTCACGACTCAACAACGGCGGCAGTTCGGCAGCGGATGCCAGACTGTTCATTGCCTTGCCTTCCGTTGCCCGCTGCAAGAGCCAGGAGCCCGGTGTTGCAGTCGCTACCGACCCTGTACGCAACGCGAGGATGTCGTCAAGATTGACGTGGGCCAGCGCTTCACGGGAGACACCCAATGGTTCTGCCCAGAGTGCGAGCTCATCCAGTGCCAGAGATAAATTGCGGCTGAAGGCAAACTTTGCATACTCACGCCCTTCGATGGCGCCTCGCAAAAATGCTTCCAAGCTCTCAACCGTGCATTGCAGCCCTTGGGCGTTTAACGCGTCGGCAAACCGTTGACGGGCTTCATGCCATAACGTCCCGGCAGGCGCGGCCTCATGGCTGGAACCCGCAGTGTTGAATTGCACAGCACTGGTCACAATGGGTTTTAAGTAATGCTCTGGGTCGGCGCGGTAACTCAGGGAGGCGATGTCGTAAGTACCCGGGCGTAAATGCCCATACATATCGACAAACGCTTCCCAACTCAGATCACCCCCGGCACAAGCCTTGGCATCCTGTGTCAACTGATGGCTGACGGTACGGATTGTCCCAAGGAAATCCTCGACCTGCGCCTCGCTCAACACACCCACGCTGACGCCTGAGCGAAGCAACGTGACCGCGACAAACGCACTGCGAGCCAAATGTGCAAAGGGCAAAGTGCCGTACTTGCGACAATCATGCAGCAGCGCCCAGACCTTCTCCAGCGGAGGCAACGCCGACTCCCGCAGGCGCTCATAGCGCACTTCGAGTTTCTGTATCTGAGCCAAATCATCAGCGTTACGCACAATCGCTTGGGCGCTGATATCACGCAATGCAACGCGTAATGTTCTCAACTCCTCGACAGAAAAACCGCCCTGCTCGATCAGGCGAGTTTCCCAGCGTTCGAAGTCGAGGGCAAAACAGGTAGGCACTACGTCGAATTCGACCTTGTCATGCAAGTGCGGATGTTGCTTGAGCCATTCCAGGTAAAAGTCGACCAGCCGGGTTGCCAACCCATCATCCAGTACCGCGGGCACGAACGAGTTGAAACTGGCCCGGACATCCACATAAGGATGACCGGCAAATGCTACCAGCAAGGGCTGTGGCCGAACATCCCGGTAGCCGTACTCGGCGCGTTGGGTCGCCCACGTCTGATCCATGATCAGGAAGCGATACAAACTGAAGGCCAGAAGACCGGGCTTGGTACCGATGATCTCTGCGGGATTCCAGTCCGGCATGATGCCAAATACACCGCTGTGTCCCAGTACGAAGGGTGATGGCGTCTGTAACTGGCAAAAGCGATGACGGGCTTCCTCGATCAAAGCCATCAGTTCGCTGTCATTTCCACTCCATCCCGAGTGGTCGACTGCAATCGGGCGCACCTGGAGAATATGCAAGCCACCGCTGGCAGTGACGGCGAACTCGATATCCAGCGAGTCGTACCCCAACAGGCTTTCGATTTCGCGTATTGCCGGTAACAGCGAACGCAGATGAGCAGGAATGTTCGGGTTGTGATCTTCGGCATCTCTGCGCATGACCAGGGTTTTATGTTCGCGACTGCTACCGCTGGTAATCGATTCGGTGCTACCACTGACATCGTCGTAGTTGGCAACGTAATAAGGTGCCCCACTGCTCAGACTGCGGGTAAAAACCACGCCACTGGCCAAGACTTGATCCAGCATGGGCTGGACCAGGACCTGGTCCTCGGGGTTGTAGTCCGGGTAGGAAGCAACGACCTCTTCCACGGCACGACGCAGGGCGCCCAAATCACTGCCCGGGATATTCAACAGGCTGGTATAGGCGCCCGCATTGGAGTTTACAAACCCGTCCTCCGATAACGCACTGCTTCGAATAACCAGGTTCTGATCAGGGAAATGGCGTTGAATCGTCAGCAGCACAGCCTCTGGCTCGTCACGCCATTCAGCGACGGTGAAGCTGACTTGGTCCTCGATACGACTCAATGTGACCATGCCATACAAGCGCTGCAGCGTCTGGGCCTTGGTGCCGAGCACGAAATGCGCCAGATCTCGCGGTTCATTCAACTCCGCCCAGTCGCCATGGACATCGACCGCCTGCACGGTGAAACCTTGCATTCGCAAGACTTCAATGAGGTCCGACAAATTCCCCTGCCGCAACCGCTGGCGCAGACTGGCCTTCTCCCCCATCAACATCTCGATGACTTTAGGCCCGAATCGTACGCAGCCCACAAACTCCGCCGACGCGACGTCCGACGCAATATCGGCACCAAGACGGGTCACCAACGCCTCATGCAGGCACACTTTTTCACAGCGGGCCAGGTCGTCTTGAGTCCGCCCGGAGAAACGCTTGCGCCAGTGGGAGTCCACCGCAATGACTACGTCGGCATCGACCGCACGCAACGCCGGCACCAGGCTCTTACGTATCAGAATGTCGGAATACGACACCAGGCATTCACTGAAGGAAGGCAGATCAACCTGTAGAAACGAATAGGCCGCGCGCGTACTTTGCCATGAGCCGTTGAGCCAATAAGTGAACTCGGGGTAGCGCGCCTCGATGGTTTCGACCTGATACCCACCCACAAAGTGAACAACAGGCTGAATCGGACCAACAGCGCGCAGCAACCAGTCCAGGACTCTGGACGGGCCCAACGCACTGCGAAGCGCTACGTGCTCCTCCCCTGAGTGTGGGCGACCAGCGCCAAGAATAATGAAAGCGGGTTGCATTACTGAGCCACTCCCTGTTCGGCAACACTGACTTCAAGGACAGCCATGCCCAGTTTTCGACAATCTTGCGAGGCACTTATCTCGCAGGGCGCTGTGGGATCTTTGATCTTGAAAACAACACCCAGCACACCATCCCCTACCACACGCTTCGCAATTGGGGCCTCGTACCAACCCACTCCCGACAAGGTCCAGTTTGCAACTTTCACACCATTCACCAGCACATCAACCTGCTGAGGACCTCCGCGCCCAGGGAAACCACCGGCTTTCACGCGCAACAGAAGATCACGCGCCTTACCGGATAGCTTCACTGGCAAACTAAGGTCGGCCTTCGCACCATCCGTCCAACGATGATCCCCTTCCTGGCCACTCCATCCATGACCGATGAACGTGTCGGAAAAACCGGATTGCGAGAAGGAAATTACACTGCCCAACTCAACGTCTGAAACTTTGACCTTGGCATTTTCAACACTGTCGAAATGGGGTCGGCCTTGCCCATTGATGCTGACTTTAAACTTGTAATAATTTCCCGCAATAATCTCGTCAGTAGAAAAGAAATTGAAAAACCGATCTCGACCACTCGGAATATTACACGTGTCGGGGGACAGACAACTCACCAGGCTCAACCCATCCAGCCGAATACCGGAGGTGTCAATTCCGGCCAGATCGGCAATCGTCGGGTACACATCCAGCAGTTGCGACTCAGTGTCTACTGTCACAAGGGCGTGATCGGCATGGGCAGGCTTGATCATCAACAGTGCCATGGAGCGTGATTCCAGCTGCTGCCTGCTCCAAGGGGTAATCGAGGCGTCGAAGGGCGGGTTTTCAGACTCGACACCGGTGGAACTGTAAAACCCACTCTCTTTAGTGCCGTCCAGAAAGCCCGCCCACCCCGCACCGTGGTCCGACTGAACGATAACGATCGAGTCATCCAAACGCCCGAGCCTGTCCAGCTCCGCAAGGAACTCATCAAGCTTGTTCAGCGCACACGCCGCTTGTCGCAAGTAAAGATTGGCAATTTCTCCTGGCTGCGGGTCGTACCTGCACTGTTCGTCCAATACATAGGGGCCATGCGGCAACAGGGCGTGCAGATAGAGATAACTTGAAACGTCAGGCCGATCCTTTTCTGTGCGTAGGGCGTCATCAAACATGAAGACACCGGCATAAGGTTCGATACCTTCTTCGATCGTCTTTGGCTGTACTGTTGCGTTCGACTCAACGACATTGCTGGCCGCCTCGCCCAATACACTGCCATATTCCAATGCCGCATTCGTCATGAAGTTAGGGGAAACCCTGGCGAACCACAGCCTGACGAACTCTTTGATAAAGGGATGTTTTAGTTCGGAGTATCGTTTCAAGACTTCGTCTTGCTGGGTGTAGGTCGTGGCTGCTTTAGCATGAATGAGCGCAGGCTTCGCGTATACATTGACGCTGTAGCCACTTTTGGCAGCAAGGTTTAACAAACTGTTATCCGACTCACCGACCCACTTAGAGAATGACCCGGAATAAAAGCCAGTTCCTGTCAGATAACTCGCGGCCGACACATCGGTATAGGGATAGTTGCTCACGTTATGCTTGAACAAGCTAAAGCCTTTAAGCGCCTTGGTTCGCTCGGGGTGCTTGAGCAGTTCGAGAAAGTAATCCGTTTCCATCTCGTCCAGCACAATATGATAGACATTAGGCCTACGGACACTCTCCATCGCCTCGCCTCCCGCTGGCACTCCGAGGGCCTGGCGTGGCAAGTCTACTTTCACTGCATAAGCAAAGTATCCCACGAAGCACAGGATCAATACGGTTGCTACAGCGCTACAGGCTTTTCGCTGTGCTGGCGTTTTAAGTTGTCGAGCAAACAGAACGATGCCTATCAGCAACCCCGCTTCAATAGCGGTATACATCAACGGCTCGTCACTGAGCCCGACAGAACCATCCAATCGTGCCAACTGCAAGGGTGCAAACACGTCTGCAAATAATAGATAGACACCCGCAATAAAAAACCAGAAGCACACCTTCTCAACCGCCCAACCGGAGAACCACTTGAAACAAATGGCCACCAATCCAACAACCAAGGCAATGATCAGGCCGGCACACGCCGCGCTCTTCAGCAGAAAAGCGTCTCCTCCCCAATCATAAATATTATGATAGTAAAGCTCCGTCGGTATAAATAGAAAAACAACAGCAAAGGGGAATGCAAGCAATGCATAGCCACCCAACTTACCCAACTCCAATTGACGCCCCATAAACTTCCCACTACCAACTTGGTAAAAAACAAATCACTTAAACAGTGAGTACTTTAATTGTTGAGCGCTTTGCTCCCAGGTCAGCCAAGGCATATCCTTGGAAACCGGGTGCGCGCCTTCTTCAAACAATTTCAACCATTCACTCAGAGACTGCGCCACCGTCTCTGGCTGTTTTCCACTGAAGTAAAACGCATGCCCTTGGGCGACTTCACGAAAAACAGCAAGGTCACGAGCAATAATCGGTAAATCATGCTGGGCCGCTTCAATCAACGGCAGCCCGAACCCCTCTCCTTCAGAAGCGGCGATCAAGCACTTCACCGAACGGTAAACCGCTTCCAGGTATTCATCACTGATACCCTCCAGCCAAAGCAGGCGCTTACCAAGCTCTGGATGCGCTCGTATTCTGTCCACAAGTGCTTCAACCATCCAGCCTTGCTTGCCGACGATGACCAGCACGACGTCGTTGCCCTTGGCCCATAGCAACTCAAAAGCACTCAAAATCAACGAATGCCCTTTACGCGGCTCAACCGTACCCACCATCAAGAATCCCGGCATCGCCCGCAGGCGCTCAAGGACACCCTGACTCTGCGCAGGCAAACCTGTCGAGGGAACAGACTGTTGGATATCAGCGCCCAAGTGAAACCAATCCAGCTTGAAGGGCCGTTCACGCTTGCCGCCGCTGTGCTCCAGCCACTCAGCCAATCGATCGCGTACCGCCCCGGAGATGCACACAGCGCCATCGGAACGGGCTACCACTGCAAGCCACCGCTCCAACAACGCACCGGCACCTTCAGGGAAGTACTGCGCCAATTCAAGCAGCAACAGGTCGTAGACAACAAAGTGCACGCCCACCCCGCTGCGGCGCATAGCTTCATAACAAGCCGCCTGCGCGGGAACAACTTCCGGTTGAAAATCCAGCCCCACAAACACGTCACCGGCTCGGTAGGTGATGGGTTCATCGGCCAACACCGTTGACGGGCACTCCAGAAAACCAAGGGTGAACTGCCGGGCGTAACGATACCCGCGCGAGGTAGTCGTCGCATAGACCGGCTCAACTCGGTACCCGTCCGGCGGATTCAGCAACCACTCTCGCAGGATGCTACGCACTACACGCTGGATACCGCTGCGGGCATCGCGCTGAACCAGCTCCGAAACATCGACCAGCAATTGTCGATGAGAGAACCGAGCCGGCATCGAGCTATCGATGGCGCTCGCCAACTCGATCAGTTCAGCACCATTGCCGGGCGCATCCAACTGGGCGATCGCCTCGACCAACGCCGGTATGGACGTCGATGCGCGGTTGTGAAAATGCTCGATGGCCTCGAAATACTGCTCGGCACAGGCCCGCGGTGAATGCTGCTGGCGAATCGACAACTGCGCGCGGTCACCCAACTCCCGGCGCGCCTGATCATCACCCCACAGCGTCTCAAGGGCCCCGACCAACTGGCTGTCGGTGAACTCATCGTCCATCCGCCAGATGCACTCCTCAGGGAGGTCAGCCATGCTGCCGTGAGAGTTGACGATGGTTGCCAGGCCGTAGTTCATGCAATCTAGAACCGCAGCAGAGGTCTCACCGCGAGACAGGGTACGCAGTTGCACACCGATATCGGCTGCCGCCAGGTACTGTTCGAAAACTCCGGCGTCAGCCCAGCCAGTAATTTTGATGCGTGCGCGAGAACCACTTTTCTTGATGATTGCTTGCAGTTCCCGCGCGTAATCGCCCGCAGCCAAGTCGCCCACAAAAACGAGCACACAGTTTTCATCACGGGCCAGGGCCGAGTTGACCCAGGCATTGAGTAATCGGTGATTCAGCTTGCTTGGGCCGAGCAGCCCGAAGCTGCAGACAACAAAGGCATTATCAGAAAGCCCTAGCGTCGAACGTGCAACCTTTCGACTCTGCGGGGTAGGAAAATAGGGTGTACGCAGCAGCGGGATACATGACCACTCGCCGCCCACTTCGAGGCCATACCACTTGCGGGACAACCTGCAAGCGTCATTCGAATGAACGATGATGCCTTCGGCGTTGCGCAGCACGTCATAGTTGCACGGGTACGCCCACACCACGTCGGCCGTGTCCTCGGCATGAAAACGCTGACGAAGTGCGTGGTAGCCATGCCCGGAGTACAGCGCCTGGGACCAGAAATTCGGAACCGCGCCATGGCACTCTTTATGCGCAACGATACCGGAGACAAAGAAGTCGTGAAGCACAACCACACCGGGAATATGCTCCAGGAGCGAGAACATGTGCTCGTGGAATGACGAGTTACCAAAATGATAGATAACCCGGTCAAACGCTCTTCCATGCTGCCTGAACCATTCGACGGAACGCACAGGGCAATTCGCGGTAATCCACGGAGTGGTGATGGTGTCCTGAGCGACAACGACTTCAATTGCATAATGGCGTGCCAGCTCGGGCAAAAGCTCCGCACTGTAGTCACTGATGCCGCTACGCTCTGAAGGGAGTGGAGAGACAAATGCAAGGCGCGGGCGCCTGACCGCCTTGGCGGATCGCTCATCCACGTGCTGGGCGTAGTAGGCCTCCAGCGCCGCTATTGCGGCCAGTGCACTGGCATCCCAGGAAAACGTTTTTGCCTGCTCAAGGCTATGGCGCTCAAGCTGGGTGCGAAAGGTGTCATCCGTCAGGACCTGTTCCAGTTTTTGCGTTATCGAACGATCGTCGAACGGGTCAAACAGGGCTTCAGGAAACCCGACGACCTCAGGCAAGCTGGAAGTATTGGCAGCAATCACTGCGCGTCCACAGGCCATCGCCTCCAGCGCGGGAAGACCAAAACCCTCGTGAAAAGATGGAAAAACAAACACCTTGCAACCGTTATAAAGAGCAACAAGGTCGTGTTCTGAGACGAAGCCGGTCAGAACCAGTTCATCCTTGCCCAGTCCCTGCGCCTTGGCCAACGCGAGCAGGCGCTCACGATCAGCAGGCTGGATGGAACAGACAACAGCCAACTGGTGGGCTCGTCGCAACGCCACAGGCAACTTTGCATAGGCCCGGATCAAACCCTCGATATTTTTCCGATAGTCAATGCCACCCGTGTACATAATGAAATCACGCACGATACCGTGGCGACTTTGTACGTCACCCCGTTCATCGTCCGTCAGTGGCGTCACCCTAAAGACGTCGTCCACGGCCGTGGATATGTTAGTGATGCTACTTTTGGCAAACCCTAGATGATCAATACCTTCATTTCGCGATGACCCCGATATTGCCAACAGCAAATCGCAGCGACGAAGATGATCCAGCTTGTTTTCGTACCAGGCGGCCACGGCCGGGTTATCGAGATAGGGGCTGCGCCGAATCAAAGGAATCAAATCGTAAAGAATGGCTGCGGTAGGTATCGCTCGACTCAACGTCCCGACACTCGTCACCGCGTCATCGACCAACCCCTCGAACACACTGGTCACCAGCACGATCGACGGGTCAAGTTGAGCGATGAAAGCCTCGCGCACCAGCTCCGCGGATTTACGACGCCAACTGTTGGTTGAATCAATATGGCTCAACGGCCCGACAGCCTGCCATACGTGGATGTTAGCCTGCGGCAACAGGCCTTCAAAGGCCGCACGGACAGGCTCGATCGTTTCAGGGAAACTGCCGTTCAGGATCAGAAGCACTTCATGGTCTGAACGATTTCTGACAATCGCCTGCGCTACGGAAAGTGCATATCGACCGATGCCACGATGGCGATTTTCGGCCTGCGCCCCCTGCAGGTCGATGACAATACGCATTAATGAATTTCCTTGTTCATTGAAGCTTTCTTCATTTCTGTATAAATGCGACGCGCGCCCGGCGTCATACTTGAGACCGACTCCTCCGGACTCTCGTCATGACGCGGCGCACCGACGCTGAGGTGAGCCACGGGCGTCGAGGTGATCGGCGCAGCTCCTGTCACATGCGAATGCGCAGTGCCCGTGGACAAAATGCCACGATGCCGCGCGAACCGTTCAAGATGATTGAACAAGGCTGGAGACACACTGCGAACTCCCCTGGCCAGACGCTGGCGTAAGCCGGGGCGCTTGAGCACCATATTGATGGAAGTGGCCAGGACAGGCCTCAATAGTCTGCGCGCGATACGAAACGGTAGACGCATCAACCATTTGAATGCCCGAACCAGTGCCCTCAGTGGCGATGTGATCCGCCAGGAACTGCTGCTTAACACCTGCTCAAGTCGCGTTTCGTGAGCTGTCGCACGCTCCCACCAGTGATGGGCGTTGCCAAGGGACTCATTCAAACGGTCCCCAAGATGCGTGGCGCGCTCCCACCAGTGATGGGCATTTCCAAGGGATTCGTTCAAACGATTGTTGAGCTGTTCAGCCTCTGCCTTGAGCTCATTGATCCGGGCATTCAGGGATTCAACCTCAGTCTGGCCATGCGCCTTTCTGACCTCTTCCTCGGCATGCGCCAGACTTTGTTGCAACTGCTCGATTTGTTCACTGGCCTGGAAATAGGAGGTTTCCAGCAGCCTTATGTGAGTCTCAGCCTTGGTTGCTTCATGTTTGAACGTATCAATCTGGGCTTCAAGCAACTCCTCTCGATCCTGAGCATCGGCAAGCTGTTGCATCCGACGGGCCAGGTCCTCCTGTTGCGGGGCGAGTTGTTCCAGCGCTATCGCCTGAAACGCCGCTTCGAGTTCAGCCAGCTCTGCTTCCAACGACCTGTTACGGTCAGCATGCTCCCCCAAGGCGCTTTTGAGAGAGTCAGACTGAGTCTGCAATTGCAGCACTTGATTCTTTTCTGAAAGCAGTTGCGTCTGAAGCAGCTCGTTGATGGCTTGCGCGGCACTCAAACGCGCCTCCGCCTCGCTGGCACGGCTGCTCAACTCGCGCCCCATGCGCTCGCTTTGCTCATAGCGGTCATCGGCCAACCGACTACGAATGCTCAAGTCCTGCAATTGGTGGCGCAACTGATTCGAGCCCGCTTCCAATCCATCAAGCCGAGCTTCGGCATTCGCATTGCGCCCCAGCAATTCACGCACCGAGGCTTCCAGATGCTTGCTATGCCGCTCAGTATGTTCAACGTGGGTGCTGATCTGCGTCAGATTACGATGCAGCAGATCCGTATGGACCTCCAGCTTGTGGCTGCGCTTTTCCGCCTGGTCGTCGTAACGCTTGGCAAGGGTATCCAGCGCTAACCCGTAATCACGCTCGAACGCAGGGTTAAAATGCTCCAACTGCTCAGGTTCGGCGGCTTTTTGAGCGACGATCGCATAATCGGGGCTTACGCCTCCGAGAACGCTCATCAGATCAACCGCGGAGCCCTCTACCAGCGACGCAGACTCTTGCAGGCGGAGCAATTTGGACCGAGCAAAACCTGTGTACTCGGTCAAAAAGCTGAGCAGCAAGTGTGGAATCGGGCGCTCGTGTGTCGGGTCCAGGTAGAAGTTCTGGGTGCCCACCATCAGGTTTTCCGCATTGGGCGTTTCCAGAACCAGCAGCCCTCCCGGGCGCAAAACACGCAATGCCTCAGCGACCAGCACCTTCAAATCGGCAAACGGGATGTGTTCCGCGATATGAAACCCGGAGACAACGACCTTGCAGGCGTCAGGCAGGCTTCGCAACGCCGACAGCGCATCCCCCTGCTCGGCAGGCAAACCTCGAGACTGGCATGCCTCTAGCATTCCACTGTCCAGGTCTACGCCTGAAGGCGCGAAGCCATTTTGGACCAGCAATTCAAGCCACTCTCCGCGACCACAGCCCAGGTCCAGTGCATCGAGATCCTGATATAGGTTCTTCAAAGGCTCAAGAAAGGCCATGTAAACCTGAAGCCGCTGAGCAATCAACTCACGAGAGCCCCTGTGACGATCCTCAAATGCGCGATAAAAAGGGACGGTCATCTCACACACTCCACACTTGGCGGCATCCAGGCCAACCCGACAAACTCATCTTTGGAGATATTCACGATATTGAACACCATCGCCAGGTCAAGCCACTCGTAGCTTCGGGCAAGGTGTGTATCAGCGGTATGCAGCGCCACTGCTACCGAGTAAGACCCCACGCCAAGGTTGGCAGAAAAGTCAAAACGGTACTCCGGGCTTTCACCTGCTGACAGATCAGTCAGCTTACAGTCAAGGTGATGTGTATTGGTGCCAAAGACGGGCTGGCCCAGGCGGTCCTTAATGAGGTAGCCGACCACCAACTCAGGAATATCCGCGTTGATCTGCGTTTTGATACGCAATGTAACCGGCTCGCCCACCGGCACATACTCCACCATCTGTCCCGCTGCATCGTGCAAGGAAACCGACTCGATAGTGGCTTCACCACTCCCGGAGCGAGTCTGGATACTCCCATCCTCTAATTGCCGCACGCTTACGGTAGCGTTTTCTTTCTCGGCGATAATTGCGTTGTAGAAATCCATCACTTCTTCAGGCTTGCCATCTTTGATGACGGTCCCGCTTTCGAGAAGAATCGCACGATCACACAGGGCCTGGATCGAGCCACGATCATGGGAAACAATCAGCAAGGTCGTACCCTGTTGCTGAAATTCGCGAATCCGATCAAAGCTTTTATGCTGGAAGTAACTGTCACCCACCGACAACGCTTCGTCGACGATGAGGATTTCGGGCCGAATCGCGGTCGCCACTGCAAACGCGACACGCATCTGCATACCACTTGAATAAGTACGCACCGGCTCATTGAAGTATTCGCCAATTTCGGCAAATGCCTCGATGTCATCGATTACCTCGTGGATCTGATCAGCGCTGAAACCCATAAGCCCCGCGGCGTGGTAAACATTTTGCCGGCCGGTCAATTCAGGGCTGAACCCCATGCCCAACTCAAGAATGGCCGCAATTCGTCCATTCACCGTTACCGTGCCCTCAGTAGGCTGCAACGTGCCGGTAATCATTTTAAGAAGGGTCGACTTACCTGCACCATTTTGGCCGACGATCCCTATCGCTTCTCCAGGCTCGATGGAAAAGTTGATGTGCTTGAGTACCCAATGCTCTTCAGAGGGACGCGTGGGCAAACCGAACCAGCGGCCTATCCGCTGAAACTCCGACGCATAAACACGATAAGCCTTACCCAGATTCTTAACAGACAGCAGGCTCATAATACGTCCACCATTTCCGGAGCGGCGCGCCGAAACATGAACAAGCCGAGCAACATTAAACCCAGGGAGATCAGTGCCGTGAGCATAACGTCCTGCAGATCCGGTGTTTTGGCGTATACCAAAATGTCGTGAAACGCACTGACTATCGGAAACATCGGGTTCAAGTCCATTACGTTCTTGAATTGCTCAGGAATAATAGTGACGGGATAAACAATGGGCGTAAACCAGAACCACACCTGCATCAAAATAGGAACGACTTGGCCGATATCACGCACAAACACATTCAAAACGCCCAGAATCAAGCCAATCCCAACGGCCAACGCTGTGACCGTAGCCGTCAATGGAATAATCCAGAACATCTGAGGGCCTGGAAACTGATCAAGCAATGCAAAAACCAACAGCAAAGCGAGAAACAGCAACACGTAGTTGAGCAAACAGGATCCGACAACAATCACCGGCAACGTGATACGCGGAAAACGCATCTTCTTCATCAAGTTGCCTTGATCGATAAACAAGGTCAGGCAACGATTGATAATTTCGGAAAACAAACTCCACGCCAGCATCCCGGCCATCAAATAAAGTGCATACGCATACTTATTGTCGATCCCGGGCAGTTTCGCCGCCAACACGTTGGACAACACCAGCGCATAGATCGCCACCTGCGCCAGCGGGTTAATGATCATCCACAGCCCACCCAATCGGCTACGGGCAAAACGGGCAACAAACTCATTCCGAATGGATGACCAGACGAAACCCCGGTACTCCCAAAGGCTTCTAAACAACCCCAACATCGCTGACTCCTGAAAAAAGCCAGGCCTATGCCTGACTTATTGCACCACTAAACTGCGGACTCGCCCGTCATGCACCGACGATCAACCCTTAGCGCTTCCCCAAGCAGGCGCGCTGTTCATCCTCCGGCCCTGCCATAAATGTCTTGAAACCTGACGATGTCGTTCTCCCCCAGGTAGTCGCCACTCTGCACTTCGATCAATACCAGATCGATAACACCTGGGTTCTCCAAGCGATGGGTGTGCCCGGCAGGAATAAAGGTCGATTCATTGGTGTTCAACAAGAACTCACGATCATTGTTAACCACACGCGCCATACCACTCACCACAATCCAGTGTTCACTACGGTGGTGATGCATTTGCAGCGACAACGACCCTTGTGGCTTGACGACAATACGTTTGATCTTGAACCGCAGCCCTTCTTCCAGCGTGGTGTAAGCGCCCCAGGGTCGACTTACTGTGGTGTGGTCCAAGTGTGATTGGTGACCATTTTTCTTCAATTGCGCCGTGATCGCCTTGATGTCCTGCGCATGATCTTTGTGCGCAACCAACAGGGCATCCGGCGTATCGACAATGATGAGGTCCTCAACACCTACCAGGGCGGCCAAGCGGCGCTGACTGCGTACGTAGTTGTTGCTCGCGTCGTGAAAAATGGCTTCACCCTCGACACGGTTGCCCTGCTCATCCGCCGCAGACAACTCGCTCATGGCATTCCACGAGCCAATATCACTCCAACCAATGTCACAAGGCACCGTCGCCACTTTGCTTGAACGCTCCATTAGCGCGAAGTCGATGGAGATATCAGGCACGTTGGCAAAGCTTTCGGGCTCCAGATGCAGGCTGCGATGACTGCTGCCGGTCATCGTGCCAGAACCCGCCAGGCACAGCTCCACGGCACCGGACACGTCCGGTGCACACACTGCCATTTGTTCAATTAACGTTCCGGCGCGGAAGCAGAACATACCGGAGTTCCAGAAGTACTCACCCGACGCCAGATAACCCTGGGCAGTTTCGAGGTCCGGTTTCTCTACGAAACGCTTGACCTTGAAACCGCTACCCAAGGGGCTGTCGCTATCTTTCTGGATATAGCCATAACCGGTTTCCGGATACTCAGGCTTCACACCAAACGTGACCAGCCAGCCATCTTTGGCCAGCTCGCACGCACTTGAAACAGCGGTGGCGAAGGCTGCCTGATTATCGATCAAGTGGTCGGCTGGCAGCACCAGCATGATGGCATCTTGCCCATGCGTGCGTGCAACTTCCAGGGCAGCCAATGCTACTGCTGCTGCTGTATTACGCCCGAACGGTTCCAGGACAAAACTCAAGTTCGTGAATTGAGGCGCCTGAGCACCATATTCATCAAGCGTCTTGAAGTAGAGATCACGGTTAGTAATCGTCAATACTTCACTCACCGCGTCCAACGCCAAGGCACGGCTATATGTTTTCCGAATCAAATTGCCACCATCTGGCAATTCGATAAACGGCTTGGGATGCGCAGAACGTGAAACCGGCCAGAGGCGGCTGCCCGAACCGCCACAGATAATGACTGGAACAAGTGTCACTTTGTACTCCTTTACGCATTGCCACTACAGTTGTGCTGCAGCCCTCGCACCCTCGATGCAGCATGCTCGAAAGAAAAGTGACGTAGAGTCTTCCAGCTATAAAAAGTCAAAACACCGGAGGCGTTTTGGGGGGAAAAATACGGTATTTTTCTTACAAAATGTCCCGTGCATTCTTTATCAAACGGTCATTTATGTCTAGGAAAAGGCGGAATATTCCTGTCGGCACGGCCATTATTCATCTCAAGGAAAAGGGTGCTTCAGGCAAAACTTGTCACTTTTCTGTATGAGATTTCTTAAGCTCAGTGAAATCTCGCCTAAAATCTTCCACTCCCTTGACCTAGAGCCTTGGCAGATACTGTCGCTTTTGCGCGCCAGCCCTTGGCGTGTCGCCTCTCGAAAAATCGCCCTCAACAATGGCCTACTGCTGCCGATAACCCCTGAAAGCCTTGCGGATTGAACAACCATGCGTAATAACCAACCCGTTACCCAGCGCGAACGTACCTTCCCCGCTCAGCAACGGTTGATCTCCACCACAGATGCCAAAGGCGTTATCACCTACTGCAACGACGCCTTCGTCGAGATCAGTGGGTTCTCCCGTGACGAACTGGTGCGTGCCCCGCACAACCTGGTCCGTCACCCGGACGTGCCGGCGGCGGTGTTCGCACACATGTGGTCCACGCTCAAACAAGGCTTGCCATGGATGGGCATTGTCAAGAATCGCTGCAAGACCGGGGATCACTATTGGGTTAACGCCTACGTGACGCCGGTTTTCGAAGGCAACCAGGTGGTCGGCTACGAATCGGTGCGCATCAAGCCTACCGCCGAGCAGATCCGCCGTGCCGAAGCGCTCTACCACCGCATCAACCAAGGCAAGTCGGCGATCCCGCAGCGGGACAAGTGGCTGCCCGTGTTGCAGGACTGGCTGCCGTTTATCCTGGTGAGTCAGTTGAGCTTCATGATCGGCGCCACCCTCACCTCCCAATGGGGCTTTGCCTTGGCGGCGGGGCTGTCGGTGCCGTTGGGCCTGCTGGGCCTGAGCTGGCAACAGCGCGGCCTCAAGCGCTTGCTGCGCCTGGCCGAGCAGACCACCTCTGACCCGCTGATCGCGCAGATGTACACCGACAGCCGTGGCGCCCAGGCGCGCCTGGAAATGTCGATCCTCAGCCAGGAGGCACGTCTGAAGACCTGCCTTACGCGTTTGCAGGACACCGCCGAACACCTCAACGACCAAGCCGCGCAGTCCAACACCCTGGCGCATAACAGCTCCAGCGGTCTGGAACGCCAGCGCGTCGAGACCGAGCAAGTGGCGACCGCCGTCAACCAGATGGCGGCCACCACCCAGGAAGTCGCCAGCCACGTGCAGCGCACCGCTGATGCGACCCAAGAGGCTAACCGCCTGACCGGTCGCGGCCGCGATATCGCCGGGGAAACCCGCGAGGCGATTCAGCGTCTGTCTGTTGCAGTGGGTGAGACCGGCGTGACCGTGACCCAACTGGCCAAGGACAGTGATGAGATCGGCGGCGTAGTCGACGTGATCAAGGGCATTGCCGACCAGACCAACCTGCTGGCACTGAACGCGGCCATTGAAGCGGCGCGTGCCGGTGAAATGGGTCGTGGTTTTGCGGTGGTCGCGGACGAAGTCCGTCAACTGGCGCAACGTACCGCCGAATCCACTGGGCAGATTCACGCCCTGATTGCCAAGCTGCAGCAAACCGCCAGCGCCGCCGTGCAAACCATGGACGCCGGGCATCGCCAGGCCGAAGAAGGCGTGGCGCGGGTGATGGAGGCGGATCAGGCGTTGGTGGGCATCAGTGAGGCGGTGGCGCATATTACCGACATGACCACGCAGATCGCGGCGGCAACTGAAGAGCAAAGCTCGGTGGCCGAAGAGATCAGCCGCAACATCAGCACCATTGCGCTGTTGGCGGACCAGACGTCAGAGCAGGCGTTGAACTCGGCTCAGTTGAGTGAAGAGCTGACGCACACCGCGAATACCCAGTATTCGCTGGTTGAGCGCTTTAACCGGTAAATCGCTATCGCCCGCAAGCCGGCTCCTACAGGTTACGCAATCCCCTGTAGGAGCCGGCTTGCCGGCGATAGAGCCCTAACAGGCGCCAATAAACCTGGCGACGTTCACCGCCGCAGCCTCCAAATGCTGCTCATGACTGAACCCCGAAGCCTTCAACGGCTTCAAGTCATGATCCCCTGCCACCAGCCACATCACCTCGATGCTCGGCGACAAGTCATACCCCTCCACCGCCGCCCGATTGCCCAGCGCATCCCGCTCGCCTTGCACAATCAAGGTCGGCGTCTTCAATCCCGCCAAATGCTCGACCCGTGGTTTCTCCGGTTTGCCCACCGCATAAAACGGATACCCCAGGCACACCAGCCCATCGGCACCCAACTCATCCGCCAGCAAACTGGCCATGCGCCCGCCCATGGACTTGCCGCCAATGGCCAGTCTCCCAGCGACATGACGTCGCACCTCGGCCACCACCTCGCGCCAGGCGTCCAGCAGTTTCGGCGCCGGGTTCGGCGGGCGTTTGCCGCCGTCCACACGGCGCTGGGCCATGTAGGGAAACTCGAAGCGCAACACGTTGACGCCATGCCCGGCAAGGCGTGCAGCCATGTCGTTCATGAAGGATGAGTCCATCGGTGCACCGGCGCCGTGGGCCAGGATCAGCGTCGCAGGTTCAGGTCCGGCAACGTTCGACGCGACATCCCACAACCAGCCGCGTTCCTGTACACACTGCGCCCATTGATCCCCGTCAATACTGGCCTTGTGCTCTTTGCCCATGCTTGCCTCGCTTTTTAGTCTGCCTATAACTCCAGCCCAAGTGCCGCATTTGCTTGGGTTGAACCGTGGATGGGGAACCATGAACACTACATTAAGTACCGCCTATAACTACAAGGTGGTCCGCCAATTCGCCATTATGACGGTGGTGTGGGGCATCGTCGGCATGGGGCTCGGGGTTTTTCTCGCCGCCCAATTGGTCTGGCCTGCACTCAACTTCGACTTGCCGTGGACCAGCTTCGGCCGCCTGCGCCCGTTGCACACCAACGCGGTAATCTTCGCCTTCGGCGGCTGTGCGCTGTTCGCCAGCTCCTTCTACTCGGTGCAACGCACCTGCCAGACACAGCTGTTCGCGCCGAAGATCGCCGCGTTCTGCTTCTGGGGCTGGCAGTTGGTCATCCTGTTGGCCGCGATCTCCTTGCCGCTGGGCTACACCAGTTCCAAGGAATACGCCGAGCTGGAATGGCCGATCGACATCCTCATCACCATCGTCTGGGTGGCCTACGCCATCGTGTTCTTCGGCACGGTGATGAAGCGCAACACCAAGCACATCTACGTCGGTAACTGGTTCTTCGGTGCGTTCATCATCACCGTGGCCATCCTGCATATCGTCAACAACCTGGAAATTCCGGTCAGCCTGACCAAGTCCTACTCCCTCTACGGCGGTGCGACGGATGCCATGGTGCAGTGGTGGTATGGCCACAACGCGGTAGGCTTTTTCCTCACCGCCGGCTTCCTGGGGATGATGTACTACTTCGTGCCCAAGCAGGCCGAGCGTCCGGTGTATTCGTATCGCTTGTCCATCGTGCACTTTTGGGCACTGATCACCCTGTACATCTGGGCCGGCCCGCACCACTTGCACTACACCGCGCTGCCGGACTGGGCACAGTCCCTGGGCATGGTGATGTCGCTGGTCCTGCTGGCTCCGAGCTGGGGCGGCATGATCAACGGCATGATGACCTTGTCGGGCGCCTGGCATAAGTTGCGCAGCGACCCGATCCTGCGCTTCCTGGTGGTGTCGCTGGCGTTCTACGGCATGTCGACGTTCGAAGGCCCGATGATGGCGATCAAGACCGTCAACGCCCTCTCCCACTACACCGACTGGACCATCGGCCACGTACATGCCGGCGCCCTCGGTTGGGTAGCGATGATCTCCATCGGCGCGCTGTACCACATGATCCCGAAAGTCTTCGGCCGCGAGCAGATGTACAGCCTCGGCCTGATCAACGCGCATTTCTGGCTGGCCACCATCGGCACCGTGCTCTACATCGCCTCGATGTGGGTCAACGGCATCGCCCAGGGCCTGATGTGGCGTGCGGTCAACGAAGACGGCACCTTGACCTACTCCTTCGTCGAAACCCTGGTGGCCAGCCATCCAGGCTTCATCGTGCGGCTGGTGGGCGGCGCCATCTTCCTCAGCGGCATGTTCCTGATGGCTTACAACACTTGGCGCACCGTGCGTTCGGCGCAACCTGCCGAAGTCACCGCTGCCGCGCAGATGGCCTGAGGAGTCGATGATGAAACACGAAACGATTGAAAAGAACGTCGGCCTGCTGATGTTGCTCATGGTGCTCGCCGTGAGCATCGGCGGCCTGACCCAGATCGTCCCGCTGTTCTTCCAGGACGTGACCAACAAGCCGGTGGAAGGCATGAAGCCCTACACCGCGCTGCAACTGGAAGGCCGTGACATCTACATCCGCGAAGGCTGCGTACAGTGCCACTCGCAGATGATCCGCCCGTTCCGCGCCGAGACCGAACGCTACGGCCACTACTCGGTCGCCGGCGAAAGCGTATGGGACCACCCGTTCCTGTGGGGCTCCAAGCGTACCGGCCCGGACCTGGCCCGCGTTGGCGCGCGCTACTCGGACGACTGGCACCGCGCGCACTTGTACAACCCGCGCAACGTGGTGCCCGAGTCGAAAATGCCGGCCTACCCGTGGCTGGTCACCGCCGCCGTCGACAGCAGCCACACCGAGACCAAGTTGAAAGTGATGCGCACCCTCGGCGTGCCATACACCGACGACGACATCAGTGGCGCCGTCGCCAGCCTCAAGGGCAAGACCGAGATGGACGCGCTGGTCTCGTACCTGCAAGTGCTCGGCACTGCCATCAAGAGCAAGAGGTGAGCCATGGGATTTGAATTCGATGCGGGCACCATCCGCGGCCTTGGCACGCTGGTGGTCGCCATCGCCTTTATCGGCCTGTCGCTGTGGGTGTTCAACAACCGGCGCAATGCGGAATTCGAGCAGGCCCGCCTGCTGCCCTTTGCCGATGAACCTTCTCCATCCGACGCTCAAGAAGAGCCTGCAATAAGGAGCACTCGGCCATGACCCTATTCTGGAGTACATGGATCTGCGTACTGACACTCGGCAGCCTGATCGGCCTGACCTGGCTGTTGATTGGCACCCGCAAGGGCGAGACCAAGGGCAGCGTCGACCAGACCATGGGCCACGCCTTCGACGGTATCGAGGAATACGACAACCCGCTGCCCCAATGGTGGTTCATGCTGTTCGCCGGCACCCTGGTGTTTGCGGTCGGCTATTTGATCCTCTACCCGGGCCTAGGCAACTGGAAAGGCGTGTTGCCGGGCTATGAAGACGGCTGGACCCAGACCAAGGAATGGGACAAGGAAATGGCCAAGGCCGACGCCAAGTTCGGGCCGATCTTCGCCAAATTCTCGGCCATGCCCGTGGAAGAAGTCGCCAAAGACCCGCAGGCGCTGAAAATGGGCGGTCGCCTGTTTGCCTCCAACTGCGCGGTGTGCCACGGCTCGGATGCCAAGGGCGCGTTTGGCTTCCCGAACCTGGCGGACAACATCTGGCGCTGGGGCGGCTCGGCCGAAGCGATCAAGACCACCATCCTGAACGGCCGCCACGCGGCGATGCCGGCGTGGGGTGACATGCTTGGCGATGAAGGCGTGAAAAACGTCGCGGCCTATGTTCGTCACGACGTGGCCAAGCTGCCCTTGCCGGCCAACAGCACCGCAGACCTGGCAGCAGGCCAGGCGGCGTTCAGCACTACCTGTGTCGCCTGCCACGGTCCGGAAGGCCACGGCATGGAGGCCATGGGCGCGCCCGACCTGACCAAACCGGCCGGCTATATCTACGGCACCAGCCTTGCGCAGTTGCAGCAGACTATCCGCCATGGCCGCCAGGGCCAGATGCCCGCGCAGGAAGTGCTGCAGGGCAATGACAAGGTGCACTTGTTGGCGGCCTATGTTTACAGCTTGTCCCACACCGCTGATGGTGCAACGCCAGACAGCCAGCCTGAGTAACCTCTGAGCTGCTGCCCCAATCTGGGGCGGCAGCTCAACCTAGCTGCGCGACCAAGTGTCGCACCCTTCCAAAGCACACCTTTCCCCCCCTCACTTTCGGGTCTACGCTTGTTCCCACAGCGGACCGATCCTGGCGTACGCAACGACATTCGTTGCGACCCCAAAATTTTCCTGTCCACTCGATCAGCTTTCGATTTCTGATTTTGTCCCTACGCAAAACATGGAAAGGGCGCAGAATCTGGCGTGGAACGCATTGATACAGGTCAGCCATTGCGTTGCAATGGCCCCTCGCTTTCTACATACTTGCGGCCGATTTTACCTATAAAAAAACCTAAACCGTGGAACCTTAGAATGAGCACAGCAATCAGTCCGACTGCTTATAACTATAAGGTAGTCCGCCAGTTCGCCATCATGACGGTGGTCTGGGGGATCCTTGGCATGGGGCTCGGGGTGTTCATCGCCTCGCAACTGGTTTGGCCGGAATTGAATTTCGGTTTGCCATGGACGACCTTTGGCCGCCTGCGCCCGCTGCACACCAACCTGGTGATCTTCGCCTTCGGCGGATGTGCATTGTTTGCCACCTCCTACTATGTCGTGCAGCGAACCTGCCAGACGCGACTGATCTCCGACAGCCTCGCGGCCTTCACCTTCTGGGGATGGCAAGCGGTGATCGTGAGCGCCATCGTCACCCTGCCGCTGGGGTACACCACCACCAAGGAATACGCCGAGCTGGAATGGCCGATCGCCATTTTGCTCGCCATCGTGTGGGTGACCTATGCCGTGGTGTTCTTCGGCACCATCGTCAAGCGCAAGACCAAGCACATCTACGTGGGCAACTGGTTCTACGGCGCGTTCATCCTGGTGACGGCGATGCTGCACATCGTCAACCATGCATCGTTGCCGGTGAACCTGTTCAAGTCCTACTCGGCGTACGCCGGGGCCACGGATGCGATGATCCAGTGGTGGTATGGCCACAACGCCGTGGGTTTCTTCCTGACCACCGGTTTCCTGGGGATGATGTACTACTTCGTGCCGAAACAGGCCGAACGTCCTATTTACTCGTACCGTTTGTCCATCGTGCACTTCTGGGCGCTGATCACCCTGTACATCTGGGCCGGTCCGCACCATTTGCACTACACCGCGCTGCCGGATTGGGCGCAGTCGCTGGGCATGGCGATGTCGATCATCCTGCTGGCCCCGAGCTGGGGCGGCATGATCAACGGCATGATGACCCTGTCGGGCGCCTGGCATAAATTGCGCACCGACCCGATCCTGCGCTTTTTGGTGGTATCGCTGGCGTTCTACGGCATGTCGACCTTCGAAGGGCCGATGATGGCGATCAAGACCGTCAACTCGCTGTCCCACTACACCGACTGGACCATCGGCCACGTACACGCCGGCGCTCTCGGCTGGGTGGCGATGATTTCCATCGGTGCGATCTACCACATGATCCCCCGACTGTTCGGCCGCGTGCAGATGCACAGCGTCGCACTGATCAACACCCACTTCTGGCTGGCCACCATCGGCACCGTGCTCTACATCGCCTCGATGTGGGTCAACGGCATCACCCAGGGCCTGATGTGGCGTGCGATCAACGATGACGGCACCCTCACCTACTCCTTTGTCGAAGCGCTGCAAGCCAGCCACCCGGGCTATATCGTCCGCGCCCTGGGCGGTGCGTTCTTTGCGGCCGGCATGCTGTTCATGGCCTACAACGTCTGGCGCACCGTGCGTGCCTCGGACCCTGCCGAAGCCGAAGCCGCCGCCAAGATCGCCGTTGTGGGAGCCCACTGATGAAGCATGAAGTAGTCGAGAAGAATATCGGCCTGCTGGCCTTCTTCATGGTCATCGCCGTGAGTATCGGCGGCCTGACCCAGATCGTTCCGCTGTTCTTCCAGGACGTGACCAACAAGCCGGTCGAGGGCATGAAGCCGCGCACCGCGCTTGAACTGGAAGGCCGCGACGTCTACATCGCCAACGGTTGTGTCGGCTGCCACTCGCAGATGATCCGTCCGTTCCGCGCCGAAACCGAACGCTACGGCCACTATTCGGTCGCCGGCGAAAGCGTGTGGGACCACCCGTTCCTGTGGGGTTCCAAGCGGACCGGCCCGGACCTGGCCCGTGTCGGCGGACGTTACTCCGATGACTGGCAGCGTGCGCACTTGTACAACCCGCGCAACGTGGTGCCTGAGTCGAAAATGCCGGCGTATCCGTTCCTAGTGGAAAACAAACTCGACGGCAAGGACACCGCGAAGAAGATGGAAGTCTTGCGCACCCTGGGCGTGCCCTACACCGACGAAGACATCGCCGGTGCAGCCGCAGCCGTGAAGGGCAAGACCGAAATGGACGCATTGGTGGCCTACCTGCAAGGCCTGGGCACCATCATCAAAAGCAAACGGTGATTCTTCATGGATATCGGGATGATTCGTGGCCTGGGCACCGTTGTAGTGATGGTGGCCTTTATCGGCCTGGCGTTGTGGGTGTTCAGCCCCAAGCGCAAGTCGGAGTTTGAAGACGCGACCTTGCTGCCCTTTGCGGATGATCCCGAAGCCATCAAGCACGTCGAGCAAGCTTCTAGGAGTAACAAAGAATGACTACGTTCTGGAGTCTGTACGTCACAGTCCTCAGTCTGGGTACCATCTTCGCCCTGACCTGGCTGCTGCTGTCGACCCGCAAGGGCCAGCGCGCCGAGCAAACCGACGAGACCGTCGGCCACTCGTTCGACGGCATCGAGGAGTACGACAACCCATTGCCGAAATGGTGGTTCATGCTGTTCGTCGGCACCATCATCTTCGCCCTCGGCTACCTGGCGCTGTACCCCGGCCTGGGTAACTGGAAAGGCCTGCTGCCGGGCTACAACTACCTCGACACCGACAAACAAACCCCCTTCGCCAACGGCCAGACCGGCTGGACAGGCGTACACGAATGGGAAAAGGAAATGGCCAAGTCGGATGCCAAGTTCGGCCCGATCTTCGCCAAATTCGCGTCGATGCCGATTGAGGAAGTGGCCAAGGACCCGCAAGCCTTGAAGATGGGCGGCCGCCTGTTCGCCTCCAACTGCTCGGTGTGCCACGGTTCCGACGCCAAAGGCGCCTATGGCTTCCCCAACCTGACCGACGCCGACTGGCGCTGGGGTGGCGAGCCAGCCACCATCAAGGAAACCATCATGAAGGGCCGCCATGCGGTGATGCCGGCCTGGCTGGATATCCTCAAGGAACAAGGCGTCAGCGATGTGGCCGCGTTCGTGGTCACCAACCTTGACGGCCGCAAGCTGCCCGAAGGCGTGAAAGCCGATGTGGCCAACGGCGAGAAACTCTTCGCCGCCAACTGCGTGGCCTGCCACGGCCCGGCCGGCAAAGGCACCCCTGCCATGGGTGCGCCTGACCTGACCCACCCAGGTGCGTTCATCTACGGTTCGAGCTTCGCGCAACTGCAACAGACCATCCGTTGGGGCCGTCAGGGCCAGATGCCAGCGCAGGAACAACTGCAAGGCAATGACAAGGTGCATTTGCTGGCGGCGTATGTGTACAGCTTGTCCCATGGGGATAAGAAGGCTGAAGAGCAGTAAGCCCTTGAAACATCAAAGCCCCGCGCAGCTAAAGCTGGCGGGGCTTTGTTCTTTCTGGCTCTCGGGATTATGTAAGCAGGAACCCACTACCACTTGTAGCCTAATACTTGCGGTTTTTGACAGCCAAGTAGTAACGTAACTACATCCAGCCTGACGAAGGGGGAGTACCCCATGACCATCACGACTATTTCCAGCCGCGAATTCAACCAAGACACAAGTGGTGCCAAAAAAGCCGCCCGCCAAGGGCCGGTTTTTATCACCGATCGCGGCAAGCCCGCCCATGTACTGCTAAGCATTGAGGACTACCAGAAACTGACAGGGCTCAATGCCGACATCGTTGATCTGCTAGTGATGCCAGAAGCGGCCGATATCGACTTCGAAACCGAACGCGCCGTGATCACTCATCGACCTGTGGACCTCTCTTGATGTATCTACTCGACACCAACGTTATTTCTGAACTTCGCAAACCCCACGCCGACGTAAAAGTAGTCGCATGGGCAAAAAGTGTCATCGCTCCACGCATGTTTATCTCTGCGATTACGCTTAAAGAATTGGAGACCGGGGTCTTGCGTATCGAGCGCCGAGACCCGGCACAAGGCAAGGTGCTAAGAACGTGGCTGAAGCGCCATGTAATGCCCGCTTTTGATTCCAGGATTCTGCCGGTGGATACCGCAGTCGCCCTGCGTTGTGCACATCTGCATGTGCCTGACCGGACCAATGAAAGTGATGCACTGATCGCCGCTACCGCTCTGGTTCACGGGCTGACCGTGGTAACGCGCAACATCAGCGATTTCAAATCCAGCGGCGTTCCACTGATCAATCCATGGGACGAATGACCTGCTTACCCACCAAAACCGTCCATACTTACCAAGTCAATTGATCCAGATCACGTACACCATCAATTGATTTCCCCCAACGCGACCAAAGGTCGCACCCTTTGCACACCATCGGGGGCGTATCATTAGGCCACTGCAACACCCCTAATTTGACCCCGGTTGGCACGTACTGGCCGAGGCAAATCTCCACCGCCGTGGGATGCAATGATGAGCAACCAAATACCGGTACATGACGTTACCCCGCCTGCCAAAACCGTCGACCTCTACGCCTCGCGAGAGAAAATCTACACCCGCGCCTTCACCGGCCTGTTCCGCAATTTGCGCATGCTCGGCGGTGCCGGACTGTTCCTGCTCTACTTCGGCACGGTATGGCTGAACTGGGGTGGCCACCAGGCCGTGTGGTGGAACCTGCCGGAGCGTAAGTTCTTTATTTTCGGCGCGACCTTCTGGCCCCAGGACTTCATCCTGCTCTCGGGCATTCTTATCGTCGCGGCATTTGGCCTGTTCTTTATCACCGTGTATGCCGGGCGTGTGTGGTGCGGTTATACCTGCCCGCAAAGCGTGTGGACGTGGATCTTCATGTGGTGCGAAAAGGTCACCGAAGGCGACCGCAACCAGCGCATCAAACTCGACAAAGCGCCGATGGGCGCCAACAAGTTCCTACGCAAGTTCAGCAAGCACACCCTCTGGCTGCTGATCGGTTTTGTCACCGGCATGACCTTTGTCGGCTACTTCTCGCCGATCCGCGAACTGGTGTTCGACTTCTTCACGGGCCAGGCCGATGGCTGGTCGTATTTCTGGGTCGGTTTCTTCACCCTCGCCACCTACGGCAACGCCGGCTGGCTGCGCGAACAGGTGTGTATCTACATGTGCCCGTACGCACGCTTCCAGAGCGTGATGTTCGACAAGGACACCCTGATCGTCTCCTACGATCCGCGCCGTGGAGAGTTGCGTGGCCCGCGCAAAAAAGGCATCGATTACAAGGCCCAGGGCCTGGGGGACTGCATCGACTGCACGATGTGCGTACAGGTGTGCCCGACCGGTATCGACATCCGCGACGGCCTGCAGATCGAGTGCATCGGCTGCGCCGCCTGTATCGACGCCTGCGACAACATCATGGACAAGATGGAGTACCCACGCGGCCTGATCAGCTACACCACCGAGCACAACCTGTCGGGGCAGAAAACCCACAAGCTGCGCCCGCGCCTGATTGGTTATGCACTGGTGCTGCTGGCGATGATCAGCCTGTTGGTGGCAGCATTCTTCATGCGTTCGCTGGTGGGTTTCGACGTGAGCAAGGACCGTGTGCTGTATCGCGAAAACGCCGAAGGCCGCATCGAAAACGTGTACAGCCTGAAGATCATGAACAAGGACCAGCGCGACCACACCTACGTGCTCGATGCCTCCGGATTGCCAGACCTCAAGCTGCAAGGTCGCCGCGAAATCAAGGTCGCTGCTGGTGATATCGTCAGCATGCCGGTCGAGCTCTCGAGTGCGCCAGAACAGTTGCCGTCGAGTACCAACGAGGTGAAATTCATCCTCACCGATGCCGATGACGCCAGCGTCCATATTGAAGCCAAGAGCCGATTCATCGGCCCCCAAGTTCGTTAGAAGAGAGCAGAACAATGTCCGTAGCCACTGCCGCAAGCCCCTGGTACAAGCACCTCTGGCCCTGGATCATCATTGGGATCCTGGCCTGCTCGGTGACGTTGACCCTGTCCATGGTGACCATCGCGGTGAACAACCCGGATAACTTGGTCAACGACAACTACTACGAGGCCGGCAAAGGCATCAACCGCTCCCTGGACCGCGAACTGCTGGCCCAGACCCTGCAACTGCGCGCCAAGGTGCACCTGGATGAACTGACCGGTGAAGTCGAAGTGAACCTCACCGGCAACAGCAACCCGACCACCCTGGAATTGAACCTGATTTCCCCGACGCAGCCGGAGAAGGATCGCAAGATCAACCTGGCCCGCAGCGACAGCGAACCCGGTCGCTACATCGGCCAGGTCACCGACAAGGTCGAAGGCCGTCGCTTCGTCGAGTTGTTGGGTGTGGAAGGCGACCGTACCTGGCGCATGTTCGAAGAAGAACAGGTCAGCCACGACAAGGACTTGCTGCTGGGCGATGAACCGTTGCAGGGTGCCGAAGACCTGAAAAAATAAACACCTGCGCTTCGCGCATCGCCGGCAAGCCGGCTCTTACAAGGGACTGCGTTAGACCTGTAGGAGCCGGCTTGCCGGCGATGAGGCCTTCCCAGCCGACTAAGATTCATACCCATGACCAGCCCAATCCCCTGCTACCACTGCGCCCTGCCTGTTCCGCCGGGCAGCCGCTTCACCGCAGTGATCCTCGGCGAACGCCGCGAGCTTTGTTGCCCAGGCTGCCAGGCGGTGACCGAAGCCATTGTGGCCGGCGGCCTGGAAAGCTATTACCAGCACCGTAGCGAAGCCTCGGCCAACCCAGAGGCATTGCCGGTGCAGTTGGTGGATGAGCTGGCGCTGTACGACCGCGCCGATGTGCAGAAACCCTTTGTGCGCCACGAAGGCGAACTCGCCGAAGCCACCCTGTTGATGGAAGGCATCAGCTGCGCGGCCTGCGGCTGGCTGATCGAAAAACACCTGCGCAGCCTGCCCGCCGTGGCCGAGGCGCGGCTGAACCTGTCCAACCATCGACTGCAGGTGCGTTGGGCAGACGGCCAACTGCCGCTAAGCCAACTGCTCAGCGAGTTGCGCCACATCGGCTACGCCGCCCACCCCTATCAGCCGGACCGCGCCGCCGAGCAACTGGCCAGCGAAAACCGTCTGGCCCTGCGCCAACTGGGCGTGGCCGGCCTGCTGTGGTTCCAGGCGATGATGGCAACCATGGCCACCTGGCCGGAATTCAATATCGATCTGAGCCCGGAGCTGCACGTGATCCTGCGCTGGGTGGCAATGTTTCTGACAACGCCCATCGTGTTCTACAGCTGCGCACCGTTTTTCAAGGGCGCTATGCGCGACGTACGCACGCGTCACCTGACCATGGACGTTTCGGTGTCATTGGCTATCGGTGGCGCCTATCTGGCGGGGATCTGGACCGCGATCACCGGCGTGGGCGAGCTGTATTTCGATGCGGTGGGCATGTTTGCGCTGTTCCTGTTGGCCGGTCGCTACCTTGAGCGCCGCGCCCGCGAGCGCACGGCCGCCGCCACCGCACAGCTGGTGAACCTGTTGCCCGCCTCGTGCCTGCGGCTCAAGGCCGATGGCCAGAGTGAACGCATCCTGCTCCCGGAACTGGCACTGGGCGATCGAGTCCTGGTGCATCCAGGCGCTGTGCTGCCAGCCGATGGCGTGATCCTTGATGGGCAATCGAGCGTCGATGAATCCCTGCTCACCGGCGAGTACCTGCCGCAGCCCCGCCAGACCGGCGACGCGGTCACCGCAGGCACCCTCAATGTCGAAGGCGCGCTGACCGTCGAAGTGCGCGCCTTGGGCCACGACACACGCTTGTCCGCCATCGTTCGCCTGCTGGAGCGGGCCCAGGCCGAGAAACCGCGCCTGGCGCAGATCGCCGACCGTGCCGCGCAGTGGTTCCTGTTGTGCTCGTTGATCGCCGCAGTGTTGATCGGCCTGCTGTGGTGGGAACTGGATTCGTCGCGGGCGTTCTGGATTGTGCTGGCGATGCTGGTGGCGACCTGCCCCTGCGCGCTGTCCCTCGCCACCCCCACCGCCCTCACCGCCGCCACCGGCACCTTGCACAAACTCGGCCTGCTGTTGACCCGCGGGCATGTGCTGGAAGGCTTGAATCAGATCGACACGGTGATTTTCGACAAGACCGGCACCCTCACCGAAGGGCGCCTGGCGCTGAGGGCTATCCGCCCCCTGGGCAGCTTGAGCACCGACCTGTGCCTGAGCCTCGCCGCTGCCCTGGAAAACCGCTCCGAACACCCGATTGCCTGCGCCTTTGGCCGTGCGCCACTGGCCGCCGATGAAGTCATCAGTTCGCCAGGGCTGGGCCTTGAAGGGCGTGTCGGCGAGCGCGTATTGCGCATTGGCCAACCGGGTTTTGTCTGTGAACTCAGTGGTTGCCCGATCCCAGCCGCGCCTGAGGTTTCGGGCCAATGGCTGCTGCTCGGCGACCGTGAAGGCGCCCTGGCCTGGTTCGTCCTCGATGACCGTCTGCGCAGTGACGCGCCGGCCTTGCTCGCCGCGTGCAAGGCACGTGGCTGGCGCACGCTGTTGCTGTCCGGCGACAGTTCGCCGATGGTCGCCAGCGTCGCCGCCGAACTGGGGATCGACGAAGCCCACGGCGGCTTGCGCCCCGATGACAAGCTGCACGTACTGCAACAACTGCACAAGGAAGGCCGCAAGGTGCTGATGCTCGGCGACGGGGTCAACGATGTGCCCGTCCTCGCCGCCGCCGATATCAGCGTGGCCATGGGCACGGCCACCGACCTGGCCAAGACCAGCGCCGACGCGGTCTTGCTGTCCAACCGCCTGGACGCCCTCGTACAAGCCTTTACCCTGGCGCGGCGCACCCGCCGAGTGATCATTGAGAACCTGCTGTGGGCCGGGCTGTACAATGGCCTTATGCTGCCGTTCGCCGCCCTGGGTTGGATCACCCCGATCTGGGCCGCAGTGGGCATGTCCCTCAGTTCGTTGACCGTGGTGCTCAATGCCCTGCGCCTGACTCGCCTGCCGAGCGCGCCAGCGGCCCGAGCCCCCTCAGTAACCCGCCCGCTGCCGGTGTGAGCCGCACGACCATGGAGTGCAGATGCCAGCTTTATACGTGATGATTCCGGCGGCGCTGCTGTTAGTGGGCGTGGCCATCTACATCTTCTTCTGGGCGGTGGACAGCGGTCAGTACGACGACCTCGACGGCCCGGCCCATAGCGTGCTGTTCGACGACCAGGACCCGAACCACCTGGCCGGCATCGAAGAGGCCAACCACTCCGAACAACCGCCGAAAGACCCGCCCCATGCTTGAACTGGCGCCACTGCTGGTCTCCGCGCTGATCCTCGGCCTGCTCGGCGGCGGCCATTGCCTGGGCATGTGCGGTGGCCTGATGGGCGCGCTGACCCTGGCCATCCCCAGGGAGCAGCGTGGTCGCCGGTTTAAACTGCTGCTGGCCTACAACCTGGGGCGCATCTTCAGCTATACCGCTGCCGGGGTGTTGATCGGCCTGGCCGGTTGGGCAGTGGCGAACAGCCCGGCGGCGATGTTCATGCGCGTACTGGCCGGGTTGTTGTTGATCAGCATGGGCCTGTACCTGGCCGGCTGGTGGAGCGGCCTCACCCGTATCGAAAGCCTCGGACGCGGCCTGTGGCGCTACATCCAGCCAGTCGCCAACCGTTTGCTGCCGGTGTCCAGCGTACCGCGCGCCTTGCTACTGGGCGCGCTGTGGGGCTGGTTGCCGTGCGGATTGGTCTACAGCACGCTGCTATGGGCAGCGAGCCAGGGCAATGCACTGGACAGCGGGTTGCTGATGCTGGCGTTCGGGCTGGGGACCTGGCCGGTGCTGTTGGCTACCGGCCTGGCCGCCGAACGGGTCACTGCATTATTGCGCAAACGCAGCGTGCGGATGGCCGGTGGCCTGCTGGTCATACTCTTCGGTATCTGGACGTTGCCCGGCCCGCACCAGCACTGGTTGATGGGCCATTAAAGCGCCATGTGGCATAGCGCCGCTCCCCGTTGATGCAAATCAAGATGCCATCCCCGCCACGCCCCTAGACTCGGCCCACTAGCCTATCCGGGGGAACGCCCGCATGCTCGACGCCATTCGTTGGGACACCAATCTGATTCACCGCTACGACCTGGCGGGACCGCGTTACACGTCCTACCCCACCGCCGTACAATTCGACAGCCAGGTCGGCACTTTCGACCTGCTCCACGCCCTGCGCGACAGCCGCAAAGCCGTGCGACCGTTGTCGCTGTATGTGCATGTGCCGTTCTGCGCGAACATCTGCTACTACTGCGCTTGCAACAAGGTCATCACCAAGGACCGTGGCCGCGCCCAGGCCTACCTGCAACGCCTGGAGCAAGAGATCCAACTGGTGGCCTGCCACCTCGATCCGAAACAGCGGGTTGAGCAACTGCACTTCGGCGGCGGCACCCCGACCTTTCTTAGCCACGATGAACTGCGCCAGGTCATGGGCTGCCTGCGCCAGCACTTCAATTTGCTGGATGACGATTCCGGCGACTACGGCATCGAGATCGACCCCCGTGAAGCGGACTGGGCGACCATGGGCCTGCTGCGTGAACTTGGCTTCAACCGCGTGAGCATCGGCCTGCAAGACCTTGACCCCGAGGTACAACGGGCAGTGAATCGCCTGCAGAGCCTGGAGGAAACCCGTGCGGTCATCGATGCGGCGCGCACCCTGCAATTTCGCTCGATCAATATCGACCTGATCTACGGCTTGCCCAAGCAAACACCGATCAATTTTGCGCGCACCGTGGAAGAAGTCATCAGGCTGCAACCCGACCGTCTGTCGGTGTTCAATTACGCGCATCTGCCGGAGCGTTTCATGCCCCAGCGGCGTATCAGCACCGACGAACTGCCCTCCCCTGCGTCAAAGCTCTTGATGCTGCAAACCACCATCGAGCAACTGACCCAGGCCGGCTACCGCTACATCGGCATGGACCATTTCGCCCTGCCCGACGACGAGTTGGCCATTGCCCAGGAAGAAGGCACCCTGCAACGCAACTTCCAGGGCTACACCACCCACGGCCACTGCGACTTGATCGGGCTCGGGGTGTCGGCGATCAGCCAGATCGGTGACCTGTACTGCCAGAACAGCAGCGACCTCAACGGCTATCAGAACACCCTGGCCGGCGCGCAACTGGCTACCAGTCGCGGCCTGGTCTGCACCACGGACGATCGGTTGCGGCGGGAAGTAATCCAGCAGTTGATCTGCAATTTCAGCCTGGCATTCGAGACGATCGAGCAGGCCTTCAACATCGACTTTCGCGGGTATTTCGACGACATCTGGCCGCAACTGACGGCGATGGCCGAGGATGGCCTGATCGAACTCGACGCCCAAGGCATTCGCGTGTTGCCAGCCGGGCGACTGCTGGTGCGTTCGGTGTGCATGGTGTTCGATGCCTATCTGGAGCACCAGAACAGGCAGCGATTTTCCCGGGTGATTTGATTACATCGACAGCGAGGCAGTCTTCATCGAATCCTCGGCACTCATCCCTTTCATCGACTTAGCGAGTGAAGTCTGGGCCGACATCAGGCCCGCCTGCAGAGAACTGATCTCGCTCTGCAAAGCGCTGGCCTTTGCGCGGGCCTCTTCAGGGGAAAGATTAGTGGCCGCTGCAACAGCCGCCAGCTCGGCCTGTTTTTCGGCGATCTGTTGTTTCAACTGACGGATCATTTTCAGCACCTGTTTGACGTTGTCGTCCAGGCCACTTTCATCGATATCCGCATTGGAGCTCTTGGCTGCACCGGCGGCCTTGAATGCATCGGCGGAAATAGTCACCGTCACACCTTCCACCACTTTGGGTGCAGTGGTCGTTTCAACCTCAGGTGCTTTTTCCTGGGCCTCAGCCGCTGGCTTTGCATCCGGCACCGTCGGAATGCGGATGGCAGGGTTGTAGGCAGCTATAACAGACATGATCCAAGCTCCGACTCAATAGGTATGCCTGCTGTATCGGCCCCGATACAAAAACCTTTATACCGCTGCCGGTTTTTTGTACAGGCTGGCCTCACCGCCCCCCAGTGCGTTACCCTTACGTCTTATGTGTGTTTTCCCACAAGGATTTAAGAAATGTCCGAGCCAGTTAAACTGCGCGCTCACAGCCAGGCTCATTGCAAGGATTGCAGCCTGGCGCCCCTCTGCTTGCCACTTTCGTTGAATTTGGAAGACATGGATGCGCTGGACGACATCGTTAAACGTGGCCGCCCGCTGAAAAAAGGCGAGTTCCTGTTTCGCCAGGGCGACAAGTTCGATTCCGTTTATGCAGTACGTTCGGGTGCGTTGAAGACGTTCAGCCTGAGCGACAGTGGCGAAGAGCAGATCACCGGTTTCCACCTGCCCAGCGAACTGGTGGGCTTGTCGGGCATGGACACCGAGATTCATCCAGTGTCGGCCCAGGCGCTGGAGACTACATCCGTTTGCGAAATCCCCTTCGAACGCCTGGACGAACTGGCCCTGCAGTTGCCACAACTGCGCCGTCAGTTGATGCGTGTGATGAGCCGCGAGATCCGTGACGACCAGCAAATGATGCTGCTGCTGTCGAAGAAAACCGCCGACGAGCGCATCGCGACCTTCCTGGTCAACCTGTCGGCGCGGTTCCGTGCCCGTGGTTTCTCGGCCAACCAGTTCCGCCTGAGCATGTCGCGCAATGAAATCGGCAACTACCTGGGCCTCGCGGTGGAAACCGTGTCCCGTGTGTTTACCCGCTTCCAGCAAAACGAACTGATCGCCGCCGAAGGTAAAGAAGTGCATATCCTCGACCCGATCCAGTTGTGTGCGCTGGCCGGTGGCTCGCTAGAAGGTTGATGCAGACACTTGCGGCCGCGCCATCCGGCAAGGCCGCAGGTATACTTCGAGTCCGTTTCCAGCCCCAGGACTCTTCGACGATGACCTTCGATTCGTTCGACATCAAATCCCTGATCCGCCCCGTCATCGACTTCCCCAAGCCTGGGGTGATCTTCCGTGACATCACGCCATTGTTCCAATCGCCCCGCGCCCTGCGCCTGGTGGCGGACAGCTTTGCCCATCGGTATGTCGAGGCCGAGTTCACGCATATCGGCGCGATGGATGCGCGGGGTTTCCTGATCGGTTCGATCATCGCCTACCAACTGAACAAGCCGCTGATCCTGTTCCGCAAGCAAGGCAAGCTGCCGGCTGACGTGCTGGCCGAGGGTTACCAGACCGAGTACGGCGAAGCGTTCCTCGAAGTGCATGCCGACAGCCTGTGCGAGGGCGATTCGGTATTGATGTTCGATGACCTGATAGCCACTGGCGGCACCCTGATCGCGGCGGCGAACCTGGTGCGGCGCATGGGCGCGAAGATCTTTGAAGCGGCGGCGATTATTGATCTGCCGGAACTGGGTGGGTCGCAGCGTCTGGAAGACATGGGGATTCCGACGTTTTGTTTGACGCAATTTGCGCTGACCGAACAGTGATCAAAGCCCCATCTGCTTGCTGATGATTTCATTCATCACTTCGCGGGTACCGCCACCGATGGACAGGATGCGGTTGTCGCGGTATAGCCGCTCCACCAGGCTACCGCGCATGTAACCCTGGCCCCCGAGGATCTGTACCGCGTCGTAGGTGACGCGGTCGGCGGTGTCGGTGGCAAGGTTCTTGGCCATGGAAATTTCCTTGATCACGCTGATACCGGCGGCCATCTTTGCCGCCTGCCGGTAGGTGAATTCGCGGGAGACTTCCACGGCGGTGGCCATTTCCGCCAGGCGATGCTTGATCACCTGGAATTTGCCAATGGGTTTGCCGAAGGCTTCGCGCTCGGCGGCCCATTTGAGGCTTTCCTCTAGGGCCAACTGCGCGGTCATGTTGGCCATGAGCGCCAGGGCCAGGCGCTCGCTCTGGAAGTTGCCCATGATGCAGGCAAAGCCCATGTTTTCAGCGCCGATCAGGTTGCCGACGGGCACGCGGCAATCGTCGAAGAACAATTCAGCGGTGTCCGACGCCCACCAGCCCATTTTCTTCAGAGGCTGGCCAACGGTAAAACCGGGGGTGTCTTTTTCGATCAGCAGCAGGCTGATGCCGGCAAATCCCGGTCCACCCGTGCGCACGGCCACGGTGTAGAAGTCGGCGCGGCTGCCGCTGGTGATGAAGGTCTTGCTGCCGCTGACGCGGTAATGGTCGCCCTCGCGAACGGCACGGGTTTGCAGGCTGGCCACATCCGAACCGCCGCCCGGCTCGGTGACCGCCAGGGCGATGATCTTTTCACCAGACAGGATCTGCGGCGCCACGCGCTCGCGCACCTCGGGCCGGGCCCATTTGACGATAGGCGGCAAGCCAATATCCAATGAACCCAACCCTGCGACGACGCCGCCAGAGCCGCAACGCATCAATTCTTCGCTGGCAGCCACCTTGGCGAACAGATCACCTTCATGACTGCCACCGAGAGCTTCGGGGTAGCCGATGCCAAGAATCCCCGCCGCGCCGGCCTTGAGGTACAGCTCGCGGGGAAAGCTTTCCGCCTCCTCCCACTGTTCGATGCCCGGCAACATCTCGCGCTCGACGAAACGGCGCACGCTGTCGCGGACCAATTGGTGGCTGGGGTCGAAGTAGTCCTGATAGGCAGACATCGGCAAGCTCCACGGTGAGGTGGAGCGAACTTACCAAGCGCTTGCTTGGCTTTCAAGCCTGGCGCTGTGTAGGAGCCGGCTTGCCGGCGATAGCATCACCACGGCCTATGCGGAAAAATGCGTCGCCCGCATCGCCGGCAAGCCGGCTCCTACAGGATCATCGTTAGAGGGCGATGGGTTTGCGGCCAGCGAAGGAATGCGCCAACGTTCCACCGTCCACCAACTCCAGCTCGCCACCCAACGGTACGCCATGGGCAATACGCGAGGTGATCAAGCCTTTGTTGGTCAGCAATTGCGCAATGTAGTGCGCGGTCGCCTCACCTTCCACCGTCGGGTTGGTGGCGAGGATCACTTCAGTGAAAGTGCCCTGTTCTTCAATGCGCGCCACCAGTTGCGGAATGCCGATGGCTTCCGGGCCCAGACCGTCCAGCGGCGACAGGTGGCCCTTGAGTACGAAGTAACGGCCGCGATAGCCGGTCTGCTCCACCGCGTACACATCCATCGGCCCTTCTACCACGCACAGCAGCGTGTCGTCGCGGCGTGGGTCGGCGCATTGCGGGCAGAGTTCTTCTTCAGTGAGGGTGCGACACTGGCGACAGTGACCGACACCGGTCATGGCCTGGCTCAAGGCCTGGGCCAACCGGGCGCCGCCGCTGCGATCACGCTCCAGCAGTTGCAGCGCCATACGCTGGGCGGTTTTCTGGCCGACACCCGGCAAAATGCGCAGGGCGTCGATCAGTTGGCGAATCAGGGGGCTGAAGCTCATGGGCGAAGGGTCCGACAAAACAACGAGACGCGGTTTATACCCGCGCCCCGGATAAGCGTCAAATGCGCACGACCAACTTGCCGAAGTTGCGCCCTTCCAACAGACCGATAAAGGCCTCGGGCGCCCGCTCCAGGCCCTCGACCACATCCTCGCGGAACTTGATCTTGCCGTCGCGCACCCACGGCGCCATGGCGCTTTGGAATTCGGGCTGGCGATCACCGTAGTCATCGAACACGATAAAGCCCTGGATCCGCACGCGCTTGGTCAGCAGCGTGCGCTGCAGCGCCGGCAACCGGTCGGGGCCGCTGGGTGCTTCATGGGCGTTGTAGCCGGCGATCAACCCGCACAGCGGAATCCGGGCCTTGGGATTAAGCAAGGGCACCACGGCGTCGAATACCTTGCCGCCGACGTTCTCGAAATAGATGTCGACGCCCTTGAAGCAGGCGTGGGCCAATTCGTCGGCGAAGTGTGCACTTTTGTGGTCGACGCAGGCATCGAAGCCCAACTCCTCCACCACGTAGCGGCACTTGTCCGCGCCCCCTGCGATCCCGACCACGCGCAAGCCCTTGAGCTTGGCCACCTGCCCTACCACCGAGCCCACTGCGCCGGACGCTGCGGCGACGACCAGCGTTTCCCCGGTTTTGGGCTGGCCAATATCCATCAGGCCCATGTAGGCGGTCATGCCCGGCATGCCAAGCACACCCAGGGCCATGGACGGGCTGGCCAGGCCCTTGGGCACCGGCATCAGGTTCCGGCCATCGGAGATGCTATGGCTCTGCCAGCCGGTGGAACCGACTACCAGGTCACCCACTTCGAATTTCGGATTGCGCGATTGCTCGATACGGCTGACAGCGCCACCGGTCATCACTTCATCGATTTCCACCGGAGCGGCGTAGGACGGTGCGTCGCTCATACGTCCACGCATGTAAGGGTCCAAAGACAGGTACAACGTCTTCAGCAGGACTTGGCCGTCTGCCAACTCCGGTAGATTCACGCGCTCCAGGCGGAAATTTTCCGGGGTCGGTGCGCCTTGGGGGCGTGAGACCAGGACAATGCGCTGGTTCAGGGTTGGTTCTTGAGGCATGAAAGGGCTCCTTTATCGAATCCATCGGTATAGGGTGCAGACCATGCGTGCCGTGCCAGGGTTCGATCAGATTCGGCACAAACAAAAATGCCAGGCACAAGGCCTGGCATTGGAGTCTAGCTAAAGCTACCGGATCAGAACGGCAGCTTCATGCCCGGTGGCAATTGCATGCCAGCGGTCACACCGCCCATTTTTTCCTGGCTGTTGGCTTCGATCTTGCGCACGGCGTCGTTGACGGCGGCAGCGAACAAGGCTTCGAGCATTTCCAAGTCATCTTCACCGACGCCTGGCAATACGCTTGGGTCGATGCTCACGCGCTTGATGTCGTGACGACCGGTCATCACCACGCTGACCATATCGCCACCGGCTTTACCGGTGACTTCGGCGTTGGCCAGTTCTTCCTGCATCTTGGCCATTTTTTCCTGCATCTGCTGCGCCTGCTTCATCAGGCCGGCCATGCCACCTTTCATCATGGGAATCACCTCAAAGTACGTGGATCAAGTTAGTAGCCCGGTGTCAGGACGCCTGGGGCACCGGGGCTTCGACAGGTTCAATAGTATCGTGACGGACGACCGCACCGAACTGTTGCATCATTTGCTGGATGAGCGGATCACCGTGGATCGAGTCCTCGGCCTCACGCTGACGGTTGATACGCCGGCGGGTCGCGGCCTGGGCCGGGGTTTCCTGCTCCGGCTTGATCAGCTCGATGGTAATGGTCAGCGTGCGCTCATGGTACTGGTTCAGTGCGTCATTCAGGCGGCGTTGCTGGGTCGCGTTGAACAGGGCGCTGTGGGCCGGGTCCAGGTGCAGCAGCCAGTGATCGCCATCGATGGAAATCAGCGTGCAGTTCGCGGCGATGCTACCGGTCATGCCGGAAATCGGCAGCTTCGGAAACAATTCCAGCCATTGCAGGGCCAGGCCGGTGGCCGGCGCGGCAGCGGGTTCCGCCTCAGGCTCGGGGGCCGGCTCGGCGGTGTGTTCGCTGGCCAGATCGTCCAAGTAGCTGTAGGCCGAATCCATGTCCGGCTCGATGTAGTCTTCGTCCAGCGGCGGTTCGTCGTCGAGGTCGATGCCCGGCGTGGCGGCTTCCACTTGGGCCACGGTCGGCTCGGGAACCGGCGCCGACACCCATTCGGGCGCGTCCGGCACCACACTGTCCGGGGTCGGCGTGGGCATCGGGGTCAGCTCGGGCTGCTCGCCGATGGTTTCCAGCACGGGCTCCACGGCGGGCGCTTGCTCGGCTTCGACTTCGGCGTCTACCGGGTCATTCCAAGGCAGGTCTACAACCGGTTCAGGTTCGACGACGGATTCGGGCTCGATCACCGGCGCAGCGACCACAGGCTCAGGCTCGGGCGCCGCAGCAACCGGCGCAGGCGCAGGCGCAGCAACCACTGGCGCAACCACCGCCGCGCCAGCCACTGGTTTGGCGGAATCAACTGTGGCCTGGCTGATCCCCACTGGCTTTAGCGGCTGTCTCGGCGCATCGGCCGAATCGGCGGGCCGGAACGCCAGCATCCGCAGCAGCACCATTTCAAAGCCACCACGCGGGTCAGGCGCCAGCGGCAGGTCGCGGCGGCCAATCAGGCCCATCTGGTAGTAGAACTGTACATCTTCGGCCGGCAACGCCTGGGCCAGGGCCAACACACGGTCGCGGTCGCCATGGCCGTTGTCGACACCCTCAGGCAGCGCCTGGGCGATAGCAACGCGGTGCAGCACATTGAGGATTTCCGAGAGCACGCCGTTCCAGTCCGGGCCTTGCTCCGACAGGTGACGCACAGCTTCGAGCAACGCCTTGGCGTCGCCTTCGATCAGCGCATGCAGCACGTCGAATACCTGGCCGTGGTCGAGGGTGCCAAGCATGGCGCGCACATCAGCGGCCATGACCTTGCCTTCACCAAAGGCGATGGCCTGGTCGGTGAGGCTCATGGCATCACGCATCGAGCCATCGGCAGCGCGGCCGAGCAGCCACAGCGCGTCGTCTTCGAACGGTACGTTCTCGACGCCCAGCACGTGGGTCAAATGCTCGACCACCCGCTCGGGGGTCATGTTTTTCAGCGAGAACTGCAAGCACCGCGACAGAATCGTTGCAGGAAGTTTCTGCGGGTCGGTGGTGGCCAAGATGAATTTGACGTAGGGCGGCGGCTCTTCCAGGGTTTTCAACAGGGCGTTGAAGGAATGGCTGGAGAGCATGTGCACTTCGTCGATCAGGTAGACCTTGAAGCGGCCACGGCTCGGCGCATACTGCACGTTGTCGAGCAGCTCGCGGGTGTCTTCGACCTTGGTGCGGCTCGCGGCGTCGATCTCGATCAGGTCGACGAAACGCCCTTCGTCGATTTCCTTGCACACCGAACAGGTGCCGCACGGCGTCGAAGTAATACCGGTTTCACAGTTCAGGCATTTGGCGATGATGCGCGCAATGGTGGTTTTGCCCACCCCCCGCGTACCAGTGAACAGGTAGGCGTGGTGCAGCCGCTGGCTGTCCAAGGCATTGATCAGAGCCTTGAGCACATGGGTCTGGCCGACCATTTCGCGGAACGAGCGCGGACGCCATTTACGTGCAAGAACCTGATAACTCATCGAAAACCGTCGCAACTGGGAAACAGAAGCCGGTAATGCTAGCGGAGCAAGGGGGAAATTGCATCCGGCACGCTTGCCTAATCTGACTAAGCTCATGTGACTGGCCCCGAAAAGGCCTGAACCCGGAGAGCTTATGCGCGCAGTCCTGGGCGTTTTATGGATGATTGCCACGGCCAGCCTTGCAGCGCCCGCACCGCTGCGCTTCTCGGTTTCCGACAGTTGGGCGATGCCCATGGTGCAACTGGAAGATGGCCGGCCTACCCAGGGCATTTGGTATGACGTGATGTTAAGCCTGGCCACCCAGGTCGGCCGCCCTGCGCAATTCCATGTACTGGCACGGGCGCGCATCTCCAGCGCCATGGAACACGGTGATATCGATGTGCGCTGTTATGTCACCCAGGCCTGGGTCGACGACCAGTCCGGCGACTACACCTGGAGCATTCCGCTGATGGTGCAGCGCAACCTGTTGGTCAGCACCCACATTCCCCCGCACCCCATACACATCGACCAGCTCGCGCCGCAAGCCATCGGCACCGTGCTCAATTACCGCTACGTCACCCTCGACCCGCTGTTTGCCGGCGGCCAACTCAGCCGCGACGATGCGCGCAGCGAAGAGCAGGTGCTGCACAAACTGGTGGCCGGGCGTTTCAAGTTCGCAGTGGTCAATGAATGGATACTCGACCGCTTCAACCAGCGGATGCCGGTGGGCAAACGCCTGCACAAGGTGGCGGTGATCGATGAACAGAACCTGGGCTGCACCGTACGCAATGACCCGAACGTGCCGGTGCAGTTGATCCTGCGTACCTTGTTGCGGATGAAGATGTCGGGCGAGATCGACCAGATCATCCAGCTGTACACCGGAGAGACTCCTGACAGGAACTGACAGCACTGCCTTATAGACTCGGCTCCCTCACCACACGCGCTGCCAAGGAGCCCGCATGCACACCGTCGCCCATTACTTTTTGCTCTACGTCGACAGCCCGGCCACCAGCGCCAACTTCTATAGCCGCCTGCTGGACAAGCCGCCGGTGGAACTCAACCCGACGTTCGCCTTGTTCATTCTCGACAATGGCGTGAAGCTGGGACTGTGGTCACGCCATACCGTGCAACCGGCAGCGCAGCTCACGGGCGGTGGCGGCGAAGTGGGGTTGTCCCTGGCCGACCAGGCCGCCGTGGATGCCCTGCACGACCTGTGGGTAGAGCGCGGCGCAACGATTATCCAGTCACCGACCACCCTAGATTTCGGCTACACCTTCGTCGCCGAGGACCTCGACGGCCACCGCCTGCGCGCGTTTTGCCTGAGCGAGTGACCGCCAGCGCCCTTCCAGGCTGATGGCGGCCACGCTGGCCAACACGATCAAACCGCCCAGCACCACTTGCAGGGCGATGTGCTCGCCCAGCAGCGTCGCCGCCATCGTCATGGCCACGGGCGGGATCAGGTACATCGCCACCGAGGCACGGCTGACCTCGACATGTTTCAACACATAACCCCAGGCCAGGTACGCCAGGGCACTGGGGAAGATCCCCAGCACCAGCACCGCGAGGTTTTCCGGCAATGGCGCCTGCATCATGGCAGCGGGCAGGCCCGGTAGATTCACGCAGAGCATCAAGGTGCCCGCCCACACCATGTAACACGCCATGGTCAACGGGCTATAGCGATGGGCATAGTGTTTCTGGATGGCGAAGTACAGGCTCCACGACACCGCCGCCAACAGGATCAACAAACCGCGCGGATCGATATCGCCCAGGCCGTGATCGCCCCAGATCACCACCAGCACACCCAGCAGGCCGAGCAACACACAGCTCCAACGCCAGACGCTGATCCGCTCCTTCAAGCAGAAGAACGCGATTAACACACTGAACAGTGGCGCCGATTGCGCCAGCACGCTGGACGCCGCTGCCGTCACGAATTGCTGTCCGTAATTGAGGCTGGTGTGATGCAGGAACACCCCGAAAAAACTCAACACCAGCAGCCACGGCAGATCCCGCAGGCGCGGCCTGCCAATGCCCATCACCAGTGCCACACACGCCATGAACATCGAGGCAATCAAGAACCGCAGCAACGCCAACTGGCCAGGGCTGTAGCTGTGCAGCCCCATGTGCACGCCAATCGGCGAATAGGCCCAACAGAGGATGACGCTGGCGATGACTAGCGTAAGCTTCAGGGGTGACGGGGTGTTCATCGACGGCATCCGAAAACAGAGAAGGAATACCGTCAGTCTTGGCCCGCACAAGACGCAGGACAATTAACCGTTTCTGACTTCTGAAATCACTGGAACTGAGCAATGGAACTGGCCCAACTGAAAATGGTGCGAGCCGTGGCGCAAACCGGCAGCGTGGCCCAGGCCGCCGTGCACTTGCATTGCGTGCCGTCCAACATCACTACGCGGATAAAGCAACTGGAAAGCGAGTTGGGCACGCCGCTGTTCATCCGAGCCGGGCGTGGGCTGGCAATCAGTGCGGCGGGGGAGATTTTCCTCGAATACTGCGAACGCATCCTGGCCTTGGTGGACGAATCCAAACGCGCCGTGGACGCCAACGCCATACCCCGTGGCACCCTGCGCATCGGCGCAGTGGAGTCCAGCGCCAGTGGCCGTCTGCCGCCGCTGCTGGCGGAATACCACCGACGCTACCCGGATGTCAGCCTGGAACTGGTGACTGGCGCCTGGGGCGAGCTGCTCGATGACCTGCAACACCATCGCCTGGATGTGGCGCTGGTGGCCGCTGGCAACAAACGCGCAAAGCTCGAACACAGCGTGGTCTACAGCGAGCGCCTGGTGCTGATCGCCAGCGCCTCCAGCGAACCGATCCGCAGCGCCGAAGACCTGGCCGGCCGCACCTTGCTGGTATGGCCACCGGGTTGCCCCTATCGGGCAGCGCTGGAGAACTGGGTCAAGCCCCATGCGTTCAAGCCGACCATTGCCAGCTATGCCAGTTGGGGCACGATCATTGGTTGCGTGAGTGCCGGGATTGGCGTGGCGCTGGCGCCGGAAGGCATCCTGGCCCGCTATGAGCAGGCCAATCAGCTGGCATCGTACCGGTTCGATGAACTGCAGGCGGTGGACAACCTGCTGTTCTGGCACAAGGACACCCAGCGGCATCTGGCACGGGATGCGTTTGCCGGGTTACTCCGCGAAATATTCGGTTGATGAAGATCCAAAATGTGGGAGCGGGCTTGCTCGCGAAAGCGGTGGCTCAGTCACTGCATCCAGCGACTGACACTCCGTATTCGCGAGCAAGCCCGCTCCCACATCTAGATTTTTGCCGTTTTCGAGATCAGCTTTTGGGGGCCGCCAACCGCGCGTATTGATCCTGGCTGATCCACCCCGTAAACGAGCGACCATCTGCGTTGATGAACTCGACTTGGGCCCAGCCATCCTTGAATGCCAGCACACCGACCACGTCGTTCTTGACGATGTAGGGACGTTTAGCCGCCTTGGCACTTGGATTTTTCAGCAGGTAAGCCTTGTCGGCTGAGACCTTGACCAGGCCGATCCATTTTTTGCTGGCGGTCTGGGTCAGGTCCAGGCCGGTGGCAATTTCCGGCATCAGCACATTGAGGCAACCCGGATGCTGACGGCCTTCTGCCAAAGTGAGGGTCACGCCGTCCGAAGAAGGCGCCACGCTGCCGGGATAGGCAGTGTCGTTCCAGGTGGTCAGCGCTGAGGGCTTGCCTTGCAGGTAGAACGTGCAGCTGCGAGTAACGCCCTCGCCCATCTCTTCCGCGTAATAACCTTCCACCTGATGCTCAGGCGTCACCGCCAGCATCAGCCCTTCGTATTTTCCGGAATGCAATGCAGGCGAACCGGCAAATGCGGGGACAACGGCGCACAACGACAACACACCCACTGCTAGAAAACGGATCATCTTATTTTTTTCCTTCAAGTTTCTCGTAGGCTTCTTTCATCAGGACGTCATAGTTGCCGTAGTCCTTGCCGTTATAGTTACGGGCCATCGAAGTGAAATCCTTGGCTTTCATGGCCGTCATCAACGCCGGGCTGTTAGCGCAAAACGCGAGGAACGCCTTCAGTTGGTTACCGACATTCACTTTTAATGCCGCGGCAAACTCAAACACCGTTTTGTAACCGCATGAGGCGTAGTTGAACCCCATGGTCTGAAACATGCCCCACGACGCCGACATCAAAGCCGCTTCCTGGTCCAGGGCGAATGCAGTGGCCATGGTTTCCCAGGCCTTGACCTGATCCTTGTTATTGACCTGCCACTGCGGCCCGGCCTTTCTCACATAGATGTACGAAAGCAGCGGATGCGCCTGGTCGTAGATATGCTTGGTGTACTTGCGAAATTGGTGCCCTTCAAACGCAATGATCGGTAACTTGGCCGGCCCGAATCCCGAGCGACCACCGGACTCCACCGTGGCGAAGGCCCTGATGACATTCACCGAAATGCCGTTGCCTAACTGCTTGGCGGCATTCTGAAAATCGGTATCGGTGAGCGTCATGCCGCCATCGCACGTGGCCTGGAGCATCAATTGGCGATTGCGCCGCTCAGCCTCGATCATTGCCCGCATACGGTCCAGGTACACGTTGACGGTGGCTTGCACCGCGTCACCCTGGTTGTTACCGAATGCATTCAGAAAGCTTGGGATACGCATGCTCGGAAAGGCCTTCACCGGTACCTTCACCGCCTCTTCGATCAGGCTGTTGAAGGTTTTACCGGTCGGGTCGATCACACCATCGGGGTGCGCGTATTTGAGATGACGGAACTGATACTGGCTGATGCACTGCACCAACTGACCGTCGCACTTGCCGTTTTCGGCCAGTGGGAAGCCCAGTTTGGGAATGATCAGATTGAATAAATATTGGATGCACTGCACATCGGAAGGCAAGTTGCGGGCTTTACCGGGCGCGCCTACTGAAGCACTGATAAGACGGGGCAACCCTTGCAGGCTTTTCATCACAGACATCCTTGTTAGTTAAAGAAGTGATGGCACTTCAATATCAACCGCACACCCTTGTCATACTCTGAAACAAGTGGCTGGCGGAAACTAACAAGGTGGTTTTAGGTTGTCCAGAGCGACCGCTGAAAGTTGTGAAACAGCCGAATTAAATAAATCAGTAACCGTGGAATTCACGGGTTTTCTGGTAGGTGTGGAAATCAATCCACTCGACCACGTCGTAAGGCAGGTAAAGCTGCATCCGCGCTCGGGAAATGGCGATGTACACCGCGCACAGCCGCTGGTCGAACGCGTAGGCGTCCTTGAACTTCACGTTGGTCAGCAGTTCGGGCGTCAGCAGCACCCGGTCGAACTCCATGCCGCCCGCCTCCTCCGCCAGCATCAGCAGGCAGCGCTTGCCGGGGACGCCGCTCAGGCGGTTCAAGCGCGTGATATCGGCAACGTTGAAGCCTTTTTCCAGCTCGCTCTCGACCCACAGGAACGACTCGTCGTACTGGCTGGCATCGCGCACCTGTTGCCAGTCGTCCATGTCGCTGAAGTAAGCATGGGGGCCGTTGTCGTTGTGCTCGTTGCTGTAGAACTCTGGCTTGAACAGCGCGATGACGCTGATCATGAAGCGCTGCAAATCCTGTTGCGCACCACTGTCGAGGAAGCCAAACGGGCAGTTAGCCTGCTGCAACTGAATGGCCCATTTCATGGTGTCCCAAAGGGACGCAGTCAACACCACGCAGCCTTCGGGTGGCACGAAACCCTGAGGGTAATGCTCAATGCCAACGTCGGCATCCCGCGCGCCTTCGAAGGGCGTCTTGCCCTTCTGCGAGTGCACGCTGATCAGCGGGTTGACCAGGCGCTCGACGTTGCGGCCCGAGCGCACCGAGTAATTGATGTCGGTGTGCCGGACTTCACGCTTGCGCCTGACCATTACACCGCTGGCCAATTGGTACTCATCGCCAAGGGTGATCAGCACCTGGCGGCCACGTTCGATAATCTGCAACAACGAGGGTGGAATGTCCTGGCTTTCATCGATCAGCACATGGGTGTACCGCGGCGGCACCACGCATCCATCGAGGCTCGCGCGCTTGATCAGCAACAAGGCTGCGAAGGCCGTCTGACCGGCCCACTGCGGGTTGGCGTCCAGATACGTCCACAACCGGCTGGAATACTCCAGCAACGCCTGGGCGTCCACGCTGGACAAGGCTTGCTTGAAATGCGGCAAATGCCTGGCCGACAGGCTGTGATGGTTGGAGTGGCAGTAGCTGTCGAGCACCTTCAGGCAGATATCGAGCGTTGCCACGCCATCGTGACCACGCCAGCCGTGGATATTCAGGGTCTGCGACACTTCGTGTTTGCTGGGCAACCGAGTTGGCGTGGCCTGCGCGGCGGGTCGTTGCCCCTGCAACAGCGCCTTGGCGAAGGCAGCAAAGGTCGAACCGGTCTTGCTGTCCTTGGCCAGTCCCATGCGTTCACGCAGGGTCGCGAGTTTTGCCCCGGTGCGCGCCAGTATCAGGGTTTGGGCCGGCCGCAGGCACTCCATCAAGGCGCCAAGCAGGTGGCTCTTGCCAATGCCGGCGTAGCCTTGGACATGCAGGTCTTCGTTCAGGTTGGCACGGAAAGTCCGCACCAGCTTGTCCTGCGCCGGGCTGAGCCAGCGCTCACGGTGCCGGGGCGTGACCATCTGCTGGCTGAACGGATCATTGCTACGTAGATGGCGGACCTTGTAGCCGATATCCCATTTGCCAGTAGGCAACAGGTAATTCCGCGCTGCGACTTCTTCAACCGACAACAGGCGCAGATTGACCGTTTTAAGGGCGTTGAAGCCGAAGTACAACTTGCGTGGATCGAACAGCCGCTGGGCTTCGGACAACAACGTGGCGGCGCCCGCTCCGCGGGTATCGACCGCCCAGTCGAGCAACTTGGCCAAGATGCGCTCGGCGCCCGCGCAGGTCAGGTCCTTTTCGGCCGCTTGGGCCAGGTTCTGGATAACCAGCACGGCGGCCAGCTCTGGGTCTGTCAGACCGACCAGGGCCTTGGCGCCGTCCGCGCCGAGCAGGGCCGTGCAGGTTTCCTCCGTGACAGGCAGGAAGACAGGGCTGGATAAGTCAAAGTGTTCCGGTTGCATAGTGCCTCGCCACCAGGGAATCAGGCATTGCCATGACCGCCCAGTTCAAACCGATACTCCCCCAGGGAGCCCGACATATTGCCGCGATGGGGACCCGCGTCAGCCGTGGCGGTCATCGCATTGACCTGCTGCTGGAGTTCGAACACCGCCATATCCAGCAGCCGGCGCAGGTCCTCGGCACTCTGTGCGGCTACATTCAACTGCAGCGTGTAGGCGCCAGTGAGTGGCGGCGGCATGGGCTCATTGGCCACGTCCGCAGACCGGATCATTTCCGCCTGGCTGAGGATTTCCGCGTGCTCGTCGTCCATAAGGTCCAGCACCCGCGACAATTCCAGGGTCTGTTCAGGATGGGATTGGATGCGGTCCTTGATCTCCAGGCGCCGCATCTGCCACTCCCGCAGTTTTTCGCGCGTGAGGTCGTCGACTTTTTCCACGTGTGTTGTCTCCGGATGCCAGGCACTGGAGTATGCCGCCATGGACTGCACGATGGCAGATGGCTTGAAAGCATTTTTTTGAATTGAATTTGAGGAGGTGTTGCAAGGAAGAGCGTTATGGAGGCAACCCCACCAGCCACACCCCGGCACACAATGTTCCCGCTGTGGCTGCTGCCTTCCGGCTCTGACCAGGTTCACGGGTAATCGTTGCGGGGGGACCGATGGGGTCACCATAACGACGCCTGCCTCTCGGCAAGCGGGGCCATTGTACCGATCTCATCGGAAGTTACAACCGTTGGGGCCGGATTAAAAATATTCGATGGTTCAAGCACTTGTGTCTATCGCGGGGCGGCCATCGCCGGCAAGCCGGCTCCTACAGGGTGACGGCTTCGTCTGCTCGGCCACCTTCCTCCTGGATCACCAGGTGGATAAAGTGCAGCTTGGCAATCACCGCCGGTGGCAGCACGAAGGGATAGAAATCCGGCTGGCCCATGCTGCGCGACAGTTCATTGAGCATGCCGGCCAACTCGATCCAGGCGTTGACGAACGACAGGAACGCCACGCCGCCGGGGTGTTCGGGGTCGTAGAGGGTGGTGAGCGGGAATGGCTGGTAATCCAGGTCCATCTCGCGGGCGCTCATGCCAAAGCCGAGGGCGGTGTCGACGGCGTCCATCATGTGCAGGTAGTGCGCCCAGGTTTCGGCCCAGTCTTCCCAGGGGTGCATGGTGGCGTAGGCACTGACGCAGGTTTGCTGCCAGTCCGGTCGTGGGCCGTTCTGGTAGTGCTGGTCGAGAGCATCGGCATAACTGGCGCGTTCGTCGCCGAACAGGGCGCGAAACGGTTCGAGCCAGTGGGTATTCGCGATCAGGCGATCCCAGTAATAGTGGCCAACCTCATGGCGAAAGTGACCGAGCAGCGTGCGGTAGGGTTCGCGCATTTGTACGCGTACCTTTTCACGGTGGGCGTCGTCGGCTTCCTTGATGTCGAGGGTGATCAAGCCGTTCGCGTGGCCCGTCATCGGCGCGTTGCCCTCCAGGTCGATACCGACGAAGTCGAAGGCCAGACCGTTGTCTTCGTCGACACTCTTGGGCACCACTTGCAGGCCAAGGCTGATCAATTGCGCGACCAAGCGGCGCTTGGCGGTTTCGACTTTGCGCCAGCGCTCATGGTTTTCTACGATCGACAGGTCAGGGATGGTGCGATTGAGGCCGCAGGCCACGCACAGCGGCGCGGTGCTGTGAGCCGGGATCAGCCAATTGCAGGCGGCCGGCGTGTCGAGGTTGGCGCAGCGACGGAAAGCGCCGGCGTCGAGGTTGCCATCTTGCAGCCAGGTGCCTTCCACCGGGCCGGGCCGCAGGGAGTCCAACCGGGCTTGTTGAGGCTGGTAGCCCAGCAGCGCCTGGCAGGCCAGGCATTGGCTGTTGCGAAAGAACAGGGATTGGCCGCAACGGCACTGCCAGACCTTGCTGTCACGAGACGAGCCGGCCACGAACGGTGCGGCAATGCGCGAACTGAGTTGCTCGAAGTAGCGAAACATGGCGATCTCTCCCTGGGTGACTGAGACTAGATCACTTTCGCTTCAGAATCGTTCCACATTGTTGTAGTGAGCGGGCTTGCCCCGCGCTGGGCTGCGTAGCGGCCCCAAACCCGGCACTTCGGTCTATCCGAAACACTTCGGCGTCCTTGTTGGGGCGGCTTCGCCACCCAGCGCGGGGCAAGCCCGCTCACCACAGCAAGCCCGCTCACCACAACACGCTTGTTTACCCCACAGTCCACATCAGACAGTGATGTTGTGCTTGGCCAAGAAGGCGACGAAAGCCTCTTCGTCCAATACCTTCAGGCCCAACTCGCTGGCCTTGGCCAGTTTGGAACCGGCCCCCGGCCCCGCCACCACGCAATGAGTCTTCGCCGACACGGAACCCGCCACCTTGGCGCCGAGGCTTTCGAGTTTTTCCTTGGCCACGTCGCGACTCATCAGTTCCAGGGAGCCAGTGAGAACCCAGGTGTGCCCAGCCTCAGGCAAGCCTTCGACGACCTTCTTCTCGCTGTTCCAATGCATGCCGAAGTCTTTGAGCTGCTGCTCGATGGCCAGGGCGCGGCTCGCGTTGTCGGCGTTATCGAAGAACTCGCGCACGGCCTTGGCTTGTTTCTCGGGCAGGGCCTGGCGCATGTCCAGCCAGTCGGCCTTGATCACGCCTTCAAGGGTGACGAATTTGTCCGCCAGCTTCTGCGCCGCGCCGGGGCCGACGCTCGGTACGTGCAACTTGTCGAGCAACCCGCCCAAGGTGGCGCTGGCGGCGAATTCGGCACTCAGGTCGCCCTGATCCTGCAGTTGCAGGCCGCATTCCTGCGGCGACAGCAGCGCGCCGATCACGTCCTGGTTATGGCTGTCTTCAAAGAAACTATGAATCTCATGCGCCACTTCCAGGCCCACGTCCGGCAAGTACGTCAGCACTTCCGGCAAGGCCTTCTGCACGCGCTCCAGGGAGGCCAGGGAGCGCGCCAGCACCTTGGCGGTCTCCTCGCCGACGTCGGGAATGCCCAGGGCGTAGATAAAGCGCGCCAGGGTCGGGGATTTGCTGTTTTCGATGGCGGTGATCAGCTTCTTGCTGGAAATGTCGGCAAAGCCTTCCAGGTCGATGATCTGTTCGTACTTGAGCTTGTAGAGGTCGGCCGGCGAACCAATCAGCTTTTCATCCACCAGTTGCTCGATGGTTTTGTCGCCCAGGCCATCAATGTCCATGGCGCGGCGCGAGACGAAATGGATGATCGCCTGCTTGAGTTGCGCGCCACAGGCCAGACGCCCGACGCAACGGTACACCGCGCCTTCGCTGACGGTTTCCTTGCCCTTGCTGCGCTTGACCAGTTGCGTGCGCTCCACGTGGGAACCGCAGACGGGGCAGCTCTCGGGGATCGGCACCGCACGGGCGTTTTCCGGACGGCGCTCAAGCACCACCGAGACCACCTGCGGGATAACATCCCCGGCGCGGCGAATGATCACGGTATCGCCGATCATCACGCCCAGGCGCGCCACTTCATCCATGTTGTGCAAGGTGGCATTGGACACGGTGACACCCGCGACCTTGACCGGCTTCAACCGCGCCACCGGCGTAACGGCGCCGGTACGCCCGACCTGGAATTCCACGTCGAGCAATTCGGTCAGCTCTTCCAGGGCCGGGAATTTATGCGCGATGGCCCAGCGCGGTTCGCGGGCACGGAAGCCCAGCTCTCGTTGGGAAGCGATGCTGTTGACCTTGAACACCACGCCGTCGATCTCATACGGCAGGCTGTTGCGCCGCTCGCCGATATCGCGGTAGTAGTCCAGGCAATCCTGAATGCCTTTGGCCAGCTTCAGTTCGTGACTGATGGGCATGCCCCATTTCTGCAACTGTTGCAGGTTGCCGATGTGGGTGTCGCTGATGTCGGTGGTTACACCGTAGCAGCAGAACTCCAAGGGTCGGCTGGCGGTGATCTTCGAATCCAACTGACGCAGGCTGCCGGCAGCGGCGTTGCGCGGGTTGGCGAACGTCTTGCCGCCGACTTCCAGTTGCGAGGCGTTGAGCCGCTCGAAACCGGCCTTGGACATGAACACTTCGCCACGCACTTCCAGGGTCGCCGGCCAGCCGCTGCCGTGCAGTTTCAACGGAATATTGCGCACGGTGCGCACGTTGATGCTGATGTCCTCGCCGGTCGTGCCGTCGCCACGGGTGGCGCCGCGCACCAGTTCGCCGTCCTGATACAGCAGACTGACCGCCAGGCCATCCAGCTTAGGTTCGCAGCTGTACTCCACCACCGCGCCACCGCCAAATAGATCGCCGGCCGGCAGGTCGAGTCCTTCGGTGACCCGGCGATCGAATTCCAGCATGGTGGTTTCGTCAAAGGCGTTGCCGAGGCTGAGCATGGGGGTCTCATGCTTGACCTGGGTGAACGCCGACAACGCCGCACTGCCGACCCGCTGCGTCGGAGAATCGCGCGTGACCAGCTCCGGGTGCTCGGCTTCGAGGGCTTTGAGTTCATGGAACAGCCGGTCGTACTCGGCGTCGGGAATGCTCGGTTCGTCGAGGACGTGGTAACGGTAGTTGTGCTGATCCAGTTCAGCGCGCAGTTCGAGGATGCGGGTGTGGGCGGCGGTCATGGGTGTTCTCTCAGAAAGCAAAAGAGCAGCCGAAGCTGCTCAATATGTTAGTGCGCTTATTCTATCCGACAACGCCGAGGAGCAATCCTCAGCGTTTTTGTGTCAGGGCGCGACGCTCGAACTCGACGATGCGCTGACGGTAATGCTCGATGGTCTGGGCGGTCAGGACACTGCGTTGGTCGTCCTTGAGTTCGCCATTCAGTTCCTGCGATAGCTTGCGGGCTGCAGCCACCATCACGTCGAACGCTTGTTTCGGGTGACGCGGACCTGGCAGGCCGAGGAAGAAGCTCACCGCCGGAGTGCTGAACAGGTCGATATCGTCCAGATCGAAGGTGCCCGGCTTGACCGCGTTGGCCATGGAGAACAGCACTTCGCCGTTGCCGGCCATGCTTTCGTGGCGATGGAAAATATCCATCTCACCGAAACGCAGGCCGCTTTCCAGAATATTCTGCAACAAAGCCGGGCCCTTGAAGCCGGCGGCGTCGCGGCAGATCACGCTGATCACCAACACTTCTTCAGCGGCAGGCTGGTCGTTGACCGATTGGCGCGGCGCGGCGGAAGTCTTGCCCAGGTTTTCATCCGGGAAATCATCGTCGCGACTGCTGAAGCTCGGGCCCTCATCCACGTCGAGATTCAGGTCACCCTGATGCGGTTCAGCCACGGCGGCACTGGCACGCTTGCCACGCTTGGAGGACGGCTCACGGGCTTCACGCACCGGCGCGCTCATCGACGGCAAGTCGTGTTCGTCCAGTTGCGGCTCTTTATGCGTATCCAGCACACGCGGCGGCCCCAGCAACTCGGCGGCGCCGTCGTCGTCGGGTAAGTTGGACAGGTTGCGGTCCAGACGGAATTTAAGCTTGCCCTTGCCACCGCGCATGCGGCGCCAGCCATCAAAAAGAATACCGGCAATGACAATAATGCCGATGACGATCAGCCACTCGCGCAGACCGATTTCCATGTAATCCCGTGCCTCTAATAAAAAATGCTGAAAAATAAGGGGTTTAGCAACGTGCAAACCGCTTTAAAACGTGGCGCCAACTCTATGTTCTGACTGACGTTTTGCCCACGCATACGAAAATTTGACATTAAACTAGCACGACCAAAGATAACTTTACACCGTCTGTCAAAATGCCTTGAACAAATATGTCCATTTGCCACTTTCGCCAGACCGGTAAAGCGTCTTACCGCGCGCTATAAAAATTCTGTCCCGGCATGGATCAAGACTCCACCATCGCCATCGCTTCTTCCACATCCACCGCCACCAGACGCGAACAGCCCGGTTCGTGCATCGTCACGCCCATCAATTGATCCGCCATCTCCATGGCGATCTTGTTGTGGGTGATATAGATGAACTGCACGGTCTGGGACATCTCTTTGACCAACCGCGCGTACCGTCCAACGTTAGCGTCATCCAGCGGGGCGTCAACTTCGTCGAGCATGCAGAACGGCGCCGGGTTCAACTTGAAGATGGCAAACACCAGGGCCAATGCGGTCAGGGCTTTCTCGCCGCCGGACAACAAATGGATGGTGCTGTTCTTCTTGCCCGGAGGCCGCGCCATGATCGTCACCCCTGTATCGAGTAGATCTTCGCCCGTCAGTTCCAAGTAAGCGCTGCCACCGCCGAAAACTTTTGGGAATAACGCCTGTAAACCGCCATTAATCTGATCAAAGGTATCTTTGAAGCGGTTTCGGGTTTCCTTGTCGATCTTGCGGATCACGTTCTCCAGGGTGTCCAGGGCTTCGACCAAGTCGGCGTCCTGGGCATCCAGATAACGTTTACGCTCGGATTGCTGCTGGTATTCGTCAATGGCCGCCAAGTTGATCGCGCCCAGACGCTGAATACGCGCAGCAATCCGCTCAAGTTCTTCTTCGGCGTCTTTCTCGTTGGCCTGGGCGGTCAGGGTATTGAGCACGCCGTGCAGGTCGTAGCCGTCTTCCAGCAACTGGTCTTGCAAGGTCTTGCGGCGCACGGTCAGGGCTTGCCATTCCATGCGCTGTTGTTCGAGCTGGCCACGGATCAGCTGGGATTGCTGCTCGGCCTGGGTCCGGCGTTTTTCGGCATCACGCAGTTCGCGGTCGGCGTCTTCCAGGGCGATTTGTGCGGTCTTGAGCTCTTCGTCGACGGTCATGCGCTTGTCGAGCAATTCTTCCAGCTTGAGGCGCAGCTCTTCCAGCGGCGCTTCGCCCTCTTCCAGGTTGAGGCTCAGTTGTTCGCGCTTTTCGGTGAGGCGCTCGGACTGCATCTCCAGGCGTTCAAGGGCCTGGGACGTGGACGCGTGCTGGGCCTTGAGCGAGCCCAAGCGCACCGCCAACTGGTGGGCGTGATCCTTGTGCTGGCGGGCCTCCTGGCGCACACGGTCGAGGCGCTCGCGCAGGCTGTCGCGCTGGGCCAGCAGCAGTTCGCGCTGCTCGGTGTCCAGCGCCATGCTGTCGAGGGCCTCCTGCAGGTGCAAGCGTGCTTCGCCGATCTGTTCGTGTTCGAGGGCGCGTTGCTCGCCCATCTCTGCCACTTCTTCGTCGAGGCGGGTGCGGCGCAGGGTCAGTTGCTCAACCTTGGCTTTGCTCGCGGAAAGCTGGGCTTTCAATTCGCCTTGCTGGCGCGCTTCGTCCTGCAACAGGCGCCGCAGGTGTTCGCGACCGGTCTCTTGCTGGCGCTGGGTGGCGCGCAGGGTTTGCAGTTCGGTTTCCAGGCTTTCCAGGGTGGCTTCGCGCTCTTCGCGTTCGGCGATCAGGTTGACGATTTCCTGGCCACGGGCCAATACGCCACTTTCGGCTTCACTGGCGCGACGTACGCGCAGGAAATGGCGGCCTACCCAGTAGCCGTCGCGGCTGATCAGGCTTTCACCGGCGCCGAGCTGGCCGCGCTGGGCCAGCGCCTGCTCAAGGGATTCGACCGGTTTGACCTGGCCCAGCCACGGCGACAGATCAATCGCCGCTTCAACCTTATCCAGCAGACTGCCCGGCACCCGCGTGCCGTCCGCCGCTGGGCTGAGCAAACGCAAATCGCCTTGGGCAAAACCGGCCAGGTCGAAACCGCCAAAATCATCCACCAGCACGGCTTGAAGGTCGGCACCGAGGACCGTTTCAACCGCCAACTCCCAACCTGCCTCTACCTTCAAGCCTTCCGCCAAGCGCGGGCGCTCGGCCAGATGCTGGTCACGCAGCCACTCGGCGGTGCCGGTACCGGGGTCCAAGGCGGCTTGCTGCAAGGCTTCAAGGGAAGCCAGCCGACCATTGAGCCGCTGCAAATCGCCCTGGGCCTGTTGCTGCGCCTGGGTCGCCTGTTGCAGTTGCTGACGCAATTGCTCCAGGCGCTCCACTTGTTGTTCTTCACTGGCTTCCAGCTCTTCCAGCGTCATTTCGCTTTCGGCCAGTTGCTCGCTCAGCTCCATGATCGCCGCGTCTTCCGGGTCGGCGGACAGCAATGCGCGCTCTTCCTGCATTCGACGCTGGCGCTCGGCCAGGCGCTCCATGCTGGTTTCCAGTTGCTGGATGCGCGATTGCTGCACCTCAGCCTGGCGGCGTGGCTCGGCGGACTTCAGGTTGAAAGTGTCCCACTGCTCCTGCCAGCCGTGCATGGTGGTTTCGGATTCTTCCAGGGCGGCGGCGGCCTCTTCGGCGGCGGCGCTGGTGATTTCCTGCTCGGGGGTGAGCATGTCCAGCTCTTCGCCAAGGGTCAGCAGCAAGGTGCGGTCGTGGCCCAGGTGCGATTCAGTTTCCAGGCGTGCGCGTTCGGCTTCCTTCAAATCATCCTGCAATTGGCGCAGGCGCTGCTGGCCGTGCTGGATGCTCTGCTCGACGCGGGCAATGTCGCCACCCACCGAATAGAAACGGCCCTGCACCAGATTGAAGCGTTCGGACAGGTCATGGTGACCGTCACGCAGGCGTTCGATGCTGGCGTCGGCGTTGCGCTGCTCGGCTACCAGGGCCTCAAAGCTGATTTCCTGGGTGCCGATGATTGCTTCGCGCTGGCCGACCTGATCATTCAGCGCCTGCCAGCGCAGGGCCGAGAGTTGCGCTTTGAGCTGGCGTTCTTCGCCCTTGTATTCCTGATACTTCTCGGCGGCCTGGGCCTGGCGGTGCAGGCGTTCAAGTTGGCGCTCCAGCTCTTCGCGCAGGTCGGTCAGACGGGCGAGGTTTTCATGGGTGCGGCGAATACGGTTTTCGGTCTCGCGGCGGCGCTCCTTGTACTTGGAGATGCCGGCCGCTTCCTCGATGAAGTTACGCAGGTCTTCGGGCTTGGCTTCGATCAGCTTGGAGATCATGCCCTGCTCGATGATCGAGTAGCTGCGCGGGCCCAGGCCGGTGCCGAGGAAGATATCGGTGATATCCCGACGGCGACACTTGGTGCCGTTGAGGAAGTAACTGTTCTGGCTGTCGCGGGTCACTTTGCGGCGAATGGAAATTTCCGCGTAGGCCGCGTACTCGCCGATCAAGGTGCCATCGGAGTTATCGAACACCAGTTCGATGCTGGCCTGGCTCACCGGCTTGCGGCTGGTTGAGCCGTTGAAGATGACGTCGGTCATCGACTCGCCACGCAGGTTTTTAGCCGAGCTCTCGCCCATCACCCAACGGACGGCGTCGATGATGTTCGACTTGCCGCAACCATTGGGCCCGACCACCGCCGCCATATTACTGGGGAAGTTCACCGTGGTCGGGTCGACGAAGGATTTGAACCCCGCCAGTTTGATGCACTTGAGCCGCACGTTTAGGCGTCCGCCAACGCAGCGATGACCAGCGAGCAACTGCGCTCGCCGTAGGCCGACAGCACTTGGCGGATCTGCGGCAGGTCACGGGCCAGTACGGCGGCGAGCAGTTGCTCGAACAGCGCCAGGTACTCGCTCATGGACGCCTTGCGTTGATCCAGCGCCAGGTAGTAGGCGCGGTTCATCGCCGGTTGCAGGTTCTCGACGGTTTCCTGCAGGTACGGGTTGTTGGCGAAGGGATAGGCGGCGCGCATCACATTGAAGCTTTCTTCGACAAAGGCGCGGATGTCTTGGCGCTCGAAGCTGGCGATCAGCCGCTGCTGGATCTGCATGAACGGCGCCATGTCGGCCTGGGTCTGCCAGCCTTGAGCCACCGCATTGCCGAGCAGGATATACAGCTCGCCCATCAAGGTGCACAGGCTCTGCACCTTGTGTGCCGTGAGTTCTGTGACGTGGGCGCCACGGCGCGGCAGGATCGCGATCAGGTGGCGGCGTTCGAGGATCAGCAAGGCTTCGCGCACGGAACCACGGCTGACATTGAGTGCCAGCGTGACCTTTTGCTCCTGGATCCGCTCCCCAGGCTTGAGATCGCCGCGAATGATGCGTTCGGCGAGGTGGTGAGCAATTTGCTCGGCGAGACTGTCCGGCGCCTTGAACGTCATGTTTTCCCTTCAAAATCTTCTATCGGTACAAGCGCGGCAGTGTAGCGCATTGGCTGGCTGATGGCGCTACGCCCACCTTTCAGAATTTGGCACGGAATAAGCAGCGATGAACACCCACAAGCCCCCAAAAACACCGGTTCTAGAAGACTGGACCATAATTGAAAGTGTTGTGACTGCATTTTCTTGACCTTCTGGTCAGAAAATCGTTGACCGAAAAGTCAGACATGACTAGATTCGGCGCAAAGCGGTTAACAACAATAATGAGTCTGCGAGGCCTTCCGTGATCCAGTTTTTACTTAACCAGGAACTCCGTAGCGAGCACGCCCTGGACCCCAACCTGACGGTGCTCAACTATCTGCGTGAGCATCTAGGCAAATCCGGCACCAAGGAAGGCTGCGCCAGCGGCGATTGCGGTGCCTGCACCGTGGTGGTCGGCGAACTGCACGCCGATGATCAAGGCGCCGAGCAGATTCGCTATCGCAGTCTCAATTCGTGCCTGACCTTTGTGTCGTCGTTGCACGGCAAGCAACTGATCAGCGTCGAAGACCTCAAGCACCAGGGCCAACTGCACAGCGTCCAGCAAGCCATGGTCGAATGCCACGGCTCGCAATGCGGCTTTTGCACCCCGGGCTTCGTGATGTCGTTGTTCGCCCTGCAAAAGAACAGTGACGCGCCCGACAGCCAAAAAGCCCACGAAGCCCTGGCCGGCAACCTGTGCCGCTGCACCGGTTATCGCCCGATTCTTGCGGCCGCCGAACAGGCCTGCTGCAACAAGCCCCAGGACCAGTTCGACAGCCGGCAGGCAGAGACCATTGCCCGCCTCAAAGCCATCGCGCCGACGCAAACCGGTGAACTCAACAGCGGCGACAAACGCTGCCTCGTGCCGCTGACCGTCGCCGACCTGGCCGACCTCTATGACGCCTACCCACAAGCTCGCTTGTTGGCGGGCGGCACCGACCTGGCGCTGGAAGTCACCCAGTTCCACCGCACGCTGCCGGTGATGATCTACGTCGGCAATATTGAAGAAATGAAACGTGTCGACGACTTCGACGACCGCCTGGAAATCGGCGCCGCCACCGCCCTCTCCGACTGCTACACCGCGCTGCACCATGAATACCCGGACTTCGGCGAGCTGCTGCACCGCTTCGCCTCCCTGCAGATCCGCAACCAGGGCACCTTGGGCGGCAACATCGGCAACGCCTCGCCGATTGGGGACTCACCACCGCTGCTGATTGCCTTGGGCGCGCAGATCGTGTTGTGCAAAGGCGAAACCCGCCGCACCTTGGCGCTGGAAGATTACTTCATCGATTACCGCGTCACCGCGCGCCAGGACAGCGAATTCATCGAGAAGATCATCGTGCCGAAAGGCCACACGCTGTTCCGCGCCTACAAGGTCTCCAAACGCCTGGACGATGATATCTCCGCCGTGTGCGCCGCGTTCAACCTGAAGATCGAAAACGGTGTAATCAACGAGGCCCGCGTCGCGTTCGGCGGCATGGCTGCCACGCCAAAACGTGCCAAGAGCTGCGAAGCCGCGTTGGTTGGCGCCACCTGGAACTCCGCCACCGTGGAAAAGGCCTGCGCCGCCCTGGCCGAGGATTTCACCCCGCTGTCGGACTTCCGCGCCAGCAAGGAATACCGCCTGCTCAGCGCGCAGAACCTGCTGCGCAAATACTTCATCGAACTGCAAACGCCGCACATCGAGACTCGGGTGACCGCTTATGTCTAACCATCACGCCGTCGTTAAAACCCAGGCCGAACTCGCCGAGCTGTTCGCCCAGGACCTCACCTCCGGGGTCGGTCGCAGCGTCAAGCATGACAGCGCCGCCAAGCACGTGTCCGGCGAAGCGCAGTACATCGATGATCGCCTGGAATTCCCTAACCAGCTGCATCTGTATGCGCGCATGTCCGACCGTGCCCACGCCCGCATCATCAGCATCGACACCACGCCCTGCTACGCCTTTGAAGGCGTGCGCATTGTCATCACCCACGAAGACGTGCCGGGGCTAAAAGACATCGGCCCATTGATGCCGGGCGATCCATTGCTGGCGATCGACACCGTGCAGTTCGTCGGCCAGGTCGTACTGGCGGTCGCCGCCCGCGACCTGGAAACCGCACGCAAGGCCGCGATGGCCGCCGTGATCGAATACGAAGACCTGGAGCCGGTGCTGGACGTGGTCGAGGCCTTCCGCAAGAAGCATTTCGTGCTGGACAGCCACACTCACCAACGCGGCGATTCGGCCGGCGCCTTGGCCACCGCAAAAAACCGCATCCAAGGCACGCTGCATATCGGCGGCCAGGAACACTTTTACCTGGAAACCCAGATTTCCTCGGTAATGCCCACCGAAGATGGCGGCATGATTGTCTACTGCTCCACGCAGAATCCCACCGAAGTGCAGAAGCTGGTGGCCGAAGTGCTGGACGTGTCGATGAACAAAATCGTCGTGGACATGCGCCGCATGGGCGGTGGTTTCGGCGGCAAGGAAACCCAGGCGGCCAGCCCGGCGTGCCTGTGCGCGGTAGTCGCGCGCCTGACCGGTCAGCCGACCAAGATGCGCCTGCCGCGCGTCGAAGACATGTTGATGACCGGCAAGCGCCACCCCTTCTATATCGAATACGACGTGGGCTTCGACGACAGCGGCCGCCTGCACGGGATCAACCTGGAGCTGGCGGGTAACTGCGGCTGTTCGCCGGACCTGTCCAACTCGATTGTCGACCGTGCGATGTTCCACGCCGACAATTCGTATTACCTGGGCGATGCCACGGTCAACGGCCACCGCTGCAAGACCAACACCGCCTCCAACACCGCTTATCGCGGTTTCGGCGGCCCGCAAGGCATGGTTGCCATCGAGGAAGTGATGGACGCCATCGCCCGCCATCTGGCCCTCGATCCGCTGGCGGTGCGCAAGGTCAATTACTACGGCAAGACCGAGCGCAACGTCACCCACTACTACCAGACCGTCGAGCACAACATGCTCGAAGAGATGACCGCCGAGCTTGAAGCCAGCAGCCAGTACGCCGAGCGCCGCGAAGCGATTCGCCTGTACAACGCCCACAGCCCGATCCTGAAAAAAGGCCTGGCGCTGACCCCGGTGAAATTCGGCATTTCGTTTACCGCCAGCTTCCTCAACCAGGCCGGTGCGTTGATCCATATCTACACCGACGGCAGCATCCACCTGAACCACGGTGGCACCGAGATGGGCCAAGGCTTGAACACCAAGGTCGCGCAGGTGGTGGCCGAAGTGTTCCAAGTGGACATCGACCGTGTACAGATCACCGCCACCAACACTGACAAGGTGCCCAACACCTCGCCAACGGCGGCCTCCAGCGGTGCCGACTTAAACGGCAAGGCTGCGCAGAACGCCGCCGAAACCATCAAGCAACGCCTGGTGGAATTCGCCGCACGCAAATACGACGTGAGTGAAGCGGATGTGGAATTCCACAACGGTCACGTGCGCGTGCGTGACCAGATCCTCACCTTCGAAGCGTTGATCCAACAGGCGTATTTTGCCCAGGTCTCGCTGTCGAGCACCGGCTTCTACAAGACCCCGAAAATCTTCTATGACCGCAGCCAGTCCCGTGGTCGGCCGTTCTACTACTTCGCGTTCGGTGCGGCGTGCTGCGAAGTGATCGTCGACACCCTGACCGGCGAATACAAGATGCTACGCACCGACATCCTCCACGACGTCGGCGCCTCGCTGAACCCGGCCATCGACATTGGCCAGGTAGAAGGCGGGTTTATCCAGGGAATGGGCTGGCTGACCATGGAAGAGCTGGTGTGGAACAACAAGGGCAAGCTGATGACCAATGGCCCGGCCAGCTACAAGATCCCGGCCGTGGCCGACATGCCGCTGGACCTGCGGGTGAAGCTGGTGGAAAACCGCAAGAACCCGGAAGACACGGTGTTCCATTCCAAGGCCGTGGGCGAACCGCCGTTCATGCTCGGGATTGCTTCGTGGTGCGCGATCAAGGACGCGGTAGCGAGCCTGGGTGACTATCGCCATCAACCCAAGATCGATGCGCCAGCGACGCCGGAACGGGTGTTGTGGGGCTGCGAACAAATGCGGCAGTTGCAAACAACCCCACCCCCTGTAGGAGCTGGCTTGCCAGCGATGACGGCCTGACAGACACCACAAGAGGTGACTATGAACAACTGGATCAGCGCCCTCGCAGACCTGCAAAACCGGGGTGAACCCTGCGTGCTGGTGACCATCATCGAAGAGCTCGGCTCCACGCCGCGCAATGCCGGTTCGAAGATGGTGATCAGCGGCGCGCAGACCTTCGACACCATCGGCGGCGGGCACCTGGAATACAAGGCGATGCAGATCGCCCGCGAGATGCTCGTGCGCGGTCAGCAGAACACCCACCTGGAGCGCTTCAGCCTGGGCGCCAGCCTGGGCCAGTGCTGCGGCGGCGTAACGGTGCTGCTGTTCGAACCCATGGGCCAGGTGCAAGCGCAGATCGCGGTGTTTGGCGCCGGCCATGTCGGCCGTGCGCTGGTGCCATTGCTGGCGAGCCTGCCGTGCCGGGTGCGCTGGATCGATTCGCGGGATCAGGAGTTTCCGGAACATATCCCCCAGGGCGTGCGTAAAATCGTCAGCGAAGAGCCAGTCGACGAAATTGCCGACCTCCCGGTGGGCAGTTACTGCATCGTCATGACCCACAATCACGCGCTGGACCTGGAACTCACCGCCGCGCTGCTCAAACGCAATGACTTTGCCTACTTCGGCCTGATCGGTTCGAAGACCAAACGCGTCAAGTTCGAACACCGCCTGCGTGATCGCGGTTTCGATGCCGCGCAGTTGCAACGCATGCGCTGCCCCATGGGCCTCACCGAGGTGAAGGGCAAGTTGCCGGTGGAAATCGCCATCTCCATCGCAGGCGAAATCATCGCCACCTACAACGCCAATTTCGGCCAGCACACCGCCAGCGCCGAACCTATTGCCAAACTGCTGCCGGCTTCACGTCGCAGCCAAGCCATTTGAATTGAGATCACCATGCCTTTGACTCGCAAAGCCTACCGTGCCGCCCTTCTGCACAGCATCGCCGACCCTGCTGAAGTGGGGATAGAAGCCTCCTACGAATATTTCGAAGACGGCCTGCTGGTGATCGAAAACGGTCAGATCAGTGCCCTTGGCCATGCCAGCGATTTGCTGCCAACCCTGCCTGCCGACATCGAAATCACCCACTACCAGGACGCGCTGATCACGCCCGGCCTGATCGACACCCACATCCACCTGCCGCAAACCGGCATGGTCGGCGCCTATGGCGAGCAGTTGCTCGACTGGCTCAACACCTACACCTTCCCGTGCGAAAGCCAGTTCGCCGACAAGGCCCACGCCGAAGAAGTCGCGGATATTTTCATCAAGGAACTGCTGCGCAATGGCACCACCACCGCGCTGGTGTTTGGCAGCGTGCACCCGCAGTCAGTGAATTCGTTCTTTGAAGCCGCCGAGAAACTCGACCTGCGCATGATCGCCGGCAAGGTGATGATGGACCGCAATGCGCCGGACTACCTGACCGACACCGCCGAATCCGGCTACCAGGAAAGCAAGGCGCTGATCGAACGCTGGCACGGCAAGGGTCGCCTGCACTACGCGGTCACCCCACGTTTTGCACCGACCAGCACACCCGAGCAACTGGCGCTGGCTGGGCAACTGTTGGGGGAATACCCGGACCTGTACATGCAGACTCACATCAGTGAGAACAAGCAGGAAGTCGAGTGGGTGAAGGAGCTGTTTCCGGAGCGCAAGGGCTACATGGATGTGTACGACCACTACAAATTGCTGGGCGAGCGCTCGGTGTTTGCCCATGGCGTGCACCTGTGTGATGACGAATGTGCGCGGTTGGCGGAAACCGGTTCGGCTGTCGCGTTCTGCCCGACCTCGAACTTCTTCCTCGGCAGCGGTTTGTTCAACCTGCCGATGGCTGAGAAGCACAAACTGAATGTGGGCTTGGGCACGGACGTGGGCGGCGGCACCAGTTTCTCGCTGCTGCAAACCCTGAACGAAGCGTACAAGGTCATGCAATTGCAGGGCGCGCGGTTGAACCCGTTCAAATCGCTGTACCTGGCGACGTTGGGTGGTGCGCGTGCATTGCGCTTGGAAGACAAGATCGGCACGTTGCAACCGGGCACCGATGCGGACTTCCTGGTATTGGACTACAACGCCACGCCGCTGCTGAGCTATCGCTTGAAGCAGGCGAAGAATATTGCCGAGACGTTGTTTGTGCTGATGACGCTGGGGGATGACCGGACGGTGTTGCAGACGTATGCGGCCGGGCAACTGGTGCACCAGCGCTAATCCCAAAAAAAATCCCCGGTTATCAACCGGGGATTTTTATATGCACCCTCTCTGTAGGAGCCTGGCTTGCCGGCGATGGCGTTATCAGCTTCGGCGCAGGACTTGAGGGCCTCATCGCCGGCAAGCCGGCTCCTACAAGGAAGAGGGTCAGAGTTTGATCGAGGAGCGACCCGGCTTCTTGGTCTGCAACAAATGCGAGAACACCGCATGCAAATCATCCGACGCGCTCTCTTCATCGAGGTTGAGCTTGCTGTCGATATGGTCCATGTGATGCATCATCAAGTTCACCGCCAGCGCCGCATCCCGCGCTTCGATCGCATCGATCAACTGGGTGTGCTCATCGTAGGAACAGTGCGAGCGGTTGCCGCTTTCGTACTGGGCGATGATCAATGAAGTCTGGGACACCAGGCTGCGCTGGAAGCTGATCAGCGGCGCGTTCTTCGCCGCTTCGGCCAGCTTGAGATGGAATTCGCCGGAGAGACGGATACCGGCGCCACGATCGCCACGGGAGAAGCTGTCGCGCTCGTCGTTGACCATCTGGCGCAGCTCGGCCAGTTGTTCAGCCGTGGCGTGTTGCACGGCCAACTCGGTGATCGCCCGCTCCACCAGACGCCGCGCAAGGAACACTTGACGCGCTTCCTCGACACTCGGGCTGGCCACCACCGCACCGCGATTGGGCCGCAGCAGTACCACGCCTTCATGGGCCAGGCGCGACAGGGCGCGGCGAATGATGGTGCGGCTCACGCCGAAGATTTCGCCCAGTGCCTCTTCACTCAATTTGGTGCCGGGTGCCAGGCGTTGTTCGAGGATCGCCTCGAAGATATGCGCGTAGACGATATCGTCCTGGGTTCCGCTGCGACCGGCCTTGCCGGCACGCGGTTGTTTCTTGAGAGGTTGCAACTGTTCGTTCATGGGCACTCGGGTTTGGAGAACGGCGGCGAATTAACGGTAATACGGCAACAGCGTGTCGCTGGCAAGTATCACCTAAAATCAGGGCACATTGTACACAACCGGATGCGCCAACACACTGTACGGCTGTTTGCGCCGTCGGCTGTATTGCAATGAGTCGTTACGTTTGAGTTTAGGCTTGAATCCGTGCCGACAACGGCAAAAATCCAGGTAAAAGGAACACCTCTCCATGAACGACGCCACCCAAGCGCCTTTGCGCCCGCTGGCCGACACTTCTCCCTCGGCCGTTGTCGCCGGCTTCATCGCCATGATGACCGGCTACACCAGCTCCCTGGTCCTGATGTTTCAGGCCGGGCAAGCCGCCGGTTTGACCACGGCGCAGATTTCTTCATGGATCTGGGCGATTTCCATTGGCATGGCGGTGTGCAGCATCGGCTTGTCCCTGCGCTATCGCACACCGATCACCATTGCCTGGTCGACGCCGGGCGCGGCACTGCTGATCACCAGCCTGGGCGGTGTGAGTTATGGCGAGGCCATCGGTGCCTACATCACCTGCGCCGTCCTTGTGACAATTTGCGGGTTGACCGGCAGCTTTGAAAAACTGGTCAAGCGCATCCCGGCCTCGCTGGCGGCCGCTTTGCTGGCAGGGATTCTGTTCAAGATCGGCAGCGAGATCTTCGTCGCCGCGCAGCATCGCACCGGGCTGGTACTGGGGATGTTCTTCACGTATCTGGTGATCAAGCGCCTGTCGCCGCGTTATGCAGTGCTGGCGGCATTGGTGATCGGCACCGTATTGTCCGGATTGATGGGGCTGCTGGACTTCAGCGGTTTTCACCTGGAAGTGGCGACGCCGGTGTGGACCACGCCGCACTTCTCGCTGGCTGCCACCATCAGCATCGGCATCCCGCTGTTCGTCGTGGCGATGACATCCCAGAACATGCCCGGCGTCGCCGTGCTCAGGGCCGACGGTTACAACGTACCCGCCTCGCCGCTGATCACCGCCACCGGCCTGGCCTCATTGGTGCTGTCGCCCTTCGGCTCCCACGGCATCAACCTGGCGGCGATCAGCGCGGCCATCTGCACCGGGCCCCATGCTCATGAAGACCGTAACAAACGCTACACCGCCGCCGTGTGGTGCGGAGTGTTCTACGGGATTGCCGGGGTGTTCGGCGCGACCTTGGCAGCGTTGTTCGCAGCCTTGCCCAAGGAACTGGTGCTGTCGATTGCGGCATTGGCACTGTTTGGCTCGATCATCAATGGCTTGAGCATCGCCATGAATGAGCCGAAGGAACGGGAAGCGGCGCTGATCACCTTTATGGTCACCGCGTCTGGCTTGACGCTGTTTTCCATCGGGTCGGCGTTCTGGGGAATCGTGGCGGGGGTGTTGACGTTGCTGATTCTGAACTGGCGCAAGGCATAAAAAAACGGCGACCCTGAGGTCGCCGTTTTTTTAGTATCACTTAGCCGCGTTGATCGGCTTTTCCGGATACCACACGTCCAGCAGTGGGCTGACTTCAGCGTTTTTCAGTTCGCTGCGGCCTTTGAGCCAGCTTTCAACAGCTACGCGCTGTTCTTCGTTGACCGAGCCACGCTTCTGCAGGCAAACCAGACCGAAGTCATCGCCGCCAACATAGCCCAGACCGTTGGCTTCCATGGCTTCTTTGATGAATGCTTCGAGGAAAGCGTCGGTAGCTTCTTCACTCAGGTCTTCTTTGAAGTCCAGGTTCAGTTCGAAACCCAGCTCTTGAAATTCATCAACGCACAGTTTTTTGCGCAGACGCTGGGAACGGTTAGTCGCCATTGGAACAATCCTCATAAGTAATAACGGGCGGCACTTTAGCAGTTTAAGGCGGCGATTGCCCGACTCTCTGGGACAGGCGGCACTTTGCGTGTAAAAAAACGCCGAATTCCAGCTATCGTTCAGCTACAAGTGGATCCACCTTGGGGCATAATGCCGACACTTTCATGACCATTGAGGGATTTTTCTTATTTACCCCTCGCCTTTTTCACCCTCCTCAGCAGTAGGGTTTTACTTCTTATGATCAAATCTTTGCGTTCAGTGTTTTTCGCCGGTCTTATTCTGCCACTGGCCTTTTCCGTCTCCGCCGCCCCCGTCAACAACACCCTGCCGCCCAATGTTCAACAGGCGCTGGCCAAAGCCAAGCTGCAAAACACTGCGTTGTCCTTGGTAATGATCCCCCTGAACGGTCCGGGCACGCCGACTGTCTTCAACGCTGACGTCTCCGTGAACCCGGCGTCGACCATGAAGCTGGTCACCACTTATGCGGCCCTGGAAATGCTCGGCCCCAATCACCAGTGGAAAACCGAGTTCTACACCGACGGCACCCTCAGCGGTGGCGTGTTGCACGGCAACCTTTACCTCAAGGGCGGCGGCGATCCCAAGCTGAACATGGAAAAACTCTGGCTGCTGATGCGCGACCTGCGCGCCAACGGCGTGCAGCAAGTCACTGGCGACCTGGTGCTGGACCGTGGTTTCTTCAACCAACCGGTGTTGCCGGAATTCAATGACGATGGCAACGACGAGAACAAACCGTTCCTGGTCAAGCCGGACGCGCTGCTGGTCAACCTCAAAGCCCTGCGTTTTGTGACGCGGAATGATTCCGGCCGCGTGCTGGTGTCGGTCGAGCCGCCGATTGCGAGCATCCGCATCGACAATCAGGTCAAGGTGTCCAACGCCAAGCAGTGCACTGGCGATGTACGCTATAACCCGGTGACCGCCGCCGATGGCAGCGTGACAGTGACGGTCAGCGGCCAGTTGGCCGATGGCTGCAGTTCGCAGACTTATCTGTCCTTGCTCGACCACGCCACCTACACCGCAGGCGCCGTGCGCGCGATCTGGCAGGAACTGGGCGGTACCATCCAGGGCCGTGACATCCAGGCACCCGTGCCCAAAGATGCCAAGGTACTGGCACGGGCGTTCTCACCGGACCTGGCGGAAATCATCCGCGACATCAACAAATACAGTAACAACACCATGGCCCAGCAACTGTTCCTGAGCCTGGGCGCGCAGTTCCGTAACGACGCCGATGGCGACGATGCCAAGGCGGCACAACGTGTGGTGCGCCAGTGGCTGGCGAAGAAAGGCATCACCGCGCCGCACCTGGTAATGGAGAACGGCTCTGGCCTGTCGCGTGCCGAACGCGTCAGCGCCCGCGAAATGGCGGCCATGCTGCAAGCTGCGTGGAAAAGCCCTTACGCCGCCGAATACATCAGCTCGATGCCGATCGCCGGCACCGACGGCACCATGCGCAAACGCCTGAAGACCACTGCCATGCGCGGCGAAGCCCACGTCAAGACAGGTACTTTGAACACCGTACGTGCCATCGCCGGGTTCAGCCGCGACAACAACGGCAATACCTGGGCCGTGGTGGCAATCCTCAACGATCCGAAGCCATGGGGTGCTTCGTCGGTGCTGGATCAGGTGCTGCTGGACTTGTATCGTCAGCCGAAGGCAGTGGCGGCCGCTCCAGTCCTCTGATTTATTGCACGGGACCGCTGCGCGGTCCGACGGGAGCAAGCTCCCTCGCCACAACTTCCACCCGATCCCTGCCCGCCTGCTTGGCCACATACACGGCCGAGTCGGCGCGCAGCAGCAACCCGTCAATGCCCTCATCCACCCGCCAACTGGCCACGCCAAAGCTGGCGGTGACGATGCCTACCGGTTCCATCGGCGCACTGCGCAGCGCCGTCCACAACTCCACCGCCAGGCTGTAGGCCTGTGCACCATCGGTGTGCGGGCACAGCACCATGAACTCCTCGCCGCCCAGGCGGCAGAACACATCGGTGCGGCGCAGGCGCTGGCTGATGCGCTTGCACAGTTCCTGCAGCACCCCATCGCCCACGGCATGCCCGTGCTGGTCGTTGATGCGTTTGAAGTGATCGATATCCAGCATGATCACGGACAAGTTACCCGAGGTGCGATTGAGCCTCACCATTTCGGCCTTGAGACGATCCTGGAAATAGCGGCGGTTATGAATGCCAGTCAAAGCGTCGGTGATGGACAGCGCACGCAGTTCTTCTTCCACCCGCTTCAGATCGGAAATATCCGACACGTACCCATGCCACAACGTACCGCCTGCGGGTAACTCTTCCGGCGTCGCCTCGCCACGAATCCAACGCAGGCCGCGTTGCGGCAACAACACGCGGTATTCCTCGCGCCAATGGCTCAACTGCAATGCTGACAAGCGAATCGAAGCGCGCACCCGCTCCGCATCCAACGGGTGGATGCGCTCGAACACTTTATTCGCATCCTGCTGCAATACCTTGGGTTCGATTTCATAGATGTCACGCATGCCGTCACTGGCGTAGATGAATTTCCAGTTGTCCTGGGGCTCCAGGGTGAACTGGAAGATCCCGCCGGGCACATGGGCGCTGAGCTTCTTGAGCAGGCGATCGCGGGCCGCCAAGGCCTCGTAGGCACGTTTCTGTTCGGTGATGTCCAGGTAAATCGCCAAGTGGCCGATCCACAAACCATGGTCGTCCAGCAACACCGTGGCCAGCATGTTCACGGTCAACTGAGTGCCGTTTTCGCGGATCAAGCTCCATTCGCGGGCTTCGTGCAGGGTGTCCGGGCTTTCCACCAGCATCGCCTGGCTGGCGGGAATACGCTTGCCCAACGCCACACTCAGGCTGGCCGCGCGCGCTTCCAGCTCCGACGCCAGGTGCAGGCTCTCCAATGTGTGCGTGCCTACCACGTGCTCGGCCTTGAAACCCAGCATCTGCTCGGCGCCGGCGTTGAAGGTATTAATGACGCCGCGCAGGTCGGTGGCAATGATCGCCACCTGAGTCGCGGCGTTCAGCACGCTGCGCAATTGGCCATGGGCACCGCGCAGTTCCTGTTCACGCAGGCGCAACTGGGCAGTGCGCTGCTCCACCAGCTTCACGGCGCGCTGACGCTGGCTTACCAGCACATAGAGCAAGGCACTGAGCAGCAGGCTGAGCAGGCAGCCCATGGTCAGGATGGTGTTCAGCGAGGAATGGTTGGCCTGGTCGAACACCTGGCTGGGGCGCAGTTTCAAGGCGTACACATGGTCACCCAGCGTGAGACGACGCGCACCGACCAGGTCGCTGCTGCCGACGTCATTGCTGGATTCGAAGAGCACGCGTTTCTGCAGGTCGGACGTGTCGATGATCTGCATCACCAGGTTGTCCCGCTCGGGCTTGGGCAGACCGTCGGCCACCAGCTGGCGCATGCTGATCACTGCCATCACATAGCCGTAGGGCTCGTTCTGCGACTGATCGGAGGTGGGCAGCTGACTCACCGGCGCGACCAGTAAAACCCCGGTGGCATAGGCCGGCTCCACTCCCACCAACTGCATAGGCTGGGACACCGCCAGCTTGCCGGTCTTTTGCGCACGCTCAAGAGTTGAACGCCGCAAGGGCTGGGCCAAAAGATCAAAGCCAAGGGGCGCGCCCAACAGGCTTTGAGTCTGGCTGTACAGCACCGGCACGTATTCCTCACGCTGGGGCGCAGGGGCCAGCTCACCGGCTGTATTCAGTTCGCGGATCACGAAAGGCAGGCCGCGCTGGCGGGAGACGTCTTGCTCAAACTGGCTGCGCTGCTCGCGGTACACCCGTGGCGCCCATGAGTACGCACGGGCGCGCAACAACAAAGGCTGGGCAAAACCGTCGAATTCTTCGCGGGACACATCATCGGAATTGACGAAGAAGCGCCGCAGGCTGTTCAGCCGTTGCTCCTGGTCTTCGAAACGTTCCTGCAGGCGGGTGTAGCGCTCATTGACCAGCAATTGAAAGCGCTGGCGCACCTGTTGCTGATAGAGGTCGGCGGCCGCCCAGGCGACAACCGCCGTCAAGGCAAACCCTGCCAGTAACACTACCAATGCCACCAGCCAAGCCGACGCCTGCTCACTGATAAAGCCTAGGATTTTCGGGCGTACGGCTTGCAACGGCATAGGCAACACTCACAACGCCAGCGTGCGGGGGGTGTCACTTTGGCTAGGCCTTAAGTTATAGCCATCGGCCCTGTGTTTGACCAGCGTAAAAAAGCCGCAAGCCCGGAATAATCCAGGCTTGCGGCTTTTTGGTGCAGCGATCAGCGTGCGGTGATTTTCCACGCCCGATGGATCTTCGCGTTGCGCGCAAAATCCGGGTCGATGGTCTTGTCGCTGATTTCCTCGACCGCATAACGTTCGCTGAGGTTGTCCTCCAGCGCGAACTTGCGGAAGTTGTTCGAGAAATACAGTACGCCGCCCGGTGCCAGGCGCGCCATGGCCAGGTCGAGCAACTGCACGTGGTCGCGCTGCACGTCGAAGATGCCTTCCATGCGCTTGGAGTTGGAGAAGGTCGGCGGGTCGATGAAGATCAGGTCGAACTCATCGCGGCTGGCCTCCAGCCACGCCATCACATCACCCTGCTCCAGGCGGTTCTTGTCGGAAAAACCGTTGAGGGAGAAGTTGCGACGCGCCCAGTCCAGATAGGTCTTGGACAGATCGACGCTGGTGGTGCTGCGCGCGCCGCCTTTGGCCGCGTGCACACTGGCGGTGGCGGTGTAGCAATACAGGTTGAGGAAGCGCTTGCCGGCGGCTTCTTTCTGGATGCGCAGGCGCATTGGGCGGTGGTCGAGAAACAGGCCGGTGTCCAGGTAGTCGGTGAGGTTGACCAGCAACTTCACGCCGCCTTCGCTGACTTCGGTGAACTTACCCTGGGCGCTCTGGCGCTCGTACTGCTTGGTGCCGCTCTGACGCTCGCGACGCTTGACCACCACGCGGCTCTTGTCGATGTTCAGCGCCTGGGGAATCGCCGCCAGCGCATCGAACATACGCGCGGAGGCTTTTTCCGGGTCGATGGATTTCGGCGCAGCGTACTCCTGCACGTGGACCCAGTCGTGGTACAGGTCGATTGCCATGGAGTATTCCGGCATGTCGGCATCGTACACACGGTAGCAATCCACGCCTTCGCGCTTGGCCCACTTGCCCAGCAACTTGAGGTTCTTCTGCAGGCGGTTGGCGAACATCTGCCCGCCTTCGCTCAGGCGCGCCTGCTCGACCACCGGGGCCGGAGCGGGTTTGATCGGGTTGCCGTTCTTGTTGTACTGGCGCTCTTGCGGCTCAGCCGGGGCTTGATCGTAAGCGGCTTGCTCACGCTCAGCCTGACGCTGTTCCGGGGTACGACGCTCGCCGGTGACGAACTGGTCCGGATTGACTTTGATCAGCAACAGCTTGCACGGCAACGCGCCGTTCCAGAACGAATACTGTTTGTGGCTGCGGATACCCATGCGCTTGCCCAGGTCCGGCGCACCGGTGAACACCGCCGCTTCCCAGCCCATGCAGGCCTGGCGCAGACGCTCGCCGAGGTTCTGGTAGAGGTACAACAGGCTGGCTTCGTCACCCAGACGCTCGCCGTACGGCGGGTTGCAGATGACCAGGCCTTTCTGGTTCTGGTCCGGACGCGGCTCGAAAGTGCCGACTTCGCCCTGGTACACCTTGATCCAATGGCTCAGGCCTGCGCGTTCGATGTTGTTGCGCGCGGGTTGGATCAACCGTGGGTCGGCTTCGTAGCCTCGGATCCACAGTGGCGGCTTGTTCATGCCGATGGCGGCACGTTCAGTAGCTTCTGTGTGCAGCTTCTTCCACAGCGCCGGGACGTGACCCAGCCAGGTGGTGAAGCCCCACAGTTCGCGATTCAGGTTGGGCGCCATGTCGGCAGCGATCATCGCGCCTTCCACCAGGAAGGTGCCCACGCCGCACATCGGGTCGCTCAGCGCGCCGCCTTCAGCCGCAATGCGCGGCCAGCCGGCACGGATCAGGATCGCGGCGGCCAGGTTTTCCTTCAACGGTGCCGCGCCCTGCTGCAGACGGTAACCGCGCTGGTGCAGGCTGTGGCCGGACAGGTCGAGGGACAGGATGGCTTCGCCACGGTCCAGGCGCAGGTGGATGCGCAGGTCCGGGTTGATCTTGTCGATGGACGGGCGTTCGCCAGTCGGGGTGCGCAGCTTGTCGACGATCGCATCCTTGACCTTCAGCGCGCCGAAGTGGGTGTTGTCGATGCCCGATCCGTGACCACTGAACTCAACGGCCAGGGTGCCGTCCGGCACCATGTGGTCGGCCCACTCGATGTCCAGCACGCCGTGGTAAAGGTCTTCGGCGTCCTTCATCGGGAAGCGCTTGAGCACCAGCAGCACGCGGTTGGCCAGGCGCGACCAGAGGCACAGGCGGTAAGCGGTTTCCATGTCGGCCATACCGCGCACGGCCGAGGTGTGCTCGCGGGCTTCCTCAAGGCCAAGCCCGACGGCTTCCTCGATCAGCAGGCCTTCGAGGCCCTTGGGGCAGGTGAGGAAGAGTTCAAAACGGTCCGACATGGGGCATTCCAGGCTTTTCAGCAATAAATGAACGGGCGACGCATCGCCGGCTCGGTTTTCAATCAAGCACTTTTCTTGAAGAGTGCTCGCGGGGCACGAATGTGCCGTCCCACCCCGTCCGACAGGCCCTTGGGCCTTTATTGACGGGGCAGATAAACAATTAGCTGTAACAAAAAGAAATATTCCGACCCTTCGTCGAATAATAACCGACTGCAACGAGCGGACATTCTCACTAAAGGATTAAACCCATCCTCTTTGCAGGGTGCATCATAGCTGGCTTTGCCAGATAAATGGGGCGAAAAGCCATCCCAGCTTATGGCTATAGCATCGTTATCGTTACGTGCTTATGACAAAACGATCATTGAATCCATGTGACCTATTGGTTAGAACTCAACACAGGTTGGCGCCGTAACGACGCCGACACACAGGCTCGCCACGCCGGCAGCGAGCCCACCAACGGCAGAAAAACTCTGCCCGGCCCTACGCGGGGCCGAAGGATATCAAGACAGTCAACAAGTGAGGGAAACACCCTATGAGAAGACTTAAGCGTGATCCGTTGGAAAGAGCATTTTTACGCGGATATCAATATGGCGTTCATGGCAAATCCCGTGAGCTTTGCCCATTTACTCTACCGTCGGTACGCCAAGCCTGGATCAACGGCTGGCGAGAAGGACGCGGCGACAACTGGGACGGTATGACTGGCACTGCGGGAATCCACAGACTCAACGAACTTCACGCCGTCGGCTAATCAAGGGCAACTCATTCCGACATCACCACCGATGAAGATGTAACGACTTAACCACGCACGTCCTATCCGGGCGGCGGGCTTCGGCCCAGGGGGCTCCTTAATGGAGCCCTTTTTAATGGGCCTGTAGGAGCCGGCTTGCGGGCGATGAGGCCTTAGGAATCGACGTTGATCTTGGATACACCATCGCCGGCAAGCCGGACTCCTACTGTTTCGGTAATGCTGCGATCGCGTCCACCGACTGGCGGATCAACGCCGGGCCCTTGTAGATAAACCCAGAGTACAACTGCACCAGGCTGGCACCCGCGGCGATCTTCTCGGCAGCGTGCTTGCCTTCGGTGACGCCTCCTGCGGCGATGATCGGCAAACGTCCAGCCAGCTCGGCGGCCAGCACCTTGACGATATGGGTGCTCTGCTCACGCACCGGCGCGCCCGACAGGCCACCCGCCTCGTCACCATGGGCCAAGCCTTCGACACCTACGCGGCTGAGGGTGGTGTTGGTCGCGATCACCGCGTCCATGCCAGCGTCCACCAGGGCTTGGGCGACCAATACGGTTTCTTCGTCGCTCATGTCCGGGGCAATCTTGATCGCCAGCGGCACGCGCTTGCCATGGCGCACGGCCAGGTCTTCCTGGCGCTGGCGCAGGGCTTCGAGCAATTGCTTGAGGGAATCACCGAACTGCAGGCTGCGCAGGCCCGGGGTGTTGGGCGAACTGACGTTGACCGTGACATAGCTGGCGTGGGCGTAAACCTTGTCCAGGCAGATCAAGTAATCATCGACGGCACGCTCGACCGGCGTATCGAAGTTCTTGCCGATATTGATACCGAGGATGCCCTTGTACTTCGCCGCCTGAACCCGCGACAGCAGATGATCAACGCCCAGGTTGTTGAAGCCCATACGGTTGATGATCGCCTCGGCTTCCGGCAGGCGGAAGATGCGCGGCTTGGGGTTGCCCGGCTGTGGTCGTGGGGTCACGGTGCCGATTTCGACGAAACCGAAACCCAACTGCGCAAAGCCATCGATGGCCGCACCGTTTTTATCCAGACCGGCCGCCAGCCCGACCGGGTTGGGGAAGTCGAGCCCCATCACCGAGACCGGCATTTTCGCCGGTGCCTTGCATACCAGGCCATTGAGCCCCAGGCGTCCACCGGCACCGATCAGGTCCAGGGACAGATCGTGGGAAGTTTCCGGGGAAAGTTTGAACAACAGCTGGCGGGCCAGGGTATACATGGGCGGGCTAGACTCGGTGGCGGCGAAAGGTGGCGGCGATTATAGCCGGGGTGACAGGTAGCGCGCGAGGCGTGAACCTCAATCGTCAGTAACGGTGCGCGACCAACTGCTCGTAATACGCCCATATTTTCTGCGCATACTGCATGCGCAACGCCTCGCGCTCGGGCCCGGTGCCTGTCCCCACGTTGTAGGAACCCACTGCCGTCCAGTTGTAGCCAAAGCGCTGGATGAACTCGGCCAGGATCGAAGCCCCCACCTCAACCGACAGGCAGGGCTCATTGATCAAGCGATCCTCGGTAATGCCCTGCTTGAGCAAGCGTGGCAGATGAATGCTGTTGATCTGCATCAGGCCGATGTCTCGGGTGCCATTACGGTTGGCATGATTCATCGCTTGCGCACGATTACCCGATTCCACGACCGCGATCGCTTGCAGCAACTCCGGCTCGATGTTGTATTGCGTCGCGGCCTCTTTCCAACAGTAGGCCAACGCTTGCTGACTGACCATCATGGCACCCAACACCCAGCCCGTGCTCCACAACCTAACCACGCTTCAACAACCCCTGGCTGACTTGGCCGCAGGCCGAACACACCTGTTGCGCACGCCCCGACACCGTGCTCACCGGACAGGTAAAACGATATCCCCGACCGTAGATCGTCTTGATAAACCCCTTATCGGCACCGAGGTATTTACGCAGCGAGTAGATGCAGCGCGTCAACGACTCCTCGGCAACCTCTCCCTGCGGCCAGCCCAGTTCGAGCAAGCGATCCTTGGTCATCAACGTACCATCAGAGACCAACAGCAGCCGTAATACTTGCCACTCCTTAGGGGGTAACTGGACATCCGACCCCTCGCCCGTCAGGCGACCGTGGTCATGCAGGGTCCAACGCGCAAACACCAGGGAAACCGCCGTCCCTCCATCATCCATGACGGCCATGGTTACCTCGGCATCCAACTGCTGACATTGACGTCCTCATTTCAATCACTGACTCATGTGCCCATGTCACGACTATAAAAAACCGGCTCACGACTCACGCTAGGAAAAAACCCATATATCCAGCGGCTTTTGAAAACATGCTGTAAGACGTTTCGCTATCCCTCTTCGACAGGCAGCCACGCCTGATATACCTCATGCAACTCAACCCCTAGCCGGTCTTCCAATTGCACCAACTCGCCCAACGCCAACAATTGCCCATTCACCCGAACCTCCACGCAATGGATGATCTCCGGCATCAGCGGCAACACCTTTCCGGGCGCAAAGGCAGCCAGCCGCCTGCGGCTGATCAGTTGTTCCTGTAGAAGAATTTCCAGATGCATGAGTTAACACCTTGTTTACGGTGAGACATCGCGCTGCGGTCGCACAAATGCACGCTGGACACGCTCGTATTGCGCCGCAGTCAGGGGTGGTGGCCCTCCTGCCTCTTCCAACCCCTTCAACTCGCTGCCCACCGCCCTGGCCTGGATCACAAACAGGCGTACTTGGGCTGGACGACCTGCCCCCCGCCCTTCAGATTCCCGCTGAAACGCACCCAGCCATAGGCGTCTGCCCTGAGGCACTCGGACCACGCTGTTGATACCCACCCGCCCCACCGCCGCGTTTTTTTCACGCTGCCCCGCCTCACTCATCTGGCGCCCTTCGTCCACCTCAAGGCGCATTTCAATCTGGTTACCCTGCGCAAAACGTGGCAGCACGCTGACCTGGGTGCCATAACGCAGCGGTTTCCAGTCGGCGCGATTGTCTCCGCGGGGCGGCATGTAAAACGTGTGGTTGTCCTGGAACACCGCCGGCACATTCTCCTGGGTGAGAATCACCGGCAACGTCGCCACCTTCGCTCGTCGGCGACGCTCCAATGCAGCGACCTTTGCCATGAGGAGGCTATCGTCCAAGGGGGCCAAGACTCGCGTGGTCGACGCCTTCGGTTCTTCATCCGAGTCCAGGCCCAGTTTCTTCAATTCATCGCGTTCAACATCCACCAGCCACAGCGAGACCTCGATCGCTCGCTTGGGCACGTCGAGTTCCGCCACCAGTTTCTGGATGAAACTCACTTGGGCCGGCTTGCCCTTGATCAACAGGCTGTTGCTGTCCGGGTACGCGATCACGCCCAGGCTCTTGTCCGAGAGCAACCCCTTTTGCTCGCTGGCCAACAGGGTCTCGATCATCGTCGCCATCCCCGGCACGGTGACCGGGTTGTCGCGCGTGCCGTACTGTCGATCCACCACATCGGTATTGAGCACTTGGACGACGGCAAAGGACTGAGCGCCCACTCGCAAGTCAGCCCTTTTGCGGTCCATCAACTGAGCCAGGCGCAGTACCTGGTCGATATAATTCGGTGGGCCGGACACATAGAACGTGCGCGCTCCACTTTCACGCAATGGATAACGTGATTCATCGAGGCCGGAGCGGCGCATCAGGCTACGTAGCCTGTCGACCGAGATATGCCGCAAGGTCACCGCAGAACTTTTTTCTTCGCCTGCGTCATAGACATGCAGCGCTTGCCCGTCGCTGTACCAGATCAACCCTTGCTCAAGTGCAAGCGCCTCCAGGGCCTGTTGTGGCGCATCGAAATCCAGTGCTGCGCTGAGGCGTTTGCGTGCGACTTCGCGACTCACAACGATGGGCAACCCAAGTGGCACCGACAGCGCAGTGAACACGGTATGCAGGCTTTGGTCCTGCGCTTGGTAAAGCTCGCCCCAGGCCCGCGTGTTGATCAAGAGCAGCGCGACAAACAACAGTCGACGGTATAGCCAGAGGCGAGGCATCGTTGCTGGGACTTCGGCGTACACCGTGGGCGTTCCTCGGCGGTCTGGCAGTGGGAGAGTCGCCATACTGAGAGCCCGCCCGCTTTCAATCTTGATGGAAAGTTGATGAGTCTCCAGGTCCACTCGGCCGTGGCATGTGCCTTGCTATGAACTCTGTATCAGAGCACGCACCAAAGGCGGAGCGAGCTTACGGACAAAGGCGTCGTTACCCGCATTGGCTTACATCGCCATCTGAGGGAACGACGCTTTTTTTTGGAAGAAAAGGTAGGTGTAGATGAACGATTCGGTGGGCAACAGCCCGATGAACGACCCGCTGGCCTGGGTCAACGGCAGTGATGCACCGGAAAAAGGCAGCCTCGACCTGGGCTTCATGGCCTTGAGTGACTGCGCCTCGATGGTGGTGGCGGCCACCCAGGGCTTCGCGCAACCCTATGGCCTGACCTTGAACCTCAAGCGCCAATCGTCCTGGGCCAACCTGCGCGACAAACTGGTCAGCGGCGAACTGGACGCCGCCCACAGCCTGTACGGGCTGATCTACGCCGTGCACCTGGGTATCGGTGGTGTCGCGCCCACCGACATGGCCGTGCTGATGGGGCTCAACCAGAACGGCCAAAGCATCAACCTGTCCCACGGTTTGCAACAACAGGGGGTGATCACTCCTGAGGCACTGGATCGCCACGTGCACCAAAGCCGAACAAAACTGACCTTCGCCCAGACATTTCCCACAGGCACCCATGCGATGTGGCTGTATTACTGGCTGGCAAGCCAGGGCATTCATCCATTACAGGATGTGGACAGCGTAGTGGTCCCACCACCGCAAATGGTTGCGCACCTGCAAGCCGGGCGCATCGATGGGTTTTGCGTCGGCGAGCCCTGGTGCGCCAGCGCGGTCAAACAGAACCAAGGGTTTACCCTGGCGACGACCCAGGCTATCTGGCCGGATCATCCGGAAAAGGTGCTCGGCTGCACCCAGGCGTTCGTGGATCAAAACCCGAACACGGCCCGCGTGCTGGTGAGGGCAATCCTGGAAGCCAGTCGGTTTATCGAAGAAAGCCGCGAAAACCGCCGCTCCACCGCACAACTGCTCAGTGGCCGCGAATACCTCGATGCCCCGCTCGACTGCATCGAGCCGCGCCTGCTGGGGATCTATGACGACGGCCTGGGCAATCAGTGGCAGGATCCCCACGCGCTGCGTTTTTTTGCCGACGGCGAGGTCAACCTCCCCTACCTCTCTGACGGCATGTGGTTCATGACCCAGTTCCGGCGCTGGGGTCTGTTGCGCGAAGACCCCGACTACCTCGGTGTTGCGCGCCAGGTGCAGCAACTGGCGCTGTATCGCCAGGCCGCCGATGGACTGGGGATCGCCACGAACGACCAGGACATGCGCAGCAGCCAACTGATCGACGGCAAAATCTGGGACGGTTCCGACCCCGCCGGCTATGCCCGCAGCTTCCGGCTGCATGCGCTGGCCGATCCGACCCACCGCCAAGCCTTGCGCTGACAGGAGGACCTCCATGTTGCGAATCCTGCTGATCAACGACACCCCACGCAAGGTAGGCCGACTCAAGACTGCGCTGATCGAAGCCGGTTTTGACGTGATCGACGAGTCCGGCCTGACCATTGACCTGCCCGCACGCGTCGAAACGGTGCGCCCGGATGTGATCTTGATCGATACCGAGTCACCGGGGCGCGATGTGATGGAGCAAGTGGTGCTGGTCAGCCGTGACCAACCCCGGCCCATCGTGATGTTCACCGACGAACACGACCCGAACGTGATGCGCCAGGCGATCAAGTCCGGCGTCAGCGCCTACATCGTCGAAGGCATCCAGGCCCAGCGCCTGCAGCCGATCCTTGATGTGGCCATGGCCCGCTTCGAAAGCGATCAGGCCTTGCGCGCGCAGCTTCAAGCCCGCGACCAGCAGTTGGCCGAGCGCAAACGTATCGAGTTGGCCAAGGGCATGCTGATGAAAATGAAGGACTGCAACGAGGAAGAGGCCTACACCCTGATGCGCCGCCAGGCCATGAGCCGCCAGCAGAAGCTGATCCAGGTGGCGGAGCAGATTATCGCCATGAGCGAGTTGCTCGGCTGATTTGGCGCAGCTCTTGCTAAGCATTCACCACAGGTAGCCAACGGCGGTTGCCCCTCCCCGACAAAGACGTCGCACACCCGGTTTGCCCTCGCGAACCCGGTGGCGGCGTTTTTTCGTTTTGGCCTTCTTACAAGACTCCCAACCGTTGAGGTGCGTGATGAAATCAAGCTTCTGGAAATCCGGGCACACCCCGACCTTGTTTGCCGCGTTCCTGTATTTCGACCTGAGCTTCATGGTCTGGTACCTGCTGGGCCCCTTGGCGATACAGATTGCCGCCGACCTGCACCTGACCACTCAGCAGCGTGGCCTGATGGTCGCAACGCCGATCCTAGCGGGTGCGATTTTGCGCTTTTTGATGGGTATGCTGGCGGACAAGTTGTCGCCCAAGACGGCAGGCCTGATTGGCCAGGTGATTGTGATTTGCGCCCTGTTCGGCGCCTGGAAACTCGGGATCCATAGCTACGAACAAGCGCTGTTGCTGGGTGTGTTCCTCGGCATGGCCGGTGCATCGTTTGCCGTCGCGCTGCCACTGGCCTCCCAGTGGTACCCGGCTGAACATCAGGGCAAGGCGATGGGTATCGCCGGTGCGGGTAACTCCGGCACAGTGTTCGCCGCGTTGCTGGCACCGGTATTGGCGGCCGCCTTTGGCTGGAGCAACGTGTTCGGCTTCGCGCTGATCCCCCTGGTGCTGACCCTGATCGTCTTTGCCTGGCTGGCACGCAATGCCCCGGAACGCCCGAAGGCCAAGTCCATGGCCGACTACTTCAAGGCCCTGGGTGACCGGGACAGTTGGTGGTTCATGTTTTTCTACAGCGTGACCTTCGGCGGCTTTATCGGCCTGGCAAGCGCCCTGCCCGGCTATTTCAATGACCAATACGGCCTGAGCCCGGTGACAGCCGGCTACTACACCGCCGCCTGCGTGTTCGGCGGCAGCCTGATGCGCCCGCTGGGTGGCGCGTTGGCGGATCGCTTCGGCGGGATTCGAACCTTGCTGGGCATGTACAGCGTGGCGGCGATCTGCATCGCGGCGGTGGGTTTCAACCTGCCGAGTTCCTACGCAGCGCTGGCGCTTTTCGTCTGCACCATGCTGGGTCTCGGCGCAGGAAATGGCGCAGTGTTCCAATTGGTGCCGCAGCGTTTCCGCCGTGAGATCGGCGTGATGACCGGCCTGATCGGCATGGCTGGCGGTATCGGCGGCTTTGCCCTGGCAGCCGGCATGGGCGCGATCAAACAAAGTACCGGCAGCTATCAGATGGCGTTGTGGTTGTTCGCCAGCCTGGGCGTATTGGCCTGGTTCGGCCTGCACGGCGTGAAGCGTCGCTGGAGAACCACCTGGGGCTCGGCTGCCGTGACGGCTGCGCGGGTCTGATGAGCCTGCAACTGAGCGTCGCCCAAGCCAGTGCCATTGGCCCCCGGGCGGAAAACCAGGACGCGTTGCGGGTGGTCACACCCGTGGCCGAACTGGCGGCGAGCAAGGGCTACCTGTGCGCCATCGCCGACGGCGTGAGCCAGTGCGCCGACGGCGGCCTGGCCGCGCGCTCGACCTTGCAGGCCCTCGCCCTGGATTACTACGCCACGCCGCAAACCTGGGGCGTGGCTCAGGCCCTGGAGCGTTTGCTGCTGGCACAGAATCGCTGGTTGCAAGCCAATGGTGGTGGTCAGCCTCTGTTGACCACCCTGAGTGCGCTGGTGTTTCGCGGCCAGCGCTTCACCCTGGCGCATGTCGGCGATTGCCGAGCGTATCGTTGGCTCGACGGCCAATTGCAGCGCATCACCGAGGATCACGTCTGGGAGCAACCGGGCATGCAGCATGTGCTCAAGCGCGCCCTTGGCCTGGATCAACATCTGGTGGTGGATTTTCTCGATGGCCAGTTGCGTGAAGGCGAATGTTTCCTACTGCTCAGTGATGGCGTGTGGGCAACGCTGGGCGATCACAGTATCCAGGCGATTTTGCGCGAACAAACCAACCTGGATGTGGCGGTCAACACCCTAGTCAACGCCGCACACCTTGCGGGTAGCCAGGACAATGCCAGCGCGCTGTTGGTACGTGTCGACGCCCTCGGCGCAGCCACGCTCGGCGATGCGCTGGTACAGTTGCAGCAATGGCCACTGCCACCGCTGTTGAAAGCCGGGCAGCACTTTGAAGGCTGGCAGGTGGAGAGCGTGTTGGCGCAAAGCCGGCAGTCACTGCTTTACCGGGTGCGCGATGCCCAGCAACAACCCTGGCTGTTGAAAACCCTGCCGTTGAGCCGTGACGACGATCACGATGCCGGCCAAGCCTTGCTGTCGGAGGAATGGTTTCTGCGTCGGGTTGCGGGGCGGGCATTCCCTGAAGTCCATGCCGGCAGCGGGCGCCAGCATTTGTACTACGTGATGCGTGAATATTCCGGCCAGACCCTGGCCGAACTGTTCCTACATCAAGGCCCTTTGCCCTTGGCGCAATGGCAGTCGATTGCCGAGCGTCTGCTGCGGGCTGTGGGCATGCTGCATCGGCGGCAGATCCTGCACCGCGATATCAAGCCGGAAAACCTGCTGCTGGGAGACGACGGAGAGTTGCGAGTGCTGGATTTCGGCCTGGCGTATTGCCCAGGCCTGTCGGAAGACGGCGCTCATGCGCTGCCAGGCACGCCCAGCTTTATTGCACCTGAAGCCTTCAACGGCGAGCGTCCTACGGCCCAACAGGATTTATACGGCGTCGGCGTTACCTTGTATTACCTGCTGACCGGACATTACCCCTACGGCGAAATCGAGGCCTTCCAACGGCCCCGGTTTACTCAGCCTGTCAGCGCCAGCCGCTACCGTCCCGACCTGCCGGATTGGCTGCCCCTCAGCCTGGAACGGGCCGTGGCGGCCCAACCCGCCCATCGCTATGAAACCGCCGAAGAGTGGTTGCGCGTACTGGAACAGGCTGACCGCCAGGAAATGAGCATTCGCCCCCGGCCTTTGCTGGAGCGGGAGCCCATGAAGGTCTGGCGCACGCTGGCGCTGCTCTCGTTATTGATCAATCTGGTGCTGTTGTACTCACTCTTTCACCGCTGACGTCATCCCTGGACGAGGAACACCCTATGAATGCAAAAGTCTGGCTGGTAGGCGCGGGTCCGGGTGACCCGGAACTGCTGACCCTCAAGGCGGTACGCGCCCTGCGTGAGGCCGATGTGGTGCTGATCGATGACTTGGTCAACCCGGCAGTGCTGGAACATTGCGCGGACGCGCGCGTGGTCACAGTGGGCAAACGCGGCGGCTGCCGGTCGACCCCGCAGGACTTTATCCACCGCCTGATGCTGCGCTATGCGCGCCAGGGCAAATGCGTGGTGCGGCTCAAAGGCGGCGACCCGTGCATTTTCGGACGCGGCGGCGAAGAGGCGATGTGGCTGCGTGAACAGGGTGTCGAGGTGGAATTGGTCAACGGTATTACCGCAGGCCTGGCGGGCGCGACGAATTGCGCGGTGCCGTTGACGTTGCGTGGGGTGAGTCGTGGCGTGACCTTGGTCACGGCGCATACCCAGGACGACAGCCGCCTGAATTGGCGCGCCCTGGCCGAGGGCGGGACTACGTTGGTGGTGTACATGGGCGTGGCGAAACTGGAGGAAATCCGCCAGCAACTGCTCGACGGCGGAATGGCGGCGGATATGCCGGTGGCGATGATCGAGAATGCATCGCTGCCCCAGCAAAGGGAATGCCGCAGCGAACTATGGCGTATGCATGAAGATGCACAGGCATTTGCCTTGAAGAGCCCGGCAATCCTGGTGATCGGCCGTGTCGCCGGCAGCGAACAGGCCGCATACCTCGCAGCAGCTACTGCCTGAGGCAAATTCCAGGCGAAAAAAAGCCCGGCCTAAGCCGGGCTTTTTTCTACCACTCAGTAATTACTGAGCTTGAGCTTCTACCGACGCTTCTACGCGACGGTTAACAGCACGACCAGCTTCAGTTGCGTTGTCAGCAACTGGGCGGGATTCGCCGTAACCTACCGCGGTGATGCGGCTAGGAGCAACGCCGTCTTTAACCAGGACTTGCTTAACAGCGTCAGCACGACGCTGGGACAGCTTCTGGTTGTAAGCGTCTGGACCGACGGAGTCAGTGTGACCAGCAACTTCTACGTTGGTAGCTGGGTACTGAGCCATGAAGTCGGCCAGGTTTTTAACGTCGCCGTAGCTGTTAGGCTTAACAACCGACTTGTCGAAGTCGAACTTAACGTCCAGCTCAACACGAACAACCTGAGCAACTGGAGCTTCTGGCTCTGGAGTTGGCTCTGGAGCTGGTGCTGGGGTAGGAGCTGGAGCAACTGCGCCAGCGTTACCGCCGAAGTTTACGCCCAGGCCGACCAGTGCGGAGTAGTCCCACTTGCCGTTGTCCAGACCGTAGTCAGCTTCAACACCGGCACGAGCGTACAGGTTGTTGGTGAAGTAGTACTTCACGCCAGTACCAACGGTAGCGAAGGTAGTCTGGTCGCGACCGCTGTGGCCGTCAGCTTGAACGTTAGTACGGCTCTGGTGGCCGAAACCGCCTTCAACGTATGGACGCAGGCTGTCTACGCCAGCTTGACCGAAGTGATACTGGGCAACCAGGCTGCCGGTATCGCCTTTGATCTTCTGGTTACCAGTACCGTCGTTCGAACGGGTGTGGTTGGTCTTGTCGTAGGACAGGTTCAAGGACAGGTCGTCGGTCAGGAAGTAACCGATGCGAGCGCCAGGATTGAAGCCGTCTTCGATGTGCTTGACGCTATCGTTGTACTGCTTCTTGTAGAACAGCTCGCCTTCAACTGCGCCTTGGCCTTGTGCCAGAACGCCGAAAGAAGTAGCGGCAATAAGAGAACCAATGGCCAAGCCCAAGGTGTTTTTCAGTTTCATCCGTTAAATCCCCATCTGGTGATTGTAAAGCAGTCCCACAAACCGGGGGACAACTCGGCGACAAGTCTAACAGAACTTGCCTACACGTAAGAGATATTTGCCACGCACTAAGTTTCAGTCTCGCCCGCAAATTTCTCACGTAATTTATCAAGAGCACGTTTGTAACGCATTTTTGTAGCACTCAAACCCATGTGCATGATGTCAGCGATTTCCTGAAATTCCAGCTCTGCGACAAATCGTAGCACCAGAATTTCCCGGTCAATCGGGTTCACATACACCAACCAGCGATCAAGTCCGCCCTTCTCCTCGGGTGCCGGCGCCTTCTCTTCAGACGCTTCCTCAAGGGGGTCCAGACTCAACGCGTCCATCAAGCGACGCTTTCGCCGTTCCTTCCGATACTGCGTGATGCACTCGTTGTACGTGATGCTGTATAGCCACGTCTTGAACTTCGATTTTCCCTCGAAGTTCTTCAGGCCGTACAGCACCTTGAGCATCACTTCCTGACAGACATCATCCGCATCTCTATCGTTCCCTAAATACCTTGAACAAACGTTGAACAGAGTGCGTTGATATCTGCGCATCAATTCTTCGTACGCGCGAGTTACGTGAAACAGCTCCGTGTGTGCGCGCGCGACCAACTCCTCATCAGAGAGCTCACGGGGGTCATAGCGCGTGGACAGCGTTTGGGCTTTATTCAAAACAAGTCGTGCCGACAGTCAGGTCAATGTCCGCCACAACCCGGTCAGCCGGGCCAGCGGCGGCGTACATTAGCAGGGTTTGCCGGATTAGCGGCTACTGACCTGCTGTTCCAGGAGAATCCGATTGGACAGCGACACCAGGTCGCCGTCATCGGTCAGCACCGTCGTCTTGACTGTGCCGATCTCCTCGATTTGCCCTTCGACCTCGCCCACACGCACCTGTTGCCCCACTTGATACAACTCACGCACGTAGATTCCCGCAAGAATCTGACCGGCAATTTCCCGGCTTCCCAAGCCCATGGCCAGCGCAACGGCCAGACCAACGGTAATCAAAACAATCACAATCACATGGTTGAGCAGGTCAGTCTTGACCTCTAACTGGCTGATCGCGACCGAAATACTGATGATAATCACCAGGCCCTGGGCAATTCTCCCCAGGCCCGCAGCATAGTCCAGCCCCACGCCTTCAGCGGCACCGCGCACCAGCCCATTGGCCAGTTGCGCCAGCAAAACGCCTACCAGCAGCACCAGCGCGCCGCCAAAAACCTTCGGCAAATACAGCGCCAGCATGTCGAGCGTAGCTGAAACTCGCTCAAGTCCAAGGGATTGAGCCGCAGAAACCAGAAAAATCAGCAAAACAAACCAATAAACGATCTTGCCAATCAAGGTAGAGATCGGCACTTGCAGCCCGGCACGCCCCAGCAGCTTGGTCAGTCCGGTGCCCGCCATCAGGCGATCGAGGCCCAGTTTTGCGAGCAGTTTGGACAGCAGGGTGTCGAGCAGCTTGGCCACGACAAAGCCCAGCAATACCAGGACCAGGGCACCAAACAAGTTGGGAATGAAGTTCGCCACCTTGGTCCACAATGCGGTCATCGCGGTGACCAGGCTCTGAGTCCAGAGATCAAGTTCCATATTCAATCAGCCTTATCAGCAGTGCGAGCAAGAGGTTTACGACGGGAAACCGGCGATACATGGGCCGAACCGTTGTTCAGGGCCATCATCAACGCCGGCAGCCAGCGGCCGAGCAGACCGAACAGGTCACCCGCACCGACCTGACGGTTGGCGGTTTTCAACACGCGGCCCAGGCAGGCATCGTCGTCGCGGTTGGACGGCGAGGCATTGAGCATGTCACGCAAAGACTGTTCGAACGGATCGTGCATAAAGACCTCTCGCAAGTGATTTAAAAGACGAGGGTAAAATTCTTGAGGTCACATAGGACCGTACGTACGTTCAGGTCATATTCAGCTCAAACCCAGCGCAATCGTCGAAAAAGCCACCATTGTCCGAGTGCAACCGAGACCATTAACAGGCATGCCACCATGAATCCATAGGGGCTGGCGGAGAACGGAATACCGCCCACATTGATCCCCAGCAGACCAGTCAAAAAACTCATCGGAAGAAAGATTCCGGTGATGATCCCGAAGCGATACATGGTGCGGTTCATACGCACGCTCAAACGCCGGTCTTCGGCCTCCAGCACAAGCCCCACGCGCTCCCGGGTCAATTCGAGTTCTTCCAGGTAGCGGGTCAGGCTGTTGTTCAATTCGTTCCAGTAGTCGGCATCGTCGTCACAGAACCACGGCAATTTGATTCGCGTGAGCTGGGCAAAAATATCCCGCTGCGGCGCCAAAAATCGCTTCAGCCCAGCCGCTCGTCGACGGATCTGCAACACGCTGCCATGTTCCGGCGTATACCGTTCGTCGGTATCGAGTTTTTCTTCCTCGATATCGACGATTTCAGACAGGTCGGAGACCAGATCCTGCACTTTATTGGTCAGGTACTGCGCCATATAAAGGATGAGTTCCGACGCGGTCTTAGGCCCCTTGCCGTCCGCCAGTTGCACCAACAGTTCATCAGTGGCGCGCAACGGGCGCAGGCGTAGGGAAATCACGCGGCTGGCGGCAGCAAAGATGCGTACCGAGACCATGTCTTCCGGCTCCGCACCGGGGTTTAGGTTGACCCCGCGCAGGAACACCAGCAATTCCGAGTCCGGCAGCGGCAACAGGCGCGGACGGGTGTTCTCTTCCAGCAACAAGTCACAGGCAAATTCGCTCAAACCGCTGGATTTGCGCAGCCACGTCTGGGTTTGCGGATGGCTGCGATCCCAATGCAGCCACAGGCTCTCCTGGGGCTGCAGTTGCAAGTCGTCGAGCTCTGTCCGGGCAATCGAACGCGCACCGCCTTTACCGTCCAGCACCAGGGCATGCACCAGGCCCCATTGCGCGTTTTCTTCCTCGAACATCCTTACTCCTGTCTTATTCGGGCATTTTCAGCGGGCTGGGAGAAACGATCACGCCATTGTTATCGGCGTAGATGTATTCACCCGGACGAAAGGTCACACCCGCGAAAGTAACAACCACGTTCAAATCGCCAATACCGCGCTTGTCGGTCTTCATCGGATGGCTGGCCAAGGCCTGTACACCCAGATTGGTCTGGGCAATGACGTCCACATCGCGGATGCAACCGTAGATCACCAGCCCTTCCCAACCGTTTTTCGCCGCTTTCTCGGCGATCATGTCGCCCAGCAGCGCCCGACGCAGGGAGCCGCCACCGTCGACCACCAGCACCTTGCCGGCACCCGGCTGATCGGCTTGTTCCTTGACCAGGGAGTTATCTTCGAAGCATTTGACGGTGACGATCTCGCCGCCGAAGGAATCCCGGCCGCCGAAGTTGCTGAACATCGGTTCGAGCACCTGCACCAGGTCCGGGTAGGCGTCGCACAGATCGGGGGTCACGTAATGGTTCATTGAAAAATTCCTTTCCGTCAAAGAGGTGTCTTTCGAAAGAAGCGCCAGCCAGAGCAGGTGCGAAACATCCCATTCGCCTCGCCGCAACGCAATAGCCACTGCGCGACTGAATATGACCAGAAGCGTTTAACGCGTCATATCTTAGCCGCAACCACACACGAGCGAAACGCCCTTGGCAGAGCGCTGCGTCAAACCGTGGCCAACACCTGCGCCTGCGCACCGGACAATGGTGTGAGCGGATCTTTCAGCCACTGCGCCACCAATGGCCACACTTCGGCCTGGGCGGCTTTGCTCACCAGCATTTCCACATGCCCAAAATCCCCTGTAAAGCCTTGCTGTCGGCCCAGGCACAGGTACTGACGGTGCTCGGAGCCGACTTGCTCGAACAGCTTGCGACAGGCCCAGTCGGGGTCTTGATGATCCCCGGCTGCACTGACCGCCAACAGCGGCACATCGACCTCTGCCAAGCCTTTCCACCAATCGTTTTTACCTTCGCCAAAGCGACCAAACAGGCCATTCCAGCGCATGGCTTCGATCATCACCCCCGCCGGTTCGTCCTCGGGGCCACGTTTCAGGCGCGAGCCGGACACTTCGCCAAAGCGCTTCAACAGCAAGCGGCCGGTCCACTCCACTGGCGGCAGTTTCAACGGCCAATGGGTGCGACTGACCTGACAACCAAACAGCGCCACCGAAGCCACGGCCGGCGTGCCCAGGTGCTGACCGCCTAGCGCCGCTGCCAAGCTGGTGCCACCCAGGGAATGGCCAATCCAGTGAGGAATCTGCTCGCTTTGTTCACGCACGAATGCGCCGATGGCCGGCAAATCGTAACGTGCATAGTCAGCGACGCGGTTGCGGGCGTAGTCATGATTGCGCTTGGACAGGCCATGACCGCGCATTTCCGGGATCCAGACATCAAACCCCTCGCGCGCCAAGTAAGCGCCCAGGCCGATCCCCTTGGGCGAATACCAGAAGCGCCGGTTGGAAAAACTGCCGTGCAATAAAATAACTGGCATGCCCCGGTTTTCCGGGACGTCGGCCAGGCCTAAACGGGTAACCGCCAGCTCGACGGTGCCGTCGGGGCTGTTACCGGGTTTGAGGCGATACACGTCTTCACTCAGGTCGCCACGACGTTCAGCGCTGATCAGGGCGACGGGAAACAGGTTGCTGCTGCTTTGCATAATGCTCTTGCACAAAAAAGGGCGGCGTCCGCGAGGATGCCCGCCCTGTACAGATAAGAATGCCGGTCACCCACGAAGGGTGACCGGCACTTTTGACGTGACGATCTTAGGCGGACGCTTGGCCTTCCGCCAGGAAGAACCAGGTTTCCAGCACGGAATCGGGGTTCAGCGAGACGCTTTCGATGCCCTGTTCCATCAGCCATTTGGCCAGGTCCGGGTGATCGGAAGGGCCTTGGCCGCAGATACCGATGTACTTGCCGGCCTTGTTGCAGGCCTGGATGGCGTTGGCCAGCAGCTTCTTGACCGCAGGATTTCGCTCGTCAAACAGGTGAGCGATGATCCCGGAGTCACGGTCCAGGCCCAGGGTCAGTTGGGTCAGGTCGTTGGAGCCGATGGAGAAACCGTCGAAGAACTCCAGGAATTCTTCGGCCAGGATGGCGTTGGACGGCAGCTCGCACATCATGATCACGCGCAGGCCGTTCTCACCACGGGACAGGCCGTTCTCAGCCAGCAAGTCCACCACCTGGCTCGCTTCGCCCAGGGTGCGCACGAACGGCACCATGATCTCGACGTTGGTCAGGCCCATCTCATTGCGCACGCGCTTGAGGGCGCGGCATTCGAGTTCGAAGCAGTCACGGAACGCTTCGCTGATGTAGCGCGAGGCGCCACGGAAGCCCAGCATCGGGTTTTCTTCTTCCGGCTCGTAAAGCTTGCCGCCGATCAGGTTGGCGTATTCGTTGGACTTGAAGTCCGACAGACGCACGATGACCTTTTTCGGGTAGAACGCCGCCGCCAGGGTGCTGATGCCTTCCACCAGCTTCTCGACGTAGAAGCCCACCGGGTCGTTGTAGCCCGCGATACGCTTGTCGACGCTTTCCTTGATATCCAACGGCAGGCCGTCGTAGTTCAACAGAGCCTTGGGGTGCACGCCGATCATGCGGTTGATGATGAACTCCAGGCGGGCCAGGCCCACGCCGGCGTTCGGCAACTGCGCGAAGTCGAAGGCACGGTCCGGGTTGCCGACGTTCATCATGATCTTGAACGGCAAGTCCGGCATGGCATCGATGGAGTTCTGCTTGATATCGAAGCCCAGCTCGCCTTCAAAGATGAAACCGGTGTCGCCTTCGGCGCAGGACACGGTCACGCCCTGGCCGTCCTTGAGCAGTTGGGTCGCGTTGCCGCAGCCCACCACCGCAGGGATCCCCAGTTCACGGGCGATGATCGCCGCGTGGCAGGTACGCCCGCCACGGTTGGTGACAATGGCGCTGGCGCGTTTCATCACCGGTTCCCAGTCCGGGTCGGTCATGTCGGATACCAGCACGTCGCCTGGCTGGACTTTGTCCATTTCGGACACGTCCTTGATGATCCGCACCTTGCCGGCGCCGATGCGCTGGCCGATGGCACGGCCTTCCACCAGCACGGTGCCGGTTTCTTTGAGCAGGTAGCGTTCCATGACATTGGCCGAGGTGCGGCTTTTCACGGTTTCCGGACGGGCCTGCACGATGTACAGCTTGCCGTCGTCACCGTCCTTGGCCCACTCGATGTCCATCGGGCACTTGTAATGCTTTTCGATGATCATCGCTTGTTTGGCCAGTTCGCTGACTTCAGCGTCGGTCAGGCAGAAACGCGCGCGTTCGGCCTTGTCGACTTCAACGGTTTTCACCGAGCGACCGGCCTTGGCCTCGTCGCCGTAAATCATCTTGATGGCCTTGCTGCCCAGGTTGCGGCGCAGGATGGCCGGGCGGCCGGCTTCAAGGGTGTGTTTATGTACGTAGAATTCGTCGGGGTTGACCGCGCCTTGGACGACGGTTTCGCCCAGGCCGTAGGCGCCGGTGATAAACACCACGTCACGGAAGCCCGATTCGGTATCGAGGGTGAACATCACGCCAGCAGTGCCGGTTTCCGAACGCACCATGCGCTGCACACCGGCAGACAGGGCCACCAGCTTGTGGTCGAAACCTTGGTGCACACGGTAGGAAATGGCGCGGTCGTTGAACAGCGAGGCGAACACTTCCTTGGCCGCGCGGATCACGTTTTCAACGCCGCGGATGTTCAGGAAGGTTTCTTGCTGGCCGGCGAAGGAAGCGTCCGGCAAGTCTTCGGCGGTGGCAGAGGAGCGTACGGCAACGGCGACGTCCGGGTTACCGGCCGACAGCGCGGCGAAGGCGGTGCGGATTTCTTCGTTGAGCTTCTCGGGGAACTCGGCTTCCATGATCCATTGGCGGATCTGGGCGCCTGTCTTGGCCAGGGCATTGACGTCATCGACGTCCAGGGCGTCCAGCGCGGCGTGGATCTGAGCGTTGAGGCCGCTCAGTTCGAGGAAATCGCGGTAAGCCTGGGCCGTGGTGGCGAAACCACCGGGCACCGACACACCAGCGCCTGCAAGATTACTGATCATCTCGCCGAGGGATGCGTTCTTGCCCCCCACGTGCTCTACATCATGGACGCCGAGCTTATCGAGGGAAACTACGTACTCTACCAAGGTGATCTCTCCACTAACTGTGTTGGAAAAGCTCAGGACGCCAGCTGCTCAGTAGGAGCGAGTGCCAGCGCTTGTGGCCTGGACCTGGAAAATAAGTGAGAATGCGGCCCACTGCGGGACGGCAAAATCGCGCCTATCATATCCAAGATTCGCCATCAGCTTAAGGCCCAGGGCTCAAATGAAACGATCTGCTTTCTTTATCTCCGACGGCACCGGCATCACAGCCGAAACATTGGGTCAAAGCCTGCTCGCGCAGTTCGAAAACATTACCTTCGCCAAATTCACGCGACCGTACATCGACAGCGTGGATAAAGCGCGGGCCATGGTACAACAAATCAATCTGGCGGCCGAAAAAGACGGTTTTCGTCCGATCATTTTCGACACCATCGTCAATCAAGACATTCGTGAGATTCTCGCAACGTCGAATGGTTTCATGATCGACATCTTCTCGACGTTCCTCGCGCCACTGGAACAAGAGCTGAGTGAACATTCGTCGTACTCGGTAGGAAAGTCCCATTCCATTGGCCATAACTCCAACTATATGGAGCGTATCGAGGCGGTGAACTTTGCCCTCGACAACGACGACGGCGCCCGCACCCACTACTACGACAAGGCCGACCTGATCCTGGTGGGCGTGTCCCGCTGCGGCAAAACGCCCACCTGTCTGTACATGGCCATGCAATTCGGCATCCGCGCGGCCAACTATCCGCTGACCGAGGACGACATGGAGCATTTGACGCTGCCGGCCGCCCTGCGCGCGCATTCGCACAAGCTGTTCGGGCTGACCATTGATCCGGATCGGCTGACGGCGATCCGCAATGAACGCAAGCCCAACAGCCGCTATTCCAGCTATGCGCAGTGCGAGTTCGAAGTGCGAGAAGTAGAAAATCTGTTCCGTCGCGAGAATATTGCGCACATCAATTCCACGCATTTTTCGGTGGAAGAGATTTCGGCGAAGATTCTGGTGGAGAAGGGCGTGGAGCGGCGCTTCAAATAATGTTGTCTGCCTATTACCTTGTGGTGAGCGAGCTTGCCTCGCGCGGGGCAAGCCCGCTCACCACAAGGATCAAGGCCTACAACTGAAACCTCCCTCCCCCCTGCCCCAACGCCGTCGCCAACGCATCAAACCCCGCCCGCAACAGCTGGTCATCTCCCGACGTATTGCAGATACTCGCCCGAATAAATTGCGGCACCGCCGTCTGCCCGACCGCAAACGCCTCGGCGGTGGCAATCAGGTAATTATTCTGCTTGAGCTCCGCCTCGATTTCCGACGCCCGCCACGGCTCCGGTACTTCAATCCAGAAGTGCGGGCTGTTGAGGTGGGTGCGGTACTCCAGGCCGATCAGTAGGTCACGGACCAGGGCCTTGCGCCGGCTGATTTCGTTGATCTGCTGGCGCAGCAGGTACTCCGCCGTACCGTTTTCGATCCACTGGGTAGCAAGCTCCAAGGTGACGGGCGTAGCCATCCAGCAGGTCGAACGCAGCGCCGCCGAAATACGGCTGACCAACGCCGGTGGCGCGTGCACATAACCCACACGCAGCCCGGCCGATACGGCTTTGCTCAGGCTGCTGATCAAAATCGTACGCTCGGGGGCGAAATGGCTGAGGGGCGGCGGCCGGTCCTCGACCAGTACACCGTGGGCCTCGTCCTCAAGAATCAGCAGGTTGTGCTCGCGACACACTTTGACCAAGGCTTCGCGGCGCGCCACCGAAAGTACCGCCGTGGTCGGATTCTGGATCGTCGGTGTGCAGTACAGCGCTGAAACCCGGTGATTTCGACAGACTTCATCCAGCGCGCCCGGCAGCACGCCTTCTTCATCCATCTCCAGGCCGATCAACCGGATACCCAGCATCCGCGCGGCGGTAATCAGGCCTGGATACGTCAGTTGCTCGGTGACCACCGTATCGCCGGCCCGCAACAGCGCCATCATTGAGCACAGCAAGCCGTGCTGGCCGCCATTGACGCAGATGACCTGCTCGGGGATCGGATGAAAATCACGCTGCACCAGCCATTGCGCGCCCGCTTCACGGTAGCGCGGCAGGCCGGCGTCCGGGGTGTAGGCGCTGATGTCCTGGAGGAATTTGGCGTTGGTCGACAGGGTCTGGAAGCTCTGGGCCAGGAACACGGTTTCCTGACCGGGGATGTGCATATTGCGGCTCATGTCGAAGTACTGGCGCGGTTCTTCGCTGAAGTTGCGAAAACCCTCATCGCGCTGGCGCTCCATCCCACGCTTGCGCACGAAAGTACCGTCACCAACCCGCGCCACCACCAACCCCAGGCGCTCCAGTTCGCCGTAGGCCCGGCTGATGGTGCCGATCGTCACACCCAGATTGTCGGAAAGCACCCGATGGGGCGGCAGTTTTCGTCCTGGTTCAATCAAGCCTTCGAGGATGCCCCGTTCCATGACATCGGACAGGCGCTTGTACTTCACGCCCTGCCCGTTGGACAACCCCTCACGCATAATTGACACCATGTCAATATTTGTTTTGACAGCCATCTTTCGCCCTAATAGTGTGCTTTTACGGGTTCAATCGCCGGATTTTACAACTCATTACAAGCTCAATATAGAGTTCAATTTCGGCTCAGGGAAGCAATAAACGATGCCAATGTCCGCCGTTCTCGAAAATACCGCCAAGACAAAAACCCAAAAACAGTGGTTGGCCGGGCTGATCACCAGCGTGATGTTCCTGATCGTCTGTCTGAGTTGGGGCACCACGTGGCTGGGGATCAAGATTGCCGTGGAGAGCGTGCCGCCACTGACGTCCGCGGGCCTGCGCTTCCTGATCGCTTTCCCGCTGTTCCTGTGTTTTGCCATGGTGCGCCGCGAGCCGATCCTGTTCCCCCGCGAGAGCCGCTGGTTCTTCGTGTTCGTGACCCTGTCCTACTTCAGCGTGCCCTACTACCTGCTCAACTACGGCGAGATGCATGTCTCGTCCGGCCTGACCGCGCTGCTGTTCAGCTGCATGCCGGTGTTCATCCTGATTTTCTCTGCGCTGTTCCTGCGTGAGCGCATCTACTTTTCCCAGGTGGTTGGCATCGGTATCGGCTTCGGCAGCCTCTACATGATCATCAGGAGCCAGGGCCTGCACCTGGACCACGCGGAGTTCTTCGGAGTGCTGGCGATTCTGACCGCCGCGATCATGCATGCCTTGTGCTATGTCATTACCAAGCAGAAAGGCAGCGCCATCAGTGTGATCACCTACAACACCCTGCCCATCGGCATTGCCGGGCTGATGCTGTTCGTCGCCGGGCTGTGGTTTGAAGCGCCGACCTTCGACGCCATCACCCTGCGCTCCTGGGGTGCGCTGTTCTACCTGGGCCTGGTGGCTTCGGTGGGCGGGTTCATCGTGTACTTCATGCTGCTCAAGCGCTTGAGCCCGATCATCCTGTCATTCGTGTTCATCATCTTCCCGGTGTTCGCGGTGATCATCGGCGCCTGGTACGAAGGCGTGTCGATTTCCCGCGACCTGATGCTGTATTCGGCCATCCTGCTGGCCGGCTTTGCGATCACCAAGTTGCCGGTTGAAAAACTCCTGGCCAAGAAAAATTGACCCTTCTACAACCACGCGAGAGAAACATGGACGTCCTCCGCCCCAAAGCCCTGGAACAGATCTACGCCCACGCCAGCCGCAGCTACCCCGAAGAATGCTGTGGTTTTGTCTTCGCCGACGGCAGCGTGTACCTGGGCAGCAATATCCAGAATGAACTGCACCACAAGAACCCCGAGATGTATCCGCGCAGCGCGGCCAACGGCTACACCTTCTCGGTGGCCGACACCCTGTTGATGAACAAGGCGTTTCGCAGCGACAACCCGGTGGTAGTGATCTACCACTCGCACCCGGATGTAGGTGCCTATTTCAGCGACGAAGACCAGGACAAGGCGCTGTTCATGGGCGAACCGATCTACCCCGTCAGCTACCTGGTGGTCGACGTTCGCCAGGGCCAGCCCCTTGGTTCCAAGCTGTTTGCCTGGGATGGCAAGCATTTCGCTCTTCAACCTTTCAACGACCTGCACACGGAGTTGTCCATGAACGCTGTCTCTTTCCCCGACATTCTGGTCCGCGTGGCCAAGCTGCCGGAATCGACCCTCGAGGGCACCGGATCGACATTGCGCGAAGTCATTGAAAACCTCTGCAGCAGTCACCCACAGTTGCGTCCGCACCTGTTTCACGAGAAGAACAACCAGCTCAAGGAGCACTTCCTGTTTACCGCCGAGGAAGAGCTGGTTGGCGCGGATGACCCACTGCCCGAGAAAGCCAGAATCGAGGTGCTGCTGGCCACGTCCGGCGGCATGGACGTCGACGCGCTGAGCAATGAAGAAGTACAACGCTACGTACGCCACATCACCCTGCCCGGTGTGGGTCGCGAAGGTCAGTTGAACCTCAAGAAAGCCAAGGTGCTGATCATCGGCACCGGCGGTCTGGGCTCGCCGATCAGCCTGTATCTGGCGGCTGCCGGGGTCGGCACCCTGGGGCTGGTGGACTTTGATGTGGTGGAAAGCAGCAACCTGCAACGCCAGATCGTCCACGGCAACAGCACCCTCGGCATGCCCAAAGTCGAATCCGCCAAGCAGCGCCTGCAAGACCTCAACCGCCATATCCAGATCAACGCCCACGACACCGCGTTGAATGCCGACAACGCCCTGGAACTGGTAGGCGCCTACGATCTGGTGATCGACGGCACCGACAATTTCGACACCCGCTACCTGGTCAACGACGCTTGCGTGCAACTGGGCAAGCCCTTGGTGTACGGCGCCATCTACCGCTTCGACGGGCAGATCAGCGTGCTCAACTATAAAGGCGGGCCGTGCTACCGCTGCCTGTTTCCGAGCGCGCCGCCCGCCGAGCTGGCGCCCAATTGCAGCGCCGGGGGCGTGATCGGCGTGCTGCCCGGTGTGGTCGGGATGATCCAGGCCACCGAGGCAATCAAGTTGCTGATTGGCATCGGCGAACCGCTGTCAGGCCGCTTGATGCGCTTCGATGCGCTGGCGATGAAGTTCAGCGAGATCCGTTTCAAGCGCCGCGCCGACTGCCCATGCTGCTCCGAGGCTCGCCACAGCGAAACCCTGGCACCGACCGCCTGCGCGGATGCCGTGCCCAGCCAACCGTCGCTGGCCGAAGAACGCTACATCAAGCCGCGCGTACTCAAGCAAGTACTCGAACACCCCAGCAGCGCCGATGTGCTGCTGGATGTGCGCGACGCCAGCGAACTGGAAGTGTGCAAATTGCCGGGCGTGGTGCATATCCCCCTGGCCGAACTGGACGGCCACCTCGACAGCCTCAGCCGGGACAATACCCATTACCTGATCTGCTACGCCGGCACCCGTGCTGAGCAAGCCGCCAGTACCTTGCTGGCGGCTGGTTTCGCCAACACCAAAGTCCTGCAGGGCGGCATGAAACATTGGGTTCGTGACGTCGAACCCGACATGCCGCTGTATTGAGCCGGGGGCTGAATGATGTTGCATAACTCCATCCTCGAGGTGATCGGCCAGACGCCGATCGTGCGTCTGGCGCAGTTCTCCGAAGACCTCGGTATCGAGGTCTACACCAAGCTCGAATCCCTCAACCCAGGCGGCAGCCACAAGGCGCGCATCGCCTTGGGCATGATCCTCGACGCCGAGCGCCGAGGCGTGCTGATCCGCGATTCCGGGCAGACCATCATCGAGCCCAGTGGCGGTAACACCGGCATCGGCTTGGTGATGGCGGGCAATGTATTGGGCTACAAAGTGGTGCTGGTGATTCCCGACAACTACAGCCCGGAAAAACAGAAGCTGCTGCGTTTATACGGGGCCAAGGTGGTGCTGTCGGACAGCCGCCTGGGCAACAACTCTCACGGCGAAAAGTGCATGGAACTGCAGCTGGAAAACCCCAGCTACGTGATGCTCAACCAGCAGCGCAACGGCGCCAACCCACAGACCCATCGCGACACCACCGCACCGGAAATCCTGCGTGCCTTCGGTGAGCTGCGCGCCGACTACTTTGTCAGCGGCATCGGCACCGGGGGGCATATCACTGGCATCGGTGAAACCCTGAAAGCCGCCTGGCCGCAACTACGCGTCATGGGCGTGGAACCGGAGGAGTGCGACCTGCTGAAAAACCAGCACGCACCGCATCACATTCAGGGCCTGTCGATCGGTTTGATCCCGAGCATTCTCAACCTGGACGTGATCGACGGCATGCTCAAGGTCTCGCGCCAGGACTGCATCGACATGATGAAACGCATCATGCGCACCGACGCTATCAGCCTGGGCCTGTCTTCCGCCGCCAACATGGTGGCCATTGCCAAGCTCGCCCCCGAACTGCCGCCCGAAACAGTGGTGCTGACCATGGTCTACGACAATGCCGACAGCTACCTGCCCAGTTTCGAATAAACGGGTTTCCAGCCAACCAGAATGCAGGGGTGCCTCCATGGGCGGTTTTATCGACATGCAACAGTTGCACGATGAGTTGATCACTCACCTCATCAAAACCCTTACGCCCCTACAGATGAAGCAGCTGGAACCGCATCTGGCGCCCCTGATCCAGAATGCTGCCCAGGCAGTAGCCGAAGACCTGATCGCCTACGCCTACCGTGATCCGGCTTCACGCGGGCGCGGTGAGTTGATCCTGGAGTCCTACGCCTCGTTCAAGGCGGTGCTGTATTACCGCCTGGCGCACCTTGTATGGAATTTTCCCGACCAGACCAACGGCGTGTTTTCGCGCATTGCCCTCAAGCTGAGCAACCAGGGCAAGGTGCTTTCCGGCGCCGAGATTCACCCGGCGGCGCGCATCGGCCGACGCTTCGTGCTGGACCACGGCTACGGCACGGTGATCGGCGAAACCTGCGAAATTGGCAACGACTGCTACATCCTCTGCGGCGTGACCCTGGGCGCCCGAGGCATCGCCAACAACCCCGACGGCAAGCGTCACCCACGCCTGGGCAACAACGTCGAGGTCGGCTCCGGTGCCCGCGTGCTGGGTTATGTGCTGATTGGCGACAACGTGTTTATCAGCCCGTCCTGCGTGATCACCCAGGACGTCCCCGCCGGCACTAAAGTGAAGGTGGTGAACCAGATCCAGCTGCAAAAAAACGATGAATCGGACCACAGCAACTACCTCGGAGCCTTCGCCCTGGATGAGCGATTGCATGTGGTGGGCGAAATCAACGCCAGCCATAAGGTGACCGTGCTGGACGCCGATTTCCACCCCCTGCCGGGGCTGATGCTGGAGCCCACGGTCAAGGAGCGCCACCACCTGCAGTTTCGTCTGCACCGTGTCGAGTCGGGCACTCCATTGCCGCGCTTGCCGCTGAACCTGAAAGTCTGCGGGCCGGAATTCGAAATCACCCTGCTCTCCCCCCCTGGCCTGAGTGCAATGGTGCGCTCCCTGCTGCAAGCCAGCCCACTGATCGTCGGAGGTTGAACATGTCCGTGCACACCATGGAAACCCTGGCGCTGTTCGACAGCGCGCCCTACCAGAACGCCTTCAGCGCCCGAGTGATTGCCATCAGCGAACACGGCATCGCCCTGGAGCACACGCTGTTCTACCCCACGGGCGGCGGCCAGCCAGGCGACACGGGCCACCTCACACTGGCCGACGGTACGCGGGTCGAAGTGACCGGCACGGTGCGCGACCCGGTGCTGCGCTCGATCATCTGGCACCAAGTGGAACACTGCCCCGCGCAACTGACCGCCGGGGTACAGGTGGATGCCGGCCTCGATTGGGACCGGCGCTACCAGCACATGAAAATGCACACCTGCCTGCACCTGCTGTGTTCGATCATCGATGCGTCGGTCACCGGATGCAGCATCAGTGCGGACAAGGGCCGGCTGGATTTCGACCTGCCCGAAATGACGCTCGATAAAGACAGCATCACCCGCGACCTCAATGCGCTGATCGAACAGGCTCACGCGGTGAAAACCCTGTCGATGCCGGCTTCCGAATATTCGACCCTGCTACAGATCACGCGTACACAGGCAGTGGCTCCGCCGGTGATTCAGGGGTCGGTACGGGTGATTGAAATCGCCGGCATTGATATCCAGCCGTGTGGGGGTACCCATGTGATCAACACCGAAGAAATCGGCCGGGTGTTTTGCGAGAAGATCGAGAAGAAAAGTAAGCACAACCGCCGGGTGATCCTGCGGTTTGAATAACGCCTGGCCCGGACACGATGGCACTGGTAGTGAAAAAATGTAGGAGCGGGCTTGCTCGCTCCCACATTGATCGGGTTCCGACAGAGGAATACGTGATGCCAATTAGATCACGAACAGGTCCACAAACCGATTGACCGGTGTGGCTTCAAGCCGTGCCTGATCCTTGCACAGCGCAAAAATCTCGGCACTGCGCTGCGCGGTAAACCGTGTGGCCAGATTGGCCTTGAACTTGTCTTCCAGCAACGGAATGCCGTCCACCCGACGCCGGCGATGGCCAATCGGGTACTCCACCGCCACCTGCTCGGTGCTGCTGCCATCCTTGAAGAACACCTGCACCGCATTGGCGATAGAGCGCTTGTCGGCCTCCAGGTATTCGCGGCTGTAACGTGGGTCTTCGACGATGACCATTTTGTCGCGCAACTGATCGATGATCGGGTGGGCAGCGTGGAATTCATCCTCGTACTGCTCGGCCACCAGGTTGCCGAATGCCAACGGCACGGCGGTCATGTATTGCAGGCAGTGATCGCGGTCAGCGGCGTTGGCCAGTTGGCCGACTTTGGAAATGATACGAATCGCCGATTCATGGGTGGTGATCACGATGCGCTCGATTTCCTGTAGGCGGTCTTTCACCAACGGATGTAGCGTCACCGCAGCCTCGCAGGCGGTTTGCGCGTGGAATTCGGCGGGGAAGCTGATCTTGAACAGCACGTTTTCCATCACATAGGTGCCGTAGGGTTGGGCCAGGCTGAACGCGCGTTTGTCCTCCGGCTTGAGCGCCAGGTCCTTGTTGGTGTGGCTGAACAGCACGTCATAGAAACCCCACTGCGGCGCGCTCAAGACACCCGGAATACCCATCTCGCCACGCATGGCGATATCCGCCAGGCGCACGCCCCGACTGGAGGCATCGCCCGCTGCCCAGGATTTGCGCGAGCCGGCATTCGGTGCATGCCGGTACGTACGCAATGCCTGCCCATCGACAAACGCATGGGACAGCGCCGCCAGCAACTGCTCACGGTTGGCGCCCATCAGCTTGGCGGTGACCGCCGTGGAGGCGACTTTCACCAACAGCACATGGTCAAGGCCCACGCGGTTGAAGGAGTTTTCCAGGGCAATCACGCCTTGGATTTCGTGGGCCATGATCATCGCTTCCAGCACTGCGCGCACGGTCAGCGGCGCATCGCCATTGGCCACGCGTTTCTGCGACAGGTGATCGGCCACGGCGAGGATGCCGCCGAGGTTGTCCGAGGGGTGGCCCCATTCGGCGGCGAGCCAGGTGTCGTTGTAATCGAGCCAGCGCACGATGCAGCCGATGTCCCACGCGGCCTTGACCGGGTCCAACCGAAACGACGTGCCCGGCACCCGCGCGCCAAACGGCACCACCGTGCCCTCGACGATCGGCCCCAGGTGCTTGGTGCATTCGGGGAAACGCAGGGCTAGCAGGCCGCAGCCCAAGGTGTCCATCAGGCAGTTGCGGGCGGTGTCCAGTGCATCCCGGGAGTCGATCCGGTAGTTGAGGACATAGTCAGCAATATCCTGCAGGACCTGATCGTAGTCCGGACGGTTGTTCTGGTCGACGTTGGCGCTCATGGCAGTACTCCAAGAAGAGGGTTGGGATCAGTCCTCGGGCTCACGGTTGTCAAAAAGCAGATCTTGGATGCCTGCCTTGGAATAGATATCTCCTGTGGGAGCGAGCTTGCTCGCGAAGGCGGTGTGTCAGGCACTGAAATGTCACTGTTCCACCGCATTCGCGAGCGAGCCCGCTCCCACACGGGTCCAGTATTGAACCTTAGAAGGCGTCACCGGGGACGCGGACGAAACCTTCCATCAGCACTCGCGCGCTGCGGCTCATGATGGCTTTCTTCACCACCCATTCGCCGTTCACCTGAGTGGCTTCAGCGCCCACGCGCAACGTGCCGGACGGATGCCCGAAGCGCACTGCGTTACGCTCGACGCCACCGGCTGCGAGGTTGACCAACGTCCCGGAAATCGACGCCGCCGTGCCAATCGCCACCGCCGCCGTGCCCATCATCGCGTGGTGCAGCTTGCCCATGGACAGCGCACGCACCAGCAGGTCCACATCACTGGCCTTGATCGCCTTGCCACTCGACGCCACGTAGTCCAAAGGCTTGGCCACAAACGCCACCTTCGGCGTGTGCTGGCGCTGGGCGGCTTCGTCCAGGTGCTTGATCAGGCCCATACGCAAGGCGCCATAAGCTCGCACCGTCTCGAACATCGCCAGGGCTTTCGGGTCGCTATTTATCGCGCCTTGCAACTCGGTGCCGGTATAGCCGAGGTCTTCGGCGTTGATGAAGATCGTCGGAATGCCGGCGTTGATCAGCGTGGCCTTGAAGGTGCCGACGCCGGGCACTTCCAGGTCGTCGACCAGGTTGCCGGTGGGGAACATCGAACCACCGCCACCCTCTTCTTCCGCCGCCGGGTCCATGAACTCCAACTGCACTTCGGCGGCTGGGAAGGTCACGCCGTCCAGTTCGAAATCACCGGTTTCCTGCACCGCACCGTCGGTGATTGGCACATGAGCGATGATGGTCTTGCCGATATTGGCCTGCCACACTCGCACCACGGCCACGCCGTTGTGCGGGACGCGGGCCGGGTCGACCAGGCCGGCGCTGATGGCAAAGGAGCCGACAGCGGCCGACAGGTTGCCGCAGTTGCCACTCCAGTCCACGAACGGCTTGTCGATTGAGACCTGGCCGAACAGGTAGTCCACGTCATGCTCGGCGCGGGTACTTTTGGCCAGGATCACCGTCTTGCTGGTGCTGGAGGTGGCGCCACCCATGCCGTCGATTTGTTTGTCGTAGGGATCGGGACTACCGATCACCCGCAACAGCAAGGCATCGCGCGCGGCACCTGGCACCTGCGCCGATTCGGGCAGGTCCTTGAGGCTGAAAAACACGCCTTTGCTGGTGCCGCCACGCATGTAGGTGGCGGGAATCTTGATTTGCGCTACGTGTGCCATGGTGTCCTCTCAGGCCGTCGCCGCCGATTCCAGGAAGTCCTGGGCGAAACGTTGCAACACGCCGCCCGCCTCGTAGATCGACACTTCTTCGGCGGTGTCCAGGCGGCAGGTCACCGGCACTTCGACACGTTCGCCATTCTTGCGGTTGATCACCAGCGTCAACTGCGCACGCGGGGTGCGTGCGCCGACCACGTCATAGGTTTCGCTGCCATCGATCTTCAGGGTGTTGCGGTCGGTGCCCGGCAGGAACTCCAGCGGCAACACGCCCATGCCCACCAGGTTGGTGCGGTGGATGCGCTCGAAACCTTCAGCGGCAATCGCTTCAACACCGGCCAGGCGCACGCCCTTGGCCGCCCAGTCGCGGGACGAGCCCTGGCCGTAGTCGGCACCGGCAATAATGATCAGCGGCTGCTTGCGCTCCATGTAGGTCTCGATGGCTTCCCACATCCGCGTGACCTGGCCTTCAGGCTCGATACGCGCCAGGGAACCCTGCTTGACCTTGCCGTTTTCCACCACCATTTCGTTGAACAGTTTCGGGTTGGCGAAGGTGGCGCGCTGCGCAGTCAAGTGGTCGCCACGGTGAGTCGCGTATGAGTTGAAGTCGACCTCCGGCAAGCCCATTTTCGCCAGGTATTCGCCGGCGGCGCTGTCGAGCATGATTGCGTTGGACGGCGACAGGTGGTCGGTGGTGATGTTGTCGGGCAGCACCGCCAGCGGGCGCATGCCCTTGAGCGGACGAGCACCGGCCAGCGCGCCTTCCCAGTAAGGCGGGCGGCGGATGTAAGTGCTTTGTGGGCGCCAGTCGTACAGCGGCGCGACTTTCGGGCCAGTGTCTTCGTGGATGGCGAACATCGGGATATACACCGCGCGGAACTGCTCTGGCTTGACCGAGGCCTTGACCACCGCGTCGATCTCTTCGTCGCTCGGCCAGATGTCCTGCAGGCGGATTTCCTTGCCGTGGGCGTCCAGGCCAAGCACGTCTTTCTCGATGTCGAAACGGATGGTGCCGGCAATCGCGTAGGCCACTACCAGCGGCGGCGACGCCAGGAAAGCCTGCTTGGCATACGGGTGGATACGCCCGTCGAAGTTGCGGTTGCCCGAAAGCACGGCGGTGGCGTACAGGTCGCGGTCGATGATTTCCTGCTGGATCACTGGGTCGAGCGCGCCGGACATGCCGTTGCAGGTGGTGCAGGCAAACGCCACCACGCCAAACCCGAGTTTTTCCAGCTCGTGGCCCAGACCCGCTTCCTCCAGGTACATGGCCACGGTTTTCGAGCCGGGCGCCAGGGACGATTTGACCCATGGTTTGCGCGTCAGCCCCAGCTTGTTGGCATTGCGCGCCAAGAGGCCTGCAGCAATCACGTTGCGCGGGTTGCTGGTGTTGGTGCAACTGGTGATGGCCGCGATAATCACCGCGCCGTCGGGCATTTGCCCCGGCACTTGGTCCCACTGGCCGGAAATGCCCTTGGACGCCAGGTCGCTGGTGGCAACACGGGCATGCGGGTTGCTCGGGCCAGCCATGTTACGCACGACGCTGGACAGATCGAACGTAAGGCCGCGCTCGTATTGCGCGCCTTTCAGGTCATCCGCCCACAGGCCGGTGTGGCGGGCGTATTGCTCAACCAGGGTGACTTGTTCGTCTTCACGGCCAGTGAGCTTGAGGTAGGCGATGGTCTGCTGGTCGATATAGAACATCGCCGCGGTGGCGCCGTATTCCGGGGCCATGTTGGAGATGGTCGCGCGGTCGCCCAGGGTCAGTGCCGAAGCGCCTTCACCGAAGAACTCCAGCCAGGCGCCGACCACTTTCTGCTTACGCAGGAACTCGGTCAGCGCCAGCACCATGTCGGTGGCGGTGATGCCCGGCAGCAGCTTGCCGGTGAGTTCCACGCCGACGCTTTCCGGCAGGCGCATCCATGAAGCGCGGCCGAGCATCACACTTTCCGCTTCCAGGCCGCCGACGCCAATGGCGATCACGCCCAGCGCGTCAACGTGAGGGGTGTGACTGTCGGTGCCGACGCAGGTGTCCGGGAATGCCACACCGTCACGCACCTGGATCACCGGAGACATTTTCTCCAGGTTGATCTGGTGCATGATGCCGTTGCCGGGCGGGATCACGTCGACGTTCTTGAAAGCCTTTTTGGTCCACTCGATAAAGTGGAAACGGTCTTCATTGCGACGGTCTTCGATGGCCCGGTTTTTCTCGAACGCGTCCGGGTCGAAACCACCGGCTTCGACGGCCAGGGAGTGGTCGACGATCAGTTGGGTCGGCACCACCGGGTTGACCTGGGCCGGGTCGCCGCCTTGCTGGGCGATGGCATCGCGCAGGCCGGCGAGGTCGACCAGCGCGGTCTGGCCGAGAATGTCATGGCACACCACACGCGCCGGGAACCACGGAAAGTCGAGGTCGCGCTTGCGTTCGATCAGTTGGCTGAGGGAAGCGTTGAGGGTGGCCGGATCGCAGCGACGCACCAGGTTTTCCGCGAGTACGCGGGAGGTGTAAGGCAAGGTAGCGTAGGCGCCGGGGGTGATTGCCTCGACCGCCGCACGGGCGTCGAAGTAGTCCAGGCGGCTGCCGGGGAGCGGTTTACGGAATTCAGTGTTCATCGGTCAGGACTCGGTCACGGTAGGTTTCAGGGTTGCCCCTTCCCCTGTAGGAGCCGGCTTGCCGGCGATGAGGCCCCTGAGACCGCCATCGCCGGCAAGCCGGCTCCTACAGGGATCGAGGTGTTCCCATTCAGCGACGTTCGATTGGCACGAACTTGCGCTGCTCTACGCCGGTGTACTCGGCGCTTGGACGGATGATGCGGTTGTTGGCGCGCTGCTCGAACACATGGGCAGCCCAGCCAGTCAGCCGCGAGCACACGAAAATCGGCGTGAACAGCTTGGTCGGGATGCCCATGAAGTGGTACGCCGAGGCATGGTAGAAGTCGGCGTTGGGGAACAGTTTCTTCTGCTCCCACATGGTCTTGTCGATGGCTTCAGAGACCGGGAACAGCACCTTGTCACCTACTTCGTCAGCGAGTTTTTTCGACCAGCCCTTGATCACTTCATTACGCGGGTCGCTGTCTTTGTAGATCGCGTGGCCGAAGCCCATGATCTTGTCCTTGCGCGCCAGCATACCGAGGGTGCCTTCGACCGCTTCTTCAGCGGACGAGAAACGCTCGATCATCTCCATCGCCGCTTCGTTGGCGCCGCCATGCAGCGGGCCACGCAGGGAGCCGATGGCGGCGGTGACGCAGGAATACAGGTCGGACAGGGTTGACGCACACACCCGCGCAGTGAAGGTCGAAGCGTTGAATTCGTGTTCCGCGTAGAGGATCAACGAAACGTTCATGACCTTGACGTGCAACTCGCTCGGTTTCTTGCCGTGCAGCAGGTGCAGGAAGTGGCCGCCAATGGAGGGTTCATCGGTCACGCAATCGATGCGTTTGCCGTCATGGCTGAAGCGATACCAGTAGCACATGATCGCCGGGAAGGCGGCCAGCAGGCGGTCAGTGACGTCGTGCTGCGCGCCAAAATCTTTCTCGGGCTCGATATTGCCCAGGAACGAGCAACCGGTGCGCATCACGTCCATCGGGTGAGCGTCGGCGGGGATGCGTTCCAGCACTTCTTTCAACGCTTGCGGCAGGTCGCGCAGCTTGCTCAGCTTGGCGCTGTAGGCAGCCAGTTCGGCCTTGGTCGGCAGTTCGCCGTACAGCAGCAGGTAAGCGACTTCTTCAAACTGCGCGTCGGCGGCCAGTTCGCGCACGTCGTAGCCGCGATAAGTCAGGCCGGCGCCGGCCTGGCCGACGGTGGACAGTGCAGTCTGCCCGGCCACCTGGCCACGCAGGCCGGCGCCACTCAGTACTTTTGCTTCAGCCATGTTCTTTCTCCAATCTTGTATTTATAAGAAGGCCTTGGTTAATCGCGGCCCTGTAGGAGCCGGCTTGCCGGCGATAGGCCCTTGAGGCTTGCGCCAGGTTCGAAGGCGCAATCGCCAGCAAGCCGGCTCCTACAGTTGTTCGTCAGGCATTTATTTCTTGGCGGCAAACAGCGCGTCGAGCTTCTGCTCGAAGGTGTGGTAGTCGATGCGATCGTAAAGCTCCATGCGGGTCTGCATGGTGTCGATCACGTTCTGTTGGGTGCCATCGCGACGGATCGCGGTATAGACATTCTCGGCGGCCTTGTTCATGGCGCGGAAGGCCGAGAGCGGGTACAGCACGATGGAAACATCGGCAGATTTCAACTGTTCGGTGGTGTACAGCGGCGTGGCGCCGAACTCGGTGATGTTGGCCAGGATCGGGGCCTTCACCTTTGACGCAAAGAGCTTGTACATCTCAAGTTCAGTGATGGCTTCCGGGAACACCATGTCGGCGCCGGCTTCGATGCAAGCGGCGGCGCGCTCCAGCGCAGACTCCAAACCCTCCACCGCCAGGGCATCGGTGCGGGCCATGATCACGAAGCTGTCATCGGTGCGCGCATCCACGGCAGCTTTGATGCGGTCGACCATTTCCTGCTGGGACACGATTTCCTTGTTCGGGCGGTGTCCGCAGCGCTTGGCGCCGACCTGGTCTTCGATATGGATCGCGGCCGCGCCGAACTTGATCATCGACTTGACCGTGCGCGCCACGTTGAACGCCGAGGAGCCGAAACCGGTGTCCACGTCCACCAGCAGCGGCAGGTCGCAGACGTCGGTGATGCGGCGCACGTCAGTCAGCACGTCATCCAGGCCAGTAATCCCCAGATCCGGCACGCCAAGAGAACCGGCAGCCACACCACCACCCGACAGGTAGATCGCCTTGAAACCGGCGCGCTTGGCCAGCAGCGCGTGGTTGGCATTGATCGCACCGACCACCTGCAAAGGATGCTCGCTGGCGACCGCGTCACGGAAACGCTGGCCTGGAGTCGTCTTATTATTGGAACTCATCATTCACCTCGTGATTGGGCAGTGCCGTCCGGGAAGTGACGGGCAATGTTGCGTTTGGATGCGCCGATATGCCGGCGCATCAACAGTTCGGCCAGTTCACCGTCGCGATCGGCAATCGCGTCAAGGATGCGGTGGTGCTCGGCAAAGGCCTGGCGTGGACGATTGGGGGTGGCGGAGAACTGGATGCGGTACATGCGCACCAATTGGTACAGCTCGCCGCAGAGCATTTGGGTCAGGGTGCGGTTGCCGGCACCTTGAATGATCCGGTAATGAAAATCGAAGTCGCCCTCCTGCTGGTAGTAACCAAGGCCGGCCTGGAAGGCTTCATCGCGCTCATGGGTATGCAGCACCTGGCGCAGCTCTTCGATTTCCGCATCGGTCATGCGCTCGGCGGCCAGGCGGCAGGCCATGCCTTCGAGGGATTCGCGGATTTCATAGAGCTCGATCAGCTCGGCATGGCTCAATGAAACTACCCGAGCGCCGACATGCGGCACGCGCACCAGCAGCCGCTGGCCTTCCAGCCGATGGATTGCCTCGCGCAGCGGGCCGCGGCTGATGCCATAGGTGCGCGCCAGTTCCGGCTCGGAGATCTTGCTGCCGGGAGCGATCTCACCCTTGACGATGGCGGCCTGGATACGCCGGAAGACGTTCTCGGACATGGTCTGGGAATCGTCTTGCGCCACCACTGGGGATTCCAGCTGATCCAACATATTGTCGACACCTTCAAAAGCAATGCCGCAAAAACTAGCCAATCAGCCCTGGATAGTCAAAGAATAAATCCATATTGTCGACAATCGTCTAATAACCGCCGATGCACCCTTGCAGGGCATGGCCGCCTGCCAGCGCTGGCGCCAAAAAAGCATCATGTTAGAATGCCCGCCACTTTTGCCTGACATCGCGAGATGAAACGGCGCACGAGGGAGCTTGCGCAGTAATGCCAGTCGCCTTGAATTGAACATCGCACTGCACCGCCTCGGGATTTATGAGACTCAAGCCCTTCCTTCTATTGATTTGCCTCCTGGCTGCACCGGGCCTTGGCGTCGCCGCCGAGAAGACCGTGTACGGCCTCAACGAATACGCCCAGTTGGCCGGGATCGACCTGGAAGTCGCCGCCAAACTGGACACCGGCGCCAAGACCGCCTCCCTCAGTGCCCGTGATATCAAGCGCTTCAAGCGCAACGGTGAATCCTGGGTGCGTTTCTACCTGGCCATCGACACTGCCCATTCCCACCCCATCGAACGCCCCCTGGCCCGCGTCAGCAAGATCAAGCGCCGCGCCGGTGACTATGACCCCGATGAGGACAAGAACTACACCGCCCGTCCGGTGATTGCCCTGGATATCTGCATGGGCACCGCTTTACGCAGCATCGAAGTGAACTTGACTGACCGCAGCGCATTCCAATACCCGCTGCTGATCGGCTCCGAAGCGCTGAAACGCTTTGATGCGCTGGTCGACCCCAGTCTTAAATACGCAGCAGGCAAACCCGCCTGCGCCGCCGACGCTCATACCGCCGAGTAAACCGAATGCGCTCTCTGACCCTGCACCTGAAAATCCTCATCGCCATCTTGGTGGTGTTGGGTATTTCGGTCACCGCCTACCAGATCTTCGTGCTGGGGATCCCCGTCACCGAGGACGCCACCGACGACTTGTGGAACATCGACGCCAAGGTCGAGTTCGTCGCCAACCCGAAAGACCCGGTGAAGATCCAGATGTTCGTGCCGCCCCTGAGCCGCGACTTCGTCAGCCTCAACGAGAGCTTTATCTCGAACAACTACGGCGTGAGCGTCAACCGCACCGACGGCAACCGCAAGGTGACCTGGTCGGCACGCCGCGCCAAGGGCAACCAGACCCTGTATTACCGCCTGGTCCTCACCAAGCGTTACAGCGGTGAAAAGGTCAAGGTCAAGGGCCCGACCTTCCGCGACAGCATTGCCGTGGAAGGCCCGGAAAAAATCGCCGCCGAAGCCCTGCTGGCGCCGATCCGCCAGCACTCGGCCGACGTCGAGACCTTTATCAGCGAAGCCATCAAGCGCACCAACAACCTCAATGACGACAATGTGAAGCTGCTGCTGGCGGGCGACCCCTCCATCCCACACAAGGCCAAGATCGTCGAGTTGCTGCTGTCCATCGCCCACGTACCGGTGGAAAAGGTCCACACCATCCGCCTGGTGGCCGACCAGCCGCAAACCCCTGAACTCTGGCTGCGCAGCTTCAATGGCAATGACTGGCTGTACTTCAACCCGGAAACCGGCGAACAGGGCCTGCCCACCGACCGCCTGCTGTGGTGGACCGGTGATGAAAACCTGATCACCGTCGATGGCGGCAAGAAGGCCATGGTGACCTTCAGCCTGAACAACAGCGAAATGAACGCGATTCGCCTGGCCAAGCTGACGGACGAGAACACCGACGCCAACTTCCTCGAATACTCGCTGTATGGCCTGCCGCTGCAAACCCAGCAGACCTTCATGATCATGGTGATGATCCCGATTGGCGTGCTGGTGATTTTGATCCTGCGCAACTTGATCGGCCTGCAGACCCTGGGCACGTTCACGCCAGTGCTGATCGCCCTGGCGTTCCGCGAGACGCAACTGGGCTTCGGGATTGTGCTGTTTACGATTATCACGGCGCTGGGGCTGTCCCTCAGGTCGTACCTGGAACACCTGAAATTGCAGATGCTGCCGAGGTTGTCGGTGGTGCTGACGTTCGTGGTGGTGCTGATCGCGGCGATCAGCCTGTTCAGCCATAAACTGGGGCTGGAGCGCGGGTTGTCGGTGGCGCTGTTCCCGATGGTGATTTTGACCATGACCATCGAACGCCTGTCGATCACCTGGGAAGAGCGTGGCGCCAACCATGCGCTGAAAGTGGCGATTGGTACGCTGTTCGCCGCATCCCTGGCGCACCTGATCATGAGCGTGCCGGAGTTGGTGTACTTCGTGTTTACCTTCCCGGCAATCCTGCTGATCCTGGTGGGCTTCATGCTGGCCATGGGTCGTTATCGCGGCTACCGCTTGACCGAGCTGGTGCGTTTCAAGGCCTTCCTGAAGGCTGACAAGTAATGTTCGGTTTCTGGAAGACCTGGAAAGCCCTGGAAGCGCGGGGAATCATGGGCATCAATCGGCGTAACGCCGACTACGTGCTCAAGTACAACAAGCGCAGCCTGTACCCGATCGTGGATGACAAGATCATTACCAAGGAGCGCGCCCTGGCCGCCGGCATTCATGTGCCGGAGATGTACGGGGTGATTTCCACCGAGAAGGAGATCGACAAGCTCGACGATATCATCGGCGGGCGCAGCGACTTCGTGATCAAGCCGGCCCAGGGCGCCGGCGGTGACGGCATCCTGGTGGTGGCAGACCGCTTTGAAGGGCGCTATCGCACGGTGTCCGGCAAGATCATCAGCCATGAAGAGATCGAGCACCAGATCTCCAGCATCCTCACCGGCCTGTACTCGCTGGGCGGCCACCGCGACCGTGCGTTGATCGAATACCGCGTGGTGCCTGACCAGATCTTCAAGAGCATCAGCTATGAAGGCGTGCCGGACATCCGCATCATCGTGCTGATGGGCTACCCGGTGATGGCCATGCTGCGCTTGCCGACCCGTCAGTCGGGCGGCAAGGCCAACCTGCACCAAGGGGCGATTGGCGTGGGTGTCGACCTCGCGACCGGCCTGACCCTGCGGGGCACCTGGCTAAACAACATCATCACCAAACACCCCGACACCACCAACGCGGTGGATGGCGTGCAACTGCCCAACTGGGACGGTTTCATGAAGCTTGCGGCGGGCTGCTATGAGCTGTGCGGCTTGGGCTATATCGGCGTGGACATGGTGCTCGACCAGGAAAAAGGCCCGCTGATCCTGGAGCTGAATGCGCGGCCTGGGCTGAATATCCAGATCGCCAACGACTGTGGCCTGACCCTGCGCACCCATGCAGTGGAAGCCCGGCTAGAAGAGCTGAAAGCCGCCGGCGTGACGGAAACCCCGGAAGAACGCGTGAAGTTCGTGCAGGAAATGTTTGGGCATATTCCACCTGTGGAAGGCTGAAGATCGCATCGCCGGCAGGCCGGTTCCTACAGTGGAATGCGGTACAATTGCCGCCCCTTCTATGCCCATAGCTGATTCGCCTCGCATGTCGACCTGCTCTGTATACCCACTGCCTTACCAGGCCAACCCCGCTGCGTATTTTGCGGCGATTCGCAATGCGCCTGGCGCGGTGCTGCTGGACAGCGGCCGACCGGCAGCTGAGCGCGGGCGTTATGACCTGCTGAGCGCCTGGCCACAAGCGACATTGACGGTTTCACCTGACGAAAGCGGTGGTGATTTCCTGCAACGCTTGCGGGAAAACCTTACGCAGTTGGGCGAGGCGGATCTGCCCGCGGGCTATGAGCTGCCGTTTGCGGGCGGGCTGATCGGCTACCTGAGCTATGATTTTGGTCGCCATCTTGAGCACATGCCGCACCTTGCCGCGGACGATTTGCACCTGCCGGACGCGCGCTTCGGGCTATATGCCTGGGCATTGATCAGCGATCATCAGGCGCAGACCAGCCAGCTTGTGTTTCATCCGGCACTGGCCGAGAGCGAGCAACAACGCTTGATCACTCTGTTCAGCCAGCCGGTAGCCAGCAACGCGGTGACCTTCAAGCTTAAAGGCCCCATGGCTCCGGACCTCACCGCCGAGGCCTATCGCCAGGCTATCGTGCGCATCCAGGACTACATCCAGGCGGGCGACTGCTATCAGGTCAACTTTGCCCAGCGCTTCCGAGCGTCGTACGCGGGCGATCCCTGGGTTGCCTACTGCGCCTTACGCGAAGCCTGCCCGACGCCGTTCTCCGGATTCCAGAGCCTGCCGGACGACGGCGCGGTGCTGAGCCTGTCGCCCGAGCGCTTTGTGCATATCAGCGAGCGCCGCGTTGAAACCCGGCCGATCAAAGGCACCCGCCCCCGCGGCCTGACGCCCGAAGACGACGCCGCCAACGCCGCCGAACTGCTGGCCAGCCCCAAGGACCGCGCCGAAAACCTGATGATCGTCGACCTGCTGCGCAACGATCTTGGCCGCACCTGCCGTACCGGCTCGGTGAGCGTGCCGGAGCTGTTCAGCCTGGAGAGCTACCCCAACGTGCACCACTTGGTGAGCAGCGTCATCGGCGAATTGGCCGATGGCAAAGACGCCCTCGACCTGATCGCCGGCAGCTTCCCCGGCGGCTCCATCACTGGCGCGCCGAAGATCCGCGCGATGCAGATCATCGACGAACTTGAGCCGACGCGACGCGGGTTGTACTGCGGGTCGCTGGTGTATCTCGATGTGCGGGGAGAGATGGACAGCTCCATCGCCATTCGCAGTTTGTTGGTCAAGGATGGGCAGGTGTGCTGCTGGGGCGGCGGCGGGATTGTGGCGGATTCGCAGTGGGAGGCGGAGTATCAGGAGTCGCTGACCAAGGTGCGGGTGCTGTTACAAACTTTGGAAAACCTGTAGCCCCCAAGCTCCTCCTGGCTCTGCAACATAGGGCCAGGCAGCAAGAAAGATCCTGATTCAGAACGCGTGTGGACGGTGAGTGAACTGGAAGATAGCGTCCAGATCCGACCGTCCACCCGCCGTTTGTGAGGGATCACATGAAGCGTCTGCTTACTCGTCAGAAATTATTTCCGAGATTGCATCTCGACCCAACCACACCCATTACCTCCCAAATTGGGAGGTGGCAGCGATGCGAATAATCGCTCTCTCTACCTTGCGAATATTCTGGGAAAGCCACTCAGCTTATTCGGACGCCAAAGCGCCTCTTGTCGAGCTGCATCGCCCTATGCAAAAGGCGAATTACCCAACGCCGCAAGCGCTCAAAGCAGAGCTTAGAGCGGCAAGCATTCTTAAAAGTGGCAGGGTTGTCTTCAACGTGGGCGGCAACAAGTATCGAGTGATCATGGCGATCGACTATCAGCGACAGCTTGGGTTCATACGTTTCGTGGGGACTCATGCCCAGTACGATCAGATCAACGCGGAGAGCGTGTGATGAACATCAAACCTATACATTCCCATGAGGATCTAACTGCTGCGCTTGCGCGCGTGGAGCAGATATGGGGAGCGGAAATCGGCTCACCTGAGGGTGACGAGCTGGAAATTCTTGCTGTCCTCATTGAGAAGTACGAGGCAGAGCATTTTCCGATGCCGCCCTCGGACCCTGTGGAAGCGATCAAATTTCGCATGGAGCAACTGGGCATGACCGCCCGGGACCTGGAGCCATTTATCGGCACCAGCGGGCGGGTGTCCGAAGTGCTCAATCACAAGCGCAAGTTGAGCTTGTCGATGATCAAGCGCCTGCATGAAGGCTTGCGTATTCCTTATGAGCGCTTACTGGCTGGCATCTGAGATTTGCGGCGTCTGTGAAGGCCCCATCGCGGGCAAGCCCGGCTCCCACAATTGATCGGGTTCACACCACCCAAAGGTGGGAGCTGGCTTGCCTGCGAAGAGGCCATCCGCCGCACTGAAAAACTTACAGGCTCAACGCCCGATTAGACGCCTTGATGAACTCTTTCTTCAAGTCCTCAAAGGTATGCACCGCCGGGAACTGCGGGAACTCGCGAATCACATTTTCCGGCGCATGGAACAGAATCCCACGGTCGGCTTCGCCCAGCATGGTGGTGTCGTTGTAGGAATCACCCGCGGCAATCACGCGGTAGTACAGGCTCTTGAAGGCCAATACCGATTGGCGCTTGGGGTCTTTCTGGCGCAGTTGGTAACTCACCACGCGATCGGTTTCGTCGGTAATGAGGCGATGGCACAGAAGGGTCGGGAAACCCAGTTGACGCATCAGCGGCTGGGAGAACTCATAGAAGGTGTCCGACAGGATCACCACCTGGAAGCGCTCGCGCAGCCAGTTGACGAACTCGACAGCGCCGTCCAGCGGCTTGAGGGTAGCGATCACTGCCTGGATATCCGCGAGCTTGAGCCCGTGTTCATCGAGGATCCGCAGGCGCTGCTTCATCAGCACGTCGTAGTCGGGAATGTCCCGAGTGGTGGCCCGCAGGGATTCAATACCGGTTTTTTCGGCGAAGGCGATCCAGATTTCCGGAACCAGCACCCCTTCCAGGTCGAGACAGGCAATTTCCACAAGACACTCCCATTGTTGATGTTATCGGTTGAGCGAGCAAAAGGACTGCCGAACTCTAGCGATTCAAGCTCGCCGCCGCAACGCAGAGCGGATTTTGATACCATCGCTCCCCTATAGAGCGCTCAGCGCCACTGACCTGTAGGAACCGTCCTGATGAACCAAGCCTTCGACGTCGCTGAACTCGCCGCGACTTACGCCAACAAATCTGCCCAGGACATTCTCAAACTGGCGTTCAGCCAGTTCGGTGATGACCTGTGGATTTCCTTCAGCGGCGCCGAAGACGTGGTGCTGGTGGACATGGCCTGGAAGCTGAACAAGAACGTCAAGGTGTTCAGCCTCGACACCGGCCGCCTGCATCCGGAGACCTACCGGTTTATCGAGCAGGTGCGTGAGTTCTATAAAATCGACATCGAACTGATCTCGCCGGACCAGAGCAAACTGGAACCCTTCGTCAAAGAAAAGGGCCTGTTCAGCTTCTACAAGGACGGCCATGGCGAATGCTGCGGCGTACGCAAGATCGAGCCGCTGCGCCGCAAACTTTCCGGCGTCAGTGCCTGGGCCACCGGCCAGCGCCGTGACCAGAGCCCGGGCACCCGCAGCCAGGTGGCGGCGCTGGAAATCGACACAGCCTTCTCCACCCCGGAGCGCACCCTTTACAAGTTCAACCCGCTGGCGCAGATGACCAGTGAGGAAGTCTGGGGTTACATCCGTATGCTGGAGTTGCCCTACAACAGCCTGCATGAGCGCGGCTTTATCAGCATCGGCTGCGAACCCTGCACCCGCCCGGTGCTGCCGAACCAGCACGAACGCGAAGGCCGCTGGTGGTGGGAAGAAGCCACGCAGAAGGAATGCGGGCTGCATGCGGGGAATATCATCAGCAAGGCATGACCCTCGATCTGTACACAAGAATGTCACCATTAGTGCCATTCTTGTGTGCACTTATAAAATTACGCACCGAAAAGTTACATTCTTCCCCGCCTCAACACCCTCGCTGTTTTGCACACACTTCACCCAACAAAATAAATAGCTGTTCAAACGGTCAATTTATATCGCTTTGAATTCAGCTAGTTATTTCCTTCGCCTATAAAAACGAAATTACCCACAGTTTTCATAGATCAAAAACTGGCACGCAAGTGGCTTAAGGTGAAATGCGCTTTGTATACAATAAATACAAAACCTACATACACTTTGCCATCTGCGGCTTGGCTGCCGATGCGCTGGAGCCTGCCGGAATGCGTACAAGCCTCTCGAATAACATCGCACTGGATCTGCCCTCCTCTCTGAAGCCCGAAGCCATCGAGCCAGGCCCGCTGGTGCTCAGCCCACGCCTGCATAACAAGGACTTGGCACCCACCAAAGTCGAAGGCCGGCGCTGGGGGCGCTACAGCATCTTTGCGCTGTGGACCAATGACGTGCACAACATCGCCAACTATTCCTTCGCCATTGGCTTGTATGCCTTGGGCTTGGGTGGCTGGCAGATTCTGTTGTCACTCGGTATCGGCGCGGCGCTGGTGTACTTCTTCATGAACCTGTCGGGATACATGGGGCAGAAGACCGGCGTGCCCTTTCCGGTGATCAGCCGTATCAGCTTCGGCATTCATGGCGCGCAGATTCCGGCGTTGATTCGCGCGGTGATTGCGATTGCCTGGTTCGGTATCCAGACCTACCTGGCTTCGGTAGTTTTCCGAGTGCTTTTAACGGCAATTCATCCGGGTTTTGCCGACTACGACCACAACTCGATCCTGGGCCTGTCGTCGCTCGGCTGGGCCTGTTTCGTGGTGATCTGGTTGGTGCAATTGGTGATCCTGGCCTACGGCATGGAGATGGTCCGCCGCTACGAAGGCTTCGCTGGGCCGGTGATTCTGCTGACGGTAGCGTCGTTGGCCGGTTGGATGTATTTCCAGACCGGCGGTAACATCGCCTGGTCGATCCGCGAACCGCTGCGCGGCGGCGAGATGTGGCGCAATATCTTTGCCGGTGGCGCACTGTGGCTGGCGATCTACGGCACGCTGATCCTCAATTTCTGCGACTTCGCCCGCTCTTCGCCGTGCCGCAAGACCATCCAGGTCGGCAACTTCTGGGGCCTGCCGGTGAATATCCTGGTGTTTGCCGTGATCACTGTGCTGCTGTGTGGCGGGCAATTCCAGCTCAATGGCCGGGTGATCGAAAGCCCCACTGAAATCATCGCGGCGATTCCCAGCACCTTTTTCCTGGTGCTCGGTTGCCTGGCGTTCCTGATCGTCACCGTGGCAGTGAACATCATGGCCAACTTCGTCGCACCGGCCTTTGTGCTGAGCAACCTGGCGCCCAAGTACCTGAACTTCCGTCGCGCCGGGTTGATCAGCGCCACCGTGGCGGTGCTGATTCTGCCGTGGAACCTCTACAACAGCCCGTTGGTGATCGTCTATTTCCTTTCCGGCCTGGGCGCCCTGCTGGGGCCGCTGTATGGGGTGATCATGGTGGATTACTGGTTGATCCGTAAAAGCCGGGTGGACGTATTGCAGCTGTATAGCGAAGACCCGAATGGCGTTTATTACTACAGCCGTGGGGTCAATTTACGCGCAGTAGCGGCCTTCATTCCCGCAGCCGTGATTGCCATTCTCCTGGCGCTGCTGCCCGGTTTCGCCAGCGTGTCTCCGTTTTCCTGGATGTTTGGCGCCGGTATTGCAGGGGTGCTGTACCTGCTGATCGCCAAGCGTCAGCCGTTCTACGCCGATGTCAGCGGCGAAAGCATTGCAGTCGATAACGTCAGTCATTAATCAAGGACATTCCATGCGTATCCTCGTGGTCAACGTCAACACCACCGAATCCATCACTGAAACCATCGCCCAGCAGGCACGGGCGGTGGCTGCGCCCGGCACTGAGATTGTCGGGCTCACGCCCTACTTCGGCGCGGAGTCGGTGGAAGGCAACTTTGAAAGCTACCTGGCGGCCATCGCGGTGATGGACCGGGTGATGGCCTACGACCAGCCGTTCGACGCGGTGATCCAGGCCGGCTACGGCGAGCACGGCCGCGAAGGCTTGCAGGAACTGCTGAACGTGCCGGTGGTGGACATTACCGAAGCGGCCGCCAGCACGGCGATGTTCCTCGGTCACGCCTACTCGGTGGTGACCACCCTGGACCGCACCGTCCCGCTGATCGAAGACCGTCTGAAACTGGCCGGCCTGTACCAACGCTGTGCCTCGGTGCGGGCCAGTGGGATGGCGGTGCTGGAGTTGGAAGAGGATCCACTGGCGGCGATGGAGGCCATCGTGCGTCAGGCGGAATTGGCCATCAGCGAAGACAAGGCTGAGGTGATCTGCCTGGGCTGTGGTGGCATGGCCGGGCTGGATGAGCAGATTCGCCAGCGCACCGGTGTGCCGGTGGTGGACGGTGTGACCGCTGCGGTGACTATCGCAGAGTCACTGGTGCGGTTGGGGTTGTCGACGTCGAAGATCAGGACTTATGCGACGCCGAGGGCGAAAAAAGTCATCGGTTGGCCGGGCCAGTTCGGACGGTAGACCGAGGAGTGGCCATCGCAGGCAAGCCAGCTCCCACAGGGGAATGCATTCCAAGGTGGGAGCTGGCTTGCCTGCGATGGCCGCGATGCGGTGTGAGCGTGCAATCAAATGGCACTGAATCGCTGCCCCAACTGCTGCTCGGCAAACTGCTCAATGATGAAATCCACAAATGCGCGGGTCTTGCCGGGCAGCAGTTTGTGTTCGGCGTAGTAAATGGAGATGTTACCGTCGTCGACGTACCAGTCGGGCAGCACCCGCACCACCGCGCCGCTGTCCAGGAACGGCACGGCCATGGGCATGCTTACCAAAGCGATGCCCAGGCCCTGGGCGCTGGCGCAGCAGGCCGCTTCGGAGTCGCTCATGGTCATGCCTGGTTTGAGCACCAGCGGGCGGTGTTCACGCTCGGTGCTGGTCAATTGCCAGGAGCGGATGCGGCCGGTTTGCGGTGAGCGGATGAGAATCCCGGTGCAACGCGCCAAGTCCTCTGGGGTTGATACCGAAGCGCGTTGCGCCAAGTAGCCCGGTGACGCCACCAGCACACGATGAGCCGGCGTCAACTTGCGCGCCACCACGCCCTGGGGCAGCTCGAAACCACCACCAATGGCGGCATCGAAGCCCTGCCCGATCAAGTCGACCTGGCGGTTATCGAAATGCCAGTCCGGGCTGATATCCGGAAACCGCTGCATGAACGTCCCCAGCAGCGGCACCACATACCGATTACCAAACACCGTACCCATGCTGACCTTGAGCGTGCCCACTGGTCGTCCTTCGGCACTAGCCAGGTTGGCCACGGCGTTCTGGATGGTGGTGAGGCTACCACTGACTTCGTCGAGAAACAGTTTGCCAGCCTCGGTCAGCGTCAGGCGCCGAGTGCTGCGCTGGAACAAGCGCACACCCAGGCGCGCCTCCAGCTTGGCAACACTTTTGCCGACGGCTGCAGGGGTCAAGCTCAGGTGCCGGGCCGCCTCGGCAAAGCTGCCACCTTCGGCGCTGCGCACAAAGCATTCGATACTGCCAAAGCTTTCCATATCGCCCCACTCTAAACTTTTGGTTTACACAGACTATAGCAATCACGGTCTACCGGGAGGGGCTGGCGAGGTCGATACTCGGTTCCAACAACAAGGCATCCCGCCTTGAACAGCTAGGAGATCGACATGACCACACAGAACCTCAGCGGCAAAGTCGCCTTGATTCAAGGCGGCTCTCGCGGCATCGGCGCCGCTATCGTCAAACGCCTCGCGGCGCAGGGTGCAGCAGTCGCTTTTACCTATGTCAGCTCGGCTGCCAAGGCTGAAGAATTGCAGAACAGCGTGATCAGCGAAGGCGGCAAAGCCCTGGCGATCCACGCCGACAGTGCCGATGCCGGCGCCATCCGCAACGCGGTCAACGCCACGGTCGAAGCCTTTGGCCGCCTGGACATTCTGGTGAACAACGCCGGTGTGCTGGCCATCGCGCCGCTGGAAGACTTCAAGCTGGAAGATTTTGACCAGACCCTGGCGATCAACGTACGCAGCGTGTTTATCGCCACCCAGGAAGCGGCCAAGCATATGGGTGAAGGGGGTCGGGTGATCAATATCGGCAGCACCAATGCCGAGCGCATGCCGTTTGGTGGCGGTGGCCCGTATGCAATGAGCAAGGCAGCGCTGGTGGGGTTGACCAAGGGTCTGGCGCGAGATCTGGGGCCACGGGGTATCACCATCAACAATGTGCAGCCTGGGCCGGTGGATACCGATATGAACCCGGCGAACAGCGATTTTGCCGAAAGCCTGATCGGGTTGATGGCGGTGGGTCGGTATGGGCATGTCGAGGAAATTGCCAGCTTTGTGGCTTACCTCGCAGGGCCGGAAGCAGGCTACATCACCGGTGCAAGCCTGACCATTGATGGTGGCTTCAGCGCCTAGGGCTTCCTGAACACCGCAAATCAAATGTGGGAGGGGGCTTGCCCCCGATGGCGGTGTAACAGTCAGCTGATTCGTGGCTGCCCCACCGCAATCGGAGGCAAGCCCCCCTCCCACATTTTTAACCGCGATCAGTCAAGGTCGAGGTGGCAGGCCGTAGGCCGCCAGGTCAAAGTCCGCGAGCTTGCGGATGATCTGGTCGGCATGGTGGTATTTGCTGTCGGCCATGGCTTCATCCGGTACGGCGATGGCAGTCATATGGGCAGCTTTGGCAGCAGTGACGCCGAAGGGTGAGTCTTCGAATACCAGGCAATCCTCCGGTGCAACGCCCAGGCGGCGGGCGGCGGTGAGGAAGATGTCCGGCGCGGGCTTGGCGGCGCCGACTTCCGGGTCGTCAGCGGTCACGATGGTGTCGAACAGGCCAAACCATTCGCGGTGCAAGGTGGTCTTGTGGCCAAACGAATTGCGCGACGAACTGGTGCCCACGGCAATCGGGATGTTATGTGCCTTCAAGTGCCGCACCAAGGCTTCAGCACCGGGCATGCCCAAGGCTTTTGGGAAGCGCTCGCTCATCAGCGGTTCACGGATCGTCAGGAATTCGGCGGGCGTGATCGGAAGATCCAGCGCCTTCACCACGTAGTCAGCCAAATCCTGGGCGCCGCGCCCGATGATGTGCTGCTTGATGCTCCAATCGTAGGTGCGGCCGTAGCGTTCGGCGATGATCTGTGTGACTTCGGTGTAGATGCCTTCAGTGTCCAGCAACAGCCCGTCCATATCGAATATCACAGCCTTGATTGGGCCGACTCTACGCGGTGCGTTCATCAAAACAGATCCTTGGGGGGAAGGACTAAAAGGATTCAGCACAATAACGGTCACACTTGTCAGCAAGCAACCCTTTAGACTATGAACCTCACCTTTCAAAGTACCCGCAATGCTTTACCGTCTAGCTGCCGACAGCCTCGTGCTATTTCACTTGAGCTTCATCCTCTTTGTCCTGTTCGGCGGGTTGCTTGCGCTGAAATGGCGCCCGGCGATCTGGCTGCACCTGCCCGCCGCGGCATGGGGCGTGGCGGTCGAAGTGTTCCACCTGCCCTGCCCACTGACCCGCTGGGAGAATCTGTTTCGTCACTTCGCCGGGCAGGACGGCTATGGCGGTGGATTTATCGAGCATTACATTCTCACGCTGATCTACCCCGCCGGCCTGACTCCGCAGATCCAGTTGGGCCTGGGCGCGTTGGTGCTGATGATCAACATCGCCGTATACGGATGGTTGATCCGGCGTTATGTACAGGCTTGAGACAGCTTCACTGGTCAACAATCAGACTCCCTCATTCCCTTCACAGACGCCCCCATGTCCGAAGCTTTCGAAGTCCCCAGCCCTCACGAAAAACACATCGAACACACCACCGAGCATGCCCACGGCCGCGGCGATAATTTCGCCAGCCGTATCGCCGTGATGACCGCCCTCATGGCCACCCTCGGCGCGATGCTCAGCTACCAGGCCGGCTCGACCGAAAGCGAAGCGGCGATGGACAAGAACAACGCCGCCATCTTCAAGACCGAAGCGGCCAACCAATGGAACTACTACCAGGCCAAGTCCAGCCGGCAAAACCTCGCGGAACTGGCCACTCACGTTCCCGGTGTGGACGCGGTGCATTACAAGGAAGAAATCGAGCGCTACAAGAACCAGAAGGAAGATGTGCGCAAGCAGGCCGAGAAGCTTGAAGCCACATCAAAGGAATGGGATGAAAAATCGGAACAGGCGCTGCATCAGCATCATCGCTGGGCCCAGGCAATGACCGCGATCCAGGTCGCGATCTCGTTGGCAGCGATTACCTTGCTGACGCGGCGGGAGTGGTTGAAGCGGATGTCGTACACCGCAGGCGGCGCAGCAGTGATACTAGGGAGCCTCGCCTGGCTGCATATCTGACCACTTCCAAACACACAGTACCTGTGGCGAGGGAGCTTGCTCCCGCTGGACTGCGCAGCAGTCCCATCTTCATGGCCGCTTCGCGGCCCAACGGGACGCTGCGACGGTTCGACAAGCTCCAGCGCCACAGCCTATGCACTACGCAGCATCGAATCAGGCTCGGTTCGCCGCACGGCTATGGTGGAAGTACAGATACGCCAGCCCGATAGGCGCAATGAAAATCGCCATGGTCCAGCAGATCGCCATGGTGAACACCTTGACGGTCAGCATCAGAATGGCATTCACAAAGAACACGTTGTTGCCAAAAATGTAATCCATGATGCTTTCGTAAACGAAACGCGCGTAGGGATAAAGCAGGCTGTTGACCACGCAATAGAACAGCGCGCCCAGTGTGAACACACCGGTTTTCGAATGGGTCAGCGCGGTATAGATCAGCACGGGAAAAATCAGCCCGAACAGGAAGTTGCGGATGTAGTACTGAGCAGAAAGCCCGCCAAATGTCTTGCGAAGTACCGGGTGCATTTAGATCCCTCTGAATGGCTTTATTGGAAAGGCGGCGACCTTAACAAAGCTTGGAAATCTTCTCCAGCGTTGTTGTAAGCCCTTTGCCATTACAGCGCTGCAGAGTAAATGGAATGGCGAACAACTCACTTCAAGCCGGGGGAAAACCGGGTCCGCATAACCCAAAGAAACCGTGGCTTCGGGGTCGACAACTTGGGTGTACGCGCAGGCCGGAAGCGCGGGGTGGTAGTCTTGCCACCTCGAAAAAGTCGACTACAGGGAAGTACTGATGCGGATTCTGTTTTTAGCGCTGGGCTGTTTATTGATCACCGCCTGTTCAAGCAACCCGAAAATACTGTTTGAAGAACACGTCAAAAATAGCACCACGCCGTTAGCACTAACTCCCTCCGAGGCCATGCACAATACGCAGGCGGTGCCCATGCCGATCGACCCGGGATGGCGGCCGCCTCAGTGGAAAATCACTGCCGCGGAACCGCGTATCCTGATCAACGGAGTGCCGTCGAACTACCGATTGTTCAGCGTCGCCTTGATAAAGGACAAACCTTTCCATATCGACGTTAACTCTTGGTGCGTCAACTCGTGCCTGGGGTTCAGCAAGTACGCCTTGAACCCTTATTTGATCTTGATGGACGCCCAAGGCAATGTGCAGGCTGAAGGCTTTGGCAAGGCGACGGGCATCGTGGGGGTTATCAGCCAAGTCTTGAAGGGCACGGTGAAAAGCAGCGGGACTTACTACCTTATCGTAGCAGCCGATAACCGAAAGCCAGGGGAAACCATTGTCATAGACAATGTACTGCTGATGGGTGTAGCAGCGAGCCCGATAACGCCATTGCGGATTGGAATGGGCAGCTATCCCTTTGGGTCGGTGGGGCCCTTGTTGAATACGGAAGAGGCGCCTTAAGGCTGTGGCCTTTGAATTGGGCCGATTCCTACGGCCTATTGAGAAGCACCACACACCCGATCCAAATTCACTCCGCCTATAGTCCAGCGGTCGCTCATATGGCGACCGAGTTTGGCGACTCGATGACAAGATGGAATGTAAACAACATTATTTCGGACGACCGCCCCAGTTGATTGCGGCCTATGAAAGCTTCGTCGTTTTTATCTTTGTATTAATGGAGTCAGTCATGAATCAATACATGGCCCACCAGCAACGACAGCATCATTCCTAACCTTTTTCGTCGACACAACCGTCCCGCTTGAAATCTTCCTCGACGCCGCGACCTATCGACTTCGTGCCGTGACGCAGGTGCTTGAGAACCTTGCGCTTCGCAGTGAAATAAGTAGCGATGCGGTTGTACTCCAGAGACTTTGCCTTGCTGTGCTCGATCCCGCTGCGCGGTGGGTGCGATTTGCTGGATGTCATAGGGCGACGCATAGATATGCCAAGCGCGTGATTCGATAAAGGTAAGATTTTCGAAACCCAGAAACTACAAAACCCCTGGTTTCTCTCGAAACCAGGGGTTTTGTTTACATCGAATTTGGCGGTGAAGGAGAGATTCGAAACTACCCGTTCGCGGTTTTCAAAACCAAAGCCCCCGGTTTACAAGGGCTGCAGCCCGATGGTGCGCGCAGGATCTGTCCCATGTCAGTCCCATGGCTTAAATGCACCAGGTTGCAGAAAACGGTCACAACAGGCGTTTTGAACGATTTATGTTGAGGCATGGGAAAAAGGTAATTTTGGTAATGAGCTGTGGAAAATCGGATAAATCCTAATAAAATCAGGTAGTTGATATGATTTTATAGAGGTAATAATAAGGTAAGTAATAGGTTAGAAAATTACTTTCAGTGCTAGTAATGCCAGTGAGCCGCCAACCCCAGTAAAATGGGGGGTTGAACAAAATATTACCTCTCTCGTTACCTTATATTACCCTCAAGGGTAATGGCTGAAAGCCACGATCTATAAGGGTTCCAGCCCGTTCTGACCTGCCAATTACTAAAATTACCCTTTTCCCGCCCCTCGCCTGAAAAAAAGCCATCCGCCCATCGTTTCGGCGTTTTTCTCCAAACGCTCTGGATTGGTATCAACAGCCGGAAATTGATGGCGATGCTGTGCAATGCCTCAGAACTCTTGAAACCCATACAGGCTGGGCCTCTCAGTCGTTTTTGCGTAGAGTTTGACCGTGGTTGATTGATCCAAGATGTGAACGGCTCCGAAAAAGAAAACGCCGCCTGCTGCAGGTTTTCACAGCCATAGTCCCCGGAAACCGGGCACCTCCTCTGCGTGGCCACTCCCCTGCCGTCCTGTAACGCATGTGCAAGGCCACTGCACTTTTTTGCAAAGCCTTGCACTCTGTGCAATTACGAAACATCCCCCAGACCCCGCAGCGGGCTTGGGCGGGAGCCGCGTTTGCACCCCACTCCCCGTTTGCACAAAAAAGGGACACAAAGCCCGTCGGCGGGAGGGGGATAAGTGATTTATTACAAGAATTTTTATTCAACCTGCAGGTTTCACAAGGCACGTTACAGCTCTGACCTGCCTGGGCTTCACGAAACCAATGGTAGGTTGCCTAGCAGGAAGGGCCAGATGACGGCTCATACCTAACCAAAGCCCAGTTTAGAGGCCACAAACAGGTCTTTCGTCTAACTTAATGTAGATTCGTGTGCATTCGTGTTGTGTAGATCGATTCGCATAGGTCAGAATGCCATCAACGAGCGACGGAGCGCCAAGCTAGCCATCCAGGATGCAGGATCCTCAGCCAAACGCCCTCGACTTCACATGAAAAATGAAAACTCAGATGGTTTTCAACTAGCAGGAGTGACATGGAGTGCTGAGCGAGGCTGACAAGAAAACATCAATTGTCATTTTTGACCTACTAAAAAAGGCAACTAGCCAGCAAGTCGTGAAAGACTTCCTAAAAAGTAAAGGCGTCGCAACTTCGGGAAATTGGGACGAGCTTTATGAAAAACGGATAGAGCCTGCTTTAAACCAGCTGAAATTCACTATCACAGATTTACGGGCACTTCTTCAAACTGTAGAAGAACATGGACGCCAGCACATCTTTCTTTTTCAATGCGCGCCTGATCGGGCTCAAGGTCTGATTAATCCCGCTCGAATAAATGCCATTGCAAAAGAAGAAAATCTGGAAAAGCTCCTACAGACACCGTTGGACGTTGACTTTCCTGACAGCCCAACTATTGTAGACATTCGCTTACTTCATCCCGACGCAGAGAAGATCCCAGTCAGCCTCACAATAAAAATTGTGGAAAAGCGGATAACCAAAACTTTTGACTCTGAAATTATAGATCGTGACGCCGGTACCATTACGAAAAAATACAACTTCACTGAAAAAAGGGCTGTCAATCTAGCAGTTCTCAATCATGAAGGTTTGCTGGAACTACGCATTGCATCCCAGGATAACTCTACTAGGTACACCGAACTAGTTAGAGAATTACTTCTCAAAGTCAGAAAATTTATACCTCACGATGGATTTGCACAGATCTCTTTGAGTGTAGCAAAAGACAAAATATTGAAAGAGCGCGCAAAGCTTTCAACTGAGTTTCGCTATAGCAACTCTACAGCCGTGAATGACTTCGGCGCGGTCATGCAAATTTCTTCATCTTCACAAGAAGATAACCTTTCGTCTGATAACGGCTCAATGGCCGCAATTGATAGCTTCCTAGCCGGCGACGGGCATGTGACTGGAGCCAATGTTTACGCTAAAATACCAGATACGGCTCCACAACGAGAGGTTCATTTACTTCTAAGTGGCGACGTAAATGAATTTGCTATTCCAGTCGCATGCTCCGCAGGAGAATATTCTTATGTACGCGGAAAAGTTATCTCCCTTAATACATAGGTTTCCGCAGGATGCGGAAGCTCTACGTAGGATGGAGAGGTTCCTGGGTGATTTTGAAACCCGGAGAGCTGACGACTTGCCGTTGATTAGACTTAATCCGTCCAGGATGTTTGACATCCTGCAGGCAGGGAGTAACTCCCGCTTATCCAGAGTTATTTCCATATTGATTGAGGGGCGAGTTTTTCGTCGTCAAATCATTGTGCGCTTCCCTTCTGGAAGCGGCATAACGTTTTCCTCGTACTCAGAACTTCCAGATACTGTTCGCGACCCTGTTAAAGATATAGATGTGCTGGTTACCGAAGAGATCATTGAGCCGTCTTATATTTTGGTGACTAATGAGACCGGCTGAAGTTTTCGAGCTATTCAATGAGACCTGGGAAAATACCCTTCCTGAAAAACGGCTCCGCCAAATTCAATTGGTGAAGGGTAGAATCCCGGCTGAACACGCCGAACTTTTCGATAGCATGCTTGACGCGAAGTTATCCGGAGTCCAGGACAACTCAGCAGCTACTGTAGTTCTGCTTATCCATGGAATCCAAACGGATGGTGCTTGGCATAAATTAGTGGAGAAGGAACTTAGCAGTCTTCCCAACACTAACGTACATGGCCTAGGTTATAATTTCGTCTCCGCCTTACAGCTTGCATCTCCAATACGGGGAACGCCGATTAAAAAGGTGACCCAAGATATTAGAGACGCTAGATCCATGGAGCCAAACGCTCAATTCATGGTGATCGCCCACAGCTTCGGAAGCTATATTTTAAGCCGAATACTGGCAACTGCGCCCGACATCAACTTCGCTCGAATCGTATTGTGCGGATGCATCATTCCGGCAGATTACCCGTGGGGCCTATACACCAAGGGAATGGAAAAAAACTCAGTATTAAACGACGTGGGAACTAGAGACTTTTATCCTGTTTTAGCAACCTTCTCTAGTTTCGGATATGGAAGTTCTGGGCGCAAAGGATTTCAAGCCCCACATGTTAAAGATAGATTCTTTGATTATGGCCACAGTGACTTTTTTGAGCCAAAGAACAATCATATTTCGACTTACTGGAAGCCATTTATAGCCAATGGTGAAGTTATCGACTCTAGCTGGGACCAAGAAAGACCAAAACTTACCAATCGAGTAAATTTATTAACTCATCCTTTTATAGGGCGCTCGTTATTTTATGGGGCAATTGTGATCGGAGTTACGATTAGCTACTTTTGGTAGAGACTAACTCATTGAAAAGTAACAGATTTCAACGCCACCAACATGACTTTAGTAAACTTGACGTTTTCGGTAAAAACATCTGCGTTACTTGGTGGCGGTGTCGGCCCATGATTGTGGCTTGCCAGTTGAGCGTTCATTTGCTGTACCAAGTCCAGCAAACTACATAGCACCTGTAGCACGTTTACTTCTTCGGAGCCCAACCAGGTTTTGGGCGCCACCCACCGTTGACTGACCGCCGCCACGCTCTCACGCATGCCCTGAATCCTTTCCTCCATGTCCCCACCCACCGTGGCGTTGTGCTTCTGCCCCACTACCAGGTTCAAATCCCGCCCGGTCGCCTGGTGCAAATCATCCACCGCCGCCAGACTCGCAGACCCGCCCGACAACAGCTTGAGCGCGCCCAGCGCCTCGATCGACTTGATTCCACCCACCGATTCGGTTGAATGATCGTCCACCGTCCTGGTGTGGCTCTGGAAGCTCTCGGTGTTCTGCATCGCCTCCACTTCCCGCTCTATCGCCTTATCCTGAATCTTGCCATCCGTCTGGCGCAGCCAGTTGCCGTCGGCGTCGACACGTTGCTGGCAGGCCTCGCTGTGCTGCCACACCTGGTCGCCCTTCGGCACCCGGGGCAGGCTCAGGCCGTGAGGCAGAATCTGCGTGATGAAGGGTTTGTGCGGCAAGCCATACGCGAAACTGACCACCACGGTGGTGCCCTCCTCCGGGAAGCCAAACATGCCCGCCTCTTGCCCGCCCATCGGCGCCGGCAGCGGCAGGCCGGTCAGGATCGGCAGGTTGGGATCTGGCTCGCCATCGGGCAGCAACACTTCCACGTCGACGCCAAAGCGCGGCCGGAAGTCGTCGCACAAACCAGGTGCGGCCGGCGCATCGGGCACGGCGACCACGCGGCCAAAGCGTGGCAGGTGATAGCCGCCGGTCAGTTCTGGGAATTGCCGCTCTACGCTGCGACGGATTGCGTCGTCCATTTGATCGCCATTTGATTGCCGGCAAGGGTCACGCTTGTGATCCTCTCGCCCTGGTTGATGGTTGCACCTGGTCGTAGTCCTGGTAGGACCGCGATCATCGCGCTTTGATTTCCTTGGTAGCCGTCGAACAGTTCGACGGGTAGCTGCAGCGGCGAGCGGATGCCAAAGAAGCTGTCGGCCCAACTGCCCACGAACACTTCGCCGTCACCCTGCTGTTGCCAGATAAAGTCGGGGATGCTGAACACGCTGGCCAGGCTGTCCATGGCCAGGTAACCGGCAGCCAAGCTGTAGAAAAATGGCGTCTTTACCTTGGCGTAGGCCTTGTCCGGCACGCGAAAGCGCAGGCCGGTCTTGTCGCTGACCTCCGCCAGGACGCCCTGCAGGTCAACATGGCGCAGATTCAGTGGCATAGGCTGTGACAGGATCGCCGCCAGTTCGCGACAAACCAGGATCTGCTGCACGCTGTTGATCGCCGTGGAGCGCTCAACAAAGCCGATGAAGTGGCGCTGCAGCGGGTTGTCGTTGTAGCCGACATCAAGCGTCACCAGACCTTTAACCGGCCCGTCTGCCTGGATGGTGAAGGTCGCCCGGCCGGGGCTTTTGATCTCCAGCCGTACTTCGTCTTTGATCAACGGGTAAGGCGTGCCGCTGATGGTCAGTACCTTGTGAAGTTTCATGGCGTCGGGGCCAGCCAGTCATCCACCTTTTTCAAGGTACGTTCGAAGCCGCTTAGCTCCCCGGGTGTACCGCTGCCATCGCCACCATTCGCGCCGCCCACGGCCGAGCCCGGGCCAGATTGCGACGTCACACCATTGGCAGCACGGCGACTCTCCACCCGCTCAGGGTTGGAGAGTTTTTCAGACAGGGTGAACTGCACAAGCCACTGGTTAAGGATGTCGTCCTCCCTGGCGCTCACACCGTCGGAGAATTGCACCTCGCGTATCCCGAACGCGGCGGCGGTGTCGTTGACGATGCGGTACATGTGGAGCTGCCCACCGCCGGCGGTGGCCTCGGCCAAACGCATCAGGCTACGAAGTTGCACCTGGTCAACAAACGGGATTGCCAACGAGACTGTAAGAGTTTTGGGTTTGAAACCCTTGTGCGCGGTCTGGCTGTTGCTGGTCTGCCCCGACAGATCGTCGCTTTCAATACGCAAGTTCGCGGTGATTTTCAGGCGTTTGCCCAGGACCTGCTGACCATCGAGAAGTAGCGTCATAGGCCGACCAGCTCCCGAACAAAGCTCAAACCGTCCTGCGATCCCACCAACAGCACGCCGGCGCACAACACCCACTCATGACCAGGTGCATCGCCTTCCAGCAAGGCGCGGCGTAATTCGTTGGTATCACCAGGGCCAAGGATCCGCGCACGCATGCTGTGATCGGCGTTGCCGCCGGCCAGCAGGGCTTTCAGGTCATTCAGCTGTTTGTCGCGGCCCTGCTGCTGGGCAGCTTTGCGGCCAGCCAGCGCGGCCAAGTCGCCCATGGGCGAGCTGTCGGCCGCGTAGCTCTCCAGGACGGCGATCTGGCCGGCCATGGATTGCTTGGCCGCCTTGACCACGGTGCATCGCTCCAGGGGCAGCGCGGACCAACGCGGCAACGGCCCAGCGCAGGGGATCTCCCACTTGTCGGTCTCCAGGCGCGACAGGTTCCGCGCACGACGTTCAGCCCGCACCAGGTCAGGAATCGGCAACAGTGCATTGAAGCGCGCCAGGGTCTCGGCAAACTGGTCCAGGCGCGTGCCCAGGAACATCAGCGACAGCGCGTATTGAGGGCCAGCCGGTCGGCCGTTGTCGCTGGCGTCGACCAGTTTGGCGGCCAGCTGCTGCAGCAAGTTGGGCGCAGACAGAAAGCGCTGGTGACCACGGCCCTGGCCGACTCCACTTTGAAAGGGCGTCACGGCCAGGCACGCGGGCGCTTCGCCCATCTGCCCAGCCAGTGCGGCGCGGCCGGCCTCGATCGCGCCTTTGGCGGCGTCACCCACCGGCCCGGGGTTGGTGCTGGTCATGCCGTCCAGCCCTGCCAGACGCTTAGCGGTGCTAATCAGCTCGCCGCCGGCCAGATCCTTGGCCGCTGACAGCTCGCCCATCCACTGCGTGGCCTGCTCGGGCCAGCGCATGGTCACCGGTGCCCAGCTCATTCGTCCGCCATCCAGGCCGGCACCGAGGGACGCCCAGTGTGCGGAAAGCCTGATGATTGCGGCCAGTCGCGCAGTGTTTGCATGTACTGCAGCAACTCTTTGAATTGCTCGTCGCTCAGTGTCATCGGCGCGTCGATCTCCAGTTGGTCGCGATGACGATCGCGCAGCCCGATAGCAACCGACAATGCCTGGTCGCGCCATGCACGCTCAGTGATTGCCAACTGTTCATCAGTTGGACCTGGTGCGGCCACGGCAACCGGCACGCCATCAGCGTTTAGTTGAATCAACTGGCCACTGTTTTGAGCAATCAGAAGTTCCGCATAGACCTGATCGGTGATTTTCACCGCGTCGGCCGGGATGTTCTTGCCGTGAATTTTTGACGATAGAAAACCGTCGGTAGCAGAGAAATAGAACATGGCTTCAAGCTCCTAATAGCCGATGGCGATCCAGAAAAGACTGTTGGTTGGGCTACCGTTGACGTAGTCACCGCCCAGGCCCATCAGGTACTTGGAGCGATCCGGCACAATCACCCAGGTACTGGCGCTATGGGCAAAGTTCGCCATGGCGACCATGGCCACGGCCGTCGTTGGGAACGCCATCGGGAAGAATCGAAAACCAGTGTCGCTGTGCGTTTCGGTCCCGTAACCCCACTGCAAAACCAGCCCACCCAGCCAGCTTGGGAAGGCGATAAAACCCGTAATCCCCAAGGAAAAAGACACGCCCATGCGCAGTTTCTTGGGGGTGATAAAGGTTGTGTCGTCGGTGCCGGCATTGACCTGGGCGGCCGTCGCGACTCGGGCAATACCGTGGACCGCCTCAGTGGCCTGGGTATTGTTCGCTTTACTGTCTGGGTTGAAATTCGCCTCGGTCCAGAAGCGATAACGCCTGTCACCCGCTGACCAGCCGCCGAAGGCAAATTGGTTGTCCGTATCAAGGCCAAAAAACGTTCCGTATGAACCTCCACGGTGGAAGGAAATAACCGCTGGTGCGCCTTGGGCGCCTGCGTTGATGACGCCAAGCGGGGCGTAGGCCTGGTCATGATTACCAGCAGCCGAAAGTGTGGGCAAAGCGCCCGAGGAAAAGTAGGTCGTGGGGTTCCATTGCCCACCCAGTTGGACAAAGCGTTGATCACTTTCAGGCTTGGTGAATACGTCGGTTTTACTGACTTTCTTGCCAATTTCCGTATTCAACTGCTGCTTTACTGCCGCCACCATCTTGGTGCTGGCCAACACGCTGCTGCTGTCGCTCGCTGGGTCATCCGTTATCGCATTGGGCACATTGCTTAGGCCCACGTCGTCCTTGGTGGTGGCACGGGCACGCAGGTTTGCGTAGTCCCCTGTCCGGGCGGCGAAGTGCTGCACCAGTGAGCCCGCGATGGGCTCGGCCGGGCGGCGATCGGTAATGGCGTTGGCGTTGAGCAGGTCCGCCAGGGGGATGCAGTAGTGCTTCACGCCAGCACTGTCGGTGTAGTCCGGGCGAGCGGCACCGAACACCACCTGCCAGCTGGCCACCACATCGCTCAACTGCCGCTGCAGCGCAATATCCAACCAAGCCGTGGTCGGCAGTGCCGGCGGCACGATCTGCAGCGCGGTCGCCCGCTCCAGGCGAACGCCCTCGACATAGGCGGTGCCCGGTTTCACCTGGTACGCGCCGCCGACCTTTTCCACCTGCAGCGCACTGCCAAAGAAACACGCACGGCCAAACACGTCGCGATTGCTCAGGCGCTCGCGCTCATCAATGCCGGTCAGGCGCACGGTGAAGTCGTGCTGCCAGGTCTTGGCGTCAATGGTGATACCGGTCAGCCCCTGGGCGCCGTCGAACGCCAATAACATGTTGCGGGTCAGGTTGTTGCCGATTTGCTGCGGCGGGATGTTGCGGCGCTTTTGCTGGGTGGGCACATAGGCCACCGCGAACAATACGCCGTCGACGGTCTCCAGCCCGATCCAGTTGAAATCCCAGTCGCCAACGTCGGAGCCGATTTGCGCGCTGTACACCACCTGGTTAGGGTTCACATATCCCGAATGTGCAGCCGGGATCTCGTGCACATAGACAATTTGCGCCGCCACCGGTTTTGGCGCTGCGCGGTCCACCGGGGAGTTGGGGTTCAACCCGGGCACGTTGGCAAAGATGAACCGGCTGACTTTCAGCCCAGTGCCGGCGGCTTGTCGCTGGGCGATCAGGCTTTCACCTGCAAGGGTAATACTGGCTCCCATGAGGGCTCCTAAAGGCTGGCGACCAGCGTTTGCTGATCGTCGTGGAAGTGAACAAGGGCGATCTGCACCGGGACCGGTGTGATGGTGGAAAAGTCATAGCGCCGGCAGGTGCGGCCGTATTGCTGGATCAGCACACGCAACAGCTCGGGGTTTTGCGACAGTTGCGAGTCGGTGAAACGCAGCAGCACCACGTCCCAGTCACGACCGGCCTGGCGTTCCTCGATCTCGACGTAACCGACACCCAGGCGCTCCAGGATGCGTTTCATGCCGGCGGTGCTGCCGGCGTCCACGGCGTTGATAAAGGCGAACTTGACCCGCAGGCGATACAAGCTCTCGGGCTCGCCCTTAAAGCGGGTGATGTCTCGCTGCCAGGCCAGCAGGTCCAGCACGGTGATATGGCAGGTGTCCGCGTCCATCTGCAGCAGCGGCCAGCGCAGCCAGCCCTCGACGCGCTCCCACCAGGACTGGGCGGCCGCTTTGAGCTTGGCCAGCTCGCTGCCATCGAGCCAGAACGGCAGATCGATCTTAATCATGCAGCACCACCTCCAGGCTCTGGATCCGGGGAATGTTCAGCTCGCTGATGATGTCGGCCGTAGCAAAGCGCAGTGACTCAATGCCGGCGAACTGCTGGTGAAGCTCTTCACCGAGGCGGCTAAAGGAGAAACGCGACTGGGGATAGGTCAGCGTCGGTTGGAAGTCCGTAGCGGTGCTGTCGCGGAATGCAGCACGCACAAACAGCGCGGCGTTGCCTTTGAGGGTTTCGCGCTGTTCGGTGGTCAGGGTCGAACGAGGCCAGATCTCCAACCTCACGGCATGCTGGGTTTCAGGCATGACCATCACCAACAGATCATCACCGTGGCCATGGTTGCCCTGGTCGCGAATATGCGCGTTGATTTGTGCCAGGTACGTCGCCGCCGGCACGTCCGCGTCGAACAGCACAAAGGCATTGGCACTGCCAGGGCCACGCGGCGCGCCGTGCTGAAAATACACGCCATCCGGGCGCACACCTGGGAACGCCGAAATCAGGGCGCGATACACCGCGTCGGTGTGCCACTGGTTGACCGCCGAAAACTGGTTGCGTGTGCGCAACCGCAGCTCGTCGTTGGGTTCAGGATCTGCACCAGGTGTAGTCAACCAGCCGTCGCTGTTCACCACCTGGGCAATGCCCGGGACCGGCACCGGCAGGATCGCGTAGTAGCCCGGGGCCAAGTTGAAGCCGGCGCCGGTGTCGACTGCCTCGACCGGGATCTGCAACTGCATTAGCCCATCCGCAAACACACCCACGGCGGTGGTCACTACCTGGTAGATATGGCCGTTGATGGATGCGGACTGCACCAGCGTCCCGGCCGGCACTTCCAGGGCGCCGCCGGCAGCTTCGCGGGTGAACAGCAAAAAGCCCTTGGCCTTGGTCGCGCCCTTGCGTTCAACGTTGACCGCCCAAGCCAGCATATCGAGCCAGGCGTCGGCAGCGGTCTTGACGAAAAAGTTCGGCAGCACCGTGGCCACGAAAAAGTCCAGGATCCACAGCACCGGCTTGGTCACCAGGGCACGCACCACGCGCCAGAACGGTGAATAGGCGCTGGTGTTGCTTAGCTTGCTGCCTTGGGCGGCTACTTCGTTTTCCCAAGCCTGCAGGAGCCCCGCCTCGGTGGTGGGAATGCCGGCGTCGGACAGCGCCTGCTTGAAATCTACGTCACTCACAAAGTCACCTCGATATTGCCGAATTTCAGGGTCGTCGCCGTGACCAGGTACTGGCCAGGCTGCAGCTGGGTGATCTGCGCGGTGCCCGGTACCAGGCGTTCGTCAGCCTCCACCAGCAGTTCCAGTTGCTGGATGCAGTCGCGTTGCTTGAGCCGGTCGCGCTCGGCTACCAGCGTGACCAGCAAGCCGCTGTCGCGGATCATGTGGGCGATGTCCTGGGCGATGCTGGCCCGGTCATCGATCAGCAGCGGCTGACGCGACGGGTCCAACACCAGGTCGTTGCCGGCGATCAACAAGTCGATGTATTCGCTCATCCACCCACCGACATGGCGACCATGTTTTCCATTTCCAGGGAGGTCATAGGTTTGCTGTTGTGGATCTCGACTTTCTCCACGTGCATGCCTCTGTTCTGAGTTTGGGTGTTCTGGATGCTGGTCAGCAGCCCGCCCTGGGGCACCGCGTTGGGTCGCACCGGCGACAGGCTTGGAATCGCTGCATTGATGGTCTGCTGGGCTTTCTGCGCCGCTGCAGTGGCATCCACGGTGTTAACGCCGATGTCAGTACCGGGCACCTCGGGCATGGCGCCAAAGCGGGTTTCAATGTCGACGCCGGGGATCTTGTTCAGCATCTCGATTAGGTTGTTGATCGCCGTATGAAAGATCGCGACGATGCCGTCCCATGCGGCCTTGGCCATCCCGGACCAGCCGCCCATCGAGGCGAACCAGTCCGACAGCGCGGTGAGCTGGTCACTGACCCAGTTGAACGCCTCGCTGTTCATCAGCGCGGCGGTCCATTCGTCCCAGTACACAGCCGCAGCAATCACCGCCGCGACCAGGGCCAGCACGCCGATCACGATCCAGGCGACTGGGTTGGCCAACAGCGCCGCATTGACCAGCCAGATCGCGCCCTGCCACATCAGCATCACGCCACGCACCACGCCCAGGGCGGCCGTCAGGCCATACACCACAGTGATGTAGGTCAGCATGATCAGCTTCTGCAGCACGAACCCGGCAGCAGTACGCAAGCTCATCAGTTGCACCACTTTCCAAATCGTGACCATGGACAGCCAGACCATACGGCTGGCGCCGATGGCAAAGGTCAGCAGGGACATTGCCGCAATCAACGCCAAGATCGTCAGCGTAACGATGCCGATCACCCGGGTGATATTCGGGAACATCTGCGTCCAGCGCGTCATGGTGCCGGCGATGCCGGACAGCCTGGCCATCAATGGGGTCAGGATCGGGATCAGCGCCTGACCAAAGGCAATACGCAGTGCCTCGACCGCTGCCGCGAACTGTTGCCACGGGTCGACCATGGCCATGGCCATGTTTTGTGCGTCCTCCAGGCCGCGCACCTTGCCCAGCTTGTCCAAGCCATTGCGCAGGCGGTCGGTGTCCTTGGCCAGGGAGCCGATGACCTGGGCGCCCTCCCCGCCAAACGCGTCCATCAGCTTGGCGCTGGCCGACGCGCTGGTCAGGTCACCCAGCTTGCCCTGCAGCTTGTCCATGATCTGCAGCATGGGCAGCGCTTTACCGTTGGAGTCGGTGAACTTCAGACCCATTTTTTCCGAGGCGGCGCCCAGGTTTTCAAAGAACGCCTTGTAGCGCCCGCCGGCGTCGCCGCCTTCCATGGTGCTGCTCAGCGAGCCAATCACCGCGAACTGTTCCGCGATATCAACGCCGGCAGCGGTGGCGATCGAGCCCACTTCCTTGAAGGCGTCCTTGAGCTGAGCGCCGTCGGTGCGGAACAGCTGCACCGCCAAGGCGGTTTGCCCACCTAGTTTTTCAACCCATTCGCCCTTGCCCATGGCGTCGGCCTGGCCTTTGAACAGGTTGTACATGGTGCCCACGTAGGCGCCCATGGTATCGGCGTCGGATTTGGTGGCCTTGGCCAGCAGGTTGCTGGTGTTGGTGAAGGTGGCCAACTGGCTGCCCGTCAGGCCCTTGATAGCGCCCTCAATGTGGTAGGCCGACGCGACAAAATCCCTGGCGTTCTCGCCGTAGTTCACCGAGAACTCCAGGGCCTTTTGATTCAGTGCAGTCAGCGCGTCTTCGGCCACGCCCAGGGACTTGACCTCGCCCAGGGCGCGGTTCATCTCCAGGGCCGGCTGCAGCGACTGATTGATGCCGACGAATGCGCCCGTCACACCGGCCAGGCCCATCCCCATGGTCTTGATGTTCTTTTCGCTTTGCTCGGTCAGCTCGGAAAAGCCCATCTTCACCTTGCCCAGGGGCGCGGTGACCTTGTCGGTCAGGGCCAGGATGAAGTCCAGGCGGGCGCTACGATCGGCCATGTGGTTCCTATCCGTTCAACGCACGGGCAATGCCGCTGGCTACGGCAAATTCCATGCGTTTCCAATATTCATCATCCAGCCACTTGGCCGTACCCATGTTTTCAATGCTGGGTTCGGCACCAGGTAGCCAACGGTTGGTCAGAGCCAGCAACTGGCCCAAACCGTCCTCGGTCAGGCGGTCAGCGTGCTCAAGGGCTTTTTTACGATGATCTCGACGTCGGGCGCGTACTCCTCGAGGAGCGCGCCGGCGACTTGCATGGTCATCACTGGGTTAGCCAGCAGCTCGCGCAGACTGGCTTTTTCAGCCGGCAGAACCGTGCTGCTCAGCAGGTTGAAAGACGGCGCCACCTTGTTGTTGGCAGTCATGGCGTTGAAGTACTTGGTCACGTCCTGGGGTGTCAGGGTGAAAGTGAATTCCTTGACGCCGATTTCCAGGGTGATTTCGCGGGCTTGGGTCATGTTCGTATCCGTTGTGGTGGTGGGTTTAAAGGATGTTTCAGGTCAGCGCAGGCACACCTGGTGTACGTAGTCCTGCAGGCCCAGGATCATTTGCTTACTGAGGGCGAGCTGATCTCTGAGGGTGAAATAATCCGGTCTAGCGTTTGCTGCGAGTTCGGCGGTGGCTGCATCAGCCACGCCGCCGGCGCTGGCTTTTTCGGTGCCGGCAGCGCTGCAGGTGGCGTTGACGCGCAGCCGCTGACGGCGATCGTCAACAGCACGGCGCAGCTCAAGGTTTGAAGCGCGTTCATTGGCAAGCTCCAGGGTTCGTTTAAGATCGATCGCGTCACGGTCGGCCAACATTTCGCCGCTGATGCGCGCCGCTTCGCGCAGGCCTGCCGCTTCAAACAGGGCGCTGTCGCGCTCACGGCGGGCGGTATCGCGCTGGCCTTGCAAGATGTCGAAGACCACAAATGCGATCAGGCACAGCACCAGGGGAAACAGGACTTCCCGCATCACAAACCCGCCTCGCACAGCGCCACTTCCGCCAAACGGCGGGCGTGCAGCCCTGGAATAAATACCTTCTTGCCCTGGGCGGTGGTCACAAATGCCCAGACCGGGGTTTTGCCGTCAGCGGCCCAGGCCAGCGCTTTGCAGCCGTCCTTGATACGGCCGGCATTGATCAGGCCGACGGCGCGACTGGCGCAGGTGCTGGCGCTGCCGAAGTTGTGGCCATGGCTGCTCAAAGCGTCGAAGGTGTTCTGGCCGACCTGCTGATTGGTGATGCAATCAGCGAGCTGCAGTTGCCCCTTACGGATCACCAACTGCTCCACCTCATTGCAGCGAGCGTCCGACCAGTAGTCACCAACGACCACCGGGTACGGGCTGGTGTGGCGGGTGATCCCTTTGCACACGGTCGGCAGGCCCTGGGCCAACTTGTCCGCATAGACGGTGTTCTGGCCGTTGCCTTCCCAGGTGCCCAGGAACACCACCAGCGTGGAGCTGCAAAGCGCAATGGCACCGGCGGCGATCTTGCCGCGCAGGCTCATGGGAACAGGATCCGCAACAAGGTAGGACCGACCATCTGCAGGACCGCCCAAAGGGTGCTGGCAATGGCCAGCGCCCAGGTGATCTTCTTGCCGATGTCGGACACGACAACGGTCAGCTTCTGCTGGCCTTCGTTGAGTTCCGACAGTTGGCCAGACATGTGTTCGAACTGTTGCTCCAGCTTGGTGACGCGGGTCGGGACCGATTCCTGACGCTTTTCCAGGCTGACCAGGCGGTGCTTGAACACCGCCATATCGCGCTCCATCAGGCGCACCGGATCATTGGCTGCGGACTCAGTCATCAGCACTTTCCTTGCTCAAAAAGGGTTTGGCATGGCACGCAGCGGGTCATGCCGCCCAGCGCCTGGCGTTTTTCCGGAATGGGCTTATCGCAGTCTTTGCAGTGGGTCAGGCTTGGCCCGCTCGGCCGTGCGACGGCAAGCGCGGCCGCGATCGCAGCGTCACGCTGACGTTGTTCCAGAGCCTGGGCACGATCGAACGGGCACACCATCAGCGCAGGCCCTCGATCTCTGCAGCAGCCAGATAAGGCACGCCGTTGACGCGGATAAAGTCCGGACTGGTGACCTCGAAAGGCACCTTATGCTTGGACTTCTCGCCGCCCTTGGGGTCGACACTCAGCAGGCTGGATACCTTCAACTTGCAGCCGAAGGCCTCAATGCGCAGCTCTTCTTCGCCGGCCTTGGCAAAGAACACCGAGTCGAACGGCTCCAACTGGCGGAAGCTGCCGGCAGTGCGGGCGGCCTCGATCAGCAGGTTGAAGTTGCTGGTGTCGAACTCGAATTCACCACTGGCCGCCACGTCGCCGTCGACATGCCCGTTGGGTACGCCCCGGGTTTGCGCCACGGCAGTGTTGTCGGTGATATCCAGGGTGCAGCTTTCGACATGCACCTGCAGGTCGCCCAGGTTGATGTCGAAGTTTTTACCGCCAATACGGGACATACGGGATTACTCCGAATCGTCGTTGGAAAGGTCCAGGGCGATGTTCGCCGTCAGGTCCTTGGGGCAATTGAGGGGTTTGATCTTGATGTACACCTCCACCTTGGTTTTGGTGTGCCAGACCAGGACGATGTCGCCGTCTTTCGGGGACTCGATCTCGCCCGGGAACACCTGGCCGGCAAAGGTTGCGGACTTGGCCATGGCACGCAGCGGCTTCATAAACGCGCTGACGGCAGCGGCCATGCTGTTGGCCGTGTTGTTCAGGCGCCGATCGGCAACGCGCAGGATCAGCAGCGGGCGCACCTGGCGAGCGGCTTTGTCGGCCAGCCGCAGGTACTCGACCACCTGGAAGTCGCTCGCCGGCGCATCGAGCATGTTGCCGTCGCCCCAGAACACGCCCGGGTAGTCGGGGTAGGTTTGCGAGACCGAAAAGCGCGCCTTGTCGAGTTCCGCCCGGATCGCGGATGGCAGGGGCACGCCGTCTTTGTCGCTGGGCACTTTGCCCAGGGCCAACACCGGGCCACTGGCCACACGCATAGGGCTGTCGGCAATGCTCACGGCCGCGTTGGCCAAACGCCCGCCCAGCACGCCCAGGTCATTACCGTGCAACTGCGGCACGACCAGGACACGCGGTGCTGCCAGGTCGTGGGTGATTTTCTTTTGCTCGACCAGGTAGTCCGCCCAAGTCTGCTCTGCAGAGATGCCGGCGGTGCTGGCCATCACGAACATACGGCGACCGTAGGTGTTGCTGACGGCGATCGCGGCGTCATGCATGGCTGACAGTTCCGCTGCAGCGGTCACCGGCGCGGTGACTACCACGGCTTCCACAGAAAAGCCCTGCTGCTGGGCCTTTTCCAGGGCAACCCGCCAATCGCCATCGGCAGCGATCGGCGCAGCCAAACAGGCCCAACGGTCTCCACCATTGGCCTTGGCTGCCGCGACCTGGGTTTTCAGATCGCTGATAGGAAGGCCCAGCGTTACGTCCAGGTCGCTGTCGGTGTTAAGGGCGATCAGGCTGCCGACGCTTTTAACGCCGGGGCCGATGAACAGGAAATAGCGTTCGATCTCGGTCACGGCACCCTGGCCGAGGTTGAGATTGTTAACGCTGACGTTGCCAAGTGCCATGCAGTGCCTCGTTATTTGCGGGAGTTGAGGATTTGTTCAAGCACCTGGTTAACCAGCAGGCTGGTATCGCGGTCGGTGCTGACGCCGAGGAACTGGCGCTTTGGCAGGGTGATTTCCCAGCTTTGCGCACCGGTGCCTTCGGCTTTTTCGTCGGACAGGATGCGTATCAGCAGGCCCGCCTTGGCGTAGTTCACGTGTTCCTGAATCCATGCCACTGATGGCCGGGAAAGGCTTTTCCTGCCTTTCTGGCGCACCTTGAAACCCAGGCGGCGCAGGCGCTTGGCCTGCTTGTCGGTCGCGGCCAGGCCCTCGGGCACCTTGTTCCAGCGGCGCATCTGCGCGGCGGTACGGCGCTCGGTCGCGCCATGGTGTTGCTGCGCAGCAACCCAACCCGTCAGAGCGTTACGCCAGCCCAGGGTTGCGGCGTCCGGGCTCACGTTGGTGACCTGGAGCAACTTGCCCAGGCCGGCTTCCATCTTCTTTTTGCCCTTGCCATCGCCCTTGCGCGCTTCGAAGGCCGAGCCGTCCAGGTTGCGCTGCTCGCGGATCCGCTTACGGCTCATGGTCCGCACGCGCTTGGTAACGTTGTTGAGCAAACGCCGGCGCAGTTGCGGCGGCAGACTCAGCAGGGCCAACTGCTCGCGAATGCCGAGCTGGCCCCGAACGTCCAATTCAAACGTGCTACGCGCCACCGCCGCGGACCTCGCCGTGTTCAGCCGTCCACAGGTCAAAGGCGATCAGGCCCCACTTCTTGCCGAACGCCTCGATCAAGCCGGTGGGGTCTTCGGACAGGTGTTGCGCCTCCACGAACTCCAGGGTCAGTTCCAGATCCGCTTCGTCGGGGGTCACCTGGTCGACGGCGAACGTCGGCGCCGGCAGATCGTCGTCCCGGCCGGGATCCTGGGTTTCCAACCAGCCGCCCAGGAGCGCCATCAACAACGCCGGGTTGCCGGCGAATCGCTCAATCACCACCACGGCGCGGTAACGCATATCGCCCATGTGCAGGCCTTGGGTGGTGTCCTTCCAGATCAAATCCAGGTTGACCTGCTCGGCCCAACTGTCGATCTGCTCAGGCAGCACCAGGTTCAGGCCGATCAGGTAGGTGGTCAGGGCGCGCAGCTTGTTCATAGCAACGCCGCCGTAATGCGGCCACGGCCCTGCAGCGAGCGCACAGCTTGTTGGCTGAATGCCAGGAAGGTTTCCGGGCGATCGGGCAATTCCTTGCCCAGGTTCTCGGCGCTGTCGCGGCGGATGATGGTCACGAACTGAGTCAGCAACGTAGCCTTGGCCCGGCAATACACGGCGCGTTTATACGTCGCTGCTTGAAATGTGCGCTCGGGCAGCACCATAGGGTCAGCAGATTCCAAGCTGGTGACGCCTTGGTTCTGCCAACGCGCTTTGCACGTGGCCAAGTCGCGATTGACCTCGGTCATGGCCGTGGTCAGTTCTTCGGTCAGCAGCTCCACCAGGTATTCCGCCGGCAGGCGATAGCCCTTCTGGAACTCGGCCACATCGAGGTTCGGCCAGAAGCCGTCATTCTCGATCGCCAGTTCCACAAGGGTGGTGGGTTTACCTGAAAAGCTCATGCTGACCGCTCAAATAGGGCGGGGAGCCTGTTTTCAGTGGGACGGTCCATAAATGGGCGGCTCACTTCCACAGGTCCCCGCTGGGGGGGTAGTCGGTTATTCGGAAGCCGGGTTAGCGGCCGCTTGTTTTGCCAGGGCCTTGCGGACCTTTTCGATACGGGTGTCGTTGCCGGCCTGGGCGTACAGCTCGGTCGAACGCTCTAAGTGCTTGAGCGCGGTTTCCAGCTGCCCAGCCTCCAAGGCACGAATCCCAATCAACTTGTGGTACTTGCTCGGGATCTGCTCCGTCAGCTGCCACTTACCGTCAACCAGCGGCAGCAAGTCGGAGAGGTAAGGCTCCGGGCTGCGATTGGCTTTGTATTCGGCGTAGGCCCACTCACACACGGCGTCAGCGACAAAGGTCTGGATGTCGCGGCGCTTGAAGCGCTCCGGCATCTGCTGGCCCTGCTCGATCAGGACGTCGGCCAGCTCCAGGGCGTCTTCGAACTGGGCGGTGTCGAACAGCCAGACCATCACCTGCACAGCAACGCGGTTTGGAAAGTTCAGGCCCGATTCGCAATAGCGCTGGACGTACTCTTGGTATTTGGGCAGCAGCTCTTCGCGCTTGAGTGCCTGGCGTCCTGCCAGGCCGTTGATTGCGCTGATACGTGCCAGGTCCTGGTCCAAGGCCGCTTCCTGCAGCAGCAGATGCTTGCGTGCATTGGCGGGGCTACTCAGGGCTTCCGCCGGCGAGTAAGGAAGCGCTGCGGAGACGGCAGCCGCCGTAATGGCGGCGCCTCCCAGCGCGATAGTGCGGCGCTTGTGCGCAAGGGCCAGACTCACGCCACAAGCTCCACGTTTTCGGTCATGGCGAACTTTTCCAGCTGCTCGATCACATAACCTTCATTGCGGCTGTTGTAGTCCTCGACGCGGGAGCGCTTTGGATTGTCGACGGTCTGCTTGCGCCAGCTGGAGTCCTGGAAGTAGATCGACAGGTTGTCCCAACTGGTGACGACCACGCCGTTGACCGGGAAGAACGGCACGCTAAAGCTCGGCAGGCCGCCGTAGGTGGCGATTACCTGGGCTTCTTCGATGCGCTCTTTTTCGGTCGGGGTGTCGCCCTGCTTCGAATACAGCTTGGCCTTGTCGGCGGCCAGCAGGTCAGTACCGATGATTGCGATCAGGTCGCCGGCATCGCGCAGACGTTCGTCCACCAGTTGTTTGGTGTCGTGCACCAGGGCATCGAGGTTGGCATAGTCGCCACCGGCGCCGAGGGTGACTTTGCCAGCGACCTTGCCTTCCTTGAGGACCTGGGCCGGGATCTGTTCACGTGCCTGTTGCAGCCAGCCTTTGTTGACGTCCTGCAGCATCGGGTATTTTTCGATGTCGGTCTGCACGGCAGCATGGGTGCCATGGAAACCGACCATGATGCGGTCCAGCGCGATCTGTTTCTGCACAGCTGCGGAGTAACGCTGATGGAAGTCCGGGAACTTGGCCCAGGCATCGATCTTGGCGTAAGGCAGGCCAACATCAGACTCGGTCGACGACAGCTCGTAGGTGTCCTGATCCAGCGACGACGCATCTTTGGCTTCGCGATCGGTGGTCTTGGTGTTCGTGCGACCAGTGACCGGACCCGACACGCCAATGAAGACCTTCTGGCCTTTGATCTCGGTCACCGGAATGACGTTGATCCGCTCCAGGAAGTCCGACTTAGCCGTGATGGCGTCGTTCAGCTCCTGGGCAATGGTCGGGTCGACGCTAAAGTGCTTGCTGGCCAACTCCACGCCGTAGCTTTCAGCGATGGCCAGCTGCAGTTCGGCGTACATCTTGGCGCCGTAGGCGCTCAGTGAATAAGCCATGTCAGAGCACCCGCTTTTTGACGGTGGTTACCGGGCCGGGATTGCGCGGCAACTGGCGTCCGGTTGAGTTGTTCTGCAGGGCGCTGAACTGCTTCTGCAGTGCATCCAGCTTGGCAAGTACGGACTGGTTGCCCTTGCTCTTGCGGCGGAATTCGCGCTCTTCCTCGGCGGTGGCCACGATGTCATCCACGGCCGTGCTGACGTCGTCGATCAAGTCCTGGTCGGGCTCAGGTGCATCTGCGGCGGCCGGCTCAATGACGGCTTGAAGGCCGGCAGCGACAACCAGCAGCTGCGCCACCAGGGCCGTCAAAGCCGTTGCTGTAGCTTCATCCATTGGGGGTTTGCTCTCTGTTTGGGGTTGGGTGGTTTCGGCGGGCAGCACATCGGAGGCGAAACGCTTGAAAAAGCCGGTCAGGGCATTGATCAGTCCGGTTTCGGCGCTGGCCTGGCTGTCGTCCTGCAGGCGGCCGAGTTCGACCGAGGCGGCGTAATACGAAGCGCGGGTGTTCTTGTGGGAAAAGTAGAGTTCCTGGGTGCCCACACTGGCCGGTTGGTCGGTGACGCCCAAACCAGTCAGGTAGGCTTTGCCCTTGCCACGGAAGTCCGGGGTAATTTCGATGCTGCTGAATAGCTTCTGGCCCTGGTCATTCAGGTACAGCAGGCGATCGTTGGGCTTCAACTGCGCTTCCAGCGCCAATTCACCTGGCTCCAGGTCTTCGGCTTCTTCCACCAGGCGCACCGCGTATACAGTGCCGTGGGAGCCTGGCCAGCGTTCGTGATCGCACCAGATCACAGCCGTGTAAAAAGACGGCTTGTAGGTTTCAGCGATATCGCGCAGTTCCTGGGGAAGGATCACGCGCCCATCAACGGTGGCTCCGCTGGTGGCGACACGTTTCCAGAACGAAACAAGGGAACGGGGCATGGATTTGACTGCGCTCAATCACTGAATGAGCCGCCACGATAGGGAGCCGCCAAGCCCCAAACAAACGGTTCAAATGCGCGTTTCTCCTATATTCGCGATATAGGTGGATCACGGAATTTAACCCCGCGTTTCCAGCGTTTTCGCCGCATAGACTGCGGTCCATGTACTACTCGACCGAAGTTAAAGAAGCCGCCAAACGCCTGTTCCTGCGCCGCTGTAAAGCCAAGGAAATTCAGGCGCAGCTCAATCTGCCCAACATCCGGATCGTCTACTACTGGATCCGCCAGGGCGGGTGGGAAGACATGCTGTCGGACGAAGAACCGCTGACCGCCGTCGGCCGACGAATTACCCTGCTCCTGGACAAGGTCGGCAGCCTGTCGAAAGACGATCTGAACGAGCTGGACAGGCTGACCGTCGTTCGCGAACGGCTGCTGAAACAAGCGGCCAAACCGGCGCCGGCATCGGCTGGGGAATCTGCCAGCGAGCCACAGGAACGTCGCCAGGGCGCGCGTGGCGAACGTCCTGGTCGTGGCGAGGGTGGCGGCAAGAAAAAGGAAAAGAAGGCCAAGAACGACATCAGCGGGCTGACCGAAGTCGACTTCCTGGATAAGTTCATCAGCAAGATGTACCGCTATCAGCAGGAGTTGTTCGCGGCCAAACAAAACCCGCTGACAAGCCGGATCCGCAACATCCTCAAAAGCCGCCAGGTGGGTCTGACCTACTACTTCGCCGGCGAAGCGTTCATGGATGCGGTGCTGACTGGCGACAACCAGGTGTTCCTGTCGGCCAGCCGCTCACAATCGGAGATCTTCCGCAGCTACATCATCCAGTTTGCCAAACAGTGGTTTGACATCGAGCTGACCGGCAACCCGATCACGCTCAGCAACGGCGCCGAACTGCGCTTCCTGTCGACCAACAGCAGCACCGCCCAGGGCTACCATGGCCATGTGTACGTGGATGAGTATTTCTGGATCCGCGACTTCGAAAAACTCAGCACCGTGGCCAGCGCCATGGGCACCCACAAGAAGTGGCGTAAAACCTACTTCTCGACGCCCAGCGCAGTGTCGCACCAGGCGTACCCGTTCTGGTCGGGGGAAGAGTTCCGCAACAGCAAACGCGGCAAGAAAGCCGGCGGCACCTGGCCCACCGAGGCGTCTTACACGCAGGGCGCACTGTGCCCCGATGGCCAATGGCGCAAGACCATCACCATCCAGGACGCGATCGATGGCGGCTGCAATCTGTTCGACCTGGAGCAGTTGCAGCTGGAATACGACGAAGACAAATTCCAGCAGCTGTTCTACTGCAAATTCATCGACAGCAGCCAAAGCGCGTTCGGCCTCAAGGATCTGGAACGCTGCTACTCCGACTTGTCGCTGTGGGAAGACTACGACCCGGAACTGGATCGGCCGTTCGGCAACAGTCCTGTCTGGCTGGGCTACGACCCAAGCCGCACCCGCGACGACGCCACCTGCGTGGTGGTCGCCCCGCCGCTGGAACCCGGGGCGAAATTCCGCATCCTGGAAAAGCACAGCTGGCGGGGGCATTCGTTCAACTACCAGGCCGCCCAGGTCAAAAAGCTTACCGAGCGCTTCAACGTGCAACACATCGGCATCGACATCACCGGTGTGGGCTACGGCGTGTTCGACCTGGTGCGCGACTTCTACCCCAAAGCCACGCCGATCCATTACAGCCTTGAGACCAAGAACCTGCTGGTCCTCAAGGCCCAGGACACGATCCAGGGCAGCCGCATCGAGTGGGACGCCGGCTGGACCGACATCGCCCAGGCGTTCCTGACCATCAAGCGCGGCACCACCACCAGCGGCCAAGTCACCTACAGCGCTTCGCGCACCGACGCCACCGGTCACGCCGATATCGCCTGGTCGATCATGCACGCCCTGTTCAATGAACCCCTCAACACCAACAAGCGGCGCCGTAGCCGCTACGTAACGAGCGGAACCGATGCCCAAGCCACGACACAAAAAGCCCCAAACCAGCCAACCAGCGCGACAGCCGCAGCCCATGCGGGCGTTCACCTTCGGGGAGCCCGAACAAGTGCTGTCCGGCAACATCGGCGAGTACCTGGGGGTGTTTCTCAGCGACGACGGAGAGATCTACAAACCGCCAGTGTCGCGGGCGGGCCTGGCCAAACTGCTGCGCGCCAACGCGCACCACGGCGCCATTCCCAAGTTCAAGCGCAACCTGCTGCTGCGTGAGTTCATCCCCTCCGAGGGCTGCAGCACGCAGACCATGGGCCGGGCCAGCCTCGACTACATGGTTTTTGGCGAAGCGTATTTCTATCGCGACACCAACGCCTTTGGCGAAGTGCTGGAGATGCAACACCTGCCGGCCATCAACATGCGCGTGAAGGTCGACGGCGGTTTCCGGATGCTACTGCCCGACAGCAAGTACATGGACTTCGACCAGGACGAAATCGAACACGTCCTGGACTACGACGTGGAACAGAACATCTACGGCGTGCCTGACTACCTGGGCGGCCTGCAGGCGCTATTGCTCAACGAAGCGGCAACCCTGTTCCGCCGGCGCTACTACAGCAACGGCGCGCACGCGGGCTACATCTTCTACACCAACGACCCGGACCTGACCGAGGAAGACGAAGACAACCTGCGCGCACAGATCAGCGCCAGCAAGGGCGTGGGCAACTTTCGTTCGATGTTCGTCAACATCCCCAACGGCAAGGAGAACGCGATTCAGATCATCCCCGTGGGGGACTTCCAGGCCAAGGACGAGCTGGAGAAGGTGAAGAACATCACGCGCAACGACGTGATCGCGGCATGGCGGATGAACCCGGCCCTGGCGGGGATCATCCCGGAAAACAGCGGCGGGTTTGGGGATATCGAGAAGATCGATCGTGTGTACACCAGCAACGAGATCAGACCGATCTGTCAGCTATTCAATCAGTTGAACGACACCCTTCGACGCGACAGGTGTATCGACTGGAGAAAGCTCGATACCTCAGGTGAAACCGCTACCTAATGTTTCAAAGATAGAGAAATATCCTGCATCACATGCGAACATAGTGGCAATTAGCTGCACCCTGGGGAGGGAACCATGAGAGTGACTTGTAAGTGTGGGCACAAGGGCCGTATTGCATCACGTGAGGTGCTATCTGCCGACTTCGCGAAACTGTACTGCCAGTGCCTCGACGCAAAATGTGGGCACAGTTGGGTAGCAAATCTCACGTTTTCCCACACGCTAAGCCCGTCCGCACAAACGTTCGACAGGCTGCTGATTGATCGGCTTAGAGACATGCCCAGGGCGCAACAGCGGGAGCTTTTTGAAAAACTTGGATCGCAGGCGGTTGCATGACGCAAACCGCCGACAACGACATGCCGGCGGCTCAGGAATCAATCGTCGTCGGACTGATCCGGGTTGCTTATCAGCGCTTCGGTCAGCCTACGCAATTGCTCCTGGTCACGCTGGCTCAACTGGCGATAGAAGCCAATCAGGCGGCGCTCAATGTGCGAAAGCTCATACCGCGCAGATGCAGCTATTTCAACGTAACCGGCATCGGCGTTTGTGCGATCCAACATGCTTACCACTCCATAAATTCCATTGCTGTCGCAGTGATATGGGGGCGAGCCAGTGTGATGGCAGAAACACCTTGTTCAATTCGATCCTTTGACAGCGTCGTCGGCCATTGCTTTTACGAAGCGTCGAATGGCTCGCTGATCATCCGCCGGGATGCTGCGGTATTGCTGAACAATGCTGTCCTCAGCCTCGGACAACGCATCAGTTTTCAACGTGGTACGAGTTCCGCTCACGATGTAAAGCACGTCAAAACCCAGGGTTTCGCCTGCAATGCTCAGATAGGACGCCGGAGGATCGCTAGCCCCAGACTCGTAATTTCCTTGAGTTCGTTTCGAGACACCAAGATGTTCCGCAAGTTGATCTTGCGTCAGCCCAGCCTGGGCGCGTTGTTGGCGCAGCCTTGCGCCAATCTCTTCGGAGAGTGTCAATATTTTTCCATCCGCATATTTACATTGGCAGGTTTTTGCCACATCCTGCGCTCGTCATCACACGAAAACGCAAGGAATTGCACTATGCCCAACTCAACCATCACCGAGCAAGCCCGCCAGCAGGCGCGTGCGTCATTAGAGAAGCGTGGTCAGACAGCGAAAAATTTTGCTGCTATGCACAACCTCAACCCCAGCACCGTCTACGCGGTGCTGAATGGCCAAAGCCAGTGTCGCCGTGGGGAGGCACATCGCGCAGCCGTCCTACTGGGGATCAAAGACGGCGTGATTGCACAGTAATGGCCAGGTCTCTGAGGGAACAGCAGAAGATGAAAAGTCAGGTTCTAAGAACGCGCCGGGAAGTCGTCAGTGCAATTATTTGCACCTTTGAGGGCGGCCGCGAACGCGCCGCCGATCAGATCGGCCTATCGCTCAAGAAGTTTGACAATCACGCCTACGAAAACAACAACTGCCGCCCGCTGACGGACGTGCAAATCTTCCAGTTGGAACAAGTGACAGGCACCCAGCACTTGGCCAACTACGTAGCATCAATGTATGGCGGCATGTTCGTGCCAGTGGTCCACCCGGAGAACCTGGACAACGTAGAGATGTACGCACGGGCCATGCAGACCTCAGCCAAGCAGGGCACGGTCGACCAGATCATTGCCCAGGCCCTTGATGACGGCGTAATCACTGAGAGTGAAGCCGAGCTAATCCTGAACGCCCATATCTTGCACATGGCCGCCCGGACCGCCGAAGTCTATGCCGCCATCGATCTTTATCGTGCCAAAGCGGGGAACGCGAAATGAACGCTCAAACCAATAACCTGGACTATCAGGACTGCATCCAGAACGCCGCGCTGGCTTTCCTTGAGCGTCATCACGCTGAACACCTGGGCGATCTATCAGCGCTTCTCAACCGCACCATCACCCACCTGGTGGCCAGCTTCAACGTGGCAGAACCGATGGCAACCAAACTGACGTCTCTTGCCCACATCGAACTGATGGAAATCGCTTTCCGCCAGCGCCTCATCTTGGACCACAGCACCGACACCGTCGTGGTGATCCGCGATCCTGTGAAGGGCCATTGCTGGTCCGTGCCTGTCAGCCTGATCTATCAGCGCGTCTTGAACACCCCGGACAACGTGCGTCTGCGCTCCGCGCACTCGTAACTCCCAACCCAACCAAACGCCGGCCCCACGTCCCGTGGGTTTGGGTGAGCTGCGCCCGAAATCGAGGTTTAACGATGGTAAACGCCGTAATTGTCACCACTCAACTGCCCCCGGCCGAGGCCGAAGCGTTGCTGGCCGCGCTGCGTGAACAGTATCGCTTGAGCCTCAATGAACATTGGTACGACGACCAATTCCGCTTTGTTGCGGACGGTCTACGCCATGGCGCAATCCTCGCCCACATCCCGGTCATGGCTGCACAAAAACGCCTTATGGCAGCCCTGTCCCACAGCCTCAAAGCAGTGAAGTAACCCCATGAAAGAAGATCTTCGCCAAGACGTGTTGCAACGCCTCCAGTCCGACTTCGGGCTCAAGCACCGCACGGGCACCGACTACATGCGCGGCGGCACGTGCCCGAAGTGCAAAAAGAAAGAGCTGTACTCCCGTTTTGACACGCCATGGATGGTGATCTGTGGCCGCCCTGAAAAGTGTGGCCACACCCTGCACGTGAAAGAACTGTACGACGATCTGTTTGAAGACTGGAGCAAACGTGCGCCGGCGACAGACCAACATCCCAACGCTACAGCACGCGCTTACCTGGAGTACGCCCGAGGCTTTCGCTTTGAGCTGATCCAGGGGTGGTTTACCCAAGAAACGTTCTATTCCGTTGAACACAACGCAGGCAGCGCCACTGTGCGGTTCGCCCTGGAGAAAGGCGGCTGGTGGGAACGCCTGATCGATCAGCCGCACCGCTTCGGCAAGATGAAAGCCCGCTTCAAATCCAAGGACAGCTATCGCGGCGTCTGGTGGTGCCCGCCCTGCGTCGACCTGCTGGAAGCCAAGGAAATCTGGATTGTCGAAGGGATCTTTGACGCCATCGCCCTGGTGCATAACGACATCGCGGCCGTGTCTGCAATGTCATCCAACGCGTTCCCCGGCGACTCCCTCAAGGAACTGGTTAAAACCCGGGAAGGCGGGAAGCTTCCCAAACTGGTTTGGGCTCTGGACAACGAACCGAGCGCAAACGCCTACACCCGTCGCTGGGTGCGCGAAGCCCGTGCCCTGGGCTTCGTCTGCGAGTCAGCACAGATCCCGCAGCGCGACGGTCGCAAGTCCGACTGGAACGATCTTCACCAACGCTGGAGCTTCATCCAGGACGACACCAAACGCGCCGACCAGATCGCGACCGACCTCAAGCAAGCCCGCCACCAGGGCGCCCTGCTGCTGGCCGAGAGCGCAGCGGAAAAGGCATTGCTCATGTACGACTGGAACAAGCGCGGGGAATTTCACCTGGGCTTTGGGAGCCGCCTGTACTGGTTCAAATTGGACATGGAGAAATTCAACCGCGCCATGTCCGACATCGAGGACAGCGAGAACCACGACGACCAACTGCTCAACCAGGCGCAACAACGCGAAAAAGCGCTGCAGCAGTCCGGCAGCGTCGTGGAGATTGCCAACTGCTACCCCCAGGCGCTGTATTTCCAACGTAATGAGGTGACAGACGAGTCCTGGTACTACATGCGCGTGGACTTCCCCCACGACTCCGAAAGCGTGAAAAACACTTTCACCAGCGGCCAGCTGTCGGCCGCAAGCGAGTTCAAAAAGCGGCTGCTCGGCATGGCGGCTGGGGCAATGTTTACCGGCAGTGGCCAGCAACTCGACAAGCTCATGAAAGATCAGCTGTTCGGCATCAAAACGGTTTCGACCATCGACTACGTGGGCTACAGCAAGGAATACGCCTGCTACGTCTACGGCGATATCGCGATCAAGGACGGCACCACCTACAAGGTCAACAGTGAAGACTATTTCGAATTCGGCAAGCTACGCCTGAAAACTCTGCAGAAAGGTGTCCCGATCAAGCTGCAGCGTGAAGCCAAGGACTTCAACGAAAAGTGGGTGCAGTTGTTGTGGACCTGCTTCGGCGCCCAGGGCTTTGTCGCCTTGGTGTTCTTCTTTGGTTCGCTGTACTGCGAACAGATCCGCGCCCGCTACCAGTCTTTCCCCTTCCTAGAAGCCACCGGTGAAGCCGGCGCCGGCAAAACCACCCTGCTGAACCTCCTTTGGAAACTGCTCGGCCGGGAAGGCTATGAAGGATTTGACCCAATGAAATCTACCAAGGCCGGCCGCTCTCGACTAATGGGCCAGGTCTCTGGCATGCCAGTTGTATTCCTGGAAGCCGATCGCCACGGCGACGATCGAGCGCACGCTAGGACCTTTGAATGGGATGAGCTGAAAGACTTCTACGGCGGGGGCACCCTGGCCACGAAAGGCGTCAAGACGGCCGGCAACGAGACGTACGAGCCGCCATTCCGAGGAACGATCGCCATCAGCCAGAACGCGGCTGTGGTCGCTCACGAAGCAATCATGACGCGGATTGTGAAGCTGCACTTCGTGCGCCCGATCGTCACACCTGAAAGCCGTGCTGCAGCGGATCAACTCAACGCCCTGGACGGCGGCACCCTGAGCCACTTCCTGTTAAGGGCCGTGGGCAAGGAGTCCGCGGTGCTTGAGCTGTTCGCCCAGCGTATGCCCGAACACGAATCGAAGCTGCGCCGTTTGCACACCCATTGTTTCGCCTGCAGCACGGCCTATGTCAGTGACCAGGGCAATTGCACCAGCTGCGGCTATGACCTGCGCGGCTACATCCGCGTGGAGCGCATCAGCAAAAACCACGCGCAAATGCTCTCGCTGCTGGATGGCATTCGCCTGGTACTGAAATTGAGCGACCCCCAGGTCGCTGCTACGCAGCGCCAGATCGTGCGGATGGCCATCGAGCGCCAGGCCTCGATCAGCTCCGACCATGCGGCCGTAGCCGAGTTTTGGGAGGTTTACGACTACCTCGAATCCTTGAGCGAAGACCCAGTGGTCGACCACAGCAGCGACCCCAGCGTGATCGCTATCAACCTCAACGAGTTTTGCGAACGAGCCGCCGAACACAAACAGAAGCTGGCCGACGTGGCCACGTTGCGCGACCTGCTCAAAGAGTCCCGTTCACGCAAGTTCCTGGATAGCAACAAGGCCGTACACAGCGCCGTACGTGCTGCGTTCAACGGCCGCAACCCGTGTTCCCAACCCCGGCCGACCACAGTGAAGTGCTGGACATTCAAGGCGTAAAGGAGAGCAAGACCGATGCAGATCCAAGTGTTTATGGGCAATGCCGGCGACGGCAAAACAAGCAAGCTGCAGTCCGTGCAAGACCGCCTGGAGTTCACTGGCGAGAGCGCGCCGATCATCCAGGCCGGTGCATATGGGGAAGATGGCTTGTTGGAGATCCTGGAAGTCCGGGCAGCCGGTGGCCAGCGCGAGATCCTGGTGGACGACTGCAGCAGGCAACAGATTTTGAGGGTGTTGGAGTGGCAATCATGCGTTGAGCATGAGCCGGATTTTGACGGCCTGGTGATCCACCTAGCCCGTAAGGACTGACCTTAAAAGAAACAGTGCCGAGGAGTTGCAGCTCCCCGACACCTAACCGCAACAGAGGGCTATACCATGCAAGCACAGAACCTAAGCAACAGCGGCGCGAAGGCTACCACACCGGCAAGGCACCTGGTGGCCACCGCGATCATCGGCGCGGCCGTCATTGGTTACCTGGTACACAAAACCCCTGAATCACGAACCCGCCTCGAAAGCCTCAGCCAGATGGCCAGCACCCTGGGCGAACTGAGCGAAACGGATGCCGCCGTCGTCGCCCAGCTGCTCGCCAACCCGGCAACCCGGGGCGTATCACGCAATGTCTGACAGTCCTGCAGCAACACCTGCGCGGCGCTTCCCCTGGAACATTGACTACACCAGTCTTTGCGATCAGTGCGGTAGATGGCGCGCCCAAGGTAACCATGACAAGTGCAGCCAGCGGCGCCAGCTGCAGAACGCACATCTACGCAACCACAAGCCCAAAGGGTAAGCCGCGTCCACCAGAAGATGCGCTACCAGATACTTGGCCCGGAAACGGGCCTTTTTGTTTCCGATCGTCAGACTGTCGATACACAAGCACAGCGTTAGGGGTTTACATGAGTGGGGTCGAAGCTCGCGGGAAGTCCGTGAGAATCTATTTTCAATACAACGGGGAGAAATGCAGGGAAACAATCCCAGGTGGCAACACGCCCGCAATCGTGGCCCAGGCACGGCGCCTGGCCGACATCATTGAATACGAAATCCAGACCGGCACGTTCGATTACGCACGCCACTTCCCCAACTCGGTCAAGCTGGTGGAAAACACGTTCGGTCACTACCTGGACTTGTGGTTGAAGATCAAAGCCAACAGCGTTGCCGCGTCGAGCTATCGAGGCTACGCCAACAAGGCGGAGGTCCACGTAAGACCGCGCTGGGGAAAAATACAGATCAACAACATCGACCACCTGGACCTGCAGGAATGGATACAAGGAAGCCTGTCGAAAACGCTCAAAAACAAGACCATCCGCGACATCATCAGCAACGTGCGCCAGGTGTTTAGGCTGTATCGCACTAGGATGAAAGTGGCGCACGACCCGACCGAGGGTTTGATGGTACGGCTACCAGATCCCGAGGCACCCGACCCGTTCACCAGGGCCGAAATCAAACAGATCCTGGAAACCCACACTAACCGTACGCAAGAGCTGTTGATGATTCAGTTCATGATATGGGCTGGCCCCCGGGTATCCGAAACCATCGCCTTGGCTTGGGAGGATATCGATCTGGAGCAAGGCACGGTTACGTTCCGTCGATCCAAGGTACGCGGGGCTTACCGGGTGACGAAAACCCGACGATCGACGCGCAAGGTCCGCCTACTCGCCCCCGCTTGGGATGCACTGCAGAAGATCGACGCACTGAATAGGAAGAGGAAAGCGGAAACCGTTGATATTGTCGAACGGGACAACAAGACGATACGGCAGCACAAGTTGCACTTTGTCTTCTTGAATACGAAAAGTGGTTTGCCGCACGTCAGCGACTTCGTGGTGCGGGACAGATTTTTCAGGGCTCACTTGCTCGCGGCGGGGGTTCGATATCGTGGACCTGGTCAGTGCCGGCACACGTACGCCAGTCAACTGCTGACCACAGGGATAGCGTCAATCGACTGGATCGCCGAACAGATGGGACATACTAACGGGAACATGATCCGTCAGCATTATGGGACGTGGATCAATGAGGACGGGCCGGATGTCGTCGGAATGTTGCAATTGGCACTGAAACTCTAGCGAATTCTCGGTTTATGCAAACCAAGCCATTGAACTCGGCCCCCAATCCACAGAGCAATGATTTTCGTCCATAAATGAAAAAGCCCACATACGTGGGCTTTTTTACATTGCGAGCGTCGTAGGTATTAGCGACTTGCCCGACCTAGCGCCTCAATAGCGGTCACGTGGACTGCTGACCCGTTGCTGGCAGATTTCGCCACGCTAATAAGGTACTCCTGAGCGGCATCACCACCGGCCTCTCCCAGCGCTCTCAATGCCTGCAAGTGTCCGTTGCTCCCATTGCTTGCCGATTTAGCGACACTGATTAAATACTGGACGCCAGCGTTGCCGGTACTCATTACGACTCTCCTTGTGACTGAATAATCCGCTCTTGTTAGCACAGTAGTTGCCAGGCTGGCAAATTGGCATCAGTTAGATATGCATGCTTGAATGCGAACGTCGCAACGAAGATGCGTTGCGACCACCAATCGAAGGAAAAATGGAATGTGGTTATGCGAAGGATCAAAAATCGACTGGACTGCCGTCGCTGCGTGCCTAGCACTTGCAATCTGGTTTTTTGACAAGGTTCAAAGAAAACGAGAACGTGCAGCAAGCGCAAAGCTTTTAGCTCAAGTCATGATTTCTCATATCGCAACCACTCAAGGCGAGATAACTAAATTTAGAGCTCATGTGGTGCCAGCAAACGGGGACCAATCTTTTTTGATTGATGTCCGTGAGACTCAAGAGGCGCGTAAAGCTCTCGCGTCAAAAGCTTCATTAATCTCTGTTGATTTGCCATCACAGTTTCTAGACAAAGCAGACTTCTTTTCCGAGTCTCTCAGCAAGACACTCGCCAACGCCTACTTTCAAGTTAACCATTTGAGAAATTTCAGCAATTTGCTGGGCGATATTTCTGATTCATCCTCAGAAGAAGAAATCGATGCGCACCTGATGGCGGTACTCAAACAGATTCAAGAGGCGGAGAAAGCAATCGCTGATGCTTTCACAGTTCTTCGCCAAGCAGGTTGATCCTCCGCTCATGCCCTCATCTCGCCTACGGTGAGCGAGCCTACCTACTGAATCAGGGGACATGCCGGGTACCGTGAAGTGCTGTCTTCACGGTGCAATGCATTGCAAACGCAGAGGGCAAAAAACACTCCCCAGTCCCATATCAGTCCCATATGGCCATTTTTCAGATACCAAAAACCACAAACCCCCGACTTTCTCTAGGAAAATCAGGGGTTTGCGTTTTCAGAATTTGGCGGTGAAGGAGAGATTCGAACTCTCGATACAATTTCTTGTATACACACTTTCCAGGCGTGCTCCTTAAGCCACTCGGACACTTCACCGTATCTCGTCAAACCAGTTCAGTCTGTCGAGGCGCGCTAATGTAGTCGAAAGCCTTTCTGATGGCAAAGGTTTTTTTCAGAATTTTCATGCGGTTAGCCGGTTATGCCGATCCGCTCCCGGCAAGGGGCGGTGATTGTGCCATTCTCAGGCATCGGCAGGATGCGTCTGGGGCGGCGATTGCGCCCTGCCCTAGGCTTTCCAAACGCCTGTGTGCGGGAAAAGTCTGACTGGGCAGTCAGTCACAGCGCTTTACCGGGGCAGGCGTGGTGGGTAACGTCTGCGCATGCACTGCTATTTAAAAGCCTTCTATAACAATTCCTACAAGGAACCGCGTCATGAGTGAGTTGATTGCCTACCACCTCGAAGACGGTATCGCGACCCTGACCTTGAGCAACGGCAAGGTCAATGCCATTTCTCCGGCGGTGGTCAGTGCCTTTAATGAAGCGCTGGATCAGGCGGAGAAGGACCGGGCGGTGGTGGTGATCACCGGCACGCCGGGGATTCTGTCGGGTGGTTATGATTTGAAGGTGATGACCGCCGGTCCTAAAGAGGCGATCGGCCTGGTGACGTCCGGTTCGACCTTGGCGCGTCGTCTGTTGTCGCACCCGTTCCCGGTGATTGTGGCGTGCCCTGGGCATGCGGTGGCCAAGGGTGCGTTTCTACTGTTGTCGGCGGATTATCGGATTGGGGTGGAAGGCCCGTTCAGCATTGGCCTGAACGAGGTGGCAATCGGCATGACCATGCACTACGCCGGTATCGAGCTGGCGCGGGATCGTTTGCGGAAGTCGGCCTTCCATCGTTCGGTGATCAATGCCGAGATGTTTGACCCGCAGGGCGCGTTACAAGCCGGTTTCCTCGACAAGGTGGTGGCACCGGAAGAGTTGCACGCCGCAGCGCTGGAAGCGGCGCGTCAGTTGAAGAAGCTCAATATGAACGCTCACAAGCACACTAAATTGAAGGTGCGTAAGGCGCTGCTGGAAGCGTTGGACGACGCCATCATCCAGGACCAAGGGCATATCCTGAGTTAAGCCCTACACCTGATACGCCAGAGCCCGACCTTGAGTCGGGCTTTTTCTTACAAAGAATTCTGATTCTTCTACAGCCGCTCTAGCGTGCCCATGTCGGTAGATGTTGAAACATGCTCTTAAACATCGCCTATCTCCGAGCTGTACTGGGGTAATTGCCGAATACAGTGCACAACCGTACACTGCGCCACCTTTTTTCCCGATGGGCCGTGTCGATGCTTTTTCTGCTGCGTATGTTGTTGATGGGCCTGCACTTTATGCTCGCCGGTGTGCTGGGCGTGCTCGTCGGTGTGTGTCGACCGTTCAATCCGGACAACAGTCGCCTATGTGCTCGTCTCTATGCGCTACCGGCCATGTGGATTCTGCACCTGAACGTGAAAGCCGATGTGGACTCGCTGCGCAACAAGCCTGGTACCTGCGTGATCATCGCCAACCACCAGTCCAATTATGACCTGTTTGTGTTCGGCAACGTGGTGCCCTACCGCACCGTGTGCATCGCCAAGAAAAGCCTGAAGTGGGTGCCGCTGTTCGGTCAGTTGTTCTGGCTGGCGGGCAATGTGCTGATCGACCGAAGCAATGCGCACAAGGCTCGCCGCGCGATGCTCACCACGACTCACACTTTGCAGCATGAAGACACGTCGATCTGGGTGTTTCCGGAGGGCACGCGCAACCTGGGCAAGGGCTTGCTGCCGTTCAAGAAAGGCGCGTTCCATATGGCGATTGCGGCCGGTGTGCCGATCGTGCAGGTGTGTGTCAGTAATTACGTGACACACATGCAGCTCAATCGCTGGAACAGTGGGGATGTGCTCATACGGTCGTTGCCGCCGATTCCTACGACTGGCCTGACTTCGGATGACATCCCGGCGTTGATGCAGGCGTGTCATGTGCAGATGGATGAATGCATCGCGCAGATGGACCGCGAGTTGCGAGCTGTCTGAACATTCTGGGGACGCTTCGCACCCAGCGCGAGCAAGCTCGCTCACCACAAAAAAGCTTGCCGCTACGACGGAACGCCATTCAGGCTAAGCTGCCCAACACCTGTCCTCCCAATAAGAAGCGATCAGCACCATGGGTAGAGTTGTTGCGGCCGCCGTCTACAGCGCCGGTAAGAAAGTCACGGATATCACCCTCGATGAAGGCGCGGCCTGGGCCGCCAAACCCGACCACTTTGTGTGGATCGGCCTGGAAGAACCCGATGCCCAAGAGCTGGCCAACCTGCAACGCCAGTTCAACCTGCATGAATTGGCCATTGAAGACGCCCTGGAAAAACACAGCCGCCCCAAACTGGAAACCTTCGGCGACGCACTGTTTATCGTCACTTACTCACCGGTGCGCGAGAACGGCAAGCTGGAGTTCATCGAAACCCATATCTTTGCCGGCAACGGCTACATCATTACCGCCCGCAACGGTCACTCGGCGTCCTACGGTTTTGTGCGCCAGCGCTGTGAGGCGCGGCCGCTGTTGCTGGAGCATGGGGAAGATTTCGTACTTTATGCGCTGCTGGATTTCGTCACCGAGAACTACCAGCCGGTGAGCGAAGCGATCCATGCCGAGATCGATGAGCTGGAGCGCAATGTGCTGTGCAGTTCGTTGAGCGAGCGTGATATCCAGAAGATCCACGGCCTGCGCCGCGACGTGCTGCGGCTCAAGCGCTACGTAGCGCCGATGGTGGAGATCAGCCAGGAGCTGCAGAAACTCAGCTTTCCGTTTATCGACAAGAACATGCGCCCGTATTTCCGCGACGTGCAGATTCACGTGACGCGGCAGATGGAAGACCTCACTACCCTGCGCGATATCGCCAGCCAGACCATCGAGATCGGTGTGTTACTGGAGGCTTCGCGCCAGAGCGTAGTCCAGCGCAAGTTCGCCGCGTGGGCAGCGATACTCGCCTTCCCCACCGCGGTGGCGGGGATCTACGGGATGAACTTCCAGAACATGCCCGAGCTGCAATGGCACTACGGCTATTTTGCGGTGCTCGGGTTTATTGCGGCAGGCTGCACGGGTTTGTGGGCGAGCTTCAAACGTTCGGGTTGGCTTTAAACCCGGGCCTCGGGCTTGTGTGCCACAAAACGCATCATCCATTCCGCCACGGTTGCACCGTGGTGGTCACGCTCCAGGCTGGCGACGCCGTTGGTGTAGACCTTTTCGCCCAAGGTTGTCTGAAGGATCTCCAGCAACTCGCGGGAATAGTCGTGGATAAATTCCGGGTGGCCCTGGAAGCACAGCACCTGGTCGCCGATGTGGTACGCCGCAAACGGGCAGAACGCGCTGGATGCAATCACCGTGGCGTTCTCCGGCAGCGTGGTCACCTGGTCCTGGTGGCTGATCAACAGCGTCAGCTCTTCCACTTCCGGGCTCATCCACGGCGTCTTGGCATCCAGCTTATAGTCGTGGATGCCCATGCCCCAGCCCTGGCCGGCGCGTTCAGTCTTGCCGCCGAGCAACAGTGCCAGCAGTTGGTGACCGAAGCAGATGCCGAGCAGCTTGTCGCCGCGCTCATAACGTTCGAGCAGGTAGGTCTTGAGGGTCTGGATCCAAGGGTCCGTTCCAAAGGAATCGGCCTTGCTGCCGGTCACCAGGTAGGCATCGAACACTTCATCGTCAGACGGGTATTCGCCATTCACCACGTTATAGACAACAAACTCGGCGGGAATCGGTTGCTTGGAGAACAGGCGCTTGAACATCTGCCCGTAGCCTTGGTATTGATCGATCAAGCCTGGACGCAGGATATCGGTTTCCAGGATACAGACGCGTAGCGACATAAAAAATACCTGACACGGTGATGGGAATAATGCACACCCCAGAGCCTGCCTTGAAATACCCCTTCAAGGCAAGCCCCTCCTGCTTCACCGGAACACGTCACCTTGCGCCGCTTTCTCCAGCAACAATGCCGGTGGCGTGAAACGTTCGCCATATTGCTCGGCCAGGTAACGAGCGCGGGCGATGAAGTCGTTCAAACCGTACTGGTTGATGAACTGCAACGCACCGCCGCTCCAGGCCGCGAAACCAATGCCAAAGATCGAGCCCACGTTGGCGTCCGCCGTGGACATCAACACCCCCTCCTCCACACAGCGTACGGTCTCGATGGCCTGGATAAACAGCAAGCGGTCGCGCACATCCTGTGGCGAGATGCGTTGGTCGGGCCGTTCAAAGCGGCTTTTCAGCTCTGGCCAAAGGTATTTCTGTCCACCGTTGGGATATTCATAAAAACCGCCCCCCGCCGCCTTGCCCATGCGCTTGTATTCGTTGACCAACAGATCGATCACCGCCGTTGCCGGATGCGTCGGCACAGCCTTGCCTTCTGCCTGCAGATCCTTGGCCGTCTGCTGCCTTATATGACTCATCAGGCTGAGGGAAACTTCATCCGACACCGCCAGCGGCCCCACCGGCATGCCGGCTTTGCGCGCTTCGGTCTCGATCATCGGCGCTGCAACGCCTTCGCCAAGCATGGCGATGCCTTCGTTGGTGAAAGTGCCAAACACCCGCGAAGTGAAGAAGCCACGGCTGTCGTTGACCACGATCGGGGTTTTCTTGATTTGCAGCACGAAGTCGAAACCACGGGCCAGGGTTTCGTCGCTGGTGTGGGAACCCTTGATGATTTCCACCAGAGGCATCTTGTCCACCGGGCTGAAAAAATGCAGGCCGATGAACTTGGCTTGATCCGGCACCGCCGTGGCCAGCCCACTGATGGGCAAGGTGGAGGTGTTGGAGGCGATCACGGCGTCGGTGCCGACCACGTGTTGCGCGGCGGCTGAGACCTTGGCCTTGAGTGCGCGATCTTCGAACACCGCTTCGATGATCAGGTCGCAACCGGCCAGGTCGTCATCGCTGGCCGTAGGAAGAATCCGCGCCAAGGTGGTTTCCCGCTGTTCGGCGGTCAGTTGCCCACGGCTGACTTTCTTGTCCAGCAACGCCGCCGAATGCGCCTTGCCCTTCTCGGCGGCCGCAAGATTGATGTCCTTGAGCACCACCTCAATTCCCGCGCTGGCGCTGACGTAAGCGATGCCTGCGCCCATCATCCCGGCACCGAGCACGCCGACTTTGCGTGTAACGTTGGGCGCAAAACCTTGCGGCCGAGAACTGCCTGCGTTGATCTCATTGAGCTGGAACCAGAACGTGCCGATCATGTTCTTCGCCACTTGCCCCGTCACCAGCTCGGTGAAATAGCGCGTTTCGATCAGGTGTGCGGTGTCGAAATCCACTTGGGCGCCTTCGACGGCGGCGCAGAGGATTTTCTCCGGAGCGGGGAAACAGCCCTGGGTTTTACTGCGCAAAATCGAAGGCGCAATCGCCAGCATCTGCGCAACTTTCGGGCTCGATGGTGTACCACCGGGAATCTGGTAGGCCTTGTTGTCCCACGGTTGCTTGGCGTCCGGATTGGCCAGGATCCAGGCGCGGGACTTGGCCAGCAGTTCATCGCGATCCGCCGCCAGCTCATGCACCAGCCCGGCTTGCAGCGCCTGTTGCGGCCGGACCTTCTTGCCTTCGAGCAGATACGGCAAGGCCTTTTCCAACCCGAGCATGCGCACCATGCGCACCACCCCGCCGCCGCCCGGCAGCAGGCCCAAAGTGACTTCCGGCAAGCCAAGCTGCACCGATTTGTCGTCCAGCGCCACGCGGTAATGGCATGCCAGGCAAATCTCCCAGCCGCCCCCCAAAGCCGCGCCATTGATGGCGGCCACTACCGGTTTGCCGAGGGTTTCCAGCCGGCGTAGTTGCGCTTTCAGTACTTGCACGCCGTCGTAGAAATCCTTGGCATGGGCCTTGTCGACCGCGATCAGTTCATTGAGGTCGCCGCCGGCAAAAAATGTCTTTTTGGCCGAGGTAATCACCACCCCGGCAAAGCTGTCTTTTTCCGCCTCCAGGCGCTCCACCGTAGCCGCCATGGCCTCACGGTACGCGCCGTTCATGGTGTTGGCGCTCTGGCCGGGCATATCGAGGGTCAGCACCACGACGCCGTCCTGGCCTTTTTCGTAACGAATAGCTTGGGTCATGACAAATTCCTTGGGCTCAGAGGCGTTCGATAATGGTGGCGATGCCCATGCCACCGCCGACACACAGGGTGGCCAGGCCGTAGCGCTGCTGGCGCACTTCCAGCTCGTCGAGCAAGGTGCCGAGGATGGCGCAACCGGTGGCACCCAGTGGGTGGCCCATGGCGATGGAGCCACCATTCACGTTGACCCGCGCCGCGTCGATGCGCATGTCCTTGATGAACTTGAGTACCACCGAAGCAAAGGCTTCGTTGACCTCGAACAGGTCGATGTCTTCGACGCGCAACCCGGCCTTGACCAGAGCCTTGCGCGTAGCGGGCGCGGGGCCGGTGAGCATAATGGTCGGATCGGTACTGGTGACCGCCGTGGCGACGATACGCGCGCGGGGTTGCAGGCCCAGTTCGCGGCCCTTGGCCTCGGAGCCGATCAGCATCAACGCGGCGCCATCGACGATGCCGGAGCTGTTGCCCGGCGTGTGCACATGGTGGATGCGCTCCACATGGCTGTAGACCCGCAACGCGGTGGCGTCGAAGCCCATCTGCCCCATCATTTCAAAGCTGGGCTTGAGCTTGCCCAGGCCTTCCAGGGTCGAATCGCCCCGGATGAATTCGTCATGGTCCAGCAGCACAATACCGTTCTGGTCCTGCACCGCGATCAACGATTTATTGAAGGAACCTTCCGCACGCGCCCTAGCCGCTTTCTGTTGGGAATGTAGGGCGAAAGTGTCGACGTCTTCACGGGTAAAACCTTCCAGGGTCGCAATCAGGTCCGCGCCGATGCCCTGAGGAGTGAAGTGGCTGTGCATATTGGTCTGCGGGTCGAGCACCCAGGCGCCGCCGTCACTGCCCATGGGCACGCGCGACATGGACTCGACGCCACCAACCACCACCAGGTCTTCGAAGCCGGAGCGCACTTTCATTGCGCCCAGGTTGACGGCTTCCAGGCCCGACGCGCAAAAGCGGTTGATCTGCACACCGGCGACGCTGATGTCCCAGTCCGCAGCCAGGGCGGCAGTCTTGGCGATGTCGGCGCCCTGATCGCCGATCGGGGTCACACAGCCGAGCACGATGTCGTCCACCTGGTGGGTGTCGAGGTCGCTGCGTCGGGCCAGCGCGGTGAGCAGGCCGGCCACCAGGTTCACCGGCTTGACGCTGTGCAAGGCACCGTCGGCCTTGCCTTTGCCACGGGGCGTGCGTATCGCATCAAAGATCAAAGCTTGGGTCATGACGTCCTCGAACCGCTGTGCATGTGTGCCTCTACCTTAGGCCCGATTGACACGGTTTCAATGACGGATGCGCTCATTGCTTTTGACCCCCTCGCTCGGACGAACGGTAGTGTCCTAAGTTAATTGCCGGGTTAATCGTTTTAGCTGTCTAGCCAAGGCATTGGCGCCAAGATGGCGATATGCCTCATGCCTTTTTAAGCTGAATTGCTTATTAGTTGATATGAAATGAGTCTAAGCCAAGAAGAACGAGGGCTCTAAGGTTGAATCAGTAGGAAGTCGCTGCCGGGTTTTGCTGGAGCGGCTGTAAGAAAAGCGACACGTCATCTCGCCATACTGAAATAAAACCGGCACGCATTTGACGCTCAGGAATAACAACAAAAGGCAGTCAGCCATGTTCAAACATTCGAAAGTACGTCAGGCGGGACTCATTCTGTTCGCCACCACACTGATTCTGATCTTGCCCAATTTGACCAAGGTCATTGGGTGATCCCTCAACGCCCACATTCCGTGCCTTCACAGCACCGGGTTTGCAGCTTTTGGCAGCACCTGCCGGGACATTGCGCATAGCGGTCCTGCAGGGGCTGCCTTTTTGCGCGCCGATTTCCGGTATCGTGAGCGTCATTGCCACTTTCCACCGGGCCTCCCTCTTGAAACCGATCTTCGCCCTCCTCGCCTTGCTGATCGCGCTTCCCGTTTCGGCAGCACAATTGACCATCGAACTCGACCACACCCGCAAGACGTGGCAGACCGCTGACCTGCTCAAGCATCCACAGGCGCAAACGGTGCAGATCGTCGATGACGTTTCCTACAAACGCACCATGAGTTATCGCGCAGTGCCCTTGGCCGCACTCCTAACGGGACTGAAACCTGAAAGCCATCTGCAAGCCGTTGCGTTGGATGGTTTCGCCGCCGAACTCACGGCTGCGCCGCTGCTGGAGACCCACGGTGCACGCGCCTGGCTGGCGGTGGAAGATCCTGCCCAGCCATGGCCTGCACTGGCGGAAGGCAAACCCAGTGCCGGGCCGTTCTACCTGGTGTGGACTGACCCGCAAGCCGGGCGCATCAGCCCGGAGCAGTGGCCGTTCCAGATCTCCGGGATCAAACAGTTGAAGACGGTCGCGGAGCGCTTTCCGGCTTTGTTGCCCGATCCAAAACTGGCAGCCAATGACCCGATCAACCAGGGCTTTGTGCTGTTCCAGAAAAACTGCCTGGCTTGCCATCGCCTAAATGGCGCCGGCGATGCGCAGGTGGGGCCGGATTTGAACATTCCGTATAACCCCACTGAGTATTTTGGCGGTGATTTCCTCAAGCGCTATATTCGCGACCCGCAGAGCTTGCGGCATTGGCCGCAGGCGAAGATGCCGGCGTTTGCTGCCAGTGTGTTGCCGGACGGTGAGCTGGATTTGTTGGTGGGGTATTTGAAGCATATGGCCGGGCGCAAGCAACAACCCTGAGCCTGACGCAGCCGGCTCCTACAGTTGATCAGTGGTGAATTATTGCTGCTGGACGGAAATCACCGGCGTCGGCGCCACGAACACCTTGGCATGCATCTGCTCATGCCCGCCGCCACGGCGCATGCCGCGTACTGGGCAGGCGTCGAGGTAATCCAGCCCCACCGCCAACTTCAAATGCCGCTCCGGGCGGGCCAGTTGGTTGGTCACATCAAAGCTGTACCAGGCGTCCTCCAGCCAGGCCTCGGCCCAGGCGTGGCTGGCCAGGTGCGTGCTGTCCTCCGAGTACAAATACCCCGACACATACCGCGCCGGAATCCCCAGGCTGCGTGCACACGCCAGGAACGCATGCGTGTGGTCCTGGCAAACGCCTGCGCGGCCAGCGAAGGCCTGGGCGGCGCAGGTGTCGACTTCGGTGGCGCCAGGCGTGTAGACCATCGCCTGGTTGAGTGCGTGCATCAGGTCGATCAACGCGGTGCGATCACGACGTTGATGGCACTGCTGGTCGGCAAAGCTGCGCAAGGCTTCATCGGGTTCGGTCAGGCGGGTGCAACGCAGAAACGGGAATGCGGATTGGTGCTCATGTTCGGCCTCGCGTAACTCGTCGATATCCACCTGACCACGGGCGCCGATGATGATGGCATCGTGGGGTTCGTCCAGAGTCAGCACATGCAGGATGTTGCCGAATGGGTCCACCTGCGCCCGCACCGGGCGCGGCAGGTCGAGCTGCCAGCTAAGTACGTGCTGGCGTTCGCTGTCGTGGGGCGTCAGGCGCAGGTACTGGATGCTGGCGCGCACTTGGTCTTCGTAGTGGTAGGTAGTTTCGTGGCTGATGGAGAGTCTCATGCCGCCTCCAGGTAGGAACTGTAGATGGCGTCGCCCAACTGGCGGACCAAGGGGATAAAGTCGGTCAGCCAGGCGTGCAGGCCTTCCTCCAGGATTTCATCGATGGCGGTGAAGCGCAGGCGCGCGTCCATCTCGGCGGCCAGGCGCTGGGCCGGGCGGCCATTGATGCCAGGCAGGCTGGCGAGGATCTGGTCGATCTCTTCGCTGCAGGCACGCAGCGAGCGCGGCACATCGGCACGCAGCAGCAACAATTCCGCCACTTGCCGGGCACCGGGGGCATCGCGGTAGATCTCGGTGTAGGCCTCGAACGACGACAACGCGCGCAACAAGGCGCTCCATTGATAGTAGGCGTGGGCCGTGCCATCGGTGACGGCTTCGGCGCGGTCGCCCGCCATCTCATAGCGGGCGTCCAGCAGGCGCAGGGTGTTGTCGGCACGTTCGATAAAGGTGCCCAGGCGAATGAAGCGAAACGCATCGTTACGCATGATGGTGCCGTAGGTGGCGCCGCGAAACAGATGGGAACGCTCTTTTACCCACTCGCAGAAACGGCTCATGCCATAGCGGCTCAAGCCCTGCTGGGCGATGTCGCGAATATCCAGCCAGGTCGCGTTGATGTTTTCCCACATGTCGGCGGTAATTCGCCCACGCACCGCATGGGCGCTGGCCCGCGCCGCGCCCAGACAGCTGTAGATGCTGGCCGGGTTGGCCGCATCCAGGGCAAAAAAGTGCAACAGGCGCTCGGCGTGCAGTTCGCCGTGGCGTTCGTGGTAATCCTCCAGGGTGCCGGTGATCAACAGCGGCATGGCCAGTTCATGCAGGCCATCACCGCGCCCGTCCTGCGGCATCAGCGACAGCGAATAGCTGACATCGAGCATGCGTGCGAGGTTTTCCGCACGTTCCAGGTAGCGCGACATCCAGTACAAATCCGAGGCAGTTCTACTCAACATGGCATCAGTCCTCGACCACCCAGGTGTCTTTGGTGCCGCCACCCTGGGACGAGTTGACCACCAGCGAGCCTTCGCGCAATGCCACACGGGTCAGGCCACCGGGGACCACACGGGTTTCCTTGCCGGACAACACGAACGGGCGCAGGTCGATATGACGTGGCGCAATGCCGTTTTCGACAAAGGTCGGGCAGGTGGATAAACACAGGGTTGGCTGGGCGATATAGGCGTGGGGCTTGGCCTTGATACGCGCACGGAAGGCTTCGATTTCCGCCGCTGTGGACGCGGGGCCGACCAGCATGCCGTAGCCGCCCGAACCCTGGGTTTCCTTCACCACCAGGTCGGGCAGATTGGCCAGCACGTGGGACAGTTCGTCGGGCTTACGGCACTGGAAGGTCGGAACATTCTTCAGGATAGGTTCTTCATCCAGGTAAAAACGGATCATCTCGGTGACGAAGGGGTACACCGACTTGTCATCCGCCACGCCGGTGCCGATGGCATTGGCCAGCACCACATTGCCGGAGCGATAGGCTGCGAGCAGGCCGGGCACGCCGAGCATGGAGTCCGGGTTGAAGGCCAACGGATCGAGGAACGCGTCATCCAGGCGACGGTAGATCACATCCACGGCCTTGGGCCCGTCGGTGGTGCGCATGAAGACGCGGTCATCACGCACGAACAGATCGGCGCCTTCCACCAGTTCCACGCCCATTTCTCGAGCGAGAAAGGCATGTTCGAAGAACGCGCTGTTGAAGCGCCCGGGGGTCAGCACGACCACGCTGGGGTTATCCAGGGGGCTTGAGCTTTTCAGCGTGTCGAGCAGCAAATTGGGGTAATGGTCGATAGGCGCGATGCGCTGGGCAGCGAACAGTTCGGGGAACAGGCGCATCATCATCTTGCGGTCTTCGAGCATGTAGCTGACGCCGCTCGGTGTACGCAGGTTGTCCTCCAGCACGTAGTAAGTGCCGTCACCGTCGCGTACGAGGTCGACGCCGGAGATGTGGGAGTACAAGTCACGGTGCAAGTCCAGGCCCTGCATCGCCAACTGGTATTGCTCGTTCGCCAGCACCTGTTCGGCGGGAATGATTCCGGCCTTGATGATGCGCTGTTCGTGATACAGGTCAGCGAGAAACATGTTCAGCGCCTTGACCCGTTGGATACAGCCGCGCTCGACAATCCGCCATTCGCTGGCGGGGATGCTGCGCGGGATGGTATCGAAGGGAATCAACCGTTCGGTGCCTTGCTCGTCCCCGTAGAGCGTGAAGGTGATCCCGGCACGGTGAAACAGCAAATCGGCTTCGCGCCGGCGCTGGGCCAGCAGATCATCTGGGGTGTCGGCCAACCAGCGGGCGAACTCGCGGTAATGAGGCCGGACCTGGCCTGCCCCATCGTACATTTCATCGTAATAAGTGCGGATCATGCCGAACTCCTTGTCACCCGGGCGCTAGAACCATCGCAAGGCCCGTGCCAGCGGCATAAACACTTAAGAATCAGTGAGTTGAATTACAACCAGAATCCAGCCGCACCGTCCTGGTGCGCAGAATGCCCGGTGCACCGCCCGACGCTTCATCGCAATGCGGGCTTTGACTATCAACAGCATAGTCAGAGTTGATTTCACTGCCCGGCCCAAGCTACGGATAATCGCCCCATCTGCTGAACTGCCTTCAGCGAACCGCTCTTCCCTTTAAGCCACCCTCTTGGGTGGTTTTTTTTTGGTGCGTAAAAATAGCGCGCAAGTTCCGAGAATTTTCCTACGGCACAAACAAAATCGGCCGACCCAAAGGTCAGCCGATACGCTGCGTTTCTCATACTTCAAGCTGCTACATGGGTAACCCACGCACCTCCTGCTTCACGCCCCATCCCTCGATGATCCCGCCCAGCGGCTCGACCACCGCCCCGAAGTCTTGCTCAAAGTCTCCAATGCCATCGTAGGTGGCGGACATGATTTTGCTCAGCTCCAGGTACCAGGCGCCATCGTCGCGCGCACTGACCTGGGCATTCAGGGATTCCCCACGAAACTCACCCGCCGCCCTGCGCGCACGTTCCTCATCCGGGAAAATGGCGTAGAACTCGATGGGGTGGAAACGCGAGAAGTCGAAGCCGCCCTCTTTCATGCGGCGCAGAACGTTGGTGCTGATGTCTTCTTGATAGGCTGTGCTCATGAAAAGTGCTCCTCGAATTGATGGATAGACTTTCCGTGCTTCCCGAAGCCCACGCCCTACTGGCGTGGGGACTACGGCAACAACATCACCGCTGGAAAACAAGCATGTAGCTGACAAGACCAGAACTAGCGATTCATTCGCTGATCTCACTTGCAGAGTAGCGCGAAGCTATCACCTCCACCAGAGGTGCTTTAAGGGTGTACAGGGAATGTTCAGGCGGCGGGAGAGATGTCGAGGATCTGGATACTGTTCTGGTCTTTGAGGATCTTGACCGTAGGTTCGGGCTTGCGGCCCTCAAGGTCATTGAGGTCCAACTCGGCGGCGACGGGCACCAGCTTGTTGCGAATCATGTGTGCCGCATCTTCGAGGCTGGGCTTCTGATCGCAGGTGAACTGCTCGACGGACTGCACGCCGTGATCATCAACGAAGGTAATCTGCCACTTTTGCATCGGTGCCTCCTCGATAAAACCCATGTGTGGGCTTACCTCTATCTGGACCTTGGGGGCTCGGAAAACGTTCCACCCAAGGTAGGAGACACCTGATCAGTTGCGCTTACTTTTCAGCGTGTTCTTTCAAGGCTTTCAAGGTGTTGAACGGCGCATCCACCACGAACTTGTTGGCCAGCCACGAGGGCACGCTGCCGCCTGGCTCGGTGTGCACCTGGTAGGTAACTTCGGTTTGGTTGTCGCCCTTAGGCACCAGTTTCCAGAAGCCGTCGACCTGGGCGACACGTACGTAGCCTTTTTCTTCGGGCTTGTAAGTCGGCACGCCTTCCAGCTTACGGGTCAGCGTGCCGTCGGCCGCCTTGGTGGTGGTGATATGCAGGTAGGAATCACGATCCGTCACGGGGAACGGGGCCTTGAATTGGGTGTAGGTCCAACTCTCGTCGCCTTTCTTGTCGACCAGCTTCTGGGATTTGCACTCGTGGATCCAGGCACAGGCACCGGCTACGTCTTCCTGGAGGGCGACGATTTTTGCCAACGGCGCCTTGATCACGGTCACACCGCGATACGCCTTGTATTTGGAGCCGGCAATCTCGCTCAGGGACACTTTGATACCGTCTTCGTCCTTGGCGACTTGCCAATCTTCAGCCTGGGCAGTGGCAGCAAACAACACCGTAAAACCGCACAACACAGCCATTCGTTTCAGCGAACCCATTGTTGTATTCCTTATTGTTGAAGTTCCGATAGTAAAGCCCATCAAGCCGCCGTCATCTGCTCCCACCAGCCGATCAAACGGATTGCATCGGCCTGGTCGGTGCCGCAGACCTCGAGATCCGCCTTGAAATCACTGCACACTGCCGGTCGCTCCGGCTGACCGAAAATCTGACATAACAGTTCGACCGATAGGTGCACACAGCGAACGCCTGCCGGTTTGCCCTGTGGCATTCCGGGTAAAGGCGAACTGATGGAGGGGGCGATGCAGCACGCGCCACAGCCTTCACGGCAATTCATGACCAGCAGGTCCTCGACGACTCAATGTGGATGGCCGGGCTAGAGTACGCCCTAAAACAGCCGTTTTAAAATGGTCTAACAGGGGTTTTTCGCAGAAAACAAAAGTGACTGACCAGTCTCCGACACATGGTCGGCGGTCCACGTCACCTTTGTGGGAAAAGTTTACTGCTTGAACTCGAAATCCAACGCTGCACCTTCCACCTCACGCCGTTCTTCGTTGCGCAATTGCAGCTTCATTTCATTGCTGAGCAGGCGGCCGTTGATCTGGAAGGCACTGTTGTCGGTGGGTTTCTCGCCAAACATCGGCGGCAGCAGGGGCACACTCTTGGGCTTGGGCATGGTGCCGATGGGCTGCAGGTGCCTGACCATGTCTGACGGCAACGACAGGTCCAACTGCGCCGGTGGCAATTGTGTCTGCGTCACTTCGCGCGACGCCTTGGACTTACTGGCCGCACGTTTTTTGGCGGCAGCAGTGGGTTTCTTCACCGCTGGCGCTTTTTTTACGGGGGCCGGTTTTTTTGCGGGGGTAGTCTGCTCGGTACCAGCGACCGGCTTGGTTTCGCTCACAGGTGCCGCCGCCAGCGCTGTGCCGACGTTGCACAGGCTTAACAGGCCAATCACCAAAACCGCACGAAAAATCGAAGTCATATTGCCTACAGCTTTAACGGCAGAGGGCCATATGCTCGCTTGTTGTGCGCGGCATGACAAGCGCGGTGATTAGCTTGCTATAGGATTTGTCCCCTATCTGAGCGTCACAGTCCGGCGGCGGTTTCCTGGCAGAGCTGGCTCGCCAGCATCCCCAACGTCATCAGCGCCCGCTCTGCCTCGCGGTTCCACGGCGTGCCGCAGTTGAGGCGAATACAGTGGTTGAACTGCTCGGTGTTACTGAAGATCAGCCCCGGCGCGATGCTGATGCCCTGTTGCAGTGCACGTACGTGCAGTTCCTGGGTATTGACCCGGCCGGGCAAACTGACCCACAGGATGAAGCCGCCGGTCGGACGCGTCATCTGGGTGCCTTCCGGGAAATATTGCTGCACGGCCAGTTGGAAGGCGCTGAGGTTCTTGCGGTACTCCTGGCGGATGTAACGCAGGTGCCGGTCGTAACCGCCGTTTTCCAGGTACGCAGCGACGCCCATCTGCGTGACGCTGCACGCGGAGTGGGTGCTGAACATCTGCAAGCGCTGGATCTCCTGCTGGTACTTGCCGGCAATCATCCAACCGATGCGCACGCCGGGAGACAGTGTCTTGGAAAAGCTGGAGCAATAGATCACCCGATCCAGACGATCATAGGCCTTCAGGGCCTTGGTGCGGCCCAGTTCGAACATCAGCTCGCCGTAGATATCGTCCTCGACAATCTGGATATCGAAGTCCGACGCCAGGCGCAGCAACTGTTTCTGCCGTTCTTCGGGCATGGTACCGCCCAGCGGGTTACTCAACCGCGTGGTCAGCACCAGCGCCTTGATCGACCATTGGTTGGCCGCCAGTTGCAGGGCTTCCAGGCTCATGCCGGTGGACGGGTCGCTGGGGATCTCAATGACTTTGAGGCCCAACAGGTCGGCCAATTGCAGCAAGCCGTAATAGGTCGGTGATTCAGCGGCAATCAGGTCGCCAGGCCGCGTCAGTACGCGCAGCGACATTTGCAAGGCATCGACGCAACCGTGGGTGATCACCACTTCGGAAGGGTCCACCACCACGCCTGCATCACGCATGCGGATCGCCACCTGGCGACGCAGCGGTTCGAAACCGGGGCTGAACATGTAGCTGAATGCCCGTGGGCTCTGGAAGCGCGTGACCTTGGCCAACTGCTGGTGCAGCGCGCGTACCGGCAGGTAATCCACGCTCGGCACGGCGGCGCCCAGCGGGAACACCCCTTCGCGGCGCGACTCGCCCAACACCTGCTGGATGATACTGCTGCGGGTGACCAGGCCCGGGCGTTCGACCCGGGCGATGTCCGGCGTCGGTGCGGTGAGTGCTGGCGTCTGGTGCACGTAATAGCCGGACTGCGGCCGCGCCCGAATCAGCCCCTGGTCTTCCAGGTTGGCGTAAGCCTGCAACACCGTGGCGTGGCTCACGTTCAACTGCGAGCTCATCTTGCGCACCGAAGGCACGCGCTCGCCCGGTTGATAGACACCGCGCCGGATATCCTCAGCCAGTTGCTGGGCGATACGTTGGTAAAGCAACAGATTGGTCATGACGCAGCACTCGATTTCACGGGTATTTTATTTTTGTGTGAAACATACCGGCACAGTTTAGAAGTGTACGGGGACAGTTGCCACAATAGTCGAGCGCGGGCGGGAGTGACAGTAAAAACTGTAATGCTAAGGCGCATAAAAAAACCGATCATTGACCGGCTTACGCCACCTGTAGGAGCTGGCTTGCCAGCGATGCAGGCAACTCGGTCTATCAGGTAAACCGAGGCGATGCTATCGCCGGCAAGCCAGCGCCTACAGGTTGATCTGTGTCAGTTGCCTAACGAGCGGCGCCCAATTGGCCTTTTTCGTCGGAGAACACAATTTCCACGCGTCGGTTCTGCGCCCTGCCCCGCTCGGACGCATTGGCCTCCACCGGGTACTGGTCGCCATACCCCTCGACCTGGATGCGTTTTTCGTCGATGCCCAGGTCAACCAGCACATCCGCCACCGACTGTGCGCGGTCACGCGACAGTTTGAGGTTTTCGCGCTCGCCGCCGGTATTGTCGGCATACCCCTCGATGCGCACCACGCGCTTGGGGTTGAGTTGCAGGAACTGTACGATTTTCAGCACCGTGCGGTTGGCCGAGTTTTTCAGCTCTGCTTCACCGGTATCGAACAGCACATCGCCCAGGGTCATCACCAGGCCACGGTCGGTTTGGGTAGTAGCCAGGCTGGCGATCTGTTCTTCAAGCCATTTGCCCTGCTGCTGCACGCTGATCAGCTTGTTTTCACGCAGGGCCAATTGCAGGCGCTGGCGCTCCAGTTCGAGCTTTACACCCCGCTCTTGGTTGAGCGCCTGTTCGGTATGTTCGCGGGCGATGGCGCTGTAGCGTTGGCTCAGGTAGGCGTAATGCACTACATCGGCACCGCTGCCCCAGTAGCTGGACAAGCGATCGGCGCGCGCCAGGGATTCACCGGCGCGGATCACGTCCTTGGGCGCAAAACGCAGCACGTTGGCGTCTTCCTTGACTTGCTGGAAGTCGTTACTTGCCTGCTGCAAAGCCTGCTCGCTGTCGGGATGGGTGGCGCAACCGCCCAACACGGCGGTGCCCAACAGTACCGCACAGCTCAAACCGCGGATCATCGGGCTCATTGGGCTTCTCCCAACTGCAACTGCTTGCGCAGACGGGTGATGCGGGCGTTGAGCACGTTCAACTGTTCCTGGCTCTTGCGGGTCAGCACTTGGGCTTCGGCCAGGCGTGCATCCAGTTCGGCTTGCTCGAAACGCATACGTGCGTTTTTGTAGGATTGGTCGGCCATGCTCGACTTGGCCCGGGCGAACTTGGCTTCAGCCAGTTTCAATTCAGGCGATTCATCCGCGTTGGCCCCCACGGCACTGGCTTGCTCCAAGGCTTGCTGGGTGAGGCGCATTTGTTCATTCGGCGCAGGATCGGCTGCACATCCCGCCAGAGCGACAACGGCGAGGGCCGCGAAAAGAGGTCGAAGAGTCACTGAAAATCCCTACTTTGTTGGGGTGCCGACGGGTTGCTGCAATTGCGCTTTCCAGCGCTCCAGATTGCTCTGCAACGCAGCTTGCGCCACACCGGACGCGGGCAATTCTGTCATCTTTTTGGCCAGCTGTCCGCGCAGCCACGGATCATTGCAGGCCGAGTTGTGGGAAATCGCCAGGTACAGGCCCGGCTGGTCGATGGGAATATCACGGGCAACCAAGTCGTTGCTCATGCCCAAGGTCTGCGCCATGGCCATACCGGAATAACGCCCGGCGAGCACGTAGTCCACTTCACCCAGCAGCAGTTTCTGGAACGCTGGCGTCAGTGACGGCAGGCGTTGCAGGCTCAGTTGCTCACCGGCGAAGGTTTCGAAGGCCGCGCTCAAACGCGCACGTTCCGACACTGCGCCTTTGTGCCCGTGCAGGTCGGCGGGCGTGGCATAGGCCAGCGCCGAGTCCTTGCGCGTCCACACCAGATAGTCGAGCTGCACCAGCGCCGGATGGATGTAGTCGAGAGTTTCCAGCTCGCCCAGGTTCAGCGGCGCGTCGGCGAGGATATCCATGCGCCCGCTGCGCACTTCCTCCAGGGCCAGGGAGCGTTTGCCACCGTAGAGCAGGTCGACTTTCAAGCCGAGGTCCTTGCCCACTTGTTGCAATACATCGGCGGTGGCGCCGATCAGGTGCGTGGGGTCTTGCGGGTCGCGCCAGAGCAACGGCGGTGCGTCCGGGCTGCCGGTGATCACCAGGCGATCGCATTTGCCGGCTGCCAGCGACAGCGTCGGCAGCAATGTGAGGCCCAGCAGTACCGCCCAAGGGCGCAATTCCATGGCGTGTGTCTCCAAGTCAAAAAAAAGCCCGGTCACAAGGACCGGGCTCTTTATAAGTGAAGCGACTGGATTAGACCAGCTTCTCCAACTCAGGGACGGCTTCGAACAAGTCCGCCACCAGGCCGTAATCAGCCACCTGGAAGATCGGCGCTTCTTCGTCCTTGTTGATCGCAACGATCACTTTGGAGTCTTTCATACCGGCCAAGTGCTGGATCGCGCCGGAGATACCGACGGCGATGTACAGCTGTGGCGCAACGATCTTGCCGGTCTGGCCGACCTGCATGTCGTTGGGTACGAAACCTGCGTCAACGGCCGCGCGGGAAGCGCCGACCGCAGCGCCCAGCTTGTCGGCCAGGGCGTACAGGTGCTTGAAGTTGTCACCGTTCTGCATGCCACGGCCGCCGGAAACGACGATCTTGGCAGCGGTCAGCTCAGGACGATCCGACTTGGCCAGCTCTTCGCCTACGAAGCTGGAAGTGCCAGCGTCGTGGGCAGCCGCAACGGCTTCAACGGCAGCCGAACCACCTTCGGCGGCAACCGGGTCGAAACCGGTAGCACGCACGGTGATGACTTTGACCGAAGCGTTGGACTGTACGGTAGCGATGGCGTTACCGGCGTAGATTGGGCGCTTGAAGGTGTCGGCGCTTTCAACCGAAATGATCTCGGAGATCTGGTCAACGTCCAGCTGCGCGGCAACGCGTGGCAGGATGTTTTTGCCGTTGGAGGTAGCAGCAGCCAGGATGTGGCTGTAGCCAGCGCCCAACTCAGCTACCAGCGGCGCAACGTTTTCTGGCAACTGATGCGCGTAGGCGGCATTGTCAGCGTTCAGGACTTTGCTCACGCCCGCGATTTTCGCAGCGGCTTCAGCCACGGCGCCAGCGCCCTGGCCGGCAACCAGTACGTGAATGTCGCCACCGATTTTAGCGGCGGCAGCCACGGTGTTCAGGGTGGCCGGGGCCAGCACCTTGTTATCGTGTTCGGCGATTACGAGGATAGTCATGATCAGATCACCTTCGCTTCGTTTTTCAGTTTCTCGACCAGTTCGGCCACCGACTTGACCTTGATGCCCGCGCTGCGTGCAGCCGGTGCTTCAACCTTGACGGTCTTGTTGGTGGAGGCGGTGGAAACGCCCAAAGCTTCAGGAGTAACCGACTCAAGCGGCTTCTTCTTGGCTTTCATGATGTTTGGCAGGGACGCGTAGCGCGGCTCGTTCAAACGCAGGTCGGTGGTGACGATGGCCGGCAGCTTCAGGGAAACGGTCTGCGCGCCGCCGTCGATTTCACGGGTTACAGCTACGCTGTCGCCGCTCACTTCGACTTTGGAAGCGAAGGTGCCCTGGCCGTAACCGGTCAGTGCAGCCAGCATTTGGCCGGTCTGGTTGTTGTCGCTGTCGATGGCCTGTTTGCCGAGGATCACCAGCTGAGGCTGTTCCTTGTCGACAACGGCTTTGAGCAGCTTGGCCACGGCCAGGGAGGTCAGCTCTTCAGCGGACTCGACCAGGATGGCGCGGTCGGCACCCAGTGCCAGGGCGGTACGCAGCTGCTCTTGAGCAGTGGTAGGGCCGATGGAAACCACGACGATTTCAGTTGCCACGCCTTTCTCTTTCAGGCGGACGGCTTCTTCCACAGCGATTTCGCAGAAAGGGTTCATCGACATCTTGACGTTAGCAAGGTCGACGCCGGAATTGTCCGCCTTGACGCGAACTTTCACGTTGTAATCGACAACGCGTTTGACAGCTACAAGAACCTTCATGGATTCCTCGTTACTCTCCGGTGAAAAGAAAGTCGCCTAGGCGAACCTGGCGGTTGATGCTCATCGGCACACAAGGGCACCTCCAAAAACGCAGGCGGCGACCTTGCTCACGGGAAATGATGACCGTTCGTCAGGGGTGACTGAGAGGTCATTCTTTATCGCAGCGTGTAAACTGCGCGCCATTGTCTGGACGCGCGCCACCTGTCTCGCTTTTGGACGTGCTCTTGAAACCTGCAGTCTGCCTACGGTTAGCGCAAAACCGACCGTATATTGACCGGAACACCTATTCTGGTCAATACGGCAAAATAGCCAGTCATAAGCCGCACCACTTTGATTTACCTAGCCTGCGGGCAATTCAAACAAACGTTTGTATTGGACGCTAGCAGTGGTGTAGATATAATGCGCCACCTAGAGAGAAAGGTGGGTCTTGCCGTTGCCGCAAGACAACACCGAACCTCCACCCATTAGAAAAAAAAGCCTGTTGAGCCTTGAGTAGGAGATAGCCTGTGGAACGCGAATACATGGAATTCGACGTGGTCATCGTCGGCGCTGGCCCGGCGGGACTGTCTGCCGCCTGCCGACTGAAGCAGAAGGCCGCCGAAGCCGGTAAGGAAATCAGCGTCTGCGTGGTCGAGAAAGGCTCCGAAGTCGGCGCGCATATCCTCTCCGGTGCCGTGTTCGAACCACGCGCCCTGAACGAACTGTTCCCGGACTGGAAAGAACTCGGCGCCCCGCTCAACACTCCGGTGGTGCGCGATGACATCTATGTACTGCGCAGCCCCGAAGCCTCCACCAAGGTGCCTGACTTCTTTGTGCCCAAGACCATGCACAACGAAGGCAACTACATCATCTCCCTGGGCAACCTGTGCCGCTGGCTGGCCCAGCAGGCCGAGAACCTGGGCGTGGAAGTCTACCCAGGCTTCGCCGCACAGGAAGCGTTGTTCGACGAAAACGGCGTGGTGCGCGGGATCATCACCGGCGACCTCGGCGTCGACCGTGAAGGCAACCCGAAAGAAGGCGTCTACACCCCCGGCATGGAACTGCGCGGTAAGTACACGCTGTTCGCCGAAGGTTGCCGTGGCCACATCGGCAAGCAACTGATCCAGCGTTTCAACCTGGACAGCGACGCCGACGCCCAGCATTACGGCATCGGCCTGAAGGAAATCTGGGAAATCGACCCAGCCAAGCACCAACCTGGCCTAGTGGTGCACACCGCTGGTTGGCCGCTGGACATCATGAGCGCCGAAAACACCGGCGGCTCGTTCCTCTATCACCTGGAAAACAACCAGGTGGTGGTCGGCTTGATCGTCGACCTGTCCTACAGCAACACCTTCCTGTCGCCGTTCGATGAGTTCCAGCGCCTCAAGCACCACCCGGTGCTGGCCCAATACCTAGAAGGCGGCAAGCGCATCAGCTACGGCGCACGCGCCATCTGCAAAGGCGGCCTGAACTCGCTGCCGAAGATGGTCTTCAAGGGCGGCGCGCTGATCGGTTGCGACCTCGGCACCCTGAACTTCGCCAAAATCAAGGGCAGCCATACCGCGATGAAGTCCGGCATGCTCGCCGCCGACGCCGTGGCCGACCGCCTGTTCGCCGAATCCGAAGGCGGTGATGAACTGACCGCTTACGTCGACAGCTTCAAGTCCAGTTGGCTCTACGAAGAACTGTTCGCCAGCCGCAACTTCGGCCCGGCGATGCACAAGTTCGGCCCGATCATCGGCGCCGGCTTCAACTGGTTCGACCAGAACATCCTGGGCGGCAAAATGCCGTTCACCCTGCACGACACCAAGCCGGACTACGCCTGCCTCAAGCTGGCCAAGGACAGCAAGAAAATCGACTACCCGAAACCCGACGGCAAGCTGAGCTTCGACAAGTTGAGCTCGGTGTTCATCTCCGGTACCAACCACGAAGAAGAGCAACCGTGCCACTTGAAGCTCAAGGACCCGAGCATCCCGATCGGCACCAACCTGCCGCTCTACGATGAACCGGCGCAGCGCTACTGCCCGGCCGGCGTGTATGAAGTGATCACCAAAGAAGACGGCGAGAAGCGCTTCCAGATCAACGCCCAGAACTGCGTGCACTGCAAGACCTGTGACATCAAGGACCCTTCGCAGAACATCACCTGGGTCACACCGGAAGGCGCGGGCGGGCCGACTTACCCGAATATGTAAGCCCGCTGCTTGAATAAAAAAAGGCTCCCAAATGGGAGCCTTTTTTGTGGCCCGAAAAAAGCCAGTCACCTCGGTCAAATGTGGGAGCGGGCTTGCTCGCGAAGGCGGCCTGTCAGTTGAGGAATGTGTTAGCTGACCCACCGTATTCGCGAGCAAGCCCGCTCCCACATTTACGGTGTTGTGCCTGGTGGAATTATGCGGCGCGTTCTTCACCGGGATTGCGCAGGAAATAGCGCTTATATTCCCGACTGAACTGCGACGTACTCTGATAACCCACGTTATGCGCCGCCTGCGCTACGCCCATGCCCTCCACCAGCAGCAGTTGCTGGGCCTTGAGCAAGCGCAGCCGCTTCAGGTACTGCACCGGCGACAACAACGTGCAGCGTTTGAAATGCTCATGAAACGTCGACGCACTCATGTGCGCATACCCCGCCAGCGTCTCGATATTCAGCGGCTCGGCGTAATGGGCATGCAGGTGATTCAGCGACGTGGCGATCCGCGAAAACTGCCCCTGTTGTTCCACCAGCGCCCGCAACACATCCGCCTGCGGGCCACGCAACGCGGTGAACAACACTTCCCTGACCCGCGCCGGGCCCATGATCCGGCTTTCCAGCGGATCGTGCAGGCATTGCAATAGTCGCTCGACAGCGCCGCGCATTGCGTCATCGAGCATCACCGAGCTCATCGACTCCAGCGTCTGTGCGGTCGGTGGCGGTCCGGCCTGAATGCCCATGGCCATGACCAGTTCACCCAGCACCACGCGGTCAATGCCCACCGTGACGCCGTACAACGGCGCATCGGACGCCATGGCAAACGTCTCGCACTCGAACGGCACCGGCATCGCCTGGATCAGGTAATGCCCGGCGCCATACTCCAGCGTACGCGGGCCGAGGTAGGCAACTTTGCTGCCCTGGGCCACGAACATCAGGCTTGGCTCGTAGATCTGCGGCCCACGCGCCACGTCGCAACTGGCGCGCAGTACCTGCACGCCAGGCAAGTTCGTCGGCGAGAAACCGTCGCAGGGCGTGAGCCCTTCAATCAAGGCAACCAGCGTGGCGTTGGCATCGAGATGGCGGGTGAGCAACATGGCAAAAAACTTCGCGAAAAGGGGATGAGAGCATCATCGCAGGTCTCGCGTCACAAGGATCCAAACACGGGGCACTCCCGGACGAATAGGCATGAGACTCGGAGCAATCGCCATGGCCGCATCAGGACCCGGCGCGGAGAATGCGCCACCTCACCTGTCATTGCTTTTGCGAGGTCTCCCCATGTACACCGCCATCGGTTACGCCGCCCAGTCGGCCACCACTCCCCTCGCCCCCATGTCGTTCCAGCGCCGCAGCCCACGCGCCGATGACGTGGCGATCGAGATCCTGTACTGCGGCGTGTGCCACTCCGACATCCACCAGGCACGCAACGAGTGGGGCATCGCCGTGTACCCGCTGATGCCCGGCCACGAGATCGTCGGCAAAGTCACCGCCGTTGGCGCCAACGTCACCGCGCACAAAATCGGTGATCTGGTCGGCGTGGGCTGCATGGTCGATTCGTGCCGTCACTGCGACGCCTGCCAATCGAACCTGGAGCAATACTGCCTCGAAGGCCCGACCATGACCTACGCCACCCCGGACCGCGTTGACGGCAGCAACACCATGGGCGGTTACTCCGACAGCATCGTGGTCAGCGAACATTTCGTGGTGAAGATCCCGGCCAAGCTCGACCTGGCCAGCGCCGCGCCGATCCTGTGTGCCGGCATCACCACCTACTCGCCGCTCAAGCACTACGGCGTGAAGGCCGGCGATAAAGTCGGCGTGCTCGGCATGGGCGGCCTGGGCCATATGGGCATCAAGTTTGCCAAGGCCATGGGCGCGGAAGTGACCTTGTTCACGCGCTCGGCAAGCAAGGCCGAAGAAGGCCGTCGCCAGGGCGCCGATCATGTGATCGTGTCCACCGACGAAGCCCAGATGAAAGCCGCCGCCGGGCACTTTGACTTCCTGCTGGACACCATTCCGGTGCAACACGACCTGAACCCCTACCTCGACGTGCTGCGCTTTGACGGCGTGCACATCCTGGTCGGCCTGATCGAGCCGGTGGACCCGCCCGTCAACGCCGCCAAGCTGGTGCTGGGCCGTAAGGTACTGGCCGGTTCCCTGATCGGTGGCATTGCCGAAACCCAGGAAGTCCTGGATTTCTGCGCCGAGCACGGCATCACCTGCGACATCGAAATGCTCGACATCCGCAATATCAACGAAGCCTATAGCCGCATGATCGCCGGCGACGTGAAGTACCGCTTTGTCATCGACATGGCGACCCTGAAGGCCTGATCAGGCCTTCGCGCCCAACTCCGCCGACAGCCGGGCTGCGACCTGTTTGACCACAGGAATCAGCTCGGCCATTTTCTCCAGCGGCATGTACGGCACGGTACTGGCGATGCTGATACCGGCGACAATGCGCCGGCTGGCATCGCGAACCGGTGCCGCCACGCAACGGATCGATGGTTCGTTGTCTTCCAGGTCGAACGCATAACCGCCCACCACGTATTCATGCATGCGCTGCTCGAACTGCGCCCAGGATTGCTCCTGGTGCTGCGGCCACTGCAGGCTTTTCCCACCGGCTGGCAGGCTGGCTTCGTACAGTCGTTGCCACTCTGCGACCGTGTCATCCAGCAGCAATGCCTTGCCGATCCCGGTGCGTGCCAGCGGCATGCGATGGCCGACCCGTGAGCGCATTTCCGGGCCATTGCGGCCGGGGTTCTTGTGCAGGTACAGCACGTCGTCGTATTCACGGATGGCCAGGTGGATGGTGTCGCCGGTCAGCGCCGACAACTCATCCAGATACGGAATGGCCAAGGTCACCAGCGGCAGCTCTTCGCGTGCCTGAAAACCCAGCTCGATCAACTTCGGCCCCAACAGGTAACCGACCTGCGGCACCACGCGCAGGTAACGCTCTTCCACCAAGCAACTGGCCAGACGGTGGGTGGTGCTGCGGGTGGTACCGATGCGCTTGGCGATCTCTTTCAGATCCCGCGCACCGGCCGCCACCGCCTGCACCACGCCCAGGCCACGCAGCAGGGTCTGGGTGCCGGTGGGGGCGGCGTCTTTGACGGGAGTGTGGGCGTTTTCCTGCATATCGGGCCTATTGGGAAGTACGAAAACGGCGCCATTATGGCAAATCACGGACCTCAATACAGTGGAGATCCAAATGTGGGAGCGGGCTTGCTCGCGAATGCTGTGTGTCAGTCAAAGATGTTCTTACTGAACCACCGCCTTCGCGAGCAAGCCCGCTCCCACAGGGGTTAGGCGATGTTCTTGCTAGCGTTGTTTCATGCGGTCGATGATGACCGCAAGGAGCAGGATCGAACCCCGGATCACATACTGGTAGAAGGTGTCGATGTTCTTCAGGTTCATCGCATTCTCGATGATCGCCAAAATCAGCACCCCGGCAATCACGTGACGGATCATGCCGATGCCGCCGCTCAACGACACCCCGCCCAGCACGCACGCCGAGATCACGGTCAGCTCAAACCCCTGGCCAATCATCGGCTGGCCCGAGGTCATGCGCGACGCCAGAATCACCCCGGCCAACGCTCCAATCAGGCCGTGCACGGCAAAGATGATGATCTTGGTGCGATCAACATTCACCCCGGCCAGCAACGCCGCTTCCTGGTTACCGCCGATGGCCATGGTGTTGCGCCCGTAGGTGGTGTAGTTAAGCAGCCAGCCAAAGAACACAAAGCACAGCACGGTGATGATAATCGGCACCGGCACGCCCATCAGTTGGCCGTTGCCGAACACGAAGAAACCTTCGTCCATCACGCCGACGGCCTTGCCGTTGGAAAAGATGTACGCCAGTCCACGCACGATCTGCATGGTCGCCAAGGTCGCGATCAATGCGTTGATACGCAGCTTGGCGATGACAATGCCGTTGATCAGCCCCACCACCAGGCCCATGGCCAACGCAGCGGACACGCCGAGTACCACGCTGTCGGTGTCGCGGATCACAATGCCCGCGACCACACCGGCACAGGCAATCACCGAGCCCACCGACAAGTCGAAGTGCCCCGACGCCAGGCAGAACAGCATGGTGCACGCCGCAATACCCACGGTAGAAATCGCCAAACCCAACCCGCGCATGTTCAGCGGCGAAAGGAAGTTATCGATAAACAACGCACTGAGCACAAAGATGCTCAACGCGGCGAGCAACATCACCCAGTCATCGAGGAACTTGCGCTGGTTGAAACCCGGCCAGAAGCCCTTTGCAGTTTTTACCTCAGACATCATTCACCTCGAATTCTTCAAGCCCGCGAACGCGGGAGAGCCAGTTGCAACAGCCGTGCTTCGTCCGCCTGGTCGCGGGTGAGTTCGCCGGTCAGGGCGCCTTCGCTCATCACCAGGATGCGGTCGCTGATGCCCATCACTTCCATCAGATCGCTGGACACCACGATCACCGCAATACCGCTGGCGGCGAGGTTGTGGATGATCTGGTAGATCTCCGACTTGGCGCCGATGTCGATACCACGGGTCGGCTCGTCCAACAGCAGCACCTTCATCGGCATCGACAACCAGCGGCCGAGAATGGCCTTCTGCTGGTTGCCGCCGGAGAGGTACATGATTTTCTGTTCGGCGTTGGGCGTCTTGACCTTCATCGCCTTGATCTGCCGGTCGGCGTTGGTGGTTTCCCAGCCGTTGCGCAACAGCCAGCCAAAGGTTGAGTGGGCACCGCGCGCGCTGATATTGATGTTCTCGGCCACACTGGACAGCGGAATGATCCCCTCCTTCTTGCGGTCTTCCGGGCACAGCAAGACGCCGGCAGCAATCGCGTCGCGGGGTGAACGCAATTGCAATGTTTGCCCGCAGAGTTCAAGGCTACCGGCGGTGCAGCGAGTCAAACCGCTCAGCAGCCGAAACAGCTCCGTGCGCCCTGCCCCGACCAATCCGAACAGGCCAAGAATCTCGCCCTTGTGCACCTGCAGACTGACCGGCTCACGCAGGCCTGGTCCGAGCAAACCCTCGACCTTAAGCGCCACGTCGCCCTGTTCCCGTGGCCGGTAATCGTAGATGTCCTGGATATCGCGACCGACCATGCACGTCACCAACTGGTCGTGGGTCAGCGCGTTCATATCGTCGAAAGTGCGCACATAACGGCCGTCCTTGAACACAGTCACCGCGTTGCAGATGCGGAACACCTCTTCCATACGGTGCGACACATAGAGCACGACTTTGCCCTCATCGCGCAGGCGGGTGATGATCGCCATCAAGCGGTCGATCTCCCGCGCCGACAAGCTGCTGGTGGGTTCGTCAAAGGCAATCACATGGGCGCCACGGGACAACGCCTTGGCGATTTCCACCAGTTGGCGCTGGCCGAGGGACAGGCGTCCGAGCTTTTCGTCCGGATCGATTTCATCGGCCAGGCCTTTGAGACACGCCAACGCTTGCTTGCGCAATTGACTGCGGTTGACCACCCCGAAGCGCGTCGGCAAATGCCCGAGGAACAGGTTTTCGGCGACGGTCATTTCCGGCACCAGGTGCAGCTCCTGGTGGATCACCGCCACGCCGCTGGCAATGCTGTCGGCGGCGGACTTGAAGTCCATGGTCTGCTCGCCGATCTGCAGTGTTCCGCTGCTCGGCAGGTAGGCGCCGCCGAGAATCTTCAGCAGCGTCGACTTGCCCGCGCCGTTTTCACCCATCAACGCATGCACCTCGCGCGGCCGCGCTTCAAAGCTGATTTGCGCCAGGGCTTTCACACCGGGAAACTCCTTGCCGATGCCATTGAATCGCAGGGCCGCGCCGGTCATTTCCACAGCCCGATTTTGCTCAGCTCTTCCTTGAAGTTGGCGCGGGTGATCAGGGTCACGTTGTCCAACGCGGTGAACTTGGCAGGCTCGGTGCCTTTGGTGACCCATTCGAACATGGCGCTGGCGGTTTTGTAGCCGGAGGCGTCAGGGCTTAGCAGCATCGAGCCGTAAAAACCGGTGTCGGTTTTCTTCAGTTCTTCAATCGCATCGGTACCGTTGATGCCGACGCCGATCACGTTGGCCGCCTTGAAACCGGCGCTTTCGGTGGCGCGCACGCCGCCCAGTACGGTGCTGTCGTTCATGCCGCCGATGATCAGGTTTTTCGCAGCGCTGGGCAGTTTCACCAGGGCCGAGTTGGTGGCGTCCATGCTGCCGGGCACGTCGAGGGTTTTCTGCGCACTGAACAGGATATGGTCTGCTGGCAGGCCGGCAGCCTTGAGCCCTTCTACCGAACCGTCGGTGCGCTTCTTGCCGGTTTCAAGTTCGTCGAAGGTGTTGATGACGGCGTAGGTTTCCTTCCAATCCCAGTTGCGATGCTTGGCTTCGGCGGCCATGGCTTCGCCTTGTTTCTGGCCGATCTTGTAGGCATCCAGGCCGACGTAAGGCACGTCTTCCATGGGCTTGCCCTTGGCGTCGACAAAACGGTCGTCCACCGCCAGCACCTTAAGGTTATTGAGCTTGGCCTTGGCCATGATTGCCGGGCCGAGGGACACATCCGGCGGGCAGATGACGAAGCCCTTGGCGCCGTTGGCGGCCAGGGTGTCGATGGCCGACAGGGTTTTCTCACCATCGGGCACAGCGATCTTGATCACGGTGAAGCCCTGCTCCTTGCCGGCTTTTTCAGCGAAGGCCCATTCGGTCTGGAACCAGGGCTCTTCGGCCTGCTTGACCAGGAAGCCGATTTTCACTTCTTCGGCGGATACAACACCGCTGAACGCGACCGCGAGGGCCAGGGTGCCGAGTGTCTTCTTGAGCATGAACCACCTCGTTCTTGTTATTGGAAAACGGTTTAGTCGTGGTACATCACAGACCGCCCGCCATCGATCATCAGGCAGGTTGCATTGATAAAGGGCGCCTCGTCGGTCGCCAGGAACAGTGCCGTCATCGCTACCTCGACCGGCTGGCCAATGCGCTTGGGCGGGTGCAGGTCGAAGGCGCGCTGGCGCTCGGCGTGGGGGTCGGGAAAACCGTTCCAGTAGTCGACGTTGAGCTGGGTTTCGATGTAACCCGGCGCGATGGCATTCACGCGGATGCCTTTGGGCGCGTATTCGATGCCGAGGGCGCGGGTCAGTCCGAGCAGGCCGTGCTTGGCCACGGGATACGGGAAGCAGCCGGGAATGATGTGGCTGGAATGGGTGGAGGCAATATTGATGATGTTGCCAATGCCCTGCTCGATCATGTGCGGCAACACCGTGCGGCAGCCGAACCAGGCGCCGTCGAGGTCGATGGCGAAGCAGCGGCGCCAGTCTTCGTCGGTCATCTCCAGCGGGTCGCGGAACACGTTGACGCCGGCGCAGTTGACCAGCACATCCACGCGGCCAAAGCGCTCGATAGCCAGGTTGACCAGCGCCTGCCATTGATCTTTGGACGTGATGTCGACGGCTTGTGCATAGATGTCGGCGCCGCGTTCGCGCCAGTGGGCGGCGACCTTCTCGACTTTTTCGCCCTGGACATCCGCAATGATCAAGCGCGCCTGCTGGGCCTGAAAACACGCGACGATTGCCTCGCCAATGCCTTGGGCGGCACCGGTGATGATCACCACTTTGCCTTTGAGCCGCTCGCCATAGGTTGGCTCGGGCACGGCGGGGAGTGACAACGGTTGTGCCTGCATCGCTTCACCTGTTTTATTTTTGGTAGTGAGTGCCGATGCAGCCGACTATAAACCTATCATTTGAAATATCTCAATATATAAATTTGCATCCCATATAGTGAGCAAAGCATGGTCTTCAAGGCGAACAAAATCGAATGTGGGAGCGGGCTTGCTCGCGAATACGGTGTGTCAGCCATATATGAGTTGACTGATCCACCGCATTCGCGAGCAAGCCCGCTCCCACATTTTGATCTTCAGTGTTTTTGAAAGGAGCGCTTCAGCCCAGGGCGAAATCGCGCAGCGCATCGCCTTCCATGCGATAGCGCACCCACTCTTCCTGCGGCTGGGCGCCAATGGATTTGTAGAAGGCAATCGCCGGTTCGTTCCAGTCCAGCACGCTCCACTCAAAGCGCCCGCAACCGTTGTCAAAGGCGATCTTCGCCAGGTGGCGCAGCAGCTTCTTGCCCGCCCCGCCGCCGCGTTGTTCCGGGTTGATGTAGAGGTCTTCCAGGTACAGGCAATTGCTGCCCAGCCAGGTGGAATAGCTGAAAAAGAACACCGCAAAGCCAATCGGCAAGCCGTCGCGCAGGCAGATCAGGCCATGGGCGGTGGCGCCTTCGCTGAACAGGCTACGCTCGATGTCCACCACACTGGCGATCACTTCGTGCCGGGCCTTCTCGTACTCGGCCAGCTCGGTAATAAACGTCAGGATCTGCGCAGCATCGCTGGGCACGGCGGGGCGAATCTCGATGGTCATGGGCGAGCCTTGGCAATTTCAAAGCACACATACTAAGACGCTTTCGTGACGGATTGCAGTGCAATTTCACTGCATCCCCTTACTCCGTCCACGGCTAACGCTGGCACCACCAACCACACAACAATCGGCAAAGCGGTGCATGGTAAAAAGTCCGGCATAACTCCAATGACTTCCAGGCCATCTTATGCATTCCAAGTCTGCGGTGAGCACGCCGTTGTTCGCCCTGTTTTGCCTTGCCAGTTTTCTGTTGTCGCTGTCTTACGGCTCGACCTTTCTGTTGTCGTTGCTGATTCATACGCGCGGCGGTAACGAGCACGATGCAGGCAGTGTGATCTCCATGGCGATGCTCAGCACCTTTGTGGCGGTGTTGGTCTCCGGGCATTTGGCTGATGTGCTGGGCGCGGCGCGGGCGATTGCGGGATTGGGCCTGCTGTTGGTGGTGGCATGCCTGGGTTTTGCCCTGATGCCAGGTTTCGGCCTGGGCTTGATGGGGTTTGGCCTGGCCCTGGGGCTCGGTTGGGGGGTGTTCTATACCTTGGGACCGATCATCGTGGCCATGCTGGTAGAACCGCAGCAGCGGGCCAAGTACTTTGCGTTATTGTCCGGCAGCATGATGAGCGGGATCGGGGCCGGCCCCTTGCTCGGGCGTGCGGCGAGCGCATTGGAGCTGCCGCTGACCAGCGCGTTTTACATCGCCGCCTTCGCCAGCCTGGTGGGCGTGGTGATGTTCTGGCGACTGGGTGCCCATCTCAAACAAGACGCGGTTGTGGCAAAAATTTCCTGGCGTGCCACCCGCCAGGTGCTGTCATCGAGGGCCGTGTTCGCGATCATCATGGTCGGCCTGGGCGGTTGTGTGTTCGGCGGGTTGTCCTCATTCCAGACCAGCTACGCAGCGGCGCATTCCCTGGACTATTCGCTGTTTTTCGTGGGTTTCCTGAGCGCGGCGATTACCAGCCGCTTGTTGATTGCCGGGCTTGTCGTCAAGCGTGATGCCTATCGCTCGGCGTGCGTACTGTCGGGGCTGATGCTGGTGTCGGTGTTGATGTTTGGCTTCACGGTATCGGGGACCTTCAGCTACCTGCTCGCCGCCATCACCCTGGGCGTGGGTTATGGGCTGACGTACTCGGTGATCAACGGGCTGGTGGCGAATGAAGCCCCCGCTGGCACCACGTCCCAAGCGTTGCTGCTGTTCAGCCTCGGGTACTTCGTCGGGGTGTTCGGGTTCCCGATGCTGGCGGGGCGGATCATCGTCGAGTATGGCCTGCAATCGCTGCTGCTGAGTGTGACCGCAGTGGCGTTGCTCAATTGGTTGATCAGCCTCGCGAGACTGATCTGGCGGCGGGCCTCGGCACACAAAATCTTACAGGTGAGCTAAGACCGTTCGTCGCCATCAAGGCACGAACGCCAAAGCCGGGCTGACCAATAGAGGGTAAGGACATTAATCATATGGAGACACCCTCATGAAAAATTCCAAGTTTGCTGCCCTCGCCCTCACAGGCCTGTTGTCTGCTGCGTCGCTGAGCGCCTTTGCCGCCAGCTCGACCACCGGGCCAACCGATCCAACGCCGGATGCCACCACCGAGTCGCAGAAATCCATGGGTACTGGCATGGACACCAATGGTGGCGCGGTCATTGAGCCCGGCGCTGACCCGCGCACCCAAGGCAACGATACCCAGCGTCAAGCGCCTGCTGCCGTCGGTAACGGCAAAATGGGCCCGGCGATCAACCAGCCCAACATCAACAAGGGCGATGACTCCAACGTCCCAGGTGCGCCGAAACAACCTGCGCCTTGACCCATCGAACGCAAGACGAACACCCGATCATTTCCCAGTGAAGAGGTACGCATGAACGTCGATAGAAACCTTGAAAAAGAAGTCCTCACCCGCCTGCTGCACGCCCATCCGCAAGGCCTGGGCAAGGAGGTGCTGGATAACTACCGCGGCGAAAAAGAGGTGGCCAGTGTCTTGGCGTTCCTGCAGGACCGTGGGTTGATCAAGGATGGGCATGTGACCACTGACGCTGCCGGCGAGTATGCGTTGAATTTGCCAATCAAGCTGACGGCGTCGGGTGTGGATGAGGCGCGTAAGTTGGAATCTGAGACTAACTAGCAGCCTAAATGCAAAACCCAACAATGTGGGAGCGGGCTTGTTCGCGAAGGCGGAGTATCAGTGCCAGATTTTTACCTGACACTGCGCTTTCGCGAGCAAGCCCGCTCCCACAGTTTTGTCCGCGTTCAGCCAGCTAATAAAGCATCCACTTCGGCGGTGCCTGGGGAGGTCGCCGGGCCCCAGCGCGTTACGGCGAACGCAGCTGCCGCATTTGCACGACGTGCCGCTTGAGACGGTGTCAGGCCGTTCGCCAACCCAGCCATAAACACCCCCGCATGGGCATCCCCCGCTCCATTGCTGTCCACCGCTTTTACCTTGAAACCCGGCACATGCTCCGCTTGGCCATTGCGGCTGACCCAGCAACCATTCGGTCCATCCCGCACCACTAGCAAGGCATCAACGGGCAGGTGACGATTGAGATCGACCAGCGCATCCGCCAACGTACCCGCTCCGGTAAATGCCAGGGCTTCCGGGCCATTACTGGTCCAGATATCGATGCGCGGCAACAACGCCATCATCAGCGCCGAATCCGGCGCCTTGACCAACGGGCCCGGATCGAACACCACGGTGATCGCTCGCGGCAGCGCCAGCAGCCAATCGAGCAACGCCTGCGCCTTGCCTTCCAATAAAAGGCTGTAGCCGCTGACATACACGTAATCGTCCGCTTGCGGGACCATTCGCGCCAAGTCATCGGCACTCAAGTCACCTTCAGCGCCGATATGGGAAATGAAGGTGCGCTCAGTAGTAGCCTCGGTCAGCGATACACACAAACCGGTGTCTTTATCGGTGCTGGCCGTCTGGGCCATTTCCACCCCTTCGGCCTGCATCGCCGCGCGCGCCAGGTCACCAAAGCGCCCATTGCCATGACGGCCGAGGTAAACCACCGGCAACCCATTGCGCCGCGCGGCCGCCATCACATTGAAGCCTCCTCCGGCCTCAAAGCTGGCCGATTGCGCCAGCACGTCGCCGCCGGTGGCGGGCAAGGTATCGAGGGCCATCACCAGGTCGACGATGACCTGGCCGGTGTGCAGCAATCTAGACATTAGGACGCTCTACCAAAGCCGGGCGACGGTCAGCCGCACCACCCAGGACTGCATAAATCCCGCCGGCCACCAGGAAGGTGACGATCCAGCCCAGGCCGTTGTGGCCCAGCCAGGAGTCGGACAAAGGCCCGGCGAACCAGATGTTTTCGGCGGTGGTGCCGATGGTGGTGAAGCTGAAGCCCAGCGCAATCGCCACCGCCCAGGCGCCGAACGCACGCCACTCCACACCGCTGCGATACCAGTAGGCGCTGCTTGGGCTCACGTCCAGCAGGTCCTTGGGGCTGTAGTAGTGACGGTGGATCAGGTCAACCACGAAGATGCCGACCCACGCCGTGATCGGCACGGCCAGCAACGAGATGAAGGTGATGAACGGGCCGTAGAAGCTGTCGGCGATCAACATGAAGTAGATCGAGCCGGCAAAGATCGCCACGATGTCGACGATCACCGCATGCACGCGCTTGACCTTCAAGCCAAGGGTCAGGGTGGTGAGGCCCGCCGAGTACACCGACAGATTGTTGGACAGTAGCAGCCCGCCAAACGCGGTGATCAGGTACGGCACCGCCATCCAGGTCGGCAGCATGTCGCGGATCGCGACGATCGGGTCAGTGGCCGAGGCCAGGTCGTTGTTGCCCACCGACAACAAGCCACCAAGGGTGATCAGCAACACCAGCGGAATACCCGCGCCAAACGCGGCCGATGCCACCAGGCGCACGGCGGTGACGCTGCGGTGCTGATAGCGCGACATGTCGGCACCGGCATTCGCCCAGCCAATACCGGTACCGGCAGCCATGGTGCCGACGCCGATGATCATCGCGCTCAGCGGCGCCGGGGTGGCGTTGAACACCGCGCTCCAATCGATGGTCGCGCAGAGGAAGCCGCCGACCAGAATGTTCAGGGCGCCAAACACATACGTGGCCCACTTCTGGATCACCAGCAACGTGGCATGGCCCAGGCCGGAAACCGACAGGGTCAGCAAGACGAAGATGGCGATGAAGATCAGGGTCAGCACCGGCGCGCTTTTCGCTTCGACCGGCGAACCAAAGAGGATCGAGCATAACGACAGCAGCACAAAGGCGGCCGTGGTGGTGTTGACGGTCTCCCAACCCAGGCGTGACATCAATGACACCAGCGTCGGCCCGATATTGCCGCGCACACCGAAGATGGCGCGGGACAGCGTCAGGCTCGGCGCACGCCCACGACGGCCGGCGATGGAGATGATGCCCACCACCGCGAACGAACCGGCAGCGCCGAGGATCGCCACGATAATCGCCTGCCAGATCGCCAGGCCGCGAAACGCCACCAACGTGGCGCCGAGCGGCAAACCGAGGATGCTGATGTTGGCGGCGAACCACACCCAGAACAGTTGCAGCGGGTGCCCGTTGCACTCGCCTTCAGGGACCGGTTCGATGCCGCGTGTTTCCAATTGCCCGGCACTTTGGCCGGAAGAGGTGCTGCTCATGAGGGGGTGCTCCTGGTGCCTGTATTGTTGTGGTTGTGGCAGGGGTACAAAGCGAATCGTGTTTCCGGTCGTCCTGACTCAGCGCATTTTCAACAGCTCTTGAACCAGCGGCTGCAACTCCAGGCCATTGACCTCTTTGACCTGTTCGATCATCCCGTCAGGCCAGCACTGCATGCCCAGGCACGCACCCAGCATGGCGCCGAGAATGGCGGCAATCGTGTCTGTGTCACCGCCAAGGCTGGCGGCCAGGCACAAGGCCTCCAACGCACTCATCTCACCCACCGCCACTTGCTGGGCCAGGGCAAACGACACCACCACCGACTCCTGGGACGCGACGGAAGTACCGATCAATTCATACAGCAGGTCGGCGAACAGGGCCTTGTCGCCACTGCCGACGCTCAAAGTGCGTGCCCAACTGATGCGCGTGGAAATACGCCCGCCGGCAATCCAATGACCATGGCCTTCAGCCTGCTGGGCAATCTGGGTGCCTATGTTCAGTGCTTCGCCCAGGTCCACACCGTTGATGCCGGCCGACACCACCGCAGCCACCGCCGCCGCACTGGAAATCCCCAGGGTGGTGTTATGGGTGACCTGACAGGCCTGGATCACCGCCTGGATAAACCGCGCCGGGTCGCTGACGTCGGCGGCGATCCCCACCGGGGTGATGCGCATCGCAGCGCCGTTGGTGGTGCCGTAGCGGCCGGACTCTTCCGGCGTGTGACCGGCGAGGATCATGTCGATCGCGCGCTTGGTGGAGGGGCCGAGCAAATCCTGCGAGCCCTTGGCGCGCATCACTGCTTCCCAATCAATCAAACGCTGGGCGAGCACCGTCGGTTCGATGACGCCCTGCCCTTCCACCAGCAACTCGCCCACCAGGATCGCCTGCTCGGTGTCATCGGTGATGGAACCGGCAGGCATGTTCGGCGCGATCGGCTGGTCGGCGTCGGCATCTTCCAGGCCAGTGATGGCACCGAAACGCGCCCGGACCTGCTCGCGGCTCAAGGACTGGGTCGGCATACCCAGGGCATCGCCCAAGGCCAAGCCGTAGAAGGCGCCGAGGGCGCGGTTGTGCGGGGTCATTTCGAGTTTCCAAACTGGAGGTGCAAGCGAAAGTGCAGTGGATCGAGCAAGCTTTCGACGTACTCCATGAAGCGCTCGCGACGGTCATAGGTGGTACGCGACGCCTTGAGGAACACCGTGCCTGCGGGGCGACCGAGCAATTCTGCATCTTCATCGCTGAGGGGTTCGGCGCCGATCCATTGGTCCCCTTCGGCGCCGACGTAACCGTAGGCGGCCAGGGTGATGGTCAGGGAGTCATCGATCAGGCCGACTTTAGGCAGGCTCTCCAGGCCGCCAGACGCAGGCATCAGCGAACGTTCCAGGGACACCGCCGTGCCATCGGTGGTGCGGCGGCGGCGATCAAGGGCGATGAACTGATCGGTGCCGAAACGGCTGAACAGGTCCGGGCGGGTGACCGCTTCCAGGCGCAGGATGTCGGTGTTCACCCGCGCGCCTGTGTCGGCCAGGGCCTGAGCCCAACCACTGCGTTGGTCGAGCACCATACCGTCAAACGTGACGATGGAGCCGACGCCGCTCTGGGTCGCGATGTAGTTGCGTCGCTTGAGTTCGGCGAGGGCTTCGCGCAGGGTGCCGCGGCTGACCGCGAACTCTTCGGCCAGTTGGTGCTCGCCCGGCAGCAGGAAACCGTCGGCCATCACTCCACCCTCGATACGGCGGATGAGCTCGTCGACGACGCGTTTTTTCTTATCAAATCGAACATGTCTAATCATGTACAAATTGATAACCGAAAGCGGCTGTTTGCAGCAAGCGAATTATTTCAGGGAGATGAAAAAACCGGCCTCAAGGCTCCAGGCCGATACGGAAAAACTCCCCGCCGCTCCAGACGCCCAGCCAGTTCTGACCGTTGATCGGACGGCTCACCGCCAACTCCACCAATTGGTAGAACGCGTTGCGGTGCACCAGGGCTTCGAGGTTGGTGCGCACCCGCAGATAGGGGGCAGGTTCCTGGGTGACCGGGTCGATCACCACCCGCAAGGGGTGTTCAAGGCCCGCTTCGACCTGATCGTCCACGTTGGTGGTAAAGCGCAGAACCTGGCCTTCGCCCTGCCCTTCGACCTCCAGCGTTACCGCCACGAACGGCGCATCATCGACGCTGATGCCGACCTTTTCCACGGGAGTGACCAGGAAGTAGTCATCGCCATCGCGGCGGATGATGTTGGAGAACAGCTTGACCATTGGCTTGCGCCCGATCGGCGTACCCTGATAGAACCAGGTGCCGTCGCGGGCGATGCGCATGTCGATGTTGCCGCAGAAGTCCGGGTTCCACAGGTGTACCGGCGCCGGTCCCTTGCCCTTGGGCAGTTGGGCCAACAGATCGTTAGCCTTGGCGGAATCGGTCATGGGGCTCTCCTGGTGCTTATTGATCACTCATGCCCAGCAGGCTGCGGGCGTACTGGCGCAGTGGACGGGCAATCAGATCTTGTGGCTTGTTGTCGTGGAACGTCAGTAAACCACCACGACTGCGAATACGTGCAGTATCGATCAAATACTGGGTGCTGGTCTCGATCAACATGATCTGGATGACCCCGCTGTCCAACCCGACGCGGTCGAGGGCTTCCTGGTCGGCCCACTCATCGGCGTTGCCGATACGGTCATCCGCCTTGGCGAAACGACAGTACAGCAGGTAGTGAGCGCCGGCCGCACGGGCTTCGGACATTGCCTGCTCCAGACCTTCCGGCTGACGGGCGCGACGCACCATGGGGAAATATTCGATGAAACCGTTGAAGGCTTCCTCGGCCACCACGTTTGGACGCGGATAAGCGCTGCCCGGCGGCACAAAGGCACCTTGGGCGATAAACACGAAAGAGTCCGGCTGTATGCGAACCGAGGCGGTGCGACGGGTATCGCTGTGGTCCAGCAAACCGGCATCGCTCATCTGATAGCGGGTGCCTTCGGCCATATCGCTGACGGTCATGCAACCACTCAGCGTCAACGACGCCAGCAACAAAACCAGACTACGCATCCTAATCCTCCAGAAGCCGGTGACGGAAAACCGGCGAATGGGCGTGAGATGCAGGTTCTGGGCCAGGGGAGCAGCTACAAGCTTCAAGCTCGGCGTCAGCCGCCAATAATCTTCATGATGGTCGCGCCGCCGGAGAAGGCAACTTCCTGCTTGTCGCCCAAGGCCTTCATCAACAGGCCCTGCAGCGCTGGCAGCGCTTGATGGCGGGGTTTGTCCAGCAGGTCACCGACATAGTGACGGTTGCTCGACGACAGGCAACCATGCAACCAGCCGGTGGACGACAACCGCAACCGCGAACAGGTCCGGCAGAACGGCACGCTTTCGTTGGCAATCACACCAAAGAAACCTTTACCGGGGATTTCGTAGCGTACGGCAGTGGCATCCACAGGCGCATTGGCTTGCAGGTATTCATGCTGCTCACCAATCAAACCCAGCAGCTGTTGCAGGCTGACAAACTGCTGCAGGAACGCGTTGGAGTCTTTGGCCAGATGGCCCATGCGCATCAGCTCGATAAAGCGCAGTTCATAACCACGCTCCAGGCAGTAATCGAGCAGCGGCATCACTTGGTCGAGGTTCTGGCCGCGCAACGGCACCATGTTGACCTTGATCTTGATTCCGGCAGCGCGGGCCTGGTCCATGCCGTCGAGCACGGTGGCCAAGTCGCCGCCACGCGCGATGCTGCGGAAGGCATCCGCATCCAGGGTATCGAGGGAGACGTTGATGCGCTTGATCCCGGCGTCCACCAGCAGCGGCAGTTTGCGCGCCAGCAGTTGGCCATTGGTGGTCAGGCTGATGTCACTGAGGCCCATCTGCCCGACGGCGCCCATGAAGGCTTCCAGCTTGGGGCTGACCAGCGGTTCGCCGCCGGTGATGCGCAGGCGGTCGATGCCCGCCGCTTCGATCAGGTATTCCACACCACGGGCCATGGCCTCGGCCGAGAGCTCGTCCTGGGCAGCCACCAGCCGCTTGCCATTCGGCACGCAGTAGGTACACGCGTAATTGCAGGCTGAGGTCAGGCTGATCCGCAAATTGCGAAAACGCCTGCCTTGACGATCAACGATCATGGATCACTCCGGCAGAGGATGATTCGGGCGCGCTAAAAGCTGACTGATAAATCAGCTTTTAGCAAGAGTCCTTGCCTGAGTATATTCCTGGGGTACTACGCGTGGCAGCAAATCATTACGTGGAAGGCGATTCCAGCGGTGGATGCTCGGTACTGTGCTTGCGCTTGTTGCCCATGCGCACGCCGATGTCCATCAGGAACTGGAAGAAACCTTCCTGGTCTTCCAGCACATTGCTCCAGAACGGCGAGTGGTACAGCGCCACGGCGCCGTGCACCAAGGCCCAGGCGGCGCAGTAGTGGAAGTACGGCGGCACATCTTCCAGCTTGCCTTCACTGATGCGGCCCTTGATCAGCAGGGTCAGGCGTTCGAAGTTGGAAGCACGGATCTTGTGCAGCTCCTCGACCATCTCCGGCACCTGATGGCCCTTGACCACCTTCTCTTCCAGGCGGTCGAACAGGCGGTAGCGCTGCGGGTCGCGCATACGGAACTCGAAGTAGGCGCGGGACAGGGCTTCCTTGTCCTTGTCGACGTCGGCCGAATGCAGCAACTCGTTCAAGTCGCGCTCGTAGTCGAGCATCAGGCGCAGGTAGATTTCCGCCTTGGACTTGAAGTGCTTGTAGATCGTGCCTTTGCCGATACCCACGGCATCCGCGATCATCTCGACGGTGACGCTGTCTTCACCCTGTTCGAGGAACAGCTTGAGGGCGGTGTCGAGAATTTCCTGCTCACGGCGGCGAAACTCACGGACCTTACGGGGTTCTTTGTGCATGAGGAAGAGGTCTGCAAAGGTCAAAATAGGGAGGGTTACGCACGGCCACGGATACGCGGCGATACGATTTACCCGGTGCGAGGGATTATCCCGACTGAACGGTCGCTGGGCAATGCCTATGTGAACCGCAAACGCACTTTACTTTCAGCGCGCCAACGTTTTCATGGATCTCAGTCAGAAATAATACGCAACAACCGCCGCCGTGCACCTGCCCAATGAGAACTCAAGCGAAGCGCTCGTATTCCAAATCTGTTTAAAAAACGACCAGTCGCGACTGGACTGAATCGGATACTGATCAATACTTGAACTGTCGGCGTGACATCTCCCCCAAGTGAAGCGCCGACCTGGGTACCAACGGACCGTGTGCCCTTGTTTTACTCCTAATGGTCTTAGCCCGGATTCACCCCCCAGAACCCGGGTTTTTTTTGCCTGCGATTTGGCCGCGTCAGCCGGCGACGTGAGCCAGCGGGAACAGGCGCTTGAAGTTCTCGGTGGTCTGCTCGGCAAAACGCTCGTAGGACTCGCCACGCAGCATTGCCAGGTAATCCGCCACATCACGCACGTATTCCGGCAGGTTCGGCTTGCCGCGATGAGGAATGGGCGCCAGGTACGGTGAGTCGGTTTCCACCAGCAAGCGGTCGGCCGGCACTTGGCGCGCAACGTCGCGCAGGGCGTCGGCGTTGCGGAAGGTGACGATGCCCGACAGGGAAATGTAGAACCCCAGGTCCAGGGCCGCCCTGGCCATGTCCCAGTCCTCGGTGAAGCAATGCAACACGCCGGCTTGGGGCAGCGCGGCTTCGCGCAGCAGGGTCAGGGTGTCGGCACGGGCGCCACGGGTGTGGACGATCACCGGTTTGCCGGTCTGCTGGGCGGCTTGCAGGTGCAGGCGAAACGAAGCCTGCTGCAACTCGGCGGCTTCGGGCTCGTAGTGGTAATCCAGGCCGGTTTCGCCGATGGCCACTACGCGCGGGTGATTGAGCTCATTCAGCAGCCAGTCGAGGGCAGGTGCTTCGCCAGGCTTCAGGTCCAGCGGGTGAATGCCCACCGAGCAATCCACATCGGCATAACGCTCGGCCAGGGCTTTGACGTCGGCCGCGTTTTCCGCGCTGACGCCGATGCACAGGAAGTGCCCTACTCCGCGCTGGCGCGCGGCTTCGAGGGCAGCATCAAGGGAACCGCCGTGCTGGGTCAGGTCAAGGCGATCGAGGTGGCAATGGGAATCTACGAGCATAGGGATCTACAACTTCAGTCACGAAAAGTGTCTGGCCGACGATACACCTGTCGGCCACAGAATTTAACGGCGGCCGAGCAAGCCAACCCACTGCACCAGCAGCGCCTCAAGCAACAGCACGCGGTTAAGGTTGGCCTTGCCGAGTACCTTCTGGCGCTGCGCGAGGATCCAGTCCTGGATCGTCAGCACCTTGTCCTGGGCACTTTTCTGCGCCAGGTACTGCACCACTTTGCGCATGTCCGGCAGGCCCAGGCCGTTTTCATCCTGGGTCAGTTGGTAGCGCAGGATCAGGCTCGACCAGTCGCAGAACCAGTCAAACAGCAGCAGCAGGGGAATGTCCTTCCAGGCGCTTTCGGCCAGTTGAGTGGCGGACACTTCCTGCTTGATGAGTTTCTTCACGCCTTCCACCACCAGCGCGCGTTGCTCACGCACGCCCTGGGCTTGCAGCTTGACCGCCGCCAATGGCGAACCGGCCGCCAGGGTCAGTAGTTCGACCCGCTCGTCCTGACCGCAGTCCGGCAACGCCTGCGCGAGCCATTCGAGGCTCATGGCCTCGCTCGGCAGCGGGCATGCCTGCTGCACACAGCGGCTGCGGATGGTCGGCAACAGACGGCTGGACTGGTGGCTCACCAGCAGCAACACGGTATCGCCGGACGGCTCCTCCAGGCTCTTGAGCAAGGCGTTGGCGGCGTTGATGTTCATCGCCTCCACCGGCTCGATCAGCACCACCTTGCGCCCACCCATCTGCGCGGTCTGCACCACGAAGCTGACGAGGTCACGCACCTGGTCGACCTTGATCGCCTTGTCGGCTTCCTCGGGCTCCAGCAGGTAGTTGTCCGGGTGACTGCCGGCCTTGAGCAACAGGCACGACTTGCACTCGCCGCAGGCTTCCAGGTTGACCGGGCGCTGGCACAGCAGGCTGGCCATGAGGCGCTCGGCCAGGTCACGCTTGCCGATCCCGACCGGCCCATGCAACAGGTAGGCGTGGGCGTGCTGCGCGCGGCCGGCCAGTTGTTGCCACAGGCTGTCCTGCCACGGATAGGCTTCAGCCACGGGCGCGCTCCAGCAGTGTCGGCAACAGCGCGTCGATGGCGTGCTGCACCTGGGCCAGCGGTTGGGCGGCGTCCAGCAGGTAGTAGCGTGCAGGTTCGGCCGCGGCACGCTTGAGGAACGCGGTGCGTACGGCGTCAAAGAAGGCCTGGCCTTCCAGCTCGAAGCGATCCAGGCGACCCCGGGCGCTGGCGCGAGCCAGGCCCACTTCCACCGGCAGGTCGAAGACCAGGGTCAGGTCAGGGCGCAGGTTGCCTTGAACGAAGGTTTCCAGGGTGGCGATGCGTTCCAGGGACAGGCCCCGACCACCGCCCTGGTAGGCATAGGTGGAATCGGTGAACCGGTCGCAGATCACCACGGCACCGCGTGCCAGGGCCGGACGAATCACTTCGGCCAGGTGCTGGGCACGGGCGGCGAACACCAACAGCAGCTCGGTGTCCGGGTTCATCTGCTCTTCACCCGGCGCCAGCAGCACTTCGCGGATACGCTCGGCCAGTGGCGTGCCGCCGGGCTCGCGGGTCAACACCACCTCAATGCCTTCGCTGCGCAGACGCTCAGCCAGGTAATCACGGTTGGTGCTTTTGCCGGCGCCTTCGGGGCCTTCCAGGGTTATAAACAAGCCAGTCACAGGCAGTCCTTAGTCAGAATTATTGCGGGTTTTGCGGCGCTTCAACATCTGGCGCAGACTCGGCCGGCTTTTCAACGGGCACATCGGCCGGCGGCGTTGCATCTTCCGCAGGCTTCACCACTGGCGCCGGGCTGGAGCGATAATCAGCGCGGCGCTTGAGCTGGAACTCCCGCACGGCGGCATTATGCGCATCCAGATCATCAGAGAAAATATGGCTGCCATCACCTCGGGCAACGAAATACAGGCTGCTGCCCGGCACCGGGTTCAGCGCGGCATGAATCGCCTCGCGGCCGACCATGGCGATGGGCGTCGGCGGCAGGCCGGCGACCATATAGGTGTTGTAAGGGTTGGCTTCCTTGAGGTGGGCGCGGGTCAACTTGCCGTTGTAGCGCTCGCCCAGGCCGTAGATCACTGTTGGGTCGGTCTGCAACAGCATGCCGATCTTCAGGCGACGCACAAATACCCCGGCGATCTGCCCACGTTCTTCGGGTACGCCAGTCTCTTTTTCCACCAGGGAGGCCATGATCAGCGCTTGATAAGGGTCGGTGTACGGCGCATCGGGAGCGCGCTTGCTCCACTCCTGGGCGAGGACATCATCCAGGCGGTTGTAGGCTTTTTTCAGGAGTTCGACGTCGGTCATGCCACGCACAAAGCGATAGGTATCGGGGAAGAACCGCCCTTCGGGAAACACGCCGGGGTGGCCGAGCTTGTCCATGACTTCGCTGTCACTAAGGCCTGCGAGGGTCTGCACGATCTTTTCATGCTTGGCCAACGCCGAGCGCACCTGACGGAAGTTCCAGCCTTCCACTAGCGTCAGGCTGTATTGCACCACTTCGCCACGCTGCCACAGGCCGATCAGGCCTTGCGCCGTCATGCCAGGGGTCATGCGGTATTCGCCGCTGTGCAGAGGCTGGCCGTCAAGGTTGAAGCGCCAGTACAGGCGCAACCAGAAGGCGCCATCCAGCACACCCTCGGCTTCCAGGCGATTGAAGGTGCCGGTGGGGGTCGCCCCGGCCGGTACGTCGAGCAATTGCTCCTGAGTCACGTTCAAGGGCTGCTTCAGGGCCGCGTCGTATTTCCAGGCGCCATAGCCCAACAGCAAAGCCGCTGAGAACAGACCGATCAGCAGCAGTACAACCAGTTTTCGTATCAACTCAAATTTCCAATAGCGCGCGAACAATGCCTTGCAGTTTACGGGTGAGCGGCCCAACCGGCCAGCTCATCCCAGCACAACCGCGCACCGGCCAAATGCCATAAACGCTGTTGCACACGAAGACTTCGTCGGCCTGCTGCAACTGCTCAAGATCGATGTGGGCCACGGCCACCGGGAGGCCCAGTCGATCTGCCTGGGCCAGAATCTCGGCACGCATCACGCCGGCAACGCCGCAACGGGTCAGATCAGCGGTTAGTAACAAGCCGTTGCGCACGAGGAACAGGTTGCTGAACACGCCCTCGATGACACGCCCGGACACATCCAGCATCAAGCCTTCAGCGTGCTCGGCGTCTTGCCACTCGGCACGGGCGATTACCTGTTCGAGGCGATTGAGGTGCTTGAGACCGGCCAGCAACGGCTGCTCGGCCAAGCGGGTCGCACACGCAAATAGACGGATGCCGTCGACTGCATGGGCGTGAGGATAGGTAGCGGGCGGACTGCCCTGCAAAATACGGCGCACCGGCGCGCCAGGGTTGATGCCATAACCGCGCAGGCTGTCGCCACGGGTGAGGATCAACTTGAGGACACCGTCGCCGAGTGCGGCGGCATAGGCCAGCACTTCGCTGCGAATCAACCCATGATCCGCAACCAAGGCGAGGCGCCTGCAACCCTCAGCGAGGCGTTGCAGGTGACGGTCGAGCAGCACCGGCTGCCCGGCTCTGACGGCGATGGTCTCGAACAGCCCATCGCCATACGCCAGGCCACGATCTTTCAGGGGCACGCTGTCCGCTGGCTGACCGTCGACCCAGCTGTGCATCACTCGGCGAACCGGCGGAACACCAGGGAACCGTTGGTGCCGCCAAAACCGAACGAGTTGGAGATCACCACGTCGATCGGCATCGGTTGCGCTTCGTGGGGCACGAAGTTCAAGTCGCAGCCTTCGTCCGGCTCATCCAGGTTGATGGTCGGCGGAGCGACCTGGTCCTTGATGGCCATGACGCTGAAGATCGCTTCGACCGCGCCCGCCGCACCCAGCAAGTGGCCGGTCATGGACTTGGTGGAGCTGACCGCCAGCTTGTAGGCATGCTCGCCGAACACCGACTTGATGGCTTCGGCTTCCGCCAAGTCGCCAGTCGGAGTCGACGTGCCGTGGGCGTTGATGTACTGCACCTTGTCCGCATTGACCTTCGCGTCACGCAAGGCGTTGGTGATGCAACGCGCAGCACCGGCACCGTCGGACGGTGGCGAAGTCATGTGGTAAGCATCGCCGCTCATGCCGAAGCCGATCAGCTCGGCGTAGATGGTGGCGCCACGCGCCTTGGCGTGTTCCAACTCTTCCAGCACCAGGGCACCGGCACCGTCTGACAGGACGAAACCGTCACGGCCTTTGTCCCATGGACGGCTGGCGCGGGTCGGCTCGTCGTTGCGGGTCGACAGCGCACGGGACGCGCCGAAGCCGCCCATGCCGAGACCGCAGGCCGCCATCTCGGCGCCACCAGCGATCATCACGTCGGCTTCGTCATAAGCGATGTTGCGTGCAGCCATGCCGATGCAGTGCGTGCCGGTGGTGCACGCCGTGGCGATAGCGTAGTTAGGCCCCTGTGCGCCCAAGTGGATCGACAGGAAACCGGAAATCATGTTGATGATCGAGCCCGGAACGAAGAACGGTGAAATTCGACGGGGGCCGGAATCGTGCAACGTGCGGCTGGTTTCTTCGATATTGGTCAAACCGCCAATACCCGAACCCATGGCCACGCCGATGCGATCACGGTTGGCGTCGGTGACTTCCAGGCCAGCGTTACGCACTGCCTGAAAACCGGCTGCCAAGCCGTATTGAATGAACAGGTCGAGTTTGCGGGATTCTTTGACCGAGAGATATTCCTCGACATTGAAACCCTTTACCGAGCCGCCAAAACGGGTGGAATAGGCAGAAAGGTCCGTGTGTTCGATCAGACCAATACCACTGTGGCCAGCCAGAATGCCCTGCCAACTGCTCGGCACATCCGTGCCCAGTGGCGACAACATACCCATACCGGTGACTACGACGCGTCTACGCGACACAGCACTCTCCTTTTTCTAATGACGACACTTTTGCTTCAGCGCTTGTTTTTCATCAGGGCTAAAGAAAAAACCGCACGCCGTTACAGCAGTGCGGTTTTTCCCTGACAGCAAGCGACGACTACAAACTATTACGCCTGGTGGCTAGTAACGTAGTCGATAGCAGCTTGAACAGTAGTGATTTTTTCAGCTTCTTCGTCCGGGATTTCGGTCTCGAATTCCTCTTCCAGAGCCATCACCAGCTCAACGGTGTCAAGGGAATCGGCACCCAGGTCTTCTACGAAGGAAGCAGTGTTGACCACTTCTTCTTCTTTAACGCCCAGTTGCTCGGCGACGATTTTCTTGACGCGCTCTTCGATGGTGCTCATACCTTGTTTAACTCCTAATGGACAAATTCAGGCAGCTGGCCAGTGGGTAAGTGTATAGAAAGCCATTTCAGCTTTTCAACTGAAAGCTTCACCCTGTACCCGGTCGGCCACCTGCCTATAAATTAAGTTGCAGCTTTATAACGGATTTTAGACAGCTCGTATGACATTTTTTTGAAGCGATCCGTCACAATTTAACTCATGTACATCCCGCCGTTCACCGGGATTGTAGCCCCAGTCACGTATGCCGCACCGTCGGATGCCAGGAAAGTGACCACATTCGCGATCTCTTGAGCCTGGCCCAGACGGCCCAGCGGAATCTGCGTCAGCAAGGCTTCACGCTGTGCTTCCGGCAGTTCGCGGGTCATATCGGTGTCGATGAACCCTGGGGCCACCGAGTTGACCGTAATCGACCGCGAGCCGACTTCACGTGCCAAGGCACGGCTGAAACCTTCCAGACCGGCTTTGGCGGAGGCGTAGTTTACTTGGCCTGCGTTGCCCATGGCACCCACTACGGAGCCAATATTGATAATTCGGCCCCAACGCGCCTTGGTCATGCCGCGCAAAACGCCCTTGGACAGGCGAAACAGACTGTTCAAGTTGGTGTCGACCACGTCGTACCACTCGTCGTCTTTCATGCGCATCATCAGGTTATCGCGGGTGATACCGGCGTTGTTCACCAGAATCGCCGGCGCACCGAATTGCGCGGTGATCTCGGCCAATACGGCAGCCACGGACTCATCGCTGGTCACGTTCAGCTCAAGGCCAGTGCCTTGCACGCCATTTTCCTTCAGGGTCGCGGCGATACGCTCGGCGCCCGAAGCGGATGTGGCGGTGCCGATCACAACGGCGCCCTGACGGCCCAGTTCCAGGGCGATCGCCTGGCCAATGCCACGGCTTGCGCCGGTAACCAGTGCAACTTTACCTTGCAGACTCATGCAGGCTTCTCCTTAGTTCGGGGATTAGGCCAGTGCCGCGCGAGCGGCAGCGAAGGCATCCGGGGTATTGAGGTTGGCAGTCGACACGCCGTCGGCGCAGCGCTTGTTCAGGCCGGCCAGGACTTTGCCCGGACCGCACTCGACCAGCTCGGTGGCGCCGTTGGCCGCCAGGGTCTGGACCGATTCAACCCAGCGTACGGGCTTGTAGAGTTGCTCCAGCAGGTCGCGCTTGAGGGTGTCGAGGTCGGCAGCCACGGCTGCGCTGACGTTCTGCACCAACGGGATCTGCGGCGCCTGCCAGTTGATGGCGGCGATGGACTCGGCAAAGCGCTCGGCCGCCGGGCGCATCAGCTCGCAGTGCGACGGCACGCTCACCGGCAGCGGCAACGCACGCTTGGCGCCACGGGCCTTGCAGCCTTCGATGGCACGCTCAACGGCCGCCTTGGCACCGGCGATCACCACCTGGCCAGGCGAGTTGAAGTTCACGGCGCTGACCACTTCGCCTTGGGCCGCCTCAGCACAAACTTCGATCACCACGGCGTCGTCCAGACCCAGGATCGCGGCCATGCCGCCCTGCCCGGCCGGAACGGCTTCTTGCATCAGTTGGCCACGGCGCTCGACCAGTTTGACCGCCTCAGCAAGGGTCAGGCTGCCCGCAGCCACCAGGGCGCTGTATTCGCCCAGGCTGTGACCGGCAACGAATGCCGGACGCGCGCCGCCTTCCGCCAGCCACAAGCGCCACAGGGCGATCGAAGCGGTCAGGATGGCCGGCTGGGTTTTATCGGTTTGATTGAGTTGCTCTTCCGGCCCTTGCTGGGTCAGTGCCCACAGGTCGTAACCGAGGGCGTCGGAAGCCTCTTTAAAGGTGTCCAGGATCAGCGGGTACTGCGCGCCCAGCTCGGCCAACATGCCGAGGGACTGTGAACCCTGCCCTGGAAAGACGAATGCGAGGGATGTAGACATGTAACAAGCCCCTAATGATCTGGTCGTCAAAAATGCGCACTCCTACGGTGGGAGCGCACGAAACTGACAGATTGGATGGACAATTGAACTGGCCGGTCACATTTAAGCACTCTCGGGCCGATTCGCCTAAGGCAACAGGTCCTCAAGACGGCCGTGCAAGCGTTGCGGCAAGTTTTCCTGGATCTCGATCAGGGCCCGCGCAATCGCGCTTTGAAAGCCTTCCACACCCGCCGATCCATGGCTTTTCACCACAATGCCCTGCAAGCCCAGGAAACTCGCGCCATTATGCCGCGCCGGGGCCAGGTCGGCCTGCAGGCGGCGCATCAACGGCAGCGCCAGGGCACCGACGAGACGCGACGCCAGGTTCCGCCTGAACAAAGCCTCGATACGCGTGGCAATCATGGTAGCCAGGCCTTCGCTGGACTTGAGCAGGATATTGCCGACGAACCCGTCGCACACCACTACATCCGCCTCACCGCGATACAAGCCGTCCCCCTCGACAAAGCCGATGTAGTTCAAGCCACGCGCGCCTTGCAGCAAAGTGGCGGCCAGCTTGACCTGCTGGTTACCCTTGATGTCTTCGGTACCGATATTCAGCAACGCCACCCGCGGGCGGGCCACGCCCAGCGCCTCGGCGGCCACCGAGCCCATCACCGCAAACTGGAACAGGTGCTCGGCACTGCAATCGACGTTCGCCCCCAGGTCCAGCAGTTGGCAATAGCCTTTCTGCGTTGGAATTGCCGCCACCATCGCCGGCCGGTCAATGCCGGGCAAGGTCTTGAGTACAAACCGAGACAACGCCATCAACGCCCCGGTATTGCCGGCGCTGACACAGGCTTGCACCTTGCCATCACGCAGCAACTCCAGCGCCACCCGCATCGAAGAGTCGGGCTTGCCACGCAGGGCAGAGGCCGGCTTTTCATCCATGGTGATGGTTTCGCTGGCCGGAGTAATCGTCAGGCGCGCGCGATCCACCGCCGGATGGCTGGCAATCAGTTCTTCAAGTAGGGAGGGTTGACCGACTAGGGTCAGGTGCAGCGAGGGTGTTGCAGTCAGGCTGGCAATGCAGGCCTGAACAATGCTGCGGGGACCGAAGTCCCCGCCCATTGCGTCTATCGCGATGACTAGAGCAGACAAGTGATTACTCGTCAGCGCCCTTGTCGATCACTTTACGACCACGGTATACGCCTTCTGGCGATACGTGGTGACGCAGGTGAATTTCACCTGTGGTTTTTTCTACAGACAGAGTGCTCGCCGTCAGGGCATCGTGCGAACGACGCATGTCACGGGCAGAGCGGGATTTTTTGTTCTGCTGAACAGCCATAATTGATTAACTCCTAAACGTTTGGGTCACGCTTTAACTGCGCCAATACACTGAACGGGTTGGACCGCGTTACCTCGTCCTCGCTCGGTTCGGGCTCGTCATCGAGACCCGCCGGCTGCTGGCATTCTTCCGGATGATGAGCAGGCACAATGGGCAAGGCGAGCAGAAGCTCCTCCTCGATCAGTGCATGCAGATCCAAAGGATCTTCGCCCAGTTCCAGCACGTCATAACCTTTCGGCAACGACTGGGTATTCGCACCCTCCTTCACCACAGCATAACTGCACTCGCTGTGGATCGGCAGGGTGACCAGCTCAAGACAACGCTGGCAAACCATTTTGACCTCGGTGTCGATAAAGCTGTGGATTACCACAGACTTACGTTCATCTCGTTCAAAAACGAATTTGGCCTGCACCGTACCGACAGTGTCGGAAAGCGGGTCGCAGAGTCTCTCCAAATCGGCCAGCAGCAACTCACCTTGAAGGGAAGTGCCACGATCAGCCAATTTGCGCGGGTCAACGTGAGGTGGAATCGGGTCATTCAACATAGGCGCAGCATTATAGGGATGCACCCAGCCATGTCAAAGGAAATTCAGCCCTGTGCGTCAGCCGGTCGCCCCGCTAGAATCCCCGACTGCCCTGAGGAGACGCCCATGCTGCCTTTATTACTCGCATCCAGCTCGGTTTATCGCCGGGAATTGCTGAGCCGCCTGCACCTGCCGTTCATCTGCAGCTCGCCGGATATCGACGAGAGCCACCGCGAAAATGAATCCGCCATTGAACTGGTCAAGCGCCTGGCCGAACAGAAAGCCCGTGCACTCGCCGCCAGCCATCCAGGGCATCTGATTATAGGCTCCGACCAGGTCGCGGCACTCGACGGCCGGATCATCGGCAAGCCCCACACCTTCGAGAACGCCCGCCAACAATTGCTGGCGGCCAGCGGCAAGCGCGTCAGCTTCCTCACCGGACTGGCACTGCTGAACAGCGAGACGGGGCACTGCCAGGTCGACTGCGTACCCTTTAGCGTGCACATGCGCGAACTGGATGCTGAACGCATCGAGCGCTATCTGCGGATTGAGCAGCCGTATGACTGCGCAGGTAGCTTCAAGGCAGAAGGATTGGGTGTGAGCCTGTTCCAGAGCACCGAAGGGCCGGACGCGACCAGCTTAGTGGGCCTACCACTGATACGACTGGTCGACATGCTGCTCGCCGAAGGTGTGCAAATCCCCTGAGAACACCACAAAACCACTGTAGGAGCTGGCTTGCCAGCGATAACGGTGGATCAGCCACCGCCAATGCCGGCTGACCCATCGCTATCGCTGGCAAGCCGACTCCTACAGGGTATTTCAGCGTAGGGATGGGCCTTGGAAGCCCATATAGAAGGCCAGCTTCTCCGCCACGCTGGCACCGAGCCGCTTGGAAAAACGATCAAACGGCGATTCCTCAACCGTGAAGTCCACCAGCTCCTTCTCGCCAATCACATCCCGCGCCACCGAACTTGCACTGCCCAGGCCATCGATCAGACCCAGCGGCAACGCCTGCTCGCCCGACCACACCAGGCCGGAGAACAACTCCGGATGATCCTTATCCTTCAGACGATCGCCGCGCCCCTGCTTCACGCTGGCGATGAACTGGCGATGGGTGGTGTCGAGCACGCCCTGCCAGAACTGGGTCTCGTCAGCCTTCTGCGGCTGGAACGGATCAAGGAACGACTTGTGCTCGCCCGACGTGTAGGTGCGACGCTCCACCCCCAGTTTCTCCATGGCGCCGACAAACCCGTAACCGGCCGCCGTCACACCAATGGACCCCACCAGGCTAGCCTTATCGGCGTAAATCTGATCAGCAGCACTGGCGATGTAATAAGCACCCGAAGCCCCCAGGTCGGAAATCACCGCATACAGCTTGATATCAGGGTGCAAGCCACGCAGACGGCGAATTTCGTCATACACATAGCCGGACTGCACAGGACTGCCACCCGGGCTGTTGATGCGCAGGATCACGCCCTTGACCTTGGGGTCTTCAAACGCAGCACGCAGGCTGCTGACGATGTTGTCGGCACTGGCGGACTCCTTGTCGGCAATCACCCCGCGCACTTCGATCAACGCGGTGTAATTGGCGCCACGGGTTGCGCTTTTTTCCATGTCCATCAGCGGGCTGAACAAGGCGAGCATGGCGATAAGCCAGACGAACGTCAGCAGCTTGAAGAAGATCCCCCAACGCCGTGCACGACGCTGCTCCTGAACGCTGGCCAGGAGGGTTTTCTCCAGCAGCTTCCAGCTTTTGTCATCACTGCTTTCAGCCTTTTCGGGCGCTTTCCACTCGTCACTCATGCCATCAACCCCAGCAAAGACTTATCGGACCCGGCCGAGCCAGGCCTGCAATTCGGAAAAATGATCGATCGTCAGACGCGGCTCGTATTGCTGCAAGGCCTCGGCAGCCTGGGCGCCATAACTGACCGCCACGCTGTCCATGCCCGCATTGCGCGCCATCATCAAGTCGAAGGAAGCATCACCCACCATCAAGGCCTGGCGTGGCGACACGCCGCAATGGGCCAGGATCTGCTCCAGCATCAGAGGGTGAGGCTTGCTGGCAGTTTCATCGGCGGCACGGGTGATATCGAAATAATCTTCCCAACCGTGAGCCTTGAGCACACGGTCCAGCCCGCGACGCGCCTTGCCGGTGGCGACGGCCAAGTGATAACCCTCGGCGCGGAACGCCTCCAGAGACTGCACCACACCGTCGAACAAGGGCGAAGGCGTGGCCTCCAGGGCGATGTAGTGATCGGCATAGTGATCACGGAAGGTGACCAGCTCGGCGTCACTGATCTCGGGGTACAAGGTACGAATGGCCTCAGGCAGGCCCAGGCCGATAATGCCCTTGACCGCATGATCGGTGCACAGCGCGTAGCCCGAGCGGGTCGACGCTGCATGCATCGACTCGACAATCCGGCCAATGGAGTTGGCCAGAGTGCCGTCCCAATCGAAAATCAGCAGTTTGTAATCAAGGTGCGACACTCAAGCGCTCCACGGTCTTGGCCCACATTTCATCGACCGGCGCCTGCAGCTTCAACTCGCCACCATCGGGCAGCGGCACGGTGAGCATGTAAGCGTGCAGGAACAGGCGCTTGCCGCCCAGATCGCGAATCTCCTTGGAGAAATCCTCGTCGCCGTACTTGGTATCGCCAGCGATGCAATGACCAGCGTGCAGGGTGTGCACGCGGATCTGGTGGGTACGCCCGGTCACCGGCTTGGCCTCGACCAGGGTGGCGAAGTCACCGAAGCGGCGCAGCACCTTGAACAGGGTCAGGGCCTCTTTGCCCTCCTCGTCCACTTCCACCATGCGCTCGCCGGAACGCAGGTTGCTCTTCTGCAACGGCGCACGGACGCTCTTGATGGAACTGGCCCAGTTACCGCGCACCAGCGCCATGTAGCGCTTGTCCACACCATCGCCACGCAGGGCGGTGTGCAGGTGGCGCAACATGCTGCGCTTCTTGGCGATCATCAGCAGGCCAGAGGTGTCACGGTCCAGGCGATGGACCAACTCCAGCTCCTTGGCGTCCGGGCGCAACTGACGAAAGGCTTCGATCACGCCGAAATTCAGTCCACTGCCGCCGTGAACCGCAATGCCGCAAGGCTTGTTGATCACGATCAGCTTGTTGTCTTCGAAGACAATCGAGGCTTCCAGGCGTTGCAGCAACCCCTGCGCCAATGGCACAGGCTCGTCACGCTCCGGCACGCGAACCGGCGGCACACGGACGATATCGCCCGCCTGCAACTTGTACTCGGGCTTGATCCGGCCCTTGTTCACCCGCACTTCACCTTTACGCAAGATGCGGTAAATCAAGGTCTTGGGCACGCCTTTGAGCCTGGCCAGGAGAAAATTGTCGATGCGTTGGCCGGCATATTCCGGCGAGACCTCAAGCAGCTGGACGCTGGGGGTCTGGGGGGCGGTAGTCGTCATGGCGGCGATGATAACAATTTTTTATGGAATTGAAGCACTTAATCATTGCTGCTATAGTCGCGAACGCCGCCAAAAGCGGCCTGGACAGAGGACTTGCGGCAAACTGCCGGCCCTGACCATCGCAATTCATCAGGACGCGAGGCCGTCCTACGGGGCTTTCGCCACCCTGGAAGGCTCAAGATTGTAACAAGCGCAGGTGACATGAGGCCTGAAGCGAGTGCAGAAAGCAGAGTAAATACTCGCGTTCTGCGCCGATATTTACGGCCAGTTCACAAAGTGCAGTCAGTCTTGGACCAGACCACGGCGAATACTTCGGAAACAACGCCTGTTAAGAGCTGAGTGAGAGCGCAACCGCCCACACCTAGTCTTGTTTAGCCATGAGCGTGGACTCCCCATTGGAGAACACGGTAAATGCCAACCCGCTGCGGATTCTGCGCGCGGCAGCACCCGAATTATCAGGGATACGTGTAGGGTGGAGATGCACAACCGTCGGACTGTGTAGCACTAGGCTTATATTTAGACGCTTCATCTCGTCCACAGTCGCCGGTTGATTCCTCCTCCTGACCTTAGCTTTTGTTGAAGTGGTGCCTTTGTCACCACCGCTAACAAGCAGGACGCGTCCGTCGCGATACCGGCCCAATTGGCTGGTTTTTGCTGGACACTGGAGTGGCCAACCACTCTTGACGCACCTGACACCGACCGTGAGAAGTCGTGTGTGCCGAACGCCGTTTCCGGCAGCCCGGAAACCGACGGTACAACATGAAAAGAATGCTGATTAACGCAACTCAACCCGAAGAGTTGCGTGTTGCACTGGTAGATGGCCAACGCCTCTACGACCTGGACATCGAATCCGGTGCACGCGAGCAAAAGAAGGCCAACATCTATAAAGGCCGTATTACTCGCATCGAACCAAGCCTTGAGGCTGCCTTTGTCGATTTCGGCTCCGAGCGCCACGGCTTCCTGCCACTCAAAGAAATCTCCCGCGAATACTTCAAGAAAGCTCCTGAAGGCCGCGTGAACATCAAGGACGTCCTGAGCGAAGGCCAGGAAGTCATCGTCCAGGTAGAAAAAGAAGAACGTGGCAACAAGGGCGCAGCCCTGACCACCTTCATCAGCCTGGCCGGCCGTTACCTGGTCCTGATGCCAAACAACCCACGTGCCGGCGGCATTTCCCGTCGCATCGAAGGCGAAGAGCGCAACGAACTGCGTGAAGCGCTGAACGGCCTGATCGCACCGGCCGACATGGGCCTGATCGTTCGCACTGCAGGCCTGGGCCGCAGCAGCGAAGAAATGCAGTGGGACCTCGACTACCTGCTGCAACTATGGACCGCTATCAAAGAAGCGTCCCTGGATCGTTCCGCGCCGTTCCTGATCTATCAGGAAAGCAACGTGATCATCCGCGCCATCCGCGATTACCTGCGCCAGGACATCGGCGAAGTGCTGATCGACAGCGTTGAAGCCCAGGACGAAGCCCTGACCTTCATCCGCCAGGTGATGCCGCAGTACGCCAGCAAGATCAAGCTGTACGAAGACAGCGTTCCGCTGTTCAACCGTTTCCAGATCGAAAGCCAGATCGAGACCGCCTTCCAGCGCGTGGTCGAACTGCCTTCCGGTGGCTCCATCGTGATCGACCCGACCGAAGCCCTGGTGTCCATCGACATCAACTCGGCGCGTGCGACCAAAGGCAGCGACATCGAAGAAACCGCCCTGCAGACCAACCTGGAAGCGGCTGAAGAAATCGCCCGCCAGCTGCGCCTGCGTGACATCGGCGGCCTGATCGTGATCGACTTCATCGACATGACCCCGGCCAAGAACCAACGCGCCGTGGAAGAAAAAGTCCGCGAATGCCTGGAAGCTGACCGTGCCCGCGTACAGGTCGGCCGCATTTCGCGCTTCGGCCTGCTGGAAATGTCCCGTCAGCGCCTGCGTCCGTCCCTGGGCGAGAGCAGCGGCATCGTCTGCCCGCGTTGCAACGGCACCGGCATCATCCGTGACGTTGAATCGCTGTCGCTGGCGATCCTGCGCTTGATCGAAGAAGAAGCCCTGAAAGACCGCACCGCCGAAGTCCGCGCGCAAGTGCCGATCCCGGTTGCAGCGTTCCTGCTCAACGAAAAACGCAACTCGATCACCAAGATCGAACTGCGCACCCGTGCCCGTATCGTCATCCTGCCGAACGATCACCTCGAAACCCCGCACTTCGAAGTGCAGCGCCTGCGTGACGACAGCCCGGAAGCCCACAGCGGCCAGTCCAGCTACGAAATCGCCGCTGCCGCTGCCGAAGTGGAAGAAGTCCAGCCTGCTGCCGCGACCCGCACCCTGGTTCGCCAGGAAGCCGCAGTCAAGACCGCGCCGGCCCGCGCCAACGCACCGGTTCCGACCGAAGTCGCCGCGCCAGTTGCCGCACCGGCCGCCCTGCCTGAGCCAAGCCTGTTCAAAGGCCTGGTGAAGTCGCTGGTCAGCCTGTTCGCCACCAAGGAAGAGCCAGCTGCTCCGGTTGTGGTTGAGAAACCTGCCGCCGAGCGCCCTGCGCGCAACGAAGAACGTCGCAACGGTCGCCAGCAGAGCCGTAACCGCAATGGTCGTCGTGACGAAGAGCGCAAGCCGCGCGAAGAACGTGCACCGCGTGAAGAACGCGCTCCACGCGAAGAACGTGCCCCTCGCGAAGCCCGTGAAGAAACCCCGACTGTAGAACGCGCACCACGCGAAGAGCGTGCACCGCGCACTCCACGTGCCCCACGTGAAGACCGCAAGCCACGTGGCGAGCGTGAAGAACGTGTGCGCGAACTGCGTGAGCCGCTGGACGCAGCCCCTGCTGTAGCCGGCGCCGCCGCTGCTGCTACCGAAGAGCGTCCAGCTCGCCAGCCGCGTGAAGAGCGTGCGCCACGTGAAGAACGCCAACCTCGCGCCCCGCGTGAAGAGCGTCAACCGCGTGCCGAACAAGCCGCTGCCGCCAGCGAAGAAGAAGTGCTGACCGGCGAAGAGCAACTGCAGGAAGACGGTCAGGAAGGCGCCGAAGGCGATCGTCCACGCCGCCGCTCCCGTGGCCAGCGTCGTCGCAGCAACCGTCGTGAGCGTCAACGTGATGCCAACGGCAACGTGATCGAAGGCTCGGAAGAGACCGGCGAGAACGCAGAAGCCGCTACCAGCGAACCGACTGGCGCCGAACTGGCTGCCGGCCTGGCCGTTACCGCTGCGGTTGCCAGCTCGGTCATCAGCGCACCGGCTGAAGCCAAGGCTCACGAACAGGCTGAACGTGCCACTGCTGCTGTTGAAGAAACCGTAGCGGTTGAAGCACCTGCTGCCGAGACCCCAGTGGTTGAAGCGCCGGTTGTTGAAGCGCCTGCAGTTGAAGCGCCAGTCGTAGAGGCTCCGGTTGTAGAAGCCACCACCCCAATCGAAGCGCCGGTTGTTCCGGAAGTGGAAGTTGCCCCGGTTCAAGAAGCCCAGCCAGAAGTTGAAGTGGCAGCGGTTGAGCCCGCCCCAGTGATTGAGCCTCAGCCAGTGGTTGAAGCGGTGGTTGAAGCACCGGTTGTCGAAGCAGCGCCAGAAGTACGTGAAGTTCGCGAAGTTCGTGAAGAACAGACCGCCTTCCAATGGACTGCCGAGCCTGCCGCGCCGGTTGAAGCGCCACAACCTGCCACTGTGGTAGAAGAAGCCCCAGCACCGGTTGCCGAAGTCGTGGTTGCCGAGCCAGCCCCAGTGGTTGAGCCTGCTCCGGTCGTTGAACCTGCGCCAGTGGTTGAAGCGCCGATGGTTGCCGAAGTTGCCGCCCCCGTGGTTGAAGCAGCACCGGTCAGCGCGCTGACCGAAAACGGCCGTGCCCCGAACGACCCACGTGAAGTGCGTCGTCGTCGCAAGGAAGCCGAAGCCGCCGCAGCTGCTGCCGCAGCACAGGAAGCAGAGCACGAGAGCAAACCTCTCGCCTGATTCGCGCAGCGACTAAAAAGCCCCGCCTGAGTGATCAGGCGGGGCTTTTTATTGACTACGGATACACATTCAACCGTAGGAGCCGGCTTGCCGGCGCCTACAATTAGGGTGGGGAGTAATGTAAAGACTGTGGCAGGTCGACATCCCAGAGCACGCCCGGATCATCAACAGACACTTCACATACCTTCGCCTGCGCAAACAACGGCCTGGCACCACGATCACCTTTCAACGCCATCAGCCCTGGCCCAGATGCCCGGCTAAACGCCACAGGGTGCCCATACTGCCCATCCTGCACCGGCACACTGATGTCACCCTCCTCCAGCCCATCAATCACCCGTTCAACGCTGGACGACCAGATAAACGGCATATCTCCCAGCACCACCAGCCAGCCGTCCGCCGCCGCACTGGCTGCAACCGCCGCCGCAATACTGTCACCCATGCCTGCTGAGCGCAGCAGCAAGACCTTGCAACCGTAGGCCTCTGCCAAGCGAATCACTTCACGCCGGTCCGGTGAAGTCACCACCCAGCGCTCAACCACAGCTGCCGGCAGACTCATCAGCACCTGCTCGATCACCGGCCGTGTTACGCCATCCAGCCCCACACAATCAGCCAACAACTTATCCTGGTCTACCCCCGCCACGGCACGAAAGCGACTGCCCTGCCCCGCCGCGAGCACAATTGCTGTGACAGTCACTCAGCCACCACCGGCAATGGTTTCTTCTGCATCGGCGCCACACCGTTTTTGATCGCGACAATTTCCGCCATCAGCGACAACGCGATCTCCGACGGAGTGTGGCTGCCGATATGCAAGCCAATCGGCCCATGCAGGCGTGCGATCGCCTCGGAGGACAGCCCCAGCGCAGCGAGGTTTTCCCGGCGTTTTTGGCTATTGACCCGCGAACCCAGTGCGCCGATATAGAACGCCGATGAATTCAGCGCTGTCAGCAAGGCCATATCATCCAGGCGCGGGTCATGGGTGAGGCAGACGATGGCCGTGCGCTCATCGGTCTGGATGTTCAGCACCGCTTCATCGGGCATGCCAGGTACAAAGCGGCCATGCTGCTCTTCCCAGCCGTAGACGAATTCGTCGCGCGGGTCGCAGATCAGCACTTCGAAATCCAGCAAGCGCGCCATTTCCGCCACATAACGCGACAACTGGCCGGCGCCGATCAACAGCAGGCGCCAGCGCGGACCATAGATGGCGCGCAAGCGTTCGCCATCGAAAGTCACGACATCCGTCTTGCTCGCGCCGCCCAAGGTGACCTTGCCGGTGGCCAGGTCAAGCTCGCGTGCGACGATCTGGTGATCTTCACACCGCGCCAGCAGCTCAGACACCCACTCCCACTCGTCCACGCGCTCCTCGGTCAGGCGCAGGGTGCCACCGCATGGCAGACCAAAACGCGCAGCTTCATCGCGGGTCACACCGTAGGTCACCAATTGCACCGGCGGCCCGTCTTCAGGCAAGCGACCATCCTGCAGGCGCGCAATCAAGTCATCCTCGATGCAACCACCCGACACCGAGCCGATCACCACACCATCGCCACGCAACGCCAGCATCGCCCCTGGCGGGCGTGGTGCGCTGCCCCAGGTCTGAACCACGCTGTACAACACTACTCGCTGCCCGGCGCGGCGCCATTCGAGCACGCTGCGCAGGACATTCAAATCAACACTGTCCACAAAACCTCCTGCAAGCGTCACAACCGATTCACTTACTGTAAAACAAAAGCAGCCAAAGTAATGCGCCAGAAACGCAAACGCCCCGAACCAGTCGGGGCGTTTGTGGGTTGCTGTGGCGTCAGGTCACGCCAGCAGCGGCTTACTTGACGACAGGTGCAGGGCCTTCGGCCACGCCCAGGTCATCCAGCTCGCGGGTTTCCGAGATACCGGTACCGCCGGACGCCAGCTCGCTTTGCAGCTTGTCGGTGTCCAGTTCCTTGACCCACTTGGCCACAACGATGGTGGCAACCGCGTTACCCACCAGGTTGGTCAGCGCGCGGGCTTCGGACATGAAGCGGTCGATACCCAGGATCAGCGCGAGGCCGGCAACCGGCAGGTGGCCTACGGCCGACAGGGTGGCAGCCAGTACGATGAAGCCCGAACCGGTCACACCTGCAGCGCCTTTGGAGGACAGCAGCAGCACCAGCAGCAGGGTGATCTGGTGGGTGATGTCCATGTGGGTGTCAGTCGCCTGGGCGATGAACACGGCAGCCATGGTCAGGTAGATCGAAGTACCGTCGAGGTTGAAGGAGTAGCCGGTTGGAATCACCAGGCCTACTACGGATTTCTTCGCACCCAGACGCTCCATCTTGATCAGCATGCGTGGCAGTGCGGATTCGGAAGACGAAGTACCCAGAACGATCAGCAGCTCTTCACGGATGTAGCGGATCAATTTGATCACACTGAAACCGTGGGCGCGGCAGATACCACCCAGCACCACCAGCACGAACAGGATGCAGGTGATGTAGAAGCAAATCATCAGCTGACCCAACTGCACCAGGGAACCCACACCGTAGGCGCCGATGGTGAACGCCATGGCACCCAGGGCACCGATTGGCGCGAGCTTCATGATCATGTTGATGATGTTGAACATCACGTGGGCGAAGCGATCGATGAAGTCCAGCACCGGCTTGCCGTAGGCACCCAGGCGGTGCAGGGCGAAACCGAAGATCACCGAGAACATCAGCACTTGCAGGATATCGCCGTTGGCGAAGGCGCCGACGATGGTGTTAGGGATCACATTGAGGATAAAGCCGACGATGCTCTGGTCTTTACCGGCAGTGACGTAGGCCGCCACTTTGGACGCGTCCAGGGTCGCTACGTCGATGTGCATGCCGGCGCCCGGTTGCACGACGTTTACCACGATCAAGCCGATCAGCAGCGCGATGGTCGAAACGATCTCGAAGTAGAGCAGCGCATAGCCGCCGGTCTTGCCGACCGATTTCATGCTTTGCATGCCAGCGATGCCGCTGACAACGGTGCAGAAGATGATCGGGGCGATGACCATTTTGATCAGTTTGATGAACCCGTCACCCAGCGGCTTGAGGGCCACACCGGTCTGCGGGTAGAAGTGACCGAGCAAAATACCGATAACGATTGCAACGATCACCTGGAAGTACAGGGATTTGTAGATTGGCTGACGAGTCGTCATTGCAAAGTTCCTCAATCGTCCCGTGTGGCAAAGATCCGCCATTGCCCACGACACTTGAATTGCGAACCCTCCTGCACTGGAGGGATTTGTTGTTTGCGAGCCCTGTAGGAACAAGCCTGCGCTGTAATCCCTATCGCAAACGCCGTGCCACTTCGCTGAAAAACCCTGAAGGCCTTTAGACATCAGGGCTTGGGGTTCTGAGGTGCCCCTCCACGCGGCAAAACAGGTGGCGGATTTCCGCCCACTCGTCCAATCCCGTCCTACAATTTGGCGGATATCCGCCTTGTGACCGCATTCGGGGCTGACTACCATCAGCCCCTCCATGGACGAGGCCTTCGCATGCGTGAACGTACCATCGCCAGTCATTACGCCAGGGCGGCCCTCGGCGGGGCGCGTCGGGCCGGCTATGACTACTCGGGCTTGCTGCAGCAGGTGGGCATCACCCCCGAACTGCTTACCGAACCTCGCGCCCGCATCGCGCCGGAGCAGTTCACCCGCCTGCTGCAAATGCTGTGGCTGGCACTGGACGACGAATACCTGGGGTTCGCCGACGGCCCGAGTAAACGCGGCACCTTCGCCATGATGTGCCACGCATTGATCCACTGCCGCACCTTGGAGAAGGCTCTGGAGCGCGGTTTATTATTTTATAGCCTATTCCCACAAGGCCCGCGCTGGCAGCTGACACGCGAAGGCGAAATGGCCCGCTTGAGCCTGGACGACTCGCAGTTGTGGGACCCGGATCATTTCTTGAGTGAGTGCCTGCTGGTGATCTGGCATCGACTGGGCAGTTGGCTGATCGGCCAACGTATCCGGCTGCATCAGGCCACTTTCAGCTACCCAATGCCGGCGCACGCCGGTGAATATGACCTGCTGTTTCCCTGTGTCCAGGTATTCGGTGCACCGAACAGCAGCCTGGTGTTTCCCGCACGCTATTTGAACCTGCCGTTGTTGCAGGACGAACGCACCCTCAAGCACTTCCTCGAGCGCTCACCCGCCGACTTGCTCTCTCGGCCGGATGAAGGCGACAGCTTGAGTAGCCAGATACGCCGCTTGCTCAGCCGCGACCGCACGCCCTGGCCGGACCTGGAAGCCGTCGCCCAGCACCTGCATATCAGCCCGCAGACCCTGCGCAGGCATTTGCGTGAAGAAGGCAGCAGCTTTCAGGCGCTCAAGGATGAGTTGCGGCGGGACATCGCCATCTATCATTTGGGCCGGGCGGATTTGTCGCTGCAGGAGATTGCCGAACAGCTCGGGTTTTCGGAACCGTCGGCGTTTCATCGGGCGTTCAAGAAGTGGACGGGGCTGACGCCGGGGGCTTACCGGGCCCAAGAGAGTTAGAGGAAAAAGTTATCTCTGTGGTGAGCGGGCTTGCCCCGCGCTGGGCTGCGAAACAGTCCCATATCAGACATCGCTATTAGGGCCGCTTCGCGCCCCAGCGCGGGGCAAGCCCGCTCACCACAAAAACCGATCAAACGGCGGGGAAGTGAATCTTGAACGCGGCGCCGCCCAGAGGCGAATCACCCAAGGTCAGCCGAGCGCCATAACTTTCAATGATGTCCTTGACCACCGCCAAGCCGATACCCTGCCCCGGATGTTGGCGGTCCAGCCGTTCACCTCGCTGCAGAATCCTTGCACGCTGATCCGGCGGCACACCAGGGCCATCATCTTCAATACACAGCTCACTGCCTTCGAGGTTTTCCACGAAGCTGATGCGCACTTCGCTCAGACACAGGCGGTAGGCGTTTTCCAGCAGGTTACCGAGCAACTCCAGCAAGGCGCCCTTCTCGATCGGCACGTCGCATGCTTGCGGCAGTTCAAAGGACACTGTGACGCCTTTGTCGCGGTAGACCTTGTCCAGCGTGTCGCACAAGCTTTGCAGCACCGGTTCCAGCCGCACCTGGTGACGCACCAGGCCGCTTTTACGCAGGCTGGCGCGCTGCAACTGGTAGCTGATCTGCTGGCTCATGCGCTCGATCTGCGATTGCAGCACCCAGGCCTGGTCGCGGTCTTCCGGGCGCTGGGCCATGTCTTCGCTCACACCTTGCAGTACGGCGAGCGGGGTTTTCAGGCTGTGGGCCAGGTCGTCGAGGGAATCACGGTAACGCGCCCGTTGCTCACGCTCGCTGTGCAGCAAACGGTTGAGGGAGCCGGTAAGGCGCAGCAGTTCGCGAGGGTGTTGTTCGGACAGGCTCTCGCGGGTGCCGCCTTCGATCTGGTCAAGTTCCTGGCTCAGCCGCCGCAGGGCTTGCAACCCCCAGGTCAGGCCCAGCCAGAGCAAGGTCAGCAGCACCAGCAACGCGGCGCCAAAGCCCAGGTAGAGATTTTCGCGCAGGCCCTCGAGGGTCAGTTGGTATTCGCGCACCGGTTGCAGGGCAACGATACTGAACGCTGCACTCTTACCGCCCAGCAACCTGACCTCGACGTCGTAGACGAAGAATTCCTGGCCGTTGGCCTCACGGATCCGCGCAAATTCATTGCCGCGCCCGTCGTAGCGCGGCTTGTAGTTGATGTTTTCTTCCTTGGTCGCCCGAGAACGCCACACCAAGTGACCTTCACGGTCATAGATGTAGCCGAGCAAGCGGCTGTCGGTGAGGTTGAAGCGCTCATCCGGCAACTGCGCCGGCATCAACAGGCGGTTATTTTCCACCCGCGCGGCCGAGATCAGCGTCGTGACGTCCGATGCCAGGCGTTGCTCGATGGAGTCCTGCAACGCCAGGCTGAACGCCCCTTGCATCGCCGGCAACAAACCCAGCATGAACAGCACGGCCAGGGTGGCGGCCGCCAGCATCAAGCGCACGCGTAGCGAGCGAATCAACGGCAGCGCTCATTGAACAGGTAACCCAGGCCACGCACGGTGTCGATCGGCTTGAACCCGGACGGGCCTTCCAGCTTGCGGCGCAGGCGACCGACCAGCACTTCAATCACGTTCGGATCACGCTCGTCATCATCGGGGTAGAGTTGTTCCATCAAACGGTCCTTGGCCACCACTTGCTGGTGATGGCGCATCAGGTACTCAAGGATTCGGTATTCGTAGGCCGTCAGCGCCAAAGGCTGTTCGTCGAGGGACGCCTGCTTGCGGTTGAGGTCCAGCAGCAGCGGGCCCGCGACAATCGTCGACTGGGTAAACCCGCTGGAGCGGCGCAGCAAGGCGTTCATCCGCGCCTCCAGCTCCTCAAACTGGAACGGCTTGACCACGTAGTCGTCGGCACCGGCCGCCAGGCCTTCGACCTTGTCCTGCCAATTGCCACGGGCGGTGAGGATCAGGATCGGGAAGGTCTTGGCCTGGGTGCGAAGTTGGCGGATCAGGTCCAGGCCGCCCATGCCGGGCAGGCCCAGGTCGATGATCGCCAGGTCATGGTTGAACTGGCCGGTCTGGTACAGGGCCTCTTCGGCATTGGCCACCGCCTCCACCACGTGCCCGCTGTCGGTCAGGCGGGTCAACAGGTGATGACGCAGCAGCGCCTCATCTTCTACCACCAGCAATTTCATAAGGCTCTCCAAAGCAAATCAACTGTCCGACAGAGGGATATCATAGCGGCCCTGCAGGTCTTGCGGGCGCAATTGAATGCCATTGAACTGGCCGGTCAGGTGTTCATAGCCGGCGCGATAGGCCGGCTGTGGGGTTGCCAGGCCCAGGGACTGGCCCCAGGGCGTGGGCTGGCTGGCAGATTCTTCGAAACTGACACGCTGGATCAAAGTGCTGGATTTCTTGGTTTTCTCACCGCCGAATGCGGCGAAGGCACCGTCTGCGGCCTGGGCCCCCGTGGCGGCACTGAGCATGGTCAACGCCAACATCAGCTGTTTGATCGCAGTCATGGTGTTACCTCTATGCGTTTGGCTGTTGCCCTTGGGTATGAATCCAGACTACGCAGGCGCCCCTGAACTCCCCCTGAACGAGCTCTGAACCTCGCCTGAACCGCAGCGGGCTATCCTGTTTTGCATCAACTCGGCAAAATACCGCCCATGAACTCCCTACCCGCTTGCTGCACCCCACTCGACGCCCATTGGCCGCTGCCCGAATCCTTGCCCGGCACGGTGTTTCTCAGCACGCGCTTTGACCCCGCCTTATTAACGGCCGGCGATTTCCAGCGCAGCGCCGTCCCGCCCCCGGCCAGCATCCAGCGCTCAGTAGCCAAGCGCCAGGCCGAATTCCTGGCCGGCCGACTGTGCGCCCGCGCCGCGCTGCACCAACTCGATCACCTCAACTACATCCCCGCCATCGGTGAAGACCGCGCGCCGGTGTGGCCTGCGCATATCTGTGGTTCCATCACCCACAGCACCGGGCATGCGGCCGCGATTGTCGCGCACAAGGCGCAATGGCGTGGGCTGGGGATGGACCTGGAGACTGTGCTGAGCCTGGAGCGGGCGGAGCGATTGGCGGGAGAAATTCTTACTGCCGATGAACTGCAGCGTCTGGCCGCCTTGCCGAGGGAGCAGATTGCACAATTGGTGACATTGACGTTTTCGGCCAAGGAGAGCCTGTTCAAGGCGCTCTACCCGATTGTGCAGAAGCGCTTCTACTTTGAGCATGCCGAGGTGATGGAGTGGACTGAGGCCGGGTATATAAGGCTGCGACTGCTGACGGACTTGTCCGAGGAGTGGTGCCATGGCAAGGAATTGGCAGGGCAGTTTGCAGTGGATGATGGGCAGCTGTTGAGCCTGGTGGCTGTCGGCGCCTGATAGGGCGCTAGTGCCGGCAAGCCGGCTTCTGCATTTGGAATGCATTTTCCTGTAGGAGCCGGCTTGCCGGCGATAGCAGTATTAGGGTTTCTCCTGATCCCTCGGCCAACTCAGGCTAAAGCACGCCCCACCCAAATTGTTGCTCTTGCCAATCAATGCCCGCCCGCCGTGCCAGTAGATAATCCGCCGCACGATCGACAACCCCAACCCGTGCCCGCCAGACGCACGAGTTCGGCTGTCGTCCAAGCGCAGGAACGGCGTGAAGATCCGCTCCCAGGCACTCTCAGGCACACCGGGACCATCATCTTCGACATCGATGCGGCAGCGCACCTGGCCCACCTGGTAACTGATCAACACCTGGCCCTGGGCATGGCGCATGGCATTGCTGACCAGATTCTGCAGCGCACGGTGCAGGTAACGCGGCTCGGCGTCGACCCAGGCATCGTCCAAGTGCGCCGACGACAGGCAAATACCCCTGCTCACGTTGACTTGCGGACGCAGTGGCGATAATTCGCCTATCACCTGATCGAGCAGCGCATCGAGGTCGACCCGCTGGAAATTCAGCTCCGGCGAGCCTTGTTCCAGGCGCGCATACGTGAGCATTTCATCGACCAGGCCATCGAGGTCCTGGATATCGCTGTCCATGCCCTCCAGATATTTACGCCGCGCCTCGGCCGTGGTGGCATCGCCGACCATTTCCAGGCCGAAACGCAAGCGCGCCACCGGCGTGCGCAGTTCGTGGGACACCGCGCGCACCAGCTCACGCTGGATCGCCAGCAACTGCTGCAAGTGCTCAGCCATGCCATTGAAGGCTGCGGCCAGACGCCCCACCGAGTCAGCGCCACGGGCCGGCACACGTACTTCCAGGTTGCCCTTGGCGATGCGGGTGGCGGCGGCTTCCAGGCCGCGCAGCCGCCGTTCAAGCTGACGCACCAATAGATAGACGATCAAACCGATCAGGGTCAGGCCGATCAAAGCGATCAGGATCAGCCATTGCGGCGGGTAAGGGTTCATCTGATACAGCGGCCCGAGTTCCAGCACCCACGGCGTACCGACCATGCCGGCAAACACGCGGATCGAGTCGCCGCCCTTGCCCAGGGCCATCACCGTGTCGCCTTCCGAGACACGACGGCGCTGGTCTTCGTCCATGTCGGCCTGGTCGAGGGTCATGAGGTGCATGTCGAAGCCAAACCCCTTGGCTTCTTTTATATCCGCCAGGCGCTGCGGCTGTTCAGCCACCGGAAAGCGCACCAGTTCGTCGGCAAGCAGGTAGATAGTCGCACGCGCCAGCTGTTCGCTGATCTGCTGCACTTCGCCCGTAAGCACCAACTGCGACTGATCACTGACCAAGCGCAGCACCCGTGCGGCATGAGGCCCGGTCTGCTCCACCAGCACCTGGCCGCGTTGCAGGCGATTGCGCTGGCTCAAGTCCAGTTGCGCCTCGGCCAGGGGGCGCAGGTCCAAGGGAATGCCGAGCAAGCGCTCCCACACGGCCAGGGCGCGCTGGCGTTCGATGGGGCTCATGGGTTGGAGGTTGTCGCCCATCAAGGCGAAGGTGCCGTGGGCCAGGCGCTCGCGGTATTGGCCGCTACGCACCTCGTTGAGCAGGTGCAGGGCCAGCACGCCGAGCAACGCCACCAGAATCAGCGCTGCGCACATGCCGCCGTAGATGCGCAGGAAGATCGAGTTCACAGCGGCATGTCGGCGGCGGCTTCGGGGACGAACAGGTAGCCCTTGCTGCGAATGGTCTTGATCAGGCGCGGATGAATCGGATCGTCACCTATCTTGGGGCGGATACGTGAGATACGCACATCGATGGAGCGGTCCTGGCCGTCGTAGCCGATGCCGCGCAGGGCGATGAAAATTTCTTCGCGGGACAAGATCCGCCCGGCATTGGCCACCAGCAGCCATAAAAGGTCGAACTCGGCGCTCGTCAGCTCGATACCGGCATTGTTCAGCCAGGCTTCGCGCAGGGCGTTGTCCACCACCAAAGGACCGAATTGCAGGCGACGCTGGTTCTCCACGACAGCCGGTTCCGCCGGTTCGCTGCGCCGCAGCAAGGCCTGGATGCGTGCCAGCAACAGGCGCGGACGCACAGGCTTGCACACGTAGTCGTCCGCGCCCATGTCCAGGCCCAGCACCTGGTCCATGTCATCGGTCCGCGCGGTGAGCATCAGGATCACGCCGTCATAGCGCTCGCGCACCTTGCGGCAGATGCTCAAGCCGTCTTCGCCGGGCAGCATCAGGTCGAGGATCACCAGGTCCGGCTGCTCGTCGATGATGCGCCCCACTGCCAGGGCGCCATCGCCTTCCACGGACACCTGCAGGCCATTGCTCTCCAGATACTCACGGGTCAATTCGGCCAATCGCTGGTCGTCTTCGACTATCAATACCTGCCAGGCTTCTTGCTCCACGGGTGACCTCAATGTCTGTCATAAAAGGCGGGCATGATCTGGGTAACTTCGTAGCCCGATACGGCCGATTGTAGCCACGGGCCAACCCTCAAACACAAGCCGGGAAATCCATTCGGTGATCACGTTTTTTTGTGATAGGGTTCGCGCCCTTCGAAAATGGGCAGGTTGTTTTAAGCCCGAAACATTTAATGACAAACGGCGTAATCCAGCAGCAGTGCGGCCTACACACCCATTCAACCTTTCTTACACATTTTACCCACAGCGTTATCCACAGGTTACTGCGTTGCTAACCCCTCGAAAACGCATTATCTTGTACCTCGGCACTGGAGAAGACCCTACATGTGGGGTTTTTGAAGAAAGCGCCCAACCACACAAGTGGCAAGAAATTCAAGCGTTTTATTGCTAGCGCAGCATGGAACCAACCGATTTTCAGTAGACCAAACCGCTCACGCGGATGGCAGCTGTTTCCCATCCCCGATATGGAAAACGGTACGGGTGTTGCAGGAAGAGCCTGGCACTCGCAATCAAATATAGAACGTGGAGACAACCCCCCATGCAAACCGACACAACTCGCGAGAACCCGCAAGGCTCCGTGCCGCAGGCCGCCGATTCGAACCTGGATCTGTCCGCCACCGCACCTGGCCAATTGCGCGTGATCAAGCGTAACGGCACTGTCGTTCCTTACACCGATGACAAAATCACCGTCGCCATCACCAAAGCGTTTCTTGCAGTTGAAGGCGGCACCGCTGCTGCCTCGTCGCGCATCCACGACACCGTTGCCCGCCTGACCGAACAAGTCACCGCGACCTTCAAGCGTCGCATGCCTTCGGGCGGCACCATCCACATCGAAGAAATCCAGGACCAGGTCGAACTGGCCCTGATGCGTGCCGGCGAGCAGAAAGTTGCCCGCGACTACGTGATCTACCGCGACTCGCGCGCCAAGGAACGTGCCGTACGTTCCCCGGCCGAAGAAGCCGCCGTACAGGCTCACCCGTCGATCCGCATCACCCTGGCCGACGGTAGCTTTGCACCGCTGGACCTGGGCCGCCTGAACACCATCATCACCGAGGCCTGCGAAGGCCTGGAAGAAGTCGATGGTGACCTGATCCAGCGCGAAACTCTGAAAAACCTGTACGACGGCGTGGCCCTGACCGACGTCAACACCGCCCTGGTGATGACCGCCCGTACCCTGGTTGAACGTGAGCCGAACTACTCGTTCGTGACCGCGCGCCTGCTGATGGACACCCTGCGTGCCGAAGGCCTGGGCTTCCTGAAAGTCGCCGACAGCGCCACCCACCACGAAATGGCCGACCTGTACGCCAAGGCCCTGCCGGCCTACATCGCCAAGGGTATCGAATTCGAATTGCTGAACCCGGTCCTGGCCACCTTCGACCTGGAAAAACTCGGCAAGGCGATCAACCACGAGCGCGACCAGCAGTTCACGTACCTGGGCCTGCAAACCCTGTACGACCGTTACTTCATCCACAAGGACGGTATCCGCTTCGAACTGCCGCAAGTGTTCTTCATGCGCGTGGCCATGGGCCTGGCGATCGAAGAGAAGCAGAAAGAAGACCGTGCCATCGAGTTCTACAACCTGTTGTCGTCCTTTGACTACATGTCGTCGACCCCGACCCTGTTCAACGCCGGCACCCTGCGTCCACAGCTGTCCAGCTGCTACCTGACCACCGTGCCGGATGACCTGTCGGGCATCTACCACGCGATCCATGACAACGCCATGTTGTCCAAATTCGCTGGCGGCCTGGGTAACGACTGGACCCCGGTGCGCGCACTGGGTTCGTACATCAAGGGCACCAACGGCAAGTCCCAGGGCGTTGTTCCGTTCCTGAAAGTCGTGAACGACACCGCCGTTGCGGTCAACCAGGGCGGCAAGCGCAAAGGCGCTGTCTGTGCCTACCTGGAAACCTGGCACATGGACATCGAAGAGTTCATCGAGCTGCGTAAGAACACCGGTGATGACCGTCGTCGTACCCACGACATGAACACCGCCAACTGGATCCCTGACCTGTTCATGAAGCGTGTCTTCGATGACGGCAAGTGGACTCTGTTCTCGCCATCCGAAGTGCCGGACCTGCACGACCTGACCGGTAAAGCCTTCGAAGAGCGCTACGAGTACTACGAAGCCCTCACCGAGTACCCAGGCAAGGTCAAGCTGTTCAAGACCATCCAGGCCAAAGACCTGTGGCGCAAAATGCTGTCCATGCTGTTTGAAACCGGCCACCCATGGCTGACCTTCAAAGACCCGTGCAACCTGCGCAGCCCGCAGCAGCACGTGGGCGTGGTCCACAGCTCGAACCTGTGCACCGAGATCACCTTGAACACCAACAAGGACGAGATCGCCGTTTGCAACCTGGGCTCGATCAACCTGCCGAACCACATCGTCAACGGCAAGCTGGACACCGCCAAGCTGGAACGTACCGTCAACACCGCCGTGCGCATGCTCGATAACGTGATCGACATCAACTACTACTCGGTGCCACAGGCGCAGAACTCCAACTTCAAGCACCGTCCCGTGGGCCTGGGCATCATGGGCTTCCAGGACGCGCTGTACCTGCAGCACATTCCATACGGTTCGGACGCGGCGGTCGAGTTCGCCGACAAGTCCATGGAAGCGGTCAGCTATTACGCGATCCAGGCTTCCTGCGACCTGGCCGACGAGCGCGGTGCCTACGAGACGTTCCAGGGCTCGCTGTGGTCCAAAGGCATCCTGCCGCTGGATTCGCAACAGATCCTGATCGAGCAACGTGGCCAGAAGTACATTGATGTTGACCTGGAAGAATCCCTGGACTGGGCACCAGTACGTGCCCGTGTGCAGAAAGGTATTCGTAACTCCAACATCATGGCCATCGCACCGACCGCGACCATCGCCAACATCACCGGCGTATCGCAGTCGATCGAACCGACTTACCAGAACCTGTATGTGAAATCGAACCTGTCGGGCGAATTCACCGTGATCAACCCGTACCTGGTCCGCGACCTGAAAGCCCGCGGCCTGTGGGACTCGGTCATGATCAACGACCTGAAGTACTACGACGGCTCCGTGCAGCAGATCGAGCGCATCCCGCAAGAACTCAAAGAGCTCTACGCGACGGCCTTCGAAGTGGACACCAAGTGGATCGTTGACGCCGCCAGCCGTCGTCAGAAGTGGATCGACCAGGCTCAGTCGCTGAACCTGTACATCGCCGGCGCTTCGGGCAAGAAGCTCGACGTGACCTACCGCATGGCGTGGTACCGTGGCCTGAAAACCACTTACTACCTCCGTGCCCTGGCCGCGACCAGCACCGAGAAGTCGACCATCAACACCGGTAAGCTGAACGCGGTTTCCAGCGGCAACCACGGTGATGATTCGGTATTGGCTGCTCCAGCCGGCCCGGCCCCAGTGCCAAAGGCTTGCGCGATCGATGAGCCGGATTGCGAAGCTTGCCAATAAGCTGAGCCGGTCCCGGGCCTAACTGCCCGGGATCGAGTAAAACCGATAAGGCCTGTACTCACAGGGCTTATCGGTTTTTTTATGAGCGATCATTTAAACGTGTACGCATTACCCGGCCGTGGCGCGCCACCCCGCCGTCCCCAAAGCTCTATGCTGCCCTCTATCACAGCCATCGAATGGCCACCGTAATCCACGACGCCTAACTTACCGCTTGCGAGTTCAGCGCTCGAAGAGCTCCGGTAAAGACCGTTCAACCCAAGCCTATTCAGCGCCTCCCAGCCCATTTCGCCATTGTTCAAACTCTGCATCGCATGGGCAAAGCTCTGTTTTGCAGTATTGGTATTGTCGTCGAACCCATTGCCCTCTTTCTGCGCTCGCTTGGCACTTGCCGCGTACATGAAGTTAGCATCGGTCATCATGGCCGGATCATCTCCTTGGAACTGCGCATACCTTGCAGCCTGCTTCAATTCGTCCTTAGACAGATGCAGCTCGAACCCATCTCGCATCTTCACGTCATAACCGTCGCCCGCTTGCCGCACGTCCTTGAAGACATCGGTGGGTTTCTGACCAAACTTCATCATGGCGGCCTTTATGGCTGAAACGGTGACACAGTTCCCATCCGGCCCCTGCTTGAAACCACTCCAGATGTTGCCATCTCCCTTGCCGACACCCGGCCTCTTGCCGGGATTACTGTGATCAGGTTTGTAGTCAAAGTGGCGCGCCCCTTCACTGAAGGGCTTGTTGGTCATGGGCTCACTGCCGCCAAAATCACGCGGGTTGACCCTGCGACCGCTGCCTCCACCTCCCGGTGATGGCAGAGGTGGCGCTACGTCGTCGTTGTCCTCCGGAAACAACGCTCTCAGCAGCCGTTTGAGAAACTCAAGAAACGGCTGATTCGCCTCTTCGATCAGCGTGTTCAGGATTGTCTTGAATTTTTCATCACCCAGTTGCTCACGCAGCCTGTTCAATTTATCGCGCGTGTCTTGAACCGTTTGATTCTTGCCGGTTTGCTGCGCATCAAACAGTTCGTTAAGAAGCTGCTTCGCCGCAATCATTTGCGCAACGGGCGTGACGGGCGCTGACTCCCCTCGGGCTACGATGCCTATCGGAACAGCACGCCCGCCACCTGCCCCGTAAATACCTGCAGCACTCCACATACGCTCCCCCATTGATTGGTGAACCTCTTGGGCTCTGCTCCGATCAGTGGCAAGACAGGGACTGGGCGTTCCTCATCAAGCAATTCAACGCGAAAACTCAGTGGTTGCAGGCTCTTTTCTCACGCCCACAAAAAACCCCTCTTACGAGGGGTTTCTTGTGGAGCGCTACCGCATCACGTCATCTGAATGATGGTCTGCATGATGGTGCTCTGGGTGGAGATGGTCTTGGCGTTCGCCTGATAGTTGCTCTGCGCTTTGATCAGGTCCACCAGCTCGTTGGTCAGGTTGACGTTGGAGTTCTCCAGGGAGTTGGCCACGATCGAGCCCAGGGTGCCGGCTTGCGGGGTGTCATAACCTGGCTGGCCCGAAGCGAAGGTCTCTCTCCAGGTGGTTCCGCCAGCCGGCTGCAGGCCTTGTTCGTTGTTGAAGCTGGCCAGGGAGATCTGGCCGATGGCCTTACTCTGCTGGTTGCTGAACGTTGCGAACAGTACGCCGCTGCCGTCGATTTTCAGGCCGGTGATCTGGCCGGTGGCGTAGCCATCGGTGACCGGTGGGTTACGGTAAGTGGCCGAGTTGTACTGGGTGATGTTGGCCATGTTGACGGCGATGCCGGCCGGGTTCGCATCAGCACCATTTTTCTTCCACACACCATCGGTCACGGTGCCAGGGACCCAACCGGTGATGGTCAAGGTCTTGTTGGAAACAGTACCCGTCACGACGCTGGTGAGTTTGCCGGCACCGTCAAAGCTCAATGTCGACGGTACTGGCGCCTTCACATCGGCACCGGTGCCGAAAGGAGGTGAACCGTCCGGGTTGCGGCCGTCAATCAGCGTATAGGCATTCCACTTGTTGCCGTCGGTTTTCACCAGGTATTGCACCATTGGGTGTGCATTGCCCTGGGAGTCGTACAAGGTGGTGCTGTACTGGGTGGTAAAGGTGCTGGTGTCGTTCGGGTTGAACGGCTTGGCCGCCTGGTCGATCACCGGCTCCGAAGAGTTCAGGTTACTGGTGGAGTCCACTTTGGTGGACGCCTTGGGCGGCAGGTTCGACAGGTTCAGTTGCAGGTCGGTCAGGCCGCCCTTGATGATCTTGCCATCCGCATCCGCCGCATAACCTTGCAGGCGCGAGGTGCCAGTGTTGTTGGTGATGTAGCCGTCTTTGTCGGCACGGAAGGCACCGCTACGGGTGTATTCCAGCGAACCGTCACTGCCCTTCTGCACGAAGAAGCCGCCGCCCTGGATCGCCATGTCCAGGATGCCGCCGCTACCGTTCACGTCACCTTGGGTGAACTGCTGGGATACCGCCGCCAGGTTCACACCGTTACCGATGCTGTTCTGGCCGGTGCCCAGCTTGGAGGCCGCGTAGATGTCGGCGAATTCCGCACGGGACGACTTGAAGCCAGTGGTCGCGACGTTGGCGATGTTGTTGCCAGTCACGTCCAGTTGTTTGTTGGCCGCATAGAGGCCGCTAAGGCCGATGTTAAAAGACATGTTTCTCTCCCTCTGCCGTATTTAGCCGGCTCTATGTACCGATAGTCTGAATTTGCGACAGCTTGACGCTGCCCATGCCGCCAGCCAGGTTCAACAGCATTTCGCCGCCGGTCTTGCTCAAGGTCACGCTCGTTACCGTTGCTGGCAGCGAAGTGGTCAGGGCAACGGCGTCGCCCTTGTCATTCTTGGTGGTGGCATTGAAGGTGTAGGTGCCCGCAGGAGCGACCTCGCCCTTCTCGTTCTTGCCATCCCAGATAAAGCTCTGACTGCCGACAGCCTGGGCGCCCATTTCGATGGTGCGCACCAGGTTGCCGTCTTTGTCGGTGACCTTGACGGTGACGTTGCCCGTCGCCGTTTTCACATCCACCGAACCGGTCATGCTCTTGCTGGTATCCACCATGGCCTTGTCGGTCTGGATGATGATCGAGCGGCCTACCAGCGACGATGCCTGCAGCGCTTGCGACGAGCTGAAGTTGCTGGAGATCGCATTCACCGAGTCATTCAGCGTATTGATGCCCTCCAGGCTGCTGAACTGCGCCAACTGAGCCACGAACGCGCCGTTGTCTTGCGGCGACAGAGGGTTCTGGTTCTTCAGCTGGGTAACCAACAGTTGCAGGAACGCATCCTTGCCCAGCGACTGTTTGCCGGTCGCGGCCTTGGAAGCGTCGCCCAAGCTGCTGGCGTTGTCTGTGGCGGTCTTGACCTTGGAATTGAAAAGGTCCTGGACTGGCGTGTTGTTACTCGTATCAACAATGGCCATTATTTGGCGCCCCTTATCACTGACCCAGGGTCAGGACCTTCTGCATCATGGTTTTGGCGGTGTTCATCATTTCCGCGTTGGTCTGGAACGAGCGGCTGGCGGAAATCATGTCGGCCATTTCCTCGACCACGTTGACGTTGGGGTAATAGACATAACCCTTTTCGTTCGCGGCGGGATGGTTGGGTTCGTAACGGGCTTCAAGGTTGCTCTGGTCTTCGACCACACCGAGCACTTGCACGCCGGAGCCTGCTGCACCCTGGTCCTGGAACAACGAATCGCTGCCGCCCGCCTGGCCACCCTGGAACATGGTGGCGAACACTGGGTGGCGGGCGCGGTAGGTTTGGTCAATGCTCGAAGACACGGTCTCGGCGTTGGCGATGTTACTGGCGACAGTGTTCAAACGCGTGGTCTGCGCGCTCATGCCACTGCCGGCAATATTGAAAACACTGGACAGGGACATGGCTTACTCTCCACGCAGGGCTGACATCAGCCCTTTGAATTTGCTGTTAAGCAGGGTGAAGCTGGCTTGGAAGTTCACCGAGTTCTCGGCGTAGGCCGATTGCTCCAGCTGCGCGTCGACGGTGTTCTGGTCGATCGAGGGCTGCATCGGCGTGCGATACAGCAACGACTCGTCACCATTGCTCAGGCCTTGGGCTTCGATATGACGGCTGTTGGTCATGTTCAAGGCGAAGGTGCCGTTCTTGGTCTTGTCCTGCTGTGCAGCGAGCACGGCGGAAAAGTCCAGGTCCCGAGCCTTGTAGTTCGGGGTGTCGGCGTTGGCAATGTTGTTGGCCAGGACTTCGGCACGCTGGGCGCGGAAGCCCAGGGCTTGTTCGTGGATACCGAGCGCTTTATCGAAGCTGATGCTCATGGTGGAAACCTTTAAGGGCTGACCTGCTTTTCGTTAACTGGGTTATAGCAAGGTGTGTGCCAGTTTGTGGGAAGCCCGTATTTAAAGGGCTTGGGGGCGGATTGCCGGGCGGCAATGCCAGAAAAGCGGCAACGGGTTTCCGCGTGGTGCCAGTAAAGCGGCAATCCGGGTTGCCGCTATTGAAAGGTTTGCCGCAAAAACAAATGTGGGAGCGGGCTTGCTCGCGAATGCAGTCTGTCAGTTGATACATGCATCGACTGACACTGCGCTTTCGCGAGCAAGCCCGCTCCCACATTTTTACCGCGTACGACTTACTTAGCCTGGTAAATGATCCCCGGGCTGCACTGCACCATCTGGTAATGATCCGGCAGACCGTTCAGTGCTTCGGAAGCACCCAGGAAAAGGTAGCCGCCACGCTTGAGCGTGCCATGGATGCGCAGCAGGATGTCTTTCTTCACTTCGGCCGAGAAGTAGATCAGCACGTTGCGGCAGAACACCATGTCGAACTTGCCCAGGCTGGCGTAGCTGTCGAGCAGGTTGAACGAGCGGAACTCCACACGATTCTTGATCGGCGCCTTGACCGCCCAGCGCCCCGCCCCTTTCGGATCGAAGTAACGTTGCAGGCGCTCCTGCGACAAGCCACGGCCCAGGGCCAGGCTGTCGTACTCGCCAGTCTTGCAGTTGGTGAGCATGGTGCCGGACAGGTCAGTGGCCACGATTTGCGCCCCAGCCTTCAACTGGCCCATGTTCGTCCGCTCGAACTCATCGATCGACATCGAAATCGAGTACGGTTCCTGCCCCGAGGAACAGGCGGCCGACCAGATGCGCAGGCGCTGGCCCGGGCTGGCCTTGATGGCTTCCGGGAGCACTTTGCTCTTGAGCACTTCAAACGGATAGGTGTCGCGAAACCACAGGGTTTCGTTGGTGGTCATGGCATCGACCACCATTTCCTTGAGCCCGCTGCGCGGCTGCCCCTGGATGCGTTGGACCAGCTCACCCAACGACTTGATGCCCTGCTGCTCCATCAGTTTGTTGAGACGGCTGGATACCAGGTACTGCTTGTTTTCACCGAGCAATATGCCACAGGCTTTTTCCAGGAAGACCCGGAACTGTTCGAAATCCAAATTACCCGTAGACAATGATACCGCCTCTTAAATCGTGTGACCGCCAGGGGGAAATCCCCCTAGCCGTGATCTGCTGCCTTGATCCGGTCGACAACCCGGGATGCCAGGTCATCAGGACGGAATTTGGCCAGGAAGTCATCGGCACCGACTTTCTTGACCATCGCCTGGTTGAATACACCCGACAACGAAGTATGCAGGATGATATGCAGTTTTTGCATGCGTGGATCGTTACGTATCTCGGCCGTGAGGGTGTAGCCGTCCATTTCCGGCATCTCGATGTCGGAGATCATCATCAAGAATTCTTCCTCCGGTTTCTTGCCGTCATCCACCAGCTTACGCAGGTAATCCAACGCCTGGCGACCATCATTGAGGGCCACCACTTCCACGCCGACGGTTTGCAGGCAACGGGTCACCTGTTTACGCGCCACCGAGGAGTCGTCCACTGTCAATACACGCAGGGAGATCGCCTTGTGCGCGGTTTCGGCGTCCACCACCCCCACGGAAATCGATTCCGAGGTAGGTGCCACTTCGGCGAGGATCTTCTCCACGTCGATAATTTCCACCAACTGGTTATCCACCCGCGTCACCGCCGTGAGGTAGTGATCGCGACCGGTGCCCTTGGGCGGCGGATGGATCTCTTCCCAGTTCATGTTGACGATGCGCTCCACCGAGCGCACCAGGAAACCCTGAGTCTTGGTGTTGTACTCGGTAATGATGACGAACGGGTTCTCACGGTCCTGCAAACCCGCAGAACCCGTGGCCAGGGACAGGTCAAGAATCGGGATGGTCGCGCCACGGATATTGGCGACGCCACACACCACCGGGCTCGACTTGGGCATGATCGTCAGCTTGGGGCATTGCAGCACTTCCCGCACCTTGAACACGTTGATGCCATACAACTGCTTGCCATCCAGGCGAAAAAGCAACAACTCCAGGCGATTCTGCCCTACCAGCTGTGTGCGCTGGTTTACTGAATCCATTACTCCTGCCATGCCTTGACTCCCACGCTAAAACCTTTGGCCATACCTATAAGGACAGTGACGCGCACCCAACTCTAAACGGCACGGCCTTTGCTATTTATTGGTCATGGATATTAAAACGACAGTTTCCCGACGCCCCATCCTGACACGGTACCGCACATTGCTTTGCGCACCGCTGGTGCTGCTTGCCTTCGGCCTGGGCACCGCGGCCCGCGCAGACAACGTCACCTTGCCTGATCTACTTATCGGCGTCACCCAAGGCTTTCTTGAGTTCACTGTAGAAGATTATCTGGCAACTACCCAGACACCAGGGCGTTATGAAATCCAGGTCAACCAGTTGGACCCACGCCTGCGCATGCCCATGTGCGACAAGGAATTGACAGCCACCCTGGAAAGCCCCGCCCAGCCCATCGGCCGTGTGACGGTCAAGGTGCGCTGCGACGGCGCCTCGCCCTGGACCGTCTTCGTACCGGCGCAGGTCAAGCTCTTCCGTGATGTGGTGGTGGTTGCCCGCCCGCTCAAACGTACCGGGATCATCGGTTTCGAGGACGTGGTACTACGCGAACGCGACATCAGCATGATCAGCCAGGGCTACTTGACCTCCCTCGACCAGGCGGTCGGGCAGAAATTGACCCGACCAGTGGTCACCGACCAGGTCATCACGTTGGTGCATCTGGAGCAGGCAGAGGTGATTCGCAAGGGCGACCAAGTGGTGATTTCCGCCAGCAGCGGTGCGCTGCAGGTAAAGATGCCGGGGGAAGCCCTGTCCAATGGCGGCATGAGCGAACAGATTCGCGTGAAGAACCTCAACTCCAACCGAGTGATCAAGGCACGGGTCACCGCACCGGGTCAGGTGGAGGTGGCTTTATAGACTACTGGTATCGGGCGCGCGCTTTTCCTACACTGTCGGTTGGATGCCGGCCTGCAGGTTTTATTGTCAATCGAGCCTAAAGTTTGTCCGGGTATGGCCGAAAACATGGCAAGCGTCCAAATACCCAGAGGTTTTTTGATCATGGTCATCGATTTCAGTCGTTTAAATAACACCCCGACAACGTCGGCCCCTACGCGAGCTACTGGCACTAAAGACAGCGTAGAAGCCAAGGCCCAGCCAACGCCCGCCAAGGCAGAACAGGCCAGCGTCAGCCAGAGCGGGGAATCCGTACACCTGAGCAATGAGGCTCAACAGTTGCAGAAGGTCACTGACTCGCTGCGCGATCAACCGGTGGTCAATAAAGCCCGTGTGGCCGAATTGAAACAGGCAATCGCCGATGGCAGCTATAAAGTCGACAGCAACCGTGTAGCCAGCAAGCTGCTTAATTTCGAAGCCGAGCGCTAGGCACAGGCCTGCGCAGGGCTTTTGGACGCTTAAACCCCAAGGCCAGCCATGCATCACGACGAAAATCTGCTTCAACTGATCATTGATGATCTAGCGCCGACGCAACAGCTGCTCGAGCTGCTCAGGGAAGAATCCCTGGCCCTCTACGGCCGGGACATGCCCCTGCTGGAAGAAATCCTGGCGCGCAAGCAGTCGCTGATTGTCCTGCTGGAACAGCACGGCAAAAAACGCAGCCAGATCCTCGTCAGCCTGGGCCTGCCCGCAGACCATGATGGCCTGACGCAGCTGGCTAGCCACTCTTCGGTTGGCGATCAACTACTGGCCCAGAGCAAAGAACTCAATCAATTGCTCACCCAGTGCCAGGAAGCTAACCTGCTCAACGGTCAGTCGATCCAGCTTCAGCAAGCCACGACCGCCAACCAGTTGCGTATACTTCACGGCGGAGAGCCTCCGGCGCTTTACAATGCCCAGGGTTCCACCTCGCGCCTGGTCAAGCCAAGCACCCGCAGCCAAGCCTGACGCCGGTTTACAGCGCACCTATCCAAGGCGCGCCACATACTGGCAGAATGCCTGCTCTTGCGTGTAGTCGTATTTTGTCTGGAGATGGAAGAACCGTGTTCAACGCCCTTAATGCGGAAGATGCCCCGCAGCCACCCAAGGTCCTCACCACGCCTCTGGAAATCGCCAGCACCTTGCGGATGCTGCAAGACAGCCATGACCCGCTGATCATCACCTTTCATGAGCGCAGCCAGCGCTTCCAGAGCTACCTGGTCGACGTGGACCGGGACAGCAAGACCCTGGCACTGGACGAAATGATTCCGCGTGACGGTGAGCGCTTCCTCGAAAGCGGCGAGCCGTTTCGTATCGAAGGTTTTCATGAAGGCGTGCGCGTCGCATGGGAAAGTAACGGTACTTACACCATCAGTGAAAAAGACGGCCACCGCATCTACACCGGCGGCATGCCCGACGAAGTGGTCTACCACCAGCGCCGCAATGCCTTCCGCGCCGCCTTGAAACTGGCCCAACTGGTCAACATCGAACTGGGCGGCGAGAAGCTCAAGGCACCGATCAGCGGCAAGCTGCTGGATATTTCCGCCACCGGCTGCAAGCTGCGCTTTGAAGGGGATATCTCCGAGCGCTTGCAACTGGGCCAGGTCTACGACCGCTTTATCGCCGCCCTGCCCTTTGGCAGCATGACCACCTCGGTCGAACTGCGTTACCTGCACTTCGAAGAGAAGATCAATACCACCTTCGCCGGTGTGCGCTTCCACAATATGAGTGGCTTGGTGCAGCGCCAAGTCGAGCGTTTTGTGTATCAGCTGCAACGCGAAGCACGGCGCTTCGACAAAGACGATGATTTTTAAAACTTAAAGATCGCGGCAAAAAAACGGGCAGATCCTGATGGGATCTGCCCGTTTTTGCTTTCAGGGACGCGCCCGGCTCAAGTCGTGAGGGTGCTCGTCTGGTCCCACGGGTTCAGGCGGCCCTTCAAAGAGCGGCTCATCCGGCTCTGGGTTCGGATCCGTTTGCGGCTCAGCGTCCGGGACGGCGGTTTGCATTTGCTCCTGCACCACCTGTTCATCCACACGCGGGTCCAATGCGGCCACCAGCGGCGAGCTGGACATGCTGTCGGGCATCGCGACGTGATGCAACGGTGCATCGTCCACCTGATGCAGGTTGGTCACAGCTTTTGGCCGGATACGCCACACCAGGATCAACGCGCACAGGCTGAAAAACGCATACAGCATGTGGCTACCGAACATCTTCATCACCACACCCGCCAGCAACGGCCCGACACTCGCGCCGACGCCATAGGTCACCAGCAGCATCGCCGTTAGCGACACGCGGCGGTCACCTTCCACATGGTCGTTGGAGAACGCCACCGCCAGTGGATACAGGCAGAACTGCACCAGCGAACACAGGAAGCCCGCCACGAACAACACTTCAAGCGGCACCTGAGTCATTATCGCCAGCGGTAATGCAGCCACCGCCAGGCACAGGGCAAAACAACGGATCAGCAGCGCACGGTCATAACGGTCCGACAACCAGCCCAACGGCCACTGCACCAACAGGCCGGCGAAAATGCAGCTACCCATGAACAGACCCACCTGCTCGGTGGTCAAGCCTTGCTGAGAGGCATAGAGCGGCGCCAGGCCGTAGAACGAGCCCACGATTACACCCGCCCCAAGTACTGTACTCAACGACTGCGGCACGCGCTTGATAAAGAAGCGCGGCTCCATCGGCGCAGGATGCAGCGGCGCCGGGTGAATCCGCCGGGTCATGGCCACCGGCACCAGGCACAGGGCGAAACACAGCGCCACCAGCATCAGCAATTCAAGGCCAAGCTGAGGGTGCATGACCAGGATCAGTTGACCGAGGACCAAGCCCAGGTAGGAAGCGATCATGTAACCGCTGAACACCACGCCACGCTGCTTGGCGTCCGCCTGCTCATTGAGCCAGCTCTCGATAACCATGTACTGGCACATCATGCCCAGGCCCACGATCATCCGCAGCACGATCCACGCCGGCAGCCAGTCGACCAGGCCATGGCCCAGCACGGCCGCACCGACAATCCCGGCGCAGGTTGCATAGGCGCGGATATGCCCGACCCGGGCAATCAGGCGGTGCCCGATCTTGCCACCCAGTACCAGGCCAAAATAGTTGGCCGCCATCAACGCACCCACCCACAGGCTGTCGACATGATCAGCCGCCAGGCGCAGGGCAAGGTAAGTACTGAGCAGGCCGGAGCCGATCAGCATCATCAAGGAGGCGAAATAAAGGGCTCGAAAAGATTTCCAGATCTGGCGCATCGGCGTTCCGAGCGGCTCCTTGCGGTGAGAGACAGGGCTATCGGCATGATAGTCCGGGGTGGCCGGGTCCGGACAGGCGGTATGCGCTGTTTCCGGGGATTATTTTGCTTTAAGGCTCAGACGCTGTCTGGCTGCTCGCGGGATACACGGATTGCGATAAATACACGACGCAAGGGGTGTGAACCCAGAACCCTGGCAAGGTTCGACGCATCTTCAGAAAATGCCCACAAAAAAGCCCCGCCAGACGGATCTGTGCGGGGCTTTGGATCTGGTGTCCCAGGGCCGGTTCGAACGGCCAACCTTCCCCTTAGGAGGGTCAATTCAGACCCAACAGGCACAACCATAAGCCCAGGATTACTGGGCCTTTTAGTCCCATTGAGTCCGTGAACATCGAGCGGTATAGTGCTTTTTGCTGCCACCCTGCTGTCACGGTCGAACCCTTGAAAACCAAAATCACTCAGAAGCTAATTGGCAGCCTAGCCGTCGAGGCGAAAGCATACCGCGTGCATGACACCGTGCAACCCGGTTTCTTCATTCGCGTACTGCCCAGCGGTCACAAGTCTTACATGGTCACGTGGGGCCGAAACAAGAACGCCACCCTCGGGCGTGTCGGGGTGCTTACTCTTGACCAAGCCCGAACACAAGCCGCCCAGTACTTAGCCGATGCGCACGCCCATGGCGAGCCTCTGGCAATCGCCCAGGGTCGCAAGGGGTCAGCCCTGCCCTCGCTGCGCGACTTTATCGACGACACCTATATACCGTGGTTCAAAGCCCATCACAAAGGCCATGAGAAGACACAGCACACCCTCAGCAATAACTTCGACCCAATCATGGCCCAGCGCCTGGACGCGATCACCGGACGAGACCTGGAGCAGATCCGCACAGGATGGATGCAGGCCGGCAACAAGGCCTCGACGGTGAATCGAAAAATGGGCTCGATCAGTGGTGTTTTCAGTCGTGCCGTTGAGTGGGAGTACATCGACACACACCCGCTGGCCAAGCTGAAACAGCTTAAAGTCGATTCAAAGGGGGTGATTCGCTACCTGGCTGCCGACGAGACCAAGCGTCTACGCGATGCCCTGGGCGCTCGACAGGATGAAATGAGGGCCGAGCGAGAGAGTGCAAACGCCTGGCGGACGGACCGCCACAGAGAGCCGATGCCAAGCCTCCTGGGACTGCCCTTCACCGATCACCTGAAGCCAATGGTGTTGGTATCGCTGAATACCGGCATGAGGCGCGGAGAGTTGTTCGACCTGAAATGGACAGCGGTGAACTTCGAGACGAAGACAATCACAGTCGCCGGGGCCACCACCAAGACAAGCGATACGCGCCACATCCCGATGAACAAGGAGACTATTGGTGTGCTGGAAGCTTGGAAGAAGCAGGTGAGCAAGTCGCCGTATGTCTTCCCAGGTCAGGGCGGCGGTCGCTTTGAGGACGTCAAAAGCGCCTGGCTCAAGTTGCTTGAGCGGGCGCAGATCGACGGGTTCCGCTGGCACGATATGCGCCACGACTTCGCTTCACGCCTGGTAATGGCCGGCGTACCGCTCAACACGGTACGGGATCTGCTGGGGCACGCCGATATCAAGATGACTTTGCGCTACGCACATCTGGCGCCAGGAACAAAGGCCGCTGCTGTGGAGCTGATTTAGAACGGCGGCTCAAAGGGGACAATGGTCCGGCTTTCTTTATTTTCCTCTACGTGCTCAAGAAGGTAATTCCATAAATTCCGAATATTTCCGCGATCAAGATAGCCCACACCTTCGATCTGCCAGTGAGTGCCAATCTTTGCGGCCCCCTTATCCAGGAAGACCGGAGACGCCTTGATCGTCTCCCAAATGCGCTGCTCCTCAAATGTGAGGAGATTAGGCAAGTGATAGCAGAGATTGATAAAGCGCTCGCTTTCATCAGTTGACCACACCTCACTTACGGCACTGGCTACCGACCAATGCTCCGTATTTCCTCCATCATGGAATGGCACGTCAAGATCAAAAACCAATGCTTCAACTGCAGCCTCTACGACCCCAGTAATTGACTGCCGCTTTACTCGAGAAATGACATCGATCGTGAATTTGACCTTTGGGTCTAACCGGAGGGTCAGTGTTTCTGTCTTCCGCGATCCTTGGTTAGGTCTGTTCTTGGCCATCTCAAAATCTCCGAGCCATAAATCGAGCGACAATCCTAATCCGTACGTCCGAGCGAGTCCATACGTTCATACAAATCATATAGCATCAGTTGACGTACAGTATTCTCAGGGAATAGGATTGATCCACGGCCACTTAATTCTAATGGCCGATGGAGAACCAAAATGCTTGCAGCAGAACAACCAGCAGCCTTGTCCGTCAGCGTCGAAGACGCAGCTCGGATCGTCGGATATTCGCGATCGGGCGTGTATGAGTTGATAGCAAAGGGAGAGATCAAAACCTTCAAGCTTGGTAGGCGTCGTTTGATTCTGATGACTGAACTTAAAGTCTGGATCGAACGAGCAGCGAAGGAAGGTGCCCGGTGATTAGCGCGATGCCCCTGGAAAGAGGACCGGAAGGGATTGAATCAAGAGAACTGAGTGATAGAGAGAGCGTTAAGGCGGTGTTCGAGCACCGCCCTAACGAAAACACACTGGATAGCACCAACGTGAAGGCCAAACTATGACACGCCATTCTTCAACAGAGCAAGACAGCAAGATGATGGAGGCCCTGCGAAACGGGCCGGTATCGACCATCGAAGCCGCAAAAGAATTGGATATTGTCCAGCCGCCAAACACCATTCGTCGACTTAGGAAGAAAGGTCACGAAATCCGCACCTACTGGACGCATCAGTCCACTGAGCCAGGAAGACCGCCACACCGCGTGGCCAAGTACATCCTGATGCGCGAAGCGTCGTAATCCGGAGACCGCAGGGGACGCCGCGAAATTGCGGCGCCCCTTGCGCCTGCCTGCGAGCTGCTGGCGGGCTTCAGCCCGTTGTTTATCCAGCCGAACTACGCTGAGGTCGATTCAGTGGAATGCCTAGCCACAAAACTACTTAGCCGCGGCGACACGGTGAGCATTGAGCGTGGGCAGCTCGTCATTCAGCCGGTGAGCGGCAAGCCCGTGCCGCCTGAGTGGATCAACACCAACCGGGCCAGGCTTTGCCGTGAAGCGCTTATATCATTAGGCCTGGATGCTTTCGAGTACACGGATTATTCAACTGGTCACTATGGCAAAACCCGGAGTGCCGGTATCACGTTGCGGTTCGTCTCGCTAGTGAATGGGGAGTCTGTATACGCCGTTTTTAATGCAGACCTGACCCGTCAGCGGAACACAGCCGCAGCTAAGGCTGGCACGCTGCTTCCCAGGGGACAATTCCGTATAGGTAAGCGCAGCCACTTCTACAAATTCTGGATGGGCACGGGCTTGCCATTCCCTCGGCGCCTTTCAGCTATGCACGATTACATGGGGAAACTGCGTTGCGTCATGCTTACCGGAATGCTGACTGACGACCGTATTAACGCCGGCAGTCTGGCGCCTATCAGCCTGACTGCCGAGCAATTCAGAAAGGCAATTTTGCCGGACAAGTTCCGGACAATATCCGGACAACTGCCGGACAACTTCCGGACAAGAGCCCCGGACAAGGAAAACGCTCCAGCCCATGTATTGCAAGGGTTACAGCCGATTCCAACTACGTGCGTTTCAAACCACGAAAACAAGTTAATAAGAAAGGACGAATACAAGACAGCTTCCATAACTGATTTACCTATCCCTAAGCCTCCTCAGGATCAGAGTGTTGACGAGTGGTTGGAGGCATACAGTTCGACCTGATCTGCTTTGCTGAGAAGGCACCAACCGCAAGCAAATGAAAAAAGGGCACCACCCTGTTTCGGGGTAGTGCCCTTGATGCTGCGAAGGTTTGGTAGTTTACCTGCCCTACTCCAGCACCACCGCGCGGTATTGCTGATCGCCGCCCAGGTCATCCGAGCCGAACAGAGCCTGATTGACGGCCTTCCTGCTCTCAAGCAGCAGGTCATGCTCATCATGCGTGCCAATGTCCGCCGCAACCCACTCAGGGAGCTCCTTACGCCGCCGCATCTCGCTCAGGTGCGTCCACCACCGGGTAGCGTAACGCCGCTCTGCGAGAATGAGCTCAACCACTAAGGTTCGTTGGTTGTCGGTGAAGAAAGGCAGGTGTAAAGCGCTAGAGTCGCCCGCCTCCAGACCTACAGACCCCTCCCCTTCAAATTCGGACCTATCTTGGCCTTTCAGGGCGTTACTGATATTTTGGTAAAGTTGCATGACGTTGGCCTCTAAGCGTCGTCGTGTGATCGCCAGGCCGCTGTTAGCGCAGCGGCTTGGCACCTCTTTTGATCGGCTGAATACTCAGCCGATTACTGCTTGCCCTTCTCGTTCAACCATCCGATTGCCCAGCTCACAGGGTCTTTGCTCCCTTGGGGTTTCAGTGGCTTGCCGTCTAGCGCCGCTTGCCGACCCTCTTCCTTCGTTTCGTCGTGAATCCATACCGTGGTTTGTCTGAATCCCGCCTCACGCTGACGCTCTTTGTAGAGCCTCTGACGGTCTGCTGTAGTGAGCGGCTTCTTATCCTGCTCTCGATCAATCATTTTTATCCTCGCTCGTTAGCAGTAACAACAACCCATAATCACACACCGTTAGCAGTCACGCAACAATAATATGCAAAATAATTGCAGACCAGGTGTCTTGTCGTATTGCCGCGCGCAGGTGAAGATCCGGTATCTCTCACGGAAGAAAAACAAATGACGGCACTGATAGGTAAGCGCTTCACCGAGCTCGAGCAACAACTAGCGGCCCTGTTGAATAGCGCTACCCTCAAGCGAGACGAGTACAACGGGACCACGGAGCTTTACATACCACCCGACTTGATCCTCAACTGGAATGTCAAAGCTAAAGCGCTAATGGAGCGCGTCTGTGGCACTGATTCGACGCATCTCAAGATGTACGCCGAAGCAGATGTACAAGGGATGTACGAGTCGTATGTGGATCGCCTGAATCGACTCAAAGCAATCTTTCTGGCAGCAAAAGAGGACTTTGATGGTGGCCACCTCAACACTGTCCGTAATCTCGTTCAGGCAGAGGTATTCACCAGCGAACTAGTGCAGGCGGAAGAGCTCCTCAAGTCGGGCTATGCAACAGCAGCGGCAGTAATCGCTGGCGTTGTGCTCGAGACGACTCTGCGCGATCTGTGTTCTACCCATGAGCTAGAGCACGGTAGCCTCAACAAAATGAACGATGACCTGGCTAAGACCGGCGCGTACAACGCCAGTCAGAAAAAGCGGATCACCGCTTTGGCTGCAATCCGCAACAGTGCCGCGCATGGTAAACCAGAGGAGTTCACGGCCGGAGACGTGAAGGGCATGATTGATGACGTGGAGCGTTTCCTTACGATGACTCTCCAATGATACGCATTGACAATTTATAAAATTCCATGTGATTTTGATTTACGGAAAACTTCAATGAAAACGGAAGGCAATATCTTCATCTCTTATGCGTGGGGCGGCGCAATAGAAAAAAAGGAATGGATGAGAAACAATATAATTTCTTATCTAACTTGGCAGTACGAAGTATTCTGGGATAGAGATAGTATCCCCTACGGAAAAACAATTGACAGCACGATATCTAAAGCACTTAGCAAAAGGCCAATAACAATATTTTGCATTTGCGACAATGAATATCTAGCCTCATCACAAAAAGTTAACTCTGGTCTATACCGAGAGCTTTCTATGATGGATAACCTTGCAGATGATGACGAAGTAAATATAGTTCCAATCATAATCGACGCCGAGTGCAAAAAAAGCCTACCTAAACTACTCAGCAGCAGGACTTACTTAGACCTATCTGACCACCACCGAAGAGGCCTCACACTTGGCCCTGTCATACTTCAGGTGGCGAATGGTGCTACTCAATCTGATATTACACTTTGTCTGGCAGAGCAAATCAGAGTTGAAAACATCCGCGAAAGAGCAAAGTCATATTTTTGTGTTTTTCCTATGACACTAATCGGTAACGCCAGCTCCCACGAAGTGCTTGACCCGTTAAGAAAAGCGCTCGTCCCCCCGCAGTGGATGTGGGATAGCAAAGAATGGGGGTATATGCTGGGCGACGAAAATAAAAACGAAACGTACTGCCCTTCTAAAGGGGTCTGGCATTGGGATCATTGGTCACCATCTAAAGGGATGCGCGCGCTGGGAACCGCAGCTTTATCGGCATTCTTCCCCCACCGCACAAGCGTTGATCATATTGAGGCAATTGAACAAGGTGGAGCAATACTAGCGAGGAGCTTCTTCGCAATGACAAAAAAAACGGAATCCTTTATCTTTGACGCGAACGATATTATGGTTTCATTATTCGCGAACGAATATGGCGTTAAAGTGCTAGACACATTACTTCCGCCTAAAGAACAGGTGGACTAAATGCAATCAGAACTCTGACCAGGAAGGTGGACTGGCCTAATGCCCTAGCTTAGGGTCGGATCTGAAATCTGCCCTATCTGGATTTCGAATTCGAGGAGAGAAAGGTCCAAATCTGGGTCAATTGCGGAGTGTTAAAACCTGAGCACGCCTAGCGCTTACGCTAGATCACACGGAAGCCTGAATTCCCGCCCTAAAACCTAACAGAACGAGATTGCGAAAAGCCTCAACTCTGACTAACATGATAGCCATAAGCCACCAAAAAAGCGAATTCAGGTAGAGATACTCAATGCGACACTTATCAAAAATTAATATATTTTTAGCGCTTCTCTTATCTTTTTTAATCGGCTCACTATTTGGGCTCTCAGTTAATTTAGGGTGGGGGCTACCACTTGGCACAACCCTGACATTGGTAGTGGCTGTTTTGGGTTTTGGGGTCGCATTCTATCAATCCTACGCAACTAGGAAACACAACCGACTTTTGGTGAGGCCGCACCTAACTGTAAGCCAAAATTTTTCAAGCACTGAACTAGAAGGCTTCTACACACTCTCACTAAAAGTTAAAAACTCTGGATTGGGGCCTGCTTTACTTGAGAAGTTCTCAATCGCTATTGGTCAAGACGGTATTATTCGACGCGGCTCTTTGCTTGAAGCCATTCAAAAACACGCCAGCGATCAATTAAAAGCCAAAGGACCAACTCGCTGCGGTGCAAATTATTTAAAAAAAGGTGACGCTTTAGATAAAGGAGAGGAAAAACTTCTAATACAAATCCGTTTTCGCGGACCCGCTCTTACTGAAGCTAGAGATCTAGCAAAACTCTACTTATCCACCATCTCCGTTAAGATCGAATATCAATGCCATTATGGTCACAACTTCAGCTCAGAAAAACTTGCACGACAAAAAAAACAAACTAAGTCTGATCTACATACTATCGCCCCTCCCGATCTAAAAGCCGTATAAAGCGCACGAGACTTGTAGCATTCTGCAACCTAACCGGCTGGACTTAACACAGACTTTCGTTAGTAATGATCCCATAGAAAGTTTCTTTTTGATCTCACTGAGCGTGCTGAAAAGTCTCAGAGTTTGGAAAGCAACACACTGCGTAGGAATCAACGCGATGGAGCCCCCCTCATATCCGAGGGATTTCCTGACACCAGACCAAACTACCAATTCTGATAATTTCGAGTATTGCGAGACAGGCCAGATGAGCCGAATCGGGCCATATGGTCTGCTTGGCTCCCGCTCCTCCTGACAGCAGACCGGAACAGGTGTTGCCGCGACAGCAACACCCTCACTCAAATGTGAGCACATCTGCTCACATTGCCAGTGCTCGATATTTAAAGGCCGGCGGCCCTTACTCCTAGTTGGATGCTATTGCTCGCTCTACGAACGCTCTTAGGCAGAGGCCGGATGTGAGGAACTGATCCAGGAACACAACTTGACCGCCCTGCTGATAAGCGGTGTTCAGCGGCCCCTTCTTAGCGTCCAAAGTGAGAACAACCGATTCGAAGGATCGGGAAGCCAATGCTACATCTGCTTCGTTAGGATAAAGCCTTGATTTAGCTTTCATGCGCGCACCGATGGTACTCCGCTGCTGCGCCATAAACGCCAACTCCGCCTCGCTTGCGAAGCAACCCTGATCGAACCCCCCATATCGTTGTTCATCCACCGGCACAGACTCGTCGTAGAAACCGAATAGCGGAACTGTCTTGACGGCCCGCTGGACCGTTGTGTTGATGAAGGTCTTCAGCTCAGCCTTCTCCTCGGGGATTGGTGGTATCTCAAACTCCGCTTCCCGGGTCATGCAAAGACAGTACTGGTTAGCTGGAAACTCTGCGGTTAGATCTATTTGATGGTCGAACAGTAGATTCCAGACATTTGCGTCAATATAAACGCTGATCATTTGCGCGCTCCTTGCGGTCGTTAGGTCGCTGTCTTGTCAAAACATTTGGAAAGGACAATGCCCAGCCTAGCCTTAGAATCTTACCGTGCCGAGTGAGACGTTTCGGTCTAAGTGGGATGGTTTGGTCTCACTGAGACGTTTTGGTCTATCTGGCCGATCGGTAATCGCTCTCACATCGACGAGACAGACCTAGTGAGCCGACTCATCAGGTCTGCTTGCCTCAACCTCACGACAGAGAACAGATAAGGGCCGCCAACGTAGCTCGTCATCCCGATAAAAATTCCTGCTCTGCCCATTCCCCATTAGTCGAGCTACCTGAACTGCCTGCGGCTATTACGCGCGGGCGTATTCTGCTGGCTTGACGAAAATGTAGTGCTGACGTATTGTCAACGCTCGTGGCCAGATGCGGGTCAGCTAGTTTACTAGTGAGAGGGTTCAATTCCCTCAAGGCCGACGATTACTCCGCTGATACTTCATATCTGGCCGAATCGCTATCAACTCCTTCAACAACTCTGTTGAAATTGATATGTAATCTAAATTATCAGCTTTAGCCAGTTGAGCAATGTCAATATCCTGTGCACCCAAGAAGCTGCATCGACCCAAATTCGCGCCATCGAACTTCACACCGGCTAAGCTCACCTTTTTGAAAACCGTATTAGTCATTATACAATTGACAAACTCTGCCTTTCTTATATCCACACCTTCAAACCTAACATCAATCAAGGTGGCGCCTTGAAAATTACACTTATACATGCTTCCAGATATAAAAAGTGTGCTCTTAATTTTGCAATCGACGAAATTTGAAGATCTCATCTCAACGCTTTCAAAGGTGGTCGAAGTTACTTTACCCCCTGTCAATTTCATACCAATTACGCTGCAACCCTTCAGCTTCAAGCTTTTTAAATCCCTGCCCACCAAATGCAAATCTCTTACAACAAAATTTGTATTACCGGCAATACTTAATCTTTTTAAAGCCCCCATCTTCCTCAAGTGAGCCTCCGGAAAGTCAAGCTCCGCATAATCAATAAGTTCCTCCTTGCTCTGCAATACAGAACTTGCATGCTCTCGTCGCCCATCCAACCACAACAAAAGCACACCGACAACGGCAAGCTCTATAAGCATCCCATGCAGCTCAACAAGCACATTTTCCCAAAACCCTCTATTATATACGCCTATAGTCGTATCTGGAAAAACAGTAGTGCTTATAAAATCCCAAGCCGAGCTAATTGTAACAATAATTATAAAAGCAACTAGCACAACAAGAAGTGCAGTCCCTATAGGACTATTTATAATTTTACGCAATTCTACGCCCTCTCCCTAATCACTATTCCTACAATTCGAAGCATCATTCTCAGCGTAGTGCTTCCCTGCTGAAATTGGACTGGCGCTTAGTGTGACGCGTTGCGCCCTCTGAGACAATTTCATCTCACTGAGCGTGGTGGAAGCTCCACAGAGTGTGGAAAGCAACACGTTAGAGAATCCCTCAGATCCGAGGGATTCCCCAACACCTGGCCAACCTACCAATTCTATTGATTTCGTTGGTTGCGAGACAGACCGAATGAGCCGAATCGGACCGTATCGCCTGACTGCAGGACGATCCAAAAACAGCGACTCCTGAAAAGCCAGGAGACAGAAGTTCCGGATATTCCGACACATCCCGCTAACGCTGCGAACGTCCTTCCCCGTTACCGAACGCGCGTCGGGCCTGACAGCAGGCTGGAACAGGCGATGCTGTGACAGCAACACCCTCACCCAAATGTGGTCCTTGCTCACCTTTAAACCATCCTGGCCGAATTGGAGTTCTCTCACCCCGCCTGGGCTGCCAACTGCCGAGGATTTCTCTGTGGTTCGTAAATCCCACCGATCAGGGGTATTTCCCCATTTTAGGAAGATGTGAGCAAACTTGCTCATATCCGATACGCGCCACGTTTTCACATCTCGCAAAACGTGGCGCATAAACCTGACATACCGAAACGGTAGGTCAGCCCTCCCCTCTCAGTCCTCAATCTGAGGACGGAGTGAGCCGAAAACCCGGCCGTGTATCACTTTGCCTACCCTCGACTTAATGCAACAAAAACGCCCTCTTCAATCACGCCAAAACTAACTATTTCAGTCCCGTTTAATCCGGTTATGTGTATCACCTAGAGTGCACCTAAAAAGCACTGGATAAATGATCAGATCATGCCTAATGTGAGTTTTTGAGCCACTCAAAACCCATTCGAGGCAGCATCTATGAACACAGCTAAGCCCGCCCGAGGACGCCAGCACAAACCAACTCGATCCGAAGTTGCCGCCGCCTGGGGCCGCCTTCGCGAAGCCGCAGCCGACGGAAGCGTTCAAGCATCCGCCCTTCTGATAGCTCTCGCTGAAAACAAACCGGTCATAGCCATGGAATCGCCCAGCGCATGACTGATCGCGATAAAGCCGGCAAATGGAAGCCCGGGCAGTCGGGTAATCCCGGTGGTCGTTCCGGCCAGACGCAAGAGTTGCGCGCCCGCCTCGCGGAAGGTGCAGACGCCGTGACAAAGAAGGTTCTGACAGCGGCCAAGAAGGGCGATATGCAGGCTTGCCGTCTGATCCTTGAACGCCTGGTACCGCCAATCAAGCCAACTGCCGAGACAGTGTGCTTCGACCTCGACGATACCGACCTACCCAGCGCAGCCAAATCAATCCTTCGCGCAGTTGCCGCCGGCGAGCTACCGCCCGACCAAGGCAAAGCATTGATCGAAGGGCTGGGCGCTGTTGCCCGGGTTATCGAAGTTGCCGAGCTACAGAAGGCCGTCGAAGAACTCCGCGAACAGATGGAGGGAATACGGCAATGAGCATTAAGTGGATGCGGGCCGAGCTCAAGCGAATTGCAGAGAAGATCGGCACCGGAGACGAAGAGACAGTGCTCGTTATGTTGACGGTGGTGGACTGCAGGGTCGACGCGGTTGAGGGGGAGATGGATTACCCCGAGACAGTGGGCCATTCGTTCAACTATCCCGTCCAGGGCGTACAGACGGTCATGCACTTCCCACTGCGCACCATGAACAGCTATGACGCGGCCAATCTAGCAGAGGCGTTCATTCTCCACGTCCGCGCAACTGAAAGCCTCCGCCGTCCTGCCCCGGTAGGTGTGATGGATATGCGGCCATTCCCAAGTCCTGGTGCCCGGATCTTCCCGCCCTTGGCTGACGGGAAAGACATCAAAAATCACGTCGCAGAACAGTACCAACTGATCATCGAGGCCCGCCATGAACATCCGTAGCCAGGTGGCCAAGCTGCGCCAGCAATCCGGGCTCACTCAGTTCAATCGTGACGTGCGAGAGATCAGCGCCCTTATGGACGAGTTGCACGAAGCAGCAGCCGGCGGTGGCGCCCGAGAAAACTTGTCCCTACTCCAAATCCTGAGCGAATCCTCAGACCAAGAACCGGCCGCCCAACGGCCAGACAATCAAAAGGTAACTCCATGAAAATCGGCAAACGATCCGTCCTCAAAGTTGGCTTGGCCAACCTCCATTACTCCGAATACGAGCACTCCCAGGTAGAGGCAAGAACATTCAACATTCAACGACCCGATGGCACCAAAGGCACTTGGCAGGCCGGTGGCTTGCTGAAGTCTGTCCGCCATTTGCAGGGATTGTCCCTGGAGGCGTTCAAGGACCTCGGAGAAGAAATCCTCTCGATTCGCGAGAACAAGGACCTCAACGCCGCAGCCATCGAGCGCAAGGGCAAGGAGCAGATTGATGGAATCATCCCCGCCCTGATGCCGGCGATGGAGAAGGCAGCAAAAGATATGCTCACGTTGGCCCAAACAGTGGCCAGCGGCTTTGCCGCGGTCACGCCGCGCGCAAGCTCGGACGTTGTTGGTTTCCTGGCCGATCAGGAGCTACGAGCCATCATGCGTAGCCTCAAGCCGGAAGAGCGCCAGCGACTGGTCGCTGAGGCGCGTGCAGGTAGTCATCCCGACGTTGTAGAGGCGGTGCTCAGGGCAAACCCAATGCTTTCCGGGCTATCGCCAGAGGCGGCTGACAGCCTTTCGCGTGCAGGTATTGCAGCGTCCCGCGCCGAGGACATCGAAGGGCTCAAGCAGATGCTAGCGATCTACGACGACGTGCTGGCCACAGCCTCCAATGCCGGTGTCGCACTGAGCGGTATGGTCGCCAATTCGAATGGGTACACCGGCCGGTTTGAGAAGTGGAGATCGGGCTGCGAAGGCTCCGAAGCGCTTCGCGAATGGCTGGCAAAAATGCCCTCTCGCACCTCCGCAAAAGCGTCTCCTGATCAATCCGAAGCGGCCTAACTGTCGCGCCCGTGCGCTACGCAAGTATTGGTGGCGCCGATCAACGGCAGACTCTGTGAGTGTGAAGACATGACCTTTCAAGAGCGTTTCACCGAAGCGTGCAAAACGCAGAAATTCAAACCCTACGAACTGACCCAGGGGCCGTACGCCGGCTACACGGTGTGGGAGGTCCAGCACGTCAGTGGTGGCCAACAAGTGACAGTCGACGGCCCCTTCTTCACTGAGGAAGAGGCCAGGGTTTCCGCCGACATGCTGAGGGGCACATTCCGAGGCGCCCGGGCCAGCGATTCGATCTACAACCGGGTGTGGAACTACGACCCGCGCCAGGAGCAACTGACCATCGACCAGGCGCATATGTCGCGCGCTGTACTCGCCATTCGCCTTGGGCTTCCAGCCCCTTCTACCAATCTATAGGAGGCCCCATGGCCGCCACAGCAATTGAATATGCCCCACTCACCACCATCAAGCTGTGCGGGCAACTACGGCAGTTCGGTAAGTCCTACCAGTTCTCCGTCCGCACGCCGGCCGAGGCGATCAAAGCATTGTCAGTGCAGATCCCAGGGTTTGAACGGTTTCTGTCTAACGCAAAGTCTCGCGGGCTCGTGTTCGCAGTCTTTCGAGGCAAGAAAAATATCGGTGAGGGTGAGCTTGGATTTCAAGGCAAAGGCGACATCATCATTGCCCCTGTGATCGTAGGCAGCAAACGCTCTGGAGTTCTGCAAACCGTCATCGGCGCCGTGCTGATCGCAGCCTCATTCTTCACGTTCTGGGCGCCCCCGGTATCAGCCGGGCTGTTTGCATCAGGAGTGGGTATGGTCGCCGGCGGCGTAATCCAAATGCTCAGCCCCCAGGCTGGCGGCCTCAAGACGAGCGCAGCGCCAGAAAACACGCCGGGATATGCGTTTGGCTCCGCTCGGAATACCACAGCCTCCGGCAACCCGGTACCGCTTTGCATCGGCGAGCGCCGCTGGGGTGGCGCGATCATCAGCGCTGCTATTTACGCTGAGGATCGAATGTAAGCGGCATAAACTTGGTAAAAAGCCACTAATAGAAAGAATAAAAAACCGCGCTATAAAAGCCTAAATCAACAGACCTTTCAGCATCAGATCGACCTGTTCATATATCCTATTGACTCGTCGATCTGAAGACATAACTCCATCGAAAAATGTTCCGTATGCCACAAAATACATATCTATTAAATCATTGCGAATGCTTTCTGGCTTAATGTTTGAAGGAAAGCCTACAACAGCTCGATCCAAGGCCAGCAAATATGTACAAAATACCAATCTAAAAATGAAAGTATAAGGTAGCTCTTCAAAACTAGGCCAATAGCGAACAGAAGGGTGCTGATGGAGCACCATAGCTGAAATTGACAGAACCTCATCCATTATTTTATTAACTATATCTGAGCTATATAAATCACCTCCCTTAATCCTCGCCCGCTCCTCCTTTGAATAATTTTCCAGGAGCTTTGGAAAGGCCAACCCCATGGTGGCGGCATCATCCAAGACCCTCAGCATCTGGGCTGCTGAACTGTTTTTATGCGCCTCAACCTGCTTGATTTTTTTCTCATCACCAGCCCGAGCTTCTTCTAGTGCTGATACAAAACCACGAAAGATGTTCGTATGTTTTTTATCAATTAGACGACGCTGAAGCCCTGCCCTACGGCCTCGCTGCGCGCAAACTGACATCGTATCCTTCAATACAATTACTTGATCACTGAATCGCCCAAGAATTTCCATCTGCTCGAGAATCGCTTCTATTCCGCCGGCCTTGTACATCTCCATCGCGGAATAGTCGAAGAGCACTACTCGATTTTTCGCGGACTTCGAAAGAAAAGCATTTAGTCTTGGTGATTTAAATTGATTCGTATCCAACACTAGCTGCATATTCCGCCTTCCAGAAGACCTCTGATGTATAACTTTGCGTAACGACCCTTTCTGAAAACCAGGCCGATGGCTCAAGGAACTAATCTTATATCACAAAGCTAAACGGTGATCTGAAGAGATGTCGCATAGGGTATGCCTATCCAGATACAGGCTTATTTTGCCTTTCTCGGGCTTTTCGCTTGATAAGTGACACCCAAAGTGCAACAGTATTAGTAGAACGCCCTAACTGATACAGGCACCCATAATGTTCATCCGCGCATACCTCCGAGCCTCCACCGAAGAACAAGACGCCGGCCGTGCCCGGGCCTCGCTCGAGCAGTTCGCCAGCGATCACAACAAGGTCATTGCGAGCGTGTACCTCGAGAACGCCAGCGGAGCCAAAGCCGACCGGCCTGAGTTGCTGCGCCTGCTCAAGGATGCCCGCAAGGGTGACGTGCTGCTGGTGGAATCGATAGACCGTCTCTCCCGTCTACCGGTTGAGGACTGGCAAAAGCTCAAGACCGCTATCGACTCCAAGGGCCTGCGCATCGTTGCGCTCGACCTGCCAACCAGCCACCAGGGAATGCAGGACACCAAGGGCGACGAGTTCACCGGCCGGATGTTGGGTGCAATCAACTCAATGCTGGTGGAGATGATGGCCGCGATCGCGCGCAAGGATTACGAGCAGCGCCGCGATAGACAGGCCCAGGGCATAGAGAAGGCTAAGGCCGCTGGTAAGTACCAGGGGCGGCCAGTGGATGCCGACTTGCATAAGCGGGTGAAGGAGTTGCTCAAGGCTGGTTTAGGTATTCGGGCGACAGCCAGGCACGCGGATTGCTCGACTACTACGGTACTTCGAATCAAAGAAATGTCTGAGCAAGGGTGAGCGCCAGTCGTAGCACTCAGCACCCGACGCGGTAACGATTTATAACGTTCCACGAAGGTATCTGGCATTTCGCATGCCTCAAGCGCGGCGCACCAAACATAGTAGGCATATCACCCATCATTCGCTGTATCAGCGCATTTTGAGTAGCTTTTTCGAGCGATTCCCACCAATTGGGTGATATATGCAGGTTCTCAAAGTGTTCGAATAGAAAGCAAACGATCCTTGAGGAGAGATCCTCATCGCTAATCTTCTCGAGGGTTTGAATCACCGGAAGGCAGACAGGATCGTCTTCTGGTAGCCACGTAAAGACAACATGACCGTTTTCACCTCCATAGAAAGACGTCACGCTAAGCAGGTGAGGCGTAGCAGTGATATCCACCAGATCTTGATGCCGCTTTCCTTCGAAATCTCTTTCAGGAGGGTAGGTGCCACTACACATGACTGGTGGAGGCCCCTCTAAATCGATGATGTACGATCGAACGACGGAATAATCATCGCTGAGAAGTGGCACCTCAAACCGCGGTTTGTGATGCTCGATATCCCTCAATGCTGCGTCTAGGCCGAGCCCCTGGGTGAAATTAAACATCTGCATAGACATTTGGGTGTCTAGTGATCGGCCCCGATCAAGATCTTTCTGCAGCTTTGCTGTCTCCGCAGCCGCCCTCTTCGTATATATCTCCCTTGCATATGCCCGGTAGGCCAACAGAAAGCACTGCTGCTGGCTCCCGCCAAAAACCTCTTTCTCAACTGGTGCGAACAGTTCGTCGTCGTGCCTCGAGCAGAAACCGGAAAATGTCGAAGCTTTACGAATTCCAACCAGTTCGGGATGAAGGAGCCCCTTGTGCTTTGTGAGATTTTCAAAAGAGGGCACAAAGGTCAAAACATGACCATCTCTTGCGATCTCGCTCAGGCTTCCTGAGCGTTGCACGGTATGAGCAGCAATGATTTTGCCAGAGCATTTTTCATGCATCACATCAGGCGCAGAACAAAGTTTTACGGAGAATTCCTTTCTCACAGCAGCACTTATGTCCCAAGGGTTCACACGCGGTTCTTGCTCGCGTCCCAAGTGGCAATGCTTATATTTTTTTCCTGACCCACAGAAACACTGCTCGTTTCTACCGTACTTCATAAAGCCTCCTTGCCAGCAGCTAGCATTCCTACGAAAAAAGCCCCGCAGGATGATTTCCTAGCGGGGCTTTCTGTGCCTGATGCTGTCACCCTGCTGTCACGAAGCAAATGACAATTTCGGCTGACGGCCTAAAAGGCTTGATTTATATGGTGTCCCAGGGCCGGTTCGAACGGCCAACCTTCCCCTTAGGAGGGGGATGCTCTATCCAATTGAGCTACTGGGACAAATGACAGCCGCTGCGCTGAAGGCGCGGCGACGGACGGCGTGCATGTTAACGGCCGAGGTGGGTTTTGTCATGTCGTCCGTAGGCTTTTTGAGTGTAGGCCGATACCGACCTCATTTATCCCGCCCTGACCCCGAAAATACAGGCCCGCGAGCCCATCGTGCAAAATGCACTCCCCCAAAAAGCCATCATTGCAAATTGCAACCTTTCAATCGTTTAAAGTAGACTCAAGCCTTTGATTTTATTGAACTAATAGATTGGCACGACACCTGCAATACTTCTCCTACAAACCCAATAAGCCACGGCGTTAAGCGGAGAACATGACCATGAACAGTGCCCTTCTGTTAGCCCTCAACACCGTAGCCCTGGCTGCATTGCTGATGTTTCACTTTCAATCGACCGGCAGCAACGATCCTGCGCAGATCAGCCAGGCCGTGCCACATCACCTGCAGCAACGCCCGCAACTGGCGGTGATGACCCCCAATGCGCAATCGCCTGTACGCCTTACCCAAGACACTCAGTCCGCACCCGCCTCTGGGCACTGGGTTTTCTGAGGAACCTCTGATGAACAAATTTGCCTGGCTGTTTTTATGCATGACCGCATCAACAGGGATTCTCGGCCTGGGGGCTGAATCCCAAGACGGCCAAACGACCGCATTCGTCGCCAGTGGCGTGTTTGCCAGCCTGTTGTTGCTCACCTTGATCGTGGGTCGACGCATCAAATTCGACCCAGTCTTGCGCTAACCCACCTCCCTACCTTATGTCGCCTTCCCCTCGCTAATCGGCAAATTGCCACTAGTCTTAAACTTAAGGGCAAAAGGCCACTTTGCTATAGGATGTGCGGCCTCAAACCCTGTGGCGGCATGGGCTGACGGCAAGTTCCATCGCGGATTCACGCGTTGAAAATTTTTCCAACCAGTCCGCAAAAATGCAAATCAGTGCTGGCATAAAGCCTTTAGCCAGTTCAATATTTGTCACAGAATTGACGCCAAGGAAATGTCAAATCTGAGGCATGATGCGGCCTCTTTGCAATTCAGGTTGAACTTTGGTCGTGAGCCTTGTCTTAACACTCATCTTGCGGCCAATTCCAAAAACCGCTCCCCTGAACTAACCGGTTAAATATATGCGCCCATTGAAACAGGCAATTTATTCCAGCCGTACGGCTGACAAGTTCGTCGTACGTCTGCCAGACGGAATGCGGGAACGCATTGCCGAGGTGGCTCGCAATCATCACCGCAGCATGAACTCCGAAATCATCGCGCGCCTGGAACAAAGCCTCATTCAGGAAGGTGCGCTGGGCGACGAGTTGAGCATGCGCCTGGACAGCCCCGAGCTGTCGCTGCACGAACGCGAACTGCTGCAGCGTTTTCGTCAGCTCTCCCACCGCCAGCAAAATGCTCTCGTCTCGCTTATCGCGCATGACGTTGAGGCGGCCGCAGAAGCCAATTGATCTGCAACTGAAAGCCGAAGCCAGCCCTGTGCTGGCTTTTTTTTGCGTGGGATTTTTTGTAGGAGCCGGCTTGCCGGCGATCCGAGCGATACGGTCTATCAGTTAAACCGAGGGGATGCGATCGCAGGCAAGCCAGCTCCTGCAGAGGAAGCCGGCGCGCCATGCAAGATCAGAGCAGGAAGATCGTTGCCAAACCCAGGAATATGAAGAAGCCACCACTGTCGGTCATGGCCGTGATCATTACGCTGGCACCCATTGCCGGGTCGCGCCCAAGGCGGGCCAGGGTCATCGGGATCAGTACCCCCATCAGCGCCGCCAGCAGCAGGTTGAGCGTCATAGCTGCGGTCATCACCACACCGAGCGACCAACTGCCATACAGCAAGTAGGCCACCACACCGATCACCCCACCCCACACCAGGCCATTGATCAGGCCAACCGCCAACTCTTTGCGCAGCAGACGCGACGAGTTCGCTGTACTCACCTGATCCAGCGCCATGGCGCGCACGATCATGGTAATCGTCTGGTTACCGGAGTTACCGCCGATACCAGCCACAATCGGCATCAGTGCTGCGAGCGCCACCAGCTTCTCGATCGAACCCTCGAACAATCCGATAACCCGCGACGCGATAAAAGCGGTGATCAGGTTAATGGCCAGCCACGCCCAGCGGTTATGCAGTGAGCGCCAGACCGAGGCAAAGATATCTTCCTCTTCACGCAAACCTGCCATGTTGAGGACTTCAGTCTCACTCTCTTCACGAATCAGGTCGACCATTTCATCGATGGTCAAACGGCCGATCAGCTTGCCGTTCTTGTCGACCACCGGCGCCGAGATCAAGTCATAACGCTCAAACGCCTGTGCGGCCTCGTACGCGTCTTCATCCGGGTGGAAACTCACCGTGTCGCTGGCCATCAGGTCTGCGACTTTCTTGTCTGGATCATTCACCAGCAGCCGCTTGATTGGCAAAACACCCTTGAGAATGCCTTCATAGTCGACCACAAACAGCTTGTCGGTATGGCCCGGCAACTCTTTGAGACGACGCAGGTAACGCAAGACCACTTCCAGACTGACGTCTTCGCGGATGGTGACCATCTCGAAGTCCATCAGCGCGCCGACTTGATCCTCGTCGTAGGACAGCGCGGAGCGCACACGCTCACGTTGCTGGCCATCGAGGGCTTCCATCAGCTCATGGACAACATCACGGGGCAGTTCAGGGGCCAGGTCGGCCAGTTCGTCGGCATCCATCTCCTTGGCCGCAGCCAGGAGTTCGTGATCGTCCATGTCGGCGATCAGGGTTTCACGAACCGAGTCGGATACTTCGAGCAGGATGTCGCCATCTCGCTCAGCCTTGACCAACTGCCAGAGGGTCAGTCGATCGTCCAGCGGCAAGGCTTCGAGAATGTAGGCGACGTCGGCAGAGTGAAGGTCGTCGAGCTTGCGTTGCAACTCAACGAGGTTTTGCCGGTGAACCAGGTTTTCGACCAGATTGTTGTTCGGGCCATCCTGGCGGTGCGTGAGGTCTTCGACCACGCGTTGGCGCTGCAGCAGCTCGATGACTTGAGCCAGACGGTCCTGCAGGCTTTCTTGTGTTTTCTTTACTTCTACTTCGGTCATAGGCGAACTCCACTCCCAGCAGCGGGGCACGCCGGAAGGATCAATCAGTCAATTCATGATTGGTAAAACGGGGTACTGAGCAACTACTGGGTAAGTCCATGGAGGTATTCCACAAGCCCCGGCGGGGCTGACGGGCGCAATCATACACCGCCCGGCCACTTTAAACGTCAAAAAACTGGGAAGAACAAGCGCTTGCGAGCCAAAGCTGAGTATTGGCTGCATCTATGAACTGCGACGACGCAGTGAAGCAGGAAAACACATGGCCGCGAGAGAAAAACAAAAAATCCTACATAAACCCCAGACGGCAAAAAGCCCGCACTAGGCGGGCTTTTTGTTTGTATGGTGCACTCGACAGGATTCGAACCTGTGACCGCTCGGTTCGTAGCCGAGTACTCTATCCAGCTGAGCTACGAGTGCAGATTGTGTTTTTAGACCAGATCACAACTGGTTGTAACCGAATCACTTGCATTGCTGCAACTGACTCTTAAATGGTGCACTCGACAGGATTCGAACCTGTGACCGCTCGGTTCGTAGCCGAGTACTCTATCCAGCTGAGCTACGAGTGCATTTGTTGCCGCGCATTATAGGCCGTTCAATCTCTATGTAAAGCTATTTTTTCGTTAATTTTCAACAACTTAGCGAAAAAACCAGATTGCAACGTACTAAGCAAATAATGGCGGAGAACGGGGGATTCGAACCCCCGACACCCTTTTGAGGTGTACTCCCTTAGCAGGGGAGCGCCTTCGGCCACTCGGCCAGCTCTCCGCAACACGGGGCGTATATTAACCACGTTCATCCCCGTTTGCAAACATAAAAAACGATAAAAATTAAAGGCTTGGTTCTTCGTCCTTCTCTTTCTTGATCCGCAGGTAGATTTCCTCGCGGTGTACCGCCACCTCTTTCGGAGCGTTAACCCCGATACGCACTTGATTGCCTTTGACGCCGAGCACGGTCACGGTGATTTCGCCATCACCGATAATCAGGCTTTCTGCGCAACGACGAGTCAGAATCAGCATACCTTTCTCCTCACGCATTTCAGTTCAGGAACAACAGTCTGCAAAAAAAAGGCCTTCGACCTACAACCCAAAGGCCATAGCCCTACCCGCCTAAGTATTGTCGAGCGCACGCAAAAGAACATGCGCCCTACAAAAAAAGGAAAGGCGCGGTAAACCGCGCCTTCCTGGCACTTCGTCACTCGCCCTGTCGGGCCGGAGCGTCCAGCTCAAAAGCGGTATGCAGTGCGCGTACAGCCAATTCCAGGTACTTCTCTTCGATGACCACCGAGACCTTGATTTCCGAGGTGGAGATCATCTGGATGTTGATGCTTTCCTTGGCCAGTGCCTCGAACATGCGGCTGGCAACGCCGGCATGGGAACGCATGCCCACACCCACGATCGACACCTTGGCAATCTTGGTATCGCCGACCACTTCACGGGCGCCAATCTCGCTCGCGGTGTTCTGCAGGATCTTCTCCGCCGCATCGTACTCGTTGCGGTGCACGGTGAAGGTGAAATCGGTGGTGTTATCGTGCGAAACGTTCTGCACGATCATGTCGACTTCGATGTTCGCGCCGCTGATAGGGCCCAGGATCTTGAAAGCCACACCCGGGGTATCCGGCACGCCACGGATAGTCAGCTTGGCTTCATCACGGTTGAAAGCGATACCGGAAATGATCGGCTGTTCCATGGATTCCTCTTCATCAATAGTAATGAGGGTGCCCGGACCCTCTTTGAAGCTGTGCAATACGCGCAGCGGAACGTTGTACTTGCCGGCGAATTCCACCGCACGGATTTGCAACACCTTGGAACCGAGGCTGGCCATTTCCAGCATCTCTTCAAAGGTGATCTTGTCCAGGCGCTGGGCCACGGAGACAACGCGCGGATCCGTGGTGTAAACGCCATCCACATCGGTGTAGATCTGGCATTCATCGGCCTTCAGAGCCGCGGCCAGTGCCACGCCGGTAGTGTCTGAACCGCCACGCCCCAGGGTGGTGATATTGCCGTGCTCATCCACACCCTGGAACCCTGCTACAACTACCACGCGCCCGGCTTTCAGATCCGTACGGATTTTCTGATCGTCGATCTGCAGGATCCGCGCCTTGGTATGCGCGCTGTCAGTGAGGATGCGCACCTGACTGCCAGTGTAGGACACCGCCGGCACACCGCGTTTGTTCAACGCCATGGCCAGCAACGCGATGGTCACCTGCTCGCCGGTGGACACGATCACATCCAGCTCACGTGGCAGCGGCTGTTGATCACCACTGATTGCCTTGGCCAGGTCGATCAGGCGATTGGTCTCGCCGCTCATGGCCGACAGCACCACCACCAGGTCGTCGCCGGCATCGCGGAATTTCTTAACCTTGTCGGCCACCTGCTCGATTCTTTCGACAGAACCGACCGAGGTGCCTCCAAATTTCTGTACGATCAAAGCCATTTCTAAGCCGCCTCAGCCCGTAAAGGGGCGCCCAATAAACAAATTCAAGCAACCGAGCGAGCCCATGACTAGACCATGGGCTCATTAACAGCGCCTTAAATACCTGCCTCGACAAACGGCACGGTCAGGGCCAGTGCCGCGTCCAGGGCACCGGCGTCTACACCACCGCCTTGCGCCATGTCCGGACGACCACCGCCCTTCCCGCCCACTGCCGCGGCGGCTTGTTTCATCAAATCACCGGCCTTGAGTTGGCCAGTCAGGTCTTTGGTTACACCGGCAACCAGAACGACCTTTTCCTCATGGACACCGCCGAGCAGGATCACTGCGCGGCCGAGCTTGTTCTTCAACTGATCGACCAAGGCCAACAGCGCCTTGCCATCCTGACCGTCCAGGCGCACGGCCAGGACTTTCACACCCTTGACGTCCAGCGCGCTGGCCGACAGATCATCGCCCGCCGCACTGGCTGCCTTGGCCTGCAACTGCTCCAGCTGTTTCTCCAGCGCACGGTTGCGCTCCAGAACGGCGGACAACTTGTCGATCAGGTTGTCACGGCTGCCCTTGACCAGGCCCGCCGCTTCCTTGAGTTGTTCTTCAGCCGCATTGAGGTAAGCCAGCGCCGCAGCGCCGGTCACCGCTTCAATACGACGCACGCCGGACGCCACACCGCCTTCGCTGATGATTTTCAGCAGGCCGATGTCGCCGGTACGGTTGGCGTGGATACCGCCACACAGCTCCACCGAAAAGCTGCCGCCCATGCTCAGCACGCGCACTTCATCGCCGTACTTCTCGCCAAACAGCGCCATGGCGCCTTTCTTTTTAGCGGTTTCGATATCGGTTTCTTCGGTTTCCACCGCTGTGTTCTTGCGAATCTCGGCGTTGACGATGTCTTCCAGGGCCTTGATCTGCTCCGGCTTGATCGCTTCAAAGTGGCTGAAGTCGAAGCGCAGGCGCTGACTGTCGACCAACGAACCCTTCTGCTGAACGTGATCACCCAGTACCTGACGCAACGCGGCGTGCAGCAGGTGAGTGGCGGAGTGATTCAAAGCGGTTGCATGCCGTACGTCGGCATCGACCTGGGTGTCTACCGGCGCACCGACCGTCAGGTTGCCCAGCACCAGCACACCGTGATGCAGGAACGCGCCGCCGGTCTTGGTGGTGTCGCGCACCTCAAAACGACCGGAGGTCGAGCTGAGGAAACCACAGTCACCAATCTGGCCGCCGGACTCGGCGTAGAACGGCGTCTGGTCCAGGACCACAACGGCCTCATCGCCTTCGTTCAACACGTCGACCGATTTACCGTCTTTATAGATAGCAACAATTTTGGCCGAGCCAACGGTCGCCTGGTAACCAATGAACTCGGTAGGCACATCAACCTTGACCAAGGTGTTGTAGTCCAGGCCAAAGGAGCTGGCAGAGCGAGCGCGCACGCGCTGGGCTTCCATCTCACGCTCAAAACCGGCCTCATCGACGGTCAGCTCGCGCTCACGGGCAATGTCGGCGGTCAGGTCCATGGGGAATCCGTAGGTGTCGTAAAGCTTGAACACCACGTCGCCCGGCACCACGGTGCCTTTGAGCCCGGCCAGGTCCTGCTCCAGGATCTTCAGGCCGTGTTCCAGGGTCTTGGAGAACTGCTCTTCTTCAGCCTTGAGCACACGCTCGATGTTGTCTTGCTGCTGCTTGAGTTCCGGGAAGGCTTCGCCCATCTCGGCAACCAGCGCGGCGACGATTTTGTAGAAGAAGCTGCCGGTGGCGCCCAGCTTGTTGCCGTGACGGCAGGCGCGACGGATGATGCGACGCAGCACATAACCACGGCCTTCGTTCGACGGCAGCACGCCATCGGCGATCAGGAAACCGCAGGAACGGATGTGGTCCGACACTACTTTGAGCGACGACTGGTTTTCGTTGGCGCAGCCAATCGCGGCAGCCGAGGCGCTCAGCAGGTTGGTGAACAGGTCGATTTCGTAGTTGGAGTGAACGTGCTGCATCACCGCACTGATCCGCTCCAGGCCCATGCCGGTGTCTACCGACGGCGCAGGCAGCGGATGCAACACGCCATCGGCGGTGCGGTTGAACTGCATGAACACGTTGTTCCAGATCTCGATGTAACGGTCGCCGTCTTCTTCCGGCGAGCCCGGTGGGCCGCCCCAGATGTCGGCGCCGTGATCGTAGAAGATCTCGGTGCAAGGGCCGCACGGGCCGGTATCGCCCATGGTCCAGAAGTTGTCGGAGGCGTACGGCGCGCCCTTGTTGTCGCCGATGCGGATCATGCGCTCCACCGGTACACCGATTTCATTGGTCCAGATGTCATACGCTTCGTCGTCGGTCGCGTAGACGGTGACCCAGAGTTTTTCCTTCGGCAGCTTCAGCACGCCGGTCAGGAAGGTCCAGGCAAAGGTGATCGCGTCTTTCTTGAAATAGTCGCCGAAACTGAAGTTGCCGAGCATTTCGAAGAAGGTGTGGTGGCGCGCGGTGTAACCGACGTTTTCCAGGTCACTGTTCTTGCCGCCGGCGCGTACGCACTTCTGGCTGCTGGTGGCGCGGGTGTAGGCGCGCTTTTCCTGGCCCAGGAAGCAGTCCTTGAACTGGTTCATCCCCGCGTTAGTGAACAGCAGGGTGGGGTCATTGCCTGGGATCAAGGAGCTGGAGGCTACACGGGTGTGGCCTTGCTCTTCGAAGAAGCGAAGGAAGGCTTCACGGATTTCTGCGCTTTTCATTAGGTTCTTCCACGGAGGCTGCGGCCAAAGGCCAGTGCGCAACATCATCAGACGGAGCGAGGGCAAAGGGCCGCATTATATCGGCCCTTTGCCGGTGGTACAGCGTGTTTATACGATTGAAACGTTCAATTAGACGGTCTGCACGGTCATTTCCGCGAAAATTCGACGAATGTCTGCGCGACCTGCTCGATCTGCGCCCGGCTGACATCCAAATGCGTGACCATGCGCAGGCGCGGCGCGGCGCTCAATGTGATCCCGCGTTCGGCGGCAAACGCCTTCAAGGCTTGAGCCTGGCCACCGATCTGCACGTAGACCATGTTGGTCTGCACCGGCTCCACCTCATAACCGGCCTGGCGCAACGCATCGCCCAGCCATTGGGCATTGGCGTGGTCGTCAGCCAGGCGCTGCACCTGGTGATCCAGGGCATACAGCCCCGCCGCCGCCAGTGAACCGGCCTGGCGCATGCCGCCGCCGACCATCTTGCGCAGGCGCCGGGCCTTGGCGATCAGCGCCGTGGAACCGCACAGCACCGAGCCAATCGGCGCGCCAAGGCCTTTAGACAGGCACACCGACACCGAATCGAAATGCTGGGCAATCTCGCGCGCATCCACGCCGAGCTTGACCGCTGCGTTGTAGAGCCGCGCGCCATCCAGATGCAGGGCCAGGTCGTGTTCACGGGTGAACGCCCGTGCCTTTGCCAGGTAATCCAGCGGCAGTACCTTGCCTTGCATGGTGTTTTCCAGCGCCAGCAAACGGGTGCGGGCGAAGTGGAAGTCGTCGGGCTTGATCGCCGCCAGCACCTGGTCCAGGTCCAGGGAACCATCGGCTTGCACTTCCAGGGGTTGCGGCTGGATCGAACCGAGCACCGCCGCGCCACCGCCTTCGTATTTGTAGGTATGGGCCTGCTGGCCGACGATGTATTCCTCGCCGCGTTCACAGTGGGCCATCAACGCCAACAGGTTGCTCATGGTGCCGGTCGGCACAAACAACGCGGTGGCAAAACCCAGGCGCTTGGCCAGTTCGGCTTCGAGGCGATTGACGCTGGGGTCCTCGCCATATACGTCATCGCCGCTGACGGCAGCGGCCATCGCGTCCCGCATGCCGGGGGTGGGTTGGGTCACGGTGTCGCTGCGCAGGTCGATCACAGACATGAAACAAGCCTCTGAAGGGTTGAGTAAGTTCCTTTTGTGAGTGATTACTGCGGGCAACGCCACGGAATATCAAGCCCCCAATGCATTCAATCGAATACCAACCAAACAAAGCGATATAGCTTATCGATACAGCGGTCGTGCAGTTTTCGAAAAAGCGTGTTAAAAACTCTCCGCCGCCAGGGTTCTGGTGGCAACGTTCTCAGGGCGGGGTGCAATTCCCCACCGGCGGTAATTACACGCAATGTGTATAGCCCGCGAGCGCTTGGCGCCTCGAACTGCTCCGGCAGGACGGCGACAAGGTCAGCAGACCCGGTGTGATCCCGGGGCCGACGGTCATAGTCCGGATGAAGAGAGAACGGGATTGGCACCTAAGGGCCGCGCACGAATTGTGCTTGCGTACCCTTAAATCCCATTCGATTCATAACGCCCTGTTTTATTCTTAAACAGGAGTCAGAACATGCAACCCACCGCAATCGACAGCAAAAGCAAAAACCACCACGGCGAGCGCGTCGCGTTTATCCAGGCCTGCTGGCACAAGGATATTGTCGACCAATCGCGCAAAGGTTTCCTCGCCGAAATGATCGCCCAGGGCTACCAGGAGTCGGACATCGATTTCTTCGAAGTCGGCGGCGCATTTGAAATGCCCCTGCACGCCAAGCTGCTGGCCAAGACCGGCCGCTACGCCGGTATCGTCGCCGCCGCGCTGGTGGTGGACGGTGGTATCTACCGTCACGAATTCGTCGCCCAGTCGGTGGTCAGCGGCCTGATGCAGGTGCAGCTGGAAACCGAAGTGCCGGTGTTCTCGGTGTCCCTGACCCCGCATCACTTCCACGCCGGCAGCGAACACCAGACCTTCTTCTACGAGCACTTCGTACACAAAGGCCAGGAAGCTGCGCGCACCTGCGCCGACACCTTGCATAAAGTGCGGGCGATCCGCCGCAGTGAGCAAAAACTGGCGGTCTGACACAGACTGAGCCCATAAAAAACGCCCCGACAAGCTCGCTTGCCGGGGCGTTTTTTATGGGGGCGCTGCTGCATGATAACGACCCAAGCACCGAACCCACTACGACCAACCCCGAACCTTTCAGCGAGAACGGTTTGCGCAAAGAGTTGGGGCTGCCGCCGCGTACTGCATCCAGGTCGACACAGACACGTGCTTAAACCAGTGCTGCGTCGGTGGTGGGCACAATCAGAATCCCGGCCCGCAAGCCATTCTTCACCTTCGGGTTAGGGAAGATGATGCGCGCACCCTCCTCCTCGATCACCCAGCGGGTCTTGGCCACGTCTTCGGCCAGCAGGTAGCCCTGCGCCAACGGCGAGAAGTTCTCCACGTCAGCGGGCAAGTGCATCAGGAAGGCATCGCTGTGTTTGATGACTTCGCGCGATACGGCAAACAATTGCAGGCCGTCCAGGCTGTCGGTGGGCGGCTCGGTGCCTTCGATGATCTGCTTCAGGCGGGTTTCCAGGCGAGATACATCCACGCCCTGGTTCTGCCCGAACGGCCGCGCCTTGCCCAGCTCCAGGGTGAAAGCCTCGGCGTCGAGTTGCTCGTAGGTAAACGCGGTGAAGGTGATCGAGGTCTTGTTCTGTAACAGCACCGCTTGCATGCCGGCAGCGTTCAGGCGTGCCAGCTCATGGCGCGAATGCTGGCGACCTTCCTTCCAGGGATACAGCGCAAACTGCTCGATCTTCGAGCCGCGAATGGCCGTGTGCAGGTCGTAATGCAGGCGCGAGCGGCCAGGCAGGCTGAAGAAGCTGCGGGCCAGTTGCTCAAGCTCGGCGGCGCGCATGGCCTCCGGACCGATATTTTGTTCGTGACGGCCGTTGAACAGCCGGTTGACGTCCAGTTCCAGGTAACGCTCGCCGCGGCGCATGGCCTCGGGGTTGCCGAACAGGAACAGAATACGGGTGCGGGGCTTGATCTCCCCACGGGCGATGCCATGCAACAGGCGGTCGAGCAATTCGATCGGCGCGGTTTCGTTGCCATGGATGCCGGACGACAGCAGCAGGTCGCCGCCGCTGTCCTTCGCTTCAGGTGGGCGCACTTCAAGCGCGCCCTCGCTGAGCCAGCGCATCTGCACGCCGTCGACAGTCAGTTGAATTTTTTGCGCCGGTTCACGACCGGCGAGGGTCAGTTCAAGCAGTTTGCCGAGGGCGAGCATACGCAGCTTCCTTAGTGGTTGCAGCCTGGGCCGTGGACGTGATCGTCGTCATCACCTTCAACGTCGGCCGGTTCCATTTCCAGTTGCAGGCTCATCAGGTTGGTGGCCAGTGGGCGCATCAGCAGATTGGCGTATTCCGCATCGCCTTCTTCCACGTCAACGCCGATCAGCAGTTGGCCACGGCCGTCGTGCTGGATCCAGATTTCCTTGCCCTGCCAGACCACGGCGACGCGGGTGCAGGAAGTTTCCAGCTGGGTGCCGTCGGTGTCTTCAAGAATCAGTTTCAGGGTGTCGGTGGTCATAAATAGCTCTCAGCCATGCGGCGTTTAATTGATCTGGAAAGGATAAACCGAGCCCAGTTTAAGGATTTGCGTCAGTTCATCCAGTGCCGTCCGGCATTCAAGCAGCAACTGCGGGTCAGCCAGGTCGCTTTCGCGCAAGCTGTCGCGGTAGTGCCTGCCTACCCACTGGGTCAGTGTTTCGTACAACGGCGCGGTCATGATAACGCCTGGATTCACCGCCGCCAGTTCCGTTTCGTTCAACGCCACACGTAAACGCAGGCACGCCGGGCCACCGCCGTTCTGCATACTTTGCTTGAGGTCGAACACCTTCACTTCGCGGATCAGGCCACCGGCAGCGGTCAGGCCTTGCAGGTACTGCCAGACGCGCTCATTGGCACGGCACTCTTCCGGCACGATCAGCAGCATCGAGCCGTCAGCGCGGCTCAGCAACTGGCTGTTGAACAGGTAGGAACGTACCGCGTCTTCGACACTGACTTGCGCGCGCGGCACGCAGACGGACTGGAAGTGACCGCCCAACTTACCCAGTTTGCCTTGCAGTTCCGCGAGCATCTGTTCGGTATTGAGGAAGGCATCTTCGTGATAGAACAGCACTTCGCCGTTGCCGACCGCGATCACGTCGTTGTGGAACACCCCGGCATCGATCACTGCCGGGTTCTGCTGGGCGTAGACCACGCCGTCATCCTTCAAGCCGTGCAGCCGTGCGACCGCCTGGGACGCTTCCAGGGTCTGGCGCGCCGGATATTTCTGCGGCGCCGGATAACGGGGATCGAAAGCGCTGCGACCAAACACGAAAAATTCGACGCCCGCCTCGCCATATTCACGGCAGAAGCGCGTGTGGTTGGCCGCGCCTTCATCACCGAACTGCGCCACGGCCGGCAAGGCGGCGTGGTGGGCGAAGTGTTTATCATCGGCAAACATCGCGCCCAACACACGGCTGGTGGTCGGGTGTTCGATGCTGCGGTGATATTTGCAGTTGAGGTTGGCGGCGGTGAAATGCACGCGGCCGTCAAAGGTGTCGGCACTTGGGCTGACGGTGGCGGCGTTGGCCACCCACATGCTCGACGCGGAGCAGCTCGCGACCAGCAACGGCATCGCATCCTTGGCCGCTTGCTGGATCACTTGAGCGTCGGTGCCGCTGAAACCCAGGTTGCGCAAGGCAGCCACATCAGGACGTTCCTGGGGCGCCAACACACCTTGTACAAAGCCCATGTCCATCAGGGCTTTCATTTTCTGCAGGCCCTGCAGCGCCGCTTCCTTGGGATTGGAATGCTGCTGGCTGTTGCTCTGGGACGCGACGTTGCCGAAAGACAAACCGCCGTAGTTATGGGTCGGCCCCACTAGACCGTCAAAATTGACTTCATAGGATTTCATCGGCGAGGCTCCACGAACATCTGTATTTTTATAGGCATCAAATTACTTGAACACACCACCGACCTAATGTGGGAGCGGGCTTGCTGTGGTGAGGGGGCTTGCCCCCCGACGGGTACACCGCCGAATTCTGGGGCTGCTTCGCAGCCCAGCGCGGGACAAGCCCGCTCACCACAAAACCGGCTCCTGCATTAGATCAGCGTAATGCCGGGGGTCAGGGTTGCTGGCACCACCAAGGCCGGGGTTTCCAGCGAGGCCACCGGGTACGCGCAATAATCCGCCGCGTAATACGCACTGGCGCGATGGTTGCCCGAGGCACCTACCCCACCAAACGGCGCGGTACTGGCGGCGCCGGTCAGCTGTTTGTTCCAGTTGACGATGCCCGCGCGGCTTTCCAGCCAGAACTGCTGGTAGCGCGCTTCGGAGTCCGACAACAGACCAGCGGCCAAACCGTATTGGGTGTTGTTGGCCTCGGCAATCGCCGCTTCAAAATCAGCGTAGCGGATCACCTGCAACAGTGGGCCGAACAGTTCCTCGTCTTCACGCTCGGTCACGCCGGTCACGTCGATGATGCCGGGGGTCAGCAAGGCGGCCTGGTCCTGAGGCTGAGTCATTTCCAGCAGCGCCACAGCGCCATTGGCGAGCATCAGTTCCTGGGCGTCCATCAACGCTTTGGCGGCGGCGAGGGAGATTACCGAGCCCATGAACGGCGCGGGTTGCTGATCAAATGCGCCCACCTCAATGGTCGAGCTGACCGCCACCAGGCGGGCCAGCAACGCGTCGCCCCAAGCACCTTGCGGCACCAGCAGGCGGCGCGCACAGGTGCAGCGCTGGCCGGCGGAAATAAACGCCGACTGGATAATGGTGTAGACCGCCGCATCCACATCGGCCACTTCATCGACCACCAGCGGGTTGTTGCCACCCATTTCCAGGGCGAGGATCTTGTCCGGGCGCCCGGAGAATTGCTGGTGCAGATGATTGCCGGTACGGCTGGAGCCGGTGAAGAACAATCCATCGATACCTGGGTTGGCCGCCAACGCGATGCCGGTTTCCCGCGCGCCTTGCAGCAGGTTCAACACACCCGCCGGCAACCCGGCTTCGATCCAGCATTGCACGGTCAGCTCGGCAACCTTAGGGGTCAGTTCGCTCGGTTTGAACAGCACGGTGTTACCCGCCAGCAACGCCGGCACGATATGCCCGTTCGGCAAGTGGCCAGGGAAGTTGTACGGGCCAAACACCGCCACCACACCGTGGGGCTTGTGGCGCAACACGGCGGTGGCGTCGCCCAGCGGGCCGCTCTTCTCACCGGTGCGCTCGCGGTAGCTTTGCACAGAGATCGCGATCTTGTTGGCCATGCTGGTCACTTCGGTGGCCGATTCCCACAGCGGCTTGCCGGTTTCCTCACCGATGCAACGGGCGATTTCGTCGGCACGGCTTTTCAGGGTGGCGGCGAAAGTTTCCAGCACGCTGATGCGTTCCTCCAGCGGGCGCCTGGCCCAGGCTGGGAACGCCTGGCGCGCAGCCTGCACGGCGGACTCGACCTGCTCGGCCGTGGCGCCATTACCGGCCCACAGCACCTGCTGGGTCACCGGGTTGCGCGATTCAAACAGTTCACCCTGACCAGTCAGCCACTGACCTGCGATATACAACGAATTCATTATTTCGACTCCCGAGCAGCGGACAACGGAACAGCGCGCACTTGATCACCCACCACCAGTTGCAGGCGCTTGGCGGTCTGTGGATCGACCACCAGCGTGCCTGCCGCCAGTCGAGCCGGGGCGGCGGTGATGCGGCATTCTTCGCGCTTGCGGTTATGGATCAGGAACGGCGTGGCATCGTCCCCCGGCGTACCAATCGCCAGCACCAGCGACTGGCTGTCGCGCACAGCGCGGATCTTGGTGGTCTCACATTCCACCGCAGGGCCGGCATCGAAGATGTCGACATAGCCTTGGTAGCTGAAGCCTTCGCTCTTGAGCATGCTCAGCGCCGGCTCGGTGTCCGGGTGGACCTTGCCGATCACGTTGCGCGCATCCTCGGACAGGAAGCAGCTGTACAGCGGAAACTTCGGCATCAGCTCGGCGATAAACGCCTTGTTGCCCACGCCGGTGAGGTAGTCAGCCTGGCTGAATTCCATCTTGAAGAAGTGGCGGCCCAGGCTTTCCCAGAACGGCGAACGGCCGGCGTCGTTGGACACGCCGCGCATCTCGGCAATGATCTTATTGCCAAACAACTGCGGGAATTCGGCGATAAACAACATGCGCGCCTTGGCCAACATGCGGCCGTTGAGGCCGGTGCGGTAATCGGCGTGCAGGAACAGCGAGCACAGCTCGGAGTTACCAGTGAGATCGTTGGCCAGGAACAGCGTCGGGATCTCGCGGTAGATGTTCAGCTCCTGGGAGGCACTGACCGTCAGGCCGACCCGGAAGTTGTACCAGGGCTCACGCAGGCCAACAGCGCCGGCAATCGCGGAAATGCCCACCACACGGCCTTCGTCGTTTTCCAGCACGAACAGGTAGTCGGCATCGCCACGCCCGGCTTCGCCGCGAAAGGTTTTCTCGGCCCAGCCCACGCGGTGGGTCAGGCGCTCTTCGTTGGCCGGCAAGGTGGTGAGGCCGGTGCCGGTGCTGCGCGCCAGATCAATCAGGGCCGGTAAATCGCTGCTGCGTACGGGACGAACGATCATGCTATCTCCTCGAACGGGCCGCTGTTGTCAGCCACCCGCGAAACTCTCTTTTTAAACCGCTACCAGGCGCACGCTCGCGCCTTCACCAACACCCAGGGCTTCGGCCGCTGCAAGGTCCAACGTCACCGGTTTACCCGGCGCATAGTCCAGCTCCAGCATCACCGCGCGGTAATCCTGCAACTGCGCGTTGCTCACCAGGTACTGGCGACCGACACCCTTGACCATCTCACCGATCTTCACCGGCACCACGCGGCTCTGGGCGATCGAGCGAATGCCCGACACCCGTGCATGCAGCGTCGGGCCACCGTCGAAGATGTCGATGTAATGGTCAGTCTCGAAGCCTTCGCGCATCAGGATGTCGAAGGTGATCTGCGCACGCGGGTGCACCTGGCCCATGGCTTCCTGGGCTTCGTCCGGTAGCAGCGGCACGTAGATCGGGTAGTGCGGCATCAGCTCGGCGAGGAAGGTACGGCTTTTCAGCCCGCACAAGCGCTCGGCGGCGGCATAGTTGAGGTCGAAGAAGTTGCGCCCGATGGCGTCCCAGAACGGCGAGTCGCCGTTCTCGTCGCTGTAGCCGACGATCTCGGTCACCACCGAGTCGGCAAAGCGCTCGGGGTGGCTGGCAACGAACAGCAGGCGGCCACGGGAATTGAGTTCCGACCACGGCGAACCGACCAGCTCGGGCACCACATAAAAACTGGTGAGCAGGCTGTTGCCGGTGAGGTCGTGGCACTGGGAAAGCACGTGGATCTTGTTGTGAATCTTCAGCTCGCGGGAGGCGTGCACGAAGGTCTCGTTACGGAAACTGTAGAAAGGTTCCGAGTAGCCCGCCGACGCGACAATGGCCGAGCAACCGGCGAGCTTGCCGGTCTCGGTGTCTTCAAGCACGAAGAAATAACTCTCTTCGCCGTTGAAACTGACCTCGGCCGCGAAGGACGCTTCGCTGGCGGCGATCTTGTCGCTCAGGCGTTCCACATCGTCCGGCAAGGAGGTGACACCAATCGGGCTGTCCGCAGCCAGACGCTGTACCTCGCCCAGATCAGCCATTTGCGCGGGGCGCATCACCAGCATGGTGTCACTCCTTAACTCGAAAAACTCACAGAGGGAAAAATGCCGGACACGGAATTTTGATTCACACAGATCCAATGTGGGAGCAGGCTTGCTCGCGAATGCAATCTGTCAGTCAATACATCTAGCGACTGAACCACCGCTTTCGCGAGCAAGCCCGCTCCCACATTTGGAAACGGTCCGACCAGCAAAATATGTCGCTATCAGGCTTGCGTCAGTGTTTTTACGGCACGCTCAAACCGGTCCAGGCCTTCCTTGATATCCGCCTCTTCCACCACCAGGCTCGGTGCGAAACGCACCACGTCCGGGCCGGCTTGCAGGATCATCAGGTTTTCTTTCTCGGCCGCGTTGAACACGTCCTTGGCCTTGCCCTTGAATGCGTCGCTTAGTACGCAACCCATCAACAGGCCCATGCCGCGTACTTCGGTGAAGATGCCGTACTGTTTGCCAATCTGCTCCAGGCGCGCCTTGAACAGGTCGTGCTTGGCGTTGACGCCGGCCAGCACCTCTGGGGTGTTGATCACGTCGATCACCGCCTCGGCCACCGCGCACGCCAGCGGATTGCCGCCGTAGGTGGTGCCGTGAGTGCCGACGACCAGGTGCTTGGCCAGCGCTTCAGTGGTGAGCATCGCCGCGATCGGGAAACCGCCGCCCAGGCTCTTGGCGCTGGTAAGGATGTCCGGGGTCACGCCGTAATGCTGGTAAGCGAACAGATGGCCGCTGCGGCCCATGCCGGTCTGCACTTCGTCGAACACCAGCAGCGCGTTGTTCGCGTCGCACAGCTCACGGGCGCCTTGCAGGTAAGCCAGCTCAGCCGGCAGTACGCCGCCTTCGCCCTGGATCGGCTCGAGTACCACAGCGCAAGTCTTGTCCGACACGGCGGCTTTCAGCGCGGCCAGGTCGTTATAAGGCACGTGCGTGATACCGGTGATTTTAGGACCGAAACCATCGGAGTACTTGGACTGGCCACCAACGTTGACGGTGAACAGGGTACGACCGTGGAAGCTGTTCAGCGCGGCGATGATCTCGTATTTCTCGCTGCCGAAACGGTCGAACGCAACGCGACGGGCCAGTTTGAATGCGGCCTCGTTGGCCTCGGCGCCGGAGTTGCAGAAGAACACGCGCTCGGCAAAGGTGGCGTCGATCAGCTTGTGGGCCAGGCGCAGGGCCGGCTCATTGGTGAAAACGTTGGAGACGTGCCACAGCTTGTTGGCCTGTTCGGTCAGTGCACCGACCAGCGCCGGGTGGGCGTGGCCCAATACGTTGACCGCGATGCCGCCGGCAAAGTCGATCAGCTCGCGACCCGCCTGGTCCCACACGCGCGAACCTTCGCCACGTACAGGAATGAATGCGGCCGGTGCGTAGTTAGGCACCATGACCTGGTCGAAATCGGCACGTTGCACCGGGGCTTGCTCAACGGACATCGGAGTCTCCTGAAGAGGAACGCCTGCCTGGAACTGGCGGGCGATGCAGGGATTGTAAGGACAGTTTTCAGCGCGGCCTTGCCGCCAAGCGACAACTTCTTATAGCGCCAACCCGCGATTTTGGCGGGTTTACGCCAATGCGACAAATAGCGTCGCAATGGCGCAGTTTAAACACTGTGGTGTCGCAGCGGCAGGTGTTCAGCAAGATAGATGCAACGCAAGGGGTGGTCGGCTATCTATCTACCTCTGGTCGGTCGGAAGAAATTGGTCTGCTCTCACGCCTATTCATCACACAAAGGCGTTCTCTCGTGACCCCACCTACTCCTTCCATCCCGCTCCCGGACCTGTCGACTTATCGCGACTTGCATCTGAAGATCCTCACGCAGGCGGTTCCCGACTGGCTGCCCAAGCTCTCTCCTGACAAGCGCGCAGCGTTTCGCACGGTAAAGCCAGACTTTGCGCAGTGGTACAAAACGGCCTCCCCGGAAGATCATGACCGCCTCAAAAACCGCATGAATACCGCCTGGGAGGCACAACTGCAACTCGACCAGACCCTGGCCGAGCTGAAGTCGGCGCAAGACTTCGGCGCGCCGCTGCTACAACAGTTACTCAAGCAACGCTTCGGTATCGAAACTGACGTCAAAACCACTTACCTGCAGCTCTACATTCCCCAAACGATACCTTGGTTCCCCGTTCGATCAGGCGGCGCAAGAACCTGGACGGTGTCATTGATCGACGCCGCCCTGCACAACTTTGAAGACGGCGAGGCATTCGAAGCGCTATCAGCCTTCATCACCCACCCCACCAGCACCGGGCAATTCGACAAGCTGCCCGCGCTCCACACGCGAATCACCGTGGCGCAATTCACTGCCTTGTGCCGGGAACTGGACATCGGCGCCAAGTACCAGCGCTATCTTGAACAATTCTTTGATTTCAAAAACCCAGTGGCCATGGCGAGCCTGAAATTGAAGGTCAGGCAAAGCCAGGCAGCGAACCTGCACGTCGCGCTGCAAATGGCCTGGATGAAAGACGATCTGCACGATGATCAGTCATTCATACTCCTGCAACGCCTGATCAACAGCGACGGCAGCCTGAGTACCTGCTTCCCGCTGCGGTGTTACAACCTGAGCATCATGTCCACCCCACTCACCGGCATCGTGCTGTTTGCCGAGAACATTGGCAGCCGTCGCCCGGTGGGTGTTATCGCCTATATCCCGGATGACCCTTACGCGCCGCTCAAGCAATACCCCACACTCGTCGACTTCATGACCGCACTGGGCAACAACCTGCGCACCGCTGAGTATCAACAGTTCTTCAGCCGCTTCGTCAATCACGAAGAGCGCGGCCTCTTCTTTGCCGACCTCAACCGCAGGCTGTCCAAGGTCACTTGGCACGAGCACACACGTGGCGATCCACTGCCCTCCTGGCGCGAGACACCCATCGATAAGCCACACCTGACGTTCAGCGCCTCCAGCATCAGCGGCAACCTGTTCGAGCATCTGTTTGAGACAAAATTCAGCAAGGTGTTCAACGATGCCCGCATCATCGCGGTGTCCACCGCCAGCGTCGATCAGCGAGTACGCTGGGAGCGCTGGGCCATCGTGCAGAAAGTGGCCGCGGCCATCCTGCAAATCGCAGCGCTGGTTGTCGCCCCATTTGCCCCCCCGGTGGGCCTGTTGATGCTCGGCTACGCCGCCTATCAAATGCTTGATGACGCTTTTGAATGGATCATCGACCTGGCTGTGGGCGACGCGACCGTAGCTTGGGGGCATTTTCTGTCATTCGTGGAGCAAGGATTAGAATTGGGCCTGTTCATCGCGGGCGCGCCGCTGGCCGCTGGCGCCTTGCGTGCTGCGCTGCCTGCCGAAGTCATCACGTTTTTCAATGGTCTCAAGCCCGTCACATTGCCCAACGGCAAGGCACGACTCTGGAAGCCAGACCTTGCACCCTACGCCCACGCTATCAAACTGGCCGACCACGCCTATCCAAACGCCGAGGGCCTGCACGCCCACAACGGTAAAAATATCCTGCTGCTCCCGGACAAACCGTTTGTTGTACAGAAGGACCCTGTCACCCAGCAGCCTTACCTTCAACATCCCACCCGGGCCAACGCCTACCGCCCGCCCCTGCTGACCAACGGCAAAGGCGCTTGGGTGAGCGAACTGGACACCCCCCTGAGCTGGGACAGCGCCACCCTCATGAAACGCCAAGGCCCTAAAACCGCCGGGCTCAGCGATGAACAATTGGTCACCGCTCGGCGCATCAGCGCCACGGACGACGGCGCGTTGCGCAAGATGTACGTCAACCAGCACCAGCCGCCTCCCTTGCTGACCGATACCGTCGACCGCGTCCAGATCGACCAGACGCTGCAGGACTTCATTGATCAAATGAACAGCGATGATCCCGCGCTTTTCAAGCGGGCCGATGCGCAGTCCCAACTGCACCTGCTGGCCAACCTGGACCTTTGGCCAAAAGCCAAGACCCTTCGGTTTGTAGATGCCGAAGGCAGAACCGCCTGGGAGTTGCCCGGCGAAACAAACGCCAGCGTGGTGCAAATACACGAAGCCCAGTTGAAAAACGGTGACTTGCTGAAAACCCTGCTGGAAGCGCTGGATGAACCCCAACGCAAAACCTTGCTGGGAGAAGCATTCGGCGACCCGCCAACCTCCCTGGACAATCGCGCGCTTAAACTCAGGAAAAAACTGGCCGGGCTGGCTCAATCGCATCGAGCTGAATTGTTCAACACCCGCTACCAACAGCTGGATCGCCCTGTCACCCCTCGCCAACAGGCCATGATCGACAACACACCCGGATTGCCGCTCACCGCAGCCGACGCCCTGCTGGACACCGCCAACAGCCAGGAACTCAAGGCCGTTGACGAAGGAACAGTTCCCGCGCGCTTGACCGAGCTGGCGCAAGCGTTGCGAGACGAAGCCGGGGTGAACCATGCCTACGACGGTTTATACCTCGACTCTACGGACAACCTGGACACCCACCGACTGGCCTTGCACTCCCTGGAGCAATTGCCCGGCTGGGCAGGAAAAAGGGTGCGCATTGAGATCAGAAGCTCCACACCCGAGACCACCCTCCTGGATGCCATCGGCAAACCCAAGGCACGCATCAAAAGAGTCCTGGTGCGCTCGGCCGATGGGCGTTACACCCCGCAAGACGACAGCGGCGAACTGTCCGGCGCAACCGACCTGTACAACGCGGTGCTCCAGGCCCTGCCCGATGCCGAGCGCAACGCCCTGGGCCTGCGCATCGGCCAAGGCCCCGATCTGCGGCTGGCCCTGCGCACCCATGCACTGAAACGCGCCCCCTTGCGCAAGCTGATCACCGCCGAGCCCGCCCGCGCGCCTACCGACACCCGCACCCATCTGCGCCTGCTGGGCATGGACAACTACCCACCGGCTGCACCGGCTGAACAGCCCAACGCGCAGGCGTTGGCACGAGAGCTGTATCCAGCCCACACCGATGAACAAATCGGCGAGATGATCCAGGCACTGGAACGCCGTCCGGGTGGAGCCTTTCCGGCACTAACCGCCCTACGCCAGGAGTATCTGCAACTTAATCGTCTCCTGGCCGACTGGGCAGCCCGCACCCCGCGCCGCTACCCGGGCACCGAGGTGAACATGGGCCGTGAGGAATACAGTGACATGCGGCAAAACCGCGTGCTTTTCTGGCGTGAACTCTTGAGCGCCTGGCGCCGGGAAACCGAGACAGATACCTACTTCGAGCATCCCAGCCAAAACGGTCAGAAACTCAAATCGCACGCCATTCTGTCTGGAGAGCTACCGGCGCTGCAGGCTAATTTCGAGCATATTTCCTACCTTGAATTCAATGGCAACCAGACCGCACTGAATAATGTCGATGGTTTTTTGCGTAGCTTTCCCAACATTCGCCACCTCAGCATCGCCAATACCCAACTGGGTCAACTGCCACCCTCTCTCAGCGCAATGCCACGCCTCAACACATTGGTCCTCAGCGACTGCGGTATCACCCTGACACCCGACAGCCTGAATGCGCTGACGGCCATGAATAGACTTCGAACCCTGGACCTGTACAACAACCCGCTGGGGTTCACCCCCAACGTTGAACGCATGATTGATCTGCTCAACCTGGACCTGTCCGAGACTGGCATTCGCGCCGTACCTACCGGTCTGCTCAGCCGAGCATCGCTGGAGCTGGCAGTGCTGTCCCGAAACCAGATTACACAGCTGCCTTCCGCGCTTTTCGATCTGCCCGCCGACACCCCAACCACCTTCGACTTCTCGGGAAATCCGCTGTCGCGAGCGACCTTGGAGCAGGTAAAAAGCTATTACCAGCGAACAGGCCTCTATTGGAGCACAGACGCATTGGCAATCGATATTCAGCGCGTCAATACGCTCTTCCCGGACTTCAGCGTGAACGAAGTCAACCGCTTTCTCTTTGGTCTGACTGGCAATATTGAAATGGGTCAGATCGAACTGGCGCGACTGGAAGTTGAATATGCTGACCTGTCCGACGTGCTTGATACGTGGGCACAGCAAGCCCCCGCACCGGAGGAGCAAGCCTGGCGAGAGGAATTCAAAGAGGAACTCCAAGCCTGCTGGCGCCGAGAAGGTGCATTGGATGCGAGCAACCCTCAGGTCATTCCCACGTTCGCCGTGGAAAGCCCACAGCCTGTGACTGGCACATTCCCGTCACTTGACAGCGGCGTGTTCAAGCACGTGTCTTCATTGCGCTTGAAGGGTGCGCAAGGTCCATTCCCCCTGCAGTCGCCGCTTTTTTTTAGAGGATTCCCGTCGCTTAACCACTTATTTATCGAGGGTTATGTGATGGGCGATATTCCCGCATCGCTATGGGACCTGCAGCAACTGTCATCATTGCGCCTACCCCGATGCGCGCTCACATTATCAACCGACGGTGCCGCATCACTGGCCACGCTGAGCGAGCTGGGGACACTGGACTTGAGCCATAACCCTCTGGGGCAACTGCCGGATTTCAGCGCGATGCCCAGGCTTTCCAGCATCGACCTTGAAGACATCGGCTTGACGGCCATCCCCGACAGCCTGCTGACAGCCGTGGAGCGCCAACACGTCAAACTGAGCAATAACCTGATCACCCAGGTTCCCGACAGCATGTTCAGGCTGCCCGACGCAGTCACCGCCGTCTTCGAACTCTCCCGCAACCCACTGAACCGCTCGGCACTGATGCAGATCAAACGCCATTGCCAGCGCACTGGCGAGCATTGGCGCGTCGATGCGCCGACGTCGTTGCGAGAAAGGATCGAAGCGCTGTACCCCACCTTCACCGAAAACGAAGCCAGCCGCTTCTTTTTTGAGCTACCCGGTGACCTGGACGCGGCAGAGCCTGCCATCGAACAGCTTGAAGCCGAATACGCCCAACTGCGCACCGACCTTGAAGAATGGGTGGTGGATGTGCCAGAACGGCACCCCGTCGTGGACACGCTTTTGGATGAACAAACGCGGGCACAGGATCAGCTCAATCGCCGGGCATTCAAAGCGCTGCTTGAAGAAGCCTGGCGCCGCGAAAGCGAAGTGGACGACAACGACGACAGGTTTGAGCCGAGCCATAAGCTGACCTTTGACGCGCCGATCCTAGGGGAGCTACCCGAACTGAGCGCCCGGTTTGAGCATGTGACAACACTCGACCTTGAAGGCAATGGCACCACCACCCGTATCGACGGACTGCTCAAATGCTTCCCCAAACTCAGGAGCCTGGTCATCTCACGATTCAGCCTGGGCGATATTCCCCTCACCGCGTTCAGCCTGGCTGAGCTCAACGCCCTCAGCCTGACTGAATCTGCTATCCGTTTGACACCCACAAGTGCCGACGCCTTGTCGGGGATGAGAACCCTGCAGTACCTGGACCTGGGCGGCAACCGGCTGGGCCTCACGCCTGACGTCAGTCAACTGACCGAACTGGAAACGCTGTACCTGCCAGACACCGACATTACTCAAATCCCACAAGGGCTATTCGCCTTGCGCGAGTTGCGCACCTTGGACTTGAGCGACAATTTGATCGAAGAGGTGCCTGCGGACTTTTTACAACTGGCCACGCAGCTCGACACCGCATCAGACCTGAGCGGCAACCCATTGTCGGCAGCGAGTCTGGATATCCTCAGGCAGTACTACACGCAAACCGGTGACGATTTGGAGGTGGCGGCAGCGGGCCTGGATGCAAACGGCAATCCACTGGTGAGGTCCAGCTCCCCAGAGCCCACGGAGGAATAACGACTCGCCAGCGGTCAACCGCGCTCGGACGGCACCGACGACAACTCGAACGGGCTGCTGCTACGGCGTTGGTTGCGGTCTTCACGCGGGGTGGCGCCGAAGAAATTGCGATAGGCACTGGAGAAATGCGGGCCCGAGGAGAAGCCGCACGACAGGCCGATCTGGATGATCGACTTGCTGGTTTGCATGAGCATCTGGCGGGCCTTGTTCAGGCGCAGTTCCAGGTAGTACTGGCTGGGGACGCGGTTGAGGTACTGCTTGAAGATCCGTTCGAGCTGTCGTCGCGACACGCATACATGTTGGGCGATTTCGTCGGTGGTCAGCGGTTCTTCGATATTCGCCTCCATCAACAGAACAGCCTGGGTCAGCTTTGGATGGCTGGAACCCAGGCGGTTTTGCAGCGGAATGCGTTGACGCTCACCGCCTTCACGGATGCGTTCCACCACCAGTTCTTCGGACACCGCACCCGCCAGTTCGGCGCCATGATCACGGGCCAACACTGCCAAGAGCAGGTCGAGTACCGACATCCCACCGCAGGCAGTGAGACGGTCGCGGTCCCAGTCGAACAGATGGCTGGTGGCGATAACCTTGGGGAAACGCTCGGCGAAATCGTCCTGCCAGCGCCAGTGCACGGCGGCGCGGTAGCCGTCGAGCAGGCCGAGTTGGGCCAGCGGGTACACACCGGCCGACAAGCCGCCGATCACACAGCCGGCGCGGACCAGTTGCTTGAGCGCGGTGCTCAGTTGGGAAGCGATGACCGTCGGCGGTTCATCCGCCAGCAGGAACAGTTTCTGAAAGCCTTCCAGTTTGCCAGCCCACGGCTCGCCCGGCAGTTGCCAGGCGCCTTCGGTTGCCGGCTCGGCTTGCAGGAACGACAGCTCGTAGACCACATCCGGATGCACCCGCTGGGCAACGCGCAAGGCCTCCTCAGCCAGCGCAAGCGTCAGGGCTTTTGTGCTGGGCCAAATCAGGAAACCAATTTTGTGGGCGGTCATGGAGTGCTATCCGGAGCCAGTAACAGTAATGAAGACAAGGGCTAATGCTAGCCCGTAAACCAACACAAATCTCAAAACAAACAGCGAGCTACGCAAACCCGATAACGATCAACTGACGATCTACTGTAGGAGCCGGCTTGCCGGCGATCGCGGTGGGCCAGGTAGATCGCTATCGCTGGCAAGCCAGCTCCTACAGGGATTGGGGCCAGTTTCAAGACTGTGGAGCATGCACTACTTCAGTGCACAACGGCAGTCTTGATTATTTCAAGCTGCCGGACAAGAACTGCTGCAAACGCTCGGACTGCGGGTTCACCAGCACTTCACGCGGGTTACCGCGCTCTTCGACGATGCCTTTGTGCAAAAACACAAGTTGGTTCGACACTTCACGGGCAAAGCCCATTTCATGGGTCACCACCACCATGGTGCGGCCTTCCTGGGCCAGGTCCTGCATCACCTTGAGCACTTCACCGACCAGTTCCGGGTCGAGCGCCGAGGTGGGCTCGTCGAACAACATCACTTCCGGTTCCATTGCCAAGGCACGGGCGATGGCTACGCGCTGCTGCTCGCCGCCGGACATGTGACCGGGGAACGCATCTTTACGATGACCCACACCGACCTTGGCCAGGTAGTGCTCGGCCTTTTCACGGGCTTCTTTCTTCGACACGCCCAGCACGTGCACCGGGGCTTCCATCACGTTTTCAATCGCGGTCATGTGTGACCACAGGTTGAAATGCTGGAACACCATGGACAGCCGCGAACGCATGCGTTGCAGTTGCTTAGGGTCGGCAGCCTTCATGGCGCCGTCCTTGTTGGCCACCAGTTTCAGCTCTTCGTTGTTCAGCAGAATCTTGCCGGCGTGGGGTTGCTCCAGCAGGTTGATGCAGCGCAAAAAGGTACTTTTGCCCGAACCACTGGAACCGATGATGCTGATCACATCACCGGCTGCGGCGGCCAGGGACACGCCTTTGAGCACTTCATGACTGCCATAGCGTTTATGCAGGTCTTGGACTTCAAGTTTGTACATGCGGTCGGTTCTCACAAAAACAGGTGGTCAGTCGTTGAGCAAGCGCCCGTGACGCAGCGCTTCGCGCCCCGCCACCTTGGCCAGCCAGAAACCCGCTTGGGCATAACGTAGCCGTTCAACGGCAAACAACACCCCCGAAGTACCTGCGCAGATGGTGCTGACGCGGTCTTCCAGGGGATCAATCACTTCAAAAATCGGCTCGCCTTTTTCGATCCATTCACCGGCTTTGCGCAGGTAACTGATCACCCCGGCGTGGGGCGCGAACAGCAATTCAGTGCCCTCGAAAGGCACGCCTTCGCAAGGTTCGAATTGCGGCGCAGGCCATTCGCCCTTGATCAAGCCCTGCTCAGCGAGGAACGCGAGAATACCTTCGGCGTGAAAAATCGCCTCGTCACGCCCGGTATCGGCCTGACCGCCCAGCTCCAGCGTAGTCGCCAGGCAAGCCAACGGGATTTGCGACTCAGGAAACGCCTGAGACAAACGCAACCACGGCAGCGAACAGGCCTCATCGAACGAACTGCCGCCGGAGTCTTCCGCCAGCAGGCCGACCTTCACATTCAAATGCGCCGACAGCGAACGCCACTGCGGCCAGTGCTGCGGCAGCGCGTACATGTGCAGTGCGGCTTCGGCGTCGCAATGCAGGTCGAGCACCACATCGGCGGTGCAGGCGTGGCTCAGCAAGATGCGCTGCATGCCTTGCAACTGGCTGCTTGGCTCGGGCAACGCGCTGAGTACATCGCTCATCGCCTGACGGATCAAACGCACATTGGCGTGGGGGTCATCACCCAACTTGCCGCTGAGCAACTCGGCAACCGGCTCGCTCAACTCGACGAAATCACGGTTGAAGTTCTTGCCGCTGCCCACCTCGAAACGGCCCTGGTGGCTGCCTTGCAGCAGTTGGCCCAGGCCCATTGGGTTGGCCACCGGCACCAGCTCGATCACGCCGTTGAGCGCGCCTTGCTGTTCCAGTTCGGCGAGGCGCTTTTTCAGCTCCCACGCGGCGCGCATGCCGGGCAATTCATCGGCGTGCAGGCTTGCCTGGATATACGCCTTGCGCTCGCCCTGGCCGAAACGGAATACGCTCAGTTGACGCTCGCAGCCCAGGTGGCCCCAAGGCAACAGGTGATCGATACGTTCCATATCAATGCTTCCGTGGAGCCAGGTAGCTCAGCCAGCGGCGCTCGGCCAACTTGAACAGGCGCACCAGAATGAAGGTCAGGCACAGGTAGAACACGCCAGCGGTGATGTAGGCTTCGAACGGCAGGTAGAACTGGGCGTTCACCGTGCGCGCGGCGCCGGTGATGTCGATCAGGGTGACGATGGAGGCCAGGCTGGTGGTCTGCAGCATCATGATCACTTCGTTGCTGTACTGCGGCAGCGCACGGCGCAAGGCCGATGGCAACAGGATGCGGCGATACAGTTTGTAGCGCGACATGCCCATGGCCTTGGCCGCTTCGATTTCGCCATTGGGGGTGGCCTTGAGGCTACCGGCGATGATCTCGGCGGTGTAGGCGCTGGTGTTGATCGCAAACGCCAGGCACGCACAGAACGTGGCACTGGACAGCAGCGGCCAGAGGAAACTTTCGCGCACCACTTCAAATTGGGCCAGGCCGTAGTAGATCAGGAACAGCTGCACCAACATCGGCGTGCCACGGATCACGTAGGTGTATAGCCAGGCCGCGCCGTTGATGATCGGCTGCTTGGACACGCGCATCAAGCCCAAAGGCAAAGCTGCGAGCAGGCCGAAGAACAGCGAGATGGCGAGCAGTTTCAGGGTGGTCAGCAGGCCGCCAAGGTACAGCGGCATGGCCTCCCAGATGACGTTGTAGTCGAAGATCATAGATCAGCCGCCCTTACGCCTACCGAGTAGCGCTTCTCAAGATGACGCAAGGCCAGCAACGACACACTGGTGATCACCAGGTACATCGCCGCCACTGCGAGGAAGAAGGTAAAAGGCTCGCGGGTAGCGTCTGCCGCCTGCTTGGCCTTGAACATCATGTCTTGCAGGCCCACCACCGAAATCAGCGCGGTGGCTTTGGTGAGGACCAGCCAGTTGTTGGTAAACCCGGGGATCGCCAGCCGGATCATCTGCGGCACCATCACCCGGAAAAACACCTGGAAACTGCTCATGCCATACGCAAGGCCGGCTTCGGCCTGGCCCTTGGGAATGGCCATGAAGGCGCCACGGAAGGTTTCCGACAGGTAGGCGCCAAAGATGAAACCCAGGGTACCGATACCGGCGGCCAAGGGGTTCAAGTCGATATAGTCGTCGTAGCCCAGCATCGGCGCGACGCGGTTGAGCAGGTCCTGACCGCCGTAGAAAATCAGCAGGATCAGCACCAGGTCGGGGATCCCGCGGATCACCGTGGAGTACAAGTCACCCAGCCAAGCCAACCAGCGCACCGGCGACAGGCGTAACGCGACCCCGATCAGACCCAGAACAATGGCCAAGGCCATGGACGACAAGGCGAGCTGAAGCGTCAACCATGCGCCATCGAGGATGACGGCCCCGTAGCCTTTCAACATGATTCAGGTCCTCGAAAAGGGGGATGAAAAAATGGCGCAAACCTCAGGAATTCTGTTGCTTGCGCCATTTTGGACAGACAGCTGCGACGATTTACTTGGCGTCAGCGCCGTAGATATCGAAGTCGAAGTACTTGTCCTGGATTTTCTTGTACTCACCGTTGGCACGGATCGCGGCAATGGCTGCGTTGATACGGTCGAGGTTTTCCTTGTCGCCTTTGCGTACGGCGATGCCGATGCCGTCACCGAAGTACTTGGCGTCGGTGAACTGTGGGCCCACAAACGCGTAGCCTTTACCGGCCGGCGTCTTCAGGAAGCCGTCTTGCAGCAGGGTGGCGTCGGCCACGGTGCCGTCGAGGCGACCGGCTTCAACGTCCAGGTAGATTTCGTTCTGCGAGCTGTAAGGCACAACCGTGGCGCCTTTAGGAGCCAGGACTTCCTTGGCGAAACGATCGTGGATCGAACCGCGTTGTACGCCGATTTTCTTACCCTTCAATTCATCCAGGCTGTCGCTGACGGTGGTGCCTTCCTTCATCACCAGTTGTGCTGGGCTCAGGTAATAGCGGTTGGTGAAGTCCACGGACTTCTTGCGGTCTTCCGTGATGGACATGGACGACAGGATCGCATCGATCTTGCGCACTTTCAGCGCCGGGATCAGGCCGTCGAATTCCTGCTCGACCCAGGTGCACTTGACCTTCATCTCTGCGCACAGGGCGTTGCCGATGTCGTAGTCAAAACCGACGATGCTGCCATCGGGCGCTTTGGAGGCAAACGGAGGGTAAGCCGCTTCGATACCAATTTTCAGGGGCTTGCCTTCAGCGAAAGCCTGCATGGACAGCACGGACAGCGCCAGGGCGCCCAACAGCACGAGTTTCTTCATCTTGGGACTCCATCGGTATAGGGCAAAACAGCAGTATGAGCCATGGCCCACGATGCGACTTAAGGGAAACCGAATTGCGGTGCTGCGTCCCACACCAGTTACACACTGGAGACGACGAGCGAGTGATCGGCATTCTAACGACAGGCCGGAAGCCGATATTTCCTCAATGCGACAACAATTTACAGAAGCACCGAGAAAGCGGTTCCAGCTCATTGACAGCCTCTGTATTTTATGCAGAGACAAAAGACATTAAACCTGTAGACGCTGCAAATTGCGGGCCTATTATTCGCAAACCCTTCTAGCACGGCAAGTCTGGCGTTTAATCTTATTTGCTGGGGTGTCTAAAACGCGGTTTTTCGGGGCATTGGCGTAGCGCTTTGCCTCATGTTTGGGCGGCGGGTTACACATTTGCGCTCGACGGTAACATTCAGACATATCCCACAACACAATCCGATATTTATTGACCTTATGAAGTCGTCCCACCAATGAGCAGCCTTGGAATGCAATCAAACTGTGGGAGCGGGCTTGCTCGCGAAGGCGGTGTGTCAGTCAGCATATCAGCCAACTGATACACCGCCTTCGCGAGCAAGCCCGCTCCCACAGTTGATCTTCAGTGTTTTTGAGAGCGCATAAAAAAGCCCCACCCGGCCTACGCCGAATGGGGCTCCATCGCTCAAACCTGCTTTAAGCGACGTTCATGGTCTTGTGCGTCTCAATCAAATGCGCCACCACGCCCGGGTCCGCCAGAGTGGAGATATCGCCCAAACCGTCATACTCGGCCGTGGCAATCTTGCGCAGGATACGGCGCATGATTTTCCCCGACCGCGTCTTCGGCAAGCCCGGTGCCCACTGGATCACGTCTGGCGAAGCAATCGGCCCGATTTCCTTGCGCACCCAGTTTTTCAACTCCAGGCGCAGCGCTTCGTTCGGTTCTTCGCCATTTTTGAGCGTGACATACACATAGATGCCCTGCCCCTTGATGTCGTGTGGCACACCCACCACCGCTGCTTCAGCGACTTTAGGGTGGGCAACCATGGCACTTTCGATCTCGGCAGTGCCCATACGGTGGCCGGACACGTTCAACACGTCGTCCACGCGACCGGTGATCCAGTAGTAACCATCCTCGTCACGACGCGCACCGTCACCGGTGAAGTACATGCCACGGAAGGTCTTGAAGTAGGTGTCGACGAAGCGGTCATGGTCGCCGTACAGCGTACGCGCCTGGCCTGGCCACGAATCGAGGATCACCAGGTTGCCCTCGGCAGCGCCCTCAATCAGGTTGCCCAGGTTATCCACCAGCGCCGGCACCACGCCAAAGAATGGCCGTGCTGCCGAACCCGGCTTGAGCGCATGGGCGCCCGGCAGCGGGCTCATCATGTTGCCACCTGTTTCGGTCTGCCACCAGGTGTCGACAATCGGGCAACGGGATTGGCCGACGTTCTTGTAGTACCAGTCCCACGCCTCTGGGTTAATCGGCTCACCCACCGAACCGAGCAGGCGCAGGCTGGAGCCGTCTGCGCCTTCGCACGCAGCGGTGCCGGATGCCATCATGGCGCGGATTGCAGTCGGTGCCGTGTAGAGGATATTGACCTTGTGCTTGTCGACGATCTTCGCCACCCGGGTGATATCCGGGTAGTTCGGCACACCTTCGAACAGCAGCGTGGTCGCGCCATTGGCCAGCGGGCCATAGACGATATAGGTGTGGCCAGTGACCCAGCCGACGTCGGCGGTGCACCAGTAGATTTCGCCCGGGCGATAGTCGAACACACGTTCGTGGGTCAGGGACGCATACAGCAGGTAGCCGCCGGTGGTGTGCTGCACGCCCTTGGGCTTGCCGGTGGAACCCGAGGTGTAGAGGATGAACAGCGCTTCTTCGGCGCCCATCTCTTTTGGCGCGCAGACGGTGCCCGCCACTTTCATCAGGTCTTCGTACCAGATGTCGCGATGCTGGTTCCACTTGATGTTGCCATTGGTACGCTTGCACACAATGACCTTCTGGATGCTGCTGGTTTCCGGGTTGGTCAGGGCGTCGTCGACGTTGGCCTTCAGCGGAATCTTCTTACCGGCGCGGATGCCTTCGTCGGCGGTAATCACCACCTTCGACTTACAGTCGATGATGCGACCGGCCAGGGCCTCCGGCGAGAAACCGCCAAACACCACAGAGTGAATCGCACCAATGCGGGTACAGGCCAGCATGGCGACCACGGCTTCGGGGATCATCGGCATATAGATAGTCACCACGTCGCCGCGGTGCACATCCTGGCCGCGCAGGGCGTTGGCGAACTTGCAGACTTCTTCATGCAGCTCGCGGTAGGTGATGGTGCGGCTTTCGGAAGGGTCGTCGCCCTCCCAGATGATGGCCGCCTGGTCACCGCGCTCGGCGAGGTGACGGTCCAGGCAGTTATAGGAAACGTTCAGGGTGCCATCGGCGAACCATTTGATATCGACATGGTGATCGTCGAACGAGGTCTGCTTCACCGTGGTGAAAGGCTTGATCCAGTCAAGGCGCTTGGCTTGCTCGCGCCAGAAGCCATCGGGGTTGACCACCGACTGCTGGTACATGGCCTTGTAGGTCGCCTCGTCGGTCAGCGTGTTGGCTGCTACTTCGGGGCGAACGGGGTACAGGGAAGCCGCACTCATCTTTCTTACCTCGGTGACATAGTTGTTTTTGTATGGCCCTGTTGTAGCCGGGGCTGACCTATAGAACCATTCGACGATGGTAGTAACAAGCCCCTACAAATTGCCCTGATATCCCCGTTTGCACCTCTAGCCCGCGGGCTGCGGCGTTTCGCAGCTATGTGAAAAAAGCTTTACCACGGGATTGTTACAAAAACCGCCAATAGTGTTTATCAAAAGTACGGGTATATGAATATAACCTGGGGGCCTAAAATCAACTCCGCCAACAAGGCACTGTGATTAACAACGCAACAGCCCCCACGAAGGCAACGTTAATCCGAACTTCCCAACTCTTAAGTTACACACGTGGCCTCACAAGGGCCCCGTGACCCCATTCGACCTAAATAAGGTAAATAGAGAAATGAAAGCTTTAGTAGTTATGGCCCTCAGCAGCTTGTGCGCAACCGCCGCCCTGGCCGACGAAGCCCCGACTGACGTAGCTGGCCGCAACACCCCGATCGTTGAAGACTACACTTACAGCACCCACTTGGATGTTGCCAAAGTATTGTCCATGAGCAGTATTCCGGAAGTGTGCGAAGTTGTACCGGTGAAGATGGAATATGAAGACTCACAAGGTCAGCGCCATATTCTTAATTACCATGTGATGGGCAACGGTTGCTCTAACGGGTAATAACTTGATGCGTTCGATCTGAACCTGATCTTATTCGCCGCAAGAAATCGTTCTTGCGGCAAAGAACCGGCCCCCTCCGCCCCTCGCTGCGCCCCCTCGAAAAAAATCCTGCCGCTCGTCCCTCCGACCAACCCCAGCAAACCCGCGTCTTGGCTTGAAAAGTAGGCTTTTTGTCTGCGATCCGTGAGCATCCGCCACAACACAAAGCCGATTTTTTCCCTATAATGCGCGGGTAAATCGGGCCTGCAATATCCCTTTACGCTGGGATGAAGAGCCAGACCTGAGGCATCCCGCTGGAGCAAGCACCTACCGCTCCGCACCTCAAGCCTCACGCAGAGCACCCGTAACCCTATTCCGTTTAATGCGTGCGCTAGCTGCAACAAACGATTCCTTAAGATCCACCGCGGCCTCAGGGCCGTGTGAACACCCAACCATCCGGTTTCACACGGGCACCTTTGAGCCCTCACGCAGGAGACGACACGTCATGCTGAGCTGGGACGAATTCGACAAAGAAGAAGAAGGCGAAGTTGCCGCTAAAGGCGCCAACGCTGGCCACGCTACCGAAGCCAACATGGACCGCCTCGACGGTGATGGCGCCAAAGCGGCCCTCGAAGCCCGCGCCGTCACCGCCAGTGACTCCGCCGCCATCGTGCGCGCCAAGGCCGCCCTCGACAAACTCGACGTCGCCGAAGGCCTCGCCGAGCTGGAAGGCTCCGCCGCCCGTGTCGCCGTTGACGAAAAGCGCATGATCAACTGCCGCGCCGACCTCAACCAGCTCGTACCCTTCAAGTACGACTGGGCCTGGCAGAAGTACCTCGACGGCTGCGCCAACCACTGGATGCCGCAAGAGGTCAACATGACCGCCGACATCGCGCTGTGGAAAAACCCTGAAGGCCTGACCGACGACGAGCGTCGCATCGTCATGCGCAACCTGGGCTTCTTCTCCACCGCCGACTCCCTGGTCGCCAATAACCTGGTGCTGGCCGTGTACCGTCTGATCACCAACCCGGAGTGCCGCCAGTACATCCTGCGCCAGGCCTTCGAAGAAGCGATCCACACCCACGCCTACCAATACTGCATCGAATCGTTGGCCATGGATGAAGGCGAGATCTTCAACATGTACCACGAGATCCCATCGGTCGCGAAAAAAGCCGCCTGGGGCCTGAAGTACACCCGTTCGATCTCCGATCCGAAGTTCGAAACCGGCACCGTCGAGACCGACAAAGAGCTGCTGCGCAACCTGGTCGCCTACTACTGCGTCCTGGAAGGCATCTTCTTCTACTGCGGCTTCACCCAGATCCTGTCCATGGGCCGTCGCAACAAAATGACCGGCGTCGCCGAGCAGTTCCAGTACATCCTGCGTGACGAGTCGATGCACCTGAACTTCGGTATCGACGTGATCAACCAGATCAAAATCGAAAACCCACACCTGTGGGATGCCGAGATGAAGGAAGAAGCGACCCAGATGATCCTGCAAGGGACTCAGCTGGAGATCGAATACGCGCGCGACACCATGCCACGCGGTGTGCTGGGCATGAACGCGGCGATGATGGAGGACTACCTCAAGTTCATCGCCAACCGTCGTCTGTCGCAGATTGGCTTGAAGGAAGAGTATCCAGGCACCACCAACCCGTTCCCGTGGATGAGCGAGATCATGGACTTGAAGAAAGAGAAGAACTTCTTCGAGACCCGTGTGATCGAGTACCAGACTGGCGGCGCGCTGAGCTGGGATTGATGCCTAAGCCCATCAACCCCATTAAGCCCTGACACGTTCAGGGCTTTTTTATGCCCGGTGAATGGCCACTTCTTGAAGCACATCAAGCTGACCACCTCGCCCGGAAGGGTTCGGATCGCATCACCAATGCTGTAGCCTTGTGCCCCAATTGCCATCAGCGTTGTCACCGGTCGAGTGACCGGGATGCCTTCACCGAAGGGCTTTACGCCAAAGTCGGAAGATTGGCACGGGAGTAAACTCCCGCTGTCACACCTGATGCACACTCAAAAAACAGTAGATAGGACCGAGGCCAACCCGTGAACCCAGACATGCTCGAAGCCGGCCCCGCTGACGCCAAAGTACTTTCCGTCTTTGACTTCGACGGCACCCTGACCCACCACGACAGTTTCGTGCCCTTCCTCAAGTTTGCCTTTGGCCCCGGTGAGTTCTATGGCCGGATGGTCAAGCTGGCGGTGCCGGGGCTGCGCTTTCTGGTGCGGCAGATCAGCCGGGATGAGTTGAAGGCGCAGTTGATCCGCACCTTTATGACTGGGGTGCAGAAGACGTGGGTGCAGCAGAAGGCCGAGGAGTATTGCCAGCGCAACTGGGCGCGGTTGATGCGGCCGGCGGGGGTGCTTTCGGTGGAGCAGGAGTTGGGCTCCGGAGCAGAGGTCACGCTGTGTTCGGCGTCACCGGCGTTGGTGTTGCAGCCGTTTGCGAATCGGCTCGGGATCAAGTTGATTGGGACTGAGCTGGAGGTGGTCGACGGGGTGTTGACCGGTAAGCTCACTGGGAACAACTGCCGCTGTGAGAACAAGGTGCTGCGACTTGAAGCGGTGTATGGGGATTTGGGCGAATATCGGCTGCGGGCCTGGGGCGATACGCGTGGGGATCGGGAGTTGTTGGCGGCGGCGCAGGATGCGCATTTTCGGCATTTTCATGCGAAGAAGAAGCGGGCGAAAGTGCTGCGCTGACCATTGTAGTGAGCGGGCTTGCCCCGCGCTGGGGCGCGTAGCGGCCCTAAAACCAAACGCCGCATTCTGTCTGACAGCATGCGGCGTTTTTATTGGGACTGCTGCGCAGCCCAGCGCGGGCAAGCCCGCTCACCACAGGTTGATCAGACAGAGGCTTTGAGGTCTACGCCCAGGGCTGTGGCGAAGGCTTTTACCATCGGGCTGCGCGGGGCGTTGTGGCGCAGGATGAGGTTGAAGGCGGTGCTCAGGTGAACGTGCTCCGGGCACAGTGCGCGCAGGCGCCCTTCTCTTACCAAGGGCATAGCGTAGTGTTCGGGCAAGAAGCCGAGGAAACGGCCAGTAAGGATCAGGATCGCGACGGCTTCGACTTGTGAGGCCGACGCGGACTGGCTGTCATAGTTGACGAAGTTGGCCTTGTCGCGGTGGATCGCATACCGATGGTTCACCCCTTCGTATTGTCGCAAGACCTCGGGCGTGATGTCGTTCGCGTCGAAGAGTGGGTGTCCTACGGCACAGTAGGCGTGGGCCTTTTCTTCATACAGCGGAAAATAATCGAATTCTTCGCGGCGCTGGTACACCGGCACGATGCCTACGATCAAGCGTCCCTCCACCACGCCGCGCTCAACTTCGTCCAGTTGCGAGGCGTGTAGGCGCAATCTAATCTTTGGCGATTCGCTATGTAATTTCCCCAACGCGGCAATTAGCGGGGAATTAACATCGGAGACGGTGTTATCAATAACGCCCACACTAAGGTCGCCAATAAGCTCGTTTTGCGCCGAACTAAGCTTGTCGCGAAAACTGTCCACCGAGGTAAATAACTCGATGGATGCCTGATACACCAACTTGCCTTCTTCGGTCAGCCCGAACCCTTCCCTGCCCCGTGTGCACAGACGCATGCCGATGCGAATCTCGAGGTCGGAGATTTGTTTGCTGATGGCCGCGAGCCCCACGTTCAGCTCGTTTTGCGCGGCACTGAAGCCGCCCGCTTCGACCACGGCCATGAACACGCGCAGCAATTTGAAGTCCAGCCCGCTCAACTGCAGGGGCGGTCTTGTGCCGGGTTTTGGCGGCAGGTTTCCAGAAGTGGAAAGTGGAGTTTCCATAATACGCGTTGACCTCAAGTGCCATATTCAACAGGCTTCAACCCAGTCCTTGAACATAGCCAGGCGGCGATAATGAACATAAACATCCGCCCTTGGCAACCTTGAATACGGCGCGTCAGACGCTGATTCAGTCTAGTTGAAACCTTATTTTTACTGCCTCCGACTCTTCTAAAAACAAGCGTGAGGAATACCCATGTCCCAGCCCACCGACCGCCTTTGGGGCGCTCGTTTCAAGACCGGCCCGTCTGCTGCACTGGCCGCGTTGTCGCGTTGCCCCGAGCGCTATTTTCGCCTGACGCCCTACGACCTGGCCGGCTCCCGTGCCCATGCCCGTGAGTTGCAGCGCGCCGGGTTGCTCGATGAGTCGGAGACCCTGCGCACCCTCGAAGCCCTGGACCAGATCGGCCATGACTTCGCCGCCGGCCGCTTGCACCCGACCCTGGATGACGAGGACGTACACACCTTTATCGAACGCGTATTGACCGAGCGCCTGGGCGCCTTGGGCGGCAAGTTGCGCGCCGGGCGTTCGCGTAATGACCAGACCGCCAACGATCTACGTCTTTTCCTACGTGACCATGCGCGCACCATCACCACCGAGGTGCTGGGTTTGCAGCAGGCGTTGGTGGAGCAGGCCGAGCAGCATATCGAGAGCATCTGCCCCGGCTTTACCCATTTGCAGCAGGCGCAACCGATTGTGTTCGCTCACCACTTGCTGGCTCACGCGCAGTCGATGTTGAGGGATGTGCAACGTCTGGTGGATTGGGATGCGCGCACGGCCTTGTCGCCTTTGGGCGCTGCCGCGATGGCGGGTTCTGCGATTGCGCGCCAGCCGGAGCATTCGGCCAAGGAAATGGGCTACACCGGGCCGTGCGAAAACTCCATCGACGCCGTCGCCAGCCGTGACCATGTGGCGGAGTTTCTGTTTGTGGCGGGCATGCTCGGGGTGAATATTTCGCGTCTGTCCGAGGAGTTTTGCCTGTGGTCGTCGCGGCAATTTCGCTGGGTGGTGCTGGATGATGCCTACGCCACTGGCAGTTCGATCATGCCGCAGAAAAAGAACCCGGACATTGCCGAATTGGCGCGGGGCAAGGCTGGGCGCTTGATTGGCAACCTGACCGGGTTGATGTCGACGCTCAAGTCGCTGCCGCTGTCGTACAACCGTGATTTGAGTGAAGACAAGCACAGCGTGTTGGACAGTGTGGATACGTTGCTGCTGGTGTTGCCGGCGATGGCGGGAATGGTTGCGACCATGAAGGTGCAAGTGGAAGAGCTGCGGCGTCAGGCGCCGATGGGCTTTACCTTGGCGACCGAGGTGGCGGATTGGTTGGCGACCCGTGGTGTGCCGTTCAAAGAGGCCCATGAGATCACCGGCGCGCTGGTACAGGCCTGTGAGAAGCATGAGATTGAGTTGTGGGAAGCCTCGCCGGCGATGTTGGCGGAGGTGGATGCTCGGCTCACACCCGAAGTGCGCGACTGCCTGACACTGGAAGCGGCGATTGCGGCGCGCAGTGGGTGGGGTGGGACGGCGCCGGAGCGGGTTCGGGAGCAGATTGGGCGGTTGAAGTCCGCATTAGCGGCTCAACAGCAGTGGGCAGAGAGTTATCAGGGGTTCCGGATTTAAATCTGCGGTGTTCGGGCTGGCGTCTTCGCAGGCAAACCAGCTCCCACATTTGGACCGCGTACAGTAGTTAGAGCGTTGTAAGTTTTGGAGATTCACCATGAACCAAACCCCGGCAGAGCGCTTGGAAGCCGAGCGCAAGTTGTCCGAGAACCAGTTCGATATCACGCAGTACGAACACGTGCCGCGTCGTTATTACGGGCGGATGTTTTTTGCCACCTTGATCGTGATCGTGTTGGCCGCGCTGTTGCGTGCGTTTGCCAACGGCCAGATCGAATGGTCCTACATTGGTCAGTTCCTCACGTCTGAGGCCATCCTCTGGGGCTTGGTGAACACCATTGTCATGTCGATTTTGGCGATGGCACTGGGTGTGGTGATCGGGGTGATCACGGCGATCATGCGCATGTCGGCCAACCCGATCCTGCGTTATGTGGCCATCACCTACACCTGGCTGTTTCGCGGCACGCCGCTGATTTTGCAACTGCTGCTCTGGTTCAACCTGGCGTTGATTTTCCCAGTGATCGCGATTCCCGGCCTGTTCAGCATCGACACCGTCGACCTGATGACGCCGTTCGTGGCCGCCCTGCTCGGTTTGAGCATCAACCAGGGCGCCTACACCGCCGAGGTGGTGCGCGCCGGCCTGTTGTCGGTCGATACCGGCCAGTATGAAGCCGCCAAGTCCATCGGCATGCCGAGCCTGCAGGCGTTGCGTAGGATCATTCTCCCGCAGGCGATGCGAGTGATCATTCCGCCTGTAGGCAACGAGTTCATCAGCATGGTGAAAATGACCAGCCTGGCCAGTGTGATCCAGTACTCGGAGCTGCTGCACAACGCGCAAAACATTTACTACGCCAACGCGCGGGTCATGGAGCTGCTGATCGTGGCCGGCATCTGGTACCTGGCGGTGGTGACTGTTCTTTCATTTGGTCAAAGCCGCCTCGAGCGTCGTTTTGCCCGCGGCGCCGGCAAGCGTTCGTAAGTCTGGGTTGAGGAGATTTGCCCCATGAGAAGCATCGTCAAGGCCGTCAACCTGAACAAGTATTACGACCAGTATCACGCGCTGCGCGACATCAATATCGAGGTCGAGCAAGGCGAAGTGATGTGCATCATCGGCCCGTCGGGGTCCGGTAAAAGCACCCTGCTGCGTTGCGTCAACCAACTGGAAAAAATCGACAAGGGCGGGCTGTGGGTCGACGGCGAACTGGTGGGTTACCGCGTCGTCGGCAACAAGCTGCATGAGATGAACGAATCGCAGATCGCCCGCCAGCGCCTGGCCACCGGCATGGTGTTCCAGCGCTTCAATTTGTTCCCGCACATGACCGTATTGCAGAACATCATCGAAGGCCCCTGCCAGGTGCTCAAGCGCTCGCCCAAGGAAGCCATCGAAGACGCGCTGGAGCTGCTGGCCCGCGTCGGTCTGGCGGACAAGCGCAATGCCTACCCAGTGGAATTGTCCGGCGGCCAGCAACAGCGGGTAGCGATTGCCCGCGCGTTGGCCATGCGCCCCAAGTTGATGTTATTCGACGAGCCCACGTCAGCCCTCGACCCGGAGCTGGTAGGCGAAGTGCTGTCGGTGATGCGCGATCTGGCCACCACCGGCATGACCATGATCGTGGTCACCCATGAGTTGGGCTTTGCCCGTGAAGTCTCCAACCGCATGGTGTTTATGGATGCCGGCCAGATTGTGGAAGCCGGCAGCCCGGAAGAAATTCTAATAAGCCCACAAAACCCGCGTACCCAAAGCTTTATTTCTGCCGTTCGCACTTAACTAAAAAACAAACGAGAACGCCCCCATGAAAAAATTGTTTATCCCAACGTTGCTCGCAGGCCTGATGGCCTCCTCCGCTGTTTTCGCGGCATTGCCGGCGACAATCAAGGACAAGGGCGAGATCAGCGCGGCCATCGTGCCGAACTATCCGCCGATGGATTTCAAGGACCCGGCCACCAACAAGATCACCGGCCTGGACTTTGACCTGGGCAACGCCCTGGCCGAGCGCCTGGGCGTGAAGATCAAGTGGCAGGAAACCGGCTTCGAGCAGATGCTCAGCGGCTTGACCACCAAGCGCGTGGACATCGTGCTGTCGGGCATGTCCGACACCGCCGAACGCCAGAAGGCCGTGACCTTCATCGACTACTTCACCAGCGGCCCGCAGCTCTACACACTGGCCAAGCGTGAAGACCTCAAGGAATTGACTGACCTGTGCGGTAAAAAAGTCGGCACCAGCCGCCGTACCACCTGGCCGTCGGAAATTGCCGCATGGAGCAAGGAAAACTGCGAGGCGGCGGGTAAGCCGGCGATCGTGGTGATCGGCACCGAAGGTTCGGCGGATGCGCGGGCGCAGTTGCAGCAGAATCGCCTGGATGCCGCGATGCAGGGCAGCGAGACCATTCCCTACTTGATGTCGCTGGACAAGGGCAAGTACAAGCCGGTGGGCCTGGCGATTTCCAAGCAATTCACGGGGCTTGGGATTGACAAGAGCAACACGGAATTGGTCACGGCGATCAGTGAAGCGTTGCAGGGCATGATTGATGACGGCACCTACGGCAAGATCCTGAAAAAGTGGGACCTGGAGCAAGGCGCCGTAGAAAAAATCTCCATCAACGCCGGCCAGTAACCCACAACCTTGTAGGAGCCGGCTTGCCGGCGATAGCGAGTTTACGGACGCCATCGCCGGCAAGCCGGCTCCTACACGGAATGTGTGCACTTGATCGAATAAGGACATCTGCCCCACCGTGGCCACCTACTCCCTAGTAATCCGCCGCCTGATGATCTGCTCGGTGACCATCGTGGTCAGCCGCGCCATGACCAGCCCGTTGCTGGCCCTGTTGCTGAGTACCCGCCTTGGCCTGAACCAGCAGGACATCGGCCTGCTGATGGGCATTGCCGTCTTTATCGCGACCTTGCTGGGCCTGTACGGCGGCTACATCATCGACCGCCTGGAAAAGCGCAAGCTGCTGATCCTGGCCATGCTCTCCAGCTCCATCGGTTTTCTGTTGCTGACTTTTGCCAGCAACCTCTACCTCACCACCCTGACCCTGGTCATCACCGAAGCGGCGTCGGCGCTGTTCCTGATTGGCTCAAAAGCCATCATCAGCGAGAACCTGCCGGTGGGTGACCGTGCCAAGGTGTTTTCCCTGCGCTACACCCTGACCAACGTCGGCTACGCCACAGGCCCGATGGTCGGCGTGGTGATCGCCGGCCACATGCAACTGGCACCGTTCCTGATTGCCAGTGCGATCGCCTTTGGCAGCCTGTTCCTGATGATCGGCATTCCGCCCACCCAACGGGATGACAGCAACAAGCCCTTGAGTTTTCTCACCACCCTGCGCACGTTGCGCAGCGACCGCACACTCATCCTGTTCACCAGCGGCAGCTTGCTGAGCACCATTGTCCATGGGCGCTACACCCTGTATCTGTCGCAGTTCTTGCTGGTGGCCTACAAGCCCGCAGAGGCGCTGAAGATTCTGTCTGCGGTGCTGGCGTGCAATGCCATTACCGTAATTCTGATGCAGTACCAGATCGGCCGCTTTCTGAAGCGTGAACAACTGCGCTACTGGATTGTGCTCGGCACGCTGCTGTTCATCGCCGGACTGATCGGTTTCAGCCTCGCGGACAGCCTGCTCACCTGGTGCCTGGCGATGTTCGTATTCACCCTCGGCGAGATGATCATCTACCCCTCCGAGTTCCTGTTTATCGACACCATCGCGCCGGATGCACTGCGCGGCAGTTACTACGGCGCGCAGAACCTGGCCGCGTTTGGAGGGGCGATGAGCCCGGTGATTTGCGGCTATCTGCTGATCAATGCGGCGCCGGCCAGCATGTTCTATGCATTGGGGGCACTGACTGCGGTCGGTGGAACGCTGTGTTTCTTGAGCGGGCGAAGGGTTGCAGGTTCTTGCTGATATTTGCGCTGGATCCCGCTATTAATAGCGAAACCTCTCACGGACCCGAGCCCGATGAAATTCGACACGGCCTACAGCCTGAGTCTCGATGACAAGTTGTCGATCTACGACGTACGAGACCTGAATTTCGACGAAACAACCGACTTCGACTCAGACGAGGACAGCTTCCTCTGCCCTAATGATGAATGTCGTGCGGCGTTTGATACCAGCAACGCACTGAGCACCTTCAACGCCAAAAACGTCAATTACCTGCGCACGCCGCATTTCAAGAACAAGACCAGCACCCGGCATATAGAGGGTTGTCGTTACACCAGTAGCCATAAAACCGCGACAGATGAAAATGACGACGAGCGTGAGGACAATTTCCCATCGGAGTTTGTCCTCACCCCTCGTCAGTACGAACGCAAGACACCAGTTGTGAGTACAGAGGGAAACGTCCCATACGATCCACTGAAAGTGCCTTCAAACCGAAGCTCTGTATCCCATAGCCCCAACGACAGCACTCCAGACAAAACCAGCGTGTTCGCCCACCCGGTGGAATGTTTCGTGTCCAACATCGACGACAAGGACAAGCTCAAGTCCATGCCGTTGAAGATCGGTGACCACACCGCGAGCTACTGGACGTTTTTCAAGAAGATCGAATACCTGCAAGACAACAAGGGCCTGATCTACTGGGGCAAGATCAAAGAAATCAAAGACTACACCAGTAGCTTTCGCATCGATTTCGAAAAGAAAGTGTGGCTCGACAAGAAGCCCTACTCGGTCAACGTCTACCTGAGCAAAAAGCTCATAGAGAACTATCGCAAGCGCAAAGCGTTTTTAGAGCAGATCAAGGCAGCAGTAGACAGTGAGCGAGCGTTGTACTGCTTCTTCTACGGGGTGACGCCGAAGCTGCAACAGGTGCCGAGCAAAAGGAATCCCGAGCAGACGTTTGGGGTATTCAGCGCGAACATCGAGAACCTCGACCACCTGATCATTCGGGAGGCGCCAGGGGTGGAATAGTGGATGTTCGAGAATCCAGTTGATGAGCGGTCAAAACAACTGTACAAAAACACAGTATAGTTTGCCCTCCCCCGTCGAACCTGGAGAAAACCCATGTCCTCTCTGGCAATGAGCTCTTTCGTAGAACAGCAGATCGTCCTGCATCAATTCACCGCCAAGCACAGCGTGCAGGCCCGCGCGATCTTGGGCTGGAGCCGGGAAGACCTGGCTCACCAGGCCGGAGTGGCGGTTGAGGCGGTTCAACAGTTTGAAAACCAATATGACGTGGGTGATGAAACCCGCCTGGCCTTGGCGTTTCGGTTGGAAGCTGAAGGGTTGGTGTTCTTCCCAGGGTTTGCGCCGGGATGGGGGATGAGTGTGCGCCGGTTCGACACCGAAGAACCGGAGCCTGTGGCGCAAGGCATCCTCTCTCGCTTGATAGGGGCAACGTCGGCACCACTTGAACCTAGCGGTACATAGAGCTTCAAGCCTGCAGTTGCAGCGCCCGACGCATCATTTGCGGCGGTTGGCCAAAGGCCCTTAGGAAGGCGCGGCGCATGCGCTCCGGGTCGCCGAAGCCGGTCTCGCGGGCGATGATATCGATGGAGTGATCGCCAGACTCAAGCAACAGGCGGGCTGCCTCGATGCGCAACCGCTCGATAGCCTTGGCGGGTGACTGGCCGGTTTCGGCACGGAACAATCGGCTGAATTGGCGTGGGCTCAAGTGGGCGACTTCAGCCAACTGCTCTACTGAGAGATCGGCCTGCAAGTGTTGTCGGGCGTAGACCAATGCGGTTTGCACGCGGTCGGATTTGGGGGCGATTTCCAGCAGTGCGGAGAATTGCGACTGGCCACCTGCGCGGCGATGGTAGACCACCAATTTACGCGCCACTGCGCGTGCAACCTCAACACCCAGGTCATGCTCGACCAGTGCCAGGGCCAGGTCGAGGGCGGCGGTCAGGCCGGCGGAGGTCCAGAGCGGACCATCGACGGTGAAGATCCGGTCTTCCTCCAGCCGTACATTCGGGTAGGCCTGGCGAAACGTGTGGGCGTGGTACCAATGGGTCGTCGCTTTGCGGCCCTCCAGCAACCCCGCGGCGGCCAGATAAAAGGAGCCGGTGCAGGCCGATGTCACGCGACGCGAGGTAAACATGGCTTGCTGCAAGTAGGTCAGCATCCCGGGCGTGGCTTTCAGCAATTCGTTGTCTCCCACCACCAGCAATGTGTCGTAGTGCTGTTGGCCGAAGGGCACGGTATCGATGGCGAAGCCCATGGAGCTTTTGATTGGCCCACCGTGTTCCGATAACAGGTCCACGCGATAAAACGGCTGGTCCAACTCAAAGTTGGCAAATTCGAACACGGTACTGGTGCCCAGGCTGAGCATCTGGAACCCGGGAAACAGCAGAATACCAATAGATACCATGGCGAGACCTCACGTCCCAAAAGGAGGGATATACGACATTGCAGCCAATACATTACACCCATAATCTTGGTTCCAACAAGGCCGCCCTTCCCCGGCCCTTCTGGAGCAACTGCAATGACTCAATCCAAAGGTTTCGCCCTGATCACTGGCGCTTCGTCCGGGATTGGCGCTGTGTATGCCGACCGCCTGGCTAACCAGGGTTACGACCTGATTCTGGTGGCACGCAACCAGCAACGACTGGACCAACTCGCGGCCCGACTGAAAGCCGAGACCCAACGGGACATCCAGACGGTGGCGGCCGACCTCAACTTGCCTGCCGACCTGTCGCGCATTGAACAGATTCTGCTTGAAGACAGCCGCATCAGCCTGCTGGTGAACAACGCCGGCGTCGGTGCAACGGCGTCACTGCTGGCCTCGGACGCGGACAAGATGGACGCCATGATCTTGCTCAATGTCCTCGCGCTCACTCGCCTGGCAAAAGCTGCCGCGACCAATTTCGTTGCCCAGGGTCGTGGCACCCTGATCAACATCGGCTCAATCGTCGCGCTCGCGCCTAAGTTGTTGAATGGTGTGTACAGCGGCACCAAGGCCTTTGTGCAGGCGTTCAGCGAATCCCTCGACCATGAACTGAGCGACAAAGGTGTCAGTGTTCAAGTGGTGCTGCCCGGCGCCACCGCCACCGAGTTCTGGAATGTCGCGGGACTACCAGTGAACAACCTCCCCGACACCATCGTCATGACCACGGAAAATCTGGTGGATGCCGCGCTGGCAGGCCTTGCCCAGGGTGAGAAGGTGACAATCCCCTCATTGCCCGACCGCCTGGACTGGGATGCCTATGAAACAGCACGCCTGGCCCTGGGGCCCAACCTGTCACATCGCTCCCCAGCGGCACGTTACGGCGTCAAAGTTCCGGTTTAACCGCTACCTGAGCTGCCTGCTCATACCCATGGGCCACTGCCAGCAAGATGGGTTCGGCCCATTGGGTACCGAAGAAGTGGGCACTGGTGGGTAGGCCCTCCTCATCGACGCCAGACGGTACGGCAATTCCCGGATAGCCGGCCGCTGCGACACCGAAGTAACTGTTGGTGTCGAAATCCGACACCATCGCGTCCAGGTTTTCTGCCTTGATCGGGCCATCGATCGTGCTTCTGAAATCCTGGATCAGCGCGTCCCACAGTGGCTTGCGTTCCTCTGGCGTCAGCGTTGAGGCGCCGATCTCCTTTAGCACAGCTTGATGATCCGTCTCACTGCCGTCACGTAAATCGTTGAACCGGATCAGTTCAGTCAGCGACCTGACCGGCAACCCCGAGCGCTTGCCCAGGTAGGTGTTCAGCTCTTCCTTCACATCCGAGAGCAACAGTTCGTCGTAGCGTGAGGTATCGGCCAGGCGCAGGTTGACCGGCACCAACACCGCGCCTTGCTCGCGAAGCACGTCCAGTGTCCGATTGAACTGCGGGCTGTTCTCCACTGATAGGGTTTCGCCATCTTTGGAGAACGTGGCAGGGTAGCCGATACGCTTGCCTTTCAAGGCCCCCGGTACCAGCAACTGCGTGTAATCGATACCTTGGGGCGCTCCTACACTTGCCGGGTCCTTAGGATCACTGCCTGACATGGCATTGAGCATCAACGCAGCATCAAACACCGAACGCGTCATCGGGCCCGGTGTGTCCTGGTGATGGCTCGCCGGAATAATCCCGTTACGGTCCAGCAGCCCAACAGTAGGCTTGAACCCGACAATACCGTTGCGTGCTGCCGGCACAATGATCGAGCCATTGGTTTCCGCACCCACCGCCAAAGGCGCGAAGCCAGCAGCAACCGCTGCGGCGGAACCGGAACTGGAACCTCCCACGTCGGCATCCGCTTGATGAGGGTTACGGGTTTGCCCGCCTCGACTACTCCAGCCATCGGCCCCCCCACGGAACCCAGCCATTTCAGTCATATTGGTTTTACCGAGGATCACTGCGCCCTGCTTGATCAGGTAGTCCACCAACGGGGCGTTCTTACCGGCCGTTGCACCGACCAACCCAAACGCGCCTGCACTGGTTTGCATACCTTCGGTTTCGATCGTGTCCTTGAGCAAGATGGGAATGCCATGCAGCGGCCCGCGCACGTTGCCGCTGGACCGTTCACGGTCCAGCTCACGTGCGGTTTCAAGCGCCTTGGGGTTGAGCTCAATGACAGCGCTCAGTTGCGGATCCAGCCTGCGAATCCGCTCCTGCAGATGAGTGACCAGATCGGCCGAAGTAAGCCCGCCCGGGAGGGCCATTTGCCTGCTTAGCTCGTTGACACTGAGGTACTCAGTACCGGCGGGCAAGGGTTTTGAAGCAACGGGTAAGTAGCCTCCAGCGAAGGACTGTACGACTTGCCGGACCATGGAGCCCATGCCATATGCGATCCCTACAGATGCGATACCTAACATAAGACCTCTTGAGGAGTAAGAGATGAAGAAGGACCAATGTTGATCCGTGGCCAGTCTAAAAACTCCACTCCTCATTGGCTGCGCGACGCGGGCGACTCACCGTGTGGGATAGTTCAGCGCTGCGGGTGGCTCGTCCTGCCGGTCCATCAGTCGGCGTCCGTTTTGATACCCCTGCACCAAAGCCGGCAGCCAATCCTTCGCCCATCGTGCACCGTAGAACCACAGCGTCGCGCCACCCTCGAGCGGCGTGCCAAACCCTGGGTAGCCACTCCAGCACGCGCTGTGGAAGGCGCTGCTGCGGCTGTCGGATACCAGGGCATCCAGTCGGAATGCACGCACCAGCTCATCGATTTCGTTGCGGGTGTGAAGGGTGTGATTGGCCCGGTGGGCAGCCACCGGTATCAGCTCAGCTCCGGATCGACGCAATATGTCCAAGGCTCTCAGAAAGGATGAGTTGTGCTCGATCCGCTCATGTTCGTGGTCATCTACAAACCGCTCGGCAAACCCCACGCGCCTGCCGCCCAGCGCGTGATCCGCCGTGAAGGCCGTGTTGTTTTCTACTAGGGGGACTTCAACCATCACCGGCCCGGAAGGATCGACTCCACTCAACGCAATCAATGAAAGCGATGGGTCCCGCAAGGGTTTCAGGGGAAGACTCGGAACGTCATATCCTGGAACGGGGACGCTTCGCCCAGGGTTTTCACGAGCCAGGGGCTCGACGCCGAAATCGATCCCTTTAGGGCTCGCATGATTGTTGGCTATCGTCGCCAGGCCTGAACGTTCAGCGAGAACAGGAGCAGGTTGGCCCGTCGGGCAAGTCATACCTGCATGCCAATATTTCTGACATCTACCGTCCATAAAATCCGCCCCCGAGAAATGACTTTCCGGGGATCATCGCACCCTTGGCTGGCGTCTGTCGCAGCTCTGAAACAGCTTGAAAACTCCTTTTTCCGACGCCTCTTACTTCAGTTGGCGAGGCGCTCCTCTGCACCTTGGGTTTCTACCTCCAGCCACCACGCATACCCTCGGTCAGGCTGGTGCAAGCTGAACGCCTGCCCCATCTGCGGTGTGGTGATAAACACGTTACGCTCCCAGGCCAGGGCCATAATGCGGTCGAACGGTTCATGCCATGCATGGAACGCCAAGTCGAAGGTGCCGTTGTGAATCGGCAGCAACCAGCGGCCTTTGAGGTCGATATGCGCTTGCAGGGTTTGCTCAGGTTGCATGTGCACGTGCGGCCAATCGACGTTGTAAGCACCCGTTTCCATCAGCGTCAGGTCAAACGGGCCGTACTGTTCGCCGATACGTTTAAAACCGTCGAAGTAACCGGTATCGCCGCTGAAAAAAATCCGTCGAGCACCATCGATCATCACCCAGGAACACCACAAGGTCTGGTTGGCATCAAACAGGCCCCGCCCGGAAAAATGCTGCGCTGGTGTGGCGACAAACCGGATGCCATCCACTTCGGTGCCCTGCCACCAATCCAGTTGCCGCACTTTGCTGGCGTCCACGCCCCATTTCACCAGGATATCCCCGACGCCCAGCGGCGCGAGAAAGTAGCGGGTCTTATTGGCCAATTGGACGACAGCCTTGCGGTCCAGGTGGTCGTAATGGTTGTGGGAAAGAATCACCGCTTCTAACGGCGGCAGCTCTTCAAGACTGATGGGCGGTTGGTGGAAACGCTTGGGGCCGGCCCAACTGAACGGCGACGCACGCTCGGCGAACACCGGGTCGGTCACCCAGAATTTGCCGCGCATTTTCAGTAAAACGGTGGAATGCCCGAGACGGAATACGCTGTGATCCGGCGCCGCCAGCAACTGCTCGCGGGTCAGCGGCTGCACCGGAATCTGTCCTACCGGCCGCGTGGTGCGCGGCTTGTTGAACAGCATGTTCCAAAAAATACGCAAGGTCTTGCCGAAGCCACCCTGCTGCACGGGTGCATCGTTGCTGAAGTGCCCTTGGTCTTGCTTGGGCGCTGCCGGCGAAGAATCAACGCGGGACGAAATCGTGGCCATTTACAGGTGACTCCTACAGACCGCTCTTGAATTACACTGCACAGTGTAGTTTCAAGATTGCAACAAAATACACAGCAAGTAAACTACAGAGTGTAACTTTCCTTGACGAACCGAGCGCCCTCCATGACTGCCCCTCAACGCCTTACCGACCGTAAACGCGAAGCCATCGTGGCCGCGGCCATCGCTGAATTTCGCGAAAACGGTTTCGAGGTGACCAGCATGGACAAGATCGCCGCCACCGCCGGCGTTTCCAAGCGCACGGTGTACAACCACTTCCCCAGCAAAGAAGAGTTGTTCGCCGAAATTCTCCATCAACTCTGGGCCAGCAGCGTTGCGCAGCTCGACGTCAGCTACGCCAGCGACCGCCCGCTGCGCGAACAATTGCGCGGCTTGCTGGAAGCGAAGATGAAGATGATGGCGGATGCCAATTTCCTCGACCTGGCCCGGGTCGCCATCGCCGCCACCATCCATTCGCCGGAGCGCGCGCAAGACATGGTCACCCGCCTGAGCAAGCGCGAAGAAGGTTTTACCCAATGGGTACGCGCCGCCCAGGACGATGGCCGGCTCAATTGCAGCGACCCGGCATTTGCCGCCCACCAGATCCAGAGCCTGCTCAAGGCGTTTGCATTCTGGCCGCAGATTACCCTGGGCCAACCAGTCCTGGACGCCGCCAGTCAGGCCTGTGTGATCGAATCGGCTATCGACCTGTTCCTGGCCGGCTACGAAGTCACGTCGCCCCGGCAGCCGTAAAAACCTGTTGTGTGAACGACATTCCAGGTCGTTTTTGACGTATTCGCACGCTGTCCTGAGCAAATGGCTTGGAAGGACACTGATTATTCCCACGCGAATAACTGACAATATTCACAATTATTATCCGATCAACGGTTCAACCCGCTGACGCACTTTGCCGCACCTGCAGAAAAAACGGCTCCAGGAATTTATGGAAAACAGACGAGGCAAAGGGCTTTCATTTGCCAGACGTATCTACAAGCCAAGGATTATCGGCTTGGGCATTGGCTGCATCAGTGTCACAGGCGCTCTTTATCCGCTCGCAATGCCGGGGTGGGTCTGGGCATTCCTGTTGTTCAACGGTTTCGCCTGGGCACATGTGGCCTACCAACTCTCAGCGCGCTCGCAATTCCCCTACCAGGCTGAGCAACGCAATCTGCTGTACGACTCATTGTTCGGCGGGTTCTGGGCCGCCGCCACGCAGTTCACACCACTGACAACCGTTACCATCCTTTCCATGATGACCATGAACAACGTGGCGGCGGGCGGCAAGCGGCTGTTCCTGCGTGGGCTGCTGGCGCAAGTGGCCGGTGTCGGGGTCGCCTGTGCGTTTTTCGGCATCAAATTCAACCCCAACGTCAGCCTCACACAGGTCTACACCTGCCTGCCGATGCTGACGCTCTACCCCATGGCCATCGGCACGGTTTGCTATCAGTTGGCGATTAAGTTGTCGGAACACAAACGCGCACTCAGCGCCCTCAGCCGAACCGACAGCCTCACCGGTCTGCTGAACCACGGCTCATGGAAAGACTTGCTGCACCTTAAATTTCATAAGTGCCAACAGCAGCAAAGCCATGCCACCATCGCGTTGATCGATATCGATCACTTCAAGCAGATCAACGACACCCACGGCCACATCGTCGGCGACGCGGTCCTGCGTCAACTGAGCCTGGAGTTGCGACGCAACTTGCGTGAAAACGACCTGGCCGGGCGTTACGGTGGCGATGAATTCTGTGTGATTCTTCCGCAAGTTCCGCTGGAAGAGGCGGCACAGGTGATGGAACGCATGCGCGAGACCTTCAGCAATTACCGCAACCCGCAGATCCCTGAATTGCGCGTGAGCCTGAGCATCGGCCTGGCTGATTTCCAGCCCTTCTTTACCGACGCCGCCATGTGGCTGAATGCGGCGGATCGCGCGCTGTATGCCGCCAAGGACACCGGGCGTAACCGTGTCAACATCAGCGAAGCAGTGATCGCTCATTCCGCCTGAGGTTGTCCTACGAGTCCTCGTCTGAGTCCTCATGCCTGCACGCCAAGAGAAAGCATAATGCCACCACTTGTCGGCTACCCAAAAAAGGTCCTGCCCCTGAGGCGAACTTCTTGCCAGGCTGATCACTCTGAACCCGTTGTTCCACCCCCGCTGTCGGTACAAGGAAGCTGACAATGAGCAAGTCAACCGTATAGCGAATGCCTTACGGGGGCAGGCGCATATCCAAGGAAACCCAGAAGCTTGCTTGCCCGAGCCCCCGAACATGCTATTTAAAGCCCATAAAAAAACCATCAACGCCCTGCAACACACCATCGCCCAACAGGCCAGCCTGCTGGATGCCATCGAGCGCTCCATGGCGGTGATCGAATTCGACCTGTCCGGCACTGTGCTGCGAGCCAATGCCAACTTCCTCCAGACCATGGGCTACCGCGCCGAGCAGATCGAGAGCCAGTCCCACCGTATGTTCTGCACCCCCGCATTCGCCCGCAGCGCCGAGTACAACCAGCTGTGGTCGAACCTGCGTAATGGCCAGTTCCAGTCCGGCACCTTTGAACGGGTGGCGGGCGATGGCCAGTCGGTTTGGCTGGAGGCCAGCTACAACCCGGTGCGTGACGAAGCAGGTCAAGTCATCAAAGTGGTGAAGTACGCCATGGACGTCACGCCGCGCCTGCAGGCCGAAAGCGAAGCCAATGCCAAACTGGCCGCCATCGGCCGCGCCATGGCAGTGATCGAGTTCAACCTCGACGGCACCATTATCACGGCCAACGCCAACTTCCTGCAGCGCATGGGTTACACCCTGGCGCAGATCCAGGGCCAGCATCACCGCATGTTCTGCAGCGCGGCCGTGGCCAGCAGCTCGACCTACAGCGACTTCTGGAAGCGCCTGAACCAGGGCGAAATGTTCAGCGGCCAGTTCGAACGGGTGGATAAGAACGGTCAGGCCGTGTGGCTCGAAGCGAACTACAACCCGGTGTACGACGCCGGCGGACGCCTGTGCAAAGTGGTGAAGTTCGCCTCGGACGTGACCGCCATGGTGCAACAACATACCGCCGACGCCGCCAGCGCGGCCCAGGCGTACCACATCTCCCTGAACACCCGGGACATCGCCGAAAAAGGCGCCGAAGTGATCCAGCAAACCGCCAGTGGCATGCGCGACATTGCGGCGGACATCGACGGCTCCTCACAGCTGATCGCCAAGCTGGGCGAGCGCTCGCAGCAGATCACCGCCATCGTCAATACCATTCGCGGCATCGCCGACCAGACCAACCTGCTGGCCCTCAACGCCGCCATCGAGGCGGCGCGTGCCGGCGAGCAAGGTCGCGGGTTTGCCGTGGTGGCCGATGAAGTACGGCAATTGGCGGCCCGCACCAGCGGTTCAACGGCGGAAATTTCCAGCATGATCGCGATGATTCAGGAGGAGACCCGCCAGGCCATCCACAGTATGGACGGCACCCGCGACCGCGCCGCGCAAGGGGTCGACCTGGCAAACCGCGCGGGCACGGTAATCCTGCAGATCCGCGAAGGCACCAGCGAGGCCGTGCAGGCGGTGAGTGCATTCGCCAATGAGCGCGGTGGCAACTGACCCGATCTTCATACGGGGCGCTGGGGGCTCGGTCTATAGTGCTTGCTTGTCTTCAAGCAAACGATCCGAGCCCGCCATGACCCCAGAAAAGACCGAAACCGCCGCCGTCGACCACCTGCGCTTCCATCGTCCCCATGCCCACTTGGCGCCAACCTTCGGCAATGACACCTTTGCCCTCAAGGCCGAAGCGTTCGCCCGTTTCTTCGGCACGCCCACCTTCCTCGGCGCGCAAACCGCCATCGTCGTGTTGTGGGTGGTGCTGAACATGACCGGCGTCACGCATTTCGACGTGTACCCGTTTATCCTGCTCAACCTGGCCTTCAGCCTGCAATCGGCCTATGCCGCGCCGCTGATCCTGCTGGCCCAGACGCGTCAGGCCGCTCGCGACAAAGCGCAGTCAGACGCCGACGCCCAGCACCGCGAAGCGCTGGCGATTGCCAACACCGAGCGCCAGGCCCAGGCCGCGCAGACCACCAAACAGTTGCTGGAGCTGCTGGAGCAGAACACCCGACTGACGGAAATGACCAAGCAACTGACAGAGCATATCGAAAGCCTGACTAGCGAAATGCACGAGCATTTTGTGCGAAAAACCTAAGGCAACCGCAGGTGTCGCCCCAGCTCGTCAAACAGTGTCACCACCGAGCGCAGCGCCCGACAATCGGGGCGCGTGAGCAACCATAACGCCGTATCGTGCCCCGCCAATGCGGGGCCCAGTGGTTGCAGGCGGTCCCCGACTAGAAAGTCCGGCAACGCCGCCACCCCCAACCCTGCACGCACCAGTTCGGTCACCGACAACATGCTATTGCAGCGATAGCTGGGACGCACGCCGGGCAGGTGCTCGCGGCGCCAGGCTACCGTGGGGTGGTCGGGCAGGAAGTCATCCGGGGCGATCCATGGCAGGTCTGCCAGCTCGCGGCCTTGGTGTTGTTGGGCGAAACCCGGACTGGCGCACACCCGATACGCCACATTGCTCAGGCGCCGGCCCACTAGATGCTCCGGCGGCGTGCGAGTCAGGCGCAGCGCGATATCCGCGTCGCGGCGGCTGAGGTTGGCGAAGTCATTCGACGTACTCAGTTCCAGGATCAACGCCGGGTACTGCGGCATGAATTGCGCCAGGGCCGGCAACAGCAAGCCTTGCAGCACAGAATCGGTACAGGTCAGGCGCACCGTGCCGCTGATCACCTCACCACCTTGCTCCACACCAATGCGCGCGGCCTCCAGCGCTTGCTCGGCGCGTTCCGCCTGCTGCGCCAGGTTGCTCGCCAGGCTGGTGGGCAGGTAGCCGGCGCGGCTTTTTTCGAACAACGTCTGGCCCAGCGCCGCCTCCAGGCGCCGCACCGCGCGGAACACCGTGGACACGTCCACCCGCAACAACGCGGCCGCCCGTGCGAGTGTGCCGCCGCGCACCAGGGCGAGGATCAGCGATAAGTCGGGGTAGTCAATTGAATAGTGCGTGACTGCATTGAGCATGTGCTAAAACGCCAATATTGATTGCGTGAACGCCAATCTATAGTGCGCCTCAGGACACCACAAGCCATGGGATGTACACGATGAAAACCACGCCTCTGCACCTCGCCCTGATCGGCGATTACAACCCCGATGTCATCGCCCACCAGGCCATCCCCGTGGCGCTGCAACAGGCGGCCGAGACCCTCGGCCTGAGGGTTCACGTGCAGTGGCTCGACACCGATAACCTGCCCCAATCACTGCATGAATTCGACGGTTTCTGGTGCGTCCCCGCCAGCCCTTACCGCGACACTGACGGCGCAATGCGGGCGATCCGGTTTGCCCGCGAGCAACGCCGACCGTTCCTCGGCACGTGCGGCGGTTTTCAGCATGCCGTGCTGGAATACGCACGCAATGTCCTCGGCTGGAAGGATGCCGAGCATGGCGAACTCGCGCCGCAGGCCAAGCGCGCCGTGATCGCGCCACTGAGCTGTGCCCTGGTGGAGGCCACCGACAGCGTGCGCCTGGCGCCCTACACCCGGATCGCCGAGGCCTATGACACCCTGGATGTGCAGGAAGGTTATCGCTGCCGTTACGGCGTGAACCCCGAATTCCTCGATGCCTTGCTCGAAGGCGACCTGATCCCCAGCGGCCATGATTCGACCGGCGACCTGCGCGCGGTGGAACTGCTCGACCACCCGTTCTTCGTCGCCACCCTCTTCCAACCCGAACGCGCCGCGCTGCAAGGTATTACCCCGCCCTTGGCGATGGCCCTGCTCAAAGCTTGTCAGGCGGTGTCCGCATGATCGCCCGCACACCTTCGCCGCCCTACTATGCGGTGATCTTCAGCTCGTTGCGCACCGAAGGCGATCAAGGCTACGGCCAGGCGGCCAGTCGCATGCTGGAACTGGCGCGTGAACAACCGGGGTTCATCGGCGTGGAGTCCGCACGGGAAGACGGTCTGGGCATCACCGTGTCGTACTGGGAAAGCGAAGCGGCCATCCTGGCCTGGAAGCAGCAGGCCGAGCACCAGGCGGTGCGCGAACAGGGGCGCGCCACTTGGTACTCGGCCTTCCAGACCCGGGTATGCAAAGTCGAACGGGCCTACAGTTTTGAAGCGAGCTAGCTCACCAGACTGCGCAACGCACTGATCTGCGCAATCTCCACCCGGCGCATATACACCCGCAACGGCTCGGTGATGTTGATGCGCTCGTCGATGTTCTGGTCCAGCAGCAACTGGATGCGCTCGCGGGACAGCGTCATGGTCTGCTCCGGGGCCGGTAGCCAGACGAATTCGGCGGTGGGAATGATGCCGTCATCGGCCACGTCCATGCCGAAGGAGTCTTCGCTGAAACGCACGATGTACTGGCCTGTCTTGCGGTTGAGGCCAACAAAACCGTGGAGTTGGTCGGCGGCCTGGCAGATAAGCTCGGAGGTGATGCGCATGGTAAACCTCACTGAAAAGTCCCACAGGGACTGGAAAGATGGTTTACACGCGTGGCGGAAAGTACCGCCCTCTAATGGGGCAGCTTCGGGCAAGAATACTGCAATGCCAGGCAAAAAATCCGAGAAAATTGAAGCCTGCGCACGTTAATGTCGGTTTGGTGATAGCGCCTTTCGCAATCAATTGTTAAAAAGGAGGCCTTCTCAAAGCTACCTCCACGAAAGGACTTCGCATATGCCTGTCACGTTTACCAAGAGCGCCCTGCTGCTCGCTCTGATGCTCGGCCTTGGCCAAGCGCAGGCTGCCGATCCGATCAGCCCGGCTGAATTGGCAACCAATGAAGGCATTCCGTACCCGGCCGTGATCGCCCACCGTGGCGCGTCCTACGATGCACCGGAGTCCACCGCTGCCGCCTACAAGATCGCCCGCGACCTGGGTGCCGACTACCTGGAAATGGACCTGCAGCGCAGCAAGGACGGCGTGCTGTTCGCCCTGCACGACAACAACCTGCAGCGCACCACCGACGTGGCCACCAAGTTCCCTGATCGCAAGGACGCCCCGGCCAACGAGTTCACCTGGAAAGAACTGCAAACCCTCGACGCCGGCAGTTGGTTCAACGCCGCCTACCCGGACCGCGCACGTCCAGGTTTCGTCGGCCTGAAAATCCAGAGCCTGGACGACATCATCAAGATCGCCGAAGGCAACCCACAGCACAAACCCGGCCTGTACATCGAAACCAAGGAGCCCAAGCAATTCCCGGGCATCGAAGCTGACCTCAAGAACAAGCTGCTCGACAAAGGCTGGCTGAGCTCCGCCGGCTCCAAGCTGGGCAAGAGCAACACCGGCGTCGGCCAGGGCAAGGGTCGCGTGGTGCTGCAAACTTTCGAAGTGGCGAGCCTGAAAGAGCTGCAGAAAGAAATGCCCAACACCCCGAAGATCCTGTTGCTGTGGGTGGGTGAAGGCAGCATCGAGCCGAAGAACAAGCAGACATTTGCTGAATCCGGCGAAACCACCAAGGCCGCCTACTACGCCAAGCAAGAGCCGAAAGACGCGGCCGAGTTCGAAAAGTGGGTCGACGAAGCCAAGAGCCTCGGCGCCATCGGCACCGGTCCCTCGGCTGAGCTGACAGACCACGGCGACCAGAGCTATTCGGACCTGGTCAAACCGGAAATGAACAAGCTGACCCACGACAAGGGCCTGCTGGTGCACGTCTACACCGTGGACGAGCCGGTGGACTTCGACAAAGTGATGAAGGCCGGCGTGGATGGCATCTTCACCAACCGCGCCGCCGAACTGCTGAAGTTCTACAAGCGCTGGCCGTCCTCCAGCGTGCAGGACCTGCTGCACGACTATAAGTACTGAGTGAAGGCCGAATGGTCAGGCCGCCTATGGTTGGGCCGTGACTACGGCCTGATCCTCGGCGAGCTGGGGCGCACCGCGCCCCATGCGCACTACGCCCATCAGTTGATGGCCTCCAAAGGTTCACCGATCACGATCAGCCTCGATGGCCAGGTCACCACGGCCCATCGCCTGTTTATCCCGTCGCGACAAACCCACGCCATTCTTGAGACTCAAGGTGAGGTCTCGGTGCTGTACGCCGAACCGGCCGTGTTTGATCTCGCCCCTTTGCTGCACCAGGACCTGTCCCTGGAGGCATTGCGCCGACTCCCTCGGCGCAGCCTGGATGATCCACGTCTGGAGCGCGCCCTCACCGCACTGGATCAACAACTCGACGGCAAAGTATCAGCCCAGGCCCTGGCCCAAGCCGCGCACCTGTCATTGAGCCAACTGGAGCGACTGTTCGCCCATCAACTGGGTTTACCTGTGCGTCGTTTGGTGCTGTGGCGACGATTGCGCATCGCCCTGCAACTGGCGCTTGCCGGTGGCACGCTGACCGATGCGGCTCACGGTGCGGGGTTTGCCGATTCGGCGCATTTTTCGCGAACCATGAAGCAGCTGTTTGGCGTCACGGCAGCCGCCTCATTGCGCCAGCTGGATGTTCAACTGTTAACGTAAATCGTCCGGCAGTGACGGCTCCTTGCTGAAGCCAACCGCCTTGAAGGGATCACGCAACTGCGCCCCATAGTCCACCGGAAAGTCCGGACGACTGCCAATCCCCAGATCCCCCGGCCCCATGCGATAGCGTTCGCGGTAATACGCCGTGCCCAGCAGCCAATCCCACAGGTTGAAGAACAAACCGAAATTCACATCCCCGGCGCGGCCATATTTCATATGGTGAAACCGATGCACCGGTGCCCAGGCGAACACCCAGCGCAACGGCCCCAGGCGCATGTCCACATTGGAGTGCTGCAGCAGCAATTGCAGGGCAATGGCCAACGCCAGCAACTGGGCCACGTCCAAGGGAATGCCCAGCAGGATCAACGGTAGCAAACCGGCCGTGGCTTCCAGCACCTGGTGCAACGGATGCTTCATCAACCCGTTGAAACCATAGAGCCGCTGCACGCTGTGATGCACCGCATGCAGTCGCCACAGCGGCCGGACGCGATGGCTGGCGTAATGCATCAAGGTGATGCCGGCATCGGCCAGCACAATGGCCATCAGCAGTTGCTCCCACAACGGCCAGCCACGCGGCCAAATGCCCTCAAACGCCACTAACGCCGTGAGCCCTGGCAGGATCAACAAGCCCACAGCGTTCAGGCTTTCGTTGACCAGGGCGTGCAACGTATCGCGCCGACGATCGCCCAGGCTGCGATTCCACTGCGGTTCATAGGGCAACCATTGTTCTGCCAGGAATGACACCACGACCGCAATCACGAACAGCAGAATCAAGCTGTCCGGCTGCCAAAGCCCGTAACCGAGAAACCCCAGCAGGAATGCAGGGGCGTAGATCCAACTCACTAACCGTTTCATGCCGAGTCTCCTTTGAAGTGAGCCTCCAGCATGAAATTCCCCGCGCGTGACGGATTGAAAAAACTGCGCAACCGCTTGAAATAATTAAGGGTGAATTAAGTTGCGCTGGTTAACCTGATCCCACTTAAACAGCTCACCAGAAGGATACACATCATGAAAACCCTGACCGCTTTGTTCGCCGCTACCGCCCTGACCCTGACCGCTGGCCTGGCCCAGGCCGATGTTCGTCCAGACCAGATTGAAGGCCTGGTCAAGTCCGGCGCAGTGATGCCTTTCGAAAAACTCAATGCTGCCGCCGTGGCCAAACACGCGGGTGCCACCATCACTGACACCGAGTTGGACCATAACAACAGCGGCGTGCTGGTCTACGAAGTTGACTTGACCGACACCGCTGGCAAGAAGTTTGAAGTGAAGCTCGATGCCAAGACCGGTGCTGTGCTGGAAGACAAGCTGGACACTTGATTACCCTCTGAACAAAACAGCGCCACCCTCGGGTGGCGTTTTTTGTGGGCGCTCGTCGGCAAACCGTAGGAAATCTGCCTTGGAGACGAATGAAATTACCCCCACATAGTACAAGGCCGTTAGACTCTCAAGCTACAGCCAAGGCATAACGCCATTGCACCCGAACAGGGACCGTTACATGGGGCAAAAAGCCGCCGACATCGCCACTATCGGGCGTATCAGCGCTGTACCGGCCATGCTCAAGGTGATCAGTGACATGACCGGCCTGCGGTTTGCCGCTGTTGCTCGCGTAACGGAAGACACCTGGACGGCCTGCGCGGTGCTCGACAACCTGGGTTTCGGCCTGGGTGTGGGAGGCGAGCTGGACCTGACCACCACGATCTGCCACGAAATCCGCGGTTCACACGTGTCCGTGGTGATCGACAAAGCCAGCGAAGACCCGCTTTACCACGACCACCACACGCCACGTATCTATCAGTTTGAAAGCTACATTTCCGTACCGGTGTTCCGCACCGATGGGCGCTTCTTCGGCACCATCTGCGCGCTGGACCCCAACCCCGCGTCACTGCGCAGCAGCACCATCCAATCAACTATGGAGTCGTTTGCACGCGTGCTGTCGCTGCAGATCGAAGCCGAAGAAAGCCAGCAACAAACCGAAGCCGAGTTGCAGGAAGAACGTGGCACCGCCGAATTGCGTGAACAATTCATCGCGGTGCTCGGGCACGACTTGCGTAACCCGTTGTTCGCCATAAACTTCGGCGCTGAGCGACTGCTGCGCAAACACCCCGACCCCGCCACTGACAAGATTGTGCGCCATATCCTCACCAGCGGTCGGCGCGCGGCGCAACTGGTGGAGGACGTGCTGGATTTCGCCCGCGGGCGCATGGGCAGCGGCATTCCCTTGAGCATGGGTGATTGCCAGGGCTTGCAGGCTGCGTTGCAACATGTGGTGTCTGAGGTGCAGAGCGTTCATCCACAACGCGAAATTGTTGCGCATATCGGCGAACTTCAAGGGCTCAAAGGTGACCGGGAGCGACTGGCGCAACTGCTCTCCAACCTGGTCGCCAATGCCATCCACCACGGCAGTCACGATGGCCCGGTTGAAGTCACGGCAAGGGTCGAGCAGTCGCAGTTCACGCTGACGGTGAAAAACCCGGGGCAGATCAGCGCACAAGCCCTGCCGCGATTATTTCAGCCCTACGCGCGTCCAGTTACCGATGCGCCCCAAGCCGGTCTCGGCCTGGGGTTGTACATCGTCAAGCAGATTGCCGATGCCCACGGTGGTGAGCTGAGCGTGTCCACTACCGAGCAGCACGGCACCGTGTTCACGTTCAGCTTGCCGACCGTTTGATCAGGCGCCAAGGCGCGCCGTCACCTCATTCAACTCACCTGACAGCCCACGTAGGTTGTGACTAGCCGCTTCGGTACGCTTGACGTTATCGAGGTTGGCCGTGGCCACGGTGGTGATCTGCGTGATGTTGCGCGAAATATCTTCCGCCACCGACGTCTGCTCCTCGGCCGCCGTGGCGATCTGGCGGTTCATGTCGCGGATCGCTTCCACCGCCTGGGTAATGTGAGCCAGCATGGCACCGGCTTGCGTGACCTTTTCCACACTCTCATCGCTGCACGACTGGCCACTCACGATGGCTTCAGCCGCATCCACCGCGCCGGTCTGTACCGCTTCGATAATCCCGTTGATCTCGATGATCGACGCCGCCGTGCGTTGCGCCAGGCTTCGCACTTCATCGGCCACCACCGCAAAACCACGGCCGGCTTCGCCTGCGCGCGCAGCTTCAATCGCGGCATTGAGCGCCAGCAGGTTGGTCTGCTCGGCAATGCCGCGAATCACTTCCAGCACCTTGCCGATGCGCACGCTGTCGGTTTCCAGGCGGCGGATGATGGTGCCGGTATTCAGGATCTCGTTACGCATCTGGCCGATGGTGGCAATAGTGACTTTCATCACTTCACCGCCTTCGCGGGCCGAGTGATCGGCCTCGTCCGCCGCGCGGGAGGCACTGGCGGCGTGGCGCGCGACTTCCTGGGCGGTGGCCGACATTTCAGTCATGGCCGTGGCCACCTGGTCGGTTCGGTTGAATTGATCATTGGTGCCCGTCGCCATCTGCCCGGCGATGGCATTCAACTCGCCGCTGGCGCTGACCAGGTCGGTAGCACTGCGCTGTAAACGGCTGAAGGTTTCGGCAAGAAAGTCACGCAAGGTATTCGCGGCAGCGGCCAGGTGGCCCAGCTCATCCTGACGACGGCTGGCAACACGCTCGGCAAAGCGACCATGGCTCAGTTGCGTCACGTAGTCGATCAAGCCACGGATCGGCAGGATCAGGTTGCGGTTGATCAACCACAGGCTGAACAGACCGATCAACACACCCGACAACAGCATGATCGCCAGCCCCACTAGCACGGTGCGCTCGGCATAGGCGCTGATGGCCTTGGATTGCTGGCTGCCTTGTTCGCGCAGGTCGCTGACCAACGCACTCATCTGCTCACTGGCGGCGCGATCCACACCTTTCACCGCGGTGTCGCCGGCCGTTGCATCGCCACCGGCGGCCACGTAGGCATCGCGGCCCTTCTGGTAAGCCACGCCGAGTTGCTGGTGTTCCTGGCGCAAGGTTTCGATGCGTCGGCTCAGGCTCGGGTCGCTGCGAGTCTGGGTGACCAGCCGGGTGAGGATGCCTTGAACGTCGCGCTGGCGGTCCTGAAACTGATTCCAGTATTTCTCCATGTCCTGAGGCTGTTTGCCGCGCAGCAGGACGTTTTTCCATTCCTGAACCTGCACCTTGAATTGCAGGTTGGCCTCGTCAATCAATTGTGAAGTCAGCAGCGGCCCATCGATCAAGCTGCGATAGCTCTGCACCCCGTTGGACAAAAAATTGAAACAGGCCAGGGCGATCAACAGCATCGCCAAAAGACTGCCACCGAGCAGCGACAGGATTTGTGCTCTCAAGGAGGTTCGCAAAACATTCATCGGGGAAAAGCCTCGATACAAGGAATTGGTGCGTGCACGCCTAACGTCCTTGTAATCAAAAGGCACCGCCCATCCACAGCGCGCCTTGATGCCTTGAATCGGCCGGATTAGAGCCTTCTTGAACGGCTCCTGACAAACGGTCAAATAAATGTCATCACTACGAAATAAATTCAAAACCGTCACAAAACTGTCAAATCCACTTGCAATGATTCGCGCATGCGAACCTGTGAAATCTCCTACAGGCGCTTTTTCTGCGAGCCCTCATGAACCACAGCATCGATCACAGCCACCAGGATTCCGACCTGTTTGGCTTGCTCTACGGTTTTCGTTTTCGCCCAGGGGAAAAGGGTGAGCAGATAGATTCGGCGGCGGCGCTCCAGGCGTTGCGCCAACCGGGTGACCCGGAAGAATTCCTGTGGCTGCACCTGAACCTAGCCCACGCCGCGTGCGAGCGCTGGATGCAGGCCCACCTGGACCTGCCGGAAGAGTTCTTCGAAGCCCTGCACGAAGGCTCGCGTTCCACGCGCATCGAACACGTCGACTCGGCCTTGCTGGCGGTGGTCAACGACGTAGTGTTCAACTTCAGCAGCATGGTCTCGTCGGACATTTCCACGCTGTGGGTCTGCGCCCGCAGCCGCTTGCTGATCAGTGCGCGCCTGCAACCGCTGCACTCGGTGGATAAACTGCGCTCGTCGGTAAAAGCCGGTGAAAGCTTTCGCTCGCCGCTGGCCTTACTGGTGCACCTGTTACGCGACCAGGGTGAAGTGCTGACCCAGATCGTGCGCAAGACCAGCATCAGCGTCGACCATATCGAAGACCAGTTGCTGTCCTCGCGCCTGTCCACCAACCGCGCCGAACTCGGCGCCGCACGCCGGGTGCTGGTGCGCCTGCAACGCCTGCTGGCGCTCGAGCCGGGCTCGCTGCTGCGCCTGCTCAACCGGCCGCCGCAGTGGTTGCAAAAGGAAGACGTCAAGGAGCTGCGCAAATCCACCGAGGAGTTTGCGTTGATCATCAACGACCTGATGGCCCTGGGTGAACGCATCAAGTTGTTGCAGGAAGAAATCGCCGCCAACCTCAACGAGCAAAGCAACCGCACGCTGTTCACCCTTACCGTGGTGACAGTGCTGGCGTTGCCCATCAACATCATCGCCGGCTTTTTTGGCATGAACGTGGGCGGTGTGCCGCTTTCCCAAGACCCGGAAGGCTTCTGGATTCTGGTGGCGCTCGTCGCGACCTTCACGTTGATTGCCGGGCGCTGGGCCTTCAGAAAGCGCAAGGATTACTGACCAGCGGCCAGCTCAATCACCTAAACACTGATGTATGGCAGCATCTCTGTAACATTCTGCAATGACTATGAACGACATCCTCATCACACTGGATGCTCCGGCATGGCCACCCCTTCCCTGACTGCCTCCACACACGCCTCACCTGCAGACCCAAAACCCAGGCTGGACAAGAAACCCGGCCTGGTGACGGTAATCATCTTCTTCGCCGTGCTCGCCATGGGCTTGTTGTTCACCGCCTACAGCCTGATGCATGACATGCACGAAATGGGCGCCCAACTCACCACCTGGACGCCCTTCTTGCTGCTGGGGGTGGCGCTGTTGATCGCCCTGGGGTTCGAGTTCGTCAACGGTTTCCACGACACCGCCAACGCCGTGGCGACGGTGATCTACACCAACTCCTTGCCGCCGCATTTTGCGGTGGTGTGGTCAGGCTTTTTCAACTTCCTTGGCGTACTGCTTTCCAGCGGCGCGGTAGCGTTCGGCATCATTGCGTTGTTGCCGGTGGAGTTGATTCTGCAGGTGGGTTCGTCGGCCGGTTTCGCGATGATCTTCGCCCTATTGATCGCCGCAATCCTGTGGAACCTCGGCACCTGGTGGCTGGGTTTGCCGGCGTCGTCGTCCCACACATTGATCGGTTCGATCATCGGCGTCGGCGTGGCGAATGCCCTGATGCACGGGCGTGATGGCACCAGCGGCGTGGACTGGAGCCAGGCAATCAAGATTGGTTACGCCTTGCTGCTGTCGCCGCTGATCGGCTTTGCCTTTGCGGCGATGCTGTTGCTGGCCCTGCGCGCGTTCGTCAAGAATCGCGCGCTGTACAAGGCACCCAAAGGCGACACCCCGCCACCGTGGTGGATCCGCGGCATGCTGATTGCCACGTGCACCGGCGTGTCTTTTGCCCATGGCTCCAACGACGGGCAGAAAGGCATGGGCCTGATCATGCTGATCCTGGTCGGCACCCTGCCGATGGCCTACGCACTGAACCGCACCATGCCCGCCGAGCAGTCGCTGCAGTTCGCGGCGGTGGCCGAAGTGACCCAAGTGGCGCTGGTGAAAAGCGCGCCGCAGGCACTGACCGGCGACCCGCGCCCGATCCTCTCGACCTACGTGCGTACCAAGGAAGCTACCCCAGAACTGGTCCCCGCCCTCGCCGCCCTGGCCGGGCAGATCGGTGATGAAGTCAAAGGCTACGGTTCCTTGGCCAAAGTGCCCGCCGAGGCTGTGGGCAACGTGCGCAATGACATGTACCTGACCAGCGAAACCATTCGCCTGATGGACAAGGGCAAGGTCGGCAATTTCGACGCGGATACCCAGGGCAAGCTGCAACTGTTCAAGCAACAGATCGACAGCTCCACACGCTTCATTCCGCTGTGGGTGAAGATCGCCGTGGCCATCGCCCTCGGCCTGGGCACCATGGTCGGTTGGAAGCGCATCGTGGTGACCGTGGGCGAGAAGATCGGCAAGACGCACCTGACCTACGCCCAAGGCGCCTCGGCAGAAATGGTGGCGATGCTGACGATTGGCGCGGCGGATATGTATGGGTTGCCGGTGTCGACCACCCACGTGTTGTCGTCGGGTGTGGCGGGGACCATGGTCGCGAACGGCGGCGGGTTGCAGATGCGCACAATCCGCAACCTGGCGATGGCGTGGGTGCTGACGTTGCCAGCGGCCATCCTGCTGTCAGGTAGCCTCTACTGGCTGTTCACCCAACTCTTCTGACACCACACAGGGCAACAATGTGGGAGCGGGCTTGCTCGCGAATGCGGAGTGTCAGTCAGCCTATTAATTGACTGATCCACCGCATTCGCGAGCAAGCCCGCTCCCACATTTGGATTTGTATTTCTTCAGTGATTGAAAAGCCCAGTCATAGCCTTCAGCCGTTTTTTGTACACCCGCCGCGCCTCCAACGCCTCCTCCAGCGTCACCGCCACAAACCCCGCCCGCTGGTTCGGCTGCATCTGGCCGATCAGGTCCAAGTCGGCGCTGATCACCGTACCGATCATCGCGTAGCCACCGCCCGACACCGCATCCCGGTGCAACACAATCGGCTCCAATCCCGCCGGTACCTGGATCGAGCCAATCGGGTAGCAACTGTCGACGATATTCGACGGATCCGACCCCGCGCCAAACGGCTGCTCACGTGGCTGGAAACTCAAGGCACTCCCGCCTTTGAAGCGATACCCGATGCGGTCGGCTTCGGAACCCACGGTCCACGGTTCGGCAAAAAAGCTACTCTTGGCCGCCTCCGTGAGGCGCTCGTAATACAGCCCCGGCACTACACGCAGAGTCACATCACCGCCCACTGATCGGCGCAGTGCCATCGGCAGGCTGTTGCCCGCCCGGCCCACGCCACTGGCTGCACCGATGGGCAGTTCATCACCTTCCTGCAAGCGCCGCCCGTGGAACCCGCCGAGGGCGCCGAGGGTGTAAGTCGAGCGACTGCCCAGCACCAACGGCACGTCAATCCCGCCGGCCACCGCGAGGTAGGTCCGTGCGCCCGCCTTGGGAAACTCGAAGCGCAACACCTGCCCGGCGCGGACCTGGAACGCGGTGTCCTGGTGCACCACTTCACCGTCCAGGCGCGGCGACATCAAGGCGCCGCTGAGGGCCACCAGCGCGTCCTGCTGAAACTCCAGTTCGGGGCCGATCAGCGTGCATTCCAGGCCCGCCGCGCCGACTGGATTGCCGACCAGGTGGTTGGCTGCACTCAACGCATATTGATCCAATGCACCCGACGGCGGGATGCCCAAGTGGTAATAGCCTTCACGGCCAAGGTCCTGCACGGAGGTGGCGAGGCCGGGTTTGAGGACCTTGATCATGCCAGTGCCTCCTGCAGGGATTTCGGATAACCGATGGGGTCGGCGAGAAAGGCGTCGAGGGAAAATTCCACGGGACGGATGCGCAGGTCGAAACGTCCTGCATCCACGTCGGCCACCGCCAAGTCGTAGGCCTCACGGTCCATGGGTTTGAACTGCACGATATCGCCAGGACGGAAGAACACCATGTGTTCCTTGAGGTACGCCAGTTGCTGCGCCGGGTCGTAGATCGGGGCTGGGGTCACACCAAACATCTGGTAGCCGCCGGCACCGCGTACCGAGTAGATGCAGCCAAAACAGCCGCCATGGCCGAGGGTGAGTTTCGGCGTATCAGTGCGCGGTCGCAGGTACTTGGGCACCTGCAATTGCCGCTCGCGCTCGACCATCTGGAACATGAACGGCAGGCCCGCCACAAATCCGACCATCGACACAAACCACGGCGCACCACTGTGGGCGGCGATAAACGCCTCGACATCGGCCAGCCCGTTGATGCGCGCGGCGTACTCCAGGTCCGTACCGCTGGGGTCTTGGTGGCGGTCGCGAAAACGCATCAGGGTTTCGTGGGTCCACGGGTCGTTGTACAGCACCGGGATTTCGATGATGCGCGTGTGCAAGGTGCGTTCAGCCACAGCTTGGGCTTCGGCGGTCTGCACCGCATCGAGCAGCACATGCGGGGCGATGCGGTCGGGGTCAAAGCGGATCTGGAACGACGCGTTGGCCAGGCACACATCCAGCACGCCTTCCAGCGCCAGGCGCTCCACGGCACGGGTCACCGCCATGCCTTTGAAAAAGGCCTCCAGGGACATGCTGTCGCTGACCTCGGCAAACAGGTGTTCATCACCGCCGAAGCTGTAGCGGATGGGAGATGTTTCAGCCATGTCTGTTCCTCTTGGAATCATTGTAGAAAGGCAGGCGAAAAAATTGAGGAATCGTTTTTATTGTGGTGTTTTGACGGTGATGCCCGCTCGGTCCAACGCTTCGCGGGTCGCCTCTACCAACTCAAGGGCACCCGGTGTGTCGCTGTGCAGGCAGATGGAATCGAATTCAATAAACAGGTCTTCGCCTTCCACGGTTCGCACCAGCCCGGTCTGACAAGCCCGCAAGACGCGCGCCGCCACCGTCGCAGGATCGAGCGCTCGCACATTGCGGGTAAACACGATGGAGCCGGTCAGATCGTACTCACGGTCGGCATAAAACTCCCGCACCACCGGCTGCCCCAGCTCCTTGGCCACGCGCCAGATCACCGAGTTGGGCATGCAGTACAACAACAGCGTCGGTTCGATGATTTGCAGATTCTGCACCAGCAGCCGCGCCGCTTCTTCATCACGGGCCAGGTGCATGTACAGCGCGCCGTGGGGCTTGATGTGTTGCAGGGTCACACCTTGGGCCCGGGCGATTTCCCGCAGGGCGCCGAGCTGATAGAGCATATCGTCCACCAGTTCCTGGGCCGGTGCGTTGATGTGGCGACGGCCAAAACCGACCAGGTCCCGAAAACCCGGATGCGCGCCGATGGCCACGCCCAGTTGCTTGGCGCGCTCGACCGTACGACGCATGGTGCCGGGGTCGCCAGCATGGAAGCCGGTAGCAATGTTGGCCGAGCTGATGTACGCCATCAGCTCGGCGTCGACGCCATCGCCGATGGTCCAGGGGCCGAAGCCTTCGCCCATGTCCGAATTGAAATCCACTGCCTGCATCAGAGTCGCTCCGCCTAAGTGATGGAGGAAAAGTAGGCTGCGGCTTGACCCCTTGGGAAGATCTATTATCAGATGGCCCATCTTCTGAAAATCAGATACTCCATACCACCACCCACTGGAGGAGCCCGGCATGTCCCTGACCCTGCGCCAAGTGCGCTACTTCGTCGCCACCGCCGAAATCGGCCAGATTTCCCAGGCGGCCATCCACCTGAACATCTCGCAATCGGCGGTGACCACGGCGATCAAGGAACTGGAAGCCATGCTCGGTGTGCAGTTGTTCGTGCGCTCAGCCCAAGGCATGAACCTGACCGACGCGGGCCGGCACTTTCTCAACCGTGCCTACGTGATCCTGCGCAGTGTCGATGACGCGCTGAACAGCCCGCTGCCCGACTACCGCGCGCGCGGCGTGCTGCGCTTGGCGGCCAGTTACACGGTGCTCGGCTACTTCCTGCCCCATCACTTGCAACGCATGGAACACTGGCATCCGGACGTAACCATCGAAGTCTTTGAGCAGGAACGTCAGGCCATCGAACAAGGGTTGCTCGACGGCCAGTTCGACATGGCGGTGGTACTTACTGCCAACCTCACTCACCCGGATATCGTCTCGGAAATCCTGTTCAATTCGGAGCGCCGCCTATGGCTGCCCAGCCATCATCCCCTGTGCGAACGCGGCGCCGTGAGCCTGGCGGATGTGGCCCGGGAGCCTTACATCCTGCTCACCGTCGACGAGGCCGAACACAGCGCCATGCGTTATTGGGAACAAGCCGGGCAGACGCCCAAGGTGCGCCTGCGCACCAGTTCGGTGGAGGCGGTGCGCAGCATGGTCGCCAATGGCAGCGGCGTGGCGATCCTGTCGGACCTGGTGCACAGGCCCTGGTCCCTGGAAGGCAAGCGTATCGAAACACTCACCGTCACCGATCCAGTGACGCCGATGAGTGTGGGCCTGGCCTGGCACCGCGAACGCGCGTTTACCCCGGCGATGCAGGCGGTGCGCGATTACTTCCACGACGCGTTCCTGGCACCGCAGCAATTGTCGGCGCGGCGTTAAAGGTGGGCGTGCAACGTCGCGGCCAACCAGTCCATGAACACCCGCACCCGCAACGGCAAGTGACGCTGGCCGGCATACAGCAATGACACGTCCAACGGCGGCGCCGGGTAATCCGGCAGCACCGACACCAGTTCTCCATTGGCCAACAAGCTGCGTATTCCCAGCAACGGCACCTGGGTAATGCCGAAGCCGCCCAGACACGCCGCTTGATAGGCATCCGTGCTGTTGACGGTGACACGCCCGGCCATCGGCACCCGCAGCACTTTGCCGCCCGACAGGTATTCGAAGCCGGATGAGCGTGCGCCCAACGGCCGTACGTAATGCACCAATTGATGATCCGCCAAGTCCGCCAGGGTCTGCGGCACACCGTAGCGCTGCAGGTAGGCCGGGCTCGCGCAGTTGACCATCGGCATGCTGCACACCCGGCGCGCCACCACGGTTTGATCGGGCTGGGCGCCTACTCGCAACACGCAGTCGAAGCCTTCGGCGATCAGGTCCACCTGGCGGTCCGAGCTGCTGATTTCCATCTGGATCAGCGGATGGCGTTCCATGAACAGCGGCAGGTGCGGCAGAATCATGCTGCGCGCCATCACGTTGGGCATGTCCACGCGAATCCGTCCGGTCAGTTGCGCCTCATCCTGGCGAAACAACCCTTCCAACTCTTCCATGTGCGCCAGCAAGTCCTTGCTGCGCTCATACAGCACACGGCCATCCTGGGTCGCCTGCACCTTGCGCGTGGTGCGTTGCAGCAAACGCGCGCCGAGCAACTCTTCCAGCGCCTGCACATGTTCCGACACGGTAGAGCGCGGCAGGCCCAGGCTCTCGCCGGCCTGGGTAAAACTCGACAGTTCGGTGACGCGCACGAAGGTGCGCAGCAGCTCAAGTTTGTTCATGGGATTGTTCGCCTTATCCGGCCAGTGATTCCGGTATAGCGCTGTTTATCACGTTATGCGCGAATAAATACACTCGCTGCCACTGATCACCTGAGAGGACTGCACCATGACCCGTAAAATCGCACTCATCACCGGCGCCAGCCGTGGCCTGGGTAAAAACGCCGCGTTGCACTTGGCGGCACAGGGCGTTGACATCATCGGCACTTACCACAGCGCGGCGGCTGAAGCCCAAGCGGTGGTCGAACAGGTTCAAGCTCTGGGTGGCCGCGCCGCCATGTTGCAACTGGATGTGAGCCAGAGTGGCAGCTTCGATGGCTTTGTCGGTGAAGTCGGCCGCTTGCTCAAGGATGTATTTGCACAGGATCACTTCAACTTTCTGATCAACAACGCCGGCATCGGCGCCCACGCCAGCTTTGCCGAGACCACCGAAGCGCAGTTCGACCAACTGGTGGCGATTCACTTCAAGGCGCCGTTTTTCCTCACGCAAAAACTGCTGCCGCTGATCAGCGATGGCGGGCGCATCATCAATATTTCCAGCGGTCTGGCGCGATTCAGCCTGCCGGGGTATGCGGCGTATGCGTCGATGAAAGGTGCGATGGAAGTGCTGACCCGCTATCAAGCCAAGGAGTTGGGCGGGCGTGGGATCACCGTGAACATCCTCGCGCCCGGCGCCATCGAAACCGACTTCGGCGGCGGCGCCGTGCGCGACAATGCGGCGCTCAATACGATGGTCGCCAACAACACAGCCCTGGGCCGGGCAGGCTTACCGGACGATATCGGCGGTGCCATCGGCGTCCTGCTGGCCGACGGCAGCAACTGGATCACGGGGCAGCGCATCGAGGCGTCGGGCGGCATGTTTCTGTAGAAACTTCTCGCGCAGTACGTCATAGCCCCAGTGATAGACATAGGTGTACGGCAGGAAAAACAGCAGTACACCGATGTCGAGCATAAACGCCTGCATCAGGCTGATGTTCAGCCACGCCGCGATCAACGGCACCGCGACGATAATCAGTCCGCCTTCGAACATCAGCGCATGCAACACCCGCGTCCAACCGCCGCCCGAGAGTTGCAGGCGCACCTTGAGGCGGTCGAACAGGCTGTTGAAAATGATGTTCCAGGTCAGCGCCAGCAGGCTCAGACCCAAGGTCACCGCGCCCATTTCCAGCGCCGGCCGGCCGGTGATCCAGACCAGCAGTGGTGTACAGATCAACAACGCCAGGCCTTCAAAACCCAGGGCTTGGCAAACACGTTCAGTAATCGACTTGGTGGGGTGCATGACCCTTCTCCGTGAGTGACGATGGTTGCCATGATTACCCTTTGAATCGATACTTCATAACTAATAACCATCGATCAAGGCGATAGTCATGGCCTCCCACGAAGTGCTGCAAGCGTTTGTCCAGGCCGCGACCCAAGGCTCTTTTTCTGCCGCAGCGCGCAAGTTGGGCAAGAGCCAGTCCACTGTCAGTGCGGCAGTGGCGAGCCTGGAGATTGACCTGGATGTGGTGCTGTTCGACCGCAGCAGCCGCAAGCCGACACTGACCCCCGCCGGGCAGGTGCTGCTGCAACGCGCCGAGCAGGTACTGGAGGCCAGCAGCCGTCTGGAGTTGGCGGCGAGCCAGTTGGCCCAGGGGTTGGAGCCGAAGGTGACGATCGCCATGTCAGACACCTACCAGTCAGAACGCTTTGAGCTCGCCCTCAAAGCGTTCGAACAACGCTACCCGGACCTTGAACTGGAATGGCTGATCGCCGAGTGCGAAGACTTGATCGCCCTGGTGCAGAGCGGCCGCGCACAGATTGCCTTGATCGAAGCCCAGGAGGTTTACCCGCCCGACCTGACGCGCTCGCCTGTGGCCGAACGCACGGAAATCGCGCTGTTCGTCGCCCCCACCCACGCGTTGACCCGCGTCCAAAACATCGACCCGCAAGCCTTGCAGCAACACCGTGAACTGCGCCTGGGGAGCATCATCAGCCCCAACGAAACGCGCCCCTCGGGCCGTGTATGGTCGGCGCCGAGTTTTCTGATGCTGATGGAGATGGCTCAACTCGGCTTCGGCTGGGCGGAATTGCCGCGCTGGTTGGTGGAGCGTTTTGGTAATGCCGGGCTGGTTGAACTCAACGTCCGGGGTTGGCCACGCTCGGTGGCGGTGGATGCACTGTGGTCGCGCCAACATCCACCAGGGCCGGCGGGAAGCTGGATGTTGAGCCAGATGCTCGAATAGTTCGCCACCCGTGTAGGAGCCGGCTTGCCGGCGATAGCGGTAGGTCAGTCCCGCGTGTATCGACTGTTACGCCGCTATCGCTGGCAAGCCAGCTCCTACATTGGCAACCGTTGAACGTTCGATATGAGTCAAGCGGCTACGAGTTGCGGCGGGCGGTTTGCCTGGAAATACTCGTGCAGCGCACGTAATGCGGGCGACTCCAAGGCTTGCGCAGCAAAACACAAGCCCACCCGACGCGTGGGGGCCGGCAAATGCCACTCCCGAATCACCACACCGGCCCGCTCCGCCGCCAGCGAATGCGGCAACATCGCCACGCCCACACCCGCCGCGACCATATGCAACGCCTGGGTCAGCGAACCGGCATGCCCGGCCACCGCTTGCGGCGAGCGACCGTACAAGGCCATCAAGCGTTGATGGGAATCGTGCTGCGGGCAGGTGATCCAGTCTTCAATCGGCGTCCAGGCCTGTTCCTTGCCCGGCTGCGCCATGGGATGCGCGGCAGGCAACGCCATCACGTACGACTCTTCCCAAAGCGGCAGGAACAACTCGTCCTCGCAGCACATTTCCTCCACGGCCAGGCGCCCTTCGCCTTCGCAGCCTTCCTGCAAGGTCAGCAGCAAACCCGGCAGGCCTTGGTGCGCCATGCGCAGGAAGGTTTCGATCTGGCTGTCGGCAATATCGCCTTCCACCCCCAGTTCCAGGGCGATGCGATTTTCGCGTCCGCGAAACAGGCGGCTCAATGCATCGGCTTCAGCCACCATGCGTCGTGCCTGGGGGTACAGCACACGCGCCTCGGCACTCACCTCCACACCCCGTGGCTGACGCACAAACAACGCCACGCCCAGTTCGTCTTCCAGTTGTTTGATGGTTACCGACAAGGTCGGCTGGCTGATGAACAAACGCTGGGCCGCCGCAGTGATATTGCGCTCTTCAAAGACCGCGAGAAATGCCTTGAGGTGACGAACATCCATAGCTGAATCCGATGGCTGACAGAGAAATAAGGCATTTTTCAGCCTTTGCGACGGTAAATATACTGCAGTCACGATTCAGTTATCGGTTTTTCTTATCCCAGGAGTTCATGCATGAGCAAGCCACTGATCATCATCACCGGCGCCAGTTCCGGTATCGGCGAAGCCACCGCCCGCCGATTGTCAGCCGCCGGGCACCCGCTGTTGTTGCTGGCGCGTCGCATTGATCGCCTCAACGATCTGCGCCTGCCGAACACCTTGAACCGTGGGGTCGACATCACCGACCGCGCGGCCCTGGTCGCCGCCGTGCAAGAAGCCGAAGCCCGGTTCGGCCCAGCCGATGCGCTGATCAACAATGCCGGCGTAATGCTGCTGGGCGCAGTCAGCGAGCAAGACCCGGCGCAGTGGGAACAGATGCTGGATGTGAACGTAAAAGGCCTGCTCAACGGCATCCACGCCGTGGCCGGCAGCATGGTTGCGCGCCGAGGCGGCACCATCATCAACGTCAGCTCGGTGGCCGGGCGCAAGACCTTCCCGAATCATGTGGCGTATGTCGGCACCAAGTTCGCGGTACACGGGATTTCGGAAAACCTGCGCGAAGAATTGTCGCCGAGCAACGTGCGCGTCATCACCATTGCCCCAGGTGCGGTGGAAACCGAACTGCTCAGCCACACCACCGATGAGGCGATCAAGACCGGCTATCAGGCGTGGAAACAGGCCATGGGCGGCACCGTACTCAGCGCCGATGACGTGGCCTCGGCGATTGCCTATGCCTACCAGCAGCCGCAGCATGTGTGCATTCGCGAAATCGTATTGGCGGCAACGCGTCAGCAGCCTTGATTCAGAGTCCAGCCAAACGCTTTTCGATAAACCTGCGTTCGGGTGCTTGTTGGGCCAAGGCCAGCGCCCGTTCGTAGGCGACTCGCGCCTCTTCGACACGGCCCAATTGCCGGTAAAACTCCCCGCGTGCCGAGTGCGCCAGGTGATAATCCAGCAACTCGCCACGCGCCAGAATCCCTTCGACCTGCTGCAATCCCGCCAAGGGGCCATCGCGCATGGCCAATGCCACGGCACGGTTCAGTTCGATCACCGCTGACGGCATCATCCTGAGCAACACATCGTAAAGCCCGACGATCTGCGGCCAATCGGTTTCACCCGCACTGGACGCTTCGGCGTGTACAGCCGCAATCGCGGCTTGCAGGCAATACGGACCAAAGCGCCGTGTGCCAAGTGCATGCTCCACCAGTGCGCAGCCTTCGCCAATCATGGACACATCCCACAGCGAGCGGTCCTGTTCATCCAACAACACCAACTCCCCACTGGCCGTGGTGCGTGCCGGGCGACGGGATTCGTGCAGCAGCATTAACGCCAGCAGGCCCATGACTTCCGGTTCGGGCAGCAGCTCCGTCAACAAACGCCCCAGGCGAATGGCCTCACGGGTCAAATCCTCGCGGGTCATATCGGCCCCCATGGACGCCGAATATCCCTCGTTGAACACCAGGTAAATCACCCGCAACACGCTGTCCAGCCGCTCAGGCAATTCGTCTCGGGATGGCACTTGATACGGGATCTTCGCCTCGCGGATCTTGCCCCTGGCCCGCACGATGCGCTGGGCGATGGTGGCCGGCGTGGCCAGGAACGCCCGGGCGATTTCTTCGGTGGTGAGGTCACAGATCTCGCGCAAGGTCAGCGCCGCCTGGGCGTCGGCCGCCAGTGCCGGGTGGCAGCAGGTGAAAATCAGCCGTAGGCGATCGTCTTCCACGTCTTCATCGCTCCAGTCAGCCGCTTCCAATGCATTGGCCTGCTCCTGCAACAACGGGGTGAAACGTGCCTGGCGGCGTAGACGGTCGATGGCCTTGAAGCGCCCGGTCGATACCAGCCAGGCGCGTGGATTGTCCGGCACACCCTCCTGCGACCAACGCTGCACCGCCACAAAAAACGCTTCGTGCAGGGCTTCTTCGGCCAGGTCGAAATCGCCCAGCAAGCGAATAAGCGTCGCGAGGACTCGACGTGATTCGCGGCGATAAATGGCCTCGACCGGATGGGTCAATCGGGCATGCCCTCGGTCACCAGGGTGACCAGCCGATCCAGGCTCTGGCCCCAGCCATCATGAAAGCCCATGGCTTCGTGGGCCTGCTTGTCTTCGGCACTCCAGTGCATGGCGCGGGCGGTGTAAAGCGTCTTGCCGTCGACCTCTTCGAAGGTGACTTCGGCGCTCATGAAAGGCTTGCCCGAAGGTATCCAGCCGGGCATGAAAGCGTCGGTAAACACCAGCCGATTGGGCGCATCAATTTCCAGAAACACACCTTGGGTCGGGTACTCGGCACCGTCCGGCGCCCGCATCAAGGTGCGAAACAAACCACCGACCCACAGGTCCATTTCGCACTCGGGGGTGGTCATGCCGTGAGGCCCCCACCATTGCTGGAGCAAGGCGGGCTCGGTCCAGGCACGGAACACGCGGCTAGGCGGTGCATCGATCACACGGCGGATGGACAATTCAAACTCGGCAGATTGCGTAGACATGGTGTAAACCTCTTGAGTCTTAGGGTTGTTGTATTCAGAGATTCAATTCACGCACGGGGCGCACTTCCACACTGCCGACCCGAGCGGCCGGAATACCACCGGCCACCTGGACCGCTTCATTCAAGTCACGGGCCTCGATCAGGTAGAAACCGGCGAGCTGCTCCTTGGTCTCGGCAAACGGCCCGTCGGTGATCGACAACTTGCCATTGCGCATACGCACGGTGGTGGCGGTGCTCACCGACTGCAGCGGCTCGGCAGCCAGCATGCGACCGCTGGCCCGAACGGACTGCGCGTAGGCGAAGCACTCCGGGTCTGCCGGGCTATCCGGCGAGGTGTGCAGCACCTGTTCGTTGCTGTAGATCAGGCAGAGGTATTTCATGGCCTTCTCCGTTTTCGGACTACTGACTATAGATCGCGCAGGTCAAGGTTTCAGGTCGAACAGACCGGCGCCGGTTTCCATGTCGAACGGCGCGGACCAGTGCTCATGCACCACTTTCCATTGGCCATCGATGCGTTGATAACCGGCGCTGACGCGCATCCAGCAAGTCTTGAGCACACCGTCCGGCCCGGTGCCGCCACAGTGGGCCAGCCAATGGGCAAAGGCGCTGTCTGCTCCGGCAACGATATGCAGCTCATGAAAGTCGAAAACGCCGGGGCCAGGGCAGAATTCCATGCAGGCCTGCCAATGTGCCTGGTACGCCGCCTTGCCCTTGAATTGCAGGGCGCCAACGGCGTCGAACGCGACGATATCGTCGGCGTAATAGCTGACAATTTTCTCGACATCCTTGGCGGTGACCGCTTCTTTCCATTGTTCGATCAGGGTGTTGATGGCAGTGCTCATGGCGATACTCCTTGGGGCAGAAAACATCACGGAAGACACCCTTAGTCGAATGGCCAACCGGCAAATCGACAAGCCGCTTAAAAATAATTTCGCCCCCGGCAAACCCGCTAGAATCGATGCCTCTTTGTAGGATTTCGGATACGCCCCCGATGGAAACCCGCCTCGCCCTTTATGAGACGCTGAGCCTTGCGCAGAAACAGCAACTCGACACCCTGCAAGTGCACCCCGAACAACTGGCTTATTCCGGCGATATCTACTGTGCGCTGAACAGCCTGCTGGTCAATCCCCATCCCGATGCCATCAAAGGCTTCGCCCTGCTCGCCGACGAAACGCCCGTGGCATTCCTACTGCTCAAACGCCCGCCTTGCCTGCCCCACTGGGCGGATGCACACAGCGCAACCTTGCATGCGTTGCAGGTGGATCGGCATCAGCAAGGGCGTGGGTTTGGCAAATGCTGCCTGCAAGCGCTGCCCGCAGCGGCATTGCAGGCGTGGCCGCAGATCAAGGGGCTGGAGTTGTCGGTGGATGCGGATAATGGGGCGGCGATGAGGCTGTATCTGGGGGCTGGGTGGGTGGACAGCGGGGAGGCGTATAAGGGGCGGATTGGGTATGAGCGCCGGCTGGCGTTGATATTTTGAACGATAAGGAGATGGTAAGCATGCTGACAACCCTCGAACAACTCGAAGCGCTCTACGGCCTCCCCCACGAGCGCGCCGTACGCAAGGAAATCCCGTTTCTCAATGAGGACTACCAGGCAATGGTGCGGGCTTCACCACTGGTGGTGGTGAGTTCGTCCGGGCCGGACGGTATCGACGGTTCGCCACGCGGGGATGTGCCGGGGTTCGTGCGGATTGTGGATGAGCGCACCTTGGCGATTCCGGATCGGCCGGGGAACAACCGCCTCGATACCCTGCGCAATCTGGTGCAGGATCCGCGGATTGCGCTGCTGTTCATCATTCCGGGGATTGGTGAGACCTTGCGCGTTAACGGCCGGGCGCAGATTTCAATCGAACCGGAACTGCTGGAGAGTTTTGCGGTGAATGGCAAAGCGGCGCGGTCGGTGATTCTGGTGCAGGTGGAGGCCGCGTATTTCCACTGTTCCAAGGCGTTTGTGCGCTCGGACTGCTGGAACCCCGAGAAGCATCTGGACCGCTCGGCATTACCGTCGGCCGGCGCGTTTCACAAACGGCTCAATGATGGGCAATTTGACGCCGAGGCCTATGACCGGGAGATGCCAGAGCGGGTCCGAAGCACGCTGTATTGATACATCGGTAGGAGCCGGCTTGCCGGCGATGAGGCCCGAAAGATCGTCGCCAAATTCAAGGTCGCCATCGCCGCGGTGCGACGATTCGACAAGCCGGCTCCTACAAGGGGCGTCAGCCTCTTTCGCCCACCGGCAACCAGATCTCCACTGTCCCGGTGCCCTTGCTCACGTCAAAGTCCGCGCTGTAGCGCTCGAAATCCGCGCCCATCACCTTGTATCCCGAGTGCGGCAGCCATTCGAACATGATGCGCTCGTAGGTTTGTTCAAGCGCATGCACCGGCCCGTAATGCGGGAACACGGCGTAGTTGAGCGGTGGGATTTCGATGCATTTGAAGTTGCCTGGCACATCGGCTTTGGTCGGGACTTCGACACCGGCCATGTAGTCGAATTCGCCATGCTTGGGGTTATGGCAAACGCCATACGTCACACCGCCCACACGCTTCTTGATGTCCTTGATGCAGGTGTCGAACAACTCCCACAGCTTGGGGATATCGCCCACGGTGGCCTTCGAATAACGCCCTTGCACCCCGGCGATCACCAGGGCTTTACCGGCTTCCATGCGTGGCTCTAACGGTTGTTTTGTCTGCTGATCCATACGAACAGTCTCCTTCTTATGAGGGAACAAACCCGCAACGAGTATAGGGGCATATCCACGTCGTACTCCATGTAGAAAATTTTTCGGCGCATCTGGACAACGGGCCATCATCGACCGTATTGTCTGCCCCGCAGGCCACCGCAGTGGCCGACGTCGCTCGGACGGTTCCGGGCGCTTACGTACTCTCGAGGCAACAATGGCAGACCAAGGTTCGCCGCGCCGCTTTGCGCGCATAGATCGACTCCCCCCGTATGTTTTCAACATCACTGCCGAGCTGAAGATGGCTGCGCGTCGGCGCGGCGAAGACATCATCGACTTGAGCATGGGCAACCCTGACGGCGCCACGCCGCCGCACATTGTCGAAAAGCTGGTGCAAGTCGCCCAGCGTGAAGACACTCACGGCTACTCCACGTCCAAAGGCATTCCGCGTCTGCGCCGGGCGATTTCGCGCTGGTACAAGGACCGTTATGACGTGGACATCGACCCCGAGTCGGAAGCTATCGTGACCATCGGTTCCAAGGAAGGCCTGGCGCACTTGATGCTGGCCACCCTGGACCAGGGCGACACCGTACTGGTGCCCAACCCCAGCTACCCGATTCACATCTACGGTGCGGTAATTGCCGGCGCCCAGGTGCGCTCGGTGCCGCTGGTGCCTGGCGTGGACTTCTTCGCGGAGCTGGAACGGGCGATTCGCGGCTCGATTCCCAAGCCGAAGATGATGATCCTCGGCTTTCCGTCCAACCCCACCGCGCAGTGCGTGGAACTGGACTTCTTCGAACGTGTGATCGCGCTGGCCAAGCAGTACGACGTGCTGGTGATCCACGACCTGGCCTACGCCGACATCGTCTACGACGGCTGGAAAGCCCCGTCGATCATGCAAGTGCCGGGCGCCAAGGACATCGCGGTGGAATTTTTCACCTTGTCCAAGAGCTACAACATGGCCGGCTGGCGCATCGGCTTCATGGTCGGCAACCCGGAACTGGTCAACGCCCTGGCACGCATCAAGAGCTACCACGACTACGGCACCTTCACCCCGCTGCAAGTCGCGGCGATTGCGGCATTGGAAGGCGACCAGCAGTGCGTGAAAGACATCGCCGAACAATACCGCCAGCGCCGCAATGTGCTGGTCAAGGGCCTGCATGAGCTGGGCTGGATGGTCGAGAACCCGAAGGCGTCGATGTACGTCTGGGCGAAGATTCCCGAGGCATATGCCGCCATGGGTTCGCTGGAATTTGCCAAAAAGCTGCTGCTGGAGGCCAAGGTGTGTGTGTCGCCGGGCATCGGCTTTGGCGAGTATGGCGATGACCATGTGCGCTTTGCGCTGATCGAGAATCAGGACCGGATTCGCCAGGCGGTGCGGGGGATTCGCGGGATGTTCAGGGCGGATGGGCTGGTTCACAAGACCTGACACAACAGGTTTATGTTGTGAGCGGGCTTGTGTGGTGAGCGGGCTTGCCCCGCGCTGGGTGGCGAAGCCGCCCCAACAAAAACGCCGCATTCTGTCAGGCAGAATGCGGCGTTTGGTTTTAGGGCTGCTACGCAGCCCAGCGCGGGGCAAGCCCGCTCACCACACAAGCCCGCTCACCACACAAGCCAGCTCGCCACAATAGGCCCATTTTCAAAGGGCCTTTGTAGTGTGTCGGTTAGACCACCAACGACAGCAACATGATGAAGATCAGGGCCACAATCGACAGAATCGTCTCCATCGCTGTCCACGTCTTGAACGTCTCGGCCACGGTCATGTTGAAGTACTGCTTCACCAGCCAGAACCCTGCATCGTTGACGTGAGACAGGATCAACGAACCCGCCCCCGTTGCCAGCACCAGCAGCTCACGGTTAACCCCCGGAATCATCCCCACCACCGGCACTACAATGCCCGCGCCAGTAATGGTCGCCACCGTGGCCGAACCGGTTGCCACACGGATCACCGCCGCCACCAGCCACGCCAGCAGGATCGGATTGATCTGCGCGTTCACCGCCATATGGCCAATCACGTCGCCCACACCGCTGGTCACCAGCATCTGCTTGAAGCCACCACCGGCACCGATGATCAGGATGATCGCAGCGGTCGGCGCCAGGCTGGCGTCGAGTAATTTGAGGATCTGCTTGGAGTGGATGCCTTGGCGATGGCCAAAGGTGTACAGCGACAGCAGCAACGCCAGCAACAGGGCGGAGATCGGGTGACCGATCATGTCCATCCAGTTACGCACGATGTGGCCGTCCGGCAAGCCGATATCGGCGAAGGTTTTGAGCAGCATCAGGAACACCGGCAACAGTACGGTAATCAGGGTGATGCTGAAGCTCGGCAGGTTCTTGTGTTCCGACTCACGGGCCAGTTGATCGACCAGTTCCTGGGACGGGTTGCCCGGGATGTACTTGGCGATAAACGTACCGAAGATCGGGCCGGCGATGATAGCGGTCGGCAGTGCGACGATCAGGCCGTAGAGGATGGTCTTGCCGATGTCCGCGCCAAACACGCCGATCGCCAGCAGCGGGCCCGGATGCGGTGGCACCAGCCCGTGTACCGCCGAGAGGCCGGCGAGCAGCGGGATACCGATCTTGATCAGCGACACGCCGGTGCGGCGCGCGACGATAAACACCAGTGGGATCAGCAGCACAAAGCCGATCTCGAAGAACAGCGGGATGCCCACCAGGAACGCGGCAAACATCATGGCCCACTGGACCTTCTCTTTGCCGAAGGCGCGGATCAGGGTCTGGGCGATCTGATCGGCACCGCCGGATTCGGCCATCATCTTGCCGAGCATCGTGCCCAGCGCGAGGATGATGCCGACAAAGCCGAGCACCCCGCCGAAGCCGTCCTGGAACGCCTTGATGATCTTGTCCACGGGCATGCCCGAGGTCAGGCCGAGGAAGCCGGCCGCGATGATCAGTGCAATGAACGGATGCACCTTGAACTTGGTGATCAGAACGATCAACCCGATGATAGTGACCACTGCATCAAGCAGCAGGTAAGACTCGTGGGACATGCCAAACATGGGGGGTCTCTCCTGTTTGTTGTTGTTATTAAAGCGGGTGTTGAATTTCCTGCCGGGGATAGCGCTATCTTTTCCGGCAAAAAATTAATGAGTAGGTTCAAAGCCGTGTTGCAGCCACCAGGCGTTGGTCTGCTCGGCCAGTTCCTCGATGCTGTCTTCGCTGGCGTTCAGAGCCAGGGTCAGCGGTTCGCCTTTGGGCGATTCAAGGGTGGCAAACTGGCTGTCGATGAGGCTGGCTGGCATGAAATGCCCAGGGCGATGGGACACGCGGTCGGCGGCCACGGCGCGGGTCAGCTCCAAAAAGACAAAACCCAGGCCCGGCGCGGCTTCGCGCAGGTGATCGCGGTATTTCTTCTTTAGGGCGGAACAGGTGAGCACGGGATGCTCGCCCGCTTTGAGCGAACGGCGCAGTTCATCGCAGAGGATGTCGAGCCAGCCGGCGCGGTCGTCGTCGTTGAGGGGGTGGCCTGCGCTCATCTTTTCGATGTTGGCGGCAGGGTGAAAGCTGTCGCCTTCAATGGCGGTAGCGCCGTTCAGGCGGCACAGGGCCTCGCTGACACTGGACTTGCCACAGCCGGAAACACCCATGATGACCAGGGCGGTAACAGGTTGACTCATGAAACACCTCAGGACGCAGATAGCGCTACCTTTGCTCGCTGTAAGGCTAGTGCAAAAACAGGCTTTTCCCGCGCCGTCTTGTCTTTTTTTATGGAGTGACGCGTGCATCCGCTCCAACGCTTTGAACAGGATCAGGCAACCCTTTGTTCAAGAATTTGCAGCCTTTTGGAGACAGCGCTACCTTAGTGCCTCGATTTTTGTTTGGCAAGCCGCCTGATGACCTCCAAGAACGATAAAAAATTGCGCACCACGGGTCGCCCGACCCTAAACGAAGTCGCCCGCCTGGCTGGCGTCAGCCCGATTACCGCGTCCCGCGCGCTGCGCGGCATCAGCACCGTCGCCACCGAACTGGTGGAAAAAGTGCAGCAGGCCGCCGCCGAACTGAACTACGTGGTCAACCCCGCCGCCCGCGCCCTGGCCTCAGCCCAGAGCCATTCGGTGGTGGTGTTGGTGCCATCGCTGTCCAACCTGCTGTTTATCGAAACCCTCGAAGCCATCCACCAAGTGCTGCGGCCCAAGGGCTTTGAAGTGCTGATCGGCAACTTCCATTATTCCCGCGATGAAGAAGAAAACCTGCTGCGCAACTACATGGCCTACCAGCCACGGGGTTTGCTGCTGACCGGATTTGATCGCACCGAAAGCGCCCGACGGATGGTCGAGGCCAGCAATGTGCCGTGCGTGTACATGATGGACCTGGACCCCAACGCCGGGGTGAACTGCGTGGGTTTCTCGCAACTGAGCGCGGGCGAAACGGCGGCGGCGCATCTGTTGTCCCGTGGGTACAAACGCCTGGCGTATATCGGCGCGCAACTGGACCAACGCACGTTGCTGCGCGGCGAAGGTTTCCGTCGAGCGCTGCAACACGCCGGCTTGTACGACCCGGCGCTGGAACTGCTGACACCCCGCCCTTCCTCAGTCGGCCTGGGTGGCGAACTCTTCCTGCAACTGCTGGCCGCCCATCCCGACGTGGATGCAATCTTCTTCGGCAACGACGACCTGGCCCAGGGCGCCTTGCTGGAAGCCATGCGCCATGGCATCAAAGTGCCGGAGCGCGTCGCGGTGCTCGGTTTCAACGACCTGCCAGCCTCGTCCTTCATGGTGCCGCGCCTGAGCAGCATCAGCACCCCGCGTGAGGCGATTGGGCGGCGTGCGGCGGAGCACTTGTTGACAATCATGGCAGGCAACAAGATCGCCAAGCCGGTGGTGGACATGGGGTTTGAGTTGCAGGTGCGGGAGAGTACCTGACCCTGCTAGATTGGTTGCTCTCCACCGCTAGGAAAGCACCATGGGACACTCACTGAAAATCTTGGGCCGCACGTCCTCCATCAACGTGCGCAAAGTGCTTTGGACCTGCCAGGAACTCGGCATCGACTACCAGCGCGAAGACTGGGGCATCGGCTTCAAGCCCACCCAATCCGCCGACTTCCTCGCCCTGAACCCCAACGCCCAGGTGCCGGTGTTGATCGATGACCACGGCGTGTTGTGGGAATCCAACACCATCTGCCGTTACCTGGTCAGCCTCTATCAACGCCACGACCTGCTCCCCGCCGAACCCGCGCCACGGGCCCGGGTCGAGCAATGGATGGACTGGCAAGCCACCGAACTCAACCCGTCCTGGGGCTACGCGTTCCATGCGTTGGTGCGCCAGAACCCGGACTACCAGGACCCACAGCGCATTCAAGCCGGCGTGCAGGCCTGGAATGACAAGATGGGCCTGCTCGAACAACAGCTGATCAAGACCGGCGCCTACGTCACCGGCGCTGAATTCACCCTGGCGGACATACTCGTCGGCCTCTCGGTACACCGCTGGCGCAACGCCCCGCTGGAACATCCGCCCTACCTTGCAGTGGAGGCGTATTACCAGCGCCTCAGCCAGCGCCCTGGCTTTAAAACCTTCGCCCTCGACGGCCATAACTAAAAACAAGGACGCCACTGTGAAAGGACTCAACGTACTGCTCACCGGCGCCTGCGGCAGAATCGGCAAGACGTTTTTCGACGCCTCGAAAGACCGTTACCGCTTCACCCTCACCGACCGCATCGCGCCGGATTTCGACTTGGGCGAGCACCGCTTCGTGCACGCCGACCTCAGCGATCAGTCCAGTCTGGTGGCCTTGCTCGACGGCATCGACGTGATCGTGCATTTGTCGGGCATTCCCCACGCCAGCGCGTCGCTCGATGAGTTGCTGCCCAATAACATCCTTGCCACCACCTATCTGTTCGAAGCCGCCGTGGCCGCTGGCGTGAAACGCCTGGTGTTCGCCAGCAGCGCGCAAACCATCGAAGGCTACCCGGTGGACCGCCAGATCACGCCCGGCATGCAGGTGATGCCCGCCAATCTGTATGGAGTGAGCAAATGCTACGGAGAAGCGTTGTGCGGCTATTACGCTGCCAAGACCCCGCTGTCGACCATTGCCCTGCGCATCGGCGCCTTCGAATTCCCCGAAACCCACGACCTCAATAACGCCCGCGACCTCAGCGCCTGGCTCAGCCCACGCGATGCCGTGCAGTTGCTGCAACGTTCGGTGGAAGCCGAGGGCGTGAAGCACCTGATCGCCCATGGCATATCCAATAACCGCTTCAAGCGCCTGGACCTGAGCGAAACCACGCGGGTGCTGGGTTACCATCCCCAGGATGATGCGTTTCAGACATTTGAGATTCCGATCACTTATTGAGTTTTCCCATGCCCGCACTCTCTATCACCGACGGCATCGACCCCATCCGCGCCGCCCACATCAGCGCACGTATCGACCGCCTCCCCGCCGTCGCCACCGTCTGGCGCCTGGTGGCGTTACTGTCGATTGGCGGTTTTTTCGAGCTGTATGACCTGTTCCAAACCGCCTACATCAGCCCCGGCCTGATCAGTGACGGAATTTTCCATACCGGCAGCGAGGGCGTATTCGGCTTCTCGGACCAGGCTGCATTCGCCTCGGCAACTTTTCTCGGCCTGTTCCTCGGCGCCAGCCTGCTCAGCCCCATCGCCGACCGCTTCGGACGGCGGGCGATCTTCACCTTTGCGTTGATCTGGTACACCGTCGCCACAGTATTGATGGGCATCCAGACCTCCGCCGTGGGCATCATCTGCATGCGTTTCCTGGTCGGCATTGGCCTGGGCATTGAACTGGTGACCATCGACGCTTACCTCTCGGAACTGGTGCCCAAGCGTATGCGCAGCTCGGCGTTTGCCTTTGCGTTTTTTATCCAGTTCCTGTCGGTGCCGGCGGTGGCGTTGATGTCGTGGTGGCTGGTGCCGCAAGCGCCGTTCGGCGTGTCAGGTTGGCGTTGGGTGGTGTTGTCGAGCGCCGTGTTTGCGCTGTTTATCTGGCAACTGCGCAAGCGTTTGCCGGAGTCGCCGCGTTGGCTTGCACAAAAAGGGCGTTTTGAAGAGGCCGGTCTGATCATGGACAACCTCGAAGCGCGCTGCCAGAAAGACCATGGCAAACCCTTGGATGAGCCCGAACCCGAAGCCGTCAGCGTGCAAGGCAGCGGCCGCTTCGCCGATATCTGGCAGCCCCCTTACCGCCGCCGCGCCTTGATGCTGATCGTGTTCCATGTGTTCCAGGCCATCGGCTTCTTCGGTTTCGGCAACTGGCTGCCGGCGTTGCTGTCCGGCCAGGGTGTGAGCGTGACCCACAGCTTGCTCTACGCCTTCATCATCACCCTCGCCTATCCGCTGGGGCCGCTGCTGTTCGTGAAGGTGGCCAACCGTTTTGAAAACAAATGGCAGATCGTCGGCTCGGCCCTCGGCGCGATGATCTTCGGCAGCCTGTTTGCCCTGCAAACCACGGCGGTGGGGCTGGTGATCTGTGGGGTGATGATCACGTTCTGCAACGCCTGGCTGAGCTTCAGCTATCACTCGTACCAGAGTGAATTGTTCCCCACCAACATCCGCGCACGGGCAGTAGGCTTCTGTTACTCGTTCAGCCGCTTGTCCACGGTGTTCAGCAGTTTGTTGATCGGTTTTATCCTCGAACACCTGGGCACGCCGGGCGTGTTGGCGTTCATTGCCAGCAGCATGTTGATCGTGATGATCACCATCAGTTGGTTCGGGCCGCGCACGCGGAACCTGGCGCTGGAAAACATCGCCCATTGACGGCAACGGTTGGCCGCCTGCGGGACAATGCTTGCCGCAGCGGCCAGGCGATCCCCAATAAAACCGGGCACTTCACACCCGGCACACTATTTGCTCCACCTGTGGCACCGAACATTCCCCCAGGTGACCGATCATGCTGGTTAACAACAACACCCAAGCCGTTTCGACTGTTCAACAGATCAAGCGGCCCGACATGGACCCCGCCAACGCCGCCGCCAGCGCGCTGTACAGCGGCGCCTTGCAAGCCGCTCAGCAAAGCGTGACCGTGCCCGCCGCGCAGAAGGAACTGGACAAGGCCGCCGACCGCATCGACGAAGCCTTTGCCAAGACCCGCGTGCAGTTGCAGACCAGCGCGTCGACCAGCGATGTGCCGGCGACCAGCGCCGCTTCCGGTGCACGCTCGGAATTCACCGACTACATGAGCAAATCCCCGGCCGAGCGCATCCGTGACCAACTGCTCAAGGAGCAGGGGTTGACTGAAGCCGATTTGCAGAACATGTCGAAGGAAAAGCAGGATGCCTTCGCCAAGCAAGTGGCCGAGCGCTTGAAGCAACAGCAAGAACAGCAGGTAGCCGCCAAAACCGCTGACCCGCAGGCCCAGACAGTAAAAGAAACCCTGGCCGCAATCTAAAAGCCACCCAAATCAGTGTAGGAGCCAGCTTGCCGGCGATAGCGTCCTCAAGATCGCCATCGCCGGCAGGCCTGCTCCTATAGGGTTTGGGTTATTGCAGTTGCAACGTCGAGTTGAACTGACCGATCGCATCCACTACGTGCCGTGACCCTTCCTGAATTTCCAGGATCACCTGCCCCGCTTCATTCGCCAATTCCACCCCCAGCCCCGTGCGGCTTAGGCTCGACTGCATGCTCGACACCGCGCTCAGCGACAGGTCGTGGTTCTTGCGCACCACATCGACGATTTCCACCGTCGCATGGCTCGTCCGTGCGGCCAGGCTGCGCACCTCGTCGGCCACCACTGCAAAGCCGCGCCCGTGTTCGCCGGCCCGCGCCGCTTCAATCGCGGCGTTGAGCGCGAGCATGTTGGTCTGCTCGGCAATGCTACGGATGGTCTGCACGATGGCTCCGATGATGTCCGATTGTTTACTCACCGCATCGATGCTCTGCGCCGCTTGGTTCAAATCGTGGGAAATTTCTTCGATGATCTGTACGGTTTGCTGCACCACCTCCGAGCCCTTGCGTGCGCAGGCGTCGTTTTGCACCGAGGTGGCGTGGGCCGAGTCGGCGGCGGTGCGCAGGGTGGTGACTTGGTCAGTGATGTCGCTGGCGAACTTCACCACTTTGTACAGGCGGCCATTGGTGTCGAAGATCGGGTTATAGGAGGCTTCCAGGAACAGGGTCTTGCCGTACTTGTTTTTGCGCTCGAAGCGGTGCGAGTGGTATTCGCCACGATTGAGCGACGCCCAGAACGCCTTGTAGGCCGGCGATTCCAGTTCATTGCGGTGGCAGAACATGCTGTGGTGCTGGCCGACGATTTCATCCAGAGAATACTGCACGGTCTTCAGGAAGTTTTCGTTGGCGTTGATGATCTGGCCCTGCGGGGTGAACTCGATCACCGCCATGGAACGGCCAATAGCATCGATCAGGCTCTGGTTTTCATGCTCGTGATGGACTCGCGCAGTAATGTCCGACGCGACTTTGATTACGCTCTGAACGTGATTGTCCTTGTCCAGCACCGGCATGTAGCTGGCTTCCAGCCAGACTTCCTGGCCATGCTTGTTCAAGCGCATGAAGGTGCCACTGAGGGCCTCGCCCCGCGCCAGGTCGCGCCATAGCTTGGCGTAGGCATCGGTGTGGGTGTAGGGCTCGTCGCAAAAGAGGCGGTGATGTTTACCGCGTATTTCCTCGACGCTATAGCCCATGGTTTTGCAGAAATTGTCGTTGGCGTCGAGGATCACGCCACTGGGGTCGAACTCGATCATGGCCATGGAACGGCTGATAGCGGCGAGTTTGGCGTTGGATTCGGTGAGTGCGCAGGAAAAACGTTCGATTTGTTGCAGGTCGGATTTGTGATGGCGGTAGAACATGGTCAGATCACCCTAGATTCCCGGCGCCTGGAAGGCGCATTCCATTCATTTGTTGGCTATTACTGGCACACCGTCATGGGGAAATAACCATCCAAATCGCTTTATATGCCAAGCGTCATAAACGGTTCCGGGTGAGCATAGACAGGGCTTGGCGCTATGCAAGGCCACTAGTCAGCCAGCATTTTTAACAATGCGAGGGCGGCGGCTGACAGTGGGCGATCCGGCGAGCCGACCAAGGCAAATTCGCGGTGCAGCGGCACATCCAACGCCATCACGCGCAGGCCCTTGCGCTGGGACGGCAAGGCCATTTCCGGCACCAGTGTGACGCCGACGCCCTCACGCACCAGGCTGAAGGCACTGTTCCATTCACGCACCTCAACGCGGACATCGCGCAGGGTCAGCCCGGCGGCGGCGCCCAGGCTGCGGGCATTGGCGGTGCAGCCACCGGTAGCCAGCACGAAAGGCTGCTCAAGCAATTCCTCAAGCGACACCGTGGCATCGGCGGGGCGTTGCGCCAGCGCGTGCTCCACTGGCAGCACGGCCATCCACAAGTCACGGCCCAACACCGTCGCATTGCGCTCGGGCGGGGGGTTGAGCACCACGCCCAAGTCGATAAGGCCGGTGTCGAGCAAGGTGAGCACTTCGTTGTCAGTGACATCCAAGCTGGTGACGTCAATACCAGGATAGAGCTGCGCAAAACGCTGCAATGCGGGTGTCAGAAATGTCGCCAGCACCATGGGGAAACTGGCGATGCGAATAGTCCCACGCAACATGGGCCTGGCTTCGTCCACGGTGCTACGAATCGCCTGCAACGCCCCAAGCATGACTCGCGCCTGCTCGATCACACTCAAGCCCAGGGCGGTGGGCAAGGTCTTGCGCGGTTCACGGGTAAACAGCTGCGCCCCCAGCGTCGCTTCCATACCGGCCATCGCCTGGCTGGCGGCGGATTGGGTCATGCCCACGCGCTCGGCGGCGGCGGTGATGCTGCCGTGATCGGCCACGGCCACCAGCAAGCGCCAGTGCATCAGGTTCATCATGGCAGTAGCTGTCCTTATGGCAGGGGTCTGAACGTTTAATTTTACGCACGGTGCCACGCCCGCGAGACTGGCGCAAATTCAACGGAGCTGCCCCAGATGAAACTGTATTTCTTCCCCCACGCCTGTTCTCTCGCACCGCATATCGTGCTGCGCGAATTGGCGCTGCCGTTCGACCTGGTCTTGGTGGATAACCAAGCCAAGATCACCGCCGACGGCGAAGACTTCCTGCAGATCAACCCCAAGGGCTACGTCGCGGCGCTGAAACTGGACAACGGCCAGGTGCTGACCGAAGCCAGCGCGATCCTGCAATACCTGGCCGACCTGAAACCCGCCGCGGGCCTGGCGCCGGCTAATGGCAGCTGGGAACGCGTGCGCCTGCAGGAATGGCTGAACTTCATTGCCAGCGAGATTCATGGCGGCTTGGCCGTGTTCTTCAACGGTGCGATCCAGGGCGAAGTGAAAGCTGCATTCCAGGCCACGCTGTTCAAGCGTTTCACGGTGCTGGTGCAGACGCTGGAGCGCCAGGATTACCTATTGGGTGCGCAGTACTCGGTGGCAGATGCCTACCTGTTTGTGGTGCTGCGCTGGGCGGCGTTTCACGCGATTGATTTGGATAAGTGGCCGGCGCTGGCGGCGTTTCAGCAGCGGGTGGGTGAGCGCCCGGCGGTGATTGCGGCGTTGGCCGCCGAGAATCCATAAGGCAAACGCAGCCCCTGTAGGAGCCGGCTTGCCGGCGATGGCGTCCTCACGGGCCTATCGCCGGCAAGCCGGCTCCTACAGAGGGAATGGGGTGGATTCGAGGAAGGTGGCCAGTGCCAGTACATCCACCGAGCCTGAGCGGTCTTCATCAAGATGAGCCACCTGGCTGCGCACGGCTTGATGGACCAGCCGCACACCTTGCCCCAGCCGAAGCGCCCCCCTTAAATCCACCGCCTGCGCGGCGACGATCAGTTCAATACTGGCCAGCCACAGCACCCGCTCGGTCAAGCGACGAGTCTTGTCGACCACCGCCATGGCCTGGCCCGCATAGTCTTCAACACGGTCCGCCACCGGCACGCTGACCGCCGGCAGCGGATTGGCCAGGTGCCCGATTTCCGCGACCAACGCCGAACTGGTGCGCTGCAAGGCGGCCATGCCGACATGACCGGGTTGAGTGATCAGGAAGCGCGGCAGATCGCTGGAAGCCGGCGACAGCAGCTTGGCAATGCGTTCAGCGCTGCACGCGGCGACACGGGTAAGCGCCAGGCCCAACCCTTCAGTGGCCAGCGCCAAGTGGGTGCTGTCGAAATTCGCCGTGGCCAGCACAAGCGACGCTTCGCTGATCAACGCCGGGTTATCCGCACCGCTGCGCAGTTCCAATTCAACCAATTCATGCAGGGCGTGCAGCGCCTGCTGCGCCGCACCCTGGACCACCGTGGCACAGCGAAAGCTCAACGGGTCCTGCAAGCGGCGTGGGCTGTCCGCCAACTCACCACCCGCCAGCAACTGCAACAACGCCGCCGACTGCTCGCTTTGCCCCGGAGCAGGCCGCAGACGCGAAGCCCACGGCTGGAACGGACTGAGGTTGGCCCGATAGCCTTCACACGATAACGCCAGCGCCGCCAGCAAAACCTCCAAGGCCCGCTGCGCCTCAGCCACCAGCAACGCGCCCAGCCCAACACTGGCCGCATTCGCAGAGACCAGCGCCAAGCCATCTTTGCCGGTCAGCGGCACTGACAACGCGAGACTCAGGTGCGCCAGTGGCGCCAGGTCGCTCTCGCCCAACGAGCCGAGCAACGGTACATCGGGCTCGACGCCGGAATTGAGCAACGCTAGCAGTGCATCCGCCGCCCCCGGAGAAATACCCGAACGCCCCTGAGCCAATCCGGCCAGCCGCGCAGCCGTGATCGCACGCAGCTCCTGGCGATTGGCAAGGCGCCCGACCCCCACCGCACGACCCAACGCAATACTCGCCTGTACGGGCGCTACCGCCGTATCCACCGCTGCACCGAGGCCGGTATTTACGCCATAAATTGGCGTGCCTTCAGCCGCCAGTTTCACCAACAACTGATGGCCTTCTTCAATACGCTGACGGGCCTGCGCAGAGAAATCCGCGGGTACGTCCTGGCGGGCAATCGCCAGCAAATCGGCGAGGCTCAAGCCTTCGGGATCGAAGTGAATCATGCCCAGCGCAACCGCTGGCCAATCCCCAGGCGCCCGGCTTTTTCCAGCAGCGCATGGCCCAACGCGATATCACTGAGGCTCAGGCCGCGGTGCCAGAACAGGATGGTTTCCTCGGCGGTTTCCCGGCCTCTTTTCAAGCCGGCAACAATTTGGCCCAGTTCGGCATGCAGGGTCTCGGCAGTGAGTTTGCCAGTCTCAACATGGGCGCGCAGCGAGCCAAATAGCCCGCCTTTGCATTGGCCCCAATCATCGACCACCAGCTTGCTCATGATGTCGGTGAGGGACAATTCCACCGCGCTCATGGTGCCGTAGGGCACCACAAAGGCACCGGGCTTGATCCACTCAGTGCGCAGTAAGGGCTCGGGCTGATCAAGGCGCGACGCCTCGACCACAATGTCGGCGCCACGCACGGTGGACTCCCAATCGTCGGTGACGATCACCGACTTGCCCAGGTCCTTGCGCAGGCGCTCGGCGAAGGCTTCCCGGCTTTCGCTGCGGCGTGAGTGCACACGGATTTCGTCGAAGTCGAACAGGTGATCCAGCAAGCGCACGTTCCAATACGCCGTGCCACGCGCACCAATGTGCGCCAGCACTTTACTGTCGGGCCGGGCCAGGTATTTGGCGCCGATGGCCGTGATGGCACCGGTGCGCATGTCGGTGATCGCCGAGGCATCCAAGATGGCCTTGGGAATCCCGGTGGCGGGGTCCAGCAGGTTGAGGATCGCCAATTCCGAGGGCAAACCCTTGCGGTAGTTGTCGACAAAGTCCCCCACCACTTTGACACCGGCATAGCCGATATCGCCGCCCAGCACACCACGCAATACGTTGAAGTGACCGTTGATCCCGCCGCCGGGAATCAGGTGGGTACGCGGCTCGATCACCGCCTCGCCACGCCCCTGGATCGCCAGGCTCGCTTCGATGGCGCAGAGGATTTCGTCATTGGTAAGCCCCAGTTCGTCGATGTCGAGGCCGTTGAGAAAATCGATGTAGATCGGTTGCATGGTCACGGCGCCTTGAAGACAGCTTGCTGTACATCGACCTTTTTCGGGATCAGGCCGTTGGCAAAGAACAGGTCGGCGGTGTGTTGCTGGGTGGCGATATCGGCGGCTTGCAGCGGACGAATCGGCGTGGAGGAACGGTGTTCGAAGTAGCTTTTGACCACCGCGGGTTGCAGGCCCAGGGTCTTGGCCATCAGCGCGATGCTGGCTTCGGGCTGGTCGAGGGACAGGCGCTGCGCCTTGGCCAGTGTCTGGATGATCGCGCCAATGGATTGCGGGTATTGCTTGGCAAACGGGCTGCTCACCACGAAGAAACTGCCCGCCGGATTGAGGCCCTGGCCATCGCCTAACACGCGGGCGGAACCGTCGACCACGGCCGCGGAGTAGTACGGGTCCCACACCACCCACGCATCGACTTTGCCTTGCTCAAAAGCGGCACGCCCGTCGGATGGCGACAGGTACACCACATTCACGTCTTTCCATTGCAAACCGGCGCGCAGCAGGCTTTTCAGGAACAGGTTGTGGGCGCTGGAGCCCTTGAGCAGCGCCACGCGCTTGCCCTTGAGTTCGGCCACGCTCTGTACGCTGCTGGCTTTTGGCACCAACACCGCTTCGGTCTTGCCCTCGTTGGGTTCTACGGCGAAATACTGCAAGTCGATGCCAGCGGCCTGGGCGAAAATCGGCGGGATATCACCGATATTGCCGATGTCCAGGCTGCCGCCGTTCAGCGCTTCGATCAGCGGCGGGCCGCCGAGGAATTCGATCCACTGCACCTGGGTGCCGGGCAACGCTTCCTCGAAGAGTTTGTGCTCACGGGCCAATACCATGCTCACCGAACTTTTCTGGTAACCGATGCGTAACGTGGCAGGTTCGGCCGCCAGCACCTGACCGACGACCAGCGAAAGTACCGCAGCAGCGAAGATTTTAAGCATCAGAGCGCTCCCTTGACCTTGGTCGCCACATCGATCGGCACCCATTGCTGCCAGACGTCTGGGTGGTCCTTGAGGAACGCTTCAGCGACCTGGCGCGGCGGTGTACGTTTCTCGCTCATTTCGCCGAGGATGCCATTGAGCAGATCAATCGGAAGGTCGACCTTTTCAAACACGCTGACGAGTTGCGGGTACTGCGCCTTGAACGGTGCCGACACACCAATCGCCAGCCGCGCCGGCATCGAGCGGGTGCCGATGGGGTTGGGGTTTTTCGCGTCGGAGAGGGTCTTCCAGGCTTCGGCGTTGAAGGGCGGCTCTTCCAGCTTGACCAGCTTGAAGCGACCCAGCAGCGGCGTCGGCGACCAATAGTAGAACAGCACCGGCTTGCCACGACGGATCGACGACGCCACTTCGGCATCCAACGCCGCGCCGGAGCCGGTGCGGAAGTTGACGAAGCTGTCGGTGAGTTTGTACGCCTTTAGCTTCTGGCTGTTGACGATCTCCGATGTCCAGCCCGTTGGGCTGTTGAGGAAGCGTCCACGGCTCGGGTCTTCGGGGTCGCGGAACACGTCCTTGTAGCGCGGCAGGTCGGCCACCGACTTCAAGTCCGGCGCCAGGGGTTTGATACCGCGTGCGGCATCGCCCTTGATCACGAACTCCGGCACCCACCAGCCTTCGGTGGCGCCTTTGACCGTGTCGCCCAGGCCAAACACTTTGCCTTCGTTTTCCGCCTTGATCCATGCCGGACTGCGCCCGGCCCACTCTTCACCGATCACCTGGATATCGTCCTTGGCCAGGGCGGCTTCCAGGCTCACGGTGCTGCCGGGCAAAGTGTCGGTCGGCAGGCCGTAGCCTTTCTCGACAATCAGGCGCAGTACCTCGGTGATCAAGCTGCCACTTTCCCAGGTGATGTCACCGAAGTGGATGGGTTTGACGGCTTCAGCGGCCGTTGATGGCTGCGCCAAGACGGCCAGTGCCAGCAGCGAGCCACCGAGCAGGTGTTTAAGTGTTTTCATGCAGAACCTCGTGGTGATCTGTAGGAGCCGGCTTGCCGGCGATGGCCGCAACTCGGTTTCCCCTGCTTAAAAGTCATAACTGAGCCGCGTGTAGTAAAACGCCCCTTCCGGCGCCGACGGCGACAAGTAGCTGTACTGCTGGCCCGGCGTCTGGCGCAGGCGGGTGTTGAAGTCGTCGGGCTTGCTGTCGAACAGGTTGTTGGCGCCGACAGACAAACGCAGTTGTTGAGTGAAGGCGTAGTTCACGTCCAGGTCGGTGTTCCACTGCGCGCCGAAGGTCTGGTCGTACTGGGCGTTGGCTTCGCTGGCGGCGTATTTGCGGTATTCGCCGTAGCGGGTTTCGCTGAGGGCGATGGTCCACGCACCGATGCGGTGGGTCGCGCCGAGCACTAGCTTGTCTTCGGGGTAACCGTGTTCCAGGAAGCCACGGGCTTCGCGGGTGAGGATGTCGAAGCCGTTGGGGTTTTCGTGGACCTTCTCGATCGTGGTGCGTGCCTTGGTGTAGCCGGCCGACAGGCTCAACGCGCCGTACTGCGCCAGGTCCAGGTTGTACTTGCCCACGATGTCGACGCCTCGGGTGCGGGTGTTGGCCGCGTTGGTCATGAACTGCGCCCAGGTGTACTGGCCAAACCCGGCTTGCTGCAGGATCTGCTCGGCGCGCGGCCCGGAAATGCCGCCGCTGTAGAGCAGGCGATCACGGATCGAGATCTGGTAGGCGTCGATAGTCAGCGAAGCGTTTTCAATCGGGCGCAGCACCAGGCCCAGGGAGTAGTTGGTGGATTTTTCCGGTTTGAGCGGCTCGGCACCCAGCGCACGGGCGGCCGGGTTGTCGGCGGGCAACATGCGCGTCAGCACCGGGTTGCCGTTGATGTCGACGTTGGTGGTGGTGGTCCACGACGTGCCGATCTGCCCCAGGGTCGGCGCACGGAAGGAGTTGTTCACCGTGGCGCGCAAGCCCACCTGCGGCGTGAAGTCATACCGCGCCGACAGCTTGCCGGTGGTGGCCGATCCAAAGTCCGAATAGTGCTCGGTACGCCCGGCCAGCCCGACCTGGAATTTGTCGGTGAGCTGGTGCTCAAGACCAAAGTAAACGCCGCCGACATCACGCTTGTAGGTGCCGGCGTCGTCTGGCGTGAGACCGGAGGCTTGCACCGCGCCGACCTGCACACCGTTGATGCCGCCAAAGGAGTAGGACTCGTAGTCGCCCTCCTCCAGACGATACTGCTCATGGCGATAGGCAATGCCCGCCGAGACGGTCAGCGGATGGCTTGACCAGTTGACGTCCAGATCCTTGGCGTAATCCAGGCCGATGTTGGTCTGGTCGTTGATCAGGGTGGCCACGTCGAATTTGGTCGGGCTGTTCAGGCCGTAGCTCGGGTTGACGGTGTTGAACGCCAACTCATCGTGCTTGTCGCGACCGTAGGTGGCACTGAGGTCGAAGCGCCCGAGGGTGTCGTCTTCGTAGCGGGTGCCCACGGTGAGCGCACCGTCTTCATAGCGGTAGCGATATTTGGGAATGGTGCCGTTGGGGTAGATGCCCTGCACGTTGTTCGGGTTATTCGCCAGCAGCGGTGGCGTGTTGTTCACCGACTTGTCCTGGCCGAAGGTGGCGAAACTGTAGAGGCGCCACTGGTCGCTCAGGCCGATTTCGGCGTTGGCTGCCAGGTTGAATTTATCGCGCCCTGCACCGCCCCAGCGCGGGTCTTGCAGTTGGCCGTCGGCGACGTATTTGTCGCCAATGTCAGTGGGTTTGTTGTTGAGGGTGTTGAAGCTCAGGGTAAGGAAGCCATCCCCCGGCAAGCCCAGGCCGTACCAGCCGTCGGTGGTTTTGCTGAAGCCGTCGCCCTGGGCGTATTTACCCAGTTGGGTGTTGACCTGGCCACCGCTGTCACGTTCCTTGAGCACAATGTTGACCACACCGGCTACCGCATCCGAGCCGTATTGCGCCGACGCGCCATCGCGCAGCACTTCGACATGATCGATGCTGCTGATGGGGATCATATCCAGGTCCACCGGCTGTGCGCCAATGAACGGCACGCCGCCGGAGATGTTCACCACCGCCGAGGCATGACGGCGCTTGCCGTTGATGAGCACCAGCGTCTGGTCCGGCGCCAGGCCACGCAGGGACGCGCCCTTGGGGTTCTGGCCACGGGTGGCGCTCTGGTTCTGCGGAAAGTTGAACGAGGGCAGCAGTTGGAACAGCGCCTGGTTGAGGCTGGTGGCACCGGTCTGCTTGAGTTCTTCGGCGTTGATTACGTCCACCGGTGCGGCGCTGGTAAGGGCCGTGGCATCACTGCGCCGGGTGCCGATGGCGACTACGCGGTCCAGGGTCGGCGCTTGCGCTGCGCTGGTTTGTGCCTTGACGTTGCTGGTCGCGTTTTTGCTCGCGCCTTCCTTGATGATGAACGCACCGTCCGGACTGACCTGGACTTGCAGGCCGGTGCCCTTGAGTGCGGCGTCCACCGCCTGTTGCGCCGACAGCGAACCGTCCACGCTGGCCGAGGAATAGTTACCCAGTTGCGGGGTGAACGAGATCACCTGACCACTTTGCCGACTGATGTTGAGCAGCACTTCATCCAGCGGGCCAGGGGCGATGTGATAGACCTGGCGTGCTTCTTCGGCACCGGCGGCAAACGAGAAAAACAGACTGGCCAACGGCACCAGGGCAAAGGTTCGAAGCGGCACACGGTTGAACTGATTCACTTTGGCTCCCCCCAAGGAAACACGAGAACGCTGCTCCCCGCAGCGCTTACGGGAGTGATGTGGGTCAGCGGGGGGAAAACTTGCAGATCGTTTGGTTATGTCCTTAGAACCCACATAGGCATAGCCTCCTCGCTTTATGTGGGAGCTGGCTTGCCTGCGATGACGTCGACTCGGTTGGACTGACAGACCGAGCCGCTCGCATCGCAGGCAAGCCAGCTCCCACAGGGACCGAGTGAATCGGCTATACCGCACTGACAGTCACCCACAAACCGGTGCGGCGGGTGATGTGGATCGGCAAGGTGCGCGCCAGGGTGTCAAGGATTTGCTGGGGGTTGTCCAGCCGGTACAAGCCGCTGACGCGCAGGCCCGCCACGGAAGGGTCCAGGCGCAGCACACCATTGTGATAGGGCCGCAGTGCGTCGATGACTTCAGCCAGCGGGCGGTCGCGCACTTGCAGGAAGCCGTCGACCCAGGCCGTGGCGCCGGAGGAACTGGCCTGCACCGGACCGAATCCGGCACGGTCGTAATGCACTTCATGGCCAGCGGCGAGTTGCAGGCGTTCGCCGTTCTGGCCGTCGATTTCCACCGCGCCGTTGAGGGCGACCACCTGGCCCAGCCCTGCCCGTTCACGCACCAGGAACCGGTTGCCATACGCGCGCAGGCGGGTCTGGTCGGTTTGGATCAAAAACGGTCGGATGCGATCACTGGCGACCTTGGCCAACAACTCGCCTTCGCGCAGACGTACCAGGCGGCGTTGCGGATCAAACTGGATGTCGGCCGCGCTGTGCGCGTTGAGCAGCAATTCGCTGCCATCGTCCAACGTGACGGCACGGCGCTCGCCGGTGCCGGTGCGGATATCCGCCGTGAGTTCATTCAATGGCACGCCGAGCGGCTTGGCCAGCAAGGCCGCGCCAACTGCCACACCAGCGCCGGCCAGAGCGACCTGCAACACATGACGTCGACTGGACGATGCCTCCAGCGCCTGCTGCAACACCTTGCCACTCACCCCTTGCGCCTGGGGAACCTGGAACATGCCCAGGCGGCTTTCCAACTGTCGGCACAAGGCATCATGACGCGGGTCGGCAGCGCGCCATTGTCCATAGCGTTGCCAGTCGCCCGCCGTGGCTTGGCCGGAGCGCAGCAGCACGTACCAGCGCGTGGCGCTGTCGATCAGCTCGTCGCTCATTCCAGGCACAGCCTCAGGCAGCGGTTGAAAGCGCGAGTCATATAGTCGCTGACTGAACGCTGGGAAATCCCCAGTTCGCTGGCGATTTCCGGGTAGGTCAGGCCATTGAGCTGCGAAAGCAAAAAGGTCGCCTTGACCTTGGCCGGCAAGCCGTCAAGCAACTGGTCGATGGCTTGCAGGGCTTCGAGCATTTGCGCCAGTTCTTCCGGCGACGGTGCGCTGCTGGTCTCGTCATTGTCGAGAGCGTCGAGGTAAGCGCGCTCCAGATCACGCCGGCGCCACAGTTGATACATAAGGCGTTGGGCGATGGTGGTGAGCAGCGCACGCGGCTGGCGGATGGGCACGACACCCGGCGCACTCAGCAACTGGACGAACGTGTCGGCGGCGATGTCTTCGGCGTGGGCACGGGAATCGAGGTGGCGGTGCAAACGGCTGCACAGCCAGTCGTAATGACTGCGGAACAATCCGCCCACGTAATCGCTGTGAGAAGTGTCGGCGCCGGACATAGTGGCTCCATCTGAGTAGGTTGCGCGTTATGTCCGGTGTTCCGGTGGAGCGATCCTAGCAAGGCCGCTTATTCTTTAATAATATTTAAAAGGTATTTTTATATAACCTTATTGAAGTATCGGGAAGCCGGCGTTGATGGCCTGTCGTTGGTAGTCCAGGAGCACTTCGTAGTCGTCTTCGCTGGCGGGTAGCACGGCCTGCAGGCCCAGCGTCTCGGCGACTTGCGGCAAGTCCTGCAACGCCTGATTCATGGCCTGGCGGAGTTGAATGACCTGTTCATCGCTCAAGCCCAATGGGCCGATATAGGGCAAGGTCGGGCTCGGTGCGCTACGGCTGACGATGCGCAGCCCCGCCACTTCCTGCGGCGCGAAACGGGCCAGGTAGTCGTAGGTGACGCTGTCGATGGCGGCGAGGTCGGCGCGGTCTTCGCGCAGCCAGCGCAGGCTCTCGCGGTGAGCGCCGCTGATGGCGACGCTGGCGAAGAAACGCCCGTCGCGTTGCAAGGGTGCCAGGCGTTCGCGCAGCAGGTTCATGCCGCTGTTGGAGTCGTGACCGTTGATAACGCCACGGCTGTTGTAGAAGTCCGACAGGGTAAAGCGAGCGTTGTCATCGCGGGTCAGCAATAGGCTGCAGTGCTCGCCTTGACTGCTGTGGGGCAGCTCGTAGCGCGGGCGGCCAATGACACGGACTTGCCCGCGCAGCTGGGTCATCAATGGATAACCGCAAGTCTGGGTCAGGAGTAATTCAGGCGCGAGCCACAGACTGTGCAGGTCGAGATGCGCGGCGTCGAGTCGCCCCATGCCCAGGTGGTCGAGGATGCGCGCAATCCACTGCTGGTTGGCCTGTTCGATCGGTGCGGGCGCGACATACATCAACAGCTCAGCATAGTGGTCACTCATGGTCATCTCTCACGCAAAAGGGTGACGGGGGCTGTCGATGGCCTTGACGCCGTGACGGCTGATCAACTGGCCATAGCCCTGCACCAGGAAGCCGCCGCTGCGCGCCACCCATTGCTCACGCCGGGCGCGGTAGACCGTGGGCAGCAAGTACCAGGGCAGTTTCGGCAGGTCGTGGTGCACCAAGTGCAGGTTGTTGTTGAGGAACAGCCAGGTCCACGGCCAGGACGCTTCGTTGAGCACCGTGCGTTGCTCCGGCTGCAGGTGCGGGCGGTGTTCATAGTAGGAACGGATCGAGGCCAGGGACAAGGCCGGCACGCTGACCAGCAGCAGGTAATGCCACACCGACAGCGCACTGTAGTGGGCGATGAAACCCAGCATCAATACGGTAACGGCGCTGTGGGCCAGCCACATCGGCCACACCTGGGGCAGCCGCCGGTATTCGTGACGGGACAGACGGCCAATCGCCAAGGGCGCCGCCAGCAGGAAGCGGCCGAGCACCGTCTTGGTCAGCCAATGCACGCCACGCTCGAACAGCGAGCTGGTGTCCCATTGCTGCTGGTTGAGGTAGCGGCTTTCCGGGTCGATGCCCGGCAGGGTCAGGTCTTCGTCGTTGTGGTGCAACAGGTGGCTGTCGCGGTACAGCGTGTAGGGATACCACACGGCAAAGGGCGCATAGCCAAGCAGCTTATTGAGCCGCAGCGAACGGGTGGGATGGCCGTGGAGCAATTCGTGTTGCACCGACAGCCACAGCGTCACGATAGGAATCAGCAGCAAGAGGCTCAACCCCAAGCCCAGCCAATGGCTACCCAGGATCACGGCGAACCAACCGGCGTACACGCCGATCAGCAGCAGCCAGGTTGGCCATTCGGTTCTTGCGGTAAAGGTGGTGGCCAGGGCTTCGATTTCCCGGCGTTGGGTCGGATCAAGGTAGTTGGCCATCGGCAGCTCAGAGCAGGTGTTTCCTGCTCTGTGCAATGAGGCGCGAAAATCTTGCAGATCGTTTGGTTCTAAGCTTGTAACTCAGTGACCGAACAGGCCTGTCTCGGTTTTCTTAGCTTTCTTGTCGGCGCGTTTTTCATCCGCGGTCTTTGCCGGTTTTTTCTTCGCGGCTTTCTTTGAATCCATACCTTTGGCCATGATGCATGCTCCATACAGGGGATGTAGCACTGGGTATACCACCTATTGCCCGGCAGAAGGCGCTTATAATCCCCGGCCCTGGATAACGCTGCCTGAACACCATGCCCGAATTGAACATCGAACCGCTGGCAGAGCCGCTGTGGCCGCTGCTGAACAAGTTTTACCGCAACCACAATTCGTCGATGAAGGCGCTCAAGGGTGGGCGTTTGTGGGTGGCGCGGGACGGTGAGATTGTCGCCGGGTTGTGCCTGACGCCCGTGGTAGGTGGGCAATGGTTGACCGGGGTGTTCGTTGACCCTGCCTATCGCGGCCAAGGGCTGGCGGCGCGGGTGATCGAGGCAGCGGTTGCCGATGTCGACGGCACCCTGTGGTTGTTGTGTAACCCAGACCTGGAAGGGTTGTATCAACGCATGGGCTTCACTCAGGACACCGTGCTGCCGCAATCCCTCAGCGAACGCTTGGTACGCTACAAGCGCAACAAACCCATGATCGCGATGGGCTTAGATCGTTTGGTGAGGTCGACCGCAGATAATGTGTGATCAGCGCCTGCAGGGCCCATGCTAGCCTCGGCGGCACAGTGGCCCTTTACAGGATGATCATGAAAACGACGCTTGCAGCTCTCTCCCTCACCGCCCTGCTCGTCCCGGTCTTGAGCCAGGCAGCCGACGCAGCCATCACCGCCGAGCAGTACCAGAGCGTACTCGCCGGTAGTTGGCGCGACCCTGCCAACAGCGCCCGCGACGGTTATCGCCACCCGCAACAGACGCTGGAATTCTTTGGCCTGGGCGCCAAGCAGACGGTGATCGAGATCACCCCCGGTGGCGGCTGGTACAGCGAAGTGCTGGCGCCGCTGCTCAAGGATCATGGGCACTACATCGCCGCAGTGCAGGCGGCGAGCAGCAGCGCCTACGCGCGCACGTCCGAAGAGAACCTGAGAAAGAAATTCGTGGCTGATCCGGCTCGGTACGGTAAGGCTGAAGTCGTCGAGTTCGATCCCAAGGCCCCGGTGTTCGGCAAACCCGCGTCGGCAGATGCAGTGCTGACGTTCCGCAATGTGCATAACTGGGTCGAGGCAGGTACTGCGCCGGCCACGTTCAGCGCGTTCTACAAGGTACTGAAACCGGGCGGCGTGCTGGGCGTGGAAGATCACCGGGCCAAGGATGGCGCGGATCTGGAAACGATCAAGGACAGCGGTTACCTGACCACCGCGCAGGTGGTGAAGCTGGCGTCCGATGCCGGGTTCAAGCTGGCGGGACAGAGCGAGGTGAATGCTAATCCGAAGGACACCAAGGACTACCCGGCTGGCGTGTGGACGTTGCCGCCGACGCTGAGATTGGGCGAGCAGGACAAGGCGAAGTATGTGGCGATCGGGGAGTCGGATCGGATGACGTTGCGGTTCATTAAACCGACCCGATAACAATTATTGAAGTATCGCTTTTCTGTGGTGAGCGGGCTTGTCCCGCGCTGGGCTGCGAAGCAGACCCAAACCTTTCACCGCAGTGCGCCTGACGCGCCGCGGTGGCTTGGATAGGGCCGCTTCGCAGCCCAGCGCGGGGCAAGCCCGCTCACCACAACAAGCCCGCTCACCACAACAAGCAGCCTCACATTCAGATGCAGGATCAATCGTCGGCCGTGGGATCCAAGTCCGGGAACATCACTTCGATAAAGCCGAACTTGCTGAAGTCGGTGATCCGCGACGGGTACAACCGGCCGATCAGGTGATCGCATTCATGCTGCACCACCCGCGCATGGAAACCATCGGCAAAGCGCACGATGGGTTCACCCTTGGGATCAAAGCCTTCGTAGCGAATCTGCTGATAGCGATCCACCGCACCCCGCAAACCCGGCACGGACAGGCAACCTTCATAGCCTTCCTCCAGCACCGGACTCAACGGCGTGATCAGCGGGTTGATCAGGATCGTCTGCGGCACCGGCGGCGCGTCCGGGTAGCGTTCGCTGGCCTCGAAACCGAAGATCACCAATTGCAGGTCGACACCGATCTGCGGAGCGGCCAGGCCGACTCCGCCCACGTGTTCCATGGTCTGGAACATGTCATCGATCAATTGCCACAGCTCGGGGCTGTCGAACATTTCCGGCGGAACCGGGGGGGCGATACGCAGCAGGCGCTCGTCGCCCATTTTCAGGATTTCACGGATCATCGATCAGACTTCATCGGCAGTGGGCTTGGAGTGGTCCCGGCCGAGGCCTGAGACGTGTTGTTTTTCATCGGTGTGGCCGGGCTCATCGAACTCTTTTTCACCCGGATCCTTGCCTTCGGCGGACATGTGTTCGATCACCGCGTTCATCTCCGCCCCAAGCAACAGCACGGCAGCGGAAATATAGAAATACAAGAGCAGCACGATGATCGCGCCGATACTGCCATACATGGCGTTGTAGTCGGCAAAGGTTTTGACGTAGTAGCCAAAGCCCAGGGAGGCAACGATCCACACCACCACCGCCAACACCGAGCCTGGGGTGATGAAGCGGAATTTCTGTTCGACATCGGGCATCACGTAATACATGAGGGCCACGGCGAACATCAGCAAAATCACAATCAACGGCCAGCGCAGGATGGTCCACAGGGTGACCACGAACTCCTGCATGCCGATCTGCCCGGCCAGCCACTCCATCACTTGCGGGCCCAGCACCATCAGTGCGGCGGCGGCCAGCAGCATGCCGGCGATGCCAACGGTGTAGAAAATCGACAGCGGGAAGCGCTTCCAGATCGGTCGGCCTTCAACCACGTCATAAGCGGCGTTCATCGCGCTCATCATCAGGCGCACGCCAGCCGAGGCCGTCCACAATGCGATCACGATACCCACCGACAGCAGGCCACCCTTGGATTGCTGCAATTGGTCGATCACCGGGTTGACCTGCTCCAGCGCCTGCGGCGGCAACACCAGTTCCGACTGCAGGCGCAGCCAGGTGAAAAAGTCGGGCAGGTGCAGGAACCCGATCAGGGCAATCAGGAACAGCAGGAAGGGAAACAGCGAGAACAGCATCTGGTAGGCCAGTGCCGAGGCGTACGTGGGCATTTCGTCATCGACGAATTCCTTGACGGTGCGCAGCAGCACTTTGTGCAGCTTGAGACCATCGAGAACCGGAAAAATCATAGCGTCTCCTTTCGCCGCAAAAAGGTTGAGTTCGTGGGCGACTCAGGGGCCGTTTTCTACATCAAGGTAGCCTATTTGGCGACCTTGAAACAATTTCGAAACTTTAACCGCATCAGGTGACACAAAAACGGCCATCCGTGGATGGCCGTCGGGCTGCGTGTAACCAGCCAGCGATTCAGTGTTATTTGGTCGCTTTTTTGACCGCGTCCTTGGTGTCGCCTACCGCTTTTTGCACTTCGCCTTTCTTTTCCTGGACCACACCTTCAGCGCGCAGTTTGTCGTTGCCGGTGACTTTACCGACACCTTGCTTGATATTGCCGACCGCCTCGTTTGCCACGCCTTTAACCTTGTCAGATGTACTGCTCATGGTATTTCTCCGAAAGAACAATCAAGGGTTTTGGGTCATTACCTAAAGATTGACCCGAGGCCGTTCAGCAGAGTTTCAATTATTTTTGCCCACGCATTTCATCGCCGGCCGCAGGTTTGGCTTTATGTTTTGCCGCCAACCCCTGAGAATGCCCGGCACATTCAGGCTCACACGCTGAATAACAGATCCCGTAGGAAGGTTATGAAACTCAATAAAGCACAGGCCATCGCCCGCCGAAACACCGAACTGGGCGGTGCCGTACTCGGCGTCAACAACTGCCACTTCACCGACCTGGACCGCAAACGCAACATCTGGTGGTTCGACCTGCCAGTGGGCCGGATTGCCGTGGGCCAGTACGAGTGGATCCACCTGTTGATGCACAACGCCGAGACTGACCAGTTGCTGCACCTGAAGGTGCCGACGGCGTTTTTGCGTGAGCACATCGAAGGCTTGGTGGTACGCAATGCCGGCAAGCGCAAGCCGGAGATTACGCTGGAGCTGAGTGCAGACAAGGATTCGTTCTTGAAGGATGTGCGTCCGGCGGGGGCTGGCGTGGGATTCGCGCAGTTCGCGCTGTAACCCCCCTCAATAAAAAACCCCGCTTCGGCGGGGTTTTTTATGGGATTACTTTTTAAGACCGAGCTTCTTCAACTCTTCGTCGCGCAACTCACGGCGCAGGATCTTGCCCACGTTGGTGGTCGGCAATGCATCGCGAAACTCCACGGCCTTGGGCACTTTGTAGGCGGTGACGTTGGCGCGCATGTGCTCCATCACCTGGTCCTTGGTCAGGGTAGCGCCCGGCTTGACCACGATAAACAGCTTGATGTGTTCCCCGGACTTCTCGTCCGGCACACCGATGGCGGCGCACTGCAGCACGCCCGGCAGGCCTGCCAGCACGTCTTCCAACTCGTTGGGGTACACGTTGAAACCCGAAACCAGGATCATGTCCTTCTTGCGGTCGACAATGCGCATGTAGCCGTCGGGCTGGATGATCGCGATGTCACCGGTCTTGAGCCAGCCTTCGCTGTCGAGCATCTCGTCGGTAGCATCCTGGCGCTGCCAGTAGCCCTTCATCACTTGCGGGCCCTTGACGCACAGCTCGCCGGTTTCACCCAGGGCAAGTTCAGTGCCGTCGTCAGCGATGACTTTGCACACGGTGGACGGCACCGGAATGCCGATGGTGCCGATCTGGATGTGCTGGATCGGGTTCACGGTGGCCACCGGGCTGGTTTCGGTCATGCCGTAGCCTTCGCAGATGCCACACCCGGTCACGGCCTTCCAGCGCTCGGCGGCGGCCAATTGCAAGGCCATGCCGCCGGACAGGGTGACTTTCAGCGCGGAGAAGTCCAGCTTGCGGAATGCCTCGTTGTTGCACAGCGCCACGAACAGCGTGTTCAAGCCGACAAATCCACTGAACTTCCACTTCGACAGTTCCTTGACCATCGCCGGCAGGTCGCGCGGGTTGCTGATCAGGATGTTGTGGTTGCCGATCAGCATCATCGCCATGCAATGAAAGGTGAACGCATAAATGTGGTAAAGCGGCAGCGGGGTGATCAGGATCTCGCAACCTTCATTGAGGTTGGAGCCCATCAGCGCCTTGCACTGCAACATGTTGGCGACCAGGTTGCGGTGGGTGAGCATCGCGCCCTTGGCCACGCCGGTGGTGCCGCCGGTGTATTGCAGCACCGCCACATCGCCACTGGCCGGGCTGGCATCGTTGACCGGTTGGCCGTTCCCCTTGGCCAGCACGTCGTTGAATTTGATCGCGTTGGGCAAGTGATAGGCCGGGACCATTTTCTTCACGTACTTGATGACGCTGTTGATCAGAAGGCGCTTGAGAGGCGGCAACAGGTCGGCGACTTCGGTGACGATCACATGCTTGACGGCGGTCTTGGGCACGACCTTTTCCGCCAGGTGCGCCATGTTGGCCAGGCAGACGAGGGCCTTGGCACCGGAGTCGTTGAATTGGTGTTCCATTTCCCGCGCGGTGTACAGCGGGTTGGTGTTGACCACGATCAGCCCGGCACGGATGGCACCGAACACGGCAACCGGGTACTGGAGGACGTTGGGCAGTTGCACGGCGATGCGATCGCCGGGCTTCAAGTCGGTGTGCTGTTGCAGGTACGCGGCGAAGGCGCCGGACAATTCGTACAACTCACCGTAGGTGATGGTCTTGCCCAGGTTGCTGAAAGCCGGTTTGTTGGCGAAGCGCTGGCAGGACTGCTTCAGTACCGCCTGAATATTCGGATACTCGTCTGGATTGATTTCTGCAGCAATCCCGGCGGGGTACTTATCCTTCCAAAAGTCTTCGTTCATGGAAGCCCACTCCTCAGCGACGTCAGCGACGCGAATTCATCATCGCATTTGATGCGATTATTATTGGTGTATGTTTTTTTAGGTGAATCTGGCGCTTTCAAGCAGGCCGAGACGTCACAAAGCGCGCCGAGAGTAGCAGCTTTGCCAAAGGTCGCCTAGAGCCAAAGATGGGCCCTGCGGTCATAAACGCGACTGTCCTACAATATTTGGTCACGGTTTAGACATTGCTGAAATGTCCCCGGAAAAGGCTCTGGAATGGGTTCTTCAGGCCAACACAAGACAAATGTGGGAGCGGCGGTGCGAGCAAGCCCGCTCCCACATTTTTGATTGCATTTCAATTCGAGGTCAGGCGATGTCGCGAAGCTCACGCCGCAAAATCTTGCCCACCGGCGTCATCGGCAACGACTCCCGCAACACAATGTGCTTGGGCACCTTGTACCCGGTGAAGTTGGTCTTGCAGTAAGCTTTCAGCTCCTCAAGGCTCACCCCTTCGGCACGTGCCACCACAAACAGCTTCACCGCCTCCCCCGTGCGCTCGTCCGGCACGCCAATCACCGCGCAGTTGGCCACGGCCGGGTGAGCCATTACCACGTCTTCGATTTCGTTGGGGTACACGTTGAAACCCGAGACGATGATCAGGTCTTTCTTGCGGTCGACGATGCGCACAAAGCCATCCTCGTCGATCACCGCAATGTCACCCGTCTTGAGCCAGCCTTCGGCGTCCAGCGCTTCAGCGGTAGCAGCCGGTTGCTGCCAGTAGCCCTTCATCACCTGTGGGCCCTTGATGCACAGCTCGCCACGCTCGCCCAAGGGCAACTCGACGCCCTGATCATCGATCACTTTCATCGCCGTGGCCGGCACCGGGATGCCCACGGTGCCCAGGCGGGATTTATTGCCGTAGGGGTTGGTGCTGGCCACCGGAGAGGTTTCCGTGAGGCCGTAGCCTTCGCCGATGGCGCAACCGGTGATCTGCTGCCAGCGCTCGGCAGTGGCCTTGATCAGTGCAGTGCCACCGGAGTTGGTGAGCTTGAGGTGGGAGAAGTCGAGGGACTTGAAGTCAGGATGGTCCATCAACGCCACGAACAGCGTGTTGAGCCCCAGCAGCCCGGTGAAGCGCCACTTTTTCAGCTCCTTGATAAAGCCGCCGATGTCCCGCGGGTTGGTGATCAGCACGTTGTGGTTGCCCGAGACCATCATGCACATGCAATTCGCCGTGAAGGCATAGATGTGATAAAGCGGCAGCGGCGCGATCATCACCTCCTGCCCTTCCTTGATCAACGGGTGGCCGTCCTCACCGGTCTGGGACATACAGGCGCGCACCTGTTGCATGTTTGCCACCAGGTTGCCGTGGGTGAGCATTGCGCCCTTGGCCAGGCCGGTGGTGCCGCCGGTGTATTGCAGCACGGCGATATCGTCCAGGGTCACCGGGTGGCGCGTCACGCCCAGGCCCGCGCCCATGCGCAGTGCGCGCTTGAACGACACCGCGCGCGGCAGGCTGTAGGCCGGGACCATCTTTTTGACCTTGTCGACCAGGGTGTTGACCAGCCAGCCTTTGGCGGCGGGCATGAAGTCGCCCATCTTGGCTTCGATCAGGTAGTCGATCTCGGTGTCGCTGCACACCTCCTGCACCCGCGAGCCGAACAGGTTGAGGTAGACCAGCGCACGTACGCCGGCGTCCTTGAACTGGTGACGCATCTCGCGCGGGGTATACAGCGGGTTGGTGTTGACCACGATCAGCCCGGCGCGCAAGGCCCCGAACACGGCAATCGGGTAATGCAGCACGTTGGGCATCTGCACCGCAATGCGGTCGCCCGGCTTGAGGTCGGTGTGCTGTTGCAGATAGCCGGCGAACGCCGCACTCTGGCGCTCAAGCTCGGCGTAAGTCAGGGTGATGCCCATGTTGCTGAATGCCGGACGGTCGGCAAAAGCCTTGCAGGAGCGCTCGAAGACCTCGATCACCGACTTGTAGGCAGACAGGTCGATGTCATTGGGAACGCCCGCCGCGCGTTTGTCATTCCAGAAATCAGGTTGCATTATTCTTGTCCTCTTACCTGAGTGTGTCCGGCCGCTTTCCTAACGCTATAAAAAGCGGAGCTTTGGGGACGTTAGCAGCTATGACCAAACAGGCAAATACGCTAAATCGTGTCATTGATTGTATGAATCTTGCCCCTGATGCCTAGGATGCATAGACAGATACGCTGCCCTTCAACAGATGAGCTATACACTGCAACGACCCTGAGCAAAGGAAGCGCCATGAACCACAGCACCTTCTGGCTGGCCGCGAATGACCGCAGCCGCCTGTACGTCAATCAATGGATGCCCGACGGCCCGGCCAAGGCCGTGGTGATGCTGTCCCATGGCATGGCCGAACACAGTGCGCGCTATGCACGCCTAGCCGAGGCCCTGTGCGGCGCCGGCTACGGCCTGTATGCGCTGGACCAGCGCGGACACGGCCGTACCGCCGATGAAGGCACCTTGGGCCTGTACGCCGAGAAGGACGGCTGGAACAAGGTGGTAGGCGACCTGGCCAGCCTCAACCAGCATATAGGCCAGCAACAGCCGGGGTTGCCGATCATTCTGCTGGGCCACAGCATGGGCAGTTACATCGCCCAGGCCTACCTCCTGCACCACAGCGCCAGCCTGGATGGGGCGATTCTCAGTGGCTCGAACTTCCAGCCGGTGGCGCTGTACCGCGCCGCACGGGTGATCGCGCGGTTCGAGCGCCTGCGCCAGGGGTTGCGCGGGCGTAGTGCGCTGATCGAATTCCTGTCGTTTGGCTCGTTCAATAAAGCGTTCAAACCCAATCGCACCGCCTTCGATTGGCTCAGCCGTGACCCGGATGAGGTGGACAAGTACATCAACGACCCACTGTGCGGGTTCCGCTGTACCAACCAGCTCTGGATCGACCTGCTAGGCGGCTTGCAGCAGATCAGCAAAGCGTCCAATCTCGCTCAGATCGATCCGGGCCTGCCGATCCTGGTGATGGGCGGCGAATGTGATCCGGTGAGTGAGGGCAAGCGTCTCAACAGTCTGGCCGAGGCGTTGCGCGACGCCGGCTGCCAGCACCTGCAACTGGCTGTCTACCCGCAGGCGCGTCATGAAGTGTTCAACGAAACCAACCGCGATGCTGTCACAGCGGATGTGCTGGCGTGGCTCGACCAGGCGCTGACATTACGCAGGCCGACTCGCTGCGAATAATTTTTGTTTAAAATCAGTCAATTAAATTACCGATTAGCCACAGGATGCACCTTTAGATGACCCAGGTAACCAACACCCCGTACGAAGCCCTCGAAGTCGGCCAGACCGCCACCTACAGCAAATTGGTGGAAGAGCGCGATATCCAGCTGTTCGCCGCGATGTCCGGTGACCACAACCCGGTGCACCTGGACGCCGAGTACGCCAAGGCGACTATGTTCAAGGAGCGTATCGCCCATGGCATGTTCAGCGGCGCCTTGATCAGCGCGGCCGTTGCCTGCGAGTTGCCTGGGCCGGGCACCATCTACATCGGCCAGCAGATGAGCTTCCAGAAGCCGGTAAAGATCGGCGACACCTTGACAGTGCGCCTGGAAATCCTCGAAAAGCTGCCGAAATTCCGCGTGCGCATCGCCACCCGTGTATTCAACCAGCGTGATGAGTTGGTGGTGGACGGTGAGGCGGAGATCCTTGCGCCGCGTAAGCAGCAAGTCGTGACCTTGACCGAATTGCCGCCGATCAGCATTGGCTAATCCTTGCGCATAAAAAAGCCCCGCATCAGCGGGGCTTTTCTTATTCAGCTACGCCTCAAGACTGAGCGCGAGCCTGGTTACGCAGGGCTTTCACCTGGTCGTGGTTGCGTTGTACGCCGTGATACTGACGCTCAACCAGGTCACGAATGCCCAACAGGTTGTGCTTGTTGATCTTTTCGATCGCTTCACGGTAAGCCTTCAACGCGTGGTCTTCACCGCGCTCGGCTTCGTTCAGTACTGCTTCTTCATCTTTGCCAGTGACCATAGACTTCACGTCGACCCACCCACGGTGCAGGGCACCGGCAACGCTGCCGGAATCTTCCGGATCACCGCCCAAGGCACGTACGGCGGTTTTCAGTTCAGCGGCGGCGGTGGCGCAGTCAGCGGAACGCTTGGCAAACAGGGCTTTGAGTTCTGGGTGCTTGATGTCTTCAGCGCACTCCTTGAAACCCTTTTGGCCGTCGATGCTGGTCTCGATCAGGTCGTTCAGTACGGAGATCGATTCTTTATTGATGTCAGTCATTTTTCAATTCCTTGTACGGGTTAGAAGGTTGTCTTAGTGGTTGCAGCGCCCGTGCCAGGTTTTCAAAAATTAAATTAATCTTATATTTCAATAACTTAAGATAAATTGAACCATCTGTATGTACGTTATTTGCATGATCTGTCATTTGGCCTTCATGCAGAATGCCTGTATTTTCAAAGCTCTCGATACAAACACCTGAGCCTTCATGAATCCTGAAAAACTCGAACTGCTGATCACCCGCGAAATGCCCTTCGGCAAATACAAGGGACGGATCATCGCCGACCTGCCCGGCCCCTACCTGAACTGGTTTGCCCGTGAAGGTTTCCCCCATGGCGAGCTGGGTGGTCTGCTGGCCCTGATGCAGGAAATCGACAGCAACGGCTTAGCTGAATTGTTAGAACCGCTGCGCGCAAAACACGGCAAACCCGCCCCTCGTCATTAAGAGCCCAGCCCATGCCACTGAATGCAGACAACGAGCTTCACTGGTACACCATCGCCCAGCGTTACGCGCTGGAGCCCGGCCCGATCAACCTGGAAAACGGTTACTTCGGCCGCATGAGCCAAGCAGTACAGGCGCAGTACCTGGAACACGTTGCGTTTATCAACCGTAGCAACTCGTTGCATGTGCGCCAGCAATTCGAGCGTGGCGAAAATGACGCGATCCGCTGCCAACTGGCCGGGCTGATCGACGCCGACCCCGCCGCAGTAGCCTTCACCCGCAATGCCACCGAAGCCCTGCAATCGCTGATCCGCAACTACAACCGCCTGCAACCGGGCGATCAGGTGCTGATCAGCGACCTGGAGTACGACACCGTGAAAGGCGCCATGCGCTGGCTGGCGGGCTATCGCGGCGTGGAAGTCATCGAACTGTCCCACACGCACCCGGCGAGTTTCGACAGCCTGGTGCAGACGTATCGCAATGCATTCGTGCAGTACCCGCGCTTGAAACTGATGGCACTGACCCACGTGACCCACCGCACCGGCCTTGTCATGCCGGTGGCCGCGATTGCCCAGGCTGCGCGGGAGCAGGGCATCGACATAATCCTCGACGGCGCCCATGCCCTGGGCCAGATCGAATTCAACCTGGCCGAATTGGGGATCCAGTTTGCCGGTTTCAACCTGCACAAATGGATTGGCGCCCCGCTGACGTTGGGCTTTCTGTACATCGCCCCAGAGCGTCTGGCAGACATTGATCCGGACATGGGCGAGTTCCACTACCCCGCCACCGACGTTCGCGCACGTACGCCCTACAGCACGCCGAATTTCCCGGCGCTGATGACCTTGCCACTGGTCTTGGAAGAGCACCGGCAATTGGGCGGCGCGGCGGCCAAGGGTGCGCGGGTGAACTACTTGCGGGACTTATGGGCAAGCCAGGTGCGGGCACTGCCTGGGATCGAAGTGCTGACGCCGGACGATCCGCGCCTTTATTGCGGAATTACGGCGTTCAAGTTTATAGGACGGGATCAGCAGGTGATGACGGAGCGTTTGCTCAAGGACTACAACCTGTTCACCACGACGCGCGTAGGTGCGTCGTTTGGTACCTGTATCCGGGTAACGCCGGGGTTGGTGACGTCAGCAACGGATATCAATGCCTTGGTTAAAGCCATTACCGAACTGAACACCCATACCTTGTAGGAGCCCGGCTTGCCGGCGATGAGGCCCGCAAGACTTGCACCTACCTCGATGGCGCCATCGCCGGCAAGCCGGGCTCCTTCCGGTTGTGGTGCACTTTTCAGCGGGCAAAAAAAAGCGGTACACCGACCAAGTGCACCGCAAAAATGCCGTTAAGCACAGCAACAACGATTCGGTAAATCAGATCAATCCAGCAGCGCCAGAGCCTCAGCGGTGACTTCCTGGATGCGTGCCCAGTCGCCATTCTTGATCCACTCAGGGTCAAGCATCCAGCTACCGCCCACGCACATCACGTTTTTCAACGCCATGTAGTTTTTGATGTTGGCCGGGCCCACGCCGCCGGTCGGGCAGAACTTCACTTCGCCGAACGGGCCGCCCAGGGCCTTGATTGCAGCCACACCACCGCTGACTTCGGCCGGGAACAGCTTGAAGCGGCGGTAGCCCAGGCCATAGCCTTCCATGATGCCCGAGGCATTGCTGATGCCGGGCAGCAGCGGGATCGGGCTGTGCACCGAGGCTTCCAGCAGGTCGCGGGTGATGCCTGGGGTGACGATGAACTGCGAACCGGCCACTTCGGCAGCTTCAAGCATGTGGCGGTCGAGCACGGTGCCGGCACCGGTGCACAGTTCAGGGCGTTGCTCGCGCAGGACCTGAATGGCCTTCAGGCCGAACTCGGAACGCAGGGTCACTTCCAATGCGGTCAAACCACCGGCTGCCAGGGCATCGGCCAGCGGCAGGATGTCCTGTTCGCGGGCGATGGTGATCACCGGCAGGATCCGCGCCTTGGCGCAGAGGCTGTCGATCAAGGCAACTTTATCCGCCATGGACACGGTCGGTTGAGGGCTTTTCATAGCGGCTGATCCTTGGCTCATGGGCACCAGTAAATCTCTAATGTAGGTTGCAAAAACGCGCGAATCGGCATGGCAGCAACGTCGTCACTGGCCAGCGCGGCGCTCAAGGTGGTCAATTTCGAACTGCCGGAAATCGACAGCACGGTGTAGTTCGCCGTGGCCAGCAACGCGCGACTCATGGTCAGGCGCTGGTGCGGCACGGTCGGCGCCAGCATCGGCCAGCAACGGCGGGTACCATTGGCCTTCAGTGCTTCGCCCAGGTTCGGGCTATTGGGGAACAGCGACGCGGTATGACCGTCATCGCCCATGCCCAGGACCAGCACATCAATGGCTGGCAATTCGGCCAGCAGGCGATCGGCCTGCTCGGCAGCGTCTTCGAGGTTGGCGGCAGCGCTGTACAGGCTCAGGAACTTAGCCTTGGCCGCCGGGCCTTGCAGCAGGTGCTGCTTGAGCAAACCTGCATTGCTGTCGGCGTGTTCCACCGGCACCCAACGCTCGTCGGCCAGGGTGATGGTGACCTTGGACCAGTCCAGCGCCTGCTTGGCCAGGTGCTGGAAAAACGCCACGGGGCTGCGGCCACCGGACACTACCAGGGTCGCTTCGCCACGCGCACTGATGGCCGTGCGCAATTGCTCGGCCACGTCATTGGCCAGCCCTTCCGCCAACAGCACCGGGGTGCGGTACTCGTGGGGGGTTACGCCCTGGGGCAGTTTCAAATCAGATATCGCCATACCACGACCTCCCATCCCGCGTGATCAGTGCAATGGAGCTCATCGGCCCCCAGGACCCCGCCGCGTACGGCTTGGGCGCATCACCGGATTTCTTCCACCCGGCGATCAACTGGTCACACCACTTCCACGCGGCTTCGATTTCATCTTTGCGAACAAACAGGTTCTGATTGCCGCGCATCACTTCCAACAACAACCGCTCGTAGGCATCCGGGATCCGGGCGCTGCGGTAGGTGTCGGAAAAATTCAGTTGCAGTGGGCCGCTGCGCAGTTGCATGCCCTTGTCCAGGCCCTGCTCCTTGGTCATCACGCGCAAGGAAATACCTTCGTCCGGCTGCAGGCGGATGATCAGTTTGTTGCTGATCTGCAGGCGCTGCTCGGGAGCGAAGATGTAGTGGGACGGTTCCTTGAAGTGAATGACGATCTGCGACAGTTTCTGCGGCATGCGCTTGCCGGTGCGCAGGTAGAACGGCACTCCGGCCCAACGCCAGTTGCGAATATCGGCACGCAGAGCGACGAAGGTCTCAGTGTCGCTCTGGGTGTTGGAATTCTCTTCCTCCAAGTACCCCGGCACCGGCTTGCCGGCGCTGTAGCCAGCGATGTACTGGCCGCGCACCACCTGGGTGGTCAGACCGTCCGGGCTGATCGGCGCCAGGGCCTTGAGCACCTTGACCTTCTCGTCGCGAATGCTGTCGGCGGACAGGTCGGCCGGCGGGTCCATGGCGATCAGGCATAGCAACTGCAGCAAGTGGTTCTGGATCATGTCGCGCAGTTGGCCGGCCTTGTCGAAGTAGCCCCAACGGCCTTCGATACCGACCTGCTCGGCCACGGTGATTTCCACGTGGGAGATGTAATTCTGGTTCCACTGGGTTTCGAACAGGCTGTTGGCGAAACGCAGGGCGATCAGGTTCTGGACGGTCTCTTTGCCCAGGTAGTGGTCGATGCGGTAGGTGCGGTTCTCCGGAAAGAACTGCGCCACGGCGTCGTTGACCTTGCGCGAGGATTCCAGGTCCGAACCGATGGGCTTTTCCAGCACCACGCGGGTGTTTTCCGCCAGGCCGACCTTGGACAGGTTCTCGCAAATCGCGCCGTACACCGCCGCCGGGGTGGCAAAGTAGGCGATCAAACGTTGTTCGGTGCCGGCGATTTCCGCCAGGGCCACGTAGTCATCGGCTTTCATGAAGTCGACGTGAACATAGGTCAGGCGCGCCAGAAAACGCTGGGCGATGGCTTCGTCCAGTTCCTTGCCGACGTATTTACGCAATTCTTTTTCAATGTGCGCCAGGTGCTGTTGCTCGGAACCGGCTTCACGAGCCAGGGCCAGGATGCGCGTATCGTCGTGCAGGAGCGCGGCGCCATCGAGTTGATAGAGGGCAGGAAATAACTTGCGCAGCGCCAGATCACCCAAGGCGCCAAACAGGGCAAAGGTGCAGGGTTCTACGGTTATCGAAGGCATGATGTTTGTTCTTTTATCAAGTTAAGCTACAAATACCTTTTTTCAAGGCATCACTCAAGGAAAAATGTAGTAATAACCACAACATTTTCCCGAAATACGCATTCCGAGTGGTGGTGTTCAGCTACCCTCAGTAGGATAGGCCACCGCAAAAGGCCACTCGTCGATTGGTTGCCACCCTAATTTGCATCGTCGCCCGAAGGAAAGACTGAATGGACCGCGTGCGAAATCTTCTGGAACAGATCCAGAACCGCCTCGAAGAATTGAACAAGGCCGAGCGCAAAGTCGCCGAAGTCATCCTGCTCAACCCACAGCAGGCCACCCGCTTCTCGATCGCTGCCCTCGCCCAGGCCGCTTCGGTCAGTGAACCGACGGTCAACCGTTTCTGCCGTTCGTTCGGCGTGAGCGGCTACCCTGAACTGAAATTGCAGCTGGCGCAAAGCCTGGCCAGTGGTGCCGCGTACGTCAGCCGTGCGGTGGAGGCCGATGATAACCCTGAGGCCTACACCCAGAAGATCTTTGGCAGCGCTATTGCATCGCTGGACAGTGCTTGCCAGGCACTGGACCCGAACCTGATCAGCAAGGCCGTGGACCTGTTGATCCAGGCACGGCAGATCCACTTCTTCGGCCTGGGCGCTTCGGCCCCGGTGGCGATGGATGCCCTGCACAAGTTCTTCCGCTTCAATCTGGCGGTGACCGCCCACGCCGACGTGCTGATGCAGCGCATGATCGCGTCGGTGGCACACACGGGCGAGTTGTTCGTGATCATTTCCTACACCGGGCGTACCCGTGAGTTGGTGGAAGTGGCGCGCATCGCACGTGGGAATGGCGCATCCGTACTGGGCGTGACCGCCGAGAACTCACCGCTGGCCAAGGCCAGCACGGTGAGCCTGAACATCCCGTTGCCGGAAGACACCGACATCTACATGCCGATGACCTCGCGGATTATCCAACTGACGGTGCTGGACGTGCTGGCAACCGGCATGACGTTGCGTCGCGGGGTGGATTTCCAGCCGCATTTGCGCAAGATCAAAGAGAGCTTGAATGACAGCCGGTATCCGGTGGGGGATGAGTTCAACTAAACCTGAAACACCGCTGCTGGTGAGAGGGAGTTTGTATGTGGTGAGCGGGCTTGCCCCGCGCTGGGTGGCGAAGCCGCCCTGAAAAACGGGCACCTCGGTACATCAGGTACATACACCGCGCCTGTAATGGGGCTGCTTCGCAGCCCAGCGCGGGGCAAGCCCGCTCACCACAACAAGCCCGCCCACAACAACCGCAATGCCACGCTAAACCCCCGCTCTTGCCTGCAGGCTGAGATGCGCCCGCTCCCCCGGCGCCAGGCTCGCCCCGGCCATCGCCGACTCCACGCACACAAACCCCGACGCCTCATTGAAGCTCACGCCCAACAGTGGCCGGCTGCCTGGGTGCCACACCACCGTGTCGGCGCTGTCGCCCGTATCAATGCACAATTCACGCTGCCAGGCGTGATCCTTGAGCTGTAATTCGCCTTCGTGCTGGAACACCCGTTGGCACCCGCCCTCCACGCGTAGCTCGCCTTCCTGCTGGCAAACCTGGCGATTGAGCTGGTCGTAACCTTGTGCCCCCTCAAGCCCAGACAGCGCTACCTCATCGACGTGACCGATACGCCAGTAAGCATGCAACGCATGACTCAATTGGCACGGCAGTTCGTCCTGATGCTCGGTGCTCAGGCGCAGTTCCAGGGTTTCGCCCAGATGCGCGTGCAGGTCGACTTGCCAGTCGCACAACTGCAATTGCCAGTGCAGGCGTACGCCGTCGTCGTCGGTGCTACTGTCGAGCAGTTTCCAGTCGATCAGCCTCGCCCAGCCATGGGAAGGCCAGGCATTTTCGCTCGGGTGACGGCCATACCACGGCCAGCACACTGGAACGCCACCACGGATGGCGCCGACTTGTGGCCATTTGGCCGCACACCACAACCAAGGCTTCTGACCGGTAGGCTGAAAGTGCAGCAATTGCGCGCCCTGGCGACTGAACACCGCCTGGCACAGCGGATGGTCGATCACCAACACGTCACGCATCTGGAAGCGCTCCCAGGCGAACACCGGGCGCTCGCGCAGGGATTTGAAAAAGCGTTGCAGCGGTTGCTCATGCATGTGCCACAGTCCTGAATGTCTTCACGGTGCCGCCCAAAAAAAGCGGGTAGCCATGGCTACCCGCAAAATGCGCACAGAGAGGAGGAGCTTATCGCAACAGCGTTAGAACGTAGACTGGATTTTCAGACCGGCCACCAACGCGTTGTCGACTTTGTCCACGCCGCCAGGCTGGACGACGTATTGCAGGTTAGGACGCACGGTCAGCCAGTTGGTCACCTTGAAGCCGTAGTTGAGTTCGACGTTGTACTCGGTCTCGCGAATCGGCGTGTACAGCGGGTTGTCATAGTCGCTCACGCCATTGGCGGCGTTGAGCAGTTCAGAGTTTTTCTTTACGTCATCATTCACGTGCAGGCGAGCCACGCCAATACCGATGTCGTCTTTTGGACGCGCATCGAATGGGCCTTTGTACACCAGCATGATCGACTGGTAGTTGTCGACCAGGTTGGTTTCCTTGTCGTGGAAGGTGGCGTTGGCCGCGATGTTCAGGCCGCGGGAAGCGTCGCCGTTATGCGTGGTGAGTTGCTGTTGGGCAACGAACCAGTAGCCTTTCTTGCTGCTGCGGGTACGGAAGCTTTCACCCGTGAGGACCGCATTGCCACCGTTGACGTCTTCACGCACATCCGGAGCATCAGCCGCGCTCTTGTAGTAACCCACACGGTATTCGCCCGGCAGGCTGTTGACCTTCGGCGACCAGACCAATTCCACCGGAATCACGGTGCCCTTGGTGCCGCTGCCGCTGAGTTTGAAGCCGTTGCCGTGCTCCAGTTGCGATGGGTTCTGGTTGTACGCACCGATTTGCGCGTACAGCTCTGGCGTGATGTTGTACTTCACGCGGATCGCGGCCTGGCTGACTGGCCAGTTGTACCAGGTGTTGACGTAGTTACCCACTTGCGAGCCGCAGAACGACAGGTTCTGGAAGTCGCACGGGAAGGTGTTGAAGTCTTCGCCTTCGCCGAAGTAACCGAGTTTCACGTCCAGCTTGTTGTCGAACATCTGGTGCTGAATCCAGAACTGGGTCAGACGCACCATGTGGCCACGGCCGTAAACTTCTTGAGACGAGCTCAGCGTGCCGGCACGCGGGTCACCAATACGGTCGTTGGAGATGTTTTGGCCATTACGGTTGGTCAACTGGATCTTGGCCTGGGTGTTATCCCAGCCCCACAGCTTTTGCAGGTCCAGTGCCACACCGAGACCGAACTGGTCAGAGTAGCGACCGGTCTTGTCGTCGTTGTAACCACCTTTGGCGTTGTAGCCCATCTCCCCAACGTAGTCAGCCTTGATGTCGATACCTTGCTCGATCAGCTTGGTACGCTCGCCACCCCAATCGCCCGTCATCCACTTGGAACTGGAGCTGAATGCATCGTCTGCCATCGCATTGGCGGACAATACCAGGGCTGCTGCAGCTGACAGTTGGCAGATCAGCCGAGTGTTGTTGTGTTGCTTTTTCATCCCTACATCCTCGTCTTTATTGTTATTAAACTGTTTTTATCTAACGCGGTTTACTTTTTTTATCTAAAACAACAAGTTATCTGCTTCAACGGCCTTTGAATTGGGCCACATTGTCGGCATGCCCCTGTGCGGGCAATGAAGAAGCAGTGCCCAGTCGCTCGCCGGTGTTGGCGTCGAACAGCAGTACCTTGGAAGGATCGAATTGCAGGGTCAGGGTCTCGCCCACCTGCGGTGCCACGTCAGGCGCCAGGCGGCAGCAGACCTTGGTGTCATTCAGTTGCACGAACACCAGGGTGTCCGGGCCGGTCGGCTCGGTGACCTGCACCTCGGCACGGATGCTCGACGCACTGTCGCCCTCGCCCGACGCCAACATGATCTGCTCCGGACGCAAGCCCAGGATCACGTCACGGTCTTCCAGGCCGACATCAGTGGTGTTCAGCGCCAGTTCGCAACGGGCCTGCCCGCTGTCGAGCAGGGCCACCAGGCGACCGTCCTTGCGTTGCAGGCGCAGGGGCACGAAGTTCATCGGTGGCGAACCAATGAAGCTCGCCACGAACTGGTTGGCCGGGTTGTTGTAGATCTCTTTCGGGGTGCCGAACTGCTGGATGATGCCGTCCTTCATCACCGCCACCTTGTCGCCCAGGGTCATCGCTTCGATCTGGTCGTGGGTCACGTAGACCGTGGTGGTCTTGAGACGCTGGTGCATCAGTTTCATTTCGGTACGCATCTCGACGCGCAGCTTGGCGTCGAGGTTGGACAGCGGTTCGTCGAACAGGTAGATCTTCGGCCGACGCGCCAGGGCACGGCCCATGGCCACGCGTTGTTGCTGGCCGCCGGAGAGTTGGCCAGGCTTGCGGTTGAGCAGGTGTTCGATCTGCAGCAGCTTGGCCACGCGCGCCACTTCGGCATCGATATCGGCCTGGGGCATCTTGCGGATCTTGAGGCCGAACTCGATGTTCTCGCGCACGCTCATGGTCGGGTACAGCGCGTAGGACTGGAACACCATGGCGATGTCACGGTCCTTGGGGCTCATGCCACTCACGTCTTGGTCGCCGATCATGATCGCGCCGCCAGTGATGGTCTCAAGCCCGGCGATGCAGTTCATCAGCGTGGATTTGCCGCACCCCGAAGGGCCGACCAGGATCAGGAATTCGCCTTCCTTGATCGACAGTTCGATGTTCTTCAAGGTGTCGGGCAGGCCGGCGCCATAGGTCTTGTTTACATTGCGAAGTTCAAGCGTAGCCATGATTACCCCTTGACCGCGCCGGCCGTGAGGCCGCGCACGAAATACTTGCCTGCGATCACATAGACCAGCAGGGTCGGCAGCCCGGCGATCATCGCCGCCGCCATATCCACGTTATATTCCTTGGCCCCGGTGCTGGTGTTGACCAGGTTGTTCAGCGCCACCGTGATGGGCTGGGAGTCGCCGCTGGAGAACACCACGCCGAACAGGAAGTCGTTCCAGATCTGGGTGAACTGCCAGATCAGGCAGACCATGATGATCGGGGTCGACATCGGCAGAATGATCTGACGGAAGATGGTGAAGAAGCCCGCACCGTCCAGGCGCGCGGCTTTGATCAGCGCATCCGGAATGCTCACGTAGTAGTTACGGAAGAACAGCGTGGTAAACGCCAGGCCGTAGACCACGTGCACAAACACCAGGCCAGTGGTGGTGCTGGCCAGACCCATTTTGCCGAGGGTGAACGACGCCGGCAGCAGCACGGTCTGGAACGGCAGGAAGCAGCCGAACAACAGCAGGCCGAAGAACAGTTGCGAGCCTTTGAAGCGCCAGAACGACAGCACATAACCGTTCAATGCGCCGATGGCGGTGGAGATCAGTACGGCTGGAACGGTGATCTTGATCGAGTTCCAGAAGTAGCCGTCCACAGTGGCCCAGGCCTTGACCCAGCCAATGCCGGTAACCACGGTCGGCCAGCTCAGCAGGTTGCCGGAGCTGATATCTTCCGGGGTCTTGAAGCTGGTGAGCAGCATCACCACCAGCGGCACCAGGTACAGCAGCACGGCAAGAATCAGCACCGCGTAGATCGCGATGCGACTCAGGCTGATAGGTGATTTGGAGGCGAGACTAGTCATTACGTTTGGTCCTCAGCTCGGAGTAGAGGTAAGGCACGATGATCGCGAGGATCGCACCGAGCATCAGGATGGCACTGGCCGAACCCATGCCCATCTGGCCACGGCTGAAGGTGAACGAGTACATGAACATCGCCGGCAGGTCGGACGAGTAGCCGGGGCCGCCAGCCGTCATCGCCGCCACCAGGTCGAAGCTCTTGATCGCAATGTGCGCCAGGATCATCACCGCACTGAAGAACACCGGACGCAGGCTTGGCAGCACCACGCTCCAGTAGATGCGCGGCAGGCTCGCACCGTCGATCTGCGCGGCACGCACGATCGATTGATCGACACCGCGCAGGCCAGCGAGGAACATCGCCATGATGAAGCCGGAGGCTTGCCAGACAGCGGCGATCACCAGGCAGTAGACCACGCGGTCCGGGTCGATCAGCCAGTCGAGACGAAAGCCTTCCCAGCCCCAGTCACGCAGGAGTTTGTCCAGGCCCATGCCCGGGTTGAGCAGCCATTTCCAGGCCGTACCGGTGACGATCATCGAGAGCGCCATCGGGTACAGGTAAATGGTGCGGATAAAGCCTTCACGACGGATTTTCTGGTCGAGGAAGATCGCCAGGGTCACGCCGATAACCAGCGTGATGCCGATGAACATCCCGCCAAACACGGCCAGGTTCTTGCTCGCTACCCACCAGCGGTCGTTGTCGAACAACCGCGCGTATTGCGCAAGGCCCGCCCATTTGTAGCTTGGCAGGAACGTGGAATTGGTGAACGAGAGTACAAACGTCCACAGGATGTAGCCGTAGAAGCCCACCAACACGATGAACATGCTCGGCGCCAGCACCAGTTTGGGTAGCCAGCGCTGCAGTGCATCGAACGGCGAGGCTTTGCTGAACACAGCAACAGAACTCATGGGAAAATCCAGTACAGGGAAAAAGGACTAGCAGATGAACCGTCCCCTGTAGGAGCGAGCTTGCTCGCGAAGGACTTCAACGATAACGCGTGCATACAGGATGAACGCGGTGATCTTGAGTTTTTCGCGAGCAAGCTCGCTCCTACAGATGGGTTGTGTTACTTGGCTGACTTGATCGCAGCGCCAAGTTTCTTGGCGGTGTCGGCCGGGTCGGCTTTCGGGTCGTTGATGTAGTTGGTCACGACATCAAAGAACGCACCTTGCACAGCCAGGGTAGTGGCCATGTTGTGCGCCATGCTTGGCTGCAGGCCGCCGGTCTTGGCGTCTGCCAGGAAGTCCTTGGCAGCGGTCTGGGCGCAGGAGTCGAAGCCGTAGGAATCCATTTTGTTCAGCATGTCGTTGCGAACAGGGATCGAACCCTTGTTGATGCTGAACACTTTCTGGAAGTTTTCACCCAATACGACTTTGGCAATGTCCTGCTGGCCAGCAGCGGTGCCTTTGTCTTTCTGCTTGAACACCGCCAGGGAGTCGATGTTGTAGGTGAAGGCTTTGTCGGTGCCTGGGAAGGCTACGCACTCGTAGTCCTTGCCGGCGACTTTCTTGGCGGCGGTCCATTCGGACTTGGCCCAGTCACCCATGATCTGCATACCGGCCTTGCCGTTGATGACCTTGCCCGCCTCGAGGTTCCAGTCCTGGCCTTTACCGTCGACGTCCATGTAGGTCGCGACTTTCTTCAGTTCGGTCAGCGACTTGACCATTTCCGGACCGGTCAGCGCAGCGTTATCCAGATCAACCAGAGCTTTCTTGTAGCCATCGGCACCCATCACAGACAGAACGACCGCTTCGAACACGGTGCTGTCCTGCCAAGGCTGACCACCGTGGGCGAGCGGAATGAAGCCCGCGGCTTTCAGCTTGTCGCCGGCTGCGTAGAATTCTTCGAGGGTGGTCGGGTTCTTGGTGATACCGGCTTTCTTGAAGACTTCCGGGTTGATCCACAGCCAGTTCACGCGGTGGATGTTGACCGGTACGGCGACGTAGTCACCGTCGTACTTCACGGTATCGGAGACTTTCTTGTCGAGCAGGGAGTCCCACTTCTCTTCTTTGGCGACGTCTTTGAGCACGTCTGTGTCGAGCAGGCCAGTGGACGCCCATTCCTGAATGTCGGGGCCTTTGATCTGGGCAACACCTGGCGGGTTACCGGCGACCGCGCGGCTTTTCAGCACGGTCATGGCGGTGGCGCCACCGCCACCTGCGACGGCGCCGTCTTTCCAGACGAAACCATCTTTCTCAACTTGGGCCTTCAGGACATCTACGGCCGCCTTCTCACCGCCCGAGGTCCACCAATGCACAACTTCAACCGTACCTTTCGAGTCGGCGGCAAATGCAGAGAGAGGAAACAACGAGGCAATGGAAATAGCGACGGCGAGGCGATTAATCGCGTTCATCTGAGTACCTTTTCTTGTTGTTATGCATGCAAGTCTTAGGCTTGCGCTGCACGGAGTTTAAACATGGATTTTTCAGGCGCAGGTAACAAAGGGATGCACAAATGTCACCATCTGGTGACATAGCGCCCAGCACCGATGGCACTGGCCATGCTTGGCGCCAGCGGCAGCGCAGGCAGCAATACCGCTTGCCAGGCATGGTACAGGTCCGGCTTGCCACCCCAGATGTTGCTGCTGGGTTGATTGTGTGGACTGAGTTCGTGGTGCCAACTGCCGTGGACACGGTCGATGAAGTGGGTTTCGCAAAACTCCCAGAAACGCCGGTACCAGATTTCGTAATGCAACTCGCCCGTACGTTTGAGCAGGGCCTGGGCAGCGGCGCTGGCTTCAGCGTGGGTCCAATGCAGACGTTCACGCACCACCGGGCGCTGGTTCCAGTCGAGGGTGTAGACAATGCCGGGGGCGCCATCCACGGACCAGGCGTATTCGCACGCGCTGGCGAACAGGCCCTTGGCATCGGTCACCAGCCACTCGGGCGTGGCGAGCCCGGCTTGCAGGCGCGCGGCCTCCAGGTGCAGCACCAGCCGCGCCCACTCAAAACCGTGGCCGGGGGTGATGCCGTAGGGGCGAAAGCCGTCGGCGGGGTTGTCTTCGTTGTAACCGAGCAAAGGTTGCCAGTGCGTGTCGAAATGTTCGATCACCATGAACTGGTTGCCGGCGGCGTGGGTGTGGATCACGCGCTCGACAATACGCAGCGCGCGGTCCAGCCAGCGTGTATCGCCGGTGACATCGGCCAGCGCGAGGAAGGCTTCGGTGGCGTGCATGTTGCTGTTGGCGCCGCGATAGGCTTCGATGCCGCTCCAGTCCTGGGCGAACGATTCGAGCATCACGCCTTCCTCTTCGCTCCAGAAAAACTGGTCGATGATATGGATGGCGTCGGTCAGAAGGGTGTGTGCACCCGGCGCACCAGCCACTACCGCCGAGCTGGCGGCCAGGGCAACAAACGCGTGCAGGTAAGCGGCCTTGCCACGGTTGCCATCAAGGGCGTAGGCCGTGGCGAACCAGCCACCGTGTTCACTGTCACGCAGTGGTCCACTGAGGGCTGCAACGCCATGTGCAACCAGCTCGGCATACCCCGGCATGCCCAGGGCGTGAGCCATGGCAAAGCTGTGAGTCATGCGGGCAGTGTTCATGGTTTCGGCGTGGGCATCGGCCGGTAACTGGCCTTTGTCGTCCAGGTTGCCAAAGCCGTCGGGCAGTCGGGACGCCTTGGCAAACGCCAGCAGGCGCTGACCTTCGGCCGCGAGCCAAGCGTGATGGGCAGGCGCGTTCAGCCAACTGCTGGCAGGCAGTGGTTGCGTGGTCATGGGTAGCCCTTATTGTTTTTTGTGGGATGACCGGAGTCTAAACAAGGGCGAGGTGGCGGCAAGTAACGAAGGGGATGGGAAATGTCACCAAGTGGTGACATTTCCATCGCCGCGTTATTGGCCGAGAGGGGTGATCTTCGCCGGCGCGTTAAGTTGCTGGTTCAGGTTCTGCACCTGGCTTTGCAAGGTCGTGATGTTGCGCGTGGTCTGGATGCGGAACACGTCGAACTCTTTATTGGTCGGAGCATCGCTGTTGGCCGGCTGGTTCTCCTGGGCGCTCTTGAGCACCACAAGGTCCTGCTCTATACGTGCAATGGCGGCACTCGGGTTGCCCTGTTTCTTCAAGGCGGCCACGTCAGCGGAAAGCTCTTTGATTTCACTATCACGCTTGCCGACATCACCTTGCGACGCTTTAAGTGTCGCCACGGCGTCGGTCAGCGCCTGGACCTGGCCCTGCAGCTTGCTGTTGGCATTGGACAGGTCGGTGGTGCTGGCGGTCATTTGCGCCAGACGCTTATCCAACTCGGTGGCTTGCCCGGCCACGCCGACTTGCTGCTTGCCCTGCTCCAGCAACTGGTTTTCAAGCTGCTTGATCTGCAGTTTCAGCGCTTCACTGCCATTGTTGACGCTGGCCTCACTGGCCACCACCTTGCCGGAAATGTCCTGCAGGCGCCCCGCCGCTTCCTCGCTGATGCGCGCGAAGCTTTCCTGGGTGGCCACCAACTGCTGGCCCATCAGGGAGATCTGCTGGAAGCTCCACCAGGCCAGGCCCGCAAAGGCGATCAGCAGCGCGCCGATCAAGGCCCACAATGGCCCGGTGCTGGCGCTCTTGACCTTGACCACCTTGGTGTTGCGCGAGCGCACCGAGGTGGCTGGGGTGGATTCGAAATCATCGTCATCCCCGATATCGGCCCGCAGGCTGGGAACGTTGTCGAAGTCGTCTTTAGCATCGTTGCGCATGTATCAACCCTGAATCGGTGAAGTGGCGAGCGACGGGAGTATAAACCGCGTTCCCGGCGCACTGATCGACTCGGAACGCCGGATTCGGTTCCCGAAGTGTTGCCGCTTGTGTGCTTACTTGACCCCCGGATCCTGGGCTTTCCACCAACTGCAGAACTCGTCCAGGGCAGTCCACAGGCTGACTTTGGGCTCGTAGTCCAGATAATGCCTGGCGCGGCTGATGTCGAGGGTGAAATCTTTGTTCATCACTTGCATGCCCAGGCGCGACAGCGACGGCTCCGGACGCCCGGGCCACATCGCGCAAAACGCCTCGTTGAGCGCCGCCACGCTGTAGGACAAACCGTAGGACCGATACCGCGTCACCTGCGGCAGCTCCATTTGACGCATCACGTAGTTCACCACATCCCACACCGGCACCGGCGCACCGTTGCTGATGTTGTAGGCCCTGCCCAGTGCCGAGCCCGGCGCGAGCAAACTGCTGAGCAAGGCTTCGTTGAGGTTGTGCACGCTGGTGAAATCGACCTTGTTCAGGCCGTTGCCGACGATGGCCAGGCGGTTCTTGCGCTGCATGTTCAACAGGCGCGGGAAGATGCTCATGTCGCCGGCGCCCGTGACGAATCGCGGACGCAGGGCAATCACTTCGAGGCCGAATTCCTGGGCACCGAACACCTTTTGCTCGGCCAGGTATTTGGTGGCGGCATAAGGGTGCTTGAAGCGCTTGGGCACTTGCTCTTCGGTCAGGCCCAGGTGGTCGCGGCCGTCAAAGTAGATGGAGGGCGATGACAAATGCACCAAACGCCCGACGTGCTGCTTGAGGCAGGCTTCGACGACGTTCTCGGTGACCAGCACGTTGCCTTGATGAAAATCCTGATACTTGCCCCATAGGCCGACGGCGCCAGCGCAATGCACCACGGCTTCAACATCACGGCACAGGTCGCGTACCAGGTCGGCGTCCTTCAGATCACCCTGGATAAACTCGGCGCCGCGCCTGACCAGGTGCTCCACACCTTCGGCACGTCGCCCGTTGACCCGCACGTCCAGGCCCTGCTCCAGGGCGAAACGCGCAAAGCGTCCGCCAATGAAGCCGCTTGCGCCGGTGACCAGAATCTTCATGTATTACCCCATGTTCTTTCGTTTTTCATCGCTGTTGCCTTGACGCGCGCCATCACTCCAACGGCACCAACCATTGACCACAGGCCTGGGCCAGATGATCGGTCAACAAGCCCAACAGTTGCCCGCCACTGCGCCAATGATGCCAGTACAACGGCACATCGATGGGCTTATCTGGCAATAACTCGACCAATATGCCCTTTTCCAACTGGTCGCGAACCTGCAATTCCGGCACCAGCCCCCACCCCAGGCCCGCCTCCGTCAAGCGGATGAAGCCTTCGGACGATGGGCATAAATGATGCTCGAAACCGCCGTCCACGCCGAGGGATGCCAGGTAGCGGTGCTGCAGGAAATCATCCGGCCCGAACACCAATGCCGGGGTGCGCGCCAGTTGATCCGCCCGTACGCCCTGGGGAAAGTGCCGGGCGATAAAGGCCGGACTGGCCAGCGCGCGATAGCGCATGGCACCCAGCAACAGGCTGCGCGCGCCCGCCACCGGACGCTCGCTGGCGCAGATACAAGCCGCTACTTCACCCGCGCGCATGCGTTTGAGACCGACGGTCTGGTCTTCCACGACCAAATCCAGCAGCAGATGCTGCTCAGCGCAAAACCCACTGACGGCCTCGGCCCACCACGTGGCGAGGCTGTCGGCGTTCAACGCGATGCGCAGGCGTTCGGGCATGCCCTCTTCATCCAGCGCTGGCACCTGGCTTTGCAGGTCACGCTCCAGCAGGCGCACCTGTTGCACATGATTGAGCAGGCGCCGGCCGATATCGGTGGGCGTCGGCGGTGTGGCCCGCACCAATACCGGCTGGCCAATGCGCGCCTCCAGCAACTTGATGCGCTGGGAGATTGCCGACTGCGACAGTCCCAGCACTTGTGCGGCGCGTTCGAAGCCGGCCTGTTCCACCACTGCCGCCAAGGCAGAGAGCAATTTATAGTCGAACATCAGTTTCTCTAATGAGCGATCAGCAATATTGGTTTTTCTTATACAGCCTGCACCCTGAGAATAGCCAGCATCGCTTCTCTCTTTATAAGGAACCTCCCATGGCTGGCGAAATCGCCCTGGCAACCCTGCTGCGCAGCATGAGCCCCCAGCTCAACGACGGCGACTACGTGTTCTGCACCGTGCCCGACAACCGCATCCCGGCTGGCTGCGAGGTGATCGGCAGCTTTCGCGAGCAGGAAGGCCTGACCCTGATCGTTGAACGTCAACAAGCGGAACAGGCCGGCCTGGCGTTTGACTACGTCGCCGCGTGGATCACCTTGAACGTGCATTCGGCCCTGGAAGCCGTAGGCCTCACCGCCGCTTTCGCCAGTGCGCTGGGCCAGGCCGGCATCAGTTGCAATGTAATTGCCGGCTATTACCACGACCACCTGTTCGTCGGGCGTGCCGATGCCGAGCGCGCCCTGCAGGTGTTGCGGCAACTGGCAGCAGACGCGGAGTAAATGCTATGTGGCAGAGTTATCTGAATGGTTTGCTGGTGGCGCTGGGCCTGATCATGGCCATCGGCACTCAGAATGCCTTTGTGCTGGCGCAAAGCCTGCGCCGCGAACATCACCTGCCCGTCGCCGCGCTATGCGTGGTGTGTGATGCCTTGCTGGTCGCCGCAGGGGTGTTCGGCCTGGCGACGGTGCTGGCGCAAAGCCCGGTGCTGCTGGCGGTGGCACGTTGGGGCGGCGCGGCATTCCTGATCTGGTACGGCGCCTGCGCACTGCGCCGGGCGTTTTCGAAACAAAGCCTGGACCAAGACGACAATCTCAAGGTGCGCTCACTGCGCGCGGTGCTGCTGAGCGCACTGGCCGTGACCTTGCTCAACCCGCACGTGTACCTGGACACCGTGTTGCTGATCGGCTCACTCGGCGCCCAACAGACCGAGCCCGGCGCCTACGTGGCCGGTGCCGCCAGCGCGTCGTTCCTGTGGTTCGCCACCCTGGCACTCGGCGCAGCGTGGCTGGCCCCCTGGCTGGCACGCCCGGCCACGTGGCGTTTGCTCGACCTGTTGGTGGCCGCGATGATGTTCAGCGTGGCCTATCAACTGATCACCGCCTGAGGAATATTCCAAAACGCTCTGGAACCTCTATCCCACACAGTTGTTGCGTGGTTTTGCCGCACCCCCGGTGCTATGATCCGGACCCTGCGCCGCAAAGAGTACAAACTCCCCGGCGCTTGTTTGGCCGCCCGTGATCGGCCTTGCGCTCACCGCAACTGACCTGATTAGGAGAATCATCATGGCTTTCGAATTGCCGCCGCTGCCCTACGCACACGATGCCCTGCAGCCGCACATCTCCAAGGAAACCTTGGAATATCACCACGACAAGCATCACAACACCTACGTCGTGAACCTGAACAACCTGGTGCCAGGCACCGAGTTCGAAGGCAAGACCCTGGAAGAGATCGTCAAATCCTCTTCGGGCGGCATCTTCAACAACGCCGCTCAGGTCTGGAACCACACTTTCTACTGGAACTGCCTGGCGCCAAACGCCGGCGGCCAACCAACCGGCGCATTGGCTGAAGCTATCAACGCCGCGTTCGGTTCGTTCGACAAGTTCAAGGAAGAGTTCACCAAAACCTCCGTCGGCACCTTCGGTTCCGGTTGGGGCTGGCTGGTGAAAAAGGCTGACGGTTCCCTGGCACTGGCCAGCACCATCGGCGCCGGCAACCCGCTGACCAACGGCGACACCCCGCTGCTGACCTGCGACGTGTGGGAACATGCCTACTACATCGACTACCGCAACGTGCGTCCAAAGTATGTGGAAGCGTTCTGGAACCTGGTCAACTGGAAGTTCGTGGCTGAGCAGTTCGAAGGCAAGACCTTCACTGCCTAAGCACTGCTTGCAGTAAAAAAGAGCCCGGCGAATGCCGGGCTTTTTCATGCGCCATGGAACCGAGTGACAAGCCTTGGCCACGCAGTCTCTGGAGAGGAATCAGCCTTTCTTATCTGTCGGAGAAATCACCATGACCATTGGCGCACTCGCAGCTCTGCCTATCGTTGGCGACCTCGTCAAAACCGCTGGCGACATCACCAAGTCCCTCGCACCGCTGGCCCAACCCTTTGCTGACGTCGCAGCCAAGGCTTTGGGCAAGATGCTTGACCAGACTTTCGAACCCACCCAGAAATCGGTGGATTTTTCGAACACACAGGAAATCGGAAAACGCACGCTGACGTTCTAAACGACCCGTCGCTGCGGCCTCGTAACGGGCAGGCGGACAGCAATCCGCCTCGCCTCCCGCTTCAAACCCGGTTTTACCCCAATGTTCCTTTGACTGCCCTCACCAGATTGCCAATACTCATGGCATATTGAGGCTACCCGCATGGAACAAGGAATGACCCTTTGAAGCTGGAACTCAAGAACAGCTTGTCGGTGAAGTTGCTACGGGTTGTGCTGCTGTCGGCATTGATCGTGGGCGTAGCGCTGAGCGTGGCGCAGATCGTTTTCGATGCCTACAAGACGCGCCAGGCCGTAGCCGGCGATGCCCAGCGCATCCTCGACATGTTTCGCGACCCCTCGACCCAGGCCGTCTACAGCCTGGACCGCGAGATGGGCATGCAAGTGATTGAGGGCCTGTTCCAGGATGACGCCGTGCGCATGGCGTCCATCGGCCATCCCAATGAGACCATGCTGGCCGAAAAAAGCCGCGCCCTGCAGCAATCGTCCAGCCGTTGGTTGACCGATCTGATACTCGGCCAGGAACGCACATTCACCACCGCTTTGGTCGGCAAAGGCCCCTACAGCGAGTATTACGGCGACCTGAGCATCACCCTTGACACGGCCACCTACGGCAAGGGGTTTATTGTCAGTTCGGTGATCATCTTTATTTCCGGGGTGTTGCGCGCGCTGGCGATGGGGCTGGTGCTGTACCTGGTCTACCACTGGCTGCTGACCAAGCCGCTGTCACGGATCATCGAGCACCTGACCTCCATCAACCCCGACCGGCCCAGCGAACACAAGATCCCGCAGCTCAAGGGCCACGAGCGCAACGAACTGGGGTTGTGGATCAATACTGCCAATCAGTTGCTTGAATCCATCGAACGCAATACCCATCTGCGCCATGAAGCTGAAAGCAGCCTGCTGCGCATGGCGCAGTACGATTTCCTGACTGGCCTGCCGAACCGCCAAAAGCTACAGGAGCAGTTGGACAAGATCCTTATCGACGCCGGCCGCCGCCAGCGCCGTGTGGCTGTGCTGTGTGTGGGGCTGGACGACTTCAAAAGTGTCAACGAGCAGTTCACCTACCAGGCTGGCGACAAACTGCTATTGGCGTTGGCTGACCGCTTGCGCGCCCACAGCGGTCGCCTTGGCGCACTGGCCCGATTGGGCGGCGACCAGTTCGCCCTGGTGCAGGCCGATATCGACCAGCCCTACGAGGCCGCCGAACTGGCGCAAAGCATCCTCGATGACCTGGAAGCGGAATTCGCTCTCGACCACGAAGGCATCCGCCTGCGCGCCACGATCGGTATCACCCTGTTCCCGGAAGACGGCGACAGCACCGAAAAGCTGCTGCAGAAAGCCGAGCAGACCATGACCCTCGCCAAGACCCGCTCGCGCAATCGCTATCAGTTCTATATCGCCAGCGTTGACAGCGAAATGCGCCGTCGCCGTGAGCTGGAAAAAGACCTGCGCGACGCCCTCAGCCGCGACCAGTTCCACCTGGTGTACCAGCCGCAGATCAGCTACCGCGATCATCATGTGGTCGGCGTGGAAGCGCTGATCCGCTGGCAGCACCCGGAACACGGCCTGGTGCCGCCGGATCTGTTTATCCCCTTGGCCGAGCAGAACGGCACTATCATCCCGATTGGCGAATGGGTGCTGGACCAGGCCTGCCGACAGCTACGCGAATGGCACGACCTGGGTTTCACCGAGCTGCGCATGGCGGTCAACCTGTCCACCGTGCAGTTACACCACAGCGAGTTGCCGCGGGTGGTCAACAACCTGATGCAGATCTACCGCCTGCCACCGCGCAGCCTGGAACTGGAAGTCACCGAGACCGGCCTGATGGAAGACATCAGCACCGCCGCTCAGCACCTGCTGAGCCTGCGCCGTTCCGGAGCATTGATTGCGATTGATGACTTCGGCACCGGCTACTCATCCCTCAGCTATCTAAAAAGCCTACCTCTGGACAAGATCAAGATCGACAAGAGCTTCGTGCAGGACCTGCTGGATGATGATGACGACGCCACCATCGTGCGGGCGATCATCCAACTGGGCAAAAGCCTGGGCATGCAAGTGATCGCCGAAGGCGTGGAAACCGCCGAGCAGGAGGCCTATATCATCTCCGAAGGCTGCCATGAAGGTCAGGGTTACCACTACAGCAAACCCTTGCCGGCGCGAGAGCTGGCGGCGTTCTTGAAGCAGTCGGAGCGCAACAACGCCGCAATTCTTTGACCCGGTAAACCGATACTGAATATTTCCCGCGTTTAACCCTTTACACAAAATGCAAATCTTTCGCATTATGTCGCAGTTTTTGCGCTCCCCCGCGCGCCCCATCAACAACCGAAGCAGGATGTTCGCCATGATTCGTATGCCCCTGGCCACCGCCAGTCTGCTGGCCATTGCCATTTCTCTCGCCGGTTGCGGCGAAGGTAAAGACAAGGCCGCAGCGCCCCAGGCGCCGACCCCGGCTGCCAGCACTACCGCTCCAGCGGCTGCCACGCCTGCCGGCCAGGTCGACGAAGCCGCCGCCAAGGCCGTGGTCGCGCATTACGCTGACATGGTGTTCGCGGTCTACAGCGATGCCGAGTCCACCGCGAAAACCCTGCAAACCGCGATCGACGCATTCCTTGCCAAGCCGAACGACGAAACCCTGAAAGCCGCGCGCACCGCCTGGATTGCCGCTCGCGTTCCTTACCTGCAGAGCGAAGTGTTCCGCTTCGGCAACACCATCATCGACGACTGGGAAGGCCAGGTGAACGCATGGCCGCTGGACGAAGGCCTGATCGACTACGTCGACAAGTCCTACGAACACGCCTTGGGTAACCCAGGTGCTACCGCTAACATCATCGCCAACAATGAAATCCAGGTCGGCGAAGACAAGGTCGACGTGAAAGACATCACCCCGGAAAAACTCGCCAGCCTCAACGAGCTGGGCGGTTCCGAGGCCAACGTCGCCACCGGCTACCACGCTATCGAATTCCTGCTCTGGGGCCAGGACCTGAACGGCACCGGCCCAGGTGCCGGCAACCGTCCTGCGTCGGACTACCTGACCGGCGACGGCGCCACCGGCGGCCACAACGAGCGTCGCCGCGCCTACCTGAGCGCTGTGACCCAACTGCTGGTCAGTGACCTGGAAGAAATGGTCGGCAACTGGAAACCCAACGTCGAAGACAACTACCGCGCCACCCTGGAGGCAGAACCTGCCACCGACGGCCTGCGCAAAATGCTGTTCGGCATGGGCAGCCTGTCCCTGGGCGAACTGGCCGGTGAGCGCATGAAGGTTTCCCTGGAAGCCAACTCGCCGGAAGACGAGCAGGACTGCTTCAGCGACAACACCCACAACTCGCATTTCTACGACGCCAAGGGTATCCGCAACGTCTATTTGGGCGAGTACACCCGCGTCGACGGCACCAAAATGACCGGCGCCAGCCTGTCATCCCTGGTGGCCAAGGCCGACCCGGCTGCCGATACCGCATTGAAAGCGGACCTGGCAGCGACTGAAGCGAAGATCCAAGTCATGGTTGACCACGCCAACAAGGGTGAGCACTACGACCAATTGATCGCTGCTGGTAACGATGCCGGCAATCAGATCGTCCGTGACGCCATCGCGGCACTGGTCAAGCAGACCGGTTCGATCGAAGCCGCTGCGGGCAAGCTGGGCATCAGCGACCTGAACCCGGACAGCGCTGATCACGAGTTCTGATCAGTACGCAATTAAATGAGGCGACCTTCGGGTCGCCTTTTTTGTGCGCGGATGTCGACAATCAATCAGACACAACACAATCCATGTGGGAGCGGGCTTGCTCGCGAATGCGGTCTATCAGATACAAATTCTTCAACTGACACGCCGCCTTCGCGAGCAAGCCCGCTCCCACATTAGACTCACATCGCTTCCAAGCCCCGGTTTACAAGACCTGCACCGCAGGTAGAATGGCGCCACCTCAAACACCCGAGCTCACTTCATGGCGTTGCCGACCCTGCGCATCATCGGTTTCATCATCGGCATCTTCCTGATCACCCTTGCGATCGCGATGGTTGTGCCCATGGCAACCCTGGTGATCTTCGAACGCACCAGCGACCTGCCCTCGTTCCTGTGGGCCAGCATGATCACTTTTATCGCCGGCCTGGCCCTGGTGATTCCCGGTCGTCCCGAGCATGTGCACTTGCGCCCGCGGGACATGTACCTGCTGACCGTTACAAGCTGGGTGGTGGTGTGCATATTCGCCGCGCTGCCCTTTTTGCTGACCCAGCACATCAGCTACACCGACTCGTTTTTCGAAAGCATGTCCGGCATCACCGCCACTGGCTCCACGGTGCTGAGCGGCCTGGATGCCATGTCGCCGGGCATCCTGATGTGGCGTTCACTGCTGCACTGGCTGGGCGGTATCGGCTTTATCGGCATGGCAGTAGCGATCCTGCCGCTGCTGCGCATCGGTGGCATGCGCCTGTTCCAGACCGAATCCTCGGACCGCTCGGAAAAGGTCATGCCCCGCTCGCACATGGTGGCGCGGCTGATCGTAGCGGCCTACGTGGGTATTACCATTCTCGGCAGCCTGGCGTTCTGGTGGGCTGGGATGGGCTTGTTCGATGCGATCAACCACGCGATGTCGGCGATTTCCACCGGTGGGTTCTCCACCTCTGATGAATCCCTGGCGCACTGGAAACAACCGGCGGTGCACTGGGTGGCGGTGGTGGTGATGATCCTCGGCAGTTTGCCGTTCACTTTGTACGTGGCCACATTGCGCGGCAACCGCCGAGCGCTGATCAAGGACCAGCAGGTACAAGGCCTGCTCGGTTTGTTGATCGTGACCTGGCTGGTGCTCGGCACCTGGTACTGGTGGACCACCAACCTGCACTGGCTGGACGCACTGCGTCATGTGGCGCTGAACGTCACGTCGGTGGTGACGACTACAGGTTTTGCACTGGGCGACTACAGCCTGTGGGGCAACTTCTCACTGATGCTGTTCTTCTACCTGGGCTTTATCGGCGGCTGCTCGGGCTCCACGGCGGGCGGGATCAAGATCTTCCGGTTCCAGGTCGCCTATATCCTGCTTAAAGCCAACTTGAACCAGCTGATTCACCCACGTGCGGTGATCAAGCAGAAGTACAACGGCCACCGTCTTGACGAAGAAATCGTACGCTCGATCCTGACCTTTTCGTTCTTCTTCGCCATCACCATCTGCGCCATTGCCCTGGCCTTGTCGCTGCTGGGCCTGGACTGGATGACTGCCTTGACCGGTGCAGCGAGTACTGTCTCGGGCGTAGGCCCGGGCCTGGGCGAAACCATTGGCCCGGCGGGTAATTTCGCCAGCCTGCCGGATGCGGCGAAGTGGATCCTGTCGCTGGGCATGCTGCTCGGCCGGCTGGAGATCATTACGGTCTTTGTTCTGTGCATTCCGGCGTTTTGGCGCCACTGACGCCTGACACTTCCAGCAACCGCGCCCGGTATTCGCCGGGCGTGGCATCAAACCAGCGTCGAAATGCGCGGAAGAAGTTGCTTGGGTCAGCAAAGCCCAGCAGGTAGGCAATTTCCAGCAGGGTCATGCTGGGCTGCGCCAGGTATTGCTCGGCCAGTTCACGGCGAGTGTCGTCGAGCAGGGTCTGGAAGCTGGTGCCCTCCTCCTGCAAGCGCCGCTGCAAGGTGCGCTGGGACAAGTGCAGCGTCTGGGCTACCACTTCACGCTTGGGCTCGCCCTGGGGCAACAGGCGGCACAACACCTGCCGCGCCTTGTGGGTCACGCGGCTTTCCGAAAAGCGCGCCAGGTATTCACCGGCAAAGCGGTCATGCAGCAGGGCCATGGCCTCATTGGCCGTGGGCAATGGCGCGTCCATGTCCGCCTGTTCGAAAATCAGCGCGTCATAGGGCGCGTTGAATTCCAGCGGCGCATGGAAGGCTTGTTTATAGGGTGCCAGGTCCGCCGGTTGCTCACCTTGCAGCACCACTTTTCGAGGCTGCAGCGTGCGACCGGTCAGCCAGCCACACAGGGCCAAGGCACTGGCCAGCGAAGCTTCGGCACTTTGCCGGGTGGGTGGCAGGTGGTCACCGTGTACCGTCAGAATCAGCGCATAACCTTCGGGGACCAATCTGAAACTCAGGTCGGCGCTTTCAGCGATGATCCGCTGGTAGCGCACCAGGCGCATGAAGCCTTCGGCCAGGGTATTGCTGGACATCAACGCATAACCGGCCACATGAAATGACGCCGGGCGCACCACTTTGCCCATATTCAGGCCGATCGCCGGGTTGCCCGACAGCTCCACCGCCCGCTGCCACAGGCGGGTCATGGAATCCTGCGGGAACCGTGCATCGGGGTCGCTCAGGGCGGCGTAGTCGAGGCCGAGCTGCTTGAACAAGGCGCGGCAATCCAGGCCGTCCATTTCCAATGCCTTGACTATCCCCATCGCCCAGCTTGCAGACGTTGTTCGTTCGCTCATGGCGTCTTCTTAATAAAGCAGGCTCAAACGGCAGCCAGGAAGCCAAGGATACTAAAGTGGCATCTATTGTCACTGGCTGTTACCACTGATCACTCTAGACTCAAATAAGCTCCCCGCCGAACATCTGTTGGGCGGTACAACAATCAAAAGGGCCGGTCACCGTGGAAAACGTCAAGCGATTCAACAGCTTTGCTGAGTTCTACCCGTATTACCTGAGCGAACACGCCAACAGCACGTGCCGGCGCCTGCACTTTATCGGCACCACGCTGGTGATCGGCATTTTGGCGTATGCCATTGGCAGAGGTTCGCTTCTCCTGTTGATCGCCTTGCCGATTGCCGGTTACAGCTTTGCCTGGATCGGCCACTTCTTCTTCGAAAAGAACCGCCCAGCGACCTTTCAACACCCGTTCTACAGCCTGTTGGGGGATTTCGTGATGTACCGCGACATGATCCTGGGCAAGGTACCCTTCTAGCCAAACGACCGTTTAAACGATGAAAGTTCATCCATCTGCCGACATTAAAATCTTTTTGTCATTTGCAGTGCTGTATCCTGCCAAGGCTTTTTGAGAGCGCGGAATCACCTGCGATTGAAAAAACAGACCTTGCGAGGAGCGACGACGATGCACGAGATACCTAATCTCCCCTTCCCAAGCCTGCACCCTACAGAGCAGCCAACACCGCAGCAGGCCAGTGACAAACAGCCTGAGGCCAAAGAAGCAAAACCAGTCGACAGCGAAAGCCAGGACTGACGCCGTACCAGACCGTGTGGAAAGCGCAACATTGAGCGCTTTCCACACTGCCTGAATCAATCGAGACGCCCGCCATGACCGATACCCTCCCCGACAACCCGGACACCGCCTTACTCGACGCTGCCTTGCAGATGGTCGAGATCTGGAACCGCCTCAGCGCCGACAAACAAGCGCTGCTGCTCAAGCGCTTCGGCACCCAGGAAAACGCACTGGCCGCCCTGGTCACCACCCAATTGCTCGCCCCTACCCAAGCCTGACGTCTTTCTGAGCTGAGGTTTTTGCGTTTTACCGCCCTGCGCGAGCCAAACCACCGGTATCATTAGCAGCCTATCTTTACCTGCCGCGACAGTGGACCTCTCCCATGCCCGATACCCAGCGCCCCATGGCGGTCACGCTGCAAGTTGTTTCCATCGTGTTGTTCACCTTCATTGGCTACCTGAACATCGGCATTCCCCTCGCCGTATTGCCAGGCTATGTCCACAGTGAACTGGGCTACGGCGCGGTGATTGCCGGCCTGGTGATCAGCGTGCAATACCTGGCCACCCTGCTGAGCCGCCCGTATGCGGGCAAAATCATCGATAACCTGGGCAGTAAGCGCGCCGTGCTGATCGGCCTGGTGGGCTGTGGCCTGAGCGGTGTGTTCATGCTGTTCGCGGCGTGGTTCTCAAGCCTGCCGGCCTTGAGCCTGGGCAGCTTGTTAATCGGCCGCCTGGTCCTTGGCAGCGCGGAAAGCCTGGTGGGCTCGGGCGCCATCGGTTGGGGCATCGGCCGGGTCGGTGCGCAGAACACCGCCAAGGTGATTTCCTGGAACGGTATCGCCAGCTACGGCGCGCTGGCCGTCGGCGCACCACTGGGCGTGTTGCTGGTGAGGCATTTCGGACTGTGGAGCATGGGGGTCAGCATTATCCTGCTGGCCATCGTCGGCCTGCTGCTGGCCTGGAACAAAGTCGCTGCACCGATTGTTGCCGGCGTACGCCTGCCCTTCATGAATGTGCTGGGCCGCGTATTGCCCCACGGTTGCGCCTTGGCGCTGGGTTCCATCGGCTTTGGCACCATCGCCACCTTCATCACCTTGTATTACACCACCCAGCATTGGGATAACGCGGTGTGGGCCCTGAGCCTGTTCGGCGCCAGCTTTATCGGTGCGCGGTTGTTGTTCGGCAACCTGATCAACCGGATCGGCGGTTTTCGCGTGGCGATTGCCTGCTTGTCAGTGGAGATCCTCGGCCTGCTGTTGCTGTGGCTGGCACCGGACGCAAACCTGGCCCTGGCCGGCGCGGCGTTGAGTGGGTTCGGCTTTTCCCTGGTGTTTCCGGCCTTGGGCGTCGAAGCCGTCAACCTGGTGCCAGCCTCCAGCCGCGGCTCGGCGGTGGGCGCCTACTCGCTGTTTATCGATCTTTCACTGGGCATCACCGGACCACTCGCCGGGGCTGTCGCAGCCGGCTTCGGCTTTGCGTCGATCTTCCTGTTCGCCGCGCTTGCCGCCCTCGGTGGTCTGTTGCTGAGCGTGTACCTGTACCGCCAGGCACCCAAGGCCCGTGAGGCGCGTGGCGACTAGAAGTCGACCTTGCCGCGCCCGGCCTTGATACTGCCGCGCTTGGTCTTGGATTCGAGGCGGCGCTTTTTCGACCCCAGGGTCGGCTTGGTCGGGCGGCGTTTCTTCTCCACCTTGGTGGCGCTGAGGATCAATTCCACCAGACGCTCCAACGCATCCGCGCGGTTCTGCTCCTGGGTCCGGTATTGCTGGGCCTTGAGCACCAGCACGCCCTCGCTGGTGATACGACTGTCGCGCAGCGCCAGCAAGCGCTCCTTATAGAACTCCGGCAGCGACGACGCCGGGATGTCAAAACGCAGGTGCACCGCACTCGACACCTTGTTGACGTTCTGCCCACCCGCACCCTGGGCGCGAATGGCGGTCAGCTCAATCTCGGCGTCGGGCAGGTGGACGTTGTTGGAAATCACCAGCATCTTTCAAAAACCTTAAGCAACGGACAAGCCCAACTCAGAAAGCAGCATCGACGCCTGGGCTTTGGAAATCACGGCGCCTTTGAACAGTTTGGCATCATTGAGGCGAAACCCGCTCAAATCCGCACCCCGCAGGTCAGCACCGGCGAAGTTGGCGCCGTTGATGCGGGCGTGGGCCAGGCTGCAATCGATCAGTTCCGCCTTGCGGAAGTCAGCATCCGACAAATCGCTGTCGGAGAAATCCAGGTTATTCAGCACGGTGCGTGCAAACGACAGCCCGGACAGAAAGGCACTGTTGAGCCGGGTTTCGCTGAAACTCAGGCCCAGGGAGGCGCAATGGGTGAAGTTGGCGCCGGTCAACTTGCAGTGTACAAAACTCGCCTGGGACAGCTTGCTGCGCTGCCACCGGGTGTTGTTCAGGTCACAACTGTGGAACTGCGCTTCGAGCAGGTTGGCCGCTTCGAAAATGGCGAGGCTGGCGCGGCAGCTTTTCCATTGGGTGTCTTCCAGGCGCGAACCGAGAAAGGAGGTCTGGACCAGGATGCAGCGTTCGAACACCCAGTGATCCAAGGCCATGCGTGACAGATCGGCGCCGCTCAAATCCACTCCGATCAGACGCAATGGGCCTTTGTGCTGGTCGATCAGACGTTCCAGCTCATCGCGCTGTAAGGCGCCGCCGTCGATGTCGGTGAGTTGCATGGGGTCTCCGGGCACGCTCGAAAAACGAGAGGCGATTCTAACCCGGCCACGCCCACAAAAAACCCGGCATGGCGCCGGGTCTTTGATTTGAAGAAAGGTCCTACTCCAGAACCGTCCCTGTTGTGCTCACCGCCGCTCGGGCCTTGCGCTTATTCTTGATCCCATAACAAACCGCCATAAACGCCACCCACACCGGGATCGCGTACACCGACACCTGGATCCCCGGAATCATCAGCATGATCACCAGGATAAATACCACGAACGCCAGGCATACATAGTTGCCGTACGGGTACCAGAGCGCCTTGAACAACGGCACCTGGCCGGTACGGTTCATGTGTTGGCGGAACTTGAAGTGCGAGAAGCTGATCATCGCCCAGTTGATCACCAATGTGGCCACCACCAGGGACATCAACAGTTCCAACGCGTGTTGCGGGATCAGGTAGTTCATCAACACGGCGACCAGGGTAATCGCCGCCGACGCGAGGATGGAACGCACTGGCACACCGCGCTTGTCGATCTTCGCCAGGGCCTTGGGCGCGTCGCCCTGCTCGGCCATGCCCAGCAGCATACGGCTGTTGCAGTAGGTGCCACTGTTGTACACCGACAGCGCCGCCGTCAGGACCACGAAGTTGAGGATATGCGCAGCGGTGTTGCTGCCCAGCATCGAGAACACTTGCACGAACGGGCTGCCGCTGTAGGCATCACCGGAGGCGTTGAGGGTGGTCAACAGGCTGTCCCATGGGGTCAGCGACAGCAGCACGACCAGAGCACCGATGTAGAAGATCAGGATGCGGTAGATCACCTGGTTGATCGCTTTTGGGATCACCGTGCGTGGCTGGTCCGCTTCAGCGGCGGTAAAGCCGAGCATTTCCAGGCCGCCGAAGGAGAACATGATGATCGCCATGGCCATCACCAGCCCGCCGACGCCATGGGGGAAGAACCCGCCGTGTTCCCACAGGTTGGTCACCGAGGCCTGTGGCCCGCCGCTGCCGCTGACCAGCAGATAGCTGCCCAGGGCGATCATACCGACGATGGCCACCACCTTGATGATGGCGAACCAGAACTCTGCCTCACCGAAAACCTTGACGTTGGCCAGGTTGATCAGGTTGATCAGCACGAAGAAGGCTGCGGCCGAGACCCAGGTCGGAATCTCCGGCCACCAGTAGTGCACGTACTTGCCGACAGCCGTCAGCTCCGACATGCCCACCAGAATGTACAGGATCCAGCAGTTCCAGCCCGACAGGAAGCCGGCGAAACCGCCCCAGTACTTGTGGGCAAAGTGGCTGAAGGAACCGGCGACCGGCTCTTCGACGATCATTTCGCCGAGCTGGCGCATGATCATGAAGGCAATGAAGCCACAAATGGCATAGCCCAGGATCATCGACGGGCCGGCGGATTTGAGCACCCCGGCCGAGCCGAGGAACAAGCCGGTGCCGATGGCGCCACCCAGGGCGATCAACTGGATATGCCGGTTTTTCAGGCCGCGTTTTAGCTCGCCTGAAGAGGAAGGGGGAACACTCATGAAAAGGCTCTCACGCAAGGTTTGATGATGTTGAATGCAGGTTGCTGCCTTGAATTACCGACTCAAGCAGCGCCGCTCAAACCCCAGCGCAGGCACCAGGAGTACAGCGTCTTTCTAACGGTCATGCGTCACCTGTTTGTTTTTATCTGTGACGAAATCGAACCCGTCCGGCTCGTGGCCAGGCGGAGTGATCAGGGCGGGTACACCCCGAGGTCTTGGCCTTTTGCGTGGTTACGCAAGGGGGTCACAGTAAAACGCGGCGGATTGTACACCGCTCGCCAGCTTGAGGGCGCCCTCGAAAGAAGCGTGCGACGATCTGTCAGGTAATCCTTACAGGGCTGGATCGACCAATAATGTCGCCATTTACTCGTAAATTAATCGTTACATCACGGAAAATTAACGTTACAGCCATGATCTCGATAAAAATTGGCGGTAGGAAATTTCCGAAAGATTAGTCGCGCCAGTTCCCTGTATTTATTCAAGAAATAGCCCGCTCAAAAAAACAGAACAAAAAATCCAAATGAAACCGTGTCAATAAAAATTTTGCATTTTGAAACACTCTCTCCTAGGTTCTTCCCACTTGCCAGCGAAGTCCGTTGGCAAGCCGTTCTCAAACAACGTCCTCTAGGAGATACACCATGCAAGCACTGGAAAACGACCTGGAAACCGAACTGCAACTCGACGATTGGTTTGAAGCGCCGACCCATGAGGCCGCCGTTGAAATGATGCAAGCCGATGCCGTTGTGCCCTTCGGCACCGCGATGTGGCCATTCTAAAAACCGGCAGGCATTCGGCAGGTGCCGTGCACGGCACCTGCCCCCTTACCCAAGGCACAGAAGGAAGTACGTCATGGACAAGGCCCGCGCCGTCGAACACTTTCTCTACTACCTCGCGCACCATCCGGCCCTCAATGGCCTGAGTAGCCCCACCGTGCTGCTGGGCCATACCGAGCGCTACGACGCCATCGCCCAGGCGATCACCCACAGCAGCGCCGCCCGCTTCAACTTCCAGGTGCAGCGCCTGGAACTGGCCGCCAGCGACACCCTGGCCGAAGCCATTGAAGCCTGCGACCTGTACCTGTTTCTCTACGATTCCTCGACCTTGCCCAACCCAAGCGCCGAAGGCCCGGACTTTATCCGCGCCCTGCAAGGCGTGATGGCTGAGCACTGGAAAAAGTCCCTGCTGTTCAAGGATTACGGCGACTACTTCTACGACACCTTCAGCGTCGAGCCCCAGCGCATTGCTGACCTCAATGCCACGCTGATCCGGCGCATGTCCCAGGCCACGGTGTTGAGCTTTACCGACAAGCACGGCTCACGCCTGGAAGCGCCGATGAGCAGCATCAAGAAGTGGACCAATATCAACGGCATCGGCAACCACGACCTGGCCCCCGGCGAGATCGCCACCCACAGCGAGGCCATCAATGGCCAGGTGCGGTTTGTCGGCACCTTTCTCAGCACCATCCCGTTCGCACGCAAATATGGCGTGCTGGCGTCACCGCTGGAGCTGTGGATCGAGAACTCGACCATCTGCAGCGTGGCCAGTGACGTGCCGGGGCTGGCGGACGACTTCAATAAGTACCTGAACGCCAACCCGTCGAACCGGCGTGTGGAAGAACTGGGGATTGGCACCAATGAAGGCGTGAAGGACCTGTATGCGCGCAATGCCGGGTTTGAGGAGCGCCATTGTGGGTTGCACCTGGGCCTGGGGGGCGGGCAGAAAGGCAGCCATCACCTGGATTTGATCTTTGCCAGCGGGGTATTGGCGCTCGACGACAAGCCGGTGTTTGATGGCACCTTCGCGTTTTAGAAGCACATCAGGATGACGAGGGCCCCTGTGGGAGCCGGGCTTGCCTGCGATGGCGGTGGATCAGTTGGCATATTTACCCAAAGACCCACCGCCATCGCAGGCAAGCCAGCTCCCACAATTGAATGCATTTCAAATCCAGATCCAAAAAAAAACGCCAACCCGAGGGTTGGCGTTTTTGTGCAGCGCTTAGCGTATCACTGCGGCTTCTTGCGACCAAAACCCGGACGCTGACCCGAACCGGCTGGGGCGCCACGGCGCTTGCCCGATGGCTCGTCCGCGACCAATTTCGGGCCAGGGCGTTTGTTCGCTGCTGGCTTGGCTGGACGCTTGGTGCTGGCGTTGTCCGCTGGGCGCTCGGCTTCACCGCGATTGCTGCGACCACCCGACGGAGCAGGACGCGGCGCACGTGGCGCACGCTCACCTTCCTGGCGCGACGGCGCGGTTGGACGACGCTCACCTTCAATCTGCGGTTCACGGGAAATACGACCGCCGGTCGCCGGTGCATTCAGCGCAGGGCGCAGGGTGCGGGCAACCCGTTCGGTGCGAGCCACAGGGCGCGACGATTTACGCTGCATACGCTCAAGCTTGTCTTTGCTCTTGGCGTTCATCTGCGGCATAGCGACGGGCGTCAGGCCGACTTCGGCGCTGAGAATGTCGACTTCGTACTGGCTCATTTCGCGCCAGCGGCCCATCGGCAGATCGGAGTTGAGGAACACCGGACCGAAACGCACGCGCTTCAGGCGGCTGACCACCAGGCCCTGGGATTCCCACAGGCGACGTACTTCACGGTTACGGCCTTCCATTACCACGCAGTGGTACCAGTGGTTGAAACCTTCACCACCAGGCGCTTGCTTGATGTCGGTGAACTTGGCCGGGCCGTCTTCCAGCACCACGCCAGCCTTCAGGCGCTCGATCATCTCATCATCGACTTCACCACGTACACGCACGGCGTACTCGCGGTCCATCTCGTAGGACGGGTGCATCAGGCGGTTGGCCAGCTCACCGTCAGTGGTGAACATCAACAAGCCGGTGGTGTTGATGTCCAGACGACCGATGTTGATCCAACGGCCTTCCTTCGGCTTAGGCATCTTGTCGAACACGGTCGGACGGCCTTCCGGGTCGTCACGGGTGCAGATCTCACCATCGGGCTTGTTGTACATGATCACGCGGCGCACCGATTCGGCGGCCTCTTCACGCTTGATGACCTTGCCATCGATGGTGATTGCATCGTGCAGGTCGACGCGCTGGCCGAGGGTGGCCTCGACGCCGTTGACCTTGATGCGCTTCTGGGTGATCCAGGCTTCGACGTCGCGGCGCGAGCCCACGCCGATACGCGCCAGCACCTTCTGCAGTTTTTCGCCTGCTGGGCCGATTTCCTGGCTGTCGTTCTGGTCTTTGTCGTTCATCTTAAGCACCTCCCGGTGGGTCGATTCAGGCGTGGCCTGAAGAGTGTTGAAAGCGGGGCTTTGGCCGAATAGCTCGGCAAAGGGTCGCGAATCATACGCGCAAGACGCGCGTTGCGCATCACAGACTAGTCGATAAGCGCCAAGTCATTTGCTTTTCCGCCGACCGGTGGCGCCCAGGGCCAGCAATCGCAGCTCGGCTTCGGCCAGGACGCTGCGCTTGTCGGCTTTGTCGAGTTTCTTCCAGGCGCGGATCTCACGCTTGCTGCGGCCACAACCAACGCAGATGTCATCGCTGAATTTGCAGATGCTGATGCAGGGGTCTTTGGTGGAACTCATGTTTTGTACCTGACACTGGAGATCTAAATGTGGGAGCGTCAGTCTTCGAACTGGCGGCGCTCGGCTTCGATGGCTTCGGCCAGGGCCCGGGCTTCGTCTTCTTCGTCGCTCAAAGGCGGTTGTTCGAGAGCGGCGACGGCGGCGAGGAGTTTTTCGCGGGCCTCAGCAACGCCAAGGATGTCTTCCTCTGGCTCAGGTTCTGCTTCGACTTCAGGCTCAGCCTCAACGTTCGGTTGAGTTTCAGGTTCGGCGACGCCGTCACGCAGCAGGTCGTCGAAGTCAGTCTTGATGCCCTGCTCCATGTCGTCCAATTCCAGCAACAACGTATGAAAACTGGTCTCGTCCTTCGGCTCTTCCGGCTCGGCGCTGGCGTCGGCCAATTCCTGCAGGCTCGCGGGCACCGGCGCGTCGTCGAAATCGAGCACCGGCTCGGCTTCCATCTCGCGCAGTTCGGCCAGCGGCGGCAGGTCGTCGAGGTTTTTCAGGTTGAAATGGTCGAGAAACACCTTGGTGGTGGCGAACATCGCCGGTTTTCCGGGCACGTCGCGGTAGCCGACGATGCGGATCCACTCGCGCTCCAGCAAGGTCTTGACGATATGGCTGTTGACCGCCACGCCCCGCACATCCTCGATCTCGCCCCGGGTGATCGGCTGGCGATAGGCGATCAGCGCCATGGTCTCCAGCATCGCCCGCGAATAACGTTGCGGACGCTCTTCCCACAAACGGCCGACCCAGGGGGAAAACTTCTCACGGATCTGCAGGCGGTAACCCGACGCCACTTCGCGTAATTCAAAGGCGCGGCCATCGCAGGACTTGCGCAGGATCTCCAGCGCCTTCTTGAACACCGGCGGCTCAGGGCGCTCGGCTTCTTCAAAGAGCTCGAACAGGCGTTCCAAAGATTGCGGTTTGCCAGAGGCCAGGAGAAACGCCTCCAGCAGCGGCGCCAGTTCGCGGGGTTCAGTCAGATTCATCGATTCAGCTCTTTATTCGGCTCGCGCCCGCACGTGGATAGCCGCAAAAGGCTCATTCTGGACCAGCTCGACCAACGATTCCTTGACCAATTCAAGGATCGCCATAAAGGTCACCACCACCCCCAGGCGCCCCTCTTCAGCGGTGAACAGCTCGACAAAGGGCACGAAACCGCCGCCCTTGAGGCGTTCCAGCACATCGCTCATGCGCTCGCGGGTCGACAACGCCTCGCGGCTGACCTGGTGGCTTTCAAACATATCGCCACGGCGCAGCACCTCGGCCATGGACATCAGCAATTCTTCCAGGCTCACGTCCGGCAGCAACTTGCGCGCGCGGGCTTCAGGCGCGTCGAGTTTCGGCACTACGACGTCGCGGCCCACGCGGCTCAAGCCGTCGATGCCTTCGGCGGCGGCCTTGAAGCGTTCGTACTCTTGCAGGCGGCGGATCAGTTCGGCGCGCGGGTCATCTTCTTCGGCTTCGACCGTCTCCGAGCGCGGCAGCAGCATGCGCGACTTGATCTCGGCAAGCATGGCGGCCATCACCAGGTACTCGGCGGCCAGTTCCAGGCGCACCGATTGCATCAGCTCGACATAGCCCATGTACTGGCGGGTGATTTCCGCTACCGGGATGTCGAGGATGTTGATGTTCTGCTTGCGAATCAGGTAGAGCAGCAAGTCCAGCGGGCCTTCGAAGGCTTCAAGGAAGACTTCGAGGGCGTCCGGCGGAATGTACAGGTCCAGGGGCATTTCCATGACCGCCTGGCCATACACCATGGCAAACGGCAGTTCCTGCTGGGCGCCCGCCTGGGGATCAACGGTTTCCACGGCTGACATTCAAGCCTCGACCATGAACGGGGCCGGGTCGCCGCAACCCACGCGGATCACCTCGGGTTCGCCGTCGGCCAGGTTGATCACGGTGGAGGCTTTGTTGCCGCCGTAACCGCCGTCGATGATCAGGTCGACGTGCTTTTCCAGCAGGCGGCGCATTTCGTATGGGTCGTACAACGGCTCATCTTCGCCCGGCATGATCAGCGACACGCTCATCAACGGCTCACCCAGCTCTTCGAGCAGCGCCAGAGCAATAGGATGCTCCGGGACTCGCAGGCCGATGGTGCGCTTCTTCGGGTGCAACAGCAGACGCGGCACTTCGCGGGTGGCGTTGAGAATAAAGGTGTAGGGCCCCGGCGTGTGCGCCTTGAGCAGGCGGAAGGTGCCGGTATCGACCTTGGCGAACAGCCCAAGTTGGGACAGATCGCTGCAGATCAGCGCAAAGTTGTGCTTGTCGTCCAACTGGCGCAGGCGTCTTACACGCTCCACCGCGCCCTTGTCGCCGATCTGGCAACCGATGGCGTAGGACGAATCAGTCGGGTAGATCACCACGCCGCCGGCGCGAATGATCTCGACGGCCTGTTTGATCAGGCGCGCCTGGGGGTTTTCCGGATGAATCTGGAAGAATTGACTCACGTGCTCTACCTGTTCAGACGGTGGCAGTAATGGGGTCATGCTTGAATCGCCCCGACAAGAGCGGCAGGTCTTCGGGTACCTGGCGATACTCGCCGATTTCGGACCACCCACCTGGACCATGAAAATCACTGCCGGCACTGACCAGCAGACCAAATTCGCGGGCAAGAATCGCCAGGCTGCCAACCTGTTCGGCGGGTTGATGCCCGTTGACCACTTCGATCGCGTGGCCGCCCGCTCCAATATAGTCGCTGATCAGCTTGCGGCGCTTGCTGCGGGTGAAATCGTAATGCCAAGGATGGGCCAGGCTCACCCAGGCGCCGGAGGCACGCAGGGTCCCGACCGTGTCTTCCAGGGTCGGCCAGTGTTGCTTCACATCGCCCAACTTGCCGGCGCCCAGCCATTTGCGAAAGGCTTCGGCGCGATCTTTGACAAAGCCTTCACGCACCATCCAGTCGGCAAAGTGCGGCCGGGCCGGTGCATTACCGCTGTCGCCCAGTTCCTGCTGGATGGCGCGGGCGCCATCAAGGGCGTTGGGCATGCCTTTGAGGCTGAGCTTGCGACTTATTTCTTCGGACCGCAGCCAGCGGCCATCGTGCAAATCGGCGATGGCCTGCACCAGCGGCGGAGCCTGTTGATCGAAACCGTAGCCGAGCACATGAATGGTGGCGCCGCCCCAGGTGCAGGACAATTCCACGCCGTTGACCAGCTGCATGCCTAGGCTGTGGGCCGCGACCCGGGCCTCGTCGAGACCTTCGAGGGTGTCGTGGTCGGTCAACGCCAGGACTCGCACGCCTTTTTCAAACGCACGCGCGACCAGTACCGCGGGCGCCAGGGCGCCGTCTGAGGCCGTGCTGTGGCAGTGCAAATCAACATTCACGGGGATGTGTAACCTCAAGTCAGCTGGCGCTTTCGCTACCAAGGATGTTTGTTATTATGCCGCCACATCCAGCTTCTGGCTCTTACTGTGAAACAATTCATCGACTTCATCCCGCTGTTGCTGTTTTTCATCGTTACCAAACTCGACCCCAGGGTCATCGATATCGCCGGTCACCCGGTGTCGTTCGGGGGCATCTACAGCGCCACCGCCGTCCTGATCATCAGCTCTATCGTCGTCTATGGCGCTATCTTCATCTCCCAGCGCAAGCTGGAAAAAAGCCAATGGCTCACCCTCATTGCCTGCCTGGTATTCGGCGGACTGACCCTGGCCTTCCACAGCGAAACCTTCCTCAAATGGAAAGCGCCGGTGGTGAACTGGCTGTTCGCGCTGGTCTTTATCGGCAGCCACTTCATTGGTGATCGCCTGCTGATCAAGCGAATCATGGGCCATGCGCTGACCCTGCCGGAGCCGGTGTGGACACGCTTGAACGTGGCCTGGATCGTGTTTTTCCTGTTCTGCGGCGCCGCCAACCTGTTCGTGGCCTTTACCTTCCAGGATTACTGGGTCGACTTCAAAGTGTTCGGCAGCCTGGCCATGACCGTGTTGTTCCTGGTAGGCCAGGGTATCTACCTGTCGCGCCACCTGCATGACGTTGCCCCTACCACGCCTAAAACCGAGGACTGACATGCTCTACGCAATCATTGCCACCGACGTGGCCAACTCGCTGGAAAAACGCCTGAGCGTACGCCCGGCCCATGTCGAGCGCCTCAAGCAGCTGCAGGCCGAAGGCCGTATCGTGCTGGCCGGCCCGCACCCGGCGGTAGACAGCAACGACCCAGGCGATGCGGGTTTCACCGGGAGCCTGATCGTTGCCGAGTTCGCCTCCCTGGCCGATGCCCAGGCCTGGGCCAAGGCTGATCCTTATGTCGCCGCCGGCGTATACGCTGACGTCGTGATCAAGCCGTTCAAGCAAGTCCTGCCTTGATAACGGCCGCGCCGAACCTTATCGGTTCGGCGTACGCCTAATGGCTCATTATTCTCGGTAACCTGCCGACAACGTTCTGAATATTCGTGTGGAATCAGGAGTTCCGATGCGCTTACGTCAGTTGTGTCTGTTGGCAGTGGTAATGATCGGGGCTTCGGCCCACGCTGAAGAAACCTCGAACACCGGCAGTTCCACGCCCCTGTCCTTGAGTGTCGGCGCCCAGATCACCGAGTTGCAGCAACGTTTGAAAGAAAGCGAACGCCAGCGTGAAGAACTGAGCAAGCAACTGCAAAGCGCAGATGCTGCCCGCGAAAGCGCCCAATTGAGTCGCCTTCGCCAAGAGAACCAACGCCTGGCCCAGCAACTCAAAGAGACACAGGGCGGCGCCTTGACCCGCTGGCTGACCGAGCAACAGCAATGGTTCGTCACCGGCGGGGCCGTCGCACTGATCGCCCTGCTGTGCGGGATCTTCGCCAGTGGTGGGCACCGTCGCCGTCGACAATGGCTAAATTGAGTGAGTCATGAGCGAGCTGTTACTGATAGATGATGACCAGGAGCTCTGCGAGCTGCTGACCAGTTGGTTGAGCCAGGAAGGCTTCCAGGTGCGTGCCTGCCATGACGGCTTGAGCGCCCGCAAAGCCTTGGCCGACAGCGCCCCGGCTGCGGTGGTGCTCGACGTGATGCTGCCCGACGGCAGTGGCCTTGAGTTGCTCAAGCAATTGCGCAACGACCACCCGGAACTGCCGGTGCTGATGCTCTCGGCCCGTGGCGAACCGCTGGACCGCATCCTCGGCCTCGAACTGGGCGCCGACGATTACCTGGCCAAGCCCTGCGACCCACGCGAGCTGACCGCCCGCCTGCGTGCCGTATTGCGCCGCAGCCATCCGGCTGCCGTGTCGACCCAGCTGGAATTGGGCGACCTGTGCTTCAGCCCGGTGCGCGGCGTGGTCAGTATCGACGAGCAGGAGTTTACCCTGACTGTTTCCGAAAGCCGCCTGCTGGAAGCCCTGCTGCGCCAGCCCGGCGAACCGCTGGACAAGCAGGAACTGGCGCAGATCGCCCTGGGCCGGAAGCTGACCCTCTACGATCGCAGCCTGGATATGCACGTCAGCAACCTACGCAAAAAGATCGGCCCACACCCGGACGGCCGGCCACGGATCGTGGCGTTGCGTAGCCGGGGCTACTATTACAGCCTCTGAAATCGGGAGCCCCTGGGCTCCTGGTTTTGTCAGCGCCCCCCCAATCGTCTTTACCCAAGCTTTACCCACACCTGACCGCCGCTGACCTTGATCTCCGTAATCTACTCACATCCGGACTCACCGGAATAGAGACAGGAGAATCACCATGCGCAAGACCCTTATCGCTTTGATGTTCGCCGCTGCCCTGCCCACCGTTGCCATGGCGGCAATGCCTGAAGGCCCAGGCCCGATGGGCGGCCCGGAAGGCCACATGATGGGTGGCCCGGGCCACGGCGGTGAACACGGTCCGCGTGGCAAAGGCGGTCCTTTCAGCCAACTGGACCTGAGCAAGGAACAGCGCCAGCAGATCGGCAAGTTGATGGGCGACCAATGGCACGCTCGCAAAGACCTGACCAAGAAGTACTTGGACAAACTGCCAGCCGCTGACCAGAAAGCCATGCAGGACGAAATCGCCGCCGGCAAGCAGAAAACCCAGGCGGACATCCGGGCGGTCCTCAAGCCTGACCAGCAGAAGAAGTTCGACGAGATCGTCAAGCAGCAGGAACAGCGTCGCGCCGAATGGAAGGAATTCCAGGCCTGGAAAGCGCAACAGCCGCAAAAAGCGCAATAATGCACCCGCGTTAACACTCCCAGCCCAGTGGCCCTCGCCACTGGGCTTTTCCTGTTTGAGGGTTTCCTGTGCGTTCATTGTTCTGGCGCATCCTGGCCAGCTTCTGGCTGGCCATCGCCTTGGTTGCCGGGTTGTCGATCCTGCTGGGGCACATGCTCAATCAAGACGCCTGGATTCTCAGCCGTCACCCCGGTCTCAATAACCTGGCCGAAGAGTGGACCCAACTCTACGAGGCCCAGGGCGAGGATGCCGCCCAGGATCTGCTGCAACAGCGCAAGCGCCAGTACCACATCGACGTACAAGTGCTGAATGAAAGCGGCGAGCCGGTGGTGCGCGGCACCTTTCCGCGCCGCGCCGCCGCTTTCGAAGCGCGCCAGAATGACAGCCAGGACGGCCACTTGCCCTGGCGCCGCCTGACCGCCGAGTACACCAGCGAAAAGACCGGCGACACCTACCTGCTGATCTACCGCATCCCCCACCCGGAACTCGACGCCTGGCACCGCAGCAGCCTTTTGTGGCCGTTGAGCGCGTTGGCGATCGCGCTGGTGGTGCTGACCCTGTTCAGCCTGTTGGTGACACTGTCCATCACCCGGCCCCTCAGCCGTTTGCGTGGCGCGGTACATGACCTTGGCCAGGCCACCTATCAGCAAAACAGCTTGGCGCGCCTGGCCAACCGCCGCGATGAATTCGGCGTGCTGGCTACCGACTTCAACCGCATGGGCGCCCGCCTGCAAAGCTTGATAGGCAGCCAGCGCCAGTTGCTGCGCGATGTCTCCCACGAACTGCGCTCGCCCCTGGCGCGCCTGCGGATCGCCCTGGCCCTGGCCGAACGCGCCAGCCCCGAAGAACGGGAAAAACTCTGGCCGCGCCTGACCCGTGAATGCGACCGGCTGGAAGCCTTGATCAGCGAAATCCTGGTACTGGCCCGTGTCGATGCCGACAACGCCAGCGCCGAAGAGGTCGACCTCACTTCCCTGCTCAAGACCCTGCAAAAGGACGCCCAACTCGGCGCGCCGGACCAGCTAGTGCAACTGAACGCCGACACCGACCTGCACCTGAAGGGCTGGCCGACCATGATCGAACGCGCGGTGGATAACCTGCTGCGCAATGCCCAGCGCTTCAATCCACCGGGCCAGCCGATTGAACTGCATGCGCAGCGCCAGGGTGATCGGATCCTGATCAGCGTGCGCGACCACGGCCCCGGCGTTGAGGCCGAACACTTGAGCCAGCTCGGCGAACCCTTCTACCGCGCCCCCGGCCAGACCGCACAAGGCCATGGCCTGGGCCTGGCGATTGCGCGTCGCGCCGCCGAACGCCATGGTGGCAGCCTGATCTTAGCCAATCATCCTGACGGCGGTTTTGTTGCCAGTATCGACCTGCCGTTGGAACCTGGGGTTGTCACACCGGCCTGATGATCTTCTATAGTGGCCCTTCTCTTACGGAGGGCCTTTGATGACTGACCTGCTGACTCCCATCCAAGCCGCACTCGCTCTACCACAAACACCACTGACCTTTACCGAAGCCGGCGCCCTGCCCTCGACCTTCGCCGTCACTGAGCTGGCCAGCGCCAGCATCGGCGCTGCCGGCCAGGCGGTGGCGCAACTGATCCAGCAACAGACCGGGCGCCTGCCCAGCGTCATTGTGGACCGGCGCCTAGCCTCCTTCTGGTTTTCTTCTTCGATCCGCCCGGTAGGCTGGGAAACACCACCGCTGTGGGACCCGGTGGCCGGCGACTATGCCAGCGCCGATGGCTGGATTCGACTGCACACCAATGCGCCCCACCACCGCGCGGCGGCTGAGCGTGTGCTGGGCAAGGTGACCGAGCGGGCCGAAATGGCCGTCAAGGTCGCCAAATGGAACGCCGCCGAGCTGGAGCAGGCGCTTGTCGATGAAGGGGGTTGCGCCGCGCAGATGCGTGACTGGCAAGCCTGGCAGGCACATCCTCAAGGGCTGGCAGTGAATGCTGAGGAGCTGGTGCAGCGCCAGACCTTTGCAACCACCACCCACAAGCCCTGGCTCGGCTCGGTTGCGCGGCCACTGGCGGGCCTCAAGGTATTGGACCTGACCCGCGTGTTGGCCGGCCCGGTGGCCAGCCGCTTTCTCGCAGGCCTGGGCGCTGACGTGCTGCGCATCGATTCGCCCACCTGGAATGAGCCCGGCGTAGTACCGGAAATGACCCTGGGCAAACGCTGCGCCCGCCTGGATTTGAAAAGCCCGGAAGGCCGGCAGGTTTTCGAAGGCCTGCTCAAGGAAGCCGACATCCTGTTCCACGGCTACCGCGCCGATGCCCTAGAACAGCTGGGTTACACCGCCGATGGACTGCAAACCCTGGCCCCCGGCCTGATCGACGTGAGCCTCAACGCCTATGGTTGGAGCGGCCCGTGGCGCAACCGTCGTGGTTTCGACAGCCTGGTGCAGATGAGCAGCGGAATCGCCGCCGCTGGCATGGCCTGGAAACAGACGGACAAACCGGTGCCCCTGCCGTTGCAGGCGCTGGATCACGCGACCGGGTATTTGATGGCGGCCAGTGCGATCCAGGCATTCAGTGAACGGGTGAAAACCGGGCGGGGTGGTTCGGCGTGGTTATCATTGGCGCGTACGGCGAAGTTGCTGGTAGAGGCGGGACAGGTGCCGGAGCAGCCAGCGTTGCGCGCCGAAGAGCCAGCAGATCAAGGCCTGTTGGCGGAGCAGACAGCCTGGGGCCAGGCACATCGATTGTTGCCACCGGTCGCTATCAGCGGCACGCCGTTGCAGTGGGATTTGCCGGCTGGGGAATTGGGTTCACACCGGCCTCAGTGGTGACCTTGAGTCCCCATTCGCGAGCAAGCCCGCTCCCACATTCGACCGCATTCCATGGAGGTACTCGGTCAAAATGTGGGAGCGGGCTTGCTCGCGAAGAGGCCAGTACAGGCACTCTTAATCCGCCCGCTGCAACGACGTCCACAAGTGCTGCGCCGCATACGCCCGGAGCGGGCGCCAAGCCTCAGCCCGCGCCAACAACTGCCGCGCCGAAACCGGCCCACCTTCCAATGCCACCAACGCATTGATCAACCCGATATCCCCCGACGCAAACGCATCCGCCTCGCGCATCTGGCGCATGGCGATGTACTGCGCGGTCCAATCGCCAATCCCCGGCAACGCCACCAACCGTGCCACACCAGCCTTGAGGCTGGCCTGGGGTTCGAACAATCGGGGATCATCCAGCAACGCCTGGGCCACGCCCGACAAGGTCCGCCCACGCGCCTTGGGCATGCCCAGCGTCGCCAGGTCCGCCGCCGCCACCACCTCAGCGGCGGGGAACACATGGGTGATACCGACATGCGGCGTTGCCAGCGGCTGACCGTAGTGCGCCACCAACTTGCCCGCCAGACGAATCGCGGCGACCACGGTGATTTGCTGGCCGAGCACCGCGCGAATCGCCAGCTCCAGACCATCCCAGGTGCCCGGCACACGCAAGCCCGGACGCGCTGCGACCAGTTGCGCCATCAATGGGTCCGTCGCCAATTGCGGGTTGATCAACTGGGGTTGGGCATCCAGATCGAACATCGTGCGCAGACGCCGTTCGATCTCAGGCAACGCCGCCGGGTCTGGAAAACCCACCTCCACGTCTAGCCAATCGCCATCCCCCATCGCCACGCTGATCCAGCCGTGCTGCCCGCCGAGGCTGATACTGCGCCGGTACACCCCCGCCTCGACCGTCTCCATCCCGCCGATCGCCCGCGCCGACAGAAACCCCACCATTGCCGCCCAGTCGTAGGGCGGCTGATACGCCAATCTCACAACGACAACACCCCGCTGTACAACCCATACGCCGCCAGCCCCGCGCCGGCGATCACGCAGCTGAAAATGCCTTTTTCCATGTGGGTAAACAAGGGTTGGCCCTGCTCACGCTTGGCGAGGGCAAACAGGATCACACCCGGCGCATACAACAGCGCCGACAGCAGCAGGTATTTCAAGCCCCCGGCGTAGAGCAGCCATACGGCGTAGCCGAGGGCAATCAGGCCCACCAGCAGGTCCTTCATGCGCTGGCCGTGGGCGCCTTCATACGTTTCGCCGCGCCCGCTCAACAGCACCGCATAGGCGGCCGACCACAGGTAAGGCACCAGGATCATCGAGGAAGCCAAGTAGATCAGGGTGGTGTAGGTGCTGTGGGAAAACAGCGTGATCACCAGGAAGACCTGGATCATCACATTAGTCAGCCACAGCGCATTGACCGGCACCTGGTTGACGTTTTCCTTTTTCAGGAAGGCCGGCATGGTCTTGTCCTGGGCCGTGGCATAGAGGATTTCCGCACAGAGCAACGCCCAGGACAGCAAGGCGCCGAGCAACGAGACCGCCAGGCCGATGCTGATCGCCATCGCGCCCCAGGGGCCGACGATGTGTTCGAGCACACCTGCCAGGGACGGGTTCTGCAAGTGCGCGAGTTCCGGCTGGCTCATGATCCCCAGGGACAACACATTCACCAGCACCAGCAGTGCCAGCACGCCCAGAAAACCGATGACCGTGGCGCGGCCCACGTCCGAGCGTTTCTCGGCGCGCGCCGAGTAAACGCTGGCGCCCTCGATGCCGATAAACACAAACACGGTGACCAGCATCATGTTGCGCACCTGGTCCACCACGCTGCCGATAGTCGGGTTGCCCGCACCCCAGATATCTCGGGTGAAGATCTCTGCCTTGAATGCCACGCCGGCAATCACGATAAACATCAGCAGCGGCACGATCTTGGCCACGGTGGTGATCTGATTGATAAACGCGGCCTCCTTGATCCCACGCAGCACCAGAAAATGCACGGCCCACAGCAGCAAGGACGCGCAGCCGATAGCCACCGGCGTGTTGCCCTGACCGAATATCGGAAAAAAATAACCGAGGGTGCTGAACAGCAACACGAAGTAACCCACGTTGCCCATCCAGGCGCTGATCCAGTAACCCCAGGCCGACGAGAAGCCCATGTAGTCGCCGAAGCCGGCCTTGGCATAGGCATACACGCCCGAATCCAATTCAGGCTTGCGGTTGGCCAGGGTCTGGAACACGAAGGCCAGGGTCAACATACCCACGGCGGTGATCGCCCAACCGATCAGCACGGCGCCCACCTCGGCGCGAGCGGCCATATTCTGCGGCAACGAGAAAATCCCCCCGCCGATCATCGACCCCACTACCAGGGCGATCAGGGCACTGAGCCGAAGTTTCTGGGCGGGTTGGGACATGAACACTCCTGAATGAATAAAACGCTTTTAGCTGACAACTGTGCACTCAACTAATTAACCCAGCGAGTGTAGCGTTTATTAGAGACCGCGATAAAACACGGCGCTAATAACCCGAGGGCATGACAGTTTATAGGGTTTAGGCTTATTTAGAATTTAAATACGGCAACTACTTTGTCGTGTATTGGCTACTTATTGTCGCCTGTATGAAAAGTTTGCACATTCGGAAAAACGGGCTAGCTTAAAACGTCCACACGTAGCACTAAATGATTAACCAATACCGCAGGGATCGCTCTGGAAAGCACCTTTGCGAGGAAATCTATTGCCCACGGCTTTGCACCCTAAGTCATTAATTCACAATGGAATGTGCCAATGAAGTGATCTGAGTCAGCTGTTTGATTAGCGCACGGATTTATTCTGTGGTCTCTCTTCTCCTGCATTGGAGTTATGCGATGTCTGAATCTCCCGGAAAACTTCGATTGGGCGCACTGGTTGCACTTGTCGTCGGCTCAATGATTGGCGGCGGGATCTTCTCACTGCCGCAAAATATGGCCGCCAGTGCCGATGTCGGCGCCGTGTTGATTGGTTGGGTGATTACCGCCATCGGCATGTTGACCCTCGCGTTTGTGTTCCAGACCCTCGCCAACCGCAAGCCCGACCTCGACGGCGGCGTGTATGCCTACGCCAAGGCCGGCTTCGGCGACTACATGGGCTTCTCTTCAGCCTGGGGCTACTGGATCAGCGCCTGGCTGGGCAACGTCGGTTATTTCGTGTTGCTGTTCAGCACCCTCGGTTACTTCTTCCCGCTATTTGGAGAGGGAAATACACCTGCTGCAGTGATCGGTGCGTCGGTGCTGCTGTGGGCCGTGCATTTTCTGGTGCTGCGCGGCATCAAGGAAGCGGCATTCATCAACCTGGTGACCACCGTCGCCAAGGTCGTGCCACTGGTGCTGTTCGTGTTGATCGCGCTGTTTGCGTTCAAGCTGGATATCTTCACCGCTGACATCTGGGGCGTGAAAAACCCGGACCTGGGCAGTGTGATGAACCAAGTGCGCAACATGATGCTGGTCACCGTCTGGGTGTTCATCGGCATCGAAGGCGCGAGCATCTTCTCGTCCCGTGCGGAAAAACGCTCCGACGTGGGCAAGGCCACAGTGATCGGTTTTATCACCGTGCTGTTGTTCCTGATGCTGGTGAACGTGCTGTCCTTGGGCATCATGACCCAACCCGAACTGGCCAAGCTGCAAAACCCATCGATGGCCGCCGTGTTGGAACACGTGGTGGGCCACTGGGGCGCGGTGCTGATCAGCGTCGGCCTGATCATCTCGCTGTTGGGAGCGCTGCTGTCGTGGGTGCTGCTGTGTGCGGAGATCATGTTCGCCGCCGCCAAGGACCACACCATGCCGGAGTTCCTGCGCAGGGAGAATGCCAACCATGTGCCAGTCAACGCCCTGTGGCTGACCAACGCCATGGTGCAACTGTTCCTGGTGATCACGCTGTTTTCCGCCAGCACTTACCTGTCGCTGATCTACCTCGCCACCTCGATGATCCTGGTGCCTTACCTGTGGTCGGCGGCCTACGCCCTGTTACTGGCGGTGCGCGGCGAGACCTACGAAAACGCGCTGAAAGAGCGCAAGAAAGACCTGTTCATCGGCGCCATCGCCCTGATCTACGCGATCTGGCTGCTGTATGCCGGCGGCACCAAATACCTGCTGCTCTCCGCCCTGCTCTACGCGCCCGGCGCGATTCTGTTCGCCAAGGCCAAGCATGAACTGGGCAAACCGATTTTCACCAACGTCGAGAAGCTGATTTTCGCCGCAGTGGTCATTGGCGCCCTGGTGGCGGCCTATGGGCTCTACGACGGCTTCCTGACCCTGTAACACCTGAATCTTTTGTTCACTGGAGGATCTGTAATGACCACGGAAAAAGTGAAGTACGGCGTACATTCCGAAGCCGGCAAACTGCGCAAAGTCATGGTGTGCTCCCCAGGCTTGGCCCACCAGCGGCTGACCCCCAACAACTGCGATGAACTGCTGTTCGATGACGTGCTGTGGGTGGCCCAGGCCAAGCGCGACCATTTCGACTTTGTGACCAAGATGCGCGAGCGGGATATTGATGTGCTGGAAATGCACAACCTGCTCACCGACATCGTCGCCATCCCCGAAGCGCTGGACTGGATCCTGGAGCGCAAGATCACCGCCAACACCGTGGGCCTGGGCCTGGTCGATGAAGTGAGCTCGTGGTTGCGCAGCCTGGAGCCGCGCAAAATCAGCGAATTCCTGATTGGTGGCGTGTCGGCCGATGACCTGCCGAGCAGCTTCGGTGGCAAGACCATCGAGATGTTCCGCGACTTCCTCGGGCATTCCAGCTTCATCTTGCCGCCACTGCCCAACACCCAGTTCACCCGTGACACCACCTGCTGGATCTACGGCGGCGTCACGCTGAACCCGATGTACTGGCCGGCACGACGCCAGGAAACCCTGCTGGCCTCGGCCATCTACAAGTTCCACCCGGAGTTCACCAACGCCGACTTCCAGATCTGGTACGGCGACCCGGATCAGGAACACGGCGCTTCCACGCTGGAAGGCGGCGACGTGATGCCCATCGGCAACGGCGTAGTCCTGATCGGCATGGGCGAGCGTTCGTCCCACCAGGCGATCGGCCAACTGGCGCGCAACCTGTTCAAGAACAAGGCGGTGGAGAAAGTCATCGTGGCCGGCCTGCCGAAATCCCGCGCGGCGATGCACCTGGACACCGTGTTCAGTTTCTGCGACCGCGACCTGGTCACCATCTTCCCCGAAGTGGTCAACCAGATCGTGCCGTTCACCCTGCGCCCGGACGAAAGCAAGCCACACGGCATCGACATCCAGCGCGAGAAAACCAACTTCCTCGACACCGTCGCCGCAGCCCTCAACCTCAAGGCGCTGCGCGTCGTCGAAACCGGCGGCAACAGCTTCGCCGCCGAACGCGAGCAGTGGGACGACGGCAACAACGTGGTGGCGGTGGAGCCTGGCGTGGTGATCGGTTACGACCGCAACACCTACACCAACACCCTGCTGCGCAAGGCTGGTGTGGAAGTCATCACCATCAGCGCCGGCGAACTCGGCCGGGGCCGTGGCGGCGGCCACTGCATGACCTGCCCGATCATCCGCGACCCTATCGACTATTAATTTCCAGGCCTTGGCCGTCGCCCATAAGGCGCCGGCCAGGGGGATAACCTAAACAGAAGGAGATCCATCATGGCTTTCAACATGCGCAACCGCAGCCTGCTGTCACTGATGCACCACACCACCCGCGAGCTGCACTACCTGCTGGACCTGTCCCGCGACCTCAAGCGCGCCAAATACACCGGCACCGAGCGTCCGCACCTGAAGGGCAAGAACATCGCGCTGATCTTCGAAAAAACCTCGACCCGCACCCGCTGCGCCTTCGAAGTCGCGGCCCATGACCAGGGCGCCCACGTCACCTACATCGACCCGGTGTCGTCGCAGATCGGCCACAAGGAAAGCATGAAAGACACCGCCCGCGTATTGGGCCGGATGTTCGACGCCATCGAGTACCGTGGCTTCGAACAGGAAATCGTCGAGGAGCTGGCCAAGTTCGCCGGTGTGCCGGTGTTCAACGGCCTCACTGCTGAATTCCACCCCACCCAAATGATCGCCGACACCCTGACGATGCGCGAGCACAGCGACAAACCGCTGCATGACATCAGTTACGCCTACCTGGGTGACGCACGCTACAACATGGGCAACTCGCTGCTGATGATCGGCGCCAAGCTGGGCATGGACGTGCGCATCGGCGCGCCGAAAGCCCTGTGGCCGCACGAAGATTTCATCAAGCAATGCCAGGCGTTTGCCGAAGAAAGCGGCGCGCGTATCACCATCACCGAAGACCCGAAGGAAGCGGTGAAAGGCGTGGACTTCATCCACACCGATATCTGGGTGTCCATGGGCGAGCCGGTGGAAGCGTGGGACGAGCGCATCGAGCAACTGCTGCCGTACCAAGTCAACGCCAAGATGATGAAAGCCTCGGGCAACCCGCGCGTGAAGTTCATGCACTGCCTGCCGGCGTTCCACAACAGCGAAACCAAGGTGGGCAAGGACATCGCCGCGCGTTATCCAAACCTGGCCAATGGCGTGGAAGTGACCGAGGACGTGTTCGAGTCGCCGGCCAACATCGCGTTTGAGCAGGCGGAGAACCGCATGCATACCATCAAGGCGATTCTGGTGTCGGCACTCGCAGATATCTGACGGATATTCTGTAGGAGCTGGCTTGCCAGCGATAGCCATGTACCTGCCGACATCCCTGTTGGAGGTACAGGCACTATCGCCGGCAAGCCGGCTCCTACATGGACCGTGTTGTTCATGAGCTTTCTAGAAGGACATTCTGTATGCGCATCGTCGTAGCCCTGGGCGGCAACGCCCTGCTCCGCCGTGGTGAACCCATGACGGCGGACAACCAACGCGCCAATATCCGCATCGCCACCGAACAGATCGCCAAGATCCATGCCGGCAACCAGCTGGTGATCGCTCACGGTAATGGTCCGCAAGTCGGCCTGCTGTCGTTGCAGGCGGCGGCCTACACCCAGGTGTCGCCGTACCCACTGGACGTGCTCGGCGCCGAGACCGAAGGCATGATCGGCTACATCATCGAACAGGAACTGGGCAACCTGCTGGACTTCGAAGTGCCGTTCGCCACCCTGCTCACCCAAGTCGAAGTGGACGCCAAGGACCCGGCCTTCCAGAACCCGACCAAGCCCATCGGCCCGGTGTATTCCAAGGCCGAAGCGGAAAAACTCGCCGCCGAAAAAGGCTGGGCCATAGCCCCGGATGGCGACAAGTACCGCCGCGTGGTCGCCAGCCCACGGCCCAAACGCATCTTTGAAATTCGCCCGATCACGTGGCTGCTGGACAAAGGCAGTATCGTGATTTGTGCCGGCGGTGGCGGTATTCCGACGATGTACGGCGAGGACGGCAAGCTGCGCGGCATTGAAGCCGTGATCGACAAGGATCTGTGTTCGTCGCTGCTGGCTTCACAATTGAAAGCCGATTTGCTGGTGATCGCCACCGACGTCAACGCCGCTTTTATCGATTTCGGCAAACCCACCCAAAAAGCCATCGGCCAAGCCCACCCGGACGACATGGAAAAACTCGGCTTCGCCGCCGGTTCCATGGGCCCCAAGGTACAAGCCGCCTGCGAGTTCGCCCGCCAGACTGGCAAAACCGCCGTCATCGGTTCACTCTCGGACATCGAAGCCATCGTCCAGGGCAGCGCCGGTACGCGCATCAGCACGGCAACACCTGGCATCACCTATCTGTGAAGTAGAGGAGAGACGCCTATGGCCACCTTTGAACCGGGTCACCTGCACGTTGAACGTCACGCGCTGAACAAGGATGACTACAGCTACAACCTGTGCATCGACTACGAAGTCAGCCAGGATCCCAAGGAAGGCAAGGGGATGCTGTTCAAGCTCCATGGCTCGGTGCAGGGCAAGGACCTTAAGGAGGAGTTTTTCCTGCCCAAGGACCAGGCGTTCGACTTTGCCCGGCATGCGATGAACATCGCGCAGAAATACGGCATGCCGAAGATTGCCGTGTTGAACGGCTCGATGCACAAGCAGTACGACCAGATGTTCGAGGATGTACGGCATCAACTGGATGTGAAACCTGGGGATCCGATCAAGCCCGAACACCTGGAATAACCGCCCCCCTGTAGGAGCGAGCTTGCTCGCGAAGAACGCAAGATCAACGCGTGCATTCAAGCAACCCGCGTTATCGTTGACGTTTTTCGCGAGCAAGCTCGCTCCTACAGTTTTCACCTCTGGCATACTTGCCGCCTCTCGCTCCCCAGAATTGTTAGCGTCCCATGCGTATCCACGTCAGCTTCATCGACCGCGTCGGCATCACCCAGGAAGTCCTGGCCCTGCTCGGCGGGCGCAATCTCAACCTGGATGCGGTGGAGATGGTGCCGCCCAATGTCTACATCGACGCACCGACCCTCAGCGCCGAGGTGCTTGAAGAACTGCGCGACGCCCTTTTCAGCGTGCACGGCGTACAGGCCGTCACCGTGGTGGACATCCTCCCCGGCCAACGCCGCCACCTGCAACTCGACGCCCTGTTGGCCGCCATGACCGACCCGGTGCTGGCGCTGGACAGCGCGGGCAAGATCCTGCTGGCCAACCCGGCGCTGATCGCGCTGTACGGTCGTGAACCGGCCGGGGAAAGCATCAGCGAGCTGTTCAATGACCCGGCGCTGCTGGACACCCTGCTGGAACATGGCTTTCGCTTGCCGCTGCGCGAGATCAGCGTCAACGGTCAGACCCTGCTGTTGGACGCCACGCCGATCACCGACGCCGGCGCCCTGCTCACCCTCTATCAGCCCAATCGCATCGGCGAACAACTGTCGGCGCTGCACCATGACCATGCCGAAGGGTTTGACGCGCTGCTCGGTGAATCCCCGGTCATCCGCACGCTAAAGGCCCGCGCGCAGCGGGTGGCGGCGTTGGATGCACCGTTGTTGATCCAGGGCGAAACCGGCACCGGCAAAGAGCTGGTGGCGCGTGCCTGCCATGCGATCAGCGCGCGCCACAGTGCACCCTTCCTGGCGTTGAACTGCGCGGCGCTGCCGGAAAACCTCGCGGAAAGCGAGTTGTTCGGTTATGCACCGGGCGCCTTCACCGGCGCACAACGCGGTGGCAAGCCGGGGCTGATGGAGCTGGCCAACCAGGGCACGGTGTTCCTCGATGAAATTGGCGAGATGTCGCCGTACCTGCAGGCCAAGCTGCTGCGGTTTCTCAACGACGGCAGCTTCCGGCGCGTGGGCGGGGACCGTGAAGTGAAGGTCAATGTGCGCATCCTCAGCGCCACCCACCGCGACCTGGAAAAAATGGTCAGCGAGGGCACCTTCCGCGAGGACCTGTTCTACCGCCTCAACGTGCTGAACGTCGAAGTGCCGCCGCTGCGCGAACGCGGCCAGGACATCCTCTTACTGGCGCGTTACTTCATGCAGCAGGCCTGCGCCCAGATCCAGCGCCCGGTGTGCCGGCTGGCACCCGGCACTTACCCTGCGCTGCTGGGCAACCGCTGGCCGGGCAACGTGCGTCAACTGCAGAACGTGATCTTCCGTGCCGCCGCCATTTGCGAAAGCAGCCTGGTGGACATCGGCGACCTGGACATTGCCGGCACCTCGATGGCGCGCCAGGGCGACGGCGAAGTCGACAGCCTGGAACAGGCCATGGAAGATTTCGAACGCAGCCTGCTGGAAAAGCTCTACGCCCACTACCCCTCCACGCGCCAACTGGCTAGCCGCTTGCAGACCTCGCACACGGCCATCGCCCATCGCCTGCGCAAATACGGCATTCCAAATAAGCCCTGAAGCCGAGCTCCCACAGGAATTGCAATTCGAGCGTTAAGTTTGGTCCAGGAACGACATCCAGTGTACTGAAAGCGCTACAGTGGAACGATTTCGCTACAACCTTGTTTTTTGCGCGCCATGCAAGGCTTTGATCCACATAGGCTTTTTTTCAGACGCCCGAGTGTAGCGAAATCGCTACAGCGAATCGGCATATCGTCATAACCGTTTTATTTAACTCGTTGATTTATAACGACTTAACAACCTTGGCCGCGATATTGCTAAGCAACTCCCCATTATTCCAATCCCGTCCACCAGACGAATCTGGCCCCGAGGAGTTTCCATGAGCGAGTTGCGTTTCACTGAAGATCACGAATGGCTGCGCGCCGAAGCCGATGGCAGCGTCACCGTGGGTATCACCGCTTTCGCGCAGAACGCGCTGGGTGATGTGGTTTTCGTGCAACTGCCGGAGTTGCAGGCCTATGACAAGGGTGCCGAGGCGTCCACCGTTGAGTCGGTCAAAGCGGCTAGCGGCGTGTACATGCCTTTGGACGGTGAAGTCCTTGAAGTGAACGACAAATTGGATGGCAGCCCGGAGCTGGTCAACGAAGACCCGATGGGCGAAGGTTGGTTCTTCCGCTTTAAACCCGCTGATGCCAGTGCAGTGGCTAAGCTGTTGGATCAGGATGCGTACGACCGCCTGATCAAAGCCAACGCTGAAGCTTGAGGAGCGCGCCATGACCGTTAATCTGACTACCGCCAACGAATTCATCGCCCGCCACATCGGCCCGCGCCAGGAAGATGAGCAGCAGATGCTCGCCAGCCTGGGCTTCGACTCCCTGGAAGCCCTGAGCGCCAGCGTGATCCCGGAAAGCATCAAGGGCACCAGCGTGCTCGGCCTGGAAGACGGCCTGAGCGAAGCCGACGCACTGGCCAAGATCAAGGCCATCGCCGGCAAGAACCAGCTGTTCAAGACTTACATCGGCCAGGGCTACTACAACTGCCACACGCCGTCGCCGATCCTGCGCAACCTGCTGGAAAACCCGGCCTGGTACACCGCCTACACCCCGTATCAACCTGAGATTTCCCAAGGCCGCCTGGAAGCGCTGCTGAACTTCCAGACCCTGATCAGCGACCTCACCGGCCTGCCGATCGCCAACGCATCCTTGCTCGACGAAGCCACCGCCGCCGCCGAAGCCATGACCTTCTGCAAGCGCCTGAGCAAGAACAAGGGCAGCAATGCCTTCTTCGCCTCGATCCACAGCCACCCGCAAACCCTCGACGTGCTGCGCACCCGTGCCGAGCCCTTGGGCATCGACGTGGTGGTGGGCGATGAGCGTGAACTGACCGACGTCAGCCCGTTCTTCGGCGCGCTGCTGCAGTACCCGGCCAGCAACGGTGACGTGTTCGACTACCGCGCACTGACCGAGCGCTTCCACGCCGCCAATGGCTTAGTGGCCGTGGCCGCCGACCTGCTGGCCCTGACCCTGCTGACCCCACCGGGTGAGTTCGGCGCCGACGTGGCCATCGGCAGCGCGCAACGCTTCGGCGTGCCGCTGGGCTTTGGTGGCCCGCACGCGGCGTACTTCTCCACCAAGGATGCGTTCAAACGCGACATGCCGGGCCGTCTGGTCGGTGTATCCGTGGACCGTTTCGGCAAGCCGGCCCTACGCCTGGCCATGCAGACCCGCGAGCAACATATCCGCCGCGAGAAAGCCACGTCGAATATCTGCACCGCCCAGGTGCTGCTGGCGAACATCGCCAGCATGTACGCCGTGTACCACGGTCCCAAAGGCCTGACCCAGATTGCCCAGCGTGTGCACCAGCTGACCGCGATCCTGGCCAAGGGCCTGACCGCCCTGGGCTTGAAGGTCGAGCAGGAAAACTTCTTCGACACCATCACCCTCAACACCGGCGCCAACACTGCCGCGCTGCACGACAAGGCGCGCGCCCAGCGCATCAACCTGCGTGTGGTGGATGGTGAGCGTCTTGGTGTGTCGGTGGACGAAACCACCACCCAGGCCGATATCGAAACCCTGTGGGCAATCTTCGCCGACGGTAAGGCCCTGCCGGACTTCGCCGCCAAAGTAGACAGCACCCTGCCGGCCGCGCTGCTGCGCCAGTCGCCAGTCCTCAGCCATCCGGTGTTCAACCGTTATCACTCCGAAACCGAGCTGATGCGCTACCTGCGCAAACTGGCCGACAAGGACCTGGCGCTGGACCGCACCATGATCCCGCTGGGCTCGTGCACCATGAAGCTCAACGCTGCCAGCGAAATGATCCCGGTGACTTGGGCCGAGTTTGGCGCCCTGCACCCGTTCGCTCCGGCTGAGCAAAGCGCTGGCTACCTGGAGCTGACCTCCGACTTGGAGGCCATGCTCTGCGCCGCCACCGGTTATGACGCGATTTCCCTGCAGCCGAACGCCGGTTCCCAGGGCGAGTACGCGGGCCTGCTGGCCATCCGCGCCTATCACCAGAGCCGTGGCGATGAGCGCCGCGACATCTGCCTGATCCCCTCGTCGGCCCACGGCACCAACCCGGCCACCGCCAACATGGCGGGCATGCGCGTGGTCGTGACTGCGTGCGATGCACGCGGTAACGTGGACATCGAAGACCTGCGCGCCAAGGCCATCGAGCACCGTGACCACCTCGCCGCGCTGATGATCACCTACCCGTCCACCCACGGCGTGTTCGAAGAAGGTATCCGCGAAATCTGCGGCATCATTCACGACAACGGCGGCCAGGTGTACATCGATGGCGCCAACATGAACGCCATGGTGGGCCTGTGCGCACCGGGCAAGTTCGGCGGCGACGTGTCCCACCTGAACCTGCACAAGACCTTCTGCATCCCGCACGGCGGTGGTGGCCCGGGCGTTGGCCCGATTGGCGTCAAATCGCACCTCACGCCGTTCCTGCCCGGCCACGCGGCCATGGCGCGCAAGGAAGGCGCGGTGTGTGCGGCGCCGTTCGGCAGCGCGAGCATCCTGCCGATCACCTGGATGTACATCAGCATGATGGGCGGTGCGGGCCTCAAGCGCGCTTCGCAACTGGCGATCCTGAATGCCAACTACATCTCCCGTCGCCTCGAAGAGCACTACCCAGTGCTCTACACCGGCAGCAACGGCCTGGTGGCCCACGAATGCATCCTCGACCTGCGCCCACTCAAAGACAGCAGCGGCATCAGCGTAGACGACGTGGCCAAGCGCCTGATCGACTTCGGCTTCCATGCGCCGACCATGTCGTTCCCGGTGGCCGGCACCTTGATGATCGAGCCGACCGAAAGCGAATCCAAGGAAGAACTGGACCGCTTCTGCAACGCGATGATTGCCATCCGCGAAGAAATCCGCGCGGTGGAAAACGGCACCTTGGACAAGGACGACAACCCGCTGAAAAACGCGCCGCATACCGCCGCTGAACTGGTGAGCGAGTGGACCCATCCCTACACCCGCGAGCAAGCGGTGTATCCGGTGCCATCCTTGATCGAAGGCAAGTACTGGCCGCCGGTGGGGCGTGTGGACAACGTGTTTGGCGATCGCAATCTGGTGTGTGCGTGCCCATCGATCGAGAACTACCAGGAAGCGTAAACGCAACCTTCCCTGTAGGAGCCGGCTTGCCGGCGATGGCGGCCTCGAGGCCCGCATCGCCGGCAAGCCGGCTCCTACAAGATCGGGTGCCCCCGTGAATGCGTGCCCAATAATAAGAAACCGGAGAACAACCATGTCTTTAAGCGTGTTCGACCTGTTCAAGATTGGCATTGGCCCCTCCAGCTCCCACACCGTCGGCCCGATGCGCGCCGCCGCTCGGTTCGTCGAGGGCCTCAAGCGTGACAACCTGCTGAGCGCTACCGCCGGCATCAAGGTGGAACTCTACGGATCGCTGGGCGCCACCGGCAAAGGCCACGGCAGTGACAAGGCCGTGTTGCTGGGCCTGGAAGGCGAACACCCGGACACTGTGAATACCGAAACCGTGGCCACCCGCCTGGCGCAGATGCGCAAGGACGGCCACTTGAATTTACTCGGCGAACACAGCATTGCGTTCAACGAGAAAGAACACCTGGCGATGATTCGCAAACCCCTCGCCTACCATCCCAATGGCATGATTTTCCGTGCCTTCGACGCCGCCAATATCCAGATCCGCAGCCGCGAGTACTACTCGGTCGGTGGTGGATTTGTGGTGGATGAAGACGCCGCCGGCGCCGACCGGATTGTCGAGGATGCCACAGCGCTGACCTTCCCCTTCAAGCATGCCAAAGACCTCCTCGGCCATTGCACCACCTACGGGCTGTCCATCAGCCAGGTGATGCTGACCAACGAGAGCGCCTGGCGCCCGGAGGCGGAAACCCGCGCCGGGCTGCTGAAGATCTGGCAAGTGATGCAGGACTGTGTGGACGCGGGCTGTCGCAACGAAGGGATTCTGCCCGGCGGCTTGAAGGTCAAGCGTCGCGCCGCGGCCCTGCATCGCCAGTTGTGCAAACACCCGGAGTCGGCGCTGCGCGACCCACTGTCGGTACTCGACTGGGTCAACCTTTACGCCCTGGCCGTCAACGAAGAAAACGCCAACGGCGGCCGCGTGGTCACGGCGCCCACCAATGGAGCGGCAGGCATCGTGCCGGCGGTGCTGCATTACTACATGCGCTTTATCCCCGGCGCGAACGAAGACGGTGTGGTGCGCTTTCTGCTCACCGCCGCCGCCATCGGGATTTTGTACAAGGAAAACGCGTCGATCTCCGGCGCAGAAGTTGGCTGCCAGGGTGAAGTCGGCGTGGCTTGCTCCATGGCGGCCGGCGCGTTGTGCGAAGTCTTGGGCGGCAGCGTTTCCCAGGTGGAAAACGCCGCCGAAATCGGCATGGAGCACAACCTCGGCCTGACCTGCGACCCGATTGGCGGGCTGGTGCAGGTGCCCTGCATCGAGCGCAATGCGATGGGCTCGGTCAAGGCAATCAATGCGGTGCGCATGGCTTTGCGCGGCGATGGGCAGCACTTTGTGTCCCTCGACAAGGTCATCCGCACCATGCGCCAGACCGGCGCCGACATGAAAAGCAAATACAAGGAAACCGCCCGTGGCGGTTTGGCGGTCAACATTATCGAGTGCTGACGCCTAACGGCGCGCCAGCACGTTTTTCAGGAGCTGAATATGTCCACCGAAACCCTGTTGAAAACTCCATTGCACGCCCTGCACATCGAGCTGGGCGCACGCATGGTGCCCTTCGCCGGCTATGACATGCCGGTGCAATACCCGTTAGGCGTGATGAAGGAACACCTGCACACCCGTGATCAGGCCGGGCTGTTCGACGTGTCCCACATGGGCCAGATCCGCCTCACCGGAGCCAATGCTGCTAAAGCCTTGGAAACCCTGGTGCCGGTCGACATCATCGACCTGCCGGTGGGCATGCAGCGCTACGCGATGTTCACCAATGACCAGGGCGGTATTCTCGATGACCTGATGGTGGCGAACCTGGGTAACGACGAACTGTTCCTGGTGGTCAACGCCGCCTGCAAGGACCAGGACCTGGCACACCTGCGCCAGCATATCGGTGACCTGTGCACCATTGAGCCGCTGTTCGAAGAACGTGCACTCCTGGCCCTGCAAGGTCCGGCGGCGGTGAAGGTACTGGCGCGCCTGGCACCGGAAGTCACCAAGATGACCTTCATGCAGTTCGCCACGCTGCGCCTGCTGGGCGTGGACTGTTATGTCAGCCGTTCGGGCTACACCGGCGAAGACGGCTTCGAGATCTCCGTGCCTGCCGCCAATGCCGAAAGCCTTGCGCGCAGCCTGCTGGCCGAGACCGAAGTACAAGCCATCGGCCTGGGTGCCCGCGACTCGCTGCGCCTGGAAGCTGGCCTGTGCCTGTACGGCCACGACATGAACGCCGACACCACGCCAATCGAAGCCAGCCTGCTGTGGGCGATCTCCAAGGCCCGCCGTGCCGACGGTACGCGTGCCGGTGGCTTCCCGGGTGCGGACAACATCTTCACCCAGCAGCAAACCGGTGTGAGCCGCAAACGAGTAGGTTTGTTGCCACAAGAGCGCACGCCCGTACGTGAAGGCGCGGAAATCGTCGACGCAGACGGCACCGTGATCGGCAGCGTGTGCAGCGGTGGCTTCGGTCCGACCCTGGGCGGCCCGCTGGCCATGGGTTACCTGGACAGCGCATTCATCGCGCTGGATACCGAAGTGTCTGCGTTGGTACGTGGGAAAAAGGTGCCACTTCGTGTAAGTAAAATGCCATTTGTACCGCAACGTTACTACCGTGGCTGATTGACTGTTTCTATAAGTAACGCGATTGCGTTAACGCGCACTAATTTGTAACGCAATCGCCATAAAACAGTGCACTCCCGATAGTCTTTCTTATAGGGCCCCCGCTATAACAAGTGATCAACTCTATCGAATAAGTGGGATCCACTACATCCACCCAAGTGCCATAAGCCCTAGCAAAACCTGGGCTTTTGGCAGGGCTTGTTTTTTCTCCATTAGTTGGCGTAGAGTTTGCCCACTGTGTTTGCATGGGTCGCTTGGAACCTGGACCTGGGCAGTAGCCAAACTTAGCTACAACCCGTTCGACGTCTCTTACTTTCCTGCAACCCAGCCCAGTACTCTTTCATGCGAAAGGGGCTGTCATTAATTTTTAGCGTCAAGGAAATAAGAAAATGGCTGAACGTCAGAGCGGTACCGTCAAGTGGTTTAACGACGAGAAAGGGTTTGGTTTTATCACTCCAGAAAGCGGTCCGGATCTGTTCGTGCATTTCCGCGCTATTCAGGGCAACGGCTTCAAGAGCCTGAAAGAAGGCCAGAAAGTGACGTTCGTTGCTGTGCAAGGCCAAAAAGGCATGCAGGCTGACGAAGTACAAGCAGAAGGCTGATCCCTCCTGCGACAAAAAGCCCCTGATGGTGACATCAGGGGCTTTTTTATGTGCGTTTACTCGTAAAATGGCTTTTTTCATCAGAGAGCCCTGCCATGTCAAAACCCCTGCTGAGCCCCCAAGGCGAGTTCCCCGCCGTTGGCCTGGGCCGTCGCCTGGCAGCGATGTTCTATGACTTCCTGTTGTGCACTGCCCTGCTGATCGTCACCGCGTTCGCCTACAAGCTGATCTGGATCGCGTTTGTCGGTGAAGCCAAGATGCGCACCCTCACCGAGTCCGGCGCGCTGGACGGCGACCCGTTGCTGTCGACGATCCTGTTGTTTGTGCTGTTCGGCTTCTTTGCCAAGTTCTGGACCCATTCCGGGCAGACCCTGGGCATGCAGGTGTGGGGCGTGCGCGTGCAGAACGCCGATGGCTCACGGATCAGCCTGTGGCAGGCGCTGTTGCGCTTTGTGGTGTCGATTGCGTCGTGGTTGTGCGTGGGGCTGGGATTTATCTGGTCGCTGGTGGATAAGCGCAAACGCAGCTGGCATGACATCTATTCCGACAGCCAGCTGGTTCGTATCCCCAAACAGAAAAAGTAACCGCTCTTTGCAGGAGCCGGCTTGCCGGCTCCTGCAAGGTTATGCGTTGCCGGCCAGCTTGAGGCGGGCGGCCTGGGTGAAATCCAACATGCGCTTGAGCGGGCGCACTGCCTGCGGAATCACGGACGGCTCGACGAAGATCTCGTTGCTGCCCTCACGCAGGCACTGCAGCGTGCGCTCCAGCGTGTTCATCGCCATCCACGGGCAATGCGCGCAACTGCGGCACGCTGCGCCGTTGCCGGCGGTAGGCGCCTCGACAAAGACCTTGTCCGGACACAGCTGCTGCATCTTGTAGAAAATGCCGCGGTCAGTGGCGACGATGAAGGTTTTGTTCGGCAGGCGCTGAGCGGCAGCAATCAATTGACTGGTCGAACCTACGGCATCCGCCAATTCGATCACCGCCGTCGGCGATTCCGGGTGCACCAAAATCGCTGCATCCGGGTACAACGCCTTCATGTCTTCAAGCTGCTTGGACTTGAACTCTTCGTGGACGATGCAGGCACCGTCCCACAGCAGCATGTCGGCACCGGTCTGACGCTGGATATAGGTGCCCAGATGCTTGTCCGGACCCCAGATAATCGTCTCGCCGTTGTCCATCAGGCTTTCGACGATTTCCAATGCACAGCTGGAAGTCACCACCCAATCCGCCCGGGCTTTGACCGCCGCCGAGGTGTTGGCGTACACCACCACGGTGCGCTCGGGATGCTGGTCGCAGAACGCCGAGAATTCCTCCACAGGGCAACCCAGGTCCAGGGAACACGTGGCTTCCAGAGTGGGCATGAGGATGCGTTTTTCCGGGGTGAGGATCTTGGCGGTCTCGCCCATGAAACGCACGCCGGCGACCAGTACGGTCTTGGCCGGGTGGGCGGCGCCGAAGCGGGCCATTTCCAGGGAGTCGGAGACGCAGCCGCCGGTTTCTTCGGCCAGGGCCTGGATCACCGGGTCACAGTAGAAGTGGGCAACCAGCACCGCGTCTTGAGCCTTGAGCTCGGCGGCGATGGCAGTACGCAGGTTCGCCTCTTCCGCGGCGCTGAGGGCCTTGGGCTGCTTGGCGTCGAGATGGGCTTGAACCAGAAGGCGTTCGGAAATTTGCGTCATGTTCGCAAGACCTGCAGGCGCAGTTGCGCGAAAGTCGAGTGTACCACCGGCTCTGGAGCCCTTCGGGCGCCGCCGGACGAAGTGATTGTGTTCATCAAGCACGGGTTAAAGTGAAGCTGCGCAAGGCTACAGAATATCCAAGGCTTTCAAAAGCCTAATCTGGCATTCGTCGGTGCGTCTGTCGGGCAAAAAAAAGGCGCCTCCATCACTGGAGGCGCCTTTTTTACAGCCGTATCAGCGTGCCAGTGCGGACGGATCTTCCTGCAACATTACCGAAGCATGCAGGCTGGCCAGGGCTTCTTTAACAGTGGACTCCTCCAGCGCATCCTTGGACTTCTTGCTTTCCTTGGCGGCGTATTCGAGCAGCACCAGGTAGTCGCGCTTGACCGACGCCTCTTTCGGCACCGTGGTGTCTTCCACCAACTTGCCCATCACATACTGCTGCGTGCGGGTGTTCTGGCTGGCACTTTGATCGAGGGTTGCACTGGCCAGCAGGCCGTCCTTGTAGGAGAGCTTGGCCGAGCTACTGGCCTTGTCCTGCACTTGTATGTAGCGATAGTTCTGCGACTCTGCGTTGCCGTCCAGGGCAGGCGCTTTGCCGCCCTTGAGCCCTTTATGGAAACTCGCGGACAGGCTCGACTGCTGGTCCTGGCTGACACTGCGATCCAAGGTGCTGGTGCCGCCGACGTGGGTCTTTTGCGAAACCTCATAGGCGAAACTGTCCACCTCAGACGGACGCATCGGGTTCGGCGATTCGCTGGTCTGTTTGATGGATGCCTTGAAGTCCGCCAAGCCGGTCAGCAAGCCCTGATCAGTCGAGTTGCGCGTCAACGCTTCGGGCAGGGTAACGCCCTGTGGATAATGACTATTCATGGCGCTGAAGGCGTCTTTGAACATCGCCATCAGCTCTGGCTTGGCACTGCCGCGCTCCTGTGCCCGGTCGAATTGGGCGAGATAGCGTTGCAGGGCCTTGGCCTGTTGCTTGGCGTTGCCGAGGATCGCGGCGTTTTTCAGGTCGACGGCCAAGTTCAACTCGCCGAGCGGCCCCCTCATGCGGGTGGTGCGGCTTTGGCTGTCCGCATGGAAGGCCAGGCTCAGGTCCTGGCCGTCCAGGGATTTGAGCTTGGCATTGAGGTCCACCGACGCCAGCAGCTTGGTATCAAACTGCGTCAGTTGGCTCAGGTCGAGCTTCGGCGGCGTTGCCGTCAATCCATCTACGGCGGACTGGAAGGCGCTGCCCAGTTTGCCGACGGCCTTGAGTTCCTCATCGCTCAAGGTGCCACCGTCTACTGTGGCCTGCACGCCCAGGCCATCGGTCTGGCTCGAAAGGCTGAAGGTGACGGTCTTACCGCTGGCGGTCTTGATGCTGAGGCTGACCAGGTTGTCGGCCTTGGTGTGCAGCAGACCCTGATCAACTTTGATTTCACCTGCGTTCGCCGCGCGGTCGGCACTCGCGAACATCACCGACTGGGAAATCCCTGCCCCGCCCTTGGCAAACTGCGCAATCAGGCCAGCGCCCAAGCCACTGAAGCGGTTGGCCGTCGACTGCGAATTGAAGTTGGCGTTGAGCGATTTGCTGAGCGCGTCCTGGCTGTCACTTTCCCAGGCGCGCACGGTCTCTTGACCCGGTAATTGCCCGCGACGGGAATAGGTGTCGGAAAGCGTATCGGAGACGACGTTGCCCAGGCTGACGACTGAAGAGGGCCTCTTCAGGCTGACTTCAATGTTGTGCGTCAGGGTTGCAGGCGGCGTTTCTGTCGGACGGACGATAAGCGTATTGCCGGTATTAATAGGCGAAAGCGTGGTCATGACGATCCCTGTCTTGAGCTGAGCAATGCTCAATTTAACCAAGACTTCGATCGATTGACAGCACATAGATAGCAAAGAGCCATGCCAAAAAACTGGCTCTTTGCGGTTTTGCGAACATCAGAAGCGGTAGGTCACCGATCCGCCGAAGCCATTGGCGCTGTTTTCATACTTGGCATCGTAGGTCAGGCCAACCTGGGAAAGGTTCTGCCGCACCTTGATCGGTTCTTCCTTGAGGTACGAATACGCTACGTCGAAGGTCAGGTTATCGACGGGCGTCCAGCCGGCGCCCAGGCTGAACACCGTGCGGTCACCCGTAGGAATCCGCACGGAGCGGTCGGTGTTGTTGGTCGGCGTCTGGTCCACCGAGAAGCCGGTCCGTAGCACCAGTTGTTTGTTGACCCGATACGCCGCGCCGATGGCGTGGGACCAGGTGTCATGCCAGTGCTGTTGCTCGGTGATCGAGCCAAGGCCACCAAATTGAGCAGTGAGATCGGACACGCCATCGTTGTTGATGGTGATCTTCTTCAACTGGCTCCAACGGGTGTAGGTGCTACCGAGGTAGAGGGTCCAGTCGTCATTCAGTTGATGGGTGACCGAAAAATCCACCGAGGATGGCGTGGTGACGTTCAAGCTGGCGTCATAGTGCTGGGGCCCACCGTCGAAGGCATCGGAGATCACCCCGGAGGCGTGGGTCTTGCCGGTAAGGTGGTAGACCACCTGCGAGTGGTAGGTCACGCCGATACGCGTACTTTCGAGGGGTTGCACCAGGATACCGGCGTTGAACCCGGTGGCGTTGTCGTCGCCTTTGACCTTCACACTTTCGCCCGCGCCGCCACCCAGCGGCACATTGGAGTCCAGCTCGCCATTGATGCGATTGAAGGTCGGGCCGAAGCCTACCGACACCTTGTCGTTGAAGGCATAGCTGACCGTCGGCTGCACGGTGATGACCTGAACCTTGCTCTTGTTGCCGAAGCCATTGCCCTGGAAGCTGTGCTCATAGTCGGTCACCAAGCCGAACGGGGCATAGATGCCTAAACCGAACGCCCAGTGCTCATCGATAGGCGTGACCAGATACCCCATCGGCACGGCAATGCCGGGCACCATATCGCCCTTGTTGGTGCCTGGGTTGTCGGCACCGAACTGCGAGGAACTGGCGTCTTTGATATCGGTTTTGGCATCGAGGTAAGTCGCACCGAGACTGACTTCATTCTGCTTCAGGCGAGACATACCGGCGGGGTTGCCAAACACGGTACTGGCGTCTTCGGCCGATGAGGAGCGACCGGCATAACCCGTGCCCATTGAACTGATACTTTGTTCATTGAGCGCGAATCCACCGGCGAACAGCTGGGTTGAGGCAAGGGAAACGGCGAGCGCCAAGGCGCCTTTAAGAGTTTTGTTATTCATTATTAGGACTCGAATTGTGGGCAGCGACGAGGAAGCTACCAACGTTCGAGCGAGGGGTTTATGAAGAGTTTTTCATGCGGGTGATTGTCGGACAATCCTAGGATATTCAAAGACTTTAGCTGTTTTTCATCCCCAATAATGACCTTGAAGCCTGATCATGACCCATTGGTTTTGAACAGAGCCTGACAATGGCTCGGATACAAAAAACCCCAGGCACTTCGTATGCCTGGGGCTTTCTCTGTATTCCAGCAGGCAAAAAAAAACCCGGAAATCCTCACTTGCGTGGGCCTTCCGGATTTTCTAAACCGCCAAAAATGGTGGGTCGTGTGGGATTCGAACCTACGACCAATTGGTTAAAAGCCAACTGCTCTACCAACTGAGCTAACGACCCGCTGTGTGGTGGCGCGTATAATACTGATTTCTAAGGATTATTCAACACCTTATTTGAAATAAATCAGAAATAACGCGTTGGGTCAGTAATTCCGGCCGCTTGGAAGCCTTCTGCACGCAGTCGGCAGCTGTCGCATTTCCCACAAGCACGGCCGTCATCGTCTGCCTGATAGCAGGAAACAGTCAGCGAATAATCCACGCCAAGTCCTACACCAGCCTTGACGATATCGGCCTTGCTGAGGTTTTGCAGCGGCGCCAGGATACGGAAGCCCTGCCCTTCTACACCGGCCTTGGTCGCCAGGTTGGCCATGCGCTCGAACGACTCGACGAACTCTGGGCGGCAGTCCGGGTAACCGGAGTAATCCACTGCGTTGACGCCAATGAAGATGTCGCGAGCGTTGAGCACTTCTGCCCAGCCGAGGGCCAGGGACAGGAACACGGTGTTGCGTGCCGGCACGTAGGTCACCGGGATGCCTTCGCTGGGCGCTTCCGGCACATCGATGCTGCTGTCGGTCAGCGCCGAGCCGCCGATGCCGTTGAGGTTCAGGCCGATCACCTTGTGCTCGACCACGCCCATCTCACGGGCAACACGCGCGGCGGCGTTCAGCTCGGCGCGGTGACGCTGGCCGTAGTCGAAGCTCATGGTGTAGCAGCTGTAGCCTTGCGCCTGGGCCATGGCCACCACGGTGGCCGAGTCGAGGCCGCCGGACAGCAGAATTACCGCGCGTTTTTGATCCATTGTGTGTTCAGTCATATCAGCGTCCTGGCTCGTCGTTCCAAAGGTATTTATGCAGCTGCAATTGCAGGCGCACCGGGAGATTGTCCGCAACCACCCAATCAGCGAGGTCGCGTGCGTTCAGGTCATGGTGGCTTGGCGAAAACAGTACTTCGCCTGCGCGGCGGTCCAGCCCGTATTGAATCAGCTTGGAGTTCGCCCAGTCGTAGTCGTCGCGGGAGCAGATCACGAACTTGACTTGATCGTTGGCCGTCAGCAGCTCGATGTTCTCGTAGCGGTTACGGTGCGCTTCCTTGGAGTCGGGGGTCTTGAGGTCGACCACGCGGCTGACACGGGGGTCGACCGCAGAGATGTCCAAGGCGCCACTGGTCTCCAGGGAGACCTCGTAGCCGGCATCACACAGCTGCTTGAGCAACGGGATGGCATTGGGCTGGGCCAACGGCTCGCCGCCGGTCACACAGACGTAGCGCGGCTTGTAGCCGGCGACCTGCTCCAGGATGTCATCGAGGGTGCGCACCGTGCCGCCACTGAAGGCGTAGGCGCTGTCGCAGTATTGGCAACGCAAGGGACAACCGGTCAGGCGCACGAATACTGTGGGCAGGCCAGCCGTTCGCGTTTCACCCTGCAACGAGTAAAAAACTTCGGTAATACGTAATGTGTCTTGCATAGTCGCCACGGGCGTAACAGCTAAACAGGCTGTCCGCCTCCGTCAGGCACTTTGAGGGACCCCGCCAACGCGTAGACCCCAAAAAGCGTGTTTCATAAAAGGGCGTGGATTCTAACGAAAAAACCCGCGACAGGCGCGGGTTTCTTCTAAACGGGCTGCATCGCTTACAAGCGTTGCAGATCCCGTTGGGCCAACTGGGCAGCGGAAGTCCCCGGATATTGGGCCACAACCTGCTGCAGAATGCCTTTGACCTTGTCGGTATGACCCAGGCGGCGCTCTACGTCAGCGAGTTTGTACAGCGAATCCGGCACCTTGGCATGCTTGGGGTACAGCTGGCTGACCTTGGCAAATGCCTGGCCCGCGCCCTGTAGATCACCCTTGGCCAGGTTGACTTCACCCAACCAGTATTGGGCGTTGCCCGCGTACTGGCTGTTCGGGTATTTACGCAGGAAAGCGGTAAATGCCTGGCTGGCCTTATCGAAATCCTTGGCTTTGATCAAGTCGAAGGCTGCATCGTAATACAGCTTTTCCTTAGCCGGATCACCCGGTTCGCTGCTCGCGGCAGGGGCTTGGCTGGCAGCCGCCCCTGCTGCTGCACCACCGGCAGCAGCGCTTGGCGCGCCACCGGCAGAAGAATTATCAGGAGTTGCGGCAGGTTGAACGCCGGCTCCAATGCGTCGATCAAGATCCTGGTAACGCTCCAGGCCTTCTTGCTTCAGCTGGTTCACTTGGTTCTGCAGTACTTCAATGGTGCCTTGTTGCTGCGCCAGTTGATCCTGCATGCGTTGCAGCTGGTTGAACAGTTCGCCCTGTGCCGAGGGAGCGGACGTAGCCGCTCCCCCCGCATAGGCGCCGTTCGTGCCATAACCTGCTGGCGGATAACTGCTCCCGCTATTGTTATAGCCAGAGTTGCTATCTTCCACAGGAACCGCAGCCCACACCGCAAGCGGTGCGAGGCTGAGAGCCAATACAGTTAGAGCACGACGGCACGTTCGCATGACGAATTACTTACGCAGTTCGACGCGACGGTTTTGAGCCCAGGACTGCTCGTCGTGGCCAGTAGCAACTGGACGCTCTTTACCGTAGGAAACCAGTTCCAGTTGGCCTGGAGCAACACCTTGCAGTACCAGGTAGCGCTGAACGGCTTTCGCACGACGCTCGCCCAGTGCCATGTTGTACTCACGAGTACCACGTTCGTCAGTGTTACCTTCCAGTACAACGCGAGCGCCGTTAGCTTTCAGGTCCTTCGCGTGAACGTCCAGAGCGCGCATGGCTTCTGGTTTCAGGTCCGAACTGTCGTATTCGAAGTAGAAAGTGGTGATAGCGCGCAGAGCAGCTTCTTCGCTCAGGGAGCCGTCAACCGCACCAGTGTTAGCGCCGTAACCAGCGTTTGGATCAACAGCTGCGCCTTCACCGGCATTGTCGCCGCCTTTAGACGAGCAACCAACGGCTACGGACAGAGCCAGAGCCAGAGCAGCAAACTTACCAAACTTCAGCATTTCCATCGTGAAACTCCTAATGAACCCCAGTGTGTTAAGTACTTCTTTTTGTAGCGCCGCGTCAGTTCAGGTAAGGGGACCAGGATGGTTCTCTGACTTCGCCTTGTGCGGTAGGAAGTGGGAGCCTTACGCGTCCATTTATGGACACGAGCATCAAGACTCCCCGGCCCTGCTGGCGGGTGGCGTAGATTACCATGGTGCCGTTGGGCGCAACAGTGGCTGACTCATCAAGGTTGGTATCTGTGAGGATTTTTACGGTTCCGCGCTGCAAATCCTGGGCCGCAACCCGGAAATTAGTGAAACCATCCTGACGGTGAATCATCACCAACGTCTTTTCATCGGCCGAAAGCTTAGGGTTGGCGTTGTAGTTACCGATAAAAGTAACACGCTCTGCCCCACCACCATTCACGTTCGCCTTGTAGACCTGTGGCTTGCCGCCTCGGTCAGAGGTGAAGTAAATGGTCGAACCATCCTTGCCCCAGAACGGTTCGGTGTTGATGCCCGGGCCGCTGGTTACGCGGGAAATCTGGCGCGAAGCCATGTTCATCACGTAGATATCCGGGTTGCCATCCTTGGACAGCACGAACGCCAGGCGCGAACCATCCGGCGACCAGGCCGGTGCACCGTTGAGGCCTTCGAAGTTGGTGATCTGCTCACGACGGCCAGTATCAATGTGCTGGACGAAGATACGCGGACGCTTCTGCTCGAAGGACACGTAGGCAATACGCTTGCCGTCCGGCGCGAAGCGCGGCGACAGGATTGGCTCACGGGATTGGAGCAAGGTCACAGCCCGTGCACCGTCGTAGTCCGAGCGCTGCAAAGTGTAACGAGTGTTGTCTACAGAGAAACGTTCAGCCGTTACGTACAGCAGACGCGTCGAGAACGCACCCTTGATACCGGTGAGCTTTTCAAACGACTGGTCCGAGATGTAGTGGGCCATGTCGCGGATCTGCTCGGCAGTGCCCGACACGCTGCCGGTCAAGACCTGCTGTTCGGTCGCCACGTTGAACAAGGTGTAGGTGATTTGCAGACGACCACCGGCCGGCGTGATATTGCCGACCATCAGGTACTGCGCACCCACCGCTTTCCAGTCGCGGAACACGACTTCGCTGGCCTGGTTTGGCTGGCTGATCATGTTGCCTTTTGGAATCGGTGCGTAGTAACCGGAGTTGCGCAGGTCGTCGCTGACGATCTGGGCCATGTCGTCCGGCAGCACGCTGCCGCCCTGCCAGCCGAACGGCACTACCGCGATCGGGGTGGCCCGATCGCTACCGCTGGTGACCAGAATGTTCTTTTCATCCGCCGCCGCTATCCCTGCCATACAGCAAATAACGACAAGCATTCCTCGAAGAAGGTTTCTCACAAGGCTAGATCCTCAGGTGTGAATGTCATCTTGAATGAACGATAGGGAGCGAAGTCGCTTGGTTTCATTCCCTGCATCTCGGTCAACCGGCCAATATTCTTGACCGCGGCAACCGCCGAACTGTCGAACGAACCGTCACCACTGGACTTGGACACGCTGACCGAAGTCACCGTACCGTCCGGCAACATGCCGATCTGCAGCACTACTGTCATGCCTTTACGTGCCGAAGGTGGACGTGTCCATCCCTCTGCTGCCCGCGCCCGAATCAGGTCGTCGAAACTGCCCGCGACTTCATCACCACGTTCATCGGCCAAGGCTTGCTGACGCTGCGGCGTGTCGGAGAGCAGATCTGCCAAGGCCTGGGCCTTTTTCTCTTCGGCGGATTTGCGCGCTGCTTCCTGGGCCTTTTTCTTCTGGGCGTCGGCGGCAGCTTTCTTCTTCGCGTCGTCGGCGACTTTTTTCTTCGCCTCGTCTGCTTCAGCTTTTTTCTTGGCGTCTTCGGCGGCTTTCTTCTTCGCGTCTTCGACTATTTTCTTCTTGGCGTCTTCAGCGGCCTTTTTCTTGGCCTCTTCTTCAGCAGCCTTCTTGGCTTCTTCTTCAGACTTCTTCTTGGCTATATCAGCCAATTGTTTCTCTTCGGCCTTTTTGGCTTCGGCAGCTTTCTCGGCTTTCTTGGCTTCATCAGCCTTTTTCGCCTCGTCCGCTTTCTTGGCTTCGTCAGCCTTTTTCGATTCCTCGGCCTTTTGAGCCGCCTCTTCTTTCTTTTGTTCCGCAGCAGCCTTCACCGCTTCCTGCTCGACCTTCTTCTGTTCCATCTGTTCGACTTCAGTCTGGCGCGCAGCCGACTTCTGGGCCTCACCCGCAATCTTCTGATTGGTCTGGGTGGTGGCCTGACTTTTCGATTTCAGCTGATACAGGGTCGCCTGCACGATCGGCTTGGCTGGCGGCAGGTCCGGAGTCATGGCAAAGCTGACGAACAGCATGCCAAACACCAGGACGTGCAGGGCAATTGCCCAGACGCTAGGCCAGAAGTAGCTTTCCGAGGCGGACGGCTCTCGCTGTTGCTGCATCAGGGCGCCTCGGTAATCAAGCCAACGTTACCCACGCCGGCCTTCTGCAGCCCGCCCATGGCGCCCATGACGGAGCCGTAGTCGACCGCCTTGTCACCGCGGATGAAGACCTGGGTGTGCTTGCCGCCTTCGTTGCCGGAACGAATGATCTTGGTCACCGCGTCGGTCATCGCCGGCAAGGTCAGGGCCTTGTCCTGCTGCTTCTGAGTGTCGACTTCGCTGCCAAGGTTCCAGTAATAGGTCTTGTCGGACTTGATCGAAATGGTCAGCACCTGGGTGTTGTTGTCTTGCGGCAAGGCTTCGCTGGAAACCTTGGGCAGGTCAACCTTCACACCCTGGTTGAGCATCGGCGCGGTCACCATGAAGATAACCAGCAGCACCAGCATCACGTCGATGTAAGGCACTACGTTCATCTCGGCGACCGGCTTGCGCTTGGTTCGAGCTCGAGTGATTAAAGCCATCGTGAGATACCTGCTTATTCTTCGCTGGTGTGCACTTTACGGTGCAGGATCGCCTGGAATTCATCGGCGAAGGTGTAGTAACGGCCAATCAGGTTCTCGCCGCGAGCAGCAAAACGGTTGTAGGCAATTACTGCGGGGATAGCAGCGAACAGGCCGATCGCGGTGGCGATCAGGGCTTCGGCAATACCAGGAGCCACGGTAGCCAGGGTCGCTTGCTGGGCCTGGGCCAGGCCACGGAAGGAGTTCATGATCCCCCACACGGTACCGAACAAGCCGATGTAAGGGCTTACGGAGCCGACGGTGGCGAGGAACGGCAAGCTTTGCTCAAGCTTCTCTTCTTCACGGGAAATGGCAACGCGCATGGCACGAGCCACACCTTCCATGACCGCTTCCGGGTCAACACCTGGCTGCTGGCGCAGGCGGGAGAATTCCTTGAAGCCGGCGCGGAAGATCTGCTCGACGCCAGAATCCGGGTCCGGGTTGCTGCCCGCCTGACGGTAAAGCTTGGACAGGTCGATACCCGACCAGAAGCGCTCTTCAAAGCTCTCCAGGGCACGTCGACCGGCACGCAACAGATTGCTGCGCTGAAAAATCATGACCCAAGAGGTAACCGATGCGGCTACCAGGGTCAGCATGACCAGTTGAACCACAACACTGGCATTGCTGACCAGGCTCCACATGGAGGAATGGTCGACGACGGTAGGTTCCACGCTAAATCTCCTGCTTTGATTGTTTACCCGCGCCGCTTACGTCGGCAAAGGCCGCACGTAGAGCTTCGGGAATGGCCCGGGGTTTCAAACTATTGGTGCGCACACAGGCCACCAGGAACTGCCCCTCACAGAGCAGCGTTGCATCCGTTGCCCGCCTGACCTGCTGCTTGAAACGCAGGCTGACACGGTTCAATTCGATTACTTCAGCGCTGACCAACAGTTCGTCGTCCAGCCGCGCCGGCGCGTGATAGCGCGCCTCGCTGGAATGCACGACGAATAACAGGTCCTCCCCTGCCAGCTGGGATTGGGCAAAGCCCAGCTCCCGTAGCCGCTCGGTTCGAGCCCGCTCCATGAACTTGAGGTAGTTGACGTAATACACGATGCCGCCCGCATCGGTGTCCTCGTAATAAACGCGACAGCGATGTGCGAACGACTGATCCCCGTTTTGCGCGCGCATACTCTAGTGCTTACTCCTCAGGTTGCCAATCCGGCTGGGCAACTGTTTTTTAATCCATCGAAACATTTCGAGTGACTGAATGACGACACCAGCCACTAGGACAGCACAAACCTCGGATAAATCGTCTGGCGTGAAGCTTTTAATCGTCCACTGCATCGAGGAATTCGTCTACTACAGGCATCTCGCCCAATCGTGACGGAATGTTTAACCCGAAGTGCAGATAGGCGTGGCGCGTGACGACTCTCCCCCTCGGCGTACGCATGATGTAACCCTGCTGGATCAGATATGGCTCCAGCACATCCTCAATGGTATGGCGTTCTTCGCTGATGGCCGCGGCCAGGCTGTCGACGCCTACCGGCCCGCCGTCGAACTTCTCGATCATGGTCAAGAGTAGACGCCGATCCTGGTGATCGAAGCCGTGCTCATCCACATCCAGCAGGTTCAACGCCAGATCGGCCACCGCCTTGGTGATATGCCCCTTGGCCCGCACCTCGGCAAAGTCCCGCACACGGCGCAGCAGACGGTTGGCGATCCGAGGCGTACCACGGGCCCGGCGGGCGATTTCAAACGCGCCTTCCGGGTCCAGCGGCAAACCGAGAATGCTCGCCGAACGACTGACGATGGTCGCCAAGTCCGCCGTGCTATAGAACTCTAGACGTTGAACAATGCCGAAACGGTCTCGCAAAGGGTTGGTCAACATACCGGCGCGGGTGGTGGCCCCCACCAGGGTGAAAGGCGGAAGATCGAGCTTGATCGAACGGGCCGCCGGGCCTTCGCCAATCATGATGTCGAGCTGGAAGTCCTCCATCGCCGGGTACAGCACTTCCTCGACGATCGGCGAAAGCCGGTGAATCTCGTCGATAAACAGCACGTCATGGGGCTCGAGGTTGGTCAGCAACGCCGCCAGATCCCCCGGACGCTCCAGCACCGGGCCGGAGGTGGACTTGATCGATACGCCCATTTCCTGGGCGATGATGTTGGCCAGGGTGGTCTTGCCCAACCCAGGCGGCCCGAAGATCAGCGTGTGGTCCAGGGACTCACTGCGCCCGCGCGCAGCCTGGATGAACAACTCCATCTGCTCACGCACGGTGGGCTGACCGATGTATTCGGCCAGGCTCAGGGGGCGGATGGCGCGGTCCTGGACCTCTTCACGGTCGCGCGGGCCAGTGGCTGCAATCAGACGATCAGCTTCAATCACTTAAATCATTCCCTTCAGGGCGCGGCGGATCATGTCTTCACTGCTCAGGTTCTTGTCCTTGATGGCCGACACGGCCTTGCTGGCTTCCTGCGGCTTGTAGCCCAGGGAAATCAGCGCGCTGACGGCATCGCTTTCGGCGCTGGCAACTTGGCCCGCCGGCATATCCGGCTGATTCGGCACCAGGGCGAACATACTCGGTACCACTTCCCAGGCTTTGAAGCGGTCCTTGAGTTCCACCAGCAGGCGCTCGGCAGTCTTCTTGCCGACACCCGGCACCTTGGTCAGCGCCGACGTGTCCTGGGCCGAAACCGCGCGCACCAGCTCATCCACTTCCAGGCTCGACATCAACGCCAAGGCCAGTTTCGGGCCCACGCCGTTGAGGCGGATCAGCTCGCGAAAGAAGTCACGGTCGCGCTTGCCGATGAAACCATAGAGTAGTTGCGCGTCTTCGCGCACCACCAAGTGGGTGTGCAGGGTAATCGGCTCACCGACCGACGGTAGGCGATACAGGGTGGTCATGGGCACTTCCAGCTCATACCCCAGCCCGTTTACATCCAGAATCAGGTGCGGCGGCTGTTTCTCAGCCAGGGTGCCGCGCAAGCGTCCAATCACGGTTCAGATCCTTAAAGCTTGGGGTCAGCGCATGGCCTGACCGGAAATTACGATTGCGCTGATGCTATCAGAGACGCAGCCGCCCGCCACGACTGCGTGCCGTACCCAGCCCATGAGGCAGCAAGCTGGAGCGGGTGTGCGCATGGCAAATGGCAATGGCCAGGGCGTCGGAGGCGTCGATCTGCGGTTTTGAAGTGAGCTTGAGCATGTGCATGACCATCATCTGCACCTGCTCTTTATTCGCCGCACCGGTGCCGACCACGGCCTGCTTGACCTGGGTCGCCGTGTACTCGGCGATCTCCATGCCCTCCTCCGCCCCGGCAACGATGGCAGCGCCACGGGCCTGGCCAAGCTTTAACGCGGAGTCGGCATTTTTTGCCATGAACACCTTTTCGATGCCCATGGTGACCGGTCCGTAGGTCTGGATCACTTCACGCACGCCGCGATAGACAATCTGCAGGCGCTCGGCCAACTCGCCCGCGCCGGTGCGGATGCAGCCCGAAGCGACGTAGACACAGCCGCGCGGGGTCTGCTGCACCACGCCAAAACCGGTGATGCGCGAACCGGGGTCGATACCTAGGATTAAAGTCATAACGCCTGCAGATAAGGTAAAGAGAAACCAGCATAAAACATGCAGGGTGACATGAAACCCCGTAGGAGCCGGCTTGCCGGCGATGGCGTCCTCAAGGGCCCTATCGCCGGCAAGCCGGCTCCTACAGGGGAGCGGTGTGCCTAGGAGAGCTGTTCGGCGACGGATTCCGGGATGTCGGCATTGGAATACACGTTCTGCACATCATCCAGGTCTTCCAGCATATCCAGCATCTTCAGCACTTTCTGCGCGCCATCCAGGTCCAGCTCGGCACTGGTGGTCGGCAGCATCACGATTTCCGCGTCGGTGCCTTTGAAACCCGCGGCTTCAAGGGCATTGCGCACGGCATAGAAGCTGGCGAACGAGGTGAACACGTCGATGGAACCGTCTTCATTGGTCACCACGTCGTCGGCATCTGCCTCCATCGCCGCTTCCATCAGCGCGTCTTCATCCGTGCCGGGGGCGAAGGTGATCTGCCCCTTGCGCTCGAACAGGTAAGCCACCGAACCGTCGGTGCCAAGGTTGCCACCGCACTTGCTGAACGCGTGGCGCACGGCTGCCGCGGTACGGTTGCGATTGTCAGTCATGCACTCGACCATCACCGCCACGCCGCCCGGGCCGTAGCCTTCGTAGCTCAGTTCGACCATATCGTCGGTATCGGCAGCACCGGCGCCACGGGCCACGGCGCGGTCGATGATGTCGCGGCTCATGTTGGCGCCAAGCGCCTTGTCCAACGCCAGGCGCAGACGCGGGTTGGAGCCGGGGTCACCACCGCCCTGGCGGGCGGCGACGGTCAGCTCGCGGATCCACTTGGTGAAGATCTTGCCTTTTTTGGCATCCTGACGCTCTTTGCGGTGCTTGATGTTCGCCCACTTGGAATGGCCAGCCATAACACAACTCCGAAATTCTATAGAAACCTTGATCAACCCCGCCCCAGGCGAGGAATAGTCCTTTAACGCAAAGGCGCATCCGAAGATGCGCCTTTTTAGACTGCGTAAACCTCAGTGCGCTTTCACGCAGCAGCCTTACTCAGCCTTAGGCGTCTCACGCAGGCGGATGTGCAACTCGCGCAGTGCCTTGGCATCCACCACACCCGGAGCCTGGGTCATGACGTCCGCAGCGCTCTGGGTTTTCGGGAAGGCGATCACTTCACGGATCGACTGGGCGCCGGTCATCAGCATCACCAGGCGGTCCAGACCGAACGCCAGGCCACCGTGCGGCGGCGCGCCGTATTTCAGGGCGTCGAGCAGGAAGCCGAACTTCTCTTCCTGTTCCGCTTCGTTGATGCCCAACAGGCGGAAGACCGCTTGTTGCATCTCCTTGCGGTGGATACGGATCGAACCGCCACCCAGCTCGGTACCGTTGAGCACCATGTCGTAGGCGCGGGACAGCGCGCCCGCAGGATTGGCTTCCAGCTCGGCCGGGGAGCACTTCGGCGCGGTGAACGGGTGGTGCAAGGCGCTGAAGCTGCCGTCGTCGTTCTCTTCGAACATCGGGAAGTCAACGACCCACATCGGGGCCCATTCGCAGGTCAGCAGGTTCAGGTCGTGACCCAGCTTGATGCGCAGTGCGCCCAGGGCCTCGCTGACGATCTTGGCCTTGTCGGCGCCGAAGAACACGATGTCGCCGTCGACTGCACCGACGCGGTCGAGGATCGCGTTCAGGTTGTCCAGCGGGATGTTTTTGACGATCGGCGATTGCAGGCCGTCAACACCATTGGCGCGCTCGTTGACCTTGATGTACGCCAGGCCCTTGGCACCGTAGATGCCGACGAACTTGGTGTAGTCGTCGATCTGCTTGCGCGGCATGCTCGCGCCGCCAGGCACGCGCAGGGCGGCGATGCGGCACTTAGGGTCATTGGCCGGGCCGCTGAACACCTTGAAGTCGACTGCTTTGAGTTGGTCGGCCACGTCCACCAGTTCCAGCGGGTTACGCAGGTCTGGCTTGTCGGAACCGTAACGGCGCATGGCTTCTTCGAAGGTCATGTGCGGGAAATCGCCGAACTCCAGGTCCAGCACTTCCTTGAACAGATTACGGATCATCTGCTCGGTCAGGCCCATGATCTCTTTCTCATCGAGGAAGCTGGTCTCGATATCGATCTGGGTGAATTCCGGCTGGCGATCAGCGCGCAGGTCTTCGTCACGGAAGCACTTGGCGATCTGGTAGTAACGGTCGAAGCCGGCCACCATCAGCAACTGCTTGAACAGCTGCGGCGATTGCGGCAGGGCGAAGAACGAACCGGCGTGGGTACGGCTAGGCACCAGGTAGTCACGCGCGCCTTCCGGGGTGGCGCGGGTCAGGATCGGGGTCTCGACGTCCAGGAAGCCGTTTTCGTCGAGGAAGCGGCGGATACTGGTGGTCATGCGCGAACGCAGGCGCAGCTTCTCGGCCATCTCCGGACGACGCAGGTCCAGGAAGCGATAACGCAGGCGGGTTTCTTCGCCGACGTCGGAGTATTCGTTGAGCGGGAACGGCGGGGTTTCCGATTCGTTCAGCACTTCCAGTTCATAGCCCAGCACTTCAATGCCGCCGGACGCCATGTTCTTGTTCACGGCACCGGCCGGACGCAGGCGAACCTTGCCGGTGATCTTCACGACGTATTCGCTGCGCACGCGGTCGGCGGCGGCGAAGCTCTCGGCGCGATCCGGGTCGAACACCACCTGGGCCAGACCATCACGATCACGGATATCGAGGAAGATCACCCCGCCGTGGTCGCGGCGACGGTGAACCCATCCGCAAAGGGTGATTTCCTGACCTTCCAGGGTCTCGTTCAGTTGGCCGCAATAGTGGCTGCGCATCATGGTAGTGGTTTCACTTCTCGTAATTCGAAATTCGGTGGAGGCCTGCCTCGTCACCGTACATTAAAGCAGGGGACGGATAATGCAGGAGCCTGCGCGTAGAGTTCAACTCAGTCTGCTTTGTCGCCGCCCGCCAGGTTCTTCTTCGAGCCGGTCTTGAAGTCGGTCTCGTACCAGCCGCTGCCGCTCAGGCGGAAGCCTGGCATGGACAACATCTTCTTGAGCTCCGGCGCCTGGCAGGCTGGGCAATCGACCAGCGGCGCTGCGCTGATCTTCTGAATGGCTTCCAACTGATGACCACAGGAAGCACATTGATAGTCGTACATGGGCATGGAGATGTCTCGGCGATCAGATCGTTACTGCGCCACGCCTGCTCCGGAACAACCCGGCACGCGCAGCAAAGCGCGGGATTATATCTGGTAAATCGAGGTAGCGCAGCCGGCTTTCTGCCCAGGGGCCTTGCCCGCCTTAAAGGAGGACATGACCCCGAAGCCCGGTAGCTAAGAAGGTTGAACACGCTCTTTCAAGGCGTGAACCACACACACCACCCTGACCAACCCACTGAAGTTCTTCACGCCGCCATGACGCAAGTGCACTTCCCGATCCACATAGGACAGCAACGCACTGACCGAACAGGCATTGATCCTGGCAATTTCCGTGAGGATATTCCAATAGATCTGCTCCAGCCGCAGGCACGTGGAAAACCCGTTGAGCCTCACTGACCGGGACAATGGCTTGGCCAGTCCCATGTCGAACCCTTTAACAAAGGGGTCGACCTTTATTTTATGAAAACCACCGGTTTCCATGACTCCATTACCCACTCCGCGTGACATACACCTGACACTCCATTGCCAAACAGCCGCCCATGGGGTGTCCCATTGGGCAATCACCCTATAAAACAGCAGGCAGAGTGCGGCAGCCAGAAGACGCGGAGTTGATCGGCGTAGGACAACGCCAGGAAATGCGCGGAAACAAGCGAGCGGCGCCGGGAAGGCGCCGCTCAGGCCAGTTGTTTACTGATTTTCGAGCAGGGAACGCAGCATCCATGCGGTCTTTTCGTGAACCTGCATGCGCTGGGTCAACAGGTCGGCCGTCGGCTCATCGCTGACCTTGTCGAGCAGCGGGAAGATACCGCGCGCGGTGCGAGTGACCGCCTCCTGGCCTTCAACCAATTGCTTGATCATGTCTTCAGCACTCGGCACACCTTCTTCTTCCTTGATGGAAGAAAGACGGGCGTAGATGGAGTAGGCACCCGGTGCCGGGAAGCCCAGGGCACGGATACGCTCGGCAATGGAGTCCACGGCCAGCGCCAGCTCGTTGTACTGTTCTTCGAACATCAGGTGCAACGTGCGGAACATGGGGCCCGTGACGTTCCAATGGAAGTTGTGGGTCTTCAGGTACAGTACATAGGTATCCGAAAGCAGTCGCGAAAGCCCGTCGACGATGGATTTACGATCTTCTTCACTGATACCGATATCGATTGCCATGTTTATCCCCTTCAATTGACAAGCATTCATTGATCCGGTGCAGGACCACTCTAGCAAGTGTGCCGGTGATGCGCAGCCCGGCGCGGCAATTCGTCCCGCCTTGGCCTGCCAGAACGACACGGCCCAAGCCTTCAGTCCATGTGGGAAACGTCCCAGCAGGCTGCTGGAAAAGCCCGCACGTGTCTAGGACAAGCGTTTGACGCAGAAATGCCGTCACCCTTGCAACACCCCGAAATGCTTGATTTGAGTAGGCACAGCCTTTGCTGTTAAATAGGCGGCGTGTCGACGCCGTTATTTTCTGCGGCAGCGGCATAGGCTGATACCCCGCGCACGTGCCCAACGCCTCCCATTGTTCAGAAGCGAACCGTGCCAGTCAGCTCTTCCTTGTGATCCGTCTTAACGTGAGTTAATCAAAATGTTGAAAATCGTCCACCTGCTAACGGGCGTTGCAGCTTTGCTGCTGTCCTTTATCCCGAGCCTGCAGCCTGAAAGCCTGCCGTATCTGGAACAACACGACGCTCTGTACCTGGCCTTGTTCGGCCTTCTTAACCTGACGCTGGCACCGGTGATCCCTTACTGGAACAAAGGCACACGTCATCAACTGCAAAACCTGGTCAGCGCGCTGTTAGTTCTGACTGTCGTCGTACAAACCCTCACCCTCCTGGCGCCCATGCCTGAAGTCGGCGGCCACCCGGCCATCCTGCTCAGCCTGGTGATTGCTGTGGCCGCCATTGTTCTTCACCTGGCCATCAGCTTCTACCGTTCGTCCCCTGCGGCCTCGTCGCAAACCTACGACATGACCAATCGGGATACCGGTACCGTCAAGTGGTTCAACACATCCAAAGGCTTCGGCTTTATTTCCCGTGATTCGGGCGACGATATCTTCGTCCACTTCCGGGCCATTCGCGGCGAAGGCCATCGCGTCCTGGTGGAAGGCCAGCGTGTGGAATTCTCCGTCATGAATCGCGACAAAGGCCTGCAGGCCGAAGACGTGATCGCTGCACTGCCGCGTCGCTGATACTCAGCTTCGTAGCAAAAAAAACCGCGACCCAGCCTGGCTGGGTCGCGGTTTTTTTATGCACGCCTATTAATAGTGAGGCGGCGGCGCTTCTTCTTCGGACGTTTCGAACTGACCGCCCATTTCTTCCTGGCGCTTGAGCAACGCGGTCATCTGCAGTTGCAGGCGTTCGACGGCGCGCTGCTGGGTGACAAGGATGTCATTGAGAGTCTCGATGGTGTCGTCCTGGAAGGCCAGGCGACTTTCCAGATCGTTGACGCGGTCTTGCAGATCCATGATTCAACCCTGGGTAAAGACGAAGTCGGCGGGCAGCAGCTCGCGCAGACGAGCACGAATGGCTGACACTTGCTGATCGGTATAAGGCTTCGCAGGATGCTTGCCCCACACCGGCGCAGGCCAGGCGGCATCATCACGTTTGCGCACAATCACATGCACGTGCAACTGGCTGACCACGTTGCCCAGAGCGCCGATGTTCATCTTGTCGGCGGCCAAACCTTCATTGAGCAACTGGGCCAGGGCAGTCGTTTCCTGCCACAGGCGTTGCTGGTCGACGACATCCAGTTGAAACACTTCGCTGATAGCATTGATGCGCGGCACCAGGATGAACCAAGGGTAGTTCGAGTCATTGGACAACAGCAGGCGGCACAGGGGGAAATCCCCGATGACCAGTGTGTCTTGTTGAAGGCGTTGATCTAAAGCGAACACCGCAGGCACTCCGTTCGGCAGGTCAGGTTCAAGGCCACCAGCATACCCGCGAATCGCTATTGCTTCACGCCGACCAATACGCGCCCAAGCAAGGCGTGGCGAAAAAAAGTGCACCATTTCGATCCAAACGATTTTTTCGACTACGCTCAACCACCAAACCTTCGGCGATTGACCAAGCACAGATCAAAACATTGCGAGGAAAACCGCGATGCAGAGGCCTCACAAAACAAGGCATTGAGCCATCACCCAAACACTGAGGCATCAGAGGCCATGCACCAAAATGACCCAATTGCGCCTCAAAGAGATCCGCCGATTACCCACTGAATGGGGTGAACGGGTAACGTTTTTCCCAGATACAGGATTTATGCACCACAACACAGGCACAGAGCCCGAGCGTCAAGGCCAAACCAATCGGCGTAAAAACCCCGTGCTTATGCGGTTTTCACGAAGCGGTAACGTTTTTCACGAAAAAATGACATTCGATTTACGGTTTGGGCACGCTTGCTGCATTCATCCCTCTATCGTCGGCAACGGCACCGGACGGGAAGCAGGTGTTTCGCGATGAAAAACAGCAGCGGTTCAATGCGCGCCAAGGAAGATTTCAAACTTAACAAAGTAACGTTTTTTTGCGTTCTTTTAACGGTCGGAAAACAGCATTGAAGTTGTCAGCCTCGTTACAGTGAGGCTGTGAATTTGCGACATGGATATAGCAATCTACGACAAGCTCGTAAAGAAGCTGAAAGGAAAGTTGGGCAAGTATCGCCAATATTGTCAGCGTGATATAACTTTGCGCCGACACAAAAAGAAAGAGCCGCCCAGACAAAAATATAGGTGGGACGGCAGTACTCTTCCTAAAACCAAAGGAGCAAATCACGATGCGCGTGATGAAGTGGAGCATGATCGCCCTGGCTGTTTCAGCAGGCACTACGCAGTTCGCAATGGCGTCCGCCCAAAGCGATTCCAAAGGCTTTGTTGAAGACAGCACTTTCAGCATCAACACTCGCGCCCTGTACTTCAGCCGCGATTTCCGCAACAACCCGTCGGGCCCAGGCACGAAAAGTCGTGCGGAGGAAACCGGTCTGGGCTTCAACGCCCTGTACGAATCGGGCTTCACTCAGGGCACCATCGGCGTCGGCGTCGACGTGATCGGCCTGTTGGGCGTCAAGCTTGACAGCGGCAAGGGTCGCGCTGGTACTGGTCTGTTCCCAACCGGCTCCGACGGTCGTTCGCAAGACGATTACTCCAAAGGCGGCGGTGCCGTTAAGTTCCGTATTTCCGATACGGTCCTGAAAATTGGCGACCAGTACACCACAGCGCCTGTGTTCGCCTCGGACGACAGCCGCTTGCTGCCAGAGCTGCCACAAGGTATCTCGATCACCAGCAATGAGATCAAGGGCCTGAAACTGGAAGGCGGTCACTTCACTTCCAGCATCGCGCAAAACCAGACTTACCATGACAGCCTGGGCCTGACCAAAACCGACTTTGTCGGTGGTGTCTACTCGTTCACTCCTGAATTCACCGGCAGCCTGTACTACGCGAAGACCGAAGATTACTTCCGCAAGTACTACAGCAACCTGAACTGGACCCACGCGCTGAGCGACGATCAGTCCTTCGCGCTGGACTTCAACATCTACGACACCAAGAGCGAAGGTGCCGGCCTGCAACGCGCAGAGAAAGATGGCACCACCAAGCTTGATAACCGTGCGTTCAGCTTGCAGGGCGCTTACACCATCGGTGCTCACACCTTCACCCTGGCAGCCCAGAAAGTCACCGGCGACGGCGACTATGGCTACGGTGTAGACGGCGGCGGCACGGTGTTCCTGGCCAACTCCATCGCCCGTTCCGACTTCAACGCCGAAGGCGAGAAGTCCTACCAGGCGCGTTACGACATCAACATGGCGACCTTTGGTATTCCTGGTCTTAGCTTCATGACTCGTTATGTCACCGGTAGCGGCGCCAACACTGGCACCACGTCGAACGGTAAAGAATGGGAACGCGATATCGAAGCCAAGTACGTGGTACAGAGCGGTCCAGCGAAAAACCTGAGCTTGCGCCTGCGTCAAGCCACTTATCGCTCGGGCGATGGCGTGTACTACGGTTCGCCTTCGATCGACGAACTGCGTTTGATCGCGAACTACCCGCTGAACATCCTGTAATTGACAGTTTTATTACAGCGATGAGTTAAGGTTTCGGCCTTAAACAAAAAAGCCGCTCCCTTGTTTAACAAGGGAGCGGCTTTTTTATGGCTGTAATGTTTCAGCACTGGAATAACTAGCAAGCTAACTAACGAGGTTACCGCTTACACCTTGAACCTGACCTAACGGCCAAGTTCAAGAATGATCCCAGATTACTTGGCAGCTGTTTCCTGCATCACACGAATAACCCGCTGTGGAAACGGAATATCAATCCCCGCCGCTTTCAAGCGGTCCCGTGCAAGTTCGTTCAACATGAACACCACGTCCCAGTAATCGGCCGTCTTGGTCCAGCAACGCAAGGAAACGGTGATCGAACTGTCACCCAAGGTCGACACCACCGCCACCGCAGCCGGGTCTGCCAATACGCGCGGATCTTTCGCCAGCTCCAGCAAAACTTCACGGGCTTTCTGCAGATCGGCTTCATAGTCGACGCCCACATCAAACACCACTTTGCGGGTCGGCTGACGGTTGGTGTTGGTGATGAGACCGTTGGACAGGCTGCCGTTGGGGATGATCACGGTCTTGTTGTCACCGGTACGCAGCACGGTGTGGAAGATCTGGATGCTGTCGACGGTGCCGGAAGTGCCTTGGGCTTCGATCCAGTCACCAATGCGGAACGGGCGGAACAACAGAATCAGCACGCCGCCGGCAAAGTTTGCCAGGCTGCCTTGCAACGCCAGGCCAATGGCCAGGGTGGCAGCACCGATCGCGGCAACGAACGAGGTGGTGGCGACGCCGATCATCGAGGCCACGTTGACCACCAGCATGACCTTGAGCGCAATGTTCGCCAGGCTGGTGATGAAGTGTTGCAGCGCCAGGTCAGCATTACGCAATGCCAGCAAACGCCCCACTCGGTGCGTCAACACGTTGATCAGCCACCAACCGATGGCCAGGGTGACCACCGCCAGCAAAAACCGGCTGCCGTATTCCATGATCATCGGTAACCAAGACTCTGAGGTCTTGATCAGGTGATCCACTTCAGCATTCAAATCCATCTACATTCTCCTGTTTACCGGATGTTCGGCGTATTGAGTGGCCATAAATGCAATTGAGCCCCGTAGGGCTCAATAGTCGGCGCAAGTACTGGGGCGTGGGACGTCAAAAACGCCCACAGGTTCCCCAAAGTGCCATCAGTCGCGGAAGTTATTGAACTGCAGCGGCATGTCGAAGGTCTTGGCGCGCAGGGCCGCGATGGCCTCTTGCAGGTCGTCACGCTTCTTGCCGGTGACGCGAACCTGCTCACCCTGGATCGCGGCCTGGACTTTCAGCTTGGCGTCCTTGATGTGAGCAACGATCTTCTTCGCCAGCTCCTTGTCGATACCTTCCTTGAGGACGGCTTCTTGCTTCATCAGCTTGCCGGAGGCGTAGGCGTCCTTGATTTCAAGGCATTGCGCGTCGATCTTGCGCTTGACCAGCGACAGCTTGAGGATCTCGATCATCGCTTCCAGCTGGAAATCGGCTTCAGCGGTCAGGTTGACGGTCAGCTCTTTTTCCTTGAATTCGAAGCTGCCCTTGCCTTTCAAGTCATAGCGACGGTCCAGTTCCTTGACGGCGTTCTCGACGGCGTTGGTGACTTCGTGTTTGTCCAGTTCGGATACCACGTCGAACGAAGGCATGTCATTTCTCCAATATAAGGGGCGGGCTCAGTAGAGATGGAGCGCGCCCAAGCTAAAATGCCGGGGCATTATAGCGGTTCTTTTGTCCCGTTCGCTGCGGGCGCCCCTTCGGAGTACAAACTGATGTCGACCACTTGGCATATTCTCGGCGCCGGCAGCCTGGGTACACTGTGGGCCACACGTCTGGCGCGTGCAGGCGTGCCCGTGCGGTTGATCCTGCGCGATGCTGCGCGCCTGGCCGATTATCAGTCAGCCAAGGGGCTGACCCTGGTGGAACAGGGCATAGAACACACTTACCCGGTGATTGGTGAAACGCCTGACAGCCCAGAGCCGATTCATCGTCTACTTGTGGCGTGCAAAGCCTACGACGCCCAAGGCGCCGTCGCTCAGCTGCAGCACCGGCTGGCACCCGACGTCGAACTGATCCTGTTGCAGAACGGCCTCGGCAGCCAGGATGCTGTGGCCGCGCAACTGCCCCAGGCACGCTGCATCTTTGCCTCCAGTACCGAAGGCGCGTTTCGCGATGGCGACTGGCGTGTGGTGTTTGCCGGCCATGGCTACACCTGGCTGGGAGACGCAAGCCACCCCACCCCGCCGCTTTGGCTGGATGACTTGCAAGCGGCCGGCATCCCCCACGATTGGAGCACCGACATCCTCACACGGCTGTGGCGCAAGCTGGCGCTCAATTGCGCCATCAACCCGCTGACCGTGCTGTACCAGTGCCGTAACGGAGAACTGCAAGCCCATCACTGCGAAGTCGCAACCCTGTGCGCCGAACTCGGCGAACTGCTGGAGTGTTGCGGCCAACCGGCTGCCGCCCAGGACCTGCAACACGAAGTGGAACGGGTGATCCAGGCCACCGCCGCCAACTACTCGTCCATGTATCAGGACGTAACCGCCGGCCGTCGCACCGAAATCAGCTATCTATTGGGCTATGCTTGCCAGGCGGCCTCTCGTCACCAACTGAACCTGCCGCACCTGCAACAACTGCAAGTACGCTTGGTGGAGCACTTGCTTGCACGCGGATTGCCCCGCGACTGAGCCACGCGCTACCCTGCCCGCCTGTCTATCACCTGGGAAAACCCTGATGCCGCTGCGCCAGCGTCTTGAAAACCTACCGGTCGGGCAGAAACTACTGGCCGCCCTGCTGGTGCTGTTGACCACCGTGTTACTGGTGGCCAACCTGACCTTTATCAGCGCCGCCTACTGGATCTCCCAGGAAAGCATGGCGCCCCAGGCCTTACAGGCCATCGGCCGCCTGGTGTCCAACCCCGCGCTCGCCGCCGAAGCCCTCGAATCGCCGGCCAAGGCTGACGCGCTGCTCAACGAACTGACCAGCTATTCGCCCTTGCGCGCCGCCGCCCTGTACGACGGCGAAGGCAACCGCCTGGCGCAGATGCAACACGGCGACCGCCTGCACCTGCCGGACAACTATCGGCACATCGAAGCCTGGCGCGTGACCGAGTTTCGCAGTAACCAAGTCATTACACTCCCCCGCGCAGGCCAGCCGTCCGGGCATTTGTTGTTGGTGGCCAGCAGCGAGTTGCCCGTAGCGTTCTATACCGGCACGTTGACGGCGAGCCTGGGCATCCTGATTTTCAGCGTGCTGTTGTGGCTGATCATCGCCCGCCAGATCAAACGGCTGATCACCCGGCCGATCCACGAACTGGAAGAGCTTTCACGCCAAGTCACCCGCGAAGAGAACTACGCCCTGCGCGCCGGTCGCGGCAACCACGATGAAATCGGCAGCCTGGCCGAAGCCTTCAACACCATGCTGTCGCGCATCGAAGCCCGTGAGCAACAACTCAAGCGCGCGCGGGACGACTCCCAGGCGGCGTATGACCAGGCTCAGGGTCTGGCGGAGGAAACTCGCCACACCAACCGCAAACTGGAACTGGAAGTGCAGGTTCGCAGCAAGATCGAGAAGAAACTCACCGGCTTCCAGAATTACCTGAACAGCATCATCGACTCGATGCCCTCGGCGCTGATCGCCCTGGATGAACAGCTCTACGTCACCCAATGGAACCAGGAGGCCAGCGCCCTCTCCGGCACACGCCTGGACGAAGCCCTCAACCAGCCGATCTACCTGGCGTTCCAGCCACTCAAGCCTTACCTGCCGCAGATCCGGGCGGCGGTTGAGCAACACACCGTGGAGCGCATCGAGCGTGTCACCTGGTTCAAGGACGACGAAGCCAAGCATTACGCCCTGACCTTCTACCCGCTGATGGGCGGGGCCGGGCGGGGCGTGGTGATCCGTATCGATGACATCACCCAGCGCCTGTCCCTGGAAGAAATGATGGTGCAGTCGGAGAAAATGCTTTCCGTGGGTGGCCTGGCTGCCGGCATGGCCCATGAGATCAACAACCCGCTAGGGGCGATACTGCATAACGTGCAGAACATCCGCCGCCGCCTGTCCCCCGATTTGCCCAAGAACCTGGAACATGCGGAACAGGCTGGCATCGAGCTGGAAACGGTCAACCACTACCTGCAAAGCCGCGAAGTGCCGCAGTTGCTGGATGGCATCCAGCAGGCCGGAGCGCGGGCGGCGAAGATCGTCACCCACATGCTCAGTTTCAGCCGTCGCAGCAACCGGCAGATGGCTCCATGCGACCTGCCTGCGCTGATCGACCAGGCCGTGGAAATCGCCGGCAACGATTTCGACCTGGCCATCGGCTTCGACTTCAAGGGCCAGGCAATCATCCGCCAGTTCGACCCTCAACTCGGCCCGGTGCCCGGCACCGCCAACGAACTCGAACAAGTACTGCTCAACCTGCTGAAAAACGCCGCCCAAGCCATTCACCTGCGTGCAGACGACAGCGAACCGGGACGCATCATCCTGCGCACGCGCCTCAACCCGCCATGGGCGGAGATCCAGGTGGAAGATAACGGCATCGGCATGAGCGAAAACGTGCGCAAGCGCACCTTCGAGCCGTTCTTCACCACCAAGGAAATCGGCCAGGGCACCGGGCTTGGGTTGTCGGTGTCGTATTTCATCATCACCAACAACCACAAGGGCCAGATGGAAGTGCATTCCACCCTGGGCCAGGGCACCTGTTTCACCCTGCGCCTGCCATTGGCCGGCAGCCAAATTCCTCCTTATGAATTGAATCAACTGGAGCACTGACCATGGGCTTTCGCCTGTCGAAAATCTACACCCGCACCGGCGACAAGGGTGAAACCGGCCTGGGCGATGGCCGCCGCGTGCCTAAGGACCACCCACGGGTGGAGGCAATTGGTGAGGTGGATACGCTGAACAGCCAGTTGGGTTTGTTGCTGGCCAGCCTCGAAGAACAGAGTGGCAAGCATCCGGAGTTAAGGGATGTGATCGAGGTGCTTACGCCTTGCCAGCATCGTTTGTTCGATCTGGGGGGGGAACTGGCAATGCCGGTGTACAAAGCGTTGAACGCTGCGGAAGTGGATCGACTGGAAGCGGCGATCGATCGTTGGAATGAGGAAGTGGGACCGCTGGAGAACTTCATCCTGCCCGGTGGCTCGGCGTTGATCGCACAAGCCCATGTATGCCGAAGCCTGGCGCGCAGTGCGGAGCGGCGGTGTCAGCAGTTGAATGCGGTTGAGTCGTTGGAAGGCGTGGGGCTGGCGTACATCAATCGGCTGTCGGATCTGCTGTTTGTGGCGGCGCGGGTGATTGCCAAGCGCCAGGGCGTGGCGGAAGTTTTGTGGCAGGCGGCCGCTAAGCCACACTAGCCTTATGAAAACGCCAAACCTGTAGTGAGCGGGCTTGCCCCGCGCTGGGCTGCGAAGCAGCCCAAATAAGGCCGCCGCATAGACTCAGACACAACACGCTGTCTGTTTTGGGGCTGCTCCGCAGCCCAGCGCGGGCAAGCCCGCTCACCACAGTGTCCGCGTCAAACCTGCGGCCAGAAAGCGCGAATCCCCGCCACACCCTGAGCCCCAGCCTCCCAAGCCTGTTCCCGCTCGGCGGGCCCAACCCCGCCTAGCAGAAATACGGGCTTGCTGAACCCACTGATCAACTCTGCCGCCTGCTCCCATCCCAATGGCTGTGCATCGGGGTGAGTCTGGGTCGGCTGCACCGGCGACAGCGTGACGAAATCCACGTCCATCATTTCCGCCAGTGCCAGCTCTTCTGCGTTGTGGCAAGACGCCGCCAACCAACGGTCTTTAGGAAGCGGTCGACCTTTGCTCGCGTATTTACGCAGTTGTGCCGAGGTCATGTGCCAACCGGCCGAAGGAAAATCCCCCAGCCACTCGAACGGTCCCTTGAGCATCAACTGAGCCTTGCCGGCGCACAGGCCTACTGCGTCCACCGCCAGGTCACGGTATTTAGGGTCGTAGCCATTGGGCGCACGCAGTTGCACCAGCTTGACGCCGCCGGCTATAGCTTTCTGGATACCCCGCAGTAACGTCGGGGTTTCCAGTTCGCCAGGGGTGATCAGGTACTCGGCAGGCAAGCGCGCCGCCGCAACGATCGGCGCATTAGCCGCCGGGAACTCATAGTTAAGCAGGTCCCGAGGAGCCACCCATTCCAACGGTTGCCCCTCGACTCCGTGCGGCTCGCCGGTAAACGCCGAGACTTCCCAGACATCCAGCAACACCTGTTTGTCCGGGTAATCATGCTGCACCTTGATCAGCGGCCGCGCCGTGGTGACCTGGATGCCCAGCTCTTCCTGCAATTCGCGGGACAGTGCGGTTTCAACCGACTCATCGGCCTCCACCTTGCCGCCGGGAAACTCCCAGAGGCCGCCCTGATGCTGGGTATCGGCGCGGCGCGCCAGCAGGATCCTGCCGTCGACACCGCGGATAACCGCGGCTGCTACATGCACTCGTTTCACCGTGCTTATCCTCTTAGGTACGGTATTCCGCGTTGATCTTTACGTACTCGTGGGACAGGTCGGTGGTCCAGATGGTTTCGCTGCACGCGCCGCGACCCAGCTCGATGCGGATGGTGATTTCTTCCTGCTGCATCACCGCCGAGCCCTGGGCTTCGGTGTAGGTCTCGGCGCGGGCGCCACGGCTGGCGATGCACACGTCACCGAGGAACACGTCGATCTTGCTCACGTCCAGGTCCGGCACGCCGGCACGGCCCACAGCGGCCAGGATACGGCCCCAGTTCGGGTCAGAGGCAAACAGCGCCGTCTTGATCAGCGGCGAATGCGCCACGGTGTAGCCAACGTCCAGGCATTCCTGGTGATTGCCGCCGCCATTCACTTCAACGGTAACGAACTTGGTGGCGCCCTCGCCGTCACGCACGATGGCCTGGGCGACTTCCATGCACACTTCGAATACGGCCTGCTTCAACGCCGCGAATAGCGGGCCGCTGGCCTCGGTGATTTCCGGCAGGTTGGCCTGGCCGGTGGCGATCAGCATGCAGCAGTCGTTGGTCGAGGTGTCGCCATCGATGGTGATGCGGTTGAACGACTTGTTGGCGCCGTCGAGGATCAGGCTGTGCAGCACGTCGCGGGAGACTTTGGCGTCGGTGGCGATGTAGCCGAGCATGGTGGCCATGTTCGGACGGATCATGCCCGCGCCCTTGCTGATACCGGTCACGGTGACGGTCACGCCATCGTGCACGAACTGGCGGCTGGCGCCCTTGGGCAGGGTATCGGTGGTCATGATGCCGATTGCTGCCGCGGCCCAGTTATCCACAGACAGGTCGTCCAGCGCGGCTTGCAATGCGCCTTCGATTTTCTCGACGGGCAGCGGTTCACCGATCACGCCGGTGGAGTACGGCAGCACTTGGCTGGCGTCGACGCCGGTCAACTGGGCCAGCTTGGCGCAGGTGCGCGCGGCCGCCACCAGGCCTGGCTCGCCGGTGCCGGCGTTGGCATTGCCGGTGTTGGTCAGCAGGTAACGGATCGTGCCGGCAACGCGCTGCTTGGCCAGGATCACTGGCGCGGCGCAGAACGCGTTGAGGGTGAACACACCGGCGACGGTCGAGCCTTCGGCACAGCGCATCACTACCACATCCTTGCGCCCCGGGCGCTTGATGCCGGCCGAAGCGATACCGAGTTCAAAACCTGCAACCGGGTGCAATGTGGGCAAAGGACCAAGACCAACAGCCATGAATGCGCTCCTTAAAAATCAGATGATGTCTGTGCCGTCGTGAGCAACGGCGAAATTAATGGCAAAACGCCGCGACGGCAGAGGCCGGTCGCGGCGCAGGGTGTAGCAGCGTCAGGCAAAAATCTTATTCGATCTGGCCGTGGCAGTGTTTGAACTTCTTGCCCGAACCGCAGTAGCACAGCTCGTTGCGGCCCAGCTTCTGGTCATTGCGAACCGGGGTTTGAGCCAGGGCCACGTCGACCTCTTCGCCCAATACCTCAGGCGCTTCCAGCCCCGGTGCTTCGTCATGCTGGAACTGCATGCGCGCAGCCAGAGCTTCGGCTTCCTGACGCAGGCGGGCTTCTTCCTCGATCGGGTCTTCGCGACGCACCTGAACGTGGGACAGCACGCGAATCGAATCGCGCTTGATCGAATCCAGCAGTTCGGAGAACAGCGTGAACGACTCGCGCTTGTACTCCTGCTTCGGGTTCTTCTGCGCATAGCCACGCAGGTGGATGCCGTGACGCAGGTGGTCCATGGTCGACAGGTGGTCTTTCCACAGATCGTCCAGCACGCGCAGTACGATTTGTTTCTCGAAGGTGCGCAGCGCTTCGGCACTCGCCTGTTCTTCTTTCTCGTTGTACGCGGCCAGCAATTCGGCCATCAGTTTTTCACGCAGGGTTTCTTCGTACAGGTGATCGTCTTCGTCCAGCCACTGCTGAACCGGAAGGTCGACACCAAAATCGCTCTTCAACGCCGCTTCCAGACCGGCAACATCCCACTGCTCTGGCAGAGACTGTGGCGGAATATGTGCGCTGACGGTGGCGTTGAGTACATCCTGACGGAAATCAGCGATGGTCTCGCCAATGTTGTCGGCAGCCAGCAACGTGTTACGCATGTGATAGATCACTTTACGCTGTTCGTTGTTGACGTCATCGAACTCGAGCAGTTGCTTACGAATGTCGAAGTTGCGGCCTTCAACCTTACGCTGAGCCTTCTCGATGGCGTTGGTCACCATGCGGTGCTCGATCGCTTCGCCGGACTGCATGCCCAGGGCCTTCATGAAGTTCTTCACGCGGTCCGAGGCGAAGATGCGCATCAGGCTGTCTTCCAGGGACAGGTAGAAGCGGCTGGAACCGGCGTCACCCTGGCGACCGGCACGACCACGCAGCTGGTTGTCGATACGACGCGATTCGTGACGCTCGGACGCAATCACCTGCAGGCCACCGGATTCCAGCACGGCCTGGTGGCGCTTCTGCCAGTCAGCCTTGATCTGGGCGATCTGCTCAGGGCTCGGATTTTCCAGTGCCGCGACTTCCACTTCCCAGTTACCGCCCAACAGGATGTCGGTACCACGACCGGCCATGTTGGTCGCGATGGTCAGTGCGCCTGGGCGACCGGCCTGGGCAATGATCTCGGCTTCTTTTTCGTGGAACTTGGCGTTCAGGACCTTGTGCTCGATGCCTTCCTTATTAAGCAGGTTGGACACGTGCTCGGAAGTCTCGATGGTGGCAGTACCCACCAGGATCGGGCGACCCTGGGCCATGCCGTCCTTGATGTCGTTGATGATTGCCGCGTACTTCTCTTCGGCCGTCAGGAACACCAGGTCGTTGAAGTCTTTACGCGCCAACGGCTTGTTCGGCGGAATGACCATCACGGCCAGGTTGTAGATCTGATGGAATTCGAACGCTTCGGTGTCGGCCGTACCGGTCATGCCGGACAGCTTGTTGTACAGACGGAAGTAGTTCTGGAAGGTGGTGGACGCCAACGTCTGGCTTTCAGCCTGGATGTTGAGGTGTTCCTTGGCTTCGATGGCCTGGTGCAGACCTTCGGACAGACGACGACCCGGCATGGTACGGCCGGTATGTTCGTCAACCAGCACGACCTGGCCATCCTGCACGATGTATTCGACGTTGCGATGGAACAGCTTGTGGGCGCGCAGGCCGGCATACACGTGGGTCAACAGGCCCAGGTTGTGTGCCGAGTACAGGCTTTCACCTTCGGCCAGCTCGCCGATCTGGGTCAGCATCTCTTCGACGAACTGGTGACCGGCTTCGTTGAGTTCGACCTGGCGGGTCTTCTCGTCGATGCTGAAGTGACCTTCTTTGGTCACCACGCCTTCCACTTCCTCAATGTGCTGCTCCAGGCGCGGAATCAACTTGTTGATTTCGGTGTACAGGCGCGAGCTGTCTTCGGCCTGGCCGGAGATGATCAGTGGGGTACGGGCTTCGTCGATGAGGATGGAGTCGACTTCGTCGATCACGGCAAAGTTGAGTTCGCGCTGGAATTTTTCATCCATGCTGAACGCCATGTTGTCGCGCAGGTAGTCGAAGCCGAATTCGTTGTTGGTGCCGTAGGTAATATCGCAAGCATAGGCTGCGCGCTTCTCTTCCGGCGGCTGGAACGGCGTTACCACGCCGACGGTCAGGCCGAGGAATTCATACAGCGGGCGCATCCAGTTGGCGTCCCGGCGGGCCAGGTAGTCGTTCACCGTCACAACGTGCACGCCCTTGCCGGACAGTGCGTTGAGGTAAACGCCCAGGGTTGCCACCAGGGTCTTGCCTTCACCGGTACGCATTTCGGCAATCATGCCTTCATGCAAGGTCATGCCGCCGATCAACTGGACATCGAAGTGGCGCATGCCCATGACACGCTTACCGGCTTCACGGGCGACCGCAAAGGCTTCGGGCAGCAGCTTGTCGAGGGTTTCACCTTTGGCTATGCGGGCCTTGAACTCTTGGGTCTTGGCGCGCAATTGCTCGTCCGAAAGGGCAACCATCTGCTCTTCGAAGGCATTGACCAGCTGCACCGTCTTGAGCATGCGTTTGACTTCGCGCTCATTCTTGCTTCCAAAAAGTTTCTTTAACAAAGGCGCAAACATATCGGCAGGTTCTTCCACACATAGGGATGGAGGGCGCACCGTGAGTGGCCCGAGCAGCCCTCACGGCCGCATGCGAACGCGCATTCTACCCGGATTCGTGGGTGAGGAAAGTGGCGTTGTTCCCCGATGCTGGCATGGTGCTGTGAGAGGGCTTGTTTAAAATAAGGGCTTTTGCCGGAACTTCAACCCATGGAGCGCAGAAGTTACCAATTGATTTGATGAATAAAATCCACGGAATGCATTGCCTGGGGCCGTACAGGTGGGTTCTGCTAAGATGGCGGCTCTGTTACTTAAGGTGTCCAATAATGGCATTTCGCCCCTTATCAGCCCGCGCTCCCGCCGTGTTGCTTCGTGATGCCAAGCCGCTGAAAGCCATCTTTGGCCATGCTCAACGCCTGGACCGCCTGCAACGACTGCTTGAAACCCAACTGCAACCGGCTGCACGCGAACATTGCCGCGTGGCGTCGTGGCGTGAAGGCAACCTGCTGCTTATTGTCACAGATGGCCACTGGGCGACACGTTTGCGCTATCAGCAAAAACGCCTGCAGCGTCAATTGATGGCCTTTGATGAATTCGCCGGTCTGACGCGCATCCAGTTCAAAGTGCAACCGCCCACCACCCAACCCGGCGTGGCGGAGCATATTCATGACCTGTCGCCCAGTGCCGCCGAAACCATTCAGGCAACGGCCGACGGCATCAGCAACCCAGGCTTGCGTGCGGCGCTTGAACGCCTGGCGGCCCACGCCAAGCCCAAGCCCTGACTCGCTATTTGCGCTTGCTGCCGCCCAATAACGACCCCAACAAGCCACGCACCAGTTGCCGCCCCATCTGATTGGCGGCTTGCTGCATCGCGGACTTCAACGCCTTGCCTGCGGTTGTGCCAAGGAACGCCCCGGCCTTGTCCGTAAAGCTGGGCTCCTCAGCGGCCGGTTTGCCCTCTTCGGTTGACCCAAGCTCTTTGCGTGCCATCAGCACTTCATATGCGGATTCCCGATCAATCGGCTTGTCATACCGGCCCAGCAACGGCGAACTGGCCACCAATGCCGCCCGCTCGGCTGCGCTGAGCGGGCCGATCCGCGATTGCGGCGGTGCGACCAGGACGCGCTGCACGACTTCCGGCGTCCCCTTTTCCTGCAGTGTTCCCACTAAAGCCTCGCCCGTGCCCAGCTCGGTCAGTACCGAAAGGGCATCAAAGGCCGGGTTCGGCCGAAAACCGTCGGCTACGGCGCGCAAGGACTTCTGTTCCTTGGTGGTAAACGCCCGCAGGCCGTGCTGGATACGCAGGCCGAGTTGGGCCAGCACGCTGTCCGGCAGGTCGCCTGGGGATTGCGTGACAAAATACACGCCAACACCCTTGGAGCGGATCAGCCGCACCACCTGCTCCAGACGCTCCTGCAACGCTTTGGGCGTGTCAGCGAACAGCAAATGCGCCTCATCGAAAAACAGCGCGAGCAGCGGTTTGTCAGCGTCACCGCGCTCGGGCAGTTGCTCGAACAACTCCGCCAACAGCCACAACAGGAACGTCGCATACACCTTCGGCGCCTCATGCACCAAGCGGCTGGCGTCCAGCAGATGGATGCGACCACGCCCCTCACCGGTAGGCTGCAGGATATCTTCCAACTGCAGGGCCGGCTCACCAAACAAGGCTTCAGCGCCCTGCTGCTCCAGCACTGCCAGGCGTCGCAACAGTGCCTGGCTGGAACCGGTGGTCATCAGCGCCGCGTCTTCACCCAGCAACTCCGGGTGATAGCGCAGATGGTTGAGCAATGCCTTGAGGTCCTTGAGGTCCAGCAACAACAAGCCTTCGCGATCGGCCACCTTGAACGCCGCGTAAAGCGCCGACTGCTGGCTATCGGTGAGTTCCAACAGGCTGCCGAGCAACAACGGGCCCATTTCACTGATGGTAGTGCGCAATGGATGGCCGGACTGCCCGTGGATATCCCACAGCGTGACTGGGTAAGCCTTGGCCGTGTAATTGAGGAACGGCATGCCGGCGATGCGCTCGGCCACCTTACCCTGCGGGTTCGCCGCAGCGCCCAGGCCGCACAAGTCGCCCTTGATATCCGCCGCAAACACCGCTACGCCGGCGTCACTGAAAGCTTCGGCCAGGCGTTGCAGCGTGACGGTCTTGCCGGTGCCGGTGGCGCCGGCGATCAACCCGTGACGATTGGCCAGGCGCATGGCCTGGGCGATGGGCTGGCCGTCGAGGCCGGCGCCGATTAGGAGTTGCGAGGAGTCAGGCATTTCGTCACCCATGGTTAATCTTTAGTGCGGCCAGGTCGATACAGAGAAGTGTGAGACCCACAAAGTCCAAAAATAGGTCAGATAGTTCCCACAGGGACCACCGGAACCATCACAAGAAGTATCACACCTTTTTTGACGCTGCCATTTTGCGCCTCCCATAAGGACGCGCTTCGGATATTAAGACCTTAGCGGACCCTACAAGCCATGAATAAAAATCTGCGCTTCAGCCACAAAATCCTGCTTGCAGCCTCCCTTATCGTCATTGCCGCATTTGCGCTGTTTACCCTCTACAACGACTACCTGCAACGCAACGCGATTCGCGACGATCTCAACAACTACCTGCATGAAATGGGCGATGTGACCGCCAGCAACATTCAAACCTGGCTAACCGGGCGCATTGCCCTGGTGGAAAACGCCGCACAAAACATCGCCATCAACCCCGAACCGTCCGCGGTTGCTGGCCTGCTGGAACAGAAAACCCTGACGTCTTCCTTCATGGCGACCTACGTCGGCGACAGCAAAGGCGCCTTTACCATCCGCCCAGACACCAAGATGCCAGACGGTTTCGACCCGCGTGTCCGCCCTTGGTACAAGGGCGCCCAGAGCAGCAACGGTTCAACCCTGACCGAGCCGTATATTGATGCGGCCACCGGCAAGTTGATCATTTCCGTTGCCACTCCCAGCACCCAAGGCACCCAGAGCATTGGTGTGGTCGGTGGGGACCTGAGCCTGCAAACCCTGGTGGATAACATCGGCGCGCTGAACTTCGGCGGCATGGGTTACGCGTTCCTGGTCAGCGCCGACGGCAAAGTATTGGTACATCCGGACAAAAATCTGGTGATGAAGACCCTGGCCGACGTGTATCCGAAAAATACGCCGAAGATCAGCGCCGACTTCAGCGAAGTCGAGGCCAACGGCAAAGACAACATCGTGACCTTTACACCGATCAAGGGACTGCCCTCGGTGAACTGGTACCTCGGTATTTCAGTCGATAAAGACAAATCCTACGCCATGCTCAGCGAGTTCCGCACCTCAGCGGTCATCGCCACGCTCATTGCAGTGGTGATCATCATTGCCCTGCTCGGCATGCTGATCCGTATCTTGTTGCAACCGCTGCATGTAATGACCCGCGCCATGCAGGACATCGCCGATGGCGAGGGCGACCTGACCCGTCGCCTGACCATCCAGAATCACGATGAGTTCGGCACGCTGGGTAATGCCTTCAACCGCTTCGTGGAGCGTATTCATACGTCGATTCGTGAAGTGTCTTCGGCCACCGAACAGGTCAACGAGGTGGCACTGCGGGTCGTCAGTGCCTCCAACTCGTCGATGGTCAATTCCGATGAGCAGGCCAATCGCACCAACAGCGTCGCGGCGGCCATCAATGAGCTGGGCGCTGCGGCCCAGGAAATCGCGCGCAATGCGGCGCAAGCCTCCCATCAGGCCAGCGATGCACGTCACCTGGCTGAGGATGGCCAACAGGTGGTGGAACGCAACATCAAGGCGATGAACCAGTTGTCTTCGATGATCAGCGCTTCCAGCAGCAACATCGAAGCGCTCAATAGCAAAACGGTGAACATCGGGCAGATCCTCGAAGTGATCACCAGCATTTCCCAGCAAACCAACCTGCTGGCATTGAACGCTGCCATCGAAGCAGCCCGTGCCGGGGAAGCCGGACGTGGGTTTGCGGTAGTCGCAGATGAGGTGCGCAACCTGGCACATCGCACTCAGGAATCGGCGCAACAAGTGCAGAAGATGATTGAAGAGCTGCAAGTCGGCGCGCGGGACTCGGTCAGCACCATGGGTGATAGCCAGCGCCATAGTCTTGAAAGCGTCGACATCGCCAACCTGGCCGGCGAACGCCTGAATAGCGTGACCCAGCGCATCGGCGAAATTGATGGTATGAACCAGTCAGTCGCCACCGCCACTGAAGAACAGACTTCGGTGGTGGAGTCGATCAACATGGACATTACCGAGATCAACACCCTCAATCAGGAAGGTGTGGAAAACCTGCAATCGACGCTGCGTGCTTGTGCCGACCTGGAACAACAGGCGGCACGGTTGAAACAATTGGTTGGCAGTTTCCGGATCTGATCAGGCGTCCTTGGGCTCGGACTTGGCCTGCTCCTGCTCCTGCTCCTGCTCCCACAGTTCGGCGGCACCGGGAAATTCGGTGCCGTCCTCGCTGCTCAGGTCATCCGGGTCGTATCGACTCAAACACCCCTCCCCTAATGTGGCGGGGGCTTTTGAGGTGGCTTTGTCCAGCGGATCACTCATGACTCACTCCTCGGCAGCATAAAGAAAAAGGGCCTGGGACGATTTAACGCCCAGGCCCTTCATTCTTCAATCACAACAGTTCGATCAGAACACGACGGTCTTGTTGCCGTGCACCAGCACGCGGTCTTCCAAGTGGTAACGCAGGCCACGGGCCAGCACCATCTTCTCGACGTCACGGCCGAAACGCACCATGTCTTCAATGCTGTCGCTGTGGCTGACACGCACCACGTCTTGCTCGATGATCGGGCCGGCGTCCAGCTCTTCGGTGACGTAGTGGCAAGTAGCACCGATCAACTTCACGCCACGCAGGGACGCCTGGTGGTAAGGCTTGGCGCCGACGAAAGACGGTAGGAAGCTGTGGTGAATGTTGATCACCTTGCCAGCATATTCGCGGCACAGTTCCGGCGGCAGGATTTGCATGTAGCGCGCCAGCACCACTACGTCGGCTTCGTGCTGCTTGACCAGGCGTGAGACCTCAGCGAACGCCGGCTCCTTGTCCTGCGGGTTGACCGGCACGTGGTAATACGGGATGCCATGCCACTCGACCATGCTGCGCAGGTCGTCATGGTTGGAGATCACACACGCGATCTCGCAGTCCAACTCATCGCTGTGCCAGCGATGCAGCAAGTCGGCAAGGCAGTGGGATTCACGGCTGGCCATCAACACCACGCGCTTTTTCTGCTCGGTGTCGGTGATATGCCAGGTCATCGAAAACTCTTCGGCGATCGGCGCAAATGCGTCGCGGAAGGCATCAAGACCAAAAGGCAGCGAATCGGCACGAATCTCGTGACGCATGAAGAACCAACCGCTGAGATTGTCCGAGTGATGACTCGCCTCGGTGATCCAACCGTTGTGGGAGGCCAGAAAGTTACTGACTTTGGCAACGATACCAACCCGGTCCGGGCAAGCAATCACCAGCCGAAAAGTGCGCATTAGGGGAAAACTCCAGAACTTCGCAAAGGCCGCCATTCTAGCGATTGCGCAGGAAAACTGCAGTATTCGTTGACGCTTATTCTGATCGCCGGCCGACGGCATGTCCCTTAATAGCCTATGGTTTTACCACCTTTATATGAATTTAGTACGTCACCCTATGGCAGGTTCACGTATTTTAGGGGAATTATCTTAAGGCCTACGCCCTAGTAATTAACTCGAATGCATAGCAATGCTACAAACATTCAATGTAATTCACATAAATGCGAGCTTAAATGTTTACTTGGGTAAACTGCCTGACTATTATTGGGCCACTGTCCCTCTCAATCAGCGCTCTACATAAGGTAGTCCACATGTCCCTGATCAACGAATACCGTGCCACCGAAGAAGCTATCAAAGAGCTGCAAGCCCGTTTGAAGAACCTGTCCCAAGACGACAAACTGCAAACCGAGCTGGAATTCGAAGGCAAACTGCGCGCCCTGATGGGTGAATACTCCAAATCCCTGCGTGACATCATCGCGCTGCTGGATCCAGAGTCGAAAGTTAAAGCACCGCGTGGCGCCGTGAAAACTACCGGCACCAAACGTGCTCGCAAAGTCAAACAGTACAAAAACCCGCACAACGGCGAAGTGATTGAAACCAAAGGTGGCAACCACAAAACCTTGAAAGAGTGGAAAGCCAAGTGGGGCGGTGACGTGGTTGAAGGCTGGGCTACCCTGCTGGGCTAAGCCTCGCCAGGCTTACGCCTGATACGCGACACATTAAAAACGCCAGCCTGCTGGCGTTTTTTATTGCCGGTGTATGTGTGACGATCGACTACAGATTCACCTTATGTGCCAGCAAGTCGGCATATTCCTGCCACCGCTCAAGCACCTCCGCCTGAAAAGGTGTCGCACTAACTGCAAACTCTTGTTTAGCCTGCTTAAATGCCGCAAGGGTATTCGGCGCGCCCCACTCCGGGTCCGTCAAACGTTGCTGACAGAAAAGCTGCCAACGTTGTTGCTCCTCACTGTTCAAGGTATCGGGGAAGTTACGCGCTCGGTAGCGGAAGAGTAATTCAGGCAACCGATGATCATCGAAAGGCCATTGCTGGCGAGCTAATTGTGCAGGCTCGGCCATCCTGACTTGTTCACATAAACGTCGATCACGATCTCCGATAAAGCCATCGTATAGCTGTTGCTCCGGGTCTGAACTCGGGGTGAAATCTTCCTCGGCATAAATAGCCGCCAACTTATCGCGCCAACACTCCTGTGCGTCAGTTAGCCGCAGGGCACGCTCCTGATAAAGATTCATATCCAAGTGCAGACGCTCACGATCTTCTGCCCGAAGCACATTCAAGGGCGCAACCACGGGGCAGCGATTGATGTGCACCAACTTGAGCGGGACCGGTAACTCGCCCTCGGCAAGATCGTCACGACGGGTGTAGAGGCGCTGGCGCAAGGTATCTGCATCCAGGTCCAGCAACCCTTGAGGATCGAGTCCGAGGTCGCAGACGATCAGTGCATTTCGGTTGCGTGGGTGCCACGCCAGTGGCACTACGACGCCCAGATAATGACGCTCGGCGGAAAAACGCCCGGAGATGTGCACCATGGGTTGCAGTAAGCGCACCTGGTCCATCACCGCCTGCTTGCTGCGCAGTTGAAACAGCCACTTGAACAGCTTGGGCTGTTTCTCACGAACCAATCGGGCCAGGGCAATAGTGGCTCGCACGTCGGACAGAGCATCGTGCGCCTGACCATGGTCGATACCGTTGGCTTCGGTCAGGCGCTCCAGTTTGAGCGTGACGCGCCCATCCTGTTGCGGCCATTCAATGCCTTCCGGGCGTAGGGCGTAGGCCGTGCGAATCACGTCGATCAGATCCCAGCGGCTGTTACCGCCCTGCCACTCACGTGCGTAAGGATCGAAGAAATTGCGGTACAGGCTGTAGCGCGTCATTTCATCGTCAAATCGCAAGGTGTTGTACCCAGCGCCACACGTACCCGGGGCGGCCAGCTCAGCATGCACCCGAGTCATGAAATCGGCCTCGGCCAGGCCTTTTTCCGCGAGGATTGCGGGAGTAATGCCGGTAATCGCGCAGGCGATGGGATGGGGCAGGATATCGTCGCTGGGCAGGCAATAAAGATTGACCGGCTCGCCGATCTCATTGAGTTCGTGGTCTGTCCGAATGCCGGCTACTTGAAGCGGGCGGTCATTGCGCGGATTGATGCCGGTGGTTTCATAGTCGTACCAGAAAATGGAGGTCACGGGCTTTTCCTGTACTGAAGATCGACAAAGTCTAGGCGCTGGACGACGTCCACGGCCAGCACCAAATCAACTGTACAAACATCCAGCAAAACCTTGAATGGTTGCTTCCACCGCCGACACTGCTAGCATCCGTGTCTCCCAGCCATTCTGCACTGCCAAGGATCGCGATGCCGTCAGCTCCATTGGATACCCGCTACCAGATCGAGACCCCGGAGGGCATCGAGCTGCCCCTACGCCCGGCCGGCCTGACGTCACGTGTGTTGGCCTTTGCCTTCGACCTGGGTGTGCGCGCAGTGGTCATGGGCGTTCTGCTGGTGCCATTGGCCATGCTTGGCAACGTCGGCATCGGCCTGGGTTCGCTGCTGCTGTTCCTGATCAGTTGGTGGTACATGGTGCTGTTCGAAGTACTCAACCAGGGATGCTCACCTGGGAAACAGGTCATGGGGTTGCGGGTGGTACACGATGACGGCACACCGATCGGCTGGTCCGCGTCACTGATCCGCAATTTGCTGCGGTTTGTCGACATGCTGCCATTCGGTTACTTTCTCGGCGCGATCAGTTGCCTGCAGCATCCTCACTTCAAGCGCCTGGGCGACCTGGCCGCCGGCACACTGGTGATCTACCGGGAGCAACCGCTTCTGCGTCCCAAGATTCCTCAAGCTGCCGCCCTACGCTTGCCCTTCGCTCTGGATCTGAGTGAACAACGGGCCATCCTTGGCTTTGCGGAACGCCAGGGTGAGCTTTCCACGGAGCGCGTTCACGAGTTGGCTTCGATTCTCGCCACCCCCTTGCACGTATCCCCGGCCCGCGCCGTGGAACAACTCAACGGCGTGGCCCGTGGCCTGTTGGGGTCGACATGAAGCAGAGTCTTTTCGAAAGCCGTCACCAGCCTCAATGGCAGGCCTTTGCCCAATACCTGCAACAATTGGAGCAAGGCAAGGTTAAAGCCAGTGACATGGCCGACTTCCCTCATCAGTACCGGCGTCTGTGCCAGCACCTGGCCCTGGCCCAGGAACGCGGCTACAGCAGCTATTTGGTAGACCCCTTGCAACAACTGGCCTTGCGCGGCCATCAACAGCTCTACCGTCATCGCAGCCAACTGACCGCAAATGTGCTGGGGTTCGTACTTGCCGGCTTTCCCCGGTTGGTGCGGGAACAGTGGCGTTTCGTACTGATAGCCAGCCTGCTGTTCTTTGGCAGCCTGATAGGTATCGCGTTGCTGGTCTACCTGTTTCCCGACCTGATCTACAGCATCGTCAGCCCTCAGCAGGTTGCAGAGATGCAGGGCATGTATGACCCCGATGCGAGCCGCCTGGGCCGCACCGCTGAGCGCGCATCGAGCGAAGACTGGATGATGTTCGGCTACTACGTGATGCACAACATCGGTATCGCGTTCCAGACGTTTGCCGCCGGTTTGCTGTTCGGCCTGGGCAGCGTGTTCTTTCTGATTTTCAACGGCCTGGTCATCGGTGCGGTCTCCGGGCACCTGACCGAAATCGGCTCCGGCCAGACCTTCTGGTCATTCGTCATCGGGCATGGCGCGTTCGAGCTGACGGCCATCGCCCTCGCCGGTGCCGCTGGTTTGCAACTGGGCTGGGCGCTGATCGCTCCCGGGCAGTTGACCCGCGGCGAGTCACTACGGCTGGCGGCGCGCAAGAGCGTGCAGATGTTGTGCGGAGTAATGATCTTCCTGTTGATCGCTGCCTTCATCGAAGCGTATTGGTCATCCGCCACCCTGATAGCCCCCTGGATCAAGTACCTGGTTGGCGCGGCACTATGGCTTCTGGTAGCCGCTTACCTGAGCCTTGCCGGAAGGACTCTCCATGCGCCTGAGTGATGCCAGCGTGGTCATCCGCCCGCGCACTGCCTGGGAGGCGATGGATCTTGGCGTGTTGATGGCCCGCGAGCACCGCCTGCTCCTGATGAGCAGTTGGGCGTTGGTGACTCTGCCAGTGTTCGCCGCGCTCACGGCACTGCTGTGGAAGTACCCGTCCACCGCGATTTTCCTGTTCTGGTGGCTCAAGCCAGCCTTTGACCGCTTGCCACTGTATATCCTCTCCAAGGCATTGTTTGGCGAAACGCCCAGCATAAAGCAGGCTGTTCGCCAGTGGCCGCGACTGCTCAAGGGCCAACTGTTGGCCAGCCTGACCTGGCGGCGACTCAGCCTGAGCCGCAGCTTTGTGATGCCGGTGAGCCAACTTGAAGGCCTGGATGGCCCCGCTCGCCAAAAACGCCTGGGCGTGCTGCAGCAACGTAACGCTGGCGCCGCACGCTGGTTGACCACCATCGGGGTGCATCTGGAGATCGGACTGTGGTTCGGTTGCATGACGCTTTTCTATCTGTTCATTCCCCAGAACCTCGAGTCGGATTGGGATTGGCAACGCCTGATACTGGCGACAAGCTCGGAAGGCTTGTGGCTGGAACACCTGAGCAATGCCTTCTACGCCGTAATCCTGGTGTTTTGGGAACCTATCTATGTAGCCTGCGGTTTCAGCCTCTACCTGAATCGCCGCACGGTATTAGAGGCCTGGGACCTGGAGTTGGTCTTCCGCCGTCTTCGTCAGCGCCTGAGCAACGTGGTGCCGTTGTTATTACTGATGATGGGCCTGTCGCTGCTGCCATTCAGCCCGCCTGCCATGGCAGAGTCATCCCCCTCACAAAAACCGCTAGCCACCCAGGACGCAAGCCAATCCATCAAGTCCCTGATGGAAAAGCCCCCCTTCAAAAATCCGGAAACCGTCACGCGCTATCGCTTTGGCGAAGACAAGCCGCCTGTTAAAAACAAGGCTCACCGCGACGGTAAGCTTCCGGACTGGCTGAAGGCATTGCTGGACAACCTCAACAGCAATACCTTCAAGCACATCGCCCAAGGTTTGGAGGTGCTGCTGTGGGGACTTATTGTCGGTGCATTGATCACGCTGGTATGGCGCTATCGTGAGTGGTTGCGCACGTTTGTCAGCCGACGCAGGCTACGCAAGCCACAAGATCTCAAAGTTACCCCCGCGCAATTGTTCGGCCTTGAGCTAGGCCTCGAGACGTTGCCCGACGATATTGCCAGTGCCGCCGAACACCTGTGGCCCACCCAGCCAAGGGAAGCCCTTGGCCTGCTATATCGCGGCCTGCTCAGCCGGCTGCTGCATGACTTCAACATGCCGCTGAAAAGCGCTGACACCGAAGGCCAGATCCTGGAACGGGTCAACCAGTTGCAACAACCACAACTGCTGGCGTTCAGCGACGACTTGACCAGGCATTGGCAAAACCTCGCCTACGGCCATCGCCTACCTCCCCCTTTAGTCCAGCAACAGCTATGCAGTGATTGGCGCACCCTGTTCAGCCGGGGGAGCAATCCATGAACCGGCCTTTACTGTGGGCGGGACTCTTGCTGGCGTGCCTGCTTGGAGCGGGTGGTTACTACGCATGGAGCAAGGCAATTCCCTACGATGAGGTGGTGGATCGCGGCCCTTCTCCAGAAGCCCTGGCCAACCCCTACCTGGCAGCCGAACACTTTCTACGCCAACAAGGCCTGACCGTTGAGCGCGCCAATAGCCTGGAGCGGCTGGCTACCCTGCCCGCCAAGGGCAACAGCCTGTTGCTGCTCGGCGAGCGCAGCAACATGTCACCCCGCCAGGTAGAGCAACTGCTGGGTTGGGCCAAATCCGGCGGCCATTTGTTGCTGGTGGCCGAGGCGTTGTGGGATGAAGAGACTGGCAAAAGCGGCGACCTGTTGCTCGATGGTTTGCATATCCACCAGACCTTGAGTGACGAGCCTGAGGAACCTGCACCGTCCAGCAACAAAGCACTTAAAAAGAAAGCCCCGGACCTCACCAAACTCTACATCGACAATGAAAACCCATCGGCTTACTTCAGTTTCGACACAGACTTCAATCTCACCGACCCCAGGCACCTGGCCCAATTCTCTGCCAACAGCGCAAGATCGAGCCACCTGATGCAACTCGACCTCGGGGAAGGCAGCGTCACGGTAATCACCGACAGCGACCTGTGGAAAACCCCGAGCATCGCCAAGTACGACAATGCCTGGTTGCTGTGGTACCTGAACCAGGGCAAGGCCGTGACCTTGCTGTTCAACACCGACTTCGACGACCTGTTCACCTTGCTGATGCGGTACTTCCCCCAGGCTCTGGTAGCACTCGCTACCTTGATCATCCTGGCTCTTTGGCGGGCGGGCCAACGTCAAGGCCCGGTACGTAAACCCGCAGACCATGCACGTCGTCAATTGCAGGAACACCTCAAAGCCAGCGCTGACTTCCTGTTGCGCCGCAGCGGCCAGGGCACACTACTGCATGCCTTGCAGCGCGATATCCTGCGCGCGGCCCGGCACCGTCACCCCGGCTTTGAACACCTCGACAATGCAGAACAGTGCCGGGCGCTTGAACACCTGACGCGCCAACCCTTTCACATCATCAGCCAGGCCCTTGGCCCACTCCCGGAGAAACGGCTTTCCAGCGCCGATTTCAGCCGTCAGGTGGCGTGCCTGCAAACCCTCAGGAATGCCCTATGAGTGAATTTCCAAGCGCCACTGCCTTGACCCGCGAAACCGTGCAACGCGCCAGCGGGCAAGCCCAAGCCCTGCGCAATGAGTTGCGCAAAGCGGTGATTGGCCAGGACCCGGTGATCAACGATGTCCTGACCGCGCTGATCGCCGGCGGGCATGTGCTGCTCGAAGGTGTACCGGGTCTGGGTAAAACCCTGCTGGTGCGTGCCCTGGCACGCTGCTTTGAGGGCGATTTCGCGCGCATCCAGTTCACCCCGGACCTGATGCCCAGCGATGTCACAGGCCACGCCGTGTATGACCTGCACACCGAACAGTTCAAGCTGCGCAAAGGGCCGGTGTTCACCCATTTGTTGCTGGCCGACGAAATCAACCGTGCCCCGGCCAAGACCCAGGCCGCGTTGCTCGAAGCGATGCAGGAACGGCAAGTCACCCTCGAAGGCGAGGCGTTGCCCATCGGCCAACCGTTCATGGTGCTGGCGACCCAGAACCCTATTGAACAGGAAGGTACTTACCCCCTGCCGGAAGCGGAGCTGGATCGCTTCATGCTCAAGGTGCGCATGGATTACCCCGATGCGCAGCAAGAACTGGACATGGTGCGTGAAGTCACGCGCTCGTCTCGGGCCGACATGCTGGATGTACAACCCTTGCGCACGGTACTGCTGGCCGAAGATGTGCTGCAGCTTCAGCAGATAGCCAGTGAGCTGGCACTCGACGAACAAGTGCTCGACTATGCCGTACGGCTGGCGCGCGCCACCCGCAGTTGGCCGGGGCTGGCCATCGGTGCCGGCCCGCGGGCGTCCATCGATCTGGTGCGCGGCGCGCGCGCCCGTGCCTTGTTGCGCGGCGGCGAATTCGTCACGCCGGACGACATCAAGGATTGTGCCTTGGCAGTACTGCGCCATCGGGTACGTATCGCGCCAGAGCTGGATATCGATGGGTTGGAAGTCGACCAGGTGCTCAAGCAACTGCTCGATCAGATCCCGGCGCCTCGGCAATGACTCGCCCATGAAACCGACCCGTCTGCTGTTGAACTGGCTGGGCGTATTGCTGGGCTTGGGCATCGTGCTGGGCACTGCGGCAGCGTTGCAGTTCAAGTTGCCCGACACCTTGTACGCCATCGCATGGGGGCTGCTACTGGCACTGTTACTGCTCGCGCTGCTGGATGCGATGCGTCTGCGTAACCGCCCTTCGCCCCGCGTGCAACGGCAAATGCCCGGAAGCCTGGCACTGGGCCGCTGGGGAGAAATCCGCCTGGTTCTAGAGCATGACTTTGCGCAGGCACTGAGCGTGCAGGTGTTCGATCATGTCCCTGACGGGTTGTCCGTCGAGCACATGCCCCAATCCATAGACCTGCGCCCCGGTGAACGCAGTGAACTGGGTTATCGCCTTCGCCCCTTGCGACGCGGGCATTTCAATTTCGGCCGCTGTGAAATTCACCTGCCCAGCCCCATGGGCCTGTGGTCAGCACGACGACTGATCGAAGTGAGCGATACCACCCGCGTCTACCCAGACTTCGCCCGTCTGTACGGCGCCCAACTCCAGGGCGTGGACAACTGGCTGAGCCAACTGGGTGTACGCCAACGCCAGCGGCGCGGCTTGGGACTGGAATTTCACCAGTTGCGCGAGTTTCGCGAAGGGGACAGCCTACGGCAGATCGACTGGAAGGCCACCGCCCGGCAACGCACACCCATTGCTCGTGAATACCAGGATGAGCGCGACCAACAGATCGTGTTCATGCTCGATTGCGGCCGCCGCATGCGTAGCCAGGATGACGAACTGTCTCACTTTGACCATGCCCTGAATGCCTGCCTGCTGCTCAGCTACGTCGCGTTGCGCCAGGGGGATGCGGTAGGACTGTGCACCTTTGCCGGTGACCAGCCACGCTACCTGGCGCCGGTCAAAGGCAGTAGCCAATTGAACCTGTTGCTCAACGCGGTATACGACCTGGATACCACTCGACGGACTGCTGACTATCAGGCTGCAGCAAGCGAGTTGCTGGCTCGGCAGAAACGGCGCGCATTGGTGATCGTGATAACCAACCTGCGGGATGAGGATGATGAAACACTGCTGGCTGCCGTCAAGCGTATCAGTCGTCAACACAGGGTGCTGGTGGTCAGCCTGCGCGAGGAAGCGCTCGATCGACTGCGCCAAGCCCCCGTACAAACCTTGCCCGAAGCCTTGGCCTACAGCGGCACCATCGACTACCTGAATACCCGCAACGAACTGCACGACCGACTCAGCGCCCAAGGCCTGTCCCTATTGGACAGTTTGCCGTCTGAACTGGGACCGGCGTTGGTCACGCGCTACCTGGGGTGGAAGAAAGCTGGCGTGCTCTGAAAAGTGCCCGCCAACTCTTTATCTAAGCCGAAGCCTGCAAAGGATCAAAGCTGAAGTAATGCAATAAGACGTTGATCAACTGCTCATATTCCTCAGGTGCCTGCAGCACCCTGAACCCGGAATCATAGTGCTGGGGGTTTACATCCTCATGACTCCATAGGCAGCTCGCCGTGAGATCAATGGGATGGAAGGTGCCGTCAGCCGCCGGAATCTTCAAACGCAGCTCAAAATCCACGTCGACCATCATGGGCAGTTGGCTGATTAACATCAGTCCATCTTCAGAGACATTTCCCAAAAAGCCGATGGGCTTGTCGGTAAGACGATTAAACACTTGCAAAAAACAAGGAAGCTGATGCCGCTCGATCCGTCGGTCGGTAAACATGGTGAGATCGCCATCCAATGGCCATGACTGCGGCCGTGCCAGTGATTCGGAACGGGTAATACGCCCGCTCTCCTTGGATCTCGGTGCGACAACAGGCAATTGCCTGCCGCTAGACAGCCACCCAGTCCGGGGCCCCACATCCATTTGCATAGAACTTATACAAATGAACATTCAAAGAATAGCCCAAGACTGGCAACGGGCCAGTTATGGAATGACGAATATCATCACAAAGAAGCTGGTCGCGGTTGCGCGACGCTTGCACCAGGGTAATGCCCCAGTTGTTGCAGGGTGTCGAGCCTCGCGCGGGCGCGGTAGGCGTACTCGCTCGATGGGTATTGATTGATAATGAATTGATAGGTCTGTACCGCGTCGACGAACAGCTTTTGCCGTTCCAGGCACTGACCGCGCAACATCGAGACTTCCGGCTGCACATAACGTCGGGTGCGACTTTCACGGTCGACCTGGGACAATTCCAGGGTAACGCGCTCGCAGTCACCGACCTTGTAGGCGCGGTAGGCATTGTTCAGATGGTGATCCATCGACCAACGGGTGCAGCCGACAACACTGACGGCCAGGGCAGCAATGAGCAAAATTCGCATGAGGGTTCTCCTGTCTTGTGCAGTGTATCGACCCCTCGTCGAAAATCTTCAAGGATGTTCGTATTCAGCCGCAGCGAAAACAAGTCAATCATCGATAAGTAGTGCAAACGAACAATGACTACAACGAAAGAGCATAGTAGCCTTCTCCAGCGCTTGAACTCAGGAGTCTGTGCATGTCCGTCCGTCGTACCAAAATCGTCGCCACCCTTGGCCCGGCCAGCAACTCGCCGGAAGTCCTCGAACAGCTGATTCTGGCTGGTTTGGACGTTGCCCGTCTGAACTTCTCCCACGGCACCCCGGACGAGCACAAGGCTCGCGCCAAGCTGGTGCGTGACCTGGCCGCCAAGCACGGCCGCTTCGTCGCTCTGCTGGGTGACCTGCAAGGCCCGAAAATCCGTATCGCCAAATTCACCAACAAGCGGATCGAGCTGAAGATCGGTGATCAATTCACCTTCTCCACCAGCCACCCGCTGACCGAAGGCAACCAGCAGGTCGTGGGTATCGACTATCCGGATCTGGTCAAGGACTGCGGCGTCGGCGACGAGCTTCTGCTGGATGATGGCCGCGTAGTAATGCGCGTCGAAACCGCGACCCCGACCGAACTGCACTGCGTCGTGCTGATCGGTGGTCCGCTGTCCGACCACAAAGGCATCAACCGTCGTGGGGGTGGCTTGACCGCACCAGCCCTGACGGAAAAAGACAAGGCCGACATCAAGCTCGCCGCCGAAATGGAAGTGGACTACCTCGCCGTGTCCTTCCCGCGCGACGCCGCCGACATGGAATACGCCCGTAAGCTGCGCGACGAAGCCGGTGGTACTGCCTGGCTGGTGGCGAAGATCGAACGCGCCGAAGCCGTGGCCGATGACGAAACCCTCGACGGCCTGATCAAGGCTTCCGACGCGGTGATGGTTGCCCGTGGCGACCTGGGCGTGGAAATCGGTGACGCCGAGCTGATCGGTATCCAGAAGAAGATCATCCTGCACGCTCGCCGCCACAACAAGGCAGTGATCGTGGCGACCCAGATGATGGAGTCGATGATCCAGAACCCGATGCCGACCCGCGCCGAAGTGTCCGACGTGGCCAACGCCGTGCTCGACTACACCGACGCCGTGATGCTCTCGGCCGAAAGCGCCGCCGGCCCGTACCCGCTGGAAGCCGTGCAAGCCATGGCACGTATCTGCCTCGGCGCTGAAAAGCACCCGACCAGCAAGACCTCCAGCCACCGCATCGGCAAAGAGTTCGAAAGCTGCGACCAGAGCATCGCCCTGGCTGCCATGTACACCGCGAACCACTTCCCCGGTGTGAAGGCGATCATCGCGCTGACCGAAAGTGGCTACACGCCGTTGATCATGTCGCGCATCCGTTCCTCGGTGCCGATCTACGCGTTCACCCCGCACCGTGAAGCCCAGGCGCGCACCGCGCTGTTCCGTGGCGTGTACACCGTTCCGTTCGATCCGGCTTCGCTGGCACCGAACGAAGTCAGCCAGAAGGCGATCGACGAGCTGGTCAAGCGTGGCGTCGTAGAGAAAGGCGACTGGGTCATCCTGACCAAGGGCGACAGCTACCACACCACCGGTGGCACCAATGGCATGAAGATCCTGCACGTGGGCGACCCGCAGGTCTGAGTGACACGCTGAAAAACAAAAGCCCCGCCATGTGAATGGCGGGGCTTTTTTGCATTTCAAGAGTTCGTGTCGAACTCGGTCAAGCCCGCTCCCACATGTTGATCAGCGCCGGGTGATGAACCCCGACAACGCCGCAATCGCCTCAGGCGATCTCAAGCGATGGGTAAACAGCGCCCCCTCCTCCTCGATCACCTGCCGCAACTGCTCACGATCAACACTTTTCATCAATTGCTTGGTCACCTGCACCGCCCCCGGCGCCAGGGTTTCGAAACGCTCAGCCACTTCCCGCGCCTTGGCCAACGCCGCCTCACCGCTGCCCAACGCCTCGGTGGCAATCCCCCAGGCTGCCGCCTGTTCGCCGGTAAAGCCCTCGCCCAGCAACAATAATTCCGCAGCCTTTGCGTGCCCCAACAACCTCGGCAGAATCAGGCTCGACCCAAACTCCGGGCACAGCCCCAGGTTGACAAACGGCATGCGCAACCGCGCATCGCGGCTGATGTATACCAGATCGCAATGCAGCAACAGGGTTGTCCCGATACCCACCGCAACGCCCGCCACGGCGGCAATCACCGGTTTGCGGCAGTTGAGCAGGCTTTTCATGAAATAAAACGGTGGGCTGTCGAGATCGCTGGGCGGCTGTTCGAGAAAATCGCCGATGTCGTTGCCGGCAGTGAAGCATTCACTGCTGCCCTGGATCAGTACGCAGCGGATGTCCTCATCCGCATCGGCCTGCTCCAGTGCCTCGGCCAATTGCGTGTACATGGCGCGGGTCAGGGCGTTTTTCTTGTCGGGGCGATTGAGCTGCAAGGTCAGCAACCCGCGTTCGCGGTGTTGCAGGATGGCATCGGTCATGGCGAATCTCGCGGCTGTAGAGTTCAGCGCTCAACCACGGGGCAGGAACACATCGGCCAGCAGTTGATTACGCGGCAGTCCCGCCAGGAACAGACGCTTGGAAAACGCCTCGACACTGGCCGGGTGCCCGCAGAGTAAAGCCAGAGTTTGCCGCGAAACAAGCCGCAGTTGCGCCAATGCCTGGGTTGCCTGCGCCGCCGTCCACAGCCCCACCGTCACGTTGGGATGCTGTGCGGCCAGCAGCGCCAAGGGTTCGGCCAGGTAATGCCCCTCAGTATCATGGGCCAGGTGAATCACGCGGATGTCGCCCTGATGATCCTGGCGCAAGGCCTCTCGCAACACGCCCCAAAGAGGGCCAAGGCCGGTGCCGGACGCCAGTAGCCACAGCGGTCGGCTTTGCCAGTCGGGATCGTATTGCAGCGCGCCGCCGCGCAGTTCGCCCAGCCGCAAACGGTCGCCCAGCTGCAACTGGCGGGCAAGATCACTGAATTCGCCAGGCAGACGGCAATCGAGGTGAAACTCCAGGAATGGGTCATCCTGGGGCAAGCTCGCCAGGGAATAGGGCCGCGCCACTTGTCCCGCCCACAACACCAGATGCTGCCCAGCCCGGTAGCGCAGGCCTCGCTCGGGTTGCAGGCGCAGGCGCAGCACACTCGGGCTCAACCAATCGATACCCACCACCTGGGCCGGCAACCCATCACGCGTAGGATCAAAGGTTTCGACGCGCAGGTCCCCGCTCACCTGGCACTGACACGCCAAGCGCCAGCCGTCCTGACGTTGCGCCGGGCTCAAGGCCTCGGGCTGCTTGTCCTCGATCTCTCCCTGGCATCGCACCAGACACGCATGGCAACTGCCGGCGCGACAACTGTAAGGCACGGCCACACCTGCCTCGTTCAAGGCATCCAGCAGGTTGCTGCCGGTCGTTACCGACCAATGGCGTTCGCCGACATACAGTTCAGGCATATAACTCTCACCTGTAGGAGCGAGCTTGCTCGCGAAGATCGCTAACGATAACGCGGGGTGCCTGACGAAACCCATCAAATTCAAGTTTTTCGCGAGCAAGCTCGCTCCTACAACCCAATCGAGCCAGGCATTCATGACCATAGTCGGGTGTATCGGCCACCGAGCCGGGTTATACTGCCGCGCCTTTTTAGCGTCGCGCCTGCACCACTTTGGCGTGCCTTGGAAAGGTGAGCTCAGCCGACCGATGCAACACTGAGCCCACCTTTATTGAATGTTCCCTTATAGAGGAGCGCGACTCATGACCGTGATCAAGCAAGACGACCTGATTCAGAGCGTTGCCGACGCCCTGCAATTCATTTCCTACTACCACCCCGTGGATTTCATCCAGGCCATGCACGAAGCCTACCTGCGCGAAGAATCGCCAGCGGCCCGTGACTCCATCGCCCAGATCCTGATCAACTCGCGCATGTGCGCCACCGGCCATCGCCCGATCTGCCAGGACACCGGTATCGTTACCGTGTTCGTGCGCGTGGGCATGGACGTGCGTTGGGATGGCGCTACCATGGGCCTGGACGACATGATCAACGAAGGCGTGCGTCGCGCCTACAACCTGCCGGAAAACGTCCTGCGTGCCTCGATCCTGGCCGACCCGGCAGGCGCGCGTAAGAACACCAAGGACAACACCCCGGCGGTGATCCACTACTCCATCGTCCCGGGTAACACCGTGGAAGTGGACGTGGCAGCCAAGGGCGGCGGTTCCGAGAACAAGTCGAAAATGGCGATGCTCAACCCGTCCGACTCGATCGTTGACTGGGTATTGAAGACCGTTCCGACCATGGGCGCCGGCTGGTGCCCACCGGGCATGCTCGGCATCGGCATCGGCGGCACCGCCGAGAAAGCCGCCGTCATGGCCAAGGAAGTGTTGATGGAATCCATCGACATCCACGAGCTGAAAAAGCGCGGCCCGCAGAACCGTATCGAAGAGATGCGCCTGGAGCTGTTCGAGAAGGTCAACCAACTGGGCATCGGCGCCCAGGGCCTGGGTGGCTTGACCACCGTGCTCGACGTGAAGATCATGGACTACCCGACCCACGCAGCGTCCTTGCCGGTGTGCATGATCCCCAACTGCGCCGCCACCCGTCACGCGCACTTTGTGCTCGACGGCTCGGGCCCGGCCTCGCTGGAAGCGCCACCGCTGGACGCCTACCCGGAAATCGTCTGGGAAGCTGGCCCATCGGCCCGTCGCGTCAACCTAGATACCCTGACTCCGGAAGAAGTGCAGAGCTGGCAGCCGGGCGAAACCGTGTTGCTCAACGGCAAGATGCTCACCGGTCGCGACGCCGCGCACAAGCGCATGGTCGAGATGCTGAACAAGGGCGAAACCCTGCCGGTGGACCTCAAGGGTCGCTTCATCTACTACGTCGGCCCGGTTGATCCAGTGCGCGAAGAAGTGGTTGGCCCAGCCGGCCCGACCACCGCGACGCGGATGGACAAGTTCACCCGTCAGATCCTCGAGCAAACCGGCCTGCTGGGCATGATCGGCAAATCCGAGCGCGGCCCGACTGCGATCGAAGCGATCAAGGACCACAAGGCCGTGTACCTGATGGCCGTGGGCGGCGCCGCTTACCTGGTGGCGCAAGCCATCAAGAAGTCGCGTGTTGTTGCCTTCGCCGAACTGGGCATGGAAGCGATCTACGAGTTCGACGTGAAGGACATGCCGGTCACCGTTGCTGTCGACAGCAAAGGCGAATCCGTGCACATCACCGGTCCTGCCATCTGGCAGAAAAAGATCAGTGAAAGCCTGGCGGTAGAAGTGCAGTAAGCGCTTCCCCTGCAAACATAAAGGCGACTGTGGCCATGGCCCAGTCGCCTTTTTTATGGCACATGGTATGGTGCACTCCCTTACCGTGCCTGCCCATCACCGTATGATCGTCATCCCTCGCCCCCTGCGCCTGACCTTCTATTCCCTGCTGATCATCGCTGGCGCGCTACTGGCCGCGGCCTTGGCCACGCGCCACGCCGAACGCCAGGCCCTGGTGGACGACGCCGCCCGCGCCAATCAGCAGCTTGCGCTGTACGCCAACTCGCTGCATACCCTGATCGAACGCTACCGCGCCCTGCCCGCCGTGCTGGCGTTGGACTCGGAGATGATCAATGCCTTGAAGGGCCCGCTGGATACCGCGACCCAGGATCTGCTCAACCGCAAGCTGGAGCGCATCAACGGCGCGGCGCAGTCATCCACCCTGGAATTGATGGACCGCACCGGCCTGGCCGTGGCCGCCAGCAACTGGAACCTGCCCAGCAGTTATGTGGGCCACAACTACGCGTTTCGCCCTTATTTCAGCCAAACCTTGAGTCAGGGCACTGGGCGCTTTTACGCGGTGGGCGTGACCACCGGCATACCCGGTTACTTCCTCTCCAGCGCGGTGGTCGATGAACACGAACAGTTCCTCGGCGCGATGGTGGTCAAGCTTGAGTTCCCCGAACTTGAACGTGAGTGGGCCCAAGGCAATGACCTGCTGCTGGTCAGTGATGCGCGTGGCATTGTGTTCATCGCCAATCAACCCGGTTGGCGTTATCGCAACCTGCGACCGTTGTCGGCCAGCGACCTTGCCGAGCTGAAAGCCACACGCCAATACGACAAGAAACATCTGCAGGCACTCGAAACCAGCACCCTGCAACGCTTCGACGAAAACAGCCACCTGATGCGCGTCAACGGCCCGGATGGCAGTGCCAATTACATCTGGGAATCCCTGCCGTTGAAGGCCGAAGGCTGGACCTTGCACCTGCTGCGCAAACCGCAGTTCGCCTTTGAAGATCAACGTAACGCTGGCCTGGCTGCCGCCGGCTCCTGGCTGGCGCTGGTGTTCCTGGTGCTGTTCCTGACCCAACGCTGGCGCCTGGCCCGCTTGCGCCAGCGCAGTCGCGAAGAACTTGAGCAACTGGTGGAAGAACGCACCCAGGCGCTGCGTACCGCCCAGGATGGCTTGGTGCAATCGGCCAAATTGGCGGCGCTGGGACAGATGTCCGCCGCCCTCGCCCACGAAATCAATCAGCCACTCACCGCCCAACGCATGCAATTGGCCACGTTGCGCCTGCTGCTGGATCACGGTCGTGTCGACGACGCCTACCAGGCGCTCACGCCACTGGACGACATGCTCACGCGCATGGCCGCCCTCACCGGCCACCTCAAGACCTTCGCGCGCAAAAGCCCCAGTGGTTTGCGTGAACGCCTGGACCTGGCCACCGTGGTCGACCAGTCGCTGCACCTGCTCGATGCGCGCCTGCGCGATGAATCCATCGGCGTGGTGCTGGACCTGACCCGCCCCGCCTGGGTGCGCGGCGATGCCATCCGCTTGGAACAGGTCCTGATCAACCTGCTGCGCAACGCCCTCGACGCCATGGCCGACAAACCGCGCAAACGCCTGGAGATCCGCCTGCATGCCGACCAACAACTGTGGCGACTGACCGTCAGCGACAGCGGCGGCGGGATTGCCGACGAGCACCTGAACAGCGTGTTCGACCCGTTCTTCACCACCAAGCCTGTGGGTGATGGCCTCGGCTTGGGGCTGGCGGTGTCCTACGCTATCGTGCACGAATTGGGTGGGCGCCTGATCGCCAGCAATCGCGGCGACGGCGCGGTATTTACCCTGACCCTGCCTATCGCGCTGGAGACGCCCGACCTATGTTGAACGCGGTGATTGTGGTCGATGACGAAGCCAGCATCCGCACGGCCGTCGAGCAGTGGCTGAGCCTCTCGGGGTTCGAGGTGCAGTTGTTCAGCCGCGCCGAAGAATGCCTGGCGCAATTGCCCAAGGATTTCCCCGGCGTGATCCTCAGCGATGTGCGCATGCCCGGACTCAGCGGGCTCGAACTGCTGGCCGAGGTACAGCGCCGCGATGCCGATTTACCGGTCATCCTGCTCACCGGCCACGGCGATGTACCGATGGCGGTTGAGGCCATGCGCGACGGGGCCTACGACTTCCTGGAAAAACCCTTCAGCCCCGATGCCCTGCTCAACAGCCTGCGCCGCGCCCTGGACAAACGCGGGCTGATCCTGGAGAACCGCCGCCTGCATCAACAGGCCGATCATCGCGCGCAGTTGGAGTCGACCCTGCTCGGCGTGTCCCGTGGTTTGCAGACCTTGCGCCGCCAGGTGCTGGACCTGGCGAGCCTGCCGGTCAACGTACTGATCCGCGGCGAGACCGGCAGCGGCAAGGAAATGGTCGCCCGTTGCCTGCATGATTTTGGCCCTCGGTCGAAGAAACCCTTTGTCGCGCTCAACTGCGCCGCCATCCCCGAGCAGTTGTTTGAAGCCGAACTATTCGGCCACGAAAGCGGCGCGTTTACTGGCGCGCAGGGCAAGCGCATCGGCAAACTGGAATATGCCCACGGTGGCACGCTGTTCCTCGATGAAATCGAAAGCATGCCGCTGGCCCAACAGGTGAAACTGCTGCGAGTGTTGCAAGAACAGAAACTGGAGCGACTGGGCTCCAACCAGAGTATCCACGTGGACCTGCGCATCATCGCCGCCACCAAGCCCGACCTGCTGGAAGAGGCCCGCGCCGGGCGCTTTCGCGAAGACCTGGCCTATCGCTTGAACGTCGCGCAACTGCGCCTGCCGCCTTTGCGTGAGCGCCGCGAAGATATCCCGCTGCTGTTCGACCACTTTGCACAGAGTGCCGCCGAGCGCCTGGGCCGCAGCGTCGAACCCCTGAGCGGCGCTCAACTGGGGCGCCTGCTCAGCCATGATTGGCCAGGTAATGTGCGTGAACTGGCCAACGTCGCCGAACGCCAGGTATTGGGCCTTGGCGAACCGGAACCGGAAGGCATCGAGGCTGGGCAATCCCTGGCTGCGCAGCAGGAGGCCTTCGAAGCCCACTGCCTGAAAGCCGCGTTGACCCGGCACAAGGGCGATATCAAGGCCGTATTGGCCGAGCTGCAACTGCCACGCCGGACCCTCAATGAAAAGATGCAGCGCCATGGGTTGGTGCGGGACACCTTCCTGTAGGCGCTGGCTTGCCAGCGCCTACAATGGGCAGTGCGCGCCCGCACCAATAAGCGGATTTCCGCTCACCCATTGAAAATCATCAGCGGCTTTCCGCTCAAAAAAATCCTCGAACCCCTCTAATCCGGGCCTTCATCCACCTGGCACAGCTCCTGCTATAGCTCGAGCCAGGCTGCGCACGCGCCGCTCCATAAAAACAACTAGATGAAGGATCCTTCAATGGATAACTCCAACGCCCTGCCTCTGGGGTCGGCGGCCGCGCCGACGAAAGAGCGCACTACCTCCAGCCGCATCAAATCGATTTTCAGTGGTTCCGTCGGCAACATGGTCGAGTGGTACGACTGGTACGTCTACGCCGCCTTCTCGTTGTACTTCGCCAAGACCTTCTTCCCGAAAGGCGACACCACCGCCCAACTGCTCAACACCGCCGCGATCTTCGCCGTTGGCTTCCTGATGCGCCCGATCGGTGGCTGGCTGATGGGCCTGTACGCCGACAAAGTCGGGCGTAAAAAAGCCTTGATGGCCTCGGTCTACCTGATGTGCTTTGGTTCGCTGCTGATCGCCCTGAGCCCAGGCTATGAAATGATTGGTATCGGTGCACCGATCCTGCTGGTGTTTGCCCGTTTGCTGCAGGGGTTGTCGGTCGGCGGCGAATACGGCACTTCCGCCACCTACCTCAGCGAGATGGCGACCAAGGAACGCCGTGGTTTCTACTCCAGCTTCCAGTACGTGACCTTGATCTCCGGCCAGCTCATCGCCCTGGCCGTGCTGATCGTGCTGCAACAGCTGCTGACCACCGAGCAGCTGTATGCGTGGGGCTGGCGTATCCCGTTCGCCATCGGCGCGCTGTGCGCAGTCGTCGCGCTGTACCTGCGTCGTGGCATGGAAGAAACCGAGTCATTCACCAAGAAGGAAAAAGCCAAGGAAAGCGCGATGCGCACCTTGATGCGCCACCCCAAGGAACTGCTGACCGTGGTCGGCCTGACCATGGGCGGCACCTTGGCCTTCTACACCTACACCACCTACATGCAGAAATACCTGGTGAACACCGTCGGCATGAGCATTTCCGACTCCACCACCATCTCGGCAGCGACGCTGTTCCTGTTCATGTGCCTGCAACCCATCGTCGGTGGTCTGTCGGACAAAGTCGGCCGTCGCCCGATCCTGATCGCCTTCGGCATCCTCGGCACGCTGTTCACCGTGCCGATCCTCACCACCCTGCACACCATCCAGAGCTGGTGGGGCGCGTTCTTCCTGATCATGGCGGCGCTGATCATCGTCAGCGGCTACACCTCGATCAACGCCGTGGTGAAGGCCGAGCTGTTCCCGACCGAAATCCGCGCCCTGGGCGTGGGCCTGCCGTATGCGCTGACCGTATCGATTTTTGGCGGTACTGCTGAATACATCGCGCTGTGGTTCAAGAGCATCGGCATGGAAACCGGCTACTACTGGTATGTGACCGCGTGTATCGCGGTGTCGCTGGTGGTCTATGTGACCATGAAGGACACGCGTAAGCACTCGCGCATCACCACCGACTAACCGTTGAACGCAGTTCAAAATGTGGGAGCGGGCTTGCCCGCGAAAGCGGTGTGTCAGTCAACGATTGTAGAGACTGAACCACCGTATTCGCGGGCAAGCCCGCTCCCACATTGGGTATGATGCTGGTCCCGAAATCGAGAACAGAACAGGCCATGTCCGACGATATCCATTTCTACGAACCCGCCAACGGCCACGGCCTGCCCCATGACCCTTTCAATGCCATCGTCGGTCCACGGCCGATCGGCTGGATTTCGTCCCACGACAGCGAAGGCCGCCTGAACCTGGCGCCCTACAGCTTCTTCAACGCGTTCAACTACATTCCGCCGATCATCGGGTTTTCCAGTGTCGGGCGCAAAGACAGCCTGAACAACATCGAACAGACCGGCGAGTTTGTGTGGAACCTGGCAACCCGCCCGCTGGCCGAGCAGATGAACCAGAGTTGCGCCCCGGTTTCACCCGAGGTGAATGAGTTCGAATTGTCCGGCCTGACACCGGTGGCTTCGAAAATCGTGGGCGTGCCACGGGTGGGCGAGAGCCCGGTGTCGTTCGAGTGCAAGGTGACGCAAATCATCCAGCTTCAGCGCGCCGACAAGGCATTGGTGCCTAGCTGGCTGGTGTTGGGCGAGGTGGTCGCGGTGCACATAGCCAAGTGGTTGCTCAAGGACGGTATCTACGACACCGCCGCCGCCGAGCCGATTCTGCGCGGTGGCGGCCCGGCGGATTACTTCCAGTTGGGCCCTGAGGCCCTGTTCAAGATGCATCGACCGAAGTAAATCCAGTAGGAGCGAGCTTGCTCGCGAAGGGCGTCAACAATAACGCGGGCATCTTGATACGCTGCGGCGCCCTTGGATTTTTCGCGAGCAAGCTCGCTCCTACAGGACGGCGGGTGCCCAGTTCAGCACGCCTTCTTCATCGACATCGACCAACCGCTCAAGCTGCAGGGTGGCCGCATGGTCGGCGTCGGAGGCCGTGGTGAACTTTTGTCCATCAAGGATCTTGTGAAACTGCGGTGCGCCCATGCCATCCAGTGCCTTGACGGCGACGGCGGCGCTGTAGCCACCCTCACCCGGTACTACGGCGGAAACGGCTTCGTGGTGGGCAAATTGTTTACGTGCCATGTTGCTGGTCCTGGCCAATGGAAAGTCGGCCATTCTAGACCTTCAGCCGGCGAGTTGCAGGTACTCGCCGTAGGCGTGTGCAGCGGATGCGTCAGTAAAGGTCTGGAAGTCCATGCTGCGGACCACCATGTCATTCAACAGCTCGGTCAGGATCATCAGGGCTGGTGAGTTGAAGTAGGCGCTCATCGCCTCCTCACTGCTCCAGAAACCGGAGATCAACCAGACATCGGGATCGACCTGGGAATGCTGCAACGAGAACTGCAGGCAACCCTGAGCCTGACGGCCCGGTTCGATCAAACTGCTCAAGCGTGCACCGAGTTCGGTGCTGCACCCGGTGCGGGCGCGGATAAAGGCCATATGGCTCGCGGGAATGGGGGTGGACATGTTCGACTCTCCCGTTGAGAAGTGATGCTCGGCAAGCACTGTGAGGGCGTGTTGCCACAGGATCAAAGATAACGGCGCGGGGGCGGGCGCGGTTAGTCAATTCCTGTCGGCTTATTGCACAATCCTGCGAGAAGCGTAGAGAGGACGTCTGGCGCAGACGTTTTATTCCATGGGTCAACGCCTTGTTTCAGGGAGATGACAGGCCTCGCGATTGCCTGATTCACGATGCGTCGCAGGATCAGGCAAGGATTGTGCAGAATCGACGTAACACTTTTTGAAAAGCCGCCGCTAAGCTGAGCCCATCGAAGTAGCCAGTAGAGGACGCTCCATGTCGTCGCCCGAACATAAAGCCATGCCCCTCGATGCCGAGATGGAAAAACAGCGCGCCGAACTGGCCAGCATCGTGCACCGGCATACCTGGGAGGACGGCTCCTACGGCACCGCCATCACCACCTTGTTCCTGAACCGCCACAACACGCCGCGCGACTTCATGCCGGTACTGGTGGAGCCTGCCCTGTGCATTCTGGCCAGCGGCAGCAAGGAAGTGCGCCTGGCCGACGAGATCTTTGCCTACGACCCACTCAATTACCTGGTGTTCTCGGTGGCGATGCCGGTGGCCGGGCGGATCATTGATGCCACCCCGGAAGACCCGAACCTGTCGGTGCGCATCAATATCGACCCGGCGCAGTTGACGGCCTTGATCGCGGAAGCAGGGCCGATGGGCGTGCCGTCGCGTCCGACCTCCCGTGGCATGTATGTCGACCGCATCGACGGCCAACTGCTCGACGCCGTGCTGCGCCTGGCGCGCCTGCTGGACTCGCCCAAAGACATCGCCATGCTTGCGCCGCTGATCAACCGGGAAATTCTTTATCGCCTGTTGCGGGGTCCACAGGGTTATCGCCTGTATGAAATCGCCGTGGCCAACAGTCAGAGCCATCGGGTCAGCCAGGCGATCAAGTGGTTAAACGGCAATTACGAGCAACCACTGCGCATCGATGACCTGGCCAAGGAAGTGAACCTCAGCGTCTCGACCTTGCACCACCGCTTCAAGGCAATCACCGCCATGAGCCCGTTGCAGTACCAGAAGCAACTGCGCTTGCAGGAAGCGCGGCGGTTGATGATCGCCGAAGGGTTGGAAGCGTCGGCGGCCGGGTATCGCGTGGGGTATGAAAGCCCGTCGCAGTTTAGCCGCGAGTACAGCCGGCTCTTCGGTGCGCCGCCATTGCGTGACCTGGCCCGATTGCGCCAGAGCATCTGACTCAACGGAGATCAAAATGTGGGAGTGGCGGTTTTGTGTTTATTCAGTCCAGACCGCGGGGTAGCTGCAAGGTCACCCGCAACCCTCCCTCGCGCAGATTCTGCAAACTCACTTCCCCACCATGGCTATGGGCAATGTTGCGCGCAATTCCCAACCCCAAGCCATAGCCCTGCTGCTGCCCAGCCAGGCGGAAGTGAGGTTCAAAAACTTGTTCCAGGCGTTGCTCGGGTACGCCTGGCCCTTCGTCATCCACATGCAGGATGAACTCCACGCCATCGTCCTCGATGTACAGGTGGGCGTTCTGACCGTACTTCAACGCGTTGTCGATCAGGTTGCCGATGCAACGCTTGAGCGCCAGCGGCTTGCCCGGATATGCCGTCAACGCCCGGCCATGCTGGGTCACGCGGCCATTCCCGTTCGGCGCCAGGTACGGCTCTACCAGGCAATCGAGCACATGGTTCAGGTCGACCGGCTCGATGTTTTCGTGGATATCCGTATCTTTCACGCATTGCAGCGCGCCCTTCACCAACAACTCCAGCTCATCCAGGTCGCGGCCGAACTTGGTTTGCAGGTTCTCGTCTTCGAGCAATTCCACGCGTAGGCGCAGGCGGGTGATCGGTGTGCGCAAGTCGTGGGAAATCGCGCTGAACAACTGGCTGCGCTCGGTCAGGTAACGGCTGATGCGCTCGCGCATGGCATTGAACGCACGGCCCACTTCGACCACTTCGCTGCCGCCACCTTCGGCGACTGGCTCTACATCGGCGCCCAGGGACATGTCCCGCGCCGCCCGTGCCAGACGCTTGAGCGGTCGGCTCTGCCAGTGCACCAGCAAACCGATGAACAGCAGCAGAAAACCGCTGGTCAGCACGATAAACCACACCTGCTGGGACGGCAGGCCTTGCTCTTCAAGACTGGTGTAGGGCTCGGGCAATAGCGAGGCGATGTACAGCCATTCGCCAGGCGCGAGCTGAATCTGAGTGACCAGCACCGGCGGGTTTACCGGCTCCAGGGTCAGTGCGTAGTGGGCCCAGGAACGCGGCAGTTCATCAAGTTTGAGGCCGGCATTGAAGATGCGCAGGTCTTCGGCGCTGACAAACTCCACCGAGATATGCACATCGGCACCGAGGGTTTGTTTCAGCACTTCATCGACCGCTTCAAGCACGGCCTGCTTACGCGGGGTTTGCGGCAGGATGGCCATGTCCAACGGGCGATCATTGAGGGTCACGACGAAACGCGTGCCGCCCATGCTGCGCAATTGGTCGAGGACCAATGGGCGATAGGCCACCGGCAATGAACGGAAATAACTCACGCTGGCGGTCATCGAATGCGCCAGGCTGCGGGCGCTGGTGACCAGGCCTTCGAGCTGTGTGGCACGCAACTGCGAGACCCAGATCACGCTGGACAGCGCCTGGGCAAACAACACCGCCAGCAACGTCAGCAGCAGCATGCGCCCCAGCAACGAACGTGGCACCGGGAAGCGGCGACGGCGTTCAGTCAGATGTTCAGTGGGCATTGCCGGCAACCACGCTGGCTGCCAGTTGATAACCGCTGCCGCGCACCGTGCGGATCAGCCTCGGGGGTTTTTCGGTATCGCGCAAGCGTTGGCGCAGGCGGCTGACGGCCATGTCGACGATACGGTCCAGCGGCATCAGGTCGCGGCCACGGGTAGCGTTGCCGATGGTGTCACGGTCGAGGATCTGTTGCGGGTGGTCGAGAAACAATTTGAGCAGGGCGAAATCGGCCCCGGAGAGGATCACTTCTTCGCCGTCTACATGAAACAGGCGGTGGCTGATCATATCCAGGCGCCATTCATCAAACACCAGCACGTCCCCACCTACGCTGCGCTCCTGGCCGAACTGGCAACGGCGCAACAGGGCCTTGATCCGCGCCTGCAACTCGCGGGGGCTGAACGGCTTGCCGATGTAGTCGTCGGCGCCCAGTTCCAAGCCAATCACGCGGTCGGCCTCGTCGGAACTGGCGGTGAGCATGATGATCGGCACCTGCGCCTGGCGCGGGTGCTGGCGGATCCAGCGGCAAAGGCTGAAACCGTCTTCGTCCGGCAACATCACATCGAGGATGACCAGGTCGCACGGCGCCTCGTTCATCGCTTGGCGGAACCCCGCGCCATCCGGCACGCCACGCACCTGGAAACCGGCGCGACTGAGGTAGGTCTGCAGCAATTCGCGGATTTCCTGGTCGTCGTCGACGAGGAGAATCGATTTACTGATTACGCTCACGGGGTCCTCCTTGTTGTTATGGCCAATCTGTAGGAGCGAGCTTGCTCGCGAAAATCCTGAAGCTGCTGCGTATCACCTGATGCGCTGCGTTATCGTTAACGTTCTTCGCGAGCAAGCTCGCTCCTACATGGCAAAAGCCTGCTCAAGCGCCACCCCAGCCCCGGTCAACCCGGAATACGGCGCGGTCACCAACCACACCGGAATGCCTTTGAAGTAGTCGCTCATACAGCCTTTGTCGGCGAAACTCTTGGCAAAGCCGCTGTTGATAAAGAAGTCGGCAAACCTCGGTATCACCCCGCCCACGATGTACACGCCACCGCGTCCACCGGTGGTCAGTACATTGTTGCCGGCAACGCGGCCCAGCCAGATGCTGAACTGGTCCAATACTTCCATCGCCACCGGGTCGCCGGCCAGGCCTGCGGCCGTGATGGCCTCGGGGGTTTCCAGTACCGGTGTGTGGCCGTCGACCGCGCAAATGGCACGGTACAGACGCGGCAAGCCGCCACCGCTCAAGGCGGTTTCGGCGCTGACGTGGCCGATCTCAGTGTAGATGTGCTGCCACAGCTGGGTTTCACGCGGGCTGCTGAGGGGCAGGTCGACATGCCCGCCCTCCCCCGGCAACGCCGCAAAACGGCCAGCGCCGAGGTCCAGCAGCGTCCCGACCCCCAGGCCAGTGCCAGGGCCAATCACTACCGCCGGGCGCAATGGCTCCGGCGTACCCTCGCAGACCACGCGAAATTCGTCGGGCTTGAGGCGGGTCATGCCCAAGGCCATGGCCGAGAAGTCATTGACCAGCAGCAGTTCATCGACCTGCAACGTCTTGCAAAACGCAGTCTTGCTCAGGCGCCAGTGATTGTTGGTGAATTTAAATTCATCGCCGCTTACCGGCCCGGCCACCGACAGGCACACCGCACCGATGTCGCCGATTTCCAGGCCTTCCTCCTTGAGGTAAACCTTGATCGCATCTTCAGGGCTGGAGTGATCCGCCGTGGCATGCACGCGGATCGAATGCAGTTCCTGATCGCGCCACAACGCAAAACGGGCGTTGGTGCCCCCGATATCACCGACCAGCGCAAGCTTCACTTAAGCGTCTCCAAGGCAGAGGTAAAGGCGCTGGCGCCCTGCTCTGCGGAGCTTGCGGCCAAGCGCATAAATGCAAACAGCTCGCGACCGGCCCCCACGTTATTGCCCAACAGGCCCGTGGCAGGCGCGCGCGCTGCGAATTCGTCGGCGTCCACCTTAAGCTCCAAGGTGCCCTTCACGCCATCCACGCGAATGATATCGCCATCGCGCACCCGCGCCAGTGGCCCGCCGCTCTGGGCTTCGGGGTTGACGTGGATCGCGGCGGGGATCTTACCCGACGCGCCGGACATACGCCCGTCTGTTACCAGTGCGACTTTGAAGCCACGGTCCTGCAACACGCCAAGGAACGGCGTCATCTTGTGCAATTCGGGCATGCCATTGGAGCGCGGGCCCTGGAAGCGCATGACGGCCACGAAGTCTTTTTCCAACTGACCGGCCTTGAACGCGTCGGCCAGGTCTTGCTGGTCCTGGAACACCACCGCCGGCGCTTCAACAATTTGATGTTCCGGCGCTACGGCAGACACTTTCATCACGCCACGACCGAGGTTGCCTTCCATCACACGCAAGCCACCTTCCGGCGAGAACGCACGGGCCACGGGACGCAGGATGCTTTCGTCGAGGCTTTCGATCGGGCCGTCGCGCCAGATCAGCTCGCCGTCGACCAGGAATGGTTCCTGGGTGTAGCGGCTCAGGCCCTTGCCGGCCACCGTGTTGACGTCCTCGTGAAGCAGGCCGGCTTCGAGCAGCTCGCGGATCAGGAACGACATGCCGCCCGCCGCCTGGAAGTGGTTGATGTCGGCCTTGCCGTTTGGATACACGTGGGACAGGGTCGGCACCACCTCGGAGAGGTCAGCCATGTCGTCCCAGGTAAGAATAATGCCCGCCGACATGGCGATCGCCGGCATGTGCAGGGTGTGGTTGGTCGAACCACCAGTGGCGTTGAGGGCGATGATGGAGTTGACGATGGATTTCTCATCGACGATCTCGCCGATCGGCATGAAGCTGCCGTTGGCCTTGGTCAGGCGGGTGACCTGGTGCGCGGCTTCGCGGGTCAGCGCATCGCGCAGCGGCGTGTACGGGTTGACGAACGAGGCGCCCGGCAGGTGCAAGCCCATCACTTCCATCAGCAACTGGTTGGTGTTGGCGGTGCCGTAGAAGGTGCAGGTGCCAGGGCTGTGGTAGGACTTCATCTCCGATTCCAACAGCTCTTCGCGGGTGGCCTTGCCTTCGGCGTAGCGCTGGCGCACGTCGGCTTTCTGCTTGTTGGAGATGCCCGACGGCATCGGGCCGCCCGGTACGAATATCATCGGCAAGTGGCCGTAGCGCAGCGCGCCCATCATCAGGCCGGGGACGATCTTGTCGCAAATGCCCAACATCAGCGCGGCATCGAACATGTTGTGGGACAGCGCTACCGCCGTGGACATGGCAATGACTTCACGGCTGAGCAGGCTCAACTCCATCCCAGGCTCGCCCTGGGTCACGCCGTCACACATGGCAGGGGTGCCGCCGGCGAACTGGCCGACCGAGCCGACTTCGCGCAGGGCTTTCTTGATCTGTTCAGGAAAATGTTCGTACGGCTGGTGCGCCGAGAGCATGTCGTTATATGACGAAACAATTGCCACGTTGGCGGCATTCATCATGCGCAGACTATTTTTATCTTCAGTGCCGCAACCGGCCACGCCGTGGGCGAAGTTGGCGCATTGCAGCTTGCCGCGCATCGGACCGTCGGTGGCTGCACCGCGAATGAGCGCAAGGTAGGCCTCGCGGGTGGCGCGGCTGCGGGCGATAAGCCGTTCGGTGACCTCAAGAACGCGGGGATGCATGTGTAGAACTCCAGGCTAACGGATGTGGCGACCTGAGTGTCTATGCTGATCAAACGCCCGCAGCGCATGGGATGGCAGGGAGTCGTTTGGATCATCGGACCAGTTGATTCAGGTCACTCGTTGTAGATTGAACAAAATATTGCCACTAAAAAGGCTTGTTTTCTATTTTTATGCGAATAATCTTGTAATTCTTACAACAAATCGACGACAGGCACTCTCCAATGACTCTTCGTATCGCAATCAATGGTTTTGGCCGTATCGGCCGTAATGTCCTGCGCGCACTGTATACCCAAGGCTACCGCCAGGATTTGCAGATCGTCGCCATCAACGATCTGGGCGACAGTTCGATCAACGCCCACCTGCTCAAATACGACACCGTGCATGGCACTTTCGAAGCAGAGGTCGCTCACGATCAGGAAAGCCTGACCGTCAATGGCGACCGGATTGCCGTCAGTGCCATTCGCAACCCAGCCGACCTGCCGTGGGCTGCACACAAGATCGACGTGGTGTTCGAATGCACCGGCCTGTTCACCGACCGTGACAAAGCTGCCGCCCATATTACCGCCGGCGCGCGCAAGGTGATCATTTCCGCACCGGCCAAGGGCGCGGACGCGACCGTGGTCTATGGCGTCAACCACGACATTCTGCGTCAATCCCACCAGATCATCTCAAACGCCTCGTGCACCACCAACTGCCTGGCGCCTGTGGCTCAAGTGCTGCACCGCGAGCTGGGCATCGAAAGCGGCCTGATGACCACGATTCACGCCTACACCAACGACCAGAACCTGACCGACGTCTACCACACCGACCCGTATCGTGCGCGTTCGGCCACCCAGAACATGATCCCGAGCAAAACCGGCGCCGCTGAAGCCGTCGGCCTGGTGCTGCCGGAACTGGCGGGCAAGCTGACCGGCATGGCGGTGCGTGTACCGGTGATCAACGTGTCGCTGGTGGACCTCACCGTGCAGTTGAAGAAAGAAGCCACCGCCGAACAGGTCAACGCGCTGCTCAAGGATGCCAGCCAGCATTCGAAGATTCTGGGTTACAACACCCTGCCGCTGGTTTCCAGCGACTTCAACCACAACCCGTTGTCGTCGATCTTCGATGCCAATCACACCAAAGTCAGCGGCAAGTTGCTGAAAGTGCTGGCTTGGTATGACAACGAGTGGGGCTTCTCCAACCGTATGTTGGATAACTGCCTGGCATTGTGTAACGCCGAGTAATCCAGTGGGAGTGGGCTTGTGTGGGAGCGGGCTTGCTCGCGAATACAGACGCCTCGGTTCATCTGAATACCGAGGTGATGCATTCGCGAGCAAGCCCGCTCCCACATTTGTCCTGTGCAACACCGGGCAACGTGCCACTTGCCATTTGCGTTGATGATAAGCATTATCATTAACTGCAAACCGGTCTGGTATCACTGTGAGCCAATCTCGCTTCAACCATGTCTTTCTCACCCAACGGGTGATTCTGCTTCGCACCTTGCAGCGGATGGTGAATAACCACAGCACCGCCGAGGACCTGTTGCAGGAAACCTACCTGCGCGTCACTCGGGCCCTGAGCGAACGGCCGATCGATCACCTTGAACCCTTCGTGTTTCAGACGGCGCGCAACCTGGCGCTGGACCACCTGCGTGCGCGCAGGATCCAGGCCCGCACGCTGCAAGAAGATGTTCCGCTGGATGTCCTGCAAAGCGTCGCTGCCCCCATCAGTACCCCCGAAGATGCCACCCAGGCCGAGCAAATGCTCGAAGCCCTGAGCGTCAGCCTCGGCCAGTTGAGCGCCCGCCAACAACAGATCTTCATCCTCAGCCGCCTGCATGGTTGCAGTTACCAGGAGATCGCCGATCAGTTGGAAGTGTCCTTGAGCACCGTGCAAAAGGAACTCAAATTGATTATGGCTATCTGCGTAGGTGTGGCCGAACGACTGGATCGGCCTTAAGCTTCACCCAACAGAAGCGTCGATCCCAGCTGCAAGAAAGTTGAATAGAACGTGGCGAAGACCCGAGGAACACCGTGACGGACCCGAATAAACTGCGCCCTCTCGAGCTGGCTCATGAGGTGTTGCAAGACACGGCCATGGACCAAGCCCTTGACTGGCTGATCGCCTTGCAGTGCCCGCTACCCGGGCAACAGACCGAATTCGAAGCCTGGCTGGCCAGCGATCCCGCCCACGTCCACGCCTTCGCCAAGGCCCAAGCCTCATGGGAGCGCGCGCCGGTTCACAGTGCCGCCGTCGCACTGGCCGTACCGCGCAAGTCCAGCGCTTGGCGCCGCATCAAACCGCATTGGAAACCGCTGGCCACCGCCGCTGTGCTGCTGATCGGCCTGTTCAGCTTCAGCAACCTGCCGGTGCGTCTGCAAGCCGACCACCTCACCGTGGTGGGCGAACGCCAGCGCCTGCAACTGGATGACGGCTCCAAAGTGTTGCTGAACACCAACTCGGCATTTTCCAGCAGTATCAAGGACCATCAGCGCCTCGCCCGACTGTACCAGGGCGAGGCGTTTTTCGAAGTCGTGCCCAACCATGGCCTGCCCCTGGAAATCGACGCCGGCCCCGTGCGCGCCAGCGTGCGTGATACCGCGTTCGCCGTGCGCTACCTGAATGGCGAAGCGCAGGTGCAAGTGCAACGCGGCGATGTCGACCTGAGCAACACCTTCGATGATGCCCGCGTGCGCTTGCGCGCCGGTGAAAGTATCCGCATCGGGCCCAAGGGTTTTGGCCAGCCGGCCAAGCTGGACGCCAACAAGGATCTGGCCTGGGTGCAAGGCCGGCTGATCTTCGAAAACTGCCCGATGAGCGAAGTGCTCGCCGAGCTGCGCCGTTATTATCCCGGCTGGATCGTCAACACCAATGATCAACTGGCCAGCGTCGCCGTCACCGGCAATTACCGCCTCGACCAGCCCCTGGACGTGGTGCGCTCCCTGGCCCACATCACCTCGGCCAAGCTGTCGGAATACCCGGCGCTGGTGATCTTGAACTAAATGAGAATTATTTTTACTCGATAGCTGAGGATCGTACGTCTCGTCTTAGCCAATGCAACTGATTCCTATTTGTTTCAGTTCGCAACTATAAGATTCGTACCCCGGAGCGCTCTCGATGTCCTCTCGTTTCAACCGCCGGTCCTCTTCGCCCGTCCTGTCCTTGCTGACCGCGGCCATCCTGCTGGCCGGTGCGCCGGTGATGACGGCCACCGCCGCCGAACCTACTGCACGCAGCCACGGCAACTACAACTTCAGCATCGAGCAGCAATCGCTGGTCTCGGCCCTCAACGCCTTTACCGCTGTGACCGGTTGGCAAGTCGGCCTGCCCGCTGAGTTGGGCCAGGGTGTGTCGTCCCCAGGCGTACGCGGCCCGTTGTCGCCGGGAAAAGCCCTGGACCGGCTGTTGGTGGGGACCAACCTGAGCTATCGCAAACTGGGCAGCAACAACATCATCCTGGAAAAGCGCGCAGCGGGGAGCACCCTCAACCTGCAACAGGTGACCATCAGCGCCACCCGCAGTGAGCAGGGCGTGAGCAGCGTACCGAGCACCGTCAGCGTGCATGATCGCGAAGAGCTGGACCGCCAGAACGTGAATACCATCCGTGAACTGGTGCGTTATGAGCCCAACGTCTCGGTAGGCGGTGCCGGTGGCCGCTCGAGCAATTCGGGCTACAACATTCGTGGCATCGACGGCGACCGCATCCTCACCCAAGTGGATGGTGTGGAGGTGCCGGACAACTTCTTCAACGGCCCTTACGCCAAGACCCGTCGCAACTACGTCGACCCGGAAATCGTCAAGCGCGTCGAGATTCTGCGCGGCCCGGCCTCAGCCCTGTACGGCAGCAGCGCCATTGGTGGTGCGGTGAGTTATTTCACCCTCGACCCGGACGACATCATCAAGCCCGGCAAGGACGTTGGCGCCCGCCTCAAGACCGGCTACAGCTCCGCCGATGAAAGCTGGCTGACCTCCGGCACCGTCGCCGGACGCGTGCAAGACTTCGACGGCTTGCTGCACCTGAGCCAGCGCAACGGCCATGAGATGGAATCCTATGATGGCAACAACGCCACGGGGCTGGCGCGCACTGGCGCCAACCCCGAGGACGCGCGCACCACCAACGTGCTGGCCAAGCTGGGCTGGAACTACGGTGACGACAATCGACTGGGCCTGACGTACGAGAAGTTCAAGGATGATCGCGACGTCAATCTCAAGAATGCCGTGGGTGGTCCGTTCACCGGCGGGCGTGGCTTCAACTTCTACCGTGCGCGGTCGGGCAACGACACCATCACCCGCGAGCGTTTCGGTATCGAAAACCGCTTTGCCCTGGACTCGCCGATTGCCGATCAGATCAAGACCAGCCTCAACTACCAGATCGCCAAGACCGACCAGACCACCGCCGAGATCTACCAGCCGTCGCGCCGTGTCTTGCGCACCCGCGAAACCCTTTACGAAGAAAAACAGTGGGTGTTCGACGCCCAATTGGACAAGGCCTTCAGCCTGGGTGAAACCGATCACCAACTGACCTATGGCACCACCCTCAAGCAACAGAAAGTCACCGGCTCCCGAGAAGGCGCAGCCAGCTGCCTGGCTGTTGGCGGCGGTTGCACGGCCATCGGCGCGCCCAGTCCGATTGCCAGCGATAGCGTAAAGAAGGCCAGTGACTTCCCGGACCCGACCATCAACACCTACTCGTTGTTCGCACAGGACCAGATCACTTGGGACAAATGGACCTTCCTGCCCGCCGTGCGTTACGACTACACCCAACTCAAACCCAAGTTGACTGAAGAGTTCCTCAACACTGTCGACCCGACGCGGATCTACGCCCACAGTGACAAGGAAAAAACCTGGCACCGTGTGACGCCCAAATTCGGCCTGACCTACGCACTGACCGATCACTACACCTGGTTCGGCCAATACGCTGAAGGCTTCCGCACACCGTCGGCCAAGGCCTTGTACGGCCGCTTTGAAAACCTGCAGCAGGGCTACACCGTCGAGCCCAACCCAGACCTAAAGCCGGAAAGCAGCAAGGGCGTGGAAACCGGAATTCGCGGCAACTTCGATTCCGGTTCGTTTGATATCGCTGTGTTCTACAACAAATACCGCGACTTCATCGACGAGGACGCCTCCGTCGCCGGCGGCACCTCACAGCAATTCGAAGCCAACAACATCAAGCACGCCACCATCAAAGGGATAGAAGCCAAAGGGCGCCTGAACCTCGATGCCTTCGGCGCACCGCAAGGCCTGTACACCCAGGGTTCGGTCGGCTACACCTATGGCCGCAACGACGACAATGGCGAGGCGCTCAACAGCGTCAACCCGCTCAAGGGCGTATTCGGCCTGGGCTACGACCAGGACAACTACGGTGGCCTGCTGAGCTGGACCCTGGTGAAAAAGCAGAACCGCGTCGACAGCACCACTTTTCACGCGCCTGACGGCAGCACCACTGGCCCCTTCAAGACCCCAGGCTTTGGCATCGTCGACCTGACCGGTTTCTACAAAGTCACCAACGACGTGACCATCAATGGCGGCCTCTACAACCTCACCGACAAGAAATACTGGAACTGGGACGACGTACGCAGCTACGACGGCGTCGGCGAAGCGGGCGTGACCTCCCCGGCCAACCTCGACCGCCTGACCCAGCCGGGTCGCAACTTTGCGATCAACGTGATCTGGGACATTTAAACCGCCCCTCTCACCTCGTCGAAATTTCACCGACGAGGTGAGGATTTTTTACTGTGCCGCGTCTTCTTGTTCGTCTAGTTGATAACAGCTCTCTTTAGGGCACCCAGGCGCTCCCCTTCTCAAGGACTTTTTCATGACCGCTTCTCCTACCGCAGAACGCCCAAGCCTACGCTCCCAGCGCCTGAACCAGATCACCAACGAGCCACACACCAAGCTCGACGCCCTGGTCAAAGCCCACGCGCCGTTCGAAACCCAGGCCAATTTCGCGCGTTTCGTGGTCGCGCAGTACCTGTTCCAGTCGGAGTTGGTGGCGTTGTACAACGATGCCGAGCTGATCAAGATCGTGCCGGACCTGGCCGCACGTTGCCGCGCCGAAGCCGCCAAGCTGGACCTGGGTGACCTCGACACTGAAGTGCCTGCACCGGTCGCCGGCGCCGTGAAGAACCCGAGCAAGGCCGAAGCCTTGGGCTGGCTGTTCGTGTCCGAAGGCTCCAAACTGGGCGCTGCGTTCCTGATCAAGCGCGCCGTGGGCCTGGGCCTGAGCGAAACCTTCGGTGCCCGTCACCTGGGTGAGCCGGCCGGTGGCCGTGCTGAAGGGTGGAAAAGCTTCACCCGTACGCTCGATGCCCTGGAATTCAACGCTGAAGAAGAGGCTGCGGTGGAAAAAGGCGCAATCGACGCGTTTGTACGCTTCACCGTCTTGCTGGAACAAGCGTACGCTAGCGCCCCTGAACTGGCCTGACTCTTGGTTGGAATGCGATAAAAATGTGGGAGCGGGCTTGCTGTGGTGAGCAGGCTTGCCCTGCGCTGGGCTGCGAAGCAGCCCCTTGGGTCGGCGGTGAGCCCGTCGGGGGACAAGCCCCACTCACCACAGCAAGCCCGCTCCCACATTTAGATCTCATTTCATATTGATTCTCTGTGATATCTCTACCTATGACCGGCAAAACCCAATCCACCTCGAAAATCGCCCGGATCCTCTTCGGCCTGCTGGCGTACGTCAGCCTGGGCATAGGGTTGATAGCGATTGTCGTGCCGGGTTTGCCCACCACCGAATTCATCCTGCTCGCCGCCTGGGCCGCCACCAAAAGCTCACCGCGCCTCAGCGCCTGGCTGGAAAACCACCGGCTGTTCGGGCCGATCCTGTTCAATTGGCGCAACGGCAAGATCATCGCCCGTCGTGCCAAAGTCAGCGCCACAGTGAGCATGCTGCTGTGCGCCCTCCTGATGCTGGTGATGCTCGACCACGGCTGGCCGATCTACCTGGCGATTGCCGGGATGAGCCTGGGCAATCTGTGGATCTGGTCACGTCCGGAGCGGCTTGTAGCGCCCGTATAATGTAGCCTGTAGGGTATTTCCTACCGCTCATCGCCTCTCTCTCATGAATTGAATCATGACGCCGATGTTTCAGACATAGCGCTGAATGGACTTGGCCTGCACTGCGTGCCTTCCAACAAGTCCATTCGTGAGTGAACCTATGTTCGACACCCTCTCCATTCGCTTGAAAATCGTGCTGCTATCAGGCCTTTGCCTCTTGGGGGTCATCGCACTGATCATCAGCATCAACCTCTACGAAACCAATCAGAACGATCAGCTGATCAGCGATTCAAGCTCGCGAATGCTCACCAACAGTGTGCAAAACCTGCTGCAATCCAAAGCCGCCGAACAGGCCGTGCAATTGCAGAAAACCTTTGGCGAAAACCTGTTGGTGGTGACGGCCCTCGCCGACCAGGTCAAGGACCTGCGCGCCCTGGCAGCCAAACGGTCCCTGGAACCCGCTGCCTTGCGGGAAGAACTCAACCAGAGCCTCAAGACCACCTTCGAGCGCAACAGCAAAGTGCTGGGTATCTGGCTGTCGTTCGAGCCCAATGGACTGGATGGCAAGGACAGCGAATTCGTCGGCGACAAGGCCCGCGTGTCCAACGAAAAAGGCCGTTTTTCCAGCTACTGGAGCCGCGCCGGCGGTGAAGGGCTGAACACCATCATGGTTGAAGAAGACCTGACCAAGACCACCCCCAACCTCAGCGGCACGCCCTACAACATCTGGTACACCTGCCCACGTGATACGCGCAGAGTGTGCCTGCTCGACCCCTACGCCGATGAAGTGGCCGGCAAGCAGATGCTGATGACCACCATTGCCTTGCCGCTGATCGTGGACGGCAAAGTCATCGGCGTGGTCGGTATCGACATCGCCCTCAACACCCTGCAAGCAGTGACGGACGCGGCGCAAAAAGAACTCTTCGACGGCGCGGCGCATCTGGAGATCCTGTCCAGTACCGGCCTGATTGCGGCGTATAGCGGTCAGCCGGACAAGGTCGGCAAAAATCTGATCGACATTCTCGCCGCCGAAGGCAAGGAGATCGTGCAACTGCTGGCCAGCGAGTCACCCATGATCCGCGAGCAGGACGACACCATCCGCGCCGTCTACCCGGTCAAGCCGATTGCCGACGCAAAATCCTGGGGCGTGGTGATCAAGCTGCCCAAGAACGTGATGCTGGCCGACACCTTGAAACTGCAGGACGTCCTCGACAAGGCCCAAGCCACCGGTACGCTCAAAGCCTTGCTGGTCGGCGCTGCCGCCGCGCTGCTGGGTCTGCTGCTGATCTGGCTGACCGCCACCGGGGTAACCCGTCCAATCAACAGCGTGGCCGCCATGCTCAAGGAGATCGCCAGTGGCGACGGCGACCTCACCCAGCGCCTGGCCTACACCAAGAAGGATGAACTCGGAGAATTGGTCAACTGGTTCAACCGCTTCCTCGACAAGCTGCAACCGACCATCGCCCAGATCAAGCAAAGTATCACTGAAGCCCGTGGCACCGCCGATCAGTCATCGGCCATCGCGCGCCAGACCAGCGAAGGCATGCAAGTGCAGTTCCGCGAAATCGACCAGGTGGCTACCGCGTCCAACGAGATGAGTGCCACTGCCCACGACGTCGCCAACAGCGCCTCCAACGCCGCCAACGCGGCACGCGGGGCTGATCAGTCGGCACGCGAAGGCATGTCGATCATCGAGCAGAGCACTCGCGACATCACCACCCTGGCCGAAGAAGTCAGCAAGGCCGTGGGCGAAGTCGAAGCCTTGGCGGTCAACAGCGAGCAGATCGGTTCGGTGCTGGAAGTGATCCGCAGCATCGCCGAGCAGACCAACCTGCTGGCGCTGAACGCCGCCATCGAAGCGGCACGCGCCGGGGAAAGCGGCCGTGGCTTTGCGGTGGTGGCCGACGAAGTGCGCAACCTGGCCAAGCGCACCCAGGACTCCGTGGAGGAAATCCGCCTGGTGATCGAGCGCATCCAGAGCGGCACCCGTGGCGTGGTGGCGACCATGCATTCAAGCCAGAGCCAGGCCCAGAGCAATGCCGGGCAGATCCATCAAGCGGTGCAGGCCTTGGGCAAGATCAGCGATGCGGTGACCGTGATCAGCGACATGAACTTGCAAATCGCCAGCGCCGCCGAACAACAGAGCGCCGTGGCCGAAGAGGTCAACCGCAACGTCTCGGCGATCCGTACAGTGACCGAAACCCTCACCGGCCAGGCCACCGAGTCGGCGGCCATCAGCAGCCAACTCAATGCGTTGGCCAGCCAGCAGATGAAGCTGATGGATCAGTTCAGGGTCTGAACAGCTTGCACAAAACCCTGTAGGAGCCGGCTTGCCGGCTCCTACCATTAGAGACCAGTCCAAGCCTGGACAAACGCCGCCACATCCTCTTTAGCCGCGGTACGCGGCGGGTTTTGCGGCGTGCCCAGGTAGAGGAAGCCAATCACTTCCTCGTCGGCCGCAAGGCCCAGGCCTTTGGCAACGTGGGCCGAGTAGGACAGTTCACCCGTGCGCCACACGGCGCCAATCCCCTGGGCATACGCCGCCAGCAGGATGCCGTGAGCCGCACAGGCGGCTGCCAGCAATTGTTCGGATTTCGGCACCTTGAAATGTTCCTGCAAACGGGCAATCACCACCACCACCAACGGCGCACGCAACGGGCCATTCTGGGCCTTGTCGATGGCGGCTTGCGGCGCATCGGCGTCCTGCAGGCGTGCGGCTTCGGCCAGCAGCGTGCCCATTTGCTCACGGGCAGCCCCTTCAACCGTGAGGAAACGCCACGGGCGCAGTTGGCCGTGGTCAGGCGCGCGCATGGCGGCGGCGAACAGCACGTCGCGCTGCTCCTGGGTCGGCGCCGGTTCCAGCAGACGCGGCACGGAAACACGGTTGAGCAAAGCGTCGAGAGCCTGCATTGGCCACCTCCAGAGAAAAATGTGCGGCCATTCTAGCGGGAATGAATCGGATTCGACCAAACGATAATTGCTCTTATTCATTGCGCCCCGCCCTGTTAGACTTTGCGACCTTATTTTTCGTCTTCGTCCGGGAAACTCGATGTTCCGTTCGCTTTTTCGCCTGTCCGCAGCCGTGCTGGCCTTGAGCCTGAGCGCCTGCGATGACGCGCCCAGGTTTACCAAGGCCGAGCCGGGTGAATCACGGGCGGGCGGCGCTGCGACGGTGAACAAGCGCGACCAGAATGCATTTTCCCTGCCCTCGGCCAACCTGTCGCCCACCCGCCGCTTGGACTTCAGCGTGGGCAACAGCTTCTTTCGCAGCCCCTGGGTGATCGCGCCGTCCACTACCACCGCGCGTGATGGCTTGGGCCCACTGTTCAATACCAATGCGTGCCAGAACTGCCATATAAAAGACGGACGGGGACATCCGCCATTGCCCGACGCCCCCAATGCGGTGTCGATGCTGGTACGCCTGTCGATTCCGGATGCAGCGCCGTATGCCAAGCTCATCGAACAGGTCGGCGTGGTGCCCGAGCCGGTCTACGGCGGGCAACTGCAGGACATGGCCGTGCCAGGCGTGCTGCCTGAAGGCAAGGTGCGAGTCGACTACACACCGGTCAACGTGACGTTCGAGGACGGCACGGTGGTCGAGTTGCGCAAGCCGGACCTGCAAATCACCCAGCTCGGCTACGGCCCGATGCATCCGGATACGCGTTTTTCCGCACGCATCGCCCCGCCCATGATCGGCCTGGGCCTGCTCGAAGCCATCAGCGACGCCGATATCCTGCGCAACACCAACCCGAAGACCGCCGACAAAGAAGCCATCGTCGGCCGCGCCAATTGGGTCTGGGACGACGCGCAGCAAAAAACCGTGCTCGGGCGATTTGGCTGGAAAGCCGGGCAACCCAACCTCAATCAACAAAATGTTCACGCGTTTTCTGGTGATATGGGCCTCACCACCTCGTTGAGACCCTTCGATGACTGCACCGATGCCCAAGTCGCCTGCAAACAGGCCCCCAACGGCAATGGCCCCGATGGCGAGCCGGAAGTCAGCGACAACATCCTGCGCCTGGTGCTGTTCTATACCCGTAACCTCGCCGTGCCGGCGCGCCGTGGCGTCAACACGCCGCAGGTGCTGGCCGGCAAAAACCTGTTCTACCAGGCCGGTTGCCAGGGTTGCCACAAACCCGTGTTCACCACGGCGGCCAATGCCGCTGAACCTGAGCTGGCCAACCAAGTGATTCGTCCGTACAGCGATCTGCTGTTGCACGACATGGGCGAAGGCCTGGCCGACAACCGTAGCGAATTCAAAGCCGGTGGCCGCGATTGGCGCACGCCGCCGTTGTGGGGCATCGGCCTGACACAAACCGTGAGTGGCCACACCCAGTTCTTGCATGACGGCCGCGCCCGCAACCCGCTGGAGGCCGTGCTGTGGCACGGCGGTGAAGCACAAGCGGCGCAGCAGCATGTGTTGTCCTTTAATGCCGAGCAGCGCGCTGCGTTGCTGGCGTTCCTGAATTCTTTATAAGCTTCGCCCCAATTACAGAAGGGAGCTCGACATGTTCCGTCCCAAGTTGTTGTTCACCAGCCTGGCCGCCCTCGCCCTCGGCGCCTGCTCGCCGCAAGACCCGCAAGCGGTGACCTCGGCGGCCATTGCCAAGCAAGTGATCCTGCCGACCTACAGCCGTTGGGTCGAAGCCGACCGCCAACTGGCCGTCAGCGCCCTGGCCTACTGCCAAGGCAAAGAGAGCCTGGACACTGCCCGTGCCGACTTCCTGCATGCGCAAAAGGCCTGGGCCGAGCTGCAACCGCTGTTGATCGGCCCGCTGGCCGAAGGCAACCGTTCGTGGCAGGTGCAGTTCTGGCCAGACAAGAAGAACCTGGTCGGCCGCCAGGTCGAGCAGTTGGTCGCCAGCCAGCCGCAGATCGATGGCGCCGCCCTGGCCAAGTCCAGCGTGGTGGTGCAAGGCCTGTCGGCCTACGAATACATCCTCTATGACGCCAAGACCGATATTGCCGACGACGCACAAAAGGCCCGTTACTGCCCGCTGCTGGTGGCCATCGGCGACCGTCAGAAGGCCCTGGCCGAAGAAATCCTGGCCAGCTGGAACAGCACCGACGGCATGCTGGCGCAGATGACCAAGTTTCCGAACCAGCGTTACGCCGATTCCCACGAAGCCATTGCCGATCTGCTGCGCGTCCAAGTGACCGCACTGGACACCCTGAAGAAAAAACTTGGCACGCCGATGGGCCGCCAGACCAAGGGCATCCCGCAGCCATTCCAAGCCGATGCATGGCGCAGCCAGTCGTCCCTGCAAAGCCTCGAAGCCAGCCTCGCCGCCGCCCAGACCGTATGGGTCGGCGTCGACAACAAAGGCCTGCGTGGCCTGCTGCCGTCCGAACAGAAGCCGCTGGCCGACAAGATCGACGCCGCCTATGCCGCGTCCCTCAAACTGTTCGCCAGCAACCAGCGCACCCTCAATGAACTGCTGGCCGACGACGCCGGGCGCCAGCAGCTCAACGATATCTACGACAGCCTCAACGTCGTCCACCGCCTGCACGAAGGCGAATTGGCCAAGGCGCTGGGTATCCAACTGGGCTTTAACGCCAACGACGGTGACTGATGATGCTCAGGCGACAGGCTTTGGCGGTTGGCAGCGTGCTGCTCAGTGCACTCACTTTGGGCGGCTGGACGCTGTTCAAAGGGAAAGACAAGGGCCCGCTGCTGCTGTCGGCGCGGGATGATGCAGACGGCAAGCACTACGCCGTGGGCTATCGCCTGGACGGCAAGCAAGTGTTTGCTACCCAGGTCGGCCAACGCTGCCACGACATCATCAACCACCCTACGCTGCCGATTGCGCTGTTTGTCGCCCGCCGCCCGGGCACCGAGAGTTACCTGATCGACCTGCGCGATGGCACGCTGCTGCAAACCATCACCTCCAAGGCCAATCGCCACTTCTATGGCCACGCGGTCATTCACAAGAGCGGCGACTGGCTGTACGCCACCGAGAACGACACGACCGACCCCGGCCGTGGCCTGCTCGGCGTGTACAGGTTCGAAGGCGAGCGGTTGGTGCATACCGGCGAGATCTCCACCCACGGCATCGGCCCGCACCAAGTGTCGTGGATGCCCGACGGTGAGACGCTGGTGGTCGCCAACGGCGGCATTCGCACCGAAGCCGAAAGCCGCGTGGAAATGAACCTCAACGCCATGGAGCCAAGCCTGGTGCTGATGCACCGCGATGGCACGCTGATCAGCAAGGAAACCCTGGGCCAGCAGATGAACAGCGTGCGCCATATGGGGATCGCCAGCGACGGTACCATCCTTACCGGGCAGCAGTTCATGGGGGCGTCACAGGAGCGTTCCGAGTTGTTGGCAATCAAACGGCCGGGCCAGCCATTCGTGGCGTTCCCGGTGGCCGATGAGCAGTTGCAGGCCATGGGGCACTACACCGCCAGCGTCGCGGTGCACAGCGAGTTGCGCCTGGTCGCGTTGACGGCTCCTCGGGGCAACCGCTTCTTTATCTGGGACATGGACAGTGGCGAGTTGCGCCTGGATGGACCGCTACCCGACTGTGCTGGAGTCGGCGCAGTCGAGGATGGCTTTATCGTGACCTCCGGCCAAGGCCGTTGCCGGTTCTACGATTGCCGCCAGAAACCGTTGGTAGCAAAACCGTTGGAATTGCCGGCAGGGCTCTGGGATAACCATCTGCATCTGATCTGAGCTGGCGCACAGCAAAAAAAAGGGCCTCGCATCGCAAGGCCCTTTCCTGGGGGTTTGAATCGTTTCAACTCTGTGGCCTCATCCCTTGAGACATGCCGAACATGAACAGCAACAACTCATGATCAGGCTTGGCCGCAGTGCTCGCCTTGGCGACGCGCGGCAACAGGCATTGCGCGCCACCCTGCGTTGCACTGAGCACCTGTGTGCGAGGCTGTTCCCAGGCCGCCAGCGCCAAGGCTGCAACGCCCAGCGCCCCGACCAAAAACAAACCTCGTGCTATTTCTAGCTTCATCTGGTTAAACCCTTGATAGCGCTGCCAAACGCCGTCTCGTAAAAGTAGCTGAGTTTCTTCCAGTCCGCGTCATTCCACGACGAATGGCGGCGCAGTTGCAGCATGTCATGGGAAGCGGCCCGATAAGCGGTCAAGCGCTGGCGGCATTTCTCGAAATCCAGCAGCGCCACTTCGACATTGGCCGAATCACCTTCGCCTGTCACTCGCACAAAAATATGCTTGATGTACAAACAGCCATGCTGCCAGCGCCCCCGGTGCATACGCGCCAGGGTACCGGCCAATTCCTTGAGCACGCGCTCATGCACCAACTCGCCGTACTGTTCACGACCACCGGCGGCGTACCAGTTTTCGATCTCGTCGAAGCCGTCGAGGGCTGCGGTCACCAGCAGTGCCTGCCAGCGGTGCTCAGGGTCGCGGCGCGCCTCGCAAAAAACCATTTCGGGCACGCGTACATCCAACAGGCGCAGGCCCTTGATCGCATCCCGCTCACGCAACACGGTGGGACGGCCAAACGGATGTAACCAACTGCGGTAGATATGTCCGGTCTGACGCTTGCTGTAAAGCAAACGTCCATTGGCGCTCATCACGCGCTGCACGCCGCTTTCTCCACCTCGCCGACGGTTGGGTTCTTCAACCCACTCGCCCTGCTGGCGCCAGAAGTAATCAAATCGTTCTTCGGGAGCTACATGACTGCCTGCTATGCACTCAACTGCCATCCTGTTACCTCTTGCGCAATACATACACTCGCCACATGGCGTAGAGCGGAATGAAGTCCAGGGACTCCTGGACACGAAAACCGGCTTCCTCGAATTCTGCTTCAACAGTAGCAGCCGGTAACACAAACCGGTTTTGGTAACCTTCCTGCTCACCCTTCTTGCGACGTTTCAGTTCGGTGCGCTTGCGCTTCCAGGCCTTGAAATTGCCGTCCACCCACAGCGAAAGGATCACGCTGTCACGTGTAACACGCTGAAACTCCCGCAGTATCGCCAACCGATGCGCTGGATCACCAATGTGGTGCATCAGGCGCATGCAGAAAATACTGTCGACAGCGTTATCCGGTAGATCGATATCAAAGGCAGAAGTCTGCAAAGGTCGTACCCGTTTCACGACGTCAGCGGGCTGGGCGACCGTCGCGACCTTCAACATGGAGGCCGAGTTGTCCGCGCCGATAATCACGCGATTGGGTTTTTCCGCCAACAATGGCCAGAAGCGCCCCGCACCGCACGGCAGATCCAACACCAGCCCCGGCTCGCCGGCCATCGCCAGAGCGCCACGGGCCAATTGCTCGTCGCGTTTGTGAGACAGTCGACGGGCCAGATTGTCCTGATGTTTGAGCAAATAATTCTGCGCGTGCTCGTCGTCGTACTTTTCGGAAAATTCGAGTTTGATCGGGGTAGACATCAACGGATCTCCAGTTGCTGATGCCTACAAAAGTAAACAGCGCACTGTGATCAACAGGTCAACCCGTTGTGAAAAACTTGTCCTGTCCAATCTCATACATTTCAAGACTTTACAGACACAAGCAATAGCATGGGGCCATCTTCGCCGATTTACCGGGATCTCTGGCAGGATAACGGCAGAGGGTGAAGTCAGGCCTAGACCTGACTCAATTGCACATGAAAGCGGCAGCCGTTGGGCTCCATGGTGCTGAGACTCACGGTCCAGCCCTGGTTCTCGCAGATGCGCTGGACCAGTGACAACCCTAGGCCCAGGCCTTCTCCACGCTTCTCGCTGCCGCGTACAAACGGCTCGAACATCGCCTCACGTTTGTCTTCGGGAATACCGACGCCGCTGTCTTCCACCACAAAGCCCGTGGGTTCCAGGGTCAGGCGGATAAACCCTTGCTCGGTGTAATGCAGGGCGTTGCGCAGCAGGTTGCCCATGACGGCGTGCAGGAAGGTGGTGTTATAGCGCGTATCCAGAGGGTTACCGGGGTTGTAGATCAGCTCCAGGCCTTTTTGCTCTATGGGCTCGCGCCAGATGCCGAGCAGATCATCGGCCACCTGCGCGAGGTTGACCTGCTGCGACATGGCCGATTCATCGTGCTGGGCACGGGCCAGCATCAGAAAGGTCTGCACCAGTTCGCGCATCTCTTCGCAAGCCCGGGCGATACGCAGCACCTGGTTACGCCCCCGCTGGTCAATGGCCGGGTTTTCCAGCAGCAGTTCGCAAGAGCTGGCCAATACCATTAACGGCGTGCGCAATTCGTGGCTCACATCGCTGGTGAACAACTGCTCACGGGACAGCGCCTGACGCAGGCGCCCCAGCGTGGCATCGAAGGCCACGGCCAACTCACCCACTTCATCCGCTGCGTAGTCCGGCGCCAGCGGCGGGGCCAGGCCCAGCAGTTGGTCACGGTGGCGCACCTGGCGGGCCAGCCGCACAACCGGCGCCATGACTTTGCGCGCCAGCACCCAACCCAGGAACACCGCCAGCGCCAGGCTGAGTACGAAACCCACCAGCACCACGGCAAACAGCACGCGCTCGCGCTCTTCAAAATCGCTTTGATCCTGCAGCAGCACGTAGCGCCGACCATCAACCACTTCGACCATGGCGTGGTACGACAGCGCTTCGCGGAACACTTCATGGAAACCGGGTTCAAGGTGGCGCAAATCCTTGGGCAACTCAAAATCGCCAGGGCCGCCACTGAAGTAAAACAGCTGATCCGGCTCGGGCCGGTGCCGCCAGTCTTCGACCGTGTCCATCAGCAGCAAGCGTTGCAGGTCACCGCCCAGGCCCGCCGAGATCAACTTCTCTTCCACCAGGTGCACTGTCGCGACAATGCCCATGGCGAAGGCTCCCGCCACCAACGCACTCATCAAGGCAAAGGCAATGATGATCCGTTGGGCAAGGCTTTGCTTAAACTCCATCTCGACCCTCAGCCAGGCGATAACCGACGCCGTGCACCGTTTGCAGCAGTGGCTTGGCGAACGGCTTGTCGATCACTTGGCGCAATTGATGGACATGGCTGCGCAGGCTGTCGCTGTCCGGGCAGTCGTCGCCCCACAGCGCTTCTTCAAGGATTTCGCGGCGCAGCACGTGCGGGCTCTTCTGCATCAACACCGCCAGCAGCTTCAGGCCGACCGGATTGAGTTTGAGCAGGCGGCCTTCACGGGTCACCTCCAGGGTATCGAGGTCGTAATGCAGGTCGGCGACTTGCAGGGCGCGACGACCGCCACCCTGGGCGCGGCGCAGTACGGCTTCGATGCGCGCGGCCAATTCGGACAGGGCAAACGGCTTGAGCAGGTAGTCATCGGCGCCGGACTTGAAGCCCTGCAGCCGGTCATCCAATTGGTCGCGGGCGGTGAGCATGATCACCGGCGTATCGCGGCGCGCATCTTCGCGCAGGCGTTTGCACAGGGTGTAGCCATCGATGCCGGGCAACATGATGTCGAGCACGATCAGGTCGTAATGCTCGGTAGCGGCCAGGTGCAGGCCCGACAAACCGTCCTGCGCACAGTCCACGGTATAGCCTTTTAGCCCCAGGTAATCGGCCAAGTTGGCCAGAATATCGCGGTTGTCTTCAACCAATAGAATTCGCATGGGCAGTGTCTCCGTACGCGGTAACGGCCGTGTTGGCTCGCGCAGCTTAAGGCCAAGTGTGGCTCAGGGATAGGCCTGTGAGACCCGTCGATTAAGCTTTTCAACCGATATTTTAGTTGAACGAGATTTTCACTATAGCTTCACAAACCGATGACAGCGCCAGCGCTAAAATGGCCGCCAAACAAACGGCCCTTGCCTCCCCTATTCAAGGGCGTAACACTTGCGCCCATTCTCTGGCGACGACGCCCTTTCATGTCCGACACGCTGCTGCTGATCGAAGATGACCGCCCTCTGGCCGCGCTGACCGCCGAGTTCCTGCGCGCCGAAGGATTTACCGTGGCGGTGGAACATCGCGGCGACCGCGCGGCCCAGCGTATACGCGACGAACAGCCGGCGTTGCTGATCCTGGATGTAATGTTGCCGGGCATCGACGGCTTCACGCTGTGCCGACAGATTCGCGACCAGTACCCCGGCTTGATCCTGATGATGACGGCGCTGGACGAAAACGCCGAGCAATTGACCGGGTTCAACGTCGGCGCGGACGATTATGTGGTCAAGCCGGTCGACCCGCTGCTGTTGCTGGCCCGGATCCGCTCGTTGCTGCGGCGCCATCCGCAAGCCCCGCGTGCGTATTACCAGTGGGGCACGTTTCGATTGGACCTCGGCAACCATTTCGCCTGGCTCGATGAGGTGCCCTTGCAGTTTTCGGTGGGCGAGTTCGACTTACTCACGATCTTCGCCCGCCATTGCGGGGTGTTGCTGACCCGGGAACAACTCCTGCAAAGCCTGCGTGGCCTGGAATACGACGGCCTCAATCGTTCCGTGGACATGCGCGTCTCGCGCCTGCGCAAGAAGCTGATGAGCCTGGATTGCCCGGTGACCATCCAGACCATCACGGCCCAGGGCTATCTGTTTGTCGAAATCCCGCAAGGCGCCCGGCATGCTCTCTAAAGTGCGGCCCTGGATGGCGATCGTGGCGGGCACCAGTTGGGGCGCGTTGACCCTTTATTTGTTGTGGCTGTGCGCCAACGCCTCGGTGTTCGTCGGCGAATACAGCTTTTTGCGCTTGATGGCCGGGCCGGGCTACCTGGTGGCGGAGCAGCTCAAGCCCTTGCCGGCCGAGCAGCGTGAAGCGCGCATGGACGCGTTGCGTGCGCGCTTCCAGTACCCGATCAGCCTGGTCAAACTGGACGCGATCGAACTGCCGCCCGAAGCCCTGATCATGCTCAAACACCAACAACCGGCGCAGAGCAGCGATGAAGACATCACTTACTTTCCGCTCGACGACACTACCCTGATCCAGTTCGGCCCGATGTGGGGAACGGCTGAGGTCAAGGACCTCCTGCAATTCCCGGTCTATGGCATCACCGCGTGCGTGGCCGGCCTGCCCCTGGTGCTTTGGATGTGGCTGGGTCTGCGCGCACGTCGCCAACGCAGCGCCGATGTAGAAGCACTTAATGCCTGCCTGGGCACCCTGGCTCGCACGCCCAACGCCATGCTGCCGGCCATGGGCAAGGAATGGACGCCGTTGCTGCAAACCGTGCAACAACATGCGCAGGACATTACCGCCATGAGCGAGCGTCACCGAGAGGTGTCCCAAGCCGTTTCCCACGAACTGCGCACGCCTCTGGCACGAATGCGTTTCGCCTTGACCCTGCTGAGCAAAAGCGACGATCCCCTCACGCGCACGCGCCTGCAGGAACGCTTGCAAACCGATGTGGAAGAACTCGAAGCCCTGGTCCGCGCCAGCCTGGCCTTTGCCCGGATGGCCGGTGCGCCCACCGACCTGCAGCATGAACCCATTCCAATCCGTGACTGGCTGCATCAGGAGTTCGCTTTGCTCGACGGGCACCATCGCCGCCTGAGCCTGGAGACGGATCCGGCGGATCTGCAACTGATCGGCGACCGCGCCTTGCTGCATTTGATCGTGCGCAACCTGTTGAGCAACGCCATCACCTATGCCCGCGACCAAGTGCGCGTCAGCGCTGCCTGCGAAGATGAGCACCATCTTGTGCTACATGTGGACGACGATGGCCCTGGCATCCTCGCCGAAAACCGCGAAAAGGTATTCGAACCGTTTGTGCGCCTGGCCATGGGCGGTGATGAGCCCGGCGGTTTCGGCCTCGGCCTGGCACTGGCCAAGCGCGCGACCCAATGGCATCGCGGTGAATTATGCGTTGCGCGCAGCCCGCTGGGCGGTGCACGTCTGACCCTGATCCTGCCCCTACGCCCCCAGTAACCAGCGTGTTACAGCCTGTGACAGTGCACCGCTGGCATTTTCCGTAATCTCGCCACCTGATCCAGGAGAGCCCCTGCACCCTGGGTCCCGTCCTTTGGATCCGGTTGGAGAGCCCGTTCATGCGTCCCCCCAAGAAACAGTTGCCCACGTTGATGCTGTCGCTGTGTATCGCCGCCAGTTCACTGCTGGCCTGCCACTGGGGGCGGCCCATACCCAGCACAACCGCACATGTGCCTACCGAAGAGCCTTTCGACAGTGCGACTGCACCGTGGTCCGCTGCACGTGTGCTCTTTATCGGCCAACCCACCCTGGCCCGCGGGATGACGTTCAAGAAGCTATTGCGACGACGCGGAATCGGCTGAGTGAGAAGTCGCCCATAAAAAAACCCGCCTGCATCACTGCAGGCGGGTTTTTTATTAGCCGGGTAAGGCTGGCTTACATCATGCCGCCCATGCCACCCATGCCGCCCATGTCTGGCATACCGCCGCCAGCTGCGCCTTCAGCCTTCGGCTTGTCAGCGATTGCAGCTTCGGTGGTCAGGATCAGACCGCCGATGGAGGCTGCTGCTTGCAGCGCGGAACGGGTTACCTTAGTAGGGTCCAGGATGCCCATTTCGATCATGTCGCCGTAGACGCCAGTCGCAGCGTTGTAACCGTAGTTACCTTTGCCGTTCTTGACTTCGTTGACCACAACGCTTGGCTCGTCGCCGGAGTTGGCAGCGATTTGGCGCAGTGGTGCTTCAACAGCGCGACGCAGTACGGCAATACCGACGTTCTGGTCAGCGTTGTCGCCGGTCAGGTTGGCCAGGGCTTCCAGAGCACGGATCAGCGCAACGCCACCGCCAGGTACCACGCCTTCTTCAACGGCTGCGCGGGTTGCGTGCAGGGCGTCTTCAACGCGGGCTTTCTTCTCTTTCATTTCAACTTCGGAACCGGCGCCAACCTTGATCACTGCAACACCGCCGGACAGCTTGGCCAGACGCTCTTGCAGTTTTTCACGGTCGTAGTCGGACGAAGTCTCGGCAACCTGGGCACGGATCTGGGTGATGCGAGCCTGGATATCCTGCTCAACGCCAGCACCGTCAACGATGATGGTGTTTTCTTTGGAGATGGTCACGCGCTTGGCACTGCCCAGGTTTTCCAGGGTAGCGCTTTCCAAGCTCAGGCCGATCTCTTCGGAGATAACGGTACCGCCGGTCAGAACGGCGATGTCCTGCAGCATGGCCTTGCGACGGTCGCCGAAGCCTGGAGCCTTGACGGCTGCGACTTTAACGATGCCACGCATGTTGTTCACAACCAGAGTCGCCAGGGCTTCGCCTTCAACGTCTTCGGAAACGATCAGCAGTGGGCGGCCGGCTTTGGCAACGGCTTCCAGTACTGGCAGCATTTCGCGGATGTTGGAGATCTTTTTGTCAACCAGCAGGATCAGCGGGCTGTCCAGCTCGGCAACCATGGTTTCTGGCTTGTTGACGAAGTACGGGGAGAGGTAGCCACGGTCGAACTGCATGCCTTCAACAACCGACAGTTCGTTTTCCAGGCCAGTGCCTTCTTCAACGGTGATCACGCCTTCTTTGCCGACTTTTTCCATGGCTTCGGCAATGATGTCGCCGATGGAGCTGTCGGAGTTGGCGGAGATGGTGCCTACCTGAGCGATAGCCTTGGTGTCAGCGCATGGCTTGGACAGGTTTTTCAGCTCGGCAACGATAGCGATGGTCGCCTTGTCGATACCGCGCTTCAGGTCCATTGGGTTCATACCGGCAGCGACGGCTTTGTAGCCCTCGTTGACGATGGCCTGAGCCAGGACGGTAGCGGTGGTGGTGCCGTCGCCTGCGTCATCGTTGGCACGGGAGGCAACGTCTTTGACCAGCTGCGCGCCCATGTTTTCGAAACGGTCTTCCAGTTCGATTTCTTTTGCTACAGAAACGCCGTCCTTGGTGATGGTCGGAGCGCCGAAGCTCTTCTCGATGATCACGTTACGGCCTTTCGGGCCCAGGGTCGCTTTTACTGCGTCAGCCAGGATGTTGACACCGGTGAGCATTTTCTTGCGGGCGGAATCGCCGAATTTAACTTCTTTAGCAGCCATGATCGATAATCCTTAAATACTTTGGAGTAACGGGAAAATGAACGGGGGAATCAGCCTTCCAGTACGGCGAGAATCTCGTTCTCAGCCATGACCAGCAGGTCTTCGCCGTCAACTTTCACAGTGTTGCTGCCGGAGTAAGGGCCGAATACAACCTTGTCACCGACTTTAACGGCCAGAGCACGCACTTCACCGTTTTCCAGGGTTTTGCCTGGACCCGCAGCGACGATCACACCGTGGTTGGCTTTTTCAGCAGCCGAACCTGGCAGAACGATACCGCCAGCGGTTTTCTTTTCTTCTTCGCTACGACGGATTACGACGCGGTCGTGCAGAGGACGAAGCTTGCTCATTGTCGATCTCTCCTAATTGTGTTTTTCATCGGCCGGTGTCAATACCGGCGGGGTGTATTCCGGCTGTGCCGGTCGCGCCTCGCCAAGCAAGACGCGGAAGTCTGTCTGGTGTCGCCACCAGAAACCTTGCGGTGACCGTTACATAAGGGCGCATAAGCTTATTACAAGGGGCCGTGGCGTAATTTTTTTGCGTGTGCCGACGACTGAAAGCAGCACGGCACCCAGAGGTGCCGTGCCAGCTAAGCGGTTATTTGCTGTCGCGGTGCTCGAACTCACCTTCGATCACATCACCTTCACGCCCCAGCGGCTGGCGCGGGGCCGGACCGCCACGGGGTTGCAGGTCATCGGCGAACGCACGCTGGCGAATCGCTGCCTCTTCGGCGCGCTGGCGCATCTTGCCTGCCAGCAATTTGCGGGTAAACGGCAGCAACATCACCAGGCCGACCACGTCGCTGATGAAACCTGGCAGGATCAGCAGGCCACCGGCCAGGGCCATCATCAGGCCTTCAAGCATGGTTTGCGCGGGCAGTTCGCCCCGGTTAAGGCTTTCACGGGCACGCAGCGCCGTGGCCAGGCCGGCGACGCGCAGCACCAGAACGCCGAGCATCGAGCCGAGAATGATCAGCAACAGGGCCGGGAAAAAGCCGATCGCACTGCTGACTTGAACGAATACGAACAGCTCCAACACCGGGAACAGCAGAAAGAGCAACAAAAAAGGGCGCATCAAATGGTTCCTCAACGCAAGAATGCCTTGCCAGTCCACCTTAGATGACGTCGCCGTTTCGTGAATTCAAGCGTCAGCGGCTTCTTTTTTCGGCCAAACCTCGGCGTGAGCCAATGAAACCAAGGCTTCGCGCACTTGTGTCGGCGTGTTGCAAGACTCCGCAAACGGCAACCAATATAAGGATTGGCCTATACGCAAGTGCATGCCTTCGCTGTCGATACCGGCCAACTGGGCAGGCTCGGAAGTCGGCAAACCGGTGAGGTCGACGTAATGGGCAATGGCCTTGGTGTGATCGCTGTTCATGTGTTCGATCATGCTGCGCTCGGCCTTGCCCGCAAACGGGTTGGCCAACGTCAACTGATCGACCCAGTGAATCGCGCCAAAACCACCGATATATCGGTGACGCACCGGCTTGAGCACCCAGAAGTCGAAATCGTGAGCCTTGTGGTAGTTGGCTGAATCGGGGAAGTAGCGGTAATAACGCTCGGCCGCCGCCTCGATGGCAGCGCCCTCCTCCAGTTTTTCGGCTTCAGCCAGGTAGGTCAGGCGCCCGACGGCCTGCACGTCATCCGCCTCGCGCTCACCCACCAGCAGCGAACACTTGGGGTCTTTCTGCAGGTTGTGAGTATGTTGGGCGATGCGGCTGATCAGGATCAGCGGGCGGCCCTGCTCGTCCAGGCAATACGGCACTACCGAGCCGAAAGGGAAGCCGGGCATGGCTTTGGACTGTGTGGCGAGAGCCCCACGGTATTCCTTGAGCAACAGCTCTCGGGCGTTCTTGGCAACCTGTGCGCTCAACGTATGACTCCTCGGGTATTCAGCCGCTCCATGACCTATGGGCCTATGGGCCTATGGGAATGAATCTCAACGCAAGGTAATCATTATCGGCAAAGGTTGCCAAGCAGGTTTTGTACGCCCGTGTTACCAGGCCACGCCAAAGCCTGCGGTATAGCGGGTTTTGCTCAGGCTGCTGTCTGAGTCTCCACTGATAACGTCGCGTTCGGCCTTGAGGTTGAGCGACGCCCACTCGGTGACCTTGTAGCGCAGGCCCATTTCTGCGTCCAACGAGTATTCCGCAGGACCGCCGATGGGCTTGCCCACTTCGCCGTTGGTGAAGAACTCGACGGTCTTGCCCACCAGGTAGCGGTTGTAATTCCACTTCATGGCCAGGGAATAGAAGTTGTCCTTGCCGCCGTCGGCGTATTCATAGTCGGTGCGGTTGACCAGCGAGCCCAGGGAGAACGCGCCCAACTCATCGTCCCAGAACTGATAGCCCGGGCCCGTGCCGACGGTGCGCTGACGGGACAGGTCTTCAACCTTGTCGCGCTTGTAGGTCAAGCGCCCCTGCCAGAACCAGTGCTCGGTCAGGAAACGGTCGAGGTCGTATTCCAGGGCCCAGTTGTCGGTGGTGGTGACGTCGTCCTGGAACTCGCGGTTGTACTCGCCCTGCCCGGTATGGCGCCATTGACCATGGCGGGCGGTGGTCTTGAAGTCGATGTCGTAGTCGTTGGTGTCTTTATCGGCGCGTTTATAGTCCAGCGCCATGTCTACATTGCCCTTCCACACCAGGTCTTCAACCACCGGCTTGGGCTTGATGATCTGCTGGATGCTGGCCAGTTCGACGGTCTTGGGCGCTTCGCCGTTGGCCAGGACCACTTTGCCATCGTCCGCCGCTTTCAGGGACTTGGCCTTCTCGCCGGTATAGGCGTCCTGCTTGACCAGCAGTTCCTGGTCGCTCTCCAGGGTTTTCACCTGTTTCCAGTCTACCGGGATGGCGCCTGCGTAATCGGTTTGGATCAGCAGCTTGCCACCGTCGAAGACCTTGATCTTGCCCGTCAGGCGGTCACCGTTTTTCAACCAGACGGTATCGGCCAGCAAAGGCGTGGAGGCGCTGAAAACAGCGAGGCACAGCAGGGTTCTGGACAGCATAAGCGGATAAGGAGCTCAAGGTTGGCGAAAAAGGGCGGTTATCGTGTTAGATAGCTAGGACTGACTCAAGGATTTATGTTGAGTTCAATTCTCACCAGCACACTTACAGACCTTTCCTACAATTGTGCCGTCGGTATCAATGGATATGCCTACCGTGAATCAGCCCGCCGAAACACCACAAAGCCCCGCCGAAATGCGCCGCACCGCGCTCTACCTGACCCTGGCCCAAGTGCCCGCAGGCTGCGTGGTGAGCTACGGTGAGCTGGCCCACTTGGCGGGGCTCGGGCGTGCGGCGCGCTGGGTTGGCCGTACGCTAAGCCAGCTTCCCGAAGACACCAAGCTGCCCTGGCACCGCGTGCTGGGTGCCGGCGGTCGGATAAGTCTGCCGGTGGGCAGTGCCTCGGGTGACGAGCAACGCGCGCGTTTGCGCGATGAAGGCGTCACTGTCCGCAACAATCGCGTTGATATTCAGCGCCATGGCTGGCGCCCGGTAGAGCACAGCGGTTAGAGTGCGCGCTTTGTTTCCGCAAATCTGAGGCAGACTCCAGCCCATGCCCCGTAAAACCTGGCGCGCCGCGCTCGCCGCCTATGCCAGCCCCTCGACGTTAGTCCTGTTGTTGCTCGGCTTTGCCGCCGGCCTGCCTTACATGTTGGTGTTCTCGACGCTTTCAGTGTGGTTGCGCGAAGCCGGTGTGGCGCGCGAAACCATCGGCTACGCGAGCTTGATCGGTTTGGCGTATGCCTTTAAGTGGGTGTGGTCGCCGCTGCTCGACCAATGGCGCCTGCCGTTGCTCGGCAAACTCGGGCGCCGCCGTTCCTGGCTGGTGCTGGCCCAGTCGCTGGTGATCCTCGGATTGATCGGCATGGGTTTTTGCGACCCGCAGAAACACTTGTCCTGGCTGATCGCTATCGCGGTCATCGTTGCCTTTGCGTCCGCCACCCAGGACATCGCCGTCGACGCCTATCGCTTGGAAATCGCCGACGACAGCCGCCAGGCTGCTCTGGCCGCCAGCTACATGTCCGGCTATCGCATTGCAGCCCTGCTCGCCACAGCGGGCGCACTGTTTTTTGCCGAAGGTTTCGGCTCCACCGGCTTCAACTATAAACACTCGGCCTGGACCGGCACCTATGTGCTGTTCGGGGTACTGATGATCCCGGCGCTGCTGACCACCTTCTTCATGCGCGAACCGAATGTGCCACTGCGCACTCAATTGCAGGCCGGGCGCTACAGCTTTGTGCATCAGTTGGTTTCGGTGTTTGTACTGATCGTGTTGCTGGTGTCGGTGCCGGCCATGTTCACCCAACTGTTCAACACTGACTTCGAAAGCGTGCTGTTCCATGGCATGAGCCTGTGGGACTTGCTGATGGAAGACCGCGCATTCCTGCGGGCCATCCTCTATATAACGCTCACCACCCTATGCCTCTCGGCCATGGGCCGCCGTGGCCTGGCGCCGGTGCTGACGCCGGTCAATGACTTTATCCTGCGCTACCGCTGGCAGGCGTTGTTGCTGCTGGGGCTGATCGCTACCTATCGCATGTCCGACACCGTGATGGGCGTGATGGCCAACGTGTTCTACATCGACCAGGGCTTCACCAAGGACCAGATCGCCGGGGTCAGCAAGATCTTCGGCCTGATCATGACCTTGCTTGGCGCCGGCATGGGCGGCCTGCTGATTGTGCGTTTCGGCATCCTGCCGATCCTGTTCATCGGCGGTGTGGCCTCGGCTGGCACCAACCTGCTGTTCGTGATGCTCGCCGACATGGGCCCTGACCTGCAGATGCTGATCTTCACCATTTCCCTGGATAACTTCAGCTCGGGGCTGGCGACCTCGGCATTCGTAGCCTACCTTTCCAGCCTGACCAACCTGAAGTTCTCCGCCACCCAATATGCGTTGCTCAGCTCGATCATGCTGTTGCTACCGCGGCTGATCGGTGGGTATTCGGGGGTGATGGTGGAGAAGTTCGGCTATCACAATTTCTTCCTGATCACCTGCATGCTGGGTGTGCCGACGTTGCTGCTGATTGCGCTGCATTGGTTTCAGGAGAATCGGCGAATTCGGTTGAATCCACCGCAGGAAGACTGACACACATGCTTTTGTGGTGAGGGAGCTTGCTCCCGCTGGGGTGCGAAGCAGCCCCAAAAGCCGGCTCCAGCTGCGCTGTCGAACGGGAGCAAGCTCCCTCACTACAGACATCCCTACATTCTGATGCCTGTACGGCGGCAGTTTGCGCCCGTACAATCCAGAGTCATTTCAAGTCCAAGCAACCGACAACGGCCTACCATGCGTACCAGTCAATATTTGCTCGCCACACAGAAAGAAACGCCTTCCGACGCGGTCGTGATCAGCCATCAGCTGATGCTGCGCGCCGGCATGATCCGCAAACTGGCCTCCGGCCTGTACACCTGGCTGCCCATGGGCTTGAAGGTGATGCGCAAGGTCGAAGCCATCGTTCGTGAAGAAATGAACGCTGCCGGCTCTCTGGAAGTGTTGATGCCGAGTACCCAACCGGCTGAACTGTGGCAGGAATCCGGGCGCTGGGAAGAGTACGGCCCTGAGCTGCTGCGCTTCAAGGATCGTCATGGCCGCGACTTCTGCGCCGGCCCGACCCACGAAGAAGTGATCACCGATCTGATGCGCAACGAGCTGAGCAGCTACAAACAGCTGCCGCTGAACCTGTATCAGATCCAGACCAAATTCCGTGACGAAATCCGTCCACGCTTCGGTTTGATGCGCGGCCGCGAATTCATCATGAAGGATGCGTACTCGTTCCACGCCGACCAGGCGTCACTGCAGGTCACCTACGACCGCATGCACCAGGCCTACTGCAACGTGTTCACGCGCCTGGGCCTGAAGTTCCGTCCGGTTGAAGCGGACAACGGCTCCATCGGCGGCGCCGGTTCCCACGAATTCCACGTACTGGCCGAGTCCGGCGAAGACGATATCGTGTTCAGCAACGGCTCCGACTACGCGGCGAACATCGAGAAAGCCGAAGCCGTGCCACGGGAAACCTCCCGTCCAGCACCGGCTGAAGAGCTGCGCCTGGTGGACACACCTGAGACCAAGACCATCGCGGCCCTGGTGGAAAAATTCAATCTGCCGATTGAAAAGACCATCAAGACCCTGATCGTGCGCGCCGAAGAAGAAGGCAAGCTGATCGCCCTGGTGATCCGTGGCGACCACGAACTCAACGAAATCAAGGCGGCCCAGCAACCTGGCGTGGCCAGCCCGCTGGTCATGGCTACCGACGCCGAACTGCGTGACGCCATTGGCGCCGGCGCAGGTTCGCTCGGCCCGCTGAACCTGCCGCTGCCGATCATCATCGACCGTTCGGTCGAGCTGATGAGCGACTTCGGCATCGGCGCGAACATCGACGACAAGCACTACTTCGGCGTGAACTGGGAGCGTGACCTGCCGGTTCCGACCGTGGCCGACCTGCGCAACGTGGTGGCCGGTGACCCAAGCCCGGATGGCAAGGGCACCCTGGAAATCAAGCGCGGCATCGAAGTCGGGCACATCTTCCAGCTGGGCAACAAGTACAGCAAGGCGATGAAGTGCGAAGTGCTGGGCGAGAACGGCAAGCCGATCACCCTGGAGATGGGCTGCTACGGCATTGGCGTATCGCGCGTGGTTGCCGCTGCCATCGAGCAGAACAACGATGAGAAAGGCATCATCTGGAGTGACGCCCTCGCGCCGTTCCAGGTGGCTCTGGTGCCGCTGCGTTATGAAACCGAGCAAGTACGCGAAGCCACCGACAAACTGTATGCCGATCTGACGGCCGCCGGTTTTGAAGTGTTGCTGGATGACCGGGACAAGAAAACCAGCCCGGGCATCAAATTCGCCGACATGGAATTGATTGGCATCCCGCACCGGATCGTGGTCAGTGACCGCGGCCTGGCCGATGGCAATCTGGAATACAAGAGCCGGACCGAAGCCGAAGCCCAACCGTTGCCGGTGGCTGACGTGCTGTCTTTCCTTCAGGCGCGTATTCGTCGCTGAAAACCAGATCAAGAGAAGTCATGTTCAAGCGAAACACCAGAGCCCTGGGGGGCGCCGCCTTGTGCGGTGCCCTGCTGGTCAGCGGCTGCGCCAACCAGATGTCGCAACGCAGTGAGCACGAGGAGCGGGTCGAGCGTAAGTTGCTCGACCACAGCCTGCAGATTGATGTAGGCGAACCCAAAGTGCTGGAGCTGCCGCAACGCCGGGTCCGCATTCACGAACAGAAGACCTTCGAGGTCACCGAGTTCGAAGTCACCCGTCGTTACGACCGCTACACGCCCTACCAGCCCTGGCGCAAACTCTATGAGATGCCTTTGGGTGCCGTAGCCCTGGTGGCCGGCGCGGGCGCCAATGTGGTGAACGTATTCGCCCTTGGCAACCTGCCGACCAGTGTGACGCGTGACTGGCTGATCTACGGCGTGGACGGCCTAAACCCGTTCATGAACGTGCAGTCCCACGGCCGTGCGCAACAGAACCTGGCGGGTATTGATGAAGTCCAGCGCGACAAGCGCGTGGAGTATTCGAGCCTGCCCTGGAGCGAACGCCCGGTGCAAGTTACCGCCGGCAAGCAAGTCCATGAGCTGACCACCGACCGTAATGGCGTATTGCGCCTGAACCTGTTGGACAGCCCGTTTGCCGAGCAGGACCTGAACCGCGTCACGACCTTGAAGATCAGCGTGGAAGATGGCCAGGACGACGTGCATTCGGACTCCACGCTGGCGGTCAGCAGCACCTTGCGCAATAAGTTGCTGGAAGCCCACGGACTGATCTACGACGACCTGGAAGATGACGAAGTCAGTCAGTGGGTGCATAGGGTCAAGCGCTTGTCTGAACTGGGCCTGGAAGAAGAAGCCAGCGAGCTGGAGCAAAGCCTGATCGAACTGACCCGCAATGATCCCGAGTTGCAGCAGGAATTCCTGCAGGCGTTGACCAAGGATGCGGGGCGTCTCGTCGCAGATCCAGGCGCACGCTGAACCTTGTAGGAGCGAGCTTGCTCGCGAAAAACGTCAACGATGACGCGGGCATTCTGAATGAACGCGGTGCCGATGCGTTCTTCGCGAGCAAGCTCGCTCCTACAGAGGGGTAAATAGCTCCAATTGCTCGTTACCACCACTCAGGTCCAGCAACCGCACCCCAATCCCCAGCAACCGCACCGGCTTCCCACCGCGGTTAAACGCTTGCGTCAGCAGTTGCTGATAACTCTCCAGATCCCGCCCTGCCCCCGCCTGCTCCAAGGTGGTCTGGGTAAAGTCATGAAATTTCACCTTAACGAACGGCTTGCCTGCCCGGTAACTGCTGTCGATGCGCGCCATGCGTCCGGCCAGGGTTTCCATCAGCTCGGGGAGTTTGGCCAGGCAACTTGAGAGATCCGGCAGGTCCACGTCGTAGGTATTTTCCACACTGATCGACTGCCGGCGACTGTCGTTCTGCACCACGCGGTCATCGATCCCACGGGCCAGGCTCCACAGCCGCTCGCCAAAACTGCCGAATTCGCGCACCAACGCCAGCTTGTTCCACTCGCGCAACTGCAGGCAGTCTTCGATTCCCAGGCGCGCCAGTTTGTCCGCCGTGACCTTGCCCACACCGTGCAACTTGCTCACGCGCAACTGCGAGACGAAGTCTTCAACCTGGTCCGGGGTGATCACGAAGAGTCCGTTGGGCTTCTTCCAATCACTGGCGATCTTGGCCAGGAACTTGTTCGGCGCCACGCCGGCGGACACGGTGATGTGCAACTGGTTGGAGACACGCCGGCGAATATCCTGGGCAATACGCGTGGCACTGCCGCCGAAATGCGGGCTGTCGGACACGTCCAGATAGGCTTCATCCAGTGACAACGGCTCGATCAGGTCGGTGTAGTCGCGAAAGATGGTCTGGATTTCCTTCGACGCTTCCTTATAGGCATCCATGCGCGGCTTGACGATGGTCAGGTCCGGGCACAGCTTCAAGGCATGGCGTGACGACATGGCCGAGCGCACGCCATAGGCCCGCGCCTCGTAGTTGCAGGTGGCGATCACCCCGCGCCGGTCGGCCGAGCCACCCACCGCCAGCGGTTTTTGCGCCAGGCTCGGGTCATCGCGCATCTCGATGGCGGCGTAGAAGCAATCACAGTCGACGTGGATGATTTTGCGCTGCGTCATATAAACGGGGGTGTGTACCTACGGGTGGCCAGTATCGCATTCACACCTGTATATAGCACCAGTAGTTTGATTCTTCCGCTTGAGCGGTAGGAAAAATCCCGGATGAATTTATTTTCTCAATCGAATTTTACCTGCTGATAGAGCTGAAACCCTCAGCCACACTGGGCTGGCGGGGTATCGAGAGGCCACCTTGGAGAGCTAACCGATTGAACCACAAGCGCTTTTCTTCGATTCACGGGTTGACACACCTGCGTTCCTCTGTAGAATGCCGACACACAGACGCGGGATGGAGCAGTCTGGTAGCTCGTCGGGCTCATAACCCGAAGGTCGTCGGTTCAAATCCGGCTCCCGCAACCAAACATCAAAAAAGGCTACTCGAAAGAGTGGCCTTTTTTGTGCCTGCTCGTTTTTCCTTCCTGTACGAAAATTGTAAGACAAAAAACTCTTTACTCGTCGCGCACTTACCGTTCTTGGTCAACGTGTAACGACAAATTCACACTTATTTGACCCATCAGCCCATTAACGGTTGACACCCCGCCGTTGGGCTGTAGAATGCCGCCCACAGACGCGGGATGGAGCAGTCTGGTAGCTCGTCGGGCTCATAACCCGAAGGTCGTCGGTTCAAATCCGGCTCCCGCAACCAAACATCAAAAAAGGCTACTCGAAAGAGTGGCCTTTTTTGTATCCGGTGAAAAAGTTCTTCTGAAACAATGGCATGGCAACTTTCATGAAACCCTACACGGTTTGTTGAGTCCATCTCTTTGCAAGCTATGCTGAATGCTCAATCGCTACCCTCTACGACCAATGGCCGCTGTCGCCGCACCCGGTGATACGCGTTAATATTTGTAATTATTTTGTCCATAGGGATTGGTAACTTGGCTGGATACCTCCATCCTGTCGCGCACAATCCACGAGGTGATTGATGCGCGCCAACTCGTCTGAACCACAAGACACTGTCACAGCAGAACAACCGATCACACCCACTCGTTTACGTTGGCTGGATCTGGTGAGCAAGTACCGGCAACCCATCGGGCTGGCCGTCACCCTATTATTGTTCGCCATCGCCCTGATCGCCTGCCGACACCTGCTGTTGGAACTGGACCTCTACGCCCTCCACGACTCGATCCTGGAAGTGCCCAAGCCCGCCTTGCTGGGTGCGTTTGCGGCGGCAGTCGCCGGTTTCGTCATTCTATTGGGCTACGAATTTTCCGGCGCGCGCTACGCGGGCGTGAACCTGCCCGCCAAAACCCTGGCCCTCGGTGGCTTTACCGCCTTCGCCATCGGCAATGCGATTGGCCTGTCGATGCTCTCCGGCGGTTCGGTGCGTTACCGTTTATATGCACGCCATGGCATCGGGGCTTCGGAAGTCGCGCACATGACAGTGTTCGCCAGCCTGGCGCTCGGTACTGCACTGCCGCCACTGGCTGCATTGGCGACACTGAGCAACCTGCCCGCCGCATCGACCTACCTGCATTTGCCACAGGCTGTGCTGGGCGGTATTGCTGGCGCGGTGCTGTTGTTGTCGGCGGTGTTGTGCATAGGCATTTATCGCCGTCGCCTGCCGGAACAACCCTACCCGGATAACCTGCTGGTAAAAGCCGGTCGTCGAACCCTGCGCCTGCCGGGTCGCCGCCTGACCTTCCTGCAACTGATCATTACCGCGCTGGACGTGGCCGCTGCCGCCACTGTCCTTTATATGCTGCTGCCGGAAGCGCCGCCGTTCGGGCCCTTCCTGCTGGTGTACCTGCTGGCCTTGGCCGCTGGTGTGCTCAGCCATGTACCGGGCGGTGTGGGCGTATTTGAAGCGATCCTGCTGGCGGCCTTCGCCGACAAACTGGGCGCCGCGCCTTTGGCCGCCGCCCTGCTGCTGTATCGCATGATCTACGTGGTGTTGCCGCTGCTGATCGCCTGCGTGTTCCTGCTGGTCAACGAAGCACAGCGCCTGTTCCAGACCCAGCAAAGCCTGCGGGTCGCCTCGGGGCTGGCAGCGCCAGTATTGGCCGTGCTGGTTTTTTTGTCCGGCGTGGTCCTGCTGTTCTCTGGCGCCACGCCCGAAATCGACTCACGCCTGGAAAACATCGGCTTCCTGATTCCCCACCGCCTGATTGACGCCTCGCACTTTGGCGCCAGCCTGATCGGCGTGCTGTGCCTGTTGCTGGCCCAGGGTCTGCGTCGACGTTTGTCGGCTGCCTGGATGCTGACCATGGTGCTGCTGTTGGTCGGCGCCCTGCTCTCGCTGCTCAAGGGGTTCGACTGGGAAGAAGCCAGCCTGATGACCATGACCGCGATCCTGCTGGCGATCTTCCGACGCTCGTTTTATCGCGCCAGCCGCCTCACCGAACTGCCCTTCTCGCCGCTGTACCTGGTGGCCAGTGTCTGCGTGCTGGGCGCTTCGATCTGGCTGCTATTGTTCGCTTATCAAGACGTACCGTACAGCCATCAACTGTGGTGGCAGTTCACCCTGGACGCCAACGCTCCACGCGGCCTGCGCTCGCTGCTGGGCGCCGCCGTGGTGCTAGTGATCGTGTCGTTGACCTGGCTGCTGCGCACCGCGCGCCCGGTGATCCACTTGCCGACGCCAGACGAACTGGAGCGCGCCAGCAAGATCCTGATGGCCTCGTCCCAGCCCGACGGAGGCCTGGCGCTTACCGGCGACAAAGCGCTGCTGTTCCACCCCAATGATGAAGCTTTCCTCATGTACGCCCGTCGCGGCCGCAGCCTGGTAGCCTTGTACGACCCGATTGGCCCGACCCAGCCACGGGCCGAGATGATCTGGCAGTTCCGTGACCTGTGCGACATTCACCATGCGCGCCCGGTGTTCTACCAGGTCCGCGCCGAGAACCTGCCGTACTACATGGACATCGGCCTCACCGCCATCAAGCTGGGCGAAGAAGCCCGCGTCGACCTGAAACGCTTTGACCTGGAAGCCAAGGGCAAAGAGATGAAGGATCTGCGCTACACCTGGAACCGCGGCTCGCGGGACGGCCTGTCCCTGGAGATCTGCGAGCCGGGCACCGCGCCGATGGACGAGCTCAAGGTAATCTCCGATGCCTGGCTGACCGGTAAGAACGTACGGGAAAAAGGCTTCTCCCTGGGACGTTTCAGCGACGATTACCTCAAGCACTTTCGCATCGCGATCATTCGCTTCGAAGGGCGCCCGGTGGCCTTCGCCAACCTGCTCGAGACCTACAACCACGACCTGGCCAGTCTCGACCTGATGCGCGCCCACCCGGACGCGCCCAAGCTGACCATGGAGTTCATGATGGTCGGCCTGATTCAACACTATAAGAGTCACGGCTACGCCCGCTTCAGCCTCGGTATGGTGCCGTTGTCGGGCCTGCAACCACGACGCGGCGCCCCGCTGACCCAACGCCTGGGCTCGATGGTGTTCCGACGTGGCGAGCAACTGTATAACTTCCAAGGTTTGCGCCGCTTCAAAGACAAGTTCCAGCCTGACTGGGAACCCCGTTACATGGCCGTGCCCGCAGGACTTGATCCGCTGGTGGCACTGGCCGATACCGCCGCCCTGATCGCGGGCGGCTTGACTGGATTGGTGAAACGCTGATGATTCGACGCTCCTGGCGGTATGTGTTGGCCTTTGTAGTGCTGCTCGCCCTGATCCTGGGTGGCGGCTATTGGTACTGGAACCGCCCTGCCCCGCAGCCAACCCTGGAGCAACTGCCCCAGGCCGATGGCTCGGTGATGACCCGGGTAACCCCGTACGGAACGCCGAAAGCCCGTGTGGCCGTGGCCGTGATGCCCGATGAAATCCTGACCGACAGCCAACTGGTCGCCTTGAGCCAAGGCGGCAAGGCGCAGATTGTCCAGGTGATCCTGCCCAAGGACGACTGCAAGCTGCAGGAACAAGCGCTGCAAAACGCCCTGGGCCAGCTCAAGGGCCAAGCAACGCTGGTCAGCGGCATCGGCCCTGGCGCCGCCCTCGCCTGGCGCTGGCTGGCCACCCAGAACGACGACAAGGCCAACGCCATCTCCGTCGGCTTCGCCTTGGTGCAGGAAGGCTGCAAGGATCCACTGCCAAAGACAGCCGCACACGGCAATTGGCTGGTGGCCTGGAACGATAACCCTGACGATGAAAGCGCCAGTTTCGTACGTGACACCCCGCGCGCCACCACCAGTATCAGCGACTACGACATTCACTACCCGCAAGTGCTGAACAACGAGCTGCGCAAGCAACTGGTAGGTTCGGACAACGGCGGCCTGGCGATTCCGGTGGTTGAAGTCCCGGCCGGCCAAGCGAAAGATACCGTCACCCTGTTCCTCTCCGGTGATGGCGGCTGGCGTGACCTGGACCGTGACGTGGCCGGTGAAATGGCCAAGATCGGCTACCCGGTGGTGGGTATCGATACTCTGCGTTACTACTGGCAGCACAAGACCCCGGAACAAAGCGCCAAGGACCTCACCGAACTGATGCAGCACTACCGTCAGAAATGGGGCACCAAGCGCTTCGTACTGACCGGTTATTCGTTCGGCGCCGATGTATTGCCGGCCATCTACAACCGCCTGCCGGAAAACGAGCAGCAGCGCGTGGACGCGATCATTCTGCTGGCGTTCGCGCGCACGGGCAGCTTCGAAATTGAAGTGGAAGGCTGGTTGGGCAACGCCGGTAAAGAAGCCGCCACTGGGCCGGAAATGGCCAAGCTGCCCCCTGAGAAAGTGGTGTGCATCTACGGCGCGGAAGAGGTCGACGAGAGCGGCTGCACGGACAAGACAGCCGTGGGTGAAGCGTTGAAGTTGCCAGGTGGGCATCACTTCGATGAGAATTACCCGGCGCTGGCGAAGCGGTTGGTGGATATCATCGTGAAGCACCAGGCCAAAACCGAATAAGCTCTTCCCCCGTGGGAGCTGGCTTTTGTGGTGAGCGGGCTTGCCCCGCGCTGGGTGGCGAAGCCGCCCCAATAAGAACGCCGCATTCTGTCAGACAGAATGCGGCGTTTGGTTTTAGGGCTGCTGCGCAGCCCAGCGCGGGGCAAGCCCGCTTACCACACAAGCCCGCTCACCCCAGATAGCTTGCTCCTACAGCGTCTAGCGCGGTTCGATGTGGGCAATCATCAGTTGCACAGTCTCATTCCCACGAAACTCGTTCACATCCAGCTTGTACGCCAACTCCACCCAACGCACGGTCGGGTTCGGCCAGACTTCACGGTCCACGCCAAAGGCAATGCCATCGAGTTTCACTGACCCGCATTCAGTCTTGAGCACCACCTTCAGGTGCCGCTCACCCACCACGCGCTGCTCTACCAACTGGAATACACCGTGAAAGACCGGCTCGGGAAAGTGCTGCCCCCACGGCCCGGCATGTCGCAACGCGCGGGCCAGTTCCAAGTGAAACTCTTCCACCGCCAGAGTGCCATCCGACAACAAGCGTCCGGTCAGGTCTTCCTCACGCAGTTGCCGACGCACTTCAGCATCAAAGGCTTCGGCAAACAGTGGGAAATTTTCCTCGCGCAGTGTCAGGCCAGCCGCCATGGCGTGGCCGCCGTATTTGGCGATCAGGTTGGGATGCTGGCTCGCGACCACCGCCAGGGCGTCACGGATATGAAAACCCTGCACAGAGCGCCCTGAGCCCTTCAACAGGCCATCACCGGCGTCGGCAAAGGCGATGGTCGGTCGGAAATACCGCTCCTTCATGCGCGACGCCAGAATGCCGATTACACCTTGGTGCCATTCCGGGTCGAACAGGCACAAGCCATAGGGCATCGACTCCACCGGCAGGTCCTTGAGCTGGGCCAAGGCCTCGCGCTGCATCCCTTGCTCGATGGATTTACGGTCCTGATTCATGCCATCCAGTTGCGCGGCCATTTCACGGGCAGCGGCAACGTCGGTGGTCAACAGGCATTCGATCCCCAGGCTCATGTCATCCAGGCGACCCGCAGCGTTCAAACGTGGCCCGAGGATAAAGCCCAGGTCAGTAGAAGTGATGCGTGCCGCGTCGCGCTTGGCCACTTCCAGGATCGCCTTGATCCCCGGCCGCGCACGGCCAGCGCGGATACGCTCCAGGCCTTGATGCACGAGGATGCGGTTGTTGGCGTCCAGGGGCACTACGTCGGCCACGCTGCCCAGGGCAACCAGGTCGAGCAATTCACCAATGTTGGGTTGCGGCTTGTTGTCGTACCAGCCCAAGCTGCGCAGGCGCGCACGCAGTGCCATCAGCACGTAAAAGATCACACCCACGCCGGCCAGGGCCTTGCTCGGAAACTCACAGCCGGGCTGGTTCGGATTGACGATGGCATCTGCCGCCGGCAACTCATCACCAGGCAAGTGGTGGTCCGTCACCAACACCTGCAACCCCGCCGCTTTCGCCGCCGCCACGCCTTCGACGCTGGAAATGCCGTTGTCCACGGTGATCAGCAACTGCGGCTCGCGCTGCAGGGCGACAGCGACAATTTCCGGGGTCAGGCCGTAGCCGTACTCGAAACGGTTGGGCACGAGGTAATCGACATGGGCCGCACCGAGCAAACGCAGGCCCAGGGTGCCTACAGTGCTGGCGGTGGCGCCATCGGCGTCGAAGTCACCGACGATTAAGATACGCTGGCGCTGCTCCAATGCGGTCACCAGCAAGTCCACCGCCGCATCAATCCCTTTGAGCTGCTGATAGGGAATCAACCGGGCCAGGCTTTTATCCAGCTCGGCCTCGGACTGCACCCCGCGCGCGGCGTAGAGACGGGTCAACAGCGGTGGCAGTTCACCGAGAAACGGGAGGACGGCGGGCAACGGGCGAGGATCGATACGCATGGGGTGACGGGAGCTTCTCTTCTATTTGAAAGTTAGTTAGCAATGCTAAAGGCAACGCAGATCAGCTGTGGGAGCTGGCTTGTTGTGGCGAGGGAGCTTGCTTCCGTGGGCTGCGTAGCAGCCTCTCGCTTTTTGGGGGGCGCTTCGCACCCCAGCGCAAGCAAGCTTGCTCACCACAACAGCTGGCTCCTACAGTCTCAGCCGCGTTCGCCGACCAGCCATTGCAGTTGGACTTCATGCTGACCACGGTCGTCGGTGACGAACATCGTGCCTTCGCTGATCATCACGTCCCACTTGATGACGCGGGGCATGTCCTTGGCCAGGGTCTCCAAGACTTCCTGGGGCACGGCGGCGATGTGTACGTTTTTCAGGTTATTCGCCACCGGCACTACCTTGCCTTCCCACACGCGCAAGCTGCCGTAGGCCAGCAGGCTGGTGCGTTCGGTGCGGCGCGAGCACCAGGTGAGGCGGTCGGCGTCGGGCTGGCCGACTTCGATCCAGTGCAAAACCCGATCATCCAGGCTTTTTTCCCACAGGGCTGGTTCGTCTACATCTGACAGGCCGCGCCCGAACGACAACTGCTCGTTGTACCAGAGGGCGTAGGCCAGCAGGCGCACGGTCATGCGCTCTTCGGTTTCCGACGGGTGGCGGGCGATGGTTTGTTTGACGCTCTCGTACACCGAGCGATCGAGGTCGGTGAGGTTGAGTTCGAATTTGTAGGTCGTGGACGGCTGGGCCATGAACGGGCTTCTAGAGACAGGGAAAGGCGGCCAGTCTAACCGATGGCGAGGCTATTCAACGAATCCTGCGCTGCCCAGGGCTACTCGCCTATGTTAAAAGGCATCACACCCACGCCCTGCGCAGACAAGGATCCTCATGTCGTTCAACGCCAAACCGCTTGCCGGACTGAAAGTCATCGAACTCGGCACCCTGATCGCCGGCCCGTTTGCCTCCCGTATCTGTGCGGAATTCGGCGCCGACGTGATCAAGGTCGAGTCTCCCGACGGCGGCGACCCCCTGCGCAAATGGCGCAAGCTGTACGAGGGCACATCGCTGTGGTGGTTCGTGCAGGCGCGTAACAAACAGTCGCTGACGCTGAACCTCAAGCACCCCGACGGTCTGGCCATCCTCAAGCAACTGTTGGCCGACGCCGACATCCTGATCGAGAATTTCCGCCCCGGCGTGCTGGAAAAACTCGGCCTGAGCTGGGAAACCCTGCACGCCCTCAACCCCAAGCTGGTGATGGTACGTCTCTCCGGCTTTGGCCAGACCGGGCCGATGAAAGATCAGCCAGGGTTTGGTGCTGTGGGCGAATCCATGGGCGGCCTGCGCTACATCACCGGTTTTGAAGACCGCCCGCCGGTCCGCACCGGTATTTCGATCGGCGACTCGATCGCCGCGTTATGGGCGGTGATCGGTGCGTTGATGGCGCTGCGTCATCGCGAAGTCAATGGCGGTTTGGGGCAAGTGGTGGATGTGGCGCTGTACGAAGCCATCTTCGCCATGATGGAGAGCATGATTCCGGAGTTCGACGTGTTTGGCTTCATCCGCGAACGCACCGGTAACATCATGCCCGGCATCACGCCGTCCTCGATCCACACCAGCGCCGATGGCAAGCATGTACAGATTGGCGCCAACGGCGATGCGATCTTCAAGCGCTTTATGTCGGCCATCGGTCGAGAAGACCTCGCCAACGATCCTGCACTTGCCAGCAATGACGGGCGCGATAGCCGCCGTGATGAGCTGTATGGGGTAATTGATCGCTGGGTGAACTCGCTGCCGCTGGGTCAGGTGGTAGAGATCCTGAATAAGGCCGAAGTGCCCGCCAGCCGCATCTATAGCGCCGAAGACATGCTCGGCGACCCGCAATTCCTCGCCAGGGAGATGTTCCTCAAGGCCAAGTTGCCTGGCGGCAAGGACTTCAAGATGCCGGGCATCGTGCCCAAGCTGTCGGACACGCCGGGCAGCTGCGAATGGGTCGGGCCGCAGTTGGGTGAACATAACAGCCAGGTGCTGGGCGGGCTGGGTTATGACGCTGCCGCCATTGTGCGTTTACGTGAGGCAGGCGCGATCTGATGATCCGCAGGCTTGCTCAGCTTTGCCTCGGCGTCATGCTCGCCTGGGGCCCGACCGCCAACGCTGAAGACACGCTGGTCTGGCTATTACGTGACCTGCCTCCCCTGACCATTTTCGAAGGCCCACGCAAAGGCCAGGGTGCGCTGGACCAGTTACTGCCGATACTCATCGAACGCCTGCCGGAGTACCGCCACCAAGTGCTGCACGTCAATCGCGCACGGGGCATGCAAATGCTGCGTGAGCCCACGTTCACCTGTGATCCGTCATTGCTGTGGACGGCCGAACGGGCCAGGTACGTCGTGTTTTCCAGCCAGGCGTTTGTGGTGGCCGGCAATGGCGTCACCATCCGACACGACCAGCAGGACGCCATGGCGCCCTACATCACGCAAGGCCAGTTTGACCTGCAGGCGTTCCTCGATGCTCACACGTCTAGGGTGGGAGCCATCGCCGAGCGCAGCTACGGGCCTGTCATCGATGAACAGCTCAAGCACGCTGATGCGCACAAGCTCGCACTGCATTACGGCAACGACGCCTTGGGTAGCCTGTTGCAGATGCAGCGCCTGGGCAGACTGGAGGCGGTGTTGGGTTATTGGCCGGAAATCCGCTATCACGCGATGCAGCAGGGCATCGTCTCGGACGACTTGATGTTCTACCCCATCAAAGGCTCGGCGCCTTACCAACGGACGCACATCGGTTGCTCGGATACGCCCCAGGGACGCCAAGCCATCGAAAGGATCAACCAGATCCTGCGCGAAATCCCACAAGAGCAGATACAGCAGTCCTACGCCTCATGGCTGGACCCCGTCATGCGTGAACAGTATCTGCGCGATAACCCGAGTTTTTTCCAGGACTCGCCGGCCCCCTGACAAATCGCAGGCAAAAAGAAACCCCGGAGCGTGGGGAGACACTTCGGGGTTAAACGTGGCCTACAAAGACCAGTACAACAAGGCACAAACACCGGAGCACAATGTTTGCTCTTGCTGTTACGAAATCTGACCGGCCACGCTGTAGGAAGTTTCCATAATTAAACAATTCTTCATGCGGCGGTGGCGTTGCGGGTCTGGGCTGCGTTGCGCAAGGCCGCGATGACCGAGGGTTCGACGCGCCCTTCGGCAATTTTGATGTCACGCAGCAGGCAATCCACCACATCCACCAGCACGCGTTTGTCCATCAATTGGGCGCGGTCGACTTCACGTTCGACCACAATGGCGCCAGCAGGATTCTTCACGGTTACCAGGCACTCGTCCTGCACACCAGAGGTGGTCAGCGTAACCTGATAAGGGCTCAGTGCTTCTTCGAGCAATAGGCTGATACTTTCCATCTCGATCACCACTCAATAGTTCGGGAACAATCGTTTCAACGGGAGCTGCATCTATCCTAAGTGACTGTTTGTGACGTAGGAAAGTTCGCTTTATCGTCTTTATGGGGCCGTCAGGGGGTGACGGATTCCAGCATGCGCTTGCAACATGACAGGGAAAAAACGGCTGCACATAACTGCTTACGCAATGGGCGGCTGTTTTGGGGTTGGCCGAGGGCCGAGACCCGAGGTGAATCCTATACTCGGTGAGCGCTGGTATAGCTGCGACGCAGATAAAAGCGCAGGTCAAAAGGCCCTTATTGCGAAGGATGAAGATGATGGCGGAACACAATGAACAGCAAACATCGACAGACAGAATGCACGCCGAGGTCTCACGTATTTTTGCTGAAATCGCACGTATGAACGCAGAGCAGAACAAACTCAACAAAGAATCCCTGAAGATAACCTGTGAGACTTTCTGGTACCCGGTGGGTATCGCGACAGGGTTCTATGCCGCAGTCGGCACCGTCATAGTCGTCGCGCAGAAACTATTCTCGTAACACTAGACCGGGCCTGCCAGAAACAGAAAACGCCGCTGCCCCAAGGAAGGGAAAGCGGCGTTTTTGTGCACCGTGAACACCCCACTTTCCACCATCACTGGGTTAACAGGCTAAAATCCCCGAATTGTCCGGGGAATCTATCTTGAGAAGCGCACCTGAAAAACCCTTGCGCATCATCCTTGCCGACGACCATCCCATTTTCCTGATTGGTCTGCGAGCCGTCTTGGAACGCGATGAACAGTTGGAAATCGTCGGCGAAGCCAACTCACCCCAGTCCCTTGCCCAATTACTGCAACACTGTGCCTGCGACCTGTTGATCACCGATTTCATGATGCCCGCCGAACCCCAGGCCGACGGTTTGCGACTGATCGAACAACTGCGCCGGCATCACCCAACGCTGCCCATCGTCGTGGTGACCATGCTCAACAACGCTGGGTTGTTTCACGCCATTCTGGAGCTGGGTGTCATGGGCCTGCTGAGTAAAGCCAGCCTCGCGAATGAATTGCCTGAAGCCGTCCGGGGGGTACGCCAGCAGCAATGCTATGTGGCCCACACCATTCGCCAGTCACTGAGCGCCGTGGGCACTGATCGATTGCAGTCCCACGAGCAACTGTCGCCCCGCGAGCTGGAAGTGATTCGCCTGCTGGCGAGAGGGCTGACCGTTGGTGAGATTGCGGCACAACTGCATCGCAGCAAGCAGACAGTCAGTGCGCAAAAAGTGAGCGCCATGCGCAAGCTAGGGCTCAGTACCGACGCATCATTGTTTATCTACGTGCAGGAGCATGGGTTGGCCTAGCCTCATGGCCGAGCCACTCTTTCAGTGCCTGAGCGTCCATCGGCGGGGCAATCAGGCGGCCTTGCAACCAGGCAGGGCCCAGTGCACAGGCCGCATCACGATCGGCTGTCGTTTCAATGCCCGCCATCACCACGTTCATGCCCATGCGGCTGGCCATGCTCATGGCGCCTGCAACGACGGCCACTTTGCGCTCATCGCCCGCCATTCCACAGGCAAAGGCCGGTGGTATTTTCAGCTCGGTGAAAGGCAGCTCCAGCAAACGCTGCAAACTCGTACCGCCAACGCCGAAGTCACCGATAGACAATTTGCAACCGATCATCCGCAAACGTAGCAAGCTGCTGACATGAGCACTGTCGGTGTTCAAGCGGGTGGTTTCGACCAGTTCCAGCGTCAGGCTATGGGCGGGCACGGCATAGCGTTGCAGCAGGCGCTGCAGCCTCTGGGGAAAATGCGCATGCTCCAGCATCCGCCCGGGAATGTTCACCGCCACTGGCAAGATCTCGCCCGTATCCCACGCTATCTGGCTGACAAGGCCTAGGGCCTCTTCCATCACATGCCAGGTAAATGCCTCCTCCATACCGGCAAACTCCAGCACCGGCAGGAATTCATGCGGTAGCAACACTTCTCCCTCAGGTAGGTACCACCTCGCCAGCACCTCAACCCCTTGCAATACGCCTGCCTGGCAAACGATAGGCTGAAAGCTGGCGCTGGCGTAGCGCGCGATGGCTACCTGGCAGGCATCCACCGAAGGCGGCAATTCATCCTGCTCATTCACCCCCAACAGTTGGCGTACCCTCTCCCAGGACACTACCTGCGGCCCTGGGCGTAAGTGTTGCCGGCAAACCGTCAGCAGTTGCCCGATCAGCTGTGCCGAGGCGGGTTTGGGCAAACACCTGAGCACATTCAACCCGGCCTGACGCGCCATGTTGGCGACACCCTCCAATACGTTGGGCTCAGCATTGCTTAACAGGATCAGCACCTGAGTCTGCCGCAGCTCGCCCAATTCGCGAATCAGCTCAAGGGCATCGCCTTGCTCCAGATAGAGGTCGCAAATAGCAATGTCTACCGGCCCCTTGCTCGCCAACGACTGCCGGGCGGCATCTACTGTTTCGGCCGTCATTACATTAAATACACCATTGGCATTGAGCATCTGGTGCAGGGCCATCAGTTGGAACGGGTTATCTTCGAGGATCAAGACATTGAGGGAGCGCATGAAAAACTCTACGACGTAAAAGCGAGGTGGCGCAGGCTACTCAAAAGGCCCTGCGCGCCCCATAGGACACGTCCTATTCTTGCGGATTCAAATGAGCCCCCAGCTCAACTTTAAACTCTGCCAGCGCTTCATTCAGCACAAGCCACAGGGGTTGAACTTCTTCAATACGTTGCTCACGCAGGCAGCTTTCAAGCCCCACACACGCCTTGGCAAGGGGCAGCGCATCCACCAGGCAGCAAATGCCCTTGAGGCGATGCAGCGAGGCCATCACCCGGGGGAAATCCTGTTCCGCCAACGCCGCCTTGATCGCGTCGTGCTCATGTTCAAGACTCTTCGCCAGCTCCTCCAGCATTCGCTGCAGCACCGGCCCATCGGCCTGGGTCATCGCATGCAAGGTCTGGATATTGAAGGTGCGCAACGGCGCCACGCGGGCGAGTACCCTGGCCCAGTGTTCAAGGGTAACCGGCTTGACCAGCAGTTCATCCATCCCCACCTCAAGACAACGCTGGTGCTCATCCTCCATGGCATTGGCGGTACAACCTACCAACGCACAGCGCGGTCGTCGCTCCTGCGCTTCAATCCCGCGGACCGCTTCGCTCAAGGCGTAGCCGGACATACCCGGCATGTTGCAATCGGTCACCAGCACGTCAAAGGCGTCATCTCGCCAATGCTGCAAGGCCAACTCAGCCGAGTCGAGGGCCACCACCCGATGACCGAGGAATTGAAGCTGCTGAGCCAGTACCAGACGATTGGCGGGCAGGTCATCCACGACCAGCACCGACAAACGGCGACCGACAGTCGGCAGGGTCATCTCAGGCACAACGGGCATGTCGTCGCCACTAACCCGTTCCAGATACAGGTCAATGCACACCGTCGTGCCCTCGCCCGCCGCGCTGCTCAGGGAGATCGTGCCGCCCATCAACTCCACCAGTTGCTGACAAATGCTCAAGCCCAGTCCCGTCCCGCCATGCTGAGCCGCCGTCAGCGGGCTGACCTGGACAAAAGGCTTGAACACCCGGGCCTGTTGTTCGACGCCAATCCCCGGCCCACTGTCTGCAACACACACATGCAGGTATTCAGCGCCTGACTCATCGCACAGGGTGACGACGCTGAGGCGGACCTCACCCTGCTCGGTAAACTTCAACGCATTGCCCAGCAGGTTGTGCATGACCTGCCGCAAACGCAGCGGGTCGAACCAATAATTCCCTTGCGCCGCTGGGTCAAACGCCAGGGTCAAATGCAGGCCTTTTTTACGTGCGGTGGCTTCGAACAGGCGCTGGATCCCCTCGAAAAAACTTTTCAGGTCAGTGGTCTGCGGCGCCAGTTGCAAATGGCCTGCTTCGATCTTGGCCAGGTCCAGGCTATCGCCCATTAACTCAATCAATTCTCGTGCCGAACGATGGGCCACCTGTAGCGCTTCGGAAACGCGTTTGCCCTCGGCCAGGGCGCGTTCTTGTTCCAATTCAAGCAAGCCGATGATGGCGGTCATCGGTGTACGAATTTCGTGGCTGAGCGTCGAGAGAAACGCACTTTTGGCGTAATTCGCTTCGTCAGCAGCCTGGCGTGCGTCCATCAACTGATGTTCCAGGACTTTGCGCTCATTGATGTCGATCCACCCCCCGAGCAATCCCTGCAATTGGCCGCGCGCGTCGAAAAACGGCACCGTCCATTGATACACGTGGAAAGTGCCGCCGTTGAACTCCAACTGGCGATCAACAAATAACGATCGCTGCGTTGCCAACTGCTCCATGTGCCCTGCATGCAGGCGTGCGGCAGTAGCTTCTGGCATCAAGCCACTCTCCATCAAGGTCAGGCCCTGGATCTGCTCGCGCCGGGTGGCCAACTGCTGCTCATAGCTGGTGTTACAGGTCACCAACCGCCCAGCCAGGTCACGTACGAAAACCGGATTGGGCATGCCGTCGAGCAAGGCACGCTTGAAGGCCAACTGATCGCTCAGTCGTTGCTCGGCCACTAAGCGCTGCTGGATCTGACGCTTGAGCCGGCTATTCCAGGCCAGCGATACCAACACACACAACAGCGCCATGGCGACCGTCCAATAGGCCCATGGCGGCACACGCTGCCATGCCGATGTAGGGATGGGCACCGCGCCCAGCCAGCGCAAGCGCAGCGCGCTCAACTCTGCCACCGGCATCGCTTCCAAAGCCTTGTTCACAATACTCAGCAGCTCGGGCTGATCCTTGCGCACCACAAGGCTGTTGGACGACCACTTGCCCTCGACACTACGCCCGATACGCAAGCCGTCGGACGGGTAACTCTGCACCTCCACTTCATTCTGGATAGTCGCTGCCGCGTGCCCCTGGATCACTTGATCACGGGCCTGGGTATAGTTATCGACAGAGAGAATTTCGATGTCTGGGTGTTCACGACGAATAAAGCTTTCCAGTACATGACGTGCCGGCAACGCCAATACTTTGCCGGACAGTTCACTCAAACTGACCAGTAATGGCGTGTCGCTGCGCTGGATAAACACCCACCCGGCGCCACCAAAACCATGACTGAAATCCAGGAATTGCCTGCGTTCCTGATTCTCGGCCAGCGTGGTGTTCATATCCGCCCTGCCCGCTGCCAGTAACTCCAGGGTCTGCGCGGTGGAAGACACCTCTTCCATCACGAACTGCAACCCCGTCATGCGTGAAATCCGGTTTAGCAGATCGACGTTCAGGCCGACCCATTGGTCATCCTTGTCTTTGAAGATGTACGGCGACTGTTGTTGGGACGCCACCACCACATGAGGATGGTGCAACAGCCACGCTTGCTCCTGGGCCGACAACACAATGCGGTCTGCGGCGATGTCCACCCCCAGGCCAGTGGTCCAGCGCGCCAGGATTTCACGCTGTATCGACTCGTCGATACTCGCCAGGGCACGGTCCAGCATGGCGCCCAATAAAGGGTCCGCCGCACGGGAGGCAAAGGCAAAACCAATCGGCGCCAGCCGGCTTTCCACCTTTATCTGCAAACCCAGGTAAGGACGCAGCGACTTGTAGGCACGCACGATCACTTCATTGCCGATAAAGGCATCGGCATCCCCTTGGTTCAACGCCTCCAAGCCACTGTAAAGGTTCGGAGCCAGTATGATATGACTGGCGGGATAGGCCCGATGCACATTGCCGACATTGGCATATCCCTCCAGCAAAACCACCTTCTTGTCCGCGAGGTCCTCGTTCTGCGTGGCGTCGTCGCGGCGCACGACAACCACCGAACGATCCGGCATGTAGTCCCGGGTAAACCGCAACCCAGGCACATCCCGCTCATAGCCATTGGCGCTGGTCAGAATATCAATCGCCCCACTGCGCAAGGCTTCCACCGCTTGCGCCCGCTCAGCGAAGCCCATCACCTGCATGGGCACATCGAGGCGCGCGCCGATTAGGCTCAGGTAGTCGGCGCTGATGCCCTGGTAGCGATTATGGTCGCGGGTAATATCAATCGGCTGGTAATCATCAATGGAGATACCAACCTTCAGCGTTCGATGGGTCGCCAGCCATTGCTGCTCGGCGGCCGTCAAAGGCAAGGGTGCCAGAGGCGTAAATGCCGGGACCAGTTTGAAGGGCAGGCTAACGGCTGCCAGGGTCGTCGACAGATGACCGAACAAGAGCAGACACACCAGCCACATGCATCTTCGGCTCAATAAAAGCACCGTATTGGTTTCCTTGTTTTTTGTTGTCGGTTGCCCGTTGGAGTATGGCCTGCCCCAATGAAAAAGCCCGTCACTAAGACGGGCTTGAGCAACCTCGCGAAGCCATTGAATCAGAGCGGCTTGCCACGATTTCCGTGCTGGCTCACAAACGCCTGCACAGCCTTCAGGTCATTGGCCAACACGGTGCAACGCTCTTCACGCTCGAACAGGTCCGCCAAGTGCACAGGCAGCTCCAGCGCCTTACCAACACCAGCCTTCTCTACCGCTTCCGGGAATTTAACCGGGTGGGCGGTGCCCAGGATCACCATCGGAATGTCCAGGCTGCGGCGGCATTCGCGGGCGGCCTTCACACCGATAGCGGTGTGCGGGTCGAGCAGCTCGCCGGTCTGGGCATAGACTTCAGCGATGGTTTCGCAGGTCTGTGCATCGTCCACGGCCAGGGAATCGAACAGCTTGCGGGTTTCGGTCCAGCGCTCTTCTTCCACGCTAAAACCGCCGCCACTCTTGAAGGTGTCCATCAAGCCGGCAATCGCTGCACCGTTACGACCGTGCATGTCGAACAGCAGGCGCTCGAAGTTCGACGAAACCATGATGTCCATCGACGGCGACAGGGTGGCGTGCAGGGTTTCCTTGACGTACTGGTTGCCGCTCATGAAGCGGTGCAGGATGTCGTTGCGGTTGGTGGCGACGATCAATTGGTTGATCGGCAGGCCCATGTTGCGCGCCAGGTAACCGGCGAAGATATCGCCAAAGTTGCCGGTAGGCACCGAGAACGACACCGAACGCGCCGGGCCGCCCAACTGCAGGGAAGCGTGGAAGTAGTAAACGATCTGGGCCATGATCCGCGCCCAGTTGATCGAGTTCACCGCTACCAGGCGTGTGCCCTTCAGGAAGCTCTGGTCAGCAAAGCTGTTCTTGACCATTTCCTGGCAGTCATCGAAGTTGCCTTCGATGGCAATGTTGTGGATGTTTTCACCAAAGATGGTAGTCATCTGGCGACGCTGCACTTCCGACACGCGCTTGTGCGGGTGCAGGATGAAGATGTCGACGTTTTCGCAATGCTTGCAGCCTTCGATGGCCGCCGAGCCGGTATCACCGGAGGTGGCGCCGATGATCACCACGCGCTCGCCGCGCTTCTCCAGCACGTAGTCGAGCAGGCGACCCAGCAGTTGCAAGGCGAAGTCCTTGAATGCCAGGGTCGGGCCGTGGAACAGCTCCAGTACCCATTCGTTGCCATTCAGCTGGCGCAGTGGCGCGATGGCATTGTGGGAGAAGACACCGTAGGTTTCTTCCAGGATCTTCTTGAAGTCCGCATCCGGAATGCTGCCGGTGACGAACGGGCGCATCACGCGGAACGCCAGTTCGTGGTACGGCAGGCCGGCCCACGAAGCGATTTCTTCCTGGGTAAAACGTGGCAGGTTTTCCGGCACGTACAGGCCGCCGTCGGTGGCAAGACCTGCCAGCAGGACGTCTTCGAAATTCAGGGCCGGTGCCTGGCCGCGGGTGCTGATATAACGCATGACTGGCTCCTCTAGAGCATTCTTGAACAAGGGCCGCCGAACCTGCGGGGCCCTTGCAGCAAAACCATTAGTTCAGGTGTTCGACGCGGATCCGCACCACGGGGCCGACCACGCCTTGCAGGGCTTCCAGGGCAGCGATGGCATCGTTGATGTGCTGTTCGAGCACGCGGTGAGTCAGCAGGATCATCGGCACCTGGCCGTTTTGTTCCTCGACTTCCTTCTGCATGATCGACTCGATATTGATACCGCGCTCCGACAGGATGCTGGCGACCTGGGCCAACACGCCCGGATGGTCCTGGGCCTGGATGCGCAGGTAGTAGGCGCTTTCGCAGGCTTCGATCGGCAGGATCGGGTGCGCCGACAGCGAATCCGGCTGGAAGGCCAGGTGCGGCACGCGGTTTTCCGGGTCGCTGGTCATGGCGCGGACCACATCCACCAGGTCGGCGATCACCGACGAAGCGGTCGGCTCCATGCCGGCACCGGCGCCGTAGAACAGGGTCGAACCGGCCGCATCACCGTTGACCATCACAGCGTTCATCACGCCATTGACGTTGGCGATCAGGCGGTCGGCCGGGATCAGCGTTGGGTGCACACGCAGCTCGATGCCCGCAGGTGTGCTACGCGCGACGCCCAGGTGCTTGATGCGGTAGCCCAAGGCTTCGGCGTAGTTCACGTCGGCGGTGGTCAGCTTGGTGATGCCTTCGGTGTAGGCCTTGTCGAACTGCAGCGGGATACCAAAGGCGATGGACGCCAGGATGGTCAGCTTGTGAGCGGCGTCGATACCTTCCACGTCGAAAGTCGGGTCGGCTTCGGCGTAACCCAGGGCCTGGGCTTCGGCAAGCACGTCTTCGAAGGTGCGGCCCTTTTCGCGCATTTCGGTAAGGATGAAGTTACCGGTGCCGTTGATGATGCCGGCCACCCAGTTGATGCGGTTGGCGGACAGGCCTTCACGGATCGCCTTGATCACCGGGATGCCACCGGCCACGGCGGCTTCGAACGCCACGATCACGCCCTTCTCACGCGCCTTGGCGAAGATCTCGTTGCCGTGCACGGCGATCAGCGCCTTGTTGGCGGTAACCACGTGCTTGCCGTTCTCGATGGCCTTGAGCACCAGCTCACGGGCCACGGTGTAGCCGCCGACCAGCTCGATGACGATATCGATTTCAGGGTTGGTGGCAACGGCGAAGACATCGTTGGTAATCGCAATACCGGTCGTTTCGAACTGAGGCTTTGGCGAACGCGTGGCAATTTGCGCCACTTCAATCCCGCGACCTGCGCGGCGGGAAATTTCCTCAGCGTTACGCTGAAGTACGTTAAAGGTGCCGCCACCGACGGTCCCTAACCCACAGATGCCTACTTTGACCGGTTTCACTGAAGAACTCCCCATGAAACGGCCGACGCTAGGTCGGCCGTGGAAAACAGCCGCACGACTGCGGCTTGCAATTAACGACCCGCTGACGTGTCAGCGAGCCTTGATCGTCGACATTTCGACGATACTGATTTATTTGGCACTGAGCGCCAGTTTGGCAACTTGTGGTGCCGGCTGGTAGCCCGGAATCACTTGGCCGTCAGCCAAAACGATGGCCGGTGTACCGTTCACGCCGATGGACTGGCCCAGGGCGAACTGCTTGGAAACCGGATTGGCACATTTGGCCGCCTTGATTTCCTTGCCATCGACCATCTTGTCCATGGCTGCTTTCTTGTCGGCCGAGCACCACACGGCTTGCAACTGCTCGTCACCCGGCGAACCCAGGCCCTGGCGCGGGAACGCGACGTAGCGCACTTCCACGCCCAGCTTATTCAGCGCCGGCACTTCGGCGTGCAGCTTGTGGCAGTAAGGGCAAGTGGTATCGGTGAACACGGTGATATGGGTCTTGGTCTCGCCGATGGCCGGGTAAACCACGGTTTCTGCTACCGGAATGCCATTGATCAGCTTGGACACGCCCAGGCGCTCGGCTTTCTCGGTGAGGTTGACCGGCTTGCCGTCCTTCAGCTGGAACAGGTAACCCTGGACGATGTACTGGCCGTCGGCACTGGCGTACAGCACGCGGCTGCCCTTGAGCTTGACTTCATACAGGCCGGCCATCGGGCTGGCGCTGATGCTTTCGATCGGGGTATCGAGTTGCAGGTTGGCCAGGCTCTTGCGGATGGTCTGCTCGGCAGCGTCATCGGCGAAGGCAAAGGTAGAAACCAACGCAATGGCTGCGGCGGCAATAATCTGGGTCAAGCGCATGGGAACTCCTGAAGGCAGATGCAGGGACGGGAGCAGTAGCACCGATGTGGAAACTCGGGCATGGGCCGTCCCCTTTGCTAACCGGCAAAGCCTACCACAGTTGGGCCGCAGGGCAGCCCGTGACGGGATAAATTGGCGGTTTTCAGCCTCGCGGGTGGTGCTTGGCGTGCATATCCTGCAAACGTGCACGCGCGACGTGGGTGTAGATTTGGGTTGTGGATAAGTCGCTATGGCCGAGCAACATTTGCACCACGCGCAAATCCGCACCGTGGTTGAGCAAATGCGTGGCAAATGCATGGCGCAACGTGTGGGGTGACAAGGTCTTGCCGATACCGGCGACCTTGGCCTGGTGCTTGATACGATGCCAGAAGGTCTGCCGGGTCATCTGCTCGCCGCGCAGGCTGGGGAACAGCACGTCGCTGGGCCGCCCGCCAAGCAGCTCACTGCGAGCATCACGCATATAGCGCTCGACCCAGACAATCGCCTCCTCGCCCATCGGCACCAGCCGTTCCTTGCTGCCCTTGCCCATCACCCGCAGCACGCCCTGACGCAGGTTGACTTGCTCCAGGGTGAGGCTAATCAATTCGGTCACCCGCAGGCCGCAGGCATACAACACCTCCAGCATGGCACGGTCGCGCTGGCCGATGGCCTCACTTAAATCCGGCGCGGCGAGCAAGGCCTCCACGTCGGCTTCCGACAGGGATTTGGGCAATGGCCTGCCGAGTTGTGGCATGTCGACTTGCAGGGTGGGATCGAGGGCGATCAACTTTTCCCGCAGCAGATAGCGATAAAACCCACGCACACCGGAAAGGAATCGCGCGGTGGAGCGTGGCTTGTAGTTCTGCTCCAGACGCCAGGCCAGGTGATCGAGGATCAGCTCGCGGCCGGCGTTGATCAATTCGAGGTTTTTTTCCTGCAGCCAGCCGTTGAACAGCGCCAGGTCGCTGCGGTAGGCCTGGCGCGTGTTGTCTGACAGGCCTTTTTCCAGCCAGAGGGCGTCAAGGAAACGGTCTATCAGGGGGTGGTCGATGGCGGGCATGGGGGCTCAGGCGGATTTCTGTAATGTCTGTTAGATCCTATCGCAGGCAAGCCAGCTCCCACAGGGGTTTTGTGTCGGGTCACTGATTTGTACCCTCCACCGATCAAATGTGGGAGCTGGCTTGCCTGCGATGGCCGCGGCTCGGTCCAGGATCAGTCTACAAACCCAGGCAGCACAGGCACCGGACGCTTATCGGCATCAATCGCCACAAAACTGAACACACCTTGGATCGCCTTCTCGCGGCCATCGGCGCTCATGCTCTCTACGAACACTTCCACTTCAACCTTGAGGCTGGTGTTCCCCACCTTGATTACGCGACCGATCAGCTCAACGATGGAGCCGGCCGGGATCGCATGATTGAAGTCGATACGGTCGGTAGACACCGTCACCAGCGGCAAGCGACAAAAGCGCGTGGCGGTAATGAACGACACTTCATCCATCCACGCCAGGGCGGTGCCGCCGAACAGGGTGTTGTGGTGGTTGGTGGTCGGCGGGAACACGGCCTTGGTCACGTGGGTCACGGACAGGTCGGTGCGGCGCTGGATTTCTTCGAGGCGGGTGGTCATGGACAAATACCGGCAAATAGACAAATTTCAGGCACAAAAAAGCAGCCCGTAGGCTGCTTTTTTCTGCATCGGGAAGCTGGACTTAAGCCAGTTTTTCCTTGATGCGAGCTGCTTTACCGGACAGGTCACGCAGGTAGTACAGCTTGGCTTTACGTACGTCACCGCGACGCTTGACGGCCATGCTGTCGATTTGCGGGCTGTAGGTCTGGAAAGTACGCTCTACGCCAACACCGTTGGAGATTTTACGAACAGTGAAAGCACTGTTCACACCACGGTTACGCTTGGCGATTACCACGCCTTCGAACGCTTGCAGACGCGAACGGTCGCCTTCCTTCACTTTCACCTGAACGACAATGGTGTCGCCCGGGGCAAAGGTAGGGATCTCTTTGGTCATCTGCTCTGCTTCGAGTGCAAGGATGATTTTGTTAGTCATGCTGTGCTCCTAAGGTAAGTCAATGGACCTACCATCGATACGTTGTTAACTATCGTCCCGCGCGAGGATGTATTCCTCGAGCAGCTTCTTCTCTTCTCCAGAAAGCGAGCGGCTTTCCAGAAGATCGGCGCGTCGTTCATAGGTCCGACCAAGGGACTGCTGTAAACGCCAACGCCGGATGTGTGCGTGATTGCCACTTAGCAATACGTCGGGAACACGCTGATCCGCATACACCTCCGGTCGGGTGTAGTGCGGGCAATCCAGCAAACCATCCGTGAAGGAATCTTCCTCCGCGGAGTCCGCATGCCCTAAAGCTCCAGGCAGCAGTCGTGTAACCGCATCTATCAGGACCATCGCCGGCAGCTCGCCGCCAGACAGGACATAGTCCCCAATCGACCACTCTTCATCGACATGAGCTTCAATAAAACGCTCGTCAATGCCTTCATAGCGACCGGCAATCAGGATCAGTGCTTCCTCATTCGCCAGTTCGCGGACCCCAGCCTGTTTCAGCTGGCGGCCTTGAGGGGACAGGTAAATTACCTTCGCCTTCTCCCCGGCGGCGGCCTTGGCCTGAACCAACGCGTCTTCCAGGGGCTTGATCTTCATCACCATGCCAGGACCACCGCCAAATGGGCGATCGTCTACAGTGTGATGTCGATCCGTCGTGTAGTCTCGCGGGTTCCAACAGGTGAGCTGCATCAGCCCCTGTTTCACCGCCCGACTGGTGATGCCGTACTCGCTGATGGCGGAAAACATCTCGGGAAACAAACTGATCACTTCAATGCGCAAATTAGCCACGCTTAGAAGTCCGCGTCCCATTCCACCTTCATCTCGCCCGCTGCCAGGTCGACGGCCAACACGCATTGCTCGGTATAGGGCAACAGGCGTTCGCGATCATCCAGGCTGCCAGCGCAAGGCTTGACCACCATTACATCATTGGCGCCGGTTTCCAGAAGATGATCGATTTTCCCGAACAATTGCCCGAGTTGATCAATAACCTTCAGACCTTCCAGCTGGTACCAGTAGTACTCACCGTCGGTCAATTCAGGGAACAGGTCTCGCGGCACGCAGATCTCATAACCGGCCAGAAGACGAGCTTCTTCACGGTCATCAAGACCCTTGAGCTTTGCGACCAGGAACTTATCGCTCCCGCGTCCACTGACCAGCTCAACCTGCTTCACACTACCTTCGCGCTTGAGCGTCCAGGTCTTGTACTGCAACAGGTTTTCAGTCGGATCAGTAAAGGAATACACCTTCACTTCGCCGCGAACGCCATGAACAGAGTAAATCTTGCCGATAACGATCAAATCATCAGCAACAGCTGGCGTCGCGTTCATATTGCTCAGGCTGCGGCCTTAGCCGAGTCCTTCAACAGTTTTGCAACGCGCTCGGATGGCTGTGCACCCACGCTCAGCCAGTAGGCTACGCGCTCTTGGTTCACGGACAGACGAACTTCTTGACCACGAGCAACAGGGTTGAAGAAACCAACCTGTTCCTTGTGCGAACCGTCACGCGGGTTGCGGCTGTCGGTTACGGTCAAGTGGTAAAACGGGCGCTTTTTGGAGCCGCCAAGGGCAAGACGGATTGTTAGCATGTGAACATCGTTCCTGTAGTCGGTGCTGCAAATCTAAATGCACAGCGGGCATAGGTGCCCGAAAGGCCGCATATTCTAAGGAATATCCGGACTTTTGCAAATGTCTTTTTCTGGCGCCTATCAGCGTGCCACTCAGATCTGCTATAGAGCCGTCGGTTAAAACGGCCGGTCAGCCCCCGCCAACGGCGGGTTTGCTGGAGATCCCACATCCCTGTGGGTCGGAGCAGAAGCGAACTTCTGCTCGAATTCTTTACATCTTTGGCATCCCGCCGCCGGGCAACATACCGCCCATGCCGCGCATCATCTTGGCCATTCCGCCCTTGGCGGAGAATTTCTTCATCATCTTCTGCATCTGCTTGTGTTGCTTGATCAAGCGACCGATGTCCTGCACCTGGGTGCCGGAACCCATGGCGATCCGGCGCTTGCGCGAACCGCTGATCAGCTCGGGATCGCGGCGCTCGGCCGGGGTCATGGAGTTGATGATGGCCTCCATCTGCTTGAACTGCTTCTCTGCCGCGCCCTGGGCATTGCCCATCTGCGCCAGGTTCACACCGCCGATGTTCGGCAGCTTGTCCATCAGGCCGCCAAGACCGCCCATGTTCTTCATTTGTTGCAGCTGGTCGCGGAAGTCTTCGAGGTCGAAGCCCTTGCCCTTCTTCAGCTTTTTGGCCAGTTTGTCGGCCTTGTCCTTGTCGAGCGTGGCTTCGGCCTGCTCGATCAGGCTGAGCACGTCGCCCATGCCGAGGATGCGCGAGGCAATACGCTCTGGGTGGAACGGCTCGAGCGCTTCGCTCTTCTCGCCCATACCGATGAACTTGATCGGCTTGCCGGTGATGGCACGTACCGACAGCGCAGCACCGCCGCGGGCGTCACCGTCGACCTTGGTCAGGATCACGCCGGTCAGCGGCAGTGCGTCACCAAAGGCCTTGGCGGTATTGGCCGCATCCTGGCCGGTCATGGCGTCGACCACGAACAGCGTCTCGACCGGGTTGATCGCGGCATGCAGCGCCTTGATCTCGCCCATCATCTCTTCGTCGATGTGCAGGCGACCGGCGGTATCGACGATGACCACGTCGATGAACTTCAGCTTGGCTTCTTTAATAGCCGCGTTGGCGATGTCGACCGGCTTCTGGCTCAGGTCGGACGGGAAGAAAGTCACGCCTACTTCGCCAGCGAGCATTTCCAACTGCTTGATGGCCGCCGGACGGTACACGTCGGCCGACACCACCATCACGGACTTCTTCTTGCGCTCTTTAAGGAAGCGCGCCAGCTTGCCGGCGGTGGTGGTCTTACCCGCACCTTGCAGACCGGCCATCAATACGACGGCCGGCGGCACGGCGCTGAGGTTCAAGTCTTCATTGGCCGCGCCCATCAGGCTTTCGAGCTCGGCCTGGACGATCTTCACAAAGGCTTGGCCCGGCGTGAGGCTGCGAGACACTTCGGTGCCCACCGCGCGCTCTTTGACCGAGTTGACGAAGTCCTTCACCACCGGCAAAGCCACGTCGGCTTCCAGCAACGCCATGCGCACTTCACGCAGGGTGTCTTTAATATTGTCCTCGGTCAGCTTGGCCTTGCCGGTGACATGGCGCAGCGTCTGCGAGAGACGGTCAGTCAGATTTTCAAACATGCGCGATCCTTTCAGGCCCTATTCATAGACCGAGGTAATGGCGGCCCAGGCTGTGGTAAATCGCTATTAAAAACAGCGCTCGGTGAGCCTGCGGCGTGGGCAGGTCGCGGATTATAGCGAAGACTGCCGCCATGCACACCCGCTGTCTGGCTTGAGAGTCTTTCGTGTTACGCGGGGGTATGCCAAACTCAGCGCCTTTCGGGCTTGCCTAACAGGATTTATGCTCCCTTTGTCACCCAGTTTGCTACCCAGCCTCGCCGCCGCCATTTTGTATGCCGCTGCGACTCTCTACCAGGGCACTCGTCTGGCCCAAGGCGCCAAGGCGGACAAACGCCTGCTCGTCGGCCTTGGCGTCCTCGCCCTGCTGGCCCATGCTGCCAGCCTGTTTACCCATTTGATGACGCCCGTCGGCCTGGGCCTGGATTTTTTCAGCGCCGCCAGCCTGATCGCGGCTGCCGTCATCGCATTGACCCTGCTGGCCTGCTACCGGATTCCCGTCGAGAACCTGCTGGTGCTGCTATTCCCCTTGGGCATGCTGACGGTGCTGATGGCGCAATTCGCCCCGACCGGCACGGTGCAGGTGATCGATGAAGAACCGGGCATCCTCGCGCACATCCTGCTGTCGATCCTCGCTTACGGCATGTTCACCATCGCGGTGTTCCAGGCCCTGCTCCTGCTGCTGCAGGACCACCAGCTCAAGCACAAGCACCCCTCGGGGCTGATCAAGAACTTCCCGCCGCTGCAAACCATGGAAAGCCTGCTGTTCGGCTTCCTGTGGGCCGGCTGGACGCTGCTGTCGCTGTCGCTTATCTCCGGCTGGCTGTTCGTCGAAAACCTGTTCGCCCAGCACTTGGTGCACAAGACCCTGCTAGCGTGCCTGGCCTGGGTGGTGTTCAGCGTGTTGCTGTGGGGCCGCAACCGCCTCGGCTGGCGCGGGCACAAGGCGATCCGCTGGACCCTGGCCGGTTTCTGCCTGCTGATGCTGGCCTATTTCGGCAGCAAGCTGGTCCGCGAATACATCCTGCATATCTGACGGGCAGCGATCATGGACAACCTGCCACTGGAGCCGATGCTCGCGGTAATCGCCCTGCTGGTCCTATGGGCCGCACTATTCACCGCCATCGAAGCCGCGCAACAACACCTGCTGGCCCTGCGCCCCGGCACACGCCAGGGCGACAAGGCCGCCACCCGCCTGAGCTTTCCGCGTAACAGCCTGATCCTGTGCAACAGCCTGTGTCGCGCCGCCGTGGTGATCCTCTGCACGCTGCTGGCCATCTATGCCTGGGCGCAGAACGGGCCCTGGCTGGGTTGGATGATCTCCTGCGCGATCCTGCTGGTTCTGGCCGACTACCTGCCCCGCGCCCTCGCCGTCCGCCATCCGCAGGCCGTGCTGGGCTTTGGCAATACGCTGTTGGGCGTGCCGCTGAAAATCCTCTACCCGCTGGCCTGGCTGCTCAATGGCATCAGCCTGTTGCTGCTGCGCCCGTTCGCACGCAAATCCGGCGTGGTGAAACAGAGCGACGAACCGCTGCCCGACCATGACGACGAGCGGGAAGCCGAATCCGACGAAGGCCACACACCTGGCATGCCCGGCATCCACGCCCTGGACAACATCACTGTCAACGACATCCTGGTGCCGCGCAGTGAAGTGGACGGCATCAACCTGGACGACTCGATCGAAGAGATCATCGAGCAACTGCGCACCTCCCAGCGTACGCGCCTGCCGGTGTTCCACAGTGATATCAACCAAGTGCAGGCCGTGCTCAACACCCGGCAGATCCAGCACCTGCTGCCCGACGCCAGCCTGACCAAGGAAGCGTTGCTCGCCGCCTGCCACGAACCCTACTTCGTCCCGGAAAGCACGCCCCTGCAACTGCAACTGCTTAACTTTCACAAGCAGCAGCGCCGCCTGGGCATGGTGGTGGATGAATACGGCGAAGTGCTGGGTATCGTGACCCTGGAAGACATTCTCGAAGAAATCGTCGGCGAATTCGAAAGCGAGCAAAGTGCCGACAACCCGCATATCGAGCCTCAGCCGGACGGCCGCTACATCATCGATGGCGCTGCATCGATCCGCGAACTCAACAAGAGCCTGAACTGGCACCTGCCCAGCGACGGCCCCAAGACCCTCAACGGCCTGGTCACCGAAGCGCTGGAGACCATTCCCGATTGCGCGGTGTGCCTGAAAATCGGGCGCTACCGCCTGGAAATCCTCGAGACCGAGGACAACCGCGTGAGCAAGGTGCTGATCTGGCACACCAGCCGGATGCCGGTCGCCGTATAAGCTGCTGGCGAAACACATTCTCCCTGTGGGAGCGGGCTTGCTCGCGAATGCGGTAGACCAGCTGAAGATGAGCTGACTGACCCACTGCTTTCGCGAGCAAGCCCGCTCCCACATTTTGATTTGCGGCGTGTCAGCCCCCTTGTTGTATGTTCAAACCCCTTCCTATAATCGGTGCGGCTTACCAGAGCCGCGCCCGACCGCGTGCTACCCGCACCCAGCGTGTCCAGGCACCGCCTTATCGTGTCCGACCGGTGTTCGCTCCCATCCCGAGCCTGCCCGCGCACAACCCTGATCCATGGGTGTTCGACCAATAATAATCCGCGTCCAAACGCGCAATGACCATCAGGGACACCACCATGAGCACCACCTACAACGTGGCCGCGCCCGCCGCCGCCCCGACCAACTCGACTGCACGGGTCGCCACGGCGAGCATCGTCGGCACCGCCATCGAGTTCTACGACTTCTATATCTACGCCACGGCCGCTGCGCTGGTGATCGGCCCGGTGTTCTTCCCGCAGACCTCTGGCACCGCACAGATGCTGGCGTCATTCCTCACCTTCGGTATCGCCTTCATCGCCCGCCCGCTGGGCTCAGCGCTGTTCGGCCACTTCGGCGACCGCATCGGGCGTAAATCCACACTGGTGGCGTCACTGCTGCTGATGGGCGTATGTACCACGCTGATTGGCTTGCTGCCCGGCTATGACAGCATCGGGGCCTGGGCGCCGATCCTGTTGTGTGTGCTGCGGTTCGGCCAAGGCCTCGGCTTGGGCGGTGAGTGGGGCGGCGCGGCGCTGCTGGCCACCGAGAACGCGCCCAAGGGTAAGCGCGCCTGGTTTGGCATGTTCCCGCAATTGGGCCCTTCGATCGGCTTCCTGGCCGCCAACGGCTTGTTCCTGATTCTGGCCATGAGCCTGAACGACGAGCAGTTCCGCAGCTGGGGCTGGCGCATCCCGTTCATCCTCAGCGCTGCGCTGGTGATGGTTGGCCTGTACGCGCGACTGAAGCTGCACGAAACGCCGGTGTTCGCCAACGCCGTCGCCAAGGAAGCGCCGGTCAAGGTGCCACTGGTGGAATTGTTCAGCCAGCATTGGCTGCCGGTATTGCTGGGCGCTGCGTCGATGGTGGTGTGTTACGCGCTGTTCTATATCACCACCGCGTTTTCCCTGAGTTATGGCGTTTCAACCCTGGGCTACAGCCGCGAGACCTTCCTCGGTCTGCTGTGCTTTGCGGTGCTGTTCATGGGACTGGCGACGCCATTGGCGGCGCTGGCCAGTGATCGCTACGGACGCAAGCCGGTGCTGATTGTCGGCGCGATCCTGGCGATCCTATCGGGCTTCACCATGGAACCGCTGCTGACTCACGGTTCGACCTGGGCCGTAGCGCTGTTCCTGGCCTTGGAGCTGTTCCTGATGGGCGTGACCTTCGCGCCGATGGGCGCCATGCTGCCGGAACTGTTCCCGACCCGCGTGCGTTATACCGGTGCTTCGGCGGCGTATAACCTGGGCGGGATTGTAGGCGCGTCGGCCGCACCGTTTTTCGCGACCAAGCTAGTGGCGATGGGTGGGCTGAGTTATGTCGGCGGGTATGTGTCGGCGGCAGCGCTGCTCAGCTTGATTGCTGTGCTGTGCCTGAAAGAGACGCGGGATAATGACTTGAACAAGGTCGTCTGATAGACCGAATCACCTGTAGGAGCGAGCTTGCTCGCGAAAAAGGTACATCCGACGCCGCAATGCGCCTGAAATGCCTTCGCGAGCAAGCTCGCTCCTACAGGGCCTGCCTTACAGCTCTACTACAACAGCCTTCGAAGCACGGGTCGCCTTAGCCCGAGCCGCTTCAATCGACTCATCCCGCGCCAGCGCCACGCCCATGCGGCGCTGGCCATTCACTTCCGGCTTACCAAACAGACGCAACGCCGTGTCCGGCTCGCTCAGCGCAGCACCGAGGTTGGCGAACGCAGTCTGGGTCGACTGGCCTTCTACCAGGATCACCGCCGAGGCCGAAGGCCCGAACTGACGGATCAACGGGATCGGCAGGCCCAGGATTGCGCGCGCATGCAGCGCAAACTGCGACAGGTCCTGGGAAATCAAGGTCACCAAACCGGTGTCATGCGGGCGCGGCGAGACTTCGCTGAACCACACCTGATCCCCCTTGATGAACAGCTCAACGCCAAACAGACCACGACCTCCCAGGGCCTCGGTCACCGCTTTGGCAACACGCTCGGACTCTGCCAGGGCAATCGGGCTCATGGCCTGCGGCTGCCAGGATTCCTGGTAGTCGCCCTTCTCCTGACGGTGACCGACCGGGGCACAGAACGTGGTGCCGCCGATGTGACGCACGGTCAACAGAGTGATTTCGTAGTCGAAGTCGATAAAGCCTTCGATGATCACGCGGCCTTTACCGGCACGACCACCTTCCTGGGCATAGTCCCAGGCTTTTTGCACATCATCGGCGCTGCGCAGCAGGCTCTGGCCTTTGCCCGACGAACTCATCACCGGCTTGACCACGCAGGGGAAGCCCAGGTCCTGCACGGCTTTGCTGTAATCTTCGAAGGTATCGGCGAAGTGGTACGGCGAGGTCGGCAGGTCCAGCTCTTCAGCGGCCAGGCGGCGGATGCCTTCACGGTTCATGGTCAACGAGGTGGCGCGCGCGGTCGGGATCACGGTGAAGCCTTCGGCTTCCAGTTCTACCAGGGTCGCGGTGGCGATGGCTTCGATTTCCGGCACGATGAAGTGCGGCTTCTCGGCCTCGATCACCGCACGCAACGCAGCGCCGTCGAGCATGTTGATAACGTGGCTACGGTGCGCCACCTGCATGGCCGGCGCATTGGCGTAGCGATCCACGGCAATCACTTCAACGCCCAGGCGTTGCAGTTCGATTACCACTTCCTTGCCCAGCTCACCGCAGCCACACAGCAAAACGCGGGTCGCGGTTGGCGACAATGGAGTTCCGATTCGGGTCATCTCAGGTCCTCAGGGGAGCGGATCATTGGGAGAAAGGCCGGCATTTTACATGAACTGCAGCAATTGGCCTCAGTTGACGACGGCGCGCTTGCGGATGCGCCAGGCCATGATCAACCACACCACCGTGACCCCGGCGAATTTCGACACCAGCGCGGTGCCCGCTACCGCTGGGGTGAGCGCGCCGATCAAGCCGAAGAAGATGAAGGTATCGAGAGGAATACTCAGCGCCGAACTTATCCACAGGCGGTCGTGCAACGGGCGCTTGGTGATGCTGAACACCAGCCAGTCGATGCACTCGGACACCGCGAAGGCCGTGGCGCTGGCCAGGGCGATGGCTGGGTCGGACGTGACATACGACAGCACCAGCGCAGCCAGCATGGCGATGATCGCACCGTGGCCGAAGCGGGTTTGCACCATGTCGCGGAGGATAAAGACCAGGCCACCCCAAGCAGACCAGATAACGTCCAAATGCGGGGCGGTGGAGAAGGCGAAGTTGATCAGCACGACGCTGCTGATGTAGGCGATCAGGAAGAGCATGGGGCGAAAACCTGTAGGAGCGAGCTTGCTCGCGAAAAACATTAACGATTACGCGGGGTACCTGACTATACGCGGTGTCATCGAGTTTTTCGCGAGCAAGCTCGCTCCTACAGGGGATAGCACTCAGCCGCCGGATTTCCCGGAAACCATAAACACCAGCCCACTCGCCACCGCCCGCTCATGACACAACCCCAACACCACCCGACGCTCGGCATTATCCATGCGACTCCAACGCGTAATCTCATCCACCGTGCGCTGGCAGCCAGTACAAATATCGTCGTCATCCAATGCACAAATGCTCACGCACGGCGACGCAACGGGGCGCTCAATCGGGCTCATTCTTCCTGCTCAACCAGGTCACGCGCATAACGCTGCGAGTTATGCACATAGTGCGCGGCGCTGGCTTCAAGCATGCGCTTCTGTGCGTCGGTCAATTCACGCACCACCTTGCCCGGCGAACCCATCACCAGCGAACCATCGGGAATTTCCTTGCCTTCGCCGATCAGCGAATTGGCGCCGATGATGCAGTGCTTGCCGATCTTGGCGCCATTGAGGATCACCGCGTTGATGCCGATCAGGCTGTAATCATCCACCGTGCAGCCGTGCAACATGGCGTTATGGCCAATGGTCACGCCGGTGCCCAGGGTCAGCGGGTAGCCCATGTCGGTGTGCATCACGCTACCGTCCTGCACGTTGCTGTTCTTGCCGATCAGGATCAGTTCGTTGTCGCCACGCAACACCGCGTTGAACCAGACATTGGCGCCCTCCTCCAGCTTGACCTTGCCCACCAGCGTGGCATTCGGCGCCACCCAGCTGTGTGGATGCGTCTCGACGCGGGCGTCGCCCAGGCGGTATTTCATGGTGTTTCCTCACGGCGTTGCCATTCAAGCGATGGCTTAGATGTTGATGAAACTCTTGGGTGGTTGGTGCAGGCTGATCTTGGCATCGTCATAGAGGAGGTTGATCAACTCGACGATCATGATCGCCGTCAGCCCCCAGATCTTGTATTCGCCGAATCGATAGCTGGGCACGTACCAACTACGGCCCTGGTAATCGATCCGGTGGGTATGTTCCCGTGGGTCTTGTCGGAAGAAGTCCAAGGGCACGCTGAAAACAGCGGCGATTTCGGCATCGTTGGCCAGGTATTCGACGTAATCGGGGATGACGCCGACATACGGCGTAACCCGAATGCCATGCAGGGAGATCAATGGGCTCAGCGGGCCGATGACTTCCACCAGGCCGGGTGGCAGGCCGATCTCTTCTTCCGCTTCACGTAGCGCGGTGAAGATCAGGTCCGGGTCTTCGGGGTCACGGCGCCCGCCGGGAAAGGCCACTTCGCCACCATGGGTCGACAGGCCACTGGCGCGCAGGGTCAGGATCAGCTCAGGTTCGTCACTGCGGGTAATCGGCACCAGCACCGCGGCCTCGGGGAAACGCCCGTCGGTTTCAAGCGTGTGGGGGGTGTGATTGCTTACCCGGCGAAGTAGCTCGTCCAGCATGAGTCATCTCGGTCTGTTGGCTACCTTGCATCATGCACCAAAGCTCGCGGGCGCCCAACCCCAAAACCCGCGCCGTGTCGCTAAACGACAACTTGTTGCAGCGCCCTGCCCGTCACGCCAAGATAGACGCACTTTCCAGGAACCCCAGCATGAATTTCTGCAGCCAGTGCGGTAAACCGGTCACCCAACGCATCCCCGAAGGCGACGGCCGCCTGCGCTTTGTGTGTGATCACTGCTCGACCATCCACTACCAGAACCCCAACATCGTCGCCGGCACCGTACCCGTGTGGGGCGATAAAGTGCTGCTGTGCCGCCGCGCCATCGAACCGCGCCTGGGCTACTGGACCCTGCCCGCCGGCTTCATGGAAAACGGCGAGACCGTGGAACAGGCCGCCATGCGCGAAACCCTGGAAGAAGCCTGCGCCCGCGTGCACAACCTGAACATCTATACGCTGATCGACGTGCCACACATCAACCAGGTGCATATTTTCTACCGCGCCGACCTGCTCGACCTGGACTTCGCCGCCGGCCCCGAAAGCCTGGAAGTGCAGCTGTTCGATGAAGCCGACATCCCTTGGTCCGAGCTGGCTTTCCGCACGGTCGGGCGTACCCTGGAATACTTTTTCGCTGACCGCAGGCAACAGTCGTTCCCGGTGCGCAGCGAAGCCGTGCCGGCGATGGGAAAGCCCGCGCCATGACACTGGGGATACCGTCTTTGATGCGCTGGGTGCTTGCCCTGCTCTGCCTGTCGTTCACCACGCTGTCAACAGCCTCTACGGTGCAAACCCTGGGCGGCAAGCCTGTCGAAAAAGTCCTGGTGCTCAAGTCTGCCCACCAATTGCAGTTGATCAACGACGGCAAGCCTTTCAAGACCTACCGCATTTCCCTGGGCAAGAACCCGAAGGGCCACAAGCTGATCGAGGGCGACCGCCGTACGCCAGAGGGCCTGTACTGGATCGACTGGCGCAAGACCAGCGACCGCTTCAACCTGGCCATGCACATCTCCTACCCAAACATCAGCGACGCCGCCCGCGCCCGCCGCGAAGGCGTGAAGCCCGGCAGCATGATCATGATCCACGGCACCCCCGACACCGAGGATTACCCGGAACAGTGGTTCCACACCCTGGACTGGACCGACGGCTGCATCGGCATGCGCAACGTGGACATGCGCGAAGTTTGGAACTTGGTCAAAGACGGCACCCTGATCGAGATTCGTCCGTAATCTCGTACCGTTCGTAAAATAATTCGAAAAAATTCCTGCCCTGCCCCGCGCCCGCCGGTGAATACCAGTTCACCCCCGCGGGCTGCGCAGTTCTGCGCGTGATAAAGACCTCTCTAATACCACTTGATACCAGGCCCCATTACAGAGCCCGAAAACCAATGCCTGCACCATTTTGACTGCATTGACATGGTATTTAAGTGGTATTAATTTCCGGCCCATACCGGGCGACAACACTCCAATAACCGCATCGGAAACCTTAACGATGAATCCCATCCTGGCCCTGCGCCCCGACGACAAACAATCCACGCCGCTGTACCTGCAATTGGCGCGCAAACTGGAAGCGGCGATCCATGCCGGCCAGTGGACGTCCGAGCAGGCACTGCCGTCAGAACGCGTTCTCAGCGAGCAATTGAGCATTTCGCGCGTCACCGCACGCAAGGCGTTGGAAGTGTTGTTTGCCCAAGGGCTGATCCGCCGCAACCAAGGTTCCGGCACCTATATTTCGCCACGTTTGGAACAGCCGCTGTCGCGCCTGTCGGGGTTCAGCGAAATGCTGCGGCTCAAGGGTTTCGTGCCCAGCTCCCAATGGCTGGAGCGTGAACTGACCCAGCCGACCCACGAAGAGATGATCCGCCTGGGCCTGTCGCCCGCCGACAAAGTGGCTCGCCTCAAGCGCTTGCGTAAGGCGGATGACACGGTGATGGCAATTGAAATGACCACCATGCCCGCCTCGGTGCTGCCACAGCCACAAGCCATCGGCCACTCGCTGTACGAGTACCTGGAAGGCATCGGCAAACCGGTGGTGCGCGCCCTGCAGCATATCCAGGCGATCAACGCCTCGGACGAGTTCGCCAAGCTGGTCGGCATCGCCCCCGGCACCGCCATGCTGCTGATGACCCGGGTCGGCTACACCGCCGATAACACCCCGATCGAAATCACCGACACCTACTGCCGCAACGACTACTACGACTTCGTCGCAGAACTGCGTCGCCACGACTATTCCGCTGAACTGCGAATTTAGAGAACTGCCCATGTCCGAAGACAACATCCTCACGCCCAGCGGCTGGATTCGCGGCCGCCTAGTGCACGCGCACGGCAAGGTCGTCGCCATCGAAGGCACGCCCTGCGACCCGGCTGAAAACGAGTTGCCCTACCTGCTGCCGGGCTTTATCGACCTGCATGTGCACGGCGGTGGCGGCGCGGACATCATGGAAGGCCGCGATGCCTTCGAGACGATCACCCGCACCCATGTGCGCTTTGGTACTACCTCGTTGCTGGCCACCACCATGACCGCTCCGGTGGAGGAAATCTCAAGCGTGCTTGGCCAGCTCGGCACGTTCTGCGAGCAACGTCCTACCGGCAGCGCCCGTGTACTCGGCGTGCACCTGGAAGGGCCCTACATCAATCCCGGAAAACTCGGCGCCCAACCCAACTTCGCCCACACCGCGTTGATGGCCGAAGTGGAAGCCTACCTGCGCCTGGCGCCAATTCGCGTGATCACCATCGCGCCGGAAATCGCTGGCCACGACGGCCTGATCCGCGCCCTCAGCGAACGCGGCGTGCGCATGCAGATCGGCCACACCCTGGGCAGCTACGAAGAAGGCGTCGCCGCCCTCGCCGCCGGAGCCACCAGCTTTACCCATTTGTACAACGCGATGAGCCCGTTGCATCACCGCGAGCCGGGCATCGTCGGCGCCGCGTTGGCCCACGCCAAATACGCCGAATTGATCCCGGATCTGCTCCACGTTCACCCCGGCGCCATGCGCGTGGCGTTGCGCTCGATCCCATGCCTGTATTGCGTCACCGATTCCACCGCCGCCGCCGGCATGCCCGACGGTGAATACAAGCTGGGCAGCCACACCGTGACCAAATGCCTGGGCGGCGTACGCCTGGCCGATGGCACCCTGGCCGGCAGCACGCTGACCATGGACCAGGCGCTGCGCAACCTGGTGAAGATCGGCTTGCCCATCAGCGAAGCCTCACAACGCCTGTCGCAATTTCCTGCGGACTACCTGGGCCTGGAAGAACGCGGCCGCCTGCAACCCGGCAGCTTTGCCGACTGCGTGCGCCTGGACCGCTCCCTGACACTCACCGACGTAATGGTCGAAGGAGAAACCATTGACTTCAAAAATGCTTGAAGAGGCCCTGGCCTCCTGCGACGCCGTGGCCGCCCAACTGCAACGCCTGGACCCGGCGCTGGAGGAAATCGCCGGCCGCCTGCGCCGTCAGCCGCCGCAGGTGGCGATGACCATCGCCCGTGGCAGCTCGGACCATGCCGCCAGCTATTTCGCCTACCTGACCATGCAGCACGTCGGCATTCCGGTGGCGTCGTTGCCGATGTCGGTAGTGACCCTGTTGCAGGCGCCAATGAAAGTCAGCGGCCAGGTGGCGTTTGGTTTCTCCCAGTCGGGGCAAAGTCCGGACTTGGTGAACAGCCTGCGTCTGCTACGCAAACGCGGTGCCCTGAGCATCTCGCTGGTCAACGCCGAAGACTCGCCGCTGGAAGCCGCCTGCGAATTCCATGTGCCGCTGTGCGCCGGGCCGGAACACAGTGTGGCCGCGACCAAAAGCTTCATCGCCACCCTCAGCGCCAGCGCGCAGCTGATCGGCCACTGGAACCAGGAAACCGAGTTGCTGCAAGCCTGCCGCGCCCTGCCCGATGACCTGCGTGCCGCCGCCCAGCAAGATTGGACGGTTGCCATCGACGCCCTGCGCGACTGCCAGCAATTAATGGTCATCGGTCGCGGCGCCGGCTTCGCCATCGCCCAGGAAGCTGCACTCAAGCTCAAGGAAACCTCGGCGATCCAGGCCGAAGCCTTCAGCAGCGCCGAAGTGCGTCACGGGCCGATGGCCTTGATCGACAAGAATTACCCCTTGCTGGTGTTCGCCCCACGCGGCGCCGAGCAGGCTGGCCTGTTGAGCCTGGCCGCCGATATGCGCCAACGCGGCGCCCGTGTGTTGCTGGCTGCGCCAGACGATATCGCCGAACGCGACCTGACCCTGAGCCGCGCCGAACACCAGACCCTGGACCCGATCCTGGCAATCCAGAGTTTCTACGTGATGGCGGCAGGTTTGGCGCAAGCCCGAGGCATGGACCCGGACCAGCCGCGTCACCTGAGCAAAGTTACCCGCACTCACTGAGTGGTGTTTTCCTGATGAGTACCGTGCCCATGTCCTACAACAATAATGAATTGACCCTCAGCGCCCCGTTAAGCGGGCCCGTGCTGACCCTGGGCGACGTTCCTGATGAAGTGTTTGCAAGCCACGCCATGGGCGATGGTATTGCCATCGACCCCCTGAACGATTGCCTGCATGCGCCCTGTGACGGCGTGATCATCCATGTCGCGCGCACCGGGCACGCCCTGACGATTCGCGCCCAGAACGGTGCCGAGGTGTTGATGCATGTGGGCATCGATACGGTGGAACTGAACGGCGAAGGCTTTGCCTTGCTAGTGAAGGAAGGCGCGAAGGTGAGCAAGGGGCAAGCATTGGTGCAGTTTGACCTGGACCGCATTGCGCGCCAGTGCAAGAGCTTGATCAGCCTGATCATCCTGACCAATGGCGAACGTTTCGAATTGCGTTCGGTAGCCGGGCAATCGATCAAGGTCGGCGAGCCGTTGTTGCAGGTCGTGGCGCGTTCGGCGGCAGCGGTTCAAGCCGCTGTGGATAACTCGGCCACTGAAGTCAGCGCCAGCGTGCGCATCACGCATCGCGGTGGTTTGCATGCGCGTCCGGCGGCGTTGATCCGCAAGACGGCCCAGGGTTTCAGCAGCCAGGCACAGCTGCATTTCGGTGAAAAATCAGCTTCGTGTGACAGCTTGATTGGCTTGATGGGACTGGGTATTGGCGAAGGGGATGAAGTGCGTGTGAGCTGTCGCGGCAAGGATGCGGAGGCGGCGTTGCAGGCACTGGTCGCGGCCTTGTCCGCCGCCATCAAGCACGAACACCACGCCCCCGTCGTTGCCACCCCACGCCGAGCCAACACCGAAGCCGGCGTGTTGCAAGGTGTGTGTGCTGCTCCGGGTCTCGTATGTGGGCCGCTGTTCCGCCTGACGGGTATCGAACTGCCGGCAGACGCCGGCCACCATACTGCCGATGAGCAGCTGCAACGCCTGGACACCGCCCTGGAGCAAGTGCGCAGCGAAATTCGCATCACTCTGGATCAAGCGCGCCAGCGCAAGAACGTCGAGGAAGAAGACATCTTCGCCGCCCACCTCGCGCTGATGGAGGATCCTAACCTGCTGGAAGCCGCGACCGGCTCCATCGAAAAAGGCAGCGCAGCGACTCACGCCTGGCGCGATGCAATCCAGGCGCAATGCGCGGTATTGCTGGCCCTGGGCAAACCACTGTTTACCGAACGCGCCAACGATCTGCGTGATTTGCAACAACGGGTACTGCGTGCGTTGCTGGGTGAGGCCTGGCATTTCGAATTGCCCGCGGGGTCGATTGTCAGCGCCCATGAACTGACCCCCTCAGACCTGCTGCAACTCAGCGCGCAACAGGCCGTCGGCATTTGCATGGCCGAAGGCGGCGCCACCTCTCACGTGGCGATCCTGGCTCGCGGCAAAGGTTTGCCCTGCGTGGTGGCGTTGGGTGCCGAAGTCCTCGATGTGCCCCAAGGTCAACGTGTGGTGCTGGACGCCGCCAACGGCCGCCTGGAACTGGCACCCAGCGACGCGCGCCACGCCGAAGTGCACCAGATTCGTGACGCGCAGAAACGGCGTCGCCAGCAGCAACAGGCCCAGGCTCAACAGCCGGCGCGCACCAGCGATGGCGTGACCATCGAAGTGGCCGCCAATGTCGCTTCCAGTGCCGAAGCCCTGGTGGCGTTTGAAAATGGCGCCGATGGCGTCGGCCTGCTGCGCACCGAATTTCTCTTCGTTGATCGTCGCACTGCACCGGATGAACAGGAGCAGCGCCAGGCCTACCAAGCCGTACTGGATGCCATGGGCGACAAGTCGGTGATCATCCGCACCATCGACGTGGGCGGCGACAAGCAGCTCGACTACCTGCCGCTGCCGGTCGAAGCGAATCCGGTGCTGGGCCTGCGCGGTATTCGCCTGGCCCAAATGCGCCCGGAACTGCTCGACCAGCAACTGCGCGCGCTGCTGCAAGTCTCCCCACTGGAGCGCTGCCGCATCCTGCTGCCGATGGTCAGTGAAGTGGATGAGCTGCTGCAGATCCGCCAGCGTTTGGATGAGTTGTGCGTGGAGCTGGAACTGACCCAGCGCCCCGAACTGGGCGTGATGATCGAAGTGCCCGCCGCCGCGCTGATGGCCGAGCAGTTGGCCAAGCACGCGGACTTCCTGTCCATCGGCACCAATGACCTGTCCCAGTACACCCTGGCCATGGACCGCGACCACGCCGGCCTTGCCGCGCGCGTCGATGCGCTGCACCCGGCGCTGCTGCGGCTGATCGCGCAGACCTGTGCTGGGGCTGCAAAACACGGGCGCTGGGTCGGTGTGTGTGGCGCCCTCGCCTCCGACCCGTTGGCCACACCGGTCCTGGTGGGCCTGGGGGTCAGCGAGCTGTCGGTAAGCCCGCCGCAGATCGGAGAAATCAAGGACCGTGTCCGCCAGCTGGACGCGGCGCAATGCCGGCAACTGAGCCAAGGGCTGCTCGACCTGAGCAGCGCCAAAGCCGTTCGCCAAGCCTGTCAACACCACTGGCCGCTGAGCTGACAACAACAAGAAAAAAGGAGACTCGCCATGTACCAACATTTCATCGAAGGCCTGCAACGCCTGGGCCGTGCACTGATGCTGCCGATTGCGATCCTGCCGATCGCCGGCCTCTTGCTGCGCCTAGGCGACACCGATCTTTTGAACATCGCGGTGATGCACGACGCCGGGCAGGCGATCTTCGCCAACCTGGCGCTGATCTTCGCCATCGGCATTGCCGTGGGGTTTGCCCGCGACAACAACGGCACGGCCGGTTTGGCGGGTGCGATTGGTTACCTGGTGATGGTCTCCACGCTCAAGGTGATGGACACGTCCATCAACATGGGCATGCTTGCCGGTATCGCCAGCGGCCTGATGGCAGGCGGGCTGTACAACCGCTTCAAGGACATCAAGCTACCGGAGTACCTGGCGTTCTTTGGTGGACGACGGTTCGTGCCGATCGTCACCGGGTTCAGTGCGGTCGGATTGGGCGTGATCTTTGGTTTGATCTGGCCGCCGATCCAGCACGGCATCAACAGCTTCGGCGTGTTGTTGATGGAAAGCGGCAGCCTGGGTGCGTTTGTGTTTGGCGTGTTCAACCGCCTGCTGATTGTCACCGGGCTGCACCACATCCTCAACAACATGGCGTGGTTTGTGTTCGGCACCTTCACCGATCCGGCCACCGGCGCGGTGGTGACGGGCGACCTGACCCGCTACTTCGCTGGCGACCCCAAAGGCGGCCAGTTCATGACCGGCATGTTCCCGGTGATGCTGTTCGGTCTGCCTGCCGCGTGCCTGGCGATGTACCGCAACGCCTTGCCCGAGCGCCGCAAAGTAATGGGCGGGATTTTCCTATCGATGGCGCTGACCTCGTTCCTGACCGGGGTGACCGAGCCGATTGAGTTCGCGTTCATGTTCCTCGCACCGTTCCTGTACCTGATCCATGCGGTGCTGACCGGCCTGTCGATGGCGGTCACCAATATGCTGAATATCCACCTGGGCTTTACCTTCTCCGGTGGGTTTATCGACATGGTGCTGGGTTGGGGCAAGTCCACCAACGGCTGGCTGGTATTCCCGGTTGGCTTGGCCTATGCGCTGATCTACTACAGCGTGTTCAACTACTGCATTCGCCGCTTCAACCTGAAAACGCCGGGGCGGGAAGATATCCAGGTGGTGCAGGCTGAGGTGATGACGGATAACCAGCGCGCTACGGCCTACATCAAGGCCTTGGGCGGTGCGCAGAATTTGCTGAGCGTTGGCGCCTGCACCACGCGCCTGCGGTTGGACATGGTGGATCGCAACAAGGCGGTGGATGCGCAGCTGAAAGCCCTGGGTGCCATGGCGGTCGTCCGGCCAGGTAACGGCGGCAGTTTGCAGGTGGTGGTCGGGCCGATGGCAGACAGCATTGCCGATGAGATTCGGTTGGCCATGCCTTCGTTTGTTGCCAGTGCGCCGGTGGCGGTTGCGTCTGTGGATAAACCGGTGGCGGTGAATGTGCAGGAAGCCGAGAAGTGGCTGAATGCCTTGGGTGGCCGAGGGAATGTTCGCCAGTTGGAAGCGGTGGCGATGACGCGGTTGCGGGTGGAGTTAGGGGATGACTCGGTGTTGTCTGAAGCTGACCTGACGGCTCTGGGTTGCCAGGGTGTGAGCCAGCTGGAAAGCGGTGTTTGGCACTTGTTGATTGGTGACAAAGCGTCGGGCTTGGGTGACGCGTTGGAGCGGTTGTTCAGCGGTCGCCAGATTGTGGCTGGGGCCTAACAAATCTTTGCCTGAACAGGCCCCATCGCGGGCAAGCCCGCCTCCCACATTTTTTATCTGTGAATACATTCAAAATGTGGGAGCTGGCTTGCCTGCGATTGGCCTTAACTGGCGACTGGAGTGTTGAGACCAGGAATCTCATTCATGTCCAACACATGATTTCGGCGGGCTTGCAGTCCCGGTCGCTGAATTGGCAGCGACTGGTGAAGATTAGTGAGAGGAGTTCCGAGGGACAACCTGAAAGACCTGTGGGAGAGATCTGAGGCGCCTGTACCGACGCCATCGCAGGCAAGCCAGCTCCCACAGTGATTGATGTACGACATGACAAGGCGGTCGAATGTGGGAGCCGGGCTTGCCCGCGATGAGGCCCTAACAGCCGACAAAAAACCCGCTGGCCAAACTGGCCCAGCGGGTTTCTTGTTTTCACAGCCAACGAATCAAAAATCCGCCAACTGCCACACCTCATACGCCGGTGTCTCATACGGGTGACTGAGTTTGAGCGCCGCCACTACAGCCACGATCAACTCGTCCGCCACCACCAGCTCAACCTTCCATTCTTCAACCACTTCAACCTGGCCCACCTGCCCGATAAACGGCTGGCTGCCGTCCAACGCGCGGAATTGGCCTTGGCCCAGCACTTGCCAGGCGCAGCTGTCGTAGTTGCCGATGCGCCCGCCGCCGGCGGCGAAGACGGCGGTCTTCACCGTCTCCACGTGGCTGTCGGGCACAAAGAAGGCGAGCTTGTACACCGTCTTAGTTCACCCACACACGGGCGTTGCGGAACATGCGCATCCAGGCGCCGTCTTCGTTCCACTCTTCCGGACGCCACGAGTTCTGCACGGCGCGGAATACACGCTCCGGGTGCGGCATCATGATGGTCACGCGACCGTCGCGGCTGGTGAGGCCGGTGATGCCGCGCGGCGAGCCGTTCGGGTTGGCCGGATAGGTCTCGGTGACCTTGCCGTGGTTGTCGACAAAACGCAGGGCGACGGTGCCGGACAGGTCGGCTTCGAGCAACGCTTCTTCGCTTTCGAACTCGGCATGGCCTTCACCGTGGGCAATGGCGATTGGCATGCGCGAACCGGCCATGCCTTGCAGGAAGATCGAGTTGGACTCCTGCACCTGCACCATGGCGACACGGGCTTCGAACTGCTCGGAACGGTTGCGCACGAAGTGCGGCCAGAACTCGCTGCCCGGGATCAGTTCGCTGAGGTTGGACATCATCTGGCAACCGTTGCACACACCCAGGGTGAAGCTGTCGTTGCGCTCGAAGAAGCCTTGGAACGCATCGCGGGCACGGCTGTTGAACAAGGCCGACTTGGCCCAGCCTTCACCGGCACCCAGCACGTCGCCGTAGGAGAAACCGCCGCAGGCTACCAGGCCTTTGAACTCGTTGAGGTCAACGCGACCGGCGAGGATGTCGCTCATGTGCACGTCGATCGCATTGAAACCGGCGCGGTCGAACGCAGCCGCCATTTCCACCTGGCCGTTGACGCCCTGCTCACGCAGTACGGCAACCTGTGGGCGGATACCTTTCTTGATGTAAGGCGCGGCGATGTCCTGGTTGACGTCGAAGCTGAGCTTGGTGCTAAGGCCCGGGTTGTCTTCTTCCAGGATCACGTCGAATTCCTGTTCGGCGCAGTCGGCGTTGTCACGCAGGCGTTGGATCTGGTAGCTGGTCTCGGCCCACTGGCGTTGCAGCAAGCGGCGCTGGCCAGCAAACACGGTGTCGCCGTTGAACGAGATGTTGATCTCGCCGTTGTTGATCGGCTGGCCGATCACGGCCACGCAGTCGTCCAGGCCAGCGGCGCTGAATTGGGCGAGTACGTCCGGTGTAGCGTCTTGGCGAACCTGGATCACCGCACCCAACTCTTCGTTGAACAGGATGCCGTTGATTTCGGCAGCATCCTCGGCAACGCTGTCGAGCACGATGTTCAGGCCGCAGTGGCCAGCGAAGGCCATCTCGACAACGCTGGTCAGCAAACCACCGTCGGAACGGTCGTGGTAAGCCAGCAGGTGGCCGTCGGCGTTCAGGCCCTGGATCACGGCGAAGAAGGCTTTGAGGTCTTCGGCGTCATCGACGTCCGGTGCCTGCTTGCCGAGCTTGCCATGGGTCTGCGCCAGGATCGAGGCGCCCATGCGGTTCTGGCCACGGCCCAGGTCGATCAGGATCAGGTCGGTGGTGCCCTTGTCCATGCGCAGTTGCGGGGTCAGGGTCTGGCGGATGTCAGTGACCGGTGCGAAACCGGTGACGATCAGCGACAGCGGCGAGGTGACCGTCTTGTCGATGCCGTCTTCGTTCCAACGGGTGGCCATGGACATGGAGTCCTTACCCACCGGAATGGTGATACCCAGCTCAGGGCAAAGCTCCATGCCGACCGCCTTGACGGTGTCGTACAGGCGCGCGTCTTCACCCGGGTGGCCGGCAGCGGACATCCAGTTGGCCGACAGTTTGATGTCGGACAATTTACCGATGCGCGAAGCCGCGATGTTGGTGAGGGTTTCACCAATGGCCATGCGGCCCGACGCCGGAGCGTCGAGCAGGGCCAGCGGTGTGCGCTCGCCCATGGCCATGGCTTCACCGGTGTAGACGTCGAAGCTGGTGGCGGTAACGGCAACGTCAGCCACCGGAACCTGCCACGGGCCGACCATTTGGTCACGGGCCACCAGGCCGGTGATGGTGCGGTCGCCGATGGTGATCAGGAAGCTTTTGCTCGCCACGGCCGGGTGGTGCAGCACGCGTTCGATGCTGTCGGCCAGTTCCAGTTGGCTTGGGTCGAAATCATCGCCCAGCTCGGCTTCACGTACAGCCGAACGGTGCATGCGCGGGGCTTTGCCCAGCAGCACTTCCAGCGGCATGTCCACCGGGCTGTTGCCGAAGTGGCTGTCGGTAACCGTCAGCTGTGGCTCGGCAGTGGCTTCGCCGACTACCGCAAACGGACAACGCTCGCGTTCGCAGATGGCCTGGAAGCGTGCGAAGTCTTCAGCGCCGACTGCCAGAACGTAGCGCTCCTGGGATTCGTTGCTCCAGATTTCGTGCGGGGCCATGCCCGGCTCGTCGTTAGGAATGTTGCGCAGTTCGAAACGGCCACCACGGTCGCCATCATTGACCAGTTCCGGGAAGGCGTTGGACAGACCACCCGCGCCGACGTCGTGGATGAAGCTGATCGGGTTCTTGTCACCCAACTGCCAGCAACGGTCGATGACTTCCTGGCAGCGACGCTCCATCTCTGGGTTTTCGCGCTGTACGGAAGCGAAGTCCAGGTCTGCCGAGCTGGTGCCGGTGGCCATGGAAGAAGCGGCGCCGCCGCCCAGGCCGATCAACATCGCCGGGCCGCCGAGCACGATCAGCTTGGAGCCGACCAGGATCTCGCCTTTCTTGACGTGTTCTTCACGGATGTTGCCCATGCCGCCGGCCAACATGATTGGCTTGTGGTAGCCGCGCACTTCATCGCCACGCGGGGTGGTGATGGATTGTTCGAAGGTACGGAAGTAACCGGTCAGCGCCGGACGCCCGAATTCGTTGTTGAACGCGGCGCCGCCCAGCGGGCCTTCGATCATGATGTCCAGCGCGGTGACGATGCGCTCAGGCTTGCCGTACGGCACTTCCCATGGCTGTTCAAAGCCTGGGATCTGCAGGTTGGACACGGTGAAACCGGTCAGGCCCGCCTTTGGCTTGGCGCCTCGGCCGGTAGCACCTTCGTCACGGATTTCGCCGCCGGAACCTGTGGCTGCGCCCGGGAACGGGGCAATCGCGGTCGGGTGGTTGTGGGTCTCAACCTTCATCAGGATGTGCACCGGCTCCTGCACCGCGCCGTACTGGCGGGTTTCAGGGTCCGGGAAGAAACGGCCGGCGACGGAGCCGACGATCACCGAGGCGTTGTCTTTATAAGCCGACAGAACGCCTTCGCTGTGCATCACGTAGGTGTTCTTGATCATGCCGAACAGGCTTTTTTCCTGGCTTTCGCCGTCGATGTCCCAACTGGCGTTGAAGATTTTGTGACGGCAGTGCTCGGAGTTGGCCTGGGCGAACATCATCAGTTCGATGTCGTGCGGGTTGCGCTTCAAGCCGTTGAAGGCGTTGACCAGGTAGTCGATCTCGTCTTCAGCCAGGGCCAGGCCCAGCTCGGTGTTGGCCTTCTCGAGGGCGGCGCGGCCACCGCCGAGCACGTCAATCGCGGTCAGCGGCTTGGGCTCGGCGTGGCTGAACAGGCCAGCAGCCTGTTCCAGCTGGCTGACGATGATCTGGGTCATGCGGTCGTGCAGGCTGCTGGCGATCAGCTCGGCTTCGCCATCGCTGAACTGGCCGGCGACGTAGAACGCGATACCACGCTCCAGGCGCTGGATTTTTTCCAGGCCGCAGTTGCGGGCGATATCGCTGGCCTTGCTCGACCAGGGCGAGATGGTGCCGAACCGCGGCAGAACCAGGAACAAGCGGCCATTAGGCTCTTGAACCGGAACGCTTGGGCCGTACTTCAGAAGGCGTGCCAGCACTTGCTGTTCGTCGGCGGTCAACACGCCGGTAACGTCGGCGAAGTGAGCAAATTCAGCGTACAGGCCTGTAACAGCTGGAACCTTTTGGCTCAGTTGCTCAAGGAGTTTGCTGTGGCGAAAGGCAGAAAGGGCAGGAGCGCCGCGCAGGATCAACATCTTCGGGACAGCCTCGGGAAGGGGGTGTGCTTTGAGGCCGTGCATTCTAGCGTAAACCGCCGCCAACGGCACCCGAAACGCTACCGGTGGCTGCTGCCGGACGTCAGTTGGCCGGATTACCCCCCTTTAGAGGGGGCATGCCCGGCATCCGGCGCAGTTATTTTAACCGTCACAATCGCGCGCCAAGCCCCGTTTCTGCGGGCTGCAGCACAGTTTTACCGGCGCTAGCAGACAAGACCCGCGCTGTCGAGATATGGCGCCGTGGGCCGTTTGCGTATACTGCGCAGATGTTCTCCCCAACTGCTTTGCGCCCGCGATGCGCCAAATGGCTCATCGCCACCGGACTCTTCCTGATGCTCAGCGCCTGTGTTGATAAACCCAGCACGCTCGAGCGAATCAAGGAGGATGGCGTATTGCGGGTGGTCACCCGGAACAGCCCGGCGACCTATTTCCAGGACCGCAACGGTGAAACCGGTTTCGAATACGAACTGGTCAAGCGCTTTGCCGATGACCTGGGCGTGAAGCTGGAGATCGAGACCGCCGACAACCTCGACGACCTGTTCGGCCAACTGGGCAAACCCAACGGCCCGGTTCTCGCAGCGGCCGGCCTGGTCAGCAGCGAGCAGCGCCAGACGCAGGTGCGTTTCTCCCACCCTTATTTAGAAGTCACCCCGCAGATCATCTACCGCAACGGCCAGTCGCGCCCGACCAACGCGGCCGATTTGGTGGGCAAGAAAATCATGGTGCTCAAGGGCAGCACCCACGCCGAGCAACTGGCGGCACTGAAAAAGCAGAATCCTGCGATTGAATACGAAGAATCCGACGCCGTTGAGGTGGTCGACCTGCTGCGCATGGTGGACGAAGGGCAAATCGACCTGACCCTGGTGGACTCCAACGAAGTGGCGATGAACCAGGTGTACTTCCCCAACGTGCGCGTGGCGTTCGACCTGGGCAACGCCAGCAACCAGAGCTGGGCGGTGGCCGCCGGTGAAGACAACAGCCTGCTCAACGAGATCAACAGCTACCTGGATAAAGTCGAAAAGAACGGTACGTTGCAGCGTCTGAAAGACCGCTACTACGGGCATGTCGATGTTCTGGGTTATGTAGGCGCCTACACCTTTGCCCAGCATCTGCAGCAGCGTTTGCCCAAATACGAGAAACACTTCCGCGCTTATGCCAAGGAAGAAAAGGTCGATTGGCGCCTGCTGGCAGCCATCGGCTATCAGGAGTCACTGTGGCAGCCGGCCGTCACCTCCAAGACCGGCGTGCGCGGCCTGATGATGCTGACCCAGAACACCGCCCAGGCGATGGGCGTGTCCAACCGCCTGGACCCCAAGCAAAGCATCATGGGTGGCGCCAAGTACCTGGCCAAGATCAAGGATGAATTGGACGACAGCATTGCCGAGCCGGATCGCACCTGGTTTGCCCTGGCCGCCTACAACGTCGGCACCGGTCACCTGGAAGATGCCCGCACCTTGGCCAAACGTGAAGGCCTGAACCCGAACAAGTGGCTGGACGTGAAGAAGATGCTGCCGCGCCTGTCGCAGAAGCAGTGGTACAGCAAGACCCGCTACGGTTATGCCCGGGGTGGTGAGCCGGTGCACTTCGTGGCGAACATCCGGCGTTACTACGACATCCTTACCTGGGTGACCCAGCCGCAGTTGGAAGGCAACCAGGTGGTCGAAGGCAACTTGCATGTGCCGGGTGTGGACAAGACCAAGCCGCCAGAAGATAACCCGCAGTTGTAAGACACACTCCCAAACACCGCTCCCACATTTGGATCTCCACTAGGCTTAAAGGCCGGTGAGTAGATGCACCACTCCGCCCGTCAGCACCATCACACCTGGCACCCCCGCTGCCTTTAACGCCGTAGTATCCACCTTCGCCACATCCTGCAACTGCACCCTCACCCGCGTCAGCGCCACACGCTGCTGCGACTTGAGGTTATCCGCCCCACCCAACGCGTTCAGCACCTCGACCGACAACAGGCTCTGCGTCGGCGCAGTGGCCGTCTCGGCAATCAAATCCGGCGTCAGGGCCTTCCAGAACGCCCGCTGCAATTTCTCGAACATACTCAGTGCTCCACGACAGGTGAGGTTTCTACGGTGGCCGCGTGATATTGGCGCAAGGCCTCACGCACCTGGGCGGCTTCTTCCAGGCCCAGGACCTGGCGGGCAATGATCTGGCAGTCAGCCAGGTCCAGCTCGCGCACAGTGGCTTTGATGGTGGGGATCAACGGCACGCTGACCGACAACTCGTCCACACCCAGCCCGATCAATACGGGTACCGCCAGCGCCTCGGACGCCAACGCGCCGCACACACCCACCCACTTGCCATGGGCGTGGGCGGCCTTGACCGTGGCGGCAATCAGGCGCAGTACCGCCGGATGGAAGCTGTCGGCCTGACTGGCCAGGCGCGGGTGGTCGCGGTCCATGGCGAGCGTGTACTGGGTCAGGTCGTTGGTGCCGATAGAGAAGAAATCTACATGGGGCGCGAACACATCCGCCATCAGCGCGGCGGACGGCACTTCAATCATGATGCCCAGCTTTGGCAACTCGCTGAGCCCCAGCGCCAGTGCTTCCTCTTCAAGGATCCTGCGCGCCTGGTGCAGTTCCGACAGCAGGCTGATCATCGGCAACATGATGTGCAGCCGTGCAAAACCGGCGCTGGCGAGGATCGCGCGGAATTGTTCGCGCAGCAGTTCCGGGCGTTCCAGGCACAAACGGATGCCGCGCAGACCGAGGAAGGGGTTGGTCTCGGCGTCCATCGGCACATAGGCCAAGGGTTTGTCGCCTCCCACGTCGAGGGTGCGCACCACCAGGTTGCGCTCGGTGCCCAGGGCACGGGCGATCGCGGTGTAGGTCGCTGCCTGTTCGTCGGGACTTGGGGCACGGTTGCGATCCAGATACAGGAACTCCGATCTCAGCAGGCCGACGCCTTCGCCGCCGAGGCTCAGGGATTGCTCGACTTCCTGCAACGAAGCCACGTTGGCAGTGACTTCAACGTGATGACCATCGCGGGTAGTGGCAGGTAACGACGCCTGCGCCACATCGCGCTGATGGCGGAGCACCTGTTGTTTACGCGCAACGTCCAGCTGCTCGATTTCGGCCAGGTTCGGTTCGAGGTGCAGCTCGCCTTTGTCGGCGTCGAGCAGCACCTGCTTGCCATTGGCCACCGCCAACACCTGAGCCGAAACACCGCAGATAGCCGGCAGGCCCAGGGCACGGGCGAGGATTGCGACGTGGCTGGTCGCGCCACCACCGACAGTGACAAACCCCAGCACCTTGCGTGTGTCCAGGCTGGCGGTCTGTGAAGGCGTCAGTTGTTCGGCGATCAGGATCGCGCGCTCCGGCAACTCCCAGGCGCTGTCTTGTATGCCCAGGATCAGTTTCAGCACGCGCTGGCCGACGTCCGCCAAGTCTGCCGCACGCTCAGCGATCAGCGCGTTGCCCAACCCCTGGAATAGCTTGATGGTCGCGAGCGTGGCACTGTTCCAGGCGAACGCGGCACTCTTGCCTTCAGCCAGTAGGCGGTGGGCATGTTCCAGCAAGGTCGGGTCTTCGAGCAACTCCTGATGCGCGCGAAAAATCTCGGCCTGAGCGCTGCCAGCCGCCTTGTCCTGCAAAACCTGCAACGCTTCAATGGCGGCGAGCAAGCCGCGCGTCAAAGCAGCGCGTTCCGTTGCTTCATCCGTGCCTTGCGCCGTGATGATCAACTCCGGTTCGGTCACTTGAACGACCTGACCAAACGCCGAGCCCGGTGATGCACACACGCCCCGCAGCAAGGTTGCCGGCGACTGCGTTGCGACCGGCTCGGCAATGCTTGCCACTACCTCGCCACAGCCTTCAGCCAACAAGACCACCAGCGCCTTGATCGCCGCCTCGGCGTCCTCGCCCGCCGCGCTCACTTGCAAGGTATCGCCCTGCACGGTTTGCAACGCCATGATCGCCACCAGCGATTTGGCGTTGGCACTCTGGGTTTGCTTGTGCAGGTAAATACTGGCGTTGAAACCTTTCGCCGCCTGGGCAAATACCGCTGCCGGGCGGGCGTGCAGGCCGTTGGCGTTGGGCAAGGTCAGCGGCTTGGAGAACACTGCATCGCCCTCCTCTTCGTCCGCTGCTTCCACGACCGCACTTGGGGATAACTGCAACAGCGGCTGGCCCATTTGCACCAGGCAGTCCGCCAACAGGCTGAAGGGCTCGCCGCTGACCACCAGCATCAAGGTCAGCAAACTGCGTGCGTTGAGTGCCACGTAGTCGGCATCGAATTCGATCAACGGCTGCCCGACCTCCACCCGCTGGCCTTCCTGCACCAACCGGGTGAAACCCTGGCCCGCCAGGTTCACGGTGTCCAGGCCGATATGCATCAGCACCTGGACGCCGTTGTCGTCGGTGACACTGACCGCATGCCCACTGTCCTGGATATTGCTGATCACCCCGGACAGCGGCGCGCAGAGCGTCTGCGACGTGGGGTCGATGCACAGGCCATCGCCGATCAGGCGGCTGGAGAAAACCGGGTCCGGCACCTTGTCCAGCGCCAGCAGCACACCCGACAAGGGCGCCAGCAATTCCAGGGGTTGAGTTGTGGTCATGACTTCACCTGCTGTTTTGTTCTGTAAATAACCCTGTAGGAGCGAGCTTGCTCGCGAAGGACGTCAACGATGACGTACGCATCCTGGATGAACGCGGTGCCCTTGCGTTTTTCGCGAGCAAGCTCGCTCCTACAGAGAATTGATTATTTCCACCAATATTCGACTTGCACGCCAAAGTTCGACCCATGTCGCGCCGTGCCATAGGCACCGGTATCGGACAACGCCGACCCCGCCGCCAATTCATTCGCCGCACGCTTGGCCGCTTCGTTCCAGGTTGCATAGGTGTAGTACAAGCGCACCTCCGGACGAGCCCAGAAATCCGGGCCTTTGGGCGACCAGGTCGGGGCGAAGGTAAATTTGCTCAGCTTGCGCGTTCCGCCCGTGGCCTCGACTTGATCATGCCCAAGCTCGGTGACCAGTTTGAATTGCTCGCTGATGGCGTATGCCGGGCGCACACCGAGGGACATCCAGGTCTGGTCGCTTGAGCCTGGGCGAATGTCTTTCTGATACACGGCCTCGATCTGCCCGCCAAAACGCGGGGTCACCTGCCAGTCGAAAAACTCCACGGCGCGGTAACTTTTGCTGCTGTTGTCCAGGAAGGTATTGCCGGTGTAACCCAGGCCAGTGCCGGGGCCCTCGCCGTACTGCAAAGCGAACTTGTTCTTGCCGCCGAGGAAAGGTTTTTGCACGTGCTGCGCGGTGATCGCCCAACCGCTGTTGGTGTCGCGCCCGCCGGCTTTTTCGATGTAACTCAAGCCCAATTCCAGCTCACCGCCGGGGTTGGTCTTGAAACCTGCGACGTTGAAGTCGTGACGGGTGGCGTATTCCTTCTGGTACAGGTTGTCCTTGCGGGAAATCGCGTAGCTGTACTTGAGGTCGCCGATCAGCACGTCCTCGATCCCCCCACCCGTGGCGCTCTGGTTCCAGTAGTAGAAGTCTGAGATATGGATGTCGTTTCGTTTGTAGTAACGCCGACCGGCCCACACCGAACCGCCATTGAGGCTGGGCAGGTTGGACCATTGCGCATACATCTGCGGCATGCGCGCCGAGCCATTGTTCTCGCCCTGGAACTTCAGCTCACGGTCGTACTTGTTGTAGAGCGATGCCATGGCATCGACGCTGAGCACCGAGCCGTCGTCGAGGGTGAGCAGGTCCTGGCGCAGTTCCAGCTCGGCGTATTGTTCGCATTCGTTACCCAGGCGGTATTTGGATTGCGCCCCGGGCAGTTGGAAACATTGCTGTGGACCGCTGCCCGTCGAGGTGCCCGCGCCGCTGCGCAGGTAACCGGCAAATTCCAGGGCTTGAGCGCCAAACGGCAGGCTTAGACAAGACGCAACGAGGCCCAGCTTTATTCTTGTTTTCATAAAACGCTCCTAATATTTTTTCTTATTGTTATTGCTTGGTGCACGCTCCCTTGTAGGAGTCGGCTTGCCGGCTCCTACAGTGGGTCGCGGTGTTTCAGTCTTTCAGGTGCAGCACAAACGATTCGTAGGGACGCAGCGCTACCGTGGCGGTACGTTGCGGGCAGTCGGGGTAGTTGCTGATCAGCAGGCGCTGTTCGCCGGCCGGGTTGATCACGTTGTCCGGCAGCTGGATTTCGCAGGGCGTGCCGTAGAAGTTGTTCAGCACCAGCAGGCGTTCGCCATGGCCCTCGCGCAGGTAGGCCCAGACGTGCAAATGGTCCTGCAGCAGTTGGCGATACACGCCCTTCTGGATCAGCGGTTCGTGACGACGCAAGGCGATCAGCGCGCGGTAGTGATGCAGCACTGAGTCCGGGTCATCCAGTTGGCTTTCGACGTTGATCTGCGCCGCGTTGGCCGGAATGCCAATCCACGGCTCACCGCTGCTGAAACCGGCATTTTCCCCGGCACTCCACTGCATCGGCGTACGGCCGTTGTCGCGGGACTTCTGCATGATCGCGGCCATGCTCGACGCCTCGGACTCACCCGCATCGCGCTTGAGGCGGAAGATGTTCAAGGTCTCTACATCGCGGTACTGCTCGATCCTGTCGAAGCCAGGATTGGTCATGCCCAGCTCTTCGCCCTGGTACACAAACGGCGTGCCCTGGAGGAAGTGCAGCGCAGTCGCCAACATCTTGGCCGAGACCACGCGATGCTCGCCGTCATTGCCGAAGCGCGAGACCACCCGTGGCTGATCGTGGTTACACCAGAACAGCGCGTTCCAGCCGCCACCGGCCTGCATGCCCAGTTGCCAGTCGGAGAAAATCTGCTTGAGCTGCAAGAAGTCGAAGTCGGCCTTCACCCACTTCTGCAGGTTCGGGTAATCGACTTTCAGGTGATGAAAGTTGAAGGTCATCGACAGCTCTTTCGACTCTGGCCGTGAGTAGCGGATGCAGTGTTCGAGGCTGGTGGACGACATCTCGCCGACGTTGATCAGGTCATGCCCTTCGAACACTTCGCGGTGCATTTCCTGCAGGTAGTCGTGCACGTTCGGGCCATCGGTGTAGAAGCGCCGACCGTCGCTGGTGTCTTCGGGGAAATCGGCAGGCTTGGAGATCAGGTTGATCACGTCCAGGCGGAAACCGCCCACGCCCTTGTCGCGCCAGAAGCGCATCAGCTTGAACACTTCGGCGCGCACCTTGGGGTTGTCCCAATTCAGGTCGGCCTGGGTGTGGTCGAACAGGTGCAGGAAGTACTGGCCGGTTTGCGCCTCGTATTCCCAGGCCGAACCGCCGAACTTGGATTCCCAGTTATTCGGCTGGTCGCGCCAGATGTAGAAGTCGCGGTACGGGTTATCGAGGCTGCTGCGCGCCTGCTGGAACCACTCGTGTTCGATGGAGGTGTGGTTGACCACGATATCCAGCATCAACTTGATGCCGCGCTTGGCCGCTTCACTGATCAGCAGGTCGCAATCGGCCATGGTCCCGTAGCTGGGGTCGATGGCGTAGTAGTCGCTGATGTCGTAGCCGTTGTCCCGTTGCGGCGAGCGCAGGAAGGGGGTTATCCACAGGCAGTCGACACCCAGCCATTTGAGGTAGTCGAGTTTGTCCACGATGCCCAGCAGGTCACCGGTGGCGTTACCCGCGTGGCTGTGGAAGCTTTTGGGGTAGATCTGGTAGATCACCGAGTGTTGCCAGTCTTGCATGGTGGGTTCCTTCAGTTGATTTGTGTACAGGCCTCTCGGGCCTCATCGCGGGCAAGCCCGGCTCCCACAGGGGAACGCGTTTCAAATGTGGGAGCTGGCTTGCCTGCGATGGCGTCGGGTCAGGCGACCCTGTACCCAGGCCGAACAATCTTGATGCTCAACGCACAGGTCAAAACAAACGGCACCACCATCGCGATGACCATGCCAATCACAAACACCGCGATGGATTGCGGCACGATCGAGATAAACCCAGGCAAGCCTCCCACCCCGATGGCCGAGGCCTGCACCTTGTTCAGCGCGAGGAAAATGCTGCCCAATCCCGAGCCCACCAAGGCCGCATAGAACGGAAACTTGAAACGCAAATTCACCCCGAACATCGCCGGCTCAGTAATGCCGAAGTAAGCCGAAATCGCCGAGGTCGACGCCATGCTTTTATCCCGCGCATTGCGGGTCATGTAGAACACCGCAAGCGCAGCGCTGCCCTGGGCCAGGTTGGACATGACGATCATTGGCCAGATAAAGGTGCCGCCCTGAGTAGAAATAAGCTGCAGGTCCACGGCGAGGAACATGTGGTGCATGCCGGTGATCACCAACGGCGCATACAGCAGGCCGAAAATCGCCCCGCCGACCATCGGTGCCAGGTCGAACAAGGTGACCACGCCTTCAGTGATCAGGATGCCGAGGTGACGCGTTACCGGACCGATAATGGCCAGGGCCAACACGCCGGTGACGACGATGGTGGTGATCGGCACGACCAGCAATTGAATCGCGTTGGGCACTCGCGCCCGCAACCATTTCTCGATCACGCTCATCACATAGGCGGCCATCAGGATCGGTAGGATCTGCCCCTGGTAGCCGACTTTTTCAATCTGGAACCAGCCGAAAATATCGAAGTACGGCAGGCTCTGGCCGTCGAGACCGGCGACCGCCTTGCCGTAGTTCCAAGCGTTGAGCAGGTCTGGATGCACCAGCATCAGGCCAAGCACGATGCCGAGGATTTCACTGCCGCCAAACCGCTTGGCCGCCGACCAGCCCACCAGCGCCGGCAGGAACACAAACGAGGTGTTGGCCATCAGGTTGATCAGGCTCCACAGGCCATCCAGATTCGGGTAGGCCTCCAGCAGCGTCTTGCCCTCGATGAACATGCCCTTGGCGCCCATCAGGTTGTTCACGCCCATCAACAGGCCGGCAATGATCAGCGCGGGCAGGATCGGCATGAACACGTCGGAGAACACCCGCACCAGACGCTGCATGGCGTTGGTCTTGTCGGCGCCCTTCTTCTTCACGTCGGCGATGGTGGCGGCAGCGAGCCCGGTCTGCTCGCGCAGGGCAGCGTAGACTTTTTCCACTTCGCCGGGGCCGATCACCACCTGGAACAGGCCGCCGGTGAAGAACGAGCCCTTGACCAGATCCACTTGGTTCAGCGCACTGCCGTTGACCAGGCTCGGGTCCTTGAGCGCCAGGCGCAGACGGGTGACGCAGTGGGCAGCTTGCTCAAGGTTGTCGCTGCCCCCGAGGTTCTCGAGAAGCTCGCGGGCGATAGTCGAATAGTCGTGGCTCATGCTTGGTTTCCACTTTGATTTTTTTATTTGGGGGCAGTCATTGGCAGCACGCCGAGGGCAAAAGTACTCGTCTGTACGAGTTAAAGCAACAACTCGTCTGTACGAGTTACATTTTGTTTATTTTTTGTAGGACAGCGCATGGCTACAAGCCGCATAAATCCAAGGGTCTAATGGACAAACCCCCGCTCTGCCACTAAGGTTCCTGCCTTGACCGCAACCCCGGCAAAGAGCCATCCCCATGAGCAAATACAACCAGATCTATACGGATCTGCTTGCCAGCATCACCACCGAACGCCTGCAGCGCGGCACACGCCTTCCCTCCGAAACAGAACTGATGGACAGCTACCAGGCCAGCCGAGGCACCGTGCGTCGGGCCATCGAGCAGTTGCAGGAGCGTGGCTTTGCGCAAAAAATCCACGGCAAGGGCACTTTCGTGTTGTCGCCCAACCCGATCGAGTTCCAACTGGGCGGCATCGTCAGCTTCCACGAAACCCACGCCGACCTGGGCGATGACGTACGTACCGAAGTGGTCGAATTCACTCAATTCCCGCTGGAAGGCTCACTGCTGCAACACATCGAAGCCGAACCCGGCACCCTGATCACCCGCATCAAACGGGTACGGCGCATCGGCGGCAAACGGGTGATCCTCGACATCAACCATTTCGTTGCCGAGGTGATTCCGGGGTTGGACCGCGACATCGCCGAACAGTCGATCTACGCGTTTATCGAACAGACGTTGCAGCTGCAAATTGCCTATGCCCAACGCACCATCGAGGCCCTGCCACGCGGCAAGGACGACCAGACACACCTCGACCTCGAAGGGCAGAGCCATGTGATCGTGGTGAGTAACCAGACGTTTTTGCAGGACGGGCGGCAGTTCGAGTACACCGAGTCGCGGCATACGTTGGATAAGTTTTACTTTTCGGATATTGCGCGGCGCTGAGCAGCCTGACGCGCCCACTGTAGGAGCCGGCTTGCCAGCGATGGCATCCTTGAACCCGCCACATCATTCATGGGCCTCATCGCTGGCAAGCCAGCTCCTACAGAGAATCGGGGCGATCCATTTACCGTATTCCATAAACACAAAACCCCGGCACATGGCCGGGGTTTTGTTGTTCAGCGTTCACCTGCTACTGCAGGATCACTCCCACTCAATCGTCGCCGGCGGCTTGCTCGACACGTCGTAAGTCACGCGCGAAATGCCTTCGATCTCGTTGATGATACGGCCGCTGACAGTTTCCAGCAGTTCGTACGGCAGGTGTGCCCAACGTGCGGTCATGAAGTCGATGGTCTCTACGGCACGCAGGGCCACGACCCAGGCGTAACGACGACCGTCACCGACAACGCCAACCGATTTCACCGGCTGGAACACCACGAATGCCTGGCTGACTTTGTGGTACCAGTCGGCCTTGCGCAGTTCTTCGATGAAGATGTGGTCGGCGCGACGCAGCAGGTCGGCGTATTCCTTTTTCACTTCACCGAGGATCCGCACGCCCAGGCCCGGGCCTGGGAATGGGTGGCGGTAGACCATGTCGTACGGCAGGCCGAGTTCCAGGCCCAGACGGCGGACTTCGTCCTTGAACAGTTCGCGCAGCGGCTCTACCAGCTTGAGGTTCATTTCCTCAGGCAGGCCACCCACGTTGTGGTGGGACTTGATCACGTGGGCCTTGCCGCTCTTGGCACCGGCCGACTCGATCACGTCAGGGTAGATGGTGCCCTGGGCGAGGAACTTGATGTTGTCCAGTTTGTTGGACTGGGCATCGAAGACGTCGATGAAGGTGCGACCGATGATCTTGCGCTTCTTCTCCGGGTCGGACTCGCCGGCCAGGTTGTTCAAGAACTGATCTTCAGCATTGGCGCGGATCACTTTGACACCCATGTTCTCGGCGAACATGGCCATTACTTGCTCGCCTTCGTGCAGGCGCAGCAGGCCGTTGTCGACGAACACGCAAGTCAGTTGGTCGCCGATGGCTTTGTGCAGCAGGGCTGCGACCACGGAGGAGTCAACGCCGCCGGACAGGCCGAGCAATACGTTGTCGGTGCCGACCTGGGCGCGAACCTGGGCGATGGCATCTTCAGCAATTTTCGACGGGGTCCACAGGGCCTCACACTCGCAGATGTCGAGGATGAAGCGCGACAGGATGCGGCCGCCTTGCTTGGTGTGGGTCACTTCCGGGTGGAACTGCACGCCGTAGTAACGACGCTCGTCGCTGAACATGCCGGCGATCGGGCAGCTCGGGGTGCTGGCCAGGATGTGGAAGTCTTCCGGCATCTTGGTGACCTTGTCACCGTGGCTCATCCACACGTCGAGGCCGAACAGGCCGTCGGCGTCGACGTGGTCTTCGATGCCGTCCAGCAGGCGGCTCTTGCCGACCACGTCGACACGGGCATAACCGAATTCACGCAGCTCGGAACCTTCAACTTTGCCGCCCAGTTGCTCGGCCATGGTTTGCATGCCGTAGCAAATGCCGAAGACCGGTACGCCCAGGTCGAATACGGCTTGCGGGCAGCGTGGGCTGTTGGCTTCGTGCACGGACTCGGGGCCACCGGCGAGGATGACGCCTTTCGGTGCGAATTCGCGGATCGCTTCGTCGTCCATGTCGAACGGATGCAGTTCGCAGTACACGCCGATTTCGCGCACGCGGCGGGCGATCAGTTGGGTGTATTGGGAACCGAAATCGAGGATCAGGATGCGGTGGGCGTGAATGTCGAGGGCCATGAAGTCAGTCTCGTCTAATGAATCAGAAACAACTCGGGGCTGAAGAACAGCCCCGGTTACTTAACAGTTTGCTGGAAGCATCAACCTACGCGGTAGTTTGGCGCTTCCTTGGTGATCTGCACGTCGTGGACATGGGATTCAGCCATGCCGGCGCCGGTGATCCGTACGAACTCTGGCTTGGTGCGCATTTCTTCGATGTCGGCGCTGCCGGTGTAGCCCATCGAGGAACGCAGGCCGCCCATCAGTTGGTGGATGATTGCGCTCAGAGTGCCTTTGTACGGCACACGGCCTTCGATGCCTTCCGGGACGAGCTTCTCGGCGCCTGCCGAGGAGTCCTGGAAGTAACGATCGGAAGAGCCTTGCGCCTGGGACATGGCGCCCAGCGAACCCATGCCACGGTAAGCCTTGTACGAACGGCCCTGGAACAGTTCGATCTCGCCTGGCGCTTCTTCAGTACCGGCGAACATCGAGCCCATCATCACGCAGGACGCACCGGCTACGATGGCCTTGGACAGGTCACCGGAGAAACGGATGCCGCCATCGGCGATCAACGGTACGCCAGTGCCTTCAAGGGCTGCGGCGACGTTGGCGATGGCGCTGATTTGCGGCACGCCCACACCCGCGACGATACGGGTGGTGCAGATCGAGCCTGGGCCGATACCGACCTTGACCGCATCCGCGCCCGCTTCGGCCAGGGCCTTGGCGGCAGCGCCGGTGGCGATGTTGCCGCCGATCACTTGCACGTCAGGGAAATTCTGTTTGACCCAACGCACGCGGTCGATCACACCTTTGGAGTGACCGTGGGCGGTGTCGACCACCACCACGTCAACGCCGGCAGCGACCAGGGCCGAAACACGGTCGCCCGTGTCTTTACCGGTGCCGACCGCCGCGCCAACGCGCAGACGACCTTGGTCATCCTTGCTGGCCAGCGGGTAAGCCTTGGCTTTTTCGATGTCGTTGACGGTCATCATGCCTTTGAGGGCGAATTTGTCGTCGACGATCAGCACACGCTCGATGCGGTGCTTGTGCAGCAGTTCGCGCACATCGTTCTTGTCGGCGCCTTCCTTGACAGTGACCAGACGCTCTTTGGGCGTCATCACTTCACGGACGGTGACTTCAAGACGGTTCTCGAAACGCACGTCACGGGAAGTGACGATACCGACCAGGTCGCCATCGTGCAGCACCGGAACACCGGAGATGTTGTGCAGGCGGGTCAGGTCGAACAGGTCGCGCACGGTGGCGTCGGCTTCGATGGTGATCGGATCTTTCACCACACCGGCTTCGTAACGCTTGACCTTGCGCACTTCGGCAGCTTGCTGCTCGATGGTCATGTTCTTGTGGATGATGCCGATGCCGCCTTCCTGAGCCATGGCGATGGCCAGACGGGCTTCAGTGACGGTGTCCATGGCAGCGGAAACAAGGGGAATATTCAGCTCGATGCCACGGGTTAGGCGGGTCTTGAGACTGACTTCGTTAGGAAGCACCTCGGAATAACCGGGCACTAGGAGAATGTCGTCGAATGTCAGAGCTTCTTGGCTGATACGCAGCATCGCGGGGGCTCCCGAGCGGGAAAATGGAAGCGCGCCATTATATACATGCACCCTGCCGGGCTCAATGTAAAACTCTGACAAACTTGGTAATACTGATAGATGGGGGAAAACAGCCCTCTGTAGGAGCCTTCTTCCCGGCGATGAGGCCCTCGAGCCTGGCGCTCGACCATTGGGCGCTATCGCCAGCAAGCCGGGCTCCTACAGGGGTGCGCGGCAGTGAGTTACAACTCGACTTTGACCCAACTCATCTTCTGGTCCAGCCAATCGGCAAATTCATCGATAAAACTCTGCTTGAACCCGGCCTCCGCCCAGTTGTTGAAGATAAATCCCAGGTTGGAAAACCCGCATTGCTGTAGGAACAGGAACCCATTGATGTCGTCTTCATGCCCACACAGCGGGCAGGTGAAGTTGTCGGTGTGGCCGGGCATCCAGTCTTCGAGGCTTTCGAACAGGGCTTCACCGACTTCCTTGCGGCATTCCGGGCAACCGGCTTCTTCGAGGAAACCCTTGGCCGGCGTGTAGATGCAGCGCTTGTAGATGATCTCCAGGCCGTTGATCGGCTCGTTGAACGGCAGCGCCTCGGGGTACAACACCACGGCGCGAGCGCCATCGGCGAGGGCATAGCCCATGCGATTGCCGGTACGGCCGCAAGTGGTGAGTTCTTCCTTGATGATGTTCTTGCGCACCAGCCAGCGCACGATTGCCCGGGCGCGGGGTTCGTGGACGGGCAAAGTGGAGATTTTCGGAACAAGGATGCTTTGGGAATTCATGAGAGTCCTGCGGTGTGGCCACTGGCGCTATCGCCGGCAAGCCGGCTCCTACAGTTGATCGCATTTCAATGTAGGAGCCGGCTTGCCGGCGATGAGGCCCTGAAGGCTCGCAGCTTAATCCCTGCCCCACACAGGTCAAGTGCTCAGGTAGCGTCCGATCAGTGCAATACCGCTCGCCAGCACCAGCCAGGTCACCAGTCTTACAAACGCCTCACGGGACATACGCATCGTCAGCCTACGCCCACACCACAGCCCGAGGGCCATCGCCGGCAGCAGGCACACCGCCAACATCAACAGCGGCAAATCAGCATACACCCCGGCTACCAGGAACAGGCTCAGGCGCACCACCGTGCTGCAACTGATCAACGCACTCTGGGTGGCGCGCGCGGCGTCCTTGGGCAGGCGGCTATTGAGATAGATCGCATAGAGAAAGCCGCCACTGCCAAACAATGCGCCGAACAAACCACCGACGGTGCCCATGGGAACCGACCAACCCGCCGCCAGTTGGGCTGGCCGTGCCTTCACTGCCAAGCTGTAGACCGCATAGACGCTGATAAACAAGCCCATCAGCAGCAGTAGCAGGTCCGAATGCAGATTGAGCAAAAACACCACGCCCAGCGTGCAACCGATCGCCATGCACGGCAGCAAGCGCAGCAGCTCCGGCTTGTTCACGTCCCGCCGCGATTGCAGCAGGTTGCCAAACGCCGCGACAAAATCCAGCAGCACCAGCAGTGGGATGATCTTCGACAGCGGCATGAACAGGATCAGCAGCGGCCCCGCCACCAATGCGGTGCCAAATCCCGCGATACCGAACACGATATAGGCCACGACAATGCCCAGGCCGATCACCAGCCAATCCACACCACCAAACGACCACTGGCTCATCAGTTCAACCGGGTTCATGGGTCATTCCTTTTTAGAGATGACCTTCACTTTAGCCAGCGCCGAGAGATGCGACTAATATCTTCAAAGCCCTCCACCCATCTCGAAAAGGCATGACGCGTGATTTCCACCCGCCAACTGCGTTACTTCGTCGAAATCGCCGAAAGCGGCAGCTTCAGTGCCGCCGCCGAGCGCCTGTTTGTGGCGCAATCCGCCTTGAGCCGGCAGATCAAGGAGCTGGAAGCCCAGTTGCAAACGCCACTGTTCGAGCGTACTGCACGCCAACCACGACTGACCGCTGCGGGTGAGGCCTTCTATCCGCGAGCACGCAACCTGCTGAGCGAGCTGCTCAAGGCCAGCGAAATGGCGACACAGGTGGGTAATGGCGAACTGGGTACGCTGCGCCTGAGCCATTCAAGCACTGTGCCGATGAGCGGCCCATTGCTGCAAGGCATCAGCACCTGGCTGGAACGCTGCCCTGGGGTGTCGATGGACATTGTCAAGCTGTCCTCCGAAGCGCAGCTGGAAGAAATCGCCGACGGTCGCCTGGAACTCGGGCTGTTGCGCCTGCCCGTGTTGCGCCAGCGCGAAGGCGTGCGAGTCGTGCCTTTATACAGCGAGCAACTGTTGCTGGCGGTGCCGCCGAATCATGGGCTGGCGCATAGCAATGCGCCCATCGAACTGGGGCAATTGAAGGACGAAGCGTTTATCTCGATCCCCCATCCCCAGCGCGGCGGCTTGAGTTATCTGTCAGCCGAATTGTGCATGCGTGCGGGATTTTTCCCCAAGGCTGCACGGGTGATGTCACGCAAGACCACCCAATTGCAGTTGATCCAGGCCGGCTTCGGTATTGCCTTGTTACCAAAATCCATGCAGGACATCGCGCCTGCCAATGTGCACTTTTTGCCCCTGGCCGACCCGGACTGCCTCAGCACCGTGGCCCTGGCCTGCGCGCAGAGGCCGAGCGCGCTGGTGGAGCAATTCTGCCAAACCTTGCACGAATGCCTATAAACTGCCGCCCATGATTAAAGATCCTTTTGCCCGTTTGGGCCTGGACCGCGAAGTCCTGACTGTCAGCCAGCTGAACGGCCGTGCGCGGGTGTTGCTGGAAGACGTGTTCACCAATATCTGGGTCGAAGGCGAGATCTCCAATCTCGCCCGCCCGGCCTCTGGCCATGTGTATTTCACCCTCAAGGACAGCGGCGCCCAGGTGCGTTGCGCGCTGTTTCGCAACAACGCCGCGCGGGTACGCCAGGCGCTGAAGGACGGCCTGGCGGTGAAGGTACGCGGCAAGGTTTCGCTGTTCGAGGGGCGTGGTGATTACCAACTGATCCTCGACACCGTGGAGCCAGCCGGTGATGGGGCACTGCGCCTGGCGTTCGACGCGCTGAAGGAAAAGCTCAGCGCCGAAGGCCTGTTCAGCGCCGAGCGCAAAGTGCCGCTGCCGGCGCACCCTCGGCGCATCGGCATTATCAGTTCGCCGACCGGCGCGGTGATTCGCGACATCATCAGCGTGTTCCGCCGTCGTGCGCCAAACATTGAACTGACCCTGATCCCCACCGCCGTGCAAGGCCGCGAAGCCATCCCGCAGATTGTGCGCGCACTGAAACTGGCAGATGCACGCGGCTTCGATGCGCTGATCCTGGCCCGTGGCGGCGGCTCGCTGGAAGACCTCTGGTGCTTCAACGAAGAAGCCGTAGCCCGCGCGGTGGGCGCCTGCGTCACGCCAATCGTCAGCGCTGTCGGCCATGAAACCGATGTATCCATCAGCGACTTCGTGGCCGACGTACGCGCCCCTACCCCTTCTGCTGCTGCTGAATTACTGGCACCGGACGCCAGCCATTTGGTGCGCCAGGTCGAGAACCTGCACCGCCGCCTGGTGATGCTGATGCGCAATCGCCTGAGCCATGACCGCCTGCGACTGGAGGGCATGGCGCGACGCCTGCGTCACCCGGGCGAACGTCTGCGTCAGCAAGCCCAGCGCCTCGATGACCTGGACATGCGCCTGCGCCGTGCGTTCGAGCGCAGCCTCAATACCCGCCGTGAGCGCCTGATCCGCCTGGAAACCCGCCTCGCCGGCCAGCACCCCGGTCGCCAACTGGCACTGCTGCGCCAGCGCCTGGAGAGCCTCGCCGAACGCCTGCCCCGCGCCATGCGCGAAGGCCTCAAGGCGCGCCGCCTGCAACTGCAGAGCCAGGTGCAGACGCTGCAGGTGGTCAGCCCGCTGGCGACCTTGGGCCGCGGCTACAGCATCCTGCTGGACGAGCGCGGCCAAGCGATTCGCAATGCCGCGCAAACCCACACCGGCCAGCGCCTCACCGCGCGTCTCGGTGAAGGCCAATTGCAAGTGCGGGTGGAAGACAACCACCTGACACCCGTCACCCTTTCGTTATTGGATTGATTGATGCCACGTCTCTTTAGCCTGCTGATGTTGTTTTGCCTCGCCTTCAACGCCAACGCCGACAGCTACATCACCCGTACCTTGAACAAGCCAGTGCCGGGTGGCGTTGCCGTGGTTGAGCTGGGCCCCGCAGCAGCGGCGCCAAAAGCCACCTATCAGGGCAAGCCGGTGCTTGTGGTGAAAGAGGCGGACAACTGGCTGGCGATTGTCGGTATTCCATTGACGGTCAAGCCAGGCAACGAACGCATCAGCAGCGGCGGGCGCAACCTGCCGTTTATCGTTGGCTACAAGAAGTACCCGGAACAACGCATCACCCTGAAAAACAAAAGCCAGGTGAACCCCGACCCGGCGCAGCTGAAACGCATCGAGGCGGAGCTGGCGGTGCAGATCAAGGCTTACCGAAGTTTCAGCCCGAACCTGCCGAGCAACCTGGTGCTGGACAAACCGGTAAACGGACCGCTGTCGAGCAAGTTTGGCGTGCGGCGGTTCTTCAACGGTGAAGAGCGCAATCCCCATTCGGGCCTGGACTTTGCCGTGCCGGCCGGTACACCGATCAAGACGCCGGCCAACGGCAAAGTGATTCTGGTAGGCAACTACTTCTTCAACGGCAATACCGTGTTCGTCGACCACGGCCAGGGCTTTATCAGCATGTTCTGCCACATGTCGAAGATCGACGTGAAAGTCGGTGACCAGCTCGCGCGTGGCGCCGTGGTGGGTAAAGTCGGTGCCACAGGCCGCGCGACCGGGCCGCACATGCACTGGAACGTCAGCCTGAACGACGCGCGAGTCGACCCGGCGATCTTTATTGGCGCGTTCCAGCCCTGAAACGCTCGATTGCGCGCCTGATAATGGGCGCGCAATTAAAACCAACCCTCGACAAATCCTCAGGCACAAAATCTCGTTTTCTACGTGAATAGCAGAACTTCTCTCAATTTTTCGCGACTGCTTGCCATCTTTCACCCCGACGGTTAGGGTTGGGCTTATGAAAACCTCTCACACCCTCATTCAGCTCCGCCAGCACCGCAGCCTGTGCCTCGTCAGCGCACGACTGCCAGGCTGAATCGATCTGCCTCGTCCCGCGATTTATCCCCAATAACAGTTCCACGGCAGGCCGCCTTTTCTCGGCCCCTACAACAAAGGATTTCCCGATGAGCATGCTCAAAGACCCGTCTTCGAAGTACCGTGCGTTCCCGACCATCGACATCCCGGACCGCACCTGGCCGTCGAAGACCATCACCGAAGCGCCGATCTGGTGCAGCTCGGACCTGCGTGATGGCAACCAGTCGCTGATCGAGCCGATGGACGCGGTGAAAAAGCTGCGTTTCTGGAAGACCCTGGTTGCCGTCGGCGTGAAGGAAATCGAAGCCTCGTTCCCCGCCGCCTCGCAAACCGACTTCGACTTCGTACGTACCCTGATCGAAGACAACCACATCCCCGAGGACACCACCATCCAGGTGCTGACCCAGGGCCGTGAAGACTTGATCGCACGCACCTTCGAATCCCTGCGCGGCGCCAAGAAGGCCATCGTGCACTTGTACAACGCCACGTCGCCGTCCTTCCGCCGCATCGTGTTCAACCAGGACAAGGACGGCATCAAGGCCATCGCGGTCAACGCGGCCAAGCTGTTCGTCAAATATGCCGCCCAGCAGCCGGAAACCCAGTGGACCTTCGAATACTCCCCGGAGACCTTCAGCGCCACCGAACTGGAGTTTGCCAAGGAAGTCTGTGATGCGGTGATCGAGGTGTGGAACCCGACGCCTGAGCACAAGATGATCCTCAACCTGCCGGCTACCGTGGAATGCGCCACGCCGAATATCTATGCCGACCAGATCGAGTGGTTCGGTCGCCATATCAACCGTCGTGACAGCGTGATCATCAGCCTGCACACCCACAACGACCGTGGCACTGGCGTTGCCGCAACCGAGCTGGGCCTGATGGCCGGCGCCGACCGTGTCGAAGGCTGCCTGTTCGGCAACGGCGAGCGTACCGGTAACGTCGACCTGGTCACCGTGGCTCTGAACATGTACACCCAGGGCCTCGACCCGCAGCTGGACTTCTCCGACATCGACGGCGTGCGCAAGGTCGTCGAGGAATGCAACCAGATCCAGGTGCACCCACGTCACCCGTACGTGGGCGACCTGGTGCACACCGCGTTTTCCGGCTCTCACCAGGACGCGATCCGCAAAGGTTTCTCCCAGCAGAAAGACGATGCGCTGTGGGAAGTGCCTTACTTGCCGATCGACCCGGCCGACATCGGCCGCAGCTACGAGGCGGTGATTCGCGTGAACAGCCAGTCGGGCAAAGGCGGCATCGCCTACCTGCTGGAGCAGGAATACGACATCAGCTTGCCGCGTCGTATGCAGATCGAGTTCAGCCAAGTGGTACAGGCCGAAACCGACCGTGTGGGCCTGGAGATGACAGCGCCGCAGATCTACGCCTTGCTGCAGCGTGAATACCTGCAAGCCAACACCCCGTACGCGCTGGTCAGCCATCGCCTGCAGGAAGAAAACGGTAACAGCTTTGTTGAGGTGGAAGTCTCCGGCAAGGGCCAGGGCGAAACCAACCTGCACTGGAAAGGCAAAGGCAACGGCGCGTTGGAAGCGCTGGTGGCAGGCCTGCCGATTGGTGTGGAGATCATGGACTACAACGAACACGCAATCGGCGCAGGCACCAACGCCAAAGCCGCGGCCTACATCGAGCTGCGTGTGAACGGTGAGCGTCCGGTGCATGGCGTGGGTATTGATGAAAACATCACCACCGCCAGCTTCAAGGCGCTGTTCAGCGCGCTGAACCGTTCGCTGAGCCAGCAGGAAGCCAAGGCGGCGTAAGCGTTTCGCTGTCATACAAAAGGCCCCTGGGTAAGAACCCAGGGGCCTTTCTGTTTCCGGACCTTGTAGGAGCGAGCGTGCTCGCGAAAAACGCAAGGGCACCGCTGGCTACCTGATAGCGCTGCGTTATCGTTAAGGTTTTTCGCGAGCAAGCTCGCTCCTACAGGAACTGGAAGCTGTCAGCATCCAAGTTGGCTGGAAACCGGGTGCGATACGCCGCCAATTCCGCCGCGTCCAGGCTCACCTGAAATACGCCGTCCGCTTCCCCCGCACTCAGCAGGGTCTCACCCTGGAAGTCCAACACCTGGCTGTCCCCAGTGTAAGCAAAGCCCTTCCCATCCGTGCCCACCCGATTCACTGCCGCCACGTAGCACAGGTTTTCAATAGCCCGCGCCGGCAGCAGCCGGTTCCAGTGTGAACGCCGCGCACCCGGCCAGTTGGCGGTGTACAGCAGCAGGTCGGTGTCCTGGGCGTCGCGGCTCCATACCGGGAAGCGCAGGTCGTAGCAAATCAACGGGCGAATACGCCAACCCTTCAATTCGAACTGCACCTGGTGTTCGCCCGGCGTGTAGTGATTATGCTCACCCGCCATGCGGAACAGATGGCGCTTGTCGTAATGCAGCGCCTCGCCATCCGGCCGCGCCCACAGCAGGCGGTTGCGGTGGCTGCCGTCGGCGGCCTGGATGATCACACTGCCGGTAATCACCGCGTTGTACTTCGCCGCCTGGGCCTGGAGCCAGTGATGGGTCGGGCCGTTTTCAGGCTCTGCAAGGGCTTGCGACTCCATCGAGAAGCCTGTGGTGAACATCTCGGGCAACACAATCAGGTCGGCGCCTTTGGCTTGCTCCAACAGCAGTTCGAAATGTTCGAGGTTGGCCTGGCGGTCATGCCAGGCCAGGCTGGTCTGGACCAGGGCGATGTTCAGGTTCGGCAGTGCACTCAGATCACGCATAGTTTTTCCGCCGCTTGGCGCAGCGTTTCCTCGCGTTTGGCAAAGCACAGGCGCACCAGGCGCTGGCCTTGGGGTGGGGTCTGGTAAAACACCGAAACCGGGATGGTGGCCACACCGTGTTCGCGGGTCATCCACAAGGACATGGCGACGTCATCCAGGTCCGGGCGGATCTGTGAGTAATCCACCAGTTGGAAGTAGGTACCGGTCACTCGGGTAAAGCTGAAACGGGACGGCGCCAACAGGTCGCAGAACAGGTCACGCTTGGCCTGGTAGAACGCCGGTAATTCGTCGACGTGTTCCGGGTGTTCGGCCATGAAGTCGGCCAGCGCGTATTGCAGTGGGGTCACGCCGCAGAAATTGACGTATTGGTGCACTTTACGCAATTCGGCGGTGAGGGCTGGCGGTGCGACGACATAGCCGGTTTTCCAGCCAGTGACGTGATAGGTCTTGCCAAAAGAGCTGACCACAAACGCGCGCTGGTAGAGTTCTTCGTGGGCCAACACGCTGACGTGAGACACGCCGTCGAATACCAAGTGTTCGTAGACTTCGTCGCTGACCAGATAGATATCACGGTCACGGATCAGTTCGGCCAATTGGTCCAGCTCGGCGCGGCTGATCAAGGCACCTGTAGGGTTGTGCGGGGTATTGAGAATGATCATGCGCGTGCGCGGTGACAGCGCCGCCTTGACCTTCTCGAAGTCGAGGGTAAAGCCGTTCAGGCTCAGTTGCACATGCACGCAGCAACCGCCAGCCAGCTCCACCGAAGGCTCATAGCTGTCGTAGCTGGGGTCGAACACGATCACTTCATCGCCCGTGCGAATCACTGCCTGGATCGCGCAGAAGATTGCTTCGGTGGCGCCAGGGGTGATGGTCACTTCACTGTCGGCATTGACCGTGGCGCCGTAACTGCGGGCAATCTTGGCGGCCACCTGCTGACGCAGCACCGGCAGACCGGTCATAGGGGCATATTGGTTGTGACCGAGGGCGATGTGCTTGCCCACCGCGTCGAGCAAAGCCTGGGGGCCATTGAAGTCCGGGAAGCCCTGGGACAGGTTGAGCGCGCCGGTTTCGGCCGCGAGCTGCGACATGGTGGTGAAAATGGTCGTGCCGACATTCGGCAGCTTACTGGTGATCATCGAAAGGCCCCTGCAGATGAGCCCCAAGTTTTAAGCTGCCAACTGCACCGGGTCAAGGCACAAACCACCGCGCACAAAAAAGGGCTCCAAAGGAGCCCTCTCTCACGACTTGAAGCTGCCGTTATTTCTTGTCACGGCGCTTCTTGTCGGCCTTCTTGTGGTGAGTCATCAAACGACGCTTCTTGTTCACCTGACGGTCAGTCAGTGTGTTCTTGTTGCCTTCGTATGGGTTCTCGCCCCCCTTGAACTCGATACGGATCGGCGTACCGACCAGTTTCAAGACACGGCGGTAGGTGTTTTCCAGGTAACGCACATAGGACTTCGGCACCTTCTCGATCTGGTTACCGTGGATCACGATAATCGGCGGGTTGGCACCACCCAAGTGGGCGTAACGCAGTTTGATCCGGCGGTTGTTGACCATCGGCGGCGCATGCTCACCAACGGCGTCTTCCAGGATCTGGGTAAGGCGATTGGTCGGCCAGCGGGTGACCGCAGACTTGAACGAGTTCTGTACGGACGCGTAGAGGTTGCCCACGCCGGTGCCGTGCAGTGCCGAGATAAAGTGGATATCGGCGAACTCGACGAAGAACAGGCGGCGTTGCAGCTCGATCTTGACGAAATCGCGCTCGCTCGGCGTCATGCCGTCCCACTTGTTGATCGCGATCACCAGTGCCCGACCGGCCTCCAGGGCAAAGCCCAGCAGGTTGAGGTCGTGGTCCACCACGCCTTCGCGGGCGTCCATCACAAAGATCACCACGTTGGCGTCTTTGATCGCCTGCAGGGTTTTCACCACCGAGAACTTTTCAACTTCCTCGTGGATCTTGCCGCGCTTGCGCACACCGGCGGTGTCGATCAGCGTGTACTTTTCCTCGTTGCGTTCGAACGGGATGTAGATGCTGTCGCGGGTGGTGCCGGGTTGGTCGTAGACGATAACCCGGTCTTCACCGAGCATGCGGTTGACCAGCGTCGACTTGCCGACGTTAGGGCGGCCGATGATGGCGATCTTGATACCGTCTTTTTCGCTCGGGCCAGGAATGCGCTTGGCTTCCTCGCCTTCGGCAACGATTTCCTCTTCGCCTTCTTCTTCCTCGACATCATCCTTAGGGAAATCGCGCAGGGCAATTTCCAGCATCTGGGTGATACCGCGACCGTGAGCGCCGGCGACCGGAATCGCATCGCCCAGGCCCATCGGGCTGAATTCGGCACGGGCCGCTTCAGGATCGATGTTGTCGATCTTGTTCGCGACCAGATAGGAACGCTTGTTGCGCTTGCGCAGGTGCTCGCCAATCATTTGGTCAGCAGCGGTGTAGCCCGCACGGGCGTCCACCAGGAACAACACGACATCGGCTTCTTCAATGGCGAGCAGAGACTGCTCGGCCATCTTTTCGTCCATGCCATGCTCGTCACCAGAGATACCACCGGTGTCGACAATAATGTAGGAGCGCCCTTGCCACTTTGCCTCACCGTATTGGCGATCACGGGTCAGACCGGACAAGTCGCCGACGATGGCGTCGCGAGTCCTGGTCAGGCGGTTGAACAAGGTGGACTTGCCGACGTTAGGTCGGCCCACCAGGGCGATTACGGGAACCATGCGGCTCTCCACTTCGTTATTTCAGAAAATACAAAAGCCGCTGCAGGGCAGCGGCTGGTGCTCGGGGCAGCATAATCAAATGCCGCATGCCCCGCCGAAGCGGGGCCGCCTGGGTGTTACCCCAAGCATAGTTCTTACTTGATGGTCAGGGCTTCCAGCTTGCCGCTGTTGCCAAACACATAAAGCATGTTACCCACGACCAGCGGACGCGCACGCAGGCCGTCGCTGTCGATACGCTCGCGACCCACGAAGCGACCGTCCACCTGGCTCAGCAGGTGCAGGTAGCCTTCGAAGTCACCCACGGCGACGTAGCTGGAGAACACTTCCGGTGCCGACAGTTGACGGCGAGCCAGGGAGTCGTTGCTCCACAGCGCGGTAGTGGAACGTTCGTCGACACTTTCAACGGTGCCGGACGAGAGGCTTACGTAGACGCTGCCAAACCCTTGGGCGACACCGGCGTAGCTGGAAGCATCACGCTGCCAGTTAACGCGACCGCTCTGCAGGTCCAGTGCGGCAACACGGCCCTGGTAGGTAGCGACGTAGAGGGTTTCACCGGACAGCAGCAGGCCGCCGTCGATGTCCACTACGCGGTCCAGCTCGGAACGACCTTGCGGGATGGCCACACGGGTTTCCCAGGCCGGCACGCCGTTCTGGGTATCCAGGGCGACCACTTTACCGGTCGACAGGCCTGCAACGGCCAGATTGTTGGTCACAATCGGACCACTGGTACCGCGCAACGTCAGCACCGCTGGGGTGCTGTCGTACAACCAACGCTGTTCGCCAGTGCTGGCGTCGAGGCCGATTACACGGTCGTCCTGGGTTTGCACCACGACGATATCGCCGTTGGTGGCAGGCGGTGCAAGGACTTCACTGGTCACACGAGCGCGCCATTTCTCTTCACCGGTGCTGGAGTCCAGGGCCACGACTTCGCCTTTCAGCGTGCCGAGCATCACCATGCCGTAACCCACGCCGACGGCGCCGGAGACTGGCAATTCGAGGTCTTTCTTCCACTTCACGTCGCCGTTCATGCGATCCATGGAGATCACCACGCCGGTCACGTCAGCGGCCACAATGTTGTCACCGTCGATTGCCGGTACCAACATGTTGTAGGTGTCGCCCTGACCGTCACCGATGGAGCGGCTCCACTGCTTTTGCAGGACCACTTCTTCCTTGAAGCTGGTCAGCTCGGCCGGAGGCAGTTCTTTTTTACTGTTGCTGCTGCAACCCGCGGCCAGAACGGCCAGAGCCAGCAATGCTGCATGTTTCCAACGGATCACGTCACGCATCCCCTTTGGCCAAGTCGTCCAGCTTGATTTGTAAGCCACCGACCGCCGCTTCATCAGACAGCGCCGCCTTGGCTTTTTGGTACGCAGCATTGGCTTCGTCGGTACGACCCAATTGGACCAACAGGTCGCCCTTGAGCTCTTCGCGAGTGGCTACAAATGCCTTGTCAGCATCGCCGTCGAGCAGTTTGAGTGCTTCGTCAGCCTTGTTCTGTGCCGCCAGTACCTGAGCCAGGCGCTGACGTGCGATTTCACCCAGGGTCGGGTTGGTCGGCTTGTCGGCGATGGCCTTCAGCTCAGCGGCGGCGTCATCCAGCTTGCCGGTGTCGACCGCGACTTTCGCGACGAACAGGCTGCCGTATTGGGCGTAGGTGCTACCGCCGAATTCATTCTTCAGCTTGCCGGCCAGGTCTGCAACCTGCGCAGGATCAGGCTTGCCGTCCGGCGTCAGGGTGGTTTCCAGCAATTGCTGATAGAGGATCGAGGCGCCTTGGGACTGGTTAGCCTGATACTTGGTCCAGGCTTGCCAGCCGAACACCACCACTAAAGCCAGCAGACCGCCAGTAACCAGGGGCTTGCCGTTACGCTGCCACCAGTCCTTGAACTCGGCCAGTTGATCATCATCAGAACTCGACACCCCAATACTCCTTAATCGCTAAATTCGGCTGTTCGACAGCTTCAACCCTGCACGACGCAGGTGGCCAAGTGCGCAGCGAGCGCATCAAAGGCAATGTTCTGTTGCTCGCCCTGGCCACGCAGGGGTTTGAAACCTATCACTTGCTGGGCCAGCTCGTCATCGCCGAGGATCAGTGCATACAGCGCACCGCTCTTGTCGGCCTTCTTGAATTGGCTCTTGAAGCTGCCAGCGCCGGCATTGACTTGCAGGCGCAGGTTGGGCAGTTGGTCGCGAACCTTTTCGCTCAGGGCCAGGGCAGCCAGTTCGGCGGCCTCGCCAAAGGCGCACAGGTACACGTCCACCTGACGGGAGATCTCTTCCGGGACCTGCTCCAGGGTTTCCAGCAGCAGGATCAGCCGCTCGATGCCCATGGCGAAGCCCACGCCGGTGGTCGGCTTGCCGCCCATCTGCTCGACCAGGCCGTCGTAACGACCACCAGCACACACGGTGCCCTGGGCGCCGAGTTTGTCGGTGACCCACTCGAACACGGTCTTGCTGTAGTAATCGAGGCCGCGCACCAGCTTGGTGTTGATCACGAACGGAATACCGGCAGCATCCAGGCGAGCCTTGAGGCCCTCGAAGTGGATACGGGACTCGTCGTCCAGGTAGTCGGCCATTTTCGGCGCATTGACCAGCACGGCCTGGGTATCGGCGTTCTTGGTATCGAGGACGCGCAATGGGTTGGTCTTTAGACGGCGCTGGCTGTCTTCGTCCAACTTGTCCAGGTGGGCAGACAGGTACTCGACCAGGGCCACTTTGTAGCGGCCGCGGGATTCACTGGTGCCCAGGCTGTTGAGTTCAAGCTTGACCGCGTCGCGGATGCCCAGCAGGCCCCACAGGCGCCAGGTCAGGACGATCAGCTCGGCGTCGATGTCCGGGCCGTCGATGTTGAACACTTCCAGGCCGATCTGGTGAAACTGGCGATAACGGCCTTTCTGTGGACGCTCGTGGCGGAACATCGGGCCGATGTACCACAACTTCTGCGGCTGGCCAGCACCGGTGAGGCCATGCTCAAGCACAGCGCGAACGCAGGCGGCAGTGCCTTCCGGACGCAGCGTCAGGGAGTCGCCGTTGCGGTCTTCAAAGGTGTACATCTCTTTTTCGACGATGTCGGTCACTTCACCGATGGAGCGCTTGAACAGCTCGGTGAACTCGACGATCGGCATGCGGATCTGCTTGTAACCGTAGTTATCCAGCAGGCGCGCGACAGTGCCCTCGAAATAGCGCCACAGCGGCGTCTGTTCCGGCAGGATGTCGTTCATGCCACGAATGGCTTGCAGAGACTTGCTCACATCAAATCCTTAAATTCGTTCAATCAGCCGCGCGCGATCAGCGCTGCGTCAGCCGCGACCTTTTCGGCCGCTTTCTCGCGGATCAGCTTTTCCAGCTCATCCACCAGATTGTCATTCGTCAACTTCTGCGACGGCTTGCCGTCGATGTAGATCAGGTTCGGCGTACCACCGGTCAGGCCCACATGGGCCTCTTTGGCCTCGCCCGGCCCGTTGACCACGCAACCGATCACTGCAACATCCAGCGGCACCAGCAGGTCTTCAAGGCGCAATTCCAAGTCGTTCATGGTTTTAACCACGTCGAAGTTCTGCCGCGAGCAGCTCGGGCAGGCAATGAAATTGATGCCACGGGAACGCAAACGCAGGGATTTGAGAATGTCGTAACCGACTTTCACTTCCTCTACAGGGTCTGCTGCCAGCGAGATGCGGATAGTATCGCCAATCCCTTCGGCGAGCAGCATACCGAGACCTACCGCAGATTTCACTGTGCCTGAGCGTAAACCGCCCGCTTCAGTAATACCCAGGTGCAACGGCTGCACAATTTCCTTGGCCAGCAGGCGGTAGGCTTCTACCGCCATGAACACGTCGGAGGCCTTTACGCTGACCTTGAAGTCCTGGAAATTCAGGCGTTCAAGGTGCTCAACGTGGCGCAGCGCCGATTCAACCAGCGCCGCTGGGGTAGGTTCGCCGTATTTCTTTTGCAGGTCTTTTTCCAGGGAACCGGCGTTGACGCCGATACGGATTGGAATGCCACGGTCGCGAGCCGCATCAACCACCGCACGCACACGGTCTTCACGACCGATGTTGCCCGGGTTGATACGCAGGCAGTCCACACCCAGCTCTGCCACGCGCAATGCGATCTTGTAGTCGAAGTGAATATCAGCAACCAATGGCACCTTGACCAATTGCTTGATGCGGCCAAAGGCTTCGGCAGCATCCATGTCCGGCACGGAGACGCGCACGATGTCCACGCCGGCTGCTTCCAGACGGTTGATCTGGGCAACCGTGGCGGCCACATCATTGGTGTCGCTGTTGGTCATGCTTTGTACCGCGATGGGGGCATCGCCACCCACCGGCACCGAGCCGACCCAGATCTTGCGCGATACGCGACGTTTGATTGGAGATTCGCCGTGCATGACTATTGTCCCAACTTCAGGCGAGCGGTCTCGCCACTGGTGAACGGCGCTACGTCCACAGGCTGGCCGTTGTAGGCCACTTGCGCGCCACGGGCAAAGCCCAGACGCAGCGTCAAAGGAGGCTTGCCGCCCTGGTCGAGCGTATCTCCCTTACGCTTCAGACCGCTGAACAGCACTTTGCCGTTGCCATCGGTGACTTGCGTCCAGCAGTCAGCGATGAAGGTAATCTGTACACGGCCATCACCGGCGATCAACGCTGGGGTGGTGGGCGGCGAAATCGCAGGGGCAGCAGGAGCGGCTGGAGCGGCTGGAGCCGGAGTCGCTGGCGTCTGCACTGGAGCGGCCGGAGTGTGAGCCGGGGCAGCAGGCGTTGCAGGAGCCGGCGCGGCAGCAGTCGCGGCTGGCGCGGTTTCCGGTGCGGCTGGCTGCTCGGTGGCAGCCGGTGCTTCCGGCGCGGCCTGGCTTTCGGCAACGGCCTGGTCTTCCGGCTCATCCAGCGGGTGAATCTGGGTGGTACCGTCAGCGCTCTCGACTTCGACGTGCTCCATTGCGTTGCTGGTCAAGTCCTTGGCCCGCTGGGAGGTCTGGTCTTGCCACCAGACGAAACCGCCACCAATGACCGCGATCAGCAGCAACAGGCTGACAATTCGCAAAATCGTGTGGGAAACCCGCACCGGCTCTTCGATGCGCCCCAGGCCGTGGACATTGCTGCCCTGGGAGTCGGTGCCGGTAAATTGGTCGAATTCCTGGACCAGTATGGCTTGGTCGATACCCAGCAATTTGGCATAGGCACGGATATAGCCGCGGGCAAAGGTGTGCCCAGGCAGCTTATCGAACGCGCCAGCTTCCAAGTTGCCCAGGGACGTCGTGGTCAAATTGAGCTTGAGGGCCACTTCCGCCAGCGACCAACCATTGCTTTCGCGGGCCTGGCGCAAGGTGTCGCCTGGGTTTACGCGATTAGCTGCTACAACTTCTGGGTGCGCCGCTTTCATCATTGCTCCGACAGGTATTGCTGATATTCCGGCGTACCGGGATAGAGTCGTTCGAGTTGCTGGCCAAAACGTGCGGCCGTGTCGCGTTCTTCATGAACCGTCGCCAGGCGCACGCCGAGCAATAGACTACGTGCATTTTGCCCACTGAGCAGGCTAAAACGCTCGTAATAGTCACGTGCTGGCACATAATGCCTGTCATCAAAGGATATCTCAGCCATTTCGAGCAATGCCCGAGGCTGGCGACTGTTCAAATGCAGGGCTTTTTCCAGTTGCTGGCGGGCGCTGTCGCGTTGACCTAAGCGCATCGAGGTCACCCCAAGGTTCTCGAATACCCGCGAACGCTCAGGATAGAGGGTATCAGCGCTGGCTTGCTGGAAATAAAGGGCGGCCTGGTCATAACGCTTCTGCTCGAACAGGAAGCTGCCGTAATTGTTCAGCAGCCGCGGGTCGGCAGGACGGGAGGCCAGAGCCTTGTGGAAATACTGTTCGGCCAGTTCAGGCTCGGCCTGGGCCTGGAACACCAACGCCAGTGCGCCATTGGCGTCGGCGTCATCGCTGTCCAGCTCCAAGGCCTTCTTCAGCGGCACTTTGGCCTGTTCGCTCATGCCTTGTCGAAGGTAACCCAAGCCCAGTTGCACATAGGCAACCCGCGCCTCGTCACGGCCTTTACCGGTTTGCAAAGGGCTCTCATGACCCGATGAAACACAACCGGCCACGAGACCGGTGACAAGCAAAAGCAGCGCAAGGCGCAAGGGCATAGAGATCCTCTCTCAGATTCGATTCACAGCAATCAGCGGCAGATCGTCGGCGGCGTTCAACTCACGCCCGGCAATATAACGCTCGCTGCGGCGGGTGCGGTCCATCACCTGCCCTACCAATTGGCCACAGGCGGCGTCGATATCTTCACCACGGGTGGTGCGCACGGTGACGTTGTAGCCGGCCTGGTGCAGTTGATCCTGGAAACGGCGGATAGCGTTGTTGCTCGGCCGCTCGTAGCCAGAATGTGGAAACGGGTTAAACGGAATCAGGTTGATCTTGCACGGGGTGTTCTTGAGCAACTCGATCATCTCGACCGCGTGTTCGACCTTGTCGTTGATGTCCTTGAGCAGGGTGTACTCAATGGTCAACACTCGCTTCTCGCCCAACGTTGCCATATAGCGCTGGCAAGATTCGAGCAGCATCTTAAGCGGATACTTCTTGTTGATTGGCACCAATTGGTTACGCAATGCGTCATTCGGTGCATGCAGCGACAACGCCAGGGAGACGTCGATGTGCTTGGCCAGCTCATCGATCATCGGTACCACGCCGGAGGTCGACAGGGTCACACGGCGCTTGGAGATGCCGTAGCCCAGGTCGTCCATCATCAGGTGCATGGCCGAAATGACGTTATCGAAGTTCAGCAGCGGCTCACCCATGCCCATCATCACCACGTTGGTGATGGCACGGTCGACGGTCGCCGGGACGCTGCCAAAGGATTTGTTGGCAATCCACACCTGGCCGATCACTTCGGCGGCGGTGAGGTTGCTATTGAAGCCTTGCTTGCCGGTGGAGCAGAAACTGCAGTCCAGGGCACAGCCTGCCTGGGACGAAACGCACAAGGTGCCACGTTTGCCCTGGGGAATGTACACAGTCTCGACGCAGCTGCCGGACGCCACGCGCACCACCCACTTGCGGGTGCCGTCGCTGGAGATGTCCTCGCTGACCACTTCGGGACCACGGACCTCAGCAATGGCCTTGAGCTTGTCGCGCAGGGCCTTGCTGACGTTCGTCATGGCATCGAAATCGTCGACGCCAAAGTGGTGAATCCACTTCATTACCTGACCGGCACGGAAACGCTTCTCCCCGATTGAGTCGAAGAATTTCTCCATTTCCGGCTGGGTCAGACCCAGCAGGTTGGTTTTAACAGTCGATGTAGTCATGGATTCACCCTCACTCTTTAAGCCGATGCTTAGCGAGCGGTTACTTCAGTAGCAGCGAAAAAGTACGAGATTTCGCGAGCAGCGGCAGCTTCGGAGTCCGAGCCGTGTACAGCGTTGGCGTCGATGGATTCAGCGAAGTCAGCACGGATAGTGCCGGCAGCAGCTTCTTTAGGGTTGGTAGCGCCCATCAGCTCACGGTTCAGAGCGATAGCGTTTTCGCCTTCCAGAACCTGAACAACAACAGGACCGGAGATCATGAAGGCAACCAGGTCGCCGAAGAAACCACGAGCGCTGTGCTCAGCGTAGAAGCCTTCAGCTTCGGCTTTGGACAGTTGCTTGAGTTTCGAAGCTACAACCTTCAGGCCGGCTTTTTCGAAACGAGTGGTGATCTCGCCGATGACGTTTTTTGCAACAGCGTCAGGCTTGATGATGGAGAAAGTACGTTGAACAGCCATGGTGTAACTCCAGAAACGGTAATTTACGAAAAATTAAACCCGCGAATTATACGCGGGTTATTGGGTATTGCCTAACTGCGTAAAAAGGCGGCTCAGTCTGCTTCTTCGATCCACAGGCCTTGAATCGCCTCCAGGACCTTCTCGCCACCCCGATCAGGGATGTCATCGAAGTCCGGCAGCTCCATCACCAGATTGCGCAGCTTGACGAAGTTGACAGTCAGAGGATTGACCTCCGGATGAGCTTCAGCAAGTTGTATAGCGATTTCTTGTACATCAACCCATTTCAGGCTCATGACATTTCCTTGAATCAATGCGGCGCTTCGGCGGCATGGTTGAGGGAATATTTCGGAATTTCGACGGTGATGTCTTCCGTCCCGACCTTTGCTTGACAGCTTAGACGCGAAGTCGCTTCCAGGCCCCACGCGCGGTCAAGGAAGTCCTCTTCCAGCTCGTCAGCCTCTTCCAGGCTGTTGAAGCCCTCGCGGATGACGCAGTGGCACGTGGTGCAAGCGCACACACCGCCGCAGGCGCTTTCGATCTCGATGTGGTTGTCATGGGCAACTTCGAGGATGGACTTGCCGGTCTCAGCCTCCACGACCATACCGTCCGGGCAATGCTCGGCGTGTGGCAGAAAAATGACCTGCGGCATTAATTATTCCTCGATTTCATTCAGGTTGCGTCCCGCCAAGGCGGCTTTGACCGTCTGGTCCATACGACGGGCGGCAAAAGCATCGGTCACTTGGGACAGGCGCTTGGTCTGTTGCTCGATGGCATAACCATCGTCGCCTTTCATCAGTTCGGCCAGTTCCTGCATTTGCAGGTCGATGACCATGCGCTCTTCGGCATCCAACAGGCGCTCGCCGTCAGCATCCAGCGCGCCCTGCACCGCTTCGAGCAGGCGCCGGGCGTCGACTTGCTGCTCACGCAATACCCGGGCGACCTTGTCGTCACCGGCATATTGGAACGAGTCCTTGAGCATCTTGGCGATTTCACCGTCGGTGAGGCCGTAGGACGGCTTGACCTGGATGCTCGCCTCAACGCCTGAGCCCAGCTCGCGCGCGGCCACATTCAACAGGCCATCGGCGTCAACCTGGAAGGTCACGCGAATCTTCGCCGCACCCGCCACCATCGCCGGAATGCCGCGCAATTCAAAGCGCGCCAGGGAGCGGCAGTCGCTGATCAGCTCGCGCTCACCTTGCAACACGTGAATCATCATGGCCGTCTGGCCATCTTTGTAAGTAGTGAAGTCCTGGGCGCGGGCGACGGGGATGGTGGTGTTGCGTGGAATCACCTTCTCCATCAAGCCACCCATGGTTTCGAGACCCAGGGACAGCGGGATCACGTCGAGCAGAAGCAGTTCGCCACCATCGCGTTTGTTACCGGCCAGGGTATCGGCCTGGATCGCAGCGCCGATGGCGACCACTTGATCCGGGTCGATTTCAGTCAGCGGCTGGCGACCGAAGGCTTCGGCGACGGCTTCACGCACGCGCGGCACACGGGTGGAGCCACCGACCATGACCACGGCGCCGACATCTTCCAGCTCGATACCGGAATCGCGCACCGCGCGGCGGCAGGCTTTCAGGCTGCGGGCAACCATCGGTTCGATCAACGCATCGAAGGCTTCGCGCGTCAGTTGGGCCGACCAGTTGCCGTAGGAAACTTCAACACCTGCAGCATCGGTCAGCGCTTCCTTGGCCGCGCAAGCAGTTTGCAGCAGGTTGCGCTGCGCGCCCGGGTCCAGGTCGGCAGACAAGCCGGCGCTGCTGATGATCCAGCCCGCAATGGCGTGGTCGAAGTCATCGCCGCCCAGGGCGCTGTCGCCGCCGGTCGCGAGCACTTCGAAGACGCCGCCGGTCAGGCGCAGGATCGAAATATCAAAGGTGCCGCCGCCCAGGTCGTAAATAGCGACAAGGCCTTCGGCGTGCTGGTCCAGGCCATAAGCCACGGCAGCCGCAGTCGGTTCGTTGAGCAGGCGCAGTACATTCAGGCCGGCGAGTTTTGCCGCGTCCTTGGTGGCCTGGCGCTGAGCGTCATCGAAATAAGCCGGAACGGTGATTACGGCACCGACCAGTTCGCCGCCCAGGGTTTTCTCCGCGCGTTGGCGCAGCACCTTGAGGATATCGGCCGACACTTCCACCGGGCTTTTCGGGCCCTGGATGGTGTCGATGAACGGCATGTGGGATTCACCGCCAACAAAGCGGTATGGCAGTTGGTCGCCCAATTGCTTGACGTCGGACAGACCACGACCCATCAAGCGCTTGACCGACAGCACAGTGTTCAGAGGATCGCTAGAGGCTGCCAGCTTGGCTGACTCACCGACTTCGGTGCGATCAGCGTGATAACGCACGGCGGACGGCAGGATCACCTGGCCATCAGCGTCGGGCAACGGCTCGGACAGGCCGCTGCGCAAGGCAGCAACCAGGGAATTGGTGGTGCCCAGGTCAATCCCAACCGCCAGGCGACGCTGGTGCGGTTGAGGGCTTTGGCCGGGTTCGGCGATTTGCAGTAGGGCCATGGTAATCAGGTCTTATCTGTCTATCAGGCGTGCATCACGGGCAGCACACTGGGTTAATCGTCGAGGCGCTCTTCTAGCTGGCGCACTTCGTAGGTGAGCTTGTCGAGGAACTGCATGCGCCGCATCAGGCGTTCGGCCTGTTCACGTTGCGCAGCATCATCCCAACAGGCTGCGAAGCTTTCGTTGAGTTCATCCTGGGCCGTTTTCAGACGACGCTTGAAGACTGCGACGCCGGCCAGATCGGCTTCGTCCTGCAAGTCTTCGAGTTCCTCGCGCCACTGCATCTGCTGCATCAAGAAGTCCGGGTCGTGAACCGTGACTTCCAGCGGCAACTCGCCACCATTCATCGCGAGCAGGTAACGCGCGCGCTTGGGGGGGCTTTTGAGCGTCTGATAGGCTTCGTTGAGGCTGGCCGATTGCTCCAGCGCCAGGCGTTGCTCACGCTCGGAGGCGTCAGCAAAGCGGTCCGGATGCACGCCACGCGCCAGTTCTCGGTAGCGCGTGGCAAGCTGCTCAAGGTCCAGCCGAAAGCTCGGCTGCAGCTCGAATAAAGCGAAATGACAAGGAGTACCCACGAATAGCCTCAGATGTTGAAGCTTTCGCCGCAGCCACATTCACCGCGCACGTTGGGATTGTTGAACTTGAAGCCTTCGTTCAACCCTTCCTTGACGAAATCGAGCTCGGTGCCGTCCAGGTAGGCCAGGCTTTTAGGGTCGATGATCACTTTCTCGCCGTGACTTTCGAACACCTGGTCTTCCGCAACCACTTCGTCGACAAACTCCAGCACGTAGGCAAGGCCGGAGCAGCCTGTGGTGCGAACACCCAGACGAATCCCCTCACCTTTACCGCGCCCATTCAGGGAGCGGCGAATGTGCTGTGCAGCCGCTTCTGTCATGCTGATAGCCATCGTTGACTCCTTACTCGTCGCCAAATGCTTAGATCAAGCCTTTCTTCTGCTTGTAGTCGCGAACGGCCGCCTTGATGGCGTCTTCTGCGAGTACCGAGCAGTGGATTTTCACTGGCGGCAGGGCCAGCTCTTCGGCCAGCTGGGTGTTGCTGATGGTGACAGCCTCATCCAGGGTCTTGCCTTTCATCCATTCGGTCGCCAGGGAGCTGGAGGCGATGGCCGAACCGCAGCCGTAGGTCTTGAACTTGGCGTCTTCGATAACGCCAGCGTCGTTGACCTTGATCTGCAGGCGCATCACATCGCCGCACGCCGGAGCGCCGACCATGCCGGTGCCGACATCAGGGTCTTCCGCGTTCATCTTGCCGACGTTGCGCGGGTTTTCGTAGTGGTCGATGACCTTTTCGCTGTAAGCCATGGTACTGAATCCTCACTCATCAGGGCCGCTCTGGAACCCTGTAGAAACGCCTGCGTTTTCCGCCACGTTCCTACAGAGCTTGGGTGGCGGCTTCTATATTTAGTGTGCCGCCCACTCGATCTTGGAAATATCGACACCGTCTTTGTACATGTCCCACAGCGGCGACAGAACGCGCAGCTTGTTGACGGCTTCGCAGACTTTCTGCGCGGCGTAGTCGACTTGCTCTTCGGTGGTGAAACGGCCGAACGTAAAGCGGATCGAGCTGTGTGCCAGTTCGTCGTTGCGGCCCAGGGCGCGCAGTACGTACGAAGGCTCAAGGGACGCCGAGGTGCAGGCCGAACCGGACGAAACCGCCAGATCCTTGAGCGCCATGATCAGCGACTCGCCTTCGACGTAGTTGAAGCTCAAATTCAGGTTGTGCGGTACACGGGCGGTCATGCTGCCGTTGATGTACAGCTCTTCAAGGTTCTCGACCTGCTTGTAGAAGCGATCGCTCAGGGCCTTGATGCGCACGTTTTCGGCAGCCATGTCTTCCTTGGCTACACGGAAGGCTTCGCCCATGCCGACGATCTGGTGAGTCGCCAGGGTGCCCGAACGCATACCGCGCTCGTGACCGCCGCCGTGCATGGTGGCTTCGATGCGCACACGTGGCTTGCGGCTCACATACAGGGCGCCGATGCCTTTAGGGCCGTAGGTCTTGTGGGCAGAGAACGACATCAGGTCGACTTTCAGTTTCGACAGGTCGATGTCGACCTTGCCGGTGGACTGAGCAGCGTCGACATGCAGCAGGATGCCCTTCGAGCGGGTCAGCTCGCCGATGGCCGCGATGTCGTTGATGGTGCCGATTTCGTTGTTCACGTGGATCACGGAAACCAGGATGGTGTCTTCACGCAGGGCCGCTTCGATCATGGCCGGGGTGACGATACCGTCGGTGGTTGGCTCGAGGTAGGTGACCTCGAAACCTTCACGCTCCAGTTGGCGCATGGTGTCGAGGACAGCCTTGTGCTCAATCTTGGTGGTGATCAGGTGTTTGCCTTTGGTCGCGTAGAAATGCGCCGCGCCCTTGATTGCCAGGTTGTCAGACTCGGTAGCACCGGAGGTCCAGACGATTTCCCGTGGGTCGGCGCTGACCAGGTCAGCGACTTGGCGACGAGCGTTCTCGACCGCTTCCTCGGCTTTCCAGCCGAATACGTGGGAACGGGAGGCCGGGTTGCCGAAGTTTCCGTCAACCAGCAGGCATTCGCTCATCTTTTGCGCGACACGCGGATCAACCGGGGTGGTCGCTGAGTAATCAAGGTAAATCGGCAATTTCATGGACTTTCTCCTAAATCAGGCTGGCTGGCGTGCCGTTAGCTCTTCGGCTGTCACTCGACGGCGGACGCTTCGATCTTGTCCAGACGCGGCGCCTTGGTGTTGCAACGGCGCTGGTCCTGACGCTGGGCTACTTCTTGCACCTCACGGCGAGTCACAAGATCAGCCAAGCTGATACCACTCAAAAACTCATGGATCTGCAGGCTCAAGTCACACCACAGGTGGTGTGTCAGGCAGGTGTCGCCGGCGTGGCAATCACCCAGGCCCTGGCATTTGGTGGCGTCGACGGATTCGTTGACCGCGTCGATCACCTGAGCCACCTGGATACCCTGCATGTCGCGGGACAACTGATAGCCGCCGCCTGGGCCGCGGACACTGGAAACCAGGTTGCTACGGCGCAACTTGGCAAACAGTTGCTCGAGATAGGACAGGGAAATGCCTTGGCGCTCGGAGATATCGGCCAGGGACACCGGCCCAGTTTGCGCGTGCAAAGCCAGGTCAAGCATGGCGGTCACCGCGTATCGGCCTTTTGTAGTCAGTCTCATGGACAATTACCAAGGTGTTTCAGAATGTGGGCAAGTATGCGATTCCCGAGTATTTAAGTCAACTATAAGACCTAGTACTTTAGTCAGGATTACCCGTAAAAAGGGCGCGCGAATCATAGCAGGGTGCGAGAGGTAATGGCACATTCAACATCATGTGGCCGATAAAGCGTAAACCTTGTAGGAGCCCGGCTTGCCGGCGATAGCGACCTTAACGACGCCATCGCCGGCAAGCCGGACTCCTACAGGAATAAGTACTTTAGCTAGCTTGCTGGTTGGTTTCGGCCTTGATCTCGGCGAAGTCTTCTTCGCGTAGCTCAGGCAGATCCTTCGCACAGTACGGACTGCCCAGGTCCTTCAGCGCACCGCACATGCCATCCAGCTTGCCGTCCACCGCTTGCAGGTGATCCAGCAACTGGCCAATGGCTCGCGCCACCGGGTCAGGCATGTCTTCGCTGACGCCATAGGCATCGAAGCCGATTTTCTCAGCCATGGCCTTGCGCTTGGCTTCCTGCTCGTCGCCGACTTCCGGCTTGACGATGATTCGGCCAGGAATACCTACAACGGTTGCACCTGGCGGCACAGCCTTGGTCACCACCGCATTGGAGCCGACCTTGGCGCCCGCGCCGACAGTGAACGGGCCGAGCACCTTCGCGCCCGCACCTACCACCACACCATCACCCAGAGTTGGGTGGCGCTTGCCCTTGTTCCAACTGGTCCCGCCCAAGGTCACACCCTGATAAAGGGTCACGTCATCGCCGATCTCGGCAGTCTCGCCAATCACGATACCCATGCCATGGTCGATGAAGAAACGACGACCCACCTTGGCGCCCGGATGAATCTCGATCCCCGTCATCCACCGCCCGAAGTTCGACACCAACCGCGCCAGCCATTTCCAGCCCATGCCCCACAGGGCACCGGAAAGGCGGTGAATCCAGATGGCGTGCATGCCCGGATAGCAGGTCAGCACTTCAAAAGCGTTGCGCGCCGCCGGGTCACGGTGGAAAACACTTTGGATATCTTCTCGCAAACGCTCGAACATTTTTAATCCTTCCGCTTAAGAAGCTCGCCACGGGCCGCTTTCTGGGTTTCCGTGAGGATGCCACGCAATATGTTCATTTCTGCCCGGCTGACCGAGCTACGTCCGTAAAGGCGACGCAGGCGTGCCATCAAGTGCCGCGGCTTTTCCGGATCGAGGAATTCGATGGCCACCAGGGTTTGCTCCAAGTGTTCATAGAACCGCTCCAACTCGTCCATGGTGGCCAACTCGCCACTTTTGGTCGACGCGACCTCTTCCTTCTCTACCTTGCTCGGCTGACCCGCAGCGGCCAGCCAGGCCATGCGCACTTCGTAGGTCAACACCTGCACCGCCGCCCCGAGGTTCAGCGAGCTGAATTCAGGGTCCGATGGGATATGCACATGGTAATGACATCGCTGCAGCTCTTCATTGGTCAGGCCGGAGTCCTCACGACCAAAGACCAAGGCTATTTCAGCGCCGCCGGCGGCTTCTTCGACCACTTTGGTGCCGCATTCACGCGGATCCAGCAGCGGCCAAGGGATGCGACGGTCGCGAGCACTGGTGCCGAGCACCAGGTTGCAGCCGACCAAGGCATCTTCCAAGGTAGCGACGACCTGGGCTTTTTCAAGAAGGTCATTAGCGCCGGACGCACGGGCATCAGCCTCGTGGTGCGGGAACACACGCGGTTCGACCAGCACCAGGCGCGTCAGCCCCATGTTTTTCATGGCTCGCGCCACCCCGCCGATGTTACCGGGATGACTGGTATTGACCAAGACGACACGAATGTTTTGCAGCAAGGGAGGCGCTCTCGGACACGGGAAAGGGGAGCAAATCTTACAGAACAGCCTAAGGTTATGCCATGAAAGCTAACGTCGTCCTTCACCTGAAGAAAGTTTCTGCTAGAATGCTCGGCTTTCTTTAACAACCTTAGGTGACACATCCATGCAGCCCATGCTGAATATCGCGCTGCGCGCCGCCCGCAGCGCCAGTGAATTGATCTTCCGCTCCATCGAGCGCCTGGATACCATCAAGGTCGACGAAAAAGACGCCAAGGATTATGTATCCGAGGTGGATCGCGCCGCCGAACAGAAAATCATCGATGCCCTGCGCAAGGCCTACCCTACCCACGGCATCCTCGGTGAAGAAACCGGCTTGCACAAAGGCAGCGGCGAAGGCGAAGACTATCTGTGGATCATCGACCCACTGGATGGCACCACCAACTTCCTGCGCGGCATCCCGCACTTTGCCGTGAGCATCGCGTGCAAATACCGTGGTCGCCTGGAACACGCCGTCGTCCTGGACCCAGTCCGCCAAGAAGAATTCACCGCCAGCCGTGGCCGTGGCGCCCAGCTGAATGGTCGTCGCCTTCGCGTCAGCGGTCGCACCAGCCTGGACGGCGCCCTGCTGGGTACCGGCTTCCCGTTCCGTGATGACCAGATGGACAACCTGGAAAACTACCTGGGCATGTTCCGCGCCCTCGTTGGCCAGACTGCCGGCATCCGTCGTGCCGGTGCCGCGAGCCTGGACCTGGCTTATGTGGCTGCTGGTCGTTTCGATGCGTTCTGGGAGTCGGGCCTGTCCGAGTGGGACATGGCTGCAGGCGCCCTGCTGATCCAAGAAGCAGGTGGCTTGGTGAGCGACTTCACGGGCGGTCACGATTTCCTTGAGAAAGGCCACGTCGTTGCCGGCAACACCAAATGCTTCAAGGCAGTACTGACGGCCATCCAGCCGCACCTGCCTGCATCGCTGAAGCGCTAAGCGAGCGAGCACAAAAAAGCACCCCGAGGGGTGCTTTTTTTATGCCTGTAGAACCGGTTACTGCTGGTTCTGACCCAGGATCAGGCGACCCTCTTTGTCGACTGGAATCTGGCTGCCAGGGTCACGCTCCATACGTACGGAACCTTCCTTGCCATCCAGGTTGTAACGCACGTCGTACCCGACCACCTTGTCGCTGATGTCGTTGACAGTGTTACAACGGGTTTGCGTGGTGGTGTAGGTATCGCGGTTCTGCATGCCTTCCTGAACCTTGTTACCGGCGTAACCGCCACCCACCGCGCCGGCTACAGTCGCCAGCTTCTTGCCATTACCGCCACCGATCTGGTTGCCGAGCAAACCACCCGCCAGGGCGCCTACGACCGTACCGGCGATTTGATGCTGATCCTGCACCGGACGCTGCCGGGTCACTGTGACGTCCTTGCAGACCTCACGGGGAGTTTTTATCTGGGTTTTAACCGGCTGCACCGCCAGCACTTGCGCATACTCAGGGCCGCTTTTTACCAGGCTGTAGGTGGCAACAGCACCCCCGGCAGTCACACCGACAGCACCCAATACCGCACCAACCAGCAACGACTTGTTCACGTGAACCTCCTGACCATCACAAGCGGACCGAAACGTCCGCGCTATACCCAGCCTTGGAGCAAAAAAAAAGGCGCGAGTTCAATACTCGCGCCTTTCTTGTCACAGCCGATCAACAAACGCCCATCAAGGACGATCGTCAACCTCCTTGCCAGTGCTGGCCGGAGGGATCAGGTCTTCGCTGTTGAGGTTCAGCCAGATCAGCACCACGTTGGCGATGTAGATCGACGAGTAGGTGCCCGCCAGAACGCCGATGAACAGCGCCAGGGAGAAGCCCCACAGGTTGTCGCCACCGAAAATCATCAGCGCAGCGATCGCCAGCAAAGTGGAAATCGACGTCGCCATGGTCCGCAACAGGGTCTGGGTGGTCGAGACGTTGATGTTCTCGATCAGCGACGCCTTGCGCAGTACACGGAAGTTCTCACGAACCCGGTCGAATACCACGATGGTGTCGTTGAGGGAGTAACCAATGATCGCCAGTACAGCGGCCAGTACGGTCAGGTCGAACGTGATCTGGAAATACGCCAGGATCCCCACGGTGACGATCACGTCATGGATCAGCGACACAATGGCGCCGACACCGAACTTCCACTGAAAGCGGAACGCCAGGTAGATCATGATACCGACCAGCGCCATCAGCATGCCGAGGCCGCCCTGGTCGCGCAGTTCTTCACCGACCTGCGGGCCCACGAACTCGACACGCTTGACCGACGCAGGGTTGTCGCCGCCGACCTTCTGCAAGGCCTCGGCTACCTGGTGACCCAGTTGCGGGTCTTCGCCAGGCATACGCACCAGCAGGTCGGTGGTGGCACCAAAGCTCTGCACGATGGCTTCGTGATAGCCGGCCTTGACCAGCTCGTTGCGCACCAGGGTCACATCGGCCGGTTTCTCGTAGGTCAGCTCGATGAGCGTACCGCCGGTAAAGTCCAGACCGTAGTTCAGACCCTTATGGAACCAGCTGAACAACGCCAGAACGGTAAGGAGCACGGTGACGCCGAACGCAACGTTGCGAACGCCCATGAAGTTGATTGTACGTAACATGGCAGCCCCTTAAATCCACAACTTCTTGAAGTCACGCCCGCCATAGATCAGGTTGACCATTGCGCGGGTCACCATGATGGCCGTGAACATCGAGGTAAAGATACCGAGGGACATGGTCACCGCAAAGCCCTTGACCGGGCCGGTACCCATGGCGAAGAGAATCCCACCCACCAACAATGTGGTCAGGTTGGAGTCGAGAATCGCGGTAAATGCCCGGCCGAAGCCTTCGTTGATTGCACGCTGTACGGTCATGCCATTGGCGATCTCTTCACGAATCCGCGAGAAGATCAGTACGTTGGCATCTACCGCCATACCCATGGTGAGTACGATACCGGCGATACCTGGCAAGGTCAGCGTAGCGCCCAGCAGCGACATCAGGGCCAGCAGCATGACCATGTTGCCCGCCAGGGCCACGGTGGCGATAACACCGAAGAAGCGGTAGATGGCGATGATGAACAGGGACACGAACAGCATGCCCCACAAGGCCGCGTCGATACCCTTGGTGATGTTGTCGGCACCCAGGCTCGGGCCGATGGTACGTTCTTCAGCGAAGTACATTGGGGCAGCCAGGCCACCGGCACGCAGTAGCAGGGCCAGTTCCGAGGATTCGCCCTGGCCGTTCAAGCCAGTGATACGGAATTGAGCACCCAGTGGCGACTGGATGGTCGCCAGGCTGATGATCTTCTTCTCTTCCTTGAAGGTCTGAACCGGCACGTCTTTCTCGACGCCGTTGACCATCTGCTTGGTATAGGTGGTCACCGGGCGTTGCTCGATGAAGATCACCGCCATGCTGCGACCGACGTTGCTGCGCGTGGCGCGGCTCATCAGTTCGCCGCCATGGCCATCCAGACGGATGTTAACTTCAGGGGTGCCGTGCTCGCCAAAACCAGCCTTGGCGTCAGTCACCTGGTCACCGGTGATGATCAAGCCACGCTCGATCAACGCAGGAGGACGGTTGCCTTCGCGGAACTCGAACTCTTCGGAAGTGGCGCGAGTAGCACCCGGCTCAGCCGCCAGACGGAATTCCAGGTTGGCGGTTTTACCCAGGATACGCTTGGCTTCAGCGGTGTCCTGTACGCCCGGCAGTTCAACCACGATACGGTTGGCACCCTGGCGCTGAACGATTGGCTCAGCCACACCCAGTTCGTTGACGCGGTTACGTACCGTGGTCAAGTTCTGCTTGATGGAGTATTCACGGATTTCCGCCAGCTTGGCCGGGGTCATCGCCAGACGCAGTACAGGTTGACCGTTGAGGTCGGCCGGTACGATGTCGAAATCGTTGAAGTTTTTGCGGATCAGTGCACGGGCCTGTTCGCGGGAAGCTTCGTCAGAGAAGCCCAGCTGGATGGCACCGTTGAGCTGCGGCAGGCTGCGATAACGCAGGCGCTCTTTACGCAGCAGGCTCTTCACGTCGCCTTCGTAGACCTTCAGTCGAGCGTCGAGGGCTTTGTCCATGTCGACTTCCAGCAGGAAGTGCACGCCACCGGACAAGTCCAGACCCAGCTTCATCGGGTGCGCGCCAATCTTGCGCAGCCAGGTTGGCGTGGTCTGTGCCAGGTTGAGTGCGACAACATAGTCGTCACCCATGGCCTTGCGCACGACATCTTTGGCCGGCAATTGGTCTTCTGCCTTGGTCAGGCGCAGCAAGCCGCCCTTCGAATCAGCCGCCAACGTTGCCGCCTTGACCTGGATACCCGCGTCAACGAGCGCTTTGCTCGCGCGTTCCAGGTCGGCCTGATTGACCTGCAGCGAAGTGCTGGCGCCAGTGATCTGGATCGCCGGGTCATCAGGATAGAGATTGGGAGCGGAATAAATAAAACCGATCGCCAGCACCGCCAGGATCAGTACGTATTTCCACAGAGGGTATTTGTTCAGCATCACGCCGCCCGCTTATAACGCGGGGCGCCTTGCGCGCCCCGTCGATTGGTAAAGGTTGTTACTCAGATCGCTTTGAGCGTGCCTTTTGGCAGCGTGGCGGCGATGGCGCCCTTCTGGAACTTCATTTCTACGGTGTCGGAAACTTCCAGAACCACGAAAGCATCGGAAACCTTGGTGATCTTGCCGGCGATGCCGCCAGTGGTCACAACTTCGTCACCTTTCTGCAGGCTGCCCAGCAGGTTTTTCTGCTCTTTGGCGCGCTTGGCCTGTGGACGCCAGATCATCAGGTAGAAGATGACCAGGAAGCCGACCAGGAAAATCCACTCGAAACCACCGCCCATAGGGCCGGCAGCAGCAGGCGCAGCGGCATCAGCCATGGCGTTAGAGATAAAAAAGCTCATTTAGCACTCCAGTTGCAAATAGTGAATCTTAGGGTCGGAAAACTCAGTCCAAGGGCGGCACAGGGAGCCCGCGCTTGGCATAGAAGGCATCGACGAAGGCGGCCAATGTACCCTGTTGAATAGCCTCGCGCAAACCAGCCATCAGGACTTGGTAGTGACGCAAATTGTGGATGGTATTCAACATGCTACCCAGCATTTCCCCACACTTGTCCAGATGGTGCAGATAAGCACGGGAGAAGTTCTGGCAGGTGTAGCAATCACAGGTGGGATCCAGCGGCGAATCATCATGGCGATGGAACGCGTTACGGATCTTCAGCACGCCTGTATCGATGAACAGATGCCCATTGCGGGCATTACGGGTTGGCATCACGCAATCGAACATGTCCACACCGCGGCGCACACCCTCTACGAGATCTTCCGGTTTGCCAACGCCCATAAGGTAACGAGGTTTGTCAGCCGGCATCAGGCCCGGCAGGTAATCCAGCACCTTAATCATTTCGTGCTTGGGCTCGCCCACCGACAAACCGCCGATGGCCAGGCCGTCAAAACCGATCTTATCCAAGCCTTCCAGCGAGCGTTTGCGCAGGCTTTCGTGCATGCCGCCCTGGACGATACCGAACAACGCAGCGGTGTTGTCGCCGTGGGCATTCTTCGAACGCTGGGCCCAACGCAGGGACAACTCCATGGAGATCCGCGCGACGTCTTCGTCAGCCGGGTACGGCGTGCACTCGTCAAAAATCATCACGATATCGGAGCCCAGGTCACGCTGGACCTGCATCGACTCTTCCGGGCCCATGAACACTTTGGAACCGTCCACCGGCGAGGCGAAGGTCACGCCCTCCTCCTTGATCTTGCGCATGGCGCCCAAGCTGAACACCTGGAAACCACCCGAGTCGGTCAGGATCGGGCCTTGCCACTTCATGAAGTCATGCAGGTCGCCATGCTTCTTGATCACTTCGGTGCCCGGGCGCAGCCACAGGTGGAAAGTGTTGCCGAGGATGATCTCGGCGCCGGTGGCGACGATGTCACGCGGCAGCATGCCTTTGACGGTGCCGTAGGTGCCGACCGGCATGAAAGCCGGGGTCTCGACGGTGCCGCGCGGGAAGGTCAAACGGCCGCGGCGAGCTTTACCATCCGTGGCCAGCAATTCAAACGACATACGACTCATGATTGTTCCTCTGGGCCGCGCGGCGCCGGGTTACGGGTGATAAACATCGCATCACCGTAGCTGAAAAAACGGTACTCGTTGGCGATGGCGGCTTGATAAGCGGCCATGGTTTCCGGGTAACCGGCAAATGCCGAAACCAGCATCAACAGCGTGGATTCGGGCAGATGGAAGTTGGTCACCAGGCAATCGACCACATGGAATGGCCGGCCTGGGAAGATAAAGATATCGGTGTCGCCGCTGAACGGCTTGAGCACGCCATCACGGGCCGCGCTTTCCAACGAGCGCACACTGGTGGTGCCCACTGCGACTACGCGTCCGCCACGCGCCTTGCACGCCGCGACAGCGTCCACCACTTCCTGGCTGACTTCCAACCACTCGCTGTGCATATGGTGGTCTTCGATGTTATCCACACGCACCGGTTGAAACGTGCCGGCCCCCACGTGCAGGGTCACATAGGCGGTCTCGACGCCCTTGGCGGCAATCGCATCGAGCAGCGGTTGATCGAAGTGCAGGCCTGCGGTCGGTGCAGCAACGGCGCCGAGGCGCTGGGAGTAAACCGTCTGATAGCGTTCGCGGTCCGAGTCTTCGTCGGGGCGGTCTATATAGGGAGGCAACGGCATATGGCCGACGCGCTCCAGCAGCGGCAATACCTCTTCGGCAAACTTGAGTTCGAACAGCGCATCATGACGCGCCACCATCTCGGCTTCGCCACCGCCATCGATCAGTATGGAGGAACCCGGTTTCGGCGACTTGCTCGAGCGCACATGGGCCAGTACGCGATGACTGTCCAGTACTCGCTCAACCAGAATTTCCAGCTTGCCGCCAGATGCTTTCTGGCCAAACAACCGCGCCGGAATCACTCGGGTATTGTTGAACACCATCAGATCGCCAGGGCGCAAATGCTCAAGCAAATCAGTGAATTGACGGTGTGCGAGGACGCCACTCACCCCGTCCAGGGTCAGCAGTCGACTGGCGCGACGCTCGGCCAAAGGGTGGCGAGCGATCAGCGAATCAGGGAGTTCAAAAGTAAAGTCAGCAACGCGCATGATGGAGTTCGTCTAGCAGGGCCGGGAAGTCTAGCGGAATTAGTCAAAATTGACCATGAAAGGTGATTGACCAACGGTAATCTCATCTCTATACTTCGCCGCCATTGAGCCCTGATGGCGGAATTGGTAGACGCGGCGGATTCAAAATCCGTTTTCGAAAGGAGTGGGAGTTCGAGTCTCCCTCGGGGCACCATCTTAAAAAAAGACCTTGAAATTCAAGGTCTTTTTTTTCGCCTGTAGAAAAGTGCATCACCTGCAAAGTTGTTCTTTTGTGAGCGGTGCACCACGCCAACGCCCCTCTCCAGGCGCGCTCTGACACGCGCTGTCAGCGCAATGCCCGCCTACCATTCATCGCGCACTTACAAGCCTCTAGCAGCTACTGGAGAGCGCTCAACGCGTCGAACGCATTTGGGTGCCAGCGCCACCGAGCATGTATGAAAAACCAGATTAATGCGGAGCTGAAAGCACCGATGAAGTGATCACGCCGAGTATTTGGGGACTTTTCGACCGCCCAAAACAAAACCCCATCTGCTTTCGCAAATGGGGTTTCGGAATTTAATCTTGACGATGACCTACTCTCACATGGGGAAACCCCACACTACCATCGGCGATGCATCGTTTCACTGCTGAGTTCGGGATGGGATCAGGTGGTTCCAATGCTCTATGGTCGTCAAGAAATTCGGGTACTGAGTCGTGGCTTATGCCTCGCTTCAGCAAATTGGGTATGTGACAGCTTTCGGTGTTTTGTGAGCGTCGAACTTTCGGTTCATTTTCGTCTTCACACACCGCAATCTGATGCTCGTTAGAGTAGTCAAATTGCTTGGGTGTTATATGGTCAAGCCTCACGGGCAATTAGTATTGGTTAGCTCAACGCCTCACAGCGCTTACACACCCAACCTATCAACGTCGTAGTCTTCGACGGCCCTTCAGGGAACTCAAGGTTCCAGTGAGATCTCATCTTGAGGCTAGTTTCCCGCTTAGATGCTTTCAGCGGTTATCTATTCCGAACATAGCTACCCGGCAATGCCACTGGCGTGACAACCGGAACACCAGAGGTTCGTCCACTCCGGTCCTCTCGTACTAGGAGCAGCCCCTCTCAAATCTCAAACGTCCACGGCAGATAGGGACCGAACTGTCTCACGACGTTCTAAACCCAGCTCGCGTACCACTTTAAATGGCGAACAGCCATACCCTTGGGACCGGCTTCAGCCCCAGGATGTGATGAGCCGACATCGAGGTGCCA
>NZ_CP133298.1:5232500-5342500 GCF_030980095.1 Pseudomonas canadensis
CATAAGCATTCCAGTTGCCTGCCTACGCATAGTAGTAGCCCCAGGTCTTTTTTTTCCGCCACGGAACAGGGATCATCGCCCTCCCCTACTATCCCCAAAGACGCCGAGGAACCGAGACCATGGAATTGACGCTGGAAGCGGCTGCGCTCTTTGCACTGAAGCTGGTGCACGAGACGGAAGGCGGCAGCACGGTTTTACGGGATGATCCGGTGATGGAGGGGTATGACCGCGAAGTGTTTGGGTTGTTGGTGCGGCAGGGGGATTTGGCTGGGATTCAGTTGAAGCTCAATGAATGCCTGAAGTTGGCGCTCGACTCCCTGGGCGGCGCCGATACTGTGCTGGGTCGCGAACTGCAACGGCTGGCGGTGGATGTGCGCCAAGCGTCGACACTGAATGAACTCAATGCCCCGCTCAGCGCACTCAAGGACTATCTGAAAGCCATCCTATAAAGAATAACTTACCGCCGCCCTTCCACCGCCATCCGCACCGCCAACCCCATCAACACCGACCCCATCAACCAACGCTGCACCACCTGCCACGCCGGTCGGGTGACGAAAAACACCGCGATGGATCCCGCCATGGAGGCAATCACCGCATTGACGCTCACGCTGATAAAAATCTGCGTAAAACCCAGCACCAGCGATTGCACCAGCACACTGCCATGACCGTTCGGGTCGATGAATTGGGGCAGCAATGACAAATACATCACCGCCACCTTGGGGTTCAGCAGGTTGGTGACCAGGCCCATGGTGAACAGCTTGCGCGGACTGTCCTTGGGCAGGTCCCGCACCAGAAAGGGTGAACGCCCACCCGGCCGGATCGCCTGCCAAGCCATATACGCCAGGTACATCGCCCCGCCGAAGCGCAGCGCGTCGTAGGCAAACGGCACCGCCATCACCAACGCCGTGATCCCCAACGCCGCGCACAGCATATAAACCAGAAACCCCAACGCCACGCCGCCCAGTGAGATCAATCCGGCCGTGCGCCCTTGGCAGATCGAGCGGGAAATGAGGTAGATCATATTCGGGCCGGGTGTGAGCACCATGCCGAGTGATATCAGCGCATAGGCCAGCCAATTGGAGAGTTCAGGCATGATGGGGCTCCGTTTTTGAAACATCTGGCCAAGGTTGTAAGGTTGGCGCCATGGTAGGGCGTTCAAAATGCCCGTGTTAGATACAGATCCGCGAGCAAAACGGCATACACCCAAGAGGCAGGCCCATGATCGATTTCAACAACAACGGTTTCTTCAAACTCAAGCAAAACAACGAATACGCCGAACGCGTCGCCGACCTGCTGCTGGACGGTGAAGAAGTGGTGGATGCGTACAAGGCCATGCGTGATGGGGTGGTGTTTACCACCAAGCGGATTATCGCGGTGAATGTGCAAGGGATTACCGGCAGCAAGAAGGACTTCACGTCGCTGCCGTACAAGAACATCGTCGCTTATTCGGTGGAGACGTCCGGGACGTTTGATCTGGACTCGGAGTTGGAGATTTACTTTTCTTCGCTGGGCAAGGTGAAATTCGAATTTACTGGGAGGACCTCGATTGTCGAAATTTCACGGTTGATTTCCAAGCACCTGCTGACCTGATCAACCTGCAGAAACAGACGCCTTCACTCAAGCGTCAGTCCACTTTTCCCACATCAATCGCCGATTGATGCCGACATAAGGTTTTAACTACCCCTCGTACGCTCACTCTCTCCCACAAGGAAGTGAGCCGACATGTCAGAACGCTTTTACCCACCCACAGAAGAAGAGTTAAGCAAGCGACGGATCCTGACCCCGCAACCATCGCGTGCGCCTTATTCGCCGTCTGTTGATTACTTCGAGGCATCCCCTGCCCCGCCACCCGCGATAGCCAAACCTCCCGGCTGCGTCTTTATCAAACCCTGCCAACTGCCTGACGGCATCACTCATTACTTCAACCCCGCCGGTTATGTCCCACTGGAGTTGATCAAGGAGTACAGCCATTTAAGCCTGTTGGGTGGGCGTGAAGTGGACAGCCGGGGGACGGTTGTCTTACGCAAGATCAGTGGTAGCGCTTTGCCTGCTGGGTTGGGGCAATTGGCATTGCGTTCGGCGGTTCTGGAGTCGGCGGCCACTGCCGTCGTGTCCGCTGCTGGTGGATTGTTGACAGGTTTGGTGGCTCTGGCTTGGCCGTCGGAATTGGGCGATAGCGCGCTCTACGGCGAAGCGCAATTGCGCTCGATGCAGCGGGCGCGTTCGCAGATGCGGCTGCATGTCGAACAAAGGGAGGACGGCACGCTCAAGGGGTATGGGTTTTACACAGGCAATAACCCTGACTGGCAGATGATTGATGTGGTGCAGTTTCAAAGCCGTGGCGATCAGTTTGTGGCGGATCTGGGTGAGGGTGTGGAGCTGATCTGGACACCTGCCGTTGATCCAGGTGACACGTTAGGTATTCCGGCGTTGGAGGCTGCGCCGCAAGCGCCGGTGATCTGGATTTATCCGCCGACGGAGAAGGCGGCGCAGATTCTGGTGAACCCGATTTACCCGCCGGAGTATCGGGATTTTATTCTGGTGTTCCCGGTGGAGTCGGGGGTTCGGCCGCTGTATGTGGTAATCAATAATCCAAGGAAAGGGCTCAAAAACCCAGACCATGATTACTTCCCTGCGCCCGAAATCGAAAACATAACAGGCTTCCCAGGTCTGATTTCGCAAAAACCTGTGACACCAAGAAGAGGTGGAGCAGGCTTACGTGAACGCTGGATAGACGCAAAAGGAAGAAAGATATTTGAATGGGATTCCAAGAAAGGCGAGCTGGAAGTCTATCGGAACAGTGATCTAGAACACCTTGGCGCGTTTGACCCTTACACCGCCGAACGTCGAGGCCCGGCGGACCCGAAACGTCGAATCTACAGATAACGAGGAACTCGGAAAATGGTGATGAAAATCAAATTACGATGGTACGAAAAGCACAGCAATGACTTGAAAGCGCATGAGTACTCAGCGGACATCGAAGATTCAGACGGTGTTTTTGAAGCGTTGGATTTAGCTGAAGAAACTGCGATATATGCAGATGTATTCAACGTATTGCCTAAGTGGCTAGCGATTATTCAACCTTACTTCCAACACATGATTGAACCCGACCACTTCGATTATCAAATCTCCTTCCGCTACCAAGGCGCCTGGCCACCACCTCCCAAGCAACCTAACAAGGAGTTTTGATACAATGAGACCTGTACTGCAGAAGCCCCTCCTCTACCGCTCAGTCAACACCCGAACCCATGGCGTACGCCACGGGAGTTGCAGCGCTTACCGATACGAACGCCACAGCAAAAAGGCACAGCGCGCACTATCAACCCGTGGCTCAATGCACAGCCATCATCAGCACGGGCTTGATTACACCCCGCTATTCCGCTTCCTCTTATCCAAAGTCGGTCATCAATGGGATAACGTTTTCAGCGAAGCCAACGCCCGTCTGGATCGTCCGGATCCTGTGTTCTGGATGGTTGCGCTACATGAAAGCGACAAGCGGGACTACGTAGTGTTGGATGAAAATAGCTATTACAGCGGCTTATGTGTCGACGAAGCGGGCCTGCTGCAAAAGGTCAATCCACAGCTGACGCCCGAGCAGATGAACCCCGTTTGCGATGGCTACACCCACACCTTCAACGGTGTGGTATTCGCCCAGCCTTTGCCACGCAAACGGAGGCCAACGCCCACCATCACCCCTCCTTCACCTCAGTCCCCGCCCCCCCGGATCAACACCGATTCCCCGGATCCGTAATATCAAACACCTGCAGCGCACACGCTGTTAAGCCGGAACTGGAACTCCACCCAATACACCTTGGCCTTCTGCGGGCTGAACGTGCTCATCACTGGCCCGCAGCTGTAGTAAGTCCCATTGCCCTGGCTTCTCGCCGAGCTGAACACGATGAGTTTCTTGCCAGGATCCGCCTGTATATCCAATTGAGGAAACCGCTTGAACCCCGCGCTCGCCACCGTCTGGTTGACCTTGGCAATCCAGTTGAAGACCTTGGCCGAACAACACTCCTAAGAGTTTCAACGCCGGTAAGGGCTGACCCGAGGGCTGTATGAGAGTGCGCGAATGATCACTTAGGCTGGAAGGTTTCCAGGTACGCCAGGATGTTTTCGATTTTCTCCTGATCACTAATGCCCCAGAAGATCATCCGCGTGCCACTCACCACCTTCTTCGGTGCCTCGATGTAGGCAGCGAGTTTGTCCCGGGTCCAGACCACGCCGGAGTTTTTCATCGCGTCGGAATACTGGTAGTCCGTGGTGGTCCCGGCGGGTCGGCCGATGATGCCGTTGAGTTCTGGCCCGAACCCACCTCGCGCACCTTCACCGATGCTGTGGCAACCGCCGCAGGTCTTGGTGAAGAGCTTGCCACCGGCCTCGGCGTCGCCGGCTGCGAAGGCAGGGCTTGTGGTGAGGATCAGGGCGAGGGTCATCAGAGCGCGGTACTTCATGGGGACTCCATTTCAAGCGTTGCGGCGACAAAGGTCGAGGTAATTATGCCGGTACTAAAGGCCTTTCCCCCAGCCGTTCAACCAGGCGTACCAGGTAACCGTCAGGGTCTTGCACAATGAACTGGCGCTGCCCGGCCTCCACATCGCCCGCGCGGTACCAGGCTTGCTCAACATCCTTGAATAGCGGCCAGTCAACACGGGCCAAACGTTGCAAAATCGGCGCGACGACGGGTACGTCGATCTGCAGGTTGATACCTCGTCCGAAAGGTCGATCCAAAGATGCGGTCAACCATTGCCCGGCGTTGGGGTCGTATTGCTCCAGCATGATTTGCGCGCCATTCAGGTCGAGGTATGCAAAGCCTTCCTCAACGCGCTGGTAAGCCAGGGTGAAACCCAACTTGTGCACCCAGAAATCCAGACTGGCAATGAGGGTGGTAACGATCAGTTCTGGAACCATAGGGTTACGAATAAACATGTCAATCCTTGAGCACGTAGAAGCAAGCCCCGCACTTTACCGGATAGTGCCTCTAAAACGACCATCCATCGCCCCATAGATATCCAATCGAACCTATATAGACGTGTTCTACTCCACCTCTATGAACCCTGATGGTGGAGTAAGGATCATGGCTCAGCCATCGATTTTAGTGCTGGAAGACGACGAGATCATTCGATCATTGATGGTGGATGTACTGGAGGATTTCGGCGCGCTGGTGACGTCGTTTCCTTCGGCGGATGAAGGGATGATTTACCTGGAACGGGGCGATGACCCGGTGGACTTGATTGTCAGTGATATCCAGATGCCGGGGTTGCTCAATGGTTATGACTTGAGCCGGGTAGTCGCCCATCGTTGGCCGAGCGTGCCGGTGGTGCTGACGTCGGGTAATACCAGGCTGGCGGCTCAGTTGGGGGGATCCGTGCGCTTTCTGCCCAAGCCGTGGAGCAGAGAACACCTGATTGAATGCGTGAAAACTGCCCTGACCCAACAGCGGTTGTCCATGCATTAATAGCATCACGACATCACTGAAACCGAACTTCGCGACAAGCCCTGCGGTCATTAATGAGGCAAGGAGCGACTTTTCTGATCCGCTGGTCAGCCTTTTCGCCTTGTGCGTACAGATGAAGGCTTTGAGGTGTGTAGAATCGTCGCCCATTTCGACGCGTCATTCATGGCCGAGAGGCCCACAGTTCGAGCTCATTGAATGCATTCACAGGCCCATGACGTTGGTGCGCCCTCATTGCTGGAAGCGTTGCGCACAGGCACGGCCCTGTTGCATGTGGCGCTGGAAAAGCGCCTGCCGTTTTTCTCAGAACGACTGGATGCCGATTGGTACGTGCGCTTGCTCGAGGCGTATTACGGGTTTTATCAGCCGATGGAGTCCGCCCTGTATGACAGTGGCTTGATCCCAGATGGATTCGACACAGCGCTGCGTGTGAAAACACCCACGTTGGTGTGCGATCTCAATGCGTTGGGCCTGGATGCCCCAGCCATCAACACCCTGCCCCGTTGTACTGAACTACCAACCTTCAATACCCCCGCCGCCTGCCTCGGTGCTCTGTATGTACTGGAAGGCGCGACCCTGGGCGGCCAGGTATTGCGTCGGGAAATCACTCAGCGCCTGAACGTAAACGCCGACAACGGTGGTGCGTTTCTCAATGTGTACGGAGCCGAAACCGGTCGGCGCTGGAAAGATTTTCTCGACTACCTGGGCGTCCAGCCACTGGACGCGCCAGCCAGGCAGCGCGCAGTAGACGCTGCCCGATCAACATTCAGCTGCTTTGAGCATTGGCTCGACAGCCAGGAGGTACTGCTATGAAACCCGAAGATTTTGAAGAGCTACTTGCCAACTGTGCCGACGAGCCCATCCGTTTTCCTGGAGCGATCCAGCCCCACGGTGTGCTGCTGACGTTGTCGGAGCCGGACCTGAACATCATCCAGGTCAGCGCCAACATCGGGATTTTGTTCGGCCATGCCCCCGAGGCGCTGCTGGGCCAGCCACTGCACACGTTGGTAGGCGCGGAGCACGCCAAGGCGGTTGCCGTCATGGCCGAAAACCATACGTTCTTCGATGCCCCCCCTTTGCATGTCACATTCAACGGCGCGGAATTCGAAGGCCTGCTGCACCGCCATCAAAATGTGCTGGTGCTGGAGTTCGAACCGCTGCTCAAGGATTTCCGCCCGCGGGCGCTGAATGGTCGCACCAGTGACCTGGGCAAAATGCTGCAGCGCTTGCAGTCAGCGAAAACCCTGCAAGCGCTGTACGAAATCAGCGTGAATGAAATCCAGGCCATGACCGGGTACGACCGGGTACTCATCTATCGCTTCGAAGACGAAGGCCATGGCCAAGTGATCGCCGAAGCGTCGGCGCCGTCCATGGAGCTGTTCAACGGGCTGTTCTTCCCTGCCTCCGACATCCCGGAGCAAGCCCGCGAGCTGTATCGCACCAATTGGCTACGCATCATCCCGAACGCGGCCTACGAGCCCGTGCCACTGCTGCCCAAGCTGCGCCCGGACACCGGCCAGCCGTTGGACTTGAGCTTCGCCACACTGCGCAGCGTGTCGCCGATTCATTGCCAGTACATGCAGAACATGGGCGTGTTGTCGTCCATGAGTATCTCGCTGATGAAGGGCGACAGGCTGTGGGGCCTGATTAGTTGCGGCAACCGTGAGCCGTTGCTGGTGCCTAATGACCTGCGTACGGCCTGCCAAACCATCGGCCAGGTGTTGTCGTTGCAGATCAGCGCCATGGAAGCCCTGGACCTGAGCCGTCAGCGTGAAGAGAAAGTCGAGGCCCTGGCCTTACTGGATCAGGCGATGAAGCGCTCGGAAGCAAACGTGTTCGACGGCCTGGCCCAGCAAGGTCAGTTGCTGATGGACCTGACCCTGTCCGGCGGCGTGGCGATCATCGAAGACAAGCAACTGCACCGCTACGGAAACTGCCCGGAGCCGGCGCAGATCCGTGCTTTGCACAAGTGGCTGCAAGAGGGTGGCGAGCCGGTGTTCTCCAGCCATAACCTGTCGTCGGTGTACCCGCCGGCCGCCGAGTTTCAGCAGGTAGCCAGTGGGGTGCTAGCCATGAGCCTGCCCAAGCCTGTGGATAACGGCGTGCTGTGGTTCCGCCCGGAGGTGAAGGAGAACATCAACTGGAGCGGCGATCCGAAAAAACCGCTGGACCTGGAAAACTCCGACGCCGGCTTGCGCCTTCGCCCACGCACCTCGTTTGAAATCTGGAAGGTGGAGATGGCCGGCATCTCCACCAAGTGGAGCCATGGTGACCACTTTGCCGCCAATGACCTGCGCCGCTCGGCTCTGGAAAACGACCTGGCGCGCCAGGTGCTGCGCGAACAACAAGCCGTGCGCGCCCGCGACGAGCTGGTGGCGGTGGTGTCCCATGACCTGCGCAACCCAATGACGGTGATCTCCATGCTGTGCGGCATGATGCAAAAGGCCTTCAGCTCTGCCGGCCCACACACATCGCGACGGATTTCCTCGGCCATCGACACCATGCAGCAGGCCGCCGGGCGCATGAATGTGCTGCTGGAAGACTTGCTCGATACCTCGAAAATCGAGGCCGGGCGTTACGTGGTGCGGCCAGTGATCTTGGATGTGAGCCAGATTTTCGACGAGGCCTACTCGTTGCTGGCGCCCCTGGCGATGGAGAAAGGCATCGATCTGTCGTTCAACGCTGAACCGGGCCTGCAAATCAATGCCGACCCGGAGCGTCTGTTTCAGGTGCTGTCGAACCTGATCGGCAATGCCATCAAGTTCACCCCGCGCCAGGGCAATATTGGTATCAGCGCCATGAGCAATGGCGAAGAAATCGTGTTCTCGGTGCGCGACTCCGGCGAAGGTATTGCACCGGAACAACTGCCTCACGTGTTCGATCGCTACTGGACGCAAACAGAAAACAACCCGACCGGCAGCGGGCTGGGACTGTACATCACGCAAGGCATCGTCCAGGCCCATGGCGGCAAGATCGTTGCCGAGAGTGAGGTGGGGCGCGGCAGTGAGTTCCGGTTCACAGTGCCGAAGGTGATTGACGACTCGCATACCTGACGGACCTTGGGTTAAACAGGTAACACCACCACCGCCTCCACCCCCCCACCCTGGCGCTCGGCCAGGGTCAAGGTGCCGCCATGTTCCAACACAATCGCCCGAGCGGTGGAGAGTCCCAAGCCGACACCGCCCGTGCTTTTGTTGCGTGACCCTTCAAGGCGATAGAACGGCAGGAACACCTGCTCACGATGCTCAACGGGAATGCCTGGCCCGCGATCCAGTACGCGAACCACCACCTCTCCATTTTTTTGCTGCAATTCGATCTCCGGCGCGGTGCCGTAGTGAATCGCGTTGTCCATCAGGTTGGTCATCACGCGCTTGAGGCCCAACGGTCGGCCGAAGTACACCAGGCGCGGCGGGCCGCGAAAGGTCAGGTCAATGGCCTGGTCGCGGTAGTCGTCGATCAGGGTTTGCAGCAATTCCGCAAGGTCCAGTTGGGTGGCTTGTTCCAGGCGGGCATCGTCGCGGAAGAATTCCAGCGCGGTGTTGATCATGGCCTGCATTTCATCCACATCGCGAAACAGCTTTTGCTGTTGATCAACATCCTCGATGAACTCACCACGCAGGCGCAGGCGGGTCAACGGCGCGCGCAAGTCGTGGGAAATGGCCGCGAGCATTTGGGTGCGGTCCTGGATGAAATGCCGCAACTGCGCCTGCATGCTGTTGAAGGCGAGGATCGCCTGGCGGATTTCGTGCGGGCCGACCGGCTCGATGGGCGGTGCCCGAAAGTCGGCACCAAAGCGCCGCGCGCCCTGAGTGAAGTGCTGCAGAGGGCGGGCCAGGCGGCGGGTCGCGACCAGGGTGACCAGCGCGGTCGATATCAGCACCAGCAACACCACGATCAGGCTGCGTGCACCATCGTCCAAACCCCAACTGCGCGACGGCGCGCTGAACATCAGCCAGGAGCGGTCAGCCAATTGCACCAGCAGCGCATAGCGGCCGTTGCCGCCGGGCCAGTCAGACGGCTCATACGCCTCCATCGGACGAGGTGGCCCTTGGAGCAGGTGCTTGAACACCTGCTCGCCCGAGTGGAAATCAGGGTCGGCCAGAACGGGTAACCCCAATGCCTGGCGCTGCGCGGCCCAGGTCACCCTGAACGTTTCGTCACCTACCGCTTGGGCCAGACGTGGACGTTGCGACGGGTCGGAGGCCTCGACCACGCGCACAACGACGGCGATCCTTTCCAACAATCCGATTTCAGTCAGCGGTGGTCGCGCCCACACACCTGCCATTTGCACAAACAAAGCGTTGAACGCCAATGCAGTCAACATCGCAATCAGAATGGTCAGGGCGATCCAGCGCGCCACAGTATCGCGTGGGCGCCTCATGAGCGGGTCACACTGGCGGTGAATTGGTAGCCACCGTTGCGCACCGTGCGAATCATCGCCGGGCGCTTGGTATCGAATTCCAGCTTGCGGCGCAGGCGGCTCACTTGCACGTCAATGCTGCGGTCGAATGCATCATGACTGTGGCCACGCGCCAGGTTCAGCAATTGCTCGCGACTGAGCACCCGTTGGGGGTGTTCGACAAACACCAGCAGCAGGTCGAACTCGCCGGATGACAATGGGATCATCACCTGATCGGGCGAGCGCAATTCGCGGCGCGTGAGGTCCAGTTGCCAGCCGGCAAAACGGATCAGCGGGCGCGCTGCATCGCCCAAGGGCGGCCCGCTCTCCCCCGCCCGGCGCAACACCGCGCGCACTCGGGCCAGCAATTCACGCGCGTCGAAAGGCTTGCTCAGGTAATCATCGGCGCCCATTTCCAGGCCCACCACTCGGTCGCTGAGTTCACCCATAGCGGTGAGCATGATCACTGGCGTGGCGTATTGCTGGCGCAGGCGCTGGCACAGCAGCAGGCCGTTGTCGCCGGGGAGCATCAGGTCGAGGATGATCAGGTCGGCGGGCTGGCGCTCCATGGCCGCCCACAGCTCGATGCCACTGGCCACGGTCTCGACCGCATAGCCGTGTTGCAGGAAAAATTTCTTCAGCAGGGCGAGGACTTCAAGGTCATCGTCCACGATCAACAGGTTGCTCACCGACGGTCTTCACTGGGCTGGGACAAGGTGCCATCTAAAACCATTCGGCGCGGCTCGTCATATATTTCAACCGTGCAATAAAGCGTCACCGGCGCAATAAACCAGACATCTTTGCGCAAGACGGCAGTGCCAGCATCGGCTTCCTTTTTGCGGAGACCGTCCCCCATGCGCTCGCTAACCTACCCCCAACATCTGGCCCGCCAGGCCGTGCTGTTGCTGACTGTGTCCTACCTGACGGGCTGTGCGAGCCCGGCGCCCGTGACGCCCGCCACGCAGTGCGCACAGGTGAACTACCCGGTGTATGACCCGGCGGAACCGGTCAACCGCGGGGTGTTTGCATTCAACCGTGCGGTGGACGACTACGCACTGGCTCCCGTAGCCCGCGGCTACCGTTACCTACCGGATTTTTTCCAGCAGGGTGTGCACAACTTCGCGAGCAACTTCAGCGAGCCAAAGGTGTTTATCAACGATCTGCTGCAAGGCAACCCGCGACGCTCGGTCAATACCCTGGGGCGTTTCGCAGTGAACACGACGGTAGGCGTGGTGGGGCTGTTTGATGTGTCAGATAGCCTGGGCATCCCGCGCCACACAGCTGACTTCGGCCAGACATTCGGCGTGTGGGGCATGGGTAACGGCCCCATTGTCGAGTTGCCATTGCTGGGCACCAGCAACAGCCGGGACGCTGCGGGCAAGGTCTTGAGTTTCCTGGTTTCGCCACTGGGGGACAGCGACACGGTGCAGACTTTGGGCACCCTCAGCCTGGTCGGCGGTACGGTCGATACACGGGCGTCATTGTTGCCGCTCACCGACAGCCTGCAGAAACTGCCGGATTATTACAGTGCGTTGCGTAATGTGGTGGCGGACAATCGCGCGGCGTTTGTGCGGGAGGGCAAGCAAGGCGCTACCTCTCCCGGCCTAGACAGTTGCGCGAACAGCGCCTCGGATGACTTCTGAAAGCGCCAGCCACCTCCTGGTCATATCTTGCAGCAGCGCGTTTATAGCTGACCCGTTTCGTCCTCTATAAGTTTGGCCTCACTTCGCTCCAACAGGCGAAGTAACCGTCTACTCACAAGAAGGAAACATTCATGCTTAGCGCAATCAATCACTCACTGGGCAGCTTTCAATACCCTCCCCTGCAGCAGGATGATGCAGAGCCCCAGCGCAGGAAGCGCAGCATTGAAGCAACACATACGCAACAGAGCGCCGCTGATCCTGAAGGCTCGGCCGCCAATGATCGGCGCCGTAAAACCGGAGGTGGGCTAGATAGCCTCGGTGGAGGCAATCTGCTGTAAACCGCATTAGACGAAGGGCAGTGCACGGCCCTTCGTACTTTCCCTTAACAAAATCATGACATTCACTGGATTAATCTCGCGGGTTCAATCCAGTCTGGAAATCTTGCCTGCATGCCGCTCACCCACACACTGCCCGCCGTACTGGCTGGACCGCTGCTGCGACGCCTCGAACCACGGCGCCTGGTGGTGTGGCTGGTGGGGAGTCAAGCGCTGGTATTGACCCTGAGGCTACATCTGCCCTCACGAATCCTGGAGGTCCCCCTTGACCACTGTCAGGTCGTACCCGTGGGGCGCCATGCCTTTATCCACCTGATCGATGTGACACTGGACAACGCACTGCCCCTGGACGTGGAGATCAGCTACGACCTGCTGTTCGACAACACCGGCATCGCCGACTGGGCACCGCACCTGCTGTACGCCAACGCCCAGTTACCGAGCTTTGTGCTGCACAGCCGCATTCATCAATTGGTTCACGGCTCATGCCGCAAACCCCATCACAGCGCCGACGAGGGTCTTTTGTGTGTCGATCGCCTGTTGGCCGATGCCCAAACGCCTGCCGACCGCCCGGCGCTGTTGATGATGAGCGGCGACCAAGTCTACGCCGACGATGTCGCTGGGCCGATGCTGCGGGCAATCCATGCATTGATTGCACGCCTGGGTTTGTTCGATGAATACCTGGAGGGCGCTGTGGTAGATGACAGCGCCAGCCTCTATGGACATAGCGCCAGTTATTACCATCGCGCCGACTTGCTGCCGGCGTTGGACAGCAACGAAACCCTGCGCGAACGCTTCTTTGGCGGTGTGAAAAAACCAATCTTTACCAGCAGCACCGCCGACAACCACCTGGTGACCTTCGCCGAAGTCATCGCAATGTACTTGCTGGTGTGGTCGCCGACGCCCTGGACGCTGATTGCGCCTCAACCTCCGCATCTGAATGCAGAACGACAGCAGCGTTACGCCCGTGAACAGACCCAGATAGAGCGATTCCGCGACGGCCTGCCAGGCGTCGCGCGGGTCTTTGCGCACCTATCCACCTTGATGATCTTTGATGATCACGACATCACCGATGACTGGAACCTCAGTGCCCAGTGGGAAGAAACCGCCTACGGCCATCCCTTTTCAAAGCGCATCATCGGCAACGCCCTGTTGGCCTACCTGCTATGCCAAGGTTGGGGCAACCAACCGGATGCATTTGGGGAACTGATCAACCAGACCCAAGCGCTCACTGCTCAACCACAAGCCAACCATCTTGACGCCACCGCGCAGGATGAACTGCTCGAAACACTGCTGGAATTTCAACGCTGGCATTACGTATTGCCTACCACGCCGGCCCTGGTGGTGCTCGACACCCGCACCCGCCGCTGGCGCAGCGAATTCACGCTCAAGCAACCTTCCGGCCTGCTGGACTGGGAAGCCTTGAGCGAGCTGCAACAGGAACTGCTGGACCACCCCTCGGCCATAATCGTCTCACCCGCGCCGATCTTTGGCGTCAAGCTGATCGAGACGGTGCAGAAAGTCTTCAGCTGGTGCGGCCACCCCTTGCTCGTCGATGCGGAAAACTGGATGGCCCATCGTGGCGCCGCCCAGGTGATCCTCAATATCTTCCGCCACTCGCGCACGCCGGGTAACTACGTGATCCTCTCCGGTGACGTGCACTACTCGTTCGTCTACGAAGTGCTGATCCGCCATCGCAACGCCGGCCCCAGGATCTGGCAGATCACCAGCAGCGGTATCAAGAACGAATTCCCACCACGATTACTGGAGTGGTTCGACCGCCTCAACCGCTGGCTCTACTCGCCCCGCTCGCCCCTCAACTGGTTCACGCGCCGCCGCACCATGCAGGTGGTGCCACATATTCCCGAGCATGCCGAAGCGGGCGAACGGTTATGGAATTCGGCGGGTATCGGCCAGGTATTTTTCAATGATCAGGGCCAGCCAGAAACGATTTACCAGCACAACGCGGATGGGAAGGTGCCGACGAGGATGGCGGCCCCAAATTAATAGCCTATAGCCATCAATCGTAAGCCGTACATCTGCCCTATTCAAAGCCTCCAGACCTCGTTGTACAGTAGCCTCAGCCACGGAGTATCGGCGACAACAATGGCGGGCTTCAGATGCTTGCCTACGCAAGGAAACGCGCAGATGAACGAGACCTCCGACAACAATCCGTTAAAGCAGGATTTCTCTCACTTCAACGCCGACATGCTGCACACCGTCCTGGAGCTGGTCAGCGATGGAATCTGGGATTGGAACGCCAATACCGGGTTCGTCTACCGCAACCCCGGCTGCTACGAAATGCTTGGCTATCATCGCCACGCACTGGAGAACAGCGTATTCACCTGGGAGAACGTGATCCACCCGGATGACTACCCCCAGGTGATGAAACGGTTCGACGACTACATCCACCGTCGCGCCCCTCACTACCAGGCCGAGTACCGTTGCCGCAAAAAAGATGACAGCTACCTGTGGATCGAAGACCGCGGCTACGTGATTGCGCGCAATGAGGATGGCTCGGTGGCGCGCATGGTGGGCGCCCACCGCGATATTCATCTAAGGAAATGCTCCGTCGAACAGTTGGAACGGCGCAATCAATCCCTTGAAGCGCTGGTGGCCGAACGCACCCGCGAGCTGTCACGGGTCAATCAACAGTTGCAACTGCAGTTGGATGAAAACCGCGCCCTGGCCGAAAGGGATGCCCTGACTCTGGTCGCCAATCGCTACCGCCTGGAAAAAGTGTTGCTGGAAGAGTGCGACCGCGCCCAGCGCTTTCGCCTGCCGCTGGCGCTGATCGCCATGGACATCGATGATTTCAAGTCGATCAATGATCGATACGGTCACGGTGTGGGCGATCAAACGCTGGTGCAGGTGGTTGAATGCCTGCAAAGCTGTATTCGCCCAGGTGACCTGCTGGCTCGATGGGGTGGCGACGAGTTTGTGCTGATCCTGCCCAAAACCTCGGTGGAAATCGCAAAAACAATGGCGGCGAGTGTGCGTCTGAAGTTGAAGAACAGCCCGCACCGGGATGACTTCAAGGTCACCCTGAGCCTGGGCGTGGCCGAGCGTCAAACGGATGAGCCCCCCGCCGCCTTGATAGCGCGCGCCGATCAGGCGTTGTATCGCGCCAAAGCGGCGGGGAAGGATGGGGTGTCCGAATAACACCCCAGCGTCTCAGCGAACCGGCGGTGCGTACTGGATGCCACCGTTGTTCCACAGCGCGTTGAGCCCGCGCTTGATCTTCAACACGCTGCCCTGGCCAATATTGCGTTCAAACACTTCGCCGTAGTTACCCACTTGCTTGACGATCTGCACTACCCAATCCTTGCGCAGCTTCAAATCCTTACCGTATTCGCCGTCCGTCCCCAGCAACCGCGCGACATCCGGATTCTTGGTGGTTTTGGCCTGCTCCTCGACGTTCTGCGAGGTGATGCCCATTTCCTCGGCGTTGAGCATCGCGAACAGGGTCCATTTGACGATGCTGAACCACTCGTCATCCCCCTTGCGCACCAATGGACCCAGTGGTTCCTTGGAGATCACTTCCGGCAACACCACGAACTCGTCCGGGTGAGCCATCTTGATGCGCTGGGCGTACAGGCCCGACTGATCGGTGGTCAGCACGTCGCAACGCCCGGCTTCCAGGCCCTTGGCGCTTTCGTCGGCGGTGTCGAAGGTAATCGGCGTGTACTTCATGCCATGGGTGCGGAAGTAGTCCGAGACATTCAACTCGGTGGTGGTGCCGGCCTGGATGCACACCGTGGCGCCGTCCAGTTGCTTGGCAGCGGTGACGCCCAGTTTGTTGTTCACCAGAAAGCCAATGCCGTCGTAGTAGGTGACGCCGGTGAACACCAGGCCCATGCCCGAATCACGGGAACTGGTCCAGGTGGTGTTGCGTGAGATCAGGTCGATTTCACCGGATTGCAGCGCAGTGAAGCGCTCCTTGGCGGTCAACTGGGTGAACTTCACTTTTGATGCATCGCCAAAAACCGCCGCCGCCACCGCGTGGCACACGTCCACATCGATACCGGTCATCTTGCCCTTGCTGTCCGGTACGCCGAAACCCGGCAGTCCGTCACTGACGCCGCACTGGATAAAACCTTTTTTCTGGATGGCGTCCAAGGTCGTGCCCGCCTGGGCGGTGCTCGCCAAACCGAAAACGGCGGTGGCGCCGATGGCGGCCAAGGTGGTTTTGAATGGGTTCATGCAAGGCGCTCCCTGTCATTCCTTATTATTCGGCGCCCCACAGCCCGCGCCGGTTTATAGTGCTGCGGGGCAGTATCAACGGCTTTGCGCTACTGCCACAAACGACCTTTAGGCAAAGGCTCCTTCCGATTTGGAATGAACTGCATGATTTCAAAACGCTTGACCCCATCGATGACCGCCCTGCAATGCTTCGAAGCCGCCGCCCGCCATTTGAGTTTCACTCGCGCCGCCGAAGAGCTGCACCTGACCCAGAGTGCGGTGAGCAAGCAGGTGGCGCAGCTGGAAGAGATGCTTTGCCACAATCTGTTCGAACGGGTGCGTCAGCGCCTGTACCTGTCGCCGGCGGGCTCGCTGTACCTGGCCGAGGTGCACAAGATCCTCACTCAGGTGGACATCTCCAGCCGCTACATCCTCACCTACGGCGGCGAGACTGAAGTGCTGCGCATCGCCACCCAGCCCACCTTCGGTGACCGCTGGCTGGTGCCCAAACTCAAGGATTTCGCGGCGAAACATCCGAATATCCATCTGGACGTGCGCAACGAGCTGGAGCCTTTCGACGTATTGCAGGCCAAGGCCGATATCGCGTTTTTCTTCGGCCAAGGCTCATGGCCAGGTGCAACCTGCATCGAGCTGTTCCGTGAGGCGGTAGTGCCGGTGTGTGCGCCAGGATTCGTCGCCGAAGGCAGCGATGCGTCGTCGCGCCACACCTTGCTGCAATGCACCTCGCGTCCGGAGGCCTGGCACGAATGGTTCCTGGAGCAGGGCCTGCACTCGCAAAACAGCTACCACGGCCCGCGTTTCGACACGTTCTACATGTGCATCCGCGCGGCACAATCGGGCTATGGCGTAGCGCTGGTGCCGCAGTATCTGGTGGCGGATGAACTGGCGCAGGGTAGCCTGATGATTCCGTGGAACTACGCGATGCCCAGCAGCGGCGCGCACTTCATCGCCCATGCCGAACATGCTGGCGAGATTCCCAAGGTGAAAGCCTTCCTCAACTGGATGGTGGAGTACATCGGCACACATCCCGACTTTCAGTCATGACCCGGCGACTTTATTTCGTTTGCGGCAAGTGCGGGTGCCCGGCTTAGATAAAAACAAGCCCGTCATTGCCGAGTCCCCGATTCATGAGCCGCGAAACCATCAGCCAATCGATTTCCATTGTTCACCCCATCAGCCTCAGCCACGGTAAAAACGCTGAGGTCTGGGACACCTCGGGTAAACGCTACATCGATTTTGTCGGCGGCATTGGTGTGCTCAACCTCGGTCACTGCCATCCCGGCGTGGTCGAGGCAATTCGCGACCAGGCGACCCAGCTGACGCACTACGCGTTCAATGCCGCCCCTCACACGCCCTACATCGAGCTGATGGATCGTCTTACCGCATTTATCCCGGTGGACTACCCGGTCAGCGGCATGCTCACCAACAGCGGCGCGGAGGCGGCGGAAAACGCGCTGAAGATCGTACGCGGCGCTACCGGCCGCACCGCAGTGATAGCGTTTGACGGCGCCTTCCACGGCCGTACCCTGGCCACGCTCAACCTCAATGGCAAAGTCGCGCCCTACAAACAAAAGGTCGGCGTACTACCAGGCCCGGTGTATCACCTGCCCTACCCCAGTGCCGATAACGGCGTGACCTGCGCCGAGGCGCTGAAGGCCATGGACCGCTTGTTCAGCGTGGAAATCGATGTCAACGACGTGGCCTGTTTCATCATCGAGCCGGTACAGGGCGAAGGGGGGTTCCTGGCGCTGGACATCGAATTCGCCCAGGCGCTGCGGCGCTTTTGCGACGAGAACAACATTTTGCTGATTGTCGATGAAATCCAATCGGGCTTTGGCCGTACCGGCGAGCGTTTTGCGTTCTCGCGCCTGGGGATCGAGCCGGACTTGATCCTGCTGGGTAAAAGCATCGCCGGCGGTGTGCCGTTGGGCGCCGTCGTAGGGCGCAAGGCGTTGATGGACAATCTGCCCAAAGGTGGCCTGGGCGGCACCTATTCCGGCAACCCCATTGCGTGCGCGGCAGCGTTGGCGACCCTCGATGCCATGACCGATGAACACCTGAAAACCTGGGGCTTACAGCAGGAAGAAGCCATCGTCAGCCGCTATCAGACCTGGTGTGCGCAAGGCCTGACACCCTACCTCGGCCGTCTGACCGGCGTGGGCGCCATGCGCGGCATCGAACTGGCCAACGCCGACGGCACACCCGCGTCGAAACAGCTGACCCAGTTGCTCGGGCTGGCGCGGGACGCCGGATTGTTGCTGATGCCCAGCGGCAAGTCGCGGCATATCATCCGCCTGCTGGCACCGCTGACCATCGAGCCTGCGGTGCTGGAGGAAGGCCTGGATATTCTCGAGGCCTGCCTCAAACAGTTGGACTAGTAACGCGCATCGACAGGTTTACCGCCGTTCGGCCAGTCCTTGATCTTGTCCGGGAAGTCCGGGCGCGGTTGACCAGAGAAATACGCCGCCACATCCACGGCTTCCTGGTCCGATAAACCGCCCTGCCCCAGCGGGAATTTCTCGTGGAAGCCAATCGGCATGTTGCGTTTGACGAACGCCGCTGCCGTGTAGGTGCGCGCCATGCCGGCACCGATGTTGAACGATTGGTCGCCCCACAGCGGCGGGTAGATCAGCTCTCCATCGGCACGTGCCAGGCCCTGGCCGTTGTCGCCATGGCACACCGCGCATTGCTTGGCGTAGACCTGTTTGCCATTGGCCAGGTCCGGCTTGATCGCCGGGTCGACCTTGCCCACGCCGCGCCCGGCTACTTTGTCTTCGGGGCGGGTGTTGTTTTTCATCCAATCGAAATAGGCGACCATCGCTTGCATGTCTGCCGATTGTGGCGGCAGTGGTTTGCCATTCATCGAGCGGCGGAAGCAGCCGTTAATTCGTTCTTCCAGGGTCACCACCTTGCCTGCGCGCGGCGCATAGCTGGGGAAAAACGCCGAGACGCCTACAAACGGAGACCCATCCGCTACCGTGCCAGCGTTGAGATGGCAACTGGTGCAATTGAGTGAATTGCCGACATTGCTGGGCAGCAGCTCTTTGGTTTGCAGATGCAGGCGCATGCCGCGAATCACCTGGTCGGCGTTGGGCGCCGCAAGCAACTCGGCCAGGCGCGGGGTTTCGAAGGCCGATGAATCGGTGGTGGCCGGGTTGAGTTGGTCACGCAGTTTCTTCACCTGGCCGGCGCTGATCGGCGTGCCTTCGTTACCCCAACGGGTACGTACGAAACTGAGGATCTCGGCGATTTCCTGATCGTTCAAGCGGGCGAAACCCGGCATGGTGTAGATCCGTGGGTGCGTTGCCGTTTGTGCGGTCTCCCAGCCGGTGAGGGTGATGTGCAGCAGTGAAGTCGGATTGCTGGACGCAATGCTCGGATTGACGGCCAAAGGTGGGAACAGACCTTTCACGCCCGCACCATCGCTGCGATGACAGTCGCTGCAGAACTGCATGTAACCCAGTCCGCCACGACTGGTGAACAAATCTGCAGGTGGCACGGCTGGGGCCTGGGCCACGGACGGCATGGGCAAGTCGTCTTTACCGAGGGGTAGGGATTTCAAGTAACTGGCGATAGCCGTCAGGTCGTAGTCGCTGAAGTGCTGGGTGCTGTGGTGAATCACATCGGCCATGTTGCCGGCGACCGTGGCAAAGCGGTTTTGCCCGGTCTTGAGCAGTTGCACGGTGTCTTCCACCGTCCACAGGTTGCGCAGGCTCAGGGCGCGCCAATGCTCGACGGTTTCGCCGGCCAGGTAGTGCTGGCCGCTGGAACCCTCGTCGCTCATGGCTTTTTCCTGGAACGCAATGCCCCGTGGCGTGTGACAGGAGCCGCAGTGGCCCAGGCCCTGGACCAGGTAGGCGCCACGGTTGAGTTGTGCATCGCGTGCAGGATTCGGCTTGAAGGGTTGTTTGTCGAGGAAGACAAAATTCCACAACGCCAGACCCCAGCGCTGGTTGAACGGGAAGCCCATGTCCGCCTCAAGATTGGCCTGCTGCACCGGCTCGACGCCTTGCATCAAATAAGCGAACAGGGCACGCATGTCGGTTTCGCTCATCTTGGCGTAGGACGGGTACGGCATCGCCGGGTACAGGTTCATGCCCGTCGGCGTCACGCCTTCGCGCATGACGCGGTCGAACGCTTCGAAGGTGTAGGCGCCAATCCCTGTCTCTCGGTCCGGCGTAATGTTGCTCGAATAGATCGTGCCCATCGGCGTGCTCAGCTCCAGGCCGCCGGCCATCTCCTTGCCTTGCTTGGCGGTGTGGCAGGCGATGCAGTCGCCCAGTTGCGCGACGTATTTGCCCTGCTCGATCAGCGAAGCGTCGGGAACGTTGGCGTGCAGGGGAAGAGACAGGCAAAGCGTCGCCCCCAGCGAGGCCAGGCGAGAAAGGGAAAGCGCCATCGCATTAGTCCTTTAACAACCTGGCGTGGGGCGGTCCCCTCGGCGCAGGTCAGTGGTCGTTTTTATGGGTTCATCAGGCCTCTGTGTTGTAACGGTTTTGTGGGCGGGGAGTGTTGATGTGGGTCAGGGGCAGATCGCTGGACAAAGGCGTCAGTACTCAACGACTATCCACCACCTCCCCTTTGCACGGACGCACACCATGCTCGACATCCTCCAAGGCACGCCCATTTGGGTCTACGCCATTTACCTGTGGATTTGCTACTACGGCATCAAGGCCTGCCTGGGTGGACGCGAAAATCGCCGCTCGCTGGTAATCCTGCCGGTGGTGCTGGTGGTGTGGTCGTTGATGTCGCTGGCGCCTTCAATCTTGTCGAGCGGCGCCTGGGTTGCCGGCGCGGTGCTGGGCAGCCTGGTGGGGATGGTGCTGTTCAACGTTGAGGGGGCGCGGCTGGATGCCAATGGCGAGACCCTGGTATTGCCGGGCACCTGGAAAACCCTGCTGATCTCGCAACTGTTCTTTGCGGTGAAGTACTACTTCGGTTACCAGCAAGCCGTGCATCCGCTGCTGCTGAGCACGCCGTCGATGTTGATGGCAGTGGGCGGCATATCGGGGTTTACCGTAGGTCTGTTTTGCGGACGAGCCGTACGGCTGCAGCGGGCGCTGACGGCGTTGCGTCGGGATAAGGGCATTGTGCTGCCTTGACCTGACCTCCCTCCCCCCTGAAAATGCCCGACGCTTTTTTGTCCTCGTTTACTGAAGTAGTGAAATTTCAATGTCCGATTCTTACACCGAAAAATCCGCCCCCGAAGAATCCGTAGTCGCCTTGCACGCCAAAGCCGAATACGAAAACGCCATCAATCTTTCACAGCATCTGCCAGCAGCCAAGATCATCAGTGAGATGGTGCTGGACGCGTTCCACACGTCCAAGGAAAGCGACCAGATCCGCGAGCTGCGCGTGGCCATCCGCCAGGCCCACGATGCTTTCGATGACGACAAGGCCTACGACCTGATGGGCCAGCTCAAGCAACTCAAGGACGCCGAAGCCGCCGATAACGCAGCCCTGGAAGACCTGAGCAGCAAGTTTTCGATCAGCCGCATCCTGTCCAGCTTCAAGGACGACCCCGAATTCCAGGAGTTGGTCTACGGCCTGGCGTTGAAAGTGCTGAACCAGAGCCACCAGGCCATCAGCAACCCAAGCGCCGGCAAGAGCAAGGCCTCACGGCCCAAGAAAGAAGCTGAAGTGTTTGTGATCAGCAAGGATGGCATCAGCGTCACCCTGCCGCTGCGCACGCCGCGCTCCAAGCTGAATGTCGACCGTGAGGCGTTCGAGTTTTTGGGGTTCAGCTTTGTGGGTGAAGGAGATGAGGCGGAGCTTGCGGTTGAGAGCTTTGTGGATAACGCCGGCGCCGAGCAGCCGCTGAGCCGCAAGAGCGTGATCACTGCGCTGCAGCAGCAGACCGCATTTGATGGGTACAGCATCGCGCAGCAGTAACCCAAGGCAAGCGACACCGCAGAATCAAATGTGGGAGCTGGCTTGCCTGCGATAGCATCACCTCGGTCTCATTGATATACCGAGGCGTCTGCATCGCAGGCAAGCCAGCTCCCACATTTGTTTTGCATCGGTTTAACCCGCGCGTTCGACTTGTGCCGCAAACACCTCACGAAACCGTGCCATCTCCCGCTTGTTCCCCACCGTCACCCGAACCCACTGCGGCCAGTTTTTAAACACACGGCCGATCAGCACGCCTTGGGCTGCCAGTTTCTCGATCACCTGCTCCGCCGGTTGCTTCACGTCGATCATGAAACAATTGGCCTGGGAGGCCGTGCAGGTGAAACCACGCCCCTGCAGCCAGGCCACAGTCTCATCGCGCAGTTGTTTATTGAGCGCCTTGCGTTGCGGCAGCAGTTTGACGTCCTCAAGGCTGGCAAGGCCGCCGAGCAGAGTGGTGCCGGCCGGCACGTTGTCGCCGCCAAATATGGCGAGGCGTTCCAGCAACGCCGGATGCCCGACCGCCAAGCCCAGGCGGGCACCGGCCATGCCGTAAATTTTCGAGAAAGTGCGCAGCACCAGCAGGTCGTCGTGGTCCTTGACCCAACTGACCACGCTGGGTACGTCGGCGAAGTCGATGTAAGCCTCGTCTACCACCAGCACACTGCCTTTGGGTTTATTCGCCAACGCGTGGCGGATGTCGTCGACGGGCGTAACGGTGCCAGTGGGGTTATTGGGGTTGCACAGGTAGAGCATGCCGGCCTGTGGATCGGCGGCGAGCATGGCCGGGATGTCGTGGGCGTGGTCGGCGTTCAGGCTGACTTCCTTCACCGCAGCTTTGTTCGCCTGCGCCGCCTGGTGCGGCACTTCGTAGGACGGCGTAGCCATCACCAGGCCGCGAGTTTCGCTGGTGAATGCCAGCACCGCATAACGTAAGGCCGCCATTGAGCCTGCAAACACTGCCACCTGTTCTTCGGCAATGCCTTGCTGCTGAGCAAATAGCCCGGCTAAAGCATACATGTGGTTGTAGGGGTAACGCCCGGACGTCGCGATACCACGCTGCATCGCTTCACGGGCGGCCTGTGAGGGTCCGTAGGGGCTTTCGTTGTAGTTGAGTCGCACCTCGTCAGACTTTGCCGGCGGCGGCGCCGCGACCGCCCAATCCAGGCGCCCCAATAAAGGCAGGGCGGCGCCCAGGGCGAGAAGGGACCGACGACTAACGCTGACCATGGGGCAACTCCTTGTTGGCGGGTGGTGGATTCGCAGAGCACGTACAGAGGGGTATGACGAGATAAACATCCGCAGATTTAAACCGACGCCCAAGAAAAAGCCCCGCGCTTCTCTCGAAGGCGGGGCTCTTTCACTGCAGGACCACTCAGTGAGCGTAGGTCAGCAACAGCTCTTTCGGCACTTGGAAATCCAGGGACATCATCACGCTGAGCGCGGTGATGGTGAAGATCGAGAACACGAACAGCTTGCGTGCCCAGACGGTGTCATCCACCGCCTTGTAGCCGGTCCAGGCCATGTACAACCAGTACATGCCCATGGCGGCGGCGACGGCAAGGTAGCTCATGCCGGCGTAGCCACTGAAGGTCAACATCAAGGTCGCCACGAGGAAGGCCAGGATGTACAGCAGGATGTGTTTCTTGGCGACCTGGATGCCACGCTTGACCGGCAGAACCGGAATCGAAGCAGCCAGGTAGTCATTGAAGCGGAAAATCGCGATGGCGTACGAGTGCGGCATCTGCCACAGGCTGAACATCACCAGTAGCGTCAGCGCGGCCATGTCGAAGCTATTGGTCACAGCCACATAACCAATCACCGGCGGCATCGCTCCCGACAGACTGCCCACCAGCGTGCCGTGAACCGACTTGCGCTTGAGGTACAGGCTGTAGAGGCCGACGTAGATGACAAAGCCGATCACGGCAAACAGCGCCGCCAGCGGGTTGGCCACCTTGTACAACAACGCCACGCCGGCAACACCGAGGACGGTCGCGTAGATCAGTGCCAGCTTCAGGGAGATGAGGCCCTGGACCAGCACACGATTCTTGGTGCGTTCCATCTTGATATCGATGTCACGGTCGATGCAGTTGTTGAACACACAACCGGAAGCTACCACCAGGGAAGTGCCGATCATTGCAGCCAGGAAGATGGCCAGATCGACATGTCCCTTGGAGGCCAGGAAGAAACCGCCCGCCACAGAAAGCACGTTACCGAAAATGATCCCCGGTTTGGTGATTTGGATAAAGTGCTTAAGCGACATCGGGTCTTACCTCACTTCGCCATCATGAACGTATGGATGCTGAACATGATCCATATCGACAGGCCAACCAGCAGCAGGATTACCAACCCTGCGAACACGAACGCAATCACGTTATCGCGTTGCTCTTTGGAGCGGTCCAGGTGCAGGAAGTACACCAGGTGAACCAGAACCTGAATCACCGCGAATGCCAGCACGATCATCAAGGTGATCGACTTAGGCAGGGTCGGGTACATCACCAGACCGAACGGGATGAGCGTCAGGATTACCGACAGGATGAAGCCGATGGCGTACGACTTAACGCTGCCGTGGCTTGCATCATGGCTGTCATGGTCATGGGAGTGTGCATTAGCCATTACAGAGTCCCCATCAGGTAAACAACGGTGAAGACGCAGATCCAGACCACGTCCAGGAAGTGCCAGAACAGGCTCAGGCAGCTCAGGCGAGTCTTGTTGGTGTTGGTCAGGCCGTGTTTATTGACCTGATACATCATCACCGCCATCCACAGCAGGCCAGCCGTTACGTGCAGACCGTGGGTGCCTACCAGCGTGAAGAACGCCGACAGGAAGCCGGAACGGTGCGGGCCGTAGCCTTCGGAGATCAGCAGGTGGAACTCATTGATCTCCATGCCGATGAAGCCCAGGCCGAACAGGAAGGTCAGTGCCAACCAGCTCAGTACGCCTTTCTTGTTGCCCTTGTAGAAGGCCAACATGGCGAAGCCGTAGGTGATCGAACTGAACAACAGCAAGGCGGTTTCGCCGAGCACGTAAGGCAGTTCGAAGATGTCGTGGCCCGACGGGCCACCCGCTACGTTATTTACCAGTACCGCGTACACCGCGAAGATCGACGCAAACAAGATGCAGTCGGTCATCAGGTAGAGCCAGAAACCGAAAACGGTCATCGGCCCCGAGTCGTGGTGATGGTCATCGTGCCCATGGTCATCGACATGGGCGTGTCCAGCATTGGTCACTAAGTTCGACATGGTTTAAGCCTGTTCCAACGAGGTTTCTACACGGTTGGCCGGGATTTTCTTCTCGGCGACCAGGCGAGCGTGTTGCTCGGCTTCGATGCGTTCGATCGTCTCGACCGGCACCATGTAGCCTTGATCATCACGTGCGGCGTGGACAATGAAGTAGCCGATGGTGCCCACCAGGCTCGCGATTGCCAGCCACCAGATGTGCCAGATCATCGCGAAACCGAACACGGTCAACAGCGCGCCCATCACCACGCCAGTGGCGGTGTTGTTTGGCATGTGGATCGGTTCGTAGTGCTTAGGACGCTGGTACGCAGTACCGTCTTCCTTGGCTTCGGTGAACGCATCAATGGTGTTCGCAGTAGGGATCACGGCGAAGTTGTAGAACGGCGGTGGCGAAGAAGTCGACCATTCCAGGGTGTGGCCATTCCATGGGTCACCGGATTCGCAAGCGTTCTGCTTACGGTCACGGACACTCACGTACAACTGGATCAGCTGGCAGGCGATACCCACAGCGATCATCACCGCACCGAACATGGCGACGTACAGGTACGGCACCCACTCAGGGTTGGTGGTAGCGTTCAGACGACGGGTCATGCCCATGAAGCCCAGTGCATAGAGCGGCATGAACGCGACGAAGAAGCCCGAGATCCAGAACCAGAATGCAGCCTTGCCCCAGCCTTCGTGCAGCTTGAAGCCGAACGCTTTCGGGAAGTAGAAGCTGAAACCAGCGATGTAACCGAAGACAGCACCACCGATGATCACGTTGTGGAAGTGAGCGATCACGAACAGGCTGTTGTGCAGCACGAAGTCAGCACCCGGGATGGCCAGCAGTACGCCGGTCATGCCGCCAATGGCGAAAGTCACCATGAAGCCCAGGGTCCACAGGACCTGGCTGGTCATGCGCAGACGACCGTGGTAGATGGTGAACAGCCAGTTGAATAGCTTCACCCCCGTCGGGATGGAAATCAGCATCGTCGCCAGGCCGAAGAAGGCGTTGACGCTGGCACCCGAACCCATGGTGAAGAAGTGGTGCAGCCAAACCATGAAGCCCAGTACCGAGATTGCGCCCGATGCGTAAACCATCGAGTGGTGACCGAACAGGCGCTTGCCGGTAAAGGTCGAGATCACTTCGGAGAAGATACCGAACGCTGGCAGGATCAGGATGTACACCTCAGGGTGACCCCATGCCCAGAACAGGTTCACGTACATCATTGGATTGCCACCAAGTTCATTGGTGAAAATGTGGAAATCCAGGTAACGGTCAAGCGACAGCAGCGCCATGGTAGCGGCCAGGATCGGGAACGAAGCCACGATCAGCACGTTTGCCCAGGTGCAGGTCCAGGTGAAGATCGGCATGTCCATCAGTTTCATGCCAGGGGCGCGCATTTTCAGGACGGTGGCCAGGAAGTTGACCCCCGTCAGTGTCGTCCCGAGTCCTGATAACTGTAGGGCCCAGATGTAGTAGTCCACACCCACGCCAGGGCTGTATTGCAGGCCCGACAATGGCGGATACGCAACCCAACCGGTCTTGGCGAATTCGCCGACGCCCAGGGACACGTTGATCAGCACCACGCCGGAAACCAGCAGCCAGAAGCTCAGGGAGTTCAGGAACGGGTAGGCAACGTCACGCGCGCCAATCTGCAGCGGCAAGGCAAGGTTCATCAGGCCGGTGAAGAATGGCATCGCCATGAAGATGATCATGATCACACCGTGAGCGGTGAAGATCTGGTCATAGTGTTCAGGTGGCAGGTAGCCAGGCGAACCCTCGGTGGCCATGGCCAACTGGGTACGCATCATGATGGCGTCGGCAAAACCACGCAGCAGCATGACCATGGCAACGATGACGTACATGACGCCGATTTTCTTGTGGTCGACCGACGTCAACCACTCGGTCCACAGGTAGGTCCACTTCTTGAAGTACGTAATACCTGCAAACAGTGCCAGACCACCCAGCGCGATCATGGCGATGGTCACCATTACGATCGGCTCGTGGAACGGGACCGCATCCCAACTTAATTTACCAAACATCGTTTACTCCTCTGCCCCAGCAGTTGAATGCGAGCCCGTGTCAGAACCTTCAACCGCGGCCACTTCTTTCTTCTCGTGCTTGACCGGCTTGCCTGGCTTCATACCTTCGTACTTGTCGACGATTTTCTGAAACAGGTCCGGCTCATACGCGGAGTACAGAGCGACTGGGTTGTTCTGGCTTGGTTTGGTCAGGGCATCGTATTCAGCTTGATCAAGCTGTTTAGGTGCGGCCTTGACTTCGGCTACCCAGGCGTTGAAACCTTCCTGGCTCGTCGAGATCGCTTTGAATTTCATGCCGGTGAAGCCAGCGCCGCTGTAGTTTGCGGAGATGCCTTCCATTTCAGCTTTTTCGTTGGCGATCAGGTGCAGGCGAGTCTGCATGCCTGCCATCGCGTAGATCTGACCGCCCAGGGCTGGGATGAAGAACGAGTTCATCACGGCGTCGGAGGTGATCCGGAAGTTAAGCGGAGTGTTCTCTGGGAACTGGATTTCGTTGACGGTGGCGATACCCAGGTCCGGGTAGATGAACAGCCACTTCCAGTCCAGCGCGACCACTTCGATGTTGATCGGCTTGACGTCGGATTCCAGCGGACGGTACGGGTCCAGCTCATGGGTCGACTTATAGGTGATGTAACCCAGGGCGATGATGATGAGGATCGGCACCAGCCACACTGCGATTTCAATCTTGGTGGAGTGCGACCACTTCGGCGCGTAGGTCGCGCTGGTGTTCGACGCGCGGTATTTCCAGGCGAAGGCGAAGGTCATGATGATCACAGGCACCACAACCAACAACATCAGCAGGGTGGCGGTGATGATCAGGTTTCGTTGATCCAGACCGATCTGTCCTTTTGGGTCCATCAAGGTCCACTTGCAGCCTCCCAGCATTAACATCATGCCAAGCAGCGGCAAAAAGCCTAGTAATCGGGGGTACCTGTTTTTACTCATCTCACGACCTCTAAAGCAGCTTGCGCAATGCAGTTGGGTTTTGATCGCCAACACTTCACCCTGCCAAGGGTTGGCATTTCTCTTCGATTGAATAAGAGCCTGCCCATCGCGCCATTAGGTGGCGTTTCACGGACCTGCGGTGAGTTCTTATTCGATTTCGTGGTTAAAGGCCTTGTTACAGACCAATTCCATTTGGTGCGGATAGTTGAAAGGCTGTCGGAACCTTGGGGTCGCACAGAGCCGTCCATCTGCCCCTCGACCGCTCCAGTGCTCAAATATTGAACAGCACCGGACATTCAGTGCGGGCGATTGTAGTTAGCTAGCGATGTATAAACCATGTCTTATAAAGAAATAATTTTTATCGATTACAGCAATAATCCTTCACCAATATTGCAAAGGTTCGCGATCTTATCGTGTTCGATTCTCAACAAAAACCACAAAAAATGCCGTGTTATAGGGCGACCCGTCGCAGCCCATATGGGCTGTAAGGGTAAGCCAAAGCGATGCAAGCCCCCATAAAACAAGGCATTCGGACATCACGCAATTGCTGACGTGGCCTGAGGTTCGTGGCCTCGCCGGAACCACGAACTGACAGCACATCTTGGCCGTTTTATGCAAATTTAAGCGGCCGTTCGGCGGGTCAGAAACGTCCTGCGGCAGCTTCCGTGTGACAACATGTCGCACACTGCGCGCACCTAAAATTGTCCGGCGTCACGTTCTATTCACAAATCCCTACAAACAAAAACGCCCCGGCCGTCCCTCAAGAAGGACCGGGGCGTTTCAGGGATGGGCTCAGGCTTTGCGCTGGCGATTCCGGTAAATCCCCAACGGCACCAGGATCACCGTCAGCACGAACGCAACCAGTGCCCACTGCGCCAGGGACAGACCCAGCACGGGCGGATACGGGGTGCTGCAGAAGCCATCGACCTGGAACCCCAGGGGGAACACTTTGGCCAGTGGCAGGTCATCGACGATCGGTTGCAGCACATCAATGCCGCAACTGACCTGGGGGAAGAACTGGGTGTACACGTGGTGACCGGCTGCGGCTACACCGCCGAGGGCGCTGAGTATCACCAGCCCTTCGAAAAACGTGAGCGCCCCTTTGGTGCGCATCGCCGCACCGATGAACGCGAAGATCGCGATCAACAGCAAGGCGTAGCGTTGCAGGATGCACAGCGGGCACGGCGCCTCGCCGAGTACCACCTGCATATAAAGCGCACCGCCGATCAGCGCCAGGCAGATGATGCCCAGCAACACCAGAAAGCGCCGCTCCCTGCCTAAACGCAATTCGTCACTCATCACCGTTTCCCTTTGTTTGGTTGTGCCAATGGCCGCAAGTTTACACACAGGGAGTGGTTTAAACAGAGGGGGTTAACGGGGGATTAACCTGGAGGAATAGATAAGCAAATGTGGGAGCGGGCTTGCTCGCGAATGCGGTTTGTCAGTCGACCTGTAAGTGACTGATCTATCGCATTCGCGAGCAAGCCCGCTCCCACATTTTTGAGCGTGTTATTCCAGGGCCGCAGCCGGGCCGAAGAACTCATAGCGGCTTTGCTTCTCGGGTACACCCAGCGCCTTGAGATGGCGCTTGATCGCGCCCATGAAGCCTTTAGGGCCGAGGAAGTAGGCATCGAGGTCGCGCTGCTCGGGCAACCATGCCGCCAATTGTTCCTGACTCAGCAAGCCGACCTTGTCCGCCGCCGGGCTCACGCCATCATCTTCGGCGTAGCAATAGAAGCGCTTGAGCTGTGGGTGCTTGGCCGCCAGGGCATCGACCCAATCACGGAACGCATGCACCCCGCCGTTACGCGCGCAGTGGATGAAGTGCACCGGGCGCTGGGTAGCCAGGGCCGCTTCGAGCATCGGCAAGGTCGGCGTGATGCCTACTCCACCGCTGATCAGCACCAGCGGTTTGTCGCTGGCTGCCAGGGTGAACTCCCCCGAAGGCGGAAACAGGTCAATAGTCGCACCGACGTGCAGTTGGTCGTGCAGGTAGTTGGACACCCGCCCGCCGGCTTCGCGTTTGACGCTGATGCGGTACAGGCCCGAATCGGTCAGGGCTGACAGCGAATAGTTGCGGCGCACTTCCTCGCCATCCAGCACCAGTTTCATGCCGATGTATTGGCCCGGTGCAGCGGCAAGAATCGGACCGTTGTCCACCGGGGCAAAGTAGAAGGAGATAATCTCGTCACTCTCCACCACGCGCTTGACGATGATAAACGGCCGCGCACCCCGCCAGCCACCCGGGGCCTGCGCTTTCTCTTCATAGATCGCCGCCTCGGCGCCGATCAGGATGTCGGCCAGTTGGCCGTAGGCCGCGCCCCAGGCGTTCATCACCTCGGGAGTCGCAATCTCACTGCCTAGCACTTCGGAAATCGCGCGCAGCAGGCACGCGCCGACGATCGGGTAGTGCTCCGGCAGGATCTGCAGGGCCACATGCTTGTTGATGATCTTGGCCACCAGGTCGCCCAGTTGGTCCAACTGGTCGATATGCCGCGCGTACATCAACACCCCGTTGGCCAAGGCGCGGGGTTGGTCGCCGCTGGCCTGGTGGGCCTGGTTGAACAGCGGGCGAACTTCCGGATACTCGGAAAGCATCATGCGGTAGAAATGGGTGATCAGCGCTTCGCCGCCGCTTTCCAGCAGGGGCACGGTGGATTTGACGATGGCACGGTCTTGGGCACTAAGCATGGGAGCCTCCTGGGCTTCTTTACTGATTGCCTTTACCTACTCAGTATTCGTGCCAACAAATAAATCGTTTAATTTCAATAAGTTATGCAATTTGTAGTCAGTATGACTTCCTGCAACGTATAGTCATAAGGACTACAAGGAGTCATTATGACTGCGCAATCGCTGCTCACCACCCTGCTGCCTCTGGTCGCCGACCTGTCCCGTGAACTGCCCGAAGGCGAGCGTTATCGTCGTCTATTACAAGCCATGCGCGCCCTGCTGCCCTGTGACGCCGCCGCGCTGTTGCGCCTGGACGGCGAATGGCTGGTGCCGCTGGCCGTCGACGGCTTGAGCGCAGACACCCTGGGCAGACGCTTCAAAGTCAGCGAACACCCGCGCTTCGCCGTGTTACTGAGCAGCCCAGGCCCTACGCGGTTTGACAGTGACAGCGAATTGCCCGACCCCTACGACGGCCTGGTCGATGGACTGCACGGGCACCTGGAAGTCCACGATTGCATGGGTTGCCCGCTGTTCGTCGACGATCAGCCCTGGGGCCTGCTGACCCTGGACGCCCTCGACACCGAGCGCTTCGAGCGCGTCGAACTGGACGCCCTGCAAGCCTTCGCCAGCCTCGCCGCAGCCACCGTCAACGTGGCCGAACGTATCGAACGCCTGACCCTGCGCGCCGAAATCTACCGCGAGGCCAGCGGCCAGCAGCACAAGGAGATGATCGGCCAGAGCAAACCCCACAAGCGCCTGGTGGAAGAGATCAAACTGGTGGGCGGCAGTGACCTCACTGTGCTGATCACCGGCGAAACCGGAGTTGGCAAAGAACTGGTGGCCCAGGCCATCCACGCCGCCTCAACCCGCGCCGATAAACCGCTGATCAGCCTCAACTGCGCCGCCCTGCCGGAAACCCTGGTGGAAAGCGAGCTGTTCGGCCATGTACGCGGGGCCTTTACCGGCGCGTTGAACGAACGTCGTGGCAAGTTCGAACTGGCCAATGGCGGCACGCTGTTTCTCGATGAAGTGGGCGAACTGTCGCTGACTGTGCAGGCCAAGCTGCTGCGAGTACTGCAAAGCGGTCAATTGCAACGCCTGGGCTCGGACAAGGAACACCAGGTGGACGTGCGCCTGATCGCCGCCACCAACCGCGACCTGGCTGACGAAGTGCGCCATGGTCGCTACCGCGCCGACTTCTATCACCGCCTCAGCGTCTACCCGCTGCAAGTGCCGGCGCTGCGCGAGCGCGGGCGCGATGTGCTGCTGCTGGCCGGCTTTTTCCTTGAGCAGAACAGGTCACGCATGGGCTTGGGCAGTCTGCGCCTGACCAGCGATGCCCAGGCGGCGCTGCTGGCCTATAACTGGCCAGGCAATGTGCGGGAGCTGGAACATTTGATCGGACGCAGCGCACTCAAAGCCTTGGGAAACTGTCGCGAGCGTCCGAAGATTCTGAGTCTGAACGCCCAGGACCTGGATCTGCCCGATGTCAGTGCGCCGGTGATCGACGAACCGGTCGATGCGGTGCCCAGCGTGACCGGCGACCTGCGCCAAGCCACCGAACACTATCAACGCCAGATCATCAGCGCCTGCCTGGAGCGCCACCAGCACAACTGGGCCAGCGCCGCCCGAGAACTGGGCCTGGACCGCGCCAACCTAGGCCGCATGGCCAAGCGCCTCGGCCTCAAATAACCCCACCCTCTGTAGGAGCCGGCTTGCCGGCTCATACAGTGATGGGTCAGGCCAAGGATTGTGAGGCAACCACGACCGGCTTGGGCTTACGAAACACCAACACATTGCCCAGCATCACCAGCACCAACCCCGCCAACGCTGGTGCAGTCCACTGGTACCCTTCGGCAAATGCCGAGACGTTCAACGCCACCACCGGGAACAGCACCGTGCAATACGCCGCACGCTCCGGCCCCATACGTCCGACCAACGTCAGGTATGCAGTAAAGCCGATCACCGAGCCGGGAATCACCAGGTACCACAGCGCGCCGATGTACCGCGCACTCCAGTCCATCTCGAACGGAATCCCACGCACCACGCAGTAGGTTGCCAGCATCAACGAACCATACAACATGCCCCAGGCATTTGTGGTCAGCGGTCTCAGACCGGCCTTCTGTTGCAGGCTCGAGAGCATATTGCCAGCCGAGAAACACATCGTCCCCAGCAGCGCCAATCCCAAACCGAGCAAGGTTTGCGGGCTGGCGGTATGCCCCACCAGTTCCGGCCAGAACAGCAGGCCCAAGCCCATCAAGCCCAGCCCGCCGCCCATCAACACAGTGCGCGCCACCCGCTGGCCGAAAAACACCCGGGCATTCAGCGCATTCCACAGCGTGGCCGTGGAAAACACCACCGCCACCAACCCGCTGGGGATCCATTGGCTGGCCGTCAGGAAACACATGAAGTTCACGCAAAACAGGCACAGCCCCTGGGCCAGGCAGATCAAATGCCCGCGCCGGTTCATCACCTGCAACTTGCGGCTGACCAGCAACAGCGCAAACAACACCAGCGCCGCCAGGCCGAAGCGATAGACGATGGACACAGGAATCGCCACCACGCCCAGTTGCCATTTGAGGGCGATCCAAGTGGTGCCCCAGATCAGCACGGTGAGTAAATACAGGGAAAGGTTCATAGCGGGCTCCATCGATTGAGCCACAGTGTGGCCTGCGATTCATGGCGCGCTCTTGCACAATCTTGCGCTTTTGTCGGACGGTGGGCGCACAGCACTCAACGCGCGGAGTAGGATGCAAGGCGTCGGAGAGTACGAACAATGCCTGATCTGGAATCCCTGCACGTCTTTCAAGCCCTTAACCGCTCGCCCAATGCACGCCTCGAAGCCTGCGCCGAGCTCGGTGACGGCTTGTCTGCGGCTTTGTGGAGCAACCATCACGATGCCCAGGATTACCAGGCTCCCAGCCATCACACCTTGTCGTGCTACATCGGCGGTGGCACCGGCACCTTTCGGCGTGACCAGCCGGGCACCAAGGGCGGGCCCGACAAGTTGTGCATCCTGCCCGCCGAGCATCAGTCGGCCTGGGTGATCAACGGCGAAATCCGCCTGGCCCATGTGTACTTCAGCCCGGAGCAATTCGCCCTGGGCTGCGTCACCCTGCTCGACCGCGAACCGCGCACTCTGCAATTGCGCGAAAGCACCTTCCTGGAAGACGCCAGCCAGGCCCGGCGCTTTCACCAGTTGATCGCGCTGAACTGGCACGAGCCCGCCGAGCGCCTGCTGACCAGTAGCCTGGCCCATGAAATGCTCAGCCACACCCTGCTCAGCCAGGTCGGCGCCCGCGATGGGCTGCGATTGAAAGGCGGGCTGGCGGCGCATCAGCGACGGCTGTTGGTGGACTACATCGACCAGCACCTGGAAGACCCGATCAGCCTGGGCCAGCTCGCCGGGATGTGTGCGCTGTCGGAATACCATTTCGCGCGGATGTTCCGCCAAAGCTTCGGCCTGCCGCCCCACCAATACCTGCTGGCGCGCCGCCTCACCCGTGCCCAGGCCCTGCTGCGCAGCAGCGCCCTGCCCTTGAGTGAAATCGCCTTGATGTGCGGTTTCTCCAGCGCCAGCCACTTCACCCATCGCTTCCGTCAAGCCATGGGCGCCACGCCCGGCGAGTACCGACAGGCGTTTTGCGCCTAGGTCATCAACCCCAACGTCTTGGCCTTGGCCACGGCTTGCGTACGTCGCTCCACGCCGAGCTTACTGTGGATACGCCGCGCGTGGGTCTTGACCGTATGCAGGGAGATAAACAGCCGGTCGGCGATTTCCAGGTTGGAATTGCCCAGGGCGATCAACTGCAGGACTTCCAACTCGCGCTGGCTGAGTGGGCTCTCTACCGTTCCCGACCCTGGCGCTTGCGGCTCCATGCCCAGCTCACTCAACAACCCCGGCGAGCGCAACCGCAGTTCGCGAATCGCTTGCTGCACTTGGCAGCGTGCCGCCAACGCCAGCCCGGTTTGCAGCGAGCGGCGTGCCAGCGCGCAATCACCGACTTGCCAGGCCACTTCGCCCAGCACCAGGTGCAGCTCGGTTTCCAGGCAGAGCATGCCGCGCTGATGGGCGGTGTCCAGCAAGGCCGTGAGCCGCTCCACCGATTGATCGGCGCAACCCAGTTTCACTTCAGCCAGCACCAGCAGGTACTCCAGGCGCGGCACCAGTTCCAGAGTGGCCGGCGGTGCCTGTCTGGCCTGGGGCCCACGAAAGTGGCGAAGCACGCGGCGCACCGCTTCCACTGTCAATTCAGCACGCCCCTGCTGCAACCAGAAATGACCGCTGACCAACAGCAACACCGCGCGGTACACCGTGTCGGGCACCTGACGCTGTTGCATCAGCCGCTCGGCGTCGCGCAGTTGCACAAAGGCCTGGGCGTAATCGCCACGGTTGGCGGCCAGCAGAGCCAGTCCAAGAAATCCGTAAAGCACGCGCTTGTCCTGGCTGTGCAGGCACATCTTCAAGCCCGCCTCGAAACACTCGGCAGCCAGGCTGTCCTGCCCTTGCCGCAACGCCAGGTGCCCGCGCCGCAGGGCGATGCGCCCGACCAGAGGCCCGGCCTTGAGGCGCTGCTCGAGCAGCATCGCCTGCACATTCTCCAGCAGGCTTTGCGCCCGATAAGGAGCGCCACGCTGCTCCAGCAGTTGCGCGTGATCCAGCTCCAACAAGGCTTCGAGCAGCAACGAGCCGTGGGCACGGGCCAGGCACAAGGCTTCGCGGCTCAGGGCCTGGGCCACGTCCAGTTCACCGCGCAACAAGGCTTGCTGGGTCAGGCCCGAAAGACACATCAACCGCGACGTCCAGGCGCTGTCGGGCAAGGCTTGAAGCGCTTCGAGGAAGTGTTCGCGAGAACGTTCGGCATCGCCACCCAGATGCAGCAGCCAGCCCCACTGCGCCTGCCAGCGCGCCAGCAGATAGCGCTGCTGCGCCGCTGTCGGTTGCGGCGCGAAGCGTGCCAGTTGATGGATGCATTGCGCGGCCTGCTCGAAGCGCCCGGCGAACAGCAACGCCGCGGTCAACAGCCCGACCAATTGCGCCGAACCGAGCATCAGCTCATCGCCGTGCTGTTCGTGCAGGCGCAACAGCAGCATCGCGTTCTGCTGGCGGAACAGGTCTTCGAAACTGAAGTGCTGCAACAGGCTCACCGCCACTTCATATTCTTCGGCGAGCAAGGCTTGTTCAAATGCGGCCTGCCAGTCCTGTTCGGCGGTGAACCATTGGCAGGCGCGGCGATGCCATGAACGCTTGGCCGGCCAGGGCTCATCACGCAGCAAATGGGAGAGCGGAGGAAAAACCTGCAACCAGTCGGTGTCTTCCCAGGGCTGGATAAACGCGCCGAAGGCCTGCAGATCGTGCAGGTACTGATCACCGTCGCCAAAGCCGAACAAGTGCTCGCACAGCCCAGCGTTGAAGCGCGGCAGATGGGCCAGCACGCGCCAGGCTTCGGCCAGTTCGGTTGGCAAGGTGCTGAACAGTTCGTGTTGCAGGTAATCGAGCAAGGTCTTTTCCGGGTGGCCGTCCCCCAGCAAGGCAATGCGCGCGCCGGCACACCAACCAGCACTGAACTGCAACACGCTGTCGACGGATTGCCCCGGGGCATGAGTGAGCAAATGCTGGATCTCGACAGGGCTGAACGCCAAGTCTGCGCCGCACTCCAGCAACTCGTCGTCGAGCAGCAACCGCGGCCAATTGCACAGTGGCCGACGCCGCGCGCCCAGCCACCAGGTCAGGGCTGGACTGCTGGCGGTCAACAGGCGATCGAGCAAAGCGTCGGTGTCCGGCGCGGGCAAGCGGCAGAAGTCATCGAGGAACACCCACGCCGGGGCCTGCCAACGCGCAAGGTCCGACAGCAGGGTGGCTTCATCGGTGAACGGCAAACCCAGGTTCTGCGCCAAGCGCAGGCAAAGATCGACGGGGCTCAGGGCAACGCCATTGAGCGGCAGCCAGTACACCGGGCAATCCTTGGGTGCCTGCAACGCGCACTCGGCGAGCAGCGCACTCTTGCCACTGCCAGCCGGCGCGCAGAGCAACTTGACCCTGACCTGCGCCGCCAGCAAAGGCTCGGCCAAACGTGGGCGCAATAGATGGTGGGCGGACAGCCGAGGCATGAATCCAGGACGGTCCAGGCAGCGTGTCATGGCGGTCATTGCTGCATCCTGCTTTTTTATTGTTATGCAACGTGGCGCCTACCCTAGTCCTGTGGTCGGCGGTTGTTGAAGAAGTATTCAGCAGGGTGATTTCCAGCCATAAAATTCAAGGTATCCACAACCCAATGTGGGAGCGGGCTTGCTCGCGAAGGCGGCGGATCAGTCTATGAATTCGGTGACTGACACTCCGCGTTCGCGAGCAAGCCCGCTCCCACATTGGACCTGCATTTTACATCAAGGATCAACGAACCCCTTCGGCCCTCAATGCGGCCGGGGTGTAGTCCGCAGCCTTGGCCGCGAAGCCAAACATAAAGCTGCTCTTCTCCTCATTCTTCATGCCCAGCGCGATGTAGCGCCCGGCGATGATGTCGTAGAGGGTTTCCACGGTGTAGGCCGGAGTCTGGTGGTCGTAATAGAACTGCGCATGACCTTCGGCGACACGCCACAGTTGACCACGGCCGTCGTAGTGATCCACCAGCGCCACCTGCCAGCTGTCCTCGTCGATATACATGTGGCGCTTGGCGTAGATATGCCGCTCACTCGGCTTGACCGTGCCCACCACTTCCCACACGCGGTGCAGCTCATAGCGGGTCAGGTCCTGGTTGATATGGCCGGCCTTGATGATGTCGTCGTACTTGAGTGTCGGCTGGTCCAGCTTGTAGCTGTTGTAGGGGATGTACATCTCTTTCTTGCCCACCAGCTTCCAGTCGTAGCGGTCCGGAGCACCGGAGAACATGTCGAAATTGTCCGAGGTGCGCAGGCCGTCGGAGGCGGTGCCCGGCCCGTCATAGGCCACTTGCGGCGCGCGGCGTACGCGACGCTGGCCGGCGTTGTAGATCCACGCCAGGCGCGGCTCCTTCACTTGGTCGAGGGTTTCATGCACCAGCAGCACGTTGCCCGCCAGGCGCGCCGGGGCCGTCACCGACTGTTTGAAGAAGGTCAGCACGTTGGCCGCCTTGGCCGGGTCCATGTCCGGGATCAATTGCGGCACCGCCACTTCCTCTTCGAAGCGGATCGGCGTGTAGCTGCCGTTGGTCTGCGGCGTGGCCTGGGTGATGATGCGGCGCAAATTGCCGCCGTGGTAGCGGGTGATGTGGTTCCACAGCACTTCCACGCCATTCTTCGGAATCGGGAACGCGTAGTAGCGGTTACCGGTGAAACCTTCCAGTCCATTGCCGTCGTTGATCGGCTTGACGTTCAGCGCGCTGCGCTTGATCGACTCGTAGATCTCCGGCGGCAGGTTGACCGTGCGGTGGGTTGGGTACACCGGAATTTTGTAGGTCTCAGGGTAACGCTTGAACATCGCCACCTGGCCGTCGGAAAGTTTGTCCTTGTACTTGTCGACAGTGGCCGCGGTGATCACGAACAGCGGTTTCTCACTGGCGAACGGGTCGGCGAGGAAGCCTTTGCTGTCGACGGCGCCGGCATTTTTAGGAATGCCACCGGTCCAGGCCGGGATTGAGCCGTCGGCGTTGCCGGCTTTTTCGGCGCCGACCGGGGTCAGGGTCGTGCCGAGCTTGGCCGCCTCTTCCGGCGACACCGCTGCCATCACGTGGGTGGCCAACAGGCTGAGGGCCAACACTGCAATTGTCTTACGCATGGATGCTTGTCCTTCTTTAAGCCAGGTCAGAAGTTCGCGCCGAAGCTGAGGGCGAGGAAGTCGCGGTCGGTCAGGGTGTTGTAGTCGCCACCGAAAAAGTCGGTGTAGCTCAGGCTGGCGGTGTAGGTGCTGCGGTAGTCCGCGTCCACGCCGATGCTGATGGCCTTGGCGCCTTTGTTGAACAGACCATTGGGGCCGTAGCCGGCCACGTCATGGGACCACGACAGGTTGGGCTTGAGGTTCACCCCGAAAATTGCATTGTTGTAGTCAAGGATCGCGCGCGCTCGGTAGCCCCAGGAATTGGCTGTGACAAAACCGTCGGTGTCGCCTTGAAAACCATAGGCACCGTAGACCGAGTCGCGGCCGTAGCGCAGTTTGGATTTGTCTTCCAGCCCGGCGACGTGCACGTACGCAGCCTCGCCAACCAGCGTCAGGCGTTCGGCCCCCAGCACCTGGTCGAAGAACTGGGTCATGGTGCTTTGGATCTGGGTGATTTCCTTGCGGCGGTAGCCTTTGTTGTCGTCGCCAAAGTTGCTGCGGATCGGCGAGGCCAGTTGGCCTGCAACCGGGTTGATCAGGGCCAGGGTCAGGTCGGTGGTGTTGAGTTGCACGGGGGCATTGGGGCGATAGCTGATCTCGCCGGTCCAGGCCGTGCCGGTAGGCAAGGTGGTGGAGAAGCTCGCACCGAACAGGCGGATGTCTTCCGGGTAGTCGAGGTAATACTGGCCACGACCGAGCATCAGGCTCTGGACCAGACCTGCACCCGAGCCGGGCGCGATGCCATTGGCTGCGCCGGAGATCGCACCGAGCCTGGCCAGGCTTGTATTGTTGGTGATGGTGCCCACCGTCGGGGTGCGGCTGTGGTAGTTCATGAAGTACAGGCCGTATTCGGTGTCATCTCCCAACCAACGCAACGCCGTACCGAACTGACCACTGTCACGGGCATCACGATCCCGTGCACGCTGCACGATCACACCTTCACGGGTCACTTGAAAGCCCTGTCCAAACGCGGCGGCTAGAGGCTGCAACGGCGCAATCGCCGGGTTACCGACCGTGTAGTTGTCATTACAGCCGTGGGCCGCCACATCCCCACCAAAGAATGTGCCGCAATTATCCAGTACGGTATTTTCCCAGTTCAGTTGGTAAAAACCTTCCACTGTCAGCTGGTTGGTCAAGCTCTGGGAAGCGAACAGCATATTTACCGGAATCAGCCCTTCCTTGATCTCCGCACCGGGGCGGCGAAAGGCTGAAACGTCGATGGGGTTGATGCTGTTGATGGAGTTACCGATAAAAGTGCTCTCGCCCCAACTGACCACTTGCTTGCCCAGCCGCACGTTCCCTGGCTGATCGCCAATGGAATAGTTGTGATAGACGAAGGCATCGAGCAATTCGTAGCCGGAAGACCGCGCGCCTTCATCGCGGTGGTGATTGCTGATCTGTTTGAATTCGCGATCTTCATCCTGCAACTCGAAGTCGTACCAGTACTTGCCCCGAACGAACACGCCGCTGTCACCGTACTTGAGTTCCAGGTCGTGAATACCCTTGAAGATCTTGGAAAAGGTCTCGCCCTTCTTGAAGTTCAGGCGCCCGTCATCCCCGGTAGACGCCTGGCCAGTGCCGCCGTTGACGGTGCCCACCAGCTTTTTATCGGCGTCGCGCATGCCCCAGCTCGCGCCCACCGACAGCGAGGAGTCGAATTGCCCTTCGATCTCGCCAATGTTGAACGAAACAGCCTGTGCCTGGGCACAGCACCCCAACGCAACCGCAGCGGCCAGCGCCTGTGGCCTGAAGATGGCGCGCATTGTTGTTCTTGTCATGCGTCTTCCCCGGTGAGTGACAGAAGGCCCCACCCTACTGCCGCCCAACGGGAGCGATAAGCGCACCAAGGAGGGATTCGTGTTGTCGCCCAAAAGGATGACACGGCGCTCTGGCCTGGGCTCCGGGCGCAGGCATGCATTAGGTGGATGGAGGGTTATCAGGGGGATGTATGGAGGACTGCGCAACTGTTGCTGATTGCGCAACAGTCCTTGTCACGAATCGGCATTACTCATTTTGTTACAAGCGGCTATTCTTGTCGGGCTTTCAGGGCAAATGGCCCGCTTCCCCATCGGGAAGAAAAGCCAGATTCAAATGGATTGATGCCTGTTTTCAGTCTATTAGCCGTGTTCACTGACGTTGATTTGTCGCTCCTTGATCCAACGTCTTACTTCGGCCGCTGCCTATGCAGCGGCCTTTTTTATGCCTGGAATAAAACGGGACGCCATCAGCGCCCTGTAGGATTCAAGCTTATTCAAGCAACGATCACAGGCTGAACTTCTGCAAATTGGCCATCATCTCCTTCAACGCCTCGATGTTGTCCTTGGGGTGCGCCGCCCCTTCGAAGTCGCAGATCTGCTGCCAATGCGCCGCCACGTCATCAGGCGAGAAGCCCGTTTCCGGATCAAAGCCCACCCCCAGGCTACGCTCCCAACGGGTCTTGCCGATCCAGCCGCCGCCCACTTCAAACAGCCCCGAGGTTTCCTGGCACGCTTCGCTGCCCAGGTACACCACCAATGGGCTGACCAGCTCCGGCTTGAGCCGCTCGAATACCTGCGGCGGGATCAGGCCTTCGGTCATGCGCGTGCCGCCTGTCGGGGCGATGGCGTTGACCAGGATGTTGTTCTTGCGACCTTCCAGCGCCAGGGTCCGCGTCAGCCCGTACAGACCCAGCTTGGCCATGCCGTAGTTGGACTGGCCGAAGTTACCGTAGATGCCCGAGGTGGATGCGGTGAAGATCACCCGGCCGTAACCTTGCTCGCGCAGATGGGGCCAAGCGGCGCGGGTAACTTTGTAGGCGCCCTCGACATGCACCCGGTAAACCAGGTCCCAGTCGCTGTCGTCCATTTTGTGGAAGGTCTTGTCGCGCAGGATGCCGGCGTTGTTGACCACCACATCGATACGGCCAAACGCATCGAGGGCGTTCTGCACAATCTTGTCACCGTCGGTGACAGAGTCATGGTTGGCTTCAGCAATACCGCCAGCTTCGCGAATCTGCGCCACCACGCGATCGGCAGCCGAAGCGTTGGCGCCTTCGCCCTGGGTGGAACCGCCCAGGTCGTTGACCAGCACCTTGGCGCCATGTTTGGCGAACAGCAGCGCATGGGCACGGCCCAATCCGCCGCCGGCACCGGTGACGATCACGACCTTATCCTGGAACTGCACTGATTCACTCATACCGAACTCCAATGGCGACAATGGGAATAGGTCGAGTGTCAGGCAAGGGGGCGCTGGTCACAATAAAGCCGGCCAGGGCTGAATGGTGCTCGATAAGGCTGGGGGATAATCGTCAGCTCAGGAATAGGCCAATCGAGGTGTCGGTTGCCCAATCCGGTCACGAAACGCCAGGTAGTGTTTGAGCACCTGCACCGGCGCCTCGATCTGTGGGTAGTGGCCGATATTGGCCAGCAGCACCGTGTCGGCGTGGGGCACCAACTCGCGGTAACGCGCCACCATATGAGCGCCCGAAATCGGGTCGATCTCGCCGTCGATCACCCGCAGCGGCACATCGCCCTGTTGCATCGCTGCCACCCAACGCTCACGCATACGGCGGCGTTGAGGGATGTAGGCAATGAGTTTGTGCAGGATGCGCGTGCCGTCATGGCAGTCGATCAGGCTCCAGAAATCATCCAGAGCGCTTTCGCTGGGGCGGGTATCAGGGCCAAAGATCTGGTTGAAACTGTTCGCCAAGGCATTGCGCCCAAAGGCACGACCGATCATCCAGCCCAGCGGGCTCAGCAAGAGTTTTTGCACCAGCGCCGGGCGATGGGTTTCGGGAAACAGCCCACCGTTGAGGAACACGCAGCTGGCCATCTGAAAGCGACCCTCGTAGTGCCGGGCCAGCAGTTCCTGGGCGACGCTGTCACCGTAGTCGTGGGCGAGCACGTGCACCGGCTGCTCAACGCGCAGGTGTTCCAGCAATGCTTGTTGCAAATCCGCCTGCTCCAGCAGGCAGTAACCGTGGTCGAGTGGCTTGGCCGAGTCGCCGAAACCGAGCATGTCGCAGGCGATCACCAAGTTGCGCTGGGCCAAGGGCTGCCACAAGTAGTGCCAGTCCCAACTGGCGGTGGGAAAGCCATGGATCAGCAGCAACGGCTCGCCCTGCCCCGCCACCCAATAACGGAGGGTGCGGCCATGGAAGTCGAACGTCTGGCTGCGTTTGCGCCAGGCTCTCAGCGGGATCTCGGCGAGTGGCATCAGCTTCTATACCCAGGGTCTTGAGTGTCCAGCTTACGCAGCAACGCCGGCCAGGCCAGCGCGCCTCCCATACCTTGCGCGCTCTTTGTGACAGCCGCCACCATCGCCTTGGCGCCAGCGAGAATCTGCGGGCCGATGTTGATCAATTCAGCGCCACCGTTTTGCGCCAGCACCTGGATATCGCAGGCGCGCTGGAAAGTGAACATCATCAGAAAGGTGTCGGCAATGGTGCTGCCGCAGGTCAGCAGGCCATGGTTGTGCAGCATCAGGAAGTTGTTGTCGCCCAGATCGGCCTGCAGGCGGGCCTTCTCTTCATGATTCAGCGCCACGCCTTCGTAGGCGTGATAAGCCAGGCTCGACAGCACGAATATCGACTGCTGGCTGATGGGCAATATGCCTTGCTTCTGTGCCGCCACCGCCACACCGGCAGCGGTGTGGGTGTGCAGCACGCAGGTCACGTCGTGGCGCACTTCGTGGATGGCGCTGTGAATGGTGTAGCCCGCCGGGTTGATCTCGTAGGGGCTGTCCATCAGCTTCTTGCCGGCCTGGTCGACCTTCACCAGGCTCGACGCGGTGATCTCATGAAACATCAGCCCGTAGGGGTTGATCAGGAAGTCATCAGTGCCCGGCACCTTGGCCGAGATGTGGGTGAAGATCAGGTCATCCCAGCCATGCATCGCCACCAGGCGGTAGCAGGCGGCAAGGTCGACACGGGTCTGCCATTCGGCAGCGCTGACCTGATCTTTGACATTCTGTGGCGATAGAACGGGGGCATGACTCACGGCAACGACCTCCTTGGCACATTTTCTTCTTGTTATTTTGGGTGATGGGCCAGTCTAGTCAGACGTCTCTGCCGCCGTAGTTGCCTTGGCAGCCAGCTTGATGACCGTACGAGTCAGCGTTGAGAATAGTTGAGATCCATCCAAGCGACGTCAGAGAATTGCCGTCAATAAGGGCGCGGCGAACAGGTTGAGCAACCCCGTCAGCACCATCACCAAGCCCGCGACGGAGCCCTCTTCGCCGCCGACTTCATGGGCTCGGCTCACGCCCGCACCGTGGGCACCCACGCCAAACAGCGCGCCGCGCGCCAAGGGTGTGCGCAGCGGCAGCCACTTGAGCAGCACGCCGCCGAGCATGGCGCCGAATACGCCGGTGAACATCACGAACACGGCCGTCAGTTCCGGCACGCCACCCAGGTCGGACGACACGGGCATGGCGAACGGTGTGGTGATGGAGCGCGGCACCAAGGACATCGTCACCGAGCTGTCCAACGCCAGGGCTTTGGCCAGGCCGAACGAGGTGGCGATAGAGGCCACGCTGCCGGCGATCATGCCCAACAACAAGGCCGGCCAGTAACGCGCCAGCAACGTGCGCTGCTGCCAGATCGGCACCGCGAACGCCACCGTCACCGGCCCCAGCACGAGCATCAGCCAGTGGGTGTCGGCGGAGTACTCGGCGTAGGCGGTGTTCATCGGCACCGCCACGGCCAGCAAGAGTACCGGCACCAAGATCAGCGGCGACAACAGGTAAAGGCCGGTACGGCGGTAGATCCAGCGGCTGAAAATGTACGCACCCAAGGTCAAGGCGAGCCAGAATACCGGCATCCATTCAAGCTTCATGGCGCAGCCTCCAACGGCACACCAGTTCGACGGTGAACGCGGTCACCAACATCACCGCCAAGGTGCTGAAGCCAATTACAAGCAAGATGCGCCAGCCGTCATTGCGCAACAGGCCGCCGTAGTCCAGCAGGCTCATCAGCGCGGGGATGAAGAACAACAACATTTCAGCCATCAATACACCGGCGCCCAATTGCAGGGCCGCCGGTTTGACCAGGCCGCTGGCGAAGGTTGCAAGCAGCAAGCCGAGGCCTACTACACCACCAGGGATCGGCCACGCCAGCCAGACGGCCAACTGGCAACCGAGCAGGTAAATGGCCAACAACACGACCAGTTCAATCAACAGACGGATGAAACGTTTCATGGGCTTTGGGTCCTCGCAGGCCTTCATTTTAGAGAGGCGCGCCCTATCCCCACAGCGAATTGTTAGACTGCCAGCCATTCCAAACAGGAATTCAGTAGATGGAATTCAAACAGCTGCGCAGTTTTGTAGAAGTGATCCACCGGGGTGGCTTCACTCAAGCGGGAAAAACGCTGCACATCAGTCAATCCGCCGTCAGTAAACAAGTGGCACAACTGGAGCAGAGCCTGGGCACACCGCTGTTGGAACGTACCGGCTCACACATCCGCCTGACCGCCACCGGCGAAGTGGTGCTGCAACGGGCTGAAGCCATGCTGCGCTTGCAAACAGAACTGCTCAGTGAACTGGATGATATGCAGCAACTGACCCGCGGCGAGTTACGCCTGGGCCTGCCGCTATTGGCGGGCGATACGCTGTTTGCCGGGCTGTTTGCCGAGTACCGCAAGCGCTACCCGAAAGTCACCATCCAGTTGCTGGAGGGCGGCAGTCGCACGATCGAACAGGCGATTCTCAATGGTGAACTGGATGTGGGGGGCTGCCTGAACTCCAGTGATCCGGCCTTCGCCCGACAAGCCTTCTGCGATGAACCGCTCGACGCCCTGCTGCCGATGGATCACCCGCTGGCACACAACGCTCAGGTGCGCCTGGAGGAACTGGCGGACACGCCGTTCCTGATGTACCAGCGCAGCTTTGTGCTCAATGATCGGTTGATCCAGGCCTGCCAGCAGGTAGGTTTCACTCCCCGGGAAATCGGGCGCAGCGGCCAGGCCGACTTCCTCGCTGCCCTGGTCGCGGCCGGACAGGGCGTGGTGCTGTTGCCCAGCGTGGTTGCCCGTGGACTGGTGCGACCGGGCGTGGTGCGCCTGACGCTCAAGGCACCCGACGACCTGCGCTGGGACATTGCGTTTACCTGGCGTGCGGGCGCCTATCTGTCGAAGGCCGCCCAGGCCTGGCTGGCGTTGCTGCGGGAATTTCCGGTCAGCCGCGCAGTGCAGTGACCAGGTCGGCCAACCACGGTTCGGCGTCGGCTTCGGGGGTGACGCTTTCGCTGGCGTCCAGGCGCAGCATCGGCAGCACTTCGCGCACGCCGAGTTCACCAAACAGCTCGCGCATTTGTTCGCCGCCACCACAGAAGGTATCACCGTAGCTGGCGTCACCCAGGCCGATCACCGCGCCGGGCAGACCGCGCCAGGCGGCAGGCAGTTGGTCGCGAATGGCCGAATACAGGGGTTGCAGGTTGTCGGGCAACTCGCCCATGCCGGTGGTGGATGTCACCGCAAGGAACGCCTCGGGGCCGAAGGCTTGCACATCCGCCAGCGTGGCGCGTGGATTGTGCCAGGCCTCGAAGCCGGCGGCCTTGAGGATGTCGGCGGCGTGGCGGGCGACTTCTTCTGCAGTGCCGTAGACCGAGCCGGAAAGGATGGCGACTTTCATCAATCTGATCCTGTAGTTGAGCGAAAGCGTGGGATATTAACAGCTGAGGCAAATATTTCGGCGCAGCCCGTGCAACATTCGCCAATTGCCATAAACTTCAGGCTCAAAAACAAGCCATGGACCGCTCAATGATTAACGCCAAGCTGATGCAACTGGTCGTCAACGCTTCCAACGACGGCATCGTCGTCGCCGAGCGCGAAGGCAAGGACAAGCCGCTGATCTATGTCAACCCGGCATTCGAACGCCTGACCGGCTACACCCTGGATGAAATCCTCTATCAGGATTGTCGATTCCTGCAATCGGGCGACCGTGACCAGCCGGCCCTGATGGCCATTCGGGAGGCACTGGAGAGTGGCGGGGCCTGCCGGGAAATCCTGCGCAATTACCGCAAGGACGGCACCCATTTCTGGAACGAGCTGTCGCTGTCGTCGGTGTACAACGAGGCGGACAAGCAGACGTATTTCGTCGGTGTGCAAAAGGACGTTACCCTGCAAGTCAAAGCCCAGCACCGCGTCGCCCAACTGGAGAGCGAACTGGCGCAGGTCAAGGCTGAACTGGCGATGTTCAAAGCGACGAGCGGATCTAACAAAATTTAGAAAATGCGGTCATTAGGGGGGATAATGGCATTTTAATACCCCCTAATGAGCATGAGTGATGCAGCGTGACGCGCTTCTGACCCAGGATGAGCTGGACTTCATTCAGAATATGCAACACAACCCGCAACTGAACCTGCGGGATGCGTCGTCGAGCTTAACGGTCAACGGGGGCGCGCAAATTCGCGATTTGCTCACACGACTGGCCGCTCATGACCACGTCACCATCCAGGCGCAATTCGACAACCAGCAACTCACTTTTCCGCTGCACCTGGTGGAAGATGAGTTCCATGCGATTCACCTGCGTCTGGGCGTACCGAGTATTTTCGAAGACGGCCCGATGATTCGGCCGTGGCGCCTGGCGCTTGAAACACCGGTGGCGCTGGAAAACATCAGGGGCAACGCAGGTGCGTTGTGGGTGCATGAGGTGTCGTTCAAGGGTGTGCTGGTGGAGATTCGCGGTCGGGTCAAGCCGCCGAAAACCTTTTCCCTGTGGTTCAGTCCTTCAGGTTACGAACGCATCGCGCTGCGCGGAACCTTCGAACGAGAAACCGCACGGGGGCTGTTCGCCTATCGGCTGAGCCAGGGCGACATCGACGAAACCGAGCGCCTGCGCCAATTCATCCTGCACCAGCACCGTCTGGTCCATCCTGAAGTCCATGCTTGAGATCAGGTATCCAGGCCACCGCCCAGAAACTGCTGCAAGCGGCGCTGCATCAACCGGCCTTCATTCCCCAGACAGCCGATTGATGACCCGGCGAGGCTTTCCTGCGCCAAGTCCGCTGCATCACCGGCCAGCAACAGCGGGCAATGCAGGGTCAGCGCCAGACGCTTGAGCCGTAGCGGCAACTCGCTGCTGGGGGCGCGATTGGAAAACAGCACCAAGGCACTGGGTTGGGTCTTTTCACAGATCAGCGTCAACTCATCGAATGGCTGCCCCACACCCAAGATCTTGACCGCTTGTTTTTCCCCGGACATCAGCAGGCCCGCGACCAGCAACTCCAACTCGCGGCACTCCCCTGCAACAGCCGCCAGCAATACGCGAGGCAGCGGCGCAGCGGCGGCCATCTGCAGACGTTGTGCGGTACGCGAGCGCAGGAAATTATCGAAGAACACCCACTCACTGGCTTGGCCGAAGCGGCCTTGGTGACGCAACAATGCCTGCCAGAGCGGCATGAAAATGTCCTGGAACACCACGGCGAGGGGATAGGCGGAAAAGATCTGGCCGTACAAACGGTCCAATTGGCGGTCATCGAACGCGCTGATTGCATGGCGCAATTGCCCGTGCCATTGCTCCCACTCCGCCTGCGCGCCGAGGGCGGCATCAGGTTCGCTGAGCAACGCGTCGCGCGCCAGGATCCTGCCGACTTTGCTCACCGCCACGCCGCGTTCGATCCAATCGAGAATCCGGTGCACGGTGTCGATATCGATGCGCGAGTACAACCGATGCCCGCTTTCGGTGCGAGTGGGTTGGATCAGGCCGTAGCGCCGTTCCCAGGCACGCAAGGTCACCGGGTTGACGCCGGTCAGCCGGGCGACTTCGCGGATAGGGAAAAGATCATCGGAAACGGTGCCGTTGTCGGAAGTCGTTTCGCGCTGAAGATCAATAGTTTCGGGCATCAGAGGTCAAAAACGTCCGTGTCAGTTTGGATACTATTTAACGCTTATTAGACGGGTTGATTCAAGGAGCACGACGAGCCGACCAAAGTATCTGGCGTATTTCGCTAAAACAGGAATAATCCTTGCCTGTTTTTTCTACGTCGCTGCAACACCCCGCAGCCTCGTTCGTGTGCCGCCTACCCGGCCCAGCGCACTCGCTTATTTGGAGATACACAATGTCTACCTCTCCCGTCACCCTGATGGTTGCGCGCCGCGTGGCCAAAGGTCGCTACGAAGAACTGATGGCCTGGCTGCGCGAAGGCGAGCAATTGGCCACAGACTTTCCCGGCTACCTGGGCTCAGGTGTCCTTGCACCGCCGCCCAACGATGATGAATTCCAGATCATTTTCCGCTTTGCCGATGAAAAGACCCTGCATGCCTGGGAGTTTTCGGCGTCCCGCAGTGCCTGGTTGAGCCGTGGCAGCGAGCTGTTTGCCGACCCGTCCGAGCACCGCGTACGCGGTATCGATGGCTGGTTCGGCGCAGTCGGCGCCCGCCCACCACGCTGGAAGCAGGCGGTGGCGATCTGGTTGGCATTTTTCCCAGTGTCACTGCTGTTCAACTTTGTCCTCGGACCGCTGCTCAGCGAGCTCGACCTGGCGCCGCGAGTTCTGGTCAGCACAATGGCCCTTACGCCGCTGATGGTGTACTGGTTCATCCCGCTGTCGACCCATCTGTTGGCCAATTGGCTGCATCCTGTTCCGACCCCGCGCAAGGCCAGCGAAGCCGCTGCTTGAGTACAGGGGCGCCCGGTCGCTGGTATAGTTTCAATCTGCCAGCGACTCGAGCCTCCCATGACTGCAACGAACGCCCCGATCCTGATCACCGGCGCCGGCCAGCGTGTCGGTCTGCATTGCGCCCAGCGCCTGCTGGACGACGGCTATCCGGTGATTTTCAGCTACCGCAGCGAGCGGCCCGGCGTACAGGCCCTACGCGAACGCGGAGCGATTGGGGTGTTTGCCGATTTCTCCAGCGAGGCCGGCATCCTGGCGTTTATCGCTGAACTGAACACCCATACCCAACGCCTGCGCGCGATCATCCACAACGCCTCGGCCTGGATCGCCGAAACGCCCGACGAAGAAAGTCGCGCCTTTACCGACATGTTCAGCGTGCACATGCTTGCGCCGTATCTGATCAACCTGCATTGTTCACCTTTGCTGCAACGCTCTTCTCCCGCAGACATCGTGCACATCAGCGATGACGTGGTGCGCAAGGGCAGCCGCCAGCACATTGCCTATTGCGCCACCAAGGCCGGCCTCGACAGCCTCACGCTGTCATTTGCCGCGCAGTTCGCGCCGTCGATCAAGGTCAACGGCATCGCCCCGGCAATGGTGATGTTCAACGAAGGCGACGACGCAGCCTACCGCGCCAAGGTGCTGGCCAAGTCGGCACTGGGCATCGAGCCCGGACCCGAGGTGATCTATCAGAGCGTGCGTTACCTGCTGGATAACCCTTATGTCACCGGTACCACCCTGACCGTCAACGGCGGGCGGCATATCAAGTAGCCGTTTGTGAGGATGTTGTATGACCCTGCCCCACCATTACCGCGAGATCCTCAAAGGCCTGGGCGAAGACCCGGAACGCGAAGGCTTGCTCGACACTCCCAAGCGCGCCGCCAAGGCCATGCGGTACCTGTGTCACGGCTACGAGCAAAACCTGGAAGAGATCGTCAACGGTGCGCTGTTCACCTCCGACAATGACGAGATGGTGATCCTCAAGGACATCGAGTTGTACTCGCTGTGCGAGCACCACCTGCTGCCCTTCATCGGCAAGGCCCATGTGGCCTATATCCCCACCGGCAAGGTGCTGGGCCTGTCGAAGCTGGCGCGCATCGTCGATATGTTCGCCCGGCGCCTGCAGATCCAGGAAAACCTCACGCGGCAGATCGCCGACGCGATCCAGGACGTGACCCAGGCCGCCGGCGTGGCCGTGGTGATCGAAGCCAAGCACATGTGCATGATGATGCGCGGTGTGGAAAAACAGAATTCAACCATGAACACCTCGGTGATGCTCGGCGCGTTCCGCGAGTCGAACACCACGCGCATGGAGTTCCTGCAACTGATCGGACGGAGCAAGTAGCAATGCCACAACTTCAACCAGGCATGGCGCGCATCCGGGTCAAGGACCTGTGCCTGCGCACGTACATCGGCATCAACGAGGACGAGATCCTCAACAAGCAGGATGTGCTGATCAACCTGACCATCCTGTATGCCGCCCAGGAAGCCGTACGCGACAATGACATTGATCATGCGCTGAACTACCGCACCATCACCAAGGCGATCATCGCCCACGTCGAGGGCAACCGCTTTGCCCTGCTGGAGCGCCTGACCCAGGAACTGCTGGACCTGGTGATGAGCAATGAGTCGGTGCTGTACGCCGAGGTCGAAGTGGACAAGCCCCATGCACTGCGCTTTGCCGAATCGGTTTCGATTACCCTGGCGGCCAGCCGCTAACCCCTGAATTGTCAGTGAGCCCTATGAACGACCAACAACGTCTCGAACTTGAAGCCGCCGCCTTCCGCCGACTGGTGGCGCATCTGGACAGCCGCAAGGATGTGCAGAACATCGACCTGATGAACCTCTCGGGCTTCTGCCGCAACTGCTTGTCCAAGTGGTACAAGGCCGAGGCCGACGAGCGCCAGATCGAGCTGAGCCTCGATGACGCCCGTGAAGTGGTGTACGGCATGCCGTACGCCGAGTGGAAAGCCCAATACCAGAAAGAAGCCAGCGCCGACCAACAGGCTGCGTTCGCCAAAGGAAAAACCCATGACTGATTTGAACACCCTGCGCGCCAGCCTCAACAGTGGCAAACATGTTTTTGCCGATACCTTGGCGTTTGTGGCTGCCGGTTATGACTACCAGCCGCAAGCCTTTACCAATGGCGACGTGGAAAATGCCGCGGGGCAGAACGAAGGGTCGTGCAAGACCTTGGGCTTGGCGTTGCTGGAAGGTCTGAGCGACCAGGAAGCATTGCTGGCGTTTGGTGAGCATTACCGCTCGGTAGTGGCGACGCCTGAGGGCAGTGATCACGGCAACATCCGTGCGCTGATCGCCCATGGGTTGGCCGGTGTGAAATTTGACCAGCAACCTCTGACACGCCGCTAAATCAATTTGAAAACCTGGTCAGTGTGGGAGCCGGGCTTGCCCGCGATAGCGGTGGTAACTGACACACCGCTATCGCCGGCAAGCCGGCTCCTACAGCGGATAACAGCGGACATAAAAAAACCGGCCTTTCAGCCGGTTTTTTTAGTTCAACGGGTTCAGAACGAAGCGTTCTGCAGGCCGTCGAGATAACGCTCGGCATCCAGTGCCGCCATGCAGCCGGCGCCAGCCGAGGTGATGGCCTGGCGGTAGACGTGGTCGGCCACGTCACCGGCAGCGAAGATACCTTCGATGTTGGTGGCCGTCGCGTTACCTTCACGACCGCCCTGCACCACCAGGTAACCGTCTTTGGCTTCCAGCACGCCTTCGAACAGCGAAGTGTTCGGGGTGTGGCCGATAGCGATGAACACGCCGTCGACTTTCAGTTCGTCGAAGCTGCCGTCGTTGTTCTTCAGGCGGGCACCGGTCACGCCCATGTTGTCGCCCAGGACTTCGTCCAGGGTGGCGTTGAGCTTGAGGATGATCTTGCCTTCAGCGACACGGGCATGCAGCTTGTCGATCAGGATCTTCTCGGCGCGGAAGGTCTCGCGGCGGTGAACCAGGGTCACGGTGCTGGCGATGTTGGCCAGGTACAGCGCTTCTTCCACGGCCGTGTTGCCGCCACCGACTACGGCGACTGGCTTGTTGCGGTAGAAGAAACCATCACAGGTCGCGCAGGCCGAAACGCCTTTGCCCATGAACGCCTCTTCCGACGGCAGGCCGAGGTAGCGGGCGCTGGCGCCGGTGGCGATGATCAGCGCGTCGCAGGTGTAAACGCCGCTGTCGCCGGTCAGGCTGTAAGGCTTTTTGGAGAAGTCGACCTGGTTGATGTGGTCAAACACGATCTCGGTTTCGAAACGTTCGGCGTGTTCTTTCATGCGTTCCATCAGCACCGGGCCGGTCAGACCGTGGACGTCGCCCGGCCAGTTGTCGACTTCGGTGGTGGTGGTCAGTTGACCACCCGCCTGCATGCCAGTGATCAGCAGCGGCTTCAGGTTGGCCCGGGCAGCGTAGACCGCAGCGCTGTAACCGGCAGGGCCGGAACCCAGGATAATCACTCGCGAATGACGGGTATCAGACATGACTCACTCCTATCGACCGCCCGGACTACAAGGCGGCTGGAATAAAAAAGGGACCACGAAGCACTTGGGGAAGGCTTCAACTCGCAGACCCTGAAAAATAATGGGTGCAGCGTATCGAGGGGGGCAAGATTAAGGAAATACGGAATAACAATCCAGCTCATAGGTGGTCTCTATTCAGTTACCGATGTTGATCAACACCTTTGTTACCACTGATGTCGCCGCTTTCGCCTGTTAAACAAAGCCGGTAAGGTCGGCGCGTTCGTCACTTTGTTCGGAGTTCTCCATGCCCGCCCCCGCTCTTTCCGGCCCGCAATACCTGCGTGAAGGCCTCAAACTGGTGTTGAGCCCCGGCCTGCGTCTGTTTGTGCTGTTGCCGCTGGCGATCAACCTGGTGCTGTTCGTCGGCTTGATCTATTTCGCCGGTCATCAGTTCAGCCTGTGGGTCGATCATCTGATGCCGACGCTGCCGACTTGGCTGAGCTTTTTGAATTACCTACTCTGGCCCCTGTTTGTCGTACTGGTGGTACTGATGGTGTTTTTCACCTTCACCATGCTGGCCAACATCATCGCCGCGCCCTTCAACGGTTTTCTCTCGGAGAAAGTGGAAGTGGTGGTACGCGGCACCGATGACTTCCCGGCCTTCAGCTGGGGCGAGTTGATCGCCATGGTCCCGCGCACACTGGCCCGGGAAATGCGCAAGCTGGGTTACTTCCTGCCACGGGCCATCGGCCTGTTTATCCTGTCGTTCATACCAGTGGTCAACCTGATCGCCGCCCCGCTGTGGCTGCTGTTCGGCGTGTGGATGATGGCGATCCAATACATCGACTACCCAGCGGACAACCACAAGCTTGGCTGGAACGAGATGCTCGCCTGGCTGCGCCAGAAACGCTGGCAGAGCATGAGCTTCGGCGGGATTGTTTACCTGGTGCTGCTGGTACCGGTGGTCAACCTGCTGATGATGCCGGCAGCGGTGGCTGGGGCGACGTTGTTCTGGGTGCGTGAGCAAGGTGCCGAAGCGATGGCGCAGCAGCAAAAGATAACCCAGTCATAAATCCATCATCTCGATGACACAATGACGACATGGCCCGCGGTGACACTGTGGGTCATGACGACAGCTTCGCTTCACATCACCCTCATTACCGAAACCTTCCCGCCAGAGATCAACGGGGTGGCCAATACCCTGGGTCGCCTGTGCGAGGGGTTGCGGGCCCGCGGCCATCAAGTCGAACTGGTGCGCCCGCGCCAAGGTGTCGACCAGAGCCGCCCCAGCGACGACGCCCTGCTGCTGTGCCGTGGCTGGCCGCTGCCGGGTTATCCGGGGCTGCAATGGGGGCAGTCGTCGATGCACAAGTTGCTGCGGCGCTGGACCCGTCAGCGCCCGGACGTGCTGTACATCGCCACCGAAGGCCCGCTGGGTTTGTCTGCCCTGCGCGCGGCTCGACGCCTGGGGATCAGCGTGGTCAGCGGCTTTCACACCAACTTCCAGCAGTACTCGAACCAATATGGCATGAGCCTGTTGAGCCGGATGGTCACTCACTATCTGCGCTGGTTCCACAACCGTTCGACGCTGACCCTGGTACCCAGCGCCAGCCAGCGCCTGGAGCTGGAACGCAAGCATTTCGAGCGTCTGGGGATGTTGGCGCGCGGGGTGGACAGCCAACTGTTTCATCCCGCCAAACGCGATAACGCGCTGCGTGAAAGTTGGGCACTGAACAGTGAGCAGACCGCAGTGCTCTATGTGGGCCGACTGGCCCAGGAAAAAAACCTGGGCCTGCTAAAGCGCTGCTTCGAGGCCTTGCAAGACACCTATCCCCTGCGTCAGATGAAGCTGATCATCGTCGGCGATGGCCCGCAACGCGCGACGATGGAAAAGGAACTGCCAGAGGCGATTTTCTGCGGCACCTTGCGCGGCGAAGAACTGGCACGGCATTACGCGTCAGGCGATGTGTTCCTGTTTCCCAGCCTGACTGAAACCTTCGGCAACGTGGTGCTGGAAGCGATGGCGTCGGGGTTGGGTGTGGTGGCCTACGATCAGGCAGCGGCGACCCAGCATATCCGCCATGGCTACAACGGCGTGCTGGCGATGCCTGGGGATGAGAATGCGTTTTGCGAGGCGGCCAACTGGCTGCTGGAAGACGCTGAAAGCCTGCGCCGTATGCGCCTGAACGCGCGCCAGCATGCGAGTCGCCAGGGGTGGCCGGCGATTATCGAGCAGTTCGAGCGCCAGCTGCGCGGGGTATGCAAGGACGGGCACCCGGTGCCCGCCCTGTTGCCACTTACACCAGGGTCGTCAACGCCTCACGACTGAATGGCAGGATGTCGCTCTCGCGACCTTCGCGCACCTTCACCGCCCAGTCCGGGTCCACCAGCAGGGCACGGCCCACGGCTACCAGGTCGAACTCGTCGTTGTTCAGGCGCTCCAGCAACTTCTCCAGGCTCGCCGGTTGCGCGACCTTGTCGGTGTTGACCATGAACTGCAGGAACTCGCCATCCAGGCCGACGCTGCCTACAGTAATGGTCGGCTTGCCGGTGAGCTGCCGGGTCCAGCCGGCCAGGTTGAGGTCGGAACCTTCGAACTCTGGCTCCCAGAAACGACGGGTGGAGCAGTGGAAAATATCCACACCCGCTTCAGACAATGGCTTGAGAAACTCGCCCAGCGCCTCGGGGGTTTGCACCAGGCGCGCGGTGTAATCCTGCTGCTTCCACTGGGAGAACCGGAAGATGATCGGGAAGTCCGGACCCACGGCAGCGCGGGTGGCCTGAATCAGCTCAATGGCGAAACGCGACCGGTTGGCCAGGCTGCCACCGTACTCGTCGGTACGCTGGTTGCTACCTTCCCAGAAGAACTGGTCGACCAGATAGCCATGGGCGCCGTGGATCTCAACGCCGTCCATGCCGATGCTCTGGGCATCCTTGGCGGCTTGGGCGAAGGCGTTGATGACCTCCTTGATGTCTTGATGCGTCATGCCGTGCACGACCACGTTGCCATCCTTGAGTTTTTCCATCGGGCCATAGGCCGGCACGCTGGCATCCGGCTCGGTGCCGATGCGGCGCACGCTGCCCACGTGCCACAACTGCGGGACGATCTTGCCGCCTTCGGCGTGTACCGCGTCGACGACTTTTTTCCAGCCAGCCAGCGCGGCTTCACCGTAGAAGTGCGGCACATTGGGGTAGCCATTCGAGGCTTGATGACCGACCACGGTGCCTTCGGTGATGATCAGGCCTACGCCGGCAGCGGCGCGGCGACGGTAGTACTCGATGACTTTGGAGTTGGGAACGCCACCCGGCGAGAACGAGCGGGTCATCGGTGCCATGACGACGCGGGTCGACAGTTGCAACGCACCGAGCTGGAAGGGTTTGAACAAGGCTTGGACGGGCATGGGGCACTCCACGAAAGACGGGGTTTATGATGTGGATAATATGGGGAGCGCAAGGTGGTGGATAGCACTATTGATCTGGGTGATTAAGGGGTAAAAGTGGCACAACCGGTTGCCGCTAACCTGAAGTGAGCGGGCTTGCCCCGAAGCCGCCCCAGTAAAAACGCCGCGTTCTGTCTAGAAATGCGGCGTCTGATTTTAGGGCGGCTTCGCCACCCAGCGCGGGACAAGCCCGCTCACCACAAAAGCCTCCTGGACGTCTTCAGGCCAGGGCTTTTTCGATGGCCTGGACGATCGTCGGATCATCCGGCGCAGTACGCGGGGAAAAGCGTGCGAGCACCCGCCCATCCTTGCCCAGCAGGAACTTCTCGAAATTCCAGGTGATGTCCCCAGGAAACTCGGCCCCCTCGCCCGCCAGCAGGCGGTACAGCTGATGACGATCAGGCCCGTTGACCTCAAGCTTGCTGCCCAACGGGAAGGTCACCCCGTAATTCAGGCTACAGAACGCCTGGATTTCTTCCTCGGTGCCCGGTTCCTGACCGGCAAACTGATTGCACGGCAGGCCAAGCACGGTAAACCCCTGGTCCTTGTACTGCTGGTAGAGGTTCTCCAGCGCGGCGTATTGCGGGGTCAAACCACATTTGGAGGCCACGTTGACCACCAGCACCACTTGCCCCTTGAAGGGCGCCAGCGGTAGCTCTTGTCCGTCCAAAGCTTTGAGTTTCAGGTCGTGGAAAGCACTCATGACGAACTCCAGATATCCCATGTTCTTCGCATTGCGGCACGTCGAGATTACAACTCGCAAGCCTGCAATCATAGACGCCGATTGCAAAACCCGCCCGCGAGTTACTGAGCGGTCGGCCAGGGCAAAATCGGAATGGCGGTCACGGCGTTTTGCGGGCTGCCTTCGATCAGGCGGTCGCTGTACACCAGGTAAACCAGGGTGTTGCGCTTCTTGTCGAGGAAGCGCACCACCTGCATGGTCTTGAACACCAGGGAGGTGCGTTCCTTGAACACTTCGTCGCCGTCCTTGAGCTCGCCCTTGAAGCGGATCGGGCCGACCTGACGGCAGGCAATCGAGGCTTCGGCGCGGTCTTCGGCCAGGCCCAGGCCGCCTTTCACGCCGCCGGTCTTGGCACGCGACAGGTAGCAGGTCACGCCGTCGACCTTGGGGTCATCGAAGGCTTCAACCACGATCCGGTCGTTGGGGCCGACAAACTTGAACACTGTCGACACCTGACCGATTTCTTCAGCCGAGGCCAACAGCGGCATGACCAGCAGCAGGCCGAGCAATCCCTTCATTACGCGCATCGTGTATTCCTTTGGTTAGACCAGGATCAGGTTATCGCGGTGAACCAGCTCTGGTTCGGCCATGTAACCTAGTAGTCCGACAATCGCATCGGAGGATTGTCCAATGATTTTCTGGGCTTCAAGGGCGCTGTAGTTGGCCAGGCCACGGGCAATCTCACGACCGTCCGGCGCCACGCACACCACCATCTCGCCCCGGCGGAAGCTGCCCTGCACCAGCTTGACGCCGACCGGCAGCAGGCTCTTGTTGCCTTGGGACAACGCCGATACGGCGCCATCGTCCAACACCAGGGTGCCACGGGTTTGCAGATGACCGGCCAGCCATTGTTTGCGCGCCGCCAGCATGCCGCGTTCCGGCGACAACAGCGTACCGATGCGCTCGCCCGCCTTGAGCCGGTCCAGCACGCGCTCGATGCGCCCGCCAATGATGATGGTGTGGGCGCCGGAACGCGCCGCCAGGCGCGCCGCACGCAGCTTGGTCTGCATGCCGCCGCGGCCCAGGGCGCCGCCAACACTGCCGGCCACGGCGTCCAACGCCGGGTCATCGGCGCGAGCCTCATAAATAAGTTGGGCTTCGGGGTTGTTGCGCGGGTCAGCGTCGAACATGCCGTCTCGGTCGGTGAGGATCACCAGCAGGTCAGCTTCCACCAGGTTGGCCACCAGGGCGGCCAAGGTGTCGTTGTCGCCAAAGCGGATTTCGTCAGTGACCACGGTGTCGTTTTCGTTGATCACCGGGATAACCTTGAGTTCCACCAGCGCGCGCAGAGTGCTGCGGGCGTTGAGGTAACGCTTGCGGTCGGACAGGTCGTCGTGGGTCAGCAGGATCTGCGCCGTGTGCCGGCCGTGCTCGGCAAAGCTGGATTCCCAGGCTTGCACCAGGCCCATCTGACCGATGGCGGCGGCGGCTTGCAGTTCGTGCATCGCGCTGGGTCGCGCAGTCCAGCCGAGGCGGCTCATCCCGGCGGCAACCGCTCCGGACGACACCAGCACCAACTCCACACCGGCCTCATGCAAGGCCACCATCTGCTCGACCCAGACGCTCATGGCTGCACGATCGAGCCCCTTGCCATCCGCCGTCAGCAACGCACTGCCGATCTTTACGACCCAGCGCTGCGCACCTGTCACTTTGCTCCGCATCATCTTCAACCTTAGATTGAGGGCTGCGCGACCCAGCGCGGCCCATAACGTTAAACCCGGATACTAAAACGCCGCTCTAACAGGAGCGGCGTTCAAGTTTATCGCAACGACTCAGTCGCGCACGTAAATGATTTCAGGACCGTCTTCATCATCCACGTCTTCTTCGTCCCAATCGTCGTCACCGATGTCATGGACCGACTTCACGCCGCTGCGGCGCAGGGCACGCTGGTCGTCCAGCGCTTGCAACTGGGCGCGGGCTTCGTCTTCGATCTGTTGATCGAGCTCAGCCAGTTCGGCCTTGAACACCGGATCGGCCGCCAGGCGGTCGGCGCGGTCTTCGAGGTAGCGCATGATGTCACGGGTCAGGCGCTCGGTGCCTTCTTTGGCGATGGCCGAGATCACGTAGACCGGACCTTCCCACTCCAGGCGGTCAACGATTTCCTTGACGCGCTCTTCGTGCTCTTCTTCCAGGATCTGGTCGCACTTGTTCAGCACCAACCAACGATCACGCTCAGCCAGGGCCGGGCTGAACTTGGTCAGCTCGCTGACGATCACTTCGGCGGCGTCCGGTGCGCTGGTGTCATCCAGCGGCGCCATGTCGACGAGGTGCAACAGCAAACGGGTACGCGACAAGTGTTTGAGGAAGCGAATCCCCAGGCCGGCGCCATCGGAGGCGCCTTCGATCAAGCCGGGAATGTCGGCGATCACAAAGCTTTTCCAACGGTCGACGCTGACCACACCGAGGTTTGGCACCAGGGTGGTGAACGGGTAGTCGGCGACTTTCGGCTTGGCGGCCGAAACCGAGCGAATGAAGGTACTTTTACCAGCGTTCGGCAGGCCCAGCAGGCCCACGTCAGCGAGTACTTTCATTTCCAGCTTGAGGTCACGCTGCTCGCCCGGCTTGCCTGGCGTGGTCTGGCGTGGCGCACGGTTGGTACTGGACTTGAATCGGGTGTTACCCAGACCGTGCCAGCCGCCCTGTACAACCATCAGCTTCTGGCCAGCCTTGGTCAGGTCGCCGATCACTTCCTGGGTCGCAGAATCGATAATCGTGGTACCGACCGGTACGCGCAGTACCAGGTCTTCGCCTTTTTTACCGGTGCAGTCGGTGCTGCCGCCGTTGGAGCCACGCTCGGCATCGAAGTGCCGGGTGTAACGGTAGTCGACCAGGGTGTTGAGGTTTTCGTCGGCCATCATGTAGATGGAACCGCCGTCACCGCCGTCACCGCCGTTGGGGCCACCGTTTTCGATGAACTTTTCGCGACGGAAACTCATGCAACCGTTACCGCCGTCGCCTGCTTTTACTCGGATGGAAACTTCATCAACGAACTTCATAACAAAACGCCTCTCGTCGCATGGACGAGCTTAAAGAACCAAGACATAAGACTCTTGCAAAAATGAGCGCAGCGACCTCAATCAGCGACCGCAAACCAGCGCCTGAGCCCATTACAAACAGCTTTGCAAGAGACTCACTCCACAAACGAAAAAGCCCCGTCGCAAGACAGGGCTTTTCCAGCGATCTCGCAATTAAGCTGCGACAACGCTCACGTAACGGCGGTTGAACGCGCCTTTTACTTCAAACTTGATCACGCCTTCGATTTTCGCGAAGAGGGTGTGATCTTTACCCATGCCAACACCGTAACCGGCGTGGAATTGGGTGCCGCGCTGACGCACGATGATGTTGCCCGGAATGATTTTCTGGCCGCCATACATCTTCACGCCAAGGCGTTTGGCTTCTGAGTCGCGACCGTTACGGGTACTACCACCAGCTTTTTTGTGTGCCATGAGTCAATTCTCCTAGTGAGGAATTAGGCTGAAATTAAGCCTGAATACCGGTGATTTTGATCTCGGTGTACCACTGGCGGTGGCCCATACGCTTCATGTGGTGCTTACGACGACGGAACTTGATGATGCGGACTTTATCGTGACGACCTTGGGAGATCACTTCAGCCACAACGGTAGCGCCAGCAACAACTGGAGCGCCGATGTTCACGTCATCGCCATTGGCGACCAACAGAACGCGATCAAAAGTAACGGATTCGCCGGTAGCGACTTCCAGTTTTTCGATCTTCAGGTATTCACCTGGGGCGACTTTGTATTGCTTGCCACCAGTAACAATTACTGCGTACGACATGGTATTTCTCCGATAATCCTGCTCACCCAGCGCTTTATAAGAAGAGGTATTGGCTGGCATGGCTGCATGGGATGGACGTCCCGAATGCAATTGCGTAAGGCAGGTGCTGCCCAGGAAGTTCAGGGTGCGCGATTGTACGCAAGGCTTTGATGCGTTGCAAGTGGCCGTCTATCGCGCCTTGACACTACGGGGCGTGGGTCCTAGCATGCCGCGCAACCCTTCTGGAGCGACTGTCGCTGATGCAACCCCAAGCTTTCTACCGCGCGGTCGCGGACGATTTTAGCGCCGTCGACGGCATCATCAAGCAGCAGCTGACGTCTAAAGTGCCGCTGGTCTCCAAAATTGGTGACTATATTACGTCGGCGGGCGGTAAGCGCCTGCGTCCTTTATTAGTGCTGCTGTGCGGCAAGGCCCTGGGTCGCGAAGGCGATGACCTGCGCCTGCTGGCCGCCACTATCGAATTCCTGCACACCGCCACCCTGCTGCATGACGACGTCGTCGACATGTCCGGCATGCGCCGTGGCCGCGAGACCGCCAATGCCATGTGGGGCAACGCCCCTAGTGTGCTGGTGGGCGACTTCCTGTACTCGCGCTCGTTCGAAATGATGGTTGAACTCGGCTCGATGCCGGTGATGAAGATTCTTTCACAGGCCACCCGCATCATCGCCGAAGGCGAAGTGCTGCAACTGTCGAAGGTCCGCGACGCCAGCACCACCGAAGAAACCTATATGGAAGTGATTCGCGGCAAAACCGCGATGCTCTTCGAAGCCTCCACCCACAGCGCCGCCGCGCTGTGCGGCGCAACGGCCGAACAGGCCGAAGCCCTGCGCACCTTTGGAGACCACCTGGGCGTGGCGTTCCAATTGGTCGACGACCTGCTCGACTACAAGGGCGACGCTGAAACCCTGGGCAAGAACGTCGGTGATGACCTGGCCGAAGGCAAGCCGACCCTGCCGCTGATCTACACCATGCGCGAAGGCACGCCGGAACAGGCCGCCTTGGTGCGCAAGGCGATCCAGAAAGGCGGGATCGAAGACCTGGAGGCCATCCGTGCCGCCGTGGAAGCCTCGGGTTCGCTGGAGTACACCGCACAACTGGCGCGTGACTACGTGGCCCGTGCCATCCAGTGCCTGGAAGCCCTGCCCGCCAGCGAATACCGCGACGCCCTGGTCGAGCTGAGTGAGTTCGCGGTCGCGCGTACTCACTAAAGCGCGGCCTATGTGGGAGGGGCCCCTCCCACATTTAGATTTCATACAACCTGTAAGACTGCAAAACCCTATATAATGTGCGCCCTTTAGCCATCCTGACTCTCAAGGAGCCTTAGTGAGCACGTTGCCACCCTGCCCGAAATGCAATTCCGAATACACCTACGAAGACGGCGCCCAGCTGATCTGCCCGGAATGCGCCCATGAGTGGTCCGCCAATGGCGAGGCCGAACCGGCTAGCGACGACACCGTGAAGAAAGATTCTGTGGGCAACGTCCTGCAGGACGGCGACACCATCACCGTGATCAAGGACCTCAAGGTCAAGGGCACTTCTCTGGTCGTCAAAGTGGGCACCAAGGTCAAGAACATCCGCCTGTGCGACGGCGACCACGATATCGACTGCAAGATCGACGGTATCGGCCCCATGAAGCTCAAGTCCGAATTCGTGCGCAAAGTCTGAATATGCTGCCCCCCATCCCGCGCCCGCCGCGGGATGGCGTTTCGCCCTCCCGTTTGATCCCGCGCAATATCCACACAGAAAAACCCAGAAACCGCCAATAGGCACTTGCTATTCTACGAATAAGAATTATTCTCATTGAAACCCATCAAGGAGATGAGACCCATGACTTATTTGATAGATGCCTGGCTGGACCGCCCACAGCCTTACCTGCGGATCCTGCATCGGGAAACCGGTGAAGTCTGTGCCGTGCTGGAAGAAGAAGCGCTGAATGAACTGCAGGACCAGGGCGACCTGGACGTCAATGGGCTGAGTTCGAGCGAACCTGGCGTGTTGAAGGAAGTGGTGCGCAATCTGTTTCTGTTCTGCTATGCCCGAGCGTTGCGCCCGGCGACAGAGCTGAATGGCAAGTTCCATCCATGAGCGAGGTTGAATGCACCTGCTTTATGTGGGAGCTGGCTTGCCTGCGATGGCATCAACTCGGTAAGACATCAGACCGAGTCGCCGGCATCGCGGGCAAGCCCGGCTCCCACATAAAGCCAGGCGCAGTAATCAGCAGGTCTTACAGAACGTCGAGCAGCTCGACGTCAAACACCAGAACGCTGTGCGGCGGGATGCTGCCAACGCCTTGAGCGCCGTAAGCCAGTTCGCTCGGCACGTACAGGCGCCATTTGCTGCCGGCATTCATCAGTTGCAGGGCTTCGGTCCAGCCGGCGATCACGCCGCCCACCGGGAATTCCGCAGGCTGGCCGCGCTCGTAGGAGCTGTCGAACACAGTCCCGTCGATCAGGGTGCCGTGGTAGTGAGTGCGCACTTGATCTTCACGGGTCGGCTTAGCGCCGTCACCGGCGGTCAGCACTTCGAATTGCAGGCCGGAAGCCAGAGTGGTGATGCCATCACGCTTGGCGTTTTCAGCCAGGAAAGCCAGGCCTTCGCCAGCAGCCGCTTCAGCCTTGGCAGCCGCTTCGGCTTGCATGACTTCGCGGATAACCTTGAAGCTGGCAGCCATTTGCTCTTGGTCAACACGGCTTGGCTTACCGGCGAAGGCGTCGGTCAGGCCGGCCAGGATTGCGTCCAGGCTCACACCCGGTGGCGGGTTGTCGCGCAGTTGGTCGCCCAACTGACGGCCGATACCGTAGCTGACGCGGGTTTCGTCGGTGGACAGATTAACTTCGGACATGAAGAGGCTCCGCTGTAGGACAACACGGTTTCCCGCGCAATCCAGAACTAAAAGGGCCCGCAGACTAGCACACAAGACCGGCCCAAGATCAGCCCCCTCCCCGGCCAGCCACTGCGGCGGCGACCCTTCGTCGCACCTTACGAATTAGCATTTCAGATTCAACACCTGCCGCCGATACAGCCCTACACAGCAGCTGGCTCCAAAACCAATAACCGTCCAGCACCCCCCATCATTCTTGCGGAGCATTCGATGAATAGCTGGTTCGGCAACATTAGCGTCAATCTCAAACTGGGCCTGGGCTTCGGCCTGGTACTGGTCCTCACCTCGATCCTGGCCCTGACCGGCTGGACCAGCCTGGGCGGCCTGATTGATCGCAGCAACTGGATGAGCGACATCACTCAGCTCAATGCGTCGTTGACCAAGCTGCGTATCGTGCGCCTGCAGTACATGCTCGCCAACGGCGATGAAGCCGTGGCCCAGAACGTACAGACCAACCTGGATGCGTTCGCTGCCCAGCAACAGAAGCTGCTCGACAGCTTCAAAAGCCCGGAAAACCTCAAGCTGCTCAACGAGCAAAAGTCCATCATCACCGCTTACCAGCAGTCGCTGAACAAAATGCGCGAGGCCTACCGTAACGGCAACGCCTCGCGCCAGGTGATGGGCGACAAGGCGGATATCGCCAATGCGCAGATCAACGCATTGGAAACCAGCGTGAAGCAAATGCCCGACAGTTCGGAGCACCTGGCACAGTTCCAGGCGGTGGCCGACGCCAAGATGCAGTTCCAGTTGGCTCGCTACGAAGTACGCGGCTACACCGGTAACGTCAGCCCGGAGACCGAAGCACGCGCGGCTGCACAGATTGAAAAAGCCATCGCCGGCGTGAAAGACCTCAGCGCCGCATTCGGCGCCAGCCAGCAAAGCGCGCTGACCGCATTGGAAACGGCCCTGGGCGCCTATCGCAGCGCCGTTCAGAACTACAAGGCAGCCAACGCCAACATCGTCACTGCCCGCGCCGAAATGACCACTCAGGGCGCTGATATCGTCACGATCAGCGACAAACTGTATGACATCCAACTGACCCGCCGCGACGCAGAAAGCGCCCAGGCCCGCAGCCTTCAACTGATCAGCACCTTGTTGGCCCTGTTGGTTGGCGTCATCGCAGCATGGGTCATCACCCGCCAGATCACCCGCCCGATCCAGGAAACCCTGGCGGTGGTGGAGCGCATTGCCTCCGGCGACTTGAGCCACAACATCCAGGTCACTCGTCGCGATGAACTGGGCGTGTTGCAACAAGGTATCCAGCGCATGGGCACCACCTTGCGTGAGTTGATCAGCGGTATTCGTGACGGCGTGACACAGATCGCCAGCGCCGCCGAAGAACTGTCGGCCGTGACCGAGCAGACCAGCGCCGGCGTAAACAGTCAGAAGATCGAGACCGACCAGGTCGCCACCGCGATGCACGAAATGACTGCCACCGTGCAGGAAGTGGCGCGCAACGCGGAGCAAGCTTCCCAGGCGGCCGCCGATGCCGATGGCCAAGCCCGCGCAGGCGACAAGGTGGTGGCCGAGGCCATCGCTCAGATCGAGCGTCTGGCCGCTGAAGTGGCGCGTTCCACCGACGCCATGACCCACCTGCAACAAGAGAGCAACAAGATCGGCAGTGTGATGGACGTGATCAAGGCCGTCGCCGAACAGACCAACCTGCTGGCCCTCAACGCGGCGATCGAAGCCGCGCGGGCTGGTGAAGCCGGGCGTGGGTTTGCCGTGGTCGCCGACGAGGTGCGCGGCCTGGCCCAGCGCACGCAAAAATCCACCGAGGAAATCGAAGGCCTGGTCGCCGGCTTGCAGAACGGCACCCAACAAGTGGCCAACGTGATGAACAACAGCCGCAGCCTCACTGACAGCAGTGTCGAGCTGACGCGCAAGGCCGGTGTGTCACTGGAGAACATCACCCGTACGGTGTCGAATATCCAGTCGATGAACCAGCAGATCGCCGCCGCCGCCGAGCAGCAGAGCGCCGTGGCTGAAGAGATCAGCCGCAGCATTGTGAATGTGCGGGATGTGTCGGAGCAGACCGCTACGGCGAGTGACGAGACGGCCAAGTCGAGTGTAGAACTGGCGCGGCTGGGTAGTCAGTTACAGCAGATGGTCAGTCATTTCCGGGTGTAAGAAACCAAAAAGCCGCCTCAGCCTAAACCGGGGCGGCTCCACTTCTCAGACCTTAGCGGTCATCGAAGCTGTCCCGCAGGAACTTCCAGACGTGATAAGCACGCAGGCAGTTCACCACGAGGTTCCACGTACGTCGTGCAAACTTAGACATACTCGGCCCTCCGTGAGTTGGGCCTTACCTCCAGCGCACTTACCGGAACACGTGAGCCTTCGGACGCGGGTCAATGCGTCCTTTGAGGTGGCCGGGCTAATGGTCCTTCCGCATCAATCCGGCACGGATTACTAGCCCGTGGCGGTCAGTCCAGAATTCGCGCGCAGACCCAGCCCACCCAAAAGCGACCAACGCAGAACGGGGAAGATCCTAACCAACATCCCCGTTGAAGGTGTTTCAAAGAGTGGTCAAATATCCAGTATTGATCGATAGATTCATTGCAAGCTTTTGCAGTCGAATCACGCGAGAAAAGAATGCCGAAAAGCGCTCCATGCCAACTATCCTTCCGTCTTGCGTGATGACGTGACCGGCGGTAGTATTCACCTGCGGGTCAATGCGTCTTTTGAGATCGCAACCCCAGCCGAAAACTGGGATTGCAAAAAAAAACCGCCCTACTAAGGCGGTTTTTTATTGCCTGCGATTTACCCCTCAGCCCTCGCCTTCCTCGACAAACACCACCCGATTCCCAAACGGGTCCTTGATGCTCATCTCCCGCGATCCCCAAGGCGTTTCCTCAACCCCAGGCTTGGCATACCGGTAATCCTTGCCTACCAATTGCTGCTGGTAAGCGTCCACACCCTGAGCCTGAATCCGCACCGCCGCGCCCGGGGAGGCGTCGCCATGATGCTCAGTCAAATGCAGCACGCACTCACCCAGAGACACTTGCAGGTACAACGGAAAATTCGCCTCGAAACGATGCTGCCAATCCACCTTGAACCCCAGGAAATCGACGTAGAACTCCAGCGCCTTGGCCTCGTCGAAAATCCGCAGGATGGGGATGACTTTTCCTAAGTGCATGGCAACCGCTCCGTTTAAATGAGCGCCCACTATAGAGACGAAAAACCTCGACGCAAATCCCCGCTGCGTGCCAGGAACCGGCCCGGCCGCTGACCATTCGCTTGGCCGTCGCTGTAGCTCAGCACGCCGTTGATCCACACCCCATCGATGCCCTCGGCCGCGCGTTGCGGTTCCTTGAAGTCCGCCACATCGCGCACGCGCAACGGGTCGAACAACACCAGGTCGGCCCAGTGCCCTTCGCGGATTTCACCCCGCTCCGCCAGGCCAAAACGCGCGGCTGAAAGGCCCGTCATCTTGTGCACGGCGGTATGCAATGGGAACAACCCCACATCCCGGCTGAAATGCCCCAGCACCCGTGGAAACGCCCCCCACAAACGCGGATGTGGGAACGGATCTTCCGGCAGCCCATCCGACCCGACCATCGACAACGGATGCGCCAGGATCCGTCGCACATCCGCCTCATCCATCCCGTAATACACCGCCCCTGCGGGTTGTAGCCGACGGGCTGCGTCCATCAACGAAACATCCCACTCAGCGGCGATATCCTGCAAATCACGCCCGCCCATTTCCGGGTGTGGTGTCGACCAGGTGATGGTGATCCGAAAGGCGTCAGTCACCTGCTTGAGATCCAGGGTCGAAGAACTCGCCGCATAGGGGTAGCAATCACACCCCACGGGATGGGTTTTAGCCGCCAGTTCCAGCGACGCCAACAACTGCGGGCTACGCCCCCAGTTACCGGCGCCGGCACATTTGAGGTGGGAAATGATCACCGGCGCTTTGGCATGCCGGCCGATCAGGAACGCCTCGTCCATCGCCTCCAGCACCGGCTCGAATTCACTGCGCAAATGGGTGGTGTACACCGCGCCGAATGCGGTGAGTGCTTCACTCAGTTGCAGCACTTCATCGGTCTCGGCATTGAATGCACTGGCGTAGGCCAAGCCTGTGGATAAACCAAGGGCACCGTCTTCGAGACTCTCTTGCAACTGCGCGCGCATGGCGGCAATTTCATCCGCTGAGGCAGTGCGGTGCAGGTCATCCATGTGGTTGCTGCGCAGCGCCGTATGGCCGACCAACGCTGCGACGTTGACCGCCGGGTGAGCGTTCTCGATCGCCGTGCGATAGTCGGTGAAACGCGGATACACAAACGCCGAAGCACTGCCCAACAGGTTCATCGGATCCGGCGGATCACTGCGCAACGTCACCGGCGACGCGCTGATGCCACAGTTGCCGACAATCACCGTGGTCACACCCTGGCTCAGTTTGGGCAGCATCTGCGGATGGCGGATCACCACGGTATCGTCGTGGGTATGCACGTCGATAAACCCCGGCGCCAGCACACGTCCGCACGCCTCGATTTCATGCTCGGCCACAGCCGTCGACAAGTCGCCGATCGTCTCGATGCGCCCGTCGCGCAGCCCAACATCGGCGACGTAGCCTGGGGTGTTACTGCCATCAATGATCAGCGCCTGGCGGATCAACGTGTCGTACTTCATATCAGTCTCCAAGCGGCAGGCTGTCGGGGCCGCCGCGATAATCGTCCAGGGCCAGCTTGATCCGGCGCAGGCGTTCCTGGTTGTCGTCCGGCAGGGCCAATGCCAACTCGGTGGCGAGCAAGTCGATGGCCAGCAGCATTCCGTAGCGCGCCGCAGTGGGCTTGTAGATAAAACTGGTTTCGGCCGGTTGCAGCGGCAGCAGCACGTCCGCCAACTGGGCCAGGGGCGACTCGGCCAGGGTGATGGCGACAATGCGCGCGTCGTAGTTGCGTGCCAGCGTCACCACGTCCAGCAACTCGGGGGTGAGGCCGGTCAGGGAGCACACGATCAACGCATGCTCCGGTCCCAGCGTCGCCGCCGTGACGCGCATCATTACCGGGTCATGGCAGGCGGCAATCGGATAACCCAGGCGTACCAGGCGCACCTGCAACTCATCGCTGCACAGGCTCGACGGGCCGCCCATGCCGAACGCGTGGATCATCCGCGCCTTGCCCAGCAGGTTGACCGCATCGACAAAACCCGCCTGGTTGAACCCCGACAAGTGCTGACGCAACGTCGCCTCGATATCCCCCAGGATCTGCCGATGAAACGCCGATTGCTCCGGCAACCCCGCCGGGTCGAGGAAGCGACTGCCGACCCCGCTGGCCTGGGCTAATTGCAGACGCAAATCCCGCAGATCCCGGCAACCCACACTGCGCGCGAACCGCGACAAGGTGGCCGTACTGACCTCGGCCCGCTGGGACAACGCTTCCAGGCTGGCCGACGCGGCAAAGCCCACGTCCTCGAGCATCAGTTTGGCGATACGCCCTTCGCCAGCGCTGAAAGAGTCCTGGCGGGCGCGGATCTGGTAGAGGATGTCCATGGGCTCTCCGGTTACAAAATGCGGCTCATAAAACAAGAGACAGGCCGTAAGTCAGACCGAAGGCGACAACAGAAATCAGAGTCTCCAACACGGTCCAGGTCTTGAAGGTCTGGATCACCGTCATATTGAAGTATTCCTTGATCAGCCAGAAGCCGCCGTCGTTCACGTGGGAAAAGATCACCGAACCCGCGCCGGTGGCCAGCACCAGCAATTCAGGGTGTGGATAACCCAGGCCCATGGCAACCGGTGCTACCACGCCGGACGCGGTGGTCATGGCGACGGTGGCCGAGCCCGTGGCAATACGCATCAGCGCGGCAAACAGCCAACCCATTACCAAAGGCGACAGCTGGAAAGCATGGGCCAGGCCGAGAATTTCGTTGGTCACACCCGCATCCACCAGGATGCGATTCAAACCGCCGCCCGCGCCCACCAGCAGGGTGATACTCGCGGTCGGCGCCAGGCATTCATTGGTGAACTTGAGGATCGATTCGCGGTTGAAGCCTTGGGCGATACCCAAGGTCCAGAAGCTGACAAGGGTCGCCACCAGCAGCGCGATCACCGAGTTACCGATAAACAACAGGAACTGATTGAAACCGGTGCCTGGCGTGGAAATCACGTTGGCCCAACCGCCGATCATCATCAGCACCACCGGCAACAGGATGGTGCCCATGGTCAGCGTGAAACTCGGCAAGCGAGTACGCGGTTCGCGCTCGATGAATTGGCGTTCCAGCGGGTTTTCCGCCGGCAGATGAATACGCGGCACGATGAATTTGGCGTAGACGGGACCTGCGATGATTGCCGTCGGAATACCGATCAGGATGGCGTAGAGCACGGTCTGCCCCACCGACGCGTTGTACGCCAGCACTGCCATCATCGCCGCCGGGTGCGGTGGCACCAGCGCATGCACCACCGACAGGCCGGCGACCATCGGCAAACCGACCATCAGGATCGATACGCCTACACGCCGCGCCACGGTAAAAGCAATCGGCACCAGCAGCACAAAACCGACCTCGAAAAACAGCGGCAGCCCTACCAGGAAGGCGATGCACACCATGGCCCAGTGCGCATTGCGCTCGCCGAAACGGTTGATCAGCGTGCGCGCCACCTGCTCGGCACCGCCTGACTCGGCCATCATCTTGCCCAGCATGGTGCCTAGCGCCACCACCAGGGCAATGTGCCCCAGGGTCTTGCCGACGCCCGCTTCATACGAGCCCATGATGGTGTCTGCCGGCATCCCGGCCATCAGCGCCAGGCCAATGGACACCAGGGTGATGACGATAAACGGGTTGAGCCGGTAACGTGCTATCAGCACGATCAAAGCAATGATGGCGATGGCAGCGTATGCCAATAGCCCGAAGCCCGGTGATGCGGCCATGCGGTACTCCTCGGAAAGGGTCACGTCGAATTGGTTGTGAAACTCATAAATCATTACCGAAGAGTATTTTCAATTTTTATGAAAGTAATTTTCGCCCACGGATAAGCGCTGTCGCGCTGGGATATGCCCAACGGTCGCCTATGAAAATTCGGGGGGTGTTCTTACATGAAGATCAGAAGATGCTGGAAACTCAAACGCCGCCATCGAGTCATAGAATGCGCCTCCCCTCATGCCCAGGAAAACCGACCATGATTCGCACATCCCTAGCCGTCAGCGCTTTGTTTCTCGCCCTGTGCGGCAGTGCTGCGGCCGCTGATAACGCGGCGTTGAAAAAATGCATGGACAGCGCCGACACGACCGCGGACATGGTCAATTGCAACGCCAAGGAAGCCAAGGTCCAGGACACGCGCCTGAACAAGGCCTACAAGACCGCCCTCGCCGCCCAGGAAGGTGCGCGCAAGCAGCAACTGCAAGACGTGCAGCGCCTGTGGATAAAATACCGTGATGCCAACTGCGGCTTCGCCGGCTCCGCGACCGGCGGCACCATCGACCAGGTCAACGGCTCCGGCTGCGTGCTGGACATGACCCAGACCCGCGCCCAGGAACTCGAAGACCTGGTCGGGCCGTGATCACTTACTCATGATGGACCCGGGCGCGCTTGAGCAGTTTCTTGCAGCGCTCCGACAAATGCAGTACCCGCAGGTGCTTGCCGGCTTTGGTGTAACGCTCACGCAGGGTCATCAGCGCCGCAATCGCTGAATAGTCGACAAAGCTCAGGTGACGGCAATCCAGCGTCACCTGGGCCGGGTCGTTGGCCGGGTCGAACTGGTTGAGGAACGGCGTGGTCGAGGCAAAGAACAAGGTGCCATGCAGGCGATAGAGCTTGCTGCCATCGGCCTCCAGATGCTCATCGGCATACAGCTCGCGCGCCTGTTGCCAGGCGAAGTTCAGCGCCGCAATCACAATCCCGCACAACACGGCCGTGGCCAGGTCGGTGAACACGGTGATCACCGTCACCGCGATAATCACCAGCACGTCATTCAACGGCACTTTGTTGATCACCCGCAAGGACGCCCAGGCGAAGGTCTGCTGCGACACCACGAACATCACGCCCACCAGCGCCGCCAGCGGGATCCGCTCGATAAAGGGCGACAGGAACAGGATGAACAGCAGGATCATCACCCCGGCAAACACCCCGGAAAAACGCCCGCGCCCGCCGGAGCTGAGGTTGATCACGGTTTGCCCGATCATCGCGCAACCGCCCATGCCGCCAAACAGGCCCGAGACCATATTGGCCGCGCCCAGGGCTACGCTTTCGCGGTCCGGGTAGCCACGGGTCTCGGTGATTTCGTCGGTGAGATTCAGGGTGAGCAGGGTTTCCAGCAGGCCGACCATGGCCATCAGGAACGCGTACGGCGCGATGATGGCGAGGGTTTCCAGGGTCCAGGGGACTTGCGGCAGGGCAAAGGTGGGCAGGCCACCAGCGATATGGGCCATGTCGCCTAGGGTGCGGGTCGGCAGGCCGAGCAGGTACACCGCCAGGCCCACGCCGAGGATCGCCACCAATGCAGGCGGCACCGCGCGGGTGATGCGTGGCAACAGGTAGACGATGGCCATGGTCACCAACACCAGGCCGATCATCACGTACAGGGGCGTGCCGCTGAGCCAGTGTTCACCGCTCTTGAAATGCTCCAACTGCGCCAGGGCAATGATGATCGCCAGGCCATTCACGAACCCTAGCATTACCGGGTGCGGCACCATGCGCACCAGCTTGCCCAGGCGCAGCAGGCCGAAGGCGACCATGATCAACCCGCCCAGCAACACCGTCGCCAGCAGGTATTCCACACCGTGTTGCACCACCAGCGCCACGATCACCACCGCCATCGAGCCGGCCGCACCGGACACCATGCCGGGTCTGCCGCCGAACAATGCCGTAAGGGTGCAGATGATAAAGGCGCCATAGAGCCCCATCAGCGGATTAAGGTGAGCCACCAGGGCAAAAGCGATGCATTCGGGCAGCAGCGCAAAAGACGTGGTGAGGCCGGCCAGGGCATCGGCGCGCAGACGGGTGAGATTCATGAGGTACCAGGGCATTGCGGGGGATAAGGCGGGGAATGGTACGGAATTGAAGGGAATGGGGCTAGTCTCGAAGACCGTATCGTCCCCTTCGCGAGCAAGCCCGCTCCCACATTTGACCGAGTTCCGGCTTTGGAATGCAGTCAGTGTGGAAGCGGCGGTGCGACGATTCGACTTGCTCGCGAAAGAAGCGCCCCGGTATCAAGCGAACATCACACCATCTCGTGGCGTATCCACTCCACCACCGACGTACGCTTCGGCGCCCAGCCCAGCAACTCACGGGCATGCTTGCCACGCACCCGGCTGTTGGAGCCCAGGCCATAGTTGGCCATTTCGTAGCCCCACTCGGCTTCAGCATCGACCAATGGCCAATCCTGGGGTTTGCCCAGATCCAGGGCTTCGGCGATGGCGGTGGTCATGTCGATAAACGCCGCCTCGCTGCTTTCCACAAAGTAGAAGGTGCCCGGTACGTTCTTGTTCAGTGCCAGCAGGTACAGCGCCACCACGTCTTCAATGTGCACGTTGGACCAGATGTTCTGCCCACTGCCCACATGGCGCACCACCCCACTCTTGCGCGCCTGCTTGAGCAGACGCGGCAATTGCACGCTGTCGCGCTTCACGCCCAGGCTGTGACCGTAGATCAGGGTGTTGCAGATCACCGCCGAGTTCACGCCTTCGTTGGCAGCCGCCAGGATCAGCTTGTCGATAGCGACGCGAGCGGCCTTGTCGACGGTCGGCTCCGGAAGGTTGTCTTCGAAGTAGATGACATCGCTGGACTTGCCGCCCGACGCATCCCCCACGATGCTTGAACCGCTGGTGTGCAGGAATGGCTTGTTCGAGCCCTTCAACGCTGCCAGCAGGGTTTCCACGGCTGCGCGATGGTCGCTGCTTGCGGCATTGATCACGGCATCGGCCTTGTGCGCTTGCTCGGTCAATACAGCAGCGTCATCCAGAGTGCCGATCACTGGGGTGATACCCAATGCGGTCATCTCGGCCGCCTGCTCAGCGCTGCGCACCAGGCCAGTCACGCTGTGGCCTGCCTTGACCAGGCCGGTTGCGATGGACCCCCCGATAAAACCTGCTGCGCCGGTGACGAATACGTTCATGGAGAGTGCTCCTGTGTGAGTAAGTAATGGGACCAGTATCAAGGGCCGATCCCTGACGAATAAGCCCTTATTGCCCAATTCACTCTTGCGCGAAGGTCACGAATCAGCAGGCATACCGCGCCAGCTTGGCCTGGATGAAGTCGAGGAAACACTGGATGCGCAAGGCCAGCTGCGAGTTACGGTAGAACACCGCGTGGATCGGCTGACGATAACCGCTGTTGAACGCTTCCAAGACCGGCACCAGGCGCCCGGCTTCAATGTCGTCGATGGTCATGAAGTTCGACAGGCAGCAGATGCCCTGCCCGTCCAACGCCAAATGACGCACGGTTTCACCGCTGGACGCGGCCACGCCGGGCTGGATCAACCAGCGGTCGCCTTCCACATGGCGCAGCGGCCAGTGGTTGAGGGTCTCGGTCTGGGTGAACCCCAGCAAGGTGTGGTTCGCCAATTCGGCGACCGTAGTCGGCGTGCCGTACTGCTTAAGGTAGTCGGGGCTGGCGAGGATATGCAGCGGCGTACAACCGAGCGCGCGCGCATGCAGGGTGGAGTCGGCCAACGCACCGATGCGGATGGCGATGTCGGTACTCTGCTCCAACAGGTCGATGATCAGGTCATCGCTGTTCAGCTCCAGCTGGATATCCGGGTAAAGGCTGCGAAACTCTGCGATATACGGCACGATCCCATGCAGCATAAAGGGCACCGCCGCATTGATGCGCAGGCGCCCCGCCGGTTTTTTCTGGCGTGACGACAGGCGCTCTTCCAACTCGTCCATCTGCGCCAGGATCACCTTGGCCTGTTCGAAGAAGTACTTGCCTTCCTCGGTCAGGTCCATGCGTCGCGTCGTGCGGTTGATCAGCGTGGTGTCGAGCTTGGCTTCCAGGCGTGACAAGGTGCGACTGACCGCCGAGGGCGTCTGCCCGACTTGTTCCGCGGCAGCGGAAATCGAACCGCATTCAATCACGCTGACGAAGATCTGTAGCTCATCGGATCGGGCTTTCACAGGCGCTCCTCGTTATCGGTTCACAGCAGCTTACACCGAGAAATTGAACACCTGCGCCAGATGCTGCTCATAGCGTGCTACGTCAGCCTCGATCGCCGGGCGCTTCATCACGTCCACGCACAAGAAGGTCGGCAGGCCGGTCATGCCAAGGAATTCGTTGGCCTTGTGGAACGGGAAATACACCGCGTCCACACCCTTGGCTTCGAAGAAGTCGGTCGGGTCGTCGAAGGCTTGCTGCGGCGCGTTCCAGGTCAGCGAGAGCATGTACTGCTTGCCCTGGATCAGGCCGCCGCTGCCATATTTCTGCGAGGCATCGGAGCGCGTGCGGCCGTCGCTGGCGTACAGGCTGCCGTGGCCTTCGGTGAAGACTTCGTCGATGTATTTCTTGACGATCCACGGCGCGCCCATCCACCAGCCGGGCATCTGGTAGATGATCACGTCGGCCCAGAGGAATTTTGCGACTTCTTCGGCCACGTCGTAGCCTTCGTCGATGTGAGTGACTTTGACGTCGAGGCCGGCGCGGTCCAGCACGGCCACGGCGGCATCATGCAGGGTGGTGTTGTAGCGGCCATCGGAGTGAGCGAATTTTTTGCCGCCGTTGAGCAGGAGGATTTTTTTCATGGGAGGGCATCCAGAAGGGTTAAAAATGTCTGCCGGCAGGCTATCGACATTGGCCCCTCGGAATAAGCGGCGGCACGGCAAAATACATTTGACCGCAAAGCACGAATTCACCACCCATTGTTAACCGCTGATCAGCAGATGCGCGCCCAGCAAGGCCATGCCGACGAAAAACACGCGCTTGAACAACACGGCACTGATGCGCTGACGCACCGCCTGGCCCAGCCACATGCCCAGCAGTGCCGGCACCAGCGCCAGCAGTGACGCGTTGATTTCACCCCCACCGAGGGTGCCGCGCCAGGCCAGCCCCGCCGCCAATGCCAGGGTGGAAGCCGTGAACGACAGCCCCAGCGCCTGTATCAACTGATCACGGTTCAAGCCCAGGGCCTGCAGATAGGGCACAGCAGGAATCACGAACACACCGGTCGCTGAAGTGATGACTCCCGTGATGACCCCGCACAGAGGGCCCAGCCAACGTTCAGTCTCAGGTTTTACCTTGAGCGTCGGCAGGAACAATCCGCTCAGCGCATACACCAGCAACGCACCGCCCAACGCCTGGCCCACCCAGCTTCCCCCGCTCATGCCCAGCCACAGCGTGCCAAACCCGGTGCCGAGGAAGATCAGCAGCAGCATCGGCCACAGGCGTTTGAGCAACGCACTCAGATGCCCACCGAACGCCAATTGCCACAGGTTGGTGATCGTCGAAGGGATGATCAGCAACGCCGCAGCCTGCGCCGGTAACATAGCCAGGCCGAGCAAGCCCATGGAGACTGTCGGCAAGCCCAGGCCGATAACACCCTTGACGGTGCCGGCCAGCACGAAGGTGCCGATCACCAGCAGGGTCAAGGCGGGGCCGATTTGTTGGTAGAACGCGAGGAAGGTATTCATGGGGGGATTGTGCGGCTTTTCGCTGAAGGCTGAAATTCGCCATATACTGAGGCAGCCTCTTGTTTTGTGAGAGGCTGATGCCGCCTTCGCGAGCAAGCCCGCTCCCATATTTGAAATGCGTTCCAAATGTGGGAGCGGGCTTGCTCGCGAAGGGGCCAGTCCAGTCACCCGAGAACCCCGGCATGCACTTTGACCTGATCGACCTGCGGCTTTATCTGCACATTCTCGACACCGGCAACATCACCGCTGGCGCCGGGCGCAGCCATTTGTCCCTGGCCGCCGCGAGTGCGCGTATCCGGGCGATGGAGGCTTCGCTGGGTATCGATTTCCTGGAGCGTAACCGTCGAGGTGTCACCCCAACGCCCGCCGGCAAAGCCCTGGCCCGCCACGCACGCCTGTTACTGCAACAGGCCGAACACCTGCAGCAGGACCTCGCGGAATACGCCAACGGCATCAAAGGCCAGGTGCGCTTGCTGTGCAACACCACCGCCCTCAGCGAATACCTGCCGGAACTGCTGGCAGACTTTCTATGCGAGCACCCCAACCTCGACATCGACCTGCAAGAGCTGCCAAGCCTGCGTATTACCCAGGCCTTGCGCCAGGGCACGGCGGATCTGGGGATCATCTCCGACGCCGTGGACACCCACGGCCTGCAGACCCAGCCCTTCCGTGATGACCCGCTGGTGCTGATCGCGCCACTGGATCATCCGTTCACCGAGGGGAGTTTTGTCGATAGCCTGCAACACGAATTTGTCGGCCTCGCCACGCACAGCGCGTTGACGGTTTACCTCGAAGAACAGGCACTGCACGCGGGTTTCCGCCTGCAGACTCGCATCCGTGCCGAGGGCTTTGACGGGGTGATTCGCATGGTCGCCCGTGGCGCTGGCTTGGGCATCGTGCCCCAAGCCGCGCTGGAGCGCTGGCCGCAGAAGCGCACCTTCAAGGCCCACCCTCTGCAAGAAGAGTGGGCCTGTCGGAAACTGCTGTTATGCGCGCGCTCGTTCGAACAGCTGCCCGGTTATGCCAAGGCCTTGTTCGACGCCTTGGCCCTGCCCTTGCGGAAAAACCCGTAATACACCGCCGACAGAATCAACAGGAACGGCACACCAAACACCAGGGTCATCTTGAACGCCTCGGTGAAATACGTGGTGATCATCACCGCGCCCATCAGCACCAGACCCAGCGACGTGCTGTAGGGAAACAGCCGCAGTTGGAACGACAGCTTCGGCCCACCGTGACGCTTGCGGTAGCGACGGAAAAACAGGTGGGTGAGGAAGATCATGAACCAGGTGAAGATCGCGCCAAACATCGAGATCGCCATCATCAGGGTGAACGAGCTTTCCGGGTACACGACGTTGAGCAACGTCGCCAGCGCAATGCCCGAGCTGGACAACAGCAACGCGTTCAGCGGGATGCCACTCTTGCTCAACGCACCCATGGATTTGGGGGCAAAGCCGGCGCGGGACAGGCTGAACATCATGCGGGTAGTGATGTAGAGCTGGCTGTTCATCGCCGAGAGCGCCGCGATCAGGATCACGAAGTTCATCACCCCGGTGGCGCCGGGAATGCCGATGGTCTGCATCACCGTGACGAACGGGCTCTGGGTTTGTCCAGCCTGGTTCCAAGGCACGATGGCCAGCATCAGCGCCAGGGTCAGCAGGTAAAACACCACCAGCCGCACGATGGTGGCGCGGAAGGCTTTCTTCACCGCCTGTTCCGGATCAGCGGCTTCACCGGCCGCCACGGCAATCATCTCCACGCTCAGGTAGCTGAAGATCGACACGATGACCGCGATCCACATGCCGCTCAGGCCATGGGGGAAAAAGCCGTCGTGGGCCGTGTAGTTCTGCACCCCGTATTCCGGGTTGCCGGAGCCGAACACCACGTACACGGCGAGGATGATGAAGCCGACAATGGCGCTGATCTTGATCGTCGAAAACCAGTATTCGAAGTTGCCGAAGGTCTTCACGCTGATCGCATTGAGCAGGATCAGCACGCTGGAAAACGACACGATCCACACCCATTCCGGTACGTTGGCGAACCAGTACTTCATGTACATCGCCACCGCTGTGACCTCGGCGCCCACCGCCAGCACAATCGCCGCCCAGTAGGCATAACGCACCAGGAACCCGGCCAGCGGGCTGATGTAGAACTCGGCGTACGCACCAAAGGAGCCCGAGGTGGAATGGGCCACCGTCATCTCCGCCAGGCAGCCCATCAACAGCAAGGTGATCAATGCGCCAATGGCATAGCTCACCAAGACGCTGGGCCCGGCATAACCGATGGCGTAGGCGCTGCCCATGAACAGCCCAGTGCCAATGGCGCCGCCGATGGCGATCATGCTCATCTGGCCGGAAGTGAGCTGGCGCCGCAGGCCCAGTTCGCGGTGGGTGATCTCTGCAAAGCCGTTGTCTGGCGTGGTCACGTGGGGTGCCCCTTTATTATTGTGATTGCACAGGAAATTTGCGCCGTCCTGTGTAGGAGCCCGGCTTGCCGGCGATGGCGATCTCAAGGCCGCTATCGCCGGCAAGCCGGGCTCCTACAAGGGAGGGGTCGTTCTTAAGTGACGCTGTTGCGAACTTTGAATTGCGGCTGGTCCCAGGTGTGGTGGTCGAGGATGTCGCCGAGGATTTCTACGGCGTCAAACACCTCGGTAAAGCTGGTGTACAAAGGCGTAAAACCAAACCGCATGATGCGCGGCTCACGGTAGTCACCGATCACCCCACGGGCGATCAAGGCCTGGATCACCGCGTAGCCTTCGGGGTGTTCGAAGCTCACATGACTGCCGCGCCTGGCGTGCTCACGTGGGGTGATCAACTTCAAGTCATGGGCAGCGCAACGGGCTTCGACCAACGCGATAAACAGGTCGGTCAACGCCAGGGACTTGCTGCGCAAACTCGCCATATCGGTCTGGGCAAAAATCTCCAGCCCACATTCAACCATCGCCAGCGAAGTAATCGGCTGCGTGCCACACAGGTAGCGAGCGATGCCGGCACTCGGTGCATAAGTCGACTCCATGGCGAACTGCCGGGTATGCCCGAACCAGCCTGACAACGGCTGGCGCACCACATCCACCAACGCCGGGTTGACCCACACAAACGCCTGGGAACCCGGGCCGCCGTTGAGGTACTTGTAGGTGCAGCCGATCGCATAATCGGCGCCCGCCTGATGCAGGTCGATAGGCACCGCGCCGGCCGAATGCGCCAGGTCCCAGATGCTCAGCGCACCGCACTCATGGCTCAAGGCGGTCAGCGCCTGCATGTCGTACATGTAGCCGGTCTTGTAGTTGACGTGGGTGAGCATCACCACCGCCACGTCCTGGTCGATGGCCTGGGGCAGTTCATCCGGGCTGTTCACCAGGCGTAGGGAATAGCCCTGCTGAAGCAGTTCGGCCAGGCCCTCGGCGATGTACAGGTCGGTGGGAAAGTTGCTCGCCTCGCTGACGATGACCTTGCGATGCGGCTGGCGTTGACGCTGCACAGTCAACGCGGCGCTCAGCACCTTGAACAGGTTGATCGAGGTGGTATCGGTGATCACCACTTCGTTGTCGCGCGCGCCAATCAACGGCGCCAGGCGATTGCCCAGGCGTTGGGACAAATCCGCCCAGCCCGCGCTGTTCCAACTGCGGATCAGCCCGTTGCCCCACTCTTCGGCAATCACCGCCTGCGCCCGCGCCAACGCCGCCACCGGGCGTGCGCCGAGGGAGTTGCCGTCGAGGTAGATCACGCCCTGCGGCAAGGCGAACTGGCGGCGCAAGGGCGCCAGTGGGTCTTGGGCATCGAGGGCTTGGCAATGGCTTCGAGTGGTCATGGGCGATCCTGGTTTTTATAAGTAAGAATGGACCAAATAATGAACGAACTTTTAGAGAATTTTCGTGCAAAGTGAGTAGCAACAGGCTAATTAAGCTGTAGGAAATTCGAATTTAACCCCCAAACACGCGGATTTATTCTAACCATGATTCTCGACGCCACCGACCTGCGCCTCCTGCATTTCCTGCAACAGGATGGCCGCATCAGCAACCAGGAACTGGCAGAAAAAGTCGCGCTGTCGCCGTCCGCCTGCCTGCGCCGTTTGCGCTTGCTGGAGAGCGAGGGAATCATCAGCGGCTATCGCGCGGTGTTAAACGCAGAGCAACTGGGGATTGAACTGGAGGCCATCGTCCACCTGTCCTTGCGCCAGGATGTGGAGGATTGGCATGAGACGTTCATCAAGAAGGTGCAGGGCTGGCCGGAAGTGGCCAGCGCCTATGTGATCACCGGCGCCAGCAACTATGTGCTGCGGGTGCAGGCACGCAACCTCAAGCACTTTTCGGACTTTATCGTGAACCACCTGAACCGCACGGCGGGGGTGATGGATATACGCTCGGAGATTGTGTTGCAGAAGATCAAGGACCGGGATGAGGTGCTTGACCTGGTCATCCGCAAATAGCGGCAACACCACAAAACTCTGTGGGAGCAAGCCCGCTCCCACATTTTTAACCGTGTTTAATCTTCCAAAGCACGCACGCGCTGCATGCGCTTTTGCTCTACCGGCGCATCCGCCACTTGCAACTCAAAGTCAAAATCAATCTGCGCAAACCGCCCTTCCACGCCAAACTCTCGCGCCAACTGCGGATCTTCACTGAAGCGAATCTCGGCGATCAACTCATCCCGCGTCGCATAGGCAAAATCATCATGCAGGTACGGGTCATCCGACAGGTTGATCTGCGTGGTCAGGTGCCGATGCCCCGGCGCCGAAATGAAGAAGTGAATATGCGCCGGCCGCTGCCCGTGGCGCCCCAGTTGATCCAGCAGTTGCTGGGTCGGCCCGGTCGGCGGGCAGCCGTAGCCGGATGGCACGATACTGCGGAATCGGTAGTTGCCCTGGGCATCAGTCTCGATGCGTCGGCGCAGGTTGAATTCGGACTGTGTCGGATCGAACCACGAATACGTACCACCGGTATTGGCCTGCCACACATCCACAATCGCCCCAGCCAGCGGCTTGCCCTCGGTGTCACGCACTTGCCCGCGCATGAACAGCGGCACCGCTTCATCGTTGCCATCATCCAACCGTGCCTCGACCTTCGACAGCGGCGCACCGGCCACATACAACGGGCCTTCGATGGTGCGCGGCGTACCACCGGATTTGCCGGCCTCCTCATCGGCCGCGTCCATCAACAGGTCGAGGTAATGCTCCAGGCCCAGCCCGGCGGCGAGCAGACCGGCTTCTTGGTTCTTGCCCAAGTCGTTCAGATAGTTGACCGCCTTCCAGAATTCTTCCGGGGTCACTTCCAGGTCTTCGATGATGTTCACGGTGTCGCGCAGGATCCGGTAAATCAGCGCCTTGGTGCGCGGGTTACCGCCGTCGTTGAGGTTGCCGCTGGCTTCTTCGAGAAACTGTTGGGCATGGGCAGTCTGGGACAGTCGGATGGACATGGTGCATTCCTCATCTTGTAGTTATTAGGGTGAAAACCGGCTTAGCGGTCATCCTCATGGATCGACGACGGGTGACGGCACAGGGCATTCACTTCGATGGCCATGTAGGGAAAGAGCGGCAGTTGCATCAGCAAATCGTGCAGGTCCTGCACGCTGTCGACATCGAACACGCTGTAGTTGGCGTAGTGCCCGGCGATGCGCCACAGGTGGCGCCATTTGCCTTCCTGTTGCAGGCGCTGCGCCAAGACTTTTTCCTCGGCCTTGAGGCCAGCGGCGCGCTCGGGGCTCATATCAAGGGGCAGGTTCACGGTCATTTTTACGTGGAACAACATGGCAGGTGCCTCTTAGTGTTTGTCACGACGGAAGAACGCCAGACGCTCTTCATCGATGGCCAGGCCCAGGCCCGGTGCGGTGGAGACATGCAGCTGGAAATCGCGGTACACCGGCGGCTCGGTGAGGATGTCTTCGGTGAGCAACAACGGGCCGAACAGTTCGGTGTCCCACGCCAGTTTGCTCAGCGTGAGAAAGGCATGGGCCGACGCCAGGGTGCCGATGCCGCCTTCCAGCATGGTGCCGCCGTACAGGCCGATGCCCGCCGCTTCGGCAATCGCCGCCGTACGCAACACCGCACGCGGGCCGCCGTTCTTGGCGATCTTGAGGGCGAACACCGAGGCCGCACCTTCGCGGGCCAGGTTGAACGCATCCTCGACACACTCGATGGACTCATCCGCCATGATCGGCGCCGGGCTCGACAGGTTGAGCCGCGCCATACCGCCGCGGTTGTTGCGTGAGATGGGCTGCTCGATCAGGTCGATGCCGTTGTCGCCGAGCACCTTGCACGCCCGCAATGCCACCGCTTCATCCCAGGCCTGGTTGACATCGACGCGCACACTGGCGCGGTCGCCCAGGGCTTTTTTGATCGCGATCACATGGGCCAAGTCGTGGCTGACTTCACCGGCGCCGATCTTCAATTTGAAAATGCGGTGGCGGCGCAGGTCGAGCATTTTTTCGGCTTCGGCAATGTCCTTTTCCGTGTTGCCGCTGGCCAGGGTCCAGGCCACCGGCAAGGCATCGCGCACACGGCCGCCGAGCAGTTCGCTGACCGGCAGGTTCAGGCGTTTGCCCAGGGCATCGAGCAAGGCGCTTTCGATCCCGGACTTGGCAAAGGTGTTGCCGCGAATGCTGCGCTCCAGGCGCAACATGGCCGCGTTGATATTGCTCGCGTCTTGGCCGATCAGCAGCGGCGCGAAGTGGCGGTCGATGTTGACCTTGATGCTGTCGGGGCTTTCGTTGCCGTAGCTCAGGCCGCCAATGGTGGTGGCCTCGCCAATGCCTTCGATGCCGTCGGCGCAGCGCAGGCGGATGACCACCAAGGTCTGGTTTTGCATCGTGTGCATCGCCAGCTTGTGCGGGCGGATGGTGGGGAGGTCGACGATGATCGTGTCGATCGACTCGATGGCGCAAATCGGCATGGCTATACCCGTTGGGTTCTTTATAGATTTGAGCCGATTCTGTGCCGTATCTTTCAAGGGTTCCAATATAGAATGGGTCTCGACCAATACCCTCAAGGTATGAAAGGAGCCGTCATGGAACTGCGTCACCTGCGCTATTTCCAGGTGCTGGGGGAGACCCTCAACTTCACCCGCGCGGCCGAACGCCTGCACATCGCCCAGCCGCCGTTGAGCCGGCAGATCCAGCAATTGGAGGATGAACTGGGCGTCATTTTGCTTGAGCGTGGCCGACCGCTGCGGCTGACCGAGGCCGGGAGGTTTTTTTATGAACACGCCAACGTGCTGCTGGAACAACTGAACAAGGTCTGCGACAACACGCGACGCATCGGCCAGGGCGAAAAGACTTGGCTGGGCATCGGCTTTGCGCCCTCGACCCTGTATGGCGTGCTGCCGGAACTGATTCGCCGGCTGCGCACCCATGAGGCGCTGGAGCTGGAGTTGGGGTTGTCGGAAATGACCACCTTGCAGCAGGTCGAAGCGCTCAAGGCCGGGCGCATCGATGTGGGATTCGGGCGGATTCGCATCGACGACCCGGCCATTGTCCAACGCGTCTTGGTCGAGGATCGGCTGGTCGCTGTGCTGCCTGCCGGCCATCCGTTGCTGGGCGCGCCCACCACCCTCGCCCAACTGGCCGCCGAGCCTTTTGTGCTCTACCCCGGCAACCCACGCCCCAGCTACGCCGACCATGTGATCGCACTGTTCGACGCCCATGGCTTGAGCCTCAGGGTGGCGCAGTGGACCAACGAATTGCAGACCGCCATCGGCCTGGTCGGCGCCGGCATGGGCGTGACGCTGGTGCCCGCGTCGGTGCAGGTGTTGCACCGTGCGGACATCGGCTACACGCCGATTGTGGAGGCGACTGCGACCTCGCCGATCATCCTCAGCCGACGGGTGAATGATCAATCGCCGGGGCTCAGTCATTGCCTGCAACTGGTGGAAGAGTTGATCTAGCCACGCAGGCGTCGCGCATCATTGCGCTGCAGGGTCTGGCTCGGCGACTCATCGAACAGCTTGCGGTACTCCGCCGAGAACCGCCCCAGGTGGGTAAAGCCCCAGCCCAGGGCAATCTCAGAGATGGTGCGTGTAGAGCCGTGCTCAAGGATTGCCTGGCGCACCGCAGAAAGCCGATGCTTCTTCAAATAAGCCATCGGCGACAGCGCAAAGTACTTGCGAAACGCATCGAACAGCTTGAACCGCGACACACCCGCAGCGGCTTCCAGGTCTTCCAGGTGCACCGCTTCGCGGGCGTTGTCGTGGATGTACTGGCGCGCACGGATCAGGTAATGCGGCAGTTTCACCCCCAGTACATCGCGCAGCTCTTCGGAGTAGTTGTTCGGCTGGGCCAGGATCAGCCCCTTGATCAACGAGCTTTCCAGGTCGCGGGTAAAGGCGGCCTGCTCATACAACTCGCTGCCGTGCTCCAGTTCTGCAATGAAGTAGCGCGCCATGCGCCACCACGCCGCCGAAGCGCCGTCCACCGCGTCCATCCCCGACTCAAAGCGCAGCGGCGCATCAATCGGCCGTTGCAGCAAACCTTCCAGCGACTCACTCATCGCCGCACGCGTGATCACCACCTGCAACTTGCGGCAGTCGCCGGAAATCGCCAGTACCTGGTGCTCGTTGGGCGAGATAATCACGCCCTGGTCGCGGTTGGAGTTCAGGCGCTCACCGTTCTTGCTCAACTCCTGCTCGCCCACCAACGGGAGGCTCAGGCTGTAGCTGCTGAAGTGCTCGGCGTCTTCGATGTCGATGGTCACGTCGGTGCCGTATTCGATCACACCCAAGGTGGTGGCGCGGGACTTGAACATATTGGCACTGTGGTGGAAACGCAGGCGCTCGGGCGTGGCGGTGGCCAGGCGATGGGGCCCGCAGATGCCGGACATCCAGCTGCGTGCGCCTTCCAGGTCGAAGCGTTGAATCGTTTGGCTGCTCATCAGGGTGCACCCACGGCGGTTAGGCTGTTGCGCGCTCTGATGGCGCGTCGTTGTTGTTCGACAGCAAATAATGCGCCACGCCGACGCAATGGCCAGCGGGTGGATAGCAATGGTCGACTAAGTGGATAAGACGCCGACTTTTACGGCCATTGCCCTGCCAGACAGTAGCGCATCCCGTCACCGCTGCGCACCGGGTTGGGTATTTGCTGCCCAATTATCCGGCGCAGGTTCCCCCACTAAGCGGATAGCCCGCGCCCTGCCCCGCTGCCTCTAATAAACCACCGATTAGCCCTATCAAAAGGTGCCTCCCATGAGTGGTGCAAGAAGCGTCGAGCAGTGGAAAACATTTATCGAAGGTTGTCTGGATTTTCGCCCGGCGGATGAAGTGTTCCGCATCGCCCGTGACATGTTCACCGAGCCGGAGCTGTTCGATCTGGAGATGGAACTGATCTTCGAAAAAAACTGGATCTACGCCTGCCACGAAAGCGAACTGGCGAACAACCATGACTTCGTGACGATGCGCGCCGGGCGCCAGCCGATGATCATCACCCGCGACGGCGAAGGTCGGCTCAATGCACTGATCAATGCTTGCCAACATCGCGGCACCACGCTTACCCGTGTCGGCAAGGGCAACCAGTCCACCTTCACTTGCCCATTCCATGCCTGGTGCTACAAGAGCGATGGCCGGCTGGTGAAGGTCAAGGCGCCGGGGGAATACCCGGAGGGTTTCGACAAGGCGACGCGCGGGCTGAAAAAGGCACGCATCGAGAGCTACAAAGGCTTTGTGTTCATCAGCCTGGATGTGGCGGGCACCGACAGCCTGGAAGACTTCCTGGGCGACGCCAAAGTGTTCTTCGACATGATGGTCGCCCAGTCCGCTACCGGCGAGTTGGAGGTATTGCCAGGCAAATCCGCCTACACCTACGACGGCAATTGGAAGCTGCAAAACGAGAACGGCCTGGACGGTTATCACGTCAGCACCGTGCACTACAACTACGTGGCCACGGTGCAGCATCGCCAGCAAGTAAACACCGAAAACGGCACCGGCGCAGGTAGCACCCTGGACTACAGCAAGCTTGGCGCGGGTGACGCCAACACCGACGACGGCTGGTTTGCCTTCAACAATGGTCACAGTGTGTTGTTCAGCGACATGCCCAACCCCAGCGTGCGCTCCGGCTACGCCACCATCATGCCGCGCCTGGTGGAAGAACACGGCCAGCCAAAGGCCGAGTGGATGATGCACCGCCTGCGCAACCTGAATATCTACCCGAGCCTGTTCTTTCTCGACCAGATCAGCTCGCAACTGCGCATCATCCGCCCGGTGGCGTGGAACAAGACCGAGATCATCAGCCAGTGCCTGGGGGTTAAGGGCGAATCCGACGCGGATCGCGAAAACCGTATTCGCCAGTTCGAGGACTTCTTCAACGTCTCGGGCATGGGCACGCCGGATGACCTGGTGGAATTTCGCGAAGCCCAACGCGGTTTCCAGGGCCGCCTGGAACGCTGGAGCGACATCTCACGCGGCAGCCATCGCTGGGAAACCGGCCCCACGCCGAACAGCGAAGCCATCGGCATCCAACCGGCCATGACCGGCACCGAATTCACCCATGAAGGCCTTTACGTGAACCAGCACCGCAACTGGCAGCAGTTTCTGCTCAAGGGCCTGGACAGACAAGCGCTGACATTGCGGGAGGTGGAATGATGAATGCGCAACTGCAGTACCAGATCGAGCAGTTCTTCTACCGTAAATCCGAGCTGTGCGACGCCCAGGATTGGGACGCTTATGTGCAGCTGTTCGACCCGCAGAGTGAGTTCCACCTGCCGCAATGGGACTCGGAACACGTCTACACCCGTGATCCCAAGCGCGAGATGTCGTTGATCTACTACGCCAACCGCTCGGGCCTGGAAGACCGTGTGTTCCGTTTGCGCACCGGCAAAGCCGCGTCGGCCACACCGATGCCTCGCACCTTGCACCTGATCAATAACGTGCGCATTGCCGAGCAGGCGGATGGAACGCTGGAGGTGAAATTGAACTGGCACACGTTGTTCTATCGATTGGCTACGTCGGAGCAGTTCTACGGACAGGCTACCTACAGCCTCAAGCCCCATGACGACAGTTGGTTGATCACCCGCAAACACGCGTTGCTGCTCAACGACACCATCAACTCGGTGCTGGATTTCTATCACCTGTAACCCTGTAGGAGCCGGCTTGCCGGCGATGGCGTCTGACCTGTTGAACACTGTCGCCCGACAGACCGCTATCGCTGGCAAGCCAGCTCCTACAGTTATTGAATCCATGGAGAATGGTGGATGAATCACAAAGTGGCCTTCAGCTTTGCCGACGGCAAGACCCTGTTCTTCCCCGTCGGCGCCCATGAAATCCTGCTGGATGCGGCACTGCGCAACGGCATCAAGATCCCACTGGATTGCCGTGAAGGTGTGTGCGGCACCTGCCAGGGCCGTTGCGAGTCCGGCGATTACAGCCAGGACTATGTAGACGAAGAAGCCCTGTCCAGCCTCGACCTGCAACAGCGCAAGATGCTCAGTTGCCAGACGCGGGTAAAGTCCGACGCGACGTTCTATTTCGACTTTGATTCGAGCCTGTGCAACGCGCCGGGACCGGTTCAGGTCAAGGGCAGCGTGAGCGCGGTGGAACAGGTGTCGGCCAGCACGGCGATCCTGCAGGTGCAGTTGGATCAGGCACTGGATTTTCTGCCGGGCCAATATGCGCGCCTAGCGGTGCCTGGCACGGACAGTTGGCGGTCCTATTCTTTCGCCAACCTGCCGGGCAATCACCTGCAATTTTTAGTGCGCCTGTTGCCCGATGGGGTGATGAGCAACTACCTGCGCGAACGCTGCCAGGTGGGCGATGAACTGTTGATGGAAGCGCCCCTCGGCGCCTTCTACCTGCGCCACGTCACCAAGCCATTGCTACTGGTGGCGGGTGGCACTGGGTTGTCGGCCCTACTGGGCATGCTCGATGAACTGGCCACCAATGGTTGCGACCAACCGGTGCACCTGTATTACGGCGTGCGCGGTGCCGAGGACTTGTGCGAAGCGGCGCGTATCCAAGGTTATGCTGCAAAAATCGCAGGCTTTCGCTACACCGAAGTCCTCAGCGCCCCCTCCGACGATTGGCCCGGCAAGCGCGGCTACCTCACTGAGCATTTTGACCTGGCCGAATTGCGGGACAGTTCGGCGGATATGTACCTGTGCGGCCCCCCTCCAATGGTCGAATCCATCCAGCAATGGCTGGCGGATCAGGCACTTGATGGCGTTCAGCTGTATTACGAAAAGTTTACGCAGAGTAATATCTGACCCCTCAGCACTTCTGAGGGGCTGATGCGGCGTGCACTCAACCCTGAGAAAAACAAGTAGAAGGGAATGTTAATGGCGGATGACATGGTTAACCCGGTAGGCCTAAAGCGTGGCCTGAAGAACCGGCACATTCAGCTGATCGCCTTGGGAGGGGCGATCGGCACGGGGTTGTTCCTCGGCTCGGCCGGGGTGCTCAAGTCGGCGGGGCCGTCGATGATCCTGGGTTACGCGATTGCGGGTTTCATCGCGTTCCTGATCATGCGCCAGCTCGGCGAGATGATCGTCGAAGAGCCGGTGGCCGGCTCCTTCAGCCACTTCGCCCACAAATACTGGGGCGGTTACGCTGGCTTCCTGGCGGGCTGGAACTACTGGGTGCTCTACGTGCTGGTGGGCATGGCCGAACTGACGGCGGTGGGTAAGTACATCCAGTTCTGGTGGCCGGAGATCCCGACCTGGGTCAGTGCACTGGTGTTCTTTGTCGCGGTGAACCTGATCAACACCCTGAACGTGAAGTTCTTTGGTGAAGCCGAGTTCTGGTTCGCGATCATCAAGGTGGTGGCGATTGTCGGCATGATCGTGCTCGGTTGCTACCTGCTGTTCAGCGGCACCGGCGGCCCGCAAGCCACGGTCAGCAACCTGTGGAGCCACGGCGGGTTCTTCCCGAATGGCGGCATGGGGCTGTTGATGTCCATGGCGTTCATCATGTTCTCGTTCGGTGGCCTGGAGCTGGTCGGCATCACTGCCGCCGAAGCCAGCGAGCCGCGCAAAGTGATCCCGAAAGCGATCAACCAGGTGGTCTACCGGATCCTGATTTTCTACGTGGGTGCCCTGACCGTGCTGCTGTCGCTGTACCCGTGGGACCAACTGCTGCAAACCCTCGGCGCGTCGGGCGATGCCTACAGTGGTAGCCCGTTCGTGCAGATCTTCTCGCTGATCGGCAACGACACCGCCGCACACATCCTCAACTTCGTGGTGCTGACCGCGGCGCTGTCGGTGTACAACAGCGGCGTGTACTGCAACAGCCGCATGCTGTTCGGCCTGGCCGAGCAAGGTGATGCACCGAAATCGCTGATGAAGCTGAACAAACAAGGCGTGCCGATCCGCGCCCTGGCGATTTCAGCGTTGGTGACGATGCTGTGTGTAGTGGTCAACTATGTGGCACCGCAGAGCGCGCTGGAGCTGCTGTTCGCGCTGGTGGTTGCCTCGTTGATGATCAACTGGGCGCTGATCAGCATCACCCACATCAAGTTCCGCAAAGCCATGGGCGAACAAGGCCTGACGCCGTCGTTCAAGACCTTCTGGTTCCCGTTCAGCAACTACCTGTGCCTGGCGTTCATGGTGATGATCATCAGCGTGATGCTGGCGATTCCAGGCATCAGCGAGTCGGTGTATGCGATGCCGGTGTGGGTGGGGATTATCTACATTGCCTACCGTTTGCGGGTTCGAAACACGAAAGCAGCCGTGGCGCAGTAACCCCTGTGGGAGCGGGCTTGCTCGCGAATGCTGTGCGTCAGTCACCAGATGTGCGGGCTGACCCACCGCTTTCGCGAGCAAGCCCGCTCCCACAGCGTGGATAGCATTCCAAAACAAAAAGCCCCGGAATTCCGGGGCTTTTTGTTTACAGCGTTGAGCGCACTCGCCACAACTCGGGGAACAACACCGTGTCGAGCATCTTGCGCAAATACCCCACACCTTCCGTGCCGCCCGTGCCGGGCTGGAAGCCGATGATCCGCTCTACCGTCGTCACATGGCGGAAGCGCCATTGGCGGAACGAGTCCTCCAGGTCGATAAACTTCTCGGCCAACTGATACAGGTCCCAGTAGCGGTTCGGATCGCGATACACCTCGCGCCACGCCGCCTCCACCGATTCATCGTGAACCGTCGCCGCCGTCGGGTCGCGCTCGGCACGTTTCGGGTCAATCGCCAGGCCAGCCTTGATCATCAGGTTGATCGCTTCGTCGTACAGCGACGGCGTGGCAATCGCCACTTTCAACTCGTTCAACAGCTCCGGCCGATGGGCGTGAGGCCGCAACAGCGCCGCGCTTTTGTTGCCGAGGATAAATTCGATCTCGCGGTACTGGAACGACTGGAACCCCGACGACTGCCCCAGGAACGGACGGATCGACTTGTACTCCGACGGCGTCATCGTCGCCAGCACTGCCCAGGCATGCACCAGTTGATCGAAGATCCGCGACACCCGCGCCAGCATCTTGAACGCCGGCGGCAACTCGCCCAGGCGCACGTGTTCGCGGGCGGCCTTGAGTTCGTGGAGCATCAGTTTCATCCACAGCTCGGACGTCTGGTGCTGGATGATGAAGAGCATTTCGTTGTGGTCCGGCGACAGCGGGTGCTGGGCGCTGAGGACTTTGCCCAGGTCCAGGTAATCGCCGTAGCTCATGGACTCGGAGAAATTCAGTTCGGCGTTATGCCATTCTTCAGGCGGCTGGTAGTCAGCAGAGAAAGGACATTGGCTCATCGCGTGGGCTCCTTGAGCGGGCGGAGAATGGCGCGGACCGGGCTCGCGTCCAGGTTGGCAAACCGCAGCGGCAGTGCGATCAATTCATAGTCGCCCTCCGGTACGTCATCGAGCACGATGCCTTCGAGAATCGCCATGCCATGGCGGGCCACGGCGTTGTGGGAATCCATGGTCTTGGACTGCTGCGGGTCCAGCGAGGGCGTATCGATGCCGATCAAGCGCACCCCCAGACTGGCCAGCAGTTCGATGGTTTGTGGAGCGATGGCGGTGAAATTCGAATCCCACTCAGTCAGCGGCGCTTGTGGATAAGTGCGCAGCAACACGCGCTCGGGCAAGTTATCCACACGGCCTTGCAACTGATGCGGCTGCACCAGCGCGCCGCTGTCCAGGCAATGCAGCACCCGGCATGGGCCCATGTACACATCCAGCGACACTTCGCCAATTGGCGCACCGTCCGCGCTGTAATGCAGCGGCGCGTCCACATGGGCGCCGGTGTGCGGAGACAAGGTGATACGCCCGACATTCACCGGACACTCCGGGCCAAACTGCCACACGCGCTCTTCCTGGAACGGCGTATCTCCCGGCCAGGTCGGGGTCGCCGTACTCAAGGGCGGGCTGATATCCCACCACGTTTTTATTGGGTTCATTTGAAGGCTCTCGGCGGTTACTGGGGTGAATGATACGAGGGCCAGCTGCGAATTTTCTTGCGAATTCTGGCGTGAAGCAGGAAATCTTTCGCACTTACTGCGAAGAACGGACGAGAAATCGCACAAATATATCGTCCGGATGCGTCACCGTGCCCTGTGGGAGCCGGGCTTGCCCGCGATGACGGTGGCACTGCTTGCATCTTCATAGCCTGACACTCCGCTATCGCGGGCAAGCCCGGCTCCCACAAGGGTTCGCGGTAATTTCCGGATCATCACACCGCTGCGCTTCTGAGCATCCCGATGTCGAGTTCAGACCACTGACACAACGCCCGAGGCCTTAGGGTGCATCTTTCCATTCCCTGCCTCGGAGACATCATGTCCAAGCCCATCACCGTACTGCGCGACACCCACCCCCTGCCGGTCCTGGACGCCTGCAAATGGGAAAAACTCGAAGGCGATCCGCATACCGTCAATCTCAACGCCTACACCAGCGAAGACGGCAGCAAGATCATGGGCACCTGGATCTGCACCCCGGGCAAGTGGTACGTGGACTACGTGAAGTGGGAATACTGCCACTTCCAGGAAGGCTACTGCATCATCACGCCCGAGGGGTTGGCGCCGATTCACTTGCGAGCTGGGGATATCTTCGTGGTGGAACCGGGGATGAAGGGGACGTGGGAAGTGGTGGAGACAGTGCGTAAGTATTTTGTGTTTGCGTGAGCTAGTGACCACCCACGCTCGCAAATAAAAAACCGCCCTAAACGGCGGTTTTTTTCTGTGCAGCTTAGCGGCTCAGGCCAGCCAAGGGCCCTGCCGGCTCCATGGTCTTGCCGTGTTCAATAGCAACACAGAAAAACCTTTTTTGATTGGCAGACGTCGCTCCACCAAGCTTTTTAGCTTCGGCGCAAAACATCTCAACCAATTTCGCTTTTGTTTTCTGGGTAGTAATTTTCATAGAACCAAGCCTCTGTAAGCCTTGTATATGCGGCCCATACTAGGTGTGCTCAACTGAAATCACAAGACGCTGCTTTTCGTCATAGCTAAAGCCAAGTCGCTCATAAGTCTGTACGACGTCCGGTCGTGGCTCCTGAATTTCTATACGAGAACACCCGATGACACGCGCGTATGCGTCGATGGCGCCGAGAGCAAGCGCTGCGATCAAGCCTTTCAAAGGATGTTCGTTATCTGAGTTACCTTCGAGAAGCACAATCTTGATCGTGACTTTACTGTCACGAGGCGTTGCATAACAAAGGCCACATAGTTGCTCATCGTGCCAGATCGACAAATCAAACCCTTTGGCGTCCAAAGCCCTCCAGGCTGGAACATCCTCCCAGGGAAATTGAGCGTCTCCTCCCCAGAGGTAAAACGCCTCTATGGCCCGACCATCAATAACATCGAAGCGAACTCTCGAAGCATCGCGCCATTGATGCCCCAACGCTGTCCACTGTTCGATGAATGAAGCCAGCGCCGCCTTCCTCGATTGAGACTGGAAGATCAGGTACTTGAGGGAGTTCGAGTATCGACGTGCCATTACGATCAGATTCTTATGCGTGTTGTGGAAAGATCAGAAAGTCGCGTTAACAGCGAAAGGGCGTAAACGGTAGCAAGATCGGGTGTAGCCTTGGGCCAACGATGAATTCAAGATTTTTCAGGTGTATTCGTCACGAGCAATGGAGCCTTCCCCATGACGGCGGAATTCGACAGACAAAAAATCGTGATCTTCACCGGCTCTGGCATCAGCGCCGAAAGCGGCCTGGACACGTTCAACGACGAAACCGGACTGTGGATGGACCATCGCGTCGAAGACGTGGCTACGCCCGATGCATGGCATAGGCACCCCGCGCAAGTGCTGGCGTTCTATAACGCGTTGCGGCACAAGGCGTGGACTGCACAGCCCAATGCGGCGCACCGCGCCATAGCGGAGTTAGAACAGCAGTTTGATGTCGTGGTGATCACGCAAAACGTCGACGACCTGCACGAGCGTGCAGGGTCCACGTGCGTTCTGCATCTGCATGGTCAAATCAACCTGGCGCAAAGCACGGTCGACGAGCAACTGATTTACAAGATCGACGATAAGCCGGTCTTGCTCGGCGACACCTGCGAAAAAGGCAGCCAATTACGCCCACATATCGTCTGGTATGGCGAAAATGTGCCGAATATCGAGAAGGCGCTGCAGCACTTTAAAAACGCAGAGAAAGTACTGGTCGTGGGCACATCACTGACCACTCAACCGGCCGCAGGACTGGTTACAAAAGCCAGATACTCTGCCGAAAAGCTCCTGATTGGATTGGCCGTTTCGCGCAAGCCGTACGGCTACGAATTCATGCGAGGAAAGGCATCAAGCCTGGTGCCTTATGTGGTGGGATGCTGGCTGAAAGGTCAAAAGGCTCGCTAACCGCAAAAACCCGGGAGCCCACCAAAGGCAGTCTCCCGGAAAACGCCCCTACTTGGGCTTGCGATAGCTGTTGATAATCGCCGAGAAGTCCTTGCCCCCTTCCCCACGCTGGCTCATCGATTGATACAACTGCTGGGCCACAGCGCCCAGAATCACGGGTTGCTTGGCCTGACGCGCCGCTTCGGTGGCCAAGCCCAAATCCTTGAGCATCAGGTCAGCACCAAACCCACCGGTATAACCACGCGACGACGGTGCGGTTTCGATCACGCCCGGCCATGGGTTGTAGGTATCGGAACTCCAGCAACGTCCGGTGGAGCTGTTGATGATGCCGGCCAGCACCTGGGTGTCGATGCCCAGCGCATCGCCCAAGGCCATGGCCTCACTGACGCCGACCATGCTGATCCCCAACAACAAGTTGTTGCAGATCTTCGCGATTTGCCCCGTGCCCACATCACCGCAGTGCACGATGTTGCGGCCCATTTGCGCCAGCACCGGTTGTAGGGTGGCGAACAGTTCCGGGGTAGCGCCGACCATGAAGGTCAGCGTCCCGGCTGCGGCGCCGCCCGTGCCTCCGGAGACGGGGGCGTCGGCTACGGCCACACCTTGTTTGGCCGCCACAGCCGCTACGTCGCGGATGGTCTGCGGGTCAATGGTGCTGCAATCCACCGCCGGTACGCCTTCACCGATGCCGGCAAGTACACCGTCTTCATTCAGCCAGACGCTGCGCACATGGGCGGCGGCGGGCAGCATCGTGATCACCAGTTCAGCACCGGTGGCCGCATCACGCGGCGAATCGCTGATGGTGCCACCCAGCTCGGCCAGTTCCTTGAGCACCGTCTGGTTCAGGTCGAACAGGTTCAGCGCATGGCCGGCCTTGATCAGGTTGCGGGCCATGGGTGCGCCCATGTTGCCCAAGCCGATAAATGCAATCTTCATGGTCTTCTCCCAGAATCAGCGCAGGTTGATGGTGGTGTTGACGCCATCGTTTACCGTGTCGTCATCGAACCAGCGGCTGGTGACGGTCTTGGTCTGGGTGTAGAACTGCACCACTTGCTTGCCATACGGGCCCAGGTCGCCGAGCTTGGAGCCACGCGAACCGGTGAAGCTGAAGAAAGGGACGGGCACCGGGATCGGGATGTTGATGCCGACCTGGCCTACGTCGATTTCGCTCTGGAACTTGCGCGCCGCCGCGCCGCTCTGGGTGAACAGGCCGGTACCGTTGCCGAACGGGTTGGCGTTGACCAGGGCGATGGCCTCGTCGAGGGTCGCGACCTCCAGCACCACCAGCACCGGGCCGAAGATTTCCTGGGTGTAGATCTGCATATCGGTGGTCACGCCCGAGAACAGGGTCGGGCCGACAAAGTTGCCTTGCTCGAAGCCCGGCACCTTGATGTCGCGGCCGTCCAGTTCCAGCTTGGCGCCTTCTTTCACGCCGCTCTCGATGAGTTCCAGGATACGTGCCTTGGCGCGCTTGGAAATCACCGGGCCGACATCAGTGCCCGCTTCACTGCCCGCGTTGACCTTGAGCTTTTGCGCCAGCGCTTTCAGGTCCGGCAGCCATTGCTTGGACGCGCCCACCAGCACCACCACCGAGGTCGCCATGCAACGTTGGCCCGCCGCACCGAAACCGGCGCCGACCAGAGCATTGAGGGTGTGTTCACGGTTGGCATCCGGCAGCACCACGGCGTGGTTCTTGGCACCCATCATCGACTGCACACGCTTGCCGTGTTTGCCGGCCAAGTCGTAGACGTGAGTGCCCACTGCGGTCGAGCCCACGAAGGACACGGCCTTGATGTCTTTGTGAGTGCACAGCGCATCCACCACATCCTTGCCGCCGTGCACCACGTTGAGCACGCCAGCCGGCACGCCAGCTTCCAGCGCCAACTCCACCAGCAGCATCGTTGACAGCGGGTCCTGCTCGGACGGTTTGAGAACGAAGGTGTTACCGCAGGCGATGGCCATCGGGAACATCCACAGCGGGATCATCGCCGGGAAGTTGAACGGAGTAATGCCGGCGCACACGCCAATGGGTTGGCGAAGGGTGTAGGTGTCGACGCCACCTGCGACGTTTTCAGCAAACTCGCCCATCTGCAGGGTGCCGATGGAGCAGGCGTGCTCCACCACTTCCAGGCCACGGAAAATATCGCCCTCGGCATCGGCAATGGTCTTGCCCTGCTCGTTGCTGAGCACCACGGCAATGCGCTTGGAATGTTCGCGGATCAAGGCTTGCAGCTTGAGCATGATGCGCATGCGCGCGCCGATCGGCGTCAGCTTCCAGGTCTGGAAGGCGCGGTGGGCAGCGTCGATGGCAGCGTTGACTTCATCGGCAGTAGCGAACGGGACTTTGGCCAGCACCTCTTGGGTGGCCGGGTTGACGATGTCTTGCCACTCGGTGGTCTTGGACTCGACCCACTCGCCGTTGATCAGCAACTTGACCTGTTGCACGGAAATATCGGCAGATGCGTTCATGTGGTCTCCAATCTTATATTTATGCAGAGACAAGGCGCGTAACCGCCTTGGGAAATGAGGCGTTCGGACTGTTTTTGGAGTATAGATGTGCAAATCTCTAATAAGAACGCACATAAAAGCCGGACCAATATGCAAAAAAACATCACGTCGCTGGGCTCCCTGAACTGGGATGACCTGAAGTTTTTCCTCGAAGTGGCCCGCACCCGCAAGGCCAGCGTGGCCGCCAAGCGCCTGGCGGTGGACTACACCACCGTGTCGCGGCGCATCAGTTCACTGGAAGTGTCCCTCGGCACCCTGCTGTTCGAAAAATCCCGGACCAACGGTTTCGTGCTCACCACCGAGGGCCAGCGTTTGCTGGGCTACGCCGAGTCCATCGAAAGCACCCTGCACATGGCCTGCGAGCAAGTCTCCGGCTCCGGCGTGGCGCTGTCGGGCCATGTGCGCATGGGCTGCACCGAAGGGTTCGGGAGCTTCTTCGTCACCCCGCAGTTGAGCCACTTCGTCGACACCTACCCGGCCATCTCAGTGGACATCCTGCCCCTGCCCCACTTCATCAGCCTGTCCAAGCGCGAAGCCGACATCGTCATCGCCCTGGAACGGCCGGAACATGGGCCGTATGTGTGCTGCAAACTGTGCGACTACAAATTGCAGCTGTACGCGACCCAGGAATACCTCGACCAGCACCCACCGATCCGCAAACCGGCGGATTTGGCCGAGCATCCGTTTATCAGCTATGTGGATGACTTGGCGTTCAGCTCGGAGTTGCTGTATCTGGCCAACGTGGTGCCCGGCGCCAGCGCCAGCCTGCGCAGTACCAGCGTGATCGCGCAGTACGTGGCGGCGCAGCAGGGTCGGTCGATGGCGATATTGCCGTGTTTTTTGGCGGCGCAGGATCCACGGTTGTTACCGGTGCTGGGGGAGCAGATTTCCATCACTCGCCAGTTCTGGATGTATTGCCGGGAGGATTTGCGCAAATTGAAGCGGATTACGTTGTTGTGGGACTACATCAGGGAAGTGACGGAGCAGAATCAGGGGTTGTTGATGGGGGAGACACGGGAGATCAGGTTCGCGGATTAAAGGGCCATCAATGGGTAAAGCCAGTGTCGATGACCTGACACAAGCAATGACGCCGAGCCGCTAAGCGAACACGTTAGCAAGCGCGCCGCAAGGCAAACTGTAGGAGTCGGCTTGCCGGCGATGGCGTTCTCAAGGCCGCCATCGCCGGCAAGCCGGCTCCTACCGTTGAGCGCGTTTCAAACTGAAGGCGGGCTCAGTCTGACTTCACCACAATCGACACCCGCCGATTCTCCGTGCGCCCCGCCACCGTGGTATTCGGCGCCACCGGCTCGCTGCTACCCAGCCCGCGCAGTTGAATGTTCTCTTCCTTCATACCCACACCGGTCAACACCGCCGCCACGCTTTTTGCGCGGCGCAGGGACAGTTGCTGGTTGTAGGTTTCCTTGCCCGACGCATCGGTGTGGCCGTCGACGCGTACGCGTTCGATGCCAACGCTCAGCAAGGCCTTGCCGATGCGCTGGACGATGTCGGTGCTGGGTTGGTTGAGGGTTTCGACATCGCTGCCGAACAGCACTTTGCCGGACAGGCCGAATGCCCAACCGTCGTCGGTCAGCTCAAAACCTTGTTGTTTGAGAACGGCCACTTGCTCCGCGGTCAAGCCTTTGGGGGGCGGCGTCTGGCAGCCGCCGAGGGCGAGCAGTGCTACCAGCAGGGTGATAAACATGAAACGTGCGGTCGTGAACAAGGGGTCAACTCCTGTGTTGAACGTTGACGACGGGGTTATCCGACTCCGCCGTTTGCTGGCCGCCCGAGGATAAACGCTTGGCCTGATACATCGCCGCGTCGGCGGCGTTGAGCAAGGTGCCAGGAGTGGCGCCATGCTCGGGGTAGATCGCAATGCCGATACTGAGGGAGGTCAATACCTGGGTGTTGCCGGGCACGGGGATGGGCAGGTCCATGCTGGCGATGATCTTTTCGGCAATACGCTCGGCGTCTTGCGCCTTGTGCAACGGCGCCAGCAGGATGGCGAACTCATCGCCGCCCAGGCGCGCCACCAGGTCATCTTCACGCAATTGCGCACGCACGCGCTCGGCGACGGCGACGAGGACGGCGTCGCCGGCGGCGTGGCCAAAGCTGTCGTTGATCTCTTTGAACCGGTCACTGTCGAGGTACAGCACCGCCACCTGTTCTTTGGCCTTGGCTGCGCTGCGCAGGGCGCGGATCAAACGGCCTTCGAAGAACGCACGATTGGGCAGGCCGGTCAGGCTGTCGTGGTTGGCCTGGTGGGCGAGGGATTCGTTCTCGCTTTGCAGGTGGCTTTGCCAGGCTTCCATTTCGCCGAGCAAGGCATTGAAGTCACTGCCCAGGTTGTCGAGTTCGGCGATACGCGCCGGCGGCACGCGGCGGTCGAAGTCGCGCTCGCTGCGGGCGGCGTGGGCCACGGCGGCAAGGCTTTGCAGCGGGCCGGTAATGCCGCGCAACAGGCGTCGCGCCAGGTGTAGGGCAATCCACGCGCTAAGCGCGGTGCAGATGAGGATCCCGGCCAGGCCGCTGAGCAGGAAGCGCAGCAGGCTACCGCCGTGGCCGGTGAGATGAATGCTGCCGATGGCTTTGCCTTGATGCAGGATCGGCTGGCTGATGGGTTGTTCGAGCAGGGTATGCGCCAACTCCAACTCGACCCGCGAGAGCATGCCGGTTTCCGGGCGTATCCACTTCGCCAACAGCTTGCCATTGGCATCGAATACTTCGGCCTCAGCCACTTCTTCGGTGGAGGCGATCAGGCTGAGGGCTTCAGTGGCCGCCGCGCTGTCGTTGAACACCACCGCCGCTTCCACCGTGTAGTTGATAGAACGTGCGATCAGGTGCAGGTTGTGCTCGGCATAAACCCGCAGCGCCAGTACGCCGAGCAGGGTCAGTGAGACGCTCGCCAGCGTCACCGCCACCAGCGCCAGGATCATGTGCCCCCGACCGATGACGGAACGCAGGGTCGGCCGCGCTTTAACGGCTTTCATGACGCCGGCGCTCGGCGACGGGACAACTGCAGCACGCTGGGATGAATGCGCACGCCGCTGCGGGCGACGGAGTCGAGGTTGACCTCAAACGACACCTGCTCATCGCTCACGCGCAGGCAGAACAGGCTGCCCACGGTGCATTGGTCGCCGCCTTCGCTGATGCTCAATACCGGATGGCCGATCAACGACGTGAACAACTGGCTGCGTTCATCGGCGCTGAGCTTGCCGATGTACACCGCGTCGCACGCATTGACGATATCGGGATGGCTGGCCAGCAGGCGCTGCACCACCACTGGGCGACCGGTGGCCTGGGTGGTGCCTTTGATCAGGTCGTCGGTATATTGAGTCGGGCCGACGATGCACAGGCGCAATTGCGCAGGTTCTACCGGCCAGCGCGCATAACTGAGGATACCGAGTACCACTTGGGTGACAGCCTGCGCACGATGGGTGGCAAGGCTCGCAGGGTCGGGCGCCTGGGCGAAGGTGTGTGGCGCGACCACGCACAGGACCGCCACCAGCAGCATGCGTCTCCAGCTCAAACTGCGCTCTGTGGGCGAGACAGCCACGTTCATGCAGCGATTCTCTCAGGTGTTTTTTAGATGATGCCGCAACGATAGCACAGCGGCGGAAAACCCCGCGAAGAGTAGGTCTTCGCAGGGGGCGCTATTTTTCCAGAAAAATCAGGCGACTGAACCAGAAATCTGACATGACCTAGCAGTCAGTTATTTTCGGATTCGTGACCCAACTCCAGCATCAACCCACTCAAACGCTTGACCTTGCGCCTGACGGCTTCTTCAAACACGCCGCCACGGGGCTCGATCAGGCTGAACCAGCGCTTGGCCCTTGTGATGCCGGTGTAGATCAGCTCCTTGGTCAGCACCGGGTTCAACGCATCCGGCAGGATCAGCGCGGTATGGGTGAATTCCGAGCCCTGGGATTTGTGCACGGTCATGGCGTACACAGTTTCTACATCGTTCAGACGGCTGGGCAGCACAAATCGCACACCGCCCTGACCGTCATTGCGTGGGAAGGCCACGCGCAGCATCTGGGGGCCGCCGTCGCTTTCGGGCAGTTTGAGCGCGATGCCGATGTCACCGTTCATCAGGCCCAGACCGTAATCGTTACGGGTCATCAGCACCGGGCGGCCTTCGTACCATTGCTCGTCGCCTTCGATCAACCGCACCTTGCGCAGGGCGGCGGTGATGCGCAGGTTCAGACCTTCCACGCCCCAGGGGCCTTTGCGTACCGCGCAGAGCAGTTGGAAAGCGTCGAAGGCTTGCAGCAGTTGTTGCGCCCAGTGGGTCCAGGCTTGGCTTTCACGGGGCGTATCCGGCGACGGACGGGCGCTTTGCAACAGTTTGAGGTAATAGCGATAGCCCTCGGCACCGTCACCCTGCCCGTCCAGCACCAAGCGTTCCAGGGCGTGATCATGTTCGCCCTTGAGGCTGACGCAAAACAGATCAGCGTGACTCCGCGCGGCCAGCAGTTTGCGAGCTTCCTCTGCGTTTTGCTGGTTGACCCAACGCGCCAGTTGGCCGATGCCGCTGCCTTCGCCGAAACGTCGCGAGTAACGCAGCATCACCACCTGCTGGGCCAAGGGGTGGCTGGCGTCGCGGTCTTCCTGCAGGCCGCTGGCGCTGAGGTCTTCACCGCTGACGGCTTGCAGCCATTGGCGGGTCTCGGCGCTATAGAAACCGGCTTCGGCGTCGCGACACAAGTCTCCGAGGACAGCGCCCGCCTCCACCGATGCGAGTTGGTCCTTGTCGCCCAGCAGTACCAGGCGCGCATGGGGTGGTAAGGCGTCGAGCAGGTTAGCCATCATTTCCAGGTCGATCATCGAGGCTTCGTCCACCACCAGCACATCCAGGGGCAGCGGATTGCCGAGGTGATGACGAAAATGCCGCGTGCCTGGGCGACTGCCCAGCAAGCGGTGAACGGTGGTGACCTGGGTCGGGATTTTTTCCTTCACGCTGTCCGGCACTTTCAGTGACAGCACTTGTTGGCTGATGGACTCGGTGAGGCGTGCGGCGGCCTTACCGGTGGGCGCGGCCAGGCGAATGCGCAATGGACTGCCGGACTCCACAGCCGGCGCCTGCAACAGCGCGAGCAAGCGCACCACGGTGGTGGTTTTGCCAGTGCCTGGGCCGCCGGTGACGATGCTGAATGCGCCGCGTGTAGCCAGGGCGCAGGCGAGCTTTTGCCAGTCGATCACGCCGTCAGGCGGCGGTTGATCGAAGAGGCTGTTGAGGCGCTGCGGCAAATCGACGGCCACGTTTTCCTGAGTGGCAAGACGCAGGCGCAAGGCGCTGTCGATACGCCGTTCGTAAGTCCAATAGCGGCGCAGGTACAGGCGCTTGCCGGACAGGACCAGAGGGCGACTCTGCGCGGATTCGCTGGCATCGACCGCCAGCGCGACCAGATGACTGGCGGCCAGTGCATGGCACCAGTGGGCGCCGTCCAGGCCTTCCAGTAACTGCGACGGCAGCAACATGGCGCCGGTTTGCAGGTCGCCTTCAGGCGGCAACGACAGCGCAAAGTCCGGCGCCTTGAGGGTTTCGAACAGGTCGAGGCAGACGTGACCATGGCCCAGTTGATGGCTGGTCAGCGCGGCAGCCAGCAGCACCAACGGGTCGGCCTGTGGATCGAGTTCGTGCAGGAAGCCGACGAAGGCTTTGTCCAAGGCACGCAACCAGCCACGGTCGACCCAACGCTCCAGCAATTGCACCAGGTCGGCGGCGCGGCTGAGGGGCGTCAGCTCCTCCAGCGGTAACGGCGACAGGCTCATAACAACACTCCTTGTTCCCAGGCAGGCTCAACCTTGGGCGGGATGGGCTTGCCCTGGAACAGCAGGTCCAGGCCTTCGATCAGTTCCCGCGGCGGTCGGGTGAAATACGCACCCTGGCTCGCGGACTGCGTGCCCCGTAGGAAAATGTACAGCGCACCGCCGACATGGCGGTCGTAGTCGTAGTCCGGCAGCCGCGCCTTGAGTTGGCGGTGCAGGGCCAGCAGGTAAAGCACGTATTGCAGGTCGTACCGATGATCGAGGATCGACTGTTCCATGGCATCCAAGGTGTAGGCCGAATCGTCGGGGCCAAGCCAGTTGGATTTGTAGTCGGCCACGTAATAGCGGCCGTCATGTTCGAAGGTCAAATCGATGAAGCCCTTGAACATGCCGTTGAGCAGCACAGGCTCGGCGGCGACGCGGGAAACGCCGTTGTGGGTGTATTGGCACACCAGCTTGTCGAGGGCGAGTACGTCGACCTTGTGGCTGGCAAACCAGAACTCCATCTCGATCTGGTACTGCTGCAAAGCGCTGAGGGAGACGTGGCCGTTGTCCACAGGCAGTGGCGTTTGCAGCAGGTGGCCGAGCCAACTGCTGAGGGTGATGATCCAACCTTCCCAGTTGCGCCGGTTGCAGCGGGCGCCCACAGCCTTTTCGATGGCCTCGGGCGTAACGCTGAAACCCTCCTCCCCAGCCCATTCCAGCAAGCCGTGCAGGAAGGTCCCTGGGTTAGGGCCACGAGGGAAACGATGAATATCGCCGCCGGATGCCGCCACTTCGCGGGGTGCGTCGGGGTCGAGGCGTTCGTCATCGAACAGCTTCTGGGCCTGCGGGCTTTCCGGTGCTTCGAGCGTGGCAGCGCTCATGCTGTCGCCAATGCGCAAGGCGCTGTAGGAGGCTATCCACCAGTTTTCTGCAGCCTTGCGCTTGGGCAGCAAGGGTGCTCGCAGTGTGGCTTCGTTGCGCGGAGGGTGGAAAAGGATGTCTCGCGCTTCGGGCACCTGGACGTAGTTGATTGCGGTACAACCTTCTTGAAGGTCCAGGAGCCAGCGCGCCAAGCCGGCGGATTCACCCAACGAGGCGCCTGCACCGAGCAAATAGCCCAGCGCCGACAGGTGCAGCACGGAGCTGTTGCTGTTGCCGCGTTTGAGGTCGGCGATTCCGAGCCAGCACGCATGCTTGGCACGGGTCAGGGCTACGTAGAACAGGCGCAGGTCTTCGGCCAGGCGCTCATTGTCGGCTTGGACGATCAGCTCAGGCGTAGGGCGCAGGCTGACTTGAGATTTGCCGTTTTCATCGTGGTAGTGCAGCGGTAAGCGGCTGCCATCCACGGGTTTGGCTGAGCAGATGAAGGGCAGGAAAACCAGGTCGTATTCCAGGCCTTTGGATTTGTGGATAGTCACGACCTTGACCAGTTGCTCATCACTTTCCAGGCGCAGGATTTGTTCTTCACCCGCCTGCCCCGAGAGCGCCAGATGCTCGGCCAGATGGCGGATCAGCGCCTGTTCGCCATCCAGTTCAGAGGCAGCCTGTTGCAGCAGTTCGCTGAGGTGCAGCAGGTTAGTCAGCACACGCTCACCGTCACTGCGCGCGATCAGGGTTTGCGGCAGTTTGAAGTCGTGTAGCAGACGACGCAGCATCGGCAACACGCCTTGGGTACGCCAGATCGCACGGTAGCCACGGAACTGCATGACTCGGCTTTCCCACGCCAGTTCATCCTGATTCAGACGCTCCAGCTCCGGCAGTGACAGGTTCAGGGTCACGCAGGCCAGTGCGGCGCGCAGCGGGCGCTCGACATCCGGCTCGGCGCAAGCCTTGAGCCAGGCCAGCAGGTCGTGGGCTTCCTGGGCGGCGAAGACCGAGTCCTTGTCGGACAGATAGACGCTGCGCACGCCACGCCCGGCCAACTCGGCGCGCACGGCCTGGGCCTCTTTGCCGTCGCGCACGAGGATGGCGATGTCTGACGGGCGCACGCCGTTGAAGCTGCCGTCCGGTTGTAGGAAGCCTGCGCTGCCTTGCTGCCCGCCGTTGAGCAATTCAACGATGTGCGTGGCACAGGCCGCCGCAAGCTGCTGACGATACAGCACGTTGGAAACCGGCTGGTCAGTAGGCAAGTGCCAGAGGTTCATGGCTGGCAGCGTTTGGCCATTTACCTGCAATTGTTCTTTACGTCCTTGGGACAGTACCGAGTGGAACGGCACCGGGTTTTCACCATTGGGCTCGCGGAACAGGAACGCGCCGCGACCGGTTTCCGCACGCTGGAACACGTGGTTCACCGCGTCGACCATCGCGTGGCTGGAGCGGAAGTTGGTGCCCAAGGTGTGGTGACGACCGGTGGTGGACTGACGGGCGCGCAGGTAAGTGTAGATATCGGCGCCGCGGAAGGCGTAGATCGCTTGCTTGGGGTCGCCGATCAGGAACAGGCCACTGTCGAGGTGGTTTTCTTCGATGCGATAGATGCTGTCGAAGATGGCGTATTGCACCGGGTCGGTGTCCTGGAACTCGTCGATCAAGGCCACCGGAAATTGCTCGCGAATCACGCTGGCCAGGCGTTCGCCGCCGTCAGCGTGCAGCGCGGCGTTGAGGCGGATGAGCATGTCGTCGAAGCCCATTTCGGCGCGACGGCGTTTTTCTTCTTCAAAGCGTTTGCCGACCCAGCCGGCCGCGTGTTGCAACACGGCGGCGTCGGGGGTTGGCAGCGCATCAAGCGCCGCCTTGAGGCCGGCCATTGCGTCGATACCGGGATGCTGCGGTGGCTCACCTTTCCAGGCTTCGGCCATGCCGTCGGGTGTCAGGCGCGTGAAACCGGTGCCGATGTCGAGTTGTTCGAGGGTTTCGTCAGCAGCCCAGGCGCTGATCTTTTCGAACCAGGGCTCGAAGTAGCGCGCCTGCATCTTGCGCCCGTCGACGGCTTTGGCGGCTACGGCTTGCAGGCAGATGTCGCGCAGCTCGGCGGCCCATTGTTGCCAAGGCATCTTGAGGGTTGTCAGCGCTTCTCGGCGCTCGTGCAGGCAGGCCGTGATCAGTTCTGCGGGCTCGCGGGTTTCATCCGTCGGCCGTTCGCTGCCGAACAAAGCGCGCACTCGCGGCATCAAGGCGGCGGGGCCACCCCAGTTGTTGCGCACCCAATTGAGCGCATCGTCGTGCATCGGGTAGCAGAACAGTCGCCAATAATCGCGCAATACTTCGCCGAGCAAGTCGCTGTGATCGGTTTCCAGGGTCTGGGTGAATAGGCTGCCACTGTCGAAGGCATGTTCGCGCAGCATGCGCTGGCACCAACTGTGGATGGTCGAGACGGCGGCTTCATCCATCCATTGGGCGGCGATGTCCAGGCGATTGGCGCAGGCGGGCCATTGTTCGGCTAGATAATCGGCGCGCAGATCGGCGATCAGGGCGTCTGGCTGTTCAATCTCTTCACGAAAAAACCGCGCGGCTTCGGCCAGGCGGATGCGGATGCGTTCGCGCAGTTCTTTGGTGGCGGCATCGGTGAAAGTCACTACCAGGATTTGCGGTGGCAGCAGTTCGCGGCCAAAGCCTGATTCATCGCCTCCATGGCCGAGGACCAGGCGCAGGTAGAGGGCGGAGATGGTGAAGGTCTTGCCGGTGCCAGCGCTGGCTTCAATCAGCTGGCTGCCTTTGAGCGGGAAGGCCAGGGCCAAGGGTTTGCTGGTCATGCGCCGGCCTCCTCGCCAGTGAGTGATCGCCATGGGGCGTTGAGCAGCGGGCGATACAGGGTTTCGCACCAACCTTCGAATTCTTCGCTGGCAATCAGCGTGGCGTAGTCGGGGAATTGCCGGGTAAGCGCCGGAGTTTCGCGGCGCTCACCATCGGTGGTCAGGCCATCGCCTTCGTAAGCTTTGCTGGCGGCCGCCTGGGCCTTGGCAGGATCGGTTTGGCCAAGCCAAGCGAAAGCGGTTTTGACGGCGACGGGCAGCGGCTGGCTCATCCCGGTATGCCAGGCCAGCAATAGGTTACCGAGTAGTTCCTGGGCATTGGTTTTATCCAGCGGCGGCAGCAACAGGGTGTCATCGCTGGCCACCAAGCCGGTGCTCAATGGCAGACCGCAGGCGCAGGCAACCACATGATTGACCCAGGGGCGAATCAGGCGATGCCACTTGCGGGTCTTGATCGAGCCTATGCTGTTAGGGATGGTGGTGACGCTGAGCAACCCGCCATCGCTGCGTCGATGCAGACCACTGATCCAGCCTTCCAACTGAACGCCATTATGCTCAAAAATGACCGGTTCGGCACCGGTGTGCGGGGTGGGCCAGAGGGCGAGTAATTGCTGATAGCGTCGCAACAGATCGGGTAACGGTTCGATCAGTTCGTTGCGTAGGCATTCGCCGAAACCGACCATCGGCAACAGGCCACTCCCCTGCAGGCGCAGGGCCTGGGCGTTCAGTGCCTGGTCGAGATGATCAGGCTGGGTGAGTGCGGCGCTCAGTAGGCTGTCGCTCAGGCTGTAGCGTTGCAGGGCATCGAGGACGAAGGGTTCTTCGTCGGCCAGTGGCACTTCGGCGGCTTCGAAGAACACTTTCAGGCGTTGGCTGAAGAAATGTTTGACCGGGTTGCGCAGGAAGTCTTGAAGCTGACCGAGGCTCAGGGGTTCGTCCTGTTGATGCGAGCTGAGTTCCTCTTCTTTTTGCATGGCATCCGGCGTTTCGTGCAGTAATTGCCACTCACGGGCGTAGCTGAACAGCGCGTCGCCCTCATGGAAGTAGCGGGCACTGAAAGGTTGCAGTGGGTGCTCTTGCGTCATGGCTTCGATAAGCGATGCGTCACTGTTGGCGTGGTGCCAGCCGCTGGCGAGATGGTCGCGTAGTTGGCCTATCAATACCGAGGCCGGGCGGTCGCTGTTGTCGCGGATGCTACGACCTACCCAACTGATGTACAACTGGTCGCGGGCTGAAAGCAGCGCTTCGAGCAGCAGGTAGCGGTCGTCCTCGCGGCGCGAACGGTCGCCGGGGCGGTAGTCGCTGCCCATCAAGTCGAAGTCCAGCGGGGGTTGCGCGCGCGGGTAATCGCCATCGTTCATGCCGAGCAGGCAAACGAGCTTGAATGGGATCGCTCGCATAGGCATCAAAGTACAGAAATTGACAGCCCCGGCGAGGAAACGTTGGGACAGGCGACCTTGATCCAGACCCGCGAGCCAGGCTTCGCGGACTACGGTGAGAGGTAACTCGTCCTGCAGTCCTACAGATTCGCAGGTTTCCAGCCAGGTTTCCCTGAGTTGTTCGAGTTGGCCCAGCAGGTAGTCATCGTGTTCGCTGCTGGGTAGGAAGAACAGTTGCATCAGGCGTTGCAGACGACCGCCCCACTCCGTCGGAGAAGCCGGTAGCGACAATGCTTGATGCGCGTCGTTAAGTGCGTCGAGCAAAGCGACCAGAGGACCAATGAGCGCTGCGTCGAGGCCACCGATTTCATCGTAGGGCTCGATACCCTCACACGCTGCGCCGGTGCCTACGGCGTAACCGAGCAACATGCGCCGCAGGCCGAAACGCCAGCTGTTTTGTTCCAACTCCTTTGGCAGGCCCAGGCCGGCACGTTGTTCGGCGTTGAGCCCCCAGCGGATGCCGGCACCTTCTATCCAGCGATGCAGCGTAGGCAGGTCGCGCTCCTTGATGGCGAAGCGTTCGCGCAGGGCCGGAACGTCGAGCAGGTCGAGGATCTCGCTGACGGGGAAGCGGCTGTCGGGCAGTTTCAGCAGGTGTTCGACGGCGATAAGCAGCGGGTCGCGGCCGCGTTGGCCTTGGTCGGTCAGGGTGAACGGGATGAAGCGTGGGTCATTGCGTTCGAGTTGGCCAAACACGGCGCGAATGTGCGGCGCGTAGCTGTCGACATCCGGAACCATGACGATGACATCTCGCGGACGCAGCGAGGGGTCGGCACTGAAGCGTTGGAGCAGTTGGTCGTGGAGGATTTCCACTTCGCGCTGGGCGCTGTGGGCAATGTGGAAGCGGATTGAGGTATCGTGATCCAGATCAACGGCAGGCCATAGCTCGCGGGTTTCGTTGAGTGGACGCAGTTCCAGGATGTCGTCCTGGAGCTGATTGAGCAGTGTGGTGGGCTCACTGTCGCTGAACAGGTCAATGCGACCATCGCGGAATGCAGCGCGATAACTGTTAGGGTCGTCGTAGCTGTCCAGCAGGCTGATGTAGTCACGGCCTTGCTTGCCCCAGGCGGCCAGTAGCGGGTGGGCGTGCTGGTGCAGGGTTTGTGGGTCGATGGTGACCGGCATGCCGGCTTTACGCGCTTGGCGTTTATATTCGTTACGCAGCAGGTCTTTGTCGGCGACGATGTCAGCCCAATGGTGACGGCAGGGGTTGTGCACGCAGAGCAGGACTTGGCTGAATCGCGCGAGGCCGGCGAGGGCCTCAAGGGCCTGGGCGGGCAACGAGGAGATGCCAAAAACTATGACTCGGGATGGCAGGCCCTCGGGTGCTGTTTCCATTATATTGATGCGCTCGATAAAGCGTTGGTGAACGCCGGCGCGGCTTTCGGCCATGCCTTCTTCACCGACATCCAGCAACAGTGCGCGCCATAGTTCGGCTTGCCAGCAGTTGGCTGGGTTGAGCGGTTTTGATTCGCCTCGACCGTTGCGCAGTTGGTGGCGGCCGGCAGCCCAGTCTTCGAGCCAATCGGCGCGGTAGACCTGATATTGGTCGAACAAGTCAGCCAGGCGCTCGGCGAGTTGGTAGCGTTTGCGCAAATCGGTGTCGTGGGTGAGAAAACGCTGCAGCGGTTCGAAGTGCGGCTGATCGATAAGCTCCGGGAGCAGTCGCATAAGGCGCCAGGTCAGCGGGGCTTTGTCGAGCAGGGACTTGGGCGGAATTTCATCTTTGCCCAAGACCATACGATAGAGCTGCCACATGAAGCTGCCAGGCAGTTGAACATCGATTGCTGCGGCTATTCCGCAGCCGCCCATGTCGTCTTCTTCCGGATCTTCAGCCAGGGCCAGCTTGAGCCATTGGGCGATGCCGTTGCTTTGTACCAGGGCAATTTCGTTTTCCAGGGGCGCCAGGGGATAACGGCGCATCCAACTGACCACCAGGCTGCGCAGTTCGTCCAAGCGGTTGCCGTGAACCACCATGAATCCAGGGCTGAGGGACGTCGCATCCGGCATAACGGCTTCCTTGGGAAAAGCAAAAATCGAGGGTGCGACTTTAGCACTGTGGGCAGTTGTTGGAGGAATTGGGATGTTAGCTGTCTTTTCGACCGCCCAAAACAAAACCCCATCTGCTTTCGCAAATGGGGTTTCGGAATTTAATCTTGACGATGACCTACTCTCACATGGGGAAACCCCACACTACCATCGGCGATGCATCGTTTCACTACTGAGTTCGGGATGGGATCAGGTGGTTCCAATGCTCTATGGTCGTCAAGAAATTCGGGTACTGAATCGTGGCTTATGCCTCGCTTCAGCAAATTGGGTATGTGACAGCTTTCGGTGCTTGTGAGCGTCGAACTTTCGGTTCATTTTCGTCTTCACACACCGCAATCTGATGCTCGTTAGAGTAGTCAAATTGCTTGGGTGTTATATGGTCAAGCCTCACGGGCAATTAGTATTGGTTAGCTCAACGCCTCACAGCGCTTACACACCCAACCTATCAACGTCGTAGTCTTCGACGGCCCTTCAGGGAACTCAAGGTTCCAGTGAGATCTCATCTTGAGGCTAGTTTCCCGCTTAGATGCTTTCAGCGGTTATCTATTCCGAACATAGCTACCCGGCAATGCCACTGGCGTGACAACCGGAACACCAGAGGTTCGTCCACTCCGGTCCTCTCGTACTAGGAGCAGCCCCTCTCAAATCTCAAACGTCCACGGCAGATAGGGACCGAACTGTCTCACGACGTTCTAAACCCAGCTCGCGTACCACTTTAAATGGCGAACAGCCATACCCTTGGGACCGGCTTCAGCCCCAGGATGTGATGAGCCGACATCGAGGTGCCAAACACCGCCGTCG
>NZ_CP133298.1:5347500-5652500 GCF_030980095.1 Pseudomonas canadensis
AACGTCAACCGTTAATTACGCTTTCGTTGAAGAAAGTGATTTTTTCGCAATAAGGCGCGGGATTCGACGCATTACAGGCGGGATCCGTAGCACCAGGAGCAGCGCACCTATAGAAGCATAGATAGCCCATTCCTTGAGGTCCGCCCGCACAATCCACAACATGTGAAGCAAGCCAAGTCCCAGAATCACGTACACCAGACGGTGCAGCTTCTTCCAACGGCTGCCCAACCGACGCTGACTGTAACGATTCGACGTCACCGCCAATACCAACAGCGACAGGAAACCCAACGCGCCCACGATAATGTAAGGCCGTTTGCGCAACTCAACGCCGAGCTGCGACCAATCCAACCCCAGCACAAACACACAATAAGCAGCCAGATGCAGCACGACATAAGCAAAGCACCACAACCCAAGCTGCCGACGCACCGCTATCCACCCTGCCCAACCACTAAGCTTCTGCAGCGGGGTCATTGCCAGGGTGATCAACAGCAGTATCAGCGTGCCGAGGCCCAGCCGATCAACCAGCACTTTGCCCGGATCCGGCCCCAGGACAGAACTCCAAGCTTCATATAGCCAGAACAACGGCCATACCGCCGCCACTATAAAGACGCCAATACGCCAAATCGGGTAACGCATCAGTAGTTCTTCCGCAGGTCGAGATCGGTATAGAGAGACGCCACCTCATCCGAGTAACCATTGAACATCTGCGTCTCGCGCACATTGGGGCTGAAGAGGCCACTCGGTAGACGACGCTCCCGCGCTTGGGTCCAACGCGGGTGATCGACCGTAGGGTTCACATTTGCATAAAAACCATATTCGTCCGCTGCAATGCTCTGCCAGGTGGTTTTCGGCTGCTCGCTGACAAGGCTGATGCGAACAATAGACTTCACACTCTTGAAGCCATATTTCCATGGCACGACCAAACGCAGCGGCGCGCCATTCTGGTTAGGCAGTTCGCGCCCGTACATTCCCACAGCCAGGATCGCCAAAGGATTCATCGCCTCATCCAGACGCAAGCCCTCTATATAAGGCCAATCGATCAAGCCAAAACTCGACCGCTGGCCCGGCATGCTCTTGGGATCTTGCAGCGTTTCAAAACGAATGTATTTGGCCTTGGAAGTCGGCTCAACCTGCTTGAGCAACGCCGAGATAGGAAAACCGATCCATGGAATAACCATTGACCATGCCTCAACACAGCGCAGACGGTAGATACGCTCTTCCAACTGATACGGATTCATGAAGTCTTCCAGAGCATATCGACCTGGTTTCGCGACTTCGCCATCAATCACCACGCTCCAGGGCTCGGTCTTGAGTGAGCCCGCATTGGTTGCTGGGTCGCCCTTACCTGTACCGAACTCGTAGAAGTTGTTGTAGTGGGTCGCATCCTTGAACGGGGTGATTGCCTCGTCCTTTACCGTGACAGCCTGCCATTTCGTGCCCGGCAGTTTCTCGGCAAACCAGCTCGGTGCCCTGCCCGCTTCGACATCGGCATAACGCGAGGCTTCGTCCGCACTCGCCCAACGCGGCAAGCTGCTGGCAGCAACGCCGGCAAGCGCACCACCGAGCAAGCTACGGCGAGAGAGATAGAAGGATTCAGGTGTGACATCCGATTCGTGGCAATCGGACGCTTTGGGCAATTTGATTAACATGGCAACTCCGCAGCATTGGAGGACTGATGCACCAATAGACTGCGGAGTATGGGGGAAATTACATTAAGGCAATGTTTTGTCGCGGCGCAGATGCAGTAAGTACTGAACCGGCCCCGAAGCGGCGTAAACCAGGAACGCCAGCAACAGAATACGCGGCGGGTCGCTGAACACCACGGCGAACACCAGCACCACTGCCAGAATCGCCACGAAAGGTACGCGCCCCTTCAGGTCCAGCTCCTTGAAGCTGTTGTACTTGATGTTGCTGACCATCAGCATGCCGGCCGCAGCCACCATCAAGGCCACCAGGAACGACATCTTCGAACCCTGGATGCCGTAATCGCTGAACGCCCAGACGATGCCCGCTACCACACCCGCAGCAGCCGGGCTGGCCAAACCGATGAAGTAACGCTTGTCGGCAGTTCCCACCTGGGTATTGAAGCGCGCCAGACGCAAAGCAGCACCCGCGACATAGATGAAGGCAACCATCCAACCGACCTTGCCCATGTCACCCAGCGCCCAGGCAAATGCCAGCAACGCGGGCGCAACACCAAACGCGACCATATCCGACAACGAGTCGTACTCGGCACCGAAGGCACTTTGCGTATTGGTCATGCGCGCAACACGACCATCCAGGCCGTCGAGCACCATGGCAACAAAGATGGCGATGGCAGCAAAGCCGAAATACTTGCTGGCACTCGCCGCATCACCTGCCGCCAGCGCGCTTTGGGCGCTCATGGAGTTGATGATGGAGTAGAACCCGGCAAACAGGTTCGCCGTGGTGAACAGGTTGGGCAAAAGATAGATGCCACGATGCCGGACCTTGCGGCCTTCAGCGTCATGCCCTTCTTCGACATGTTCATCGATCGGCAGCAGGCTTTCGGCGTCAGGAGCCTGGTTTGGCTCTTCGGGACGTTCGCTCATGGACTTTACCTTGCAACGGTGTGAAAAAATTCGACAGATACTTGCGGCGCGTGTTCGCCCGCAAACGATGCAGCTTTATACCAGAACCCGCCCCCCAAACGAAAAAACGCGGCCTAAGCCGCGTTTTCCCTTGATACGTACGACTTAGTTCTTGGCTTTGTCGACGATCTTGTTGGCACCGATCCACGGCATCATGGAGCGCAGTTGCTCGCCGATGACTTCGATACCGTGAGCGGCGTTGTTACGACGCTTGGCGGTCATCGAAGGGTAGCCGGTAGCGCCTTCGCTGATGAACATTTTGGCGTATTCGCCATCCTGAATACGTTTCAGGGCGTTGCGCATGGCCTGACGGGACTCGGCGTTAATCACTTCCGGGCCAGTCACGTACTCGCCGTACTCGGCGTTGTTGGAGATCGAGTAGTTCATGTTGGCGATACCGCCTTCGTACATGAGGTCAACGATCAGTTTCAGTTCGTGCAAGCATTCGAAGTAGGCCATTTCCGGCGCGTAGCCAGCTTCAACCAGGGTTTCGAAACCGGCTTTTACCAGTTCAACGGTACCGCCGCACAGAACGGCTTGTTCGCCGAACAGGTCGGTTTCAGTCTCGTCCTTGAAGGTGGTTTCGATGATGCCGGTACGACCGCCACCGACGCCAGCAGCGTAGGACAGTGCCACGTTCTTGGCGTTGCCCGATGCGTCCTGGTAGATCGCGATCAGGTCAGGGATACCGCCGCCTTTGACGAACTCGGAACGCACGGTGTGACCTGGCGCTTTCGGCGCGATCATGATCACGTCCAGGTCAGCGCGTGGCACTACCTGGTTGTAGTGAATCGCGAAACCGTGGGAGAAGGCCAGGGTAGCGCCCTTCTTGATGTTCGGCTCGATTTCGTTCTTGTACAGCGAGGATTGGAACTCGTCCGGGGTCAGGATCATGACCAGGTCAGCAGCAGCAACGGCAGAAGCAACGTCAGTCACTTTCAGGCCGTGGGCCTCAGCCTTGGCAACAGTGGCCGAGCCTTTGCGCAGGCCTACAGTCACGTCAACGCCGGAGTCTTTGAGGTTGCAAGCTTGCGCGTGACCCTGGGAGCCGTAGCCGATGATGGCGACTTTCTTGCCCTGGATGATCGACAGGTCACAATCTTTATCGTAATAAACTTTCATGAGGTTCCTCTATATATCCAGGCCGTAAGGCCATTCGCTAATTTGGGTTAGATGCTGAGTACTTTGTCGCCACGGGCAATCCCGGTGACACCACTGCGTACTGTTTCCAGAATCGAGGCCGTCCCGATCGACTGGATGAAGCTGTCCAGCTTGTCGCTTGTCCCGGTCAGTTGAACGGTATAAACGCTGGCGCTCACATCGACGATCTGCCCACGATAAATGTCGGTGGTGCGTTTGATCTCGGCACGTTGGGCACCCGTGGCCTTCACTTTAACCAGCATCAGCTCGCGCTCAATGTGGGCACTTTCCGACAGGTCGACCAGCTTGACCACTTCGATCAGCTTGTTGAGGTTCTTGGTGATCTGTTCGATCACCTCATCGTGGCCCACAGTGGTCAACGTCAGGCGCGACAGGGTCGGGTCTTCGGTCGGGGCCACGGTCAGGCTTTCGATGTTGTAGTTACGTTGCGAAAACAGGCCGACAACACGAGACAGAGCGCCGGGTTCGTTCTCCAGAAGCAGGGAGATAATGTGCCGCATGATTAAGTACGCTCCGTCTTGTTCAGCCACATGTCGCGCATCGAGCCGTCTTTGATCTGCATCGGGTAGACGTGCTCACTGGTATCCACCTTGATATCGATGAACACCAGGCGGTCTTTCATGGCGAACGCCTCTTCCATTTTCGGCTTCAGATCTTTCAAATCGGTGATGCGAATGCCGACGTGGCCATAGGCTTCAACCAGTTTGACGAAATCCGGCAGCGATTCCATGTAGGAATGGGAGTGACGGCTGTTGTAGCTCATGTCCTGCCATTGACGAACCATGCCCAGCACGCCGTTGTTCAAGCAGACGATCTTCACCGGAAGGCCGTACTGCAGGCACGTCGACAGTTCCTGGATGTTCATCTGGATGCTGCCCTCACCGGTGACGCACGCGACGTCGGTGTCCGGGAAGCTCAGTTTCACGCCCATGGCCGCAGGGAAACCAAAGCCCATCGTGCCCAGGCCACCGGAGTTGATCCAGCGGTTAGGCTTGTCGAACTTGTAGTACTGCGCGGCGAACATCTGGTGCTGGCCCACGTCGGAGGTCACAAAGGCATCGCCCTTGGTCACTTCGCACAGGGTCTCGATCACGGTTTGTGGCTTGATGATGCTGCCGTCGCCCTTGTCGTAAGGGAAAAGGCCGCGGTCACCGCGCCACTCGTCGATCTGCTTCCACCAACTGGCAACGGATTCCTTGTTCGGCGCCTCGCCAATGTCCTTCAGCGCAGCGACCATTTCGGTCAATACGCTTTCCACTGGACCTACGATAGGCACGTCGGCCTTGATGGTCTTGGAGATGGACGCCGGGTCGATGTCGATGTGGATGATCTTGGCATTCGGGCAGAATTTGCTCGCGCCGTTGATCACTCGGTCATCAAAACGTGCACCCACCGCCAGGATCACGTCAGCGTGGTGCATGGCCAGGTTGGCGGTGTAGCTACCGTGCATGCCGAGCATGCCGACGAACTGACGGTCTGTGCCCGGGAATGCGCCGAGCCCCATCAAGGTGTTGGTCACCGGCAGGTTGAGCAGCTTGGCCAGTTCGGTCAAGGGTGCAGAACCGCCGCCCAAAATGACGCCACCACCCGAGTACAACACAGGACGCTTGGCCGCCAGGAGCATTTCTGCCGCCTTGCGGATTTGTCCCGAGTGCCCGCGGACGGCCGGGCTGTAGGAACGCAGCTTGGCTTTCTTCGGGAAGATGTATTCGAACTTTTCGGCCGGGTTGGTCATGTCTTTCGGGATATCGACCACGACAGGGCCCGGACGACCGGACTGCGCGAGGTAGAAGGCCTTTTTCATGACTTCCGGGATTTCCGACGGATGCTTGATCATGAAGCTGTGTTTCACGATCGGCCGGGAAATACCGATCATGTCGGTTTCCTGGAATGCATCGGTCCCTACCATGGTGCTGGGCACCTGGCCGGAAATGATCACCATCGGGATGGAGTCCATATACGCAGTCGCGATGCCGGTAATGGCATTGGTGGCGCCTGGGCCGGACGTTACCAGTACCACGCCGGCTTTACCGGTGGCACGGGCGTAACCGTCAGCCATATGGGTCGCGGCTTGTTCGTGGCGAACCAGGATGTGGGTAACAGCCGGTTCCTTGAACAGTGCGTCGTAGACATGCAGCAGAGCACCACCTGGGTACCCGTAGATATAGTCGACGCCTTCGTCACGCAAAAAGCGGACGAGCATCTCACCACCAGATAAAAGCTCCACGTTGTTCACCTCTAAAACGCCAGAATACCGTCCGTTGAAAACCGACGGGTCTTAATAGGTTTACTTCTCAACAGAGCATGAGCGACGGTGGTCGCCGACTACGTCAGCACTGACTGAGCAAGTATTGGGATCGTCCCAAGTGTTGCGGGCTTTTCCCACCCAGCGCGAGGTAACGCGTTGCGGGTGTAACAGGTCGGCGCGGATGTGCGCCTCATGATCTGCTGAGCGGGCCTGCTTCTGGCAGTCCCGATACAGCGGACTTTGGATTCTTCTGTTTCAGGCCCTTCAAGTCAAGCAATAATTGCGCTTTTTTCCAACTAAGCGCATGAGAACGCAGGAGAAAGGGCTTTGAGGAGGGATAAAACTCGCCTGAATGTCGTCAAGCGGTAGAAATGTGCGCCACACTGCCGGAAAAACCGGCAGTCAGGCAATTAACGAGCGTCGACGATCAATTGGTCGAACTTTTTCAGCGCATTACGCAAACCACGGCTCTCTAGCGGGCGATCGACGTAGACCATTTCGGCCATCTCCAGAATGCCCGAGGCGTTGGGCAAAGGCAGATCTTGTTCAAGAATCTGCTTCATGCGCACCAGGAAGATCCACTGCAGCCACTGGTGAAAGTCCAGGGTGTCCACGGAAAAGGGCTCGACACTGCTGAGCGCCTCGGCGCTGGGGGACACATCGTCCCACCAGCCCTGCACCCGCAACTCTCGCTCTATGAGCAACAGCTGTTCGGCGATAGCGGGAAACCGTGCATCCATCAGAGGCTGACCTTGGCTTTTTGACGCGCTTGGGCAGCGCCAGCGGCATCGCCTTGTGCGGCACGCGCGTCGCCGATCAACGCCCACAGGCTAGCTTGCAGGTCGGGACGCCCGTTGGCGAGCGACAAGCCGCGACGGGCGAACTGCTCCGCCTGCGGCGCATCACCCTGGGCCATGCGTACCTGGGCCAAGCGATACAGCACTTGCGGCTCACGCGGCGCAACGCGCTGGGCACGCTCAAGACTCGACGATGCGCCGTTCAAATCACCGCCCGCCTGCTGTTGCTGGGCAGTGGTCAACAAAGCCAGCACCGGGCCATCCAGTTGCTCGTCAGCCGACAGGCCACCGCTGCTGGACGACGATGGAATGCCACTCGGCGTCGACGGCATGTTGTAGGTGCCCTGATTGATCGGGGCGGTCTGGATCGGCGTGGTATCGATCGGGCCGGAGTTGCTAGGCCCAGGGGTCCATGGCTCGGCGCTGATTGGGGCCGACGTCGCAGCACCACCGCCAGGCACCATCACCACCACGCCCGAATCCTGCGGCATGGCTTGCGGCTTGGCCTGGGCAGGACGATTGGTGACGGTCTGGCGGAACCCGCCATTGGCCGAGATCCGGTCGTTATTGGAGACGGCCGTGCTCGAGTCCACCACGGGAATGGAGCCGCGCTGCACGCTGGAGCAACCGCCGAGCAAAGCCAGAGCTGTAATAGCTGGAAACAACCACTTGTTCACTTGAAACCCTCTTTGCTTAATTCATCCAGCCCTTGACCCAATCCATCACCGATTCCGCATCAGCAGGGGCATTGCCACCACATGCGGCGCCGGGTGGCGGTTCGCTGCCGCGAATATACGGCATCTGTACCGCGCCCGGACAGTTGGCATCGGAGCCCTGTCCCGTGTGCGGATCAATCCAGGCCTGCACGATGTTATCCGGCTGCGGCATATTCAACGGCAGCGGGTCGGCCTTGCGCATGAAACTGGTCCAGACCTGCAGCGCACCGGTAGCACCGGTGAATGGCGTCTTGCCGTTATCGTCACGCCCCAGCCACACCACCGCCAGCACGTCCTGACCAAAACCGGCAAACCAGCTGTCACGCGAATCGTTACTGGTGCCCGTCTTGCCCGCCAAGGTCAGGTTCGCCGGCAGCACGCTGTACACCGAGCGCCCCGTACCTTCACGCATCACACGCTGCATGGCGTTCTGGATCAGGTAAATGGAGCCTGCGTCGAAACGCTGCTGGATTTGGAACGGGTAGCGCTTGAGCGGCTCGCCCTCGGCGGTCAGAACACTGCGGATTCCGCGCATCGGGGTATTGAAACCACCGTTGGCGAGGGTCTGGTACATGGTCGCGACTTCCATCGGGGTCATCGCCCCCGCGCCCAGCAGAATCGATGGAAACGCCGGGAACTCACGGGTAACGCCCAGCCGCGCGATGGTCTTGAGGACATTTGGTACGCCGACTTCAAGGCCGAGTCGCGAAGTGGATATGTTGTAGGAGTGCGCAATCCCCTGATACAGGAATACAGTACCGTGGGAGCGGCGGTCGAAATTCTGCGGCGTCCACACCTGACCATCTGCACCTTTGACCGACAGCGGATCATCCGACAACCAACTGGTAAGCGTGTATTTGCTCGGCTTTTCCAAAGCCGTCAGATAGACCGCTGGCTTGACCAGCGAACCGATCGGCCGCACCGCATCCAGCGCACGGTTGAAGCCGGCAAAGCTAGCCTGGCGACTGCCGATCATGGCCTGGACTTCACCGGTTTCCGGGTTGGTCACGACCATGGCCGCTTCGACTTCATCGGAACCTTTACGGCCCGTCAGACGCTTGAAGGTGTCGTTGACCGACGCTTCGGCCTTCATCTGCAGGATCGGATCGAAACTGGTAAAGATCCGCAGGCCTTCTTCGGTCAAGTCTTCGTCGCGATAGTCTTCACGCAGTTGGCGTTTGACCAGATCGATAAAGCCTGGGAAGGAGCTGTCTGCCAGTTTGCCGCGGGTGGTTACACCCAGTGGCATTTTCTTGGCCGCGGCGACTTGTTCAGCCGTGGCAACACCCTGTTGCTCAAGCACGTCGAGCACCAGATTGCGTCGCTCCAGCGCACGTTCAGGATTGCGGCGCGGGTTGTAGTAGGAAGGCCCTTTGACCATGCCCACCAGTAACGCGACCTGGTGCAACTTCAATTCGGACAGCGGCTGACCAAAGAAGAACTGGCTGGCCAAACCGAAACCGTGCACGGCGCGCTGGCCATCCTGACCGACGAAAACCTCGTTGAGGTACGCCTCAAGGATTTCCTGCTTGCTGTAGTGCAGCTCCAGCAGCATCGCCATCATCGCTTCGGTAAGTTTGCGGGTCAGGCTGCGCTCGTTGGTCAGGTAAAAGTTCTTGACCAATTGTTGCGTCAGCGTACTGCCGCCCTGAGTCATCTTGCCGCCGGAGGTGTTCACCCAGACTGCGCGGGCAATCGACTTCGGCGACACACCCCAGTGACTGTAGAAATCGCGATCTTCAACGGCAACCAAGGTTTCCAGCAGATACGGTGGCACCTGATCAAGTTTGATCAGGATGCGGTCTTCAAGGTTTTTCGGATAAATGCCGCCGATCATCAGCGGTTCCAGGCGAACCACCGGCAACTTTGAACCATTGAGCGACGACAGTTCAGCTACATAATCGCCAGAGAAGCGCACGCGCACCGGCTGGGCTTTCTCCAGGCCTTCGTAGAACTGGAAGCCACGGGTATTCAGGTCGACAGTGTTACCACTGACGGCTGCGGCACCCGGACCGTTGCTCACGGGTTCGCGGCGGTAGCCCAAGGCGTCGAGTTCGGTAAGGAAGTCATCCTTGCTCAACTTCTGGCCGGTGAACAACTCCAACGGGCGCGCGTACACCTTGGCCGGAATGGTCCAGCGCTTGCCAGAGAACTTCTCCTGAACCACGGCGTCGAGGTACACCGCAAAGCCGGCGAGCACGACGAGGCCTACAAGGCCGAGCTTGAGCGCCCAGCCCAGCCAAGGGCGCAGGCCGCGGGAAGGAGGTTTTTTACGGGAACGGGGAGATCGGGTTCGAGTCATGGCGGCGGATTATACGCACTTTATCGATGATCAACATGAGCCGGACAGCGGTTTGCATGACCGCTTGTAGCGGCCATAATGCCCGCCATGTTTTCCCCCAGACTCTGAAGGATCGCCCGTGAGCCAGTCCCTGATCGCTGCCCTGCAAAATCCGGCTTTATACCCTCACCCGGTTGAAGCGTTCCAAGTCATCGAGACCCATATTTCCTGGGTCGTCCTGACCGGCCCGTATGCCTATAAGCTGAAGAAGCCGATGAACTTCGGCTTTCTCGACTTCACCGATCTGGAAAAGCGCGGCCACTTCTGCCGGGAAGAATTGCGCCTCAACCAGCGCCTGACTGAAGATTTGTATCTTGAAGTGTTGCCGATCACCGGAAGTGCCGAAGCGCCGCAGTTGGGCGGCGACGGCCCGGTCGTCGAATACGCGCTGAAAATGCGCCAGTTCCCGCAGAGCCAGCTGCTCAGCACCTTGCAAGCCAACGGCGAACTGACAAGCGCGCACATCGATGAGATGGCCAAGCAAATCGCGCACTTCCACCTCACTGCGCCAAAAGTCCCGCAGGAACACCCGGCCGGCACCCCGGATGAGGTCATGGCACCGGTTCGCCAGAACTTCGACCAGATCCGTCCGTTCCTCAGCGACAAGGCTGACCTGGCTCAGTTGGATGCTCTGCAGGCCTGGGCCGAAAGCAGCTTCGAGCGCCTCAAGCCGTTGTTCTCCCAGCGCAAAAAGGACGGTTTCACCCGCGAATGCCACGGTGATATTCACCTGGGCAACGCCACTTTGATCGACGGCCACGTGGTGATCTTCGACTGCATCGAGTTCAACGAGCCGTTCCGCTTCACCGATGTGTATGCCGATACCGGTTTCCTGGCGATGGACCTTGAAGACCGGGGCCTCAAGTCCCTGGCTCGCCGTTTTATCAGCCAGTACCTGGAACTGACCGGCGACTATCAAGGCCTGGAAGTACTGAACTTCTATAAAGCCTATCGCGCTCTGGTCCGCGCCAAGATCGCGCTGTTCAGCATGCCGAGCGAAGCCAGCCCGGTGCAACGCGCCACGACCCTGCGCCAATACCGCAACTACGCCAACCTGGCGGAAAGCTACAGCACCATTCCGTCGCGCTTCCTGGCCATTACCCACGGTGTGTCGGCCGTAGGCAAAAGCCACGTGTCCATGCGATTGGTTGAAGCCCTGGGCGCCGTGCGCCTGCGTTCAGACGTGGAGCGCAAGCGCCTGTTCGGCGAGCAGCAGGTGGAAAACACGCCACACGCTGGCATCTATGCGGCCGACGCCAGTGTGGCAACTTACGCACGCTTGAATGAAATTGCCGATACCGTGCTACGCGCCGGTTACCCGGTGGTGCTGGATGCGACGTTCCTTAAACGCGAACAACGCGATGCAGCGGCCAAAGTAGCTGAGGCCACAGGCGCGCCCTTCCTGATCCTGGATTGCAATGCGCCGCAAGCCGTTATCGCCAGTTGGTTGGCGCAACGTCAGGCGGACAAAAATGATCCTTCCGACGCGACACTGACGGTTATCGAAGAACAGCAAGCCACTCGCGACCCGCTGAATGCCGAGGAGTTGCTCCTCAGCAAACGTGTTGAGACCAATGAAAGTGGCACCCTCGATGCGCTGGTGGCGCATATTCGTCAGCGCCTGCCTGGCCTGTAAGAAAAATTTCTTGGTCGTGTCGTCTACTTAGGGGGCACGACCAAGCAATAGTGGCACTATAATGGCGTCATAAATCCAACAGGAGTCGCCGTCATGAGTCACCCCAAGCTTCTTGATACGCCGCTTTACTCGCTCCTGCATAAAGACGATATCCGTGGCTTCAACCAGGAACGCCCTAAAGACGGGGTCATCGACATGCGCGGCGGCGACTTCCGCGGGCTGGATTTGCGTGAGCTGAACACCGCTGGCGTGGACTTCACCGATGCCTATTTTCGCTCTGCCGACCTGCGTGGCCTGGACCTGCGCGATTGCCCACTGGAAGGCGCCAGCCTGGCCCATGCACAGATATCCGGCACCTACTTCCCGCCAGAGCTGACCGCCGATGAGATCCTCATGTCGGTTAATTTCGGCACTCGCCTACGCTACCGCACCCGCTGAAACCCTCTGCTTAAGCCCCGGCTCGCTCAGCCTGGCCGGGGACTTCCTGCCTGCCTGACCTCGCCATTCTTATGGGCTTTAGGCCGTTTCCGACTAAAGAACTACGCTTTTCCTACTGAGCGCTACACTCCTTTGCAGGCTTGCCTGGTCTCGATACCCACCGCACCATTCGGCCGTCGCAAGGAGGCTTGATGAACGATGAGCTGCAACACCTGAAAAACCTCGGCAAGACGTCCGCACAGTGGCTGCATGCGGTGGGCATCCACAGTGCGTCGGACTTGCGCCGCCTGGGAGCGGTCGATGCGTACCGGGCCGTACGTACGCGTGGCTTTCGCGCCTCCAAAGTCCTGTTGTATGCCATCGAAGGGGCGTTGATGGATGTGCACTGGAATGACATTCCTGCCGAGCGCAAGGAAGCCTTGAACCGTCAATTGGACGCCCTATCGGCACGCCAGAAGAATTAGCTCGTCGACTAACCCCAACATTTACAGGCATTGCGAACAAGCGTTTGAGAAAACGCAGAGAACATGCAAAAACAATGGTTGACTCTCAAATGAGAATCGTTATGATTATCACAACTGATCGCGAGATCAGCCGATAACTGAAAGACCATTGGTTCGGACTCTCAGATTATCTCCTCATCAGGCTAATCACGGTTATTTGACCCGGCTCTTGCCGGGTCTTTTTTTGCCTATAAAAAAGCCGATTTCAGCGCGCAATGATCAGTGGATGCCCACGCTCCGGATGGGGCTGCACTAGCACATCCAAACCAAACACAGCCTTCAACGGTTCAGGCTGCATCACCTGTACCGGCGTATCCAATGCGTGTGGCCGTCCCGCCTCCAGCAGCAGAATGCGATCGCAGTAACGCGCCGCCAGGTTCAAATCGTGAAGGATCACCAACACCGCCGCGCCCCGATCAGCAAAGGTGCGAATAGCCTGTAAGGTGGTGTGTTGATGCAAAGGATCCAGCATCGACGTTGGCTCATCCAACAGCAACGTCTGCCCGGCCTCGCCCGGCCATAACTGCGCCAGCACCCGTGCCAGATGCACCCGCTGGCGCTCGCCACCGGACAGCGCCAGGTAGCTGCGGCCGCTCAAGTGGCCAACATCTGCTGCCTGCAACGCCGCCTCAATGATCTCATCATCGCGGGCTCGCCCGGTCTGATGAGGCAGGCGACCCATGCCGACCACCTCTTCGACACGGAAAGCAAAGTCCAGCGTCGAGCTTTGCGGCAATACCGCCAGGCGCTGTGCCCGCTGCGCACCACTCCACTCACTCAACGGGCGCTGATCCAGCCACACGTTGCCTTGGTCGGGGTGCAGCTCACCGCACAATCCACCGAGCAGCGTACTTTTGCCCGCACCGTTGGGGCCCAACACGCCGAGCACTTCGCCCGGTAACAAGTCGAGGGTGACATCCGCCAATACAGTTTTGCGACCGCGACGGATCTGCAGGTCTTCCACACGCAGCATCAGGCACGCCCCCGCAACAACAGGTAAAGAAAAAACGGCGCGCCGATAAATGCGGTGACGATACCGATCGGCAACTCAGCCGGTGCCAGCGCGAGCCGTGCGACCAGATCGGCAAACAACAATAGGCTTGCACCTGCCAGAACCGATGCCGGCAACAACACTCGATGGTCCGGCCCCGCCAGCAAACGCACCAGATGCGGCACCACCAACCCTACAAAACCGATCATGCCCGCGGCAGCCACCGCAGCCCCGACGCCCAGCGCCGTGCAGAAAACCAACTCGCGCTTGAGCCCTTCTACATCGATGCCGAGATGATTGGCCTCCGACTCACCCAGCAGCAAGGCATTCAACGCCTTGGCCCGGCGCGGCAGCCATAGCGCCACGCCCGCGCTCACCAGCAAAAGCGGCCATAACCGTGAATAGCTGGCGCCGTTGAGGCTGCCCAGGTTCCAAAACGTCAGGGTGCGCAAAGTGGCGTCGTCCGCCAGGTAGGTAAACAGGCCCACCGCCGAACTGGCGAGCGCTGTCAGGGCAATGCCGGCGAGCAACATGGTTGCGACGTTGGTCTGCCCGTTGCGCCGCCCCAATCGATAAACCAGCGCGGTGACGCCCAGGCCGCCAAGGAATGCGCAGAGTGACAAAAGATAAGGCCCGAACGCATCGGGCAGCCCACCCAAAAACGAACCGCCGACGATCGCCACCGCAGCTCCAAGCGCAGCACCGCTGGAAACCCCGACTAACCCCGGATCAGCAAGGGGATTGCGAAACAACCCCTGCATCGCCACCCCCGACAAGGCCAACACACCACCGACAGCCAAGCCCAGCAACGTGCGCGGCAAACGGATCTGCCCCAGGATCAGCTCAGCCTGCTCCAGCCCTTGGGCCTCGATTGGCAACCCCATCAAGCGCAGCGCGGCTTTGAGCGTATCCAGCAACGGTAAGCTGACAGGCCCCAGCGCCAACGAAAGCCAGATCGCCAAGACACACAACAACGCCAGCCCAACAAACAGCGTCTTGGGTTTTACCAGAGTGGTCATGGGGCTGGCTTGGCCTGGGAGGGGTAAAACCCGGCAGATAGGTCTGCGAGGCTTTGCGGTATACGCGGCCCCAGCCCGCCGACCAGCAAGGTCGGATCCACTTCAAACACTCGTCCGCTTTTGGCCGCCGGCGTGGACGCCAGGATCGGATTTTCCTTGAACAGCGCCGCACGCGCCGCATCTCCGGTCAGGGCACGATCCGCAAACACAAGCACATCCGGGCTCAACCCCGCCAATGACTCCACCGAAAACGGTTTGTAGCCCGTATGCGTCGCCAGATTGCGTCCTCCCGCCTGCTGCAACATCCAGTCAGCCGCTGTGTCTTTGCCCGCGATCAGCGGCTTGCCACCTGCATGACCCAGCAACAGCAAAACGCCGGGGGCCTTTTGGGTGGACTGAGCCTTGGCGACCCAGCGCTTCTGCTGATCGATCGCCTGCTCATATCCGGTAAACAGTGCGTTGGCCCTGGCCTCAGCGCCCAGCAACTTGCCCAAGTGCTGGAGGTTACCCTTCAACGTCGGCAAGTCAGGCTGCGCCGAGAACATCTCCACCTGCACACCCGCGCTGCGGATCTGCGCCAGTATGGGCGGCGGGCCCATTTCTTCAGTACCCACCAGCACCTGCGGGCGCAAACTCAAGATGCCCTCAGCCGACAACTGCCGCTGGTAACCAATGCTCGGCAACGCCTTGAGGGACTCAGGGTGCTGGCTGGTGGTATCCACGCCCACTAACTTCGACTCACCACCCAAGGCCGTCACCCATTCCGACAGCGCCCCACCGGCACTCACCCAACGTTGAGGCAGTTCAGAGGCTTGGGCCCCAGGGTTGACCAGCAGTCCGACAACAAGCGCAATAGCGCTGGCACTCAGGCGCATAACAGGGTTTCCTTCCAAGGGCAGGGCCGCTCAAACGCTCATCAATGTGACAGATAACCGCTGCCCCGCATCGTATTGAGCGCCCGGTCGGCCAACGGGCGAAGCCGGCATTTGATAATTGTTTGCATTTGAACGTCAAGGCACTTAAGGATTGAAATGAAGTTTCTCTGCTCCTCCGATACCCTCGCGCCAGACAGCAGCCTCGGTTTTGAAATCGATGGTTGCAAATTGTTGGCCGTGCGCCGGGACGGCATTGCCTACTTCTATATCAACCGCTGCCCCCATCGTGGGGTTCTACTGGAATGGCAGCCCGACCGGTTCCTCGACGACAGCGCCAGCCTGATCCAGTGCGCCACCCACGGCGCGCTGTTCCTGATCGAGAACGGCGAGTGCATCGCAGGCCCTTGCGCCGGGCAAAGCCTGACCGCCCTGCCCGGCCGCGAAGACGCCCAGGGGTTGTGGGTGCAACTCTAGTCGAGCAGCACGTCCAGACGCCGGTCCACGCAGATCTCCTCGGATGTCACGCGCACGCCATACGCCAGCACTTCCACCCCGGCCGTCTTGGCTTCGCGCAGGGCAGCAGCGTAGGCCGCGTCGATCTCCACGGCCGGGCGCACAGCATCAATCCCCGAGAGGTTGACGCAATACAACTGCACCGCTCGCACACCGTCACGCGCCAGATGGGCCAGTTCGCGCAAATGCTTGGCGCCACGCTGGGTCACTGCATCCGGGAAAGCGGCAACCGAAGTGCCGTCAAAACCCAGGGTTACACTTTTGACTTCGATGTAGGCCGCGCCGTCGGGATAGTCCAGGCGGAAGTCGATGCGGCTTTTCTCCTGACCGTAAGGCACTTCACGCTTCAAGGCGGTAAAGCCGTTCAGCTCGGTGATGACACCCGCACGTAACGCTTCCTCGACCAACTGATTGGCACGCGCCGTGTTTACACACGCCAAGCGACCCTGGGGCGTCTCGGCGATTTCCCAGGTGCCCGGCAACTTGCGCTTGGGGTCATTGGAGCGACTGAACCAGACCTGCCCACCTTCGACCATGCAATTGAGCATCGAGCCGGTGTTGGGGCAATGAATGGTCAACAACTCGCCGGTAACGGTTTCGATATCGGTGAGAAAACGCTTGTAGCGACGAATCAGCCGCGCTTCTTCTAGGGGAGGATGAAAGCGCATCAGCCTTGCCAGCTCCGCAAGCCACGAGCGATCCGTTCCACCGCCTCCTGTAGCCGATCGAGGTTTTGCGTGTAGGCAAAACGCACATGGTGGCCGGCTTGGTAGCGGCCAAAATCCAGGCCTGGCGTAAACGCCACATGTTCGGTGTCGAGGAAGTGGCGGCAGAATGCGAAGGCATCACCGCCGAACGCGCTGATATCGGCATATAAATAGAACGCGCCCTCCGGCTCGACCGCGATGCCAAACCCAAGCTCGCGCAAGGCGGGCAGCAGGAAGTCGCGACGACGGCCGAACTCAGCGCGGCGCTCTTCCAGAATGCTAAGGGTTTGCGGGGTGAAACAGGCCAATGCCGCATGCTGGGCCATGCTCGGCGCACTGATGTAGAGATTTTGCGCGAGCTTCTCCAATTCACCCACCGCCGCCGGTGGTGCTACCAGCCAACCCAGGCGCCAACCGGTCATGCCGAAATACTTCGAAAAACTATTCAGGACGAACGCGTCGTCGTCGACTTCCAGCACGCTGGCCGCATCGGTGCCATAGGTGAGGCCATGGTAAATCTCGTCCACCACCAAATGACCGTTGCGCGCCTTGATCGCGCCGGAAAGCTCGGCCAATTCGTTACGTGTGAGGATCGTGCCGGTCGGGTTGGCCGGGGATGCCACCAATGCGCCCACACTGTCCTGATCCCAGTGTTTGGCCACCAGATCAGCGGTCAACTGATAGCGCACTTCAGGACCGACCGGCACCAGCTGCGCCGCGCCCTCCACCAATCGCAGGAAGTGGCGATTGCAGGGGTAGCCAGGGTCGGCGAGCAGCCAATGCTTGCCCGGGTCCACCAGCAAACTGCTGGCGAGCAACAATGCGCCAGAGCCACCGGGCGTGATCAGGATGCGCTCGGGGTCCACGTTCAGCCCATAGCGCTGCTGGTAGAAACCGCTGATGGCCTCGCGCAACTCAGGCAAGCCACGGGCGGCGGTATAGCGCGTCTTGCCGTTGGCCAACGCTGCCTGGCCGGCCTGGATGATCGGCTCGGCGGTGGTGAAGTCCGGCTCGCCGATTTCCAAGTGGATCACGTCATGGCCGGCGGCTTGCAGCTCATTGGCCCGCGCCAGCAATGCCATGACATGAAAAGGTTCGATGGCGCGACTGCGCGCACTGTAGGGCTGAGCCATTAGCCTTCCTTAACGGTGAGGACAAATTCTGGATTCTACCGAACCCGCGCGGGAAAACATGTTCTATTGCCTGCCCGGCGGCATGTGCCGGCCGGGCAAGCGCCTGCAAAACGACTAAAATCAACATTCGAGGCAATGCATACCCAGCAATGGCGGGCTGTCGCAGTTTGCAAGCGATTTGCCATAGGCCTCGACAACCGGGAGTGGCGCACCCCGAATCTATCTGGTAAGTTCGCCCGCTTGCAGCCGCAGGGCCGGCAGGTGTCGGTGACGTTGCAATCCTGCGCAATGGATTAGAAGAGTGAGAGGCGGTCTATTCATGTCCACCCAAGCAAAGCAACAGCAGCAGAGCCTCAGTGGCTTCACACCTTACGTCGAAGCGAAGGGTGAGGAGTACATGGGCAAGCCCATGCGCCAGCACTTCACCAAGATCCTGCAAAAGTGGAAGCAGGACTTGATGCAAGAGGTCGACCGCACCGTTGACCACATGAAGGACGAAGCCGCCAACTTCCCGGACCCGGCCGACCGTGCCAGCCAGGAAGAAGAGTTCGCCCTTGAACTGCGCGCCCGTGATCGCGAACGCAAGCTGATCAAGAAGATCGACAAGACGCTGCAACTGATCGAAGACGAAGAATACGGCTGGTGCGAATCCTGCGGCGTCGAGATTGGTATTCGTCGCCTGGAAGCCCGCCCAACCGCGGACCTCTGCGTAGACTGCAAGACCTTGGCTGAAATCAAGGAAAAACAGGTCGGCAAGTAATCCAGCCGAGCTGAACGAATGGGGCGTGCGAACGCCCCATTTTTGTTGCTGGCGTTTACCGAATTTCCAGTAGTATCCGGCCCATGACAGCCTCTACCTATATCGGGCGCTTTGCCCCCACGCCCAGCGGCCACTTGCATTTCGGCTCCCTGGTCGCCGCCCTCGCCTCCTACCTTGACGCCCGCGCCAACCATGGCCGCTGGCTGATGCGCATGGAAGACCTCGACCCACCCCGTGAAGAGCCCGGCGCCCAAGCGGCGATCCTGCACGCCCTGGAAAGCTACGGCTTTGAATGGGACGGTGAATTGGTCCGACAAAGCGGGCGGCATGAAGCCTACGCCAAAGTGCTTAATGACCTGTTCAACCACGGCCTAGCCTACGCCTGCACCTGCTCGCGCAAACAGCTTGAACCCTACAATGGCATCTACCCGGGCCTATGCCGCAATGCTGGCCACGACCAGCAAGACGCCGCCATCCGTTTGCGCGTTCCCGAGCTTGAGTACCACTTTACCGACCGCGTCCAAGGCGAATTCCGACAACACCTGGGCCGCGATGTAGGCGATTTCGTCATCCGTCGCCGCGACGGCCTCTACGCCTATCAACTGGCCGTCGTGCTCGACGATGCGTGGCAAGGTGTGACCGATATCGTGCGCGGTGCCGACCTGCTGGACTCGACGCCACGCCAACTCTACCTGCAAGAACTGCTCGGCCTGCGCCAACCGCGCTACCTGCACGTGCCGCTGATCATCCAGCCGGACGGCAATAAACTGGGCAAATCCTACCGTTCCCCGCCGTTGACACCCGACCAGGCCACGCCTTTGCTATTGAGAGCCCTGCGCGCCCTCGGCCAGCAACCCGATGACGAACTGTTGCACGCCAGCCCGCGGGAACTGCTGGATTGGGGGATTACGCACTGGGATGCCACGCAGATCCCGCGCACACTCACGCTGGCCGAAGCGCAATTGAGCTGAAGGCGCTTGCAGCTTGCCAAGCATCCGTTACCATCGCCGCACGTTTTTAGACAGAGGCCAACATGTACATCTATCGATTGGTCCTGCTGCTGGTCGTCGGGATCTACCTGTTCTCCCCCGCCATCATGGATTGGTGGATCGACGCCACGGGCGCCTGGTATCGCCCTTATCTGCTGTGGCTGATCCTGATCGTCGTGACTTTCATCCTGCAGAGCCAAAAAGATGCCGATGAGCTTTAGCCTCACCCAGATGCTGCTGATCAGCGCCGCCTACCTGGCCGCGTTGTTCGGAGTCGCCTGGATCAGTGAGCGCGGAATGATTCCGCGGGCGATCATTCGCCATCCGTTGACCTACACCTTGTCCCTCGGCGTATATGCCAGTGCCTGGGCGTTCTATGGCACCGTGGGCCTGGCCTATCAGTACGGTTATGGCTTTTTGTCCAGCTACCTCGGGGTGTCCGGCGCATTTCTGCTGGCGCCGGTGCTGCTGTACCCGATCCTGAAGATCACCCGCACCTACCAATTGTCTTCCCTGGCCGACCTGTTTGCCTTCCGCTTTCGCAGCACCTGGGCCGGCGCGCTGACCACTATTTTCATGCTGATCGGCGTGTTGCCGTTGCTGGCCCTGCAAATTCAGGCCGTGGCCGACTCCATCAGCATCCTGACCCGCGAGCCAGTGCAACATCGCGTAGCGCTGGCCTTCTGTGCGCTGATCACGCTGTTCACGATTTTCTTCGGTTCGCGCCATATCGCCACCCGCGAAAAACATGAAGGGCTGGTGTTTGCGATTGCCTTTGAGTCGGTGATCAAGCTGATCGCCATCGGCGGCGTCGGCCTGTATGCGCTCTACGGCGTGTTTGACGGCCCGCAGCAGTTGGAACTGTGGCTACTGCAAAACCAGACCGCCCTTGCCGCCCTGCACACGCCTTTGCAGGAAGGCCCGTGGCGCACGCTGCTGCTGGTGTTTTTCGCCTCAGCGATCGTGATGCCGCACATGTACCACATGACTTTTACCGAGAACCTCAACCCGCGCTCGCTGGTCAGTGCCAGTTGGGGCTTGCCGTTGTTCCTGCTGTTGATGAGCCTGGCGGTGCCGCTGATCCTGTGGGCCGGCTTGAAACTGGGCGCCACCACCAACCCTGAATACTTCACCCTCGGCATTGGCATTGCTGCCAACAGCCCGGCCTTGGCGCTGCTGGCTTACGTCGGTGGGTTGTCAGCGGCCAGCGGGCTGATCATCGTCACGACCCTGGCACTGTCGGGAATGGCGCTCAACCACCTGGTGCTGCCGCTGTACCAGCCGCCAGCCGAAGGCAATATCTACCGCTGGCTGAAATGGACACGCCGCGCGCTGATCGTCGCGATCATCATGGCCGGCTACGGGTTCTACCTGTTGCTGGGCACGGGGCAGGACCTGGCCAACCTGGGCATCGTTGCGTTTGTCGCCACCTTGCAGTTCCTCCCAGGCGTGCTGTCGGTACTGTACTGGCCGACCGCCAATCGCCGTGGTTTCATCGCCGGTTTGCTGGCCGGAATCCTGGTGTGGATCGTGACTATGCTGTTGCCGCTGGTCGGTAATCTGCAGGGTTTCTACATCCCGTTGCTGAACATGATCTACGTGCTGGATGACACCAGTTGGCACATGGCTGCGATTGCCTCCCTGGCCGCCAACGTCCTGATGTTCACCCTGATCTCCCTGTTCACCAACGCCAGCCCGGAAGAAACCAGCGCCGCCGAAGCCTGCGCGGTGGATAACGTGCGCCGTCCGCAACGCCGCGAACTGCATGCGGCCTCGCCCCAGGAGTTCGCCACGCAACTGGCCAAGCCCCTGGGCGCCAAGGCGGCGCAGAAGGAAGTTGAACAGGCGCTGCGTGATCTGTATCTGCCATTCGATGAGCGGCGCCCCTACGCCCTGCGCCGTCTGCGCGACCGCATTGAAGCCAACCTGTCCGGGCTGATGGGGCCGAGCGTGTCCCAGGACATGGTGGAAACCTTCCTGCCCTACAAGGCTGGCGGGGAAAACTACGTCACCGAAGACATCCATTTCATCGAGAGCCGGCTGGAGGATTACCACTCACGCCTCACCGGTCTCGCCGCCGAACTCGATGCCTTGCGCCGCTACCACCGCCAGACTTTGCAGGAATTGCCCATGGGCGTGTGCTCCCTGGCCAAGGACCAGGAGATCCTGATGTGGAACAAGGCCATGGAAGAACTCACCGGTATCGCAGCGCAGCGGGTGGTCGGTTCACGCCTCAATACCCTGGGCGACCCGTGGAAAGAATTGCTGCAAGGCTTCATCAACCTGCCCGACGAACATTTGCACAAGCAGCACCTGGCCCTCGACGGCCAGACCCGTTGGCTCAACCTGCACAAAGCCGCCATCGACGAACCCCTGGCGCCCGGTAACAGCGGCCTGGTGTTGCTGGTAGAAGACCTGACCGAAACCCAGATGCTCGAAGACAAGCTGGTGCACTCCGAGCGGTTGGCCAGCATTGGCCGACTGGCGGCGGGCGTGGCCCATGAAATCGGCAACCCGATCACCGGTATCGCCTGCCTTGCGCAGAATCTGCGGGAAGAGCGCGAGGAAGACGGCGAAATCACCGAGATCAGCGGGCAGATTCTCGAACAGACCAAGCGCGTTTCTCGCATCGTGCAGTCGCTGATGAGCTTCGCCCACGCCGGCGCCCATCAGAATCAGGATGAAGCGGTATGCCTGGCCGAAGTGGCGCAGGATGCCATTGGGCTGCTGGCCTTGAACCGGCGCAATTTCGAAGTACAGTTCTTCAATTTGTGCGATCCCGACCACTGGGTGGATGGCGACTCACAACGCCTGGCCCAAGTGCTGATCAACCTGTTGTCCAACGCCCGTGACGCCACCCCGGCCGGCGGTGCGGTACGCGTCAAGACCGAGGCTTTCGAACATACGGTCGATCTGATCGTCGAAGATGAAGGTAGCGGTATTCCACAGAACATCATGGACAGATTGTTCGAACCCTTCTTCACCACCAAGGACCCAGGTGAAGGTACCGGTCTGGGCCTTGCACTGGTCTATTCCATCGTTGAAGAGCATTATGGACAAATCACCATCGACAGCCCGGCTGACACCGAAAGCCAACGCGGCACCCGTATTCGGGTGACCTTGCCGCGTCATGTCGAAGCGACGTCCGCTGTGAACTGAGACCGTCGAGAGAATTGAATCAATGCCGCACATTTTGATCGTCGAAGACGAAACCATTATCCGCTCTGCCTTGCGTCGCCTGCTTGAACGTAATCAGTACCAGGTCAGCGAAGCCGGCTCGGTGCAGGAAGCCCAGGAGCGGTTCAGCATTCCCACGTTCGACCTGATTGTCAGTGACCTGCGCCTGCCCGGCGCGCCTGGCACCGAGTTGATCAAGCTTGGCCTGGGCACCCCGGTGCTGATCATGACCAGCTACGCCAGCCTGCGCTCGGCGGTCGACTCGATGAAGATGGGCGCGGTGGACTACATCGCCAAGCCTTTCGACCATGATGAGATGCTTCAGGCCGTGGCCCGTATCCTGCGTGACCGTCAATCGGCCAGCAGTGCGCCGGTCGAGCAACGTCCAGCGGGCAAAGCCGCCGACAAGCCGGGGGTTGATAACAGCAACGGCGAGATCGGCATCATCGGCTCTTGCCCACCGATGCAGGACCTGTACGGCAAGATCCGTAAAGTCGCGCCAACTGACTCAAATGTTTTGATCCAGGGCGAGTCCGGCACCGGTAAAGAACTGGTGGCCCGTGCCCTGCACAACCTGTCCAAGCGTGCCAAGGCGCCGATGATCTCGGTGAACTGCGCGGCGATCCCCGAATCCCTGATCGAGTCCGAGCTGTTCGGCCACGAGAAAGGCGCATTCACTGGCGCCAGCGCCGGGCGTGCGGGCTTGGTGGAAGCGGCGGACGGCGGCACGCTGTTCCTCGATGAAATCGGTGAACTGCCACTGGAAGCACAAGCGCGGTTACTGCGTGTGCTACAGGAAGGTGAAATTCGCCGCGTAGGCTCGGTGCAATCGCAAAAGGTCGATGTGCGCCTGATCGCGGCGACTCACCGCGACCTCAAGAGCCTGGCCAAGATCGGCCAATTCCGTGAAGACTTGTATTACCGTCTGCACGTGATCGCCCTCAAGCTGCCGGCCCTGCGTGAGCGTGGCGCCGACGTCAACGAGATCGCCAATGCCTTCCTGCTGCGCCAGAGCGCGCGTATCAACCGTACCGACCTGAAGTTCGCGCCGGACGCCGAGCAGGCGATTCGGCATTACTCATGGCCGGGTAACGTGCGGGAGTTGGAGAATGCGGTGGAACGCGCGGTGATCCTGTCGGAGAGCCCGGAGATTTCCGCCGAACTGCTGGGCATCGATATCGAGCTGAGCGACCTGGAGGACGACGATTTCATCGGCCTGGCCCCACAACAGGGCGGTAGCAATACCAGCCATGAACCGACGGAAGATTTGTCACTGGAAGATTACTTTCAGCATTTCGTCCTTGAGCACCAGGACCATATGACCGAGACCGAACTGGCGCGCAAACTGGGCGTTAGCCGTAAATGCCTGTGGGAACGCCGCCAGCGCCTGGGCATTCCACGGCGCAAGACCGGTGTGGCCAGCGAGAGTTAAGGGTGCGCGCCCACAGGTAACACCCACCAATGTGAAAAAACTGTTACCGCGGATATTTCGCGTAACAAAAGCCGGGGCTTACGGTAACGAAGCCCCGGCTTTTTTTGGCCTGTCAAAAACCCGAAACCACCTCAACCCCCCGGTTTTGCTAGGTGAGGCAAAAGTTGGCACGCACCCTGCTATATGCTTAGTACAAAAACAATAACAAGCTTTGTACAAGACAATAAAAATAAGACGAATCGACTCACGCATAACAAAAACAACACGGCGGAGGCGCAGCTAACTGATTCTTTTGGAGAGGCGTTGCATTTGGGGCTTGCCCCGCAACCAGGCCGAGAACAACAAAAACTGCCCTAAGGCAGAGCCTGAACTGGTTGGATCGTAGATCAGCAACACAGCGACCAAAGCAATCCGTTTGCTCTTGACTCCCGATTGGGAGTGTCATGAAGGTGAAGCTTCATGGCGAGGGCGATCAACAAAAACAAGAAGCCCGAAATCAATAATAAAAATAGAGCACGCAACTACTTCTGGGGGAGCTTCGGCTCCCCTTGTAGTTTCCGCGATTTGACCGTCCAGCAATCTCTTGAAGCTTTTGGCTTGGGGCTTGCAGCTTGTTCCTACACCATCCCCTGACTAAATGCTAGAATCCCCGCCCATCATGCGGTCATTCTTCGTTATGGCCGAACATTCCTTCAAACAGTGCATCCCATGCTGAAGAAGTTGTTCCAGTCATTCCGTTCTCCCTTGCGTCGTACGCAACACAAACGCAGCACGCCTGAAGTGCTCAACAGCAGCCAGCATTCGCTGCAACGCGCTCAATTCAGCCGTTATGCAGTGAACATCGTCGAACGTTTGCAGAACGCCGGCTACCAGGCTTATCTGGTGGGCGGGTGCGTACGCGACATGCTGCTCAATATCACGCCCAAGGACTTCGACGTCGCCACCAGTGCCACGCCTGAGCAAGTGCGTGCCGAATTCCGTAATGCGCGGATCATCGGCCGACGCTTCAAGCTGGTGCATATTCACTTCGGTCGCGAAATTATTGAAGTCGCGACATTCCGTGCCGGCCATCCGCAAAACGATGAAGAGGAAGACACCAATCAGTCCTCCCGCAACGAAAGCGGGCGCATCCTGCGCGACAACGTCTACGGCACCCTGGAAGAAGACGCGCAACGCCGCGACTTCACCATCAACGCCCTGTATTACGACCCGGTCAGCGAGCGCATCCTCGATTACGCCAATGGCGTACACGACATTCGCAACAACCTGATCCGCCTGATCGGCGACCCGGTCCAGCGCTACCAGGAAGACCCGGTCCGCATGCTGCGGGCCGTGCGTTTTGCTGCCAAGCTGAACTTCGGTATCGAGCGCCATACCGCCGCACCGATTCGCGAACTGGCACCGATGCTGCGGGAAATCCCCTCGGCGCGCCTGTTCGAAGAAGTGCTCAAACTGTTCCTCTCCGGTTATGCCGCCGACACCTTTGAAATGCTGGTGGACCTGCAGTTGTTCGACCCACTGTTCCCGGCCAGCGCCGAGGCTTTGGAATACAACCCGACGTACACCCACACCCTGATCAGCGAAGCGCTGATCAACACCGACCTGCGCATCAAGCAGAACAAGCCGGTCACCCCGGCATTCCTGTTTGCCGCGCTGTTGTGGCCAGCCTTGCCGAAACGCGTACTGCGCTTGCAGGAGCGTGGCATGCCGCCGATCCCGGCCATGCAGGAAGCCGCGCATGAACTGATCGCCGAACAGTGCCAGCGCATCGCTATTCCGAAACGCTTCACTATGCCGATCCGCGAGATCTGGGACATGCAGGAGCGTCTGCCACGCCGCAGCGGCAAACGCGCCGACCTGTTGCTGGACAACCCGCGTTTCCGCGCCGGCTACGACTTCCTGCTGCTGCGCGAAAGTGCCGGCGAGCAGACCGACGGCCTGGGCGAATGGTGGACCGATTACCAGGACGCCAATGACAGCGAGCGCCGCGACATGATTCGTGACCTCGGCAGCAAAGGCGACGGCGAAGGCCCGAAGAAACGTCGTCGCAGTGGCAGCAAGCGCAAGCGCAGTTCGGCTGACGCCTCGGGCGAATAAACGTGGAACGCATCTACATCGGCATGGGCAGCAACCTGGCTGCCCCGGACCAGCAATTGCGCAACGCTATCGAAGCACTGGCGCAATTGCCGGGCACCACGGTCGCGGGTGTGTCCGCCTTTTATCAAAGTGACTCCCTGCTCCCAGGCCAACCGCGCTACACCAATGCGGTTGCCGCCCTGGACAGTAGCCTTGCGCCCCTGGAATTGCTGGATGCGCTGCAAGCCATCGAAAACGACCAGGGCCGCGAACGCCTTGAACGCTGGGGCCCGCGCACGCTCGACCTCGATATCCTGCTGTTTGGCGATCAACTGATCGATGAACCGCGCCTCAAGGTCCCGCACTACCAGATGCACCTGCGCGCATTTGTGCTGTATCCGTTGGCCGAACTGGCACCCGCTACTCTGCAATTACCCAATAGCCAGCAACTAAGTGACCTACTGGCTGCGTGCCCATTCGTCGGACTGGAACGCCTCCCCCTGTAGGAGCGAGCTTGCTCGCGAAAATCGTTAACGATAAGGCGCGCAACCTGATTCAACGCGGGGCCAACACGCTCTTCGCGAGCAAGCTCGCTCCTACAATCGCGTCAGTAACAGCGGTAACACCGTCATCGTAACAATGCGGTAACACATCCAATTGACTTCCCGTGTCCTCCTCACGACTATAGGCGTCCCGCTGCCGCCAACCCGGCGCTAAAGGGCGCAATCCAGGCCATATAAGCACTGCTCTCAAGACAGTGCGCCTGTATAAACGAAGACTCACGCGCGTTACTCGCTGTTTCCAAGCGCCTGAATGAGGACCCTTTTCATGCCAGACATTACCCTGACCACCTTGCAGAGCCTCAAGCTCAAAGGTGAAAAAATCGCCATGCTGACCTGCTATGACGCCACCTTCGCCCACGCCAGTTGCCAGGCTGGGGTTGAAGTGTTGCTGGTGGGCGACTCCCTGGGCATGGTTCTTCAAGGGAATGACAGCACCCTGCCCGTCACCACCGATGAACTTGCGTATCACACGGCCAGTGTCAAACGCGGTAACGATGGCGCCTTCATCATCGCCGACCTGCCGTTCATGGGTTACGCGACGCTTGAACAGACCTTCCAGAATGCCGGCAAGCTGATGCAAGCCGGGGCGCACATGATCAAAGTCGAAGGCGCAGTGTGGCTGGCCGAGTCGATCCGCCTGCTGGCTGAACGCGGCGTGCCGGTGTGCGCACACATGGGCCTGACGCCGCAGTCGGTGAACATCCTCGGCGGCTACAAGGTACAAGGCCGCAATGAGGCCCAGGCGCGGCAGATGCGCGCCGATGCCATCGCTCTGGAACAGGCCGGCGCGGCAATGATCCTGCTCGAATGCGTGCCGAGCGAACTGGCGGCAGAAATCACCCAGGCCGTGAAGGTGCCGGTGATCGGGATTGGCGCAGGCTCGGCCACCGATGGCCAGGTGCTGGTGCTGCACGACATGCTCGGCCTGTCGATCAGCGGCCGTGTGCCGAAGTTCGTCAAGAACTTCATGGCCGGCCAGGACAGCATTCACGCCGCATTGAGTGCCTACGTTGCCGAAGTCAAAGGCGTTACCTTCCCTGGCACCGAACACGGATTCTCTGCATGAACACCGTAAAAACCGTACGTGAATTGCGGGCTGCGGTTACCCACGCCCGTAACGCCGGCAAGCGCATTGGCTTTGTGCCGACCATGGGCAACCTGCACAGCGGCCATGCCACTTTGGTGACCAAGGCCGCCCAGCAGGCGGATTTCGTGGTGGCCAGCATCTTCGTCAACCCGCTGCAGTTTGGCGCTGGCGAAGACTTGGACAAGTATCCGCGCACCCTGGCCGCCGACCAGGAAATGCTGCTGCAAGCCGGCTGCAACCTGCTGTTCGCGCCCACCGTCGACGAAATGTACCCCGGCGGCATGACCGGCCAGACCCGCGTCAGCGTGCCACAATTGTCTGAAGGCCTGTGCGGCGCCAGCCGTCCCGGGCATTTCGAAGGCGTGGCGACCGTGGTCAGCAAGCTGTTCAACATGGTCCAGCCGGACATGGCGGTGTTTGGCCAGAAGGATTACCAGCAACTGGCCGTGATCCGCGCCATGGTCCACGACCTGAACATGCCGATCCAGATCATCGGCGAGCCCACCGTGCGCGCCGACGACGGCCTCGCGTTGTCGTCGCGTAACGGCTACCTCACCGACGAGCAACGCGCCATTGCGCCAGTGCTGTACCGCAGCCTCAGTCAGATTGGCGCCGCGATCAAAGCCGGTGACCACGACTTCGCCAAGCTGCGCGCCGAACAGGTCCAGCAGATCGAAGCCGCCGGGTTGCGCCTGGACTACCTCGAAGTACGCCAGGGAGTGCATTTGCGCCCGGCCACGGCTGAAGATCGGGATATCGTGATCCTGGTAGCCGCCTATCTCGGCGCTACCCGGCTCATCGACAACCTGCACCTGACCCTCGACTGACCCCTTCCAATCGCCCTCCTCGCTGCGTCAATAAAAAGGGCCGGTATAAAAAAGTACCGGCCTTAGCGCAGACAAAGCCAAGACATATCGACACGCTAGGTTTAATGTAATCGCCCTGCGCTATGGTTAGCGCTGTCCGGAACCCAATGCTTGATCAAAGACTGGACGTTCCGGGCTTAGAAGTGTCCTAAAGGCAGTCCCCGTAATAAAAGGAAACCCGCAGCGATGGCGTACTACCGCACTCCTCATGACGTTACCGCTCTGCCCGCCTGGCAAGCGCTCAATCAACATCGCCAAGCCATGCAGGATTTCAGCATGCGCGAAGCGTTCAATGCCGATCCTCAGCGTTTTTCCCAGTTCACCCTGAGCAGCTGCGGACTTTTCCTCGATTACTCGAAAAACCTGATCACCAGCGAAACCCGTGACCTGCTCGTGGGCCTCGCCAAAGAAGTCGGCCTCAAAGACGCGATCGACTCGCTGTACGCCGGCGAGCCCGTCAACTCCTCAGAAGGCCGCCCGGCCCTGCACACCGCCTTGCGTCGCCCGGTGGGCGACAAGCTGTCGGTGAATGGCGTGAACATCATGCCGGACGTGCACAAGGTGCTGAACCAGATCACCGACTTGGTCGGGCGCATTCACGATGGCCTGTGGCGTGGCTACACCGAGAAGCCGATCACCGACGTGGTGAACATCGGTATCGGTGGCTCGTTCCTCGGCCCGGAGTTGGTCTCCGAAGCGCTGTTGTCCTACGCCCACAAAGGCGTGCGTTGCCACTACCTGGCGAACATCGACGGCAGCGAGTTCCACGAGCTGACCATGAAGCTGCGCGCCGAGACCACACTGTTTATCGTCTCGTCGAAATCCTTCAATACCCTGGAAACCCTGAAAAACGCCCAGGCCGCACGCGCCTGGTACCTGGCCCAGGGTGGCTCGGAAGCCGAGCTGTACCGCCACTTCATCGCCGTATCGAGCAACAACGCGGCGGCTGTGGCCTTTGGCATCCGCGAAGAAAACATCTTCCCGATGTGGGACTGGGTCGGCGGTCGTTACTCGCTGTGGTCGGCCATCGGCTTGCCAATCGCCCTGGCGATCGGCATGTCCAACTTCAAGGAACTGCTGTCCGGTGCCTACACCATGGACCAGCATTTCCAGAACGCCCCATTCGAACAGAACATGCCGGTGCTGCTGGGTCTGCTGGGCGTGTGGTACGGCAACTTCTGGGGTGCGCAGAGCCATGCGATCCTGCCGTACGACCACTACCTGCGTAACATCACCAAACACTTGCAACAGTTGGACATGGAATCCAATGGCAAGAGTGTGCGCCAGGACGGTACACCCGTCGCCACTGATACCGGCCCAGTGATCTGGGGTGGCGTAGGTTGCAACGGCCAGCACGCTTACCACCAGTTGCTGCACCAGGGGACCCAACTCATCCCGGCCGACTTCATCGTGCCGATCGTCAGCTTCAACCCGGTGTCCGACCACCATCAGTGGCTGTACGCCAACTGCCTGTCCCAGAGCCAGGCGCTGATGCTCGGCAAGACCCGCGCCGAAGCCGAAGCCGAGCTGCGTGAAAAAGGCATCCCGGAAGACGAAGTGCAGAAGCTGGCACCGCACAAGGTGATCCCGGGTAACCGTCCGAGCAACACCATCGTGGTCGAGCGCATCAGCCCGCGTCGCTTGGGCGCCCTGGTTGCGATGTATGAGCACAAAGTGTTCGTACAGAGCGTGATCTGGGGTATCAACGCCTTTGACCAATGGGGTGTGGAACTGGGCAAAGAGCTGGGCAAGGGCGTCTACAACCGCCTGACCGGCGCCGAAGAAACCTCGGCCGAAGATGCGTCGACCCAGGGCCTGATCAACTACTTCCGCGGTCGTCACCGCGGCTGATCCAGGTATCGCAGGGCCAACGTCCGTTTGGACGTTGGCCTTGAACCCTCCCCTTGCAGGGTGCATCTTTATCACTTGTGGCCAAAACAAGAATAAGGATCGCTCATGTTCGATATCAGCACGTTCCCCACCGCCGATGCCGTCCGCCGGGCTGCGCAACTCAGTCAGGAGGACTACCAGCGCCTCTATCGCCAATCCATCGATCAGCCGGATACGTTCTGGGCTGAACAGGCCAAAGGCTTTCTCGACTGGATAACCCCCTGGCACACCGTCCAACGCTCAGACATCAACACCGGCGCAGCCCAATGGTTTGCCGGCGGCCAACTGAATGTCAGCTACAACTGCATCGACCGTCACCTCGCCCTGCGCGCCGATCAGCCGGCCTTCATCTGGGAAGGCGATGATCCGACAAAATCTTCCAAAATCACCTACCGCCAACTGCACCAGAACGTCAGCCGCCTGGCCAATGTGCTGAAAAGCCGTGGCGTAAAAAAAGGCGACCGGGTGTGTATCTACATGCCGATGATCCCTGAAGCCGCCTACGCCATGCTCGCTTGCACCCGGATCGGCGCGGTACATTCCGTGGTGTTTGGCGGCTTCTCGCCGGATGCCTTGCGTGACCGTATTCTCGACGCCGACTGCCGCACCGTAATCACTGCGGACGAAGGCGTGCGCGGTGGTAAACCGGTAGCACTGAAACAGAATGTCGACAAAGCCCTGGCCAGTTGCCCAAATGTGAGCACGGTGCTGGTGGTAGAACGCACCGCAGCGACCGTTAACTGGAGCGAAGGCCGCGATCTCAAGTATCAACAAGCCCTGGATGCGGCCAGCAGCGACTGCCCGCCCGAGCCAATGGACGCCGAAGACCCGCTGTTCATCCTCTACACCTCCGGCAGCACCGGCAAACCCAAAGGTGTGCTGCACACCACCGGCGGCTACCTGCTGCAAGCCGCAATGACCTTCAAATACGTGCTCGACTACCGCGAGGGCGAAGTGTTTTGGTGCACCGCCGATGTGGGCTGGGTCACCGGCCACAGTTACATCGTGTACGGCCCGCTGGCCAACGGCGCGACTTCGCTGATGTTCGAAGGCGTGCCGAGCTACCCGGACAGCTCACGCTTCTGGCAGGTGATCGACAAGCACAAGGTCAATATTTTCTACACCGCCCCTACCGCGTTGCGTGCCTTGATGCGCGAGGGCCATGGCCCGCTGGAGAGCACCTCTCGCGCCAGCTTGCGCCTGCTGGGCAGCGTCGGCGAACCGATCAACCCGGAAGCCTGGGACTGGTACTTCAATGCCGTCGGCGAACAGCGCTGTCCAATCGTGGATACCTGGTGGCAGACCGAGACCGGCGGCATCATGCTCAGCCCCTTGGTCAGCGCACAGCGCATCAAGCCCGGCTGCGCGACCCAGCCGATGTTTGGCGTACAGCCCGTGCTGCTCGACGAACAGGGCAAAGAATTCAGCGGGGCCGGCAGCGGCGTACTGGCGATCAAAGCGAGCTGGCCGGGGCAGATCCGCAGCGTGTACGGCGATCCGCAGCGCATGATCGACACCTATTTCAAACCTTACCCCGGCTACTACTTCACCGGTGACGGTGCGCGGCGCGATGAAGACGGCGACTACTGGATCACCGGGCGCATCGACGATGTGATCAACGTGTCCGGCCACCGTATCGGCACCGCCGAGGTAGAAAGCGCGCTGGTCCTGCATGACCAGGTGGCCGAGGCCGCCGTAGTAGGCTACCCCCATGACATCAAAGGCCAAGGCATCTATGCGTTTGTCACGCCCATGAATGGGGTGGAACCCGGCGATGCGCTGAAAAAGCACCTGCTGGAGCTGGTCGGCAAGGAAATCGGCAGCTTTGCCAAGCCGGAACTGATCCAATGGGCTCCGGCCTTGCCGAAAACCCGCTCCGGCAAGATCATGCGCAGGATTTTGCGCAAGATCGCCTGCAACGAACTCGACAGCCTCGGTGATACCTCGACCCTGGCCGACCCGAGCGTGGTGGATGGCCTGATCGACAAACGCTTGAACCGATAGGAACCCCTGAGTCGCCATGGAATTTATCCGCAGCCGTATCGAAAGCCAGTTGATGAGCCTGACAGGCCTGTCGCTGGGCCAACTGGACCTGGAAAACCCCAAGGGCGACCCCGGCCTGTTCGGGCCCGATTCGGTGAGTTGGCAGGTGCATGGCGACTTCAGCAGCATGCTCATCGGCGGCATCAGCGCATTGATGCTGCAAGCCTTGCACCCACTGGCCCTGGCGGGCGTGTGGGACCATTCGAACTTTCGTCAGGACATGCTCGGGCGGTTGCGGCGCACCTCGCAGTTCATCTCGGGCACGACGTTTGGTTCGCGCAAAGACGCCGAATGGCTGATCGAAAAAGTCCGCACCATTCACCTCCAGGTCGTCGGCCACGCTCCGGACGGGCGACCTTATGCGGCCAGCGACCCAGAGTTGCTGACCTGGGTGCATGTGGCGGAGGTCAGTAACTTCCTCGCCGCTCACCTGCGCTATCGCAACCCGCAGCTTTCAGGTGGAGACCAGGACCGTTACTACAGCGAAATTGCCTTGGTCGCCGAACAGTTAGGTGCGCGGCATGTTCCGCGCTCTCGGCAGGAAATTTCAGATTATCTGGCACGTATCCGCCCACAATTGCTGTGCGACGATCGCAGCCGCGAAGTACTGCGTTTACTGCTTGACGCGCCCTCCCCCAGCCTACTGGCCAAGCCCTTTGGCAGTTTGATGATGCAAGCCGGAATCGACCTGCTGCCGGATTGGGCCAGCGCCATGCTCGACCAACACCAAAGCCCGCTGCAACGCCAGATGATCCGTGCCGGGGTCAAGCGCAGTGCACCGATGCTGCGTTGGGCGATGCGCAATGGTTCGGTGCAACGCGCGCATCGGCGGATGGGGTTGATGTAGGCCACGGCGCATAGCTGTTAAACTTCGCGCCCTTATTTCCCCAGCAAGGCGCGCTCCATGTCTTCTCTGAATCAGGCGCTGCGCGCCGCCCTCGATCATCGCCAGGACCTGATCAATGAGCTGCACGCCCAAGGCACTGACTGCTATCGCCTGTTCCATGGCAGCCAGGAAGGCGCCGGCGGCCTGACCATCGACCGCTACGGCCCGCAATTGCTGGTGCAGAGCTTCCACCAATGCCTGGAAACCGCAGAACTGCTGGACCTGCATCAACAGGTCAACCAGTACATGGGCCTGGAATTGTTACTGGTGTACAACGACCGTTCCCGTGGCAACTCGCGCATCGACCGCGAGGACACGGTTTATCGTGCCGAGTCCGCTGCGCTGGAAGACCTGATCGGCCACGAGTGGTGCCTCAATTACCGCGTGCGCGGGCGCCATGCCGGGCAGGACCCGCTGCTGTTCCTGGATTTGCGTAACACCCGTGGCTGGGTCAAGGCGCACAGCGCCGGCAAAAGCGTGCTGAATCTGTTTGCGTATACCTGCGGCGTTGGCCTGAGCGCGGCCGCCGGGGGTGCGCGCGAGGTGTGCAACCTGGACTTCGCCGAGGGCAACCTGGCGGTCGGTCGCGAAAATGGCCTGCTGAACCCGCAACTGCCGACTATGGAATTTGTGCAGTCGGATTACTTCCCGGCGATCCGCCAATTGGCGGGCCTGCCGATCACCCAACGGCGCGGGCAGAAGCTGCCGAGTTATCCACGCCTGGAGCAGCGTCAATTCGATCTGGTACTGCTCGACCCGCCAGCCTGGGCCAAAAGCGCGTTTGGCACAGTCGACTTGCTGCGCGATTACCAGAGCCTGCTCAAGCCCGCGCTGCTAGCCACCGCCGACAATGGCGTGCTGATCTGCTGCAACAACCTGGCGAAAGTCAGCATGGAGGACTGGCGTGAACAAGTCCTGCGATGCGCGGAAAAGGCCGGACGCCCCGTACGTGACTGGACAATCATGACGCCAGGCGCGGACTTCCCCTCACAGGATCAGCAGCCGCCCCTGAAAACCCTGATACTCCAGCTGTAAGACGTTTCCCAAAGGACCCGTTCTTCGGAACCGAAATCCCGTGCCATACTCCAAGGCACTCTTGTTTGACATAGATGGCGCCGCCCCATGCCCAAAGGATTGATTCGCGCCGCTGGCGCCTTGTTGACTGCCCTTGCCCTGTACAGCTTGCTGGGTTTCCTGATTCTCCCTGGTGTCGCGCTGCGCATTGCCAACCAGCAACTGGCCAATTACGCCACGGTGCCGGCTCGGATTGAGCGGATCGAGCTCAACCCGTTCAGCCTGGAAGTAACGGCATGGGGGCTGAAAATCGGTGAGCCAGGCAAGGAACAAGTGGGTTTCGAGCGCCTCTACGCCAACCTGCAGATCGACAGCCTCTGGACCCGCGCCCTGCATCTCGCGGATGTACAACTGGACAAACCCAAGACCGAGCTGTTGTTCGACAAGTCCGGCCAATTGAACCTCGCGCAGTTGTTCAAGCTGCCACCCAGCGAGCCCACCCCGACCGATCCGAATGCCAAACCGTTTCCGCTGCGCATCGACAGCATCAAGCTGGCGGGCGGCTATGTGCATTTCGAAGATTTGCGTCCCAGCGAACCCATCGAATTCCTCTACGACAAGCTCGACTTCGAGCTGAAAAATCTCAGCACCCTGCCTGAAGACAACGCCGACATGACGTTGGTGGCAGCCGGGCCTGCAGGCGGACAGATCGACTGGAAAGGTAATTTCAGCCTGGTGCCGATCACCTCCGAAGGCACATTGAAAGTCACCGATGGCAAGATGAAAGCCTGGTGGCCCTACGTCCGCGACGCGCTGCCATTGGTGCTGGAAGACGGTGTGCTCAACTTCAGCACCGAGTATAAATTCAGTCTGGCCAAAGAGACCGAACTGAGCCTGACCAACACGGCCGCGAGCATTGCGCCATTTGCCATCAAGGCGCCGGACGGCCGCCCCTTGGTGCGCCTGGAGCGCCTGGACGTCAGCGAAACCACCGTGGACCTGGCCAAGCAGCAGGTCGTCGTCGGCAAGATCCGCAGCAACAAACTGGAAACCTGGGCGGCACTGGAAGCCGATGGGCAGTTGGACTGGCAGAAACTGTTCGCCAGCCAGCCGAGCAAACCGGCCAAGGCACCGGAGCCCAAAAATGCACCGGCCACTGCAGACTCGCCAAAAGCCGAGCCTGCGGCGCCAAGCAAACCCTGGCAGGTGCTGCTCAAGGACGTGCAGTTGCGCAACTATCAGGTGCACCTGGCTGACCGCCAGGCCAAACCGGCAGTCGCGTTGGAAGTAGGCCCGCTGAACGTCGATGTGCAGAACTTCGATAGCCTCAACCAGAACCCCTTCACATTGAAAGTCGACACGGGCCTGGGTAAGCAAGGCAAGGTCCAGGCGACCGGCGAGGTTAACCTCAACCCGGTCAGCGCCAAGCTGAAAGTGAATACCCAGGACATCGACCTGCGCGTCGCGCAGTCCTATATCAGCCCGTTCATCCGCTTGGAACTGCGTAGCGGCATGCTCGGCAGCAATCTGGATGTGAACCTGAAAAGCACCGATCCTTTGAAGCTCCAGGTCACAGGCCGAGCGCAGGTCGACCAGTTGCACACCCTGGATACCCTCAAGACCCGCGACTTCCTCAAATGGCAGCGCTTGGTGCTCGAAGGCGTGAATTATCAGCACGGCGACAGTCTGTCGATCGATAAGGTCAACCTGCTGCAGCCGTATGCACGTTTCATGATCAACGATGACCGCACCACCAACGTGGATGACCTGTTGATCCCACAACCCGCTGACAAATCACCCAAGCCCGCCAGCAAGGAAAAGCCGCTGGGCATCCGTATCGGCCAGATTGCGATCAACGACGGTTCGGCCAACTTTGCCGACTTCAGCCTGACGCCCAACTTCGCCACGGCGATTCAACAGCTCAACGGGCAAATAGGCACTATCGACAGTCGCCAGGCCAAACCGGCCAGCGTCGATATCAAGGGCAAGGTTGACCGTTATGCGCCGGTGACCATCAAGGGCAGCGTGAACCCGTTCGATCCGATGGCGGCGTTGGATATCGCAACCAGCTTCAAACGCGTTGAGCTGACCACCTTGACGCCTTACTCCGGCAAGTTCGCCGGTTTCCGTATCCGCAAGGGGCGACTGAACCTCGACCTGCACTATGTGATCACCAAGGGTCAGCTGAAGGCCGAGAACAAAGTGGTGGTCGAGCAATTGCAACTGGGCGATAAAGTCGACAGCGCCGATGCCGTGGACTTGCCGATTCGCCTGGCAATCGCGTTGCTCAAGGACTCCGACGGCAAGATCTCCATCGAACTGCCGGTGACAGGCGATCTGAATAACCCGCAGTTCAGCGTGATGCCGATTGTTTGGCAGACCCTGCGAAACCTGGTAGTGCGTGCAGCAACGGCGCCCTTCAAGTTTATCGGTGGGTTGGTGACGGGCGGCGGCTCGGAAGACCTCGGCAATGTATCGTTCGCCGCCGGTTCCAGCGAACTGAACAAGGATGCTGAGGGCGCCCTGAACACCTTGGCCAAAGCACTGAAAGAACGCCCTACCCTGCGCCTGGAGATCGAAGGCACAGCGGCAGCCAGCAGCGATGGACCTTTCCTTGCCGCTCAGCGACTGGAACGTGAATACCAGTACAACTACTACAAGATTCTTCAACGTCGTGGCGACAAGGTTCCAGCCCAAGCGTCGTTACTGGTTGTACCCGAAAAGGAGAAAGCGCCACTGTTGGAAGGCATCTACCGCACCCGCCTGAAACAACAACCGCCGGCTGAATGGAAAGACCTGAGCAGTGATGACCGTAGCGCGAAACTGCGTGACGGCGTGATCAAGTTCTGGAGTGGCAGTGATGTGCTACTGCGCCAACTGGGCCAAGACCGCGCCAGCACCATCAAGGACTACCTGGTGGACAAAGGCCAGCTGGAAGATGACCGGGTGTACTTCATTGATGCCAACTTGGGCCAGGCCGAGAAGGATGGCCGGGTCGTGACGCCGATGCATCTGGACGCCGAATAACTCAAAGCAACACAACTCCAAATGTGGGAGCGGGCAAGCCCGCTCCCACATTTGATTCTCATACCTGTAACATTTGTATTCCAGCCCAGAATAGAACAGGCCCCGACACAAGTGCCGGGGCCTGTAATGACCACATCCGTGTGGTCGGTCGCATGAACTCCAGAGGTGCATCAGGTGGATATCTAACTCACCCTAAGCCGCCGCCATTCGGTTCAGACGAAACGGGTGCGTTACTCTGCTTTGAGGCCGTCGGCCGATACAGCTTTAACGCCTTTGATTTTCTTGGTGATGTTCACCGCGGTAGTTTTCTGGGCTTCAGTGACCGCTGCGGTCGAAGACAGGGACACTACACCTTTGTTGGTTTCGACTTTGATGTCGGTACCAGGAATGCCTTTTTCGGTTACCAGATCAGCTTTGACTTTGGTGGTGATCCAAGTATCCGAGGTGGACTCTTTAGCGCTAGCAGCTGCGCCCTTGGTTTTATCGATACCATCAGCTTTGGTTGCGCCGCCAGCCAGTAGGCCATCAGCAGAAACAGCAGTGACACCTTTGATTTTCTTGGTGATGGCTACAGCGGTCGCTTTTTGCGAGTCCGAAATAGCGACTTCGGAGGACAGGGAAACCACGCCTTTGTTGGTTTCAACCTTGATGTCCGAACCAGGAATACCTTTCTCGGTCAGCAGGTCAGCTTTCACTTTGGTGGTGATCCAGGTATCCGAGGTGGACTCTTTAGCCTTGGTCACTTCACCGGCCGCCAGCGTCATAGGGGCTTGGGAAGTCTGAGCAAAGGCTACGTTAGCACCCATGGCCAGGGTCAGAGCGGTAGCAGTAGCGAGAGCGAACTTCTTCATACGAGTAACTCCTGTTTTATTAAAAGTCTGCAGTACGTAAACCTTGATGCTGCAGCGTTAACAGGAATATTGCAGGCAGTGTGCCAAGTGTGATGAGCCAATAAAACTCATATAAAACAACAACTTATAAAAACACCTAATTTTCGGAATCGTGCAAGTTGCATGAATACCATCGTGGCTGCATGCAAGTTGCGGCTTTTGGATTCAGCTAAACGGCTGATTTCCCGCTACTTTCCAGCGCCCATAAAAAAAGGACTCCGAAGAGTCCCTTTTTCAGCTGAAAGCTCGGGAGGATTAAACGCCCGAAGCCTTGGCTGCTGCTACGTCCTTGATGGACAGTTTGATACGGCCGCGGTTGTCCACGTCCAGTACCAGCACTTCCACTTCCTGGCCTTCCTTCAGGATGTCGGTCACTTTCTCAACGCGAGCGTCGCTCAGCATGGAGATGTGAACCAGACCGTCCTTGCCCGGCAGGATGTTGACGAATGCGCCGAAGTCGACGATGCGCTCAACCTTACCGACGTAGATCTTGCCGATCTCGGCCTCAGCAGTGATGCCCAGAACGCGCTGACGTGCTGCTTCAGCCGCTTCCTTGGTTTCGCCGAAGATCTTGATCGAGCCGTCGTCTTCGATGTCGATCGAAGCCTTGGTTTCTTCGCAGATCGCACGGATAGTCGCGCCGCCTTTACCGATGACATCACGGATTTTGTCGGTGTCGATTTTCATCGCGATCATGGTCGGAGCATTTTCCGACAGTTCGGTGCGGGACTGACCAATGATCTGGTTCATCTGACCGAGGATGTTCAGGCGCGCTTCCAGGGCTTGGCCCAGGGCGATTTCCATGATTTCTTCGGTGATGCCTTTGATCTTGATGTCCATCTGCAGCGCGGTCACACCTTTGGCGGTACCGGCTACTTTGAAGTCCATGTCGCCCAGGTGGTCTTCGTCACCCAGGATGTCGGTCAGGATGGCGAACTTCTCGCCTTCTTTAACCAGGCCCATGGCGATACCGGCAACCGGCGCCTTCATCGGCACACCCGCGTCCATCAGTGCCAGGGAAGCACCGCAAACGGAAGCCATGGAGCTGGAACCGTTGGACTCGGTGATTTCCGACACAACACGGATGGTGTACGGGAACACGTCAGCTGCAGGCAGCATGGCGGCGATCGAACGACGGGCCAGACGGCCGTGACCGATTTCGCGACGACCAGCGCCACCCATGCGACCACACTCGCCCACCGAGAACGGAGGGAAGTTGTAGTGCAGCATGAACGGGTCTTTTTTCTCGCCTTCCAGGGTGTCCAGCAGTTGTGCGTCACGGGCGGTGCCCAGGGTCGCGACTACCAGAGCCTGGGTTTCACCACGGGTGAACAGCGCCGAACCGTGAGTCTTCGGCAGAACGCCGACTTCGATGTTCAGCGGACGTACGGTACGAGTGTCGCGACCGTCGATACGTGGCTTGCCGTTAACGATGTTTTCGCGAACGGTGCGGTATTCGATTTCACCGAAAGCCGCTTTGACGTCGCTGGAGGAAGGCTGGCCTTCTTCACCGGACAGCTTGGCCACAACCTGATCCTTCAGCTCGCCCAGGCGAGCGTAACGGTCGGCCTTGACGGTGATGGTGTAGGCGTCGGAGATGGCAGCGCCGAACTCGGAGCGGATAGCGCCCAGCAGTTCGGTCGCTTCAGCTTGTGGAGCCCAGGTCCAGGTTGGCTTGGCAGCTTCGGCAGCCAGCTCGGTGACGGCCTTGATGACAGCCTGGAACTCGTCGTGGGCGAACAGTACGGCACCCAGCATCTGGTCTTCGGTCAGCTCTTTGGCTTCCGATTCAACCATCAACACGGCTTCCGAGGTACCGGCTACAACCATGTCCAGGCTCGAAGCTTTCTGTTGCTCGTAAGTCGGGTTCAGCAGGTAGCCGGTGCTTTCGTGGAAAGCAACGCGGGCAGCGCCGATCGGGCCATCGAAAGGAATGCCGGAGATGGCCAGGGCAGCCGAAGTACCGATCATCGCAGCGATGTCCGGATCGGTCTTTTTGCTGGTGGAAACGACGGTGCAGACAACCTGCACTTCGTTCATGAAACCTTCTGGGAACAGCGGACGGATCGGACGGTCGATCAGTCGGGAAGTCAGGGTTTCTTTCTCGGAAGGACGGCCTTCACGCTTGAAGAAACCGCCAGGGATCTTACCGGCAGCGTAAGTCTTTTCCTGGTAGTGAACGGACAGAGGGAAGAAGCCTTTGCTCGGGTCAGCGGTCTTGGCGCCAACTACAGTCACCAGAACGGTAACGTCGTCGTCAACGGTAACCAGCACTGCGCCGGAGGCTTGACGGGCGATACGGCCTGTCTCAAGGGTAACGGTCGACTGACCGAACTGGAATTTTTTGATAACCGGGTTCACGGTGTCCTACCTTCTTTGTGGCTCTTGGGGGAACTTGTCTTCTTGCGAAATTCTTGGGCAATGTCGGGAATCGGCCCGAACCTGGTCCAGGGTAAAACGTGTATCCAGATAAAACTTGAGGCTGGGAGCCTACCATGAGCCAGCGGGAATCCCACTGGCACACGGCAGACAACCAACCTCTAGCGCAATCGCTTATTAGCGACGCAGACCCAGGCGACCGATCAGAGTCTGATAACGACCCAGATCCTTGCCTTTCAGGTAGTCCAGCAGCTTACGGCGCTGGTTTACCATGCGGATCAGACCACGACGGGAGTGGTGATCTTTACCGTTGGCCTTGAAGTGACCTTGCAGCTTGTTGATGTTGTGGGTCAGCAGTGCAACTTGCACTTCTGGCGAACCAGTGTCACCAACAGCTTGCTGATAGTCAGCAACGATTTGTGCTTTTTCTTGAACGTCGAGAGCCATGAGGCAATCCTTTTTTCAGGAAACCACCCAAAGGGCAGTTTCAACAGGCCAGGGACAAATCCCTGTATCTAAAAATGAGTAGTGACCGTGCCTGTTAACAGCCACCCTCGTCCGGTCATTCTGACCGAATCAGTCGACGCGGCGCGATGCGCCCGTCTTCGCTCACTTCACCGATACCGATGAAGCGACCATTATGATCCTGTACCCGTACCATGCCGAACTTCGGGGCATCCGGGGCACGTACCGGCTGGCCGTTGAGCCAGTAGAACGCGCTGTGCTCCGAGAAGTGCAGCAATGGCCAATCCAGCAAACCGCTGTCCGATGGCATCAGGAAGCGATCAACCGCTTCGTTGCCGCCTTCGGCGTGTACGGCTTCCAACTCTTCCAGCGTGACCGTCTGGGCCAGGCTAAAAGGGCCGGCCTGGGTGCGTCGCAGTTCTGCAACGTACGCACCGCAACCGAGCTGCTCACCGATATCTTCCACGAGGGTACGGATATAGGTACCTTTGCTGCAGTCCACGGCCAGGCGGGCAGTGTCGCCTTCACAGGCGAGCAATTCCAAGCGCGCAATAGTAACAGAACGCGGTTCGCGCTCCACTACTTCGCCCGCACGTGCCAGCTTGTAAAGAGGCTGGCCATCACGCTTGAGCGCCGAGTACATCGGCGGTATCTGACTGATTTGCCCACGAAAACCGGGTAAAGCCGCTTCAATATCTGCACGACCAACGGTCACATCGCGAACCTGCAGAACATCACCTTCGGCGTCGGCCGTGGTGGTGGTCTTGCCCAATTGCATCAGGGTTTCGTAACCCTTGTCGGAATCGAGCAGGTATTGCGAAAACTTGGTGGCCTCGCCAAAGCACAAAGGCAGTACACCGGTGGCCAAAGGATCGAGGCTGCCTGTGTGCCCGGCCTTTTCGGCGTTGAGCAGCCAGCGGACCTTCTGCAACGCGGCATTGGAGGTAAAGCCAATGGGCTTGTCGAGCAGGATTATGCCGCTGACGTTGCGACGGATACGTTTGACCTGAGCCACCGCTTACTCCTTGGCGTCTTCAGGTGTGGACGGATGCTGGCTGTCTTCAGCCACGGCGCGCTCGATCAGTGCCGACAGGTGCGCACCCCGCACGACGCTTTCGTCGTAGTGGAAGTGCAACTGAGGAACACTGCGCAGCTTCATTTCACGGGCCAACTGCATGCGCAGGAAACCTGCGGCCGAGTTGAGCACCTTGATGCTTTGTGCGATTTCTTCGCTGCTGTCCTGCCCCATCACGGTGATGAAGATCTTGGCGTGACCCACGTCACGGCTCACTTCTACGGCGGTGATGGTGACCAGGCCAACGCGAGGGTCTTTGACTTCGCGACGGATCAGTTGGGCCAGCTCGCGCTGCATCTGATCGCCGATACGCTGGGTACGGCTGTATTCTTTTGCCATGTCTTGTTACCTGTTACTGCCACACGGTGAAACCCGTGGGGTCTGAAAGCGGCAAACGCCCGGCCTGACAAAAGCCAGACCGGGCGTTGCGTTTAGAGTCCGTACGCTGCGCGGGGCATTTGCATGCCCACACGCGGCGTGGCTCCGGAAGTGCGCGAGTTAGAGGCTGCGAGCAACCTGAACCTTCTCGAAGACTTCGATCTTGTCGCCAACCTTGACGTCGTTGTAGCTCTTGACGCCGATACCGCATTCCATGCCGGCACGTACTTCGGAAGCGTCATCCTTGAAGCGGCGCAGGGATTCCAGCTCGCCTTCGAAGATAACGATGTCTTCACGCAGTACACGGATTGGACGGTTACGGTGCACAACACCTTCGATAACCATGCAACCGGCGATCGCGCCGAATTTCGGCGAGCGGAACACGTCACGCACCTCGGCCACACCCAGGATGTTCTCCCGGACGTCGCTGCCAAGCATGCCGGTGAGGGCTTTCTTGACGTCTTCGATGATGTCGTAGATGACGTTGTAGTAACGCATGTCCAAGCCTTCTTGCTCGACGATCTTGCGAGCGCCGGCATCGGCACGCACGTTGAAGCCGAACAGTACAGCGTTGGAAGCCAGTGCCAGGTTGGCGTCGGATTCGGTGATACCACCGACACCGCCACCGACAACGCGCACTTGCACTTCGTCGTTACCCAGGCCATTCAAGGCGCCGTTCAACGCTTCGAGGGAACCACGTACGTCAGATTTGAGGACGATGTTAAGCGTCTTCTTCTCTTCCTGGCCCATGTTCTCGAAGATGTTTTCCAGCTTGCCGGCGTGAGCACGGGCCAGCTTGACTTCGCGGAACTTGCCTTGACGGAACAGAGCCACTTCACGGGCTTTCTTCTCGTCGGCAACCACGCTCATCTCGTCGCCAGCGTCCGGCGTACCGTCCAGGCCGAGGATCTCGACCGGGATAGCAGGACCTGCTTCCTTGATTGGCTTGCCGTTCTCGTCGAGCATGGCACGTACACGGCCGTAGTTCGAACCGACCAGTACCATGTCGCCTTGGCGCAGGGTACCGTCTTGAACCAGAACGGTAGCAACCGGGCCACGGCCCTTGTCGAGACGGGACTCAACGACAACACCACGGCCAGGAGCCGATGGCGTAGCGGTCAGTTCCAGAACTTCGGCTTGCAACAGAACAGCTTCGAGCAGTTCGTCAACGCCGGTACCCATCTTCGCGGAGACCGGTACGAATGGAGTGTCGCCACCCCACTCTTCGGACGTCACGCCGTGAACCGACAATTCGCTACGGATGCGATCGAGATCGGCGCCCGGCTTGTCGATCTTGTTCACTGCTACTACCAACGGAACGCCAGCTGCCTTGGCATGCTGAACGGCTTCGATGGTTTGTGGCATCACGCCGTCGTCCGCTGCAACCACCAGGATCACGATGTCGGTCGCCTTGGCACCACGGGCACGCATTGCGGTAAACGCGGCGTGACCAGGAGTATCGAGGAACGTCACCATGCCACGCTCGGTTTCAACGTGGTACGCACCGATGTGCTGGGTGATACCACCGGCTTCGCCAGCAGCAACCTTGGCACGACGGATGTAGTCGAGCAGGGAGGTCTTACCGTGGTCAACGTGGCCCATTACGGTCACGACTGGTGCACGGGAAACCGCCTCACCTTCAAACTTCAGGGACTCGGCCAGGGAATCTTCCAGGGCGGTGTCGCTGACCAGGGTCACTTTGTGGCCCAGCTCTTCAGCAACCAACTGGGCAGTTTCCTGGTCCAGTACCTGGTTGATGGTGGCCGGAGTACCCAGCTTGAACATGAACTTGATGATTTCAGCAGCCTTGACCGACATCTGTTGAGCGAGGTCGCCCACAGTGATGGTCTCGCCGATCTTCACTTCACGCACGACAGGGCCGGTTGGGCTCTGGAAACCGTGGGCGTTGCGTTTCTTCAGCTTGGCCTTGCCGCGACCACCACGACGGAAGCCATCGCTTTCTTCGTCGGTAGTACGTGGGGCAACGCGTGGAGCAGGCGCTTTCTCTTTGACCGAGGCACGATGCGGAGCGTTTTTGCGCTCGCCATCGCCACCACCGCCACGACGATTGTTATCGTCGGCACGTGGCTTGTCTGGGCGACGAGGTTCGTCACGCTTACGAGCGTCAGCAGCAGGCGCTGGTGCAGCGGCAACCGAAGCGGCCTCACGCACAGCTTCTACAGGAGCGCTAGGCGCGGCGACCGCTTCAGTGGCAGCAGGTTGCGCAGCAGCAGGCTGGCGACGCGCTTCTTCTTCGGCGCGACGCTTGGCTTCTTCTTCAGCCTTCTGACGTGCAGCATTTTCTACTGCGCGACGTTCTTCCAGTTCGCGTTTGCGCTCGGCTTCGATTTCTTCCGGGCTGCGTTGTACGAAGACTTTCTTCTTGCGTACTTCAACGCTGATGCTCTTGCTACCAGCAACACGCAAGGTGCTGGTGGTTTTGCGCTGCAATGTAATCTTGCGCGGTTCTTCCACTTTCGCCTTGTGGCTGCTCTTCAAGTGAGTCAGCAAAGACTGCTTCTCACTATCGCTCACACCTTCATCGGCGGCGGTGTGCGGCAGACCTGCCTCACGCATCTGCTGCAACAGGCGCTCTACCGGTGTTTTGACCTCATCGGCCAGTTGTTTCACCGTGACTTGCGTCATGCACTTCTCTCCTCAGGCCGCGCCTAGTTACTCGAACCAATGGGCTCGGGCGGCCATGATCAACTTGCCGGCACGATCATCGTCAATGCCGTCGATGTCGAGCAGATCGTCAATAGACTGCTCGGCCAGGTCTTCGCGGGTAATTACGCCGCGCACCGCCAGTTCCATCGCCAAATCCTTGTCCATACCCTCAAGCGAGAGCAGGTCTTCGGCCGGATGGGCGTCTGCCAGCTTTTCCTCAGTAGCGATGGCTTTAGTCAACAAACGATCCTTGGCCCGAGCGCGAAGCTCGTTGACGGTGTCTTCGTCAAAGCCGTCGATGTTGAGCATTTCTTCCAACGGTACGTAGGCAATCTCTTCCAGGCTGGTGAAGCCTTCATCTACCAGCACCTGTGCCAGGTCTTCATCGACTTCCAGCTCTTCGATGAAGTTGCGCAGGATGTCACCGGTTTCAGCTTGCTGCTTAGCCTGGATGTCCGATTCGGTCATCACGTTCAGGGTCCAGCCGGTCAGTTGGCTGGCCAGACGCACGTTCTGACCACCACGACCAATGGCCTGAGCCAGATTGTCTGCGCCAACGGCGATGTCCATTGCATGGGCATCCTCGTCAACGATAATTGCCGCCACTTCAGCCGGCGACATGGCGTTGATTACGAACTGCGCCGGGTTATCGTCCCACAGGACGATGTCCACACGCTCACCACCCAATTCGCCCGACACTGCCTGGACGCGCGAACCGCGCATACCGATGCAAGCGCCTTGCGGATCGATGCGTTTGTCCTTGGAGCGGACCGCAATCTTGGCACGCGAACCCGGATCGCGGGACGCAGCCATGACTTCGATCAGGCCTTCGGCGATTTCCGGCACTTCGATACGGAACAGCTCGATCAGCATTTCCGGCGCAGTACGCGACAGGATCAACTGAGGGCCGCGGTTCTCGGTGCGGATTTCCTTGAGCAGCGCACGCAGACGCACGCCGACACGGAAGGTTTCGCGAGAGATGATGTCTTCGCGGGCCAGCAACGCTTCGGCGTTGTTGCCCAGGTCGACGATCACGTTGTCGCGGGTGACTTTTTTCACGGTGCCGGAGATGATTTCACCCAGGCGCTCGCGATAAGCGTCAACGACTTGAGCGCGCTCGGCTTCGCGAACCTTCTGCACGATGACCTGTTTGGCGGTCTGTGCAGCAATACGGCCGAATTCGATCGACTCGATCTTTTCTTCGACGACATCACCGACCTTGGCACCAGGATGCGTTTCGGCAACCTTGCTTGGCCAGGTTTCGATGGCCGGATCATCAAGATCGGCTTCTTCGACGACCGTCCAGCGACGGAAAGTCTCATAGGCACCGGTGTGGCGATTGATTTCCACACGCAGATCAACTTCGTCTTCAAAACGCTTTTTGGTAGCAGTGGCCAGGGCCAGCTCCAGCGCTTCAAAAATCACGTTTGCCGGTACGCCCTTTTCATTGGATACCGACTCAACAACCAGCAGTACTTCTTTGCTCATCGTACGCCTCGCCTTTCGCAAGCCATTGGATCCGCGGGATCCGCGTCTCAGTCAAAACTGGGAATAATGTTGGCCTTGTCGATCATATCGATCGGCAACAGGAACTCATGGTCTTCTACCTGCACCACGACATCCTGTTCTTCTACACCGCGCAGAAGGCCCTGAAAGTTGCGTCGCCCTTCGAAGGGAGAACGCAGCTTGATCTTCACTTGTTCACCGGCAAATTTTGCAAACTGATCAATAGTGAACAGTGGGCGTTCCATGCCAGGCGAGGAAACTTCGAGGGTGTATTCAACGGAGATCGGATCTTCAACATCCAGCACACCGCTAATCTGACGGCTGACAATGGCACAATCGTCCACCAGCACGCCGCCCTCTTTATCGATATAAACGCGCAACATTGAGTGGCGACCTTGAGCCGAAAACTCAATACCCCAGCATTCATAGCCTAGGGCCACGACCACCGGGGCCAGCAAGGCCTGCAACTCTTCTAGCTTGCTCGACACCTGAACCCCCTCGTGCATGTATGTGCATGCTGTGCAAAATAAAAAAATGGGCGAAACGCCCATCCTTGAAACGCCGTCGAACAGCGGCGTTGAAAGTGTCCAGCTAACAAAAAGCCCCTTAAAAGGGGCTCCGCTAAAACTGGTTGCGGGGGCCGGATTTGAACCGACGACCTTCGGGTTATGAGCCCGACGAGCTACCAGACTGCTCCACCCCGCGACAAAGCTGGGGCGGAAGTATACGACCGATCCCTTACAGGGTCAATGTAACCTTCCACCTACAAGAAAGCCCGCAACAGCGGGCTCTCCTGATAATTGGTACCGAGAAGGGGACTCGAACCCCTACACCCTATGGGCACAACCACCTCAAGGTTGCGTGTCTACCAATTCCACCACCTCGGCAATACAGCGATTACAACCCTTCTTACTTCTGCTCTTGAGCTGGAGGTACGTCAGTCGCTGGAGTAGCCGACTTTTGCTCTTGAAGCACCGGGACATCATCAGAAGCCGGTTTTGCTTTTGGTACTTCCAACACTGCTGGGTTTGGGAGACCTACTTGAGTCAGCACATGAGCTTTCTCTTTAGCAAAGTAACCTAACCCCAAGCTGGTTATGAAGAAACCGGCGGCAAGTATAGCAGTAAACTTACTAAGAAAGGTAGAGGAACCTTGGCTTCCGAACACAGTATTTGAAGCACCTGCACCGAAAGACGCACCAGCATCCGCACCTTTACCCTGTTGCAGCAAAACCAGAGCGACGACGCTCAGAGCAGCCAACAGATGAAAAACGACTACGACTGTTTCCAGCATTTTTTCAGTTTCCCGCGGCGCGACAGATCGCACCGAACTCATCTGCATTCAGGGAAGCTCCACCAATGAGCCCCCCATCGATATCCGGCATGCCGAACAGTTCGACCGCATTGGCCGCCTTCACGCTGCCGCCGTATAGAAGACGCACACCTTGTGCGACCTCAGAATTCTCTGCCGCCAACTGCGCGCGGATGGCTGCGTGCACATCCTGCGCCTGTTGCGGTGTAGCAGTCAGCCCGGTACCAATGGCCCAGACCGGCTCGTAAGCAATTACTGCCTTTGCAAACGCACCAACACCCAACTCCTCAATGATACTGCCTAGCTGACGCGAGACAACTTCAAGAGTCTTGCCCGATTCCCGCTGCTCCAGGGTCTCCCCTATGCACAACACCGGAATCAAGCCACAAGCCTGTGCCGCTGCGAACTTACGATTGAGTGTCCCATCACGCTCGCCCATCATCTGACGGCGCTCGGAGTGCCCGACAAGCACATAGGAACAACCCGCATCGACCAACTGACTCGGCGAAATCTCACCGGTCAACGCACCTTGCATTGGCTCCACTGCGGAGTTCTGCGCGCCGACCTGAATCGACTTGCCTTTCAAGCCATCAACCACTTGGTTGATATGCAAGCAAGGCGGGAACACCGCAACATCAACACCGCTCGGCAAGGCCAAGTGACGAAGGCCATTGATCAGCTCAGCGACACTGGCGCGGGTACCGTGCATCTTCCAGTTACCAGCTACCATAGTGCGACGCATGCTGTACCTCGTCGGTCAAAGTGGGCGCAGATGTTACCCAACCACATCATCACTGGCAAGCCGAATTCAGGCGCAAACTTCAGTTACCAGTTTTGCCAGGTCTTCGGCATGGCCGCGAACCTGTGTTTCATCGTCACCTTCGACCATGACACGCACCAGAGGCTCTGTGCCGGACTTGCGCAACAACACGCGACCACGCCCCGCCATAGCGAGGGTCACGCGCTCACACGCCTCTTTGACAGCCGGGTGCTCGATCGGGTTTTCGCCGCCACCAAAACGCACATTGAGCAGCACTTGCGGACATTTGCGCAGCGCCTGGCGCGCCTGGGCCAGACTCTCTTCGCGTCGACGCAAGGACAACAGAACCTGCAACGCAGCGATGATCGCGTCACCTGTGGTGGTGTGCTGGAAGCAGACTACGTGCCCTGAGTTCTCCCCCCCCACCTGCCAGTTACGCTCAAGCAGCTCGGCGATTACATAGCGGTCACCGACATTGGCGCGCACGAAGGGAATACCCAGGTCCGCCAGGGCCAACTCAAGCCCCAGGTTGCTCATCAAAGTACCGACGACGCCACCCTGCAGCTTGTTACGCTCGTGCATGTCACGCGCAATGATGAACAACAGGTCATCGCCATCAACAATCGCGCCCGTGTGATCCACCATCAGCACGCGATCACCATCGCCGTCGAAGGCGATACCCAAGTCGGCATGCTCGGCCAGGACGGCCGCCTGCAGTTGTTCCATATGGGTGGAACCACAGTTTTCGTTGATGTTCAGCCCGTTGGGCTGAGCCGACAATACCGTCACGTCCGCGCCCAACTCCTTGAACACGCTCGGTGCGACCTTGTAGGTCGCGCCGTGTGCGCAGTCGACCACAATCTTCAAGCCGGCAAAATTGGTGCTGCTCGGCACACTGCTCTTACAGAATTCGATATAGCGGCCAGAGGCGTCATTGATACGCGACACCTTGCCCAGCTTGCTGGATTCAACCACCGTCATCGGCGCGTCCAGCAACTCTTCGATCATCAACTCGATCTCATCCGGCAGCTTGGTGCCCTGGCCCGAGAAGAATTTGATGCCGTTGTCATCATGAGGATTGTGCGAGGCACTGATCACGATACCGGCTTCAGCGTGAAAGGTACGCGTCAGGTAAGCGATCGCCGGCGTCGGCATGGGCCCCAACAGCATCACATCCGCGCCTGCGGCGGACAGGCCCGCCTCCAGTGCCGACTCAAACATGTACCCCGAGATACGGGTGTCCTTGCCCACCAGAATGCGGCACGCGCCCATACTGCGGAACGCCATGCCCGCCGCCCAGCCCAGCTTGAGCATGAAATCAGGAGTAATCGGAAATTCGCCGACCCGACCACGGATACCGTCGGTGCCAAAGTATTTTTTAGTCATAAGTGCTCCATCATTCTTATTCGGCTGATTCTACAGCGGCAATCATACGCACGACATCTACGGTCTCGGCGACATCATGCACACGCAAGATACGCGCACCCTTGGTCACCGCCAGCGCAGCCAGTGCAAGGCCGCCATATAACCGTTCACCCACTGGACGATTCAAGGCCAGCCCTATCATGCTCTTGCGCGAAACGCCGACCAATAGGGGCCGACCAAGGGCGTGCAGGGCTTCCATATGCTTGAACAGACTCAGGTTGTGCTGCAGGGTCTTGGCGAAACCGAAGCCGGGATCGAGGATGATTTTTTCCTCAGCAATCCCCGCGACAGCACACCGAGCGACCCGCTCAGCGAGAAAACCGCTGACTTCGCCGACAAGGTCATCATAGTGAGGGCTGTCCTGCATGTTGCCGGGTTCCCCCAGCATGTGCATCAGACACACCGGCAGACCGGTTGCCGCCGCCGCATCAAGGGCGCCGTCGCGCTGGAGAGAGCGCACATCGTTGATCAGCCCCGCCCCAAGGCGGGCAGTTTCGCGCATCACGGCCGGCGTCGACGTATCAACCGAGATGATCACATCCAGCTCACGCGCAATACGCTCGACGATCGGCGCCACCCTCTCCAACTCTTCCAAGGGAGAAACGATGCGGGCCCCAGGCCGAGTCGACTCACCACCCACATCAATCAGGGTCGCTCCCGCCGCAACCATTGCTTCAGCATGTCGCAACGCTGCATCAAGCTGGCTGAAGCGGCCGCCATCGGAAAAGGAGTCGGGGGTTACGTTGAGAATGCCCATGACATGCGTATGGGCTAAATCAAGAACCCGGTTGCCGCAAGGCAACCGGGTGGAGGACAACACAGAAGTCATTTCAAGCCTTAGACGTCAGCTGCCGGGCCGCCGATCGGGGTTTCAGGGCGTTCATTCTGAACCACTGGCGGAGTACCAGAGGTGCCCGAACCGCCTTCCCAATCGCGAGGCTCACGAGGTGCACGACCTGCCATGATGTCGTCGATCTGATCGGCATCAATGGTCTCGTACTTCATCAGCGCATCCGCCATGGCATCCAGCTTGTCGCGGTTGTCCGTGAGGATCTGCTTGGCCGTGCCGTAGCACTGGTCAATGATGCTGCGCACTTCGGAGTCGATCAGCTTGGCCGTCTCACCGGAGAAGCTGGCGTTTTGACCACCACCGCCGCGACCCAGGAACACTTCGCCTTCTTCCTCGGCATACATCAAAGGACCGAGCTTTTCCGACAAGCCCCACTTGGTCACCATGTTCCGCGCAATCTGGCTGGCACGCATGATGTCGTTGGAAGCACCGGTAGTGACACCGTCGAAGCCCAGGGTCATTTCTTCAGCAATCCGACCGCCGTAGAGCGAGCAGATCTGACTGATCAGTGCGCGCTTGGAGAGACTGTAGCGATCCTCTTCCGGCAGGAACATGGTCACACCCAGCGCCCGACCACGAGGAATGATCGACACTTTGTAGACCGGATCATGCTCAGGCACGACGCGACCAACGATAGCGTGACCCGCTTCGTGATAAGCGGTGTTCTGTTTCTCTTTTTCGGACATGACCATGGATTTGCGCTCGGCACCCATCATGATCTTGTCTTTTGCCAGCTCGAACTCTTTCATTTCAACGATGCGCTTGCCGGTACGGGCAGCAAACAACGAAGCCTCGTTCACCAAGTTGGCAAGGTCGGCACCGGAGAAGCCTGGAGTGCCACGGGCGATCACGGCCGGAGCCACGTCGTCTCCCATCGGCACTTTGCGCATGTGTACTTTCAGGATCTGTTCGCGACCACGGATATCCGGCAAGCCAACTACCACCTGGCGGTCGAAACGGCCTGGACGCAGCAATGCAGGATCCAATACATCCGGGCGGTTGGTTGCAGCAATGACGATGATGCCATCGTTCATTTCGAAGCCGTCCATCTCAACCAGCAGTTGGTTGAGGGTCTGCTCACGCTCATCATGACCGCCCCCCATGCCGGCGCCACGATGGCGGCCAACGGCGTCGATTTCATCGATGAAGATGATGCATGGCGCATGCTTTTTAGCCTGTTCGAACATATCGCGAACACGGCTGGCACCGACACCGACAAACATTTCGACGAAATCAGAGCCGGAAATGGTGAAGAAAGGCACCTTGGCTTCGCCGGCAATCGCCTTGGCCAGCAAGGTTTTACCGGTACCCGGAGGACCAACCATCAGTACACCGCGAGGAATACGGCCACCCAGGCGCTGAAACTTGCCCGGATCGCGCAGGAACTCCACCAGCTCGCCTACTTCTTCCTTGGCTTCGTCACAACCGGCAACGTCAGCCAGGGTAGTTTTCACCTGATCTTCGGAGAGCAGGCGTGCCTTGCTCTTGCCGAAGCTCATCGGCCCGCCCTTGCCTCCCGCACCACCTTGCATCTGGCGCATGAAGAACATGAACACGGCGATGATCACCAGGATCGGGAAGCTGGCTACCAACAATTGGGTCCAGATGCTCTGCTGCTCAGGCTGCTTACCTTCGACCACCACGTGGTTGTCCACCAGGTCGCCGATCAGACCGTTGTCCTGGATTGCCGGACGAATGGTCTTGAAGCTGTCGCCATCGTTGCGTTTGCCGGTGATCACGTAGCCATCAACCGCTACGCGCTCGACCTTGCCATCCTTAACTTGCTGGATGAAGTCGGAATAGTTGAGGGTCTGCGGCTCGTTAGGGCTGGAGAAGTTGTTCATCACCGTCACCAGGACAGCCGCGATGATCAACCACAGGATCAGATTCTTTGCCATATCGTTCAATTAACTACCCTCTGAAGCAAGCTCCGCTACTGGCGCGCGCTTCGCATGATATTCACCGGCCTAACTTACTACATTACCTACAACTCTGGCAGGCGCCGTCTGTAACCCTTTGTGAAACTTTGACTACACAATATTCGTAAAGCTTCGTGACGAAAGCGATATAAAAAAACCTATCGCCCTCCTCGAATTCCTCAAAAACGCTCTTCACTCGCAGCGCCTTCAACTCCGCGGAAGCCGCGGCACAGCAGGTACTGCTCCCGAGACCTGTCTCGGGATGAGTCAGGCTTACGCGTTTGCACCTTCTCGAACAACTTGCGAATGTTCTTGTGGTACTCGTCGAAACCCTCGCCCTGGAAGACTTTCACCAGAAAATCACCACCAGGACGCAAAACCCGACCCGCCAAATCCAGCGCCAGCTCACATAGGAACATTGCGCGCGGCATATCAACGGCCGGTAATCCACTCATATTGGGGGCCATGTCGGAAATCACAAGGTCTACCTGCGAATTTCCCACAGCCTCAAGGATCTGTGCGAGTACGGCATCCTGAGTGAAGTCACCGTGAACAAAGGTCACATCCGGGATACTGTCCATTTCCAGAATGTCGGAAGCGATCAAGCGGCCCTGCCCACCAATCAGACGACTGGTCACCTGGGACCAACCACCTGGGGCTGCACCCAGATCGATAACGCTCATGCCTGGACGGATCAACTTATCCTTGTCCTGGATCTCCAGCAGCTTGTAGCTGGCCCGCGAACGGTAGCCGTCCTTCTGCGCCTTTTTGACGTAAGGATCGTTGAAATGTTCTTGTAGCCACTTAAGGCTGGTTTTGGAACGGGCCACGGGCCACCTCGAAAAATAAAACGGGTCGTGATTAACTGGGCGGTCCCGGACTCGCTCGGGTAAACTGGCCGCCGCTTTTTACAAGATCAGACGCAGGGGTCAGATTATGCCGCTCACTCAAGAGCAGAAGAAACAGTACAAATCCATTGGCCACCATCTGAAACCAGTTCTGATTGTGGCAGATAACGGTTTGACTGAAGGTGTGTTAGCCGAATTCGAACGTGCGCTGAACGATCATGAACTGATCAAGATCAAGGTCAACATCCTTGACCGCGAAGCGCGCCTGGCTGCCATTGCAGAACTGTGCAAGGCAGGCAAAGCGGACCTGGTCCAGGTCATCGGCAAGATGGCGCTGCTGTATCGCAAGAACTTCAGCGTCAACAAGCAACTGTCGAACGTTCATCGCTTCAAATGATGACTTTTAAATAACAGCAAGGGTCACGGGCGCGCTTCGCGCGCCCTGCCACTCCACCCTGGCGCCGGCTGCATAACCAGCACCAGACCAGAAAACCCTAGTACAAGATAGCTGAATAGCTGCCAGCGCAACGCTTCCGGCAGCCAGACATGCACAATGCAATACATTGCACACGCATACAGCGCCATCAACAGCAGTTGCCCGCGAATATCCCGCCACAAACTCCCCAAGCCTTCAGCCTTGACTAGCACCAACGCCTGGAGCGTCACGCACGCCGCCGCAAAACCCACCAGCAGCGCACTGAGTAATCCATCGATCTCATCGATCAGCAACGGTGCCAGGCCAATCAGGCCCAGCGCCGGCAACACGCCAATGTGCAACAACCACAGGCCACCCACCCAAAGCATCTGGGAGAGCTGCCAAAGCATGGCGCCCGCACGTAGCGGGCGCCGTCTTTCAGACGTGACTAACTTCAACAATCTCGTACTCGATCACGCCGCCTGGCGTTTTCACAGCAACCACATCACCCTCTTCCTTGGCAATCAAGGCGCGGGCAAGCGGAGAACCGACAGAGATTTTGCCGAGCTTGAAGTCAGCCTCATCCTCGCCAACGATGTGGTAAACCACACTTTCGTCCGTTTCGACGTTGGCGATTTCCACGGTCGTGCCGAAAATCACCTTACCGGTCTTCGGAATGGTCGTCACGTCGATGACCACCGAGTTCTGCAGGCGGCCTTCGATATCGCGGATGCGCGCCTCGACCATACCTTGCTGCTCGCGAGCAGCGTGGTATTCGGCGTTTTCCTTCAAGTCACCCAGCTCGCGGGCCGTACCGATGTCCTGGCTCAGCTTTGGACGGACGACCTTGGTCAGATGGGCGTGCTCCTCTTCCAGGGCCTTGAAGCCCTGGACGGTCATTGGGTATTTGGTCATGCCTTCAATCCTGCGTGTAGATCCTGCAAGCGACGCACGGTCTTTTCCGGACCGAACTTGAGCGCTTCGCAGATGGCTTCGCCAGCAGCAATGGTGGTGGTGCAGTAGATCTTGTGCTGCAAGGCGTTACGACGAATGGAGTAGGAGTCCGCGATCGACTGGCGACCTTCGGTGGTGTTGATGATCAGGGTGACTTCGTCATTCTTGATCATGTCGACCACGTGCGGACGGCCTTCCGTCACCTTGTTCACGCGACGCACTTTCAAGCCGGCAGCTTCGATCAGCTTGGCGGTCCCGGCGGTGGCCACGACTTCGAAGCCCAAGTTGATCAGATCACGGGCCACGCCTGCAACCAGTGGCTTATCATCATCACGCACACTGATGAACGCAGTACCACCAGTCGGCAGCACTTCGCTGGCACCCATTTGGGCCTTGGCAAAGGCTTCACCGAAGGTGTCGCCCACGCCCATCACTTCACCGGTGGACTTCATCTCTGGGCCCAGGATCGGGTCCACGCCAGGGAACTTGGCGAACGGGAACACCGCCTCTTTCACGCTGTAGAAGTTCGGAATGATTTCCTTGGTGAAGCCGATCTCTTTCAGGGTCTTACCTGCCATCACGCGAGCCGCGATCATGGCCAGGGAGACACCGATGCACTTGGAAACAAATGGCACGGTACGCGAAGCACGCGGGTTGACTTCAATGACGTAGATGTCTTCGCCTTGCAGCGCCAACTGTACGTTCATCAGGCCAACTACGCCCAATTCCAAGGCCATTTTCTTGACCTGTTCGCGCATCTCGTCCTGGATGTGCGCCGGCAGCGAGTACGGCGGCAGCGAGCATGCAGAGTCACCGGAGTGAACGCCCGCCTGTTCGATGTGCTGCATGATCGCGCCGATCACCACGTCGGTGCCGTCGCAAACGGCGTCCACATCCATCTCGATGGCGCAGTTGAGGAAGTGGTCCAGCAGCACCGGGCTGTCGTTGGACACTTTCACCGCATCACGCAGGTAGCGCTTGAGCTCTTCTTCTTCGTAGACGATTTCCATCGCACGACCACCCAATACGTAGGACGGACGCACCACCAGCGGGTAGCCGATCTTGCTGGCTGCGCGAATGGCTTCGTCTTCGCTGCGCACGGTGGCGTTTGGCGGCTGGCGCAGGTTCAGGCGCTCAACCATTTGCTGGAAGCGCTCACGGTCTTCTGCACGGTCAATTGCGTCTGGGCTGGTGCCGATAATCGGCACGCCTGCTTCTTCCAGGGCACGCGCCAGCTTCAGTGGAGTCTGGCCGCCGTACTGGACGATCACGCCCTTTGGCTTCTCGACCCGGCAGATTTCCAGCACGTCTTCCAGGGTCACTGGCTCGAAGTACAGGCGATCCGAGGTGTCATAGTCAGTGGAAACGGTTTCCGGGTTGCAGTTGACCATGATGGTCTCGTAACCGTCTTCGCGCAGGGCCAATGCAGCGTGTACGCAGCAGTAGTCGAACTCGATACCCTGGCCGATACGGTTTGGGCCACCGCCGAGGATCATGATCTTGTCGCGGCCCGACGGCGCGGCTTCGCACTCTTCCTCGTAAGTTGAGTACATGTAGGCGGTGTCGGTAGCGAACTCGGCCGCGCAGGTGTCAACGCGCTTATAGACCGGGAAGATTTCCAGCTTGTGGCGGTGGCGACGCAATGCTTTTTCGGTCACACCCAGCAACTTGGCCAGACGCATGTCGGAGAAACCTTTGCGCTTGAGCTTGAACATCAAGTCGCGGTCGATACTGGCCAGACCCAGGGTCTTGACCTTCTCTTCTTCCTTGATCAGGTCTTCGATCTGCACCAGGAACCACGGGTCGATCATGTTCATGCCGAAGATGTCTTCGACCGACAGGCCGGCGCGGAAAGCATCAGCCACGTACCAGATGCGCTCGGCGCCCGGCACGGTCAGTTCGCGCTTGAGGATGCTCATGCTTTCCGGATTGCTCAGGTCGAGCTTCTCGTCCAGGCCACAAACGCCCACTTCCAGACCGCGCAAGGCTTTCTGCAGGGACTCCTGGAAGGTCCGGCCGATGGCCATGACTTCACCGACCGACTTCATTTGAGTGGTCAGGCGTGCGTCGGCTTTCGGGAATTTCTCGAACGCGAAACGTGGCAGCTTGGTGACGACGTAGTCGATCGACGGCTCAAAGGACGCCGGAGTAGCGCCGCCGGTGATTTCGTTCTGCAGTTCGTCCAGGGTATAGCCGATCGCCAACTTGGCGGCGATACGCGCAATCGGGAAACCGGTAGCTTTAGAGGCCAGGGCCGAGGAACGGGATACCCGCGGGTTCATCTCGATGACTACCATGCGCCCCGTGTTCGGGCAGATGCCGAACTGGACGTTGGAGCCGCCGGTTTCCACGCCGATTTCACGCAGTACCGCCAGCGAGGCGTTACGCATGATCTGGTATTCCTTGTCCGTCAGGGTCTGCGCCGGCGCAACTGTGATCGAGTCACCGGTGTGCACGCCCATCGGATCGAAGTTTTCGATGGAACAGACGATGATGCAGTTGTCCTTCTTATCGCGGACAACCTCCATCTCATACTCTTTCCAGCCGATCAGGGACTCGTCAATCAGCAGCTCTTTGGTCGGCGACAGGTCCAGGCCACGAGAACAGATTTCTTCGAACTCTTCACGGTTGTAAGCGATACCGCCACCGGTGCCGCCCATGGTGAAGGACGGACGGATGATGCACGGGAAGCCCAGCTTCTCGAGCACTGTGTTGGCCTCTTCCATGCTGTGGGCGATACCCGAGCGCGGGCAGTCCAGGCCGATGGACTTCATCGCCTTGTCAAAGCGCGAACGGTCTTCGGCCTTGTCGATGGTGTCGGCATTGGCGCCGATCATTTCTACGCCGAATTTCTCCAGGACGCCTTCGCGCTCCAGATCCAGGGCGCAGTTCAGAGCGGTTTGACCACCCATGGTTGGCAGCAGCGCGTCCGGACGCTCTTTCTCGATGATCTTGGCAACAGTCTGCCACTTGATCGGCTCGATGTAAGTGGCGTCAGCCATGTCCGGGTCGGTCATGATGGTGGCCGGGTTGGAGTTCACCAGGATGACGCGGTAACCCTCTTCGCGCAGGGCTTTACAGGCCTGGGCGCCGGAGTAGTCGAATTCGCAGGCCTGGCCGATCACGATCGGGCCAGCGCCGAGAATCAGGATGCTTTTTATGTCTGTACGTTTTGGCATGGGTTTGTCACTCAAATCCGCAGGTCAGTCGGCAAGCCGTCTTGAACAATCTTTGAAGAGCCTGCGGGGGCCGCCGACGTTCGGGGCCACCCGCAGGCCGCTCAGTCAGCGTCGCTTGGCCATCTCATTGATGAAACGGTCGAACAGCGGCGCTACGTCGTTCGGGCCCGGGCTCGCTTCAGGGTGGCCCTGGAAGCTGAACGCGCTCTTGTCGGTGCGCTCAATACCCTGCAGGGAACCGTCGAACAGCGACTTGTGAATGGCGCGCACGTTGCTCGGCAGGGATGCTTCATCTACCGCAAAACCGTGGTTCTGGCTGGTGATCATCACAACACCGGTGTCCAGGTCTTGAACCGGGTGGTTGGCACCATGGTGGCCGTGGCCCATTTTCAGGGTCTTGGCACCGGAGGCCAGCGCCAGCAGCTGGTGGCCAAGGCAGATACCGAACACCGGAATCTCGGTTTCCAGTACGTCCTTGATCGCCTGGATGGCATAGTCGCATGGCTCAGGGTCACCTGGGCCGTTGGACAGGAACACGCCGTCCGGCTGCAAGGCGAGCACTTCGCTGGCAGGCGTTTGCGCCGGCACCACGGTCACGCGGCAGCCGCGCTCGACCAGCATGCGCAGGATGTTGTATTTGACGCCGTAGTCGTAGGCCACTACGTGGTAAGGCAGGTCTGCAGCTTCGATAGTTGCATGGCTGTCGGTCTTCAGGTCCCAGACAGTGGAGCGCCACTCGTACTTCTCTTTGGCACTGACGACTTTGGCCAGGTCCATGCCTTTCAGGCCTGGGAAACCTTGCGCTGCGGCAATCGCCGCCTCTTCGGAGATATTGTCACCGACCATGATGCAGCCGTTCTGCGAGCCTTTTTCACGCAGGATGCGCGTGAGGCGGCGGGTATCGATACCGGCGATCGCCACAACGTTGTTGGCTTTCAGGTAATCGGACAGCGACATCGTGTTACGCCAGTTGCTCGCAACCAGTGGCAGGTCACGAATCACCAGACCGGCCGACCAGACGCAATCAGACTCGACGTCTTCCGGTGTAGTACCGGTGTTGCCGATGTGCGGATAAGTCAGGGTAACGATCTGTTGGGCGTAGGAAGGATCGGTAAGGATTTCCTGATAGCCGGTCATGGCAGTGTTAAACACTACCTCTCCAACGGTCTGACCGTCGGCTCCAATGGCTTCGCCGCGAAAAATGCTGCCATCAGCAAGGGCGAGTATGGCTGGCTTAGTCAAGAAGACCTCCCGTAAATAAAGCCTGAAAGGGCGATCGCAGGTGTAAAAAAGCGGAGTGACGTATGGACACGTCACTCCGCTTATTCACTGAATTATTCTGCGCGCTTTTAGTGAACACACTAAAGCTGTAGCTTACAGAAAAAGGCTTTTTTGGTCCACCGCTAATGAGCCTAAAAGGCAGGGGAATGCGACAGGACGTCGCTTAGCGGGTAAAAACGGGGCCTCAGCATAAGCTTGAGGCCCTGCTTTAGCTACTGATTAGTGCAGATCCAGCACATCGCGCATGTCATACAGGCCCGGCTCGCGGCCTTCCAACCAGAGCGCCGCACGTACCGCGCCCTTGGCGAAAGTCATGCGACTGGAGGCTTTGTGCGTGATTTCCAGGCGCTCACCTTCAGTGGCGAACAACACAGTGTGATCACCCACAACATCACCACCACGCACGGTTGCGAAACCAATGGTGTCCCGCGCCCGCGCACCGGTATGACCTTCACGGCCGTACACCGCGACTTTCGACAGGTCACGACCCAACGCATCGGCAATCGCCTCACCCATGCGCAGCGCAGTGCCCGACGGCGCGTCGATCTTGTGACGGTGATGGGTTTCGATGATCTCGATATCCGCCTCATCACCCAGCACGCGCGCCGCCAGATCCAGCAGCTTGAGCGACAGATTCACACCGACACTGAAATTGGCGGCGAACACGACAGGGATATCCTTGCCCGCCTCCACCAGCAACTGCTTCTGCTCAACCGTCAAACCGGTGGTGCCGATCACCATGGCCTTGCCCGCCTTGCGGCAGAACGCCAGGTTTTTCAGCATCACGTCGGGCAGGGTGAAATCGATCAGCACATCGAATTCGTCCGCCACCTGCTCCAGATTGCCGGACAACGACACACCAATGCGCCCCAACGAGGCTAGCTCACCAGCATCCGCACCAATCAATGTGCTGCCAGGACGAACAATCGCTGCAGTCAGCCCAGAGGCCGGCGAGCGCTGCTGCACCGCCTCGACCAGTGTCTTGCCCATGCGCCCGGCAGCGCCCATTACGGCTATACGTCGCATACTCAATTCCTTACAGGTCGCCGAAGAAGCGCTTCACGCCATCGAAAAAGCCCGCAGTCTTCGGCGAGTGGGAGTCATCACCTTCCATCGAGCTACGGAACTCTTCAAGCAATTCACGCTGGCGACGGTTCAGGTTGACCGGTGTTTCCACCGCCACACGACACATCAGGTCACCAGCGCCACCACCGCGCACCGGCGCAACGCCTTTGCCACGGATGCGGAACTGTTTGCCGGTCTGCGTGCCTTCAGGGATCTTGAGCTTGACGCGACCATCAAGGGTCGGAATCTCCAACTCGCCACCCAACGCCGCATCAACAAAGCTGATTGGCACTTCACAGAACAGGTGCTTGCCGTCGCGCTGGAAGATCGAGTGCTCGCGCACGTTGATCACCACGTACAGGTCACCCGTCGGGCCGCCCTGAGTACCGGCTTCGCCTTCACCCGACAGACGAATGCGATCACCCGTGTCCACGCCCGCTGGCACTTTCACCGAAAGGGTTTTGTACTCTTCGACGCGACCTTCGCCGTGACAGGAATCGCACGGATCGGAAATGATCTTGCCCTGGCCATGGCAGCGCGGGCAGGTCTGCTGCACCGAGAAGAAGCCCTGCTGCATGCGGACCTGACCAATACCACCACACGTCGGGCACGTGATGGGCGAGGAGCCCTTCTTGGCACCCGAACCATCGCACGGCTTGCAGTTGACCAGCGTCGGCACACGGATATTGACGCTGGTGCCGCGCACGGCCTCTTCCAGGTTCAATTCCAAGGTGTAGCGCAAGTCGCTGCCACGCTGGGCGCCGCCACGCTGACCACCGCGGCCACCGCCGAAGAAGTCGCTGAACACGTCACCGAAAATATCGGAGAAGTTCTGACCGCCAAACCCGGCACTGCCGCCACCCATGCTCGGGTCGACGCCGGCATGGCCGTACTGGTCGTACGCCGCACGCTTGTTGGGATCAGACAGACATTCGTAGGCCTCATTGGCCTCCTTGAACATTTCTTCGGATTCTTTGCTATCCGGATTACGGTCCGGGTGGTGCTTCATCGCCAAGCGACGGTAGGCCTTCTTCAGGTCCGCCTCGCTGGAACCGCGCTCCACACCCAATACTTCGTAATAGTCACGCTTTGCCATAAGTCTTTGCACTCTTAAGGACGTTCAGCCAGACCCTCCTGAGCCTTGCCAAACTCGTTGAGCCCCAATACAGGCCCGGACCCAACTCACGTCAATTCAACGATCCTGGTCGTTACTACTTTTTAGCCAGGGACCCGGCCAAAAGTGCGGTATTTACTGCTCGGAAAGCAGGAGCATTCCCGATCACACCGCCAGCATCCGAACACTGTCGCATGCTGTAAAAATTCGCATACCCCAGACACGCCAACGCGGGAGCAAGCTCCCGCGCGGCGACATCCTACCAGTCACCGCTTGATAGCGGTCAACCGGGCGACCAACTTACTTCTGGTCTTTGACTTCTTCGAACTCGGCATCGACAACATCGTCGTGCTTGGCTTCAGGCTCTGCCTGTTGCGCAGCACCGTCAGCTGGCTGACCTTGTTCGGCGTACATTTTCTGAGCAACCGGTGCAGAGACTTTCGACAACTCTTCGATCTTGGCTTCGATAGCGGCCTTGTCGTCGCCTTTAACAGCGGCTTCCAGGGCAACTACAGCAGCTTCGATGGCGGTCTTCTCTTCAGCCGTCACTTTATCGCCAGCATCAGCGACCATTTTGCGTGTCGAGTGAACCAGTGCATCACCCTGGTTACGGGCGCCAGCCAGCTCAGCAAACTTGGCATCCGCATCAGCGTTGGCTTCAGCATCACGAATCATCTGTTGAATTTCTTCATCAGACAGACCGGAGTTGGCCTTGATGGTGATCTTCTGCTCTTTGCCAGTCGCCTTGTCTTTCGCGCCGACGTGCAGGATGCCGTTGGCGTCGATGTCGAAGGTTACTTCGATTTGCGGCACGCCACGCGGTGCTGGTGGAATCTCGGCCAGGTCGAACTTGCCCAGGGACTTGTTTTGAGCAGCCTGCTTACGCTCACCTTGCAGCACATGGATGGTCACGGCGCCCTGATTGTCATCGGCAGTCGAGAACACTTGCGATTTCTTGGTAGGAATCGTGGTGTTTTTCTCGATCAGCGCAGTCATTACGCCGCCCATGGTTTCGATACCCAGGGTCAGCGGGCTGACGTCCAGCAGCAGCACGTCTTTCACATCACCGGCCAATACCGCGCCCTGGATGGCAGCACCCATGGCAACCGCTTCGTCCGGGTTCACGTCTTTACGTGCTTCTTTACCGAAGAACTCGGTCACTTTCTGCTGAACCAGCGGCATACGGGTCTGACCGCCGACCAGGATCACGTCGTTGATGGAACCAACGTCGATACCAGCGTCTTTCAGCGCAATGCGGCAAGGTTCGATGGTGCGCTGAACCAGGTCTTCAACCAGAGCTTCCAACTTGGCGCGGGAGATCTTCACGTTCAAGTGCTTAGGACCGGTGGCATCTGCAGTGATGTACGGCAGGTTCACGTCGGTCGACATGCTCGAGGACAGCTCGATCTTGGCTTTCTCAGCAGCTTCTTTCAGGCGCTGCATCGCCAGCGGGTCACCCTTGAGGTTCATGCCGCTTTCTTTCTTGAATTCGTCAACGAGGTAGTCGATCAGACGAATGTCAAAGTCTTCACCACCCAGGAAGGTGTCGCCGTTGGTGGCCAACACTTCGAACTGGTGCTCGCCATCAACTTCAGCGATCTCGATGACCGACACGTCGAAAGTACCGCCACCCAGGTCATAAACGATCACAGTGTGGTCGCCTTTGGCCTTGTCCATACCGTAAGCCAGAGCAGCTGCGGTTGGTTCGTTGATGATACGTTTTACGTCCAGGCCCGCGATGCGGCCGGCGTCTTTGGTCGCCTGGCGCTGGCTGTCGTTGAAGTAAGCCGGAACGGTGATCACCGCTTCGGTCACAGCTTCACCCAGGTAGTCTTCGGCGGTCTTCTTCATCTTTTTCAAGACTTCAGCCGAGATCTGCGGTGCCGACATCTTGTTGCCATTTACTTCTACCCAGGCGTCACCGTTGTCAGCCTTGGCGATTTTGTAAGGCACCATCTTGATGTCTTTCTGCACGACTTCTTCGTCGAACTTACGACCGATCAGACGCTTTACTGCGTACAGGGTGTTGTGCGGGTTGGTGACAGCCTGGCGCTTGGCCGACTGACCAACGAGGATCTCGCCATCATTTGCGTAAGCAATGATCGACGGCGTGGTACGCGCGCCTTCGGCGTTTTCGATTACTTTGGCTTTGCCGTTTTCCATGACGGAGACACAGGAGTTGGTGGTCCCCAGGTCGATACCGATAATTTTGCCCATGATTTACTCTCCCGAAACTTGAATTTGGTTGCCGCAGCAGTGGTGGCTAACTGCGGTAGCACTTAAACGCTTGACTTATAGATGGGGGCTTTGCAGCGTATTTCAAGCCTGCTCATCAATAGAAGGCGAAACTGGTGCAGGCGCCTTGCTCACTACGACCATCGCCGGGCGCAGCAAGCGACCATTGAGCAGATAACCCTTCTGGAACGTTTTGAGCACGCTGTTCGGCTCCAGGTCATGGCTTTCCTGCATGGCCATGGCCTGATGATGCTCAGCGTTGAACGGTTCGCCGCCTTGTGGATCGACTGCTTCCAGCTGATAACGCTTCAGGGTGTCCTGGAACATTTTCAGGGTCAGTTCGATCCCTTCGCGCATCGGGCGGATGTTTTCGTCGTCCGGGTTGGACAATTCAAGGCCACGTTCCAGACTGTCGATGATCGGCAGCAAGTCATTGGCGAATTTTTCCAGTGCGAACTTGTGAGCCTTTTCTACATCCTGCTCGGCACGGCGGCGGACGTTCTGCAGATCAGCGGCAACACGCAAAGACTGGTCCTGCGCAGCGGCCAATTGCTCTTCGAGCACTTGCACACGAGTCGCCAGCTCATCGCCGACAGCCGAATTGGCGTCTGGAGTTTGCGTATCCTGCGTCTGTTCGTCAGCCATAGTTTTCTCCTTTCAAAATCATGCGCGAACTCAACTCGCGCTTCTGTTCGGGTATATGGGGCCACAATTTCCAGGTTCAAGGGCGCAAGCGTTACCAAAAGTCTTTCGACTGACCTTCATCAATTCCTGCTTGGTCATTCCTGGTTGCGCTTAAAAAAAGCCGCGTTCAAGCAAATCGAGCTAAGCACCAGGATTGTCAGCCTCAGATAAAACACTGTATAAATAACCAGACCTAAAGCCTGGGAGCGGCCGTCATGCTCGTGCACCTGTCCGTACATAACTACGCCATTGTTGAACACCTGGATCTCGAGCTGGATCGTGGGATGAGCGTAATCACAGGCGAAACCGGCGCCGGCAAGTCGATCATGCTCGACGCCCTGGGCTTGACCCTGGGTGATCGCGCCGACAGCGGCGTGGTACGCCCCGGTGCGGACAAGGCCGACATCCTGGCCACCTTCGACCTGGCGGATATTCCCGAGGCAGAGGCCTGGCTGGCCGAGCGCGACCTTAATAATGAAGGCCCGTGCATCCTTCGGCGGGTCATCACAGCGGAAGGTCGGTCCCGCGGCTATATCAATGGCACCCCCTGCCCGCTTGGCGACCTAAAAGCCCTGGGCGAACTGCTGATCGATATCCACAGCCAGCATGAACACCAGTCCCTGCTGAAAACCGATACCCATCGCCGCCTGCTTGATGAGTACGCTGGCGCCACAGACCTTGCCCGACAGGTGCAACTCGCCGCCCAGCGCTGGCGCCAGACTCGCCAGGAGCTGGAGCGACTCTCCAACTCTGGCGATGAACAACGAGCTCGACATCAATTGCTCAGCTATCAACTCGAAGAGCTGGAAAGTCTGGGCTTGGGCGAAAACGAACTGGAGCAGCTTGAGCAGGAACACAAGAACCTCACCAACGCGGAAACCTTGCTGGGCATTTGCCGCCAAGTGGTAGAGCAATGCAGTGAGAGTGACTCCGGCAATGTACTTAACGCGTTGACCGCCAGCCTCAATCGCCTCTCTAGCGTAAACAGCGCCTCCGGCTCACTGAGCGAGGCCACGACCTTGCTCACCAGCGCACAGATTCAAGTAGAGGAAGCCGTCGGTGAGCTGAATCGCTTCCTGGACCACTTCGATGCCGACCCCGCACGTCTTCAGGACATAGAAGAACGCCTCGACACTATCTATACCCTGGCGCGCAAACATCGCATCCAGCCCACCGAAGTGGCGACGATGCAGCAAAAGCTGCTGGATGAAATCGAGACCCTGAACGCCAACGATGAATCCATCGAGCGCCTGGGCGACGAGCTCGCCTCTTTCGCTCGCCATTACCAAGAGAAGGCGCGCGAACTCAGCGACTTGCGCCAGCAAGCAGCGACGAGCCTGGCCGGCGCAGTGGAGCTGGAGATCCAACGCCTGGGCATGCCCGGCGGTCGCTTCACCATTGAATTGCGCACCAACGCCAGTAACGAACTGCAGCCCCACGGGCTGGAGCAGGTCGAGCTACTGGTCAGCGCCAACCCCGGGCAACCGCTCAAGGCACTGGCAAAAGTGGCCTCCGGCGGTGAACTGTCGCGAATCAGCCTGGCCATCCAGGTGATTACTGCGCAAACCTCACGGGTGCCAACGCTGGTGTTCGACGAAGTCGATGTGGGGATCGGTGGGCCGACGGCAGAAATTGTTGGCCAGTTGTTGCGGCGCCTGGGGGATCGTGGCCAGGTACTGACGGTCACCCACTTGCCACAGGTGGCAGCCCAGGGGCATCAGCACCTGTTTGTGCACAAGGTGCGCGGCAGTGATGCAACACACACAGCCGTGTCCAAGTTGAATAAGTCGGAACGCGTTGAAGAAGTGGCACGCATGCTCGGCGGGATCGACTTGACCAAGGAGTCCTTGGCGCACGCGAAAAAAATGGTCGTGGCCGCGAAGGCCTGACCGGATAATTTCGCCTCTATAGAAAGCACGAAGGCGACCCTGAGGTCGCCTTCGATCATTTTGCAGCGCGAATCTGCAGCGCTTGTTACTTTTTCTTACGGATGTACAAGACCAGATTATGGTCAACCAGATCGAAGCCATGCTCCTCAGCAATCTTGTGCTGCAGCGCTTCGATTTCCGGACTGGTGAACTCGATAACCTCATTGGTATCCAGGTCAACCATGTGGTCGTGATGACCACCGTCAGCCAGTTCAAATACTGCATGACCGCCGTCGAAATTATGACGAACCACCAGCCCTGCGGCTTCAAACTGGGTCAGTACACGGTAAACCGTGGCCAGGCCGACGTCCTCGTTAGACTCCATCAGCGCCTTATAGACATCCTCGGCACTCATGTGACGCTGCTCAGCAGAATCGAGCATTTGTAGAATCTTGACTCGTGGCAGAGTCACTTTGAGACCGGCTTTGCGTAGTTCGCTATTTTCAACCATGGTTAGCTTTCTCGCGGATGCTGCTTCGCAGCTTCTCTTAATACGGGTATGATCGGCGTTTACGTTGTCCCAGCCAAGATAGTGGAAGTCGCCCACCGATGCAAAACACCAAGCTCTTGCTAACCAGTTTCACCTTTGTGGGACTGCTCGCACTCGCCGGTTGTTCATTCCCCGGGGTTTACAAAATCGACATCCAGCAGGGCAATGTCGTCACGCAGGACATGATAGACCAGTTACGCCCCGGAATGACCCGACGGCAAGTACGGTTTATCATGGGTAACCCCCTGCTGACCGACACATTCCATGCCGATCGCTGGGATTATCTCTACAGCCTGCAGCCTGGTGGCGGTGAACGCCAACAGGAGCGCGTCAGCGTCGTTTTCAATGGCAATGACCAGCTTGTCAGCCTGTCCGGCGACTTCATGCCCGGCGTAAGCCGTGATGAAGCCTTGCTTGGCAAAGACAATGGCACCAACGTCACTGCGCCGGCGCAGGAAGGCGAGAAGCCGAAGTCCGAAGTGCCGGCCAAGCCAGGCTCTCTGCTCGACAAGATCCAGAAAGACGTCGACGGCGTGGAAACGGTTCCCGTCCCGACGCCACAGCCTCTGGATACCAGCCCGCAGTAATTTTGCGACGCTCAACAAAAAGCCCGGCATGCCGGGCTTTTTGTTGCCTGCCATTTGGCCGACCTATGAATTCTGTTGCTTGGCCAGCGCCGCCTTGGCTGCGCGCAACCTGCGTATTTCTTTTGGGTCCGCCAGCAAGGGGCGGTAAATCTCAATGCGATCACCCGCCTGCACACAACGCACTTCAGCGTCCGCGACCACTTTGCCGAATATACCCAAAACGCAGCCAGCCAGATCCAACTCAGGGAATTGCGCTGCAATACCTGACGCCTGCACCGCCGAACGCAGGCTAGTGCCGGCTGGCACCGTCACCGCCAATAGAACCTGACGATCCACGCCGGCGTACACCACCTCAATCTCAACCATGCAGTTGCTTGGCTCGCTGGCAGAATGCATCCACCAGGGTATTGGCCGCCTGATTGAACAAAGGCCCCAACGTCGCGCGCACGATAGGCCCCGCATAATCAAAGGAAAGGTCCAGGCTGATCTTGCAGGCCTTGTCCGTTAAGGCCTTGAATACCCATACCCCGTGGAGCTGGGTAAACGGCCCCTCCTGTAAATTCATTTCAATGGATTTCCCAGGCACCAGCACATTGCGCGTCACAAAATGCTGGCTCAGGCCGCCCTTCGCGACCCCGACACTGGCGACCATGTGCTCATCACTGCTTTCCAGCACCTCGGCCGTTGAGCACCACGGCAGGAATTCCGGGTAACGCGCCACGTCGTTGACCAGGTCATAGAGCGCCTGTGCCGGATAGGGCAGCAGCGCTGAACGTTGAATATGCGTCGTCATGTGTGCGTCATTTCCACAGCTGAGCAGCAAACATCGCGGAAGAACAGCCCGATCCGCGAAAGAAAAAAACCAGAGAACTGCCCGCATTGTCCGGGATTCGTCCAACACGCTCAAGCACGCAGGTTGACCGTAGCCGACAGGCTCGCAACTCCCTATAATGCCGCCCCTATGGCTAAACAAAAGAAACACCCCACAGGGACCATCGCGCAAAATAAAAAGGCGCGACACGATTACTTCATCGAACATCGGTTCGAGGCTGGTCTGGTCCTGGCCGGCTGGGAAGTAAAGAGTCTGCGTGCCAGCAAGCTGCAACTGGTCGACAGTTACGTGCTGCTCAAGGATGGCGAGGCATGGCTGCTTGGCAGTCATATCACCCCGCTGACCACTGCGAGCACTCACGTGATTGCCGATCCGGTGCGCACGCGCAAGCTGCTGCTCAATGCCCGCGAACTGGAAAAGCTCGCCGCCGCCGTACAGCAGAAGGGCTACGCCTGCGTCTGCCTTTCCTGGTACTGGAGCAAGCACCTGGTCAAATGCGAGATTGCCTTGGGCAAGGGCAAGAAGGAATACGACAAGCGCGATACCGAGCGCGAGCGCGACTCCAATCGCGAACTGCATCGCGCCGTGCGCAACAAGGGCAAGGAAGACTGATCCTTGCTGTGATGTAGCCTTGGGAGGTCCCTCGGCTACATCCCCTTGCGCCGCTCCGCACGCGCCACGCGCTGAACTTCCTGACGCACTTCTTCCAACACTTCCTGCACATACAGCAGGTGACGCGTTGAGACTTCCCGTGCCTGCTCGGCGCGCCCCTCGATAATCGCCAGGTACAGATCCCGGTGCTGACTGATCAGCATGTCGCGGGTTTCCGTTCGCTGCTGATACATGCCGCCGATGTTGGTCACCACGTTACGTTTGAGCAGGTCGAACAGACCGCGAATGGTGTGCAGCAACACCGCGTTGTGGCTGGCCTCGGCGATAGCCAAGTGAAACCGCGCATCCGCTGCGCCCTCCTCGGCCCGACTCACCTCATCGGACCGGGTGTAGCAATCCTGTAGCGCTTCAAAGGCAGCCGTAAGACGCTCGCGATCAACCTCCGTCGCGCGCAACGCGGCGTAGTAGGCGCAAGAGGCCTCAAGGGTCTGACGAAACTCCAGAAGATCACGCTGAGCCTCAGGGTTGTTCTCCAACAGGTGCAACAGCGGGTCACTGAACGTCGAGCCCAATGATTCAGCCACGTAGTTACCACCGCCCTGGCGGCTGACGAGCAAACCTTTGGCTGACAGTTTCTGGATCGCCTCCCGCAAAGAAGGACGCGATACCCCGAATTGCTCAGCCAACGCACGCTCGGCGGGCAAGCGCTCACCCGACTTCAGCGTGCCCTCAAGGATCATGCCCTCAAGCTGCTCGACAATGTCATCGGACAAGCGGCGCTGACGCACCTGATCAAACCCCATCACTCACTCTCCACCATCCCGACCACTCGCCGGGGCTCTATTCTCGCCTATCGCAGCACTTGCAGCACCTATCAGAACGCCTTCGTTTCAGCCGATCAGCACACCCTGCTTACCGACTTACGACCAAAGTTTCGCGGGCGGCAAATTGACACACCCCCACCAAGGCTTTTACTCTAGCCCACAGCGATTGTAAATTGGTATTACCAATTATCCAAGCTGACCAAACAACAACAATCAGGGGCCACCCCACTATGCAAACCTGGCAACAGCTCTATAGCCCGCTCGGCAGCCTCGGCCTGTCCGCATTGGCGGCCGTTATTCCGATCGTATTCTTCTTCCTCGCCCTGGCCGTGTTTCGCCTCAAAGGCCATGTGGCTGGCAGCATCACCTTGGCGCTGTCGATCCTGGTGGCGATCTTCGCCTTCCAGATGCCGGTGGACATGGCACTGGCCGCCGCCGGTTACGGCTTTGCCTACGGCCTGTGGCCCATCGCGTGGATCATCGTCGCGGCGGTGTTTCTCTACAAACTCACGGTCAAAAGCGGTCAGTTCGAGATCATCCGCAGCTCGGTTCTGTCGATCACCGACGACCAACGCCTGCAAGTGTTGTTGATCGGCTTCTGCTTTGGCGCCTTCCTGGAAGGTGCCGCCGGTTTCGGTGCCCCCGTGGCAATCACCGCTGCACTGCTGGTCGGCCTGGGCTTCAACCCGCTGTACGCCGCCGGCCTGTGCCTGATTGCCAACACTGCCCCCGTGGCCTTTGGGGCGCTGGGCATCCCGATTATCGTTGCGGGCCAGGTGACTGGCATCGACGCATTCAAGATCGGCGCCATGACCGGTCGCCAACTGCCGCTGCTGTCGCTGTTCGTGCCGTTCTGGCTGGTGTTCATGATGGACGGCGTGCGCGGCGTGCGTGAAACCTGGCCCGCTGCGCTGGTCGCAGGCTTGAGCTTTGCCGTCACCCAATACTTCACCTCCAACTTCATCGGCCCGGAACTGCCGGACATCACCTCGGCCCTGGCCAGTCTGATTTCCCTGACGTTGTTCCTGAAAGTCTGGCAGCCAAAACGCACCGCAGGCGCACAAATCGCCGGCGCCACCTCCAGCGCGGCGGTCACCGCCAGTGCCGGCGGTTTCGGCCTGCCACGCAACACCATCGTCTCGCCCTACAGCCTCGGGCAGATTTTCAAGGCCTGGTCGCCGTTCCTGATTCTCACCGTGCTGGTCACCATCTGGACCCTCAAGCCGTTCAAGGCGATGTTTGCTGCCGGGGGCTCGATGTACAGCTGGGTATTCAACTTCGCAATCCCACACCTGGACCAACTGGTGATCAAGGTCGCGCCGATCGTGACCAACCCCACCGCGATTCCGGCCGTGTTCAAACTGGACCCGATTTCGGCGACCGGCACTGCGATTTTCTTCTCCGCGCTGATCTCGATGCTGGTACTGAAAATCGACATCAAGACTGGTCTTACCACTTTAAAAGAGACCTTCTACGAACTGCGCTGGCCGATCCTGTCGATTGGGATGGTGTTGGCCTTCGCCTTCGTCACCAACTACTCCGGCATGTCTTCGACCATGGCACTGGTATTGGCCGGCACGGGCGCAGCCTTTCCGTTCTTCTCGCCGTTCCTCGGCTGGCTGGGGGTTTTCCTGACAGGCTCTGATACCTCATCCAACGCCCTGTTCAGCTCCCTGCAGGCCACCACCGCGCACCAGATCGGCGTCAATGACACCCTGCTGGTCGCCGCCAACACCAGCGGCGGCGTCACCGGCAAAATGATCTCGCCTCAATCCATCGCTGTGGCGTGCGCCGCTACCGGCCTGGTGGGCAAGGAGTCCGACCTGTTCCGCTTTACTCTCAAGCACAGCCTGTTCTTCGCCACCATCGTCGGGCTGATCACCCTGGCCCAGGCCTACTGGTTCACCGGTATGCTGGTGCACTAAGACCTGCACGTAATGCCGCCGGATACGATTCCGGCGTCAGCTATTTCTGGAGGACCGATGAGCCTGCCTGCTGCTTTCCTGAGCGACGTCGCACAACTGATCCCGAAAGATCGACGTTTCGACGACCCCCTTTCCACACTCGCTTTCGGCACTGACGCCAGCTTTTACCGACTGATCCCACAATTGGTGATCCGCGTGGAGTCAGAAGACGAAGTCGTTGCCTTGCTGCAACTGGCTCAGCGCGACCACGTACCGGTGACCTTCCGCGCCGCCGGCACCAGCCTGTCCGGGCAAGCCATCAGCGATTCGGTACTGATCGTGCTGGGCGACAACTGGAATGGCCGCGAGATTCGCGGGCAAGGCACGCAAATCCGCCTGCAACCCGGCGTGATCGGCGCCCAGGCCAATGCGTGGCTGGCGCCGTTCGGGCGCAAGATCGGGCCGGACCCGGCGTCGATCAACGCCTGCAAGATCGGCGGTATCGTCGCCAACAATGCCAGCGGCATGTGCTGCGGCACCGCGCAGAACACCTACCACACGCTGGCCGGCATACGCCTGGTACTGGCTGACGGCAGCCGCTTGGATACTGAAGACGCCACCAGCGTTAAGGCGTTTCGTGAACAACACGGCGCGCTGCTTGAGCGGCTGGCGACATTGGGTCGCGAGACGCGGGCCAATGCCGAATTAGCGGCCAAGATTCGCCACAAGTACCGTCTGAAAAACACCACCGGGCTGTCGCTGAATGCCCTGGTGGATTTCGATGAGCCGTTGGATATCCTCAGCCATCTGCTGGTGGGCTCCGAGGGCACCCTTGGGTTTATCAGCGCGGTCACCTACGACACCGTCATAGACCACCCGAATAAAGCCTCTGCGTTGATTGTGTTTCCAGATGTCGAGACCTGCTGCAACGCGGTCACCGTGCTCAAAACCCAGCCAGTCTCGGCCGTCGAGTTGCTGGACCGACGCAGCATGCGCTCGGTACAAAACAAGCCAGGCATGCCGGCTTTCGTACAGCAACTTTCGGAAAATGCCTGCGCCCTGTTGATCGAGTCCCGCGCGGCATCATCGACTTTGCTGCATGAGCAACTGGCGCTGATCATGGCGTCCCTGGCTCAATTTCCGGTTGAGAAACAGGTCGACTTCACCGAAGACCCTGTGGAAAACGCCCGCCTGTGGGCGATCCGTAAAGACACCTTTCCCGCCGTCGGCGCCGTGCGCAAAACCGGCACCACCGTGATCATCGAAGACGTGACCTTCCCGGTTGAGCAACTGGCAATCGGCGTGAATCGCTTGATCGCGCTCTTCGACAAACATCAGTACGACGAGGCGATCCTTTTCGGACACGCGCTGGAAGGCAATCTGCACTTTGTGTTCACCCAAGGCTTCAACAGCGCGGAAGAAGTCACACGCTACCAAGCGTTCATGGACGACGTGGCGCAACTGGTGGCCGTCGAGTTTGGAGGCTCGCTTAAAGCTGAACACGGCACCGGGCGCAATATGGCGCCGTTCGTGGAACTGGAATGGGGCAGCGACGCCTATCAATTGATGTGGCAACTCAAGCGCCTGCTCGACCCCAACGGCATTCTCAACCCGGACGTGGTGCTCAGCGAAGACCCGCAAATCCACCTCAAGCACCTCAAGCCGCTACCCGCCGCTGATGAGCTTGTGGATAAGTGCATCGAATGCGGATTCTGCGAACCGGTGTGCCCGTCGAAAGGCCTGACCTTGAGCCCGCGCCAGCGCATCGTGATCTGGCGCGACATCCAGGCGAAGAAACGCACCGGTGTCGACACCACTGAGTTGGAAGCCGCGTATCACTACCAGGGCATCGACACCTGCGCCGCGACCGGCCTTTGCGCTCAACGCTGCCCTGTAGGAATCAATACCGGCGACCTGGTGAAAAAACTGCGCAGCCGTGACGCCAACAGCACGAAAACCGCCGAATGGCTCGCCACCCATTTTTCCACCGCCCTGCAAGGCGCGCGCTTTACCCTGCATGTGGCCAACGGCGCCCGCATGCTGCTCGGCGCACCGCGCCTGGCGAAGCTATCGGCCAGCGTGACCAAGCTGTCCAAGGGGCAAATCCCACAGTGGACCAACGCCATGCCGCAACCGGAAAAAGCTATCCGTTTCAGCCCGGCGGTGACGGACGAACGACCACGGGTGGTCTACCTCGCCGCCTGCGTTTCACGCGCCATGGGCCCTGCAGCGGGGGATAAGGAACAGATGTCGCTGTACGACAAAACCCGCAGCCTGCTGGAAAAAGCCGGTTACCAAGTCGTATTCCCCGACAATCAGGACAGCCTGTGCTGCGGCCAGCCTTTCGCTTCCAAGGGCTACGCCGAACAGGCCGAACACAAGCGCCAGGAACTGATCGGCGCCCTACTTCACGCCAGCCGTGGAGGGCTCGATCCGATCTACTGCGACACCAGCCCCTGCACCCTGCGCCTCGTGCAGGACCTGGGCGAAACGCGGCTGGACCTCTACGATCCCGTGCGCTTTATCCGCACCCACTTGATGGACCGTCTCGACTTCACACCTCAGGAAGCCCCCATCGCCGTGCACGTCACCTGCAGCACCCAACACCTGGGTGAGAGCCAGGCGCTGATCGATCTGGCTCGACGCTGTTCCAACAGCGTGGTCATCCCTGAAGGCATCCATTGCTGCGGATTTGCCGGTGACAAGGGCTTCACCACGCCGGAACTCAACGCCCACTCACTGCGCACCCTCAAGGACGCGGTGCAATACTGCAGCGAAGGCATCTCCACCAGCCGCACCTGCGAGATCGGTCTGAGCCAGCATGGCGGTATTGATTATCACGGGTTGGTCTACCTGGTTGACCGCGTCACTCAAGCCCGCGCTCACTGATCCTGCAAAAATGAACCTGCATAAAAACAGAACCCTCGCGCGCCGGCGTAGTCATCTGCATAGGCCTCGACAAACGAGGCTCATCAGTGATGTCGCTGGCAGCCGTTGAACGCCAGCAGCGTCGAGCCCTTTTGTGCAAGGAGATACCCTATGAAGCGTTCCGCTCTTGCTGGCTTGTTCATTACTGCTGCGATGCTGGCTTCCCCTGTATTCGCTGCGGGCGAGCCAGATTTGTGCAAAATCAATCTGGACAAAATCAACAACGGCAAAGCGCTGCTCGCCACTGACACCAGTGGCAAAAGCGGCGAGATAGACACTGCCGTCTCCCAAGCCAAAGCGGCCCACGCCGCGGGCGATGACAAAAAGTGCATCGAGATCACCTCGAAGGCGCTGCAAGACCTGCAGAACAGCGAAAAAGGTGGCCAATAGGCTGCTCAGTCACGGAAGACCAACCTTCGGGTTGGCCTTCCGTGACGGTTTGGCGTACACTGCAAAGGCTTGTCACTCACTATGAAACAACGAGTTACAAGCACGGGGCCGTTTAGGATTCGACGCCGGTTGCGAAACTTTAGGTGCATGCCGAGTTGGTAACAGAACTCGTAAATCCACTGTTGCAACTTCTTATAGTTGCCAATGACGAAAACTACGGCCAGGAATTCGCTCTCGCTGCGTAAGCAGCCTTAGCCCTGAGCTTCTGGTACCTTCGGGTCCAGCAATCACCAGGGGATGTCTGTAAACCCAAAGTGATTGTCATATAGAACAGAATCGCCGTGCAGTACGTTGTGGACGAAGCGGCTAAAACTTACACAACTCGCCCAAAGCACCCTGCCCTTCGGGTCGCTGAGGGTTAACTTAATAGAAACGGCTACGCATGTAGTACCGACAGCGGAGTACTGGCGGACGGGGGTTCAAATCCCCCCGGCTCCACCAATTCGAAGCATCAACAGAACCCGCCTAGTGCGGGTTCTGTTGTTTCTAGGGTTTGGAAAGCCCGACAGGACGGACCTTCAGAATTTTCCTTCAAGCTACCGCGCCCTTGATGAACTGGCGCAACCCCCGCCACAACGCTAACTTCCCCCAGTCGCTGCTCATCAGCGACCGGCTTTGACAGGCCGAAAAGTGTAACCTTTCACACCCCTTGATAAGACGGCATGCTTGACGCACTCCGCCTCGTTCATGGCGGCTGTGCGTGGGGCATCTTCGGGTGCGCCGGGTTCCTACACTTCCGGTCTGTCAACCCGCGTACAGCTGCCACCCATTCCTGTTTGACAGCAGGGGGCGGTAGCTCCTTAAACAGTGTGGGAGCTTCATCATGAAAAAGATCACCCCCAATCCCCCCTCCGCAACCCTCTTCACCCTCGCCCCAGACATCTCCCCCGAAGCTCTGCTAATCCAAGCCAGCGAAACCCTCGCCTCCCTCAACGCCATGACCACCGACCTGGCTTTCGAACTCGAGGGCGCACACCGTCACAAGCTGCTGGCCACCCAGCAACTGGTCGTGCTGGGCGAACTGCTGGTCGAGCGCGTGCTGGTCCTCACCCAAGACACACAAACATTCCAGTAACAAAAAGGCCGAGACGCGTTCAGCGACTCGGCCTTTTGTTGTGCGTCTGGAATCCCGCCACACTTGCGATTACCCTGCTCTCCTCTATCAGACATCCGGAAGTCCGATACCCGTGTTCAAGCCACTCGCCGCTCTCGCCCTCGCCTGCGCCCCTCTGCTCGCAACCGCCGCCAACCTGGCCGGTGTCTGGACGGGCACCTTGGGCAAATCCGCGATCACCGTCTGTTTCAACGGTGCCCACGGCGCCAATGGCAGTTATTACTACCAACGGATTCTTACGCCCATTCAACTGACCCAAGCCAACGCCAGCGAGCCCTGGGTGGAAGAAGGCCAAACCGGTTTCTGGCAGTTGGACGACCCGCAGGGCGATACGTTGACCGGCACCTGGAGCAAAGCCTTGGGCGGCAAAGGCCTGGTGCTGACGCTCAAGCGTGCGGACACGGACAGTTGCGCCAGCGACACCTACAACAACCCGCTGGAGGCGACGCCGCCTGCGGTGAAGGTCGAGAAGAAGACCTTCGCCGAACACGCCTATCAGGTGAAGACTCAAGGCGGGCAGGTCATCCTGAAACTCGAGGGCGACGGGGAAGCCATCGATAAGATCAACCGGGATCTCGCACGCATGGCCATCAATCCGGATGGCCAGACCGATTTTTATAGAGAGCGGCGCAACTCACTGGACCAGGGCGGCAGCACCACGACCAGCGAGATCACGGTGGAACCGTTCTACTGGTCATCACAGTGGGTCACCGTGCGTTTCTATCGCTGGTCGGCGGGGTACGGGCGCGGCGGAATCAGTTGGGGCCTGCACAGTTGGAACCTGCAAACCGGTGAAAAAGTCGACCCTTGGACGTGGTTGGGCGGCCATGAGGAATGGGATACGCCCTATTCGGGCCAGGTCAAACTGCCGGCCGCTTTCAGCACCTGGTTGGCCAAGCAGACCACCACGGACGAAGGATGCCCAGCCGTGACCAGCTATTCCTCGTTCGACTTGAGCTTCAACACCCAAGGGCTGCAACTGTCGACACCCGCTCAGGGCGATGGCTGCGATAACGAGCTGAGCTTCACTTGGGAGCAACTGCAGCCCGTGCTGAGCCCGCAAGGTCAAGCCGCACTGCCTAGCTTGATGGCTCCCTGACCGACCTTACAAAAAACCAACACTCGTTCACGAAATATTCAGAAACGCCCACGGATACTAGCCCATTGCAATGACCGTTCCCCCGGACGGTCCTCCTGCCCTGGTAGCCACACTCCATGACGCGCCCTGCTCCCCTGCTGCTCCTGCTTGCTGGTCTGTTGTTCTTCTTTGCCCTGGGAAACCATGAGCTGCAAGGCTCCACCGAAGCCCGCGTCGCCGGGATCGCCATGGCCATGCACCTGGACAATAACTGGGTAGTGCCCCAGTTGTTTCGCGAGCCCTTCCTGGAAAAACCGCCCCTGAGCCTGTGGATAGACGCCGGGGCGATTCGCCTGTTCGGCGGCACCACTTGGGCGGTACGCCTGGCCTCGGCGTTTGCCGGGTTGTTCAGCGTGATGCTGCTTTACACGATGCTGCGCCGGTTCGGACGACCGCAGACGCTGGCGTTCAGCGCCGCGTTGATTCTGGCGACCATGGCTAGCTACTGGAGCAATGTGCGCGGTGTCGGTGAGGATTCGCTGCTCACCCTCGGCGTGACCACCGCGTTGCTGGCGTTCTACCAAGCCGTACGGCCCGACCGCCAAGGTTCCAGCACAGGCGCATGGGCACTGTTTACCGCCGGGATGGTGATCGCTACCCTCAGCAAAGGCGTGCTGGGCCTGGCCATGCCGGGCATTGTGATTTTCGCGTACCTGGCCAGCACCAGCCTGATGGACAAACGCCTGCAGATTGGCAACTGGCTCAAGCCAGCGCTGTTTACCTTGCTGGCGCTGGTGCCGCTGATGATCTGGCTGGGATTCCTGTTCCAACGCGGCGGCATGCAGGCGGTGGCCGAAGTGTTGCTGACCAACAGCGTCGGCCGTTTCAGCGGCTCGTTTGTCGAGGCCGGGCATTACGAGCCGTTCTACTACTACATCGCCAAGCTGCCCGAGGCGTTCCTGCCTTGGAATATCCTGGTGTACCTGGGCCTGTGGCACTTCCGCAAAAGCCTGGTGCGCAACCGCTACCACCTGTTCTTCAGCGTCTGGCTGGTGGCACAGTTCACCCTGCTGACCCTGGCGTCGAGCAAACGCACCGTTTACCTGATGGCACTCGCGCCAGCCGCCGCCGTCCTGGCAGCGGAATATGCGCGGGTGCTGCTGGACTGGCTGAAAACCCACAAACCCGCGCTGCACAAGCATCACAGAACGGTAGTGGGCAGCGTGTTCACCCTGGCCGTGGGGTGCTACCTGATCGCCGCCTTCTGGTTCGCCCCCAAAGCGGATGTGCGCCAGTCGTTCGTACCGGTGATCAGCCAGGTTCAGACGTTGAAAGATGAAGGCAGGGAGGTGGTGCTGTACCGGCCCAACGAGCGCATCGCCGGGGCCAGCGTGTTTTACCTGCAGGCCTATTTACCGATTCTGCAAACCGAGGCCGAGTTGCACAGTTACCTCGGCGCCAAGCCCGGCAACGTTGCGTTGCTGGACCATACCGATGACCTGGCGGCCCCGGTGAAGGTGATCAAGCAAATGTCGATCAATCGCCAGCCTTACTACTTCGTGGAGCAGTAAGGCCAGCGCAGGGCATCAGTGCTTGGTGACCTTGTCCAGGTAACCCATGGCAAACGCCGAGATCACAAACGTCATATGGATGATCACGTACCACATCAAGTGCTGCGGATCGACGTTCTTGGCGTCCATGAAGATGCGCAGCAAGTGGATGGAGGAAATCGCCACGATGGAGGCCGCCACTTTCATCTTCAGCGACGAAGAATCCATGGTGCCCAGCCAGTTGAGCTTTTCCTTGTTTTCATCGATATCCAGCTGCGAGACAAAGTTCTCGTAGCCGGAAATCATCACCATCACCAGCAAGCCACCGACCAGTGCCATGTCGATCAACGACAGCAGCACCAGGATCAGCTCGGACTCGGCCATCGAGAACACGCTCGGCAGCAGGTGAATCACTTCCTGGAAGAATTTCAGCGCCAGCGCCAGCAACCCCAGGGACAAGCCGAAATAAATAGGCGCCAGCAGCCAACGCGAGGCGTACATAGCATTTTCGATAAAGCGTTCCATTGGATCTCACACAGCTAGGCTAGAAATGGCGGCGAGTATACCAGCCGCCACAAGACAGCTGTAACCGCGAGAAAACTGACCTGTGCGGCATCTGTAAGAGAATTTTTCTGCTAGTGTCGAGCCCAATTACAACTCCGCTCGATGACGTCGGACAGGAAAAACTCAGATGATGGATGTGCGATCCCCTTTGGCCAGTATCGGCCTGTGCGCGGCATTGCTGCTGGCTGGCGGCTGCTCCCCCAGCGACGAGCAGAAGCAAACCACCCTCGAAGAGAAAACCGCCAAGTTCGAACAATCCCTCGACAGCATCCAGGACCCCAAGCTGCGCGACGCCGTCGCTGACCTGGGGGGGTCGCTGCTGTTGCTGGAGCGGGCGCGGGTCAAGCTCGCCACCAAGCCCATCGAAACCGAATACGGCGACGACACCCTGGCCCTGCTCAAGCACTACCCCACGCCCCAGGCGCTGGTGGACACTTACATCAATGGCCTGTTCGTGCTGCGCAAGACCTCCCATTCCGACTACCTGACGGATTTACAGCCGGTCTTCCCCTTTAACTTCAACGTCCCCGACCAATTCCCCTTCCCCCATGGGCTGGAATGGCAATCGGTGACCCTGAGCAACAACAAGGTGATCCCCTTCCAGCCGGAATGGTCGGAAACCGATCCGGGCATCCAACTGAGCCCCAGCAGTTCCAACCTGACCAACCCCGATGACCTGACGGTGACCTACCCGTTCATCGAGGGGATCGAGACGGAAAACAAGAGCCAGCCACAGCCTGTCAGCCTCAAGGGCACAGTTGAAGTGGTGGCGCCGGGCAAGGTGCTGACCTTTGATCTGTCGAAAAAGGACGTGGGCCACAAGCGCACCGAAGGCAACATCACCCTCAACCTGGTCTTGCTGGAAAAAAACTACGCCGAGATCGAGCTGACCAACAGCCAGCCACTGGCATCGGAAGTCGGCGACGAATCGCCTAACCCTCTGCTGGTGCAGGCGCGGGACAGCACCGGGCAGTTCCTCACACGCTCGGGTTCGATCAACGAAAGCAACGCCCAAGTCACGTTCTACGAGAAACAACTGGCCGAAATGCAAAAGCAGAAGGCTTGGTCGGAGGCCTTCGAAAAACAGCTGACCGATGAGCAGAAAGCCTTCGAACGCAAGCAGAGCAGCCATTACGCCAAGGTGTACTTCAATGGCGTGATCGACAACCTGCAAGTCAACGTGCTGGATTTTTCCACCGCCACACGCACCCGCAAAGACCTCGACCTGCCGGTGCTGCGCTTCGACAAGAACAGCCTGCAGAAAACCGTGCAGGCCCTGCCAATGCCAGTCACCGTGTATGACGACAGCGCTGCCAACTGGCTCAAAGACGCGAGCATGACCGAGGACCAGCTGAAAAACAGCGTCACCATCAGCCAGTCGGTCGAAGACGCCAGCGCGGCGCACATCGTGTTTGACCACCCATTCACCTTCAATGACGACCTGGTGGGCAGCGAGCGCAACAGCAGTGAATCACCGGTGACCTTCTTCACCGCCGACGAAAAAGGCGAGCGCGGCGAGCCGATCGAACTGCCGACCGAGGCCTTTGAGTTGAACCCGGCACGCGGCACCCTGACTTATGACCTCAACCTGTTCCCGGAAAATCCGGCCTTTGTGGTGGGCTCGATTCCGCTGTTCCTGGCGACCATCGATAAAAACGAGATTGACGCGAGCAAGCTACCCAAAGGGCTCGAACTCAAAGACAACGCGCTGATCGTCGACCAGAAAGCCTTTCCCGCTGACAGCTGGCGTTTCTACGCCAAGGACGCCAGCGGCAACTACCTCAAGGAAATCCTCGGCGTCAGCCACCGCGCCGAGGAATACGGCACAGCGATGTTTGACGTGCATTACTTCTACGGCCAGCCGACCACGCTGGAAAGCTACCAGCGCACCGACCTGAGCACCGTGCAATATGGCTTCGAGGTCAAGCTGGACAAACCCGAGAGCAAGTAGCGGTCAGTGGTGGGTGGCACCGTTGAGCTGTCGCAGATGGGCCTGCATGTGCAGGCACCAGATCTGCGGGTCACCCGCCTTCTCGTAGCCGTGCTGAGTCAGGCTGTCCACAATGGATTCTAGAATATTTTCCGCCGCGAAGGGCCCGGGGAACGGGCCTTGAGACTTTATGGTGGAAGGTTGTTCACCGGTCATTCCGGCGGCAAACAACAACGTCCACATCCCGTTATCCCCCGCGAGAGGGCGAATGGAACATTCGATACGGGTGACCAGGCCGAAGCACTGGCGGGTAAGGCAAAGGTTGCGCGGCATGGCGGCGACCCTCGGTAGATCGGTATTCAACCTGCGCCTGTGGCGAGGCTGTTTCTATCCAGCGACTCCTGTGGATATCCCTTGAGCACAGAATAGAAGAAAACCACGACAAACCAAGGTTGTAGGGACAGACGGCCGTTGGCCCTACAGCTGCGCCAATTTTGTGACGGTTTTGCCCGTAATGTGGTGAGCGGGCTTGCCCCGCGCTGGGCTGCGAAGCGGCCCCAGTGGGACCGGTGCGGTGTGCCAGTGAGATTGAATTGTCTGGTTTTGGGGCTGCTTCGCAGCCCGGCGCGGGGCAAGCCCGCTCACCACAACAAGCCCGCTCACCACAACAAGCGTGCTCACCACCACAGCCCACCAGTCACGACAACTCACTCAGCCATCAGGTGGGCTTGGCTTCGGCCAACGCCTGCTGTGCCAACTCCTTCTCCGCTTCCTTGAGGTCTTCCTCGCTGATCATCTCGGCAATCGCGCGCAACCGCTCTACCACGCGCGCGTTCACCGTGCCTTCCGGGAACTGCCCCTCGGCATCCGGCTCACCGGCATCCTCGCCCACCAGCAGGCTCAGCGCCTCGTCGGCCTGGCGCACGGCATAGATGTGGAACTGCCCGGCGCGCACGGCCTGCAGCACCTTCTCATCCAGCATCAGCGTAGCGACGTTGGCCTGGGGAATGATCGCGCCCTGTTCACCGGTCAAACCGCGCGCTTCACACAGGCGGAAGAAACCTTCGATCTTCTCGTTGACCCCACCCACCGCCTGCACTTCACCAAACTGGTTGATCGAGCCGGTGATGGCAAAGCACTGCTTGAGCGGCGTTTTCGACAAGGCCGAGATCAAGGTGCACGCCTCGCCCAAGGACGCACTGTCGCCGTCCACATAACCATAGGATTGCTCCAGCGCGATGCTCGCCGAGATCGCCAGCGGGAATTCCTGGGCATACCGGCTGCCCAGGTAACCCGTGAGGATCATCACGCCCTTGGAGTGAATCGGCTGGCCAAGGTTGACCTCACGCTCGATGTCGACAATGCCGCTGCCACCCGGATACACCGTGGCGGAAATCCGCGCCGGCACGCCGAAGGCCGAGTCACCGACTTCCAGCACCGTCAGCCCGTTGCACTTGCCCACCGCGGCACCGGCCGTGTCGATGAGGATGACCCCGGCGAGCATGTCGTCGAGAATCCGCGCCGACACGCGCCCGGTGCGCGTGGCCTTGGCCTTGAGGGCGCGCTCGATATGGCCAGCATCGGTCATCTCGTCGCCCGCCAGGTGGCGAATGAAGTCTGCTTCGCTGACTAACTGGAACAAGTCGCCAATACGCGCCGACAAACGGCCCTGATGCTCGGCCAACCGCGCACTGTAAGTGGCCAACCGCGCCACCGCATCCGAGGTCAGCGGCGCCATGCCTTCTTCCGAGGTACGGGTTTTGAGCAGCTGCGCAAACTGCTCCAGACTTTCGTCGACCATCGGGATGTCTTCATCGAAGTCCACCAGTACGCGGAACATCTCCTGGAAATCCGGATCGGCGTCCTGCAATGCGTAGTACAGCTGACGCGAACCGATGATGATCACTTTGACCTGCAACGGGATCATCTGCGGGTTGAGGGTCACGGTGGCCAGGCGGCCCAGCTCGCCCAGCGGTGACTCCATCTTCAGTTTGCGCGACTGCAGGGAACGCTTGAGCGCGTCCCACACAAACGGCTCGCCGAGCATTTTTTCGGCTTCCAGGATCAGGAAGCCGCCGTTGGCACGGTGCAGCGCGCCCGGACGCAACTGGCGATAAGTGGTGTAGAGCGCGCCCTGGTCGGTGCTGTATTCGATGCGGCCGAACAGGTTGTCGTAGGTCGGGTGCGGTTCAAACACCACCGGGGCGCCGCCGTTGACCGGATGCCCTACCACCAGGCTTGGGCAATATTGTTCTTCCAGCAGCTTGCGCGCCTGGGCGTCGGTCTTGGCGTCGTCGACCAATTGCTCGACCACGGTCTTGAGCAGATAGACCTGCATGGCTTGCAGGTAACCGCAGACGGCGGCGTTTTCCGCGTACTTTTCCGACAGCGGTGCAAGCAAAGGCTGCAGGGCCAGGGTGATGGTTTCTTCGTTGAACTGGCGCAGTTGGTTATTTGACTCACGCTTCCACTGCGGCAGGCTGGCCAGTTCTTCGTTGAGGCGCTCTTCCAGCTCGGAAATGTCCGTGTGGAAACGCTCGCGGTCGGCTTCCGGCAACTGCGAGAACTCGGCCTCGTCGAGCGCCTTGCCGTCGAGCATCGGGGTAAAAGCGATGTTGCTACTGTCGCGGTAAAGCGCCACGTCCTTTTCCAGGGCCAGGCGTTCGATCACGTCCAGGGCCTTGTCGTAGCGCTGGTTGAAGGCGCGGTCGATGGCGCTTTTACGCTGTTGATAGGTCGGGTGTTCGAAGACCGCCGGAAAGGTGGCGACGAGGTTGTCGACCAAACCGTTGATGTCGTTGATGAACGCCGCCGCAGCGCCGCCGGGCAATTCCAGGGCACGAGGCTCGCGAGGCTCATCGAAATTATTCACATAGACCCAATCCGCCGGGGTCTGCAGGCGCTTGCCTTCGGCTTTCAGGTAGCGTTTGACGAACGAAAAGCGGCCGGTACCGGGCTCACCCATGACAAACACGTTGTAACCGGGGCGTGGCATGGCCACACCGAACTGCAAGGCTTCAACCGCACGTTCCTGGCCAAGCACACCGCGAAAGGGCTCCAAATCATTGGTGGTCGAGAAGCTGAACTGTTCAGCGGAGAAAGGGCGAGTCAGCGCTTCGGGCGCTAGACGCAAGCTGGCAGCAACAGGATCAGGCATCGGGCTTCCTTACATCAGGCGGGGCAGATGACGGCATTCTGGCTCCCGGTCACGCGCTCTGGCAAGGCGCGCTTTCGGGAAAGCATAGACGTGGGAGATGAGCTGCAGAAATATCGCGACATCGCGGATTGTTTTATAAAAATGCACGGAACCCTTGGAACGTGCCTAAACTCCAAACTGCGCGGGTTGGACTAATAACTGGCCCCTAGGGCGCTGCGACGCGCCTGAACCCTTGTCCATTGGTTTGCACACAAAGAGAACAAAGCTATGAAACGGATCCTTCTCGGTACTCTCTTCACCGTCGTCTCCCTCAATGCAATGGCAGAAGCACCAGGTGGCCCGAACTGCGGTTGGGGCAACATGTTGTTCGAAGGCCAGCGCGGCACGCCAGCTCACTTCCTGGCTTCCACCACCAACGGTACTTCGGGTAACGCCACGTTCGGCATGACCTCGGGCACCAACGGCTGTAACACCAACAGCGCCCTGACCTACGGCGGCAAGTCCTGGATTGCCATGAATGGCATGATGAACGAGCTGTCCGAAGACATGGCCAAGGGCAACGGCGAAGCGCTGACCACCTACGCCGTGGTACTGGGCGTGGCACCGGAAGATCGCGAGCACTTCGCGGCCGTGACCCACGAGCACTTCCAGCAAATCTTCAGCAAAGCTGACGTGACCGCTGACGACGTGCACAACAACACCATTGCGGTACTGAAAAGCGATGCCCGTCTGGCGAAATACGCAACCCAGGCTTAAGCTCGATCCGCCCGCGCCTGCTTAAGGCGCGGGTTTTATTTTGGACCCGCCTCCCCTTTGGGTCTCTTTTATATCCGACTTAAGTTGCCCCTATGCTCAAACGCTTTGCCTGGATGGCACTCTTCGCCTGCGCCCCGCTGTATGCGGCCCCGCACCTTGATGATCAACGTTTGCAGCAATTGGCGAATGATCCGTTCTGGCTTTCCCTGGGCCATTACGAAGCCGGCAAGATCAGTGGCTGGCGCAGTTACGTCAGCGACAAACAGTTCTTCCTCGCGGCCGATGGCGCCCACCACCCGGACGCCGAGCTCAAGGCCACCGTTGATGCGCTCTACGCACCGGCCAGCCTGGGTGAAAAACACGCCCAATGCGTTTACCCCGCACGGACCCGCTGGCTCAAGGATCAGTTGCACCTCACTGACCTGCCTGCCGTGGACTGCACAGAATTCAAGCAATGGTTCAAGGACGTCGCCCCCCATAGCGCGGTGATGATCTTCCCGGCGGCCTACCTCAACAGCCCGTCGTCGATGTTCGGCCACACGTTGCTGCGCATCGACCAGGCCGACGTGCAGAGCAACAACACCGCCCTGCTCAGCTACGCGATCAACTTCGGCGCCTACATCGAAGGCTCCGACAACAGCATCCTCTACGCCTGGAAAGGCCTGATGGGCGGTTATCCCGGCCTGTTCGCCCTGGTGCCTTATCAGGAAAAGCTGTCGGAGTACCGCAGCCTTGAGAACCGCGACCTGTGGGAATATCGCCTCAACCTCACTCAAGTCGAGACCGAGCGCATGGTCGAGCACGTGTGGGAGCTCAAACAGATCCAGTTCGATTACTTCTTCTTTGACGAAAACTGCTCCTATCGCCTGCTGGAATTGCTGCAAGTGGCGCGTCCCGGCCTGCGCCTGACCGAACAGTTCCCGCTCACGGCCATCCCGACCGACACGGTCAAGGCCGTGAAAGATGCCGGCCTGGTGGAGAAAATTGACTACCGGCCCTCCCGTGAACGTGAGCTGCTGGAGCGCGCCAAGCCGCTGGACAGTGACGAGCAGCAATGGGTACTGAAGGTCAGCGACGACCAGAAGCAATTGCAAGAGCCAGCCTTCAAGGCCCTGCCCCGCGATCGCCAGGCCCTGATCATCGACGCCGCCTACCGCCTCGGCCGCTACCGCGCCAACGGCCTGGAACGCGACACCGAACGCTCCCAGCGCAGCTTCGAACTATTGCGCGCGATCAACCAGAACCCGGCGCCCGACCTCAAGATCACACCCCCTGGTCTCCCGGAAAACGGCCATGAATCACGCACCTGGCAAGCCGGCATCGGCACCCGTGGCGACAAGGCCTTCGGTGAATACGGCCTGCGCATGGCCTACCACGACCTCAACGACAACGCCGAAGGTTTCCCCCTGGGCGCGCAGATCGAAATCCTGCAGATGAAACTGCGCCAGTACGAAGGCAACCACTGGCAACTGCAGCAGCTGGACCTGGCCACCATCCGCTCCCTGACCCCACGTAACGCCCTGTTGCAGCCGTGGTCATGGCAAGTCACTGGCGGCCTGGAGCGGGTACCGGGCAAGCACGACGACGAAACCCTGGTCGCCCACGTCAACGGCGGCGCTGGCGGCACCTGGCAACTGCGCGACGACATGCTCGGCTTCGCCCTCGGCACCGTGCGCGTGGAGCACAACAATGACTTCAGCGAAGCCATCTCACCTGCCGCAGGCTTCAACACGGGCGTGCTGTGGAAAAACCCGCTGGGCAATCTGAGCCTGGAAGCCAAGGGCGATTTCTTCACCAATGGCGAGGTGCGTCGCAGTATCAGCCTGAACCAGCAGTGGGAATTGTCGCGCAACCTCGGATTACGCCTGAGCGCTCAGCGCGAATACAGCCACCTGTCGACGCCGGTAAATGAAGTGATGCTGGAAGTGAAGTGGTACCACTATTGACCACAGGACCTGTAGGAGCCGGCTTGCTGGCGATCGCATCACCTCAGAGCAACTGATACACCGAGGTGCCTGCATCGCCAGCAAGCCAGCTCCTACACAACAACAGTATTCTCACCTCCCTTTCACACCTCCCCGACAAATCCCCTTCTAGACTCTTCCCTATCAGCCGTGAAACGGCCAGGGAGTACGCCATGTGGCGGTCTGCGGTATTGTTGTGTGCAGTGATGTGGTTGGCCGGCTGCCAATCGACCCATGAAGATTTGCTGGCCAAAGGTTACCCACCGGCCTTTGCCGACGGTTTTGACGATGGTTGCAGCAGCGGTCGCCAGGCGGCTGGCGTTATCAGCGGTGAGTTTCGCAAGAATGTGCCGCGTTATCTGAAAGACCGCGAATACGCTGAAGGCTGGGAAGACGGTTTCCGCCAGTGCAAGGCCATGCGTGAGAACGAAGAGTTGCGTGGCTACAAGGACAACCACTGGGATGACCGCGAGCGCGCCTGGCAACAGGAGAAAAACCGCGACGCCGCCAGGGCCTATCGTTCGCAATAGGTCGTTTCCAGACATCCAGCGAAACTAAAGCGCGGCGAGCATGGCCCAACTCCAGAGAGGGAGAACGTCATGAGTCGAGCTTTTGTAAACGAGGACAACGCTGCCGCCCAGGCTGATCAGCCGGTGGAGCGTCAGGTCAGTGAGCAGCCCAATCGCCTGACTGCGCAAGGTTTGGCGCAATTGCAGGCCAAGGTTGCGCAGTTGCAGCAGGCTTACAGCCTCGAGTCCGCCAAGGGCGATAAACAGCGCCAGGCGGACCTTGAGCGGGATTTGCGCTACTTCAACCAGCGGGTGCAAAGCGCCCAAGTGGTCGCGCCGGCCACCTCCACCGACAAGGTGCAGATCGGCAGTTGGGTGACCTTCGCCAATGAACAGGACGAACAGCAACGCATCCAGTTGGTCGGTGAAGACCAGGCCGATGCGAGCGCAGGCCTGATCAACTGGGGTTCGCCCCTGGGCCGCGCCTTACTGGGCGCCCAGCTCGGCGACGAAGTGCTGTGGCAGCGCCCCGTCGGCGATCAGTTAATCGAAGTGCTGCGTATTGAGCCCGAGGTTTAGACGATGCCTTGGGCCAGCATCGCGTCGGCGACTTTGACGAAGCCGGCGATGTTCGCGCCTTTCACGTAGTTGATCCGGCCGTTTTCTTCGCCGTAATGCACGCAGGCATGGTGGATCGACTGCATGATGTTGTGCAGCTTGCTGTCCACTTCACCGGCGGTCCACAGCAGGCGCATGGCGTTCTGCGACATTTCCAGGCCGCTCACGGCCACGCCGCCAGCGTTAGAAGCTTTACCCGGCGCGAACAGGGTGCCCGCCTCGATAAAGATATCCACAGCCTCGAGCGTGGTCGGCATGTTGGCGCCTTCGGCCACGCAGATGCAGCCATTGCGCAGCAAAGCGCGGGCGGCGTCGGCATCGAGTTCGTTCTGGGTCGCGCAGGGCAAGGCAATGTCGCACGCCAGTTCCCATGGCGTCTGGCCTTTGCGGAATTCCAGGCCGAAACGCTCGGCCAGTTCGCTGATGCGCCCACGCTGGACGTTTTTCAGCTCCAGCAGGGCCGACCATTGCTCTTCGGTCAAACCGCTTTCGGCGTACAGGGTGCCTTCGGAGTCGGACAGGGAAATCACCTTGCCGCCCAGGTCCATGACCTTGCGCGCCGCGTATTGCGCCACGTTGCCGGAGCCGGACACCGCCACGCGCTTGCCCTCAACCCGCTGGTTGTTGCGCTTGAGCATCTCTTCAGCGAAGTACACGCAGCCGAACCCCGTGGCTTCCGGGCGGATCAGGCTGCCGCCGTAGGTCATGCCCTTGCCGGTCAGCACGGAGGTGAACTGGTTGCTCAGGCGCTTGTATTGACCGAACAGGAAGCCGATCTCACGGGCGCCCACGCCGATATCGCCGGCCGGCACGTCCACGTCCGCGCCGATGTGGCGATACAGCTCACTCATGAAGGCCTGGCAGAAGCGCATGACTTCAGCGTCGCTCTTGCCCTTGGGGTCGAAGTCCGAGCCGCCTTTGCCGCCGCCCATGGGCAGCGAGGTCAGGGAATTCTTGAAGGTCTGCTCGAAGGCGAGGAACTTCAACACGCCCAGGTTCACAGATGGATGGAAGCGCAAGCCGCCTTTGTAGGGGCCGATGGCGCTGTTCATCTGGATACGGAAACCGCGATTGACCTGGACCTTGCCGTGATCATCCACCCACGACACCCGGAAGGTAATCGCGCGTTCTGGCTCGCAGATGCGCTCCAGGATGCCCGATGTCAGGTAATGAGGATTGGCTTCCAGAAACGGCCACAGACTGCGTAGGACTTCTTCTACGGCCTGGTGGAATTCCGGCTGGTCCGGGTCGCGTTTCTTGAGGCGGGCAAGGAAGGATTCGACGGATTCGATCATGGAAAGTCTCGGCAAATTTTTAGTTGTTAACGGAGATTGAGCCGGACTTTATCAATTCATTCCGCACTGCGACAGGGCAAAATGTCGCCTTTGTGAATTTAAATGGTGCGTTTTATATAACTGTATCCAGTTTTAGCGGCTTTTATGCACCCTTTCAGGGATTCAAATCAAACCGCACGCACCATCAAATTCCAGGCAAAAAAAAACGGAGCCCGAAGGCTCCGCTCTTTCAAACCACCAACCCGAATCAGGCCAGTTTTTTGTGACGCACACGGTGCGGCTGGGCAGCAGCGTCGCCCAAGCGTTTTTTACGGTCCGCTTCGTACTCGGTGTAGTTACCTTCGAAGAACACCGCCTGGGAGTCGTCTTCGTACGCCAGGATGTGGGTCGCGACGCGGTCAAGGAACCACCGATCGTGAGAGATCACAATGGCAGCGCCCGGGAAGTCCAGCAGGGCTTCTTCCAGGGAACGCAGGGTTTCAACGTCGAGGTCGTTGGACGGTTCGTCGAGCAGCAGGACGTTGCCGCCCTCTTTCAGGGTCAGGGCCAGGTGCAAGCGACCGCGCTCACCACCGGACAGGTCCTTGACGAACTTCTGTTGGTCGCCACCCTTGAAGTTGAAACGGCCGACATAAGTACGCGACGGGATTTCATAGTTGCCGATGCGGATCTGGTCGGAACCGTCGGAAATCTGCTGGAACACGGTCTTGCTGCCATCCAGGTCTTCACGGCTCTGGTCCACACAGGCCAGCTGCACGGTTTCGCCGACTTCGATGGTGCCCGAATCCGGGGTTTCCTTGCCCATCAGCATACGGAACAGCGTGGACTTACCCGCACCGTTACCACCAATAACGCCGACGATCGCGCCTTTTGGCATAGAGAACGACAGGTTGTCGATCAGCACGCGGTCGCCATAACCTTTGGAAACGTTCTTGAACTCGATGACCTTGTCGCCCAGGCGCGGACCGGCCGGGATGTAGATCTCGTTGGTTTCCGAACGCTTCTGGAATTCCTGCGACTGCATTTCTTCAAAGCGTTGCAGACGGGCCTTGGATTTGGACTGGCGGGCCTTGGCGCCTTTGCGCACCCACTCCAGTTCTTCCTTCATGGCTTTTTCATGGGCCGATTGCTGCTTGGATTCGGCGGCCAGACGGTCGGACTTGGCTTCCAGCCAACCGGAGTAGTTACCCTCGTAAGGGATACCCGCGCCACGGTCGAGCTCGAGGATCCAGCCGGCCACGTTGTCCAGGAAGTACCGGTCGTGCGTGATCGCGACCACGGTGCCTGGGAAGTCGTGAAGGAAATGTTCCAGCCAGGCGACGGAATCGGCGTCCAAGTGGTTGGTCGGTTCGTCGAGCAGCAGCATGTCAGGGGCCGACAGCAGCAGGCGGCACAGGGCCACGCGACGCTTTTCACCACCGGACAGGAATTCGACCTTGGCGTCCCACGCTGGCAGGCGCAGTGCGTCGGCGGCGACTTCCAATTGGCGCTCCAGGTTGTGACCGTCGCCGGCTTGCAGGATGGCTTCGAGCTTGGCCTGTTCGGCGGCCAGTTTGTCGAAGTCGGCATCTTCTTCAGCGTAAGCCGCGTAGACCTCGTCCAGGCGCGCCTGGGCGTTCTTGATCACGCTGACGGCTTCTTCAACCACTTCACGCACGGTCTTGGTCGGGTCCAGGATCGGCTCTTGCGGCAGGTAGCCGATGTTCAGTTCTGGCATCGGGCGGGCTTCGCCTTCGAACTCGGTGTCGACGCCGGCCATGATTTTCAACAGGGTGGATTTACCCGAACCGTTGAGGCCGAGTACGCCTATCTTGGCGCCTGGGAAGAAGGACAGCGAAATGTTTTTCAGGATTTCCCGCTTCGGAGGGACAACTTTGCCCAGCCGATGCATGGTGAAGACGTATTGAGCCAAAATGTGGACCTCATAAAAGTAAGAACAGGCCTACGTAGCGTCATGGCGCTGTACATAGTGTTGCGAATCCTCAAGGTTAACCTAAGTGACCGAGCGTATCGAAGCCTATCTGTTAGATTAGCCGGCCAAAACCCTCAGGGGTTCCAGGAGACACCCTTCATGCTTGGCGTCCTATCCGCACTCGGGCTACTGCTATTAATGCCGGGGCCTACCAACACGCTGCTGCTGCGCTCGGGATTACTCACAGGGTTCCGGCGCGCCTGGCCGCTGAGCCTACTGGAGTGCCTGGCCTACCTGACGCAGATCTCGTTCTGGGGCTACTTGCTCAGCCATATCGGCGACAACGCGCCCTGGAGCCTGAAGCTCATGCAGTTTGCTTCGGTCTGCTATTTGATCAGGACTTGCTACCTGCTGTGGCGCCACCCCGACGAAACACTCCACACCGAGGCCGAGGCACGGGTATCCACGCTGAACTTCTTTTTGCTCACGCTGATCAACCCCAAGGGATTACTGATCGTGTCGTTTATCGTCCCGATGCAGACATTTATCGACTTGACCTTGTACGTGCATTTCGTCGCACAGTTCAGCGCCGTGGTGATACCGGTGGGCTGCGTCTGGGTGCTGCTGGGGGCCCGCATCAAACGAGGCGGGTACGCGTGGTTGACGCCGCACACCATCAACCGCACGGCCTCTGTGGTTATCAGCCTGTTCACGCTGGCGATCCTGACCCGGCTGGCGGACAGCCTGATCCACACCGGCGGCGCCCTATAGTGCCCGCCAGGCGGGGCTGGCACTTTGCCACAAGTCAAGGCATGCTAGCCGCCCTCCGGGCGTCCGGCTTATAGTGCACGTCGCGCGCCAGTCCAGCCAAACCGCAGGATCACAGCTTGTCCAAAGTCACGCCGCCAACTCCCCTGCGCGCCGCTCATATAGCGCCGGGAGCGCCCCTGCACGGCACCCTCAAAGGCGCATTGGCGACGCTCGTCCTCATGTTGCTCGCGTTATTGTTCTGGCAACTGCTCGACCAGTTGCAGCAAAACCAGAAGAACCAGCAGCAATACACCATCGACTACAGCGCCGACCTGGCTGAACAGATCAGCCTGAACATGGCCCTCAGCGCGAAAATCGCCCTGAACCTGCTGCCGATGGTCGAGCCGCCGCGTGACAGCGAACAGCAACAGGCGCTGATGCGCACCTTGCAACGCTCGCTACCCGAGCTGCGCAGCGTCGCCCTGCTCGCCCCCAGCGGCGCGATAATCAGTGACAGCGCCACCGACAGCCAGGACGCCGCCTGGTTGGCAGAGCTGGTGCAACGTAGCCACGCGCAGTCCTATTACCTGAGCAACAGCAACGACGGCACCCTCATCTATCTGTTGCTGCACCAGCCCAGCGGCGGCTCGCGGATGTATTGGGCGCTGCGCCTGGCACCCAACTACCTGAGCAACCTCACCCGCCAGGACGGCCAGGGCCAGCGCCCGCTGTGGGTCATCGAGAATCGCATCAACCACCGGGTTGTCAGCCGAGACAGCGGCATGCCGGCGCAATGGGCGTCTGCGCTAACCCCGGACGAGCTGAATAAAAGCGTACTGGTCACCCCTCTAAGCAAAAGCGACTGGCAACTGCGCGGGCTGTTCGACCGTACTGCGGTGCTGGAGCAACTGCTGCCGGCCTTCATCGGCAAATGCCTGCTGGGCCTGGCGTTCTCGCTGATCCCGGTGATCGTGCTGCTGAACATGCGCCGCCGCCAGCGCCAGGTGCATGAAGGCCGCCGGCGCTACCAGGACATTTTCGAAGGCACCGGCGTGGCCCTGTGCGTGCTCGACTTGTCGGGCCTGAATGCGTTCTTCGACAAGACCCGACTGGAGACCCGCGAGCAACTGCACGCCTGGCTGCAGGACAACCCCGACGAACGCCAGCAACTGCTCAAGGAGCTGCGCATCACCGAAGTCAACCAGGTGGCGGTGCGCCTGTTGAACGTGGGTTCCTGTGAAGAAGCCTGGGAGCGTCTGATCGATGACTCCCCGCGCAATGCCACGTCCATCGGCTACCAGATTCTTGAGGCGGTACTGACCCAGCAGAGCCAGTTGGAACTGGAAATCCAGCTCAAGGACGTGGCGGGCAACGAGCAATACCTTTGGCTGGTGATGCGCTTGCCGGAGCAGCAGGACGACTTCAAGGCAGTGATCCTCAGCATCAGCGATATCACCAGCCGCAAGCTGATCGAGCTGTCGCTGGTGGAGCGTGAAAGCTTCTGGTCGGACGTGGTACGCACCGTGCCTGACCACTTGTATGTGCAGGACGTGATCAGCCAGCGCATGATTTTCAGCAATCACCATCTGGGCCACACCCTCGGCTACAACAAAGCCGAACTGCAGCAAATGGGCGAGTACTTCTGGGAAATCCTACTGCACCCCGAAGACGCCGAGCATTACCACGATTTGCGCCAGCAGCAGCGCCAGATCGGCTACGCCACCCAATTGCAATGCCAATTGCGCTTCCGCCACCGCAACAACCAATGGCGGCGCTTTGACATCCGCGAGCAGGCCCTGGCCCGCGACAAGACGGCGCAGATCACCCGCATCATTGGGGTAGCCAAGGACATCACCGACCAGATCGAGGCCAGCGAATCCCTGCGTGACAGCGAACAGCGCTACCGCATGCTGGCCGAAAGCATCAGCGACGTGATCTGCTCCACCGACAGCCAGTTGGCCCTCAACTACGTCAGCCCCTCGGTCAATGCCGTACTCGGTTATGACGTGGACTGGGTGTTCAAAAATGGCTGGCAGTCGATCATCGCCAACCCGCAGCAGCTGACCGGCATTTACAGCCTGATGGAACAAGTCAGCCGCGCGCTGGGCAACATCGAGGCACTGAACACGCTGCGCGACGAGGTGCAGACCCAACTGTTCCTGTTCGACTGCCTGCGCGCAGATGGTCGCAAAGTGCCGATCGAGCTGCGCCTGGTGTTGGTATGGGACGAACACGGCGCCTTCGAGGGCGTCCTCGGCGTGGGCCGCGACATCAGCCAGCAACGCCGCGCCGAAAAAGACCTGCGCATGGCGGCCACGGTATTCGAGCACTCCACCTCGGCGATTCTGATCACCGACCCCGCCGGTTATATCGTGCAGGCCAACGAGGCGTTCAGCCGGGTCAGCGGCTATGCGGTCAGCGATGTGCTCGACCAGTTGCCGAATATGCTCACCGTCGACGAACAGCAGGAAGCCCACCTGCGCTACGTACTCAAGCAGTTGCACCAGCACAGCACTTGGGAAGGCGAAGTGTGGCTCAAGCGGCGCAACGGCGAGCATTACCCGGCGTGGGTCGGCATTACCGCCGTGTTCGACGATGAAGGCGACCTGGCCAGCTACGTGTGTTTCTTCAGTGACATCAGCGAGCGCAAGGCCAGCGAGCAGCGCATCCACCGCCTGGCCTACTACGACGCCCTGACCCACCTGCCCAACCGTACGCTGTTCCAGGACCGCCTGCATACCGCGTTGCAGTCGGCAGAACGGCAGAAGTCGTGGGTGGTGCTGATGTTCCTCGACCTCGACCGCTTCAAACCGATCAACGACTCCCTGGGCCACGCCGCCGGCGACCGCATGCTCAAGGAAATGGCCACGCGCCTGCTGGGTTGCGTGGCCGAAGACGACACCGTGGCGCGCATGGGCGGCGACGAGTTCACGCTGCTGCTGCAACCGCGGATCAGCCGCGAAATGGCGTTGAACCGTGCGATTCATGTGGCCGAGCAGATCCTTGCCAGCCTAGTGAAGCCGTTCGTGCTGGAAGGCCGCGAGTTTTTTGTCACCGCCAGTATCGGCATCGCCCTGAGCCCTCAGGACGGCAACGAGCTGAGTCAGTTGATGAAAAACGCCGACACCGCGATGTATCACGCCAAGGAACGCGGCAAGAACAACTTCCAGTTCTACCAGGCCGACATGAACGCCAGCGCCCTGGAACGCCTGGAGCTGGAAAGCGACCTGCGCCACGCCCTGGACCAGAACGAATTCGTGCTCTATTACCAGCCGCAGTTCAGCGGCGACGGCAAACGCCTGACCGGTGCCGAAGCCCTGCTGCGCTGGCGTCACCCGCGTCGTGGCCTGGTGCCGCCGGGGGACTTCATCCCGGTACTGGAAGAGTTGGGCCTAGTGGTGGACGTGGGCGACTGGGTGATCAGCGAAGCCTGCCGACAGCTCAAGACCTGGCACCAGAACAAGGTGCGTGTGCCGAAAGTCTCGGTGAACATCTCGGCGCGGCAATTCTCCGACGGCCAGTTGGGCACCCGTATCGCCACCATCCTCAAGGACACCGGGCTGCCGCCGGCATGCCTGGAGCTTGAGCTGACCGAAAGTATCCTGATGCGGGAAGTCAACGAGGCCATGCAGATCCTCGACAGCCTGAAAAACCTGGGCCTGAGCATTGCGGTCGACGACTTCGGCACGGGCTATTCGTCGCTCAACTACCTCAAGCAATTCCCCATCGATGTGTTGAAGATCGACCGCACCTTCGTGGATGGCCTGCCATCAGGCGAGCAAGACGCGCAGATCGCCCGCGCCATTATCGCCATGGCCCATAGCCTGAACCTGGCGGTAATCGCCGAGGGTGTGGAAACCCATGAGCAGTTGGACTTCCTGCGTGAGCATGGGTGTGACGAGGTGCAGGGTTACCTGTTCGGGCGGCCGATGCCGGCGAACCGGTTCGAGGCGCAGTTCAGCAATGATGCGCTGTTCATGTTCGACTGAAACCCTGTGGTGAGGCCACTGGCCTCATCGCCGCCTATCCCCAGATGAGCCCCGCTTATCCGCGACATGATGTCCTTTCATATGCCATCTAAAACCCATTGGGTTAGAATGCCTTCCTTTTCAGCCCCCGATCCTTGAGGACCGCCATGTTCAGCCGTGATTTGACTATTGCCAAGTACGACGCCGATCTCTTCGCCGCCATGGAGCAAGAAGCCGTGCGCCAGGAAGAGCACATTGAGCTGATCGCTTCGGAAAACTACACCAGCCCTGCGGTGATGGAGGCTCAAGGTTCGGTTCTGACCAACAAGTACGCCGAAGGTTACCCAGGCAAGCGCTACTACGGTGGTTGCGAGTACGTCGACGTGGTTGAGCAGCTGGCCATCGACCGTGCAAAAGAACTGTTCGGCGCCGACTACGCCAACGTCCAGCCGCACGCCGGTTCCCAAGCCAACAGCGCCGTTTACCTGGCCCTGCTGCAAGGCGGCGACACCATCCTGGGCATGAGCCTGGCCCACGGCGGTCACCTGACCCACGGCGCCAGCGTTTCGTCCTCCGGCAAGCTGTACAACGCCGTTCAGTACGGTATCGATGCCAACGGCCTGATCGACTACGACGAAGTCGAGCGCCTGGCAGTTGAACACAAGCCAAAAATGATCGTGGCCGGTTTCTCTGCCTACTCGCAGATCCTGGACTTCCCACGTTTCCGCGCTATCGCCGACAAGGTTGGTGCGTACCTGTTCGTCGACATGGCCCACGTGGCCGGTCTGGTCGCCGCTGGCGTCTACCCGAACCCGGTTCCTTACGCTGACGTCGTGACCACCACTACCCACAAGACCCTGCGCGGTCCACGTGGCGGCCTGATCCTGGCTCGCGCCAACGCCGACATCGAGAAGAAGCTGAACTCCGCTGTATTCCCAGGCGCCCAAGGCGGCCCGCTGGAGCACGTGATCGCCGCCAAAGCGATCTGCTTCAAGGAAGCCCTGCAGCCTGAGTTCAAGACCTACCAGCAACAAGTGGTCAAGAACGCCCAGGCCATGGCCAGCGTGTTCATCGAGCGCGGCTTCGACGTAGTCTCCGGCGGTACCGAGAACCACCTGTTCCTGCTGTCCCTGATCAAGCAGGACATTTCCGGTAAAGATGCTGATGCTGCCTTGGGCAAAGCCTTCATCACCGTAAACAAGAACTCCGTGCCGAACGACCCACGTTCGCCGTTCGTCACCTCCGGCCTGCGCTTCGGTACTCCGGCTGTGACCACGCGTGGCTTCAAGGAAGCAGAGTGCAAGGAACTGGCTGGCTGGATCTGCGACATCCTGGCTGACCTGAACAACGAAGCCGTGATCGACGCGGTGCGTGAGAAGGTCAAGGCCATCTGCAAGAAGCTGCCGGTGTACGGCGCTTGATTGCAGTTGCTTGAATGAAAAAGCCCGGCTCAAGAGCCGGGCTTTTTTATGGGCAAAATTTGAGTTGAAATGCAATCAATGTGGGAGCTGGCTTGCTCGCGAAAGCAGTGGTTCAGTCAGCACATGTATCCACTGAAAGACCGCTTTCGCGAGCAAGCCAGCTCCCACATTTTTTGATCGTATTTCAATTCAGGATTGGTAAACCCGTGCAAATCCTTCGCGGATTTTGTCTTCCGGTAACTCATCGGCAATAAACACAATCACACTCTCGCGCGCCTCGCCCTCTTCCCACTCCGTGTCCCAATCAAAGCCGTAGAGCTTGAGCACACCCTGGAACACCATGCGCCGGTCTTCACCGGCAATATTCAGCACGCCCTTGTAACGCAACAGCTGCTTGCCGTGGTCCTCCAGCAGTTCATTCATGAACTCGCTGAGGCGATCGATATCCAGCGGCTGGTCGGTGCGCAGCACCAGGCTGGAGATACGGTCGATGGACGGCGCAGCGCGCACCGGGCGCAGGCTCATGCCAGCGTTGAGGTTGAAGCCGCGCACATCGAGCAGTTCAGCCAGGTCGATGTTGCCATGGTCCACCACACGGATCGGCGCACGGCGGTTGATGCGGGTAAGGCGTTCACTGAGTGCATCGAAGGTGGCGTCATCCACCAGGTCGCGCTTGCTCACCAGCAGGCGGTCGGCAAAGCCGATCTGGGCCTGGGCGATGGTCTGGGTCAGGTGGTGCTCGGCGTGGGCGGCGTCCACCAGGGTGATGATGCCGTCGAGGATGTAGCGCTCGCGCAGGTCCTCGTCGATGAAAAAAGTCTGGGCCACAGGGGCCGGGTCGGCCAGGCCGGTGCACTCGATCACCAGGCGGTCGAAGGCGATCTCGCCGCTGTCCAGGCGTTCGAGTAGCAGATACAGGGCTTTGGTCAGGTCGGTGTGGATGGTGCAACACACGCAGCCGTTGGACAGGGTCATGACTTGCACCGGCTCGGCGCCCAGCAGTTGGGTGTCGATACCAGCGTCACTGAATTCGTTTTCGATCACGGCGATTTTAAGGCCGTGCTCGGCTTTGAGCAGATGGCGTAGCAAGGTGGTCTTGCCGGCGCCGAGGAAGCCGCTGAGGACGGTGACCGGAATGGGAGAGGACAAAAGCAGTTCTCCTTATAACTGAAGGAACACAAACAAATGTGGGAGCGGGCTTGCTCGCGAATACGGTGTATCAGTCAGCACATACATCAACTGACAAACCGCCTTCGCGAGCAAGCCCGCTCCCACAAGGGATCGCCGCCACCCGAACTACCGGGTCAGCAGCACTTGGGCCCACCCTTGCCGCCGTAACGGGCTTCCTGGCGTTCCCGGAAGAACGCCTTGTAGTCCATCACCGGCTTGTCCGGGTGTTTGGTTTGCATATGCTCGACGTACGTATCGTAGTCGGGCATGCCGACCATCAGGCGCGCGGCCTGACCGAGGTATTTACCGAGGCGATTGATGTCATTGAACATGGTTGCAATCCTCGATCACGCGTCCGGAACAGCCTGGAACGGGGCTTCTTTATCCGTGCGTTCTTTGTTGCCCCAGGCGGCGACGCCGACCTTGAGCGCATAGAACAGGATGCTGAAGACCACGAACAGGAACAGCGCCGTCAGCGTTGCGTTGGTGTAGGCGTTCCAGATCACGTGCTGCATCTGGTCGATGCTCTTCGCCGGGGCAAGAATCTGGCCGTTGGCCAATGCGTCGCTGTATTTCTTCGCCAGCGACAGGAAGCCGATCGCCGGGTTGGCGTCGAACAGCTTGATGAAGCCTGCAGTGGTGGTGCAGATCAGCAGCCAGACAGCCGGCAGCATGGTCACCCAGATGTAGCGTTGGCGTTTCATTTTGATCAGCACAACGGTGGCCAGCATCAGCGCGATACCTGCCAGCATTTGGTTGGAGATACCGAACAGAGGCCACAAGGTGTTGATGCCGCCCAGTGGGTCGATCACGCCCTGGTACAGCAGGTAACCCCACATCGCCACGCAACCCGCGGTCGCGATCAGGTTGGCGGTCCACGACTCGGTGCGTTTCAGCGCCGGCACGAAGGAACCCAGCAGGTCTTGCAGCATGAAGCGACCGGCACGGGTGCCCGCGTCCACGGCTGTGAGGATGAACAGCGCTTCGAACAGGATCGCAAAGTGGTACCAGAACGCCATGGTGTTTTCACCCGGCAGCACACTGTGCAGGATCTGCGCGATACCAACCGCCAGGGTCGGTGCACCGCCGGCACGCGCCAGGATGGTGGTTTCACCGATGTCGTGGGCGACCGCCGTCAGTGCTTCCGGGGTAATGGCAAAGCCCCAGCTGCTGACAGTTTGCGCCACCGTCACCACATCACTGCCCACCACGGCAGCCGGGCTGTTCATGGCGAAGTACACGCCAGGCTCGATCACCGAAGCGGCAACCATGGCCATGATGGCCACGAACGACTCCATCAACATGCCGCCGTAACCGATGTAGCGCGCGTTGGTTTCGTTATCCAACAGTTTCGGCGTAGTGCCCGAGGAGATCAGCGCGTGGAAACCCGAGACCGCACCACAGGCAATGGTGATGAACAGGAACGGGAACAGGCCGCCCTTCCACACCGGGCCGGTGCCGTCGATGAACTGGGTCAGGGCCGGCATTTTCAGCTCTGGCATGGTGACCAGGATGCCAATCGCCAGGGCGATGATGGTGCCGATTTTGAGGAAGGTGGAGAGGTAATCACGCGGCGCCAGGATCAGCCATACCGGCAGCACTGCGGCGACGAAACCGTAGCCGATCAGCATCCAGGTAATTTGAATGCCGGTGAAGGTGAAGGCCTTGGCCCAGACCGGGTCAGCGGCAATCTGCCCGCCCAGCCAGATCGAACCGAGCAGCAACAGCACGCCGATGATCGAGATTTCACCAATGCGACCCGGGCGGATGTAGCGCATGTAAATGCCCATGAACATCGCGATCGGGATGGTCGCCATCACCGTGAAGATCCCCCATGGGCTCTCGGCCAGGGCCTTGACCACGATCAGCGCCAACACCGCGAGGATGATGATCATGATCAGGAAGCAGCCGAACAGCGCGATGGTCCCCGGAATGCGGCCCATCTCTTCGCGAACCATGTCCCCCAGGGAACGGCCGTTGCGACGAGTGGACAGGAACAAGACCATGAAGTCCTGCACCGCACCGGCCAGCACCACGCCGGCAATCAGCCAGAGCGTGCCGGGCAGGTAGCCCATTTGCGCCGCCAGCACCGGGCCGACCAGCGGACCTGCACCGGCAATCGCCGCAAAGTGGTGACCGAACAGGATGTGTTTGTTGGTCGGCACATAGTCCAGACCGTCATTGTTGAGCACTGCGGGGGTGGCCCGCCGTGGATCGAGTTGCATCACGTTGTTAGCGATGAACAGACTGTAGTAACGGTACGCAACCAGGTAGATGGCCACAGCAGCGACCACAATCCACAAGGCATTGATCGCCTCGCCGCGGCGCAAGGCCACTACGCCTAGGGCGCACGCTCCTACGATTGCCAGCACCAGCCAGGGTAGGTGGCGTAGCAGGCTATTATTATTTTTCATTTTTATATTCCAGCCAGGGTGGACAGAAAGGACAGCCATCCCGAGTTTAGCGCTGTTGGCCTCAAAGGCCACCCCCCTACGTTGGTCTAGAGCCTCCTGCGCACAAAAAAAGCAGAAATACCGGGCCAATGATGGCGCAGGGCTACAATTCCCGTATCTCCAGAGGGTTTCACCATGACCGAGCAACCGTCTGACCGCCGCCGTTTTCGCCGCATCGCCTTTGACGCCAAGACAGAACTGCGGCAAAACGGCCGCGACTGGACGGTGCGATTGGTGGATTTGTCGTTAAAAGGCTTGTTGATACGACGGCCCGACGACTGGAAGGGCAACAAGGCGCTGCCGTTCGACGTCGATATCCGCCTAGACCCCAAGGCGCATATAAAGATGCAAGTGCGACTGACCCATGAGGATCACGGGCAATTGGGTTTTGTGTGCCAGCACATCGACCTGGACTCGATCAGCCATTTGCGACGATTGATCGAGTTGAACCTGGGTGACGAGGAGGAACTGCACCGAGAATTGGCGGCCTTGCTGGAGACCTGAATGTTCGCCCAACCCTTGTAGGAGCCGGCTTGCCGGCTCCTACAAGGGTATGCGTTTACTCGAAAAGTGCATCCAACGCCTGTTCCAGTCGCGTCACGCCAATGATCTTTATCCCAGGCGGCGACTCCTTGGGCGCATTGCCTTTAGGTACGATTGCCCGTTTGAAGCCGTGCTTGGCGGCTTCCTTCAAGCGTTCCTGGCCACTTGGCACCGGACGCACCTCGCCCGACAGGCCCACTTCACCAAACACCAGCAAATCATGGGGCAACGGCCGGTTACGCAGGCTGGACATGACTGCCGCCATTAGCGCCAGGTCGGACGCGGTTTCCAGCACCTTGACCCCGCCGACCACGTTGAGGAACACGTCCTGGTCGTGGGTCGGAATACCGCCGTGACGGTGCAATACCGCAAGCAACATCGCCAGTCGATTCTGATCCAGGCCCAAGGTTACGCGGCGAGGGTTGGCGAGATGGCTGTCATCCACCAGCGCCTGCACTTCCACCAGCATCGGGCGGGTGCCTTCCCACGTTGCCATCACCACACTGCCTGGGACTTCTTCCTGGGCACGCGTGAGAAAAATCGCCGAAGGGTTGGAGACTTCTTTAAGCCCCCGGTCAGTCATGGCGAACACGCCCAATTCGTTGACCGCGCCGAACCGGTTCTTCACCGCCCGCAGCAAACGCAGACGGCCATCGGATTCACCTTCGAAGTACAGCACGGTGTCGACCATATGCTCCAACACCCGCGGCCCGGCCAGTGCGCCCTCTTTGGTCACATGACCGACCAGGAAGATAGCGGTGCCGCTCTGCTTGGCATAGCGCACCAGCAGCGCCGCGCTTTCACGCACCTGGGATACGCCGCCCGGTGCCGACTGCAATTGCTCAGTGAAAATCGTCTGGATCGAGTCGATCACCATGACCTTGGGCTTTTCAATACGCGCCGTGGCAATGATGCTTTCGATGCAGGTCTCGGTCATCACCCGCAGTTGATCCTGGGGCAGCCCCAGGCGACGGGCGCGCATAGCCACCTGTTGTTGGGATTCCTCGCCGGTGACATACAGCGCTGGCATGCGGCTGGCGATGCTGCACAGGGTTTGCAGCAGGATCGTCGATTTGCCGATGCCCGGATCGCCGCCGATCAGTACCACCGAGCCGTCCACCAGGCCGCCGCCCAGCACCCGGTCCAATTCACCGGAGGCCGTGGAGAAACGCGGGATCTCTTCGACGCTGACTTCGGCCAGCGTCTTGATCTGCGCCTGTTGCCCGGTCCAGCCGGCGCGGCCGGTGGGGGCCGCAGCGCCGCCGCTTTCGATCATGGTTTCAGTCAGGGTGTTCCATGCACCGCACTCGGTGCACTGGCCGGCCCACTTGGGAAAGGTCGCGCCGCACTCCGTGCAGCCGTACATGCGCTTGGCCTTTGCCATTTAAGAACCTCCAACCGAAAAACCGCGATGATAGCTCAGCGCGGCGCCGGGGTCCGGATTTCACCGCTGGCCAATCGTGAAGCGCTGTTGCCGATCGGGTCTTCGGCGTTGAGGTCGGCGCCCTTGGCCTTCAATTCATCCAGCAACTCGAGCCGCTTGAACAGCCCGGCATACATGGCCGCCGTCTGCCCGGCGCCGTTGCGTTGGTCGGGGTTGCAGTCGGTCGCTAGCAGGCGTTTGGCGATTTTCAACTCGCCCTTGAAGATCGCGCCCATCAGCGCCGTGTTGCCGCGCTTGTCCTGCACGCAGGCGTCGGCTCCGGCATTGAGCAAGCGTTCCACGAACGGGCCCTGGCCGTGGTAAGCGGCGAGGATCAGCGCGGTGTAGCCCTTGTCATCCTGGGTGTTGAGGCTGTAGCCGGAGTCGATAAAGGTGTTGAGCATGTCGAGGTCGCCTCGTCGGGCGGCGTCGAAATAGTAGTCCTGTAGTTGTGTCTTGAGCTTCGCAGGGTCGGCCGGTTCGGCCCACGCGCCGAACGCCAGGCATGCCAACACAGCGCCTATGAAAATTCGCATAGCCAATCCTCCGTATTACCCCCTTTGTAGGAGCCGGCTTGCCGGCGATGGCGTATTCGAGGACGTCATCGCCGGCAAGCCGGCGCCTACAGGGGGTTGCATGGTCAGTCGGTGAGTTTGTCCGCCAGCGCCTTCACGCGCGCCAGGTCACCCTTGGCAACCTTGGCCACGCCGGTGCCATATTCCGGGTCGGCCTTGTACAGGAACGACAGGATGATGTGCTTGCTCTCGTCATCGGTGGTCGCCAGCGAGCCACCAAAGTTCTCGATCAAGTCCTGACGCTCCTTCTTCGTGAAGGAGCGGTACAGATCACCGGCCTGCTTGAAGTTCTGCTCGCGCTGGATCTTCGCCTGCTGGGTGCTGCCCGACAGGGTCGACTGGCTGTAGCGCGCGGTTTGCGGCTCGTCCCGTGGCAGCAGACGGCTTGGCTGGTAGTTCACGCCAGTGGTGGTCTTGCCGAAGTTCATCGCGCCGTCCTGGTTACCGTTGTTGACGGTCACCCGTGGGGCGTTGATCGGCAGTTGCAGGGCGTTGGCGCCCAGGCGATACATCTGGGTGTCGGCGTAGGAGAATACGCGGCCTTGCAGCAGGCGGTCCTCAGACGGCTCGATGCCCGGCACCAGGTTGGCCGGGGCCATGGCCACTTGCTCGGTTTCCTGGAACACGTTGGCGGGGTTGCGGTTCAGCACCATCTGCCCGACTTTGCGCTCAGGCACATTCGGCCAGATCTTGGTGGCGTCCAGTGGATCGAAGTCGAACTTGGCCAGGTCCTCAGGCTTGAGCACCTGCACGTACAGGTCCCACTTGGGGAAGTCGCCCTTGTTGATATGCGTGACCAGATCGTTGGTCATGTGGCTGTAATCACGGCCCTGCACTTCGGTGACTTGCTTGGGATCAAGGTTCTTGATGCCTTGCAGGCTCTTCCAGTGGAACTTGACGTAGTGCACCTCACCCTTAGCGTTGATCAGCTTGTAGGCATGCACGCCGTTGCCGTCCATTTCCCGATAGCTGGCCGGGGTGCCGGAGTCGGAGTACAGCTCGGTCAGCGTGCGCGTGGACTCTGGCACATGGGAGAAGAAGTCGAAGCGACGGGAATCGTCATCCAGGTTGGTACGCGGGTCCGGTTTGAAAGCGTGGACCATGTCCGGGAACTTGATGGCATCGCGGATAAAGAACGTCGGGAAGTTGTTGCCCACCAGGTCCCAGTTGCCATCGGCGGTGTAGAACTTGGTGGCGAAACCACGCGGGTCGCGCAGGGTTTCCGGGGAGTGGTTACCGTGGACCACGGCGGAGAAGCGCACGAACACCGGGGTGGCTTCGCCGGCCGCGAACACCTTGGCCTTGGTCAGGTCGCTGAGGGTGTCGGTGACGGTGAAAGTACCGTGGGCGCCGGTACCACGGGCGTGGACCACGCGCTCAGGGATGCGCTCGCGGTCGAAGCGCTGCAGCTTCTGGATCAACTGCACGTCTTGCAGCAACACCGGGCCATTGGCGCCGGCGGTCTGCGAGTTCTGGTTGTCACCCACCGCAGCACCGTTGTCGCGGGTCAGGTTGGCGGCGTGTACGGACAGGGAAAGCAGGCTGGCGGTCGCCAGTACCAGCGCGTATCGCGCTGAAACAGGCGCGCGGCTCATTGGATTCTTCATCGAGGTTTCCTCTGGTTTTTTTAGTGCACATTCAGTTGTGCTTGCCAGAGGCTAGTGACCCGAGAGTCAGAAGATAAATAGAAAACTCACAACAACCCGATTAACAAAATAATCTGTTAAGTCACTGATATCAGGCGTATTTCGCGCGCGACTGGTGGCACTTTGCAAACTATTTGCGTTTTAATGTGTCGATAAAAACTAACAGTGTTAACGGTTGTGTCGGGCAAGCCCGCTACGACTGTCTTACACTGAGTCCCACCCTTCTCATCTGTAACAAGGAATAACCTATGGGCGTGATCAGTGAGTTCAAGGCCTTCGCGGTCAAAGGTAATGTGGTCGACATGGCCGTCGGTATTATCATCGGCGCAGCCTTCGGCAAAATTGTTTCCTCGTTTGTAGGCGACGTGGTGATGCCGCCAATCGGTCTGTTGATCGGTGGCGTGGACTTCGGTGACCTGGCGATAACGCTCAAGGCAGCACAGGGCGATGTGCCTGCGGTGGTGCTGGCCTACGGCAAGTTCATTCAGAGCGTCATCGACTTTGTGATTGTCGCGTTCGCGATTTTCATGGGTGTGAAAGCGATCAACCGCCTGAAGCGTGAAGAGGCCGTGGCGCCAAGCCTGCCGCCGACGCCGACCAAGGAAGAAGTGTTGCTGGGTGAGATCCGCGATCTGCTCAAGGCACAGAATGACAAGCCGCGCCTGTAAAGACCGGCTTGAGAAAAAAGGCGCCTGCTAGAGGCGCCTTTTTTATTACCAGTAGTTTTCCACCGCGACTTGGCCGGGGCGACGGCTCAAGCTCAGGTTCATGTCACGCTGCTTGAGCAATTGGCGTGTGTCATCGACCATCTGCGGGTTGCCGCAGATCAGCACGCGCGAATGCTCCGGGGTCAACTCGACGCCGGCTGCACGCTCAAGCTCGCCATTTTCGATCAGTGTGGTGATGCGCCCATTCAACGCGCCAGGATGCTGCTCACGAGTGACGGTGGGAACGTAGGTGAGTTTGTGTGCGTATTCGGCGAGGTATTCAAGCTCACCCAGTTCCTTGATCAGCGTCTGATACGCGAGTTCCTTGGCTTCCCGTGCGCTGTACACCAGGATGATGCGCTCGAATTTCTCCCAGACCTCGAAGTCCTGCAGGATCGACAAAAACGGCGCCACCCCGGTGCCCGTCCCCAGCATCCACAAGTCGCGGCCATCCACGAAACGGTTCAAGGTCAGGAAGCCCGTGGCCTGGCGCTCAACCATCAAGGTATCGCCTACCCTCAGGCGGCTCAGTTCGCTGGTGAACTCACCCCCGGGGACGACGATCGAGAAGAAATCCAGATGCTCGTCAAACGGTGAGGACACCAGCGAATAGGCGCGCCATACGGTGCTGCCGTCCGCCTTGGTAACCCCCAAACGCACAAACTGCCCCGCCGTGAAACGAAAGCCCGCATCGCGGGTAGTGCGCAGGGTAAACAGGCTGGGGGTCAGCGATTGCACGTCGAGCAAGGTCTGGCGGGTAAATTTCTCAGCGCTGGCGGTCATGGGGGGCTCCGTTCTACAGGTGCCCTAGTGTCCCTCAAAGTGACGAGCGCAAACACCGCTGATTTGTACTGGCATTCGCGCTTGTCAAGGCGTCGGTATATGGACCGAGACTAACCATTTGGCTATTAGCAAACACTAAGTGACCTATCAGATGATGCAGTGTTTTTAATAGCCATCAATTTGACAGCACTGACAACTCTCTAATTTGTATTAAAAAGATTAAACACGCGCGCAACCTATACAAACTTTTACTCTTTGCACAACGCGGGACTTCTTCAAAACAAAAAATTTTTAACTTTTTTCACTTAAATATGTAGGCCATATCCTACAATCAGTCTCGTGCAGCTGCGGGGGTAAGGACGTACCCGCAGCCAGTAGCATCTCATGGAGAGTGACCGATGATTAGCTGGCGCAATACAAGGCTCCCAAAACTGGAAGGCGAGAACCAGATAACCAGTGTTTTTGAAATGGCCCTCAATCACACGTTAGAACTTGGCTTCCAATTTTGTTCCTTTACGATGAGTTCTCAACTACCCAATAACCAAACGAAACCAATTCACATAAATAACTATCCGAATGAATAGAATGATATCTACAAAAAAGCACACTTTTTCGATGTAGACCCGGTTGTAGCCCACTGCAAACGTTGCGTATTGCCCATCCTCTGGGAAGAAAAGGCATTTGGTGCCGCGCCCAGTTTATGGCAACTGGCCCAATCCCATGGCGTACACCTAGGCTGGACTCAAGCAGTACATGATTTCCAGGGTGTCTTCAGCATGCTGACCTTGGGCCGTAGTAAAGGTGAAGTCAGCCCGGAGGAGTTGTATGAAAAAGCCGGCCAGGTGCTGTGGCTGTGTCATGCCCTGCATGCGGTGGTGGCACAGAAATTTGCCGACGAACCCAGTTTCAAAGAGCCATGCAAGCTGACCCCGCGAGAAACAGAAATCCTCAGATGGTCAGGTTTAGGCAAGACCGCCGCAGAAATCGCCACAATCCTGTGCCTGTCAGAGCGTACGATAGGGTTTCACATCGCCGGTGCACTCAAGAAACTGGGGGTCAATAACAAGATCGCCGCAGTCCTCAGGGCATCCCAAATGGGCTGTTTTTAATCGCCTGGAAACACCGCATGTAATCCCTCTGGAAAAAAAGTAACATTTACAGTCAATTCTGAGTGTTGATGCTGCCCCCCGGCCCGCACCGTAGTTCACTCAGAGGGTTCTGCAGCGATTGCAGAACTCCCATCGACGACCCAGAGCCTCCCCCGCCATGCCCCTGCTCGAAAGCCCCTTCGCCCAACTCGACCTGATCCGTCAGCCAGAGCAACATAACGATCCTCTGCAAGCCTTCGATGCCGCCGACGAATACCTGCTCAACCATCTGGCCGAGCAGCAACCGACTGCTGCGACTCGCGTGCTGGTGCTCAATGACAGCTTCGGCGCGCTGGCGGCCAGCCTTCAGGGGCAGGTTCAGGTCACGTCCAGCGGTGATTCGTTCCTGGCTGCCCAGGGCCTGGAGAAGAACCTGGTACGTAACGGCAAGGCGTTTGATGCAGTGGCATTCATCCCCGCCAGCCAGGTTCCGGCTGGGCCTTTCGACTGTGTGCTGATCCGCGTACCGAAAACCCTGGCGCTGCTGGAAGAGCAACTGATCCGCCTGCAGGGACAACTCGCGCCCGGAGCTCAAGTTATCGCCGGGGCGATGATCAAGCACTTACCTAGGGCCGCTGGCGAATTACTGGAGCGTTACATCGGGACGATGCAGGCGTCGCTTGCGGTGAAAAAGGCGCGACTGCTGATTGCCACGGCGCAAGAGCGCCCGGCAGCCAGCTCGCCCTACCCCACCCGCTACACCCTGGACACGCCGGCGATCGAACTGCTGAACCACGCCAACGTGTTCTGCCGCGAAAGCCTGGACATCGGCACCCGTGCGTTCCTGCCCCACCTACCGAAAAACCTGGGCAACGCCCGTGTCGCGGACCTGGGCTGCGGCAATGGTGTCCTGGCGATTGCCAGCGCACTGCAAAACCCCGAAGCGCATTACACTTTGGTGGATGAATCCTATATGGCCGTGCAATCGGCGGCCGAAAACTGGCAAGCCGCTCTCGGGGCGCGCGACGTAGTCATACGCGCCGCCGATGGCCTCGCCGGCCAGGAACCCGGTTCACTGGACGTCGTTCTGTGCAACCCACCCTTCCATCAACAACAGGTGGTCGGTGACTTCCTCGCCTGGCGCATGTTCCAGCAGGCGCGTGAAGCGCTGGTGGTGGGCGGTGCCCTTTATATAGTCGGCAACCGTCATCTGGGTTATCACACCAAACTGGCGCGCTTATTCCGGGGTGTCGAGCAAGTCGCCACCACGCCAAAGTTCGTGATCCTCAAAGCCCGTAAATAAACCCCGTAAATAAAAAAACCCTGCTTCTCTCGCGAAAAGCAGGGTTGGAAAGCCGAGCCGTCAGGCCCGGATCGGGATGTCAGTGGGTGGTCAAGCCGGCCGCATTCATGAACATGCGCATCAGGCTGGCCACGACAAACAGGGCCAGCACGCTGCCGGTCCAGATCATCACCAGCCACCCCAGGCGCCGCCACAACGGCTGTTTCTCGGCCTGTTCGATCTCGTGCAACGAAGGTTTGCCGGACATGAAACGCCCCTCCTAGTGATAACCGTCTTCGTGGGTGACCTTGCCGCGGAACACGTAGTAGCTCCAGAAGGTGTAGCCCAGGATGAACGGGATGATGAACAAGGTGCCGACCAACATGAAGCCCTGGCTCTGCGGCGGTGCGGCGGCGTCCCAGATCGACACGGAGGGCGGAATGATATTCGGCCACAGGCTGATGCCCAAGCCACTGTAGCCCAGGAAAATCAGCACCAGCGTCAGCAGGAATGGCGTGTAGTGCGCATTACGCGCCACCGCGCGGATCAGCCCGTACATGGTCACAAGCACCAGGATCGGAACCGGCAGGAACCAGAACAGATTCGGCAGGGTGAACCAGCGCGAGGCGATTTCCGGGTGCGTCAATGGCGTCCAGATGCTCACGATGCCGATCACCGCCAACACCACAAAGGCCAGTGGCCGTGCCAGGTCGTGCATCTTTTCCTGCAACGGGCCTTCGGTCTTCATGATCAGCCAAGTGCAGCCGAGCAAGGCATAGGCCACGATCAGCGCCACGCCACAGAACATCGTGAACGGCGTGGCCCAGTCCAGTGAACCACCGGCAAACTGGCGATTCACCACGGGAATGCCGTCGATAAACGCCCCCAGTGCCACGCCTTGGAAGAACGTCGCCGCCAGCGAACCGCCGATAAACGCCTTGTCCCACAGGTGACGCTTATGGTCCTTGGCCTTGAAGCGGAACTCGAACGCCACGCCACGGAAGATCAGCCCGATCAGCATCAGGATCAGCGGCAGGTACAGCGCCGACAACACCACCGAATAGGCCAGCGGGAATGCGCCAAACAACGCCGCGCCGCCCAGTACCAGCCAGGTTTCGTTGCCGTCCCAGACCGGGGCCACGGTGTTCATCATCACGTCACGGTCGGTCTTGCCGGGGATAAACGGAAACAGGATGCCGATACCCAGGTCGAAGCCGTCCATGACCACGTACATCATGATGCCGAAGATAATGATCACGGCCCAGATCAGCGGAAGATCAATACCCATCTCAATGCCCCTTGTGCTGGATGTGGGTGCGGTCGTCATCGTTGCCATCATCATCGGCGGCGGACAACGGACGGGCCGGTGTGCGTTTCTGGCCAGGGCCACCGTGGGTTGGCTCGGTGCTTTCGTGGGTCACAGGGCCTTTGCGCACCAGGCGCATCATGTAGCCCAGGCCTGCGCCGAACAGCGCGAAGTACACCACCACGAACAACACCAGGGTGATCGTCATCTGCGCCAGGCTATGCCCGGATGAAGCATCCGCCGTGCGCATCAAGCCATACACCACCCACGGCTGACGGCCGATCTCGGTGGTGAACCAGCCGGCAAGAATCGCGATCAGGCCGGACGGCCCCATCCACAACGCCAGGTAGAGGAACGGTTTGGATGTGTACATCTTGTCGCCCCGGCGCAGCCAGAGGCTGAACAGACCGGTGAAAATCATCAGGAAGCCCAGGCCGACCATGACCCGGAACGACCAGAACACGATGGTCGAGTTAGGGCGGTCTTCCGGTGGGAATTCCTTGAGCGCCGGCACTTGTTTATCCAACGAGTGGGTGAGGATCAGGCTGCCCAAGTACGGGATCTCGACGGCGTACTTGGTCCTTTCCTCCTTCATGTCCGGCCAACCGAACAAGATCAATGGCGTCGGTTCGTTGCCGATGTTTTCCCAGTGACCTTCAATCGCGGCGATTTTCGCCGGCTGGTGCTTCAAGGTATTCAGCCCGTGGAAGTCACCGATCACCGCCTGGATAGGCGCGACGATCAGGGCCATCCACATGGCCATCGAGAGCATTTTGCGAATCGCCGGGTTGTCCTTGCCGCGCAGCAAGTGCCAAGCCGCCGAGGAGCCGACGAAGAACGCAGTCGCTACGAACGCCGCCGTGGCCATGTGCGCCAGGCGATAAGGGAACGAGGGGTTGAAGACCACGGCGAACCAATCGGTCGGGATCACACGGCCATCAATGATTTCAAAGCCCTGGGGCGTCTGCATCCAGCTGTTGGACGAGAGGATCCAGAACGTGGAAATCAGCGTACCGACGGCCACCATCACGGTGGAGAAGAAGTGCAGATTGCGCCCCACCTTGTTCCAGCCAAACAGCATTACGCCCAGGAAACCGGCCTCGAGGAAGAAGGCCGTGAGCACTTCGTATGTAAGAAGCGGCCCGGTGACGGCGCCAGCGAAGTCTGAGAAACGGCTCCAGTTAGTGCCGAACTGGTAGGCCATGACCAACCCGGAGACCACGCCCATGCCGAAGTTGACGGCAAAGATCTTCGACCAGAAATGGTAGAGGTCACGGTAGGTGTCGTTGTGCGTCTTGAGCCACAAGCCTTCCAGCACCGCGAGGTAACTGGCCAGGCCGATGGTGATCGCCGGGAACAGGATGTGGAAAGAGATGGTGAACGCGAATTGAATTCGGGCGAGATCTAGCGCCTCCAAACCGAACATAAGTCTTCCTCTGTCAGGTAATACCGGCTGCTGGCGGGAGCCTGCACCCACTGCCCCCACGGATATGGAGTCTGGCGAATTTCAATTCGTTTCTTTTTTTAACCCACCGCGTAGGGAATCTGGCCCTAAGGCCGCCAGATCGATGCCCAGGCGGACATTGATCTGGATCAAGCATTGCTGAAAGAGTAGTCCCATTTTCGGGATTGAACTGTGTGGTCTTTTGCCGCGTGACAGACTGCCTCAGATCAGTTCTTGCAACTATCTGTTACAACTTGATGATAATCTCGGCGCTCCCTCCGGCCCTGACCTGAATCCCCGATGCCTAGTGAACCCGCGTTGTTGTTGCGTCACCACCGCCCTTTCATCGCGTTCTGGCTGGCGCGCATCTTTACCGCCAGCGGTTTTCAGATGCTCACGGTGGCTATCGGTTGGAACCTCTATCAACTGACCGGCAATGTGCTGGACCTGGGCTTGGTCGGCCTGGTGGAATTCGTGCCTCGCGTACTGTTCATGTTGCACACCGGGCATGTGGCAGACCGCTATGAACGGCGCAAGGTCGCCGCCATCTGCCAGACCGTGCAGGCACTGATTGCCTTGAGCCTGGCCATCGGCGGGCTGACCGGCAATGTGACCCGCGAGATGATCTTCATCCTCGCCTTCCTGCTCGGTGCCGCGCGTTCGTTTGAAATGCCCACCACCCAGGCGATGCTGCCCAGCATCGTCCCCAGCATTTTATTCCCGCGAGCCGTGGCCTCCTCGCAGTCGGCCCAGCAACTGGCAACCATCGTCGCACCCGCCCTCGGCGGTTTGCTGTACGCGTTTGGCAGCGTCTGGGTCTATGGCCCCACGGTAGTGCTGTACCTCATCGCCTGCATGCTGACCCTCAACCTGCCCGCCCGCCAGACACCACTCAACAAAGGCAAGGCCACCTTGGATTCTCTGCTGGCTGGCATCCGCTTCATCCGCAGCCGCCCGGATATCCTCGGTGCCATCTCGCTCGACCTGTTCGCCGTGCTGCTGGGTGGCGCCACCGCGTTGCTGCCGGTGTTTGCCAAAGACATTCTGTTGACCGGCGCCTGGGGCCTGGGCCTGCTGCGTTCGGCGCCGGCGGTGGGCGCGTTATTGATGTCGCTGTGGCTGGCGCGGTTCTCAGTGGACCGCCATGTGGGCCGCGTGATGTTCACGGCCGTCGGCGTGTTCGGCGTGGCGACCATCGCCTTTGGCCTGTCCACCTCGTTCTGGTTCTCCCTGGCGGTGCTGGTGGTGCTGGGCGCGGCGGACATGATCAGCATGGTGATCCGCGCCTCGTTCGTGCAGCTGGAGACGCCGGATGAAATGCGCGGGCGGGTCAGTGCGGTCAACGGCCTGTTTATCGGCGCGTCCAACCAGTTGGGCGAGTTCGAATCCGGGATTACCGCCCACTGGTTCGGCACCGTGCCCGCCGTGGTCATGGGCGGGATCGGTACGCTGGTGGTGACCGGGGTCTGGATCAAGCTGTTCCCGACCCTGGCCAACCGTGACCGCATGCATGTGCCCGTGGAAGAACAAGCGAAGGTCTAGAGCACCTTGTCGAGGGTGATGGGAAACTCTCGCACCCGCTTGCCGGTGGCGTGATAAATCGCATTGGCCACCGCCGCTGCCACCCCGACGATACCGATCTCCCCAACACCCTTGGACCCCAGGGCGTTGACGATCTCGTCGTGTTCTTCGACAAACACCACGTCAATGTCGCCAATATCGGCGTTAACCGGAATGTGGTACTCCGCCAGGCTGTGGTTCATGTAGCGCCCCAGCTGATGGTCGATCTGGGTTTCTTCATGCAATGCCATGCCGATGCCCCATACGACACCGCCGAGGATCTGGCTACGGGCCATCTTCGGGTTGACCACACGTCCGGCGGCAATCGCGCTGACCACCCTGCGGACCTTGATGGTGCCCAGGTCTTCGTCCACTTGCACCTCGACGAAGACGGCTGAGTGAGTGGCGGTGCTGTAGCCCTCGCGTTTTTTGTCGGGCTCACTGTCGACCTGCACTTGCAGCGCGTCTTCGCCGCTGTCCTTGACCAACTGCGCCAGTGACACACTCACGTCGCCGGTATGCAGTAGACCGTCTTCGAAGCGCACGGCTTCGGCGTCCTTGAACACCGGGTAAGTCTGCCGTGCGATGTTCAGCAGCTTGGCATTCAAGGCCTCGCAGGCTTGCTGCACGGCAGTGCCGACGGAGGACACCGTGAATGAACCGCCCTGCAACGGCGCGGTGGGCAATGATGAGTCGCCCAGCAGAAACGCCACATCTTCCACCGCCACACCGCTGGCCTGCGCCGCGATCTGGGTCATCACCGTGTACGTACCGGTGCCGATATCGGTGGTGGCGCTGCTGACGGTCAGCTTGCCCTGCGCATCGATGTGCGCCTTGGCGCTGGCCTTCATCTGCATGGCTTCCCACACGCCGCCGGCCATGCCCCAACCGATCAACTGGCGGCCGTCGCGCATGCTGCGCGGTTCCGGGTTGCGCTGGCTCCAGCCAAAACGCTCGGCGCCTTCGCGGTAACACTCGCGCAGGACTTTGCTCGACCAGGGCTTGTCTTCGTTCTGGTTGCGCTCGGCGTAGTTGATCAGCCGCAGTTGCACCGGGTCCATCCCCAGTGCGCAGGCCAGCTCGTCCATGGCGCACTCCAGGCCGATCACGCCGAGGGCGGCGCCCGGCGCGCGCATGTCCAAAGGCGTGAACACGTCCAGGGGCACCAACTTATAAGTAAGCTGCACGTTGTCGCAGTGGTAGAGCATGCCGCTCCATTCCACGACGTGTTCACTGAAGTCTTCGAAACGCGAAGTCTGGCCAATGGCGGTGTGCCCCAACGCCAGCAGGCGCCCATTAGCGGCAGCGCCGAGTTGCAGGCGCTGCAGAGTGCGCGGGCGATAGCCGAACGTGAACATTTGCTGGCGCGTCAGCGTTACCCGCACCGAACGCTTGAGCGCCAACGAGGCCATCACTGCCAGCGGCAATTGGTACTGCGGACGCAGGCCGGAACCAAACGCGCCGCCGACAAACGCGGCAAAGATGCGCACCTGGCTTTTCTCCAGGCCGAAAACTTTTTGCACATAGGCCTGACAGTTCTGCGGGCCCTGGGTCTTGTCATGGATATGCAGGGTGCCGTCCGGCTGATACAGCACCGTGCTGGCGTGGGGTTCCATCGGGTTGTGGTGTTCGATGGGCGTGCTGTAGTGCACGTCCAGGCTGACGGCCGCGTCGGTCCATACTGCCTGGAAGTCACCGCGGGGTTTGGGCGGGGTTTGCGGCGAGGCGTGAGCCTGTTGCTGCATGGCCAGCAGGTCGGTTTCGAAGGCTTCGGTTTCGTACTCGATCTCCACCAGAGAGCCGGCATGCCGCGCCAGCTCAAGGTTGTCGGCGATCACCAGGGCCAGGGGCTGGCCGCTGTACAGCACGCGGTCGTTGTAGAGCGGACGAAACGGCGAGCCGTCGGCGGCGTCGGCGTCCTGGAAAGCGTCGTCGTAGCTGGCGATTCTTGGCCGGTTGAGGTGATCAATTACCGCCACCACCCCCGGCAGCGCCAACGCCCTGGAAGCGTCGATACGCAGCACGCGGCCCTTGGCGACGGTGCTGGACACCACGCTGCCATGCAGCAGGCCGTCCTCGGGAAACTCACCGGCGTAACGCGCTTTGCCTGTGACCTTGAGCAGACCGTCGACCCGGTCCAAGGGTTTGCCGATGGTGGTCATGGGCGTTCTCCTGCAACAGCGGCGTCACTCAGGGCACGAATGATGCCCCGGCGCGCCAACTTGATCTTGAAGCCGTTGTGTTCCAGAGGTTCTGCGTCTTGCAGCAGCGCGTCGGCGGCGTGGCTGAAGGTTTCGCGGCTGACGAGCTGGCCGATCAGCGCGGCTTCCACCGCGCGATCACGCCAGGGTTTATGGGCTACGCCACCCAGGGCCAGACGTGCGTCGACGATACGGTCGCCGTCCAGCTCCAAAGCTGCAGCGACGGACACCAGGGCGAACGCATAGGAAGCGCGGTCACGAATTTTCAGGTAGTTGCTGTGGTTTGCCATATTGTCGGCGGGCAGTTCGATGGCGGTAATCAGCTCATCGTCAGCCAATTGGTTGTCACGCTGCGGCGCATCGCCGGGCAGGCGATGGAAGTCGGCAAACTCGATAACGCGAGCACCTGCACGTCCCTCCACATGCACCCGCGCTTCCAACGCCGCCAACGCCACGCACATGTCGGAAGGGTGCGTCGCGACGCACTGTTCACTGGCGCCAAGGATGGCATGAATGCGATTCAGACCCGTGCGTGCCGGGCAGCCGCTACCGGGCTCGCGTTTGTTGCAAGGCACCGTGGCGTCATAGAAGTAGTAGCAACGGGTGCGTTGCAACAGGTTGCCGCCGGTACTGGCCATATTGCGCAACTGCGGCGAGGCGCCAGCGAGGATGGCCTGGGACAGCAATGGATAACGTTGTTCGATCAGCGGGTGCCAGGCGAGGTCGGCATTGCTGACCAGGGCACCGATCAACAGTCCGCCAGCGGCGGTTTGCTGAATGTCATGCAGCGGCAGGCCGGTGATATCGATAAGGTGATCGGGGCGACTGATGTTTTCTTTCATCAGGTCCAGCAGGTTGGTACCCCCGGCAATAAAACGCGATGCAGCGCTGCTGAGGTGCACGGCCTCCTGCACGCCGGTCGGCCTGCTGTAATGGAAGGGGTTCATGATTTGCCCTCCAGGACTTCCTCGATGGCATCGCGGATATTGCTGTAGGCGCCACAGCGGCACAGGTTGCCGCTCATCAGTTCCTGGATTTGTGCGGTGTCGTGGGCACGGCCTTCATTGGCCAGGCCCACGGCGGAACAGATCTGGCCGGGGGTGCAGTAGCCGCACTGGAAGGCGTCGTGCTTGATAAACGCCTGCTGCATCGGATGCAGCTGGTCGCCGTCGGCCAGGCCTTCGATAGTGGTCAGCTCAGCGCCGTCGCACATCACCGCCAGGGTCAGGCAGGCATTGATCCGCTTGCCATCGCGCAACACCGTGCAGGCCCCGCATTGGCCGTGGTCGCAGCCTTTTTTGCTGCCGACAAGGTCGAGTTGCTCGCGCAGAAGGTCGAGCAATGTGGTCCAGGGCAATACATCCAGTTGGCGATCCTGGCCATTGAGGCTCAGACGTATCGAGTGGCTGACGAACGGTTGGGCCGCCGCGCCATTGGGGGTTGCGCTCATAAACACCTCACGGGTTGGTGGACATCCGCGGCGTTCAGGGAAATCGCCGTCTCAGGGGTACGACTTCCCGGGGTAATGAGCGTTCAAGGTGATTGATCAGCGGATATTGAGCAGCGTCGTCAGGGTGTTCTGCGGGGGGTTGATCGAGGAATTGCTGTATTGGAACCAGCCCTGGGCCTCCACGTTCAGGTCAAACACATAGATGTAGCCCATCAGCGTGCCGGCCCCATTGCAGGCCTCGCTGATGTTGCCCACCTGGCAGACCGCCGTGCGCTGCCCATTGAGCTCTGCGCCATTAAAGCGGCCCATGGGGTTGTTGCCCAGGCCGACTTCCATGACTGACACCTTGGTAGGCCCACGGTGCGTACACATCTGTGTGCTCTGCGCGCGCTCGGGGATGCTTTCCTTACACGCTGCCGACTCGACCTGGAACACACGCACTTCGCTCAACGGCGGTGCAGCTGCGCCCCAGGCCGGTGCTGCGCCGAGCAACAGGCTGATACAGGGGATCAGGGCTAGACTCCACGGGCTGGCGTTTTTCATGCTGCAAATGACCTTGGTTTAAACGTCGGCGCAGTATGCCTCAAGGCCTCGGCTGCTGGTATGATGCGCCGCTTTTTCCGATCCTCTCTGAAACCACAGGCGCTTGGCGCAGTTTGTGCTTTGACTTAGAGGTCAACAAATCACGACGCCACAGCGCGTCACTGGGAGCAGGCATGCTGGAAAAGCTGTTTCAACTCAAGGCACACAACACCAACGTGCGCACCGAGATTCTCGCGGGCATCACGACATTCCTGGCCATGGCCTACATTCTGTTCGTGAACCCGAGCATCCTCGGCGAGACCGGCATGGACAAAGGCGCGGTGTTCGTCGCGACCTGCCTGGCGGCCGCCATCGGTTCGACCGTGATGGGCCTGATCGCCAACTACCCGATCGCCCTCGCGCCCGGCATGGGCCTCAACGCCTTCTTTACTTACACCGTGGTCCTGCACATGGGCCATACCTGGCAGGTTGCGCTGGGTGCGGTGTTTATCTCGGCGGTGCTGTTCTTCCTGCTGTCGATCTTCCGTATTCGTGAATGGATCATCAATGCTATCCCACTGCCGCTGCGCTCGGCGATTGCCGCCGGTATCGGCCTGTTCCTGGCATTGATCGCCCTGCACAACGCCGGGATCGTGGTCAGCAACCCAGCCACCATGGTCGGCCTGGGCGACCTGAAACAACCTGCGCCGATCCTGGCTACCCTCGGTTTCGTGCTGATCGTTGCACTGGAGGCCCTGGCCGTGCGCGGTGCGGTGCTGATCGGCATCCTGGCGGTGACCATCGCCTCCATCGTATTGGGCTTCACCCCGTTCATCGGTGTGACCTCGGTACCACCGTCCCTGGCCCCGACCTTCCTGCAGCTGGATATCAAAGGCGCGTTGGATATCGGCTTGGTCAGTGTGATCTTCGCGTTCCTGTTCGTGGACCTGTTCGATAACTCCGGCACCCTGATCGGCGTGGCCAAGCGTGCCGGCCTGATGGGCAAGGACGGCCATATGCCAAAAATGGGCCGTGCACTGATCGCCGACAGTACCGCCGCCATGGCCGGCTCACTGCTGGGTACTTCGACCACCACCAGCTACATCGAATCGGCTGCGGGCGTGAGCGCTGGTGGCCGTACCGGCTTGACCGCCATCGTGGTTGCGGTCCTGTTCCTGCTGGCGTTGTTCTTCTCGCCACTGGCCGCCAGCGTACCGGCCTACGCCACCGCGCCAGCACTGCTGTTCGTGGCGGTGCTGATGACCCAGGGCCTGGCCGAAATCGACTGGGACGACATCACGGTTGCAGCGCCAGTGGTGGTCACCGCCCTGGCAATGCCTTTCACCTATTCCATTGCCAACGGCATCGCCTTCGGTTTCATCGCCTGGACCGCCATCAAGCTGCTTTCGGGCCGCTACCGTGAGCTGAACCCGGCACTGGTGATTCTGTCGATTCTGTTTGTGATCAAGCTGGGCTGGTTCAACGCATGACTTTTGACGCCGCAAGCTACACCGCTCAACTGCAAGACAAGGTCACGCGTTTGCGTGACCTTCTGGCCCCGTTCGACGCGCCAGAGCCGCAGATCTTCGACTCGCCGCGGCAGAACTTCCGCCTGCGCGCGGAGTTCCGCCTGTGGCGCGAAGGCGGTGAGCGCCACTACGCGATGTTCTCCCAGGACGACAAGCGCACGCCGATCCTGATCGAAGAATTCCCCATCGCCAGCCTGCGCATCAACCAGTTGATGCCGCAACTCAAGGCCGCCTGGCAAGCCAGTGCAGCCCTGAGCCACAAGCTGTTCCAGGTGGAGTTCCTCACCACCCTGGCCGGCGACGCGATGATCACCCTGTGCTATCACCGCCCGCTGGACGAGCATTGGCACACCGCCGCAAACCAGCTGGCGGCTGACTTGAATGTCAGCATCATCGGCCGCTCCAAGGGCAAGCGCGATGTGATTGGCCATGACTACGTGGTGGAAAAACTCGACGTCGGCGGCCGCACTTTCAGCTACCGCCAACCTGAGGGCGCCTTCACCCAGCCCAACGGCACGGTGAACCAGAAGATGCTCAACTGGGCTTATGAAGCCCTGGGTGATCGCCCGGATGATCTGCTGGAGTTGTATTGCGGCAACGGCAACTTCACCCTGCCCCTGGCTACGCGTGTACGCAAAGTACTGGCTACCGAAATCAGCAAGACCTCAGTGAATGCAGCCCTGAGCAACCTCGATGAAAACGCGGTAGATAACGTCACGCTGGTGCGTCTCTCTGCCGAAGAACTCACCGAAGCGCTGAACGAAGTGCGTCCGTTTCGTCGCCTGCACGGTATCGATTTGAAGAGTTACGAATTCGGCAGCGTCTTCGTCGACCCACCGCGCGCCGGCATGGACCCGGACACCTGCGAACTGACCCGACGCTTCGACAACATCCTGTACATCTCCTGCAACCCGGAGACCTTGGCGGCGAATATTGCGCAACTGCACGACACGCACAAGATTACCCAGTGTGCGCTGTTTGACCAGTTCCCGTGGACCCACCATATGGAGTCTGGGGTGTTATTGACCCGGCGGTAACTCAACGTCCTCTGGTTCTTTCTTGCGCGGCCGTCCGCCCTTCTTGCCATTGGCGCGGGCGGCGGCGGCTTTGGCAGCGCTGCTTTTGCGGCCATTGCGCGAGGCGACCAGGCTGGTGGCCAGGTCCATCAGCGGTTTGCTGGTGGCGATCAGGCCCGTGACCGAAACATCCAGGTCCTGGGCCTCACAGCACAGCGCCTTGCCGCCAAAGCCGACTTCCAGTTGCGCAAAGTCCTCCAAGGAAAACCCCGCGAACTCGGGCAGGCCAGCCACCGGCAGTACAACGCGACTGCCGTCGCTGAAGCCGATGGAAATGCAGTTGTCTTCATAACGCACAGAACTGGCGCGGGCATAAAGGTGCCGTGTCTTGCGCCCTCGGGCTATCGCCTTTTCGACGTCGGCCTCAGTGAGTGGTTTATAGGGTACAGCTTTGGCTTTTACGATTTGCTTCATAGTTCAATCTCCACAAAACCCGGCGCCCTGACCAGCTTCAAAATTGTTTTCTGCCCCACAACATCGTGCCGGGCGCGCGCGATAACATAAACACCCGGCTGAATGATGAGCCCAGGCAACACCTCGCGCGCCTCCCAATCCCAGGAGTGATTCTCCAGGCAGACCGTCTGCAGGTATTCCCACCAGATCCTGCGTGCCCGCGCCAGGTAGTGCCGCTGCATGATCGCCCCGCGTATTTCTTTCAAAACCGCCATGGGTGGTTGCCGTCGCTCAGGCTCTACGTCCCACAACTCCACTTCCCCATGCAGAAAGCTGAAACGAAAACGCGCATCCCATTCGTTCCCCCACACATGTACATGGGGCGGGCAGTGCTCATCCCTGATAAACACCGAAATCACATATCCTTTGTAAGTGCCTACTCTCATCGTAACCCATCCGTTAGGTTATTTTCCGCCTGGTAACAATTTTCCCCTGTCACCCGACAACCGGCTCCATTTCCCGAAGCTGATTCACAGATTAGTAAGCACAAAAAACCCGGCGAATGCCGGGTTGTAACCACTCATGCCGAAGGCTGGAAATACCCCGCCAAGGCCCGCAAGTCCTGCTCGCTCAGCAACCCCGCGTAATACTTCAGCTGGATCCTCGCCAGCAGATACGCATGTCGCGCGTTTGCCAGGTCGCGGCGGGCGGTGAAGAGTTGTTGTTCTGCGTCGAGCACGTCGAGGTTGACCCGCTCACCGCCGGCCACACTCTTTTTCGTCGCAGCGACTAAAGCCGTAGCAGAGCTGACGGCCATTTCATAAGCACGCACTTTGGCCGCGCCGCTGGTGTTGAGGTTGAACTGTTTGCGCAACTCCACCAGCGTGGCCGAGGTTTGCGCGTCCAGCTCGTACTGGGCCTGGGACAGCTGGTTCGCCGCCTGCCGCGTGGAGGCCGATACGCCGCCACCGGCAAACAGCGGCAGGCTGACCTGGATGCCGACGGTGTTGGTGTCGTACTTTTGGTTGTAGCTGCTTTCCGAGTCGGAGTTGGTCTGGCGGCTGGTGGCGTACAGGCTGACCTTGGGCAGGTGACCAGCGCGTTTGCGCTCCACTTCATAGGAGGCCACGTCCAAGGCGTGGTGCTGGGATTTGAGTTCAGGGTTGTTGGCCATGGCCAGTTCACGCCAGGTCTCGAAACGATTGGGCTCCAGGGGCGCAATCTCGAATTGGCGCGTCAGCGGCGCCAGTTCTTCGATTTGCAGCGGTTGGCCGACAATGGCTTCCAGCTCGCGCAGGGCACTGTCCTGGGCGTCTTGCGATTCGATTTCTTCGGCCTGGGCCAGGCTCAGCCGCGCCTGAGTTTCCAGCACATCGGTGCGCGTGCCTTCGCCGCCTTTGAGCAGGCGGTCATTGAATTGCAGGCGCTCGGCATACGCGCGTTTCTGTGCACGGCTCAACTCGATACGCTCCTGGGCCAGCAACGCCTGGCTGTAAGCATTGAGCACCCGCACCGCCAGTTCCTGGCTCTTGCCGCGAAAGCGCTCGTCGGCCATCAACGCCTGGGCGGTGCCCTGACGAAAACGCGCGTAGGCTTCGTAATCCAGCAGCGGTTGCTGCAAGGTCAGGGTCGACGCATAACTGCGGTAATCACGGTCGCTTTTGACATCTCCCGCCGTCACTTCGGACTCGTTGCGCGAGTTGTTATAGCTCCACGACAAGTTCGGCAACAACGCGGCCCGACCGATCGCACGGTTTTCTTCACCGCCTTCACGCTCCTGTATCGCGGCCTGAAACGTCGGATCATTGCGCAGGGCCAAGTCGTAGGCATCCAGCAAACCCAGGGCATGCGCCGCCGAGGAACAACCGAAACACAAGGTCAACAACAGCGCCTTCATTCTTCCACCAGGGCCATATGAGTGCGATCCATCAGGGGTTTGAACAGGTAGTTGAGCATCGAGCGCTCGCCGGTCTTGACGAAGGTTTCCACCGGCATGCCCGGGCGGATCTGCACGCCGTCCAATTGCTGCATGCCGGCCGCGCTGACTTGGGCGCGCAGCGTGTAATAGGGCTCGTCGGTGCGCTCATCGACCTGGCGGTCCGCCGAGACCAATGTCACCTCGCCGGCCACCCGAGGTGTGGTGGACTGGTTGAAGGCCGAGAACATCAGTTCCACCGGCAGGCCGGGGTGCACCTTGTCGACCATCTGCACCGGCACCCGCGCCTCCACCAGCAAGGGCTCGCCCTGGGGCACGATGTCCATCAGCGCCTGGCCGGGCTTGATCACGCCGCCTTCGGTGTAAACGTCCAACCCCACCACCACGCCGCTTGCGGGCGCACGCACCAGGCTGTTGGCCAATTCGAACTCGGCCGACGCCAGGCGATTGCGCAGGTCATCGCTGCGGGTGCGGGTCTCGGCCAACTGGCCGCGCAGGTCTTTCTGAAAGTCTTCGCCGAGCTGGCGGATGCGCAGGCGCAGTTCCATCACCTGGCGTTGCAGTTGGCCGATGCGACCGTAGTCCTCGGCGATGGCGCCGTCGATCTGTGAGTAGAGTCGCTCACTGTCGAGCAGGCGATTACGTGGAATGTACCCCCCCCGCGCCAACTCACGCAGGCCCTGCAGTTGCTCATTCAACGCCGCGCGCTGCTGGACTTTGCTTGCTTGCGAATCCCGCGTGCCCCGCAGTTGCGACTCGGCCCCGGCGATGGTTTCACGCAGGCCTTGTTGCTCGGTGGCCAAGGCCTGGGCGCGGCTATTGAACAACTGCCGTTGCAGGCTCAGGGTGGCCGCCGCCTCCGGATCGTTGAGCAATTCGGGGCCGAAGGTGATCGCCGACAACCCTTCACTTTCGGCGCTCAAGCGCGCCTCGCTGGCCAGGGACGCCAGGTACTGGCTGCGCAGGGACTGCATCTGCCCGCGCAACGGGGTTTCCTTCAAGCGCAACAACACCTGGCCCGCGCTAACCACGTCACCGTCGCGCACGTCGATACGCTCGACAATGCCCCCGGCCGGGTGCTGCACGGTCTTGCGATGCCCCGACACCATGACCTTGCCCGGCACTGCCACGCCCTTGTCCAACGGTGCCAACGCGGCCCAGCCGAGGAAGCCGGCAAAACCGCCGAGTACCAACAGCCAGCCCAGGCGCGAGTACTTTTTGTCATCCAGCGCCAGCACGTTGCTTGGTGCGTCGCTGACCAACACAGGTTTGCTCTGGTTCATGCCTGTTTTCCTTCACCGAGGCGGTAGCTCATGCTCATGGTCGATACCGGCTTGGGCGCTGCCGGTTTCTGCCGTGCCTCCAGCACACGCGCCGTCGGCCCGAAGGCCTGCAGCTGACCTTCCTTGAGGATCAGCAACTGGTCGGTCAGCGTCAGTACGTTGGGTTTGTGGGTGATCAGGATCACTGTTCGGCGCTGCTGCTTGAGCTGGGTGATCGCTTGGAGCAGAGCTTGCTCGCCGACTTCATCAAGGTTGGCGTTGGGCTCATCCAGCACGAGCAGCGCGGGCAGGCCGTACAGCGCACGGGCCAGCGCGACGCGTTGCTTCTGGCCACCGGACAGCCCGGCGCCGCCCTCTCCCAATTGCGTGTCATAGCCTTGGGGCAGTTGCAGGATCAGCTCATGCACGCCAGCCATTTGTGCCGCCGCGAGGACTTTATCCGCATCGACCTCAGCAAACCGCGCGATGTTTTCCGCGATGCTGCCGGCGAATAGCTGGATGTCTTGAGGCAGATAGCCGATGTGCGGGCCCAATTGCTGCTTATCCCACAAGGCCAGATCGGCACCGTCCAGCCGCACCTTGCCGGCCAGGGGCGCCCAAGCGCCTACCAGTATCCGCGCCAGGGTTGATTTGCCGCAGCCCGACGGCCCGATTACGCCCAGGACTTCGCCGGCGGCCAGATTAAAGCCCAGATTGGCCAGCGCGGGCCGACGGCTGCCGGGGGCAAAGGCGCTGATTTGTTCGACGCTCAGTTGGCCTTTGGGCACCGGCAGCGCCATGCGCTGCGGGCGCGCGGGATTCGCCGCCAGCATCTGCGACAACCGATCGAAGGCCAGGCGCGCCGAACCCCACTGTTTCCACACGCCGATCAACTGGTCGATAGGGCTCAGCACGCGGCCCATCAGGATCGAGCCAGCAATCATCATCCCCGGCGTGATTTCGCCCTGCACTGCCAGCAGGGCGCCCAGGCCCAGCACCAGGGATTGCAACGCCAGGCGCACGCCCTTGGACCACGCGGTAACGGTGGCGGTCTTCTCACTCGCCAGGTTCTGCTGCGCCAAAAACGCCTGATGCTGGCCGAACCAACGCGCACGCAACGTGGCGAGCATGCCCATGGCTTCGATGGTGTCGGCATTACGCAGGTTGGCCGTGGCCTGCTGGCTGGCGCTGATGGACAGTTGGCTGGCCAAGGCCATCGGCGCCTGGCTGACGTGATGGTTGACCCATGCCAGCACGATCAATAGCAGCGCGCCGACCAGCGCCAACACACCGAGCCAGGGATGGAACAGAAAAATCACCAGCAGGTACACCGGAAACCAAGGTGCATCGAAGAACGCGAACAACGCCTGGCCGGTGGCGAACTGGCGCAGCGTGGTCAGGTCATGCAACGCCTGGCCCGCCGCCTGGGTGCCGCCCTTGAGTTGCGCTTCGAACGCGGCGTCGTACACCCGCTGGTTCAAGCGCATGTCCATCTGCGTACCGAGGCGGATCACCACCTGGCTGCGCACCCATTCCAACGCGCCCATCAGGCCGAACAGGCCGAGGATCATCAGCGTCAGCATCAACAGGGTCATCTCATTGCCCGAGGCCAGCACCCGGTCGTACACCTGCAACATGTACAGCGCCGGAGCGAGCATCAGCAGGTTGATCACCGCCGAGAACAGGCCGATGTTGAAGAAGCCACTTTTATAGGCCGTGAGGGCGGCCAGGGTTTCGTTGCCGGCGTGGCGCATCTGGGGATTCTCATGGGGTTGAGCGGGCAGCGCCGCTGCGTTGACAGGCAAAGCGACGCTGCGCAGAATTCGGCACCGCCGTCGCTGAAGAGTTAGAAGGCTTGGCGACAGCGGTGTGTAAAACGGCGAATGGGAGAGCGATCTGCCATTCGCTTTTTTGCTTAAGCGGCCAGGGCGAAGTCCTGAGGCACATCTTGCACGCCCACCAGCGCCACATCGGACGCTGCGACCGCAGCCGAATCCACATGGGCCACACCGGCAGCCGCCAGTTGGTCGAACGTCGAGTTGATCGACAGGCTTGGGTCGATGTCCTTGAGCAGGGAGTCGATCGCCGACGCCAGTGCCGAGCTGTCGCCGCTCATCAGGCCGTACACGATTTTGTGCACCTGGCCGTCACGGCCTTCGGATTGCAGGCTCGACAGGCCCAGGTTGGTGAAGCTGACTTCCTGCTCGGCGAGGCTGTAGGTACCGCCGGCCGCACCGCCCGTCAGGACAGTGCCCAGGTCCAGGGAGTCGATCGAACCCCACAAGGTGTGCGACGGCGGATTGAACAAGGTGTAATGCAGGTCACCGTTAGCAACCACTGCCGCGTTGCTGACAGTGCTCGACACACCGTATTGGGTGCCGTCGAACGGGCCAGGATTGAAACCACCAGTGTTCGAACCTTCTTTAACCGAACCCTCACGGTGGTTCAGGTCACCAAAGTAAGCCGACCAGTCGCTCAGGTACTGGGCAACGGTGTTAGTGGCGTAGGCCGTGCTGTATGAAATAGAAATGCTCATGCAAAACTCCAAGTCATGGGGTGGTATCTCCACAGCAAGCCACTGCCTGCTGTGGTTTTGCCCGTCACTGGGCAAAATCGGTCAGAACTGATATTCAACGGTGCCCTGCAAGGTGCGCCCACGCCCCAGGGTGAAGGCCAACACGTCGCCCAACGGCACCAGGTAGGCGCGGTCGGTGACGTTTTCCATGGCCAGGCGCAGGGTCAACTGGTCGGTGGCGCGGTAGCTGCTGTAGAGGTCATAAACGGTGTAGGGCTTCCAGTCGGCCGGGTAAACGCCGGTTTGCGAGGTGGTCACACCCGCGCCGCCTTTGACGTAGTAACCGCCGCTATAGCGAGCGCGAACGCCCACATCCAACTTACGCTCAAGGAAGCGCGCGCCCAGCGTCGCAGTGCCGCGGTCCATCGGCATGTGCTCGGAGGAGCCCAGGATCGCACTGCAGCTCTGCCCCGCATTGGCCACATCGTCGGGCACCATCGCAGTGACTGGCGCCCGGCTGCCGGGCCCTTTCTGGATCTTGGTCACACCGCCCAGCCACGCGGTCTTGCTGCAGAATTTATTGCTGCCGAGCATGCGCGTGTAGTTGAACTGGCCGTAGGCGAACCCGGCGTCGTAATCCAACTGGTATTCAAGGCCGCGAAAACGGGTGGTCTCCAGGTTATTCACATACGCCGCATTGCCGATATTGGCGATGCCATAACCCGGCGGCTGCACCCCCAGGGCCATATAGGAAAAGTCGTCCACGCGGGTGTTGAAGTAGGACACTTTCATGCCCACACGGTCTTCGGAGAACAGCAGGTCCTCCTTCAATACATTGAAGCCAACCTCCCAGGACGTGGACGTCTCAGGCTTCAAGTAGGGGTTGGGGAAGATCGACTCGGAGCCCCCGCCATGGGGCCGACCGCTGACCAACGATTCGGTGACTGCCGGCGGGCGCCAGCCCTTGCCGTACGTGGCAAAGAGTTGCAGCCAGTCCACGCCGGGCTTGATCGACAGGCCGAAGGTCGGCGAAAAATGCCCCTCTTCCCGATCCACGTCATACGTCATGGGCAAGCCAACTTGCCGCGTGGTGCCAATGATGAACGTACGGGTGTTCAAACCGGTTTCGCCCCGCAGACGATAGCGGTCGTAGCGCAACCCGGCGTTGAGGTTCAGCCAATTGTCGTAGTCGTAGTCCAGGCGAGTGAACAGGCTGCCCATCGCCCGGTCGCCCCTGGGCGTGATGCTTTCCGCCGCAGAGGCCGTCACGGCCGAGTCGGCGGCCACCATTTGGTTGGAGTCCGGGCGGACCTTGTCGTAGAAAAACTCCAGGCCATAGTTGACCTTGATCACGGACAGTTCGCTCAAGGCAAAGGTCGAAATATTCTGCGCCTGGAAACCATAGGTGTTGGTCTGGTAAGTGACGTCGTAGCCCTTGCTGCTGCCACGGGTCAGCGTGGTTTGATCATTGCGGGTATCGACGTAATACAGCTTGGCCTTGAAATCGATCAGCGGGTTGTCCGGCGTGTAGCTGTAGTCCAGCGCGAAGTTCTGCGCCGTGACGTCACTGCTGCCGAGCTTCTCCCAGAGCTGGGCTTTTTCGGCGGTCATCATGTTGACGTCGTCGTAGCCGACTTCGGTGGTCAGGTAGCTCAGTTGCAAACGCTGATCCACTGGCAAGTTGAGACCCAGCTTGAGCAGTCGCGAACGCATGACCGAACCGGTGTATTCCACAGTGGAATGCTTGATCCGGTCTTCACTGGCCGGCAGGAAGGAACTGCCGGTGCGCAGCTCGCCAATGCTGCCCTTGGTGCCGGGCTTATAGTCACCGAGGTGGCGCTCACTGGCCGCCACCAACATGTCCCACACGTCGGTGCCCACGGCAAACGCCGAGCTGCCGATAAAGTGCGTGCCGTTGCTGCGCCCGCCCAGCCCTGTGGTCAAGCGGATACGCCCGCCGATTTCCTTGCCGCCCTTGAGCAGGTCCGCCGCTTCCACGGTGCGAAAGTTGGCGACCCCGCCGATCACTCCCGCCCCGCCCATCGTCGAAGTGGCGCCCTTCTCGATCACCACTTCAGACAGCAACTCCGGGTCGACATACAGCGTGCCGTTGCGTTGCTGGTGGCCACTTTGCTGATAGTTCTGGCGCATGCCGTCCACCGACATGTTGACCCTGCCGTAGTCCTGGATGCCGCGAATATTCACCGACAAACCAGGGTCTTGCTGGCTGACCGCCGAGTAGACGCCCGGTGCCTCCTCCAGCATTTCAGCGGCGTGCCGGGGCGGGTTTCGATCCAATTGCTCGCGCCCGACCACACTCACCGAGCGGGGCGATGAATACACCCAGTCGTTGGGGTGCAGGCCGGTGATCGTGGTGGTTCCCAGCGCCAAGGCGGCGCCGCTCTGCTCAACGCGGGTCAGGGTGACTTGGCGCTCGCCGTTGAAGCGGTACTCCACCGGTGCATTGCCCAACAAACGCGCCAAGCCTTCCTGCACGCTGTACTGCCCTTTCACCGCCGTACTCTGCAAGCCTTCCAGACGCTGGCTGTCGAACAGCACTTGCAGGCCGGCCTGGTCGGCGAACGCCAGCACCGCACTGCCCAAGGATTGCGCAGGGATATCGATCATCAGCACGGCCGGTTGTGCAGCCTTCGCCTGAGGTTGCGCGGCGTACACCGGGGCCGCAGCGGCGAACAGGCCCAAGTGGATGGCCAGGGCTAACCGGCTAACGGTGATACGCCCCTTATTGAGTGCTGACATTTCTGTTGTTCCCTGCGCTAAGCGTTTTTTGTTTATGCGAATGCTTCTCACCTAGCAAGACGTACGAGGCGCGGGAAGTCAGTAAGGGTTTTTGAAAGTTTTTCAGGAAGAGGGATTTCAAGCGGTGGGAGCAGGCCCCACCGGGTCATCAATAGATCAGGCTGAGGCCAGCCAGGTCCAGGCGTTGCACCTGGAGTTCCTGGGTAAGTGTGGCAAGGGCGGTGTCGAGCATATCGAGGCGGAACACGCCGCTGACTTCACGCTCGCCCAACGCCGAGTCGGCCAACACCACGCGCCCGGGACGGTAGCGGTTGAGTTGCTCGATGACGTTGGCCAACGGCTGGCGATCAAAGATCAACACACCGCGCCGCCAACTGGTGGCGCGCGCAACATCGAGTTGGTCCAAGGGGACGATGCCTTGCTGAGGGCTGTAGCGTACGGCCAGGCCTTCCTGGACCACCCTGTCGGACGGCCCCTTTTTCGGCGTTGCGCTCAGGGACACCTCAACACTGTGTTCCAGCACGCCGACCCACGCTTGGCTGTCGTCTTCACGCTCCACCACAAACCGCGTGCCCAGCGCGCGGGTTTGCCCACCGGCACTCTGCACCACGAACGGCCGGGTTTCCTCGCCGACCATGGGCGCCACGTCAAAGATTGCCGAACCCTGGAGCAGGCTGATGCGACGTTGCACGCCGTCGTAGTCCAGGCGGATGGCGCTGGCCGAATCCAGCTCGACCTTGCTGCCGTCGGCCAAGTGCACGGTGCGCACCTCGCCTTTGGCGGTGATGTAGTCCGCTTGCATGCGCAGCAACACCTGCGGCCCGCGCACCCAGCCAACACCCGCCACCACCACGACCAACGCGACGACGGCCGCACGTTGCCATGGCCTGCGCCGTTGGGTTCGGCGCACAGCCGCAGGCGCCACTGACGGGCGCTGGCGGTGCACGGGATCTTCCTTATACACATCGCCCAATGCTGCCCATGTCTGTTCGGCAAAACGCAACGCCGCTTCGTGGCGGCTGTCGCAGGCGATCCAATGCTGCAGCTCGGCCTGCTCCTGTTCGGTCAGGGCTCCGGCGTGCAAGCGCACCGCCCACTCGGCGGCCGCCTCGGTAATGCTGTGCTGTTGCGGACCCTGGCTATTCACGTGTGAATCTCGAATTTTTCGTTATGTAACGCTGTGACGTCTGAAGTGGCGCATTTCGGTAACTCATTCGTCGGATGGCGCGACTTCGCCGTCCTGCAAGCGCTGCATCACGTAGGCCAACGCCTTGGCCAGGTGCTTTTGTACGGAGCTGTCGGAGATGTCCAGGTGCCGGGCGACCTGGGCGTGGGTCATGCCTTCGATGCGGTTGAGACGGAAAATCTGCTGGGTGCGTTCCGGCAATTCCGCCAGTGCCTGCTTCAATGCCTGTCGCTGTTGCTGCGCCATTGCCTGAGCCTCCAACCCGGCCACTTCATCTTCAATCTCGGCCAGCGCCTCATGGGGCACGGAGTCTGTCTTGCGCCGCGCTTCCTGGCGAATATGGTCGATCAGCAGATTGCTCGCCGTTCGATAGAGATAGCCCTGGGAGTTGTCGATGCGCTCGCCGGCCGGCTTTTCCGCCAGGCGCAGGAAACTCTCCTGCACCAGGTCTGCGGCCAACTGCGGGTCCCGTACCTTGCGCGCCAGATACCCGCGCAGGGTATCGGCGTGCTTGAGGAACAGGCCCTTGAGATCCACGTCCGACAAACCGACTCCCTGGAATGTAAAGGAAACAGGCGGGCATATTAAGCGTTGTCGAGAATGATTTTCAATTGATATCTAATCTGATCCGCTTGTGTGAAAGGTCTGATTAACAGTTCGGTAATCGAACACATCCGTCACCATCAATTGACCAAATTAACTAACCGGTACATTTTATCTGCACAACTAACAAGAACTGTGGAGATACATCCCATGTCGCCTATCGTGCTGGTGCTCAACGGCCCCAATCTCAACCTGCTCGGCACCCGCGAACCCGCCACCTACGGCTATGAAACCCTGGCCGATGTCGCCGCCCTGTGTGGTCGCAGCGCCGAACAGCTCGGGCTGAAAATCGAATTCCGCCAGACCAACCACGAAGGCGAATTGCTCGACTGGATTCACGGCGCCCGTGCGCGTTGCGCCGGTATCGTGATCAACCCGGCAGCCTGGACCCACACCTCCGTGGCGATTCGCGATGCGCTGGTGGCCAGTGAAGTGCCGGTGATCGAGGTACACCTCTCCAACGTGCATGCCCGTGAAGCGTTCCGGCATCACTCGTTTGTGTCGCCCATTGCCAAGGCCGTCCTCGCAGGCTTCGGCAGCCACGGCTACCACCTGGCCCTGGAACATTTCAGCCAATTGCTCAAAGGGTCGGCCCGATGAAACCGCGTATCCTCGCCGGGCTGATCGGCGCTGGCATCCAGGCCTCGCGCACGCCCGCCCTGCATGAGCAAGAAGGCGACGCCCAAGGCCTGCGCTACCTGTATCGCCTGATCGACCTTGAGCCGCTGCACCTGGACATCAACGCCCTGCCCGACTTGCTGGACGCCGCCGAGTTGATGCACTTCACCGGCCTGAACATTACCTACCCGTGCAAGCAGGCGATCCTACCGCTGCTCGATGAACTGTCCGACGAGGCCCGCGGGATTGGCGCGGTCAACACCGTGGTGTTCAAGGACGGCAAGCGCATCGGCCACAACACCGATTGCCTGGGGTTCGCCGAAGGCTTTCGGCGCAACCTGAAGGATGTGGCACGCCAACGCGTGGTGCAGATGGGCGCAGGTGGTGCGGGCGCGGCGGTGGCGCATGCGCTGCTGGCTGAAGGTGTGGAGCAGTTGAGTATTTTTGACGTGGACATCAGCCGCGCCCGCGACCTTGTGGATAACCTTGCGCAGCGCTTCGGCGCCGGTCGGGCCCAAGTTGGCAATCAACTGGAAAATGCCCTGGCCGAGGCCGATGGCTTGGTCAACACCACGCCGATGGGCATGGCCAAGCTGCCGGGCATACCCGTTCCGGCCACCTGGCTACGCGCTGAATTGTGGGTGGCGGAGATCGTGTATTTCCCGCTGGAAACCGAACTGCTGCGCGACGCCCGCGCCTTGGGTTGCCGCACCTTGGATGGCGGCAACATGGCGGTGTTTCAGGCGGTGAAGGCATTTGAGCTGTTCAGTGGGGAAGTGCCGGATGCACAGCGTATGTTGGCGCATTTCCAGGCCATGAATACCTAACTGCCGAAACCGGATCAAAAAATGTGGGAGCGGGCTTGCTCAAGCCTGCAAGTAACGCATCACCGACTCACAAATCATGTCCCGATGCCGCTGTTTAACCGCCTCATCCGACAGATCGATCTGAAAAATCTCACTGAAGGTATGGCGGTTGGACACTCGGTAAAAGCTGAACGAGTTGATCAGCAGGTGCACGTCCAACGGCTCCAGCCCTTCCCGGAACAAGCCCAGCTCGGCACCACGGCGCAAGGTTTCGCCCAGCCCTTCAAGGATCTTGCTGTTCATCGCCTTGATGGTGTCGGTGCGCTTCACATATTCGGCATTGTGGATATTTTCGATACTGACGATGCGCACGAAATCCACGTTCTGGTCATGGTGATCAAAAGTGAATTCCACCAGCCGCCGGATCGCCTCGCGGGGCTCCAGCGCCGTGAGGTTCATGCGTGTTTCGGTGTTGCGAATGTCGCCGTAGAGTTTCTCCAGCACCTCGACGTACAACTGCTCCTTGCTGCCGAAGTAGTAATAGATCATGCGCTTGGACGTGTGGATACGCTCGGCGATCGCGTCCACGCGAGCGCCGGAAAGACCTTGCTGGACAAACTCGACGATGGCTTCCTGGAGTATGTTTTCGCGGGTCTTTTCCGGATTGTTCTTACGACTCTTGCGAGGTGCCTCGGTGGTCATGGTGCGCTCACGGCCAGTGTTATGCAGGCCGTGATTATGGGCCGCGATGCGGCCTGAAAGAAAGCACCTGACCCGCCGTTATAAACGCGCCTGACGCACCGCACCGCTGCGCGATTTTGCCATCGCCGCCAGACGCACCGCCACATTGGCCGCGCCGTAGCCGGCATAACCGTTCTTGCGCTGGATGATCTCGAAGAAAAACCGCCCTTCGAACGGCTCGGTGTACACATGAAACAACTCACCGCCCTGGGCGTCGCGGTCGTACAGCACGTTGTAGTACGCCAACTCGCTGAGGAACTCGTCATCGAAATCGAAACGCGCCGCCAGGTCGTCGTAGTAGTTGAGCGGGATATCCAGCAGCGGTACACCCGCCTCTTTGGCGCGGCGCACCTCGGCGAAAATATCCGCGCAGTCGAAGGCAATGTGGTGCACGCCGGAGCCGCGATAGCTCGACAGCGCGTGGGAAATCGCGGTGTTGCGGTTCTCGGAGATGTTCAGCGGCAGGCGGATCGAGCTGCAACGGCTGCGCAGGGCACGGCTTTTCACCAGACCGTAGGGGTCGGGCAGCACCACTTCGTCGTCGGCTTCGAAATCCAGCAGGCTCTTGTAGAACAGCACCCAACTGTCGAGGCTGTCGGCCGGCAACGCCATGGCCATATGGTCGATGCGCAGCAAGCCGCCGCTGGATGAGGCGGTAGGTTGCAGGTTGAAGTCAGTGTCGTAGAGGCCGCCTTCACTCTGGTCCACCAGGTAAATCAGGCTGCCATCCGGCGCACGTACCGCCGCCAGTTCCAGCTCATTGGGCCCGACCAGGCCGCGATACGGCTGGCCTTTGTACGCCACCGCCCGCTCCAGGGCCTTGGCGCTGTCCTTGACCCGAATCGCCGTGGCGCACAACGACGGTCCATGAGCCTCGAAGAAGTTGTGGGCGAAGGAATAGGGTTCACAGTTGAGGATCAGGTTGATATCACCTTGGCGCAGCAAGCTCACGCTCTTGGAGCGATGCTGCCCGGCCTTGACGAACCCCAGGCGCTCCAGCCAGACGGTCAGCTTGGCGCCGAGGCTTTCATCCACGGCAAATTCAAGGAACTCGATGCCGTCGTACTCGCTGGCGGCCGGGGTATCGAACAGAATCTCGACAGGCTGTGCAGGGGCTTCCTGCTTCAGGCGCTCGCGGGTTTTCTCTTCCAGGTACAGCAAGGAGCGCAGGCCATCCGCCGCATTCGCGCGGGTCGGCGCGGCGCGGAAGCCGTCGTTGAAAATCTCCAGGGACAGCGGCCCGGTGTAACCACTCTTGATGATCGGCGCAAGGAACCCCGCCAGGTCGAATTCGCCTTGGCCGGGGAAGCAGCGGAAATGCCGGCTCCACTCCAGCACGTCCATGGCCAGGATCGGCGCGTCGGCCATTTGCACGAAGAAGATCTTGTCGCCGGGGATCTCGGCAATCGCACTCGGGTCGCCTTTGAGCGACAGGGTGTGAAAGCTGTCGAGCAATACGCCGAGGCTGGGGTGATCGACCTGACGCACCAGGTTCCAGACCTGCTGCCAGGTGTTCACGTGCTTGCCCCAGGCCAACGCTTCGTAGCCAATACGCAGGCCACGGCGGCCGGCGTGTTCGGCGAGCAGGCTCAGGTCATCCAGCAAAATACGCTCGTCACCCACACTGTCGGCCGAGGCATTGCTGCACACCAGCACCAGGTCGGTGCCCAGTTCCTGCATCAAATCGAATTTGCGCTCGGCACGTTCCAGGTTGCGCGCCAGGCGGTCGCGGCGGCAGCCTTCAAAGTCGCGGAACGGTTGGAACAAGGTGATGGCAATGCCGAGGTCGGCACACATTTGCCTAACTTCGCGGGGGCTGCCGTCGTAATACAACAAGTCGTTCTCAAAGATCTCGACGCCATCGAACCCGGCGGCGGCAATGGCTTCGAGCTTTTCCGGCAGGGTTCCGCTCAAGGAAACAGTGGCGATGGAACGTTGCATGGGCGACTCCCGGCAATTGTTGTTTATGGCAAATTATTCGCCCCTAGCCTAACCGCAGCAATTAAAATGTACGAACCAGTTAGTTTTTGGTGCGATTATCGAACACTATGCCCCTTTGGCGAATTGACGATTTTTTAGCCACTGCGCACCATCGATGACGTAACAGACCCAGAACACACCATAAAAATTTCAAAAAACGGGTACGACCTCATGCCTCTGCAAAACTCCGCCCTGGCCGCGCGCCACGGCACCCCGCACGCCGGCATCGGCGACAAGATCCGCGGCGCCCTCGCCGTGGGCAAAACGCGCTGGGGCATGTTGGCCCTGGTGTTTTTCGCCACCACCCTCAACTACATCGACCGCGCCGCGCTGGGCGTCATGCAGCCGATCCTCGCCAAGGAGATGAGCTGGACGGCGATGGACTACGCCAACATCAACTTCTGGTTCCAGGTCGGCTACGCCATCGGCTTTGTGCTGCAGGGCCGCTTGATCGACCGGGTCGGCGTAAAACGCGTGTTCTTCTGCGCGGTGCTGTTGTGGAGCCTGGCGACTGGCGCCCACGGCCTGGCGACCTCGGCAGTCGGCTTTATGGTGTGTCGCTTTATCCTCGGGTTGACCGAAGCCGCCAACTATCCGGCGTGCGTCAAGACCACGCGGTTGTGGTTCCCGGCGGGTGAACGTGCGGTGGCCACCGGTATCTTCAACGCCGGCACCAACGTTGGCGCGATGATGACGCCGATGCTGCTGCCATTGATCCTCCACGTGTGGGGCTGGCAGGCAGCGTTCCTGTGCATGGCATCGCTTGGCGCGATCTGGCTGGTGTTCTGGGGTTTGAAGTACTACAACCCGGAAGACCATCCGACAGTTAAACAATCCGAATTGGACTACGTGCAACAGCAAGTCGAACCGGAACAACCAGGCGTACCGTTCAGCCGCATCCTGCGCATGCGCGGCACCTGGGCCTTCGCCATCGCCTACGCACTGACCGCGCCTGTGTTCTGGTTCTACCTGTACTGGCTGCCGCCGTTCCTGAACCAACAATACAACCTGGGCATCAACGTGACCCAAATGGGCATTCCGCTGATCATCATCTACCTGACGGCCGACTTCGGCAGCGTGGGGGGCGGGATTCTGTCGTCGTTCCTGATCGGTCGTGGCATGAACTCGATCAAGGCGCGCCTGCTGTCGATGCTGCTGTTTGCCTGCTGCATCGTCGGCGTGATCATGGCCGCCGGCTCTAGCCAGTTGTGGGTCGCAGTGTTTGCCATCTCCCTGGCGATCGGTGCGCACCAGGCCTGGACCGCCAACATCTGGAGCCTGGTGATGGACTACACGCCCAAGCACATGATGAGCACGGTGTTCGGCTTCGGCGGCATGTGCGCGGCGATTGGCGGCATGTTCATGACCCAGATCGTCGGCCACATCCTGACCGTGACCAACAACAACTACACCGTGTTGTTCACCCTGATCCCGGCGATGTACTTCATTGCGCTGACCTGGATGTACTTCATGGCGCCACGCAAGATTCCCACCGTAGACGTCTGACTCTACCTACGCCGCTGCTGCCAGGCAGCGGCCAACCCGCTCATGCAGATCACCCCGATGCCGACCACCGTGGTCACATCGGGGGTATGGTTGAACACCAGCCAGCCCAACAACCCCGCGAACACGATCTGGCAATAGCCGAACGGCGCCAGCAAGGCCGGCGCCGCGAAGCGGAACGCCTGGGTCAGCATCAAGTGTGCGGTCATGCCACAGGTGCCCAGCGCCAGCATCAATGCGCCATGCCATAGCGTGGGGATCTGCCAGAAGAACGGCACCATCGCACTCATTACCAAGGTATTGCACAGGCCAGCAAAGAAGTTGCTGGTGGTGGGCGTGTCGTATTGGCTGAGAATGCGCGTGAGCAGTTGGTAGAAGCAGAAGAACAGCGCCGAACACAGCGGCAGCAACACCGCCGGAGTGAACAGTTCGCCACCGGGGTGGATGATGATCAGCACGCCGACAAACCCGCAGATCACCGCGAGCCATTGGCCACGAGTCACGTGTTCACCGAGCAGCGGCACCGACAGCGCCGTCACCAGGATCGGCGCGAGGAAGTTCACCGCCGTGGCTTCCGCCAGCGGGATGTAATGCAGCGCCGCCGTAAAAAACAGACTGGTGCCCAACAGGCACAGCGCCCGCACCACCTGCATCCCGGGTCGCTTGCTGCGCAGCACGCGCAAGCCTGACTGCGGCAGGAAAATCCCGGCCATTAACAAGGTGTGCACCAAGTAACGTGCCCACACCACCATCACGATCGGGTAGAACCCCGCCAGGTATTTGGACAAGGCGTCGTGACTGGAAAACAGAAACGTCGCCAAAACAATCAGCAAAATGCCCTTGAAGGGATGGTTGACGCCGGATAAAGGGGTACTGACGGTCATCGGATTCTCGTGTGTGGCGCGCGGTCGAGCTCAACCCGGTAATCTAGCAGCCGGGTCGGAGCCTGCTCTAAGAGCATAACCAAACACCGTGCGAACAGCGCACTAAATCACCGGTTTCGAGTCCAACGCTGCACGTTGACCGTCCAGTTGTACACTTTTCAACCAAGGCCTTGCTGCTATGAAAAAAATCCTCTTTGCTCTTTCTGCCCTTGCCCTGCTCACCGCCTGCAATCAGGAAACCAAGGAAGCGCCCAAACCCGCGCCGGCTTCCGTACAAGCCACCCTGGTGCCGCAAACCCCGCCCACCGACAAATGGGTCGGCAAATGGATCGGCGTCGAAGGCCTCTACCTGACCATCGCCAAGGACGACAGCATCGGCCGAGGTCACTACCTGCTGACCATGAAATACGGCCTTGATGATGACGACGCCGGCACCTTCAAGGGTGAGGCCAACGAAGACGGCATCGCCTTTACCCGCCCGGACGGCCCCCAGCAACTGAGTGCCGGCAACGGTGAAGCCACCGGTTTGAAATGGTTGGCGGATAAAAAGGATTGCCTGATTGTCGATACCGGCGAAGGTTATTGCCGCGATTAACGGCCATACTCTTTCCCAATCAATGTAGGACCGTTCACCGAGAGGATTGCCCCATGCTATGGAAAAAAGGCCGACGCAGCGACAACGTGGTGGATGCCCGCGATGACAGTGGCGGCGGCGGTGGCGGTATGCGCTTTGGCGGCGGCAAGGGCCTGAGCCTGACGGCCATTGTGCTGATCGTCGGCATCGGCTGGCTGACCGGCCAGGACCCCTTGCAGATCCTCGGCCAGTTGACCGGCCAGATGGAACAGGCGCCGTCAGTAAGCACGCAATCGCGCCAGGCGCCGCCGGCCAACGATGAGCAAGCGGATTTTGTCCGCGCGGTGCTGGGCGATACCGAAGACACCTGGGGCCAGGTGTTCCAGGAAAACGGGTTGGCGTACAAGAACCCGAAACTGATTCTGTTCCGCGGCCGGGTGAACTCCGCCTGCGGGGGGGCCACCTCGGCCAGCGGCCCGTTTTATTGCCCGGCTGACCAGCAGGTGTACCTGGACCTGGATTTCTTCCGGGAAATGTCGCAACGCTTCCAGGCCGCCGGAGACTTTGCGCAGGCTTACGTGATCGCCCACGAAGTCGGGCACCACGTGCAGACGCTGCTGGGTATCTCTTCGAAGATTCAGGCGGCGCGCCAGCAAGGCCGGCAGATGCAAGGCGACGGCGGCCTGCTGGTGCGCCAGGAGCTGCAGGCCGACTGTTTTGCCGGGGTATGGGCCAACCGTGCGCAAAAGCGCCTGAACTGGCTCGAACCCGGCGACATTGAAGAAGCACTGAATGCGGCCAACGCCATCGGCGATGACCGCTTGCAGCAACAGGGTCAGGGGCGCGTGGTGCCGGACTCATTTACCCACGGCTCCTCGGCACAGCGGGTTCGCTGGTTCAAGACCGGCTTCGCCCAGGGCCAGATCACTCAATGCGACACTTTTACCGCCAAGAGTCTTTAGATGAATAAACGATTGGGATTGCTGCTGGGTTTGTTGGTCACCTGTTCCGCCTTCGCCGCCGAGCATGGCGTAAAAGAAGTCAGTCCCGATCGTTTCCACCTGGAGGCCGGAGACCTCAGTCTAGGTTTAAGCCAGGACTGGAATAAACCGCTGCCCCAGGTCACCCGCGCCTTGATCATCGTGCATGGTCGCCTGCGCAATGCGCAGACTTACCTGCAAAGCGGTGAAGACGCCGCCGAGCATGCGGGCCAGGCCGCCCATACACTGGTGATTGCGCCGCAGTTTCTAAATGAATCCGACGTGAAGCGTAACCACCTGGACAACCAGCTGCTGCACTGGAATGGCAACGACTGGATGGCCGGCGAACCCTCCACCGGTCCGGGGCAGATCAGCTCCTATGGCGCTCTCGACCAGATCATCAAGCACTTAGGCAACCGCAAGCTGTTCCCGGCGCTCAAGGAAATCGTGGTCGCCGGTCACTCCGGCGGCGGCCAGGTGGTGCAGCGTTTCGCGCTCACCGGCCACGACCACCCAACCCTGCAGACCGAAGGCATCAGCCTGCGCTACGTAGTGGCCAATCCATCCTCCTACGCCTATTTCACCCCACAGCGCCCGGTGAAATTCGACACGGCCAGTTGCCCAGGCTTCAACGACTGGAAGTACGGCCTGCAGAACCTGCCGGCCTACGCCAAGGGGCAGAGCGCCGAGCAACTGGAACAGGCATATGTATCACGCAACATCACCTACTTGCTGGGCCAGCAAGACACCGATCCGAACCACCCGGCGCTGGATAAAAGCTGCGCAGCCGAGACCCAGGGCGCGTATCGCCTGATTCGCGGGCACAACTATTTTGACTACCTCAAGCAGCGTCATCCGCAGTTGAGCCACACGTTGGTCGAGGTGCCGGGGGTGGGGCATAACGGGGATGGGATGTTTACGTCACCGCAAGGCCAGCGGGTGCTGTTCGTCCAATAACTGACGGAAATAAAACGGTGGGAGCGGGCTTGCTCGCTCCCACATTGAATCGTCAGAGACCGATCTAAATCATCCGGCGCAACACCGAGCAATCCTCAGCATGCCAATCGGCCAACTCCGGCCAAGGATTCTCCGGCAAATTCACCAACACCGTGCGCGCCCCCGCCGCTCGGCCACAGTCCAAGTCGAAGCGGTAATCGCCGACCATCACCATCTCACTCGGCGCCACGTCCCAAGCGGCCGCCAGCTTCAGCAAGCCATCCGGGTCGGGCTTGGGTTGCGCATCATCACGCCCCAACACGTCCTTGATGGCAAAGCAGTCCGCCAGGCCGATCGCGTCCAGAGTGACGTGCGCCAGCTCGCGTGCATTGCGGGTCAGGATGCCCAGGCGGTAACCACGCCCGGCCAACTCGCGCACCAGATCGACTGCGCCTTGCGCCGCAACTGAACCCAGCGCCAACTCGCGCTCATGCTCCAGCAACCAGGCATGCTTGGCCGCCGCGACATCGGCAGGCAACGCCGCCAAGTGAGTGAGGATGTCGTCCTCGGGCGGAATCTCCAGGGCCACGCGAATGGCCGCGAAGTCATGCACGGCGACCGTGAGGGTGCCGTCCATGTCGAACACCCAGTGTTTGATGTCCGACAGACTCATGCCCAATCCTTGCGATGGCGAATCAGGCCTTCCTGGGTCACCGACGCCACCAGTTGCCCGGCACGGTTGTACACGCTGCCACGGGAGAAACCACGGGAATTGCCGGCCCATGGGCTGTCCATGGCGTACAGCAACCAGTCGTCGGCACGCAGGTCGGCGTGGAACCACAGCGCGTGGTCGAGGCTGGCGACCTGCATGTCTTTCTGCCACACGGTCTTGCCATGGGGCAGCAAGGAGGTGGTCAGCAGGCCGAAGTCCGAGGCGTAGGCCAGCAGGTATTTATGCAGCGCCGGCGCATCAGCCAGTGCGCCGTCGGCGCGAAACCACACGTACTTGACCGGGTCGGACGGCTGCGGGTTGAACGGGTCTTTTTCGGTGACCGGGCGCACTTCGATCGGCTTGGGGCACAGCAGCTTGTCGCGCATGTGCTCGGGGATCAGGTGTGCGCGTTGCTGGGTCAGCTCCAGCTCCGACGGCAGGTTTTCCGGGCCCACTACCACGGGCATGGTGGTCTGGTGGTCGAAGCCTTGTTCGTCGTACTGGAACGAGGTGGTGCACGTGAAGATCGGGTGGCCCTTCTGGATCGCGGTCACGCGGCGCGTGCTGAAACTGCCGCCATCACGCACACGGTCCACCGAATACACCACCGGCAACTTCGCATCGCCGGGGCGCAGGAAGTAACCGTGCAAGGAATGCACGTGCCGCGCTTCTTCTACGGTCTGGCTGGCAGCCGACAACGACTGGCCGAGCACTTGGCCGCCGAACAGTTGGCGAAAACCCAGGTCCTGGCTGCGGCCGCGAAAGAGGTTTTCCTCGATCGGCTCCAGGGTCAGCAAGTCCACCAGATCTTCCAATACTTGGCTCATAGAGCAACTCCTAAAATCTACGGGGCATTCCGGGCTGCCTATCCGTGCAGCGTGTCCAACCATTGGGCGCGGGTGATGCGGTACAAAACATGATGGCGCAGCGGGTCATCGGCTGCGACCTTGGGGTGTTCAAAATCTGCCAGCGGATCGTAATGCATACCGATGGCTTGCATGACTTTTTGTGATGGCAGATTGGCTTCCGTGGTGAAGGCGACGATTTCGTCCAAATTCAAACGATCAAACCCACAGCGCAACGCGGTCCACGCGGCCTCGCTGGCATAGCCCAGGCCCCAGTGCTCGCGGGCCAGGCGCCAGCCAATTTCAACCGCCGGGGTAAAGTCGGCCTCGAAGCTGACATTCAGCAATCCGGTGAGGCCGATGAATTCCCCGGTGTCCTTGCGCTGCAACGCCCACAGGCCAAAGCCATATTCGGCGAAGTGCCCGCGAATGCGGCCAATCAACGCGGCGCTTTCCAGGTGACTCAGCTTGGCCGGGAAATAACGCATCACCTGCGGGTCGGCGCACATGCGCGCAAACTCCACCAGGTCGCTGTCGCGCCATTGGCGCAGCACCAGGCGTGCGCTTTCCAATTCCAGTATCGGCTCCATGGGTCCCCTCCCTTGCCATGTGCGTGAGTGTACAGCGCTGTTAAGATCCGTCGCAGGTTCCCGTCAGAAAATCCTATGCCTTTGCCATTGATCTACCACGATGACTACAGCCCCGAGTTCCCGGCGGACCACCGCTTCCCCATGGACAAATTCCGCCTGTTGCGCGACCACCTGGTGGACAGTGGCCTGACCGAGGACAGCCAGTTGCTGCGCCCACAACTCTGCCCACCCGAGATTCTGGCCCTGGCCCATGACGCTGGGTATATCGAGCGCTACATGGGCGGCGAATTGTCCCGCGAAGACCAGCGCCGCCTCGGCCTGCCCTGGAACGAAGCCCTGGCCCGGCGCACCGTGCGGGCGGTGGGTGGTTCGATACTCGCGGCGGAGCAGGCGCTGGAGCACGGCCTGGCCTGCCACCTGGCCGGCGGCACGCACCACGCCCACTACGATTACCCGGCGGGTTTCTGCATCTTCAATGACCTAGCGGTGATCAGCCATTACCTGCTGGCCAGCGGCCGGGTCAATCGCGTGCTGATCTTCGATTGCGATGTGCACCAGGGCGATGGCACCGCGCGCATCCTCCACGACACGCCAGACGCTATCACCGTGTCGCTGCACTGCGAAAAGAACTTCCCCGCGCGCAAGGCCCAGAGCGACTGGGACATTCCGCTACCCATGGGCATGGGCGATGCCGACTACCTCAAGGTGGTGGACGACGCCCTCAACTACCTGCTGCCGCTGTACCAACCCGACCTGGTGCTGTACGACGCCGGCGTCGATGTGCACAAGGACGACGCCCTCGGCTACCTCAAGCTGACAGACCAAGGCGTCGCCGCCCGCGATGAAAGCGTGATGCGCCACTGCCTGGGCCGCGACATCCCGGTGATGGGCGTGATCGGCGGCGGCTACAGCAAGGACCGCCCCGCCCTCGCCCGCCGCCATGGCATCCTGCACCACAGTGCGCAACGGGTGTGGACGTCATCAGGTTGTCATTGAACTGTGGGCGTTACCCACAATCCCTGTGGAACCACCTGTGGATAACTTGAGCGTAAGGGCCTGAAAGCCATTAGCCGTATGGCCTGTAAGAAACTGTACGTTTTTTGACCAGATACTTTTCCACAGCCGTGAAACGTTGTGGAACTTAGCGCCGGCGGCCGTTTTGCAACAAAACTGCCGCACGCCGTCGTCAACCTGAAGGCCTCTCTCGCTTTCAGAGTACCCCGCGATGGCAACTTACAAGATCGGCAGTAGCACGACGCCCAGTAATGACGACGCCCTGAAGAAAGTCGCCGCCACCTTTGACGCAGCAATGTCCCGCGCCGTGTCCGGTTTCAAGGAAGCCGCCCACCCCGGTAATTTCAAAGTCCTGGCGGTGACCGACAACACCAAGGACAAGAAAATCGCTGACGTCAAAGCCACCGGCGACCAAGAGGCGATTAAGCGCCTCGACGACCCGAACCTGGCCGACATCAGCAACACCGGCGTGCCGCTGGCCAACATCGCCAGCATCACCAAGATTTCCGACAACGTCCTGGAGCTGAAAACCCGCGACGGCAAGGACATCATCATTATCAAGCAGATGACCCCTTACCTGTTCGACGGCATGGCCGGCAAAGTCGACGCCGTGGACGCGCTGAACAAGAGCAAGGCCGACGGCTACCGCATCGCCCAGGCCGGCGACACCGCGCCGGGCCTGGACACCTACAAAAGCATCGGCCCGGCGGACGAAGTGGGGCCAGGGATGATTCGTTACGAAACTCTGTCAGGCGACAAGGTCGTCGTTAGTAAGGAAACCAACAGCGACCTGTACGAAAAGGTTAAGTCCGACGGCGAAACCTGGGGCCTGATCAACGACAGCAAGAATGAAGGCTATCGCCTGGCCGGCGCCGATGAAGCCGGCAGCGTGAGCCTGGTGGGTACACCGGAAGAACTCGGCCACGGGTTGATCCGCTACGAAACAGCTTCCGGCGACAAGGTCATCGTGTCCCAGGCCGTCAGCCCCGACCTGTACGCCTCGGTGGTGAAAGAATCCAACGGTATCTTTGGCGTCGACGGCGCCGTGGACACCAACTGGATCGACAACTCCAAGTACGCCAGCGCCAAGGACTGGGACAAGATCGTCGGCAACACCAGCGGCACGCCAACCCAGGAAGAGCGTGATCTCGACCGTCCGCGCGCCGCCTCGAAAATGCTCAGCGACAACTGGGACAAATGGGGCCTGCACGACCGCCCCATCGACTTCTCCAACCCGCCCGCCGACCTGCCGCCCGAAGCCCAGGCCTGCCTCAAGTACCTGGCCGGCAGCCCGAGCCTGATGAACGCCCTCGACAGCGGCGGCCTGGGCAAAAGCGATGGGGTGATTACCCACGCGGATGTGGATAAGTTCATCAGCCAATCGAACAAGGATCTGTCAGCCGCCTCGAAGTCCTACAGCACCTTCCTCAGCAAGAACCCAGACGCCACCGGTCTGGCCAAGGAAAACGCCAAGTCCGCCGCCATCGTCATGGCCAATATTTCCCTGGTGAGCAGCGCCGGCCCGGAAATGCAGGGCCCCAACCAGCGCGCCAACAACGGCAGCCTGAACACCGCCAACCTCAAGGCGATCAAGGATGACTCGGGCCTGAGCCCCGAGCTGACCGGCGCCGCAGGCTATTGGTCCACCCCCGGCATGCTGCGCACCCTCGACATGGCCGGCGACCTGCCCGCCACCGCCAAGGCCGACGGCATCACCCAACAGAAAAACATCGGCGCGTGGCTGGAAAACCAGGCGCCCAAGGACGACCACGGCGTGTTGATGATGCTCAGCAACGCCGCGGTACGCAGCTCGGTGGCCGACGTCGACACCTCCAAACTGACCAAGGACGTGCTCGAACACCCGGAGAACTACGACGGCAAGACCAAAGCCGCCGTGATGATGGAAATCAGCGACGCCCGCGCGCGCATGGCCGCCAGCGACAAGGTGGGCGACGGCGACCTGTATGCGGGGATTACGGCGGACACCGAATACCACCTCAACCCGACCAAATCCAAGGTCACCGACCAGCTCGATGCCGCCATCGGCAAGTTGTCCAGTGACCCGGATGTGAAGACCTTCCTCTCGCAAAACCAAGCGTCCGGCATGCGCGATATCGTCAACAGCGACCCGGCGATCAAGCATGAACTGCAGGCCTACCAGGACGGCCAGATCAACAGCGGCAATGTGCTCAACACCGCCCTGAACACCAAAGGGGCTGATGGCAAACCGTTGTCGCTCATGGACGCCCTGAGCCTGGCCGGCACCGACGCCACCCTCACCGACCTGGCATTGGGCGGCGATGGGCATGTGGACCTCAGTGTCATCGCGCAAAAGTCCGGCAAGTCCGGGGACATCGAGCAGTTCTTCAAGGACCACATCCTCAACGGCAAGGACCTGGAAGACGCCCTCGCCCAGCCGAATGCCGACCCGATGACCGCCATTGGCCAGTACGCCGCCCACGCCGAGCTGCTCAAGGAATTCCTCGGTGACAAGGTCTCGGCCCAGGACTCATCGACGGTGCAGCAGTACGTCAACCAGGCGGTGTCCGACTCCCTGGTCAACGGCGCCAACGACGACGTGCTCAAGGGGGCGTTCGGCGATGCCAATGGCAACTTCGACGAAGCCAAGACCACGGCCATCATCGAGAAAGCCATGGCCGACGACCCGGAGATGTTCAAAGACGCCACGGGCGCGCAGATCAAGCCACAGGACGTGATCTCGTTGATCCGCTCGATGTGGGACGTGAACCGTCAAGGCCAGAAGATCAGCGACGTACTGCCCAAGGCCGTGGACGGGCTGAAGCTCAACGCCAGCGATTCGTACAAACAAGGCCTGCTGCACATCGGCAGCGCCTTGCTGGCCGGCGGCGTACTGGCGGCGCGCTCGGCCACGGGCGGCAACAGCCCGGCGGATAACGCCGGGCGCGTGGCGGCGGGCATGCAGTTTGCCGGCCTGATTACCGAGGGCGGCACCAAGTACGCCAAGGAAGCCGGCTACGGCATGACCTGGAAACCCACCCCGATCGACCCGAACAAACCCCAAGGGATCGGCGACTTCCCCACCGGCAAAATGGTGCAGAACACCGACGGCCTCAACCGCCTGGGCAACCTGGGCAAGATCGTCGGCGGGACCGGCAGCTTTATCGGCGGGGTGTTCGGCCTGATCAGCGGGGTCAACAGCGCGTTTGCCGGGGATAAACTCAACGCCGGTTTCTCCCTCACCAGCGGCGCCCTGGGCACCGGCGCGGCAGTCGCCTCGATCATCGAAGGCGGCGCGGGTCTGTTCGGCATTGCCGATGCGGCGGCCATCGCGGGGACCTTCGCCGGCGTACTGGGTTGGGCCACCGCCGGTCTGGGCATCGTGACCAGCTTTGTGTTTCCGATCATCGAGGTGGTGAAGCGGGAAAAACAACAGGACGCGTTCTTTGGCAACCTGGTACCGACCCTGGATAAATATGGCCTCACCGGCGGCCCGATCACCGACGCCGACCGCAAGGATGAATACCCACCGTACGCCAACACCGGTTTTGCCTGACCAAGCCTGGCAACACCTCTCCCTGTGGTGAGCGGGCTTGTCCCGCGCTGGGCTGCGCAGCGGCCCCAAAACCTGCTACTGCGTTCTTTCTGAGAAGACGCGGCGGCTTTTTGGGGGCTGCTGCGCAGCCCAGCGCGGGGCAAGCCCGCTCACTACAACACCACAATTGCACGGTATTGCTTACAATGGGCGCCCTTTGTTTTTGACCAGGCCTGCCGATGTCCGCTACTGCTCCTTCCCACGTTGCCATTATCGGCGGCGGCCCTGCCGGGCTGATGGCCGCCGAAGTCCTGAGCCAGGCGGGCGTGCGGGTGGACCTGTACGACGGCATGCCCTCGGTGGGGCGCAAGTTTCTGCTGGCCGGCGTGGGCGGCATGAATATCACCCACTCCGAAGCGTACCCGGCATTCCTGTCACGCTACGCCGAACGTGCGCCGCACATGGCGCCGTTGCTGCGTAGTTTCGGGGCTGAGGCGTTGTGTGAATGGATTCATGGCTTGGGCATCGAAACGTTTGTCGGCACCTCCGGTCGTGTGTTTCCCACCGACATGAAAGCCGCACCCCTGTTGCGCGCCTGGCTCAAGCGCCTGCGCGACCAAGGCGTGGTTATCCACACCCGTCATCGTTGGCTGGGCTGGAATGCCGAGGGCGACTTACTTATCCACAGCCCCGAAGGCGAAAAAACTGTCCACAGCGACGCCGTGCTGCTGGCCCTTGGCGGCGGCAGTTGGTCACGGTTGGGATCTGACGGCGCCTGGCTCAGGTTGCTGGAAGACAAAGGCGTGCCTTACGCCCCGCTGCAACCGAGCAACTGCGGTTTCGAGGTGTCGGCCTGGAGCGAGTTGATGGTCAGCAAATTCGCTGGCGCGCCGTTGAAAAACGTCGCCATTGGTTTAGGGGAAGACAAGCCTCGTCTGGGTGAATGCGTCATCACCGCCAGCGGGATCGAAGGCAGCTTGATCTACGCGCTGTCGGCGCCGATTCGCGAAGCGATCAACAGGGACGGCTCGGCCACCGTGCATATCGACCTGCTGCCGAGCAAGCCGCTGGACAAGGTTCAGGCCGCGTTGGCGAAACCGCGTGGCTCACGCTCGATGAGCAAGCATCTGCACAGTCAATTGGGGTTGGATGGGGTGAAAGCCGCACTGCTGCGCGAGTTGGCGCCGGCTGACCACTTCAATGATCCGGCGCAGTTGGCGGTGGATATCAAGGCGCTGCCCTTGACCCTGGTGAAGACCCGGCCGATGGATGAAGCGATCAGCACCGCGGGCGGCGTGCCGTTCGAGGCGCTGGATGAGCGATTGATGCTCAAGCCATTGCCGGGGGTGTTCTGTGCGGGGGAGATGCTGGACTGGGAAGCGCCAACGGGCGGGTATCTGTTGACGGGGTGTTTTGCCAGTGGCAGAGCGGCTGGGCGGGGGATGTTGGAGTGGCTTCACCGCTGAGATTTGCGGTGAATTCCGAGCCGCCTTCGCGGGCAAGCCCGCTCCCACATTTAACCGAGTTCCAACGTTGGAATGCAGTCAATGTGGGAGCTGGCTTGCCTGCGAAGAGGCCATCAGCAGCGCTGAAAAACTTACTTCTTCTTACGCGGCCCGGTATTGAACACCGGCACCTTGCGCACCGGCTTGATCGATGGCTCAGCCGGCGCGACGTCGCCGCTGTCCACCCACTTGCCCAGGTTACGCTTACCGCCCCCACCCGACGCTTTAGGTTTCTTCGGTTTTTTCGGTTTCTTCACCACCTGCCCGCTGGCATCGGTGTCCGGCACACGATGCTCCGGCTCGAAGTCCGGCTCCATCTTGCGGGTCAAAGTCTGACGCGTCAGCATTTCGATGGCCGACAGCATGTTCACTTCATCGGCACACACCAGGGAAATCGCTTCCCCGGTGTTACCCGCACGCCCGGTACGGCCGATGCGGTGGATGTAGTCTTCGGCCACGATCGGCAAGTCGAAGTTGACCACCAGCGGCAGGTCTTCGATATCCAGGCCACGGGCCGCCACGTCGGTGGCCACCAGGATCTGCACTTCGCTGGATTTGAAGCGGTCCAGCGCACGCTGGCGCGTGGCTTGCGGCTTGTCGCCATGGATGCCGTCGGCATTGATGCCCAGGCCCTGCAACTTATCCACCAGCGCATCCACGCCGTTACGGGTCTTGGCGAACACCAGCACTTGCTTCCAGCGGCCTTTGCGCATCAGGTGCACAAACAGCTCCGGCTTGCGCTTCTTGTCCACCGGCACCACCCACTGCTTCACGGTGTTGGCGGCGACGTTGCGCGGGCTGACTTCGATGCTCAGCGGGTCGTTGAGCATCTGCCCGGCCAGCGTGCGGATCTCATCGGAGAAGGTCGCGGAGAACAACAGGGTCTGGCGCTTCTTCGGCAGCATGCGGTAGATGTTCGCCAGCTCTTCGGAGAAGCCCAGGTCGAGCATGCGGTCGGCTTCGTCCAGCACCAGGGTTTGCAGCTGGTTGAGTTTCAGCGCGTTCTGGCGGAACAGGTCGATCAGGCGGCCAGGGGTGGCGACCAGGATGTCGACGCCCTTGCGCAGCTTCATCATCTGCGGGTTGATGCTCACGCCGCCGTACACCGCGTAAGTGGTCAGCGGCAGGTTTTGTGCGTACTCGGCGACGCTGGCGTGCACCTGCTCGGCCAACTCGCGGGTCGGGCACAGGATCAGCGCGCGTGCCGAGTTGGCGGCGACTTTCGGCCCTTCCATCATCAACAGTTGCAACAACGGCACGGCGAAACCGGCGGTTTTGCCGGTGCCGGTCTGGGCCGCGGCCATCAGGTCGCGACCGGCCAGCACCGCCGGAATGGCTTGCGCCTGCACCGGCGTCGGGGTCTGGTAGCCAAGCGTCTCAAGGGCGCGCAGCAAGGGTTCGATCAGGCCAAGGGTGGCGAAAGTCATGTGTTTACCGTAGGAAAAATTCAGCGCAAGGTCGCAATGCGCCGCAGTTTACCTTATTTCCGCCTTCGGCTTGCGCCACTGGGGCAGGCTGATCAGCAGGACGGCGCTGATAATCACCAGCATGGCCAAGGCTTCTTCCAAACCGATGGTCTCGCCAACGAACACAATCCCCAGTAACACCGCCACCGCCGGGTTCACATAGGCATAACTGGTGGCCGCCGCCGGGCGCACATGCTTGAGCAGGTACATATAGGCGTTGAAGGCGATGATCGAGCCGAACACCGTCAGATAGGCCAGGGCCAGCCAGCCTTCCAGCGGCGGCGCGGCCTGCAGGCGTTCACCGGATAGCGCGCTGACGAACAACAGCGCCACACCGGCGACCAGCATCTCCGCAGCACTGGCCATGGCGCCCTGGGGCAACGGCAATTGCCGGCTCCACACCGAACCAAACGCCCAGGAAGCCGCCGCCACCAACAGCAACACGGCACCCATCGGGCTCGATTGCAACGTGCTGCCCATATTGAGCATGGCGATGCCGATGATCCCCAGAATCACCCCCGCCCACTCCAAGCGAGTGTTGCGCGCGCCCCAGAAATACCCACACAGCAAGGTGAACAACGGCACCGTCGCCACGGCCAGCGCCGCCACGCCGGACGACACGCCCATGTGTTCCGCCACGCTGACACCGCCATTGCCCACGGTGAGCAGCAAAAGACCAATCATCCCGGCTGCTTTCCACTGCGGCCACGTCGGTGCCGGCACGCCACGCCAGCGCAGGAAGCCATACATCAACGCCCCGGCCGTGCAAAACCGAATCCCCGCCAGCAACAACGGCGGCCAGTACTCCACGCCGATGCGAATCACCAGATAGGTGGAACCCCAGATCACATACAGCGCAAAAAAGGCGGCGATCAACGGTAAGGGAAAGCGACGTGGGCCAGGCATTGGGCGGCTCTATGGCAGGAGATGGGAGGCTTATTCTAAAAAGACAGGTCGTTAAACATAAGTTACAAAACCTGTTTAAAACGCCAATACACTTTTCAAAGCATGGTTGTGAAGGCTATAAACCGTGCTTTCGAAAGTCACGCGCAACCGGAGCCTTATCATGGACAAATACGACCGCATGCTCCTCAGCGCTCTGCTCGAAGACGGCCGCGCGTCCTACGCGCAACTGGCCCGCACGGTAAACCTCTCCGCCCCCGCCGTGGCCGAGCGCGTGGCCAAGCTGGAGACCAGTGGCGTGATCACCGGGTATCAGGCCAAGGTGGACTTGTCCAAAGTGGGCTTGCCGATTCAGTGCGTGATTGAGCTGCGGTTGACCAATCACGGCAGCCAGAAGGTGTATGACGCGCTGGCGGAAATCCCTGAATTGACGGAGTGCCATCGGGTGACCGGCGATCCGTGCGTGATCATGCAGGCAGCGGTGGGGTCGATGCCGGAGCTGGAGAGCTTGATCAACCGCGTGGCGAAGTTCGGGTTCAGCAAGACCTCGATTATTTTGTCGAGCGCGATAGAGCGGCGGGTGCCGTTGGGGCAGTTGGAGGGCAATGGGAAAAATGGTGGCTGAACCGCCGCCATCGCTGGCTTGCCGGCGATGGCGTCAGTTGCATCAAAGCCTGCGCCCCGGATGCGCCCCATTTCATTCTGAATGACAACCTGAGCTTCGAAGACGCCCTCGCCCATGCGGCGGATTTGCTGCATTGCGCGGTGGAGACGGTGCAGGATTCGGCTGAGTTGCTGAGCGCGCAGCAGCGGGCGGTGATGCATTTGGTGGGGATGGCGAAGGGGGTGGTGGATCGGGCGTTGGAGTGTGTGCAGCCACAATAGCCTGACAACCGATACGTTGTGGTGAGCGGGCTTGTCCCGCGCTGGGCTGCGGAGCAGCCCCAATTAAGGGCGCCGCGTTCTTTCAGTTAGAACGGAGTGTCAGGTTTTGGGGCTGCTACGCAGCCCAGCGCGGGGCAAGCCCGCTCACCACAAAAAGCCCGCTCACCACAAAAGCACCCTCCCACACGGATTTGTGGCGAAGTCAGAACCCGCGATGCTTCTTCAGGTGCTCATTGATCTTCGCCGCCGGCACTTTCTGCAAGGTGCACAGCAGATCATGGGACAGTTCACGCAAGCCATGGGTCCCGCGCAGTTCCTGGGCCAGGTGGGCCGTGAGGTTGGCGGCCATCTCCGCATCCGCCATCGCCCGGTGAGCCTTGCCGGTGTGGGGCAGTTGGGCGTAGGCGTTCAGCGTGCCGAGCTTGTGGTTGGGCGCCGATGGCATGAGGCGGCGGGCCAGCAGCAGCGAACAGGCGAACTTCTGCAAACGGGTACGGCGGATCAGACCCAGCTCAAAGTCCCAGAACTTTTGGTCGAACGCGGCGTTGTGCGCCAGCAACGGCGTGACGCCGACGAATTCATTGACCTCATTCATCACCCGCTCCGCCGGCGGCGCGCTGCGCAGCATGGCGTTGCTGATGCCGGTGAGTTGTTCGATGAACGCGGGCACGTGCACACCGGTTTTCATCAGGCTCTGGTAGCGGTCCACGATCTGGCCACGCTCAAGGATGACCACCGCGATTTCCGTGGCCCGGCAACGGCTGCTCGGGGTGATGCCGGTGGTTTCAAAGTCGATGACCGCTATACGTTCCAAACCTGTTCCAACTCCGTCTTAGCATTTATTTGAGCAACAACGCGCCTTCGATCGGCACATACCGGCTGGCGGCGCGTATCAATGAATTGGCCGTCAGCCCCGGTACACCGTAGGCCACGGCCTCGACGCCATGCTTGTGGATAACCCGGTCGAGAAGCATATCGAAATCACCGTCGCCGGAGGCCAGCACGATTTCGTCGACGTGGTCGGCAGCGCCCATGATGTCGAGGGTGATGCCCACGTCCCAGTCGCCCTTGGCCGAGCCGTCGCTGCGCTGGATGTAGGGCTTGAGTTTTACCGTAAAGCCCAGGTTGCGCAGGATCTGCTGGAATTGCTGCTGCTTGCTGTCGCCACGGTCGATGGCATACGCATACGCCTCGACTATCTGCCCGCGCGAGCTGATGTCAGCCCACAACGCAGCGTAGTTGAAGTGGCAACCATAGGCCTGGCGGACGGTGTAATAGAGGTTTTGCACATCGGCGAACACTGCAATTTTCTTCACCGCACTTCCTCATGACAGCCAGGCGCCAGGGCCCGGAAAGGGTGCAAGTATGCCAGCCGCGAGAAGGTTTCCGGGAAAAATCAGACCGGGGCAACGAGTCGCCCCGGTCTGGGTGGGTCAGACGAAGGAATCGTCGTCGCCGAAGGAGGAAGAATCGTCGGAATAATCGCTGTCGGCAAAGCTGTCCGAATTGTTGCTGCCCCAGCTGTCGCTGCCGGCGTACTTCTGGTCATCATTGCCCCAGTTGCCGTTGTCACTGGCAGGCGCTGGCTCCTCACGAATGATTTCTTCCACGACTTGCGGCTGTTGCGAGTTGTGGTTGAACAGGCTGCTGATGCCTTCGGCCAGCAATACACCACCGGCCACGCCGGCTGCGGTTTTCATCGCGCCGCCGAGGAAGCCGCTGCCCACCGGAGCGGCTGGAGCAGGCTGTTGATAATTCTGCTGCGGGGCAGGTTGGCTGAACCCAGGCCGCGCCGGTTCGCGCCAGCCGCCACCAGAAGACGGCGGTGCACTTTGAGCCGGCGGCTGATCACGGGAACCACCGCCGCCAAAGATGCTCGACAGGAAACCGCCGCTGCTCGCCGGAGCAGGCTGCGCGGATTTGGCCCGCTGCAGTTCATCCTGCAATTGCTGGATCTGCTGCGCCTGCTGCTTGTTCTGCGCGTCGAGGCTCTTGAGCGCGTGTTCCTGCACCAGGATCGACTGGGTCATGTAATACCCGGCCGCCGGTTGGCGCGTCATGTGCTCCTTGATCCGCGCTTCGGCCTGGGCGTCGCGGGGGGCTGAGTCCGTTTCGGCTTGTTGCAACCGTGAAAACAGTCCATCGATCAGGGTTTGCTCTTCGCTGTTCATGGCGACCTCGTTAGATTGCCGGTAGAAATCGTGGTCTCGCCTTTAATCAGGCGCCGTCCTAGTTATGGGGGTGTTACGAGTTGTTTCAATGGTCTTTACTCAAGGTTTACGTTTGCTTACCTCCGGTGATGATCGGTTAAAGTGTTGCCCTTGCTTTCAGGCCTGCGATGAACTTGATGAATCCGTTAGACGTGCTGCGCGACTCCTTCCGTTTCACCCAACGCAACTTGGGCGCCATCGTCCAACTGTGTCTGCCGTTGGTGATTTTCGAAGCCCTGCTGCAACAGGTGCTCAACCACGTCGTCGGCCCGGATGCGTTTCCCGGCTACAGCGTGGTGGTGGGGTTGCTGGTGTACCCGCTGTATACCGGCGCGCTGATCCTGTTTCTGGATGCTCGCACCCGTGGCGAGTCGCCGCGCACTAAAGATGTCTGGGCCATGGCCCTTACCCTGTGGCCGCGCTTCGCCCTGCTGACGGCGATGAGCACCCTGCTGATTCTGCTGGGCCTGTCGCTGTATTTCCTGCCGGGGCTGTGGCTGATGGTGGTGCTGGCGTTTGCCGAGTACCTGCTGGTGCTGCGCGGCATGCCGGCGTTGGAGGCGATGAAGGAAAGCTTCCGCCTGAGCCGTGGGCATTTCTGGCTGATCCTGGTATGCCTGCTGTGCGTGATGACGCCGCTGTGGTTGCTCAAGGGCGCCAGCGTTGCAGCGTATCCAACGCCTGCGCCGCTGATTGGCTTGCTGTTGGACAGTGCCCACAGCTTCCTCCAACTGTTTACCAGCGTGGTGCTGTTTCGTTTATTCATGCTGATCGGTGGCGATGCCGACGCGCGGTGATATGCTCCGTGCCACCTCTGAAACGCTATAAGCCGAGCCGATGACCCGTTTATTGCGCATCACCTTGCTGAGCCTGCTGATCATCGCAGGCTTGCTGACCGCCCTGATCTACAGCCTGACCTGGCGCCCCGAGGCGAAGGAAACCCTGCCGGTGAGTTGTGTCGCGCCGCGTGCGCCCACGCTGCTGCCGGGGCAGGCGCTCAAGGTCATGACCTGGAACGTGCAATACCTGGCCGGCAAGAACTACGTGTTCTGGTACGACACCGCCGACGGCAGCGGCCCGGACGACCGCCCCACCGTGGAAGACATGGCCGCCAGCCTCGACGAAGTGGCACGGGTCATCCGCGACGAACAACCCGACATCCTGCTGTTGCAGGAACTCGACGAAAACGCCAAGCCCTCCCATTACCAAGACCAGCTTGCCCTGTTGCAAGAGCGCCTAGTCGACCTCTACCCCTGCAGCGCCCAGGCCTTCGACTGGAAAGCCGACTTCGTGCCAGACCTGCACATCTTCGGCAGCGTCGGCCGCAAACTGGCGACCCTCAGCCGTTACCAGATCGAACACGCCGAACGCCTGCAACTACCGGCACCCGAGGCCAATATCATCAGCCGCCAGTTCCAACCCAAGCCGGCTTTGCTGCTGACTTACCTGCCTTTGAGCGATGGCGGCCAACTCGCGGTGCTCAACACCCGCCTGGATGGCGATGCCCCTGGGCGCAGCGCGGTGCAGGATCAGGTGAAAACTACGGTCAAACTGCTGGATAAATTCGAGGGCCGTGGCACGCCCTGGCTGATCGGCGGGGATTTCAATCTGCTGCCCTTGGGGCAATTCCTACGCCTGGACGCCACCAAACGCGGGCAGTATTCGCCGGACAGCGAGCTGCATTTGCTGTGGGACAAATACCCAATGATCCCGAGCAACAGCCAATCCAGCGGGATTGATCGTGAGAAATGGCTGACGAACTTCCCCAACGACCCGAGCGTGGACGGCCCGGATCGTACGCTGGATTACCTGTTCTACAGCCCGCGGATCAAACGGGTGGAGGCCAAGGTGCGGCAGGAGGATACGTTGCGTATTTCCAACCATTTGCCGGTGATTGCGCGGTTTCTGCTGCCTGCCGCCCAATAGTCACTTGCGCGGTTTGATCCGCGCCGTCGCCTCCGCCACCAGCGGGTCATCCGGCCAATAGTGCTTCGGGTACCGCCCCTTTAAATCCTTCTTAACTTCGGCATAGGTACTGCGCCAGAAGTTCGCCAGGTCCTGCGTCACCTGCACCGGCCGACGCGCCGGGGACAGCAAATGCAGCTTCACCACTTGGCGCCCTCCAGCAATGCGCGGGGTGTCGGCCAGCCCGAACAATTCCTGCAAGCGCACCGCCAGGATCGGCGGCTGTTCGCTGTAGTCCAAACGCACTGACGAACCCGACGGCACTTTCACATGCTGCGGTGCCAGTTCGTCCAAACGTTGGGGCAGTGGCCAGGGCAGCAGGTTGTGCAGGAAGCTGGAGATATCCAGGTGGGCAAAATGGCTCAGGCGCGAGACTTTGCCCAGGTAAGGCATCAGCCAGTGTTCGAGGCTGTCGAGCAAAGCTTTGTCACTGATGTCGGGCCATTCGCTGGTTTTACCGGCGTCGAGCTGGCGCAACAGCATGACCCTGGCCTGCCATTGGCGCAGTTCCGGCGTCCACGGCAGCAGTTCCAGGCCTTTGCGGCGTACCAGGTTGACCAGCGCCTGGCTGCGGGCGGATTCGTCGAGGCCGGTCAGCGGTTCGCGGCTGAGCACCAGTTCACCCACCTTGCGTTGGCGTTCGGCGCGCAGGACACCTTCGCGTTCGTCCCAGTCGAGTTGGTCGACATTGCGCACTTGCTCGGCCAGCACCGTGTCGAACAGCACCGGATCAAAATCCGCCGCCAGGTAGATACGCTCTTCGCGCTGGCCCTGGCGACTGCCCAGGTCGGCGATGACCAGCCAGGCCTGTTTCATCAGGCTGTCGGCTTCGGCGAACAGCGCCGCGCGGCCGTTGGCCAGGCGATATTCTGCACCGCCGGGGCGACGTTGCTGGGCGACGCGGTCCGGGTAGGCCAGCGCCAGCAAGGCACCGAGCCAGCGCGGGTGGTCGGGGTCGGCAACGGCTTGAGTGGCCTGGCCTCTTAAGTAACCACGATATTGTCGCGCCAGTTGCCTGGCCCGCTGCACGCCGCCTTGGGTGCCGCGTGCGCGTTCTTCGCCGGACAACAGCGCCAATCGACTGTGCAAATCCGCACCGCCACCGCGCAGGATGTCGCGCTCTCCCAGCAATGCGGCCACGTCGCAGGCCGTCGCCGCCAATCCAAAATCCTGCCCGCGCAGCAGCAGATGGGCGATACGCGGATGGGCCGGCAACTCGGCCATCTTCTGCCCATGGGCGGTGAGTTTGTCTTCATTCAAAGCACCGAGGCGCACCAGCAAATCCTGGGCCTGGGCATACGCGGCGGTCGGCGGCACATCCAGCCACACCAGTTGATGGGGTGTGACACCCCAACGCGCGAGCTGCAAAGCCAGTCCGGCCAGGTCGGCGGCGAGGATTTCCGCACTGCCGTAAGCGGCCAAACCTTCATGCTGGTCTTCGGACCACAAGCGATAACACACGCCCGGCTCCAGGCGCCCTGCCCGGCCGGCGCGCTGGGTGGCGCTGGCGCGAGAGATACGTTGGGTATCGAGGCGGGTCATGCCGCTGCCGGGGTCGAAACGCGGCACTCGCGCCAGCCCGGCATCAATCACCACACGCACGCCGTTGATGGTCAGGCTGGTTTCGGCGATGTTGGTCGCCAGCACTACTTTGCGTTTACCGGCGGGTGCCGGATCGATAGCGGCGCGTTGGGCGTTGAGGTCCAGTTCGCCATGCAGTGGGCACAACAACACATCGGTGCGCTCGCCGAGGGCGTCGGCCAGTTGCTGGTTGACCCGACGAATCTCGGCCTGCCCCGGTAGGAAAACCAGCACGCTGCCGGTTTCGTCATGCAGGGCTTCGAGAATGGTCTGCACCACGCGCGGCTCGATGAACTCACCGGGCTGGTAAGGTCGGCCCCAGCGCATCTGCACCGGGAACATGCGCCCTTCGCTGCGCAGGATCGGCGCGTCGTCCAGCAGACTGGCCAGGCGTTCGCCTTCTAGGGTGGCGGACATCAGCAGGATTTTCAGCGGTTGATCATCGCGAAACAGTTCGCGGCCGTTGAGGCTCAGGGCCAGTGCCAGGTCGGCATCGAGGCTGCGTTCGTGGAATTCGTCGAAGATCAGCAAACCCACGCCGTCCAGCGCCGGGTCATCCTGCAGGCGGCGGGTGAGGATGCCTTCGGTAACCACTTCGATGCGCGTATTGGGGCCGACCTTGCTGTCCAGACGAATGCGATAGCCGACGGTTTCGCCGACCTTCTCGCCCAGTTCACTGGCCAGGCGTTCGGCCGCCGCACGGGCTGCAAGACGGCGGGGTTCGAGCATCAGGATGGTCTGTCCGGCCAGCCAGGGTTCGTTCAATAACGCCAAGGGCACGCGGGTGGTTTTACCGGCGCCGGGGGGCGCTTCGAGCACGGCTTCATGGCGATTCGCCAAGGCGTCACGCAGTGCAGGTAAAACTTCATCAATCGGCAACGAATTCATACTGGCTCCAAAGCAGAGCGGCGAGTATAACGGCGAACTGCCGAGTGCCGACGTTGGTCTGAAAAACACCACCGGCTGCGCCTGGCAACGCGGTCAAAGGTGGGAGCTGGCTTGCCTGCGATGCTGACAACTCGGTCTTTCAAATAAACCGAGGTGATGCCATCGCAGGCAAGCCAGCTCCCACATTAGAGCGGTGTTGCTCGGCAGTATTGTCATATAGTCCCGTATCAATCGTGTTCAGGAGAGTTTCCATGCGTATCGCTTCCCGTGTCATTGGCGGTGTCCTCGCCGTCACCCTGCTGAGCCAATTGACGGCCTGCGGTTCGATCTTCTACCCGGACCGCCGTGGCCAGATCGACGGCAAGATCGACCCGACCATTGCCGTGCTCGACGCCGTGGGCCTGCTGTTCTATGTGATCCCCGGCCTGATCGCGTTCGGCGTGGACTTCGCCACCGGCGCTATCTACTTCGAACCGGGCAAGACCGCCCAGGTCGATCCGCAGAAACTCCACGAAGCCATTGGCGCCGACGGCAAGGTCGACAACGCCAAGCTGCAAAGCATCATCCAGAAAGAAACCGGCCGCAGCCTGCCGCTCGACGACCCGCGCATGATCCAGTTCAAGGGCAGTGTGCAACAGCTCGCCAGCCTGGGCCTGCAACCCGCCGCTTAAGGATCCGAGCCGCCTATGACCAGCAGTCCCGAACACGCCAGGCTCTTGCGCCTGGCCACCCGCGCCTCGGTGGGCGTGGCTTGTGCGCTGATTATCACCAAGGCCATCGCCTGGTGGCTCAGCGGCTCGGTGAGCATGCTTGCCGGGTTGACCGATTCACTGCTGGATGGCGTGACCTCGCTGCTGAACCTGGTGGCGGTGCATTACGCGTTGCGCCCGGCCGATGACGATCACCGTTATGGGCACGGCAAGGCGGAGTCGCTGTCGGGCATGGCGCAGGCGCTGTTTATCGGCGGCAGTGCGGTGTTGATCGCGTTCCAGGCCTATCAGCGTCTGCAACATCCGGAACCGGTGGGCGCACCGTGGTTGAGCATTGGCGTGATCGTGTTTTCCCTGGTACTGACCGTGGCTTTGCTGATGCTGCAACACCGGGTGATCCGCGAAACCGGCTCCAACGCCGTGCGCGCGGACTCATTGCATTACCGCTCCGACCTGATGCTCAACGGCAGCATCTTGGTAGCGCTGGTGCTGGCAGGGTTTGGCTACCATCAGGTCGATGCCTGGTTCGGACTGGGCATTGCCGCTTACATCTTATGGAGCGCCATCCAGATCGCCCGTGAAAGCTTTGCGGTGTTGATGGATGAAGAACTGCCGCCGGACGTGAGCCAGCACATGCTCGAACTGGCCCGTGGCGTACCGGGTGTATTGGGCGCGCATGATTTGCGCACGCGGATTTCCGGCAGCCACTGGTTTGTGCAACTGCACCTGGAATTGCCGGGGGAATTGACGCTATCAGTGGCCCACGGCATCAGCGACCAGGCCGCCGATGCTATTCACAAGGCCTACCCGCGCGCCGAAGTGCTGGTGCACGCCGACCCGCGGGAAGTGGTCACAGGCAATAAAACCTAGTACTGCACCTGATAACCGCGGCTGCTCAGGCAGTTGCCCTGGGCCTGGCGGTAGGTTTGCACCACCGCCGGATCGGGGGCGTAGGTGACTTGCTGCGGGTCGAAGCCACTTTGCTGCACGGCCCAGCGATAACAGTCATAACCGTCCTGCTGCACCTGGGCCGGTGACTGGCCGTTGGCCGGATACGCCACCACATCATAACCATTGCCTTGCGGCGCGGGCTGCGGTGCCGGTACTGCGGCTGGCGGTTGCACTACCACGTATTGCTGGGAGCTGCTTTCGTAGGTGTAGTAGGAACCCGCCGCGAGGAAGAACAGCGCGCTGCCGATCCACACTTCACGCGCGTAGTCCGGCAGGTAATGCACACGGATGCCGTAGGGCGGCGTCACCACCACATAGCGCGGGCCTTGCGGGCGATACCAATAGCCGCCGGAGTAGAAGTAGTCCTGGCCACGGTAAGGCACGCGGTAATTGCGATCAGGGAAGCGGTCGATCACATAACCTGGGCGATGCTGCGGGCCTGGGCCCCAGCCGTTGCCATGGCCGTCAGGGCGACCGGGCCAGCGGTTGTCGCCGGGGCGCGAGCCTGGGCCGCCGGCTTCCCAGTGTTGGTTGCCGTCATTGCGTCGAGGGATGTCACGGTAATAGCCCTGACGCGGTTCCTGGGTCTGGCGCACGGTGTCGGGGCGACTCTGGATCGGCAGGTTGTTCGACGGCTGTGGTTGTGGCTGGGGCCGCCCCTGCTCATTGCCCTGGGGACGCCCTTGCCATTGGCCACCACCGTTCTGGCCTGCGCGATCAAAATGCTGATTCTGCGGGCGCGGCTGGTTGTTTTGCTGACGTGGTGGGTTGTTCTGCGGACGCGGCTGTTCATTACCGCCTCCTGGCCGTCCGCCCTCCGGCCCTCTTTCATGCTGACCACCGCCCTCACCACGCGGCCCGGTATCACGTTCGTCGGCCACTGCCTGGGCGCCAACGGTGACCATCAGCAAACCTACACCTGCCAAACGCCAGATGCGCTTCATGCTATTCCTCACTGCGGATTAGGGCCTGTCCATGAGACTGGAAAAGCCAGGCCCGGTTCTCGGACAGGTTATCAGCAGGCAAAAGAAAAGGGGTGACCCGTCGGCCACCCCTTGAGAACTTCGTCCTGGCTCAACGCTTTTGACGTTGGCTCACCTCACGCCGTCTTGTGGACAGTGTGCAGCCTGGAGGCCGGCTCAACCCTGCTGGGGTGGCGGCCGCAGCGGGCCTGATTGGGCGGGCTGCTTTGGACTGTTGTCCAGGCGGTGATTCTGTTGATAAAGATACCCGCCAGCGCCCGGCAGATGATTGCGAAGATTGCGTCAATAAACAGTGCTTGCGCAATTTTTAACCCTTCATGGATAATTCACCGCAATAGTTACGACAAAGGCCATCCCAATGAGCAAGCTTGACCGATACGACCTGAGTATTTTGGCGGAATTGCAACGTGATGCGAGGATCTCCAACCAGGAGTTGGCCGAACGCATCGGCTTGTCGCCGTCGCCGTGCTCGCGCCGGGTCAAGCAGTTGGAGGACGACGGCTACATCGCTCGCCAGGTCGCCTTGCTCGACCGCAAGATGCTTGGCCTGAGTCTGACCGCCTATGTGCTGATCGGCATGGACCGCCACACGCCCGAACGTTTCGAGAACTTCGAAGCGGCAATCCGCACCCTGCCACAGGTGCTGGAATGCAGTTTGGTCACCGGGATGGATGCGGACTATCAGTTGAAAGTGGTGGTGCCGGACATGGATCACTATCAGAAACTGCTGCTAGGTCACCTGACCCGCATTGAAGGTGTGACCAGCGTGCGCTCCAGTTTTGTGTTGAATCAGGTGCTTAACAGCACCGAATTGCCGCTGACGCACCTGAGAACCTGACCCCCAACCTGTAGGAGCCAGCTCGCCGGCGATGAGGCCCTTGAACCAAGCGCCGATCGTTCGGACGCCATCGCCGGCAAGCCGGCTCCTACAAGGGGCGTGCGTCGCACCGACGCAGGTCAACCTTGAGCGCATCGCGCGGCCTTATACTGCCCGCCTGCCTTTGTCGGAAAATTCGCCATGAACAACATCGACCCCGCCCTCTTCGAAGAATGGATGATGACCGGCCTGGTCACGATCCTGATCATTTTCATGGGCTTTATCGTCTGGGACCTGGCGAAGAAGTCCAAGGCCGGGCGTTTTGGCTCGTTCATCCTATTCTTCGTCTTGGGCCTGGGCGTGGCCGCGTTCATCATCAAGAGCGTGGTGATCGGCCTGATCGAGTCCGGCGCCTTATAAGCGCGCCGGCACTTCCTTCCACTGGCCTTGATCCAGGCCGTCAATCGTCCAATCGCCAATGCGCACGCGCACCAGACGCAGGGTGGGCAAGCCCACGGCGGCGGTCATGCGCCGCACCTGGCGGTTACGCCCCTCGCGAATCACCAATTCAAGCCAGTACGTCGGTATGTTTTTGCGAAAGCGCACCGGCGGGTTACGCGGCCATAACTCGGGCTCATCCAACTGCCGCGCTTGCGCAGGCAAGGTCTTGCCGTCATTCAGTTCGACACCGTCGCGCAAGCGTTGCAGTTGCTCTTCGGTCGGTTCGCCTTCCACCTGCACCCAGTAGGTTTTCGCCAACTTGTGCTTGGGGTCGGCAATCCGCGCCTGCAACTGGCCATCGTTGGTCAGCAACAACAAGCCTTCGCTGTCACGGTCCAGGCGGCCCGCCGGGTAGATGCCGGGGATGTCGATGAAATCTTTGAGCGTCGCGCGCCCGCCTTCGTCGCTGAATTGGGTCAGCACGTCAAAGGGTTTATTGAACAGGATCAGTTTCGGCTCGGCCGGTGGCGCCTTGGCGACACGCCGCGCTGCGGAATACGGAGGTTTCACGCCAGGGCGGCGCGAATCGGGACGGGTGGGACGGGACATGGCAAAGGAACATCTAACGGTCAGGACCGACAATGCTAGTGGCCTGACCGTTAAATGACCATCCCAACCGCTTAGCGGAACGGCGGCTCGTCGAAGCTGCGCAGTTTGCGCGAGTGCAGCGAGTTGAGTTCGGTACGCAGCAAATCCACCGCCTCGATGCCGATCTTCAAGTGCTGACTGACCGCACGCTCATAGAATGCGTTGGCCGAACCGGGCAGCTTGATCTCACTGTGCAGTGGCTTATCCGACACACACAGCAAAGTGCCGTACGGCACCCGCAAGCGATAACCCTGGGCGGCGATAGTGCCGCTTTCCATGTCCACGGCCACGGCGCGGGACAGGTTGATCAGCGGCCGCTCCTGTGCCCAGCGCAGTTCCCAGTTACGGTCGTCGTAGGTCAACACGGTGCCGGTGCGCAGGCGTTTTTTCAGCTCTTCGCCTTTTTCGCCGGTGACGTTGGCTGCCGCTTGCTGCAAGGCCAACTGCACTTCGGCCAGGGCCGGGATCGGGATGTTCGGCGGCACGACGCGGTCGAGAATCCCGTCGCGGCGCATGTAAGCGTGAGCCAGCACGTAATCGCCGATGGTCTGGGATTGGCGCAGGCCGCCGCAGTGGCCGATCATCAGCCAGCAATGCGGACGCAGCACGGCCAGGTGGTCGGTGATGTTCTTCGCGTTGGACGGGCCGACGCCAATGTTGACCAAGGTCACGCCGTGGCCGTCAGTGGCTTGCAAGTGATAAGCCGGCATCTGATAACGGTGCCACACCACCCCGGCAGCAATCGCGGAGGCTTCACCGTGGTCCATCGCTTTGTCGATCACCACGTTGCCCGGCAACACCATGCGGATAAAACGCGGGTCGCTGCGCAGTTGTTCCAGGCCATGCACGATGAACTGGTCGACATAACGGTGGTAGTTGGTCAGCAGGATCCACGGCTGCACATGGCGCCAATCGCTGCCGGTGTAGTGCACCAGGCGGCGCAGGGAAAAGTCCACGCGCGCCGCATCGAACAACGCCAGGGGCAGCGGGTCAGTGTTTTCCCAGTCGTACAGGCCATCGGCGATGCCATCAGTGGCGGCCGACAGGTCGGTACTCGGGAACACGCGGGCCAGGGTCGCCGCAGTCACGCCGGAGCCGGCCAGTTCATCGCCCTGCTCCACTACGTAAGGGTATGGAATGTTCTGCTGGCTCACACCGACTTCCACCGTCACGGTGAAGTCGTGCATCAGCGGCACCAGTTGCTCCAGCAGGTATTTACGAAACGCCGCAGGATGGGTGACGGTAACGCTGTAGGTCCCTGGTAACTGAACCTTGGCATACGCCCGGGTGGTCTGTGGGACTTCGCCGTGGCAGTGGTAGGTCAGGCGCAGTTCCGGGTAGCGGAACAACGCACGTTGTTCGGCGTCGGGTTCGACGCGGTCCTTGAGGTATTGCTTGAGGGCTTGATTGAGCGCGCCCGTGGCACGCTCATGCAGGGCCGCCAGCCGGTCCACGGCTTCTTCAGCGGTTTGAACGACAACAAAAGCTTCGGTCACGGTAAGCATCCTGTGTTCTGACTTGCAGGCCTTTATCTTGCCTGTATCCCCGTCAGACGCAAACTTTGAATGCAATCAACAAGGTGTGGACCTGGCGACAATCGCCGCCACGTCGACGCCACGCGGCAGGGTGCCATACACTCGACCGGACGATTCGCCCAAGCGACTGGCGATAAACCCATCGCTGACCGCCGCATTGCCGGCTTCCAGCAACAGCTTGGCCTGCAACGCCACGGCGATGTCTTCGGTAAGCTGGCGCGCACGGTATTGGATGTCCTGGGTGTCCATAAAGGCTGACTTCAATTGCTCGATATGCCGCGCCAGTAGCTTGTCGCCATGCCCATCCCCCAGCTCGACAAACAGCGCTTCCAGCACGCCCGGCTCTTTTGACAACGCGCGCAGCACGTCCAGGCACTGCACGTTGCCAGAACCTTCCCACGTCGAATTCACCGGCGCCTCACGGTACAGGCGCGGCAGGATGCTGTCCTCGACGTACCCGGCACCGCCCATGCACTCGGCGGCTTCATTGATCATGGCCGGGGCGCGTTTGCAGATCCAATACTTGCCCACGGCTGTCACGAGCCTGGCGAACTTGGCTTCCTGCTCATCGCCTAAATGATCCAATGCGCGGCCCATGCGCAGGCTCAGGGCCAACGCGGACTCGCTTTCCAACGCCAGGTCCGCCAGCACGTTTTGCATCAAGGGTTGTTCGCTGAGCACCCGCCCCCCCACCAAACGATGGGCACAATGATGGCTGGCCTGGGTCAGCGCCTGGCGCATCAATGCGCTGGAGCCGACCATGCAATCGAAGCGGGTCATGGCGACCATTTCGATGATAGTTGGCACGCCACGGCCTTCCTCACCGATCATCCAGGCCAGGGCGCCACGGAACTCCACTTCGCTGGAGGCGTTGGAGCAGTTGCCCAGTTTGTTTTTCAGGCGCTGGATGTAGAACTCGTTGCGCGTGTCATCCGGGCGGTGCCGGGGCAGTAGGAAGCAGGTCAGGCCCTTGTCGGTTTGCGCCAGGGTCAGGAAGGCATCGCACATCGGTGCCGAGCAGAACCACTTGTGGCCCACCAGTTCATAGGCCTGGCCCGGACCGCCGGCACCCACCGGATAGGCGCGAGTGGTGTTGGCGCGCACGTCGGTGCCGCCCTGTTTCTCAGTCATGGCCATGCCGATAGTGGCACCGGCCTTGTGAGCGATGCCGACATTGCGCGGGTCGTATTGGGTATTGAGGATTTTCGGTAGCCAGGTCTTGGCCAGGTCCGGTTGCAGGCGCAGGGCAGGCACGCAAGCGAAGGTCATGGTCAGCGGACAGCCGGTGCCGGCTTCGGCCTGGCTGTGCAGGTAGGTCATGGCGGCGCGGGCCACATGAGCGCCGGACTGCGGATGCGCCCACGGCAGCGACGGCAAGCCATGTTCGACGGCCGTGCGCATGAGTTCGTGGTAAGCCGGGTGAAACTCCACCAGGTCGATGCGATGGCCATAACGGTCATGGCTGTTGAACACCGGTTTGTTCTGGTTCGCCAGGAACCCGGCCTCCATCAACGGCCCACCGGCCAGTGCGCCGTAGGCATCGATACGCGCTTCTGCCCAGCCAGCACCAAAGCGGCGCGACCATTCCTGCAGGGGCAAATCGATACGGTACAGGTTGGTGCCGTCCAGGGACGGTGGCTGGTTGGTGACGTCGTGGGTTTCGGCAAACTGATGCAGGTTCATGACGGGCCTCCTGGAAAAAGGCCCATTTCGATTGAGGCTGTTTGTAGGAGCGAGCTTGCTCGCGAAGAACGTGAGAGCACCGCGTTTTTACAGGGTGCTCGCGTTATCGTTGACGTTCTTCGCGAGCAAGCTCGCTCCTACACGGTGCCCGTCGATTGAGGCCGGTTTTTTCAGTTAAACACCGTCATACCGCTTAAAAAAGTGGCATACCCGCCGAATGTCCGGCGCTTTCGCCCTCTACCGGACACAGCAACCGACGCTCCAACACCGCCTGCAAGGCCTCGAAACGCACAGGTTTGGCCAGGCGATCGGAGAGGCCGATGCCATGGCAGCGCTCACGCTCCGACGCATTCAGCGACGTACTTAAGGCGATTACCGGTAACTCACCGCAGCCGGGCAATGCACGGATCTGACAACACAACGAGAAGCCACCTTCAGGGATATCCAACAGTACTGCGTCGAAATCTCCTGCTTGCAAGGCAGCCAACGCGTTCGGGCCGGTGTCCACGGTTTTCACCCGGTATCCGAGTTTGAGCAGCATGCCGCGCACCACCAGTTGGCCGACGCTGTTGTCGTCCACCAGCAGCACCGAGCACTCCTGAGGTGCGCGCTGCTTATCCGGCGCAGGTCGGGATTCAGGTGCTAGGGGACTGACCTCCACTTCAAGCTGGAAGCGGCTGCCTTTGCGCGGCTCGGAATGATGGGTGAGACGCCCGCCCAGCAGCTCGATCAGTTGCCGGCAGATCGCCAGGCCGATACCCAGGCCACCGTACTCGCGGGTCATGGAGCCATCCAGTTGGAAGAACCGCTGATACAGGGTCGCTTCGTCGAGGAAAGCAAAGCCGATTCCGGTGTCGGTGACGATAAAGCTCAAGCGCAGGCCACCGCCACTCTGGGGCACACCGACCACGCGCAGGCGCACCGCGCCTTCGTGGGTGAACTTAAAGGCGTTGTCCAGCAGGCAATCCAGGCACTGCAGCAGTTTGTCGGCGTCGCCCAGTACGCGGTCTGGCAACTCGTCCGCCACATCGATGGAGAACGCCAGGCCTTTGCTCTGGGCGCTGGCGGTGAACTGCTGGCGCAAGGTGTCGAGCGTACCGCGCAGGCTGAATACCTGGGGTTGGGCGCTCAAGCGGCCGGCCTGCAATTCGGTGAGGGTTAGGATGCCGTTGACCATGCGCATCATGTCCCGCGCCGAACCGGCGGCGGTTTGATGGTATTGCGCCAGGTCCGCGTCCAGGGGCACGGTCTGCATCAGTTCGAGGGAGCCAATCACGCCGTTCATGGGCGTACGCAGTTCGTGGGTCAGGGTGGCGAGGAACTCGTCCTTCAGTCGGTTGCTGCGGGCCAATTGCTGGTTGAGCACTTCAAGTTTTTGGCTGGCATCGAGCAGGATCTGCGCTTGTTGCTCGCGCATGGAATTGATGCGGTCGGCCAGAGCCAGGGACAGCAGCGCCACTTCAATCGCCGAGCCGATCTGGCTGGCATACATGGTCAGGAATACGTTGGGCAGATAGCCCAGCACCATCAGCGTATTCACCACTCCACCTAGCAGGAACGCCGACCAGGCGATGATGAAATAGCGCGCCACCCGCTGGCCGCAATACCAGGCCTTGATGGCGGCGACAAAAATAGTCACGGTAAACACCAGTGCCAAACCGGTGGCCAGGCGCAGTGCCAGCGCGTAGCTGGTCATCAACGACAGCAGCATCACTACGCCACCGCAGGCCACCAGCGCCAGCAACAGCCGGTTGATCCAGCGACTGTGCTGGGCAGTGTGCAAAAAGCTGCGCGCAAACAGGCTGCCGAACAACGCCGCCGAGCCGATCAGGAATGGCGTCGCGGCATTCGCCCACCAAGGATTGTTCGGCCAGAAATACTCCACCGCCGCACCGTTGACCGACAGCTGATACATGCCAAACGAGGCGATATAAAAGATGTAATAGAGGTAGCTGGTGTCGCGCACGCTGAGGTAGATGAACAGGTTATAGACCAGCATCCCCAGCAACACGCCATAGATCAGGCCCAGCACATACAGGCGCAGCGGCTGTTGCTCCAGGTAGGCGGTGCTGGACCACAGCGTCACAGGCGCCTGGATCGATCCTTCGCTTTGCAGGCGCAGGTACACGGTTTTTGCCTCGCCCGGCGTGAAGTCGACCTTGAACAAGTAGTTGTTCTGGCGGATCTCACGGGCGGAAAACGGCAGCGCATCCCCAGTACGTCCTGCCAGCCGATAAGTGCCGGTGTTGTCGGGCAGGTAGAGGTCAAGATGGTCGAGCGGCGGGTACGCCAACTCCAGCAACCAGGTGCGCTGCGCTTCGGGATTAGTGGGTAGGTAATGCAGATTGACCTTGAGCCAGAACACCGAGCGCGAGTAGCCAGCATTCAGGGTGTCTTTATCGTGGGGCTTGAACTGCGCGGTGGCGGACGGCGCGATCACATCCGCGATGGTGAGGGCATCGGTCGGGTCTTCGATCACTTGCATCACTCGCCCCAACGGCAGGCTTTGTGTGTCCTGGTTAAACTCGATGGCGTTGGCGAGCATCGGCAACCCGCACAACAATAAAATCAGCAAATAGCGCATAGAGCCCCAGCGTGGCCTGTCCGGTTATGTCAAAAAGCCCCCCATTCCTTTTGAGAAGACGTACACCGGCAATACAGTTAGTAGTTTGGATCCACTCTAGCATAGCCACTAAAGGCTATTGGACACCATTGAAATAATTTTTTGAAAGGCTCTAGAACGAGGCTTTCAGCGATATTAAGCGAGTGCAAAACCGCCAAAAAAGCGTCACTGCGATGGCAAAATTCAACCATCGCCAGACGGCCCCGCCAAAAGCGTTTGGTGGTAAGCTCGCGCACCATGAATATCTACAGCTCTCGTCCCGTTGTCCTCTGTCTCTCCGGCCATGACCCCAGTGGTGGCGCCGGCTTGCAGGCAGATATCGAAGCCCTGCTCGCCCAGGGTTGCCATGCGGCTCCGGCCGTCACCGCCTTGACCGTGCAAAACACCGTCAATGTCATCGATTTCCGCGTGCTCGACCGCGAGTGGGTACTGGCTCAGGCCAATGCTGTACTCGGCGATTCCGAAGTGGCGGCGGTCAAGCTGGGCATGCTCGGCTCTACCGCGATGGTCGACACCGTAGTCGAACTGCTGCAGGCGCATCCGCACCTGCCGGTGGTGTGCGACCCGGTGCTACGCGCCGGCGGCGGTGGCAGCCTGGGCAAGGACGAAGTCGGTTATGCAATGCGCGAGCGGTTGTTGCCGCTGTCGCTGATTGCCACGCCCAACCTGCCGGAAGCGCGCATCCTCGCGGAGCTGCCTGAAGGCACCGCAGACGAATGCGCCGAGAAGCTGCTGCCGTACATCAAGCACCTGCTGATCACCGGCGGCCATGGCGACGAGCACGAAGTGCACAACCGCCTCTACAACCGCGACGGCACGCGCCAGACCTTTACCTGCCAGCGCCTGCCCGGCAGCTATCACGGTTCGGGCTGTACGTTGGCCAGTGCGTTGTCCGGCCGGATTGCCCAGGGCGAAGGCTTGGTGAGCGCCGTGCAATCGGCCCTCAACTACACTTGGCGCACCTTGCGTGATGCCGAACAACTCGGCCAGGGCCAGTTTGTACCGCGCCGGTTGCCGCTGGATTTTTGCTCGTAAGACGACAGAGGGGCCTGCCCGATGAAACTACGTGGCCTTTACGCCATTACCGACAGCCAACTGTTGGCCGGTAAATTCCTCGCCTACGTCGAAGCAGCGTTGGACGGTGGCGTGACCCTGCTGCAATACCGCGACAAAAGCAGCGACGAAGCCCGACGCCTGCGTGAAGCAGAAAAGCTGCGGGAGCTGTGCTCGCGCTACAAGACCCAGTTGATCATCAACGACGACGCCGAACTGGCCGCCCGCCTCGGCGTCGGCGTGCACCTGGGCCAGACCGACGGCCCGCTGACCCCGGCCCGTGCCCTGCTAGGCTCCAAAGCCATCATCGGTTCCACCTGCCACAGCCAGATCGAACTGGCCGAGCAGGCCGCCAAGGAAGGCGCCAGCTATGTCGCCTTCGGCCGCTTCTTCAATTCCAACACCAAGCCCGGCGCACCGGCCGCCACCACAGAGATGCTGGCCCAGGCCCGTGCGCGTTTGCAGTTGCCGATCTGCGTGATCGGCGGCATCACCCTGGAAAACGCCGCCCCCCTGGTAGCCCACGGCGCCGACCTGCTGGCGGTGGTGCATGGCCTGTTTGGCGCCGACAGCACCCAGGAAGTCACGCGCCGCGCCCGTGCGTTCAACGCCCTTTTTCAGATTTGATTTAAGAGAGCCCGATCATGTCCCGTTCCGAAACGCTGTTTGCCAATGCCCAGAAACACATCCCCGGCGGTGTGAACTCCCCCGTGCGTGCGTTCAAGAGCGTGGGCGGCACGCCGCTGTTCTTCAAGCATGCCGAAGGCGCCTACGTCACCGACGAAGATGACAAGCGCTACGTGGACTACGTCGGCTCCTGGGGCCCGATGATCCTCGGCCACAGCCACCCGGACGTGTTGGACGCGGTGCGCAAGCAACTGGAACACGGCCTGTCCTACGGCGCGCCGACCGCCATGGAAACCGAGATGGCCGATCTGGTCTGCTCGATCGTACCGTCGATGGAAATGGTGCGCATGGTCAGCTCCGGCACCGAAGCCACCATGAGCGCGATCCGCCTGGCCCGTGGTTTCACCGGCCGCGACAGCATCATCAAGTTCGAAGGCTGCTACCACGGTCACTCCGACAGCCTGCTGGTGAAAGCCGGTTCCGGCCTGCTGACCCAAGGCGTGCCAAGCTCGGCCGGTGTGCCGGCGGCGTTCGCCAAACACACCCTGACCCTGCCGTTCAACGACATTGCCGCCGTCGAGCAGATGCTCAACGAAGTGGGCCAGGACGTGGCCTGCATCATCGTCGAGCCGGTGGCCGGCAACATGAACTGTGTACCACCGGCGCCAGGCTTCCTCGAAGGCCTGCGCGAGCAGTGCGACAAGCACGGCGTGGTGCTGATTTTCGACGAAGTGATGACCGGTTTCCGCGTCGCGCTCGGCGGCGCACAGGCTCACTACGGCGTCACGCCGGACCTGAGCACCTTCGGCAAGATCATCGGCGGTGGCATGCCGGTGGGCTGCTTCGGCGGCAAGCGCGAAATCATGCAGCACATCGCGCCACTGGGCCCGGTGTACCAGGCGGGCACCTTGTCGGGTAACCCGCTGGCCATGGCCGCCGGCCTGACCACCCTACGCCTGATCAGCCGCCCGGGCTTCCACGCCGAGCTGACCGACTACACCACGCGCCTGCTCGACGGCCTGCAACAGCGCGCCGATGCCGCTGGCATTCCGTTTGTCACCACCCAGGCGGGCGGGATGTTTGGCCTGTACTTCAGCGGCGCTGACGATATCGTCACGTTTGATGACGTGATGGGCAGCGACGCCGATCTGTTCAAGCGCTTCTTCCACCTGATGTTGGAAGGCGGTGTGTACCTGGCGCCAAGCGCTTTCGAAGCCGGCTTCACCTCGATCGCCCATGGCGAAGCCGAGTTGAAACTGACCCTCGATGCCGCCGAACGCGCCTTTGCCGCATTGAAATAATGGGTCGTACAAATCAGGCACCGCGCAAACGGTGTCTGATTTGCTACTTTGCTTACAGAGATTTCCGCGTTTTTTAGAGAAATCACCTGCAATCCGGCAGATAACTTGCCCAAGCAGCAGAAAAACGAGTAAAGACTTTGTAAGCAGAGGCCTGCTTATTTCATAATGCGCGCTTATTGGATCCCCCGAGGGTCCGCGCGCCCCGTCAGAGGTAAGTCGATTCCCATGAAACGCACCGGCCGCACCCTGGTTCTGGGCTGCCTGTTGCTCCTTCAGCCGCTGCTGGCACATGCACAAGCAGGCGGCAACTCGTTGTTAATCCCAGCGATGGGTCGTTGCACCCTCAATACCCAGCCAGACAGCCAGGCCGAAGCCCTGAGCGCGTGCCAGAAACAGGCCGACGGCGGGGATGCGCAGGCGCAATACGAGTTGGGCGAGTACTTCCACGACAGTAAAAACCCGGCCCGCGACCTCAACAAGGCCTTGAGCTACTTCGAGAAAGCCTCGTTGCAAGGGCACGCCCAAGCGCAATTCGAACTGGGCAACATGTTCTTCAAAGGCGAAGGCGTGCCGGCCAACAACGTCCAAGCGTATATCGTGCTGAAAATGGCCGCCGTCAACGGCGCAGAAGACGCACTGGACACCGCCGACGAAGTCGCCGAGCACATGCAGCGCGATGAGTTGGAAGTGGCGACCCAGGTGCTAGGGCAGATTTTCCGCAATTATCTGCAGGAATTGCAGAGTGCCGACGGGCGTTCGCCCTTCTCACCACTGCCCTGATCAAGGCGACAACAAATAACCCTGTCGGTATGCCTTTTGGCCGGCGACATGGGCGATTGTCATACCGGTGCTAGCCATTCGCCGTATTGATCGAACATACAAAAGCCCTGCATGTGTGCAAGCCACCGGCGTCACGCGATCGGTGATCGGGTCGATGATTTCCGCCACGATTTGCCCTGCCTTCAGGTAGTCTCCCACCTGCGCGCAGAACACGATCAAGCCTCCCGTCGGGCTGGTCACCGGCTCTACCCCTGCCAACGGGGTCGGTAGATTGAGCAATGGCGGCAATGGAGGCGCTTGGCTATCAATCGCACCACGCTCAATTAGAAAGTTAATCAACGCCTGGCAATCCTGACGAGCCAGCCCATGATCCACATCAGCAACCCCTCTTAATTCCACGGTCACAGCGAACCCAGGTGCCGAGAAGCGCCCGGCAAACCGCGTCTGCATTTGCTCCCAAAACAACGTAAAGCACTCATCGAACGACTGCCCACCGGCTTCTTTGGTCAAAAAGCAGGCCTCCGCGCCCAGATAGCGGGCCAGCGGCTCCACCTGTGACCAGAAATCCGGCGACAGATACAAGTGCTGCACGGCGTCGAAATCACAATGCAGGTCCAGCACGATATCGGCGTCACAAGCCAGCGTCTGCAGGATCACGCGCATGGATTGCAACTGCGTCGCCGATACCTGGCTGGCAAGCGTTTGCCGCAAGGTCGAGCGGATCAGTTGTAGATTGCTGGAAGGATCATCAGTCAACAGACCCTGCACGTCATCACCGACCTGCTGGCTGACATCAAGGAAGAAACGGTTGAAGTTCTCACGGCTGTCGTTATCGAAGCGCCCCTGCGGCACGTCCATGAGTACCTGCTCCAAACCCAGCGGATTGGCTACCGGCACCAGCACGACCGACCAAAGTAGCAGCCCGGCCGCCTCCATCTGTGCCAGTTGCTGCTTCAGGTGCCATAACACCAGCATCCCCGGCAACTCATCAGCGTGCAGCGACGCCTGGAGGTAAACCTTACCTGCCGGATTGGCTGGCTCGTAATGAAAACTCTGGATCTGCCGGGTCATACCCGGCACGGCCGCCAGTAATTCATGTACGCGAGTCTGCATAGCAGCCCCCTATCGGCCCGGATCGAGAAAGCGCAACCAACGTCGTTCAGCCAGGCGAAACAGACCGACCAAGACAAACGTGATGCACAGGTAAAGAGCTGCGGCAAGGCCGAAGGACTGGAAGGTCAAGAAGGTCGCAGCGTTGGCATCCCGGGCAACTTTGAGGATGTCCGGAACCGTGGCCGTAAACGCCAACGTGGAGGAATGCAGCATGAAGATCACTTCATTGCTGTAGTACGGCAATGCCCGGCGCAAGGCCGAGGGCATGACCAAGTGGATATACAGCTTCCAGCTGTCAAACCCCAAGGATCGCGCGGCCTCGATTTCACCGCGCGGTATTGCTCGAATGGCGCCGGCCAGTATTTCGGTGGTGTAGGCCCCAGTATTCAGGGCGAACGCCAGCAGCGTGCAGTTCAGTGCCTCGCGAAAAAAACTATCCAGCAGTGGCTGCTCACGCACCGCGGTAATGCTGTAAATCCCGGTGTAGAAAATCAGCAACTGGATATAAAGCGGCGTGCCACGGAACAGATAGGTGAAGCTTTGCACCGGCCAACGCCAGCGGCGCCGGGACGACGCCCTGGCGATGGACAGTGGCAGTGCCAGCAACAGGCCAAAACACAGCGAGGCGCTGGTCAGCCATAAGGTCATTGCCAGGCCGGTCACTTGTTGACCGTCGGAATAGAGGAGTGGTCGCCAATATTCCTGGATCAGCTCAATCATCATGATGCCTCCTGCACACCGGCACCGTAGCGGCGTCCCAGCCAGCGCAACGCGGCGTTTGAAACGCTGCTGAGCACCAGGTAGATCAACGCTGCAAACAGCAAAAAAGCTAACAATTGCTGGCTGCTCTTGCCCGCCACCTGGGCCACTTTCACCAGGTCCGCCAAGCCGATGATCGACACCAGCGCGGTGGCCTTGAGCAACACCATCCAGTTATTGCCCAGCCCTGGCAGGGCAAAGCGCATCATCTGCGGGAATATCACGTGCACAAAGCCTTGATAGAAGGTCATGCCAAGGGCCTTGGCGGCCTGATACTGGCCAAGAGGCACGGCCAGCAAGGCGCCGCGAAAGGTCTCGGTGAAATAGGCGCCGTAGATAAACCCCAGGGTGAGCACGCCCGCGCTGAAGGGGTCGATTTCGATGTAGGCCCAACCCAGCGCATTTGTCAGACGACTCAAGCCTGTTTGCAGCCCATAGAAGATCAACAACATCAACAATAGGTCCGGCACCCCACGGATCAGGGTGGTGTAGAGCTGTGCGCAGATGCGCCAGGCCCTGACCTTGGACAACTTGGCGCCGGCCCCCAGCAAGCCGAAGACCAGCCCCAGCAGCAATGACAGCAACGCCAGTTGCAGCGTTACCCAGACACCGCGCAATAACAGCGGTGCAAAACCGTCCAGGGTCGCGGCGAATTGCGTAAAAGTGGGTAGCATGTTGCGCCCTCGCCGGTCATTGGCCGCTGAACATGTCCACACCCGGGAAATACTGCTCTTGCAGCCGGGCATAGGTGCCATCGGCGTGCAATGCCGCCAGCCCCTTATCCAGCAGGGTTTTCAAGGCCTGATTGCCTTTGGCGATGCCGATGGCACTTTTGGAAGGCATCAGTTCGCTTTCAATCAACGGCCCCAGCACAAACCCCGCTCCTTGGTTGGATCGCAAAAAACCGCTCTGCGCCTGCTGGGCGTCCTGCAATGAAGCGTCCAAACGACCCGCCACCAGGTCGGCATACACCTGCTCCTGATCGGCATAAGCCACGATTCTCAAGCCTTGCTTGGCGAGCATTTGCCGGGCGTAGGTTTCCTGGGTGCTGCCCTGCAAATAGCCTACGGCCTTGCTCTTGGACAGCTCGGTGCCTGGGCGGAACACCATGGCGGTGGGGCTGGAAAAAACCTCCGAGGAGAAATCGATCACCTTTTGTCGTGCGTCAGTGACCGTCATTGAAGCCAGGATCGCATCAATCTTGCCGGCATTCAGGCTGGGGACCAGGCCGTCGAAGTCGCTTTCGACCCATTGGCAGCGAACGTTAAGGTTAATGCAAATGGCAGTACCCACATCAACTTCGAAACCTGTCAACGCCCCCTTAGTGTCCTTGTAGGCAAACGGGGCGTAGTTAGGGTCAACACCAAAACGTATTACCGTATATTCATTGGCAAAGAGAAATGTATTTATAAACAGTGTTGCGAATAACGTCAGGATTATTTTTTTCATTATTATAGGCCTCGTCATTAATGAAACAGCAGGACTGACTACACTTCGATAAAAGGAATTTCTCGACGTACAACTAATGAATCAGCAGGCGCATCAAACTCTCGTGCCATGCGATGCCCTGAATACACAGCGGCTGCAATGGTGCCTGGCGCCACGCAGTCGCCGATTAACGCCAGCGTGGTGATACCGGCCGCGCGCATTTGTTCGGGGCCGTTATGCAACGCCTGATACAGCGCTTGCTCGGGCGCTCGTGAGGTGACCAACAACAAGGACGCGGCGGGAACGAAGCGGGTTCGCTCGGTGTAGACACACCCGGCGACCACGCCCTCCGGCATGCCGCCGACCAGCGTGTGAGACGCGATGATCGTGACACTCAACTCCAGCAGGCGACGCTGGATGCGATGCTGTTCAAGGGTGTTATGGGTCCAGGCCGCTACATCCGCCGCCGGGGTAACGAAGATTACGTCCACACCCCGCACCACCAAATGCTCGGCCAGCACGCTGCCCATGTAGTAGTGATCATCGTCGAACAACAGCACCGGTGACGGCGGCAACACACCGGCCATCACGTCGTCCGGCGTCAGTACGGGCAGGCGCTCCAGGCCCGGCATAGGGTGACGCAGGGCGCGTCCCAAGCCGTCCCGCCGCCAGTGGGAGCCGGTGGCGATAAACACGTGCTCGGCAGCGAAGTCGAGCACATCCTGGACTTGCATGGGGCTTTCCCGATAAATCTCGACCGACGCCAGGCGGCTCAAGGCATCCAGTCGATAGTCGATGACCCGAGCCCAACTCGCCAGTCCGGGAAGGCGCGCCTCCAGCGTCACGCGCCCACCCAGCGTGCGCAGGCTGTCGGCCAGCGCTACATCCATTCCTCTCGCCCCCAATATCCGTGCGCACTCAAGCCCTGCGGGCCCGGCGCCGACCACCAGCGCGCGCCCAGGCTGAGGCGCTCGCTGGACCGACTCGGGGTGCCAGCCGCGCCGCCACTCCTCGCCCATGGTCGGGTTCTGGGTGCAACGTAAAGGCGTGCTGGTGTGATCACCACTGACACACACGTTGCAGCCTATGCACTCACGAATTTCCTCCGCGCGCCCCTCTTCAATCTTCTTCGGCAAGAAAGGATCGGCAATCGAAGGGCGGGCTGCGCCGATCAGGTCGATTACCCCACTGCGGACCAGGGAGACCATGGTGTCCGGCGAAGTAAACCGCCCGACGCCAACCACCGGCTTGCGGGTCAGCGCCTTAAGCCCCTGCAGGAAGTCCGCTTGGTAACCTTCCGGAGCAAAGCGCGACGTCATGCTGTCGTTGGACCAGTCGGCGACATTCACATCCCATAAATCCGGCAAGTCCGCCAACATCGAGAAGATCTCAGCGCCTTCGCCCTCGCGACTCAAGCCACCCGCCATCTGCTCATCCACCGCCAGGCGTACTGCCACGGCACACCGGTCACCCACTGCGTCGCGGGTGTCTTCAATCAGTTCGCGCAACAGGCGCACCCGGTTCTCTAACACTCCGCCGTACTCATCAGTGCGCCGGTTGTTACGTGGCGTAAGGAAATGGAATGGCAGGCCCAGATCATGCCCGGCGTAAACATAGATGATGTCAAAACCCGCGTGCCGCGCACGCAGCGCAGCTGCCCGGTGCAGTGCACGCAGTTGCTGGATATCGGCACGGCTCATGGCCCGCGCCTGCACGGGGTCATAACCCCGCACCGGTGTGTTGGAGGGTGCCCAGGGGATTTCACGGCTGTAGCGGTTGGGCGCGGAGTAACCGTTGAACGCCAACTCGACGCCGGCCAGAGAACCGTGGTGGTGAACCGCCTCACACATCCGCGCAAGTGCCGGAATGTCGCGCTCATCCCACAACCGCGCTTCTATGTAGGGCGAGAACTCGCTCAGCGGGCTGATCTCACACTCCTCGGTACAGACCACGCCCCACCCACCCTCGGCTTTTAACCCACGCATGCGGGCCATAGCCGATGGATGCACATGACCCATGCCATTGCAGTGGGGCACTTGATAAAAGCGATTGCGGGTGCGAACCGGGCCGATTTGTACCGGTTCAAACAGTATGTCGTAACGAGGATCGCGCACAGGGCTACTCCCGAACAGGTACGTTCGTTAATGACTGCGTGATTAAGAAACTCGGTGTTAACTAGTGGCGAGGTGTAACTGTGCTGAAGTAAGGGAAACTTCGAGGCGCTTTATTATTAATGCATCTATGACGCCCTCTGCGCACAGACGAAAACTGCTACTTTTCCAGCAGAATGTCCATGCACAACAGGAACATTTCAGAAGTGTCCTACAAATTTACAATGGACTTTACTTTTCAGGCATCGGCATCGGAAACGGCATCACGTTACTGGTGCCACGCGCTTCGCTGATCTTCGGCGTGCCCAAACGCTCGACCTCATCGATGCGCACAATCGAATGCATCGGCACAAAGCTGCGCACCACGCCTTCGAACTGCGCCTTGAGCTTCTCTTCGCCCGGGTCGACGACCAACTGGGTGCGCTCGCCAAAGACGAACTCTTCCACCTCCAGGAAACCCCACAGATCGCTCTGATAGATCTGCTTGGCGTACATTTCGAACACCTGGCCCTGGTTGAGGAAAATCACCTTGTAGATTGGAGCTTCACGTTTGGTCATGGTGGGCGAATAACACATCGGGGATATAAAAGAGGGCGCGAACTATAGCATGGCACCCGATGCACAACGCTAGGAACCAATGGGCATGCCCCCTATAATGCGCGGTTCTTTACCACCAGTTGACGATTCCCATGGCCAAGAAGCTTTACATCGAAACCCACGGTTGCCAGATGAACGAGTACGACAGCTCGCGCATGGTCGATCTGCTGGGCGAACACCAGGCCCTGGAAGTCACCGCCCGCGCCGAAGATGCCGACGTGATCCTGCTCAATACCTGCTCGATCCGCGAGCGGGCCCAGGACCGTGTGTACTCGCAGTTGGGCCGCTGGCGCGAATTGAAACTGGCCAACCCGGACATGGTGATCGCCGTCGGCGGTTGCGTGGCTAGCCAGGAAGGCGCCGCGATCCGCGACCGCGCGCCCTATGTTGACGTGGTCTTCGGCCCGCAGACCCTGCACCGCCTGCCGGAAATGATCGACGCCGCGCGCTTTACCAAGCTGCCGCAGGTAGACGTGTCATTCCCTGAAATAGAAAAATTCGACCATTTGCCCGAGCCGCGCATCGACGGGCCGAGCGCCTACGTGTCGGTGATGGAAGGTTGCAGCAAGTACTGCACCTTCTGCGTGGTGCCCTACACCCGTGGTGAAGAAGTCAGCCGGCCATTTGACGATGTGCTGTCGGAAATCATCCACCTGGCCGAAAACGGCGTGCGCGAGGTGACCCTGCTGGGCCAGAACGTCAACGGCTATCGCGGCCAGACCCACGACGGCCGCCTGGCCGACCTGGCGGAATTGATCCGCGTGGTCGCCGCCGTGGACGGTATCGAGCGCATCCGCTACACCACCTCGCACCCACTGGAGTTCTCCGACAGCCTGATCCAGGCCCACGCCGAAGTGCCGGAACTGGTCAAGCACCTGCACTTGCCGGTGCAATCGGGCTCGGACCGCATCCTCTCGGCGATGAAGCGCAACCACACGGCCCTGGAGTACAAATCCAAACTGCGCAAACTGCGCGCGGCGGTGCCAGGTATCTGCATCAGCTCGGACTTTATCGTCGGCTTCCCCGGCGAGACCGAGAAAGACTTCCAGCAGACCATGAAGCTGATCGAAGACGTCGGCTTCGACTTTTCCTACTCGTTCGTCTACAGCCAGCGCCCCGGCACCCCGGCGGCCGACCTGCTGGACGAAACCCCGGAAGCGCTGAAAAAAGAGCGCCTCAACGCGCTGCAACACCGCTTGAACCAGCAGGGTTTCGAGATCAGCCGACAAATGGTCGGTTCGACCCAGCGCATCCTGGTCACCGACTACTCGAAAAAAGACCCCGGCGAATTGCAGGGACGTACCGAGAACAACCGAATCGTAAACTTCCGTTGCGATAATCCGACCCTGATCGGCCAGTTTGCCGATGTGCACATCGACGCGGCGCAGCCCCATTCGCTGCGTGGGTCGTTGATCCCATAATCACTTTTTGAATTATCGCCAGCCAACATGTGCCGTTTAAGTGCTTTCGCACACAGCCGGCTGGCGTTATTCTCTATTTCACCTCAACAGCCAAAGGGCGGCTAAAAGCGACCTTGAACGCACCCATAGCAGAACCCCATCGTTTCATCCTCGAGCCCTTTGAGGCTCTCCGTTTCGCCAACCTGTGCGGACAGTTCGACGAGCACCTGCGCCTGATCGAACAACGCCTGGGCATCGAGATCCGCAATCGCGGCAATCAGTTCGAGCTCATTGGTGAAGCCCTGCACACTAAATCCGCAGAAAACCTGCTGCGACGTCTCTACCGCGAAACCAAGGGTAGCGAGCTGTCGCCAGAAATCGTGCACCTGTATTTGCAGGAATCGGCTGTGGAAGACTTGGCCAACAATCCGGTGGCTGAAGCCAGCGTGGCCCTGCGTACCAAAAAAGGCATGATTCGCCCAAAGGGCTTGAACCAGCAGAAGTACGTCAAGGCAATCCTGGGTAACGACATCAACTTCGGCATCGGCCCTGCCGGTACCGGCAAGACCTACCTGGCCGTGGCCTGTGCAGTGGATGCCCTTGAGCGCGAGCAAGTGCGCCGCATCCTGCTGGTGCGCCCAGCGGTCGAGGCCGGCGAAAAGCTCGGTTTCCTGCCCGGCGACCTTGCCCAGAAGATCGACCCGTACCTGCGGCCGCTCTACGACGCGCTATACGAGATGCTCGGCTTCGAATACGTGGCCAAATTGATCGAGCGCCAGGTGATTGAGATCGCCCCGCTGGCCTACATGCGCGGCCGCACCCTGAGCAACAGTTTCATCATCCTCGACGAAAGCCAGAACACCACCGTCGAGCAGATGAAGATGTTCCTGACCCGCATCGGGTTCGGCTCCACGGCCATTATCACCGGCGACATTACCCAGGTTGACCTGCCCAAGGGCACCAAGTCGGGCTTGAGCCATGTGATTGAAGTACTCAAGGACGTGCCGGGCATCAGTTTCACGCACTTCTCGCCCAAGGACGTGGTGCGCCATCCGCTGGTACAGCGCATTGTCGAAGCCTACGAGCGCTTCGAACACCGCGATGACGGGCTGTCCAAGGACGTTCGCCGCGATGCTTGAGCTTGACCTGCAGCTGGCCACCGATGCGCCCGTCCCCAGTGAAGCCCAGTTCCGCGAATGGTGTGCCCTGGCCCTGCGCCAGCGCACCGCCGATTCGGAACTGACCATTCGACTGGTGGACGAGCCCGAGGGCCGTGAACTGAATCACACCTGGCGCCAGAAGGATTATGCGACCAACGTGTTGTCCTTCCCTGCCGACGTACCGGATGAGCTGCTGGATATCCCACTGCTGGGCGATCTGGTCATCTGTGTCGCCGTGGTGGAGCGCGAGGCAAAAGAACAAGGCAAGGAACTTGAGGCCCATTGGGCCCATCTAGTCATCCACGGCTGCTTGCATCTCTTGGGTTACGACCATATAGACGATGACGAAGCCGAGGAAATGGAAACACTGGAACAAACGTTGCTTGCAGAATTGGGTCATCCGGACCCGTATGCGGACGACGAAGTTTAAAAACACTCAACTGTAACAATAAAGGATTCAGAGTAATCGCTATGAGCGAAGACCGATCGAGCAACGGGCAGAAGTCATGGCTGGGTAAGCTGACCCAGGCTTTTGCCCACGAGCCGAAAAACCGCCAGGAGCTGCTTGAGCTGCTGCGCGAGGCCCATCAGAACAAGTTGCTGGACAGCGAAGCGCTGGCCATCGTCGAAGGCGCCATCCAGGTGGCTGACCTGCAAGTACGCGACATCATGGTCCCGCGCTCACAGATGATCAGCATCAAGGCGACCCAGACCCCACGGGAATTCCTCCCGGCCGTGATCGACTCGGCGCACTCGCGCTACCCGGTGATCGGTGAAAGCCATGACGACGTCATGGGCGTCCTGCTGGCCAAGGACCTGCTGCCGTTGATCCTCAAGGAGAACGGCGACAGCTTCAACATCAAGGACCTGCTGCGTCCGGCCACCTTCGTGCCCGAGTCCAAGCGCCTGAACGTGTTGCTGCGTGAATTCCGCGCCAACCACAATCACATGGCCATCGTGATCGACGAATACGGCGGCGTAGCTGGCCTGGTGACGATTGAAGACGTGTTGGAACAGATCGTCGGCGACATCGAAGACGAACACGACGTCGAAGAAGACAGCTACATCAAGCCGCTGCCCAGCGGTGACTTCCTGATCAAGGCGCTGACGCCGATCGAGAACTTCAATGAGTTCTTCGACAGCGAATTCTCCGATGACGAGTTCGATACCGTGGGCGGCCTGGTGATGAGTGCGTTTGGCCATCTGCCAAAACGTAACGAGACCACCGAGATCGGCGCGTATCGCTTCCGTATCCTGAATGCCGACAGCCGTCGCATCCACCTGATCCGCCTGACACCTATTGCCCGCTAAGGAATGACATGCAGCGCCTAACCCGCCCCGGCTGGCCCGGTAATTTGCTGGCCGTGGTGGCCGGCGCCATCACCACCCTGGCGCTGGCGCCGTTCGACCTGTGGCCGTTTGCGCTGGTCGCGGTCGGCTTGTTCTATGTCGGGCTGCGGGACCTGAGCCCGCGCCAGGCATTGGGCCGCGGTTGGTGTTTCGGCTTCGGCTTGTTCGGCGCCGGCACTAGCTGGATCTACTACAGCATCCACCACTTCGGCGGCGCTTCGGTGCTGCTGGCGGGTTTCCTGATGCTGCTGTTTACCGCCGCTATCGCGTGGTTCTTCGCCCTGCCCGCCTGGTTGTGGGCGCGCTGGTTGCGGCGCAATGAGGCGCCGTTGGCGGATGCGTTGACGTTTGCCGCCTTGTGGGTGGGCCAGGAAGCATTTCGCGGCTGGTTCCTCACTGGTTTCCCGTGGCTATACTCCGGCTACAGCCAGCTTGACGGCCCGCTGACGGGCTTGGCCCCAGTGGGCGGCATGTGGCTGATCTCCTTTGCCCTGGCACTGACAGCAGCGCTGCTGTGCAACCTGCCGCGTCTGCTGGCTGGCAAGCGCAACGCATTTATCGGCGCAGGCCTGGTGTTGCTGGTCGCGCCCTGGGCCATCGGCCTGGCGCTCAAGCATCACACCTGGACCAGCCCCTCCGGTGCGCCACTGACCGTGGCCGCCATCCAGGGCAACGTCGAACAAAGCATGAAATGGGACCCGGAGCAGCTCAACGCACAGCTCGCGCTGTACCGCGACATGAGCTTCACCTCCAAGCCCGTCGACCTGCTGGTGTGGCCGGAAACCGCCGTGCCGGTGCTCAAAGAGTCTGTCGAAGGCTACCTGGGCATGATGGGCAAGTTCGCCGCCGACCGGCACACCGCGCTGATCACCGGCGTGCCAATCCGCCAGGAAGTGCATCACCAGAAGCGCTACTTCAACGGCATCACCGTGGTTGGCGAAGGCGACGGCACCTACCTCAAGCAGAAGCTGGTGCCCTTTGGCGAGTACGTGCCGCTGCAGGACATGCTGCGCGGCCTGATTGCGTTCTTTGATCTGCCAATGTCGGACTTCGCACGCGGACCGTCCGACCAGGCGATGCTGCAGGCCAAGGGCTATCAGATTGCGCCGTTCATCTGCTACGAAGTGGTGTACCCGGAGTTCGCCGCAGGCCTGTCGGCGCAGAGCGATTTGCTGCTGACCATCAGCAACGACACCTGGTTCGGCCGCTCCATCGGCCCGTTGCAGCACCTGCAAATGGCGCAGATGCGTGCACTGGAAGCCGGTCGCTGGATGATCCGCGCCACCAACAATGGCGTGAGCGGCCTGATCAACCCGTTTGGGCAGATCACCGCGCAGATCCCGCAATTCGAACGCGGCATCCTCTACGGCGAAGTGGTGCCGATGCACAACCTCACGCCGTACCTGCAATGGCGCTCATGGCCGTTGATCATTGTGTGCCTGGGGCTGTTTGGCTGGGCGCTGCTCGCGGGCCGGATGTCCAAAACCGTCTAACGCCTGTAGGAGCTGGCTTGCCAGCGATGGCGTCCTCAAAGTGAACACATGTCTCAAGGGACTCATCGCTGGCAAGCCGGCTCCTACATGTTCAGCGGTAGAACAAACGGTAACCTATCTGCCCCGCCGCTTCGTTGATCAACTGCCCGCTGCGCCACACCGCTACGAACTCCGGCATCCACCCGCCCAGTGGCCGTGCGTTGTCCACGCCCAGAAAACCCACGGGCGCCGGCACCACGGTAAAGCCCGCTCTCTCAAAGCTCCACACCGAACGCGGCATGTGCCAGGCCTGGGTCACCACCACGACGCGCTTGATGCCCGCTGGCAGCAGAATCTCTGCGCTCATCTGCGCATTTTCCCAAGTGGTACGGCTGCGCTCTTCCTTCCAGCGCACCGCTACACCGAAGTCATCCTGCATCGACACTGCCATCAACTCCGCTTCGCTGGGCGGTGTGCCGTAATGCAGGCCGCCGCTGGTCAGCACCGGCAAGCCGGAAGCCTTGGCCAATCGTGCGGCGTAGCGCTGGCGCTCCAGGCCGATCCCGGTGGGCTGGTCGGTGCCCCAGGCCGGGTCACCGCGCTCACGTCCGGAGCCCAATATCACTATCGCGTCGGCGCGCTGGGCCAGCGTCGACCAGTCTTCCCGGGGCAATGCCGGTTCGGTTTCCAGGGCCCGTGCGCCCCGCTCCACCACAACCGGCAGGCTGATCAACCACAGCCCCCCAAAACCCAGGGCAAAGCAGCACGCGGCCAAGCGCGGGCGGCTGCGACGAAACCACCAGGCAAGTGCCAACAGCAGCAAGAGAATGCCGGGCGGCAGGAGCAGTTGTTTGATGAAATAACGAATAGGCATCGGGCATCTCCATAGATGCCCGAAGCCTAAGGTGTAACGGGGTTTAGCGACAATCTTTACGGTGACATGCTTTACAGTGAAACGGCGTGGTGAAGCCGTCCAAGGGGCAGTGAATTACTTGTAGCGGGCGGACCGGAGCCTTTCCGGGCCACGACCGGCCGACAAGTCCTTGAGCCACACCACTTTGGCTGAGTGCGCAGGCTCCTTGATTGGCGGGGTTGCCACCAGAGGAGGCGCACTGCGCCCATTCCTTTCCAGATATACCTTGATCAGTTCCAGCTCCGCGCAACTAAGACCGCGCAGTTCCAACTCCACAGGCCGTTCATCACGCAATCGGCCTGCTGTCCTCGCTGCATCCAATGCACGACCCAAGCGGTCGATCAGTCCTTCGTAGACATCCGGTTTCGATACGATTCTTTGCGATTCAACCATCCCCTCACCTCATTGAAGAAAGACTTGCTCCCCAATAAACAGCGTAGTCCTCGTGGCTGTGCGCGCCTGGCGCCGCGACAGACGGCCCTGCCTGCGCAATCAGGGTTTCCCTCGATAGAGTGGGGTCATGTATGCTACGGCGCTTCCTGTAACTCCACTTCCCGCAGGGTTTGGGCACGGACGCGCCGCTTTTTGGTGTCGATCAACCTGAACGTTGCACCGAAGAGGATTAGGCCACCCCTATTCAGTTCAAAAGTAGCCATGCACGAACAATATCAGCCCCGTGAAATAGAAAATGCCGCCCAAACCTTCTGGGACGAGCAAAAGTCCTTTGAAGTCAGTGAACAGCCAGGCAAGGAGACTTTCTATTGCCTATCGATGTTCCCTTACCCCAGCGGCAAGCTACACATGGGGCACGTGCGTAACTACACCATCGGCGACGTGATTTCCCGCTACCAGCGCATGCAAGGCAAGAACGTCCTGCAACCCATGGGTTGGGACGCCTTCGGCATGCCGGCGGAAAACGCCGCGATGAAAAACAACGTGGCCCCCGCCAAGTGGACCTACGAAAACATCGCCTACATGAAGACCCAACTGCGCAGCCTGGGCCTCGCGGTGGACTGGTCCCGCGAAGTGACCACCTGCAAGCCGGACTACTACCGCTGGGAACAATGGCTGTTCACGCGCCTGTTCGAAAAAGGTGTGATCTACAAGAAGAGCGGCACCGTGAACTGGGATCCGTTGGACCAGACCGTACTGGCCAACGAGCAAGTGATCGACGGTCGCGGCTGGCGCTCCGGCGCGCTGATCGAAAAGCGCGAAATCCCGATGTACTACTTCAAGATCACCGCCTACGCGGATGAGCTCTTGTCGAGCCTCGACGATTTGCCGGGCTGGCCTGAACAGGTCAAGACCATGCAGCGCAACTGGATCGGCAAATCCAAGGGCATGGAAGTGCAGTTCCCGTACAACGTCGATTCGATCGGCGAAGCGGGCGCACTCAAAGTCTTCACTACCCGTCCGGACACTTTAATGGGAGCGACCTACGTCGCCGTGGCCGCCGAGCACCCGCTGGCCACCCAGGCCGCACAGAACAATCCTGAACTGCAGGCGTTCATCGCTGAATGCAAAGGCGGCAGCGTGGCTGAAGCCGACGTCGCCACCCAGGAGAAAAAAGGTCTGCCGACCGGCCTGTTCGTCGAACACCCCCTGACCGGCGAGAAGCTGCCGGTGTGGGTCGCCAACTACGTGCTGATGCACTACGGCGATGGCGCCGTAATGGCAGTGCCGGCTCACGACGAGCGCGATTTCGAATTCGCCACCAAGTACAGCCTGCCGATCAAATCCGTTGTGCGCACCAGCTCGGGCGATACCAACCCGGCCCCGTGGCAAGACGCCTACGGCGAGCACGGTGAGCTGATCAATTCCGGCGAGTTTGATGGCCTGGACTTCCAAGGCGCCTTCGACGCCATCGAAGTCGCCTTGATCAAGAAAAACCTCGGCGCCTCGCGCACCCAGTTCCGCCTGCGCGACTGGGGCATCAGCCGCCAGCGCTACTGGGGCTGCCCGATCCCGATCATCCACTGCGAAAGCTGTGGCGACGTGCCAGTACCGGAAGACCAACTGCCAGTCGTCCTGCCGGAAGACGTGGTGCCGGACGGCGCCGGTTCGCCATTGGCGCGCATGCCCGAGTTCTACGAATGCAGCTGCCCGAAATGCGGCCAGCCTGCCAAGCGTGAAACCGACACCATGGACACCTTTGTCGAGTCCTCGTGGTACTACGCCCGCTACGCCTCGCCGCACTATGAGGGCGGCCTGGTAGAAAAATCCGCGGCTGACCACTGGCTGCCGGTGGACCAGTACATCGGCGGTATCGAACACGCCATCCTTCACCTGCTGTACGCGCGCTTCTTCCACAAGCTGATGCGTGATGAAGGCCTGGTGAGCTCCGATGAGCCGTTCAAGAACCTGCTGACCCAGGGCATGGTGGTCGCCGAGACTTACTACCGTCGCGAAGCCAACGGTGCCTACACCTGGTTCAACCCGGCGGACGTCGAGCTTGAGCGCGACAGCAAGGCCAAGGTCATCAGCGCCAAGTTGATCGCCGACGGCCTGCCCGTGGAAATCGGTGGCACCGAGAAGATGGCCAAGTCGAAGAACAACGGCGTTGACCCACAGTCGATGATCGATCAGTTCGGCGCCGATACCTGCCGCCTGTTCATGATGTTCGCCTCGCCGCCTGACATGAGCGCCGAATGGTCCGACTCCGGCGTCGAAGGCTCGCACCGCTTCCTCAAGCGCGTCTGGCGCTTGGCGCACGCCCACATCAGCCAGGGCCTGCCGGGCAAGCTGGACGTGGCCGCCTTGAGCGACGAGCAGAAACTGATTCGCCGCAGCACCCACCTGGCCATCAAGCAAGCCAGCCAGGACGTGGGCCAAAACCACAAGTTCAACACCGCCATCGCCCAGGTGATGACGCTGATGAACGTGCTGGAAAAAGCGCCACAAGCCACCGAACAGGATCGCGCACTGGTACAGGAAGGCCTGGAAACGGTCACCCTGCTGCTGGCACCGATCACGCCGCACATCAGCCACGACCTGTGGAACCGCCTGGGCCACAGCGACGCCGTCATCGATGCGCGCTGGCCGGTGCAGGATGACAGCGCCCTGGTACAGGACACGCTGCAACTGGTAATCCAGGTCAACGGTAAACTGCGTGGCCAGATCGACATGCCGGCCACGGCCAGCCGCGAAGACGTCGAGGCTGCTGCCCGCGTCAACGAGAACGTGCTGCGCTTTACCGAAGGCCTGACGATCCGCAAAGTGATCGTGGTGCCTGGCAAACTGGTCAATATCGTCGCTAGCTAATCGGATCGGGCGCAGGGTTCTAACCCTGCGCCGAACAAAGCCTTCAGGGCCTCGATAAGGCCCACATGGTTTCAAGGGGAGCAACAAAATGATCAAACGCAATTTGCTGGTGATGGGCCTTGCCGTGCTGCTGAGCGCTTGCGGCTTCCAGCTGCGCGGCACCGGCACCAACGACCTGGCGATCAAGGAACTGGACGTCAGCGCCCGCAATGCCTACGGCGAAACCGTGACGCAGTTGCGCCAGGTTCTGGAAAACAGCGGCGTGCACGTCTATACCGGCGCGACGTACAAACTGTTCCTGGTAGACGAGAGAGAAACCCAGCGTAACCTGAGCTACGCCAGCGCCGGGCGTGCATCCGACGTCGAGCTGAGCACCGAATTGAGCTTTCAAATCCAGGGTCGCGACCATCTGCCGTTGATGGGTGACAAGATCCAGGTCCAGAAGGTCGTGAGCCACGATGGCAACAACCTGGTGGGCTCGGACTCGGAAATCGTCCAGGTGCGCAAGGAAATGCGTCGCGAGCTGGTTCAGCGCATGATCCTGCGTCTGCAACTGCTGACGCCGGTGCAATTGGAAGCCCTGCAGCAACAAGCTGACAACAAGGCCAAGGCCGATGCTGACGCGCTGAAAGCCGCCAAAGAGTACGAAGACAACACACCGAAACAATCGCCTGTTGAAGTTCCTGTCGAGTAAGCCAGACGGGGCGCCCCAAGCGCCCCGTTCGCCCTGCCTATGAAACTTGCTCCCGCCCAACTCGCCAAACACCTGCAAGGTGGCCTTGCGCCTGTCTACATCGTCAGCGGTGATGACCCGCTGCTGTGCCAGGAAGCCGCCGACGCCATCCGCACGGCTGCACGTCAGCAAGGCTTCGACGAACGCCAGGTCTTCAGCGCCGACGCCAGCTTCGACTGGGGCACGCTGCTGCAAGCTGGCGCGAGCATGTCGCTGTTTGCCGAGAAACGCTTGCTGGAGCTGCGCCTGCCTTCGGGCAAGCCGGGCGACAAAGGTGCCGCCGCCCTGATGGAGTACTGCTCGCGACCGGCCGAAGACACGGTGCTGTTGATCAGCCTGCCCAAGCTCGACGGCAGCGCGCAGAAAACCAAATGGGGCAAGGCCCTGGTGGAAGGGGCGCAAACCCAGTTCATCCAGATCTGGCCAGTGGACAGCAACCAGTTGCCGCAATGGATACGCCAGCGCCTGTCCCAATCGGGGCTGTCGGCGACCCAGGACGCAGTGGAGCTGATCGCGGCTCGGGTCGAAGGCAACTTGCTGGCCGCCGCCCAAGAGATCGAAAAGCTCAAGCTGATGGCCGAAGACGGGCAGATTACCGTCGAGACCGTCCAGGGCGCCGTGGCGGATAGTGCGCGCTTTGATGTGTTCGGGCTGGTGGATGCGATCCTCAATGGCGAACCCGCCCACGCCCTGCGCATGCTCGAAGGCCTGCGCGGTGAAGGCGTGGAGCCTCCGGTGATTCTCTGGGCCCTGGCCAGGGAACTGCGCGTACTGGCCAATATTGCCCTGCAATACAGCCAGGGCACGCCGTTGGACAAGGCCTTCAGCCAAGCCCGACCGCCGGTTTGGGACAAGCGCAAACCGCTGATGAGCAAAGCGCTGCAACGGCACTCTGCACAACGCTGGGCGCAGCTCTTGCTGGAAGCGCAGCGCATCGACGCTCAGATCAAGGGCCAGGCGGCCGGTTCGCCGTGGATGAGCCTGAGCCGTTTGTCGCTGCTGATGGCCGGCCAGCGCCTGACCCTTCCCGCCGAGTAACCACCGCTCTCTGTAGGAGCCGGCTTGCCGGCGATGGGGCCGTTGACGGTAACGGTGATCCCAAGACCGCCATCGCCGGCAAGCCGGCTCCTACAGGTGATGCGTGACCTTCCTACCTATCGCCGGGCTTTACAGCAGTCCAACATCGGCAGATGATTTGCACCGCTCCATCCCACCTATCGAGAGTAACGACCATGAGCAAAAAGCCATCCAAGCATGGCCCCAACAAGGCCAAATCCATCATCGCCCAGCCACTGTTCCGCAGCCGTCAGGAACGCGCCGGCAAGGGCAAAGGCAGCTACCGCCGCGAAGCCTTCCAGTCTAATAGCTGGGAGGCTTCTTACTTTCTGGCTGCCTGAAGGCAAGCGCCCCTCCGACATGATAAGGTCTGCACCTGATTTGTAATCCCTGGACCTGTGCATGCCCTCTAGTCTTTCCCGTCGTTGGCACCTTCGCCAATTGATCGCTGCCTCCAGCCTCATTCTGCTCGTCGCCTGCGCGGAAAAACCCACTGCCGCCGACGCTCAACCCCTGCCCAAGCTCCAGACCGCCCCTGTGGTAGCGCCCGCTGTTGTGGCCCCGCTGGCGGTGGATAATCTGGACATCCAGCCGACCCAGACCTTTGCCGAATGGCAGGCTGGCTTCCGTGTGCAAGCCCTGCAGGCCGGCATCACCGCCGCTGTATTCGATAACGCCTTCGCCAATGTCACCCCCGACATGGCAGTGATCCGTGCCGACCGCAGCCAGCCGGAGTTTTCCCGCCCGGTGTGGGAATACCTCGACGGCGCCCTCTCGCCGCTGCGTGTGCGTAACGGCCAGGCGCTGCTGATCAAGTACGCCGATACCCTGCAAAGCATCGAACAACGTTATGGCGTTGACCGCCAGGCGCTGGTATCGGTATGGGGCATGGAGAGCAACTTCGGCCAGTTCCAAGGCAATAACTCGGTGATCCGTTCCCTGGCGACCCTCGCTTACGAAGGGCGTCGCCCGGCATTCGCCCAGGCGCAATTGCTGGCCGCGTTGCAAATCATCCAGCACGGCGATATCCAGGCCGACCAGATGAAAGGCTCCTGGGCCGGCGCCATGGGCCAGACCCAATTTATCCCGACCACCTACAACACCCACGCCGTGGACTTCGACGGCGACGGTCGCCGCGATATCTGGAACAGCCCGGCTGACGCCCTCGCCTCCACCGCGCACTACCTGCAGAGCTCCGGCTGGCAGAAAGGCCAGCCATGGGGCTTTGAGGTGAAACAACTGCCGGCGAACTTCGATTACGCGCTGGCCGATGGTGGCATCCGCAAAACCGTTGCCGAGTGGATGAAACTCGGTATTCAGCTGCCCTTTGGCGCGAGCATGCCGCCGAACGTCGACCAACTGTCCGCCGCTCTGCTACTGCCCGCAGGTTATCGTGGCCCGGCGTTCCTGGTGCTGGATAACTTCCGTGCGATCCTCAAGTACAACAACTCGTCGTCCTACGCCTTGGCGGTCGGCCTGTTGTCGGAACGTTTCGGTGGTGGTGGTGTGATTCGTGGCGATTGGCCGAAGGATGAGCGGCCATTGAGCCGCTCGCAGCGTATCGACCTGCAGACGGCCTTGAGTGCCAATGGCTATGACGCGGGCAACCCGGATGGGATTATCGGCGCCAATACGCGCAAGGCGATTCGTGCGGCGCAGCAGGCGCTGGGCTGGCCGGCGGATGGGTATCCGACGGTGAAGTTGCTGGAGTCGCTGCAGAACCGTTAGATCGGCTTATGGCTGCTACCGCTTTCGCGAGCAAGCCCGCTCCCACATTTGACCGAGTACATACATTTGGAATGCGGTTGAATGTGGGAGCGGGCTTGCTCGCGAAGGCGGTTTAACGGGCGACAACAGGCTACGGCTTTAACACTACATCCTGCTCCAACACCAACTGCTGCTCCCCCGCATCCAGCCGTACCAACGCACCCATCGGCAGCGTCAGGTTCGGATCGCAATGCCCACTGCGCCAGCCGGACAGCACCGGAATGCGCAACGGTTCGAAGGTCTGCTTGAGCAGGCGCTCCAGCGCGGCACTGTCCACACCCGCCACATCCCCGACCAGCACACCGGCCACCTGCGCCAGCTTGCCCGCCAGGCGCAGGTGCGTCAGCAGTCGGTCAATGCGGTAGATCGGCTCGTTGACGTCTTCGATCAGCAGGATGATGCCTTCGGCGTCGATCTCAAAAGGCGTGCCCATGACTGCCGCGATCATCGACAGGTTGCCACCCAGCAGACGCCCGCAGGCGATACCCGGTTCAATAGTGGTTAGCGGGTAGGCTGCGGGGTGCGCCAGTACGCTGCCAGCACCCAACTGGCCACGAAGCATGCTGAACAATGAAGACTCGGTAGGTGGCTGCTTGTCACCCAACAGGTCGGCGTTGAGCATCGGACCGTGGAAGGTCACGAAACCGGCGTAGCGACTGATGGCCAGGTGCAACGCGGTGATGTCGCTGTAGCCTACGAATGGCTTGGGGTTGGCGCGCAGCAGGCCGAAGTCCAGACTATCGAGCAGGCGTGGCGTGCCGTAGCCGCCGCGCAGGCAGAAGATGGCGTCGATGTCAGGGTTGGCAAAGGCGTTGTGCAGGTCGTTGAGGCGGGTTTTATCGCTGCCGGCGAGGTAGCCGTCGCGTTCATAGACGCCGGGGAAGATTCGCAGCTCGTAGCCGCGAGTGCGCATCCACTGGCCGGCTTTTTCGACGTCCAGGGTGGCGGGGCCGGCGGGGGCGATCAAGGCGACGGTGCCTTCGCTGCGAAGGGCAGGTACTGCAGCGGTCAGTTGAGTCATCCATGGTTCTCATCAGTTGATGGGGCCGCTTCGCAGCCCAGCGCGGAGCAAGCCCGCTCACCACAGCAAGCCCCTCCCACATTGGGGCTGCGGCGCGACTTAAGAAACCAGGCTTGCCTTGACCAGCTTGGCCTGCTCGTCCGCGTGGTACGAGGAACGTACCAGCGGGCCCGACGCCACGTTCTTGAAGCCCATCTTGTAACCTTCCTCGGCGAACCAGGCGAAGGTGTCCGGGTGCACGAAACGCTGCACCGGCAAGTGGCTGCGGGACGGTTGCAGGTACTGGCCCAGGGTCAGCATGTCGATGTCGTGTTCGCGCATGCGCTTCATGACTTCGATGACTTCTTCGTCAGTCTCGCCCAGGCCCAGCATCAGGCCGGATTTGGTCGGGATGTGCGGCATCATCTGCTTGAATTTCTGCAGCAGGGTCAGCGACCACTGGTAGTCCGAACCCGGACGCGCAGCCTTGTACAGGCGCGGCACGGTCTCCAGGTTGTGGTTGAACACATCCGGCGGCTCGGCGGCGGTGATTTCCAGCGCCACGTCCATGCGGCCACGGTAGTCCGGGACCAGGGTTTCGAGCATCACGTTTGGCGACAGTTTGCGGATTTCGCGGATGCAGTCGGCAAAGTGCTGGGCACCGCCGTCGCGCAGGTCGTCGCGGTCTACCGAGGTGATCACCACGTACTTGAGGCGCAGGTCGGCGATGGCGATGGCCAGGCTTTCCGGCTCGTTGACGTCCAATGGCTTCGGACGGCCGTGGCCGACGTCGCAGAACGGGCAACGACGGGTGCAGATGTCACCCATGATCATGAAGGTGGCGGTGCCGCCGGAGAAGCATTCGCCCAGGTTCGGGCAGGACGCTTCTTCGCACACGCTGTGCAGCTTGTGTTTGCGCAGCAGGGCCTTGATACGGTCGACTTCCGGCGAAACCGGGATGCGCACGCGGATCCAGTCAGGTTTCTTCGGCAGTTCGGTGGTCGGAATGATCTTCACCGGGATGCGTGCAACCTTCTCGGCGCCGCGCAGCTTGACGCCGGCTTCCACCTTGGCACGCGGGGCCGGGGCCGGACGGTCGGTAACGTCCACCGTCGGGATCATGGTTTGCACTGCATCAGTAGTCATAATCAGTCGATTCCGCCCGTAAGGGTCGTCTGCTCAGCATAGTCGAGGTGTTTGACGAGCTGCGCACGCAGCCGGGCACTCACCTCGGCAAATTTAATCGGTGAAGCATGGTCACTCAGTTGCGTCATCGCCAACCCGGCGTAGCCACACGGGTTGATCCGCCGGAACGGGGCCAGGTCCATGTCCACATTCAGGGCCAGGCCATGAAAGGAACAGCCGTGGCGAATCCGCAGCCCCAGCGAGGCGATTTTCGCGCCGTCGACATACACACCCGGTGCATCGGGCTTGGCCGCGGCGGTCACGCCGTAACTGGCCAAAAGCTCGATCAGGCATGTCTCCATGCGGCTGACCAAGTCGCGTACGCCAAACCCCAGCTTGCGCACATCCAGCAACAGGTATGCGACAAGTTGACCCGGGCCATGGTAAGTCACTTGGCCACCTCGGTCGACCTGCACCACCGGAATATCACCCGGCAGCAACAGATGCTCGGCCTTGCCGGCCTGGCCCTGGGTGAAGACCGGCGGGTGTTCCACCAGCCAGATTTCATCGGGGGCCGAGGTGCCGCGTTCATTGGTGAACCGCTGCATGGCGTGCCAGACGGGCTCGTAGTCCATCCGGCCGAGCTCGCGAAAGCCCAGGACTTGAGACATCACAGCACCATGTGCACGAAGCCGGTGGCCCGCAGTTCGCTGTTGATGTTGTAGAGCTGGTCTTGATCGGTCGCAACGATGTGCAACTGGATCGTGGTGTATTTGCCGGTTGAGCTTGAGCGTTCATCCACGCGCTGATCGTTGATCGTTGCGTGTTTGCGCACGATCTCGAGGATTAGGTCTTTACGGCCGACACCGGTATCGCTGATCACCTTGATGGGATAGTCCACCACCGGAAATTCGATCTTTGGCGCCTTTACTTCTTTATCGGTCATGGCAGAACGGCCTCGTAAGCGGTAAGCCGTGGCGACGGCAAAGCCCCGCGTCGGATCAACGCGGGGCTTTGCAGGTGCACACAATCAGTTGAACAAGCCGTAGAAGAATAGACGGATGCTATCCCACACGCGGCGGAAGATACCACCTTCGTCGACGGCGTCCAGTGCGATCAGGTCGGCGCTGTGCACCACCTTGTCGTCCAGTTTCACTTCGACCTTGCCAATCACGTCACCCTTGGCGATTGGAGCAACCAATTGCGGGTTCATGGTCATGCTGGCAGCGAGCTTTTTCAGCTGGCCTTTGGGCATGGTCAGGGTCAGGTCTTCAGCCAGGCCGGCCTTGACTTGGGAGGTTGCGCCTTTCCACACCGGCGCGGTCGCCAGTTCAGCACCCTTCTGGTAGAAGGTCTGGGTTTCGAAGAAGCGGAAACCGTAGGTCAGCAGTTTCTGCGTTTCGGCCGCACGGGCCTGCTCGCTGTTGGTGCCGAAGACCACGGCGATCAGGCGTTGGCCATCACGTACGGCGGACGACACCATGCAGTAGCCGGCTTCGTCGGTGTGGCCGGTTTTCAGGCCATCGACGGTCTTGTCACGCCACAGCAACAGGTTGCGGTTAGGCTGCTTGATGTTGTTCCAGAAGAACTCTTTCTGGGAGTAGATCGCGTAGTGCACCGGGTCGACACGGATGATCGCGCGCGCCAGGATCGCCATGTCGTGAGCCGACGAGTAGTGCTCTGGGTTCGGCAGACCGGTCGGGTTCATGAAGTGGCTGTTGGTCATGCCCAGGTCGGCCACGGTTTTGTTCATCATGTCGGCGAATGCGTCTTCGCTACCGGCGATGTGCTCGGCCAGGGCGACGCTGGCGTCGTTACCCGACTGAATGATGATGCCGTGCAGCAGGTCGCTCACGGTGACTTGCGAGCCGACCTTGATGAACATCCGCGAACCGCCGGTGCGCCAGGCGTTTTCGCTGACAGTAACCGGGTCGTTCTCGCCGATCTGGCCGCGACGGATTTCCAGGGTCGCGATGTAGGCAGTCATCAGTTTGGTCAGGCTGGCCGGCGGCAGGCGCTGGTCACCGTTGCTCTCGACCAGCACGTTGCCACTGGCGGCATCCATGAGGACCCAGGACTTGGCGGCCAGTTGCGGGGAAGCCGGCACCATTTCAACGGCCCAGGCGGCCGGGGTGATGATCAGCGAAAGAAGCAGGCACGTGCGTTTGGCTAAGGTGGTGATGTTCATCCGTCTCTCGAAATTGCTTATGGAAACTTGCCCTCGCGGGCAAAACTTATTCAGACAGCCCGTTGCCAGACTGTCGCGTGTTCGGTTGCCCGCTCACCCCTTGCCCCTGGGTTTTTATTGTCTAACGAGCCAACAACCAGGGTTCGAGCCCGCGCACGAGCCTGAACCATCAATTCTCTATTATTCGGCAGTGACGACGCTGGGTTGCCCCAGGTTGGCCATGCGCACGCTGTTCTGAACGTGTGCCACTTCGCTCGGCGAGCCGATCGGGCCCATGCGTACACGGTGCAAGGTTTGCTGGTTACGCACGATGGAACTAATGAACACCGGCGCGTTGACCATGCCACTGAGCTTGGACCTTAACAGTTCTGCCGCATCCGGGTTGGCGAAAGCGCCGACCTGCAGGTATTGCCCGCCAGCCATGGACGCACCAGGCGCCGCATGGGGCACGACCACCGTATCAGGCGCGTGCTGTGCCGGCGGCGGTGTCCATTGCTCGATCTTGCCGGTGGAAGCAGTCACTTGCGGCTGTTGGGTTTGCGGCTCATTGAGCATCAGCGGTGCCGGCTTGCCACGCTGGGCCCAGTACTGCGCCGGGTCGATGCCTTCGACCTTCACGCGCGCAGTGCCGGTTTCGGCGTAACCGAGTTTCTTTGCGGCGGCGTAGGACAAGTCGATGATGCGGTCCGAGTAGAATGGGCCACGGTCGTTCACGCGCAGGATCACTGTGCGATTGTTGTCCAGGTTGGTCACGCGCACATAGCTGGGCAGCGGCAAGGTCTTGTGCGCCGCGCTCATGCCGTACAGGTCATACACTTCGCCGTTGGCGGTGTTCTGGCCATGGAACTTGGTGCCGTACCAGGACGCCGTACCCGATTGCACGTAGGTCTTGGACTCCTGCAACGGGAAGTAGCTTTTGCCCAGCACGGTGTAGGGGTTGGCCTTGTACGGACCGGTGTGCAGGGTCGGCGTAGCATCCGGGATCTTCGACACGTCGACGTCCCACCACGGCGCGCCGTCTTTGTGCGCGCGGTTGATATCCAGACCCGGCTGGGAACGGACAACCGCGCCCCCGGACTTCGGCGCCGGGCCACGGCTGGTGGAGCAACTGACGACCAGCAGGGACAACGCGGCGAACGCCACCAGCTTGAGCGGTTGATTGAACGGCGATGCCCGCATTACTTGTTGCCCCGTGCTTGGACCAGCATGTCTGACAGCTGATGCACGGCCATGGCGTACATCACACTGCGGTTATAACGCGTGATTGCGTAGAAATTCTTCAGGCCCATCCAGTATTCCGGGCCGTTTTCGCCTTCAAGGCGGAACGCCGTGACCGGCATATCATCCGGCAGCGCATTCTGACTCGACCAGCCCAGCGCCCGCAACTCCCCGACCGTCTTGGCCGGCTCGATGCCCTGGGTCAGGCCTTCATCGGCGCGGTCACCGGTGACATCGGCGCGGATCACCACCGGCTCGCCGGCTACCCAGCCGTGGCGCTTGAAGTAGCTGGCCACGCTGCCGATGGCATCGTCGGGGTTGCTCCAGATGTTGATATGCCCGTCGCCGTCAAAATCCACCGCATAGGCGCGGAAGCTGCTCGGCATGAACTGCGGCAAGCCCATCGCACCGGCGTAGGAGCCTTTGAGTGTCAGCGGGTCGACCTGTTCTTCACGGGCCAGCAGCAGGAATTCGCGCAGTTCCTTGCGGAAGAAGTCAGCGCGCGGCGGGTAATCGAAGCCCAGGGTCGACAAGGCGTCGATCACCCGGTAGCTGCCGGTATTGCGCCCGTAGAAGGTTTCGATGCCAATGATCGAGACAATCACCTGGGCCGGTACACCGTACTCCTGCTCGGCGCGGGCCAGTACGGCCTCGTGCTGGCGCCAGAAATCCACACCCCGCGCCACACGGGCGTCCGTCAGGAACATCGGGCGGTATTCCTTCCACTGCTTCACACGTTCGGCAGGGCGGGAGATGGCGTCGAGGATCGCCTGCTTTTTCTGGGCTTCGCGGAACACGCCCATCAGTTGTTCACCGGCGAAACCATAGTCGCGGGTCATTTCACCGACAAACTCGGCGACCTGGGGTGAACCATCGTAGTCACCGGCCTGCGCCTCTTGCGTTGCGCCCAGCAGGCCAATCAGGCCCATCCAGGACGCGTGCCGAGTCGCCCAGCCGCGCATTACTTGCATTGACATCTTCACCTTATTCAAACCTGCGCGATCCATTTGCGATGCGTATGAATCGACATCAAAACCCCAAACGCTGACAGCAATGTCACCAGCGAAGTTCCGCCGTAGCTAATGAACGGCAACGGCACCCCAACCACCGGCAACAGGCCACTGACCATACCGATGTTGACGAAAACGTAAACAAAAAAAGTCATGGTCAAGGCACCGGCCAGCAATTTGCCGAACAGTGTCTGCGCCTGGGCGGTGATCACCAGGCCGCGACCAATCAACAGCAAATAGATCAGCAACAGCGCGCAAATGCCCACCAGGCCGAACTCTTCGCCCATTACTGCAATGATGAAGTCGGTATGGCTTTCCGGCAAAAAGTCCAAATGCGACTGGGTACCCAGTAACCAACCCTTACCAAATACTCCACCGGAGCCGATGGCGGCCTTCGACTGGATGATGTTCCAGCCGGTGCCCAGCGGGTCGCTTTCCGGGTCGAGAAAGGTGAGGATCCGCTGCTTCTGGTAGTCGTGCATAAAGAAGAACCACATGGCGATGGCCACGGGTACGGCGGCGGCCAGTACGCTGAGGATCCAGCGCCAGCGCAATCCGCCCATGAACAGCACGAACGCACCGCCCGCCAGGATCAGCAGCGAGGTGCCGAGGTCGGGCTGGCGCACGATCAGGATGAAGGGTACGCCGATCAGGATCAGGCTGATCCCCACGTGCTTGAGCTGCGGCGGCAAGGTGCGCTTGGACAGGTACCAGGCGATGGTCGCCGGCATCAGGATCTTCATGAATTCCGACGGTTGGAAGCGAATCACCCCCGGAATGTTGATCCAGCGGGTCGCGCCCATGGCGTTGTGGCCCATTACGTCCACCACCACCAAAAGCAACACGCCTGCCACATAGCCGAGTGGCACCCAACGGGCCATGAAGCGCGGCTCAAGCTGAGCGATTACCACCATCGACAACAAGCCCAGGCCGAACGACGAGGCCTGCTTGATCAGCAGGTCCCAGTTCTTGCCGCTGGCCGAATACAGGACAAACAGGCTGCCCGCCGCGAGGGTCAGCAGCAGGATCAGCAACGGGCCATCAATGTGCATGCGCTGCAGCAACGTCGCACGGCGACGCATCACATCCTCACTGGAGAGGATGCGGTCAAAATTACTCTTCACGGGCCGTAACCTCGGTGCTTGAAGGGGGGCCGCCATATTCGGGCTTGAGCCTGCCGTCGTCGGCCAACAGCCAGGCGTCCATCACTTGACGCACCACGGGCGCCGCGACGCCGGAGCCGGACTCGCCGTTCTCGACCATCACCGCTACCACGATTTTCGGGTCGTCCGCCGGGGCGAAGCCGACAAACAAGGCGTGGTCTCGGTGGCGTTCCTGAACCTTGGTGCGGTCGTATTTCTCGCCCTGCTTGATCGCCACGACCTGGGCCGTACCGCTCTTGCCGGCGATGCGGTATTGAGCGCCAATCGCGGCCTTGCGCGCAGTACCACGGGCGCCGTGCATCACTTGCTGCATGCCATGGTTGACCTTGGTCCAGTCGGACGGGTCGCGCAGCACGATGTCCGGGATCGGGTTTTCGTCCAAAGGCTTCTCGCCCTCGATGGTCTTGGCCAGGTGTGGACGGTTCCAGATGCCTTTGTTGGCTACCAGTGCCGTGGCCTGGGCCAATTGCAGCGGCGTGGCTTGCATATAACCCTGGCCGATACCGAGAATCAGGGTTTCACCCGGGAACCACGCCTGGCGGCGGGTTGCGCGCTTCCATTCGCGCGACGGCATCAGGCCAGGTGACTCTTCGAACATGTCCAGGGAGACTTTCTGACCGAGGCCGAATTTGCCCATGTAGGCAGAGAGGCGGTCGATCCCCAGCTTGTGCGCCAGGTCGTAAAAATAGGTGTCGTTGGAGCGCATGATCGCGGTGTCCAAGTCGACATAGCCGTCACCGGTGCGGTTCCAGTTACGGTATTTATGATCGTAGTTGGGCAGCATGTAGTAGCCGGGGTCATAGACTCGACTGGAGGCCGTCACCACACCCGCGTCCAACCCCGCAATCGCCACCGCCGGCTTGATCGTCGATCCCGGCGGATACAGGCCGCGAAGCACGCGGTTGAACAGTGGCCGGTCGATGGAATCGCGCAATTCGGCGTAGGCCTTGAAGCTGATGCCGGTCACGAACAGGTTGGGGTCAAAGCTCGGCTGACTGACCATCGCCAGCACTTCGCCCGTCTTCGGGTCCAGGGCAACCACCGCGCCACGACGACCACCCAGGGCCATTTCGGCAGCTTCCTGCAGTTTGATGTCCAGGCTCAGCACGATGTCTTTGCCCGGCACCGGGTCGGTACGCTTGAGCACCCGTAGCACGCGGCCACGGGCGTTGGTCTCGACTTCTTCGTAACCCACCTGGCCGTGCAACTCCGGCTCGTAGAAACGCTCGATGCCGGTCTTGCCGATATGGTGGGTGCCGCTGTAATTGACCGGATCGAGGGTCTTCAGCTCTTTCTCGTTGATCCGCCCCATGTAGCCGACAGAGTGGGCAAAGTGCGGCCCTTGCGGGTAATGCCGCACCAACTGCGCCACCACTTCCACACCCGGTAGACGGAACTGGTTCACCGCGATCCGCGCGATCTGTTCTTCGGTCAGCTCGAACAGGATGGGCACCGGCTCGAACGGCCGGCGCCCCTGTTTCATGCGTTTTTCGAAGATCACCCGGTCTTCCGGCGTCAGCTGCAGCACCTCGACGATCACATCGAGGATCTGCTGCCAGTCGCCGGACCGCTCGCGGGTCATGCTCAGGCTGAAGCTGGGCCGGTTATCCGCCACCACCACGCCATTGCGGTCGAAAATCAGCCCACGGGTTGGCGGAATCGGTTGCACATGCACCCGGTTGTTTTCCGACAAGGTGGAGTGATAGTCGTACTGGATCACCTGCAGGTAATACAGGCGCGCGATCAGCACGCCCAACAACGCCACCACCATGATTGCGCCAAACACCACGCGAGCGCGTACAAGACGTGCGTCTTTCTCGTGGTCCTTGATGCGGATCGGCTGGGTCATCGGGAGAGGCGCAGATTATTTGTGGTAAGGGTGCCCGGACAGAACTGTCCAGGCGCGATACAGCTGTTCACCGATCAGAATCCGTACCAACGGGTGCGGCAACGTCAGCGCCGACAACGACCAACGCTGATCTGCTCGCGCACAGACTTCCGGCGCCAGCCCTTCGGGGCCGCCGACCATGAAGTTGACGGTACGCGAATCCAGGCGCCAGCGATCCAGTTCCACCGCCAACTGCTCGGTGCTCCAGGGTTTGCCGTGCACTTCAAGGGTGACGATGCGCTCGTTGGGGCCGACCTTGGCCAACATGGCTTCGCCTTCCTGACGGATAAAGCGCGCCACATCGGCATTCTTGCCCCGGGTGTTAAGCGGTATTTCCACCAGCTCAAGCGACAGCTCAGCGGGCAGACGCTTGGCATACTCGTGCCAGCCTTCTTCCACCCACTTGGGCATGCGTGAACCGACAGCGATCAGACGCAGGCGCACAGCCGTTCCTTATTCCTGGTCTTTGTTCAGCTTGTCGAAGTGCGCGTGGCCCACTTCCGGGCTGTGGTGCTTGCCATCGGCGGCACGGCTCTGCTCGGCGCCTTTCCACAGACGCTCCAGGTCGTAGAACTGGCGGGCGTTGGAGGTCATCATGTGAACGATCACGTCGTCCATGTCCAGCAGCACCCAGTCGCTGTCGCCCTTGCCTTCTTCACCCAATGGCTTCACGCCCTGGGCTTTGACGGCTTCGCGGACCTTGTCCAGCATCGCGCCGATCTGGCGGTTCGAGGTACCGGTGGCGATGATCATGTAGTCGGTGATGCTCTGCTTGTCGCGCACGTCAAGCACCTGGATGTCCTGGGCTTTAACGTCTTCCAGGGCGGCCACGGCGACTTTTACCAGCTCTTCGCCGGCCAGCTCAGGGCCGGTGTGGGCTTCTACTGGCAACGGAGCGCTTTTGAAGGTGCCTTTGCGCTTAACTTTGCTTACGTCTTTGTTCGTCATATAAAACTCGTTTTGCTCGTATGTTCGGGCGCTCGCTGCACATTGATTCGTGCGTTCAAGTGCGCCTTTTCAGTTCGACGCACGGTAAAGCCCGTGCGCATCGATGTAGGCCAGGACCGCGTCAGGCACCAGGAAACGTACCGACTTACCGCTGGCCAGCAGTTGACGGATCTGGGTGGCGGACACCGCAAGCGGGGTCTGCCAGACGAATGCAATATTCCCGTTCGGCCCGGTCAGGGCCAAGGGGTCACTTACCGACCGCGCGGCCAGCAGGTTGCGCAAGGCATCCGGCGGTTCGCTGTCGGCATCCGGGCGTTGCAAAACCAGGATGTGGCAATGCTGGAGGAGTTCCTCCCAGCGATGCCAAGAGGGCAGGCCGCAAAATGCGTCCCAGCCCAAAAGCAGAAACAACTGGTCATCCACGGCCAACTCGGCGCGCATCAGTTCCAGGGTGTCAACAGTGTAGGACGGTTTGTCGCGCTTGAGCTCGCGGTCGTCCACCACCAACGGCGATATGCCCTGCACCGCCAGGCGCACCATTTCCAGGCGCTGCTGCGGTGACACCTGCGGCGTATCGCGATGGGGCGGCCGAGCGTTGGGCATCACACGCAACTCGTCCAGCGCAAGGGCATCCGCGACTTCCAGGGCACTGCGCAAATGGCCGATGTGCACGGGGTCGAAAGTACCGCCGAGCAGCCCGATGCGTTTACCCATCAAGTGCGCACATGACCGTCGCCGAACACCACGTACTTCTCGCTGGTCAGGCCTTCCAGACCAACCGGGCCGCGTGCGTGCAGCTTGTCGGTGGAGATACCGATTTCCGCCCCAAGGCCGTACTCGAAGCCGTCGGCAAAACGCGTCGAGGCGTTGATCATCACCGAAGCGGAATCCACTTCGTTGAGGAAACGCCGGGCATCGCTGAAATGCTCGGAAACAATGGCGTCAGTGTGCTTGGAGCCGTAGGTGTTGATGTGTTCGATGGCTTCGTCCAGGTCGTCGACCAGCTTGATCGACAGGATCGGCGCCGTGTATTCGGTGTACCAGTCCAGCTCGGTCGCCTCAATTACGTCCGCGCCCAACAGCGCACGGGTGCGCTCACAACCGCGCAGCTCAACACCTTTGTCACGGTAGATGGCAGCCAGCGGCGGCAGCACGCGCTCGGCAATGCCGACGTGCACCAGCAGGGTTTCCATGGTGTTGCATGGGGCGTAGCGGTGGGTCTTGGCGTTGTCGGCGATGCGGATCGCCTTGTCAATGTCGGCGGCGATGTCGATGTAGACATGGCACACGCCATCCAGGTGCTTGATCACCGGCACCTTGGCGTCGCGACTGACGCGTTCGATCAGGCTCTTGCCACCGCGTGGCACGATCACGTCGACGAATTCCGGCATGGTGATCAGCGCGCCCACGGCGGCGCGGTCGGTGGTTTCTACCACCTGCACCACTTCGGCGGGCAACTCGGCCACGGCCAGGCCCTGCTGGATGCACGCGGCGATGGCACGGTTGGAATTGATCGCCTCGGAACCGCCACGCAGGATGGTGGCATTGCCAGACTTGAGGCACAGGCTCGCGGCGTCGATGGTCACGTTCGGGCGCGACTCGTAAATGATGCCGATCACGCCCAGGGGCACGCGCATCTTGCCGACCTGGATGCCGGACGGCAGGTAACGCATATCGCGGATTTCACCGATGGGGTCAGGCAGCTTGGCTACCTGACGCAGGCCTTCGATCATGTCGTCGATACGTGCCGGGGTCAGCGCCAGGCGGTCCAGCAGGGCCGGTTCCAGGCCATTGGCGCGGCCGTTGGCCAGGTCTTGCTCGTTGGCGGCGGTGAGCTCGGAGCGCGAAGCATCCAGAGCGTCGGCGGCGGCCAGCAGGGCGCGGTTCTTCTGCGCGGTGCTCGCACGGGCGATCAACCGCGAGGCCTGACGGGCAGCGCGACCCAGGCGGGTCATGTAGTCAAGAACGGACTCAGTCATGGTCAGGGAGTCTTGGCAGAGAGGAAAGCGGCAGATTATAGCTGTGACGCCGCCCGACTGACAGCGGTGAGGGGCGGATGGTCGAAATGAACTGTAAAAACCTGGGGTTCAGCGGTAATTAAGGTAGGAGTTGTTATGATTCCGTCACATTTAGCCGTATTTACCCCTGACTGCCATGCCCAGCTCATCGCCCCAACTCCCCGCAAGCGCCCTGCCCGATAGCTTTTTCGACCGTGACGCACAAACGCTCGCGCGAGATTTGCTCGGAAAAGTCATACGCCATCGCGTCGGAAAAATCTGGCTTTCGGCGCGAATTATTGAAACCGAAGCCTATTACGTGGCCGAAAAAGGCAGTCACGCGTCATTGGGCTACACAGAAAAACGTAAGGCTTTGTTTCTGGACGGCGGCCATATCTACATGTACTACGCCCGTGGCGGCGATTCCCTGAACTTCAGCGCCCATGGACCGGGCAATGCCGTGTTGATCAAATCGGCCTATCCGTGGGTCGATGAATTATCCGGCCCGGCGAGCCTTGCGCAGATGCTGCTGAACAACCCGAATGCCGACGGCAGCCCGCGCGCGTCGCAAAAGCTGTGCGCTGGCCAGACACTATTGTGCAAAGCCTTGGGGCTGAAGGTGCCGATGTGGGACGCCAAGCGCTTCGATCAGGAACTGCTCTACGTTGAAGACGTCGGCCAGACCCCGACCCAGATTATCCAGACCACGCGCCTGGGCATCCCCAGCGGCCGTGATGAACACCTGATGTACCGCTTCGTCGATGCTGGCTACGCGCCTTATTGCACGCGGAACCCGCTGCGCCGCGGTCAGGTCGAAGGCCGCGACTACTTTTTGACTTAACACGACCTGTAGGAGTCCGGCTTGCCGGCGATAGCGATCTCAAGGTCGCCATCGTCGGCAAGCCGGACTCCTACAAGGTGCACGAACCTGGATGGAGGGGATTGTATGGGCCAATGGCTCGATAGCATTACCGGCTGGTTGACCCTGAACCCCGAATGGCTGGCGGTCGCGGTGTTTATCGTCGCGTGCGTGGAGTGCCTGGCCATCGCCGGGTTGATCGTGCCGGGCACGGTGTTGTTGTTTGCCATTGCCGCCCTCGCCGGCAGCGGTGCGTTGTCACTCAGTGAAACCCTGTTGCTGGGTTTCCTCGGCGGTCTACTGGGTGATGCGGTTTCCTACTTCCTGGGCCGACATTTCCATCAGAACATCCGGCGCTTGCCCGGCTTACGTCACCACCCTGAATGGATGAACGGCGCCGAGACCTACTTCCACAAGTACGGCATCGCCAGCCTGTTGGTCGGCCGCTTCATCGGCCCGCTGCGGCCTATGCTGCCGATGGTGGCCGGGATGTGCGACATGCCCTTCCCGCGCTTTGCGATTGTCAGCATCGTCGCGGCCGCAGGCTGGTCGGTGGCGTATCTGCTGCCAGGCTGGGCAACCGGCGCGGCTTTCCGTCTGCCTTTGCCCGAAGGTTTCTGGCCCGAAGCGGCAGTAGTTGCGGGATGCCTTGCGGTATTGATTGGACTGAGCCTGAACAGCAGCTTGCGCGGCCATCGTCGCGCCACCTTATGGATTGGCTGTGCCAGCCTGGTGCTGTTGATTGCGTTGTTTATTGGCTACCACTCGCTGGACAACTTCGACAAAGGCCTCAGCGCCCTGGTGCAGGAACACCGCAGCCCCTGGCTGGACGAGGTGATGGTACGCATCACCCAACTGGGCGAATTCAAGAAGATGTTCTTCGCCAGCGCCGTGTTCACCGGTCTCTTGCTCCTGGCGCGACAATGGCGCCATGCTGTGTTTGTCGGCGCAACGCTGGCCGGGGCTGCGGTGATCAACACGGGGACCAAGCTGTTTTTCGCGCGAGGCCGCCCGGAAATTCTGACGGACCCGTTGACCAGTTTCAGCATGCCCAGTGGCCATGCGTCCGGGGCGTTCGCGTTTTTCCTGGCCCTGGCGATCCTGGCCGGTCGCGGGCAACCCGTGCGGTTGCGCCTGACCTGGATGTTGCTGGGCTGCATTCCCGCCGCGTTCATTGCGCTGTCGCGGGTTTACCTCGGTGCCCATTGGCCCACGGACATCCTGGCTGGCACACTGCTGGCGATGACGGTGTGCGCGTTCAGCCTGGGCGTCAGCCAGTACCGAAGCCCGCTGCCGGCCATGTCGCAAAAAACCTGGTGGCTGTTGCTGCCGGCGCTGGTCGCGGTGCTGAGTTTCATCGCGCTCACCGGTACGCCCCACGCCCTGCTGCGCTACGCCTATTAAGTGAACAGTTCGCCCTGCAACTCGTCGAGCAGCATCTGGATCGCATCCAGGCGCTGCTGCGGGTCATCAAGTTGCAGCAGGTCGATCTTGTCGGCCTCGGTAAAGGGCAGCAGATACGCCAACTGATTGCCCAAGGCTTGCTGCCCGTCGGCGTGGGCGTCCATGTCTAGCGAGGCCACCATCGGGTGCTCGGCCAACGCTTGGAGCAGCGCCAGCAGGTCGGCGTCTTCCTCTTCCAAGGGTTGATCCGGCAGTTCTTCGAGCCATTGCACCTCGGCCACCAGTAACTGATCTTTCTGCACGCCAGCGTCCCGCACGCGGAAGCGGCGCCCGCCCTCGACACGAATCCCCAACAAGCCATTGTCTTGTTGTTTGAAGTCACGGATCAGCGCTTCACAGCCGATCAATGCGTAGTCGCCGGGTGCAGTGCCCACCTCCTGGCCGTCAAGAATGCACACCACGCCGAAGCTTTCGCCCTTTTTCATGCAACGCGCGACCATGTCCAGGTAGCGCGCCTCGAACAGTTGCAGGTCGAGGGTGCAGCCAGGGAACAGCACGGTATTGAGCGGGAACAGCGCCAGACTCATAAAGGTTTCCTTAAACCCGGTTTAAACGATCACCGACACGGCCAACGGCAGGAATACCGCCGTGGCCACGCCCATCAGACTCATCGCCAGCGCTGCAAAGGCGCCGCACTCTTCGCTTTCCTGCAGGGCCACCGAGGTGCCCACCGCGTGGGCCGTCATGCCCAGCGCCATGCCGCGCGCCTCGGGACTGTGCACACCCAGGCGGGACAAATACGCCGGACCGATCATCGCGCCGATCACGCCGGTGATCAGCACAAATACCGCCGCCAGCGCCGCCACCCCGCCAATCTGTTCAGCCACCAGCATGGCGATCGGCGACGTCACCGACTTGGGGGCCATGGTCATCAGCATCATGTGTTCGGCGCCAAACCACCAACCCAGCAGCACACACAGGCCGGTGGCCAACACCCCACCTATCACCAGCGTAGTAAAAATCGGCCAGAACAATTGGCGAATGCGCCGCAGGTTCAGGTAAAGCGGCACCGCCAGGGCCACCGTCGCCGGGCCGAGCAGGATGCCCATGATCTCGGTGCTCTTGCGGTACTCGGCGTAGCTCAGGCCACAGCTGATCAGCACGCCGATCACCAGCAGCATGGACACCAGCACCGGTTGCAGGAAGATCCAGCGGGTTTTCTCAAACCCTGCCAGTACCAGCTGATAAGCGCCGAGGGTGATGCCGATGCCGAACAACGGGTGATGAATCACCGCCGTCCACGCGCCCTGCCAGTCGAAGATCATTGATCCTTCTCCTTGCGCTTGACCATCTGCTGCATCAACACACCGACGAAGCCCATGGCGATCACCAGCGACAGCACCAGCGCGCCAACAATGGCCCAGAAATCCGCGGCAATGTCCTTGGCATACACCATCACCCCCACCGCCGGCGGCACCAGCAGCAACGGCAAGTAACGCAATAGACTGCTGGCGGCCAGGCTCAAGGGCTCGCCGACTTCGCCCTTCCAGATCAGGAAACCCAGCATCAGCAGCAAGCCGATGATCGGCCCCGGCAGCACCGGCAACAGCAAATGATTCATCGCCGTGCCGATCAGTTGAAACAGCACCAGCCAGGTCAGGCCACGTAACAGCATCCGTTCTTCCCCCTCAAGACTCGCCCGCATTATAAGCACGCCCGCCCTATGCACCGGCATTCGCCAAAAGCATGGTGGGTTGACCGAGCCGATTGGCCATGATGATCTACATTGGTTCTCTGTAACCCATAAAAAACCAGACGTTGTACACAGCGTGATGAACCAAGGAGAGACGCAATGCCCTATGTACCCGTAGCGCAGCTCAAAGATTATGTCGGCAAGGAACTGGGACGTTCCGAATGGCTCACCATCGACCAGGCGCGTATCAACCTGTTCGCAGAAGCCACTGGCGATCATCAGTTCATCCACGTCGACCCGGTCAAGGCCGCGCAAACCCCGTTCGGCAGCACCATCGCCCACGGTTTCCTGTCGCTGTCACTGATGCCCAAGCTGATGGAAGACCTGCTGATCGTGCCCGAAGGCCTGAAGATGGCCGTCAATTATGGCCTGGACAGCGTGCGTTTCATCCAGGCGGTCAAGGTCAATTCCAAGGTACGCCTGAACGTGAAGCTCAATGACGTCACCGAGAAAAAGCCCGGCCAATGGCTGCTCAAGGCCACTGCCACCCTGGAAATCGAAGGCCAGGAAAAACCGGCTTACATTGCGGAGTCGTTGTCACTCTACTTTGTGTAACCCCCCGCCCTGTAGGAGCTGGCTTGCCAGCGAAAAACGCACAGCCGCCGCATTCCCTCCGAATGCCTGCGCCATCGTTGAAGAGCATCGCCGGCAAGCCGGCTCCTACGGGTCTGTGGAGAGGCAAAATCCTCACCACAGCGTATGTAAATTTATGTATGAAACTCGCAGCTGCGGCATACTCGGCGCTCAATTATCCGGATCCCGCTATGCGCCCACTCGCTCCCCTCGCCCTTGCCCTGTTGCTCACCGCTTGCGGAGACGGCGAATCGCTGTTGCCGCCCGATGCGCGCCTGCCCGACGGCGGCCGTTACCGGGGCGATGTGGTCGATGGCTTGCTGCAAGGCCAGGGCCGCGTGGACTATCCCAACGGCAGTTGGTACGCCGGCCAGTTCGACAAAGGCCAGTGGCACGGCAAGGGCGAGTGGCATGGCAGCAACGGCGAAGTCTATAAAGGCCAGTTCAAGCAGGGCCTGTTCGACGGCCAGGGCAGCCTGACCACGGCGGGCAGCCACTATGTGGGCGGTTTCAAGAATGGTCGACGCAACGGTGAAGGCACCCTTAAAGAGGGGCAAATGACCTACCGCGGCGAGTTCAAGGACGACCAGTATTCCGGCCTCGGTCGCCTGGAACTGGCCGACGGTAGCCAATATCAGGGCCAATTCGCCCACGGCAAGCCGAATGGCGAAGGCCAGCGCAACGACGACAGCGGCAACCAGTTCAGCGGTCATTTCGTTGATGGCCAGTTGGAAGGTAATGGCACGTTCAACAGTGCCGACGGCGACATCTATGTCGGCCAGTTCAAACAAAACCAACTGAACGGCAAAGGCCGCTACGAGAACGCCGACGGCGACGTGTGGATCGGCCAGTTCAAGGAAGGCGCGCTCACCGGCAAGGGCGAATTGATCGGCGTCGACGGCAGCCACTATGTCGGCCAGTTCAGCGATTGGCGTTTCACGGGTGAAGGCCGCCTGAACCTCACCGACGGCAGCTTCTATATCGGCGGTTTCGACAGCGACAGCTATCAAGGTAAAGGCACCCTGGTCCTCACCGACGGCACCGTACAGGCCGGCACCTGGGTCAACGGCATGCGCGTGCGTGACGCCGACGGCAAACTGCTGCCCGACCCGCTGGAGATCGGCGTGCTCGCCCAGGGCCGCTTGCTCGACGCCGCCCTCGCCGCCGTGCCCACCTCCACTCCGGCCGTGGAGTTGTACACCCTGGCCGTGGCCGGCGACGGCAAGCAGAGCGTGTTCCTGCGCGAAGCCGATTATGTCAGCAACATGCTCGCCACCCGCTTTGGCGCACGCGGACAGATTCGCCTGGTCAACCACCGCGACCACATTGCCGACCGCCCCCTGGCCACTCGCGAAAGCCTGCGCCGCGCCGCGCAGACCCTGGCCGACCGCACCGGGCCGGAAGACCTGGTGTTTATCTACATGACCAGCCACGGCACCCACGAACACGAGCTGGTGCTGGACCAACCGCGCATGGAGCTGGCCGACCTGCCCGCCGATGAGTTGGCCGCCGTGCTGGCGCCGCTCAAGAACCGGGACAAGATCGTGGTGATTTCCGCCTGCTACTCCGGTGGTTTCATCCCGGCCTTGAAGGATGATCGTACCTTGATCATGACCGCGTCCCGTGCCGATCGCGTGTCCTTCGGTTGCTCCGAGGAAGCTGACTTCACCTACTTTGGCGACGCCCTCTTCGCCCAAGCCTTCAACCAGACCGACGACTTGCAGCAAGCCTTCAAGCTGGCGCAACTGCATGTGGCCGAACGCGAACAGGCGGACAACTTCGAAGCCTCCGAACCGCAAATCTGGGCTCCCAAGGGCGTGATCGCCCACTGGCAATTATTACGCAAACAGCAGGCACGAAAGGCGCTCGAAAGCGTCTCAATGAATAGCAAGGAAGCCAAAGGCAACTAAGCTGTAATGTGTAACGAGGGGGAAACACCATGTACCTGACACCGCAGCATATCTTGCTCGCTGGCGCCTCTGGCCTCACCGGCGAACACCTGCTCGACCGCCTGCTCAACGAACCTACCGTGACCCGGGTGCTCGCGCCCAGCCGCAAGCCACTGGCCGAACACCCGCACCTGGAAAACCCGGTGGGCGACCCGGCAGTGTTCCTGCCGCAACTGAGCGGCCAGGTGGATATCGCCTTCTGCTGCCTGGGCACTACCCTCAAACAGGCGGGTTCCGAAGCGGCTTTTCGCGCCGTCGACCTGGACATGGTCGTGGCCTTCGCCAAACGCGCGCGGGAAATGGGCGCACGCCACCTGATCGTGATCAGCGCGATTGGCGCCGACCCGAAATCCTCGATCTTCTACAACCGTGTCAAAGGGGAAATGGAAGAGGCGTTGAAAGCCCAGGACTGGCCACAACTGACCATCGTGCGGCCATCGTTGCTGTTGGGGGAACGGCTGGAACCGCGCTTGGCCGAACAACTGGCCGGGCCGTTGTCGAAGCTGATTCCCGGCAAATACCGTGGCATCGAAGTGTGCGAACTGGCCCGGGCCATGTGGCGCCTGGCGCTGGAAGAGCAGGATGGGGTGCGGGTGGTGGAGTCGGATGAGTTGCGCAAGCTAGGTAAATAATAGGTTTCAAATACCTGTAGGAGCGAGCTTGCTCGCGAAGAACGCCCAGGCGCCGAGTTCTTCCAGGACACCCGCGCTTTCCTTAACGATCTTCGCGAGCAAGCTCGCTCCTACAAACCGCCTGTGGCGTTGAAGCCAACGCCCAACACCGTCAACACCGACAGCGGCAACAACAACGTATCGAGCAACGCACTCGCCGGCAGATCCACACCGGGATAAGCCGGCGCCTCGGCACCAAATCGGTCCTTGGCGCAGCAACCGCCATTCATTGCATACAAATCCAACCGCGTGCCGGCATACACCACCGGCGCGCCAGGTTGCGCCGCGTCCAACGTGCGCGCCGTGGCGCAGCCCGTCAGTTGCAGCGCCAGCACGATCAGCAGCGCCTTATTCATCGCTGCTCAAATGGTGCTCGCCCCAACGCGGCAGCATGTCCTGGGGAATGTTCAGCAGGTTGAGAATGCGCGCCACCACAAAATCCACCAGGTCATCGATGGTCTGCGGCTGGTGATAGAAACCCGGCGAGGCCGGCAAAATCGTCACGCCCATGTTCGACAGCTTGAGCATGTGCTCCAGGTGAATGCTCGAATACGGCGCTTCACGGGGCACCAGGATCAACTGGCGGCGCTCCTTCAAGGTCACGTCCGCTGCGCGCTCGATCAGGTTGTTGCAGGCACCCGTGGCAATCGCCGACAGGGTTCCGGTGGAACACGGCACTACCACCATCGCTGCCGGCGCACCCGAACCAGACGCCACGGGCGACATCCAGTCCTCTTTGCCATACACCTTGATCTGCCCCGCCGCCGCACCGGTGTATTCGGTGAGGAAGGCCTGCATCGTCTGTACCTTGGGCGGCAGCGCCACGTCGGTCTCGGTGGCCATCACCAGTTGCGCGGCCTTGGAGATCAGGAAGTGCACCTCACGGTCTTCACGCACCAGACAATCCAGCAGGCGCAAACCATAAGGCGCACCGGAGGCGCCGGTCATCGCCAGCGTGACGCGTTCCGGGCCACTCATTTCAGCGCCTCGGCCAGTTTGCCGTGCAGGCCACCAAAACCGCCGTTGCTCATGACCACCACGTGGGTGCCCGGCTTGGCCTGATGCTTGACGTGTTCAATGATGCCTTCGATGGAGTCGCAGACGATGGACGGCACAGTGCACAGGGCAGCAATCGCCGGCAGGTCCCAACCGAGGTTGGCCGGCGCGTACCAGACCACTTGGTCGGCATCGTTGACGCTTTCCGGCAGGCCATCGCGGTGGGCACCGAGCTTCATGGAGTTGGAGCGCGGCTCGACAATCGCGATGATCGGCGCATTACCGACCCGTTTGCGCAGGCCATCCAACGTAGTAGCAATGGCCGTGGGGTGGTGGGCAAAGTCGTCATAAATGGTAATCCCATTCACATCAGCGACTTTTTCCATGCGGCGCTTCACGCTTTTGAAAGCGCTCAACGCTGCAATGCCCATGGACGGCACCACGCCTACATGTCGCGCAGCTGCGAGGGTGACCAAGGCGTTGGCGACGTTGTGCTGGCCGGTCATGTCCCATTCGACGATGCCTTGGGCTTGGCCTTCGAACAGCACTTCAAATCTGGAACCGTCTTCGCTGAGCAGCTTGACCTGCCACTGCCCGCCCGCGCCAGTGGTTTGCACCGGGGTCCAGCAGCCCATCTCGATCACACGCTGCAAGGCGGGTTCGGTGGTCGGGTGGATCACCAAGCCTTCGCTTGGAATGGTGCGCACCAAATGGTGGAACTGACGCTCGATGGCCGGCAGATCGGGGAAGATGTCGGCGTGATCGAATTCCAGGTTGTTCAGGATCGCCGTGCGCGGGCGGTAGTGAACGAACTTGGAACGCTTGTCGAAGAAGGCGCTGTCGTATTCATCCGCCTCGATCACAAAGAACGGCGTATCGCCCAGGCGCGCCGACACCGAGAAGTTCTGCGGTACACCGCCGATCAGGAAGCCCGGGCTCATGCCCGCATGTTCCAGCACCCAGGCCAGCATGCTGCTGGTGGTGGTCTTGCCATGAGTGCCCGCAACCGCGAGTACCCAGCGGCCTTGCAGCACATGGTCGGCCAGCCACTGCGGGCCGGACACATAAGGCAAACCTTTATTGAGTACGTATTCGACCGCCGGGTTGCCACGCGACATAGCGTTGCCGATCACCACCAGGTCCGGGACCGGATCGAATTGCGATGGGTCGTAGCCTTGGGTCAGCTCGATGCCCTGGGCCTCGAGTTGCGTGCTCATGGGCGGATAGACATTGGCGTCGGAGCCTGTCACGTGATGGCCCAGCTCTTTGGCCAGTACTGCCATCGAGCCCATGAACGTGCCGCAAATACCGAGAATATGAATGTGCATAGTCGACCTCGTAAAACATCGAGGCAGGTTAGCGCAGGGGGGCGAAAATCGCACCCTTTAGCTGAGGGCGTGACGTGCGATGCCGTGCCTGCGCAGCTTTCTATACAGTGTGTTGCGGCTGACGCCCAGTTGCTCTGCCGTGTGCGTCATGTGCCAACGCTGTTGCTGTAAAGCAGTGAGCAATGCAAGGCGCTCGGCGTCTTCCAACGGCGATTCCATCGATTTGGCCTGCGTGACCGACACGGGTCGGGCCTGACGAATCTGCGCGGGCAAATCCTCCAGGCCGACACGCCCACCCTCACACAGCGCCACCAGGGTGCGCAGTACCGTGCGCAACTGCCGGACGTTACCCGGCCAGGCAAACGCCAACAACGCCCCACGCGCCGACGGGTCGAGGGCGACCGACTCACCATTGGCCTCCTGGGCCAGCAGGAAATCCAATAGCTGGGACTTATCGCTACGCTCGCGCAAAGGCGGCAAGCCGACTTCCAGGCCATTGAGCCGGTAATACAAATCTTCGCGGAAGCTGCCGTCCTGCACACGCTCCAGCAAATTCCGGTGGGTGGCGCTGATAATTCGTACGTTCACCGCCTGGGGCTCACCGCCGAGCGGGACCACCAGCCGATCCTCCAGCACCCTTAACAGCCGGGTTTGCAACGCCAGGGGCATGTCGCCGATTTCATCGAGGAACAGGGTGCCGCCGTCGGCTTGCTGCAACTTGCCTTGCATGCCCTCTTTGCGCGCGCCGGTAAAGCTGCCGCCGCGATAGCCGAACAGCTCGCTCTCGATCAGGCTTTCCGGGATGGCGGCGCAATTGAGTGCGACGAACGCCTTGTCGGCACGTTGGCTGGCCAGGTGCACCGCCTTGGCGAAGGCTTCTTTGCCGGAACCGGTTTCGCCGTTGATCAACAACGGGACATCGCGTTCGAACACCCGCAGCGCCTTGCGAAAATCTTGTTGCAGCGTCGGATCGCCCAGGCAAATGCCGGGCAACGGCGCAGGCGCAGGCTTGATGAAAGGCGCCGGTACGCTGCGCACTTGCCCGCGCAATGCGGCAAACAGTTGTCGACCATCGCGGGTGCGCAATGGCCAACTGGCCGTGGCATTGGCGCTGGCGCGGCCGAGCAATTGATCCAGGGAACAGTCGAAAAACCCCTCCACAGGCTGTCCCAGCAAACCGCCCCGCAACTGCCCAAGCAGGTTCAGGGCACTTTGGTTCACTGCGCAAATTCGCCCTTCGCCATCGAACGCCAATAGCCCTTCACTGAACAGCCCCACCGACTCGGCCTGCAGGTGAAAACGCAACAGCCAATGGTTTTCGAAATGGCGCAGGAAGTAACAACTCTCGATCATCTTTGCCGACAGGTTCACCAGCGCCATGGTGTGGAACTGGCTCTGGCGCGACACCGCCTCCCGCGCCGAGGACACATCCAACACCGCCAGCAGATCCCCATGAGGGTCGAACACCGGGCTCGCCGAGCAGGTCAGCCCGGTATGCCGGCCACGGAAGTGTTCGTCACGATGAATGGTCAGGGATTGGCGCTCCACCAGGCAGGTGCCGATGCCATTGGTACCTTCGCAGGCCTCGCTCCAATCCGCACCCAGCCACAACCCGGCGCGCTCGAAAATCTTGCGCTCGGACGGCGCGGTAACACAGTTGAGGATCACCCCGCGCGCATCCGTGAGCAACACCGCATGGCCGGCGCCCGAGAGCTGTTGATGCAGGCTGTTCATCTCGCTGCCGGCGATGTGCAGCACTTGCTGCAGACGCTCGCGGCTTTCCAGCAAGCGACCATGTTCAAGCACAGTGGGTGCAATGGTTTGCGCAGGGTCGAGGTGGTAGTCCTCCAGGCAACGCAGCCAGGAGCGGGCGATGGATGGATCGCTGGATGGGTCGCGGCCATGCGCCACGGTGAGGACTTGCTGGGCATGGCGACTGAAATGATCGTTGTGCATTTCTTATTATTCTCCCTGCGTGAGAACTGCCAGCATCCCCCAGCCATCCAGCCAATGCAATCCCAGGGCGACCCACCGGTCACAGGCTGTACCGTTTGCGGCACAAACTGTCACATCGCCTGTATCGCGCCTGCCACAGCAACGCCTTGCTACAAAGCCTAACCCGTTGATTTACCTGGCGGGCGAAGCGGTGGCCCAACCTTTGCTCTACGCTTTGTAAGCGCAGCAGCGCTGCACTCCGAATAAACATAAAAGCCAGGAGATACCCACCATGCGTTACGCACACCCCGGTACTGAAGGCGCCATCGTTTCGTTCAAGGCCAAGTACGGCAACTACATCGGTGGCGAGTTCGTTGCGCCGGTCGATGGCAACTATTTCACCAACACCTCGCCGGTCAATGGCAAGGCAATCGCCGAATTCCCGCGCTCCACCGCCAAAGACATCGACAAGGCCCTGGATGCCGCTCATGCCGCCGCCGACGCCTGGGGCAAGACCTCGGCCCAGGACCGCGCGCTGGTCCTGCTGAAAATCGCCGACCGCATCGAACAGAACCTCGAACTGCTGGCCATCACCGAAACCTGGGACAACGGCAAGGCCGTGCGTGAAACCCTCAACGCCGACATCCCACTGGCCGCCGACCACTTCCGCTACTTCGCCGGCTGCATCCGCGCCCAGGAAGGCACCAGCGCCGAAATCAACGAACACACCGCGTCCTACCACTTCCATGAACCGCTGGGCGTGGTCGGCCAGATCATCCCGTGGAACTTCCCGATCCTGATGGCCGCGTGGAAACTCGCGCCGGCCCTGGCCGCCGGTAACTGCGTGGTGCTCAAGCCCGCCGAGCAAACCCCGCTGGGCATCACCGTGCTGCTGGAGGTGATCGGAGACCTGTTGCCACCTGGCGTGTTGAACGTGGTTCAAGGCTTCGGCAAAGAAGCCGGCGAAGCCCTCGCCACCAGCAAGCGCATTGCCAAGATTGCCTTCACCGGCTCGACGCCCGTCGGCTCGCACATCATGCATGCGGCGGCCGAGAACATCATTCCGTCCACCGTGGAACTGGGCGGCAAGTCGCCGAACATCTTCTTCGCCGACATCATGAAAGCCGAGCCATCCTTTATCGAGAAAGCCGCTGAAGGCTTGGTGCTGGCGTTCTTCAACCAGGGTGAAGTGTGCACCTGCCCTTCCCGTGCGCTGGTGGAAGAATCGATCTACGACGACTTCATGAAAGTCGTGATGAAGAAAATCGAGTCGATCAAACGCGGCGACCCGCTGGACACCGACACCATGGTCGGCGCCCAGGCGTCCGAGCAGCAGTTCGACAAGATCCTGTCCTACCTGGAAATCGCCAAAGGCGAAGGCGCGCAACTGCTGACCGGCGGCAAGGTCGAGAAGCTCACCGGCGACATGGCCGGCGGCTATTACATCCAGCCGACCCTGCTCAAGGGCACCAACGAAATGCGCGTATTCCAGGAAGAAATCTTCGGCCCGGTGGTGAGCATCACCACCTTCAAGGACGAAGCCGAAGCCCTGGCAATTGCCAACGACACCGAGTTCGGCCTGGGCGCCGGCGTGTGGACCCGCGACATCAACCGCGCCTACCGCATGGGCCGCGCGATCAAGGCGGGCCGCGTGTGGACCAACTGCTATCACCTGTACCCGGCGCATGCCGCGTTTGGTGGTTACAAGAAGTCCGGCGTGGGCCGTGAGACGCACAAGATGATGTTGGATCACTACCAGCAGACCAAGAACTTGCTGGTGAGTTACGACATTAATCCACTCGGGTTCTTCTGACCCTCTCGTGGGCACCGGTCCACCGGTGCCCACGCCTGTTCGCGCTCAACCAAAACAATAAGAACGGACGGTACTTCTCATGCCTAGCGAACCTACTGGATCCTCCGTCGACTTCGAAAAAGTCGACTCTCAATACTTCCAACAACGCGAACTGAAAAAAGGCGCCGCCGGCTGGGTGTTGCTGGTCGGCCTCGGCGTTGCCTACGTGATCTCCGGCGACTACGCCGGCTGGAACTTTGGCCTGGCCCAAGGCGGCTGGGGCGGGATGTTCCTCGCCACATTGCTGATGGCCACCATGTACCTGTGCATGTGTTTTTCCCTGGCCGAACTGTCTTCCATGATTCCTACCGCTGGCGGCGGCTACGGTTTTGCCCGCAGCGCATTCGGGCCGTGGGGCGGGTTCCTCACGGGCACTGCGATCCTGATCGAATACGCCATCGCCCCCGCCGCCATCGCGGTGTTTATCGGCGCGTATTGCGAGTCGCTGTTCGGTATCGGCGGCTGGATGATTTACCTGGCGTTCTACATCATCTTTATCGGCATCCACATTTTTGGCGTGGGCGAAGCCCTGAAGTTGATGTTTGTGATCACCGCCGTGGCCGCAATTGCATTGGGTGTGTTCCTGGTCGCGATGGTGCCGCACTTCAATGTCGCCAACCTGTTGGACATTCCGGTGACCGAGGCCAAGGGCGCCAGCACTTTCCTGCCGTTTGGCTATGTAGGTGTGTGGGCCGCAATTCCCTATGCCATCTGGTTTTTCCTCGCGGTAGAGGGTGTGCCCCTGGCCGCCGAAGAAACCAAGAACCCAAAACGCGACCTGCCTCGCGGCCTGATCGGCGCCATTGTGGTGCTGACCAGTTTTGCCCTGCTTATCCTCGTGATTGCACCGGGCGGCGCGGGTACTTACGCGCTGATCAAATCCGGCAACCCGCTGGTTGAAGCACTGGCATTGTCTTACGGCGGCTCGACCTGGATGGGCAGTTTCGTCAACCTGGTCGGCCTGGCGGGCCTGATCGCGAGCTTTTTCTCGATCATCTACGCCTATTCGCGGCAGATCTTCGCACTGTCCCGCGCCGGCTACCTGCCGCGCAAACTGTCCCAGACCAATAAAAGCAAGGCGCCGGTACTGGCCTTGGTGATCCCCGGCATCATCGGCTTTGGCTTGTCGCTGACCGGCCAGGGTGACCTGCTGATTCTGGTGGCGGTGTTTGGCGCAACCATTTCCTACGTGCTGATGATGGCCGCGCACATCACCCTGCGCATCCGTCGCCCCAAAATGGACCGTCCGTACCGCACACCGGGCGGCATCTTTACCTCCGGCGTTGCGCTGGTGCTGGCCTGCGTGGCCGTGGTAGCGGGCTTTCTGGTGGATCCACGGGTGGTGATTGGCGCCGCGATCATCTATGGAGTATTAATTGCTTACTTTGCTTTCTACAGCCGGCATCACTTGGTAGCAGGCACGCCTGAAGAAGAATTCGCGGCGATCCAGGCCGCAGAGGCCGCCTTGCACTAACTGCCGTAAACCTCGACGCGGGCAGTCGCCCGCGTCGTCAAGGAGACACTGTATGGCAAGCTTTTCCCACGCGGTCGGTGCACAAACCTACCGTTTTGACAGCCTCAAGGATGTGATGGCCAAGGCCAGCCCCGCGCGTTCCGGGGACTTTCTGGCCGGCGTCGCAGCACAGAACGACGGTGAGCGGGTGGCGGCGCAGATGGCGCTGGCAAATATCCCGCTGAAGCACTTCCTGCAAGAAGTGCTGATCCCCTACGAAAGCGACGAAGTCACCCGCCTGATCATCGACACCCACGATAAACAAGCGTTTGCCGCGGTCAGCCACTTGACCGTGGGCGGTCTGCGCGACTGGTTGCTCAGCGATGCGGCCGACGAACATTCCTTACGCGCCTTGGCGCCAGGTCTGACACCAGAGATGGCCGCCGCCGTGTCCAAGATCATGCGCGTACAGGACCTGGTGCTGGTGGCGCAGAAGATCCGCGTGGTCACGCAATTTCGCGGCACTATGGGCCTGCGCGGGCGTTTATCCACACGCCTGCAACCGAACCATCCTACAGACGAACCGGCGGGCATCGCCGCGAGCATTCTGGACGGCCTGCTTTACGGCAACGGTGACGCCATGATCGGCATCAACCCGGCCACCGACAGCATCGCCTCGATCTGCGCCATGCTGGAGATGCTCGACGCGATCATTCAGCGCTATGAGATTCCGACCCAGGCTTGCGTACTCACCCACGTCACCACCTCCATCGAGGCCATCAACCGTGGCGTGCCGCTGGATCTGGTATTCCAGTCGATCGCCGGCACCGAGGCGGCCAACGCCAGTTTCGGCATCAGCCTGAGCGTGTTGCAGGAAGGCTACGAGGCGGGTTTAAGCCTCAATCGCGGCACGTTGGGCCAGAACTTGATGTATTTCGAGACCGGCCAGGGCAGCGCCTTGTCGGCCAATGCGCACTTTGGCGTCGACCAACAAACCTGCGAGACCCGCGCCTACGCGGTAGCCCGACATTTCAAACCGTTTCTGGTGAATACCGTCGTAGGATTTATCGGTCCGGAGTACCTCTACAATGGCAAGCAGATCATCCGCGCCGGCCTCGAAGACCACTTCTGCGGCAAGCTGCTCGGCGTGCCCATGGGTTGCGACATCTGCTACACCAACCACGCCGAAGCCGACCAGGACGACATGGACACCCTGCTGACCCTACTGGGCGTGGCCGGGATCAACTTCATCATGGGCATCCCCGGCTCCGACGACATCATGCTCAACTACCAAACCACTTCGTTCCACGACGCGCTCTACGCCCGGCAAACATTGGGTTTAAAACCGGCGCCGGAGTTTGAACAGTGGCTGGCAAAAATGGGTATTTTCACGCAAGCCGACGGCAAGGTGCACTTCGGCAACAGCCTGCCACCGGCCTTTCGCCAAGCTTTGGCGCAACTGGGATGAAGGAGCCGCCCGTGCAACTCGACCTGCCTGACAACCCCTGGCTGGAACTGCGCCGCCTGACCCCGGCGCGCATTGCCCTGGGCCGCACCGGCACCAGCATTCCTACCAATGCGCAGCTGGATTTTCAGTTTGCCCACGCCCAGGCGCGGGACGCGGTGCATTTACCTTTTGACCATGCGGGCCTCAGCAGCCAGCTGGCCGAGCGCGGGCGTGAATCGCTGTTGCTGCACAGTGCCGCTGCCGACCGACACAGCTACCTGCAACGCCCGGACTTGGGTCGGCGCCTGAGTGATGAATCCGCCCAAGCGCTGCGCGACCATGCGTCAGCCAACCCCGGCGGCGTGGATTTAGCCGTGGTGGTGGCCGATGGTTTATCCGCCCTGGCCGTGCATAAACATACCCTGCCCTTTCTGACACGCATGGAAGAACAAACCCACGGGGAAGGTTGGTCCTTGTCGCCGGTCATCCTGGTGGAACAAGGCCGCGTGGCGGTGGCCGATGAAATCGGGCAATTGCTTGGTGCCAAGATGGTGGTGATCCTGATCGGCGAACGGCCGGGGCTCAGTTCACCGGACAGCCTGGGGCTGTACTTCACCTACAACCCCAAGGTCGGCCTCACCGACGCCTATCGCAATTGCATCTCCAATGTGCGCCTGGAAGGCCTGAGCTATGGCATGGCCGCCCACCGTTTGCTGTACTTGATGCGAGAGGCGTGTCGTCGCCAGCTGTCGGGGGTCAATCTCAAGGACGAGGCGCAGGTCCAGACCATTGAATCGGATGATCCGGACCTGATGAAAGGCAATTTCCTGCTCAGTTCACCGGATGACTGATCGCGGCACGATTGCGCTTTTTCGCGCCATTAGGCAGCATCGAGTCACGGCCGCTTGTGTGGTCATACCCCATTTGGAAGTTGAGGCCTGGCATGCGGATTACTCAAGCGACCCTGGAACACCTGGACCTGTTGACCCCGCTGTTCGTCAAATACCGTGAGTTCTACGGGGCCTTGCCCTTCCCGGATTCGTCACGGGCCTTTCTGGAGAAGCGCCTGCGCCGCAAGGAATCGGTGATTTACCTGGCTCTGGCGGATGATGACGACAAAAAACTGCTGGGCTTTTGCCAGCTGTACCCGAGCTTTTCGTCGTTGTCGCTCAAGCGGGTGTGGATCCTCAATGACATCTATGTGGCTGAAGACGCACGCCGGCAACTGGTGGCGGATAACCTGATGCGCACGGCGAAAAAAATGGCCAAAGAGACCCACGCGGTACGGTTGCGGGTATCGACCAGCAGCGACAATGAAGTGGCGCAGAAGACCTATGAGTCGATTGGGTTTCGCGAAGATACGGAGTTCAAGAACTACGTATTGCCGATCAGCGAAGACTGAACACCCCCATCACCTGCAGGAGCCGGCTTGCCGGCGATAGCATCACCTCGGTCTCACTGCTACACCGAGGCGCCTGCATCGCTGGCAAGCCAGCGCCTACAGGTGAGCAGCGACCGCCGCGGCATTGCGACATCCCCCGCTACAAAACCAACACGCTTTTCACCGCTCAATCCGTATAATGCGGACCTTTCAGGGTTGTAAGAATTGCGGCATACACTTGTAGCCTTATTACCCGAGCTTCCGCACAGGCCTGCTGAGCCGGGCCACTCACACAGGTGCCATCCATGGATTTCAACCCGCTCGACCTTATCCTGCATCTCGACGTCTACCTCGACCTGCTGGTAACCAATTACGGTCCGTGGATCTACGCCATTCTGTTCCTGGTCATCTTTTGCGAAACCGGCCTGGTGGTCATGCCGTTCCTGCCGGGTGATTCGTTGCTGTTCATCGCCGGCGCCGTGGCCGCAGGCGGCGGCATGGACCCGGTGCTGCTGGCCGGCCTGCTGATGCTGGCGGCGATCCTGGGCGACAGCACCAATTATGTAATTGGACGAACGGCAGGAGAACGCTTGTTCAGCAACCCGAACTCGAAAATCTTCCGCCGCGACTACCTGCAAAAGACCCACGACTTCTATGACAAGCACGGCGGCAAAACCGTAACCCTGGCGCGCTTCCTGCCGATCCTGCGCACCTTCGCGCCGTTCGTTGCCGGCATCGCGAAAATGCCCTACCCGCGCTTCTTCGGCTTCAGCGTATTCGGCACCATCCTGTGGGTCGGTGGCCTGGTGACCCTGGGTTACTTCTTCGGCAACGTGCCCTTTATCAAGAAAAACCTGTCGCTGCTGGTGGTGTTCATCATCCTGCTCTCGCTGGTGCCGATGATCATTGGTGTGTTCCGCAGCCGGTTTGGCAGCACATCCTCCGAAGCCAAGCCGCAGTAACCTGCGATGTGGTCCCTCAGCGCCTGGCGTCGCCGGCGCTTGCTGGCCAAGCACCCGATTGCCGAAGACACTTGGCAGCGGGTGCGCCACCACCTGACCTTCCTCGACGGCATCAGTGCCGAGCAGGACCAGTGGCTGCGCGAAGCCTGCGTGGTGTTTCTTGCGGAAAAACACCTGACCGCCCTGCCCGGCGTCGAACTGCACCAGGAACAACGCCTGCTGCTCGCCGCCCAGGCGCAACTGCCGCTGATGAATCTGGGTGACCTCGACTGGTACCAGGGCTTCCACGAAATCGTGCTGTACCCCGACGACTTCGTCAGCCCGCAGCGCCATCGCGACAGCAGTGGCATCGAACACGAATGGGACGGCGAACACAGCGGCGAAGCCTGGCAACAGGGCCCGGTGATCCTCGCCTGGCCCGGTGTGCTGGCCAGTGGCAACTGGGAAGGCTACAACCTGGTCATTCACGAACTGGCACACAAGCTCGACATGCTCAACGGCGACGCCAACGGCCTGCCGCCGCTGCACAACGACATGCGCGTGCAGGAATGGGCCAGCGTGATGCAGAGCGCCTACGACGACCTCAACCGTCAGCTGGACGCCAACCCGGACGCCGAGACTGAGATCGACCCCTACGCCGCCGAAAACCCGGCTGAATTCTTTGCCGTCACCAGCGAATATTTTTTCAGCGCCCCGGATTTGCTGGTCAGCCACTATCCCCAGGTGTACGCGCAACTCAGCCGCTTCTATCGCCAGGATCCGCTGGCCCGCCTCACCCAACTGCAAGCCAGCGACCCGCGCTACCAGCCACAAGACGAATGACCGTACGACGTCTGGCGCATGGCATCGGCGTCAGAATGTGCCTATAATCGCCGCCACTTTTAGGCCAATCCGGCCATGTTTAATGGCCAATTAACGGGGGCAACGCCCAATGAGCTACAGCAAGATTCCGGCTGGCAAAGACCTGCCGAACGACATCTACGTCGCCATCGAGATTCCGGCCAACCACGCGCCGATCAAATACGAAATCGACAAAGACAGCGACTGCCTGTTCGTTGACCGTTTCATGGCCACCCCGATGTTCTACCCGGCCAACTACGGTTTCATCCCCAACACCCTGGCCGACGACGGTGACCCCCTCGACGTGCTGGTCGTAACCCCTTACCCGGTTACCCCAGGCTCGGTAATCCGCGCGCGCCCAGTCGGCATCCTGAACATGACCGACGACGGCGGCGGCGATGCCAAAGTTATCGCAGTGCCACACGACAAGCTGTCCCAACTGTACGTGGACGTGAAGGAATACACCGACCTGCCGCCCCTGTTGCTGGAGCAGATCAAACACTTCTTCGAGAACTACAAAGACCTCGAAAAAGGCAAATGGGTGAAGATCGACGGTTGGGGCAACGCAGATGCCGCCCGCGCCGAGATCCTGAAGTCGGTCGCTGCCTACAAAGGCTGATACCCGCTCCTCATTGCCCCGGCAATTGAAAAAGCCCCGATCATTCGGGGCTTTTTTTGTGGGAAAAATTAAACAGCAAGTTCATTTATTTATAGAAGATGTTTAATTTAAGTTTTAATCCGACGTATCAGACTACAACTAAGCAAAGACCTACATGACCAACTCAACGCATGGTTTATTTGATCTGTTTTCCCGGTCAGTAAGCTTTGTGTTTATGAATACATCAGGTGATCGTTTAAAAGCGCTACTGCGGGAAGTCCATCTTTCCGCCTCCGACTTCGCCAAGAACCGCGGCGTCACGCCTCAACACGTGAACAACTGGTTCAAGCGCGGTGTACCCATGGGCCGACTCAACGAGATCGCAGAACTGCTGTGCATCTCCAGCCGTTGGCTGCGCACCGGCGAAGGCCCCAAACACCCACCGGCCAACTTCCTGCTGGAAGGCCCGACGACCCGAAAAGGACTGCCCACCACCCGCGAAGGAAGCGGCAAATACCTCACAGGCCCCGCCTGTCATCCAGAAAAAATCGACGTGGAGATCGACCTCCACCCCTCATTCATCTCCACCGAACGCATCCGCGTCACCCTGCACATCCTGCAAGCCCTCACCGTCAAACCCGACCGCGCCCTGTGCGCCTACATGGTCGACAACAGCATGATCGACATCATCCAACAAGGCGCCACCCTCGCCATCGACCGAGGCCGCACCCAAATCATCGACGGCGAGATCTATGCCGTAGAACACGACGGCATGCTGCGCATCAAATACCTCTACAACCGACCTGGCGGTGGGTTGAGGATGCGTAGCCACAATGCCGGTGAACATCCCGACGAGTACCTGACGTACGAGCAACGGTTTGAGCAGAACTTCCAGATTGTGGGGTGGGTGTTCTGGTGGTCCACGCTGAATAACCGACGTCCGCCCGTGCCGCTGGATGAGCACTTATTGGGCTGGGAAGGCTCTAAATCGGATCCGGAGGTGGGCATTTGAGGTGAATGTGGGTATCATGCGCCGCACATTTGGCAGGGGGTGGCTTTAGGCTATTCACCCTGCTCGGCGATGCGGAGGAGTTCCCGCTGATGCCCCTACTATTCAGCCCGACGCAACGTGGGCTGAGCGATTTGAAGGCTGGTGAGGCTTGTCAAAAACAAGCTGAAGCAGTCCCCGAGAAGCCGGCCACAAGCCGGCTTTTTAATGTCTGCAAGAAACCCAAGTCAATTGTCCAACAGGCTATTGGACAATTGAATGACCCAAAGCGGGCAGTTTAGCTAGGCTGCAAACACTCCACCGCCCGATCCGCCACCATCTTCGCCAACTCCACCAAATGCATCACCGCCCTCTGTGGCGCACCCAGCGGTTCCCCAAGTACCTGTGACGTAGCCACCGCACACTGCAGCAACTCCGCCACACGCACCCAGGCATCCTCAAAGCTCAGTTCTTCATTGACTACAAATGGGTTGGCTGCACGCGACGAGCGTGAATCCGAACAATCGTTATCCATAGCAAAACATCTAGCGGTAAGTGAATACCACCGTCTTTTCGCGACTAAACGAGTAGAGGTGGCGGCTGTACGCAGGTTAGTCGACCGGCCGCTAGGCACCGGCGCACCCGGAGGTGCCCTGCGCACAGCCACCATAAAGTGCAGGTGAGAAGACACCTGTCTTTGGGATGGCGCGTGCGCCTAGCGAAGTCCGGGCGACTAAACCCGATCACTGAATAAACCAATGACGACCCGCAGCCTAGTCACGCACTCCCGCTGGCGCAATGCGCTTGGGATTCTCTCGGAAACGTCCTTCAAATGAAAGGGACTGATACTGCTGGCCCTCCAACCATTGTCACCTCTGAGTTGACGGTATTACCGGTTTCACCCGATTTATCCCCCGACCCCCACCCATTAATCTGTGCCCATGTTGAACGCAACGCCCAACCAACCTAAACATAAAAGGATTCAACCATGAGCACTGCAACCTACAACCGCCTCAACAAAGACGACGCCATTGTTCTGCTGGTCGACCACCAGACCGGCCTGATTTCCCTGGTGCAGGACTTCTCGCCCAACGAGTTCAAGAACAACGTGCTGGCCCTGGCCGACCTGGCCAAGTTCTTCAACCTGCCGACTATCCTCACCACCAGCTTCGAGCAAGGCCCAAATGGCCCGCTGGTGCCAGAGCTGAAAGAGATGTTCCCGGACGCGCCCTACATCGCCCGCCCAGGCCAGATCAATGCGTGGGACAACGAAGATTTCGTCAAGGCGATCAAGGCCACTGGTCGTAAGCAGATCATCATTGCGGGCGTGGTGACGGATGTGTGCGTGGCGTTCCCGACCTTGTCGGCGCTGGCGGAAGGGTTTGAGGTGTTTGTGGTGACCGATGCATCGGGCACGTTCAATACCACGGTGCAGCAGGCGGCGTGGAGCCGGATGACGCAAGCGGGTGCGCAGTTGATGAACTGGTTCTCGGTGGCGTGTGAGTTGCACCGCGACTGGCGCAACGATATCGAAGGCCTGGGGAACCTGTTGTCCCAGCGCATTCCCAACTATCGCAACTTGATGAATGGTTACTCGGCGTTGACGGCGCGTAAGGACTAACTCAACCGCTGCACACACTAAGCCTGCCTTAAAACGCAGGCTTTTTTTGGTTAACTAGCAATGCGCCATTAGCACACTCGCCCTAATTGTGACGGCACCGCCTCACCACTAAAGTCCTTCGCTTATTTCGAGCCTCAAGGAAGGACGCTATTGAATACCTTAACCAAAGTCGGACGCTGCCTGGCACTGCTGCCCGTCTTGCTGATCAACACAACGTCGGTAGTGGCCGATGAAGAAACACCGATCGGCGACTGGTCGATCATCTACGGCAGCGGCCGCGCCCATAAAAATGTGATGTATGTGGCCGACCGTACCTCCGTGGTGCCGTCGAACCACAACAAGGGCGCGAAACTGGTGGCCGTCACGGTGGTGTATGAAGAACCGGGCAAGCCGATGATCGATGTGTACAACATCGAAGTGCAGTGCTCCACGCGCAAGGTGCGCTTTCTCAATGGCCAGTCGGTTGCACCGTTTTCCTACACCCTTACGCACTTGAAAGTCTCCAACACGTGGCAGACGCCAAAGGAGTTCTGGCTCGACCGCACGCTCGCGTATGTCTGCGAACCGGGCAAGAGCAAGGACACCATCGCCATGGGCAAGATGACCCACCTGCAGATGATCCAGACCACCAAGGCCATGTTCGAGCAGTTGGGGCCGACTCAGGAGAAGAGCCAGATGATCGATGACCTCGACGACATGCTGGGCAACAAGCGCTGAGCAACACTCACCTACAAGAAGGATTCACGATGCCTACATGGACAAGGCTGTTGCTGGCTGGGCTTTTGTTGCCCGCCGTGCTGTTTATAAACGGGTGTCACTTGATTGCACAGTCGCGCTGGGAAGGCCGTGACGTGCAAGAGGCGCTGGATTTATTCGGCAAGCCCGACTCGATGAAGAAGCAGAATGCGCCCAATGGCGACACGCAGGTGGTGATGACCTGGCACAAATCCTCTTCATGGACGACCACTGAAGCCGCCGGGACTTCAATGAATCACACCGGGAACGGGATGGTGTACACGGAGTATTACCAGCAGGTCGGGCACAGTTCGGATTGCAAGCTGGAAGCCACGGTGGATAAGGCGAAGAAGATCGTGCTGTTCCGGATTGAGGATGGCCGGATCCTGCATGGCAAGTGCCTGAATGTGCCATTTGTGCCGGGGTATATTCCGCCGGGGTTTTGAGGCTATCAGTCGGTTTTAACCCGCCAGCTCCCGCTCGATCTGCTCGATGCTTGGCAGGCTGGTTCGCAGCTCTGCGGGCAACGACTCAACCAGTTGATATTCCGCTACACCAATCGGTCGATTGTTATCGCGCAACGCATATTCGGCGGCGACTTCGTTCTTGCTCTTGCACAACAGCAGGCCGATGGTGGGCCCATCTTGTGGATGTTTAAGCTGGGCATCGACGGCAGCCAGATAAAAGCTCAGCTTCCCCAGGTGCTCGGGTTTGAACTTGCCGGCTTTCAGTTCGATGACCACATAGCAGCGTAGCTTCACGTGATAGAACAGCAGATCGACAAAGAACTCATCGCCTCCGACATCCAGCAGTACTTGCTGGCCGACAAAGGCGAAACCGGCGCCCAGCTCCAACAAAAAGTCGGTGACGTGCTTGATCAAGGCGTTTTCTATGTCGCGCTCCTGCGCGTCCAGGGCCAGGCTGAGGAAGTCAAAACGGTAAGGGTCTTTCAGCGACTCACGCGCCAGGTCGGATTGTGGTTTGGGCAGGTGGGTCTCGAAGTTGCTGACCGCCTTGCCACTGCGCTCCAACAAGCGGTTTTCGATTTGCATCACCAGCGAGTTACGCGACCAGTTGTTCTCTATCGCCTGGGCTATGTACCAGCGGCGGGTTTCGGGGCCGGGGAGTTTGTCGAGCAACACCACATTGTGGCCCCAAGGCAATTGTGCAGCAGCCTGTTGCACAAATTCAGCATCTGGCCACGCCTCGGCAAAAGCACGCATGTACTTGAGATTACGCGGCGAAAAACCCTTCATTCGTGGAAAGGCCGCACGCAAATCCTGGACAAGTCGATCTATGACTTTGCTGCCCCAGCCCTGCTCCGCCTGGCGGGTCAAAATGTCGTGGCCGATCTGCCAATAGAGCAATACCAATTCCCGATTCACTGCCAGTGTTGCGCGCTGTTGCGCCGCATGAATACGGCCTTTCAGGTCGGTCAGCCAGTCACTGTAGCCCGCTGGAGGTGTAGTCAAGCCGATACAGGGTTCGCTCATGCCATGTCACTCTGGAGTTTTGAGGCAGGCTAGTCAGGCACATTGACTGTCACAAGGGGCGAAGGTCGTTCCAAGAAGGACCCTTCAATAACTACAGAAACGTCCTGCTGGCCATTGCGGACTACTGACTTGACTCTCCCCTATACAGCAGCCTTTACCCTGGAACGCCCTGTTCAGGACCTCCCCATGACCCCGCGTACCCTGGTGATCCTCGGCCATCCTTCCGCCTCCAGCTTTTGTTCAGCCCTGGCCTATACCTACATCCAGGCGGCAAAAACCGCCGGCCATGAAGTACGTGTCCTACGCTTGGGCGACTTGGCTTTCGACCCCGTCCTTCATCACGGTTACACCCGGATTCAGCCGCTGGAGCCCGACCTGCTCAGCGCGCAATCCGACATTCTCTGGGCCACTCACCTGACATTTATTTTCCCGATCTGGTGGGGTGGCATCCCGGCGTTGATGAAGGGTTTTATCGACCGAATCTTCCTACCCGGTTTTGCCTTTAAATACCGAGCGGGCAAGGCTTTTCCTGACAAACTGCTCCACGGCCGAACGGCACATTTACTGGTGACCCTGGACACGCCGCCATGGTATTACCGTTGGTTCTATCGCATGCCGGGCATTCATCAGATGCGCAAGACCACGCTGGGGCTTTGTGGTGTCAAGACTGCAAAGACGCTGCTGTTAGGGCCGGTGCTGGGCTCCACTGCGGCGCAGCGGGATACATGGCTGAAACAGGCCGGCGCTTTAACGGAAAAAAGGAGTTTTCATGTACATCGGCAAAGCCGCGCAGTTGTCGGGCACGACCATCAAGGCGATTCGTCACTATGAGGCAATTGGGCTGCTGCCTGCGCCACAGCGTCAGGGCCAATACCGGGTCTATTCGGCGCAAAACGTTGAGCTGCTGATGTTTATCAAGTGCGCGCAGCAATTGGGGTTCAAGCTCAAGGAGTTGCAGGAAATTCTTGCAGGCCACATAGGCGATGGATTGCCTTGGGAGCGGGCGGACCAGGCAATCGCAGACAAGAAGCAGGAACTAGCCCTGAAAATTGCCGCGCTACAGGAAATGCACGTGGGATTGCAGACATTTGAAGCACAGTTGAAAACATCACAAGAACAGTGCTCGTCAATGGCGCACAGATCCTGACCGGCGGTGAGCCGAATAAAATGGGTATTCGGCTCATTTGATGAGCCGAATAGGGCGCTTATTCGGCTCACCGCCTGAACACCCTCCCCCACTCATTTGCCCAGAATCCCCATGTCTGCTAGTGTCGCGCCGGTTTACCGTCTACCGGAATAGCCGCCATGGCCCGCAAAAAAGTTGCACTCGATTTCGAACAATCCCTCGCCGACCTGCAAACCCTGGTCGAGCGTCTGGAGAACGGCGAGTTGTCGCTGGAAGACTCGTTGACGGCGTTTGAGCAAGGCATCGGCCTGACCCGCGACTGCCAGAGCGCCTTGGCGCAGGCGGAGCAGAAGGTGCAGGTGCTGCTGGAACGTGACGGGGAGTTGGCCGAAGAACCTTTCGATGCGGAACAGCCCGAATGATCGACGCGTATCAGGCCAGTAGCCAAGCCCGGGTCAATGCGGCGTTGGAACCCTTGTTTGTTGCGCCAAGCCCCGAACTCAAGCGTCTTTACGAAGCCATGCGCTACAGCGTGATGAATGGTGGCAAGCGCGTGCGTCCGTTGCTTGCGTATGCGGCGTGCGAAGCTTTGGGCGCAGACGCCGAGCAGGCCAATGGCGCGGCCTGTGCGGTGGAGTTGATCCACGCCTATTCCCTGGTGCATGACGATTTGCCGGCGATGGACGACGACGATTTGCGTCGCGGCCAGCCAACCACCCATAAAGCCTTTGATGAAGCCTGCGCGATCCTCGCCGGCGACGGCCTGCAAAGCCTGGCGTTCAGCGCACTACTGGACCCGACGCTGAGCAGCGTCAACGCCGAGATCCGTTTGCGCATGGTCACGGCGCTGGCCGTGGCAGCGGGTCCGGCCGGCATGGTGGGTGGCCAGGCCATCGACTTGGGTTCGGTCGGCCAGAAGCTCGATCAACAAGCCCTGGAGTACATGCACCGCCACAAGACCGGCGCCTTGATCGAAGCCGCCGTGCATCTGGGCGCGCTGGCCAGTGGGCGTGCCGAAGGCGCTCAGTTGACGGCGTTGAGGACCTACGCGCTGGCCATCGGCCTGGCGTTCCAGGTGCAGGACGATATTCTCGACGTAGAAAGTGACACGGCCACCCTGGGCAAACGCCAAGGCGCCGATATCGCACGGGACAAACCGACGTATCCGGCACTGCTTGGGCTGGAAGCCGCCAAGGCTTATGCCCTGGAACTGCGTGACCAGGCCCTGAACGCCCTGCGACCTTTCGACGCGGCAGCAGAGCCACTGCGTGACTTGGCGCGGTATATCGTCGAACGTCGGCACTGATAACGGCGGCCTTTGCGGCCGCATATCGGCCAAGTTCGGTGCTCTGCGTGGGCAGTTTGCGATGCTTGAGGTAAACTGCCGCCTCTTCTATACCTATAACGATTCGCCTGATGCCCACGACGTTTCAAGAGATTCCCCGCAAGCGCCCGTCCACGCCCCTGCTTGACCGTGCTGTCACGCCGGTCGGCCTGCGTCGACTGGGTGAAGCCGAGCTGGAAACCCTGGCCGATGAGTTGCGCCTGGAATTGCTCTACACGGTCGGCCAGACCGGTGGGCATTTCGGTGCCGGCCTGGGCGTCATCGAGCTGACCATCGCCCTGCATTACGTATTCGATACCCCGGATGACCGGCTGGTGTGGGACGTGGGCCATCAGGCGTATCCGCATAAAATCCTCACGGGGCGCCGCGAGCAGATGGGCACCCTGCGCCAGAAGGACGGCATTGCCGCCTTCCCGCGCCGCGCCGAGAGCGAGTACGACACCTTTGGCGTCGGCCACTCCAGCACCTCCATCAGTGCCGCGCTGGGCATGGCGATTGCCGCCCGCCTGCAAGGCAGCGATCGCAAGGCGATTGCGGTCATTGGTGATGGCGCGCTGACCGCCGGCATGGCGTTCGAAGCGCTGAACCATGCGCCGGAAGTGGACGCCAACATGTTGGTGATCCTCAACGACAACGACATGTCGATCTCGCGCAATGTCGGTGGCCTGTCCAATTACCTGGCCAAGATCCTCTCCAGCCGCACCTACGCCAGCATGCGCGAAGGCAGCAAGAAGGTGCTCTCGCGTCTGCCTGGCGCGTGGGAAATTGCCCGCCGTACCGAAGAATATGCCAAGGGCATGCTGGTACCGGGCACCCTGTTCGAAGAGCTGGGCTGGAACTACATCGGCCCGATCGACGGCCACGACCTGCCCACCCTGATCGCCACGCTGCGCAACATGCGTGACCTCAAGGGCCCACAGTTCCTGCATATCGTCACCAAGAAAGGCAAAGGCTTCGCCCCGGCGGAAGTCGACCCGATCGGCTACCACGCCATCACCAAGCTGGAACCGCTTGACGCTCCCGCCGCTGCGCCGAAAAAGGCCAGCGGGCCGAAGTATTCCGGTGTGTTCGGCGAATGGCTGTGCGACATGGCCGCCGCCGACCCGCGCCTGGTAGGCATTACCCCGGCGATGAAGGAAGGCTCCGACCTGGTAGCCTTCAGCGAGCGTTTCCCGCTGCGCTACTTCGATGTGGCGATTGCCGAACAGCACGCGGTGACCTTCGCCGCCGGCATGGCCTGTGAAGGCGCCAAGCCGGTGGTGGCGATCTACTCCACCTTCCTGCAGCGCGGTTACGATCAGTTGGTACATGACGTGGCAGTGCAGAACCTCGACGTACTGTTCGCCATCGACCGCGCTGGTTTGGTGGGCGAAGACGGCCCGACCCACGCCGGCAGCTTCGACTTGTCTTACCTGCGTTGCATCCCCGGCATGCTGGTGATGACACCGAGCGACGAGAACGAACTGCGCAAGATGCTCAGCACCGGCCACCTGTACAACGGCCCGGCGGCTGTGCGTTACCCACGCGGTAATGGCCCGAATGCAGTGATCGAGAAAGACCTTGAGCCTATCGAGATCGGCAAGGGCATCGTGCGTCGCCAAGGCAGCAAGACTGCGTTCCTGGTGTTCGGCGTGCAACTGGCGGAAGCGCTGAAAGTAGCCGAGAAAATCGACGCTACCGTGGTCGACATGCGCTTCGTCAAACCGCTGGATGAAGACCTGGTGCGTGAGATTGCCGGCAGCCATGAGCTGCTGGTGACCGTCGAAGAAAACGCCATCATGGGCGGTGCCGGTGCGGCCGTCAGCGAGTTCCTGGCGCGGGAGAATATCCTCAAGTCGGTGCTGCACCTGGGCCTGCCGGATGTGTACGTCGAGCACGCCAAGCCTGCGCAGATGCTGGCGGAATGCGGGTTGGATGAGGTCGGCATTGAAGCGTCAGTGCGCGAGCGCATGGCACTACTCCGCCTGTAACACCCCGAACACTTGTAGGAGCTGGCTTGCCAGCGATAGCGGCCGCACATTCAACATCAATGTGTCAGACAGACCGCCATCGCCGGCAAGCCGGCACCTACAACGCTATGGACAGCCCATGAATCGTCTGCACTTTGCCCTGCCCTTTCTTCTTCTGCCTGCCACCGACCTGCTCGCCGACACCCGCGACGACGCCTTGAAACTCCCCGATGTGGTCATCAGCGCCAACCGGCAGGTCCAGTCCCGCAACGACAGCAGCGCCGCCAACACCGTCTTCACCCGCGACGATATCGACCGCCTGCAACCCACCAGCGTGACTGACCTGCTCAGCCGCGTGCCTGGCGTACAAGTCGCGCCGACCGGTGGCCGTGGCAGCCTGCCGGGGATTTATATCCGTGGCACCAAATCCGCACAAAGCCTGGTGCTGGTGGACGGCCAGCGCATCGCCAACACCACTTCCGGCGACAGCGGCCTGCAGTACCTGAACGTCGATCAGATTGAACGGGTTGAAGTGCTGCGCGGCTCGCGCTCGGTGATCTATGGCAGCGATGCGATTGGCGGCGTGATCCAGGTGTTCACTCGACGTAATGCCGAGCAGGGTCTACAGCCGCGCTTGAAAATGGGCTTTGGCAGTCACCAAACCTGGGAGCGCAGCCTCGGTCTGTCCGGTGGCGATGAACACACGCGCTTCAACCTCGGCGCGAGCCTGGATGAGACCGCCGGAATTAACTCGACGCACACGTCATTTCCCAGCGATGGCGACCATGATGCCTACCGCAACCAGTCCATCAGCCTGAACCTTAGCCACGCCTTCAACGATGAGCTGGAAGCGGGTTTCAATCTGTTGGATAACCGTGGCAAGTCGGAGTACGACAACAGCTTCGGCCGCTACGACTTCGCCACCGGGCAAACGCTGGGGCAAAAGCCCTACACCGACTACACCGTGAGCAGCGCCAGCGGCTACGTGGATGCCAAACTCAACGAACGCTGGCAATCGCGCCTGGAACTGGGCCACAGCGAGAACCGCGATACCAAGCGCGACACCCTCAGTGACGATTTCAGCGTGTTCAACACCTACCGCGACTCGATCAACTGGCAGAACGATCTGACACTGAATGAGCAAAACAGCCTGATACTCGGCGGTGACTGGTACGAAGACCGCCTCCATGGCTCTACCACCTTTACCGAGAACAGCCGCTGGAACCGCGCAGCCTTTGTGCAGCATCGCTTCCACGGCGAAGGGTTTTCCACCGAGCTGGGCCTGCGGCGCGACCAGAACCAGCAGTTTGGCGGGCAGAACAGCTGGAGCGGCACCCTGACCTTACCGATCAACTCGGACAATGATCTGCTGCTGAGCTACAGCGAGGGCTTCCGCGCCCCTACGTTCAATGACTTGTACTACCCGGACGAATACGGCTTCAAGAACAGTAACCCTGACCTGAAGCCCGAAACCTCGAAAAGCTACGAAGTGCAATGGCGTAGCCAACTCAGCGACACCAGCCGCCTGGAAGCTTCGCTGTACCGCACCGATATCCAAGATGCGATCGTGTTCGGCAGCGACGGCCCGCAAAACGTCAGTTCGGCGCGCATCAACGGCTTCGAAGCCGCGCTCAAGCAAGAGCTGTTCGGCTGGCAAAGCAGCTTGGGACTGGCAATGATTGATCCACGAGACCGCGATTCCGGACGTACGCTGGCGCGTCGCGCCAGGCGCACCGTGAGCCTGGACCTGGATCGCCAATTCGACCAATTCGGCATCGGCGCCAGCTGGCAGGCAGTCAGCAGCAGCTACGACGACCCGAAAAACCAGCAGCCGTTGGGTGGCTATGGGTTGCTCGGGTTGCGCGCCAGTTGGGCGCTGAACCGCGAAATCATGCTGAACATGAAGGTCGATAACCTGCTGGACAAAGCCTACAGCCGGGCGCTGTATCAGTATCAAGGCCAGCAATTTGGCTACCGGGAAGAGGGCCGTGCGCTGATGGTTGGCGTGACTTGGACGCCGGACCTCTAGCGAGGCGCGATCACCTCACACAACCGCGCCACCGCCTCCAGCATCTGCCCGCTGGGCCGCTCCAGGCCCTTATCCGGCACCACTCGCACCCGTTCCGCCATCGCTGGCCAGACCTTCCAGGCCTCCTTCTGTGCTTGATCCCCGACCAGAATCAATTCGGGATCACGCTGCAACACCGACTCAATACTCACCTGCGGCGCGGGCAGCCTGAGGTCATCGAACACATTGCGCGCACCGCACACATTCAACGCATCGCTGATGATCTGCCCGCCGCCCACGGTATACAGCGGCTGGTTCCACACCTGGTAAAACACACGCAATGGCTCGGCACGCTGATAGCGCTGACGCAGTTCGACCAAGCGTTGGCGTAATTGCGCGGCCAATTGCCGGCCGGCTTCAGCACGGCCCAATTGCTCGGCGATGGCCTGGACCTGGGTGGTGAGTTGTTCAAGGCTATGGGGCTCAGCGACATAAACCGGGATGTTCAGCCGCTGCAACTGCGCACGCTGGGCCGGGCCGACGCTGCCGGGCCACAGCAGGATCAGATCCGGCTTGAGGCTGAGCAGGCGCTCCATGTCCAATTGGCCGTAACGCCCCACTGACGGCACTTGCGCCAGCGCAGCCGGACGATCGCCGCCATCGAGTACCCCCACCAGCACGTCGGCAGCACCCAATTCAGCGACGATTTCAGTCAGGGACGGTGCCAGGCTGACCACCCGCTCGGCCGCCAAAGCCTGGGCAGAGCACGCCAGCAGCAAAACCGCCAGCCAGCGACGTCTCATCCCAGTTGACGGGGGATGCGGTAGAGGTAGAACAGCACCAGCGTCGACAGTGCCAGCAGGAACAGCGGCACCGCCTCCAGGCCGACGAACACCGCCAGCGCGCCGATCCAGGCCGGGACGGCTGCCACCAGCAACGCCGTACGCCGACGGGCCGCCAAGGTCATCCAGGCAGCCGGTTCTTCCGGGGTATCGAGGGCTTTGGAGGTGGCGATCAACGCGTGCTTATAGCCGTGGAAGTAACGCAGGCTGAGAAACATCGAGGCCACGCCGGCAATGAAGAACGGCATGGCCAGCACCGGGAGCAAGGATTCGGCTTGGCCGAACACCAGGTTGATCACAAACAGGGGGAGCAGCGCCAGGGCCAGGTACTGCCACCAACTGAAGGACAGTCGCCGTTTCACCTGGCCTCGGGTCACGCGCGGTCGACCTCGCCCTGGTGCTCGTTGCCCATCATGTGGTCGAGCTTGCTGGCCTTGGTGGCCAGGTAGAGCTTGTTGTGCGGGTTGTGCCCGGTGTGCAGCGGCACGCGCTCGGCCACGGTGATGCCCATCTCGGTCAAGGCTTTGACCTTGCGCGGGTTGTTGGTCATCAGGCGCAGGGACTTGACGCCCAGGTGCTCCAGCATCGGCAGGCAGATCGCGTAGTCACGCTGGTCGGCAGCAAAGCCCAGGCGCTCGTTGGCTTCAACGGTATCGGCGCCGCCATCTTGCAGCTCGTAGGCGCGGATCTTGTTCATCAGGCCAATGCCACGGCCTTCCTGACGCAGGTACAGCAGCACGCCACGGCCTTCACGGGCGATGGCCCGCATGGCGGCTTCCAGTTGCGAACCGCAGTCGCAGCGCTGGCTGAACAGCGCGTCGCCGGTCAGGCATTCGGAATGCACACGCCCCAGCACCGGCGCGCCATCAGCGATATCGCCCAAGCTCAGCACAACGTGCTCGCGCCCGGTGGCTTCTTCGAGAAAGCCGTTCATGGTGAACGTGGCAAAAGGGGTAGGCAGCTTGGAAGCGGCGACGAAAACGACGGGCACCGTGTGCTCCTGATTTCAGTTTTTACGATGGCGGCCATTGTAACAGCAGGTTCCTACAGACGCTTAAGCTGAATTATCGCTGATAAAGATCAATAGGTTCGATTGGCCTTCTTATTGATTCTATGTAGGAGCGAGCTTGCTCGCGAAAAATCGTCAACGATGACGCAAGCATTCTGAGTGACCGCGGCGTGCTTGCGTTTTTCGCGAGCAAGCTCGCTCCTACAGGGGATCTAGAACGGATAGGGTTGTTTCCAGTGCTCGAAAATCGCCTTTAACTCGCCGCTTTTCACCAGGGCCGCCATGCGCTGGTCGAAGACGCCCATCAAGGCGCGGCCCCGTTCGTTATCGGCAAACCCGATGTATAACGGGAGTTCGGCGATGTGAGTCAGTGCGAACTTCGACGGATCACCTGCCTGATTGAGCACGTACTTGGCCTCGGTCAGCGCATCGATGTAGAAGTCGGCCCGCGCGTGTTCCAGCATCGGCAAAATACCGTCGCGGCGCTCGATCTGGTTGAAACGGTGCACATTGGGCAAGTACTCCTCGTACTTGTAGCCACGCACCCAGGCCAGGCGGTAATTGCCCAGCGTGGCTACCGTCGGCGCTGGCGTGCTGGCCAGGCCGAGGGCGTAGATGTGGTCGGAATCGAAATTCCAGTGGGGGTACAACACACCCGTGGCTTCATCGCGATAGGACCCGACCCAGCCATCCACTTCGCCGCGCTGGGCCAGGCCGACCGAGCGGGTGTAGGGCACCGAGCGCGTCTGCAGCGTGATTCCGGCAGGTTCGAACACCTTGCGCAGCACGTCCCAGGCCAGGCCGCTACCGTCTTTGTTGGTGTAGTCGTTCCACTCTTCACTGGCCAGCATGACCTTGCCGGGCACGCCCTGTGCCTGGACCAACGACGTAAAGGCACACAGCACTATCAGCAGCCAACGGCGCACATCCATGGTGGCGACCTCCTACAGGGCCTTGCATCCTTAATTACGCTATAGAGGGTAGCGCAGCTCGCCGATTCAGGGCATCCCGCGAAAATGTTGATAACCACGAATGGCTGGCGTGATGTCTTGCCCGTTGGCGTCCAGCAGTGTCACGCCCTGCCCCGCCTCGACCCGTCCGATCACATGGACCGGCCAGCCGTCGGCCAGCAACGGCGCCAGCTCGACGGGTGGCAGGGTGAACACCAGCACATAGTCATCGCCCCCGCTCAACGCCGCTATGCGCGCCGCGTCATCGCCGACAAACGCCAACAGCGCCTGAGACAAAGGCAAGCGCTGACGCTCGATCAACAGACTGACAGCCGAGGCTGTGGCGATATGCCCGCAATCAGCCAGGAGGCCGTCGGAAATATCCATGGCAGACGTAGCCTTGCCGCGCAGCGCCAGCCCCAGGCCCAACTGCGGTTGCGGCGACCAGTAGTGGGCCAGCAGTGGATCAGCGATGGCCGCGTCAGCACTGCGCTCGCCCAATACCAACGGCAACGCGCCGGCCGCATTGCCCAGCTCGCCGCCGACACACAGCAGGTCACCCGGCTGCGCACCGCTGCGGGTCAAGGCTCGCCCGGCGGGTACGCGACCAAACACAGTCAGGGTCAGGCTTAACGGCCCACGGGTGGTATCGCCGCCCACCAGGCCCACGCCGCAGCTTTGCGCCATCAGGTTCAAACCCTGGGCATAGCGTTGCAGCCAATCGGCATCGACCGTCGGTGTGGTGAGAGCAAGGGTAAAGGCGAGGGGGTTGGCGCCCATGGCGGCCAGGTCGCTTACCGCCACGGCCAACGAGCGCTGGCCCAGCAGGAACGGGTCGCAGGGGTCGGCAAAATGCACCCCGGCCACCAAGGTATCGGTGGAGATTGCCAGCTGCTCCGCGGCGGGGAGCGCCAGCAAGGCGCAGTCGTCACCAATCCCAAGTGCAATGCCTTCGCCGCCTTGCGCACAGGGCGCGGCGGCGAAGTAATTGCGGATCAGCTCAAACTCGCCCATCAAGGATTCAAGCGCGGTTTAGCGCTTGTACGCCTTCACTTCGGCTTCACGCAGGCGCGGGGCCAGCTTGTCGAGCACGCCGTTGACAAACTTGTGGCCGTCGGTCGAACCGTAGACTTTCGCCAGTTCGATACCTTCGTTGATCACCACGCGGTACGGCACGTCGACGCGATACAGCAGTTCCCACGCGGACAGGCGCATCACGCACAGTTCAACCGGGTCCAGCTCTTCGATGGTCAGGTCCAGGCAAGGTGCCAGGGCCGTGTCGATCTCGGTCAGGTGCGCATGCACACCGTGCAGGATGTCGTGGAAGTACGGCAGGTCGGCGAAGGTGAAGTCGTTGTCGACGCGAAACTGTGCTTCGATCTCGTTCAACGAAGCGCCCGCCAGGTGACGCTGGTACAGCGCCTGGGTCGCCAACTGACGAGCAGCGCGACGCTTCTCGTTCTTGGACGGCTTGCCAGCATCGGCTGGACGTGGCTCACGCGGGTTGAAGTTGTCGCTCTCGTCGGAAATCACTTGGCCTCCAACTGCGACAGCAGGCTGACCATTTCCAGGGCGGACAGGGCAGCTTCAGCGCCTTTGTTACCGGCCTTGGTGCCGGAACGCTCGATGGCTTGCTCGATGGAATCAACGGTCAGCACGCCGAAGGCGACTGGCACACCGAACTCCATGGACACCTGGGCCAGGCCCTTGGTGCATTCACCGGCCACATATTCGAAGTGCGGAGTACCGCCACGAATGACTGCGCCCAGGGCAATGATTGCCGCGTACTCACCCTGTTGGGCAACTTTCTGCGCAACCAGTGGAATTTCGAAGGCGCCAGGGGCACGGATGATGGTGATGTCGCTCTCGCTCACACCGTGGCGAACCAGGGCGTCCACGGCACCGCTTACCAGGCTTTCAACCACGAAGCTGTTGAAGCGGCCAACCACAAGGGCGTAGCGGCCTTTGGGGGCGATGAAGGTACCTTCGATGGTCTTCAGGGTCATTCGACAAATCTCTTAAAGAGCCGGGACGCGTGTATGACGCGTCCCTTAGTGATATTTGAACCGCGAACAAGGGGCGAAAATCGCCAGCCTTTATTCGGAGGGCACGTATTCTACTACTTCCAGGTCGAAACCGGATATCGCATTAAATTTCATTGGCGCACTCATCAAGCGCATTTTGCGCACGCCCAGGTCACGCAGGATCTGCGAACCGGCGCCGACGATGCTGTAGGTGGTCGGTTTTTTCACCGGCGCGTGGTCAGCCGTTTCGCGGATATGCGCCAGCAAGACATCGCCATCCAGCGGGTGACCGAGCAACAGCACCACACCGCTGCCAGCCTCGGAGACCGCAGCCATAGCGGCGCGCAGGCTCCAGCGGCCCGGTTGCTTGACCATCAGCAGGTCGCGCAATGGGTCCATGTTGTGCACACGCACCAGGGTCGGCTCTTCGGCGCAAATGCTGCCCAGGGTCAGGGCCATGTGCACGTCGCCTTCCACTGAATCACGGTAGGTCACCAAATTGAATTGGCCCAGTTCGCTGTCCAGTGGCTGCTCGGCAATCCGCTGAACGGTACGTTCGTGGATCATGCGGTAGTGAATCAGGTCGGCAATGGTGCCGATCTTGAGGTTGTGTTCGGCGGCAAAGGCTTCGAGTTCGGTACGACGCGCCATGGTGCCGTCATCGTTCATCACTTCGCAGATCACCCCGCTCGGCTCGAAACCGGCCATGCGCGCCAGGTCGCAGGCGGCTTCGGTGTGGCCGGCACGGGCCAGGGTGCCGCCCGGTTGGGCCATCAACGGGAAGATGTGGCCGGGGCTGACGATGTCTTCGGCCTTGGCGTCTTTCGCGGCGGCGGCCTGCACGGTGCGGGCGCGGTCGGCGGCGGAGATGCCAGTGGTGACGCCAGTGGTGGCTTCAATCGAGACGGTGAACTTGGTACCAAAACCCGAGCCATTGCGCGGCGCCATCAACGGCAGCTTGAGCAACTCACAGCGCTCACGACTCATGGGCATGCAGATCAGCCCGCGGGCGTGCTTGGCCATGAAGTTGATGTGCTCAGGCAGGCAGGCCTCGGCGGCCATGATGATGTCGCCTTCGTTTTCGCGGTCTTCGTCATCCATCAGGATGACCATCTTGCCTTGGCGGATGTCTTCAACCAGTTCTTCGATGCTATTGAGCGCCACGCGGCACCCCCTTGGTCAGGATTTCAGGTAGCCGTTAGCGGCCAGAAAGCTTTCAGTGATGTTACCGGATGCAGGCTCTGCGGCCTTTTCGCCCAGCAACAGGCGCTCCAGGTAACGGGCAAGCAAGTCCACCTCCAGGTTCACCCGGCGACCTGGCTGGTAAGACGCCATGATGGTTTCGCTGAGGGTGTGGGGAATGATGGTCAGTTCAAATTCGGCGCCATTCACGGCGTTCACAGTCAGGCTGGTGCCGTCGACGGTGATCGAGCCTTTATGGGCGATGTACTTGGCCAGCTCTTTCGGCGCGCGGATGCGAAATTCCACGGCCCGCGCGTTTTCGCTGCGCGCGACCACTTCGCCGACGCCGTCGACGTGGCCGCTGACCAGGTGACCGCCGAGGCGAGTGGTCGGGGTCAGGGCTTTTTCCAGGTTGACCGGGCTACCGGCCTTGAGGTCGTTCATCGCGGTGCAGTCCAGGGTTTCCCGGCTGACATCGGCGGCAAAACCGTTGCCTGGCAGCTCGATGACGGTCAGGCACACGCCGTTGATGGCAATGCTGTCGCCCAGCTTGACGTCGCCCAGGTCGAGCTTGCCGGTTTCAACCGACAAGCGAACGTCGCCGCCTTTTGGGGTCATTGCACGAATGCTGCCGATGGATTCGATGATGCCGGTGAACATGGCCTTCTCCTGGAAAACGTTACCGCGCTGGGCGCAGGCAGAAAATTATACGCTCGCTGCTGGCACAGGGATGGCAGTGACTCGCCAGTCATCGCCCACAGCGCGCATTTCAGTGATCTTGAGTTGGGGGGCATCGGCCAGTTTCTCAAGCGGCCAGTCCAACAAAGGCCGCGCGGCGGAACCGAGGAACTTGCCGGCGATGAAAATCACGTATTCATCCACCAGGCCTTGCTGGGCAAATGCACCGGCCAGGCTTGGGCCGGCTTCCACCAGTACTTCGTTGACGCCACGGGCCGCCAGCGCCACCAGCGCCGAGCGCAGGTCGACCTGGCCATCGACGCCCGGCACTACCAGGCACTCGGGGCCACGGGGGAATTGGTTTTCCGCGGTCACGCAGGTGATGACCAACGCCGGGCCAGCCTTGAAAAACGGCGCATTGAGCGGCACCCGCAGGCGGCCGTCGATCAGCACGCGCAACGGCGGGCGCGACATGGCCAGGGCGGTGGTGGCTTCATCCAGGCCGAGTTCGGCGGCGCGCACAGTCAGGCGGGCGCCGTCGGCCAGCACCGTGTCGGCGCCAGTCAGCACCACACTCGCCTCGGCGCGCAGGCGTTGCACAGCGGCGCGGGCAGCCGGACCGGTGATCCATTGGCTTTCGCCACTGGCCATCGCGGTGCGGCCATCCAGGCTCATCGCCAGCTTGACACGCACGAAGGGCAGGCCGTGTTCCATGCGCTTGAGGAAACCCGGATTCAGCGCGCGTGCTTCAGCTTCCAACACACCGCTGCGCACCTCGATACCGGCTTGAGCCAGGCGCTGCATGCCGCGCCCCGCCACTTCCGGGTTCGGGTCCTGCATCCCGGCCACCACGCGGGCGACACCCGCGGTGACCAACGCATCAGCGCAAGGCGGCGTGCGCCCGTGATGGCTGCACGGTTCGAGGGTCACGTACACCGTGGCACCTCGGGCCTTGGCACCGGCGGCGCGCAGGGCATTGGGCTCGGCATGCGGTTCGCCGGTCCGCTCATGCCAGCCTTCGCCGACAATCTGCCCATCACGCACAATCACGCAACCCACACGTGGGTTGGGATGGGTGGTGTACAGGCCCTTGCGCGCCAGTTCCAGGGCGCGGGCCATGTAATGGGCGTCGAGCACAGCTTGTTCGGCAGACGGTGGGTTCATTCTTTGGCAGGCTCACGGGCCAGGCGGTCGATCTCTTCGCGGAACTCATTGAGATCCTGGAAGCGTCGATACACCGAGGCGAATCGGATGTAGGCAACTTCGTCGAGCTTTTGCAGCTCGCCCATCACCAGTTCTCCAACCACCAGACTCTTGACCTCGCGTTCGCCGGTGGCGCGCAGCTTGTGCTTGATATGCACCAGCGCCGCCTCCAGCCGCTCGACACTCACCGGGCGTTTTTCCAGGGCGCGCTGCATACCGGCGCGCAGTTTTTCTTCGTCGAAAGGCTGGCGGCTGCCGTCGGACTTGATCAGACGTGGCAATACCAGTTCGGCGGTTTCGAAGGTGGTGAAACGTTCACCGCAGGCCAGGCATTCGCGCCGGCGACGCACTTGATCGCCCTCGGCGACCAGACGCGAGTCAATGACCTTGGTGTCGTTGGCACCGCAGAAGGGACAGTGCATGGTAGGCAGGCAACAAATAAAGGGAGGGCCATGGTAGCGCATCCCTGTGGCAAGACAAGCCATAGCCTTTACGGTATATAGGCTGACTATTATGTTTCATATTTTTAAAGCCACGGATTTTGTCCTTTCTGGAGCCGTACATGCAGTTACGACCACTTGTTTTGCTCACCCTGTTCAGTTTCCTGGTCGCCTGCAGCAGCGAAGCCCCCAAGCCGGCCGCACCTCAGCCCACGCCGGCACAAGAGAAAAAAGTTCCCGGCATTGAAGACATGGGCCCCCTGCCCGCCTACCAGCGGGAAATCAGCGGCAGCCTGACCAACATTCCGGCCGGTGCCGAAGTCGAAATGGCCCTGCTGGTGATCGACGATCGTTCGCGCCCACAGCAATTGCTCGCCAGCAGCGTGCTGACCGGCAACGGCCAGCCCCTGGCTTTCCGCCTGCGCTTTAACCCCGAGGCGTTCCCAGCCGGTGCGCGGGTTGAATTGCGCGGGCGCGCGAGCCAGTCCGGCCAACTGATCCTGCACCTGCCCGCCGTGCGCATCACCCAAGCGATCACCCAGACCACCGGCCCCCTGCAACTCGTCAAGGCACCATGACGCCACCGCTGGACCTGCAAGCGGCCCTGAGCGAACTGATCGGCGACGCGCAGCTGGTGCCCTGCCCATTGCCGGGCACCGAGCTGTCGTTGTGGCTGCTGGATGCAGACAACATGGACCGCGCCTTCAGTCCCGAAGAAACCCAGCGCATCCTGCATGAACCGCCCTACTGGAGTTTTTGCTGGGCCAGCGGCCTGGCGCTGGCGCGGTACCTGGCGGCGAAACCCGAGTGGGTCGCCGGCAAGCGCGTGCTGGATTTTGGCGCAGGCTCCGGCGTGGCCGGGATTGCGGCGGTCAAGGCCGGCGCGTTGGAAGTAGTGGCCTGCGACCTCGACCCGCTGGCCTTGGCGGCCTGCCGGGCGAATGCCGCGCTCAACGACGTGGAGCTGGGCTACTCCGCCGATTTTTTCGCCGAAGCCGACCGCTTCGACCTGATCATGGTCGCCGACGTGCTCTACGACCGCGCGAACCTGCCGCTGCTCGACCAGTTCCTGACCCGAGGCCGCGAAGCGCTGGTGGCAGATTCGCGCGTGCGCGACTTCCAGCACCCGGATTACCAGCGGCTGGCGATTCTTGATGCGCTGACGTTGCCGGATCTGGCGGAGCCTTGGGAGTTTCGCAAGGTGAGTCTGTACCATTCCCGGCGCTCGTGAGACCTTCGCGAGCAAGCCCGCTCCCACATGTGACCGCATTCCCCCTGCAGGAGCGGGCTTGCTCGCGAAAGCGGTGCCGAATCCGCCGCACTTTCAGCCAGGCTCGCCAGCCCTTATAGTTGCCCCATTCCCGCTTTATTCGAGACGCCTCATGAGTCAGCCCACGCCGTATATCTTCGATGTCACCACCGCCACCTTCGACCAGGCAGTGATCCAGAACTCCTTCGAAAAACCCGTGCTGGTGGATTTCTGGGCCGAGTGGTGCGCGCCGTGCAAGGCGTTGATGCCGATGCTCGCGAAAGTTGCCGAGAGTTATCAGGGTGAGTTGCTGCTGGCCAAGGTCGATTGCGAGGCCGAGCAGGATATCGTTGCGCGCTTTGGCATTCAAAGCCTGCCGACAGTGGTGTTGTTCAAGGACGGCCAGCCCGTGGATGGGTTTGCCGGGGCGCAGCCGGAGTCGGCGGTGCGCGCGATGCTGGAGCCCCATGTACAGATGCCGCCACCGGCGGCGGCGGATCCGTTGGAGCAGGCCCAGGCGTTGTTTGCCGAAGGTCGCATCACCGATGCAGAAGCCGTGCTGGTGACAGTGCTGGGCGAGGACAACACCAACGCTGCTGCGCTGATCCTCTACGCACGCTGCCTGGCCGAGCGCGGTGAACTGGGCGAAGCCCAGACCGTGCTGGACGCGGTGAAAAGCGACGACCACAAAGCCGCCCTCGCCGGGGCCAAGGCACAGATCACCTTCCTGCGCCAGGCTGCCGATCTGCCGGATGCCGCCGAGCTGAAAAGCCGCCTGGCGCAAAACCCGCAGGATGACGAAGCGGCCTACCAACTGGCGATCCAGCAACTGGCGCGCCAGCAGTACGACGCGGCGCTCGAAGGTCTGCTCAAGCTGTTCATCCGCAACCGCAGCTACAGCGAAGGCCTGCCGCACAAGACCTTGCTGCAGGTGTTCGAACTGCTGGGCAATGATCACCCACTGGTGACCGTGTACCGTCGCAAGTTGTTTGCCGCGTTGTACTAATCGCCAACCCAGCTGTACAGCGGCGTATCGGCGCCGCTGGCCACTTTTACGTTCGAGCTGTGGCGCAGGCGCACCAGCAGGCGCTTGCCTGACGCCGCATCGCCGGCCAAGCCTTCCAACTGATCCAGCAACTCCAGGCCGCTGAGCTGGCCGGCCTTGCGCAACAGGTCCTGGGCATTCTGCCACAGGTCGTCATTCTGCTTGACCGGTGCCACTGTCGCTGCGGCGGGGACAGGCGTGGCCTGCAACTGCGCGCCCAGCCGTGCCCAATCGCCGTCGTCCAGCTCCAGGGTCAAGTCCACCGGCAAGTCGCCGACCGTTCCACGAATTCGCAACATCGTCCTTACTCCTGCACTTTTCTGACAAGCATGCTCCCATGCGGCTTGCGCAACGCCAAGCGGGCGGTCAAACTCAGCGGCAATTGTTATAAGATCACATAACAAAACTTTCATCTTCTGGAGCCTTCTCATGCGCCGTCTGTTGCTTGCTTTGCCGTTTGCCCTGCTGCCACTGGCGGTTGCCCACGCTCATGATGATCACGACCATGAACACGGCAGCCTTGGCGCCCACGAACATGGCGTCGGCCGTCTCAACGCAGTGCTTGACGGCCAGGCCCTGGAGCTGGAACTGGACAGCCCGGCGATGAACCTGGTGGGTTTCGAACACCTGGCCACCACCCCGGCGGACAAAGCCAAGGTCGTCGCCGTGCGCAAACAGCTGGAAAACCCTGTCGCCCTGTTCAACTTGCCCAAGGGCGCCGGTTGCGTGGTCAGCAGCCAGGAACTCAACAGCCCGTTGTTCGGTGACAAGCCGGAAGCCGATCATGACGACGACGATGATGACCACGCCACCGACGGCAAAGGCGCGGCTGCCCACGAGCATCATCACGACCACAGCGAAATCCACGCCCACTACCAGTTCACCTGCGCCACGCCGACGGCCCTGAGCAACCTTGACCTGACCCAGGTGTTCAAGACCTTCCCCGCCACCCAGAAAATTCAGGTACAACTGATCGGTCCGAGTGGCCAGCAAGGTGTGGAAGCCACGGCCACAGCAGCCACCTTGAAGTTCTGAGTTCCCATGACACACGCATTGATCGAACTGTCTGACCTGGGTTTCAACTGGCCCGGTCACCCCCAGTTGCTGGACATCCCCGCGTTCCGCCTGGAAGCGGGGGAAACCCTGTTTCTCAAGGGCCCGAGCGGCAGTGGCAAAACCACGCTGCTGGGCCTGCTCGGCGGCGTGCAGACACCCAACCAGGGCAGCATCCGCCTGCTCGGCCAGGAGCTGACCGAGCTATCGGCCGGCGCCCGCGACCGCTTCCGCGTCGACCACACCGGCTACATCTTCCAGCAGTTCAACCTGCTGCCATTCCTGTCGGTGCGCGAGAACGTCGAGCTGCCCTGCCACTTTTCCAAGTTGCGTGCACAGCGGGCGAAACAGCGCCACGGCAGTGTCGACCAAGCCGCCGCTGCTTTACTTGCGCACCTTGGGTTGAAAGACAAAAACCTGCTGGATCGCCGCGCCGACTCGCTGTCCATCGGCCAGCAGCAACGCGTCGCCGCCGCCCGTGCGTTGATTGGCCAGCCGGAGCTGGTGATCGCCGACGAGCCCACTTCGGCTCTGGACTACGACGCCCGCGAAGCCTTCCTACAGCTGTTGTTCGCCGAATGCCGCGAAGCCGGCGCCAGCCTGCTGTTTGTCAGCCATGACCAGAGCCTGGCTTCGCTGTTCGACCGCAACCTGTCGCTGGCCGAACTCAATCGCGCCGCCACGCCCGCAGAGGTTTGAGATGTATCTGTTCCGTCTAGCCATGGCCAGCCTGGCTAACCGCCGCTTTACCGCGATCCTCACCGCGTTCGCCATCGCGCTTTCAGTCTGCTTGTTGCTCGCGGTGGAACGTGTGCGCGTTGAAGCGCGCAACAGTTTCGCCAGCACTATCAGCGGCACCGACCTGATCGTCGGCGCGCGCTCCGGCTCGGTGAACCTGCTGCTGTACTCGGTGTTCCGCATCGGCAACGCCACCAACAACATCCGCTGGGACAGCTTCGAACATTTCGCCGCCAGCCCCCAGGTGAAGTGGGCGATCCCGATTTCCCTCGGTGACTCCCATCGCGGCTACCGCGTGATGGGCACCAACGAATCCTACTTCGAGCACTACCAATACGGCCGCAAGCAAAACCTTGAACTGGCCAGCGGCCGCGCCTTCGCCATCGACCCGTTTGAAGTGGTGCTCGGTGCCGAAGTGGCTGATGCGCTGCATTACAAACTTGGCGACAAACTGGTGCTGGCTCATGGCGTGGCGGTGGTCAGCCTGGTGAAACACGATGACAAACCCTTCACCGTGGTCGGCATTCTCAAGCGCACCGGCACGCCGGTAGACCGCACGTTGCACATCAGCCTCGGCGGCATGGAGGCGATCCATATCGACTGGCACAATGGCGTACCGGCCCAAGGCAAAGGCCGCATCAGTGCCGACCAGGCGCGCAACATGGACCTCACGCCGCAGGCCATCACCGCGTTCATGCTCGGCCTGAACAACAAGATTTCCACGTTTGCCCTGCAGCGCGAGATCAACGAATTCCGTGGCGAACCGATGCTGGCGATCCTGCCCGGCGTGGCGCTGCAAGAGTTGTGGAGCATGATGGGCACTGCCGAGAAGGCGCTGTTCGTGATCTCGCTGTTCGTGGTGCTCACAGGCTTGATCGGCATGCTCACGGCGATCCTTACCAGCCTCAACGAGCGCCGCCGCGAAATGGCAATTTTGCGCTCGGTGGGTGCGCGACCGTGGCATATCGCAACGTTGCTGATCTTCGAAGCCTTCGCCCTGGCACTGTCCGGCGTAATCGCCGGGGTCGGTTTACTGTATGTGTGCATCGCCGCCTCGCGCGGGTATTTGCAGGCCAATTACGGCCTGGACCTGCCGATGGCCTGGCCGAGCGAATATGAATGGACGCTGCTCGCCGGTATCCTGGCCGCCGCGCTGTTGATGGGCAGCGTGCCCGCGTGGCGCGCCTATCGGCAATCCCTGGCCGATGGCCTGTCCATACGTTTATGAGGAAGGTTGCGATGCGTCGTGCGCTATTTGCGTTGTTGCTGCTGGTGGCAGTTCCCACTTGGGCGGAAGATCAGCCCAAGGATTTGTCCTGGCAGGAGATGATCCCGCCTGACGCGCCGCCGGAAATCCCCAACATGAAACCGCTGCACGACTTGTCGAACATGGCCGATGCGTTATCGGTCGAGGCAGCGCCAGCGGCCAAGCAGGACTTGCCCAACGCCCCGGTGGTGCAAAGCCTCGACGGCCAGCACATCCGCTTGCCGGGCTACATCGTGCCGCTGGAAGTCAGTGAGGAAGGCCGCACGACGGAGTTCTTGCTGGTGCCGTATTTCGGCGCGTGCATCCATGTACCGCCGCCACCCTCGAACCAGATCGTGCATGTCAAAAGCGAAATCGGCGTGAAGCTCGATGAGCTGTACCAGCCGTACTGGATCGAAGGCGCGATGCAGGTCAAACCGTCCACCAGCGAACTGGCCGACGCCGGTTACCAGATGGACGCTGAGAAAATTTATATGTACGAGCTGCCCGAATAGCGCTGATCGCCCTTTCATTGAGCTGAGTCAAAAGACCGGACGGAACGATCTTTACCATTGGACGTACAACTTTTAAACGTCCTTTGGAGCTCCCATGAACAAGTCTCTGCTCGGCGCGTCCCTCTTCGCGCTCGCCCTCGTCGCCCCCGTTGCACACGCTCACGAAGCGGGCGACATTCTGGTGCGCGCCGGTGCAATCACCGTGAACCCGAAGGCGGACAGCGGCCATGTCAAAGTTGACCAGGGCCCATTGGCCGGCGCCAACCTGGGCGGCAAGGCGACCATGAGCAGCGATACCCAACTGGGCCTGAACTTCGCCTACATGCTGACCAACCACGTCGGTATCGAACTGCTGGCCGCCACGCCGTTCGAGCATGATGTGAAGATCAAGAACACCGCCCTCGGCGCCGCGAACGGCAAGCTCGGCACCCTGAAACACCTGCCGCCGACCCTGAGCATCGTGTACTACCCGCTGGACAACAAGTCGGCCTTCCAGCCGTACGTCGGCGCCGGTATCAACTACACCTGGATCTACGACGAACACGTTGGCAGCCGTGCCCAAGGCGCAGGCTTCAGCAACTTCAAGGCCGAAAATTCCTGGGGCTGGGCCGCGCAGATCGGTGCGGACTACATGATCAACGACAAGTGGATGATCAACGCCCAGGCGCGCTACATCGACATCAGCACCAAGGCGACTGTGGACAACAACGCCCTGGGCCAAGGCACTCGCGCCAAGGTCAATGTGGACGTGGACCCGATGGTTTACATGGTGGGTATCGGCTACAAGTTCTAAACCACACCGCCCCCCTAGTAGGAGCCGGCTTGCCGGCGATGCAGACACCTCGGTCTTTCAGTTAAACCGAGGTGATGCTATCGCCGGCAAGCCGGCTCCTACGCGCTTGGGGGTCAGGTATGACGGTAGAACCGATCCAGCAATGCCGGCAACCCCGCCCGCCATGCCCGTGGCTTGATGCCGAAGGTGTGAAGGATTTTCTTGCAGGCGAGCACCGCGTGTTGCGGTTCTTCGCTCGCATCCGGCCGGGCCGCGTGCGCCTGGGCGGTAGGGGATTCGATCGCCAGCGGATGGTAGTTGCGCGCTTCAGTGAGAATCGCCTGGCCCAGTGCCAACGGTGTAGTCGCCTCCTGGCCGGCGTAGTGATAAGTGCCCCACAGCGGTGCCGCGCAATCGAGCTGCTTGAGCACCGAGATAATCACCCGCGCCGCATCGTCCACCGGCGTCGGATTGCCGCGACGGTCGTCGGCCATCAGCAATTCATCCGGTTTCTCCGCCCGAGCCAGGAAGCGCCCCAAGGTACCGTCGACACTGTCATCCAACAGCCAGCCAAACCGCAACAGCACATGTTGCGGGCAGGTGGCGCGCACGCTCTGCTCGATGCGCCACAACGCCTGGCCGCGCAGGCCCAGGGGCACCGGCTCGTCCTTTTCGCTGTAGGCGGTGGCGCGGGAGCCATCGAACACGCGGTAGCTGGACGGTTGCAACAGGGTGATGTTGTGGTGCTGGCACAACTCGGCCAGGCGCTCGATGGCAAATTCCTGGGCAGCCAGGCGGGTTTCGCTGACCGCTTCTGCCTGGAACCAGTCGAAATAGTAGGCGAGGTTGATCAACGCATCGGGACGGGTGTCGTCGAGCAATTGGGTGAGGCTCGCGGCATCCCAGCCGTCTTGGGGCGGTTTGGGTGCGAGGAAACCGATGTCTTCCTCTGCACCGAGGCGAATCAGCGCCTGCCCGAGGGCATTCCCGCCGCCCAGTAACATAAGGCGCATTCGCATAGATTGAGCAGGCCCGGTCTGTTTGGAACGAAGGTTTTCTGGTCTTGGCCAGAATCGTTGCATTTTGCGGGTTTGTAGCGCAACCGTCACGGATTAACTATCTTCGCGCCAGCCTCGGTAGGTTCATGCTCAAGGGCCGTCCGCGCAGGCACCATGACCTGCTGTGGATAAGTCTGCGCGAAATGCACCTGGTCACAGTTATCCACAAGCTTTTTCAAGCGTTGGTTGAATGCACGGCTTACTGCATATTGCCCGCCCGACACCGTGCGGAACTGCGCCGTGAGCACCACGCCGTTGAGGTCCATCTTGTCGACGCCGAATACTTCCAGCGGACCTTGCAGGTTGTACTTGAGGAAAACGTCGTCACGGATCGACTGCCCCGCCTCGCGGATCAGTTCCACCGCCCTGTCCACATCCGTGTCGTAAGTGAACTGTACCGAGAAAAACGCATACGCAAATTGCCGCGACTGGTTGGTGACCGCCTTGATCTGCCCGAACGGCACCGAGTGCACAAAACCCTTGCCATCGCGCAGGCGCAGGGTGCGGATGGTCAGGCCTTCGACGGTGCCGGCGTGGCCGGAGTCGAGTACCACCCAATCGCCAATGGACAGGGTGTCTTCAATAATGATGAACAGCCCGGTGATTACATCCTGCACCAATTGCTGCGAGCCAAAACCAATGGCCAGGCCGACCACGCCGGCACCGGCCAGCAGCGGCGCGACGTTGATGCCGAGGTTGGCCATGGTGGTGATCGCGCAGATCACCACCAGGATGATCTTCACCGCATTGCGCAGCAGCGGCAGGATGGTTTTCACCCGCGTGCTCGGTTGGCGGCTGGAGCGTTTGTTGACCGGCGGTTTCAGCGCTTCTTGGATCGCCGTGTCGAGCACCACCCAGAACAGCCACGTCATCAGCAGGATCAGGCCGATGCTGCTGAGAGAATCGCTGATGGCCCGGCCCACCGAGTTGCGCTGGGCGAACTCGAACAGCGACACGCCCCAGATCCGCCCGAGAATTTCGATAAACGCAATGGCCATGACAATGCGCAGGATCGCGTGCAACAGGCTGAGGAAGCGTTCCTTGTACGCACTGCTGCGTTGGATCGCCACTTGGCTGCGGGACTTGAACAGGTGTTGCAGCACCGTGCTGAGGAACACCGTGCCGATCAGCAGGATCGTGGTGAACAGTGCGCAGCGCAGGACTTTCTGGTTATCGTCACCAGCACCGATCAGGTTGATCGCCGACACCAGCACCATCAACAGGATCGGCCAATACCACAGGCCGGAAAATATCCGCAGCGATTGTTGCAACGCCGGGTGTTTGAGGCGCTGGGCCAGTGGTCGATTGCGGATCAGATGGGCGACCGGACGACGCAGGCGGATCACCAGCATGCCGAAAATCACCGCCGCAAACAGCCCGGTAAACACGGCAATGCTGCTGGTGATATTGCCGCCCAACTGACGGGCGATTTGCGGGCTGGTCAGCGCATCGCTGAGGGCGGCGAGGAAGCCGATCAGGAACAGCGGTTTGGGGCAGTAGTCGCGAATAATCTGCACCGCCGGGCGCTTGTGGCCAACATTGAACATGACGATGACGCACAACAGCATCGAGGTGGAAAAGATACCGCTACTGGTGGCGTAGGCAAAACACAGCGCCAGCGCACGGCCTACAGAGGTGGGCAGAAAGTGGCTGACATACAGCGTCAGCGGCAGACAGATAAGCGCGGGAGTCGTATAGGGAATCACATACCCTAGCACCGCCAGCAGACGTTTGCGCCGCTCGAAGAACGAGCGACGGCCCAGGCGCTGTACGATAAATCGCCCCAGCAGCGTCATCGCCACAAAAGCGCCAACCCACACGCCGGACAGCAGCAGGAAATCCCCCGCCACGCTCCAGGGTGAGCGCGCAGCGGTCTGGTTGACCAGCCGCCCGACCTCGTCGGCCGCTCGGTCCGCGCGCAGGCGCCATTCATCGATCAGATTCTGATTGAGGTCGAGCTTTTGCTGGACATCATCGATGCTGGAACTGATTGCCCCCAGCAGCCCGCCCTCCACCAGCAATTCCGGCTTGGCCGGCGCTTCAGGTTCCGGCGCGGTGGCCGCCGCTTGCAGTGCGCCACTGCCACAAAACAGCAGTGCGCCGAGCAGTAATGCGGTCTTTAGATTCAGCAAAACACCGATCTCCTTCAGAAGGGTCTGTAAGGAACTGACGGGTTTGCGCGTTGATCGTTCCCCTTCAGCGGCATCATTGTGCCGTCTGTAGGACGTTGGAAACTTTCAGCCAAAAATCAGAGTCAGCCATAAACGGGGGCCAGGCCCCCACTTCTTTCACAGGAGCAATCATGGCTGCGATTCCCGACTGGGTGCCCATCACCCCCAGCGTCGCCATCACTCGCTTCACGGTGCTGACGGTCAATATCCACAAGGGCTTTACCGCCCTGAATCGACGTTTCATCCTGCCCGAGCTGCGTGAAGCGGTGCGCAGCGTGGGCGCGGATATGGTGTTTTTGCAGGAAATCCACGGCACCCACGAACGCCATCCACAGCGCTTCAGCGACTGGCCGAACATGCCGCAGTACGAATTCCTCGCCGACAGCATCTGGCCGCAGTTCGCCTACGGCCGCAACGCGGTCTACCCCCACGGCGACCACGGCAACGCGCTGTTGTCGAAATTCCAGATCGTGCGCCACGACAACCTCGATATCTCCCAAAGCGGCCATGAAAACCGTGGCCTGCTGCATTGCGTGCTGCGCCTGCCGGGCACCGGCCAGGAGATCCATGCGATCTGTATCCACCTGGGCTTGCGCGAGGTGCACCGCCAGCAGCAACTGCGCTTGATCGAGCAGCGCATCAGCGAGATCCCAGCCGACGCGCCGCTGGTGGTGGCCGGTGATTTCAACGATTGGCGCCAGAAGGCCGACCTGAGCAAGGCCGGTTTGAAGGAAGTGTTTATTGAATCCATGGGCAAACCCGCACGCACCTTCCCGGCGCGCCTGCCGTTGCTGCCGCTGGACCGGATTTATGTGCGCAATCTGAAGGTGCATAACCCTAGGGTGCTAACGACGCGGCCTTGGTCGCACCTGTCCGACCATGTGCCGCTGTCAGTGGAGGTCGAGCTATGAACGTGGCCGTGGAACATATCTCCACCGACCAGCCGCCGGACGAAGCCAAGGCCCGCGACCTGGACTACGGCTGGCAGCGTGGCAACCAGGTTGAGTTACTGGAGAACGGCGAGGCGTATTTTCCCAAGGTGTTCGAAGCCCTGCGCGCGGCCCGCCGGGAAATTCTGTTGGAGACCTTCATTCTTTTCGAAGACAAGGTGGGCCATGAGCTGCACGGCATCCTGATCGAGGCCGCGCAGCGTGGAGTCAAGGTGGTGGTGAGCCTCGATGGCTTTGGTTGCGGCGAACTGAGCCCGTCATTTCTGGGCGAGTTGGCGGACGCCGGCGTTACGGTGCAGATGTTTGACCCGGCGTCCAAGACCCTGGGCATTCGCACCAACTGGTTTCGTCGCCTGCACCGCAAGATTGTGGTGGTGGATGCGGAGGTGGCGTTTATCGGCGGGATCAACTTTTCCGCCGATCACTTGGGAGATTTCGGTCCCGAAGCCAAGCAGGACTACGCGGTGCAGGTGGTGGGTCCGGCCGTAGCAGACCTACATCATTTCGCTTTGGCGCAAAGTGGTCGCCAAGTCCGCACGCGACGGGGTTGGCGGCGGCGCCAGCAACGGCCTCCATTGTGGTCCACCGACCAGGGCGATGGCTTGGTGCGCTTGATTTACCGCGACAACGTGCAGCATCGCGATGACATTGAAGAAGCCTATATCCACGCGCTGAGCAAGGCGCAAACACGCGCGGTGATCGCCAACGCCTACTTCTTCCCCGGCTACCGCCTGCTGCGCGAAATCCGCAATGCCGCGCGCCGTGGCGTGCAGGTGCAACTGATCATGCAAGGCCAGCCCGATGTGCTGCTGGCCAAGCTGGCGGCGCGGATGCTCTACGACTATCTGCTCAAAGATGGCGTAGTGATCCACGAATACTGCCAGCGCCCGCTGCACGGCAAAGTCGCGTTGGTGGATGACGAATGGAGCACCGTGGGTTCGAGCAACCTGGACCCGTTGAGCCTGTCGCTGAACCTGGAAGCCAATGTGTTGATTCGTGACCGCGCGTTCAATCAACAACTTTACGAACGCCTGGAAACACTCGCGAAAGACCACTGCCAGACCATGCCGGAGAACCGCAAGCCGCGCCTGTGGCTGTGGCGGTTGACCGTGGGTTTCCTGGTGTTTCATGTGATGCGCCACTTCCCGGCCTTGACGGGATGGTTGCCGGCGCACAAGCCACGGTTGAAACCCATCGAGAGCCAGTCCAATGACCGCTGAATCCCGATTCAAGCGCTGGAAGAAACCGCTGTCCATCGTCTTCTTCCTGATGCTGATCGTGCTGTTCACCCTGCTCGCTCGGCGTATCGATTGGAGCGAAGTGGTGCAGACTCTGGGCGACTTCAAGGTGCGCACACTGGTGATCGCAGGCGCGCTGACGCTGTGCAGTTTTCTGGTGTACGCCAGCTTCGACTTGATCGGCCGCACCTACATTCGCCAGAACCTGGTGTGGAAGCAGATCCTGCCAGTGGGCATCATCAGCTACGCCTTCAACCTCAACCTGAGCGCGTGGGTCGGCGGCATCGCCATGCGTTATCGGCTGTATTCGCGCTTGGGGGTGAGTACCGGCAATATCGCCAAGATCCTCGGCCTGAGCCTAGCCACCAATTGGTTTGGCTACATGGCGATTGCCGGGGTGGTTTTCAGCAGCGGTTTGGTGATCATGCCGCCGGGGTGGAAGGTCAGCACCACGGCCTTGCAGGGCATTGGCGCGTTGTTGGTACTGGCCAGCCTGGGTTATCTGGTGGCCTGCCAGTTTTCGAAGAAACGTGCGTGGACGATTCGCGGCATGGAAATCAACCTGCCGTCGGTGCGCATGGCGTGCTTGCAGTTGCTGCTGGGCGCGTTGAATTGGTCGCTGATGGCGGCGGTGATTTTTACCCTGTTGCCGGCCAAGCTGGACTATCCGCTGGTGCTGGGCGTGTTATTGATCAGCGCGATTGCCGGAGTGCTCACCCACATTCCGGCCGGGCTGGGCGTGCTGGAGGCGGTGTTTATTGCGCTGTTGCAGCATGAGGCGTCGCGGGGCAGTTTGCTTGCCGGGCTGATCGCGTATCGGGCGATTTACTTCATCTTGCCGCTGCTGATCGCGCTAGTGATGTACCTGGGCGTGGAGGCCAAGGCGAAGGCGTTGCGGGTGAAGAAGACACCCGCCTGAACGCTTTAACGGGACTGAATGATGCTCAACCGCTCGCCCACCACCATCTCGGTGATCCAGTCCACCAGGATTGAGGTGTAAGCCTGCTGGGACACTGGGTCGCTGAGGGAATGGTCGGCGCCGTCGATGATTCGGTGGGTCAGGGAGTGGGTCTGCTGGCACGCCGCGCGGTAGCTCATGATGGTGGCATGGGGCACGTGGTCATCGGTTTCCGATTCGACGATCAGCACATCACCGGTAAACGCCGAACACGCGTGCAAGGCGCGATTGGTTTCGGCGTGGACCAACGTGCTGCGGTAATCCATCAGGTCCATCTTGTCCAAGTCACGCTTGGGCTTGAGCCATTCGTCATCCCGATACAGCGCCGGCACGCGCAGTGCCAGCCAGCGCACCGGGCGCAATGAGGTGAGAATCGCCGCGAGGTAGCCGCCGTAACTGGTACCCACCACTGCCACTGCCGAGGTGTCGATCGCCGGGTGGGACAGCAGTCGGTCATAGGCCGCCATCAGGTCGCGCAGGTTGTCTTCGCGGGTGACGCGGGACAATGGAATACCGGTGCCGGCGTGCCCGCGCAGATCGAAGGTCAGGCATACACAGCCCAAGCCGGCGATGCCTTTGGCCCGCTCGAGGTCTCGCTCCTGGCTGCCGCCCCAGCCGTGCACAAACAACACGCCGGGGACTTTGGATTTGGGGCTCAGGAAGGTGCCGCTCATCTGTTCGTCGTCGATATCGATCGCAATGCTTTCACTTCTAGCCGTCATAAGAGGTAACCGTCACGTACTTGAGAAGAAACTCGCTGCTTTGCGCCGGGCCGCGATACACCTCGATGGCATTGGCCGGCAGCGGTTGGTCCACATAGGTTTCCACCGAGGACACATGGATCGCACGCAGGCCAGGGTTGTTGATAAAACTTTGCAGCGCTGCGACTTCCGCGCTACTGGCCCCGCCCATGCGCCAGGATTGTTCGAGCACGCCGCTGCGGCGTTGGCCATTACTGTCCAGGCCTTGCGCGATGTCGTAATTACGCCGCGAGGCATAAAAGCCGGGGTAGGCCTCATCGGCGGCCGTGTCGAACACCTGGGCTTGTTCGATGGCTTCGCGTACGTCGTCGGCCAGTTCGAGTTGCAACAGGTCTTCGTAATAGCCGGGCACGACCAGCAGGTTGGAACCGCCGTAGACCTCTTCGCCCTGCCCATCTTTCGTCAGATATTGCTCGCCGCAGTAGCTGAACACGTGGTCGCCGATAAAACTTTGGCCAACGCTGTGAGTGACCACATCGTGCAGATCCTGCTCCAGAACAACCCCTTCGTTGAAGAGTTTTGCGGCCTCGGATCGCGCCAGCACGGCCTCGAATTCATCCAGGCTGTGGATAACTTCCTGGCCTCGGCCCGCGCAGGCGTGCACGGGTTTCAAGCGGATGGGGCCGCTGTGGAGCAAGCGTGTGGCGGCGAGCCGCGCGTCTTCCAGTGCGAAGACGCTCAAGCCGTCCAGCACGACATTGCGTACACGCTCGCAGAACAACGCCGACCAACCTTCCGGCGCTTTAGCGTCAGGGCCGAGCAAGCCATGACTGATGGCTTTGGTGCAAATAAAGTCGTGGTCGACGTAACCGCCCCACAAATCCTCCGGGCCTTTGATATTCAGCGCTCGCGCCTGGGCCTGACCGACCAGAGTTTGTGTGGGCAGCAGGTACAGCGCCCGCCCCGCGTGCAGATCAGGGTCGTAGCTGCCGCCGAATTTGAGCCCGAGAATCTGCGCCAACCAGCGCGCCAGGGCGCGGTTGGTTTCGACCTCATGTAGCGGCGCCCCCTCACGTGTGGAGTGAGCTACCACCAGCTTCTTGCGTTGAGTCGGGGTCATGCGTCCCCCTTGACCATCCCGCCATGTGTGTAGACGGAACGTTGCAGAGATCAGGCCAAAGCGCGTTCGCACGGGATTGCATTCAAATCAACCAGTTGCCGAAAAACCGATGGCAGTTGGCCTGTTTTATTCTGCACGACGACACGTTAACGCGGCGGCGTTCTGCACGATTCACACGCCGAAACGGCTGCGGTAGTCGCTGGGCGAAAGGCCGGTGATCTTCTTGAAGATGGCGCGAAAGGCACCGGGGTCCTGGTAACCCACGGTCCATGCGATATGGTCGATGGTGCCGTTGGTAAACTCCAGCATCTGCCGCGCCTTGCCCACCCGCAAGTGCTGACAGTACTCGGTGGGTTTCAAGCCCGTCGCGTTGCGAAAGCGCCGCAGGAAAGTGCGCTCTTCCAAACCCGCTTCCTGGGCCATTGCCGTAAGGGAAACATCCACCGCGCCACTGGCTTGAAGCCAGTGCTGAACCCTGAGGATGGCCGCGTCGCCGTGGCCGAGTATCGGCGCGAAGTTGCTGCCGCATTGGCTGGCGCTGTCACTGTGCTCGATCACCAGGAAACGCGCGGTATCGGCCGCGATGCTCGGGCCCATCAGGCGATCGACCAGGCGCAGGCCGAGTTCGGACCAGGCCATCAAGCCGGCGGTGGTGATCAGGTCGCCATCATCAACGATGGGCTTATCCGCCTCCAGGCGCACCGCCGGGTAACGGGCCGCGAAGGATTTGGCGGAAGACCAGTGCGTCGTGGCACTGCGTCCGTCGAGCAACCCGCTGCGCGCCAGCATGATCGAGCCAATGCACACACCGCCCAGTACCGTGCCTGACGCGTGTTGCTGGCGGATCCATTCCAGCAGCGCGGGCGGCGCCTGGTCTTCGGTGAATTCACCAATCGACGGCGGCACCAATACGGCCATCATCGGCTGGTCAGGGCCGGGATGGCTGCTGAATACGCGCGCCGGTTTGCCGGTAACATCCACCTGCCAATGGCTGACCCGCAGCAACGGCAATTGCGCGGACTGATGCTCGGCGGCGATGCGGTTAGCCACGCCGAACAAGTCGGTCAAGCCATGCACGGCCGCCAACTGCGCACCTTGGTAGATCAACACGCCCAGCTCGACGACCGCCATTGTCAGTTTTCCCCCTGTTATTGTCGGTGCAGCCAATCCCCGGTGCAGGCGCCAGCTAAGATACTGGGCCCATCAACCCATCACGAGGCAATACACATGGCCAAGCAAGCGCTCATCCTAATCGATATCCAGAACGACTACTTCCCTCAGGGCAAGTGGCCACTCGACGGCGTGGACGCCGCAGCAGACAAGGCCGCGCAGGTGCTGCAGGCGTTTCGCCAGGCGGGTGATGCGGTGATTCATGTGCGTCACGAGTTCACCTCCGAGGACGCGCCATTCTTCACGCCGGGTTCCGAGGGTGCGCACCTGCACAGCAAAGTGCTGAACGAAGGCAATGAGCCGGTGGTGCTTAAACACTTTGTGAATGCGTTTCGCGAAACCAACCTGCGCGCACTGCTGGAACAACGCAGCATCACGGACCTGGTGGTGGTCGGTAGCATGAGCCATATGTGCATCGACGCGGTGGTACGTGCAGCAGCGGACCTGGGCTATAAGGTCACGCTGATCCATGACGCCTGCGCCACGCGGGATCTGGAGTTCAATGGCAAGGTGATCCCGGCTGCTCAGGTGCATGACGCTTATATGGCATCACTGGCGTTCGGCTACGCAACCGTAGTATCGACCGATGAGTTCCTCGCCCCCGTGTAGGAGCCGGCTTGCCGGCGATAGCGTCACTACGGCCTACGCAGTGGCAATGATGAACAGGCGCGGAAACGGCAGCAACACCGTGCCATCAGCTAGGGCTGGATAGGCCTGTGTAACCCGCGCCTGGTATTCCTGCAGGAAGGCGGCTTTTTCGCTGTCGGTCAAAGGCGCGAGGAACGGTCTCAGCGCCGATGCCTTGAACCACTCCACCACCGCTGCGTGATCCACCAGCGGGTGCTGATAGGTGGTGCGCCACACATCGACCGTACTGCAATGCTTGCTCAGCAGTTCGTAGTAGTAGCTCGCGGTGTGGCGCTCGTTGTGTTTGACCGTTCCGATCTTGGCCGACCATGGCCCCTCTGCCGCGACTTCGCGGGCAAGCCGGTGGGCGGGCTCATCGAGGTTGTCCGGGGTTTGCACCGCTAGCGTACCGCCGGGCGTCAGTTGGTGGACCAAGTGGGGGTAAAGCGTGGCGTGGTCCGGTAGCCATTGCAGGGACGCGTTGGCCAGGATCACATCGAATGCTTGCGCCGGGTTCCAGGCGCCGATATCCGCCAGCTCGAAGTTCAGCGCCGGCAGCCGCTTGCGGGCGTCGGCCAGCATGTCGTCGGAGCTGTCCATGCCCGTGACGTGGGCTTGCGGGAAGCGTTCGGCCAGCACCTCGGTGGAGTTGCCGGGGCCGCAGCCCAGGTCCACGGCGGTGCGGACGTCAGTGTTTGGAATGGCCGCCACCAGGTCGCGAACGGGACGGGTGCGCTGCTGTTCAAACATCGTGTATTGCTTGGCAGACCAGGTCATCACGGCTTTCCTTCTTTTTGAGGTTGGCCACAGCGTAAATCTTGTGAGCCATGAGAACAAATGCCAGGATTGAAGCCCTCCCATACCTGAAAAGTATTCCTATGCTGGAGCTTCGCCAACTCAAGGCCTTCGTTGCCATCGCTGAAGAAGGCTACATCACCCGCGCGGCGGAACGCCTGGGCATGCAGCAGCCCCCGTTGACGCGGATGTTGCAAAACCTTGAGGCCGAGTTGGGCGTGGTGTTGATGGAGCGCCTGCCCCGTGGTGTACGCCCCACCACCGCCGGGCTCGCGTTGCTGGATGAAGCGCGGGAGATCCTTGCGCACGCTGAAGGGATTGCAGAGGTGGTACGCCGTGCCGCACGCGGTGAACGTGGGCGCCTGGCGATCGGCTTCACCAGTTCGGCGGCGCTGCATCCTTTTGTGCCGAGTGTGCTGCGGCTGTTTCGCGAAACCTTTGTCGGCGTCACAGTGGTGCTGGAGGAAGCTGGCACCGGCGAACTGCTGGATGCGTTGGTACACGAAAAACTCGACGCGGCGTTTATCCGCTCGCCTCTCAGTGGGACTCAGTCGCTGCAGGACGAACCTATTCTGGTGGAACCGATGCTGCTGGCGCTGCCCACCGAGCATCCGCTGGCGCTTGATGCAGGCTCTCCCCTACCCTTGAAGGCACTGGCGACCGAATCCTTCGTGCTCTATCGCCGTCGCGTGGGGTTGGGGTTGTATGACGCGATTCTGGTGGCGTGTCGTGAAGCGGGGTTCAGCCCGCAGGTGGTCCAGGAAGCACCGCGCATGACGGCGACATTGAGCCTGGTGGCGGCAGGACTTGGTGTGTCCATCGTGCCAGCGTCGATGCAGCGGCTGCGCGGGGACGGCATCGTGTATCGGGAGCTGACGGAGTGCCAGAGCCTGGTGGCGCCGCTGCATTTGGCGACGCGTATCGATGACGGTTCGGCCGTGTTAGGCCGGTTCAAGGATATGGTTGTTATCGCCGCTTCGACTGACGCTGATCACGGCCAATAAAAAACCCCCGAGGCCTGAGCCAAACGGGGGTTTTGCGTGTTCCGGACTTTAGAGTCCTCAGAACGGGATATCGTCATCAAAGCTGTCGAAATCCGGAGCCGGCTGCGGAGCGGCCTGCTGTGGCGCTGGACGCGACTCACGCTGTGGCTGCTGGCTTGGCTGTGGACGCGACTGCTGTGGACGCGGTGCCGAGTTGGACATGCCGCCCTGGCCCTGTTGGTCGCCCTGTGGACGGCCGCCCAGCAGTTGCATGGTGCCTTGCATGTCGACCACGATTTCAGTGGTGTAACGCTTGATGCCGTCTTTTTCCCACTCGCGGGTTTGCAACTTGCCTTCGATGTACACCTGCGAACCTTTACGCAGGTACTCACCAGCGATCTCAGCAACCTTGCCGAACATCGACACACGGTGCCATTCAGTTTTCTCGACCTTCTGGCCGGTCTGCTTGTCGGTCCACTGTTCGCTGGTCGCCAGACTCAGGTTGGTCACGGCGTTACCGTTAGGCAAGTAGCGAACCTCGGGATCCTGGCCGCATGTACCGACCAATATGACTTTGTTAACCCCACGGGCCATAACGTTCTCCTAGGCTGGGCGCGCTGTCGGCACTGGGTTGACCAGTTGCTCGAGCGTCGCGCGATCCAATAATTCGGTGTCCAATTTGATGTAAATGGCCGCTTCTTCCGCGACCACGACTGCATCTGTTACCCCTACGACTGCCTTGAGGCGCTCTACCAGACCACTTTCGCGGATCGCCTCAGGCGATAGCGGCAAACGCAGGCTCGTGACGTAGGGAGGTTCGCGCATGGTAACAGCAAAGGCCAGCCAAAGTGCAGCCAGCCCGGCGCATCCAAGGAACACAACCGACAAACCGCCATGCTGGAACATCCAGCCCCCCATGATGCCGCCCAGTGCAGAACCGAGGAACTGGCTGGTGGAATACACCCCCATCGCCGTGCCCTTGCCGCCAGCGGGTGAAACTTTACTGATCAGCGAAGGCAATGAAGCCTCCAGCAGGTTGAACGCGGTGAAGAACACCACCGTGCCGATTACCAGCGCCCGCAGGCTGTCGCCGAACTGCCAGAAGAATAGCTCAGTGAGCATCAGCGTCGTGACGGCGCCGAGCAGGATTCGTTTCATTTTGCGTTTTTTCTCGCCATAGATGATGAACGGGATCATGGCGAAGAACGAAATCAGCAGCGCAGTGAGGTAGACCCACCAGTGCTGCTCCTTGGGCAGGCCGGCTTTTTCAACCAGCGCCAGGGGCAAGGCGACGAAGCTGCACATCAGCATCGCGTGTAATACGAAGATACCTAAATCCAGGCGCAGCAGGTCAGGATGCTTGAGCGTCGGCAAGAGCGCCTTGCGTGCGACGCCCGACTCGCGATGCTGCAGCGTGCCGGTGGAGCGCGGCACCATAAAGGCAACGATCACGATGCCAAACAGCGCCATACCGCCGGTGGCAAGGAATAGGCCATGCAAGCCGAACGCACGGGTCAGCAAGGGACCGACCACCATGGCCACGGCAAACGACAGACCGATAGTCATGCCGATCATGGCCATGGCTTTCGTGCGATGTTGTTCGCGGGTCAGGTCCGATAGCAAGGCCATCACCGCTGCGGAAATCGCGCCGGCGCCTTGCAGGATCCGTCCGGCAATCACACCCCAGATAGAGTCGGATTGGGCCGCGAGCACGCTGCCGAGGGCGAACACGATCAGCCCGAGGTAGATCACCGGACGACGGCCAATGCGGTCGGAAATGATCCCGAACGGAATCTGGAAAATCGCCTGGGTCAGGCCATAGGCGCCAATGGCCAGGCCGATCAATGCGGGGGTCGCGCCTGCGAGATCCATTCCATAGGTCGCCAGCACCGGCAACACCATAAACATGCCCAGCATACGGAAGGCGAACACCAGGGCCAGACCGCTTGCCGCTCGGGTCTCGCCGCTACTCATGCGTTCGCTGTGGGGATCGTGCATGGAAAAACCTCGTGTGAACCGGCGGCGATTCTACCAGTCCCATCGATTGAGAGGGTATATGCGGCGCTTTGCCGCGCAGCTTTCATCTAAGGCTGCAAGCGGCCTTTTGACAGTGTATATTCATCCAGTCTTTAGCCGTATACTCCGGCATTATTCACGCCCGCCGTGCGAGGCCATCTTGGACAAGATCCTGATTCGTGGGGCTAGAACCCACAACCTGAAGAACATCGACCTGACCCTGCCCAGGGACAAACTGATCGTCATCACCGGCTTGTCCGGGTCCGGCAAATCGTCCCTGGCGTTCGACACGCTGTATGCCGAAGGCCAGCGTCGCTATGTGGAATCGCTGTCGGCCTACGCCCGCCAGTTCCTGTCGATGATGGAAAAACCCGACGTCGACACCATTGAAGGCCTGTCGCCAGCGATCTCCATCGAACAGAAATCGACCTCCCATAACCCGCGCTCCACCGTGGGCACCATTACCGAAATCTACGATTACCTGCGCCTGCTGTATGCACGCGTGGGTATTCCGCGTTGCCCGGACCACGACATTCCCCTGGAAGCCCAGACCGTCAGCCAGATGGTCGACCTGGTGCTGGCCCAGCCGGAGGGCGCCAAGCTGATGCTGTTGGCGCCAGTGATCCGTGAGCGCAAGGGTGAACACCTTTCCGTCTTCGAAGAACTGCGGGCCCAGGGTTTTGTGCGCGCACGCATCAACGGCAAGCTGTATGAGCTGGATGAAGCGCCGAAGCTCGACAAGCAAAAGAAGCATTCGATTGATGTAGTAGTCGACCGCTTCAAGGTGCGCGCCGACCTGCAGCAGCGCCTTGCGGAATCCTTCGAAACCGCGTTGAAGCTGGCCGACGGCATTGCATTGGTTGCACCGATGGACGACGAGCCGGGCGAAGAGATCATCTTCTCCGCGCGCTTTGCCTGCCCGATTTGCGGCCATGCAATCAGCGAGCTGGAACCCAAGCTGTTCTCCTTCAACAACCCGGCCGGCGCCTGCCCGACTTGCGATGGCCTGGGCGTGAAGCAGTTCTTTGACATCAAGCGCTTGGTCAATGGCGACCTGACGCTGGCGGAGGGCGCGATACGCGGCTGGGACCGGCGCAACGTCTATTACTTCCAGATGCTCGGGTCGTTGGCCTCGCATTACAAGTTCAGCCTGGAAGTGCCGTTCAACCAACTGCCGGCGGATCAGCAGAAGGTCATCCTGCATGGCAGCGGCTCGCAGAACGTCGACTTCAAATACCTGAACGACCGTGGCGATATCGTCAAGCGCTCCCACCCGTTCGAAGGCATTGTGCCAAACCTGGAGCGTCGCTACCGCGAGACCGAATCGGCCAGCGTGCGCGAAGAGCTGGCGAAATTCCTCAGCACCCAGCCGTGCCCGGATTGCCGTGGTACTCGCCTGCGTCGCGAGGCGCGGCATGTGTGGGTGGGCGAGAAGACACTACCGGCGGTGACCAACCTGCCAATCGGCGATGCCTGTGAGTACTTTGGTGTGCTCAAGCTGACCGGTCGCCGTGGCGAAATCGCTGACAAGATCCTCAAGGAAATCCGCGAGCGCTTGCAGTTCCTGGTCAACGTTGGCTTGGATTACCTGTCGCTGGATCGCAGTGCCGACACCTTGTCCGGCGGTGAAGCCCAGCGGATTCGCCTGGCCAGCCAGATTGGTGCTGGCCTTGTGGGTGTGTTGTACATCCTCGATGAACCGTCGATTGGCTTGCACCAGCGCGACAACGATCGCCTGCTGGGCACCTTGAAACACCTGCGGGATATCGGCAATACGGTGATCGTGGTCGAGCACGATGAAGATGCAATCCGCCTGGCGGATTATGTGGTCGACATTGGCCCGGGGGCGGGTGTGCATGGCGGGCATATAGTCGCTGAAGGCACGCCGGCCGAAGTCATGGCTCATCCGGACTCACTGACCGGCAAATACTTGTCTGGTCGTGTGAAGATTGCAGTGCCGGCCAAACGCACGCCACGTAACAAGAAGCTGGCGTTGCACCTTAAGGGCGCGCGTGGCAACAACTTGCGCAATGTCGACCTGGAAATTCCACTGGGTCTGCTGACCTGCGTGACTGGTGTTTCCGGCTCGGGTAAATCGACGCTGATCAACAATACGTTGTTCCCCTTGAGTGCCACCGCCCTGAACGGCGCGACCACCCTGGAAGCCGCTGCCCACGACAGCATCAAGGGACTGGAACACCTGGACAAGGTGGTCGATATTGATCAAAGCCCCATTGGTCGTACACCGCGCTCCAACCCGGCGACCTACACCGGCTTGTTCACGCCCATCCGTGAGCTCTTTGCCGGGGTTCCGGAATCCCGCTCACGGGGTTACGGGCCGGGCCGGTTCTCGTTCAACGTCAAGGGCGGGCGCTGTGAAGCGTGCCAGGGCGATGGCCTGATCAAGGTGGAAATGCACTTCCTGCCAGACATCTACGTGCCGTGCGATGTATGCAAGAGCAAGCGCTACAACCGCGAAACCTTGGAGATCAAGTACAAGGGCAAGAGCATCCACGAAACCCTGGAGATGACCATCGAAGAAGCACGCGTGTTCTTCGACGCGGTCCCGGCGTTGGCGCGCAAGCTGCAGACGCTGATGGACGTGGGCTTGTCGTACATCAAGCTGGGGCAGTCGGCGACCACGCTGTCAGGTGGTGAGGCGCAGCGGGTGAAGTTGTCTCGCGAGCTGTCCAAGCGCGATACCGGCAAGACCCTGTACATCCTCGATGAGCCGACCACCGGCCTGCACTTCGCGGACATCCAGCAACTGCTGGACGTGCTGCACCGCTTGCGCGACCACGGCAACACCGTGGTGGTGATCGAGCACAACCTTGATGTGATCAAGACGGCAGATTGGCTGGTAGACCTGGGGCCGGAAGGTGGCTCCAAAGGTGGCCAGATCATTGCCGTGGGGACGCCGGAGCAAGTCTCCGAAATGCCGCAGTCGCACACCGGTTACTACTTGAAACCGTTGTTGGAACGCGACCGGGCCTGACTTTTTCGGGCCCAAAGAAAAGCCCCTGTCACTTTGCGGTGACAGGGGCTTTTTTTGTAGCCGGGAATCAGAACTGCGATTGCAGGTAATTCTCCAGGCCAATCAGCTTGATCAGGCCCAACTGCTTTTCGAGCCAGTAGGTGTGATCTTCTTCGGTGTCATTCAACTGTACCCGCAGGATTTCCCGGGTGACATAGTCGTTGTGCTGCTCACAGAGCTCGATGCCTTTGCAGAGCGCGGCACGGACCTTGTACTCGAGGCGCAGGTCGGCAGCGAGCATGTCAGGCACCGTGGTACCCACATCCAGATCATCAGGACGCATACGCGGCGTGCCTTCGAGCATGAGGATACGGCGCATCAGTGCGTCGGCGTGCTGTGCCTCTTCTTCCATCTCGTGGTTGATCCGTTCGTAGAGCTCGGTAAAGCCCCAGTCTTCGTACATGCGCGAATGGATGAAATATTGGTCACGAGCAGCCAGTTCGCCCGTCAGCAACGTGTTGAGGTAATCGATTACGTCGGGGTGACCTTGCATCGCCCTACATCTCCCTGCTTGAAAGTCTGTAGTTTGAACCATGATGACTTGAAGGTCACGGGATCAACGGCAGAAAAGTGATGTTTTTCGGAGAAAAGTAGCTGAAATAACGCAAAAACCGCCCAAATGAGGGCGGTTCTGCTTATCGTTTAGAGTCAGTTAAGCGATACACCCAACGCCTTTGCGATTGCTTCTCCATAAGCCGGATCGGCCTTGTAGAAGTGCTGCAGTTGGCGCTGAACCACGTCACTGGAAACGCCACCCATCGCGCCGGCAATGTTGTTGGTGAGCAAGGCCTTCTGCTCATCGTTCATCAAGCGGAACAGCGCACCGGCGTGGCTGTAGTAATCCGTGTCTTCACGGTGATCGTAACGGTCAGCCGCGCCACTCAGGGCCAATGCAGGCTCCGCATACTGGGGGGCTTGCTTTGGTGCATCGGCGTAGCTGTTTGGCTCATAGTTAGGCGCTGCGCCGCCATTGCTACCGAAGGCCATCGAACCATCGCGCTGGTAGCTATTCACCTGGTTACGCGGCGCGTTCACCGGCAGTTGCTGGTGATTAGTGCCAACACGATAGCGATGCGCATCAGCGTAAGCGAACACACGACCTTGAAGCATGCGGTCTGGCGACAGACCAACACCAGGAACCATGTTGCTTGGGCCGAATGCAGCTTGTTCCACTTCAGCGAAGTAGTTCTGCGGATTGCGGTTCAATTCCAACTCGCCGACTTCGATCAACGGGAATTCCTTCTGCGACCAGGTTTTGGTCACATCGAAAGGGTTCTCGTAATGAGCGTTGGCCTGGGCCTCGGTCATGATCTGGATGCATACGCGCCATTTCGGGAAATCACCGCGCTCGATCGCGCCAAACAGATCACGCTGGGCGTAATCAGGGTCAGTACCAGCCAAGCGAGCAGCTTCAGCCGGCGCCAGGTTCTTGATGCCCTGCTTGGTCTTGTAGTGCCACTTGACCCAGTGACGCTCACCCTTGGCGTTGATCAGGCTGTAGGTGTGACTGCCGAAGCCGTGCATGTGACGGTAGCCGTCAGGGATGCCACGGTCCGAGAACAGGATAGTGACCTGGTGCAGCGCCTCAGGGGAGTGCGACCAGAAATCCCACATCATTTGCGCGCTTTTCAAATTGCTTTGCGGCAAGCGTTTCTGTGTGTGGATGAAATCCGGGAACTTCAAAGGATCGCGGATGAAGAACACAGGGGTGTTGTTACCCACGATGTCCCAGTTGCCTTCTTCGGTGTAGAACTTCAAGGCAAAACCACGTGGGTCGCGCTCGGTATCAGCCGAACCACGCTCACCGCCAACGGTGGAAAACCGCAGGAAGGTAGGGGTTTGCTTACCAACGGACTCGAACAGCTTGGCGCTGGTGTATTGCGTGATGTCTGTAGTGACCGTGAAAGTACCGTAAGCCCCCGAACCCTTGGCGTGCACACGACGCTCAGGAATGTTTTCACGGTTGAAGTGAGCGAGCTTCTCGATCAGGTGAAAATCGTCGAGCAGCAATGGGCCCCGCGGGCCGGCGGAACGGGAATTCTGGTTGTCCGCAACGGGGGCGCCGCTGGCGGTGGTAAGGATTTTATTCTGGCTCATGCACAATTTCCCTCAGGTCGGACTTGGAACTGCCGGCTAATCGGCTTGGAAGGAGTATTGATCATCAACATGACACCTACAAATTCATTAAATTGTAGGCGTCGATAGATATTTCCTACCGAACACTCCATCTCCCATAGTGCCAAGCACAATCCTCGGAAGCTTGTATTGAACACGCTTTTATCACAGGCACAAAAAACCGGGCACTAGGCCCGGTTCTTCGATACAGCTTGTCGTCTTACTCGGCGCTTACAGCTTCGCCGGCAGTAGCACGATCAACCAACTCGACGTACGCCATAGGCGCGTTGTCGCCAGCGCGGAAACCGCACTTGAGGATGCGCAGGTAGCCACCCTCACGGGTAGCGTAACGCTTGCCCAGGTCGTTGAAGAGCTTACCAACGATAGCTTTCGAACGAGTACGGTCGAAAGCCAGACGGCGGTTAGCCAGGCTGTCTGTCTTGGCCAAAGTAATCAGCGGCTCAGCAACGCGACGCAGTTCTTTAGCTTTCGGCAGTGTAGTTTTGATCAGCTCGTGCTCGAACAGCGACACCGCCATGTTTTGGAACATGGCCTTGCGGTGCGAGCTGGTACGGCTCAGGTGACGACCACTTTTACGATGACGCATGGTTCATTCCTTACCAAACTCACGTTCGGTGATTACGACGATCAGGCAGTCGCCTTGTCGTCCTTCTTAAGACTTGCAGGCGGCCAGTTGTCGAGGCGCATGCCGAGGGACAGACCGCGGGAGGCCAGAACGTCCTTGATTTCAGTCAAGGATTTCTTGCCCAGGTTCGGAGTCTTCAACAGTTCTACTTCGGTACGCTGAATCAGGTCGCCGATGTAGTAAATGTTTTCCGCCTTAAGGCAGTTAGCCGAACGTACAGTCAGTTCCAGATCGTCAACCGGGCGAAGCAGGATCGGATCGATCTCGTCTTCCTGCTCGATTACCACTGGTTCGCTGTCACCTTTGAGGTCGACGAACGCAGCCAACTGCTGTTGCAGGATGGTTGCAGCGCGGCGGATAGCCTCTTCAGGATCCAGAGTACCGTTGGTTTCCAGATCAATAACCAGCTTGTCCAGGTTAGTACGCTGCTCGACACGGGCGTTTTCCACCACGTATGCGATACGGCGAACCGGGCTGAACGAAGAGTCAAGCTGCAAGCGACCAATGCTGCGGCTTTCATCTTCATCGCTCTGACGCGAGTCGGCCGGTTCATAACCACGACCACGAGCTACGGTGAGCTTCATGTTCAGGGCGCCGTTAGACGCCAGGTTAGCGATTACGTGATCGGGGTTAACGATCTCGACATCATGATCCAGCTGAATATCGGCAGCGGTAACCACCCCCGAACCCTTCTTCGACAAGGTCAGCGTAACTTCGTCACGGCCGTGCAGCTTGATAGCCAGACCTTTAAGGTTCAACAGGATTTCAATTACGTCTTCCTGTACACCTTCGATGGCGCTGTACTCGTGGAGCACACCGTCAATCTCGGCCTCGACTACTGCACAGCCGGGCATTGAGGACAACAGGATGCGGCGCAGCGCGTTGCCCAGGGTGTGGCCAAAACCACGCTCGAGAGGCTCGAGAGTAATTTTGGCGCGGGTTGGACTGACAACCTGCACATCAATGTGGCGGGGTGTCAGGAACTCATTTACCGAAATCTGCATGGATGCACCTATTTTCTAGCCCTTACTTGGAGTAGAGCTCGACAATCAGGCTTTCGTTGATGTCGGCGGACAGATCACTGCGAGCAGGAACGTTCTTGAAAACGCCCGACTTCTTCTCAGTGTCTACTTCTACCCATTCTACGCGGCCACGTTGGGCACACAGATCGAGAGCTTGGACAATGCGAAGTTGGTTTTTTGCTTTCTCGCGAACTGCGACCACGTCACCAGCACGAACCTGGTAGGACGGAACGTTTACGGTCTGACCGTTAACGCTGATCGACTTGTGCGATACCAGCTGACGGGATTCGGCACGAGTCGAACCAAAGCCCATACGGTATACAACGTTGTCCAGACGGCATTCGAGCAGTTGCAGCAGGTTTTCACCGGTTGCACCTTTTTTGCCAGCAGCTTCTTTGTAGTAGCCGCTGAACTGACGCTCGAGAACGCCGTAGATACGACGGACCTTCTGCTTTTCACGCAGTTGGGTGCCGTAATCGGACTGGCGACCGCGGCGTTGGCCGTGGATACCAGGTGCTGCTTCAATGTTGCACTTCGATTCGATCGCGCGCACGCCGCTCTTCAGGAAGAGATCGGTGCCTTCGCGACGAGCGAGTTTGCATTTTGGACCAATGTAACGAGCCATTCTTTACAATCTCCTGGATTACACGCGGCGCTTCTTCGGCGGACGGCACCCGTTGTGCGGGATTGGCGTCACGTCGGTGATGCTGGCGATCTTATAGCCACAGCCGTTCAAAGCACGGACAGCTGACTCACGACCTGGACCTGGACCCTTGACGTTAACGTCGAGGTTTTTCAGGCCATATTCCAGCGCAGCTTGACCAGCACGTTCAGCAGCTACTTGAGCAGCAAACGGGGTGGACTTGCGGGAACCGCGGAAACCCGAACCACCGGAGGTAGCCCAAGAAAGCGCGTTACCTTGACGGTCGGTGATGGTCACGATTGTGTTGTTAAAAGAAGCATGGATGTGGGCGATGCCATCAACCACTGTCTTTTTAACTTTTTTACGAGGACGAGCAGCAGGTTTTGCCATGATAATTTTCCTGTCGATTCGCTGGGGCGATTACTTGCGGATCGGCTTACGCGGACCTTTACGGGTACGCGCGTTAGTCTTGGTACGCTGACCGCGTACTGGAAGACCACGACGATGACGCAGACCGCGATAGCAACCGAGGTCCATCAAACGCTTGATTTTCATGTTGATTTCGCGACGCAGGTCACCTTCAGTGGTGAACTTCGCCACTTCGCCACGCAGCTGTTCAATCTGCTCGTCGCTCAGATCCTTGATCTTAGCGGCTGGGTTTACCCCAGCAACTGCGCAAATTTTCTGCGCAGTAGTGCGACCAACACCATAGATGTAGGTCAGCGAGATAACAGTGTGCTTGTTATCTGGAATGTTAACGCCTGCAATACGGGCCATTCAGTGGGACTCCAATTGACAGCTACCTACGCCCCGGAAGCCAAGAAATAGGGCGCGAGATAATATCGCTGTAATAACAAATAATCAACCCGGCAGCGCACTAGCTGCCGGGCTTCAAGCGGATCACACTCAGCCTTGGCGCTGTTTGTGACGCGGTTCCGCGCTGCAAATTACTCGAACAACACCTTCGCGGCGAATAATCTTGCAGTTACGGCACAGCTTTTTCACCGATGCACGAACTTTCATCACCAACTCCTCGAACCTTATGGGGTACTCAGCGCAACATGCCGCTGCCGTAGCCCTTCAGGTTGGCTTTCTTCATCAGGGATTCGTACTGGTGCGAAACGAGGTGCGATTGTACTTGGGACATGAAGTCCATCACAACCACGACCACGATCAGCAACGAGGTCCCGCCAAGGTAGAACGGAACGTTTGCTGCAACCACCAGAAACTGGGGCAACAAGCACACGGCCGTCATATATAGAGCACCGAACAGGGTCAAACGAGTCAGAACGCCATCAATGTAGCGTGCAGACTGCTCACCTGGACGGATGCCCGGAATAAAGGCACCGGACTTCTTCAGGTTTTCCGCTACGTCTTTCGGATTGAACATCAACGCCGTATAGAAGAAGCAGAAGAAAATAATCCCTGCACTAAACAGCAGAATATTCAACGGCTGACCAGGAGCGATCGACTGAGAGAGGTCCTGCAGCCAGCCCATGTTTTCGGACTGACCAAACCAGGTACCCAACGAAGCCGGAAACAGCAAAATGCTGCTCGCGAAAATTGCCGGAATAACACCGGCCATATTCACTTTCAGCGGCAAGTGGCTGGTCTGCGCAGCAAAAACCTTACGGCCCTGCTGACGCTTGGCGTAGTGAACAGCAATACGACGCTGGCCACGCTCAATGAACACCACAAAACCGATAATCGCTACTGCCAGCAAACCGATGGCAACCAGGGCGAAAATGTTGATATCACCCTGACGTGCAGACTCGAAAGACTGCCCGATCGCTCTCGGAAGACCGGCGACGATACCTGCGAAAATCAACATCGAGATACCGTTGCCAACACCACGCTCAGTAATCTGCTCACCCAGCCACATCATGAACATCGCACCAGCCACAAATGTGGATACCGCGACGAAATGGAAGCCAAAGTCACCAGTGAACGCAACGCCCTGCCCTGCCAGGCCAACGGACATGCCGATAGCTTGAACCAAGGCGAGGACGACAGTGCCGTAGCGGGTGTACTGGCTAATCTTGCGACGGCCAGCTTCACCTTCCTTCTTCAACTGCTCCAGCTGCGGGCTGACGGCGGTCATCAATTGCATGATGATCGATGCCGAAATGTACGGCATGATCCCCAGTGCAAAGATGCTCATCCGTTCCAGCGCGCCGCCGGAAAACATGTTGAACAAGCTAAGAATGGTCCCCTCATTCTGTCGAAACAGGTCTGCGAGTCGGTCCGGGTTGATACCTGGAACCGGGATGTGTGCGCCTATTCGGTAGACGATAATCGCCAGGAACAGAAAACGCAGACGAGCCCAAAGTTCAGACATACCGCCTTTGCCGAGCGCTGAGAGAGCACCTTGCTTAGCCATTTATTCCTCGAACTTGCCGCCAGCTGCTTCGATAGCCGAACGCGCACCTTTGGTGGCGCCGATTCCCTTGCCGATAGTGACAGCGCGAGTCACTTCACCGGACAGCATGATTTTCACACGCTGTACGTTGACGTTGATCACGTTGGCATCTTTCAGGGTCTGCACAGTAACGATGTCGCCTTCCACTTTAGCCAGCTCGGACAGACGCACTTCTGCGCGGTCCATGGCCTTCAGGGATACGAAACCGAACTTAGGCAGGCGACGATGCAGCGGCTGTTGACCGCCTTCAAAGCCTGGAGCAATGGTGCCACCGGAGCGGGAGGTTTGACCTTTGTGGCCACGGCCACCAGTCTTACCCAAACCGCTACCGATACCACGGCCCGGACGATGCTTTTCGCGACGGGAACCCGGCGCTGGACTCAGATCATTGAGTTTCATCGATTAACCCTCTACACGCAGCATGTAGTAAGCCTTGTTGATCATCCCGCGATTCTCGGGAGTATCCAGGACTTCTACAGTGTGACCGATGCGACGCAGACCCAGACCTTTAACACACAGTTTGTGGTTAGGGATGCGGCCGGTCATGCTTTTGATCAGCGTTACTTTAACGGTAGCCATGATCAGAAGATCTCCTTGACAGTCAGACCACGCTTGGCAGCGATGGACTCAGGAGATTGCATAGCTTTCAAACCTTTGAAAGTGGCGTGAACCACGTTTACCGGGTTAGTCGAGCCATAGCACTTGGCCAGAACGTTCTGAACGCCAGCAACTTCGAGGACAGCACGCATAGCGCCGCCAGCGATGATACCGGTACCTTCAGAAGCCGGCTGCATGTACACCTTCGAAGCGCCATGGGCGGACTTCATTGCGTACTGCAGAGTGGTGCCGTTCAGATCAACTTGGATCATGTTGCGACGAGCAGCTTCCATTGCCTTCTGGATCGCAGCAGGCACTTCACGTGACTTGCCACGGCCGAAGCCAACACGGCCTTTACCATCACCTACCACGGTCAACGCGGTGAAGGTGAAGATACGGCCGCCTTTAACGGTTTTGGCTACGCGGTTAACTTGAACCAGCTTCTCAATGTAGCCTTCGTCGCGCTTTTGGTCGTTATTTGACATAACTTAGAACTCCAGCCCAGCTTCACGAGCAGCATCAGCCAGCGCTTTCACGCGACCGTGGTACTTGAAGCCAGAGCGGTCGAAAGCCACTTGCGAGACGCCAGCGGCCTTAGCACGCGTAGCGACCAGCTGGCCAACCTTTGTGGCCGCGTCGATGTTGCCAGTGGCACCATCACGCAGTTCTTTATCCAAAGTCGAGGCGCTTGCCAGGACTTTGTTGCCGTCGGCCGAGATGACCTGGGCGTAGATGTGCTGCGACGAGCGGAACACGCAGAGACGCACGACTTCGAGTTCGTGCATTTTCAGGCGTGCTTTGCGAGCGCGACGCAGTCGAGTAACTTTTTTGTCGGTCATTTGCTATGCCCTACTTCTTCTTGGCTTCTTTACGACGGACGACTTCGTCCGCGTAGCGCACACCTTTGCCTTTGTACGGCTCTGGTGGACGGAAGTCGCGGATCTCAGCGGCCACTTGACCTACCAGCTGCTTATCGATGCCCTTGATCAGGATATCGGTCTGGCTAGGGGTCTCAGCAGTGATGCCCGCTGGCAGTTCGTAATCCACAGGGTGCGAGAAGCCAAGGGCCAGGTTCAAAACCGTGCCTTTTGCTTGCGCTTTGTAACCAACACCGACCAGCTGGAGCTTACGCTCGAAGCCTTGGCTTACGCCTTGGACCATGTTGTTTACCAACGCACGCGTGGTACCGGCCATTGCGCGAGTTTGTTGATCGCCATTGCGAGCAGCGAAACGCAGCTCACCAGCTTCTTCAACGATCTCAACGGACGAATGGATGTTCAGTTCAAGAGTACCCTTGGCACCCTTCACCGAAAGCTGTTGGCCTGCGAATTTGACTTCGACACCGGCTGGCAGCTTAACGGGGTTCTTAGCGACGCGAGACATGCTTATCCCCCCTTAGAACACAGTGCAAAGAACTTCGCCGCCGACACCGGCAGCGCGCGCAGCACGATCCGTCATCACACCTTTGTTGGTGGAGACGATAGACACGCCCAGACCGCCACGAACTTTCGGCAGATCTTCAGCGGACTTGTACTGACGCAGGCCTGGACGGCTAACGCGCTTCACTTCCTCGATGACCGAACGGCCTTCGAAGTACTTCAGCTCGATGGACAGCAGTGCTTTTACATCGCTGCTGATCTGATAACCCGCAATGTAGCCTTCGTCTTTCAGGACTTTGGCAACAGCTACCTTCAACTTGGAAGATGGCATGCTTACGACGGACTTTTCAGCCATCTGGGCATTACGGATACGAGTTAGCATGTCCGCTAACGGGTCCTGCATACTCATGGGCTAGACGCTCCTAATACAAAAAAATTAGCCTTGCGGCTACATATGTCGCCGAGAATCTCCGGGTAAAAAACACGGGCTCAGGCGAGCCGCGTATTTTAGACACACTCCGGAAATGAAACAAGCCCCAAAAGGGGCTTGTTCCAGATTCAAGGTCACCGGCGGTCAGTATCTTGCGATATTGGCCACCTGGACGTTGAAAGTACTTACCAGCTGGCTTTAACCAGACCTGGTACGTCACCACGCATTGCCGCTTCACGCAGTTTGTTACGGCCGAGGCCGAACTTGCGGTAAACGCCGTGTGGACGACCGGTCAGGCGGCAGCGGTTACGCATGCGCGAAGCGCTTGCGTCACGTGGCTGCTTCTGCAGGGCAACTGTAGCTTCCCAACGTGCTTCTGGACTTGCGTTCAGATCAACGATGATTGCTTTCAGTGCTGCACGCTTCTTGGCGTACTTGGCAACCGTGAGCTGACGCTTCAGCTCGCGGTTTTTCATGCTCATCTTGGCCATGGTCCTACTCCAATCAGTTGCGGAACGGGAATTTGAAAGCACGCAACAGGGCGCGACCTTCATCATCGTTCTTGGCAGTGGTGGTCAGGGTGATGTCCAGACCGCGGAGAGCATCGATCTTGTCGTAGTCGATTTCCGGGAAGATGATCTGCTCTTTCACGCCCATGCTGTAGTTACCACGACCATCGAAGGACTTGGCATTCAGGCCGCGGAAGTCGCGAACCCGAGGCAGGGAGATCGACAGCAGACGATCCAGGAACTCGTACATACGCTCACGGCGCAGGGTCACTTTGACGCCGATCGGCCAACCTTCACGGACTTTAAAGCCAGCGATGGATTTCCGAGCGTAGGTCACAACGACTTTCTGGCCGGTGATCTTTTCAAGGTCAGCAACAGCGTGCTCGATGACTTTTTTGTCGCCGATCGCTTCGCCCAGACCCATGTTCAGGGTGATTTTGGTAACGCGCGGAACTTCCATCACGTTCCCAAGCTTAAGTTCTTCCTTAAGCTTAGGGGCGATTTCCTTCCGGTAAATCTCTTGTAGTCGTGCCATGGTCTAATCTACCTAGCAGTGTTCAAGCATCAACCGCTTTTTGGGTCGACTTGAAGACACGAATTTTCTTACCGTCTTCTACTTTGAAACCAACGCGGTCAGCCTTGTTGGTTTCGCCGTTGAAGATGGCGACGTTAGAAGCATCCAGCGGAGCTTCTTTCTCGACGATACCGCCCTGCACGCCCGACATCGGGTTAGGCTTGGTATGACGCTTGACCAGGTTCAGACCACCGATAACCAGACGGTTATTAGCGAGAACCTTAAGCACCTTACCGCGCTTACCTTTGTCTTTGCCGGCGATCACGATGATCTCGTCGTCACGACGAATCTTTTGCATGTCGGATCTCCTTACAGCACTTCTGGGGCGAGCGAGACGATCTTCATGAACTTCTCAGTACGAAGTTCACGGGTCACTGGCCCAAAGATACGGGTGCCGATCGGCTCTTGCTTGTTGTTCAGAAGAACAGCAGCGTTGCCATCAAAGCGGATAATGGAGCCATCAGCACGACGTACGCCGTGACGAGTGCGGACTACAACAGCAGTCATCACTTGGCCTTTTTTCACTTTACCGCGAGGAATTGCTTCCTTCACGGTAACTTTGATGATGTCACCGATACCAGCGTAACGACGATGGGAGCCACCCAGCACCTTGATGCACATAACGCGGCGAGCGCCGCTGTTATCGGCCACATCGAGCATGGATTGAGTCTGAATCATATAATTTCTCCGACCCCTAGTCCTTAGACTTCCACAGCGCGTTCGAGAACATCAACCAGTGCCCAAGACTTGGTCTTGGCCAGCGGACGAGTTTCACGAATAGTGACTTTGTCGCCGATGTGGCACTGATTGGTTTCGTCGTGCGCGTGCAGCTTAGTCGAACGCTTAACATATTTACCGTAGATCGGGTGCTTAACGCGACGCTCGATCAGAACGGTGATGGTTTTGTCCATCTTGTCGCTGACAACACGGCCAGTCAGCGTACGGACAGTCTTTTCGGCTTCAGCCATGATCACTTACCTGCCTGCTGGTTGAGCACAGTCTTCACGCGAGCGATGTCACGCTTAACTTGCGAGAGCAGATGAGACTGCCCCAACTGGCCAGTTGCTTTCTGCATACGCAGATTGAACTGGTCGCGCAGCAGGCCGAGCAGTTGCTCGTTCAGCTGCTGTGCGGATTTTTCACGAAGTTCATTCGCTTTCATCACATCACCGTCCGTTTAACAAAGGAGGTGGCGAGCGGCAGCTTTGCAGCAGCCAGGGCGAAAGCCTCACGCGCCAGCTCTTCAGAAACACCCTCGATTTCATACAGGACTTTGCCTGGCTGAATCTGGGCTACCCAGTATTCCACGTTACCCTTACCTTTACCCATCCGAACCTCGAGAGGCTTTTTGGAGATCGGCTTGTCCGGGAATACACGGATCCAGATCTTGCCGCCACGTTTTACGTGACGGGTCAGAGCACGACGCGCTGACTCGATCTGACGAGCGGTGAGACGACCACGAGCTACAGACTTCAGCGCGAACTCGCCGAAGCTGACTTTGCTACCGCGCTGAGCCAGACCACGGTTGTGGCCTGTCATCTGCTTGCGGAACTTCGTACGCTTAGGTTGCAACATTTGGCGTACCCCTTACTTAGCAGCTTTTTTACGAGGCGCTGGTGCTTGTGGTTTCAGTTCTTCTTGGCGACCACCAATTACTTCGCCTTTGAAGATCCAAACCTTTACACCGATCACACCGTAAGTGGTGTGAGCTTCGTAGTTGGCATAGTCGATGTCGGCACGCAGGGTGTGCAGTGGCACACGACCTTCGCGATACCATTCAGTACGTGCGATTTCAGCACCGCCGAGACGACCGCTCACTTGGATTTTGATGCCTTTGGCACCAATGCGCATGGCGTTCTGTACAGCGCGCTTCATAGCGCGACGGAACATTACGCGACGCTCCAGCTGCTGAGCTACGCTCTGCGCAACCAGCATACCGTCGAGTTCCGGCTTGCGGATCTCTTCGATATTGATGTGCACAGGCACACCCATTTGCTTGGTCAGGTCCTGACGCAGTTTCTCAACATCTTCACCTTTCTTCCCGATAACGATACCTGGACGAGCGGTGTGGATGGTGATACGTGCAGTTTGGGCCGGACGATGGATATCGATACGGCTTACGGACGCGCTTTTTAGTTTGTCTTGGAGATACTCACGCACCTTCAGATCAGCGAACAAATAGTCCGCATAAGTCCGACCGTCTGCGTACCAGACGGAGGTGTGCTCCTTGACGATTCCCAGGCGAATGCCAATGGGATGTACTTTCTGACCCATCTCTTCGACTCCGTTACTTGTCAGCAACCTTGACAGTGATATGGCAAGACCGCTTGACGATGCGATCAGCACGGCCTTTGGCACGTGGCATGATGCGCTTCAGCGAACGCCCTTCGTTGACGAAAACGGTGCTGACCTTCAGGTCATCAACGTCTGCGCCTTCGTTATGCTCGGCGTTGGCTACGGCCGACTCCAGCACTTTCTTCATGATCTCGGCGGCTTTCTTACTGCTGAAAGCCAACAGGTTGAGCGCTTCGCCCACCTTCTTCCCGCGGATCTGGTCGGCGACCAAGCGGGCTTTCTGGGCGGAGATTCGAGCGCCCGACAACTTAGCGGCTACTTCCATTTCCTAACCCCTTAACGCTTGGCTTTCTTGTCTGCCACGTGCCCACGATAAGTGCGGGTACCGGCAAACTCGCCTAGTTTGTGGCCGACCATGTCTTCGTTCACGAGAACTGGGACGTGCAAGCGACCGTTGTGTACAGCGATGGTCAGACCGACCATTTGTGGCAGGATCATCGAACGACGCGACCAGGTCTTAACTGGTTTGCGATCGTTCTTTTCCGCCGCCACTTCGATCTTCTTCAGTAGGTGAAGATCAATAAAAGGACCTTTTTTCAGAGAACGTGGCACTGTCGTATCCCTCTATTTACTTGCGACGACGGACGATCATTTTGTCGGTACGCTTATTACCACGAGTCTTCGCGCCCTTAGTCGGGAAGCCCCATGGCGATACCGGATGACGACCACCAGAGGTACGACCTTCACCACCACCGTGTGGGTGGTCAACCGGGTTCATGGCAACACCACGAACGGTTGGGCGAACGCCACGCCAGCGTTTGGCACCAGCTTTACCCAGCGAACGCAGGCTGTGCTCGGAGTTCGAGACTTCGCCCAGGGTCGCGCGGCATTCAGCCAGCACTTTACGCATCTCACCAGAACGCAGACGCAGGGTCACGTAGACACCTTCACGAGCGATCAGCTGAGCCGAAGCACCAGCGGAACGAGCGATTTGCGCGCCTTTACCTGGCTTCAATTCGATGCCGTGTACGGTGCTACCAACTGGAATGTTGCGCAGTTGCAGAGCGTTGCCCGGCTTGATCGGTGCCAAAGCACCTGCGATCAGCTGGTCGCCAGCGCTCACGCCTTTAGGGGCGATGATGTAGCGACGCTCGCCATCTGCGTACAGCAGCAGAGCGATGTGAGCAGTACGGTTTGGATCGTATTCGATACGCTCGACAGTGGCAGCGATGCCATCTTTGTCGTTGCGACGGAAATCGACCAGACGATAATGCTGCTTATGGCCACCACCGATGTGACGAGTGGTAATACGACCATTGTTGTTACGACCACCAGACTTCGATTTTTTCTCGAGCAGCGGTGCGTGAGGAGCGCCTTTATGCAGCTCCTGGTTGACCACCTTGACCACAAAACGGCGGCCAGGGGAAGTCGGTTTGCATTTAACGATTGCCATGATGCACCCCTTCCTTACTCAGCACTGCTGCTGAAATCGAGATCTTGGCCTGGCTGAAGGGAGATAACTGCCTTCTTCCAGTCATTACGCTTGCCCAGACCGCGAGCAGTGCGCTTGCTCTTACCCAGAACATTCAGGGTAGTAACACGCTCTACTTTCACGCTGAACAGGCTTTCGACGGCCTTCTTGATTTCCAGCTTGGTTGCGTCAGTTGCAACCTTGAAAACGAACTGGCCTTTCTTGTCAGCCAGAACCGTAGCCTTTTCGGAAACGTGCGGGCCAAGCAGAACTTTAAATACGCGTTCCTGGTTCATCCCAGCAGCTCCTCGAATTTCTTCACGGCCGACACGGTGATCAACACCTTGTCGTATGCGATCAGACTAACTGGATCGGAACCTTGCACGTCACGTACATCAACGTGTGGCAGGTTGCGAGCAGCCAGGTACAGGTTCTGATCAACAGCTTCCGACACGATCAAAACGTCGGTCAGGCTCATGTTGTTCAGTTTGCCCAGCAGATCTTTGGTTTTCGGGCTCTCAACAGCGAAGTCCTGAACCACGACCAGACGGTCAGTACGCACGAGTTCAGCAAGGATGGAGCGCAGAGCTGCGCGATACATCTTCTTGTTGAGCTTCTGCGAGTGATCCTGCGGACGAGCTGCGAAAGTGGTACCACCGCCACGCCAGATTGGGCTACGGATAGTACCGGCACGAGCACGGCCAGTACCTTTCTGACGCCAAGGGCGCTTACCGCCACCACGAACGTCGGAACGGGTCTTTTGCTGCTTGCTGCCTTGACGGCCGCCGGCCATGTAGGCCACGACTGCTTGGTGAACCAGCGTCTCGTTGAACTCGCCGCCAAACGTCAGTTCGGAAACTTCGATCGCTTGAGCGTCATTTACATTTAATTGCATGTCAGCTTCCCCTTAACCGCGAGCCTTGGCCGCCGGACGTACAACCAGGTTGCCGCCAGTAGCGCCAGGAACAGCACCCTTGACCAACAACAGATTGCGTTCAGCGTCGACGCGCACTACTTCGAGGGACTGCACGGTCACGCGCTCAGCGCCCATATGACCGGACATTTTTTTGCCCTTGAATACACGACCAGGAGTCTGGCACTGGCCAATAGAGCCCGGGACGCGGTGGGAAACGGAGTTACCGTGAGTGTTGTCTTGGCCACGGAAATTCCAACGCTTGATCGTACCCTGGAAGCCTTTACCTTTGGACTGACCGGTTACATCAACCAGTTGACCAGCAGCGAAGATTTCAGCATTGATCAGATCGCCAGCCTGGTAGTCGCCGTCTTCGAGACGGAACTCCATAACAGTGCGACCAGCTGCAACGTTTGCTTTAGCGAAGTGACCTGCTTGAGCAGCAGTCACGCGCGAAGCACGACGCTCGCCGACAGTGACTTGCACTGCACGATAGCCATCGGTCTCTTCAGTTTTGAACTGGGTGACGCGATTCGGCTCGATCTCAATGACCGTGACCGGAATGGAGACACCTTCTTCGGTGAAAATACGGGTCATACCGCATTTACGACCGACTACACCAATAGTCATGTTGTAAACCTCATGAGTGTACGGGGCTTTCACCCGCTATGGCCGCCCATTTCAGAGCGTTACACGACTAAGACCCAAGTCTTAGCCGAGGCTGATCTGTACTTCCACACCGGCCGCCAGATCGAGCTTCATAAGTGCATCAACGGTTTTATCCGTTGGCTGGACGATGTCCAGTACGCGCTTATGAGTACGGATCTCGTACTGGTCACGCGCGTCTTTGTTGACGTGCGGGGAGACCAGAACGGTGAACCGCTCTTTACGGGTAGGCAGTGGAATTGGACCACGCACTTGTGCACCAGTACGTTTCGCGGTTTCCACGATTTCCTGGGTGGATTGGTCGATCAGGCGATGGTCAAAAGCCTTCAACCTGATACGGATTTGCTGATTTTGCATTGGATTTCAGACTCCGGCTGCTATTCCCAGCGAGCGCAATACGCCCGTTAAAAGGAGGCGCAATTCTATAGACGGCCCTGATAGGTGTCAACCCAATAAAAAAGGCCCCCGCTGAGCGGGGGCCTTTTCAAAACATCAGAGCTACCTCAGAAGAGATAATTACTCGATGATTTTAGCTACAACGCCAGCACCAACGGTACGGCCGCCTTCACGGATTGCGAAACGCAGACCGTCTTCCATAGCGATGGTTTTGATCAGGGTGACAACCATTTTGATGTTGTCGCCTGGCATTACCATTTCTACGCCTTCCGGCAGTTCGCAGTTACCAGTTACGTCGGTAGTACGGAAGTAGAACTGTGGACGGTAGCCTTTGAAGAACGGAGTGTGACGACCGCCTTCTTCTTTGCTCAGCACGTACACTTCAGCTTCGAACTTGGTGTGCGGCTTAACCGAACCTGGCTTAACCAGAACCTGGCCACGCTCAACGTCGTCACGCTTAGTACCACGCAGCAGAACGCCGCAGTTCTCGCCAGCACGACCTTCGTCGAGCAGTTTACGGAACATTTCAACACCGGTGCAGGTGGTGACGGTAGTGTCACGCAGACCAACGATTTCCAGTGGATCTTGAACCTTAACGATACCGCGCTCGATACGACCAGTTACAACAGTACCGCGACCGGAGATCGAGAATACGTCTTCGATTGGCATCAGGAACGGCTTGTCGATAACACGGACTGGATCTGGGATGTAGCTGTCCAGAGTCTCAACCAGTTTACGAACGGACGTGGTGCCCATTTCGTTGTCGTCTTTGCCTTCCAGAGCCATACGAGCAGAACCGATGATGATCGGAGTGTCGTCGCCTGGGAAGTCGTAAGTGCTCAGCAGATCGCGCACTTCCATCTCAACCAGTTCCAGCAGCTCAGCGTCGTCTACCAGGTCAGCCTTGTTCAGGTAAACCACGATGTACGGAACGCCTACCTGACGGGACAGCAGGATGTGCTCACGGGTTTGTGGCATCGGACCATCAGCGGCCGAGCAAACCAGGATAGCGCCGTCCATTTGAGCAGCACCGGTGATCATGTTCTTCACATAGTCAGCGTGACCTGGGCAGTCAACGTGAGCGTAGTGACGGATCAGCGAGTTGTATTCAACGTGCGCGGTGTTGATGGTGATACCACGAGCTTTTTCTTCTGGCGCGCTGTCGATTTTATCGAAATCAACGATTGCGGAACCGAAAACTTCGGAGCAAACGCGAGTCAGAGCAGCAGTCAGAGTGGTTTTACCGTGGTCAACGTGACCGATGGTGCCAACGTTGACGTGCGGTAGGGAACGATCAAATTTTTCTTTAGCCACGACAATTAACTCCTTGCCTAAAGGACTGAATCAGCCTTGTTTTTTGGATACAGTTTCAGCGATGTGCGCCGGAGCTGTGTTGTATTTTTTGAATTCCATAGAGTAGCTTGCGCGACCCTGGGACATGGAGCGAACGTCGGTCGCATAACCGAACATCTCACCCAGCGGAACCTCGGCGCGAATCACTTTGCCGGAAACCGTGTCTTCCATACCCAAGATCATGCCGCGACGACGGTTAAGGTCGCCCATGACATCACCCATATAGTCTTCAGGTGTAACAACTTCTACCGCCATGATTGGCTCAAGCAACTCACCACCGCCCTTCTGGGCCAGTTGCTTGGTTGCCATGGAAGCAGCCACCTTAAACGCCATCTCGTTGGAGTCGACGTCGTGGTAAGAACCGTCAAAAACGGTTGCTTTCAGGCCGATCAGCGGATAGCCGGCAACAACACCGTTCTTCATCTGCTCTTCGATACCCTTCTGGATGGCAGGGATGTATTCCTTAGGAACAACACCACCTACCACTTCGTTCACGAATTGCAGACCTTCCTGACCTTCGTCAGCAGGAGCAAAACGGATCCAGCAGTGACCGAACTGACCACGACCGCCGGACTGACGAACGAACTTGCCTTCGATTTCACAGTTCTTCGTGATGCGCTCACGATAGGAAACCTGAGGCTTACCGATGTTGGCTTCGACGTTGAACTCACGGCGCATCCGGTCAACCAGGATGTCCAGGTGCAGCTCGCCCATGCCGGAGATGATCGTTTGACCAGTCTCTTCATCAGTCTTGACGCGGAAAGATGGATCTTCCTGAGCAAGTTTGCCCAGAGCGATACCCATTTTTTCCTGGTCATCCTTGGTCTTAGGCTCTACGGCAACCGAAATAACCGGCTCCGGGAAGTCCATACGAACCAGGATGATTGGCTTGGCAGCGTCGCACAAAGTCTCACCAGTGGTGACGTCCTTCATGCCGATCAGGGCCGCGATGTCACCAGCGCGCACTTCCTTGATCTCTTCACGGGCGTTTGCGTGCATTTGCACCATACGACCCACGCGCTCTTTCTTGCCTTTAACCGAGTTGATCACGCCGTCGCCGGAGGCCAACACGCCCGAGTAAACGCGGACGAAGGTCAAAGTACCCACGAATGGGTCAGTTGCGATCTTGAACGCCAGAGCCGAGAAAGGCTCGCTGTCATCGGCGTGACGCTCCATCTCTTCTTCCTCGTTATCAGGGTTGGTACCCTTGATAGCAGGAATGTCGGTTGGAGCCGGCAGGTAGTCGATAACGGCGTCGAGAACCAGGGGAACACCCTTGTTCTTGAACGAAGAACCGCAAACAGCCAAGACGATCTCACCAGCAATAGTACGCTGACGCAGAGCAGCCTTGATTTCCACGTTGGTGAGTTCTTCACCTTCGAGGTACTTGTTCATCAGCTCTTCGCTGGCTTCGGCAGCAGCCTCAACCATATTGTTGCGCCACTCGTCAGCCAGTTCCTGCAACTCTGCAGGGATAGGCTTACGAACAGGAACCATACCTTTGTCGGAATCATTCCAGTAAACAGCTTCCATATTGATCAGATCGATCTGACCCTGGAAGTTGTCCTCGGAACCGATAGCCAATTGAATTGGCACCGGGGTGTGACCCAGACGCTGCTTGATCTGACCGATCACGCGCAGGAAGTTGGCACCAGCACGGTCCATCTTGTTTACGTAAACAAGACGTGGAACGCCGTACTTGTTGGCTTGACGCCATACGGTTTCCGACTGAGGCTCAACACCCGAGGTACCGCAGAACACAACGACAGCGCCGTCGAGTACGCGCAGGGAACGTTCAACTTCAATGGTGAAGTCTACGTGGCCTGGGGTATCGATTACGTTGAAGCGATGCTCGTCTTTGTACTGCTTCTCGGAACCTTTCCAGAAGGCGGTAATAGCAGCAGAAGTAATGGTAATACCACGCTCCTGCTCCTGAACCATCCAGTCTGTGGTCGCGGCGCCGTCATGCACCTCGCCCATTTTGTGACTTTTGCCGGTGTAAAACAGTACGCGCTCGGTGGTGGTGGTTTTACCAGCATCCACGTGAGCAACGATACCGATGTTACGGTAGCGGCTAATCGGAGTAGTACGAGCCATAAAGCCCTCGCAAAATTAGTGAAGCTAAGATTAGAAGCGGTAGTGCGAGAAAGCTTTGTTAGCTTCAGCCATACGGTGCACGTCTTCACGCTTCTTAACAGCAGCACCTTTACCTTCAGCAGCGTCCAACAGCTCGCCGGCCAAACGCAGAGCCATAGACTTCTCGCCGCGCTTACGGGCGAAGTCTACCAACCAGCGCATTGCCAGAGCGTTACGACGGGACGGGCGAACTTCGACCGGAACCTGGTAAGTAGCACCGCCTACACGGCGCGACTTCACTTCGACCAGCGGAGCGATGGCGTCGAGAGCTTTCTCGAAGATTTCCAGGGGGTCGCTGTTCTTGCGTTCTTTAACCTTTTCCAGCGCGCCATAAACGATACGCTCGGCAACGGCTTTCTTGCCGCTTTCCATCACGTGGTTCATGAACTTGGCCAGGATTTGGCTTCCGTATTTTGGATCGTCAAGCACTTCGCGCTTGGCTGCTACGCGTCTTCTTGGCATGGATAAGCCCTCAAACGGTCTTCAGGTTCGTTCGGAATCGGTGCCCTTGCGGGACGCCTCCGACCTTACTCTTATCGACTCAGAAAATAAGATGATTCAGTTTTACAAAAAGCCGCTACTACTTAGGCTTCTTGGTACCGTACTTCGAACGACCCTGGTTACGACCTTTAACGCCGGAAGTATCCAAGGAGCCGCGTACGGTGTGGTAACGAACACCTGGCAAGTCTTTTACACGACCGCCGCGGATCAGTACCACGCTGTGCTCTTGCAGGTTGTGACCTTCACCACCGATGTACGAGGAAACCTCGAAACCGTTGGTCAGGCGCACACGGCATACTTTACGCAGTGCCGAGTTAGGTTTTTTCGGCGTGGTGGTATACACACGGGTGCATACGCCACGACGTTGCGGGCAGTTCTGCAGCGCAGGTACGTCGGATTTCTCGACGATACGCTTACGCGGCTGACGTACCAGCTGGTTGATAGTTGCCATCTACTAGCTCCACTGTTGTCTTGCGACGCTATTGTCTTGCAAGAAAAGCAAAATGGCAGGAACGAATTCCCGCCAAATTTAGGGGTACAAGAGTCTAAAGAGGATCTTGCCCCCAGTCAAGGCAAGGCCCCGACATCCCCACTCCCCGAACCGGGGCAAAAATGCCTCGATCCGACGAGTGGGGCTGCCGGGGCCCAGACTTATCTAGTGCAGAACTCAGTTACCGCTAGAGTTCAGCGCTTCGGTCAGTGCAGCTTCCACTTCACTGGCGCTTACGCGCAGCGGCTTGTCAGCATCACGGCGACGCTTACGCTCGCTGTGGTAAGCCAAACCGGTACCGGCCGGGATCAGACGACCCACAACCACGTTCTCTTTCAGGCCGCGCAGGTAATCGCGCTTGCCGGTTACCGCTGCTTCGGTCAGTACACGAGTGGTCTCCTGGAAGGAGGCCGCCGAGATGAACGACTCAGTGGACAACGACGCCTTGGTGATACCCAGCAGCACGCGAGTGAACTTGGAGACAAACTTGTCTTCCGCGCCCAGACGCTCGTTCTCTACCAGTACGTGAGTCAGTTCCATCTGGTCGCCCTTGATGAAACTGGAATCGCCGGATTCAGCGATCTCAACTTTACGCAGCATCTGACGCAGGATGGTCTCGATGTGCTTATCGTTGATCTTCACGCCCTGCAGGCGGTAAACGTCCTGGATCTCGTTAACGATGTACTTGGCCAGCGCACTCACACCCAGCAGACGCAGGATGTCGTGTGGATCGCTCGGGCCGTCGGAGATAACTTCGCCGCGGTTTACCTGTTCGCCTTCGAAGACGTTCAGGTGACGCCACTTCGGAATCAGCTCTTCATACGGATCGGTACCGTCGTTCGGAGTAATGACCAGACGGCGCTTGCCCTTGGTCTCTTTACCGAACGCGATGGTGCCGCTGACTTCAGCCAGAATCGACGCTTCTTTCGGACGACGCGCTTCGAACAAGTCGGCAACACGCGGCAGACCACCGGTGATGTCTCGAGTTTTCGAAGTCTCTTGCGGGATACGCGCGATAACATCACCGATCGCGATCTTCGCACCATCCGCTACACCGACCAGGGCGTTGGCTGGCAGGAAGTACTGAGCGATTACGTCAGTGCCTGGCAGCAACAAGTCCTTGCCGTTGTCATCGACCATCTTCACGGCAGGACGGATGTCTTTACCGGCAGCTGGACGATCTTTCGCGTCGAGTACTTCAATGTTGGTCATACCGGTCAATTCGTCAGTCTGACGCTTGATCGTGATGCCTTCTTCCATGCCCACGTAGGTCACGGTACCTTTCATTTCGGTAACGATTGGGTGAGTGTGCGGATCCCACTTGGCCACGATTGCGCCAGCGTCGACCTTGTCACCTTCTTTAACCGAAATCACAGCACCGTACGGCAGCTTGTAACGCTCGCGCTCACGACCGTAGTCATCAGCGATTGCCAGCTCACCGGAACGGGACACAGCAACCAGGTGGCCATCCACTCGCTCAACGTGTTTCAGGTTGTGCAGACGGACGGTACCGCCATTCTTCACCTGAACGCTGTCGGCTGCGGAGGTCCGGCTTGCCGCACCACCGATGTGGAACGTACGCATGGTCAGCTGGGTACCCGGCTCACCGATGGACTGGGCAGCGATAACGCCGACCGCTTCACCGATGTTCACCTGGTGACCACGAGCCAAGTCACGGCCGTAGCACTTGGCACAGATGCCGTAGCGGGTTTCGCAGCTGATCGGGGAGCGAACGATCACTTCGTCGATGCTGTTGAGCTCGATGAACTCGACCCACTTCTCGTCTACCAGGGTGCCGGCAGGAACAATAACTTCCTCGGTACCTGGCTTGAATACGTCACGGGCAATAACACGACCCAATACGCGCTCACCCAGCGGCTCTACAACGTCACCGCCTTCAATGTGCGGTGTCATCAGCAGGCCATGCTCGGTGCCGCAATCGATCTCGGTTACAACCAGATCTTGTGCAACGTCTACCAGACGACGAGTCAGGTAACCGGAGTTAGCAGTTTTCAACGCGGTATCCGCAAGACCCTTACGAGCACCGTGAGTCGAGATGAAGTACTGGAGTACGCTCAAACCTTCACGGAAGTTCGCAGTAATCGGCGTTTCGATGATGGAGCCGTCCGGCTTGGCCATCAAGCCACGCATACCGGCGAGCTGACGGATCTGCGCAGCAGAACCCCGTGCGCCCGAGTCAGCCATCATGTACATCGAGTTGAAGGACTCTTGGTCAACTTCGTCGCCGTGACGGTCGATGACTTTCTCTTTCGAGAGGTTGGCCATCATCGCCTTGGAAACTTCGTCGTTCGCCTTCGACCAGAGGTCGATTACCTTGTTGTACTTCTCGCCCTGGGTTACCAGGCCGGAGGCGTACTGGCTTTCGATCTCTTTCACTTCATCGGTTGCAGCCGCGATGATGCGAGCTTTTTCATCCGGGATAACGAAGTCGTTAACACCGATGGAAACGCCGGAGATGGTCGAATAAGCAAAACCGGTATACATCAACTGGTCAGCGAAGATCACGGTCTCTTTCAAACCAACCACGCGGTAGCACTGGTTGATCAGCTTGGAGATCGCCTTTTTCTTCATCGGCAGGTTGACGACGTCGTACGACAGACCTTTTGGCACAACCTGGTACAACAGCGCACGGCCGACAGTGGTGTCGACGATACGAGTGTTGCTCACGCTGCCGCCGTCACGGTCGTTGACGGTTTCGTTGATCCGCACTTTGACCTTGGCGTGCAGTGCGGCTTCGCCGGCACGGAACACACGGTCAACTTCTTGCAGGTCAGCGAACACACGACCTTCGCCTTTGGCGTTGATCGCTTCACGGGTCATGTAGTACAGACCCAGTACAACGTCCTGCGACGGAACGATGATTGGCTCACCGTTGGCTGGCGACAGGATGTTGTTGGTCGACATCATCAACGCACGCGCTTCCAACTGGGCTTCCAGTGTCAGCGGTACGTGCACGGCCATTTGGTCGCCGTCGAAGTCGGCGTTGTACGCAGCACAGACCAGAGGGTGCAGCTGGATAGCCTTACCTTCGATCAGTACCGGTTCAAACGCCTGGATCCCCAGACGGTGAAGGGTCGGTGCACGGTTGAGGAGAACCGGGTGTTCGCGGATCACTTCAGCGAGAACGTCCCAAACCTCAGGTAGTTCGCGCTCGACCATTTTCTTGGCCGCTTTGATGGTGGTCGCGAGACCGCGCATTTCCAGCTTGCCGAAGATGAATGGCTTGAACAGCTCAAGTGCCATCTTCTTAGGCAGACCGCACTGGTGCAGACGCAGGGTCGGGCCTACGGTAATTACCGAACGACCGGAGTAGTCAACACGCTTACCGAGCAAGTTCTGACGGAAACGACCTTGCTTACCCTTGATCATGTCAGCCAAGGATTTCAGAGGACGCTTGTTCGAACCGGTGATAGCGCGGCCACGACGACCGTTGTCGAGCAGGGCATCGACAGCTTCTTGCAACATACGCTTTTCGTTGCGCACGATGATGTCCGGAGCGGACAGATCAAGCAGGCGCTTCAAGCGGTTGTTACGGTTGATCACGCGGCGGTACAGGTCGTTGAGGTCGGACGTCGCGAAACGACCACCGTCCAACGGTACCAGCGGACGCAGGTCTGGCGGCAGAACCGGCAGAACGGTCAGTACCATCCACTCTGGCAAGTTGCCGGAACCCTGGAAGGCTTCCATCAACTTCAGACGCTTGGACAGTTTCTTGATCTTGGTTTCGGAGTTGGTTTGCGGAATTTCTTCACGCAGGCGGCCAATCTCGTGCTCCAGGTCGATAGCGTGCAGCAGTTCGCGGACAGCTTCGGCACCCATGCGGGCATCGAAATCGTCGCCAAACTCTTCCAGCGCTTCGAAGTACTGCTCGTCGTTCAGCAGCTGACCTTTTTCAAGGGTGGTCATGCCTGGATCGATAACGACATAGCTCTCGAAATAGAGAACGCGCTCGATATCACGCAGGGTCATGTCCATCAGCAAGCCGATACGGGACGGCAGCGATTTCAGGAACCAGATGTGGGCAACCGGCGAAGCCAGTTCGATGTGCGCCATGCGCTCACGACGAACCTTGGCCAATGCAACTTCAACGCCGCACTTCTCGCAGATAACGCCACGGTGCTTCAAGCGCTTGTACTTACCGCACAGGCACTCGTAATCCTTTACCGGGCCAAAGATCTTGGCGCAGAACAGGCCGTCACGCTCAGGTTTGAACGTACGGTAGTTGATGGTTTCCGGCTTTTTAACTTCACCGAACGACCACGAACGGATCATCTCAGGCGATGCCAATCCAATACGGATGGCGTCGAACTCTTCGACTTGACCCTGGTTTTTCAGCAAATTCAGTAGGTCTTTCAAGGCCTTTCCTCCTGGCGGAGCAGAGAGCGGGCTAAACAGCCCCGCTCTCGATTCGCGTCACGTGTTATTCGGTTTCCAGATCGATATCGATGCCGAGGGAACGAATTTCTTTGATCAACACGTTGAAGGACTCGGGCATGCCCGGCTCCATACGGTGATCGCCGTCCACGATGTTTTTGTACATCTTGGTCCGACCGTTCACATCGTCCGACTTCACTGTGAGCATTTCTTGCAGAGTGTAAGCAGCACCGTATGCTTCCAGTGCCCAGACCTCCATCTCCCCGAAACGCTGACCACCGAACTGAGCCTTACCACCCAGCGGCTGCTGGGTAACGAGGCTGTACGAACCGGTAGAACGAGCGTGCATCTTGTCGTCTACCAAGTGGTTCAGCTTCAGCATGTACATGTAGCCAACAGTAACCGGGCGCTCGAACTTGTTGCCGGTACGGCCGTCGAACAGCTGCATCTGGCCGCTTTCTGGCAGGTCTGCCAGTTTCAGCATGGCCTTGATTTCGCTTTCCTTGGCACCGTCAAACACCGGGGTAGCCATTGGAACACCGCCGCGCAGGTTCTTCGCCAGATCCAGGATTTCCTGGTCGGAGAAGGTGTCCAGCTCTTCGTTGCGACCGCCGATCTCGTTGTAGATCTCGTGCAGGAACTTACGCAGGTCTGCGACCTTGCGCTGCTCCTCGATCATACGGTTGATCTTCTCGCCCAGACCTTTGGCCGCGAGGCCCAGGTGGGTTTCAAGGATCTGACCAACGTTCATACGCGAAGGTACGCCCAACGGGTTGAGGACGACGTCGACCGGGGTGCCATTGGCATCGTGCGGCATGTCTTCAACCGGCATGATCACGGAGACCACACCTTTGTTACCGTGACGACCGGCCATCTTGTCGCCCGGCTGGATGCGGCGACGGATTGCCAGGTAAACCTTGACGATTTTCAGCACGCCTGGAGCCAGGTCATCGCCCTGCTGCAGTTTGCGCTTCTTGTCTTCGAACTTGTCGTCCAGCAGACGGCGGCGATCAACGATGTAGGCCTGGGCCTTCTCGAGCTGCTCGTTCAGAGCGTCTTCAGCCATGCGCAGTTTGAACCACTGGCCGTGCTCAAGACCGTCGAGGATTTCGTCGGTGATGTCCTGACCTTTCTTCAGACCTGCGCCGCCTTCAGCCTTGTGGCCTACCAGGGCGGAGCGCAGACGTTCGAAGGTCGCGCCTTCAACGATACGGAACTCTTCGTTCAGGTCCTTGCGGATCTCGTCGAGCTGGGTCTTCTCGATGGACAGTGCTCGAGCATCACGCTCGACGCCGTCACGGGTGAAGACCTGTACGTCGATGACAGTACCTTTGGTACCGGTAGGTACACGCAGGGAGGTGTCTTTAACGTCGCTGGCTTTTTCACCGAAGATGGCGCGCAACAGCTTCTCTTCCGGAGTCAGTTGGGTCTCGCCTTTCGGAGTGACCTTACCGACCAGGATGTCGCCTGCGCCTACTTCAGCACCTACGTAAACAATACCGGCTTCGTCCAGTTTGTTCAGTGCAGCTTCACCCACGTTGGGGATGTCTGCAGTGATTTCCTCTGGCCCAAGCTTGGTGTCACGGGCCACACAGGTCAGTTCCTGAATGTGGATCGTGGTAAAACGGTCTTCTTGAACAACACGCTCGGACAGGCAGATGGAGTCTTCGAAGTTGAAGCCGTTCCATGCCATGAATGCGATGCGCATGTTCTGACCCAGTGCCAGTTCACCCATATCGGTGGACGGGCCGTCGGCCATGATGTCGCTACGCTGAACGCGATCACCCTTGCTCACCAGCGGACGCTGGTTGATGCAGGTGTTCTGGTTCGAGCGGGTGTATTTGGTCAGGTTGTAGATGTCGACACCGGCTTCGCCAGTTTCAACTTCGTCATCGGCAACACGAACCACAATACGGCTGGCATCAACAGAGTCGATCACGCCGCCACGACGAGCCACGACGCAAACGCCGGAGTCACGGGCTACGTTACGCTCCATGCCGGTACCTACCAGCGGCTTGTCAGCGCGCAGGGTCGGTACAGCTTGACGCTGCATGTTGGAACCCATCAACGCACGGTTGGCGTCATCGTGCTCCAGGAACGGGATCAGCGACGCTGCAACCGAAACTACCTGCTTCGGCGAAACGTCCATCAAGGTGACGTCTTCCGGCGCCTTGACGGTGAACTCGTTCAAGTGACGAACAGCTACCAGCTCGTCGATCAGGACTTTCTTGTCGTTCATCGTGGCCGAAGCCTGAGCGATCACGTGATCAGCTTCTTCGATGGCGGACAGGAACACGATCTCGTCGGTGACCAGAGCGTCTTTCACCACGCGGTACGGGCTCTCGAGGAAGCCGTACTGGTTGGTGCGCGCATAAGCAGCCAGGGAGTTGATCAGACCGATGTTCGGACCTTCCGGCGTTTCGATCGGGCAAACACGACCGTAGTGCGTCGGGTGTACGTCACGCACTTCAAAGCCAGCACGCTCACGGGTCAGACCGCCCGGGCCCAGTGCAGAAACACGGCGCTTGTGGGTGATCTCGGAGAGCGGGTTGTTCTGGTCCATGAACTGCGAGAGCTGGCTGGAACCGAAGAACTCTTTCACCGCTGCAGCCACTGGCTTGGCGTTGATCAGGTCTTGCGGCATCAGGCCTTCGCTTTCAGCCATCGACAGACGCTCTTTGACCGCACGCTCAACACGTACCAGGCCAACGCGGAACTGGTTTTCGGCCATTTCGCCTACACAGCGAACACGACGGTTACCCAGGTGGTCGATGTCATCGACGATGCCTTTACCGTTACGGATGTCGACCAGGGTCTTCAGTACCGCGACGATGTCTTCCTTGCACAGCACGCCCGAACCTTCGATTTCGGTACGACCGATACGACGGTTGAACTTCATCCGGCCGACCGCAGACAGGTCATAGCGCTCAGGACTGAAGAACAGGTTGTTGAACAGGGTCTCGGCAGCGTCCTTGGTTGGTGGCTCACCAGGACGCATCATGCGATAGATCTCGACCAGCGCTTCCAATTGGTTGCTGGTGGAGTCGATCTTCAGCGTGTCGGAGATGAACGGACCGCAGTCGATGTCGTTGGTGTACAGGGTCTCGATGCGAACGACCTGAGCCTTGGCGATTTTGGCCAGGATCTCGGTGTTCAGCTCGGTGTTGCACTCAGCCAGGATTTCGCCTGTAGCCGGGTGAACGATGACCTTGGCGGTAGTACGACCCAGGACGTAGTCCAGAGGCACTTCCAGCTCTTTGATACCGGCTTTTTCGATCTGGTTGATGTGGCGCGCAGTGATACGGCGGCCAGCTTCAACAATGACCTTGCCTTTTTCATCCTGGATGTCCAGGACGGCAATTTCACCACGCAGACGCGAAGCGATCAGCTCCAGCTTGAGGGTTTCATCCTTCAGGCTGAACACGTTGGTGGTATAGAAAGCGTCCAGCACTTGCTCAGTGGTGTAGCCGAGCGCGCGCAGCAGTACCGAGGCAGGCAGCTTGCGACGACGGTCGATACGCACGAACACGCAGTCTTTCGGGTCGAACTCGAAGTCCAACCACGAACCGCGGTACGGAATGATCCGCGCGGAGTACAGGAGCTTGCCGGAGCTGTGCGTCTTGCCGCGGTCGTGGTCGAAGAACACGCCCGGGGAACGGTGCAGCTGGGAAACGATCACACGCTCGGTACCGTTGATAACGAAGGTACCGTTCTCAGTCATCAATGGGATTTCGCCCATGTAGACTTCTTGCTCTTTGATGTCCTTGATCGCTTTGTTCGACGATTCTTTGTCGAAAATGATCAGGCGCACTTTTACCCGCAAAGGTACGGCGTAAGTAACACCGCGCAACACGCATTCTTTGACATCAAATGCCGGTTCGCCCAGGCGATAACCGACGTACTCCAGCGCAGCATTGCCGGAGTAGCTGATGATCGGGAAAACGGATTTGAAGGCCGCATGCAGGCCCACGTCGCGGAACTGATCTTTGGTCGCTCCCGCCTGCAAGAATTCACGATACGAATCCAGCTGGATAGCCAGAAGGTACGGGACATCCATGACGTCCGGCAACTTGCTAAAGTCCTTGCGGATACGTTTTTTCTCAGTATATGAGTAAGCCATCAGCGTTCCCCAGCTTGGTCACCTGCTTGTTTGGCCCTCCCGACGGGAGCAGCCAGAAAATCTCGCAAACCCCATGGTTTGCACCACCGCATCGGGTGGCTACAGCGCGTTAATGGCGGCGACCGAGTCGACAGCCAAGAACGGAAAAAGGCCGGTGGCAAGAGCCACCAGCCATCAGCCTTCAGCTTAACGCTTGGGCTGGAGACGCAAGGTCGATGCTTACTTCAGCTCGACTTTAGCGCCTGCTTCTTCCAGTGCTGCTTTGGCTTTGTCAGCTGCGTCTTTCGACACTGCTTCCAGAACCTGGGCAGGAGCGCCGTCAACTACAGCCTTGGCTTCTTTCAGGCCCAGACCGGTCAGTTCACGTACTGCCTTGATCACGTTTACTTTCTTCTCGCCAGCTTCCAGCAGCATGACGTTGAATTCGGTTTGCTCTTCAGCAGCAACAGCAGCAACAGCTGGGCCAGCGGAAGCAGCGGCAGCGGAAACGCCGAATTTTTCTTCGAAAGCTTTGATCAGCTCAACAACCTGCAGAACCGACATTTCAGCTACGGCGTTGAGGATATCGTCTTGGGAGATAGACATTGCTGTATTTCCTGAATTGGGGGACGGCCTACTCGGCCATCGAAATAAACAAAAAACCGCGAGAGAAGTTGCTCAGCCTTAGGCTGCGGCAGCTTCTTTTTGCTCGCGAACTGCGGCCAGAGTACGAGCCAGCTTGCTGGTAGCGCCTTGAATCACGCTCATCAGCTGGGAAATAGCTTCGTTACGGGTCGGCAGTGTTGCCAGTACGTCGATTTGGTTAGCTGCGAGGAACTTGCCCTCGAACGCAGCTGCCTTGATCTCGAACTTATCCTGACCCTTGGCGAACTCTTTGAACAAACGGGCAGCAGCGCCAGGATGGTCGGTGGAGAACGCAATCAGGGTCGGGCCGGTGAACACGTCGTTGAGGACACTGTATTCAGTGTCAGCAACAGCGCGCTTGAGCAGGGTGTTACGTACAACACGTACGTATACGCCAGCTTCACGAGCCTCTTTACGGAGTCCGGTCATAGCGCCTACTGTCACACCACGGGCATCAGCCACGACAGCGGACAGAGCAGCTTTGGCAGCCTCGTTGACTTCAGCGACGATGGCCTTCTTGTCTTCGAGATTAATTGCCACGGGTTTAACTCCTGCTTGTTACCGTTTCATCTGGCCGGAGCCGGATGTCGTTTTGGTGTCTGATTCGGTAAGGAACCGGGAGCACCATCTGCGTAGGCTTGTGGTTTAAGACTTGCGTCGCCTACGGTCTTGGATAGCCCCCGCCAGGCAGGGACCCCAATTTTTTCAATTGACGCGATCTCTCGCGCCAATCTGTGTCTTATACGTCCAGCGAGCCTTGGTCGATGACCAGACCTGGGCCCATAGTGGTGCTCAGGGTAACGCGCTTGACGTAGATACCTTTCGAGGAAGCTGGCTTGATACGCTTCAGATCAGCGATCAGGGCTTCAACGTTTTCCTTCAGCTTGACGGCATCAAAGCCGACTTTGCCAACGGAGGTGTGAATGATGCCGTTTTTGTCGGTGCGATAACGAACCTGACCAGCCTTGGCGTTTTTAACCGCGGTAGCTACGTCTGGAGTTACGGTGCCAACTTTAGGGTTAGGCATCAGGCCACGTGGACCCAGGATCTGACCCAACTGACCTACAACGCGCATTGCATCCGGGGAAGCAATAACTACGTCATAGTTCAGGTCGCCGCCTTTCATTTCGGCAGCCAGGTCGTCCATGCCAACGCGATCAGCGCCAGCGGCCAGAGCAGCTTCAGCTGCTGGGCCTTGAGTGAAGACAGCTACACGTACAGTCTTGCCAGTACCGTGTGGCAGCACAGTTGCGCTACGAACGACCTGGTCGGATTTACGTGGGTCAACACCCAGGTTTACAGCAACGTCAACGGACTCGCTGAACTTGACAGTCGACAGCTCGGTCAGCAGGGCAGCAGCGTCTACAAAGTTGTAGGACTTGCCCGCTTCGATTTTGCCAGCGATAGCCTTTTGGCGCTTGGTCAGCTTAGCCATTACACACCCTCCACGTTAAGGCCCATGCTACGAGCAGAACCGGCGATGGTACGCACGGCTGCATCCATATCAGCTGCAGTCAGATCCGCGTTTTTGGTTTTCGCGATTTCTTCCAGCTGAGCACGAGTCACGGTGCCAACCTTAACGGTGTTAGGACGAGCGGAACCGCTAGTCAGACCAGCAGCTTTCTTCAACAGAACCGAAGCCGGGGTCGACTTGGTTTCGAAGGTGAAGCTACGGTCGCTGTATACAGTGATGATCACTGGAGTCGGCAGACCTGGCTCAAGACCCTGAGTACGGGCGTTGAAGGCCTTGCAGAATTCCATGATGTTCACGCCGTGCTGACCCAGAGCCGGGCCGACAGGTGGACTAGGGTTGGCCTGAGCGGCCTTCACTTGCAGCTTGATGTAAGCGGTAATCTTCTTGGCCATGAGGCACTCCAATTACGGGTTCAAACGCCTCGAAAGGCTCCCCGGTTACTTGCGCGTTTATCCCAGTGACGACAAAACCCCACAGCCTAAGGCTGCGGGGTTGGGATGCTTGTTCAGCTAGACCTTCTCGACCTGACTGAACTCTAGCTCCACCGGAGTAGAGCGACCGAAAATGAGCACCGCCACTTGGATCCGGCTCTTTTCGTAGTTAACTTCTTCGACAGTACCGTTGAAATCAGCAAACGGACCATCTGTGACACGAACAACCTCACCCGGCTCGAACAACGTCTTCGGCTTAGGCTTGTCACTACCATCAGCAACGCGACGCAGAATCGCTTCTGCCTCTTTGTCAGTGATAGGAGCAGGCTTGTCAGCGGTACCGCCGATAAAGCCCATAACACGAGGGGTATCCTTGACCAAGTGCCAAGTACCTTCATTCATGTCCATCTGAACCAGCACATAGCCAGGGAAGAACTTGCGTTCGCTTTTGCGCTTCTGGCCATTCCGCATTTCAACCACTTCTTCAGTGGGAACCAGAATTTCGCCGAAGCCATCTTCCATGCCTGCCAGCTTTACGCGCTCTAGCAAAGAGCGCATAACATGCTTCTCGTAACCCGAGTAAGCATGCACAACGTACCAACGCTTAGCCACGGGACACCCTTAGCCAACAATCAAGGAAACAAGCCAGCCGAGCAGGGAATCAAGCCCCCACAACAGCAACGCCATAACCAGAACAACAGCCACAACAATCAACGTGGTCTGCGTGGTTTCTTGGCGAGTCGGCCAAACGACTTTACGAATTTCGGTGCGAGCTTCCTTTACCAGGACCGCGAAAGACTTGCCTTTAGCAGTCTGCAGGCCTACAAAGGCAGCAACAGCAGCAAGAGCAAGCAAAGCGAGGACGCGGTACAGGATCGGCGAAGCAGAATAGTACTGATTGCCAACAACGCCTACGACCACCAAGGCAACTACAGCGAGCCACTTGACCAGATCGAAACGAGAGCTTTGAGCTTCAGCCTTAGGAGTCATCTATGAAGATCCTGTGAAAAGAAAGCCAGATACACCACGTGAATCTGGCAGGTCAGGAGGGAATCGAACCCCCAACCTACGGTTTTGGAGACCGTCGCTCTGCCAATTGAGCTACTGACCTAAAACAAAATCAGGCCGACCATTATGCAGGCCTGAAAAAGACTTTACAACAACCAACCCCACTAGACTTGAAATCACCCGACGATAAAGCCAGACGCAACACCAACAAGCCGAGGCAGCTGTTAAAACAAAGGCAGATATTTTCATATCTGCCTTGTCATATGGAGCTCTTGAGCGGATTTGAACCGCTGACCTCACCCTTACCAAGGGTGTGCTCTACCAACTGAGCTACAAGAGCGAAACACCTTGCACAACCTGCAAACTTGGAGCGGGTAGCGGGAATCGAACCCGCATCATCAGCTTGGAAGGCTGAGGTTCTACCACTAAACTATACCCGCGGAGCTTGCAGCTCACGCTAAAAATGGTGGAGGGGGAAGGATTCGAACCTTCGAAGTCGTAGACGTCAGATTTACAGTCTGATCCCTTTGGCCGCTCGGGAACCCCTCCTAAGCGAGCCGGCATTTTACATTACGCCGACCTTCTGTCAAGCATTTTCTCATTTAAAAATATGAGGTTAGCTGCATTGACCTTCGCTTCACGCTGTAGACCTTAAAGGTCTTCACTGCGAAGCGGGCGCCATTCTATGCAAACTATTCGAGAGATGCAACGCCTTCGCACAACATTATTTTATGTTTTAACTCATTGAATTCCTTAGCAAGGTTCTCAAAAGGCAGATCCTCAGCCAGGCGTCGGCTTTCAGGGGCTACGCGCAGCCAATAGCCGGAAGCTTCAGCCGTATTCAGCAATTGAAGCTTGGCCTTTATATCCAGGCTTGTGAGCCGCTGCTCTACAGTCTGAGCCTGTCGCTGATCCGCGAAACCACCGATGTACAAACAGGTATTTTGCGCCTCTGCTGCTTTTGCACGATCTCTGCGCACCACGGCATCAGAGGACTCACTGAGCAAGCGGATGTCCTGCTGCCCCCCCTTATAAAGGCTTAAGGGCGTGACATCTTTGGCGCGCAACGGCGCTTCTTGCTGATGCCAAATGTAGTAGAAGGCGTTAAGGACAAGTAAGAGCAAAAACAACCAACGCATAATCACCTCAGGACAAAGGACAAGCCATCGCCAAACCGACAAAAACCAGATCTGGAACGAGTCGGGCCTGCGGCACTGCACCTGCCACCAAATCGGCGTCTCCTCCGGTGAGAAACACAGTGAAATCATCGCCCCAGTAGCTTCGCGCCAACTCCAACTGAGTCATTACAAACCCTCTGAGCATAAGCGTACAACCTCGCTCCACCGCCTCTACCGTCGTGCGACCTGGAGATAGGCGCTCCAGCGCCCTTTCAGCCGCAGCGTCGTCGTAGCGTATCTTGCGTGTATGAGTTCGCAGCTGGTTGCGCATGAGGGGCATACCAGGACAAATGAAACCGCCGAGGTGCTCGCCATCCGCCGCAATAAAATCCGCCGTGGCTGCCGTGCCGAAATCAAGCACCAGGCAAGCGCCGCGCGCCAGCTTGAATCCGCCCAGCATTGCCAACCAGCGATCAAGACCCAGACGCTCAAAATCTTCGTAGCCGTTGCGTACTCCGGCCATCTCACGTGCTGGAGCAGCGCAGGAAACGGCAACTCCGAAAGCCTCATGCAGAGCCGCAACGAGCTTGCTTGTTTCTTCCAAGGCACGAACGCTCACCAATCGGCAGTGCGTCAGCAACAGCCCGGGAAGCGCCACAAGACTGTCAATCAATGCCAGATCAGAACCGACAACCCCTTCCGCCGATGCACTCGTACCACCCAAATCAAGCACACGCCACTTGATAAAGCTATTCCCACAGTCGAGCTCAAGAATCATCACGCAACCTCAGGCTTAACTCACCACCACTGTATATTTTCTCAACACCATCAACGCTTAAGCGCAGCGCCCCCTGGTGGTCTACACCCAGTACAACGCCATCGACTTGGCTGACACCCGCGACAAGAGATACCGACCGCCCCTGCCAGGCGTGATTCTGCTCCCACTCATCTTTGAGTGCGACAAAACCACCCTGCCGGTGCCGCTCAAGGTAGCCTTGCAGTTGCAGCCCCAACTGCGCCACCAACGCATTGCGATTCACCGGAGAACCTGTCTGCAACTGTATCGAAGTCCATTGCTGGTCCACCTCGTCAGCCCTTTGCATATTCACGTTGATGCCTATTCCGAGGACAACGTGGCAGATATCAGCGGGGTCTCCTACCAATTCCAGCAAAATCCCGGCAATTTTCTTCTGCCCTACCAAAACGTCGTTTGGCCACTTCAGAGCAGCGCCCTGCACACCCGACTCGCGCAAGGCCTGCATGACCGCCAAGCCCACAACCAGGCTCAGCCCCTCCAACTGTCGCAGGCCCGACTCGATGCGCAATACGAGGCTGTAATACACATTTTGTGCGTATGGACTTACCCACTTCCGACCTCTCCTACCCCGGCCGGCTGTTTGTTGCTCCGCAAGCACCAGGAACGGCGCCGAGTGCCCGGCATCAACAAGACGCAAGGCTTCGGCATTAGTGGAGTCAACGGAGTCAGAGATACAAATGGGCCACGTCAAGGAGGGCGCATTCAACGCAATATCTTCAGCAGCCAAGAACACCAGCGGTGACGCCAACTGATACCCCTTACCTCGCACCTTATGTATGGGCAGATTGAGTTCTGCCTCCAGGTGCTGGAGTTGCTTCCAGACAGCACTGCGGCTGACACCCAGGGCGGCGCCAAGCGCTTCCCCCGAGTGGAATCGGCCATCTTTCAGAAGTTTTAACAGCGTCAGCATGCAAATATCGCCTCACAATGAGGCACGCATGATAGCCATGCGCAGGGTCATTGCATAGAAACGCGGGACTTTAGTACTGAAGGTCGTCGAAATGGACGCCTTTGTGCTTTTCGACCGCCCAAAACAAAACCCCATCTGCTTTCGCAAATGGGGTTTCGGAATTTAATCTTGACGATGACCTACTCTCACATGGGGAAACCCCACACTACCATCGGCGATGCATCGTTTCACTGCTGAGTTCGGGATGGGATCAGGTGGTTCCAATGCTCTATGGTCGTCAAGAAATTCGGGTACTGAGTCGTGGCTTATGCCTCGCTTCAGCAAATTGGGTATGTGACAGCTTTCGGTGTTTTGTGAGCGTCGAACTTTCGGTTCATTTTCGTCTTCACACACCGCAATCTGATGCTCGTTAGAGTAGTCAAATTGCTTGGGTGTTATATGGTCAAGCCTCACGGGCAATTAGTATTGGTTAGCTCAACGCCTCACAGCGCTTACACACCCAACCTATCAACGTCGTAGTCTTCGACGGCCCTTCAGGGAACTCAAGGTTCCAGTGAGATCTCATCTTGAGGCTAGTTTCCCGCTTAGATGCTTTCAGCGGTTATCTATTCCGAACATAGCTACCCGGCAATGCCACTGGCGTGACAACCGGAACACCAGAGGTTCGTCCACTCCGGTCCTCTCGTACTAGGAGCAGCCCCTCTCAAATCTCAAACGTCCACGGCAGATAGGGACCGAACTGTCTCACGACGTTCTAAACCCAGCTCGCGTACCACTTTAAATGGCGAACAGCCATACCCTTGGGACCGGCTTCAGCCCCAGGATGTGATGAGCCGACATCGAGGTGCCAAACACCGCCGTCGATATGAACTCTTGGGCGGTATCAGCCTGTTATCCCCGGAGTACCTTTTATCCGTTGAGCGATGGCCCTTCCATACAGAACCACCGGATCACTAAGACCTACTTTCGTACCTGCTCGACGTGTCTGTCTCGCAGTCAAGCGCGCTTTTGCCTTTATACTCTACGACCGATTTCCGACCGGTCTGAGCGCACCTTCGTACTCCTCCGTTACTCTTTAGGAGGAGACCGCCCCAGTCAAACTACCCACCATACACTGTCCTCGATCCGGATAACGGACCTGAGTTAGAACCTCAAAGTTGCCAGGGTGGTATTTCAAGGTTGGCTCCACGCAGACTGGCGTCCACGCTTCAAAGCCTCCCACCTATCCTACACAAGCAAATTCAAAGTCCAGTGCAAAGCTATAGTAAAGGTTCACGGGGTCTTTCCGTCTAGCCGCGGATACACTGCATCTTCACAGCGATTTCAATTTCACTGAGTCTCGGGTGGAGACAGCGCCGCCATCGTTACGCCATTCGTGCAGGTCGGAACTTACCCGACAAGGAATTTCGCTACCTTAGGACCGTTATAGTTACGGCCGCCGTTTACCGGGGCTTCGATCAAGAGCTTCGCGTTAGCTAACCCCATCAATTAACCTTCCGGCACCGGGCAGGCGTCACACCCTATACGTCCACTTTCGTGTTTGCAGAGTGCTGTGTTTTTAATAAACAGTCGCAGCGGCCTGGTATCTTCGACCGGCATGAGCTTACGGAGCAAGTCCTTCACCCTCACCGGCGCACCTTCTCCCGAAGTTACGGTGCCATTTTGCCTAGTTCCTTCACCCGAGTTCTCTCAAGCGCCTTGGTATTCTCTACCCAACCACCTGTGTCGGTTTGGGGTACGGTTCCTGGTTACCTGAAGCTTAGAAGCTTTTCTTGGAAGCATGGCATCAACCACTTCGTTAACTAAAAGTTAACTCGTCATCAGCTCTCGGCCTTAAGATCCCGGATTTACCTAAGATCTCAGCCTACCACCTTAAACTTGGACAACCAACGCCAAGCTGGCCTAGCCTTCTCCGTCCCTCCATCGCAATAACCAGAAGTACAGGAATATTAACCTGTTTTCCATCGACTACGCTTTTCAGCCTCGCCTTAGGGACCGACTAACCCTGCGTCGATTAACGTTGCGCAGGAAACCTTGGTCTTTCGGCGTGGGTGTTTTTCACACCCATTGTCGTTACTCATGTCAGCATTCGCACTTCTGATACCTCCAGCAAGCTTCTCAACTCACCTTCACAGGCTTTACAGAACGCTCCTCT
>NZ_CP133298.1:5655000-6300219 GCF_030980095.1 Pseudomonas canadensis
TCCAGGTGGTCGCCTTCGCCACTGGTGTTCCTTCCTATATCTACGCATTTCACCGCTACACAGGAAATTCCACCACCCTCTACCATACTCTAGTCAGTCAGTTTTGAATGCAGTTCCCAGGTTGAGCCCGGGGATTTCACATCCAACTTAACAAACCACCTACGCGCGCTTTACGCCCAGTAATTCCGATTAACGCTTGCACCCTCTGTATTACCGCGGCTGCTGGCACAGAGTTAGCCGGTGCTTATTCTGTCGGTAACGTCAAAACACTAACGTATTAGGTTAATGCCCTTCCTCCCAACTTAAAGTGCTTTACAATCCGAAGACCTTCTTCACACACGCGGCATGGCTGGATCAGGCTTTCGCCCATTGTCCAATATTCCCCACTGCTGCCTCCCGTAGGAGTCTGGACCGTGTCTCAGTTCCAGTGTGACTGATCATCCTCTCAGACCAGTTACGGATCGTCGCCTTGGTGAGCCATTACCTCACCAACTAGCTAATCCGACCTAGGCTCATCTGATAGCGCAAGGCCCGAAGGTCCCCTGCTTTCTCCCGTAGGACGTATGCGGTATTAGCGTTCGTTTCCGAACGTTATCCCCCACTACCAGGCAGATTCCTAGGCATTACTCACCCGTCCGCCGCTCTCAAGAGAAGCAAGCTTCTCTCTACCGCTCGACTTGCATGTGTTAGGCCTGCCGCCAGCGTTCAATCTGAGCCATGATCAAACTCTTCAGTTCAAACATCTTTGGGTTTTTAAGAAACCCTAAACTTGGCTCAGCAATCGTTGGTTACATCTTTGATTTCTCGCGGAGTAACTTGTGATGCTGATAATCTTGTTGACTATCAGTCTGACTCCACAAGCACCCACACGAATTGCTTGATTCAGTTGTTAAAGAGCGGTTGGTTAAGATCTTTCATCTCAACCGAGGCGCGCATTCTACAGCAGCCTCATTTGCTGTCAAGTGATTATTTTCAGAAGCTTTCGAAGATTTCTTCAACAACTTCAACCACTTGCGCTTCCGATCTCTCGTCAGCGGGAGGCGAATTCTACAGCGTTACACGCTGCTGTCAACACCTCTTTTTCAACTTCCTTTTGGCTTCGATGAACTGAAGCAACCTGCTGCCGAAAACCACATAACTCATTGTTTACCAAGGAGTTTTCCGTTTCGACTGCGCCGGAAGTGGGGCGAATTATAGAGAGTTACAATTCGCCGTCAATACCTAATTTCAGTTTTATTCGGATTTGAGCGTAATACGCGCAAATGCCTTCTTTCCAGCCTGGCAAACGTGGGTAGCACCCAACTCGTATATAAAGGTGCGGTCCACAACCTCACCATCTATACGCACACCACCAGAACCCAGAAGGTCGCGCGCAACGGCCGAGTTCTTAACCAGACCCGCCTTATTAAGGACAGCCGCGATCGGCATCGCCTCGGCAGCAGACAGCTCAATCTCCGGCAGATCATCCGGCAGCTCGCCATCCTTCATGCGATTACCCGCGGCACGGTGAGCATTGGCAGCAGCCTCTTCACCATGGAAACGCGCAACAATCTCTTCAGCCAGCTTGATCTTCACGTCACGAGGATTGGCGCCTGCCTCTACATCAGCACGCAGCGCATTGATCTCATCCATAGAGCGGAAGCTCAACAACTCGAAGTAACGCCACATCAGCGCATCCGGAATGGAGACCAGCTTGCCGTACATCACACCCGGCGCTTCCTGGATGCCGACATAGTTGCCCAAGGACTTGGACATCTTCTTGACGCCATCCAACCCTTCGAGCAACGGCATGGTCAGAATGCATTGAGCTTCCTGCCCATACGCACGCTGCAGTTCACGCCCCATCAACAGGTTGAATTTCTGGTCGGTGCCACCCAACTCAACGTCCGCACGCAAGGCTACCGAGTCATAGCCCTGAACCAGCGGATAGAGGAACTCATGAATAGCGATCGGCTGATTGGTGGAGTAGCGCTTGTCGAAGTCATCGCGCTCAAGCATCCGCGCAACGGTGTACTGAGAGGTCAGACGAATGAAGTCCGCCGGCCCCATCTGATCCATCCAGGTGGAGTTGAATGCCACTTCGGTCTTGGCCGGATCGAGAATCTTGAACACCTGGGTCTTGTAGGTCTCGGCATTGTCGAGCACCTGCTCACGCGTCAGCGGCGGACGCGTCGCGCTCTTACCACTCGGATCACCGATCATTCCGGTGAAGTCACCGATAAGGAAGATGACCTGATGCCCCAGCTCCTGGAACTGGCGCAGCTTATTAATAAGCACGGTATGACCCAGGTGCAGATCCGGCGCGGTCGGATCAAAGCCAGCCTTAATACGCAGGGGCTGGCCACGCTTGAGCTTTTCGATCAGCTCAGCTTCAACCAACAGTTCTTCCGCACCACGTTTTATCAGCGCTAGCTGCTCTTCAACCGACTTCATAACAGACCCGCAAGGCTCAGATTCAAAAGGGAACCAACCATACAAGATCAGGGACTAATTACAAGTTTTGCCCTGCGAACGGACACCGTTCAGCAAGCCCAGCGTTCGCGAGCTTGCGCCACAGATGATTTGGTTATATTTTATACAGTTATTTCATCTTCATCATGTCATTCATCTTTTCCATTTCATCTTCAAAGTCAAATTACCTATGACCACTGAACCGTCTAAAGCGCCGCCGCTTTACCCGAAGACCCACCTGCTCGCCGCAAGTGGTATCGCCGCACTTCTCAGCCTGGCACTCCTGGTATTCCCTTCCAGTGACGTAGAAGCCAAACGAACATCCCTGAGCCTTGACCTGGAAAGCCCCGCTGAACAACTGACACAAGATCAAGACGCTTCCGACGCGCAACAAGCCACAAATGAACCGACCGAATCGCCGTTCGCCCAGATAGAAAGCAGCCCCGAAGATACCCAGCAAGCCGCCCAAGAGCCGCCTGCACCGGTCGTCGACGCTGCCAAGAACCCACAACACCGCGAAGTGATCGTGGCCAAGGGCGACACATTGTCGACCCTGTTCGAGAAAGTCGGCCTCCCCGCTGCCACCGTCAATGAAGTACTGGCCAGCGACAAGCAAGCCAAGCAATTCACCCAGCTCAAACACGGCCAGAAACTTGAGTTCGAACTGACGCCTGACGGCCAACTGCACAACCTGCATAGCAATGTCAGCGACCTTGAAAGCATCACCCTGACCAAAGGCGCCAAGGGCTTTGCCTTTAACCGCATCACCACCAAACCAGTGATGCGCTCCGCCTACGTGCACGGCGTCATCAACAGCTCGCTGTCACAATCCGCAGCCCGCGCCGGCCTGTCCCACAGCATGACCATGGACATGGCCAGCGTGTTTGGCTACGACATCGACTTCGCTCAGGACATCCGGCAAGGCGACGAATTCGACGTGATCTACGAGCAGAAAGTCGCCAACGGCAAGGTCATCGGCACTGGCAATATCCTCTCGGCGCGTTTTACCAACCGCGGCAAAACCTACACCGCCGTGCGTTACACCAACAAACAAGGCAACAGCAGCTACTACACCGCCGACGGCAATAGCATGCGCAAGGCCTTCATCCGCACCCCAGTGGACTTCGCTCGTATTAGCTCGCGTTTCTCCATGGGTCGCAAGCATCCAATTCTGAACAAAATCCGCGCCCATAAAGGTGTGGACTATGCGGCCCCGCGTGGCACGCCGATCAAGGCTGCCGGCGACGGCAAGGTACTGCTGGCCGGTCGTCGCGGCGGTTACGGCAATACCGTGATCATCCAGCACGGCAACACCTACCGTACGCTATATGGCCACATGCAAGGTTTCGCCAAGGGCGTGCAAACTGGCGGTACCGTGAAGCAAGGCCAGGTGATCGGCTATATCGGCACTACCGGCCTGTCCACTGGCCCGCACTTGCACTATGAGTTCCAGGTCAATGGCGTCCACGTCGACCCACTGGGCCAGAAACTGCCGATGGCCGACCCGATCGCCAAGGCCGAGCGCGCCCGCTTCATGCAACAAAGCCAGCCGTTGATGGCGCGCATGGATCAAGAGCGCTCCACCCTGCTGGCTTCGGCGAAGCGTTAAGGTATGCCGCTCTATATAGGCGTGATGTCCGGGACCAGCCTCGACGGCCTGGACATTGCCTTGATCGAGCAAGACCCGGCGATCAAGTTGATCGCCACGCACTACATCCCAATGCCAGATACCCTGCGCGCCGAGCTGCTCGCTCTATGCGCCAGTGGGCCGGATGAAATTGCCCGCTCAGCCATCGCCCAGCAAAACTGGGTGAACCTCGCCGCACAAGGCATTCACGCTCTACTCGACCAGCAAAACCTCAAGCCGCAGGACATTCGTGCGGTTGGTAGCCATGGCCAGACCATCCGTCATGAGCCCGCCCGAGGCTTTACCGTACAAATCGGTAATCCGGCCTTGCTCAGCGAGCTGACAAACATCACCGTGGTCAGCGATTTCCGCAGCCGCGATGTGGCCGCCGGTGGCCAGGGCGCCCCGCTGGTGCCCGCCTTCCACGAAGCGTTGTTTGGCGAGCGCACTGGTAACCGTGCCGTATTGAATGTCGGAGGTTTCAGCAACCTCAGCCTTATCGAGACCGCTAAGCCTGTAGCCGGCTTCGACTGCGGCCCGGGCAACGTCCTACTGGATGCGTGGATTCACCAACAACGCGGCGAACACTTTGATCGCGATGGTCAGTGGGCAGCCAGCGGCAAGGTCGAGCCTCAGTTGCTCAATGCCCTGCTCAGCGACCCCTTCTTCGTGACCAAAGGCCCCAAGAGCACTGGGCGCGAAGTGTTCAACCTGGAATGGCTGCGCCAACACCTTACCCGCTTGCCTGCATTTGAGCCCCAGAATGTGCAGGCAACGCTGCTTGAGCTGACCGCCCTGACGATCGTTGAGTCCCTACAGTCGGCCCAATCCCAGACAGAAACATTGCTGGTATGTGGCGGCGGCGCTCACAACGCCACGCTGATGAACCGTCTGGCCACCCTGCTTCCGTCAACTCACGTCAGCAGCACCGCTACCTACGGGGTGGATCCCGACTGGGTCGAAGCCATGGCCTTCGCCTGGCTGGCCCACTGCTGCCTCGAAGGCATTGCCGCCAACCGCCCGAGCGTCACCGGCGCACGCGGGCTTCGGGTACTGGGCGCGATCTACCCCGCCTAAAATATCCGGACAGCAAAACGCCGCTTGGCCTATCACAGCCAAGCGGCGTTTTTGTATACGCTACAGATTAGATCGAGAACGAAGACCCGCAACCACAGGTCGTGGTGGCATTAGGGTTCTTGATCACGAAACGCGAACCCTCCAGACCTTCCTGGTAATCCACCTCGGCACCTGCCAGGTATTGGAAGCTCATCGGATCCACGACCAGGCTCACGCCCTCGCGCTCAACGATGGTGTCATCATCGGCCACATCTTCATCGAAGGTAAAACCGTACTGAAACCCTGAACAACCGCCGCCCGTAACGAATACGCGCAGCTTCAAGCGATCATTACCCTCTTCATCGACCAGGCTCTTCACCTTGTGCGCAGCACCGTGGGTGAATTGCAAAGCCGTGGGGGTGAAGGATTCAACGCTCATGCTGATAATCTCCCGGCGTACCGCCGCCATATGCGTAATGGCGGCATTATCCGCTTCTCCTAGAAAAGCGGTCAACTATTGTTACGGTATATCAATCTGCGCTGCTGCCATTAAAAACACAAAAGGCCCGATCAACGGGCCTTTTGCTTAACAGCCAGGTAGCCTTAAGGCAGCATGCCCGCGTGGGACAAGCCGAGCTTCTCATCCAGGCCAAACAGGATGTTCATGTTCTGCACTGCTTGGCCAGACGCGCCCTTGACCAAGTTATCAATCACCGACAACACCACGACCAAGTCGCCATCCTGAGGACGGTGTACGGCAATCCGGCACACGTTGGCACCACGTACGCTGCGGGTTTCCGGGTGGCTGCCAGCTGGCATCACATCGACGAACGGTTCGTTGGCATAACGTTTTTCGAACAGCGCCTGCAGGTCTACCGAACGGTCAACCACAGTGGCATACAGTGTGGAGTGAATGCCGCGAATCATCGGCGTCAGATGAGGCACGAAGGTCAGGCCCACATCTTTACCCGCCGCACGACGCAAGCCTTGGCGGATTTCCGGCAAGTGACGGTGACCTTTCACCGCATAGGCCTTCATGCTTTCCGACGTCTCGGAGTACAGCGAACCAACCGCCGCCCCACGACCGGCACCACTGACACCTGACTTGCAGTCAGCAATCAAACGCGAAGCGTCCGCCAACCCGGCTTCCAGCAAAGGCAGGAAACCCAATTGAGTAGCAGTCGGGTAGCAACCCGGCACCGCGATCAGGCGCGCTTGCTTGATCTGCTCACGATTGACTTCCGGCAGGCCGTACACTGCCTCTTCCAACAGCTCCGGCGCGCCGTGGGGCTGGCCGTACCACTTAGCCCACTCGTCAGCGTCCTGCAGACGGAAATCCGCAGACAAATCGATCACCTTGGTACCCGCCGCCAGCAGTTCACCGGCCAATGCATGGGCAACACCGTGCGGGGTAGCGAAGAACACCACGTCGCAGGCGCCCAGGGTCTTGATGTCCGGAACGCTGAACGCCAGGCCGTCGTAGTGGCCTCGCAGGTTCGGGTACATATCGGCCACGGCCAGCCCGGCCTCGGATCGGGAAGTGATGACCACCACCTCAGCTTGCGGATGCTGTGCCAACAGACGCAGCAATTCGACACCGGTGTAACCCGTGCCGCCGACGATACCGACCTTGACCATAAACCTGCCCTCAACGAACCCACTGGAAAGCCGTCGATAATAGGGGCCGTATCGTCCTGCGACAACCGTCAACGTGACGTACGGGCGCATGAGCCACTACTATCTCGGCTACCGTGAACCTGGGAATAACTAAAAATGCTTTATCTATGGGTCAAAGCCTTTCATATCGTCAGCATTGTCTGCTGGTTTGCCGGGCTGTTTTACCTGCCCCGCCTGTTCGTTTACCACGCGCAGAGCGACGACACTGTCAGTAAAGAACGTTTCAGCGTCATGGAGCGCAAGCTGTACCGCGGCATCATGGGGCCGGCAATGGTTGCCGCGCTGATCTTCGGCGGTTGGCTGATCTACCTGAACCCGAGCATCTTTCACTCGGGCGGTTGGATTCACGCCAAGCTGACGCTGGTCGTACTGCTTATTGGCTACCACCACATGTGCGGCGCACAGGTAAAACGTTTTGCGCGTGGCGAAAACACCCGCAGCCATGTCTTTTATCGCTGGTTCAATGAAGTGCCCGTTCTGATATTGCTGGCTATCGTAATTTTGGTCGTGGTCAAACCGTTCTAACTTCAATTACTCGGGGTACCTCCAATGTCATTGCCCGCTCTGCTTGAACAACGCCTGCGCCTGCCCGTCGTGGCGGCGCCGATGTTCCTGATTTCCAACCCGCAACTGGTCCTGGCGTGCTGCCGCAATGGGGTGGTCGGGAGTTTCCCGGCGCTCAACCAACGTGAAAGCAGTGGGTTCAAGGCCTGGCTGGAGGAAATCGAAGCGGGCCTGGCCCAGTTGGACAATCCCGCGCCTTACGCCGTCAACCTGATCGTGCACAACAGCAACCCAAGGCTCGAGGCGGATCTGGCGATCTGCGTCGAGCACAAAGTGCCGATCGTCATCACCAGCCTGGGCGCCGTGAAGGAGTTGGTAGACGCCGTACACAGCTACGGTGGTCTGGTATTCCATGACGTCACCACCCGACGTCATGCCGAGAAGGCTGCCGAAGCCGGCGTAGATGGCCTGATTGCCGTAGCGGCCGGTGCTGGCGGCCATGCCGGCACCTGGAGCCCTTTCTCGCTGATTGCCGAGATTCGCCAGTTCTTCGACAAGACCCTGCTGCTGGCCGGCTGCCTCAACCACGGGCACGAGATTCTCGCCGCCCAGTTGCTCGGTGCAGACCTGGCCTACTTCGGCACACGTTTTATCGGCACCACCGAAAGTCACGCCCCGGATGCTTATAAAGAGATGCTGCTCACATCGCGCGCGGCCGACATCGTGCACACTCCCGCTGTCTCCGGCGTGCCCGCCAGCTTTATGCGCCAGAGCCTGGAAAACGCCGGTTTCGACCTCGCCGCCTTGCAAGGCAAAGGCGAAGTCAACTTCGGTTCCAAGCTCAAGCCGTTGAGCGACGAGGCCAAGGCATGGAAGACTGTATGGTCCGCCGGCCAAGGTGTCGGTGAGATTGATGATTTGCCCAGCGTCGATGAACTGGTTGCCCGTCTGGATGCCGAATACCGCAAGGCCCGTGAACAGGCAGCTCAATTGCGCTGGCCGCGCTGACCCACCGCATGGCCTGCTGCTTGAGCCGGCCTGCACTACCTCCCTGAATCAAGTGACAAGGAAGCCCGCATGAGCGACAACCGTTTCAAGATTGTGTTTGATGGAGCCCTGCTCCCGGGTGTCGAAAGCACCACGGCCAAGCTGAACCTGGCCGAGCTGTTCAAGAGTGACGTCGAAGCCATCGAGAAGCTCTTCACCGGTCGCCCTGTCGCACTCAAACGTGACCTGTCGCGCCCGGATGCGGAAACCTACCTCACCGCACTAAAAAACGCCGGTGTCGATGCGCGCATTGAGCCCGAACAGCCTGTGGCCTTCAGCCTGGCTGAAACTCACGAGACAGACTCTGGCAGTTTCTCGCGCCCTGCGGCCTCACCGTATGCACCACCGCGCTCCGCCGTGGGTGATGACCTGCCGGAGTACGCCACCCTCAAGGTGTTCACTATCCACGGACGCATCGGTCGTCTGCGTTATCTCGCCTGGACCCTGGTGTTGACCCTGGCACTATTGGTTGCCGGCGGCATCATCAGCACCGTCAGCTTTGCCGTTGCCACCGCTTCGCCGACTGCTGGCACCATCCTCGGCGTATTGCTGGGCCTCGCATTGTTTGTTGCGCTGGTCTGGGTCAGTGTACAAATCGGTGTGCAGCGCCTGCACGACCTGGGTTGGTCGGGCTGGTTGTACTTCCTCAACCTGGTTCCGCTGGTGAACAGCGTCTTCCCGATCCTGCTGCTGGTATTGCCAGGTAATGCAGGCGCCAACCAGTACGGCGCGCCACCACCACGCAACTCCACGGCGGTAAAAGTCCTGGCCACCCTGTGGCTGGCGTTTATCCCGGTCATGCTTGCCATCGTGGTGACCCTGGGCATGAACGGTTACCTGAACCAGCTCGAAGCCAACATGGACAGCAGCTACGAAAGCAGCTCCATCACCTCCGATGAAGATGCCGACCAAGCCGCGACCGTCGAAGAAGACGAAGCACAGAGTGCTGACGAAGCGGGCGAACCTGTAGACTCTCCAGAACAGTGAAGAAACGCCCCCGGCCTGTGATGCCTTTGTCACAGGCGCGGCGGCGTTGCGATGGAGAAAGGCATGACCCGTTACGCTCTGATCACCGGCGCCTCCAGCGGCATTGGCCTGGCCATGGCCGAAGCCTTGGCCCGTCGCGGCCGCAGCTTGATTCTGGTGGCCCGCCAGCGTGATCAGTTGGAAAGCATTGCAATCGAATTGACCCAACGGTTTGGTGTCGAGGTGCTGTTCCGAGCCTGCGACCTGGGCGAGCCGTTGCGCTTGTCCGGGTTCCTGCTGGAGCTTGAAGAAGGCGAGCGGCAGATCGACCTGCTGGTGAACTGCGCCGGCATCGGCACCAGCGGGCCATTCCTGGCCCAGGACTGGATGACCGAACAAGACCTCATGGAGGTCAACATCCTCGCCCTGACCCGTATGTGCCACGCGCTCGGTAACACCATGGCGCTGCACGGCGGCGGGCAGATTCTCAATGTGGCGTCCATCGCGGCGTTCCAGCCCGGCCCGTGGATGAGCACTTATTACGCCAGCAAGGCCTATGTACTGCATTTCTCCGAAGGCCTGCGCGAAGAACTGAAAACCTGCGGCATCAAGGTTTCGGTGCTCTGCCCCGGCCCGACACGCACCGCGTTCTTCGGCACCGCGCAGATGGACACCGCCAAGCTCGACCGCAGCCAACAGCTGATGAGCCCCGAGGAAGTGGCGCTCTATACCGTGCGGGCCCTGGAAAAGAACAAAGCCATCATCATCCCCGGCCGTCGCAACCGCTGGATTGCCTTCAGCCCGCGTTTCAGCCCACGCTGGCTGACCCGCAAGATTGCCGGCGCCATCAACAAGGCCTATTGCCCACGTTGATTGGCTGAGTACACTCACCTTGCACATTCATAATGGAGAAACAGCTGTGGATACTCTGTTCACCAAGATCATCAACAGAGAAATACCCGCGGATATCATCTACGAAGATGATCAAGTCCTGGCGTTCAAGGACATCCATCCGGCGGCACCTGTGCATTTCCTGGTCATTCCCAAGAAACACATCCCCACGCTCAATGACCTGACTGAAGAAGATAAAGCCCTGGCCGGTCATATCCTGTTCACCGCCCAGCGCCTGGCTGTAGAACAAGGGTGTGAAGAAGGTTTCCGGGTGGTGATGAACTGCAACCCGAAAGGCGGGCAGACCGTTTATCACATCCATATGCATGTGCTGGGTCAGCGCCAGATGAACTGGCCGCCGGGCTGATCAGCCTTTCAGCAAAGGTCGCAGCCCAGACTGCGACCCCATGCCCTTGATGCAGCGCAAACGCTTCCCCCTCTCTTGCGGTAAACTGGCCGCCGAGATTCTTCCCGGAGGTCAGCATGACTACCCAACGTCACTACTCGCCGATTGACCGTCTGTTGCTGCAAGCCGATATGGCCATGCGCACGCTGCTGCCGTTCAGCGGCCAGCCGTATCGCCCTTCGCCCGCGATCGTGCAGCCCGACGCGCAGATGAGCGAGACCGAGACCCGCCACGTTGCCGGCCTGATGCGTATCAATCATACCGGCGAAGTCTGCGCCCAGGCGCTGTACCAGGGCCAGGCCCTGACCGCCAAGCTGCCGCAGGTCCGTGCCGCCATGGAACATGCCGCCGAGGAAGAAATCGACCACCTGGCCTGGTGCGAGCAACGCATTCGCCAATTGGGCAGTCACCCGAGTGTGCTGAACCCTTTGTTTTACGGCTTGTCGTTCGGGATTGGCGCCGCTGCCGGCCTGATCAGCGACAAAGTCAGCCTGGGTTTTGTCGCCGCGACTGAGCACCAAGTGTGCAAACACCTGGATGAGCATCTGGAACAACTGCCAGCCGAGGACGAAAAGTCCCGGGCGATTCTTGAGCAGATGCGTATCGATGAAGAACACCACGCGGAAAGCGCGCTGGATGCGGGCGGTTTCCGGTTTCCGGCGCCGGTGCGGTTCGGCATGAGTCTCTTGGCCAAAGTCATGACCAAAAGCACCTATAGAATTTGAATGTATCAAACCGAAAAAAGGGCGCTATCACAGCGCCCTTTCTTTTTGCCCGCCGATTGAGTGATCAACCCAACTCGATGATTTCGTAATCATGGGTGATGGCCACACCAGCCGCGCCGAGCATGATCGATGCCGAACAATACTTCTCGGCCGAAAGCTCGATAGCACGCTTGACCTGGGCTTCTTTCAGCGCCCGGCCCTTCACCACGAAATGCATATGGATTTTGGTGAATACCTTGGGGTCTTCGGTCGCGCGCTCGGCTTCCAGAAAGGCTTCGCAGCTTTCCACGGCCTGGCGGGATTTCTTCAGGATGCTGACCACGTCGAAATTGCTGCAACCGCCTACGCCCAGCAGGAGCATTTCCATCGGGCGTACGCCCAGGTTACGGCCACCGGCTTCCGGCGGGCCATCCATGACCACCACATGGCCACTGCCCGACTCACCGAGGAACATGGCTTCGCCCGCCCATTGGATGCGTGCCTTCATCGCCCAGACTCCACTGCTAAAAAAGGGTCGCCAGCTTAGCACAGGGCCCGCCTGCGTCAGCGTTTGCAACAAAAGCGATCAATAGCAGGCTTTGCGCGGAAAATTGGCTAATCGAGTCAGAATGTGTCTGTTAAGCTGACGCCAAATCGATGGCGTAATGCCACCCTTTATACAGCGCGTATCAGTGCCGATACCCGATGAATACAACAACTCAAACTATTTAGCGCAGTCTTTTCGGGATACAACCATGGTTGCCCTTACTCCCATACCCAAAATCAAGAATCTCGACAAACTGTTGATGCACTGCCAACGCCGCCGCTACCCGGCCAAGCACAACATCATCTGCGCCGGCGAACGCTCCGAAACACTGTTCTTCATTATCAAAGGCTCGGTCACCATCCTGATCGAGGATGAAGACGGCCGCGAAATGATCATCGCCTACCTGAACACCGGGGATTTTTTTGGGGAGTTGGGGCTGTTCGAACAAGCCGGCAAGGAACAGGAACGCAGCGCCTGGGTGCGCGCCAAGGTCGAGTGCGAAGTGGCCGAGATCAGCTACGCCAAATTCCGCGAGCTGGCCCAGCAGGATCCCGACATCCTCTACGCCCTCAGCGGCCAGATTGCCCAGCGCCTGCGGGACACCACGCGCAAGGTCGGCGACCTGGCGTTCTTTGACGTCACCGGTCGTGTCGCCCGCTGCTTGCTGGATTTGTGCAAACAGCCCGACGCCATGACGCACCCCGACGGCATGCAGATCAAGGTCACGCGCCAGGAAATCGGGCGGATTGTCGGCTGTTCACGGGAGATGGTCGGTCGGGTACTCAAGGACCTGGAAGAACGCAACCTGGTACACGTCAAAGGCAAGACGATGGTGGTGTTCGGTACCCGCTAGACCGGCAGGAAGCTGGCCAGCATTTGACGGTACAGGGCGTCCAGCCGGCTGAGTGCATTCGGTGCCGGGAAGACTTCGTGCAGGGCAATATGGCTGTCGGCACGCACCCGCTGGTCGAGGCCGCAAGCTTCATTGAAGCGATTGACCGCCGCGATCAGTTCTTCGCGATCGTTCTCCAGCAACAGCGCACCGTGCACCAAGCCCACCGGGCGGCCATCACTTTGCCGCCAGCGCTGGGCCGTGCCGACCATTTTGCGACCATTGAGGTTAACGTTGTAGCGACCGTCGCAAAACGCACCGTCGATTTCACCAACGGACGCATCGCCTCCCAACTCGATCAGCAAGTCGCTGATCGGTTGGCATAAACGCAAATAACCGATTTCGATACGGTTCTGATCGCCTTCACTGCGCGGCGGAGCATAGACCAGGGCGATGTTGACCGTCGCATTCGACTGCGGCACCGGTTCTCCACCCGTTTCACGCAACAATACCGGCCAACCGGCATCCGCGGAAACCTGGCTGGCGGTCTCAAATGCCGGCAAGCGGCTCAAACGACGTGGCATGACCAAGGCTTGGTCGCTGGGTTGCCAGAACAGCAAGCCGAACTCTTGTTCGCCAGCGCAAACAGCCGCCAACAAGGCTTGCTCGGCGGCAAGACCGGCTTCAACAGTCATCGCTTGCGGCTTAACCATCAACACCTACCTCTCTGAATGAACACCGAACAAATTGTGGGAGCGGGCTTGCTCGCGAATGCGGTAAGACAGCAATGAATATACTGACTGACACACCGCTTTCGCGAGCAAGCCCGCTCCCACATTTAGACTGCATTCCAAATGATGGCCGCGCTTCAAATCAATCCAGTGTCGAACCGCTGACCGCCACACCACGCTCCGGGAAGAACAGGCGCTGCAACTCAGCTCCCGGGTTCTCGGCACGCATGAAGGTCTCGCCCACCAGGAACGAATACACGCCACTGATCTCCATCAGCTCCACATCGGCACGGTTGACGATGCCACTCTCGGTAATCACCAAACGGTCGCGCGGAATGCGCGGCAGCAGGTCGAGGGTGTTCTCCAGGCTGACTTCGAAGGTGTGCAGGTTACGGTTGTTGACCCCCACCAGCGGTGTGTCGAGGGTTTTCAGGGCGCGTTCCAGTTCGTCACCGTCGTGCACTTCCACCAGCACATCCAGGCCGACGCTTTTGGCCACGGCCGCCAGCTCGGCCATCTTCACGTCATCCAGGGCGGAGACGATCAACAGCACACAGTCGGCGCCCAGGGCACGAGCTTCGACAATCTGATACGGGTCGACCATGAAATCCTTGCGGATCACCGGCAACTTGCACGCGGCGCGGGCGTGCTGCAGGAACAGGTCGGAACCCTGGAAGTAGTCGATATCGGTCAGTACGGACAGGCAGGTCGCCCCGCCCTTCTCGTAGCTCTTGGCGATCTCTTCAGGAATGAAGATCTCACGAATCACGCCCTTGCTCGGCGAAGCTTTCTTGATTTCAGCAATGACGGCGGGCTGCTTGAGCTTGGCCTGGGCGATCAGCGCATTGGCAAAGCCACGCGGCGCATCGGCGATCTTCGCCTGGGCTTCCAGCTCGGCCAGGCTCACGCGGGCACGGCGCTCAGCCACTTCTTCAGCCTTGCGGGTCAGGATCTTTTCCAGAACGGTCGGCACACTCATCCTTCATTCTCCATCTTGAATACCGCGGTGAATGCTCCCAGCTCTTCGAGCTTCTCGCGAGCCAGACCGGTGTGCAGCGCATCGTGGGCCAAGGCAACACCTTCTTTAAGACTGTAGGCGTGGTCCGCCGCATACAGCGCAGCACCCGCATTCAACACTATCATCTCGGCAGCTTTTTGACCGTTCTCGGTCTTGCGACGCCCCAGGGCATCGCGAATCAACTCCAGGGAGGCCGCCGGGCTTTCCACCGCCAGGCCGTGCAGGCTCTGGCTCTTCATGCCCAGGTCTTCCGGCTCGACCCAATACTCGGTGACCTGGTCATTTTTCAGCTCTGCCACGAAAGTCGGTGCCGCCAGGCTGAATTCGTCCAGGCCGTCCTTGGAATGCACCACCAACACATGCTTGCTGCCCAGGCGTTGCAGTACTTCGGCCAATGGCCGGCACAGCGCCTGGCTGAACACACCCACCACCTGGTGTTTCACACCGGCCGGATTCGTAAGCGGGCCGAGCATGTTGAACAAGGTGCGCAGGCCGAGGTCCTTACGCGGGCCAGCGGCGTGCTTCATCGCACCATGATGGGATTGGGCAAACATGAAGCCGATGCCGACGCTGTCGATGCAACGCGCCACTTGTACCGGCGTCAGGTTCAGGTAGATCCCGGCCGCCTCCAGCAGGTCGGCGCTGCCGCTCTTGCCGGACACTGCGCGGTTACCGTGCTTGGCCACGGTGCAACCCGCCGCCGCGACCACAAACGAAGAAGCCGTCGACACGTTGAAGATGTTCGCACCATCACCGCCAGTACCGACCACATCGACCACGCCGTCGAGGGTCTTGAGCTCGACCTTGTCCGCCAACTCGCGCATCACCGATACGGCGCCGACAATCTCGTCGATGCTTTCGCTCTTCATGCGCATAGCCATCATGAACGCGCCAATCTGCGCGTCGGTGCATTGACCGGTCATGATTTCGCGCATCACATCGCTCATTTCAGCGGTGCTCAGGTCCAGGTGGCCGACGATACGGCTCAGGGCAGTCTTGATATCCATGGAAAGTCCTTAGCGCGTGCCGCCGCTCTGCTTGAGAAAGTTGGCGAACAGCTCGTAGCCCTGCTCGGTCAGGATCGATTCAGGGTGGAATTGCACCCCTTCGACATTCAGTGTCTTGTGGCGCAGGCCCATGATTTCATCGACCGAGCCGTCTTCAAGTTGGGTCCAGGCGGTCAGCTCCAGGCATTCCGGCAGGGTTTCGCGCTTGACCACCAACGAGTGGTAGCGGGTCACCGTCACCGGCAAGTTGAGGCCATGAAACACGCCTGCATCTTTATGGAACACCGGGCTGGTCTTGCCGTGCATCACCTGTCGCGCGCGCACCACGTCACCGCCAAAGGCCTGGCCGATGGACTGATGGCCCAGGCACACGCCCAGGATCGGCAATTTGCCGGCGAAATACTGGATCGCCTCCAGGGAGATGCCCGCCTCGGTCGGCGTGCACGGGCCTGGCGAAACCACGATGCGCTCCGGGTTCAGGGCAGCGATCTCGGCCACGGTCATTTCGTCGTTGCGCACCACCTTGACTTCGGCACCCAGCTCACCCAGGTATTGCACAACGTTGTAGGTAAAGGAATCGTAGTTATCAATCATCAGCAACATGGGGAAACCTCAGGAATTGGGGGTCTGTTCAGCCAGCGCAACGGCGCGGAACATCGCGCGGCGCTTGTTCAAGGTTTCTTCCCATTCGAGGGCCGGCACCGAGTCGGCGACGATCCCGCCACCGGCCTGCACGTGCAGCTCCCCGTCCTTGATCACGGCCGTGCGGATCGCAATGGCCGTGTCCATGTTGCCGTTCCAGGCGAAATAACCCACGGCGCCGCCATACACACCGCGCTTGACCGGCTCCAGTTCGTCGATGATTTCCATCGCGCGGATCTTCGGCGCACCCGACAAGGTGCCCGCCGGCAGAATCGCGCGCAGCGCGTCCATCGCCGTCAGGCCGGCTTTCAGCTCGCCGGTGACGTTGGACACAATGTGCATCACATTCGAATAACGCTCGATGACCATCTTCTCGGTGAGCTTCACCGAACCGATTTCCGAGACACGCCCGGTGTCGTTGCGGCCCAGGTCGATGAGCATCAGGTGCTCGGCGATTTCCTTGTCGTCGCTCAACAGGTCTTCTTCGAGCGCCAGGTCGGCCTCTTCGGTCGCACCGCGTGGGCGGGTGCCTGCAATCGGGCGCACGGTGATCAGGTTGTCTTCGACACGCACCAGCACTTCCGGCGAACTGCCCACCACGTGGAAGTCGCCAAAGTTGAAGAAGTACATGTACGGCGTGGGGTTGAAGCAACGCAGCGCGCGGTACAGATCGATCGGCGCGGCCTTGAAATCGATGGACATACGCTGCGACGGCACCACCTGCATGCAGTCACCCGCGAGGATGTATTCCTTGATGGTATCGACGGCGCGCTCGTAGTCATCCTGGGTAAAGCTTGAACGAAAGATCGGATCGGCCGCCGGCGGACGGCTGAGGTCCAGGCCGCGACGCGGGGTGATCGGCTGGCGCAGTTTTTCCAACAGGGCTTCGAGGCTGGCGCGGCCTTGCTCGAACGCGTCCTCCTGGGATGGATCGGCGAGTACGATCGCGTGCATCTTGCCGGCAAGGTTATCGAACACCACCACGGCATCGGAAACCATCAGCAGAATGTCCGGCACGCCCAGCGGATCCGGGTTCGGGCATTTGCCCAAGCGTTTTTCCACATAACGCACGCAGTCATAACCGAAGTAACCCACCAGGCCGCCATTGAAACGCGGCAGGCCAGCAATGGTCGGCACGTTGTAGCGCGCCTTGAACGCTTCGACGAACGCCAGCGGATCTTCTACGTCGTGACTTTCGATCTCGACGCCATCATGGGTAATGCTCACATGATGGTCGTGTACCCGCAGCACCGTACGGCACGGCAGGCCGATGATCGAGTAACGCCCCCACTTCTCGCCGCCCTGTACGGACTCGAGCAGGTAGGAGTTAGGCTCGTCGGCCAGTTTCAGATAGATCGACAGCGGCGTGTCGAAGTCGGCCAGGGTTTCGCAGGCCAGGGGGATGCGGTTATAGCCGGCAGCGGCCAAACGCAGGAATTCTTCGCGGGTCATGATATGCCTCGTGGCTTGAGGGTCTAACAGTCAGGTATGCAAACGCGCCGCAGAGTGCGGCCAGGATCAGTCAGGCGCGCCAACGCCAGCGGGCCAGGGCCTTGATGACTTTCATCCAGAGTTTGCGAGTGACCACCACGATGGAATTTCCAGAAGGGGACGGATCGGTATCGGGCAACGTTATCTCAGCGCCAGCTCCCAAGCAACCGGGGATTAACAGGCGCAGGTCATCAATCACCAGTGAAGGCGACTCTTCGGCGATCGGCCGACCATGGTTATAGCCGTAGCTGAGGGCCACGCACTGCACGCCCGCGGCCTTTGCCGCCAGCACATCACTGCGTGAATCGCCGACAAACAACGACTGCGAGGCCGGGATATTGGCCATTTTCATCACGAAAAACAGCGCCGCCGGGTCGGGTTTTTTCTGCTGCAGGGTATCGCCACCGATGATCCAGCGGAAATACCGGCCGATTTTCATCTGGTCCAACAATGGCGCGACGAAGCGCTCCGGCTTGTTGGTGATCAGGGCCATTTCCACGCCCTGCTTGCTCAGCCACTTGAGGGTGTCGCGCACGCCGGGGTAGACCACGGTCAGTTCATGGCCGTCTTCATAGGCGGCGTTGAACAGCTCCAGGGCGTGCTCGGCCTCGACTTCATCGACACCTTCAGCATCGATGTTGTTGGCCAAGGCCCGGCGCACCAGCATCTGCACGCCGTTGCCGACCCATTCGCGCACCGACTCGATCCCGGCCGGCTTGCGCCCCAGCTTGAGCAGCATTTCGTCCACCGCCGCCGCCAGGTCGGGCACCGAGTCGATCAAGGTGCCGTCCAGATCGAACATCACCAGCCGTGGCAATTTGCCGGGGAACAGCTGCTCAAAGCCGCTCATGGACGCGCCAGCGCCAGCTCGGCACGCATCTTGTCGATGACTTCCTGGTAGTCCGGCGCGTTGAAGATCGCCGAGCCGGCCACAAAGGTGTCGGCGCCAGCGGCGGCGATTTCACGGATATTGTTGACGTTGACCCCACCGTCGATTTCCAGGCGGATGTCACGGCCCGAAGCATCGATCAGCGCACGGGCTTCACGCAGCTTGTTCAGCGTGCCCGGGATGAACTTCTGGCCGCCGAAGCCCGGGTTGACGCTCATCAGCAGGATCATGTCGACCTTGTCCATCACGTACTCAAGCACGCTCAACGGAGTGGCCGGGTTGAACACCAGGCCCGCCTTGCAACCACCTTCGTGGATCAGTTGCAGGGTGCGATCGACGTGCAGCGAGGCTTCCGGGTGGAAGGTGATGTAGGTGGCGCCGGCGTCGACGAAGTCGCCGATGATGCGATCCACCGGACTGACCATCAGGTGTGCATCGATCGGCGCAGTGATGCCGTACTTGCGCAGCGCGGCGCAGACCATCGGGCCGATGGTCAGGTTGGGTACGTAGTGGTTGTCCATGACGTCGAAGTGCACGAAGTCGGCACCGGCGGCCAATACCTTGTCCACTTCCTCACCCAGGCGGGCAAAGTCGGCGGAGAGAATCGATGGAGCAATGACGAAGGGCTGCATGACGCACCTTTTTTGAGCTAAATCACGATGGCGCGCATTGTATACCTCATGCTTTGCCGCGCGCACCGTGACCTAACTCAACGGTTAGTAAGCGGCCCGGTAGATTTTCTCGATATCGGCCGCGCTGAGCTTGCGTGGATTGTTGCGCATCAAGCGCTCAATACCCGCCGCTTCTACAGCCATGGCTGGGATCGCGTCCTCGGGCACCCCAAAACTGCGCAACCCCGCCGGGATCTCTACTGCGGCACACAGTCGCGTCATCGCCTCGACGGCCTGGTCGGCGGCATCGTTGACGCTCAAGCCGGTGATATTCACGCCCATCGCCTGCGCAATCTCCTGCATGCGCTCCACGCAGGCCAGCTTGTTCCAGTGCATCACATAGGGCAGCAGCAGCGCATTGCTCACGCCATGGGCGATATTGAACCGCCCGCCCAATGGATAAGCCAACGCGTGCACCGCGCCGACGCCCGCATTCCCGAACGCCATGCCGGCCATCAGGCTGGCGGTGGCCATGTCGTCGCGGGCCTGCAGGTTGGCCGGGTTGGCGTAGGCCTTGGGCAATGCACTGGCGATCAGCTTGATGGCGCCGATAGCCAAGGCGTCGGTGATCGGCGAGGCGTTCAGCGACAAGTAGGACTCGATGGCGTGCACCAGCGCATCGACACCACTGGCGGCGGTAACACTGCGCGGGCAGGTCAGGGTCATCTGCGGGCTGATCAGCGCCACATCCGGCAGCAGGTAATCGCTGACGATGCCTTTTTTCAGCTGCGCGACCTTGTCGGAGAGGATCGCCACATTGGTCACCTCCGAACCGGTGCCGGCGGTGGTGGGGATAGCGATCAGCGGCGGGCCCTTGCGTGGCACCTGGTCGACGCCGAACAAGTCGGCCAGCGCGCCGTGGTAGCCGGCATACGCCGCAACACTTTTGGCGATATCGATGGCACTGCCCCCGCCCACGCCAATCAGGCCGTCGTGCCCGCCCTCGCGGTAAACGCGCATGCAGTCTTCGACAATGGCGATTTCCGGGTCGGGTAACACCCGGTCGAAAATCTCGTAGGTGCGCTCGCCCAGATGTTCGAGTGCCAGCGCCACGGTGCCGGACTTGACCAGCGCGGCGTCGGTGACAATCAGCGGGTTGTCCACATCCAGACGGTTGAGCTCAGCCGCGAGTTGTTCGATGGCGCCAGCGCCGGTCAGCAGTTTGTGGGCGATCTTGAATGAGGAAGTACTCATGTACGCGGCCTCTTATTAAGTGATGGGCTGGCACAAGAGTAGCTGAGTCAAAGAGGTTGTCTGCCATTCAGCGGCTGAATGGCTATCTTATGAATGAACACAAACCAGTGTGGGAGCGGGCTTGCTCGCGAATGAGGTTTGTCAGTGAATACACCTTTAACTGATCCACCGCTTTCGCGAGCAAGCCCGCTCCCACATTTTGATCGCCAACGGGCTCTAAACCTGGGCGGTACGCAGTTTCTCGCTACGGCCACGCAGCCATTCCAGGGTCAGCAACAGCAGCACCGAGAACGCAATCAGCAGGGTTGCCGCCGCCGCAATCGTCGGGCTGAGGTTTTCGCGGATGCCGCTGAACATCTGGCGTGGCAGAGTCGCTTGCTCGGGGCCGGCGAGAAACAGCGTTACTACCACTTCATCAAACGAAGTGGAGAAAGCAAACAGCGCCCCGGAAATCACCCCCGGCGCGATCAACGGCAAGGTCACCCGGCGGAATGCAGTCAATGGCGAGGCGCCGAGACTGGCCGCCGCCCGCACCAGGTTATGGTTGAACCCCTGCAACGTCGCCGAGACGGTGATGATCACAAACGGCACACCCAGCACCGCATGCACCACGATCAGCGAGAAGAAACTGTTGCCCAGGCCCAACGGCGCAAAGAACAGGTAGCTGGCCACGCCGATGATCACCACCGGCACCACCATGGGTGAAATCACCAGCGCCATGACCAACGCCTTGCCGGGGAAGTTGCCGCGGGTCAGGCCGATCGCCGCCAAGGTGCCGAATACCATCGCCAGCACCGTGGCAGCAGGGGCAACGATGATGCTGTTCTTCAGCGCCCGCATCCACTCGGCGGAGGCGAAGAAGTCCTGATACCAATGCAGCGAAAAGCCTTGCAGCGGGTACACCAGGAAACTGCCGCTGTTGAACGACAGCGGGATGATCACCAGCACCGGCAGAATCAAAAACAACAGGATCAAGCCGCAGAGGATCCGCAAGCTGTAGAACCACACCCGCTCAACGGGCGACATATAAGGGCTCAGCATCACAAGGTCTCCTCAGCTCAGGCGCAAGCGGCTGGCGCCTACCAGGCGGTTATAGATCAGGTACAGCAACACGGTGGCCAGCAGCAACAGGCCGCCCAGTGCCGTGGCCATGCCCCAGTTGATGCTGGTGTTGGTGTAGAACGCCACGAAGTAGCTGACCATCTGGTCGTTCGGACTGCCCAGCAGCGCCGGGGTGATGTAGTAACCAATCGCCAGGATGAACACCAGCAGGCAACCGGCGCCGACACCGGCGTAGGTCTGCGGGAAGTACACGCGCCAGAAGCTGGTGAATGGGTGGCAGCCCAGGGAAATCGCCGCGCGCATGTAGGTGGGCGAAATGCCCTTCATCACGCTGTAGATCGGCAGGATCATGAACGGCAGCAAGATGTGCACCATGGAGATGTAGACGCCGGTCCGATTGAACACCAGCTCCAGCGGCTTATCGATCAGGCCCATGCCCAACAGTGCACTGTTGATCAGGCCACCGGACTGCAGCAACACGATCCACGCGGCGACTCGCACCAGGATCGAGGTCCAGAACGGCAGCAACACCAGGATCATCAGCAGGTTGCTTTTGCGTGCCGGCAGATTGGCCAGTAGGTAGGCCAGCGGATAGGCCAACAGCAGGCAGACCGCAGTGATCACCAGGCCCATCCAGAAGGTCCGGGCGAAAATATCCAGATAGATCGCCTGGTCCGGCGTGGCCGGCGCCACTTCACCGAGGTCATCGATGCGGTGATCGACCGCCGCCAGCAGGTAGAACGGCGTCAGGCTGCTGGTATTGCGCCGGATCGCCTGCCAGTACGCCGGGTCGCCCCAACGTTCATCGAGGCTTTCCAGCGCTTCTTTATAGGAGGCAGGCGCTTCGCTGAAGGGCAGCGCCCGCGCAGTTTTGGTCAGCAGGCTGCGGTAGCCGGCCAGTTCCATGTTCAAGCGTTTGGACAGATCGCCCAAGGTCTGATTTTGACGGGCCTCGCCCAAGTCCTCACTGAGGGCCCGGTACACCGGCTCGCCCGGCAAACCCCGGCCATCCCATGCCGTCACCGCCACCACCGTACGCGGCAAACCGCCCACCACTTCGGGGTTGCCGACGCTTTTGAACAGCAGCGCAACAATCGGCACCAGGAACACCAGCAGCAAGAACAGCACCAGCGGCGCGATCAAGGCTTGGGCCTTCCAGCGATTGAGCCGCTCGGCACGCGCCAGGCGCTGCTTGAGGGTGGGGCTGTTGACCTCGTTCGAGGGAACGGCGATGGCCATGGCTGACTCCGAAAATCTAAAAATGACGACAAACCTGTGTCTGGGCTCTGACTCTGTGGTGAGCGGGCTTGCCCCGCGCTGGGCTGCGAAGCAGCCCAGCGCGGGGCAAGCCCGCTCACCACAAAAGCCCATCAAACACAGCAGGTGGTGTTATTTGGCCGCCCACGAGTTGAAGCGCTGCTCCAACTGCTCACCGTTATCCGCCCAGAAGCTCACGTCGATCTGCACCTGGTTGGCGATGTTTTCCGGGGTAGTCGGCATGTCTTTGAGGATGTCCTTGGCCAGCAACGGCACGGCTTGGGTGTTGGCCGGGCCGTAGGCGATGTTTTCCGAGTAGGTCTTCTGCTGCTGTGGTTGCACCGAGAAGGCGATGAATTTCTTCGCCGCTTCAGCACGGTCTTTCGCCAGGCCTTTAGGAATCGCCCACGCGTCGAAGTCGTAGATTCCGCCGTTCCACACCACTTTCAGGTTGCTTTCTTTCTGCACGGCGGCGATGCGGCCGTTGTAGGCCGAACTCATCACCACGTCGCCCGAAGCCAGGTATTGCGGCGGCTGTGCACCCGCTTCCCACCACTGGATCGATGGCTTGAGCTCGTCGAGTTTCTTGAACGCGCGGTCCTGGCCATCTTTGCCGGCCAGCACTTTGTAAACGTCCTTCGGCGCGACGCCGTCGGCCATCAGTGCGAATTCCAGGGTGTACTTGGCGCCTTTACGCAGGCCGCGCTTGCCCGGGAATTTCTTGGTGTCCCAGAAATCCGCCCAACTGGTCGGCGCGCTGGCCAACTTGTCGGCGTTGTAGGCGAGCACGGTGGACCAGACGAAAAAGCCCACGCCGCACGGCTGGATCGCGCCCTTCACGTAGTCGGCGCTGTTGCCGAACAGTTTCGGGTCCAGTGGCTCGAACATGTCTTCATCGCAGCCACGGGACAGCTCCGGCGATTCCACTTCTACCAGGTCCCAGGACACGCTCTTGGTGTCGACCATGGCTTTGACCTTGGCCATTTCACCGTTGTACTCACCGGCGACGATCTTGCCGTTGCCCGCGCTTTCCCACGGTGCGTAGAAGGCTTTGACCTGGGCCGCCTTGTTCGCGCCGCCAAAGGACACGACCGTCAGGTCCGGGCCTGCCATGGCCTGTGTCGCGCCCATCAAGCCCAAAGCCAGGGCGGAATACTTCAGGGATCTCAACATTGTTGTTCTCTCCACGTGCAGGGTTGGTGAAGCCAGGGGGGCGATCAATTCGCCTCTAGAAGTGGGTCGAGTGCGCGAACGTGCTCGACTTGCCAGCCAATCGGTACCACGTCGCCGACCGCCAGGGCTGGGTCCAGCTCGGCAATCGGTTGTTTCACAAAAAAATCGGCCTTGCCGCAGACTTCCAGGCGCACACGCACGTGGTCGCCCAGGTAGATGAATTCGGCCACGCGCCCGGAGAAGCGGTTGACGCAAGATTCGCTGGAACCATTGAGGCTGACGCGCTCCGGGCGTACCGACAGGGTCACCGGGCCGCCGACCTGGCCGACATTCACCGCCAGCGCCTCGACTTTTTCACCGCGCGCCAGCTCCACCACGCAGCGCTCGCCGGTATGGCTGTGCAAGCGGCCATTGAGCCGGTTGTTCTCACCGATGAAGTTGGCGACGAAGGTGTTCTTCGGTTCTTCGTAGAGGGTTCGCGGCGCGGCGATCTGCTGGATCTCACCCTGATGGAACACCGCCACGCGGTCAGACATGGTCAGCGCCTCGCCCTGGTCGTGGGTCACATACACCACGGTCACGCCGAGGCGCTGGTGCAGGTGCTTGATCTCCATCTGCATGTGTTCACGCAGTTGCTTGTCGAGGGCGCCGAGGGGTTCGTCCATCAGCACCAGCTGTGGTTCGAACACCAGCGCGCGGGCCAATGCCACGCGCTGTTGCTGGCCGCCAGAGAGTTGCGCCGGGTAGCGCTGGGCGAAAGCATCGAGCTGGACCATGCTCAGCACGCGTTTGACCCGCTCGCTGATATCGGTCTTGCTCAAGCCCCGCACCGACAGCGGGAACGCCAGGTTCTCGGCCACGGTCATGTGCGGAAACAGCGCATAGTTCTGAAACACCATGCCGATGTCGCGCTTATGCGGCGGCACGTTGTTGATGGCGCGCCCGGCCAGCTGGATTTCGCCGGCCGTCGGCGTTTCAAAGCCGGCGAGCATCATCAGGCTGGTGGTCTTGCCCGAACCGGAAGGCCCGAGCAGGGTGAGGAACTCGCCCTTGCGAATCTCCAGGTTGAGGTCTTTGACGATCAGGTTCTCGCCGTCGTAGCTCTTCTGCACGCCACGAAAGCTGACCAGCACATCATTTGAATCCACCTCGCTCATACCCGCACCTTTTTGTTTTGGACTGCTGTGAGACAAGCGTAGTCCAGCCGCAAGGCCCCGGAAATCGGGGGCCAGGAGAGAATTGCATCAGCCGGATGGAAGGTTTGGGGTAGGGATTGCCCTACACGGATGGCGCGCACGGGACGGTGCAGCGACAAGTGGCGAGCTGCAAGCGGCAAGAATGGGCTCGGCGGGGTTTTCGCGGTGTCGTTATCAGGTATGTGGTTAGAGCAGCTTGTGTTCCATGGCGTACTTCACCAACTCCGCCAGGGACGTGATATTGAGCTTTTGCATCAGTCGCGCCTTGTGGGTGCTGATGGTCTTGCTGCTCAGCGCCAGTTGCTGGGCGATGTCGTTGACGTTGGCGCCCTGGGCCAGGCGCTCGAACACCGAGAACTCGCGCTCGGACAGTAATGAATGCAGCGGTCGCGTATCGGTGAGGCCGACTTCGAAGACCATCCGGTCGGCCAGGTCCGGGTCGATGTAACGCCCGCCGGCCGCCACCTTGCGAATCGCCGTGAGCAACAGCGCCGGGTCGCTGTCCTTGGTGGCGTAACCGGCGGCGCCGACCTTCAAGGCGCGGGCGGCCATTTGCGCTTCGTCATGCATCGACAGCACCAGGATTGCCGGCGGATTGTTCAGCGCACGGATCCGCGCAATCGCTTCCAGGCCGTTGACGCCGGGCATCGAGATGTCCAGCAAAACCACCTCGCAGGGCACGTGGCGCAGGGTCTCCAGCAATTGCTCGCCATTGCTGGCCTCCCCCACCACCAGCAGGTCTTTGGCCAGGCCAATCAATTGCTTGATGCCCTCACGAACGATGGTGTGGTCTTCGGCTACCAGTACGCGGATCACAGGGACTTCCTCTTGGTGTTATGCATCCAATGGCACCGTGACACTCAGGGTGGTGCCCTCCCCCAATTCGCTGTCCAGCCTCAATTGCCCACCCATGATCAGCACGCGCTCGCGCATGCCTACCAGGCCAAACGACACCGGGCGGCCCTGCGCCTGGACGAAGCCGACGCCATCATCGCTGATGGTCAGGCGCAAATCCGTGCCCTCCAGAGAAAGGGTCAATTCGACAGTATGCGCCTGGGCATGGCGCATCACATTGGTCAGCGCCTCCTGCAGGATGCGGAATAAGCCAATGGCCTTGGCATCGCTGAGAGCCGGCAGGTTATCCGGAACCTGCACCAAGCAGGGAATTTGCGTGCGCGCTTCGAAGCGCCGCGCCTGCCATTCGATGGCTGAAGCGATACCCGCATCCAGAATCGGCGGGCGCAGTGCCGTCGCCACGTCCCGCACCAACTGGAACAGCTGGGCGATCAAGCGCTTCATGCTGTTCAAGCGCTCGTGCAAACCGGGGTCGAGTTGCGCATAGGCCAGCTCGCACATAGAGGTTTCGAGCTTGAGCACGGTGAGCATTTGCCCGAGCTCGTCGTGCACTTCGCGGGCGATACGGGCTTTTTCTTCTTCGCGTACGGTTTCCAGGTGGGCGGACAGTTCGCGCAGTTGCGCTTCGCTTTGCAGCAACGCGGCCAACGTCCGCCTCAGTTCGCTGACATCGTTGAGGTAGACCACCAGGTATTCAGCTTCGGCAAAACGCAGGAAACTCAAGGACACATTGGTTGGCAGGATGCTGCCATCGGCTCGCCGACAATCGGTAGCGAAGTTCTGCGGCCCTTCTTCACTGGCCCGTGCACGTTTCCAGAGGTTGAGCCAACGGTCCATGTCCAGGCTCGGATCAAGGTCGGCGAGCGGCCGCTCGATCAGCGCACCGGGGCCGTAGCCGAGCATGCTTTCGGCCGCGTGATTGGCGTAGCGCACATGGCTGTCCCAGTTGACCCAGAGGATGCCGACGGTGCTCTGGTCGATGGAAAACTGTGTCAGCCTTAGGGCCTCGGCACCGGCGGCGCGGGCGGCGCTTTCTTCCCGTGCGGCCAACAAGCCGTGTTCCAGCACCCGTTGCTGGCGGCGTTGCCAAAACACCACGGCCAGGCTGGCGAGCAGCAACAGGCCCAGCAACAGACTGAGGTTTTGCCAGAGGCCCGGGGACTCGGTAAGGCGCGGGTATTTGGGTTGCAGCCAGCGGTTGTGCAGTTGGTCCAAGTCGCGAGCGGGGATGGCGCGCAAGGCGCTTTGCATGATGCCGGCCAGTTCCGGCCATTCTCGCCGCGTGGCCACCCGCAGCAATTGCGGCAGGCCGATGTCGCCCACCACTGCCAGCCCGGCAAACTCCGCCTCGCCGGACAAGCGGCTCAACTGCGCTTCATCCACCACCGCATAACGCGCTTGCTGGCTCACCAACAATTGCAGGGCCTGGCGCTCCATCGGCACGCCCTGCAGGTTGAGGCCGGGATAAGTGCTGCGCAGGTAATCAGCCACGGCGCTGGGCATGCGCACAGCGACGCGGGATTGTTCATCGAGTTTTTCCAGCTCCACGGCACCGCCGCCATCGCGGATGCCGACGATGTGTTGCGGCACGCGCATGTAGGGGTCGGTGAACAACCACAGGCGCAGACCGGACGGGGTTTGTTGCAGGCCTGGGGCAATGTCCACCTCGCCCTCGCGCACGGCGGCTTCCAGTTGCTCCTGATTGGGGAAATTGCGCCAGGTCAGCTCGATATTCAGCGCCTTGGCCAGCCACTGCATCAACTCGACACTCGCCCCGGACAGCCGCTGCAAACGCCGATCGTATTGCGCGTAGGGTGCTTGCAACACCAGTCCGACCCGCAGCTCAGGGTGCTGAGCCAGCCATTCGCGTTGCTGCGCATTGAGCTGTGCCTGGGGCGCGACGGGCGCAGGGGCGGCATTTGCCATCAAGCCAAGGCACAAACAGCCGATAACCAGCAGACAGCGAAAACCCATGATCCACGTCTCACATCACTGACAAATACTGACCAACCCATTAGGCTGCTGGAATCACTTCTGGCCGGGAATTTACGATGCCCTTTTTTCACCGTTCAGCATTGCCAGCATTGTGCCTGTCGCTGCTTTTTACCAGCGCCTTTTCCGTACAGGCTGCTGACCCACCCGCACCTGCCGCCGATAAACCCGTCGAGCGCCAGCCTTTACCCGAGCGCAGCCAGGCAGAAGCCAGCGCCCTCGAACGCAAGATCCCACAACAAGAACAGCAGCAATTGCAGGCCGGCAGCGATTCCTTCCTCGCCCTGTGGAAACCCGCCAACAGCGCCGAGCCCGAAGGCGTGGTGATTATCGTACCCGGCGCTGGCGAAAATGCTGACTGGCCGCAAGCAATCAGCCCGTTGCGGCACAAATTGCCGGACGCCTACTGGGGCAGTCTCAGCCTGTCGTTACCGGATGTTAGCGTGGATACGCTGCCACCGCGTGTGATGGAAGCGCCCAAGGCGACTGTCGACACCAGCAGCAAGGAAGCGAGCACCGCCGACAAACCGATCGAGCAAGCCGCCAGCGCCGAAGCCGAAGGCACCGACCCGGCGGTGGTGCCGGGTGCCGATGAGCAGGACAAGACCGACGCTTCGCGCATCTTCGCCCGCATAGATGCCGCCGTGGCGTTCGCCCAAACACAAAGCGCGCGCAGCGTGGTGCTGCTCGGCCATGGCACCGGTGCCTGGTGGGCCGCACGGTATTTGAGCGAGAAACAACCGTCCCAGGTGCAGAAGTTCGTCATGGTCGCGGCGCAGACGCCCACCGGACGGCATCCGGATGTACAACAACTGGCCCCCGGCCTGAAGTTGCCGACCGCCGATGTCTTCTATCAGGACACCGACCCATCACGCAAAAACGCCCTGGCCCGCGCCCAGGCGGCCAAACGTTTGAAAAATGACGGTTACAAGCAGGTGTCCTTGAAAGCGTTGCCCGGCAACAGCGCTGCCGAGCAGGAGCAGTTGTATCGCAGGATTCGCGGCTGGTTGAGCCCACAGGCGAACGCCGACTGAGGGAACACCGCAGGTCCCCTGTGGGAGCGGGTTATCAACGTGAAGGAGTGAAAGCTAACGAAAATCCCGGCGCTCGCGAATCAACGTATAGGCATTGTGCAGTTCGCGAGTGCGCTCGGTGGCCTCACGCACTTGCGCGGGGCTCGCGCCGGTGCCGGCGATCTTGTCCGGGTGATGGCGGCTGAGCAGGCGGCGATAGGCTCGCTTGATCACCGATGGCTCGGTAGTGGCAGTCACCCCCAACAGGCGCAGCGCGTCCTGATAGGTAGCACCGCGACTGACCAGCGGCTTGCGCTCCGGTGTGTAGTCGGCCGCCAGTGCCTGCAACTGTTGCGGCGTCCAACCAAGCCACTTGCCCCACAGGTCGATCAGGTCACGCTCGGCGTCATCCGCCTTTCCGTCCGCCCAAACCATGCGCCAACAGGCGCGCAATACGCCTTCCGCCGCATGGGGTTGAGCCTTGAGCACGCGCAGATAGCTGCGCACACGGTCGGAGCCGGACTTGCCGCGATTGAACGCCGCAATCGCGCGGCGCTGGGCCGAGTCGGTCATGTCGAGCGAGCGCATCTCCTGACGCGCCTGCTGGATATGCCCATCCACTACCCGGCCATTGCTCTTGGCCAAACGCCCCAGCAACACAAATAACAACTCGTCATTGCGCAACGCCGGTCGCCCGCCCAGGCGCTCGCGCAGCTGCGCCCAACTGTGCAATTGCAGGCGACGGTCCAGCGCCTGCCCCAACAGCGCACCCAACATGGCCCCGGGAATACTGGCAATGGCAAAGCCAGCCCCGGCGCCGATCAGCGTCCCTGGCCACAGCATGTTACTGCCCCGCTGTCAGCAGGGTTTCGACCTGCGCCAAGCGCTCCAGCGTGCCGACATCAATCCAGCGTCCCTCCATGTGCTCCCCCGTTACCAGACCTTTGGCCATCGCTGCCCGCAGCAGCGGCGCAAGCTTGAAGGCACCCGCGCTGCAACCCGCGAACAGCTTGGGGTCGAGCACTGAAATGCCACTGAAGGTCAGGTTATCGGCACCGGCCGCTGCATCATGAAGCAAACCTTGATCCAGGTAGAAATCACCGCCCGAAGGATGATGGGGCGGGTTGTCGACCATCACCAAATGGGCCAGGCCCTTGAGCGGCTGCTTGAGCTGGGTGAAGTCGTAGTCGGTCCAGATATCGCCATTGACCACCAGGAAAGGTTCATCCCCCAGCAACGGCAACGCCTGGAAAATCCCACCGCCGGTTTCCAGCGGCTCGCCTTCGGGGGAATAACGGATGCGCAAACCAAACTGCGCGCCATCCCCCAGGTAACTTTCGATCTGCTGGCCGAGCCACGCATGGTTGATCACGATATCGGTGAAGCCAGCCTTGGCCAGCGCCTCCAGGTGATACTCGATCAGGCGCTTGCCGCCGGCCTGCACCAGTGGCTTGGGCGTGTGCAAGGTCAGCGGGCGCATCCGCTCGCCTTTGCCGGCGGCCAGGATCATCGCCTTCATACGCTTGCCCCGGCGGATTGGCGCAGGCTGGCGAGCAACTCACCCAGCTCACTCAACTCCGGACGGTCCGCCAAGACCTCTTCTATATAAGCAAAGAAGCGTGGCACGTCGGCCAGGTAGCGTGGCTTGCCATCGCGATGGCAAATGCGCGCGAAGATACCGATGACCTTGAGGTGACGCTGCACGCCCATCAGGTCGCTGGCACGCAGGAACTCTTCGAAATCCGCCTGCACCGGGATGTTCAGTTGCCCCGCACGCGCCCAATAGTCGCGCTGCCATTCCCGTACACGGGCCTTGGGCCAGCTGAGGAAGGCATCCTTGAACAGGCAGGTGATGTCATAGGTGACCGGCCCGTAGACCGCATCCTGGAAATCCAGCACCCCAGGGTTGGGCTCGCTGATCATCAAGTTGCGCGGCATATAGTCGCGATGCACCAACACTTTCGGCTGCGCCAGGGCGCTGTCGATCAGGTGATTACTGACACGCTGCCACAGCGCTTGCTGCTGCGTATCCAGTTCGATACCCAGGTGACGGCGCACGTACCACTCTGGAAACAATTCCAGCTCGCGGCGCAGCAAGGCAAGGTCATAGCTGGGCAACGGTGCATCCATTGGCAATTGCTGGAAGGCCAGCAAGGCGTCGATGGCATCGGCGAACAATTGATCGGCGTTTTTGTCGTCAATCACGTCCAGATAGGTTTTTCTGCCCAGGTCATTGAGCAAAAGAAAGCCGCGCGGCAAATCTTCTGCGTAAATTTTTGGAACATTTATCCCTGACTTTGCCAGCAAATGTGCGATATCGACGAAAGGTTTGCAGTTTTCCTGGGGGGGTGGAGCGTCCATTACCACGAAGGTCCGGCCACCGCCTTCCCAACGGAAGTAGCGCCTGAAACTCGCGTCGCTGCTGGCCGCGGTCAATGTAGCCGGGGGTACGGCACCCCAGCCTTGAGCGTTGAAAAGGATCGGTAACTGCTCATCCAGCCAGACTTCCAGCTGTTGTAAACGTAGATCTTGCTCGGGCATTACAAGGGTCTCCGACGGCGCTAGCCGTCAAGCGGGGCATGCTTTATTATCACGCATCTTTTTCAGACCATCGAGAGGCGTGCGGCCCAAACCGCGGGCAGATGGCACGCAGGAAGCCCGGACTAATAAGATGGCATTGAAATCCCCCGCGTTTCGTAGAAAATTTCCGTTGCTGGTAACCGGCAGTCTGCTGGCCTTGCAACCCTTCGCCACCTCATTCGTGGTCGCCGCGGAACAGTATGACTGCTCAGTCTCTGCTTCGGGTGCCTGGGATTGCGCGCCGAAAACCGCCGCAGCCCCGCTACCACCGCGCCCGGTGCATGATGGCGCTGCCATCAGCTCCGCCAACAGCACGGCTCAGACCGATGCTGGCGGCAACGCCGAGGCCGAGCCCAAGACCGCACTGGTCACCGAATCCAAGGGCCGTGGCCTGCGCTCGCGCAGCGCCGATTACAGCCACCTGGACTGGGTACCACGCGAGAAGCTGACCGCAGCGCAGCTGGCCGAAACCGGCCCGTACTGCGGCGGTGCGTACATCGAGCCGACTCGTCCTGGCATGAACGACAAGACGAACAAGAGCGATGCGCCCACCTTCATCGGTGCCAAGGCTTCGCGTTACGAGCAGGAACAACAAGTCGCGACCCTGGCCGGTGACGTCGTCATGCGCCAGGGCAGCATGCAGTTGGAATCTGAAGAAGCCAGCCTGTACCAGGCCGAGAACCGTGGCGAGCTGAACGGCAAGGTCCGTCTGCGCGACAACGGTGCACTGATCGTGGGCGACCATGCCGAAGTGCAACTCGATACCGGCGCGGCCCAGATCGACAACGCCGAATATGTGCTGCACAAATCGCGCATCCGCGGTAACGCGCTGTACGCCAAGCGTGCCGAAAACGCGATCATCCGTCTCAAGGACGGTACGTACACCACCTGCGAGCCAGACAGCAACGCCTGGCAGCTCAGGGGCAACAACATCACGTTGAACCCGGCCACCGGTTTCGGTACCGCCACCAACGCGACGTTGCGGGTCAAGAACATCCCGATCCTCTATACCCCTTACATCTATTTCCCGATCGACGACCGTCGTCAATCCGGCTTCCTGCCGCCAAGCTTCAGCACCGGCAGCGAAACCGGCTTCACCCTGGTGACGCCGTACTACTTCAACCTGGCGCCCAACTACGACGCCACGTTGTACCCGCAATACATGACCAAGCGCGGTTTGTTGATGGAAGGCGAATTCCGCTACCTCACCAAGTCCAGCGAAGGCCAGTTCGGCGGCGCGTACCTGAACGACGACAACGACGAGCGCAAAAAACAGACCGACTACGAAAAAACCCGCTATATGCTCAATTGGCAGCATAAGGGCGGGCTGGATTCGCGTGTAGCGACCCAGGTGGATTACACCCGCATCAGTGATCCTTACTACTTCCAGGATCTGAAGTCGTTCCAGGAAGGTGTTGAAAGCCGTGATGCCCTCAATCAACAGGGTTCCGTGACCTACCGGGGCGACTCTTACCAGGCGCGCCTGAACCTCCAGGCTTACCAGCTAGCGACGATCTCACAGATCACGCCGTATGACCGGTTGCCGCAAATCACCTTCAATGGTGCGCTGCCGTACCATCCGGGTGGGCTGAACTTTACCTATGAGACTGAAGCTGTTCGCTTTGAACGCAGCCTTGAAAATGGCACGTTCACCGATCAGGACGGATTTGTGTCGCCTCGCCTGGACACCTACGTCCGCGGCCTGACCCGTGCAAACGGTACACGCCTGAACGTGGCACCAGCCGTCGCCTATCCGATGAACTGGACCTACGGTTTTATCACGCCGAAGCTCAAGTACGTTTACACCAAGTACGATCTTGATTTGGATAGCACCGGCAAGAACCAGATCATTGCGAGTCAAAATGCGGCAGCCGCAGCCGGCACTCAATATGCCGGTGGCACCTTCAAAAGCTCGCAAGACCGCGCGGTGCCAATCGCCAGCGTCGACAGCGGCCTCTATTTCGACCGCAACACCAACTGGTTCGGCAAAGACTATCGCCAGACTCTCGAGCCGCGCGCGTTTTACCTGTATGTGCCGAACAAGGACCAGAGCGACATCCCGGTCTTTGATACCAGCGAATACTCGTTCAGCTACGCGTCGCTGTTCCGCGACAACCGCTTCAGCGGCACTGACCGGATCGGCGACGAGAATAAACTTTCCCTGGGCGTGACCAGCCGCTGGATCGAAGAAAACGGCTTTGAACGTCAGCGTGTGTCCGTTGGCCAGGCGGTTTACTTCAAGGATCGTGAGGTTCAACTGCCGGGTATCCTGGCGGCTGACCGTGCCGATGCACAGTCCGACGTTTCGCCGGTTGCACTGGACTACGAGTTCCGCTTCAACCGTGACTGGCGCGCCACTGCCGACTACAACTGGGACACCGAGGAACACAGTCCTCGTTCCGGCAGCGCGATGCTTCACTACCAGCCGGAAGACAACCCGAACAAAATCATCAACGTTGGTTATCGCTATCGTAATGACCAGGTCGTCTACAACCAACTGACCGGCAAATGGCAGTTTGGTGGCGACTACGGCACACCGGGCGCAGATAACTATGTGAAGGATTACTACAAAATCCAACAACACGACTTCTCGATGATGTGGCCGATCATTCCCCAGTGGAACCTGATCACCCGCTGGCAGTATGACTACGCTCGCAACCGTACCCTGGAAGCATTCGGTGGTTTCGAGTACGACAACTGCTGCTGGAAACTGCGCGTCATCAACCGTTACTGGGTTTCCAACGACGAATACAGCCAGATCGCCCCGCTTAACGAAAAGGGTGACCACGGGCTCTTCTTCCAGATCGTCCTCAAAGGACTCGGCGGCCTGACCGGCGCCAAGGTAGAGAGCTTCCTCGACAAAGGCATTGAAGGTTATCGTGAACGTGAAGACCAAGCTTTCTGATTGTCTGCGCCCGCTAGTGCTGGGCGCACTGTTCCTGGGTACCGCATCGGCGCACGCTGCGGTTCAAGAACTGGATAAGGTAGTGGCCATCGTCGATAACGACGTGATCATGCAGAGCCAACTGGACCAGCGCGTCAAGGAAGTCCAGCAAACCATCGCCAAGCGTGGCGGTGGCGTGCCACCGACCAGCGTCCTGGACCAGCAGGTACTCGAGCGTTTGATCGTCGAGAACCTGCAACTGCAGATCGGCGATCGTTCCGGCATCCGTATTTCGGACGAAGAACTGAACCAGGCCGTGGGCACTATCGCCCAGCGCAACAACATGAGCATCGACCAGTTCCGTGCAGCCTTGGCCCACGACGGTTTGTCCTATGAGGACGCCCGTGACCAGATCCGCCGTGAAATGATCATCAGCCGTGTACGCCAACGCCGTGTGGCCGAGCGGGTTCAAGTCTCCGAGCAGGAAGTGAAGAACTTCCTGGCGTCGGACCTGGGCAAGATGCAGCTTTCCGAGGAACTGCACCTGGCCAACATCCTGATCCCGACACCGGACAGCGCCAACTCCGAGCAGCTCAATGCAGCCGCCGCCAAGACCCAGGCTATCTATGATCGCTTGAAGGCGGGTGCCGACTTCGCCCAAATGGCGATCGCCCAGTCCGGCAGCGACAACGCACTGGAAGGCGGCGACATGGGCTGGCGTAAAGCGGCTCAATTGCCTCCTCCGTTTGACCGCGAGCTGAGCGCAATGGAAGTGGGTGGCATCACCCAACCTGCGCGCACACCGGGAGGCTTCATCATCCTGAAGCTCTTGGAAAAACGCGGCGGCGAAACGTCGCTCAAGGATGAGGTGCACGTTCGCCACATCCTGGTCAAACCTAGCGAAATCCGCACCGAAGCCCAAACCAAGGAACTGGCCCAGAAGATCTATGACCGCATCCAGAGCGGTGAAGACTTCGCTACCCTGGCCAAGAGCTTCTCGGAAGACCCGGGGTCTGCCCTCAATGGCGGCGACCTGAACTGGATCGATCCGAAAGCGCTGGTGCCGGAGTTCCAACAGGTGATGGCCGATACCCCGCAGGGTGTATTGTCCAAGCCGTTCAAGACCCAATATGGCTGGCATGTGCTGGAAGTCCTTGGCCGTCGCGCCACCGACAACACCAACCAAGCCCGCGAGCAACAAGCGCTGAACGTACTGCGTAACCGTAAATACGACGAAGAGCTGCAAACCTGGCTGCGTCAGATCCGCGACGAAGCCTATGTTGAGAACAAGCTGCCAGGCGCCCAGACAGGCACCGACCAGGCCGTTCAGTGAAACCCCAGCGTTTCGCGGTGACACCCGGCGAGCCGGCCGGCATTGGTCCTGACCTGTGCCTGCTGCTCGCCTCGCAACCCCAGCCACACCCCCTGATTGCCATTACCAGCCGCGACCTGCTCCTTGAGCGGGCCGCGCAGCTGGGTGTGGCCGTCATTCTGTTGGACGTGGCGCCCGGCAATTGGCCGGACCTGCCCGCCCCGGCAGGAAGCCTGTATGTGTGGGACACCCCGCTGCAGGCCAACGTGGTTGCCGGGCAACTGAACAAAGCCAACGCAGCGTTCGTGCTCGAAACCCTGACTCGCGCCGGGCAAGGCTGCATCGATGGCGACTTCGCCGGCATGATCACCGCGCCCGTACACAAAGGCGTGATCAATGAATCCGGTATCGCCTTTTCCGGCCACACCGAGTTCCTCGCCGAGCTGACCCACACCGAACAAGTCGTCATGATGCTGGCCACGCGCGGCCTACGGGTCGCCTTGGTGACCACGCACCTGCCGCTGCGCGAGATTGCCGATGCCATCACCGTCGAGCGGGTGGAACGCGTCACGCGCATCCTGCACGCCGACCTGCAACAGAAATTCGGCATCGCCCAACCGCGCATCCTGGTCTGCGGGCTCAACCCCCACGCCGGCGAAGGCGGCCACTTGGGCCATGAAGAAATCGACATCATCGAACCCACCCTGGAGCGTTTGCGCCAAGAAGGCATGGACCTGCGCGGCCCACTGCCTGCGGACACTCTGTTTACCCCCAAATATCTGGAGCACTGCGACGCAGTGCTGGCGATGTACCACGACCAGGGGCTGCCGGTGCTTAAATACAAAGGCTTCGGCGCCGCAGTCAACGTGACACTGGGCCTGCCGATCATCCGCACCTCCGTCGACCATGGCACTGCCCTGGACCTGGCGGGCAGCGGCAAGATCGATACCGGCAGCCTGCACGTGGCCCTGGAAACCGCCTATCAGATGGCCGAGACCCGTATATGACCGAGCATTACCAACACCGGGCGCGCAAGCGCTTCGGGCAAAACTTCCTGCACGACGCTGGCGTGATCGACCGCATCCTGCGCTCCATCCATGCCAAACCTGAAGACCGTCTGCTGGAAATCGGTCCGGGCCAGGGCGCGCTGACCCAAGGCCTGCTGGCCAGCGGCGGCCAACTGGACGTGGTGGAACTGGACAAGGACCTGATCCCGATCCTCAACCAGCAGTTCGCCGGCAAGCCCAACTTCAACCTGCATCAGGGTGATGCGCTGAAGTTCGACTTCAACACCCTCAATGCCGCGCCCAACAGCCTGCGTGTGGTGGGTAACCTGCCGTACAACATCTCCACGCCGCTGATTTTCCACCTGCTGAACAACGCCGGCATCATCCGCGACATGCACTTCATGCTGCAAAAGGAAGTAGTTGAACGTCTGGCCGCGGGTCCTGGCGGTGGTGATTGGGGCCGTCTGTCGATCATGGTTCAGTACCATTGCCGCGTCGAGCACCTGTTCAACGTGGGCCCTGGCGCGTTCAACCCGCCGCCTAAGGTCGACTCGGCCATCGTGCGCCTGGTGCCCCACGCCGTGTTGCCACACCCGGCCAAGGACCACAAGTTGCTGGAGCGCGTGGTGCGCGAGGCCTTCAACCAACGCCGCAAGACCCTGCGCAACACGCTCAAGGCGCTGCTGAGCAATGCCGAGATCGAAGCTGCCGGCGTCGATGGCGGCCTGCGTCCCGAGCAACTGGACCTCGCCGCGTTCGTGCGCCTGGCCGACCAGTTGGCGATCCAGCCTGCGCCAGCCGCAGACTGACAGCGCCGGGCTAGGCCAGACACATGTCTGGCCTAGTGCCCTCCTCTTGGCCTAGACTGACCCGCATCTGCTGTCCTCCGCTTTTAAGGCCTCTTGCATGTCCGATCCTCGCTACCAGATCGACGTCAGCGTCGTCACCCGCTTCCTGGCGGACCAATCCCAACCTGAACACAACCGCTTTGCCTTTGCCTACACCATCACGGTGAAAAACAACGGACTGGTGCCGGCCAAGCTGCTGTCGCGCCACTGGGTGATCACCGACGGTGACGGTCAGGTCGAAGAAGTTCGCGGTGCCGGCGTGGTGGGTCAGCAACCATTGATCGACAGCGGCGCCAGCCATACCTATAGCAGCGGCACGGTGATGACCTCCAAAGTCGGCACCATGCAAGGCTCGTATCAGATGAAAGCCACCGACGGCAAGTTGTTCGACGCCATCATCGCGCCCTTCCGCCTTGCCGTGCCGGGAGCCCTGCACTGATGGCGACGTACGCGGTCGGCGACCTGCAGGGCTGCCTCGAACCGCTCAAATGCCTGCTTGAACGCGTAGCCTTCAACCCAACCCACGATCGCCTGTGGCTGGTCGGCGATCTGGTCAATCGCGGCCCGAAATCCCTGGAAACGCTGCGCTATTTGTATAGCCTGCGCGACGCTCTAGTCTGCGTATTGGGTAATCACGACCTTCATCTGCTGGCCGCCGGCAATAACATCGAGCGTCTGAAAAAGGGCGATACCCTTCGGGAAATCCTCGAAGCGCCGGATCGCACCGAGCTGCTCGACTGGCTGCGCCGGCAGAAAGTCATGCATTACGACGAAGGCCGCAACATGGCCTTGGTCCATGCTGGCATCCCGCCGCAGTGGACACTGAAGAAAGCCCTCAAGTGCGCCGCCGAAGTCGAAAGCGCCCTGGCCGATGACAACCTGTACACCGCCTACCTCGACGGCATGTACGGCAACGAACCAGTAAAGTGGAACAACGACCTCACCGGCGTCACGCGCCTGCGGGTCATCACCAACTACTTCACGCGCATGCGTTTCTGTACCGCCGAGGGCAAGCTCGACCTCAAGAGCAAGGAAGGCGCTGACACCGCGCTGCCGGGCTACAAGCCGTGGTTCGCTCACAAAGAGCGCAAGACCCGTGACACCAAGATCATTTTTGGCCATTGGGCGGCCCTTGAGGGCAAGTGCGATGAACCCGGCGTGTTCGCCCTCGACACCGGTTGCGTGTGGGGCGGCGCCATGACCCTGATGAACATCGACACCGGCGAGCGTTATAGCTGCCAGTGCGAATCCCCTCTTCCCGTTACACTGCCGGCTACTGCCAAGCCATAGGAGCCCGCCATGAGCGAATTCAAACGTATCCCCCCTGAACAAGCCCAGGCCCTGCGCGAGCAAGGCGCCATGGTTGTCGACATTCGTGACCAGCCGACTTATGCGGCCGCCCACATCACCGGCGCCCGGCACCTGGACAACGTCAACATCGCCGATTTCATCCGCGCCGCCGACCTCGACGCGCCGGTGATCGTGGCCTGTTATCACGGCAATTCCAGTCAGAGCGCAGCGGCCTATCTGATCAGCCAGGGTTTCTCCGACGTCTATAGCCTGGACGGCGGCTTTGAACTGTGGCGTGCGACTTATCCTGCGGAAATTTCTTCCGGCAATTCGCAATAATTTTTTTCACACCCCGCTACCCCGCGTGACGCTTGGGCTCGCGCCGTTTCTGACGAACGGCGCAGCCAAACTAATTGCGCATCGCGCCTTGACCTCTCTGATTCCGAACTATCCTTAAGCGCAGGCCATCCGAATCAGGGGAGAGCCGGTACACCGGCGTGCGGGTCATCGGTAGCGTTTCAGGGTGTTCTGGGGGGAAAACGGCCATTGGCGTCTGCCAATGTCTGCCAGCATCGACTGATTGATCCGGCGTCGGCTCCACGTATCGAGCGAGGTGACGACGTCATGAGTATATTCAGCCACTTCCAACAACGCTTCGCATCCACACAGCAGGAAGAACTCACGCTGCAAGAGTATCTCGAGCTGTGCAAACAGGATCGCAGCACCTACGCGTCTGCCGCCGAACGCCTGCTGCTGGCAATTGGCGAGCCAGAGCTGATAGACACCTCGAACAATTCGCGCCTGTCGCGAATATTCTCCAACAAGGTGATCCGCCGCTATCCGGCCTTTGAAGACTTCCACGGCATGGAAGAATGCATCGACCAGATCGTTTCCTACTTTCGCCATGCTGCCCAAGGCTTGGAGGAGAAGAAACAGATCCTCTATCTGCTTGGCCCCGTCGGCGGTGGTAAATCGTCCTTGGCCGAAAAGCTCAAACAACTGATCGAAAAAGTGCCTTTCTACGCCATCAAGGGCTCACCGGTCTTCGAGTCGCCCCTGGGCCTGTTCAACGCCACGGAAGATGGCGCGATCCTCGAAGAAGACTTCGGCATCCCGCGCCGCTACCTCAACACCATCATGTCGCCCTGGGCCACCAAGCGCCTGGCCGAGTTCGGCGGTGACATCAGCCAGTTCCGCGTGGTCAAGCTCTACCCATCGATCCTCAACCAGATCGGCGTGGCCAAGACCGAGCCGGGCGACGAGAACAACCAGGACATCTCGGCGCTGGTGGGCAAGGTCGATATCCGCAAGCTTGAAGAATTCCCACAGAACGACGCCGACGCCTACAGCTACTCAGGCGCACTGTGCCGGGCCAACCAGGGCCTGATGGAGTTCGTGGAGATGTTCAAGGCACCGATCAAGGTGCTGCACCCATTGCTCACCGCGACCCAGGAAGGCAACTACAACAGCACCGAAGGCCTGGGCGCGATTCCGTTCACCGGGACCCTGCTGGCGCACTCCAACGAATCGGAGTGGCACACCTTCCGCAACAACAAGAACAACGAAGCCTTCATCGACCGGATCTATATCGTCAAGGTGCCGTACTGCCTGCGGGTCAGCGATGAAATCAAGATCTACGACAAGCTCCTGTTCAACAGCTCCCTGGCCAAGGCGCACTGCGCACCCGACACCCTGAAGATGCTCGCCCAGTTCACGGTGCTGTCGCGCCTCAAGGAGCCGGAAAACTCGAACATCTACTCGAAGATGCGCGTGTACGACGGCGAAAACCTCAAGGATACCGATCCCAAGGCCAAGTCGATCCAGGAATACCGCGACACCGCCGGTGTGGATGAGGGCATGAACGGTCTGTCGACACGTTTTGCGTTCAAGATACTGTCCAAGGTCTTCAACTTCGACCCCCACGAAATTGCGGCCAACCCGGTGCACTTGCTCTACGTGCTGGAACAGCAGATCGAACAGGAGCAATTCCAGGCCGAAACCCGCGAACGCTACCTGCGTTTCCTCAAGGAATACCTGGCGCCGCGCTACATCGAGTTCATCGGCAAGGAAATCCAGACCGCGTACCTGGAGTCCTACAGCGAATACGGCCAGAACATCTTCGACCGCTACGTGCTGTACGCCGACTTCTGGATCCAGGACCAGGAGTACCGCGACCCGGAAACCGGCGAAATCCTCAACCGCGTGGCCCTCAACGAGGAACTGGAAAAGATCGAAAAACCCGCCGGCATCAGCAACCCGAAAGATTTCCGCAACGAAATCGTCAACTTCGTGCTGCGCGCCCGCGCCAACAACAATGGCAAGAACCCAACCTGGCTCAGCTACGAGAAGCTACGGGTGGTCATCGAGAAAAAAATGTTCTCCAACACCGAGGACCTGCTGCCGGTCATCAGCTTCAACGCCAAGGCCAGCAAGGAGGATCAGCAAAAACACAACGACTTCGTCACACGCATGGTCGAGCGCGGCTACACCGACAAACAGGTACGACTGCTCTCCGAGTGGTATCTGCGGGTTCGCAAATCGCAGTAAGGCAGCGACAGGCGTGAACTGCCGGGCCACTGGCCTGGCAGCTGACCGCTTGTCTCTAAGCTTCCAGCTCGCGGCTTGAAGCTTGTAACGTGAAGCTGCCCGGAGGGCTCCCCATGAGCTATGTGATCGACCGACGCCTCAATGGCAAGAACAAGAGCACGGTAAACCGCCAGCGTTTCCTGCGGCGTTACCGTGACCACATCAAAAAGGCCGTCGAAGAGGCCGTCAGCCGCCGTTCCATCACGGACATGGAGCACGGCGAGCAGATCAGCATTCCTGGACGGGACATCGACGAACCGGTGCTGCACCACGGCCGGGGCGGCAAACAAACCGTCGTTCATCCCGGCAATAAGGAATTCACGACCGGCGAACATATCCAGCGCCCCCAAGGCGGTGGCGGCGGTAAAGGGCCGGGCAAGGCGGGCAATTCTGGCGAAGGCATGGATGAGTTCGTGTTCCAGATCACCCAGGAAGAATTCCTCGAATTCATGTTCGAAGACCTGGAACTGCCCAACCTGGTCAAACGCAACCTGACCGGCACCGACACCTTCAAAACCGTGCGGGCCGGGATCAGCAACGAGGGTAACCCGTCCCGCATCAACATCATCCGCACCCTGCGCTCGGCCCATGCGCGGCGCATCGCCCTGTCGGGCAGCAGCCGCGCCAAACTGAGGGACGCCAAGGAAGAGCTGGCACGGTTGAAGCGTGAAGAGCCGGACAACTTCGGCGATATCCAGGAAATAGAGGCGGAAATCGAGAAACTAAGCGCACGTATTCACCGCGTGCCATTCCTCGACACCTTCGACTTGAAATACAACCTGCTGGTCAAACAACCCAACCCCAGCTCCAAGGCGGTGATGTTCTGCCTGATGGACGTGTCGGGCTCCATGACTCAAGCCACCAAGGACATCGCCAAACGCTTCTTCATTCTGTTGTACCTGTTCCTGAAGCGGAACTACGACAAGATCGACGTCGTATTCATCCGCCACCACACCAGCGCCCGAGAAGTCGACGAAGAGGAATTCTTCTACTCGCGGGAAACCGGCGGCACCATCGTTTCCAGTGCATTGAAACTGATGCAGGAGATCATGGCCGAGCGCTACCCGGCCAATGAATGGAACATCTACGCCGCCCAGGCCTCGGACGGTGACAACTGGAACGACGACTCCCCAATCTGCCGTGACATCCTGATCAACCAGATCATGCCGTTCGTGCAGTACTACACTTACGTTGAAATCACCCCCCGTGAGCACCAGGCCCTGTGGTTCGAATACGAGCGCATCGGCGAAGCCTTTGCCGACACGTTCGCCCAGCAGCAACTGGTCTCGGCCGGCGATATCTACCCGGTCTTCCGTGAACTCTTCCAGCGCAGGTTAGTGACATGACCGCCAAAAAAGAGCAAAGACGCCAACCGATCTCCACGGGTTCCGAGTGGACCTTTGAACTGATCCAGGCCTATGACCGCGAAATCAGCCGCATTGCGGCGGGTTATGCCCTGGACACCTATCCCAACCAGATCGAGGTGATTACCGCCGAACAGATGATGGATGCCTACGCCTCGGTCGGCATGCCACTGGGTTATCACCATTGGTCCTACGGCAAACACTTCCTCAGCACCGAAAAGTCCTACAGCCGCGGTCAGATGGGCCTGGCCTACGAGATCGTGATCAACTCCGACCCTTGCATCGCCTACCTGATGGAAGAGAACACCATCTGCATGCAGGCGTTGGTGGTGGCGCATGCCTGCTATGGGCATAACAGTTTCTTCAAGGGCAACTACCTGTTCCGCACCTGGACCGACGCCAGTTCGATCATCGATTACCTGGTGTTCGCCAAGCAGTACATCATGCAATGCGAGGAGCGCCACGGCATCGATGCGGTGGAGGACCTGCTCGACTCCTGCCATGCGTTGATGAACTACGGCGTCGACCGCTACAAACGCCCGTATCCGATCTCCGCCGAGGAAGAACGCCTGCGCCAGAAGGAGCGTGAGGAGCACCTGCAGAAACAGATCAACGACCTGTGGCGCACCATTCCCAAGCGCGCCGGCAAGAATAGCGACAAGGATAATGCGCGCTTCCCCGCCGAACCGCAGGAGAACATCCTCTATTTCCTGGAAAAACACGCACCGCTGCTGGAACCCTGGCAGCGGGAAATCGTGCGTATCGTGCGCAAGATCGCCCAGTACTTTTATCCACAGCGCCAAACCCAGGTGATGAACGAAGGCTGGGCCACGTTCTGGCACTACACGTTGATGAATGACCTGTACGACGAAGGCCTGGTCACCGACGGTTTCATGATGGAGTTCCTCACCTCCCACACCAGCGTGGTGTTCCAACCCGGCTTCGACAGCCCTTACTACAATGGCATCAACCCCTATGCATTGGGCTTTGCCATGTACCGCGATATCCGGCGCATGTGTGAACACCCCACCGAGGAGGACCGCCGCTGGTTCCCGGAAATCGCCGGCAGCGATTGGCTGTCCACCATAAAATTCGCCATGAGCAGCTTCAAGGACGAGAGTTTTATCCTGCAGTACCTGTCACCGCAGGTCATTCGAGACCTGAAACTGTTCAGTATTCTCGATGATGACCTCAAGGATGACCTGGTGGTGCCGGCCATCCACGATGAACCCGGCTATCGCACCATCCGCGAAACCCTGGCGGCCCAGTACAACCTGGGTAACCGCGAGCCCAACGTGCAGATCTACAGCATTGATGTACGCGGCGACCGCTCGCTGACCTTGCGTCACCAGCAGCACGACCGCAAACCCCTGGGCGAGTCCACCGAGGAAGTGCTCAAGCACCTGCACAGGCTTTGGGGCTTTGATATTCACCTGGAAACCCTGCAGGGCGACCAGGTGATGAAAACCCACCACGTGCCACCGCGCACCGATCACAACGATAACGACTACGGCCGCCTGGATCTGGCCGTCGTTCATCTCTGAAACAGCAAAGCCTCCATTGGCCAGGCACAGACGGTATCCTGTGCCGCTAATGGAGGCTTTTTCATGAAAATCTACAAAGTCGGCGGTGCGGTGCGAGATCGCCTCTTGGGTATCCCGGTGACCGATATCGACCGCGTCGTGGTGGGCGCGACTGCCGAAGAGATGCTCGCCAAGGGCTACAAGCCGGTGGGTGCTGACTTCCCGGTATTTCTGGACCCAAAAAACGGTGACGAGTACGCCCTCGCCCGTACTGAGCGCAAAAGCGGCCGGGGTTATGGCGGCTTTGTATTTCACGCCAGCCCCGAGGTGACGCTGGAAGAAGACCTGATCCGCCGCGACCTGACAATCAACGCTATGGCGGAAGACGACGACGGTAACTTGACCGACCCTTATCACGGTCAGCGAGATCTTGAAGCCCGCATTCTGCGCCATGTTTCTCCGGCGTTCGCCGAAGATCCCCTGCGAGTACTGCGTGTTGCACGCTTCGCCGCACGTTACGCGGCACTGGGGTTTACCGTCGCACCAGAAACATTTGAACTGATGCGCCAGCTCAGCGAATCCGGCGAACTGGAGGCGCTGACGCCCGAGCGCAGTTGGAAAGAAATTTCCCGCGCACTGATGGAAGACCAACCCGACGTGTTCATTCAGGTACTGCGCGACTGCGATGCGCTGAAAACCTTGATGCCAGAAGTGAATGCCCTGTTCGGCGTCCCACAACCCGAAGCCCATCACCCGGAAATCGACACCGGCATTCACACCTTGAGCGTGCTGGAACAAGCGGCTTTGCATCAGCAGCCCCTTACCGTGCGCTGGGCCTGCCTGCTGCACGACCTGGGCAAAGGCACGACCCCTGTGGATAAGTTGCCGCAGCACATCGCCCATGAACAGCGGGGTTTGGAGCTGATCAAGGCCGTCAATGAACGCTTCAAGGTGCCAAGGGATTGCCAGGAATTGGCGTTGCTGGTGGGCCAGTATCACACCCACGGTCATCGTGCGCTGGAGCTGAAAGCCTCGACGCTGCTGGAGTTGCTGCAAAGTTTCGACGTTTACCGTCGGCCGCAGCGCTTTGAGGAATTCGTGGTCGCTTGCGAAATGGACGCCCGAGGCCGCAAGGGTCTGGAGCAGAGAAGTTATCCACAAGCAGATTACTTGCGTGGGGCCGCGAAGGCAGCTCGCGAAGTGGCCGTTGCACCCTTGCTGGAGAAGGGTTTCAAAGGCCCTGAGCTGGGCGAGGCGCTCAAGCGCGAACGGCTCAAGGCCCTAAAAATCTACAAAGAACACTACGCACTGTAGGAGCCCGGCTTGCCGGCGATAGCGAGCTCAGGAACGCCATCGCCGGCAAGCTAGCTCCTACAGGAGAATGTTCGGCGTGAGTTGCTGGCCCTGCCATTCAAATGCGACAGGCGCCAGCACCTGGTCAATCTGCGCCTCGCGCCACAACTCGGCCAACGTCTTGCCCGCCTCAGGGTGCACTCGCTCAGGCGCCATCAACGACAGCGGCCACAGCACAAAGGCGTTCTTGAGGATTTCTACACGCGGCAGGATCAATCCATCGAAGTTACCCACCAGATCGCCGTACAACAGCACATCGATATCCAGCGGCAGGCCCTTGCGATCCGGCGCGTAGCGACCGTTGTCGGCCTCGATGAATTTCAACCGCCGGTCCAGCTCCATCAGCGGCAGGTCGGTGTAGGCCGACACCACCAGATTAAAGAACGGCCCGCTCTTGATGCCCACCGGCTGGCTTTCAAACACTGCTGAACAGCGCACATCCGTCAAAAAACTCGCCAGCGCATCCAGGCCAGCGCGGAGGTGAGACTCGCGCTCGATATTGCTGCCTAGACCTAGGTAAACCTGAGTTAGCGGCATCCGCGCTCGATCTCCACGCCCACACCTTTGGCAGCCGGAACGGCGCCTGGCTTGGTCAACTTGAGGTGCAACCAGGGAATCTGAAATTCACTCATCAGCACTTCGGCCAACCGTTCGGCAAAGGTTTCCACCAATTGGTACTGGGATTGTTCGGCAAAGGCCTGGATACGCGCGGATACACTGGCGTAATCCAGCGCCAACGTCAGGTCATCACCGGCCGCAGCCGGGCGGTTATCCCAGGCGAAGCTCAGGTCCAGGCGCAAGCATTGACGGATTCCGCGCTCCCAGTCGTAGGCCCCGATCACGGTGTCGACTTCCAGGCCTTCGATAAACACTCTGTCCAAGCACTCTTCTCCGCAGCACGACAAGGGCGCGATGCCCCGTTAGAATCAGGGCGTCCTCGCCCGGAATAGTTAGCATGTTTTGGTCACTGGCGATTTTCGCCTACCTGCTCGGCTCGCTGTCCTTCGCCATTTTGCTCAGCCGCCTGACGGGAAATCCCGACCCGCGAATGAGTGGCTCAGGCAATGCCGGCGCCACCAATATGTTGCGCCTGGCCGGCAAGAAACTCGCCGTACTGACGCTGCTGGGCGACCTCTGCAAGGGCCTGTTGCCCGTGCTGATCGCCAGCCTCGCCGGCCTGACCCTGCAACAGCAGGCCTGGATCGGCGTATGCGCGGTCCTCGGCCACCTGTTTCCCCTGTACTTCCGCTTTCGCGGCGGCAAAGGCGTCGCCACGGCAGCCGGCATGTTGCTCGGGATCTACCCGCCGGCGGCTTTGCTGGCCGTACTCGCCTGGCTGCTGACGTTCTACCTGACCCGCACCAGCTCGCTCGCCGCGTTAATCGCCACCCCGCTCACCCTGCCGCTACTGGCCTGGCAAGAACCGGCGGCACTGCTGCCAATGAGCGTGCTAACACTGCTGATCGTCTGGCGCCACCGGGGCAATTTACGCGACCTGTTTGCCGGGCGCGAACGGCATTTTTAAATACCGTCGATGAGCCCGGCCCACCTTGCAGCCTTACAACGGCGACAACTGCTCCATCGGCCAGCGCGCCTGCACGCTGATTGCCAGGCTTTCATGCTGACCAGCCTGCAGGCGCTGGCAACCGGCATAGGCGATCATCGCGCCGTTGTCGGTGCAGAACTCGGGGCGCGCGTAGAACACGTCGCCCTTCATGTCGCCGAGCATTTTTTCCAGCGAAGTGCGCAAGGCCTTGTTGGCGCTGACGCCGCCTGCGATCACCAGCCGCTTCATGCCTGCCTGTTTCAAGGCGCGCTTGCACTTGATGGTCAAAGTCTCCACCACGGCCTGCTGGAACGCCAGAGCGATGTCGCAACGGGCTTGCTCGCTGTCGTCTCCGGCGCTGACGCTTTGCTGCCAGGTGTTCAGCGCAGAGGTTTTTAAACCGCTGAAGCTGAACATCAGGCCCGGGCGATCGCACATCGGCCGCGGGAAGGTGTAGCGACCGGCAACACCTTTTTCGGCGAGGCGGGCGATTTCCGGACCACCGGGATAATTGAGGCCCATCATCTTCGCGGTCTTGTCGAAGGCTTCGCCGGCAGCGTCGTCCAAGGATTCACCCAAAAGGGTGTATTGGCCGATTCCGTCCACCTGAACCAACTGCGTATGGCCGCCGGAAACCAACAATGCGACGAACGGGAACTCTGGCGGTGTTTTTTCCAGCATCGGTGCCAGTAAATGGCCTTCCATATGGTGCACGCCGAGGGCTGGAATACCCCAGGCAAATGCCAGCGCCTGGGCGCAAGAGGCCCCAACCAGCAGGGCTCCGACCAGTCCGGGGCCTGCGGTGTAGGCGATGGCGTCGATCTCGGTCGGCACGCAGCCAGCCTCATCCAGCACTTGGCGGATCAGGGGCAGCATGCGCTTGACGTGATCACGGCTGGCCAGCTCCGGCACCACGCCACCATAGGCACGGTGCAGGTCGATCTGACTGAACAGTGCATCGGCCAAGAGCCCGCGTTCACTGTCGTAAAGTGCGACACCGGTTTCGTCGCAGGAGGTTTCAAGTCCCAGTACTAGCATGGGTTTGCGCCTTGTAGAGGCTGAATTCGAAGGCGCGCATAATAGTCGCCACTCCCCCTCCCGACTAGCGGTTTTCGATCAGAGGCTTTGCATTCCGGGCAATGAGGGGTTAACATCCGCAACCCTTAAAAACCGACGACCTCAGCCGCGAATTTTTTGCGACGAGAACGTTGATCCCGGTAATGAAAGAAGGTAGCTCTGGATGCCAGCCGTCAAAGTTAAAGAGAACGAACCCTTCGACGTAGCTCTGCGTCGTTTCAAGCGCTCCTGCGAAAAAGCCGGTGTACTGGCTGAAGTTCGTAGCCGCGAATTTTACGAGAAGCCAACTTCTGAGCGTAAGCGTAAAGCAGCAGCCGCTGTTAAGCGTCACGCCAAGAAAGTTCAGCGCGAACAGCGCCGCGCCGTTCGTCTGTACTAATACACAGACGTTCGTAGCAAGCTTCTGCCAAGCCCGGCCCTCAGCCGGGCTAATGGCATTTGCGGATATCGCTTGATGCTTCACTGTTGACGCCGCACACGCGACCGATACAACTGCTTCACACGTCAGGACTGGCTCTTTTGCCAGCGGTGCACGTCTCTTCTGACGAGCCTATCAAGGCTACTGACGAGCACACTTATTCTTCAAACAGGCGATCAACTGTATCGACTGTGCCCGACGACGAGCTTCCGAGGCCGCCATTGGCCAAGACCGGATGCCGGGGCAACATTTCCATGCCAAAAACCTGATTGAAACTAACGTCAGTGAATGAACGGCAGATACACTTCCTGAATGCCCAAGCAGACAACTGATGAACGAGCCACGCACTGCGTGCGCTTGAGCAATCATTGGGCCCTCATTGACACGCAGTGATGACGAGAACGCCATGGCCGGGCTGATTCCCCAGAGCTTTATTGACGACCTTCTGAACCGCACCGACATCGTCGATGTTGTCAGCTCGCGCGTGCAACTGAAAAAAGCCGGCAAAAACTACACCGCCTGCTGCCCGTTCCACAAAGAGAAAACCCCGTCATTCAGCGTCAGCCCCGACAAGCAGTTCTATTACTGCTTCGGCTGCGGCGCAGGCGGCAACGCCCTGGGTTTTCTCATGGACCACGACAACCTGGATTTCCCCCAGGCTATCGAGGACCTGGCAAAAGCCGCGGGCATGGAAGTCCCTCGGGAAGAAAGCGGGCGGCCGCACAAGCCGCGCCAACCTACTGATTCGCCGCTTTACCCGCTACTGACGGCCGCTGCCGACTTTTACCGTCAGGCGCTTAAAAGCCATCCGCAGCGCAAGGCCGCCGTCGACTATTTGAAAGGTCGCGGCCTCACCGGGGAAATCGCCCGGGACTTCGGCCTGGGGTTCGCCCCGCCCGGCTGGGACAACCTGTACAAGCACTTGAGCAGCGACACCCTCCAGCAAAAAGCCATGATCGACGCCGGCCTGCTGGTGGAAAACGCCGAGACCGGCAAACGTTATGACCGCTTCCGCGACCGGGTGATGTTCCCGATCCGCGACAGCCGTGGGCGCATCATCGCCTTTGGTGGCCGAGTACTGGGGGACGACAAACCCAAGTACCTGAACTCCCCGGAAACTCCGGTATTCCATAAGGGGCAGGAGCTCTACGGTCTGTTCGAGGCGCGCAAGAACAACCGCAACCTCGATGAGATCATCGTGGTTGAGGGCTATATGGACGTGATCGCGCTCGCCCAACAGGGCCTGCGCAATGCCGTCGCCACGCTGGGCACCGCGACCAGCGAAGAACACATGAAGCGCCTGTTTCGCGTGGTACCCAGCGTGCTGTTCTGCTTCGACGGCGACCAGGCCGGCCGCAACGCCGCCTGGCGCGCACTCGAGGCCACGCTGTCGAGCCTGCAGGACGGACGTCGCGCACGCTTCCTGTTCCTGCCCGAAGGCGAAGACCCGGATACCCTGGTCCGCTCCGAAGGCACTGACGCCTTCCGCGCGCGCATCAACCAGCATGCACAACCGCTGGCCGACTACTTCTTCCAGCAACTGACCGAAGAAGCCGACCCGCGCTCCCTCGAAGGCAAGGCCCACATGGCCACCCTCGCGGCGCCGCTGATAGACAAGGTTCCCGGCGCCAACCTGAAATCACTGATGCGCATGCGCCTGCAGGAAATCACCGGGTTAAGCGGCGAAGCCGTCAGCCAACTGGTGCACAACGCGCCGCATGACGCACCGCCGCCGACCTACGACCCAGGCATGGATTACGACGCCATGCCGGACTATTCCGACTTCCATCAACCGCAGGAGGCCTACGCGCCCCAGCAGGAATGGACACCGAAAAAGTCTGGCAGCGACGGCAAGAAATGGGAAAAGAAACCCTGGAGCAAGAATGGCAAGCGCGGTGACCGTGACGAGGCTTATGCCCCGCGAACGCCTGTCGCCGTAGAAGCGCCAACGCTCATTGCCCTGCGCACGCTCATCCATCACCCGCAACTGGCGGAAAAGGTCGAGAGTGCTGATCATTTTGCCAATGCGAGCAACACTTACGCCCAGGTATTGATCGCCTTGATCGAGGCGGTACAGAAAAATCCTAAGCTAAACTCAATCCAGTTGATGGCGCGCTGGCACGGCACCGAACAGGGCCGACTATTGAAAGCCCTCGCGGAAAAGGAGTGGCTAATTGACGGCGATAACCTTGAACAACAGTTTTTAGACACCATTACTAGGTTATCCGCGGGTCAGCACACGCAGACCCTCGATGACCTGATCAAGAAAGCAAGGCAGCCGGATTTATCGGCTGAAGAGAAGATTCAGATAGCAAAACAGATGCGCGACCTCTTAAAACAGAACGTTTGCGCATCAAACCCGACCTCAACTGGCGCGTGAGGTCATAGCTCAGGTATAATCCTCGGCTTGTTTTTTGCCCGCCAAGACCTTCAGTGGATAGGGTGTTATGTCCGGAAAAGCGCAACAGCAGTCTCGTATCAAAGAGTTGATCGTTCTCGGTCGTGAGCAGGGTTACCTGACTTACGCGGAGGTCAACGACCACCTGCCTGAGGATATTTCAGATCCAGAGCAGGTGGAAGACATCATCCGCATGATTAACGACATGGGGATCAACGTATTCGAAGCTGCGCCAGATAAGGATTCCCTTATGCTGGCGGACGCCGATACCGACGAGGCTGCCGCTGAAGAAGCGGCCGCCGCGCTGGCTGCTGTGGAGACCGATATCGGTCGTACCACCGACCCTGTGCGCATGTATATGCGTGAAATGGGTACCGTCGAGCTGCTGACACGCGAAGGCGAAATCGAAATCGCCAAGCGTATCGAAGAGGGCATCCGTGAAGTGATGGGCGCAATCGCGCACTTCCCTGGCACGGTTGACCATATTCTCTCCGAGTACACCCGCGTTACCACCGAAGGTGGCCGCCTGTCCGACGTGCTGAGTGGCTACATCGACCCGGACGACGGCATTGCGCCGCCTGCCGCCGAAGTGCCGCCACCAGTCGATGCCAAGGCTGCGAAAGCGGACGACGACTCCGAAGACGACGACGCTGAAGCCAGCGGCGACGACGAAGATGAAGTTGAAAGCGGTCCAGACCCAATCGTCGCTGCCCAGCGTTTCGGTGCGGTTTCCGATCAAATGGAAATCACCCGCAAGGCCCTGAAAAAGCACGGTCGCGCCAACAAGCAGGCAATCGCCGAGCTGCTGGCCCTGGCTGAGCTGTTCATGCCGATCAAGCTGGTGCCGAAGCAATTCGAAGGCCTGGTTGAGCGGGTTCGCAGCGCCCTGGAGCGTCTGCGTGCACAAGAGCGTGCGATCATGCAGCTCTGTGTCCGTGACGCGCGCATGCCGCGTGCCGACTTCCTGCGTCAGTTCCCGAGCAACGAAGTAGATGAAAGCTGGACCGACGCACTGGCCAAGGGCAAGGCGAAATACGCCGAAGCCATTGGTCGCCTGCAGCCGGACATCATCCGTTGCCAGCAAAAGCTGCAAGCATTGGAGACCGAAACCGGTCTGACGATTGCCGAGATCAAGGACATCAACCGTCGCATGTCGATCGGTGAGGCCAAGGCCCGCCGCGCGAAGAAAGAGATGGTTGAAGCGAACTTGCGTCTGGTGATCTCCATCGCCAAGAAGTACACCAACCGTGGCCTGCAATTCCTCGACCTGATCCAGGAAGGCAACATCGGCTTGATGAAGGCTGTGGACAAGTTCGAATACCGTCGTGGTTACAAGTTCTCGACTTATGCCACCTGGTGGATCCGTCAGGCGATCACTCGCTCGATCGCCGACCAGGCCCGCACCATCCGTATTCCGGTGCACATGATCGAGACGATCAACAAGCTCAACCGTATTTCCCGGCAGATGTTGCAGGAAATGGGTCGCGAACCGACCCCGGAAGAGCTGGGCGAACGCATGGAAATGCCTGAGGATAAAATCCGCAAGGTATTGAAGATCGCTAAAGAGCCGATCTCCATGGAAACCCCGATTGGTGATGACGAAGACTCCCACCTGGGTGACTTCATTGAAGACTCGACCATGCAGTCGCCAATCGATGTCGCCACCGTTGAGAGCCTGAAAGAAGCGACTCGCGACGTACTGTCCGGCCTCACTGCCCGTGAAGCCAAGGTACTGCGCATGCGTTTCGGCATCGACATGAATACCGACCACACCCTTGAGGAAGTCGGTAAGCAGTTTGACGTGACCCGTGAGCGGATCCGTCAGATCGAAGCCAAGGCGCTGCGCAAGTTGCGCCACCCGACGCGAAGCGAGCATCTGCGCTCCTTCCTCGACGAGTGATACCAGAACCCCCGGCCCAGGCCGGGGGTTTTGTTTTGTATCGATAAAACCTTGCGCAACACCCCTCCCCCGCAATGCCCGTCTACACTCGAAACATTCCCCGTGCCATAACGAGACCGTTATGCCCAGATTGCCGGCTGTGTTTTTGCTGTGGCTGCTGACCTGGACCGCAACGGCTGGCGCGTTGACTCTTAGCGATGATGAGCGTGACTGGCTGGCGGACCATCAGGAGTTGCGCCTCGGGGTGGATGCGTCATGGCCACCCTTTGAATACCGTGACGAAAGTGGCCGCTACCAAGGCTTGGCGGCAGATTATGTGCGCCTGATCCAGGATCGCCTCGGCGTGCGCGTCAAGTTGATTGAGCCTGCAAACTGGAGTGCGGTCCTGGAGCAGGCCCGCAACAACCAACTCGACCTGCTGCCGGGCATCATGTCTACACCGGAACGCCAGGGCTATATGGCGTTCACCCGGCCTTACCTGGACTTCCCGATCGTTATCCTGGCCCATGAAGGTGGCGCCAAACCGCGCACCCTGAAAGACCTCTACGGCTTGAAGATTGCCGTGGTGGAAAACTACGCCCCCCATGAGCTGCTGCGCACCCATCATCCCGATCTCAACCTGGTGGCCATGCCGAATGTCAGCTCGACGTTGCAAGCCCTGGCCACCGATGAAGTAGATGCAGTGGTCGGCGATCTCGCCTCCAGTGTCTGGAGCCTGCGCCAACTCAAGCTCGATGGCTTGTACGTCAGCGGCGAAACCCCCTACCGCTACCAATTGGCGATGGGCGTACCGCGTGACAATAAAATGCTGGTGGGCATCCTGGACAAGGTGCTCGCCGACCTCAGCCCGCAAGAAACCGATGCCATCCAGCAGCATTGGGTCGGCAGCTTTACCGATCACCGCACCTTCTGGACCGACCTGCTGCTTTACGGCCTGCCTGCCGTGCTGTTGCTGAGCACCGTGTTGGCCGTGGTGATTCGGATCAACCGTCGTCTCAGTTCGGAAATTTCCCGCCGTGTCGCCCTCGAACAGGAGCTGCGCAGCAGCGAGTACCACTATCGCGGTTTAGTGGAGAGCCTGTCCGCCATCGCCTGGGAAGCCAATGTCACCGATTTCACCTACAGCTACGTGTCGCCCCACGCCGAAGAATTGCTGGGCTATCCGCGCGCCCATTGGCTGATCCCGGGGTTCTGGCGCAACATCATTCACCCCGCCGACCTGACCCGCGCCGAAGCCTACTGCTATCGCGAAACCCGCGCCAACCGTGACCACAGCATTGATTACCGAGTGATCACTGCTGACGGCCGTTGCTTGTGGGTGCGCGACATTGTCAGCCTGATCGAACATGGTCATGAGCCGGTTCTGCGCGGCTTGATGATCGATATCAGTGAGGCTAAGCGCACTGAAGAGGCGTTGCAGCTGTCCGAGCAGAAATTCGCCTCGGTGTTCCAGCAATGCCCGGACATGCTGGTGATTGCACGACTGTCTGATGGCTGCCTGCTGGAAGTGAACAAGGCATTCGAAGACCAGATTGGCCTGAAGGCCGAACAGGTCGTTGGTAAAACCGCCACCGAGTTGAATATCTGGGGCATCAAGGGCGTCGGTCCCGACCTGCTGCAACGGGTGCAGACCACTAGCATCCGCAACCTGGAAATGCCCTTTCTGCGCAGCAATGGTCAGGCGTTCACCGGGCTGATCTCCGCCGAGCCGTTCCAACTCGACACCACAGAGGCCATCGTTGTGGTGGTGCGCGACATCACCCAACTCAAGGAAACCCAGCAACAACTGCAAACCTCCGAAGAGAAATTCGCCAAGGCCTTCCACGCCTCCCCCGACGGCTTGCTGCTGAGCCGGCAGCGCGATGGGTTGTTGATTGAAGTGAACGACGGTTTCAGCCGGATCACCGGCTTCACCAGCGTCACCTCTCTCGACCAATCCACCTTGGACCTGGGCATCTGGGTCGACCTCAACGAACGCAAACACATGCTGGAGATGATGCAGCGCGATGGTTTTGTGCGTGACTTCATCTGCCATATACGCCGCAGCGATGGGCAGATCCGCTTGTGCGAGCTGTCCAGCCGCCCGCTACCGATTGGCGATGAAGACTGCATGCTGACCATCGCGCGGGACATCACCGAGCGCCAGCTGATGCAGGAAAAACTGCAACAAGCCGCCACGGTGTTCGAGAGCACCGCCGAAGGCGTGTTGATCACTGACACCCGGCAAAACATCAGCGCCGTCAACCGTGCCTTCACCGAGATCACCGGCTATAGCGAGGCCGAAGCCCTCGGCCACACCCCGCGCCTGCTGGCCTCCGGCCTGCATGACAGCGCCTTCTACGCCTCCATGTGGCACCAGTTGACCGCCCAGGGACACTGGCAAGGCGAGATCTCCAACCGCCGCAAGAACGGCGAGGTGTACCCAAGCTGGTTGACGATCAGTGCCGTGCGCAACCGCCACCAGTTGATCACGCACTTCGTCGCGGTGTTTGCCGACATCTCCAGCCTCAAGCTGGCTCAAGCCCGCCTCGACTACCAGGCGCATCACGACCCGTTGACCGGCCTGCCCAACCGCACGCTGTTCGAAAGCCGACTGCAAGCGGCCCTCAACGGGCACCAAGAAACGGGCAAACAAGGCGCCGTGCTGTTTCTCGACCTGGACCGCTTCAAACACATCAACGACAGCCTCGGCCATCCGATCGGCGACTTGCTACTCAAAGACATCGCCGTGCGCCTCAAGGAACAACTGCGCGACATCGACACCGTAGCCCGCCTGGGCGGTGACGAATTCATCATCCTGCTCCCCGGCCTGCAGCACGCCAGCGACGCCCAGTACCTGGCCAATAAACTGCTGGCCTGCTTCACACCCCCATTCCAGGCCGGTGAGCACGAGTTTTTTATCAGTGCCAGCATCGGCACCAGCCTCTACCCCGAGGACGGCACCGACGTCGCCACCCTGGTCAAGAACGCCGACGCGGCGATGTATCGCTCAAAGGCCAAGGGCCGTAACCGGGTCGAAAGCTATACCCGCGACCTGACTGCCCAGGCCAACGAACGCGTGGCACTGGAGCACGAACTGCGCCGCGCCATCGAGCGCGATGAGCTGAGCCTCTACTACCAACCCAAGCTGAGCCTGATGACCCACGAACTGATCGGCGCCGAAGCCCTGATACGCTGGCGCCACCCCACCTTTGGCGACGTGCCCCCCGAACACTTCATCGCCCTGGCCGAAGAAAACGGCATGATCCTGCAGATTGGCGACTGGGTGCTGGAACAAGCCTGCCGGCAAATACACGCCTGGCAAGGCCACTTCGACGATTTCGGCCCGCTGTCGGTCAACCTGGCCGGCGCACAATTACGTCACCCCGGCTTATTGGGCCGCATCAAACAGCTGCTGCATGACTACCAGCTCGACCCCGGTCGCCTGCAACTGGAGATCACCGAAAACTTCATCATGAGCCAGGCCGAAGAAGCGCTGGAGGTGTTGCACCAGCTCAAAGAACTCGGCGTACAGCTTGCCATTGACGACTTTGGCACCGGCTATTCATCCCTCAGCTACCTCAAGCGCCTGCCCCTGGACTTCCTCAAGATCGACCAATCCTTCGTCCGCGGCCTGCCCGACGACCCCCACGACGCCGCCATCGTCCGCGCCATCATCGCCCTGGGCCACAGCATGCAATTCACCATCATCGCCGAAGGCGTGGAGAATCCCGCACAGCAAGCTTTCCTGGCCGCTGAAGGCTGCGAACAGATGCAAGGCTACATCGTCAGCCTGCCGCTACCGCCGGAGCTTTTTGCTGCTACGTTTCTTCGTATGCGCATTGAGGATTATTCGGATGGCACAGCGGGGAAACCATCGTTATAATCCGCGACCTACTGAGGGCCTATAGCTCAGTTGGTCAGAGCAGAGGACTCATAATCCTTTGGTCCACGGTTCAAGTCCGTGTGGGCCCACCAAACAAGAAAGCCGCGCATTGCGCGGCTTTCGTGTGTCTGCAAGGCTGTAATATGCTTCCCGCCCCCGCCCATACTCTGGAGCCCACCTTGCCCGCCCTAGATGAAATCGACCGCCAACTGATCGCCGCCCTGCAGCTCAACGCCCGCGAAAGCGTGGCCATGCTCGCCCGGCAGTTGGGCATCGCGCGCACTACCGTGACGTCGCGCCTCGCGCGCCTGGAGAAAACCCAGGTAATTACCGGTTATGGCGTGCGTCTCGGGCAGCGTGTGGTCGAGGGTGGTTTGCAGGCGTATGTCGGCATCACCGTGCAGGCGCGCTCGGGCAAGGAAGTGCTGCGCCGACTCAGTGCGATGGCGCAGGTGCAACAATTGTGCGCGGTGAGTGGCGAGTTCGATTACGTCGCATGGCTGCGCACCGATTCGCCGGAACAGTTGGACCAATTGCTCGATCAGATCGGCAGCGTCGACGGCGTGGAGAAAACCACCACTTCGATCATCCTCAGTAACAAATTGGATCGCGGACAACCAATCTGATCACCGATCTCGTCACTCTGACTAAAAACAAAGCAATTTGACGACACTTTGCGTCTTATTAACGAACGCTACGCTCTCTAAACTGGCTGCCATCTTTTCCTATACTCAGCGGGTCACGCCCGCCTAGTCGCCAGTAAGGTCAGCCATGAGCATTCCGTCCAGCACCCTCAGCAAGACCAATCGCCACCCCGCCGACGGTAAGAAGCCCATCACCATCTTTGGCCCGGACTTCCCGTTCGCCTTCGATGACTGGATTGAACACCCGGCCGGCCTGGGTAGTATTCCTGCGGCCAACCACGGTGCCGAAGTGGCGATCGTCGGCGCCGGGATCGCGGGCCTGGTGGCCGCCTACGAGCTGATGAAGCTCGGCCTCAAGCCGGTGGTGTACGAAGCCTCGAAAATGGGCGGACGCCTGCGTTCCCAAGCCTTCGAAGGTGCCGAAGGCATCATTGCCGAGCTGGGTGGCATGCGCTTTCCAGTGTCGTCCACCGCGTTCTACCACTACGTGGACAAGCTCGGACTGGAAACCAAACCCTTCCCCAACCCACTGACCCCGGCGTCCGGCAGCACGGTCATCGACCTTGAAGGCCAGACCCACTACGCGCAAAAACTCTCTGACTTGCCGGTGCTGTTCCAGGAAGTGGCCGACGCCTGGGCCGATGCTCTGGAAGCCGGCTCGCAGTTCGGTGATATCCAGCAAGCCATCCGCGACCGTGACGTGCCGCGCCTCAAGGCGCTGTGGAACAAGCTCGTGCCGCTGTGGGATGACCGCACCTTCTACGATTTCGTCGCCACCTCCAAGGCATTTGCCAAATTGTCCTTCCATCACCGCGAAGTGTTTGGCCAGGTCGGTTTCGGCACTGGCGGCTGGGACTCGGACTTCCCCAACTCCATGCTGGAAATCTTCCGTGTGGTGATGACCAACTGCGATGACCACCAACATCTGGTGGTCGGCGGCGTGGCTCAGGTGCCAATGGGTATCTGGCGTCATGTGCCGGAGCGCTGCGCCCACTGGCCGGCCGGCACCAGCCTGAGTTCGCTGCATCGCGGTGCGCCAAGAGCCGGGGTGAAGCGCATCGCCCATGCCGCCGATGGCCGTTTCGCCGTCACCGACAACTATGGCGACACACGCGAATACGCCGCGGTACTGACCACCTGCCAAAGCTGGCTGCTGACCACCCAGATCGAATGCGACGAAACCCTGTTCTCGCAAAAAATGTGGATGGCCCTGGACCGCACGCGCTACATGCAATCGTCGAAAACCTTCGTGATGGTCGACCGGCCGTTCTGGAAAGACAAAGACCCGGAGACCGGTCGCGACCTGATGAGCATGACCCTCACCGACCGCCTGACCCGTGGCACCTACCTGTTCGATAACGGCGACGACAAGCCGGGGGTGATCTGCTTGTCGTACTCGTGGATGAGCGACGCGCTGAAAATGCTGCCGCAGCCCATCGATAAGCGTGTGAAGCTGGCCCTCGACGCCCTCAAAAAGATCTACCCGAAAGTCGATATCAAGGCGCGCATCATCGGCGACCCGATCACCGTGTCATGGGAAGCCGACCCGCATTTCCTCGGGGCCTTCAAGGGCGCGCTGCCCGGCCACTATCGCTACAACCAGCGCATGTATGCGCACTTTATGCAGAAGGACATGCCCGCCGAACAACGTGGGATTTTCATTGCCGGTGATGATGTGTCCTGGACCCCAGCCTGGGTCGAAGGCGCCGTGCAGACCTCGCTGAACGCGGTGTGGGGCATCATGACCCACTTCGGTGGCAGCACTCACCCGGAGAACCCAGGGCCGGGTGACGTATTCGATGAAATCGGGCCGATCGCCCTGGCCGATTAAGGAGTTGAACATGCGTGTCGCCCTGTACCAATGCCCACCGCTGCCTTTAGATGTGGCCGGCAACCTCAAGCGCCTGCATCAACTGGCGCATGAGGCGTCCGGCGCCGATGTGCTGGTGCTGCCGGAGATGTTCCTGAGCGGCTACAACATCGGCGCCGAAGCCGTTGGCGCCTTGGCCGAGGCACAGGACGGGCCGTCAGCGCAGGCGATTGGCGAACTGGCCAAAAGCGCCGGGCTGGCGATTCTCTACGGCTACCCGGAACGGGCCGAGGATGGCCAGATCTACAACGCCGTGCAGTTGATCGACGCCCACGGCCAGCGTGTGTGCAACTACCGTAAGACGCACCTGTTTGGTGATCTGGACCATTCGATGTTCAGCGCCGGCGACGATGATTTCCCACTGGTGGAGCTCAACGGCTGGAAGCTGGGTTTCCTGATCTGTTACGACCTGGAGTTCCCGGAAAACACCCGGCGCCTGGCCCTGGCCGGTGCCGAGCTGATCCTGGTGCCCACCGCCAACATGGTGCCATTTGACTTTGTCGCCGACGTCACCGTGCGGGCACGGGCCTTTGAAAACCAATGTTATGTGGCCTACGCCAACTATTGCGGGCACGAAGGCGAGATCCAGTACTGCGGGCAAAGCAGCATCGCCGCGCCGAATGGCCAGCGCATTGCCCAGGCGGGCCTGGATGAAGCCTTGATCGTCGGGGAGCTGGATCGTCAGTCGATCCTGGATGCCCGTGCCGCCAATCACTACTTGCAGGACCGTCGCCCCGAGCTGTATGGCGCGCTGCACAAGCCCTGATCCAGCCGGTTTGTTAGCATAGGCACATTCTACGTTTCGGAAGTGCCCATGCTTGCGCCGGCCCACCCTCATTCTCTTCACCTGACCCTGGCTAACGGCTTGCGGGTTTCCTTGCAGCATGCGCCGCGTTTGAAGCGGTGCGCAGCAGTGCTAAGGGTGGCGGCCGGCAGCCATGACGTGCCGATGGAGTGGCCAGGGCTGGCGCATTTCCTCGAGCATCTGTTGTTCCTCGGCACCGAACGTTTTCCCACGGACGAAGGGTTGATGGCCTACGTGCAACGCCATGGGGGCCAGGTCAATGCCAGCACCCGTGAGCGCACTACGGATTTCTTCTTTGAACTGCCGGTCGCAACGTTTGCCGGTGGACTGGAGCGGTTGGTGGACATGCTGACCCACCCACGCCTGGCCCTGGAGGATCAGCTGCGCGAGCGCGAAGTGCTGCACGCCGAGTATGTCGCCTGGGCCCAGGATGCCAAGGCACAGCAGCAGGTCGCGTTGCTGGAGGGGCTTGCGGCTGACCACCCGCTGCGGGGTTTTCATGCGGGCAACCGCGATAGCCTGCCGGTGGAGCGTGAGGCATTTCAGCAGGCGTTGAGTGAATTCCACGCGCAGTTCTATCAGAGCGGGCAGATGACATTGAGCCTGGCGGGCCCGCAATCACTGGAAGAACTGGAAACCTTGGCGCAACGATTCAGTGAACAGCTGAGTTCTGGACCTCTGCGCCCACAATCCGCCCCGCCAGCGTTGATGCAGGGTGATGCGCAGAGCTATCAGCACATCACCCTGCATCACCTGCACCACGTCATGACCTGTGATGCGCCACGCAAAGCACTGGAGTTTCTCTGCACCTGGCTCAACGCCTCGGGACCCGGCGGGTTGCTGGCTGAACTGAAAGCGCGGCAACTGGCGAGTGCACTGCAGGCGTCAGTGCTTTATCAGTTCGCCGGGCAAGCCGTGTTGGATATCGACTTCACCATCCAAGCTGAATCAGCCACGCAGATCGAGGCGTTGCTGCACGACTGGCTGAGCTTTTTCGCACACAGCGACTGGACTTCATTGCGTGAAGAGTTCGCGCTGCTGGCCGCTCGTCAACAGCAGGTCCAAGGCGCCCTTGCGTTGGCCCGGAACGACAGCCAAGACCTATCGGAACAGGACGTTGTCGCCCTCAAGGCCATGCTTGATTCGCTGCACCTGCCAGAATCCACACACACTTGGCAGTTGCCGCCAAACAACCCGTTCCTGCGCCCACCGGCCAAGGAAGAACGCGCCGGCCTGATTCGCGGCCAGACCAGCGCTCACCGTGGCTTGCGCACCTTTGCCCAGGATCGCTCCCGTGGACGTAGGGAAGTGTCGGCGCTGACCTTCAGTCAGGCATTGGCAGGCGATGGCGATGAAGGCGCGCTGTATCTGCAATGGCGATCAGCCCCTTCCGGCCTGGAAAACGCTTTGCAGCCGTTGCGCGAGCATGCCGGTCAGGCAGGCGTCGAATTGTCGTTCGAAAGCCTGGGCCAAGACTGGCGGGTGAAAATGATTGGGCTATTGGAGCCCATGCCAGCCGTGTTGGACGTGTTGGCCAAAGGCCTGAATGAACCGCAAGAGGCTCAGCCCGACTCACCGCAGATGATTGCCATCCGAGAATTGCTCAAGGCCCTGCCCGCTTGCTGCAACGGCCACAATCCCGAATCGGCATCCTGGTCCACTGCGCACTGGCAAGGCCTGGGACTGGGTTTCTCCGCAGCGCATGAAGCCGCGATCAAGTCCGCAGCGGCCCGTCTGCCCGGGCAACCCGCAAATCTTAATCACCGCGCGCCGTCCCTCAGCGGTCAACGTATCTGGCACGCGATAAAAACCGACTCTGACGAAGCCGCATTGCTGCTGTTTTGCCCAACGCCGAGTCAATCCCTGGCGGACGAAGCCGCTTGGCGACTGCTTGGCCATCTGATCCAAGGCCCGTTCTACCAGCGCCTGCGCGTTGAGCTGCAAATCGGCTACGCCGTGTTCAGCGGTATCCGACAGATCAATGGCCAGACCGGCCTGCTATTCGGCGTGCAATCCCCCAGCGTGTCGCTGGAAGTCATCGTTGATCACCTGCAAGTATTCCTGAACCAACTGCCGGCACTGATCGATAGCAACGACGACTTGGGCAACACGGCTTTGGCGCAGCAATTCTCAGCACAGACACTGCCCAATGCCCAAGCCGCCGAATTGTTATGGCACGCCCATCTGGCGGGCCACTCGTCGGGTTACCTGGCTGACCTTCAATCCCACATCCAAGCCTGCACCCGCGACGCAGTGCAGCTTGCCGCCCAACAACTGAACGACGCCGCAGGCGGCTGGCGTTGCGTGGCCAACGGCCCGCGCATCTCGGAAATCTGGCATGCGGCAGACTGATCATTGCCGCCCCTGCAAAAGGCTTTTTCCACCAAGACAGCGCTAACTTGAAAAGAATTGCGTAACATTCATACGCACACATCTGAACATCTCCGATTGGAGGTGGACTATATGTATTCCTTGGTAGTAAACGTCCCATCCCTTCGTAGGAGTAAGAATATGACCTGGTCCAAACCTGCTTACACTGATCTGCGCATCGGCTTCGAAGTCACCATGTACTTCGCCAGCCGTTAATCCGCTGGGAAATACAACGCCTCGGTTCGCCCGGGGCGTTTTTGTTTTGAGCTTGATGGAGCTGCCATGTTTGTCCAGATTCTAGGTTCCGCCGCCGGCGGTGGTTTCCCGCAGTGGAACTGCAACTGCCTGAACTGCGCCGGTTTTCGTGATGGCAGCCTGCGGGCCCAGGCGCGCACCCAGTCGTCCATCGCGATCTCCGACGATGGCGTGAACTGGGTGCTGTGCAACGCCTCGCCGGATATCCGCGCGCAACTCCAGGGCTTTGCACCGATGCAGCCCGGCCGCGCCCTGCGGGACACCGGCATCAGCGCGATCATCTTGATGGACAGCCAGATCGACCATACCACCGGCCTGTTGAGCCTGCGCGAAGGCTGCCCGCACCAAGTGTGGTGTACCGACATGGTCCATGAAGACCTGAGCACCGGCTTCCCGCTGTTCACCATGCTCACCCACTGGAACGGCGGCCTGGCTTGGAACCGCATCGAGCTGGACGCCAGCTTCAGCATCCCGGCCTGCCCCAACCTGCGCTTCACCCCACTGCCACTGCGCAGTGCCGCGCCGCCCTACTCGCCGCACCGCTTCGACCCGCACCCCGGCGATAACATCGGCCTGATCGTCGAAGACCTGCGCACCGGCGGCAAACTCTTCTACGCGCCAGGCCTGGGCAAGGTCGACGCGCCGCTGCTGGAGATCATGGCCGGTAGCGACTGTCTGCTGGTGGACGGCACGATGTGGGATGACGATGAAATGCAGCGCCGTGGCGTCGGCACCCGCACTGGCCGCGAGATGGGCCACCTGGCGCAAAACGGCCCCGGCGGCATGCTGGAAGTGCTGGAACAGTTGCCCAAGCAGCGCAAAGTACTTATCCACATCAACAACACCAACCCGATCCTCGATGAAGACTCCGCCGAGCGAGCGGAACTGGTGCGGCGCAATGTCGAAGTGGCTTACGACGGCATGAGCATTGAATTGTAGGAGCGATCGAAATGACTGACACGCCGTGGACCACCGTTGAATTCGAAGCCGCCCTGCGGGCCAAGGGCGCCTTCTACCATATCCATCACCCGTACCATGTGGCGATGTACGAAGGCCGCGCGACCCGCGAGCAGATCCAGGGCTGGGTTGCCAACCGTTTCTACTATCAGGTGAACATCCCCCTGAAAGACGCTGCGATCCTGGCCAATTGCCCGGACCGCGAGATCCGCCGCGAGTGGATCCAGCGCCTGCTTGACCACGACGGCGCTCCCGGTGAAGACGGCGGTATCGAAGCCTGGTTGCGCCTGGGCCAGGCCGTTGGCCTCGACCCGGACCAACTGCGCTCGCAGGAATTGGTACTGCCCGGCGTACGATTTGCGGTAGACGCCTACGTCAACTTCGCCCGTCGCGCCAGTTGGCAGGAAGCCGCCAGCAGTTCGCTGACTGAGCTGTTCGCGCCGCAAATCCACCAGTCGCGCCTCGACAGCTGGCCGCAGCATTACCCGTGGATCGACCCGGCCGGTTATGAATATTTCCGCACCCGCCTGGGCCAGGCCCGTCGCGATGTGGAACATGGTTTGGCGATCACCCTGCAGCACTACACCACCCGTAAAGGCCAGGAGCGCATGCTGGAAATTCTCCAGTTCAAACTGGATATTTTGTGGAGCATGCTGGATGCCATGAGCATGGCCTACGAACTCAAGCGTCCGCCGTATCACAGCGTGACCGAACAGCGGGTTTGGCATAAAGGGATCCCCCTATGAGCTTTGATCGCAGCAAGAAACCCACCTGGCGCCCGGGCTATCGCTACCAGTACGAGCCCGCGCAAAAAGGCCATGTGTTGCTCTACCCCGAAGGCATGATCAAGCTCAACGATAGCGCCGCGCTGATCGGTGGTTTGATCGACGGCGAGCGCGACGTGTCGGCGATCATTGCCGAGCTGGATAAACAGTTCCCCGGCGTGCCAGAACTCGGTAAAGACATCGAGGATTTCATGGAGGTCGCCCGTGCAGAGCACTGGATTACCCTTGCCTGAAAAACCGCCGGTTGGCTTGCCGCTGTGGTTACTGGCCGAGCTGACCTACCGCTGCCCGTTGCAGTGCCCGTACTGTTCCAACCCGCTGGACTTTGCCGAGCAGGGCAAGGAACTGAGTACCGAGCAATGGTTCAAGGTGTTTCGCGAAGCCCGCGAGATGGGCGCGGCACAACTGGGGTTTTCCGGCGGTGAGCCATTGGTGCGTCAGGATCTGGCCGAGCTGATCGCCGAGGCGCGCAGGCTGGGGTTCTACACCAACCTGATCACCTCCGGCATCGGCTTGACCGAACAGAAGATCAGCGACTTCAAGAAAGCCGGTCTGGACCATATCCAGATCAGCTTCCAGGCCAGCGACGAACAGGTGAACAACCTGCTGGCCGGCTCGAAAAAAGCCTTCGCGCAAAAGCTGGAAATGGCCCGTGCCGTGAAGGCCCACGGCTACCCGATGGTGCTGAACTTCGTCACCCATCGGCACAATATCGACAAGATCGACCGCATCATCGAGCTGTGTATTGCGCTGGAAGCGGACTTCGTCGAGCTCGCCACCTGCCAGTTCTACGGCTGGGCCCAGCTCAATCGTGTAGGGCTGTTGCCGACCCAGGCACAACTGGTGCGCGCCGAGCGCATCACCAACGAATACCGCGCCAAGCTGGAAGCCGAAGGTCACCCGTGCAAGCTGATCTTCGTCACACCGGATTACTACGAAGAACGCCCGAAAGCCTGCATGAACGGTTGGGGCAGTATCTTTCTGACCGTGACACCGGACGGCACCGCCCTGCCCTGTCACGGCGCCCGACAGATGCCGGTGCAATTTCCCAATGTGCGCGACCACAGCATGCAGCACATCTGGTACGACTCGTTCGGCTTCAACCGCTTTCGCGGCTATGACTGGATGCCCGAGCCATGCCGGTCATGCGATGAAAAGGAAAAGGATTTCGGCGGCTGCCGATGCCAGGCCTTCATGCTCACGGGGGACGCGAGCAATGCCGACCCGGTGTGCAGCAAGTCCGAGCAGCACGGCATCATCCTGCAAGCGCGGGAAGAAGCCGAACACGCCACCCAGACCATCGAGCAGTTGGCCTTTCGCAACGAGCGCAACTCACGGCTCATCGCAAAAGGCTGACGGCCTTAGCGCTTGGCGATGATGTACACGGCGTGGATGATGCCCGGGAAGTACCCGCACAAGGTCAGCAGGATGTTCAGCCAGAATGCACCGGCGAAACCCACTTGCAGGAACACACCCAGTGGCGGCAGCAGAATGGCGATGATGATACGAATGATGTCCATGGGTAAGCTCCAGAAAATCGGCTCGTGTGAGCCGTGTAGCTAATCGACCTTGGGCGTTCGTGAGGGTTCAGTGGGATCTGGCGTTGGGCCACTGTCAGGCGAGAATCTCCAAGCCGTGTTTCTTCACGATGCTCAGTAACTTGAGCGCCATGCCGCTGGGTTGCTTCTCACCGGACTCCCACTTTTTCACGGTGGACGCGCTTGTGTTCAGGTAGCGGGCGAACACAGGTTGGCTCACATGGCTGCTTTCACGAAGCTGCTTGATTTGGTCGGCCGGGATTTGCTCAGGGACGGCAGATAAGCAGGCCTCGTCATATTCGCGAAGCGTGGTTTTGCTGATGGCGCCAATTGCGTACAGTGCTAGGGCTGACTGGTGAACAGACTCAAGTACTTCGCTTTCATATTTTTTGGTCATGATGTATCTCCACAAAATCCTTGGCATCCAGCAGGTATCGGAGCTGTACTTCGCTTAAGTTTTCATAGACCTTAGCCAGCGCTCGAAGCCTACCCAATTCCTTAGGGCTGATATTGCTCTGTCTCTGCTTATCAAAAAGAGATTGATAAACCCAGTAATGCCGGCCCTTTGCCAACACAATGGAGCGGTGCCGGTTTTCCTTGAGGCGCTTCTTCCAAACACCACCACCCAGATTATCCGCTTGGCCCTTGAGCAATTCGCCAAACGCTTCTCTTAGCTCAGAATCACAGATCCAGGCTCTGCTCGCTGCATCAGCGAAATTACGGGTTTTAAACAACCTGAGTTTCATGGATATCCCTTCCCATAAACATACCACCCAGTGGTATAGATTAGAAGTAGAGCACGCTGTGCCCCATCGGCAGTCCTTGCCGACGCCCGCTAAAAAGCCATTGTTTTCACAAACGCTCAATCAACATTTTCAATCCAAAAATGACACGCCCAAAAAAACGCCCCCAGCCAAAAAAATCAGGCCGGAGGCGCCGCGTAGACCGCGAGACGGTTCAGGAATAAGGGGGCTAAACGGCGATGCCCTTGCGGCACTGCAGTTGGGCGGTACGCACGCGGGAGAAGGCGCGGGCCAGGCGCAGGAGCATTTCGTCGACGTTGCTTTTGCTCACGGTCAGGGCCGGGGTGAAGCGTAGGCAGTTGGGTTGCGGGGCTTGGAGGATCAGGCCTTCGTGCAGCGCCGCTTTTACAACAGCATCCGCAGAATCATCCGACAACGTCAGGCCCCACATCAGGCCATGGCCACGCAATTGACCATGGTCGTAGCGGTAGGTCAGGCGCGCAAGACCTTCGCCCAGGTACAAGCCGGTCTCACGCACGTGATCCATAAAGCCGTGCTCCAGCACGGAGTCGAGTACTGCCAGCCCGGCCGAAGCCATCAGCGCATTACCGTGGTGAGTGCCTTCCAACTCGCCCACGTCGAAGCAACAGGCTTTGCCGCGCGCCAGCAGTGCTGCCAAGGGGACCCCGCCACCCAGGCCTTTGCCGAGGGTGATGATGTCGGCACGTACGCCGTATTGTTGCTCGGCGAGCAAGGTGCCGCAGCGGCCCATGCCGGTTTGTACTTCGTCGAGAATCAGCAGGATCCCCAGTTCACGGCACAAACGCTCAACGCCTTTGAGGTAATGCTCGGTTGCAGGAATGACGCCCGCTTCGCCCTGGATCGGTTCGAGCAGGATGGCGACGGTTTGCGCATCGACTGCCGCATGCAGGGCCGGCAAGTCATTAAAAGGCACATGGCTGAAACCGGGCAATTGCGGTTCAAAACGATTTTCCGGGCCACCCGCCGAAGCCGACATCGCGGCAAAACTGCGGCCATGGCAACCGGCGCTGGCACTAATGATGCGATAGGCCCCCCCGCGATGCAGCTGGCCCCATTTGCGCGCCAACTTGATCGCCGCTTCAACGGCTTCCGCGCCGGTGTTGAGCAGGTACGCCTGATCGCTGCCGGTGCGATGGCACAGGCGCTCAGCCAGGTTGAGTTGAACGCGGTTATGCAGGCCGTTGCCGGGGTTGATCAGCGCCTGGGTCTGGTCAGCCAGCGCCTTGATCAACACCTGAGGGCTGTGGCCGAGGCTGTTGGCCGCGTTGCCCTGACTGAAATCCAGGTAGGCACGGTCGTCGCTGTCCCACAGCCAGGAACCCTGGCCGCGTACGAAAACTTGCGGCGGACGAGCGACGGAGGGCATCAGGGATTCGCTGGTAGACGTATCGCCGGGCGCCTCGAGAATCAAATCGTCCAGGCTCGGCGCGGGGCGACGGAACAGATTCATAGCTCACCCCCAATAGCAATCGGACCTTGGTCGGTGCGACACGCCAATACTGCCTCGAGGTTTTTTGCCTTGCCTATGTAAACGCCACCAACATAAACGCTGTTCATTGCCTGATCCGGCCCTGTAAGCCCTGCGAATAGGCGCTAGACTAGGCTCCTCAGGGGCCAACAGCCATTTCGTTTTTCCAGCTTTTTCGATAAGTAAGTCTTATGGATTTCAAGCAACTGCGTTATTTCGTCGCGGTGTATGAGGAAGGCCACGTAGGTCGTGCCGCCGAGCGCCTGTCGATCTCCCAACCAGCGCTGTCCCAGCAGATCCGCCAGTTGGAACAGAACCTGGATGTGAGTCTGTTCGAGCGCAGCAGCAAGCGCCTGTTGCCAACACTGGCGGCGCACACGTTGTACAACCACGCGTTGCCGCTGATCGATGGCATGCAGCAAGCCGTTGAAGCCCTGCGCAACTTCAAGGGCCAGGCGATGCGCACCTTGGCCATCGGCGTGTTGCAAACCGTGCACACCAGCCTGGTGCCGCAGATGCTCGAGCGCGTGCGCAAGGCCCAGCCACATCTGGTGGTGCAGATCTACGAATTGACCGGACTTGAAATCGAGCGACGACTGCTCAACGGCTCGCTGGATATCGGCATAAGCTACTTGCCGCCACGCCAGCCGGGGCTGCACGGCGTGTTGCTGTACGAAGATGAGCTGAAAGTCGTCATCCCCGAAGACCATCCCCTGCGGGAATTCAAGAAAGTCTCGCTGAAGCAGGCGGCGGAGCTGCCGATGTTGCTGCTGGGGGAGGAGTTCCAGGTCCGGCAGATCTGGCAAGGACAGCTGTCCAACCTCGGAAGACGCCCGCAAGTACAGGCGGAGCTGAACACCATGGTGGGGATTCTCGACAGTCTGCCGCACACAAAACTGGCGACGGTGCTGCCGGGGCGCTCGCAGGACGAACACAACAGTCAGTCGCTGCTATGGAAACCCTTGAGTGAACCCAGAGTGCCGCTGAAAGTCGGCCTGGTGTGCCGCGATGTGCAACGCCAGCAAGCGACAGTGGCGTTGCTGCGCACTCTGCTGGAAGACGTGATGAATGCCCCGCAGGCACAGTCCTGAACTCAAGCGGGCTGACTTTTTCGCGGGCAAAAGAAAACCCCGCCGAAGCGGGGCTTTGCAGACTGTTTCCCTGACATCCATTTCACTCCGCCGTCCTGGCAGAATCCTACGTGTCCGTGTTGTTGCTTTGCGCTTCCTGCGCGACGTCCATGTGAAGTAGATTATCCGTGGATCCAATATGGCGATAGAGGACGATTAGCAGCACGTCATGTAAGAGAATGCTTACACGCCCTCAAAACCCTTAGAACAGGGCCTCATCCAGCAAGAACAGCGATTCGCTACCGGATTTTACCGACGCACTCAGCGAGTGAATACGTGGCAACAAGCGCGCAAAGTAGAAGCGTGCAGTGCCTAGCTTGCTTGCGTAGAAGTCTTCTTCAGATTCCTTGCCCAACGCGGCCTTGGCCATGCGTGCCCACATATACGCGTAGGCCATGTAGCCGAAGGCGTGCAAGTACTCCACCGACGCCGCGCCGATTTCATTCGGGTTAGTCTTGGCGCGATCCAGTACCCAGGCGGTCAGCTCATCCAGGCTATCCACCGCCGCGCCCAGCGGTTTGGTGAACTCACTCAGCTCGGCACCCGCCGAGGCAATGAACGCGCGGATTTCATCGGCAAACAAGGTGTAGAACGCCCCACCACTGCCGACGATCTTGCGCCCCATCAAGTCCAGCGCCTGGATGCCGTTGGTGCCTTCGTAGATCTGGGTGATGCGCACATCCCGCACCAGTTGCTCCTGGCCCCACTCGCGAATATAGCCATGGCCGCCGAACACTTGTTGGCCGAGCACGGTGGTTTCCAGGCCCAGGTCGCTCAAGAACGCCTTGGCTACCGGGGTCAATAACGCAACCAGGTTATCGGCGCGCTCACGGGCTGCGGCATCATCGCTGAACTTGGCGATGTCCAGTTGCGTCGCCACATAGGTGGAGAACGCACGGCCACCTTCGTTCGCGGCCTTCATGGTCAGCAACATGCGGCGCACGTCGGGGTGCACGATGATCGGGTCGGCCACTTTGTCTTTATGCTGTGCGCCGGTCGGTGCGCGGCTTTGCACGCGGTCGCGCGCATATTCAATGGCGTTCTGGTAGGAACGCTCGCCGGACGCCAGGCCCTGAATGCCCACACCCAGGCGCTCGTAGTTCATCATGGTGAACATCGCGGCCAAGCCACGGTTCGGCTCACCCACCAGGTAGCCCACGGCTTCGTCGAAGTTCATCACGCAGGTCGCCGACGCCTGGATCCCCATCTTGTGCTCAATGGAACCGCAGCTCACGGTGTTGCGAGCGCCCAGGCTGCCGTCGGCATTGACCATGAATTTCGGCACCAGGAACAGCGAGATACCCTTTGGACCGGCCGGTGCGTCCGGCAGCTTGGCCAGCACCAGGTGGATGATGTTCTCGGTGAGGTCGTGTTCACCCCCGGTGATAAAGATCTTGGTACCGCTGACTGTGTAGGAACCGTCCGCCTGCGGCTCAGCCTTGGTGCGGATAATCCCCAAGTCAGTACCGGCGTGGGCTTCGGTCAGGCACATGGAGCCGGCCCATTCACCGGAATACATCTTCGGCAGATAAGCGGCTTTCAGTTCTTCGCTGGCGTGGGTGTTGATCGACACGCAGGCGCCGGAGGTCAGCATCGGGTACAACCCGAACGCCAGGCTCGACGAGTTGATCATCTCTTCAACCTGGGCCGACACCGCCTTAGGCATACCCATGCCGCCGAACATCGGATCACCACCTACCCCAACCCAGCCGCCTTCGGCATAGGTTTTGTAGGCCTGTGGAAAACCGTCCGGCGTGAATACCGCGGTGTTGTCCCAGCGGCAACCCTGCTCATCGCCACCGCGGCTGAGCGGGGCGATGGATTTGGCGGTGACCTTGCCGGCTTCTTCGAGGATGGCCTCTACGGTTTCGGCGTCAACGGTGTCTGCCAATGCCGGCAATTGGGCCCAAGTGGTGGCGACCTCAAAGACTTCGTTGAGGACGAAGCGCATATCACGCAGCGGCGCTTTGTAATCAGCCATGGCAAACCTCGTGAGAACGTGAAAAGTAATTCGGTAAGAGTCGGTTTTACAGGCTCAGAGTGTACCCGAACAACTTTTCAGACACATAGGGTCCACTTGTGACTGATCGGTATTTTTAAGTCACTACAGCGCAAATGCCTCCGCAGGCAGACTCATCAGGCATTCGCTGCCCGCTTCCACCGCAGCACGGTGGGTGGCGGTACGCGGTAGCAGGCGCTTGAAATAGAAGTCGCAGGTCGCGAGCTTGGCCTTGGAGAAATCCGAGTCCGGTTGCTCAAGGGCAGCCATCGCCATACGCAGCCACAGGTAGGCAAGGATCACGTAGCCGCTGTACATCAAGTAATCCACGGCCGCCGCACCGACTTCATCGGGGTTCTTCATCGCGGCCATGCCGACTTTAGTGGTCAGTTCGCCCCACTCTCCGTTCAGCTGGCTGAGCTGCGCCACATAGGCCTTGAGCTGCGGGTGCTCGGCATTAGCCGCGCAGAACTTATGCACGATCTTGGTAAACCCACGCAGCAACTTGCCCTGGCTGCCCAGCACCTTGCGCCCCAGCAGGTCGAGGGCCTGAATGCCGTTGGTGCCTTCATAGATCGGCGCAATCCGTGCGTCGCGGGCCAGTTGTTCCATGCCCCATTCGCGGATGTAGCCGTGGCCGCCGAAGATCTGCATGCCGTGGTTGGTCACCTCAAGGCCGGTGTCGGTCATGAAGGCTTTGCAGATGGGGGTGAGGAACGCCAGCAGGTCTTCGGCGTCCTGACGTTGGGTGGCGTCGCCGCTCAGGTGCGCGGTGTCGAGCAACTGTGCGGTGAAGTAGGTCAGTGCGCGGTTGCCTTCGTTGAAGGCCTTCATGGTCAGCAGCATGCGGCGCACGTCGGGGTGCACGATGATCGGGTCGGCGGCTTTATCTGGAGCCTTGGCACCGGTCAACGAGCGCATCTGCAGGCGGTCGTTGGCGTATTTGATGGCGCCCTGGAAGCTCGCTTCGCCATTGCACAAGCCCTGCATACCGGTGCCCAGGCGCGCGTGATTCATCATGGTGAACATGCAGTTGAGGCCTTTGTTCGCCTCACCGATCAGAAAACCCTTGGCGCCATCGAAGTTCAACACGCAGGTGGCAGAGCCCTTGATGCCCATCTTGTGTTCGATGGAGCCGCAGTGCACCGCGTTACGCTCGCCCGAATCCGCATGGAACTTGGGCACGATAAACAGCGAGATACCCTTGGTGCCCGCCGGTGCGTCCGGCAGTTTGGCCAGCACCAGGTGGATAATGTTGGCGCTCATGTCGTGTTCGCCGGCCGAGATGAAGATCTTGCTGCCGGTGACCGCATAGCTGCCATCCGCCTGGGGCACGGCGCGGGTCTTGATCAGGCCCAGGTCGGTGCCGCAATGGGCTTCGGTGAGGCACATGGTGCCGGTCCATTCGCCGGTGGTGAGTTTGGTGAGGAACGTGTCTTTCTGCTCGGCGGTGCCGTGGGCGTGGATCGCCGACATCGCGCCGTGGGTCAGCCCTGGGTACATGCCCCAGGACGTGTTGCTGGAGCCGATCATCTCGCTGAGCACCAGGCCCAGCGACGACGGCAGGCCCTGGCCGCCGTAGGCCGGGTCTGCCGCCACGCCGTGCCAGCCGCCTTCCACGTACTGGGCGAAGGCTTCCTTGAAACCCTTGGGCGTAGTGACCACGCCGTTGTCAAAATGACAGCCTTCTTCGTCGCCGCTACGGTTGAGCGGTGCGAGGACGTTTTCGCAGAATTTGGCGCCTTCCTCGAGAATCGCGCTGACCATGTCCGGGCTGGCATCGGTGGCGCCCAAGGCGGCGTAATGGCCGTGGAAATCAAATACGTTGTCGATCAGAAAACGCATGTCGCGAAGGGGAGCTTTGTAGTCAGGCATGGCAATGTCTCCGTCAGCAGATGGCTTCAACCTACTGCCGGGCATTGCCTCGGACAATCACTGTATCGCTGCTGAATACAGCGCCATTACTCAACCGGCAGCGCTCTCCATGCGCACCGCGCCACGTCGGGTTTGCCCGGCCGCGACCACGCAGTTACGCCCGGCGCCTTTGGCGGCATACAGCGCCTGATCGGCGGATTTGAGCACTTCTTCCGGCGTGCGCTGCTCAGCCTGGCGCTCGGCCACGCCGATGCTGATCGTCACCGAGACACTCGAAGCGCCGCTGCCCGCTCGGCGCTGACGGCCCTGATGATCGTCCTGAGGACGGTCCGAATTGCGCAGCTTGATATCGTAATCCGCAATGATCTCGCGGATTTCCTCCAGGTGCGGCAAGCACTCTTCGACCGTCTTGCCGGCAAACACCACGGCGAATTCTTCACCACCGTAGCGATAAGCCCGCCCGCCGCCGTTGACCTTGGACAGCTTGCTCGCCACCAGTCGCAGCACCTGGTCACCGACATCATGACCGTGGGTGTCGTTGAAGCGCTTGAAGTGGTCAACGTCGCTCATCGCCAGCACGTAATTGCGCCCCAGCCGCTGCATGCGCTCGTTCAGTGCGCGGCGCCCAGGCAAGCCGGTGAGTTCATCGCGGAAGGCCATTTGATAAGCCTCGTGGGCCACGCCGGCAGCAATCATCAGCATCACCTGGCTGCACATGATGTTCAGGGTGAACGGCAAGATGAAGGTCTGCGGCAACATCCAGAATAGGCCCAGCAGGCCCACCAGTTGCGCCGCGTGCAGCGGGCGCGGCTGGTACCAGTATTGTGCCGCCAGGGTCAGGAAACCGATCAGGAACATCGGATACGACAACTGGATCAGGCTCATCCAACTGCCATGCAGCGCCGGCCAGCGAATCTCCGCCAACCAGTTCAGCACGGCTTGGGGATAACTCTGCTCCAGCGCCAGCGCCACGCTGCCCACCGCTAACAGTACCGCGCCACGGGCGACGAAATCGCGGAACAGGTGGGTCTTCTCTTGCCACAGGGCATAGATGCTGAACAACAACGGCAACAGCAAGCAGCACAGGTGAAACACCACGGCCGCGTCTTCGCGCACGCGGCCGTTGTCGCGATAGAAATCGGTCTGGGTATCCAGCAGGAAGTAGGCGATGTACACCGTGATCATCAGGAACAGTTCGCGCTGACGGCGATACACCGCGCAATACGAACCGCCGAGCAACAGCACCAGGGTCGGCAACACATTGAACAGCGACGTGAAGAAGACGTTGAGGTCCTTGACGTACGCAGCCGAGAGCCCGGCCAGCAAGAGCAGCAACGAGGGTAAAAAGTGACTGAAACGTACAGCGGACACGCGCGACAAGGGTAAAACTCCGACCCGCAAAAAAAATGATGGCACTGTGCCCTTATGCCAACAGTTAAGCACAACCTGGCACGCATGTATCACATTGCCATCACTGTAACGGCAGCCAGCGGTAATCCCTGAGTTTTTTGTTGCAACGCTTTCTATAGGAGCGGGCTTGCCCGCGAAGGTCGTCAACGATGACGGGGGTCGCCTAAATAAACGCGGTGCCTGTGGTTTCTTCGCGAGCAAGCTCGCTCCTACAAAGAAACGAAAAAGCCGCCGCTCCCGTGAAGGAGCGACGGCTCTTGAAGTGAACCCGGTAAGGCTTAGTAAGCCAGGCCGAAGTCTTCTTCTTTCATGTCCATCAGGTTGTTTGCGCCCGACAGCATGGTGGCTTTATGGGCCAGGGTACGCGGCAGGATGCGCTGGAAGTAGAAGCGCGCAGTCTGCAGCTTGGCGGTGTAGAACGCCTCTTCGGTGGTGCCGGCAGCCAGTTTTTCGGCAGCCAGGCGCGCCATGTCGGCCCAGAAGTAAGCCAGGCACGCGTAACCGGAGTACATCAGGTAGTCCACCGAGGCGGCACCCACTTCTTCGCGGTCTTTCATCGCGGCCATGCCGACCTTCATGGTCAACTCGCCCCACTCTTTGTTCAGCGCAGCCAGCGGAGCAACGAACTCTTTGACGGCTTCGTTACCTTCGTTGGCCTGGCAGAACTTGTGCACGATCTTGGTGAAGCCCTTGAGCGCTTCGCCTTGGGTCATCAGCACTTTACGGCCCAGCAGGTCGAGGGCCTGGATACCGGTGGTGCCTTCGTACAGCATCGAAATGCGGCTGTCGCGAACGTTCTGCTCCATGCCCCACTCGGCGATGAAGCCGTGGCCGCCGTAGATCTGCACACCGTGGTTGGCAGACTCGAAGCCGACTTCGGTCATGAACGCCTTGGCGATCGGAGTCATGAAGGCCAGCAGGCCGTCGGCCTGTTTCTTGGCTTCGTCGTCGGTGCCGTATTTGACGATGTCCACTTGCTTGGCGGTGAAGTACACCATCGCACGGTTGCCTTCGGCGAAGGCTTTCATGGTCAGCAGCATGCGGCGCACGTCAGGGTGCACGATGATCGGGTCGGCGGCTTTGTCAGGTGCTTTCGGGCCGGTCAGGGAGCGCATTTGCAGGCGATCGCGAGCGTACTTCAGGCCGCCCTGGAAGCCGATCTCGGCGTGGGACAGACCTTGCAGCGCGGTGCCCAGGCGAGCGGTGTTCATAAAGGTGAACATGCAGTTCAGGCCTTTGTTCGCCGGGCCGATCAGGAAACCGGTCGCCGCGTCGAAGTTCATCACGCAGGTGGCGTTGCCGTGGATGCCCATCTTGTGTTCCAGGGAACCACAGGTCACGGCGTTGCGCGCGCCGATCGAACCGTCGGCGTTCGGCAGGAACTTCGGCACGATGAACAGCGAGATACCTTTGGTGCCAGCCGGTGCGTCCGGCAGGCGGGCCAATACGATGTGGACGATATTGTCGGCCATGTCGTGTTCACCGGCCGAGATGAAGATCTTGGTGCCGGAGACTTTGTAGGAACCGTCAGCCTGAGGCTCGGCCTTGGTGCGCAGCATGCCCAGGTCGGTGCCGCAGTGTGGCTCGGTCAGGCACATGGTGCCGGTCCATTCGCCCGACACCAGTTTGGTCAGGTAAGCCTCTTGCTGCTCAGGAGTACCGTGCTCGGAGATGGTGTTCATCGCACCGTGGGACAGGCCCGGGTACATGCCCCACGACCAGTTGGCGGCGCCGACCATTTCACTGACTGCCAGACCCAGGGATTCCGGCAGGCCTTGGCCGCCGTGCTCCACGTCGTGGGCCAGGCTTGGCCAGCCGCCTTCGACGAATTGTTTGTAGGCTTCTTTGAAACCGGTTGGGGTTTTAACGCCCGACTCACTCCAGGTGCAGCCTTCGATGTCACCCACGCGGTTCAGCGGTGCCAGCACTTGCTCACAAAACTTGGCGCCCTCTTCAAGGATGGCGTCAACCATGTCCGGGGTAGCGTCCTGGCAAGCCGGCAGGCTCTGATAGTGCGCTTCATAGCCAAGCAGTTCGTCACGAACGAAGCGAATATCACGCAAGGGGGCCTTGTAGTCAGGCATAGCGATAAACCTCTGCTGATGTATCTGGAATGAACAACCGCGTGGAATTGTTGTGGCGGTCAAACAGGTGTTTGAAACATACGTTTACCACTTGGGGATGTCAAGCGTCGTCCGGATGCCGTTTGTCATGACGTGAATCAAAGGTGCGCATAGAGAAGCCTGTGGCGAGATGCCACAAGGCGTTCAGAAAATAATAGAAGTTCAGAGGGATGATGCAGAACAAATGTGGGAGCGGGCTTGCTCGCGAAAGCGGTGGATCAGTCAACTGATGTATTGGCTGAAAGACCGCTTTCGCGAGCAAGCCCACTCCCACAGAAAAGCCAAGGTGCAGACAGAGAGAGGATTACGCGTAGGTGTCGATCAGGGTGCCGAGCATTTCATCCGAAGCTTTGGCGACTTTGGCGCCGAGCTCCACCTGGAACTTGCCTTGGGCCATTTCGACCATGTTGCTGGCCGAGTTGGACGGCTGGGCGCGGTCGTTGGCTTGCAGTCGGTCGCTTTGCGCATCCGAGGGCTGGGTCGTCGCGGCGCTGGCAATTTTACCGGCGGCCTGGTCGACACGGTTCTGCCCGGTCTGAATGCTGCTCAGGCCCGAGTAAAACGCGCTGCTTCCAGAGATTTCCATGGCGTAAGCCTGCCTTTAGAGAATCGTGAACCGTGATTGAAGCAGAGTCGCTCGCAAAATGCCCGTCAAAAACACTAATGGCATAATGCCTTAGCGATAGCCAAAATCAGTCAAGCAGGTCCAGTTGCAAGTACTCCGCGACGGCGCCAGCCCCCGCCTGCTTGAGTTTCGGCACGCGGCCCAGGCACGGTGCAGGCAGCCGCTCGGCCAGGGTTGCGAGGTTTTCTTCCAGACGAGAGGTCTTGGGATCGATGATATTCGCCACCCACCCGGCCAGCTGCAAACCGTCACGGGCGATGGCTTCGGCGGTGAGCAAGGCATGGCTGATGCACCCCAGGCGCACGCCCACCACCAGGATCACCGGCAGCTTGAGCGCCATGGCCAAATCCGACAGGTTCGCCTGATCAGCCAGTGGCACCCGCCACCCGCCCGCGCCCTCGATCAAGGTGAAATCCGCTTCTCGCGCCAGAATCTGCTGCATGGGTTTGAGCAAGGCTTGCACAGTCAGCGATACGCCCGCCTCCCGCGCCGCCAGATGCGGCGCGATGGCCGGCTCGAACGCCACCGGATTGACCTCGGCGTACGTCAGGGGCAACGAGCATTCGGCCAGCAACGCCAGTGCATCAGCGTTGCGCAAGCCTTTGGGCGTGACTTGGCAGCCGGAAGCCACGGGTTTGCCGGCGGCGGTGCTTCTGCCAGCTTGCCGGGCTGCGTGCAACAGACCGGCGGCGACGGTGGTCTTGCCGACATCGGTGTCGGTGCCGGTGATGAAGTAGGCGGCGGTCATAGAGGTTTCTCCAGTACGGCATACACCACTTGGTAAGTCGCCGGCAGACCTTGGGCCTGACGGAACCGCTCATACGCCTGCACCAGTGCAACAATCCGCGCACGCCCCGTCAACCCTCCCGGCCGGCCGGGGTTGAGGTTGTGTGCGCCCAAGGCCTTCAATTCATGGGTGAGGCTGCGCACGTCCGGGTAATGCAGCACATGGGGGCGGCGCTCCAGGCTCACCACCCGCAGGCCGCTGGCCGCGCACAGTTGTTGATAAGCCTCGAACGTACGGAAGCGGTTGACGTGAACCAGGCCATCCGCCGCGCGCCAGCTTTCGCGCAGTTCTTCCAGGGTGCCCACGCACAGGCTGGCGAAAGCCAGCACGCCGCCTGGTTGCAACACGCGAGAGGCCTCGCTGAGCACGGCTTCGAAGTTCGCGCACCACTGCACCGCGAGGGAGGAGAAAATCAGCTCCAAGCTGTCAGTTTTAAGCGGCAAGCGTTCGGCGTCGCCGGCGATGAAGTGCTGGGCACCACCCAGCGGGCGGGCGTGGTTGAGCATGCCTTCGGCAATATCCAGCGCGATACCCTGGCTGGCTGGCAGCCGCTCGCTCAGCACGCGGCTGAAATAACCGGTGCCGCAGCCCAGGTCCAGCCAGCGTTGCGGCGCAATGTCGGCCGGCATGCGCGCGAGCAATTGGCTGCCCACCGACCGCTGCAACTCGGCAACGCTGTCGTAACTGGCGGCTGCACGCGAAAACGATGCCGCTACTTGGCGTTTATCGGGCAACGCGCCTGGCAGCGGGGCGTGGGATAAATCATTCATCGACGCACTCATGCAAAAAGGCCTGGATGGCCCCCGCGACGCCGTGGGGGTCTTCCAGGAGAAAAGCGTGGCCGGCCTGTTCAATCAGGCCGATTTCAACATCGGGCAGCAACGCCAGCAAGTCGCTGGCGGCTTCGGCGGGCACCAATCCGTCCAGCCCGGCGAACAGGTGTAACTGCGGGCCGCGATACGCCAGCAAGGCTTCGCGGGTGTCGAGTTGAGCGAGCAGTTCGAGACCAGGCATCAGCACACTGGAAGGCGTATTCGGCGCGCCACTGACCAGCAAGCGCGACAATCCGCGTGGGTCTTCGGCGCCTTTGGCGCACAGCAGACCGAAGCGCTTGAGGGTAACTTGGGAGTCGGCGTGGCAACCGGCGAGAAACGCATCGAAGGTCTCGGCGGGCATCGCACTCGGCCAACCATCATGGGCGACAAAGCACGGATTGCTCGCCAGGGTCAGCAGGCCGCAGCAGCGCTCACCACGCCGCGCCGCCAATTCCGAAGCGAGCATGCCGCCCAAGGACCAGCCACCCAGCCAGGCGTTGTCCGGCAGCGTGGCGTCGAGTTCGTCGAGCCATTCCTCCAGATCGCTGGAATCCATCGCGGGCAAGGGCTCGATCTGCACCTGCAGGTGTTCGTCCAAACCTTGCAATGCAGCGGCCAACGGCTCCAGCGGCGATACACCAAGGCCCCAGCCGGGCAGCAATATCAGTCGATCACGCATGGTCGGGCTCCGTGGCACCTAACAAGCGGAAACACTCTTCCAATGCGTTTAACAATAGCTGTACCTGCGCCGCGCTGTGGGCCGCCGTCAAGGTCACGCGCAAACGGGCGCTGCCGGCCGGCACGGTGGGTGGGCGGATCGCCGTCACCATCAAGCCGCGCTCGCGCAGCATCTGCGACAGGCGCATGGCCTTGGCGCTGTCGCCGATCAGGATCGGCTGGATCGGCGTGAAGCTGTCCATCAGGTCCAGCCCAAGCTGCTCGGCGCCGTGGCGGAACTGGCGGATCAAAAGGTTGAGGTGCTCGCGCCGCCAATGCTCGGTGCGCAGCAGCTCCAGGCTTTTCAAGGTGGCGCAGGCCAGGGCCGGCGGTTGGCTGGTGGTGTAGATGTAAGGGCGCGCGAACTGGATCAGGCTTTCGATCAGCTCTTCACTGCCCGCCACAAAAGCGCCGGCTGTGCCGAACGCCTTGCCAAGGGTGCCAACCAGTACCGGCACGTCCTCCTGGCTCAGGCCGAAGTGCTCGACGATACCGCCGCCGTTGGCACCCAATGGGCCGAAGCCATGGGCATCATCCACCATCAACCACGCGCCCTTGGCCTTGGTTTCACGGGCCAGCGCGGGTAGGTCGGCCAGGTCACCGTCCATGCTGAACACGCCATCGGTGACCACCAGGGTATTGCCGGTGGCTTTCTCCAGGCGCTTGGCCAGGCTTGCGGCGTCGTTATGCAAGTAGCGATTGAAACGCGCCCCCGACAGCAGGCCCGCATCCAGCAACGAGGCATGGTTGAGTCGGTCTTCCAGCACCGTATCGCCCTGCCCCACCAACGCCGTGACCGCACCGAGGTTGGCCATGTAGCCGGTGGTAAACAGCAACGCACGCGGACGACCGGTGAGGTCGGCCAACGCTTCTTCCAACTCATGGTGCGGCGTCGCATGCCCGACCACCAGGTGCGAAGCACCGCCGCCCACGCCCCAGCGGGACGCACCGGCGCGCCAGGCTTCGATCACTTGCGAGTGATTGGCCAGGCCCAGGTAATCGTTATTGCAGAACGCCAGCAACGGCTGGCCGTCCACCACCACTTCCGGGCCTTGGGGGCTGTCGAGCAGCGGGCGCTGGCGATAAAGGTGTTCGGCACGGCGGGCAGCGAGGCGCGCGGCGAGATCGAAAGACATCCCTCACACCACAGCGTTATAAAACTGCTCGCTGCTCTTCTGCTCCACCAGCGCCTGCTCGATCGCCGCCTGATGCACTTCATCCGCGTGTTCTTCACGGGCTTCCGGCAGGATGCCCAGGCGTGAGAACAGTTGCATGTCCTTGTCAGCCTGTGGGTTGGCGGTGGTCAGCAGTTTGTCGCCGTAGAAGATCGAGTTGGCGCCGGCGAAGAACGCCAGGGCCTGCATCTGCTCGTTCATCGCTTCACGACCGGCCGACAGCCGCACATGGGACTTCGGCATCAGGATGCGCGCCACGGCGAGCATGCGGATGAAGTCAAACGGATCAATGTCTTCGGCGTTTTCCAGCGGCGTACCGGCCACCTTCACCAGCATGTTGATCGGCACCGACTCCGGATGCTCCGGCAGGTTGGCCAGTTGGATCAGCAAGTTGGCGCGGTCATCGAGGGACTCGCCCATGCCGAGGATGCCACCGGAGCAGATCTTCATCCCCGAATCCCGCACGTAGGCCAGGGTTTGCAGGCGTTCGCTGTAGGTACGGGTGGTGATGATGCTGCCGTAGAACTCCGGCGAGGTATCGAGGTTGTGGTTGTAGTAGTCCAGGCCGGCCTGGGCCAGGGCTTCGGTCTGGTCCTGATCGAGGCGGCCGAGGGTCATGCAGGTTTCCAGGCCCATGGCCTTCACGCCTTTGACCATCTGCAGCACATAGGGCATGTCTTTGGCCGACGGGTGCTTCCAGGCGGCGCCCATGCAGAAGCGGGTCGAGCCGATGGCTTTGGCACGGGCAGCCTCTTCGAGGACCTTCTGCACTTCCATCAGCTTCTCTTTATCCAGGCCAGTGTTGTAGTGGCCAGACTGCGGACAATATTTGCAATCTTCCGGGCAGGCGCCGGTCTTGATCGAGAGCAGCGTCGACACTTGTACACGGTTGGCGTCGAAATGCGCGCGGTGCACGGTCTGCGCCTGGAACAGCAGGTCATTGAACGGCTGCAAGAACAGCGCTTTGACTTCGGCGAGAGACCAATCGTGACGCAAGGTGGCGGTGGTGCTGGCGCTCATGGGCGATTCCTTGATTATGCTTTGGCAAGCGCTGCGGGAAGGGCAATACCCACAGGCACGACACGGATGCTCGGCATATTTAAGGAAGATTCATGCACTGTCAACCAGACCACAAACACCAGGTTTACATCTGGTCAAAAAACACTCAAATCTGTTTACTCTGCGATGAGGCAACGGAATCAGCCGACTCTGTATGCAACGTCTGCGAAACCGAGCTGCCGTGGCTGATAGAACACTGCAACCTGTGCGCCCTGCCCCTGCCGATGGAGGGCTTGATCTGCGGCCAATGCCAGAAACATCCGCCGGCCTTTAAACAGGTGATCGCGCCCTGGACCTACAGCTTTCCGATCGACAGCCTGATCAGCCGCTTCAAGCACCAAGCGCGCTGGCCTCTGGGGCAGATGCTGGCGCGGCTGTTGACCCAGCACCTGCAACATCGCTTCGACAACACCGGACTCACTCGCCCCGACTGCCTGCTGCCGGTGCCAATGGCCCGCAAGCGCCTGCGGGAACGCGGCTATAACCAGGCGTTGATGCTGGCGCGATGGCTCAGCAGCGATTTGAACATCCCCTACGATGAACACCTGTTGTTACGCCCTCATGAAACCGTCGCCCAACAGGCCCTCGATGCCAAGACCCGCCAACGCAACCTGCTCGGCGCCTTCGCCCTGGCGCCCGACGCCAAGGTGCAAGGCCGACACTTCGCACTGGTGGATGACGTGCTCACCACCGGCGCCACCGCCCACAGCCTGGCGCGGTTGTTGATAAACGCCGGGGCACGACAGGTCGATGTGTACTGCCTGGCCCGAACGCCCAAACCAGGCGGCTGACTTGACTCCGTCCCACCTTGGCCGCAACGTTCGGTCCATCACATCGAAGCGTATCCGCATGTCTCTGCCAACGTCCCTCAGCCAACACATCATCCGCCGACCCCAGCGCATTGCCTTGCTGGCGCATATCGCCGAGCAGGGTTCCATCACCCGCGCGGCAAAAAGTGCCGGCTTGAGTTACAAGGCGGCGTGGGATGCCATCGACGAGTTGAACAACCTGGCGCAAAAACCGCTGGTGGAACGCAGCGTCGGCGGCAAGGGCGGCGGCGGCGCCAAGTTGACGGCGGAAGGTGAGCGCGTGCTGCGTCTTTACCAACGCCTGCAAGTACTGCAGGCCGAAGTTCTGGGCTCAGACGAAGCCGCCAGCGATTTCAACCTGCTCGGCCGCCTGATGCTGCGCACCAGCGCGCGTAATCAACTGCATGGTCAGGTCGTTGCCATCGAGCAGCATGGCCGCAATGATCTGATCCGCCTGCAACTGGCCGGCGGACTGACTCTGTCTGCACAGATTACCCATGACAGCACGCAGCGACTGGAGCTGGAAACTGGCGTGGAAGTAGTCGCACTGATCAAGGCCGGCTGGCTTGAATTGCTGGCACCCGAGGCGCCCGTAACAACTGGACACAATTGTATGGGCGGCATCGTCGACGCCATTCTCGATGCTGAGGACGGGCCCAGCGAAGTGCGCGTCACCCTGCCCAACGGCCATGTTTTGTGCGCCCTGGCGCAGCCCGCCACGCTCAAGGCGCTGCGCGTGACGGAAGGCAAAGCGATCCAGGTGCAATTTGCGCCGAGCAATGTGCTGCTCGGCACACCGGTGTAAACGGCCCGCCATTTAAACTGCAACAATTTCGTCACGCCCGCTCCTTATGGTGTCTGCAAAAACCGCAGGGAGCCTGAGATGAGCCTATTAGAAGAAAACCAAGCCACCGACCTTGAACAGATGGTCGGCCTCACCCGCCGCCGTTTCATCGGCGCCGGTGCCCTGTGTGGCGCCGCGATGTTCCTGGGTGGCAACCTGCTGACCCGCAGCGCCCTCGCCGTCAACGCCGCCAGCGCCAGCCCGTTGCTGGGGTTCACCAGCATCGCCGCCGCCACCAGCGACGCCATTACTTTGCCGCCGGGCTATAGCGCTTCGGTGCTGATCAGCTGGGGCCAGCCGTTGAGCAAGAGCGCGCCGGCCTTCGACCCGTCCGGTAACGGCACGGCCAAGGCCCAGGAACAGCAGTTTGGCGACAACAATGACGGCATGAGCCTGTTTGCCTTCCCCGGCGACGAGAATCGCGCGCTGATGGCGATCAACAACGAATACACCAACTACCGCTACCTCTTCGCCCACGGCGGCGCGCCGCAATCGGCCGAAGACGTGCACAAGGCCCAGGCCAGCGAAGGCGTGTCGGTCATCGAAGTGCGGCGCAAGGGCGACACCTGGCAGTTCGTGCAGGACTCGCGCTACAACCGCCGCATCCACGGCAACTCGCCGATCCGCCTCAGCGGCCCTGCCGCCGGCCACGACTGGCTCAAAACCAGCGCCGACAAATCCGGCAAAAAAGCCCTGGGCACCTTCCAGAACTGCGCCAACGGCAAGACGCCGTGGGGCACTTATCTGACGTGTGAAGAGAATTTCACCGACTGCTTCGGCAGCAGCAACCCACAACAAACCTTCGACGCCGGGCAGAAACGCTATGGCGTGGTCGCCGCCAGCAAAGATATCAACTGGCACCAGCACGACCCGCGCTTCGACATCGCCAAGAACCCCAACGAACTCAACCGCCACGGCTGGGTCGTGGAAATCGACCCGTTCGACCCGCAATCCACCCCGGCCAAGCGTACCGCCCTGGGTCGCTTCAAGCATGAAAACGCTGCCCTGGCGGAAACCCGCGACGGCCGCGCCGTGGTGTACATGGGCGACGATGAGCGCGGCGAGTTCATCTACAAGTTCGTCAGCCGCGACAAGATCAACCACAAGAATCCCAAGGCCAACAAAGACCTGCTCGACCACGGCACCTTGTATGTGGCGATCTTCGACGCGGGCGACGGCAACGCCGACCACCCCAAGGGCAAGGGCCAATGGGTCGAGCTGACCCACGGCAAAAATGGCATCGACGCCAGCACCGGCTTCGCCAACCAGGCCGAAGTGCTGATCCACGCGCGCCTGGCGGCCAGCGTGGTGAAAGCCACGCGCATGGACCGCCCGGAATGGATCGTCGTCAGCCCCACCGACGGCCAGGTCTATTGCACCCTGACCAACAACGCCAAGCGCGGTGAAGACGGCCAACCAGTCGGGGGCCCGAACCCTCGTGAGAAAAACGTCTACGGTCAGATCCTGCGCTGGAAGGCAGATGCCGATAACCACGGCAGTATGGAATTCACTTGGGACCTGTTTGTGGTGGCCGGCAACCCAGGCGTTCACGCCGGAACACCGAAGGGCGGGTCGTCGAATATCAACCCGCAGAACATGTTCAACAGCCCCGATGGCCTGGGGTTCGACAAGGCCGGGCGCTTGTGGATCCTCACCGACGGGGACTACAGCAACGCGGGGGATTTCGCGGGAATGGGTAACAACCAGATGCTCTGCGCCGACCCTTCCACCGGAGAAATCCGCCGCTTCATGGTAGGACCGGTGGCCTGTGAAGTGACGGGTATCAGCTTCTCGCCGGATCAGAAGACGCTGTTTGTGGGGATCCAGCACCCAGGCGAAACCGGTGGGTCGACCTGGCCGGAGCATCTGCCGAATGGCAAGCCGCGGTCGTCGGTGATGGCGATTCGGCGGGATGATGGCGGTATCGTCGGCGCCTGATAGACCACAGTCCCTGTAGGAGCGGGCTTGCCCGCGAAAAACGTCAACGATAACGCGCAAAGCCTGACGCCCCGAGCCTCGCTCAGGTTTTTCGCGAGCAAGCTCGCTCCTACAGGGTTACCATACCCGGCCGGACGCGGCGCCCTGCTGCGCGCAGGAGTTCGCATGGCCCACCCGTTTGAAACACTCACGCCCGACCTGGTGCTCGACGCTGTCGAAAGCATCGGTTTCCTCAGCGATGCTCGCGTTCTGGCGCTCAACAGCTACGAAAACCGCGTTTATCAAGTGGGCATCGAAGACTCCGAGCCACTGATTGCCAAGTTCTACCGCCCGCAGCGCTGGACCAACGAGGCGATCCTCGAAGAACACCGCTTCACCTTCGAACTGGCCGAATGCGAAGTGCCGGTGGTCGCGCCCCTGATCCACAACGGCGAAAGCCTGTTCGAACATGCCGGGTTCCGCTTCACCTTGTTCCCCCGCCGTGGCGGCCGTGCGCCGGAGCCGGGCAATCTCGACCAACTGTATCGCCTTGGGCAATTGCTCGGCCGTTTGCATGCGGTGGGCTCCACCCGCCCGTTCGAACACCGCGAAGCCTTGGGCGTGAAGAACTTCGGCCACGACTCCCTCACCACGTTGCTGGAAGGCAATTTCATCCCCAAGAGTCTGCTGCCGGCCTACGAGTCCGTGGCACGCGACCTGCTCAAGCGTGTGGAAGAGGTGTACAAAGCCACGCCGCACAAAAACATCCGCATGCACGGCGATTGCCACCCCGGCAACATGATGTGCCGTGACGAGATGTTCCACATCGTCGACCTGGATGACTGCCGCATGGGCCCGGCGGTGCAGGACCTTTGGATGATGCTCGCCGGCGATCGTCAGGAATGCCTGGGGCAACTGTCAGAATTGATGGACGGCTACCAGGAATTCCATGACTTCGACCCGCGTGAACTGGCACTGATCGAACCCCTGCGCGCCTTGCGCCTGATGCACTACAGCGCCTGGCTGGCACGGCGCTGGGACGACCCGGCGTTCCCCCACAGCTTCCCGTGGTTTGGCAGCGAGCGTTATTGGGGCGATCAGGTGTTGGCGTTGCGTGAGCAACTCTCGGCCCTGAACGAAGAACCCCTGAAACTCTTCTGACAGCTTCTCTGTGGGAGCCGGGCTTGCCCGCGATGCATGCGCCTCGGTTTTGCAGGAGTGCCGAGGTGATGCTATCGCGGGCAAGCCCGGCTCCCACAGAAAGCAGATCCCATTGCCTGAGAAATATCCTTACAATCGCGCTTTGTTAGCTGCCTAAGCAAGGATTCTGCAATGCAAGCCGCCAACCCTCGCAAGGGGTACATCCTGGGCCTGAGCGCCTACGTCATCTGGGGTCTGTTCCCGCTCTACTTCAAAGCCATCGCCAGCGTACCCGCCGCCGAGATCATCGTGCACCGCGTGTTGTGGTCGGCGCTGTTCGGCGGTTTGCTGTTGATGGTATGGAAGCATCCCGGCTGGTTCCGCGAGTTGCGCGACAACCCCAAGCGCCTTGCGATCCTGGCCCTCAGCGGGTCGTTGATTGCGGGTAACTGGCTGACGTATGTGTGGTCGGTGAACACCGGGCGCATGCTGGAGGCGAGCCTGGGTTACTACATCAACCCGTTGGTGAACGTGGTGCTGGGCATGCTGATCCTGGGTGAGCGCCTGCGCCGCTTGCAGTGGGTCGCCGTCGGGCTGGCAGCGGTGGGTGTGGCGCAACAGGTCTGGCAGGTCGGCAGCTTGCCGTGGGTGTCGCTGGTGCTGGCGTTGACCTTTGGTTTCTACGGGCTGATCCGCAAGCAGGCGCCGGTCAAGGCGCTGCCGGGGCTGGTGGTGGAAACCTGGATGCTGGTGCCGATTGCAATTGCCTGGCTGCTGTTCAACCCAACCGCCCATAGCGCGCAAATGGCGTTCTGGAGTACGTCCGAAGCCTGGTGGCTGGTGGCGGCCGGCCCGGTGACGCTGATCCCGCTGGTGTGTTTCAACGCCGCCGCACGGCATTTGCCCTACACCGCATTGGGCTTTTTGCAGTACGTCGCACCGACCCTGGTGTTGCTGGAAGCCGTGCTGCTGTTCGGCGAACACCTGGCACCGAGCACCCTGACCGCCTTCGCCTTCATCTGGGCGGGCCTGGTGGTGTACAGCGTGGATATCTGGCTCAGCGCGCGCAAACGCTGATCAAATAACGTACAAACCTCTGCAAGCCACAGCGGGCGTGGCTTGCAGGCATCCACCCAAAGGTTATCCACAACCTGATCCCCGCCATTTGTGCACAAGCTTTTGAAATTGCTCGTTTTTTGCTCAATCAGCGAAGAACCCCGGCCCGCGTGGCCTGGCGAGGGGTCTCTACAGGTTATCCACAGGCCCATGCAAGATTTCCATGCATAACCCTGTGGGCAGATCATTCCTCGTGGTGCAGTTCCACCATCAAGTCATCGGCCAGGGTTTCCAGGGACAACTGCAAGGTATCCAGGGATAACGCGGCCGGCACCTGCAACAGTGCCTCGGCGGTAAACAACGGATCACCGCTCATAGGGGCCGGGCGCACATCGGTGCTCAGACTCTCCAGGTTCACGCCCTGCTTGCTCAGCAGCGCGGTGATCTCGCGCACAATGCCTGCACGGTCATTGCCCACCAGCGTCATCATGATCGATTTGGAGGCCGAGGCCTGCCCGCTGCTGCCCTCGCCCACCAGCACGCGAATGCCATGGGTGGATAAATCCTCCAACGCCCCGACCAATGCCTGACGGTGCTCTGTAGGAACACTGACCCGCAGGATCCCGGCAAATTGCCCGGCCATGTGCGCCATGCGGCTTTCCAGCCAGTTGCCACCGTGGGCGGCGATGTTCTGCGCGATGCGTTCAACCAGGCCGGGTTTGTCGGCAGCGATAATTGTGAGTACAAGATGGTCCATGGCAACGCCCTCTGGAATTCAATCTACAAGGTGGACCCGAAGGCCCTCGATAACAAATCGTGTACCGTTTTTATATTTATCTGGAACAATCCAATAGTTTTTTGAGAACATCCGGTTCTCCGCTGTGACCGTACGACCAAAGTGGGTCGCTAAACGACGTATTTAGTCTAATTTTCACAACCGCAAGTCATCATGTAGTATGCGCAACCTGGCACTACATAATGAAAATCTAAAAAGCGCTTAAGCTGTGCAGAGTGAGGCAAGCAATGACTGAACACGTTCAAGTCGGTGGCCTGCAGGTCGCCAAAGTCCTGTTCGACTTCGTGAACAACGAAGCCATTCCCGGCACCGGCATCACTGCCGACCAGTTCTGGGCCGGTGCCGACAAGGTCATCCACGACCTGGCACCGAAGAACAAAGCCCTACTCGCCAAACGCGACGATTTCCAAGCGCGGATCGATACCTGGCACCAGACCCACGCAGGCCAGGCACACGACCCGGTGGCTTACAAAGCCTTCCTACAAGACATCGGATACCTGCTGCCAGAAGCCGCAGACTTCCAGGCCACGACCCAAAACGTCGATGACGAAATCGCCCGCATGGCAGGCCCGCAGTTGGTGGTGCCGGTGATGAACGCCCGCTTCGCCCTCAACGCCTCGAACGCGCGGTGGGGCTCGCTGTACGACGCGCTGTATGGCACCGACGCCATCAGCGAGGCCGACGGCGCCGAGAAGGGCCAGGGCTACAACAAGGTGCGTGGCGACAAGGTGATTGCCTTTGCCCGTGCCTTCCTCGATGAAGCCGCACCGCTCAGCGCCGGCAGCCACGTCGATTCGACCGGCTACAAGATCGTCGATGGCACGCTGATCGTCAGCCTCAAGGGCGGCAGCAACAGCGGCCTGCGCGACGACGCACAGTTGATCGGTTTCCAGGGCCCTGCGGCTGAGCCGATTGCGATCCTGCTGAAACACAATGGCCTGCACTTCGAAATCCAGATCGACGCCAGCACCCCGGTCGGCCAGACCGACGCCGCCGGCGTCAAAGACGTGCTGATGGAAGCCGCGCTGACCACCATCATGGACTGCGAAGACTCCGTCGCCGCCGTCGATGCCGACGACAAAGTGGTGATCTACCGCAACTGGCTCGGCCTGATGAAGGGCGACCTGGCCGAAGAAGTGTCTAAGGGCGGCAAGACCTTCACCCGCACCATGAACGCCGACCGCGTTTATACCGGTGTGGATGGCCAGGACGTGACGCTGCACGGTCGTTCGCTGCTGTTCGTGCGCAACGTGGGTCACCTGATGACCATCGATGCGATCCTCGACAAAGACGGCAACGAAGTGCCGGAAGGCATCCTCGACGGCCTGGTCACCAGCCTCGCCGCCACACACAGCCTCAACGGCAATAACAGCCGCAAGAACAGTCGCACCGGTTCCGTGTACATCGTTAAGCCGAAGATGCACGGCCCGGAAGAAGCCGCGTTCACCAACGAGCTGTTCGGCCGCATCGAAGACGTGCTGAACCTGCCGCGCAACACACTGAAAGTCGGGATCATGGACGAGGAACGCCGCACCACGGTCAACCTCAAGGCATGCATCAAGGCCGCCAGCGAGCGCGTGGTGTTTATCAACACCGGCTTCCTTGACCGTACCGGCGACGAGATCCACACCTCCATGGAAGCCGGCGCGATGGTGCGCAAGGCGGCGATGAAGGCAGAAAAATGGATCGGCGCCTACGAAAACTGGAACGTCGATATCGGTTTGAGCACTGGCCTGCAAGGTCGTGCGCAGATCGGTAAAGGCATGTGGGCCATGCCCGACCTGATGGCGGCGATGCTCGAACAGAAAATCGCCCACCCACTGGCCGGCGCCAACACCGCCTGGGTGCCGTCGCCAACCGCCGCCGCGCTGCACGCGTTGCATTACCACAAGGTCGACGTATTCGCCCGCCAGGCCGAACTGGCCAAGCGTGAGCGTGCGTCGGTGGACGACATCCTGACCATTCCTCTGGCCAGCAATACCGATTGGTCCGACGAAGAGATCCGCAACGAGCTGGACAACAACGCTCAGGGCATCCTGGGTTATGTGGTCCGTTGGATCGACCAAGGCGTCGGTTGTTCGAAAGTGCCGGACATCAATGACGTCGGCCTGATGGAAGACCGCGCCACCCTGCGTATCTCCAGCCAGCACATCGCCAACTGGCTGCGCCACGGCGTTGTCACTCAGGATCAGGTGATGGAAAGCCTCAAGCGCATGGCCCCGGTGGTGGACCGCCAGAACGCCGGGGACAAGCTGTACCGCCCGCTGGCCCCGGATTTCGACAGCAACATCGCGTTCCAGGCAGCGGTGGAGTTGGTGATTGAAGGGACCAAGCAACCTAACGGGTATACCGAGCCGGTGTTGCATCGTCGGCGTCGGGAGTTCAAGGCTAAGAACGGCCTGTAAATAAAAAAGCCCTGATCACACGATCAGGGCTTTTTTTATGCACCGGAGTTTTACTGCGCCATCCCCAACTCCCGCTTCACCAGCTTCGCCAACTTCACGCTATCAATGGGCTTGAGCAAGAAGTCCACCACACTCAAATGCATGGCATCAATCACGTCCGGCGCCTCGGCATCCCCCGACATGATGATGATCGGCAGCGCCGCACGCGTAGATTCACGCACTTGTCGGATCAGCTCCAGGCCGTTGCTGGGCGCCATGCGCAGGTCGGTGATCAGCAAACCGATGGAGCTGCTCGACTCCAACAAATCCCACGCCGCCTCACCACTGTCGGCGGTCATGCAGCGAATACCGTCCAGCCCCAGGATTTCCGCCAGCAGTTCGCGCGCATCCTTGTCGTCGTCAACAATCAACACGCGTTGTGGCGGTAAATCAGGCTCCAGCATCACGGCGCTCAGCGCCTCGCGCTCGGCATCACTCAAAATATCGTGGTCGGACATACGGTTCTCAGCAGTTCTCATCAATCTCCCAGCACACTCGTCAGACATCTGCGGAAGGGCGTTCAATGTGCACTTCGTCGGAAAGTTTGCCTAGTGGGCGTTCTACGGGTTTTGGACGATATTCATGTAAGGTTTTTCCCTAGGTTTGTACCCTTTGTATCGACCTAGACTTACGTCCAATGGGCACCCGCTGCACAGGAGTCGACCATGGGGGACGATAACGACAAAAAATCTGCGGTCATTGTTATGAGTAAAGCTGATGCCTTCGCCCAGGCGGGGAAAACTGCTGTATTGCAAAATATCCACGGCACCCTGCAATTCCTGCAACGCTTCCCGCCGTTCAACCAGATGGAAAACGCCCACTTGGCGTTTTTGGTGGAGCAGTGCCAGTTACGCTTCTATGGCCCCGGCGACAGCATCCTCAAACCCTCGGGCGGGCCGGTCGAGCACTTTTATATCGTCAAGCAGGGCCGGGTCGTCGGTGAGCGGCCGGACAGCGCCGAAACCACCTTCGAAATCACCACCGGCGAGTGCTTTCCCCTGGCCGCGTTGCTGGGCGAACGGGCGACCCGCACCGAGCACAAGGCCGCCGAAGACACCTTCTGCCTGCAACTGAACAAACCGGCGTTCATCAAGCTGTTCGCACTCTCCAGCCCGTTTCGCGATTTTGCCCTGCGAGGCGTCAGCAGCCTGTTGGACCAGGTGAATCAGCAGGTGCAGCAAAAAGCGGTGGAAACCCTCGGCACTCAATACTCCCTGAACACGCGGCTCGGCGAGTTGGCCATGCGCCATCCTGTCACGTGCAGCCCCGCCACGCCGCTGCGCGAAGCCGTCACGTTGATGCATGAGCAGCAGGTTGGCAGCATCGTGATCGTGGATGAACACAAGGCGCCCCTTGGGATTTTCACCCTGCGCGACCTGCGCCAAGTGGTGGCCGATGGCACCAGCGATTTCAACCAGGGCATCGAAGGGCATATGACCCAGGCGCCCTTCTTCCTGACGCCGGACCACAGCGCTTTCGACGCGGCAATCGCCATGACCGAGCGGCATATCGCCCACGTCTGCCTGGTCAAGGACCAGCGTCTGTGCGGCGTGGTGTCCGAGCGCGATCTGTTTTCCCTGCAACGCGTGGACCTGGTGCACCTGGCGCGCACCATCCGCAATGCGCCGAGGGTGGACAACTTGGTGGCGATTCGCGGCGAGATCGGCCAGTTGGTGGAGCGCATGCTGGCCCATGGTGCCTCGTCCACCCAGATCACCCACATCATTACGCTGCTCAACGATCACACCGTGTGCCGGGTGATCGAACTGACCCTGGCCGAAAAAGGCGACCCCGGCGTGCCGTTCAGTTGGTTGTGCTTTGGCAGCGAAGGCCGCCGCGAGCAGACGCTGTATACCGACCAGGACAACGGCATCCTGTTTGACGCCAAGGACGCGGCCGAAGCGGCGGCGATCCGAGGCCGGTTGTTGCCGCTGGCGCAACAGATCAATCAAAGTCTGGCGCTATGTGGGTTCAGCCTGTGCAAAGGCAACATCATGGCCGGCAACCCAGAGTTGTGCCTATCGCGGGCGGAATGGGCGCGGCGGTTTGCAGCGTTTATCCGCGAGGCGACGCCAGAGAATCTGCTCGGCTCCAGCATCTATTTCGATCTGCGTGTGGTGTGGGGCGATGAACGTGGCTGCGAGCAATTGCGCCAAGGCATTCTCGACCAAGTGGCGGACAACCGGTTGTTCCAGCGCATGCTGGCCGAAAACGCGTTGCGCCAGCGGCCACCCGTAGGACGCTTCCGCGAATTTGTACTCACGCGTAAAGGTGGCGAAAAAGCCACGCTCGACCTCAAGGTGCAGGGCCTGACCCCCTTTGTCGACGGCGCGCGCCTGTTGGCCCTGGCCAATGGTATTCACGCCAACAACACCTTGGAGCGCCTGCGCCAGTTGGTGGTCAAGGAGGTGATTGAACCGCTGGACGGCGCTGCGTATGAAGAGGCCTACCACTTTATCCAGCAGACCCGTATGCAACAGCACCAACTGCAAACCCGCGAGAACCAGCCGTACTCCAACCGTGTCGATCCTGACAGCCTCAACCACCTGGACCGGCGCATCCTGCGTGAATCCCTGCGCCAGGCCCAACGCCTGCAAAGCAGCCTGACATTGCGGTACCAGCTGTGAGCTTGTTCAACTGGCTGCGCAAGAAAAAGCCGGGGCTCGACAGCGCGCAACAACAGCGCCTGGCGCAGCTGCGCAAACCCACGCCGCTGGGCGAAGACACCCTGCGCAGCCAGCGCTGGGTGGTGGTGGACCTGGAAACCAGCGGCCTCAACCTCAACCGTGACCAGGTGCTGTCCATCGGCGCGGTGGTGATCGAGGATGGCGCGGTGGATTTCTCGCAACTGTTCGAACGCACCTTGCAACGGGCTGAAACCAAACTCAGCCCCAGTGTGTTGATCCACGGCCTCGGCCCCAGTGCGATTGCCGCCGGCAGCGATCCGGTCGACGCGTTACTGGACTTCATGGACTTTGTAGGCGACAGCCCATTGCTCGCCTTCCATGCGCCATTCGATCAACACATGCTGTGTCGGGCGCTCAAGGACAGCCTGGGTTATCGCCTGGCCCATCCGTTTCTTGATGTTGCAGACATCGCCCCTCTGCTGTGCCCGGATGCGCATATCCGTGAAGCCGGGTTGGACGATTGGATCAACCACTTCCATCTGCACGTAGGCGAGCGCCATCACGCCAGCGCCGATGCCCTGGCCACGGCGGAGCTGATGCTGATCCTGTTCAGCCGCGCGCGCCAGCAACACATCGACACGCCACAGGCGCTGCAAGAGCGTTTGAGCCAATGGAAACGGCGTCTGCGCGCGCCCTCTTTCTAACGCCTCAGAACCCTGTGGTGACCGGGCTTGTTGTGGTGAGCGGGCTTGCCCCGCGCCGGGCTGCGAAGCGGCCCCTATAAGACCACCGCATTTTTCCAGAGAGAACGCGGCGTCTGGTTTCAGGGCCGCTTCGCAGCCCAGCGCGGGGCAAGCCCGCTCACCACAAAAGCGCCCCCCGCTCAAACCGACAGACGCCAATTGCGCCCACTCCACGGCTCTGACACAATCGCGAATAATTCTCGTTAGTTTAAACATCCCGTTTACTAGGTGATGCCTTGTCGTCGATCCAGAACCCACACAGTGAGCTTGTTGGCGCGTTGTATCGCGACCATCGTGGCTGGCTGTTGGCCTGGCTTCGACGCAACGTGGCTTGCCCGAGCCGCGCCGAAGACCTGAGCCAGGACACCTTCATGCGCCTGCTCGGCCGTGATGAGTTGCGTGAACCCCGCGAACCCCGGGCGTTCCTGGTGGCAATCGCCAAGGGCTTGTTGTTCGACTACTTCCGTCGCGCCGCCCTGGAACAGGCCTACCTCACCGAACTGATGCTGATCCCGGAAAGCGAACACCCTTCGCCGGAAGAACAGCAACTGATCCTCGACGACCTCAAGGCCATCGACCGCCTGCTCGGCAAGCTGTCGACCAAGGCCCGCGCCGCCTTCCTCTTTAACCGCCTCGACGGCATGGGCCACGCCGAAATCGCCCAGCGCCTCGGCGTGTCGGTGCCCCGCGTGCGCCAGTACCTGGCCCAGGGCATTCGCCAGTGCTACATCGCGTTGTATGGCCAGCCGCTGTGACGGTGATCAGTTCCAAACCGGTCTCGGCCCGCGTGCTCGATGCCGCGATTGCCTGGCAATTGTCCCTCGACTCGGGCGACGGCAGCCTGGTGGAGCGCGAAGAGTTCGACAAATGGCTGGCCAGCGATGAAGAGCACGCCCGCGCCTGGCGCCAGTTGGGCATGCTCGACCAGCGTTTCAGCGTGGCCTCGGGCCCCGCACGGGCGGCACTGTTGCAATCGCGTGAAGGCATTCGCCAACGTGTGCGCAAGCTGGGCAGTGGTCTGGCGAGCATCGCGCTGGTCATTGGCCTGGCGCTGTTTGCCGGTGAGCGCTATGTGCCGATCCACTATTGGCTGGCCGACCAACGTACCGCCACCGGCGAGCAGCGCACGCTGAAACTGGCGGATGGCACGTTGATCAACCTCAACACCCACAGCGCCATCGACGTGCGTTTTGATGAACAACGCCGGCTGATCGTGTTGCAGGAAGGCGAAATCCTGATCGAGACCGGCCACAACGATGCGCGCCCGTTCTATGTGCAAACCCGCGACGGCAGCCTGCGGGCGCTGGGCACGCGGTTTATCGTCAAGCGCGAAGACGACGCCACGCGCTTGAGCGTGCTGCAATCGGCCGTGGCCGCCCAGCCCGAGGCGCTGCAGCAGGAACAGATCTTCAAGGAAGGCCAGCAAGTGCTGATGCGCAGCGATGGCCTCGGCCCTGCGCTTGCCGTCACCCCCGCCACCGACGCCTGGACCCGCGGCATGCTGGTGGTCGACAACGCGCGCCTGGGCGATGTGGTTGCGGAACTCAGCCGTTACCGCACCGGTTACCTGGGTGTGGATAAAAACGTGGCTGACCTGCGCATTACCGGCAGCTTCCCGTTGCGCGACACCACGCTGGCGCTCAATGCGCTGCTGCCGACCCTGCCGGTGCAGATCGAGCAGCATACGCCGTGGTGGGTCACGGTCGCCGCTGCTCGGGCACACGCTGACGCGATTAAAAAATGAGTTCAAGTATTTCGTATTGCTAGTAAAAACTGTCAACTCTGACAGTTACCTCTACCCTTTTTTTACCCTCAAATGACCACTGACAGGACCTGTCCTTCAGAGGGCGCATCTCGCTTTACGCCCGGTCTCACATTGCAAGGAAGCAAACACTTCTTTCGGTAGCAATATGAGGGCTGCACTATGTCTACACTCCCCCAAATCAATCGACATACGTTCGTTTTTGCCTTCCCAGGCCAAGGCAATGACCCCTGCGCCGCCTTGGCTGAGTTATACCGGCAAGCCGAGGAGCTTCGCCCGCGCATCGACGCCACCCTGTCAATTATCGAACGCGAAGCAACGCAGTCTGAAGCCAAACTGCAACCCGGGCTGATCAGCGACGTACTGCTGACACACGAATATGCGTTGCCGCTGCCCTCTGGAGTCACGCAACTGGCCCTGTATGGTGCGGCCGTGGTGCTCAACCAACTGCTCCACGACGCAGGCGTGCGGCCGGCACTGATTGTCGCGCAGAGTTTTGGTGAGATTGCTGCGCGAGTGTGCGCCGGTGTACTGAGCATTGAGCAGGGCGCGCGTGCGGTCTGCGCCCTCAATGCGGCCTACCGCAGTGAAGAAGGCCGCGGCGGCATGTTGCTGGTCAACTTGTCGCCGGAGATGACGCAAGCGTTGCTCGACAGGTGGCCTGAACTGAAGCTGGAATTGGGGTCGGTCAATGCCCCTGAGCAATGCATCATCAGCGGAGAAATGGACGCATTGCACGCTCTGCTTGACCGTTACGGCGACAGCACCCCGCCGTTGCGCTGGGTGTCGATCGCCTACGCATCCCATTACTCGGCGCATCGGCGTGTCGCAGAACTCATGAACGCATTGCTGCAACCCCTGGAGCAACAGCCGTTCAGGACCCCCATCTATTCGACCGTGTTGGGGGGCTGTTACCAGCACGGGGATGACCTGCACGAGCTGTTCACCTTGGGCGTGACCGACCCCACCAACCTGCCCAAGACACTGGCCGCGTTGCCACTCGACAAATGCTGCGTGTTTATCGACATGGGTGTAAACCGAGGCATGTCGATGTGCATCCTCAAAAGCCTGCGCGATGCCAAGACCTACACGCCCCTCGCCGCACCACCTAATGAACTTCGCCAACTACTGGCCGACTCACATACCCTGGACACTCTGCGCCAACTGGTCAACGGGCCCGTCACCGCCCAGGCCCATGCGCACATGGCTCACACGTTCAACGACCCTGAGTTGCATCCGCAAACCAACCTGACCTTCCACGACGGCCACTGTCAGACCTATCGGCGCTTGCAGCATCTGCTCAAACAACTGCCCGACGGCATCCACGGGTTCAAACAACCGGAGTGGTTGATGGCCCTGGCCACCCACGCGGCGGTCAATGATCCGTCGCTGTTCATGGGGTGTGTGATTCAGCAGGGTTTGTGCATCGGTACACTCCTGGCGTTCGAACAGGACCACCCGTACGCCGCCAAATGGCGATGCGAACTGGAGAAGGGCCAATGCCTGGGGGTCTACGCGCTGACTGAAATCGGCCGTAGCAACTCACACATGGGCCCCTGCCTGGAGGCGGTATTCGACACCGACACGCGCACATTTGTGTTGAACACACCCAACAACGCTGCGCTGAAATTTGCCAATGTCGGTATCAATGACCTCAACAAGTTGGGCGTGGTGTTTGCCGAGTTGAAGGTTCAGGACCAACGCTGTGGTGTCTTCGCCTTTGTCTTGCCATTAAGCGACACACAGGGTCCATGCCCTGGCATTGATATGTCTTCACCAGCAGAAATTCGCGCCGTACCGTTGGATTACGGCTTGTTGCGTTTTAATCAGGTCCGCGTCTCTTTTGACGCTTGGCTGTGTGACGGAGCGAACATTGATCAGTCCAACCGCTTTCAAGACCCACTGGGCAGCACTGACCGCCGTCTGATCCGCTCACTGTTCGCCCCCAAAAACGTGTGGGCGATGGTCGGCACCGGCTTGAGCTCCGTCATGCTGGCCTGTGCAACCCTGGCCCTGACTCACGCCAACCGGCGCACCACCCAGGCGAGAATCGGCAACGGCACTGGCTTGCTGGACTTTCGCACCCAGCGCCGGGCGTTATTCGGTTGCCTGGCGACAGCGTACGTCATGAAATGCTTTGCCAATGACTCCGCCCGCCTATGGATCGAAGGCACGGCCAGCCAGGCCTCCCTGCAAACAACCGGCACGGGCGATGTGACATGGACACCCTGGGCCGCCATCAGCCAGACCCTGGCGCTGACCAAAGCCCTGTGTGCGCCCGCCGCTGAGGCCGTGGCCACCGAATGCCGATTGCGCTGCGGCGTGGCCGGGGCGCTCAACCTCAATCGTTTCGCCGACTATGAAGGCATGGCCAAGATCTACCAGGACGCCGGTGGCAACAACCGCATGATCCTGCTGGATGCCGCCAAGGTCCTGATTGGCCAACCCTTGACCGAGCCCGCCCATCCGGACCCGCACGCTAACCTGGACGACGTTGATTACGGGCTGAGCATGGTCCGCACCCTGGAATACCGTTTGCTCACGGAGGTGGCCCACCATGTCGCCGCACACCGGGCTCAGGGAGAGGACGACATGCAGGTCTGGAACTCAAAACTGATGGCGGTTGCACGCGCTGGCGAGGCGCATGCCCAGCGCCTTGCCATCGAGAGTGCGGTAAAGGCCGGCAACTCACTGCCGCCTGGGCTTGCAAAAGATCTGGTGAGCGCGTTGTACGACCTGTACGTACTCGACTATCTGAACAAACACGCGGCCTGGTTTCTCAGCGAAGGGTTCATGGACGGCAAGCGCTACCGGGCACTGGAGGAACACCTCAATCAACGCAGCGACTTCCTGGCCACCCACGTCACGCTGTTGATCGAGGCCTTCGGCCAGGGTGATGCGACGCGTGCGGCAATCGCCAGTGCAGAAACTTACCCGGACGCCTTGGCCGCTAAACTGCAATGGACGCAGGGCTGAACCTCACAACACACCTGAACCTTCAGGGCCATGCAGTGCGAAGAGTTGTGACCACTCACAGATTTATTTTCATTTGGCCCTATCACTTTTCGATTCTCGTTCGGCACCTAGGCAATTGAGAAATATTTCCATTCAGGAGCCGCCCCATGTCCCGCACGCTAGACACCTTGTTGCGCCCCAGCCTGTTAGCCGTGGCCATTGCCCTCAGTGCCCCGCTGGCCAGCACTACGCTGATCGCCGCGGAGCAGGCATCCAGCGTGCGCACCTACAACCTGCCGGCGGCACCACTGGCGACAACCCTGAACCAGATCGCCAGCCAGGGCGGCCTGGCGCTGACCCTCAGCCCGGCGTTGGCGTCGGGCAAGACCTCGGCGCCGGTCCAAGGCCAGTTCGATGCGCCGGGTGCGCTGCGTGAGGCGTTGCGCGGGACGGGGTTGCAGCTTGAGCAGAGCACCGCGGGGACTTACACCCTGGTAGCGACTCCGGATGGGGTCGTAGCGTTGCCGACCACCAATATCACCGGGCAGGACAGCTATGAAAGCGCCTGGGGCCCGATCGACGGTTACCTGGCCAAACGCACCGCCGCCGGCACCAAGACCGATACCGCGCTGGTCGAGGCCCCGCGTTCGATCTCTGTCGCCACGCGCGAGCAGATGCAAGACCGCAACGTGCAGAACCTGGATGACGCCGTGAAATACATGCCGGGCATTGTGTCCGCCAGCTACGGCAGCGACACCCGCTACGACTGGATGCGTGTACGTGGCTTCGAACCCACCCAGTTCCTCGATGGCCTGCCGCTGCCGCGTGGCGTGTACGCCAACCCGAAGGCCGAGACCTGGAACCTCGACCGCCTCGCCCTGCTGCGCGGCCCGGCCTCCTCGGTCTATGGTCAAACCCCGCCGGGCGGCCTGTTGGATATGGTCAGCCGTCGTCCCAACGAAGAGTCGAGCAACGCCATTCAGGTGCAGTATGGCAGCGACAACTACCGCCAGATCAACTTCGCCAGCACCGGCAAGATCGACGATGACGGCCAGTTCCTCTACGGCCTCAGCGGCGTGGTGCGCGATGCCGGCACCCAGGTCGATCACATCGACAACAAGCGCTACAACCTTGCGCCGAGCTTGACGTGGAACATTGATCCGGACACCAAGCTGACCTTCCTGTCGCAGTTCACGCGGGACGATACGGGTACTACCAGCCAGTTCATGCCGATCCAAGGCACCAAGATTAAATCGCCGCTGGGTGACATTTCCCACCACAAGAACCTGGGCGATCCGGACTACGAGTTCTACGATCGCACCTACTACGCGCTGGGCTATGCGTTCGAACACCGTTTCAACGACACCTGGCAGTTCAAGCAGAACCTGCGCTACACCAAGTCGGAACTGGACTTCCGGCAGTTGACCGTGGGCTCTTATGCATTTTCCCCGGCAAATGCGGCGGGCGATATCAGCCGCTCGACCACCAACGTAAACGAAAACATTGGCCAGTTCGCGGTGGATAACAATTTCCAGGCGGATTTCGCCACAGGCGACGTTATCCACACCCTGTTGCTGGGCCTGGATCACCAACGCACCGACACGTCCTACCGTGCGATTTACGGGACCGCGTCAAACATCAACATCTTCAACCCGGTCAACACCACGCCGACGCTGCGCCCAACCGGCGTGCGACCTTTCTACGACTACAACCAGAAAACCGTGCAGACCGGCCTCTACGTGCAGGACCAGATGGCCTTGGACAAATGGCGCCTGACCCTGGGCGGGCGTGAAGACTGGGTACATCAAGGCACCACGTACTTCAACGATAACGACGCGACCAACACTGACCGCATCAAGCATTTCAGCGGCAACGCGGCACTGAGCTATGTGTTCGATTCGGGCTTCGTACCGTACTTGTCCTACGCCGAGTCCTTCCAGCCGGCGAGCAACGCCGATACCAATGCCACCAAAACCTTCAAACCGACGGAAGGCAAGCAGTGGGAAATGGGCGTCAAGTATCAGCCGCCCGGCTCCAATACCTTGCTGAGCGCAGCGGTGTACGACCTGACGCAGAAAAACGTGCAGGTCACGACGCTCGGCGCAGGAGGCCAGCAAATCAACAGCCAGACCGGCGAAGTGAAGGTCAAGGGCCTGGAGCTGGAAGCCGTGTCTGACGTGACCGAGAACCTCAAGGTGATCGCCGCCTACACCTTGGCCAAATCCGAGGTGCAAAAAGGCATCTACAAAGGCAACCGCCTGACGTTGATGCCTAACCAGCAAGCCTCGCTGTGGACTGACTACACTTGGCACACCGGCCCGCTCGACGGCTTCGGCATCGGCTTTGGCGCGCGCTACACCGGCAACACCTACGGCGACCAGGCCAACACTTGGCTGGGCAAGGCCAACGCCTACACCGTGTTCGACGGCTCGGTGCATTATGACCTGGGCCGCCTGGATAACAGCCTCAAAGGTGCTTCGGTCAAGTTGAATGCCACCAACTTGTTCAACAAGGACTACCTGTCGACCTGTGATGGCAACTACTGCTACTTCGGTGACCAACGCAGCGTCGTCGCCAGCGCCACCTACCAGTGGTAATCGGCTGAGTTAACAACCGGGCCGCCCCTGTGGGCGGCCTTGGCATGTCTGAAGGCTGGAAAATGAAAAGCAAAACCATCCGCCGCTGGTCCTTCATCCACACCTGGACCAGCCTGATCTGCACGGTATTCCTGCTGCTGCTCGCCCTCACTGGCTTGCCGTTGGTGTTTCACCATGAGATCGACCACTTGCTGGGCAACGAGCCGGAATTGGCGCAAATGCCTGCCGACACACCGCAGCTCAACCTGGAGCAGCTGGTGGCCAAGGCGCAGGCCCATCGCCCCGGCGAAGCCATGCAGTACCTGGCCTGGGACGAAGATGACAAGAACGGCGTGATCGCGATCATGGCCGCGACCGCCGGCACCGAGCCCAACGCGTCCCACACCTTCATGCTCGACGCGCGCACCGGTGAAGCGGTGGAAACTCCGGCGGCCAATGGCGGGTTGACCCTGTTCCTGCTGCGCCTGCATGTGGACATGTTCGCCGGCCTGCCGGGCAAGTTGCTGCTGGCGTTCATGGGCATTCTGTTTGTACTGGCGATCATCTCGGGCACGGTGCTGTACCTGCCGTTCATGCGTCGCTTGAAGTTCGCCACCGTGCGCCAGGACAAATCCACGCGCCTGCGCTGGCTCGACCTGCATAACCTGATCGGCGTGGTCACCCTGACCTGGGCCTTGGTGGTGGGCGTGACCGGCGTGATCAGCGCCTGCGCCGACCTGATCATCGCCGCCTGGCGCCAGGACAGCCTCAGCGCCATGATCGAACCCTACAAAAACGCCCCTCCGCTGACCCAGCGCGCACCGGCCACCGAGCTGCTAACGATCGCCGCCAAGGCCGCGCCGGACATGGAGCCGGACTTCATCGCCTTCCCCGGCACGCGCTTTTCCAGCGAGCACCATTACGCCGTGTTCATGAAGGGCAGCACCCACCTCACCTCGCACCTGCTCACACCCGTGCTGATCGACGCCAGCACCCTGGCCGTCACCGCCATCGCCGAACGGCCCTGGTACATGGACGCCATGGGCATGTCCCAGCCGCTGCATTTCGGTGACTACGGCGGCATGCCGATGAAAATCCTCTGGGCGGCACTGGATGTGCTGACCATCATCGTGCTGGTCAGCGGGATTTACTTGTGGATCGTGCGGCGCAAGGCGGGCAAGGCATGAAGCCGCGTCAGTCGAACTTCTGGAAAGTGTTTGGGATTCCGTTGGGGATCGGCCTGCTAAGCGCCACCGGGTTGTTTGCGGCGTTGCTCGGGGACGGGTTGTGGGATTCGCTCAGTTGGGTGGGATTAGGCATACCGGCCGTAATTGGCACTTGGGCCTTGCTCAAGCGGTGAGATAGATTAGCCTAGCCCTTTCTTGAGGAATGCCCATGTCCACACCCAGCATGACCTTGTTCCACAACCCCGCGTCACCCTTCGTGCGTAAGGTTCGCGTGTTGCTGGCTGAAACCGGCCAGCAGGACCGCGTCGCATTGCACGGCTGCATGCCGACCCCGGTCAACCCGGATGCGCAGGTGGTGCAAGGCAACCCCGTGGGCAAGATCCCGGCCCTGCGGCTGGCCGATGGCACGGTATTGCACGACAGCCGGGTGATCCTCGATTACTTCGATCACCAGCACGTCGGCAACCCACTGATTCCCCGCGACGGCGCGGCCCGCTGGCGCCGCCTGACCCTGGCCTCAATGGCCGACGGCATCATGGATGCCGCCGTGTTGGTGCGCTACGAAACCGCCCTGCGTCCGACCGAAAAGCACTGGGACCAGTGGCTGGATGAGCAGCGCAGCAAAATCCGCCGCAGCCTCTCTGAGTTGGAAGCGGATGCGATTGCCGAACTGACCAGCCACTTCGACATCGCCGCGATCAGCGTGGCCTGCGCCTTGGGTTACCTCGACTTCCGTCATCCGGATATGCAATGGCGCCTGGATAACCCGAAGCTTGCCGCCTGGTATGCCGAGGTCAGCCAGCGGGCTTCGATGCAAGAGACCCAACCACCGGTTTAAAACCCACCGCCGTCCCTTGTAGGCGCTGGCTTGCCAGCGATAGCGCAGTGTCAGTTTGCGGCTCGTTGACTGGACCACCGTCATCGCTGGCAAGCCAGCTCATACAGGAGGCGGTGGCGTTGTTGAGGTAGTCGATAATCCGCGCCTTCATTTGCTGATCCTCCCGCAACCCGATCATTGCACAGCCTCCAAATCAAACTCCAAAGGCTGTGCCGCTTTACGCTTGCCCACGCCATACCAATCCAACTTACGCGTCAGCACCATCACCGTGCCCAGCAGGCCGAACAGCAGCAACGAGCCCATCAGCAACGCGTAATCCTCGGCACTCAACAGCCCGTACAACAAGCCATACAACGCGGCCAACCCCGCTGAAAACCCCAGGCCGTGAGCGACGCTGCGCAGCACATTGCACACATAGAAGCCAATCAACAACACGCAGGCGCTGGCAGAGATGAGATAAGCCAGCGCGAACCCAATGTGCTCGGACAACGACAGCAACAGCAGGTAGAAAAACGCCAGCGCAAACCCCACCAACGCGTACTGCACCGGATGCACTGCCAGGCTCTTGAGTACTTCGAACAGGAAGAAGCCGGCGAAGGTCAGGGCGATGAACAGTAGCGCGTATTTGATCGCACGGTCGCTCTTGAGGTACTGGTCCACCGGATCGATGAAGTTCACGCCGAAGCTGCGGTTGTTGAAGTCTTCACAGCCCTGCTTGTCCAGGCAGGTTTGCAGCGCTTGCTCAAGGTTGGTGGAGAAGAACGAGGTCTGCCAGTTGGCGCTGAAGCCCTTGTCGGTAATCTCGCGTTGTGCCGGCAGGAAATTGCCGATGAAGCTGGGATGTGGCCAGTTGGAAGCGAGTGACACCTGGCTGGTCTTGCCCACCGGCACCACTTGCAGTTGCTCGGTGCCTTGCAGGCGCAGGTCGAAAGCAAAGTTCACGACGTTGGGCTTTTTGCTGTCGTGCTCCGGCAGTGTCACGTGCACGCCTTCGCCCAGCCAGTCCACCTGGGAGCCGGGTTCGAACTCCAATTGCTGGCTGCCCAGCTCCAGCTTCAGCGCGTTTTCGATGCCGCGAATATCGCTGATGCCCACCGCGAGAAATGCCGGCTCAAAGCGGTAATCGGCGAAGTCTTCGGTGATACCCAACTGCGCAGGCAATTCGAAATGCCCGCTGATGCGGTTGTCGGCATGGAACAGCCGCGCCTGGTAGATGCCCCGTGCGCGCAATTCGGTCTGCACCTTGCCGTCGAGTTCAAATCGGTCCGGCAGGAAATACAGACGACCGCGCTCTTCACGGGTGACTTCGTAGCGTTTGTTGAGCTTTTCATTGAGCGTCCACTCGCGGACGGTCTTGCGATACGGCACTACCATCACCGGGCCGGTGAGGCGCTGGGCGTAGCTGGAGCTGCGGGCGATGTCCATCAATACGCCATCGCGCAGTTGCTGGCGGTCGCTGATAATGCCGTTGATCATCAGCAACGGAATCAGCAACAGCAGGATCAGCAGCGCAATCGCGCCAAGTTTGAAAAGCAGGCTGCGGTTCATGGGTCTCTCCCTGTTTTGATGGAGAGAGTCTGGGCAGACCGTGTGGGGGATTTATGTGGGCAATGTGGAGACTGTGTGGAGATGCAGCACCACCTGCACGCCGCCGTCGACATTGCCGATCTGCAACGCGCCGCCGTGCAGCTTCATCACTTCCTCGACAAAGTTGAGGCCCAGGCCCGTGCTTTTGCGACCGCTGGCCGGGCGCGGCAGCGAGTAGAAACGCTCGCTCAGGCGTGGCAGGGCGTAGTCGGGAATCGGTGCGGCCTGGTTGAACAGGCTGACGTGCACATCGTCGTGTCGCGTCTGTGCGCTGAACTTCAACAAGCCGCCGGGCGGCGTGAAATCCAGGGCGTTGTCCAGCAAATTGCCCAAGGCCTGACGCAACAAGAACGGTTCGCCGTACACCCTCACATCCGTCGCAATAGTCTGCTCGACCTGCAATCCGGCGCCTTCAATCCGTGCGCATTGGGCCTTGAGTACCTCATCGACCATCGTCGCCAACGGGATACTCGCCTGCTCTTCCAGGCCCTGGCGCTGCTCGACCTGTGCCAGGTTCAGCAGGCGTTCGATCAACTGCTGCAGACGCGCGCTTTCGCTGTCGATATTGCCGACGAAGCGCTGCTGTTGATCGCGGGTCATATCACCCTGCAACAACTCCGCCGCGCCGCGAATCGCGGCCAAGGGGCTTTTCAATTCGTGGGTCAGAGTGTGTACGTAATGCTCGACGTAGGCCTTGCCTTCCAACTGCGTGCGCATGTGCTCCACAGCGGTGGACAGTTGCTTGAGTTCACCGCCACGGTAATGGGGCAACTCGGCACGCCGCCCCTCGCTGACAGCCTCGGCATAGGCGGTCAAACGGCGCAGTGCAACGCTCAGCCACCATGACAGCAATGCACCCAACAGCAGGCCCAGAATCACCAGGCCCGCGCCGTACCACAGCAGGCGGCGTTCGGTGCGATCGACATAAGGCTGCAATGAACTGTTGGGTTTGGCCACAGTGACCACGCCGATGATCTGGCCGTTGTCGCGGATCGGCGCGCCCACATGCATAACCGACGAGGCAGGGTCATCCAGTTCGCTGCGGGTGGAGCGCGCGCCGTACTCGCCACGCAAGGTCAGGTACACGTCGTTCCACTTCGAATAGTCTTGTCCCACCGCTTCGCCCGTGGAGTCGAGCAACACCGTGCCCTTGGCATCGGTCACGTAGATGCGATGATTGACCTGGTTCTTCGGCAAACCCCAGATGGTCGCTCCCGGCTGGCGGTTGCCATACGCCTTGAGCAGCTCCGGCCAGTGGCTTTGGCCGAGGGTGCCGTTCTTCACGTCATTGCGCACGATCTCGGCTAGCAGGTTGGCGGTGTCCACCAGGGTTTCTTCGGTGGACTGGCGCACGCCGGGGCGGATTTCCTTCATCACGGTGCTGAGCACGAAGTAGCCGGTCAGGCCGATAAACAGCGCATACACCAGGAAAATCCGCAGCCCCAGGCGCATCAGCTATTGCTCGGGCTGTAGCTGTAGCCGAGGCCGCGATGGGTCTGGATCGGCTCGGCATCGGCGGCCACGCTGCGCAACTTGCTGCGCAGGCTTTTGATATGGCTGTCGATATTGCGCTCGTAGCCGGCATCCGCCGCCACGCCCACCGCGTCCAACAGTTGCTCGCGGCTGAACACGCGCTCGGGTTGTTCCAGCAGGCTTTGCAGCAAGCGGAACTCGTGTCGTGTAAGGCTCAACGGTTGGCCGCGATAGCTGATCTGCATACGCTCCAGATCAACCTGGAACACCGCGGGCGCAGCACCTGGGCCAATCCGTTTCAGGATCGCCCGGACCCGCGCCGTCACTTCCCGTGGGCTGAAGGGCTTGACCACATAATCGTCGGCGCCGATCTCCAGGCCCACCACGCGGTCGATCTCGCCATCTCGCGCGCTGAGAAACATCACCGGCACTTCACTGAACCGGCGCAGTTGCTTGCAGGTTTCAAAACCCGTGATATCCGGCAGCCCGATGTCGAGGATGATCAGGTCGGCAGGCGTCTGGCGCTGATGCTCCAGCGCCGCCTGGCCGAGGGTCAGCCAGGTGGTGGTGAAGCCCTCGCCTTGTAGGGCGAAAATCAGTGTGTCGGCAATTGCCGCTTCGTCTTCGACAATCAGGATATGCGCCATGGTGGTCCGTCAGCAGTCCGGTTTGTCGGCAGTGTAACGACGGGCCGGGTTCACCGCCGCGCCAAATTCACGCAGGGCCTTGGCGCCGATCAACAGCGGGTAGTTGAAGCTGCTGCGGTCGGTGAGGTTGACCTCGACGGTGCGCTTGACGTCGCCCAGGCACATTTCCAGGTCGATCACCGGGCGCTTGGCCACGGTGGCTTCGTCCTTGTCGTCGTCTTCATCGGCGCGGCTCTTGATCTTGCTGATGCGCGAGACTTTGTGTTCGTAGACTTTGTTGGAGGCATCCTTGCCGCCGAGGCGGAAGCGCACCCAATCGTCGCCGTCACGGGTGAAGGTCTGGATGTCGCGGGCCGACAGCGAGGCGGTCAGCGCGCCAGTGTCCATCTTGGCCTTGAAGGTTTCGCCGATCTCCGGCAATTGGATGTATTCGTAGCGACCGTAGAGGGTCGGTTCGGCGGCCATGACCGGCAGGGCAACCAGGGCGAGAGAGGCAAGGAGCAGTTTCACGAAGTGATTTCCTCGGAAAGAAGTAGGCGGATTCTAGACCGCAAAGGCAGTACTTAGTTAGCTCGCCCCAGCATAACCGGCACATTGTGAAACATTCGTCCGGCGAATTGGGATTTGGCCTCTAGACTCAAGCTGCTTATCATGGCCCGCCCACAGGATTTCAAGAGTTACTTATGCGCCGCCTGCTCACCGGCTGTTTTGTCTCATTGCTACTGCTGCTCAACACCCTGATCCTGATCGGGCCGTTGATGGTGTTTGCCCTGCTCAAGCTGGTGGCTCCCGGCCGCTATCGTGACTACATGTCGTGGGCGGTAATGTGGATCGCCGAGACCTGGGCCGAGATCGACAAGTTGATCTTCGCGCTGTGTATCCCAACCCAATGGGATATTCGCGGCGGTGAAGACCTGAGGGGCGATACGTCCTACCTGGTGATCAGCAACCATCAGTCCTGGGTGGATATCCCGGCGCTGATCCAGGCCCTCAACCGCCGCACGCCGTTCTTCAAGTTCTTCCTGAAAAAAGAGCTGATCTGGGTGCCCTTCCTCGGCCTGGCTTGGTGGGCGCTGGATTACCCGTTCATGAAGCGCTACACCAAGGCCTTCCTGGCCAAGCACCCGGAACTCGCGGGGCAGGATTTGAAGATCACCAAAGAGGCCTGCGAGCTGTTCAAGCGCCAGCCGGTGACGGTGGTCAATTACCTGGAAGGCACGCGCTTCAACGAAACCAAGCGCAAGCAGCAGGATTCGCCCTTCACTCGCTTGCTCAAGCCCAAGGCGGGCGGTGTGGCGTTCGTGCTGGCAGCGATGGGTGAACAGCTGGATGCCGTGCTCGACGTGACCGTGGTCTATCCACAGCAAAAGATTCCGGGGTTCTGGGATTTGATCAGCGGCGCGGTGCCAAAGGTGATCATTGATATCCGCACCCGCGAACTGGACCCGGCGTTGTGGCAAGGGGATTACGAGAATGATCCGGCGTTTCGCCAGACCGTCCAGAACTGGGTGAATCAGCTCTGGACGGAAAAGGACGCGCGCATCGAGCAACTGCGCGCGGAGCGTTAGTCAGCCGCCAGTGCCCCAGGCCGAGGCCAGCTTGCCCAGCACCGAGCTGCTGGCGCCCTGGCCGCCCAGGTATTGCAGGATCACCGGGGCAAACTGGCCAACCATGCCGCTGTCCATGCCCAAGGCGCTGAAGGCGGTGTTCAGGTCGTTGGTGTTCTTCACGTTACCCAGCAGACCGTCCAGGCCGCTGGTCTTGCTGCCGCCGGTCTGGCCGAGCATCCCGCTCAAGGCGCCGAGGCTGCCCAAGGCGTTGTTGCCCGACAACTGTTCGAGGCCCGGCACGCTGTTGCCCAGTTGCGAATAATCGTTGCCGCTCAGTTTGTTCTTGGCCAGGCCCAGCATGGCGCCCGTACCGCCGACCGCTTGTTCGGGGGTGATGTTCAGTTGCGAGGTGAGTGCGCTCAACAGGCCGGCCGTCTCGGACGACGGTGCCGCAGCGGCTGCCTTGTTGTTGCCGCCCTGCATGCCGGAAATCGCATTGGCTGCATCGCCAAGGCTGAAGCCCGCAGCGAACACCGGAGCGGCTGCCAGGGTCATCAGGCAGGAAAGGGCGAAACCGCGTGAAATCTTCATCGAAACAACCTCTGGGTGTAAGAGCTGAAAGCAGGCGTTTGACTGGGTATCCGGCGCATTGTTCCGGGCCATTCCAGGAACCCGATGGCAAGATCAGAGTCCATGCAGTGACTTTAAAACTTGCCAGGAACAGCCCTATGAGTGCCACCCGTCCCCAAGTGATTGAGCCAAATCCCCCATTCTGGAGCCGTCCACGTGTGTTTATCGGTGTCTGCGTGGCCATTGTCGCCGGCCTCGGCGGCGCGCTCTACACCCAAGACAACGTCAAGTCCGCCGCCACCCTGGTGACCACCGCCCAGCAGCCGGCCGCGCAGATCATGGCGCACAAGGACTACCTCGAAATCGAACCCATCGCCACGGCGGCACCAGAGCCGGATCACAGCCTGGAACTCTGGGCCATGCCTGAGGGAGGCCGGCCGATTTCGCTGGGACTTTTGCCGGAAGATGGCAAAGGCATTATCAGCCTCAACCCGCGCCAGCAGAAAAGCATCCGCAAGCCGGTGGAGTTGATGGTGAGTTCAGAGACCAAGGGTGGGTCGTTGAGCAAGCAGCCTACGGGGCCGACGGTTTATCAAGGAGCGTTGGCCGCTCGCTGAATCGATGCGCTGCATCTGGGAATGAAAACCCGGTTACTGATCACGAATCGCTCTAACTAACTGTCACGTTTAACAGTAGCCAGCATCGAACAATCACCTGCAGCATGATCCCTCCCACGTCCCGCAGGAGGCTGCCATGAAAAGCGCAATGCTTGCAGGTGCATTCGCCGCCCTGACACTGGTGAGCACGTCATATGCAGCGACTTCCACCTGTCCGACACCCCAGCAGATCAAACAGAACCCCATGGACAACGGCGGTTATCGCTATGAGATGCTCCAGCCTGATGGCCGCAATTGGTCAGGTGAGAGCCCGCAGGCTACAGCGTCCTACCTGACTGACTCAACATTCCACGATGCCCGTTACACAGCAGAGGACCACTCCGTCACCTGCACCTACAAAGGACCGATGAATAACGACGCGAGCTTTTCGGTCACGCTCAAACCGGTCTTGGATTGGAACCTTATCCCTATAGGCGATTGGAGAGGCACCTATTGCGAAGCCCTGGAGATTGCCAGGTGCTCATTTACGCATCAGTAAAAAAAGCCATCGAATAATTCCTACAGTGTCCTTCCATACATCCACGACCCGTAGTCCAGGCTCTGGCGGAACTCATCCATCGACACAGCCCACCCAAGCTAGCCTTCCCACTCACATTCAACGGGGAGGCTCAGCCACACTATAAGGAGCTGTAATAATCATGATCGGATTGATTCCCAATTTCTATGTTGCCTTCAGCGCAATCATCCATTTGCCATCTCGCAGCCAGGCCCAGGCTTCACGGCCCCAGGCCACCGGCATCGACCAATGCCCCACCCCCCGCGACATCCAATCCAAACCCTACACAGACCCTGACGTTCCCGCGCCCTATGGCGAGGGTTATCAATACACGGCTACAGCCAACGGCAAGGCATGGACAGGGCAGACGGCAGCCACCAAGGATGACTATCTGGCCCCGGAGTACGAACTCAAGGCAGAGGCCATCAATGAACGCAACGACAAAATCCATTGCGACTACGACGGCAAGCGCCTGATCAAGAACGGTGAAGTGGCCGATCCCTATCTGCGACTCACCACCATCAAGTAACCCATAAAAAATGGCGACCTCCGGGGTCGCCATTTATTCAGCCTTGAACCTTACGCCGCACTGAACAGCTTGTGCGGATCAATCACAAACTTCTTCGGCACGCCCGCATCGAACTCGCCGTAGCCACGTGGCGCATCATCCAGGCTGATCACCTGTACACCCACGATCTCGGCAATGTTGATACGGTCCCACATGATCGCCTGCATGAGCGCGCGGTTGTACTTCATCACGGGGGTCTGGCCGGTGTGGAAGCTGTGGGACTTGGCCCAGCCGAGGCCGAAGCGAATGCTCAGGCTGCCCATCTTGGCGGCGGCATCCACAGCACCTGGATCCTCGGTGACGTACAGGCCAGGAATACCGATCTTGCCGGCCACGCGCACCACGCCCATCAGCGAGTTGAGCACAGTGGCCGGGGCTTCGGCTTTCACGCCTTCATGGCCGTGGCCACGGGCTTCGAAGCCAACGGCGTCGACAGCGCAATCCACTTCCGGCTCGCCCAGCAGCGCAGCGATCTGTTCGTGCAGCGGGGTGTCGGTGGACAGGTCGGCCACTTCAAAACCCTGGGCCTTGGCGTGAGCCAGGCGGATCGGGTTGACGTCGCCGATGATCACCACCGCGGCGCCCAACAGGCGTGCAGAGGCGGCAGCGGCCAGACCGACCGGGCCGGCGCCGGCGATGTAGACGGTGCTGCCTGGGCCAACGCCGGCAGTGACGGCGCCGTGGTAGCCCGTCGGGAGGATGTCGGACAGGCAAGTCAGGTCGCGGATTTTTTCCATGGCCTTGTCGCGGTCCGGCAGTTTCAGCAGGTTGAAGTCGGCATACGGCACCAGCACGTATTCAGCCTGGCCGCCGGTCCAATCGCCCATGTCGACATAACCATAGGCACCCCCGGCACGGGCCGGGTTGACGGTCAGGCATACGCCGGTGTGTTGCTCTTTGCAGGAACGGCAGCGGCCGCAGGCCACGTTGAACGGCACGGAAACCAGGTCGCCGATCTTCAGGTTCTCGACGTCGCTGCCCTTCTCGATCACTTCACCGGTAATTTCATGACCGAGCACCAGGCCGGTCTGGGCAGTGGTGCGGCCGCGCACCATGTGTTGGTCGGAGCCGCAGATGTTGGTGGAGACCACGCGCAGGATGACGCCGTGCTCAATCTTCCTGCCACGGGGGTCCTGCATTTTGGGATAGTCGATTTTCTGTACTTCGACCTTGCCGTTGCCGAGATACACGACACCACGATTACCAGACATGCTTTCACCTCGCTGTTGTTTTTATGGAACTGCGTTGCCAGTTGGGTGGGCAGCGCGTTTAAGTGCTCGGGTACAGATGCTGTTTTTGCGTTGTTTGTAAGGGCCTCATCGCGGGCAAGCCCGGCTCCCACATTTTGATTTATGAACACATTCAAAAATGTGGGAGCTGGCTTGCCTGCGATAGCGATCTAAAGAACGACCGTGCGATTGGCGTTCAAAAACACCCGCCGCTCAATGTGATACCCCACCGCCCGGGCCAATGTCAGCCCTTCAATATCCCGCCCCTTGGCAATCAAATCCTCGGGATAGTGGCTGTGATCCACCACCTCCACGCCCTGGGCAATGATCGGGCCTTCGTCCAGATCGTTGTTGATGTAATGCGCCGTGGCGCCCACCAACTTCACGCCCTTGTTGTACGCCTGGTGGTACGGCTTGGCGCCCTTGAACCCCGGCAACAACGAGTGGTGAATGTTGATGGCCTTGCCATCCAACTTGCGGCACAGCTCCGGCGACAGCACTTGCATGTAGCGCGCAAGGATCACCAATTCCGCGCCGGTGTCTTCCACCACCTGCCACACCTGCCGCTCCTGGGACGGTTTGTCGTTGGGGTCGAGGGGGAAATGGTAGTAGGGAATCTGGTGCCAGTCGGCCAAAGGCTTGAGATCGGGGTGGTTGGACACCACCGCGACCACGTCCATCGACAATTGGCCGATGCGTTGGCGATACAGCAGATCATTCAGGCAGTGATCGGCCTTGGAGACCATGATCACCACTTTTGGCCGATAGTTCGGCGCCGTCAGTTCGAAGATCATGCCGAAGGCTTCACCACGGGTGGCCAGGCCATCGCGGAAGCCTTGTTCGTCAAAACCGTCGGGCTGGCGGAACTCCACGCGAATAAAGAACCGGCCCGAAAGCCGGTCATCGAACGAGTGGTGCTCAGTAACGTAGCAACCCTGCTCGAACAGGTAGCGGGTGACCGCGTCCACCGTGCCGAGCACGCTGGGGCAGTCGGCGGTCAAAATCCATGTATCAGGTGCGCGGCTCATGGGGTATTCCTCAGGCTTGGACGCTCAGGCCGAATTCGGCGGATGCATCCTGTAACCACAACCACCAGTAATCCGAGAAGCTGCGGCGAATCAGCAGTTCCCAAGTGTCTTCAGCCGTGTGACGGATCACCAGCTGCGACTTGGCGAACACCGTGCCCACCGCCTTGCCCACCGGGAAGTTGTTGGGGTGCACGTCGTAGCTGGTGGACTTCATCAGCACATCGCGCACATTCGGGCCGCTGAGTTCAAGGATCTGCTGGCCGCCGCTGACGTTGACGACCTGGATGTGCAACTCACCCAACGCGGCACGCAGGTTTTGCTCGGCGGCGAATTCTTCACCGCTTGGCACGATCAGCAACCACTCATCCGGGCCGAGCCACTGCAGGCTGGTTTCACCCTTGACGATCACTTGCAAGGCGCCGGGCAATTCGATGCCCAGGGCCTTGTGCACGCCGGCAGCGAAGGCTGCGTCATGGCCGTCGCCCCGGATAGTCAGGTGACCCAGGAGTTTCTTTTCACGCACGGTCACGCCGGCGTTCTTGCGACCCTTGCCGACCAGGCTGGCGAGGTCGGCATGGTGCAGCGACGACTCGGCCTTGGCGCCGGTGGTGGGGCGTTGTTGGTAAACATTGGCTGCTGTCATAAAGCACCTGTCTTAATTCTGTTGTGAGGCTACTGGCGTCTTCGCGAGCAAGCCCGCTCCCACATTTGGAATGCGCCCCCTGTGGGAGCGGGCTTGCTCGCGAAGGCCGCGACTCGGTCCATCAGATATTTTGGCGATCGCCCTTAGGATCGAAGAACACCGAGGACACAATCTCCGCCTCGATCACGCTGCCATCCGCTTGCGGTGAGAACACCCGCTCCCCGATGCGCTTCAAGCCACCCTTCACCACCGCCATCGCAAACGAATAACCCAGGGAGTTATGCGCATAGCTCGATGTCACGTGGCCGACCATCTTCATCGGAATCGACTGCTTCGGATCAAACACCAACTGCGCGCCTTCCGGCAGCCAAACGGTCGGGTCGATCGGCTTCAAGCCCACCAGTTGCTTACGCTCTTCGCGCACGCAGTCTTCACGGTTCATGCCGCGCCAGCCGATCCACGAGAACGGTTTGGTGCGACCAACGCACCAGCCCATGTTCAGGTCGTCCGGGGTCATTGAGCCGTCAGTGTCCTGGCCGACGATGATGAAGCCCTTCTCCGCCCGCAGCACGTGCATGGTTTCGGTGCCGTACGGGGTCAGGTTGTATTTCTTGCCGGCCTCGACGATTTTTTCCAGTACGCCCATGGCGTAGTCGGCCTGCACGTTGACTTCGTACGACAGCTCACCGGTAAACGAGATCCGGAACACACGGGCCGGTACGCCACCGACCAAACCTTCCTTCCAGGTCATGAACGGGAAGCCGTCCTTGTCCAGGTCGATATCGGTGACTTCCGCCAGCAGCTTGCGGCTGTTGGGGCCGGACAGGGTCATGGTCGCCCAGTGGTCCGTGACCGAGGTGAAGTACACCTTGAGGTCTGGCCATTCGGTCTGCTGGTAGATCTCCAGCCACTGGAGTACGCGGGCGGCGCCGCCGGTGGTGGTGGTCATCAGGAAGTGGTTGTCGGCGAGACAGGCTGTGACGCCGTCGTCGAAGACCATGCCGTCTTCCTTGCACATCAGGCCGTAGCGCGCCTTGCCCACGTCGAGCTTGGTCCAGGCGTTGGAGTAGATGCGGTTGAGGAATTCGCGCGCGTCCGGGCCCTGGATGTCGATCTTGCCGAGGGTCGACGCATCCAGCAGGCCGACGCTGTCGCGCACGGCCAGGCATTCGCGTTTCACCGCCGCATGCAGGTCTTCACCGTTGCGCGGGAAGTACCAAGGGCGCTTCCACTGGCCGACGTCTTCAAATTCGGCGCCGTTCTTCACGTGCCAGGCGTGCAGCGCGGTGTAGCGCACCGGCTCGAAGATGTGCCCGCAGTGACGGCCCGCCACCGCGCCGAAGGTCACCGGCGTGTAGTTGGGACGGAACATGGTGGTGCCCATCTGCGGGATGGTCACGTTCAGCGAACGAGCGGCAATCGCCAGGCCGTTGACGTTGCCCAACTTGCCCTGGTCGGTGCCGAAGCCCAACGCGGTGTAGCGTTTGACGTGCTCCACCGACTCAAACCCTTCACGGGTCGCCAGTTCGATGGCGGCGGCGGTCACGTCGTTCTGCAGGTCGACGAATTGCTTCGGCGCCCGTGCGGTTGGCTTGTCGTGCGGCACTTGGTAGATCGCCAGCGTCGGCTCTTCCAGGCGGCTCAGGGCTTTCGGCAAGGTGCCTTCCACTGGCGCAAAACCGGCTTCGCTGGCTGCGCGCACGCCCCCTTCAAAACCGTCTGCCAGGGAATCGCCAAGGCCGTAGACACCGTTGATACCACCCACGCACACGCGTTTCTGCGGCGCTTCGCCCGGTACAAAACCGAGGATGTCTTCACGCCAGGTCGGCTTGCCGCCCAGGTGCGAAGCCAGGTGGACCACTGGGCTGTAGCCGCCAGAGCTGGCGACCAGATCGCAATCCAGCCACTCGCCTGGGCTCGTGACTTTGTGCGCTTTCACATCAATCGCAGCGACGCGGGCAGCAGTGACGTGCTTGCTGCCACGAGCCTCGATCACAGCGCTGCCGGTGAGGATTCGAATACCTTTGGCGCGGGCTTCTTCAACCAGTGCGCCGCGTGGGTTGTGGCGTACATCAGCCACGGCCACCACTTGCAGGCCGGCGTCGAGCCAGTCCAGCGCAACGCGGTAGGCGTGATCGTTGTTGGTCGACAGCACCAGTTTCTTGCCCGGCGCCACGCCATAGCGACGCACGTAAGTAGAAACCGCACCGGCCAGCATGTTGCCCGGCACGTCGTTGTTGCCGTACACCAGCGGGCGCTCACACGCACCGGTCGCCAGCACGACGCGCTTGGCGCGCACACGGTGGATGCGTTGGCGCACCACACCAATCGGCGCACGGTCACCGAGGTGGTCGGTGAGGCGTTCGTGAATGGTCAGGAAGTTATGGTCGTGGTAGCCGTTGACGGTAGCGCGGGGCAGCAGCACCACGTCCGGCAGGGCTTTCAATTCAGCAATGACGCTGGCAACCCATTCAGCGGCTGGCTTGCCGTCGAGGCTTTCGCGCGAGTCCAGCAGCGAACCGCCAAACTCTTCCTGCTCGTCAGCGAGGATCACGCGGGCACCGCTGCGGGCGGCGGCCAGTGCGGCAGCCAAGCCCGCAGGGCCGGCGCCGACGACCAGCACGTCACAGTGACGGTTGAAGTTGTCGTAGGTGTCCGGGTCGTTCTCGGTCGGCGAGCGGCCAAGACCTGCTGCCTTACGGATGTACTTCTCGTAAGTCATCCAGAACGATTGCGGGTACATGAAGGTTTTGTAGTAGAAACCCGGTGGCATCAGCTTGCCGCCGACCTTGCCAAGAATGCCCATCACGTCAGTGTTGACGTTCGGCCAGCCGTTGGTACTGGTGGCGACCAGGCCTTGGTACAGCGCCTGTTGCGTGGCGCGCACGTTGGGAATCTGGGTAGCTTCGGTGGCGCCGATCTGCAGCACCGCGTTCGGCTCTTCGGCGCCCGCAGCGAAGATGCCGCGAGGGCGCGAGTACTTGAAGCTGCGGCCGATGATGTCGACGCCGTTGGCCAGCAGGGCGGCGGCCAGTGTGTCACCTTCAAAGCCTTTGTAGCTCTGGCCGTTGAAGGTAAACGTCAGGACTTTATTACGGTCGATCCGGCCACCGTTGGACAGGCGATTGGTCTGGCTCATACCTTCTCTCCAGAGGCCTTGGCGGTGAATTGTGGCTTCTCACCGATCTTGTAGGTTTCAAGAATTTCGTAGGTCAGGGTGTCGCGGGTCGCGTTGAAGTACTGGCGGCAACCGGCGGCGTGGATCCACAGTTCGTGGTGCAGCCCGCGGGGGTTGTCGCGGAAGAACATGTAGTCGCCCCACTCTTCATCGGTGCAGGCATTCGGGTCCAGCGGGCGCGGGATGTGCGCTTGGCCGGAGGCGTGGAATTCCTCTTCGGAGCGCAGTTCGCCACAGTGAGGACAGAAGATATGCAACATAGGGAATTTCTCCTGTTAGTGGGCGACGGCCGCAGCGCCGTGTTCGTCGATCAACGCACCGTTGTGGAAACGGTCGATGGAAAAAGGTGCGGCCAACGGGTGCATTTCACCCTTGGCGAGGCTGGCGGCAAACACGTTGCCTGAGCCCGGCGTGGCCTTGAAGCCACCGGTGCCCCAACCGCAGTTGAAAAACATGTTGGGCACTGGGGTCTTGGAAATGATCGGGCAGGCATCCGGCGTGGTGTCGACGATACCGCCCCACTGGCGGTTCATGCGCACGCGGGACAGCACCGGGAACATCTCGACGATGGCCTGGATGGTGTGTTCGATCACCGGGTACGAGCCGCGCTGGCCGTAGCCGTTGTAGCCGTCGATACCGGCGCCGATCACCAGGTCGCCCTTGTCGGACTGGCTGATGTAACCGTGTACGGCGTTGGACATGATCACACTGTCGATAATTGGCTTGATCGGCTCCGACACCAACGCTTGCAGCGGGTGGGACTCAATCGGCAGGCGGAAGCCCGCCAACGACGCCATGTGCCCGGAGTTACCGGCAGTGACCACACCGACGCGCTTGGCGCCGATAAAGCCCTTGTTGGTTTCCACGCCGATGCACACACCGTTTTCCTTGCGAAAGCCGATCACTTCGGTCTGCTGGATCAAATCCACGCCGAGGGCGTCAGCCGCACGGGCAAAGCCCCAGGCTACGGCGTCGTGACGGGCCACGCCGCCGCGACGTTGCACGGTGGCGCCGAGGACCGGGTAGCGGGTGTTCTTGGAGCAATCGAGGTACGGGATCTCGTCGGCCACTTGCTTGGCGTTGAGCAGTTCGCCGTCCACGCCATTGAGGCGGTTGGCGCTGACGCGGCGCTCGGAATCACGGATGTCTTGCAGGGTGTGGCACAGGTTGTAGACGCCACGCTGGGAGAACATCACGTTGTAGTTCAGGTCCTGGGACAGACCTTCCCACAGTTTCATCGCGTGCTCGTACAGGTGGGCCGACTCATCCCATAGGTAGTTGGAACGCACGATGGTGGTGTTGCGCGCGGTGTTACCGCCGCCCAGCCAGCCTTTTTCGACCACGGCCACGTTGGTGATGCCGTGCTCCTTGGCCAGGTAGTAGGCGGTCGCCAGACCATGCCCGCCGCCGCCGACAATGACCACGTCGTAGACCTTTTTAGGGGTCGGCGTGCGCCACATTTTCTGCCAGTTTTCGTGGTGGCTGAGTGAGTGCTTGAAGAGGCCGAAGCCCGAGTAGCGTTGCATAGTCATTACTCCAAAACCGCGCTCAGCGATAAACCGGGAAATCAGCGCACAGGGCAGACACGTGCTTGGCCACGTTGGCCTCGACATCGGCATCGCCGAGGTTGTCGAGGATGTCGCAGATCCAGCCAGCCAGTTCGATGCACTGCGGCACTTTGAAACCACGCGTGGTCACCGCCGGGGTGCCGATGCGCAGGCCCGAGGTCACGAATGGCGACTGCGGGTCATTCGGCACGGCGTTCTTGTTGACTGTGATGTGGGCGCGGCCCAAGGCGGCATCCGCCTCTTTGCCGGTGAGGCCCTGACGGATCAGGCTGACCAGGAACAGGTGGTTGTCGGTGCCGCCGGACACTACATCGTAGCCGCGTTTGATAAACACCTCGGCCATGGCCTGGGCGTTGTCGATCACTTGTTGCTGATAGGCCTTGAAGCCCGGCTCCAGCGCTTCCTTGAAGCACACGGCCTTGCCGGCGATGACGTGCATCAGCGGGCCACCTTGGGCGCCAGGGAATACGGCGGCGTTGAGTTTCTTTTCGATTTCTTCGTTGGACTTGGCCAGGATCAGACCGCCCCGTGGACCGCGCAGGGTCTTGTGGGTGGTCGTGGTGACCACGTCGGCATACGGCAGCGGGTTCGGGTACAGGCCGGCGGCAACCAGGCCGGCGACGTGGGCCATGTCGACGAACAGCAGTGCGCCCACCTTGTCGGCGATCTGACGGAAACGTGGGAAATCCAGAGTCTTGGAGTAGGCAGAGAAACCGGCTACGACCATTTTCGGCTTGTGCTCGACGGCCAGGCGCTCGACTTCGTCGTAGTCGATCAGGCCGGTGTCGGTGTTGATGCCGTACTGCACCGCGTTGTACAGCTTGCCCGAGGACGACACTTTGGCGCCGTGGGTCAGGTGGCCGCCGTGGGCCAGGCTCATGCCGAGGATGGTGTCACCGGCGTTCAACAGGGCCAGGTACACCGCGCTGTTGGCGGAAGAACCGGAGTGCGGCTGCACGTTGGCGTAATCGGCGCCGAACAATTGCTTGGCGCGTTCGATGGCCAGGGCTTCGACCTTGTCCACGTGCTCGCAGCCGCCGTAGTAACGCTTGCCTGGGTAGCCTTCGGCGTATTTGTTGGTGAGGCCGCTGCCTTGAGCTTCCATCACGCGTTTGCTGGTGTAGTTCTCTGACGCGATCAGCTCGATATGATCTTCCTGACGCTGCTCCTCGGCATTCATCGCCGCCAGCAGTGCGTCGTCATATCCCTGAATCTGGTCTTGTTTGCTGAACATCGCGTCTCTCCCAGCCTTTCGTATTGTTGAGGCCCGTGCAGGGCCCTTTGATGCGATGGTAGGGCTGGCGTCAGCAGGTCAAATGCCTACGCACGCCACGCAAAGGTGCGTTTACGACATGGAATGAATTCTGCGACTCAAGCAAGGCTGTGGCGCAAGGCCAGCAGCAGCAGGAAATGCGCGGGATAGAGGGCATACGCCCAGCGGCGCATAGCCGGCGGGGAGGCATTTTTGGCGTGTCGTAACAGGACCAGGCCGAGTATTGGCGCAATCAGGCAAGTGGCCAATCCCGCCAACGCGACGGGGGAGCCACTAGCGAGCAAAACCTGCCATTGATTGGCCGCGACGCAGACCACGCAAGGCAATACGCTGAAATACCAGGGACGACGGAACACCAGCAGCATCGCCAGTGGCAGTAATACACCGAAAAAACCAAACATCAGCTGCGTGGAAAACACCACCGCAATCGTGGTCGCGATCAGCGCCAATCCGCGATCAAAAAGCGCTTTCTGCTGCCATCCTCGGGCAATAAGCAAACCCAACGCCAACGTCGGCAATACGTTCAATGTATCGGCATCATCGATAAACAGTCGGTACGGCACTTCGCTGATCACGCTGAACAGCAGCAGCCAGCCCAAATACCGCCACTGGCCCATGACAGGTGAGTTTCTCGCCCGATGCAGGTTGGCCGCAATCGCCAGGCAAAACCACGGGAACGCCAGGCGCCCCGGCACATACAGGCCGTCCAGGTTCAAACCGACATAGCGCAAGTGGTCCAGCACCATGCTCAACAGCGCCAGCCACTTGAGCAGATCCAGAGCGCCATCACGGACGCGTCCGACAGGAATCGTTTGAGTACCGTGCATAATTCCCCAGTGACTTTGCATTTACAGTACGTGCGCACCCGCGACAATCTTGGTTACAGTGCGCACCAACATCGACCACAGGAATGGGCCATGACCGACAAGAGCCAACAATTCGCCAGTGACAACTATTCGGGCATCTGCCCGGAAGCCTGGGCCGCCATGGAACAAGCCAACCAGGGCCATCAGCGCGCCTACGGCGATGATGAATGGACCCACCGCGCCGCCGACGGTTTCCGCAACCTCTTCGAAACTGACTGCGAAGTGTTCTTCGCCTTCAACGGCACTGCTGCCAACTCCCTGGCGTTGTCTTCGCTGTGCCAGAGCTACCATAGCGTGATTTGCTCGGAAACCGCCCACGTCGAAACCGACGAATGCGGCGCGCCGGAGTTTTTCTCCAACGGTTCCAAGCTGCTCACCGCTCGCACCGAAAACGGCAAGCTGACCCCGGAGTCGATCCGCGAGATCGCCCTCAAGCGCCAAGACATTCACTACCCCAAACCACGCGTGGTCACCCTGACCCAAGCCACGGAAGTCGGCAGCGTGTATACCCCGGATGAAATACGCGCCATCAGCGTGACCTGCAAAGAGTTGGGGCTGAACCTGCACATGGACGGCGCGCGCTTCTCCAACGCCTGCGCGTTCCTCGGCTGCTCGCCCGCCGACCTGACCTGGAAAGCCGGCGTGGACGTGCTGTGCTTTGGCGGCACCAAGAACGGTATGGCCGTGGGTGAAGCGATCCTGTTCTTCAACCACAAGCTGGCCGAAGACTTCGACTACCGCTGCAAGCAGGCCGGCCAACTGGCCTCGAAAATGCGCTTCCTGTCCGCGCCGTGGGTAGGCCTGCTGGAAAACGACGCCTGGCTCAAACATGCGCGTCACGCCAACCACTGCGCTCAACTGCTGAGCAGCTTGGTGGCGGATATTCCCGGCGTGGAGTTGATGTTCCCGGTGCAGGCAAACGGCGTGTTCCTGCAACTCTCGGAACCGGCGATTGCCGCGTTGACCGCCAAGGGCTGGCGTTTCTACACCTTTATCGGCAAAGGCGGCGCACGCTTCATGTGCGCGTGGGATACCGAGGAAGAACGTGTAAGAGAATTGGCGGCGGATATTCGGAAAGTGATGGAAGCCTGAAACCACGGGCCTTTCAGCGCGTTTTCAGAGACTGTTTGTACGTATTTCTGACAGTATCTATCTACCCCCTGTCTTGGATAGGATCTCGTCACCCCGAACACACGGACGCGTTACTTCGGGGCTGACTGCCTGCCGAATAATCGGTCGGAAATGGAAATCCAGCAGAGGGTTACATCATGGAATATCAGAACAACGGCAACACCCTGCAAAGCGACGGCACGATCAGCACCACCGTCATTGATTGGGATGAATTTCGGAAACACGCAAAAGTCGGTGACACCATCCGAGAGCCATCAAGGACATTGAGGATCTACGAAAAAGCCTATGAATTGACAGCATCAGGCCAGCACTTTGTAGTCCATATCTACGCCCAATAACCGTTAGCGCCTAAGACCCGCGCCGCAGACTCATGACCTGCAACGCGGGACTGTTGATCGTTCCCACGCTCTGCGTGGGAACGATCATTGGTCAGAACTCGATGCGCACATCACCCTTCGGCACGCTGCAGCAAGACAGGATGTAGCCTTCGGCTTCGTCTTCCTCAGTGATGCCGCCGTTGTGGTCCATCTCGACCTCCCCGCCCAGCTTCATCACTTTGCACGTGCCGCAGATGCCCATGCCACAGGCTTTCGGGATCAACAGCCCAAGCTTGGCCGCCGCCGCATGCACGGTTTCACCAGGGGCGACACGAATGCTTTTGCCCGACGCGATGAACTCCACCTGGTGCAGATCCGCCAGGTCGATTTCCGGCGCGTCGGCGGCTTGTTCGGCTTGTTCGACCGCATCCGCACGGGCTTCCGGCGGCGTGGCGCCGAACGATTCCTCGTGGTAACGCGTCATGTCGAAACCCGCCACTTCCAGCAGGCGCTTCACCGCGTTCATGTACGGCGTAGGCCCGCAGCAGAACACTTCGCGCTCCAGGAAGTCCGGCACCATCAGTTCGAGCATCTTGTGATTCAGGTAACCGCGATAACCCGCCCATGGCTCACCCAAGCCGTGTTTCTCGCAGATCAGGTGCAGGCTGAAGTTATCGATCCGCGACGCCATGTGTTCCAGCTCACGGTGGTAGATGATGTCCTTGGGCGAACGGGCGCTGTGGATAAACGTCATGTCGACGTTGGCGTTGGTGTCGTAGAACCAGCGCGCCATGGACATGACTGGCGTTATCCCCACACCGCCGCTGAGGTACAACACTTTCGGGCTTGGGAAGTCGATGGCATTGAACAAGCCTACCGGCCCGTGCACCGCCAGCTCTTGCCCTTCATGCAGGGTGTCGTGCAACCAGTTGGAAACCTTGCCGCCCGGCACGCGCTTGATGGTCACCGAGAAACTGTACGGCACCGACGGTGAGCTGGAGATGGTGTAGGAGCGCATGATCGGCTGGCCTTCGATTTCCAGCTCCAGGGTGACGAATTGCCCCGGCTTGAAAAAGAACAGGATCGGCTGGTCGGCCATGAAACAGAAGGTGCGCACGTCCCAGGTTTCCTGGATGACTTTGACGCAACGGACAATGTGCCGACCATTGGCCCAGGTCTGGGTGGTTACCGGATTCAGGAAATTATTGGACATGTTGTTCTCCACCGCCGACATCGGCCTTATGGTGGCGATTCTGCGTAACGCCAGAACCATCCATTTACCTATCTGCGACATTCACATACTTATCGCGACCAGGCCCCAACGACCTAGGGTTGCGCGTCGGGAACAGATTGGGCCATGTCGCCCATGGATAAGGTTCGGCCCATCGGCGGCCCCACACTCGCTCCCAACACAGACGCTTTTTTTACGCCTTGCTGCAAACCTGATTAGCCACTTATCTCGGCCACACAGAATGGCCATGAGGACACACACGATGGACGTCACCGCAACCTTAAGCTTGGGCGATCCGCTGGAACCCGCACGCAAGGCCACCGCGCAAATGCTGCAAGAGCGCGAGCGCACTTTCTCGCTGCCACAGCCGTTCTACTCTGATGAACGGCTGTTTGATATCGACATGCAGGAGATCTTCCAGAAAGAGTGGCTGATCGCCGGCATGACCTGCGAGATCCCCACCAAGGGCAACTACCTGACCCTGCAAGTAGGCAAGAACCCGATCATCGTGATCCGTGGCGCCGAAGGCGTCGTGCATGCCTTCCATAACGTGTGCCGTCACCGTGGTTCGCGCTTGTGCACCAGCGACAAGGGCAAGGTCGCCAAACTGGTCTGCCACTACCACCAGTGGACCTACGAACTGGACGGCCGCCTGCTGTTCGCCGGCACCGAGATGGGCGCCGACTTCGACATGAAGCAGTACGGTTTGAAGCCGGTGAACGTGAAGACTGCTGGCGGCTACATCTTCATCAGCCTGGCGGAGAACCCGCCGGCCATCGATGATTTCCTGTCGACGCTGAACCACTACATGGAACCCTACGACATGGAGAACACCAAGGTGGCGATTACCACCACCTTGATGGAGAAAGCCAACTGGAAGCTGGTGCTGGAAAATAACCGCGAGTGCTACCACTGCAACGCGTCGCACCCGGAACTGTTGAAAACCCTGCTGGAATGGGACGACGTCACCGACCCGCGCGCCGACCAGGCGTTCAAGGATCATGTGGCCGCCTCCGCCGCCGCCTGGGATGCCGAGAAGATCCCGTACGCGCACGCCAGCTTCGGCTTGCGTAACCGCATCGTGCGCATGCCGCTGCTCAAGGGCACCGTGTCGATGACTCTGGACGGCAAGCAGGGCTGCGCCAAACTCATGGGCCGCATCAAGAACCCGGACCTGGGCTCGATGCGCATCCTGCACCTGCCCCACTCCTGGAACCACTGCATGGGCGATCACATCATCGTGTTCACCGTGTGGCCGATCAGCGCCCAGGAAACCATGGTCACCACCAAATGGCTGGTGCACAAGGACGCCGTGGAAGGCGTGGACTACGACGTCGAGCGCATGCGCCAGGTGTGGGACGCCACCAACGACCAGGACCGTCGCCTGGCCGAAGAGAACCAGCGCGGCATCAACTCCACCGCCTACCAGCCAGGTCCATACTCCAAGACCTATGAGTTCGGCGTGGTGAACTTTGTGGATTGGTACAGCGAGCGCATGCTGAACAACTTGGGGGCCGCTCCAGCGCCGTACCTCAAAGGTGTTGCAGTTCACGAATAACCTTTTGATCTTCAGGGGGCTGGGTTGTACAAAAAACACCCAACCCTCAGATAACCCTTGATTCCCCTGCCCTCCAGCCTTTACCCAACAACTTATCCACAAAGCCACCCACAGCAATTGTGGGCAAGTACGCTTCCCTCCTGAAATTAAGTGAAAAAAATCCGTGACTTATTCCAGTCAGTCGGTCTGGCCCAGCCTTGTTCATTTATTGATCAACTGAATAGAAGCCATGATTTATATGGCCTGTAGCGGTACGCGAACACCTTATCCACAGAAGCACCAACAGACTTTGGGGGCAACTCTGAGAACGCTGTGGAAAACCACCGAAAACCTTCATAAATCGCGGTTTCCAGGGATTTCAGCCGGGGAAAAAACCAATTCGATCATATTTTGATCAATCCGATGAAAGCTTTGATTAATAAGGGCTTCAGCCGAGAGCGAACATGTTATCCACAGAAGCGCCAACAGACTATGGGGGCAAGTCGGCCTGGAGAAATGCATAAGAGCAAAGAAAAACCCAAGTAAAAACCGTCAGTTAGCCTGGTTGTTTTTCGTACAGAGGGCTGCAGGGCTTGATTCACAGGGGGCGTGGACAACCGCGAACAGGTTATCCACAGACGGGTCAACAGGGATTGTGGGTAAACCCTCTGTAGGAGCCGGCTCGCCGGCGATGACGGCGTGTCAGTCGAGACATCCATCGGCTGAACGATTGCTATCGCTGGCAAGCCAGCTCCTACGGGGGGTTAGCGCACGACGCCTTCCTCTATAAGCAGTTTGAGGATAGCTTCGGCGCCCGCTTCCGGGCTGAGGCCCTTGAGTACTTGCCCACCGCCGCCACTGGCCTTGGCCGTGGCGGCTTTCATCCGGTCGGCACCACTTTTGGCCTTGATCACCTTGAGGCGCTTTGGCCGTGGTTTGGCCGGCTGGAGCACGGCGCCTGTGAATAACTCGTCTTGTTCGATTTCGACTTCATGGGCCGCCAGCTCACCGCGCTGCGCCGGACCGTAAGCACTCTGCCGTGGTTTAGGCGCGGCGTTATCCACTGTCGCCAGGAACGGCAAGCGCACCTTCAGGCGCCGCCGCTGACCGCGTGGCAAGGCTTGCAGCACATGGGCCACGCCGCCATCGATGGACTCGACCTGCGCCAGCCCGACAATCAGCGGCCAACCCAACTGCTCGGCCAGCAGGTACGGCAACATACCCGAGCCTTCGCCGGTTTCGGCCTGGCTACCAGCGAGCACCACTTGGGCACCCGCGTCGCGCAGGTATTCACTGAGAACGGGCAAGGCATCGCTGCCCGCCGGTTGCTCCAGCACATGCAATTGCGGCAATCCCATGCCCAGGTAGCTACGCAGGGTCGGCTCATTGATGTTGCCGGCGTGCAACACCTGCAACTTATCCCCAGCCATTTGCAGGCCGAGCTCCACCGCACGCGCATCCTGTTCGGCGCGGCGCGGGCGCCCGGAGGTCGGGTGGGCGCCGATGGATACCAGGCTGATGACATTCATGTTCATGCTCATATCCTCAAGCCGCGTCGCGCTTGGCGCCGTTGCGGTAGGCCTCGACCGCAACGATCAAGGCTTGCAGAATCGCGGCGCTTTCGCCGATGACCGAGAGATCGGCGCGCTTGATCATGTCGCAACCAGGGTCGAGGTTGATCGCCACCACCTTGTCGCAGGCACCGATGCCTTGCAGGTGCTGGATCGCCCCGGAAATGCCCACGGCCACATAGACCCGCGCCGTGACCCAGGTGCCGCTGGCGCCGACCTGGCGATCACGCGCCATGAAGCCATCGTCCACCGCCACCCGCGAGGCGCCTTCGGTGGCGCCCAAGGCCGCTGCGGTCTGGTGGAACAAGGCCCAGTCCTTCACACCGTTGCCGCCGGAGAAAATGAATTCCGCTTCGGCCATGGGAATCGCCGCCGGATCCACCGCTACTGCGCCGAGGTCTTCGATGCGTGGCAGGCTGCGCGCCAGGGCTGTGGATAACTCCACGGGGAGCACTTCGTGACGGGTTTCGCTGACGGGATCGGCGCATTCAACGGCCGCCAGAATCAGGCGTGGCAGCGGACGGGCCAAGTCTTCCTGGCCCGCACCGGCGCGGCCGATGCACTCGTCGCCCTTGATCTGCCAAACCCGCGTAGCCGGGCGCTCCTTGAGGCTGGCGGCAAACCGTCGGCCCAGTTCGCCACCACCGCTGCGGCTGTCGGGCAGCAACCAGTGGCGCGGGTTGAACTGGTTATCCACAGCGCGTAAACCCTGTACCCGTTGTTCCGGTGAATAACCGTCGAATTCATGGCCGTCCAGCACCAGCAGGCGGTCGACGCCTGCGGTGGCAAACGCATTTTCCTTGTGTTCGCCAAACACCACCGCCAGCACCGCGCCGTCGCTGCCAGCCAGTTGCCGGGCCAGGCCGAGCAAGTCGCGGTCGTGGCTGCTCAAGCGACCACCGACCATATCCGGCACCACGTTGATGTAGAACGCAGGCGCCGCCACCTGATGCAGTGGCAACTGCACTTCCACGGCCGCGGTACGCTTGGCCGCGCCGCCCTGCTGGGCGCCGCTGCGGTCGATGCGCTTGATGCCATTGGGGCCGATGAAGCCGACGCCATGGACGTTCTTGCGGATGACCCCGTTAGGTCCCATCCAGCTGTGTTGCACCGGTTGCATCGCTGCGTGCAGCGGGTGCAGGCGGTTGCGGGCGATCCATTCGGCCCGCGGGTCGCGGCGGATAATGTCGCTCATTAATGCACCTCCGCAGGTTCACGCTTGATGGGAGCTTTGGTGGGCACTGCATCTTCAAGTAATGCGTCGGCCACCAGCTCGGCAATATCCTTGATCAACGGGCGCGGCTCGACTACGCCTTCCAGCATCGCCGTGCATTGCGGGCAACCCACGGCCACCAGCTCGGCGCCGGTTTCGCGGATGTCGTCCATACGCATGTCCGGGATCCGTTGCTTGCCGGGAATGTCGGTAATCGGCGCACCGCCACCTCCACCGCAGCAGCGTGAGCGGAAACCCGAGCGTTGCATCTCCTTGACCTCGATGCCCAATGCCCGCAGCACTTGGCGCGGCGCCTCGTACTCGCCGTTGTAGCGGCCCAGGTAGCAAGGGTCGTGATAGGTCACGCTGTTGCCCTTGTGCTGGCCCAGGTTCAGCGCGCCTTCGCCGATCAACTCGGCCATGAACGTACTGTGGTGCTGCACAAGGTAGTTGCCGTTGAAGGCGCCGTATTCGTTTTTCAGCACATGGAAGCTGTGCGGATCGCAGGTGACGATGCGCTTGAAGCTGTACTTGGCCAGGGTCTGGATATTGCGCGAGGCCAACAACTGGAAGGTCGCTTCATCGCCCAGACGACGGGCCACGTCGCCGCTGTCACGCTCTTCCAGGCCCAGCACGGCAAAGTCGACCTTGGCGGCTTTGAGCACTTTGACGAAGGCACGCAGGGTGCGTTGGTTACGCATGTCGAAGGCACCGTCGCCGACCCAGAACAGCACGTCGGCGCTGCCTTTTTCGCTGAGCAGCGGCAGGTTCAGGTCTGCCGCCCAGTTCAGGCGACCACCCGGTGCGAAACCGCCGGGGTTGTCGGTGGCGATCAGGTTCTCCAGCACTTCGGCGCCCTTGTTCGGCGTGGCGCCTTTTTCCAGGGTAAGGTGGCGGCGCATATCGACGATGGCGTCCACGTGCTCGATCATCATCGGGCACTCTTCCACGCAGGCGCGGCAGGTGGTGCAGGACCACAGGGTCTCGGCGTCCACCAGGCCGTTGACGATGGGCTGATGCGGGTTGCCGCTGTGTTCGCCGATCGGTTTGCCTGGATAGGGGCTACCGGCGAACTTGGCATCCGTGCCGCCAGCCAGGCCAACGACCATGTCCTGGATCAGTTTTTTCGGGTTCAGTGGCTGGCCGGCGGCGAAGGCCGGGCACGCGGCTTCGCACTTGCCGCACTGCACGCAGGCGTCGAAGCCGAGCAGTTGGTTCCAAGTGAAATCCTTGGGTTTTTCCACGCCCAACGGCGCGGTTTTATCGCTGAGGTCCAGCGGCTTCAACCCGGTGGAACGGCCACCGCCGAAACGCTCGGCGCGGCGGTGCCAGGCCAGGTGCAAGGCTCCCGCGAAGGCGTGTTTCATCGGGCCGCCCCAGGTCATGCCGAAGAACATCTCGGACACGCCCCACAGCACGCCCACGCTGAGCAACGCTGCAAGCAACCAGCCGCCGAAGTCCGCTGGCAGGATTCCAGCCACCGGCAGGGTGACCAGGAAGAAGCTGACCGAGAACGCCATGAGGCTTTTCGGCAGGCGCATCCATGGGCCCTTTGACAGACGTGAAGGCGGATTACGGCGACGCAGGTACACAAAGGTGGCGCCGACAAACATCAGCACCGACGCCAGCAGTAAGGCATAGCCAAGGATACGGCTCTGCAGGCCGAAGCCATGGACCAGAATGGCGAGCAACGCCGACAGCACAAAACCCAGCGCGGTGGCGACGTGGGTATTGGCGATGTATTTGTCGCGGGCGACCACGTGGTGCAGGTCGACCATGTAGCGCTTGGGCATGGCCAGCAGGCCGCCCAGCAGGTCGACCTTGGACGCGCGGCCACGGCGCCACATGTTCACCCGGCGCAAGGCGCCGACGACAGCAAGGCCCAGGGCGGCAAACAAGAGAATAGGCAGCAAGGTGTTCAACATGGTGAAGCTCCCGCAAGGCTCCTGTAGGAGCGAGCTTGCTCGCGAAGGTCGTCAGCGATTACGCGTCCATCCTGGATGAACACGTTGTCCTGGCGTTTTTCGCGAGCAAGCTCGCTCCTACAGGGAGGTTGCCTAGAAATCCTTGCACAAGCGCAGGGCGTCATAGATCGCAGCATGGGTATTACGCTGCGCCACACAATCACCAATGCGGAACAGCAAGTACCCATCACCCGCCTCGCTCAGGCACGGCTGCGGCTTGATCGCGAACAAGGCTTCGACGTCGATCTGGCCCTTGTTGCGCGAGCCTTCCTTGAGTGCGTAGTAGATGGCTTCGTCCGGGCGCACGCCGTTCTCGACGACCACCTGGTCCACCACCCGCTCCTCTTTGGCGCCGGTGTATTCGTTTTCCAGCACCGCCACCAGCTTGTCGCCTTCGCGGTAAACCTTTTCCAGCATCATGTCGCCGGTCATGATCACTTCCTTCGGGTACATGCTGCGGTAGTAGGTCGGGAACGACGTACCGCCAATGGCCACGCCCGGCTTGATGTCGTCGGTGACGATTTCGACCTGGCTGCCTTTGTCCGCGAGGAAATCCGCCACCGACATGCCGGTGAATTCGCAGATAGTGTCGTACACCAGCACGTTCTTGCCCGGCGCCACTTTGCCGTCGAGCACGTCCCAGCTGCTCACCACCAAGCCTTCGGCTGCGCCCCAGTGTTCGTTCTGTTCCACGTTCGGATGTCCGCCCACCGCCAGCACCACCACGTCCGGACGCACGTCCAGGATAGTGTCGGCATCGGCGGCCACGCCCAGGCGCAGGTCGACCTTCAACCGTGCCAGTTCCAGTTGGTACCAGCGGGTGATACCGGCAATCTGGTCACGTTGCGGCGCCTTGGATGCCGTGGTGATCTGCCCACCAATAAACTCTTTTTTCTCGAACAGGGTCACGTCGTGACCACGTTCGGCTGCCACGCGCGCAGCCTCCATCCCGGCCGGGCCGGCACCGACCACCACAACCTTGCGTTTGACGCCGGTGGTTTTTTCGATGATGTGCGGCACACCCATGTATTCACGGGAGGTCGCGGCGTTCTGGATGCACAACACATCCAGGCCCTGGTACTGGCGGTCGATGCAGTAGTTGGCGCCGACGCACTGCTTGATTTGGTCGATCTGGCCCATCTTGATCTTGGCGATCAGGTGAGGGTCGGCGATGTGCGCACGGGTCATGCCGACCATGTCCACATAACCGCCCTCGAGGATGCGCGTGGCCTGGTTCGGGTCCTTGATGTTCTGCGCGTGCAGCACCGGAACCTTGACCACTTCCTTGATGCCGGCCGCCAAGTGCAGGAACGGCTCCGGTGGATAACTCATGTTGGGGATCACGTTGGCCAGGGTGTTGTGCGTGTCGCAACCCGAGCCCACCACGCCGATGAAATCCAGCATGCCGGTGTCGTCGTAATACTTGGCGATCTGCTTCATATCCTCATGGGACAGGCCGTCCGGGTGGAACTCGTCACCGCACAGGCGCATGCCCACGCAGAAGTCGTCACCGACCTCGGCGCGCACGGCTTTCAATACTTCCAGGCCGAACTTCATGCGGCCTTCGAAGGTGCCGCCCCACTCGTCAGTACGCTTGTTAACCCGCGGGCTCCAGAACTGGTCGATCATGTGCTGGTGCACAGCGGACAACTCAACACCGTCCAGGCCGCCGGCCTTGGCGCGTTTGGCGGCGCTGGCGTAGTTGCCGATCACGCGCCAGATTTCTTCCGGCTCGATGGTCTTGCAAGTGGCACGGTGCACCGGCTCACGTACGCCGGACGGCGACATCAGCGTCGGCCAGTTGAAGCCGTCCCAACGCGAGCGACGGCCCATGTGGGTAATCTGGATCATGATCTTGGCGCCATGCTTGTGCATGGCGTCGGCCAGGTTCTGGAAGTGCGGGATGATGCGGTCGGTGGACAGGTTGACCGAACTCCACCATTCCTGCGGGCTGTCGATAGCCACAACAGAGGAACCGCCGCAGATCGCCAGGCCGATACCGCCCTTGGCTTTCTCTTCGTAGTACTTCACATAGCGGTCAGTGGTCATCCCGCCGTCGGTCGCGTAAACCTCGGCGTGGGCGGTGCTGAGCACGCGGTTGCGGATGGTCAGTTTGCCGATCTGGATCGGCTGGAACATTGCTTCGAAAGCCATGGCACGGTCCTCGGCTTACAACGGCTTGACGGTGAACAGGCCGTCATCGTGGCCCTCTTCGGAGCCTCCGTAGACTTGTTCGGCGACAGTGCGGATCTGGCTGCCGCGGGCTTGCAGAATCTGGTCCATGGCGCCGGCAAACCAACCAGTGAACATGTAGTCCACCTTGCGCCCGACCTTGCCGTACACGTAGACGAAGGCCGAGTGTTCGAGCTTGACGCTGGCGGTGCCTTTGTCGAGGTCGATGTCCTGGATCTTGAACAAGCCCCAGCCGCGTTGCGACAGGCGCTTCATGTAGTGCTCAAACACCGCGACGCCTTCCAGGCCATGGCATTCGGCTTCTTTTTCACACCAGTGCCAGGCGGACTTGTAGCCAGCCTTATAGAGGATTTCGGCGTAGGCATCGGCGCCCAGCACTTCTTCGATACCGATGTGGTTGTTGACGAAGAAATGGCGCGGCACGTACAGCATTGGCAGGGCGTCGGAGGTCCAGACACCGGTTTCGCTGTCGACTTCGATAGGCAATTGCGGGGCGATCTTGGCCATGGAAACTTAACTCCAGAAAAATTCTTGTTAATGCCCCCGGCGCGAACGGCCGGGGGAAAAGATGCGTTGGCGGTGGCTTATTCGCCCCAGACGTCTTTCAAGACGTTGACCCAGTTTTCGCCCATGATCTTGCGTACCACGCGCTCGGGGTGGCCGCGTTTGAGCAGGGTCTCGGTGAGGTTGGGGAACTCGCCCACGGTGCGGATGCCCAGCGGGTTGATGATCTTGCCGAAGCTGGTCAGGCGGCGGGCGTAGCCCTTGTCATGGGTCAGCATTTCGAAGAAATCCTGGCCATGGCCCTGGGTGAAGTCGGTGCCGATGCCGATGGCGTCTTCGCCGACGATGTTCATGGTGTATTCGATGGCTTCGGCATAGTCGTCGATGGTCGAATCGATGCCCTTGGCCAGGAACGGCGCGAACATGGTCACGCCGACAAAACCACCGTGGTCGGCGATGAACTTCAGCTCTTCATCGGACTTGTTGCGCGGGTGCTCTTTAAGGCCGGACGGCAGGCAGTGGGAGTAGCACACAGGCTTTTTCGATTCGAGGATGACTTCTTCGGAAGTCTTGGAGCCGACGTGGGACAAGTCGCACATGATGCCGACGCGGTTCATCTCAGCAACGATTTCACGGCCGAAACCCGACAGGCCGCCATCACGCTCGTAGCAACCGGTGCCGACCAGGTTCTGGGTGTTGTAGCACATCTGCACCACACCGACGCCGAGCTGCTTGAAGATCTCGACATAGCCGAGCTGGTCTTCAAAGGCATGGGCGTTCTGGAAGCCGAAGATGATGCCGGTCTTGCCTTGTTCCTTGGCACGGCGGATGTCGGCGGTGGTTTTCACCGGGATCACCAGGTCGCTGTTTTCACGGATCAGGGTCTGGCTGGCCACGATATTGTTGATGGTGGCCTGGAACCCTTCCCACACCGACACGGTGCAGTTAGCGGCAGTGAGACCGCCTTTGCGCATGTCCTCGAACAGGTCGCGGTTCCACTTGGCAATAATCAGCCCGTCGATAACGATGCTGTCGGCGTGCAATTCGGCTGGGCTCATCAGGCGTCCCCTTATTGGCAATTCATGCGCCGAATCGTCTGCCGGCGCTTTGGGGCCAGCATATGCCCAGGGGCCGACAGAGCCGGGTGCAAAAACGACAGGGGAATTGCCGAAAGCGTCAATCCACGACAAAGGCTGGTATGAGAGGTCTGACTGGCGGCTGTTCTTTGTCTTACGCTTGAGCCAGAATTCCCGCATCACCTGATATGAGACGGCGCAATGAAATCGATTTTCCTGGCTTTGGCACTCATCGCAACCGGCGTCCACGCGGCCGAAGACACCGACAGCACGCCGTGCGATGGCATCGAAAACGACAAGCAAACCCTGGAATGCGCCTCCTATAACAAAACCACCGCCGAGCAATTGCTCAAGGATAACTATCAGGGCCTGCTGGAACGCATGGCTTCGACCTACGGCAGCGACAAGACCAAGCTGGCGGACATTACCGCTCGTCTGAAGGATGCCCAGCAGAAGTGGGAAAAGTTACGCGATGCCGACTGCGCCGTGGACACCTTCCCGGCAGTGAACGGCACCAAGGCGTATGCGATTGCGCAGAATGATTGTCTGGCACGAATGAGCGATGAGCGGTCGGAGTTTTTGGAGTCGATCGGGCAGGAGTGACCGCTAAAACGCCTTCCTTATCGAGTTGAAGGCTATCTGCAGGTGATCACGCTGGGCTTTGTCGATATTGAGGTCAGCGCAATGCTGGTTCCACTGCGATAGGGCCTCCAACGTCTGCTCGATGTAGAGGTCAGGCTCAAGAAAGCTGAAGGGCGCACAGACCTTCTTGATTACCGTGCGTGATGGCTGACCTGCACCTGCAAAAGCGCTGGTGTGCTCATTCCCCCGACCGCTGGTATTGGCAAACGTCAGGTCGTAGGCCGGCGCCATCTGCCAGCCTGCCGATGAGCCAAAGAACGAAAAGTTTTTTGCATGATCGTCACGGTTGTGGGCCAGCGCGTTGAACACCATCAGTCGAGCCATTTTTTCTACATCCCTGGCGTTTTTGGTGATGGTGAAGGTCAGGCGCAACAGGTCACCATAATCCAGGCTCGGCATACGGAAGTCGGCATACAGAATCGCCGCGGCGGTGAGCATATGTCGCTTTGTAAGACCCACGCGATCAAAGCGCCGTGTGACGAAAAACCGCTCTATTGCGGTAGCTGTCTCTATCTCAAGTAACGCTGAGTCGGAGATTTCGACCCCCGCCATACGGGCCGTCATGGCGTAGGCCTGTTCGATAGCGCCACTGTCACGATGCTCTTCCTGGCTACGGAATTTGATCAACCAGTGTTCGTAACCTTCCGGCATCTCACCAAATGAAGAGATAGCTTGCGTCTTGTCGGATGAAAGCCCAATGACTGCCTTAGGACGTGCCCCCCCGGGGGAGCCACCCGCGAGGCGCAGTGATTCAATCACCTCTTTCGCTCCACCGGACAGCACCTCCTGTGAAGCCTGGTAAAGGGAAGCCAGGTCAAGTTCGTGCTGCTCTATCCCCTTTTCGAACGCCGGTTTGTATTCCAGCGCCCCCATACCCCGATTTCCCATATAGCCGAGCCGGTCCAACGGGCCGATCGCACGGCGCTCAATGCCCAATTGCGTGCGAAAGAAACGGTCCATCAACAAGAGCCCCCAGCCATCGGGCAGCGAATCGCTGAACACCCCTTGCAGGCCACCAAACATCAGTGTGTCTGCCGCCAACTGAGGCGCGGAAGAAAAGTCCATGTACAACGGCGCCAGGTTGAAGCCGTTAGCCAGCCAACTCGGATCATACGAAAAGTAAATGCCTCGGCCAGGCGCATCTACCAGCTCTCCCACTCGCGAACCCTGCAACATCACGTGCAGTGCAGAAACTTTTTTCATCGACGTCCTCGAAGCCTGGTTTGGCTTTTTAGTTCCTGAAGACTGAGTGGCGGCGGTGCACTGAACAAATTCGCCATTTGCTCCCCTACTCCCAGACTCATCGCGATCAGTAACAAAGCATCCAGTGACACCTTGCCGGTCGTTTCAAACCGCTTGAGTGTGGATTCAGCCACTCCGGACTGGACTGCCAAGGCTCGGCGAGAAAGGTTTTTGCTCAGCCGCAGAGCCTTGGCATTACCGGCGATCTGCAAGGCAATCTCGCCAGGGGCGTAGAGAATATGAGTAAGGGCCATGGTTCGACCTCGAATGAGTGTTGCCAAGTGTAGCAGGCACGAAATAATCAGATTAAACAATGGATACCAGGTTATCCAATAAACGATAAAAAATCCTATAAAGGACAATATATAGCCCTTTATATCAAAAAGTCCTTAACCTGATTTGCAGTCTCTTTGACCCCCATCGAAAGGTAAGCGACCATCTGCGCCATCTCACCTCCTTCAAGGCCAAACCATGAAAACCTGCGGCATCGAAATCAAAGGCAGCGAAGCCATCATCGCCGTCACCTCCCTGGACAACCAGGCGCTGACCCACGTTGCCCTGGCCACCAAAAAGATCGCCCTCGACGATGATGACGAGGCCGCCAACGTCAAAGCCTTCGCGGCCCAGGTGAAGGCGTTCGTGCAGGAAAACGCCGTCGAGCGTATCGCGATCAAGAAGCGCAGCAAGAAAGGCGAGTTCGCCGGTGGCCCGACGACGTTCAAGATTGAAGGGGTGTTTCAGTTGCTGGAGGGAGTTGAGGTGACGCTGCTGTCGCCGCAGACCATCAATGCACAGAATAAGAAACACAACTTTGATCTACCGGCGACGCTGAACAAGTATCAGCATGAGGCGTACAAGGCGGCATGTTCAGCGCTGGTCAAGAAATAAGCCACACTGCAGATCCAGTGTGGGAGCGGGCTTGCTCGCGAAGGCGGTGTGTCAGTATCAGAAGTGCTGACTGACACGCCGCCTTCGCGAGCAAGCCCGCTCCCACATTTGATCTCTGTGTTCTTCAGGCAGCTGCACGGCGCCGGTGCTGCAGCCAATCCCCGAAGGATTTGTCCTCCAGGGCATAACCCCCCCGGCTCGACTTCCATACCAGCTCTTTATCGCGCAGGGCATCGATACAGGCCTGAATGGTCTGCGTGCCTGGCACCACGTCGCTGCCCATGTCTTCCAAGGCCTTGCTGACGGCCGTGATGGTGCTGTCGGTAAACGGCGCGAACGGTTCGTTGTTCTGTGAGCGCTCCACCATCACTTCCAGCACCGCACGCTGGGGAATGGTGAGGGCGTTCCAGGCACTTTCGAACTCGGTCCAAACGCCGGCGCGCAGCAGTTCGGCGCGACTGTGCAGCAGTTGGCCCAGATTGCTCGCCTCCCCCAGTTCCAACGCCACTTCACCAATGATGGTGCGCAACATTTCCGGGCGACGGCCCACCAGCTCAAACGCTTCATCGATGTCGGCAGCATTGAACTGGTTGGTCTTGGCCAGAAGGCCGTTGAGGTACACGGTGTAGGCCTGTGTGAATGCTTTGCCCAGCAGTGGAAATGGCGTGATGCTGGACCCGAAGAACGGCTGGCTTTTACCTAATACCAGGTGGGCAAGCTTGTCGCGATTGGACCCCGTGAACACCAGGCGCAACCCGCTGCCCTCGCCTTCACGGCCTTGGTTGAGCTGGTCCCGTGCGGCCTTGAGGGCAAACATCGCATTAACACCGGCTTCGGTGGTGAGCGCGTGTTGCGCTTCGTCGATCACCAGCACGACGGTTTTCTCGGCAGCGCTGTGAAGCAACTCCAGCGCTTGCGTCAGTGTCGCGCCAGCAGGCAATTGCGGCTTGGTGAAATCCCAGGACAAGGTGCGCAGGAAGCTGAGCTTTTCAATGCCGATATTCTTGGCCAGCTTGCGGATGCCCTTTTCAAAGGGCACCAGGGCACCGGCGATGGCACTGGAGATCAGGTCGGCGGGGTCTTTTTCTTTGTCCGCCCATAGATCGACATACACAGCCAGCCAACCACGCGCCTGGCATTGCGGAACAAGGTCCTCACGCAAAAAAGTACTTTTGCCCGTGCGACGCGGCGCCGCGAGAAACAAGCCAGAGGTGAAATCCTGAATACCGGCGCCCACCAGGCCATCGGCAATGCTGCTTGCCAGGTCGGGGCGGCGGAACACGAAGCCGCTGTTCTTGGACATGCTTTTATACCCAATTATGGAAAGGACTATAAATTATAGTCGTGAGTATAATTGACTATAATCAGCCGTCAAACGACCTCCCGTCGCCGATCTTCCCTTGGGCATTTCGCAAACCGTGCCCGATAACTCCGCGTGAAATACGACGGCGACTCAAACCCGCAGGCAATGCTCACTTCCAGCACACTCATACCGCTTTGACGTAAGAGCTGCCGGGCTTTCTCCAGGCGCAGGCCGAGGTAGAAGTTGCTCGGGGTGTCATTCAAATGCAGGCGAAACAGCCGCTCCAGCTGGCGCCGGGTGACCTTGATCGCCTCAGCCAGGGCCAATGTGCTCAGGGGCGGCTCAGTGTGCTGCTCCATCTCGCCGATCACCTGCACCAGCTTCTTGTTGTTGATGCCGTAGCGCGTGGCGATCTGCATGCGCTGGTGGTCTTTGCGTGGACGGATGCGGCCGAGCACGAATTGCTCGGAGACCTGGATCGCCAGTTCGGGGCCGTGGGCCTGGGCGATCAGGTCGAGCATCAGGTCGATGGACGCTGTGCCGCCAGCGCAGGTGATGCGACGGCGGTCGATCTCGAACAGCTCCTGGGTCACGGTGAGCTGTGGATAAGATTCCTTGAAGGCGTCGATGGCCTCCCAGTGCAGGGTCAATCGGTGGCCGTCGAGCAGGCCCGCTTCGGCGAGGACGCAGGCGCCGGTGTCAATGGCGCCGAGGGTCACGCCATCATGGTCGAGACGGCGCAACCAGTGTTCCAACGCGGGGGTGGCGAATTGCAGCGGTTCGAAGCCGGCCACCACCAGCAAGGTCGCGCCTTTCTTCAGCGGCTCCAACGCGGCATCGGCGTTGACCGACATGCCATTGCTCGCCAGCACCGCGCCGCCATCGGCACTCAACACATGCCAGCGGTACAACTCGCCACGAAAGCGATTAGCCACCCGCAGCGGTTCCAGCGCGGAGATAAAGCCGATGGCCGAGAAGCCCGGCATCAGCAGAAAGTAGAAATCCTGGGACATGGTGGCGCTCTCGTAGGACGGGCAGCGTGGCACTGTGATACTCCCGTTCTCGGGTGGATTCAAGGGGGCAGGTCGCTGCAGTGCAAGAGCTGGTCGCCGCCGTGCGTTTTGTCGCCCCAAAAGCTACGTAACTTGGCTCCACGGTGCACAAAGACACCGGCCCCCACAATAACGACCTGCCGAGGGATCCACCATGAACCGACTGATCAGCCGCTGTGTGCTTGCACTCAGCGCCAGCGCCATCTTGAGCACCAACGTACTGGCTGCCGACGCGGCATCCTGCCAGAACGTGCGCATGGGCGTGGTGAACTGGACCGACGTAATCGCCACCAGCGCCATGACTCAAGTGTTGCTCGACGGCCTCGGCTACAAGACCAAACAGACCAGCGCCTCCCAGCAAATCATCTTCGCCGGCATCCGCGACCAGCGCCTGGACTTGTTCCTGGGTTACTGGAACCCGCTGATGACCCAGACCATCACGCCGTTCGTCGACGCCAAGCAAGTCAAAGTCCTCGACAAGCCCAGCCTGGAAGACGCGCGCGCCACCCTCGCCGTGCCGACTTACCTGGCGGACAAGGGCCTGAAAACCTTCGCTGACATCGCCAAGTTCGAGAAAGAACTGGGCGGCAAGATCTACGGCATCGAGCCAGGCTCGGGCGCCAACACCCAAATCAAGGCGATGATTACCAAGAACCAGTTCGGCCTGGGCAAGTTCCAGCTGGTGGAATCCAGTGAAGCCGGCATGCTCGCCGCCGTCGACCGGGCGGTGCGCCGCAAGGAAGCCGTGGTGTTCTTCGGCTGGGCGCCGCACCCGATGAACGTCAACGTCGCCATGACCTACCTCACCGGCAGCGACGACGCCCTGGGCCCGAACGAAGGCATGGCCACCGTCTGGAGCGTCACCGCGCCGAACTACGCCGAGCAATGCCCGAACGTGCACAAACTGCTGACCAACCTGACCTTCACCGCCGCCGACGAGAGCCGGATGATGCAGCCGCTGCTGGATCACAAGGACGCCATCGAGTCCGCCAAGCAGTGGCTCAAGGATCACCCGCAAGACCAGGCGCGCTGGCTGGAAGGGGTGACGACCTTCGACGGTAAGCCGGCCGCGGCCAACCTGCAACTGACCAGCAAATAACTTTTTCTGAACCACCGTTTCGCAGCTCAACCGGGCTGCGAACGGCACCACCACGCCTGTAAGGAACCGCCTAATGAACCACGACGTCATCATCACCTGCGCACTCACCGGTGCTGGCGACACGACCAGCCGCAGCCCACACGTGCCGGTCACCCCCAAACAAATCGCCGCCGCCGCCGTGGAAGCTGCCAAGGCCGGCGCCACCGTTGTGCACTGCCATGTGCGCGACCCTGAAACCGGCAAGTTCAGCCGCGACGTCGCCCTGTACCGCGAAGTGATGGAGCGCATCCGTGAGGCCGACATCGACATCATCGTCAACCTCACCGCCGGCATGGGCGGCGACCTGGAGATCGGCGGCGGCGAGAACCCGATGGCGTTCGGCCCCAACACCGACCTGGTCGGCCCGTTGACCCGCCTGGCTCACGTGGAAGAGTTGCTGCCAGAAATCTGCACCCTGGACTGCGGCACGCTGAACTTTGGCGATGGCGACACTATTTACGTCTCCACCCCGGCGCAACTGCGGGCCGGCGCCAAGCGCATCCAGGAACTGGGCGTGAAGGCCGAGCTGGAGATCTTCGACACCGGCCACCTATGGTTCGCCAAGCAGATGATCAAGGAAGGCCTGCTCGACGACCCGCTGTTCCAACTGTGCCTGGGCATCCCATGGGGCGCGCCGGCGGACACCACCACCATGAAAGCCATGGTCGACAACCTGCCCGCCGACGCGGTGTGGGCCGGCTTCGGCATCGGCCGTATGCAAATGCCGATGGCGGCGCAAGCGGTGCTGCTGGGCGGCAACGTGCGGGTCGGCCTGGAAGACAACCTGTGGCTGGACAAAGGCGTGCTCGCCACCAACGGCCAGTTGGTGGAACGGGCGAGCGAAATCCTCAGCCGCCTGGGTGCACGGGTCATGACCCCGGCCGAAGGTCGCGTGAAGATGGGCCTCACCAAACGCGGCTAACCCTCTGCCGAAACGCATCAAAAATGTGGGAGCGGGCTTGCTCGCGAATGCGGTGATTCAGCACCGAATGCATCAACTGACACACTGCATTCGCGAGCAAGCCCGCTCCCACAAGAAATCACCGAACTCCTCAGGAATGTGGCCCATGAGCTTTATAACAGAAATCAAAACCTTCGCCGCCCTCGGCAGCGGTGTCATCGGCAGCGGCTGGGTATCCCGCGCCCTGGCCCATGGCCTGGATGTAATCGCCTGGGACCCGGCGCCCGGTGCCGAAGCCGCACTGCGCAAACGTGTCGCCAACGCCTGGGGCGCCCTGGAAAAACAAGGCCTGGCGCCGGGTGCGTCTCAGGACCGCCTGCGCTTTGTCGCCACCATTGAAGAGTGTGTGAAAGACGCCGACTTCATCCAGGAAAGCGCCCCGGAACGCCTGGAACTGAAACTCGACCTGCACAGCAAGATCAGTGCTGCGGCCAAGCCGAATGCGTTGATTGGGTCGAGCACCTCCGGCCTGTTGCCGAGCGAGTTCTACGAGGGCTCGACCCACCCTGAGCGGTGCGTGGTCGGCCATCCGTTCAACCCGGTTTACCTGCTGCCACTTGTGGAAGTGGTCGGCGGCAAGAACACCGCGCCGGAAGCCGTTCAAGCCGCGATCAAGGTGTACGAATCCCTCGGCATGCGCCCCCTGCATGTGCGCAAGGAGGTCCCAGGCTTTATCGCCGACCGCCTGCTTGAAGCGCTGTGGCGTGAGGCCCTGCATCTGGTCAATGACGGCGTGGCCACCACCGGCGAAATCGACGACGCGATCCGCTTTGGCGCGGGCTTGCGCTGGTCGTTCATGGGTACCTTCTTGACCTACACCCTGGCCGGCGGCGACGCCGGCATGCGCCACTTCATGGCGCAGTTCGGCCCGGCGCTGCAATTGCCGTGGACCTACCTGCCGGCGCCGAAGCTGACCGACAAGCTGATCGACGATGTAGTCGACGGCACCAGCGATCAACTGGGCAAACACAGCATTTCGGCGCTGGAGCGCTATCGTGATGACTGCCTGCTGGCGGTGCTGGAGGCGGTGAAAACCACCAAGGCCAAGCACGGCATGACCTTCGCCGAATAACGGAACCCCTGACATGCCCGCACTCACCACCTACACCACCCAGGTCCACCCCGACTGGGTGGACTACAACGGCCATCTGCGCGACGCGTTCTACCTGCTGATCTTCAGCTACGCCACCGACGCGCTGATGGACACCCTGGGCCTGGACAGCGAAAACCGCGAAGCCAGCGGCCATTCACTGTTCACCCTGGAGCTGCACCTCAACTACCTGCACGAAGTGAAACTCGGTGCCGACGTGGAGGTGCATACCCAACTGATCGCCTTTGATGCCAAGCGCCTGCACCTCTATCACAGCCTGCATTTAGTGGGCGATGAAAAGGAGCTGGCGGGCAACGAGCAGATGCTACTGCACGTTGATCTGGCGGGCCCGAATTCGGCGCCGTTCACCGAGGCCACATTGGAAAAACTCACGGCTATCAGTGCGGAGCAGGCCGACCTGCCGCGCCCCGCACTGCTTGGCCGAGTGATTGGACTGCCGCTGAAAAAATAGCCACCCAAAAAACAATAAGGAGCCACCATGCAAACTGCCGCCGCTGTTGCCGATTTCCGTACTTACCCGAAGATTTGCGACATCGCGGACGTCAGGGTGCTGGAGGATCAAATCCTTGTGCAGTGGGTGGATGGACGGGTCAGCCCGTTTCATCATCTATGGCTGCGGGATAACTGCCCGTGCACGGAATGCGTGTACAGCGTGACCCGTGAGCAGGTGCTGGAGATTGTCGACGTGGATGCCAATCTCAGTGCGGCCTCTGCATGCATTGATCAAGGCAATCTGAGCCTGGAATGGAGCGGCGGGCACCGCAGCCAATACGATCCCGGCTGGCTGCGGGCCCATGCCTACGACGATGAATCCCGTGCCGAACGCCGTGCGGCAAAGCCCCATTCGCAGCTGTGGGACAGTCGCTTCCAACTGCCGGCGTTCGAATACAAGGCCGTCATGGAAGACCCGAACGCGCTACTGCAATGGTTGCTGGCGCTGCGCGATTCAGGCCTGACGCAAATCCGGGGCGTCCCAACCGAGCCCGGCTCCCTGGCGCTGATCGCCAAGCGCATATCCTTTATCCGCGAGAGCAACTTCGGCGTGCTGTTCAATGTGCAATCCAAGGCCGATGCCGACAGCAATGCCTACACCGCTTTCAACCTGCCCTTGCACACTGATCTGCCCACGCGGGAGCTGCAACCGGGCCTGCAATTCCTGCATTGCCTGGTGAACGATGCCAGCGGTGGCGAGAGCATTTTTGTCGATGGGTTTGCCATCGCCCATGCGTTGCGCACAGAAGACCCAGAAGCGTTTCGCGCACTGTGTGAAATACCCGTGGAGTTTCGCAACAAGGACCGTCACAGCGACTATCGCCGCCTGGCGCCGATCATTGCGCTGGATGCCCTGGGGGAGGTGGCGGAGATTCGCATGGCCAACTTTCTGCGCGGGCCGTTCGAGGCCAGTGTGGAACAGATGCCCTTGCTGTATCGGGCCTACCGGCGGTTTATTGCAATGACGCGGGAGGACCGTTTTCGGCTGGTCAAGCGCCTGAACCCGGGCGAGTTGTGGTGCTTCGACAACCGCCGCACCTTGCATGCACGCAATGCTTTTGATCCCAGTTCGGGGGCGCGGCACTTCCAGGGATGCTATATCGACCGGGATGAATTGCTCTCGCGCATCCTGGTGTTGCAGCGCTAGTCCGTGCCGGCGATGGCGTCCGTGTAATCAGCACAAATCCCAGGCAAAAAAAGCCCCGATCCAGCCGTGACTGGATCGGGGCAGAGTGCCTTGTGTGAGCGTGACATCCTGAGGGTGACCAAACCTTCAAGCTGAGTGCCTGAATTCAGTGTGCCCATTAATGCGTTCGGTAAACGGCCCGAAAACGACATGCTCATAGCCATCTGAGGCATTCGTGCAATCGGCCCTTGCCGACCGCTTGGGTGGCTACCAGAATCCAGTTCAAGCCCCGTTCCCTTTACCAGGATAAACGTCATGATGCATGCGGATTTGATTGACCAGGATGACCTGCTGGGCCAACTGCGCTCACTGGGTTTCGAAGTGTCCAGTGGCGCCACCGCCGAACAGGCCTGCGAGTGCGCCGTACGCGGTTTGAGCCCGGCGCGGGCCAAGGCCCTCAAGGGCATGGTTGAGCAGATGTATACCGGCAGCGCGACGATTCTGCCGGCCGTGAGGCAGGCGATCGACAAGCAGCTGTTGCCGGCATTGGTGCAGTTCAAACAGAACTCCGGCGCCTGATAAATCGTTGTGGTGAGCGGGCTTGCCCCGCTCACCACAGTAAGCCCGCTCACCACAACAGAACGTTCACCAAAAGGTCTAGAGCCTTACGCTGGCGAACGTCGATTCGTTTCTGGCCTGACTCAACGCCGACATCGGCCCCGACAACGGTGACAACACCAGTGCCTGCGGAATTGGCATCATCGCCACTTGCTGGGTGGTGTTGGAACCCACACGCTCATCCCGTGGCGGAATGCCGAAGTATTCGCGGTAGCACTTGGAGAAATGCGGTGTGGAGACAAACCCGCACACCGACGCCACTTCGATGATCGACATCGGCGTTTGCTTGAGCAACTGCCGTGCACGGATCAGGCGCAGCTTGAGGTAGTAACGCGACGGCGAACAATGCAGGTATTTCTGGAACAGGCGCTCCAACTGGCGACGCGACACGGCGACGTACACCGCCAGTTCGTCCAGGTCGATCGGTTCTTCCAGGTTGGCTTCCATCAGCGCGACGATTTCCTGCAGCTTCGGCTGGTTGGTGCCGAGCATGTGCTTGAGCGGCACACGCTGGTGATCCTGTTCGTTGCGGATGCGTTCGTACACGAACATCTCGGAGATCGCGGCCGACAGTTCACGGCCGTGGTCGCGGCTGATCAGGTGCAGCATCATGTCCAGTGGTGCGGTGCCGCCGGAGCTGGTGAAGCGGTTGCGGTCGAGGGTGAACAGGCGTGTGCTCATGGCCACACGGGGGAAGGCTTCCTGCATCGAGGCCAGGCATTCCCAGTGCACGCTGCAATCAAACCCATCGAGCAAACCGGCGCAGGCCAAGGCCCAACTGCCGGTGCACACCGCGCCGAGGCGACGGGACTGACGCGCCTGGCTTTGCAGCCACGACACATGCTCACGGGTAACGGTGCGCTGGATGCCCACGCCGCCGCACACGATCACGGTGTCCAGGGCCGGAGCTTTGTGCATGGAAGCATCGGGGGTGATTTGCAGACCGTCGCTGGCCCACACCTGGTTTCCGTCGACGCTCAAGGTCGTCCAGCGATACAGCTCGCGGCCGGAAAGCTGGTTGGCCATGCGCAGGGGTTCGACTGCGGAGGCCAGGGAAATCAGCGTGAAATTGTCCAGCAGCAAAAAGCCGATGGATTGAGGCGCACGGTTCTGGGGTTGGGCCCCGGAGTTGAACGACGTCATCGCGGTATCTCCTCACACAAAGCGGGTGATGGCCTCAGGCGAGGCTCTTGTTATTGCGCTCTTCATCCAGCGAGGAGAGAGGCTTTGAATTGATAGAGCAAATGCCATGCCTAAAATTGAATGGCCATCCAATAACTCCTAAAAACGACCTGATGACGCGTCTAGATAAGCCCGCGCCGCGAGTACGGATATAGCTGAAATCAGCCGTAGGAATGAGTCTGCCCACGGGGCGTGAGCAGATCGGTAGCACTTGTGGGAAGGCGCTTTGCGGGTGTGGGAAAAGTCTGTCACCCCAAGCACGGGTGACAGCGGGTCGGGCGGGAAATCGTTCGGTAGCTACTTATCTGTTTGCGACGCGCTAAAAGGTGGCGCTTTTGCATCCGGGTGTTCACTTTATGCGCAATGTTGTCTGGACTACCGTATTCGCGAGCACGCCCGCTCCCACACTTGACCGCGTTCTCATGTTGGAACTCGATCAAATCTGGGAGCGGCGGTGCGACGATTCGACTTGCTCGCGAATACAGGCGACGCGGTCTCAACATTCAACAGCGCTGACCGCCAACCCACCCCGCGATGTCTCTTTGTATTTGTCATGCATATCCGCCCCGGTATCGCGCATGGTGCGAATCACCCGGTCCAGAGAGATAAAGTGCTGGCCATCGCCACGCAGCGCCATTTGCGCCGCGTTGATCGCCTTCACTGCCGCAATTGCATTGCGCTCGATGCACGGCACTTGCACCAGCCCACCCACCGGGTCGCAGGTAAGGCCCAAGTTATGTTCCAAGCCGATTTCGGCGGCGTTGCACAGCTGTTCCGGCGTGGCGCCAAGGATCTCGGCCAAACCAGCAGCCGCCATCGCGCAGGCCGAACCCACTTCACCCTGGCAACCGACTTCGGCACCGGAGATCGAGGCGTTCTTCTTGCACAGGATCCCCACCGCCGCCGCACCCAGCAGGTAGTCGACCACATTGGCTTCGGTGACTTCCTCGCTGAACTTCATGAAGTAGTGCAACACCGCCGGGATAATCCCCGCCGCGCCGTTGGTGGGTGCGGTGACCATGCGTCCACCGGCGGCGTTTTCCTCGTTGACTGCCAGGGCGAACAGGTTGACCCATTCCATGGCGCTCAAGGTCGAACCGATCACGTTCGGCTTACCCAACTCTTGCAGGCTGCGATGCAACTTGGCGGCGCGGCGGCGCACGTTCAGGCCGCCAGGCAGGATGCCTTCGTGCTTGAGGCCCTGCTCCACGCAATCCTGCATGGCGCGCCAGAGTTTCATCAGGCCGCTGCGAATTTCTTCTTCGGAGCGCCAGGTTTTTTCGTTAGCCAGCATCAACTCCGCGACGCGCAGGTTGTGGGTCTTGCACAACTGCAGCAGCTCCACCGCGCTGGAAAAGTCGTAAGGCAACTCGGTACGGTCCATATCGGCCACGCCGCTTTGCGCCTGGGCTTCATCCACTACAAAACCGCCGCCTACTGAATAGTAGGTATCGCGGTGCAGTTCACCCTTGTCACCGAACACCACCAGTGTCATGGCGTTGGGGTGGAACGGCAGGTTTTCGTCGAGCAGGCGCATGTCCCGCGCCCACACGAAGGGCACCGGCAGGCGCCCGTCCAGCAGCAACGTGTCGGTCTCGCGCAGGGTGTGAATGCGCAGGCCGATTTGCGACGGATCGATCGCGTCCGGCCATTCGCCCATCAGGCCCATGATGGTCGCGGTATCGCTGCCGTGGCCGATGCCGGTGGCGGACAAGGAGCCGTAGAGCTGAACTTCGACGCGCCGCACTTGTTCCAACAGTTCACGTTCACGCAAGCCTTGAACGAACAACGCCGCGGCGCGCATGGGGCCGACGGTGTGAGAACTCGAAGGCCCGATGCCGATCTTGAACAGGTCGAAAACACTGATAGCCATTAACGTGGAACTCCGCAGGTGAACAGGCCGGACACCAACGAGCTGCTACGCTCAGATCGCCCAGATGGCGGCATCATCAAGCTTTTACTTGCCGTCACGGCGTCTCACACCGACGCACTCATGCTCACAAGCGTCGCTACGGTGCGATCACCTGTTTTGGCCGTTTTTAGCGGTGCAGATGGGCAAAACCTGCAGTTTTGCCGCTGGAAAAATCTGTAAGCGACGTCACCGACACTGGATACGACCATCCCTGTACTGGATACGACGCCCCCTGTAGGCGTCAGATTTTCACTGGTACATGATCAGTCTCGACTCGTTTGCAAGGCACCGTGCCAGAGCTGTTGTCGCACGCACCAACCGCAACACTTATAAAGCGCGGCGAATGCCGCCAGAAAAAACACAGGAGTCTACCCAGATGAAAGGTTCACCCTCGTTGTTGTTGGCCGCCATGCTGAGTCTGCCAGTCATGGCGCACGCCGCAGAACCGGCACAATGTCAGACCGTCAACTTCTCCGATGTCGGCTGGACCGACATCACCGTCACCACCGCGACCACCAGCGAGATCCTCAAGGGCCTGGGCTACAAGCCGCGCACCACGATGATTTCGGTACCAGTGACCTACAAGTCCCTGGCCGACGGCAAGAACATGGACATCTTCCTCGGCAACTGGATGCCGACCATGGAAAACGACATCAAGCAGTACCGTGATGCCGGCACCGTGGAAACCGTGCGCGCCAACCTGGAGAACGCCAAGTACACCCTGGCCGTCCCGGAAGCGCTGTACAACAAGGGCCTCAAGGACTTCGCCGACATCGCCAAATTCAAGGATGAGCTGGGCGGCAAGATCTACGGCATCGAGCCAGGCAATGACGGCAACCGCACCATCCAGACCCTGATCGACAAAGACGCCTTCGGCCTGAAAACCGCCGGCTTCAAAGTCGTCGAATCCAGCGAAGCCGGCATGCTCTCCCAGGTCGAACGCGCCACCAAGCGCGACCAGGCCATCGTGTTCCTCGGCTGGGAACCGCACCCGATGAACACCCGCTTCAAGATGAAGTACCTGACCGGCGGGGACGACTCGTTCGGCCCCAACTACGGCCAGGCCACCATCTACACCAACACCCGCAAGGGCTACACCGAGGAATGCAGCAACGTGGGCCAGTTGCTGAAAAACCTGGTGTTCACCCTGAACATGGAAAGCACCCTGATGGGTAACGTCCTGGACGACAAACAAAAGCCTGACGCCGCCGCCAAGGCCTGGCTGAAAGCCAACCCACAAGTCCTCGACACCTGGCTCGCCGGTGTCACTACCGTAGATGGCAAACCAGGACTCGACGCCGTTAAAGCCTACCTCGCCAAGTAATGTTGTCCCCGGGGCGGTGCGCTGCCCCGGGATGTTTTCCCTCTTCGCATGTGGACATTCACTACCATGCTGACTGAACAGAAAATCCCACTAGGCCAGTACATCGCTGCCTTCGTCGAATGGTTGACCCAACACGGCGCCAACTACTTCGACGCAATCGCATCGACCCTGGAAACGATGATCCACGGCGTGACGTTCGCGCTGACCTGGTTCAATCCGCTGGCATTGATCGGTCTGATTGCGCTGCTGGCTCACTTTATCCAACGTAAATGGGGACTGACTGTTTTTGTCATCGCCTCCTTCCTGCTGATCCTCAACCTGGGGTACTGGCAGGAAACCATGGAGACCCTGGCGCAAGTGCTGTTCGCCACCCTGGTCTGCGTGGTCATCGGTGTGCCGCTGGGCATTGTTGCCGCGCACAAACCGTTGTTCTACACCATGATGCGGCCGGTGCTCGATCTGATGCAGACCGTACCGACCTTCGTCTACCTCATCCCTACCCTGACCCTCTTCGGGCTGGGTGTGGTGCCTGGGCTGATTTCCACGGTGGTGTTCGCGATTGCCGCGCCGATCCGTCTGACCTATCTGGGTATCCGTGATGTACCGCAAGAGTTGATGGACGCCGGCAAGGCCTTTGGCTGCTCGCGCCGTCAGTTGCTCTCGCGCATTGAACTGCCCCACGCCATGCCGAGCATTGCCGCCGGCATTACCCAATGCATCATGCTGTCGTTGTCGATGGTGGTGATCGCGGCCCTGGTGGGCGCCGACGGCCTCGGCAAACCCGTGGTCAACGCACTCAACACCGCCGACATCGCCCTGGGCTTTGAAGCCGGTCTGGCGATCGTGCTGCTGGCCATCATGCTCGACCGCATCTGCAAACAACCCGACGCTAAAGTAGGGGGTGATGCATGAGCATTATCCGATTCGACAAAGTCGACGTGATCTTCTCCAAAGACCCACGTGAAGCGCTCAAGCTGCTGGATCAGGGCATGAGCCGTAATGAGATCCTGAAAAAGACCGGGCAGATTGTCGGCGTTGAAAAAGCCAGCCTGGATATCGAGAAAGGCGAAATCTGCGTGCTGATGGGCCTGTCGGGCTCCGGCAAATCCAGCTTGTTGCGCTGCATCAATGGCCTCAACACCGTCAGCCGTGGGCAACTGTTCGTGGAACATGAAGGTCGCCAGATCGACATCGCGTCCTGCACACCTGCCGAGCTGAAAATGATGCGCACCAAACGCATCGCCATGGTGTTCCAGAAATTCGCCCTGATGCCTTGGCTGACGGTGCGCGAGAACATCAGCTTCGGCCTGGAAATGCAGGGCCGTCCGGAGAAGGACCGGCGCAAGCTGGTGGACGAAAAGCTCGAACTGGTAGGCCTGACCCAATGGCGCAACAAGAAGCCGGACGAACTCTCCGGCGGCATGCAACAGCGCGTCGGCCTGGCCCGCGCGTTGGCAATGGACGCCGACATCCTGCTGATGGACGAACCCTTCTCCGCCCTCGACCCGCTGATCCGCCAAGGCCTTCAGGACGAGTTGCTGGAGCTGCAACGCAAGCTGAGCAAGACCATCGTGTTCGTGAGCCACGACCTCGACGAGGCGCTCAAACTGGGCAGCCGCATCGCGATCATGAAAGACGGCAAGATCATCCAGTACAGCGTGCCGGAAGAGATCGTGCTGAACCCGGCGGACGACTATGTGCGCACCTTCGTCGCGCATACCAACCCGCTGAACGTGCTGTGCGGGCGCAGCCTGATGCGCACACTGGACAACTGCAAGCGCGTCAACGGTTCGGTGTGCCTGGACCCGGGCGGCGACTCGTGGCTGGACCTGGCCGAAGGCAACACCATCAAGGGTGCCCGTCAGAATGGCGCGGTGATGAATTTGCAGAACTGGGCACCGGGGCAAGCGGTGGAAGGTTTGGGCCGAGTGCCGACGCTGGTGGACTCGAACATCGGCATGCGCGATGCGTTGCAGATTCGCTATCACACCGGGAACAAGCTGGTGTTGCATGACAACAACCAGGTAGTGGGGATCTTGGGCGACAGCGAGCTTTACCATGCCCTGCTGGGCAAGAACCTCGGCTGACAGATACCGCAAAAGCAATTGAAGAAACAATGTGGGAGCTGGCTTGCCTGCGATAGCGGTGGTGAATTCACTACCGCTATCGCAGGCAAGCCAGCTCCCACAGTTGATCCCATTCCAACATTGGAACAGTGGTGCCAGTGAAGACACCACCTAGCTCACGTATCAGCTATAGACACGGCCAAGGAGCTGCCGATGGCTTTCAAACTGATCGAGCACGTCCCGGGTGATCTGTTCTTGGGCGAAGCCCATCAGGTCGTACTCCTGAGGTCCGTTGTGCAGGTAGACCTCGGCGCGGTAGTAACGCGTACGCTCTTCCTCGGGCAGGTCGCTCGGTGCCGACGAGTAAGCATCCAGGCTCACTTCGTAGACAAACGGGTTGCCCTCTTCCATCTCGATGCGCACACCGATGCAGCGCTTGGATTTACCCAGCAGTGTCTGCACCTCCAGCCCCTGTTCACGCAACGCCGTCGCCGCTTCTTCCAGCGCCGGGGTGACGTGCTTGTCCATAAAGCGTTGCACGGTGCCTTGGCTCGGCTGCAGGTCCAGCGCGGTCAAACGCTCGCTGAAACCACGGCGGCCACGCTCAGCCAGTTGCGCCTGCTCCTGTTCGATGGCCACATCCTGGCGCATGGCTTTGTGCAAGCCGAACATAAAGAAGATCAACACCACCGAGAACGGCAGCCCGGCCAGCACCACCATGGTCTGCATGGCTTCGAAGTTGCCGGCGAACAACAGACCGATGGTCACCAGGGTGATCACCGCCGACCAGAAGATCCGCAACCAGTGCGGCGCATCTTCGTCCACGTTGCCGCCTTTGCACGACAGGTTGGCCATCATCACCGCGCCGGAATCCGCCGGGGTCAGGAACAGCACGAAGCCTACGAAAATCGACACACCGATGACGATTTTCGACGCAGGGTAATGCTCAAGCAGTTGATAGATGGCCATGGACGGCTGTTCCAGCGCGGTCTTGCCCAACGCCACCGCACCGTGGTTCAGCACGAGGTCCAAAGCCGAGTTGCCGAAGATCGACAGCCACGCCAGGGTAAAGCCCAGCGGGATCAGCAGCACGCCGGCCACCAGTTCACGCACCGTGCGTCCACGGGAAATACGCGCGATGAACATGCCCACGAATGGCGCCCAGGAAATCCACCAGGCCCAGTAGAACAGGGTCCACAGGCCCATCCAGCGTTCGGTTTTGTCGGCGTCGCCTTCGTACACGTAGAGGTCGAAGGTTTTCAGGATGATGCCGTTGAGGTAGTCACCGGTGTTCTGCACCAAGCCGTTGAGCAAGTGCAGGGTCGGGCCGAACAGCAGCACGAAGATCAGCAGGCCGCTGAACAGCACGATGTTGAGGTTGGACAGGCGGCGGATGCCGTTCTCCACGCCCGACACAGCGGCGATGGTCGCCACGGTGCTCATCACGATGATCACAATCAGCAGGTTGGTGTTGCTGTGTTCCATGCCGAACAGGTTTTCCAGCCCGGACGACACCTGCATCGAACCAATCCCCAGGTTCGTCACCAGGCCCAGCAGCGTCACGAACATGCCGAAACCGTCCACCGCGTGTCCGGCCGCGCCTTTCACCCAACGCTCGCCCACCAGCGGGTACAGCGCCGAACGCAAGGCCAGCGGCTGGTTATGGCGATACGCGAAGTACGCCACGGCCAGGCCGACCAGGGCGTAGATCGCCCAGCCGTGCAAGCCCCAGTGCAGGAAGGTCAATTGCAGCGCCTGGCGTGCGGCGCCATTGCTGGCGGCAGCGCCTTCGGGCGGGTTGAAGTAGTGGTCCAGCGGCTCGGAAGCGCCGAAGTACAGCAGCGAAATGCCGATGCCCGACGAGAACAACATGCCGGCCCAGGCGCCGTAGCTGAAGTCCGGGGTGTCGTCCTTGCTGCCCAGTTTCAATTTGCCGTAGGAGGAAAACGCCAGGCCGACCACAAACACCAGGTAGGCGGCGATGACCACCATGTAGTACCAGCCAAAGCTTTTCGACAGCCACGCCTGGGCGACACCGAGCATGCGCCCGGCCTCCTGCGGGGCGATGATCAGGATGGCAGTCAACAACAGAATCAACGCGGTGGAGGTGTAGAACACCCAACCGTTGACCCGCACCTTTTCTGGCGGGGTCTTTATAAGAGAGGCAGAACTCATGGCGCAGATGCTCCGGGCAGTGCGAGAGAGAAACACAAGGCAACGGTTATCCCGGGACATCGATTTTTCGGCAGTCGACGGACGGGTGTTATAAAGACACCCCTTAAATCCCTGCACCCCATGAGCGCAGTGCCCAGGGACGTTTCAGGGGTTTAACCAGGTGCCAGATGTCGTGACTACATGTAGGAAATACCTGTAGGACGCGACCATTTGTCGCAGATCTTATTCTTTGTTGATTGAACGTTCAATCAAAACAAAATAGACTGGCCCTCAAGCCGACGGACGTTGATCGCCCATCGGCAGGCCTAAGGAGAGGTGCTACATGCCCAAGGTCGGTATGCAACCCATACGCCGCCAGCAGTTGATCGAAGCCACGCTAACGGCCATCGATCAGGTCGGAATGGGAGATGCCAGCATTGCGCTGATCGCCCGTTTGGCCGGCGTCTCGAACGGCATCATCAGTCACTACTTTCAGGACAAGAACGGCCTGATCGCCGCGACGATGCGGTACTTGATGAATGTGCTGATCGAGAACGTCCACGAACGCAGGCTCGCACTGAAGGATGACAGCCCACGGGCGCACCTTCAGGTGATCATCGAGGGCAACTTCGATGCCAGCCAGGTCAACGGCCCGGCAATGAAAACCTGGCTGGCCTTCTGGGCCACCAGCATGCACCACCCGTCATTGCACAGGTTGCAGCGGATCAACGATCAACGTCTGTATTCCAACCTGTGCTGCCAGTTCCGCCGAGTGCTGCCGCTGCCGCACGCACGCAAAGCAGCCCGAGGCCTGGCGGCCCTGATCGACGGTTTGTGGTTGCGCGGCGCCCTGTCGGGAGACGCTTTCGACACGGCGCAGGCGCAACGGATCGCTTACGAATACATGGATTTCCAATTGGCCAAGCAGGTGAGTTAGAGCACACACAACCGCTCAACCCCTGAACTGCTGCCGCTCAGTGTTGCCACACCCTTATGGCCCACTGTTCGGCGGTTAACGCCAACCACTTATGCACTTGCGAGGACTTTATGGCCCGTTTCGACCTGCAAAAACTCTACATTGACGGCGGTTACAGCGACGCTGGCAGCGATGCCACCTTCGACGCCATCAACCCGGCTAACGGTGAAGTTCTCGCCCAAGTGCAACGCGCCACTAAAGAAGACGTTGAACGTGCCGTGGTCAGCGCCGAAAAAGGCCAGAAAATCTGGGCCGCCATGACCGCCATGGAACGTTCGCGCATCCTGCGTCGTGCCGTCGACATCCTGCGCGAGCGCAACGACGAACTGGCCGCCCTGGAAACCCTGGACACCGGTAAATCCTTCTCCGAAACCAAGTACGTCGACATCGTCACCGGCGCTGACGTGCTGGAATACTACGCAGGCCTGGTGCCAGCCATCGAAGGCGAGCAGATCCCACTGCGTGACACCTCGTTCGTCTACACCCGCCGTGAGCCGCTGGGCGTGGTTGCCGGTATCGGCGCGTGGAACTACCCGATCCAGATCGCCCTGTGGAAATCCGCACCGGCACTGGCCGCCGGTAACGCGATGATCTTCAAGCCGAGCGAAGTCACCTCGCTGACTACCCTGAAACTGGCCGAGATCTACACCGAAGCCGGCGTTCCGGCAGGCGTGTTCAACGTGCTGACCGGCAGCGGCCGTGAAGTCGGCACCTGGCTGACCGAACACCCGCGCATCGAGAAAGTCTCGTTCACCGGTGGCACCGACACCGGCAAGAAAGTCATGGCCAGCGCTTCCAGCTCTTCGCTCAAAGACGTGACCATGGAACTGGGCGGTAAGTCCCCGCTGATCATCTTCGATGACGCCGACCTCGACCGCGCCGCCGACACCGCGATGATGGCCAACTTCTACAGCTCCGGCCAGGTCTGCACCAACGGCACTCGCGTGTTCGTACCGAAGCACCTGCAAGCTGCGTTCGAAGCCAAGATCGTTGAGCGTGTCGCGCGCATTCGCGTTGGCAACCCGGAAGACGAAAACACCAACTTCGGTCCGCTGGTCAGCTTTGCCCACATGGAAAGCGTGTTGGGCTACATCGCCAAGGGCAAAGAGCAAGGCGCCCGCCTGCTGTGCGGTGGCGACCGCCTGACCGACGGCGAATTCGCCAAAGGCGCCTTCGTGGCCCCGACCGTGTTCACCGACTGCACCGACGACATGGTCATCGTGCGTGAAGAAATCTTCGGCCCAGTGATGAGCATCCTCACCTACGAAACCGAAGAAGAAGTGATCCGCCGCGCCAACGACACCGACTTCGGCCTGGCTGCTGGCCTGGTGACCAAAGACCTGAACCGCGCCCACCGCGTGATTCATCAGCTGGAAGCGGGTATCTGCTGGATCAACGCCTGGGGCGAGTCCGACGCGAAGATGCCGGTCGGTGGCTACAAGCAGTCGGGTGTTGGCCGTGAGAACGGCATCAGCTCGCTGAACAACTTCACCCGCATCAAATCGGTACAGGTTGAGTTGGGCGACTACGCCTCGGTGTTCTAAGAACCCGAGCCTTGTAGTGCCTTTGAGGCCGCCATCGGGGGCAAGCCCCCTCCCACCTTTGACTGTGTAAACCCGATCAAATGTGGGAGGGGGGCTTGCCCCCGATGAGGCCCGACCTGACCACACATCAAAGAGGGTGCATCCAATGTCCCAAGAATACGATTACATCATTGTGGGGGCCGGCTCCGCCGGTAACACCCTGGCGACCCGTCTGACCGAAGACGAAGGCGTCACCGTCCTGCTGCTGGAAGCCGGCGGTCCGGACTACCGTCTCGACTTCCGTACCCAGATGCCAGCCGCCCTGGCCTTCCCACTGCAAGGCCGCCGCTACAACTGGGCCTACGAAACCGATCCAGAGCCACACATGGACGGCCGTCGCATGGAGTGCGGTCGCGGCAAGGGCCTCGGCGGCTCTTCGCTGATCAACGGCATGTGCTACATCCGTGGCAACGCCATGGATTACGACAACTGGGCGAAATTGCCAGGCCTGGAAAACTGGACCTACCTCGACTGCCTGCCCTATTTCCGCAAGGCCGAAACCCGCGACATCGGCCCGAACGACTGGCACGGTGGCGATGGCCCGGTCAGCGTGACCACGCCGAAAGCCGGCAATAACCCACTGTTCCACGCCATGGTCGAAGCCGGCGTGCAGGCCGGTTACCCGCGTACCGAAGACTTGAACGGCTACCAGCAAGAAGGCTTCGGCCCGATGGACCGTACCGTCACGCCGAACGGCCGTCGCGCCAGCACCGCACGCGGTTACCTGGATACCGCCAAGAAGCGCTCCACGCTGACCATCGTCACCCACGCCCTTACCGACAAGGTGTTGTTCGAAGGCAAGCGTGCCGTTGGCGTGCGTTACCTGATCGGCGCTGCCGAAGAGCGCGTTGAAGCCCGCGCGCGCAAAGAAGTGCTGGTGTGCAGCGGCGCAATCGCTTCGCCGCAGCTGCTGCAACGCTCCGGTGTCGGTCCGGCCAAGCTGCTGGAAAGCCTGGACATCCCGGTAGTACACGACCTGCCAGGCGTCGGCGAAAACCTGCAGGACCACCTTGAGCTATACCTGCAATATGCGTGCACTCAGCCCGTGTCGCTGTACCCGTCGCTGCTCTGGTACAACCAGCCGGCGATCGGCGCCGAGTGGCTGTTCAACGGCACCGGCATTGGCGCCAGCAACCAGTTCGAAGCGGGCGGTTTCATCCGTACCCGTGAAGAATTTGAATGGCCGAACATCCAGTACCACTTCCTGCCGGTGGCGATTAACTACAACGGCAGCAACGGTGTGAAAGAGCACGGTTTCCAGGCGCACATGGGCTCCATGCGTTCCCCAAGCCGTGGCCGCGTGCAATTGAAGTCGAAGAACCCACGGGACTACCCGAGCATCCTCTTCAACTACATGGCCACCGAGCAGGACTGGCAGGAATTCCGCGACGGCATCCGCCTGACCCGTGAAATCATGCAGCAGCCGGCACTCGACCAGTACCGTGGCCGCGAGATCAGCCCCGGCATTGACGTGCAAACCGATGAGCAGCTCGACAAGTTCATCCGCGAGCACGCCGAGACTGCGTTCCACCCGTCCTGCTCGTGCAAGATGGGCACCGATGAGATGGCCGTAGTGGACGGCGAAGGCCGCGTGCATGGCATGCAGGGCCTACGCGTTGTGGATGCGTCGATCATGCCGATCATCACCACCGGTAACCTGAACGCGCCGACGATCATGATCGCCGAGAAAATCGCCGACAAGATCCGTGGCCGCCAGCCGCTGCCGCGCAGCACCGCCGACTACTACGTGGCGGGCGATGCGCCGGTGCGTGGCAAGCCGATGCGTGAAGTGGGCCCTTCGGCGCAATAACGCTGAACCTTGTGGCCAACAGGCTTTGTGTGTGTGTGGTCAGCGGGCTTGCCCCGCGCTGGGCTGCGCAGCGGCCCCAAAAATCTTGGGAGCGCTTCGCACTCCAGCGCGGGGCAAGCCCGCTCACCACAAAAAGCCTGCTCACCACAATAAGCTCAAGCTACACAAATGGTTGCCTTTCCTTGATCAGCTCCCAGCCCAGGCCTACTCTGTTTGCCTGCCCGCGACGAGCCGCCCACAAGGAAGGCCCCATGTTCGACCACCACGCCACACTCAAAAAACACTTCACAGCCCTGCGCACGCGCGCCGAATTCTTCTCGCTGCGCTACGTACGCGAGTCCGGCCAATACCTGGCCGTACGCAAAAACGTCGCTGAACCACCGCACCTGAACCACGACGAAGGCGCCATGCTCACCGTGCGTCTCAACGGTGTGGAAGCCTACGCGGCGACCAACGATCTATCCCTGCCTGGCCTGCAAGCCGCCCTTGAGCGTGCCGAACAGCAAGCCCGGTTGATCAAACCCCACGCCCTGCTCGACCTGCGTGACCAGCATGTCTCCAGCGATGTGGCGGACTACCTGTCCCCCGAACTCAATCAGCCTTTCCCGTCCCTGAGCGACTGCTACCAATTGCTGGGCGACGAATCTGCCGCTGTGCCCAAGGACGAGCGCTTGGTGAGCTGGGAAGTCAGCCTCGGCCTGACACACGTCGAGCAGATCTACCTCAACAACGCCGGCGCCGAGCTGCGCCAGGCCCAGCGCTTCGTGTTCCCCGGCGTCAATGTCACGGCCTACGATGGCAACGACAGCCAGAGCCGCACCCTGGGCGGCAGCAACTTTGGCCAGCAAGGTGGCTTTGATGTGATCAGCCGCTTCGGCCTGGTCGGCGCAGCGCCACGCATTGCCGACGAAGCCCTGCAACTGCTGCTCGCGCCCAACACCCCCAACGGCCCGCGCGACCTGTTGCTGATGCCTGACCAGATGATCCTGCAGATCCACGAATCCATCGGCCACCCGCTGGAGCTGGACCGCATCCTGGGTGACGAGCGCAATTACGCCGGCACCAGTTTTGTGAAGGCCAGCGACTTCGGCCATCTGCACTATGGCTCCAAGTTGCTCAACGTGACGTTCGACCCGGACATCCCAGAGCAACTCGCCAGCTACAGTCATGACGACGACGGCACGCCCGCCAGCAAGCAGTTCCTGATCCGCGAAGGGTTGCTGCTCAAACCGCTGGGCGGTGCGCTGTCGCAATTCCGTTCGGGTATGAGCGGCGTGGCCAATAGCCGGGCCAGCAGTTGGAACCGTGCGCCCATCGACCGCATGGCCAACCTGAACATCGAAGCGGGCGACAAGAGCCTGGCACAACTGATCGGCGGTATTGAAAGCGGCATCCTGATGTCGACCAACCGCTCATGGTCCATCGACGATGCGCGCAACAAATTCCAGTTCGGCTGCGAATGGGGTCAATTGATCGAGAACGGCGAGCTGAAAGGTGTGGTGAAGAACCCTAACTACCGCGCCATTTCTGCCAACTTCTGGCGCAACCTCAGCGCGGTCGGTGACGCCAGCACCTTCAAGGTCCTGGGCACGCCGAACTGCGGCAAAGGCGAACCCAATCAGGTGATCCGCGTCGGCCATGCGTCACCGGCCTGCGTATTCAGTGATGTCGACGTATTTGGGGGAGACGCCTGATGAACAACTTCAAGGCATTGGTGGAGTGGCTCAAACACGCCATCACCGACAATGAACAATTCCACCTCGGCTATGCGGATGAAGCGTCCGAATTCGTGCGCTTCAATCACGCCAAGGTGCGCCAGGCGGGCCAGGTGCAACAGGCCAGCCTCAACCTGAAACTGATCAACGATGGCCGCCACGCCGACCTCGGCATCACCCTTGCCGGCGAGCCCGAGCTGGACCGCCAGCGTTTGGCCGATGGCCTGCAACAGTTGCGCGAAACCCTGCCGCTGCTGCCACAAGACCCGTACCTGCTGCTGAACCACAACGCCTGGCAAAGCAACAACGAACAAACTCGCCCGCTGCCGGAACTGGCCCAAGTACTGGAAGACATCAGCCGGGCCGCCCAAGGCGTGGACCTGGTCGGCTTTTATGCGGCCGGCCCCATCAGCCGGGGCTTTGCCAGTTCATCGGGCGCCTTCGGCTGGCACCAGGCCAATAGCTTCAACTTCGACTTCAGTCTGTTCCACGCCAATGGCGAAGCGGTAAAGGCCAGCTACGCCGGGCACACTTGGGACAGCGCCGAGTTTGCCGCGCGCTTCCAGCAGGCCCGCGAGCAGCTTGAGTTCCTCGGCCGTCCACTGCACAAGCTGGCCCCCGGACACTATCGCGCCTACCTCGCCCCGGCGGCGATTGAAGAAATCATCAGCATCATCACCTGGGGCGGGTTTTCCGCCCAAGCCATCGCCAGCAAGGGCAGTTCGCTGCAAAAGCTGTATGCCGGTGAACAGTCCCTGAGCCCGCTGGTGACAGTTGCGGAACAGATCAGCGGCTCCCTGAGCCAGGCGTTTTCCACCGAAGGTTACCCGCGCGGCGACGTCACGCTGATCAAGGCGGGGCAAGCCGATGGCCAATTGATCAACTCGCGCAGCGCGGCTGAATATGGTTTGAGCACTAACGGCGCAAGCAGCGATGAATCGCCCAGCGCGTTACAGATGGCCGCCGGCAACTTGGCCCAGGCCGATATCCTCAAGCAGTTGGGCACCGGGTTGTACATCAGCAACCTGTGGTACCTGAACTATTCGGACCTGCCGGCGGCCCGCCTGACCGGCATGACGCGCTTCGCCACCTTCTGGGTGGAAGACGGCGAGATCAAGGCGCCGGTCAGCACCATGCGTTTTGATGACAGCGTCTACAACCTGCTCGGCGCGCAGTTGGAAGCGCTGACCGCTGATCGGGAACTGCTGCTGTCGGCCAGCACCTACAGCCAGCGCAACACCGCCTCAAATCTGCTGCCAGGGGCCTTGGTCAAACGCCTGACCTTAACCTTGTAAATAAAAAACCCTTGTGGGAGCGAGCAAGCCCGCTCCCACACTGTCTTGCGGTTACTTCCGACACCTCGACTCAATCCTTCCTACCGTCAAATCCCATCTCACGCTTGCTCCAGCGTGCTCAGTTGTCGCGCTTAAAAAACCTCGTTATAAGGGTTAGTGGCATCCCGCCACCCCCACCCACGAGAGCACGACCTTGCCCGGGAAGGGCAAGCTGGAGCGTTGACATGAACCATGGAAGTTTTGTCATTGAAAAGCTGTTCAAGCACTACAACGTTCATGTTGAGCAACTGGGAAACGATTCGCAAAAAAAGACCATCCTGATGGTCAACGGCGCGCTGTCCACTACGCGCTCCTTCGCTCGCACCAGCAAATGCCTGGCCGAGCACTTCAATGTGTTGCTGTTCGACCTGCCGTTCTCCGGCTATTCCCGCGAACACAACACTGACCTTGACCTGGTGACCAAGGACGACGAGGTGCAGATGCTGCGCGCCCTGGTCGAGCGCTTCCAGGTCAACCATCTGGTGTCGGCCTCCTGGGGCGGCATCTCCACGTTGCTGACCCTGGCGCACAACCCGCCCTCCATCGAAAGCTCAGTGGTGATGGCCCTCGCGCCCAACCTCAACCAAGCCATGCTCGACTATGTGGAACGTGTACGCGTATTGATCGAAGCGGACGACAAGTCCGCCGTCGGCCACTTGCTCAATGAAACCGTGGGCAAGTATTTGTCGCCCCGGCTCAAGCGCAACAACCACCGGCACTTGTCGACCATGGCCACCACCGAATACCGCCAGGCGCGTTTTCATATCCACCAAGTGTTGGCCTTGGGCGATGGCAACTACCTGCCGGCACTGCGGCAGATTGAAACGCCGGTGCACTTCCTCAACGGCGCCCTGGACGAATACACCCCCGCCGCCGAGGCCCAGTTGTTCAAGCAATACGTGGGGCGCAGCAGTTTTGCTGTGGCCGAACATACTGGCCACTTGCTCGACCTTGAATCCAACGAAGCCGCCGTGGCGGTGCACCGTGAACTGCTGGATTTCCTGGTGGGAAAACGCGCGACGAATGGCGCATAATCGCCAACACATAGCCTGCTAACCAAAAAGGGTTTCCATGCCGAACCGCGTCCCGCTCGATGCCAAGACCGCCCGCTGGCTCCCCTGGGTGGTCGCGATTGCCTTCTTCATGCAGTCGCTGGACGGGACGATCCTCAACACGGCATTACCGGCCATGGCCCGGGACCTCGCGGAAAACCCGCTGCGCATGCAAGGGGTGGTGATCGCCTACATGCTCACCGTCGCCTTGCTGATCCCGGCCTCGGGCTGGATCGCCGACCGCTTCGGCACCAAGAAAATCTTCTTCGGCGCAATCATGCTGTTCAGCATTGGCTCACTGCTGTGCGCGCTATCCAGCAGCTTGACCATGCTGGTGGGCGCTCGGGTGATCCAAGGCCTGGGCGGTGCGCTGATGCTGCCCGTGGGCCGGCTGGTGGTGTTGCGTGCGTATCCGCGCTCCGAACTGGTGCGCATCATGGGCTTCATCACCATTCCCGGTTTGCTCGGCCCGTTGCTCGGCCCGACCATGGGCGGCTGGATGGTGCAATACCTGACGTGGCACTGGATCTTCCTGATCAACCTGCCGGTGGGCATGATCGGCTGCTACGCCGTGTGGAAATTCATCCCCGACCTGCGTGGCAGTGAACGCACGCGCTTCGACGGGATCGGCTTCCTGCTGTTTGGCGCCGCGATGGTGTTGATCACCATCGCCATGGAAGGCCTGGGCGAGCTGCACTTGCCGCACCTGCGGGTGATGTTGCTGCTGTTCGGCGGCCTCGCGTGCCTGGCGGCATATTGGCTGCGCGCCGGGCATATCGATAACCCACTGTTCTCGCCGGTGCTGTTCAAGACCCGCACCTTTGCCGTGGGCATCCTCGGCAACCTGTTCGCGCGGCTGGGCAGCGGCGCCCTGCCGTTCCTGGTGCCGCTGCTGTTGCAAGTGGCGCTGGGGTATTCACCGTCGGAAGCCGGCATGAGCATGCTGCCCCTGGCGGCGGCGGCGATGTTTGCCAAGTCCGTGGCACGCCCGCTGATCGAACGCTTGGGCTACCGCATCGTGCTGACTGGCAACACCCTGGCGCTGGGCATCATGCTGGCGAGCATGGGATTGGTCACAGAACACACGCCCTACCCGCTGCTACTGGGCATGCTGGCGGTATTGGGGGCGATCAACTCGCTGCAATTCACCGCGATGAACACCGTCACCCTGATCGACCTCGATGACGCCCAGGCCAGCAGCGGCAACAGTTTGCTGTCGGTGGTGGCGCAGTTGTCGTTGAGCCTCGGGGTCGCCTGCGCCGGTGCACTGCTCGGCGGATTTACCGCTGAAACCGGCAATGACGGCGTGAGCACGGTCCTCGGCGCGTTCCAACTGACCTTCCTCACGGTGGGCATCATGGCGATGCTGGCGGCGGCGATCTTCCTGCAACTGTCGCCAAAAGACGGCAAGCGTGCAGCCAGTCCCGAGCAGCATATCGAGCATTAACAGGCTTCTCGTCTAGAACTTGCGGGGAAAATCCCACAGGGCTGGTACACTGCGCGACATTTTGTTTTGCAGAGCCAGTCCCGTGACTACCATCGCCACCGCTTTTAATACTTTGCCCCTGTCCGCCGCCATGCTGGCTAACCTCGACTCGCTGGGTTATGTCGAGATGACGCAGATCCAGGCGCAAAGCTTGCCGGTGATCCTCAAGGGGCTGGACCTGATTGCCCAGGCCAAGACTGGCAGCGGCAAGACCGCCGCCTTCGGCATCGGCCTGTTGAACCCGATCAACCCGCGCTACTTCGGCTGCCAGGCCCTGGTGATGTGCCCGACCCGTGAGCTGGCCGACCAGGTCGCCAAGGAAATCCGCCGTCTGGCCCGTGCCGAAGACAACATCAAGGTGCTGACCCTGTGCGGCGGCGTGTCCCTTGGCCCGCAGATCGCTTCCTTGGAACACGGCGCCCACGTTATCGTCGGCACGCCAGGCCGTATCCAGCAGCACTTGCGCAAGGGCTCGCTGGTACTCGACGGCCTGAACACGCTGATCCTCGACGAAGCCGACCGCATGCTCGACATGGGCTTCTACGACGCCATCGAAGACATCATCAGCAAGACCCCGCCACGCCGCCAGACCCTGCTGTTCTCGGCCACCTACCCGGTGAGCATCAAGCAGTTGGCCTCCAAGTTCATGCGCGCGCCGCAGCAAGTGAAAGCCGAAGCGTTCCACTCCGATGACCAGATCGAGCAGCGTTTCTTCGAGATCTCGCCGGAAGAGCGCATGGACGCGGTGACCAAAGTCCTGGCGCATTTCCGCCCGGCCTCCTGCGTGGCGTTCTGCTTCACCAAGCAGCAAGTGCAGGAAACCGTGGATCACCTGACGTCCAAGGGTATTTCCGCCGTCGGCCTGCATGGCGACCTGGAACAGCGCGACCGTGACCAGGTGCTGGCGATGTTCGCCAACCGCAGTACCTCAGTGCTGGTCGCTACCGACGTTGCCGCCCGTGGTTTGGACATTGATTCGCTGGACATGGTGATCAACGTCGAATTGGCCCGCGACTCGGAAATCCACATCCACCGCGTCGGCCGTACCGGTCGTGCCGGTGAGACCGGCATCGCCATCAGCCTGGTCGCCCCGTCCGAAGCGCACCGCGCCCAGGCCATCGAGCAACTGCAGAAGTCGCCGTTGAACTGGGACCAACTGGACAACCTCAAGCCGCAAAGCGGTGGTCCGTTGCTGCCACAGATGAGCACCCTGTGCATTGCGGCCGGGCGTAAAGACAAGGTTCGTCCAGGCGACATCCTTGGCGCACTGACCGGTGAAGCGGGCATCCCGGGTGCCCAGGTCGGCAAGATCGCGATCTTTGATTTCCAGGCCTTCGTGGCCGTGGAGCGCGGGATCGCCAAGCAGGCATTGCAGCGCTTGAACGACGGCAAGATCAAGGGCCGCTCGTTGCGCGTACGAATTTTGTAACACTCTCCAATCCAATGGAGACCCATTGTGGGAGCGGGCTTGCTGTGGTGAGCGGGCTTGCCCCGCGCTGGGTTGCGAAGCAGCCCCAAAATCTTGGGAGCGCTACGCACTCCAGCGCGGGGCAAGCCCGCTCACCACAACAGCCCTCTCCCACATTCAATTGCATTTCATATCAAGTTTTTGTGAGGACACTGCTGTGCGCTCGACCGAAGTTGTGATCATTGGCGCCGGCGCCGCAGGCTTGATGTGCGCCCTGACCGCCGCCGGGCGTGGACGCAAGGTGATGTTGATCGACCATGCCAACAAGGCCGGCAAGAAGATCCTGATGTCCGGTGGTGGCCGCTGCAATTTCACCAATATGTACACCGAGCCGGCCAACTTCCTCTCGCATAACGCGCATTTCTGCAAATCCGCCCTGGCCCGCTACACCCAATGGGACTTTATCGGGCTGGTGGCCAAGCACGGCGTGCCGTACCACGAGAAGAAGCTCGGCCAACTGTTCTGCGATAACAAGTCCAGCGACATCCTCGGCATGCTGCTCGATGAGTGCATCCAGGTCGGCGTGAGCCTGCATCTGGACACATCGATCCAGGAAATCGCCAAGCTCGACAGCGGCTACCAGTTGCAGACCACCCTGGGTGAGCTGCGCTGCGAATCCCTGGTGATCGCCACCGGCGGCCTGTCGATTCCCACCCTGGGCGCCACCGGTTTTGGTTATCAGGTGGCCAAGCAATTCGGCCACGAACTGCTGCCGACGCGCGCCGGGCTGGTACCGTTCACCATCACCGATCAGCTCAAGGACTTGTGCGGCGAGTTGTCGGGCACGTCGGTGGATTGCCTGGTGAGCTGCAACGGCCAGAGCTTTCGCGAAAACATCCTGTTCACCCACCGCGGCCTGAGTGGGCCGGCGATCCTGCAGATTTCTTCGTATTGGGAATCCGGCGACACGGTGGAAATCAACCTGCTGCCCGACCATGACGCCCACACTTGGCTGCAACAGCAACAGGTCGAGCGTCCCAACAGCGAGCTGAAAACCCTGCTGGGCGAGATCTTCACCAAGAAGATGGCCAACCTGCTGGCGGACACCTGGTTTGCGTCCAAGCCGATGAAGCAGTACACCCACGCCGAAATTGCCGACATCGCGCAAAAACTCGGCAACTGGCAATTGGTGCCGGCAGGCACCGAGGGTTATCGCACGGCGGAAGTCACGCTGGGTGGTGTGGACACACGGGAAGTGTCGTCCAAGACCATGGAATCGCTGAAAAGCCCCGGTCTGTACTTTATCGGTGAAGTGCTGGATGTGACCGGTCACCTGGGTGGCTTCAACTTCCAGTGGGCCTGGGCTTCAGGTTACGCGGCGGCGCAGTACGCCTGATCGGCGCAGTGGAATAAATTTTGCTGTTGGATGTGATCGCCACGCTTGCCGTGGCGTCCTTGATAGCTCAATTTAGCGGCATCGTCCCGGAAGACTCCAGACTTCATGTCATCGACCTCGTTCAAGCAGTCCATGCGGCGCCTGTGGGCGCTGGATAAATTCAGTTACAGCATTCGGGTGTTCATCGCCCTCACCGGCAGCATGGCGCTGTGCTGGTATCAGGATGAAATGACGCTGCTGATCCCATTGTTCCTGGGGATTATCGCCAGCGCCCTGGCCGAGACCGATGACAGTTGGCAAGGCCGTCTCAATGCCCTGGCGGTGACGCTGGTGTGTTTCAGCATTGCCGCGCTGTCGGTGGAGCTGCTGTTCCCTTATCCCTGGATCTTCGCGATCTCCCTGGCCCTTGCCACCTTCTGCCTGACCATGCTCGGCGCCTTGGGCGAGCGCTATGGCGCGATCGCATCGGCAACGCTGATCCTGTCGGTGTACACCATGATCGGCGTGGACCAGCGTGGCGGCGCCGTTTCCGACTTCTGGCACGAGCCGCTGCTGCTGGTGGCCGGTGCGGCCTGGTACGGCGCACTGTCGGTGCTGTGGCAGGCGCTGTTTTCCAACCAGCCGGTGCAGCAAAGCCTGGCGCGGTTGTTTCGCGAGCTGGGGCGTTACCTCAAGCTCAAGTCGTCGCTGTTCGAGCCGATTCGCCAGCTGGACGTGGAAGCGCGCCGCCTGGAACTGGCCCAGCAAAATGGGCGGGTTGTGGCCGCGCTGAATGCGGCGAAGGAAATCATCCTGCACCGCGTGGGCAATGGTCGCCCTGGCTCGAAAGTCAGCCGCTACCTCAAGCTGTACTTCCTCGCCCAAGACATCCACGAACGCGCCAGCTCGTCCCATTATCCCTACAACGCCCTGGCCGAGGCCTTCTTCCACAGCGATGTACTGTTCCGTTGCCAGCGCCTGCTGCGCCAGCAGGGCAAGGCGTGCCAGGCCCTGGCCGAGTCGATCCAGCTGCGCCAGCCGTTCATCTATGACGACAGCTTCGCCGAGGCCCTGGGTGACCTAAACGCCTCCCTGGAACACCTGCGCATCCAGAGCAACCCGGCCTGGCGCGGCCTGCTGCGCTCGTTGCGCGCGCTGGCGGCCAACTTGTCCACCCTGGACCGCCTGCTGGGCGACGCCAGCAACCCCGACAGCCTGGCGGACGCCACCGACAGCAACCTGCTGGACCGCGCCCCGCGCAACCTCAAGGAAATGTGGACGCGCCTGCGTACGCAGATGACGCCCACCTCGTTGCTGTTCCGCCATGCCCTGCGCCTGTCCCTGGCGCTGACCGTGGGCTACGGCATGTTGCATGCGATTCACGCCTCCCAAGGCTACTGGATCATCCTGACCACGCTGTTCGTGTGCCAACCGAACTACGGCGCCACGCGGCGCAAGCTCGGCCAGCGGATCATCGGCACCGCCATCGGCCTTACTGTTGCCTGGGCGCTGTTCGATCTGTTCCCGAGCCCGTTGGTGCAGTCGATGTTCGCCATCGCCGCCGGCCTGGTGTTCTTTATCAACCGCACCACCCGCTACACGCTGGCCACCGCCGCTATCACGCTGATGGTGCTGTTCTGCTTCAACCAGGTGGGTGACGGTTACGGGCTGTTCCTGCCGCGTCTGTTCGATACCCTGCTCGGCAGCTTGATTGCGGGCCTGGCGGTATTCCTGTTCCTGCCGGACTGGCAGGGCCGCCGCTTGAACAAGGTGTTGGCCAACACCCTGACCTGCAACAGCATCTACCTGCGCCAGATCATGCAGCAGTACGCCGCCGGCAAAAGCGACGACCTGGCCTACCGTCTGGCCCGACGCAATGCACACAACGCCGATGCGGCGCTGTCGACCACCCTGGCGAACATGTTGATGGAGCCTGGGCACTTCCGTAAGGAGGCGGATGTGGGCTTCCGCTTCCTGGTGCTGTCGCACACGTTGCTCAGCTATTTGTCAGGGCTGGGCGCGCACCGCGAAACCCAGTTGCCGGCCGAGGTGCGTGAACATCTGATCGATGGCGCCGGGAATACCTTGGCGGCAAGCATCGATGAAATCGCCACGGGATTGGCCAACAAGCAGCCGATTGCGATCCAGAGCGATGCCGAGGAAGCGTTGGCAGCCGACCTGGAGCAGATGCCGGATGAGATCGATGAGGGGCAGCGATTGGTGCAGACGCAATTGGCATTGATTTGTCGTCAACTGGGGCCGTTGCGCACGCTGGCGGCGCACCTGATCAAGGACACCAGCGCGGCTTAGGCCGCTACATCCCATGCTGCTTCATCAACCGCGCATAACTGCCATCGGCCTTCATCTTGGCAATCTCTCGATCAAAGCTGGCGACGATCTGTTCATGCTCGGGGTTCTTCAAACTCACCAGGATATGCAGGCTGTTTTCGCTCAACGGCTTGGGTAAAAACTCCACCGAATTGCGCACCCGAGCCGATTCACGCGACAGGTAATAACGCGCCACATATTCGTCCTCCACCGTAAGCCGAACCCGCTGCGCCGCGAGCATGCGCACCGCCATGGCGAAATTGTGCACCGGCACTTTCTGCAACTGCGCATCGCCATCGAACGCCGATGAATAGGCATACCCACGCACCACCGCGATGGGGTAGTCGTGCAGTTGCTCAAGGTTCTGGAATTCAATGGGATCGTCACGCCGCTTGATGAAACGCACGCGGTTGAGCAGGTACTCGTCGGAGAATTGCCCAAACTGCGTGCGCGCATCGTCATACCAGGCGTTCACCAAAACGTCATAACGACCGTCGCCCACGCCCATCAACGCCCGGGCCCAAGGCACCTGTTCGAAGTCACTGGCATAACCCGCGCGGGCCAGGGCAGTGCTGACGATATCGGTGGCCAGCCCGCCATTGATCAAGGTGGCGTCGGTAAAGGGTGGCCAGGCATCCGCTACCAGGCGCAGACGTTGCGCGAACGCTGGCTGAACCAGTAGCAACACTCCAATCAAAGCAACGGCACGAGAGAATCGCGGCATGCTCAAAGTCCTTGGCAGGCAGGCGGTGGCCTTAGCTCAGGCGGGGCCTGAGGTTCTAACAGTAGCTCAGATTACACAAAGAAACCGGCGCAGGACGCACTCAATGATGGCAATTTGATTTCACTCACAAAAATAGCCGATTTAGACACAAACGCCTGCCGCGCTTACTATCCGCAACAGACATCTATATAGAGAACATGCCATGACCGTTGAATGGGTTTGCAAGCACCACGATGTCCTGGGCAAGGAGCAGCTTTACGCCATCTTGCGCCTGCGCAACGAGGTCTTCGTTGTCGAGCAGAAATGCGTCTACCAGGATCTCGACGGGCAGGATCTTTCCGGCGACACCCACCATTTGATGGCCTGGCAGGACGACCAACTGGTGGCCTACCTGCGCCTGTTGGACCCAGAGACTCAAGGCGGTGACGTGGTGATCGGCCGCGTGATTGTGGCACCGGTGGCGCGTGGCACCGGATTGGGGCATCGGATGATGGAAGAAACACTCAAGCGGATTGAGGACATCTGGCCTGAAACACCGATTTTCCTGTCAGCCCAGGCGCATTTGCAGGGCTACTACGGGCGTTATGGATTTGTGGTGGCGGGTGAGGAATACCTTGAGGATGACATTCCGCACATTGGCATGCGAAAAGGTCAGGGGTAACCCAGCACCTGCTTGATCTGCGCCAGATTTGCTTCGATCCAGCGCCGATCGATCGCTCCCCAGTTGCGAATCCGATAGTGCCCGGCGTGGTTGCGGGCACCGTCCTCCTGCTCGAATTCACACAAGATATCCAGGTCGGCCAACGCCGCAATCGTGTCCTGCGCCGTGCGCCGGGGCATGCCGGTAACGTCGGTCAACGCCGGGACATTGCTGGCCTGCCCGCTGTCGATCAGGTAAGCCACATACAGGCGGCGGTAGAAGCTGCTCTTGGTCTTGCTCACATCCATGGTCGGTCGCCTTGTGGTCAGGGTTTGCCCTGCAGGTCGCGGTACGTGAGGTAGACGCGCAGGTCGAATTCCACCTGATGGTAGCCCGGCATCATGTACTCACAGAGTTTATAGAACGCTTTGTTGTGGTCCGACTCCTTGAAGTGCGCCAGTTCGTGCACGACGATCATGCGCAGAAACTCCGGCGCGGCTTCCTTGAACAGCGCGGCAATGCGAATCTCTTTTTTCGACTTGAGGTTGCCGCCCTGCACCCGGGAGATCGTGGTGTGCAGGCCGAGGGCGCGGTGCGTCAGGTCCAGGCGGTTATCGAACAACACCTTGTCGATGGCCGGCGCGTTGCGCAGGTGTTCCTGCTTCAAGGCCAGGGCGTAAGCGTACAGCGCCTTGTCGCTCTGTACGGCGTGGCGTTCGGGGTAACGTTGTTCCAGATAGGCACCCAACTGGTCCTTGGCAATCAGTTGGCGCACTTGTTCCTGGAGGGCGGCGGGATAGGCCTGGTGGTATTTCAGCGCGGTCATGGGGTCTGCAACAGGTTCGGATGGCCGTCAGTGTAACGAATTCAGCCCAGACGGGCGCGGCACCAGTCCGTCACTTCCTCGGCCATCAACGGCTGCGCCGCCAAAGGGCCTTGGATAAACGGGCAACCGTTGGCCTTGAGCCATTGGGCTTGCTCCTGGGTTTCGACGCCCTCAGCCACCACCACAACCTCAAAATGCCCACACAGCTCAATGATGCTGCGCGCCATCACCGCGTCGCGCGCGGAACCCGGCAGGCGCGCAACCAATTGCGGGTCGAGCTTGAGCGTATCGAACGCCAGATCGCGCAGATGCGCCAGGGAGCAATTGCCCAGGCCAAAGTCATCCAGGGCAATGCGCACGCCGATCTGGCGCAACAGCTTGAGCTGCTTGGTCGACTCTTCCAGGTTACTCATCAGGCAGTCTTCGCTGATTTCCACCTCCAACTGTCGCCCCTGCAACCCATGTCGCTCCATCACCTGCTGCAGTTGGCTGGCCAGGTTGGGCATATTGAACTGGTTGCTGGACAGACTCACGCTCAGCACCAGCTCATCACCAAACGTTGCTTGCCACACTTGGCGCTGCGCGGCGACCTGTTGATAAATCCAGGTGCTGAGCTGGCTGATCAACCGCGCCTCTTCCAGCAACGGCAGAAACAACCCCGGAGGTACATCGCCAACACTCGGATGCTGCCAGCGCAACAGCGCTTCAACGCCACGCAGGCGGCCGTCCTCCAGAGAAACTTGAGGCTGATAGACCAGGGTGAAATCCTTGTTCTGAATCGCCGTGCGCACACTGTCTTCGAGCATCAGGCGCGAGCGGGCGCGGCCGTTCATTTCCTGGTCGTAGTAGCGATATTGCTGACGGCCCGCGCGCTTGGCTTCGTACATCGCAATGTCAGCGGCGCGCAGCAGGCCGTTCAGGTCCGAGCCACAATCCGGGAACGTGGCGATACCGATGCTGACACCCAGCATCACATCCAGGCCGTCGATCTGCTGGCACACCGACACTCGTTCGATCAGTTTTTCCGCAATCTTCGCAGCTTGCTCCGGGAATTCCAGTTCCAGCAATGCCGTGAATTCATCCCCACCCATGCGCCCGAGCATGTCGCCAGATCGCAAACAGGCCTGCATCTGTTCCGAGACCCAGCGCAACACCCGGTCGCCTGCGTCATGTCCCAACGAGTCATTAACCCGCTTGAAGCCATCCAGGTCCAGATACAGCAACACCAGAGATAGCTCATTACGCTCGCTGCGCAGCAGTGTGTTCTCTGCTGCCTGGTGGAAACCACGCCGGTTCAACAACCCGGTCAACGGGTCGGTGACGGCCTGAAACTCCAGTTGCTGGTGCAGATGACGCACTTCGGACATGTCCAGCACCGTCACCACCATGGCCTTCTGCTCCGCAGGCAACGGCGCGCAAGACAGCGCCACCGGCACCTGCTGACCGCGACCGGTGCGTAAAATGGCGTCATGCTGGCGCCACGTTTCGCCTTTGCGGTACGCCTCGAACATCGCGAACCCCAGCCAGGCCGGCACATGGGGTTTTTGCAGAAAACTCAGGAAGCTCTCTCCCTGCAATTCCGTCATGGTGGCATTCAGCAGCCGCGAAATAGCCGGGTTGGCGTACTCGATCACACTGCCCTCGCCTACCACCAGAATGCCCTCGGCGGCGTTATCCAGCACCGAGGCATTAAAGGCACGGGCGGACTCAAGTTCATGGCTCAGGCGCTGCAAGGCACGGCGATTACGCTGGTGCTCCAACAGGGCTTGGACCTTGGGCTTGAGGATATTCGGGTCAAACGGCTTGAACAGATAATCGACGGCACCACTGGCATAGCCTTCCAGCACCGCTGCGGGCGACTGGGCGTTGGCCGTGAGGAAGATGATTGGCGTCATGCGTGTGCGTTGGCTGCCACGCATCAGCCGTGCCACTTCAAAACCGTCCATGCCGGGCATCCGCACGTCCAGCAACACTAGGTCGACTTCGTGAGCGAGCAGTAGCTCCAAGGCTTCCAGGCCGGAAGCGGCGGTAATCACCCGCCAGTCTTCGCGCTGCAAAAGCGCACGCATGCTGATGAGATTTTCCGGGTAGTCATCGACCACCAGAAGAACCGAACTGCCATCGCCGTGGTGTGGAGCGCATTCCATGCTACGTCTCTTCCTTGGGAGCCACTCCGGTCAATTCTGAGAGAAAACCCGGACAAACGCTGAGGCCTCACTCTATCCCCGGTTCCAAAAAAGCAGAAGTAACGGCAGTGCCATCATTGCGCCAATTTTCAGGAAGCCGACTAACGGTCAACCGCTACAGCCCACGATTCATGGGAAACATGGCTTTTTGGCATTCCTTTGACGCCAATAAATTGCCAGCAAACGTTTAACAAGACGGTTAACACCACCTATAAAGAACCTGTCTGGCCCACGGGCCAAAGCCTTCACCTTCCGTAAAAAGGCAAATGCCATGATCGACCTTTCCACCTGGAACCTCAGCATCCCGGTAGGCTCCCCGCCCGCGACCATCGACACCCCGAAGCTGATGAACGGCTTCAAAGACCAGTATTTCCAGGCCGAAGGCAGCAACGTGCAATTCTGGACACCCGTCACCGGCACTCGCACCGAGAATGCCGTGTACCCGCGCAGCGAATTGCGTGAAACCTACGCCGATGGGCGGTTGCGCAACTGGACCTACCCCGACGCGGACAACTTCCTGCGCGCCACGCTGGAGGTCAATCAGGTGCCTTCCACCGGCAAGATTGTCATCGGGCAGATCCATGCCTATGACAGCCAGAAGCCCCTGATCAAACTGGAGTATCAATTCAAGGAAAAGACCCAGACCGGCAATATCGTCGCCAAAGTGCGCATGCGCCCGGATGAGGATGAAGGACGGGTGATCATCGTTGCGTCGAATGTGCCGCTGGAGAAGAGCTTTACCTACGTGATCAACCTCAACAAAGCCGGACTGCTCAGCGTGTATGCGGCGGATGGGGAGTGGAATGAGCGCATTGGTGCAGCGTGGGGAGCGAAGCCGTTGTACTTCAAGGCAGGCGCCTATGTGCAGGATAACAGTGGGGATAGCAAGGAAGGCGCACGGGTGACGTTTGCCAAGTTGGATATTGATCACGACTGAATCGCAGCCACAAAAAAAGCCCGCATCGCTGCGGGCTTCTTTTATAAACGCTGAGGCTTAATTCACCTTGGCGTTCAACTCACCTTTCAAATAACGCTGGTACATCGCTTCCAACGAGATCGGTTTGATCTTCGAAGCATTACCGGCAGTGCCAAAGGCCTCGTAGCGCGCGATACACACATCACGCATCGCGGTCACGGTCGCGCCGAAGAACTTACGCGGGTCGAACTCGCTTGGGTTGGTGGCCATCAGGCGGCGCATCGCGCCAGTGGACGCCAGACGCAGGTCGGTGTCGATGTTGACCTTGCGCACGCCGTACTTGATGCCTTCAACAATTTCTTCAACCGGCACGCCGTAGGTTTCTTTGATGTCGCCGCCGTACTGGTTGATGATTGCCAGCCACTCTTGCGGGACCGAGGAAGAACCGTGCATCACCAGGTGGGTGTTAGGGATGCGCTTGTGGATTTCCTTGATGCGGTCGATGGCCAGCACGTCGCCGGTAGGCGGCTTGGTGAACTTGTAAGCGCCGTGGCTGGTACCGATGGCGATGGCCAGGGCGTCAACTTGGGTCTTTTTCACGAAGTCCGCGGCTTCTTCCGGGTCGGTCAGCATTTGGCTGTGATCCAGCACGCCTTCGGCGCCGATGCCGTCTTCTTCGCCGGCCATGCCGGTTTCCAGAGAACCCAGGCAGCCCAGCTCGCCTTCAACCGATACGCCGCAGGCGTGGGCCATGGCCACGGTTTGTTGGGTGACACGTACGTTGTACTCGTAGTCGGTCGGGGTCTTGCCGTCTTCGCCGAGGGAACCGTCCATCATCACCGAGCTGAAGCCCAGTTGGATGGAGCGCTGGCACACGTCAGGGCTGGTGCCGTGGTCCTGGTGCATGCACACCGGGATGTGCGGGAATTCTTCGATTGCGGCGAGGATCAGGTGACGCAGGAACGGGGCACCGGCGTATTTGCGGGCACCGGCCGAGGCCTGGACGATCACGGGGGAGTCGGTCTTGTCAGCGGCTTCCATGATGGCGCGCATCTGCTCAAGGTTGTTGACGTTAAAGGCTGGGACGCCATAGCCGAACTCGGCTGCGTGGTCCAGCATTTGACGCATGCTGATAAGTGCCATTGTGTTGTCTCTCCCGGTCGAGGGTCGTTAATCGTGCAAGCCTGCCGTAGCGGCGGCTGCTATTCAAGTTATTGCCGGCCAGGCTTTCAATACCTGGCCTGCTGAATCGTTATTGCTGTCAGGCTTACTGCGCTTTGCAGCCGCGCCCGATCAAATCATCGGTGGCAACCCAGTAAACCAGGCCTTCCTCACCTTTTGTGTGAAACGCCAATTGGCCGTCGCTGTACAGCACGCCCGAGGCGGCAACGTCCTGCTTGAGGCGGTAAACCTGGTCGGAACCGCCCAAACGGACATCCACCTCGGATTTGGCCTGATTAGCAAAGCGCCAGTTCACCTCGGCTTTGCTGTCGCAGGTCCACGTGGTCCACTTGTCGGCAGTTTCTGCCTTGTTGCTGAACAAGTTCATGCTGCTGCAGCCGGCCAACAGGGCCAGGGCTGCCAGGGCGAAAACGCCTTTCATTGCCAATCCTCGTGAGGCGACCGATGGCCGCCAGTTGATCAGACCCGTCAAGGGCAACCCTGTTCCTGACCGTTGGGCGCGGCGTCGTATTTCTCCAGCCGTTCGTTGCCGATGCGCTTGTTGATCACCGGCATGGTCTCGGCTTGCCAGTCCGCCTGGTAGCAGCTCTTTTTCTGCTGTGCCGCAGGCTTGCCAGCGTCCGGCTCTGCGTTTGGCGTGCTGCCGCAGCCGGCCAACAGGCCCGCTGCGATCACCATTGCCAACGACTTGATCATGGGAACACTCCTTTTCCGGATCACGAGCCTCAGCCTTTGGCTCGGGTTTCCAACACTTCCACGGCCGGCAGAACTTTGCCTTCGACGAATTCAAGGAACGCGCCGCCACCGGTAGAAATGTAGGAGATTTGGTCAGCAACGCCATATTTATCGATAGCTGCCAGGGTGTCGCCGCCGCCGGCGATGGAGAAAGCCGAGCTTTCTGCGATGGCCTTGGCCAGCACTTTGGTGCCGTTGCCGAACTGGTCGAACTCAAACACGCCAACCGGGCCATTCCACAGAATGGTCTGCGAGGCTTTCAGCAGTTCGGCGAAGTTGGCTGCGGTTTGTGGGCCGATGTCCAGGATCATGTCGTCGGCGGCCACATCAGCGATCAGCTTGACGGTGGCTTCGGCGCTTTCGGCAAATTCCTTGGCGACCACTACGTCGACCGGCAATGGCACGCTGACTTTGGCGGCGATGGCACGGGCCGTGTCGAGCAGGTCCGGTTCGTACAGGGACTTGCCCACCGGGTGACCGGCTGCGGCCAGGAAGGTGTTGGCGATGCCGCCACCGACTATCAACTGGTTGCAGATCTGGCTCAGGCTGTTGAGCACGTCCAGTTTGGTGGACACCTTGGAGCCGGCCACGATGGCAGCCATTGGCTGAGCCGGAGCGCCCAGCGCCTTGCCCAGTGCGTCCAGTTCAGCAGCCAGCAGCGGGCCAGCGGCGGCAACCTTGGCGAACTTGGCCACGCCGTGGGTCGAACCCTCAGCACGGTGAGCGGTGCCAAACGCGTCCATCACGAACACGTCGCACAGCGCCGCATATTGCTGGGCCAGTTCGTCGCTGTTCTTTTTCTCGCCCTTGTTGAAGCGTACGTTTTCGAACAACACGATGTCGCCAGCTTTCACGTCCACACCGCCCAGGTAATCAGCCACCAGCGGCACGTCGCGGCCCAGGGCCTTGCTGAGGTAATCGGCGACAGGCTTGAGGCTGTTTTCGGCGGAGAACTCACCTTCGGTCGGACGACCCAGGTGGGAGCAGACCATCACGGCCGCGCCTTTTTCCAGGGCCAGCTTGATGGTCGGCAGCGAGGCCAGGATTCGCGCATCGCTGGTGACAACACCGTCCTTGACTGGGACGTTGAGGTCTTCGCGGATCAGTACGCGCTTACCTTGCAGATCGAGGTCGGTCATCTTCAACACGGTCATGGGTCGCAGTTCCTGAATTACTGTTGAGGTTGTTTAGAGGCGATGTGCAGATAATGTTCCGCAACATCCAGCATTCGGTTGGCAAAGCCCCATTCGTTGTCGAACCAGGCCAGGATGTTCACCAGCCTCGGGCCGGAAACGCGGGTCTGGCTGGCATCGACAATTGCCGAATGCGGGTCATGATTGAAATCGCAACTGGCGTGCGGCAACTCGGTGTAGGCCAGCAGGCCTTTGAGCGGGCCGCTGGTGGCGGCGTCGCGCAGGATCCGGTTGACCTCTGTCGCATCGGTGTCACTGACGGTTTGCATGGTGATGTCCAGGCAGGACACGTTCACCGTCGGCACCCGTACGGCTTTGGCCTGGATTCGCCCGGCAAGTTCCGGCAACAGTCGTTCGATACCGCGAGCCAGGCCCGTGGACACCGGAATCACTGACTGGAACGCCGAACGCGTGCGACGCAGGTCTTCATGGTGATAGGCGTCGATCACCGGCTGGTCGTTCATTGCCGAGTGAATCGTGGTGATCGACACATAATCCAGGCCAATCGCCTGATCCAGCAGGCGCAACAGCGGCACGCTGCAGTTGGTGGTGCAGGAAGCGTTGGACACCAGCAGCTCATCGCCGGTCAGGCAATCCTGATTGATGCCGTAGACGATGGTGGCGTCGACATCCGCCTCGCTGGCCATCGGCTGGGAAAACAGCACACGCGGTGCGCCGGCGTCGAGGAAACGCTGGCCGTCGGCACGGGTGTGATAGACACCGGAACATTCCAGCACCAGGTCGACGCCCAATGCCTTCCAGTCGATGCCTTCGGGGGTGGCACTGCGCAAGACCTGCACGCAGTTGCCATTAATGTGCAGACAATCGCCTTCGACCCGTACTTCGCCGGGGAAGCGACCGTGGGTGGAGTCAAAGCGTGTCAGGTATTCGATGCTGGCCATGTCGGCCAAATCATTGATCGCGACAATTTCAAACCCGGCCGCCGCCCCTCGCTCGAACAGAGCACGCAAGACGCAACGACCAATGCGGCCGTAGCCGTTGAGTGCAACTTTGTAGGGACGCGGTTGAGGCATGGGGTTCTCGCATTATGGGCGACACAAACCATTGTAGGAGCTGGCTTGCCAGCGATGAGGCCATCAGCTTCAACATGGATGTTGGCTGGACGGACGCCATCGCTGGCAAGCCAGCTCCTACAAGGGGTGCGGCGGCCAGTCGACCACCGCGTTCGCGCTTTAGTCTTCCAGCAGCTCTTCAGCCTGACCCAGGATGTTTTCCAGGGTGAAACCGAACTCTTCGAACAACGCTGGCGCCGGCGCCGACTCACCGTAGGTGGTCATGCCAATCACGCGGCCTTCCAGGCCCACGTACTTGTACCAGTAGTCGGCATGCGCCGCTTCGATGGCAATGCGCGCGCTGACCTGCAACGGCAGCACCGATTGCTTGTAGCCGGCGTCCTGGGCTTCGAACACGCTGGTGCACGGCATGGACACAACGCGTACGTTGCGGCCTTGGGCAGTCAGCTTGTCATAAGCTTGAACGGTCAGGCCCACTTCGGAACCGGTGGAGATCAGAATCAGCTCCGGCTCGCCGATGCAGTCCTTGAGCACGTAGCCGCCACGGCTGATGTCGGCGATCTGCGCGTCGGTACGCACTTGGTGCTGCAGGTTCTGACGCGAGAAGATCAGCGCCGAAGGGCCGTCCTTGCGCTCGATGGCGTGCTTCCAGGCCACGGCGGATTCCACCGCGTCGGCTGGGCGCCAGCAATCCAGGTTCGGCGTGGTGCGCAGGCTGGTCAGCTGCTCGACCGGCTGGTGCGTCGGGCCGTCTTCACCAAGGCCGATCGAGTCGTGGGTGTACACGTGGATCACGCGCTTCTTCATCAGCGCGGCCATGCGTACAGCGTTGCGGGCGTATTCCATGAACATCAGGAAGGTCGCGCCGTAAGGCACCAGGCCGCCGTGCAGGGATACGCCATTCATGATCGCGCTCATGCCGAACTCACGTACGCCGTAGTACATGTAGTTGCCGCTGGCATCTTCCGCCGACACGCCCTTGCAGCCTTTCCACAGGGTCAGGTTGGAGCCGGCCAGGTCAGCCGAACCGCCGAGGATCTCCGGCAGCAGCGGGCCAAAGGCGTTCAGGGTGTTCTGGCTGGCTTTACGGCTGGCGATGGTTTCGCCCTTGGCCGCGACTTCGGCGATGTAGGCCGAGGCTTTTTCCGAGAAGTCGGCAGGCAGGTCACCGGCGAGGCGACGGACCAGCTCATTGGCCAGCTCAGGGAATTCGGCGGAGTAGGCCGCGAAACGCTGGTCCCACTCGGCTTCGGTGGCCAGGCCTTTTTCCTTGGCATCCCATTCGGCGTAGATGTCGGCCGGGATTTCGAACGGGCCGTGGTTCCACTTCAGGGCTTCACGGGTCAGGGCGATTTCCGCATCACCCAGGGGGGCGCCGTGGCAGTCTTCTTTGCCCTGCTTGTTCGGCGAACCGAAACCGATGGTGGTCTTGCAGCAGATCAGGGTTGGCTGCGCGCTCTTGCGAGCGGTGTCGATGGCGGTCTTGATCTCTTCCGGATCGTGGCCGTCGACGTTGCGGATCACCTGCCAGTTGTAGGCTTCGAAACGCTTAGGGGTGTCATCGGTGAACCAGCCTTCGACTTCGCCGTCGATGGAGATGCCGTTGTCATCGTAGAACGCGATCAGCTTGCCCAGGCCCAAGGTGCCGGCCAGGGAAGCGACTTCGTGGGAAATGCCTTCCATCATGCAACCATCACCCAGGAACACGTAGGTGTGGTGATCGACGATGTCATGGCCAGGGCGGTTGAACTGCGCGCCCAGGACTTTTTCAGCCAGCGCGAAGCCAACGGCGTTGGCCAGGCCTTGACCCAGGGGACCGGTGGTGGTCTCGACGCCTGGGGTGTAGCCGAATTCCGGGTGGCCCGGGGTGCGGCTGTGCAGTTGACGGAAGCTTTTCAGGTCGTCGATGGTGACGTCATAGCCGGTCAGGTGCAGCAGCGAGTAGATCAGCATCGAACCGTGGCCGTTGGACAGCACGAAGCGGTCACGGTCGGCGAACGACGGGTTGCTCGGGTTGTGTTTCAGGTAGTCACGCCAAAGCACCTCGGCGATATCCGCCATGCCCATCGGGGCACCGGGATGGCCGCTGTTGGCTTTTTGCACGGCATCCATGCTGAGGGCACGAATGGCGTTGGCACGCTCACGACGGCTGGGCATCGCTGATCTCCTGGGGTTTGCTGAAAAGAAACGGAAAAAAGGACCGGCATTTTCCCTCAGCCACCGCCTGCGGGCAATGACAGATAGTCACTTGAGGACGTTTTTCCTGTGCTTTGGTCATCAATCCCTTGCAGAAACCTTTAGCCGGTTCGTCTAAAGGTTATAGCGGCGGCTTATAACCGCCACTTATCGATCAATATCAAAACTTTTTGATATTGGCCTTGCGATGCATTCCGCCCGTCACTAGACTGCTGGCCTTATGAATCTACCCATGCCCTCACTGCGCCCCGACGACGGCGATGAACTGGCAGCCTTGTGCAAGGCCGCTGGCGATCCGTTGCGCTTGAACGTGTTGCGCGCACTGGCCAACGATTCCTTCGGCGTACTGGAACTGGCGCAGATCTTTGCCATCGGCCAATCCGGCATGAGCCACCATTTGAAGGTGCTGGCCCAGGCCGACCTGGTGGCTACCCGCCGGGAAGGCAATGCGATTTTCTACCGCCGCGCGCTGCCCCATACCGAGCTGCTGGGCGGCAAACTGCACGCAGCCCTGCTTGAAGAAGTGGATAACCTGAGCCTGCCGGGCGACGTACAGTCGCGCATCGGCCAGGTGCATGGGCAACGCGCCGCCGCCAGCCAGGATTTTTTCGCACGGGTTGCCGAGAAATTTCGCGCCCAGCAAGACCTGATTGCTGGCCTAGCCCAATACCGCGACAGCGTATTGGCGCTGCTCGACAAATTGAGCTTCAGTGATGACGCCACGGCACTGGAAGTCGGCCCTGGCGACGGCGGTTTCCTGCCAGAGCTGGCACGGCGTTTTCAGCAAGTCACAGCGTTGGACAACAGTCCGGCGATGCTCGAACTGGCGCGCCAGCTCTGCGAGCGTGAGTCGCTGGGCAACGTCAGCCTCCAATTGGCCGACGCACTGAACAGCACAAATTTAAAGGCCGACTGCGTGGTGTTGAACATGGTCTTGCACCATTTCGCCGCCCCCGCCGACGCCCTCAAGCAAATGGCCGGGCTGCTGCACCCCGGCGGTAGCCTGTTGGTTACGGATTTATGCAGCCACAACCAGAATTGGGCCAGGGAGGCCTGCGGTGATCTCTGGTTGGGTTTTGAACAGGATGATCTGGCCCGTTGGGCCACCGCTGCGGGACTTGTTCCCGGGGAAAGCCTCTATGTAGGTTTACGTAATGGTTTCCAGATCCAGGTCCGCCATTTTCAGCGGCCGGCTGGCGACACTCACCATCGGTAAATATCAGGAAAACATCGAGATGAGCGAATACTCCCTTTTCACCTCCGAGTCCGTGTCTGAAGGGCATCCGGACAAAATCGCCGACCAGATTTCTGACGCGGTACTGGACGCCATCATTGCTGAAGACAAGTTCGCCCGTGTGGCGTGCGAGACTCTGGTGAAAACCGGTGTAGCGATCATCGCTGGCGAAGTGACCACCACCGCCTGGGTTGACCTGGAGCAGATCGTTCGTGACGTGATCACCGACATCGGCTACACCAGCTCCGACGTCGGCTTCGACGGCGCGACCTGCGGCGTGATGAACATCATCGGCAAGCAGTCCCCGGACATCAACCAGGGTGTCGACCGTGCCAAGCCTGAAGATCAAGGCGCCGGCGACCAGGGCCTGATGTTCGGCTATGCCAGCAACGAAACCGACGTGCTGATGCCTGCGCCGATCACCTTCTCGCATCAACTGGTACAGCGTCAGGCCGAAGCGCGTAAATCCGGCTTGCTGCCGTGGCTGCGCCCGGACGCCAAGTCCCAGGTGACCTGCCGTTATGAAGGCGGCAAAGTCGTCGGTATCGACGCTGTCGTACTGTCGACCCAGCACAACCCGGACGTGTCCTACGCCGACCTGCGCGAAGGCGTGATGGAGCTGATCGTCAAGCACGTGCTGCCGGCCGAACTGCTCAGCAAGGACACCCAGTTCCACATCAACCCGACCGGCCAGTTCATCATCGGCGGCCCGGTAGGTGACTGTGGCCTGACCGGTCGCAAGATCATCGTCGACAGCTACGGCGGCATGGCCCGTCACGGCGGCGGCGCGTTCTCGGGTAAAGATCCATCCAAGGTTGACCGTTCAGCGGCCTACGCAGGTCGTTACGTGGCGAAGAACATCGTCGCCGCCGGCTTGGCCGAGCGCTGCGAGATTCAGGTTTCCTACGCCATTGGTGTGGCCCAGCCTACGTCGATCTCGCTGAATACCTTCGGCACCGGCAAGATCAGCGATGACAAGATTGTGAAGCTGGTGCGTGAGATCTTCGACCTGCGCCCTTACGCGATCACCACCATGCTCGACCTGCTGCACCCGATGTACCAGGAAACCGCAGCCTACGGCCACTTCGGTCGTACCCCTGCGCAGAAGACTGTCGGCGACGACACGTTCACCACCTTCACCTGGGAAAAAACCGACCGCGCCAACGACCTGCGCACTGCCGCCGGCCTGTAATCGCTATCGATGCACAAAAGCCTCGCCGGATTATTCCGGCGGGGCTTTTTTATTGCGCGACGACCTTCACGCTTTTTGGATCCAAAGCTTGCAGGCCAAATGATGGCCCCTTAGAATCCGCGCCCTCTCGGGCCCTTCACCTTATTTGGATATTGCCCTGCGCCAGCCCGGGACTCATCAGTGCGCAGGCAATCGAACATTGAGGTTTTTCATGCGCATTTCCACGCTCGCCCCTGCCGCCCTTCTGCTCAGCCTGTTCGCCCTGCCGGTAAACGCCGCTGACCTGAGCGCACTGAGTGGCGCCCTGAGCGCCCAACTGGGTGGCGGCAACTCCGGCGATTGCCAGAAACAAGCCAACGACCTGCAAGCCAAGATCGAGGCCGCCGAAGCTCAGAAAGACACCCTGAAAGTGAAGGCCTTCAAAGCCGCGCAGGACCAGATCAACAAAGGTTGTGACAAACTTTCTGAAGCCCAGGCCAAAGCCGACGCAAAGCAGCAAACACAGGAGGCCAAGGCAGATAAGCCAGACGCCGTGAAGGCCCTGGGTGGTCTGTTCAAGTAAATAGAAACACCCAGTAAAAAGCCCCGCAACGTCGGGGCTTTTTTGTGCCTGAGTGGATCATTTAGGCTGGGCACCCTTTTCGAGCAAGGATGCTCATGATGTATTTACTGCTAGCGCTTTTACTCAGCATTTTACCCAGCGTGGCGTGGGCCGAGGAGTGTCCCGACGCAGACCGGGCACAGGTCAAGACCTTGGCCGAACAGATACGCTTGTGGGACGACAGCTACCACCGCCTCAACCAATCCCCCGTCAGCGACGAACTCTATGATCAGGCGCGTCAACGCCTGGCCCGCTGGCGCCAATGTTTCCCCGATGCCCTAACGAAACCCGACAAGCCACTGGCGGGTTCACGCGGCACCCAAGCTCACCCCATTGCCCATACGGGTCTTGAGAAGCTGCTAGATGAACAGGCGGTCGATACCTGGCTGCAAACACGCGAAGAGGTATGGATTCAACCCAAGGTGGATGGCGTGGCAGTGACGCTGGTCTATCAACGAGGTCGCCTACGGCACGTGATCAGCCGGGGCGACGGCTTGATGGGCCGCGACTGGTCAGTGTCCGCGCGCAGGATCCCCGGCATTGTCCAGCAACTGCCGGAGCCTATCGACCTGGTGCTGCAAGGCGAACTCTACTGGCGACTCGACGACCATGTGCAATCGGCAAACGGCGGGCTCAATGCCCGCAGCAAGGTGGCCGGGCTGATGAGCCGCCTGCATCTGAGCGACGCCGACGCAGCCGGTATAGGCCTGTTCGTGTGGGCGTGGCCGGAGGGGCCTGACTCGTTTACCGAGCGCCTGGCCACACTGGCACGCTGGGGTTTTACTGATAGCCGACGCTACAGTCAGCCCATCCGGGATATCGCCGAAGCCACGCACTGGCGCACCTATTGGTACAACCATCCATTGCCATTCGCCAGCGATGGGGTGGTGCTGCACCAGGCGCAGCGCGCACCCGCCAAACGCTGGCAAGCCAGCGAACCTTATTGGGCGGTGGCCTGGAAGTATCCGGCTGCCAAGGCCCTGGCACTGGTGCGCAGTGTGCAATTCAAGATCGGTCGCACCGGACGCATTACACCCATGCTTGAGCTGGAACCCGTGCGGTTGGATGACCGGCAGATCAGCCGGGTGAGTACCGGTTCATTGAAGCGTTGGCAAGCGCTGGATATCCGCCCTGGCGACCAGGTTTCCATCAGCCTGGCGGGCCAGGTGATCCCGCGACTGGATGAAGTCATCCTGCGAAACACTCACCGGGCAGACCTGAAAGTGCCTGACCCACGGGACTTTCATGCCTTGAGCTGCTGGCAACTGGACCCTGGCTGCGAAGAGCAGTTACTCGCGCGCCTGACCTGGCTGAGCAGCAATCAAGGCCTTGCATTACCCCATATAGGCCGCGAGACCTGGAACATATTGATCCAGGCCGGTCTAATCGCAGGCTTTCTCGATTGGTTAACCCTGGATGCGGCAGAGCTTGCTAACATTGATGGCTTGGGTGATCGCAGCCGCGCGCGCGTGCTCGAAAGCCTCCACAACGCGCGGCAACAGTCCTTTGCTCAATGGCTCAAAGCCTTGGGCGTACCGCCTGCGGCACGCAACAACCTGGAAGGCGACTGGCAGACGCTAGTCGCGCGCGACACCCAGGCCTGGCTGGCCATCGATGGCATCGGCCCGGGCCGCGCGGCGCAACTGAGCGCTTTTTTCCGCGACCCGCAAGTACGGGCCTTGGCAAACACATTACACGTGGCCGGCATCGACGGTTTTTGAACCCGAGCCGACCACCAGATTGCGACCTTGGAGCTCCACATGAAATTTCTAGCCCCCTTTGCCCTGTTGACCGTCGCAAGCTTCATGGCGACCCCCCTGCTGGCCGCCGAAGAGGCCCCTCAGCTCACCGGCTGCGCCGCCAAGCGCCAAGCCATCAGCACGCAGATCGAACAGGCCAAAGCCCACGGCAACAGCGCCCAGCAAGCCGGCCTGGAAAAAGCCCTGAGCGAAGTCACCGCCAATTGCACCGACGCGTCCTTGAAGAAGGAGCGCGAAAACAAGGTGCTTGATGCCAAGCATGAAGTCAGCCGCCGTCAGGCCGACCTCGACAAGGCCATGAAAAAAGGCGACGCAGACAAGATCAACAAACGTAAGGACAAACTCGCCGAGTCCCGCAAAGAACTGCAGGACGCGGTGGAAGAACTCGATCAGTAAAACCGTCAGTGGTCCCGGAACTGCTTATGGCAGGCGCTGCAGGCATCTTCGACTTTCTGCACTGCCGGCCCCAGGTTGCTGGCTTTGTAAGGCTGAACCTGGCTCGCGGTCACCAATTCACCGGTGGCCGCTTCAAGGTCGCGGGCCAGTTGCTGGAATTGCGCCTGCTTCTGCCAGACATCATCCTTGGCACTGGTGTGATCTTCTTCGCGCACACTCGGAAAATGCTTCCAAGGCTCATGGGACAACGCGTCCAACTTGACCGCACCTTCGGCAAATTTGGCACCGTCGAACGGGATACGCCCACGCAGCATGCCGCCCAGGTCTTCGCCGGTCTTGAGCATCTGTTTGAAGATCGCCTTGCGCTGGCCCAGCGGCGAATTCGGATCCACGCCGCCACAGGCGGACAGTGTCAGGCAGGCCAGCAATACAACAGTCAGTCTTTTAAAAGTCATGGTTGCTTCGAGGTCACGGGAGACGGCGGCCAGTATCCTCGCCTCGCCCGCAAAGACCAATAGCCCTATTAATAATAAGGGTTGCCCAGCAGCGTTGCGACGCGGGCAACCGCTTCAGGAAGTGTTTGTATGAATGTCACCTTGAAACCCTGGAGCCGGCGCCTGGCGTGGGCTCTGCCGATGATCGCACTGCTGGCCGGCTGCGACGCGGGCAAAGAAACAGCCCAAGATGAAACACCCAAGCCCCACGCCGTCGCCACTTATGTCAATGCGCCGTGGGAAGCGTTGCCGGCGGTGTCCGACAGCGACTTGCTGGCGGGATTTGAATCCTGGCGCAGCGCCTGCCAACGCCTCAAGGCGGACCCGATCTGGGGTGCGACGTGCGCAGCCGCTGCGACCGTGCCCGCAAATGCGGCGGCGGTGCGGGGCTTCCTCAAGGAACGTCTGGATGTGTTCGGCCTGCGCTCTGCCGACAACACGCCCAACGGCTTGATCACCGGCTACTACGAACCGGTCTACCCCGGCAGCCTGACCAAGACCGCCAAAGCCAACGTGCCGGTATACGGCGTGCCAGACGACCTGATCATCGTCAACCTGGAAAGTATCTACCCCGAACTCAAGGGCAAGCGCCTGCGCGGTCGCCTGGAAGGTCGTGTGCTCAAGCCTTACGACGATGCCAACGCCATCAACGGCCAGGGTTCCACGGCCAAACCGATTGCCTGGCTGACGGACCCGATGGACCTGCAATTCCTGCAAATCCAGGGATCTGGCCGCATCCAACTGGCGGGTGGGCGCCAACTGCGCGTCGGTTATGGCGACCAGAACGGCTACCCCTATCGCCCTATCGGCCGCTGGTTGGTGGAGCAAGGCGAGCTGAAGAAGGAAGACGTCACTATGGGTGCCATCAGTGCCTGGGCCAAGGCGCACCCGCAGCGCATTCCGGAACTGCTGGCGAGCAACCCGAGCTACGTGTTCTTCAGCGCGCGCCCCGACAGCAACGAAGGCCCGCGCGGCTCGTTAAACGTGCCATTGACCGCCGGCTACAGCGTGGCGGTGGATCGCAAGGTGATTCCGCTGGGCAGCCTGTTGTGGCTGTCGACCACCAAGCCCGATGGTTCGCCAATCGCACGGCCCGTTGCGGCACAGGACACCGGTGGCGCGATCACGGGTGAAGTGCGTGCAGATTTGTTCTGGGGCACCGGCGATGCGGCGGGTGACCTGGCTGGGAATATGAAGCAGCAGGGGCAGATCTGGATGTTGTGGCCAAAGGGTGCAGCGTTGCCCCAGGTGCCGGATGTGAGTCCCGGGAGCTGAAGACGCTCTGCCCAACTCAATGTATTGGGGTGAGCAGGCTTGCTGTGGTGAGCGGGCTTGCCCCGCGCTGGGTGGCGAAGCCGCCCTAAAACCATACGCCTCGGCGCGCCTGAAGCAATGTGGTGAGGCTGATAGGGGCTGCTGCGCAGCCCAGCGCGGGGCAAGCCCGCTCACCACACAAGCCCGCTCCCACAGGGGATCTTCATCAACCCGTCAGATCGAGACGAAGAAGAAACTCGCAATCAACACCATCCCCACGAACCACACCAGCGAACGCAGCATCGCCCAGTCTGCCAGGTAGCAGATGATGTACAGCAGGCGGCTGGTGATAAACAGCACGGCCAGCACATTGATGGTCACCAATTCGGCCGTGCCGGCCAGGTGCGCGATGATCACTGCCGCCGCGAAGGCCGGCGTGACTTCGAAACTGTTGAGCTGGGCACTGTGGGCACGCTTGGCAAACCCTTCAAGGGTGTCCAGGAAAGCACGCGGGTCATGGTTCTGCCGTGGGCCGAACTTGCCACCGCTGAACTTGGCCACACCTGTGCACAGGTAGGGTAGAAAAATTGCGATCAACACACACCAGAAAGCGACCGTCATCACACATTCCTTTTGTAGTTTTAAACAGCGATTAGAGTTTTAGCACTATAAATACCAAACCGCACTCACCCGCTATGAGCCCTGGCTCACCCAAAGGTTCTATGGCGTTTTATCCAATGCCTTGCAACATCGCGTCTGTGGCGCGGTCCATCCCCCCAACAACGCACTGCCACCCAACTTCCAAGGACCCCGGATGCTTGAACTTGTCGCCGCCTTTATTTGCCTCACCACCCTGCTCACCTATGTGAACTTCCGCTTTATCGGTCTGCCGCCCACCATCGGTGTGATGGTCACGGCCCTGTTGTTTTCGCTGATCCTGCAAGGCTTGAGCGTTCTCGGTTACCCAGGCCTGGAAGAGCGCATCCAGCAGTTGATCGGCCAGATCGACTTCGGCGATTTGCTGATGAACTGGATGCTGTCGTTCCTGCTGTTCGCCGGCGCCCTGCACGTGAACCTGAACGACCTGCGCAGCTATCGCTGGCCCATCGGCCTGCTGGCGACCTTCGGCGTATTGATCGCGACCGGGGTGATCGGCAGCCTGGCGTATTACATCTTCGCCCTGTTTGGTTGGCATGTGAGCTTCCTTTACTGCCTGCTGTTCGGTGCGCTGATTTCGCCTACCGACCCGATTGCGGTGCTGGGTGTATTGCGTACGGCCAATGCCTCGAAACCGCTGAAAACCACCATCGTCGGCGAATCGCTGTTCAACGATGGCACCGCCGTGGTGGTCTTCACCGTATTGCTGGGTATCGCTCAATTGGGTGAAACGCCCACCCTCGGCGCCACCGCCATGCTATTCGCCCATGAAGCCATCGGCGGCGTGGTGTTCGGCGGGCTGATTGGCTACCTGGTCTACCTGATGATCAAGAGCATCGAGCAGCACCAGATCGAAGTGATGCTGACCCTCGCCCTGGTGATCGGCGGCTCGGCGATGGCCACCGAACTGCATGTCTCGGCACCGATTGCGATGGTGGTCGCCGGCCTGATCATCGGCAACCTGGGCCGCAAGCTGGCGATGAATGACATGACCCGTCGCTACCTCGATGGCTTCTGGGAATTACTCGATGACATGCTCAACGCCCTGCTGTTCGCCCTGATCGGCATGGAACTGCTGCTGTTGCCGTTCAACTGGCTGCATGTATTCGCCGCCAGCCTGCTGGCCGTGGCAATCCTGTTGTCGCGCCTGTTGACGGTGGCCCCGGCGATTCTGTTGCTACGGCGCTGGCGCACCGTGCCGCGCGGCACCATCCGCATCCTCACTTGGGGCGGTTTGCGTGGCGGAGTCTCGGTGGCACTGGCACTGGCTTTGCCGCTGGGTCCGGAACGCGACCTGCTGCTGAGCATCACCTACATTGTGGTGCTGTCGTCGATCCTGTTGCAGGGCTTGACCATTGGTAGAGTCGTAAAACGCGTAGCCGAGCCGCAGTAAGCCTTACACCACACGTTTGTCCATCGACGCTCTGCACAGGTGTTCAAGCAGATGCCGCATCGCCACCGGGCGGCGCGGCGTCGAGCTATGCATGACAACCAAGTCCCGCGCATAGCGCGGCGCGTCGTCGACCGGCAAGACGGATAGGCCATTGCATGACATCCCCGCCCACTGCGGTACCAGTGATACACCCATGCCTTGGGCGACGAGTATGGCAATGGTTTCCAAGGCATCCAACTCGCACAACACCTGTGGATCAAACGACTGGTCCTCCAGATAACGCTGGGCAATCTGCCCACCCCAGGACCGAGCGTCGTAGCGGATCAGTGACTGTTCACGCAGCAATGCTTCCAACGTCCGCGTTCCCCACTCCGTGGGCGCAATCAGAATCAACGGTTCGACCCGCAACAAAGTCGCCGTCAACGCCTTGGGCGGCTGAAACGGTGGTCTGACAAGAATCACCGCGTCCAATTCTTGGGTCAGCAATCGTTCATAGAGGCTTCTGGAATCTCCTGGTGTGATCTTCAGTCTCAGCCTCGGTGCCGACAGCGCCATTCGCTCGATCGCTTCTGGCAAGACGCCGGTCAATGCCGTTGAAATAGCACCAATCTTGATCTCTCCCGATAAACCATCTTGGCTCAGGTCCTCCTGCAACTCGCGCGCCTGCTCAATGACTGCCTGAATCTTTGGTAACAACAGCAGGCACTGGTCCGAGGCACAGGCACCATGCGCCGAGCGCATAAGCAGCGTGCAACCCAGCGTCCGCTCAAGCGCCTTGATCCGTTGGCTGATCGCCGCCGCCGTACGGTTTTCACGTCGTGCGGCCGCAGCAATGGAGCCGGCTTCAATGACGGCGACCAGGCTTCTCAGGAATCGAACATCCATAAGTTTTCCTTTCGCTCAGACCAAGGCGAATCCGTTTTACCCGGATATACGGTCTGTTTAATTTGAGGGCTCCCCCACCCGGAGATCCCCCATGAACAGACCTTTCCACGCTGCATACCATGTTTATGACCTAAACCAGGCGCGCATTTTTTATCGAGATGTTTTGGGCTGCACGGAAGGCCGTAGCAGCGAGACCTGGATCGACTTCGATTTTTTCGGCAACCAGCTTTCACTGCACCTGGGCACGCCCTTTCCCACCACGCGTACCGGCCTGGTAGGTGAGCATCATGTCTTGATGCCGCATCTTGGCGTCGTGCTGCCGCTTGAGGAGTGGACGGTGCTGGCCGAACGTCTCACCCACCTGGGCACGCCCTTCGAAATCCCGCCCGTGATCCGCTTCGCCGGCGAGCCGGGCGAACAACGCACCCTGTTTTTTCTCGACCCCAGTGGCAACCCCATCGAAGTGAAAGGCTTCAAGGACTACGCAGGACTGTTCGCGCAGTAAATCCCTGACAACGACAACAATAAAGGGCTACCCCCCATGACCATCAGAAAACCAACCAGCCTTGTCACCCGCATCATGATCGGCCTGGCGGCCGGGATAATTGTCGGCATCCTGCTCAACCAGTTCCCCGAACATAAGGCCTGGTTCATTGACAATCTGCTGCAACCGGCAGGTGACCTGTTCATCAAGCTGATGAAGATGATCGTCGTGCCTCTGGTCTTCGCCTGCATGACGGTCGGCATTGCCGGCATGGGCAATCCTGCCGCCCTGCGGCGCGTCGGCATAAAGACCTTCGTTTATTTCTTCACGATCACCAGTATTGCAATCGTGTTCGGCCTGGTGGTTGCCAATGTCGTCGAGCCAGGCGCAGGTGCCGAGTTCGCCAGCACGCTGCAGACGCCGGTCACAGGGCTGGTCGCCAACGGCACCACGCAGAACCTGGGCCAAACGTTACTAGCGATCGTGCCGGATAATGTCGTCCTGGCCATGTCGCAGGGCAAGCTGCTCTCGGTGCTGTTTTTCGCCATTCTGTTCGGCTGTGCGCTGTCCATGCTGCCCGAGGAGCGCAAAGCGCCGTTGATCAGTGTGATGCAAGGCGTCTCCGACACCATGTTCAAAGTCACCCACCTAGTCATGCGTTACTCGCCGATTGGAATTTTCGGACTGATCGCGGTCACTGTCGCCAGCTATGGCCTCAATGCCTTGCTGCCATTGGCCAAGCTGATCGGCACGACGTATGTGGCGGTGCTGTTATTTGCATTGTGCGTATTGGGCGCTGTCGCACGGCTGGCGGGCGTGCGCTTTTTCCACTTGGTGCGAGAAATACGCAGTGAGTTGCTACTGGCCTATAGCAGCGCCGCCTCGGCAACGGTAATGCCTCAACTGATCGAGAAGATGGAGCGCTATGGCGCGCCACGCCCTATCACCAGCATGGTTATCCCGCTGGGCTACTCGTTCAACCTGGATGGTGCATCGCTGTTTGCCGCCCTGGGCACATTGTTCATCGCCCAAGCGTATGGCATCGACTTGAGCCTGGCAGATCAGGGCATGCTGATATTGATCATGGTGTTGACTTCGAAGGGTGCAGCGGGCGTACCAGGCTTCATGTTTATCATCCTTACTGCGACCTTGACCACAGCTGGGCTCCCCGTGGAGGGCGTGGCGATCATCGCAGGGGTCTATCGCCTGATGGATATGCCGGTCACAGCTTTGAATGTACTGGGCAACGCGTTGGCCCCCTTGGTGATTGCCCGGTGGGAGGGTCAATTGAAGGCGCCTGACAGTACAACAGCGGTCGAGCCCGCCAGCGCACCGTTCAATGCCTGACGGCTCTATTCCAAACGCCCCGCAAAGCGTGCGCTCGAGCCTTTGCGGGGCGATTTCAGATCTTTTCCTTACGCTGAGGGTGCTGTTTCCCTGCGCCTGGGTGAGTACCAGAAGGCGCCTTGGTTTCGCTGCGAATCTGCGCGTGGCTGATCAACGCAAAGATAAAGCTGCCGCCGATGATATTGCCTGCCAAGGTCGGTCCGGCAAACACCAGCCAGAAGTCCTTCCACGCCAACTCGCCAGCAAACACCAAGTACGACACTTCCGCCGAGCCCACCACGATATGGGTAAAGTCCCCCAGCGCCATCAGGTAGGTAATCAAGATGATGATGAACATCTTGGCGCTTTCCATCGATGGGATCATCCACACCATGGTCGCGATCATCCAGCCGGAGATGATGCCTTTGGCGAACATCTGGCCAGCGTCGTTTTCCATGATCTTGCGCCCGATCTCGAGGAAGGCCTGGTCAGTCCGGGTATCGAAGATCGGCAGGTGCAGCATCACATACGCCACCAGCAGGGTGCCGCACAGGTTGCCGACCAGCACCACTGTCCATAACCGCAACAGTCGCCCGGCGTTGCCCAACGTGGGCTTGCTCATTACCGGCAACACGGCCGTCAGGGTGTTTTCAGTAAACAATTGCTGGCGCGCAAGGATCACCGCCAGGAAGCCTGCGCAGTAACCAAAGCTGGCGATCACCTTGAACGCTTCACCATCCGGCAGCCGCGAGTTCAGCAACCCCATCGCCATCAGCGACAACCCCATGGTCAACCCGGCTGCCAAGGCCGACCACCACAAGGCGGCGACGCTGCGCTCCAACTCCTGGTCGCCCTGGGTGCGAATGATTTCATGCAACACCGCCGCTCGAGGCGGCTGATTCTTGTCGACGTCCTGCTGCTCTTCCTGCGACAGGTTGGGGGTTTTGCCTGATTCGTCAGTGGCCATGATTTTCCGGAGTCCAAAGGGTGCGTGTAGCTACGACACGCCGCCGCGATGGCTGTTCAGTGGCCAGGCAACTAAACCTGCAACCTCCAGGCCTTGGCCATCTCCACGGTGGTTGAACGGAAGGCCTTGTCCCAGGGTTTGTTACGCGCCTTGTAACTGTCAGCGAGGGTGTCGAGTACCCGGTTGAATGCGGCGGGGGTGGTGGCCCATGCCAGGTCCTGAGCCGCACGGTGCAACAGTTCAACATTGGATTTGGGCTGGCCGGGTCGAAACAGCGACGGGTAGATCACCTCCCGCGTAAAGTTTTCAGCTTTTATCGCAATATCACGCACGCTCATCTCAGCGACAGCACTGCCAATGACCTTGGATATCGGCAATGCACCGCCTGCGATCTGCCTCGCCGCCACTTGCAGCAACTGCTGAAAGTTGGGTTGATTGGCGACGTTGAGGCGTCGCGCCAACCAATCAATTTGCTCAGGACGCTGGGCCAGGGCATCGAGATTACGCAGGGACGATAAGATTCTCGGCGTGAGCACCAGCGCGCCCTTTGCCTGGTTAGCCTCGGCAATCGAGGCATCCAGTACTTGCAACGCCTGTTGCGCGGTTTTCCGAAACATCAGCACATCCGAGGCGGCCGGGTCTTTTTGCAGCGCTGGCTGCACGCTGGCAAGCATTGCATCATCCATGGCCAACACCGCATCACTCAGCGACTGGAACGAGTGCTGCTCCAGTGCCGTGGTGCGGCGCTCCAAATGCGCATCTACCACCTGGCGCGCCTTCGCTTGCAGATGTTGCTTCTGCTCATCCTGCATCGTGAAGTTGACCGTGCCCGTGAGCAGCCCTCGAAAATCGCCTTTTTCGGTCTTCAGGGGCAATGTCACGATCTGCTCGGCGAACGCCTCGAGCTTTTTGTCTTGGAAGGCTCCAGCAGCCGTATGCGCAACGCCTGTGATGCGATCTGCCACACTGCCGAGAAAACTGCCAGTGCGCGCTCGCGTATCAGGTGCGTCGGACTCGAACTTGACGATCAGCGACTCAGACTTGGCCAGAGGGCTCTCGGGAAACACCCGATCCACCACCCCTGGAGCCGGGGTATTGAGCAGCAAGCCACCGTCCTTGAACGCGGTGCTTTCAGCTGAAGCCTGAAAACCGTGCCCTTGTTCCACCGGGCTTTTGAACACCAGTGGCAACGAACCGGAAATATGCGCCGCCCGGGCGATGTCCATCTGCGGGGTCAGGCTGGCATTGAACACCACCAACTGAGGACGGCCAGCGAACATGCCGGTGCCGGTGATGTTGAGTTGCTTGATTGCGGGAATGTGTCGGTTCAACACCTCAAGATCGCCAAACGTAGGGCCACTACCGGCACTCAACCTGTCAGCAATGCGCATGACTTCGGCCGAGCGGGTTTCCCGAGGGGTTTGCGCGATATGCCCCAGAATCGACCGGCGCGACTCGTTGCGGACCAGTTCCTCAAGGGGAAATGCCTCACTCTGCAGGCGCGGCAGCAAGGTCATCAACAACTGAGAGGTACTGCCGACGGCGCCGGGCAAGCGCCCCACAAGCTTGCCCAATGTCGAACTGGCTTCCTGCATCCAGGCCGTCACCGCGTCTTTGCTGTTCAGCTGGCTGGGCAAATCTATACCGTCCGACAACCGGTCGAACGCTTCAGCGCCCATGCCACTGGCAATCAAGGCCGCCGAAATCGCACCGGCAGATGAGCCGGAGATCGATTGGATACCTTGCAACTTCTGGGCATCTTCAAGTGCCCGCACCACCCCTGAGAAAGCAATGCCCTTGGCGCCACCCCCACTGAGTACCAAGCTGGTGACAGGGGGTGCCGATAAAAACACGTCTACCCGTCCCCGCTGATCACGCATGAGTGTCACATTGCGCGCGCCAACCCCCTCCACCAGCGGCGCCCCGACCGCTTGATGGGTCGTGGAATACGCCTTTTCAGTCAATGAGGGTTGGGTCTTGGCAATCGAGTTAAACACTTTCATCCACGGGCTCTCTCTACAGGGTGTAGTCCTGAGTGATGAGAGCGCCCGGGAAAGATCCGCGCGGAATGATTTGGTAAAGCAAATCAGGCCGCTGCTGGTTTACTCGGGAAGGCTATCGTCCTTGAATTGGTCCTTCACATACCTGATCTCGGTGCGACCGTGGGGCGCCGGCAAACCGTCTTCGCCCAGGTTGACGAAGACCATCTTCTCTACTGTGAGGATGCTTTTGCGGGTGATTTTGTTGCGCACTTCACAGGTCAGGGTGATGGAAGTGCGACCAAATTCGGTAGCCGTAATGCCCAGTTCGATGATGTCGCCCTGGCGCGAGGCGCTGACGAAGTTGATTTCGGAAATGTACTTGGTCACCACGCGCTGGTTGCCCAGTTGGACAATGGCATAGATCGCGGCTTCTTCGTCGATCCAGCGCAGCAGGCTGCCGCCGAACAGAGTGCCGTTGGGGTTGAGGTCTTCGGGTTTTACCCATTTGCGGGTGTGGAAGTTCATGGTCACTCCAAAGCGTCTTGCCGAATGATGGGCAACATCATGGCAGAGCCTGGGCCCAAGCTCTATGCGCCATTGCCTATCAACCCCATCAGCGATCTTCATATGGCCGACGGAAAGGCTTGGGAAGTCTGACGCACACAGCTATAATCGGCGCCGTTTCAAAACGGTCATCTCTAGTTGATACCGTTCTCCCGCCACCTGTCCGAGGGGCGCTGCAGCAGGTTCAACCTGTCAGGCTCGGATGGGGCGTTGTCCGGCCTGGTTAGCCAGTTGGATACTAAACGCACAACGGCGCCCATTCGCACACTACGAATGGAGGCTCTTCATGAGCGCAGTAAACACGCCTGCAGATTTCAACGACTACAAAGTCGCCGACATGTCCCTCGCCGCCTGGGGCCGTCGCGAAACCTTTATCGCCGAATCCGAAATGCCTGCCCTGATGGGTCTGCGCCGCAAGTACGCGGCTGAGCAGCCGCTCAAAGGCGCGAAGATCCTCGGCTGCATCCACATGACCATCCAGACTGCCGTGCTGATCGAAACCCTGGTTGCCCTGGGTGCCGAAGTACGTTGGTCGTCTTGCAACATCTTCTCGACTCAAGACCAGGCCGCTGCCGCTATCGCTGCTGCCGGTATCGCCGTATTCGCCTGGAAAGGCGAGACCGAAGAAGAGTACGAGTGGTGCCTGGAGCAAACCATCCTCAAGGATGGCGCGCCTTGGGATGCCAACATGATCCTCGACGACGGCGGTGACCTGACCGAGCTGCTGCACAAGAAGTATCCGCAGATCCTGGACCGCGTCCACGGTGTAACCGAAGAAACCACCACCGGCGTACACCGTCTGCTGGACATGCTGGCCAAGGGCGAGCTGAAAATCCCGGCCATCAACGTCAACGACTCGGTGACCAAGAGCAAGAACGACAACAAGTACGGCTGCCGTCACAGCCTGAACGATGCCATCAAGCGCGGCACCGACCACCTGCTGTCGGGCAAGCAAGCCCTGGTGATCGGCTACGGTGACGTGGGCAAGGGTTCGTCCCAGTCCCTGCGTCAGGAAGGCATGATCGTTAAAGTCTCCGAAGTTGACCCGATCTGCGCCATGCAAGCGTGCATGGACGGTTTCGAAGTGGTTTCGCCGTTCATCAACGGCCAGAACGACGGCACCGAAGCGAGCATCGACAAGGCGCTGCTGGGCAAGATCGACCTGATCGTGACCACCACCGGCAACGTGAATGTTTGCGACGCAAACATGCTCAAAGCTCTGAAGAAGCGTGCTGTTGTCTGCAACATCGGCCACTTCGACAACGAAATCGACACCGCTTTCATGCGCAAGAACTGGGCATGGGAAGAAGTGAAGCCACAGGTACACAAGGTTCACCGTACCGGCGCAGGTGATTTCGACCCGCAGAACGATGACTACCTGATCCTGCTGGCTGAAGGCCGCCTGGTTAACCTGGGCAACGCCACTGGCCACCCAAGCCGCATCATGGACGGCTCGTTCGCCAACCAGGTACTGGCGCAGATCTTCCTGTTCGGCCAGAAATACGCCGACCTGTCGCCTGCCCAGAAGGCCGAGCGCCTGACCGTGGAAGTACTGCCGAAGAAACTCGACGAAGAAGTGGCCCTGGAAATGGTACGTGGCTTCGGCGGCGTAGTGACTCAACTGACCAAGACCCAGGCCGACTACATCGGCGTGACCGTTGAAGGTCCGTTCAAGCCGCACGCTTATCGTTACTAAGTAACCGGCTCTCTCCCTGTCGGAGCGGGCTTGTGTGGGAGCGGGCTTGCTCGCGAATACGGAGTGTCAGTCGAAGCAATCATGACTGACCCACCGCATTCGCGAGCAAGCCCGCTCCCACATTGACGGTGTAAGCCTTCCAGTTTTGAGTTTCCAAGGATACGACCATGTCCCAAGATCGTCGCTACAGCTTCGAGTTCTTCCCGACCAAGACCGATGCTGGGCATGAAAAACTGATGGCCACGGCCACCCAGTTGGCCAGCTACAACCCCGACTTCTTTTCCTGCACCTACGGCGCCGGCGGCTCGACCCGTGACCGCACGATCAACACCGTGTTGCAGCTGGAAAGCCAAGTCAAAGTTCCCGCCGCTCCGCACTTGTCGTGCGTGGGCGACAGCAAGGACGACCTGCGCGGCCTGCTGACGCAATATAAGGCCGCCGGCATCAAGCGCATCGTCGCCCTGCGCGGCGACCTGCCGTCCGGTATGGGTATGGCCAGCGGTGAGCTGCGCCACGCCAATGACCTGGTGAGCTTCATCCGTGAAGAAACCGGCGACCACTTCCATATCGAAGTGGCGGCGTACCCGGAGATGCACCCCCAGGCACATAGTTTCGAAGACGATCTGCAGAATTTCGTGCGCAAGGCCAACGCCGGCGCCGACAGTGCGATCACCCAGTACTTCTTCAACGCCGACAGCTACTTCTACTTCGTCGAGCGTGTGCGGGCGATGGGCGTGAACATCCCGATCGTGCCGGGCATCATGCCGATCACCAACTACAGCAAGCTGGCGCGCTTCTCCGACGCCTGCGGTGCAGAGATCCCACGTTGGGTGCGCAAACAACTGGAAGCCTATGGCGACGACGTCAAGAGCATCCAGGCGTTTGGCGAGCAGGTCATCAGCACTATGTGTGAAGATTTGTTGCAAGGTGGCGCGCCAGGGTTGCACTTCTATACCCTGAACCAGGCTGAACCCAGCCTTGCCATCTGGAACAACCTCAAGCTGCCACGCTGAAGTTTGTCCGACTGTGCCAAGGCCTTCGTCTCTACGAGGGCCTTCGCCGTTTTACGTGCCCACGGAACCCAGCAGTCCATGAATACAGTGCCCACGACTTCCCGCCCACAACTGGTCTACCTGGTCTTCGGCTCCGAGACCTACCACCAGGAAGCGGTGTTCAGCATCGCCAGTGCGCTGGCCTTCCTGCGGGACACCCCGGACGCCGCCGTGGATATCCAGGTATTCAGCGACAACCCCGAGCCCTATCGCCTTTTACCCGTGCGCGTACGCCCGCTGGACGAAGCCACGCGCAAGCGCTGGAGCGAGCCCCACGGCTATCACTTCCGCACCAAGCATGTGGTGTTGCGCCAAGTGCTGGAAGAGTCCCCGGTGGCCATGCTGATCGACACCGACACCTTCTTCCATCATTCACCCATGGACCTGTTTGAGCGCGTGCAGCCTGGCACCCTGTTGTGCAACGCCTTCTACACCAAGTACGGCGATAACCACGAAAGTATCCTTTACACCGCCTTGCACCAGCGTCTGTTGGATATGGGTGTGGCCGACGATGACATGATGACCCTCAATTCCGGGGTCATGGGCCTGACGCAACAGGACGCGCACATCCTTGATCGCTCCATCGAGCTGATGGACGAACTGTTTCCCCATGCCCAAGGCGCCTACACCCTCGAAGAGTTCTGCCTGTCGATCGCGGCCTATCGCACGGTCAACGTGCGCGAATGCCCGGACCTGATCCATCATTACTGGAGTCGCAAGCAACTGTTCCGCGCCAAGGTCAAGGCCTGGATCGCCAAGCATGCGTCAGCCCCGACCAGCGCATTGGCACTGGCCGACACTCGCCAGGTCTCCTCACACCTGCCACGCCCTCCCCGCCTGCAACGCCTGCTGTACAAGCTGATCACGCTGGTATTGCCCAAACACCAGCAGCAGTTCATCCGCGAAATTCTCTATGGTTGCTACGAGCACGAGAACGAATTCGACCAAGCCTGTGGCCCGGTTTGGTGGGACAAAGCCCGACAGAACCTGGAAGAACGCCAGAAACGCCCGCTGGAAGCCCACCAGTTGGAACACTGGTTCGCCAACCCCGTGGTGCGCCTGATTCTCGGCGAACGCCGCGCGGCGATCTATGAGCATTTGATGAGGTCGCCGACCCAATAGCCCCGCCTGCGGATGCGCGTGCCAGAGCTTCTCTTTAGGGCAGGAGCATCGTAACCTCAGGGCATGCCCGTCATTCTCAAGTTGTTGACCGCCGCCCTCTTTACTTGCCTGAGCCTGGCCGCTTATGGCGAGAAACTGCGTATTGTGACCGAGCCCTGGGCGCCTTATGTGTACGACGACAAAGGCACCATGCGCGGCCTGGACTACGAAGCCACCGTCATCGTATTCCAGCGCCTGGGCATTGAGGTGCAATGGCAGTTCCTGCCCTGGAAGCGCTGCCTGGCCATGCTCGACCAAGGGAATGCCGACGGGGCGCTGGATATTTTCCACAGCCATGAGCGCGACGCATTGCTGCTGTACCCCAGCGAACCGCTGTCGGAGGTGGAGTTCGTGCTGTTCTACGCCAATGAGCGCCCCCACCCCGTTCAAAGCCTCGAAGATCTGCGCGGCCTTACTGTCGGTACGTCGCCGGGGTATCTGTACGGCGCAGCATTCAGCGATTCCACCCTGTTCAACCGCGAGCCTGCCCCCAGTCATGAGGCCAACTTCGGCAAATTGATGCTCGGGCGCATCGACATGGTGATCACGGACCGCCGGGTGGGCCAGCATGTGATCAAGGCGCTGGGCCTGGAAGGCAAGGTCAGCCAGGCTCCCGTGGTGGTCAGCCGCCAGCAGCAGTTCCTCGCGGTGCGCCGTGGCGCGGGCATGGACCTGTTGGTACAGCGCTTTGCCGCCGAGCTCAAACGCTTCAAACAAGAACCAGCCTATAGCGTCTTGAGCGCCAAATATGGTGGAATCCAAGCGATTACGGGGTCTGGACACACCGTTGAGCAGCAGGAAAGCAGCGCGCCGTGATTGCTCTGTTATACTCCGGCCTTTCCGCCAGGCTCACGCCCGGCCGCTGAGGTCTTGAAAAAGGCACCCAACCCCGCTACAGCGCAGCTTTCAGCCCGCGCGAGCCGGTGGAGTGCCCGCCAGACGCAGCAGGACCGGACGGGATTTCGCTCCCCTAAGCGTCATTCACGCCCGGCAAGATTATCCCTTTGGGCCAAGCCCTAACTAAAACAGGATTACTCATGTCCTTTGCTTCCCTCGGTCTCTCCGAGGCTTTAGTCCGCGCCATCGAGGCAGCGGGCTATACCGAGCCTACTCCGGTGCAACAGCGGGCCATTCCCGCCGTGTTGCAAGGTCGCGACCTGATGGTTGCGGCTCAGACAGGTACTGGTAAAACCGGCGGCTTCGCCCTCCCGATTCTGGAGCGGTTGTTTCCCAATGGTCACCCGGACAAATCCCAGCGTCACGGCCCGCGCCAACCGCGCGTACTGGTCCTGACCCCCACCCGCGAACTCGCAGCCCAAGTGCACGACAGCTTCAAGCTGTATGCCCGCGATTTGAAGTTCGTCAGCGCCTGCATCTTCGGCGGCGTCGGCATGAACCCACAGGTTCAGGCCATGTCCCGCGGCGTGGACGTGCTGGTCGCGTGCCCGGGTCGTTTGCTCGACCTGTGCGGCCAAGGCAGCGTCGACCTGTCCCACGTGGAAATCCTCGTGCTGGACGAAGCCGACCGGATGCTCGACATGGGCTTTGTCCATGACGTGAAAAAAGTCCTCGCCCGCCTGCCGGCCAAACGCCAGAACCTGCTGTTCTCGGCCACGTTCTCCCAGGACATCACTGCCCTGGCCGGCAAGCTGCTGCACAACCCGGAGCGCATCGAAGTCACGCCGCCGAACACCACGGTCGAGCGCATCGAGCAACGCGTCTTCCGCCTGCCAGCCAGCCACAAGCGTGCGCTGCTGGCCCACCTGATCACCGCCGGTGCGTGGGAACAGGTGTTGGTCTTCACCCGTACCAAGCACGGCGCCAACCGCCTGGCCGAGTACCTGGACAAGCACGGCCTCACCGCCGTCGCCATCCACGGCAACAAGAGCCAGAACGCGCGCACCAAGGCCCTGGCTGACTTCAAGGCCGGCTCTGTGCGCATCTTGGTTGCCACCGATATCGCCGCCCGCGGCCTGGATATCGACCAACTGCCGCACGTGGTCAACTTCGAGCTGCCGAACGTCGATGAAGATTACGTGCACCGTATCGGCCGCACCGGCCGTGCCGGTCGTTCGGGTGAAGCCATCTCCCTGGTTGCGCCGGACGAAGAAAAACTGCTGAAAAGCATCGAGCGCATGACCAAGCAGAAAATCGCCGACGGCGACCTGATGGGCTTCGATGCCAGCGCCGTTGAGGCTGAGAAGCCTGAAGCGCGCGAACGTCCGGACGTGCGCAACCCGCGCAACCCACGCGGTCCGAAGGGCGATGGCCCGAACGGCGGCGGTGGTGGCGGCGGTCGTCGCGACAAAGGCAAAGACAAAGGCAAGGAAAAATCCGCCTCCAGCGGCCGTGGCGAACGCCCAGCCCGTGAGCAGAAACCCCGTGAAGGCACCCCGGCCCGCGAACAGCGCCAGCCGAGCCAGCCACCTCGCGCTGCTGCCGACCGCGCTCCGGACGAGTTCCTCGACGACGATGTGGATAACTTCGGTAACCGCGTTGACTACGTGCCACAGGCCAAACCGGCCCAAGGCCGTGGCCGTCGTCCAGGTGCCCCGGCACAGGGTGCAGGCGCAGGCGCTCCACGTGGCGGCCAGCCACAAGGCGGTCGCCAGAACGGCCCGCGCAACAGCAGCGGCGGCACCACCGGTACGCCGCCTGCCAAGCGCAACGGCCCGCGTAACGGTGCACCCCGTGACGGCCAGGCTCGCCGCGAAGACTCGCGCAGCAACAACCGCCGCCCAGCCCGTGACGACCAGCCTCGCTCCTCCGAACCGGCCGTGCAGAACCCACGCGGTGGCCCGGCGCCAAAGATCATCCACAAGGAGTCGAAGGCTGACCGCTTCCCGACACCCGAGCAGTTGGATCAACTGCCAGGCCGCCCTCGTGGTGAAAAACCAGCGTTGCTGACGCGCAACCGCTAGTTTCAAAACGCCAAAAAAAATGCCTCGCATCGAAAGATGCGGGGCATTTTTTTAGCGCTTTGAAACTGTAGGAGCCGGCTTGCCGGCGATAGCGGTCATTGGGTCACTGCAAACCTCAAGGGCCTCATCGCCGGCAAGCCGGCTCCTACGTACGAAGCATTACTTCGTCTTCACACCTTCCAGCGAGATGTCCAGATCCACGGTCTGCGAGGACGGGCCTGGGCCTTTGATGCCGAAGTCGTTCAGGTTGACAGTAGTCTTGGCGTTGAAGCCGGCGCGCTCGCCGCCCCACGGGTCTTTGCCCTCACCGTTGAAGGTGGCCTTGAAGGTCACCGGCTTGGTCACGCCGTGGAAGGTCAGGTCGCCGGTCACGTCAGCGGTTTTGTCGCCGGTGGACTTGACTGCGGTGGAGACGAACTTGGCATCAGCGAACTTGGCAACGTCCAGGAAGTCTTTGCTGGCGATGTGCTTGTCACGCTCGGCGTGGTTGGACCACAGGCTGGCGGTTTTCACGTCGACCGCGATTTTGCTGGCCTCAGGCTTGGCGGCATCCCAGCTAAAGGTGCCATCCCAATCCTTGAAGGTGCCGTGGATGAAGCTGTAGCCCAGGTGGCTGATTTTCCAGTCGATGAAGGCGTGCTGGCCTTCTTTATCGATCTTGTAGTCAGCAGCCATCACCTGACCTGCAGACAGCAGGGCGGTACCGATTGCCAGCGCAGCGAGTGTCTTTTTCAACATGCTTTCTATTCCTTGTGAGTCGAGGTTGAACATCAGGCTTTGCGCCCCAGCATACGAACCAGGGTCGCATCACGATCGATAAAGTGGTGTTTCAACGCAGCCACGCCGTGCAAGCCGGCGAAGACCACCAACACCCAAGCGAGGTACAGATGCACCAGGCCGGCGTTATCTGCCTGGTCCGGTAGTCCGGAAACCACAGCAGGAATCTCAAACAGGCCAAACACCGGGATACCGACACCGTCTGCGGTGGAAATCAGGTAACCGGCGATCATCACGGCAAACAACCCGAGATAAAGGAACCCGTGGCCGAAGGCAGCGCCGATACGGGTCATGCGGCTGTAGCTGGCCAGCGGTGGCGGCGGCGGGCTCACCAGGCGCCAGACAATACGCACCAGCATGATGGCGAACAGCGTGATGCCAATGCTCTTGTGCAAGTCCGGCGCGTCTTTGCGCCAGGCGCTGTAATAGTCAAGACCGACCATCCACAGGCCCAGGGCGAACAAGCCAAACACCACCAGGGCCACGCCCCAGTGCAAAACCATGCTGACCCAACCATAGCGGGCCGGTGAATTGCGTAACTGCATGTACTTAATCCCGTAGTAGTGCGCCCAAGACTAGCGATTTACCTATCGAATTAAAGCGGAAAATTTCGCTTTGAAATATCGAGAAATACGATCTTGAGGGTATGAAGCGTAAATTAACATCGGATTAAGGACTATCCAGAAGAAACGTGACAGACCGTCCTGCCTTTACCGTCAATTCATAGGTAATGGCTTGTGACACAGCCATGCATTGCATAGGCTTGCGCGATTGTTTTACCTGCGCCCGCCGCAGGACCGCTTCGAGGAGATCACCGATGGGCTTGAACAACCAGTGGATGCAACGCGACCTTGCGGTGCTGTGGCATCCCTGCACCCAGATGAAAGACCACCAGCAACTGCCGCTGATCCCGATCAAACGCGGTGAAGGCGTGTGGCTGGAAGACTTCGAAGGCAAGCGCTACCTCGATGCCGTCAGTTCCTGGTGGGTCAACGTGTTTGGCCACGCCAACCCGCGCATCAACCAACGCATCAAGGACCAGGTCGACCAACTGGAACATGTGATCCTCGCCGGTTTCAGCCACCAGCCGGTGATCGAGCTGTCCGAGCGCCTGGTGCAAATGACGCCTGAAGGCCTGACCCGCTGCTTCTATGCCGACAACGGCTCGTCCTGCATCGAAGTAGCGTTGAAGATGAGCTTCCACTATTGGCTCAACCGCGGCCTGCCAAATAAAAAGCGCTTCGTCACCCTGACCAACAGCTACCACGGCGAAACCATCGCCGCGATGTCGGTGGGCGACGTGCCGCTGTTCACCGAGACCTACAAGGCGCTGCTGCTCGACACGATCAAAGTGCCAAGCCCCGATTGCTACCTGCGCCCCGAAGGCGTGAGCTGGGAAGACCACTCGCGCACGATGGCCCAGGTGATGGAACAGACCCTCGCCGAGCACCACGACACCGTCGCCGCCGTGATCATCGAACCGCTGATCCAGGGTGCCGGCGGCATGCGCATGTATCACCCGGTGTATCTCAAATTGCTGCGCGAAGCCTGCGATCGCTACGGCGTGCACTTGATACACGACGAAATCGCCGTAGGCTTCGGTCGCACCGGCAGCATGTTCGCCTGTGAGCAGGCCGGCATCCGCCCGGACTTCCTGTGCCTGTCCAAGGCCCTCACCGGCGGTTACCTGCCGTTGGCCGCCGTAGTCACCACCGATGACGTGTACGACGCGTTCTACGACGACTACCCGACCCTGCGCGCCTTCCTGCACTCCCACAGCTACACCGGCAACCCGCTGGCGTGTGCGGCAGCATTGGCGACCCTGGATATCTTCGAAGAAGACAACGTCATCGAGAACAACAAGGCCCTGGCCCAGCGCATGGCCACCGCCACCGCGCACCTAGTGGACCATCCGCACGTGTCGGAAGTGCGCCAGACCGGCATGGTGCTGGCCATCGAGATGGTGCAGGACAAGGCCACCAAGACCGCCTACCCCTGGCAGGAACGCCGTGGCCTGAAGGTGTTCGAGCACGCCTTGGAACGCGGCGCACTGTTGCGGCCTCTGGGCAGCGTCGTGTACTTCTTGCCGCCCTATGTGATTACGCCGGAGCAGATCGACTTCCTTGCTGAAGTGGCCAGCGAAGGCATCGATATCGCCACCAATAGCAAAGTCAGCGTCGCCGTTCCAGACAATTTCCACCCCGATTTCCGCGACCCAGGCTAGCCCCCTTTGTGGGAGCCGGCTTGCCGGCGATGAGGCCTTTACGCCTTGCAGCGAGCTTACAGCCGCCATCGCCGGCAAGCCGGCTCCTACAGGAATTTGTCATCGCTCCCATTTTCCAGAGAACAGAAATGAGACTGTCCCGTTTTTTCACCGACACCCCGCTGAGCATTGGCGATCACGAACTGCCGGAAGCCCAGGCGCACTACATCAGTCGTGTACTGCGCATGGGCGAAGGTGACGCCGTGCAATTGTTCGACGGCTCCGGCCAGGAGTTCCGGGGCAGCTTGCTGGAGGTCGGCAAGAAACGCGTTAGCGTGCAACTCACTGAAAGCTTCGCCGGCCAGACCGAGTCGCCGCTGCATATCCACCTCGGCCAAGGCCTGTCCCGTGGCGAGCGCATGGATTGGGCGATTCAGAAAGCCACCGAACTGGGCGTCAACGCCATCACGCCGATTTTCAGCGAGCGCTGCGAAGTGCGCCTCAAGGACGAACGCGCCGACAAACGCCTGCTGCACTGGCGCCAGGTGGCGATCAGCGCCTGCGAGCAATGCGGGCGCTCCACGGTGCCGGTGATTCACCCACCGCTGCTGCTGGCGGACTGGTTGAAACAGACCGAAGCGGACTTGAAGCTGGTGCTGCACCCGGTGGCCGAGCCGATGGTCAGTCACGCCAAGCCTTCCAGCCTGGCCTTTCTGATCGGCCCTGAAGGTGGGCTGACCGATAATGAAGTCGACAGCGCCCAAGCCGCCGGCTACCACGCCGCCCGCCTCGGCCCGCGGGTGTTGCGTACCGAGACGGCGCCGGTGGTGGCGTTGGCAGTCGCCCAACAATTGTGGGGCGACTTCTAGGGTTTATTCCACCGGGTCACTGACCGGCTTGGCAATGATCGCCTTCAACTCGCTGGTCATCGGGAATTCCAGGTTCAGGCCCTTGGGCGGAATCGGCTGTTCAAACCAGCGCTGGTAAATCCCGTTGATCTCGCCACTGCGGTACAGGTCGGCGAGTGTTTCGTTGACCACCGCCAGAAACTGCGGGTCGTCCTTGCGCACCATGCAACTGTAGATTTCCCGCGATTGCTCCTCGCCCACCACGACCCAGTTGTGTGGGTCCTTGGCCTTGGCGCGCTCGCCGTAGAGCAACGCGTCGTCCATGTAGAACGCCACAGCGCGGCCGGTTTCGAGCATCTTGAACGCTTCGCCGTGGTCCTTGGCGCTGATCACGAACATGTTGGTCTTGTGCTCGGCGTTGTAACTCTTGAGGAAGCGCTCGTTGGTGGTGCCCGCGGTGGTCACCACGTTCTTGCCCGCCAGGTCGGGAAAGCCTTTGATGCCGCTGTCCTTGGCCGTGAGCAATTGCCCCTTCACGTAGATAAACCCGTAGGAAAACGCCACCTGCTTCTGCCGCTCGGCGGTCACGCCGGTGGAGCCGCATTCCAGGTCGACGGTGCCATTTTGCACCAAGGGGATACGGGTCTGCGACGTCACCAGGTTGTACTTCACATTGAGCTTCGCCACCCCGGTTTTCTGCTGGATGCGCTCGACGATCTTGTTCGCCAGCTCCACCGAATAGCCCATGGGCTTGCCACTGTGATCCCCCACGTAGGAAAACGGCACCGACGCATCGCGATAGCCCAAGGTTATGGACTTGGCGCTGGCGATCTTGCCCAGCGTGCCGTCCAGCGGCACTTGATTCGCATGGGCCTGCGCGCCCAGCAAAAGCCCCAGGGTGCAGCCGGTCAACAGGATCTTTTTCATTGTTATTCTCCGTTGGTCTTTGAAGTTATTGACGTACTGCGATCACACTGATTTCCACCAGCACACTCGGTCGCGCCAGTTCTGCTTGCAAGGTGGTGCGCGTCGGCGCCATGCCGGGCGACAGCCAGGCTGACCACTCGTCGTTCATCGGCGCAAAACCTGCACCGATGTCTTTCAGGTAAATCGTCGCGTTGAGCAGGTGATCCTTGTCGCTGCCCGCCTGGGCCAACAGCGCATCGATCTTGGCCAGCACTTCGCGGGTCTGCGTGGCCACATCCTGGCCATCGCCGGGCACTTGGCCCGAGAGAAACACCAGGTCCTTGAAAATGGCCGCGCCACTCAGGCGTTCATTGCTGCTGATTCGGGTGATGGTCATCGGTGCATCCTCATGCAGCGCGGGGCGCAAGGCCCTGCATATCAATGGAAGGGGCGCGCTGGCTGATCAGCTCGGCCAGCAGTTGGCCGCTACCGCAGGCCAGGGTAAAACCGAGAGCGCCGTGGCCAAGGTTCAGCCACAGGTTGCGGCAAGTGCTGGCGCCAATCAGCGGTACGCCAGTCGGGGTGGCCGGACGCATACCGGCCCACTCCACCGCATGGGTGTAATCGCCCGCCAGTGGAAAGGTCTCCAGAGCCTGACGTTTCATCAATGCAAGGCGCTTGGGTTCAAGGCGGGCGTCGAAGCCGACGATATCCACCATGGCCGCGACCCGCAGTTGCTCACCAATACGCGCGTAGACGATCTTGCGGTCGTAATCGGTGATGCTCACATTCGGCGCCTGATGTTGCATGCCAATCGGCACGCTGAGGCTGTAGCCCTTGAGCGGGTACAGCGGCAACGGCACCCCCAACTCGGCGCTGCGATACCCGGCCGCCAGCACCAGATGCTCGACCGGCATGACCTCATCGCCCAACTCGATGGCCTGCACCACTCCGCCAGCCTGACGAATGCCGGTGACCTTGCGACCCAGCAAAAAGCGGCATCGTCCCGACGCTTCCAATCGCGCCGCCAACTGCTGGCAGAACGCATGACAATCACCGACCTCCTCATTGGGCGTGTAGATCCCGCCGACAAAACCACCGCCCGCCAGCGCGGGTTCCAGGCTTGCGCAATCGGCGCCCGAAAGCACTTGCTGTTGCAGGATATCGGCGACCTTGCTGCGCGCCTGGCCAAAAGAGCCGGCATTGCGGAAGGTCACCAGCTTGCCGTTGCGCCGCCAATCGAAGCCATCCAGGTGATCTTCGTCACGCCACTGTTGCAAGGTGTCCTGGCTCAGGGATGCCAGGCGCAGCAGGTGCGCGGCATTGCGTTTGTTCACCGAGCCACGGCAGGCACCGAGAAACGCCGCCATCCAGCGCCACTGTTGCGGGTCGAGACGCGGGCGCAGCTTCAAGGGAGAGTCACCTCGCAACAACCAACCAATGGCTTGCAGCGGCACACCGGCATCGGCCAGTGGCGCGACGTAGCGATAAGACAGCTGCCCACCGTTGGCAAAGCTGGTCTCGCTGCCCAGGGTCTGGCGCGCATCGATCACCGTCACCTCATGACCTGCACGCACCAACGCATAGGCGCTGGCCAGACCAATCACTCCACCCCCGATGATGCACACCATTGCCGCCACCCGCCGTTGAATCAAGAGGCCTCAAGCCTAGGGGCAGGTGACAGGTCGCCGACAATGAATAAAGATGGCGCACCTATAAACAAAGGTTATGGACTTGCCATGCGCTTGCGTCATATCGAAATCTTCCAGGCCATCCGCCAAACCGGCTCCGTCAGCGCCGCCGCGCAGTTGCTGCACGTGTCGCAACCGGCAGTGACCAAGGTGTTGCAACACGCTGAATTGCAGCTGGGCTTCCCCCTGTTCCTGCGGGTACGCGGCAAATTGCAGCCCACCCCGGAAGCCCTGGCGCTGGAAAGCGAAGTGGAGAAAGTCACCGAAAGCCTGCAAGGGGTGCGGCGCCTGGCCAAGAGTCTGCGCCGTGCGCCAGGCCAGAGCGTACGCATTGGCGCGATCCCGGCGCTGGCCCTCTCGTTGCTGCCACCGGCGATTCTGGAATGGAAGCGCGACTATCCGGAGATGGCCTGCGAGCTGTCCAGCGACCACAGCCGCGAGTTGGTGCAAAAGCTGCTGATGCGTGAAATCGACCTGGCGCTGACGCTCAACTTCTCCGGGCATCCGGGTTTGACCACGCAGGTGCTGGCCAACGGTGTGCTGGTGGCGCTGGCATCCAAAGGCTATTGGTCCGACGCCGAGCTGAGCCAGCCGCTACCCCTGGCGGACCTGGCAGGCACCGCATTGATTGGTCTTTCCAGCGCCGATCCGCTGGCGGCGAAACTCGACAGCTACCTGGAAAACGTCGACCCACCGCCGCGGGTGACAATCTCCGTACAAACCTACTCCCTGGCCCGCGCCATGGTGGAGTCCGGCGCCGGCCTGACGGTGATCGACCCCTTTACTGCCCTCGGTGCCTCGACAGCCACCACGTGCATCCGCACACTCACGCCGCCGCTGCCGATTACCCTATACGCCCTCACCCGCGCCGATGAACCACCGCCGCACATGCTGGCCAATCTGCTGCAGATTTTTGGCCACCGAGCCCGTGAGCTTCTGGAGCGTTTATAGGACGTAATGCATGATCGCCACGAAGTGCAGCAAACTCCCACCGATCACAAACAAATGCCAGATCCCATGGGAATGCCGCAGACGGTCCTCCAGGGCAAAGAAGATGATGCCAACGGTGTACAACACCCCGCCCGAGGCCAACCAGATAAACCCCGCCGTGCCCAAGGCGGCGAGTAGCGGCTTGACCGCCACCAGCACGATCCAGCCCATCACCGCGTAAATCACGATCGACAGGATGCGCGCCTCGGAGCGCGGCTTGATCTCCTGCAGGATGCCAATCACCGCCAGCCCCCACACGATGCCAAACAGCGTCCAGCCCCACGGCCCTCTCAAGGTCACCAGGCAGAAAGGCGTGTAACTGCCGGCGATCAGCAGGTAGATCGAAAAGTGATCAACCTTTTGCATGATCTCTTTTCGACGCCCACGCACGCTGTGGTACACCGTGGACGCGCTGTACAGCACCATCAGCGTAAAGCCGTAAATCGCCACGCTGACGATCTTCCAGGGGCTGCCGTCCAGGCTTGCCACTACCAACATCCATACGGCGCCAATACACGCCGCGACTGCACCGAGCAAATGGCTCCAAGCGTTGAATCGTTCCCCGTGGTACATGTGCCGCTGACCTCCTGTAACCGTTAAGGGCTGATGGGCAAGCGTCCAGCCTTGCGCATAAGAGTGCAAGTGGCGTGTGACGTTCCGGGGACGGCGCGCGGTTTTGCGGGCACAATCGAGGGTATTCGAACAAGAGCCACGGCCATGCTGATCGACGAAGAATTCACCCTCAAAAAGCTCGAGATCTTCCTGGCGTTCATGCGCACCGGCAACCTGGCCCGCGCTGCCGCCGAGCTGCAAACCAGCAACGTCAGCGTGCACCGCGCCATCCATTCCCTGGAAAATGCCCTGCGCTGCCCGCTGTTCAAGCACGAAGGGCGCAACCTCACGCCGCTGGAAAGCGCCTACGTCTTGGAAGAACGCGCACAGAAGCTGGTGGCCGATGTGGTCGACAGCGTACGCCTCACCCGCGAAGCGGCCGGCTTCTCGGCCGAACGCTTCAAGCTCGGCTCACTGTACTCGCTGACGGTGAAGACCGTGCCGCAGCTGATCATGGGCCTGAAGATCCGCCGCAGCGAACTCAATATCGACCTGATCCTGGGCTCCAACTTCGACCTGCTCTACAAGCTCAAGAACATGGAAGTGGACGCGATCCTCATCTCCCTCGACGAGCACGCCAACGACCCGGACTGCGAACAGATTGCCTTGTTCTCCGACGACATCTTCCTCGCCACCCCGGCGGATTCACCGTTCGACCGCGATCAACAGATCGACCTGGCGGATGTGCGCGACGCAACCTTCATCACCCTCACCCAAGGCTTCGCCACACACCAGGATGGCAATCGCGTGTTCAAGCAGGCGGGGTTCGAGCCGAAGGTGGCGATGCAGGTCAATGACATCTTCACGCTGTTGAGCATGGTCAGTTCAGGCGTGGGTTATGCGCTGTTGCCGGGCAGGATCGCGGCGGTGTATGAAAACCGTGTGAAGTTGATACCGCTGCAACCCCTGTACCGGTTGCAGCAGCATATTGGCGTGGTGTTCCTGAAGGCCAAGGAGCGTGATCCGAACTTGCTGGCGTTGTTGGCGGAGTGTCGGATGTATGCCAATCGGCAGGGTTAGAGCATTTTCGATAACGCTACTTAGCAGACCTGACACAGGTGCGTCGACACAGGTTAAACTCTGAGGACTCCCCACAAATCTACTCCAAGCTCTTCGTCTGATAATGCACCTCATCGCGCAGGGCTTTCTCCAATATTTCCAAGCATTCTCGACCACCAAAATCTGTGCAACTACGCCAATAGTCCAAGCCTAGCCGCCACAATGAAAGTACCCGTTTCGCCTTGAACCTGTTGATTTGATAGCGCGGCTCCAAGCCACTCTCCCAAGCCTAGAACCTGGTTAAAAATATGAGATTTGGCTAGCGCAGCAATTAACAAGCACACATCTATGCGCTTTTGTGCATTTGCTTCGATGCAGACTAAAACCCAACTTCAAGTGCTCACTTTTCACATTTCGGAAGCCTTCTATGATCTGCACGAGCAGCTTATAAAGCTCGACTTTTTTGCTGGACTCCACTCACTTTGTGTCAGATTGCTTGCCAGCAAACACAGCTCTCGCTCACATCTGGCGGATTACCGCCTGAGTTTGCTTTTAGCAATTGATCCCGTGACTCGTTGAGGTTTACGGCCCTTGGCAGAGTGTCGTACGCAGTACAAATCGATGGTGCGGGGATAGGCCTGACTTGGCATGAAGCGCCCGAATACAGTCAGTGTGAGACGACGGCCATGCAGTAACGATCTGACACAACTCATCAGCATCGTCAGACGACGAGAATGGATCGAGGGCGGCGTTTGAGCGAGCGCTCTGTATAAAAATCGGATGATCTGCACGATTCGGAATCTTAGTTGTGTGTGGTGAAAACCAAGGTACCGATGCATACAAACCTCTTCAACATCCACAACCTATTCACTTAATGCAATAAAAATCAACCACTCAGGATCAGGACGGAGCTGACAACAACTGCGTTTGAGATGCAGCTAGTCAACCCGTAACCGCACAATTAAGAAAGGGACCATAAATCAAGGAAACAGTTCTGTCTTTCGACCAATTGAGGTTTTTGAATTTCAAGTAAAAAAGCATCAAATATCTGCAGACCCTTTAGCCTCCCTAATGCTTTAAAGTTGCCGACCAATGAAAACACCTGGCGCTCTGGAGTTTTCATTGGCAGCACACAATATTGACAACATAACACCAAAAATCATTTAAACATGCAACCAATGATTTTATTTATTCTTGCAAACTCCCGAAACCAAAAAATCTCCATCTAACTATGAGTAAACAAGCTCTACTCTTGTATCATCTGACTTTGTGAATGATATGGTGTCATACTCCCCCGTGCGCTTATTAGTAATTATTCCATACAAATAATTATAGCTAAAGTCATCACTTCGAAGGTCACACCTTTCTTCACCAAAGTCGAATGTTATCGCTGAAGCAGTGTTGCCCTCATCACCTGTTGTTCTCAACCTAGTGTACCCAGAAGTACCACCAAGATTCGAACCCAAAAACTTGTTTTTCCCCCACCTACCTGTAAACGATCCCCTATCATAATCCGCAAAAGTTATATAAACCGTATAATAGGACTTCCCCTTATCTGTAACATTACTAAACCAGTTTGCTTGAAGTGCCGGATTTTCCTTGCTCATGATTTGTGCCCCCAGTAGATATTAATTTGGAAACTCAAAAAAGAAAAATAGCTTGAATTTCTTTTTTTGTTCCACGTAAACACTACATCGCAACTACCGATCGGCAACCTGTTAGAACTCACAGTTTTTTATATATTTTCGCGATATACGTTATAGAAAAAGAATCTCAAAAGCGTATTGATCGCTCTCACTCTGCGTCACGGTTTCAAGAGCGGACGCAGAACGTCTAGGGCTTCATTCCCACGTAGAGCGTTCATCGTTCGACACAAGTCTCGATGAGCCTGGGAAATGGGGCTCAAACCGCAGCCGCAGGCTGAACATAGATCCCTGTCGAAGTAGGTTCAAACGCCCTATTTCTGGGGCTGTACTGGCCCTTCGTGAACAAGCTCGCTCCCACCGCCTTCGGCCAGAATCAAAGCGAACTTTTGTATAACGTTGAGCGCAGAGCCTGGGATCGATCATTGGGTTAGCCAACCAACCCGCGCACGATGAAATAGAGCAACGAAGGCCCGAGCAAGCAACCCAACCCGGTGTGGAACGTCGCCGTCAACGCGCCATACGGCACCAACCGCCGATCTGTCGCCGCCAAGCCAGCGGTCACGCCGCTCACCGTGCCGGCCAACCCACCAAACACCATCGCCGAACGCGGGTTATCCAAGCCCATCCAGCGCGCCGCCACAGGCGTACCCACCATCACCAGAATCGCCTTGATCAACCCGGTGGCAATCGACAGCGCCATCACATCCGACGTCGCGCCAATCGCCGCACCGGTCACCGGGCCGACGATATAGGTCACGGCACCCGCGCCAATGGTGGTCATGCTGATCGCATCGCGATAACCAAAGGCCCAGGCCATGCTTGCACCGACGATAAACGGCAGGATCGTGCCCAACAGCAGCGCAATCACACCGATCATCCCGGCCTTGCGCGCCTCGGTGGCTTGCACTTCGAACGCGGTGGCGACGATGGCGAAGTCGCGCAGCATCGCGCCGCCCATCAGGCCGATGCCGGAGAACAGCGCCAGGTCCGCCAGGCCTTTCTGGCCGCCAGTGATCGTGCCGCCGACCCAGGCCAATACCAGGCCGATGACAATGGCAATCGCCGAGCCATGAATACGCCCGAAGGTCAGGCGCTTGGACAGCACCACCGAAATCCACATGACCACGCCAACGAAGGCAAACGCGGTAATCAGGCCGTTGTGTTCCAAACCTTTTTCAATGAGATCCCACATATCAGCGACCTCCTACTGGCGCGATCAGCGGCTCTTCATCGGGCAAGGGTTCGCCCTTGTGGGTACGGCTGATCAGCGCGATGGTGCAACCACACACCACCACAGAACCAATCGCCGCGAGTACCGCCACCGGCCCACCGTGCAGGGCGGTGACCACGTTTTGTTGCGCAGCCATCGCCACCACCACGGGGATGTACATCGCGCCCCAGAAGCCCACGCCCATTTCGCAGTCCTTGGTCATGCCGCCGCGCTTTTGCATCCACAGGCGGGCGCAGATCAGCAGGATCATCGCGATCCCCACCCCGCCCACGTTGGATTTGACGCCCAGCAACACGCCAAGCATGTCGCCCATGATCACGCCTGCAAGCGTGCAGATCGCCAGCAGTGCCACACCGTAGATAATCATTGTTGTTGTCCTCAAAGTGCTCGATCGAAATTGTTGTTGTTGTGCTTCGAAAGCCTTGGGTGCTGCTTTATCGGTGGCGGCGTTCCTCCTCTTGCAGCAGGGCCTGCAAAGTGTCCAGGCGTGCGCCTTCGCAGGCGATCACCGTGCCCTGTTCAAACACCCGGCGCGACAGGCCGGTGAGCACCGCGCCCGGAGGCAGTTCGATTTGCAGGCGCACGCCGCGCTCGTAGGCGCTTTGCACGGTGCCGCGCCAGTCGACGATGCGACACATGTTGAAGGCCAGGTCGTCGCGCAATTGTTCGGGGTTGTGGATCGGCCGCGCACGGGTGCTGCTCAGGTAGGTGATGCGCGGTGCCTTGAGCGGCACGAAGGCTTGTGCCAAAGCCTGGGCTGGCTGCTCCAGCAACGCGCAGTGAGACGGCACACTGACGGCCAGGCGCTTGGCGATGCCGTTGCCTTTGATGCGACTGGCGACAAGCTTCATGGCTTTGTCGCTGCCGGCGATCACCGTCTGGTTGTCGGCGTTGATATTGGCCAGGTACACCGGGGTTTCGGGGCTGTGGATCTCGGCCAGCAGGTTTTCGACGGTGGATAACTCCGGACCGATGATCGCGGTCATGCCGTAGCCCTGTGGATAAGCGTTTTGCATCAGCTCGCCGCGCAGGCTGACCAGCTTGAGAGCGTCGGCGAAATCCAGCGCACCGGCAATCACCGCTGCCGGGTAAGCACCGATGGACAGTCCTGCTACGTAATCCGGCGTGTGCTGCAGCAAGCGGGCGTGGGCCACGCCGGCGATCAGCAGGCAAAGCTGCACGGCGCGGGTACTCGCCAGGGCATGCGCCGAATCCAATGCACGAACGTCTTCACCCAAGGCTTCGCTGGCGTATTCCAACACATCGGCCGGCAACGCCTGGAGCATGCCGGGGCGTTGGGCGCCCTGGCCGGGGAAGACAAGAAGGCTGCTCATGCTAAGGCCTGCCAAGGGTCGGGGACGAGGTGCGCACCGCTGACCGTTTTCAACAGCACCCGCCGCGATGGACCGGCCCATTCGCGCAGGGCGATAGCGCCGAAAGGTGTTTGCAGTTGCATATCCACAGCGCACGCGGCTTTGTCCAAGGCTGCCAGCAAGTCGCGTGCATCGTTGCGATCCAGCGGCTCGGGCGTGCGCAGAATCAGGTCCAGATCGCTCTGGGCATGCAGCGCTTCAATGCCCGTGGCCAGCTCAAAACCCGCGCTGCCGGTGATGCCCCAATTCAAGGGCGCCAGCACCGGCCGCAGTTGTTCCAGTGCCTGCAAGGCCGGTAAGTCCCGTGTCGAGGCAACATCACGCAGCGCTTCCGGCGTTACTCGCCGCTGCACCGCGGCAATCGGCATTTCGGCGGCAAACCGCTGCTCGCGCAAACGCCCGCGCACGCCTACCGCGACCCAGCCCGGCGTGACGGTGGCGCGACGCACCACCACCGTGCCTACTGCCTCCACCGCCCACGCCGGAGCGTCAGCAGGCAGATGCGCCGGGGTCATGCCCCAGAGCAAGTCGTGGGCGTTCACCATTGCTCTCGCAGCAGTTGGCGCACGTGGCTGGAGGCGGCGCGATTGGTCGCACCCAGGCGGCCGCTCAAGTCGGTGCTGCCAATATCCTTGATCGCACTCACCAGGCAATCGCTGACCCGCGCCACATCCTCCGGCGTGGGCTGTTCAATCTGGCTGACCGACAAGGTTTCCCACAGCAACCCCAGGCTGGCGTAACTGTCGATGTCGTAGGCCATGGGCGGCACGCTGGCGGCCAGGGCTTCCAACTCTTCAACGCTGCGCAGCGTCACGCGCGCGGCCGAGGCCTTGCCCATGGCGTGCACCATCACACCGGGATCGCGCAGGGCAATCAGGCGATTGGCTTGATACCCATGGGCGAGAAACGCCCCGGACATCGCCTTGCCCACCAGCAGCGCAATCACCGGGTGCCCCGCCAGACGCGCACGGGCATAGCTGTCGGCGGCGGCGGCCAGGGCTTGGTGAATGCCGAGGGCTTCTTCGCGACGGCCATAGGCTTGGCTCGGTACATCGACGATGGCGATGATCGGGCGTTTATCGCCACGGGCGATAGCTTCATCGACGGCCTTCGCCAGCCCCCAGCCTTCCAGCAGGCCGACTTCGCCGTTGCGTGCGCGGGGGAAGCGGTTTTGCGCGTCGGTGACCACAGCGATATAGCGCACAGGCTGCTCACCCAGCACACCATCGGCGACTTTCAGCGAGTTGGGCAAACCCTCAACGGCTGTCGCTCCGGCGCTCAATGCGTTGAACCACTGCAAACCTCTCATGAGCGATCTCCTTGAAACAGCGCGCGTACCGTCGCCGGGTCGATTTGCGGCGTTGCGTCCAGTTCGGCCAAGCGCGCCAGGTAATAGTCGGCCTGACGACTGCGTTGTTGGGTGGGCAGGCCTTGTTGTCGTAATGCGCTGACGGTCTGTTGAATCTCGGCCACATCGTCAGCGACATAGCGATCGGCCAGGCCGCTGTTGAAGCGTTGCTCACCGCCGGTCAGGCTCCAGATGAAAGGCCGATCGCGGGAGTCGTACTCCTCAAGCCCCGCTTCCTGTTCGATGACTTGCGGGCCATTCAAACCCAGGCGCGCTTCGCGGGTGACGACAAGGTAACTGCACAATCCAGCCGCAATGGACATGCCGCCAAAGCAACCGACACTGCCCGCCACCACGCCGATCACCGGCTGGTGTTGGCGCAGATCGACAATCGCCGCGTGGATATCCGCGATGGCCGCCAGGCCCAGGTTGGCTTCCTGCAAGCGCACGCCACCGGTTTCCAGCAACAGGACGGCGCAGGTGGGAATGCCCTTGCGATTGTCCTCGGCCGCCAGCTCCAAGGCGCCAGCGATTTTTGCGCCGCCGACTTCGCCGAGACTGCCACCCTGGAAGTTGCCTTCGATGGCGGCAATGACGACAGGTTTGCCGTCGATGCTGCCCTTGGCGATCACCACGCCGTCATCGGCCTGCGGCACTACACCTTGGCGACTGAGCCACGGCGACATGACGCGCTGGAACGGGTCGATCAATTCGCGGTAGGAACCGGCGTCCAGCAACGCCTTGGCCCGCTGCCGAGCGCCCAGCTCAACGAAGCTGTGTAGGGCGAGTAAGTCAGTCATGGCCGATCTCCTCGAAACCCTGCTCCAGGCGCAAACGCACCACGCCGGGGGTGGCACCGAAGTCGTGGATATCAATGTTCAACGCCGGTGGCGTCTGCTCCTGGAAGATGCGCTCGAACAGATGCTGCCAGCGTTGCTCGGCGCCATTCACCGAGGTTTGCACCTGGATGGTCAGCGTGCCCGGCGTACCCGGTTCCAGCAGCACCTCCAGATCGCCCGAGCCGACGCAACCCACCAGCGCACGGCCTTTTGGCGGCTGCCCGGCGGGGAATTCAAAGGACAAGGTTTCCATCACAACGCTCCGTCGAGGCGGTCGATAAACAGGCAGGCAGCCAACAGGTCGGCGGCGCCGCCGGGGGAGGCATTCAGGGACAGCAGTTGAAGGTCCAGCGCGTGCAGTTGGCGACGACCGCCGAGGGTTGCGCTGCCGCCTGCCTCCAGCACGGCCTGGGCGCCGCGTTGCATCGCGTAGAGGCCTTCGGGACCGGCGCGGTAAAGCACGCAGGTGTCGGCCAGGTCCGTCATGATCGCGAGCAAGGCGTCCAGGCGCGCGTTCTGTTCGCCGGCGTTTTGCTGGCGGCTTCGGTGCAGCTGCGGCAAGCCGCGTTGCACCACGGACGGGAAGCCCAGTTGCGCTTCTTCACGAGCGCCGCGTGCGCCGTAACGTTGGGCGACTTGAGCACCGTGGCTCACGGGCTGCGGCGCATAGCGGTCGTTGAGCAAGGCCAGTTTGGCTGCCGTCAGCGTGACGGCGCGGGGTTCCAGCGCCGCCGCTGCCGTGAGCAAACCAAGGGCCCAGATCGCACCGCGATGGGTGTTCACGCCGTTGGTGGTGGTCAACATTGCTTGCTCACCTTCACGGCCAATGCGCCCAAGGGCTTCGCGCAGGGGCAAACCGACTTCACCGAATTCAATCGCCGCCTCGGCCATCTCCTTAAACATCGGCCACAGCGACAACGCCGAGGCGTGCATCAGGCCCAGGTGCAAATCACTGTGGGCGCCGTTGCCACGCCGGTCCACCAGCGCGGGTTTGGGCGACAGGTCCGCTTCATCGATCAGCGCATCGACGGCCAGATCGGCCAGGCGATCCGCAAGACTGAGTTCATGCAATTTAAGGGCGCGCATTTACCAGCTCCTGAATTTGGCGGGCGGGTTGTACAAGCCACCGGACCACTCCACCAGGTCGGACACGCTCTTGGCGGCCAACAACTCGCGGGTGGCGTCGGTGCGGCGGATGCCCAAGTCTTCGGGCAAGGCGATCAACCCTTCGCGGCGCATGCGCGCGGTGTCCTTGGGGTTGTGGCGCATGCCAATCGCCGTGACACCTGCGACGGCAGCGATCATCGCCTGGCGCTCTTCGAGTGAACGCGCTTTGTACAGGTAGGCTATGCCCTCTTCGGTAAGCAAGTGCGTGACGTCATCGCCGTAGATCATGATCGGTGCCAGGGGCATGCCGCTTTTGCGCGCGACCTCCACGGCATCGAGGGTGTCGACGAAGGTGGGTTTGCCGCCTTCCTGGAAGGTCTCGACCATTTGCACCACAAGCTTTTTGCCGCGCTCCAACAAGGCTTCGGGCGCATCGTCGTGGCGCATATCCAACCACGCCGGCGTGCCATGGCGGCGACCGCGCGGGTCGTGACCCATGTTCGGTGCGCCACCAAAACCCGCGAGTCGGCCACGGGTCACGGTGGAGGAATGGCCGTCACCGTCGACTTGCAGCGTCGCACCGATAAACAGGTCCACCGCGTATTGGCCGGCGAGCTGGCAGAACATACGGTTGGAACGCATCGAGCCGTCGCGGCCAGTGAAGAACACATCCGGCCGTGCGGCGATGTAGTTCTCCATGCCCAGTTCGGTGCCGAAGCAATGCACGCTTTCCACCCAGCCGCTTTCAATCGCAGGGATCAGCGTGGGGTGCGGGTTGAGGGTCCAGTTGCGGCAGATCTTGCCCTTAAGGCCGAGAGACTCGCCGTAGGTGGGCAGGATCAACTCGATGGCGGCGGTGTTGAAGCCGATGCCGTGGTTAAGCGACTGCACATTGTGTTTTTCGTAGATGCCACGGATCGCCATCATCGCCATCAGCACGTGCACCGGCTTGATATGGCGCGGGTCGCGAGTGAACAGCGGCTCGATATAGAACGGCTTGTCGGCCACCACCACAAAATCCACCCAGCTCGCCGGGATATCCACACGCGGCAAATCGGTGACGTCATCCACCAACTGGTTGACCTGCACGATCACGATGCCATCGCTGAACGCGGCGGGCTCGATCAGGGCCGGGGTGTCTTCAGTGCTGGCGCCGGTGTAGATGTTGCCGGCGCGGTCGGCCATAAACCCGGCGGAAAGCACCACGTTGGGGATCAGGTCCACCACCAGCCGCGCATAGAGTTCGATGTAGGTGTGGATCGCGCCGATTTCCAGCAGACCGTCTTCGAGCAATTGGCTGATGCGTAGGGATTGGGTGCCGGCGAAAGAGAAATCCAGCTTGCGGGCGATGCCTTTTTCAAACAGGTCCAGGTGCTCGGAACGGCCAACACTCGGCATGATCATGTGCAAATCGTGGAGCTTGGACGGGTCGGCTTTGGCGAGGGAGCGCGAGAGGAAATCCGCCTGCTTCTGGTTATTGCCCTCCAACACCACACGGTCGCCGGGCAGGATCAGCGCCTCAAGCGCCTCGACGATCCTGTCACTGGGTAACACCGCCCCGTCTGCGTATTTTTTGACCAGCCCGAGCCGCCGCTGCTTCTCGTCGCGCCGCCGCGTCCAGCGCGAGTCGGGGGTGATTGTTGTTGTCATGGTCGCTCCACGGGTTTGCTGTCGTGGGCTGTACCTTAGGAGTGATTCAGAGGGCCATCAATCAAGCTCGGCGGTGAACCGTTACGGCTGGAGTAACAAAGCCTGTGTAGGAGCTGGCTTGCCAGCGATAACGGTCGCTAATTGAACAATGTGCCAACTGACAGCACGCCATCGCCGGCAAGCCGGCTCCTACAGTTGACCGGTGATTCATTCCCACCTATGACCAGCAAGCAATGCTTGCACATTGCTCATTAATATCTTCGCACCTTCCATTAATTGGCCCAGCAGCGCCTCATCTTCATCCATGTACCCTTCATATTCCGCGAGGTTCCGACGCTCATGACACAAAGCCAACAACCTCACCTGCACCTTGCCGGCGTCTGCGGTATGAACCAGGCATTGGAAGACCAGATAGCGTTTATCCGAGCGATAACCTTGCAAGCGCAAGGCCGTAAGGGCGATAGCATGAGCGGCGTTGTAAGCCAGGTCGAAACGACTGGCGAATGATAACTGCGGATTACCGGCGTCCCTCAGCCGATCCCTGGCTGAACGCATCAGCCCATCACACTCTTTGCGATCCGGCGGCTCAGCCTTCAAGCCGCCGCTACGTTGCAGATTCTCCAGGTTTACCTTGTTGTCCATCCGTGGATTCCAGGGGGTTGCTCCCCATCAGGTTGATCTTGTCCTGCTGCACGACCCGCTGCACAAAACTGTTCCCGGCATTCCATTTGCCGATCCAGTCTTCAGGGGTGTAAAGCGTCGGGTTGAGGGTGCGGCCCAGTTGCTCTTCCAGCGGCATGAGCTGCTCCATGACTTCACTGTAGTTGAGGCTTTCGCCGATCAACATGAGATCTATGTCACTGGATGAGTGCGCCTCGCCTTTGGCGATGGAGCCGTAGATAAACGCCCAGGTTATCTGCTTGGCGAACGGAGCCAGTGCAGTGCGCAATGGTTCATCCAGGCTCAGGGTCTTGCGCACGATGGCCAACAACTCCGAGTAAATCGGGCATTGGGGGTTGGCTTGGTAATGGGTCTGGTTGCCTTGGCGCGTCATGCTCAAGATGCCCGCCAATTGCAGACGTTCAAGCTCACGAGTGAGGCTGCCCTTGCCCACCTGGGCCCATCGCGCAATTTCATTGGTGAAGAAGCTTTGGTCGGGTTTGCCGAACAGCAGGCCCAGTACTTTTTGTTGGGTGACGGTGAAGAGTGCAGTGCTGATCGGCAAGGTGTGCATGGCAGCGGCCAAAGAGTCCCAAAAAGGGAACGATAGGTCCCTTTTTGGGAACGATCAAGTTTTAAGCGACTGCAGAAGGGGAAATCTGTTCCAGGGCCCGATCCACTAATAGCTGCCCCAGCTCCGCCATTTGCTGGATGCCGAGCATGATCGCGCGCTGGGAGGTGTCCAGGTCGAAGGCGAGATTGCAGGTGAGTGCGTTAAGAGAAGACAGGGTTTCGCTGGCGTTGACCAGCAGGGTTTCGGTGTTTTCGTGCGGGTTTACGGTGAAGAGGGGCGGATTGGGGGTAGGTTTGACCATGATTTACAGCTCCGATATGTGATGGAGACTGCCCTCTTCCGCTTGCACGCGAATAAAGGTGGCAGCTGTGCGCAGGTGTGCAAGACCGGGCATATCGGACCCCGGCAGACCCCGAAGGGTCTCCCACGCACAGCCGCCATAACAAATACAGCAGGCATAAAAAACGCCCGTTGAATGGCTATGGGCGTTGGTGCGCCGATATGTAACCGGACTTGCACGTCCGTGTCACCGTTTTTTGCGATGACAGGACGAAGACTAGGCGCGCTGACGGCACGCGACAAGTTCATGCACGGCCCAACATCTTGCAGGAAAAATCCGAAGCCAGCCGGTCTACAACTTCATGTCTATGCTCACAGCGCCCAAACCTTCAAGCGGATAGCTGCGGTACGCATAAACCTCACCACGAACAGTGAGGTGGATGACGCCATCCTGCCGGGTCACTTGAACATCCGGCGCTTTGGTTTTCAAAAAGGGATGTGCCGAAACCAGCGCTGTCAGTATCTCCCGATCACTACCTAAGTCTTTATGAACGTAGTACCTGTAGGAAAATCCCACTGTCGCGCCGCCCTGACCGTCACGTGCTCCATAAATTGAGCTGCCGTTGCCCAAGGAGTGTTTCAAAACCACTTCGTCCAAATCCGGTGTACCGGATGACATGATCCAATTGCCCCCGATATAAATCAGGCAGGCTACCAGCAGGCAGTTGCGCAGAACCGGCAAGAGGCCCTTAGTAGCCCTGAGAAATTGCATACTCAATACCCCTCCTTATCCAATATTGATCTCGAGGATCATCGCCAAAAGGGTCTGCGCCCCACCATGACCCAAATTCCGGCTTGGTGGTTTTTGCGAATGTTTGAGCGACACCTGCTGCCCGTAACAGAACATGCTCGGGAATACCCAGCACCGTACCTGTAGCACCATAATTGAAGTTACCAAAAGCTTCGTACTGACGCCCTCGCTTCTTGTAGTTCCATGGGCCGGCAGCCCTGACCTGTGAGTAAAACCAGGAATAAGCGAATGCCGAGCCTGGCTGGAGATGAGTGCCTTTACACTTGGCGGTCGCCATATTTTCGAGAAGTGAAACACCCGGCGGCATTAACGGTACGGCCATTTGCGAATCCTTGCTGGCTGTGAGGAGCGCCGAACCTAGCACCCCACCTGGCACTGAACATCCCGCGCAATCCAGATACAGAACTTGCCTACAACAGCTCCATCCCGTTCCGACATATTGATTTTCTCCACACAGAGCCTGGGAACGAGCGCGATTTAGTGTAGGAGCTGGCTTGCCAGCGATAGCGGTGGGTCAGTTGTTAATGAGTGGGCTGGCAGACCGTCATCGCCGGCAAGCCGGCTCCTACAGGGATCTATGCCAAACCGGATTCGACCAGCAGGGCCTCAAGCCCCATAAGGTCCGGCACCTTCGCCACATGCTCGCCCACCTGCACCGCCGCCAGCTCCAGCGGGCACAGCGGCACGTCCACGTAGCTCAATTCACTATCAAGCTTGTACGACCGGGGAATCCCCTGGATCACCAGCGCAATAAACTTCAGCGTCGGCCGCCCGCCCAACGCGTTCAACACCACTATCCGCGAGCGTTCGCCGGTCACGCTGGCTTCACCGCACACCGCTTCAAAGCTGATCAGCGGGATTTGCCTGTCGCGCCAGGTCACTTGCCGCAAATACCACGGCGGTGCATCGCTGGCCGGTTCGCCGCGCTGAAAGTCGATCAGTTCGGCGATGGCGACGTTGGGTAGCACCAGATGGCGGTCGGCCAGGGGCAGCAGCAGGCCGGTGAGTTGGCTGGTGCGGTGGTCAAGCATGGGACTTGCTCCAGTAGGCGATGCTTTCGAGCAGCACCGATTCCTGGTACGGCTTGCCGAGGTAGTCATTCACGCCGATGGCCATGGCGCGGTCGCGGTGTTTCTGGCCGGTGCGCGAGGTGATCATGATGATCGGCAGGCGCATCAGCCGGGGGTCGTTGCGCACTTGGGTGGCGACTTCGAAGCCGTCCATGCGCGGCATTTCGATGTCGAGCAGCATCAGGTCCGGGCTGTGCTCTTCCAGCACGGCGAGGGCGTCGATGCCGTCTTTGGCAGTGAGCACGTTCATGCCGTTGCGTTCCAGCAGGCGGCTGGTGACTTTGCGCACGGTGACCGAGTCGTCCACCACCAGCACCAGCAACGGACGCTTTTTCAGCGGGTCGTTGAGGATCAGTGGCGCATCCACTGACTGGGCCGGCAAGGCCGGCTGGCGTGCGCGAATATGCGCGAGCAAATCGATGATCAGCACCACGCGACCGTCGCCCAGGATCGTCGCGCCCGACAGGCCCTGCACGCCGGCAAACTGCGGCCCCAGGCCCTTGACCACGATTTCCCGCGTGCCGGCCATGGCGTCCACATGGATCGCCACGCGCCGCTCGTTGCATTGCACCAGCAGTACCGGGACCGGCTGATATTGGCCCAACAGTTTCGGGCGGCTGACGGTGTGCAACAGGTCGCCCAGGTAAAACAGCTCGTAACGCTGGCCGGCGTATTCATAACGCGGTGGATCTTGCTGGTAGTGCCCGGCCAGCTCATGGGGCAACACACGCACCAGGCCTTCGATGGTGTTGAGCGGGATCGCATATTGGTCGTCCGCACATTGCACCATCAGCGCGCGGTTGACCGACACGGTGAACGGCAGGCGAATACGGAAGTGCACGCCCATACCCGGCGTCGAGTCGATGAACATCGAACCGCCCAACTGACGCACTTCCTCATGCACCACGTCCATGCCCACACCACGCCCGGAAATCTGCGTGATCTTTTCCGCCGTGGAGAAGCCCGGTTGCAGGATGAACTGCAACACGTCGCGGTCGCTGATCTCCTGATTGGGATCGAGCAAACCGCGCTTGATCGCCTTGCGCCGCACCGCCTCCAGCGGCACACCCGCGCCGTCGTCGCGCATGTCGAAGACGATGTCGCCGCCTTCGTGGGTCAGGTCCAGGGTGATGCGACCTTTCTCGGGCTTGCCGGCCAGCAGCCGTGCATCGCGGGACTCCAGGCCGTGGTCGACGGCGTTGCGCAGCATATGCTCCAGCGGCGCGGCCATGCGCTCCAGTACGTTGCGGTCCATCTCGCCCTCGGCGTTGCCGACGACGAATTCCACGTCCTTGCCCAGCTCACCCGCCACCTGGCGCACGATGCGCTTGAGGCGCGGCAGCATGCGCTCGAACGGCACCATGCGCGTGCGCATCAGGCCTTCCTGCAACTCGGTGTTGATGCGTGCCTGCTGCTGCAACAGATCGTGGGCGTCTTCGTTGCGGCGCTCAAGGGTGTCCTTGAGGTCGAGCAGGTCAGAGGCGGATTCGGACAACGCGCGAGACAGTTGCTGCAACTGCGAATGACGGTCCATTTCCAGCGGGTCGAAGTCTTCATAGCCCAGGCGCTCGGCCTCGGCTTGCTGGCGGCTGAGGATGCGGCCCTGGGTTTCGGTGTCGAGGCGACGCAGTTGGTCGCGCATGCGCTCAATCGTAGTTTCCACTTCGGTCAGGGCGATGCGTGCGTCGTTGACTTGCTGTTCGATGCGGCCACGGAAGATCGAGGTTTCACCGGCCAGGTTTACCAGGTCGTCGAGTAGCTCGGCAGAGATCTTCACCATGTCGGCCATCGGATCGACGACGGCCTCCGCCTTGCCCGCCGGCAACGCCAATGGCGTCACGGGCTCATCGCTCGGGTGCACCAGGCTTTTGATGCGCTCGATGAGCTTGTCCACCGAGCCGACCGGCAAGCCGTCCGCCACCGCGTCGATCATCTGCGCCAGGCGATCATGGCAGCCTTGCAGCAACGCGAACAACTCCGGGGATGGCGCGAGCAATCCGGCGGACAGGCCTTCATAGAGAAATTCCAGCTCATGAGCCAGGTCGCCAATGGGCGCAATCTCGACCATGCGCGCGCCGCCCTTGAGGGTGTGCAGGTCGCGCAGCAGGGTCTCCACTTCCTGGCGATTGCCGGGCTCGGCCTGCCAGCGCGACAGCGCAGCACTGGAGCTGTCGAGGATGTCTGCGGCCTCTTCGAGGAAGATATCCAGCAGCTCAGGGTCGGCGCCGGACGCCGGCGGCGCGGCGACCGGTGCTGCTGGCGCGCTGCCTTGGCGCAGTGCGCGCACCCTGGCGATCAGCTCGTCGCTATCGCTCAGAGGCTGGTGATGGTGCAGTTCTTCAAGCTGCAAGGCGAGGCGCTCATGGCTGGCCATCAGCACGTGGGACAGTTCGGCAGAGTAGCTGTAGCGGCGGTCCACCAGCCCTTCATACAGGCATTCCAACTCGTGGGCCAGGTCGCCAATCGGCTCGATTTCAGCCATGCGCGCACCGCCCTTGAGGGTGTGCAGATCGCGTTGCAACGACGACAGCGGCGCGGCGTTGTCGGGCTCCAGCAACCAGCGCTTGAGCGACTGCCCGGCGCTGTCGAGGATGTCCACGGCTTCTTCGAGGAAGATCTCGACGATCTCGTCGTCCATCGCCGTTTGGTGATCCAACTGCTGTGTGGCGGCACCCAGTTCGGCAATGCTCAGCGCACGGCTGCCATCGCTTTTGATCAGGCCGGTGGCGGACGGGTCGAGGGCTTCATCCAGCAGCTCATGCAGGGCTTGGACACGGGCCGGCGCCGGGCTGATTTCCTGGCCGGCGGCCAGTTGGTCGAGCATGCTGATCAGCGCTTCATGGGCCTGTTCGGCCTCATGGAAAAACCGCTCGCTGACCGCCAGGCTGCTTTCCTCAACGGCGCCGTACAGGTCGAGCAAGGCTTCGCAGAGTGCGTCGATGGCGTACAGGTCGGCAACGTGCGCGCCCTCCCCCAACGTGGTCAATTCATCCAGCAGCGCAGTGAGCTCCTGGCGATCGCCGGGGTGTTGCTGCCAGCGACGCAGCAGGCTTTCGGCGTCGAGCAGGATGTCCATGCCCTGGGCCAGGAAGTTGGCGATCAGTTGTGGATCGCGCTTGATGCGCACGTCGAGCAGCGCTTCAAGCTGCTGATCCAGCAAACGTTGAGTGCGGCTGATCAAGTCCTCTGCACCGTTGATCGGCGCCAGGGGATCGCTCTCCAGATCCCGTAGACCCCGCTGGAACAGTCCTTCGGCTTCCAGCAACAACTCCACTTCGTCCAGGTCCAGCGGCAGGCGGTGGGCCTTGTACTCGCGGGTCAGGTGGTCGAGCGGGCGCGCCAGCTCGGCAATGGGCAGCACGCCAGCCATATAGGCGCTGCCCTTGAGGGTGTGCAGGGCGCGTTGCAGTTCATCGCTGACTTGCAGCGGTACATGCTCGGCGGCCTGTTGCAGGAAGTGGTTGAGGCTGTCCAGATGGCTTTGGGCTTCGTTGCGGAAAATCTCCAGCAGCATCGGATCATGAGGCTCGGCGGCCAGCGCGGGTGTACCGCTGGCCAAGGCGTGGGCACGGGCGGCCAGGGCGTCGACTTCATCGCGTTGACGCTGGTCGTCGATGGCAAAGTCAGCGATCAACTCCGGCAGCAAGGCCACCGCTTCATCCAGCACCTGCTGCACATCCGGACCGAGGGTCACGCTGCGTTCCAGCACACGGTTCAGCAGGTTCTCCACAGCCCAGGCCAACTCCGCCAAGACCAGGGCGCGCACCATGCGCCCGCTGCCTTTGAGGGTGTGGAAGGCGCGGCGCATTTCGGCCTGGGCGGTTTTGTCCGCGCTGTTAGGCAGGTAACGGTGCAGCACCTCGAGGACTTCGTCGGTCTCCTCAAGGAAGACTTCGCGCAGTTCATCATCGATAGGCTCTTCATCGGCCGGCGGCGGCAACAGGCTGCCAGGGCGCTGCAGGGCCGGCGGGTTCAGCCGCGACGTTGGGCTGGCGAGTGCGTCGAACTGCGATTGGCTCGGCGTAACCTCGGCCGAGAGCGCGCCATCCGGTACGACCAGGGCCTGGCGCCAGGGTTTTTCGGCGGGCAGGTAACCCAGTGCGGCCAAGCCTTGGGTGGCCAGTTCCAGCACACGCTCACCCGCCGCATCCGGGTCCTGGAGCATGCGCTCCAGGTAATATTCCAGGCTGCTGATCACGTCGGCGAAATGCGCCAGTTGCATCTCGGAAGGCGGTGCATCGTTGCCCATCAACTGCTCGTCGACGTAATCGGTGCAGCCGCGCATCAGGCTTGCCGCGCGGGGTAACGGGATCATCGCCAGGGCGCCACGCACCTGGCTCAGCAGCTCCGGCAAGGACTCCAGGCGCTGGCGATCCCAATCGGCTTCGATGCAGTCGATCACCAGTTCCTTGGCCTGCTTGAGGCACTGGCAGGACTCACGGATCACCAACTGGTGGATCTGGGTCAGGTCGGTGGTGGGCAAGCGGCTTTCTTCGCGGCTTTCCGGTTCGACGGTGCCAACCATGCCCGCCAACGTGGCTTCGACGTAGAGCAAGGCGCCGGCGACATCCATCAATACAGCGTCATTGGGTTCGCGCTGGCCTTGGACCAGGCTCAGCACCACGGCGAGTTGGTCGATGATGACTTTACGCGGCTGGCCGAAGCCCAGCACCGCCAGGGTGTCGGCGATCTGCCGCAACGGCGCCAGCAGTGCATCAAGGTCGCTGGTGTGCTGGCGGTCGCTGCGTACGAACAAATCGAGGCGTTCTTTGACCCGAACCAGCTCTTCACACAAGGCGCCCAGCACCGAGCCCATGGCGTTGCGATCCGGTCCGGCCAGACGGGCGCGTTCGGCATCGACCACCGCGCTGTCAGGCAAGGCTTCATCCAGGCCGTAGCGTTCCTTGAGGCTTTGCATGCGCGGCGTCGGACGGGTGACCTTGGCCACATAGAACAGCAGGCTCTTGAGCAATTCATCCGGCGCCGGCTGGTTGATCCCGCCGATGCCCTGGGCCAGCAGGCGTTTGAGTTGCTTGTCACTGGCCTTGAGCAGACTGCGCAACGCCGGACTGTTGGCGATCACGCCGGTGAGCATGCCTTCGACCAGCGCCGAGGTGACCTGCCACAGCGGCAACAGCGGCGCGCCTTGGCACAGTGCCTCGAGGCGTGCGAACACCCGCGCCATGTCTTCCAGGTTGCTGGGGCCATGGTCTTCACGCAGCAGCCCGGCCAGCGCCTGCTGCAAAAGCTGGTGCCACTGGCGCAATTGCTCTTTCAGGTCGGGCGCCGCGCGTTGGGCCAGGGCCTCATCCGGCAGCGCCGCGATGGTCAGCAGTTGCGGGCTGAACAGGCTGGTTTCCGACAGCAGGCTTTCGCCGCGCGCACTGCGCAGGTCATTGAGCAGTGGCAACACCACCAGCGGCAGGTCGCGGCGGGCGCTGTGCACGCGGTCCAGGTACAACGGCAATTGAGTCAGGGCCTGTTGCAGCAGGCGGATGCTTTCGTCGCGCTGACCGACACTCCCGGCTTGCAGGGCCAGCGCCAGCGCTTCGACTTCTTCCGCCAACAGCGCCGCGCCGTAGAACTCGACCATCTGCAACGCGCCATGCACTTGATGGACACACGCCAGGCACTCGCTGATCGCTTCGGCGTCTGAGGTTTCGACGTACGCGTCTAGCGCCGAACGGGCCTGTTTCAGGGTTTCGGCAATGTCGCCCTTGACCCATTCGAGGGCCACGTAGTCGTGCCGATCAACCATAACTGCTCCGCTTAGAATTCGTGGGTTGCTGGTGGTACGAGATCTCAAGACAGATAGAGATCAAATGTGGGAGGGGGCTTGCCCCCGATGGCGATGCATCAGTCAAAGATTGGGTGACTGACCCACTGCTATCGGGGGCAAGCCCCCTCCCACATTGGCACTGCATTTCAATCGTCGACCTGCTTCGGTGGCGGCAAGGTGAAACCCGACACCGACCGGCGCAGTTGGCTGGCCATTTTTGCCAGGTTGCCGATGCTTTCGGCGGTGGCCGTCGACCCCGACGAGGTCTGGGTAGTGATCTGTTGGATCACGTTCATAGTCAGCGATATCTGCCCGGCCGATGAAGTCTGTTGCTGCGCTGCGTTGGAGATGCTCTGGATCAGCGCCGCCAGGGTCTTCGACACGCCTTCGATCTCTTCCAGCGCCACCCCGGCGTCCTGGGCCAGCCGCGCGCCGCGCACCACTTCGGTGGTGGTCTGCTCCATGGAGATGACCGCTTCGTTGGTGTCGGCTTGGATCGCCCGCACCAGCGTTTCGATCTGCCGGGTGGCCGCAGACGAACGTTCGGCCAGACGCTGCACTTCATCGGCGACCACCGCAAAACCACGCCCGGCGTCGCCGGCCATGCTGGCCTGGATAGCAGCGTTGAGGGCGAGGATGTTGGTCTGGTCGGCAATGTCGTCGATCAGGCTGACGATATCGCCGATCTCCTGGGACGACTCACCCAGGCGCTTGATGCGCTTGGCGGTGTCCTGGATCTGTTCGCGAATGTTGTCCATGCCATGGATGGTGTTATGCACCACCTCGTTGCCCTTGTTGGCGATTTCCACCGAGCGCTCTGCCACCGCCGAGGACTCGGCAGCGTTGGCCGAGACCTGGTCGATGGACTGGGCCATCTGGTTGATCGCGGTGGACGCCTCGGCGATCTGCTGGGCCTGGTGCTCCGAGGCCTGGGCCAAGTGCATCGCGGTGGCCTGGGTGTCCTGCACGGCACCGGCGACTTGCCCGGCGGTGAGGTTGATGGTGGCGACCAGGTCGCGCAATTGGTCAACGGAATAGTTGATGGAATCGGCGATGGTGCCGGTGAAGTCTTCGGTCACCGAGGCGGTCACGGTGAGGTCGCCGTCGGCCAGGTCTTCGATTTCGTCCAGCAGGCGCATGATCGCATTCTGGTTGCGCTCGTTCTTCTCGGCGGTTTCGTGCAATTGGCGGTTGGTTTCGCGCACCATCACCAGGCCGATCAAAATGATTGAGGTCAGTGCGAGCAGGCCCAGGACATAGCCGCCGATGGTGTCAAAACTGCGCCCGCTGGCGAGGTTTTCGAACCCGGTGGCCAGGTGCGAGGCTTCATCGAGCAGGGTTTGCGACAGGTTGAAGATATTGCTCGCCGAGGCCCGCACCTGGAACAACTGTGGCGAGGTCTCGAGGATTTCATCCACGGAGCCGGAAACGAATTCGAACAGTTCGGCGATTTCCGCCAAACGCGCGCGGGCGTCGCGGTCTTCGACCTGGGTGATGCGCAAACCGGGGTTGCCCTGCAGCATGCCATTGAGCACTTGGCCGAAGCGGTTGGCGTCACGGCCAAAGGCGTCTGCGGCCTGCACGGCGGTTTCGTCGCCGGCCAGCACGGTGTTCACCGCGCCAAGGATACGTTCGGCCAGCAGTGACTGGCGCTGGGCCACGGCCACCTGGCTCGCCGGGGCACCACGTTGCAGGAGGATATCGACGACCTTTTCCGATTCCATTTGCAGTTGCGGCACGGTTTCGGCCAGTGTCGCGGCCACCTGGTGCAACGACAGCACGGTCTGCTCGCTGGCGAGAATCGCGTCGGTGTTTTTCAGCAGTGCTTCCCAGTCGGTCTGCACCGCGCGCATTTCGGCACGCACCGCGCTTGGCGCGGCGGGCAGGCCGGTTTCCGGGTCACCTTTTTTCAGGAAGCCCCAGCGCTGGGCGAAGTCGTTGCGCGCATCGCCCAGCAACTTGAACGCCGCAGCCTTGCCGGCGGCGGCTTCGGTGGCGTTCTTGGCGATGCGCTGGGACAGCACGCGCAGCTCACCGGCGTGGCCGATGTACTGTTTGTCGTAGGTGGACTGGGTATTGAGGTACGCGAAGTTGGCGAACAGCAACATGATGAACACGATCAGTGCGATGAACAGCACGATGATCTGCGAGCGGCTGCGTGAGCCGGCCTGGGGTTTGAGTGCGGTAGCGGTGGTCATGCGGCAACATCCATGAAGCCAGGGGCCTGGGCCAGAGCAAAGGGGCTGAACACCTGCCACGACGGATCGCCGTCGAACCGGCCCTGGATAAACGATACGTCAGGCGTAGCGTTCGCCCGCCAGGCGTCTTGTGCGAAATGCTGCATCCCCACTACCTCGTCGACCAGCAGCCCGACAAACAAGTCGTTGAACTCCACCACCAGCACTCGCCGTTGCTTGCGCGCCTTGGACAACTCAAGGCCGAGGAACCCACCCAAGTCCATCACCGGCAACAGGCGCCCACGCAGGTTGGCCACGCCCTTGACCCAGGCCTTGACTCCGGGCATCAGCGTGCAACGCGGCTCATGCAGGACTTCGGCGACTTCGCCCATGGGCGCCACATACCAGTGCTGGCCCAGGCGAAAGCCAATCCCGCTCCAGCGTTGCAGGCGGGTTTCCTGGGACGGCAGGTCAGCGGCCAGCAGGCGGCAGCGGCGGTCGATGTCCAACAGCAGCTCGAAGGCGGTTTGCGACTCGGTCATGATGGCAAACCGTCAGCCGGCCAGCACCTTGTTCAGGGTGGCAATCAGGGTTTCTTCATCCACCGGCTTGGTCAGGTAATCCTTGGCGCCCTGGCGCGCGCCCCAGATCTTGTCGGTTTCCTGGTCCTTGGTGGTGATGATGATGATCGGGATGCCGTTGGTTTCCGGCTCCTTGGACAGCTGGCGGGTGGCCTGGAAGCCATTGAGGCCCGGCATCACGATGTCCATCAGCACAGCATCGGGTTTTTCCTGGCGGGCCAGGGCCACACCGTCCGCGCCGTTTTCGGCCTTGAGGACCTGGTGGCCATGCTTTTCCAGCATGCCGGTCAGTTTGTACATTTCGGTCGGCGAATCGTCGACGATCAGAACACGTGCCATGGTTTTCCCCACTACATAGGTGGACGCCAGCCCTTGTGAGGCGGTGTCAGTGTGCTTGTTCTACTGCGGCGAACCCCGGCACGTAGGCCTTGATCGCGCCCAGCAGTTCTTCCTTGCTGAAAGGCTTGGTCAAAAACTGATCGACACCGACGATGCGCCCCTTGGCCTTGTCGAACAGGCCGTCCTTGGACGACAGCATGATCACCGGGATCGACTTGAACGCCGGGTTGTTCTTCACCAGCGCGCAGGTCTGATAGCCATCCAGGCGCGGCATCATGATGTCGACAAAAATAATATGCGGGTGATGATCAACAATCCGGGCCAGGGCATCGAAACCGTCGATGGCCGTGATGACATCGCACCCTACGTTCTTCAACAAGGTTTCAGCGGTGCGGCGGATCGTCTTCGAATCATCGATCACCATCACTCTCAAGGCGTTGGAATGCTGTTCCATATCTGCTCTGCCATCGCCACAGCGAATCGGTTTTCGGTGTGTACTGCCTGATGTTGCACAGGATGAGCGCCGCAAGCCTTGGAATTCAAGGGCTGCTGCGCCGTGGCAGTCTTTTTAGCACAGTCTCCGGGCGCAATCTATCGAGCAACCGGCCAGGTGGTTTTTCCTTGACCCACAACAGCCGCAGCGCCACTCTGACGCCACTTTTATGCGCCCTTATTTGCTAGAGGAAATCCCCCATGAGCGTTCGCGTCGGCATTGTCATGGACCCTATCGCCAGCATTTCCTATAAAAAGGACAGCTCGCTGGCCATGCTCCTGGCCGCCCAGGCCCGCGGCTGGACCCTGTTCTATATGGAACAGCGCGATCTTTACCAGGGCGACGGCGAAGCCCGCGCGCGCATGCGCCCGCTGCAGGTATTTGCCAACCCTGAAAAGTGGTTCGAATTGCAGGACGAAATCGACAGCCCGCTGAGCGATCTGGACGTGATCCTGATGCGCAAGGACCCGCCGTTCGACATGGAGTTCGTCTACTCCACCTACCTGCTGGAACAGGCCGAACGCGCTGGCGTGCTGATCGTCAACAAGCCGCAAAGCCTGCGCGACTGCAATGAAAAGCTGTTCGCCACCCTGTTCCCACAGTGCACGCCGCCGACCGTGGTCAGCCGCCGCGCCGATGTGCTGCGTGAATTCGCCGCCAAACATGGCGATGTGATCCTCAAGCCGCTGGACGGCATGGGCGGCACCTCGATCTTCCGTCACCGCGCAGGCGACCCGAACCTGTCAGTGATCCTAGAGACCCTGACCGCCCTGGGCACCCAGCAGATCATGGGCCAGGCCTACCTGCCGGCGATCAAGGACGGCGACAAGCGCATCCTGATGATCGACGGCGAGCCGGTGGATTACTGCCTGGCGCGCATCCCGGCAGCCGGCGAGACCCGCGGCAACCTGGCGGCCGGTGGTCGTGGTGAAGCCCGCCCGCTGTCGGACAAGGACCGTTGGATTGCCGCCCAGGTCGGCCCGACCCTGCGTGAAAAGGGCCTGCTGTTTGTCGGCCTGGACGTGATCGGCGAGAACCTGACTGAAATCAACGTCACCAGCCCGACCTGCATTCGCGAGATCGACAACGCATTTGGCACGAACATCGGCGAAATGTTGATGGCCGCCATTGAGCGAAAGCTACAAGCCAAGTGACATAGAACAGCCGGACACGCACCAACATTGCGCTATCATGCCCCACCTGTGAAACGCGCGATGTTGGTTTTTTTGTCATGACACTCCCGTCCGACCTGCCCCCCGAACTCTCCCCCAGCGGCGTGCGCCCGGCTGATCGGCTCGGATTTACCCTGTTCCTGGCCGCGTTGATTCACCTGGCCCTGATCCTCGGCGTGGGTTTCACCATGGTCGAGCCCAAGCAGATCAGCAAAACCCTGGAAATCACCCTGGCCACGTTCAAGAGCGAAAAGAAGCCCGAGAAGGCTGACTTCCTCGCCCAGGACAATCAGCAAGGCAGCGGCACCCTCGATAAGAAAGCCGTGCCCAAGACCACCGAAGTGGCGCCGTTCCAGGACAACAAGGTGAATAAAGTCACCCCGCCGCCGGTGCCCAAGCCGGAGGTCAAGCAGGCCGCGCCCAAGGCTGCGGTGACCACCGTCGCGCCCAAGCCGCAAAAAGCCCCGACCCAGCGCGAAAAGACCAAGACCGAACCCACGCCCGAGCCCGTAAAGCCAGCGCCGACCTTCGACAGCTCGACCCTGTCCGACGAAATCTCCAGCCTCGAAGCCGAACTGGCAAACGAACAACAGTTGTACGCCAAGCGCCCGCGCATCTATAGGCTCAACGCCGCCTCGACCATGCGCGACAAAGGTGCCTGGTACAAAGATGAGTGGCGCAAGAAGGTCGAGCGCATCGGCAACCTCAACTACCCGGAAGAAGCCAGGCGCCAGCAGATTTACGGCAATTTGCGTCTATTGGTTTCAATCAACCGCGACGGCACGTTGTATGAAGTGCAGGTGCTGGAGTCGTCCGGCCAGCCGCTGCTGGACCAGGCCGCCCAGCGCATCGTGCGCCTGGCCGCGCCTTTCGCGCCGTTCAGCGGTGATTTGAACGACGTCGACCGCCTGGAAATCATCCGCACCTGGAAGTTCGCCAAGGGCGATCGGTTGTCGAGCAATTGATGACAATTGCCACCTGTGGCACATCACCAGCTTGTCAGTTCGCCCCTCCACCGCCACACTATCGAACATGAAAAACGTCAGCCCGACCTACCTCAAGCATCAATTCCTGATCGCCATGCCCCATATGGCCGACCCGAACTTTGCGCAGACCTTGACCTACATCGTCGAGCACACGGCCAATGGTGCCATGGGGTTGGTGGTCAACCGCCCGCAAGAGCTGAACCTGGCGGATATCCTTGAGCAACTGCGCCCGGAAGTCGATCCGCCCACGCGTTGCCAGGGCGTGCCGATCTACATCGGCGGGCCGGTGCAGACCGATCGCGGTTTTGTGCTGCACCCGACCGGGCCAAAGTTCCAGGCCACGGTCGACCTGGACGGTGTGTCGCTGTCCACCTCCCAGGACGTGTTGTTCGCCATCGCCGACGGTGTGGGCCCCGAGCAAAGCGTGATCACCCTCGGTTACGCGGGCTGGGAAGCTGGCCAGTTGGAGGCTGAACTCGCCAGCAACGCCTGGCTGACGTGCCCCTTCGATGCCGACATCCTGTTCAACACGCCCAGCGAACTGCGCCTGGAAGCGGCTGCCGCCAAACTGCGGGTCAACCTCAGCTTGTTGACCAGCCAGGCGGGGCACGCCTGATGGCTTTGCGACTGATCCTGGGTTTTGACTACGGCACCAAACAGATCGGCGTCGCCGTCGGCCAGGTCATCACCGGCCAGGCCCGCGAGTTGTGCACGTTGAAAGCCCAGAACGGCGTGCCGGACTGGAACCAGGTCGAAGCCCTCATTAAAGAGTGGAAGCCCGATGCGGTCGTGGTCGGCCTGCCGTTGAACATGGACGGCACCCCCAGCGACATGTGCCTGCGCGCCGAAAAATTCGCCCGCCGCCTCAATGGCCGCTACAACCTGCCCTTCTATACCCACGATGAACGCCTCACCACCTTTGAAGCCAAGGGTGAGCGCCGTGACCGTGGCGGGCAAAAGGGCAGCTACCGCGACAACCCCGTGGACGCCATCGCCGCCGCCCTGTTGTTGCAGGGATGGTTGGATGAAAACACTGCTTTATTTGAATCCTGAATTGCCGCATTGCTTTTTGTAGGAGCGAGCTTGCTCGCGAAAAACGTCAACGATTACGCGCGCATCCAGTGATGCACGCGGCGCCTGTGAGTTCTTCGCGAGCAAGCTCGCTCCTACAGTGTCTTTTACGTTTGAGCCCGGACCTTGCCTGCGCCAAGGTCCTGAAGGAGCCTGCATGAGCCTGCCGAACCCCGCCGAACTGATCAGCCAGATGGCCACAAGCCTCACGGCCCATCTGCAACACCGCAACATCAGCGAGCCGCGCTTCATCGGCATTCGCACCGGTGGTGTGTGGGTGGCCCAGGCATTGCTGGAAACACTGGGCAGCGACTCGCCCCTCGGCACGCTCGACGTGTCCTTCTACCGTGACGACTTCAGCCAGAACGGCCTGCATCCACAAGTGCGCCCGTCGGCCCTGCCTTTCGAGATCGAAGGCCAGCACCTGGTGCTGATCGACGATGTGCTGATGAGCGGCCGCACCATCCGCGCCGCCATGAACGAACTGTTCGACTACGGCCGCCCGGCCAGCGTGACCCTGGTGTGCCTGCTCGACCTGGATGCCGGCGAACTGCCGATCAGCCCGGATGTGGTCGGCGCCACACTGTCGCTGCAAGCCCACCAACGGGTAAAATTGTCCGGTCCCACGCCGCTCGAACTCGAACTGCAAGACCTCGCCCTTTAAACCGCCTTGTAAAGAGTCCCCGCGATGACGCCTCTCGATGCCAAGCGCCCGCTGCAGCTCAATGCTCAGGGCCAGTTGCAACACTTCTTGTCCCTCGACGGTTTGCCCCGCGAACTGCTCACCGAAATCCTCGACACCGCCGACTCGTTCCTTGAAGTCGGTGGCCGCGCGGTGAAGAAGGTCCCGCTGCTGCGCGGCAAGACCATCTGCAATGTGTTCTTCGAGAACTCCACGCGCACCCGCACCACCTTTGAACTGGCGGCCCAGCGGCTGTCGGCCGACGTGATCACGCTGAACGTGTCCACCTCATCGGCGAGCAAGGGCGAAACCCTGCTCGACACCCTGCGCAACCTGGAGGCCATGGCCGCCGACATGTTCGTGGTGCGCCACGGCGACTCCGGTGCCGCGCACTTCATCGCCGAACACGTGTGCCCGCAGGTGGCGATCATCAACGGCGGCGACGGCCGTCACGCCCACCCGACCCAGGGCATGCTCGACATGCTCACCATCCGTCGGCACAAGGGCAGCTTTGAAAACCTCTCGGTGGCCATTGTCGGCGACATCCTGCACTCGCGGGTTGCACGCTCGAACATGCTGGCCCTCAAAGCCTTGGGTTGCCCGGATATCCGCGTGATCGCCCCGAAAACCCTGCTGCCGATCGGCATCGAGCAGTACGGCGTAAAGGTCTATACCGACATGGCCGCAGGCCTCAAGGATGTGGACGTGGTGATCATGCTGCGCCTGCAACGCGAGCGCATGGCCGGTGGCCTGCTGCCGAGCGAAGGCGAGTTCTACCGCCTGTTCGGCCTGACCACCGCACGCCTGGCCGGCGCCAAGCCGGATGCCATCGTGATGCACCCAGGCCCGATCAACCGTGGGGTGGAGATTGAGTCGGCGGTGGCCGACGGCCCTCAGTCGGTGATCCTGAACCAGGTCACCTACGGCATCGCCGTCCGCATGGCCGTGCTGTCCATGGCCATGAGCGGGCAAACCGCGCAACGTCAATTCGAGCAGGAGAACGCCCAGTGAAGCTCAGCATTCTTGGCGCTCGCGTTATCGATCCGGCCAGTGGCCTGGATCAAGTTACTGATCTGCACTTGGAAGCCGGCAAGCTCATCGCCATCGGCGCCGCCCCTGCGGGTTTCAGCGCGACTGAAACCATCGACGCCAAAGGCTTGGTGGCCGCGCCTGGCCTGGTCGACCTGAATGTCGCCCTGCGCGAGCCGGGTTACAGCCGCAAGGGCAACATCATCAGCGAAACCCGCGCCGCCGCTGCCGGTGGCGTGACCAGCCTGTGCTGCCCGCCCCACACCAAGCCGATCCTCGACACCTCGGCCGTGACCGAGCTGATCCTCGACCGCGCCCGCGAAGCCGGCAATTGCAAGGTGTTCCCTATCGGCGCCCTGAGCAAAGGCCTGGAAGGCGAACAACTCGCCGAACTGATCGCCCTGCGCGACGCCGGTTGCGTAGCGTTCGGCAATGGCCTGGAAAGCTTCCGCAGCACCCGCACGCTGCTGCGCGCGCTGGAATACGCGGCCACCTTCGACCTGACGGTGATCTTCCATTCCCAGGACCGCGACCTGGCCGAAGGCGGCCTGGCCCATGAAGGCGCCGTGGCCAGCTTCCTCGGTTTGCCGGGCATTCCGGAAACCGCCGAGACCGTGGCCCTGGCACGTGACCTGCTGCTGGTGGAACAAAGCGGCGTGCGCGCGCACTTCAGCCAGTTGACCAGCGCTCGCGGCGTGGCCTTGATCGCCCAGGCCCAGGCCCGTGGCTTGCCGGTGACAGCGGATGTGGCGCTGTATCAGCTGATTCTGACGGATGAAGCGCTGATCGACTTCTCCAGCCTGTATCACGTGCAGCCGCCGCTGCGCACCCTGGCCGACCGTGAAGGTTTGCGTGCGGCGATCAAGTCCGGCGTGGTCTCGGCGATTTCCAGCCATCACCAGCCCCATGAGCGGGATGCCAAGCTGGCACCGTTCGGCGCGACAGAGCCGGGTATCAGCAGTGTTGAACTGTTGCTGCCGTTGTCGATGACGTTGGTGGAGGATGGGTTGCTGGACTTGCCGACGCTGCTGGCACGCCTGAGCAGCGGCCCGGCCGAGGCCTTGCGCCTGCCGGCGGGCAAGTTGGCGGTGGGTTCGGCGGCAGACCTGGTGCTGTTCGACCCGGCCAGCTCCACAGTTGCCGGGGAGCAGTGGCTGTCCAAGGGTGAAAACTGCCCGTTCATCGGCCATAGCCTGCCGGCGACGGTGCGTTACACCCTGGTTGACGGACGCATCAGCTACCAGGCTTGACGCTACCCAACACTGTAGGAGCGAGCTTGCTCGCGAAGAACGGACAGGCAGCGCGGACTACCTGAGAGCGCTGCGTTTTCGTTAACGTTCTTCGCGAGCAAGCTCGCTCCTACAGGTTATTTACCGCCCGGAATTGCGTTCGGCATTGCGGATCGAAATCTGCGTATTCAATGTCCAGAAGTCATACAGCACCCCCACCAGGAACAAGCCGCCGGTCAGCAGGTAGATCAGGCCGGTGATCCATTTGCCCTGATACATGCGGTGCACGCCAAACACCCCCAGAAACGCCAACAGTATCCAGGCCACGTTGTATTCGATGGGCCCGGCGGTAAAACGCAGGTCCGCTTCACGGTCCATGGCCGGGATCAGGAACAGGTCGATCAACCAGCCAATACCCAACAGACCGAAGGTGAAAAACCAGATCGTGCCGGTGACGGGTTTGCCGTAATAGAAGCGATGCGCCCCGGTAAAACCGAAAATCCACAGCAGGTAACCGATCACCTTACTGTGGGTGTCTTGCTGTGGACCAATCTGCTGATAGGTGTTCATCGCGTACCTCTTTTGCCTCGATAGATAAATTTTTTCATTTTCTTTGTGACTTTTTTACAGGCGCCCGACGTACGGCAAATGGTATCTTCCCTGCCCTGAAAGCCTTATGCCACCTGACTTGTGTAGGACAATTGCGGCGAATCGTCGCGTTTTTCCTGATTTTGACGTCAAGGTTCAGTCGACAAACGGCCTGAGAACGACATAAAAAGCTGTTATAAAGTTGCGCGCAAACCCACAAGAGCCACGCCTAATGCGACCATTTTTCAAGACATGGCTAACCATTTGCCTATTAATGCCACTGGCCGCCCACGCCACCAATCGTGAGCAACGACTTCCTAACGTTAACGGTTTCACCCCTAAAGTCCACAGCACGCCAAGCACCGCCAAGTCGGTCAAGCTGACCGTCAACCGCCCGACTCAACTGAGCAAGGCCCATAACGGTAAAGCAGTTCCGGGCCTGGTTGGCGTCAACACCAAGCAGAGCAGCACCGTCCTCAGCCGCGCCGTCAACGTGCTCGGTACTCCTTATCGTTGGGGCGGCAGCAGCCCAAGTAAAGGGTTCGACTGCAGTGGTTTGGTGAAATATGCGTTTAACGACGTAGCCGCCGTGGATTTGCCGCGCACCTCCAACGCCATGGCCGCCGGCCACGGGCAGAAGGTCGATCGCAAGGACCTGAAACCCGGTGACCTGCTGTTCTTCAAACTGAAGAGCCGCCAGGTGAACCACGTTGCCATCTACCTGGGCAATGACCGCTTCATCCACGCACCGCGCCGTGGCAAGTCGGTGAGCATCGATACGCTGAAGAAGCCGTTCTGGGACAAGAACTACGTGATTGCCAAGCGCGTACTCCCAAAAGAGCAGAACAACAATCTGCGAGTCGTGCAGCGCTAAGCCGGCGTCAAAGCTATGGGCGGCTTGTTGTGGTGAGCGGGCTTGCCCCGCGCTGGGGCGCGCAGCGGCCCCAATAAGGCCACCGTATTTCCACAGATACAACTCGTCGCCTGGTTTTGGGGCGGCTTCGCCACCCAGCGCGGGGCAAGCCCGCTCACCACAAAAACCAGCTCCGACTTGCTTCATATGTCTGCTGGCACCCTCGCTTTCTCCCGCGCCTCTTCCCGGCTGATCACCCCCTCTCCGACCAACCCCTTCAAGCTCATATCCAGCGTCTTCATCCCCAACGCCCCACCGGTCTGTATCGCTGAAACCATCTGCGCCACCTTGTCCTCCCGGATCAAGTTCCGAATGGCCGGCGTGCCCAGCATGATTTCATGGGCCGCCACGCGTCCGCCGCCGATCTTCTTTACCAGCACTTGGGACACCACCGCCTGCAACGACTCCGATAACATCGAGCGGACCATGGCCTTTTCCCCAGCCGGAAACACGTCCACCAGCCGGTCTACGGTCTTTGCCGCTGAACTGGTGTGCAGGGTGCCAAACACCAGGTGCCCGGTCTCAGCCGCCGTCAGCGCCAGGCGGATAGTTTCCAGGTCACGCAGTTCGCCCACCAGGATCACGTCCGGGTCTTCCCGCAGCGCCGAGCGCAGGGCGGTGGAAAAACAATGGGTGTCGCGATGCACCTGGCGCTGATTGATCAACGCCATTTTCGGCGTGTGGATAAATTCGATGGGGTCTTCAAGGGTGAGGATGTGATGGCGCCGATGCTGATTGAGGAAATCGATCATCGCCGCCAGAGTCGTAGACTTGCCTGAGCCGGTCGGGCCGGTAACCAGAACCAGGCCCCGTGGCAGTTGGGCGATACGCCGGAACACTTCGCCAAGGCCAAGACCTTCCAGGCTCTGGACCTCAGACGGGATGGTGCGAAACGCCGCACTCATGCCGCGATCCTGCCGGAACACATTGGCCCGGAACCGCGCCACGCCGGGCAGTTCGAAGGCAAAGTCTGTTTCAAGAGATGTTTCGAAATCCTTTTGTTGGTGCTGATTGAGCAAAGGGCTCAGTAAGTCCGCTACTTGCGTAGGTGAAAGCACCGGCCCATCCAGCGGCCAGACCTCGCCATCCACGCGTAACATCGGCGCCAGGCCGGCAGACAAATGCAGGTCGGACGCACCGCGGCGCACGCTTGCCGTGAGTAATTCAGTGATATCCATAGGGCTTTCCATTTCCAGTAGAATGCCGCGGACTCCATATCCACGGGCGCATCTTGAATGTCGACGATAGCAGACAACATCGGCCAGGTTAGCCAGCGCATCCGCGCCGCAGCCGACGCCGTGCAACGTGACGCAAGCAGCATCCACCTGCTGGCCGTGAGCAAGACCAAACCCGCGCAAGCCGTGCGCGAAGCCTATGCCGCCGGGATGCGCGACTTTGGCGAGAACTATCTGCAAGAAGCCCTGGGCAAACAGGCCGAATTAACCGACCTGCCCTTGAGTTGGCACTTCATCGGCCCCATTCAATCGAACAAGACGCGCGCTATCGCCGAGAACTTCGCTTGGGTGCATTCCGTGGACCGCTTGAAAATCGCTCAACGCTTGTCCGAACAACGCCCGGCCGACCTGCCACCGCTGAACATCTGCATTCAGGTCAATGTCAGTGGCGAAGCCAGCAAGTCCGGCTGTACGCCCGCCGACCTGCCGGCCCTGGCCGACGCCATCAGCGCCCTGCCGCGCTTGAAGCTGCGTGGCCTGATGGCGATTCCGGAGCCGACTGAAGATCGGACCGCGCAAGACGCAGCGTTCGCCGCTGTACGCGACCTGCAAAACAGCCTGAACCTGCCACTGGACACACTTTCCATGGGCATGAGCCACGACCTTGAGTCGGCCATCGCCCAAGGCGCCACCTGGGTGCGGATTGGTACCGCCCTATTTGGCGCCCGCGACTACGGCCAGCCATGAACATGGCTGACTTCCCTCTGAGTAAGGACCTGTCATGAGCAACACGCGTATTGCCTTTATCGGCGCCGGTAACATGGCGGCCAGCCTGATCGGTGGCCTGCGGGCCAAGGGCCTGGACGCCGCGCAGATTCGCGCCAGCGACCCGGGCGCCGACACCCGTGCCCGCGTCAGCGCCGAGCACGGCATTGAAACCTTTGCCGACAACGCCGAGGCCATCCAGGGCGTCGATGTCATCGTGTTGGCCGTTAAGCCGCAGGCCATGAAAGCCGTGTGCGAAAGCCTGCGTCCGAGCCTGCAACCGCATCAACTGGTGGTGTCCATCGCTGCCGGTATCACCTGCGCCAGCATGAACACCTGGCTCGGTGCCCAGCCAATAGTGCGCTGCATGCCCAATACCCCGGCACTGGTCAGCCAAGGCGTGAGTGGGCTGTACGCCACCGCCGAAGTGAGCGCCGAACAACGTGACCAGGCGCAAGAGCTGCTGTCTGCCGTGGGCCTCGCCCTGTGGCTGGAGCAGGAGCAGCAACTGGACGCGGTCACCGCCGTGTCCGGCAGCGGCCCGGCGTACTTCTTTCTGCTGATCGAGGCCATGACCGCCGCCGGCGTGAAACTGGGCCTGTCCAAGGAGGTTGCCGAGCAACTGGCCGAGCAGACTGCCTTGGGCGCCGCGCATATGGCAGTGGCCAGCGATGTGGACGCCGCCGAATTGCGCCGTCGCGTGACCTCGCCAGGCGGTACTACGCAGGCGGCCATCGAGTCGTTCCAGGCCGGGGGCTTTGAAGCCCTGGTAGAAAAAGCATTGGGTGCCGCTGCGCACCGCTCGGCGGAACTTGCCGAACAACTGGGCAAATAAGGAGCCAACATGATTGGTTTGAACACCGCAGCCGTCTACGTGCTGCAAACCCTCGGCAGCCTGTACCTGCTGATCGTGCTGTTGCGCTTCGTGCTGCAACTGGTGCGCGCGAACTTCTACAACCCGCTCTGCCAGTTCATCGTCAAGGCCACCCAGCCACTGCTCAAGCCGTTGCGTCGGATCATCCCAAGCCTGTTCGGCCTGGACATGTCGTCGCTGGTCCTGGCGATCCTGGTACAGCTGGCCTTGATGGCGCTGACCTTGTTGCTGACCTATGGCACCACCGGCAATTTCGTCCAACTGCTGGTCTGGTCCATCATCGGCGTGACCGCGCTGTTCCTGAAGATCTTCTTCTTCGCCCTGATCATCAGCGTGATCCTGTCCTGGGTCGCCCCGGGCAGCCACAACCCTGGCGCCGAGCTGGTGAACCAGATCTGCGAACCGGCCCTGGCGCCGTTCCGCCGCCTGCTGCCGAACCTGGGCGGCCTGGATATTTCGCCGATCCTGGCGTTCATGGTGCTCAAGTTGCTGGATATGCTGGTGATCAACAACCTGGCAGCCATGACCGGGATGCCAGAGATTCTGCGCCTGCTGATCTAACGCCCCTTGTAGGAGCCGGCTTGCCGGCTCCTACAGGGTCAGGGTTCGCTTGCCGCTAGGTGCAGCGGTCTTTAGACTTACGCCTCATTTAAACGAGAGCAGGGTCGATGCCAGCTGCCTTCCCCCCCGATTCTGTTGGACTGGTCGTGCCCCAAGTGGCGCACTTCAGCGAACCGTTGGCCCTGGCCTGCGGGCGTTCGCTGCCTGCCTATGACCTGATCTATGAAACCTACGGCCAACTGAATGCCACGGCGAGCAACGCCGTGCTGATCTGCCACGCCTTGTCCGGCCATCATCATGCCGCCGGTTTTCACTCGGTCGACGACCGCAAGCCCGGCTGGTGGGACAGTTGCATCGGCCCCGGCAAACCCATCGACACCAACAAGTTCTTCGTGGTCAGCCTGAACAACCTCGGCGGCTGCAACGGTTCTACCGGCCCGAGCAGTATCAACCCGGAAACCGGCAAGCCGTTCGGCGCCGATTTCCCGGTACTGACCGTGGAAGACTGGGTGCACAGCCAGGCCCGCCTCGCCGACTTGCTCAGCATCCAACAGTGGGCCGCCGTGATCGGTGGCAGCCTGGGCGGCATGCAGGCGCTGCAATGGACCATCACTTACCCGGACCGTGTGCGCCATTGCCTGGCCATCGCCTCGGCGCCCAAGTTGTCAGCGCAGAACATCGCCTTCAACGAAGTAGCGCGCCAGGCGATCCTCACCGACCCGGAGTTCCACGGCGGTTCGTTCCAGGAAGCCGGGGTGATCCCCAAGCGTGGCCTGATGCTGGCGCGGATGGTGGGGCATATTACCTACCTGTCCGATGACTCCATGGGCGAAAAATTCGGCCGTGGCCTCAAGAGCGAGAAGCTCAACTACGACTTCCACAGCGTCGAGTTCCAGGTGGAAAGCTACCTGCGTTATCAGGGTGAGGAGTTCTCCGGGCGTTTCGACGCCAACACCTACCTGCTGATGACCAAGGCTCTGGACTATTTCGACCCGGCGGCCAATCACGACGACGACCTGGCGAAAACCTTCGAAGGCGCCACGGCCAAGTTCTGCGTGATGTCGTTCACTACCGACTGGCGCTTCTCGCCGGCCCGCTCCCGTGAGCTGGTGGATGCGCTGATGGCCGCGCGCAAAGACGTCTGCTACCTGGAAATCGATGCGCCGCAAGGCCACGACGCCTTCCTGATTCCGATCCCGCGTTATTTGCAGGCGTTCGGCAATTACATGAACCGGATTACTGTGTGAGAACGCCATGAGAGCCGACCTGGAAATCATCCAAGAATGGATCCCCGCCGGCAGCCGCGTGCTCGACCTGGGCTGCGGCGATGGCGAACTGCTGAGCTGGCTGCGCGACAACAAGCAAGTCACCGGCTACGGCCTGGAAAACGACCCGGACAACATCGCCCAGTGCGTGGCCAAGGGCATCAACGTGATCGAACAGGACCTGGACAAGGGCCTGGGCAACTTTGCCAGCAACAGCTTCGACATCGTGGTGATGACCCAGGCCCTGCAGGCGGTGCACTACCCGGACCGCATCCTCGACGAAATGCTGCGCGTCGGCCGCCAGTGCATCATCACCTTCCCCAACTTCGGCCACTGGCGCTGCCGCTGGTACCTGGCCACCAAGGGCCGCATGCCGGTGTCGGACTTCCTGCCCTACACCTGGTACAACACGCCGAACATCCACTTCTGCACCTTCGAAGACTTCGAAGCCTTGTGTGGCGAGCGTGAAGCCAAGGTGATCAACCGCCTTGCCGTCGATCAACAGCACCGCCACGGCTGGGCGAGTAAACTATGGCCCAACCTGTTGGGCGAAATTGGAATTTACCGGGTCAGCAGTCCTGGCCTGACCGACCACAAGATTGCCGTCTAATCATCTTCAAGAGGGACGCTCATGAGTCGTTTGGCTATTTTTCTATTGACCGCCTGCCTGGGCGCCAGCGCCGTGGCCGCAGACGCAATAGACGCTAACCGCAAGAAAGACTTCGGTGACATCACCGTGCACTACAACACGTTCACCTCCAGCTTCCTGCAACCGGAAACTGCCCAGGCAGTCGGCGTGGTACGCAGCAAGGAGAAGGGCCTGATCAACGTGACCGTGATCAAGGGCGTAACCCCGGTGGCCGCGCAAGTCACCGGCACCATCAAGGACCTGGGCGGCAAGAGTGAAGTCCTGACCTTCAAGCAAATCAACGAGAAAGGCGGCGTCAATTATCTCGCGCCCTACTCCGTGACCCAGCGGGAATACAAGACGTTTACCATCAATGTTGAAACCGGCGGCAAAGCCCATAGCTTCCAATTCAACCAAGAACTCTTCCCGGCCGAATGATGAAACTCACCCAACTCGTACTCGCCAGCCATAACGCCGGCAAACTCAAAGAACTGCAGGCGATGCTCGGTGACTCCGTGCAGCTGCGCTCGATTGGCGAATTCAGCCAGGTGGAGCCGGAAGAGACCGGCCTGTCGTTCGTCGAGAACGCCATCCTCAAGGCGCGCAACGCCGCACGCATCTCCGGCCTGCCGGCACTGGCGGATGACTCTGGGCTGGCGGTGGACTTCCTCGGCGGCGCCCCTGGCATCTACTCGGCGCGTTATGCCGACGGCAAGGGCAACGCGGCCAACAACGCCAAGCTGCTGGACGCGCTCAAGGACGTGCCGGACGCCGAGCGCGGCGCGCAGTTCGTCTGCGTGCTGGCCCTGGTGCGCCACGCCGACGACCCGCTGCCGATCCTGTGTGAAGGCCTGTGGCACGGGCGCATCCTGCATGCGGCCAGTGGCGAACATGGCTTTGGCTATGACCCGCTGTTCTGGGTGCCGGAGCGCAATGTCTCCAGCGCCGAACTGAGCCCGGCCGACAAGAACCAGATCAGTCACCGTGCTCGCGCAATGGATTTGCTGCGCCAACGCCTGAGCCTTAAATGACCCAGAACACCTCTGCGCAGCCGCTGATCCACGGCGGCGCGCAAACACCTCGGGCGGCCTTGCCGGTACTGCCGCCCCTGGCGCTGTATATCCACATCCCGTGGTGTGTGCGCAAATGCCCTTATTGCGACTTCAACTCCCACACCGCCAGCAAGGTGCTGCCGGAAGAGGAGTATGTGGATGCACTGCTGGCCGACCTCGATCAGGACCTGCACGCCGTGTACGGTCGCGAGCTGAGTTCGATCTTCTTTGGCGGGGGTACGCCGAGCCTTTTCAGCGCCGCCGCATTGGGCCGCCTGCTCAAGGGTGTGGAAGCGCGCATCCCGTTTGCCAGTGATATCGAAATCACCCTGGAAGCCAACCCAGGGACCTTCGAACAAGAGAAGTTCGTCGCCTATCGCAAGCTGGGGATCAACCGCCTGTCCATCGGCATCCAGAGCTTCCAGCAGGAAAAGCTTGAGGCCCTCGGCCGTATCCACAATGGCGACGAAGCTGTGCGTGCCGCTGGCATGGCGCGCCAGGCCGGGTTCGATAACTTCAACCTGGACTTGATGCACGGTTTGCCCGATCAGTCCCTGGACGATGCTCTGAGCGACTTACGCCAGGCCATCGCGCTGAAGCCGACGCATCTGTCCTGGTATCAACTTACGCTGGAGCCGAACACCGTGTTCTGGAACCAGCCACCCGCGCTGCCGGAAGACGACACGCTGTGGGATATCCAGGAAGCCGGCCAGGCGCTGCTCGCTGAACACGGTTACGCGCAGTATGAAGTGTCGGCCTACGCCCAACCCGGACGCCCGGCGCGGCATAACCTGAATTACTGGAGCTTCGGCGACTTTATCGGCATTGGCGCCGGAGCCCACGGCAAGCTCAGCCACCCCGACGGGCGCATCGTACGCACCTGGAAGACCCGAGCACCGAAGGACTACCTCAACCCGGCCAAAAGCTTTCAGGCCGGCGCGAAAGAACTGACCAACGAAGAACTGCCGTTCGAGTTTCTGATGAACGCGTTGCGCCTCACCGATGGCGTCGAGGCCAAGCTTTACGCCGAGCGTACCGGCCTGGAACTGGCGAGCCTGGATGAAGGCCGCCGCGAGGCAGAACAAAGTGGCTTAATGCAGGTCGAACCGTCACGCCTCGCGGCGACCGACCGTGGGCAACTCTTTCTCAATGACCTGTTGCAGAAGTTTTTGAGCTGACCGCTCTTAAGGAAATCGAATGGATTTGGTACTCGACCTGCTCGCCACCGTATCCCGCTGGAGCCGCAGCAACCTGTCAGAAATCTCCCTGGCCCTCGTCGGCTGCCTGCTGGTGCTGTTTGGCGCTGATATTAAAGGCTGGGTGGAAGCGCGCTTGGGCAGCATCGCCGGCGCGTTGCGCGTACCGTTGATGGCGCTGGTGTGCATGATCGGCAGCGGCGCCGCGTTGATCTACGCCACGCCGTGGATTGTGCGGGGGTTGAGCCAGTTCAATAACTACAGCCTGGCGCCGGTGTTGGTGGTGGTGCTGGTGTTGATTGGCGTCGTCGCAGACCGTCGCTGATCCCAAACCCAACACAGATACAAATGTGGGAGCGGGCTTGCCCCGCGCTGGGTGGCGAAGCCGCCCCGAACCCATCACCTCGGCTCATCTGGTACTGCGCGGAGGTCTTATTGGGGCCGCTTCGCAGCCCAGCGCGGGGCAAGCCCGCTCACCACAACAAGCCCGCTCCCACATTTTTGACCGCGTACTGTCAGTCAACCTTCTCGAACTTCAAATCCCACACCCCATGCCCCAACCGCTCACCACGGCGTTCAAACTTGGTGATCGGACGCTCAGCCGGGCGTGGCACGCATTTGCCGTCTTCGGCGATGTTGCGGTAGCCAGGGGCGACGTTCATCACTTCCAGCATGTATTCCGCATACGGCTCCCAGTCGGTGGCCATATGCAGGATGCCGCCAACCTTAAGCTTGCTGCGTACCAGTTCCGCAAAGGAGGCCTGGACGATACGGCGCTTGTGGTGACGGGCTTTGTGCCATGGATCGGGGAAGAACAACATCAGGCGGTCAAGGCTGTTGTCGGCGATGCAGCGGTTGAGCACTTCAATCGCATCACAATCGTAGACCCGCAGGTTGGTCAGGCCCTGGGTGAGTACGCCGTTGAGCAGCGCGCCGACGCCTGGGCGGTGCACTTCCACACCGATGAAGTCCTGGTCCGGGGCGGCGGCGGCCATTTCCAGCAGGGAGTGGCCCATGCCGAAGCCGATTTCCAGGGAGCGCGGGGCCGAACGGCCGAACACCTGGTCGTAGTCCACCGGCGCGTCGGCCAGGGGCAACACGAACAGCGGCGTACCTTGCTCCAGGCCCTTTTGCTGGCCTTCGGTCATGCGGCCGGCGCGCATCACAAAACTCTTGATGCGGCGGTGCTTGGACTCGTCGCCTTCTTCTACAGTGTTCGGCGTTTCGTTTGATTCAGTCATCAATGGCTCTTACTTGATCAGACCATCCAGCGGCGAGGAGGCGCTGGCGTAGAGTTTTTTCGGCATGCGACCGGCGAGGTAGGCCAGGCGGCCCGCGACGATGGCATGGTTCATGGCTTCGGCCATCATGATCGGCTGCTGGGCGTGGGCGATGGCGGAGTTCATCAGCACCGCGTCGCAGCCCAACTCCATGGCGATGGTTGCGTCTGAGGCTGTGCCTACACCCGCATCCACCAGCACCGGGATTTTGGCTTCTTCCAGGATGATCTGCAGGTTGTACGGATTGCAGATACCCAGGCCGGAACCGATCAGGCCGGCCAACGGCATGACGGCGATGCAGCCGATTTCCGCCAGTTGGCGCGCGATGATCGGGTCATCGCTGGTGTAGACCATCACGTCGAAACCTTCCTTGACCAGGGTTTCGGCGGCCTTGAGGGTTTCAATCACATTGGGAAACAGGGTTTTCTGGTCGGCCAGCACTTCCAGCTTCACCAGGTTATGGCCATCGAGCAGCTCACGGGCCAGGCGACAGGTACGCACGGCCTCGATGGCGTCGTAGCAACCGGCGGTGTTCGGCAGGAAGGTGTAGCGATCCGGCGACAGCACTTCGAGCAGGTTCGGCTCGCCTTCGATCTGGCCGAGGTTGGTGCGGCGCACGGCGAAGGTAACGATCTCGGCGCCCGACGCTTCGATGGCCAGGCGGGTTTCTTCCATGTCGCGGTACTTGCCGGTGCCGACCAGCAGACGGGACTGGTAGGTACGACCGGCCAGGACGAAGGGCTTGTCGCTACGAACGATGCTCATGGGAAATCCTCGAAATGGGGTGAGGTTCTGCAGAATTCAGGAAGCTGCGCGACTAACCGCCGCCGATGGCGTGGACCACTTCGACCTGGTCACCCTCGGTGAGCGTGGTCTCGGCGTGCTGGCTACGCGGGACGATATCCAGATTGAGTTCCACTGCAACACGACGTCCGGTCAAGTCCAGACGGGTCAGCAGGGCCGCAACGGTTTCACCGTCGGGTAGTTCAAAGGATTCGCCGTTCAACTGAATGCGCATGCCACGGGCCGCCATCGTTTTTAGGGGCCCGCATTCTAGCCCGATTGAGGTTGCCGGCCCAAGCCCCTTGGTCAGGCGGCCTGCAAGCGCCACGCCGCCAGACCGAGGAAAAACCAACCTAAAAGGAACGCTAGCCCGCCAAACGGCGTAATGATGCCTAGCTTGCTGATCCCGGTCAGGGTCAGCACATACAGGCTGCCGGAGAACAGCAGGATGCCGACGGTAAACGAGATGCCCGCCCAGCTGACCAACCGGCCAGGAATATGCGCCGCCAGCAACGCCACGCCGAACAGCGCCAGGGTATGGACCAGTTGGTAGGTCACGCCGGTATGGAAGATCGCCAGGTACTCGGCGCTCAAGCGGTTTTTCAGGCCATGGGCGGCGAACGCACCGAGGGCCACGCCGGTGAAGCCGAAAAAGGCCGCCAACATCAGAAAGCCACGCAACATGAGGAACTCCAGTCAGACTCAAAGGGCCGGGTCTGTATAATGGCCCGCTCAACGGGTTCGGCCAAGCCATCTCTATGCTGCGTCTCCTCTTCAAACGCTTTCTCACCCTAGTGAAATGGTTTGCCATCGGCAGTGTGCTGCTGGTGCTGCTGTTTCGTGTCGTCCCGCCGCCGTTCACCGCGCTGATGGTGGAGCGCAAGGTCGAATCCTGGTTCGACGGCGAACCCATTGACCTGCAGCGCAGTTGGGTGCCGTGGGATGAGATCTCCGACGATCTCAAAGTGGCGGTGATGGCGGGTGAAGACCAGCGCTTCCCGCAGCATTGGGGGTTTGACTTCGGCGCGATCCAGGCGGCGATCCTGCACAACGAGCGCGGCGGCTCGATTCGCGGCGCCAGTACGTTGAGCCAGCAGGTGTCGAAGAACCTGTTCCTGTGGGCCGGCCGTAGTTATTTGCGCAAAGGCCTGGAAGCCTGGTTTACCGGGCTGATCGAGGTGTTGTGGCCCAAGCAGCGGATTCTTGAGGTGTACCTCAACAGCGTCGAGTGGGATGAAGGCGTGTTCGGCGCGGAAGCGGCGGCGCGGCATCACTTTGGGGTGAGTGCCAAGGGGTTATCGCGACAGCAGGCCAGCTATTTGGCTGCTGTACTGCCTAACCCGAGGGTGTGGAGTGCCAGTCACCCGACGGCGTATGTGGCGAGGCGAGCGGCTTGGATTCGCCAGCAGATGAGCCAGTTGGGTGGGGATGGGTATCTGGTTGAGCTGAACAACTCACGCAAAGCACCCTGGTCCGACTGACACCCCGCGGTTCCTGTGGGAGCTGGCTTGCCTGCGATAGCGGTGGGTCGGTCAACAGTTGTTTTGACTGACACGGCCTCATCGCAGGCAAGCCAGCTCCCACATTAAATTGAGTTGACCTGAAACTCTTTGAGCACAAACAAAAATGCCCCGATCTTCCGATCGGGGCATTTTTTTATCTTTTCGCAGCGTTTTAGGCGGCGATCGACAACTTAAGCTTGTTCATCGCGCTTTTCTCAAGCTGACGAATTCGCTCGGCCGACACGTTGTACTTCTGTGCCAGGTCGTGCAGTGTGGCTTTCTCTTCCGCCAGCCAGCGCTGGTAGAGGATGTCACGGCTGCGGTCGTCGAGCACTTCCAGCGCTTCGTGCAGGTTGTGGTTGGAGTTGTCGCTCCAGTCCGCATCCTCCAGTTGACGCGCCGGGTCGTACCGGTGGTCTTCCAGGTAGTTGGCCGGCGATTGGAAGGCGCTGTCGTCGTCCGCTTCAGCAGCGGGGTCGAAGGCCATGTCATGGCCGGTCAGGCGGCTTTCCATCTCGCGCACTTCACGCGGTTCCACACCGAGGCTTTCGGCCACGCGGTGGACTTCCTCGTTGTTCAGCCACGCCAAGCGTTTTTTCTGGCTGCGCAGGTTGAAGAACAGCTTGCGCTGGGCCTTGGTGGTCGCCACTTTCACGATGCGCCAGTTGCGCAGGATGAACTCGTGGATTTCCGCCTTGATCCAGTGCACAGCAAACGACACCAGACGCACACCCATTTCCGGGTTGAAGCGTTTCACAGCCTTCATCAGGCCGACGTTGCCTTCCTGGATCAGGTCAGCCTGGGCCAGGCCGTAGCCGCTGTAGCTACGGGCGATATGTACGACAAAACGCAGGTGGGCGAGCACCATCTGCCGAGCCGCCCCCAAATCCTGCTCATAGTAGAGACTCTCGGCCAGTTCACGCTCCTGCTCAGGCGTCAGCAATGGAATGCTGTTGACCGTGTGCACATAGGCTTCCAGGTTCGCACCCGGGACCAAGGCATAAGCAGGTTGCAAAGAAGTGGTCATACGAAAAAACCTCCGACTCACATAACTCGTGCAGTGAAGCACTGCGAAAATTGACCGGGAACCGTAGGACAAGTTCCCTAAACCACCAATACGGTCAATACAAACGAAACCACATTAATCTGACATTAACTACTTCGGTGCCAACTCGCGTAAATGACGAGCGACCGCAATCCACGCACCGATATACCCCAACAATACCGCGCCAAGCAAGAGACTCAGACCATCGGCTACCGGAACGCCGGCCAGCGCGAAATCACTGCCGTAGAGTCCGGCCAGCCCGACCACCGCGTCGTTCAGCCAGTCCAGGCCGAATGCCAGCACGCCCCAGGACAAAACCCCGGCACCAAAGCCATAAAGCGCGCCCATGTACAGAAAAGGACGACGCACATAGCTGTCCGTGCCGCCGACCAGTTTAATCACTTCTATCTCGGTGCGACGGTTTTCAATATGAAGACGAATGGTATTACCTATCACCAAAAGTAATGCAGACACCAACAGCACCGTCAAACCGAACACAAACCGGTCGCCCAGCTTGAGGATCGCCGCAAGGCGCTCTACCCAGACTAGATCAAGTTGCGCCTGCTGCACCTTGGGCATCTCTGCGAGTTTTTGTCGCAGGGCTTCCAGCGCCGGCTTGTCGACTTCATTCGGCGTCACCAGTACCACGCCCGGCAGCGGGTTCTGCGGCAGCTCTTTAAGCGCCTCGCCCAGGCCGGATTGTTGCTGGAACTCTTCAAGGGCCTGGTCGCGGCTGATGTACTCGGCATCCGCCACACCTGGGATGTTCTTGATGTCGTCGCGCAACGCTTCGCCGTCTTTGGCGCTGGCGTCGATGTTCAGGTACAGCGAGATCTGCGCCGCGCGCTGCCAGGAACCGCCGAGGCGCTCCACATTATTCAGCAGCAACGACAAACCCATCGGCAGGCTCAGGGCCACCGCCATCACCAGGCAGGTGAAAAAGCTGCCAATCGGCTGCTTGCCCAAGCGGCGCAGGCTGTCGACCAGGCTGGCGCGATGGCTTTCGATCCAGGCGCGCAGCAAGGTGCTGAAGTCCGGGCCGTCGTCATCATGATCGTGTTTTTTCTTCTGCGGTTGCGGGTCGGCCGGTTTCGGCGCCACGCGCTCGGAGACTTTAGGGCTGCGTGTCGCACTCATACGCCGGCCTCCCCGTCACCGATCAGGCGGCCGCGCTGCAGGGTCAGCATGCGATGGCGCATGCGGGCGATCAGCGCCAAGTCGTGACTGGCGATCAGCACGCTGGTGCCCAGGCGGTTGATGTCTTCGAACACGCCCATGATCTCGGCCGCCAGGCGCGGGTCGAGGTTACCGGTAGGTTCGTCCGCCAGCAGCAAGGCCGGGCGGTGGACGATGGCGCGGGCGATGCCAACGCGCTGTTGCTGGCCGGTGGAGAGGTCGCCGGGGTACAGGTCGGTCTTGTCCGACAGCGCCACGCGCTCCAAGGCCGAATCCACGCGCTTGACGGTCTCGGCCTTGGACAGCCCGAGGATCTGCAACGGCAGCGCCACGTTGTTGAACACGGTGCGATCAAACAGCAGTTGGTGATTCTGGAACACCACGCCGATCTGCCGGCGCAGGAACGGGATCTGCGCATTGCTGATGGTTGCCAGGTCCTGCCCGGCCAGCAGCAGTTTGCCGGTGGTCGGGCGCTCCATGGCCAGCAGCAGGCGCAACAGGGTACTTTTGCCGGCGCCGGAGTGGCCGGTTACAAACAGAAACTCGCCGCGACGCACCCGAAAGCTCAGCTCATGCAAGCCCACATGCCCGTTGGCATAGCGTTTACCAACCTGCTCGAATCGAATCATGAACGCTCCCGCTCGGCAAACAGTGCCTGTACAAAGGGTTCGGCTTCAAAGGTGCGCAGATCGTCGATGCCTTCACCGACGCCGATATAACGAATCGGCAACCCGAACTGTTTGGCCAGGGCGAAGATCACGCCGCCCTTGGCCGTGCCGTCGAGCTTAGTCAATGCCAGGCCGGTCAGTTGCACCGTCTGGTTGAATTGCTTGGCCTGGCTGATAGCGTTCTGGCCCGTACCGGCGTCCAGCACCAACAGGACCTCGTGCGGGGCGTCTGCGTCGAGCTTGCCGATCACGCGGCGAACCTTTTTCAGCTCTTCCATCAAATTGTCTTTGGTGTGCAGGCGACCGGCGGTATCGGCGATCAGCACATCAATGTTGCGGGCCTTGGCGGCTTGCACGGCATCGAAGATCACCGAGGCGGAATCGGCGCCGGTGTGCTGGGCGATGACCGGGATTTTATTGCGCTCGCCCCAGACCTGCAGTTGTTCAACTGCGGCGGCACGGAAGGTGTCACCCGCCGCCAGCATGACCTTCTTGCCTTCGGACTGCAGCTTTTTGGCCAGCTTGCCGATGGTGGTGGTCTTGCCGGCGCCGTTGACGCCCACCACCAGGATCACGAATGGCTTGTTCGGGGTGATCACCAGCGGTGCTTCCACCGGCTTTAACATCGCCGCCAGTTCGGCCTGCAGGGATTTGTACAGCGCGTCGGCATCAGTCAGTTGCTTGCGCGCGACCTTCTGGGTGAGGCTCTGGATGATCACGGCGGTGGCTTCGACGCCAACGTCGGCGGTGAGCAGGCGGGTTTCGATGTCTTCCAGCAGTTCGTCATCGATGACTTTTTTGCCGAGGAACAGGCTGGCCATGCCTTCGCCAATGCTGGCACTGGTCTTGCTCAGGCCTTGCTTGAGGCGGGCAAAGAAGCCGGTCTTGTTGGTTTCGACGGCAGCCACTACGGGTTCTGGCTCGATAACCGCAGGCGCAGCGACCTCGACCACAGCCGGAATGGGCGGAGTCACGTGCTCAGCCTGCACATCCTCAACCAGTGCCACGGGCTCTTCGGCCACCGGCAGTTCCGGCCACGCCTTGTGTTCTGGCTCTGGCTCAGCTTCGACCACCGGCTGCAACACCGGCTCGGCCATCGTCAAAACCACCGGCTCCGGGGTTTCGGCAACCGGCTCGGCTTCTACTATTGGCTCAGGGATAGGTTCAGGCTGAACCGGCGGCTGTTCGTCGACGGTTTCCTGCGGCTTTTTGCGCAGCCATCCGAACAGGCCTTTTTTCTCGCCAGCCGCAGCTGGGGTCTTCTTGTCGTCGTTGGAACCAAACATGGAGACGGCTATCTCAAGGTAGCGACGCGCCAGTAGGCGCGTCGGTAAATAAAATTCGATGCGTAACAGACTGTTTTTTAGCCAGCTCGTTCATGCGCAACATTTTGAAGGCCAAAATAGGGCCTCAACAAGACAGCCGCAGTGGCCGTCACTCAGTCGGATCAGTATCCTAGCACCTCCTCGCCCGCCGACGCTAAGACCAAGCGGGCAGCCCAACAGGTTTAAAAACGAATGAATGCTCTAGCCCGCCGCGCCGCAGGCCTGCTGTTCAGCACAGTTTGTCTGCCTTTTTCAGCCTTGGCTGCCGACCCACAACCCACCCACGAATTCACCCTGGACAACGGCCTCAAGGTCGTCGTGCGCGAAGATCATCGTGCGCCCGTGGTGGTTTCCCAGGTCTGGTACAAGGTCGGTTCGAGCTACGAAACCCCGGGCCAGACCGGTTTGTCCCACGCCCTGGAGCACATGATGTTCAAGGGCAGCGCCAAGGTCGGCCCCGGCGAAGCCTCGCTGATCCTGCGCGACCTGGGCGCCGAAGAGAACGCTTTCACCAGCGATGACTACACCGCTTACTACCAAGTGCTGGCCCGTGATCGCCTGGGCGTGGCCTTCGAGCTGGAAGCCGACCGCATGGCCAGCCTGCGCCTGCCGGCCGACGAGTTCAGTCGCGAAATCGAGGTCATCAAAGAGGAGCGCCGCCTGCGCACCGACGATAACCCGATGTCCAAGGCCTACGAGCGCTTCAAGGCCATGGCCTTCCCGGCCAGCGGCTACCACACGCCGACCATCGGCTGGATGGCCGACCTGGACCGCATGAAGGTCGAAGAGCTGCGCCACTGGTACCAATCCTGGTACGTGCCGAACAATGCCACGTTGGTGGTGGTCGGCGACGTCACCCCGGACGAAGTGAAAAACTTGGCCCAGCGCTACTTTGGCCCGATTCCCAAGCGTGACGTGCCACCGGCCAAGATCCCGATGGAATTGGCCGAGCCCGGCGAGCGCCTGCTGACCATGAAAGTGCAGACCCAACTGCCGAGCGTGATCCTGGGCTTCAACGTGCCAAGCCTGGCCACCGCCGAAGACAAACGCTCGGTACAGGCCCTGCGCCTGATCTCGGCTTTGCTGGACGGCGGCTACAGCGCACGGATCTCCGAGCAGTTGGAACGCGGTGAAGAGCTGGTTTCCGCTGCCTCCACCAACTACGACGCCTACACCCGTGGCGACACCCTGTTCATGCTGACCGCCACCCCCAACCAGCAGAAGAAAAAGACCGTCGCCCAAGCCGAAGCTGGCCTGTGGCGCCTGCTGGAAGAGCTGAAGGCCAAGCCGCCGACCGCCGAAGAACTGGAACGCATCCGCGCCCAGGTGATTGCGGGCCTGGTCTACCAGCGTGACTCCATTACCAGCCAGGCCACAGCCATTGGCTCCCTGGAGACCGTGGGCCTGTCCTGGAAACTGATGGACACGGAACTGGCCGACCTGCAAAGCGTGACCCCGGAAGATATCCAGAAAGCCGCGCGCACCTATTTCACCCGCGAACGTCTCAGCGTCGCCCATGTCTTGCCTCTGGAGACCGCTCATGAGTGATCGCAAAAGCAGCCGCCTGATCTTCCCCGGCCTGATCGTCGTCACCCTGATCGCCGCCAGCGCCGTGTATTTCCTGCGCCCGAGTGACTCCGTCGCCAGCCCGGCACTGGAAAAAGCCCAGTCGAGCAACAAGCTGCAATCCCTGGCAGAGCTGGACGACAAGGCACCGACCAACCGCAAGCTCGACGTACAAACCTGGAACACTGCCGAAGGCGCCAAGGTGCTGTTCGTCGAAGCCCATGAACTGCCGATGTTCGACGTGCGCATCCTGTTCGCCGCCGGCAGCAGCCAGGATGGCAACGTGCCGGGCCTCGCGCTGATGACCAACGCCATGCTCAACGAAGGCGTGCCGGGCAAGGATGTAAGCCAGATCGCCCGTGACTTCGAGGGCCTGGGCGCAGATTTTGGCAACGGCGCGTACCGCGACATGGCGCTGGTGTCCCTGCGCAGCCTCAGCGACAGCGATAAACGTGACGCCGCCCTGAGCCTGTTTGACCAGGTGATCGGCAAGCCGACCTTCCCCGCCGATTCCCTGGCGCGGATCAAGAACCAGATCCTCGCCGGCTTCGAGTACCAGAAGCAGAACCCCGGCAAGCTGGCGAGTCTGGAGCTGTTCAAGCGCTTGTACGGCGATCACCCTTACGCACACCCGAGCGAAGGCACGCCAGAAAGCGTTCCGAAGATTACCCTGGCGCAGTTGCAGGCATTCCACGCCAAAGGCTATGCGGCCGGCAACGCGGTGATCGCGGTGGTGGGCGACCTGACCCGCGCCGAGGCCGAAGCCATGACGGGCAAGATTTCCGCCTCGCTGCCTAAAGGCCCGGCCTTGCCGAAAATCGCCCAACCGACCGAACCCAAGCCAGGCTTGAACCGCATCGAATTCCCTTCCAAGCAGACGCACCTGTTGTTCGCGCAACTGGGCATCGACCGCGCAGACCCGGACTATGCAGCCCTGTCCCTGGGTAACCAGATCCTCGGCGGCGGTGGTTTTGGCACCCGACTGATGAGCGAAGTGCGTGAAAAACGCGGCCTCACCTACGGTGTGTACTCCGGCTTTTCACCGATGCAGGTACGCGGCCCATTCATGATCCAACTGCAGACCCGCGCCGAAATGAGCGGCGGCACCCTGCGCCTGGTGGAAGACGTGGTGAAGGACTACCTCGACAACGGCCCGACGCAAAAGGAACTGGATGACGCCAAGCGTGAGCTGGCCGGCAGCTTCCCGCTGTCCACCGCGAGCAACGCCGATATCGTCGGGCAGCTGGGTGCGATGGGTTTCTACAACCTGCCGCTGACCTATCTGGAAGATTTCATGAAACAATCCCAGGCCCTGACCGTAGAGCAGGTCAAGGCTGCCATGAACAAACACTTGAGCGCCGACAAGATGGTCATCGTGACCGCCGGCCCGACGATTGCGCAAAAGCCACTACCGCCCCCCACTGATAAACCCGCCGAGCAGCCGCTCGGGGTTCCGGAGCATTAATGGCCAGTTCATCTCGCCCGAAAAAACCTGTCCACAACGTGCATAACGGTGTGGGCCAACTGCGCATCATTGGCGGCGAATGGCGCAGCCGCAAGCTGAGTTTCCCCGACGTCGTAGGCCTGCGCCCGACGCCGGACCGCGTACGTGAAACCCTGTTCAACTGGCTCGCGCCCTACATCGCCGGTGCCAAAGTGCTGGATCCGTTTGCCGGCAGTGGCGCGTTGTTCCTGGAGGCGCTGTCCCGTGGCGCCGCCCTGGGCCAGGCGCTGGACGCCAGCAACGTGGCCGTTTCCAGCCTCAAGGAACACCTTGGCACCCTGCGTTGCACCACCGGCCAGGTCCAGACCGCCGACGCCCTGCGCTACCTGGAAACCCAGCCGGCCAGCCAGTTCGACGTGGTGTTCCTCGACCCACCGTTCAACCAGAACCTGCTGCCGACCGTGTGCACGCTGCTGGAAGAGCGCCAATGGCTGGCGCCGGATGCGTGGATCTACACTGAGAGCGAGACCGCGCCTTCGACCCTGGGCCTGCCGGCAGGCTGGCGCCTGCACCGGGAACAGAAGTCCGGGCGGGTGTATTACGCGTTGTGGCATCGGCTGGTCGAGAGCGCCGCTTAAACTGTGGTGAGCGGGCTTGTTGTGGCGAGGGAGCTTGCTCCCTCGCCACAGCTAAATGTGCCTGGAGCAGAGAGTTTCATGAAGCCTTCTACCCACCTGTTCACCCCCGCCTTCGGCCTCGGCAACCCCCACCTGCAAACACTGTGGGGGCCGTTGTGGCGTCCCACCACCCACATCGAACGCCAACGCGAACGCCTTTGGCTGGACGACGGCGACTTCCTCGACCTCGATTGGCACGGCCCTCATGACGCGCAAGCGCCGTTGGTGCTGGTGCTGCACGGGCTGACCGGCTCATCCAACTCGCCCTACGTGGCCGGCCTGCAAAAAGCCCTGGCTGCGCAAGGCTGGGCCAGCGCTGCGTTGAACTGGCGTGGCTGCTCGGGCGAACCGAATCTGTTGGCGCGCAGCTATCACTCGGGCGCCAGCGAAGACCTCGCGGCAGCGATCGCCCATCTGCACGCCAAGCGCCCGTTGGCGCCGCTGTATGCAGTGGGTTATTCGCTGGGCGGCAATGTGCTGCTCAAGCATCTGGGTGAAACCGGCGCGGCATCGGGACTGCAAGGCGCGGCGGCGGTGTCGGTGCCGTTTCGCCTGGACCAATGTGCGGACCGCATTGGCCTGGGCTTCTCGCGGGTTTATCAGAGGCATTTCATGCGTGAGATGCTGGCGTATATCCGCGTCAAGCAGAGCCGTTTTCTGCAAGATGGTCGGGCAGACGGGCTCAAAACCCTGGAAGCCTTGGGCTCACTGGAGAAGATGCGTACGTTCTGGGATTTCGATGGCCGGGTGACTGCGCCGCTCCACGGGTTTCTGAGTGCCGAGGACTATTACCGCCGCGCGTCGAGCCGTTATTACCTGGGCGATATCCGCACGCCCACCCTGATCATCCAGGCTGCCGATGACCCGTTTGTGTTCGCCCACAGCCTGCCTGAGACGAGCGAATTGTCGGCATGCACGGAGTTTGAGCTGCTGGCCAAGGGTGGGCATGTCGGTTTTGTCGATGGTTCTCTCAAACAGCCGAGCTATTACCTGGAACGACGGATTCCCGCCTGGCTGCTGACGCAAACCAAGCCACGCCTGTAGGAGCCGGCAAGCCGGGCTCCTACGGGGGTGTGCTCAGTCGCCGGTAGCGATTGCCCGCGCAGGATCGGTAATCCACTCGCTCCACGACCCCGCATACAACTTGCCCAACGGATAACCCGCCAGGCTCAGGGCGAACAGGTTGTGGCACGCCGTCACGCCGGAACCGCAATACGCCACCAGCTCATCCGGCGAGCGACCTTGCAACTGGGCGGCGAAACGCTGCTTGAGCTGTTCAGCCGGAAGGAAGCGGCCATCGGCGCCCAGGTTTTCGTTGAAGGCCGCACATTGCGCGCCAGGGATGTGCCCGGCGATCGGGTCGATCGGCTCCACTTCGCCGCGAAAACGTGCTTGAGCGCGGGCGTCGATCAGGGTCAGACCCGACTGGGCCAAGCGTTTTTGCAGGTGTTCGGCGTCCACCAGCAGGCGGTTGTCCGGCGTACCGGCGAACGTCCCAGGCTCAACCAGCGGCGCGTCCAGGCTCAGCGGGAAACCGGCGGAGTGCCAGGCCTTGAGGCCGCCATCCAGGATAAACACGCCATCGCGCTTGCCCAGCCAGGCCAGCAACCACCAGGCGCGGGCGGCATAGGCGCCGGGGCCGTCGTCATACAGCACAATATCGGTATCTGCGCTGATCCCCCAGGCCCGCAATTGCTGAACCAAGGTGTCCGCCGCCGGCAATGGGTGACGTCCAGTGACGCCCTTGGTCACCGGGCCACTGAGGTGTCGCTCCAGGTCGGCGTATTGCGCGCCTTCGATATGCCCTTCGGCATAGCTGCAACGCCCGTAGTCCGGGTCTTCCAAGGCAAAACGGCAATCCAGGATCACCACCCCGCCGGCCTTCTGGCGCTCGGCCAGTTGCTGGGGGCTGATCAGTTGGGCAAGCGGCATGACGGACTCCTAATGAACAGATTCGGGAAAGGTCCTACTTCACTTCTTCCAATGCCTGATTCAACGGCACGTAAAATTCTTTGAACAAGGCATCTACCGCCTCTTTGGCCTGGGGCGTGACAAACCCAGCCTCCAGCACCAGCACCTGATACACCCCGCGCTTGATCGCCTCGGCGCTCAAATGGGCAGAGTTTTCATTGGTGGTGCACAGGAAACGCACCCAGGAGGTGAGGATGATCCAGGCATTGAGGGTCAGGGCTTCGGTTTGCACCGGGTCCATATTGAGGATGCCGGCGTCGACGAACCCTTGGTAAATAGCCCCGCCCTGGGTCAGGCAACGCTGGGAGAAGCGCCGATAGCCGGTGGCCAGTTCCGGGTCGCTTTCCAGCAGGTGTTCGAGGTCGCGGTGCAGGAAACGGTAGCGCCACATGCCGGCCAACACGGCCTGCAGGTAGAAACGCTTGTCTTCGACAGTAACGGCGCGACCTTGGGGCGGGCGCAGGAAACTATCGACCAGCGCTTCATATTCGCGAAACAGCACGGCGATGATCGCCTGCTTGTTGGGGAAGTGGTAGTACAGGTTGCCCGGCGAAATTTCCATATGGGCGGCAATGTGGTTGGTGCTCACGCTGCGCTCGCCCTGCTGGTTAAAAAGCTCCAGGCTGGTTTGCACAATGCGCTCGCTGGTCTTTACTCGTGGTGCCATAGGGGATCAGCTTCTGTACACGTGATGGGGCATCTTACGGCCTAATCTTGCGAGGATAAATCCGCAACTGCGTAATGACATTTGACAATTTAGAGCAATGACTCTAAAAATCCAGGCAGACCTATAACAATCGGGAACGCCGCCATGTCTGCCAACGTTGCCTACCTGCAAGATTCCCAGGCGCTGGACCAGCTCCAGAGCCTATTCGACACCCAGCGCCGTGCCTACGCCGCCAACCCGATGTCGCCGGCCGCACAACGTCAGCAATGGCTCAAGGCCCTGCGTGACCTGCTCAGCGATGAGCGTCAGGCGCTCATCAACGCGATCAGCCAGGACTTCAGCCACCGCAGTGCGGACGAAACCCTGTTCGCTGAACTGATGCCCAGCCTGCACGGCATTCACTACGCCAGCAAACACCTCAAGGGCTGGATGAAACCTTCCCGTCGCGCCGTAGGCATTGCCTTCCAGCCCGCGTCAGCCAAAGTCATCTATCAACCCCTGGGCGTGGTCGGCGTGATCGTGCCCTGGAACTATCCGTTGTACCTGGCTATCGGCCCGTTGGTCGGTGCATTGGCGGCGGGTAACCGGGTGATGCTCAAGCTCAGCGAATCGACACCCGCCACCGGCGAGCTGCTCAAGGCGCTGCTGGCGAAGATCTTCCCCGAGGACCTGGTGTGCGTGGTGCTGGGTGAGGCCGAAGTGGGCATGGCGTTCTCCAAGCTGCCCTTCGATCACCTGCTGTTTACCGGCGCCACCAGCATTGGCAAGCACGTGATGCGTGCGGCGGCCGAACACCTCACGCCGGTCACCCTGGAATTGGGTGGCAAGTCGCCCGCCATCGTGTCCGCCGACGTGCCGCTCAAGGACGCCGCCGAGCGCATCGCCTTCGGAAAAGCGCTGAACGCTGGGCAAACCTGCGTGGCACCCGACTACGTGCTGGTGCCGGAGGATCGCGTCGAAGGTTTTGTCGAGGCCTATACCCAAGCCGTTCGTGGGTTTTATCCGACCCTGGTCGACAACCCGGACTACACGGCGATCATCAACGAACGACAACTGGCCCGGCTCAACGCCTACGTCAAGGACGCCACCGACAAAGGCGCCACCCTGATTCCGCTGTACGACCAAGGCCAGGCGCGGCGCATGGCCCATAGCCTGTTGTTGAATGTCAGCGATGACATGACCGTGATGCAGGACGAAATCTTCGGCCCAGTGCTGCCGATCGTGCCCTATCGCGGCATCGACCAAGCCTTTGCCTACATCAACCAACGCCCTCGCCCACTGGCCCTGTATTACTTCGGCTACAACAAGGGCGAGCAGGATCGTGTGCTCCACGAAACCCATTCCGGCGGCGTCTGCCTGAACGACACCTTGCTGCATGTGGCCCAGGACGACATGCCGTTCGGCGGCATCGGCCCGTCGGGCATGGGCCATTACCACGGCCACGAAGGCTTCCTCACCTTCAGCAAAGCCAAAGGCGTGCTGGTGAAACAGCGCCTGAACGCGGCGAAGTTGATCTATCCGCCTTACGGCAAATCGATCCAGAAGTTGATCCAGAAGCTGTTCGTCCGCTGAAACCGCCACCCACGGGATAACAATAACAATGAACCCTAGCCTGACTGAAACACCCGCGCTGTCGCGGCGCGGCGTCCTGAAAATCGGCCTGTGTGCCAGCGCCTTCCTGGCTACCGCCGGGCTGGGTGCCAGTCTCAGCGGTTGCTCCAGCAGCACGCCGGCCAGCGGTTTCGTGATGTTGCGTAGCAGTGATCTACCGTTCCTGCGTGCCGTGATCCCGGTGCTGCTGGAAGGTGTGGCCAGTGCCCAGGCAGTTGCCAGCGGCGTTGAAGACACCCTCAAGAAACTCGACTTCAGCCTGCAACACCTGTCGCCGGAGATGTTCAAGCTCACCCAGCAACTGTTCGACGTGCTGGGCATGGCCATCACCCGTGGCCCGCTGACCGGGATCTGGGGCAGTTGGGAAAACGCCAGCGGCGAGCAAATCCGCAACTTTCTGCAGCGCTGGGAAAACAGCTACCTCAACCTGCTGCGCATGGGCCAGGGCTCGCTGCTCAAGCTGGTGATCATGGCCTGGTACTTCCAGCCGGCGTCCTGGGCCCATTGCGGCTACCCCGGGCCGCCGAAAATTTGAATCGCCTCCCCCCACAATAAAAATTAGAGACGACCCTGATGCCCGTACCCGATCCCTTCCGCGACGGCATGGCCCGTGGCTGGAAAACCCACAATGGCGCCGCCCTCGACAACGACCTGACTCTGGAAGCCGATGTGGCGATCATCGGCAGCGGTGCCGGTGGCGGCACCACCGCCGAAATCCTCAGCGCCGCCGGCTACAAAGTACTGCTAATTGAAGAAGGCCCGCTCAAGACCAGCAGCGACTTCAAGCTGTTGGAAGACGAGGCCTACACCAGCCTGTATCAGGAGGGCATCGGCCGCATGAGCAAGGATGGCGCGATCACCATCCTGCAGGGCCGTGCAGTGGGCGGCACGACGCTGATCAACTGGACGTCGAGCTTCCGTACGCCGGACGCCACCCTCAGCCACTGGGCCAGCGAATACGCGGTGAAGGGCCACAGCAGCGCCGAAATGGCGCCGTGGTTCGAAAAGATGGAGCAGCGCTTGGGCATCGCGCCCTGGGCCCTGCCGCCCAACCCCAACAACGATGTGATCCGCAAAGGCTGCGAGAAGCTCGGCTACAGCTGGCACGTGATCCCACGCAACGTGCGTGGTTGCTTCAACCTGGGGTATTGCGGCATGGGTTGCCCGGTCAATGCCAAGCAATCGATGCTGGTGACCACAATCCCGTCCACCCTGGAAAAAGGCGGCGAACTGCTCTACCTGGCCCGCGCCGAACGTCTGCTCTACAGCGGCGACACGATCAGCAGACTGGAATGCGTGGCCATGGATAACCTGTGCGTGGCGCCGACTGGCCGCAAAATCACAGTGAAGGCCAAGCACTATGTGCTCTCCGGCGGCGGCATCAACAGTCCGGCGCTGCTGATGCGTTCGGATGCGCCCGACCCGCACAAACGGTTGGGCAAACGCACCTTCCTGCACCTGGTGAATTTCTCCGCCGGGTTGTTCGATGAGGTGATCAACCCGTTCTACGGTGCGCCGCAATCGATCTATTCCGACCATTTCCAGTGGCAGGACGGCACCACCGGCAAAATGTCCTACAAGCTGGAGGCACCGCCTCTACATCCTGCGTTGGCCAGCACGTTGCTCGGCGGTTATGGCACTCAGAACGCCTTGGACATGAGCCAATTGCCCAATACCCACGCGATGCTGGCGCTGCTGCGCGATGGTTTCCACCCCGACAGCCCGGGCGGCAGCGTGGAGCTGCGCGGTGATGGCACGCCGGTGCTCGACTACCAGGTATCGGATTACGCCTGGGATGGATTGCGCCGAGCGTTCCACAGCATGGCCGAGATCCAGTTCGCCGCGGGCGCCCAGTCGGTCAAGCCGCTGCATCACGATGCGCGCTACGTGAAAACACTGGGCGAAGCCCGAACGATGATCGAGGAGCTCAACCTGGAATTGCACCGCACCTGTCTGGGCAGTGCCCATGTGATGGGCGGTTGTGCCATGGGTGAGGATCCGAAAAATGCAGTCGCCGACAGCCTCGGTCGCCACCACCAGTTGCGCAACCTGTCGATCCACGACGGGTCTTTATTCCCCACCAGCATTGGGGCCAACCCACAATTATCGGTGTACGGTTTAACTGCCCAACTGGCGACAGCTTTGGCCGAACGTCTGAAAACGGCATGAAAAAACGCGCGATTAGCGGTATGTATCTACATAAGTCGACTTGGCCGACCGGGATGGCTGCGATACCATCCGGTTCCCCAACGGACTCCGCCAGGACGACGCGATGAACCGAGTGTTGTACCCAGGAACCTTCGACCCGATTACCAAAGGCCATGGCGATCTGGTCGAGCGTGCCTCACGCTTGTTCGACCATGTGATCATCGCGGTCGCAGCCAGCCCCAAGAAAAATCCGCTGTTTCCCCTGGAACAGCGCGTGGAACTGGCGCGTGAGGTCACCAAGCACCTGCCCAACGTCGAAGTAGTGGGCTTTTCGACGCTGCTGGCGCATTTCGCCAAAGAACAGAACGCCAATGTGTTCCTGCGCGGCCTGCGTGCGGTGTCGGACTTCGAATACGAATTCCAGCTGGCCAACATGAACCGCCAACTGGCGCCGGACGTGGAAAGCCTGTTCCTCACCCCGTCGGAACGCTATTCGTTCATTTCCTCGACGTTGGTCCGTGAAATCGCCGCTTTGGGCGGGGATATCACCAAGTTCGTGCATCCGGCTGTGGCAGATGCGTTGACGCTGCGCTTCAAGAAGTAACGCCGTTCAATCGGCGCCTGCTCGCACTGCGGGCGCCAATGCGGCACAATTGCGCGCATTAGTTTTCAGATGCCTTGGCTGACAGCCCTGGCAGGAGTTTCCATGTCCCTGATCATCACCGACGATTGCATCAACTGCGACGTCTGCGAACCCGAGTGCCCGAACGCCGCAATTTCCCAGGGCGAAGAGATCTACGTGATCGACCCCAACCTGTGCACCCAGTGTGTCGGCCACTATGACGAGCCGCAGTGCCAACAGGTTTGTCCGGTGGATTGCATTCCGCTGGATGAGGCTCATCCGGAGACAGAAGAGCAACTGATGGAGAAGTACCGCAAGATTACCGGTAAGGCTTAAGGGCCTCTTCGCGAGCAAGCCCGCTCCCACAGTTGACCGAGTTCCAATATGAGAATGCGGTCGAATGTGGGAGCGGGCTTGCTCGCGAAGGCGGCATCAGCCATCACACAAGATCAGCTCTGGCACTTAGGGCAAAACACACTCGCGCGCTGCCCCAGCACCACATTGCGCAACTCGCTCCCGCAGACCTTGCATGCCTCGCCGCCCCGGCCGTAGACGAACAGTTCCTGCTGGAAATACCCCGGCTGCCCGTCCCCGCCGATAAAGTCGCGCAACGTGGTGCCGCCGCGCTCGATGGCAGCGGCCAGCACGCGTTTGATCTCAATCGCCAGCTTCAAGTAACGCCCGCGCGAAATGCCGCCAGCAGCCCGACGCGGATCAATCCCCGCCGCAAACAGCGCTTCCGTCGCGTAGATATTACCCACACCCACCACCACCGCGTTATCCATGATGAACGGTTTCACCGCCATCGACTTGCCACGGGACAGTTGGAACAGGCGCTCGCCATCAAACAGGTCGGTCAACGGCTCCGGCCCCAGGCGTAGCAACAGCTCGTGGTTGTGCGGGTCCTGGCTCCAGAGCATGGCGCCGAAACGCCGCGGGTCGGTGTAGCGCAGGGCCATGCCCGATTCCAGCTCGATATCCACATGCTCGTGTTTGGCCGCCGGCATGCCGACCTCCACCAGTCGCAAGTTGCCCGACATGCCTAAATGGCTGATCAAGGTGCCTACTTCGGCATTGATCAGCAGGTATTTGGCCCGCCGCTCCACCAACACGATGCGCTGCCCGGACAGGCGCACATCGAGGTCTTCCGGGATCGGCCAGCGCAGGCGCCGTTCACGCACTACCACGCGGCTGACCCGCTGGCCTTCCAGGTGTGGCGCGATGCCGCGTCGGGTGGTTTCGACTTCGGGTAACTCGGGCATGTGTACCTCTTGAAGAAAGGGTCAGTGGGCGCCCAGCTCGCGGATCGACAACTTCATGCTTTCGAAGTCGTAGTCCGACAGGCCCACGTAGTCCAGCACCAGATGGCCGATGGCATTCCACTCATGGTCCACCGCATGGTTGCCCAGCACGCGATAGGACGAGCAGATGTGCTCGGCCATCTTCAGGATCGCCAGCAGATTTTTTAGCTGAGAATTGCGCGAAGACTCATCGCTGAACACCGCCAGGGCGTTGTGGTGGTTGGCGATGGCGTCGGTCACATGTTCCGGCAGGCGCCAGGACTTGGCGGTGTAGTAACCGACCACGGCATGGTTGGTGTTGAACGCGTTGTTCTCGGTGTCGACCACGCGGCAGTCGGGGCCGGCATTGGCGTAGGCCTGCTCCAGTACCGACATGTAATTGGGGAAACGCTTGAGCATCAGCGGCACGCCGCAATCGTGGAACAGGCCCAGGGCATAAGCCTCGTCCACCGCCTGGGCGCCGGTACGCTTGGCCAGGGTGAGGCAGGTCATCGCCACATCCTGCGCGGTGTCCCAGAAGCGGTTGAGGGTGACGATGGTGTCGTCGCTCATTTCGCCCTTGATCGACAGCGCGTTGATCAGGTTGATGATCGAACGGCTGCCCAGCAGGTTCACGGCGCGCTGGATCGAGGCGATCTTGTTGCTCAGGCCGAAATACGACGAGTTGACGATCTTCAGCAATGCACCGGACAGGCCCGGGTCTTGGGCGATCAACCGTGCGATCACTTCCAGGTCTGGGTCAGGCATGTATTGCTCCATCTGCAAATCCACCATGATTTGCGGTTGGGGCGGCACGCTGATGCCTTGCAGGGCCTGTTGGATCTGTTCGGCGGAAAGCTCTTGGGACATAAGTACATACTCTGGGCTAGGCGGGGATTCTAACCTCTAAGCAAACCTGACCGACACCCAAATGCCCGATTGAAATCGGACTAAATGTGGGAGGGGGCTTGCCCCCGATTGCATCACCGCCGTACGTCAGATACACCGCGCCGCCTGCATCGCGGTCAAGCCCACTCCCACATGAACCGCGCCGCAACAGGTATACTCCCGCTCTTTTTTCCGGAGCGACGTCATGTCCCTGCCAAGCCTGCGTCTCAAAGCCAACGCCGATCGTCGTTTGCGCAACGGCCACCTGTGGGTCTACAGCAACGAAATCGACGTGGCCGCCACCCCACTTCACGGCTTCCAGGCAGGCGACCAGGCTATCCTGGAAGCGGCCGGCGGCAAGACCCTGGGCATCGTGGCCATGAGCCCGAACAACCTGATCTGCGCTCGCCTGCTGTCGCGCGACATCAAGTTGCCGTTGGACAAGTCGCTGCTGGTGCACCGCCTGAACGTCGCCCTGTCCCTGCGCGACCGCCTGTTCGACAAGCCGTTCTACCGCCTGGTCTACGGCGATTCCGACCTGTTGCCAGGCCTGGTGGTCGACCGTTTCGGCGACATCCTGGTGGTGCAGATCGCCTCGGCGACCATGGAAGCGCATAAAGAAGACGTGATCGCCGCCCTGACCCAAGTGCTCAAGCCAAGCGGCATCCTGTTCAAGAACGACTCCGCCGCGCGCGACGCCGAAGGCCTCAACCGCTACGTCGAGACCGTGTTCGGCCTGGTGCCGGAGTGGGTTGCGCTGGAAGAAAACGGCGTGAAATTCGAAGCCCCGGTGATCCAGGGCCAGAAGACCGGCTGGTTCTACGACCACCGCATGAACCGCGCACGCCTGGCCCCGTATGCCAAAGGCAAGCGCGTGCTGGACCTCTACAGCTACATCGGCGGCTGGGGCGTGCAAGCTGCGGCCTTCGGCGCCAGTGAAGTGTTCTGCGTCGACGCCTCCGCCTTCGCCCTCGACGGCGTGGAGCGCAATGCCGCGCTGAACGGCTTTGCCGAGAAGATGACCTGCATCGAAGGCGACGTGTTTGAAGCCCTGAAAGAGCTGAAAGCCAGCGAGGAACGCTTCGACGTGATCGTCGCCGACCCACCGGCCTTCATCAAACGCAAAAAAGACATGAAGAACGGCGAAGGCGCCTACCGCCGCTTGAATGAGCAAGCCATGCGCCTGCTCAGCAAGGACGGCATCCTGGTCAGCGCGTCGTGCTCCATGCACCTGCCGGAAGATGACCTGCAAAACATCCTGCTGACCAGCGCTCGTCATTTGGATCGCAATATCCAGATGCTGGAGCGTGGCGGCCAGGGTCCGGATCATCCGGTGCACCCGGCGATTGCCGAGACGCGTTACATCAAGAGCATTACTTGCCGGTTGTTGCCAAACAGCTAACTAACACCGCCCCCCTGTAGGAGCCGGCTTGCCGGCGATGGCGTTATGCCTGGCGCTGCATCAGCGCCTGACCCATCGCTATCGCCGGCAAGCCCACTCCTACAGGGGATTGCAGGCTTCATGGCGTTATGGGTTGAATTCCATTTTTCGCAGACTAGTATCGGTTTCTGGAATTACTCCGGAAAACAAAAACAATGTCTGAGTCCACCTACTCGCCCCCGCTCAGTGGCGAGATAAAACGCCAACAACTCTCGCGCTTCATCCTCATCACCTGCATCTCCCTGATCAGTTTTTTCCCGATCAATATCCTGCTGCCCTCCTTTCCGGCCTTGGCTGAAAGGTTCGATACGCCCATCGCCGAGGTCGCGCTGTCCATCAGCCTGTTCACCCTGGTCTTTTCCATTTCTCAACTGATCACCGGCCCGCTGTCGGACAAATGGGGGCGCAAGGAAGTCCTGCTCGGGTGCATTACGCTGTCGATCCTGGGTGCCCTCGGTTGCGCACTGGCGACGGACTACCTGACCTTCCTGCTGTTTCGCAGTGTCCAGGCCATGGGTTGCGGGTTCTTCGTACTGGGCCACGCACTGGTGGAAGACCTGTTCGAGGAGCAAGACCGCGCTCGCGTGCGCCTTTACTACATGACCCTGAGCGGTTCATTCGTTGCGCTGTCGCCGTTGATCGGCTCCTGGCTGCAAACCACCTTCGACTGGCAAGGCAGCTTTTATGGGTTCGCCGTAATGGCACTGGGCATGTTGATCCACGCCCTCTGGATCCTGCCGTCCAAGTCCGCCAGCCCACACCGCACGCCGGTGTCGATCATCGGCACCCTGAAAGCCGTCGCCCGTAATCGCGACTTCCTGCGCTACTGGTGGATCGCCGCACTGGTATTCGCCTGCTACTTCGCCTTGATCAGCGTGACACCGCTGATTTTCATGGACGCGCTGAAGCTCTCCGAATACCAGTACGCGTTGGTGTTGATGGTCTATGGCGTGGCCTACTTGCTTGGCGGCGTTGCGGCCTCGTACCTGCAAAAGCGGATTTCGCTGTCCCGGCAAATCAATATCGGCCTGGGGCTGCTGCTCGTCGCGGGCGTGCTGTTAACACTGATCGTCAGCCTGGATGCCATCACCCCAGTGACGTTGCTCATCCCGATGTTAATCAGCGCCCTGGCCGTGACCCTGGTTCGTCCGGCGGCGATTTCTGCGGCAATGCTGCTGTTCTCAAGCAGTGCGGGTACTGCTGCCTCGGCGGGCAATAGCATCATGTTCCTGACCGCCGCCGTCAGCAGTGCCGCCCTGGCGCAAACCGGGTCCAACCTATTGATCACCATCGCCCTGAGCTTCATCGTCTTTAGCCTGTGGGGCTGGCTGACCAATGCCAGAACTGGACGCTAACCGACTGTAGGAGCAGGCTTGCCGGCTCCTACAGTCGGTTGTGGGTCTCCCGCACGTCCCGTAGCCGCTATCTTCACGGTTTCGGCCATTCCCTCCAGCCGCCAGCGGTGTAGAATCGACGCTATTCATCGCCAGTCATCCCCCGGCGGGTTTATGAGCTCGAGGCCCAAGCACGCGGCGATCCCGCGACGCGAGTGGCAACTTCCGGACACACGGCCATTTCTGAGTGCTCCAGACGTCAATAGAAGCTCACTCCCCATTGATACCGATTAGCCGCCCGGAGTGCTCCAATGCCTGATTACCGCTCGAAAACATCCACCCACGGCCGCAACATGGCCGGCGCGCGCGCACTGTGGCGTGCCACGGGGATGAAAGATGACGACTTCAAGAAGCCGATCATCGCGATTGCCAACTCGTTCACCCAATTCGTACCGGGCCACGTCCACCTCAAGGACCTGGGCCAACTGGTCGCCCGCGAGATCGAACGCGCCGGCGGTGTCGCCAAAGAATTCAACACCATCGCCGTGGATGACGGCATCGCCATGGGCCATGACGGCATGCTGTATTCCCTGCCGAGCCGCGAGATCATCGCCGACTCCGTGGAATACATGGTCAACGCCCACTGCGCCGACGCCATCGTCTGCATCTCCAACTGCGACAAGATCACCCCCGGCATGCTGATGGCTTCCCTGCGCCTGAACATCCCGGTGATCTTCGTTTCCGGCGGCCCGATGGAAGCCGGCAAGACCAAGCTCGCCTCCCACGGCCTCGACCTGGTCGACGCCATGGTCATCGCCGCCGATTCCAGCGCTTCTGACGAGAAGGTCGCGGAATACGAGCGCAGCGCTTGCCCTACCTGCGGTTCGTGCTCCGGCATGTTCACCGCCAACTCGATGAACTGCCTGGTGGAAGCCCTGGGCCTGGCCTTGCCGGGCAACGGTTCCACCCTGGCCACCCACAGTGACCGCGAGCAGCTGTTCCTGCAGGCCGGCCGCACCATCGTCGAACTGTGCAAACGCTATTACCACGACAACGATGAGTCGGTGTTGCCGCGCAACATCGCCAACTTCAAGGCGTTCGAGAACGCCATGACCCTGGACATCGCCATGGGCGGTTCCACCAACACCATCCTGCACTTGCTGGCCGCGGCCCAGGAAGCCGAGATCGATTTCGACCTGCGCGACATCGACCGCCTGTCCCGTCACGTGCCGCAACTGTGCAAAGTCGCGCCGAATATCCAGAAGTACCACATGGAAGACGTGCACCGCGCCGGCGGGATCTTCTCGATCCTCGGTTCGCTGGCCCGTGGCGGCCTGCTGCACACCGATCTGCCGACCGTGCACAGCAAGTCCATCGCCGAAGGCATCGCCAAGTGGGACATCACCCAGACTGACGACGAAGCCGTGCACACCTTCTTCAAGGCTGGCCCGGCGGGCATTCCGACCCAGACCGCCTTCAGCCAGTCGACCCGCTGGGACACCCTGGACGACGACCGTGAAAACGGCTGCATCCGCAGTGTCGAGCACGCCTACTCCCAAGAAGGCGGCCTGGCCGTGCTGTACGGCAACATCGCCCTGGATGGCTGCGTGGTGAAAACCGCCGGTGTGGATGAGTCCATCCACGTCTTCGAAGGCCGCGCCAAGATCTACGAAAGCCAGGACAGCTCGGTCCGCGGCATCCTCGCTGATGAAGTGAAGGAAGGCGACATCGTGATCATCCGCTACGAAGGCCCGAAAGGCGGCCCGGGTATGCAGGAGATGCTGTACCCGACGTCCTACCTGAAATCCAAGGGCCTGGGCAAAGCCTGCGCTCTGCTGACCGACGGCCGTTTCTCCGGTGGTACGTCGGGCCTGTCCATCGGCCACGCTTCGCCAGAAGCCGCTGCCGGCGGCGCGATTGGCCTGGTGCAGGATGGTGACAAGGTGCTGATCGACATTCCGAACCGTTCGATCAACCTGTTGATCAGCGATGAAGAACTGGCCGCGCGCCGGGTTGAGCAGGACAAGAAGGGTTGGAAGCCAGTGGAGAAGCGTCCACGCAAAGTGACTACCGCATTGAAGGCTTACGCCCTGCTGGCCACCAGTGCCGACAAGGGTGCTGTGCGTAACAAGGCGATGCTTGACGGTCTGTAAGCTGCGCCCATAAAAATGCCCCGCCACGTGCGGGGCATTTTTTTGCCTGATCAAAACCTTCAGGGCACTCAAGATCAAAATGTGGGAGCGGGCTTGCTCGCGAATGCGTTGGATCAGTCAATGAAGTGTCAACTGACACTGCGCATTCGCGAGCAAGCCCGCTCCCACATAAGGCTATGCGTAATGGCTCAGAATTGGGGGGTGTAGGTCATGGTGAACATCACATTGCGCGGGTCGCCATAGTAGTTACTACCCCAGTTCGCGTTATACGCAGGGATGTAGTACTTCTTGTCGAACATATTATTCAGGTTCGCCGCGACGGTGAATTCCTGGTTGATCTTGTAGGCCACCCGCGAATCCCACAAGGCATTGCCGGGCACGCTGAATGTGCGGTCATAGGCGACGGTGCTGCTTTGCGCGGTCACACCGGCGCCGACACTGACGTCGCTCCAGTCCCCCGGCAACTGGTAGTCACCCCAGACCTTGAGCAGGTGCTTGGGCGTCCAGGTGCTGAAGATCTTGCCTTCGTAAGTGTCGTCCTTGATGAATTTTGTGGTGTTGTAGGTGTAGCTGGAAACCAGTTGCAGGCCCGGCAGCACCTCACCGCTCAAGGTGGCCTCGAAGCCCTGGCTGCGAACCTTGCCGGACGCGAGCGAGCAGTACCAGCCGCCACAAACCTTGCCGCCTTGCAGGTCTTGAGCCGCACGGTTTTCCTGGTCATAGCGGAAGACCGCGAACGACGTATTGAGGCGGCCATCCGCCAGTTCGCCTTTCAGGCCCAGCTCGTAGTTCTGGCCCTCAATGGGCTTGAGCACGGTCAATGAGGTGGTCAGGTTGGTTTGGGGCTCAAAGGCGTCGGTATAGCTGGCATAGGCCGACCATTGCTCGTTGAGCGCATAAACCAGGCCGGCGTAGGGCGTGACGTGACCATTGCTTTGCGTGGTGCTGCTGGTCGGCTCGCCGTACACCCCCCTGGCACCGCTCTCGTCCTTATAGGAATAGTCATACCAACTGGTACGTGCACCGAGGATCAACGTCAGCGGGTCCAGTACTTGGACGCGCCAGGTGCCATAAATCCCCTTCTGGCGAATGTCATACCAGCTCTTCGTCGCATTCCCTGCCTGGAACAACTGGTTCCTGTCGCGCTGCGGACGGTTGTGGTCGATATTGAAGATATCCGCCCCCGGCGTCGCCGCGCGCGCCCAGAAATCATCTGTGGTGAGTTTGGAATAGTTGGCGCCCAGCACCATCTCCTGCCGCAACCCCAGGCCTTCGAACTTACCGTCGACATACACGTCCACACCGCGACTCTTGGTGTTGAAATCAGTGACCCAGTCCACGTAACGCACGGTGCCGGTGTCACCGGGATTGGGGATGGTGTCCCACGTGGCCTGGTAGGTCGCGTCGTTGTGCTCATCCATGGCCACCAGAGCAGCCTTCACTTTCCAGTCATCGTTGAAGCGATGCTCGATATCGGCAAACACCTGGGTCTGGTTATTGACGTTACGGTTCCAACTGGCGCCGACAAAGGTCGAGCGCGACAGGCCGATATCGCTGCCGTTGGCATACCGGGGCAGCGACATGAAGTTGGGCCGCGAGTGCCCCTTCTGGTTGCTGATGCCCACGCCGACGGTGGTGTCTGGCGTGAAGTCGTAGTCCACCGCGGCATAAACCGTCTGGTTCCAACCGCCGGCGTAATCGACAAAAGAATCGGTCGTGTCGTAATCAGCCACAAAACGGCCGCGCAAGGTGCCTTCGGTATTGAGCGGGCCACCCGCGTCCACTTGTGTGCCGTAGTGGTCCCAGGAACCGGCCTTGGCAGTGACGGTGACAGTCGGCGCCTGTTGCCCGCGCTTGCGCACCAGGTTCATCGTGCCGCCGGGGCTGTTCGCGCCCTGCAGCAAGGCGGCCGGACCACGCAAGGTTTCCACGCGGTCATAGATCGCCATGTTTTCGGTGAGGTAGCTGCCCAGCGCGTAGGTGTTGCGCGGAATGCCGACGCCGTCGTATTGCAGGGTGCCGACCTCAAAACCACGGGAGAAGATAAACATGCCAGGGCCAGGGGACTTGGTCGCCGTCAGGCCGGGGGTGCGCTTGACCACTTCGGAGAGTTTGGTGGTGTTCTGGTCGTCCATCTGCTTGCGGGTCATGACGCTGACCGATTGCGGGATGTCCTTGAGCTTTTGCTCGCCTTTGCCGAGGGTCACGGCACCGGTGGTGTAGGAGCCGGTGCCTTCGGTGGTCGCCCCCAAGCGTTCAGCGCTGATGGTGGTGGCACCGACTTCGAGAGCGCCGCCGGTGTCCACGCGTTTTTCCAGGGTGACGGTATCGGCGTTGATAAACGCCGCGCTCAGCCCAGTGCCGCCGAGCAGCTGCCCCAAGGCTTCACGTTGGCCCAGATTGCCACTCACCCCCGGCGACACCACCCCTTGGGTCAATTCACCACTCACCAACACCTGCACCCGTGTCACCGCCGAAAAAGCTGCCAGCGCACCGTCCAGGCTCTGCCCTGGAATATCAAAACGGTAGGTCTGTGCCTGAGTGGTCTCAGCGGCCTGCAAGTACAGCGGTGCGGTGCCGCAGGCCAAGGAAATGGCCAGTGCCAGCAAGGGCCGTGCGGCGTATCGGTGTGCCATGGATGAAGCTCCCCGGTGCAAAAAAGTCTGTGATCGGCGCCGCACTACTTGAGAGTGCTTACTATTTACGCCTCAGTGATCAAGGACGATGGCTCGCGGGGAAACCCTGAAACTATTTTGAAAAAGTTGTCGTCAGGACGCTTTGCCTTCGCGCAACACCAGCAAATACGGGGTGTAGTACTCGGCGTGCAGGTTGAGGGTGTATTCCAGCGCCTTGATCACAGCGTCGGGTTTGTCGATCTCGAACACGCCGGACACCACGCGATTGCGCAGCGCATCGCCCAGCACCAGAGTCTTGCCGGGCCAGTAGCGATTCAACTCGCTGACCACTTCCGACAGCGGCTGCTGGCGGAACACCAGTTGCCGTTGGCGCCAGGCGAAACCGCTGGCCGGGTCGAAGCCATGTACCTCTGCGAGGTGCTGATCCTGATACTCCACCGCCCGGCCTGGCTCCAGGTAGACCGGCTCACCACTGCCCGCACTGACCTGCACCTTGCCCTGCGCCACCTGCACACGCGTCTGTGCATCACGCCGCGCCACGCTGAATTGGGTGCCGACCACCTTCACCCAGCCATCGCCGGACTGCACCACGAAAGGCCGCGCCGGGTCCTTGGTCACGCTGAAAAACCCTTCGCCACGCAGCAGACGAATCTGACGCTCACCGCCGCTCATGCGCACTTGAATCGCGCTGTCAGTGTTGAGTTGCAACTGGGAGCCGTCGGCCAGTTCGACTGTGCGCGATTCGCCGGTGCGGGTGGCGTAGTCCGCGCGCAGGCGGTCGAGCCAGGGGGTGTTTTGCACGGTCAAGCCCACTGCCAGCAATATGGCAGCGGCATATGCCCAACGGCGCGCAGGTTGGCGCCAGGCAGCCTGTTCGGCGCGGCGGATCACCCGCGCCGGTTCACGCAAACCGCCGAGCATGGCCTGCACTTCCTGCCAAGCGTCATCCTGTGGCTGGCCCTGCCCAAGCCAGGCGGCAAAGGCGTCCATTTCGGCGGCCGTGACATCTTCGGCCTGTAGGCGGAAATACCAGCCAGACGCTTCTTCGAACAATTCGTCGGCAGTGGGTGTGGCGGTCATGACCGACGTCCTTGTGTGTCGCTGGCGAGCCGCGTCTTGATGTAGGCGCGGCATTCAATCAAGGCGCGACGCAATTGGTATTCCACGCTGCGCGGGGTGATCGACAGTCGCTCGCCAATCTCGCGGTAGGAAAGTTCGTCGACATGATAGAGCAGGAAGATCTGCCGAGTCGCCTCGGGCAACGCCAGGATAGCGTCCTGCATCAGTTGCTCCTGCTGATAGGCAGCCAATTGCTCATCGGCGCCAGGATTGCTGCAAGGCAATTCTTCACTGGGTTCACCGGCATCCAGGCGCTCGCGGCGAATGGCCTGGCGTTGGTGATCACGCACCAGGTTGCTGGCGATGGTGAAAAGGAAGGCTGGGAGGTTGTCGATCTTCTCGCCGGAATCCAGGCGCGCCAGGCGCAGGAACGATTCCTGGGTCAAGTCAGCGGCCACCTGAGCGCTGCCCGTGCGACGGGTGACGAAGGCCTCGAGGGCTTTCTTCTGCTCCGCGAACAGGCGCGCGATCTGCGAATTCCAGGAGGACACAGCACTACCTTGAGAAGAACGGAGGGTTCAGGAAGTGCGCACGCTAGCAGAGGATGAGATTGGTTCGCAATTGATATCTATTTTGCCGACCTCTGTAGGAGCCGGCTTGCCGGCGATGACGGCCTTGAGTCTTGCATTGATCTCACTGACGCCATCGCGGGCAAGCCGGGCTCCTACAAGGTTGCGTCGGGCTACTGGATTTCGTCAGGCTTGACGATCACCCAGTTCTTGTCCGCCGTCACCGGCAACCCTTCCTTGGCCTGCGCCGCCGCATGCTTGGCGATCATGCCGTTCAGTTGGGTCATGTATTTGTCCTTGCGGTTGATCCACAGGTGGATGCCGCCCTTGGCCACATCCACATCGTGGAACAGCATGTAGCCATCGCTGGTCGGCGTGTCGCCACCTACCAATACCGGTTTTTTCCACTCGTCGATGTAGGTGAGGATTGCCGCGTGCTTGCCCGCCATCCAGGTCGCCGGGGTCCACAGGTAAGGGGTGAGTTCCAGGCCGAGGTTGGCCTTCTCGTCATATTTGCCGGCGGTGATCTGTTTGCGTGCGGTGGTCAGTTCGCCGGTCTTGCGGTCCTTGAGCAGGGTGGTCACGCCGATGACGTTCTCGGGTTTGACGTTGTAGCCGTACTTCGGATCGGCGGCGACCATGCGCACCAGTTCTTCCGAGGCGGCGGTCATCACATACACCTCGATGCCGTTTTCCATCAGCTTGTTGTACAGCTCGGCCTGGCCGGTGAAGACTTTCGGCGGTTGCACCTCGGACTTCTTCACCACATCGCCTTCGAAATAGCTGACGGGCACGGGCTTGCCGGAGGCCATCAGCTCATCGACCTGCACTTTGAGTTCCTTGAGGGTGAACCCCGAAAACACCTGGGCGACCCACGGATAGCAGACCATGTCGTCCACTTCGCAGAGGCGATAGTAGTAACTGAACAGACTTTCCTTATGGTCGGCGGTGTCTTTGAAAGGCATAAGCTTGAGCGACGGATCAAGGCTGTCGCGGGTGATCAGGCCTTTGTTTTCCATGTAGGGCAGCAGGGATTCTTCGAGGTCGTAGCGGTAACTGGTGTTGTCCATGTCGAACACCGCGAAGTTACCCTTGTTGGCGTTGGCGGCGATCATTTCGTTCAGTTGCTTGGCGGCGGGGGCCGGCCAGTGTTTCAACTCGGTGGCGGCCATGGTTTGGCCGGCAAGGCCAAGGCACAGCGCGGCGGCAAACAATCTCGAAGCGAGCTTCATATGCGTTTTCTCCCTGAGTGAAAGACACCGACGCTAACAAATCCCTGTGACGGTTATCGCCCGAGCGCGACCGCTTGCGTCGTGATCGCGCCAACGGCATGTGCCTGAGCGTCAAACGCTTATTCCAAAAACGACAGCCACCATTCCATATCGATATTAAATCAATATATTTCAAGCTGTTAGGCTTTCCGGTTCGCAATCGCAGGCTCACGCGATTGGCTGCCTTCTCAACGGAGCTTCAATGAATCTGCCCCTGATTCTCAACTTACTGGTGTTCGTGGCCCTGTTGCTGGGCCTGGCACAAACCCGTCGTACTAACTGGAGCCTCGCCAAGAAGGTCCTGTTCGCCCTCGTGCTCGGTGTGGTGTTCGGCACCGTTCTGCACACGATCTACGGCGATGGCAATCCGGTGCTCAAGGCCTCCATCGGCTGGTTCGATCTGGTCGGCAACGGCTACGTACAACTGCTGCAAATGATCGTGATCCCGCTGGTATTTGCCTCGATCCTCAGCGCTGTGGCCCGTCTGCACAACGCCTCGTCGTTGGGCAAGATCAGCTTCTTGACCATCGGCACGCTGCTGTTCACCACCGCAATTGCGGCGCTGATCGGTATCGGCCTGACCAACCTGTTCGGCCTCACCGCCGAAGGCCTGGTGGCCGGCACCCAGGAAATGGCGCGCCTGCAAGTGATCCAGAGTGATTACGCCGGCAAGGTTGCCGACCTGAATATCCCGCAACTGCTGCTGTCGTTCGTGCCGGCCAACCCGTTTGCCGACCTGGCCCGGGCCAAGCCGACCTCGATCATCAGCGTGGTGATTTTCGCCGCTTTCCTAGGGGTTGCCGCGCTGCAACTGCTCAAGGATGACGTGGAAAAAGGCCAGAAAGTGCTCAACGCGATCGACACCCTGCAAGCCTGGGTGATGCGTCTGGTGCGCCTGGTGATGAAGCTGACCCCGTACGGCGTATTGGCGCTGATGACCAAAGTGGTCGCCGGTTCCAACCTGCAAGACATCATCAAGCTCGGCAGTTTTGTCGTGGTCTCGTACCTGGCCCTGGGCCTGATGTTTGTGGTGCACGGCCTGCTGCTGTCCCTGGCCGGGATCAACCCGCTGCGTTTCTTCCGCAAAGTGTGGCCGGTGCTGACCTTTGCCTTCACCAGCCGCTCCAGCGCGGCGGCGATCCCGCTGAGCATTGAAGCGCAGACCCGTCGCCTGGGCATCCCACAGTCCATCGCCGGTTTCGCTGCCTCGTTTGGCGCGACCATCGGCCAGAACGGTTGCGCCGGTCTTTACCCTGCGATGTTGGCGGTGATGGTCGCGCCGACCGTAGGCATCAACCCGCTGGACCCGCTGTGGATCGCGACCTTAGTGGCGATCGTGACCTTGAGTTCGGCAGGCGTTGCCGGCGTGGGCGGCGGTGCGACCTTCGCCGCGCTGATCGTGCTGCCGGCCATGGGCTTGCCAGTGTCACTGGTGGCGCTGCTGATTTCCGTAGAGCCGCTGATCGACATGGGCCGTACGGCGCTGAACGTAAATGGCTCGATGACCGCCGGTGCGATCACCAGCCAGGTCATGGGGCAGACGGATAAGGCGCTGTTGAATGCGGATGAGCATGCGGAGTTAGCGCAGGCTTGATAGACCGCTATCGCCGGCAAGCCGGCTCCTACAGGGTAACGCAATCAACTGTAGGAGCCGGCTTGCCGGCGATGCTCCTAGGCCTTTTCCCAAACCTCGAAGTTATACGCCGGCTTATCTCCCTCAGCCGCATTCTCGACATTCGACACCAGCTTCCACTGCTTCGTATCAAACTCCGGAAACCAAGCATCCCCTTCCGGACTCAACGCCACCCGCGTCAAATACAGGCGATCCGCCTGCTCCAGCCCCTGCGCATACAATTGCGCACCGCCGATCAGCATCAACTCGTCCACGCCTTGCGCCTTGGCCCATGCTTCAGCGCGCTCTACCGCCGCCTCCAGTGACGGAAAAACTTCCGCACCTTCAAGCGCCAGATCGGTCTGACGGCTAACCACGATGTTCAAGCGCCCCGGCAACGGTCGGCCCAGGGAATCCCAGGTCTTGCGCCCCATGATGATCGGCTTGCCAAGCGTGGTGGCCTTGAAATATTTGAAATCCCCCGGCAAATGCCAGGGCATGCTGTTGTCGACGCCGATCACACGGTTTTCACCGAGGGCTGCGATCAGGCTTAAAGGGAGAGTTTTTTTCATGGCGACGAGAATACCAGAGCCCCGAGCCAGGGGTTATGCTCCAGACTCACAAACACAACAGGACTACGCGTGACTCCACTGCACACACTCTGGCTGACAGAAACCGTGCGCCTGCGCGAAGAACACGCCGGCCCGCTGGAAGACCTGGAAGCCAACCGCCTGGCCCGCACGGCCGGGGGCGACCTGCCGACACGTATCCAGCAGCGCGCCTTGCACCTGGCCGAACGCGATGGGCTCACAGCGGCCCTCACCCGCTGGCTGCAAGGTGCGCGTCTGGCGCTGGTGCTGCTGGCAATCGTCGCGGTCATCAGCGGCGCAGGCCTGGCGTTTGCTGCACTGGGCAACGGTCTAACGCCGGTGAATGTGTTCTGGGCCTTGGGCAGCCTGCTTGGCTTGAACCTGATCCTGCTGATCAGTTGGGCGTTCGGCCTGCTGTTTGCCGGCGAACACAGTGCCAGCCTGGGGCGACTATGGTTGTGGCTCAGCGAAAAATTCGCCCGTGATGCCAAAGCCGCCCAACTGGCGCCAGCACTGTTACTGCTACTGCAACGGCAGAAACTCAATCGCTGGGCCGTAGGGGCGCTGGTCAACAGTCTATGGTTGTTGGCGTTGCTCAGCGCCATGGTGATTCTGCTCACGCTACTCGCTACCCGCCGCTACGGCTTCGTGTGGGAAACCACCATTCTCGGTGCCGACACCTTCGTCGCCGTCACCCAGGCCCTCGGCACCTTGCCTGCTCTGTTGGGCTTCAATGTGCCGACCGTCGAGATGATCCGCGCCAGCGGCGACTCCGCCCTGAATATCGAAAGCGCCCGCCAAGCCTGGGCCGCATGGCTGGTCGGCGTGCTGCTGGTCTATGGCCTGCTGCCCCGCCTGATCCTCGCGTTGCTGTGCCTGTGGCGCTGGAAACGCGGGCGCGCCGCCCTGCGCCTGGACCTCAACCTGCCTGGCTACAGCCCATTGCGCGAGCGTCTGATGCCGAGCAGCGAACGCCTCGGGGTCAACGATGCCGCGCCCGAGCAGTTGCACCACGTCAGCGGCGGCGTCAGTGAACTGGAAAGCGACGGCGCCCTGCTGGTTGCCATCGAACTGGACGACCAACATCCCTGGCCGCCCAAACTGCCCGCCAGCGTGAAGAACGCCGGCATCCTCGACAGCCGCGAATCACGCCACAAACTGCTGGAGCAACTCTCGCGCTTCCCGCCCGCACGCCTGGCCGTCGCCTGCGACCCACGGCGCTCGCCGGATCGCGGCAGCCTGGCGCTGATCGCCGAACTCGCGCGCAGCGCCACCGCCACCCGCGTGTGGCTGCTGCAAGCGCCACCCGGCCAGGCGCTGGACGCCGAACGCCTAGGCGACTGGCACGCCGCGTTGCAGCAACTGGAGTTACCTTTCGCCGACTGCGCGCCGTTGAACTGGCTGGAGACGGGTCATGACTAAACCGCTGAAACTCGCCGTGGTCGGCCACACCAATGTCGGCAAGACCTCGTTGCTGCGCACCCTCACGCGTGATGTTGGCTTCGGTGAAGTCTCCCATCGCCCCAGCACGACACGGCATGTGGAAGGCGCGCGCTTGTCGGTGGACGGCGAAGCCTTGCTGGAGCTGTACGACACACCCGGCCTGGAAGACGCCATCGCCCTGCTCGATTACCTGGAACGCCTGGATCGCCCCGGCGAACGCCTCGATGGGCCGGCCCGCCTGACGCGCTTCCTGGAAGGCAGCGAAGCCCGCCAGCGTTTCGAACAGGAAGCCAAGGTGCTGCGCCAACTGCTGGCCTCCGATGCCGGCTTGTATGTGATCGACGCCCGCGAGCCGGTGCTGGCCAAGTACCGCGACGAGCTACAAGTGCTGGCCAGTTGCGGCAAGCCGTTGCTGCCCGTGCTTAATTTCGTCAGCAGCAGCGACCACCGCGAGCCAGACTGGCGCGAAGCCCTGGCCCGCCTTGGCCTGCATGCGCTGGTGCGATTTGACAGCGTAGCGCCGCCGGAAGACGGCGAACGGCGCTTGTACGAAAGCCTCGCCCTGCTACTGGAAAGCGCGCGACCACAGTTGGAGCGCTTGATTCTTTACCAGGTGGCCCAGCGCCAGGCCCGCCAGCAAAGTGCTGCGCGACTGATCGCCGAACTGCTGATCGACTGCGCCGCCTGTCGCCGCAGTGTGGTCACTGAAGATGAGCAACAAGCCATCAGCGACCTGCGCAAAGCCGTGCGCCAGCGTGAACAAAAATGTGTGGAAGCCCTGCTCAAATTATTTGGCTTCCGCCCACAAGACGCCGCCGCCAGCGACTTGCCTTTGCTCAACGGGCGCTGGGGCGATGACCTGTTCAATCCGGAAACCCTCAAGCAACTCGGCGTGCGCGTCGGTGGCGGGATCGCCGCAGGCGCGGCAGCGGGTGCGGGCGTGGACCTGCTAGTCGGCGGCCTGACCTTGGGCGCCGCCGCCCTGGCCGGCGCGATTGCCGGTGGCGCCCTGCAGACTGCGCGCAGCTATGGCAGCCGGTTGCTGGGCAAAATCAAAGGCCAGCGCGAGCTGACCGTAGATGACAGCGTGCTGCGCCTGCTCGCCCTGCGTCAGCGCCAGCTGCTCAAGGCCCTGAACCTGCGCGGCCATGCGGCGATGCACAGCATCAAGGTCGATACACCCCAGGACAAGACCTGGCGCGAAGGCAAGTTGCCGGACGCGCTGCACAAAGCCCGCGCCCACCCGCAATGGTCGTCCCTCAACCCTCACGCCAGGCTCAGCCAGGCCGAGCGCCAAGAGCAGGTCGAAGCACTGGCCCAGCGCCTCGACGACGCCTAGGCCGCCAGCAACTGCCGCGCCTTGGCCTTGAGCACGTCGAGGTCGAGCACCGGTACATGCATCTCCTTGGCCTGTTCATCCCAATGACGCATGCGCAAACTCACGGCGCATAGCGGGTCCTGTTCGAACGCCTGGGCTTCTTCGGTGCTCATCACACCGCCCTGAAAGGCCAGGGTACGGCGGCTGGCCTCACTGAGGCGGGCGTAGTAGTCCGGCTGGCTGAAGGTCAGGTAACGCTTGGCCTGCACGTGGCATTCCACCAACCGGGCCATGCGTTCGCTGAAGCCCGCGCGGCGCAGGTAATCCGCCCCCAGCCGCTCATGACTGACCACGCCGTACCCGCCCATGTTCTCGCCGCCCTGGCCGCAGAGATGCCCGATGTCGTGGAAAAACGCCGCCAGCACCACTTCATCATCAAAGCCTTCGGCCATGGCGAGTTGCGCGGCCTGGGACATGTGCTCGATCTGCGACACCGGCTCGCCGATGTAATCCGCCGTGCCGTGCTGCTCATACAAGCCGAAGACCTCGGCGATGGTCTGTTCCGGGTTCATCACGCAGCTCCCCACAGGGTACTGATATTGTGCTCGGCCATCGCCGGCCCCACGCTCATGCCCACGCCCGTGTGCATCAACGCGGCGCTCACTCCCGGCGCCACGCGCAGGAATGAAAACGGCCCCGGCCCCCGCGAGCCGTACACACCCTGCCAACGCTCCACCACCTGAATTTTGCAGCCCAAGGTCTGCTCAGCCAGTTCGATCATCCAGTCATCCACCTGCTCGGCGTTGAAGGGCGACGCGTCGCTGCCGTAGTCATGGGAATCACCGATGATCAATTCGCCATGGGGCGTCGGGCTGATCAGAAGGTGAATGCCGTGTTCGTGCAGGTACGGAGCATCGCGCAGGATTTGCGCCTGCACCGGCGCCGCTTCCGGCAGGTCGGCGAAAGCGCCGTAGTGCACGCAGCTCAAGCCGGTGAGCAACGCGTGTTGCAGGTTCAGGTTGACGGCAGGTCGGGCACGCAACATTTGCAGACGGCAGATACTCGGATTGAGTTCGGCCATCGCTTCGGCCAGCAAGGTCTGGTAGTCGTGGCCGGAGCACACGATGATCTGTTCGCCGCGAAAGCTGCCTGCCGTGCTGTGCAACTGGCCCGGTTCAACGTCACGCACCAAGGTTGAGAAATAAAACTCCACGTTCAGCTCTTGCGCCAAGTAGTTGATCAGCGCTGGGATCGCTTCACGGGAATACAGTTGCTGATCGTCCTTGCCGTGCAGCGCAGCGCGGTGATGACGAAACTGGCCGCCATACAGGTCCTTCATCGCCGCGCCTTGCAGCAGTTCGACGTTGTAGCCGTGCTCTTGTGCACGTCCCTCACAGAAGGCTTCCAGCAAGTGTTCTTCCGCTTCAGTGCGGGCGAACAGGTACGCGCCGTTGCGCTTGAGTTGCAGCCCGGCGACATGCGCCCAATGGCCCCAAATGTCACGGCTTTGCCGTGCCAGGTCCAGCATCGCCCCCGGCGGTTGCCCGGTGACCAGGGCCTGGCCGAAGTTGCGCACCGAGGCGCCCAGTGGCGTGGCGCTGCGTTCGAACACCTTGACCTTGAGCCCGCGTTTGGCGGCGGCAAAGGCGTGGGACAGGCCGAGGATGCCGGCGCCGATAATCAGTAGATCACTGTGCTTCGTCATGGATTTCGCAGCCCTCTGTAGGAGCGAGCTTGCTCGCGAAGAGCGTCAACGATGACGCAGCGCTTCTGGTTGCTCGCGTCGCCTATTCGTTCTTCGCGAGCAAGCTCGCTCCTACAGGTAGAGGTAAAATTATTGTTTTTCCGACTTGCCGTCATAGCGCTTGCGCCATTCGGTCAAAATGCTGTCACGGTTCTTCGAGGCCCACGCGAAGTCGTTCTTGATCAGGCGTTGTTCATAGTCGGCTGGCAATTCGGTCTGCGGCTTGGCAATGCCAGGCTGAGCGAGGACGGCGAAGTTGTCCTTGTACAGGTCCATGGCAGCCGGGCTGGCGGAGAAATCCGCGAGCTTTTTCGCGGCGTCGGCGTTGTGGGTGCCTTTCATGACGGCAGTGGCTTCGATGTCCCAGCCCAGGCCTTCTTTCGGCAAGATGATGTCCAGCGGCGCGCCCTGGCGTTTCAACTGCACGGCCGGGTATTCGAAGGAAATACCGATCGGGAACTCACCCGAAGCCGCGAGCTTGCAAGGCTTGGAGCCGGAGTGAACGTACTGGCCGATGTTCTGGTGCAGATCGTCCATGTACTGCCAGCCTTGCTTCTCGCCGTAGGTCTGCAACCAGGCGCTGACGTCCAGGAAACCGGTGCCGGACGAGGCAGGGTTGGGCATGACGATCTTGCCCTTGTACTCAGGCTTGGTCAGGTCCTGCCAGCTCACCGGCTTGGTCAGGCCCTGCTTTTCGGCTTCGACGGTGTTGAAGCAAATCGTTGCGGCCCACACATCCATGCCGACCCAGGCCGGCGGGTTGGCGGCGTCGCGATAGTTCTTGCCGATCTTGTCCAGGTCCTTCGGCGCGTAGTTGTCCAGCATGCCCTGCTGATCGAGGATCGCCAGGCTGGAAGCGGCCAGGCCCCAGACTGCGTCGGCTTGCGGGCGGTCTTTCTCGGCCAGCAGCTTGGCGGTGATGATGCCGGTAGAGTCGCGCACCCATTTGATTTCGATATCAGGGTTGGCCTGTTCGAAGGCCTTTTTGTAGGTCTTCAACTGCTCGGCTTCGAGGGCCGTGTACACGGTCAACTCGGTCTTGGCGAAGGCATTCAGGCTGAATGCTGTCAGTACGGCAGCGACCAGCGCCAGGGGCTTGAACATGGAGCACCTCCTTCAGGGATATTATTGGCCGGGTGCGCTCTGGCGCCAGGCTTGGGAGCGGCGCAACGCGCCACGTGAGGCCCACGCCAGCAGCAGCGAGACGCCGGCTGAGGTGAACAGGATCAGGGTCGACATGGCCGCCGCGCCGCCCACGTTGCCGGCGTCGTCCATGTTCAACACGGCGACGGCGGCGAGGATGGTGTCGGGGCTGTAAAGGAAAATCGCGGCTGACACAGTGGTCATCGCCGACACAAACAGGTAGCGCACGATGTCCAGCAACGCCGGCAGACAGATCGGCACCGTCACTTTCAGGTAATGCCGGTACAGCGGTGCCTTGAGGGACAAGGCGGCGGCTTCGAACTCGGCGTCCAGTTGGCGCAGCGCCGTGGTGGCAGTCATCTGCGCGGTGGTCAGATAGTGAGCAATGGTGCACACCACCAGCAACGTCATGGTCCCGTAGAACACATGCAGCGGGTTTCCATTGAGGTTGAAAAAGAACACGTAGCCCAAGCCCAGCACCAAGCCCGGAACGGCCATCGGCACAAAGCTGAGCATGCGCAGGGCCAGGTTCAGCCCCTTCTGGCCCTTGGTCTTCTCCATCAGGTACGCGCCGGTGAAGATCAACACGCTGCCGATCAATGCGGTGCACAGCGCCATGGTCAGGCTGTTGCGATAGGCCAGCCAGCCGCCGCCAGCCGTGTCTTCGAACTGGTAGTGGTTGAGCGATAGCGACAGGTTGTACGGCCAGAACTTCACCAGCGACGAATACACCGCCATGCCGAACACCAGCAGTAACACGGCGCAGATCAGCAGCACGATGGCCAGGTAGCAGCCGTCCCTCATGCGTGATGGTGCTGGCTGAAACACTTGGGCACGGCCGCTCATGGAATCGCCATGACGGCGGCGCAGCCAGGCATCCACAGCAAAGCTGAACAGCGCCGGCAGCAGCAACACCATGCCGATCAGCGCGCCGCGACCGAACTGTTGCTGGCCGACCACCGCCTTGTAGGCTTCCAGCGCCAACACCTGATAATCGCCGCCAACCACCACGGGCACGCCGAAGTCGGTGATGGTCAGGGTGAACACCAGACAGAACGCGGCGAACACGGCCTGGCGCGTGGCCGGCCAGGTAATGCTGCGAAACGCCCGCGCCGGGCTGGCGCCCATGCTGGAGGCTGCATCGAACAGGCGCGCATCCGCCAGGGACAGCGCCGACAACAAAATCATCAAAGCGTGTGGGAAGGTGTAGATCACCTCACCCAGCACAATGCCCCAGAAGCCGTAGATATTGTCCGAGAGCAACCCGCGCAGCATGCCCTGGTTGCCGAACAAGTAGACCAGCGCAATGCCCGGCAACATCGACGGCGCCATCAACGGCAGCAACGACATGCCACGCCAGATCGCCTTGCCGGGGATCAACGTGCGTTGCAGGGCGTAGGCAAACAGGTAGGCCAGCGGTACGACGATAGCCGCCACGCTAAGGGAAACTTTCAGGCTATTGCCCAGCAGCCAGTGGAAGTTGGCGCTGGTGATCAGTTCCTGTGCAGCCACCAGACCACCGCCCTGCCCGGCTTCACTACTGAAACCGCGCCAGAAGATCGCCAGCAGCGGCATCAAGACAGCCAGGCCCAGCAGCAACAGCCACAGCAGTTTGCCGCCGACGACGAAAATTCGGTCACCGGTTTCGGCGCGGGACACCGGTCGTGGCAGCGTCATGACAGCGGCCATCTCAGGCAAACACCTGCAGGCTGCGCGGCGGCAAGGCCACCCAGATGTCCTGGGCGCCCAGGCGCGGCATGGCTTCCGGGGCCAATTCAGCGAGCAGCGGATGACCGGGCAGTTGCTCCAGCTCGAAACTCATGCGGCAACGGTTGCCGAGGAAAGTGATCTCGCGGACCTTGGCCGGAAACAGGTTTTCTTCATGCACCGGCGGGTTGACGCTGATCGCCTCAGGGCGGCAGAACAAGCGGCCTGACTTGGCCACACCGGCATCGTCGGCCAGGCGCATGTTCATCCCACCGACCTGGGCGTGACTGGCACTGTTGCGACTGAACGGCAACCAGTTGCCCTGGCCGACAAACTCCGCCACGAACGGCGTGGCCGGGCGGTCGTAGATCTCCTGGGGCGTGGCGTATTGCTCGACCTTGCCGTTGTTCATCACGGCGATGCGGTCGGCCATCAGCATGGCTTCGTCCTGGTTGTGGGTGACCATCAGCGTGGTGATGCCCAGGCGACGTTGCAGTTGGCGCAACTCGGTGCACAGATGCTCACGGACGCGGGCGTCGAGGGCCGACATTGGTTCGTCCAGCAACAACAGTGAAGGTGCAGGCGCCAGGGCTCGGGCCAGTGCGACGCGTTGTTGCTGTCCGCCGGAGAGTTGGCCGGGGTATTTCTTTTCGCTGCCGACCAGGCCGACCAATTCCAGCATCTGCCCGACACGCTTGCGCACTTCCTCGCGACCGCTGCCAGTGAGACCGTAGCCGATGTTCGCTTCGACGGTAAGGTTGGGGAAAAGCGCGTAGGACTGGAACAGAATGCCGTAGTCCCGTGCCTGGGGCGGCAGTAGGGAAACATCACGGCTGCCCAGGTACAGTTCGCCGCTGTCCTGGCGCTCCAGGCCAGCGATGCAACGCAGCAAGGTGGTCTTGCCGCAACCGGACGGGCCCAGCAGGCACACCAGTTCGCCGGCGGCGACGTCCAGGGAGACGTTGTCCAGCGCGGTGAAGGCGCCGAAGCGTTTCTGGATACCGCGCACTTTCATCGGCGCGCCGGGTTGGGTCAGGGCTGTGTTCATGCAAGGCACCTCATCGAACTGATGAAGCCCATGCTAGGCAGGCATTGCGTCCCTCATGTGGCAGAAAGGCAAAACCCGGCGATAGTGGTATTGGTGGATTTGGGTAGGACGCGAACACCATTGTGGTGAGCGGGCTTGCCCCGCGCGGGGCAAGCCCGCTCACCACAGAGATCTTACTCGACCGTTAGAGTGGAGACATTTCCTGCGCCAACCCCAGGAACGCCGCCGGCAATCGTGCGCCTTTGCGCTCCTTGAGGCAGTACAGGTACTCCGGAATCTGCGGCGCATTCTCGATAGTCAGCACGCGCAGTTGCGGGTCGTGTGGCACTTCCTGCCGCGCAATGATGCTGATGCCTATGTTGCGCAACACCGCCTCACGGATCGACTCGCGGCTGCCAATCTCCAGCAACGGGCCATAGCTCACGTTGGCGCTTTGCAAGAGTTCCTCAGTCAGGCTCCGCGTGGTTGAGCCCGCCTCGCGCATCAACAATGTGTGCCCGGCCAACGCCGAGAGCGGCACATGATCCAACTTGGCCAGCGGATGGTTGCGATGCACTGCCAGCACCAGCGGGTCGGTGCCCAGCACACGGCGGATCAGGCGCGGGTCCTCCAGCAGTTGCGAGGAGGCGGCGACGTCGACGCGGTAGTCGTCCAAGGCTTCAAGCACTTGTTGGGAGTTGCCGATTTCCACCGACACTTCCACTTGCGGCAGACGCTCGCGGAAGGCTTTGACCAGGTCGAGGATGTAGTAAGGCGCCGTGGCGGCAATCCTCAATGCGCCCTGGACCTGGCCACTGTTGCGCAGGAAAAACTCGATGTCCGCTTCTTGCTGCAACAGCGCCTTGACCATCGGCAGCAAGCGCGCACCCTCGTCGCTGACGGTGAGGCGGCGGCCGCCGCGGTAGAACAGCTCGACGCCGTACTGGCTTTCCAGGTTACGGATCTGGGTGGTGACCGTAGGTTGGCTCAGGCCGAGTTTTTTCGCCGCCTGGGTAATGCTGCCCAGGCGGGCGACCATGAAAAACGCCTTTAACTCGGCACTCAGCACACCACCCTCTCATCGTTTATTTGCGCAACAGGCGCAGGCCATTGAACACCACCAGCAGGGCCACGCCCATGTCGGCGAACACCGCCATCCACATGGTGGCCAAGCCCAGGAAGGTGACCACCAGGAAGATCGCCTTGATTACCAACGCCAGGGCGATGTTCTGCTTGAGGATACTCGACGTTTGCCGCGACAGACGAATGAATGCCGGAATCTTGCGTAAATCATCGTCCATCAAGGCCACGTCGGCGGTTTCGATGGCGGTATCGGTGCCCGCTGCGGCCATGGCAAAACCGATCTCGGCACGGGCCAACGCCGGGGCGTCGTTGATGCCGTCACCGACCATACCCACGCGGTGGCCTTGGCCGTAGAGCGATTCGATGGCTTGCAGCTTGTCCGTCGGCAACAGGTCACCCTGAGCCTGGTCGATGCCCACCTGGGCGGCAATCGCCTGGGCGGTATGAGTGTTGTCGCCGGTGAGCATCAGGGTCTTGATGCCCAGCTCGTGCAGTTGTTGGATAGCTTCGCGGCTGCTGTCCTTGACCGTGTCGGCCACAGCGAACAGTGCCAATGGGCCGGACTTATCGAGTAACAGCACCACCGATTTGCCCTGTTTTTCCAGGGCGAAGAGTTTTTCTTCCAGTTCCGGCGAGCACAGGCCCAGGTCTTCCACCAGGCGGTGGTTGCCCAGGTGGTAGGTTTCGCCGTTGATGTCGCCACGCACGCCTCGACCGGCCAGGGCCTCGAAGTTATCCACACCATGGGTGGGCAGGTTTTTATCCCCAGCCGCGTTGGCAATCGCCAGCGACACTGGGTGATCGGAACGCCCGGCCAGACTGGCGGCCAAAGCCGGCGCGCTGTCTGCGACATTGGGGAACAGCGCCAGGTAATCGGTTTGCACCGGCTTGCCGTGGGTGATGGTGCCGGTCTTGTCGAGGGCCAAATAATCGAGCTTGTAACCACCCTCCAAGTACACGCCGCCCTTGATCAAGATGCCTTTACGCGCCGCCGCCGCCAGGCCGCTGACGATGGTCACCGGGGTGGAAATCACCAGCGCACACGGGCACGCCACCACCAGCAGCACCAGGGCGCGGTAGATCCAGTCGAACCAGGCGCCGGCCATGAACAGCGGCGGAATAATGGCCACGCCGAGGGCGAACAGGAACACCGCCGGGGTGTAGATTTTCGAGAAGCTGTCGACAAAGCGCTGGGTCGGCGCGCGCGCGCCTTGGGCCTGTTCCACCGCGTGAATGATGCGCGCCAAGGTGGAGTTGTTGGCCGCTGCAGTGACTTTGTATTCCAGGGAACCGGCCTGGTTGATGGTGCCGGCGAAGACCTTATCGCCCACGGTCTTTTCGATCGGCAGGCTTTCACCGGTGATCGGCGCTTGGTCGATGGTGGATTGGCCGGCGGTGACTTCCCCGTCCAAGCCGATACGCTCGCCAGGTTTTACCCGCACGATTGCGCCCAACTCAATGCTTTTGACTTCTTTTTCAACCCAGGAACCATCAGCATGCCGCACCGTGGCTTGCTCCGGCGTCATCTGCATCAAGCCGCTGATGGCATTACGCGCACGGTCCAGGGACTTGGCTTCGATCAACTCGGCCACGGTGAACAGGAACATCACCATGGCGGCTTCCGGCCATTGGCCGATCAGGATCGCACCGGTGACGGCGATGCTCATCAGGGCATTGATGTTCAGGTTGAGGTTTTTCAGGGCAATCCAGCCCTTTTTGTACGTGGTGAGGCCGCCGCTGAGGATCGACACCAACGCTACCAATGCGATCACCCAGGTGGGCGCGACGCCACTGAAGTGCAGCACTTCGGCACCCAACGCACCCACGCCGGACAACGCCAGGGGCCACCAATGTTTCTTGGCCGGTGGCTCTGCGGCCGGGGTGCCCTCTTCGATCGGATCAGCCTGCATCCCCAGGGATTTGATCGCTTCGATGATCGGTGCAGTACTCGGCAAGTCGTGAGTGACGCCGAGGATGCGGTTGATCAGATTGAACTCCAGCTGCTGCACGCCGGCCAGCTTGCCCAGTTTGTTCTGGATCAGCGTCTGCTCGGTGGGGCAGTCCATGGCTTCGATGCGGAAAGTGCTCAGCCGCGAGCCGGCGGTGGGCGCCTCGCTCAGTTGCACCAGCGCCGGAGTTGGAGTGCCGGAACAGCAGGAGCCGCCGTGGCCGTGGTCATGTACAGGCGTGAGTTTTTTCGGGGCATGATCGTGGTCGTGATCATGCTCGTGTTTATGCGGGGTGTGGATGGAATCGCTCATTCTGTCGCGTCCGTAAAGGTGCCTGTTGCCAAGTAAAGACCCTGTAGCCACTATAGGGTCAAGCACCCATTTGGAGATTGCTGCGATGAAGATCGGCGAACTGGCCAAACTGACCGACTGCCGGGTGGAAACCATCCGTTACTACGAGAAGGAAGGCCTGCTGCCACCCCCGGCGCGCACCGACGCCAATTACCGCGTTTACACCCAAGCGTACACCGAGCGACTGGTGTTTATCCGTAATTGCCGCAGCCTGGACATGACCTTGGAAGAAATCCGCAGCCTATTGGGCTTGCGCGACAGCCCCCAGGACCAGTGCGAAAACGTGAATGCGTTGATTGACGAGCACATCCACCATGTGAAGGCGCGGATCGATGGGCTGTTGGCGTTGCAAGAGCAATTGCTGGACTTGCGCCAACGCTGTGGCGGCGGGCCCGAGTGCGGGATTCTGCAGCGGCTGGAAGTCAGCGGGAGTGTGGCAGCCAGCGAGGCTGAGCCCTCGCATGTAGGCAGAAGCCACGGCCACTAAATCAAGTGAACACCGGCTAAATGTGGGAGCGGGCAAGTCGAATCGTCGCACCGCCGCTCCCACATTGATCAGATGGCGACGTCGGCCTTGATGCTTGGGTCGGCGTCGTAACCGACGATTTCGAAGTCTTCAAACTTGTAGTCGTAGATCGACGCAGGCTTGCGCTTGATTACCAGCTCCGGCAGTTTCTTCGGCGTGCGCGCCAGCTGGGTCTGGATCTGCTCCATGTGGTTGCTGTAGGCATGGGTGTCGCCGGTGGTGACGATGATCTCGTGAGGGATCAGGTCGCACTGCTGGGCCAGCATATGGGTGAGCAAGGCCAGCGCGGCGGTGTTGTACGGCAGGCCGAGGAACACGTCGGAGCTGCGAATGTACAACTGCATCGACAGGTGACCGTCGTGCACAAACGCCTGGTACAGCAGGTGGCACGGCGGCAGGGCTTGCTTGCCGTTGCGCGCGTTTTCCTGCGGGCTCTGGGTCTCGTCGGGCAGGTACTCGACGTTCCAGCCGTGGAACAGGATGCGGCGGCTGTTGGGGTTGGTCTTCAGCGTGTGGACCATGTAATCGATCTGGTTGATCGTGCCACCGTCCTTGGTCGGCCAGGCGGTCCACTGTTCGCCGTACACCGGGCCCAGGTCACCGTCTTCGGTGGCCCATTCGTCCCAGATCTTTACGCCGTTTTCGTTGAGCCATTTGATATTGGTGTTGCCGCTCAACATCCAGATCAGTTCGTTGGCGATGCTTTTGAAGTGAAGCTTCTTGGTGGTCAGCAGCGGGAAGCCGTCGGCCAAGTTATGCCGATACTGACGGGCAAACACGGCCTTGGTGCCGGTGCCGGTGCGATCGCCCTTGGTCAATCCATTGGTCACGACGTCGTTCAGTAGTTCGAGATATTGCTTCATTTTTTTACCCGTATCGTTGAAGCCGAGGCTGCGCAACAGCCTCGGCATTCGAATTTAAAGCGCGGTGTTCTTCAAAGGTTGCGGGCGATTGTACGCCCACCACAGCAAGCCCAGGCCGCCGAGGATCATCGGCAAGCTGAGGATCTGGCCCATGGTCACCCAACCGAACGCCAAATAGCCCAACTGTGCGTCCGGCACGCGCACGAACTCGACGATGAAGCGGAAGATCCCGTAGAACAACGCGAACATGCCCGACACCGCCATGGTGGGGCGCGGTTTGCGCGAGAAGATGTACAGGATAAGGAACAGCGCCACGCCTTCCAATGCGAACTGATAAAGCTGCGACGGGTGGCGCGGCAGTTGCGCCGGGTCACTGAACGGCGGGAACACCATGGCCCACGGCACGTCGGTCGGCTTGCCCCACAGTTCGGCGTTGATAAAGTTGCCGATACGCCCGGCGCCCAGGCCGATCGGTACCATCGGCGCAACGAAGTCCATCAGCTGGAAGAACGATTTGCCGTTGCGACGGCCGAACCACCAGGCGGCGATCATCACGCCGATAAAGCCGCCGTGGAACGCCATGCCGCCCTTCCACACCTCGAAGATCAGCGTCGGGTTGGCGATGTACGCGGAGAGATCGTAGAACAACACATACCCCAGGCGTCCGCCGACAATCACCCCCATCGACAGCCAGAAAATCAGGTCGGAGAGTTTCTCCTTGGTCCAGGTCGGGTCGAACCGGTTCAGGCGTCGAGAGGCCAGAAACCAGGCACCGCCGATGCCGATCAGGTACATCAACCCGTACCAGTGGATTTTCAGCGGACCGATGGCCAGGGCCACCGGGTCGATCTGCGGGTAAGGCAGCATTGCGACTCCTCGTTAATCATTCGTTATGGCGACCGGGACCATGCCGGGCCGCGATTAAGCCTGCATTATTCAAATTCTTTAAAGCAAAAAGTTCAGACCGACACAGAACAACAGCCCGGCGAACAAGCGCTTGAGCAGACGCGGCGACAATCGATGTGCCAAGCGTGCGCCGAAGCGGGCAAACACCATGCTGGTCAGGGCAATGCCCAGCAGCGCCGGCAAATACACGAACCCTAGACTATGAGCGGGCAACAGCGGGTCATGCCAGCCCAGAATCATGAAACTTAATGCACTGGCCAGCGCAATCGGCAGGCCGCAGGCCGATGAAGTGGCCACCGCCTGCTGCATAGGCACGCTGCGCCAGGTCAAAAACGGCACCGTCAGCGAGCCGCCGCCAATCCCGAAAATCGCCGAGGCCCAGCCGATAAACGTACCGGCGACGGTCAAGCCAAACTTGCCCGGCACCGTCCGGCTGGCCTTGGGCTTCACCTCCAGTGCCAGTTGAACGGCCACCAGCAAGGCAAATACGCCGATGATCTTTTGCAGGTGCGGGCCGGAAATCGCCTCGGCGGTCAATGCGCCAAAACCGGCGCCGATCAGGATGCCCACGGTCATCCACACAAAGATCGGCCAACGCACCGCGCCCCGTCGATGATGCTCGCGCACAGCATTCACCGAGGTAAAAATGATGGTCGCCAGGGAGGTGCCCACGGCCAGGTGGGTCAGCACCTGCGGGTCGAATCCCTGCAAGGTGAAGCTGAACACCAGTACCGGCACGATGATGATCCCGCCGCCCACGCCGAACAGCCCGGCGAGTACACCCGCACAGGCACCGAGCAGCAAATACAGCAGAAATTCCATGGGAGCCCCCGAACCAAGTCCGGCATGTTAACGGATGGAAGGCATGCGACCCAACTGCATACGATGGAACGCCTCGGCTTGAGTGGGTAGAGTGGCTAAAAACACAAAAGGGATCGCCTGATGTGCCTGATTGTTTTCGCCTGGCGGCCGGGCCACGCCCAGCCACTGATCGTCGCGGCCAACCGCGACGAGTTCTACGCCCGCCCCAGCCTGCCGCTGGCCCAGTGGCTGGATGCGCCCGAGGTCTACGCCGGTCGTGACCAGGAAGCCGGCGGTACTTGGCTGGGGGTCAATGCCGATGGCCGCTTTGGCGCGCTGACCAATATCCGCGACCCGCACCAGCCTCCGGCCCGTAAGTCCCGTGGCGAGTTGGTCGCGCGATTTCTCAGCGGCTCGCTGCCGATTGAAGAGTATTTGGCCGACGTTAACGGCCGCTCGATTGAATATGCCGGGTTTAACCTGCTGATAGGCACGCGCGATGAGCTGTGGCATTACAACGCCAACCATACGGAGCCGACGCGGCTGAAGTCCGGCGTGTATGGATTATCCAACGCAGGGTTGGATACACCGTGGCCCAAATTGCTCAAGGCCAAGGCGGCGTTGAGCGAAATACTCGTAGACCCACAGCCTGACGCGTTATTGGGGATTTTGAGTGATCCGCAGACGGCGCCGTTTGCGGACCTGCCAGATACAGGGGTGGGATTGGCAACGGAAAGCCTTTTATCCAGCGTGTTTATTGCCAGCCCGAGCTACGGGACACGGGCGAGTACGGCATTGATCGTGAATGCCGACGGGACGCGGCAGATGGTGGAGCGCAGTTTTGGGCCGCATGGTGGGCGGCTTGGTGAGGTAGAACTCAGGATTTAGCGGTGTTTGGGCTGGCGCCATCGCTGGCAAGCCAGCTCCTACAATGGAATACATCCCCCTGTAGGAGCCGGCTTGCCGGCGATGGCCTCGGTCTAGAGGGTTTTCGCCGAAGCCGGGTTGATCATCCGTGTCAGCCCCAGATTCTTCAGCGCCAACTGCAGCGAGCTGTGGATAACTTGCGGGTTGTCGATGGTCATCAACTCCGCCAGCAAGTCCTTGGCCATGCTCAACTCAACCTGGCGCAACATCCACTTCACTTTCGGCAAGTTGGTGGCGTTCATCGACAGGCTGTCAAAACCCATCGCCATCAACAGCACTGCCGCCGCCGGGTCGCCGGCCATTTCGCCGCAGATGCTCACCGGCTTGCCTTCGGCATGGGCGTCGCGCACCACATGTTGCAGTGCTTGCAGAACCGCCGGGTGCAGGTAGTCGTAAAGGTCGGCCACCCGTGGGTTGTTACGGTCCACGGCCAGCAGGTATTGGGTCAGGTCGTTGGAACCTACCGAGAGGAAGTCCACCTGGCGCGCCAGCTCCTTGGCCTGGTACACCGCCGCCGGGATTTCGATCATCACGCCAATCGGCGGCATCGGTACGTCGGCACCTTCGTCGCGCACTTCGCCCCAGGCGCGGTGGATCAAGTGCAGCGCCTCTTCCAGCTCGTGGGTGCCGGAGATCATCGGCAGCAGGATGCGCAGATTGTTCAGGCCTTCGCTGGCCTTGAGCATGGCGCGGGTCTGTACGAGGAAAATTTCAGGGTGGTCGAGGGTTACGCGAATGCCGCGCCAGCCCAGGAAGGGGTTGTCTTCCTTGATCGGGAAATAAGACAGTGACTTGTCGCCGCCGATATCCAGGCTGCGCATGGTCACCGGCAACGGGTGGAAGGCCTGCAGTTGCTCGCGATAAATCGCCAGCTGCTCCTTCTCGCTCGGGAAACGCTGGTTGATCATGAACGGCACTTCGGTGCGGTACAGCCCCACGCCCTCAGCGCCGCGCTGTTGCGCACGGGCCACGTCGGCCAGCAGGCCGGTGTTGACCAGCAGCGGCACGCGATGGCCGTCGGTGGTTACGCACGGCAGTTCGCGCAATGAATCGAGGCCCAGCGCCAGTTGTTTCTCTTCCTCAACCACTTCGGCGTATTGCTTGCGCAACACTTCGCTGGGGTTGGTGAACACTTCACCGCGATGGCCATCGACGATCATGCCGATGCCGTCGACCTTGGCATACGGCAGGTCGACCAGGCCCATCACCGTCGGGATGCCCATGGCACGCGCCAGGATCGCAACGTGGGAGTTGCCCGAACCGAGTACTGAGACCAGGCCCACCAACTTGCCCTCGGGCACTTCGCCGAGCATGGTGGCGGTCAGTTCCTCACTGATAAGGATGGTGTTGTCGGGGTAAACCAGGTTGGTAGTGCGGTCTTCCTGCAGCTTGGCCAGCAGACGGCGACCGAGGTCGCGCACATCCGAGGCCCGCTCACGCAGGTAGTCGTCATCCATCATTTCGAAACGGTTGACGTGATCGGTGACCACCTGGCGCAGTGCGCCCTGGGCCCACTGGCCGGTCTTGATCACCGTCTTGACTTCGTTACCCAACGACGCGTCGTCGAGCATCATCTGGTACACGTCGAACAGCGCACGCTCTTCGGGGCGCAGCTGGGTGGCCAGCTTGTTCGACAGGTTGCGCATGTCAGCGCGCACGCCTTCCAGGGCGGTTTTGAACAGTTTGATTTCAGCGTCGATGTCGTTGACGGTCTTGTCCGGCACCACATCCAGGTCCGCTGGCGGCAACATGACTACCGCCGTACCGACCGCAGCGCCCGGTGAACCCGGCACGCCGACGAACTTGGCTTCCTGGATGCCCTTACCCTCACGCCCCAGGCCGCGAATCGAGCCGGTGGCTTCGGCGTGGGCGATAACCCCAGCAAGCTGCGCGCTCATGGTCACGAGGAAGGCTTCTTCACCTTCGTCGAACTGGCGGCGTTCTTTTTGCTGGATGACCAACACGCCGACGACACGGCGGTGGTGAATGATCGGTGCGCCTAGGAACGAGGCGTAACGCTCTTCGCCGGTTTCGGCAAAGTAGCGGTAACGCGGGTGATCGGCCGCGTTTTCAAGGTTCAGGGGTTCTTCACGCGTCCCCACCAGGCCCACCAGACCTTCATTGGGCGCCATGCTGACCTTACCGATCGAGCGCTTGTTCAAGCCCTCGGTGGCCATCAGCACAAAACGGTTGGTCTCGGGGTCCAGCAGGTAAACCGAGCAGACCTGGCTGCCCATGGCTTCCTTGACGCGCAACACAATAATCCCCAACGCCGCCTTGAGATCCTTGGCGGAGTTAACTTCCTGGACGATCTTGCGCAGCGTATTGAGCATGGCTCGGGGTCGAACTCCGTCGTCAGTCGCGCGCTAAAAGGCGCGGGGCAAGCTCTTTGAGAGCGCGACGATAAACTTCGCGCTTGAATGTCACCACCTGGCCCAACGGGTACCAATAGCTGACCCAGCGCCAACCATCGAACTCCGGTTTACCGGTCAAATCCATCCGCACCCGCTGCTCGTTGGAGATCAGGCGCAGGAGAAACCACTTCTGCTTCTGGCCGATGCACAGCGGTTGGCTGTGGGTACGCACCAGGCGTTGCGGCAAACGATAGCGCAACCAGCCACGGGTACACGCCAGAATTTGTACATCTTCGCGCTCAAGGCCGACTTCTTCATTCAACTCACGGTACAAGGCGTCTTCAGGGGTTTCGTCGGGGTTGATTCCACCTTGAGGAAACTGCCAGGCATCTTGGTTGATTCGGCGAGCCCATAGCACCTGTCCGGCATCATTCGTAAGAATAATCCCGACATTAGGACGGAAACCATCGGGGTCGATCACGGCAACAACCTCGCAAACGCATGTCGCCGCATTGTTCCACAAAGGTTGATGAAGCGGCAACGAGGCTTCTTACCTTATGTGCACTCTTGTGAAAAGACCGTATTCTGGACGCCTTTTTACAGACATTTCAGCGAGTAACTGCAATGCGCCTGGCTTTATTCGACTTGGACAACACCCTCCTCGGCGGTGACAGCGATCACGCCTGGGGCGATTACCTCTGTGAACGCGGGATTCTTGACCCGATCGCCTACAAGGCCCGCAACGACGGGTTCTACCAGGACTACCTGGCCGGCAAGCTCGACAACGCCGCCTACCTGAACTTCAGCCTGGAAATCCTCGGCCGCACCGAGATGGCCCAACTGGACGAGTGGCACAACGACTTCATGCGCGACTGCATCGAACCGCTAATGCTGCCCCTGGCCGCAGAATTGCTGGCCAAGCACCGCGCCGCCGGTGACAAGCTGGTGATCATCACCGCCACCAACCGTTTCGTCACCGCGCCGATTGCCGCACGCCTGGGCGTGGACACCCTGATCGCCACCGAATGCGAGATGGAAAACGGCCGCTACACCGGACGCAGCACTGATATTCCGTGCTTTCGCGAGGGCAAGGTGACGCGTTTGAATCGTTGGCTGGAAGAGACCGGGTATAGCCTGGAAGACAGCTACTTCTATAGCGACTCGATGAATGATCTGCCGCTATTGGAGCAGGTGACTCACCCGGTGGCAGTGGATCCGGACCCGAATTTGCGGGCTGAAGCTGAGAGACGTGGCTGGCCGGTGATTACGCTGCGAAGCTGATGGGTTTCACCTGTAGGAGCGAGCTTGCTCGCGAAAATCGTCAATGATGACGCGGGCATTCTGAATGAACGCGGTATCCTCGCGCTTTTCGCGAGCAAGCTCGCTCCTACACGGGCTTGGCACCCATCAATCCGGCAATCGCCACGAACCCCACCAGGCTGACCACCGCCAGCACCAACGTGAAGTTCAGGCTACCGCCCTCGCCCTTGCGCAGGCGATTGAGCCGCGCCACCAGCCAGAACCAGGCCAGCGCCGCCACGGTATAGAGGAGGCTGGAACCCAGGATCCAGGTCTGCCCCAGCGGCCAGCCGACCAGGTGCACCAGCCACCAACCGGTAAACGGCATGCTGACCACACACACGCCCATCAACAACCAGACGAACGCCCACGGGCGCTGCACGGTCACCGCCGGACCCGCGCTGCGTTTGCGCCAGGCCAGTATCGCCAGGCCCAGGCCGCTAAGCAGCAGCAATACCGTGGCCGCGATGTGGATAACTTTCAGGGTGATCAGGGTTTCCATGTCTCGTCTTCCTTAAAGGCCGCCCCCATCAGCGTAGTCGCTCAACCGAGGAACAGTTTGTAGGCCGGGTTATCGCTTTCATCCCAGTACGGGTAGCCGATGGCCTCCAGGGCTGCCGGTACCAGGTGACGCTCGTTCGCCGGCACTTGCAGGCCGGCGACCACACGACCGTCGGCTGCGCCGTGGTTGCGATAGTGGAACATCGAGATGTTCCAGCGCCCGCCCAATTTGTTAAGAAAGTTGAACAAGGCCCCCGGACGCTCCGGGAATTCGAAGCGAAACACCACTTCATTGCTGACGTGAGCCGCATGGCCGCCGACCATATGGCGGATGTGCAACTTGGCCAGTTCGTTCTCGGTCAGGTCCAGCACCGGAAAACCATGGCCTGTCAGGCTGGCGATCAGCGCACTGCGCGGGTCGTTTTCCGGGTGGGTCTGCACGCCGACAAAGATGTGCGCCTCGCTGCCGGAGTGGAAGCGGTAGTTGAATTCGGTGATCTGGCGCTTGCCCACGGCCTCGCAGAACGCCTTGAAGCTGCCGGGTTTCTCGGGGATGGTCACGGCGATGATGGCTTCGCGGCCCTCACCCAACTCAGCGCGCTCGGCTACATGGCGCAGGCGGTCGAAGTTGACGTTGGCGCCGGAATCGATGGCAACCAGGGTCTGCCCGGTGACGCCACGGGTCTCGACGTACTTCTTGATCCCGGCCACACCCAATGCCCCTGCCGGCTCGGTGATGGAACGGGTGTCGTCGTAGATGTCCTTGATCGCCGCACAGATTTCATCAGTGCTCACGGTGATCACTTCGTCTACATAATCTTTGCAGATATCAAACGTGTGCTGGCCGATCTGCGCGACCGCCACGCCATCGGCGAAGATACCAACGGTTGGCAACACCACGCGCTCGCCCGCGGCCAGGGCGGCTTGCAAGCAATTGGAGTCGTCCGGCTCGACGCCGATGACCTTGATGTCCGGGCGCAGGTATTTCACGTATGCCGCAATTCCGGCAATCAGCCCGCCGCCGCCCACCGGGACGAAAATCGCGTCCAGAGGCCCCGGATGCTGGCGCAGGATCTCCATCGCCACGGTGCCCTGCCCGGCAATGGTGTGCGGATCATCATAAGGATGGATGTAGACGTAGCCTTTTTCGTCGACCAGTTTTAGCGAGTAGGCCAGGGCTTCCGGGAAGGAATCGCCATGCAGCACCACTTTGCCGCCACGCGAGCGCACGCCTTCGACCTTGATTTCCGGGGTGGTCTTGGGCATCACGATAGTAGCTTTCACCCCGAGCACCTTGGCCGCCAGGGCCAGGCCCTGGGCATGGTTGCCGGCCGACGCCGTGACCACGCCGCGTGCGCGTTCCTCAGCCGTCAGTTGGGTCAGCTTGTTGTACGCGCCGCGAATCTTGAACGAGAACACCGGCTGCAAGTCTTCACGCTTGAGCCAGACCTTGTTGCCAAGCCGCTCCGAGAGCTGGCGGGCGGTCTGCAACGGGGTTTCTACGGCAACGTCGTAGACGCGCGAGGTGAGGATCTTTTTGACGTACTGTTCAAGCATCGGCGGGAATCACTGAGCAGGTTGGGCAGGGCCAAGGAGTCTAACCCAGCGTTTGGCCGGGCGACCACACGAATCCAGAGGTTTTGTTGGGTTATACTCGCGCCCCTCGATAACTCCCCGCCCGTTCCGGAGCCCGCATGACCCAGGATCAACTCAAACAGGCAGTGGCCCAGGCCGCCGTCGATTTAATCCTTCCTAAACTCGACGACAAGAGCATCGTCGGTGTCGGCACCGGCTCCACCGCCAACTGCTTCATCGACGCACTGGCCCAACACAAGGGTGCATTCGACGGCGCCGTGGCCAGCTCCGAAGCCACTGCCGCGCGCCTGAAAGGCCATGGTATTCCGGTGTACGAGCTCAACACCGTGAGCGACCTGGAGTTCTACGTCGACGGCGCCGATGAAAGCGACGAGCACCTGAACCTGATCAAAGGCGGCGGCGCAGCCCTGACCCGCGAGAAAATTGTCGCGGCCGTGGCCAAGACCTTTATCTGCATCGCCGACGCCAGCAAGTTGGTGCCCGTACTCGGCGCGTTCCCGCTGCCGGTGGAAGTGATCCCTATGGCCCGCAGTCACGTGGCCCGAGAGCTGGTAAAACTGGGCGGCGACCCGGTGTACCGCGAAGGCGTATTGACCGACAACGGCAACATCATCCTCGACGTGTTCAACATGCAGATCACTAATCCGGTGGAGCTGGAAACTCAGATCAACGCGATCGTCGGCGTGGTCACCAACGGTCTGTTCGCCGCGCGTCCAGCGGATGTGCTGTTGCTGGGCACCTCCGAAGGCGTGAAAACCCTCAAGGTTTGACGCGTTACTAAATGTGGGAGCGGGCTTGCTCGCGAAAGCGGTGTGTCAGTGAAAGATTCTTCAACTGAACAACCGCTTTCGCGAGCAAGCCCGCTCCCACATTGGTCCTGCGGTACTTCAGGGATGGGTTTTCTTGAACACGTAAAACAGGTTCGGCTCGCTGACGAGGTACAACGCGCCCTCGTCGTCCATGGCGATCCCTTCGGCCTGAGGCACCCGCTTTTTCAGGCCATGGCGCCCGTTCAGCAGTGACAGACTGCTCAGCGGGCGACCGTCGATATCCAGTTCCAGCACCAGGAACGACTCATCCGACAGCGCCAGTAAATGGCCGCTGCGCTCGTCGTATTGCAGGCTCGACAGGTCACGCACAAACAATCCGGCATCACGCTTGGGGTTGTTGATCACGTGCACCGAATAGGTCTTTTCCGGCTTGAAGTGGGGAAAACCGTGGACCTCGTAGATCAGCATCGGATCGCGCTCCTTGGCCACGAACAGGCGCTTGCCCAGCGAGTCATAGGCCAGGCCTTCAAAGCCCTTGTTGCCGCCAACGTGCAGACCCAGGGTCATCTGCTCCGCATCGGCGGCGTCGAGGAATTGGGTGTCGTCGTCCACATGCACTTTGATCAGCCGCTGCTGGCGCTCATCGCTGATCACGTAAATGTTATCGCTGATGAATTCCACCGCCTCGGCATCGCCAAACCCTATCAAGGGAATCCGCCGAAGGATCTTGCCCTCAAGGGACAGCTCGATCAGTTCGGCGTTTTTATTGGTGACGGTAAACAGGCTTTTGCGCACAGGATCGAAGGTCAAGGCCGACACATCGTCGTCCAACCCCTCGATCACTTGGGCTTCCAGGGTCACACGGTAGTCCGCCAGGCCAATGGAGCGTTCATCCGTCGGCTGGCGCCACGCCTGCCAGTTGAACCAGGCGCGCTCGAACAGGCGGAAATGTTGCGCAACGGCCCCGGCGCTGACCAAGGCGATCAGCGCAAGCATGATGAGAAGGGGTTTGGGGCTGGCTAGTCGTCGCATCGGGCGGGCTCAAAATCAAAAGTGGCGAATGAATATCACGCCTGTCTGAATTTAAACTTAAACGCGCCCTGATGTCTGGCGAATGCCGCTCATAGAGACATATCCGACGTAATCGGTGTGCTATTTCTGCTTTTCGAAACGATAGAACAGGTTTGGCTCACTGACAATGTAAAGCGTGCCGTTCTCATCCATGGTCACGCCTTCCGCCCGTGGAATGGTGTTTTTGAGACCGTTGAAACCGCCGAGCAGGGTCATGAAGCTGACTTGCTCACCCTTCTCGTCCAACTCCAGCAGCAGGTGAGAGTCGGCCGACAGCACCAGCAGATGCCCGGTGCGCGGGTCGACGGCCAGGGCCGAGAGGTTACGCATGTCCAATTCTTTGCTGGTCAGCTTTTGCTTATCGCCGGACAGGGTCGGGCCGCCGTCGCTTTTCCAGGTGAACAGCGCCGGCGGGCGCTCCTCGCCCAGCACCAGTTGCTGGTTGCGCTTGTCCCAGGTGATGGCTTCAAAGGCTTTGTTCTGGTCTTTGGACGGGCCCAGGTCATAACTCGGGAAGTCGGCCTTGTTCAACGCCGCGGTGGTGGCGTCGACCTTGACGATGGTCAGTGTGTGCTGGCGCTCATCGACCACGGCGATCAGGCCGTTTTCCATCACTGTCACGCCTTCCGGGTTATCCCAGCCGTTGAGCGGCATCTTACGCAGCACATCGCCTTGCAGGCTCAACTCAGCGAGGAACGGGTTCTTGCCCATCACGGAAAACAGGGTTTTGGTCTGAGGGTTGTAGGAGACGTCGGACGCTTCGTCCTTCTCCATGCCCGGCAAAAGCTTGCCGTCGATCACGACATGGTAGTCCGGCAGCCAGACGCTTTCCTGGCGTTCAGCGGGCGATTCAAAACGCTCCAACACCCACAGGACACCCCGATCATCCCAGTGCATGATCCAGGCAAGGCCGTAGGAAATCACTCCCACCAGCAACAGCCAGGAATACCAGCGCAAGGCAAACCGAGAACGCGGCTTGGGTGTAGCGGAGGGCAAGGACAGGGCCATTGAGCGCTTTTTCCGGAAAGTCAGCGTTAGGTGATAGCACAGGAACCACAGGCCCGCGCGCAAGAGGCTGAGGATTATCCGGATGGCGTGTGAAAAAAATGCAAAAAGCGATTGAACTGTAGAAGCCGGCTTGCCGGCGATGGGATCGACGGGGTGTGCCAGTTGCACCGCACTGACCCCATCGCCGGCAAGCCGGCTCCTACAAGAGCGGGTTCAGCGAACGCTGCTTTCGAAGCGGCTCACACCCGACAGCTCCAACACCAGCTCATCGCCCACATTCAGCGGGCCCACGCCGGCCGGGGTGCCGGTGAAGATCACATCGCCCGCTTGCAGCGAGAAGCAGCCGGCCATGTGCTGGATCATCGGAATGATCGGGTTGAGCATCTGCGCGCTGTTGCCATCCTGGCGCACTTCGCCATTGATGCTCAGGCGGATGCCGATGTCGGTCACGTCCGGGAAGGTGCTGCCCACCACGAACGGCGCGATTACCGCTGCACCATCAAAGGACTTGGCGATTTCCCACGGCAGGCCCTTAGCTTTCAGCTCGGCCTGTTTGTCGCGCAGGGTCAGGTCCAGGGCCGGGGCGAAGCCGGAAATCGCATCCAACACTTCTTCACGGCTGGGCTTGGTCGACAAGGGTTTGCCGATCAATACCGCGATTTCCGCCTCGTAGTGCACCGAGCCGCGTTCGGTCGGGATGCTGAAACCGCCTTCCAGCGGCACCACGCAGCTGCCCGGTTTGATGAACAGCAGCGGCTCGGTGGGCACCGGGTTGTCCAGTTCCTTGGCATGTTCGGCATAGTTACGCCCGATACATACCACTTTGCCGAGCGGAAAGTGGATGTTGGTGCCGTCGACATACTTGTGCTGGTAGCTCATGGAACGACTCCTTCAGGGCGATTAAACAGCGAAGATCTTGCCAGGGTTCATGATCCCGTTCGGGTCGAACACGGCTTTGACGGCCTTCATGTATTCGATTTCAACCGGCGAGCGGCTGTAGGTCAGGTAGTCACGCTTGGTCATGCCCACGCCGTGTTCGGCGGAGATCGAACCGTTGTACTTCTCGACGGTTTCAAACACCCACTTGTTCACAGTGGCGCACTTGGCGAAGAACTCGTCCTTGCTCAGGTTTTCTGGCTTGAGGATGTTCAGGTGCAGGTTGCCGTCGCCGATGTGGCCGAACCAGACGATTTCAAAATCTGGGTAGTGTTCACCGACGATCGCGTCGATTTCCTTCAAGAACGCCGGTACTTTGGAGACAGTTACCGAGATATCGTTCTTGTACGGGGTCCAGTGGGAAATGGTTTCGGAGATGTACTCGCGCAGTTTCCACAGGTTGTGCAGTTGGGTTTCGCTCTGGCTCATCACGCCGTCCAGCACCCAGCCCTGCTCGACGCAATGCTCAAAGGTTTCCAGCGCGTGGTTGGCGACTTCTTCGGTGGTGGCTTCGAATTCCAGTAGCGCGTAGAACGGGCACTCGGTTTCGAACGGCGCCGGCACGTCGCCACGGCCCATGACCTTGGCCAGGGCCTTGTCGGAGAAGAATTCGAAGGCGGTCAGGTCCAGCTTGCTTTGGAACGCGTGCAATACCGGCATGATCGAATCAAAGTCGGTGGTGCCCAGCACCATCGCGGTGAGGTTTTTCGGCGCACGGTCCAGGCGCATGGTGGCTTCGACCACAAAACCCAAAGTGCCCTCGGCGCCGATGAACAGCTGGCGCATGTCGTAGCCGGTGGCGTTCTTGATCAGGTCGCGGTTCAGCTCAAGTACGTCGCCCTTGCCGGTGACAACCTTCATGCCGGCCACCCAGTTGCGGGTCATGCCGTAGCGAATAACCTTGATCCCGCCGGCATTGGTGCCGATATTGCCGCCAATCTGGCTGGAACCCGACGATGCGAAGTCCACCGGGTAGTACAGGCCCTTTTCTTCAGCGACGTTCTGCAATTGCTTGGTGACCACGCCCGGCTGGCACACGGCGGTGCGGTCGGTGAGGTTCACGTCGAGGATCTGGTTCATATAGTCGAACGACACCACCACTTCGCCATTCGCCGCCACGGCAGCGGCCGACAAGCCAGTACGTCCGCCCGATGGCACCAGCGCCACCTTGTGGGTATTGGCCCAGCGCACAATAGCCTGGACCTGCTCAGTGGTCTTGGGGAAGACGATGGCGGTCGGCGCGGGTGCGAAGTGCTTGGTCCAATCCTTGCCGTAAGCCTCCAGGGAGTCTGCATCGGTCAGCACTTTGCCGGGCTCAACCAGGGTCTTTAGCTCATCAATCAGGGCAGGATGGGTCATCGACAGAACTCTCGAACAATTCATGGTCATCCTGAGAACGCTTCACGTCGCAGGAATAGGTGTTTAGCGGGGCGCGTATGCTAGCATACCGCCCCCGCAGGACAGAGCCCAAGGGCGTTTCTGCGGTGACGGCTTTCCTGCCGTCCGGGTCAGCTTGTGCTGCTCGATTCCCTGCCATTTTTCTCCGGGATACAGGTTTACGCAGATGAGCAAGACTTCTCTCGATAAGAGCAAGATCAAGTTCCTTCTTCTGGAAGGCGTCCACCCATCGGCTGTCGACGTTCTGAAAGCCGCCGGGTACACCAGCATTGAGTACATCACCAGTTCTCTGCCGGAAGCCCAACTCAAGGAAAAGATCGCCGACGCGCACTTCATCGGCATTCGCTCCCGCACTCAGCTGACCGAAGAGATCTTCGATCACGCCAAGAAACTCGTGGCGGTCGGCTGTTTCTGCATCGGCACCAACCAGGTCGACCTCAACGCAGCGCGCGAGCGCGGCATTGCGGTGTTCAACGCACCGTACTCCAACACCCGCTCCGTTGCGGAGCTGGTGCTGGCCGAGGCCATCCTGTTGTTGCGCGGCATTCCTGAGAAGAACGCTTCCTGCCACCGTGGCGGCTGGATCAAGAGCGCAGCCAATTCCTTCGAAATCCGCGGCAAGAAGCTGGGTATCGTCGGTTACGGCTCGATCGGCACTCAGTTGTCGGTCCTGGCTGAAGGCCTCGGCATGCAGGTGTTCTTCTACGACACCCTGACCAAGCTGCCATTGGGCAACGCCACGCAAGTGGCCAGCCTGACCGAGCTGTTGGGCATGTCCGACATCGTGACCCTGCACGTTCCGGAAACCGCTGAGACCCAGTGGATGATCGGCGAGAAGGAAATCCGCGCCATCAAGAAAGGCGGCATCCTGATCAACGCTGCCCGTGGCACCGTGGTCGAGCTGGACGCCCTGGCCGACGCGATCAAGGACAAGCACCTGATCGGCGCCGCCATCGACGTGTTCCCGGTGGAGCCGCGCTCCAACGACGACATCTTCGAAAGCCCGCTGCGTGGCCTGGACAACGTGATCCTGACCCCGCACATCGGCGGTTCCACCGCTGAAGCGCAGGCCAACATTGGCCTGGAAGTGTCGGAGAAGCTGGTCAAGTACAGCGACAACGGTACGTCGGTGTCGTCCGTAAACTTCCCGGAAGTGGCCCTGCCGGCTCACCCTGGCAAGCACCGTCTGCTGCACATCCACCAGAACATCCCTGGCGTGATGATGGAGATCAACAAGGTTTTCGCGGAAAACGGCATCAACATCTCCGGTCAGTTCCTGCAGACCAACGAGAAGGTCGGCTACGTGGTGATCGACGTCGACGCCGAGTACTCGGACCTGGCGCAAGAGAAGCTGCAGCACATCAACGGTACGATTCGTAGCCGCGTGTTGTTCTAAGGCTTCCACTGCACCACGAAAAAGGGAGCCCTCGGGCTCCCTTTTTTACATCTGAACAAATCTTATTTGACGTTAACCGTGATCACTTTCGAGGCTACAGTCGGGTTGAACTGCATGTGCAGCTTGTCGCCGGCCACCAGTTGCAAGGTGTGCTTGCCTGGGGTGAGGGTCAGTTCGGTTTCGGTCTGGGCCTTGCCGTAGTGGATCACGGTGTCGGTGGCCGGGATCGGCACGCTGGCGTCAGGCAGTTCTTTCTGGTCGATCAGCAGGTGGTGGTGACCGGTGCCTGGATCCTGGCTGGTGGCCGGGGCCAGTTTCAGGCCTTCCATGCCGAATTTGACGGTGAAGGTTTTATCGACCGTCGCGCCGTCTTTAGGCGAGACGATGAATACTTTGGCATCTGCAGGTGGAGCGCTGCGCGGGATACCGTCCGCAGCAGTGGCCAACATCGAAGCACCCAGCAGCAGGGAGGCCAGGGTGGCACGGGACAAAAGGGCTTTCATTCGCTTCTCCAGTTTTTCTATGAAATCTGTAGGGTTATGACAACTTCGCGACAAATTGCTGTCCAAGGCACTCAACACCATAGCAAAGCGATGCTGAACGGCGCCTCGCACATTAAAAATCTCTAGGAGTGACCATGCGCTTTTCGCCTGGCCTGTTACTGCTGCTTCCCCTTCTAAGTCCCTTGGCGCATGCCGAACTGCTCGATGATGTATACGATCGAGGCGAACTGCGCATTGCACTCGTGGCCGACAACCCGCCATACAGTTTCAAGGAAGGAAACAAACTCACCGGTTTGGAAGTAGAACTCGGCGAGCAACTGGCCAAGGAGATGGACGTGCGCGCATCGTTCATTACCACCGATGCGAATGACCTGCTGCCAGGAGTGGAAAGCGGCAAGTACGACGTAGCGATGAACTATATCGCTGTGACCCCCAAATTGCAGGATCGGTTCGATTTCAGTGAGCCTTACGGCGAATCCCGTGGGCGCATGACAGGCCCGTCGACCCTTTATGCGATGCCGTTCCAGAAGGGCAACCCGGCATTCAAGTCAAGCCTGAACAACGCACTGCAACGACTCAAATCCGACGATCGATTCAGGGAGCTGTTGCAGAAGTGGCTTGTAGATTACCCCAACCGTCCGGCGGCCCAGACTCAATAACCGCAGGCCTGCAATGCCTGCGCGGCTTGTGCCAGTTCCAGCTCACTGAATACCAATACACCGTGCTGCTTGAGCAGCGCAGCCGTCACACCTTCGCCACTCACCTTCACGCCACTGAAGGTGCCGTCGTAAGTCAGCAGATTGCCGCACGACGGGCTATTGGCCTTGAGCACGGCGATGCGGATGTTATAGCGCTGCACCAGCGCCAGGGCCTGGCGCGCCCCCTCAAGGAACGCCGCGCTGAAATCTTCGCCCTCGGCGGTGAGTACCTGGGCGCGGCCCTCCCAGACATCCACGCCTTGCCCGCCTGGAATTTCGGCAGCGGGGCGAGGCGTCGGCAAACCACCCGACACTTCCGGGCAGATGGCAACCACACGCCCTTCGGCCTGCCACACCGCCAGCTGGTCGAACGGCCCGCTGGCCCCACCGTCGTAGCGCACCTTGTGCCCCAGCAGGCAGCGGCTGATCAGAATCTTTTGCATACTTAAAACGGCTCGTTACCCCGCCGACGAAACCAACCGGTGAGGGACAGGCGTTCGCGCGTGGCGGGTAGAACTTCATGGGGCACTTCGCCCGACAGGAACACCACCAGGCAACCGCCGATGGGCACCACATCGTATTCGACGCCGTCCTTGAGGTACATGCGCAACTGGCCACCATGCTCGGGCAGCCAGGCATCGTTCAAGTAGATCACTGCCGAGACCATGCGCCGGTCATCGTCGCGAAAACGGTCCAGGTGCTTGAGGTAGAACGCCCCCGGCGGGTACATGGCGAAATGGCTCTCGAAATCTTCCAGGCCGAGGAACAGGCCACGGTTCATCGCCAAACGCAGGCTGTCCATCAGCGCCATGTAGGTGTCGCAGATCGCCGCGTCACCGTCCTCCAGCCACTGGATATGGTCACCGCGAATGCCTTCGCGAATCTCCTGGGCCGGGCCACGCCCTACCGCCGCCGGAGCCAGCTCACCCTCGGCCGCACGTTTACGGCACTCAGCCGCCAGTTCCAGGGTCAGAGCCTGGGGCAGGAAGCCGTCCTGCCGGGACCAGCCCTTTTCGGCCAGGTCGTCGACAATACGTTGCAGCAAGGTGTGATCGAGGGGTATTTGCATGGCGCGCATAGTATCCATACGCCTGTGAATCCGACAGAGCCACCGAGCGTCTGACTGCACTTTAGTCAGGTGACTGATAGGACTTCTCGACAAATCCTACGCCCGACACGGACAATAGTGGCCGACTGACAGGAGTCCATATGCGTCGTTTGTTTTTTTCCTTGCTGATGTTCTGCGTTTTGCCCGCCTGGGCAGACGGCCATGACCAGTTGTACAAGGTCGCCGGCTGGGCCGAACAACGTGCGCATTTCAATGACGCCCTCAGCGCCGCCCAGCAGCGCTACCGCAACAGCCTGCCGCCGGCGGTGTACCAGGCGCTGGTGGACAACAGCAATAAACGCTTTGCCGCCAAGGCGGTGGACCAGCGTGCCGAAGCACAGTTGCGCAAAAACCTGGCGGACCCTAAGCCGGCCCTGGCGTTTTTCCAATCGCCCCTTGGCCGCAAGATTGTCGCCGCCGAGTTGCTCGCCACGCGCCGTGATCAATTGGCGAAAAACGCCCAAGGCCTGCCGAAAATCGAAGCCGACGCGACTCGCAGCCTGATCATCGGCCACCTGGGCCAGGCCCTGCCGGCCCGTGAAGCCGGCGCGGAAGTCAGCCTGGCGATTGCTGGTGTGGCGGCCGATAGTCTGAGCCAGATGATTCCCGGACTGTTGGGCGGCGGGCAGGCCCAAGGCATGTTGAACGGCCAGCGTGAGCGGTTGATGCAGCAGATCGACAAAGATCTGAACAACACGCTGCTGTACGTCTATCGGGATTTGTCCGACCCGGAGCTGGAAGAATTCGCGACGTTTGCCGAGTCGCCGGAGGGCAAGGCGTATTACCAGGCGGCCCTTGCCGCTATTCGTGCCGGGCTGGCTGTCGGCCAAAGCACCTCAAGCCTCGCCCCCTGACCCCTTGTAGGCGCTGGCTTGCCTGCTCCTACAGTGGGGTGAGTCAGGTCAGGTGGTGGGTGAGATAGCTGAAGTATTGCTGGCGAATCTCTGGAATCTCATTGGCCAGGTGATGCCTGCCACGCGGCAGCATCAACACCTCGGGCTGGTCGAACTTGCTCCGTAGCACCTGCAGGTTGTGCTGCCAGTCCACCGTCATATCTTCCTCACCCTGCACAATCACCGGCCGACGTGGGCTACGCGGTGCGGCTTCGATGCGTTTGATCCAGCGCGCCAAGGCGCCGACCCAGGCGGTCGGCAGTTGGCGCGGCTGCAGCGGGTCGGCTTCCAGGAACGGCTTGAACGCCGGATCGTGGGTGTTCTCGCTGAATCGCCGCGCAATGCCTTTGACGAACGGGCGCAGCAGGTAATAGCTGACCTGCGACCACCCCCAGGCACGCGGCCGCACCAGGGGTGACAGTAGGAAAGTCTTGCCCTGGGCCGGGCTGTCGGCGCCATGGTTGAGCAGGTGATCCACCACCACCGCGCCGCCGGTGCTTTGCCCGAACAGGTGCCAGGGTTGCGGCAGTTGCAGCGCTTGCGCCTGGGTGAACAGCGCATTCACCACCTGTTGATACACCGCAAAATCATCGATGCTGGCACGCACGCCACTGGACAGGCCGTGCCCCGGTAAATCGCAGGCGATCACCACGAAGCCCTGCTCCAGCGCCCACTTCACCACATGGCGGTACAGCCCCATGTGGTCGTAGAAACCGTGGAACATGAACATCGTCGCCACCGGCGTGGGCGGCCACCACACCTGCGCCACCACCTCAAAACCCTCCACCTCGAAACGCCCCAGACGGCTCACGGCCTGGTCCAGACCGTAAAAACGCTGGTAGACCCGCGCCTCGGCTGAAAGCGGTTGCGCATCCACCAGGGGCCGCAAGCTTTCGCGCAGATGATCAGGGTCAAAGGTAACGGGCATAAAGGCTTCCAGACTTGCGGCAAAGATGAATATCGAGCTGCGATATTCATCTGTCAGGACAAGCATGGCAAGCTACGCGACCTTCGAGGATACAACTGAATGCGACAGCCCTACCGCACCGCCTTGTTCGCCAGCCTGATCCTGGTTATCTGCGCCGGCGTGCTATGGGCAGCGTATGACTGGTTCCAGGGCCGCTACCTGCGCGCCTTCAGCGAGCACACGGCGGTGTTTTCCGGCGACCCGTTGAAGCTACCCGCCGACCTTGCCGGCCCCGGCCCGATTCGCCTGGTGCACTTCTGGGACCCGGCTTGCCCGTGCAACGTCGGCAACCAGCAGCACCTGGGCGAGCTGATCGAGCAGTACGCGCCCCAAGGCGTCGAGTTCTACGCCCTGCAAAAGCCCGGCAGCCACGGCCAACTGCCCGACAACCTGCGCAGCATGAAAACCCTCACCGCCCTGCCCGGCGCCGAGCAGGTGCCGGCCAGCCCGGCCGTGGGTATCTGGGATCGCAGCGGCAAGCTCGCGTACTTCGGGCCCTACAGCGAAGGCCTCACGTGTAATTCCAGCAACAGTTTTATTGAGCCGATCTTGAAGGCCCTTGAAACAGGACGCGAGGTAAATGCCACGCACACCCTGGCGGTGGGCTGCTATTGTTCTTGGCCAAAAGGCTCGTAACTCGCCACCCCACTCTTGGTAAGGAATGTTCATGAAGCGCGTCTTGCGGGTTCTCGCGGTTCTTGTCGTGCTGGTCGCCCTAGGCGCCGGTTGGTACCTGTACAGCAAGCAGCCCACCCGCCAGGGCACGGCAACACTGGCCAACCTGCAAGGCTCGGTCACCGTGCGTTACGACGACCGTGGCGTGCCACACATCCAAGCCGAGAACGAAACCGATCTTTACCGCGCCTTGGGCTACGTGCACGCCCAGGACCGGCTGTTCCAGATGGAGATCATGCGGCGCCTGGCCCGTGGCGAGCTGGCCGAGGTACTCGGGCCCAAGGTGCTGGAGACCGACAAGTTGTTCCGCAGCCTGCGCATTCGCGACCGCGCGGCCGCCTATGTCGCGCAACTCGACCACGAGTCAGCGCACTGGAAGGCCCTGCAAGCCTATCTGGACGGGATCAACCAGTATCAGGACAACCACGCCAGCCCGATGGAGTTCGACGTGCTGGGCATCCCTAAACGACCGTTTACCGCCGAGGACACCATCAGCGTCGCCGGGTACATGGCCTACAGCTTTGCCGCCGCGTTTCGTACCGAGCCTGTGCTGACGTACATCCGCGACCAACTGGGCAGTGACTACCTGAAAGTCTTCGACCTGGACTGGCAGCCCAAGGGCGCCCTCAACCTCGCCACCAGCGATTGGCAAGCCCTCGGCGCCATCGCCTCCCTGAGCGAACAGGCCCTGGCCGACAACGGCCTGCCGCAGTTCGAAGGCAGCAACGCCTGGGCCATCAGCGGCAACCGCACCAAGAGCGGCAAACCGTTGCTGGCCGGTGACCCGCATATCCGTTTTTCGGTGCCGTCGGTGTGGTACGAGGCGCAGCTGTCTGCGCCGGGGTTCGAGCTATATGGCTACCACAACGCACTGGTGCCGGTGGCGTTCCTGGGGCACAACCTGGACTTCGGCTGGAGCCTGACCATGTTCCAGAACGATGACCTCGATCTCATCGCCGAGAAGGTCAACCCGGACAACCCCAACCAGGTCTGGTACCACGACCAATGGGTCGACATGAGCAGCACCGAGCAGCAAATCGCCGTGAAAGGCCAGGCGCCGGTGACGTTGACCCTGCGTCAATCCCCCCACGGCCCGATCATCAATGACGTGCTGGGCGAAAACGCCGGCAAGACGCCGATTGCCATGTGGTGGGCGTTCCTCGATACCCAGAACCCGATCCTTGAGGGCTTCTACCAGCTCAACCGTGCCGACACGCTGGTGAAGGCCCGTGCGGCGGCGGCCAAGGTGTCGGCGCCGGGGCTGAATATCGTGTGGGCCAACGCCAAGGGCGATATTGGCTGGTGGGCGGCAGCGCAGTTGCCGATCCGCCCGGCCGGGGTCAACGCCGGGTTTATCCTCGACGGCAGCACCTCCCAGGCCGACAAGCTGGGCTTCTACCCCTTCAGCGCCAACCCCCAGGAAGAAAATCCGGCACGCGGTTACGTGGTATCGGCCAATGCCCAGCCGGTCTCACCGACTGGCATGGAGATTCCCGGTTACTACAACCTGGCCGATCGCGGCCAACAGTTGAACGCGCAGCTGAGCGACAAGAGCGTGAAGTGGGATGTGAACAACAGCCAGGCTTTGCAGCTCGGCACCACCACCGCCTTTGGCCCACGCCTGTTGGCGCCGCTGTTGCCGGTGCTGCGTGAGGTGGTCAAGGATCCGGCGCAGTTGAAACTGGTGGAGCAGCTTGCAAGCTGGAAGGGTGACTACCCGCTGGACTCGACCAGCGCCACGCTGTTCAACCAGTTCCTGTTCAACCTGGCTGACGCCGCCTTCCACCCGAAACTGGGTGACGGAATGTTCAAGACCCTGCTCGGCACCCGCGTGATCGACGCTGCCTTGCCACGCCTGGCCGCCGCGCCGGATTCGCCGTGGTGGGACGGCAAGCGCGCCGACACCGTCAAGCTCGCCTGGGACAACAGCCTCACGCACCTCAAGGCCACCTTCGGCGATGACCCGAGCCAATGGCAGTGGGGCAAGGCCCATACCCTGACCCACGGCCATCCGCTGGGCTCGCAGAAACCCTTGGACCTGATCGTCAATGTCGGCCCGTTCCCGGCGCCGGGCACCCACGAAGTGCCAAATAACCAATCGGCCAATATCGGCCCGGCACCGTGGCCCGTCACCTACGGGCCTTCGACTCGCCGCCTGATCGACTTCGCCGACGCGGCCCACGCGTTGACCATCAACCCGGTCGGCCAAAGCGGTGTGCCGTTCGACAAGCACTATGGCGACCAGGCAGAAACCTACATCGAAGGCGGCTATGAGCAGGCGCATTTCAGCGATGAGGAAGTGACGGCGAATACGCGTGGCACACTGAAACTGCTACCCGCCAGATGAGCGCCTGGAACTCGGTCAACTGCTCCCACATTGGATATACGCTACAGCGGCTATCGTGCCCGCACCCGGCCCGGCGCCTCGCCATAGGTCTCCTTGAATTTCTTGCTAAACGCCGCCTGGTACTGGTAACCCACCTGGGCGGCGATATCCAGCAGGCTCAGGTGCGACTGGCGCAACAGGTTGAAGGCCAGTTCCATGCGCAACTGGGTCAGCAGCACCCACGGCGATACGCCCGCCACTTTCACGAACGCACGCATGAAGGTGGCACGTGACATCGTCGCGGCAGCCGCCAGGCTGTCGATGGTCCACTCATGCCCCGGATCGGCCAGCATCGCCTGCCAGGCTTTGCTCAAGCGCTTGTCGGCGAGCAACGCGAAGGTGCCGGCCACGGGCGCCTGGCGGCTCAGCCAGGTGCGCAGGATCAGCGTGAACAGCGCCGACGACAACGCGTCGATAAAGGAGCGCGCGCCCAATTGCTGGCCGTCCGCTTCACTGCGCAATAACGCGATCAACGCCGCCAGTTGGCCGTCGCCCTGCCACTCGCGGCTGGACACCACCAGGTACTCCGGCAACGCGCCGAGCAGCAATGACTGGCGGTTGTAGTGGAAACTGCCACAGAGCATGTCCAGGTCCGGCCGGTCGCCGCCCAGGCGATGCACCGGGAGCAGGCCACCGCTGACCACTTGCGGTTGCATCGGCCGAATCCGCGCACCCTGGCTGCGCAGCAAATGGGTGGCACCGCCGGGCATCAGCAGGATATCGCCCTCCTCCAGCGTCACCTGCTGCCCGCCGGACAACTCGGCACGACAGGTGCCGCTGAGCACGATGTGGTAAGGCGCCACACCGAGGCTTTCCGGTGAATGACCCAGGGCCCACTCCCCCTGGAATTGGCAACGTAGATCTAGACTGCCGCGCAGGTTGGCCAGCGCGATGAGCGTGTCGATCGAATTCATTTGCGAGCATCGGTCAAAAAGATGAGCGGATTGAACAATAACGCCACCCCCGAACAGAAGAGACTGGCTCCACACCACTCAAACCTGTTCAGGAGTTACCGCAATGTTCAATAACTGGTCCGACTTGCTGCCTACCGTAAAGAAAGCCTTTGGCACACTGGGCAAGAGCAACCCGAAGATGGTCAAAGCCTACATGGCGCTGGGCGAGGCCGCTGAAGAAAACAACGTGCTCGACGCCAAGACCCGTGAACTGATCTCCATCGCCGTGGCCATCACCACCCGCTGCGACGGCTGCATCGGCGTGCATGCCGACGCGGCGATCAAGGCCGGCGCCACTCGCGAAGAAGTCGCCGCAACCCTGGCCACAGCGATCTCGCTGAATGCGGGCGCGGCGTACATCTACTCGTTGCGCGCACTGGAAGCCTACGACACCCTCAAACCGGCGCCGCAAAGTTAAGCCGGAACTGTTGCGGCGTCACGCCCAGCCGGCGATTGAACACACTGCGCATGTGCTGGGCGTCGCGAAAGCCGCATTGGTAGGCAACGGTCTTGAGCGGCGCGGGGCTGCTTTCGAGCATGACCCGTGCCGCGTCTACCCGCGCTCGTTCGACAAATTCCGCTGGTGTGATCCGCGCCTCTCGGGCAAACACCCGGGAGAAATTACGCGCGCTCATATTGGCCGCCTTGGCCAGGTCGGCAATGGTCAAATCCCCTGTTAGGTTCGCCAACACGTACAGCTGCACCAGCGCCACCGCCGAGGTGGTTTCGGCGTGGGGGGTGAGGAACGGACTGAACTGCGACTGCCCGCCCGAGCGCTGGGTGAACACCACTAGGCGCTTGGCCACGCTCAACGCGATTTCCGGGCCGTGATCCTGGGCCAGCAAATACAGCGACAGATCGATGCCCGCCGTGACCCCGGCCGAGGTGTAGAGGTTGCCGTCCTGCACGTAGAGGCGGTCGGCTTCGACCTGGGCTGTGGGGCACAGGCGCGCCAGATCAGCCGCGTCATTCCAATGGGTGGTCACGGTTTTACCGTCCAAAAGCCCGGCGCGTGCCAGCATGAAGGCGCCGTTGCAGATCGAGCCGAAACGTTGCGCACGAGCACTGGCGCCACGCAGCCAGTCATCGAACTCGGCGCCGAAGTCTTCGAAGGGCAACTGCGGGCCGCCGGCAACCAACAGCAGGTCGTAGGCTCGCAGGGCTTCGCTGTAGTGATGGTGGGCCTGCAATGACAGGCCGTTGGAAGCGGCCATGCTGCCGTGGCCGAAGCCGATCACGTCCAATTGGTAATGGTCTTGCGGCGGTAGAAAACGGTTGGCTTCGCAGAACACGTCCATGGGGCCGGTCACGTCCAGTGACTGGACGCCGGGGAAGATCAGGATGGCGACGGTTTTGCCCATGAATGGTTAGCCTTGGTTAACTGAATGAACACAAACCCATGTGGGAGCGGGCTTGCTCGCGAATGCGGTGGATCAGTCGACACATGTATTAACCGACATACCGCATTCGCGAGCAAGCCCGCTCCCACACTTGATCCTCTCAGGCTTCAAGAGATTACTCCGGCTGGCACGATGTGACGGCACATTGGCCGGGATCGCTCCCTCGCCGCCATAGCCCCTTCGCGGGCACGCGACCAGACTGGACTCATCGGCGCCACCCCCGGCGCTTTGTTGAGGAGAACGACCATGAGTACCACCATCGCCGGCATCCAGATCCCGGACAGCGCCCTGGCCAAGGCCACCACCGAATACATCCGCGACGTCGAATCCGACCTGCTCTACCACCACTCCCGCCGGGTATTCCTGTTCGGCGCCTTGAGCGGCGAACGCAAGCAACTCGCTTACAACCCGGAGCTGCTCTACGTCGGCGCGATGTTCCATGACCTGGGCCTGGTGGAAGGCCTTCGCAGTGACAACGAGCGCTTCGAAGTCGACGGTGCCAACGCCGCCGCCGCTTTCCTCAAGCCTTACGGGCTGAGCGATGACGACATCGAACAAGTGTGGCTGTCCATCGCCCTGCACACCACACCGGGCGTACCGCAGCATCTGCGTCCGACCGTGGCGCTGGTGACGGCCGGTGTGGAAATGGACGTGCTGGGCATGGACTACGCCGCGTTTTCCAGCGTGCAGCGCGAAGCCGTGGTGCATGCGCATCCACGCGGTGAAGGGTTCAAGGAGTGCATCATCTGCGCGTTTGCCGACGGCTTGCGCCATCGTCCGCAGACCACGTTTGGCAACGTGAAGACGGATGTGCTGGTGGATCAGGAGCCGGGGTTCAAGCCGATGAATTTTGTGGAGGTGATCCGCAAATCTCCCTGGACTGCATAGTTGACCTGAAATGCAATCAACTGTGGGAGCTGGCTTGCCTGCGATGAGGCCCTGCCAGTCGACTCATCTGTCGACTGATAGACCGCTATCGCAGGCAAGCCAGCTCCCACTTCTTTACCGCATTCCGTCAGTTAGACCGGTGCAGCCGCCCGACGCTTGTCCGGCTGCTGCCAGCCATCGGCGGCGGCTTCTTCAATGGCTTGCTGGATGGCTTTCTTGCGGTGCTCTTCGGCACGACGGCTGAAGAACCACACCAGGAAGGTCACCAGCGACACCGCCAACAGGATCAGGCTGGCCACGGCGTTGATCTCGGGTTTAACCCCAAGGCGCACTGCCGAGAACACTTCCATCGGCAAGGTGGTCGAACCCGGCCCCGACACGAAGCTGGCCAATACCAAGTCATCCAGCGACAGTGCGAACGACATCATGCCGCCCGCCGCCAACGACGGCGCGATCATCGGGATAGTGATCAGGAAGAACACCTTCCACGGCCGTGCGCCCAGGTCCATCGCCGCTTCTTCGATCGACAAGTCCAGCTCACGCAGTCGCGCCGACACCACCACCGCCACATACGCCGCACAGAACGTGGTGTGGGCGATCCAGATGGTGACGATGCCACGCTCCTGGGGCCAGCCGATCATTTGCGCCATGGCCACAAACAGCAGCAACAGCGAAAGACCGGTGATCACTTCGGGCATGACCAACGGCGCAGTCACCAGGCCACCGAACAACGTGCGGCCCTTGAACTGGCTGATGCGTGTCAGCACGAAGGCCGCCAACGTACCCAGCGCCACCGCGGCCACCGCCGTGTAGCAGGCGATTTCCAGGGAGCGCGCCACCGAGCCCATCAACTGGGTGTTGTCCAGCAGGCCCACGTACCACTTGATCGACCAACCACCCCACACTGTCACCAGCTTGGATTCGTTGAACGAGTAGATCACCAGGATCAGCATCGGCAGGTAGATGAACAACAACCCCGCCACCAGCATAAAGCTGGAGAATCTGAAGCGCTTCATATCTTGCCCTCCATCTCTTTGGCTTGGCTGCGGTTGAACAGGATGATCGGCACGATCAGGATCGCCAGCATCACCACCGCCAGGGCAGACGCCACCGGCCAGTCACGGTTGTTGAAGAATTCTTGCCACAACACTTTACCGATCATCAGGGTTTCCGGGCCACCCAGCAGTTCCGGGATCACAAACTCACCCACCACCGGAATGAACACCAGCATGCACCCCGCGATGATGCCGTTCTTGGACAGCGGCACAGTGATTTTCCAGAAGCTGTTGAAGGTGCTCGACCCCAGGTCGGATGCGGCTTCCAGCAGGCTCTGGTCGTGTTTCACCAGGTTGGCGTACAACGGCAGGATCATGAACGGCAAGTACGAATAGACCACGCCGATATACACCGCAATGTTGGTGTTGAGGATCTGCAGCGGCTCGTTGATCAGCCCGATGGACATCAGGAAGCCATTGAGCAAGCCGTTATTGCTGAGGATGCCCATCCACGCATAAACGCGGATCAGAATCGCGGTCCAGGTCGGCATCATGATCAGCAGCACCAGCACGGTCTGCATCTCTTTGCGCGCACTGGCAATGGCGTAGGCCATCGGGTAGCCGATCAGCAGGCACAGCAGCGTGCTGAAGAACGCCATTTTCAGCGAGCCCAGGTACGCGGCGATGTACAACTCGTCGTCGCCGAGCATCGCGTAGTTGCCCAGGTTGAGCACCAACTGCAGTTTCTGCTCAACGAAGGTGTAGATCTCGGTGTACGGCGGGATCGCAACGTCGGCTTCGGCAAAACTGATCTTCAGGACGATGAAGAACGGCAGCATGAAGAACAGGAACAGCCACAGGAAGGGAATGCCAATGACCGCATGACGGCCACTGGGCGTTATTCGTTGCAGGCGGCGCTTGAGCTTCTTCATGTTCATGAGCGAAGTACCACGCCGCTGTCGTCTTCCCACCACACGTAGACCTGGTCACCCCAGGTTGGCCGCTGGCCACGGCGCTCGGCGTTGGCCACGAAGGACTGCACCAGCTTGCCGCTCGGCAGCTCCACGTAGAACACCGAGTGACCGCCCAGGTAGGCGATGTCGTGCACCTTGCCGCTGGACCAGTTGTGCTCGCAGGTCGGCATTTCGGTGGTGACCAGCAGTTTTTCCGGGCGAATCGCGTAGGTCACCGACTTGTCTTCCACCGACGTGGCGATGCCGTAACCCACGTAGATGTCGCGGTCCAGGTCCGGGCACTTGAGCACCGCATGGCCTTCGGCGTCATCGACCACTTGGGTGTCGAAGATGTTGACGTTGCCGATGAACTCGCACACCAGACGGCTGGTAGGCGTTTCGTAGATGTCGATCGGGCTGCCGATCTGGGCGATCCAGCCCAGGTGCATGATCGCGATGCGCTCGGCCATGGTCATGGCCTCTTCCTGGTCGTGGGTCACCATCACGCAGGTCACGCCGACGCGCTCGATGATTTCCACCAGTTCCAGCTGCATCTGCGAACGCAGTTTCTTGTCGAGGGCGCCCATGGGCTCATCGAGCAGCAGCAGTTTCGGGCGCTTGGCCAGGGAACGGGCCAGGGCCACACGCTGACGCTGGCCACCGGACAACTGGTGCGGCTTGCGCTTGGCGTACTGGCTCATCTGCACCAGCTTGAGCATCTCGGCCACACGGGCGTCGATCTCGGCCTTGGGGATCTTGTCCTGTTGCAGGCCGAACGCGATGTTCTGCGCCACAGTCATGTGTGGGAACAAAGCGTAGGACTGGAACATCATGTTGATCGGCCGCTCATAGGGCGGCATGTCAGTGATGTCCACACCGTCGAGGTAGATGCGGCCCTCGGTCGGGCGCTCGAAACCTGCGAGCATGCGCAGCAAGGTGGACTTGCCCGAACCCGAACCGCCGAGCAGGGCGAAGATCTCGCCTTTCTTGATTTCCAGGGACACATCGTCCACGGCAATCGTCTCGTCGAACTTCTTCGTGACCCGGTCGATTTTGACCAGCACCTTCTTCGGTGTCTGGTCCCCTTCGAGGGCTTTCTTATAGGCGCCGGAGGCAACTGCCATTTACGAAACTCCCAACAAAATTGCTGTTCGCCCGATGCAGGCGAACCCAGGATAGTTTGAGCTTTAAAGCTTTATTTGCCCGTCTTGACCTTGGTCCAGCTACGGGTCATCAAACGTTGCACTTTCGGGGGTAGCTCGAAGTTGACAAAGGTCCTGTCGAGTACCGCCTGCGGTGGGTAAACCGCTTCGTCCGTGCGTATCGATTGCTCCATCAGTTTGTCCGCCCCAGGGTTAGGGTTGGCATAACCGACGTAATCACTGACCTGGGCGATCACCTCAGGTTGCAGCAAATAGTTGATGAAGGCGTGGGCTTCTTTGACGTTGGTGGCATCCTTGGGGATGGCCAGCACGTCGAACCACAGGTTGCCGCCTTCTTTCGGAATCGCGTAGGCGATGTTCACGCCCTTGCCCGCCTCGGCCGCACGGGCCTTGGCCTGAAACACATCGCCGGAGAAACCAGCCGCCACACAGATGTTGCCGTTGGCCAGGTCCGAGATGTATTTGGAAGAATGGAAGTAGGTCACGTACGGCCGCACTTTCAGCAGCTTCTCTTCGGCCTTCTTGTAGTCATCCGGGTTCGTACTGTTGGGGTTCAGGCCCATGTAGTTGAGCACCGCCGGCAGCATTTCATCCGCCGAGTCCATGAACGACACGCCGCACGTCGCCAGCTTCTTCATGTTCTCAGGCTCGAACAGCACCGCCCAGGAGTCGATATGGTCGACGCCCAGCACTTCCTTCACTTTATCGACGTTGTAACCAATGCCATTGGTGCCCCACAGGTACGGCACGGCGTACTGGTTGCCCGGGTCATTCTTTTCCAGGCGCTTGAGCAGCGCCGGGTCAAGGTTGGCGTAATTCGTCAGCAATGACTTGTCGAGCTTCTGGAACGCCCCGGCTTTGATCTGCTTGCCCAGGAAGTGGTTGGACGGCACCACCACGTCGTAACCGGTACGCCCGGCCAGCAGCTTGCCTTCCAGGGTTTCGTTGGAGTCAAACACGTCATACACGAGCTTGATGCCGCTGGCCTTTTCGAAGTTGGCCAGGGTGTCGGTGCCGATGTAATCCGACCAGTTATAAATATGCACCGTCGGTGCGGCCTGCACGCTCAACGTCAGCGTGATACCTGCACCCACCAGCATGGCTTTGCGAAATAAAGAAATTGGCAAGTGGAGGTCCTCTTAAATAGTTGGGCCCAAAGTTGTTGCCCGGCAACAAAACCGGCGCGCAACTTACCCTCGATAAACCGATCCGGCAAAACTTTCTGTCATTTAATTTATGGGAGGGAGCGTGCTGTGGTGAGGGGGCTTGTCCCCCGCCGGGTTCACCGCAGATTGATTGGGCTGCTTCGCAGCCCAGCGCGGGGCAAGCCCGCTCACCACATTTCCCCCTCCCACAGCTTTTAAGGCTTATTTACCGGACTTGATCTTGGTCCAGCTGCGTGTCATTTCACGCTGGGTTGCAGCCGGCAGGTCAGCAATGGCGTAGAGCTTGGCCTGCACGTCCGCTGGCGGGTAGATGCCCGGGTCGCTGGTGATTTCTTTGTCGACCAGTGCGGTAGCCTTCTCGTTACCGTTCGGGAAGTGCACGCTGTTGGTGATTTCAGCCATGACTTCCGGTTTGAGCAGGTAGTTCATGAACTTGTAGGCGGCGTCGACGTTCTCGGCATCTTTAGGGATGGCGACCATGTCGAAGAAGCTGCCAGCGCCTTCTTTCGGAATATCGTAGGCCACCTTGACCTTGCCACCGGCTTCAGCCGCGCGGGACTTGGCCTGTTCGATGTCACCCGAGTAACCCACGGCCACGCAGATGTTGCCGTTGGCCAGGTCGGAGATGTATTTGGACGAGTGGAAGTAGCCGATCGAAGGACGGATTTTCAGGAACAGGTCTTCAGCCTGCTTCAGGTCGGCCTTCTTCTGGGTGTCGGTCGGCAGGCCCAGGTAATGCAGCGCCACCGGCAGCATTTCGGTTGGCGAATCGAGGAAGCTCACGCCGCAGCTTTTCAGCTTGGCGATGTTCTCTGGCTTGAGCAGCACGTCCCACGAATCGATCTTGTCCACGCCCAGCGCGGCCTTGACCTTCTCCGGGTTGTAGCCGATGCCGATGGAGCCCCACATGTACGGGAAGGCGTGCTTGTTGTCCGGGTCGCTGACCGACACGGCTTTAAGCAGGGATTTGTTCAGGTTGTCGTAGTTGGATAGCTTGGACTTGTCCAGCTCCTGGTAGACACCGGCCTTGATCTGCTTGGCGAGGAAGTTGTTCGACGGTACGACGATGTCGTAACCGGACTTGCCTGCCAGCAACTTGGCTTCCAGGGTTTCGTTGCTATCGAAAACGTCGTACACCACCTTGATGCCGGACTCTTTTTCAAAGTTGGCGATGGTGTCCGGTGCAATGTAGTCGGACCAGTTGTAGACGTGCAGCACTTTATCGTCGGCCTGGGCCGCGCCCGCCATTGCGCCCATCAGGGACAAGGCGAGGAGGGTCTTGCCAGCGTTCTTCAAACCTAATGCCTTCATTTGGTGATGCTCCAATTTTTTCTTTTTTGGGCCACAAGCTTCATATGTTTCGAGGCCCAGCCAAAGGGCAACAAAACAGGGCGACAGTCTGGCAAGTTCGAGGGCCGGCTTTCAACCAATGCCCCCATTTTTATAACCACTCAGACGCAGCGCCCGAAAGCCGCTGCGTTCTGAGCCTAGCACTTAGCCCTGCAATGCCGCCAAAGTCAGGTCCAGGCACTGGCGAGCTTTAGTGACCAGCTCGTCGATCTCTGCCTTGCTGATCACCAGCGGTGGCGAAATGATCATGGTGTCGCCGACGGCGCGCATGATCAGGCCATTTTCGAAGCAGAACGTGCGGCAGATCATGCCGACGCCCTTGCCTTCGTAACGCTTGCGGGTGGCTTTGTCCTGCACCAGTTCGATGGCACCGAGCATACCCACACCGCGCACTTCGCCCACCAGCGGATGATCCGCCAATTCCCTCAGACGTTTCTGCAAATACGGTGCCGTTTCGTCGTGGACCCGGTTAACGATTTTTTCATCGCGCATGATGCGGATGTTTTCCAGCGCCACTGCCGCCGCCACCGGGTGACCGGAGTAGGTGAAGCCGTGGTTGAAATCACCACCTTCGTTGAGGACGTCCACCACTTCATCGCGCACGATCAGGCCGCCCATGGGGATGTAGCCCGAGGTCAGGCCCTTCGCGATGGTCATCATGTGCGGTTTGAGGTCGTAGAAGTCGCTACCGAACCACTCACCGGTGCGACCGAAACCGCAGATGACTTCGTCGGCAATGAACAGGATGTCGTACTTGGCGAGGATTTCCTTGATGCGCGGCCAGTAGGTGGCCGGCGGTACGATCACGCCACCGGCACCCTGGATCGGCTCGGCAATAAAGGCACCGACGTTGTCCACGCCCAGTTCCAGGATCTTCTCTTCCAACTGGTTGGCCGCCCACACGCCGAATTCTTCCGGGCTCATGTCGCCGCCTTCGCCAAACCAGTAAGGCTGGGCGATGTGGGTGATGCCAGGGATCGGCAAGTCGCCCTGCTCATGCATATACGTCATGCCGCCCAGGCTGGCGCCGGCCACGGTGGAGCCGTGGTAGCCATTCTTGCGGCTGATAATAGTTTTCTTGTTTGGCTGGCCCTTGATCGCCCAGTAGTGGCGAACCATGCGCAACATGGTGTCGTTGCCTTCGGAGCCGGAACCGGTGAAGAACACGTGGTTCATGCCGGCAGGCGCGATGTCGGAAATGGCCTTGGCCAGTTCCAGCACCGGCGGGTGAGCGGTCTGGAAGAACAGGTTGTAGTACGGCAGTTCTTTCATCTGCTTGGCGGCGGCGTCAGCCAGTTCATCGCGACCGTAACCGATCGCCACGCACCACAGGCCGGCCATGCCGTCGAGGATCTTGTTGCCTTCGCTGTCCCACAGGTAAACGCCGTGGGCTTTGGTAATGATGCGCGGGCCTTTCTCTTTCAATTGCTTGAAGTCGCTGAACGGCGCCAGGTGGTGATCACTGCTCAAGGCTTGCCATTCACGGGTTTGCGGGTTGTTGCTGGACATACCAATCTCCTAGACTTTTCAGTGAAGGGCGCGCCGTTTAAAGGGCGCGCCCGGCGCATCAGACGGCGAAGAGCAGGAATTCCCGCTCCCACGAACTGATCACGCGCTTGAAGTTTTCATGCTCGGCCCGCTTGACCGCGACGTAGCCTGTGATGAATTTTTGACCCAGGTATTTTTCGATGGTCTTGCTGTTTTCCATGCGTTCCAGGGCGTCTTCGATGGTCAACGGCAGGCGCAGGTTGCGTCGCTCGTAACCACGACCCACCACTGGCGCGCTCGGGTTATGGCCTTCGACCATGCCGATGTAGCCGCACAACAAGCTGGCGGCAATCGCCAGGTACGGGTTGGCATCGGCGCCCGGCAGACGGTTTTCCACACGACGGTTCTGCGGGCCGGCATCCGGTACGCGCAAGCCGACGGTGCGGTTTTCTTCGCCCCACTCCACGTTCACCGGCGCTGAGGTGTCGGGCAGGAAGCGGCGGAACGAGTTCACGTTGGGGGCAAACAGCGGCAGCAATTCAGGGATGAATTTCTGCAGGCCGCCAATGTGGTTGAGGAACAGCTGGCTCATGGTCCCGTCTTCATTGGAGAAGACGTTCTTGCCGGTGGCGATGTCGATGATGCTCTGGTGCAGGTGCATCGCGCTGCCGGGCTCACCGGTCATGGGCTTGGCCATGAAGGTGGCGGCCACGTTGTGCTTGAGCGCGGCTTCACGCATGGTGCGCTTGAACACCAGGATCTGGTCGGCCAGGGACAGCGCATCGCCGTGACGGAAGTTGATTTCCATCTGCGCGGTGCCGTCTTCGTGGATCAGGGTGTCAAGGTCCAGCTCCTGCAATTCGCACCAGTCGTAGACGTCTTCGAACAACGGGTCGAATTCGTTGGCCGCTTCTATAGAGAAGGACTGGCGACCGGTCTCCGGGCGACCGGAACGACCAATCGGCGGTTGCAGCGGGAAGTCCGGGTCTTCGCAGCGCTTGGTCAGGTAGAACTCCATCTCCGGCGCCACGATGGGCTGCCAGCCCCTGTCGGCGTAGAGCTTGAGGACTTTCTTGAGTACGTTGCGCGGCGACAGCTCGATCGGGTTGCCTTGCTTGTCGTAGGTGTCGTGGATCACCTGGGCGGTGGGCTCGATGGCCCAGGGCACCAGGTACACAGCGTTCTGGTCAGGGCGGCAGATCATGTCGATGTCGGCCGGGTCGAGCAATTCGTAATAGATGTCGTCTTCGACATAGTCGCCGGTCACGGTCTGCAACAGCACGCTCTCGGGCAGGCGCATGCCTTTTTCGGCGATGAACTTGTTGGTCGGCGAGATCTTGCCCCGGGTGATACCGGTGAGGTCGCCAATCATGCATTCGACTTCTGTGATCTTGTGGTCTTTCAACCAATCGGTGAGCTGGTCGAGGTTGTTACTCATAAATGCCTCTGGGCTGGGTTTCCTGGCATCCATTAAAGGCCAGGCGTTGGTTGACGCAGCATCCGCGTCGTTTTTTCATTCAGGGTAGGAGCTTACCTGCCATTTGCTGCTGCGTTGCATTCCTCACGCCAAAGTTGTGCGTAATCTTGAGCAGCATGCGGGGCGCATGCCGTTCAGTGGCAAATGAGGAGGCAAAAAAGAGGCTGGCCCGGGCGTCAAGAATATTGGCCGGTGCGCGGGCATTCACGCGGGAGGAATGGACGGATGACACAGCCTGGCTGAAGCAGGCCAAGACGCCGTTGGGCGGCAGGTGAAACATGAAGCACCCCGGTATTATTGCTGTTATGGGTTTGAATCGAGCTTAGCCTTGTTCATTTTTTTACACAACACCCCCGTAAAAAATACAACACGGGGCGCTCAAGCCTGCTAGTCCCAAGACCTTCAAACCCAAAAAACCGCCCCAAAAAGCCCCAAAAAAGCCATCGCAGCGCTTTTTTAGGGCAAAAAAGGCCTCGCTTGACTTCGGCATGCCGTTCGGGTTGACTGAAACCAGAAAAGATCAATGATTGATATTTTTAACAACAAAGGTGTTGCATCATGTCGGTACCCCCGCGTGCCGTTCAGCTTAACGAAGCGAACGCGTTCCTTAAGGATCATCCTGAGGTTCTGTACGTAGACCTTCTAATTGCGGATATGAATGGTGTGGTGCGCGGCAAGCGCATCGAACGCACCAGCCTCCACAAGGTTTACGAGAAGGGCATTAACCTGCCTGCCTCTTTATTTGCCCTGGATATCAACGGCTCTACGGTGGAAAGCACCGGTCTGGGCCTGGACATCGGTGATGCTGACCGAATCTGTTATCCGATCCCCGACACCCTGTGCAATGAACCCTGGCAAAAGCGCCCCACCGCGCAACTGCTGATGACCATGCACGAACTTGAAGGTGAACCTTTCTTCGCCGATCCGCGCGAAGTGCTCCGCCAAGTTGTAAGCAAATTTGACGACCTCGGTCTTACCATCTGCGCCGCCTTCGAGCTTGAGTTCTACCTGATCGACCAGGAGAACGTGAACGGCCGCCCACAACCGCCCCGCTCGCCGATCTCCGGCAAACGCCCGCATTCGACACAGGTCTACCTGATCGACGACCTCGACGAATACGTCGACTGCCTCCAGGACATTCTGGAAGGTGCCAAAGAGCAAGGCATCCCGGCGGACGCCATCGTCAAGGAAAGTGCTCCGGCGCAGTTCGAAGTGAACCTGCACCACGTGGCCGACCCGATCAAGGCCTGCGACTACGCGGTACTGCTCAAGCGCCTGATCAAGAACATCGCCTACGACCATGAGATGGACACCACCTTCATGGCCAAGCCTTACCCAGGCCAGGCAGGCAACGGTTTGCACGTACACATCTCCATTCTGGACAAGGACGGCAAGAACATCTTTGCCAGCGAGGATCCCGAGCAGAACGCCGCATTGCGTCACGCGATCGGCGGTGTGCTCGAGACCCTGCCCGCCCAAATGGCGTTCCTGTGCCCCAACGTCAACTCCTACCGTCGTTTCGGCGCACAGTTCTACGTGCCGAACTCGCCGTGCTGGGGCCTGGATAACCGCACCGTGGCGATCCGCGTACCGACTGGCTCGTCCGATGCCGTACGTATCGAACACCGTGTTGCCGGTGCCGACGCCAACCCTTACCTGCTGATGGCTTCGGTCCTGGCAGGCGTGCACCACGGCCTGACCAACAAGATCGAGCCTAATGCACCGGTGGAAGGCAACAGCTACGAGCAAAACGAGCAAAGCCTGCCGAACAACCTGCGCGATGCATTGCGCGAGTTGGACGACAGCGAGGTGATGGCCAAGTACATCGATCCTAAATACATCGATATCTTCGTCGCCTGTAAGGAAAGTGAGCTGGAAGAGTTCGAACACTCCATCTCCGACCTTGAGTACAACTGGTACTTGCATACCGTGTAAGCGGTTGCTGCCGTAACTGCGGTGAGTAGGCTTGCTGTGGTGAGCGGGCTTGCCCCGCGCTGGGTGGCGAAGCCGCCCTAAAACCAGACGCCGCATTCTGCCTGATAGAATGCGGCGTTTTTATTGGGGCCGCTTCGCAGCCCAGCGCGGGGCAAGCCCGCTCACCACAAAAGCCTCCGCCCTAGGTATGGATCATCCTCAGGCTCTGCGTACAATGCCCCCTGCCTTGTAGGAGACCTCCATGACCACCCGCCCCGCCGCCCCTCGCAAACCCCGCGCCCGCAGCCAGGCCCGGATCGACGCGATCCTCGACGCCGCCCGCACCTTGCTGGCGGCCGAAGGCGTGGCGGGTTTGTCGATCTACAGCGTGGCCGAGCGTGCGCAGATTCCACCGTCGTCGGTGTATCACTTCTTCGCCAGCGTACCGGCCTTGCTGGAGGCACTCACGGCAGACGTCCACGCGGCCTTCCGGGCTGCGATCCAGGCGCCCATCGAGCACGATTCACTCAAGCACTGGCGCGACCTGTCCTGCATCGTCGAGCAACGCATGCTCGCCATCTACGACCAGGATGCCGCCGCACGCCAGTTGATCCTGGCCCAACATGGGCTTACTGAAGTGACCCAGGCGGATCGCCAGCATGATCTGGAGTTGGGAAACCTGATGCTGGAAGTGTTCAATCGCCACTTCGAAGTGCCGACACTGCCCAGCGATGTGGACGTGTTTGCCTTGGCGTTGGAACTGAGCGACCGCGTGTATGCGCGCTCGGTGCATCAGCATGGGCTGATCACGCCGCGCATGGCGGATGAAGGGATGCGGGTGTTTGATGCGTATGTGGGGCTTTACCTGCCGCCCTATCTGCCCAAGCGCAAAAACCTGTAGGAGCCGGCTTGCCGGCGATAGCGCTCCCGACATCACCGCAAGGCGTGAGGGCCTATCGCCGGCAAGCCAGCTCCTACAGTGGCTTGTGCAATCACAACTTGGCGATCGACACCTCGGTGGATTTAACGAAGGCAATCACTTCACTGCCAATCACCAGTTCCAGCTCTTTGACCGAGCGGGTGGTGATCACGGACGTCACGATGCCGGACGCGGTCTGCACGTCGATTTCCGACAGCACGTCGCCTTCGACGATTTCCTTGATGGTGCCTTTGAACTGGTTACGCACGTTGATCGCTTTAATAGTCATGTCGTTCTCTCTTCGTAGGACAAGTGAGTTATTGAGCCCAGCGCAATTGCGTAGGCAGCGGTGAAACAGGTTCGGGTTCCGGCGGCGACCCCGGCAGGGACAACACACGGTTGAGCACTTCAGCTTCCAGTGCGGCCAGGCGATGTGAGCCGCGGGCCCGTGGGCGTGGCAGGTCGACGATCAGGTCCAAGCCGATTTCACCGTCCTCGATCAGGATCACCCGGTCGGCAATCGCCACGGCTTCGCTGACGTCGTGGGTCACCAGCAACACGGTGAACCCGTGCTTCTGCCACAGGTTTTCGATCAGTTGCTGCATCTCGATACGGGTCAAGGCATCCAGCGCACCCAACGGCTCATCCAGCAGCAACAAGCGCGGTTGGTGGATCAGCGCACGGGCCAGGGCCACGCGTTGCTTCTGCCCGCCGGACAGCGCCGCCGGCCATTCATTGGCGCGCTCAGCCAGGCCGACCGCTTCCAGGGCTTCCAACGCTTTGGGGCGCCAGTTGCCTTTAAGGCCCAGGCCGACGTTGTCGATGATCTTTTTCCACGGCAACAGGCGCGCTTCCTGGAACATCAACCGCGTGTCTTCAATGGCTTCGCTCAGCGGTGCGGAACCGGCCAGCAGCTCGCCGCCGCTGGCCTTGTCCAGGCCGGCCAGCAGGCGCAGCAAAGTACTTTTGCCGCAACCGCTGCGCCCGACCACCGCAACGAATTGACCGGCGGGGATGTGCAGGTCGATGTCCTTGAGCACTTCGCGCGCGCCAAAGGCCTTGCGCAACTTGCGTACCGCCAGGGGAATGCCCTTGAGCAGGCGCGGGGGTTGTTGAGCTGTCATGCCGCACCTCCTTTATTCACTTGATACGCCGGGTGCCAGCGCAGCCACACACGTTCCAGGCCGCGAGCCGCCAGGTCCGCGAGCTTGCCGAGGATCGCGTACATGACGATGGCCAGTACCACCACATCGGTTTGCAGGAATTCGCGGGCGTTCATCGCCAGGTAGCCAATACCGGAGCTGGCGGAGATGGTTTCTGCCACGATCAGCGTCAGCCACATGAAACCCAGGGCAAAGCGCACGCCCACCAAAATCGATGGCAGTGCGCCCGGCAGGATCACCTGCCGGAACAGGCTGAACCCGGACAAGCCGTAGCTGCGCGACATTTCCACCAGCGCCGGGTCGACGTTGCGAATGCCGTGGTAGGTGTTGAGGTAAATCGGAAACAGCGTGCCGAGGGCGACCAGGAAAATCTTCGCGGTCTCATCAATGCCGAACCACAGGATCACCAGCGGAATCAGCGCCAAATGTGGCACGTTGCGGATCATCTGCACCGAGCTGTCCAGCAGGCGTTCGCCCCATTTCGACAGGCCGGTGATAAAGCCCAGGGCCAGGCCGATGCTGCCACCAATCACGAAGCCCAAACCCGCACGCCAGCCACTGATGGCTAGGTGAGTCCAGATTTCGCCACTGGCGACCAAGTGCACACCGGCTGCGATTACAGCACTCGGCGCTGGCAGAATGCGCGTCGACAACCAACCCGCCGAGACCGACAACTGCCACACCGCGAGTAACAAAATCGGGAGTACCCAGGGCGCTATCCGATGGCTCAATTTTTCATAGTTCATGGGCTGCCTCAGCTCGCCGACGCAGCTTTGGGAAGGATGTCGTTGGCGACCATTTCGCCGAACGGGCTGACGTAGCCGGCACTTTTCGGCAACTCGGGACGTTCGATATCCAGGTGGGGGAACAGCAGTTCCGCGACGCGATATGACTCTTCCAGGTGTGGATAACCGGAGAAGATAAAAGTGTCGATGCCCAGCGCGGCGTATTCCTTCACGCGTTCCGCCACGGTGGGGCCATCGCCCACCAGCGCGGTGCCTGCGCCGCCACGCACCAGGCCGACGCCGGCCCACAGGTTGGGGCTGACTTCGAGGTTGTCGCGGTTGCCACCATGCAGCGCCGCCATACGTTGCTGGCCGACGGAATCGAACCGCGCCAGGGAGGCCTGGGCACGAGCGATGGTGTCATCGTCCAGGTGGGAGATCAGTTTGTCGGCGGCTTTCCATGCTTCGTCGTTGGTTTCACGCACGATCACATGCAAACGAATGCCGAAACGCACGGTGCGCCCAAGCTTCGCGGCCTTGGCGCGAACCTGTTCGATTTTTTCCGCAACCGCTGCCGGTGGCTCACCCCACGTCAGCACCATCTCCACCTGCTCGGCCGCCAGGTCCTGGGCCGCCTCGGAGGAACCGCCGAAGTACAGGGGTGGACGCGGTTGCTGGATCGGCGGATACAGCAGCTTGGCGCCTTTGACGCTGATGTGTTCGCCGTCGTAGTCCACGGTTTCGCCTTCCAGCACACGGCGCCAGATGCGGGTAAATTCCACCGAGGCCTGGTAACGCTCTTCATGACTGAGGAACAAGCCGTCACCGGCCAATTCTTCCGGGTCACCGCCAGTGACCAGGTTGAACAAGGCACGCCCGCCGGACAGACGATCCAGGGTCGCAGCCTGACGCGCCGCCACCGTCGGCGAAATAATCCCGGGCCGCAGGGCGACCAGGAATTTCAGACGCTGGGTCACCGGGATCAGCGAGGCGGCCACCAGCCACGAGTCTTCGCAGGAGCGACCGGTAGGGATCAGCACCCCGCCGAAACCCAGACGGTCAGCGGCCTGGGCCACTTGCTGCAGGTATCCGTGGTCAACGGCGCGAGCGCCTTCGGCGGTGCCAAGGTAATGGCCGTCGCCGTGGGTAGGCAGGAACCAGAAAATATTGAGGCTCATGGAGTTGTCTCCTGAAGAAGTCGGATTACGGCGCTTTGGCAACGGCGGCGGGGGGTGTCCAGATCACGTCCTTGATGTTCAAGGGCTTGGGGATCAATTTGAGCTGGTAGAAGCTGTCGGCGATTTTCTGCTGGGCGGCGACCACTTCCGGGGTCAGGAACAGCGCGCCGTAGCCTTGGCGTTTCACCGAGGTCAGGGTGATGTCAGCCGGCAGGCCGAGCAGCGGGGCAACTTGCTCAGTCACTTCCTGCGGGTTGGCCTTGGACCACTCGCCCACGGCGCGCACTTCTTCGATCAGCGCCTTGACCACTTCAGGGTGTTTTTCAGCGTAAGGCTTGGTCGCGAGATAAAACTGGTGGTTGTCGGCAATGCCAGTACCGTCACGCAGGGTGCGGGCTTGCAGTTGTTTCTCGGCGGCGGCCTGGTACGGGTCCCAGATGACCCAGGCGTCCACGCTGCCACGCTCGAAGGCGGCACGCGCATCGGCGGGCGGCAGGAACACAGTCTGCACGTCGGTGTATTTCAGGCCGGCGTCTTCCAGGGCACGCACCAGCAGGTAATGCACGTTGGAGCCTTTGTTCAGGACGATTTTCTTGCCCTTGAGCTCGGACACGGATTTGATCGGCGAATCTTTCGGCACCAGGATCGCTTCGCTGGTCGGCGCGGGTGGCTCGTAGGCCACGTAGAGCAAATCGGCGCCAGCGGCCTGAGCGAAGACCGGTGGGGTTTCGCCAGTCACGCCGAAGTCGATGGAGCCGACGTTCAGGCCTTCCAGCAATTGCGGGCCGCCAGGAAACTCGGTCCACTGCACGTTCACGCCTTGGGCAGCCAGGCGTTTCTCCAAGGTGCCCTTGGCTTTGAGCAGCACCAGCGTGCCGTACTTCTGATAACCGATCCGCAGGGTCTCGGCGGCTTGAGCTTGAACAATGACGCCGAAGGACACAGCCGCAGCAAACAGTGCGACCAGACCACGACGCAAGATGACAGTGCGCATGGCGCTCTCTCCAAATAGTGCGTTCAGGGGGTTGGCTGCACCTGCTTGGCCGTTGGCGGCTGAGTAAGGTGAGTTTTTTTACATTTCGGTGTGGCTTAAATGCTCCAGCGAGCACTCAACAAACGTTCATTCAACACATGAGGGTCCAGCGGTTTCGGGCGACGGGCCATGGCGCCATACAGCGTTTCCAGGGCCTCGTGCAAACGGTGTTCAAGTACCGGCACCAGTTGCGCCTGGGCGCTGCCTTCGCCGTACGCGATCTGGCTGTCTTCGGCGAAGATGCCGTGGAGCAACTCCTGGGCCTTCAGCGCCGACAGCACCGGCTTCAGGGCGTAGTCCACCGCCAGCATGTGGGCGATGCTGCCACCGGTCGCCATCGGCAATACGATCTTGTGGGCCAGTGCGCGTTCGGGCAGCAGGTCCAGCACGGTTTTCAGCGCTCCGGAAAACGAAGCCTTGTAGACCGGCGTAGCGATCACCAGGCCATCAGCGTTAGCCACTTGTTGCAGCAGGTCGATGACCTTGGGGCTGTCGAAGCGCGCATGCAGCAAGTCTTCAGCCGGGAAGTCCCGTATCTGGTAACTCACCACTTCTACGCCTTTGTCTTGCAACCACTGACGGGTTTTATCCAGCAACACCCCGGAGCGGGAACGCTGGCTGGGACTGCCTCCAAGTGTTACGACCAACATGCAGGAATTCCTTGAGCAGGTGTCGGCGGTTCGCTGTGTGGCGATGGCGCCAAGATGGAACAGACATTATCAGCAGATTCATATATCTTTAAATCTTATTTTTTCATGTGTTTATTCCTTAAATGCATATAAAAGTTATCAAATCCCAGGCGAAAAAAAAGGCCGTTAAAACGGCCTGAAAACCCCTGCTATGTGATTCTTCAGAACGATCGCCATCGCCGGCAAGCCAGCTCCTACAACTGGAATGTGATCACCTGTAGGAGCCGACTTGCCGGCGGTAGCGACATCAGCATCAACGGTTGGGCTGAGGGGTAAGCCGCAGGTAAGGCTTCACCGCCCGGTAACCCTTCGGAAAGCGTTTCTTGATTTCCTCCTCGTCCTTGAGCGACGGCACGATCACCACTTCATCACCGTCCTGCCAGTTGGCGGGCGTGGCGACCTTGTGGTTGTCGGTCAGTTGCAACGAGTCGATGACCCGCAGGATTTCGTGGAAATTGCGCCCGGTGCTGGCCGGGTAGGTGATGGTCAGGCGGATCTTCTTGTTCGGGTCGATCACGAACAAGGAGCGCACGGTGAGCGTGTCACTGGCGTTGGGGTGAATCAGGTCGTAGAGGTCGGACACCTTGCGATCGGCGTCGGCCAGGATCGGGAAGTTGACGATAGTGCTCTGGGTTTCGTTGATGTCTTCGATCCACTTGTGGTGCGAGTCCACCGGGTCGACCGACAGGGCGATGGCCTTGACGCCGCGCTGGGCGAATTCGTCCTTGAGCTTGGCAGTGAAGCCCAGCTCAGTGGTGCACACCGGGGTGAAGTCCGCCGGGTGGGAAAACAGCACACCCCAGCTATCGCCCAGCCATTCGTGGAAACGAATTTTGCCGGCGCTGGAATCCTGTTCGAAGTCGGGGGCGATATCGCCCAGTCTTAGGCTCATGGTGTGGCTCCTGGTGAGTGCTTATGGAGCCCACTGTGCATGGATTGTGGATTATTTAAAAAGAATAAATATCGATTTATCTAGACGATAAAGGAATATTAAAAATCTGTTCATTGGACGTATTCGAAGGCGAGGAGCACCATCGTTTCCAAGGTTCGAGAAGGCCTTGAGACGCTGTACACAGAGGGGTTCAGGAAGGGCTTGCGGGGGTTTAGCCCGACTTGAAAGCAAGACACCTTGCCCGGTGTTGCACCGGGCAAGGTTTTACGCAGTTACTTGAACGCGTAGGTGTAGCTTACGATGACGCGGTTTTCGTCTTGATCGCGCGCGGCAGCAACATCGTTGCGCCACATAGCGTTTTTCCAGGCAACACCGACGTTTTTGAACAGACCTTCTGGCACAACGTAGGCAACAGTAATGTCACGCTCCCACTCGGACTGGCCGGTGAACTCAGCGCGGCTACCGTTGACGGTGTCGATGTCAGTGCCTTTGAGGTACACAACACCAGCGGTCAGGCCAGGAACGCCAACCTTGGCGAAGTCGTAGGAGTAGCGAGCTTGCCAGGTACGTTCGCCAGCACGGGCGAACTTGGCGATCTGCATGTCAGTGGTCAGGTAAGCGGACGAACCGTCGCCTTGGTTCAACCAAGGGAAGTCACTGCTACCGTTGCTGACTTGATAACCACCACCGAAGGTGTGACCGGCAACGGTGTACAGGAACAGACCGCTGTACAGGTTGTTATCAACCTTGCCGCGACCGGAGTTGACACCGCTGTAGTTGCCCGACGAGAAGTAGGCGGATTCGTGACCGTTCTTACCGTCGTCGGAGCTGTTGAAGTAACGCAGGTCAGACTTCAGCACGCCCGGGCCGATTGCCCAGTTGTGAGTCAGGCCGAGGAAGTGTTGCTTGTAGAAATCTTCCAGGTTGCCATAGTAGTACTGTGCGGTCAGATCCTTGGTGATCTTGTAGTCACCACCGGCATAGTAGAACTTGTTGCTGTCACGCCAGGCGGCGCCACGGGAGTTGGCACCCGAGATCGACAGATTGTCGACGTTGCTGGAGTTACGACCTTTGGCTTTTTCGATCTGACCCGCAACCAGCGTCAGGTCTTTGTTGAGATCGTTGGTGGTGATCTGGCCACCTTGGAAGGTCTGCGGCAGCAGACGACCATCGTTGGTCACGATAACCGGCAGTTTAGGCTGCAGAGTACCCAGCTTCAGTTCGGTCTGGGAGATCTTGGCTTTGGCAGTCAGGCCCAGGCTCGAATAGTTATCAACGGCTTCGCCATTGGACTTGCTCGGGAACACAGTGCCGCCGTACGAGGAAGCAGTGGCGCCGTTGGTGCCGCCGCCGGAATCCAGGCGAACACCCAGCAGGCCGATTGCGTCAAGGCCGAAACCTACGGTGCCTTGGGTGTAACCGGAGATGAAGCGCAGGTCGAAGCCTTGGCCCCACTCTTCCTGCTTGCTCTGAACACCGGCGCGCTTGTTGGCAGCAGTGCCAGCAGCGGAGTCACGGTTGTCAGTGTTGATGTAAAAGTTACGCAGACCCAGTGTTACTTTGCTGTCTTCGATGAAACCGGCAGCGCCTGCTTGCTGAGCGATTGCGCCCAGGGCTACAGCCAGTGCCAAGGTGGACTTCTTCATGTACCGCTCCTCTCATTTCTAATTTTTGTATTTCTTTGGTCTCGGGTCTGACGCCCTCGATCCACAGATGCGCGATTAGCGCCAGATAGTGACTACCAAGTCAATCGTAACCTTGTGTGTCTACTACCTTCGTCTAATCGCAGTTGATTTGGTCCCTGCAGGGTAATGAGTTTTTCATACACCCAAAAAGAATTGTTTCATTCTTTTTCATACGATTCGGGAATAAGCCTTTCCATGATGCGGACAAGTCAGGGTAGACAAACCGCTCCATAAGCTAATTCCTAAAGGGTATTTGTTAGCGTTTTTTTAGATCGATTAGTGTGGCCGTACTGTTGCATACGTCACCCACGATCAAAAAGGCGACGCCATCATGGCCAAACGCACATCCTCCCGTCAATTTGTTACAGTTTTTGTGTCACTAATACTTTCTTTTGGTGTCAAAGCCGCCGATTTAACCATCGGCTACCAAACCGGCATTGACCCCAGCAAAGTCCCACAGGCCGACGGCCTCTATGAGAAGGCCATCGGTGAAAAAATCGCCTGGCGCCGGTTCAACAGTGGGCCGGAAGTCGTAACCGCTATTGCCTCAGGCGATGTGCAGATTGGCAATCTCGGTTCCAGCCCCCTCGCGGCAGCGGCTTCTCGCAATCTACCCATCGTCGCGTTCATCGTATCGGCCCAGATCAATACTTCTGAAGCATTGGTGGTGCGTAACGGCAGCCACATTGACGCCCCCAAGGATCTGATCGGCAAAACCATCGCCACGCCATTTGTCTCAACCTCGCATTACAGCCTGCTCGGCGCGCTGAAGCACTGGGGTCTGGACACCAGGCAAGTCAAGGTGGTGAACCTGCAACCGGCAGAAATTGCCGCCGCGTGGAAACGCGGCGATATCGACGGCGCATTCGTGTAGTCGCCGGCTCTGGGCGAAATCCGCAAGACCGGCAAGACCCTGACAGACGCGGCCCAGGTGGGTCAGTGGGGCGCACCGACCTTTGAAGTATGGGTGGCGCGTAAGGATTTCGCGGAAAAACATCCTGACGTAGTGGCCAAGTTTGCCAAGGTCACCCTGGATTCGTTTGCCGAGTATGCGGCCCATAAGGACGGTTGGACGGTGGACTCCGAGCCGGTGCAAAAAATCGCGAAACTGACAGGTTCAAATGCTGCCGACATCCCTGAGCTGTTAGCCGGTACCACGTTCCCGGATGCGCAGGCACAGCAAACTGACGCGCTGCTAAAGGGCGGCACGGCGAAGGCGATTGGGGAGACGGCGAAGTTCTTGAAGGAACAAGGAAAGGTTGAGGCAGTGTTGCCAGACTATTCAGCGTACGTGACCGACAAATTCGTCAAGCCCTGACCCTGTAGGAGCCGGCTTGCCGGCGATGGCTCCCTTGAAAACGCCATCGCCGGCAAGCCGACTCCTACAGAATGGGGATTACAGGGCCTTCTCGAAAATCTTCGAATTACGCTGATAGTTGTACAGCGATGCCCGCGCCGACGGCAGACGGTCCACGCTACTCGGCACAAACCCCCGCTCACGGAACCAGTGGGCGGTGCGGGTGGTGAGCACAAACAAAGTCTTCAACCCCTGCGCACGAGCGCGGGCCTGGATGCGTTCCAACAACACATCGCCGCGCGCGCCATGACGGTATTCCGGATTCACCGCCAGGCACGCCAGCTCACCTGCGTCCGAATCTGCGATCTGGTACAGCGCCGCACAGGCGATGATCATGCCTTCGCGCTCCACCACACTGAACTGTTCGATCTCACGCTCCAGCACTTCCCGCGAACGGCGCACCAGGATGCCCTGCTCTTCCAACGGGCTGATCAGGTCGAGCAAGCCGCCCACGTCTTCAATCGCCGCTTCACGCACCTGCTCAAATTGTTCTTGGGCCACCAGCGTACCGCCGCCGTCCCGGGTGAACAGTTCGGTAAGCAAGGCACCGTCTTCGGCGTAGCTGACAATATGACTGCGCCCTACCCCACCCCGGCACGCTTCGGCAGCCGCATCGAGCAGTTCAGCCTGATAGTTGCTGTTGCCCAAGCGCTGCAAGTGAGCCGGCACTTGTTGCGGGCGCAGTTCGCGCACCAGGCGACCGTTCTCATCGAGCAGGCCCATGTCGGCACCGAACAGCAGCAGCTTGTCGGCACCCAGGTCGATGGCGGCGCGGGTGGCGACGTCTTCGCAGGCCAGGTTGAAGATTTCACCGGTCGGCGAGTAGCCCAACGGCGACAGCAGCACGATGGAGCGCTCGTCCAGCAGGCGGTTGATGCCCTTGCGGTCGACACGGCGCACTTCGCCGGTGTGGTGGTAGTCCACGCCGTCCAATACGCCGATGGGGCGTGCGGTCACGAAATTACCGCTGGTTACACGCAAGCGCGAGCCCTGCATCGGCGACGAGGCCATGTCCATCGACAGGCGCGCTTCAATGGCGATGCGCAGGTGGCCGACCGCGTCGATCACGCACTCCAGCGTCGCCGCGTCAGTGATGCGCATGCCTTCGTGATAAGTCGGGATCAGGCCACGCGCCTCAAGGCGCACTTCGATCTGCGGACGCGAACCGTGTACCAACACCAAGCGCACACCCAGGCTGTGCAGCAGCACCAGGTCGTGGACGATATTGCCGAAGTTGGGATGTTCCACACCATCGCCGGGCAACATGACCACAAAGGTGCAGTCGCGATGGGCGTTGATGTAAGGGGACGCGTGACGAAGCCAATTAACGTAGTCGGGCATAAAACCTGGGCCTGTAATAAAAAGCAGCCGAAAAAGGATGAATCGTGAAAGCGCACAGCGGGCTGATGGTTATCGTCGGAACAGGCTTGGCGACACGCTCACTCTCCTTTCTATGTACGAACAGGTTGGGGTTAATTTATGCAGGTTTCAGGCAGTAATGGTCGATCAGTTCCCGCAATAGACGCACTGTAGGCGTCAAGCGTGACATTTCGAGGTACTCGCCGGGTTGGTGAGCGCAGGCGATGTCGCCAGGGCCGAGCACCAGGGTTTCACACCCAAGGCGCTGAAGATAAGGCGCTTCGGTGCCGAACGCTACTGCTTCGGCACGATGGCCAGTCAATCGTTCCGCGACCCGCACCAGTTCGGCATCTTCGGGTTGCTCGAAAGGCGGCACTTCGGGGAACAGCGGCGCGTAATCGATCTTGACCTGATGGCGTTCAGCCAAGGGGACGAGCTTTTGCCGGATGGCGTCGCGCAGCACTTGCGGGTCCATGCCGGGCAGAGGGCGAAGGTCGAACTCCAGGGAACACTGACCGCAGATGCGGTTGGGGTTGTCGCCGCCGTGGATGCAGCCGAAGTTCAGGGTCGGTTGCGGCACGCTGAATTGCGGGTTGCGGTATTCGCGCTGCCAGGCCAGGCGCAAGCCGCGCAGTTCGCCAATGGCGTCGTGCATGGCTTCGAGGGCGCTGTGCCCAAGGCTGGGATCCGACGAATGGCCGCTTTGGCCAAGAATGTCGATGCGTTCCATCATTACGCCTTTGTGCAGGCGGATCGGCTTGAGCCCGGTTGGCTCGCCAATCACCGCGGCGCGGCCCAACGGGCGCCCTGCCTCTGCCAATGCGCGAGCGCCGGACATGGAGCTTTCTTCATCGCAGGTGGCGAGAATCAGCAGTGGCTGCTTGAACGGCTGATCCAACAACGGCAGCACCGCCTCGATGGCCAGGGCGAAAAAGCCTTTCATGTCGCAACTGCCCAGTCCTACCCAACGACCGTCGACTTCCGTCAGCTTGAGCGGATCGGTCTTCCACAACGCGGCGTCATAGGGAACGGTATCGCTATGGCCTGCCAACACCAGCCCGCCGGGGCCGCTGCCGTAACTGGCCAGGAGGTTGAACTTGCCGGGGCTGACTTGTTGAATGTCGATGGCGAAACCCAGGTCGCCCAGCCAACTGGCGAGCAAATCGATCACCGGGCGGTTGGTCTGGTCGAGAGACGCCTGGGTACAACTGACCGATGGCGCGGCAATCAGCGCGGCGAACTGCTCTTTCATGGACGGTAATGGCATGCGCGGCCTCTCGACTTCCCGGATGAGCCCCACTATAGAGCCATCTGCACGACACAATAAACCGTTGCGGCACGTTGCCGGGCTCACTCCTGTACACTGCACGACCTTGGCAGCCACTCTTTTCCCCGGCTGCGCTCCCGATCCTGGATGTACCGGCCATGCAAAAAGAAACTGAAATCAAGCTTCGCGTCAGCCGCGAGACCCTCGCCGCGCTGCGTGAGCACCCGCTGCTGAAAAAACGCAACAAAAGTGGCTGGGAACGCCGTGAGTTGATGAACCAGTATTTCGACACCCCCGAGCGCGACCTGGCCCAGGCCAAAGTCGCCCTGCGCCTGCGCAAGGACGGTGACGACATCATCCAGACTCTCAAGACACGTGGCCAGAGCGTCGCCGGCTTGTCGGAACGTAACGAATACAATTGGGACTTGCCCAAAGCCAAGCTCGACGTGAAAAAACTCGACGGCGAATGCTGGCCCGAGCAACTGGCCGAGCTGGACAAAAAGACCCTCAAGCCGATCTTCACCACCGACTTCGTGCGTGAACGCGCCGAAATCGCCTGGGGCCGTGGCAAGGCCAAGGTGGTCATCGAAGCTGCTCTGGACCTGGGCCACGTGGTGGTCGGCAAGCAGAAAGAAGAAATCTGCGAGCTGGAACTGGAACTGCGCGAAGGCGAACCGGCCGCCCTGCTGGAGTTGGCCGCCGAACTGGCCGCCACCCTGGCCCTGATGCCGTGCGATATCAGCAAGGCCGAGCGTGGCTACCGCCTGTACGACGCCAGCAGCTACTCCCTGAGCCTGCCGGCGCCGCAGATCCACGCTGAAATGCCGCTGGACGATGCCTTCGCCGCGATCATGTGGCACCTGCTGGGCAGCAGCCAACGCCTGGCCGAGCAATACCGCTTCAATGGCCACTGGCGCCTGCTGCAAGATTGGGTCGACAACCTCGGCGAACTGCGCGCCTTGGTCGGCAGCCTCGGCCAGGCAGCACCACGTCAATCCACCAGCGAGCTGCGCAGCGCATTGGATGCCCTGCTGGAAGACTGGCGCCCACTGGTGCAAGCCGGTGACGACGACGAAGACATCCGCAAAGCCGCGCCGGAACAGTTCGCCGAAGAACTGGAAGACGTACGCTGGGGCCTGTTCTCACTAAACGCTTCACGCTGGCTGCTGGCCCGTACCTGGACCGCCGACCGCAACGTGCGTGGCAACCGCCAGGGCGCTGCACAAATCACCAACTGGCTGCCACGCCTGCTGGCCGAAGACGCCGTCGCCCTGCAACTGCCGCGCTACCAGCAACAGCCGGAAGACCTGGCCGAGCAACTGCCGCGCATCGAACGCATCCAGGCCTGGCTGCACCATGCGCGTCATGTGGTGGACACCCCGGAACTGGACCGTCTATACGGCGAGCTCAACAAGTTGGCACAACTGGCTAACCAGCCGATTACCGATGAGTCGCTGGATGCGCGGATGCATCAGGCGATTGCGGTGTACCAGAACCGTGCGTGGAAGACGCTGCTGCGTCTGTAAAATCGCTACCTCCAGCCTGTCAGCGCAACACTGGCAGGCTGGTGGTGGACTTGATCTCCGACAACGCCACAATCGAATTGACCTCCTGAATCCCCGGCACCATCGACAACTTCTCGAAGAAAAACCGCTCGTACGCCTCGATATCCGAGGTGACGATACGCAACAGAAAATCCACCGCCCCCATCAGCACATAACACTCCAGCACTTCCGGAAACCCGCGAATCGCGTCGGTGAACTCGGTGAAGTTGGAGCGGCCGTGGGCGTTGAGTTTGACCTCGGCAAAGATCTGCGTGTTGAGGCCGATCTTCTTGCGGTCCAGTAACGTCACCTGGCCGCGAATTACCCCCTCTTCCTTGAGACGTTGAATACGCCGCCAGCACGGTGACTGGGATAAGCCGACCTGCTCGGCGATCTGAGCACTGGACAGCGAGGCGTCCTCCTGCAGCAAGGCCAGGATACGGCGGTCGTAGGCGTCCAACTCACTGTGCATATAAATACCCTAAATGGTGCTTGTCTTGAATTGATCAATTCGATTAATCCTGAAACAGCCTCATCTTAGATAAGAAATCTCCGTTGGCGAATGTAAAAATTTCTACAGTCGAATCTGGAGCTTTCCCATGCACGCCGTTGAAACCACCCACCCTATTACCCGCGTCGATGCGTGGGCCGTCACCAGCGTTCATTGCCAGGCGCATTACCGGATCGTTGCCGAGGCGGAGCCTGATGTTTTGTGCCGAGTCCTCAACTATTTCGCGCTGCAATTCCTCACGCCGCGACAGGTCATGGTGAACCGGGAAGGTGACCTGCTGAACATCGACATCATGATGGACGGCCTGAGCTGGCACCGCGCGCAAGTGATCGGTGAAAAGATTCGAAACCTGATCAGCGTGTGCACGCTGGATGTGTGGTCGGCTGACTCCATGGGGCCTCAAGCGGTGGTGGCGGTCGCCCAGTAAAAGCCTGCAATACACGCTGGGAGGCAGATATTCAGGGGCTGGCTAGCCTGGGATTTACACCCACTGCCACCCAGGAAAACCTTCATGCCGGTTGATCAACGATTGGAACTGCATCAGCTGTTGCCGGCTTTGGTCGAAGGGCGGCTGATCACGCCTGAACTCGCCCACCGCTTGTCGGCGCTGCCGGCCAGCAACACCCAGCATCCACTAGAGAGCATCGCAGCCCAAGGCGCATGCCTGGAAACCCTGACCGAATGGCTCGCCCAGCAGGCCAGGCAACCTTATCTGCGCATCGACCCGTTGAAGATCAACGTGGCGACAGTGGTGCCGCTGATGTCCCACGCATTCGCCCAGCGCCACGCCATCCTCGCGGTGGCGGTGGATGCGCAAACCGTTACCATCGCCAGCGCCCAGCCCCATGTCACCAGCTGGGAAGCCGGGCTTGCGCAGGTGCTCAAGCGCTCGATCAAACGCGTGGTCGCCAATCCCCAGGACATTACGCGCTGTATCGATGAGTTCTACCGACTGGCGAAATCCGTCAGCAGCGCCGATCAAAAGGTCACGGCGCCTGGCAATGTCGACCTGCTCAACCTTGGCGCCAGCGACCAGGAACCGGATGCCAACGACGCGCACATCGTTAATATCGTCGATTGGCTGCTGCAGTACGCGTTCGCCCAGCGCGCCAGTGATATCCATGTCGAACCCTGCCGTGAACAAGGGCGTGTGCGGTTTCGCATCGACGGGCTGCTGCACGACGTCTATCAATTTCCGCCCCAGGTGACGATGGCCGTCGTCAGCCGCCTGAAAAGCCTGGGTCGCATGAACGTGGCAGAAAAACGCAGGCCCCAGGACGGACGGGTCAAGACCAAAAGCCCGGCGGGCGTGGAAGTTGAGCTGCGCCTTTCCACCTTGCCTACGGCGTTTGGCGAGAAGCTGGTAATGCGGATTTTCGACCCGCAGGTCCTGCTCAAGGGCTTTGACCAGCTGGGTTTGTCGGCTGATGACCAGCAACGCTGGCAATCCATGACGCGCCAGACCCACGGCATCATCCTGGTGACCGGTCCGACCGGTTCGGGCAAGACCAGCACGCTCTACACCACGCTCAGGCAACTGGCGACCCGGGAGGTCAACCTATGCACCGTGGAAGACCCGATTGAAATGGTCGAGCCGGCGTTCAACCAGATGCAGGTGCAGCACAACATCGACCTGACCTTCGCCAGCGGCATCCGCGCCCTGCTGCGCCAGGACCCGGACATCATCATGATTGGCGAGATCCGCGACCAGGAGACCGCCGAAATGGCGATCCAGGCCGCACTGACCGGGCATCTGGTGCTGTCGACCCTACATACCAACGACGCACCCAGCGCCATCAGCCGTTTGCAAGAACTGGGCATTGCTCACTATTTGATCAAGGCCACGTTATTGGGGGTGATGGCGCAGCGGTTGGTGCGGGTTCTGTGTCCTCACTGCAAGCCGACGCTGGGTGAGGTCCATGAGGCGGTCGGATGCGTGGAATGTCGACACAGCGGTTATCGGGGCCGAGCGGGTGTTTACGAAATCATGGTGCTGAACCAAGCGCTCAAGATGCTGATCACACCCGGCGCCGATGTACAGGCCTTGCGCCAGGCGGCGATTGCCCAAGGTATGTGCAGCCTGCGCATGGCTGGCCTGCATAAGGTCGAGACGGGGCTGACCACGATGGCGGAAGTGTTACGAGTGACACCTGGGGATTCGGTAACAAATCCTTTATTTGATGAGCAGTGAAACCGTTCTTATCGGTGACAACACCGTTACAATCGGCCCAACGTCGTTTCACTGACACATTCAGATAGGGAATCGCTATGCAGATCGGAACCGTACTGCTTCTTTTCGTGGGCTTGGCCATCGCCATCCTGTTCATGGGCTTCAAGGTCGTCCCCCAGGGTTACCAGTGGACAGTCGAGCGTTTCGGCCGCTACACCAACACCCTCAAGCCTGGCCTGAACATCATCATCCCGGTCATGGACCGCATCGGTCGCAAGATCAACGTGATGGAAAGCGTGCTGGATATCCCGCCCCAGGAAGTCATCACCGCCGACAACGCCACCGTGCAGATCGACGCCGTGTGCTTCTTCCAGGTGGTCAACACCGCCCAGGCCGCGTACGAGGTCAACAACCTCGAACACGCCATCCGCAACTTGCTGCAAACCAACATCCGTACCGTGCTCGGTTCCATGGAGCTGGATGCCATGCTCAGCCAGCGTGACGGCATCAACGAAAAACTCCTGAAAACCGTGGACGAAGCCACCGCACCGTGGGGCATCAAGATCACCCGTATCGAGATCAAGGACATCAGCCCGCCTGCCGACCTGATGGCCGCCATGTCGGGCCAGATGAAAGCCGAGCGCATCAAGCGTGCGCAAATCCTTGAGGCTGAAGGCCTGCGAGCGTCGGCAATCCTGACCGCCGAAGGCAAGAAGCAAGCGCAGATCCTGGAGGCCGAAGGTAGCCGACAGGCGGCATTCCTTGAGTCCGAAGCCCGTGAGCGTCAGGCCGAAGCCGAAGCCCGCGCGACCCAGGTGGTGTCGGAAGCGATTGCGTCGGGCAACGTGCAAGCGGTCAACTACTTTGTCGCGCAGAAATACATCGATGCGCTGGGCAAGCTGGCATCGGCCAACAACAGCAAGGTCATCCTGATGCCGCTGGAAGCCAGCCAAGTGATCGGTGCGGTCGGCGGTATCGGCGAAATCGTCAAGGCAACGTTCGACAACAAGAAAGGCTGAGGCCAGCGCCATGTGGGATTTCCTGCAGCATCTGTCGTTTTGGGATTGGCTGGCGCTGGGTACGGTCCTGTTGATTCTTGAAGTATTCGGCGCCGGTGGTTACCTGCTGTGGATGGGCATCGCCGCGGCAGCCGTGGGCGTGATCAAGTTCCTGGTGCCGCCTTTGGGGCTGGAGTGGCAACTTCTGTTGTTTGCCGTGTTGTCGATCCTGACAGCCGTGTATTGGTGGAAGCGCCAGCGCAGCAGTGCCAAAGCCAGCGACCAGCCGGGCCTCAACGAACGCGGTTCGGAATTGATCGGCCGCACATTCATGGTGCATCAAGCGATTGTGGATGGCCGGGGCAAGGTAAAAGTCGGTGACGGCGTGTGGATGGTGACGGGTCCAGACAGTCCCGTAGGCGCTCAAGTCCGGGTGGTTGGCCAGGATGGTGTGGTGTTAAGGGTTGAAACTGTTTAGTCAGTGATGGAACTCGGTTGGGTTAACTACAATCATAAAGTACAGATAACCCACCCGGAGTCACCCATCATGCGTCTCAAATATGCTGTCGCAACCCTTGCTGTGCTTTCCCTCCCAGTCGGTTCAGCCATGGCCGACAGTTTCTGGCGCAATGTCATCTCGTCGGGCGCCACTACCGGCTCGACGTACCTGACCTTCAAGGACCATAAGCTGGTGGTCGCTGCGCAAGACGACGCAGGCAGCTTTGTTGCCAGCGACGGCGGCATCCGTGGCCCGTACCTGGAAGCCGCCATGCAGAAAGTCCGCGCCGACAACCCTGGCCTGCAAGCCACGGATATGGAGCTGGCCAACGCCATCCTCGCGAAAAACGCCGTTACCGAATAACTCGGGTTTAGTAAAAAATACCGCTTTGAACAGCGGTATTTTTTTGTCTTCAATTCCTATGATCATCGCGGCTGAGCACTACGTAAGCATTCCTGCTTTCACAGCTGATAAAGCCCGGTAGAGAATGCCGCTGTTGAAGCGGCATTTTTTTGCCCGGACGGTGACGATTCATTCACAGGCGACAGGCTATATTCAGTCAAGCCGTGCAACCATGCCGGTACTGATACCTCGCCTACTCATCGCCAATCTGAAACGGATGCCTTCGTCGTCATGAGCCAACAGCCCTTCCTGCCGTTCTCCAAACCCACCATTGATGAAGCCACCATCGCGGCGGTCGGCGATGTACTGCGCTCGGGCTGGATCACCAGCGGGCCGAAAGTGCAGGCATTCGAAGCTCAGCTGTCGGAATACTTTGGCGGCCGGCCGGTGCGCACCTTCAACTCGGGCACCTGCACCATGGAGATTGCCTTGCGCATTGCAGGGATCGGGCCTGGCGATGAAGTCATCACCACGCCGATCTCCTGGGTTGCCACGGCCAACGTGATCCTGGAAGTCGGCGCCACGCCGGTGTTTGCCGATATCGACCCGGTCACCCGCAACATCGACTTGGCCCAGTTGGAAGCCGCGATTACCCCACGTACCAAGGCGATCATCCCGGTTTACCTGGCCGGCCTGCCGCTGGACATGCCGATGCTGTATGCACTGGCGAACAAGTACAACCTGCGCATCGTCGAAGACGCGGCCCAGGCACTGGGGTCGAGCTGGGATGGCCAACGCATTGGCGCCACCGGTGATTTCGTGTCGTTCAGCTTTCAGGCCAACAAGAACATCACTTCTTCCGAGGGCGGTTGCCTGGTCTTGAACAACGCCGAAGAAGCGCGGCTGGCGGAGAAGTATCGCCTGCAAGGCGTGACCCGCACCGGCTTCGATGGCTTGGATGTGGATGTGCTGGGCGGCAAATTCAACATGACCGACATCGCCGCAGCCATTGGCTTGGGGCAGTTTGCCCATATCGAGCAGATCACCACGCATCGCCAGCACCTGGCGCGGCACTATTTCAAATGCTTTGGCAGTGATTTTGAAGAGAAGTACGGCGCACAACTGCCACCAGCCGACTTCGAAAACAGCAACTGGCACCTGTTCCAACTGGTGCTACCGGAACGCCAGGACGGCCAGCCGGCCCGCGCCACCTTCATGGAACAGATGCAGGCCCACGGCGTCGGCATTGGCTATCACTACCCGCCAATCCACCTGCTGAGTCTTTATCGGGCACAGGGCTTCAAGGAAGGCATGTTCCCGGTGGCGGAAAAAGTCGGTCGTTTGATTGTGTCGTTGCCGATGTTCACGGCGATGACGGAGGCGGATGTGGAGCGGTCGGTGGCAGCAGTGAAAGCGGTTCTGAAAGCGAACTAAGCACTCACAGCTGACACAATCCAATGTGGGAGCGGGCTTGCTCGCGAAAGCGGTGTATCAGAAACACATTCAGTGACTGACATTCCGCTTTCACGAGCAAGCCCGCTCCCACAGTGGGTTTTGCGTTTACTCGCCGATGGCGGCTTTGTAGCCAGCAGCATCCAGCAGTTTTTCCAGATCAGCCGGGTTGCTTGGCTTGAGCTTGAAGATCCACGCGCCGTACGGGTCGGAGTTCAGCAGCTCAGGGCTACCGCTCAGTTCCTCGTTGACTGCAATCACTTTGCCGGCAACCGGGGCGTAGATATCCGAAGCAGCCTTCACCGACTCAACCACACCCGCCTGGCCTTCGGCTTCAAACGTAGCGCCGACTTCAGCCAGCTCAACAAACACCACATCACCCAACGCTTCCTGAGCATGGTCGGAGATACCGACGGTCACGGTGCCGTCAGCTTCCAGGCGTGCCCATTCGTGGCTTTCGGCAAAACGCAGGTCGGCAGGGATATCGCTCATAATCTGTGTCCTCAAGAAGTAATGTCAGCGGCCATTGGCCTGCCGGAAATAGGTTAGATCAAGGTTTTGCCATGGCGCACGAAGGTCGGTTTGACCACTCGAACCGGGTACCACTTGCCGCGGATTTCCACTTCGGCCCGATCAGCGGTTGCCGTCGGTACTCGCGCCAGGGCAATGGATTTGCTCAGCGTAGGAGAGAAACTACCACTGGTGATCTCCCCTTCGCCAATATTGGCGATACGAACCACCTGGTGAGCGCGTAAAACCCCACGTTCTTCCAGTACCAGCCCGACCAGTTTGAACTGCACACCCGCCGTTTTTTCCGCTTCCAGCGCGGCGCGGCCGATGAAATTGCGCTCGGCCGGCTCCCACGCAATGCTCCAGGCCATGTTCGATGCCAACGGCGAAACCTCCTGATGGATGTCCTGGCCGTAGAGGTTCATACCGGCTTCCAGGCGCAGAGTATCGCGAGCACCGAGGCCAATGGGGGAAATACCGGCGCCTACCAGATCGTTGAAAAAGCCCGGCGCCTGATCAGCCGGCAGGACAATCTCCAGTCCATCTTCGCCGGTGTAACCCGTGCGTGCGATAAACCAATCGCCATCGGCCTGGCCTTCGAAAGGCTTGAGCTGGTGAATCAGCGTGCTGCGAGACTGCGTGACCAACTCGGCGATCTTCTGCCGGGCGTGGGGGCCTTGGATGGCGAGCATGGCCAACTCAGGGCGTTCATGCAGCTGCACCTGGTAATTGCCCAGTTGCGCGTGCATCCAGGCCATGTCTTGGTCACGGGTAGCAGCATTCACCACCAGCCGATAAGCGGCTTGCGTGCGGTAGACAATCATGTCGTCCACCACGCCGCCCTTTTCGTTGAGCATGGCGCTATACAACGCACGGCCGCAGCCATGCAGACGTTCGACATCGTTGGCCAGCAGGTACTGGAGCCATTCCTTGGCCTGGGGGCCGGTGACATCGATCACGGTCATATGAGATACATCGAACACCCCGCAGTCGCGTCGCACCTGATGGTGTTCTTCAACTTGCGAGCCGTAGTGCAGAGGCATATCCCAACCGCCAAAATCGACCATTTTCGCGCCGAGGGCGAGATGCAGGTCATACAGAGGCGTACGCTGTCCCATGGGTTTCTCCTTCCGGGCGTGGCGAAGGTGCGCGGAGCTACTGTTCGTGCTGAACGCCTTGAATTACAAGGCCTGCAGCCACGCCCAGCGACCCGCTCCGAAAGACGAAGCGCACCGAATGCCGCGCATTGTAGCCGCAAGCTGTAGGACTGGCACCTAACCGATTTGCCGGGCGGAGCGTCGAATCAGCCCGATCACCGGCAACAGGCCGACCAGCACCAGTGTCAACGCGGGCAGAGAAGCCCGTGCCCATTCGCCTTCACTGGTCATTTCAAAGATCCGCACCGCCAGCGTGTCCCAGCCGAACGGGCGCATCAGTAGGGTCGCGGGCATTTCCTTGAGCACATCGACGAAGACCAACAGCGCTGCACTCAAGGTCCCCGGCAGCAGCAACGGCAGATACACTTTGCAAAACAGTCGTGGGCCGCTGACGCCAAGGCTGCGCGCTGCCTCCGGCAACGAGGGCCGGATGCGCGCCAGGCTGTTTTCCAGCGGCCCATAGGCCACTGCCAGGAATCGCACCAGATACGCCAGCACCAGCGCCGACAGGCTACCCAACAGCAAGGGCTTGCCCGCGCCGCCGAGCCAGCCGGACAACGGCACCACCAGTTCACGGTCCAGATAGCTGAACGCCAACATGATCGACACCGCCAGCACCGAACCCGGCAAGGCATAACCGACATTGGCCAGACTAATGCCGGAGCGGATCGCCCGCGTCGGTGCCAGCCGATTGGCGAAGGCCAGCACCAGCGCCACACTGACCGTGATCAAGGCGGCGATCCCGCCCAGATAAAGCGTGTGAACTATCAAGCCGGAGTAGCGCTCATCCAGATCGAAGCGACCGCGCTGCCAGAACCAGGCGACCAGTTGCAGCATCGGGATGACAAAAGCGCAGGCGAACACCAGCCCACACCAACCACTGGCCGCCGCCGCCTTGAACCCGCGCAGGTGATACAGCGCCTTGCCCCGTGGCCGCTCGTTGCTCGGCCGGCTGGCGCCGCGTGCTCGGCGCTCGCCATACAGCACCAGCATCACCACCAGCAGCAACAGGCTGGCCAACTGGGCGGCGCTGGATAGGCTGAAAAAGCCGTACCAGGTCTTGTAGATGGCTGTGGTAAAGGTATCGAAGTTGAACACCGAGACCGCACCGAAATCCGCCAGGGTTTCCATCAATGCCAGGGCCACCCCGGCCCCAATCGCCGGCCGCGCCATGGGCAGGGCCACATGCCAGAACGCTCGCCACGGCGATTGCCCCAACACCCGCGCCGCTTCCATCAGGCCTTTGCCCTGGGCCAGGAATGCGCTGCGCGCCAGGAGGTAAACGTAGGGGTAGAACACCAGCACCAACACGATGATCACTCCACCGGTGGAACGTACCCGTGGCAGCCTCAAGCCGCTGCCGAACCATTCGCGCAGCAAGGTTTGCACCGGGCCGGAGAAATCCAGCAAGCCGACAAACACAAAAGCCAGGACGTACGCAGGAATGGCAAACGGCAGCATCAACGCCCAGTCGAGCCAACGCCGACCGGGGAACTCACAGAGGCTGGTCAGCCAGGCCAGGCTCACGCCCAGCAGGGTCACGCCGACACCGACACCCAACACCAGGGTCAGGGTGTTGCCCAGCAGGCGCGGCATCTGGGTTTCCCAGAGGTGGGACCAGATTTGTGCGTCGATACTTTGCCAGGACAGCAACAGCACACTCAGCGGCAGCAGCACCAGGGCGGCGACGGTGAAGACCGGCAGGTACCAGCGGCGTTGGGCGGGGTGGGCCAAAGTCAGTTCTCAGTGAGTGAATAGCTTGAAAACACCACAATCGAATCTGGGAGGGGGCTGCTGCGCAGCCCAGCGCGGGGCAAGCCCGCTCACCACAGCAAGCCCGCTCCCACATTTCGATCTGCGGCGTTTTACAAATTTAGTTCCAGCCAGCTCGATCCATCAACCGGATCGCCTCGGCCTGGCGCTTGCCCGCCACTTCCACCGGCAAGGTGTCCGCCACGAACTTGCCCCAGCTCGCCACTTCCGCCGACGGCGGCACGGCCGGGTTGGCCGGGAATTCCTGGTTCACGTCGGCAAAGATCTTCTGCGCCTCAGGCGTGGTCATCCACTCCACCAGTGCCTTGGCGGCTTCCGGGTGCGGAGCGTGTTGGGTCAGGCCGATGCCCGATAGGTTCACGTGCACACCACGGTCACCCTGGTTCGGCCAGAACAGTTTTACCGCCAGGTCCGGCTTCTGCTTGTGCAAGCGACCATAGTAGTAGGTGTTGACGATGCCCACGTCGCATTGCCCGGCGTTGATGGCCTCCAGCACGGCAATGTCATCGGAGAACACGTCGGTGGACAGGTTGTTCACCCAACCCTTGACGATCTCTTCGGTCTTGGCCGCGCCATGGGTTTCGATCAGGGTGGCGGTCAGCGACTGGTTGTAGACCTTTTTCGCCGTGCGCAGGCACAGGCGGCCTTCCCACTGCTTGTCGGCCAAGGCTTCGTAGGTGGTGAGGTCACCCGGTTTTACCCGGTCGGTGGAATAGGCGATGGTCCGCGCGCGCAGGCTCAGGCCGGTCCAGGTGTGTTTGGAAGAACGGTATTGCAGGGGGATGTTCTTGTCGATCACCGGGGAGGTGAACGGTTGCAGGATGCCCATTTGCTCAGCCTGCCAGAGGTTGCCGGCATCGACGGTGAGCAGCAGGTCGGCGGTGGCGTTTTCGCCCTCGGCCTTGATGCGCTGCATCAGCGGGGCTTCCTTGTCGGTGATGAACTTCACCTGCACGCCGGTTTTTTTGGTGTAGGCATCGAACACCGGCTTGATCAGTTCGTCGATGCGCGAGGAGTAGACCACCACTTCGTCGGCGGCCTGCACGGTGGTGCTGCCGATCAGGGTGAGTGCCAGGGCAGTCAGGAGGCGCTTGGGTGCCAACATGGGTGCGGTCTCTCATTTGCAAAAAGTGGGCAAATGATAAGGACTCACATTTGGTAGCGCTCGGTGGAGGCGTTACCAGATGTTGCATGGCCGGGATTTGCAGTGCGGCTTATGGCCTCATCGCGGGCAAGCCGGCTCCCACAGAGGTCGTATTTCAATGTCAGGGCTTGGCCAGCTCCGGCAGATCCCCGCTCAGCCCCAGCGCCTGGCGCACAAACACGGCCTTGGCTTCGGGCATTTGATCGACCATCTTCAATCCGGCATTACGCAACCAGCGCAGCGGCAGTTGATCGGCCTGGAACAGTCGCTCAAACCCTTCCATTGCCGCCATCAACGCCAGGTTATGCGGCATGCGTCGACGCTCGTAGCGGCTCAACACCTTCACATCGGCCAGGCGCTCGCCGCGCTCGGTTGCCGACAACAAGACTTCAGCCAATGTCGCCGCATCCAGGAAACCCAGGTTCACACCCTGCCCCGCCAAGGGATGGATGACGTGAGCCGCGTCGCCAATCAACGCCAGGCCTTCGGCCACATAGCGCTTGGCGTGGCGCTGGCGCAGTGGCACGCAGACGCGCGGGTCGGCGCTTACCACCGTACCGAGCCGCCCCTCAAAGGCGCGCTCCAGCTCACGGCAGAAGCTTGCATCATCCAGCGCCATCAAGCGCTCAGACTCAGCAGGCGTGGTCGACCAGACGATCGAACACCAATCCTCCTGACCATCGCGCACCAGCGGTAAGAACGCCAGTGGGCCGGTGTCGGTAAAGCGTTGCCACGCAGTGCGCTGGTGCGGCTGGCTGCTGCGCACGCTGGTGACGATGGCGTTATGCAGGTAATCCCATTCGCGGGTCGCGGTGCCGGTCAGGCGGCGCACGGCGGAGTTGGCGCCATCGGCCGCCACCACCAGCGGCGCGCGTAACGTGCGGCCGTCAGCCAGGGTTAGCAGCCAGTCATCGCCGGAACGGCGCATCTGTTCCAGGCGCGCATTGGCCAACAGGCCCAGGTCGCAGTCGTGCAGACGGTCGAGCAGCGCATCCTGCACCACGCGGTTCTCGACGATATGCCCCAGCACCTCGGCATGCACGCTGGCGGCCGAAAAGTGAATCTGACCGGTGCCGCTGCCGTCCCACACCTGCATCTCGCCGTAAGGGCTGGCGCGGCGCGACACAATGCCGTCCCACACGCCCAGGCGCTCAAGGGTGCGCTGGCTCGCGGCCGACAAGGCGCTCACGCGCGGTTCGAAAGCGGCCTCGCGGTCGAACGGCTTGACGCTCAGCGGGCTGCCGTCGAGCAGCAGCACCTGCAGGCCACTGCCCTGTAACGCCAGCGCCAGGGCGCTTCCGACCATTCCGGCCCCGACAATCAGCACATCTGCGCGCATGTCCATGCTTTAAGCCTGTCTCACTGGCGGCTTGCGCCGCACGTAAAGGGTTTTGTCGACCTGCGCCACCAGGGTGCCGGAGCCGTCATGAATCTGGACCTTCAGGTGGGGCAAGTACTTCTCGCCTCCTTCGGTCTGCCGGCGGACCTCATCGAGCAAGGCGTCGTCGATGGAGAACTCCGCGTACACCGGGCCTTTGCCCGGCGAAATGAAGTCGATACTCGCGGCCTTGTCCCACACGATGTAATCGCGGCCCAGGTTCTCCATCAGCATCAGCATGTAGAACGGATCAACCATCGAATACAGGCTACCGCCGAACTGCGTGCCGACATAGTTGCGGTTGTACCAGCCCAGGCCCATGCGCACTTTGACGTGACGAAAATCGGTGCTCATGTGCCGCACGCTCACTCCCGCACCCAAGTAGGGCGGATACAAGGTCATGATCCAACGCAACAACCGCGCCTTGCCCAGGCGCTCGATCAACCACTTACGCATCGGGACGCGTGCCCAGGCCCATGGCCTGACGGGCGAACCAGCGCTTGGCCGGCGGCAGCAAGTCCAGGCCCAGCAGGCCCATATTGCGGCCCAGGGCGACCAGCGGCTGGGCGCTGCCGAACAGGCGCGTGACCTGGTCGGAGAAGCCCACGGTGAGTTTCTGGTCCAGGCGCTGACGCTCGCGATAGCCTTGCAAGGTCGCCAGGTCACCTGGCACTTGCGGTCCGGCCAGCAAGGCCTCGGCCAGCGCATTCGCATCGCGCAGGGACAGGTTGAAGCCCTGCCCGGCAATCGGGTGCAAGCTGTGAGCGGCATTGCCGAGAATCGCCAAGTGCGAGCGTACTTGCTCCTCGGCTTCCACCAATGTCAGCGGGTACAGATGACGGGCGCCCACTTGCTTAAGCGTACCCAGACGGTAGCCGAACACGCCCTGCAATTCACTCAAGAAGCTGCGCTCATCGAGATTGGCCAGGCGCTGGGCGTCCATGCCGATGCGCGTCCACACCAGTGCGCAGCGGTTGTCCGGCAGCGGCAACAGGGCCATCGGGCCTTCGTCGGTGAAACGTTCGAAGGCTTCGCCGTTATGGGATTCGCTTGGCGTGATGTTGGCGATCAACGCGCTCTGGTTGTACGGGCGGGTTTTCACGCCGATGCCCAACTGCTCGCGCAAGCCGGAACGGCCACCGTCAGCCAGCACGGCGAGGTCGCATTCCAGCACGGTTTCATCATTGAGGGTCAGGCGGTAGCCGTCGGGCAGCGGCTCCATGCGTGTGACTTCGGCCGGGCAACGCCAGCTGACCACGTCTTTGTCCAGGCCCTGCCACAGGCATTGGCCCAGCCAGGCGTTCTCCACCACGTAGCCGAGGGCCGGCACGCCCTCTTCCATGGCAGACAAGCGCGCGGTGGAGAAACGCCCACGATCAGACACATGGATTTGCTTGATCGGTTCGGCGCGGCGCGAAATGTCCTGCCACAGGCCCAGGCGCTGATAAATCTGCCGGGCGCCGTAGGAGAGCGCCGAAGAACGCGCATCGTAGCTCGGCTGGTAGCTGTCGCCCGGCGCAAAGGGCTCGATCAGCACGATCTTCCAACCGCGCGCTTTGGCCCCAGCCTGCAACGCCAGCGCCAGGCTGGCGCCGACCAGGCCGCCGCCAATGATTGCCAGGTTGACCCGGCTCATCGGGCAGCCGCCATCAGCGCTTCAATTTCAGCGACGGTCTTGGGCACGCCACTGGTCAGGATTTCACAGCCTTGCTTGGTCACTACCACGTCGTCCTCGATGCGTACGCCAATGCCACGCCATTTCTTTGCCACGTTCGGGTTGTCCGGCGAAATGTAGATGCCCGGCTCCACGGTCAACGCCATGCCAACTTCCAGCACCCGCCATTCACCGCCCACTTTGTACTCGCCCACGTCATGCACATCCATGCCCAGCCAGTGGCCGGCGCGGTGCATGTAGAAGGCTTTATAGGCTTCGCTGGCGATCAACTCGTCGACGTCACCCTGCAACAATCCCAGCCTCACCAACCCGGCGGTGATCACCTGCACGGTTGCCTCATGCGCCTGGTTCCAATGCTTGTCCGGGGCGATCTCGGCAAACGCGGCTTCCTGGGAAGCCAGCACAATTTCGTAGATCGCCTTCTGTTCCGGCGAAAACCTGCCATTGACCGGCCAGGTGCGGGTGATGTCGCTGGCGTAGCAGTCGATCTCGCAGCCGGCGTCGATCAGCACCAGATCGCCGTTCTTGAGCACCGCGTCATTCTGCTGGTAATGCAGGATGCAGCTGTTGCGCCCGGCGGCGACGATGGAGCCGTAGGCTGGCATTTTCGCGCCGCCTTTGCGGAATTCATAATCCAGCTCGGCTTCCAGGCTGAACTCATGGAGACCGGCACGGCTGGCCAGCATCGCCTTCACGTGGGCGGCGCAGGAGATTCGCGCGGCCTCGCGCATCACCTTTACTTCCGCAGCCGATTTATACAGGCGCATGTCGTGGAGCAGATGATCCAGGGCAACGAATTCGTTCGGTGGCTGGGCGCCCAGGTGGGCCTTGGAGCGGATCACGTTGATCCATTCCATCAGGTGCCGGTCAAACTCGGCATTGCTGCCCATGGCCGAGTACACCCGGTCGCGGCCTTCGATGAGGCCGGGCAGGATGTCGTCAATATCGGTGATGGGGAACGCGTCGTCGGCGCCAAAGTCACGGATCGCGCCTTCGGTGCCGGCGCGCAGGCCGTCCCACAGTTCGCGTTCGGCGTTGCGCTCGCGGCAGAACAGCACGTACTCGCCGTGCTGGCGACCGGGCATCAGCACGATCACCGCTTCCGGCTCCGGGAAACCGCTCAGGTACTGGAAGTCACTGTCCTGGCGGTACACGTGCTCGACATCACGGTTGCGGATCGCCACGGCGGCAGCCGGCAGGATCGCGATGCTGTTGGGTTCCATCTGCGCCATCAGCGCCTTGCGGCGTCGGGTGTATTCCGCTCGGGGGATATGGATCATGGGCAGATGGACTTCCTTTCTTAGTGCAGCGAAGGCTTGGGCGCGGCTGGCTCAGCGGACTTCTTGGTCTCGGTGAACAGCAGCAACGGCGCGACGCGCAGGTATTCCATGACTTCCATGTAGTCGCCTTCGCCATCTTCGGACTCTTCCAGGGCGTCTTGCACCTGGGAGATCGCCGCGAGGTCCTGCAACACTTCCTTGGCGTCGGTGCTCAGTTCCAGGCCGCCGGCGTTGACGCCGAAACCGTGGAGGAAGCCTTGGCACCATTGGCCCAGGGCGGCGGCGCGCTCGGTGAGCGGCGCGTCGTCGGTCGGCAGCAGCAGGACCACGGTGACGTCATCACCGGTCAGCTCGCCCTTGACCATCTCTTGCAGGCCGATCAGTGCGTTACGCACGTTCTCGGTCGGTTCGGTTTCCAGCAGCTCGGCCACGTCGGCCAGCCAGTTGTCGGCATCAAAGCCAACGCCAGTGCAGCTGCGGCCCAACAGCACGCCGTGCAGTTCGGCAGGCGAGCAAGGGTGGCCGCTGGTGCTCAGCAGTTTGGAAAAAGCATCGTACGGGGAGTTCTGAATGGGCATGGTGAGCTAGGCGCCAGACGGCGCAATGTCTAGAATGGAGCGCTGTATCCTAGCACCGGCAGACGTACCAAGACTATCAAGGGCGTCAGATCGTTTATCCTGCAGTTGCCATTCATCAGACAAATCCAGTGGAACCCAATGGAAGACACCGACCTGCAAGCGCTGATGGCCAGACTCGAACTGCTAATTACTCGGGTCGAGCAACTTAAGAGTCAAAACGGACTCCTATTAGCTCAGGAAAAGACCTGGCGCGAGGAACGCGCTCACCTCATTGAAAAAAACGAAATCGCCCGGCGTAAGGTCGAATCGATGATTTCGCGCCTGAAGGCCCTGGAGCAAGACTCATGAGTTCAAGCAATAGCGTCACCGTGCAGATCCTCGATAAAGAATATTCGATCATCTGCCCCCAGGAAGAGCGCAACAACCTGGTGAGCGCCGCCCGCTACCTGGATGGCAAGATGCGCGAAATCCGCAGCAGCGGCAAAGTGATCGGCGCAGACCGTATCGCCGTGATGGCCGCGCTGAACATTACCCACGATTTGCTGCATAAGCAGGAACGCCCTGACGTACAGGCCAGCGGCTCGACGCGTGAGCAGGTGCGTGACCTGCTGGAGCGTGTCGATCTGGTGCTTTCCAGCGATTCAGACGCACCCAAGGGCTGATTGCCGCGACTGTTTAAGGTATACTCGCCCCACTCCCTGGCGTGTTTGCCAGTCGGCGATGTCCCTGAGCCGATTCGCACTACCCTGGAAGTTGCACGTTGGGCTGGTGTGCATGTCCGCTAGACGGAAAGCCTTAAAGCCTACTGCATCTTCCACCTTGAACTTTCGGGTTCAAGGGCTAAGTCGACAGCGGCTCTGTCGGGGAGCCTGAATTCCTAAACTCAATGCCAGTCCTCGGACTGGCATTGTTTTATGAGCCGAAACCATGACCGAACCTGCGCCGCTTTCCCGTCCGCAACTTCGACGCATGTTGCGTAAAGCCCGCCGCGCCCTCACGCCGAGCGAGCAACGCAAGGCCGCCCACGGCCTATATCGGCAACTGGCACAGCACCCGCTGTTTCGCCGGGCCAAACATATCTCTTTGTATCTACCGACGGACGGTGAAATCGATCCGCGCCTGCTGCTGCGCGCCGCCCAGCGCCGTGGCAAGGCCACTTACCTGCCGGTGCTCAGCGCGTGGCCGCGAACCAAGATGGTGTTCCAGCGTGTACGGCCTGGGGAAAAGCTGCTGCCCAACCGTTTTCGCATCCTGGAGCCACGGGTGAATATCAGCCGCCAACGCAAAGTCTGGGCGCTGGACCTGGTGCTGCTGCCGCTGGTGGGGTTCGATGATGCCGGGGGGCGCCTGGGCATGGGCGGCGGGTTCTACGATCGCAGCCTGGCTTACCTGGCGCGGCGACAGAGCTGGCGCAAGCCGACGCTACTGGGCCTGGCCCATGAATGTCAGAAGGTTGATCGGTTGGCACAGGCAAGCTGGGATGTGCCGTTGGCGGGCACCGTCACTGATAAGCATTGGTATATTGCGAAGACGCCACTGGAGTCAGCGGCGCCTTGAAGACGGGTCAGCGTTTGAACGGTTGCGGCTGCTGCTGAGCCAGTTCAACGGGAGCATCGGTCTTGTTCGACCATAAGCTTTGGGCATACCCGGTGGTCACGACGCCCAGACCAAACAAAATCACCAAAATCCATAGTAAATCCGGTTTACGTTGCATCGATTGCCCCCCTGCAGGCACCTCGTACACGATGACAACAACGTTCCAAAGTAGTCCGTTGCAGCTGCGTCAAGCTTTAAAAGCCGGCATTCTGCGGTAACGTGAACCAACACGCAAACCTTGACGCCAACCGACTGTCGGTTTGTCACCAAATTGCCTGACAACTTGCCCACTGCCTTTTTCAGGAGCCCCAAAATGGCCTACTGGCTGATGAAATCCGAGCCCGACGAACTCTCTATCAAAGGCCTGGAAAAGCTCGGCGAAGCGCGCTGGGACGGGGTGCGCAACTATCAGGCGCGCAACTTCCTGCGTGCCATGGCGGTGGGTGACCAATTTTTCTTCTACCACTCCAGCTGCCCGGAGCCGGGCATTGCCGGCATCGGCAAAATCGTCGAGGCGGCCTACCCGGACCCCACCGCGCTGGAGCCCGATAGCCACTACTTCGACGCCAAGGCCACCCCGGAAAAAAATCCGTGGAGCGCGATCAACGTCGCGCATGTCCAGACGTTCCCCAAAGTGCTGGGCCTGGGCTACCTGAAACAGCAAACCGCCCTCGCCGAAATGCCTTTGGTGCAAAAAGGCAGCCGGCTTTCGGTGATGGCCGTCACGCCCGAGCAATGGGCCGCCGTACTGGCGCTGCGCTAAGCACTGTAGGAGAGAGCTTGCTCGCGAAAAACGCCAGGACACCGCGTCAAATCAGAGAGGACGCGTTATCGTTGACGTTTTTCGCGGGCAAGCCCGCTCCTACAGTTGATGGGTATCAACACTACGCAGGGGCGAACCGCTCACACTAGGACGCTAATGCCGCAGGAAGCAGCCATGTCGACGAACCACCACACCTCCCGTCTTTTCGCTATCGCCCTCATCGCCCTGTTGTTGGGTGCCGGTGGCTTCGGCTACTGGCGCTCCACCCAGGACCGCTTGCCCGAAGGCCTGAGCATGGGCAACGGCCGCCTGGAATCCACCGAAGTGCAGATCGCCGCCAAGATCCCAGGGCGCCTGGCAGAGGTGCGGGTGGACGAAGGCGACAAGGTCCTCAAAGGCCAACTGCTCGCACGCATGGATACTCGCACGCTGGAAGCCCAGCGCGCCCAGGCCGAAGCCGAAGTGCTGCGCGCCAAGGAAAACTTCGCTGCCGCCGAGGCCAACGTGCAATTGCGCCAGAGCGAGCAACTGCTGGCCAACCAGGAACTCAAGCGCACCCAGGAGCTGTACAAACGCGGCTTCGCCAGCAGCCAGTTGATTGACCAACAGCAGGCGCGGCAGAACACCGGCAATGCGGCCGTGATCGCAGCACAAGCCCAAGTCAACTCGGTGAAGGCCGCGATCGGCGCCGCCGAGGCCCAGGTCGCCCAGCTCACCAGCGAGATTGACGACAGCAGCCTACGCGCGCCCATCGACGGGATTATCCAACTGCGCCTGGCCGAGCCAGGCGAAGTACTCAGCGCCGGCGGGCGTGTCCTGTTGCTGATCGATCCCAACGATCAATACATGAACCTCTACCTGCCGGCCTCCGTCACCGGCCGGCTCACCGTCGGCAGCGATGCGCGCATTCTGCTCGACGCCCTGCCCGGCCAACCGCTGCCGGCCAAGATCAGCTTTGTCGCCGCCAAATCCCAGTTCACCCCCAAGGAAGTGGAAACCCGAGACGAACGCCAGAAACTGGTGTTCCGGGTCAAACTGCGCCTGACCCAACCCAGCGCCGTGCCCCAAGCCAAACCGGGCATGCCCGGCGCCGGCTACGTGCGCACGGCTGATATCGACTGGCCGGCCAACCTGCGATGAGCGCCCTGGCGCTGCAAGCCACGGCAATCAACCATCGCTACGGCAAGCAACAGGCCCTGGTCGACATTACGTTCAGCCTGCCAGCCGGTACGCGTTGCGGGTTGATCGGACCGGATGGCGCGGGCAAGTCGAGCCTGCTGGGGTTGATCGCCGGGGTTAAAAAGCTTCAGGACGGTCAACTGCAAGTGCTTGGTGGTGCGATTGAAGACCGCCGCCACCGCAACAGCCTGTACCCGCGCATCGCCTTCATGCCTCAAGGGTTGGGCGGCAACTTGTATCCTGAGTTGTCCATCAGCGAAAACATCCGTTTCTTTGCCACGCTGTTTGGCCTGTCGAAAGCCGACTGCGACCAACGCATGCACAACCTGCTGCTGGCCACCGACCTTGCGCGCTTCGCCGAACGCCCGGCGGGCAAGCTCTCCGGTGGGATGAAGCAGAAACTCGGCCTGTGTTGCGCGCTGATCCACGACCCGGACCTGTTGATTCTCGACGAGCCCACCACCGGCGTCGACCCACTGTCACGTCGGCGCTTCTGGGAGCTGGTCGAAAGCGTACGCAGCGAACGCCCGCAACTGACACTGCTGGTGGCCACGGCCTACATGGAAGAAGCCGAGCAATTCGAACATTGCCTGATGCTCGATCGCGGCAAGCTGATTGCGGACGGCCTGAGCCGTGAATTGGCGGGCGCGACCGCCAGCGGCAAACTGGACGAAGCGTTCACCCACTTCCAAGGCGACAGCGCCCACGACAACCAGCCGCTGGTGATTCCACCGCGGCAAAGCGACAACGCCGATATCGCCGATATCGCCATCGAAGCTCACGACCTGACCCTGCGTTTCGGCGATTTCACCGCCGTGAACAAGGTCAGCTTCGCCATTGGCCGCGGCGAGATCTTCGGCTTCCTCGGCTCCAACGGCTGCGGCAAGACCACCACCATGAAGGTGCTCACCGGCCTGATGCCCGCCACCGAGGGCAGCGCGACGCTGCTGGGCAATCCGGTGAACGCCAAGGACCTCGCGACCCGCAAGCGCGTGGGCTTCATGTCGCAAAGCTTCTCGTTGTATGGCGAGCTCAGCGTGCGCCAGAACCTGGTGCTGCATGCGCAATTGTTCGACCTGCCCAAGGCAGACAGCGGCCCGCGCATTGATGAGCTGATCCAGCGTTTCGACCTCGCTGACGTGGCCGAACAACCGTCCGGCGAGCTGCCGCTCGGCTTGCGTCAGCGTTTGTCATTGGCCGTGGCGGTGCTGCATCGCCCGGAAGTGCTGATCCTCGACGAACCTACGTCGGGCGTCGACCCGGCGGCGCGGGATGACTTCTGGCGACTGCTGATCGAGCTGTCCCGCGAACAAGGTGTGACAATTTTCCTGTCCACGCACTTTATGAACGAGGCCCAGCGCTGCGACCGCATTTCCCTGATGCACGCGGGCAAGGTGCTCGCCTGCGATACGCCGGATGCGTTGCAACGGCAGTTCCAGGGCGACACCTTGGAAGCCGCGTTCGTCACCTGCCTGGAGCAAGCCCAGGGTGAACCGGAGCCCACTGCGCCCGCCGCGACCGTCAGCGAAACCAGTGCCCCTCCCGTGAGCAAACGCGGCTTCAGCCTGGCCCGCCTATTGGCCGTGGCCAGCCGCGAAGGCAAAGAGCTGCTGCGCGACAAGGTGCGCATGGCCTTCGCGTTGCTGGGCGCGATGTTCATGATGGTGATCTTCGGCTACGGCATTTCCCTGGATGTGGAAAAACTCGCCTTCGCCGTCTACGACCAGGACCAGACACCGCAAAGCCGCGCCTACCTGGAGGCATTTCGCAGTTCACGCTATTTCGCCGAGCAGCCGCCGATTCAGGACTCAACCGAATTGCACCGGCGCCTGCAACGTTCAGAAATCAAACTGGCCCTGGAGATACCACCCGGCTTTGGCCGCGATCTCTACGCCGGCCGCCAGCCCAGCGTGGCCGCCTGGCTCGATGGCGGCATGCCGTTTCGCGCGGAAACCAGCCGCAACTATGTCGAGGCCGTGCACCAGGAAAACCTGCAGCAACTGGCCGAACTGAGCAGCCTGCCGCGCAACACCCCAGCGGCCGCCAAGCTGGAAACGCGCTTTCGCTATAACCAAGACGTGGTCAGCGTGAATGCCATCGGCCCCGGTGTGATGGCGCTGATCCTGGCGTTTATCCCGGCGATGCTCACCGCCCTCGGCATCGTGCGCGAGAAGGAACTGGGCTCGATCACCAACTTCTACGCCACACCGCTGACGCGCCTGGAGTTCCTGCTCGGCAAACAGGCGCCGTACCTGGCCGTGAGCCTGGTCAACCTGGCAGTACTGGTGGCGATGAACCGCTGGCTGTTCGGCGTGCCGTTCAAGGGCAGCGGCCTGACGCTGGCGTTCGGCGGCCTGCTCTATGTGCTGGCGACCACCAGCATGGGCCTGCTGATTTCGGCGTTCACCCGTACGCAGATCGCGGCGATCCTCGGCACCATGATCATCACCAGCCTGCCGACCATTCAATTCTCCGGACTGATCGTGCCGCGCTCGTCCCTTGAAGGCGCAGCGGCGTTGATGGGCATGCTGTTTCCGGCGGGGCACTTCCTGGATGTCGCCGTGGGCACCTTCACCAAGGCCTTGGACCTGCGCCAGTTGTGGCCGCAATGCCTGGCGCTGTTCGGGTTCTTTGTCGGGTTTACCGGGCTGAGCCTGGTCATGCTCAAGAAGCAGGAGGCCTGATGCATAAGTTCGCGCACATCCTGCGCCTAGGGATCAAGGAACTGACCAGCCTGCGCCATGACAGCGTATTGCTGCTGTTTCTGTTCTACGCCTTCACCGTCGCCATCTATATGCCCGCCGCCGGCTCGGTGATCGGCGTGCATAACGCCAGCGTGGCGTTTGTCGATGAAGACCACAGTTCGCTGTCGCGGCAACTGGCCGAGGCGCTGCAGCCGCCCGAGTTTCAAACCCCCACGCCGTTGGCCTATGACCAGTTGGACAGGGTCATGGACAGCGGCGAATACACCTTCGTGATCAATGTGCCGGCGAACTTCCAGGCTGACCTGTTGGCCGGTCGCCAACCCGGCGTGCAGGTGAACGTGGACGCCACGGCCATGAGCCAGGCGTTCATGGGCGCGGGCTACATCGGGCGGATTTTCCAGCGGGAATTGCTGACCTACAGCGGGCAAGCCGCCGCCAGCCAGACGCCCGCCCTGCTCACGACTCGCGCGCTGTTCAACACCAACCTGGAGGGTGGCTGGTTTTTGGCGGTGATCCAGATCGTCAACAACATCACCATCCTCGCCATTATCCTGACCGGCACCGCGCTGCTGCGTGAACGCGAACACGGCACCCTCGACCATCTGCTGGTATTGCCGCTGACAGCGCTGGAAATCATGCTGGCGAAAATCTGGAGCAATATGCTGGTGGTGGTGCTGTGCACTTGGCTGTCGCTGGAAGTGGTGGTCAAAGGTTTGCTCGGCGTGCCGCTGGCCGGGTCGCTGAGTTTGTTTCTGTTGGTGACGGCGCTGTACTTGTTTGCCAGCACCGCGCTGGGCATCTTCCTCGCCACCCTCGCCCGCTCGACGCCGCAGTTCGGCCTGCTGGCAATCCCGGTGATCATCCCGATGCTGCTGCTCTCCGGCGGCAGTACGCCGTTGGACAGCATGCCCGAGTGGTTGCAGTGGGTGATGCAGGGCTCGCCGTCGACGCATTTTGTGAGTTTGAGCGCGGCGATTCTGTTCCGCGATGCGGGCGTGAGCGTGGTGTGGCCGGACTTGCTGGCGCTGGCGGGGATTGGGTTGGTGTTCTTTGCAGTGGCACTGGCGCGGTTCAGGAAGAGCCTGGCTTCCTGAAACCGCACCCTATTGGTGATTACTGGATGATCAAGTTGTTGAACAGCAGATCTTCCACCACCGGTTTGCCGGTCTCGTCATTCATCACTTGCTGGGTTTGCTTGAGGGCTTCCTGGCGCAGTTTTTCCTTGCCTTCAACGGTGCTCATAGCCTCGTTGGTCTGCTGGGTGAACAGCGCCACCAGCTGATTACGGATCAACGCGTCGTTGGCTTTGACGGCAGCAGCCGCTTCGGGGCCGGTCACGCGCAGGGCGATGTCGGCCTTGAACACCTTGAGTTTCGCCGTGCCATCCAGGCCGTAGTTGCCCACAAATGGCGGGCTCAGGCTGATATAGCTGACCTTCGGCGCCTCGCCTTCTTTGGCTTCTTCGGCTTGGGCCGCCATCGGCAACGTCAGGGCCAGCATCAACAGGATCCACGCTTTCACAGTTCATTCCTCACATTCGGTTGCCGGGTAGCATAACGCTAGCAAGGCAGAGCACAAGCTTATGGCGGCTTATCAGGCCCGGGCATGCTCGTTGACCCACGGGCGTACCCTCCTACACTTATCGGCCACGATGCCAAAAGGAATAGTCCGATGAAAGCTGTGCTGTGCAAAGCCTTCGGCCCCGCCGAAACCCTGGTGCTGGAAGAGATCGCCAGCCCGGCGATCAAGAAGAACGAAATCCTGCTGGACGTGCATGCCGCCGGGGTCAACTTCCCGGACACGCTGATCATCGAGGGCAAGTACCAGTTCAAGCCGCCTTTCCCGTTCTCGCCGGGTGGCGAGGCGGCGGGCGTGGTCAGTGAAGTCGGGGAAAAGGTCAGCCACCTGAAAGTCGGTGACCGGGTGATGGCGCTGACCGGCTGGGGCAGTTTTGCCGAGCAGGTCGCGGTGCCCGGCTACAACGTGCTGCCGATCCCGCCTAGCATGGACTTCAACACCGCCGCCGCCTTCAGCATGACCTACGGCACCTCCATGCACGCGCTGAAACAACGCGCCAACCTGCAACCCGGCGAAACCCTGCTGGTGCTCGGCGCCTCCGGTGGCGTGGGCCTGGCCGCCGTAGAGATCGGCAAGGCCATGGGCGCGCGGGTAATCGCCGCCGCCAGTAGTGCCGACAAACTCGCAGTGGCCAAGGCCGCCGGCGCCGATGAGCTGATCAACTACAGCGAAGCCAGCCTGAAAGACGAGATCAAGCGCCTCACCGACGGCAACGGCGCCGATGTGATCTACGACCCAGTGGGTGGCGACCTGTTTGACCAGGCCATCCGTGCCATTGCCTGGAACGGCCGCCTGCTGGTGGTGGGTTTTGCCAGCGGGCGCATACCGGAGCTGCCGGTGAACCTGGCGCTGCTCAAGGGTGCCGCGGTGGTCGGGGTGTTCTGGGGTTCGTTTGCCCAGCGCCAGCCGCAGGATAATGCCGCGAATTTCCAGCAGTTGTTCAGTTGGTATGGTGAAGGCAAGCTCAAGCCGCTGGTGTCGCAGGTGTATCCGCTGGAACAAGCCGCCCAGGCGATCAATGACCTGGGGCAGCGCCGGGCTGTGGGCAAGGTCGTCGTCCAGACTCGCTGACCTTCCCCTGTAGGAGCCGGCTTGCCGGCGATGACCGCCGAAAGATCACCGCCACCTTTCGGGCCTCATCGCCGGCAAGCCAGCTCCTAGAGATCTATTTACGACCATCACTTATCTATTCGCGACATGTTCGTAAGAGAACATGCAATTGCTCTGATTTCCGGTGTTTGCAGATAAGAGGCGATGCTATTTTCGGTAACGAAACTGTAACATTCGCATCCGCAGTCAAAACAAGAAATTTGGAGCTCTTGAATGTTTGCTTTCTTTCGTCCTGCCGCCCATCAGGCGCCCCTGCCTGAAGAAAAAATAGACAGTACCTACCGACGTCTGCGCTGGCAGATCTTCGCCGGTATTTTCTTCGGCTACGCCGGTTACTACCTGCTGCGCAAAAACTTCTCCCTGGCCATGCCCTACTTGATCGACGAGGGTTACACCCGCGGCGAACTGGGCCTGGCGATGTCGGCCATCGCGATTGCCTACGGCCTGTCCAAGTTCCTCATGGGCCTGGTGTCCGACCGCTCCAACCCACGCTACTTCCTGCCCTTCGGCCTGCTGGTTTCCGCCGGGGTGATGTTCATTTTCGGTTTCGCACCTTGGGCGACGTCCAGCGTGACCATGATGTTCATTTTGCTGTTCATCAACGGCTGGGCCCAAGGCATGGGCTGGCCGCCAAGTGGGCGCACCATGGTGCACTGGTGGTCGCAGAAAGAACGCGGCGGCGTGGTTTCGGTATGGAACGTGGCGCACAACGTCGGCGGCGGCCTGATCGGCCCGCTGTTCCTGCTGGGCATGGCCTGGTTCAACGACTGGCACGCAGCCTTCTACGTACCGGCCACTGTGGCCCTGCTGGTGGCGGCCTTTGCCTTCATCACCATGCGCGACACCCCACAGTCGGTGGGCCTGCCCCCGATCGAGCAGTACAAGAACGACTACCCGGAAGGCTACGACGCCAGCCACGAAGACGAATTCAGCGCCAAGGAAATCTTCGTCAAGTACGTACTGCGCAACAAAATGCTGTGGTACATCGCCTTCGCCAACGTGTTCGTCTACCTGCTGCGCTACGGCGTGCTGGACTGGGCACCGACCTACCTGAAAGAAGCCAAGCACTTCACCGTGGATAAATCCTCGTGGGCGTACTTCTTCTATGAGTGGGCCGGTATCCCGGGCACGCTGCTGTGCGGCTGGATGTCGGACAAGATCTTCCGTGGCAACCGTGGCCTGACCGGCATTGTGTTCATGGCGCTGGTAACGGTGGCGACCCTGGTGTACTGGCTCAACCCGCCAGGCAACCCGATGGTCGACATGATCGCGTTGTTCTCCATCGGCTTCCTGATCTACGGCCCGGTGATGCTAATCGGCCTGCAGGCGCTGGAGTTGGCTCCGAAGAAAGCTGCGGGTACGGCTGCGGGCTTTACCGGCCTGTTCGGTTACCTGGGTGGTTCGGTGGCGGCCAGTGCGGCCATGGGCTACACCGTGGACCATTTCGGCTGGGACGGTGGTTTCGTGCTGCTGATCGGTGCGTGCCTGCTGGCGATCGCCTTCCTGATCCCAACGCTGTGGCACACCAACAGCGTCAGCTCGGCGCGTTAAGCGCCTGAGCCACCCTTTGCACAACGCTTGAGCCGCGCCTCCAGATTCTTGTCTGGCATGGCGTGGCTACGCAGGGCGTTGACGGTCTGCTCGACATAATCGCGAGTGGTACCGTAACGCCCGCAAGCACTCTGCAACACATGGTTCAACACGATATCGGGCAAGTTGCCGGCGTAGCTGGGCAAGTGCCGCTCCAAGACAAATCCCAACGCCTGCACCGTGCTGCCATCTTCGAGACGGCAACTGAGCCAATGCGGCCGGTAAGAAGGATAGGGCATCTCGCGCTGCCACAAGGCGTAGAGCGAGGCCTCCAGCTGATCCTCCGGCAAGCGGTAGGCAAACCCGCTGCAGGAACCGCCGCGATCCAGCCCAAAGACCAATCCTGGAATTTCCGGTGTCCCACGATGCTCATGGGACCACAGGTAAAGGCCCCGGTGATAACCGTGGACCCGTGCCCGCATCCGCTCGGTGGACGAACACTCAGGGCGCCAGATCAGCGAACCATAAGCGAAAAGCCAGACCGGCCCACCCTTATGCTGGGCCATGGTGGCCTGCATCGAGCTCATCAACTGTTCGTGAGTGAGTTGCGGCCCAAGATCGAGCCGCGGAGGGTAAGCCAATTGCAAAAGATCGGATTCAATAACGGTCATGGCGGATCGCTTAGGTCTCCTGTGCTTTACCAGTTATAGGCAACTTTACCGTAATAGAACGCGCCGCTGTAACCGTACGGCGAAAAAGTGCTATAGGCCAAATTGCCACCACTGCTGGCGAAGGCATTGACCTTTTCCGGGTATTTATCGGTGACGTTGTCGCCGCCGAGGGTGAAGGTCCAGTTCTTCAACTTGTAGTCCGCCGACAAATCCAACACCCAGGCCGCCTTGAAGGTCTGGTCGTTGGCCTTGTCGGCCTGGTAGCTGGTGAATTCACCATAGCGCACCAGGTTACTGTGCAGTGCCCAATTGCCGAAGGTGAAGTCGTTACCCAGGCTCAGCTTGTGTTCAGGCGTGGTATCGCCCAGCAAACCGCTCTTCTCGCGACGGTCCACGCGCACCAGATTGGCGCCCAGGCTGTCGAGGATGGCCGGATTGGGCTTCACGTCCGTGACCTTGGTGTGGTTGTAGTTGTAGCCCACTGTGCTGTTCCAGCGGATGCCGTTATCGAACTGGTAGCGGTAGTTGGCCACCAGGTCGACGCCGTCAGTGCTGGTATCGGTGGCGTTGGTGAAGTAGCGGGCAGTGGTGTAGTTGATGTTGCCCACGCCATTGGCGCGCAGATAAGCCTGGGTTGCCGGGTCCAGGTTGAGGTTGGACGACAGGCTGATGCGATCACGAATGTCGATGCGGTACACGTCCACCGTTACGGTCAGGTCGTCGGCGGGCTCCAGTACCAGACCAAGACTGTAGTTACGCGACTTCTCGGCCTTCAGGTCCTCTGCGCCCAGCAGGCGTGCGACCTGGCTGGAGGCTGGGAAAGTACCGGCCTCGCGGATGTCGCTGCCGATCAACTGCGACGAAGTAAACGCGAAGTTCTGCTGAGCCAGGGACGGCGCGCGGAAACCGTTGGAAATACTACCGCGCAAGGCCACCTGCGGGGTGAAGTCGTAGCGGGCCGACAGCGAGCCGCTGACATTGGAACCGAAGTCACTGTAATCCTCATGCCGTACGGCTGCCGACGCGCTGAGTTTGTCGGTGAAGTTGGTTTCCAGGTCCAGGTACTGCGCCCAATTGTGACGTGAACTGCTGCCGGCGTCGGCATCACGGAAACCACCGAGGCCCGAACTGCCGGTCTGGTAGTAGGACGCCGGCTCACCTGCTTCAATCTCATAGCCCTGGCGCAGGTATTCTCCGCCAAAAGCCACGGAGACCGGGTATGGCAGGAAGCCCACGTCGAATTCACGGGACAGGTCCAGGCTGACTTGTTTCTGGTCGTTGCTCAGGGTGCCGTTGTCGAACTTGCGCGGCGTGGCCAGGCCCAGTGACGTGTTGATGGTTTCGGTGCTCAGCTCGTACTGGTTCTTGCCGTAGTTGGCCGACAGGTCGTAATGCCAGTCATAGGCCAACAGCCCACGCAGGCCCACCACCAACGACGTGTCTTCCAGGTTGCCCTTGATCAACGGCAGGTAGCCATTGGGGTTGAGCGCCGGAATATTGTTGGACGCATTGCTCGCCCGGTAGAACGCCGCCGTCTCGCCGCGACGCTTGCTGTAGCCGCCGAAGGTGTAGAACTCGGCCGCATCGTTGAAGGAATATTCCGAGTTGAACTGGAACTTGCCTTCATTGGTAGCCGGCTCGCCCTGGCGAAACACCTGCTGGCCGTAGGTCGTAGAACCTACGCTGGCCGGGCGCAAATCCTTGCCGGCGCGGTTGGTGTAGTCGTTGTCGGCGCCTTCGGCCGAGAGGTTGATAAAGCCGTTGTCACCCAATGCCACGCCGGTATTGCCACTGAGGTTGCGCTGGATGCCGTCGCCCTTCTTGTACTCGCCGAACTTGGAGGAGATAGAACCACCATGGTCGGCGTGTTTGAGGATCACGTTGATCACCCCGGCAATCGCATCGGAGCCATAGCGCGCGGACGCACCATCGCGCAGCACTTCGATATGGTCGACTGCCGACAGCGGGATCGCATTCAAGTCCGCCGGGGCCGAGCCACGGCCCACTGCCCCGCCCAGGTTGACGAAAGCACTGGTGTGGCGGCGCTTGCCATTGACCAACACCAGCACCTGATCCGGCGACAACCCACGCAACTGCGCAGGGCGCACCAGTTCGGCGCCGTCCACCAGGCTTGGGCGCGGGAAGTTGATCGACGGAATCAGCCGCGCCAATACCGCCCCCAGCTCATCGGAGCCGGTGCTGCGCAGGGTGTCGCCGGAAATCACATCGATCGGCGACAGCGACGCACTGGCCGTGCGCTCTTGGGCGCGGGTGCCGGTGACGATCACGGTGTCGAGCTTGGGTGCATCGGTGGCGGACGTTTCGGCCGCGAAGACTGGATTGAAACTCACGGCGGTCAGCAAATTGGCCGACAAAATCGCCGAGTACAGCGCGTGTTGCTTGTAGCTCCCCATACCGCTCCCCTTGAATCAAAAACCAGAACGTCGTGTCCTGAGTTCATACGATCGATCCGGCTGGCGGGCGGTGGCGGTCAGTTATTGGTGGTTGTGAATGAGTCGGTAGTCCGTTGCGATATAGCTTAAGGATATTTATGCAACAAATTAAATACCTTTAAAGCATAAGCGAATGCATAAGCAAATGGCCCATTCGTCAGGATTGCATGGGCCAATCCAGCTACTTTCAGCCCCGGTTCAGCCTGGGAACACGCCAAGCCGTCAAAATGGCGCACAGATCACGACCCACCTAGCCGCCCATCACATCGACTACCGAGGTCGCACCCATGAAAAAATTCCGCTTGCCTGGCCTGCTGTTCCTGGCCCAGGCCACCACCGCCCTGGCGGGTGAAGCGCCGGTCACCGAAGACGACAAAGGCTTCTGGTACGCGCAAACCAGCGTCTACACCCGGCATTTCGCGCCCGACCCCGAGCACAACAATAACCAGGACTTGATTGGCCTGGAGCGCAATGAAGCCTCAGGTTTTGTGTATGGCGGGGCGACGTTCCGCAACTCGTTCCGGCAGCGCTCGTACTATGCGTATGCGGGAAAACGCTACGACATGGCCGACTATCCGGTGTATTTGAAGCTGACGGGCGGGGCGATCCAGGGTTATCGCGGCAAGTACCGCGACAAGATCCCGTTGAACCGTTTCGGCGTGGCGCCGGTGATCATTCCGTCCGTGGGCGCGCATTACGGGCCGGTGGCGGCGGAATTGGTGTTGCTGGGGTTCAATGCCGCAATGGTCACGACTGGCGTACGCTTTTAGGGCCGAGGCGCGTAGGCAAATACATCGGCACGCATCTGGTGCGCATCCATACCAGCCTCGACCAGTGCGTCCAGCGTGCCGTAGATCATGGCCGGTGAACCGCTGGCGTAGACGTGTACCGACTTGAGGTCGGTGATGTCTTCGCACACGGCTTCATGCAACAACCCGCAACGCCCCTCCCAGCCGCACAGGTCACTGACGACTTTGTGCAGGAACAGGTTGGGCAGTTGCAGCCACTGGTCCCAGTGTTCGATCTGGTAGAAATCTTCCGGGCGACGCACGCCCCAGTACAGGTGCACCGGGTGCTTGAAGCCGGACGCGCGGCAATGTTCGATCAGGCTGTGCATCTGCGCCATGCCGGTGCCAGCAGCGATCAACACCAGCGGCCCATCCGGCAGCTCGGCCAGGTGGGTATCACCAAATGGCAGCTCGACGCGGGCCATCTGGTTGCGCTGCAGTTGCTCCAGCAGGCTGCGCGCGCTGTCTTCACGCACCAGCACATGCAGCTCCAGCTCGCGCCCCGCATGGGGTGCCGAGGCCAGGGAGAATGCCGACTTCTCGCCGTTCTCGCGCTCGATCATCAGGTACTGACCGGCGTGGTAACGCACCGCCTTGCCGGCCGGCGCGCGCAGGCGCACACGCCACACATCGCCACCGACCTCGACGCATTCACTCAATTGGCACGACAACTTGCGCAACGGCAACTCTCCCGGCGCCAGCACGCCATCCCACAACACCACGCAATCTTCCAGCGGCTCGGCAATGCAGGTGTAGAACTCACCATGGTCACGCACTTCCCCGGCTTGCTGCACCCGGCCTTCTACCAACAGCGCGGCACACACGTGGCACACGCCGTTGCGACAGGCCTGAGGGCATTCGTACCCTAGGCGGCGCGCGCCTTCGAGGATTCGCTCGCCAGGGACCAGCTCCAGCACGGCGCCGGAAGGTTGCAGGGTTACACGCATCAATCTATTCCCAATTCTTTCCAGATCGCATCGACACGGGCGGTGACAGCCTCATCCTTGACGATCACCCGACCCCATTCGCGGGTGGTTTCACCCGGCCACTTGTGGGTGGCGTCCAGGCCCATCTTCGAACCCAAGCCCGACACCGGCGAGGCGAAGTCGAGGTAGTCGATCGGCGTGTTGTCGATCATCACCGTGTCGCGCTTGGGGTCCATGCGCGTGGTGATGGCCCAGATCACGTCGTTCCAGTCGCGGGCATTGATGTCGTCGTCGGTGACAATAACGAACTTGGTATACATGAACTGTCGCAAAAACGACCACACACCGAGCATTACCCGCTTGGCATGGCCTGGGTACGACTTCTTCATGGTCACAATGGCCATGCGGTACGAGCAGCCTTCCGGCGGCAGGTAGAAGTCGGTGATCTCCGGGAATTGCTTTTGCAGGATCGGCACGAACACTTCGTTGAGTGCCACGCCCAGAATCGCCGGCTCATCCGGCGGACGGCCGGTATAGGTGCTGTGGTAAATCGGTTTGATCCGGTGGGTGATGCGCTCGACGGTGAACACCGGGAAGCTGTCGACTTCGTTGTAGTAGCCGGTGTGGTCGCCGTAAGGGCCTTCATCGGCCATTTCGCCCGGATGAATCACACCCTCAAGGATGATTTCGGCAGTAGCCGGCACTTGCAGGTCGTTGCCACGGCACTTCACCAACTCGGTGCGGTTACCTCGCAGCAGGCCGGCGAAGGCGTATTCGGACAGGCTGTCGGGCACCGGGGTCACGGCGCCGAGGATGGTGGCCGGATCGGCGCCCAGGGCCACGGAGACCGGGAAAGGTTTGCCGGGGTGTTTTTCGCACCATTCGCGGAAGTCCAGCGCGCCGCCACGGTGGCTCAGCCAACGCATGATCACCTTATTGCGGCCGATCACTTGCTGGCGGTAGATACCGAGGTTCTGGCGGTCCTTGTTCGGGCCCTTGGTGACGGTCAGGCCCCAAGTGATCAACGGGCCGACATCGCCGGGCCAGCAGGTTTGCACCGGCAGCATGGACAGGTCGACATCGTCGCCTTCAATAACTACTTCCTGGCACACCGCGTCCTTGACCACTTTGGGGGCCATGGCAATGATCTTGCGGAAGATGGGCAGCTTCGACCAGGCGTCCTTGAGCCCCTTGGGCGGCTCGGGCTCCTTGAGGAAGGCCAGCAGCTTGCCGATCTCGCGCAGCTCGCTGACCGACTCGGCGCCCATGCCAAAGGCCACGCGCTCGGGCGTGCCGAACAGGTTGCCGAGCACCGGGATATCAAAGCCGGTCGGGTTCTCGAACAGCAGCGCCGGACCCTTGTTACGCAGGGTACGGTCGCAAATCTCAGTCATCTCCAGCACCGGGGAAATCGGCATCTGGATACGTTTCAACTCTCCGCGCTGCTCAAGTTGCTGCACGAAATCCCGAAGATCCTTGAATTTCATTAACCATGCCACCCGTAAAATAGGCGTACATCCTACCTGCTATGGCGGCCGCTGGCAGCTTATCGCGGTGCATTTGGGTGCCAACGGCGCTTAAAAAGCAGGCGAAAAAAAATGGCGCCCCTGAGGGCGCCATTCTTTCGGACCTGAAACGTCGTATTACTTACGCTTCATCGACAGGAAGAACTCGTCGTTGGTCTTGGTGGTTTTCAGCTTGTCGACCAGGAACTCGATGGCTGCAACTTCATCCATCGGGTGCAGCAGCTTGCGCAGGATCCACATGCGCTGCAGTTCGTCGTCGGCGGTCAGCAACTCTTCGCGGCGAGTGCCGGAACGGTTGATGTTGATCGCCGGGAACACGCGTTTTTCCGCGATGCGACGGTCCAGGGGCAGTTCCATGTTACCGGTACCCTTGAACTCTTCGTAGATCACTTCGTCCATCTTCGAACCGGTTTCAACCAGTGCGGTGGCGATAATGGTCAGCGAGCCGCCTTCTTCGATGTTCCGCGCGGCGCCGAAGAAACGCTTCGGTTTCTCCAGGGCGTGGGCATCGACACCACCGGTCAATACCTTGCCAGAGCTTGGGATCACGGTGTTGTAGGCACGGGCCAGACGGGTGATGGAGTCGAGCAGGATCACCACGTCTTTCTTGTGTTCGACCAGGCGCTTGGCCTTCTCGATCACCATTTCGGCAACCTGCACGTGGCGGGTTGGCGGCTCATCGAACGTGGAGGCAACCACTTCGCCGCGCACGGTGCGCTGCATTTCGGTCACTTCTTCCGGACGCTCATCGATCAACAGCACGATCAGGTGAACTTCAGGATTGTTACGCGCGATGTTCGCTGCAATGTTCTGCAGCATGATGGTCTTACCGGCTTTCGGCGGTGCGACGATCAGGCCACGCTGGCCCTTGCCGATCGGGGCGCACAGGTCGATCACACGACCGGTCAGGTCTTCGGTGGAACCGTTGCCGGCTTCCATCTTCATGCGCACGGTCGGGAACAGCGGGGTCAGGTTCTCGAAGAGAATCTTGTTTTTCGCGTTCTCGGGACGATCGAAGTTGATCGTGTCGACCTTGAGCAGGGCGAAATAACGCTCGCCTTCCTTCGGAGGTCGGATCTTGCCAACGATGGTGTCACCGGTGCGCAAGTTGAAGCGACGGATCTGGCTCGGCGAGACGTAGATATCGTCTGGGCCGGCAAGATAGGAGGCGTCAGCAGAGCGGAGGAAGCCGAAGCCGTCCTGGAGAATCTCCAGCACGCCATCACCGGAGATTTCCTCGCCGCTTTTCGCGTGCTTTTTCAGCAGGGAGAAAATCACGTCCTGCTTGCGCGAACGGGCCATATTTTCTATGCCCATTTCTTCGGCCAGCTGGAGCAGGTCGGTAATCGGCTTTTGCTTGAGTTCAGTCAGATTCATATAGGAATGACGTAATCATTTATGGAGGGGGGAAATTAAGCTTTTGGCTTAATGAGGCCGCGCCGCGGAGAAGGCGACAGGATCGCGTACTAATCGAAAAGGAGTGCGTCGGCGACGGCATGCAGGGGGCAGTGGAGAAACCAGTGCGGGGCCGAATGTACCACCTGAGTTTCGGAGCGTCTAGCCCTGTTTCACGAAAAAGCCCCGCTATTTGCGGGGCTTTTTTGACGACGCTTAGATGTTCGCGTCGAGGAAAGCTTGCAGCTGAGACTTCGACAGCGCGCCTACTTTGGTCGCTTCGACGTTGCCGTTCTTGAACAGCATCAGGGTCGGGATACCACGCACGCCGTGCTTGGCCGGGGTTTCCTGGTTGTCGTCGATGTTCAGCTTGGCAATGGTCAGCTTGCCTTCGTAGGTGGTCGCAATGTCGTCCAGGACTGGAGCGATCATTTTGCAAGGGCCACACCATTCAGCCCAGTAGTCAACCAGCACCGGGCCAGCAGCCTTGAGTACTTCGGCCTCAAAGGTCGCGTCGGTGACGTGCTTGATAAGATCGTTGCTCATGGATGTCTCCGGATTGTAAGCAAAAAAAACGTGGCCCATCATAGCCGCCCTTCCACCGTTCAGGAAGCCGCCTCTGATTGAGTCTTGCTATGGTGATGCATGAGTTTGGGTATAGCCCAACTCAGGGCGTGACGGGAATCACGAAGGCAATACCTGTACGCAGCGCCGCATTGCGCACGTGTTCCTGCATGGTTTTCTGCGCCGCCGCACTGGCGCGCCGAGCCAGGGCGCGCAGGATCCGGCGGTGTTCCTGCCAGGTTTCCATGGCCCGCTCCGGCCGGATGAACGGTAGCTTCTGACTCTCCAGGAACACCTCGGCGCTGGCACTCAGGATGCTCACCATGGCCTGATTACCGCTGGCCAGCAGGATGCGCTGGTGGAATTCGAAGTCCAGTCGGGCGGCCGCCTCGAAGTCGCCAGTCTTGAGTACCTTGCGCATGGCCTCGACGTTATCTTCCAGGCTGTCCAGCTCATCAAGGGTCAGCGTCACCGCCGCCAATCCCGCCGCGAACCCTTCCAAGGCATAACGCAGTTGGAAGATATCCAGTGGCGTGGCCTGGGCCGCGAAGGGCCAGGCAAACCCTGGCGATTCCTCCGCGGCCTGCACGAACACGCCCTTGCCGGGCTGCACACTGACCACACCCAGCGCGCTGAGGGACGACAACGCCTCGCGCAACGACGCCCGGCTCACGCCCAACTGCACCGCTAGGTCGCGTTGGGACGGCAGTGCATCGCCCGGCCCGAAGCCTTGCTCCTTGATCAGTTTGCGGATGGCCTGCAGGGCCGCTTCCGGTACGGCTTGGGCGATGGAATTCATAGAAAACTCAAGGTTCCAGTCAACTGAGCGGCTAGTTGTAAAGCTATTCGAAGCCGGCGGCAAGCCACGCCCCAAAGGGGCTCGCGGGGTTTTGTCGGCGCTCGAAAAGGGTGCGAAAAGTCCGCGAACTGTTCAGACCAGTCCGACCACCAAAACGCAATGGGTGCCTGGCTTTCAAGCGTTATTGAGCGTGATGGCATGGGCTGTGCACTGAGCAAATCCAGAAAATTCCTTCGCCCTTCTCGGAGAGTTGCCATGACCAAGCGCTACAGCGCCCTGCTTACTGCCCTGTTTGCCAGCCTGATGCTGAGCCAGGCACCCGCCCAGGCCAACGGTCTGGACGACATCGTCGCCCGTGGCACCCTCAAGGTCGCCGTGCCTCAGGACTTCCCGCCGTTCGGCTCGGTCGGACCCGACATGAAGCCCCGCGGCCTGGACATCGACACCGCCAAGCTGCTGGCCGACCAGCTCAAGGTCAAGCTGGAACTCACCCCAGTCAACAGCACCAACCGCATTCCCTTCCTCACCACCGGCAAGGTCGACTTGGTGATCTCCAGCCTGGGCAAGAACGCCGAGCGGGAAAAGGTCATCGACTTCTCCAAGGCCTATGCACCGTTCTACCTGGCCGTGTTCGGCCCGCCTGAAGCGGCCATCAGCAGCACCGACGACCTCAAGGGCAAGACCATCAGCGTGACCCGTGGCGCCATTGAAGACATCGAGCTGACCGCCGTCGCGCCCAAGGAAGCCACGATCAAGCGTTTCGAAGATAACAACTCGACCATCGCCGCCTACTTGGCCGGCCAGGTCGACCTGATCGCCAGCGGTAACGTGGTGATGGTGGCGATCAGCGAACGCAACCCGAAACGCGTGCCCGCGCTGAAAGTGAAGCTCAAGGATTCGCCGGTGTACGTGGGCGTGAACAAGAACGAGCCGGCACTGCTGGAGAAGGTCAACCAGATCCTGGTCGCGGCCAAGGCCGATGGCAGCCTGGAAAAGAACGCACTGCAATGGCTTAAAGAGCCACTGCCCGCCGATCTCTGAAACGACGGAGCTGACTCATGGCGTATCAATTTGACTTCGTGCCGGTGCTGGCCAATACCGACCTGCTGTTGCGCGGCGCGCTGTTCACCCTGGAGCTGACGGCCATCGGCGCTATCCTCGGCGTGGCCCTGGGCACCGTTGGCGCAGTGGTGCGGGCGTGGAAGATCCAGCCGTTTGCGTGGATCTTCGGTGTGTATGTCGAGTTGATCCGCAACACGCCATTCCTGGTGCAGTTGTTCTTCATCTTCTTCGGCCTGCCGTCCCTGGGGCTGAAGATCACCGAATGGCAAGCCGCGGTGCTGGCGATGGTGATCAACCTGGGCGCCTACTCCACAGAAATCATCCGCGCCGGCATTCAAGCGATACCGCGCGGGCAGCTGGAAGCCGCCGCCGCGCTGGCCATGACGCGCTTCGAAGCCTTCCGCCACGTAGTCCTGCTGCCGGCGTTGGGCAAGGTGTGGCCGGCCCTGAGCAGCCAGATCATCATCGTGATGCTCGGTTCGGCGGTGTGCTCGCAGATCGCCACGGAAGAACTCAGTTTTGCCGCCAACTTCATCCAGTCGCGCAACTTCCGCGCCTTTGAAACCTATGCCCTGACCACCCTGGTGTATCTGTGCATGGCGCTGATGATTCGCCAGTTGCTCAACTGGATCGGCCGCCGCTTCGTGATGAGGAACAGCCGATGAGTGATTTTTCGTTCTGGGACATCGTGCGCAACCTGGCTACAGGCCTGCAGTGGACCTTGCTGCTGTCATTGGTGGCGTTTGTCGGTGGCGGGGTGATCGGTTTGCTGGTGATGACGATGCGCATCAGCCGCAACGCGTTCCCGCGCAACCTTGCGCGCACCTATATCGAACTGTTCCAGGGTACGCCGCTGTTGATGCAGCTGTTCCTGGTGTTTTTCGGCATCGCCCTGCTCGGCGTGGATATCTCGCCCTGGCTGGCGGCGGCAATTGCCCTGACGTTGTTCACCAGCGCCTACCTCGCCGAAATCTGGCGGGGCTGCGTCGACTCCATCGCCCACGGGCAATGGGAAGCTTCGGCCAGCCTTGCACTCAACCCGCTTGAGCAACTGCGCTACGTGATCCTGCCCCAAGCGCTGCGGATTGCCGTCGCGCCCACCGTGGGGTTTTCGGTGCAGGTGGTCAAAGGCACCGCCGTGACCTCGATCATCGGCTTTACCGAACTGACCAAGACCGGCGGCATGCTCGCCAACGCGACCTTTGAGCCCTTCATGGTCTACGGCCTGGTGGCCCTTGGTTACTTTTTGCTCTGCTACCCCTTGTCCCTCAGTGCGCGCTACCTGGAAAGGAGACTGCATGCCTCTGCTTAGAATTTCCGCCCTGCATAAGTATTACGGCGATCACCATGTACTCAAAGGCATCGACCTGACCGTTGAAGAAGGCCAGGTGGTGGCGATCATCGGCCGTAGCGGTTCGGGCAAATCCACTTTGCTGCGTACCCTCAACGGCCTGGAGTCGATCAACGACGGCGTGATCGAAGTCGATGGCGAATACCTCGACGCCGCCCGCGCCGACCTGCGCAGCCTGCGGCAGAAAGTCGGCATGGTGTTCCAGCAATTCAACCTGTTCCCGCACCTGACCGTCGGCGAAAACGTCATGCTCGCGCCGCAAGTGGTGCAGAAAGTGCCGAAGGCCAAGGCGGCCCAGTTGGCCAGGCAAATGCTGGAGCGCGTCGGGCTGGGCGAAAAGTTCGACGCCTTTCCCGATCGCCTGTCCGGTGGACAGCAACAACGCGTGGCGATTGCACGCGCCCTGGCCATGTCACCCAAGGTGCTGCTGTGCGACGAAATCACCTCGGCCCTCGACCCGGAACTGGTCAATGAAGTGCTCAGCGTGGTGCGCCAACTGGCCAAGGACGGCATGACCCTGATCATGGTGACCCACGAAATGCGCTTCGCCCGTGAAGTCGGCGACAAACTGGTGTTCATGCACCAGGGCAAGGTGCATGAGGTGGGCGACCCCAAAGTGTTGTTCGCTAGCCCGCAAACCGCCGAGCTGGCCAATTTCATTGGTTCTACGGAACAGCCGGGCTGACCAGTTCGAATTGGCCATGGCCTTCCAGCAGCGTCTCACGAGTCAACGCGAGGGCATTGGCCGGCAGTTGAACCGCGACCTCCACCTGGGCTGTCAGCCGACGGCCCGTCACCGGCGTACCGCCTACGCTTGCATACAACATACGCCCCGGTAGCAACTGTCCGCTGGAGGTGTCATCGGACTGCCACGATACCGGCCTGCCGTCGACCTGAGCCTGCCTCAGGTTCAAGGTAAAACGTCCCTGTCGACCAAACTGGAAGCCCTGGGCATCGGCGGCTGCACCGTTGAAACGCAGCGACATCGCCGAAGGGTCCGTGCAAAGCACGCTCAAGTGCAGCGTGCGCGGTGTGTCCAGCGTCATTAGCGTCCTGCTGGAGGAAGCTTGCGCTGGGCGAATCACACCATAGTCGACACGGGGCTCACTCAGGGTCATCCGGCAGTTTTCAGCCTGCACCTGGGTCGCCACAAGGGCCACCCACAACAGCCACAGGTTCCTGCGCTTAGCGAACATGGCAGACCACCGGTGCGGTTTCATAGAGTTTGTCATCGTCAGGCTCTTGCTCCGGGTTGACTTGCAGCAGGCAGGATTGCGAATCCGGCAGTGAAACCTTCAAGGTTTGAGGACCATCGATATTGCTGAGGAAAATCATGCCGTCACCCACCACACTGGTCACAAAGGTGTTGTCCTGACCAAACACTGCGGCGCCTTGAGGCAGTGGCCGGCCCTGTTCGTCCTGGGCTTCAAGCAACAGACGACGGACTTTCACCACATCAAAGTTGAGAATATTGACTGAACCCCGACCGGCAGCGAGCACCTTGGTGCCGTTCTTCAAGTCGACGCGCTTGGGCAGCGACTGGGTCTGCACCTGCAGATGGTTGTTGCTGTAGGCCTGCAGCCCGGGGATCACCGCCTGGCCGCTGAAATCGGTCCATACCGGTCCTTGGGGCGTCGAAACCTTGGCCGTCCCGATATCGCCCACCGAAACAATGCCAAAGGTGTCCTGCACCGCATACGGCGAGAAGGTTACCCCGCGCTCATGGGCTACGATGCCGCCTTGCAGTTGGCCGGAATAGTTGGTGTTCGACGGATCGCGGTCGATACCCAAGCTCACGCGGGTATACAGCGGTAAGGCGTCCACACGACCGCGCACACTTTGCTCGCGCTCTTTCATGTCCCGATCAACACCGACTTCGTAGTTCACATAGTCGTTGACCCGCTCGCTGAGGGCGGTGCCGGCATCCAGCCGGTCACCTCGACGACTGACGTAAGTGCTCATACTCCGATCGGCCCCGAGTGGCACCGTGACCTGCAGCCTGACAGACGTGCCCTCATCCAGCCGATCGTCGCGGCGACTGCCCCGAGCCGGGTCCAGGCGCCGAGGCTCGGTCGCACCTACCTGGGCGTCGGCAATCAGTGCAACACCCACGCCGTTGAACGTGTTGTTCCACGAGGCAAAGAGGTGATCGTTGGATTGCCCGTCGAATTGCGAATTGCGGGTAAAACCGAAGGAGAAGCCGCCCAAGGACGGGTCCGCCCAGTTCAACCCTGCCGTGTACTGGCGCTTGAAACGCGCATCGAGGTTGTACCCCCGCGACGCCTGGCCGGCGTCCAGTACCTCACGGTAGCCGCGAGTCTGTGCCGAAGCGCTCAGGTTGATATCAAGATTGGCGAATAGAGGAGCTCCCAAAGACAGCGTGCTACGCGCGCCACCCACTTCATCTTGAGCATCACGGGACAGGTTATGACGCACGCCCACGGTCATCTGATGGAAAAACACACTGCTCAGTGATCCGCCGGCCGACTGGTACTCGTCGGTACTCAGCAAACCGAAGCCCAGCGACGAGCGCTGGCCCAGCCCCCAGGTGCCGCTGCCCATGGCGACCACTGGTGAGTCCTGGTTGTCGATGGACGTTTCACGCACCTTGCCGAGGGAAAAGTAATATCCCGGCTCGATCGGAGCCCCACCCCGAAAGGACGCAGCGGGCACCACAAAACTGCGCTTTGCCCCACGCACGTCAATCACGCTCACGTCGAGATCGCTGGTGCTGTTCAGCAACGGCAAACCGGTCAGCCTGAACGGACCTTCCGGTACCAGGGTGGAATGGATCAATGCACCTGATTGACGAACCTCGACCCGCGACTGGCTTTGAGCCAGCCCTTCAACCACAACGTTGCTGTCGCCCGTACCACTGCGCTGCTGGCCGTCCGGAGAGAACTGCAAGCCTGTGAGTTGTACACCGCCAAAAATCGGGTTATTGCTGGAAATCTGCCCCACCTGGAACGTCGACTGCAACGCCGCGATATCACGCTGGGCATAGGCGTTCACCTGTTCGGTGCGCATCTCGCCATTGTCGGAGACATAAAACTGGCGGCTACGCACAATCCAATTACCCAGATTGAATCCCGCCTCGGTATAGGCCGATACGAAGCGACTTGACCCACTGCGCGAGTGGGTATCGAAACCCAATATGTCGTAGTTGAAGATGGCGGCCGCGCCACCCTCGGAAAAACTCCCGCCCTCCCACTCCGGCGCACGCAGGGACTGGGTCGGCACCACCAGGGTGACTTCGTCGCTGCTGGGGCGCAGCCGCACCATGGTCGCGGGGTATTCGCCAACGAAATCATGGCAGGCCTGGTCAGGGGTGATGCCCTCGCGCAGAAGCCTGGACGGAGTAACCAGACCGGCCTTTGCCAGCAACGCGGGGGTGAAGCACAACTGCCCCTGGTAATCGAAACGGGCGTCAACCAATCCCAACGGAGTGCCATTGACTCGCAGTCCGACCACATGGACACCTTCACGAAAGCGCGCTGCGCTGCGAAAGTATTCAGACACCTGCGGATCAATCCCGAGGGAGGTCAACGCGGCCACGTCAAAACCCTGCCCCAGCCCAACCGCTGCGCTGGTGCCTGGCAGACTCCAGAGCGTCGCGAGCCCCAGCAAAATTCTGGAATGAAGCTGGGAAACATTGCTCGGCACGCTATTGGCAGAACGACGGGTATGCCTGATCTTTTTCATAGGCCCGTCAATCCGCATCAGCCGTAACGGGCGCGCGGTAATTGTCCACCGTAAACCCATAGACCGTGGCCGGATGAATCTCCACGGCCATCACTCTCGCCAGCGAGCCGGCCGACGCGAGCGTCAGCACTTCGCCCGGCAGGATGTAGGTTCGCGGCAACGTTGCCAAGCTTGCCTGCGGGTGCAGTTGTACTTCCATCCCCAGGCGTACGACGTAGGCGCTGTTGTTGTGGACCTTCAACTGATCCCCTTCACGCTTCCAGGTCAGCAACTGCCAGGGCGCATCATGCCTGGGCAAGCCCTTAGGGTGCAGGATCAATGGCAGGCTTTGGCGCAGAGTGATACCAATGGTCGCACCGCCGGGAGCACGTGCCTCGGGGATACCTTCAAATGAAACCCGTTTCAGGCGCTGGGTCTTGAGCGGTTTCTTCGTAGTACTGATGAAGCGCACCAGTTGAGTGTCACCCGCTTCGACCCGAGTAATCGGGGGCGTCACGATCAACAAAGGTTCCAGGTCTTCCGGTATGTTTTGTATGACCGAATGAAGTAACGCAGGGCCAGGGTCCGTATTTTTAACATTAAGTGTCGCCTCACCCTCTTCCTCATTCAGAATGACAACGGTTGTTTCCGGTTGCATTCCGTCCGCTACTGCCATACCACACAAAAAAAGGCACAAGCTTATATAGCGCAACAACGACTTCAGGATTATTGATAGAGCATTCACCGATTTTCCCCACAACCATAAAGTCGAACACCAACAAACGCACACATCAAAACAGCCGACACTTAACAAAGAGAGGTAAGTATCTTTGCGTTCATGTCGGCCATTAATGACGTACTTAGATGTAATCCACTGACAGACTGGTGCGACCATCCAGCGTTACATCACGGGTCAGGTCCAAATCGTTCGTGCGGTTGATAACGGCTTTCACTTCAAGCGTGCCTGTAAGACTGGTGATGGATGCAGGTACCGCAGTGGTACCGCTACGCCACGAATACTGGGCAGGCGATTGGGCGACTTTACCGTCACTGTTCTGCCAGGCCGCCCCCTGGCTGGTGCGCATGATAGGGTTCAGGGCCCCGCTGGACGATTGCAGGTTTTTGAGAGTAACGGAGTACCCACCGGTACGCTTGTTATTGGCGAGTCCCAGGCCGTAGTTCTGCGCCTCGGTGAACCCGGCACCGAGGATGCCTGCCACCTTGCTGGCGGATTTCAGGTCGCTTAGCGCCACTCGAAACTGCGCCGGCGATTGGCCGCAACTGATGTTCAAGCTCACCGTTTTCGCGGCAAGAGGAGTGAAGTTCGTCGGCGACAGGCTTGAGGCGGGAATTGTCTGGTAATCGACGATGCCGCTACCGGCGAGGCTAAGGTTGCAAGCCACCGGTTTGATAGTCCCTCGTACAATCAGTTCAGCAACATCAGCTGCGTGGGCCCCAATACTTGCGGCCAAGCAAAGAGCACCCACTGTCACACCAAGCATTTTTTTCATATTCAACCTGTCATCTGTAATGAGTAGGTGCATTTACGACAGCCGAAAACTCTGACCATAAATAAATAACACCACGGCAAAATTGCCGGATGACAGTCTGTAGCGTTGGCACCTAATTAATGAATCAGAGAACACGCCAATATTTGTGGGAGGCGTAAAAATAAAAAGTGGGCCGAACCTAAGTGCCGAGTAGGTTTAAAGTCAATTCCGACAAGCTATTAATCTCCACGTTGTAGGCAAAGTCGTAAACACCACAACTACAATCAATCGTTAATAACTCCTACAAAGACAACCACCACTTTTCTTTCAACTTAGAAAACCTCCCTACATATCCCCCAAGAATTCCTCATAGACACCCGCAGGAAAATTACCGAAGCCGTACGCGTTGGCACCAAAGGTCGATCGTGGCACGATGGCTGGGTTATCGACCGAGACCCCCTTACCATGCCGCAATCCCAAGCCAAGAATCTGTCCCTGATCGCCGCCATCGACCTGGGCTCCAACAGCTTTCACATGGTCGTGGCCAAGGCCCAGAACGGCGAAATCCGCATCCTTGAGCGGCTCGGCGAGAAAGTACAACTGGCTGCCGGCATCGACGACGAGCGCCAGCTCAATGAAGAGTCCATGCAGCGTGGGCTCGATTGCCTGAAGCGATTTGCCCAGTTGATCAACGGCATGCCCCTGGGTGCCGTGCGAATCGTCGGCACCAACGCGTTGCGCGAAGCCCGCAACCGTGGCGAATTCATACGCCGCGCCGAGGAGATCCTTGGGCATCCCGTCGAAGTCATCTCCGGTCGTGAAGAAGCGCGCCTGATCTATCTAGGCGTGTCCCACACCCTGGCCGACACCCCCGGCAAACGCCTGGTCGCCGACATCGGCGGCGGCAGTACCGAATTCATCATTGGGCAAAGATTCGAGCCCTTGCTGCGCGAAAGCCTGCAGATGGGTTGCGTCAGCTACACCCAACGTTACTTCAAGGACGGCAAGATCACCCCGGCGCGCTACGCCCAGGCCTATACGGCGGCGCGGCTGGAGATCATGAGCATCGAGCACGCCCTGCACCGCCTGACCTGGGACGAAGCCATCGGTTCGTCCGGCACCATCCGCGCCATCGGCCTGGCCCTGAAAGCCGGCGGCCACGGCACTGGCGAAGTAAATGCCGAAGGCCTGGCATGGCTCAAGCGTAAGCTGTTCAAGTTGGGGGACGCCGAGAAAATCGACTTCGACGGTATCAAGCCCGATCGTCGCACCATTTTTCCGGCCGGCCTGGCGATTCTCGAAGCGATCTTCGACGCCCTTGAGCTGCAACGCATGGACCACTGCGATGGCGCACTGCGTGAAGGCGTGCTCTACGACCTATTGGGCCGCCACCACCATGAAGACGTGCGTGAGCGCACGCTCACCTCGTTGATGGAGCGTTACCACGTCGACCTGGAACAAGCCGCCCGTGTGGAGCGCAAAGCCCTGCACGCCTTCGACCAGGTGGCCGAGGACTGGGACCTGGAAGACGGCGTCTGGCGCGAGTTGCTGGGCTGGGCCGCCAAGGTGCATGAAGTGGGCCTGGACATCGCCCACTATCATTACCACAAGCACGGCGCCTACCTGATCGAACACTCGGACCTGGCCGGTTTTTCCCGCGAAGACCAGCAAATGCTCGCCCTGCTGGTGCGCGGCCATCGCCGTAACATCCCCAAGGACAAATTCGCTGAATTCGGTGACGAAGGCATCAAGCTGATCCGCCTGTGTGTGTTGCTGCGCTTTGCGATCCTGTTCCACCACATCCGTGGTACCCAGGAAATGCCCCAGGTGACGCTGCGCGCCGACGGCGACAGCCTGGATGTGGTGTTCCCGAAAGGCTGGCTGGATGAAAACCAGCTGACCCAGGCGGATTTTGCCCAGGAAGCCGAGTGGTTGACGCGGGTGGGGTTCAGCCTGAACCTGCGTTAACCCAATCCAATCGGGGTGGGCTTGCTGTGGTGAGCGGGCTTGCCCCGCGCTGGGCTGCGAAGCAGCCCCAATAAAAACGCCGCATTCTGTCAGGCAGAATGCGGCGTTTGGTTTTAGGGCCGCTTCGCAGCCCAGCGCGGGGCAAGCCCGCTCACCACACAAGCCTGCTCATACAAACCGCTACTCAATTCACAGTCAAAATCGGGCTACCCAGCTTCTCCAACAACGTCGCCTGCGCACTGCGCGGGTTCTGGTTGCCGGTCGGTGTGTTGCGCACGTAGCGGCCGTCCGACTGCAGGCTCCAGCTGTGAGTGTTGTCGGTCAGGTAGCTTTCCAGCTCCTTCTTGACCCGCATGATCAGCTTCTTGCCTTCCACCGGGAAGCACGTTTCTACCCGCTTATCGAGGTTGCGCTCCATCCAGTCGGCACTGGAGAGGAACATCTGCTCTTCGCCGCCGTTGAGGAAGTAGAACACCCGCGTGTGTTCCAGGAAGCGGCCGATGATCGAGCGCACATGGATGTTGTGCGACACCCCGACAATGCCTGGACGCAGGCAGCACATGCCGCGCACCACCAGGTCGATGCGCACACCGGACTGGCTGGCCTTGTACAACGCACGGATGATCTTAGGATCGGTCAGCGAGTTGAACTTGGCGATGATGTGCGCCGGTTTGCCGTCGAGGGCAAACTGGGTTTCGCGGGCAATCATGTCGAGCATGCCCTTTTTCAGAGTGAACGGCGCGTGCAGCAGCTTCTTCATGCGCAAGGTCTTGCCCATGCCGATCAACTGGCTGAACAGCTTGCCGACGTCTTCACACAAGGCATCGTCGGAGGTCAACAGGCTGTAGTCGGTGTAGAGCTTGGCATTGCCGGCGTGGTAGTTACCGGTACCCAAGTGGGCGTAACGCACGATTTCACCGGCCTCGCGACGCAGGATCAGCATCATCTTGGCGTGGGTCTTGAAGCCGACCACACCGTAGATCACCACTGCACCGGCCGCTTGCAGACGGCTCGCCAGTTGCAGGTTGGATTCTTCGTCAAAACGCGCACGCAGTTCGATCACCGCCGTGACTTCCTTGCCGTTACGCGCGGCGTCGACCAAGGCGTCGACGATTTCCGAGTTGGCGCCAGAACGGTACAGGGTCTGGCGTACCGCCAATACATGCGGGTCCTTGGCCGCCTGGCGCAGTAGGTCGACCACCGGGGTGAAGGACTCAAACGGGTGCAACAGCAGGATGTCCTGCTTGCTCACCACGCTGAAAATGTTCTCGCTGTTTTGCAGCAGTTTCGGGATCTGCGGCGTGAACGGCGTGTATTGCAACTCCGGATGGCTGTCCAGGCCGGTGATGCTGAACAGGCGCGTCAGGTTGACCGGGCCGTTGACCTGGTACAGCTCGGATTCGGCCAGGTTGAACTGCTTGAGCAGGTAGTCCGACAGGTGTTTCGGGCAGGTGTCGGCCACTTCCAGGCGTACCGCATCGCCGTAGCGCCGCGAGAACAACTCGCCGCGCAGCGCACGGGCCAAGTCTTCGACGTCCTCGGAGTCCAGCGCCAGGTCGGCGTTACGGGTCAGGCGGAACTGGTAGCAACCTTTTACCTTCATGCCCTGGAACAGGTCATCGGCGTGGGCGTGGATCATCGACGAGAGGAATACATAGTTATCGCCAGCCCCCCCCACCTCTTCAGGTACCTTGATGATGCGTGGCAACAGGCGCGGGGCCGGGATAATGGCGAGGCCGGAATCGCGACCGAACGCGTCGATACCTTCCAGCTCGACGATGAAGTTGAGGCTCTTGTTCACCAGCAACGGGAACGGGTGCGTCGGGTCAAGGCCGATCGGGGTAATGATTGGCGAGATCTCATCACGGAAGTAACGACGCACCCAGGTCTTGATCTTGGTGGTCCAGTGACGGCGACGGATGAAGCGGACCTGATGTTTCTCCAGTTCCGGCAACAGGATGTCGTTGAGGATCGCGTATTGGCGGTCTACATGGCCGTGCACCAGCTCGCTGATGCGCGCCAGGGCCTGATGCGGCTGCAGGCCGTCGGCGCCGGCTTGCTCACGAGCGAAGGTGATTTGCTTCTTGAGGCCGGCGACGCGGATCTCGAAGAACTCGTCCAGGTTGCTGGAGAAAATCAGCAGGAACTTCAGGCGCTCCAGCAGCGGGTAGGACTCATCCAGCGCCTGCTCCAGCACGCGGATGTTGAATTGCAGTTGTGACAGCTCGCGGTGGATGTACAGGCTGCTGTCATCCAGGTTGGTCACCGCCGCCACCGGGGCCGGCACGGGCGGCTCAGCCACCACGGCAGGCGCCGCAGGCTCATGTTCCGGCGGGGTCTCGGTGACTTGTTCAACCACCGGGTGAGCGTCTTTTACGGCAACTTCTGAGAGTCCTTCGGTATTCATTGAATGTTCCTGTGAGGGCTATTGTTGCTCTCTAAGCAATTGGGCGGCGCGGGCGGCGAAGTAGGTCAGAATGCCATCAGCCCCGGCGCGTTTAAAGGCTGTCAGGGATTCTAGGATCACCCCTTCACTCAGCCATCCATTCTGTATTGCAGCCATGTGCATCGCGTACTCGCCGCTGACCTGGTAGACAAACGTCGGCACTTTGAATTCTTCTTTGACCCGGTAAAGGATGTCCAGGTACGGCATCCCCGGCTTGACCATCACCATGTCAGCGCCTTCGGCCAGGTCGGCCGCCACTTCGTGCAGGGCTTCATGGCTGTTGGCCGGGTCCATCTGGTACGAAGCCTTGTTCGCCTTGCCCAGGTTAAGCGCCGAGCCCACCGCATCGCGGAACGGCCCGTAATAGGCGCTGGCGTACTTGGCCGAGTAGGCCATGATCCGCACATTGACGTGACCGGCCAACTCCAGGGCTTCGCGAATCGCCTGGATGCGGCCGTCCATCATGTCTGACGGCGCAACCACCTGGGCGCCAGCGGCGGCGTGGGACAAGGCTTGCTTGACCAGCGCATCGACGGTGATGTCGTTCTGAACATAGCCGTCTTCGTCCAGAATGCCATCCTGGCCGTGGGTGGTAAACGGGTCCAACGCCACGTCGGTGATCACCCCAAGCTCCGGGAAACGCTCGCGCAGGGCGCGGGTGGCGCGCTGGGCGATCCCTTGAGGGTTCCAGGCTTCGGCAGCATCCAGGGACTTGAGTTCAGACGGCGTGACGGGGAACAGCGCCAACGCCGGAATCCCCAACTCGACCCAACCGGCGGCTTCTTCAAGCAGCAGATCAATGGTCAAACGCTCCACTCCCGGCATCGAAGCCACCGCTTCCCGACGATTTTCCCCGTCCAGCACAAACACCGGCAGGATCAGATCGTTGGTCGTGAGCACGTTTTCACGCACCAGGCGGCGAGAGAAATCATCACGACGATTGCGACGCAGACGGGTGGCGGGGAACAGACGATTGGCAGGGGTAAAGCTCACGACAGACTCCTGAGCCCGGGTTCACGGGCGAGCGTTGCAGTTATAAGCGGCCATTATGACGAAGGTATGACAGTTGTGCTTAAGCATGCGACCTGTAGCCGCATTCGTCATTTACGTAGGAATTGTTCACTTCGTGACACATCTCGATACTTTCATGAATCTTCGTGAAGGCGTAGGCTGCGCGTTCATTTCGCCAGCACCCCAGACCATGCTTCAACAATTTCTGCATGACTTCGGCTACTTTGCGCTCTTCCTGGGCACCTTCTTTGAAGGCGAGACCATTTTGGTTCTCGCAGGCTTCCTGGCGTTCCGTGGCTACATGGATATCAACCTGGTGGTGGTCGTTGCCTTTTTCGGCAGCTACGCCGGCGACCAGCTTTGGTATTACATGGGCCGCAAACACGGTCGCAAGTTGTTGGCGCGCAAGCCACGCTGGCAATTGATGGGTGACAAGGCCCTGGAGCATATCCGCAAGCACCCGGATATCTGGGTGTTGAGCTTCCGCTTCGTCTACGGGCTGCGCACGGTCATGCCGGTGGCGATCGGCCTGTCCGGCTACCCACCTCTGCGCTACCTGATCCTCAACGGCATTGGTGCCGCGATCTGGGCGTTGGCCCTGGGCGCTGCGGCCTATCACTTCGGCGCGGTGCTGGAAGGTATGTTGGGCAGCATCAAGAAGTACGAGCTGTGGGTGTTGGGCGCGTTACTGCTACTGGGCTTCGGCCTGTGGCTGCGCCGCCGCATCAAGAATGCACGCATCGCCCGCGAGGCCTGCGCCGAGGCCAAGGCCCGGCTCGCGGCCGAGCCGGTCCCGGTCGAAACGCCTAAGACACCAGTCGAGTAAACCGGCTTCTACAGCAGTAGAGGCCGATCACGCTGAGCAGGCTGTAGCTCAGCAGGCCCAGCCAGCCCAGGTTGCTGGCGGGCCATAGCCCAACCAACGGCGCCAGCCAGATCAGCGGCACATTCAGCACCAGCCGCGAAAGCTCGGCCTTCAGCGCCCAAGGGCGATTCTCCAGGGCCACACCCAAGGTAAACAACCCCAGCGCCATGGCACTCCAACCCAGGATCAGCGCCGCCGTGGACAAGCCTTCGCCGAAATTCATCAAATAGCTGCCAAAACCCACGTACGCCGCGAATTGCAGGGCGATGTAGACCTGCTGGCGACCATCCAGCGGCACTTCGAATTTACGGAACTGGGTCAGGTCATGCTTGGCCAGCGGGTACTTGGCCTTCACGTCGGCCGGGCGCCAACCGGTGCGCATGAACCAGATGCGTAACTTGTCCCACCAGCGCTCTGTACGTCGCGCATCACTCCACAACTGCGCATAAAACTGCAGGTTGGCCCACAGCGGATTCCAGCTGGCCAACGGCGTGGTCACGCCGAAAATCACCGGTTCGTTGTCATCCTCTTCCTGGAAGGTGCCGAACAGCCGGTCCCAAATAATGAACACCCCGCCGTAGTTGCGATCCATGTAGAGAGCGTTCTGTGCATGGTGGGCCCGATGATTGGACGGCGTGACGAAAAACCATTCATACCAGCCGAGCTTGGGCACATGCCGGGTGTGCACCCAGAATTGATAGAGCAAATTGAGCGATGCCACGCTGATAAACACCACCAATGGCACGCCGAGTACGGCCAGAGGCAGGTAGAAGATCCAGCTCAGCAGGAAGCCGGTGCTGGTCTGGCGCAGGGCGGTGCTGAGGTTGTAGTCCTCACTCTGGTGATGCACCGAGTGCGCGGCCCACAGGATGTTGCGTTCATGGCCCATGCGATGCAGCCAGTAGTAGCAGAAGTCGTAGAACACAAAGGCGAATACCCAGGTCCAGACGCTTTGGGCCGGGAGATCAATCAATGCAAGATGTTTGAGAGCGAACGCGTAGGTCAAAATCCCTACACCCTTGGTCAACAGCCCTGTGGTGGTAGACAGCACGCCGGTGCTGAGGCTGTTGATGGCATCCGCCACCCGGTAGTTGCGCTCGCCGCGCCAGCGGTCAGCAAGCAGCTCTACCACGATCAAGGCGATGAAAAACGGTACCGCGTAAGGCACGAAGTCCATGGTCTGGTCCGGTCTGATTTTGTTACATCAAGATTAGGTGCAGCGACACGAGATCCCATTGGCAACAGATGACAAATTAGTAGACATTTAACGCCAAGACCCCAGGAGAAATGCCCATGAGCAAAAAGATTGCAGTGATCCTTTCCGGCTGCGGCGTGTACGACGGCGCAGAGATCCACGAAAGCGTGATCACCTTGCTGCGCCTGGACCAGCGCGGCGCTCAGGTCCAATGTTTTGCCCCCAACATTGCGCAACTGCATGTCATCAACCACCTCACCGGCGAAGAAATGCCCGAGTCGCGCAACGTCCTGGTGGAGTCGGCCCGAATTGCCCGCGGTGATGTGAAAGACATCCGCGAAGCCAATGCCGAAGATTTTGATGCGCTGATCGTGCCCGGCGGGTTTGGCGCGGCGAAGAATCTGTCGAACTTTGCCGTGGAAGGCGCAGGCTGCAGCGTCAACCCACAGGTGCTGGAGCTGGCCGAGGCCTTTGCCGAAGCGGGCAAGCCGGTGGGGCTGATCTGCATCTCACCGGCCCTGGCGGCGAAGATCTATGGCCCGGGCGTGACCTGCACCATCGGTAACTGCGCCGACACCGCCGCCGCGCTGGACAAGATGGGCGCTACCCACCAAGAGTGCACGGTGGAAGATATCGTCGAGGACAAGGCGCGCAAACTGGTGAGCACGCCGGCCTATATGCTTGGCAAGAGCATCAGCGAGGTCGCTTCGGGGATCAACAAGCTGGTGGACCGGGTGTTGGAACTCACCCACGAAAACGACTGATCACCGATGCTGGCGAGGAATCTCCCTCGCTATAGGTCAGGGTTGGCGCATCAGGCGCGTGAGGATTCGGTCCAGGGCATTGGCAAACGCCTGCTTTTCTTTTTCACCGTGAGGCGGTGGCCCCCCACCCATCTGGCCCAGTTCACGCAGATCCGTGAACAGGTTACGCACCGCCAGGCGTTCGCTCATGTTCGCCGGGCTGAACTCCTTGCCCCGTGGATCGAGGGCGGTGACGCCCTTTTTCACCAGGCGGTCGGCCAAGGGCACGTCGCTGCAGATCACCAACTCACCAGGCAGCGCGTGCTCTACGAGGTAGTCATCCGCCGCGTCCGGGCCGCTGGGCACCACAATCAGCTTCACACACGCAAAGCTCGGCTTGATCTGGCTTTGCCCGGCCACCAGCACCACCTCGAACTGACGCTTGAGGGCGAACTTCACCACTTGGTCCTTGGCTGCCCGAGGGCAGGCGTCGGCATCGATCCACACGCGCATGTCAGGCCGCCACTCGGCGTTTCTCGGCCAACCGACTGCGACCATACAGCACCACAATCGCCAGGATCGCCACAGCCTGCGCACTCAGCGAGTACGCATCGGCGTGGATGCCCAACCAGTCGAAGTCAAAGAACGCCACCGGCCGCGTACCGAAGATGCCGGCTTCCTGCAACGCCTTCACGCCATGCCCGGCGAACACCACCGACAGCGCACACAGCAACGCCGCATTGATACCGAAGAACAGCGCCAGCGGCAGCTTGGCCGAACCGCGCAGAATCACCCACGCCAGGCCCACCAGCAGCACCAGCGCCGTCGCACCGCCCGCCAGCACGGCGTTGTGTCCAGCCGGGCCGGCTTGCAGCCACAGGGTTTCGTAAAACAGGATCACCTCGAACAGCTCGCGGTACACCGAGAAAAACGCCAGCATCGCAAAGCCGAAACGCCCACCGCCGCCTACCAGGCTGCTCTTGATGTAGTCCTGCCAGGCGGCCGCGTGGCGGCGGTCGTGCATCCACACGCCGAGCCACAGCACCATCACACTGGCAAACAGCGCCGTGCAGCCTTCAAGCAATTCACGCTGGGCGCCGCTCACGTCAATCACATACGCGGCCAACGCCCAGGTGGCGAGACCCGCCAACAGCGCCAGGCCCCAGCCCACGTTGACGCTACGCACCGCCGACTGCTGGCCGGTGTTGCGCAGGAACGCGAGGATCGCGGCGAGCACCAGAATGGCTTCCAGGCCTTCACGCAGCAGGATCAGCAGGCCCGAGATGTAGCTCAGCGACCAACTCAGGCCATCGCTGCCCAGCAGGCCGGCGGATTCGGTGAGTTTGCCTTTGGCCACATCCAGGCGCTGCTGCACCTGCTCGACCGGCAAACCGTCCTGCAACGACTGCCGGTAGGCCATCAGCGCCTTCTCGGTGTCCTTGCGCACGTTGGCGTCGACGTTATCCAAAGAGCTTTCCACCAGCTCGAAGCCTTCCAGGTAGGCGGCTACCGACAGGTCGTAGGCCTGTTCGTGGTCTCCGTTGCGGAACGCGGCCAGGCTCTTGTCGAGGGTGGTGGCGGTGTAGTCGAGTAGCTGCGCCGGGCCACGCTTGACCTGCGGCGGTTGCGCACGCTGGGCGCGGAATGTCGTAGCGGCAGCTACACCGTCGGCGGCCAGGACTTCGTTCGGAGTCTGGCGCGCCAGGTCGGCGAGGTTGAACGGTTGCTCGCTTTTCGCCGCGGCCGGGTCGGCGGTGAAGCCGGCGATGTAGGTGGCCAGGTCCCAGCGCTGACGGTCGTCCAGTTGATCAGCGAAGGACGGCATATCGGTGCCTTCGACGCCCAGGCCAAGAGTGTTGTAGATCGCATAGAGGCTCAAGCGGTCCAGGCGCACAGGGTCGCGCAGATTGGCCGGTGGCGGCGTCATACCGACGCTGGCCGGGCCATCACCGGCGCCCGCGGTGCCGTGGCACACCGAGCAATGCTGGGCGTAGAGCGGCGCACCTCGCGTTGGATCAGGGGTGATTGCCGGGGCCTGGCTGACTTCATAGGCCACGGCCAGTTGGGCACCCAATTGGCGGGCTTGCCGAGCAACCGTTGCGCCGTCCTGATGGGCAGTTACAGCCGCTAACAGTTCATCGACACCTTTGACCAACGCCGCGCGCTCCGGGCGCTGAGGCAACTCTGCCACCAGCCCTTGCAACACCCCGAGAAACTCCACCTGTTCGCGGTATTCGGATTCATCGATAACCTTGCCCGCCTCCACCGTCGGAGGATAGTCAGCGCCAATGTAGTCCAGCAAATGCAGGGCTTGTGGCGCGCCCTCGGCAGTCGCAGCCAGCAGGTTGAAGCTGCACGACATCAACGCCGGCAGCATCAGCCAGGCGAGAAAACGGAAGGGGGCAGTCATGAACGAATCTCAAATGGAAATACGAAGTAACACATTGTTAGGGCTTAAGGGGTTTGACTCAAGGCGTAAGTGATTTGTCGTTGGTAAAAGCGAAGCATTTTTAGAAGCGGACTGGTCGCGCATTGGGCGACTTCGTCGGGCAAATAGCCATTGTTTTGCCAGTAATGGTGCTTATAATGCCGCGCCCTGTTAGTGCGAAAGGGAATTTCGTTCCTCGTTTTTATGAGGAATTACCACATCGGTTACTACTTTCAGGGAAGAAGGCTGCATGGCATTTCGCGCTTTACCTTTGCTTGCGCTCTCGGCGGTAACGTTGTTGTCGGGCTGTTCGATGTTCCGCAGCTATGACACCGAGTTGCAGGCTACCAATCAGCAATTGGCCACCGGGAATGTCGACGCGGCGTTGACGCTGTTGGAGAAGAACAACAGCGGTGAAGACAAAGACTTGCTCTATTTCTTCGAGAAGGGTGAGTTGCTGCGGGCCAAGGGTGATTTGACGGGGAGTCAGACCGCGTGGCGCAGTGCTGATTTGCAGGTCTACAAATGGGAAGAGACGGTCAAGTTCGACAGCGCCAAATACCTGGCCCAGTTCGGCAGTTTCCTCGCCAACGACAAGGTGCGGCGCTACGAAGGCTATGACTACGAGAAGGTCATGCTGACCACGCAGATGGCCCTGAACCTGCTGGCCTTGAACGACTTCGATGGCGCGCGCACCGAGATCAAGAAGACCCACGAACGCGAAGCGGTGATCGCGGACCTGCGGGATAAGGAATACCTCAAGCGCGAGGACGAAGCCGAGCGTGAAGGCGTGACCACCCAGATGAAAGACCTGCGCGGCTATCCGGTAGCAGCCCTCGACGCGCCGGAAGTGGTCGGTCTGAAGAACAGTTACCAGAGTGCGTTCAGCCATTACCTGGCCGGTTTCGTCTACGAAGCCCTGGGCGAAAAAGATCTGGCGGCCCCCGGTTACCGTAAGGCGGCTGAGTTGCGCCCCAACACACTATTACTTGAACAGGCCTTGCTGGACCTGGACAAATCCAAGGTCGGTGCCGATGAAACCGACGTGCTGATCGTGGTGCAGAGCGGTCTGGCGCCGGCCCGCGATTCGATTCGCCTGCCGATTCCGATCCCGATCAACGGCAACCTGGTGATCACCCCGCTGTCGTTCCCGGTGATCAAGGCCGACACGTCCACCGCGACCTTCGCCCAGATCGGCGTCGACGGCCAGCAACGGAACCTCACGGCACTCAACAGCACTACGGCCATGTCCCGCCGTGCCCTGCGCGATGACATGCCGGGGATCATCCTGCGTACCACGGTGCGTGCGGTCAGCCGTGGCGTGGCGCAAAACAACCTGAACAAGACCAACCCCATGGCGGGCCTGGTGCTGGGTATCGCCTCGGCGGTCACCGAAGGTGCCGACACCCGCACCTGGCGCACCCTGCCGGACATGACCCAGGTGACGCGCCTGCGCCTCAAGCACGGCGAGCATCAAGTCAGCCTGCCCAACGCCCTGGGCGGCACCTTGGTGACGGTCAAGGCTGACCAGCGTTACCAGGTGATCACGCTGCGTGTGGTGGGTAACCAGGTATTCGCTGGTGGCCTGGCCGCTCATGTGGTGCCGAGCACCGCCAACCAGGCCATCGCCCTCAAACAACCTTAAGGAGCACGCTATGCGTCATTTTATCCTCGGCGCCTTGGCGCTGGTCCTGCTGGCCGGCTGCGCCACCCCGCCACCCCCGGAGCCTGGCAGCGCCGCAAGCAAAATCGTGGTGATGGGCAAATTCAAAGGCATCGCCGTCGGCGCCATCCGCGTTGCGCGCGAGAACGGCTTCCTCACCGCCAAGGTGCAGTTGAGCAATATCACCAGCAGCAACCAGACGATGTATTACCGCTTCGCCTGGCTAGGCGCCGACGGCTTCCCGGTAGGCGACGAAGAAACCTGGAAAGTGCTGAGCCTGTACGCCAACCAGGCGACCTTCCTGCCGGCCATTGCCAACCTGCCCCAGGCGGCGGACTTCCGTCTTGAAGTGAAGACGCCTTGAGCCGTTCCCCTTTTACGTTTCAGAGAGAGTTCCCCATGTTTGCACGCTTCTCGATGCTCGCTGTCGTTGCCCTGCTGGCCAGCGGCTGCTCCAACACCTCGCCCGTACTGGGCAGCAAGAACATCAGCTACGGCGACACCAAGGCCGTAGAAACAGTCACCAACGAGTTCGGCTCCACCGACCTGCAGATGATCGCCGAAAGCATGACCCGCTCCCTCGCCCAATCCGGCATCTTGCAGGGTCGCCCGGTGGTGCAGGTGTATGACGTGAAGAACAAGACCAGCGAGTACATCGACACTCGCGAGATCACCACGTCGATCAAGACCCAGTTGATGAAGACCGGCACCGCCCGCTTCGCCAGCGACAACACCGACATGCAGAGCCAGGTCGACCAGCTCAAGCTGCAGAACCAGAGCGGCCTGTACAAGAAGTCGACCGTCAGCAAGACCGGCAACATGGTCGCCGCCAAGTACCGCCTGGAAGGCTCCATCAGCTCCATCGTCAAACGCAGCTCGGACTACAAGGACGTGTTCTACAAATTCAGCCTGCAACTGGTGGACGTCGAGAGCGGCCTGGCCGAATGGATGGACGAAAAAGAAATTCGCAAGACCACGGAGCGCTAAGCAATGCGTGCATGGATCGGCATGATCGGCCTGTTGTGCGCCTTTGGCGCCTCGGCCGCCCCGAAGATCGCGGTGACCGACCTGGCCTACGAGGCGCGGGTCGAGGAATACATCCACCAGGTATCGGCCAGCAACAACTTCCAGGCAAGCAGCCACTACGCCAGCGGTGCGTCGAACTACAGCGAGTACGAAAGCCGTACCAGCTATATCGAACAGACCGAGCTGCGCAAATTCAGCGGTGACATCAAGGGCGAGATCCTCAAGTCGCGTCAGTTCCAGCTGGTACAGGGCACGCCCTACACCGCCGATGCCAAGGGTGACGTCTACGACGTGATCAAGCGCATCAAGGCCGGTAACTTCAAGGGCGCCGACTATGTACTGTTCGGCACCCTGTCGGACATCGACTTCACCCAGGACATCAACGCCCTGGACCACACCAACAGCTACTCGGCCGTACTGGGCCTGACGTTGGTGGCGGATTTCAGCCTGATCAATACGCGCACCTACGAGATCACCTCGGCGTTCACCGCCATGGGTGAAGGCCAGGACACCAAGCTGGTGAACAGCCGCGATGTACGCGTGAGCCTGAACCGGCCGCGTGTGGTGAAGGAAGTATCGAAAGCACTGGGTGAGGATGTGGCGCGGCAGTTGGCGGAACAGTTGGGTGGCGGGTATCAAGACCCCGGCAAGCCGCCGCTACGCAACAACCTGCCAAGGGATGAAGCACCGAAGATTTTGCGCTGAGCCTAGAACTCACTGCCAACACAAAACCAATGTGGGAGCGAGCAAGCCCGCTCCCACATTTTTGATTCGGTTTCTTCAGTTGGCGTGCGGTTTACGCCGTTGCGCGATGCAAGCTGGCCAGGAAACCCGCAGCGCCGACAAATAACCCGGCAAACGTACGGTTCATGCGTTTCTGCTGCTTAGGCGTGCGCAACAGGCGCAACACCTTCGACGCCAACCCCGTATACCCCGCCATCACCACCATGTCGACGCAGATCATCGTTGCACCCAAGATCAGGTACTGGATCAGCAGCGGCGCCTGCGGGTTCACGAACTGTGGCAGCACCGCCAGCATGAACACCAAAGCCTTGGGGTTGCTGGCATTGACCAGAAAACCACGGAACATCATCGCCATCGGCTTACCGATCGGGCGCACAGCGGCGTCATCGGTCATGTCCATGGGCAAGGCGCGCCATTGCTTGATGGCCAGGTACACCAGGTACGCCACGCCAAACCATTTGATCGCATAGAACGCGGTGGAAGATGTCGCCAGGATGGCACCCAGGCCGCAAGCGACGACGGCAATTTGCATCGCCAGCCCCAGTTGCAGGCCGATGGCGTTCCAGTAGCCGCGCAGGAAGCCGTATTGCAGGCCGCTGGACATCGAAGCGATGGCGCCGGCGCCGGGGGAAAGGGAGATGATCCAACTGGCCAGGAAAAAGGCCAGCCACGTATCAAGTGCCATTGCACACCTCAAGAGGGAGTTTGCTGTTGTGCCTTAAGCTAACTCCGCCGACCAAAGGCTGGCTATAGTTTTTTACAAGATGTGAATACTAGCGGTCGCCCGGAAACACGTGAGTACCGGGCCAACGCCGCACAGAGCGCTGAAAGAACAGGCTGTTGGGCACTTGAACCATTGCGCTGTCGGTACCGGCCTCTGCCACTTCGACCAGCGTGGTGTAGAGCAGGTTGATCGCCACGACCCGCCCCTTCACCCCCGGTTTGTCGACGGTATCCACCAACTCGACGATATCGCCCAGGCGAAACGGCCCGACGGTGAAGATCAGAATGGCGCACAGCAGGTTGGACAGTACCGACCACATGGCGAAGAACGCCACGGCGGCAACCGCGACAAACCCCGACAACGCCGTCCACAACACCGTGGCGGACACACCCAGGCGCCCCAGCACAAAGATCAGCGCACTGCCCATGATCAGCCAGCGCAGACCACCGCGCAGCGGCATCAGCAGCTGCGGCGGGAACGGGTAACGCTCACCCAGCCGGGTCAGGCCTTTGGCGACAAAACGCTGGGCAAGGTAACCCGCCAGCAGGATCAGCAGGATTTGCACGCCAACCCACACGGGCTCGACCCACTGCGTCGGTATCGGCAACTGCAACGCTTCCATCAGGACAGCGCCTCCAGCTCCGCTTGCAGGGTTTCGAGCAATTCGAGGGCTTCCATCCAGGTCTCCTCCAATTGCCCTTCACGCACCTTGAGCTTGGCCTGTTCGGCCAGCAGGTCGCGCAACTCATCCTTGCGGGCGGCCTCGTAGACGGCGCTATCGCCCAGGCTGGCTTCGATCTTGGCCAGGCGCTCATGCACCTTGCCCAACTCGGCTTCCAGCTTGTCAGCCTCACGCTTGTGCGGCGCCAGTTGCTGACGCAACGCGGCGGCGGCTTGGCGCTGGGCCTTTTTGTCGGTCTTGTCCGGGTTGACCGGGGTGTTGCTGACCGGCGCGTTGCGCAGGCGGTAGTCCGTCAGCCAGCGCGCGTAGTCGTCCAGGTCGCCGTCGAATTCCTCGACTTTGCCGTCCGCCACCAGCAGGAAGTTATCCGTGGTGCTTTTGAGCAAATGGCGATCGTGAGACACCACCAGTACCGCGCCGCTGAACTCCTGCAGCGCCATGGTCAGCGCCAGGCGCATTTCCAAGTCCAGGTGGTTGGTCGGTTCGTCGAGCAGCAGCAGGTTCGGACGGTCCCAGGCGATCAATGCCAGGGCCAGGCGGGCTTTTTCGCCGCCGGAGAAGTTCAGCACCGGCTCGTCGATGCGCGCGCCACGGAAGTCGAAACCGCCGAGGAAGTCGCGCAGGGTCTGCTCGCGCTCGGTCGGCGCCAGGCGCTGCAGGTGCAGCAACGGGCTGGCCTTGGAATCGAGAGAGTCCAGCTGATGCTGGGCGAAGTAACCCACCACCGTGTTCTCGCCTCGGGTCAGTCGGCCGGCCAGGGGCGAAAGCTCACCGGACAGGTTCTTGATCAGCGTCGACTTACCCGCGCCGTTGGGGCCAAGCAAACCGATGCGCGCACCCGGCGTGAGCTGCAGCTTCACTTTTTCCAGGATGGTTTTGTCGCCGTAACCCAGGCGCGCATCGGAAAGATCCAGCAACGGGCTGGAGATCTTCACCGATTCGCGGAACACGAAGTCGAACGGCGAATCGACATGGGCCGCCGACAACTCCTCCATGCGCTCCAGGGCCTTGATCCGGCTTTGGGCCTGGCGGGCCTTGGTGGCCTGGGCCTTGAAGCGGGCGATGTAGCTTTCCATATGCGCACGCTGCGCCTGTTGCTTCTCGAACGCTTGCTGCTGCTGGGCCAAGCGTTCGGCACGGGCACGTTCGAACGCGGTGTAGCCGCCACGGTAGAGGGTGATTTTCTTCTGTTCGACGTGGGCGATGTTGTCGACCACGGCGTCAAGGAAATCCCGGTCGTGGGAAATCAGCAGCAAGGTGCCCTGGTAACTTTTGAGGAAGTCTTCCAGCCACAGGATCGCATCGAGGTCCAAGTGGTTGGTCGGTTCGTCGAGCAGCAACAGGTCCGAGGGGCACATCAAGGCCTGGGCCAGGTTAAGGCGCATGCGCCAGCCGCCGGAGAAATCAGCAACCGGGCGGTCCATCTGTTCGTTGGTAAAGCCAAGACCGGCGAGCATTTTGCGGGCGCGGGCGTCGGCGGTGTAGCCGTCGGCACTGTCGAGTTCCGAGTGCAGGCGCGCCTGGGCGGCGCCGTCCTGGGCTTTCTCGGCCTCGGCCAGGTCGTGTTGCACCTGGCGCAGGCGCAGGTCGCCATCGAGCACGTAGTCGATCGCGATACGGTCCAGGGTGTCGATCTCCTGGCGCATATGGGCGATGCGCCAGTCGGCCGGCAGCAAGCAGTCCCCGGAATCCGGGGTCAGCTCACCCAGCAACAGGGCGAACAACGTGGATTTGCCGGCGCCGTTGGCACCGATCAGGCCGGCTTTGTGACCGGCGTGCAGGGTCAGCTCGGCGTCTTCGAGAAGACGTTGCGGGCCACGCTGTAATGTTAGGCTTTGAAGTCGGATCATAATGGCGGCGGAGTCTACCAGCTTCGTTGGCCGCTGGCTTGGGTGTGAATATGTACGCTGACCTGTGGAGCTTTGCCCTCTCGACTTACGCCCGCCCAGGGTGCGAAGCCGCTTGCCTGCGTTTGCAGGCGCAAGGTGCGGACGTGTGCCTGTTGCTGTGTGGCGCGTGGCTGGAACAGCGTGCGGTGACAGTAACCGCCGAACGCATACAGGCGCTGAAGCACATCGCCAGGCCTTGGCAGACAGACGTGATCGAACCGCTAAGACGGGTGCGCACACAATGGCGCGCCATGGCGCAGCAGGATGAGGATTTGGCTGGGTTGCGCGAGCGAGTCAAGGCCCTGGAGCTGGACGCCGAACGGCAGTTGCTGGCGCGCCTGGAAGCGTTGGCGCAAACATGGCCTATAGGAACGGCGATAGATCAACTGCACTGGCTGGAAGGACTGGCAGCTGAGGATGCCGCCAACCTTGACCACGACGCGCTGCAGCAGCTGCGCGTCGTGGTCACCAACGCTTAGGAAGCGCTGGTTGGAGTGGTGCTTGGCGCTACCGGTGCAGTCGCGCTGCTGGCCGGTGCAGTTGGAGCGGTGGACGCTGCCGGGGCAGCAGCAGGCGTTGCTGGCTTGGCCGGTGCTGGTTTTGCGGCAGTTGGCTTGGCAATGGCTGGCTTCGCAGCGGGTTTTGCAGCGGCAGGTTTAGCAGCTGGCTTCGCGGCTGGTTTCGCAGCAGCAGGTTTAGCGGCTGGCTTGGCAGCCGGTTTCGCAGCAGCAGGTTTAGCGGCTGGCTTGGCGGCCGGTTTTGCAGCAGCAGGTTTAGCAACTGGCTTAGCGGCAGGTTTCGCAGCAGCAGGTTTAGCAACTGGCTTAGCGGCAGGTTTCGCAGCAGCAGTTTTGGCAGCTGGCTTGGCGGCTGGTTTCACAGCAGCAGTTTTGGCAGCTGGCTTGGCGGCTGGTTTCGCAGCAGCGGTTTTAGCAGCTGGCTTGGCGGCTGGTTTCGCAGCAGCGGTTTTAGCAGCTGGCTTGGCGGCTGGTTTCGCAGCAGCGGTTTTAGCAGCTGGCTTGGCGGCTGGTTTCGCAGCAGCGGTTTTAGCAGCTGGCTTGGCGGCTGGTTTCGCAGCAGCGGTTTTGGCCGCTGGCTTGGCGGCTGGTTTCGCAGCAGCGGTTTTGGCCGCTGGCTTGGCGGCTGGTTTCGCAGCAGCGGCTTTGGCAGCTGGCTTGGCGGCTGGTTTCACAGCAGCAGTTTTGGCAGCAGGTTTTGCCACAGCTTTAGCAGGTGCCTTGGCAGCAACAGCCTTGCTCGCTGGCTTTTTCGACGCGCTCGCTGCAACCGCTTTTGCAGGGGTACGAGCACCCAGCACTTTAGCCACAGCTTCCTTCACACGACCAACGCCCTGGGCCAGTTTCAGGCTTTCCTGGGCATCTTTTTTCAGTTGGGAAATGTAGGCGCGGGTTTCAGCTTGGCGATCCTTGAGGGCGTCCAGCAGGTCCTCAAGTTCTTTGACAGCGTCTTTGGCTTTGGCTTGTGCCTTGGCCTTGCCGGCAGTGGCGGCGTCTTGCAGTTTGGTGCGGGATTTGTGCAGCTTTTCTTGCGCTTTACCGCGTTGTTTTTCCAGCTTGGCGAGCAGTTTTTCTGCATCGGCCAGAGCTTGGGAACAAGCGCTTTCCAGATGTTCGAGCAAGCTGCCCGAGAGTTGTTGGAGTAAGTGCAACGGGGTATTAACAGGCTTCTGTTTGGCCGACATGGTTTACCTCCTGGCTGACGTGGGTGCGGCTCATACTAGCCCTCTGCTCTTACCGCCGCTAGGGCATGTTGACAGTATCGTTTGCCTTGCGTTGCACCGTGTGAAAATTCTTATCGATATAACGAAAATACACGGCACTTTTTGCGCCTTCACACTGGCATAATCCGTCGCACTTTCGGCGGGAGAATGCCCATGTCGCGTTACCTTTTTCTTGTGCTGGGCTTGGCGGTTTCGGTGGCCAATGCAAGCGATCAATTGCCGACAAAAAACACTGATCAGAATCAGCATGACCTCGCCTACAGCCTGGGCGCCAGCCTTGGTGAACGCCTGCGCCAGGAGGTTCCCGACCTGCAAATCCAGGCGCTGATCGAAGGCCTCAAACAAGCCTACCAAGGCAAACCCTTGGCGCTGGACAACGCTCGCATCGAACAGATTCTCGCCCAGCACGAAGCACAAAACGAAGCCGACGCACAGGCGCCTCAAAGCGAAAAAGCACTCGCGGCCGAACAACAATTCCTGAGCAAAGAAAAAGCGGTAAAAGGCGTGCGTGAATTGGCGGATGGAATCCTGCTCACCGAACTCACCTCTGGCACAGGTGAAAAACCCAAAGCCAGCGACCAGGTCCAAGTGAAATACGTGGGGCGGTTACCCGATGGCACGGTGTTCGACCAGAGCACACAACCACAATGGTTTCGCCTGAACAGTGTGATCAGCGGCTGGAGCATTGCGCTGCAACAGATGCCGGTGGGGGCGAAATGGCGGCTGGTGATTCCATCGGCCCAGGCCTATGGCGCGGATGGCGCCGGCGAATTGATTCCGCCTTACACGCCATTGGTGTTCGAGATCGAATTGCTCGGAACGCGTTCCTGATCCAATAAAAAACGGTGCGTCATGCGCACCGTTTTTTGTATGGCTATCGAGGGTCAGGCCTGAGTGGCAGGCTCTTCCTTGTGGGCGTTGTGCAGCACTTCGATCAGGCAGTCTTCCAATTCGAAACGCTCGTGAAGCAGTGCGCCCAATTCTTTGAATTTCTCTGCAACACATTGCCCGGCATCACACAGGTCGGTGAACGCCAGCAGCTTCTCGGTAATGGCATCGATGCGCGGGTAAAGGGTCTCAGCCAATTCCAGGCCACGCTGATCGTCGAAGGCTTCCGCTTCCTTGGTCAGCTGTTCGTAGACGCCGAAATGGCCGGCTGACACGTAGTCCACCAACACACCGCAAAAATCCTGCAACGGTTCACGGTTCTGCGCCAGTGCCTCGGGCTTGGCGCCGAGCGCATCAAAGGCCCGAACCAGTTCGTGACGTGCCTTCAGCCAGCTGTCGATCAGCTTGTGCACCCCACCCCAGCGTTCCTGAGCATTCTGACAACTTTCCAGCATGATGATCTCTCTTCCCTATAGGGGCGCTGCCGCCTGGTGCCCGCGCAACACTTCAAGGATAAAGCAGCAGCCGGACAAGGCCGCATCTGACAAACGGTTTCAATCATACGTGCGGGCCAGATTATGCCCGCATGACTGTGGCTTCAAGGTACGCAGGACAGAAAGTTCATACAAGTGTTTAATCCCGTCCTACGAACCGCAACTGACCTTCAGCGTTTCACCGGACGCAAATGATGGCTTAAAAGCAGCCGTGAAAACTGCATGCCCCCCAGGATCAACATCCCGACGAAGAACAACAAGCTCCATTCCGGCACACTCAAGTCAAACAGCGTCCAGTTGATCTCCACACAGTCAACAGTGCCTTTGACCGTCAATTGCAGGGCCTGCGAAAACGACAGGTTTTCGATCATGTAGTGCAGGCTAGGCCAGCAATCAGCCGCCTGACCCGGTGCGGCGTTTTGTAGCAATACCTGGCGTGTGGCGGTAATGGCGCCGAGCAACGCGAAGGCCATGCCCGCCAGCCCATACACGCAGCCCACGGAGCGCTGGGGGTTATGGATCACGGCGACCAGATTGATCAATGTGAAAGCAGCCAGGAACCCCCTTTGCATCTGGCACAGGAAGCAGGGGCGCAAGGAGACGCCGAACTCGAGGTAAAAGGACGCGCCCAATGTCAGCGCACTTGCCAGGAACGCAAGGAAAAACAAGGAGCGTGAAGGGGCCAAAGACATGCTTTATCCGCACCGCGAAAGATAGGTCGCTACGGTAGAGGAAAGGCCTGACCCCTTTCAATACGTGCCAGAGCAGACGATTCCGCGAGACGGTAAGGACTTACCGCCAGAAGATGGAAGACGTTGGGCTATTGAGCGTCGGACGCTGCCCACAAACGCTCTACAGCCCGTCTTTTCTACGTAATGAGGGGGTGGCTGCCAGACATATCCGAGCCAACCATCAACCATCGCCTACATCAAGCGCGGACCGGAACAGGCAGCGGTGACGCCAGCAAACGGTTATCCAACAACCCCAGCCCCTCTTGGAACAGCTGGTTGCTGCGCTCCGTATCACCCAGTTGCGCCAACAATCGCGCCAACTCGGCACAGGCCTCGGGATTACGCTGCACCTGAAGGCTACTTTCCAGATAATCCCGCGCTTTGCCCCACAGGCTGTTTTGCAAGCACAGGCGGCCAAGCGTCAGCAGCAGGCTGGCATCACCTGGGTGATCCTTGAGCCAACCTTCGGCAAACTTCAATTGCTTGGCGGGGTCACTGCCACGCAGCAAGCCGTAGAGTCGAATCAGGTGGCTGTCGTAGCCGCGCTTGATCGCACCACGCAGCGCTTCTTCGGCGTTGGCATCGGCGCCCAACTGGCGCAGTTGCTCGGCATAAGCCAACACCAATTGCGGCTCCTGGCGCTGGGCTGAAGTGAGTTGCTGCCAGGCCCGCTCGAGGGATTGCAAGCCGGCCTCGCCCTGCTCTTCACGCTGGGCCGCGAGGCTCAGGTTCTCGCCCCACGCGCGACGCTCAAGCTCGGCCAGCTCGCTGGCGGGCAGCACTTTATCCTTGCGCAGTTCCGGCAGCAGGCGGATCACCGACGACCAATCGCCCCGCTGCTGATGCAAACGCTGCAATTGACGCAGGACTTGGGCGTTGTGGGGATGACGTTCGTGCATGGCCTGCAAGGTGGTCAGTGCGCCGTCAGTATCGCCGCGGTCCAGTTGCAGTTGTGCATGGCTCAGGGCAACCGCGAGCTCGGCTTGGGGCTGACGCTCCAGGGCGCGCTCCAGCAGACCGTCGGACTCTTCGTAACGCCCCTGCTCATTGGCGGCACGGGCTGCGCCGAGGTAGTAGAGCAGTGGCTGACGCTCGGCTTCGGCGGCACGGTGCAAGTGGCGCTCGGCACTGGCCCAGCGGCCTTCGGCGAGGTCCATCTGGCCCTGCTCGATGGCGATCTGCACGCGACGGCTGCGGTTACGCCGCGACCACGGGTTGACCACCCCACCGGAGGTGGTGACCAGGCTCAGCAGCACACGGACCAGGTAGATCGCCAGGCCGATGGCAAACACCGCTACCAGGGTCGCCCACAAGCTCGACTCGTAATGCAGCACATGAGGGTAGGTAATCAGCACGTAGCCGGTGTGTTTCGAAATGCCCACGGCCAGTGCCAGCGCGATTGCAATCGCCAGCACCAGAATCACATAGAAACGTTTCATCGGCTCTACTCCTGCTTCGCCGGCGTGGCCGCCGCCTTGGCTTCGTCGGCAGACAGATGACGACGTTCAAGGTACGCCTGCACGGCAGCAAGGCTCGCAGCCAGGTCCGGCGTCACCACCGATACCGCCTTGGGCTCAAGCTCGGCGATACGCGCCAGCATCGCCTTGCTCTGCGGGTTGTCCTGGTTGAAGTTGTCCTGCAACACGCTGCGCGCCTCGCCCAATGAGCGGCTATAGACCGCCGACTCACCATTGAGCGCTGCCCATTGCGCCTGTTCCAGCGCCAGGCTCAGGGCCAGGCGCACCTGGTTCAAACCTTGGCCGGCCAGCAGCGGACGGACGTTGTCATCCGGGTTGAAGTCGATGCGGAAGTAACGGGAAATCTGCTCCCACCATTGGCTCCAGCGGCTTTCCGTATCGGTGCTTGGACGACCCTGGGAAGCAGGTTCGGTCAACTGATATTCAGGAGCGATAGCTGCCAGTTGCACCACTTGATCACGCAAGGCCGCCAATTGCAGGTACAACCCGGTGCGGTCTGGCTGCTCGGTACTGCGCAACGCGGCAAGGCTCTTGGCCAACTGCTCACGCGCGGCGTAGGCGCCTGGATCGCTTTGCTCGCGAAGAATCTCGTCAGCACCCTGGACCAACGCCTGGGCGCTATTGATATCTTGAAGGGCAGAAAGGCGCAGGCTCGCCAGGCGGATCAAGTGCTCCGCCTCAGCCAGGCGCCAGTCCTTGCGGCTGGATCCCAGCACAGTTTCCAGGCGTTGGCTCAGGCGCTGCTGATCACCCTGCAATTGGGCCACCAGGCGACGGCGCTCCTCCAGCTCATCCGCAGCCGGCAACTGCGCAAGTCGCGCTGCCAGTTGTTGCTGGCTTTGCTTGAGGGACTGGGATTGGTCATCGAGGGTCTGCACCTGGCCCAGCTGCTGCTGGCTGCTGGCTTGCAGGGCGCGGACCTGCCAGATTCCCCAACCGCCAGCGGCCACACCGGCAACGCCGAGCAACAGGGCGACGATTGCCAGGCCATTGCCACGGCGCGGCGCGGAGACCGGTGACTCAACCGGCGCATCAAGTGCGGGTTGGGTTTCATCTTTAGGCAAGGCTGTTTGGCTCACGTATCCGTCCTTTGCGTTTCAGAGAGTGGGAACGGGATAGCTCCGTATCGCCACTAACAAAGCCGCGGCACTCGCGCCGCGACAATCCACAACTTTTTCTGCGCCAGCGGCCCGCGCCATCTCTAGGACTCGCGGGCTTGGCACGAACAACGGCAGCTGTGCAACTTGGGGCCAATCGGCTCCAGCCAGGGTTTGCAGGTGTAAAAAACCCTGCCCACTGCTGACCACCAGGCCGTTCAAGCGTTCCAACTGGATGCGTTGCATCAGTGCCCCGGCGTCGTAGGCCGGCAGGAAACGGCGATACAACTCCAGATAGTCGACACTAGCACCTTGTTCACGCAAACGCTCCGCCAGCAGCTCCCGACCGCCCTCGCCGCGCAGGATCAACACCTGGGCATCCGGGCGGGCGATAGCCTCGCGTAACGCGGGCAATTGAAGCAAAGCCTCGCTGTCGTCGCCAGTAGGCGGATACTGAACATTGAGGCCATGCTCGGCCAGCACCTGCGCGGTAGCCGCGCCGACACTGAACCACGTCAGCTGTGGCCATGCGCGATCCAGCTGCACCACGGCAAGGCGCGCCGCCGGCTTACTGACGACGATCACCGCACAGTAACGCCCCAGGTCATGGAAGACGGATTGCTGTTCAGGTGTGACGGGGAGCGGCTCAATATCCAGCAAAGGCAGGCTGCTGCTGAAAATGCCAGCTTCGGACAACGAGGCGGCCAGGGCCACCGACTCCTCGGCAGGCCGTGTCAGCAACACGCGCCATTCAGTCACTGCGGACCGGCCTCGCCGTAGACTTTCTGCAGGATGGCACCAGCGCCTTTGTCCAGCAGCTCCTCGGCTACCTGGATACCCAAGGCCGTGGCTTCACGCTGCGGGCCGCGCACCTCGGCGGTCAGGAGGGTGCCGCCGTCCGGATCGCCCACCAGGCCACGCAACCAAAGATTTTCACCTTCAAGCACGGCGTAGCAGGCGATCGGCACCTGGCAGCCACCGTTGAGGTGCTTGTTCAGGGCACGCTCGGCCGTGACGCGGACTTCGGTGTCATGGTGATCCAGGGGTTCGAGCAGGGCGTGGATTTCACAGTCGGCGGTGCGGCATTCGATACCCACGGCGCCCTGTCCGCCTGCAGGCAGGCTGTCCTCGACACTGATGGCCGAGGTGATGCGGTCTTCGAAGCCCAGGCGAATCAAGCCGGCCGCGGCGAGGATGATCGCGTCATATTCACCGGCGTCCAGCTTGGCCAGTCGAGTGTTGACGTTGCCGCGCAGGAAGCGGATCTGCAGGTCCGGGCGACGGGTCAGCAGCTGTGCCTGACGACGTAGGCTCGACGTGCCGACGATGCTACCCAGAGGCAACTCATCCAGGGACGCGTAGGTGTTGGATACAAAAGCATCACGCGGGTCTTCGCGCTCGCAGATGCAAAACAGACCCAGGCCTTCCGGGAAGTCCATGGGCACGTCTTTCATCGAATGCACGGCGATGTCAGCTTCGTTTTCCAGCAGCGCGGTTTCCAGTTCCTTGACGAACAAACCCTTGCCGCCGATCTTCGACAGTGGCGAGTCGAGCAGCTTGTCACCGCGACTGACCATGGGCACCAGGGACACCTTGAGACCAGGATGGGCCTGTTCCAGGCGTGCTTTGACGTATTCGGCCTGCCACAAGGCCAGGGCGCTTTTACGGGTGGCGATGCGGATTTCGCGAGAGGACATGGATCAATCCGTACTGAATAGATACGGCAGATAATAACAGCTCAGGCAAATACGCTTTGATTTGAATCAGCAAGTGCGGGGCCTCCCTGGCCTCGTCGCACCGGGATATGGAATGCAAGCCTCGCCACAGCCCTGGGGCTAAAGCTGCTGCATCATCTTGCGCACACCGGCGACGTGCCGTCGGCTGACGATCAACGCGTCACCGTTAAGGCCTTTCAGGAATAGCTGAAAGTGGCCCAGGGGCGTGCGTTGCAGGCGTTCGATTCGCTCGCGGGCCACCAGCGCATTGCGGTGGATACGCACGAAGCGGTCGCCGAATTCATCCTCAAGCGCCTTGAGCGGTTCATCGAGCAGCACTTCGCCGCCCTGATGGCGCAAGGTCACATACTTGTGATCGGCGATAAAATAGACCACCTCGCCCAAGGGGATCAGCTCGATACCTTTGCGGGTGCGTGCGCTGATATGGCTGCGCGGCCCGTTGCCACTCTGGGCTGCTGGCTGAGTCAGGGCGGCGAGTTGCACACGGGTTGGGCGCTCGGCTTTTTTCAGGGCCTTGAGCAATGCTTCGCCAGCCACCGGTTTGGTGAGGAAGCTGACACCGCTAGCTTCCAGCGTCTCCGCGGAAAACTCATCGCCTGCTGCGCAAAACACCACGGCGGGTGGCGACTCTCGCTCGCTCAGTCGGGCGGCAACTTGCAGGCCATCGAGGCCTGGCATACGGATATCGAGCAACACCACATCCGGCTTGAGGCTGTCGATCAGCGTCAAGGCCTCTTCGCCCGTGGTGGCGCTCGGTTCGAGTACTGCGTAACCCTCGAGATCACTGACCAAACGGCTCAGTCGCTCGCGGGCTTGGGGTTCGTCATCAACGATCAGGACATTCATATTGCGCTGGATTCCTGCGTGAGTCTCGCACAAGGATAGCGTAGACAGGTGCGGTGACTTGCGTCACAGCGATCCACGCTAAGACTAGCGCGAGCGGCAAAAAGTGCCCTGAGAGTGGCACCCATATTTACCCGGACCTGTTCAATAGCGCCCAAGACCTGCTGCCTTCGGGCATCGTCGTAGGGTTTGCTGATACACAATCCGAATACCCCCCTTTTTTAATGGATAGTCTGGGCTCTGACCGCATCACCCGACTTTGGTGCATTCACACACTATCAGTCCAACTGTAGACGCTCACTGAGACGACATTGCTCAATCGTCAAATATCGTTTCAATAAACCCCTGTACCCAGTCTCGTCCTGGACGCGTTCGGCGGCAAGGCACTTAGCCATCCTTTGCACAAATAAAAATGCCGACGACCCGCAGCACCGCGTCCACGGGCAACCCTGTTATTATCGCCGGCACACTTCCATGCCTCTTTATTAAGCAGATCACGAGCGAATCCATGAGCACCGACAAGACCAACCAGTCCTGGGGCGGCCGCTTCAGTGAACCCGTCGACGCCTTCGTCGCCCGCTTCACCGCCTCCGTCACCTTCGACCAGCGCCTGTACCGCCACGACATCATGGGCTCCATCGCCCACGCGACGATGCTGGCCAAGGTCGGCGTGCTGACCGACGCCGAGCGCGACAGCATCATCGACGGCCTGACCACCATCCGTGGCGAGATCGAGGCCGGCACCTTCGACTGGCGCGTCGACCTGGAAGACGTGCACATGAACATCGAGGCCCGCCTAACCGACCGCATCGGTGTGACCGGCAAGAAGCTGCACACCGGCCGTAGCCGTAATGACCAGGTGGCCACCGATATCCGCCTGTGGCTGCGTGATGAAATCGACCTGATCCTGTCCGAAATCACCCGCCTGCAAAAAGGCCTTCTGGAACAGGCCGAGCGTGAGTCGGACACCATCATGCCGGGCTTCACTCACCTGCAGACCGCACAGCCTGTGACCTTCGGCCACCACCTGCTGGCCTGGTTCGAAATGCTCAGCCGCGACTACGAGCGCCTGGTGGATTGCCGCAAGCGCGCCAACCGCATGCCATTGGGCAGCGCCGCGCTGGCCGGCACCACCTACCCGATCGACCGCGAATACACCGCGCAATTGCTGGGCTTCGACGCCGTAGGCGGCAACTCCCTGGACGGCGTGTCGGACCGTGACTTCGCTATCGAATTCTGTGCCGCCGCGAGCATCGCCATGATGCACCTGTCACGTTTCTCCGAAGAGCTGGTGCTGTGGACCAGCGCGCAATTCCAGTTCATCGACCTGCCGGACCGTTTCTGCACCGGCAGCTCGATCATGCCGCAAAAGAAAAACCCCGACGTCCCCGAACTGGTGCGTGGCAAGAGCGGCCGCGTGTTCGGCGCCTTGATGGGCCTGCTGACCTTGATGAAAGGCCAACCCCTGGCCTACAACAAGGACAACCAGGAAGACAAGGAACCGCTCTTCGACGCTGCCGACACCCTGCGCGACTCACTGCGCGCGTTTGCCGACATGATCCCGGCGATCAAGCCCAAGCACGCGATCATGCGTGAAGCGGCGCTGCGCGGATTCTCTACCGCGACTGATCTGGCGGACTACCTGGTACGCCGTGGCCTGCCGTTCCGCGACTGCCACGAAATCGTCGGCCACGCAGTTAAGTACGGCGTGGACACCGGCAAGGACTTGGCGGAAATGAGCCTGGAAGAACTGCGTCAGTTCAGTGACCAGATCGAGCAGGACGTGTTTGCCGTGCTGACCCTGGAAGGCTCGGTAAATGCCCGTAATCACATCGGCGGTACTGCACCGGCGCAGGTGAAAGCAGCTGTGTTGCGCGGCCAGGAATTGCTCGCCAGCCGCTAAAAGCATCGCAGGCAAGCCAGCTCCCACAGGAAATCGCATTCCAATGTGGGAGCCGGGCTTGCCCGCGATAGCGTCCTGCCAGACGCCAAAAATCTATTTCTTGGCCGCGATCATCGCCATAAACGCCGGCATCGCCGCCTCTCTGTCCGCCGCCACTTTCTGAGCGTTGGGCATGGCGTGCAACCTTTCCAGCAACGCCTTGGCCGCCGGCATTTCAGCCAGCAGATCCAGGCCAAACAGCTTCTCGCCCACCGCGCAGGCGAGGTTCACGCTGTACATGAAATACAGATCGGCAATGGTGAAACTCTCCCCCGCCACATAGGGTGCGAACTTGCCGTGCCTGCCCAACGACCCGAAACCCAACAGCAACTCGGCCTTGGACTTCTCCTTGATTGCCTCCGGTACCGACATGCCAAAAAACGCCTCGGCAAAACACGCACGGGCAGGCAACTCGATGTACAGCTCGATTTCTCGGCACAGCGCCAGCACCTGTGCACGCTGGAACGGCTCGGCCGGGAGCAGTGCCGGCCCTTCCTGGGTGTGTTCGATGTATTCGAGGATCACGCTGGTCTCGTTGATATACCCCTGCTTCACGCCCAGCACCGGCACCTTGCCGCGCGGGCTCACGGCCAGGGCTTCGGGGGTTTGACCTGCGTAAAAAGGCACCTCTTCGAAAGGCAGCCCTTTCTCCAGCAGCGCCAGCTTGACCATGTTGTAGTAGTTACTGACCGAGAATCCGTAGAGCTTGAGCATTGCAGGTGCCTCCAGGCCGGGAATGGGGTTGGCTGCAAGTGTTATAGATCCCGACGCCAGCCCTGACCAGAAGCATCACCGGCCTGAATGGAGTTAGACTGGCGCCCTTTCCTTGAGGAGCCTGCCATGAGCGAGCCGACCGATATCGACAACGACGAAGAAGAATTCGCCGAAACCACCCTGATCGAAGCGATCGAGAACCAGATCGAGAGCGAAAACCCACCGGCCGCCAAGGCCACGTTCAACAAGCTGACCCTGGTGGGCTACGAGCGTGAAGAGATCCTGCAACTGATGGCTCACGTGCTGGCTATCGAGATCGACGCGCTGCTGGAAGAGGACCGCGCCTTCAATACCGAATGGTATGAAACTGCACTGCGCGCGCTGCCGGAATTGCCGCCCGAAAAGCAATAAATCCAACACGCGGCAACACACTGGACAGTTCGGCAAAGTGCGTTCACCTTATGGCCTGCTAGCCTCTAATAAATTCTTAGAAAGTCTGGAGTCCTTATGTCGTATACCCCTGAGTTGGTTGCCGAACTGGAAATCCTTGTACTCTTCCCATTGGACAGCACCAAAGAAGGTCTGAAAGTCCACCAGACCGCCGCGCCGACTGCCATCGCCGCTGCCAAACGCCTTCACGCGAAAGGACTTATCGACCAGCCGGACGGGGGCTACCTGACCAGCCTTGGCCGGGACGCCGCAGAGCAGGCCCAGACCCTGCTGACTATCTTGACCACTGCCACGACCAAAGAAGCCGCCTGATACCGGATACCGCCCATGGAGTCCGCCCTTTGCGGATTCCAAGGGCGTTGCTGTGTAAGTGCAAAAATTCTGACGTCAAAAACCATTTGCCTCTAAAACTCCTACGCTACTGGCTGTAAACTCCTACACGGCCGCCCACGTCGGGCCCTGCGAGCCACCGAGTTCGACATGACCCGCACCCATGAAATCCGCCCCGACCTGGACGAAGGCATCGACCGCAAGGTGCTGGCCCAGTTGCGCGCGCGGTTCATGGCCCTCAATGAAGGCCGCATCGCCCGGGCCATCGAGGGGCTGACGCCGCGCCAGCAAAGCGTGCTGAACCTGTTGCCGCTGTTTTTCCACGTCAACCATCCGTTGCTGCCAGGTTATGTGTCGGGCAGTACGCCGGCAGGCTTGTCTAATTACGAACCGGACGCCCAAGCCCTCACCGAAGCCCAGCGCCTGACCCGTTCGTTCTCCTACAAACCGCGCCATGGCAACCCGCCGCGACCGATCCATGGCCTGTTCCTGATGGGCAGCCTGGGCACCCTGGCCCAGGCCGACCAGAGCGATATGGATGTGTGGGTGTGTCACGCCCCGGACCTGAGCGAAACTGAGCTGGCCGAACTGCGCAAAAAGTGCCAGTTGCTGGAGGCCTGGGCCCTGACCATGGGCGCCGAGGCGCACTTCTTCCTGATCGAGCCGACACGCTTTGTGCTCGGAGAGCGTGACACGCAACTGAGCTCCGACGACTGCGGCACCACTCAGCATTACCTGTTGCTGGATGAGTTCTACCGCACCGCCATCTGGCTGGCCGGACGCACACCGATCTGGTGGCTGGTGCCGGTGTATGAAGAAACCCGTTATGCCGAGTTCACCCACACGCTGATTTCCAAGCGTTTTATCCGCGCCGACGAAACCCTCGACCTGGGTCACCTGGCGCGCATTCCCCCAGGCGAATTCATTGGTGCCGGGCTGTGGCAACTGTTCAAAGGCATCGAGTCACCCTACAAATCCGTGCTCAAGCTGCTGCTGACCGAGGTCTACGCCAGCGAACACCCGAACGTGCACTGTCTGAGCCTGCGCTTCAAGCGAGCGGTGTTCGCCAACCAGATGGATCTGGATGAGCTGGACCCGTACATCGTGGTGTATCGCCGCATCGAGGAATACCTCAAGGCCCGCAACGAGCCCGAGCGCCTGGAACTGGTGCGGCGCGCGCTGTACCTGAAGGTCAACCGCAAGCTCAGCGCGGGCCAGCGCACCACCAGTTGGCAACGCCTGCTGCTGGAGCGCCTGGCCCATGAATGGGGCTGGGACCAGCGCCAATTGGCGTTGCTCGACAGCCGCAGTCAATGGAAGGTGCGCCAAGTTGCCTCCGAGCGTCGGGCGCTGGTCAGCGAGCTCAATTACAGTTACCGCTTCCTGAACCAATTCGCCCGCACCGAACAAACGGTCAGCCTGATCAACAAGCGCGACCTCAATGTGCTGGGTAGGCGCCTGTACGCCGCCTTTGAACGCAAGGCCGGCAAGGTCGAGTTCATCAACCCCGGCATTGCCCCGGACTTGGCCGAAGACACCCTGACCCTGGTGCAATCGCCCAATCGCAAGGAGCCGGGCCAGCACCACTGGGGCCTTTACAACGGTAACCTCACGGCGCTGGAATGGGAGCATTTTGCGCCGATCAAGCGCAGCCGCGACCTGCTGGAAATGCTCACTTGGTGCCATCGCAACGGCGTGATCGACAGCAGCACCCGCCTGGCCTTGCACCCCGGCACCAGCGACATGACCGAATTCGAGCTGTTCAACCTGCTGGGCAGCCTGCAACAAACCATCGCCCTGCCCCTGGCCAGTGTGGATGAAGAGCGCCTGCTGCGCTCGGCCGTGCCGGAGGAAGTGTTGTTGCTGATCAACGTCGGCGTCGACCCGCTCAAGCATCACCGCGACCTGAATATCCTGATGACCACCGAGCGCACCGACTCCCTGAGCTATGCCGGTGTACGCGACAACCTGGTGCTGACCCTGGACCAGGTCACGCTCAACAGCTGGAACGAGGTGATGGTCAGCCGCTTTGACGGCCCGCACGCGCTGCTCGACTGCCTGCGCGACTACCTCAACCAGTTGCCGCCGGACCATCTGCCACGCCTGCGGGTACGCTGTTTCTGTCACAACCGTGCGCAATTCATTGCCCAGCGCGTGGAAGAAATCTTCGACACCGCGCAGAACCTGCTGCTCGGCCAGGGCAATCACCGCTATTTGCTTCAAGTGCAGCAGCACTATCACGTCATGGAGCTGATTCCGGGCCAGGCCACCCATGTATCCCTGCCGACCCAGGATGCGCTGATCGCCTACCTCAGCGAAGAATTAGCCAACTACAGCCCGTTGCACCTGGACGCCATGGCCCTGGAAGACCACGACCTGGCGTTGCTGCTGCCGATGGGGATGGCCGATTGCGTGCAGGTGTTCTACCGGGTCAACGAAGGCTTCGCCGAACTGTATGTGCTGGATGAATTCAACGCGCTCTGGCAACAGCGCCTGCCGTTTCACGATGAACAGAGCCTGTTGGCGCCGTTGCAGCGTTTCTTGCAGTCGATCATTTATCGCCGGGACGCGCTGTCGCCGCTGGACCCGCAAGAGCCGCTGGGCGCGGTACAGGTCTTGTATTACCAGCTATTGCCATCTGGCAACGGCCGCGCGCGCGGCATCGAACCTCGACCTGCGCCGCTGAACCCGGCGAACAAACCGTTTTACGACGTGCAGGCGATTATCGGCAAGGCCGCCCCAGGCCAGGTGGGCATTACCTTGTACTGCAATCAGCGAGAGTTTTCCGAACTGGAATTTGGCGACCAACTCTTTGCAGTGGTCGCCCAGGAAATCGTCGGGCAACGGCGGGAGATCGAGCGTTACCGCTGCTACATCACCGACCTGGACCTGTCCGGCCTGCTCGGCGATGTGCAAAGCCCGAGCAACCTGTACCTGCGTTACAAGGCCGAGCTGGAGCTGTCGCTCAACGTGGCGCTGAGTCAGATTTAGAGAGGGAAGGCGCCGCCGTCTTTAGGTTGTCCTTCAACATTGAGCAGTTCCAGCTTGAGGGTCTTGCCGCCCGGCGCCGGCCAATCGATGTGCTGGCCAACCTGCAAACCGAGCAACGCGCTGCCCACGGGAGCCAGGATCGAGATCTTCCCTTCGTCCGCATTGGCGTCTTTCGGGTAGACCAGAGTCAGGTGGTAGTCCTTGCCGCTGCCTTGCTCACGGCAATGCACGCTGGAGTTCATGGTCACGACACCCGCGGGCACTTCATCGTGGCCAACCACGTCTTCGGCGCGGTCGAGTTCGGCTTGCAACGCTTCGACGCCGGGAGATTCGTCGCCCAAGCGGTCGATCAGTTGCTCCAGACGCTGCACGTCAAGACGGGTGAGGATGATGGACGGTGCGGTGGTCATGATTCAGGCAGACTCCTTTTTTCTGCACAAAAAAGCAAAACCCCGCCAGGAAAAGGCGGGGTTCTCACGGGCCTCGATGAGTTGAGGCGTACCCGGACACTACCACAGCGTCACAAATAAACAAGACGGGCTCAGGCGTGGGCCCGGCGCTGCTCGGCCTCGGCGCAGATCACCCGGCGCCGCGCGTCGTCGGCAGAGCGCCATTCCCGGATGTCTTCCACGTGGCGGAAGCAGCCGAGGCAGACTTTCTGCTCATCCAGGCGACACAAACTGATACAAGGTGATGGCACCGCGGGGCTGACATTACTGAACAGCGGCTTGGGCGGGCGGACGGGTGCAGGCTGGGTCACAGTCAGATCTCGTCGAAATCCAGCGCTTCGCCGGTATATTCCTCGACCAGGCGCGCGAGCATTTCACCCAACAGCTCCTCACTTTTGTCGCACTGCCATTTGCCGCTTTCTTCGTCGAAGTCGAAGTGCACACCACCGGAGCGCGCCGCCAGCCACAGCTGACGCAACGGCTCCTGGCGGCTGAAGATCAGTTGCTGGCCAGTGTCGAACTTGACGGTCAGCACGCCGGCCGAGTTTTCCAGGTCCACGTCCAGGCCGCTGTCGTCGAAAATATCTTCCAGCGCCTGCTGGGTCGAATCCACCAGGTCGTGAAAACGGGCTTCGGTCAAACTCATTGTGGCAACCTCAAAAGTGTCTGGTTTTGCTCAAGCGCCGCACGATACGGGCGAGCCCCGCCGATTGCAAAGGATACCGATTTCAACACGATTGACGGTGTGAAAAATCCTCAAGCAGCGTAGTCCGCTTCCCGGCCGTGTCGGCAAACCCCCGCCGGACGGGTATTCCAGCGCATAGGCAAGCTGGCGGGTGGTCGGTATACTCAGGCGCAATTAATGCATATTCAAGGATTTCGCCATGAAGCGCCTGATCTCTTCCCTTGCTGCGCTCGTCGCGGTCGCTTGCCTCGTTAGTGCCTGTGGTCAAAAAGGCCCGCTGTACCTGCCCGATGACAGCAAAGATCCGAATGAGCAGGCGCAATCGTCGCAAAAGCCTTCCAAAGCGCATAAGCACGACACCTACGAATAAGGGACTTCCATGGACGCTTTTAACTACCGGGACGGCGAGCTGTTCGCGGAAGGCGTGGCGTTGTCCGCGATTGCCCAGCGCTTTGGCACCCCAACCTATGTGTATTCCCGTGCGCATATCGAAGCCCAGTACCGCTCGTTCACCGATGCCCTCGACGGTGTGCCGCACCTGGTGTGCTACGCGGTCAAGGCCAACTCCAACCTCGGCGTACTGAATGTCCTGGCCCGCCTCGGCGCTGGTTTCGACATCGTGTCGCGTGGCGAGCTGGAACGTGTACTGGCCGCTGGCGGCAAGGCTGACAAGATCGTGTTCTCCGGCGTCGGCAAGACCCGCGATGACATGCGCCGCGCCCTGGAAGTCGGCGTGCATTGCTTCAACATCGAATCCACCGACGAGCTGGAACGCCTGCAGGTCGTGGCCGCCGAAATGGGCGTTCGCGCGCCGATCTCCCTGCGCGTCAACCCGGACGTCGATGCCGGCACCCACCCATACATTTCCACCGGTCTCAAAGAGAACAAGTTCGGCATCGCCATTGCCGACGCCGAGGACGTATACATCCGCGCCGCGCAACTGCCGAACCTGGAAGTGCTGGGTGTCGACTGCCATATCGGCTCGCAACTGACCACGCTGCCGCCGTTCCTGGATGCGCTCGACCGCCTGCTGGCGTTGATCGACCGTCTCGGTGAATGCGGCATCTACCTGCACCACATCGACCTCGGTGGTGGCGTGGGCGTGCGTTATCGCGACGAAGAGCCGCCGCTGATTGCCGACTATATCCAGGCTGTGCGCGAGCGCATCGAAGGCCGTGACCTGACGCTGATGTTCGAGCCTGGCCGCTATATCGTCGCCAATGCCGGCGTGCTGCTGACCCAGGTCGAGTACCTCAAGCACACCGAGCACAAGGATTTCGCCATCGTCGATGCGGCGATGAACGACCTGATCCGCCCGGCGCTGTACCAGGCCTGGATGAATGTCACCGCCGTGACGCCGCGCGCCAGCGAAGCCCGCGCCTACGACATCGTCGGCCCGATCTGCGAGACCGGCGACTTCCTGGCCAAGGACCGTCAGCTGGCCCTGGAAGAAGGCGATCTGCTGGCCGTGCATTCGGCCGGTGCCTACGGGTTTGTCATGAGTTCCAACTACAACACCCGCGGCCGTATCGCCGAGGTGTTGGTGGACGGTGATCAAGCGTTTGAAGTGCGTCGCCGCGAGACGGTAGCCGAGTTGTATGCTGGCGAAAGCCTGCTGCCGGAGTAAGCCATGCTGCTGCGTTTTACCAAGATGCACGGGCTGGGCAATGATTTCATGGTCCTCGACCTGGTCAGCCAGCACGCGCATATCCTGCCCAAGCACGCTAAACAGTGGGGCGACCGTCACACCGGCATTGGTTTCGACCAATTGCTGATCGTCGAAGCGCCGAGCAACCCGGAGGTGGATTTCCGTTACCGGATCTTCAACTCCGACGGTTCCGAAGTGGAACAGTGCGGCAACGGTGCACGCTGCTTCGCCCGCTTTGTGCTGGACAAGCGCCTGACCGCCAAGCGGCAGATCCGCGTCGAGACCAAGAGTGGCGTGATCGAGCTGGATATCCGCAGTGATGGCCAGATCAGTGTCAACATGGGCGCGCCACGCCTGGTGCCGGCGGACATCCCGTTCCAGGCTACCGAGCAAGCTGTCAGCTACGCGCTGGACGTTGATGGCAAGACCATCGATATCGCCGCCGTGTCCATGGGTAACCCTCATGCGGTGCTGCGGGTCAACGACATCAATAACGCCCCCGTGCATGAATTGGGGCCGAAAATCGAACACCACCCGCGCTTTCCGGCGCGGGTCAACGTGGGTTTCCTGCAGGTGATCGACCGTACCCGCGCGCAATTGCGTGTATGGGAACGCGGCGCCGGCGAAACCCAGGCCTGCGGTACCGGTGCATGCGCCGCTGCCGTGGCCGCGATCAGCCAGGGGTGGATGGATTCGCCGCTGCTGATCGACCTGCCCGGTGGACGCTTGTCCATCGAGTGGGCAGGCCCAGGCCACCCGGTGATGATGACCGGGCCGGCCTCGCGCGTATACGAAGGACAGGTCCGTCTATGAGTGAGCCAATCCAATGACCGATAAGCCTCAAGTACCCGCAGAAGCGTTCCCGAGCGAAAGTCTGGAGGCCGCTGCCGTCGCGGCGTACCTTGAGGCTAATCCGGACTTCTTCGTCGAGCACGAAGAACTGCTGCCGGCGCTGCGCATCCCCCACCAACGTGGTGACACGGTGTCGCTGGTGGAGCGGCAGATGAAGATCCTGCGCGAGCGTAATATCGAGATGCGCCACAAGCTCTCGCACCTGATGGACGTCGCCCGCGACAACGACCGCCTGTTCGAGAAAACCCGCCGCCTGATCCTGACCCTGATGGACGCTACCAGCCTGGAAGAAACGGTGATCGCCGTGGAAGACAGCCTGCGCCAGGACTTCCAGGTGCCGTTCGTGAGCCTGATCCTGTTCAGCGACAACCCGATGCCGGTGGGACGCTGGGTCAGTGGCAGCGACGCACAAACCGCCATCGGCGGCCTGCTGTCCGAAGGCAAGACCATCAGCGGCACCTTGCGCGAACATGAGCTGGACTTCCTGTTTGGTGCCGAACAGCGCAAGCAGATCGGTTCCACGGCGGTAGTCGCGCTCAGCCATCAAGGCCTGCACGGCGTGCTGGCCATCGCCAGCCGTGATCCACAGCATTACAAAAGCTCAGTGGGCACGCTGTTCCTGACCTACATCGCCGAGGTACTGGGCCGCGTCCTGCCGCGCTTCACCACCGCCCTGCGCGCGGTGCGCTAGCCATGGAACGGCAACTGGACGCTTATTGCGCTCACCTGCGCAACGAGCGCCAGGTGTCGCCCCATACCCTGGAAGCCTACCGGCGGGACTTGAACAAGGTCCTGGCGTACTGCGAAAAACAACAGATCGGCAGCTGGAAGGCCCTGGATATCCAGAGCCTGCGCAGCCTGATCGCACGCCTGCACCAGGCAGGTCAATCCTCGCGCAGCCTGTCGCGACTGCTCTCGGCGGTACGCGGGCTCTATCACTATTTGAACCGCGAAGGCCTGTGCGATCACGACCCGGCCAACGGCCTGTCACCACCCAAGGGCGAACGGCGCCTGCCCAAGACCCTGGATACCGACCGCGCCCTGCAATTGCTGGATGGCGCCGTTGAAGATGACTTCCTGGCCCATCGCGACCAGGCCATCCTTGAGCTGTTCTATTCATCGGGCCTGCGCCTGTCGGAGCTGACTGGCTTGAATCTCGACCAGTTGGACTTAGCGGACGGCCTGGTGCAGGTACTCGGTAAAGGCAGCAAGACCCGCGTGTTGCCGGTGGGCCGCAAAGCCCGCGAAGCCTTGCTCCTGTGGTTACCGCTGCGCCTGCTGACCAATCCGGCGGATGATGCGGTGTTTGTCAGCCAGCAAGGCCGGCGCCTGGGGCCACGGGCGATTCAAGTGCGGGTCAAGGCCGCCGGCGAGCGCGAGCTGGGCCAGAACCTGCACCCACACATGCTGCGACACTCTTTTGCCAGCCACCTGCTGGAATCATCCCAGGACCTGCGCGCGGTTCAAGAGCTGCTCGGCCACTCCGACATCAAGACCACACAGATCTACACCCATCTGGACTTCCAACACCTGGCAACGGTGTACGACAGCGCCCATCCACGGGCCAAACGAATCAAGGGCGGCGACTCATGAGTATCAAGCTGATCACCTTCGACCTGGACGACACACTCTGGGACAACGTACCCGTCATCATCAGTGCCGAAGCGTCGATGCGAGAATGGCTGGCGCTTAACGCCGCCAAGGTCGGCGACTTGCCGCTGGAGCACTTCGCCAGTCTTCGCCAACAGGTGCTGGAACGCCATCCCGAGCTGAAACACCGAATCAGCATCCTGCGCCACCGGGTGTTGATGCATGCGTTTGAAGAAGCCGGTTATCCACAGCCCAAGGCTACGCAAATGGCGGATGTGTGCTTCGAAGCGTTCATCCATGCGCGCCACCAGCTCACGGTGTTCCCGGAAGCCGAGCCGATGCTGCAAGCCCTGCGTCAGCACTTTTTGCTGGGGGTGATCACCAACGGCAATGCCGATGTGCAGCGTGTTGGCCTGGCGGATTACTTTCATTTTGCCTTGCGCGCCGAAGATATCGGCATTGCCAAGCCGGATGCGCGGTTGTTTCAGGAGGCGTTGCAGCGTGGTGGGGTGGATGCCAATGCAGCGGTGCACGTTGGCGATCACCCAGGGGATGACATTGCTGGGGCGCAGCAGGCGGGGCTTCGAGCGGTGTGGTTTAACCCGATGGGCAAAAAATGGGACGCCGATAAACGCCCTGACGCAGAGATTCGCAACTTGAACGAGCTGGCGCCACTGCTCCAGAGCTGGAAATAATCAACCTGTAGGAGCTGGCTTGCCGGCGATGAGCCCCTTGAGTCCAGCACATATTTCAAGGACGCCATCGCCGGCAAGCCGGCTCCTACAGGTTACCTGCCCGCAGGCATGAAAAAGCCCGCAGCGACGGCGGGCTTTTCCTACAAGCAGGTGACTGACCTCAGATAGGTCGGCTGCCGTACTTGTTATCCGGTTTCTTCGGTGGATCCGCCACCACGTTGGCCTCGACCTCCTGCACTTTGCCGCCTTTAGCGAGGAACTCTTCCATCGCACGGGCCAGGGCATCACGCTCTTTGTTCTTGGCTTCAACGCTCGGCAATTCATCTACCGACACCGCTGCCTTGGCTTTGCCTTTGGCAGCCGGGACAGGTGCATCATCGCCACCGTCGTCGTCAGCAACGTCTTCCGCCGCCGCTTCAAGACCTTCTTCGGTGTCGTCTTCGTCACCTACTTCGAGTTCGTCGTTTTCCAGATCATCGTCGCTCATGTTCTACCTCATGACTTGCGAAAAGCAGATTAGTTATAGCCCAGCTTCACCCTCTGTCGACGGCTGCCGGAAAAAAATCAACATCCACTGGATAACCAGTGGCTTATGCCCCGTCACCGTGCAAGGTGGCGAGGACTTTACGAGCACCGCCATGATCACGGTGCTCGCCCAGATAAACACCTTGCCAGGTCCCCATCGCCAAGCGGCCGGCCTTCACCGGCAAACTCAGCTGGCAGCCCAGGAGACTGGCCTTGAAGTGCGCCGGCAAGTCATCCGGACCTTCGTCGTTGTGTTCAAACCCTGCAAGGCCTTGGGGCACCAGCGAGTTGAAATAACGCTCGAAGTCACGGCGAACCGCCGGGTCGGCATTCTCGTTGACGGTCAACGAGGCCGAGGTGTGCTGCAGCCACAGATGCAACAAGCCCACGCGACAGGCCTTCAATTCAGGCAAGCCGGCCAGCAACTCATCGGTTACCAGGTGAAAGCCCCGGGGCTTGGCCCGCAGGGTAATCAGGGTCTGTTGCCACATACAGTTCTCCGCCCATCGGCGCGCATTCTAGCGCGCTCTGGGAAAAAACAAAGTGCCGAATACGCCCACATACCTGTAAGACATTGGCACGCAGAAAAGTGCCGAGTGCATCCCATCACAAACACTGGATAAAAACCGGTACAGCTCGTTATGACTGACAAACAACAGACAAAAAAATGCCCGGCAAGCCGGGCATCTTTTTTTCACGCTATTACAAGTTGTAGCCGCGTTCGTTGTGTTGCGCCAGGTCGAGGCCGACGGCCTCTTCCTCTTCGGTCACCCGCAGGCCCATGACCATGTCCAGCACCTTGAGGATGATGTAGGTCACGATCGCCGTGTAGATCACAGTGAAGCCAACGCCTTTGCACTGGATCCAGACTTGCGCAGCGATGTCAGTCACCGTGCCGAAGCCGCCCAGCGCAGGGGCTGCGAACACACCGGTGAGGATCGCACCGACGATGCCGCCGATACCGTGCACGCCGAAGGCGTCCAGGGAGTCGTCGTAGCCCAGCTTGCGCTTGAGGCTGGTGGCGCAAAAGAAGCAGATCACACCGGCAACCAGGCCGATCACCAGGGCGCCCATCGGGCCCACGGTGCCTGCGGCTGGGGTGATTGCAACCAGACCAGCGACTACGCCCGAGGCAATGCCCAGTGCGCTTGGCTTACCGTGGGTGATCCACTCGGCGAACATCCAGCCCAGTGCAGCAGCAGCGGTAGCGATCTGGGTGACCAGCATCGCCATGCCGGCAGTACCGTTGGCCGCAGCCGCGGAGCCGGCGTTGAAGCCGAACCAGCCGATCCACAGCATCGCCGCGCCGATCAGGGTGTAACCCAGGTTGTGCGGAGCCATCGGGGTGGTCGGGAAGCCTTTGCGCTTGCCGAGCACGATGCACGCCACCAGGCCAGCCACACCGGCGTTGATATGCACCACGGTGCCGCCGGCGAAGTCCAGCACGCCCCAGTCCCACATCAGGCCACCGTTGCCGCTCCACACCATGTGCGCGATCGGCGCGTAGACCAGGGTGAACCAGATCGCCATGAAGATCAGCATCGCAGAGAACTTCATACGCTCGGCGAAGGCACCGACGATCAGCGCCGGGGTGATGATGGCGAACGTCATCTGGAAGGTAATGAACACCGCTTCCGGGAACAATGCCGCAGGGCCAGTGATGCTGGCTGGGGTCACGCCCGCCAGGAACGCCTTGCCCATGCCGCCGAAGAAGGAGTTGAAATTGACGACGCCCTGTTCCATACCGGTGGTATCGAACGCGATGCTGTAGCCGTAGACGACCCACAGGATGCTGATCAGGCCGGTGATCGCGAAGCACTGCATCATCACCGACAGAATATTCTTGGAGCGGACCATGCCGCCGTAGAACAGCGCCAGGCCAGGGATGGTCATGAACAGCACCAAAGCGGTGGCGGTCAGCATCCAGGCGGTGTCGCCGGAATTGAGGACTGGAGCAGCCACTTCGTCTGCCGCCATGGCCAGGCTTGGCATTACGATGGACAACAGGGCTCCGAGCCCTGCGAATTTACGCAGAGTCATATTGTTTTCTCCTGGGGCGTTGGGGTTTGGCGGCTTAGATTGCGTCGGTATCGGTTTCGCCGGTACGGATGCGAATAGCCTGTTCCAGATTGACCACGAAGATCTTGCCGTCACCAATCTTGCCGGTGTTGGCGGCCTTGGTTATCGCCTCGATAACCCGATCAAGATCCTTGTCGTCAATGGCGACATCAATCTTCACCTTCGGCAGGAAATCGACCACGTATTCCGCGCCGCGATACAGCTCGGTATGACCCTTCTGCCGACCGAAGCCTTTGACCTCAGTAACGGTAATGCCCTGCACGCCGATCTCGGACAACGACTCGCGCACATCGTCCAACTTGAACGGCTTGATGATGGCAGTGACTAGCTTCATGAAAACTCTCTCCCGAATTGGTGGACTTGCCCCAGGAAAACAAACCCGTCTCAAGTCTAAGCGCAGTGCCTGGCTTTGTAACGCGTCGTCGCCTCGGCATTTGCCTTTGCGACGCCAGCGAACCACTGGTGACGAAACCTGTACCCCTGATCCGTCGGCGCACTGCATTCGTCACAGCGACTGCATCAGTGCATGGGTCATGATCGTCTAAGCAGAAACCTTGCCAGCTCCGTAAAAATCACTGAAATCAGTCCTTTGTCCCCTTATGCCCACCTGCGGGCCTCTTCGGCGGTTGCAATGCGCACAAAAACAGTGCGCCGCCGCCCGACCCTCTGCGCGAAAAGCGTGCGCCCGCCGTCGTGAAAAAGACTATAGACGCTGCGTGATACACTGCCGGCCAACAGTTTTCCGGAATATTTCCCATGCTCGCGCCCAAAGACCTCCTCGACGCCCTGAGCGGCCACGCCTCTCGCCTGTTCAGCGGTGACACGCCGTTGCCCCGCAATGAAATCGAAAGCCAATTCAAGGCATTGCTGCAAAGCGGTTTCAGCAAGCTCGACTTGGTGAGCCGGGAAGAGTTTGATAGCCAAATGGTAGTGCTGGCCCGAACGCGTGCGCGGTTGGAAAGCCTGGAGGCTAAAGTGGCCGAGCTGGAAGCGCGGTTGACGCCAGCCGGCGAATAACCGGCATCAATCGGTCCATGTGGGGCTTGCCGGCCCTCGACCGGCGCCTGCTGAAAATACAATTCAGCTTTTTGCTGGTGGTACTCGGTGGCCGCTGCAACCAACTCGCCGTGGCGTGGTGGGCCTTGCAGGAAACCGGTTCCGCCGTCGCCTTCGCCAACATGATCGCCTGCTCCATCGCGGCAGAGGTGCTGGCCCGCCCGCTGCTGGGATGGCTGGGCGACAAGTACAACAAGATCCTGATCCTGAGGCTGGCCTCCCTGACCAGCGTGCTGACCGCGCTGTGGATGGTTTTTCTGTCTGCAACGCAGCTGTTCAACCCCTGGAGCGTCGGCGCCTTGATGCTGGTCAGCAGTGCCGTCGCCGGTGTGCGTGACCCGTTGCAGTCATCGATCATTCCCTTGTTTGCGCGTGACGATCAGGTCTCACTGGCCATGCGCACCAAAAGCATGCTCTCGTCCATTTCCAACCTGCTTGGGCCAGTCATGGCCAGCGCGTTGATTTTCAGCTTCGGCACCACGCTGGCGTTTACCGTCGACTTCTTTGCGATGCTTGGCGCGGCAGTGCTGATTACCTCGATCCCACTCCGCCTCGACGCCAGCGCCCCCGATGAACAAATCCCGGCTGCCAGCGGCTGGCGCATGATTTACTCGGGCTTCAAGGCGGTCTATCAGGTGAAGGTCGAGTTCTACCTGGCCCTTGTGGCGATGCTCATCAACTTTGCCCTGTTTCCGTTTTTTACCATCCTGCTGCCGCTCTACGTGAAGACGGTTATCCACTTCCCGATCACTTACCTCGGCCTGCTGGATGCGTGCTTCGGCCTGGGCATCCTGGCGGGCAGCTACAAGATCACCGGTTGGTTGACCTATCGGGTGTCCCGCGACCTGTGTGTCGCCGCAGGCTTTGCGCTGTTGGGCGGCAATATGTGGCTGGCCGGCACGCTCTCATCGATAGTCGTCGTACCCCTGGCGTTTTTCTGCGGTGGGGTGGGCCTGATGCTGATCAACATTCCGACCTCTGCGGTGAGGCTGCTGGCGACCCCCAAGCAACATCGCAACCGGATGTTCGCCACCGTGTCCTTCCTGTCCGCGGCAGCCAGCCCGTTGGGCAGTTTCGCCATGAATGGCTTGATCGCTTACCTCGGCGTCGCCCTGACCATCGCGTCGCTGGGGGCGATGGTGCTGGGGTTGTCACTGCTGGTGTTCCTGATTCCCGATTTCCGCACCTTTATGCGCACCCCAGACACTCAACTCAACAGCGCTTACCTGGATAAGTATCCCGGCGCCTTTGCACGTTGATACGTCCTGTAAAAGTCTGATTCGTTGTACTTCCGTTCCCTCGACTACCTTTGAGAAACCGCAGGAAGCGGTCTCCATTGTTCAAGGAACGAGCATGTCCCTCGCCATCGTCCACAGCCGCGCCCAGATTGGCGTGGAAGCCCCCGCCGTCACCGTCGAAGTGCATATGGCCAATGGTTTGCCATCCCTGACGCTGGTGGGCTTGCCGGAAACGGCGGTCAAGGAAAGCAAGGACCGGGTGCGCAGCGCCATTCTCAATTCTGCGCTGCAATACCCTGCCCGCCGCATCACGCTGAACCTGGCGCCCGCCGACCTGCCCAAGGACGGCGGGCGTTTTGACCTGGCGATTGCCCTGGGAATCCTGGCGGCCAGCGCGCAGGTGCCGGCGTTGACGCTCGACGACGTGGAATGCCTGGGAGAACTAGCACTGTCCGGCGAAGTGCGGGCAGTGAAAGGCGTGCTGCCGGCGGCCTTGGCGGCACGCAAGGCCGGACGCACCGTGATAGTGCCGCGGGCGAATGCCGAGGAAGCTTGCCTGGCGTCGGGGTTGAAAGTGATCGCCGTGGATCATTTGCTGCAGGTGGTGGCGCACCTGAACGGACATCAGCCTATCGAGCCCTACAAATCCGACGGTTTGCTGTACCTGAACAAGCCTTACCCGGACTTGAGCGAAGTACAGGGCCAGCTTGCTGCCAAGCGCGCACTGCTGATTGCCGCGGCGGGGGCGCATAACCTGCTGTTCAGCGGCCCGCCCGGCACCGGCAAGACATTGCTCGCCAGCCGGCTGCCGGGTTTGTTGCCACCGTTGAGTGAGCAGGAAGCGTTGGAAGTGGCGGCGATTCAGTCGGTTGTCAGCCTGGCGCCCTTGAGCCACTGGCCCCACAGGCCGTTTCGCCAACCGCACCATTCAGCGTCGGGCCCGGCGTTGGTAGGGGGCGGGTCAAAGCCGCAACCGGGAGAAATCACCCTGGCCCATCACGGCGTGCTGTTTCTGGATGAGCTGCCAGAGTTCGACCGCAAAGTGTTGGAGGTGCTGCGCGAGCCACTGGAATCAGGGCATATCGTAATTTCCCGTGCCCGCGACCGCGTGAGCTTCCCTGCCCGCTTCCAACTGGTCGCCGCCATGAACCCCTGCCCGTGCGGGTACATGGGCGAACCCAGCGGACGCTGCCGCTGCACGCCGGAGCAGATCCAGCGCTATCGCAACAAGCTCTCTGGGCCACTGCTGGACCGCATCGACTTGCACCTCACTGTGGCGCGAGAAACCACCGCGTTGAATCCTACCCGGCAGGCGGGCGATAACACGGCCGAGGCCTCGGCACGGGTCGCCCACGCCCGCGATCGCCAACAGCAACGCCAAGGCTGTGCGAATGCTTTCCTTGATCTGCCGGGGCTACGCAAGCACTGCAAGCTGGCGAAGGTCGACGAATGCTGGCTGGAAAACGCCTGTGAACGGCTGACGCTTTCCCTGCGCGCAGCCCATCGGCTGCTCAAAGTGGCGCGTACCTTAGCCGACCTTGAGCACGCTGATAGCATCACCCGGGCGCATCTGGCGGAAGCGTTGCAGTATCGGCCCGCGGCTGTTGGCTAGGGTGACTCTGGGAAGTCGAGCAGCAACCGCGCCACTTCCATCACTTCATCCAAGGCCGCCTCGGCCGATTCCGTGGAGGGTTTGAGCATCAAGTCGTCGGCGTAGCCCATCGCCACGGCAAAGATCTGGCGGGCGGCGCGTTGTGGCGAGTCACAACGCAGGACATTGGCAGCGACACCTCGCTCGATCACTTCGGCGAGCATACCTTGCCATTGAGCATTGATTACCAGGTAAGCCTGGGCCATTTGCGGGTCTTGCATCGCTTCGTCCCAGGCATCCAGCCACAGCGCCCAGCCTGCATCCGCGGTGCTCGGAAGGCAGTCACGCAGAAAACGCACGAAGGCTTCCAGAGGTGGTGCTTCTGCCAGAGGCGCCCGCACTTCGTCCAACTGTTCGTTGGCAAACCGCACAAAGGCTTCGCGGCGCAGCTCCTTCCAATCACTGAAGTAGTGATAAACGTGGCTACGGGACAACCCGGCATGTTCGGCCAGGTCGCGGGTGGACACATCGGCAAACCCCTTGCTGCGAAACAGCTCCAGGGCGGCGGCGATGATCTGGTCTTTACGGTCGATACGCGACATGGCAATTCCTTTCGGCACCGGCAGATAGGCGGCGCTTGCTTTTTGAGCGAGCGCTCAAGGATACTTGAGCAGTCGCTCAATAATAGCGTCTATCATCCCTTTGGTGCACCCATGACATCCGTCACTCCTCAAATCCTGATCGAAGAAAGCAAGAAAATCGGCCAGCAATCCGCCGGCCAAACCCTCAAGGCGATCGCCAAAGCCTATCCCGGCAAGCTGTTCGGCACGCTGTCATTGGTTGCACTGGAAAATGCCCTGCTGCTGGCATACCCGTTGTTTGCCGGGTTTGCGGTGGATGCAATCATCCGTGGCGATGCCAGCAACGCTCTGTTCTATGCCGCCGTGGTCCTGGCGTTCTGGGTCGTCGGTGCGGCACGCCGGGCGCTGGACACCCGAACCTTCACCCGGATCTACGCCGACCTGGCGGTGCCGGTGATCCTGAACCAGCGCCTGCAGAACCACAGCACCTCCAAGTCAGCGGCACGGGTGGTGCTCGCACGGGAATTCGTCGACTTCTTTGAGAAACACGTGCCGATCATCGCCACGGCGCTGGTATCGATTATTGGCGCGGCGGTGATGCTGATCGTGATCGAGCCCTGGGTCGGCCTTGCGTGCTTGGGCGCACTGGTGCTGTGCATCACGCTGTTGCCGCGCTTTGCCCAACGTAACCAAGAGCTGCATGAGCGCCTGAACAACCGCTTGGAAAAGGAAATCGACCTGGTGGAAAAAGTCGGTGCGCCGACCTTGCGCCGCCACTACCAGGTGCTGTCGCGCCTGCGGATCTGGCTGTCAGACCGCGAGGCCGCTGCGTACCTGTTTCTCGGTACGCTGGCCGCCTTGCTATTTGTGGTCGCCATCAGCCAACTGGCCTTGTCCCCCGCCGTCAAGGCCGGTCACGTGTACGCGGTCATGACTTACCTGTGGACCTTCGTCACCAGCATGGACGAAGCCCCAGGCATGGTCGACCAACTGGCGCGCCTCAAGGACATCGGCAAGCGCGTGGACCCAGGGCTGGGCGACCGCTAGGTCTCAACGAAACCGATCCACCTCATGCCGCAAGCCTGCCGCCAGGGTCTCCAGTTCCTTGGCGGTGATCGCCAGGTTCGACACCACTTCGCGCTGCTCGCTGTTGGCCAGCGCGATGCTCTGCAGGTTGCTGCTGAGCAAGGTTGCGGTGCTGCTCTGCTCTTGGGTGGCGGTGGTGATCGCCGCGAACTGCTGACCGGCCGAGCGGCTTTGCTCGTCGATGCGCGCCAGGGCCGACGCCACATCGGCGTTACGCGAAAGGCCTTCCTGCATCAACACATTGCCGCGCTCCATGGTGCTGATGGCGTTGCCGGTTTCCTGCTGGATGCTCTGGATCATCCCGGAGATCTCGTCGGTGGCCTCGCGGGTACGCGACGCCAGGTTGCGTACCTCATCGGCGACCACGGCAAAGCCTCGGCCTTGCTCACCCGCGCGTGCGGCTTCGATGGCGGCGTTGAGTGCCAGCAGGTTGGTTTGTTCAGCAATCGAGGTGATCACACCGACGATCCCGCCGATTTCCTGGGAGCGCTGGCCGAGAGTGTTGATCACCGTGGCAGTGCTGTTCAGGGCGGTGGCGATGTGTTCCAGGGACGACGAAGCCTCTTGCATCGAGTTGCGCCCGATACGGGTTTGCTGGGCGTTTTCCTGGGCCAGCCGTTCGGTGCTGCCCATATTGTCGGCGATGTTCAGCGAGGTGGCGCTGAACTCTTCTACCGCGCCGGCCATGCTGGTGATCTCGCCGGACTGCTGCTCCATGCCTTCATACGCACCACCGGACAACCCGGACAACGCCTGGGCGCGGCTGTTGACCTCTTCGGCCGCCTTGCGGATATGCGAGACCATGGTCGACAGCGCTTCACCCATCTGGTTGAAGCTGCGCGCCAGTTGACCGATTTCGTCATGGCTGGACACATTCAGGCGTGCGCTCAAGTCACCCGCACCCAAGGCTTCGGCCTGGCGCACCAGGTCGCCCAACGGCGCTAATTTGCTACGCAGCAGCCAAACCGTTGCGCCGACCGCCAGCAACATGGCCAGGACGCTACCGATCACCAGGCGGATGCCGACGTCCCACGTCACCGAGCGAATCTCAGCCTTGGGCATGCTCGCGACGACTGCCCATGGCCCGCCTTCGAAGGGCACCGAGACACTGTAGAAGTCTTCGTTCTTGTCCGCCCAGAAGCGGCCCGAACCCGGCGCCTTGGCCAGGTCCAGCATCACCGGGATCGCCTGGTCCAGCGCCTGCACACCAGCCGGCGGCACCAGCCAGCGCTTCTGCTCGTCCAGCAACGCCAGGGAGCCGGTCTGGCCGATACGGAAGCGCTTGAGGTTCTCGAATTGGGCATTCTGCGCATCGGTGTAGTCAAACCCGATGAACAACACGGCGATGACCTGGCCGCTGCTGTCACGCACCGGGCTGTACTGGGTCATGTAGGAGCGGTCGAACAACACCGCACGGCCGATGTAGGTCTGGCCGCCGAGCACGCGCTGATAGGCTGGCCCCTGACGATCCAGCACCGTACCGATGGCACGGTTGCCGTCCTGCTTGGTCAAGGAGGTGCTGATACGGATGAAGTCTTCGCCGCTGCGCACAAACACCGTGGCCACGCCGCCGGACATCTGCTTGAACTCATCCACTTCATCGAAGTTGTTGTTCAGCACTTCACTGCCCAGGTACAGGCTAGGGGTTTGTACCCCAGCCACAGTCACCGGCTGGTCTGCATGCACACTCAAGCCCGCGCCGAAGCGCTTTTCAAACAGCCCGCTCAAACGCTGGGTACTTTCGCGCAAGGTGCTGTGGAAGGTATTGAGTTGGTCGGCGAGCAAGCGCGCCTCACTGGCCAGGTGTTCCTCGCGGGTCGCGAGGTTGGCGGAGTCGAGAGAACGCAAGGCAAACACCGTACTGCCGCTGATGACGACAGCCAGAATCACCGCTAACGCGAGGCCTAACTGGGAGGCAATCCGAGCACGAGGTTGAGACATGACAGCTCCTGGCCGAGGCCAGGATCATCCTGATCTCATAGCGCTGCTCGGCAAATTATCTAGTGGGTAGCGTTGGTGCACGATGGTTCCAACACACCTACTTCGGCGGGCCGAGGCAATACTTGAGCGAATCACAGGGGTATCGCGCAAACGATTGCACGAATGGTCTGCGAGCACTCAATCGAGGCGTTCGACTGGCGGCAGTTCCATCGCCTTGACCTCGGCCTGCAGAAACTCCGCCAAACGCCTCAATCGCTCGCCGCCGGGGCGGGTTTTCGGCCACACCAGGTAATAATTTTCGCCACTGGCGACCGCCGTCGGCCAGGGTAGGCTCAGCCGCCCCTGGGCCACATCTTCGGCCACCATCAGCAAGTCTCCCATGGAGACGCCGTAACCTCGCGCGGCGGCGATCATGCCCAGTTCGAGGGTGTCGAACACCTGTCCGCCCTTGAGCGACACCTGTGATGACAAGCCCATGCGCTCCAGCCAGTTGCGCCAATCGCGACGGTCAGGCGTGGGGTGCAGCAGTTCGGCGGTGGCCAGGCGCGCCGCATCCCAGGGCCCATCCTCCAGCAGATTTGGCGCACCTACGGGGATCAGCAATTCCGGAAATAGATAACTGGCCTCCCAATCCGCCGGAAAATGCCCGTAGCTCAGCAGCACCGCACAGTCGAACGGCTCCTGGTTGAAATCCACCTCGTCCACACTCATCCAGGCGCTGGTCAGTTGCACTTCGTTGCCTGGCTGCAATGCCCGGAAACGGCTGAGCCGCGCCAACAGCCAACGCATGGTCAGGGTGGACGGCGCCTTCATGCGCAGGATGTCGTCTTCGGCATTCAAGGTATGGCAGGCCCGCTCCAGCGCGGCGAAACCTTCGCGCACGCCGGGCAATAGCAGGCGCGCCGCTTCGGTGAGCTGCAAGGTGCGGCCACTGCGCTGGAACAGGCGGCAGGCGAAGTGCTCTTCCAACGTGCGGATATGTCGACTCACCGCACTTTGCGTGATCGACAACTCCTCCGCCGCGCGGGTGAAGGAGTTGTGCCGGGAAGCGGCCTCAAAAGCCCGCAAAGCGTAAAGAGGAGGAAGACGACGGGACATAGGGAAGGCTCCGACAGCGCAATGCGCAAACCCTACCAGAATCGAACAGGTATGAGTTTTAATCATGTGAACGATCGCATTTATCCCTTTGTGCAATGTGCTGAGAGCGCCGAGAATCAACCCTTCCCCAATCCTCCGATTTCTCGAGTGTGATGATCATGCAACATCCGGCACGTACCGAACTCTGGGCCATTCTGCGGTTGTCAGGGCCGTTGATTGCCTCACAGTTGGCGCACATGCTGATGGTGCTGACCGACACCCTGATGATGGCGCGCCTGAGCCCCGAAGCCCTGGCCGGTGGAGGCCTGGGCGCAGCGAGCTATTCGTTCGTGTCGATTTTCTGCATCGGCGTGATTGCCGCCGTGGGCACGCTTGTCGCTATCCGTCACGGCGCCGGTGATATCGAAGGGGCTACCCGCCTTACCCAGGCCGGACTGTGGCTCGCCTGGCTGATGGCCTTGGCGGCTGGCTTGCTGCTGTGGAACCTCAAGCCGCTGCTGCTGATATTCGGCCAGACGGAAACCAACGTGCAGTCGGCCGGGCAATTCCTGACGATCCTGCCGTTCGCGCTGCCCGGCTACTTGAGCTTCATGGCCTTGCGCGGCTTTACCAGCGCCATCGGCAAAGCCACTCCGGTGATGATCATCAGCCTCGGCGGCACAGTACTGAATTATCTGCTCAACCACGCACTGATCGAGGGCATGTTCGGACTGCCCAAACTCGGCCTGATGGGCATCGGCTTGGTCACCGCCATCGTCGCGAACGGCATGGCACTGGCGCTGATGTGGTACATCCGCAGCAACCGCGCCTATGCCGCCTACCCACTGGCCCCCGGCCTGATGCGCCTCAATACCCAGTACCTGCGCGAGTTGTGGCGCCTGGGCCTGCCGATTGGTGGCACCTATGCGGTGGAGGTCGGGTTGTTTGCCTTTGCGGCGCTGTGCATGGGCACCATGGGTAGCACGCAGTTGGCGGCGCACCAGATCGCGCTGCAGATTGTGTCGGTGGCGTTTATGGTGCCGGCGGGGATGTCTTACGCGGTGACCATGCGCATCGGCCAGCATTACGGCGCCGGGCAGTTGCTGCAGGCACGCCTGGCCGGGCGTGTCGGCATAGGATTTGGCGCAGCAGTGATGTTGGGATTTGCCGCCATGCTGTGGCTTTATTCCGACCCGTTGATCGGACTGCTCATCGACCATAACGACCCGGCGTTCCACGACGTGATCGTCCTGGCCGTCAGCCTGCTGGCCGTAGCGGCGTGGTTCGAACTGTTCGACGGCGTGCAAACCATCGCCATGGGCTGCATTCGCGGACTCAAGGACGCCAAGACCACCTTCCTGATCGGAGCGGGCTGCTATTGGCTGATTGGGGCACCGTCGGCCTGGCTGATGGCCTTCACCCTGGGCTGGGGGCCGACCGGCGTATGGTGGGGCTTGGCCCTGGGCCTGGCGTGCGCGGCAGTCAGCCTGACCTGGGCGTTTGAAGCCAAGATGAAGCGCATGATTCGGCAGGAGCCGGAACCTCACCAGGCACTCCACACCGCGCATTAACCTGTAAGAGCCGGCTTGCCGGCGATGGCGGCGTGTCAGTCAGAACATCTGATACTGATACACCGCTATCGCCGGCAAGCCGGCTCCTACAGTTGACTGGGTTCGCAACCCGTTCATCCCAGCAAGGCCTGCTGGCTTTTCCCGAACGTCAGGTACTCCACCAACTCCGGTAGCGGCAGCGGCTTGCTGATCAGGTAACCCTGGGCCTGGTCACAACCAAACAGCCTCAACAACGCCAACTGCTCCGGCGTTTCCACACCTTCGGCAACCACTTCCAGATTGAGGTTGTGCGCCAGATTGATCATCGCGTGCACCAACTTGCGGTTCTCTTCACGCTCTTCCATGCCACCGACAAAGCTCTTGTCGATCTTCAACAGAGCAATCGGCAGGCTGTTGAGGTGCACGAACGATGAGAAGCCGGTGCCAAAGTCATCCAGGGAAAACCGCACGCCGAGGCGGCCGAGGGCGTCCATGGTCTGCTTGACCAGATCGCTGCGGCGCATCACGGCGGTTTCGGTGAGTTCAAACTCCAGCCACTGCGCCTCCACGCCCCGCTCGGCAATCAGCCGACTGAGGGTGGAGAGCAACTGGCTGTCCTGGAACTGGCGGAACGACAGGTTGACCGCCATGTGCAGCGGCGGCAGGCCACGTTCGCGCAGGTCCTGCATATCGCGCAGGGCGCGGGAGATGACCCAGTAGCCCAACGGCACGATCAGGCCGCTTTGCTCAGCCAGGGGCACGAACTCACTCGGCGGCAACAGGCCGCGCTCGCCATGCCGCCAGCGCACCAGGGCTTCAAGGCCGACGATATGCCCGTCGTCCAGGTCCAGGCGCGGTTGGTAATGCAGCTCCAGTTCGTCACGCCGCAAGGCGCGGCGCAATTCACTTTCCAGGTCGGCCAGGCTGCGCGCGTTGCGGTTGATGCGTTCGTTGAAAATATGAAAGGTGCAGCCCTGGGTGCTCTTGGCCTGTTGCATGGCGATATGCGCGTGCCACATCAGCGGGTCGGCACCGGCACGGGCGCGGGCATGGGCCACGCCCAGGCTGCAGCCGATCAGCAGGCTTTCGCCATCCACCCAATAGGGTTCGGCCATAACTTCGGTGATGCGCTCGGCCATCCACTCGGCACGCTGGGGCGCGCGGCGGGTGTCGATCAATAGGGCGAATTCGTCGCTACCCAGACGCGCCAGTTGGTCCCCGACCTCAAGCTGGCTTTTGAGCCGCGAAACCACTTGCAGGATCAACCGGTCGCCGGCCTGGTGGCCGAGGGCGTCGTTCGCGTGGCGAAAATTGTCGAGGTCCAGATGACCAAGGGCCAGGCCACGGCCTTCGTTCTCGGCCAACCGCGCGGCGAGCAAGGTCTGAAAACCCTGGCGGTTGGCGATGCCGGTCAGCGGGTCCTGTTCGGCCAGGCGTTGCAGGGTGTTTTCCAGCACACCGCGCTCGCGGACGTGGCGCAGGCAGCGGCGCACTGTATCGGCGTCCAATACATCCCGTACCAGCCAATCGCTGACGCCAAGCGGCGCAAGCAACGGTTCCTGCTCCAACAGCAATACGCACGGCAGGCTGCAGCGCCCAGGGCCGGGTTGCAGGCTGGGCGTGGTCAACAGCACGGCGCTGTGGTCGTCATCGAACAGACGGCTCACGGACTCCCAATTTGGTGCGCTGATCAGCACAGCCCCATCGCCCATCGGCGCCAGGCACTCGCGCAACAACGCTGCCCACGCCGGCTCATCGGCCAGCAGCAGCAAACGCAAGGGTTCGACAGGCGTAGACAAGCTAGCTCCCTAGACTCTGCAAAATTTCGTGGCGGCGGGCATTATGACGCGCGGCCGGATAATCACCAATGATAGGGGTTATCAAACACGCGAACTGTAAACATTAGTCGCAAACAACCCCGACATCCTGCGGCAAAGTATCAAAACCGGCAAATTTAGATCGAGCGGTACGTCACACTGTCGTTCTGACAGAGCAGAATCCTGCGAGCCTGTTAAAATGCCCGCCCTTTTGAACAACGACTCCTAAAATTCCGTATGTCCCGACTCAATCCCCGGCAGCAAGAAGCCGTGAACTACGTCGGCGGCCCTCTATTGGTGCTCGCCGGTGCAGGCTCCGGCAAGACCAGCGTGATCACCCGCAAGATCGCGCACTTGATCCAGCAGTGCGGCATCCGCGCCCAGTACATCGTCGCCATGACCTTTACCAACAAGGCGGCGCGGGAAATGAAAGAGCGCGTCGGCACCCTACTCAAGGGTGGCGAAGGCCGTGGCCTCACTGTGTGCACCTTCCACAACCTGGGGCTGAACATCATCCGCAAGGAGCATGTGCGGTTGGGCTACAAGCCGGGCTTCTCGATCTTTGACGAGACCGACGTGAAGTCGCTGATGACCGACATCATGCAAAAAGAGTACGCAGGCGACGACGGCGTGGACGAGATCAAGAACATGATCGGCGCCTGGAAAAACGACCTGATCCTGCCCGCCCAGGCGCTGGAAAACGCACGCAACCCCAAGGAACAGACCGCCGCCATCGTCTACACCCACTACCAGCGCACGCTAAAGGCGTTCAACGCGGTGGACTTCGACGACCTGATCCTGCTGCCGGTGAAGCTGTTCGAAGAACACGCCGACATCCTCGAAAAATGGCAGAACAAGGTGCGCTACCTGCTGGTGGACGAATACCAGGACACCAACGCCAGCCAATACCTGCTGGTGAAAATGCTGATCGGCAAGCGCAACCAATTCACCGTGGTCGGCGACGATGACCAGTCGATCTACGCCTGGCGCGGCGCCCGCCCGGAAAACCTGATGCTGCTCAAGGACGATTACCCGTCGCTGAAAGTGGTGATGCTGGAGCAGAACTACCGCTCCACCAGCCGCATCCTGCGCTGCGCCAACGTGTTGATCTCGAACAACCCCCACGAGTTTGAAAAACAACTGTGGAGTGAGATGGGCCACGGCGACGAGATCCGCGTGATCCGCTGCCGCAACGAAGACGCCGAAGCCGAGCGCGTGGCCGTGGAAATCCTCAGCCTGCACTTGCGCACCGACCGGCCCTACAGCGATTTCGCGATCCTGTACCGCGGCAACTACCAGGCCAAGCTGATCGAGCTGAAATTACAGCATCACCAGGTGCCGTATCGCCTGTCGGGCGGCAACAGCTTTTTCGGACGCCAGGAAGTGAAAGACCTGATGGCCTACTTCCGCCTGATCGTAAACCCGGACGACGACAACGCCTTCCTGCGCGTGATCAACGTGCCGCGCCGCGAGATCGGCTCCACCACCCTGGAAAAACTCGGTAACTACGCCACCGAACGCAAGATCTCGATGTACGCCGCTACTGACGAAATCGGCCTGGGCGAACACCTGGACACGCGCTTCACCGATCGCCTGTCGCGCTTCAAGCGCTTCATGGACAAGGTGCGCGAGCAGTGCGCCGGCGAAGACCCGATCAGCGCCCTGCGCAGCATGGTCATGGACATCGACTACGAAAACTGGCTGCGCACCAACAGTTCCAGCGACAAGGCCGCGGATTACCGCATGAGCAACGTCTGGTTCCTGATCGAGGCACTGAAGAACACCCTGGAAAAAGACGAAGACGGCGAAATGACCGTCGAAGACGCCATCGGCAAGCTGGTGCTGCGCGACATGCTCGAGCGCCAGCAGGAAGAGGAAGACGGCGCCGAAGGCGTGCAGATGATGACCTTGCATGCGTCCAAGGGTCTGGAATTCCCCTACGTGTTCATCATGGGCATGGAAGAGGAAATCCTCCCGCACCGCTCCAGCATCGAAGCCGACACCATCGAAGAAGAACGCCGCCTGGCCTACGTGGGCATTACCCGCGCGCGTCAGACGCTGGCCTTCACCTTTGCCGCCAAGCGCAAGCAATACGGCGAAATCATCGATTGTGCCCCCAGCCGGTTCCTCGACGAACTGCCGCCGGACGACCTGGCCTGGGAAGGCAATGACGACACCCCTACCGAGGTGAAGGCCGTTCGCGGCAACACCGCCTTGGCGGATATACGCGCGATGTTAAAGCGCTAGAATCGACTACTTTTTAATCTACTTTCGGCGCGCACCGCGCCATTAGAGGAAGCTTTCCGTGGAAGCACTGCACAAGAAAATTCGCGAAGAAGGCATCGTGCTTTCCGATCAGGTACTCAAGGTCGACGCCTTTCTGAACCACCAGATCGACCCGGCACTGATGAAACTGATCGGCGACGAATTCGCCGCACTGTTCAAGGATTCGGGCATCACCAAGATCGTCACAATCGAAGCCTCCGGCATCGCCCCGGCGATCATGACCGGCCTGAACCTGGGCGTACCGGTGATTTTTGCACGCAAGCAGCAATCCCTGACCCTCACGGAAAACCTGCTGTCGGCGACGGTGTATTCCTTCACCAAGAAGGTCGAAAGCACCGTGGCGATTTCCCCTCGCCACCTGACCAGCAGCGACCGCGTGCTGGTGATCGATGATTTCTTGGCAAATGGCAAGGCGTCCCAGGCGCTGATCTCGATCATCAAGCAGGCCGGCGCGACCGTCGCCGGTTTGGGGATTGTGATCGAGAAGTCGTTCCAGGGTGGCCGTGCAGAGTTGGATGCGCAGGGATACCGAGTGGAATCCCTGGCACGGGTGAAATCGTTGGAAGGCGGCGTAGTGACCTTCATCGAATAATCACGCCTGGCGGTATTTTTGTAGTGAGCGAGCTTGCCTCGCGCGGGGCAAGCCCGCTCACCACAAAAGCCCGGCGCTGCTGGCTAATTCGCGGTGGCCTGCAGGCCAGCGAGCAACAGCCGCTGATACAAATCTTCTTTCAGCCCATCGGGCTTATTCAATCCCATACGCTCCAGATGCTTGGGAAACGCCTCCGGCTCCGGCGCATCCAACGCCGCCTTGCCCAACTCCAGAATCTCAGTGAGCTTGAATTTGCTCTTGAGCCAGTTCAGCGCCCGCAGCAAATCCCGCTCCTCGTCCGTGAAATCGCTGCCCAGCGGATACTCCGGGAACAGCCGACGATGGCGCGCTTGAATCGCCTGTAGCCGCTCGGGCGTATTATCGGCAAAACGCGGGGCCAGCTTGAAATCCTTGGGCAACTTGCCGGCCTTCTGCGCCTGTTCGATCAAATCATCCTGGAAGCGTGAGTCGGCGATATTGAGCAACGCCTCGATCACCTTGGCATCCGTCTGCCCACGCAAATCGGCAATGCCATACTCGGTGATGACAATGTCCCGCAGGTGCCGAGGAATCGTGCAGTGGCCATAGTCCCAGACGATATTGGAGCTGACCTCCCCCGCCGACTCCCGCCAGCTGCGCAGGATCAGGATCGAGCGCGCACCTTCCAGCGCATGGCCTTGGGCAACGAAGTTGTACTGCCCGCCCACGCCGCTGAGTACACGACCATCCTCCAACTGATCGGCCACGCCCGAGCCGAGCAACGTCACCATGATCGCGCTGTTGATAAAGCGCGCATCCAAGCGCTGCAGGCGCTTGAGCTCTTCCTGTCCGTACAGTTCGTTGATGTAGCTGATGCGGGTCATGTTGAATTCGAGGCGTTTGGCGTGGGTCATTTCCTGCAGGCGCTGATAGAAACTTCGTGGGCCGAGGAAGAAACCGCCGTGGATCGAAATGCCATCCGGCTGTGCGGCATCATCCAGCAAACCGGCGTTGGCTTGCTCCTGTGTCGCCACGTCGGGGTAGACCTTGCGGCGGATAATCCCTGCGTCCGCCAGCACCAGCAGGCCGTTGACGAACATTTCGCTGCAACCGTAAAGGCCACGGGCGAACGGATCGACGCCGCCTTCGCGGCTGATCAACGGCGCCCATTGGTACACATCGAGGTCTGTCAGCAGCAGTCGATAGGATTCATTGTCCGCCTGGCGGGCCAACAGCGCGGCCGTCAGCGCATCACCCATGGAGCCGATGCCGATCTGCAAGGTGCCGCCGTCGCGCACAAGGGTGCTGGCATGCAGGCCGATAAAGTGGTCCTGGAAACCCACCGGCATATTCGGCGTGGAGAACAACGTGGTGCTGTCTTTTTCATCGATCAGGTAATCGAAAGCGTCCATGCCCAGTTCAGCGTCCCCGGGCATGTAGGGCAAGTCACTGTGAACCTGGCCGACCACCAGAATGGTTTCGCCGGCCTCACGACGCTTGGCAATCATGGGCAATAGGTCAAGGGTGATATCCGGGTTGCAGCTCAGGCTCAGGCGATCCGGGTGTTCGCTGCTGCTGGCGACCAACTGCGCGACCAGGTTCAGGCCCGCTGCGTTGATGTCGCGGGCAGCGTGGCTGTAGTTGCTGCTCACGTAATCCTGCTGCGCCGACTCGCTGTGCAGCAAGCTGCCGGGCTGCATGAAGAACTGCTGCACATGGATATTTTTCGGAAGGCTGCCTTTGTGCAGGTCGGCCAGGAAATCCAGCTCGGGATAATCGCCAAACACCCGCTCGATAAAGGGTTCGAGAAAGCGTTTCTGCAAGCCATCTCCCATCGTCGGCCGGCCCAGGCTCAGCGCGGTGTAGATCGTCAGTGCCCGCTCCGGCAACTTGGCGACGCGCCGGTACAGCGCGTTGGCAAACAGGTTCGGCTTGCCCAAGCCCAACGGCATGCCCATATGGATATGCGCCGGCAACCGTTCCAGTACATCGTCAACTGCTTGCTCGATTGAACACAACTGCACCATCCGACCCTCCTGAACATTCCATGATTAGGGGTTGGACCGAGCTTGCCGGGTCTTTGCTGCAAAGAACAGCGCTGAAACACAAATCACGGGTACAAAAAAGCCGCTCGAAAGCGGCTTTTTGGCGAAGATCGGTTTATTTCAAGCCGGACATCTTCTCGATCGCACCTTTGAGGTCGTCATCCGAGCAGTCGGAGCAGGTGCCTTTGGGTGGCATGGCATTGATGCCCGTAATCGCCTTGGCCAGGATGCCATCCAGGCCGCCTTGATGGTCGGCGCGTTCTTTCCAGGCAGCGGTGTCACCGATTTTTGGCGCACCTAACAGGCCGGTGCCGTGGCAAGCGTTGCAATGCTTGGCGATGATCTCATCCGGCGTCTTCGCAGCGCCGCCGCCTGCGGCGACCGCCACTTCCATGCCCTTGCACTCCTGGCCCTGGACACATACCTGGCCGACAGGCTCCAGGCGCTTGGCAATGTCATCATTGGTCGCAGCTTGAGCGCTGACAGCCCATAGGGCCAGTACGGTTGCTGGTGCAGCCAGCATTTTCATAATTAGGTTCACGCGTTCACCCTCAATGGTGGCTATTCACGCCTGCGGCCACGGTTTCGCAGGCGGCGAAAGTATAACGGTTAGCCCGCCCGGCCGAAACAACCCTATTAAATAAAGGGAGATTCGGCTTCACGGATACAGCTACGGGAGTCTCTGCAACGCTGGCAGGACGCCTCTTTTCTTAAAAGTTCGCGGGTGTGGCTGCGCTGATTAGTCGCGCCGGCACGTCGAACGGATTGCGAAAACGATGGGGCTTGGTACTTTCAAAGTAGTAGCTATCGCCCGCTTCGAGCACAAAAGTTTCAAGACCGACCACCAGCTCCAGGCGACCTTCCACCAGAATCCCGGTTTCTTCGCCTTCGTGAGTGAGCATTTCTTCGCCCGTGTCGGCGCCCGGTGGGTAGATTTCGTTGAGAAACGCAATCGCCCGGCTGGGGTGAGCCCGGCCTACCAGTTTCATGGTGACGGCGCCGTCAGAGATGTCGATCAGCTCATTGGCTTTATAGACGATCTGCGTCGGTATTTCCTGGAGGATCTCCTCGGAAAAGAACTCGACCATGGACATGGGGATGCCGCCCAGCACCTTGCGCAAGGAGCTGATCGAGGGGCTGACGCTGTTTTTTTCGATCATCGAAATGGTGCTGTTGGTGACACCCGCGCGCTTGGCGAGCTCGCGCTGGGAAAGACCCTTCAGTTTACGGATGGATTGCAGTCGTTCGCCGACGTCCAATGCAGGAGCCTCCTAGAATTCAGGCTTTGTTGTAATTGAGCGTTATCATGGCGACAGCGTTCAGTATTTACAACACTTGGGCCTAAATCCCGGGCGGTTGTGTTCGTACCGGACGATCAAGCCCCGGAATAGAGCCTTGGCACGCGGCGCAGGTTGCAAAACAGCTGGTAAGGAATGGTCTCGGCGGCGACCGCGACGTCACTGGCGAGGATGTTTTTACCCCACAGCTCCACCGTGGAACCGAGCCCGGCCTGGGGTACGTCCGTCAAGTCGATGCACAGCATGTCCATGGACACGCGGCCCAGCAAATGGCTGCGCTGCCCCGCCACCCATACCGGCGTACCGGTCGGCGCGTGACGCGGGTAGCCATCGGCATAACCCATGGCAACCACGCCGATGCGCATCGGTTTGGGCGTGATGAATTTGGCGCCGTAACCCACCGGCTCACCAGCCGGCAGTTCACGCACGCAGATCACCTTGGACTCCAAGGTCATCACCGGCTGCAAACGCGCGGCCACGGCCTGGTCTTCGCCAAACGGCGTGGCGCCGTAAAGCATGATGCCGGGGCGCACCCAGTCGCTGGACACATTCGGCCAGCCCATCACCGATGGCGAATTGCGCAGGCTAACCTCAGCCGACAAGCCCTGTCGCGCCGCCTCGAACACCGCGACCTGTTCATCGCTGCGCACACAGTCGAGTTCATCGGCGCGCGCGAAGTGGCTCATCAAAACGATCTTGGCGACTTTGCCACTGGCCAGCAGGCGTTGGTAAGCCTCCTGATAATCCTTCGGATGCAGGCCAACACGGTGCATGCCGGAATCGAGTTTGAGCCAGATAGTCAGCGGTTTGCTCAGCTTGGCTTGCTCAATCGCATCCAACTGCCACAGCGAATGCACCACGCACCAGAAATCATGCTCGATGATCAGCGGCAGCTCGTCAGCCTCGAAAAAGCCTTCCAGCAGCAGCACTGGCGCGCGAATTCCGGCAGCGCGCAGTTCCAGTGCCTCCTCGATGCAGGCCACTGCAAACCCATCCGCTTCGCCTTCCAGCGCCTGGGCCACGCGCACGGCGCCGTGCCCGTAGGCATCGGCCTTGACCACGGCAAGGGCTTTGGCCGCCGTGACTTCACGGGCCAATTGATAGTTGTGGCGCAGGGCTTGGAGGTCGATCAGGGCACGGGCAGGACGCATGGCGGCAGGCTTCTAGGCGGCAAAGTGAAAAAAAACCGGCACCGACCGACAACGTCGGCACCGGGAGAGGGATCTGGGTTTAAGGCAAGGCCGCCACGACGGACAGCTCTACCAGGATTTCCGGTTCGCACAGCTTGGCTTCAACGGTGGCGCGGGCAGGCGCAACACCCTTGGGCAGCCATTTGTCCCACACCGCATTCATGCCGGCGAAATCCGCGTCGATGTCTTTAAGGTAGATCGTCACCGACAGCAGCTTGCTCTTGTCAGTGCCAGCCAGGTCGAGCAAACGCTCGATATTGGCCAGGGTTTCACGGGTCTGCTGTTCAATCCCGGCGTTCATGTCGTCGCCGACTTGCCCGGCCAGATACACGGTACCGCTGTGGACAACGATCTGGCTCATGCGCTCATTGGTGAGCTGGCGCTGGATTAACATGTTGTGCGGACTCCTGGTGGTTGCCATAACGGGAAATATCGAGGCCTTCGGCACTGATCTGCGGGGTTTTCTTCGCCATCAGGTCGGCCAGCAAGCGACCGGAACCACAGGCCATGGTCCAGCCGAGGGTGCCGTGGCCGGTATTCAGGAACAGGTTCTTGAACGGGGTGGCACCGACAATCGGCGTGCCGTCGGGCGTGGTCGGGCGCAGACCGGTCCAGAAACTGGCTTCGGTCAAATCGCCGCCCTGAGGATAAAGGTCGTTGACGATCATCTCCAGGGTTTCGCGCCGACGTGGATTCAGCGACAGGTCAAAACCGGCTATTTCAGCCATGCCACCGACGCGGATGCGGTTGTCGAAACGGGTGATCGCGACCTTGTACGTCTCGTCGAGAATGGTCGAAGTCGGCGCCATGGCCGGGTTGGTGATCGGCACGGTCAGCGAGTAACCCTTGAGTGGGTACACCGGTGCCTTGATCCCCAGCGGCTTGAGCAACTTCGGCGAGTAGCTGCCGAGGGCCAGCACGTAGCGGTCGGCGGTTTCCAGCTTGCCATCAATCCACACGCCGTTGATGCGGTCACCGGCGTAGTCGAGACGCTGGATGTCTTGTTCGAAGCGGAACTCCACGCCCAGATGCTTGCACATCTCGACCAGGCGGGTGGTGAACATCTGGCAGTCGCCGGTCTGGTCGTTCGGAAGGCGCAAGGCGCCCGCGAGGATATCGGTGACGCTGGCCAGGGCCGGCTCGACGCGGGCAATGCCAGCGCGGTCGAGGACTTCGAACGGCACGCCGGACTCCTTCAGCACAGCGATGTCCTTGGCCGCACCATCCAGCTGCGCCTGGGTGCGGAACAGTTGGGTCGTCCCGAGGCTGCGGCCTTCGTAGGCAATGCCGGTTTCTGCGCGCAGTTCGTCGAGGCAGTCACGGCTGTACTCGGACAGGCGCACCATGCGCTCCTTGTTCACCGCATAACGGTTGGCGGTGCAGTTGCGCAGCATCTGCGCCATCCACAGGTATTGGTCGATATCGGCAGTGGCCTTGATCGCCAGCGGCGCGTGGCGTTGCAACAGCCATTTGATGGCCTTGAGCGGCACGCCCGGCGCAGCCCATGGCGACGCATAGCCTGGGGACACCTGGCCGGCGTTGGCGAAACTGGTTTCCATGGCAGCGGCGGGCTGACGGTCGACGACCACCACTTCAAAGCCGGCCCGCGCCAAATAGTAGGCACTGGTCACACCAATGACGCCGCTACCCAAGACCAGAACGCGCATTTTTATATCCTCATCGCGGGCATGGCCGCTGACGTGTGTTATTCGAGCAATGATGAGCGCAGTTTAAAAAACAATTGCCAGTGCATTTCACTATATAACTGCCTATATTTGGCGACAATTCTCGGCTAAAACCCTTTTCACAGAGGCGTATCCCCTATGCGTACCAACACCCAGACCAAGCGGGAGCTGGACAAGATCGATCGCAACATCCTGCGCATCTTGCAAACCGATGGGCGTATTTCGTTCACGGAGCTGGGGGAAAAAGTCGGGCTGTCGACCACGCCCTGTACCGAACGTGTGCGCCGGCTGGAGCGCGAAGGGATCATCATGGGCTACAACGCGCGGCTCAACCCGCAGCATTTGAAGGGCAGTTTGCTGGTATTTGTCGAGATCAGCCTCGATTACAAGTCCGGCGACACCTTTGAGGAGTTTCGCCGCGCGGTGCTGAAACTGCCCCATGTGCTGGAGTGCCACCTGGTATCAGGCGACTTCGATTACCTGGTAAAGGCACGGATTTCCGAGATGGCGTCGTACCGCAAACTGCTGGGCGATATCCTGCTCAAACTGCCCCATGTACGGGAGTCCAAGAGCTATATCGTGATGGAAGAGGTGAAGGAGAGCCTTAACCTGCCGATTCCGGACTGAAGAGCGGGCTAAACCAAAACCTGCCGCGTGCTCGCCATGTACTCATGGATCTGCTTCTCCACCCGCGGATGAATCAGCTCCACCGGGCGCCGCCCATTCGGGCACGGCAAGGCCTTGGTGGTGCCAAACAGCCGGCAGATCAACGGTCGCTCGTCATACACCGTGCAGCCGTTGGGGCCCAGGTGCACACAGTTCAGTTCATCCATGGCCGCATCTTGCTCGGCGGCGGTCTTGCGCGGCAGGCGCGACATTTCCTCGGGTGACGTGGTCACCGGCCCACAGCAGTCGTGGCAACCGGGGACGCAATCGAACGAAGGAATCTGCCGACGCAGTGCGCTGATTTTCTGACTGTTGCAACTCATCGAAACACATACCGAACGGCGAATAGGCGTGGATTCTGCCGCAAAACGCCCTGCGCAGACAGCTTCATCCGACCACTGTATCCTGCGTCAAATTTTCCAAACAGGGATGCTCCCCATGACTGCCAGCGCCCGGCACACCCCGTCCTATTACGCCGCCAGCAGCGTGCCGCAACCCGATTACCCGGTGCTGACCGGCGAAGTGACGGCCGATGTATGCGTGGTGGGCGGCGGTTTTTCCGGGCTGAACACGGCGCTTGAACTGGCCGAGCGGGGTTTCAGCGTGGTGTTGCTGGAGGCGCGCAAGGTCGCCTGGGGCGCCAGCGGACGCAACGGCGGCCAGTTGATCCGTGGCGTCGGCCATGGCCTGGACCAGTTCGCCAATGTGATCGGCACCGATGGCGTGCGCCAGATGAAGCTGATGGGCCTGGAAGCCGTGGAGATCGTGCGTGAGCGCGTCGAACGCTTCCAGATTCCCTGCGACCTGACCTGGGGCTACTGCGACCTCGCCAACAAGCCTCGCGACCTGCAAGGCCTGGCCGAAGACGCCGAAGAGCTGCGTGGCCTGGGTTATCGCCACGAAGTGCGCCTGTTGCAAGCCAACGAGATGAGCAGCGTAATCGGTTCGGACCGCTACGTGGGCGGCATGATCGACATGGGTTCCGGTCACCTGCACCCGCTGAACCTGGCCCTTGGCGAAGCCGCCTCCGCGCAGCAACTGGGCGTGAAGCTGTTCGAGCGGTCTGAAGTCACCCGTATCGACTACGGCCCCGAAGTCAACGTGCACACCGCCCAGGGCAACGTGCGCGCCAAGACCCTGGTGCTGGCGTGCAATGCTTACCTCAATGGCCTCAACCCACACCTGAGCGGCAAAGTGTTGCCCGCCGGCAGCTACATCATCGCCACCGAGCCGTTGAGCGAAGTGCAGGCCGCCCACCTGCTGCCGCAGAACATGGCGGTGTGCGACCAGCGTGTCACCGTGGATTACTTCCGACTGTCCGCCGACCGTCGACTGCTGTTCGGCGGCGCTTGTCACTACTCCGGTCGCGATCCGAAGGACATCGGCGCCTACATGCGTCCGAAAATGCTCCAGGTTTTCCCGCAATTGGCGGACGTTAAAATCGATTATCAATGGGGCGGCATGATCGGTATCGGCGCCAACCGTTTACCTCAGATTGGCCGCCTGGCCGACCAACCCAACGTGTATTACGCCCAGGCCTACGCCGGCCATGGCCTCAACGCCACCCACTTGGCGGGCAAGTTGCTGGCCGAAGCCATCAGTGGCCAGCAACAGGGGCGCTTCGACCTGTTCGCCCAGGTGCCGCACATCACCTTCCCCGGCGGCAAGCACCTGCGCTCGCCGCTGTTGGCACTGGGGATGTTGTGGCATCGCCTCAAAGAGCTGGTGTGATTCAGTCGCGCCAGAAGGGCTTGAGACCTTCCTGGCGCGCCTGTTCGGCGGTCAACCCGACATCGCGCAGTTGTTCGCGGGTCAGATGCAGCAACGCCTTGCGCGTGTGACGACGGTGCCAGAACAGACCCCAGCGGCTGATATCGCGCGGCGCCGTCGCCCGCTCTTGTCCTGCCTGCAGTTCCTGACCGTGTAGCGCCAGCCGCACATCGCTCATGCCGTTCATTTTGCCGCCCCTCATTTGCCTTGTTGCCTTGAGTGACAAGGATGGGCGCAGGGCACAAACCATTACAGATTCAACCCGAATTTATTAAATCCATACAGATACTGCCTATCGGCGGCTGAATCCTGTATTTTCGGGCGATCTGTAATGGTTTCTCGGGAGCGACCGCCATGACCCTGTACATGAACCTCGCCGAATTACTGGGCACCCGCATCGAACAGGGCTTCTATCGCCCTGGAGACAGGCTGCCTTCTGTACGGGCTTTAAGCGTGGAACACGGGGTCAGCCTGAGCACCGTGCAGCAGGCCTATCGCTTGCTGGAAGACAACGGCCTGGCAATGCCGAAGCCGAAATCCGGCTACTTCGTGCCAGTCGGCCGCGAGTTGCCGGCCCTGCCCGAAGTTGGCCGTCCGGCACAGCGGCCTGTGGAGATATCCCAGTGGGACCAGGTACTGGAGCTGGTTCGCGCAGTCCCGCGCAAAGATGTCATACAGATGGGGCGCGGCATGCCGGATGTATTGTCGCCGACCATGAAGCCGCTACTGCGTAGCCTGGCTCGCGTGAGCCGCCGCCAGGATCTGCCGGGCCTGTATTACGACAATATCCTCGGCTGTATGGAGTTACGCGAGCAGATCGCTCGACTGTCACTGGACTCCGGCTGCCAACTGACGGCCGAGGACATCGTAGTAACCACCGGCTGCCATGAGGCGCTGTCCGCCAGCATCCATGCGATCTGCGAGCCTGGTGACATCGTCGCGGTGGACTCGCCGAGCTTCCACGGCGCCATGCAGACCCTCAAGGGCCTGGGCATGAAAGCCCTGGAAATCCCCACCGACCCGATCACCGGCATCAGCCTCGAAGCCCTGGAGTTGGCGCTGGAACAGTGGCCGATCAAAGTCATCCAGCTGACCCCCAACTGTAACAACCCCCTGGGCTACATCATGCCCGAGGCGCGCAAAAAGGCGCTGCTGACCCTGGCCCAACGCTTTGACGTGGCGATCATCGAAGACGATGTTTATGGCGAACTGGCCTACAGCTACCCACGCCCGCGCACTATCAAATCCTTCGATGAGGACGGCCGTGTAGTGCTGTGCAGCTCATTCTCGAAAACCCTGGCGCCGGGCTTGCGCATTGGCTGGGTCGCGCCGGGTCGCTACCTCGAGCGGGTGCTGCACATGAAATACATCAGTACCGGCTCCACCGCAACACAACCGCAGATTGCCATCGCCGAGTTCCTCAAAGGTGGCCACTTCGAACCGCATTTGCGGCGGATGCGCACCCAATACCAGCGCAATCGTGACTTGATGATCGACTGGGTCAGCCGCTACTTCCCGGCAGGCACTCGCGCCAGCCGGCCTCAAGGCAGTTTCATGCTCTGGATCGAGCTGCCGGAAGGCTTCGACACGCTCAAGCTCAACCGCGTGTTGGTGGAGCAAGGCGTACAGGTGGCCGTCGGCAGCATCTTTTCGGCGTCGGGCAAATACCGGAACTGCCTGCGCATGAACTACGCTGCCAAACCGACCCCGCAGATTGAAGAAGCCGTGCGCAAGGTGGGCACTGCCGCAATCAAGATGCTGGCCGAGGCCGCCGACTGACCTTTCGCGGGAATTTGCCGTCATATGCCGACAACCGTCTTGATCTGGAAGCAACTCCCTTGATGATTCAACGGCTATTACCGTTTTTCCTGTTGGGAGCCCTGGCTCTGGGCGGCTGCGCGACGGTGAGCACGCCGCGCATCCCCAGCGACGCCCTGCCCGCCGCGCAATCGTCGTTCGGCCGCTCGATCCAGGCCCAGGCGGCACCGTATCAAGGCCGCTCCGGCTTTCGCCTGCTGCCCAACAGCAGCGAGGCTTTCATGGCCCGCGCCGAGCTGATCCGCAACGCCCAGACCAGCCTCGACCTGCAGTACTACATCGTGCACGACGGCATCAGCACCCGTATGCTGGTGGACGAACTGCTCAAGGCTGCTGACCGCGGCGTGCGCGTGCGCATCCTGCTGGACGACACCACCAGCGACGGCCTCGACCAGATCATCGCTACCCTAGCCGCCCATCCCAGGATCGAGATCCGCCTGTTCAATCCCCTGCATCTGGGGCGCAGCACAGGCGTTACGCGAGCCATGGGCCGGTTGTTCAACCTGTCGCTGCAACATCGGCGCATGCACAACAAGTTGTGGCTGGCGGACAACAGTGTGGCCATCGTCGGCGGGCGCAACCTGGGGGATGAGTATTTCGACGCTGAGCCCAACCTGAACTTCACCGACATCGACATGCTCAGCGTGGGCCCGGTGGCCGAACAGCTGGGTCACAGTTTCGACCAGTACTGGAACAGCGCGCTGAGCAAGCCGATTGACGACTTCGTCTCCAATACGCCCTCCAAAGGCGACCTGACCGCCGCGCGCGTGCGCCTGGAAGCGTCCCTGGCCGAGTCGCGCCAACAGAACCACGCGCTGTACAACCGCTTGCGCACCTATCAGACCCAACCGCGCATGGACACCTGGCGCCGCGAGCTGATCTGGGCCTGGAACCAGGCGCTGTGGGACGCGCCAAGCAAGGTGCTGGCCAAGGCCGATCCGGACCCTCGGTTGTTGCTCACCACGCAACTGGCGCCGGAGCTGGAAGGCGTCAACCATGAACTGATGATGATCTCGGCGTACTTCGTGCCAGGGCAACCTGGGCTGGTGTACCTGACCGGGCGCGCCGATGCCGGTGTGTCGGTGAGCCTGCTGACCAACTCCCTGGAAGCTACCGACGTGCCTGCCGTGCACGGCGGTTATGCGCCCTATCGCAAGGCGCTGCTGGAGCACGGCGTGAAACTCTTCGAGCTGCGCCGCCAACCGGGCGACCCCAGTGGCGGCAGCGGCCCACACCTGTTTCGTCGCGGCACCTTCCGGGGCTCGGATTCGAGCCTGCACAGCAAGGCGATGATCTTTGATCGGGAGAAGTCGTTTATCGGTTCATTCAACTTCGACCCGCGCTCGGTGCTGTGGAATACCGAAGTGGGTGTACTGGTCGACAGCCCGGAGCTGGCAGAGCACGTGCGCAACCTGGCGCTGCAAGGCATGGCGCCACCCTTGAGCTATGAGGCGAAACTGCAGGACGGCCAAGTAGTGTGGGTGACCGAAGACAACGGTCAACTGCACACCCTGACCCGTGAGCCGGGCAGTTGGTGGCGACGATTCAATGCCTGGTTCGCCACCTCAGTAGGCTTGGAACGCATGTTGTAGGAGCCGGCTTGCCAGCTCCTACAGGGCAGGCTGTGTTGCACCGAATGCGCCTTGGCGCAGCAACAGCAGCACCAGGCCCAGCGCCCCCGCGGCCATCAGCAACGGCAATGCATGCCCGCTGATCCACTGGCTCCCGGCACCCGCCACCAGTGGGCCGACCAGACAACCGATCCCCCACAACTGCGCCACATGCGCATTGGCACGCACCAGCGCATCGTCGCGGTAACGCTCGCCGATCAGGATCAGCGACAGCGTGAACAAGCCACCCGCACTCGCACCGAACACGACCCATACCGGCCAGATCAGCGGCGTATGCATCAACAACGGAATGGCCAGGCTCGACGCCAGCAACAGCACTGCACACGCCAGGAACAACGTGCGCCGTGGCAGGTAATCGGCCAGTGCGCCGATGGGCAGCTGCAGCAGCGCGTCGCCGACCACTACGGTGCTGACCATCGCCAAGGCAATCTCAGCAGTGAAGCCTTGTTGCAGGCAATACACCGGCAACAACGTCAGAATCATCGCCTCGAAAGCGGCGAATAACGCCACTGCCCAGGCAATCGCCGGCAGGCTCAGGCAGAAGCGCCACAGTTGCGCGAAGGTCACGCTGAAGGACTCGGCGCTTGGCGCGCCGGAGCGGCCCAGCAACAGGAATGGCGCCACCACCAACAAGCCCACGCCTACCCAGAAGCCATAATCATGGTCGGTGCCGATCAAGCCCAGCAGCAACGGGCCTGACAGTTGGCTCAAGGCATAACTGCAGCCATACAGCGCCACCAGCCGGCCGCGCCACTGCTCCACCACCAACTGGTTGATCCAGCTTTCGCCGAGGATAAACACGATGGTCAGAATCACGCCGATCATCAGGCGCAGCACCAACCAGACCGGGTAGCTGGGCAGGATCGCCAGCAAGCCGATGGACACCGCACCCGCCCACAGGCACAGGCGCATGAGGTTGGCGGTGCCGAGCCATGAGGCCATGCGGCTGGAGATTTTCGCGCCGAGCAGTACGCCAAAGGCCGGCATGGCTGCCATCACGCCGATAGCGAAACTGCCGTAGCCCCAGCTTTCGAGGCGCAGGGACACCAGCGGCATACTGACGCCCAGGGCCAAACCGACGCTGAGCACCGAAGCCAGGACGGCGAAATAAGTCGCCCAACGCATTTCCACGCTCCTGCGGATAATTTTCAGGGAGTGCAAAACGAACTGTAGGAGCGAGCTTGCTCGCGAAAAACGTTAACGATGACGCGCCTATCCTGGATAAACGCGGCGCCTTCTAGTTCTTCGCGAGCAAGCTCGCTCCTACAGGAATCAGCGGTGTTGCTTAGAGCTTGATCCAGGTCGCCTTCAGCTCGGTGTACTTGTCGAACGCATGCAGCGACTTGTCGCGACCGTTGCCCGACTGCTTGAAGCCACCAAACGGCGCGGTCATGTCGCCGCCGTCGTACTGGTTCACCCATACGCTACCGGCGCGCAGGGCCTTGGCAGTCAGGTGGGCCTTGGAGATATCCGCCGTCCACACCGCTGCGGCCAGGCCGTAGATGGTGTCATTGGCAATGGCGACTGCTTCTTCGGCGCTGTCGAAGGTGATCACCGACAGGACCGGGCCAAAGATCTCTTCCTTGGCGATCTTCATGGCATTGGTCACGCCATCGAAAATCGTCGGTTCGACGTAAGTACCACCCGTTTCTTCCAGCGTGCGCTTGCCACCGGCGACCAACTTGGCGCCATCGGCATGACCGGCTTCGATATAGGACAGCACGGTGTTCATTTGCTGGGTGTCCACCAGTGCGCCGACGTTGGTGGCCGGGTCCAGAGGGTTGCCGGGCTTCCAGCCCTTGAGGGCTTCGATCACCAGCGGCAGGAATGTGTCCTTGATGGATCGCTCGACCAGCAGACGCGAACCGGCGGTGCAGACCTCGCCCTGGTTGAACGCGATAGCGCCAGCGGCGGATTCGGCAGCAGCTTGCAGGTCCGGTGCATCGGCAAACACGATGTTCGGGCTCTTGCCGCCCGCTTCCAGCCACACGCGCTTCATGTTCGATTCGCCGGAGCGGATCAACAGTTGCTTGGCGATCTTGGTGGAGCCGGTGAACACCAGGGTGTCGACGTCCATGTGCAGCGCCAGCGCGTTGCCGACCGTGTGGCCATAACCTGGCAGCACGTTGAACACACCTTTTGGAATACCGGCTTCAACGGCCAGGGCCGCGATGCGGATCGCAGTCAGCGGGGATTTTTCGGACGGCTTGAGGATCACCGAGTTACCGGTGGACAGCGCCGGGCCGAGCTTCCAGCAGGCCATCATCAGTGGGAAGTTCCACGGCACGATCGCGCCAACCACACCAACCGGTTCGCGGGTCACCAGGCCCAACTGGTCGTGCGGGGTGGCGGCAACTTCGTCGTAGATCTTGTCGATGGCCTCGCCGCTCCAGCTCAGGGCATTCGCCGCGCCGGGTACGTCGATGTTCAGGGAGTCGCTGATTGGCTTGCCCATGTCCAGGGTTTCGAGCAGCGCCAGCTCTTCGGCATTGGCCTTGAGCAAGGCTGCGAAACGCAGCATGGCGGATTTGCGTTTGGCGGGCGCCAGGCGCGACCACACACCGGAATTGAAAGTGGCGCGGGCGTTTTCAACGGCGCGCTGGGCGTCGGCCACGTCACAGCTGGCAACGGTGGCCAGCAGGCGGCCGTCGACCGGGCTGATGCATTCGAAGGTGTCACCGGAAGCGGCGGCGGTGTACTCGCCATTGATGTAGGCGCGGCCTTCGATCTTCAGATCCTTGGCGCGTTGTTCCCAGTCGGCACGGGTCAGGGTGGTCATGCGAGTGTCCTCCTCTTATTGAATACGAGAGCCAGGGGATGTCCCACGGCAGCCTCAAAGAATTCTTGCCCGCCAGCCAATGGTTCGGCGCAAGGCAGCTGCCACCCTAAACCAGCGGCTGGGGGTGTTTCAATATATTTGACATAACGCCAGTAAACGCCCTTGCGATGTTCATTTTAATAAACATAGACTTTGGGCTCTCCAACCGCAGGCCAGACGGGACACGCACATGAGCATCCAGGACATCGTCGACTTCAGCCAAGCCAAGACCGCCGCCGAGCGCTACCGCCCTGCCGCCGAAAAAATCCTCAAGGGCGATCCCGAACAGACGATCTACAACCACTACAACAGCCCCTGCGGCCAGATGAGCGCGGGCGTGTGGGAAGGTGAAGTCGGGCACTGGAAGGTTAGCTACACCGAACACGAATACTGCGAGATTGTGCAGGGCGTGTCGGTGCTACGAGATGCCGATGGCAACGCCAAGACCCTGCGCGCCGGCGACCGTTTCGTGATCCCGGCCGGGTTCAGCGGCACCTGGGAAGTGCTGGAGCCGTGCCGCAAGATCTACGTGGTGTTCGAACAGAAAGCCTGACCGGTAAATCGCAGGCAAAAAAAAGCCCGAATCGTGAGATACGGGCTTTTTTTCACAAGGAGGAAAATCAATTACTTGATTTTGCCTTCTTTGTAGATCACGTGCTTGCGAACGCGCGGGTCGAACATTTTCTTTTCGAGCTTGTCCGGGGTAGTACGCTTGTTCTTGTCGGTAGTGTAGAAGTGACCAGTACCGGCGCTAGAGATCATTCGAATCAATTCACGCATGATATAGCTCCTTAGATTGTGCCAGCGCGGCGCAATTCAGCCAGCACGACAGTGATGCCACGCTTGTCGATGATGCGCATGCCTTTAGCAGATACGCGCAGACGGACGAAACGTTTCTCTTCTTCAACCCAGAAGCGGTGATGCTGCAGGTTCGGCAGGAAACGACGACGGGTTTTGTTATTTGCGTGGGAAATGTTATTCCCAGTCACCGGACCCTTACCGGTAACTTGACAGACTCTCGACATGCCTCAGCCCTCTAAAACCACATGCCCAACCCGGCATGGGTTGGCCGCTTAATCTCTCAGTCATTTGGCGCCAGGCGCCGCGTTTCTTTAGGGTCTTACCGGCTACACCTACAAGCGAAGGAACCGGGCCCCTAGAAAAGAGCGCTGCTTTATACCAGAAAGACCCAGGTGCAACAACAGCCCGAATGTTTTTACTGGCGTAAATCTTGGCGGCAGACGCCTGAACCGTTGCCAGGAGGGGCCGCTGTCACAGCCGACCGCTCGTCGCACAGAATGATTTACAGCGCCCGCGCGCACCATTAAGTGCTCGGCAAAATGCGCTGAGGTGCCATCAAAACAGCATTTGGGGCAAAAGCACAGGCAAAAATGGGCTAGTCATTTACCAATCAGACCTCTACGGTAGGACTTTTCCAGACTGCACTCGCAGATGGGCCTTCGATCTGCAAAGGAAACCGAACATGCGCCTCGCTGCCCTACCGCTATTGCTCGCCCCTCTCTTTATCGCGCCGCTGGCCTCTGCCGCCAGCAACTTGAGCGTCTGCACCGAGGCCAGCCCCGAAGGGTTCGATGTGGTGCAATACAACTCGTTGACCACCACCAACGCCTCGGCCGATGTGCTGATGAACCGCCTGGTGGACTACGACGCGGCCAGCGGCAAACTGGTGCCCAGCCTGGCGGACAGTTGGGAAGTCTCGCCGGATGGCCTGACCTATACCTTCAAGCTGCACCCGGATGTGAAATTCCACCGCACCGAATACTTCACCCCTAGCCGTACCCTGACCGCCGAAGACGTGCGCTTCAGCTTCGAGCGCATGCTCGACCCGGCCACCCCCTGGCACAAGATCGCCCAGAGCGGCTTCCCCCATGCGCAGTCGCTGCAACTGCCGACGCTGGTCAAGAAAATCGACGCCCTTGACCCGCTGACCGTGCGTTTCACCCTGGATCACGCCGACTCTACCTTTCTCGCCGCCCTGAGCATGGGTTTTGCCTCGATCTACCCGGCGGAATACGCCGACAAACTGCTCAAGGCGGGCACGCCGGAGAAGCTCAACAGCCAGCCAATCGGCACCGGGCCGTTCATCTTCAGCCGGTTCCAGAAAGATGCCGTGGTGCGCTACAAGGCCAACCCGGACTACTTCGCCGGCAAACCGTCTGTGGATAACTTGATCTTCGCCATCACCCCGGACGCCAACGTGCGCCTGCAAAAATTGCATCGCGACGAATGCCAGATCGCCCTGTCCCCCAAACCGCTGGATGTGGGCGAAGCCGAAAAGGACCCGGCGCTCAAGGTGGAAAAAACCGCCGCATTCATGACCGCCTTCGTGGCCATCAACAGCCAGCACCCGCCTCTGGACAAGCCCGAAGTGCGCCAGGCAATCAACTTGGCGTTCGACAAAGGCAGCTACCTCAAGGCCGTGTTTGAAGGCACCGCCGAAGCTGCCAACGGACCTTTCCCGCCCAACACCTGGAGTTACGCCAAGGAGCTGCCGGGTTATCCACAGGACCTCACCAAGGCCAAGGCGCTGCTGGACCGCGCCGGACTCAAGGATGGTTTCAAGACCACTATCTGGACACGCCCCACCGGCAGCCTGCTGAACCCTAACCCGAACCTTGGTGCACAGCTGTTACAGGCTGACCTGGCCAAGGTCGGCATCCAGGCCGAGATCCGCGTGATCGAATGGGGCGAGCTGATCCGCCGCGCCAAGGCCGGCGAACACGACCTGCTGTTCATGGGCTGGGCCGGCGACAACGGCGACCCGGATAACTTCCTGACCCCGCAGTTCTCCTGCGCAGCGGTGAAATCCGGCACCAACTTCGCCCGCTATTGCGACCCCGCGCTGGACAAGCTGATCAGCGCTGGCAAGACCACCAGCGAGCAAGGCGTACGCACCAAGCTCTACCAGCAGGCCCAGGCGCAGATCCAGCAACAGGCGCTGTGGTTGCCGCTCGCGCACCCGACCGCGTTTGCCCTGGCCCGCAAGAATGTCGAGGGCTACCAGGTGAGCCCATTCGGACGCCAGGACTTCTCCAAAGTCAGCGTCAAATAACCCTTGTAGGAGCTGGCTTGCCAGCGATGGCGTCAGCGAAGTCCATCGCGATCTTGCGGACCTGATCGCCGGCAAGTCGGCTCCTACATCCACCCATACTCCGCCATCGACAACGGGTCGCCATCCCCCACGATGATGTGGTCGAGCACCCGCACATCCACCACTTCCAAGGCTTTTTGCAGCAACCTGGTCAATTTTCGATCAGCCGCACTCGGCTCAAGGCTGCCGGAAGGATGGTTGTGGCACAGGATCAACGCCGCCGCGTTGTACGCCAGGGCGCGCTTGACCACTTGCCGGGGATAGACCATCGCCGCATCGATGGTGCCCTGGGACAACGCCTCGAAACCCAGCACCCGGTGTTTTGAGTCGAGAAACAGGCAACCGAAGGTCTCATGAGGCTCGTGCCGCAACAACGCCTTGAGGTAATCCCGCACGGCCACAGGGCTTTCCAGCACCGAGTCCTGGCGCAAGCGTTCGGCCATGTGGCGCCGGGCCATTTCCAGCACCGCCTGCAACTGGGCAAACTTCGCCGGTCCCAACCCCAATTGCTGGCTGAACAGCGCCTGGCTGGCCTCCAGCAAGGGACGCAAGCCGCCAAATTGCGCCAACAGATGGCGCGCCAGGTCCACCGCGCTCCGACCGGAAACCCCGGTACGCAGGAAGATCGCCAGCAGCTCCGCATCCGACAGGCTCGCCGCGCCCCCTTCCAAAAGCTTTTCCCGGGGCCGCTCCGCCACCGGCCAATCACGAATACTCATCTCACCTCCCTCTCCATACGCGCCGTGGCATGTGCGCCGCTGTTGCCTAGCGGACGCTGTGTTATCGTAGGCCCTCTTTTTTGCAGGCGATTTCCCCTGGGGAGGGGGCATCGCAGGCGTCACTGAACTGGCATCACTGAACTGGAAAGGCAAACCAATGCAGCGTCTGTATCGGAAACGCATCGTTCTCGGCGTTGGCGGCGGCATTGCCGCCTACAAGAGCGCAGAACTGGTTCGCAGGCTCCTGGACCAAGGCGCCGAAGTGCGCGTGGTCATGACCCGCGGTGGCAGTGAGTTCATCACCCCACTGACCATGCAAGCGCTATCCGGCCACCCGGTTCACCTGGACCTGCTGGACCCGGCCGCCGAAGCCGCCATGGGCCATATCGAACTGGCCAAATGGGCCGACCTGGTGCTGATCGCCCCGGCCACCGCCGACCTGATCGCCCGTCTGGCCCAAGGCATCGCCGATGACCTGCTGACCACCCTCGTACTGGCCACAGACGCCACCGTCGCCATCGCCCCGGCCATGAACCAAGCCATGTGGCGCGACCCAGCCACCCAGGCCAACACCCAACTCCTGCAAAGCCGTGGCCTCAAGGTGTTCGGCCCGGCGTCCGGCAGCCAGGCCTGCGGCGACGTTGGCATGGGCCGCATGCTCGAAGCCACCGACCTGGCGCTGTGTGCGGCCGAGTGCTTCCAGCACCTGGCCCTGACCGGCAAGCATGTGCTGATCACCGCTGGCCCGACCCAGGAAAACATCGACCCGGTGCGCTACATCACCAACCATAGCTCAGGAAAAATGGGCTTCGCTTTGGCTGAAGCGGCGGTCGAGGCAGGCGCGCGCGTCACCCTGATCACCGGCCCGGTGCATTTGCCGACCCCGGATCGGGTCACACGAATCGACGTAGTCAGCGCCCGCGACATGCTGGCGGCCTGTGAGGCGGCCATTCCGTGCGACCTGTTCATCGCCTCGGCAGCAGTTGCAGACTACCGCCCGGAAGTGGTCGCCCCGCAAAAGCTCAAGAAGGACCCTACAAGCGGCGACGGCCTGCTCCTGCAAATGGTGCGCAACCCAGACATCCTGGCCACCATTGCCACCCGCGCGGACCGTCCGTTCAGTGTCGGCTTCGCCGCCGAGACCGAGCATTTGCTGGACTACGCCGCACGCAAATTGAAAGACAAAAACCTCGACCTGATCGTTGCCAATGATGTCGCCAACCCGAGTATCGGCTTCAACAGCGAGGAAAATGCCTGCAGCGTGATCGACCGCGACCTGCATGCCACCCTTTTCGCCCAGACCAGCAAGGGCAAGATTGCCCGCCAACTGATCTCTTTTATCGCCCAACGGCTGAACCAGGTTTAATTTCCATGCACGCTTTGCAAGCCAAGATCCTCGACCCACGCATCGGCAACGAATTCCCACTGCCGGCCTACGCCACCCCTGGCTCCGCCGGCCTCGATCTGCGCGCCATGCTCAAGGAAGACACTGTCCTTGAGCCGGGCCAGACCATTCTTATTCCGACCGGCTTGTCGATCTACGTAGGCGATCCTGGCCTGGCAGCCCTGATCCTGCCGCGCTCTGGCCTGGGCCATAAACACGGCATCGTGTTGGGCAACCTGGTCGGCCTGATCGATTCGGACTACCAGGGCGAACTGATGGTGTCATGCTGGAACCGTGGCCAGACCGCGTTCAACATCGCTGTCGGCGAACGCATTGCCCAGTTGGTACTGGTTCCGGTGGTGCAGGCGCACTTCGAACTGGTACAAGAGTTTGATGAAACCCAACGCGGCGCAGGCGGTTTTGGGCATTCCGGCAGTCACTGACTAAGCTAATTCTGGCCGGGCGCTGTTGCCCGGCCCGACGCCACCGCAAGGCTTTTCAGGACGAAGAATGCGCGGATTTTATCAGCGAGATTTCCCCATAGAAATCAAAGCATTACGCAGACATAAACACGGAGCCAGCGCTCCGATGGCATTTTTGCACCACGAACTCTCTGCCGAAAACACCGTCATACCCTTCAGTTTGCGCCTGCCGGCCAGCCACATTAAGGCCAGCCTTGCCCCCTTCAGATGGAGTTTCCCCCCGCGATGAGTACCGCAGCCCGCGTAGCCCCAGCATTCCCCGACAGTATCTTTCGCGCCTATGACATCCGTGGCGTGGTGCCCAAGACCCTGACGGCCGAAACCGCCTACTGGATTGGCCGCGCCATCGGCTCCCAGAGCCTGGCCCAGGATGAACCCAACGTTTCGGTCGGCCGTGACGGTCGCCTGTCAGGCCCGGAGCTGGTGGAACAACTGATCCAGGGCCTGGCCGACAGTGGTTGCCATGTCAGCGACGTGGGCCTGGTGCCAACGCCCGCGCTGTACTACGCCGCCAACGTACTGGCCGGCAAGTCCGGGGTGATGCTCACAGGTAGCCACAACCCGTCGGACTACAACGGTTTCAAGATCGTCATCGCTGGCGACACCCTGGCCAACGAACAGATCCAGGCCCTGCACGACCGCCTGAAAAACAACGATCTGACCAGCGGCAAGGGCACCATCACCAAAGTCGACATCCTGCAACGCTACTCTGATGAAATCACCCGTGACGTCAAACTCGCACGCCGCCTTAAAGTGGTGGTGGACTGCGGTAACGGCGCGGCCGGCGTGATCGCCCCGCAGTTGCTCGAAGCCTTGAACTGCGAAGTGATTCCGTTGTTCTGCGAGGTCGACGGCAACTTCCCCAACCACCATCCGGACCCGGGCAAGCCTGAGAACCTGGTGGACCTGATCGCCAAGGTCAAGGAAACCGGCGCGGATGTGGGCCTGGCCTTCGACGGCGACGGTGACCGCGTGGGTGTGGTGACCGAGACCGGAGAAATCGTGTTCCCGGATCGCCTGTTGATGCTGTTTGCCCGTGACGTGGTGGCGCGCAATGCCAACGCCGAGATCATCTTCGACGTGAAGTGCACCCGCCGCCTCACCCCGCTGATCAAGGAATATGGCGGTCGCCCGCTAATGTGGAAGACCGGCCACTCGTTGATCAAAAAGAAAATGAAGGAAACCGGCGCGCTATTGGCCGGCGAAATGAGCGGCCACGTGTTCTTCAAAGAACGCTGGTTCGGCTTTGACGACGGTATTTACAGCGCTGCGCGCCTGCTGGAGATCCTCAGCAAGGAAAAATCCACCGCCGAAGAGCTATTCCAGACCTTCCCGAACGATATTTCTACGCCAGAGATCAATATCCATGTGACCGAGGAGAGCAAATTCAGCATCATTGACGCACTGCACGATGCGCAATGGGGCGAAGGTGCCAACCTGACCACCATTGATGGTGTGCGAGTCGATTACGCCAAAGGCTGGGGCCTGGTTCGCGCGTCCAACACCACACCGGTGCTGGTCCTGCGTTTCGAGGCGGATACCGAGGCTGAGTTGCAGCGCATCAAGGACGTGTTCCACGCCCAGTTGAAACGTGTTGCCCCTGATCTCCAATTACCGTTCTGATTTTTTACCGGAGCCCTGAATGACCCTCGAACGCGAAGCCGCTGCCAACACTGCCAAGGTCCTGTCCGAAGCGTTGCCTTACATTCGACGCTATGTCGGCAAGACGCTGGTGATCAAGTACGGCGGCAATGCCATGGAAAGCGAAGAGCTGAAAACCGGCTTTGCCCGCGACATCGTGTTGATGAAAGCCGTGGGGATCAACCCGGTGGTAGTGCACGGCGGCGGCCCGCAAATCGGCGACCTGCTCAAGCGCTTGTCGATCGAGAGTCACTTCATCGATGGCATGCGTGTCACTGACGCGCAGACCATGGACGTGGTGGAGATGGTCCTCGGCGGCCAGGTCAACAAAGACATCGTCAACCTGATCAACCGTCACGGCGGCAGCGCCATTGGCCTGACCGGCAAGGACGCGGAACTGATCCGCGCGAAAAAACTGACCGTGACTCGTCAGACGCCGGAAATGACCCAGCCGGAAATCATCGACATCGGCCAGGTGGGTGAAGTGATCGGCATCAACACCGACCTGCTGAACCTGCTGGTCAAAGGTGACTTCATCCCGGTGATCGCGCCCATCGGCGTGGGCGCCAACGGTGAGTCCTACAACATCAACGCCGACCTGGTGGCCGGCAAGGTGGCCGAAGCATTGAAGGCTGAAAAGCTGATGCTGTTGACCAACATCGCCGGCTTGATGGACAAGGAAGGCAAGGTGCTGACTGGCTTGACCACGCAACAAGTGGACGAGTTGATCGCTGACGGCACCATCTACGGTGGCATGCTGCCGAAGATCCGTTGCGCGCTGGAAGCGGTGCAAGGCGGCGTGGGAAGCTCGCTGATCCTGGATGGTCGCGTGCCGAACGCGATCCTGCTGGAAATCTTCACCGATACCGGTGTGGGTACGCTGATCAGCAACCGCAAGCGTCCATGATGTAAAAATCTTGAATAGACCGTAGTTTTCGACGGCTCTTTCGGCGACACGTACCTATGTACGAAACCTCCGAAGGAATCGACGAAATCTGCGGTCTTTTTTATGCAAGAGGGAAATGCCCTACCGCAATGATCGAAGCATCCGACATCTTGCCGGCATACATCTGCTTAGGATCTTCCTTAAATCCACAGGAGATCTTCCCCATGCAAAAAACCTACACCCCCTACGGCAGCGACGTATCGGCAGGCACCTATGAGTGTGCCGACTGCGGACGCCACTACAGCAATCAGTCGAAGACTTCCCTTCCACCCTGCCCAAACTTCAAAGCAAGCCCGCACCTGCTGAAAGGCTGGAATATCCTCACCGGCCAGGGTGACGCTGTCGAAGATCCGTACCCGAACCAGCCTTCCCAATAACGGTGGGAGACTGAACCATGCAGATCTCATTCACTATTGATGCCCATACTTTCCAGCAGGAACAGCGGGAGCCGGTCAATAAAACCCTAAAAATTTCCGACAGCGAGATTGCAAGCGCGCTATAACGCATCGCCAAAGCACTGTTATGCCAGACGCTGGGCCTGAATGCCGTTGGGTGAAATCGTCGCGGTCAGCGGCCTGCTGCTGACCCTGACCACCTTCATGTTCAACTTGGCGTGGCCCAAGGTACATGATGCATTAGCAATGGATGAGAACCAATCAGGCGCGCAGGCCAGGAAACGAAGCAGGACGAAAGTCATCAATATTTTGCTTGCCTGCGCACTGCCCATGACCAGTACTTTCATGGCGCTGTTTTACGTAAACCTGCCCACCGCGGTCCGTGTCATGAACAGCAGCACACTGGACCTGTGGAACTTCGACGTGGATCGCACGCTGTACGTGCTAGTGGTCCTGGCATTGCGGGTGTTTGCGCTGTTCAATGCCTGGCTCGTCGTGCGACTGATCGATAAATGGCGGAAATTGGGTTAACCGCCAGTCGGGCTGCCGTGTTTCAACGCTCATGAGCGCCATAGCAACCCTGACCCTTATTCCAAAAAAAAGGCCCTGTTTTCACAGGGCCTTTTATTTAGACGCCGAACTGCTCGCGGTACGCCCGCACGGCCGGTAGATGCTGCTTAAGCTGCGGGTCGTCTTCCAGGAACTGCAACACTTGGTTCAACGACACAATGCTCACCACCGGAATGCCGAAATCGCGCTCCACTTCCTGGATGGCCGACAATTCACCGTTGCCACGTTCCTGGCGGTTCAGCGCGATCAGCACGCCGGCAGCCTTGGCGCCATCCTGGGAGGCGATGATCTGCATGACTTCGCGGATCGCAGTACCGGCGGTGATCACGTCGTCGATGATCAGCACGTCGCCCTTGAGTGGAGCCCCGACCAGGCTACCGCCTTCGCCGTGGGCCTTGGCCTCTTTGCGGTTGAAACACCATGGCAGATCCTGCCCGTGATGCTCAGCCAAAGCCACGGCCGTTGCCGCCGCCAGGGGGATACCCTTGTAGGCTGGGCCGAACAGCACGTCGAAGGAAATACCGCTTTCAACGATGGCTGCCGCGTAGAAACGACCCAGCTGGGCCAGGGCCGAACCCGAGTTGAACAAGCCTGCATTGAAGAAGTACGGGCTGGTGCGCCCGGACTTCAAAGTGAACTCACCGAAGCGCAAAACGCCGCGATCGATGGCAAAACGAATGAAATCGCGTTGATACGCCTGCATGAAAAAAGCCTCAGATACCACGGATTTAGCTAATTAGGTGGACGGCGTGTATCATACACGCACGCGATTTTTGGGGCCATTTATGCGGATCATCAGTGTGAACGTTAATGGTATTCAGGCTGCAGTCGAGCGTGGTTTGCTCAGTTGGCTGCAAGCCCAGAATGCCGACGTCATCTGCCTGCAGGATACCCGCGCCTCCGCCTTTGAACTGGACGACCCAGCCTTCCAACTGGATGGCTACTTCCTTTATGCCTGCGATGCCGAAGTGCCCACCCAAGGTGGCGTGGCTTTGTATTCGCGGTTGCAACCCAAGGCGGTCATCAGCGGCCTCGGCTTCGAGACAGCCGACCGCTACGGGCGCTACCTGCAAGCCGATTTCGATAAGGTCAGCATCGCGACCTTGCTGCTCCCTTCGGGGCAGAACGGCGATGAAGACTTGAACCAGAAGTTCAAGCTAATGGACGATTTCGCCCGTTACCTGGATAAACAGCGACGCAAGCGTCGCGAGTACATTTATTGTGGCTCGCTGTACGTGGCGCAACAGAAGCTGGATATCAAGAACTGGCGCGACAGCCAGCAATCCCCGGGTTTCCTGGCGCCGGAACGTGCCTGGATGGACGAGATTGTCGGCAACATGGGCTATGTGGATGCCCTGCGCGAAGTCAGCCGCGAAGGCGACCAGTACAGCTGGTGGCCAGACAACGAACAAGCTGAGATGCTTAACCTGGGCTGGCGTTTCGACTACCAGTTGCTCACCCCAGGTCTGCGCCGGTTCGTGCGCAGCGCACGCCTGCCGCGCCAGCCACGCTTCTCGCAGCACGCGCCGCTGATCGTGGACTACGACTGGACATTGACCATCTAAGGTCTTTTTCCAGGCACAAAAAAACCGACATCGCTGTCGGTTTTTTTGTGGGTGCTCATTATTTGATCAGGCGCCAGGTCAAGGGGTAGCGATAAACAATTCCCTTGTTGGCCTTGATGCTGCCAATGATAGTCAGCACCACCGTGGCGATCGCCAGGGCAACCATCAGGAAAAAGCCAATCACTGCAAAAGCCAGCACGATGCAAGCGATCCAGGCGATGGCCACGGTGATCTGGAAGTTCAGCGCTTCCTTGCCCTGATCATCAATGAACGGGTCCACTTCTTTCTTCATCTGCCACAGGATCAGTGGCCCCACGACGCTACCGAAGGGGAACACGAAGCCCAGAAACGCCGCGAGATGGCACAACATTGCCCCCTGGCGCACTTCGTAGGAAGGCGTAGGCACCGGCATTTGGCTGTTGTCATTCATGGCGTTTCTCCTTGAAACGGGCTCAGTCAGCCAGGGCGGCGTTCTGCAGCTCGAAGATTTCGGTCATGCCTTTCTGGGCCAGGGCCAGCATGGCGTTCAGCTCGGCCGGCTGGAATGGCGCGCCCTCGGCGGTGCCCTGTACTTCGATGAAACCACCGGTGCTCGTCATGACCACGTTCAGGTCGGTCTCGGCAGCCGAGTCTTCCAGGTAGTCCAGGTCCAGCACAGGCTCACCCTGATACATGCCTACCGATACCGCAGCAATCATCTGCTTGAGCGGGTCACCGCCTTTCAGGCCGCCACGCTTCTTGATCACTTTGAGTGCATCAACCAGGGCCACCATGGCGCCGGTGATGGACGCAGTACGGGTGCCGCCGTCGGCCTGGATCACGTCGCAGTCGACATACAGGGTCACGTCGCCCAGCTTGGACATGTCCAGGGCTGCGCGCAGGGAGCGGCCGATAAGACGCTGGATTTCCAGTGTACGGCCGCCCTGCTTGCCACGGCTGGCTTCACGCTGGTTACGCTCACCGGTGGCGCGCGGCAGCATGCCGTACTCGGCGGTCAACCAACCCTGGCCCTGGCCTTTGAGGAAACGCGGCACGCCGTTTTCGACGCTGACGGTGCAGATGACCTTGGTATCGCCAAACTCGACCAGTACAGAACCCTCGGCGTGTTTGGTGTAGTTGCGGGTGATGCGGATCGAGCGGAGCTGATCGGCAGCGCGACCACTTGGACGTTTCATAGGGAGACACCTGTACTGAGGACGAAAAACTGCCGAGCATTATAGAGCCGCGAGCCGTTTCGGGGCACTGCTAAAAAATTCGGTTACGAATGCTCGGGTTTGGGCGTGTCCGCCCCACTGCGCTACAATCCTGCGCCTTCTTAATCATCAGCCCGTGTTTGCGGGCTGCAACGCGAGGTACCTCCATGGTGCACAGCATGACCGCCTTCGCCCGCGTCGAAAAAGCCGGCGTCCAAGGCACCCTGAGCTGGGAACTGCGCTCGGTCAACAGCCGTTACCTGGAGCCGCACCTGCGCCTGCCGGAGTCGTTCCGCGATCTCGAAGGCGCCGTGCGTGAAGCACTGCGCCAGGGTATTTCCCGCGGCAAGCTGGAATGCACCCTGCGTTTTACCGAAGAAACCACCGGCAAGGCCTTGCAGATTGACCGCGACCGCGCCGCGCAACTGGTCGCCGCAGCCGAAACCATCGCCGGCCTGATCAAGCAGCCGGCCGCGCTCAACCCGCTGGAAGTGCTGGCCTGGCCCGGTGTACTGGTGGCCGACGCCACCGACCCGCAAACCCTTAACGCCGAAGCGCTCGCCCTGTTCAACCAAGGCCTCAAGGAGCTGAAAGCCGGCCGCGAGCGCGAAGGCGCCGAGCTGGCGCGCTTGATCAGCGAGCGCCTGACCGCCATTGAAGCAGACGTTGTCACCCTGCGTGAACTGGTGCCGCAGATGCTCGCCAGCCAGCGCCAGAAGGTGCTCGACCGCTTCACCGACATGAAGGCCGACCTCGACCCCACGCGCCTGGAGCAGGAAATGGTCCTGTTGGCGCAGAAGAGCGACGTTGCCGAAGAGCTCGATCGCCTGAGCACCCACATCCGCGAAGTGCGCCGCGTGCTCAAGTCCGGCGGTGCCGCCGGTCGGCGCCTGGACTTCCTGATGCAGGAACTCAACCGCGAAGCCAATACACTGGGCTCCAAGGCGTTCGACCCGCGCAGCACCACGGCGGCGGTCAACCTCAAAGTGTTGATCGAGCAGATGCGCGAACAAGTACAGAATATTGAGTAAGGCAACCTCCATGACCCACAGCACCGGCACCCTGTACATCATTTCCGCCCCTTCGGGCGCGGGCAAGAGCAGTCTGGTCAAGGCCCTGACCGACGCTGACGAGCAGATCCGCATTTCGGTTTCCCACACCACCCGCGCCATGCGTCCGGGTGAGGTAAACGGCGTGCACTATCACTTCGTCGAGCGCACCGAGTTCGTCAAGATGATCGAACACGGCGACTTCCTGGAGCGTGCCGAAGTGTTCGGCAACCTCTACGGCACCTCGCAAAGCCACCTGCAGCAGACTCTGGATGAAGGCCACGACCTGATCCTGGAAATCGACTGGCAGGGCGCCGAGCAAGTGCGCAAGCTGATGCCCCAGGCGCGCTCGATCTTCATCCTGCCGCCTTCGCTGCAAGCCTTGCACCAACGCCTGACCAACCGTGGCCAGGACAGTGACGAGATCATCGAAGGTCGTATGCGTGAAGCCGTCAGCGAAATGAGCCACTACGTCGACTACGACTACCTGATCATCAACGACGATTTTGCCCACGCACTGGACGATTTGAAGGCGATTTTCCGCACCAATCAGCTCCAGCAAAAGCGCCAGCAACAGCGTTTCGGCAAATTACTGGCCGAACTGCTCGGTTGATTGGCTCTTCCCAAAACCGCTGCAAGGGCTTTACATTGGCACTTGTAGCGGTTTTGCGAGGGCCTGCGAAAAATCAGCGCTTCCCTAAACGCTGGTGATTTTTTAAACTGTTTAGTCCGCTCGCCCAACCGGGCAGCGCGCATCTTGCATTCGCTCCGAGGAATACCATGGCCCGCGTAACCGTTGAAGACTGCCTAGAACACGTGGATAACCGCTTTGAGCTGGTCATGCTCTCTACCAAGCGTGCCCGTCAACTGGCCACTGGCGGCAAAGAGCCCCTGGTCCAGTGGGAAAACGACAAGCCTACCGTTGTAGCCCTGCGTGAAATCGCTGAAGGCCTGATGAGCTACGAGTTCATCGCCAACGCTGAAATCGTTGAAGACGAACCGCTGTTTGCAGCGTTCGAGGACGAGTCCAACGAGGCCGTCTAAGCCTATGCCTGGTCGACGTAGCACGGCGCGGGGTCACAGCCAACGGCAGGAGTTCACACTTTGCCGAGCATAGACGCCCTCGCCGATCGCTTATCGGCCTACCTCGGCCCAGACCAGGTCAACCTGGTCCGCCGAGCGTATTTCTACGCCGAACAAGCCCACGACGGCCAACGCCGGCGTAGCGGTGAGGCGTATGTCACCCATCCTCTTGCGGTGGCAAATATTCTTGCCGACATGCACATGGACCATCAGAGCCTGATGGCCGCGATGCTGCATGACGTGATCGAAGACACCGGCATCGCCAAGGAAGCGCTCAGCGCACAATTTGGCGAAACCGTGGCCGAACTGGTCGACGGGGTCAGCAAACTGACCCAGATGAACTTCGAGACCAAGGCTGAAGCCCAGGCGGAAAACTTCCAGAAGATGGCCATGGCCATGGCCCGCGATATCCGGGTGATTCTGGTCAAGCTGGCCGACCGGCTGCACAACATGCGCACGCTGGAAGTGCTGTCCGGCGAAAAACGCCGGCGCATCGCCAAGGAAACCCTGGAAATCTACGCGCCCATCGCCAACCGGCTGGGCATGCACGCCATTCGTATCGAATTCGAAGACCTCGGTTTCAAAGCCATGCACCCGATGCGTTCGGCGCGCATCTACCAGGCGGTCAAGCGCGCCCGGGGCAACCGCAAGGAAATCGTCAACAAGATCGAAGAGTCCCTGAGCCATTGCCTGGCGATCGACGAGATCGAAGGCGAGGTCAGCGGCCGGCAGAAACACATCTACGGCATCTACAAGAAGATGCGCGGCAAGCGTCGGGCCTTCAACGAGATCATGGACGTGTATGCGTTCCGGATCATCGTCGACAAGGTCGACACCTGCTACCGCGTGCTGGGCGCTGTACATAATTTGTACAAACCGCTGCCGGGGCGCTTCAAGGATTACATCGCGATTCCCAAGGCCAACGGCTACCAGTCGCTGCATACCACGCTGTTTGGTATGCACGGGGTGCCGATCGAGATCCAGATCCGCACCCGCGAAATGGAAGAGATGGCCAACAACGGCATCGCCGCCCATTGGCTGTACAAATCCAGCGGCGACGAGCAGCCAAAAGGCACCCATGCCCGTGCCCGCCAGTGGGTCAAGGGCGTGCTGGAAATGCAGCAACGTGCCGGCAACTCCCTCGAATTTATCGAAAGCGTGAAGATCGACCTGTTTCCGGACGAGGTCTACGTGTTCACGCCCAAAGGCCGGATCATGGAGCTGCCCAAAGGCTCCACGGCGGTCGACTTTGCCTACGCCGTGCACACCGATGTGGGCAACAGCTGCATCGCCTGTCGGATCAATCGTCGTCTCGCGCCGCTGTCCGAACCGCTGCAAAGCGGCTCCACGGTCGAGATCGTCAGCGCACCGGGCGCACGCCCGAATCCGGCATGGCTCAACTTTGTGGTCACCGGCAAGGCGCGCACGCACATCCGCCACGCCTTGAAACTGCAGCGCCGCTCCGAGTCCATCAGCCTGGGCGAACGCCTGCTGAACAAGGTGCTCAACGGTTTCGACAGCGCCCTGGACAAGATTCCTACAGAGCGCGTGCAAGCGATGCTCCACGAGTATCGCCAGGAAACCATCGAAGACCTGCTGGAAGATATCGGCTTGGGCAACCGCATGGCCTACGTGGTCGCCCGCCGCCTGCTCGGCGAAGGCGAACAATTGCCAAGCCCCGAAGGTCCGCTGGCGATTCGTGGCACCGAGGGCCTGGTGCTCAGCTACGCCAAGTGCTGCACGCCGATCCCGGGCGACCCGATTGTCGGCCATTTGTCGGCGGGCAAAGGCATGGTGGTGCACCTGGACAACTGCCGCAACATCACCGAAATCCGCCACAACCCGGAAAAATGCATCCAGCTCTCATGGGCCAAGGATGTCACCGGCGAATTCAACGTCGAGTTGCGGGTGGAGCTGGAACACCAGCGCGGCCTGATCGCCCTGCTCGCCAGCAGCGTCAACGCAGCCGACGGCAATATCGAGAAGATCAGCATGGACGAACGCGATGGTCGCATCAGCGTGGTCCAGTTAGTGGTCAGCGTTCACGACCGCGTGCACCTGGCCCGCGTGATCAAGAAACTGCGTGCCTTGACGGGTGTGATCCGCATCACTCGCATGCGCGCCTAAGCCACATTACAAGGAGTCATTCATGACCAAGACTGTTATCACCAGCGATAAAGCCCCGGCCGCCATCGGCACCTACTCCCAGGCGATCAAGGCAGGCAACACCGTCTACATGTCCGGCCAGATTCCACTGGACCCAAAGACCATGGAACTGGTTGAAGGCTTCGAAGCACAGACCGTGCAGGTCTTCGAAAACCTCAAGTCGGTGGCCGAGGCTGCCGGCGGTTCGTTCAAAGACATCGTCAAGCTGAACATCTTTCTCACCGACCTGAGCCACTTCGCCAAGGTCAACGAGATCATGGGCAAGTACTTCGAACAGCCTTACCCAGCCCGCGCCGCCATCGGCGTTGCCGCCCTGCCAAAGGGTGCACAGGTTGAGATGGACGCGATTCTGGTCATCGAGTAAAACACCCGGCGCAGCCCCCATAGGCTGCGCCGACTTCGTTTTAAAAGGATTTCATGATGCGCAAAGCGCTTGTAGCCTCATCACTGCTCGCCCTGTTGCTCGGCGGCTGCGCCAGCAACCCTGCCGACCGGGATGTGAGCGGCACCTGGATCAACCAGGTCGCCATCGATGCGGCGGCCAAAGGCGGCCCTTTGCGTGAAGCCCTGCAGAGCTTTGGCCCGAACCTCGAATGGGAGGTCAATACCAAGGCCTCGCAGGCACGCTACTACAACGGTTTTGAAGTAGCGGAAGGCAAATTGCTGGGTGAAAAGTCCGGCGCGTGGAGTGTGGACTTCTACGGCAGCTCCGCCACCGAACTCAAGCGCAAAGGCAAACAGCTGCTGCAAGTGGCCAACGACAACGAGCCGGAACAGCTGTTCGCTCGCCCCAAAGAGCCCGCACCGGAAGGCGCGCCACTGGGCGCAAACTTCGAGCGTGCGCTGTACGCCGCTTATATGGGGGGTGACTGGAAGATCCTCGACGGTTTCGGAAGCGGCGCCATCGTGCAATTCCAGGCCAACGGCAAGGTCGCTGGCCTGCCGAATGTCGATCAGTACTCGCTGTGCCTGGCGGGCGATTGCGCGTCCATGAGCGGTGGCTACGACAGTATCTGGCTGCAGTTGAACGGCCAGGGCAACCCGTGGATTTTTGTGCGCAAAGGCAAGCAACTGGAGATCTTCCAGGCGATCAATACCGCACAGGCGGATGAGGTGCCTTCGTTTACGCCAGGGCCTCGCCAGTGGTTGCTTGAAAAGCAATAAGCAGCCGAACGCGTATCCAAATGTGGGAGCGGGCTTGCTCGCGAAAGCGGTGTATCAGAAGCACATTCAGTGACTGACACAGCGCTTTCGCGAGCAAGCCCGCTCCCACATTTTCACCGCATTTCAGCCTTTCAGGATCGCCGCGTAGCCCTCGCGGTAAGTCGGGTACGTCGGCACCCAACCCAACGCCTTGGCTCGGGCATTGCTGCATTGCTTGCTGCCAGCACGCCGCACACTCGCGTCATCAGCCCATTCGGTCACACCCAGATACTCACGCAACCAATCCACCACCTCGGCCAGCGGCGCAGGCGCATCGTCGACGCCGATGTAGACCTTCTCCAGCGAGCCGCCCTTTTCCACATGATGCAACAAAAACGCCAGTAAACCCGCTGCGTCATCTGCGTGAATGCGGTTGCCATATAAAGGTGGGTCGATTGCCACGCGGTAGCCTTGGCGAACCTGGGTCAACAGCCATTCGCGGCCCGGTCCATAGATACCAGTCAGACGCACAATGCTGGCGGGGATGCCACTGTCGAGTGCAACTTGCTCAGCCTCCAACATTACTTGCCCGGAATATCCCTTCGCCTGAGTCTTCGACGTTTCGTCGACCCACTCGCCATTTTGCTGCCCGTAGACGCTGCTGCTGGATACAAACAGCAGGTGCTTAGGCTCCTGCCCGTAGTCGCCCAGCCACTCCAACACATTTTTCAGCCCTTCAACATAAGCAGCGCGATAGCCGGCTTCGTCATGGTCCGTCGCGGCAGCGCAGTACACCAGATAATCCACCCCGCCGATCGGCCAGGTGTCAGGGCAATCCTTGTTGAACAGGTCACCGGCAATACCGATCACGCCCTCGGGCAGCCGCGAAATATCGCGGCGCAGGCCATGAACCTCCCATTCCGAGTCGAGCAACTGGCTGGCCAGCCGGCTCCCTACATCGCCACAGCCGGCAATCACAACAGAAGGCGCAGACATCACAAAACTCCGTACTGAAAGGTCTAGGTTAGCCCTCGCGAGTGACCGACGGCCAGAAAAAGGGCAAATAAAGTAACTGTATTACTTCTGTTAACAAGAATTACTTGCAATAATAACCGCCCATTTGTCCTCGACCCCTTGGGTCTGGAAGGACGATCACTCATTTTTTCTCTCAGGTCCGGCCAGCATGACACGTAATACAACCCCCGCTTCGCCAACCAAGCTTCACAGCCCATCCCGCGCCTGGCGTGCGATTGCTGCGCTGCTGTTCAGCGTACTGCTGGCACCGACCGCCGCCTTCGCTGACGCCACCGCACCCGCCACCCCGGCTGCCGCCGAGCAAAATGCCGCGGCACCGGCAGCTCAAGTGGCTGCGCCGGCCGCCACCGACCCGGCCCTGGCGGCTGACCCAGCCTCCGCCGAAGACACCGGTGTGGTGCTGGAAGAAGACAACACCCTGGGCATGGCCCATGACCTGTCGCCGTGGGGCATGTACCAGAACGCTGACGTGGTGGTGAAAGCCGTGATGATCGGCCTGGCCATCGCCTCGATCATCACCTGGACCATCTGGATCGCCAAAGGCTTCGAGCTGCTGGGCGCCAAACGTCGTCTGCGCACTGAAATCGTCCACCTGAAAAAGGCTACCACCCTCAAGGAAGCCAGCGAAAGCGCGACCAAGAAGGGCACCCTGGCCAACACTCTGGTGCACGACGCGCTGGAAGAAATGCGCCTGTCGGCCAACACCCGCGAAAAAGAAGGCATCAAGGAGCGTGTGGCCTTCCGCCTGGAGCGCCTGGTGGCAGCCTGCGGTCGTAACATGAGCAGCGGCACCGGCGTGCTGGCAACCATCGGTTCTACCGCGCCGTTCGTCGGCTTGTTCGGTACCGTGTGGGGCATCATGAACAGCTTCATCGGCATCGCCAAAACCCAGACCACCAACCTTGCCGTCGTTGCCCCTGGCATCGCCGAAGCCCTGCTGGCGACCGCCCTGGGCCTGGTTGCCGCGATTCCTGCGGTGGTGATCTACAACGTCTTCGCCCGTTCGATTGCCGGCTACAAAGCCCAGGTATCGGACGCGTCGGCAGAAGTCCTGCTGCTGGTCAGCCGCGACCTCGATCACCTGCCTACCGAGCGCAGCTCGCAACCGCACATGGTGAAAGTGGGGTAATCGGCCATGGGCCTGCATTTGAATCAAGGCGACGACGAACTCGTCGAGAACCACGAAATCAACGTCACGCCGTTTATCGACGTGATGCTGGTGCTGCTGATCATCTTCATGGTGGCGGCACCGTTGGCGACCGTGGACATTAAGGTCGACCTGCCCGCGTCCAGCGCCAAACCTGCGCCACGGCCAGAGAAACCGATCTTCCTCAGCGTCAAGGCGGACCAACGCCTGTTCCTGGGCGAAGAAGAAGTCAAAGCTGAAACCCTGGGCCCGGTGCTCGACGCCAAGACCCAAGGCAAGAAAGACACGACGATCTTCTTCCAGGCTGACAAGGGCGTGGACTACGGCGACCTGATGAGCGTGATGGATGCCCTGCGGGCAGCCGGCTACCTCAAGGTCGGCCTGGTCGGACTTGAGACGGCAGCCAAGAAATGATCACGACGCGCCACAAACTGACGCGTTATGGCACCAGCCTCGCCGTCGTACTGGGCGTGCATGCCGTCGCGATCGCTATCGCGCTCCATTGGTCCGCGCCGCGCACGGTGCAGTTGCCGCCGGCTGCCATGGTCATCGACCTGGCACCGATGCCAGCCCCGCCGCCGCCAGCGCCGCCCAAGGTGGTAACGCCGCCGCAACCGCCTGCACCGGTGGAAGAGCTGCCCCTGCCGAAACTGGCCGAGGCACCCAAGCCAACGATCCAGGTGCCCAAGCCGGTCAAGCCCAAGCCTAAACCGCAGCCGCCGAAGCCTGTGGAGAAGAAGATCGAGCCGCCCAAGGAGAAACCCTCCGAGGATCCGCCGAGCGATGCTCCGCCGACCCAGGCACCGGCTGAGAAATCGGCCCAACCTGTACCAGGCCCTTCTCCGCAGCAAATCGCAGCGAAGGCTTCCTGGGAAGGCACGCTGCTGGCTCACTTGCAGAAGTACAAAAAGTACCCGCCAGGCGCGCAGGCCCGTGGCAAGGAAGGCCTGAACCGCCTGAAGTTCGTGGTGGATGCCGAAGGCAACGTGCTGTCCTACGAGTTGGTGGGCCGCTCCGGCAACGCCGACCTGGACCGCGCCACGCTGGACATGATCCGTCGCGCCCAACCGCTGCCCAAGCCACCGGCAGACATGCTCAAAGGTGGCAGCATCGAGATCGTTGCACCGTTCGTGTACAACATCGAGAAGCGTCGTCGCTGAAAAATGAAGGTGGTGAGGGGCAACCCTTACCACCTTCAGCAAAATCTGCGTAACTCCCCGCTCAATCCCCAGTAAAGTTCTGATAACGTGCGTCTATCGATTGCAGCCGGTATGCTTGGCCCGCAACCTCATGGACGCCCGCTATGACTCTTACAGAATTACGCTACATCGTTACCCTCGCCCAAGAGCAGCACTTCGGCCACGCGGCCGAGCGTTGCCATGTCAGCCAGCCGACGCTGTCGGTGGGCGTGAAAAAGCTTGAAGACGAACTCGGTGTGCTGATTTTCGAGCGCAGCAAGAGCGCCGTGCGCCTAACGCCTGTGGGCGAAGGCATTGTGGCCCAGGCCCAGAAGGTGCTGGAGCAGGCGCAAAGCATTCGCGAACTAGCCCAGGCCGGCAAGAACCAGCTGACCGCACCGCTGAAAGTCGGCGCCATCTACACCGTCGGCCCGTACCTGTTCCCGCACCTGATCCCGCAACTGCACCGCGTCGCGCCGCAGATGCCGTTATATATCGAAGAAAACTTCACCCACGTGCTGCGCGACAAACTGCGCAACGGCGAGCTGGACGCGATCATCATCGCCCTGCCGTTCAACGAAGCGGACGTGTTGACCCTGCCGCTCTACGACGAGCCGTTCTACGTCTTGATGCCCGCTTCCCACCCGTGGACGCAAAAGGACACCATCGACGCCGGCCTGCTCAACGACAAGAGCCTGCTGCTGCTGGGCGAAGGCCACTGCTTCCGTGACCAGGTATTGGAAGCCTGCCCGACCCTGACCAAGGGCAACGACGGCGCCAAGCACACCACCGTGGAATCCAGCTCCCTGGAAACCATCCGGCACATGGTCGCCTCCGGCCTGGGCATTTCGATCCTGCCGCTGTCGGCGGTGGACAGCCACCACTACGCCCCCGGCGTGATCGAAGTGCGCCCACTGACGCCGCCGGTACCGTTCCGTACCGTGGCGATCGCCTGGCGCGCCAGCTTCCCACGACCGAAAGCGATTGAGATCCTCGCCGATTCGATCCGCCTGTGCTCGGTGGCCAAGCCGACGGCTGCGAGCTAAGCAACGGTATGACTGAGCTGTCGCAGGTGTCGGTGACGGCACTCAAGGGTGTCGGTGAAGCCATGGCCGAGAAGTTGGCCAAGGTCGGCCTGGAAAACCTCCAGGACGTGTTGTTCCACCTGCCCCTGCGCTATCAGGACCGCACCCGCGTGGTGCCCATCGGCCAGTTGCGCCCTGGGCAGGACGCGGTGGTCGAAGGCACGGTCAGCGGCGCCGACGTGGTGATGGGCAAGCGTCGCAGCCTGGTGGTGCGTCTGCAGGATGGCACCGGTGGCCTGAGCCTGCGCTTCTACCATTTCAGCAACGCGCAGAAAGAAGGCCTAAAACGCGGCACCCGCGTACGCTGCTACGGCGAAGCGCGGCCTGGTGCATCGGGCCTGGAAATCTATCACCCGGAATACCGCGCCATTACCGGCGATGAACCGCCGCCAGTCGACACCACGCTCACACCGATCTACCCGCTCACCGAAGGCCTGACCCAGCAACGCCTGCGCCAGCTGTGCATGCAGACGCTGACGATGCTCGGCCCGAAAAGCCTGCCCGACTGGCTGCCGCTGGAGCTGGCCCGCGACTATCAACTGGCGTCGCTGGACGATGCGATTCGCTACTTGCATCACCCGCCTGCCGATGCCGATGTCGACGAGCTGGCGCTGGGTCATCACTGGGCCCAGCACCGCCTGGCGTTTGAAGAACTGCTGACTCACCAACTCTCCCAGCAGCGCCTGCGCGAAAGCATGCGTTCCCTGCGTGCGCCGGCGATGCCCAAGGCCACGCGTTTGCCCGCGCAATACCTGGCCAACCTGGGCTTTGCGCCGACCGGCGCCCAACAACGCGTAGGTAATGAAATCGCCTACGACTTAAGCCAGCAGGAACCCATGCTGCGCCTGATCCAGGGCGATGTGGGCGCAGGCAAGACCGTGGTCGCCGCTCTCGCCGCCTTGCAAGCGCTGGAAGCTGGTTACCAAGTGGCGTTGATGGCGCCCACCGAAATTCTTGCCGAGCAGCACTTCATCACCTTCAAGCGCTGGCTCGAGCCTCTGGGCCTGGAAGTGGCGTGGCTGGCCGGCAAGCTCAAGGGCAAGGTACGCGCAGCAGCACTGGAGCAGATTGCCGGTGGTGCACCCATGGTGGTGGGCACCCACGCGCTGTTTCAGGATGAAGTGCAATTCAAGAATCTGGCGCTGGTGATCATCGACGAACAGCATCGATTCGGCGTGCAACAACGCCTGGCCCTGCGCCAGAAAGGCGTGGGGGGGCGCATGAACCCGCACCAGTTGATCATGACCGCCACGCCGATCCCGCGCACCCTGGCGATGAGCGCCTACGCCGACCTCGACACCTCGATCCTCGACGAACTGCCGCCCGGCCGGACGCCGGTCAACACCGTGTTGGTCACCGACACCCGACGTGTCGAAGTGATCGAGCGCGTGCGCGGCGCCTGTGCCGAAGGGCGCCAGGCGTACTGGGTGTGCACGCTGATCGAAGAGTCCGAGGAGCTGACCTGCCAGGCTGCCGAGACCACCTTTGAAGACCTCACCAGCGCCTTGGGCGAGCTCAAGGTCGGCCTGATCCATGGCCGCATGAAGCCCGCAGAAAAAGCCGCCGTGATGGCCGAATTCAAGGCCGGTGACCTGCAACTGTTGGTGGCTACCACGGTGATCGAGGTCGGTGTGGACGTACCCAACGCCAGCTTGATGATTATCGAGAACCCCGAGCGCCTTGGCCTGGCGCAACTGCACCAGTTGCGCGGCCGGGTCGGCCGGGGCAGCGCCGCCAGCCATTGCGTGCTGCTCTACCACCCGCCGCTGTCACAGATTGGTCGCCAGCGCCTGGGCATCATGCGTGAAACCAACGACGGTTTTATCATTGCCGAAAAAGACCTCGAGCTGCGCGGCCCCGGTGAAATGCTCGGCACCCGCCAGACCGGCCTGCTGCAATTCAAGGTCGCCGACCTGATGCGCGACGCTGACCTGCTGCCGGCCGTGCGCGATGCGGCGCAAGCGCTGCTCGAACGTTGGCCGGATCATGTCAGCCCATTGCTGGACCGCTGGCTACGCCATGGGCAGCAATACGGCCAAGTGTGACGCCTGACTTTGTAGGAGCGAGCTTGCTCGCGAAGCGCGTTAACGATGACGCGGACACCGGGGAATGAACGCGGTGACCTGGGATGTCTTCGCGAGAAGCTCGCTCCCACAGAGGTTCAGCGCCAACCGCGTCACAAACAACAGTTAACCGACCAACACTTGTATCAAGCTGGTTATACTTCGTGGACTGTAAGAAATTGGATCAGGCCATGTCAGAAGTTGCCCTCGCCACAGCCCCACTGACCGCCCCGCCGGTCATTCGGGCTCTGCTCGCAAAACTCGCCATCCCCTACACGGAAGTCACCGACCTACCGGGCCTGAATCCTGCGCGAAAGGTCCAGGCCGTGTTGCTGGAAGACGCGGTGGGCGCACTGATGGTGCTGTTCCCGCAGAACCAATTGCTCGACCTCAACCGCCTCGCCGAACTCACCGGTCGCCGCCTCACGGCAGTATCGCCGGATCGCGTCGAACGCATGCTGGGCAAGCACGAACTGAGCCTGTTGCCAGGCCTGCCGCCGCTCACCAGTTCGCCGTGCCTGTACGAAGGCAGCCTGCTCAACGAGCCGAGCCTGCTGGTGCATTCGGGCGAAGCCGGGCTGCTACTGGAAATACCGACCGACACGTTCAAGACGATGCTGACCAAGGCCAGCGCCGGCCACTTCGGCGAGCCGCTGAGCAACATCCGCCCCAACCTTGACCGCCCGAATGATGACCGCGAGGAAATTACCCAGGCGATGCAGGCATTCACCGCCCGCCGCATCCAGCAACGCCTGGAAGCGACCATCGAGATTCCACCGCTGGCCGACACGGCGCAGAAGATCATCAAGCTGCGTGTCGACCCGAATGCCACCATTGATGACATCACCGGCGTGGTCGAAACCGACCCCGCTTTGGCTGCGCAAGTCGTGAGCTGGGCCGCGTCGCCCTACTACGCGTCGCCGGGCAAGATCCGCTCCGTGGAAGACGCCATCGTGCGCGTGCTGGGTTTTGACCTGGTGATCAACCTGGCGCTGGGCCTGGCATTGGGCAAGACCCTGAGCCTGCCCAAGGATCACCCGCACCAGTCCACACCCTACTGGCACCAGTCAATCTACACCGCCGCCGTGATCGAAGGCCTGACCCGCGCCATGCCCCGTGCCCAGCGCCCGGAAGCCGGACTGACCTACCTCGCGGGCCTGCTGCACAACTTCGGTTACCTGCTGCTGGCTCACGTGTTCCCGCCGCACTTTTCGCTGATCTGCCGTCACCTGGAGGTCAACCCGCACCTGTGCCACAGCTATGTCGAGCAACACCTGCTGGGCATCAGCCGCGAGCAAATCGGTGCGTGGCTGATGCGCTACTGGGACATGCCGGATGAACTGTCCACTGCCCTGCGCTTCCAGCACGATCCGACCTACGATGGTCAGTACGCTGAATACCCGAACCTGGTGTGTCTGGCGGTACGCTTGTTGCGCAGCCGTGGGATTGGCTCCGGGCCAGATGAGGCGATTCCGGATGCGCTGCTTGAGCGTCTGGGCTTGAGCCGTGACAAGGCTGAGGAAGTGGTGGGCAAAGTGCTGGATGCCGAGGTGCTGTTGCGCGAGTTGGCGTCCCAGTTCAGCCAGGGCTAACCCACCACCTGTTACATCGCCATCGCCGGCAAGCCGGCTCCTACAGAGTTTGTGTAGGAGCCGGCTTGCCGGCGATGAATTCAACCCTTCTTTTTCTTCGGCTTCAAATACTTGGTCAACCCCTGGAACCAGATCACCAGCGCCGGGTTGCCCTTGATCTGGATCGACTTGTCCTGAATCCCCGTCATGAACGCCAGTTGCTTGTTCTTCGCCTGCATCGTGGCGAAGCCGTAGGCCGCATCTTTAAAGGCGATGGCGAACGCCGGCGAAGGGTGAACACCCGAACGGCTGGTGATGCGCTGGTCTTTGACGATGAAGTGACGGGCAACCTTGCCGTCGAGGGTCTGCAGCTGGAAGGCCAGGTCTTTGTCACCCAGTTGCTGCTGGAAGGCGGGATTGGTGCGGCTGGCTTTGCCCATCATCAGGCCCAGCACCCACAGGAGAAGACGAAATTTCATGCACACGGCCTCGGTGTAATTATTGAGTGGCCGCAGCAGTTTAACGATTTGCTAAAAGAACGCCACCGATCTAGCGCATTAGCGGAAGATCGGCTGGCGTTTGACGCTTATAGCAGCATGTTACTTAAACGTTAGGGCAAGGTACCGGGGCCCAATCGGCCAGGTTCGGATCGCGGCAGCTGCCTTCGAGCTGGGCCTTACCGGCGCTGGCGACCTGCTTGCTTTCAGCTTGCTTGGCCTGCACGGTCTGAATGCTCTTCTCGGTGGTGACAGCTTCTTTCGGCACGACTGGCAGAGCCTGCTTTTTCGCAACCTTGACCGGCTTCTTGCCCTTGGCCGGAGCAATCACAGGAGCGGTATCGGCGGTCGCCACGGTCACCACGTCGTTACGCTGCACGCCCACTTGCTGCAGGTCTTTCTCGTAGGCCTGGGTGTAGTTGTTCAGGTCTTCGCTGGCTTTGCCGTTGACCGCGACGATCAGGTCATTGGATTCCTTCAGGCCCGCCACGATTTCTGCCAGGCGCTTGCGGCCTTCGGTGTCGTTGACGGTCTTGGCCTTGCGGTCGGCCACCAGCTTGGTGAACGCGCTCTGGTAGCACTGTTGCGACGCTTTGGCGTACGCGGTGCTGCGGTCGATGTCGGACGCGCTTTTGTTGAAGTCGGTGGAGTAGGACGCAATGCGCTGGTTGTCATCGCTGATCTGCTTCTGGCGCTCGGTGTAGTAACCCGCCGCGCCGCCGGCCAGGGCGCCGCCCGCTGCACCGATGGCGGCGTTACGGCCGCGCTTGTCGGAGTCGCCGGTCAGGGCGCCCAGCAGTGCACCGCCGGCCGCGCCGATGGCTGCGCCGGTGACGACCGACTTGGTCATGTCCGAGTCAGTCGCACGCAGGTGCTGCACCGGCTCGTAGCAGTTCGGGTAGTACTCGACCTTGGTGCTCGACGCGACCTTAGAGGCCGGCGACGTGGCACAACCGGTCAACACAGTGCTGAAACCGGCCGCGATCAGCAGCAAGTGACGCTTGGAAACCGCCTTACGGGAAAAAAGCATAGGTGTGTTCTCGTTTAAGTTTGACTTGCCCAGCACGGCCCACCGCCGCCTGAGTCCCTTCCAAGCTCGCCATACAGCCAGCGCTCATCGCTGACCGCTCGCTGCGAGCAATTCCTTCAAGATCGTTGCCGGGTCGGCCCGCTGTTGCTTGCGGTAGTTGCCGACATGGCGAACGAACAGTGTTGCGCGCGTCACCAGGCTCTTACCGAGCACCGGCTTGCGATCCAACTCTTCCTTGATCCGTTGAAACTGCGCCTGGATCACCGCATCGGTGTAACGCGTGCCAGTGGCCAGGTTGTCGATATAGATCGCCACCGCGCCATCGAGCGCGCTACGGCCATTGGCAATCGCCATGTCGAACAGCTGCGCGCTGGCCTCGTCCTTGTTGTCCAGGGACTGTTGGCGGCTCTTCTGCAGGTTGGCCAGGCGGATGTTGTAGTTGGCGATGGTTTCGGCCACCAACGCGGCCGACTGGATCAGGTTGCCCGCCGCCTCTTCGCGTTGCTGGGCGATCAGCGAGACGTTGCGCTTGAGCTCTTCGTTGACCAGCCCCAGCTCGGCTTGCAGCTTGGGGTCGGCGCTGGCGGCAATGATGCTGTCCAGGCGCTTGGTCGGGTCCTGGGCATCGTCGATGGCGTCGGTCAGCGAAGCCAGGCGACCTTCTTTCTGCCATTGGGCGAACAACTCCTTGTAACGTGAACGCGGCGCCGACAAGGCACCAATCGCCACGCGGAACCCGGTGGTCTCGTTGCTTTGCTCGGTGCCGTCGGCGGCGAACAGCGGGTACTCGCGGCGCATGCCGGTGAACAGCGTGCCCTCGCCTTCCAGGTAGTTGCCACCCTTGACCACAAAGCCGCCGTAGGTGCCCTGACGACGCCCGGCGTGCACCAGTTGGAAGGATTCCTGGACCATTTCCGCCGCGTTGCCGATCACATCGAACAGACCGATCGGGTTGGGCAACTTGGTGCCGATAGGCATCAGGCGCGCGGCCTGGCCGGTACCGCCGGCGACCTGGTTGAACACGGCGTAATCGCCGAGCGGGCCGTCGCTGTCACTGCCTTCAGTACGGCGCGGGAACAGCCGCGCTTCCAAGTCCTGGCGGCTGACGGCATGACCGCCACGCGCGGCGAATTCCCACTCCACTTCGGTGGGCAGGCGCACAAAACCCAAACCGCCGTCGTCCGCCGAAGAGCCGCGTCCGCTCACCGGCAGCAATTCGCGGTGATATTTCATCAGCCAGGCGCTGTACACCGCCGAAAAACGCTCGGCCTCAAAGCGCGACAGTTTGACCTTGGGCAAGCGTCCGGCCATGCCGGTGGGTGCGTCGCACGCAGGCGCGGGTTCACCACTGGCCAACGATTGCGCCTGGGACATCACCTGGGCGTACTGGCGTGCGGTCACTTCGTACTTGCCGATGAAGTAGAGCATGGGCTTGAGCGGGGTCTTGGCGTCGGTCTTCGGCATCAAGGGTGCGATGATTTTGTTCCAGTCTTTGGGCAGGTCCTTGAGGGTGAACTGGCCGTTGATGAAGTCGCGACGGTAGCCGGAAATAAACGACTGCTGATAACCCGCCTCGCCTTCGGCAAAGGGGTAGCCGAGACTGATCTCGCGGTCATCCAGGGTGCCTTGAGCCAACACGTAGGCGTAACGAAATACCATGTTGCCTTCGCACGGCAGCGGCAGGCTGACGTCGCCCTCCAACGGCTTGGGGTTATCGAGTTTGTCACTCGCCTCATCGGCCCAGGCCATCGAGGCCAGGGTCAGCGCCACACAGGCGCCCAGTAACTTATACATCTCTGATTCCTTCAGAAGCCTGGATCCGCGCCACTCGCCAGCCACCACAGGCCGCCGCCACGGCGCTGACGCCCATGACTGCAGCCAGGGCCAGGCCGTAATGACGTGCCAACAGGTGGCTGGCGTGTTCGCCCGGCACCTGCACAAATAACGTGTTCAAAGCCGCCTCGGCCAAGCCATACAGGCCGGCACTGAGCACGGCGGCGAAACCTGCGCTGTACAGCGCCTGCACCACCACAAACAACAACAGCCCACCGGTGGAAAACCCCAACAGGCGCAACACCGACAATTCCCGACGCTTACGCACCACGGCGGCCAACGCTCCAGCAAATATCGCCGCAAACGCCCCCGCCAACGCCAACCCGCAGATCACCCAGAAAACGATCGACAGGTTGCGGCTCAACGACTGCACCTGCGCGATGGTCTGCGCCTGGGTCGACACCAGCAGGTTCTGCCCGGCGAAAAACACCCGCAGCGGTTCCACATCGGTGAGGTTCTGCGCATACAGGCGGAATGCCGGGTACACGCGCTGTTCACTCACACCGACCGCTTCACCCTCCCAGCCCAAGGCCGGCACCGCGCGACCATCGCGGTAATCTTCTGCTGCTTCCAGCAATTTCAAATCGGCAAACAGCCCATCACGGGCGAAGGCTTCCAGCGGCAATACCGCCAGCACCTGCAAACGCGTGCGCTGGGCCTCGAAGCGTCCTGCCACTTGCCGTGCAAAGCTGGTCTCCAGCCAATCCCCTGGCCGCGCTGCCAGCTTCTCGGCGGCGGTGTGACTCAGCACGATCTGTTCCAGGCCCCTCGGCACCGGAAGACCCGCCAGCAAGGGATCACCCGATGCGGTCGGCAGCATTTCCAGGGCCAAGGCGCCCACCTGCGCGGTCGCCGCAATTTGTCGCGTGCGCGGGAGTGCAAACGCCACATCGCTGCGCTGGCCGAGTTGCTCGATAAAGGCGCTGCTGAATCGACCACCGCCCAACGGAATAATTTCACGGGTGGCGGGGTCGGTCTGCAAACGTTCGGTCAAACTGCTAACCAGTCCAAATTTCAGGCCGAATAACACTAGCAACGGTGCAATGACGGCGACCAGCGCCAATACCGAACAAACCGACAGCCAGGCATCGTTGCGATAGTCCTGCCAGGCCAGCGACGCCACCAGACCGAGGCGCATCAGCACACCTCCCCGAGGGTCGCGGTGACGCCGCCGTCGGTGTCGCGACGGCAACTGATACGCCGCACCTGCAAGCCACTGGCGCGGGCCAGGGGTTCGTCATGGGTGGCAATCACACAGGCGGCACGGTGTTCGCGCGCCTGGGCCAGCAGCGCCTGCATCACGCGCTCGGCATTCAAGGGGTCGAGGGACGCCGTCGGTTCATCCGCCAACACCAGTTGCGGCGCATGAGCCAGGGCGCGGGCACAGCTGACGCGCTGGCGCTGGCCCACCGAGAGCGCCGCCGGTTTCTTGGCCAACTGGTCGCTGATCTCCAACTGCTCGGCCAGGCGCGCCACGCTGCCGTCGTCCTTCAAGCCCAACAGTTGCCGTGACAAGGCGATATTGCCACGCACATCGAGAAACCCCAGCAAGCCGCCGGTTTGCAGCACATAGCCCAGATGCTGGCTACGCAGCGCGGCCAGCATGGATTGCTGATCACCGCGCCACAATCCGGCAATGTCCTGCTGATGAAATTCAAACTGCCCGACCTGATCCGGCGCCAATACCAACGCCAGCAAATCCAGCAAGGTGCTTTTGCCACAACCGCTGGGCCCGACAATCGCCAATTGCTCACCCTCACGCAGCGTCAGCGCCGGAATCACCAGGCTGTAGCGCTGGCTGCCGACGCCCCGGCTCTTGTGCACCGCGTTCAGGTTCAGCATCACGGCAACGTCGACAACGGCACGCGGTACAACGCGTCACCCGGCTCGGCATCGCCGAAACGGACCCAGTTGGCCACATCATTGTGGAAGGTTTCGTAGAGGCGGATCTTCGAATCCAGCTCGTCGATAAAGTCTTCCTGCTCGGCCACGCTCAACGACAACCACAGGTCCTGGGTCATGTTCAGCGACTTGCTGCGGTACGGCAGGCCTTCCAGGTATTCACCCAAGATGCCGCCGTCGGCCAGGTTGCCGCCCTTGCGCAGGGCCTGTGGGTCGCGGCTCATATAGGCGGAGGCGCTGGCGATTTCCTGGAAGAAGTCCTTGGGTGAAGTCTGGGTCTTGCGTGCCGCGTCGACGATCAATTTCAGCGACTGCTGCAGGTCATTGAGCTGCAACTTGGTCAGCATCACACACACCTGGAACGCCGGCAGTGCCGGGTTGGTCAGGTCGCGGTCGGCAGTCCAGGCGCTGACCAGTTGCGGTGCCTGACTCGCAGCTTTACGGCCGAGGAAATCCATGTGCATGGCATAACCGACGGCGGCGGACTTATCCGCCAGACTCGGCGCGCTGTTCAACAACGGCACCGGCTGTGGCGTGTTGCTGCGCACTTGATGCACAAGATTGGCGAACACCGTACCGATCTCATCCACACGCTCTCCGAGCTTGCGCACATCACCACCGGGCACCGCCGTGTAGAGGTCGCCGATCTGAGGGTTGGCGTCGGCGGTGAGGATGCGGTACTGGCTCTCGGCGCCGGCATGGGTTTTCTTGCCGGCGTCGGTACGCAGGTGCAGGGCGTAGATCTTGATCTGTTTGCCCAGCGCGGCCTGGCGTACCTCGGCTTCGTTCATCTGGGTGGCGGCGAACGGATCGTTCTTGCGCAGCGCACCGGCATCGGTGACCAGCAGGATGATGCGTCCGCCATAGCCGGACCAATCCATGCCATCCACTGCCTGCATCACGCCGGCGAACGCATCTTCGTTGAACGAATGGCTGGACACAGTGGACGCCTTGACCTGGCGCGCCATGTCGAGGAAACGTTGCGGGTCGCGGCCCTGATCGAGGGTGATCAAGGTCTTGGCGACGTATTCCAGGCCAGGGGTTTTCTTGATGCTGCTGCGAAAGCCGACCATGCCGAAGCTCACGCTGTCCAACTCGCCGCGTTCGCCGATGCGCGTTTGCAGTTCGTGCACCACGTCGCGGATCTGGTCGATGTAGGGCTGCATGGAAACGGTGGTATCCACCACCAGCACAACAGCCGTGCGGAAGGCGTCAGCATTGGCGTTGATCACCGGCGTGGCCGGTTTAGCGGCGCTGGTGCCTGGGTCGATGGAGGCCACATTGAGCAACTGCACCGGCTGGCCGTTTTCGTCGAAGCTCTCTTTGGCGTCGAAGATCGGCAGCAGGTAGAACTGGTTTTGCGGCACAGCGCTGGCGGTCGGTTCCAGGGCCAGGATCTGGCTGTTGTCCTCACTGTTTTTCTGCGCCTTGGCCAGTACGCCTTTGGCGGCGGCCGGGTCAGCCAGCAACCTTTCCACTTCAGCGGATTGGCGCAGGAACATTACCGGCGCGCGGCCTGAACGCTCGGTGAACTTGAGCACCAGGCTCTGCTTCCAGTCGCTGACCAGGGACGCGGGCAACCAGCCGTCGCTGCGGCCATCGGTGGCGGCGCCGACGCGTACCCATGGGTTGCCGTCAACGTCCTTGCGTTGGTAGACGTAAAGCACGGAAAACGCCGGCAAAGCCTTGCCCGGCGCACTGCCGGCGTCCGTTGAAAGCTTGGCGCCGGGTTTGCTGAGGACGCGTTGGAACAGGGTTTTCTTACCCGCCATCAGCAACGGACGCTGACCGCCATCCACTTCTGCCACAGGCGGCGCCACAGGGGGCACAACCACCGCAGCCGGGGGCTTGGCCACGGGCTCATCGCTGCCGCTCAACCACCAATAACTCGCACCACCAATGGCCAACGCAACCGCCACTGCAACAGCGGCGAGTGCCAACACCGGCCCACGGCGCTGCTCGCTGTGCTGGGTCGGCGGCACCACCGGTTGGCGCACCGGCTGGGGTTTCTCGGTGGGGATCTCGATGGATTCCGGGGTGATGCCGGCCAGATCAAAACTCATGGGGATCGGCAACGGCCGCACCAAGGTAGCCTCTGGCGATTCCGACGGCAGGTTATCCAACGCCCGCAACAACGCCGCCGCATCCGCGAAGCGCTCCGCCGGATCCTTGGCCAACAGCTTGCGCAGCACCTCCTGATAACGACCGTGGTGCACCGGCAATTCGGGCAGCGGTTCAGTCAGGTGCGCGAGCGCCGTGGAGAGCGCATCGGTGCCAGTGTATGGCAGCTTGCCGACGAGAATCTCGTACAGCACCACGCCCAGCGCGTACAAGTCGGCGCGACCATCAATTTCTTGTCCCCGCGCCTGCTCTGGGCTCATATAACTCGGCGTGCCTACGGCAAACCCGGCCTGGGTGAACTGAGTGCGATCATCCAGCGATTTGGCGATACCGAAGTCCGACAGCACCGCCGTACCATCGGCACGGAACAGAATGTTCGCCGGTTTCACATCGCGGTGCACCAAGCCCTGGGCGTGGGCATAGCCCAGCGCCGAGGCGATCTGGCGAATCAGCGTCACGCCCTGCTCCGGCGTCATCCCGGCGGCGATGCGCTCCTTGAGCGTGCCGTTGGGCAGGTATTCCATGGCCATGTAATACAGCTCACCGACGTTGCCGATGTCATGGATGGTCACCGTGTGCGGATGCGACAAGCGCGCCAGGGTCTTGCCCTCACGCAGGAAGCGTTCGCAGAAGCTCGGGTCAGCCGCCAATGCCGCCGCCATCACCTTCAACGCCACCTTGCGCTCCAGGGAACGCTGGGTCGCCAGGTACACGCTGGCCATGGCGCCTTCGCCGATCTCGCCTTCGATGTCATAACCCGGAATCAGGATGTTCATGCCGATACCTTCACAACGATGGCGGTGATGTTGTCCGGCGCACCCCGGTTGAGTCCCAGGTGCACCAGGCTGCGCACGATTTCATCCGGCGTGTCGTGGCCGAGGACTTCGCGGATCTCATGGTCTTCGACGGTCTTGTTCAGGCCATCGCTGCACAGCAAATAGCTGTCACCGGGAGCGATCAGCAGGTCGACCACCGCCAGTTCCAGGTGCGCTTCCACGCCAATCGCACGGGTGACGATATTGGCGCGTGGATGCGTGCGGGCGTCGGCTTCGCTGAGCAGGCCGCTGTCTTGCAGGTCTTGCACGTAGCTGTGGTCGCGGGAGATACCTTCCAGCACGCCGTCGCGCAGGCGGTACAAGCGGCTGTCGCCGGCCCACAGGCAAACGCCGCGCAGGCCACGGGCGGCCAACACCACCACGGTGCTGCCCATCATGGTCACGCCACGATGGGCGGTTTCTTCGCGCACGGCGGCGTTGATGCGCAGCAGGTCGTTGCGCAGCGCCGCCGTGTATTCATCCAGCGAGCGCCCCACCGGCACGCTGCGCAAGCTGTCGACGATCAGGCTGCTCACGTAATCCCCCGCCGCGTGCCCGCCCATGCCGTCGGCCACCACCCACAGGCGGTTTTCCGGCAGGTCCAGGCAGGCGTCTTCATTGACCTGGCGGACCATGCCTACATGGCTTTTGCTCGCGGATTTGTACGTCGACCCCATCTACACCACACCTTCTTGTCCGAGCAAAAACTGCGCAAAATCGTCGGCGGCAGGCAGGCCCTGACACCGCAACAAACCAGGAGAAATCGTCTGCGAGCCACGGCCCCACCACAGGCTCGCGCCTTCGCAGGCCTGTTCGGCCAGGGCGGTCAGACGCCCCTGAGGCACGGTGGTAGCCACCCGTTGCAGGCCGGCGAAACGGCTGCCCACGGTACGCGGTTCGCTCGCCGGGAAACCCAGGCCATCGAGGCCTTCATTGAAGCCTTCGAAGGTAGCACCGGCATCCAGGGTGCTGAGCAGCAACGCTTCGGCCTGCTCGAACCAGGTGTCCGGCCCGCCGACCAGGGACGCGGGATTGGTGTCGTGATCGAGCAAGGTCACCACCGCCAGAGGGAAGTAGCGCCCGACCCGGTCGATGCTCGGCATCACCACACCCGCCGCCGCGTCCGGTCCGCATACACCCGGCGCCAGCACAAAGCGCCACAACGGGCTGACCAGGTAGGTGTTGAGCCAGTCGCCGCCCAGGCTGCTCTGGCTGGCGAGCAGACCCGCCGCCAACCAGCTGTCCCACGGGCCGATAAAACTCTGGGGTAGCGCGCGGCTGACAAAGTCACCACGACTGGCCAACTTGCCGTAGAAACCCAGCGTCGTCATAGCCGCTCCGGCAGGCTGAAGCCACTGAGCACGCGGCTCTTGAACGGGTTGAAGGCGCTGTTGGCGCGCAGTTCGTAGGCGATGCTCGCACCGTCGACGCGCAGGCGCAGGTTGAAGCGGTCCGGGGAATTACCAGCCGTAAGGTCCGATTGCTCCAGCAGGCGGAACCAGGCCCACGGTCCGTCCAGGGTCACGCCGGAACGGCCACTGGCCGACGGCGGCATGATGGAAATACGCACCACGCCAATGCTGCCGGGGTTTGGCCATTGCATCGCCACTGGGCGGCTTGGGCCGTGGTCGTAGCTCAGTTGCTGACCGTCCAGGTCCAGCAGGAACTGGGTGATGGTCGGGTCCATCGACACCGGTTTGAGTTCGAAACGCACGATGGGCTGGGTGCCACCCGAGCGGAAGAACGCATCGCGGATCGTCGCTGCGCGCTGGAAGGTTTGCAGCACGCCCGGAGCAATGCCGAGCTTCTGCGCCGCGCCCGGCTGCCAGCGCCAGGTCTGCGCGGAGGTGTCTACGTAAGGCTGCAGGTATTTGCGGAAGTAGTTGTCCATCACTCCGCCCACGCCGAAGAACTGGCCGAAGTCATCCAGGGTCGCGTCCCGTGCGCTGCCCGGCGACATCGGGTAGCGGCCGGCCAGCGACTGGCGATACACGTTGACTACTTCGCTGACCCAGGCCGCGTTCAGTTGATTGCGCACCCCGCCCATCATGCTGTTGGTGGTGGAATTGACCACCGACTTGACCATGCCCTGCACCAACGGTGGCTGGCGTTCGGCATTCAGGCTGACCCGCGTGGCCGCAGCGGCCGCCTGGTTCTTCGCCTCACCGAGCAAGGCATCACCGCTGGCGCCGACCATGGCGCTGACCTGCACATACAGCGCATTCATGTCGGTGAGCAGGCCATCGATGGCCGCTGGCTCGCCTTCATTCTTGCTGACGATGCTGTTGAGTTCGGCAAAGTGTGCGGTCACCGGATCATCCGCAGCAGCAGGTGCATTGGCGGTCGGTTGTTCCTGGCCAAGCAGGCTGCCCAGGCGCTCCTTGAGCTTGTCGACGCCTCCTTCCACCGGTACGCCTTTAGCGGCCAATTGGCGCTCTTCGGCTTGCAGATCGGTTTCCTTGGCCACCGCCACCAGCAGTTTTTTCAGCGGAGAAGTCGGACCGGAAATCACCCGCAATACGTCGGCCGCCTGGGCCACGCTGGTGATCGGCACAAAGTCGATGTCCGCCAGCAACGCATCCCACTGACGCTGGTAATCCTGGAAATACAGGCGGCGTACGTCGGCGGCGAGGCTCACCACGTTCTGCTGGTCGGCCTGTTCGTGCCCCAACACCCACTGCTCTTCAGCCAGGGTGCCGGTCTGGTTCAGGCTGCTCAACAAAAACGCCTGGCGATAGCCCTTGGCGGTGAAGAACCCACTCAACGGCTCGCCCAGTGGTTTGCCACTTTTGCGGCTGAACACCAGCGCCGCATCACGACCGGCGGCTTCGTTGATGCGAAAGTCCGGGATGCCTTCGGGCAGTTTCTGGCGCTTGACCCGGTCATACACACGCTGGGCCACCGGCAGTTGCTGCAACTGGCGACGCAGGTCGTCGATCAGCCGGGGATCCAGGCGCGCATTGGGCGGATGGCGTTCGAACAGCGACTGCAAGTGCCCGGCCAATGCCTGGCGCTGATCGGCCGGCAGGTCGCGCGGCAGGTTGCGGTCCCAGTCGAGGGCGATCCAGGCCTTGATGAAGTCCGGGTCGTAATGCTCGGAATCGGCGAGCATCAGGTAGGCCTTGAGGCCTTCGTAGAGGAAGTCGGAATTGCCGCCGCCGTGCAGTTGCTCTTCGATGCGCGTCACCAGGCGTGGCGCGAACACGGCGATCAACAGCTTGCGGTAGACACTGGCGGACTCGGCTTCAAGCATGTCGCCCTGGTACAGCCCCAGGCCTTCGGACCAGCTTGGCGAGTCGCCGGCCAGGTTCTTCACGGCGTTGAGCAATGGCAGCACCGCGAGGATGTCACGCTGCGCGGGGCTCAGGTTCTGCACGGACTGGCCCAGCGGTGCGACCTTCTGGTCGACCTGGGCGATATACGCCTGGTTGGCGCGGTAACTCACCCACCACAAACCGCTGACCACCACGACAGTCGCCACGGTGGCGGCCAGCACACCGCGTGCAATCCACTTGCGCCGACGCTCGACCTTCGGGTTCACCCCCACCAAGCCACGCTCGGCAAACGCCACCGCAGTGAAGAGTTTCTCGATGAAATAACTGCGTCCGGTGCCGCTCTGGCGCGCCAGGTGCTGGCGGTCCAGGTTCATGCTCTGGGCCATCGCGCCGATCAGGCGGTCGATCGGGCTGCCTTCCTGGGTGCCGCTGGTGAAATACACACCGCGCAGCAACACGCGCTCTTCAAAGGCATTGGGCTTGAACACGCCTTCGAGGAAGCTTTGCAGGCAATCCTTCAACGCACCGAACTGCTGCGGGAAGCCGTAGATCAGGTCGCGCCGCGCCGGGTCGCGTTCCTGTTGCAGGCGTTCGACCAGACGTTCGTTGAGGCGCTGTTCCAGGCCAGCGAACTCGCTTTGCAGGTGTGCCAGCGGGCTGTCGCTGTTCTTGCCGTCGTCCAGAGCAAAGGTCATGCCCCACACCTGGGCGCGCTCTTCCTTGCTCAGGTTGTCGAAGAACTCCATGAAGCCTGGCACCAGGTCGAGCTTGGTCAGCATCAGGTAGATCGGAAAGCGCACGCCCAGCTGGGTGTACAACTCCTGGATCCGCAGGCGGATGGCGGCGGCATGGGCGGCGCGCTCGGCGTCGGTGCCGAGCAACAGGTCCGACAGGCTGATGGCGATGAAGGCACCATCGATAGGCCGGCGCGAGCGCTGTTTTTTCAGCAGGTCGAGGAAACCCAGCCACGCGGCTTTATCCACCGTGGAGTTGCTGTCCTGGGTGGTGTAGCGGCCGGCGGTGTCGAGCAACACAGCCTGATCGGTAAACCACCAGTCGCAGTTGCGCGTACCACCGACGCCGCGCACGGCACCGGCGCCCAACTGTGCCGCCAGCGGGAAGTGCAGGCCGGAGTTGACCAGCGCCGTGGTCTTGCCCGAACCCGGCGGGCCGATGATCACGTACCACGGCAGCTCGTAGAGGTTGCGGCGTTCATCGCCACCCAGCTTGGCCTTCTTCAGCAGCGCCAGGGCCTCGTCCATGCGCTGGCGCAGGGTGCTGAGTTCTTCGGCGGTGGCGACGCTATTGGGGTCTGCCGGGGTTTCGGCGGCCAGGCTGCGCATCACTTCGGCGGCCTGGCGACGGGCCTGGATAATGCGGAACACGCGGTAGGCAATCCACACCGCGAACACCAGGATGATCAGCGCCCAGCGGCGCCCTTCCGGCACCAGCACGTCGAGCAGCGGCCCGACAAACCAGATGATCAGGCTCAGGGCGATCAGGCCCAGCACGGGAATCACCCAGCGAATCATGAAACTGAAAAACGCCTTCACTCGACGCCCTCCGCCAATACGGTGATTTCAACCCGACGATTGCGGGCGCGGCCTTCTGCGGTGGCGTTGGTCGCCACCGGCTCGGTGTCGCTTCGGCCCTCGGCGCTGAAGCGCTCCGCCTGGCCAGTCTTGGCCGCGAGGATTTCCAGCACAGACTTGGCCCGTGCTTCCGACAGCGCCCAGTTGGACGGGAAGCGCAGCGTGGCAATCGGGCGGTTGTCGCTGTGCCCGGTCACGCGTACCTGGCCTTTCACTTTGCGGATGGCATCGGCGATGCGCAGCATCAGCGGTTGGTAGTCATCGACAATGCTGGAACTGGCGGACGCAAACAGCTCGTCGCCACGGATGGTCACCACTGAACGGTCGACCGCATCTTCCACGGCAACGCGCCCGGCCTTGATGTCTTCCACCAGGAAACCGGCCAGGCGTGGGCGCTCGATGACTTTGGGTTGTGCCACCGGGCGGTCGATGGCCTGCACCGGGATTTCGCCCAACGCGTGAATATTCTTGAACACCGGCTCGGCATCCGACGCCAGCTTCATGCGCAAACCAAACAGCAGCGCCAGCAACAGCGCCACGCCGATAGCCACGGCGATCCATGGCGGCATGAATTGCGCCAGGCGATCCCGCGCCACCGTCACGCCGCGCCAGTGTGGCGACAGTTCACGTTCGTGTTCGCCACGGGCGCTGCGAATGGCGGCAGCCGTGCGTTCACGCAGGGTTTCCAACTGACTGCGGCCGTCGTTCATTACGCGATAACGGCCTTCAAAACCCAGGCACATGCACAGGTACAGCAGCTCCAGCAGGTACAGGCGTTCCCGTGGACTTTGCAGGCAATGGTCGAGCAACTGAAAGACTTTCTCACCGCCCCAAGCTTCGTTATGCACCGTGATCAGCAGGCTCTGTTTGCCCCAGTCACTGGTGCTGCCCCATGGCGTACTCAACACCGCTTCATCCAGCGCGGTGCACAGCGCATAACGGGCCAGCAGTACTTCGTTGCGGGCGATACCGGCCGCTTCGGCGCGTTCTTCGAACTGGCGCAGATACGCCAGCAACTGCGCGCGCAGGCTGGCCGGCGCCGGGTGGGCGATGGTGTTGCGCAGGCGCGTCAGCAGTGCCAACAACGGGCCGGCGGCGCTTTCCAGCGGGTTGAGGCCCTGGCTTTTGCCGGTGAGCATCGGCGCGGCCGGCATGGCCAGCGGCGACGGTTCGGCACGCGCAGGTTCCGGCGCCCGACCACCCGGACGCGGCATGAACTGGGTGCGGTCATCATCATTGGGATGCATCGCGGATTATCCTCGGATCGCCCAAAAGGCCAGGTTCAAGCCCGGGAACTGCCCGGCGATGTGGAAGGCAAAGCCGCCGGAATTGCCCAGCTGTTGCCAGGCCTCGCTGCCGCGATCCAGCTCGTAATAGGTGGAACCTGCGTGGTACGGCAATTGGCGCGGCGCCACGGGCAGAGGCAACAGGGTGATGCCCGGCAGTTGCAAGTTGACCAGGTCGCGGATGTGCTCCACCGAACCAACCTTGCTCTGCTGGCCGAAGCGCGCGCGCAGGGTTTCGCCGGGGACATCGGCACGCACCACCAGGATGAAGCTGGCGTTGTCGAGCAGGGTTTTGTCGGCCAGCATCGCCACGTGGACGCCGTAGGCTTTCTCGACAATCGGGATCGGCGTGGCCTTGCTGTCGATCAACATCGACAGCGCTTCACGCAAGGCGGCCATCACCGGAGCAAAGCTCAGCGCCAGGTCGTCGTGCTGGTACTGCGGGTATTCCTGGGGACGGCGGCCTGAGGTCGAGAAGGTGGAGAACTCTCCCGCCAGGCTGACCAGTTCGCTGAAAAAGCGCTCCGGGTGCAGCGGGCTCAACTGGCTCAAATGCTGGATCAGCGGTTGGGCGCGGTTGACCAGTTGCAGCAGCATGAAATCGGCAATCTCCGACGCGCCACCGGCGCCCGAAGCGACCACGCGCCCCGCCAGGGCTTCGCCGCGTTGGTGCAGCAAGCCGAGCAGTTCGCTGCGGAATGCGGTCAGCGGCTTGCTCGCGGCGACGTCCAGGACCGGCGGGATGTAGGTGTCGTCGAGCACCAGCGCACGGTCGGCGCGCTTTTCCTTGATGCGCACCAGGCCGATGGCGGCGTAATCGCTAATGCCATCCTGGGCGGTCAGCAGGCGCAGAGCCCGTGAGCCCAAGGCCACCGGTGCGCGGTTTTCGAAGGGTGCGTTGTCGTCACGCACTTCGCGGACCTGGCTCACGTAACGCGCCGCCTCCAAGGCTTCGCCTTCCTCCACGGTATCGCGGGCACCGGCACGCTTGAGCGGCAGCGCCAGGTACACCAGGCCATCGCGCAGGTTGTCGTCGATGTTCAGCGGGCTCGGCGCCAGATCGTCCTGGGGAATGTTGAACGGCGTGCCGTCGGGCAACAGGCCACGCGCCGAGACGATCGCCAGCTTGCCCTGGGCCAGCAGACCCTGGTCGATCAGCAGCTCGGAAAAACCCCAGGCCCCGGCCGACAAAGGGCGGCTGCGGGCGTCGATCAGGTTTTCCAGGTAACGGTCATGCTGCTGGAAGTGCTGCGTTCCGATGAACATGCCTTCCGACCAGACCACGCGATTGTTCCAGGACATGGGGGCTCCGATTGCTTCTTATTGGGCAGGGCTGGATGGGGTGACCACGACGTCGGCGCGCACGGCACGCACATCGAGGCTGATCTGGTATTCGGTGTATTGGCGCGCGGGCACGTTGATCACCGTGCGCCATTGCGCGCGGTCCAACTCGCGATAGCCCACCAGCAAACCGATCTGGCGCGTGGACGGGTCGAGGTCGCGCTGGATGCTCAGTTGCTCGCCGGGCTGCACCATCACTTCGTCCTGGTCCAGCAGGTCCAGGCCCAGGGTCGATTGCGCCCGGTCAGCCAGGGCGAAGTAATCGGAGCGGGCAAAGGTGGCGGCGTTTTTCAGTTCGAAGATGCGCACCCGCACCGGCGCAGCCTGGCCGTTGGCGCCGGGGTTGAGCCCGTTGATCGCATGAAAGTGCAGCTCGACGGCGGCCGTCTCCGCTTCGGCCTCGGCGGCTGTTTCGGGTTTGGCGGCGTCTTTGGCACACGCCGTCAGCAGAAGCAGTGTGGCGACTGCGAGTAAAAACCTGGGAATCATCCTGCGTCCTCAATGACGTATTTAGCTATCCGTTGATCCATGTGTTGCGGCGCGGTTTTACCGACGCTGTCGTGCGCTGTGCTCTTCGTAGGCCCGGCTGAATTCGCGGCCGAACAGGTCCTGGAAATCCTCCTGGGCCTCGCGGGAAATATTGCTGTAGAGCTCGGTGAATTGCTGCCAGTACTGAGCCTGGCGTGAGCCGTTGAAAATACTTGAGAGCCCGCCGGGCTTGCCCATGCGCTCTTCCAATTGCGCCGGTTCAAAGCGCGTGAGCAGGTGTTTGATCGCCGCTTCCACGCCGGCCATCACCGCCAGTTGGTGGGCACGCAGGTCGTTGAAACTGTCGCGTACGGCGAGGTCCGGTGCCATAAACGCCTGATTGCCGTGGCGAAGCAAAAGCAGTAACGCTTCGTCAGCATTCGGGGCGAATTTCAACGGATTGTTTTCAGCGGGCTGGATCATGGTCTGCTGCATGCGGAACTCGCCCTTGAGGCTGGCGCGGGCACGCAACACGTCGATCAGGCCTTCGACCATCAGTCGGTAGCTGCGGCCGATGTTTTCCATCTGGGCCTCGGCCTGGGCTTTGTCCAGGCGCAGTTGATCGAGGCCAGCGCCGCGCAGAAAGGCTTGCAGGAGGTCGGGTTGCTGAGTGTTTGCCACAGGCTCGACCGCAGGTGGCGGCTGAATGACCGGTGCGGGCGGCGGAGCAACGGGCGCAGGTGCATCGCCAAACAGGTCCCAATCTTCGGGAATCACCGAGCCCGAAACCACGGGTTTCTCGAGCGCAACGGGCGTCGGCGGACGGAAGTCATGCTGCTCGGACGGCACATGGTCCGGCACGGTCGGCGGCGGCACGGCGGTGGGGCTGAGGAAGTCGAACAGGTCCGGCAGCGTGTCCATCGACGAAGCGCCCTGGAATTGCGGCGCGATCACCGGCACCGGCGTGGGCTTGCTCGCCACGGCCCCCATCAGCGCTTCAAAGCTGTTCGGCGAATCGCCGGCAAACGGCTGGCTGTCGACGGCCTGCACGTTGAAGTCGATGCGCGCCTGGATCTCGTAATCACCGATGCGGATCAACTCACCGTCTTGCAACGGTTCGCTGTTACCCCGACGCATACGGATACCGGCTTTAACCAACTCCACACCATTAGTGCTGTTATCGGTTAAATAATAACGACCCTCTTTGTATTGAATAACGCAATGTTGCGAGGAGACCAAGCGCTCTGGATCAGGCAGTACCCAGTCATTATCGGAACTGCGGCCAATAGCCATCGAGCCCTGATTCATGGACTTTTCGGAGCACTGCCCAGGGGTAATCTTGTGATAACTAGTGATAGTCAAACACAGCGACATCTTGCCTCCTTGCTGATACTTCGCGCGCGGTCGACTCCCAGGACAGCGCCTCCCGGGATATCGCCATCAGGTCGAGCGATCGACCGTCTAAAACCTGCCAATGCCAGCATGATCGCTGATCTTAACTGGGCTCTATGACAAAAATCCTGTCCCGGTGCGTCGTTCGACCCACCAGTCGCGCAGGTTGTTAAGCACCGCACATCTGTCACAGAGGGCGAATAGCTTACCTTGACAAGCCCTAAGTACTACACCAAAAATGCACAACTTCTTGAATACCAGTGATGGCACATTAGTGGCATCTTGCTTATATGACCAAGAAAACATGCAAAGTTCCTCGCGCAACTAATGCATGAATTGCCCGCCGTCTAACGGGCTGATAGGGAGATCAAATTCAGTGGATGTGCCGTTGCTGCTCACCGCCGTTTCCGCGACTTCGCCCTGTGGCGAAGACATGGAATATGACGCGCAATTTCTGCAATTGGAGCGTGATGCCAAGGGCCAACCCGAGCGCAGCATGGGCGACTCCATCCTGCCCGCTGAACCGCCGGAATGGCGCAGCATCCAGCAGCAAAGCCTCGACTTGCTCGGGCGCAGCAAAGACCTGCGCATCACCCATTTCCTGCTGCAAAGCGCCCTCGCCCTCCAGGGTGTGGCGGGCCTTGCAGAAGCACTGACGCTGATCGACGCGTTGCTGCGCGATTACTGGGCCGACCTGCACCCGCGCCTGGATGCCGACGATGACAACGACCCCACCGTACGCATCAACGCCCTCACTGGCCTGACCTGCGACACCAATATTCGCTTGCTGCGCGAAAGCATCCTGACACGCTCGCGCACTTTCGGGCCCGTGAGCCTGCGCGCGGCGCTCAACGCCAGTGGCCTGTTGAGCTTCCCCGACGAGCAACTCGGCGCCCAGCAGCTCAACGCCGCGTTCCTCGACAGCGACCCCGAGCACCTGCAAGCCACCCGTAACGCGCTGATTGCGGCGCGTGCGGCGTGCGAAGCCATCGAACGGCAGGTCAACGATCAGGTCGGTTCCGCCCAGGGCGTGGACCTCAGTGCCTTGAAGCAACCCCTCAAGCAGGCGTTGCAGATCCTTAATCAAGCGGTGCCCGGCACCGACAGCAGCAGCGAACCCGAGGCCGTCAGTGACGACAATGCCCCCTCGGCCGACTTCGCCGCTGCGCCCGCAGCACCGCGCCCAGTTGGCGACATCGCCAGCCGCGACGATGTGCTGCGCAGCCTCGACAAGATCCTTGCGTATTACACCCGGTACGAGCCTTCGAGCCCGCTGCCGGTGCTGTTGAACCGGGCGAAGCATCTGGTGCACGCCGACTTCGCGGCCATCGTGCGCAATCTGATTCCCGACGGCATGTCCCAATTTGAAAACCTGCGCGGCCCGGACGGCGAATAAACCGCCCGACTGTGCAGTAACAACACCGTCGCTCAAGCGACCAGGAGCAGCAACGTGGCGAAGCAAAGTTCTCAGAAATTCATCGCGCGCAACCGCGCGCCTCGAGTGCAGATCGAGTACGACGTCGAGCTTTACGGCGCCGAGAAAAAGGTCCAGCTGCCCTTCGTAATGGGCGTGATGGCCGACCTCGCTGGCAAGCCCGCCGAGCCTCTGGCGCCGGTGGCAGACCGCAAGTTCCTTGAAGTGGACGTCGACAATTTCGACTCACGCCTCAAGGCCATGCAGCCGCGCGTGGCGTTCCACGTGCCCAACGAACTGACCGGCGAAGGCAACCTGAGCCTGGACATCACCTTCGAAAGCATGGACGACTTCAGCCCGGCCGCCGTGGCCCGCAAGGTCGACTCGCTGAACCAACTGCTCGAAGCCCGCACCCAACTGGCCAACCTGCTGACCTACATGGACGGCAAGACCGGCGCTGAAGAAATCATCATGAAGGCGATCAAGGACCCGGCATTGCTCCAGGCACTTGCCAGCGCGCCGAAGCCTGCAGGGGATCAGTAATCATGACCGACAATACCGCCCGCGAAGGCAGCCAGATCCTGGGTACCCAGACCGAAGAAGCCAGCGAGTTCGCCAACCTGCTGCTGCAGGAATTCAAGCCCAAGACCGAGCGTGCCCGCGAAGCCGTGGAAACCGCCGTGCGCACCTTGGCCGAACAGGCTCTGGCGCAAACCGATCTGGTGTCCAATGACGCGATCAAGTCGATCGAATCAATCATCGCTGCCATCGACGCCAAGCTGACCGCCCAGGTCAACCAGATCATCCATCACCAGGATTTCCAGCAGCTGGAAAGCGCCTGGCGTGGCCTGCACTACTTGGTCAACAACACCGAGAGCGATGAGCAGCTGAAGATCCGTGTGCTCAACATCTCCAAGCCGGACCTGCACAAGACCCTGAAGAAATTCAAGGGCACCGCGTGGGACCAGAGCCCGATCTTCAAGAAGATGTACGAAGAAGAATACGGCCAGTTTGGCGGCGAGCCTTACGGCTGCCTGGTGGGCGACTACTACTTCGACCAGTCGCCACCGGACGTGGAACTGCTGGGCGAGCTGTCGAAAGTCTGCGCAGCGATGCACTCTCCGTTCATCGCTGCGGCGTCGCCGACCGTGATGGGCATGGGCTCGTGGCAAGAGCTGTCGAACCCGCGCGACCTGACCAAGATCTTCACCACGCCGGAATACGCCGGCTGGCGCTCGCTGCGTGAATCGGAAGACTCGCGCTACATCGGCCTGACCATGCCGCGTTTCCTGGCACGCCTGCCGTACGGCGCCAAGACCGACCCGGTGGAAGCCTTTGCCTTCGAAGAAAACACCGACGGTGCCGACAGCTCCAAGTACACCTGGGCCAACGCCGCGTACGCGATGGCGGTGAACATCAACCGTTCGTTCAAGCACTACGGCTGGTGCTCGCGCATCCGTGGCATCGAGTCCGGCGGAGAAGTGGAAAACCTGCCGGCGCACACGTTCCCCACCGATGACGGTGGCGTGGACATGAAATGCCCGACCGAAATCGCCATCAGCGACCGCCGTGAAGCGGAACTGGCGAAGAACGGTTTCATGCCGCTGCTGCACAAGAAAAACACCGACTTCGCCGCGTTCATTGGCGCCCAGTCGTTGCAGAAACCGGCCGAATACGATGACCCGGACGCCACCGCCAACGCCAACCTGGCCGCACGCCTGCCGTACCTGTTCGCCACCTGCCGTTTCGCCCACTACTTGAAGTGCATCGTGCGCGACAAGATCGGTTCCTTCAAAGAGAAGGACGAAATGCAGCGCTGGTTGCAGGACTGGATCCTCAACTACGTGGACGGTGACCCTGCGCACTCCACCGAAACCACCAAGGCCCAGCACCCATTGGCTGCCGCCGAAGTGATCGTGGAAGAAGTGGAAGGCAACCCGGGTTACTACAACTCCAAGTTCTACCTGCGCCCGCACTACCAGCTCGAAGGGCTGACCGTGTCGCTGCGCCTGGTATCGAAGCTGCCTTCGGCGAAAAGCGCATAACCACGAATGAGCCGGCTCTTCTGTGGGAGCCGGGCTTGTCCACGATGCACGCGACGCGGTCTGCCAGTCAGACCGCGGCGAAGCAATCGCAGGCAAGCCAGCTCCCACAGAACAGCATTGCCCATTGGGCTTAAACAAATATCGTGGCTGAGTCCACACAGGGAGAAAACATGGCTGTTGATATTTTCATCAAGATCGGCGACATCAAGGGCGAGTCCATGGACAAGGCCCACAAGGACGAAATCGACGTGCTGAACTGGAGCTGGGGCATGGCCCAGTCCGGCAACATGCACGTAGGTGGCGGCGGCGGCGCGGGCAAGGTGAATATCCAGGACCTGTCGCTAACCAAATACGTCGACAAGGCCTCGCCGAACCTGATGATGCACTGTGCCAGCGGCAAGCACATCGACAAGGTCAAGCTGACCGTGCGCAAGGCCGGTGGCGAAAGCCAGGTCGAGTACATGGTGATCAACCTGGAAGAAGTGCTGGTCACTTCCCTGAGCACCGGCGGTTCGGGCACCGATGACCGCCTGACCGAGAACGTCACCCTGAACTTCGCCCAAGTGATGGTCGATTACCAGCCACAGAAAGCCGACGGCACCAAAGATGGCGGCGCGATCAAGTTTGGCTGGAACATCCGTTCCAACACCAAGCGCTGATAGCCCTTGAGGCCGTGGCTTCGCGCCACGGCCACAACCCACTTGTCCCTCTCACAACCCGTCCGTGGAGCCGCTTTGGTGGTCACTGAAATCGCTTCCCGCGACCGTCTGCAACCGTCCCTGTTGGACCGGTTGACTGACGACGATCCAACCAACCCCAAGGAAAGCGCCGACAAACGCGTGCTGTCCCTGACCCAATTGAAAGCCTCGGTGCTGCGCGACCTGGCGTGGCTGCTCAACACCACGTCGTTGCTCGATGCCGATGCCACGCTGCATACACCGGCCGGTACTTCGGTGGTCAACTACGGCCTGCCGGCGCTGGCGGGCAACAGTGTTTCAAGCGTGGATATCAAGGCCTTGGAAGCGTTGATCTACCAGGCCATCGCTACCTTTGAGCCACGCATTCTGCGCCACACCCTGCGCGTAAAAGCCCGCGTCGGCCATGGCGAGATGAACCATAACGCGCTGAGTTTCGAGATCGAAGGCGACCTGTGGGCACAGCCCGTGCCGTTGCGCCTGCTGCTGCAAACCGACCTGGACCTGGAATCCGGCCACGTACGCGTGGTCAACGCTGACCAGCGGAGGCGCCCATGAACCCACGCCTGCTGGAGCTGTACAACCAGGAACTGCACCACGTGCGCGAAAGCGCCGCCGAGTTCGCCAAGGAATATCCGAAGATCGCCAGTCGGCTGACCCTGTCCGGCATGGACTGCGCCGACCCGTACGTCGAACGTTTGCTCGAAGGCTTTGCCTACCTAACGGCCCGCGTGCAGCTCAAGCTCGACGCCGAGTACCCGACCTTCACCCACAACCTGCTGGAAATCGCCTACCCGCATTACCTGGCACCCACGCCGTCGATGACCGTGGTGCAATTGCAGACCGACCCGGATGAAGGTTCGCTGGCCAGTGGTTTCCCGCTGCCTCGCGACACCGTATTGCGCGCTGCGCTGGGCCGCGAAACCCAGACCTGCTGCGAGTACCGCACCGCGCACGCGGTGACGCTGTGGCCGTTGCAGGTGAGCAATGCCGAATACTTCGGCAACCCTGCCGCCGTGTTGGGTCGCCTGGCCGCCAGTGAGCCAAAAGCCAAGGCCGGCCTGCGCCTGACCCTGCGCACCGGCGCCGAATTGCCGTTCAACAGCCTTGACCTGGATAACCTGCCGCTCTACCTCAGCGGTGCCGACGAGCAACCATTCCGCCTCTACGAACAACTGCTGGGCAATGCCTGCGCGGTGTTTGCACGCAAGCCGGGTGGCGATTGGGTCGAGCGCCTGCCGCAGGATGCACTGCGCTCCCGTGGTTTTGACGATGCCGACGCCGCCATGCCGGTGGTCGCACGCGCGTTCCAGGGCTATCGCCTGTTGCAGGAATACTTCGCCCTGCCCCACCGCTACCTGTTCGTCGAGTTCGCCGAGCTGAGTCGCGCAGTCAAACGCTGCGACGGCCAGGAGCTGGAACTGATTGTGCTGTTCGATCGCCACGAACCGAGCCTGGAAGGCAGCGTCGGCGCAGCGCAGTTCCTGCCGTTCTGCACGCCAGCAATCAACCTGTTCCCCAAGCGCGTGGACCGCATCCACTTGTCCGACCGGGTCAACGAACACCATGTGATCGCCGACCGCACGCGGCCGATGGACTTCGAGATTCACTCGCTGAGTGGCATCACCGGCCATGGCACCGGGCCGGAGCAGCCGTTCTTGCCGTTCTATGCGGTGCGCGACCCGTCGCGCTATGGCCGCGACCAGGCCTATTACACCGTGCGCCGCGAGCCGCGCGTGCTGTCCAGCGACCAGCGTCGCAACGGCCCACGCTCCACGTACGTGGGCAGTGAAACCTTTGTCAGCCTGGTGGACAGCGGGCAAGCGCCCTACCGCCACGACCTGCGCCAGCTCGGCGTGACGGCGCTGTGCACCAACCGCGACCTGCCGCTGTTCATGAGTGTTGGCAACGGCAAGACCGACTTCACCCTGGCCGACAGCGCCCCGGTATTGGCCGTGCGCTGTGTCGCAGGCCCGAGCCGTCCCCGCGCCAGCCACGCCCATGACGCCAAGGCCTGGCGCTTGATCAGCCAGTTGTCGCTCAACTACCTGTCCCTGAGCGAACAGGGCCAAGGCGCGGCGGCCTTGCGCGAACTGCTGCGCCTGTACGGCGACAGCAACGACGCCGCCCTGCAATTGCAGATCGAAGGCCTGCGCGAGGTCAGCAGCAAAGCCGTGACCCGACGTTTGCCGATGCCCGGCCCGATCGTGTTTGGCCGTGGCCTGGAAATCACCTTGGAATTCGATGAAAACGCGTTTCGCGGCACCGGCGTGTTCCTGCTCGGTGCGGTGCTGGAACGCTTCCTGGCACGCTACGTGTCGATCAACAGTTTTACCGAGACGGTGATCCGTACCACCGAACGCGGCGAGATCATGCGATGGAAAGCCAAGCCCGGACGTCGTCCGACCCTGTGAGTACCCTGGATGCGATGCATCAGGAGCCCTGGGAATACGATTTCTTCCAGGCGCTGCGCCGTATCGAGTGCGAATCGCCAAACCTGCCGCGGCTGGGCCATTCCCTGCGCCTGGCGGATGACCCGCTGCGCCTGGGGCAACAGGCTGATTGCACCTTTGCGCCGGCCACGCTGGCGTCGGTCGACCCCGGTGGCGACGGCAAGCCGGCGCGGCTGGAGCAATTCTTCTTCGGCCTTGGCGGCCCCAATGGCCCGCTGCCGCTGCACATCACCGAGTACGTGCGCGAGCGTCAGCGCAACAACGCCGACAGCACCAGCAAACAGTTCCTCGATGTGTTCCACCATCGCCTGCTCAGCCTGTTTTACCGGGCCTGGGCCGAGGCGCGGCCGACAGTCAGCCACGACCGTCCTGACGATGATTACTGGTCCGCGCGCCTAGCCGCCCTGAGTGGACGGGGCATGCCGAGCCTGCTGAATCAGGGGCTCATCCCGGACACCGCGAAGCTGCATTACAGCGGCCACCTGTCGGCGCAAACCCGCTATCCAGACGGCCTGAAAGCCATTCTCAGCGAGTACTTCGGCCTGCCGGTGGAGATTGAAGAGTACGTCGGCCAATGGCTGGAACTACCCGAGCGCAGCCGCGTCAGCGTGAGCGCCAACCGCCTGGGCGTGGACTTTTGCCTGGGCAGTTTCGTGTGGGACCGCCAGCACAAATTCCGCATCCGCCTGGGGCCGCTCACGCTGGATGACTACATGGGCATGCTGCCTGGCCACCAGCCGTTCAACGAGTTGGTGGCGTGGGTGGCCGAGTACCTGGGCCATGAACTGGACTGGGACCTCAACCTGGTTTTGCAACAACCCGAAGTGCCGGCGCTGCAACTCAATGGTCAGTTCCGCCTGGGCTTCAACACCTGGCTCGGCAAGCCCGAGCATGACGCCAACGACCTAATCCTGGCCCGGCATTACGCCGATCACGCCACCACCTCAAGGAATCCAGAGCATGGGTGAAATCAGTCGCGCCGCACTGTTCGGCAAACTCAACAGCGTGGCCTACAAGGCCATCGAAGCCGCCACCGTGTTCTGCAAACTGCGGGGCAACCCGTATGTGGAACTGGCCCACTGGTTCCACCAGTTGCTGCAATTGCAGGACTCGGACCTGCACCGCATCATCCGTCAGTTCAACGTGGAGCCGGCGCGCCTGGCCCGTGACCTGACCGAAGCGCTGGACCGTTTGCCGCGTGGCTCGACGTCGATCACCGACCTGTCCTCTCACGTGGAAGAAGCCGTGGAACGCGGTTGGGTCTACGGCAGCCTGATGTTTGGTGAAAGCCAGGTGCGTACCGGCTACCTGGTACTCGGTATCCTGAAAACGCCAAGCCTGCGCCATGCGCTGTTGGGCTTGTCTGCCGAGTTCGACAAGATCAAGGCCGAGGCCCTGAGCGAGCGTTTCGACGAGTACGTCGGTGATTCGCCGGAGAACGCGCTGAGCGCCAGTGATGGTTTCAATGCCGGTGCCGTGCCCGGTGAAGCCAGCGGTGCCATGGCGCCGAGCGCGATGGGCAAGCAGGAAGCCCTCAAGCGCTTCACGGTCGACCTGACCGAACAGGCCCGCAGCGGCAAGCTCGACCCGATTGTTGGCCGTGACGAAGAGATCCGCCAACTGGTCGACATTCTCATGCGTCGGCGCCAAAACAACCCAATCCTCACTGGCGAAGCCGGGGTGGGCAAGACCGCCGTAGTCGAAGGTTTCGCCCTGCGCATCGTCGCCGGTGACGTACCGCCAGCCCTGAAAGACGTGGAACTGCGCAGCCTCGACGTGGGCCTGCTGCAAGCTGGCGCGAGCATGAAAGGCGAGTTCGAACAGCGCCTGCGTCAGGTTATCGAAGACGTGCAGGCCTCGCCCAAGCCGATCATTCTGTTTATCGACGAAGCCCACACACTGGTGGGTGCCGGCGGCGCCGCCGGCACCGGTGACGCAGCCAACCTGCTCAAGCCGGCCTTGGCCCGCGGCACCTTGCGTACCGTGGCCGCCACCACCTGGGCCGAGTACAAGAAGCACATTGAGAAAGACCCGGCCCTGACCCGTCGCTTCCAGGTGGTGCAAGTCGCCGAGCCGTCGGAAGACAAAGCGCTGCTGATGATGCGTGGCGTGGCGTCGACCATGGAAAAGCATCACCAGGTGCAGATTCTCGACGAAGCGCTGGAAGCCTCGGTGAAACTGTCCCACCGCTACATCCCGGCGCGCCAGCTGCCGGACAAGTCCGTGAGCCTGCTGGACACCGCCTGCGCTCGCGTCGCCATCAGCCTGCACGCGGTGCCGGCGGAGGTGGACGACAGTCGTCGTCGCATCGAGGCGCTGGAAACCGAGTTGCAAATCATCGCCCGTGAGCATGCCATCGGCATTGCGATTGGTGCGCGCCAAACCAACACCGAGGCGCTGTTGAGCGCTGAGCGTGAGCGTCTGGCGACCTTGGAAAGCCGCTGGGCTGAAGAGAAAACCTTGGTGGACGAGTTGCTAGCCACCCGTGCAACGCTGCGTGAAAAGGCGGGCGTGGTGGACAGTGGCAACGATGAGCTGCGCGCCCAACTGGTCGACCTGCAACAGCGCCTCACCGCCCTGCAAGGCGAAACCCCGCTGATCCTGCCCACCGTGGATTACCAGGCCGTGGCCTCGGTGGTCGCCGACTGGACCGGCATCCCGGTGGGCCGCATGGCGCGCAATGAATTGGAGACGGTGCTCAACCTCGACCAGCACCTGAAAAAACGCATCATCGGCCAGGACCATGCCCTGCAGATGATCGCCAAGCGCATCCAGACCTCCCGCGCCGGCCTCGACAACCCGAGCAAGCCGATTGGCGTGTTCATGCTGGCCGGCACCTCCGGCGTGGGCAAGACCGAAACTGCCCTGGCCCTGGCCGAAGCCATGTACGGCGGTGAGCAAAACGTCATCACCATCAACATGAGCGAATTCCAGGAAGCCCACACGGTGTCGACCCTCAAGGGCGCGCCACCGGGTTATATCGGCTACGGCGAAGGCGGCGTGCTGACCGAAGCCGTACGACGCAAACCCTACAGTGTGGTGCTGCTGGACGAGGTGGAAAAAGCCCACCCGGACGTGCATGAGATCTTCTTCCAGGTGTTCGACAAGGGCGTGATGGAAGATGGCGAAGGCCGGGTGATCGACTTCAAGAACACCCTGATCCTGCTGACCACTAACGCCGGCACCGAGCTGATCTCCCATGTGTGCAAAGACCCGGCGAACATCCCTGAGCCGGAAGAAATCGCCAAGGCTTTGCGCCAGCCGCTGCTGGAAATCTTCCCGCCCGCGTTGCTCGGCCGCCTGGTGACCATCCCTTACTACCCGCTGAGCGACGAGATGCTCAAGGCGATCACCCGCCTGCAACTCAACCGCATCAAGAAGCGCGTAGAGACCACCCACAAGGTGGCTTTCGATTACGACGACGCGGTGGTCGACCTGATCGTCTCGCGCTGCACCGAGACCGAAAGTGGCGGGCGCATGATCGACACCATTCTGACCAACAGCCTGCTGCCGGACATGAGCCGTGAGTTCCTCACGCGCATGCTCGAAGGCAAGGCGCTGGCGGGTGTGCGTATCAGCAGCCGGGATAATGAATTGCACTACGACTTCAGCGATTGACCTGTGGAAATGTGATTAAAACTGTGGGAGGGGGCTTGCCCCCGATGGCGTCGGGTCAGCCAGAAATTTCTAACCTGATACACCGCTATCGGGGGCAAGCCCCCTCCCACACTTGATTCGGTTTCTTCAGTTATCAAGTCATTTACGGGTTAACCGATGCTATTCAACCAAGCCTCACGCCTGGCCAAAATCACCAGCCCGCTCGGGCCGGATGTGCTGCTGCTCAATGAAATGGGCGGTGGCGAGGAGCTGGGCAGGCTGTTCAACTACGAGCTGCAACTGACGTCCCTGGACGCCAACATCGATCTCAACCAGTTGCTCGGCAAACCCATGAGCGTGGGCCTGCAACTGGCGGACGGTGGCGAGCGGCACTTCCACGGCATCGTCGCGCGGTGCAGCCAGAATATCGACCAGGGCCAGTTCGCCAGTTATCAGGTGACGCTGCGCCCATGGTTTTGGCTGCTCAGCCGCACCTCCGACTGCCGGATTTTCCAGAACCTGAGCATCCCGCAGATCATCAAGCAGGTGTTTCGCGACCTGGGGTTTTCCGACTTCGAAGACGCCCTGAGCCGGCCGTACCGCGAGTGGGAATACTGCGTGCAGTACCGCGAGACCAGCTTCGACTTCGTCAGCCGCTTGATGGAGCAGGAAGGTATTTACTACTTCTTCCGCCATGAGCAGGACCGCCATGTACTGGTGCTGGCCGATGCCTACGGCGCCCACACCACGGTGCCGGGCTACGCCTCGATCCCGTACTACCCCAAGGACGAGCAGCAACGCGAACGCGACCATATGCACAACTGGCACCTGGCGCACGAAGTGCAACCGGGTTCGCTGGAGCTCAACGACTACGATTTCCAGCGCCCCAGCGCCAGCATCGACGTGCGCTCGGCCATGCCTCGCCCGCACACTGCCGGCGACTATCCGCTGTACGACTACCCCGGCACCTACGTGCAAAGCGAAGACGGCGAGCACTATGCCCGCACCCGCATCGAAGCCCTGCAGACCCTGCATGAGCAGATCGAATTCAGCGGCAACGCCCGTGGCCTGGGTTCGGGGCATTTGTTCAGCCTCACCGGCTTCAGCCGCCAGGACCAGAACCGCGAATACCTGATCGTCGGCTGCCGCTACTACATCGTCCAGGAAAGCCTGGAAAGCGGCGGCGGTTCGGGCTCGGCACAGTTCGAAAGCAGCCTCACCTGCATCGACGCCCAGCAGAGCTTCCGCCCGTTGGCCAGCACCCACCGCCCTATCGTCAAAGGCCCGCAGACCGCGCTGGTGGTCGGCCCCAAAGGCGAGGAAATCTGGACCGACCAGTACGGCCGGGTGAAGGTGCATTTCTATTGGGACCGCCACGACCAGTCCAACGAAAACAGCTCATGCTGGATTCGTGTCTCGCAATCCTGGGCCGGCAAGAACTGGGGCTCGATGCAGATCCCACGAATCGGCCAGGAAGTGATTGTGAGCTTCCTTGAGGGCGACCCCGACCGGCCAATCATCACCGGACGAGTCTACAACGCCGAACAGACCGTGCCTTACGACCTGCCGGAAAACGCTACCCAGAGCGGCATGAAAAGCCGTTCGAGCAAGGGCGGCACGCCGGCCAACTTCAATGAAATCCGCATGGAGGACAAGAAGGGGTTGGAGCAGTTGTACATCCATGCCGAGCGTAATCAGGACATCGTGGTCGAGGTGGATGAAAGCCATTCGGTGGGGCATGACCGCAACAAGAGCATCGGCCACAACGAGACGGTGACCATCGGCAACAACCGCCTGCGCATCGTCAAGCAGGAAGACATCCTCTCGGTGGGCCAGAGGAAGACCGACAGCATCAGCCAGAGCTATGTCATCGAAGTCGGTGAAAACCTGCGCCTGGTCTGCGGCGAAAGCATCCTGGAGTTGAACGCCAGCGGGCAGATCAACCTCACCGGCGTGCAAATCAGCTTCTATGCCAGCGGCGATGCCGAGTTCAACACCGGCGGCGTGCTGCACCTGAACAACGGCGGCGGCCCCGGCGCCACGCCCGATGGCCAGGGCCAGAAAGCCGCCATCGACGCCAATATCAAAGCCGCGTTCCCCGCGCCTAAAAGCTCCTGACGAGACCTGTTTGCCATGACGTACCGGATCAACGAATTCCAGTTTCAACTACCCGCCAGTGAGCTGCAGGACGCAACGATCAATATCCTCAAGTTCCCCGAATTGGGCACCACCCTGATCGTCAGCCGCAGCCTGCTCGCCGAGGGTGAAACCCTGCACAGCAACTTCAATGACCAACTCCTGCGCCTGGAAAAACAGGTGCAGGACCTGCGTTATCAGCCGGGCGTGGACGTGCGCTTGGGCGCGGCTCAAGAAGTGGAAGGCATCGAGCTGCGCAGCCAGTTCAGCAAGGGCAATGACAAGGTGTTCCAGTATCAACTGGCGCTGGTGCTACCGGGTACGCGCAAGATGCTCGCCTTGAGTTACGTGAAGGCCGACAAGCTTGGGGATGCCGAGGCGGCGCACTGGGCGTTGATCAAAAGCTCGCTATCGTTCGACGCTGTTTCCTGATGAGCTGCCTGCATGTCTGACGCGTTATGGGCCGCCCGGATGGGCGATGCACTGACCCACACCTCGATGATGGCGGATATCCTCGGCGGCGTGCTGGAGGTCGCGGCCAACGTGGCGATCACGGCACTGGCGACTGCCGCAGTCGCGGCCGCCGTGGGGGTGACGATTGCTACCGCCGGTATCGGCGGCTGCATCCTCGGCGCGGTGGTGGGCATTGTCGTCGGCATGGCCATGAGCAAGACGGGGGCCGACAAGGGCCTCAGTAAGATGTGCGAGAGCTTCGCCAATGCGCTGTTTCCACCGGTGGTGGAAGCCACGATTGCGGTGGGTTCGACCGACACGTTCGTCAACAGCATTCCGGCTGCGCGGGCCGCGGGCTCCATTCCCTCGCACGTGGCGCCCGCTGGTACGGAGCTTGAGCAAGCACCGCCGGAGCCCGACCCCGAGCCAAAACCCGAGCCTGGCTTCCTGGACATGGCCGAGGGTTTCTTCTCCCAGCTATGGCGGCCCACCGTCGCCACGCCTGCACCGGGTGTGGTGCCGGCCCTCACCGACATGGTCCTGTGCGCCCGCCATCCGCCGATGCCGCCACAGCTTCTGGCGGAAGGGTCTGACAAAGTCACCATCAACGGCCAGCCCGCCGTGCGCAGCGGTGATCGCAGCATGTGCGAGGCGACGGTGGTGTCGTCGGGGCTGATCTCGCCAAACGTCACCATTGGTGGTGGGACGGTGGTGGTGCAGGAAATTCGCAGCGGGAAGACCCCTGGGGTGGGGTTGGCGATTGAAGCGCTGATGATGTTGAAAGGTGCCAAAGGCAAGACGCTGAGTAATTTGCCGTGCATGTTGCTCAGCGGGGTGGGTTCATACGCGGTGAGCCAGGCCATCGGGGCCATGACTAACGCGGCTATGGGCTCGATGAACCCAGTGCACGCGGCTACAGGCGCCAAGGTCCTGGGTGGCGAGGCAGAGTTGGATTTTGTGCTGCCGGGCGTACTGCCGATTCACTGGCAGAGGTTCTATAACAGTCGTGACGAGCGCCGCAGTGGGATGTTTGGCGCCGGCTGGAGCGTGTCCTACGAAGTCAGTGTCGAGGTCCTGCCGCACCCCGCCGGGGGTGAAGAACTGACTTATACCGATGAACAAGGCCGACAAATACAGCTCGGTTCGGTTGCTTTGGGCAGTGCGATGTTCAGTCCGGGCGAGGGCTTGAGCATTCGTCGGCACCGCAACGGCCAATTGCTGATTGAAAGTGATGACGGACTTTATCGCCTGTTTGACCCAACGCCAGGCACCAGCTCATTACTGCGCCTGAGTCAGTTGGGCGATCGCAATAACAACCGCATTTATCTCGACTATGACGATCTCGGGCGATTGGTACGTCTTCGCGACACTTTCGACCTGGTACAGGTGGAGCTGATCCGCGAGCAAGGTCGTGTGAGCCGGATTGAACGCGTGTATAGCGACCTGCCGCGAGAAGTATTGGTCAGTTATGAACACGACTTGGCAGGCGACCTGGCAATCGTGCGCGATGCGACCGGCCAGATTCAAAGACGCTTTGCTTATGACACCGGGCGGCGAATGGCAGAGCATCAACTGCCCACCGGCTTGCGCTGCTTCTACGAGTGGGCATTGATCGCCCAGGCTGAATGGCGCGTTGTCCGGCATTGGACGGATGAGGGCGACGAGTACCAATTCGAATACGACCTGGCCGCAGGCACAACGTGTATTACCGACAACGCGCAACGGGTTAGCACACGAGTCTGGAACACTCAGCACCAAGTCATTGCCTATACCGACAACCTCGGCAATACCTGGCTATTTGAGTGGAATGACGAACGCCAGTTGCTAAGCGCCACAGACCCCCAAGGGGGGCGCTATGAATATCACTACGACGAATCAGGCAACCTGATTGGAGAAATCGATCCCCTAGGTCGCAAAGAGGCTTCATCGTGGCTGGCGCATTGGTCGCTGCCGCTGGCTCGAACCGATGCCGCAGGCAACAGCTGGCAGTTTCGCTATGACCCGCGCGGTAACTGCATCAGTGAGACTGATCCCCTTGGCAGTGCCACCCGTTATCGTTATGACAGTCGTGGACAAGTCGTCGAAATCATCGACGCCACTGGCAAGCAGAAAAAACTATCCTGGAACGGGCTCGGCCAGTTGATCGAGCACATCGACTGTTCAGGCTACCCGACTCGATTCAGTTACGACCATCGTGGTTATTTGCAAGCCATCATCGATGCACTTGGCGAGCGTACCCAGTTCAGCTATGACGCAAAGGGGCGCCTGCTCAGTACCCAGCTGCCAGACGGCCGAACTGAACACTATTTGCGCAGTATCAGTGGCCAGTTGGTGGGTTATACCGATCCCGCCGGGCACACAACTCACTACCAGCACAACCGCCGGGGCCAGGTTAACCTGCGTACGGATGCCCATGGTCGCCAGGTACAGTTTGGGTATGATCGATTTGGCCGCCTGCAAGCGCTGACCAACCAGAACGGTGAAACATACCGATTCACCTGGGACGCCAGCGACCGGCTAATTGAACAGCAAGACCTGGACGGCAGCGCCAAGCGTTACAGCTACGACCCGCTCGACAGTGTCTGCGTGGTCACCGCCGTACCGGCGCCGCACGGCAACGGCATGGCGGTTGTCCCCTCAACGCCCCTCGACCCGATTGTTCATTATCTTGAGCGGGACGCGATGGGTCGCTTGATCGGCAAGGTAACGGCCGATGGGCGCACCGACTATTCCTATGACCCGCTGGATCGCCTCATTGCAGTGAGCACTGTCGATGCGCAGGGAAACGCACAGCGCCTGGCTTTCAACTACGACGCGCTGGGTCAATTGCTTGGAGAGCATAGTGTTGCTGGCAGCCTGCAGCATCACTATGACGAGTTGGGCAACCTTATCCAAACGCGCTTACCCGACGGGCGTTGGCTCAACCGTCTGCATTACGGCAGCGGTCACCTTCACCAAATCAACCTCGATGGACGCGTTATCAGCGACTTCGAGCGCGATCGCTTGCATCGAGAAGTGTTGCGTACGCAAGGTCAGCTCAGCACCCGCAGCGAATACGACCGCAATGGTCGCTTGCGAGCTCGTCAATGCAGAAATGAAGGTGTTTCGACGTTACTGGCGCCGACGATGCAAATAGCGTTCGACTACGACCCTGCCGACAATCTGATTGGCAAGCTTGAACAGCTGCCCACTCACCAGCATCGTCAATTGCTTCACTACGATGCGACTGCGCGCATCATTGCCAACCAGGACAATCTGCAGGGGCAAACCGAAACATTCGCCTACGATGCGGCCGCCAACTTGCTTGATCCGCCGCAGGCGGCGAGCGGGCTGGTGGTACACAACAAACTGCTGACCTATCAGGACAAGCGTTATCGTTACGACGCTTTCGGCCGTCTCGCTGAAAAGCGCAGTGCGAAATGGGGCACTCAGCTTTTTACCTACGACGCTGACCACAGACTGATCGAAGTACGCCATCAAAAGGCTGAGCGAACGACTGTTATAAAAATGACGTATGACCCTTTGGGTCGTCGTATCGCTAAAAGCGAACATGACAGCCATGGCTTCCCGGTGGGACAAACGCACTTCGTTTGGGACGGGTTGCGCTTATTGCTGGAACGCAAAAATAACCAGAGCAGTCTGTACCTCTACGAAGGTAACGGCTACGAACCCCTGGCACGTGTCGATGGCACTGGCGAACATCAGCGTGTGCGTTACTACCACAATGATTTAAACGGTTTGCCTGAACAGTTGACGGAAGCGGACGGGCATACGCTGTGGCAATCGCGTTACCAGGTATGGGGCAACAGCGTCAGGGAAGTTCGCGAACCCTATTACATCGAGGAGCAGAACCTGCGTTTCCAGGGACAATACCTGGATCGGGAGACGGGCCTGCACTACAACACCTTCCGCTTTTATGATCCGGACGTAGGGCGGTTTACGACGCCCGACCCTATTGGGCTGGCAGGTGGGATTAACCTCTATGAATACGCGCCGAACCCTATCGTCTGGACTGACCCCCTTGGATACAAGGGTTGCAACGTCAAGGCAGGAGATGGCAAGACACACGATATCGTTCTTGAACTGACCAGGAAGCAGTACAAGCAGACGTTCGGTCACATCGCTGATGTCATCAAGGCGCGAGGAAAAAATATATTCACTATCGATCGCCTGGGCGCGGCAGATAACCGCAAAGCCTCTCTGGCCGGTCACCCGTCCGTCAAGGCACTGGATCGGGATGAATTCCCGATGGCGATGTTCAAAGAAGGTGGCAAAGGGGCTAGCGTCAGGTACATCGACCCTAGCGACAACCGAGGCGCAGGCTCCTCGATCGCGCATGCCCTGAGCGGCTATGACGACGGGACCCGAGTAAAAATAGTCGTGAAGTAACCGATTGGAGATTTCCATGCATATCACAGAAGCACTTGATTCACTCTCTGCTGCCAGCGGCCCATTGGCAGACCGCGTGTCGAAAGTGGCAGCCAAATACAATAAAACGCAGAAGTCACGTATCGAATCGCTGACCCGTCTGGCTTACCTGTTGTACGTCATCAATGAAAACGACCTGGCCGAGCAACTCACTGCACCGCTGAGCAAAATCCCTTTTGAAAATAACTATGACTATTGGGTCTGGATCGAGGCGTCACTGGTACTCAACGGCACCCTGGCGAGGGCGCGCGGTGATGAACCCGTGTACGCTGATGCGCTTGCTCGTGTATTGGCGGCGCTGAACACCGGAAACGAGCTGCAAGTCACGGTGAAGCGCAACACCCATGAACGCTTTGTAAGAGGCGAGACCTTGAGCCTGGACAAAATCCAGGACGCGGAGAACGAGGGCGACTTTGTGACAGAGGGCAATCAACGTGTCACTTACCTGATGAGCCTGTTAAAAATTCAGTTCTTTGATAAACCCGAACATTACCCGCACGAAAAGATAAAGGCCGATATCGAAGAAAATGTCGCCAGAATCAATGAAATCATTGGCAAGATCGGATTAGAAAAGCTCACGCCATTCAAATGAAGTCTTGTTTAATCCAATAAAAAATGGGCACCCGACCCAGTCGGCGTGCCCATCTCTCCTACCACCCCGCCCCCTTCGAGACGGTAACGCTCTTACGCGTTAACAGTGTCTTTCAGCGATTTGCCTGGCTTGAACGCAACCGTGTTGCTGGCCTTGATTTTCACCGGCTCACCGGTTTGAGGGTTTTTGCCAGTGCGGGCGCCGCGATGGCGTTGCAGGAAGGTGCCGAAGCCAACCAGGGTGACGCTGTCCTTGCGGTGCAGGGCGCCGGTGATTTCTTCGAGAACGGCGTTGAGGACGCGGTTGGCCTGTTCTTTGGTGAGATCCGCTTTTTCAGCGATGGCGGCTGCGAGTTCTGGTTTACGCATAAGTGAAGCCTCTTTGACGGTTTTTTGTTGTTATGTCCGTGCTGCTCTCTTCTGGAGCAGCGCCCAAAGCGCCGCAGGCTCTACTCTGCGGCAGACGGGAGTGAGGATGGCATGCCCTCGCACGCTCCGCCAGTCTAGCGGCGACCTTTCTAGTGGGAAAAACGTGCTTAATCCGACAGAACGACCGGTATTTACGCCAGCAACGGCGGAAGTTCTTTATTGAGGGCCAGTTTTTCCATCACCGCGGTGCCGGTCAGTGCGTAACCCAGCAGGCGGCCACTGGCATCGCGGCACAGGGCCTTGATGTCGGCGCCCTCGCCTTCCACGTTCCAGACGCCTTCGGTGCCCCGTGGCGGTGGCGAGACCACCAGAGGGCAGACCGGCGTCTTGACGGTCACCGGCATCGGGCCGTAGCTGACGGCGGTGGCGTTGCCGGCCAGGGTCTGGGCCAACGCACGGGCGCAGCTCATCAGCGGCATCACGTACAGCAGGTTCAGGCCGTCGACCTCGGCGCAGTCGCCCAGGGCGTAGATATTGGCGTGGGAGGTCTTGAGGTGGCGGTCCACCATGATTCCGCGGTTGGTCTGCAGGCCGGCGGCGGCGGCCAGGTCGACACGCGGGCGCAGGCCGATGGCGGAGACCACCAGGTCGCAGGCGATCACTTCACCGTCCGACAGATGGGCTTCCAGGCCGTCGGCAGTGCGCTGCAGCCGATTGAGCACCGGGCCCAGGTGGAAACGCGCGCCGAGGCCTTCGAGGCCGGCCTGTACCGCGGCGGCGGCGGCCGGGTGCAGCAAGGTTGGCATGACCTGCTCGCACGGCGCTACCAGGTCGATCTCATAGCCGCCAAGGATCAGGTCGTTGGCGAACTCGCAGCCGATCAGGCCGGCGCCGAGCAACAGCACGCGGCGCTTGCCGGCAGCAGCGGCACGAAAGCGTGCGTAGTCTTCGAGGTCGTTTATCGGGAAAATCAGTTCAGCCGCATCGCCCTCAACCGGCACACGCACGGTTTCTGCGCCCCAGGCCAGGATCAGGTCGCGGTAAGCCACCGCTTCCTCACCAATCCACAAGCGCTTGTGGCCAGGGTCAATGCCGCTGACGCGCGTGTGAGTGCGCACTTCGGCCTTGAGTTGCTCGGCCATGGCGCCAGGTTCAGCCATGCTCAGGCCATCGGCTTCCTTGTTCTTGCCAAAACCAGTGGAGAGCATGGGCTTGGAGTAGGAGCGCCCGTCATCCGCGGTGATCAGCAGCAAGGGGGTCTCGCTGTCGAGCTTGCGAAACTCCCGGGCCACGTTGTAACCGGCCAATCCTGTGCCGATGATCACGACAGGTGCGTTCATTCCCTTCTCCTTGTAGTACTTATCTGAAAACCAAAAATCAGCCGATTTCGATCATTTCGAAATCCATTTTGCCCACGCCGCAGTCCGGGCACAGCCAGTCTTCCGGGACGTCTTCCCAACGGGTGCCAGGCAGAATTCCGTCATCCGGCCAGCCGTCTTTCTCGTCATAGATCAGGCCACAGACTACACATTGCCACTTCTTCATCACTTGCTTCCTCAGGGTCAGGCATCTTGGCCGACGGTCGATAGACCCACGTTGCCGTGCGGCTCAGGGCGTTTTGTACTGATCGGGGCCGGCAGATGCAAGCACGATCGACGCAAACAGCCGGTTCAGACCGGCAAAAACCCGGGACGCCATGGTAAGCTCGCCGCCTCTTTTGCTGCCAATACTGACTCACCGTGCCGCACTCAATCGACCCTCCCGATGCTTGCCAATGGCTGACCCAGAGCCTTCTGAGCCCCCTGCCCACGCCTTTGATCCTCAATTGGCTGTTTGATGAAGGGTCAATGACGCAGCGGCTGACGCGCCTGTCCAACAATGGTTTCAGCATCACGCCGCTATTTGAGGGTTGGCAGCCGCTACGCGACGACGAGTGCGCAGCCCTCGACCTGCCCCCAGCCAGCGTCGGCTGGGTACGCGAAACGTATTTGCACGGCAACGGCCAGCCCTGGCTGTTCGCGCGTTGCGTGGCCGCGCGCAGCACCTTGCAAGGTGACGGCTTGCACATGGACGCACTGGGCAGCCGCCCACTCGGTGAATTGCTGTTCAGCGAACACGCATTCAGCCGCCAAGCCATAGAGGTGTGCCGCTACCCACGCCAATGGCTACCCAAGGACAGCCAGATCGAGGGTCTATGGGCGCGTCGGTCGCGCTTTGACCGTGGCGCGTTGAGCGTATTGGTGGCCGAGATCTTCCTGCCAAGCGTGTGGCAAGCGGTGCATGCCCATCCGGAGAACTGCTGATGTACCAACGTCTGCTCAAGTCCCTGAACCACCTGAACCCCAGGGCCTGGGATTTCATTCAGCTGACCCGCATGGACAAGCCCATCGGCATCTACCTGCTGCTGTGGCCGACGCTGTGGGCGCTGTGGATCGCCGGCAAAGGCTCGCCCTCTTTGATCAATATCGTGATTTTCGTTTTGGGCGTGGTGCTGACCCGCGCCGGTGGCTGCGTGATCAACGACTGGGCGGACCGCAAGGTCGACGGCCATGTAAAGCGCACCGAGCAGCGCCCGCTGGTGAGCGGCAAGATCAGTTCGAAAGAGGCGCTGGTGTTTTTCGCGGTGTTGATGGGCATCAGTTTCCTGCTGGTGCTGCTGACCAACGCCACCACCATCCTGCTGTCCCTTGGCGGCCTGGCGCTGGCGGCGAGCTACCCATTCATGAAGCGTTACACCTACTACCCACAGGTGGTGCTGGGGGCGGCGTTCTCGTGGGGCATGCCGATGGCGTTCACCGCCGAGACCGGCAGCCTGCCCGCCACCGCGTGGCTGCTGTATATCGCCAACCTGCTGTGGACGGTGGGCTACGACACTTATTATGCGATGACCGACCGCGATGACGACTTGAAGATCGGCGTGAAATCCACGGCCATTCTGTTCGGTGAAGCTGATCGCGTGATCATCCTGACCCTGCAGGGCCTTTCGCTGGCGTGCCTGCTGCTGGCGGGCGCACGGTTCGAACTAGGGGGCTGGTTCCACCTGGGCTTGCTGGCGGCGGCCGGCTGTTTTGCCTGGGAATTCTGGTACACCCGGGACAAGGATCGGATGAAGTGCTTCAGGGCGTTCCTGCACAACCACTGGGCGGGGTTGGCGATATTTATCGGGATTGTGCTGGATTACGCGTTGCGCTGAGGTTTTTGTGGCGGCCGGGCTTACGCCTTCGCGGGCAAGTCGAATCGTCGCACCGCCGCTCCCACATTTGGAATGCGTTCCCTTGCAGGAGCCGGCTTGCCGGCTCCTGCAGAAAGATCAGGGCTTGGCGACCTTCCAAGCGCCGTCCATTTTGCCGTCACCGGTCATGTCGCCCGCCTTCTTGTCCATGATGAAGGTATAGAGCGGCTTCCCGCTGTAAGCCCATTGGCTTTTCTGATCGTCACGGGTGATGACGGTCCATTTACCCATTGGCTTATCGGTGGACTCAGCCATCAGTGGGGGCCAATTGGTGGCGCACTTGTCATTGCACATGGACTTGCCTTCGGCATCCTTGGCAAAGGTGTAAAGCGTCATGCCCTTGTGGTCGACCAGCATCCCGTCTTTCGTCATCGCGGGTTCCGCCGCGAATGCCAGGGTCGGCAGCGCCAACGCCGCCGTTACCAGCAGGGCTTTCCAGGAAATCGTGCTGTAAGTCATCGGAACCTTCCTTTTGTGGTTGTCAGGATTCGGACCCAAAGCGTAGTCCAGAGAGGCGGGAATTGCCCGAGCGACTAAATTACTGTCACACGACTGCAATAATTCCGTTATCTAATGCGGCGCAAGACAGTTAAATGACAAGAGGATTTTTGAGCATGGTTGGCAGGAGCATTCTGATTGTTGACGACGAAGCGCCCATCCGCGAGATGATCGCCGTTGCGTTGGAAATGGCCGGCTACGACTGCCTGGAGGCGGAGAACTCCCAGCAGGCCCATGCCATTATCGTCGACCGCAAGCCGGACCTGATCCTGCTGGACTGGATGCTGCCCGGCACCTCCGGCATCGAACTGGCCCGCCGTCTCAAGCGTGACGAGCTGACCGGGGACATCCCGATCATCATGCTCACCGCCAAGGGCGAAGAGGACAACAAGATCCAGGGCCTGGAAGTCGGCGCCGACGACTACATCACCAAGCCGTTTTCCCCACGCGAGTTGGTCGCTCGTCTGAAAGCCGTATTGCGCCGCGCCGGCCCAACCGATGGCGAGGCGCCTATCGAAGTCGGCGGCCTGCTGCTGGATCCGATCAGCCACCGCGTGACCATCGATGGCAAGCCGGCCGAGATGGGGCCGACCGAATACCGCCTGCTGCAATTCTTCATGACCCACCAGGAGCGCGCCTACACCCGCGGCCAACTGCTGGACCAGGTGTGGGGCGGCAACGTGTATGTGGAAGAGCGCACCGTGGACGTGCATATCCGTCGCCTGCGCAAAGCCTTGGGCGATGCCTACGAGAATCTGGTACAAACCGTGCGCGGCACGGGCTACCGCTTTTCAACCAAAGGCTGAGCCGGTCCCTTCTTTCCTTAACAGCTGACAAGGACGCATGTTTAAGTGAACCAAAACTGGCATGGCACCCTGATCCGCCACATGCTTTTGCTGATCACCGGCTGCCTGTTGGTGGGTCTGGTCAGCGGTTACTACGGCTGGAGCCTGGCAGCCGGCATCGCCTTGTACCTGGGTTGGACCCTCAAGCAACTGCTGCGCCTGCATGAATGGCTGCGCCAGCACAAACCCGATGAAGCACCGCCCGATGGCTACGGCCTGTGGGGCGAAGTGTTCGACAGCATCTATCACTTGCAGCGCCGCGACCAACGGGTGCGCGGACGCCTGCAAGCCGTGATCGACCGGGTACAGGAATCCACCGCCGCGTTGAAAGATGCGGTGATCATGCTCGACAGCGATGGCAACCTGGAATGGTGGAACCGCGCCGCCGAGACCCTGCTGGGCCTCAAGACGCCCCAGGACAGCGGCCAGCCCGTGACCAACCTGGTGCGCCACCCGCGCTTCAAGGAGTACTTCGAACAGGAGAACTACGAAGAAGCCCTGGAAATCCCCTCGCCCACCAATGACCGCGTGCGCATCCAGCTGTACCTGACGCGCTATGGCAACAACGAGCACCTGATGCTGGTGCGCGACGTCACCCGCATCCACCAGCTGGAACAGATGCGCAAAGACTTCGTCGCCAACGTCTCACACGAGTTGCGCACACCGCTGACGGTGATCTGTGGCTACCTGGAGACGCTGCTGGACAACGTCGACGAGATCAACCCGCGCTGGAGCCGGGCCCTGCAGCAAATGCAGCAGCAAGGCTCACGCATGCAGACACTGCTCAACGACCTGCTGTTGCTGGCCAAGTTGGAAGCCACCGATTACCCGTCGGATAACCACCCAGTGGCGGTGCAGAGCCTGCTACACACCATCAAGAACGACGCCCAGGCCCTCTCCGGCCAACGCGGCCAGCAGATCACCCTGGAAGCCGACCCCGCCGTGCTGCTCAAAGGCAGCGAAGGCGAGTTGCGCAGCGCGTTTTCCAACCTGGTGTTCAACGCCGTGAAGTACACCCAGGACAAAGGCAACATCCGCATCCGCTGGTGGGCCGACGAACAGGGCGCGCACCTGAGCGTGCAGGACTCCGGCATCGGCATCGACGCCAAGCACTTGCCGCGCCTGACCGAGCGTTTCTACCGCGTCGACTCCAGCCGCAACTCCAACACTGGCGGCACCGGGCTTGGCCTGGCGATCGTCAAGCACGTGCTGCTGCGTCACCGCGCACGCCTGGAGATCAGCAGCGTGTTGGGCCATGGCAGTACGTTTACCTGCCATTTTCCGCCAGCACAGATGACACGATCGAAGGCAATTGATCAGGACACCTAACGGCCCGCCCGGCAGTGGGCACTAGGCAAGCGCCCCGTCAGCCGCTACATTGGCCGACTTGCGCCTGCCTTCCAGGCCCGCCTGCCACCCCTTATTGAACACACGGAACCTGCAAAACCCCATCATGGACCCTTCCCCTGGTATCACCCTCGCTACACTCTTCGCCGACTTCGGCATGATTCTTTTTGCACTGATCCTGGTACTGCTCAACGGTTTCTTCGTTGCGGCGGAATTTGCCATGGTCAAACTGCGCGCCACCCGGGTCGAGGCCATCGCCCACAAGAACGGCTGGCGCGGGCAAATCCTGCGCACCGTGCACAGCCAGCTCGACGCGTACCTGTCGGCCTGCCAGCTGGGCATCACCCTCGCCTCCCTGGGCTTGGGCTGGGTCGGTGAGCCGGCCTTCGCGCACATCCTTGAGCCGCTGCTGGGCGCCGTGGGCGTCGAGTCGCCGGAAGTGATCAAGGGCGTGTCGTTCTTTGCAGCGTTCTTCGTGATTTCCTACCTGCACATTGTGGTCGGTGAGCTGGCGCCCAAGTCCTGGGCGATTCGCAAACCCGAACTGCTGTCGTTGTGGACGGCGGTGCCGCTGTACCTGTTCTACTGGGCCATGTACCCGGCGATCTACCTGCTCAACGCCAGCGCCAACGCCATCCTGCGCATCGCCGGCCAAGGCGAACCCGGCCCGCACCACGAACACCATTACAGCCGTGAAGAACTCAAGCTTATCCTGCACTCCAGCCGTGGCCAGGACCCGAGCGACCAAGGCATGCGCGTGCTGGCCTCCGCCGTGGAAATGGGCGAGCTGGAAGTGGTGGACTGGGCCAACTCCCGAGAAGACCTGGTCACCCTGGACTTCAACGCCCCGCTCAAGGAAATCCTCGCGCTGTTCCGTCGCCACAAATTCAGCCGCTACCCGGTTTATGACGCGGTGCGCAACGAATTCGTGGGCCTGCTGCACATCAAGGACCTGCTGCTGGAACTGGCGGCCCTGGACCACATCCCCGAGTCGTTCAACCTCGCCGAGCTGACCCGGCCGCTGGAGCGTGTGTCGCGGCACATGCCGCTGTCGCAACTGCTGGAACAGTTCCGCAAAGGCGGCGCGCACTTCGCCCTGGTGGAAGAAGCCGACGGCAAGATCATCGGCTACTTGACCATGGAAGACGTGCTGGAAGTGCTGGTGGGCGATATCCAAGACGAACACCGCAAGGCCGAGCGCGGCATCCTGGCCTACCAGCCGGGCAAGCTGCTGGTGCGTGGCGACACGCCGCTGTTCAAGGTGGAGCGCCTGCTGGGCGTGGACTTGGACCACATCGAAGCCGAAACCCTGGCCGGTCTGATCTACGACACCCTCAAACGCGTGCCGGAAGAGGAAGAAGTACTGGAGGTCGAAGGCTTGCGCATCATCATCAAGAAGATGAAAGGGCCGAAGATCGTGTTGGCCAAGGTGCTGCTGCTGGATTGATCGTCAATTGCCCAATGCAAAATTGGGCAATGCGCCGACCGGCTGGTTGAACTCATACGGGATCGACACCAGCCCCGCCTCGGTGGCGCGCTGCACCACAAAATGCAGATGCGGCCCGCTGCTGTTGCCGGTATTGCCCGACAACCCCAGCGGGTTTCCTACCGCCACACGCTGCCCAACCCTGACACTGACCGAGCCTTGCTTGAGGTGCAGGTACACCGCCTCACTGCCGTCGTCATGACGCACTCGCACAAAATTCCCGGACGCATCATTGCCACGCCCGACCTGCTCATTCTCGGTCTTCACCACCATTCCGCTGCGTGCCGCAATGATCGGCGTGCCTTCGGGCATGGCGATATCCATGGCGTAGCGGCTCTTACTATCGGTATGGCTGAAAGTGCCGTTGGGACCTTGGGTCAGGCGAAATGGGCCGCCACGCCAGGGCAAGGGATAGCGGTAGGCTTGTTGTGGACGATTGGGCTTGGGCACGACAAGCATCGGTCGCTCAACCTTGCGCTCCTGGATCACGAACGCCAAGGCACCCGGTGTATACCGGTCGCTGATAAACACCAGGCCATTGGCATCGACGGATTTGTAGAGGGTCATGGCCTGGGTCGACACGGCGACCGTGGCCAGCCCACAGCACAGCAAAAAGCGCATGAGCATGGCGCGAACCTGCCGGGATGACTGAACGGCAGGCTAGCAAGGGATCGTTACAGTCTGTAGTGAGCGGGCTTGCCCCGCGCTGGGTGGCGAAGCCGCCCTAATGGGAGCCACCGCATTTTCTCAGATGATACGCGCCGTCTGGTTTTGGGGCGGCTTCGCCACCCAACGCGGGACAAGCCCGCTCACTACAAATCACGCACCCGGCACAAAATGCTTCTGCGCCGTACCCCGTGCGATCAGACGGGAGATGTAATCGAGCTTCTGCGCGTCCTGGTCGATGAACCGGAAGGTCAGTTGCAGCCAATCGCTGTCAGGCTTGGGTTCGAAGGCGACGATAGCGTGCAAGTAGCCGTTGAGACGGGCCACTTCGGCGTTGTCGCCTTGTTCCAGGTCGAGCACGGCGCTTTCCAGTACCTGGGGCAGGACTTCGCTACGACGTACTACCAGCAGCGCTTCCTTGATGCTCAGCGCCTTGATCACGCATTGCTGGGTGCCACTGGACAGGCGCAATTGACCTTGGCCACGGCCACCGGCAGGGGATGCAGCTGCAGGCGCCTGAACCGGCGGGCTGTTGAGCAGGCCTCGGCTCGGTGCAGGGGCAGCCGCCGCCACAGGAGCCGGCTTGAGTGCTTCGGGCTTGCCGCCGGTCAGGGCGCTGAGTGAATCGTTGCCAAAGGCCGAGTTCATTTTGGTCGGCGCGCTGGCGACCAGCGCGTCGAGCCGACCGATCTTGTGCAGGGCCTGCTTGACCTTGTTCAGCAACTGCTCGTTGGTGAACGGCTTGCTGACATAGCCCGAAACCCCGGCCTGGATGGCCTGGACCACGTTTTCCTTGTCGCCACGGCTGGTCACCATCACGAACGGCATGGCTTTGAGGTGAGGCTGCTCACGGCACCAGGTCAACAGTTCAAGGCCAGACATCTCCGGCATTTCCCAGTCGCACAGCACCAGGTCGAAGCTCTCGCGCATCAGGATGGCCTGGGCCTTTTTGCCGTTCACCGCGTCTTCAAGCTTGATCCCGGGGAAGTAGTTGCGCAGGCACTTCTTCACCAGGTCGCGGATAAACGAGGCGTCATCCACCACCAATACACTGACTTTACTCATCGACCCTTCATCCTATTAACACTTCGGCACGCAAGACGCCTGACTGATGGCATTTTGCCAAAACTCGGTAGTCACGTTGGGAATTTATCTCGCTCAACGTGTAAAAAATTCAGTGGCCACAAACAAAAACGCCCGACCAAAGGCCGGGCGTTAATTTCTCGGGCAACCTTACTTATCGTCAGTTTGGCCCGGAACATTAGGGATAAGATCGGCCGAACCTTCAACTTCGGCCTTCATGCGCTTGAGGCCCATGTGCCGTACGTCGGTGCCGCGCACCAGGTAAATCACCAGTTCCGAGATATTACGCGCGTGGTCGCCGATACGCTCCAGCGAACGCAGCACCCAGATAATGCTCAAGACCCGCGAGATAGAGCGTGGGTCTTCCATCATGTAAGTCGCCAGCTCACGCAGCGCGGTCTTGTATTCGCGGTCGATGATCTTGTCGTACTGGGCCACCGACAGTGCCAGCTCAGCATCGAAGCGAGCAAAGGCGTCGAGGGCATCGCGCACCATGTTGCGCACCTGGTCGCCGATGTGGCGCACTTCCACGTAACCGCGTGGCGCTTCGCCTTCTTCGCACAGTTGGATGGCGCGGCGGGCGATCTTGGTGGCTTCGTCGCCGATGCGCTCCAGGTCGATCACCGACTTGGAGATGCTGATGATCAAACGCAGGTCGGACGCCGCCGGCTGGCGGCGGGCCAGAATGCGCAAGCATTCTTCGTCGATGTTGCGTTCCATCTGGTTGATCTGGTCATCGATCTCACGCACTTGCTGGGCCAAGCCCGAGTCGGCCTCGATCAGCGCGGTGACGGCGTCGTTGACTTGCTTCTCCACCAGCCCGCCCATCGCCAGGAGGTGGCTGCGCACTTCCTCAAGCTCGGCGTTGAACTGCGCGGAGATGTGGTGGGTAAGGCCTTCTTTGCTAATCATGTTGGCGTCCTTGGAGCGTCCGGTAAGGTGCGGAAAACCGCAGCGTCAGTGCGAGGAAAATCCCGGCATCCTAGCCGTAGCGACCGGTAATGTAGTCTTCGGTCTGCTTCTTCGCCGGATTGGTGAACAGGGTATCGGTGTCGCCGAACTCCACCAGTTTGCCCATGTACATGAACGCGGTGTAGTCGGAAACCCGCGCCGCCTGTTGCATGTTGTGGGTCACGATGACGATGGTGAACTTGGACTTGAGCTCGTAGATCAGCTCTTCGACTTTCAGCGTGGAGATCGGGTCGAGTGCCGAGCAAGGTTCGTCGAGCAGCAGTACTTCAGGCTCGACGGCGATGGTGCGGGCAATGACCAGACGCTGCTGCTGACCGCCAGACAGGCCGAGGGCCGATTCGTGTAGACGGTCCTTCACTTCGTCCCACAGCGCCGCGCCTTTCAAGGCCCACTCGACTGCTTCGTCGAGGATGCGTTTCTTGTTGATGCCCTGGATGCGCAGGCCGTAGACCACGTTTTCGTAGATGGTCTTGGGGAACGGGTTGGGCTTCTGGAACACCATGCCCACGCGGCGACGCAGCTCGGCCACGTCCTCGCCCTTGCGGTAGATGTTGGTGCCGTAGAGGTTGATCGCACCGTCTACGCGGCAGCCGTCCACCAGGTCATTCATGCGGTTGAACGTGCGCAGCAGCGTGGACTTGCCGCAGCCCGACGGGCCGATGAAGGCGGTCACGCGCTGCTTGGGGATGTTCATGCTGACGTCAAACAGCGCCTGTTTTTCACCGTAGTACAGGCTCAGGCCCGGCACTTCGATGGCCACGGTTTCCTGGGCCAGGCTCAGGCTCTGCTTGTCGCGACCCAGGGCAGACATGTTGATGCCGTGGGTGTGGGTGTCTTGTTGCATGGGATGCTCCCTGTGCTACCAATTCGTTGTGTTGAACCGCAGGCATCGGGCCTGCGGCAAGCAATATTCAGATCAGCTATCCAACGCTTTGTATTTTTCGCGCAGGTGGTTACGAATCCACACCGCCGACAAGTTGAGCGTGGCGATCACCAGCACCAGCAGCAACGCGGTGGCGTACACCAGCGGCCGTGCGGCTTCGACGTTGGGGCTCTGGAAGCCGACGTCATAAATATGGAAGCCCAGGTGCATGATCTTCTGGTCCAGGTGCAGGTACGGGTAGTTGCCATCCAGCGGCAGTGACGGCGCCAGTTTCACCACGCCGACCAGCATCAGCGGCGCCACTTCACCGGCGGCGCGGGCCACGGCGAGGATCATGCCGGTCATCATCGCCGGGCTGGCCATCGGCAGCACGATCTTCCACAGCGTTTCCGCCTTGGTCGCGCCCAGTGCCAGGGAGCCTTCACGTACGGTGCGAGGAATCCGCGCCAGGCCTTCTTCGGTGGCCACGATCACCACCGGCACCGCCAGCAGCGCCAGGGTCAGCGAGGCCCACAACAGGCCCGGCGTACCGAAGGTCGGGGCCGGCAGGGCTTCGGCGAAGAACAGGCGGTCAACCGAACCGCCCAATACATACACGAAGAAGCCCAGGCCGAACACGCCGTAGACGATGGCCGGTACACCGGCCAGGTTGTTCACGGCGATACGGATGACGCGGGTCAGGGTGTTCTGCTTGGCGTATTCACGCAGGTACACCGCCGCCAGCACGCCAAACGGAGTGACGATCATCGCCATGATCAGGGTCATCATCACGGTGCCGAAGATAGCCGGGAAGATCCCGCCTTCGGTGTTGGCTTCCCGTGGGTCATCGCTGAGGAATTCCCAGACCTTGCTGAAGTAGAAGCCGATCTTGGTAATCGTACCCATGGCGTTCGGCTGGTAGGCGTGCACCACTTTGCCGATGCCGATTTCGATTTCCTTGCCGTTGCCGTCGCGAGCGGTCAGCGCGTCGCGGTTGAACTGGGCGTGCAGGTCGGCCAGGCGGGCTTCGATGTCTTGGTAACGGGCATTCAGCTCGGCGCGGTCGGCATCCATGTCGGCCTGGGCGGCGGCGTCGAGCTTGCCTTCCAGCTCCAGTTTGCGGCCGTGCAGGCGGATGCGCTCCAAACCGGCGTTGATCGCGCCGATGTCGGATTTTTCCAGGGTTTTGAGTTGAGCGGCCAGCTTGTTGACGCGATCCACACGGGCCTGCAGCTCCGGCCATGCGGCCTCGCCTTCGGCGATGACTTTACCGTCCTGCTTAACATTGACCAGGGTGCCGTAGAAATTACCCCACTCACGGCGCTCGATGGTCATCAGGTTCGCCGGCGTGGTCTGGTCCTTGAGCCACTCGCCGACGATCCAGGTGAAGTCGTTGCCGTTCAGGTCACGGTTGCCGACCTTGATCAGCTCGCGGGTCATGAACTCCGGACCTTGGTCCGGCACCGGCAGGCCAGCGCTTTTCAGGCGCTCGCGGGGTACTTCTTCCTTCTGCACCACTTCGCCGATGACGATATGGTTTGCCTGGCCCGGCACGTTGTAGTTGGCCTGGATCAGGTCGGCCGGCCAGAAGTGGCCCAAGCCACGCACGGCGATCACCGCCAGCAAACCAATAGTCATGATGACCGCGATGGACACCGCGCCACCACTGATCCAGACGCCGGGGGCGCCGCTCTTGAACCATCCATTCAGGGAGTTCTGTTTCACAGACTTCTACCTTTCTTAAAGCGACGAGTATTTCTTGCGCAGACGCTGACGAATCAGCTCCGCGAGGGTGTTCATGATGAAGGTGAACAGCAGCAGCACCAGTGCCGAGAGGAACAGCACGCGGTAGTGACTGCCGCCCACTTCCGACTCGGGCATTTCCACTGCGACGTTGGCCGCCAAGGTGCGCAAGCCTTCGAACAGGTTCATCTCCATCACCGGGGTGTTACCGGTGGCCATCAACACGATCATGGTCTCGCCGACAGCGCGGCCCATACCGATCATCAATGCCGAGAAAATGCCCGGGCTGGCGGTCAGGATCACCACGCGTGTCATGGTCTGCCACGGCGTGGCGCCCAAGGCCAGCGAGCCCAGTGTCAGGCCGCGTGGCACGCTGAACACGGCATCTTCGGCGATGGAATAGATGTTCGGGATCACTGCGAAGCCCATGGCCAAACCCACTACCAGAGCGTTGCGCTGGTCGTAGGTGATGCCCAGGTCGTGGGAGATCCACATGCGCATATCGCCGCCGAAGAACCAGGTTTCCAGGTACGGGCTCATGTACAGCGAGAGCCAGCCCACGAACAGGATCACCGGGATCAGGATCGCGCTTTCCCAGCCATCGGGAACGCGCAGACGCAGGGATTCAGGCAAGCGGCTGAAGATGAAGCCGGCGACAAGGATGCCAATCGGCAACAGCATCAACAGACTGAAAATGCCCGGCAGATGCCCTTCCACATACGGCGCCAGGAACAGGCCGGCGAAGAAGCCGAGGATCACCGTCGGCATCGCCTCCATCAGCTCGATCACCGGCTTGACCTTGCGGCGCAGGCTCGGGGCCATGAAGTAGGCGGTGTAGATCGCTGCCGCAACAGCCAGTGGCGCAGCCAGCAGCATGGCGTAGAACGCCGCCTTCAAGGTGCCGAAGGTCAGCGGGGCCAGGCTCATCTTGGGTTCGAAGTCGGTATTGGCGGCGGTCGATTGCCAGACGTATTTAGGCTCGTCGTAGTTTTCGTACCAAACCTTGCTCCACAGTGCGCTCCACGATACTTCCGGGTGCGGGTTGTCGAGCATCAGCGGTTGCAGCTTGCCGCCGGCTTCCACGATCACGCGGTTGGCCCGTGGCGACATGCCATACACGCCTTGGCCATCGACCACCGGGTCCACCAGCAGGGTGCGGTGCGCAGTGCTGTGGAACACGCCGAAGTTGCCGGCAGCGTCGAGGGCGGTGAAGCCTTTGCGGCGCTCTTCGGCGGAAATTTCCACGATCGGCGTAGTGCCCATCTGGAAGGTGCGGATCTGCTTGAAGCGCTGCTCGCCATCCGGGTCGCGAGCCATGAACCACTGGGCCAGGCCGCCCTTGGAGTTGCCGACGATCAGCGAGATACCGCCCACCAGCTGCGTGCTGGCGGTGACTTCAGCGTTGCCGTCTTCGAGCAATTTGTAGCGACCGTTGAGGCTCTTGTCGCGCAGGCTGAACACGTCGGCCAGGGCGCGGCCGTTGATCACGTACAACCACTGCTGACGTGGGTCGATGAAGATCGCTTTCACCGGCTCGGTCATCTGCGGCAGTTCGATGCGCTTCTGCTCGCTGGTGACTTCGCCGGTCATCATGTTTTCTTCGCGGCTCAGGGACAGCACGTTCAAGTGCGAACCGGCGGAACCCGCAACCACCAAGGTTGAATCGGTGGCGTTAAGGGCGACATGCTCCAGCGGGCGACCGGCGTCATCCAGCACGATCGGCGTTTCACCGTAGGGGTATTCGATCGCAGGCGTAATGGTTTTCTTGCCGTCCGGGTAGGACACCTTATAGGTGTGGCGGAACACCATGGACTGGCCATTGGACAGACCCAGGATCACCAACGGGCTACCGGGCTGGTCTTCACCGATAGAAGCAACGCTGGTGCCGGCAGGCAATGGCAGGTCGACACGCTTGAGTTCGGCGCCGGTTTCCACATTAAAGAACAACGCCTGGCCCTTGTCGGAAACCCGCATGGCGACTTGGTTCTGTTCTTCGAGGGAGATCATCAGCGGCTTGCCCGCGTCCTGGATCCAGGCCGGGGCCAGGGCGTCTTCCTTGGTCAATGAGGCACCTTGGAACAGCGGCGCGACGACATAAGCAAGAAAGAAGAAAATCAGGGTGATAGCGCCGAGGACGGCGAGGCCGCCGACCAGCACATACCAACGGGTCAGGCGATCCTTGAGCGCGCGAATGCGGCGCTTGCGTTGCAGCTCAGGCGTATTGAAGTCAATGCGCTTGGGGGGAGAAGTCGTCGTCATGGTGGAATTGGCCAGATCATTCATGCGCACACCCTAGCGATCCTGTATGACAGAAAGATGACAGTGCAGTGACGCAACAAAGCCGCCGCGAAGCAAGGCTGGCAGCGGACTAGAAAATTCGGATGCGGGGCCGATACTCCGGCCCCGCAGAGGCAATCAGTTGCCTTCTTTCAGACCCAGGTCAGCCAGGGCCTTGGCGGCGACTTTGGCTGGCAGTGGGATGTAGCCGTCTTTCACCACAACTTCCTGGCCCTGCTTGGACAGAACCAGCTTCACGAACTCAGCTTCCAGCGGGGCCAGAGGCTTGTTCGGGGCTTTGTTGACGTACACGTAGAGGAAACGCGACAGCGGGTATTTGCCGTTCAGGGCGTTTTCTTCACTGTCTTCGATGAAGTCAGTGCTGCCTTTCTTGGCCAGGGCCACGGTTTTCACGCTGGCGGTCTTGTAGCCAATGCCCGAGTAACCGATGCCGTTCAGCGACGAGCTGATCGACTGCACGACCGAAGCCGAGCCCGGTTGTTCGTTCACGTTTGGCTTGTAGTCGCCTTTGCACAGGGCTTCTTCTTTGAAGTAGCCGTAGGTGCCGGATACCGAGTTACGACCGAACAGTTGAACCGGCTTGTTGGCCAGGTCGCCGGTCACACCCAGGTCACCCCAGGTTTTCACGTCGGCTTTGCCACCGCACAGACGAGTCGAGGAGAAGATCGCGTCGACTTGTTCCATGGTCAGGTGCTGGATCGGGTTGTCCTTGTGCACGAACACGGCCAGGGCATCCACGGCAACCGGGATAGCGGTTGGCTTGTAGCCGTACTTCTGCTCGAAGGCCGCCAGTTCGGTGTCCTTCATCTTGCGGCTCATCGGGCCCAGGTTGGAGGTGCCTTCAGTCAGCGCAGGTGGTGCGGTAGCGGAGCCAGCAGCTTGAATCTGGATGTTGACGTTCGGGTATTCCTTTTTGTAACCCTCGGCCCACAGGGTCATCAGGTTAGCCAGGGTATCGGAACCGACGCTGGACAAGTTGCCCGACACACCAGTGGTCTTAACGTAAGCCGGAATTGCCGGATCAACACCAGCGGCCACCGCGTTGGCGGTCGCAACGCCAGCAGCGACAAAAGTCATTGCCGCCATCAAACGTTTCAGTTTCATGCCTTGCTCCTAGCAGATAGGGATAGTTGGATCGGGGCCAAGTATCGGGAGGCCGTGTGAACACTCTATGTCTGCAATGTGACAGTTAGATGAAAGGCCACTATTGAGCGAGAAACTGCCATGACGTGGGGAGCATTGAGAAAGGTTTCTCAAGATCCAACTCGGATTTTTCCGACAGCCCTTTAAGGTTGCCGCTCGGAAGTGCGGCTCCTAACCTGCCAGGGCATCCAGGCTTGAGCCGCAATATCTCACCTCAGGTTGACAAAAATATAGTTAGGCATAGCCTTGTCAACCCAAGGAGAATTTTTATGATTAATGACCGAATTCGCCGCGCAAGGCTGCTACGAGGCCTGTCACTCGAGGCTCTGGCGCTTCAGCTAGGCGATATCACCAAACAAGGCTTGAGCAAATATGAGAAAGGGTTAAGCACTCCCAACTCCAGGCGCCTCCTGCAATTGGCCAAGGCACTGGAAGTAAGCCCGGAGTATTTTTTTCGTCCTGAAGCCTTGCCTCTGGCTCCACTGGAGTTTCGCAAACTGGCCAAAATGCCTCAGTACCGCCAAGTGCAAGTCGAGGAACAGGTCCGCGAGCACCTGGAGCGCTACATCGCCCTTGAAGAATGCTTCGAGCCGTTGGATATCCAGACCGCTAGAACCCCAGCGTACTTATTACCCGTGTCTTCCATAGAAGAAGCCGAGATAGCGGCTGACGAACTACGCAAGTATTGGGGGATAGGCGGCGATCCGATCGCCCACCTGACCGAACAACTGGAAGAACATGGGATCAAGGTGGTGATGCTGGATGGCCCGGATGATTTTGACGGCGCCTGCGTCGCCACCCGTGACGGCGAACATGTCCTGATTGCCTTGAATACCCAGCGTCCGGGTGAACGCATTCGTTTTACCGCGGCTCATGAGTTGGGACATTGGGTCATGCAACTGCCCGAAGAAATGCCAGAGCGCGAAAAAGAGAATTGCTGTCATCGTTTCGCCGGCGCCTTTCTTTATCCAGCTGACGCCGTTACCCGCGATTTTGGTAGCCGCCCTCGCTCGAGAATTCATACTCAGGAACTACTGATCGCCAAGCGTCAGTACGGAATTTCAATGCATGCCGCATTGCACCGCCTCAAAGATCTCGGTCTGGTAGGTGATACCGGCTACAAACTGCTCACCATCCAATTCAGCACTCATGGTTGGCGCAAGGCTGAACCCGAGCCAATCCCCTGCAAACCACCGCAGCGCTTTGAATCCTTGGTGTTCTGGGCACTGGCGGAAGAGTTGATAACCAGGTCTCGGGCCGCGGAATTACTGCGAAGACCTCTGAAGGCACTGGAGAGTGCATGAGCCTGATCTATATCAGCGATACGAATATCTGGATCGACTTCAGAAATGCCGGACTGCTGGAACAGATGTTCAAACTGCCCTTTACCCTCTGCTGTACCGACTTTGTTTTATATGAGCTGAAAGACATCTTCCACGACGAGTTGCTCGCCCAGGGCCTTTTGGTTGAGTAGTTCGATGAAAGAGGCGTACAAAAATTAGTCAATTTGAAAATTGAGCATGGCAACAGCTCAATGGCTGATGTGTCCTGCTATTTATTGGCTCATACCACGGGTAGGCCATTGCTGACAGGTGATGGGAAACTGCGTCGCCAGGCGCAGAAAGAGGGCATCCAAGTACGTGGCGCCCTCTGGCTACTGGACCTCATGATCGAGCACCACACAATCACCTCATCAGTCGCCGCGCAAGCCCTGGAAAATATGCTTTGGCACGGCGCGAGATTGCCAGGAGCGGAATGCGAAAGCAGGCTCTCACGTTGGCGAGAGCCTGATCAGGATTAGCGTGCGCGCTTCCACAGATACCCACCCACCAACATCCCCATCACACACAGGGCAGCCACATAGTAAGACGGCCCCATCGGGCTTTCCTTCATCAGCAGCGACACCGCCAACGGCGTCAGGCCGCCGAAAATGGCGTAGGCCACGTTGTAGGAGAACGACAACCCGCTGAAACGCACCACCGGCGGGAAGGCCTTGACCATGACGTAAGGCACTACGCCAATAGTGCCGACGAACAGGCCGGTCAGCGTGTACAGCGGGAACAGCCAGTCCGGGTGAGCGATGAGGCTGTGATAGAGGGTCCAGGAGGTTGCCAGCAACAGCGTGCAACCGACGATCAGCACGCGGCCAGCACCGAAGCGGTCCGCCAGGGCACCCGAGGCTATGCAGCCCAGGCTCAAGGCGACGATGGCCAGGCTGTTGGCCTGCAGCGCAACGGTGGCGCTGAAGTGATAGACCGTTTGCAGCACGGTCGGGGTCATCAGGATGACAACGACGATACCGGCCGACAGCAGCCAGGTCAGCAGCATCGACAGCACGATGGCACCCCGGTGATCACGCAGTACCGCACGCAATGGCAGCTCGGCAGCCAGGGTCTTGCGTTGCTGCATCTCGGCGAAGATCGGTGTTTCATGCAGCCAGCGGCGCAGGTACACCGATAACAGGCCGAACACGCCGCCGAGCAGGAAAGGGATGCGCCAGGCGAAATCCGAGACCTGCTCCGGGCTATAAAGAGTGTTGATCGCGGTGGCCACCAGCGAACCCAGCAGAATGCCGGCAGTCAGGCCGCTGGTCAGGGTGCCGCAGGCGTAGCCGATATGGCGCGGCGGTACGTGTTCGGAGACGAACACCCAGGCGCCTGGCACTTCACCACCAATCGCAGCGCCCTGGATGATGCGCATCAGCAGCAACAGCACCGGTGCCCACAGGCCGATCTGCGCGTAGGTTGGCAGCAGGCCCATGATCAGGGTCGGCACGGCCATCATGAAGATGCTCAGGGTGAACATCTTCTTGCGGCCAAGCAGGTCCCCGAAGTGCGCCATGATGATGCCGCCCAGGGGGCGGGCCAGGTAGCCGGCGGCGAAGATGCCAAAGGTCTGCATCATGCGCAGCCATTCGGGCATGTCCACGGGGAAGAACAGTTTCCCGACCACGGTGGCGAAAAACACGAAAATGATGAAGTCATAAAACTCCAGCGCCCCGCCCAAGGCAGACAGCGACAGGGTTTTGTAGTCGTTGCGGGTCAGCGGGCGCGAAGGTTGCGCACTGCTTGCGGGCACGGAGGACATGGCAAGGCTTCTCTTATAGTAATCAGGACGGCAAGCGGGACTTGCGGCAGGTTTGGCAAGATAGCAAATCGCTAGAAAAAGCACAGCGTTGAGCGAATAACAGTTCAAAGGCGCGGAATATTCCCGTTTCCTGCTCTTTATCTGCGCCCAGAAGCACAGTTGCCGGAAAAAGCCGCGATACAGCCGCTAAATGCCGACCAAATGAGCCTCCAGAGGTCGTCGTGGCGTCAGGGTCTCGATATACTCGGCCCTTGCAAGCGCAAGAACCGCAGTCTTGAGGGGCTGCTGTGCCAAGACGTCGTTGGGTGCCATCCAGCCGATTTGGCAGAGTTTCCCTTTAGTACGCCTTACGAGAAACGCATCACGCGGTGTATGTTGGTGCTGAAACGTTTTTTTCGAAGACGGCTATCCACTTGAAATACCCATGAAGCGTTACGGGTCAGAGGCCCTCGGCATGATCGAACTCGAACAAGAAGATCCTATCCCGCAAGGCGATCTCGCCCTGCAAATCACCGCGCTCCCGCGTGAAACCAACGGTTTTGGCGACATCTTCGGCGGCTGGCTGGTCGCGCAGATGGACCTGGCCGGCACGGCCATGGCCAGCAAGGTCGCAGGTGGGCGTGTGGCAACCGTGGCCATTGATCGCATGGCGTTCCTGGTACCGGTCGCGGTGGGCGCGCAGCTCTCCTTTTATACCCAGGCCCTGGAAATCGGCCGCAGCTCGATCCAGATGATGGTCGAAGTGTGGAGCGACGACCCGCTGTCCAGCGAATGGCGCAAAGTGACCGAGGCGGTATTTGTATTCGTCGCCATCGACGGCAGCGGTCGCACACGCTCGGTTCCGTCGCGCGCACGTTAAACCTCGCCGGGATTTGACGGTCAATTGCCCCATTGCCTGCCATGAAGAGTGCTTTGTTATGCCCACGCCCCACGTTGAAACCGTGAAAATCGACGAGCTGGACTGCTGGCGCATTCGCCACAACGGCGCCGAACTGATGGTGGCCCAGCAGGGCGCGCACATCTTCAGTTACGGGCGCGATGGCGAAAAGCCACTAATCTGGCCGAACCCTGAAGCGGTGTTCAAGAAGGGCAAGGGCATTCGGACCGGCGTGCCGGTGTGCTGGCCGTGGTTTGGTGTATTCGACCGCAACCCGCAGAGCGTCAAGGCGATGCGTCAGAGTGACCAGCCCGCCGGCGCCCACGGTTTCGTGCGCACCGCGTTGTGGGAATTGGCCGCAACCGAGCTTGAAGGTGAAGCGCTCCGCGTGGATCTGGTACTGCCGACCCCGGCAGGCGGTTTTCCTGGCTGGCCCCATCAGGTCGACCTGACACTGAGCCTGCTGCTGGATGAGCAACTGCATATCCGCCTGACCAGCCATAACCGTGGCACCGACACCGTAACCCTCAGCCAGGCGCTGCATACCTACTTCGCCGTCAGCGATGTGCGCAATGTGCAGGTCGAAGGCCTGGACGGGCGTGCCTATATCGACACCGCCGATGGCTGGACCGAGAAGACACAATCGGGCCTGCTGCACTTCACCGCCGAGACCGATCGCATCTACCTCGACACGCCGTCGCAACTGAACATCGTCGACAAAGACTGGCAGCGCCGTATTCAGCTCACTGCCGAGGGCTCGAAGTCGACGGTGATCTGGAACCCCTGGACCGAGCGCGCCAAGGCTTTCGACGACATGGCCGACGATGGCTGGCCAGGCATGTTGTGCATCGAGACGGCGAATGTGCTGGATGACGTGGTGGTGTTGGCACCAAGTGAAAGGCACACGCTGCAGGTGAGCATCACAGCGATACCTGCGGGTTAATCGCTGCGCTGCGCGGTGGACGGGGACATTACTTATATAGGACCGCGTGTCTGAACGGCCTCGCTAGAGTGCGAAATCGCATCTAATAGCAGAGGCAACACGATGATCCCCACTCCCCAGGAAGTAACGCAACAGTCTCCCGCCGACGTGGCCGAACTCATGGCCACGTGCAATAACACACTTATCGCGACCCTCAGCGCTCAGCCCTCACTGACCTTTTGCGCCAATAAGCAGGTGTTGGAAGAAATCAACGGATTGTTTGATCGGTATTCAACCCAGCACATCTACCTCAAAACTCCAGAAGACACTTTGACAGGCCCGCCCACCGAACAGGACCGCGCACTGATAACCCTAGTGAACAATGCATTGCATCAATGCCGGATTCCGGATTATTACAGCCCGCGTCATGACGTCTATATCTATAAAAACAACACCTTCACTCGGCTCGACGACACAAGCCAGCTAACCATCAGAACCCTGATAAATACCTTGCTGGAACCTGACCATTATCTGAATAGCCTCAACCAATACTGGAACGCCAATCACAGCGCAACCGAGCAAACCAATCAAAGCTTCATCGCTAAAACCGTCGCGCTGCTGATTCAGTGCGAGGCATCATTGAGATTCGAAACAGCCTCACTTGAGCCCGCCAGCGTTGCGCTGGTGCGGCAGCTGAGTACCCCCACCTCGCCAGAACCGCTGAATTTATTTCACCTCGGCTTTCAAGATACGGCGCATACCGACGAAATCGCGCTGGTCGGTGCATTTGCCATCAGCACGTGGGCACCGAACGAGCACCCAACCGCCAACCCCACAGTGCTCTACCTGCCAGGCCAGCGCTTGGCTGAATTTGCCAGCCCGACGGCGCTGAAAACACATCTGACAACGCTTCTGAAAAGCGTGCGTGGGCGTGAGCAATTGCTGATCAGCGTTGCACATCATCAACATTCGGCGTTAGAAAGCCAGACGCAAAGAGCCAGCCAGGATGGGAGCGTCAACCTGGTTCCTGTCACTGCCGTCGCGAGTTTTTTCGAGCATCAGATCAGCCTGCTCATCACCAAGCAACGCCAGGATATCGAACATCACTGGTCCGTCAGCCGCAGCGCCCAGGGCGGCGTCACTGAACGGATCAACCGGTCGGCGAACCTTGCACCGTTGCTGGATTTCAGCGAGGCCATCGAACGACACGCCCGCCCACTCTTAACCCTCAGCACACAACGCAGGGAGGCGACGCGCGCCGCTCAGCAACGGCTGATACAGCAACAAACCGACCGATCAATTGATTTCATTGGCTTGCTCGCACAGTTGAAAAGCCTCCAGGCACAGGCTGCACCGCAGCCATTGGCGCATCAGTTCTTTACACCTCATCGCCAATCTCCGCTGTACAAAGCCTGCGCGCAGGCCGTGACCGTCTTGCAGAAGCTGAAGAATGACACCGACTTTACAACCTGGCTGAGCACATGGCCGAGCAAGACCGAGGCCGGTTTGGGCGCCTGGTCCATACTCGCAAAGCTCATCAGTAACCAGCCAGCTATTGTGGATTCGCCGCTGACTCGCTTTACCATTCAGGGCAAGCCGCTGCCCCTGAGCGAAGTGCCCACTTACTGGAGAAATGATGTTCACACTCTGATAGCGGCGCGGCGCGACATTGGTGGTATTCGAGAGGACGGTACTGTCCAGTTTGATCTTGCACTCAAGTTCTACGGTGTCCATATCGCCACCGATAGCCCGCTCCAACTTGTAATTGAGCGACTGCAGGAGCGCGCCGCCACGCTATCGCTAGAGATAGATGACGACAGGCTGCCTTTTGATGAACTCATTGACGAGCAAGGAGATGCCAGCCTGCAACGGCGGTTTTTTGAACGTCAATCGATAGGTAAGAAACCGATATTCGAACAACTGACCGAAGGTTTTCTGACGCCACAACGCGAAGCACAAGCGTTGAAGACGCCCACGGTGGTACTCGAACAATGGCTCAATACCCCGCAATGCCTTGAGTTTGGAAGCCAACTGGTCAAGGCATTGGATTGGTATACCGTCAAAGATGAAACACCACCGGTAAAAGTGCTGCGCGACTTGGTCTGGCGGGCACTATGGCTGAATTTTGAACGCCCTGCAGACCGCGCTCGAGTGACCGTCGCCGGAGAAGAAATAGCAACGCCACGTCACTGGGGCCACAGCTATCACTATATTCGTCAACAAATTGAGCGGTCCCTGAGCGCCAAACACCAACTCACTCCCGCAGGTGTGCAACTGGCCATGCGCCTGCTGCAACGGGGTTCTGCTGCAGAAATCTGGGTGAGAGGCATTCCCGACGATTTGCGTTACGCCAGCTCCATCGCCTGGGTGAATTTCAAGGCTGGCGTGATGCTTGCGCAAGCCATTGCACCCGATGCTGCGCAACACATGACCTTCCAACAATTGCTCGAGTTACTCGCGACAGCAAGCCGGGATGCGACGCCCGAGCAAAAAATGGTCATCTCGATAGCCAGGTTGGGGCCAACGCTGGAATGGGCCCAAGCCAATGGCGTATTGACGTCGGCAAAAACTGACTTTACCTCTGAACAAGTCCAATTGGCCGTAGAAGCCTTGGAGCAACACGAACAGGAAATGATTCAGGCAACCGAAACCATTTCTCAAGCACCACCTGGCCGCTGGCGCTTCACCACGGATGACGCCTTCGACGTGGGGTTTAGTGATTACCTGAGCGGTGTCAAAGCAGCCTACCAAATCTTGATCAGGGCCTTGCTACCCAACCTGTCATTGCTTGATCGCACCGCGATCGAAAACGGCGAGGTAACGTTGTATGCCCTGCGCCAAGAGATTCGCGGCCTGCAGGTTGGGCAAGAAAACGCGCAGAACATCGCTGCCGCCAGAGGCCGCCACGGCTTCATCATCCGGGCCCAAGTGAAGCACCGCACCACTTATTATGAGGTGTTCCCTCGGGCGGCAATCATCCGTGCACGCCCGGATATTAAAACGCTGACGATCAATGGCAATGTTGTCGTGGAAACAACAGGCGGCTCAAGCCGTTCGGGCAAAGGAACCTTTCGGCGCGCGACCGCCATGCCGTTCGACTGGGAAGCCTACCAACACAGCCGTCGTCCTCGAGACGGTGAGTCCAGCCTGGTGATCGCCGAGCAGATCGGCCAGGTGTTACCCGCCACCGCGCCCGCCCCTTCGGAAACTATGTGGGAAGCACAATCATTGTCTTCAGTGCGCAGTCGAGCACTGGCAGCCATCGTTGCCAATGATCTATTTCACACTGACGAATCTCAGCTCAAATTGACCGCCAAGCGTAACGTTGACGTGCTTGATACCGCGCAACAAACCGTTGACGACTTTCTCTACTACGCCAAGATGCTGGTGCCCTTCTGGGGCGGCGTCGAGGACATCGCCTCGGGCGATCCGCAACGCGTGGAGAGAGGGGCGTTGTCATTGTTCACCGACTTGATCTCCTTCGCGGCTCCCATTGGTAAATACGTCGGCGGTTCGGCACGCTTAATTGCACAAGCCGGGAGAATCAGTTTTCAGGCAGCGCTACCGAAGTTCGCAACCCTCACCAAAACGTTTTTACTGGGCGCCATCAGAGAGCTAAACCCGCTCGAAGCGGTGCCAGCTCTGCTCAAGCTCGGAGGCTTGGGTGGGTTGCGGCTCAGCGCTGCAGTTGGGCGTCAGGTAGATGCAGGCCTGGCGTTGTTCAGAAAAGCGCTGGGCAAACCAACGATCACACCCACTGGCCGAACGCTACAGTCGGTAGACCCGCGAGTCTGGAACCCCCTTGAAACGCAGGACAGTCTGTTTACCGTGGCAGGCGTCGATCATATTCCCATGCGCAGTGTCGGCACCGATCTGTTGCCCGAATATCGCCTGATCGATCCACTGACCAATGCAGTCTTCGGCCCCCGGTACATCCCATGGGGCGAATGGGGCCTGCAACAAATCCCGGATCTTGACGACTACATCGCGCGCGTCTCGCATGAGCAAGCCATGGAATTCAGCCGTCGGGCCAACGGCATCTACGATGGAAAAAATCAGCAGAGCTATGTGCGTGCCCGCGGACAGTGGTACGTCGTCGACACCCGCCACAGCCTCACAGGTGAGGTCGAGTTCTATATCGTTCACCCGCGCAACAAGACACGCCCTGCTTACCGCGTCGTCAACAAGGACGGGGGTTGGGTCCCGGTCGACCAAAGTGGACATGCCGGGGGAAGGCTAGAGGAGCTTAGAAAAGCCAATGCCAAACAGGATGCGCACTACGAACAAATGTTCGTGAAGGTTGAGGCCTCTACAATCCTGCTGGACCAGGCGATTCGATCAACCGAATTCAATACGATACATTTGCTGTTTGATAAAGCGTTCCTACACTTGGAGACCGCTCAAGAATTGGGCCTGGTATACGCAAAGCACGGTAGCTTTCCAGTATTCAAACCCAAGGAATTCGTTACCACACCGGACCTTGGCAGGGCTCGGCTGATCGATTCCATTGAAAAAGCTGACAATCTTGGTCCGCGTTATGCGGCAATCATTGATAACCTGGAAGGCTATTTGGAGGCCCAGCAAAAAAGTCTTCAACGGTTGATAGAGGCCAACATATTCGATAAGCAAGATGCCGTACTTAAACAGCTTACCGATTTTCTCGACGCTAAACGGAAGGTCGTTAACACCATAATCCAGCAGACCAAGGTGTTAAAGTCGTTGCTGGACGAAGAGTTGGAAAACATGCTCGACGTTCTGGAAAAACTCCCGGTGAAAAAACTCCCGGTGAATACAGCCGGGCCATCACGCGTCCCCTCCGTACCGCCTGGCACGCCGAAACCACCGTCCACCACCCCTCTGCCGCCGGCGCCCCCAAATGCTGAGCCGAAAAATCGCATCTCAATACTGATTGCCGGCGACGACCCCCTCACAACCATAACCGTACTCGCCAAGCCCAGAGCCGGGAACAGTGACATCGCAGACGTCCTCGACAGTCGTGGTCAGCGCCTCAACACCTATATCAGGGTCGGCGAAGACAAGCTCTGGCTCAAATCCAACATCCAGATCAAAGAGCCGAGTGCGCCAGCATCTTCCAACCAAACAACTATCACGCAGGAACTGAACGCTGCCGCCAGGAAAATGCAATATTTGATTGAAGAGTATGATGACCTCATCGTGTTTTACAGGAAAAGCACGTCGGCCGAACCAGCGGGTGCCGAAGCGCTCATCATGTCCGGCGCGACCAAGCTCAATCAAGGCGCCGATGACCTTCAGGCGGCCTGCAGTGCCATCACCGATGAGGCAACCCGACAAGGTCTGCTGGCGCAAGCGACCCGCTTCAGGGAGAACGCCACCCGCTATAACCTCATGGCGAAAGCGTTGCGTCTGGAGCTGATTTCCAAGCAAGCCCCCAATGGCAACGCCCTGGCGTTCTTGCACAGTCAACCGGGTGTGCTGAGCCTCCGTAAAACCCTGGACCGAGTAGCAGGCACCCGACAGATACAAAAGCCGGGCGGCCGAACCTGGATAAAAGTTCCAGACTTCCTGGACGAGTTTGAGATTCGCGTGAGAGACAAGCCCTGGGCCTACGCTCACATGCACTTTGAACAGGCCTCCCACACCGTCCCCGGCAAAATCCATCTAAAGACACCGGCACAGCGATCACTGGGGGCAAACGCTCAAACCAATGCTGCTCGCGAAGGCTCGCGCCTGGATATTCATCGTGCAGAGATCTATTGGCCACAGGCCAGGCGGGTGTTTTACCCAGCGTTGCCAGAATGACTCGACACACTTGTGATCCGCACAAGCAGGGTGGTCGACAATGGGTTAAAGATCCGACTCCTTGACCGCCCGCACTTTCACCGCATCCAGGGCATAGGCCGCATCGGCCAGGTCATTGTTGACCTTCTCGACTTTGAGGGTGCCCGTGACCCACAGCGGTGTGTAGATATCATCCAGCGTCAATCCCTTGGGATAACGCACCAGCACCAGTTGGTTAGGCGGCGGCGGTGGCACGTGGATGCATGCACCTGGGTACGGCACCAGGAAGAACAAGGTGCTGCGGCCCTTAGCGTCGGTTTCCAGCGGCACCGGGTAACCGCCGATGCGGATGCTCTTGCCGTTCATGGCGGCCACAGTCTTGGTGGAATACATCACCGCCGGTAAGCCTTTGCTCTGCTTCAGGCCACCTTTGTCAGTGAAGGTGCCCTGGGCTTCGGGGGAGTTGTGGTCGATCTCGGGCATGGCTTCGAGGGCTTTCTGGTCGGAAAGCGGCATCAGGTCCAGCCAGTCGGTTTCCGGCAATTCGCCAGCGTGCGCAAGGCCGGAGCCCAGCAAAAGAAGAGTCAACAGAAGACGGCGCATGGAGAGGCTCGGCAAGTATAAGTGCCGAGTATTCTAGCCCTCTGCGCCTGCGCAGCGCAGAGGGCTTTGTCGCTTAACTCATTTCTTTTTCAGCAGACCGTAGATCACCAGCAGCACGATGGCACCGATCAGCGCACCGATAAAGCCGGCGCCCTGGCCCGCCTGGTAGATGCCCAGGGCCTGACCACCGTAGGTCGCGGCCAGGGAGCCGGCGATACCCAGCAGGATGGTCATGATCCAGCCCATGCTGTCGTCGCCTGGCTTCAGGAAACGCGCGAGCAGGCCGACGATCAAGCCGATAAAGATGGTTCCGATGATACCCATGGCATTTCCCTCTGATTGAATGTGAGTCATGGCAAAGCCTAGTCAGGCTTTGCCATCCTGCAATCAGAGAGACGGCGGCAACCAATGGTTCCCGCCGACCCGAGGCTTTATTGCTCGGCGATCAGCGCTTCAACCTTGAGGATCTGCGCTTCCAGCGTTGCGCGGTCCTTGCAACGCAGGTTGGCGTGGCCGACCTTGCGCCCGGCCTTGAAGGCCTTGCCGTAGTGGTGCAGGTGGCAGTCGTCGATGGCGATGACTTTTTCCACCGCAGGCACGGTGCCGATGAAGTTGAGCATGGCGCTCTCGCCGACCTTGGCCGTGGAGCCCAGTGGCAAGCCCGCTACCGCCCGCAGGTGGTTTTCGAACTGGCTGCACTCGGCGCCTTCGGTGGTCCAGTGCCCGGAGTTGTGCACGCGCGGAGCGATTTCGTTGGCCTTGAGGCCACCGTCGACTTCAAAGAACTCGAACGCCATCACGCCGACGTAATCCAGCTGCTTGAGCACACGGCTGGAATAATCTTCCGCCAGGGCCTGCAACGGGTGGTCGGTGCTGGCCACGGACAGCTTGAGGATGCCGCTGTCGTGGGTGTTGTGCACCAACGGGTAGAAGCGGGTTTCGCCATCACGAGCACGCACGGCGATCAGCGAGACTTCGCCAGTGAACGGCACGAAGCCTTCCAGCAGGCAGGCAACGCTGCCCAGCTCGGCAAAGGTGCCCACCACATCAGCGGCGGTGCGCAGGACTTTCTGGCCCTTGCCGTCGTAACCCAGGGTGCGGGTTTTCAACACGGCCGGCAGGCCGATGCTGGCAACGGCTGCGTCCAGGTCTGCCTGGGACTGGATGTCGGCGAAGGCTGGGGTCGGAATGCCCAGATCCTTGAACATGCTTTTCTCGAACCAGCGGTCGCGAGCGATGCGCAGGGCTTCGGCGCTCGGGTACACCGGCACGAACTGCAACAGGAAGGCCACGGTTTCAGCCGGGACGCTTTCGAACTCAAAAGTCACCAGGTCGACTTCGTCGGCCAGTTGGCGCAGGTGATCCGGGTCGCTGTAGTCAGCCCGCAGGTGTTCACCCAACGCGGCCGCGCAGGCGTCCGGGGCCGGGTCCAGGAAAGCGAAGTTCATCCCCAGCGGGGTTCCCGCCAGGGCCAGCATGCGGCCCAGTTGGCCGCCACCGATTACACCGATTTTCATCGTCAACAACCTCAGGCAATGCGTGGGTCTGGATTGTCCAGCACGCTGTCTGTCTGCTCAGCACGGAATTTTTTCAGCACCGCATGGAATTGCGGGTGCTTGGCGCCCAGGATGCTGGCGGACAACAGCGCGGCGTTGATCGCGCCCGCTTTGCCGATAGCCAGCGTGGCCACCGGGATCCCGGCCGGCATCTGCACGATGGACAACAGCGAATCCACGCCCGAGAGCATCGCCGACTGCACCGGTACACCGAGCACGGGCAGGTGGGTCTTGGCCGCACACATGCCGGGCAGGTGCGCTGCACCGCCGGCACCGGCGATGATCACCTCGATGCCACGGGATTCTGCTTCATCGGCATACTGGAACAGCAAATCCGGAGTGCGGTGGGCGGAGACCACTTTCACTTCGTAGGGAATGCCGAGTTTTTCCAGCATATCGGCGGTGTGGCTAAGGGTGGACCAATCGGACTTGGAGCCCATGATCACGCCAACCAATGCACTCATCGTCGTGCCTCTTCTCTCTGGGCGCCCGCAGGCGCGTCAAAAAACAACAAGCCACGCGGGAAATCCGGCGTGGCTTGGTGTACGAATTAAGGCCGGTTGGACCGGCCGAAGGCCGCGCAGTATACCGTAATAATGCAGATAAACAGCCCCTTGAATGACCATCTGTCCAGTGGCGCAAAGCGGCGGTTTTATTGACTTTGAGGTCAGCGAAAGCACCCCACTCCTTGCCGGCGAAAGCGGTGTGCCAGCCACTATAAGGCTCGCCGACCCACCGTGATCGCCGGCACGCCGGCTCCTACAGTCAGGCGCGTTCGGCAGCGGCCCCACCTTCCAACTTGCGCCACAACAATCGCACATTTGCCTTACGCACCAAGGCACAGCGATACAGGCGAATTTCCAGCGGAACATGCCATTGCGGGCCGCCGCACACCACCAGCTCACCGCGCGCCAACTCCGCCCGTACGCTCAGCTGCGGCACCCAGGCGATGCCCAGCCCTTCCAAAGCCATGCTCTTGAGGCTGTCAGCCATGGCGGTTTCATACACGGTGGTGAAGCGTAGGGCGCGCTGGCGCAACAGCAGGTGCACCGAACGGCCAAGAAACGCACCGGCGCTATAGGCCAACAACGGCACGCTGCCCTCGCCTTCCAGGTCGAACAGCGGCTTGCCATCGGCATCGGCGGCGCATACCGGCAGCATTTCAGTGTTGCCCAGGTGCAGGGAGGGGAAGATTTCCGAGTCCATCTGCATCGCCGCATCCGGATCGTAGAACGCCAGCATCAGGTCACAACCGCCTTCGCGCAGGGCATGCACGGCATCACCGACGTTAGTGGCGACCAAACGCGTGGCAATGTTCAAGCCTTCGTTACGCAATTGCGCAATCCAGCGTGGGAAGAAACCCAGCGCCAAGGAGTGAGCCGCCGCCACTTGCATGACTTCGCCCTGCCCGCCTTCCAAGTGATGCAAATGGCGCAGCACTTCACCGAGCTGCTCGACCACTGTGCGCGCAGTGACCAAGAACAACTGCCCTGCCGCCGTCAGCTCCACCGGCGTGCGCGAGCGGTTGACCAGGGTCAGGCCCAACGCCGCTTCAAGGCTGCGGATACGGCGGCTGAACGCCGGCTGGGTCACGAAGCGTCGCTCTGCCGCCTGGGAAAAGCTGCGGGTGGCCGCCAAGGCGCTGAAGTCTTCCAGCCATTTGCTCTCAAGGTTCATTGCTGCCTCCCGTGGATACGCACCATTTTGGCACACACGCCCGCCATGATAACCGGGTCACACCTGCATTATGCCGTTTGTGCATAGGCCAGTGTTTAACAGCATTGGCCCAAAAACTTCCACAAGCCTAGCATTCGCAGCGTTCCGGCCAGTTCCGGGTCCCTATCGAGATGATTTCCGTCATGTCCTCTGCTGCATCATTCCGTACCGAAAAAGACCTGCTTGGCGTACTTGAAGTACCGGCTCAAGCGTATTACGGCATCCAGACCCTGCGAGCGGTGAACAACTTCCGCCTCTCGGGCGTTCCGATTTCGCATTACCCGAAATTGGTGGTCGGTCTGGCAATGGTCAAGCAAGCGGCGGCTGACGCCAACCGCGAGCTGGGTCAGCTCAGCGAAGCCAAGCACGCTGCCATCAGCGAAGCCTGTGCCCGTCTGATCCGCGGCGATTTCCATGAAGAGTTCGTGGTGGACATGATTCAAGGCGGCGCTGGCACTTCAACCAACATGAATGCCAACGAAGTCATCGCCAACATCGCGTTGGAGGCCATGGGCCACAACAAGGGCGAATACCAGTACCTGCATCCGAACAACGACGTGAACATGGCGCAGTCGACCAACGACGCCTACCCAACCGCGATCCGCCTGGGTCTGCTGCTGGGCCATGACGCGCTGCTGGCCAGCCTCGACAGCCTGATCCAAGCCTTCGCCGCCAAAGGCGTCGAGTTCGGCCATGTGCTGAAAATGGGCCGCACCCAATTGCAAGACGCCGTGCCGATGACCCTCGGCCAGGAATTCCGTGCCTTCGCCACCACCCTGAGCGAAGACCTGGCCCGTCTGAAAACCTTGGCACCAGAGCTGCTGACCGAAGTGAACCTGGGCGGCACCGCCATCGGCACCGGCATCAACGCCGACCCACGCTACCAGGCCCTGGCCGTACAACGCCTGGCCACCATCAGCGGCCAGCCGCTGGTGCCGGCAGCCGACCTGATCGAAGCCACCTCCGACATGGGCGCCTTCGTGCTGTTCTCCGGCATGCTCAAGCGTACCGCGGTGAAGCTGTCGAAGATCTGCAACGACTTGCGCCTGCTGTCCAGCGGCCCACGTACCGGCATCAACGAGATCAACCTGCCGGCCCGCCAGCCAGGCAGCTCGATCATGCCCGGCAAGGTCAACCCGGTGATCCCGGAAGCCGTGAACCAGGTTGCATTCCAGGTCATCGGTAACGACCTGGCCCTGACCATGGCAGCCGAAGGCGGCCAATTGCAGTTGAACGTGATGGAGCCGCTGATCGCCTTCAAGATCTTCGACTCGATCCGCCTGCTGCAACGCGCCATGGACATGCTGCGCGAGCACTGCATCGTCGGCATCACCGCCAACGAAGCACGCTGCCGCGAACTGGTCGAGCACTCCATCGGCCTGGTCACCGCGCTGAACCCGTACATCGGCTATGAAAACGCCACCCGCATCGCCCGTATCGCCCTCGAAAGCGGCCGCGGCGTGCTGGAACTGGTGCGTGAAGAAGGCTTGCTCGACGATGCCATGCTCGACGACATCCTGCGCCCCGAAAACATGATCGCTCCACGTTTGGTCCCGCTGAAGGCCTAAGTGTTTGTTGCACCGCTCACCAGGTTGAGGGACTAGACACCTCTCACCTTTTGAGGGCCTGAAGGCTCGTTCTTCAGGCCCTTTTTTTTGCTTGTAGGAGCGAGCTTGCTCGCGAAAAACGGCAAGACACCACGTCCATCCAGGAGGTACGCATTATCGTTCACGACCTTCGCGAGCAAGCTCGCTCCTACAAACCTTTAATCGCCTCGGGCAGACGGATCCCGTTCGCCTAGGTATAGTGCCGCCCCTCTTCGCGTCTGCGGCCGTCGGTAACGAGGCCCGGATACAGCGCGAAACCGCATGAATAACAACCCGCAAAAGGATTGGGGTCGAACTGCCGCGCACTGCCTGGTGCCATGCGGCGTGGTCGGACCGTCCTGCGTTTGCCATTAGAAAAATCAGCGAGGAACACTCCATGCTCGAAGTCATCAACGACTTCCTCTCAGGGAAAGTACTGATCGTGCTCATTGTCGGGCTCGGCGGTTATTTCACGATTCGCTCGCGTTTCGTTCAACTGCGTCACTTCTTCCACATGTTCTCGGTGTTCAAAGACAGCCTGAAGAGCAGCTCCGGTCAGCTCAGCTCCTTCCAGGCGCTGATGCTCAGCCTGGCCGGCCGTGTGGGTGCAGGCAACATTGCCGGCGTCGGCATTGCCGTGACCCTGGGTGGCCCCGGTGCCGTGTTCTGGATGTGGGTCACCGCGTTGGTGGGCATGTCTTCGAGCTTCATCGAGTGCTCCCTCGGCCAGTTGTACAAACGCACTGACGCCGAAGGCACCTTCCGTGGCGGCCCGGCCTACTACATCCAGCACGGCCTGCAGAAGCGCTGGCTGGGTATGGTCATGGCCTTCCTGCTGCTGGTGACCTTTGGTTTTGCGTTCAATGGCCTGCAAGCCCACGCCGTGACTCACTCGCTGAACAACGCCTTCGGCCTCGACACCACCTACACCGGCCTAGCGCTGGCTGTATTGCTGGGCCTGGTGTTCATCGGCGGGATCAAGCGTATTGCCTCGATTGCCGACCTGCTGGTGCCGGTCAAGACCTTGGTGTACATCGCCGTGACCCTGTATGTGATCGTGCTGCAATTCGACCACGTTCCGGCCATGCTCGCGACCATCGTCAAGAGTGCTTTCGGTCTCGACCAAGCCTTCGGTGGCCTGGTCGGCAGTGCAATTATCATGGGCGTAAAGCGCGGCGTATTCGCCAACGAAGCCGGTCTGGGCAGTGCGCCTAACGTGGCGGCGGTGGCTTCCGTGGAGCACCCGATCGCCCAGGGCGTGGTTCAGGCGTTCAGCGTGTTCCTCGACACCTTCGTGATCTGCACCTGTACTGCGCTGCTGATCCTGCTATCCGGCTTCTACACCCCAGGCTTTGAAGGCGACGGCATTGCCCTGACCCAGAACTCCCTGGCCGCTGTGGTCGGCGACTGGGGCCGCATGTTCATCTCCGTGGCCCTGGCGTTGTTCGTGTTCACTTCGATCATGTACAACTACTACCTCGGCGAGAGCAACCTGCGCTTCCTGGTCGGTAACAACCGCAAGGTGCTGATGGGCTACCGCGCACTGGTGCTTGTGTTGATTTTCTGGGGTTCCATCGAGAACCTGAGCACCGTGTTCGCCTTCGCTGACATCACCATGACCATGCTCGCGTTCGTCAACCTGTTCGCCCTGGCGTTCCTGTTCAAGATCGCCATGCGCATCCTGAACGACTACGACAACCAGCGCGCAGCGGGCATCAAGACCCCGGTGTTCGACTCCAGTCAATTCCCTGACCTGGACCTGGACCGTAAGGCCTGGCCGGCCAATCCGGTAAAACCGGAAGCGGCGCCATCGGCAGAGCTGAACGCTCAAACGCAACGCTAAGCGTAGATAGATGACACGCCGCCTCGCCTTGGGCATGCTCTGGGCCCGGCGGCGTTTTTCGTTCAGGAGAATCTCAATGTCAGCATCCAACAACGTCATGGTGCTCTACACCGGCGGCACCATCGGCATGCAGGCCAGCGCCAATGGCCTGGCCCCCGCATCCGGCTTCGAAGCCCGCATGCGCGAACAGCTTGCCAACGAGCAACTGCCCAACTGGCGTTTTCGCGAAATGTCGCCACTGATCGATAGCGCCAACATGACCCCAGACTACTGGCAGCGTTTGCGCACGGCCGTGGTCGAGGCAGTGGATGAAGGCTGCGATGGCGTACTGATCCTGCATGGCACCGACACCCTGGCCTACAGCGCGGCGGCCATGAGCTTCCAATTGCTCGGCCTGCCTGCGCCAGTGGTGTTTACCGGCTCGATGTTGCCCGCCGGCGTGCCCGACAGCGATGCCTGGGAAAACGTCAGCGGCGCGCTGATTGCCCTGGGGGCAGGCCTGGCGCCCGGCGTTCACCTGTATTTCCATGGCGCGCTGATGGCGCCGACCCGCTGCGCGAAGATCCGCAGTTTTGGCCGTCATCCGTTTGCCGCATTGCAACGCAACGGCGGCGTGGCCCAGGCCGATGTAATCCCGGCGGCGCTGCATTTTCGCCAGCCGAAAGCGTTGGCCAATGTCGGCGTGCTGCCGCTGGTGCCTGGGATTGCTGCCGCGCAACTGGATGCGCTGATCGACAGCGGCATCCAGGCACTGATCCTTGAATGCTTCGGCAGCGGCACCGGGCCAAGCGACAACCCCGCGTTCCTCGCCAGCCTGCAACGCGCGCAGACTGAAGGGATTGTGGTCGTAGCCATCACCCAGTGCCACGAAGGCGGCGTAGAGCTGGACGTCTACGAAGCCGGCAGTCGCCTGCGCGGCGTGGGCGTCTTGTCCGGCGGCGGCATGACCCGGGAAGCAGCGTTCGGCAAGCTCAATGCGCTGATCGGTGCCGGGCTCGCTACCCAGGAAGTCCGCCGCCTGGTGGAGCTGGACCTGTGCGGCGAGTTGCGCTGAGCGGCATGTAACTTGCTCCTCTTCCAGCCATCCCGTGGCTGGAAGACTCTATGTTGCACTCCCATCTCACCACCCTCAACGCCGTCTCGCTGGTCATTAATGCGTTCAAGGCCGAAGGCTTGCCCGCTGAAACGTTGCTCGCGGGCAGCGGCATTTGCGCCGCCGACTTGAGCCGCGCCGACGCCTGCATCACCACCAACCAGGAGATGCGTGTATGTACCAATGCAGTCGCGCTGCGGCGGGATATTGGCCTCGAATTGGGCCGCAAGATGCATGTGTCGTCCTACGGCATGCTCGGTTATGCCCTGCTCACCTGTGCCACCTTCGGTGACGCTTTGCGCCTGGCTCTGCGCTACCCGGCGCTGTTGGGAACACTTTTCGAGCTGAGCCTGGAAAACGACGGTGAACGTATCTGGCTGACTGCCGCCGATTACCGGGAAACGCCCGCGCTGGAAATGTTCAACGTCGAATTCTGCCTGGTTTCGCTGAAACTCATCTGCGACGACCTGCTGGGCCAGCCGCTGCCGTTACTCGGTGCGTGTTTCGAATACAGCGCGCCGGACTATCACGCGCGCTACCACGAGTGCTTCGCGTGCTCGCTGCATTTTGAAGCCAGCGCCAACGCCTTCGCGTTTGATAAGCGCTGGCTCGACCAGCCGCTGCCATTGGCCGACGCCGTCACCCATCAAGCCGTGACCGATCGCTGTCGCAAGCAGAACCTGGAGTTCACCGGGCGTCAGGCCTGGCTGGGTCGAATCCGCCGTCTGCTCGCCGCCCAGCTCCACGCCGCGCCCGGTATTGAAGGTTTGGCTGAGCAGATGAACTGTTCCGCGCGAACCTTGCGTCGGCGTCTGCATGACTTGGGCAGCAGCTACCAAGAACTGCTCGACGAGCTGCGCTTCGACCGAGCCAAACAGTTGCTGGGGCAGGACGAGCTGCCAATCTACCGAATCGCCGAACAACTCGGTTTCAGTGAAACCGCCAGCTTTCGCCACGCATTTGTACGCTGGAGTGGTGTGGCCCCCAGTCAATTTCGCCCCTGACGCATCGCAATGGCGCGCCGATGCGCGCTAACGGGGCGAATTGCGGACACACAATTTGGCCGTATTTATCCCCTTTTGGCCGCTCTTGCCGTTTTCTTAAAACGCCCCCACCGCAAGACTGCATTGACTGACACAGCTTGCGGAGAACAACAAATGCTGACGATCTACTCAGACGATCACCACCTGCACCACGGCCGTTGTGAACTGATGGACGGGCAACTGATGCCCTGCTTCGAAATGCCCTCGCGGGCCGATCACGTGCTGCAACGGGTAAAAGACCGCGAACTGGGCCCGGTCCACGCCCCGCAGGACTTAGGCTTGGCACCGCTGCAACGCATCCACAGCCGCGACTACCTCGACTTCTTCCAAGGCGCCTGGCAACGCTGGACCGCCTACGGCCAGGACGGCGACCTGTTGCCCTACACCTGGCCCGCTCGCACCTTGCGCCGTGTGTTGCCCACCAGCCTGCACGGCCAACTCGGTTACTACAGTTTCGACGGCGGCGCGCCGATCACCGCCGGCACCTGGCAAGCAGCTTATAGCGCGGCGCAAGTGGCGCTCACGGCGCAACAGGCGATCCAGCAAGGCGCGCACAGTGCTTTCGCGCTGTGTCGCCCGCCAGGCCATCACGCTGCCAGCGATTTGATGGGCGGTTATTGCTACCTCAACAACGCCGCCATCGCCGCCCAGGCCTTTCTCGATCACGGCCACCAGAAGGTCGCGATCCTCGACGTCGACTACCACCACGGCAACGGCACGCAGTCGATTTTCTATGCGCGCAGCGACGTGCTGTTCACCTCGATCCACGGCCACCCGGAAGCAGAGTTCCCGTTTTTTCTCGGTTATGCCGATGAGTTGGGCGAAGGTGCAGGTGAAGGCTTCAACTTCAATTACCCGCTGCCGGCAGGTTCCGGCTGGGACCAGTGGAGCACAGCGCTTGAAGAGGCCTGCGCCGAGATTGAACGCTATGGCGCCGACATCATCGTCGTATCCCTGGGCGTGGACACCTTCAAGGACGACCCTATCTCGCAGTTCAAACTCGACAGCCCGGACTACCTGGCGATGGGCGCACGTATCGCCCGCCTGGGCAAACCCACGCTGTTCGTGATGGAAGGCGGCTACGCCGTCGAAGAAATCGGCATCAACGCCGTTAACGTCCTCGAAGGTTTCGAACAAGGATCAGCACCATGAAGATGCTCAAGTACGTTGCCCTCTGCGCTGCCGTTCTCGGCGGCGCGGCCCACGCCGAAGAGAAAACCCTGCGGGTCTACAACTGGTTCGACTACATCACACCCAAAGCGCTCGAAGACTTCAAGACACAAAACCCGACGGTCAAATTGGTGTACGACATCTTCGATACCAACGAAGCCTTGGAAGCCAAACTGCTCACCGGAAACTCCGGCTATGACGTGGTAGTGCCGTCCAATGTGTTCCTGGCCAAGCAAATCGAGGCCGGAGTTTTCCAACCGCTGGACCGCAGCCAACTGCCCAACTGGAACCACCTCGACCCCAAGCTGATGAAGCTGATCGAAGCCAATGACCCGGGCAACAAATTCGCCGTGCCCTACATGTACGGCACCATCCTGATCGGCTTCAACCCCGACAAGGTCAATGCAGCGTTGGGCAGCGACGCACCGGTCGACAGCTGGGACCTGATTTTCAAGGAAGAGAACATCAGCAAGCTCAAGCAATGTGGTGTCGCCCTGCTGGACTCGCCTTCGGAAATCCTGCCCCTGGCCCTGCAACACTTGGGCCTGGACCCCAACAGCAGCAACCCCAAAGATTATGAGAAAGCCGAAGCGCTGCTAATGAAAATCCGCCCGTACATCACCTATTTCCACTCGTCCAAGTACATGGCCGACATCGCCAACGGTGACATCTGCGTGGCCGTCGGCTATTCCGGCAGCTTCTCCCAGGCCGCCAACCGGGCCAAGGAGGCCAAGAACGGCGTGACCGTAGACATGCGCCTGCCCAAAGAAGGCGCGCCGATCTGGTTCGACATGCTCGCCATTCCCAAAGGTGCGAAAAACCCGCAGGACGCCTACACCTTTATTAACTACCTGCTGCAACCGCAGGTGATCGCCCCAATCAGCGATTTCGTCGGCTACCCCAACCCGAACAAGGACGCTACCGAGCAGGTCGATGCAGCAATCCGCAACAACCCCAACCTGTACCCCACCGAGGCGGCGATGGCCACGCTGTATACCTTGAAGCCGCTGGGCCGAGATGCGGAACGCGCCAGGACGCGGGCCTGGACCAAGATCAAGTCGGGCACGTAACGAGCGTCGCCTCTCAAGCCACGGGGCTCCCCAGGAAAATCTCGCGAGCCGCCGCATTGGCGAGGGGCCCGCGATAAACCCTTTGGCCGGTATTGTTTTCATACTCGCGGCTCAGCCTGCGCTGGGCCGCCGTTTTCAGGTGAGCGGCAGTCGGTTGCTGGTCAGGGGCTTGCAGACTGGCATAGTGAAAATGCGCATACCACAAAGGCTTGTTGCCCGCGCTGAGGTCCTGAACCTCGTACTCCTGCAAGTAATCCGTCTTACCCTCAATCGTTTCGGGGACCTTAGGCGCCGCGAGCACAATGCCCCGGCTATCAACGCCAAGGTAGAGGGCCATCCTTTCGGTATGTCGGTAGGTAGTTGACTCGCGTACTTCGGTCACAGACGTAGCGGTTCCTCAACGCTATACCGCCTAAGCCCGTCGCCTAACCTGTCCAGGCCTCGCGCAATCGACCCAACGCCTGGCTGATCGCCGCCTCCGGCACTGCGGCAAACCCCAGCACCAGCCCGGCACGCTGATCGGGCGGGGTGCTGGAGTCGGGTAGCCAATAGCTGCTCAGGCCATTGACCTCCACCTCCACGGCGCGGGCCTGCTCCACCAATTGGTGTTCGCGGGCCAGGCTGTCCACCCGCACGGTAAGGTGCAACCCAGCGGCCGTATTTGGCAGGTTGTCCACGCCCGGCAGCTCGCTTGGCCAGCCGTTCAGCAATGCGTTACGCCGACTGAGTGCGGCTCGGCGCATACGCCGGATATGCCGCTGGAAATGCCCGGCCGCCATGAACTCGGCCATCACCGCCTGGGTACTCACTTCGGAATGGCGCATGTCCACCGCACGCCGCCGGGAAAATGCGTCCACCAGTCCCACCGGCAAAACCAGATAGCCCAGGCGCAACGCGGGAAACGCCACCTTGCCGAAAGTACCGACGTAGAGCACCCTTCCGCTACGATCCAGGGCCGCCAGGGGCGACAACGGTGCGCCGCTGTAACGGTACTCGCCGTCGTAGTCATCCTCGATGATCCAGCCACCCGTGCGCTCGGCCCAGGCGAGCAATTCCAGGCGTCGCGCCAGGCTCATCACCACCCCCAACGGATACTGATGGGACGGCGTGACGTAAGCCACCCGGCAGCCCTGCAGGGTGTTGAGCACCTGGCAATCAATGCCCTCGCCATCCACCGGCACGCCGTGCAACTTTCCGCCTGCCAGGGCGAACGCATGCCCGGCTGCGCGATAGCCAGGGTTTTCCACCGCCACGCCGTCACCGCGCTCTACCAGCAACTGTGCACAAAGGCTGATCGCCTGCTGCGCGCCACTGGTGATCACTATTTGTTCAGCCGTGCACTGCATGCCCCGTGAGCTACGCAGGTAGGCGGCGATCAAACCGCGCAAGCGACCGTCGCCCGCCGGGTCGCCGTAACAGAGTTGTTCCAGGTCCGGCTTGCGCCAAAACGCCCCGTTCAGCTTGGCCCATACCTCAAATGGGAACAGATCGAACGCCGGTACGCCTACCCGAAATGCCCGTGGCGGTCCCGCTGGAGGCTGGGGCAGATGGTTGGTTTTTATCTGCGCCAAGCCCCCGCTGTGGATAACTTCACTGTCCAGATCCTGCGGTAAATTGGCCCATTTTGTGGATAAGGCTGGGGATAAGCCTGTCGATAACCCTGTGGATACTTTTGTGGATAGTTTTTTAGCCGTGGGCAATTGGGCGACGTAAGTGCCGTCACCGACCCGACTCTCAATAAACCCCTCCGCATACAACTGGTCATAGGCGCGCACCACGCTGTTACGGGAAATCGACAACGCTGCCGCCAAGTCACGGGTAGCCGGCAAGCGCGTGCCGCTGACCAGCCGCCCGTCCAGCACGCGCTGGCGCAGGGCTTCATACAGCTGGCGCGTCAGCCCTTGGCGGCGGTCCAGCTCAATACCGGCGGGGTTGAACGACAAGGGCGGTGAGACAGGCGACATATTGGACCTATGAAATGGCTGCCAGATGGATCTTTAAACCAGCCATTAGCCTGCCTAGGATGCAAGCATTCGCCAAGGAATATTTGCATGTACACACCGCGCGCCTTTGCCCTCGATGATTTGCCCGAAATCCAGCAACTGATCCAGCACACTCGCCTGGCACAGCTTGTGACCGTTGGTGAGCAAGGCTTGCTGGCCAGCCACTTATCGCTGTTGCTTAACCCCGATGAGGGCGCGAACGGCACGCTGTACGGGCACCTGGCCAAAGCCAATCCTCAGTGGAGGGATTTGCAGAACGGTAGCGAAGCCCTGGTCATTTTTGCCGGTGCCGAGGCCTATATCAGCCCGGCGTTTTACCCAGCCAAGGCCGAGCACGGCAAAGTGGTGCCCACCTGGAACTACATCGCGGTGCACGCCTATGGCACACCTGAGGTGTTCAGCGACGCCGAGCGCTTGCTCAGCGTGGTCACGGCGCTGACGGATCGCCATGAAGAAGGGCGCGCCCAGCCCTGGAAAGTCAGCGACGCCCCGGCTGACTACATTGACGGCATGCTCAAGGCCATCGTCGGCTTCGCCCTGCCGGTGGAGCGCCTGATCGGCAAACGCAAACTCAGCCAGAACCGCAGCCCGGCCGACATGGCTGGCGTACGCGAAGGCCTGGCCGCCAGCCCCGACGTGCGCGACCAGACCCTCGCCCGCTTTATTCCCCAAGGAGCTTCTGAATGAGCCCGATCGACATCCGCCCCGTCACCGCCGCCGACCACGCCGCGTGGTTGCCGTTGTGGCAGGCATATTTGACGTTCTACAACACCGAACTGCCGGACGCTGTGAGCCAAAGCACGTGGCAACGCCTGATCGACGCCAACGAGCCGACCCATTCGGCGCTGGCCTGGCAGGATGGCAAGGCGGTGGGCATGGTCAACTTCATCTACCATCGTTCCAACTGGAGCATCGAAAACTCCTGCTACCTGCAGGATCTGTTGGTGGATCCGGCCCAACGCGGCACCGGTGTCGGCCGCAAGCTGATCGAATTCGTCTACACCACCGCCAAGGCCGATGGATGTGCCAAGGTGCACTGGCTGACCCACGAAACCAACGCCACCGCGATCCAGCTGTACGAACGCATCGCCGAACGCCCGGGTTTCATCCAATTTCGCAAAGGCCTTTAAGGAGCGCAGCATGTCCACTTCTCTCGCCGACTGGAAAGGCGTCCCGGCACCGACCGTGCAACTGCTTGAAGGGCGTTTTATCCGCCTGGAAAAACTCGACCCCACGCGCCATGGCGATGATTTATTTCAAGCGCTGCAAGGTCCCAATGCCGACCCGAAACTGTGGGATTACTTGCCCTACGGCCCATTCCCGGAGCGCAGCGCCTTCAATGACTGGCTGAACAACCACGCGGCCCACAAAGACCCGTATTTCTTCAGTGTGATCGACCGCGTCACCGGCCAGGTTCAGGGTCTACTCAGCCTGATGTCCATCGTCCCCGAGCAAGGTCGCATTGAAATCGGCCACGTCACCTTTGGCGCGCCGATGCAGCGCTCGCCGAAAAGCACCGAGGCGGTATACCTGCTGGCCAAATACGCGTTCGACCAAGGCAACCGCCGCCTGGAGTGGAAGTGCAACAACGCCAATGGCCGTTCCAAATACGCAGCCGAGCGATTGGGGTTCAGCTTTGAGGGCGTGTTCCGCCAGCACACAGTGGTGAAAGGCAAGAACCGGGATACCGCGTGGTACTCGATCATCGATTCGGAGTGGCCGAAGATTGAGGCGGGTTTTGAGGAGTGGTTGTCGCAGGCCAATCAGAGCGGTGACGGGCAGGTGAAAAGCCTGGCGCAGTGCCGGGCCTGATGATGTAGAGGATTGTTCCCACAGGGGTGGGAACAGTCGCGTCAAAGATCGCGCCGAACCTTCACCACGCCCATCCTCAACCCGAACGGCCTGAACACCGCATTCAGCGACTTCAGGGTCTGATTGCCCTCGCCATGCTCGATATGCACCAAGGTCCGCACCGAGATTTTGCACATCCTGGCAAATTGGCTTTGGTGCAGGCCAGTGACTTCGGTGCGCAGACGGCGTACGGCGTCGCCTATCTCAAGCGAACCATTGGTTAGGCCTTGTTCAATACTCTCAATGACGCGCGCCCGCTGATCAATCGAAAGGCTCATCTCAACCCCCAGGTTTTCAAGCGCTGATCAAGGTCACGCAAGCCAATTTGTGGATGGTTCAAGGTGACTTCCGGTAGACCGCTGGCAACCAGGATGTCGGGTAGTGCTCGTAGGTGTTCTGCATCTTGGCGCAGGCGTTCAAAGGCCAGTGCAGGATCGACAAATTGCGAAAGGGCATCACAAACGCCACGCCAATCAACCTCACCTGCCAACTCCAATGAGCGCGGCCATTTGGTCGAGCGGCTGATGCCTGCGTCATCCATGACCATAGGCGCCAGATCGTAAATTGGAGCCAGACGCAGGCTGTCATCACCGCGGATGATCGAGATGTTGCGCCCGTGATTGTCTGAATTACCCAAAATCTTGTTCAGCAAATCGCGGCGCAAGTACTCGGCTACGAGGTCAGTCACCTGCTCATCCTGGCCCGCTGCGCGCCAAAACCCGACTAGCATTTCCAGCACACTCATATGGTTCATGCCAGCGGCGTCAACTGCTATACCCGACAATGAGAATATCGACTCGACCGCTAAACGTTTGACCCCTTGGGCACCGACACTGCGGTCGAATCGATGCATCCATAAGCTCGGTTTAATCCCGTCGGCGTCCTCAAGCGTCAGGCCCTCGGCCGCGACGGTATCAATTCCAAGCGCCTGAATGGCCTTGTAATAGTGGTACTCACTTCGAAGGATGTCTTGGTCGCTTTGCAAACCCTTGTTTCGGGAAAACTTGACAAACCAGTGCTGGCTCACCTGCTCATCGGCCAGCACAGCATCGGGATACAGCAGTCCTTCACGGCTTTGCGCCAGCAACAATTTAGGCGCTTCCCCCCCCGCGCCGGTAGCACCGCCAATCGCGGCGCCCTCCTCGTAAGCGTACTCAAGAAAGCGATTGTCGCGCCCCACTACCTCTTTTCGCTCGAACCCTATCGCTCGCCGCCCATCTTCTGTCTGGAGGGCTTCCTTGACGCGCATATGGCCAACGGGCGCGGGTGTACTGCGCGCCAGCAGAAATAGATCCTCTCTGATTCCGTCAGGTTTATCCTGCCCAATTCGCGCCATAAGAAAGCGCTTTGCGTCGCCAGCGGGTGCGATGTCATACAGAAAGGCAGGGGCTTGTTTTAGCGCTCCCTGCTCCCAGTTCAACGGCACTCTTGCACTGACCGCCTTGGCAAACAGGGTTTCAATCTGCTCGTAATGGCTGACCAAATAGTCAGACTCGTAGCCAAAACGACACGGGCTGTCGAAGCCTTTTTGCGGCTCGGCAAAATCCAAGGTCATCGCATCCTGCCAACGGCCCGTTTCAAAAACCTGGAGGGTGAGCCTGAGAGGGGTGTCTATTGGCAATTTAATGCACCTGGAAGTCAAGGTTCGTCACTTAAACTGCAATATAGTGCATAGAATCAAAGAAAGCTGCCTAAAAAACGCAATAAAATGCAAATCCATCAACCGCTAAGCTCAAGGCGGCCAATAACAGATGCGTTTTAATCGCGCCGCACTAGAGACAACTCTCGCAAACCAGAGGTCGGTAGCCTGACAGTTATCGCCTCGCCATCTCGCTAAATTCCCGGCCTCATTCATCAGAGGTTGGGAATTCATGCCCTTTACACAGCACAGACTTGCATTTGTCATCGCCCTCGCCCTCAGCGCCGCCAGCCTTCAATCCGCGCAAGCGCGAGGCGATATCGAATACACGCCCTACATGTTTCAACCCTACGATGCGCTGCCAGATGAGTGGTTTGACGAGCCCGAAATCGAAGCCGCCCCACTCGATAGCTACCTCACCCAGAGAGCCACCTCGCACAATGGCTTGCAAGTGGCCGAGGTGCTGGAGCCCGCGCTGATAAGGTTACTTGAGTCCGGGGAGCTGACCTCCGAGGAAATCAAAGCCCTGGAAAAATTTGGCGATGCGCTGGATAAGCAACCCGGTGGGATCGGCGCAAGCCTTGAGCAATTGGCCGGTAGCCAGAACGCCAACCTCGCTGGCGCAACGCAAAACACCACGCAGCAACTGAGTAACCAATTGCTCTCGACGCTGCGCACGCTGCCCGCTGACGACGACGGTCACTTCTGGGTGCAGGGCGTGGGCAACGGCGGCAGCCTCGACAAACAAGGCGGCAGCGCCGGCCTGAAACACGATACCCACGGTCTGTTGTTGGGTGCCGACTGGGCACTGGATCATGCTTGGCGGGTTGGGGTCATGGGCGCCAAATCCAGCAGCAATCTCAATGCACAACGCTTCTCCGCCGACCTGGACAGCTGGCACCTGGGGGGTTATGCCGTGCGTACGGACGGGCCACTGGCCCTGCGCCTGGGAGCGATCTACAGCGACCATGCCGGCCGGAACAAACGTAACGTCAACCTGCTCGACTACAAGGAGCAGCTAAAGGGCAGCTACAACGCTCAAAGCCAAACCCTGTTCTCCGAGCTGGGCTATCAACTGGGCAGCACCGATGTCAGCGTCGAGCCCTTCGCTGGCATCGGCTTCCAACGCTACCACCGCGACAGTTTCAAGGAAACGGGAGGTTTGACGGCGTTGAACGTGGGCGCGCAAACCCAACAAAACCTGAGCAGCACCTTCGGCCTGCGCCTGGCAACGGTGTATCGGTTCGATAGGCAGATCAGCCTCACCCCTCACCTCAGCACAGGCTGGAAGCACCTCTACGGCGAAGTCGACAGCAAAGTCCGCCATTCCTACCGTGCCCTGCCAGGACTGATAGACGGCTTCACCGTCAAGGGCACCTCGCTCGACCGCAATAGCCTGGACCTGCAAGCCGGCCTGGACCTCGCGTTGTCGACACAACACACCTTAGGCCTGACCTACAGCGCCCAAGCCGGTACAAACAGCCGTAACCAAGGCTTGATGGGCCAATGGAGGATGAGCTTCTAACCCGGTCAAATTTCGGGCAAAAAAAAGGGGAGCACCTGCCCCCCCGAGGATTAAACGGTCGTGTCGAAGGCTGTATCAGCCTTCGATTTCAATCAGGATTTCGCCAGGGTTGACCCGGTCGCCCTTGGCCACATGAACGGCGGCCACCTTGCCGGCAATCGCTGCCTGCACTTCGGTTTCCATCTTCATGGCTTCGGTGATCAGCACGGCCTGGCCGGCCTTGACCACGTCGCCTTCCTTGACCAGCACGTCTACGATATTGCCCGGCATTGCGGTGCTGACATGACCCGGCGCAGTGGCGTGCTTGCGCTTGCTGCCGCCGGCGCTGACAAACTCGTTGAGCGGTTCGAACACCACTTCTTCCGGCATGCCGTCGATGGACAGGTAGAAGTGACGCTTGCCTTCAGCCTTCACGCCCACACCGGTGATGTCCACGCGGTAGCTTTCACCGTGCACGTCGATGACGAACTCGGTCGGCACGCCTTCGCCACCGGCACGGGCCACGCCGCCGGCTTCAGGAATCGGCAACAGCACTTCCGGCGTCAGGGTGCCGGCGTCGCGTTCTTCGAGGAACTTGCGCCCGATGTCCGGGAACATGGCGTAGGTCAGCACGTCTTCTTCGGACTTGGCCAACGCGCCGATTTCGCCGCGCAGCTTGGTCATTTCCGGCTTGAGCAGGTCGGCCGGGCGTACGTCGATCACTTCTTCACTGCCGATGGCCTGGCGGCGCAACTTCTCGTTCACGGTGCCAGGCGCCTTGCCGTAGCCGCCTTGCAGGTAGAGCTTCACTTCGTTGGTGATGGTCTTGTAGCGCTCGCCGGCCAGCACGTTGAAGAACGCCTGGGTGCCGACGATCTGAGAGGTCGGCGTCACCAGAGGCGGGAAGCCGAGGTCTTCACGTACGCGCGGGATTTCGGCCAGCACTTCGCTCATGCGATTGAGTGCGCCCTGCTCCTTCAACTGGTTGGCGAGGTTGGAAATCATCCCACCCGGCACCTGGTTGACTTGCACACGGGTGTCGACGGCGGTGAATTCGCTTTCGAACTGGTGGTATTTCTTACGCACGGCGTAGAAGTACAGACCGATTTCCTGCAGCAGTTCCAGGCTCAGGCCGGTGTCGAATTCGCTGCCTTTAAGGGCGGCGACCATCGACTCGGTCCCTGGGTGGCTGGTGCCCCAGGCGAAGCTGGAAATGGCGGTGTCGATGTGGTCGGCACCGTTTTCGATGGCCTTGAGCTGGCACATCGCGGCCAAACCAGCCGTGTCATGGGAGTGGATGAAGATCGGCAGGGCCTGCTCGGCCTTCAGCGCCTTGACCAGTTCGCCGGTGGCATATGGCGTCAGCAGACCGGCCATGTCCTTGATCGCGATGGAATCGCAACCCATGGCTTCCAGTTGCTTGGCCTGGGCCACGAACGCTTCAACGGTGTGCACCGGGCTGGTGGTGTAGGCGATGGTGCCTTGGGCATGTTTGCCGGCGGCTTTCACCGCTTCGATGGCCACGCGCAGGTTACGCACGTCGTTCATGGCGTCGAAGATGCGGAATACGTCGATGCCATTAACGGCGGCCTTGGCCACGAATGCCTTGACCACGTCGTCACTGTAGTGGCGGTAGCCCAGCAGGTTCTGGCCGCGCAGCAGCATTTGCAGGCGGGTGTTGGGCAACGCGGCGCGCAGTTTGCGCAGGCGCTCCCACGGGTCTTCTTTCAGGAAGCGCACGCAGGCGTCGAAGGTCGCGCCGCCCCAGACTTCCAGGGACCAGTAGCCGACTTTGTCGAGCTTGTCGCAGATCGGCAGCATGTCGTCGGTGCGCATGCGGGTCGCGAGCAACGATTGGTGGGCGTCGCGCAGGATGGTGTCGGTGACAAAGATTTTCTTGGACATTGTTGTATTCCTCACAGGCCTGCGTGGGCGGCGATGGCGGCGGCGATGGCCAGGGCCAGCTCTTCGGGTTTGCGCTTGATCGAGTAGTTGGTCAGTTCAGGGTGGGCTTCAACGAAGCTGGTGTTGAACTGGCCGCTGCGGAATTCCGGGTTGCGCAGGATTTCCTGGTAATAGGCGGCGGTGGTCTTCACGCCTTGCAGGCGCATGTCGTCCAGGGCACGCAGGCCACGGTCCATGGCTTCTTCCCAGGTCAACGCCCACACCACCAGTTTCAGGCACATGGAGTCGTAGAACGGCGGGATGGTGTAGCCGGTGTAGATCGCCGTGTCGGTGCGCACGCCAGGACCGCCGGGCGCGTAGTAACGGGTGATCTTGCCAAAGCTCGGGAGGAAGTTGTTTTTCGGGTCTTCGGCGTTGATACGGAACTGCAACGCGAAGCCACGGTGCTGGATGTCTTCCTGTTTCACCGACAGCGGCAGGCCCGAGGCGATGCGGATTTGTTCGCGGACGATGTCGATCCCGGTTATTTCTTCGGTGATGGTGTGTTCCACCTGCACGCGGGTGTTCATCTCCATGAAGTACACCTCGCCCTCGGCGAGCAGGAACTCCACGGTGCCGGCGTTCTCGTAGCCCACCGCCTTGGCGGCACGTACCGACAGGTCGCCGATGTAGGCGCGCTGTTCCGGTGTCAGTTGCGGGCTTGGAGCGATTTCAATGAGCTTCTGGTTACGACGCTGGATCGAGCAATCGCGCTCGAACAGGTGCACCACGTTGCCGAAGCTGTCACCGAGGATCTGCGCCTCGATGTGCTTGGGGTTGACGATGCACTTTTCCAGGAACACTTCCGCCGAACCGAAGGCCTTGGTAGCTTCGGAGATGACACGCGGGAAGGCTTGTTCAAGTTCTTCGCGGCTGTTGCAGCGACGGATACCACGGCCACCACCACCGGAGGTGGCCTTGAGCATCACCGGGTAACCGATGCGGTCGCCTTCGGTGAGTGCTTCGTGGATGTCCGCAACGTTACCTTCGGTGCCCGGCGTGACCGGCACACCGGCCTTGATCATGCTGCGTCGCGCTTCGGTCTTGTCGCCCATGCGGCGAATCACTTCCGCCGACGGGCCAATGAATTTGATGCCACGTTCGGCGCAGATGTCCGCCAGTTCGGCGTTCTCCGACAAAAAGCCGTAGCCGGGATGCAGCGCATCACAACCGGTTTCCACCGCCAGGTTCACCAGCTTGCGCGGGTTCAGGTAGCCAGCCAGCGGCTCTGCACCAATGCTGTGGGCTTCGTCGGCACGCTTGACGTGCAACGCGTGGCGGTCGGCGTCGGAGTAGACCGCGACCGAGCGAATGCCCATCTCGGCGCAGGCACGCACGATTCGTACGGCAATTTCACCACGGTTGGCGATCAGGATCTTTTTTATCACTTGGAAATTCCCTTGAGCCGATTGCTGCGTTTTTTGACCCGCTGGATCCGGGTCGGCGCGTGACCAAATGTTTCATGACAGTCGCGAGACACACACTAAGCCCGCAGAGGGATTAACAAAAATCAATAATTATTGGGTCGTGCATAAGTAAAGACTTATAGTTGACCTCATCAAGTTCGGCGGGAGTGTGCTAAAAATGCGTAAGTCATTGATGCGTATGACATTGCGTCAATTGCAAATCTTCAATGAAGTGTGCGATTTGCGCTCCTACAGCCGCGCTGCCGAGGAAATGTCCCTCACACAACCCGCCGTTAGCCTTCAAATTCGCCAGTTGGAAGAGCTGATCGGGCAGCCGCTGTTCGATTATGTCGGCAAAAAGCTCTACATGACCGAGGCCGCTGAAGCCTTGCAGCGGGCGAGTCGCGACATTTTCGGGCGCCTGGAAAACCTCGATATGCAGCTGTCGGACATGCAGGGTTCGCTGCAAGGCCAGTTGAAGCTGGCGATTGAGTCCAGCGCCAAGTACTTCGTGCCGCACCTGTTTGCCGCCTTCAAGCGCCAGCACCCGGAAGTGCAGTTACACCTCACGGTGGTGAACCGCGCCCAGGTGATCCGCAGGCTTTCGGACAATCGCGATGACTTGGTGATCATGTCCATGGTGCCTCAGGACATGGGCCTGGAATTCCTGCCGTTCCTCAACAACCCGATCGTCGCCGTGGCGCCACCCGATCACCCGCTGAGCCTGCAAGGGCCGCTGCGCCTGCAGGATCTGGAACCCTACACACTGCTAGTGCGCGAACCGGGTTCCGGTACGCGGCTGGCGTGCGAGGAGTATTTCAAGGAGAAACGCGTGCACTTCACCCAGACGGTGGAAGTGGCCTCGGCCGAGGCGCAGCGTGAGTGTGTATGCGCGGGGTTGGGCGTGGCGCTGATGACGCGTCACGCGGTCAACATGGAACTGGCCACCGGCGGGCTCAAGGAGCTGCCGGTGGAAGAGCTGCCGCTGTACCGCAGTTGGTGCCTGGTACAGGCCAAGGCCAAGCGCCTGTCACCGGTAGCCCATGCGTTCCTGGGCTTTATCCGCAGCGAAAGGGTGCAGATCAGCGCGCTGGCTGAGCGTTTCGCTGGGCAGCCGCGGGTGCCTGCCAGTGGAGTTCCGGGTAGTCACTGATGCTCTGGAGCAACTGGCGCTCCTCGCAACGGTCTTCGATTGCGCGACGGAACGCCATGCGGCGTTGGTCTTCCTGCTGACGACGGGTTTTAACGGAGCTGTTGCTGTCTTCGTAGGGCCGGGCCATTTGGAGTCTCCCAATGCGAGTGCGGGGAGTTCAGGATGGCCCTGGGCGATGACGGTTTGGCGGCGCGGGGATTACAAACTGATGAAAGTTTGATCAATCATCCAATGCTTTGACGGACTTGGGCGACAGGCGAAGGCTACGCAAACTGCGCTTCACGCTCTTGAGGTGGTTGACCAGGCTCGGCCCACGCGCCATCGCCACGCCCATCGCCAGCACGTCGATCACCACCAGGTGGGCGATGCGCGAAGTCAGTGGCGTGTAAATCTCGGTGTCTTCATGCACGTCGATCGCCAGATTGACCGTAGACAGTTCCGCCAACGGCGTCTGGCTCGGGCACAGGGTGATCAGCGACGCACCGCTTTCACGTACCAGGTTGGCGGTGATCAGCAGGTCTTTGGAGCGCCCCGACTGGGAAATGCAGATGGCCACGTCCGTAGGCTTCAAGGTCACCGCCGACATGGCTTGCATGTGCGGGTCGCTGTAGGCCGCGGCGGTGAGCAGCAAACGGAAGAATTTGTGCTGGGCATCGGCAGCCACCGCGCCCGAAGCACCAAAGCCATAGAACTCGACACGCTGGGCCTGGGACATGGCGGTCACGGCCTTTTGCAACTCCACCGGGTCGAGCTTCTCGCGCACTTCCATCAGGGTGTGCAAGGTGGTGTCGAAGATTTTCAGGCTGTAGTCGGCGACGGAGTCGTCTTCATGGATCGCAAATTGGCCGAAGCTGGCTCCAGCGGCCAGGCTTTGCGCCAGCTTGAGTTTCAAGTCCTGGAACCCGGAGCAACCAATAGCGCGGCAGAAGCGCACGATGGTCGGTTCGCTGATGCCCACGCTGTGCGCCAGGTCGGCCATGGAACTGTGCATCACAGCCGCAGGGTCAAGCAGCACGTGATCGGCAACCTTGAGTTCCGATTTGCGTAACAGGTGGCGCGACTGGGCGATATGTTGCAACAGGTTCAAAGGGCAGGACTCTTGTTATGGGCAGGGCCAGGGATGTAGCAAGCTTGTAGTTATACTACAAGAATTGTCGTTTTGCCCGTCCGACGCATCACTAAATCGCCCTGCTCCCCTTTGAATCTAAGGGCGGCCAAGTTGTAGCCACAGGGGCGCCCCAGGCATCACTAGGGAAAATCTGCATTTTTCCGTAACAAATCTGCCAGCCCTTCGGCCTGCATCGGCCGACTGATCAAATAGCCCTGCACTTCGTCACAACGCTCACCGCGCAGGAAATCCAACTGCTGCTGATCTTCCACGCCTTCAGCCACCACCTTGAGCGCAAGGCCGTGGGCCATAGCGATAATGGCGCGGGTGATAGCGGCGTCTTCACGCCCCTGGCCCAGCCCACGGATGAAGGTCTGGTCGATCTTCACGTAGTCCACGGGAATGCGCTTGAGGTAGCTGAGGGACGAATAACCGGTGCCGAAATCGTCGATCGCCAGCTTCACGCCCAGGTCCCGCAGTTGCTGGAAGGTCGCGATGATGTGTTCGACGCTGTCGAGCAATTGGCTTTCGGTCAGCTCCAACTCCAAGTACTGCGGATCCAGGCCGGTCTCTTCGAGCACCTGGCGCACCAGGCTGACCAGCTTGCCCTGGCGCAGCTGATGCACCGACAGGTTCACTGACACCCGGATCGGCGCCAGGCCCTGGCGCTGCCATTCACACGCCTGCCAGCAGGCCTCGCGCAGCACGAACTCGCCCAGCGGCACGATCAGGCCGGTCTCTTCGGCCAGGCCGATAAAGTCTCCCGGCGGCACCATGCCCCACTGCGGATGCTCCCAGCGGATCAACGCTTCAGCGGCATTCAACTTGCCGGTGGCCAGGCACAGTTTCGGCTGATAGAACACCGTGAGCTGGCGCTCCTCAATGGCTTTGCGCAAGTGGTTTTCCAGTTGCAAACGCTCCAGCGTGCTGGCTTGCAGGCTGTCGGTGTAGAACTGGAAGTTATTGCCGCCCAGGTGCTTGGCATGCTGCATGGCCATGTTGGATTGGCTGACCAGTGCGGAAATCTCCCGCGCATTGTCCGGCAACAGGCTGACGCCCATCGAGGCACTCACCACCAGCTCATGCCCTTCCACCGTCACCGGCACCCGAAGTTTGGCCAGCAGTCGCGTGGCGACCCGCGCCAGGCTCGACAGGTTGCCGTAGGCGTCGAACAGTACGGCGAACTCATCCCCGGACAGACGAGCGATAGTGTCAGCCTCGGGTAACGCATTGATCAGGCGACGCGCCATTTTTTGCAGCAGTTGGTCGGCGACTTCATGACCCAGGCTGTCATTGAGCAGCTTGAAGCGGTCGAGGTTGATGTGCAGCAGCGCCAGGCTACGCCCGCCCTGGCGGACCCGCTGGTGGGCCTCGCGCAGCCGTTCGCGGAACAGCGAGCGGTTGGCCAGGCCGGTCAATTCGTCGTAATGCGTGAGGTAGCGCATGCGCTCTTCGGACTCACGTCGCGCCGAGAGATCGGCGAAGAAGCCCACGATGTGGCTGACGTTTCCCCGGATATCGCGCACCACATTCAATTGCAGCCACTGCGGGTACAGCTCGCCGTTCTTGCGCGTTTCCACCAGCTCACCCTGCCAAGTGCCGTGGCTGAGCAACGCCTGGCGGATCACCGGGAAGTGGCGACGTGCATCGCGGCTGCTGGGCAGTTCGACCACATTGCGGCCGATCATGTCGTCGGTTTCAAAGCCGGTGACACGACTAAACGCCTGGTTGACCGCAATCAGCTTGTAGTCGGGGTCAAGGATCACGATGCCTTCGCTGGCGGCCTCGAATACCGTCGATGCCAAACGCTGCTGTTCTTCCAGGGCCTTGCCGGCAGTGATATCGCGGCGTGTACCGAGCATGCGCGTCACCCGCCCACTGGGCGCGCGCTCTACGGCGCGGCCACGGTCTTCGATCCACACCCAGTGCCCATCGCCGTGGCGCACGCGGTATTCCACCAAGTAGTCCTCGCTGCGACCCTTAAGGTGTTCCACCAAGGCACGCTTGAGCAGCGGCAGGTCTTCGGGATGCAGGCGCGGCTTGAGGTGGCTGAGCATCGCCGTGACGTATTCCGGCTCCAGGCCGAACAGTTCCTTGAGCTGCGTGTGATGGACTTCGTCGGTTTGCAGGTTCCAGTCCCACAGGCCCAACTCACTGGCCTGCAGGGCCATGGCCAGGCGCGCTTCGCTTTTATTCAGGGCCAGGCTGGCAGCGTCCAGCTCCTGGCTGCGTTGGGCCACACGGTCTTGCAGGCCGATCTGGGCTTCGCGCAGTTCTTGCTCGACCTGACGACGTTGTTCAACTTCGCGCACCAACTCCTGATTGAGCTGCTCGCTGCGCTGTTGTGCCTGTTGCAGATGCTCGATCAGCGCCTGATTCTGAAAACGGCGCAGCAGCCCGCGCTGGATCAGGCGATTGACCTGCCACGCCACCAGGCTCAAGGACGCCAGCAGGATCAGGCCAAGCACGCCCCAACCGCGCTGCTGCGGATCGCCCGTCCAGAACAAATAGACGATAGCCGGCACCAGGCACGGCAAGGCAAACGACAAGAACGCCGGCAAGCTCACGGCATAGGCCACGCTGGCCGACAGCGTCGCCGCGCCGATCAGGCCGAACACCCAGGCCTGTTGCATGAAGCTGTCCACCGGCACCAGCGCGATGGCGGCCGTAGCCAAGGTCAGGCCGCTGACGGCCGAGCCGAGCATGAACATACGCCGCCACACCGGTTGGGCCTGGCGACTGGGCATGGCCGAATCGAACGCCGCCACTTGGATCACGCGCATCGCCACCAGGGCCAGCAGCCAGACCAGCCAGATGCTGTCCAGCATGTATTGCTTGGGGTTCCACAACAGCCAGGCGCAGACCAGGCCATTGACCAGCATCAACAGGGTCGGCAGCAGCGAGCCTTGATACAGCAGGCGCGTACGCTCGACCGCCATCTCCGTGGCGTAGTGTTTGCGAAGAACCTGCGCGGGGGCCGCTGAGGGGCCGAGCAGGTCAGTGCTGAGGGTCATAGGCAGTGTTCTTATAATGGTGAGCCCGAAACGTCGACGGAGCATACACAAGCAAGCGCCTGGGCCAAACTGCTCTGCGTCATAAAAACTGCACGGTCGCGCAGCGCAAACTTCCGGGCCAGACGGCTTGAGCGAGACGCCGCGCGGGCTGTGGCCATTGACCGACCGGTCATCAGCCTGGCGGTTTTCCGTCGACCACCCGGCATTGGTATTTGCCCCACTCCCCCGGGCACCCTAGAATGCGCCGATGCGCGATGATCTCTCCCTTTTGCTGAACTCCCTCAACGATGCCCAACGCCAGGCCGTAGCGGCCCCCGTTGGCCGTCAGTTGGTCCTGGCCGGTGCTGGCTCCGGTAAAACCCGAGTGCTGGTGCACCGTATCGCCTGGTTGATCCAGGTCGAAAACGCGTCCCCGCATTCCATCCTGTCGGTGACCTTCACCAACAAGGCCGCTGCCGAGATGCGCCACCGCATCGAACAGTTGATGGGCATCAGCCCGGCCGGCATGTGGGTAGGCACCTTCCACGGCCTGGCGCACCGCCTGTTGCGGGCGCACTGGCAGGAGGCGGGCCTGGCCCAGACCTTCCAGATCCTCGACAGCGATGACCAACAGCGCCTGGTCAAGCGCGTGATCCGCGAGCTCGGCCTCGACGAACAGCGTTGGCCAGCGCGCCAGGCGCAATGGTTCATCAACGGCCAGAAAGACGAAGGCCTGCGCCCGCAACATATCCAGGCCAGCGGCGATTTGTTCCTGGCCACCATGCGCAGCATTTATGAAGCCTACGAGGCTGCCTGCGTGCGCGCCGGGGTCATCGACTTCTCCGAGCTGCTGCTGCGCGCCCTCGACCTGTGGCGCGACAACCCAGGCCTGTTGGCCCATTACCAGAAACGCTTCCGCCACATCCTGGTGGACGAGTTCCAAGACACCAACGCCGTGCAGTACGCCTGGTTGCGCCTGCTGGCCAAGGGCGGTGACAGCCTGATGGTGGTGGGCGACGACGACCAGTCGATCTACGGCTGGCGTGGCGCGAAAATCGAGAACATCTATCAGTATTCCGAAGACTTCCCGGACGCGGTGACCATCCGCCTGGAACAGAACTATCGCTCCACCGCCGGGATCCTCAAGGCCGCCAACGCCTTGATCGCCAATAACACCGGGCGCCTGGGCAAAGAGCTGTGGACCGACGGCGGCGAAGGCGAGGCGATCAACCTGTACGCCGCGTTCAACGAGCACGATGAAGCGCGTTACGTGGTGGAAACCATCGAAAGCGCGCTGAAGACCGGCTTGGCGCGCAGCGACATCGCGATTCTGTACCGTTCCAACGCCCAATCGCGGGTCTTGGAAGAAGCCTTGCTGCGCGAGCGCATTCCGTACCGCATCTATGGTGGCCAGCGCTTCTTCGAACGTGCGGAAATCAAGAACGCCATGGCTTACCTGCGCTTGCTGGAAGGCCGCGGCAACGATGCGGCGCTGGAGCGGGTGATCAACATCCCGGCGCGTGGCATCGGCGAGAAAACCGTCGAAGCGATTCGTGACCATGCGCGCCATGCCGATGTGTCGATGTGGGAAGCCATGCGCTTGCTCATCGTCAACAAAGGCCTGACCGGCCGCGCAGCCGGCGCTTTGGGCGTGTTTGTCGAGCTGATCGAGAACCTGGCGGCCAAGTGCGCGGAAATGCCGTTGCACCTGATGACCCAGACGGTGATCGAACAGTCCGGGCTGATCGCTTACCACGAAGCGGAAAAAGGCGAGAAAGGCCAGGCCAGGGTAGAAAACCTTGAAGAACTGGTGAGCGCCGCCCGTGCGTTCGAAAACACCGAGGAAGACGAGGAGCTGACCCCGCTGGCCGCATTCCTCGGTCATGCCTCGCTGGAAGCCGGCGATACTCAGGCGGATGAGCATGAAGACAGCATCCAGCTGATGACCTTGCACAGCGCCAAGGGCCTGGAATTCCCCTATGTGTTCCTGGTGGGCATGGAAGAAGGCCTGTTCCCGCACAAGATGAGCCTGGAAGAACCCGGCCGGCTTGAGGAAGAACGCCGCCTGGCCTACGTGGGCATCACCCGCGCCATGCAGAACCTGGTGATGACCTACGCCGAGACCCGACGCCTGTACGGCAGCGAGACCTACAACAAGGTGTCGCGCTTCGTACGTGAAGTGCCGAAGGGTCTGATCCAGGAAGTGCGCCTGTCCAACAGTGTCAGCCGCCCGTTCGGTGGTGGCCAGCAGCAGAGCGCCAGCACCTTGTTTGCCGGTTCCGAGATTCCGGAAACCCAGTTCAGCCTTGGCCAGCAGGTAAGGCACTCAGTGTTTGGCGAAGGCGTGATCCTCAATTTCGAGGGCGCGGGCGCCCAGGCGCGAGTGCAGGTGAATTTCGCCGAAGGCAGCAAATGGCTGATGATGGGTTACGCGAAGCTCGAAGCCATCTGAAACACTGCACCTTTATTGTAGGAGCCCGGCTTGCCGGCGATAGCGGCCTTAAGATTGCTATCGCCGGCAAGCCGGGCTCCAAAAGGTGAAGAATCGCGCCCCTCCCTTGTTTTTTACCCGCTCGGGCCAATATCTGTAATTAGTCCTACAGACCCTTCTGAATCGATCTTACGCAAAAGCCCGAAACATTATGTCGCTAGCCACTGTCACTCCACCTGTGCAACATGGCGCGCGTGCAATCCACAAATGGGAATTCCCTTTATGAAACGTTTTCTTAGCATCGCCATGGCGTTGTGCATCGGCCTGACGATGAGCATCGACGCCAACGCCAAACGCTTCGGTGGCGGCAAAAGTTCCGGTGCGGCACCGACTCACCAGACCAGCCAAATGGCTCCATCCGCCGGCGGCATGGGCGGTGCAGCCGCGACCGCAGGCGCAGCCGGTGCTGCTGGCGCCGCTGCCAAGGCCGGCGGTGCTTCGCGCTGGTTGGGCCCCCTGGCCGGTATCGCCGCCGGTGGCCTGCTCGCTTCCATGTTCATGGGTGGCGGCTTCCAGGGCATGCAGATCTTCGACATGCTGATCCTGGCGGTCATCGCCTTTGTGATCTTTCGCTTTATCGCCGCTCGTCGCCGCAAGCAGCAGGAGCACCTGGCTCCAGCCGGCGCGCCGATGCAACGTGAAGTGTTCGAGCAAAAACCAGCCATGGGTTCGATCTTCGGTGGTTCGGCAGCGCCTGCCGCGGCCCGTCCGGTGATCAACGCGCCGGCCTGGTTCAACGAAGAGCGTTTCGTCGAAGCGGCCCGTAGCCACTTCCAGTCCCTGCAGCAGCACTGGGACGCCAACGAAATGGACAAGATCGCCGAGTTCGTGACCCCGCAACTGCTGGAGTTCCTCAAGCGCGAACGTGCCGACATTGGCGATGCTTTCCAGTCGACCTACATCGACGACCTGCGCGTCCAGCTGGAAGGTGTGGATGACCGCGCCGACAAGACTATCGCCACCCTGACCTTCAGCGGTGTGTCGAAGACCTCGCGTTTCGACCAGGGCGAAGTGTTCAGCGAAAGCTGGAACATGGAACGTGCCCAGGGCGACAACCAGCCTTGGCTGGTCGCCGGTATCCGCCAGAACGGCTGATCCTTGCACGCGTGAGCAAGCAGTTACAAAAAACCCCGGACCTGTCCGGGGTTTTCTATTTCACGGTTGCACTTATAGCGAGCTACTGTATAAAACGCCCCTATAAACCGCGCCATCTAGCAAGAGGATCCCGGCCGTGGAAGAAATCATCGAACAATTGCGTGAAGCCAACGAACCGGTCCCGGTTCCTTTGGAGCTGCCTGACGAAGACCAACTGGTGGAAATCGAGGAACAACTGTTCATCGACATCCCGTTCGTCTTTCGTGAATTCCTGCTGACCGTCAGCGACGTGGTGTACGGCAGCCTGGAGCCGGTGACCGTCACCGACCCGCAATCCCACACCTACCTGCCGGACGTGGCCGCCAACGCCTGGGACGCCGGTGTTGATCGTAGCCTGATCCCGATCTGCCAGGACGGCGACGACTACTACTGCGTTGAGGAAGACGGCACTGTGGTGCTGTGGTCTGGCGAAGAAGAAATCGTCACCGAGGAAACCTGGGAATCGGTGTGGCACTGGGCGCGGGACGTCTGGCTGGAAAGCTGAGCCCTGCACCCATGGTGACCGGCTCGCTGTGGTGAGCGGGCTTGCCCCGCGCTGGGCTGCGTAGCGGCCCCATGCCTCACATCGCCAAACCTGAAAGAACGCGTCGCCTGGACTGGGGCTGCTACGCAGCCCAGCGCGAGCAAGCTCGCTCACCACAAAAAGCTCGCTCACCACAGTAAGTGGCCCGCTTACCTCAGTGTTCGGGCGTATCCTTGTGGTTATCCAGCGTCTCCAACAAGGCGACCTGCATCCGCGTATGCACGCGGATGAACCACCTCCAGAGCACCGCCGCCACTGCAGCCGTGACCACGGCGATCAGCACCAGCAACTTGTTGGTCGGCAGAATGCTGGCCGACAAGGCTGCCAATAGCAGGAAGATCACCAGCAACGAAAGAATCGGGATCAACTCCGCGATCACCCGTCGTACGCGCTGGGTATGCCGCCCGGCCATTTCCGGCTTCACACTCATCTCCGCCAACAGCATCGACAGCGCCTTGAGCTTGCGATACGCCGCGATCAGGAAGGGCAGCGACAATAGCAACGCCCCACCCCAGATCAACGCCTTCTGCCAACTTGGATCACTGATCCAGCCTTCCAGATACCCACCGATACGCGCCGCGAAAAAGCTGCCGGCAAAGAAGATCGCCACCACCAGCGCCAGGTTCACCCCGACTTGCAGGATGATCTTGCGGATCATCGACGCCAGCATCGCGCCTTCGCCCTGGGGCTGGATACTGCGCAGCCATTCACCGTACATGCCGAACACCCGGCTCAATCGCTTGGGCATGACCGCTGCAATCTTCAAGGACAGTGGGTCGGCACCACGAATCAGGTACGGCGTGAGCAGTGTGGTAATCGCTGAAACGGCTACGGCGACAGGGTAAAGGAAGTCGCTGGTCACCTGTAGCGTCATCCCCAACGCCGCAATGATGAAGGAAAACTCACCAATCTGTGACAGCCCCATGCCGACGCGCAGTGAGGTACGCCCGTCATTGCCGGCGATAAACGCCCCCAGGCCACAGGACAGCATTTTGCCCAGCACCACGGCCACAGTGATCACCGCGATCGGCCAGGCGTATTGCAGCAGGATCTGCGGGTCGATCATCAAGCCGATGGCCACGAAGAAGATGGCGCTGAACATGTCGCGGACTGGCTCGATCAGTCGCTCGATCTTAATCAATTGCTTGGATTCGGCCATGATCGCACCGATCAGGAACGCGCCCAGCACCATGCTGTACTCCAGCTTGACCACCAGCAGGCAGAAACCGAAACACAGGCCCAATACGGTGATCAGCAGCATCTCGTTGCTGTCGAACTTGGCCACGTAGGCCAGCAAACGCGGCACCAGCAAAATGCCGATGACCAACGCAACAATCATGAACAACGACAGTTTGCCGACCGTGGAAAACACCTCGCCGGAGCTGACCGTGCCGCTGACGGCAATGCTCGACAGCAAGGCGATGATGCCGATGCCGAGGATGTCCTCGACGATCAGCACGCCGAAAATAAGCTGGGCAAAGCGCTGGTTCTTCATCTTCAGGTCATTGAGCGCCTTGACGATGATGGTGGTGGAGGAAATCGCCAGGATCGCGCCGAGGAACAGTGAGTCCATGGTGCTCCAGTCAAACCAGCGGCCGATCTCGTAGCCGATCCAGATCATCAAGATGATTTCCAGGAAGGCCGCGATAAACGCAGTGGCGCCAACCTTGAACAATTTGCGCAGGCTGAACTCTAGGCCCAGGCAGAACATCAGGAAGATCACCCCCAACTCGGCGAGGGTCTTGATGGTGTCTTCGTCGTGGATCAGGCCGAATGGCGGGGTGTGGGGGCCGATGATGAACCCGGCGACGATGTAGCCCAGGACCACCGGCTGTTTGAGGCGGTGAAACAGGATGGTGACAACCCCAGCCACCAGCATGATCACGGCCAGGTCCTGGATAAAGCTGATGGCGTGCATGGCGAGGGGCTCCTTGAGGGTACTGGCACTTTTCCCACTTCCGCCCGCGCCTTTGAAATGTCGCAAAGAGCGAAAGGAAAAGTCTGCCTTGATCGTAAGAAATGCCCTGAGGTGGGCTTTTGAAGGTTAACACCGCGACTTCCGGCAGAAAGCCGGTGCAATATATGGAAACAGATCGGTGCACGCGTGACGGCAAGCCGCCTACCGGCGTCCCGTTAAGGAAGGCGCAGCAAAGAGTCCAGCACCCGCAGAGGTGTCCCCCAACCAAATGCCTACAACCCGTGAGTGTGCTATGGAACCCGGAAACGCCCAGCTGTCGATGACGGTATTGATGACCCCTGATATGGCCAACTTTTCAGGCAATGTCCACGGCGGCACCCTGCTCAAGTACCTCGACGAAGTGGCCTACGCCTGTGCGAGCCGTTATGCCGGCCGCTATGTCGTGACGTTGTCGGTGGACCAGGTGATTTTCCGCGAACCGATCCATGTCGGCGAGCTGGTGACCTTCCTCGCGTCGGTCAACTACACCGGCAACACCTCGATGGAGGTGGGCATCAAGGTGGTGACCGAGAACATCCGCGAACGCTCGGTGCGCCACACCAACAGCTGCTTCTTCACCATGGTGGCCGTGGACGACCAGCGCAAACCGGCCGCCGTGCCGCCGTTGCAGCCGCAGAACAGCGAAGATAAGCGCCGGTTCGTTCAGGCACAGCAGCGCCGGCAGATCCGCCAGGAGCTGGAGAAGCGGTATCAGGAAATCAAAGGCTGAAGCGCCGTAGATTTCAAACTGTAAACCCAATCAAACTGTGGGAGCGGGCTTGCTCGCGAAGGCAGTGTGTCAGCCGGCTCATCAGGGTCTGGTGCACCGCATTCGCGAGCAAGCCCGCTCCCACATGGAGTTTTGTGTACTTATAGATCTATAGGGGTGGCTTCAAACCGTACACGCGGATGGGCGATACGGTCCTGAGCACGCACCAACTCCAGTTCATAACTAGCGCAAGCCTGGGTTTCCAGCAGCACTTCATGCACCGCTGCGGCAGTGAACTCGAACGCCGCCAACAGGCTGTCGCCCAACAGTACCCGCGCCAGGAACAACCCCGAGGTCAGGTCGCCCACGCCCACGGGCTGACGCGGAAACGCCAGCAGCGGCCGGCGCAGGTGCCAACTGCCATCGGCGGTCACCAGCAGCATCTCAAAACCGTCCGGCAGCTTGCCGGGGTAATCCAGGTGCTTAACCAATACCGCCTTCGGCCCGCGCGCCAGCAACGCCTTGGCCATGGCCAGGCAGTCGAACAGCGATTGCGGCTTGCGCCCGGCAAAGCTGTCCAGCTCCAGCTGGTTGGGGCACAGGAAGTCAGCCATGGCCGCGGCTTCGTCCAGCAGAAAATCGCTGACTTCCTGGGGCACGATGCAGCCCTTTTCCGGATGGCCCATCACCGGGTCGCACAAATACAGGGCCTTGGGGTTGATGGCCTTGATGCGCGCCACACCGCTGAGAATCGCACGGCCCTGGTCTGCACTGCCCAGGTAACCGGACAGCACCGCATCGCAGTTGCCCAGCTCGCCAATCGCGGCGATGCCTTCTACCAGCGCCGGAATCTGTTGCGGCGCCAGCACTTCGCCCGCCCATTGGCCATACTGGGTGTGGTTGGAGAACTGCACCGTGTTCAACGGCCAGACGTTCACCCCGACGCGCTGCATGGGGAATACGGCGGCGCTGTTTCCGGCGTGGCCAAAGACCACATGAGACTGGATCGCAAGCAGATGAGGTGTGCGTTTCATGCGCGGGATTTCCGTAAAGCCATTGAAATTCTGGCCGCGCAGTATGCGACTAAACGCAGCCTGTACGACAGACCGGCGACACAGTTAAGCTGCTCTCACTTTGTTGGAGTCTTTCGCATGCTGACCCTGGGAAACATCTTCGTGTTGATGCTGCTGGCGACCGGTGCCGCCTGGGTGTGGCACAACCACGGCCTGCGCGAGCGGGCGCTGGAGCGGGTCAAGCAGCATTGCGCCAAGCTCGACATCGAACTGTTGGACGGCGCGGTGGCGCTCAAGCGCATCGGGTTTGTGAAAGATGCCAACGGGCGGCGGCGCCTGGCGCGTATCTACAACTTTGAATTCACCGTGACCGGCGAAACCCGCCACCCGGGCACCATCACCCAATTTGGCGCCCACAGTGCGCAGATCGAACTGGCGCCCTACCCGTTCGAGATCAAGACGCCGCTGCCCAGTGCCGAGGTGATCGAGCTGAGCCAGTGGCGCCAGGACCACGCCAAGAACCGTCAGTAACGGCAGGCCTTTAGTGCGGCCTGCAAGGCAGCCAGGTCCTGTGGCTCGCTGAAAATCAATTCGATACGTGAATCGCGGCGCCACTCGCTGGCCTGCCAAGTCAGCTCGCTGTTATCCACCGCGTTGGTCGAAACCCACCCTTCGGCGCTGTGGATAACCAGTTTGGCGCGGCGCCATTCAAGGCTTGTCAGCCACTGGTCGAGGCGGCGGGTATCGAACTGCTGGCTCGGGTGCCAGCGCCAGCCGACACTCCAACCACCCTCTTGGGCCTGACTCAGGCAGATCGGTTGAGTGGGATCGCTCCACACCGCCGGCATTTGCGCGAGGCCTTCGGGCACTTCGATGTTATCCACAGCGGCTGAAGCCTGCGCGTTCAGGCCGGGTAATTGTTGCAAGGGCAATTGCGCCTGACGGGTCCAGTAGAGCGGGCATTCTGGCAACTGCAGTTCGATCGCTCGGCGCTGCCCAGCGTCCACCCCTTCATCCTTGTTCAACACCAGCAACCCGGCACTCGTCAGAGCCTCTTGCTGCGCTGGCGGTAATGGTTTCCCTGCGGCCAGCGCCTGGGCATCCAATACCAGCACGCAAGGCTGGACGGCCAGCACGCCCTGCCAGGGCGCCTGTCGCAACTGCTTGAGCAATTGCGCCGGATGGCCCAGGCCCGACGGTTCGATAAACAGCCGGTCGGGCTTGGCCTTGCGCAACAGACGGCCCAGTCCTACCTGAAACGGTGCACCGTTCACACAACACAGACAGCCTCCGGCGACTTCGCCCAGGGCAATGCCGTCGTCATCCTGAGTGAGCAAGGCCGCGTCCAGGCCAATCTGCCCGAACTCGTTGATCAGCACGGCCCAGCGCTCGTTGGCCGGACGCTGGGCGAGCAGGTGCTTGATGAGGCTGGTCTTGCCGGCGCCCAAGGGCCCGGCAATCACGTGGGTGGGAATGTTCTGCAGCATGAAGGGCATCGTTCGGACCGTGTAGAGCGTTTGATCCTACGCGGTTATGCGAGCCAATCCAGTGTCAGGATCAATCGGCGCTCGTCGGCCTTGAGTGCCGGTGACCGGTGGATCAAGCCGTAATTCTCATTACCGTGCCATTTGGTGCCCTTGAGCAGGGCGACTTCGCCGCAGTGAATCTGTTCGACACGCTCGCTGGGCTCGGCCTCCGGCTGGCTCAGCCTGCGCCGGTCCATCACGCCTTCGCGCAACCACTGGCTGCCGACCCCCGCATAGGTGGTGATCAGCCGCACTGGAACATGGTCGACGTGAAAACGTGGGCACATCGCCTTATCCAGCAACCTCAAACGCACACCAATACGCTTGGCGCCCAGCAAGCAGGCGAATGCGCTGACCAGCCACGACACATCGGCAACAAAGCCTTCGTAGCCTTCAAGATCACGGCAACTGGACGCCAGACCCTGCAAGTCAGGCACGGCGTCTTCGTTGTTAAGGTCGATCACCATGGAATCGGCCAACGGCTCGTTGAGCGCCACCAGCAAGGCGCCGAACTCGGCGATGTGCAACGGCAACTGCCGCTCCCACACAGCCAGGTTGACGCCATCTTCCAGGATGTCGGACAGCGCCAGCGGGGTTTCGCCACGGGTCTGGCGAATCACGGGACGCAGGGGAATCACCGGGGCCAGCATCAGGCGGCTGCCTCCTCATACCAAGGGCCAAAAGGATCGGCCAGCAGGCGCCAACCGTCGACGCCCAGGGCCATTTCTTCATCGTTTAGCAGGCATGCGTCCAGCTCGGCACGCAGTTGGGTGAAGTCGATGTTCTGCCCGATAAACACCAGTTCCTGGCGGCAATCACCGGTGCTCAGTTGCCAGTTGCCCATGATCGCCGCGATGCTTTCTTCGTCCTGCGGCCACTGGCTTTTTGGCACAAAGCGCCACCAGCGTCCGGCAAAACCATGGCGCATCAAACCGCCGGCCTGGGACCAACTGCCCGCATCTTGGTGCTTGCTGGCCAGCCAGAAAAAACCCTTGGAGCGCAGCAGTTTGCCGTTGACCCACGGGCGGTCGATGAAGTCGAAGAAACGCTGTGGATGGAAGGGACGGCGCGCACGGTAAGCGGTGGAAGCAATACCGTATTCCTCGGTTTCCGGTACATGTTCACCACGCAATTCCTGCAACCAGCCCGGCGCTTGCGCGGCGCGTTCGAAGTCGAAACGGCCAGTGTTGAGAATCTTGTTCAGCGGTACTTCACCCATGACCATCGGGATGATTTCCGCCTGGGCGTTGAGGCGTTCAAGGATCGCCATCAACTCTTCGCGTTCGCGGCTGCTGATCAGGTCGATTTTGCTGATGAGGATCACGTCGGCGAATTCGATCTGCTCGATCAGCAGGTCGGTGATGGAGCGCTCGTCTTCTTCACCGAGGGTTTCACCACGTGACGCCAGGCTTTCGGCGGCCTGGTAGTCGAGCAGGAAGTTCATGCCGTCGACCACGGTGACCATGGTGTCCAGGCGTGCGATGTCGGCCAGGCTTTGCTCGTTTTCGTCGCGGAAGGTGAAAGTTTCGGCCACGGGCAAGGGTTCGGAGATGCCGGTGGACTCGATCAGCAAGTAATCGAAACGACCTTCCTTGGCGAGTTTTCCGACTTCTTCGAGCAAGTCTTCCCGCAAGGTGCAGCAGATGCAGCCGTTGCTCATCTCCACCAGTTTTTCTTCGGCGCGATTGAGCGTGACGTCGCGCTGGACTTCACTGCCGTCGATGTTGATTTCACTCATGTCGTTGACGATCACCGCCACCCGCAGGTTTTCGCGGTTGCGCAGGACATAGTTGAGCAGCGTGCTTTTACCGGCGCCGAGAAATCCGGACAACACAGTAACGGGGAGACGATTGGGCATCAGGTATTCCTTATCAGGGTTGGCCGGTCAAATCGCCCGTTTGTGGCGTTCGCGCAGCTCTTCACGTTCTTTGGCTTCGATACACAGGGTGGCGGTAGGACGCAGCAACAAGCGCTGTAGGCCGATGGGCTCGCCGGTTTCGCGGCACCAGCCGTATTCCCCGCGCGCGAGCAATTCGAGGGCGTCGTCGATCTTGTCCAACAGCTTCTTTTCCCGCTCCAGCAGGCGCAGTTGCCATTGGCGCTGTTCTTCGGCGCTGCCGACATCGGCGGGGTCGCTGTTGGTTTCCTGCTCGCGCAGTAACAGGAACTCGGCGTCGATGCGGGCTTGCAGCTCATTGCGCTGGGCCAGCAGCAACTCACGGAAGAACCCTTGCTGGGCTTCATTCATGTAGTTGGCGGAAGGCTGGGCCAGGAGGTCTTGTTCGGTCATGGGGAGCGGTTCACGGGTCAGGCTGTTTTTTAATGTTATAGTATAACAATACAAATAAGCCAATCCTCTCTTGCTCGCCACGACGAGGGGCGCAATGCTTGAATACTTCCCGACCTCGAGAAACCCTATGAAACGCTTGGTGTGCGCCCTGTTATTGATTGCCGCAGGACCTGTCTGCGCCCAGGTGCCGAGCCTGCTGGCCAACTGCACGCGCAGCGCCAACCTGCTTGCTTGCGTTGACCCTTCAGGCAACGCCTACAGCGTGGCGACGGTCGGCAGCACCACGTATTTGCGCGGGTACGAGGTGATCGGCAAACGCTATTGGGCACAGACCAACAGCCGCTACGGGCAACTGACGTTCTTTACCGGGTTGGCGTCGGATGGTGAGGCGTGGGTCGGCTACACACGGCGCGTGGGCTGGACCACCCTCAACCGGTTTTCCAGTTCAGGCGGCGCCAGCGCCAAATTCACCTGTAGCCGTATAACCGGCTGTTAGACCTGGCCGTTCTTCTGTTCCTGCACCCACGCCATGTAACTGTTCATCGGTGGGTTCTTCTGGAAGTATTTCTTCAGGCCTTCGAACAGGCCATCGGCAACCGCCTGTTGATGACGCGCGGTGACCAGCCGCGCACTGTCCCGCGCGTTGGAAATAAACCCGGTTTCCACCAGGATCGACGGCACGTCCGGTGACTTGAGCACGGCGAATCCGGCTTGTTCCACGCGCTTCTGATGCAGGCTGGTGATGCCTTCCAGGCTGCCCAGGATCGAGCTGCCCAGTTGCAGGCTGGACGCGATGGTGGCGTTCATCGACATATCCAGGATCACCCCGGCGAGCATCGGGTCCTTATCTTTCAGATTGAGCAGACTGGTGGCACCGAGCAGATCGGCGCCGTTCTCACGTTGCGCCATGAATCGCGCCGTAGCGGAAGTGGCGCCGCCTTCGGACAGGGCATACACCGAAGCGCCCGACGCCGTGATACGCGGCGCCGCGTCCGCATGCACCGAAATAAACATATCGGCATTGTGCTTGTGGGCGATTTCCACGCGCTTGCGCAGCGGTACGAAGAAATCGTCGTTGCGCACCAACTTCACGTCGAAACCTTTCTCGCGCTTCAAGCGCTTAGCCAGCAGTTGGGCGATGGACAGCACCACATCTTTTTCGCGCTGGCCTTTGGAGCCGACGGCGCCTGGGTCCTTGCCGCCATGGCCGGGGTCGACCACCACGATGATGTCGCGTTTGGGGTGGGCCTTGTCCACCAAAGGCTTGGGCTCGGCCGCAATCTGGCGAGGCGCCTGGGTGGCGCTGGTCAGGTCCAACACCAGGCGATGGCCTTGGCCATCCTGGGGCGGCAATAGAAAGCTGTTGAGCTGCATCGGTGCGGCAAGGTCCAGCACGATGCGCGTATCGCCTTTGCCGAAATGCCCGGAGCGGATCGAGGTGATCCCGCTGTTTTTCAGCGCCAACTGAGAGAAATCACCACTGAGCCCGGCGCCGCTGAGGTCGATGATCAAGCGTTCCGGCGCGCTTAAGGTGAAGGTCTTGTACTGGACCGGACCGCTGAGATCGAACACCAGCCGCAGCTTGTCGTCCGAGCGCCACAGGCGGGCGTTGCTGATCTGCGTGGCGTGGGCGGTAAACGGCAAGGTGAACAGCGGGCTGGCCAGAAGCAAGTTTAGGAGCTGACGTCTGTGCATGAAAAATACCGCAAATAAAGGAGCGTCCCTACTCGACATGACTGAAAAAAGGCTGGAGCAGAAAAATCATCGTCGACTCAATAGTTATAATATAACATGTCTTTTTATTTCCAACGATGGACCTGCTCATGAATGCGCTGACTCTGCCGGATATCGCCGCGCAGGCTTCACGCCAAGCCTTGCCACTCGACTGGGTGGGCATGTGCGGTATCGCCCTACCGATTCTTATCGACGGCCAGCGCTTGGCCGCAACCGCCGATGCCGGCGTGAGCCTGGACGATGGCGCCGCCCGTGGCATTCATATGTCTCGCCTGTACCTGGCGCTGGAGATGCTCGACCAGCAACCGCTTACGCCCGCACTTCTGCGTACTGTACTGCAGCGTTTTCTCGACAGTCATGAAGGTTTATCTAATAACGCCTACCTACGCGTCCACACCGATTTGCTGCTCAAACGCCCGGCGCTGGTCAGCCCGCTGGCCGGCTGGAAAGGCTACCCGGTGAGCATTGAAGCGCGCCTGGAAAACCAGATGTTCCACGTGGAACTAAAAATTGACGTTACTTATTCCTCAACGTGCCCATGCTCCGCTGCCCTCGCCAGGCAGTTGATTCAGCAACAATTTCTCGACGACTTCGCCAACACACCGTTGCAGCATGAAGACGTGTTGACCTGGCTTGGCAGCGCCAATGGCATCGTCGCCACGCCTCATAGCCAGCGCAGCAGTGCGCAGTTGCATGTCCAGTTAAATGGCGAGCAACTGCCGCTTACGGAGTTGATCGACACCGTCGAAGCAGCCCTGGGCACCGCCGTACAAACCGCCGTAAAGCGCGCGGACGAACAAGCATTCGCCCTGGCCAACGGGCAGAACCTGATGTTCTGCGAAGACGCCGCCCGCCGCCTGAACCTCGCCTTGAAACGCTCGGATGCCGTCAAAGCCTTCCACCTGAAAGTGGTCCATGCCGAAAGCCTGCACGCGCACGATGCCGTGGCTGAAAGCCGCTGGACGAGACACCCTGCATGATCACCTGCACCGCTTTACGCTGGGGCGCACCCGGCCAGCCGCTGACGCCCGCCATCAACCTCACCCTGGAAAAAGGCAGCCTCACCGGCATCATCGGCGCCAATGGCACCGGCAAAAGCAGCCTGCTTAAAGTCATCGCCGGCCTGCAGAAACCCCTGGCGGGTAAAGTCACGGTGGATGTTCCACGCCGTGGCGGGCTGTCGTTTCTGCCCCAGCAGCAACACTTGGACCGACAGTTTCCCATCAGCTTGCAGGAACTGGTCGCTGCCGGTTTCTGGGGGACGCAACTTTCCCCGCAACAACGCAGCCAGCGCCTGGAAGCGGTATTGGAAGACTGGTGCCTTGGCGGCCTCGAACACCGCCCCTTGATGGCGCTGTCCGGTGGCGAACTGCAACGCGCCCTGCTCGCCCGCATGAGCCTGGCCGAAGCGCCGGTTCTGCTACTTGACGAGCCCCACGCCGCCCTCGATGAAGAAGGCCAGGCGCTGTGCTGGAAGCATATCCACGCGTGGCATGAGCAAGGTCGCACGTTGATCGTGGTCTGCCATGACCTCGCCTCCGTGCGCCACCACACCCAGCAAGTGGTGCAGATCAAAAGCAGCGGCTGCGTGTTCGGCCCGAGCAAAGAGCTGATACGCCCGCAGCCACAGATGCAGGTGGCCTGATGCATTTCGCCGCCCACCTGTGGATGCCTTTTGTTGATTTCGTCTTTATGCGCCGCGCCCTCATCGGCGGGTTGGTGCTCGCCTGCAGCACCGCGCCACTGGGCGTGTTCCTGATCCTGCGACGCATGAGCCTGATCGGTGACGCCGTCGCCCACGGCATCCTGCCCGGCGCAGCCCTCGGCTTCTGGTTCGCCGGCCTCAGCCTGCCCGCCCTGACCATCGGCGGCCTCGGCGCGGGCCTGAGCATGGCAGGCCTGTCCGCGTGGATCACTCGTCGTACCGGCCTGCGCGAAGACGCCAGTCTCGCGGCCATCTACCCCATCTCCCTCGCCGCCGGCGTACTGATCCTGGGCCTCGCCGGCAAACGACTCGACCTGCTACACCTGCTGTTCGGCTCAGCCCTGGCGGTGGACGAAACCACCCTCACCGGCATGCTGTGGGTGTCCAGTTTCAGCCTGATCGCCATGGCCGTGATCTACAAACCCCTGCTGCTGGACACCCTCGACCCGTTGTTCCTGCAAACCGTCAGCCGCCTCGGTCCGCTGGCCCATGGTTTGTTCCTGACTTTGGTGGTGCTGAACCTGGTGATCGGCTTCCAGGCCATCGGCGCCTTGATGGTGGTGGGCCTGATGATGTTGCCGGCCATCGCTTCACGTTTCTGGAGCCGGCGCCTGCCGGTGTTGATCGCGGTATCGGCAGTGCTGGGATGCCTGTCGGTGTGGCTGGGTTTGTTGCTGTCGTTCTACTACTCGTTGCCCAGCGGCCCGGCGATCGTGCTGGTGGCGGGCGCCGGGTATCTGCTGTCCGTGGTCTTCGGTCCGGTGCACGGCTTGCTGCGCCGCCCGCCCTTGCTGTCATCCCAATGAGGTGTTTACCGATGCGCGCTCTACTCGTGCTGTTCAGTCTCGTCCTGTCGTTGTCGACGGCCCAGGCCGCCGACAAGCTTCAGGTGGTTACCAGCTTCAGTATCCTCGATGACATCACCCACCAGATTGGTGGTGATCACATCCAGATCAGCAACATGGTCGGCCCCGACGCTGACGCCCACACCTACGAGCCTACCCCGGACGATGCCAAGGCATTGCTCAAGGCCAAGGTGATCATCAAGAACGGCCTGGGCTTCGAACCCTGGCTGGACCGTCTGGTGACCAGCACCGAAACCAAAGCCACGGTGGTGACCGCCAGCAAAGGCGTGATATCCCACACCATGGACGAAGACGGCGAAACCATCCCCGACCCGCACGCCTGGCACAACCTGGCGAACGCTGAAATCTACGTGAATAACATCGCCAAGGCGCTGATCGCTGCCGACCCGGCCAACAAGGCCGACTACCAGCACAACAGCCAAACCTACCTGAAAGAAATCTATCGCCTGCTGGCCGAAGCCAAGACCAAGTTCGGCGCTCTACCCGCCGGTAACCGTCGCATCGTCACCTCCCACGACGCCTTCGGTTACCTGGGCCAGGCGTACGGCATCGAGTTCCTTGCGCCACAGGGCCTGTCCACCGAACGCGAGCCGTCCGCAGCCGAAGTGGCCGCACTGATCACCCAGATCCGCAAAGACAAAGTCAAAGCCGTGTTCATGGAAAACATCAAGGATTCGCGCCTGCTCAAGCAGATCGCTGACGAAAGCGGCGCGCAGATCGGCGGCACGCTTTACTCCGACGCCCTTGCCGCTGAAGGCCCGGCCAGCACCTTCACCGGGCTGTTCGAATACAACCTCAACACACTGTGCGCGGCCCTAAGCTCACCTGAAAAAGCCAAGCCATGACCTTGAGCATGCTCGACCTGGAAGGGGCTGCCGTCGGCAGCCGCTTTCCCCTCGAACCCGTGCTCGATGCCCTGCCGTGGAACAGCGATGGCCTGATCGCCGCCATCGCCCAGCAACATGGCAGCGGCGAGGTGTTGATGCTGGCCTGGATGAACCGCCAGGCCCTCAAGGAAACCCTGGGCACCGGGCAGGTCTGCTACTGGTCGCGCTCACGTCAGCGGTTGTGGCGCAAGGGCGAAAGCTCCGGTCATTGGCAACATCTGGTGGAAGCACGCCTGGATTGCGACGGCGACGCGGTCTTGCTGATCGTCGACCAGCAAGGTCCGGCCTGCCACACCGGTCGGCCGACCTGCTTCTACAACGCCATCGACGGCGACTACGTCCACATCATTACGGAGCCCTTAGCATGATCCGCAAAAACCCGTCCGGCGATCTGCCCGTGATTGCCGAGTCAGCCTACGTTGACAAGACCGCCATCATCTGCGGCAAGGTCATCATTGGCGAAAACGTTTTCGTCGGCCCCTACGCCGTGATCCGCGCCGACGAAGTCGACGCCAGCGGCGGCATGGACCCGATCATCATCGGCGCCAACTCCAATATCCAGGACGGCGTGGTCATCCACTCCAAATCCGGCGCGGCGGTGACCATCGGAGAATTCACCTCCATTGCGCACCGCTCCATCGTCCACGGCCCCTGCACCGTCGGCGACCGCGTGTTCATCGGTTTCAACAGCGTGCTGTTCAACTGCGCCGTGGGCGACGGCTGCGTGGTGCGCCACAACTCGGTGGTCGACGGCCGTGATTTGCCTGCGGCGTTCTATGTGCCCTCCACCACCCGCATCGGACCCAACACCGACCTCTCGCAATTCCCGCCGGTGAGCGTGAGTGCCTCGGAGTTTTCCGAAGACGTGGCGCGCACCAACGTTGATCTGGTGCGCGGCTACAAAGCCCTGCAAAACGAGTTCTGAACCATGAGCCGCCTGCTGATCCGCAACGCCCGCCTGGTGAACGAAGGCCAGGAATTCGACGCCGATGTATTGGTCGCCAATGGTCGTATCGAAAAGATCGCCAGCAGCATCCAGGACAGCAACGCGCCCGTCGCCATTGACGCCCAAGGTCACTGGCTGCTGCCCGGCATGATCGATGACCAAGTGCATTTTCGCGAACCTGGCGCGCCAGACAAAGGCAGTTTCTACAGCGAATCCCGCGCAGCGGTAGCCGGTGGTATCACCAGCTTCATGGACATGCCCAACACCCACCCGGCCACCCTCGACCTGGACGCCCTGGCCGACAAGAAACGCCGCGCCGCCCTGCACTCGGTGGCCAACTATGGCTTTCATTTCGGCGTGAGCAACGACAACCTCGACACCGTCGCCGCCCTCGACCCGCGCGAGGTGGCCGGAGTCAAAGTGTTCATGGGCGCTTCAACCGGCAATATGCTGGTGGACGACCCTCGGATCCTGGAACGCCTGTTCGCCGAAGTGCCCACCATCCTGCTGGCCCATTGCGAACACACGCCGAGCATCCAGGCCAACGAGCTGCGCCTGCGCGAGCGTTTCGGCGAGCACATCCCCGCCGTCGCGCATCCGCTGATCCGCGATGCCGAGGCGTGCTATCGCTCGTCATCCTTTGCCGTGGAATTGGCCAAGCGCCATGGCACCCGTCTGCATGTGCTGCACCTGACCAGCGCCCGCGAACTGGCGCTGTTCGAAGACAAGCCCCTTGCCGAAAAACGCATCACCGCCGAGGTCTGCCTGCACCACCTGCTGTTCGATGATCGTGACTATCATCGCCTCGGCCACCAGATCAAATGCAATCCGGCGATCAAGACCCGCGCCGACCGTGACGCCCTGCGCCTGGCGTTGCTGAGCGACCGCCTGGACGTGATCGGCAGCGACCACGCGCCGCATACCTGGGCGCAAAAACAGTTGGCTTATCGCGAGGCGCCGTCGGGATTGCCCCTGGTGCAGCACGCGCTGCCGGCGCTGCTGGAGCTGGTGGCCGATGGGCTGCTGCCGCTGACCACGCTGGTCGCAAAAACCAGCCACCGCGTCGCCGACCTGTTCGCCATCCCCGATCGCGGCTATCTGCGTGAAGGTTATTGGGCCGACCTGGTGCTGATCAAACCCGAGCCCGAGGGCAAGCCGGTCAGCAGCCAACCGATCCTGGCCCGCTGCGGCTGGACGCCCTTCGCCGACCGCAGTTTTCGTCACAGTGTCAGCACCACCCTGGTTTCCGGCCACTTGGCTTTTCATAACGGTCAGGTAATCGACAGCTGCCAAGGATTACCTTTGCATTTCCTGCGTTAGAGACGACGGCGATGATCCGCATCACCTTGCCAGACGGCACGCAACGCGAGTACGACGAGGCGCTGTCGGTTTACGAAGTTGCTGCCAGCATCGGCGTGGGGCTGGCCAAGACGTCGGTCGCCGGCCGCGTTGACGGTGTGCTGGTGGGCTGCGAACACCTGCTGGAGCAGGACGCCCGGCTCCAGATCATCACCACCCAGGATCCCGAGGGGTTGGAGATTCTGCGACGCTCCTGCGCGAGTCTGTTGGCGATGGCCACTCAGCAACTGTTTCCTATCGCTCAACTGACAGCCGGGTCGCCCATCGACGATGGTTTCTTCTACGACTTGGCCTACGAACGTGCCTTCACACCGGTCGACCTTGAACAGATCGAAGCACGCATGCGCCATTTGGCGAACACCAATCATTCGGTGCGGCGCCTGGGCGATTTTGAAGCCCTATGTCACGGTCTTCATGTGCCCAGCACCGGTGTGATCCGAGCCTTCAAGCTGACCAAGGTCACCATCAACGCGTCGCAGCAACGCATTTACGGCACCTGTTGGGCCAGCCAGCAGGCGGCGGTGCTCACCCTGAGTGAAAGCCAGGCTGACTTCGGCCAGCAGGTCTGTGAAGCATTGAGACGTGTGGGTATACGGGCGGTGGTGGACCGACGCAACGAGAAGGTCAGCTACAAGATGCGCGAGCACAGCCTGCATGAGGTGCCGTATCTGGTGATTGTTGGCGAGAGGGAAGAAGCCGGCGGCTACGTCAGCCTGCGTAGCCGCCTGGGGGAAGACCTCGGTCAGATGAGTGTCGAAGCCCTGTGCGAAAGGCTCAAGCGCGAGGCTTGACCGTCCCGCAATCGTTGCCCAGCCATTGGGCATGGCTGTCCAGGCTGCCCTTCTGCTGAATGCCGGTGGCATTGAAGGTGCCGTTGACGGTGGTGGTGAATTCTTTCTGGCTCTGGAAAGTTGCTACGCCAGTGCCTTGGGCTTTCGGGCAACTGAAACGGAATTTCCACTGGTTGCCGGTCTTGTCCGTCACTTCCTGCTTGCAGCCCGATTGCGGGTCGGTCAGCGGGATCGAATCGGAGGCAACCTGCGCCGGAGTCAGGCACACCTGAACACCTTTACCGGCCATGGTGATGCCTTGCTTTTCGAGCATGGCGCGTTGTTCCGGGGTCATCTGTTGCTTGAGCTGACCGAGGATCAGCGACAGGTCCGGCAGGTCCTGGTTATCGACTTTCATATTGCTGGTGGTCAGTTCCCACAAGCCCGGCGCCAGCATCTGCGCCTGCGCCGCCACCGGCAGCGACACACCAATCATCATGGCCAAAGACAGCAGACGAGCATTCATCGGGTAACTCCTGGGTAATGTTGGGCGTTAGACGCCGCAAAGGTGCCAGGGTTGCACGGCAAATAAAATAGCGACATTCCTGACCAGACATGGTCTGTTAGGCACTTGGATTGCCTGGAGTAACGTCGTCCATGGATTTCTTTGGCCCGCACCTGCTCGCCTACTTAATCGCCACGCTGCATTTTCTCGGGACCCTCGCCGCGATCCACGCGGTGCTGACCGTCAGGACCGCCCAAGGCTCAATCGCCTGGGCCTTGTCGCTGATGTTCATGCCCTACCTCACGCTGATCCCGTACCTGATCTTCGGCCGCAGCACGTTCGACGCCTACATCCAGGCCCGTCGCCAGGCCAACCAGGAAATGCACACCGCCATCACCGAGCTGAACTGGCGCCCATGGGTCGAAGAAGCCTTGGCGGCACGCAACTCCAGCGCCTACGCTTCGCTGCGCGCCATGCCCAAGCTGGGCCGCATGCCGTGCCTGGCCAACAACGAAGTGCGTTTGCTGATCAATGGCGACGCTACCTTCAGTGCGATCTTCGCGGCAATCCGCAGCGCCAAGACGGCGGTGCTGTTCCAGTTCTTCATCATTCATGACGACGAACTTGGCAGGCAGTTGCACGCCCTGTTGAAGGAAAAGGCCGCAGAAGGCGTCTCCATCTACGTGCTGTATGACCGCATCGGCAGCCATGCCCTGCCCCATCGTTATGTGCAATCGCTGCGCGACGCCGGGGTGAACGTCAAAGCCTTCGCCACCCGCAGCGGCTGGCTCAATCGCTTTCAGGTCAACTTCCGCAACCATCGCAAGATCGTGGTGGTGGACGGTATTACCGGGTTTGTCGGCGGGCATAACGTCGGCGATGAATACCTGGGCAAGAAACCACCACTGGCACCATGGCGCGATACCCATGTGCAGGTGACCGGCCCGGTTGTGGCGTGCTTGCAGGAATCGTTTGCCGAAGACTGGTTTTGGGCCGCGCGCGAACTACCGCCGCTGATATTGCCGGACGCCTACCCGGAAGACGGCGTGCTCTGCCAATTGCTCGCCAGCGGTCCGGCCGACCCCTATGAAACCTGCTCACTGTTCTTCGTCGAAGCCATCCACGCAGCGACGGAGCGGGTATGGATCACCAGCCCCTACTTCATCCCCGACGAAGCGGTGTTCTCGGCCCTGCGCCTGGCCGTGCTGCGCGGTGTCGACGTGCGTCTGCTGCTGCCTTCACGGCCCGATCACCGCATCGTCTACGCCGCGTCCAGCCTGTACGCAATCGAAGCCGTGCGCGCCGGCGTGCGGGTGTTCCGCTATATGCCGGGCTTCCTGCATCAGAAGGTGGTGTTGGTAGACGACGAAATCGCCGCTATCGGCAGTGCGAACATGGACAACCGTTCGTTCCGGTTGAATTTCGAAGTGATGTTGCTGACGGTCGACGAGGCCTTCGCCAAGGAAGTCGAGCACATGCTGCTGGGCGACTTCGCCCTGGCCCATGAAGTCAGCCAAGAAGAAAGCCGCGAAACCCGTCGCCTTCAGCAACTGGGCATGCGGGTTGCGCGGCTTATTTCACCGATTCTCTAACAAACAACCCAATACCCACTGTAGGAGCTGGCTTGCCAGCGATGGCGGTGTATCAGTACCGAATCAGTCGGCTGACACCACGCAATCGCCGGCAAGCCAGCTCCTACAGTGTTTTCAATAATCAGCGGTAGATATCTTCCCGTGTCCACGGCAGGTCATGGCTGCCATCGGCATGGGGTTTCACCGCCAGAATCTGGTGCAGGTTGATCCAGCCCCGGGCAAACGCATACGCGCAACCCGCCAGGTACAGCCGCCAGATGCGCAACGCTTGCTCCGGCACCATTTTCGCCGCCGCTTCCAGGTTGTCTTCCAGGCGCTCGCTCCAATGGTCCAGGGTGCGCGCGTAGTGCAGGCGCAGGCTTTCGACGTCGACCACTTCCAGCCCGACTTCGCTGATCTCGGCCGTCATCATCGCCAGGTGTGGCAGCTCGCCGTTGGGGAACACGTAACGCTCGATGAACTCCCCGGCGCCACGGCCCACAGGGCGACCATCGGTGTGCTTGGCGGTGATGCCGTGGTTCATCACCAGGCCGCCTTCGCGCACAGCGCCGAACAGGGTCTTGCAGTACTCCGCCAGGTTAGCGTGGCCGACGTGTTCGAACATGCCCACGCTGACAATTTTATCGAAACGGCCGTCTTGCGGCAGGTCACGGTAGTCGAGCAGTTGCAGGTCCACCTGGTCTTCCAGGCCTTCAGCTTTTACGCGCTCCCGGGCCAGCGCCAACTGTTCCTTGCTCAGGGTGATGCCAAACACCTTGACCCCGAACTCCCGCGCGGCAAACCGCGCCAACCCGCCCCAACCACAACCGACATCCAGCAGATACTCGCCCGGCTGCAGCCGCAGCTTGCGGCACAGGTGGCGGAATTTGTCTTGTTGGGCCTGGTCGATGGATTCGCTGCCGGTTTCGAAATAACCGCAGGAGTACACCATGTCCTGGTCCAGCCACAGCTGGTAGAAATCGTTGGACAGGTCGTAATGGTAGGAAATGGCCGCTGCGTCGGTGGCCTTGTCGTGGATCGAGCGCACCGGACGACTCCCCTCGTCATCCTCGATCAGGGCGTGACTCAATTCGTCACATACCCGGATGACCTCGGAAATGGAGCCTTCCAGCTCCAATTTGCCCTCGACGAAGGCTTCGCCCAGTGAGTTGAGCGTGGGATGGGTCAGCTGGCTGACAACCGTGGGGTCCTTGACCACGATGGTCACACTGGGCTCGGGGCCCAAATTGAATTCATGGCCGTCCCAGAGTCGAAGACGCAGCGGTAGCTGAAGATTCTGTAAGGCCGGTGGAAGTTGCGCGAGCATGAGTAGTCCCCCCTTGTTTCAGACGTCTGCTGAGAGGTTAGACCATCCAAAGACAAAGTAGGAGGCTATCGATTTGATAGCGCTCCTCTATGGGGCTCGACGTTCGAGCAACCCGTCCTGGACCCACTGCTTCAGCCATGTGACGGCCTGCAGTGGCGCACCCTCTGCATGAGTGACTGCCAACTCGGCGCACAGTTCGGCAAAGCTCCAACCGGTGGTCGCCATTCCTGTCAAGGCAGAGGCTTCGGCGGGCTCCAGGCTACGGTAATGGCAGACATTCTGATGGCGCCACACCAGGCACGTCTGCGCCGGGGCCAGTGCCTGGCTGTCGGGAAAGTCGGATTCGTCCTTACTGGCGCGCCAGATCGCTACGCTGTTGAACTGGCACAGCAGCGGTTGCACCGTCGGCGCCAGGGAAACCTGCAACACCGGCCACGCCTCCGGCGGTAACGACGCCATGTCGTTCAGCGTCAGCGGTTCGCCCTGCGGCGCATCAAATGCCAGGGTAAACGCCCATTCCAAACGCGCTAGCTCCGCCAATGGCGCACTCTGCTCCGCCACCAGATGCTCAAGGATAAACGCCGGAAAACGCTCGCCCAGCCAGCGCAGGCTGTAATGAGCCGAGGGGTAGCGGCGCAGGTAGGCCTCGGTCAACGCGGCAAACTCGTCATCACCCAGCCAATAAAGGACGGCACTGAAGTCATGCCGCAAGACTTCTTGCAACCGTGAGAGGTAGGCGTTGTGGTAAATCGCCAGGCCCGTGTCCACATCCAGCGTCGGTCCGCCCAGCAACGTGGCGGCGAAGTCACTGCGGGCACTCGGTGTGTCGGCTAATAGATGTTGTTCGAAGGCCAACTGCCAATCGGTCAGGCGCATAACGGCCTCCTGGCCAGGACCGTCGCGCCCAGTTCACGGGCCTTGCTCAGCTCGGTGAGCAGCTCTTCAAAGGGTGGGAAATGGTCGTCCCGCTCCAGTAGCGTCGACACAGGTCCCAGGTGCTCAAGCGTCTGTTGATAAAGCGCCCACACCGGATCACACACGGGATGGTCATGGGTGTCGACTACGTAGTCGCCGTAGTCCATATGCCCCGCCAGGTGTAGCTGGCGAATGCTTTCCGATGGCAGGTTGCGAATAAACGTCCAGGCGTCAAAACCATGATTGCGCGAGCTGACATACACATTGTTAACGTCCAGCAACAGCTGGCAGCCCGACAGGTGGGCCAGGGCATTGAGGAATTCCCATTCGGTGAATTCGTCCGCTTTCGAACGCACGTAACTGGAGACGTTTTCCAGCACCAATGGGCGTTGCAGCACGTCCTGCACTTGGCGCACACGGGCGGCCACGTGGTAGAGGCTTTCTTCGGTGTAAGGCAGCGGCAGCAGGTCATGCAACTGGTGGGCGCTGCCGCGGCTCCAGCACAGGTGATCGGAAACCCACGCCGGCTGGATACGCTCGGCGAGCTGTTTGATCTGCTTCAGGTAATCGGTATCAAGGGCATGCGGCCCGCCGATGGACAGGGAGACACCGTGCATGACCAAGGGATAACGCTCGGCTATCGCATCCAGGTAATACAAGGCTTTACCGCCCTGGACCAGGTAATTCTCGGAGATCACTTCGAACCAATCCACCGCAGGGGATTGCGCAAGGATCTGCTCATAGTATTCGTTGCGTAAACCAAGGCCGTAACCCAGAGAGGAGAAAGAGGTAGGCATGTGGACTCCTGGAAAGTGTCCGCAGCGGCTTGAAGGTCCGCTGCGGTTGCACTCGGCTAGCGATTACTCGCCGACTTTTCCGCCAGCAGCATCGCAGGCAGCCTTGGTCATCGCCTTGAAGCCATGACCCTTGCAGACAGCCTGGCCTTTGCAGGCGTTCTCGGCGGTCTTGCAGTCGTTCATGCCTTTGCAGGAGGTCACGCCGTAGCAATGAACAGTAGCGTCGGCGGCCTGTACCTGGGTGGCGACACCGGCAAACATGGTGGCGGCAGCGATGGCCAGAGCAGCACCGGAAACGGCGTTTTTGATGTTCATTTTTGTAGTCCTCAGAGATCAGTAAGGGTGTCGGTCTGAACGGATTGTTCAGTCTCGACACACCACTAGAGTGAGGTCCCTCATGCGCGTTACAGCGCTGTACAAAAATTTCTGAAAATTATTCCTCAAGCTTCAAAAGCGGTTCCTGAAAACGCAGTAATCGCCCGGCGTTGCCCAGTACCAGCAAGGTGCTGAGGTTATGCAACACCGCTGCAATCATGGCGCCCGCCGCACCCAACCAGCCAAACGCGGCAAACACGACAATGGCCAAGGTCCAGCCCAGGCCGATGATCACGTTGACCTGCAAGGTCTGCCGGCACTGGCGACTCAAGCGCACACAGGTGCCCAGGCGCCGCAGGTCGCTGCCGATCAGCACCACGTCCGCCGACGCCAAGGCAATATCCGCCCCGCCCGCGCCCATGGCCACGCCGACCACACCGGCCTTGAGCGCCAGGGAATCGTTGATGCCGTCGCCTACCACCATCGGACGGAAGCCGCTGCCGATCTCACCCAACACGCGGTTGAGCTTGTCCTCCGGCAGGGCCTGGGCTTCGACATCGCTGATGCCTACCTCCAGCGCCAGGCTGTTGGCCACGCTTTGACGATCGCCGGTAAGCAGCAGTTGGCGACCGAGACCGAGGTCACGCAGTTCTCGCAGGGCCTGGCGAGCCTCCGGCTTGACGCTGTCGGCCAGCAGCAACCAGGCGAGGAACTGCCCATTCAGCGCCAGCCCGGCGATGGGGCCATCGTGGTTCGGTACAACGGTGGTGACGATGCCCAGTTGCTCGAACAACTCCGGCCGCCCCAAGGCCGCTTCGCCCTGATCGGTCTGCGCCACGACGCCCAGCCCCTGGCGCTCACGAATATCCGTCAACGCCAGCAGTTGTTCCTGCGTTGCCAACCCCGCCAACGCGCGGCTGACCGGATGGCTGCTCGCCGAGCCCAGGCTGGCTGCCAGATTGAGCAGCACTTGCCGATCCGGCGCGGTGGTTTCGATGGATTGCAGGCGCAGGGTGCCGAAGGTCAGCGTCCCGGTCTTGTCGACCACCAACGAGGTCAGGTCCGCCAGCTCCTCCAGAAACGCCGAGCTGCGAATCAGAATCCCATGCCGCGCCGCCACCGCGATCCCGGCAATCGCCGTGGCCGGTGCCGACAGCACCAACGCGCACGGGCACGCCGCCACCAGCACCGCGAGCATCGCCTGGGCGTCGTTGGTTACAAACCAGGTCACCGCCGCCAGCAACAACACCAGCACCATATAGCTGCCGGCATAGCGTTCCAGCAGCCGCGTGATCGGCGGTTTTGACCGCTCGGCGTTCTGCATCAGCGCAATCACCTTGCCCAAGGTGGACTCATTGCCCGTGCGCGTCACTTGCAGGCGCAGCAAGCCATCCAGGTTGATCGCCCCGCCAAACACCTGCACACCCACACTGGCTTCCAACGGCACCGACTCACCGGTAATCGGCGCCGTGTCCAGGCTCGCCTGGCCCGACAACACCACGCCATCGGCGGGCACCCGGTCACCGGCACGCACCTCGACCACATCACCGGTATTCAGCGTGCCGTTATCCACTTCAACAATGCTGCCGTCGGCCTGCACCAACCGCGCATGGCTGCGCGTCAGTTTGCCCAACGCATGGATCGCTTCCTGCGAACCGATCACGCTGCGTTCTTCCAGCACATGGCCGAAGATCATGATGATCGGCAGCAACGCCGCCGTCAGCAGGTCCCCTGTGGCCCAGGCACCGAGCATCGCCAGGGCGATCAGTTGATCGGTGATGCCATGCAGGCTCGGAAACCGCAGGCTGTACCAGGCCGAACGCATCACCGGCACCGCCACCAGCAACGACGCGACGCCCAGCAGCAGTTGGCTCACGCCGGTCTGGTCCGGCGCCAGCCAGCGCCATATCAGGCCCAGCACCAGCAAACCCAAGGCCAGCATGGCAAGGGTCAATTGCCGGGCAGCGCTGCGCTGTTCGGCGGAGGTCAGCATGGGTGCGCTCATTGTTCGGCTCCCTGGATGATCAAACGGGAGTCGTCTTTAGGATCGACCGTGGTCACGGAACCGGCCTGGCCGAGAATTTTCGGCAAGCGCTCGCGGTACAGACGCAGCAGCAAACCCGGGTCTTTAACTTGGGCCAGGCTGGCAACGGTTGCGGTTTGCGCCTGGGCGTTGGCCAGGCGTTCGCTGGCCTGGGCGTGGGCGACTTGCACCAGGCGGTCGGCCTGCTGGGTCGCGGTCTGGGTGAGTTTTTCCGCGTCGGTACGCGCGTTGGCCACGGCCTTGTCGGCTTGTTGGCTGGCCGTCAGCACGGCGTTGAAGGCATTCACCGCCGGGGCCGGCAGGCTGGATTGCACATCGACACGGGTCACTTGGATACCCAATCCCAAGCCTGTGGAAGCCAATTCCACCAGGCGCTTGTTGATGCCTTGCACCAAGTCGCCACGCAACCGCTCACGGCGCTCGGCGGCGCCATTGTCGGTGCCGATCAGTTCAGGTCGCGCCACCAGAATCGTGTCCAAGTCCCGCGCCGCGGTGAGGGCTACCGCGCTGCGCGTCACCAGTCGATCCAGGGCCGGCAGCACATGGTCGCCCTGCAACACAAAGGCATAGGGTTCAGTGACTTTGTAGAACACCCGCACATCCAGTTGCACCACGCCGGCATCGCCGGTCAGCAGGTAACCGGAACCGGCCAGCGCATCACTCAAGGGCGTGGCGAAGCTGGCTACACGGTCGGCCTGGAGCGCCGCGTCGGAGCGCAGCAGGTTCTCCACCCGGCGTTCGATCACGCGATCAGCTGCCGGTAGCAGCACCACCTGCTCGAACGGCTGCGGCCATGCCAGCAAGAGTCCGGCATTCTGGATACGGTCTAGTGCGCCAAAATGCAGGACCACCGCACGGTTCTGCGGGTCGATCTGGCGCACATTGGAAAACGCCCAGGCCAACGCCGCCAATACCGTCACCGCGTACAACGCCAGGAAGGTCAGGCGCCCGGCCTGGATCCAGGGGCTGTCCGGGCTGTCACGCTCGGTCATGGCTGGACGTCCTTCGGCCCGTCCACCAAGGCGCGGAACGGCGCCGCGTCGGTGCGCAGGATGATCTTGGTGCCTGGCGTGACCACAGTGCCCAAGGTATCCAGAGAGCGCAGCAGGTTGTATAGCTGTGGATTACCCGCGTAGGCGCGGCCATAAATCTGCGCCGCTTCGACCCGCGACTGGGCCTCGATATCGGCAGCCTTCACCGTGGCATCGGCCTGCACGATGCGCGCATCACGCTCGGCGGCGGAGCGGATCTGCGCGGCTTCACGCTTGCCCACGGCGGTGCGTTCGGTGGCGATGGTTTCACGCTCGGCGCGCATACGGTCGACGGTGGCCGTGAGGGTGACGGATGGCAAGGTCAGGCGTTCAACGCCGATCTGGGCCACGCGCACGCCATAGGTGGTGAGCAATTGTTGATCAATCTGCTGGCGCAACTGCGCTTCGAAATCAGCGATGCGCACCTGGCTGGCATCGGTGTTGATCAGGCTGGACAGGTCGAAGCTGGCGGCCGTGGTTTCCAGCGCCGAACCCACGAAGGTACGAATCTGCCGCGCCGCTTCATCCGGCTGGTTCTGCACAGCGCGCATGAAACGCTGCACGTTGTCTGCGTCGCCCTGCACCTGCCAGGCCACATAGGCCTGCACGATAATCCGCAGGCCATCGCGGGTGCCCACATCCTGCAAACCACTGGAGGTGGTGCGCAGGCGCAAATCCACCGGGATCGCCGCTTCGAACGGCGCCGGCCAACGCCAGCCCAAGCCCGGTTCCAACAACACCCGCGACGGGTTACCGAAACGGGTAATCACCGTGGCCTCGCCGGAACGCACCTGCACCAGGCTGGCGGCAGCGACCGCAAACAGCACCAGCAACAGCGCCCAGGCCATACGCCGCCAGGGGAAAGGGCCGGCCGCTTGTTCGTCACCGTGATGATGGTGGTGGTGATGGCCGTGATGATGAACGTGATCGTGAGAATGAGCGCTCAACAGACAGACTCCTTATTGAACGGCTTTACGCGGCACCGAAGGATCGGCCGGCAAGGTAAAAGAACGCAGATCGATCGTCGGCGCGCCGTCGGCACCCAGGCGATGATCCAGAATCAGCAGCTTGGCGTGGGCCAGGCCCTGGCTGAGTTGGCCGAGGTACTGTTCCAGCACGAACGCCTGCCCGGCGGTGGCGTAGGCCTTTTGTTCGGCGGTGAAGCGCAGGTTGGCCGCTTGCGCGCCCGCGTTCACTTCGCGGGCCGTGGCCGTGGCCTGGTCGCGGGCGGTGCTGGCTTGCAGCAACGCCTGGTTGGTTTGCTCACTGGCCGCGCCGCGTTCGCGGGAGATCAGGGCCTGGGCGCCGATCTGTGCAGCCTGCACACCGTGGTAAGCGTTGGCGGCACCGGCCGGCGGGTGGATCGCCTCTACCACCGTGGCGAGGATTTCCACGCCGCTGTCGAGCTTTTGCAGGTCGGCCTGCACGGCGCGGCCGATTTCCTCGGCCAGGCGAGTGCGTTGTTCGCCGAGCAATTCGTCGAGGGTGCGCGAGGCGAAGTCATGCACAAGGATGCGGCTGGCGGTGCTGCGGATCAGCGTCGGCACGTCCGCGCTGTTATAGGTGGCGGCGAGCGCGGCCTGGTCGGTGAGGCCGATGCGGTAGACGAACCGCACATCCATATTGACGATCTGGAAGCTCTGTTTGTCGCCGCTGCTGCTGGCGATCACCTGGGACTTGTCATTCACATGGCTGGCGTCCCACAAACGGTTGGCGATCAGCGGGGCCGGGCCTTCGGCAGGCGCCAGCTCCGGTGTAGCGGCTTCGCTGACGCTGGTGGCCAGTTCATGCACCACGCCGTTTTCCACACTGATCACGCGGCCCAATGGCCATGGCAATCCCGCATGCAAGCCAGGGCCGAAGACCTGCACCGGCTTGCCGAAACGTTCATAGATCCCACGGCCTTGCAGGGGCACTTCGTGCACGCCAGTGAGCGCCCAGCCTACCGCCAGTACCACCAGCAACACCGGCAGGAACGCCCGGCGCATGTAGGTAAATGCCCAGATCTGGCGCAAGTCGATGCCGAAGCGGTTGTGCAATTCATGCTGCAGCGCGAGCAAGGGTTGCGGCGGCCAGCGTAACAATCCGGCAATAAAGCTTTGCGCCATCAGACGCGGCTCGAGGCGTGGCTGGCGTGGGCTGAACAGGGACAGCACGGCTCTTAATAAAAATTCGAGCGAGACCAAGGCCGGCAGCAAACCGATCAACACAGCCAACCTCAGTGGCCAGACTGAGTTAGCCCCGGCAAACAGCAGACACACCGCACTGACCACCAGGCAAATAATCGCTACTCGGCTCAACTGCGCCAGTTGCGAGGCTTCCGGCCATTGCGCGGCGGTCTCCTGGGCCAGACGGCGTTCAAACACCAGCAAACCAAACGCCAATCCCAACGCCAGCGCGGTGCCGATGCTTGCCGATTGACCGACCGGTGCGGCGGGCAGCGCCAGGTTCCAGAACTCGACAATGCTGACCAGCGCCAGCAACGACCAGCCGCCGAGCCACAACACCGGCGTACCGATCTGTTTGCCAAAACGCTCCACAAGGCGCGCGTACCGGCTTGCGTCTTCAACCGGCGCATCAGCCGACGGTTCTTCCAACGCCTGGGCACGCCAATCCGCCACCCACCACGCCGATTGCAAGCCGGCCACCAACAACAGCAACGCCGACGCACAGTTGATCAGCACCACCGGCCAGATCGACAGCGGCGCAAACAGCGCGACAAACAGCGCCAGCACCCAGCCGGCAACCGCCAACACCGTCAGGCTGGTACCGGCCTGGCGCAATCGGCGGGCATGGAACAGCCCCTGTTGAAAACGCGGAAGGCCTTCCACCGAAGCGCCGTCAGCTTCCAGATCCACTTGCATCCACTTACGTCCGCTCGAACACAATTAGTTACGATATAACACAAGGCGTGAAATTTTTGTTCGCTTAGAAGCAGACCGTGACTAAACCCCCAGAAACACGCGCCATCACTGGTGCAGGCCACGAAGAATCGGGCACACTCCAGAACAGTTTTTCGCGGGTCCACGGACAAGGAAGCGTCACTCCCCATGATTTCGATCTATCAGCTCAAGCCGCGTTTTCAAAACTTGCTGCGCCCTCTTGTGCAGCGCCTCTATGACAATGGCACCACCGCCAACCAAATCACCGTGCTGGCCGGCGTGATTTCCTTGCTGGTCGGCCTGTTGATTGCCAGCTTCGCCCAACACCTGTGGCTGTTTGCGCTGATCCCGCTGTGGATGATCCTGCGCATGGCGCTCAACGCTATCGACGGCATGCTTGCCCGTGAATTCGGCCAACAGTCGCGCCTGGGCGCCTACCTGAATGAACTGTGTGATGTGATCGCCGACAGTGCGTTGATCCTGCCGTTTGCACTGATCCCCGGCGTGAGCCTGGCGCCGGTGCTGCTGGTGGCGCTACTGGCGGTGTTCAGCGAATACGCCGGCGTGCTGGGGCCGATGGTGGGCGCATCGCGACGCTATGACGGGCCGATGGGCAAAAGCGATCGCGCGTTCGTGCTCGGCGTACTGGCCACCGGCGTGGCGCTGGGGTGGCTGGGCGCGGGTTGGGTCGACGCGGTGATGTGGCTGGTGGCCGCCCTGCTCGCCTACACCTTGGTCAACCGAGTGCGTCAGGGCCTCAAAGAACAACAAGAAACCTCACCGATTGCATAAGGATTTTTGCGATGCGCGAACAGCAACAGCACACCTTCAGTACCCACGACGGCGTCGAGCTTTTCTACCGGCACTGGCCGGCCACGGAGACCACCGGGCCGCGCAAGGCAATCGTGTTGTTCCATCGCGGCCATGAGCATTCGGGACGTATCGCCCACCTCGTGGATGAGCTGAACCTGCCGCAGTTTGATTGCTTCGCCTGGGACGCGCGTGGGCATGGCCAGTCTCCCGGCGAGCGCGGTGACAGCCCCAGCTTCGCCACCAGCGCCCGCGATGTGCAGACTTTCTGCGACCACATCGGCGCCACCTATGGCATCGAGGAAGACAACTTCGCCGTCATTGCGCAAAGCGTGGGCGCGGTGATTGCCGCGACATGGGTGCACGACTACGCGCCGAAGATTCGCGCGCTGGTGCTCGCGTCCCCCGCGTTCAAGGTCAAGCTCTACGTGCCATTTGCCCGGCCAGGCCTGGCGCTGATGCGCAAGTTCCGTGGCAACTTTTTCGTCAACAGTTACGTCAAGGCCAAGTTCCTCAGCCATGACCCGGAGCGCGTGGCGTCCTACGACAGCGATCCGCTGATTACCAAGGCCATTTCGGTGAATGTGCTGCTCGGCCTGTACGAAGCGGCCGACCGGGTTGTCGCCGATGCCCAGGCGATCCAAGTGCCGACGCAACTGCTGATCTCGGGTTCGGACTTTGTGGTGCACCGCAAACCCCAGCAGCAATTTTTCGACCGCCTCGGCAGCCTGAAAAAAGAGCTGCACATTCTCCCCGGTTTCTTCCACGACACCCTCGGCGAACGCGACCGCGCCACTGCGGTGAGCAGCGCCCGGCGTTTCATCCTGCAGAACTTCGAACACCCGCTGGACCGCGCGTCACTGCTGGACGCCGACAAGCTGGGCGCCACCTGCGCCGAGTCCGAAGCCCTCGCCGCGCCACTACCGCGCAACTCCTTGCGCGACCTGTACTGGCGCATGACCCGCGCCAGCATGGGCCTGGGCAAGAACCTGTCGGACGGCGTGAAGCTGGGCTTCGACACCGGTTTCGACTCCGGCAGCACCCTGGACTATGTGTACCGCAACACGCCCACCGGCAAGGGCGGGCTGGGGCGGATGATCGACACCAACTACCTCAACTCCATCGGCTGGCGCGGCATTCGCCAGCGCAAGCTGAATGTGGAGGAACTCCTGCGCCTGGCGATGGCCAAGTTGCGTGGAGATGATCGCGAAGTGCGTATCGTGGATATCGCCGCCGGTCATGGCCGCTACATCCTGGAAGCCTTGCAGGGTGTGTCGCCGCTGCCGGAATCGATCCTGCTGCGCGACTACAGCGACATCAACGTGCGCGACGGTGGCGCGCTGATTCGCGAGAAAGGCCTGGGGGATATTGCGCAGTTCGTCAAAGGTGACGCATTCGACCGTCTGGACCTGGCGGCACTGGACCCCAAGCCGACGCTGGCGGTGGTGTCCGGGTTGTATGAGCTGTTTGCCGATAACGGCATGGTCGGCGGTTCGCTGGCGGGCCTCGCTGAGGCCGTAGAGCCCGGCGGCTATCTGGTCTACACCGGCCAGCCATGGCACCCGCAACTGGAGCTGATCGCCCGTGCGCTGACCAGCCACCGCCAGGGCCAGGCTTGGGTGATGCGCCGCCGCAGCCAGGCGGAAATGGATCAACTGGTGGAAGCCGCCGGCTTTCGCAAGATCACCCAGCGAGTGGATGAGTGGGGCATTTTCACCGTGTCCCTGGCACAGAAGATCTGAGCATGCGCGAACCCGGCTTATTGAAACCTGCGTTCCTGTGGCTACTGCTGTTGGCGCCGCTGTTTTTTAGCACCTATGGCTTTGCCACCTGGGTCACCAGCCAGCGCAGCGACGTCGGCACGCTGGTGTTCGATTGGGAAACCCATATGCCGTTCTGGGCCTGGACCATCGTGCCCTACTGGTCCATCGACCTGCTCTACGGGTTTTCCCTGTTGCTGCCCAACACCCGGCATGAGTTGAAGCAACATGCGCTGCGTTTGCTGAGCGCCCAGGTGATCGCCGTGAGCTGCTTCCTGATCTGGCCGCTGCGCTTCACCTTCGAGCGGCCGGAACTGGACGGCGTGTTTGGCTGGCTGTTTGCAGTGCTGGCAGGGTTCGACAAGCCGTTCAACCAGGCGCCATCCCTGCATATCGCGTTGCTGGTGATCCTGTGGGTCATGTACCAACGCCATACCCAGGGAATCTGGCGTTGGCTCGTGCATGGCTGGTTCGCGTTGATCGGCATTTCGGTGCTGACCACTTATCAACATCACTTTATCGACTTACCCACAGGCGCCCTCGCCGGTTGGCTGTGTGTGTGGTTGTGGCCGGTGGAACATCCGAGCCCACTGTTGAATGCACGGCTCACGCGGGACCCCAAGCGCTGGCGGTTGGGTGTGCGCTATGGCGTTGGGGCCTTGCTGGTGGCGATTCTTGCGTTTGTACTGGGCGGTGGCTGGTTGTGGATACTTTGGCCTGCGGTTTCCCTCGCCTTGATCAAGGCCAATTACTTCGTGCTCGGCGCTGCGGGCTTCCAGAAACGCGCTGACGGCCAACTAACGCCCGCCGCGCGTTGGCTTTATGCACCCTATCTGGCCGCCGCCTGGGTCAACTCGCGCCTGTGGACACGCAAGCATCCACAACCCGACCTGATTGTGGATGACGTCTGGCTTGGGCGTATTCCTACAACGAGCGAGCAAGAACCCTTCAAGGCCATCGTCGATCTCTGTGCCGAATTGCCGATTAATCCACAGGGCCGCGCTTATCAATTGATTCCCGTGCTGGACCTGATTGCCCCGAGCCCCACCGAATGCCTGCAAGCCGCGCAAGCCATCGAGCACTTGCGCGCAAGTGGCCCATTGCTGGTGTGCTGCGCTCTCGGCTACTCGCGCAGCGCCACCGCCGTCGCGGCCTGGCTACTGCACACCGGGCGCGCCGCGACGATAGAGGATGCGCTGACTATCATTCGTACAGCGCGGGCCGATGTGGTCCTGCACCCCGCACACCGTGAAGCTTTGGAGGGTTTACCCCATGCCCGCTGATATGGAACTGCAGGTTGTCGCCAGCTTGCTGCGTCGTGGTCGCTCGCTGGATCAGTTATCCACAGGCCTGACCCTGGTTGGCGTCGCGTTCGGCCTGGCTCAACTGCTGATGGCGAGTATTGCGCCGATCTGCCTGCTGCTGAGCCTGTGGATGATTATCCTCGGGCTGCTGCAAAAATACTGGGCGCTGCGCGTGGCCTTCGACGCCGACCTGTTCACCCTGCTGGCCCGCGACATCGACCGCACCCCGGACCTCGACCAGGCCTTGCAGACTCTTGGCCTGCAATCGGCCAAGCGCATTGGCCGGCCCTGGACCGAGCGCCGTCGTGGCGCGCTCAAACTGTTGCGCAAACAAGCCTGGCTGCTGGGCGCGCAAGCGCTGCTGACCCTGGGCGTGATCCTCGCCAGCCCTTGGCTGCCTTTCGCCGGATAAGGAATCCTCATGTTCGAACCCGTGGTCGCCACGTTGATTACCTCCATGGCCCGCACCGTCACCGGTGCCCGCAGCCTGTGGCTGGGGTGCGCGCCGGTGCCGGTGCAACGCATCTACTTCGCCAACCACAGCAGCCACGGCGACTTCGTGTTGCTGTGGGCCTCGCTGCCGCAGAACCTGCGCAAATTCACGCGCCCGGTCGCCGGCAGCGATTACTGGACTAAAAGCGCCTTGCGCCGCTACATCATCAACCGCGTGTTCAACGGCGTGCTGATCGACCGCGAACGCAAGGACCCTGTGGATAACCCTTTGCAACCCATGCTCAACGCTCTGGAAGGCGGTGATTCGCTGATCATCTTCCCCGAAGGCACACGCAACCTTGAAGACGGCCTGCTGCCGTTCAAAAGTGGCTTGTATCACCTGGCGAAAAGTTACCCACAGGCCGAATTGGTCCCGGTGTGGATCGCCAATCTCAACCGGGTCATGCCCAAGGGCCGCGTCCTGCCGCTGCCCCTGCTGTGCACCACCAGCTTCGGCGCGCCGCTGCAACTGGAAGAAGGCGAAGACAAAACTGCCTTTCTCACCCGCACCCGCGATGCCCTGCTCGCCCTTGCCCCGGAGCATGTCTGACATGGATAGCCAAACCCTGATGCTGTTCGGCGGCATCGGCGCCATCCTGGTGCTCGCCTCGCTGATCGGCCTGATCCTCAAGCTGCGCACCCGTGGCAGCCCAAATGCCGTCATCGACAACCTCAACGCCCGCATCAACGCCTGGTGGGTGATGGTGGTGGTGATCGGCATTGCCTTCTGGCTCGGCACTGGCGCGGTGATCCTGCTGTTCTACGCGGTATCGTTCTACGCCCTGCGCGAATTCCTCACCCTCACACCTACCCGCCGCAGCGACTACCCGGCGCTGGTTGCCGCGTTCTACCTGGCGCTGCCGCTGCAATACCTGCTGATCTACTCGGACTGGTACGGGCTGTTCTCGATTTTCATCCCGGTGTACGTGTTCCTGCTACTGCCGATCCTCGCCTCCCTGGGTGGCGACAGCACGCACTTCCTGGAACGCGCGTCGAAAGTGCAGTGGGGCTTGATGATCGCAGTGTTCTGCGTGTCCTTCGTGCCGGCATTGCTGACGTTGGACATCCCCGGCTACGAAGGCCGCAACCTGCTGCTGATTGCCTATCTGGTGATCGTGGTGCAACTGTCGGACGTATTGCAGTACGTGTGTGGGAAGTTGTTCGGCAAGCACAAGATCGCGCCGAACCTGTCACCGTCGAAAACCGTGGAAGGCTTTGTCGGCGGCATCCTGTTGTCGTCCCTGATCGGCGCGGCACTGTGGTGGACCACTCCGTTCAACCCGTGGCAGTCGTTCTTGATTGCGCTGCTGATCAACCTGCTCGGGTTTGCCGGCGGCATCGTGATGTCGGCGATCAAACGTGATCGGGGCGTGAAGGACTGGGGCCATATGATCGAAGGGCACGGTGGGATGCTGGATCGGTTGGATTCGGTGTGCTTCGCCGCGCCCATCTTCTTCCACCTCGTGCGCTACTGGTGGACCTGAACAAGCCCCCTGTAGGAGACGGCTTGCCGGCGATGGCGACCCTGAACGTTCATAAAATTCACGGGCCTCATCGCCGGCAAGCTGGCTCCTACAGCCATTAGCCTGGCAAATGCCCCAGCGGCAATGCGCCTGGGGTTTTCACGGTCTGGATCGCGAAGTTGCTGCGGATATCCCTCACGCCCGGCAGCTTCAGCAAACTACCAGTGACGAACCGCTCATAGCCGCGCAAATCCGGAACCACCACCTGCAACAGAAAGTCCGACTCCCCCGACACCAGGAACGCCGAGATCACTTCCGGCAGCGCCGTCACTGCCTCGCGAAAGGCGTTGGCCTCGGTATCGTTATGCCGCTCCACCTTCACGCCCACGAACACCATCATCCCCAGGCCCACTTCATCGCGATCCAGTGTGGCCTGGTAGCCGCGAATCACACCGGCTTCTTCCAGCAACCGCACGCGTCGCAGGCAGGGTGAAGCAGACAGCCCGATCTCGTCCGCCAACTGCACATTGCTCAGGCGGCCGTCGCGTTGCAGGGCTTCGAGAATCTTGCGGTCAAAAGCATCGAGTTTCAGATTTGGCATAAATGGATGGCTTACAGAGCAATAAGTGGCAGATAGTGCCAAGAATAGACGCTTTTCTGACTGACTACGCAAGCACCTGTCCCGCCCTTCGGCCCTAGAATTGGCAGACACACAAGGGGGTGGAACATGGCGGAACTCTGGTTGTTTCTGGTGGCTCTTTCGGTGGCGTATCTGCTGCCAGGGCCGGACATGATCCTGCTGCTGCAGACCGGCGCGCGCCAAGGCAAAGCCTTGGCGCTGACCACCGCGATTGGCCTGGGACTGGCCCGCGCCTGCCATGTGGCCCTGGCAGGCATGGGCTTGGCGACCTTGTTCAAAGTGGCACCCTGGACCTTTGATGTGGTGCGGCTGGGTGGCGCGGCCTATCTGTTGTGGCTGGGCGTGCAGTGCCTGCGGGCAAATAGGCTGCCGACGCTCGATACGGCCAACGCCACCCTGAAAACCCACGCCTGGCGTGCCGCACTGCAACGCGGCTTGCTGACCAATCTGCTCAATCCCAAGGCGCTGCTGTTCTGCTCGGTGCTGCTGCCGCAATTCATCGACCCGCAAGCTGGCCCAGTGGCGGCGCAATTCGCGTTGCTGGGCGTGATCCTGGTCGCGGTCGGTTTCGCCTTCGACTGTTGCTACGCCCTGGCCGGCGCGTGCATCGGCCAGTGGCTGGCACGCAATCGCTCGGCGCAGCGTGTGCAGCAGTGGCTATTCGGCAGTCTTTTGATCGGTTTTGCGGTGCGCCTCACTTTTGTGCAACACGCCTAGCAGTGCGGCGTATCGGCGTCATCTTTTGTATCAAAGACGCGTGTAAGATACGCCGCACTTAGCCAGGGATGCTCACCATGTTCGATTCGTTCAAAGCGATCAGCCGCCGTATTGTCGGTGCGTTATTGACTGTGGTGGGGGCCGTCTTTGGCCAATGGCATCCGCCGTTCTGGCTGCGCGCCACCGGCCGTGGACTGGCGAACCTGGGCAGCAAGGCGCGCGCTTATCCGCGTCAAACCGGTGCCGGCTTAGTGGGCCTGGTGTTGCTGGCCGCCGCTGGTTTCTACGGCTGGCACTGGTATTCCAACCTGCCACAGCCGCATACCGTGAGCTACTCGCTGCATAAACCCAACCTCACCGACTACACCCAGCAAACCCCGGTTGTGGATAACTTGCAGGTGCGTTTCGGTGAATCCGTGGCTCCGTTGTCGGCCATCGGCAAACCGGTCACCGAAGGCATCACCCTCAAACCTGCGGTGGCGGGCACCTGGCGCTGGGCGGATGACCGCAGCCTGTTGTTCGTGCCGGAAAAAGACTGGCCCATCGACGCCCATTACACCTTGGATATGGCGAAGAAAAACCTGTTGGCGGATGGCGTGTTGCTGGACCAATACAGCACGCAGTTTTCCACCCAACCGTTCCGCGCCACCCTGGCGCAAAACGAGCTGTATCAGGACCCGTCCAACCCGACACTGAAACAGTTGGTGGCGACCTTCCATTTTTCCCACCCGGTGGATGAAGACAACCTACGCAAGCGCGTCACGGTAACCCTCGGCAAAGGCCTGGCTTACCGCGACGCCCAGTTGCCCAACCGCCCGGAAATCACCTTCGACGAGAAAAAACTCAACGCCTACGTGCGCTCCGCCGCCCTGGCCACGCCACTGGAAAGCACGCCAGTCAGCGCCAAGCTCGACGAAGGCATCAAGGCCCGCGATGGTGGCAACGCCAGCACCGCGCCGCTGGTGTCGGAAGTCACCGTGCCCGGGCGCTATCGCCTGACCTTTACCGGCGCCGAAGTGAGTTTTGTCGACAACGAACGTGGTGAGCCGGAACCCGTGCTGATGTTCAGCAGCTCCAGCGCCGTGGCTGACGAAACCATCGCCGGCAAGGTCCAGGCCTGGCTGTTACCGGAAAAAGCCCAGGACGACACGCGCCCCTACAGCAGCAACGAGATCGACGACGCCCTGCTCGCCCGCAGCACCAAGCTCAACCTGACCCACGTGCCCAGCGTCGAGCCGCTGAACACCCTGCATGCCTTCAAATTCAAGGCCCCGGCCGGTCGGGCCGTGTATGTGCGCGTACCTGCCAACCTAGAAGCCATCGGCGGCTACCTGGCGAAGAATCCTACGCCGTCGCTGATCAGCATGCCGGCTTACCCACGCACCCTGCAGTTCCTGTCTGACGGCGCCTTGCTCAGCCTCAACGGCGAAAAACGCCTGGGCTTCATGGCCCGCGGTGTGCCTGGCGCCCATGTGGAAATCGCTCGCCTGCTGCCCAACCAATTGCAACACCTGGTGGACCAAAGCAGCGGCAGCTTTGCCCGGCCGAACTTCGGCAACGAATACTTCGATCGCATGGTCGAGCGTCAATCGCTGGATATCCCGCTGTCATCCAATGACCCGGCGAAAACCGTCTACGACAACGTGGATCTCAGCCACTACCTCACCGCCAACGGCGGGCGGCGCGGCATTTTCGTGCTCAAGCTCAGCCCGCAGGATGACCCGGCCCCGCGAACGTTCGAGTACGACCGCAGCAGCACCAGCGACCTGCGCTTCATCGTGGTGACGGACCTGGGCATCATCGCCAAGCGCTCCAGCGATGGCAGCCATGACGTGTATGTGCAGTCCATCGGCAATGGTTCGCCGGTGTCCGATGCACAAGTCGACATCATTGGACGTAACGGTCTGCCGGTGAGCAGTGGCCGCACCGACGCCGAAGGTCACGCGCACTTCGCCAAGCTGGATGAGTTGCGCCGTGAGAAAACGCCGCTGATGTATGTCGTCACTCGCGGCAATGACCAGTCATTTTTACCGATCGCCCGTCAGTCCCAGCAACTGGATCTGTCGCGCTTCGATGTAGGCGGTTTGGAAGAAGACGGTGCGATTGATCGCCTCAGCGCCTACCTGTTTACGGACCGCGGCCTGTACCGTCCGGGCGAAACCGCGCACTTGGGCATGATCGTGCGCAGCGGCAACTGGAAAGGCGCCCTGCTGGGCCTGCCGGTGGAACTGCAAATCACCGACCCCCGTGGCCTGGAAGTGATTCGCCAACCGTTGAAGCTGTCCGCCAGCGGTTTTGAAAGCTTTGATTTCCCCAGCAGCGAAGTCGCCCCCGCCGGGGAATACACCGCGACCTTGCAGTTGATCGGCCAGAAGCAGACCCGCACCGACCTGGGCAGCGTGAGCTTCAAGGTCCGTGACTTCGAACCGGACCGCATGAAGGTCAGCCTGAGCCTGCGCGACACGCCGGTGCAGGGCTGGATCCCACCGGATCAGGTGGTCGCCAAGGTCACCGCGATGCATCTGTTTGGCGCCCCGGCGTCCGGCCGTCGTGTGACCGCCAAAATGTCCCTGAGCCCAACACTCGCTGCGTTTGATCGTTACCCGGATTACCGTTTCCGTCTCAACGACTCCCTGGAAGACGCCACCACTGAAGACCTAGCCGAAACCACCGTCGACGATAACGGCCAGGCCGTGCTCGACCTCAACCTGCAACGCTTCGCCAACAGCACCTATCGCCTGCAGGTGATGAGCCAGGTGTTCGAAGCCGAAGGCGGGCGCAATGTGGCGGCGCAAAGTGCCTTGCTGGTGTCGTCCGCACCCTACCTTGTGGGTGTGAAAAGTCAGGACTCGCTGTCGTACGTCGCCAAGGATGCGCCGCGCCAAGTGCAATGGCTGGCCGTCGCGCCGGACCTTTCGCCCCAGGCGGTGGACGGCCTGACTACAGAGGTAGTCGAGCACCGTTATGTGTCGGTGCTGGTGAAACAATCCAACGGCACCTACAAGTACGAGTCGCGCATCAAGAACATCAGCCAGCCGGCCTCACCGCTGCTGATGACCAAGGAGGGCGCCAAGCAGGCCTTGAACACCGGCACACCGGGTGACTTCACCCTGCAATTGAAAGACGCCAACGGCAACCTGCTCAACCAGATCGACTACAGCGTGGCCGGGCGTGGCAACACATCGCGCTCCCTGGAACGCAATGCCGAGTTGCAACTGCGTCTGGATAAACGCAGCTACGCCACCGGTGACGAAATCGCCATCAGCATTCGTGCGCCGTATACCGGCGCCGGCTTGATCACCATCGAACGCGACAAGGTCTACACCCAGCAGTGGTTCAAGGCCGACAGCACCAACAGCGTGCAGCACATCCGTGTGCCGGCAGGGCTTGAGGGCAATGCCTACGTGAACGTGCAGTTTGTGCGCGACATGGGCTCGGCCGAGGTGTACATGAGCCCGCTGTCCTACGGCGTGGTGCCGTTCAGCATCAACCTGGATGCGCGGCGCATGGCCTTGAAGGTTGAAGGCCCGGCGAAGATCGAGCCGGGGCAGATGCTGGATATCAAGGTCAACGCCGACCGCCCAGGTCGCGCGGTGGTGTACGCGGTGGACGAAGGCATCCTGCAAGTGGCGCGCTACCAGACGCCGGACCCGCTGGGCTTTTTCTTCCAGAAACGCGCGCTGGAAGTCGGCACCAGTCAGATCCTTGACCTGATCCTGCCGGAATTCAGCCGTCTGCTCAGTGGGGCGGCGCCCGGTGGTGATACGGAAGGCGCCCTGGCCAATCACCTCAACCCGTTCAAGCGTAAACACCAGCCGCCCGTGGCTTGGTGGTCTGGACTGGTCGACCTGCCAGTTGGCGAAACCGTGCTGAATTACCAGGTGCCGGACAGCTTCAACGGCAAGCTTCACCTGTTTGCAGTGGCGGTAGACAGCGACAGCGTGGGCGTCAGCGAAGCCAATACCGAAGTCCGCGGTCCGATCGTGATCACGCCAAACGTGCCGGCGTTTGTGGCGCCGGGGGATGTGTTCAACGTCAGCGCCGGGGTGTTCAGCAACCTCGACGCGGCGGCAGAGGTGAAGTTTGAACTGCAGACCAGCGATGGCCTGAAGGTACAGGGCGACAAGGGCAGCACCTTGTCCCTGCAACCGCGCAAGGAAGGCACCGCCGAGTTCAAGATCAAGGTCGGTGAAACCCTGGGGTCGGCGGACCTGCGTTTTGTCGCAGTGCTGCCGGACGGCAAACGTATCCAGGTGGCCGAAACCACTTCGATCCGCCCACTGAGCGAACATCGCGTCGCCCTGAGCCTGGGTCGCTTTGAGAGCGCCAGCAAAGAGCTCAAGCCGACCCGCGAGCTGTTCAGCCAATTGCGCGACGTACAGTTGAGTGTGGCGGCCTCGCCACTGGTATGGGCCAACGGCCTCAAGCATTACCTGGACGACTACGGCTACGCCTGCACCGAGCAACTGGTGTCCAAGGCCATGCCGGCGTTGATCTGGGGCGGTAACGCACCTGAAGCCGAACAGGCCTTCGCCAGTGCAGTGCGCATGCTGCGCCAGCGTCAGAACCAGGCCGGGGGCTTTGGTTTGTGGGCAGCAAACCCGGACGTAGCGCCGTACGCCAGCCTGTACGCCACCGACTTCTTGATCGAAGCCAAGGAGCGCGGCTTGCCGGTGCCGGAAGACCTGTTGGTGCGCTCGAATGCGTACCTGACGGATCTGGCCAATGGCCCTAGCGAAGGCCTGTCGGAATTGCGCAACCGGGCCTACGCCAGTTACCTGCTGAGCCGTCAGGGGATTCTGGTAAGCGGCGCCTTGAGCGATATCCGCGAGCGCTACGAGGGCTACTTCAAGGATAGCTGGCAGGACGACTTGGGCGCCGCTTACCTGGCGGCCAGCTACAAGCTGCTCAAGCAGGATCGCCAGGCTGACACACTGTTCCGCAAAATCCCCTGGCGTTCGCTTGTGGATAAGTGGGACAGCGACGGTTTGTACTACGACCCGCTGGTGCACGACGCCGAACACCTGCACCTGCTGGCCCGACATTTCCCAGAGCTGATGGACGCTGTGCCTACAGCGCTGCTGGATAAACTCGGTAAGCGCCTCAACGAGCAGCGTTACAACTCGCTGTCGGCCGCCCTGCTGTTGCGCGCCTTGGACAACTACGGCCAGCGTGCGCAAAGCGACATGACGCTCAAGGCCACCGCCTGGCTGGGGGACAAGCAGCAGCAATTGCTGGAGATGGCCGGCCAGCCACCCCGCGCCGCCGTGCCGGGCGCTACGCAGAAGCTGGTGATGGAAAAATCCGACGGCCCGGCAGCGTTCTTCATGCTCAGCGAAGCCGGTTTCGACAAGGGCGCCAAGCTCAAGCCGATCAACAATGGCCTGGAAATCATCCACGAATACCTCGACCTCAAGGGCGAGCCGGTGAGCAAGGTCGCGGTAGGCGATGAGTTCCTGGTGCGCCTGCGTCTGCGCGCGACCGACCGTGACCAGGTGCAGCAAGTGGCCGTGGTCGACCTGCTGCCGGGTGGCGTCGAGCCTGTGTATAACTTGCCGCCGGAGCCAGAAGCCGCGAGCAGCGAGGAAGGCGAAGAGTCCGAGTACGTGGAAGAGGACAGCCAGGAAGAAGAAAGCTGGCAAGCCCCCATCGGCGAAACCGAGCTGAGCAACTGGCAGCCGGAGTACGTCGATGTGCGCGATGATCGAGTGGTGCTGTACGGTACCGCGCTGCGCGATGTAGGCACTTTCGTCTACCGCGTGCGCGCTACCAACGCGGGCACCTTCAATACGCCACCGGCCTACGCCGAGGGCATGTACGAAACCACCCTGCAAGGGCGCGGCAAAGTAGGCCAGCTTGAAATTACCAAGCCTTAAGCGCCTGACACTGCCGCTGTTCGCAGCGGCGGTGGTCCTGGTGGGGCTGCGGGTGTGGCCCCATGCTCCGCTGGAAAAGGCCGTGACCTCATCGCGGGTGGTGTTGGCCGATGACGGCGCGCTGCTGCGCATGACCTTGGCGGATGACGGGCAATACCGTCTTTGGCTACCGTTGGAGCGGATTTCTCCTTCATTGGTCGAAGCCTTGCTGCTCAAGGAAGACCGCAATTTCTACTGGCACCCGGGGATCAATCCCCCGGCGTTGCTTCGCGCGGCCATCGCCACCTACAGCGGTGGCCAGCGCCAGGGCGGCTCGACCTTGAGCATGCAATTGGCACGGCGCCTGTGGGACTTGAACACCCGCCAGGTGCCGGGCAAGTTGCAACAGATAGCCTTGGCCCTGTGGCTGGAGGCGCGCTACAGCAAGCACGACATCCTTGAGGCCTATCTGAACCTGGCGCCCATGGGAGGCAATATCGAAGGTGCCGAAGCGGCCAGCCGTATCTACTTCGGCAAGTCGGCGGCGCAACTGTCATTGTCCGAAGCACTGGCACTGGCGGTGATCCCGCAACACCCAGGGCGGCGGGCGCGCTTCGGGCCGTCGCTGCAAAACGCCCGGCTGCGCTTGATGAACGACTGGCGCGAGACTTATCCACAGGACCCGCGTAACGACAGTTTGCTGGAGTTGCCCCTCGAAGCACGCGACCGCCAGCACATTCCGTTCCTGGCGCCGCATTTGAGTGAGCAACTGCTGGCATCCCAGCCCGGCACTGAGCTGAACAGCACCCTCAACCTGCCGCTGCAACAATTGCTCGAACGCCTGATTACCGGCTTTATCGCCGAACGGCGCAGTACAGGTGTGGAAAACGCCACGGCGATCTTGATCGACAGTCGCGACCAGAGCGTCAAGGCATTGGTCGGGTCGGCGGATTACTTATCCACAAGCCTTCACGGCCAGGTCAATGGCGTGCTGTCGCGGCGCTCGCCAGGGTCGACACTCAAGCCGTTCCTGTACGGGCTGGCGCTGGACCAAGGGGTGATCCACCCCATGAGCATCCTCAAGGACCTGCCGAGTAACTTCGGCTACTTCCAACCGGAAAATTTCGACGGCAGTTTTGTCGGGCCACTGACAGCGCGGGATGCGCTGATCCGTAGTCGCAACATCCCGGCGGTGTGGCTCGCCAGCCAGGTCAAGTCACCCTCTTTGTATGGACTGTTGCAACGCGCCGGGATCAAAGGCCTGCGAGACGAAAGCCATTACGGCCTGGCCCTGGCCCTCGGTGGGGGTGAAATGACCCCGGAAGAGCTGGCGCGGCTGTATGTGATGCTGGCCGGTGATGGGCATCTGCGGCCGTTGCGCTATTTGCAGGAACAGCCCCAGACCACCGGCGCCCAACTGCTGACGCCCCAGGCAGCGTTCATGGTGCGCGACATGCTGCGTCGTAACCCACGCCCGGATGGCCTGCCTGGACGTCACTGGCGCACCGCCTGGAAAACCGGCACCTCCTGGGGTTTTCACGATGCGTGGAGTGCAGGACTGGTCGGCCCCTACGTGCTGGTGGTGTGGGTGGGCAACTTCGATGGTCGTCCAAACCCAGCCTTCATCGGGGCCAAGACCGCCGCGCCGTTGTTCTTCCGCATCGCCGACGCCCTGCCTTTGGCCTTGCCCAACGTGGTGATCAAAACCGACAAACCGCCCGCCGGATTAGTACGCATTGCTGTCTGCGCCGCGTCCGGCGAGTTGCCCAACCGCTGGTGCCCGCAAACCCGCAAGACCTGGTACATCCCCGGCGTATCGCCGATTCGCGTGTCGAACCTGCACCGCCCGGTGCTGATCGACACCCGCACCGGCAAGGCCGCCTGCCCGCCGTTTGACGCGCAATACACCCGCGAAGAAGTCTTCGAATTCTGGCCCAGCGACGTGCAACGCCTGTACCGCGCCGCCGGCCTGCCGCGACGTACCCCGCCAACCGTGATGAAAAACTGCCAGCCCAACCGCCTCAGCGACCAGAGCGAAGCCCCGCAGATCCGCTCGCCACTGACCCAGGTGAGCTATCAACTGCGCCTGTCCCAGCCCCAGGAAAGCATCCCGCTGAATGCCAACGCCGCCAGCGATGCAACGACGCTGTACTGGTTTGCCGATCAAACCCTGATCGGCCAGGGGCCACCGCAAACCACGTTGAATTGGCGGCCGGGCAAGTCGGGGGAGTATCGGTTGCGGGTCAGTGATGATCAGGGGCGCAGTGCGAGCCGGGGGTTGCGGGTGGAGTTTGTGCCTTAGGAGTGGTTGTCGCACTCAAGCAAGCTCAACGTAGCTTGACTCCCCGCCTCCCGTCGCCCCCGACAACCAACCCCAGACAAAACTCAGCGTGGTAACCCCGGCAACATCCAAGCCGACCGTGCCACGCGACCAACCGGACAGCAGCTCACCGTCCAAGGTCAGGCACTGAAACAGCAATTCGATAGTGTCCGGGCCTGTCACTCGTCCCACTTGCGTGCCCAGGCGAATGCGCCCGCCTTGGTAAGTGCTGGAGATGGCATCACCCTCGACAAGGTAATGAAACACCGTGCCCGAGCCGGAAAGCCCCTGGGCATTGTTGGCGACGGTGAAGCGACGGTTGTTCAAGCGTTGGTGAAGCTGGGAGGGGGTTTGCATTGAGGGCGCGTCCTTTCGCGGGAGCCTGGAGACCCGGGCGGGCCTCCAGGGTGTGGCGGATTACTCCACGGTCACCGACTTCGCTAGGTTACGCGGCTGGTCGACGTCAGTACCCTTGAGCACGGCGACGTAGTACGAGAGCAACTGCAGCGGGATGGTGTAGAGGATCGGCGACAGGGTGTCGTTGATGTGCGGCATGTTGATGACGTGGGTGCCTTCACCGTTGGTCATGCCGGCTTTTTCGTCGGCGAACACCACCAGTTGGCCGCCACGGGCGCGGACTTCCTGCAGGTTGGACTTGAGCTTCTCCAGCAGTTCGTTGTTCGGCGCCACGGTAACCACCGGCATGTCGTCATCCACCAGGGCCAATGGGCCATGCTTGAGTTCACCGGCCGGGTAGGCTTCGGCGTGGATGTATGAGATTTCCTTGAGCTTGAGCGAACCCTCCATCGCCACCGGGTATTGCGCGCCACGGCCGAGGAACAGGGTGTGGTTCTTGTCGGCGAACAGCTCGGCGACTTTTTCCACGGTGCTGTCCATGGCCAGGGCTTCGCCCAGACGGGTCGGCAGGCGGCGCAATTCTTCGACCAGCGTGGCTTCAACGCCTTCGGCCAGGGTGCCGCGCACTTGACCCAGGGACAGGGTCAGCAGCAACAGACCCACCAGCTGGGTGGTGAAGGCTTTGGTGGACGCCACACCAATTTCACGACCGGCCTGGGTCAGCAGGGTCAGGTCGGACTCACGCACCAGGGAGCTGATGCTGACGTTGCAGATCGCCAGGCTGGCCAGGAAGCCCAGCTCCTTGGCATTGCGCAGGGCGGCCAGGGTGTCGGCGGTTTCGCCGGACTGGGAGATGGTCACGAACAGGGTGTCGGGCTGCACCACCACCTTGCGGTAGCGGAATTCGCTGGCGACTTCGACCTGGCACGGGATGCCGGCCAGTTCTTCCAGCCAGTAACGCGCAACCATGCCAGCGTGGTAGCTGGTGCCACAGGCAACGATCTGCACGTTCCGCACTTTGGCGAACAGCTCGGCGGCCTGTGGGCCGAAGGCGTTGACCAGCACTTGGTTCTGGCTCAGGCGACCTTCCAGGGTGCGTTGCACCACCGCTGGCTGCTCGTGGATTTCCTTGAGCATGAAGTGGCGGTATTCACCTTTGTCGGCCGCTTCGGCGCCGTCGCGGTATTGCACGGCTTCGCGCTCGACGGACTGACCGTTAACGTCCCAGATCGCCACGCTTTCACGGCGGATGTCGGCGATATCGCCTTCTTCCAGGTACATGAAGCGGTCGGTGACCTGGCGCAGGGCCAATTGGTCGGAGGCGAGGAAGTTTTCGCCCAGGCCCAGGCCGATCACCAGCGGGCTGCCACTGCGAGCAGCGACTACGCGGTCCGGTTGGCTGGCACTGACCACGGCCAGGCCGTAAGCGCCGTGAAGCTCTTTGACGGTGGCCTTGAGGGCAACGGTCAGGTCGCCCAGATCCTTGAGTTTATGGTTGAGCAGATGGGCGATGACTTCAGTGTCGGTGTCCGAAGTGAACACGTAGCCCAGGCCCTTGAGTTGTTCACGCAGCACTTCGTGGTTTTCGATGATGCCGTTGTGCACCACGGCCAGGTCGCCCGAGAAGTGCGGGTGGGCGTTGCGTTCGCAGGGCGCACCGTGAGTCGCCCAACGGGTGTGGGCAATACCCAGGCGGCCAACCAGCGGCTCGCCGGCCAGGGCCTGCTCCAACTCGCTGACCTTGCCCGGACGGCGCATGCGCTCCAGCTTGCCGGCGTTGGTGAAGACCGCCACACCAGCGCTATCATAGCCGCGGTATTCCAGGCGCTTGAGGCCTTCGAGCAGGATCGGGGTGATGTTGCGTTCAGCGACTGCGCCTACGATGCCACACATGGTGTTTCTCCTAGATGATTGCCGCGCATATCAGCGTAATGCCGCGGGCTTGGATCTGGTCGCGGGCCTCAAGCGGCAGGCGATCATCGGTGATAAGGGTATGGACGCTGCTCCAGGGCAGTTCCAGGTTGGGAATCTTGCGGCCGATCTTGTCGGATTCGACCATCACTACCACTTCACGGGCGACCTCGGCCATGACGCGGCTCAGGCCCAGCAATTCGTTGAAGGTGGTGGTGCCGCGTTCCAAGTCGATGCCGTCGGCACCGATGAACAGTTGATCGAAGTCGTAAGAACGCAGCACCTGCTCGGCAACCTGGCCCTGGAACGAGTCCGAATGCGGATCCCAGGTGCCGCCGGTCATCAACAGCACCGGCTCGTGTTCCAGTTCGCTCAAGGCGCGGGCCACGTGCAGGGAGTTGGTCATCACCACCAGGCCTGGCTGGTGGCCCAGTTCGGGGATCATGGCGGCGGTGGTGCTGCCACTGTCGATGATGATGCGAGCGTGTTCACGCAGGCGCATCACGGCGGCACGGGCGATGGCGCGCTTGTACACCGAGATGGGCTGGGCAGCGTCGCCCACCAACTCCTGGGGCATGGTGATGGCGCCCCCGTAGCGACGCAGCAGCAGGCCGTTGCTTTCGAGTGCGGCCAGGTCCTTACGGATCGTAACTTCCGACGTCTCGAAACGCTTGGCCAATTCGTCCACGCTGACTTCGCCCTGTTCATTGAGCAAGGTCAGGATGTTGTGGCGTCGTTGGGGTGTATTTCGTTTCGACATTTTGACTTTAAGTTTCGTTTCGAAAGATAACGAAAGCAATCAAAACCTATTGCCGAAAGATCGTCAAGCGGGAGACACAAAAAAACCTGTAGGAGCCGGCTTGCCGGCGATAGCGTCGCTTTGTTCGGCGGTGAACATTCGGGCGCTATCGCTGGCAAGCCGGCTCCTACAGGTTGTGCGGGTTGTGGATAACTCAAGTCTTTTTGATTTTGACCGGGCGCTTCCAGCCGTCGATGTTGCGTTGGCGGGCGCGGGCTACCGCCAGTTGAGACTTATCCACATCCTGGTTGATGGTTGAGCCCGCTGCGGTGTTCGAGCCATCTCCGATAGAAACGGGGGCGATCAGCGAGTTGTTGGAGCCGATAAATACGTCTTCACCAATGGTAGTCTGGTACTTGTTCGCGCCGTCGTAATTACAGGTAATGGCACCAGCGCCAATGTTGCTGCGAGCCCCAATCACCGCATCACCGAGGTAGGCCAAGTGGCCGGCCTTCGCATCGTCACCCATTTTGGCGTTTTTCAGCTCTACGAAATTGCCCACGTGCGCCCTGGCGCCCATGACGGTTCCGGGGCGCAGTCGCGCAAACGGACCCGCATCGCTGCCCTCCCCCATCACCGCACCGTCCAAGTGACTGTTGGCCTTGACCACCACGCCTTTGCGCAGGGTACTGTCCTTGATCACGCAGTTAGGGCCAATCACCACGTCGTCCTCGATGATCACGCGGCCTTCGAGGATCACGTTGATGTCGATCAGCACATCGCGGCCGACGGTCACTTCACCGCGTACATCGAAGCGTGCCGGGTCACGCAAGGTCACGCCTTGGGCCATCAGGCGACGGCCTTCGCGCAATTGGTAGTGACGTTCCAGTTCGGCGAGTTGCTTGCGGTCGTTGGCGCCCTGCACTTCCATCGGGTCGTGGGGCTGCTCGGTGGCGACCAGCAGGCCATCGCTTACTGCCATCTCGATGACGTCGGTGAGGTAGTACTCGCCCTGGGCGTTGTTATTGGACAGGCGGCTCATCCAGTCGCCGAGCTTATCGGCGGGGACCGCCAGGATCCCGGTGTTGCCCTCGGTAATGGCGCGCTGGGCTTCGCTGGCATCTTTGTGCTCGACAATAGCGGCAACCTTGCCATCGGCGTTACGCACGATGCGCCCGTAACCGGTGGGATCATCCAGTTCAACCGTCAGCAGGCCCATCTGGCCAGGCACGACGTGCTTGAGCAGGCGTTGCAGGGTTTGGACTTCGATCAGCGGTACGTCGCCGTAGAGGATCAGCACAGTGTCGGCGGTGATGAACGGCACGGCTTGGGCGGTGGCATGGCCGGTGCCCAGTTGTTTGTCTTGCAATACGAAATTCAGATCGTCCGCGGCGAGGCGCTCACGTACCACATCGGCGCCATGGCCGATCACTACATGAATGCGTTGCGGATCGAGTTGCCGGGCGCTGTGGATAACATGGCCCAGCATGGAATTGCCGGCAACCGGGTGCAGCACCTTGGGCAGGGCCGAACGCATGCGGGTGCCCTGGCCTGCGGCGAGAATGACGATTTCAAGAGACATGAGTGGCTACCAATCCTGGGCGGTCCGGCTTCAGACCAAAGAAGTGTTGTGCTGAAAAAGAAAAAGGGTAGCCGAGGCTACCCTTTTTAATCAATCGCGCATGAAGCATGACGGCGTGGCCGGTTACTTCTTGCGGATCTGCTGGAGCGTGCGCAGCTGAGCTGCAGCCTCGGCCAGACGTACAGCAGCAGCGCTGTAGTCGAAGTCCGCACCCTTTTCGTTCAGGGCCTTCTCAGCAGCCTTGACGGCTTCCTGAGCGGAGGCTTCATCCAGGTCGCCAGCACGTTGCACGGTGTCGGCAAGAACCTTGACCATGTTCGGCTGAACCTCGAGGAAACCACCAGAGATGTAAAACACCTCTTTTTCCCCGCCTTGCTTGGTCAGAGTGATCGGACCTGGCTTCAAGCTGGTGATCAACGGCGCGTGACCCATGGCAATACCAAGGTCACCGAGTTCGCCGTGTGCAATCACCATCTCTACCAGACCGGAGAAGATTTCCCCTTCCGCGCTGACGATATCGCAATGGACTGTCATAGCCATCTGATTGCCTCAACCTGATGAGCGCCCGTTTCCGGGCGCCTGGATTACAGTTTCTTGGCTTTCTCGATCGCTTCTTCGATGCCGCCGACCATGTAGAACGCTTGTTCTGGCAGGTGGTCGTAGTCACCGTTGAGGATGCCTTTGAAGCCAGCAATGGTGTCTTTCAGGGAAACGTATTTACCCGATGCACCGGTGAAGACTTCAGCCACGAAGAACGGCTGCGACAAGAAACGCTGGATCTTACGAGCACGGTTTACCAACTGCTTGTCGGCTTCCGACAGCTCGTCCATACCCAGGATCGCAATGATGTCCTTCAGTTCTTTGTAACGCTGCAGCACGTACTGAACGCCGCGAGCGGTGTCGTAGTGCTCCTGGCCGATCACGTTCGGGTCCAGCTGGCGCGATGTCGAGTCGAGTGGATCGACCGCTGGGTAGATACCCAGGGAAGCGATGTCACGGGACAGAACGACGGTGGCGTCCAAGTGGGCGAAGGTGGTCGCTGGCGACGGGTCGGTCAAGTCATCCGCAGGTACGTATACCGCTTGGATCGACGTGATCGAACCTTCCTTGGTCGAAGTGATACGTTCTTGCAGAACGCCCATCTCTTCAGCCAGGGTCGGCTGGTAACCTACTGCGGAAGGCATACGGCCCAGCAGTGCGGATACTTCAGTACCGGCCAGGGTGTAACGGTAGATGTTGTCGACGAACAGCAGAACATCGTTACCTTCGTCACGGAACTTCTCGGCCATGGTCAGGCCGGTCAGTGCTACGCGCAGACGGTTACCCGGCGGCTCGTTCATCTGACCGTAAACCAGTGCCACTTTGTCCAGAACGTTGGAGTCCTTCATCTCGTGGTAGAAGTCGTTACCCTCACGGGTACGCTCACCCACACCGGCGAACACGGAATAACCGCTGTGCTCGATGGCGATGTTACGGATCAGTTCCATCATGTTTACGGTCTTGCCTACACCGGCACCACCGAACAGACCGACTTTACCGCCTTTGGCGAACGGGCAAACCAGGTCGATAACCTTGATGCCGGTTTCCAGCAGGTCGTTGCCGCCAGCTTGTTCCGCGAACGAAGGTGCTGGACGGTGAATGCCCCAACGCTCTTCGGTGTCGATCGGACCAGCTTCGTCAATCGGGTTGCCCAGTACGTCCATGATCCGGCCCAGGGTCGCTTTACCGACCGGTACGGAGATGGCTGCGCCAGAGTCGACAACGTCCAGACCGCGCTTCAAGCCTTCGGTGGAACCCATCGCAATGGTACGAACTACGCCGTCGCCCAGCTGCTGCTGAACTTCCAGGGTAGTGTCCGCGCCTTGTACTTTCAGCGCGTTGTAGATGCTCGGTACGCTGTCGCGTGGAAATTCCACGTCGATAACGGCGCCGATGATTTGAACGATACGTCCGCTACTCATAGCTGGATCCTCTGAATATTTGAACCGTTAAACCGCGGCAGCGCCGCCGACGATTTCCGAGATCTCTTGGGTGATCGCAGCCTGACGCGCCTTGTTGTAGATCAGCTGCAAATCGCTGATCAGATCACCGGCGTTATCGGTAGCGTTTTTCATCGCGATCATCCGCGCCGCTTGTTCAGCTGCGTTGTTCTCGACCACCGCCTGGTACACCTGCGACTCCACGTAGCGCACCATCAAGCCGTCAAGCAGCTCTTTGGCGTCTGGTTCGTAGAGGTAGTCCCAGTGGTGCTTGAGTTCCTGATCCGGAGTCGCCACCAGTGGAATCAATTGCTCCACGGTTGGCTGCTGGGTCATGGTGTTGATGAACTTGTTGGATACCACGGAGAGGCGGTCAATCCGGCCTTCCAGGTATGCATCCAGCATCACCTTCACACTGCCGATCAAATCGTTGATCGACGGCTCTTCACCCAGGTGGCTGATAGCTGCTACGACGTTGCCGCCGAAGTTGCGGAAAAAGGCCGCACCCTTGCTACCAACTACACACAGATCAATCTCGACGCCGTTTTCGCGGTTTACCGCCATGTCCTTGACCAGGGCCTTGAACAGGTTGGTATTCAAACCACCGCACAAACCACGGTCACTGCTCACAACCACATAACCCACACGCTTAACTTCGCGCTCGATCATGAATGGGTGGCGGTATTCCGGGTTGGCGTTGGCCAGATGCCCAATTACCTGGCGGATACGCTCCGCATAAGGACGGCTAGCAGCCATGCGCATTTGTGCCTTGCGCATTTTGCTGACCGCCACTTTTTCCATGGCGCTGGTAATCTTTTGCGTGCTTTTGATGCTCGCAATCTTACTGCGAATCTCTTTTGCGCCTGCCATGTAACACCTATCAGGTTAGCAAGCGGGAGCCTTGCGGCTCCCGCTGCGGCTTACCAGGTTTGGGTGGCCTTGAACTTCTCGATACCGGCTTTGAGGCCAGCGTCGATTTCGTCATTGAAGTCACCCTTCACGTTGATCTTGGCCAACAAGTCGGCGTGATCGCGGTTGAAGTAAGCAATCAGCGCTTGTTCAAAGCTGCCGACCTTGGCGATTTCGACGTCAGTCAGGAACCCACGCTCAGCGGCATACAGCGACAACGCCATGTCAGCGATCGACATTGGGGCGTATTGCTTCTGCTTCATCAGCTCGGTAACGCGCTGACCATGCTCAAGTTGCTTACGGGTCGCTTCGTCCAGGTCAGAAGCGAACTGGGCGAATGCCGCCAGTTCACGGTACTGAGCCAGAGCGGTACGGATACCACCGGAGAGCTTCTTGATGATCTTGGTCTGAGCGGCACCACCCACACGGGATACCGAAACACCGGCGTTCACTGCAGGGCGGATGCCCGAGTTGAACATGGCCGATTCCAGGAAGATCTGACCGTCGGTGATGGAAATCACGTTGGTCGGAACGAACGCGGAAACGTCGCCAGCCTGGGTTTCGATGATCGGCAGTGCGGTCAGGGAACCGGTTTTGCCGGTCACTGCGCCGTTGGTGAACTTCTCTACGTACTCTTCCGAAACGCGGGATGCGCGCTCCAGCAGACGGGAGTGGAGATAGAACACGTCGCCTGGGTAAGCTTCACGGCCTGGTGGACGGCGCAGCAGCAGGGAAATCTGGCGGTAAGCCACTGCTTGCTTGGACAGATCGTCATAAACGATCAGCGCGTCTTCACCGCGGTCGCGGAAGAATTCACCCATGGTGCAACCGGCATACGGTGCCAGGTATTGCAGTGCAGGCGATTCCGAAGCACTGGCAGCCACGATGATCGTGTTTTTCAGTGCGCCGTTCTCTTCCAGCTTGCGAACCACGTTGGCGATGGTCGATTGCTTCTGACCGATGGCTACGTAGACGCAGAAAATGCCGCTGTCTTTCTGGTTGATGATCGCGTCGATCGCCAGAGCGGTTTTACCGATCTGACGGTCACCGATGATCAGCTCACGCTGGCCACGGCCGACAGGGATCATGGCATCGACAGCCTTGTAGCCAGTCTGTACAGGCTGGTCTACCGACTTACGCCAGATCACGCCTGGAGCAACTTTCTCGACCGCGTCGGTCTCGGTGTTGCCCAGTGGACCTTTGCCGTCAACAGGGTTACCCAGTGCGTCGACTACGCGACCCAGCAGTTCCTTACCAACCGGAACCTCCAGGATGCGGCCAGTGCACTTGGCGCTCATGCCTTCAGCCAGAGACTGGTAAGCGCCCAGGATAACGGCACCTACGGAGTCCTGCTCCAGGTTGAGGGCCATACCGAAGACGCCGCCCGGAAACTCGATCATCTCGCCGGACATTACGTCGGCCAGACCGTGAATCCGCACGATACCGTCAGATACGCTGACGACAGTGCCTTCGTTACGGGCTTGGGAGGTCACATCGAGCTTGTCGATGCGGCCCTTGATAATTTCACTTATTTCGGAAGGATTGAGTTGCTGCATTGCTCTGCTGCCCCTTCAAACTCAAGATTTCAATGCTTCGGCAAGATTCGCGAGTTTGCCGCGAATCGAGCCATCGATAACCAGGTCGCCGGCGCGAATGACAATGCCCCCAATGAGGGACTTGTCTTCCGCAACTTGCAGGCGCACTTCCCGGTCGAGTCGTGCACTGAGAACCTTGGCGAGTTTGTCTTGCTGTTCTTGGTTCAATGCAAAAGCACTGGTCACTTCAACGTCTACCGACTTCTCTTGCTCGGCCTTGTACAGGTCGAACAGAGCGGCAATCTCCGGCAGAAGCAGGAGACGGTCGTTTTCGGCAACGACGTGGATGAAGTTCTGCACTTTCACATCAAACTTGTCGCCGCACACTTCAATAAAAGTGGCGGCCTTGTCTGCGCTCGTCAGTCGCGGGGCCTTGAGCACGCTCTGCATTGTGTCGTCTTGCGACACTGCTGCAGCCAGGCCGAGCATGGCTGACCAAGAGGCCAGCTGCTGGTGGGCCTGGGCGTGCTCGAAGGCTGCCTTAGCGTAAGGTCGGGCCAACGTGGTCAATTCTGCCATGATCGCCCTCGCTTAAATTTCAGCAGCCAGTTTGTTTACCAGCTCCGCGTGCGCGTTTTGATCGATTGTGGCACCCAGGATCTTCTCAGCACCGCCGACGGCCAGAGCACCCAGTTGGGCACGCAGCGCATCTTTGACACCGTTCAGTTCCTGCTCGATCTCGGCCTGAGCCTGAACCTTCACACGGTCAGCGTCGATACGGGCTTTTTCAACAGCCTCTTCAACGATCTGGTTACCGCGTTTCTTGGCTTGCTCAATGATTTCGGCTGCTTGAGCTTTCGCTTCGCGCAGTTGTTGACCCGCTTTATCTTGGGCCAACTCCAGGTCGCGAGCTGCTCGTGCTGCAGCGTCCAGCCCATCCGCGATCTTCTTCTGACGTTCGTGCAGAGCTGCGATGACCGGAGGCCATACGAACTTCATGCAGAAAACGACAAAAATCAAGAACGCTAAGGACTGACCAATAATGGTTGCATTAATGTTCACGCCAATACCTCGCTCATTCGTTGCACAACACACCAATCACTCGAAAAGACGAGTGATTAACCGGCGAGTTGACCAACGAAAGGGTTCGCGAAGGTGAAGAACAGAGCGATACCAACACCGATCATGGTCACGGCGTCGAGCAGGCCGGCGACGATGAACATTTTAACTTGCAGCATTGGAACCATTTCTGGCTGACGCGCTGCGCCTTCCAGGAACTTGCCGCCCAGCAGGCCGAAACCAATGGCAGTACCCAGGGCGCCCAGGCCGATCAACAGTGCAACAGCGATAGCGGTTAGACCAACTACAGTTTCCATCTTTCCTCCCGACTTTTACGTCGTATGGTTTAGGTTTTTTAGATTTTAAAGCGGTAAAACAAATCGTTTCATAGCCCGGTAGGGCCTACCTTCCCGTTTGACCGGGAAGGACATCAGACTAGTCGAGACTGGTCTTAATGGTTCTCTTCGTGCGCCATCGACAGGTAGACGATGGTCAGCATCATGAAGATGAAGGCCTGCAGGGTGATGATCAGGATGTGGAACACAGCCCACGCCCACTGCAGAACAATGCCCAGGCCGCTAAGCCAGAGCAGGCCGCTGCCGAACATCACAGCGATCAGAATGAATACCAGCTCGCCGGCATACATGTTGCCGAACAGTCGCAGAGCCAGGGAAATCGGCTTGGCGATCAGGGTCACGAATTCCAGCAGGAAGTTCACCGGGATCAGCAGGGCTTGAACGAAGATGTTCTTGCTGCCGAACGGGTGCAGGGTCAGTTCGCCGATGAAGCCGCCGATGCCCTTGATCTTGATGCTGTAGAAAATGATCAACGCGAAGACCGACAGGGCCATGCCCAGGGTAGCGTTCGGGTCAGTGGTCGATACGGCACGGAATGGAATGTGCGGGTCGCCGCTGATCGCCATGGCCAGCTGAGGAATCCAGTCAACCGGGATCAGGTCGACGGCGTTCATCAGGAACACCCAGACGAAGATGGTCAGTGCCAGCGGTGCGATCACCGGGCTACGGCCATGGAAGCTGTCTTTCACGCTGCCATCGACGAATTCGACCAGTACTTCAACGAAGTTCTGCAAAGCACCTGGCTGACCGGAAGTCGCCTTCTTTGCCGCCATGCGGAAAATGAAGACGAAGATCAGACCCAATGCGACCGACCAGCCCAGAGTATCCAGGTGGAAAGCCCAGAAGCCCATTTCTTTGGCCTCTGCTGCGGAGTGGGCAAAGCCCCAGCCGCCATTAGGAAGCTGACCGAAGGTCAGGTTCTGCAAGTGGTGCTGGATATAGCCCGAAGCGGTTGTTTCTGCCATGGTTGCCTCAAACGCCCTAAGGTTTCGAAAGTCTTGTTTTCATTAGCAGGGGAGCGAACCAGCTGACCAGTTGGGTCAACACGAAGACGCCGAATACAGCCAGCGGCGCCAATGGCTTCACACCTGCAAAGGTCAGTGCAAACAGCACTGCCGTCAAAATCAGTTTCCCTGCCTCGCCGGCATAAAATGACCGGACGATAGCCTGGGCTGCTCGGGCGCCGGAAAACCGAAAGGCCCTGTGAGCAAAATACATATTGGGCAGCAAGGCTATCAGGCCTCCGCAGAGTCCTGAATATCCGGCAACGACTCCATGCCAATACCAAAGCGCCAACGCGGCGATCAGCAAAATGACAAATTGAGCCAATAAAACCGGAAAAACGGCCAAGCGATGGAACGGCAACGTGTTTGGCGTGCGGGTTTCCATCACTCTTGCTCCTCAATGGTCGGCTGCCGGAAATCAATAACTTGGCATAATTTGTGCCGACAAAATGCGCGCAGAGTATAGGGGCGGTTCTGCCCCTATTCAACTGTCGGGTAGTGATTTCCGATCACACGCTACATAAGCAAATGTTTCAGCGGATGTGGGCAAGGACGCCCTGGAGCTCATCAAGCGAGTTATAACCGATGACCAATTGCCCTTTGCCTTTCTTGCCGTGGCGAATTTGCACCGCAGAGCCCAGGCGCTCGGCCAGGCGCTGCTCGAGACGGGCGATATCCGGATCAGGTTTAGCCGTTTCGACCGGTGCAGGTTTGCCGCTGAGCCACTGGCGAACCAACGCCTCGGTCTGGCGAACGGTGAGCCCCCGTGCGACAACGTGTCGCGCCCCTTCAACCTGTTGATTTTCCGGCAAACCGAGCAAAGCACGGGCGTGACCCATTTCCAGGTCGCCGTGGGACAACATGGTCTTGATGACTTCCGGCAGCGCAATCAAACGCAGCAAGTTGGACACGGTTACGCGGGATTTACCCACCGCCTCGGCCACCTGTTGCTGGGTCAGCTGGAATTCCTGTTGCAAACGCTGCAACGCGATCGCTTCTTCGATCGGGTTGAGATCTTCGCGCTGGATGTTCTCGATCAACGCCATGGCGATGGCGGTTTCATCCGGTACATCGCGCACCATCGCCGGGATGGTTTCCTTGCCGGCCTGCTGGCTGGCACGCCAGCGGCGCTCACCGGCGATGATTTCAAAGCGGCCGCCGCCAATCGGGCGTACCACGATTGGCTGCATCACGCCCTGGGCCTTGATCGAATTGGCCAGTTCTTCCAGTGCCTGGGGGTCCATGTCCCGGCGTGGCTGGTATTTGCCGCGCTGGATCAGGTCCAGCGGCAGGTGCTGCAACTCGCGCTCGTCGGCCTGCACCGCTTGTTCTTCAAGCGATGTGACGGTCGGACCACTCAACAGTGCATCCAGTCCACGTCCGAGACCTCGTTTCTTGACGGCCATGGGGATTCCTTAAGTTGGCTGGGCTGCAGCGGTGCGTGAGTTGCGGCGTTGGCGACGAACCATCTCGCCGGCCAGGGCCAGGTAGGCAATGGCACCACGGGATGACTTGTCGTACGCCAGCGCGGGCATGCCGTAGCTTGGCGCTTCGGCCAGACGGATGTTGCGCGGGATCACCGTGTCGTAAAGCTGATCACCGAAATGTTCCTTGAGCTGCGCCGACACATCGTTCATCAGGCTCAGGCGCGGATCGAACATGGTCCGCAGCAAGCCTTCGATCTGCAGGTTCGGGTTGAGCAACTCAGCGATACGCTTGATGTTATCCACAAGGTCGCTCAAGCCTTCCAGTGCGTAGTACTCGCACTGCATGGGGATAATCACCCCATCAGCTGCCACCAACGCGTTCAGCGTGAGCATCGACAGTGACGGCGGGCAGTCGATCAAAATGTAGTCGTAATTCTCGCGGATCGGCGCCAAGGCGCTACGCAGACGGCTTTCCTTCATCTGCATTTCCAGCAGCACCACTTCCGCCGCGGTCAAATCGCGGTTGGCCGGCAGCAGTTGATAACCGCCGTGTTCGGAGTAGTGCATGGCCTGGGCCAGGTCGCACTCGCCAATCAGCAAGTCGTAGACCGAGTTTTCCAGGCCGTGTTTATCCACACCGCTACCCATGGTGGCGTTGCCCTGTGGATCGAGATCGATCAACAGCACCCGGCGCTTGGTGGCGACCAGGGATGCTGCGAGGTTGATGCAGGTGGTGGTTTTGCCCACGCCACCTTTCTGGTTCGCTATCGCGAATACCTTAGCCATTCTTGCTTGTGTTCCCAATCATGCCGTGCGGCGCAGTATCAGCAGATGGCGTTGGCCTTGGCAACCGGGTACAGCCAAGGCGTGTTCGCTATCGAGGTGGAAGTCTGCCGGCAATGCTAACAGCTCATCGCTTGGATGGACGCCCTTCATTGCCAGCCAGCGGGTATCGCGGTCGCCGAGGTGGCGGGTCCAGTTGCTGAAGTTCTCCATGCTGCTGAAGGCCCTGGAAACAATTCCGTTGAAAGGCTGTTCAGGCGTGAAGGCTTCGACGCGACTGTGGATAACTTGCAGGTTATCCAGCTTGAGTTCGAGTTTGACCTGGGTCAGGAAACGGGTTTTCTTGCCGTTGCTGTCCAGGCAGGTCACTTGGGACTCGGGAAACAGGATGGCCAACGGAATACCAGGCATGCCGCCGCCACTGCCAACGTCAAGCCAGCGGCCGTTTTCGATGAATGGCATCACGCTCAAGCTGTCGAGCAGGTGACGGGACACCATTTCGTCGGGATCACGCACTGCGGTCAGGTTGTAAGCCTTGTTCCATTTGATCAACAACGCCAAATACCCCAACAGCAGCTCGTGCTGGGTTTCGGTCAGGTCGACGCCCAACTGGCGTGCGCCTGTGGATAACTCTTCTGCGTGTTGCGAGGTGACCAACGAACTCAAGCGCTTTGCTCCAACTGACGGCCCGCGCCGCGTTTTTTCAAATGAATCATCAACAGCGAAATGGCTGCTGGGGTGACGCCGGGAATACGTGAAGCCTGGCCCAATGTCTCGGGGCGAGTTATCCCCAGCTTGCTTTGGATTTCTTTCGACAAGCCGGAAATCCCGGTGTAGTCGATATCCACAGGCAACTTGGTGTCTTCACTGGCGCGCAGGCGAGCGATCTCGTCCTGTTGGCGGTCAATGTAACCGGCGTATTTGGTCTTGATTTCGACCTGCTCGGCGACCTGTGGATCTTCCGCGCCCTGGCCGGTCACTTCGACCAGACCAGCGTAGTCGATTTCCGGACGGGACAGCAGGTTGAGCAAGTTGTACTCGTGGGTCAGCGGCGTGCCGAATTTTTCAGCGATCGCGTCGCCTTGTTCAGTCCCCGGGCGAACCCAGGTGCTTTTCAGGCGCTGTTCTTCCAATGCAATGCTTTCGCGTTTTTTGCAGAAGGCTTCCCAACGCACATCATCGACCAGGCCAAGTTCACGTCCTTTTTCGGTCAGGCGCAGGTCGGCGTTGTCCTCGCGCAGGATCAAACGGTATTCCGCCCGAGAGGTGAACATCCGGTACGGTTCCTGGGTGCCCAATGTAATCAGGTCATCGACCAAAACGCCGATATACGCTTCGTCTCGACGTGGGCACCAGCTGTCTTTGCCTTGCGCACGCAATGCTGCGTTGGTCCCGGCCAGCAAACCTTGGGCGCCGGCTTCTTCATAACCGGTGGTTCCGTTGATTTGGCCAGCGAAGAACAGACCGCCAATCACTTTGGTTTCCAGGCTGTACTTCAGGTCGCGCGGGTCGAAATAGTCGTATTCGATGGCGTAGCCCGGACGCACGATGTGTGCGTTTTCCATGCCGCGGATCGATTGCACGATCTGGATTTGCACGTCGAACGGCAGGGAAGTGGAAATGCCGTTCGGGTACAGCTCATGAGTGGTCAAGCCTTCGGGCTCGATGAAGACCTGATGGCTTTCCTTGTCGGCAAAGCGGTGGATCTTGTCTTCGATCGACGGGCAATAACGCGGGCCGATCCCTTCGATCACACCGGAGTACATCGGCGAACGATCGAGGTTCGCAGCAATGATTTCGTGGGTGCGGGCATTGGTGTGGGTGATCCAGCAGCTTACCTGTTTCGGGTGCTGTTCTTTGGAACCCATGAACGACATGACCGGGATCGGCGTATCGCCGGCCTGTTCGGTCATCACCGAGAAGTCCACAGAACGCCCGTCGATACGCGGCGGGGTCCCGGTTTTCAGACGGCCGACACGCAGCGGCAATTCACGCAGGCGTTTTGCCAAAGCAATCGACGGCGGATCACCGGCGCGACCGCCGGAATAGTTCTGCATACCAATGTGGATAAGTCCGCCGAGGAATGTGCCGGTGGTCAACACCACGGATTCCGCGAAGAAACGCAGGCCCATTTGCGTGACAACCCCACGTACCTGGTCTTGTTCGACGATCAGGTCATCCGCGGCTTGCTGAAATATCCACAGGTTTGGTTGGTTTTCCAGGGTTTCGCGCACAGCAGCCTTGTACAGGATGCGGTCGGCTTGAGCCCGGGTAGCCCGTACGGCTGGGCCTTTGCGGCTGTTGAGCACACGAAATTGAATACCACCCTTATCGGTAGCCATGGCCATCACGCCGCCAAGGGCATCGATTTCCTTGACCAAATGGCTTTTGCCGATCCCACCAATGGCGGGGTTGCAACTCATTGCTCCGAGGGTTTCCACGTTATGCGTCAACAACAGGGTTTTTACGCCCATGCGTGCTGACGCCAGTGCTGCCTCGGTACCGGCATGACCGCCGCCGATGACGATCACTTCAAAACGGGAAGGGAAATCCACCACGCACCTCGTGCCTGCTTATGTAGGTAATCAGGAATTGTCTGTTGAAAGAGTTTTAGAGCTTTGGCGGCAAGTATAGGGACTTAGCCCTTCCTAAAGAACCCTTTGCACAAAATTTAACCAGCTGTGGATGAATCACAGACAATAGAAATTAAAAGAGAGAAATTTATTAAATCTTTGTTTTTATGTTTATTTCTATGTAGCCACCTTTCTGTGGATAGATCTCTGCAGGCCTTTTTTTACATTGTGTACAGCGATTCAAAAGTCTGTGGTCATGTGCCAATGAGGGGCTTGGATAAGTGCTTTAAGCCTGTGGATTAAACAGGTGCTTATCCACAGGCGGGTTTTTACTCAGGTTTCAGGCCCTGTTATCAACTGGGCACAGAGGCGGTTATTCACAGGGCTTAATCCACAAAAATCGGTAAAGCTGTCCGTATTCAGTCCACGACAACGTCAACTGAAACCTCCAATCGGTGGTGAGCACAGCAAAAAAAGAGATCTATTGTGAGAAAACGACAGGGCAGTTAATAATAGCGATTATCATTAACCTACATTGTCTTGCCCTATGTCCCCTTCTTCACACACGGCTGCGGTCCAGAACATCTATGAGCAGCACCATTCCTGGCTGCACGGGTGGCTCAAAGGGAGGTTGCATAACGCCTGCGATGCGGCCGATGTGGCGCACGACACGTTCGTGCGCATCCTGGGCGGGCGGCATGCGGCGCAGATCGTTGAACCGCGAGACTATTTGGCGACCATTGCCAGGGGCTTGGTGATTGATCGCTACCGTCGACATGCCATCGAACAGGCCTATAAGCAAACCTTGGCCGAACGGCCTGAAGCCATAGCCATCAGCGAAGAAGACAAAGCCATCATCATCGAGACGTTGGTAGCTGTGGATAAAGCCTTGTCGGCACTCGGCGAGCGAGCACGGCGGATATTCATGCTGTCGCAGATCGAGGGCCTGACTTATCAACAGATTACCGATCAGCTTCAGGTTTCACTGACCACGGTGAAGAAGCACATGATCCGTGCATTGACCGAATGCGCATTGATCATGGCCAGCTTGTAATGGCGGCGCCTGATCGCAAGACCTTCGAGGCCGCTGCCAATTGGTATGTGCAGTTTCAATCCCAAACCCCTACCGCCGCCGAGCGCCAAGCCTGGCAACAATGGCTCAACGGCGATCCGTCCCATCAGGCCGCGTGGAACCAGATGGAGCAGTTGCAGCGCAGTCTCGGCGCCCTGCCCCAGGATTTCACCCGCCGGGCCTTGTCGACCGGCCAGCAACGGCGCCAGGTGTTGAAGTGGATGCTGGTGCTGGGCGGTACCGGGTACCTCGGCTGGAATGTCCAGCAACACACGCCCCTGGGCAATGTATGGGCCGACTACCGGACGTCCGTGGGTGAGCGCCGGCGTATCGAGCTGGCTGACGGTACGCGGATTGATCTGAACACCCGTACGGCAATTGACGTGGTATTCGATGGGCGCCAGCGTTTGATTCGCCTGCGTGAAGGTGAAGTACTTATCCACACCGGCAAGCGGGGTGGCCAGACGCCCTTTTATGTCGAGACCCGCCAAGGCCGAATCCAGGCCTTGGGCACCACCTTCACCGTGCGCCAGTTGCCAGACTCCACACGTGTCGGCGTCCTCGAGGATCGGGTGAGCGTAGCGCCTGGTGACCAACCCAATCACGCGCGGCTACTCAGTGCCGGTGAAAGCGCTGACTTCGATCGCCAACACGTGGGGCTTAACCACGCTTACCGCGACTCACAAGCGGCGTGGGTCGATGGTCAGTTGATCGTATTGGATGCTCGCCTCGGGGATGTGATCGAAGACGTCGCCCGCTACCGCCCGGGTGTCCTGCAATGCGACTTGGCGTCGGCACGCCTGCGTGTCTCCGGGACCTTCCGCCTGGATTCCACCGATGCGGTACTGGCCAATCTGCAGGCAACCCTGCCGATCCAGGTGAAGTATTTCACCCGCTATTGGGTTTCAGTGAAACGAATCGGCTGATTGCAAAAAATATCCGCACAAGGGGTTATCTTTTTTTGACCTGACACGGCCCTACAGGTAATCACGACGCCACCTTCAGGGCTTATCCACTTATGCGCCTCCCTTCCAAGCTCCGCCAGCGACTTTCCTACCACGGTATGACGTGCAGCCTGCTACTCGGCACGGCAGCCACCGGCGGTATTTTGTTATCCACTGATGTCCTGGCCGCCAGCGCGGTGCAGCACTACGCTATTGCTTCGGGCCCCCTGGACAATGCGTTGAGCCAATTTGCCGCTCGGGCGAATGTGATTCTATCTTTCTCGCCCCAGCAAACTGCGCGTTTGAACTCGACCGGGATTGAAGGCGACTATTCGGTAGAGCAAGGCTTCGCGCTGTTGCTGCAGAACTCGGGTTTACAAGCGGTAGCCCAGGCGCCCGGCAGCTATGTCCTGCAGGCCATTCCTGCTGGGCAGCTCACGCTTGCGCCCACCACGGTCAGCACTTATCAACAGGACGGGTTCAACCAGGAGATCGCCGGGGATGTGGGCTACAAGGCACAAAACAGCCGCGTCGGTACCAAGACCAGTACGCCTCTGTCAGAAACGCCGCGTTCGGTATCCGTAGTCACCGGTCAGCGCATCAAGGACCAGAAGTCACAGACCCTGACGGAAGTGTTGGGCTACGTGCCAGGTATCTTTGCGCCACCCTTTGCTGCCGGCGACGGTCTGGCCGGTGACCTGTTCTTCATTCGTGGTTTCAATGCCACCGATTACGGCTACGGTTTGCTGCGAGATGGCCTACGTGTACAGGGCAATCGGTATGACACCACCAGTGAGCCGTATGGCCTGGAGCGCGTCGAAATCTTCCGTGGCCCCTCTTCCCTGCTCTACGGCGAAAACGCACCTGGCGGTTTGGTGAACCTGGTGAGCAAGCACCCGACAGCCACGCCGCAAGGTGAGGTCCAGCTGGGGTATGGCTCGAATAATCGGCGTCAGTTGGGTGTGGATATCTCGGGGCCGCTCAATGACAGCGACAATATTCTTGGCCGAGTTGTGATGCTCGGTCGCAAATCCGACACGCAGACCGACCATGTGCCAGATGATCGCCTGTACATCGCGCCATCACTGACCCTGAATTTCGACGACTACAACATCCTTACCCTGTTGGCTAATTATCAAAAGGACCACACCAATCTCGAACTTGGCCTACCGGCCGCCGGCACCTTGCTGACAAATCCCAATGGCAAGCTGTCCAAGCACACCATGCTCGGCGACCCGGACTGGAACACTTTTGAACGTGAAGCCTGGAGCACCGGTTACGAATTCAGCCACAGCTTCAACGACGATTGGCAGTTCCGCCAGAACTCGCGGTATATGCAGTCGCGCATCAACCGCCATGAAACCTGGCCCAGCGCCCTGAATAACCGCGGGTTTGGTACGCAACTGAACATGACCGCCTATGACCGCTACAACAAGTCGATGGTGTATTCCCTGGATAACCAGTTGGAAGGCAAATTCCAGGTGGGCGGTCTGGAAAATACGGTGCTGTTGGGTGCCAGCTATGACCGCACTTCGTTCAATCAGGATTGGGACGCCGGTTTCGCCGGCACCATCAATGTGTATAACCCCGTGTATTTGCGTGATCCGCTTACGCCGGTGGCAGTGCAAAACACCTTGCTCGAGCAGCAGATGAAGGGCGTTTATGCACAGATCCAGAGCAAGTACGACCACTGGCTGTTCTTGCTGGGTGGCCGTCAGGATTGGGTCGACAGCGATTTCCGCGACAAGGTCAACAAGGCCAGTAACACCGGCTCGGAAGATCGCAAGTTCACCTACCAAGGCGGGGTGATGTACCAGTTCGACAACGGCCTGACGCCGTACGTCAGCTACTCCACCGCATTTGTGCCGGTGCAGCAGATCTCCAATGCCGGGTCACCGCTGAAGCCGATTACCAGTAGTCAGTACGAAGTGGGTGTGAAGTACGAGCCGATCGGCTGGGATACGGCGATGACCCTGTCGCTGTATGACCTGCGCAAGGAAGACGACACCTACCTCGACGCCACCACCAACAGCTATCGCCAGGTGGGCGAAAGCCGGGCCAAAGGTGCGGAAGTCGAGGTGAACAGCAACATCACGCCCAACCTGAATGTGACGGCCGCTTACACCTACACTGATGCTCGGATTACCAAGGATTCGGCCACATCGCTGGTCGAAGGGCACCAGATGACGGGGGTTCCACGCAACCAGGCTTCGGTATGGGGCAAGTACCGCTTCCTTGATGGCCAACTCAAAGGTTTGTCGTTGGGCGGCGGTGTGCGTTATTTCGACAGCACCTTTTCCTACACCGCGCCATCGCTATACGGGAAGTTGGATGCAGGAAGCGTCACCTTGGTGGACGCAGCCGTTGGCTATCAAATCGACAAACATTGGTCTGTGGATGTGAACGCCAAGAACCTGTTCGACAAGGAATATGTATCTGGTTGCAACGATGCAGGCCGCTGCTATTGGGGGGATAGCCGCACGCTGCTTGGGACGGTTTCGTACAACTGGTGATGGGTGAGGGCCTGAAGAATGTGGTGTTCTTCAGGCCGCTATCGCTGCCAAGCCAATGCCTGCAGGGCCTGTGGATAACTTTTTTATTTACCGATGCAGAAGCTGGAGAAGATCCGGCCCAACAAATCATCGGAGCTGAATGCACCGGTTATCTCTCCCAACAGCTGCTGCGCCTGACGGAGATCCTCTGCCAGCAGCTCCCCTGCCCCTGCTAAGGTCAACTGTGCCCGGCCGTGCTCCAACGCTGCGCTCGCGTGGCGCAACGCCTCCAGGTGCCTACGGCGCGCACTGAAGCTGCTTTCCGAGGTCTGCTCGTAGCCCATACAGGCCTTAAGATGCTCGCGCAGCAGTTCCAGGCCTTCACCCGCCGACTTGGCGCTCAGGCTGATCGTGACGTGACCATCCGCGCTGGTTTCCATCGCAATGGCTTCACCCGTCAGGTCGGCTTTGTTACGAATCAAGGTGACCTTCGCTGGGTCCGGCCGTTGCTCAAGGAACTCCGGCCACAACGCGAAAGGATCCACAGCCTCGGGCGCCGTCGCATCCACCACCAGCAGAACTCGATCCGCTTCGCCGATGGCCTTGAGCGCGCGTTCCACGCCGATCTTTTCCACTTGGTCATCGGTGTCGCGCAAGCCGGCGGTGTCGACCACGTGCAATGGCATGCCGTCGATGTGGATATGTTCGCGCAGGATATCCCGGGTGGTGCCGGCGATCTCAGTGACGATGGCGGCCTCACGCCCCGCCAGCGCATTCAACAGACTGGATTTGCCTGCATTGGGCCGTCCAGCAATCACCACCGTCATGCCGTCACGCAGCAGCGCACCCTGCCCGGCTTCACGCAGCACTGTGGATAACTCATCACGGACTTTATCGAGCATCGCCAATACATGGCCATCGGCGAGGAAATCGATTTCTTCCTCGGGAAAATCAATCGCCGCCTCGACGTATATGCGTAGGCTGATCAGTTGTTCGGTCAGGTTATGCACACGTAGCGAGAACGCGCCCTGCAGCGAGCGCAGTGCGTTGCGTGCAGCCTGTGCAGAACTGGCTTCGATCAAATCAGCAATGGCCTCAGCCTGGGCCAGGTCGAGCTTGTCGTTGAGAAAGGCGCGTTCGCTGAATTCCCCAGGCCTGGCCAGACGGCAGCCCAGTTGCAGGCAACGCTGCAGCAACATATCCAGCACAACCGGGCCGCCGTGGCCCTGCAATTCCAGGACATCTTCCCCAGTAAAGGAATTGGGCCCTGGGAAATAAAGAGCCAAGCCTTCGTCCAGCACCGTTTCATCTGCATCCAGGAACGGGCCGTAATGGGCATACCGCGGCTTCAACTCGCGGCCGCTGATAGCCTTGGCTGCAACGCTTGCGAGCGGCCCGGAAATTCTAACGATACCGACACCACCGCGACCTTGAGCGGTAGCGACAGCAGCGATGGTTTCACGAGGAGCGCTCATCAGCAGGTTCCAGAACTAAAGTGACGGAAACCAAAACGCCCCACTAGGGGGCGTCTTGAGTGGTTATCCACAGAGTAAATTACGCAGAGGCTTTTGCGGTAGCCGCTTCGATTTTACGTGTGATGTACCACTGTTGAGAGATCGACAACACGTTGTTGACCACCCAGTACAGCACCAGACCAGCAGGGAACCACAGGAAGAAGAAGGTGAAGATGATTGGCATCATTTTCATTACCTTGGCCTGCATCGGATCCGGCGGAGTCGGGTTCAAACGCTGCTGGATAAACATGGTCGCGCCCATGATGATCGGCAGGATAAAGAACGGGTCTTTGATCGACAGGTCAGTTATCCACAGCATGAACGGAGCCTGACGCATTTCCACGCTTTCCAGGAGTACCCAGTACAGCGACAGGAATACCGGCATCTGCACCAGAATCGGCAAGCATCCACCCAGCGGGTTGATCTTCTCTTTCTTGTACAGCTCCATCATGGCCTGCGACATTTTCTGCCGGTCATCGCCATGCTGCTCTTTCAGCGCCGCCAGTTTCGGGGCCACGGCACGCATGCGCGCCATCGACTTGTAGCTGGCTGCCGACAGAGGGAAGAAGATCCCCTTGATCAGCATGGTCAGGAAGATGATCGAGAAGCCCCAGTTACCCACAATGCTGTGGATATGTTGCAGCAACCAGAAAATCGGCTGGGCGATGAACCACAGGAAGCCGTAATCCACAGTCAGTTCCAGACCTGGGGACAACTCCTTCAGCACAGCCTGGCTTTTCGGGCCGGCGTACAACGTGGCGCTGGTTTCAGCCTTGGCGCCTGGCGCGACGGTCAACGCCGGGCCAGTGAAGCCAATGATGTAGTTGCCCTGGCTGTCCTTGCGGGTTTGAACCAGGTTCGCGTCGCCCTTGCTCGGGATCCAGGCGGTCACAAAGTAGTGTTGCAGCCAGGCTACCCAACCACCTTGGACGGTTTCTTTCAGCGAGCCCTTGTCGATATCTTTCATCGACACTTTTTTATACGGTTCGCTACTTGTCCACAGGGCGGCGCCCAGATAAGTCGCGGTGCCGGTGGCGGTGCTGGAAGAAGGATCGGAACTGGCATCACGCTTGAGCTGGGCAAACAGGTTGCCGCTCCATGGTTTGTCGCTTTCGTTGTCGATCAGGTAAGTGACCTTCAAGTCGTACAGACCACGGGTAAAGCTGAAACGCTTGATGTAGTTGACGCCGTCGAGGCTGAATTTCAGGTCAACGTTCAACTGGTTCTGGCCATCAGCCAGTTGATAAGTCTTCTGTTCGGACGAATAAACCGGACGACCGGTAGCACGAGCATCCGGACCATTGGTGCCGGTCAGGCCACTTTGCGCCAGATAAGTACGTTCACCACCGTTATCGAACAGTTGGAACGGAACATCCGGATGGTCTTGGCGACGTGGATACAGCGGCAGTTTCAACTGCGCGATATCACCACCTTGTGGGTCGATAGCCAGGTCGAGCACATCCGTTTTTACGTGGATGAGGTCTTTATTGGTGACCACTGGCGTTTCTAAAGGGGCGCTTGTCTCGCCATTCGCGCTGGGAACATCGGCACTCGCGGACGCATTGTTACCCAGCGGGGTGTCCGGAATAGCCGGCGCAGCCTGATTGGTAGCAACATTCTGAGTCGGCAGGGCAGCTTGGCCGTAGTCCTGGTTCCACTTAAGAACCATGACGTAGGACACGATTGCCAGGGCGACGATCAGGATCGTGCGTTTAATATCCATGATTACTCGGCCATCGAAGAAGAACGGGAGGTAGGGATAGGTGGAACCGGGTCATAACCACCGGGATTCCACGGATGACAGCGACCTAAACGACGAAAGGTCAGCCAGCCACCGCGCAGAAGACCATGATTTTCTATGGCCTCTAACGCGTAGCAGGAACAACTGGGGTAGAAACGACAGTGGTTGGCCATCAGAGGACTAATGGCATAGCGGTAAAACTGGATCGGAACGAGGGCCAGTTTACGCATCGGTGCTGTCTACCCCTACAGTTTCGGTGTTGGCCGCTGGAGCTGGTTTGTTGGTACGCGCCAGACGTTTCCAGAGCTTGCCGAAATGCTGAATCAATTCGGGGTTTTCTACATCACCCAAGCCTTTGCGCGCGACGATAACAATATCCCAACCAACCAGAGTGTCCTGGTGGAGGCGAAACGATTCGCGCATCAGACGCTTGAGGCGATTGCGCTCAACGGAGAGCTTTACGCTCTTCTTGCCGATCACCAACCCGAGACGGGGGTGATCAAGATCGTTGTTACGCGCAAGGAGCAGGAGATTTTTCCCCGGAACCTTGCCGGTGGGGGAGTCAAAGACTGCCTTGAAATGCCGGGGGGTTAGCAGACGCTTTTCCCGACTGAAGTCCTGACTCACCACCAGTACCGGATTATCAAACTGCCAGACGCGCACGACCTTTGGCGCGACGACGCGACAGGACAGCACGGCCGTTCTTGGTAGCCATGCGAGCACGGAAGCCGTGGGTGCGGGCGCGTTTGATGGTGCTTGGTTGGAAAGTACGTTTCATGGCGTTGTTACCTGGTTCGTCCACAACGGGCCGGAATGGCCCCCGTTTTAAGAGACCGGCGATTCTAGTGAAAGCAAGCCTCTAGGTCAATTTCCAACCAGCTTTTCCTTTAATTAGATCTCCACAGGCCATCCGGTCATTTCTATCCGCCAGGCTTCCACCGGTCACGGCTTAGATATAAAAATAAAGAAGGAAGTTATTTAAAGCTTTTCTGTAAAGCTTATAAAAGCTAGGCAGCCAATCATCTGTGGATAACTGCCTTAAGGCCATATTCTACGTGCTGTACAGAGAATGACAACACGGGGGAGAAACGGTGCTCTGCCTGTGCTGCGCTGTCGGATAAGCTGTGGGTGGAATGGCTTTTTATCCACAGGCTAGTTACCCACAGACTTTCGACCCCACTTGTACAACGACCTCAAGGGCGCTTATCCACAGAGCTTATGCACAGACCATTGGTCGCCTTTATTGCTGTTAAGACGTTGATTTTGGCTGGCCTCTGATCAACCTACATGTGGATAAGTGGGCGGCTCGCCGCTACAATGGCGGCTGTTTTTGCCTCACCGGCTTTCAACTTAGGGGATATCC
>NZ_CP133299.1:0-54114 GCF_030980095.1 Pseudomonas canadensis
GGGGAGGTCATTTTTCGGCTGCTCCGGCCACAAAGAAGCTGCATACTGACCTTCCCTGACAAGACGGCGAACCCGATCTAACGTCGCCAGGAAGACCAAGGCTAAAACAGAAGCGATAGCGATACATAGGTCTAGGTGATCTTGCACCCCCTACTCCAGGCTTTTTTTGTGCCCTTACATTTTGTGGTTAGGCTCTCTTGCATATATGCCATTTTGAGATAGGATGTCCCGTCTACTTTAAGACGCATGTTGACTGAAACGCTCTCCTACTAAACTTTACAAGGATATAATACCATGTCTGGTATTGAACTCGATTTTCCAAGCTGTTCCACCTCTCTGTGGATTTTTGCTCCTGACGTTCTTGCAGACTACGCGATGTGCCAAATCTGCTTACGCCTCGGCTTACAAGGATTACCTTAAAGCTCACGCGTGAGGCAATGTTCATGTTCCACTCAAAGTATGTTTGCTGCTAATCCCTGTTGCATCCGAAAAAAAAGTCCTCGCTTCGTATGATAAGCAATATCTTTATGTCATTCGCACTCTTGACGATGGACTCTAAAGTATTCCGATTCTATGCTCCGACGCTGAACTGCGTTTTGTAGACGCTGTTAAAATTGTCGAAACAGCATCAACAAATGTCGACTCTAGATCTTCAAGATCATTATTGATCTGATTTAGCGTTGATAACGACGAGATAGCTTTTGCTATCTCGTTTTTTTTTGCCTAAAAATTTTAGCTTTTTAAACTATACTAATGATGCAGCATTAAGGGCCATAGGCTGCTAAGCCTAAAACCAAACCTTTTACCCCCCCCACCCCCAAAACAAAAGCAGGTGTGGTGGGGGGTGGGGGGGGTGGGGGTTTGGGTTCCACCCAACCCACAAGGTGGGGGGGGGGACTCATATGCCAACTAATATACTGTTGCTAAACGAAGATCTACCTGAAGATTGCTATGTACATTGAATGCTCCTGTGTGTGGCAAACCTGCCAGACAATCAGATTGGGAAAACTAACACTCTATGGTGCAATCAATGCACACTGGTCCATCAACTGGCGGTCACTGTGGCTTCAATGATGGATCATGCGACGATGACAGTTATGGAAATTCAAGTAGTTCAATTTGAATCTGCTGGCACTTACCATCAGGCAAATGAATATAACGAAGCATGGTCTTTAATGGACGAAGAAAACTACCGTCGCGAAATTTGCGAACGGCTGGATTTGAACTTCGATGCATTGGAGATTGATTCAGACGGCATTCCCTTCTGATCCAACTAACCATTAAGGTATTCTATGTTTATTAGAATAATGCTTTTGCTGAATCTAATCATGCTTGCTATTGCACTAAACCTGCATGACGCAGTTTGGATTGGCATATCAGCATTTGGCCTTATTGCTTCGATTGTAGGAATTGTACTGGAGTCGAAGCCTCAAAAATTGTTAGTAGTTAACGACTAGTTAACTCAACACCAACGAAAGGAACCCTCGGGTTCCTTTCTTTTTGCCTGTTGTTTTTATCTGAGCTAAGATTGCTGTGCAGCGTTAAGGGCGCACGGCTGCTTAAACGCCCTACATCAACCACTAAGGAGTTTTCATGAGTCAACATATCTTTGAGCAAAAAAGCACCATCGACGGGGATACATATCGCGTACAGATGGGGTGGGACAAACCGTTACAACGGTTTTACTGCGTAATGTGGGTTTTGCCTGAAGTGGATGAAGCTATCTATTCGAACGTATACGACAGTACACCTAACCAGACGCTGTGGTATCTCGAAAAGCAGGTATTGGAGTATGGCTTGACCATACCTGATGGCATGCTGCTCGAAATCATCCAGGATGAGCGGGATAATGTCGTAAACAAAACCAAGCACTGGGGCTAATAGCCTGAGTGTCAGCGAGGGGCCTATATGGCCCCTCGTTTTTTTTGTGCCGCTGGCAGCCAGGGGTGCCCCCTGGACGGCAGACCAAAGCCACACCAAGGGCGCGGCCCTTGTCAACGCGCTGGGGTCGCCCAGACCTCGGGTGCGCGGGGTGGTGAAGCTACCCCACACACCCAGGCCAAGACTGGGGGTCACTGCGCACCGTCAAGCAGAATGCGCCTGCGGCGGTCCTGCGGACGCGGAACCCACCTTCGGCGGGGCCCCCGCCATTCAACTTGACCGCGCTTCGTTAAACGGCCTACAGCACGTCGAGCTGGGACAGGGTAGGGTGACTGGTCGCCCAGGCCGGGGCCAGCCAGCAAGCCAGCGGCGCGCTAGGCACCTGATAGCATTTTTCGGTGGCCAGCTGCGGCACCAGGTTGCGTATTGATAGCAAAACACGACCTGGGCGCAGATCCAGGACAGTGAAAGTGATAGCAAAAACCCCGGCCGGCGCCGGCGCTCGATCGGCATTTTGATAGCATTCTAGAAATCAAATAATTCCAGCTCTATGCCTCGCGTAGCCACGATCTGGAGGAACTGTGCCTCGGGCAACCAACAGTCTTCCTCATCCCGCTTACGGGTTGATCCTTCAAATAACCAGCTATCGGAATGCGCGTTATAAGTTGGATGTTTCCCGTAGATATCAAGCCTGTCATCCGGGCCCAGCTCCGCTAGAACATAACGATCACCGTCCAGGGGCTCTGCACTTGTGAGGAATTCAGGAATCATGTGGATCGTTGTTATATCCATGTCAATACCTGTCACGGCGAAGGTACAAGGTGCCGTAGCCAATCAAAAGAATTGCGAAAGACACGCCATAATGTGTAGACGTTCTTCCCCACCACCGGATATCGAAGCACATATCAATCGGGCCAATGCAGCCGATTTGATTTAATGCAGGACTAAAGGACATTACGAACGTCGAGAGGGCTAAGGGCAAGACATTGGTAACGGTAAGAGGCCAATTACCGGACACTTGCGACCAAAGTCCTAAACCAAGCAAAAAGACAGTTAAGGTAAGTCCGACCACCAACGTAAGTGCCGCCGTTACATCTACACCGAGGGAATCACCTAAGCCTCTAAGCGCGGCGTAAGTCATAAGTGCCGCCAGAACGGCCACGACGATCATGAAACGCACGTCAGGCCCTTTGCTCCCATCATAGTTTCCCATGAATCACCTCACTCAATGTTTGATTCGAGAATTGTGCCATCTGGCCTTACCGCGACCATGCCCCTGCCATCCAGACGCTTGAATGTCCAACGCTCATCAAATGATTTACCTGACACCGGAACAATGAACACTTTGTGCGAGCCAGCAGTAACCTTAATAGATCCACACGGCTGTTTCTCGTTCGGCTGGCAATCATAGCCGTAGGCTTTGGCACGTTGGCCGTTCGCTAGTGTTAAACCCATTCCTGGGGGAATATATGTAGCGCTATTTCTTGAACTAGAGTTACTAGGAAGGACTTTCTTAACCTGACCTACGGCATTCGTAATATCACTTAAACTAAAGTCAGCGTTTGCGTTGAACGCCGGTAGCAGCAAACAACCGAACAGCGCAATTGATTTGATGTTCATTCAGAGTTCCTTTCATTTCGATCTTTTATTGATTTCTTGACTCGATACACCGTCGCCACACCACAAGATGCCAGCTTGGCGATTTCATCTACTGACGCGGTAGGCAGTTTAATAAGCAAACGCTCTACTGACTGCCAAAGCTGGACGTTCTTCTGTTTACCTGGAGGCGTCCAAGCGGGATCTTGAGCCCGCTTGTTTGCCATCCCCTGACGTATACGCTCAACACGCTTTTCTTGATCGAGGCGTGCCATGGTGGATGTGAGGTCAATCAACATATCGTTGATAACGGTCATGATTTGGCCGGTGACACTGGTGTCGGCCTGTAGGTGAGTTGTGGGGAGGTCGACCACAATCAACCGGAGCTGTTTTTCTGCCAGGATCTGCTTGAGGCGCGACCAGTCGCTCTGGCTGAGCCTTGAGAGGCGGTCAATGGATTCTACCAGCAGGATGTCCCCAGGATCCGCCACGGCTAGTAGCCCCATCAGCTGCGGTCGCTGGAGCTTTGTTCCCGATATGTTCTCGCTGTAAACACCGGCCACCTGGAAACCGCTATTACTAGCAAACTCCAATACCTGTGCCTTAGCCCTATCGGCGTCTTGGTCTTTGGTCGAAGCTCTCAAGTAGATGTGCGCTTTCATCATTCTGTTCTGACGCTACACAAAGCCTTCACGCTGAGATAACCCGTCACGATGACCGGAATCACCCAAACAGCCCCACGTACTGCAACCGCCTGCAATTGCGCAAAGAAATCTGCAAGCTTCGATTCAAAAGGTGCCGGGTCCATGTTTGAGAATCCGGCAAAGAAAATCAAAGCTAGGCCAAATGCATACAGCGACATTGACATTGCAGCAGCCATTCTGTTTGACCGGGCCGTCTTGGATGCAAGTAAGATTCCTACCGAAATAGCGCAACCGACGAAGTAGTATGTCAATGCGAAACTAGTGACACCTGCGATATTTAGACCGAACTGGAAGATGCTCACCAGTCCCGATGATGCCTGCACAACGCCGAAACAAAAGAGGCCGAGTAAGACCACCAGTGGCAGGTACGAGGTTGATTTTGCGGATGCGGGCATGGGCTGGTCCGTCCTGTGCGTGTATGCCTATCAGATAGGTCTGTTAGAGGTAGAGCTAGGATAATCTATCTTTTACCTATGCGTCACTGACAAACTGATAGAACCATGTACCGTTTATCAGTGCAATCGTATAGCTATAGGTAACTGATAGGACCTACATTCGCTCACACGCCGAAGTTGAATTCCGCCTCGGTCATGTACCCGAGGTAGGTGCAGGCCAGCAGCGTAGCGGTGGGTGAAACCTTCGCAGCCTGCTTGGCTTCAAGAATGTCTCTATGCGCCACACGCTCGGCCTTCAAACCGCAGTAAGCAGATGAATATGTGGCTCGATTGTCGCGAACGTCGAAGAATGAAAAGCAGTAGTAATGTAGCGACATGGGTTCGTCTCCCGTCATTGAGTGGGTTGTTTTTGGGCAAGCCAAAGCGTAGCCATTTCTTCGCGAATTCGACGCAGATCCCGTGCCGCCCAATCTTTCGACAGTTGGGGATCACTCAGTATGTCAAAACAACCAGTCTTGGTTTCCATTCGTACATACCAATGCTCGACCCCTTCAATTTCTCTCGATGCCAGGTGCGGTACAAATGCAACATGCGCCATCGGTTTGCCCTCCTGGTACTACACTGCCAATCGCAACTCAGCGACTAGACTTCAGCGAATCAATGGAGATATACCCCCCCAAGATACATGACACAATTCCAGCTATACCCCTGAAAAAAACTTGCTCTATATCCAAACCGCTATTGAACAAAACAGCCGACCCCAAAAGCCCTACACCAATCAATAAGAAAAACAGTCCGATAATTTTCATTTAGCCACCTGGGGGAGTGGAAGCACAGGGCACGTTACTTCGTACTTCTTATAGCGCTCCTGGGCATCCTCCGCGCCTTTGAGGGTGGTAAGCACCCCTAACCACGTTCCGGCCGCCATACCGACACCAAAAGCTAATACAGCCACCATGGGCCAAGGCATTCCCAACAACCCGTTTTGAGATTTCATTGGAATCACTCCTTGATGTTTACTTCTTCAAAATGATCGAGCCGAGTTCGTCACATACAATCCAGACAAAACGAACTAAGTGGTACAACAGGTACGCTGCGACCAGTCCGATTGCCCCCCACAGCCAAAAGCCGCCGAGACTATCCGGCCCTACATAAGTCTTCATCCCGCAGCCGTCTACGAGACTGCAATCGTTCCAGCTGAAGGGAAGGACTTGCAAGAAACTTGCAACAGCACTGAGCAGCCATCCCAAGCCGCCGACAGCAATTAATACCAGTACAACCGCACTCAGCCCGAGAGCGGAGCGGAAGAAAAATGCATTGGCTTTCATAATAGTTTCCGTCCTACTAACGTCGATCATTGGGAGCTACCTGAAGCCTTAATATAGGATCATTGATCCTATATGTAAAGCAATTTACTGCACGATCCATCGCAAAGGGGCAGGGATGCTTAGTGTTGCGTCAACCTTAGCTGTAGCGTCGTTAAGAGCGCTTATCAGGGCAGGGGAACCAACTTCAGCGGCGCAACCTTCAAATGTTTTGGGCCTGGATGATTGCCCTGCTGCACTATCTTTAATCAGCCCCCCTTGGCACGCATCGCGATAACGCTTGACGATAGCAGCACTGTCCGGTGTTTTTGAGGCCCATTGTTGGATCGCCGCTTCACGCGCTTTCCCGTAATTGGAACTAATCATATACAGTTGCACAGCCATTACGGCTGGAACTATGAAAACCAACCCCAGCACCACTAGAAATATCCGCTTAAAAGTAAACTTTTGCATAATCATGTCTCATGGTTATTGGTGAGAAAGCGGACGTAGAGTTCTTCTAGCGTAAGTTCTTTATTTTTAACTATAAATTTCATTGCGCAATCAACAAACTCGCCGTCAATAATTACAGGTTCAGTTCTCAGAAAACCGCCTGTTATATGGCTGGTATTTGATGCCTTACCATTGGCGCAATGGATACCGAGTTTAGGTGTCTCAACCTGTTGCACCGTGGAATCGTCGGCTTTTACGGATGCACGGTAAGTGACGATAATCACCAACTGTACAACTACTACCACCAACAGCAGACCCACCGCTAGCAGAAGTAATTTCCCATCTATTTTCTTTTTTATATTAACCGCCATAAAGCCTCCTTTCGATAGCAGCCTATTTAGGCTCACACACTGTCGCGCCTACCATCCACCCGTTCGGGGCCGGGGCTCCAGGGGGAGCTGGAACCATGCTGAACACACACGAATGCCCGCCAGGGGCAGTCGCAGTGACATTGGCTGACGCTGAGGTTTCATGATGCACCTTCACTGCTACAGAGTCTGGCTTGACCTCGTAGAACTGCGACATAAGGCTGATAGCGACAGCCTCCGGCCCTGGCCTATCCAGCTCTCCACTGGCCTGCACCTTGGCGCAAGTTGCAGCAACATCCAGCGCGCCGGTGTCTCGCAGTTCATTGAAAACCTTCACCGCTTCAGGATCTTTTTTGAAATATCCTTTACAGAGTTTTACCGCGTCGATAGTACGGATAGGTGCTGTCGATAACTCAAAAGATGATGCAATAGCTTGCGACGACGCCAGTAGTAATGCAGCAACAATTAGCTTTTTCATTTGGAGAGATTCCTTTCAGCAACAATGCGACGTTCACAGATAATATCTGCCAATTTATCCTGGGCGCGTTCTGCGACAAGTTCCCAATCTGAGCCAGTAGCGAAGGTGTCGCCACCCATTAGCAACTCAATAACCCGCAACTCTCTAAGACTCAACATCACAGGCACTTCTAAATCAAGATCCGCTTCTTTGTATTCAGAATATCCGGCCATTTCCAACCCCTCTTACCCGGCTTAGCGCAGGATTCCCAGTACAGGAATAATATCTTGTGGTACTCGCCCAGTTAGAACAAGAAAACGTCTCCAGACGCCGTATGGCGTCTTCTTGCTGCCATCTTTGAACGCACGAATTCGGCGGTCATTTCCGCTCCCATGGATGCCAAGGAGAACTGCCAACTTTGCATCTGTGCCGTACTCAGTGAACAGGTTTTGAAAATGTCGAAAGTACGCTTTCACAATTTCAGGTGCCGGGGCCTCCCAGCCTTCATTTTCACGCAACAAATGATCACGCGGGAAAAGGCTTTCATCTACTAAGTCCTGAGAGGGATAGCGCGTAGCTGTGAGGTTATTTTTCAACTGGGCAATAGCATCAGCTATGGCCTGTTGGAAAATAACGTCTTGCTGATCCTTTATACTGGGCAAGTCGATTTTCATTCGTTCTCCTTTAGCCTTCTTTGACGAACGCTTTATAATGGTTATGGCTGTCACCAGTTCCGCCGTGTTCCAAGGGAACAAGTACATTCAACATAGTCACGGTTCCATCAGGGCAAGCCCGACGATTCATAGTGGCGACTCCATCCTGTTCAACTTTCCCATGGTAGATACATTGTTCGCCCTGAAGCTCTTTGAATGACAGTCTGTCACCTGGGCGCGGACTGTCGTTCTTGTTTAGCATCACCACGTCAATGCTCTTGATTGCCGCCAAGTAATTTGGAAAATCTGAAACAGCATTTGCGGAAACTGCCGATAGCGTCGGCTGTTCTTTAAACATTTGCCAATTTAACCACCCGGCCCCAGCGAGATAGATAGCGAAGATCCCAAATGTAAATTTTGCACGCGCCTTAGGGAAAGTTTTAAAAATCCAAACCATGACTAACGCGATTAGTACCAGCATTAAAACTGTTACAGCGGTCGATATCGGATTTTCTTTTGCATGGCTGGTTACGCCGACAATATCTACTACTGGAATCATTTTTGAAGCTCCATCCATTGATTTGATTTAGCCGGTAGAGCCTGGGGGGCCTTATGGCCCCCTTGCTCACCGTGGCGACAGCTCGATACGTCGAACGTCTGAAACACGGATATTGACTAAACTTAACGTCCCGTTTGCCATCCTTTCCCAGTAGCCTTGCTGGTGAATATGCACCAGCGCGTAGAAAAGGTAGTCCGGCAAAAGGATATCAGTGCGGTGTACCTGGATCCCGATGTTCTCGGGGTTGAACTTTCGTTCTGGTTCACCGCATCGACTCGCTGAGCCCCGCCTAACAAGCCAGAAATGCGCCTCTGGAAAGTGTGTGCGGATAGTCGCAACCTCTGAAAGTCTCATCCCGTTCTCCGTGATGGCAACGACTAGCCTTCTCAGAAACGAGTGGCTCTCTGCGTGCCACCAACAAGAGACATTATAGGATCATTGATCCTGTTTGCATAGCATTATTTAGGATCAAAAGTCCTAATTTTTTCGGATGAATGCTATCAAAGGAGGGACCGCGGCCGGAGCTGGCCAACGGAAAATGCTATCGAATTCGAAAAGGGTAGGGGAGCTGTGCCCCCCAGGTGACGCAAGAATGACAGCAATTCAGGCGAGTCAGGATCCGTCCTGCAGGACGAATTGCTATCATTTACTTACTCGAAAAGGTCTTTTTGGCCTGCCACTTCGGCCACCTGGATACAGAGCGGGGCCAACTGCTGTAACAGTGATTGCGACCGGCGCAGATTCTCCCGCAAGCGCCTGTTTTCCTCGCGCTCATCTGCAAGCTGATCGGTCAATTTATCCAGCTGGACGATGCCTGCCAGAAAAGCCTTGTTCGCCGTGGCTTCGCCGGTGATGCGCTTGGCAATATGAATCAGCGCGTAAGGCGTGCTGCGAAGGGTAAGGGTAGTGGTGCTATCTGGATCTGCGTCTTTCATAAGCTCACCTTTGCTATCATTAACAACCTCGATCACACTGACCGGATGCAGTTATGATAGCAAAACCACCAAGAGAATGCTATCAATTTGTGACCTGGCATTGCACCTGGTCACAGTATTTTGATAGCAATTAAGCCAGCCCCTATGGCTTTACTTCCTTTGCGCCGGGTTTCGCCCTGGGTGTTTTGGCCGGTGGTTTTTCCGCCGCTGGCTTCGCTGCTGCGGCCTCAAGCGCTTTTATTCTCGCCAATGCCGCCTGCTCGCGGCCATTCGCCGTAGCCTCCGCTGCATTCGCCAACTTCAGTTCGCCGCGTACCGTCTTCAGCTCTTGCTTGATCTGCTCCAGTTCATCGCCACGACTTTTGCTCACAGCCTCTGACTGTGAGAACGATGCGGATAGAGCGCGTAACTCGGTGCGCAAGTCCTGGCACACGGCGGCATCTTCCAAGTGTTGCTTTTCCATCTGAGCGACAGCGCCGGTCGCCTGGGCTTCCCGCTCACGCGCCATCTGTTCTAACCGACGCTGTTCCTCTAGCTGCCCCTGGAGCAACTTCACCTGGGCCACGGCGTTAGCTGCTGCCTCTTTAGCCGACTTCTCAACAGATGCCAGTCGCTCGCGCAGCTGAGCCAGCTCCACGGCCTGTTCCTGCTTAGAAGCCTGGATCTGTCCGAGTTGTTGTTTCAGCGAGTCGCAAGCTTCCTGGGCGCTATCTAGCTGTTGCTCCAGGTCGTCAACCGTCTCCGTGGCGTCCGCAAGCTCACGCTCGGCCTGCTCCCGCTGTTCACCAGCGGCGCGCACCACGTCAGCAACGCGGCGTTCGCTCGCCTTAACGGCACGATCATTGATATCCACGGCCATTGCACCCAGGCGAGCTACAAGCGCCTCTGTGGCGCGGGAAAGCTCCTGCGCCACCTCGACCGGCAGTTCGGCCATTGGCTCCGCTTCTGCAATTGTTTGGCTCGATAGATGCTCGTCCCAAACCTGCTTCAGCCGGTTAGCGTTCCCGCCCCCAACCTTTTGACGCAGCGCGAACCCGGTAATGGATCGACCAGCGCTCTGAAGCGCCTGACCGGCCTCGATGATCTGTTCTGGAGTGAAATCGACAGGACGCATGGCAAACCTCCGCAAATGAGGCCAAATTATAGCGCATCCGAAACAAACAAACAAACAAACAAACAAAGAAACTAACAAACAAACTATAAGATGTATTGATAGCAATAATTCGCCCTGGATCTGCTGCAGGACGCCGGATTTAGGGACGATTGATAGCATTCGCAAGGAATCCCGCTCTATTTGCCTACGGCCTCGGGGGTTCGGTGGCTTGTAGCTCTTTCAGATTGCGGCCATACTACTGTTTCGATGTACAGTATTTGGTGTGTTATGAGTCGCACATTGCCGCCGTTCCGCCCTGTAACCGTTACCGAGCTTCGCCAGATCTGGTCAGAGCATCCCAGCAACGACATACGGCGCCTAACGCTTGAGGTTGAGCATTACCGCCGCCTGTTCGCGGAGGTCGACCAACTGTGCAAAACCGTCCATAAGGCGTGGTTAGAGGAAATGGGCAGTAACCTGGTTGCGCTTCATTTGTTGAAACAGGTCCTGTATTCGGAGCGTGAGCGCGTGCAGTGCTGTAAGAGCGAAGCGCGGTCAAGCTGAATGGCGGGGGCCCCGCCGAAGGTGGGTTCCGCGTCCGCAGGACCGCCGCAGGCGCATTCTGCTTGACGGTGCGCAGTGACCCCCAGTCTTGGCCTGGGTGTGTGGGGTAGCTTCACCACCCCGCGCACCCGAGGTCTGGGCGACCCCAGCGCGTTGACAAGGGCCGCGCCCTTGGTGTGGCTTTGGTCTGCCGTCCAGGGGGCACCCCTGGCTGCCAGCGGCACAAAACAGCACGCGCTACGTTGAAATCTGGAGGATCGGCGGCCACCAACGGTGGCAGATTTCAATCCAGACGCTGACCCGCTTGAACTTGACGGCTAAATTCAGTGGCCCGACTTGCTGAAACGCCGGCAAGTTTTGCCAGCAAGGCACTGGAAATGAGCCCCGCCAAATGCTGGTACCGGGCCAGTTTTGAAACCCGTTGGTACGGTACTGCACCCAAAAACTTTTGCCGTTGCTCAACTATGGCAAAGGGCACACCTACTGCACGGCTGATCTTCGCAGCTGACATTGTGCCGAACAGTGATTCGTAGCCGAGCCACGGACCTACATAGTTTTTGATCCGCTGTTGTGCTGGTTCTTTTGGCAATGCTTCCGCAGGCTCACGGCCTAAAGCTTCACGCCAATTTCTAACCGTTGTGCGCGAAACCCCAGCGAGGTTTGCAACCTCGTCGTCATGCACAAGCCCAAGGAGGGTTTTATATGGCCGCAACGGATGGTTTGCCGGAAACCTCCTGGGCTTGGGTGCCGCTTCAGGTCCTGGCTTGGCCTTGACCCCTAAACGCTTTCGATATTGTCCAACGCTATATGCCGATACACCGCATAGCCGCGCTACCGTCCTGGTTGACTCGATCCCCAGCAAATGCCGGTACGGCTCGATAGCCTTATCAACGCTCCAGGCGGGATAGCCGAAAAGCTGACGCCGGTAGCGGATCCTGCTTTTGGTTGTGCCCACAAGTTGAGCCAAATCCTCATCTTTCATGCTTCCCAATTTGCAGTCGAACCACCTGGGGATGCCTATATTTTTCCAATCAGCCATACAATCCTGAACCTAAAAGGGGAAAGATTCCGGCTATTTCAACAACCTCAAGTTCACCAGCGAAAATTGCCGTGAAACCCCCGTATTCATTGGGGATTGTCGGTGTTTTTTCGAACTGAAAACCGCTGAAAAGGGGAAAGATTCCGGCACTCTCGATACGTTATTTTCTTGCTGCTGTGACCCCCTAAAGGGGGAGGGATTCCGGCTATGGTCGCACACGGCCACGGTTTTTCCCCGCGCTTCGCCTGAGAAACCCGCTCGCTAGACGCCTTGCACGCAAGGAGCGTCTAGCCCTGCCCGACGCCTGGGATTTATCCCTAAAGCCGCTGTGCGCTGCGCTGAGAGCCTTACAGGCAGCATGCGATGCCTTTGCGGACCCTCTCCACTGATAACCCGCTTCTGATATTCGCTTCACCTGGTTACGAAAGCCCCGCGCGCACACGCGCCCGGTATCGCGGTCGGCCAGCTTCATCGGCCGAGCGTGATGAATCCGGGTCTTGGCGCCCCGTAGGGGTCGAGGCGCTTGCGCCGAGAGGGCGGCCGGAACGGCCGGGCCGCTTAGACGGGGTGTTAGTTACATCGAGAGAGCGCATCCCAGGTAAAGAGTCTCCCGAAGGGGCATACCTGCTTTTGCTTTGCTGTTGATTTGCTGTTTCCGATTCTGTGGGTGTACGTGGTTTCCCAGGCGACACACAAAGGTAGAGAGAGGCCGGAACGGCCAGCATCTTCAAGATGGGCATGGATGCCCATCGACAGGCCGCCGAAGGCGGGGCGAGCCATGGATGGCGAGGGTAGGCGGACGCACTGCCGAAATTTTGTCCTGCGCCGATTTTTTGCGCGCTGCGCGTGTTTTAGATCTTGTTTTAAAGAAGGTTTTTTCTTTTCTTTTATTTACTTGTTTTACCCCTGTGGATTGATTGCGTAACTATATGATTTACAAGGGTTTTATTTGATTATTTTTCCACATTTGGGGAGGGATTCCGGCAATCCGGGGAGGGATTCCGGCTGCTATCAGGGAAGGATTCCGGCTATTGAAAGGGAGGGATTCCGGCAAGACAGGGAAGGATTCCGGCTATTATCCCTTACTTATCAACGGGTTACGCACAGCTTTTCCACATTCCTGCAAGGGGGAAAGGGGTGTTGACGCTCTCCCCTTTCCCCCTTATGGTGTCTGCGAATGCATACAGGAGTGGCGACGTGGCTAATGTGCCTGAAGTTGATAGGAACCGGGTCTACCAGTCGAACAAGCTAATCGAGTCGTCTTACACGCTGACGCTTCAAGAAAAGCGTTTGGTGCTGCTTGCGGCATCGCTTATTGACTCGAAAAAGGAAGCCCCAAAAGACGGCCTTGTGCGGGTGACAGCAGACGCTTTTGCATCGGTCTTTGGTGTAGAGGTTCGTCACGCTTATGGCATTCTTGCCGAAGCCGTAGAGCGCTTGTGGGCCCGAGAAATCAAACGCTACGAGCGCAGCAAAGAAGTGGAGGCCATGCGCTGGATCTACAAAAAAGAGTACCTGGAAGGCGAAGGGTGCGTTGAGATTGGATTCTCTCCGACTGTCCTGCCGCACCTGACTCTGTTGAACCGCGAGTTCACCGGCTACACGCTGAGACACATCAGCCAGTTGAATACCTTCTACGCCTTCCGGCTCTACGAGCTGACAGCGCAACACAAAAAGTTTGGGGAACGCGAGTTTGAACTACCTCGTCTGCGCGAGCTGCTACAGCTCGAAAAGAAGTACCCAAACGTCAAAGACCTACGCAAATACGTCCTCGATCCGTGCATAAGCGAGATCAACCAGCATACGGACCTGAATCTGTCCCTGGAGCCTAAGCGCAAGGGACGTAGCATCGCGGGGTTCAAGATCTACATCGAGCAAAGTGCCCAGCTTCCGTTGATCTGAACCACTGCGCGACAACAAGCCTCGCCCTGGATCAGAGCGGGGCTTTTTTTGGGCGCACGGAAAGGATAAAAGGGAAGGATTCCGGCTAACCGGCCATGCCGCTGCCAAAACAGGTCGGGCACCGTGCAACCGGCGTTTCTCCGTCGAAGTCGTCAGGATCCTCACCGGGATGAATACCGTTACCCTCGCACACGGCACAGACGCCACTGAGCGCACACAACTCGATGCCCAAGCTCTCAAGCGTTCCGTCAAGCTCGCGGTCATCCACACTCTCGGCCAGTAGCCGACCGATTGCAGCGATTCGAATCAATCGTTCTTTCAAGGCATGATCCATGCTGGCTTTTCCTGCTTTAAAGGGGAAGGATTCCGGCTATCACAGCTCGTCGAAACGCCATGCAGGAGAACACCGATGCATAGCGGACACTCCCTAAAGAGGGAAGGATTCCGGCTATAAACTTGGCGTGGAGCGCCAAAGGGGGAAGGATTCCGGCTAAGCATTGATAGCAAAAGCGGCCTCGATCGCCGGCGCGGCCGGGGGCTTTTGATAGCAAACATCAAAAGCCAACACCATAAAATGCAATCATTTTCAACCTGGCCAACCTGGTCCCGGGCCGGGTTTTGATAGCATTATGCGCGGCTGCGCTGAGTGTCCTCATGCTCGAAATTCTCCGGCAAACTGAGCTGGACATTGCGAAACCCAAGGCGGTGAGCATCCATAATGGCGGCATTCAACCGGATGTAGACCTTTACTTCAGTTTTGGCGGCAACGGTAACGGTGACAGACTCGCCGTTGACCTTATGGATTATGAGCGTCCATGACCCCTGTTCAGGGCAATACTGCTCGATGGTCGCACCGCTTAATACACCGGCACTGAAAAGCTCTTTCAACATCTTCAGACGCACGTTCTGTCCTTATTCTTTACCGCTACTGTGCGGGTTGCTACGGGCTAGCCTACGGCTCGCTTCGGGGAGTACCAGAGCCACACCAAGGGCGCGGCCCTTGTCAACGCGCTGGGGTCGCCCAGACCTCGGGTGCGCGGGGTGGTGAAGCTACCCCACACACCCAGGCCAAGACTGGGGGTCACTTCGCGCCGTCAAGGGGCCGAGTCCTCGCCCTTCGGGCTGCGGGCCGCACCAACCCCTTGACCGCTCTACGTGACGCACACGGCATTACTCGGCGGCGGGCTTGGGTTCGTACACCCGAAGGACAAGACGGCCACTGACAGCGAGGTTAGGCGTCAACTCGACGTTGATCCCCTTCCCGTCTGCTGTAGGGAATGCGGCCCCTACCTTTGTCCAGGACGTTCTTTTTTCTTCGCCCTGCATGTACTCATGCGCGATCAGAGCGTCATAACGAACTTTCTTAGTATCACTAGCCATTTTTACACCTCATTTATCAGTTATTAGATGTAGCGGTAATTATTCGCCTATGAACCGCTCGTCAACAGCGGCACAGAAAGCGGTCTTATCTTCAGCGTCGTGAAGTCGGGCTAATACCGAATTCAGAACCTGAACATCTGTAGCGTCTGGATTATCCAGCTTTTCAATTTCATCGAACTTACGCTCAATAAGATCAAGCAATGTCGCAAGCTCGATCACGTTGCCCAGCCGCATCGAATTGCCCAGCTTTGCAGAGCTACCCAATTGCAATGGCGTACCTAGCCAAATTGGGCTGCTTTGTTTGAGCCATAGGGCTTCTTCATCTGTCAGCATGTAAGCTCCTGATCGCTCTAAAATAGGTGCCGGATGCCCCGGCCAGCTCACCACTAAGCAGGTGACGCAACTGCTAGGCATAATCTGCGAGCAGTCCATTGCAAAATTCACTCGCCGTACATCTCTTTGGCTCGTTTTGAACCTTCGTCCAACGCACGGTTTTTATCGTCTTCGTTTGAAGTGAAGTTCGGAGCGTCAACACAATACGTTTTCATCTTGTGTTTCTTGCGGTAAATCATCGGAGGTTGCCAGCACTTCTGATAGACCTTCGGACAATCGCCCTGCGTGAAACCCGTTGTTGCACACATTGTGTAAGCGCCGCGCATATCGTTCTTGTCGTTCCAGTTAAAGTCAAACTCACTGGAGTTTGCCGATACAGAAACACATGACAGTAGCAGGCCAAAAACTGCGATCAGTTTCATTAGTTCTTAGCCTCCAACTGTGCAACGCCTGCCATGATTTTGCTGACGTAGTTTTCTGTTTCCGCGAATGGCGGGATGCCGTTGTACTTATCAACCGCACCTGGGCCAGCGTTGTACGCCGCAAGGGCATAATCGACACGTCCGTACTTTTCTAGCAGCATTGCAAAGTATTGAGTGCCGCCTTTAATGTTTTCTTCCGGGTCGAATGGGTCAACATTCAATTCAGCCGCGGTGGCAGGCATTAACTGCATAAGCCCGCTCGCGCCTTTCTTGCTGACAATATTCGGGTCAAACTTTGATTCAGCCTTAATGATTTGCTGAACCAGCAGCGGGCTCAAGTTTTGTTTCTTGGAGTAAATATCAATCAGGTCTGCATACGGCTGACCGTCTAACTTTACGGGTGCGTATGTAGCCGTACCGCTTACCTCCGGCGAAGTAAGCAACTTCGGCGGCTGCTCGGTGGGGGGTTTCGCCTTAAAGGCGTCCAACATGGCCTGCTTCTGATCGGCTGACCACGCCTGAGGCCGTTCCTTTCCCCATGCAGACTGCATAGCCGGTGCCGATTGCGTCCCGCCTGTCTCCACTGGCTGGACCTGGGCACGCGATTTCCCGGCCTCGGGAAACAGGTACTCGTAGAGTTCCTGTTCCTCAGGGGCAGTTGGCTCAGCCGCTTGGGCCTGGGCGAATAAGCCCAGGGCCATTGCAGCCACCGCCAGACCTTTACTTAGTCGGGGCTGGAAGTACGGCATAGTTTTTCTGCTCCGGCTCGTTATCGGCGCTTACAGGGCGTGTCAAATCGCGATAGACCACATTGCGACTGCTCAGACTGAAAAACTCACCCGATCCAGAAACTTGCGTCGTGTTGCAACCACTAACGACCGCAACGACCGCACAAAGCAATAGGAAACGCTTCATGATTTCTTCTCCGAAAAACTAATCAACTTATGATTGCGATCAACGACAATCCAATTGTCGTTACCAATCAAAATTTGGATTGCGTCCATTACAGGCATTGTCCGGTGGACTCGGGCAATAGCAGGTACACGACTATTTACAATGCTAATTGCATCGCTTGGTGCCGGGTACGCCACTACTACGTTATAGCCGGTAGGCTCTAACAGATAACGAATTGCCTCACCCACGGTTTGCACGTCTTCGGGGTAAACCGTTCGAACCCATACCGCCAATGGGTCAAGGGGGATTGGCTTTTCATCTTTTGCGAAAGCTAGAGCGGGCAACATCACCGCAATCAGCAGCGCTTTAATCAACGTATTTAGCATAAAGATCCTTATACGGTTCGATGTACATTTCTTGTTCTGTGACAATTTGAAAGCTTTGTCCAGGACGGATAGTTTGAGTTGGAACAATGTTCAGGTACTTTTCGGCCAACGGAGCGAACTGGCTACGCGAGTTCTCGCCTACGTCGCCTGCAAAGCTACTTTCATCATCACCAGTACCTGTACGGCTGGATCTGGAACCAATCAAGGCGTAGGCCGCTACACCCAGGAATTGAGGAATTAAGTGGTAGTCGGTCTGATCTTCGATTGCTCCAACGCCTTCACGATCCCCAACCGATGCTGTAGAAAAATCAATCGAGTTGCCGTTAGGCAAAACACCCTCTTTTACAAGGAACCCTACGCGGTTAGATATTGCCTCGTTGACGTTGCGAGTTCTCACCATCTTGATATTGAATTCCATGCCTTTAGGGAATATCACGTACTGGCGGGTAGTGTCGTAAACATCACGATTGGCTATCGCTTTAAGCGAAGTACCGGTGTAATCGGAAATGCCCTTTTTCATCAGCGTTGTCAGAATTTCAGTTCCAGGCGGAACCTTAATTTTGCCTTCACTATCGGCGTCGTATTTGTTCTTCCTCGGGTAGCCGACAACATTAGCCGGGGCCTTGCTCTGCTGTGGAGCTGCTGGCATGTTCAATGTAGGCATGGGCGACGCAGAATTAGCCATTGGCCGTCCTGCGGCCTCCGGCAAGCCTGCTGCACCGTTCTGCTGAAGGGACAGGCGCAGCTTCTGCGCTTCGGCTATCCGGCGTTTCACTTCGGCGCGACGATCTTCCAGGCTGGCATTCTCATCCAGGGGACGGTTCATATGCGCTATCTGGTCCTGGATGTTTGCAGGGGTGCCCTGAGCGGCAACCATGGGCGCTGGAGCGCCTGGAACACCCATACCCCCCCCTTGCCCCCCCTTCCCTACCGTGGGCAGCTTCCAGGGCTTATTGGCGGCTCCCAAGGCCCTAAGTTCTTCTTTGGCCTTCCACTGTCGAACAGCCTTAGATTCGGGCGATTCATCTGGATCGGAATCACTGGAAGCACGACGCTCATCCGCTCCCCGGCGTCCGTTGCGCTCAGGCGGCACGCCATTGCCGATCTTGTTGAACTGCTCGTTGATGTCCCCTGCCCCGCTCTCAGAGGGCAAAACCCGGCCCGTGCGGTTTTTCGCCAGTTCGTTGAACTGTGCTTGGCGATCAGCGGCGGCTGGTGGCTCGGTAGTCGTTACCTCGTCGACCTTCGGCGGCGCTTTGCGCTCCTGCATTTTGTTCCAGACGTTCAGAACGACCATGCCCAGGAGAATGAAAAACACAACACCAATTGCCATCCCCAAATAAGCTTGCATCTTCTTCTTGTGGGTCGAAGGTTCTTCGATGATTCGCGGAGCGGATTCCTGTGTCATAGCCCCTCCTTAAAACTCGCCAAGAGTTTTACTGTCTTTACGCTCGATGCTCATTTCCGATTCATCCATTTTCAAATTGAAACTTGGATAAATCCCCGAAATAACATACATGCCGTAAGCATCATCGTATTTAGTAGGAACAACGGCGGTTTTACCACCTACCACTGTTTCAACAGACATAAGACCGCGATTTGGCTTATCCAGGCGGATATAAGTAAAGCGCCCATCGTCATAAACATCTGTTACAAGGCCCTTGGCTTCAAAGCCTTTGCCCTGGTTCCAGGTGTAGCCGGTGTAAACGTGATAGCGGAAACGGCGCAAAGCTTCGTAAACCGCTTTTTGGGTTTGAGCTTTGGACTCTTGTTGTTGACGCACAAGTTGCTGTTGCAGCATCTGCACCTGCTGACCAGACGCCGCAGCACCACGCGCAATATTGGATGACTGGCTATTGAGCGCATCACGGGCTCCAGGGGTGAAGAACATCCCATCAGCGACGATCTTTACGCACACATCGTTTTGCGCACCTGACGCACGATTTGCCACAACATCGTAAGAACTGCCATCCGTAGTCCAAATACGAATAATGCCGGACTTACCTTGTTCCGTATCGCTGTTAGGCTTAATCATCACTTGATTAGCCGCCCCTTCCGCGTTCCACAACTCGGAACTGGAGACTGGCGGAATCAGATTATCGGCGGGCAGCTCAACCCGCGTACCTAAGTACAGTGCGCTATTGATCTGAAGTACAGAGTCAGGTTTCCAGTGAATGACGCGGCAACTTGCAGCTTGCGCAGACACACCCGCAGTAACGAGCAAGACACCAACCGCCGCTTTAGTAAAAATATTGTTCATGTTCAATTAGCCTCTTCGCGCTCGTTACCGGCTGGATCGTCGATTACATCCGCCTTAATGATTTCAATCCCTACTGGGTTAGCCCGGAGCCACTCCTTGGATTTCTTGCTCAACTCTTTTTTGGTGAGGAAGTGCCACTCACCCCGCCAAATTTTCTGTTTCATGCCATCTTTAACGAGAATGCCGCTAGGGCTTTTCGTGATTTCGGTAAAGTAGACGTTGGATTTAAACATTTCACCCGGCACTTTATCTTTGCCGAAAACAGCGGGCAAACTGTCGTAGTGATTAGGGAAACCCCATTTGATTTCAACGCGGTTTACGCTATTACCATTCGCCTGAATATCTGCCGCTTTCTGTACAGCGTTGAAGCCGCCTTTCTGCGTACTTAGGAAGTCGTTATACATAGGCTGCGACATGAACACGCCAGCGACACCATAATCTTTCTTAATCGTTTCTGGCTGGACACCGTAACGCGAAGAAAGATAGCGCTCCAACGCACTATCTACAGACGCTTTATAGAAAGTTGGTTGATCCCCAGGCGCGAAATTCTCGACAGTGGAATTTCCATCTGCACCCATTTTGATCCAGATAAGCTCCTTCGTGTTCATTGCCGCATCGAAGGCTCTTTTGTTGCTCCACCCCTGATACACATCAACCAGCAATAAGCAGAGAGCAAAGAGCCACAGTTTATTGTTAACAACTAGCCACGCGGCTTTCTCGGCGGGCACCTTGCTATTTTTATCGGCTTGTTTCTGTTCAGTCTCATCTAAAACGACGCTCATGCTCGTTCGCTCCTTACTTCATGAATTTTCTAACAGCCATGCTCGCCGCTGTACCTAAGCCACCGCTGAGATTGCCAAGTCCGCCCGCGAGCGCTGAAGCGAACGCGAAGGACGACAGAACGAAAAGGATTGCAACAAGCAGCATGGCGGATGCATCCACCAGCAAATACATCTGGTCAACGCCGATATTTACTGCTGTTGGCTCACCGGCGAAACCTCCGCCAGTGTACTTAACGCCAAGCGAGCCAATAATTGATTTAACCGCAATTGCAGCAACAACCATTGTGGCTTTTAGGACGATGAGTAGAAAACCAAATCCAGTAAAAAATTTGAACCAGCCATCAAATAGGCTTCTCGTCGCCGGAAGCAGCAGACAGGGAATAAACACAAACCCGACAACTTTCCCCACCGCATAACCAAAGTCAGCCCACATAGCCGCCAGATAAGCTACAGAATCCAACAAGATGCCAGCAGCGGTCCAGGAACCAACATACATTACAAGTTTGAAAGAGTCCCATATACTTAAATCTTCAACTACAACCGCTGCGAAAACTTTATGCATCCACTGCGACAGAAAGAAGTTATCAGTATTGCCAACGAGCTGTTCCTGGTAGCCATTAGAGATACCGACCGCAATCCCCCAAATACCCTCAGTAAACCCGTCATACGATCCCATAATCATAAAGGTTATGAAAAACATACAAACAGCAATCAAATGTGATTCGGTTTGATTACCCTGCCAGATGAATTTACAAACCTCAATCACACCTAGAATAAATGCGAATGCCGCGAATATCATCCAGGCAAAACGCGAAACAGGATTATCAGCGCCATTCATGATCCCGGAAACAAACTCTTTTAAGTCTCCGGCGAATATTCCGCGCATTGAACCCGATAGTGCTGCATCTGCTGTTTGCATGAACATCAACGGGGCCAAAAATACGGCCAGCATGCATAAAGCCATCGCGATGACTTGGCGCTTCTGGCGGCTCATAAGGCCCACTTGGTAGACGTGAGCAATAGGCTTTGCGTCGACCAATGAATAGAGGTTCGTGGCTGGGTTATAGGTGTACTGGGCCGCTGGAGCATCCTGGAGCGCCTGGACCTGTAAGCGTCGTTGTTTGCGGTGCATGCGCAGCACCACAAGCCCGCTCAGTGAGAACACTGTGCCCAGGGCCATCAGCGCAGTTATCAGCATGGGAGACATTACTTGGCCCCGCCTTTGCCCAGCGGGCAGCGACGAACGTAGTTCAAGGTTTTAGCGCCGTCCTTGCACTCAATGAACCATGGATCGCCTTGCGTTTGGCGTGCGCCCAGGATGTTAGTTTGCAACCACCATCCTTCATTGAGAATGCTCACGCGGTCAACCGCACCGGCCTTTTTGCTCGCCTGGAAGTACGTGCCTTTCGGGGCCTTGTCGTATTCTTTTTTCAACGACAACAACTTTCCTTCAGCCTGGGCCTTACTGAAGCCTTTGTAATTTTTCTCTGCATACAAAGTGCCACGGGACGGGGTATCGCTGTTGATCTTCACATAAGCCGCGTGTACACAATCTTCCTGCTCGCCTACCGTTTTAAAGCCCTTTGCTTTGCAAGCTTTTGTAGCCGCTTGTAGCTCCTGAAGACGGGCAGCATCCGGCGCAGCGTAAACAACGCCAGAAAGAAGGGCCAATGCAAGAACGATAACAGTCTTCATAATTTACTCCTTAGTAATCGGAAAGCGGGGAGTTATCAACTTCTATCTCGGTGCCGAGTCGAGCTTTGGTTTCCTCCAATGTTGCTTGGCGCGCCAAGTTCTGCCGTGCAAAGAAGTGATTCGGTAATTGGTTCGAATACTGAAGCTGTGCGTTCGCAATTGCGTTAGCTTGTTGATCCGATTCAATGCTCAATTCGTTTTGCTCGGCTAGCAGTTGCAATGTAGCCAAATGATCTTCCGGGCCTAGTGACCGGCGCTTAGTCGCAACTTCACCAGCCCGCTCAACATTAGTAAGCAACTCGTCATTCATGGTTTCCGAGAACAGGCTTTGCCCCACCGCCATCTGATCCATGGTGAACGCCTGGGCCGCTGCGGTTTCCTGACGTTCCTGGGACTTGGCATCGAACGGGATCGCCCGGATAGCGTCCTCCAGGTCACGGGCATCAGAAACACGGTCATACATACGCGACAGCTCTTTACCCTTCGCAATCCACTCCTTGCTCTTGAAGTCCGGCGCATTGCCTGGGTACATATCAATAACATTGGAAAACCGCTTCATGATCGCCATGTAATCGCGTCTGTCGATCAACCGGGACAAGCCCTGCATCTGCGAAAGCATATGGTAGTAACTGGTCATGGTCTGCTCATAAGTTGCGATGAGCTGGGCCAATTGGCTCTGTTCCAAAATGGTCTGTTGCATCTGCTCTGTGTACTGCAACAGTTGGTTTGAGTAGTCCGCTACTGCCTGGGCCACCGACGCGATATCAACTACAGGAAAGCCACTAGCGGGGGCCATAGCTGGTTGAGTTGCTGTAATCGCCATAATGATAGCGACGGCAAGTTTCTTCATACGCACTTTTAATGTTTGTTTCATTTCCTTAGCCTCCATTCTTTTTGAAGATACGTTTAACCATTTCGGCAGTTGCTTCGTCGATGTCGTCATACTTTTTAAGCATCTGACGCACAATGAGCGATTCATTCGGGCGACTGGTTGCAAGCACGTATTCTTCAGGCGCTACGAATAGATTCACAACTTTTGAAATACCTACTTCCCGTTGAATTATGTAGAACTGTTGACGCGGCTTAAGCCGCGCAATAGCTTCACATTCGCCATCGGTTAGGTCCGGGAAGACGCGCTGATATGAAGTTTTATTCATGGCCTGATCTGCCATGAATATCCAGGTCGAGGCAGACGAGCGCAGCGTGTTCCATCCCTCAATCTCGCCGTAGTGGTCTACGTCCTGGGTCCAGAACTCCATGCCGCCATTATGTTTAAACCAAGTCCGCGATTTGGCTACAGAAAGCTCTACAGCTCCAGGAATGCTGAAGAAATATTTAGCCTCGTCGATGGACAATGTTTTGGGGACGGAGCGGTACGCGGGATCTTCAAATCGCCGGGATACACGAAAGAAAATTTCGTTTGTTACGAGCTGCGCAAGAGCGGGTCGGTCCTTCACCCCGGATAAGTTGTACGCTGCGATTCTTTTGTTCAGGTTGCCGATACCGTCTTCCACGTTATCGAACAAGTTTTGATACATGCCATTTGTTTTTCGCACCCAGCGCTGAAGTTTCAGCTTCAGGGTTGCTCCCACCATGTCATACAACGTGGACATGGTTTTCAGGTGCTTAGGCAATGTATCGGCCATTACCGACGCAATTGCATCGTCCAACTGCTTCTGCTCCGCTGGCTCAAGCTCTTGCAGCTCCTTGCTGTCATTCAAGCTGAGCATGATTCGGATTTGCGACAGCGCGTGGTGCGCAAAGGCGCTGTCGTCCTCACCCTGGCAGCTACAAAACAGGCTAAAGCCTCGATCTGTTGCAGGATCTTCAATGCGGAATATGCCGCCCTCGTCGCCAAAGAATTCGGCTACACCTTCAGTACCGGCGTCCACGTCCACTGAGTGGTACAGCGAGCCCAGCGCGGCGGCTTCAAGGCCCGCTTTAACCGCGTGAGGATCTGCCGCAAGCTGGGACCCGAACTTGAGGAAGTGTCCGGCCATGACGTTCTTGGCAAATGACTTACCAGACCGGGTTGGACCGACACCCAGGGTCAAAGCCCTGTCACCGATAAACGGGCTGAAATAGAAGGGGCTCCCGTCTTCGTTTTCCAGGATATATACGGCTTCCTCCCGATGATCTTCATCACCCCATTCCGGTATGCCGTTGTGTGCGCGGTAACCCAACGAACATGCACCGACTTGGGAGGATGTGAACTCCACGCTTCGGAAACACCGCTTCGGATAGGCAGGCAGCAGCATGGGGAATAAGTCGGCCATTCCGACCGATTCCCACACTACGTTGAAGTGGCTCTGTGTGAGAGCCGTGCCCATATCGCGGCAAGCAGCTTTTAGCTTCAGGGGGTTACGGTCGAAAACCACAACATGCGAATGGTAGTAGTACGAGCGATCCGGGGAGTTAGCGGCTTCTTCAAGCTCCAGCATTTTCTTTTTCAGAATCGGGCTATCGTTGATTCTCTTTTCAACGTCGCCGGTTACATCCTCACCCTTCAACAACTGAGTGATTTTGATCTGGCTGCGTGCTAACTCGTCTGACTTACCCTTCAGCATCATGCCCTTGTCCAGGGTGGACATAGGGCGCGCCTTGGCTACGACAAGATAGTTGCCCTTCTGCATGATAGGCGTAGCCTCACCAGCCCCCCACATGCCGTATGGCGTCTGCGCGGAGCCATAGCCGATAACGGAAGCAATGCGCGCATAAACGGGCTCTGGCCCTTCGATTTTGAGAAGATCCAGGCCGTCAATGTTGATTTCTGTAATGTCACCGTCAGTTAACAGCCGGTCCCAATCATCGCTGGGCACAGCCTCTTTTTGTGCTTGGTCCAGGTACTCGGGCCGAAGGTTTACGGTAGCTCGGCACAATGCCCACAACTGAGCCGCAGACTGCTTGGTGTTGTGAGGGGAAAGGATCTGCAACCGGACGTCCAAGTCGTCTAGCGCGCTATCCAGTAGATCAACCTGACGTCGCAATTCGCTACGCTCGACAATCCAAGACCCCCAGTGGTTAAACCGAGCCTTGAGGGCTTGGCGGGCCTTACGCTCAAATGGTGCTGTGAACACCATCTTGAGGGATGCCGCTGACATGAGCTTGTTTAGATTGGCTTCAGTAGGTACGTCCAACATCCAATACAGACGACTTGTGCAAAGATTCCGGGTTTCGTTGAGGAATTTTTCCCGGCGCTCAGAAAGCATACGGCTACGCTTGTTGGAGCGTTCCTTGAGCTTCACCTTTGCACCCTCGTAGTGCCAGTAATACTGGGTTACGGAGGTATCGGGGTGCTGTGACTGGATGAGGTTACGCATTACGGTGGTTGCGCTGGCAAGGTCTGCTTGGTTGTAGCCCTGTGGATCGACACCAGAGAGCTCTAACGCACCAATCAGCGAACCTGCATGGGACAAGATGTAGTCGTCCCATAGGCCCGCTGGATACAGCGCTTTGTTGATAGGACTTCCCTGGCTCGCCATGTTTAGAAACCCTTGTACCAAGTGATAACAAGCGCGATGTTCAGGATGATGATTGCGCCGATACAGACTCGGGCAAACCAAGCGACCGCCTTGGAAGCCTCTTTCGGAACCATCATCCAGAGGCAAACAGCCGCCACGGCTGAAATGAACACCACGAACGTAACGGCGGGGCCACCGCCGAAGTCGACGACTTGTTGCAACAGGTCGCCAACAAGGGCGAACGGTCCGTCGCCTTCAGAGCCAATATCGACGTTGTTGTCTGCCGCTTTGGCCGTGGCTGCTCCGAACAGCGCCATAAATGGCAAAAACCGAGTTTTCATCGGGTAGTTCCTTTTGAGGTGGATTGAACGATCAACTCGCCCCCAGGGCCGGGAGCAAGTACAAGGATGGGACGACGGTGACTGATTAGCGTTGTGAGTCGCGGGTGAGCGAACAAGCTTCTGATCCAGAGGACGTATGCATCCGGGTCCGTCTTGTGAGCGAGGTAGGCCGGAATGTAGATCACAAGGACCAGAATGATGCTTAGGGGGATGCCAATGAACTTGGGCAGGTAGACCCAGCTCACGAACGCGGCAAAGCCAGCAATCACCAGCAGAGCGACGAATACGCGGGTAGGAAGACCGAATTTGAAGGACCGCGATGTAAATACCGCTTTATTTTCGAGTTCGGGGTTTCTATGCTCGCCCATTTATCTACAACTCCCTGGTTAGAAATGCACAACAATATGCGCATATATATACACATATCGAATGCAGAGGCAATGCCTTTGCCTGTCGAGGCGACGGAATGAGCAAGGCCATTAAGTCGACGCCGACGAACATCACGCTTCCAGGTAACGTCCTGGAAAGCACGGACAGCAGATTTGTGGTGCCCCTTCAGGCCGAAGAATTTTTCGGCAGACCTTCACGCTCGATGGTCATAAGGGCGTTGCTTGAAATCGCACTTGAGAACAGCGCCAAATTTCGCCCTGAAAATGCCCGTGAGTACGAGAGTTTCAAGGAGGAAATGCGCCGGATCCTGAAGGATCGCACGGAGGTTTAATGTGATACCGCTAGTCGGTATCTATCAGAAAGCAGACGGGCAAATTACCCGCTTAAACGGTTCAGGGCCACTATTTTTGCATCAAAAAAGCTACCAAGTCACACATTCAGGGCTTTACGACAACAAACATCCATGTTCCTAAATACGAATATGCATATCCGTAGTCCAGATGAACGGGATGTGTGACCAGCTAGTTCTGGATCCGTTCCCAAATATGTAACAAAAACTGAACACATTGGCGAAAAAAACCAAAAACTAATGGCTATCTGATATTAAATCGCGACTTTTTTGAATGGCTCGCTATACCACGACAACACTAATACGCGGAAAAACCCCACCCCACACGCCTACACAACAGCACCCAGGCAGCGAAAGGAATCGCCTCTTGGCTCATGGTCCACCGGTTCACTGTTTTGCGTGACACACGCAAAAAAACTGCCACGTCTCGCGGCTCCAATTCGCCCGAGCGCATGAGAAACCGCACCTCATCCCCCGATGGCTCAAGCCAATCAGGCGCACTACTCAGGCATTGTTCGCGGACTGACCCGCCCTGCCCCTCAAGCTCATCCATACGACCTCCAGGACGCGATTTCTGACCCACCCTATTGCGCCCTGCAGAACGCCCAGCCATTTAGGCTGGACGCTCCCTTAACGCTGCTATTTTTGCTGAGGCGTGCGATAGCCTGTTGCCTCCAGCTTCTCTAACACTTCTTCGGCAATGCCTTTCCAGACTCCCGGTGGAATCAATCCGTTGGATACCTCATCCTCGGTTCCGGCCGCTACAGCAGCGCTGTAGCTCTCCAGTGCCACCATCACGAATGCCTGGGAAAGCGCACCGTATCGCGAAAAGTCCATGATATCAGTGACTATGCTGAGGTTGGTTTTAGGTTTGCGGATAGCTGCGGCGGTGGTGTTTGACATGCGGAATTCTCCGGGTAACGCCTGAGCATTCGCCCAGGCTGGCTAGCCTCTGGTCAAACCAGAGGCTTAATGGGGTTAGTCCAGGGCTGCGCGAATCAACGGCCATTCAGCGTGTTCACGGGCATAGTCGATCAGGCTTTCGTAGCGCAACCCCATCAGGTCAATCTCATAACGGCCCCAGGCCGTCATAATCGCTGCGAGCGTAACCATGATCCCCACGGCTTCCGCTGAAAGCTCCCCTTCAAAGTAGTTGGTGCGCGACACCTGGTAGGTGTCAGCTCCCGTAGGAACCATGTAGAAACCAGCGTTCGAAAGCTCGTAATAGTCCCACAACCCGCCGCTGTAAGCCGCGCACGACTCACGCATAACGTCTTGAGCGTACTGCTCGATGGTCACGGAATAACGGCCAAAGGAACGGAATACGCAGCTCATGCGGCGATGTTCAGGGACTTGTCGGCTAGTGGGGATGTGGCTTGAGGTGGTCATTGTCGGAATTCTCCGGCTGTGAGCTGAGCAATTCGCCCGGCTTTCGCAAACATTATAGGATCAATGATCCTATATGTACAGATATTTTGCTATCAAAATGCCGATCGAGCGCCGGCGCCGGCCGGGGTTTTTGCTATCACTTTCACTGTCCTGGATCTGCGCCCAGGTCGTGTTTTGCTATCAATACGCAACCTGGTGCCGCAGCTGGCCACCGAAAAATGCTATCAGGTGCCTAGCGCGCCGCTGGCTTGCTGGCTGGCCCCGGCCTGGGCGACCAGTCACCCTACCCTGTCCCAGCTCGACAGAATCGGAAAGTGCATGCGGATAGGTGAGGGATTGAGCAATAAGGCGGGAGAGGGAGCAAAACACAAATCCCAGAAAGGCAAAAGCCCGGTCATTAACCGGGCTTTGCAGGTCCCTCTAGGGGGATAAAACTCAAGTGCCTCAAGGGCTACGTGGCAAATTCTATGGCCGGTTGACACGCATGTCAATCTTATTTGAGCAATGCACCAGCGTTTACGGACCTAATCACCGCCGTTTGAATAAGGGCTACAACCTCCCGAGATAGCACCTGTTCAAGATGCCCACGCAACGCCCTGGGCTTGAACAGACGTTGCTTGCTGACCTGCTCCACCAAATCAGCTTTCGCCCATCGGGTTTGTTGCTTGAAGTACGGCAACTCGTCTATCAGATCGCTCCCCAGCTCGACGTGCAAGCCACGACTAAGCTTGCCCATATCCTTTGTTGTCGATAGCGGCACGACTATGCAGGCGTTTGGGTCGATTCGCGCATTCAACACCACCACCAAACGGTTCTTAATCATTTCCGGCTTCAGGCGGTAGTCGTAGTTTTTGAACACGATTGCGCCGCCTTCATCGTACTGATAGTCCCCGTAATTGCACTCCAGGACCTGCCCTATCTTGGGTTCAAAATTAATAGCCATCAATCGTCCTTAAATTAGGGGTAGCGCCAGGGAGTAAATGCTACAGGCTCTAGTCTTTGAAACGAAGCGCGGTCAAGCTGAATGGCGGGGGCCCCGCCGAAGGTGGGTTCCGCGTCCGCAGGACCGCCGCAGGCGCATTCTGCTTGACGGTGCGCAGTGACCCCCAGTCTTGGCCTGGGTGTGTGGGGTAGCTTCACCACCCCGCGCACCCGAGGTCTGGGCGACCCCAGCGCGTTGACAAGGGCCGCGCCCTTGGTGTGGCTTTGGTCTGCCGTCCAGGGGGCACCCCTGGCTGCCAGCGGCGCTTAACCCACACGTCGATGCTTACCGCTTTCTATGTCATAAACGAAAACCGGATGAATCACCCCGTTTTTCACAATCGCAATGTCCGTCACTTTCCTACCGAATCGAGGGTCGCGGTGGCAATGAATCATGAGGTTCAAAACCGCGAGAATCATTCTCCCGGCGAGGTCGTACTCGATAAGCCCCGCTGCGGCCATCAGATATTGCAATCGTGGCACAGTGTCTTCAGGGCCATTCGAGTGCAGCGAAGCAGCGGAGCCACGGTGACCGGTGTAGATGAATTGAAAGAAAGCATCACAGGCGGCAGCGTCACGAATTTCACCCACCCAGCCGCGGTCGGGTCTGTAACGCAAAAATTTGCGAATACATGATGCTAGCGTCACTTCTCGCCTACCCTCTCTTGGCTCACGATACGGAGCCTCAAAAGCGACCACGTTAGGGAGAATGGAGCGCATGCCTAACTCAAGAGTGTCTTCAGCAGTACATAGGCGTTCGGTTTTCGGTATGAAATGACCACAGGCCCGTAGTAACGCGGTTTTACCTGCACCTGTGTTGCCGGTGAGGAGCATCGTCGCGCCGCCCACCACTTGTTCTTCAATAAAATCGGCCATTTCCTCGGTTAACGCCCCCAGGCTAACCAGCTCCGGCATTGTGTATGCCTTTGCGGGTTTGCATCGAAGGCTGAACGTAGCACCTGAAGGCGTCATTGCGGAATGAGTACAACTGATACGCGCTCCATTTGGAAACCGAGCGTCAAGCTCTGGCCGATCCTGGTCAAACGGCTGATCAAGAACAATGCCCAGCTGACGAATGAACTCAACAAGCCTTTCTTCTGAGGCAAAGACGCTATCCACTCGCGTCAGCACGTTGTTGATTTCGACATACATTTCGTCAAAGCGGTTTACACAAATCTCAGTCACAAGTGGATTTTTGTAGTGCGGAATCACCGGAGCAAGGAAGTGCTCCAAAAGCTCCCAGCTTCCAACCGCCTTGAGTGGGACTTGCCCGAAAATAGTTTCTGCGTAACTCATAATGAATACATGACCTCCACCTGGAACAGCATGAGATTGCTTTCGTGAACTGGACTCGCGGTGAAGCTACGGTCCTTGTCCTGAGCCAAGCGGGTAGTCCCAGGGAGCGGCCGATAAATCGGCCAGATAGGCTGGTCGTATTTCTCCTGGTACAAAGCGCATAGGCCCTGATTTGGGAAAAGGTACAGAACCTTGTCGTAGTGCCCGCCTCGTATATTTTTGAGGTGCGAAAGAAAAATGTTGTACACGCGAGGGCTAGACTTGTGATTAAGCTCGACCTCCAGCGCAACAGTCGTACCGTTCTTCAGCAGCAAAATGGCATCGGGCAAGCGAACAGTCCGAAGATGCTTTAACGTCTTTTCTGGCTTGAACGAGGCGATATCATCCATGCGAGTGATGATTGCCGCCTGCACTGAAAAGCTGTGAATCATCGTCACCCAGGAAGGCAACCGACGACGACGCTTGAGGTTCAGTTCTGGCACAAGCATCAACGCATACTCAAACCCCGCCTCGCCCAAGCTATAAACCTTTCGGTCAATTCCGGGAGCGCGCTCAACGAGCAGAAACCCCGAATCCTCCAAACGCTTAAAAAAGGCTCGCTGGCCGTCCGCTTCCACACCGAGCATGGCAGCAATAGTTGACCTATCGGAGTAGTCGAACCACGCAAGCCATTTCACCACGGACTCCAGTTTTTCCCGGCTCCGACTTATCGCGGCTGAGCGGCCCCAGCCGCTCACAGCGTTAGTGGTTTTCCCTTCGTCCAAAATCACTCTCCACCAATTACATTGCATAAAATTCCCCGCCATACGACGCGGGAATTTTGTTTTTGATTTGCGCCCGGGAAGGGCAGCGAGCCCCCCCGAAAGGGTGGGCAAAGGTGGCCTTCCCGGAAAGCAAATCAAGCCGTAGCAGAATCATGCCAGCGGGCCCACCGAAGGTAGGGCAATGCTAGGCATGAGGATGCTACGGCTTTCGAGCGCATACCGAGCCCTTTCCTAAATGCAGGCGAGGCCAGCCCACCGAAGGTAGGGCGAGGCCAATGCCTGCATTTAGGAAAGAGGCGTATATACGACGCGAAGCCCTTAGCCCCGTTGCAGGGGCTAGGCGTTGCAAACGCCGCCAACGGCCAAAAGCCGCTGGCAGCTTTTAGGCAAACGACCAAAAGTCGTTGCTTGCCTTTGCCTCCCAGTAGGGAGGCACCACCAGCCTCAAGCTGGTGGCCGCTTTTAGCAAAGACCGGCGAAGCCGCCCATAGGGGCAGGGCGTGGACGGCTTTATCGTCCAGGGGCTGCGTCGTCGCAGGGTGTGGGGCTCTGGCAATCGGCCTTAGCCGATTGTTGCTTGAGGCAATCGGCCCTAGCCGATTGATGCTTCTGCCGACCCGAAGGGAGGCGCCAACAGCGAACAGCTGCTGGCTGCTTTTGATCGCAGCGACCGTTAGGGCGCGTCCAGCATCACGAAGAGCGAAGCGATGAAGGATGCGTAATACAGCGAAAAGGACAGACGCCCCCCGAGCCCACGAGGGGGGTGAGGAAAAATGGCCCCCAGGCCAAATTTTTCCGGTCTGCCCTGGTGTAGCCCGTTCAGGGCGGAGACAGGGTGCGCAGCATCCGCTAGCGAAAGCGGCGCGGGCGTCCGGTGAAACCGGACCAACCGCCATGCGGCATGAAGCAGCTGAGGAAGGGACGAAGGACCGCACCGAAGCGTCGCGCAATGCCAGGATGGCGGTTGGTCCGGTTTCACCGGACGCCCGCGCGGGTGAATTTTGCCGATTAGCCCGTCCAGGGCGTATGAGGCAAAAGAGGGTGGAGGCTCGCGCAGCGAGTCGGAACCCTAAAAGACTGACGGGGCGCTCCCCCGGCGGTCTATGGTTGCCCGCCAGGGCGACCACGACACCCAGCGGGTGGCGGCATTTGAGGCTTTTGATTTGTAGAAAAAGCATGCTTTTTCTATGCTCCGTTCTATTGGCTTTTCTATTGCTTAGACTATTGCTAATGCAATAGAAAAGCAATAGGATAATGCGCATAGATATGTGCATATCTAAAAGGCTGTTTTCTGCGATATATCGTAGAAAATAGCTGCTCTAGGATTTTCCGATTCGGAAAGTCTGTAGAATCTTTCCGATTCGGAAAGTCTGTAGAATCTTTCCGATTCGGAAAGAGTGTAGGAACTTTCCGAATCGGAAAGAATGCTATGAATGGACGGAACTTTCCGAATCGGAAAGTTCAGATTGAGAGCATTGAAGCTAGTGACACTGACAGAGGTAGAGGACGGCGAATGGAAATTTTACGCTTTATATTGCTGAACACGGACCCAGGCTTAACAACCGTATTTTGCCTCATGATCGGTGTTTTGCTTGTGCTTGCCGTGACCGGGGCGGTCAAGCAATCAGACGATGCAACGGCGATGGATGTTGCATTTTTGTATGCTCGTCGCTGCATTATGATCCTGCTGTGCGCTGCTGGCCCACTACTGGTAATCGGGCTGTATGCATACGCATATGCCATCTACGGCTTCGATGGTGAGCGCGCTACATCCTTTATGAAACTGTGGTACGGAGAGTTTCGGAAGTCGATTGCCGACCTGTGGTGGTGCTTCCTGGTGGTGCTGTCTGCGCCTATGTTTTTGCGCATGATAATGCTGCGCTGGGTTCGACCAAAAATAAGCGGCTGGCTTCGCAAGTTCCGGGTTCAGGCAAGTGGTGACGCGCTGAGCGATATCCGCATAGACATGGATAACCTCAAAGCCAAAGACTTTAACCCCCTGGACTACTATCTAAAAGGTCAGATGTTTTTGGGTTTGGATGATAAAGGCGAGGCCATCTATATGGCCGACGAACTTTTCAGGAAGAACCACGCCAAGGTGATTGGGCCGTCCCAAACAGGTAAAGGCGTGATGCTCGGCGTTCTATTGGACCAAGCCATTATGAAGGGATGGGGGGCCTGGTTTGTTGACCAAAAACCTGACGATTTTATCTACGATATTATGCGTGAAAGCTGTGAGCGTCACGGACGCCCTGCCCCGCTTGTTCTTGATTTAAATGGCGTCGGCCCCGGCTCATATGGACCGTTCATTGGTGGCACACGCAGAGAACGCCGCGAGCGCGTTGTAAAGACATTTGGCATGGCCGATAACGGCACAAATGCGGACTTCTTCAAACGAGAGGAACGCAAGGTTCTCGACTATCTCATGCCTCTTTGGGACGGTACATTAGGTCAGCTGGCAAAACTACTGAAGGGCAAACATCCCGAAATAAACGAGCAAATGGCGAATTGGGTCAGGGAGAAAAACGGCAGCATTGAATCTAACGTAAGTGAGTTCATGCAGCTCGATACCCTGCGCGCAACAGTAGAAGAAAGCTTTGACGTTGCGGCGGCTCTCAATTCCGGCGCGGTCGTATACGTGCGCTCAAATATCAATGACACCATTGTTAGAAAGGCATGCATTGCTTTACTTGATGAGGTTGTACAAATCGTTCTTAAAAAACGGCTTGAACATCCTACATATCTGTCATTGGACGAAGTGCGGTTTATCGTCTCTCAAAACTTGGCAGATGCGCTGGCTACCATTCTTTCGAAAAACGTGTTTGCGTCGATTGCATATCAAGCGCTAACCGACCTGCTAAACCTTCCAGATAAAACGCTGAATGCGGAATCTATCAAAGGTGGCATTGATATCAACACCCAAATCACACTCACCTATCGTGCAAACGATTATGAGACAGCACTGTGGCTTGCGAACATGACTGGCATAGCACAGAAGACAGTCACCAAGATGGAAAAGGTTGAAGTCAACAAAGGTGGAGCTGAGGTTTGGGGCGACGAACGATCTGTCGGGCAAGTCGAAGAAACCACTGTCACTACTAACCAGTTGCTGGCCTTGCCTGCGCGAGTAAGCGCCCTGATTCGCCCAAACCATTTGGCAGTCATTATCTATACCTGCTGGATCACCGTTAAGGAGGCTAAGGGGCTACCGCCGCGCAACCCAGTCCAACCCCCTGCCCTACCGGCTAAACCACCAGCAGCAACAACACCGGCACCTACAACAGCATCAACCTCTACAGAGGAAGATCCTTTCGATTCCAACGCTGCGAACTCAGATGACCCATTTGCAAGCCTAAACGAAAATCCTGGCGATGATCCGTTTGCAGCGCTCGCCTCGGCTACAGATGATCCGTTTTCCAGCATTGACAGCGATGAAATTAATGGGCCTTCTGAAGATCCATTTGCAGGAACAACCGGCGATGATGAGGCTCGATTTATACCGGAACCAGATGCACCCAAAAAGCCAGCAGGTAAAGCGAAACTGAGCGCTGATCAGTTGGCAGCAATTGAGGCGGCAGGACTAGCGATTACTAGTCCGGGATCGCCTAAACCAAAACCCGCTGCTAAAGCGGATCTGTCCTCCCTGGACGACATTGAAGGAATTTAACGATGACTATTGAAGCCCCATTTCCAAAGGTAATCGGCGTTAGCACGCCAAAAGGCGGCGTCGGCAAAACAACGACTATTACTGGTCTTGGCATCTACCTCAGTCTCCAGGGCAAGAAGGTACTGTTTATTGACCTGGACAACATCGCAAGCTTGACCAACAACCTACAGGGCGCGGGTGTGCGTCATGCTCACCTGAGCAATGTCACACATTTGTTCAAAGATCCTGAAGAAGCAAAGCCAATCACCGTAAGCGTGATTTCAGACACTATTCACCTGATACAAGGTGATGAAAGTATCAGTGAGATTAACCGCGTAAGCGATCTGACTGTGGTAACTGCCTTAAAAGACAATCTCCAGATGAATGTAGCGGACATAGAAAGCTATGACTACATCCTGATTGATACACCTGCGGGCAACGGCAACACACTTCTTGCGACCCTGATCTGTGCAGACATGATCTATTCGCCTATTGACCTGGATCACAACGCTATCGGCTCACTGAAGGAGTTGACGAAAGTCCTCAAGCCGGTGAAACGCCGATTGAACGCCAAGCTCCAATGGGGCGGTTTCGTAATCAACCGGGTCAAAACCCTAGTAAGCGTTCTTGGGAAAAAGGTTCCTCATTCCCTGGGCGATAGATCCATTTACGAAGGGCTCGTAACCGCCTATGGCGACATTGCGCTACTGGGCGTTATCGGTTTGCGCGATCCCATTAAAACTGCAATTAGCAAAGGCAAGTGGATAAGCGGCAAAGACGATTCAGCGCAAGATGCAACTTTTGAATTTGAAAACTTCTGTAAAAAACTGATGGAGAAAATCTAATGGTCGACAGTATCCAAGAACTACTAAACAGCGGCGATACAGACCCAATCACTGGTGAAGCAATTATGCTGATCCATCGGTCAAAAATCATTCCAGATGCTGACCAAGATCGAGACGATTGGAATAGCCCTGAAACCCTAGCGAACATCGCGTCCATCCGTAAGTCCTCCCGCATCAAGCTGGATGACGGCCGTTATTTCGGGATTCGCTACCCGCTGTTTGTAGGAACTCCAGACGAAAATGGTAACGTCCCGATCATTGACGGCGAGTGCCGGTGGCGTTCGACTGAAGACGGGCCAGAAGAACTACAGATGATCCCTTGCATCGTCCGCACTGGCGGCAAGAAAGAACGCCGGTTAGATCACACATCCTCTAACGGAGCGCGCAAAGGCTTAACCCTGTATCAGACTGCTATGTCAATTCAAAAAGACGAAAAAGAATTTGGGCTTTCAGCCGAAGAAATCTGCGCTGTACATGGCCTCCCGAATGCTTCGGCACTGAGCAAGTACAAGGCCATTCATAAGCTTAACGACCGTCAAAAAGAAATCGTTCGCTCGGGATCTTTCCAGGACGTGAACCTTGTTTATGAACTCAAAAAGCTGGATGACGATTCGCTGACCAAGCTTGAAAAGCGAATCAATAAAGGGGAGTCAATCCAGCAAGCAATTAAAGCACTGATCCCGAAAGAACCGAAGCCAGCAAAAGAAGGTGGAAAACCCACCGGTAAAACGCCTCCGGCTGAAGACGGGGATAACAACCCCGACAACAACAGCAACGACGAAGGGAGCGGGAAACTTTCCGAATCGGAAACTTTTGTAAGCTTGACAATTGGCCTGGAAGCCGCTAAGGCGCTGGCAAGCCTGCTTGACGTGCCCGCCGATCTTGATGCGAAGGCGCTACAAGCCGCTCTGAGTGAAGCTATTAAGAACATGGCCCCAGCATCCACTGAGGGAGCTGAGTAATGGCCCTGGTGCGTCTGGCGAACCTCAATGACTACGAGTCAGTAGAAGTGCTGGGACGCACCATGTTCAAAATAACGTGGTGCCCCACTCTTTGCCCTGGCAGCCCTACTGATAACCCCGCTGAAGGGCTAGACCTATTCAACGAATATCAATGTTCTGTAGCCGCAGGGCTTGAGCATAGAGCGGAGCCAGCTGAAAAGCTGGCTGTGATTGTTGAGTGGTGTCTAACAACCCACTGCGAAAACCGCGTGACCTTGGCTAAGGAACTGGTTAGAGCAAACCGCGATGGTGTCCGTATTGGGCTTGACTTCAACACTAATGAATACATAGAGCCAGCCGTAGGCTATCGGTACGAGCTGGCTTTTTTAAATGAACAGATTCAGTTGCTCCCCGCAGCCCAGGTGATGCAATTACAGAATCTAGTGCAGGTAGCTCAATTATGACTGACAAGGATCAAGTGCCGTTTGACGTTCGTATAAAGGTCCACGACCTCTATTTGATCATTCTGTGGGATACAAACTACTTTCCCGGCCATGAAGACAACAAAAGAATCTGTGGCGTGCGCGTGGCAGATAGCTTGTTCTCAATCGAGGCTTTTGCGAGCAATTCCAAACCTGAATATGCCATTGCCCAGGCACTGGCTGAAAAGGTAAGGCCGGTACTTAGCGATAACTTAAAGGCAGTTGAGGACGACTTAAAAGTCAGCCTTCAAACGCTCACCGAGGAACTTAACGATCCAGTCATAAAGGCTATGGACGTTGTTGTTCCGACTCCAACTGAATATCTACTGACTATTAAAGAAGGCAAGGGAACTCCCCTGGTTAACGCATTTGTACGGTTATTTGTAATTGCCGATCTGATAGTCGCAAGTTTGAAGGACCTACATTTCAAGGGAGCTATAAGCAAAAAAGAATGGAAAAAACGTGAGGATCGTTACGTTAAACCGTTACGCAAGCTCATGCACGATATGAACCAGACTATCAAGCTCTATCACGAACAGCGCAAAGCGCTGACTCCCAAGTAACTAACCGTGGCTTTTCGGAGCCACGTAATTACTTCGCAACCCAATACCTACAGAACTCTAATAGGTATTGGCTTGCCTGAATAAAGGCTAACGCAATGACTACTTTAATAATTGTAGAGTCTCCATCCAAGGGCAAGATCATTGAAGAATATCTTGGCAGTGGCTATCGCGTTGCAGCCAGTGTCGGTCATATCAGAGATTTGCCCGAAGCTGGAATGGGCGTACATGCGCCCGATTTCAAACCCGAGTACGTATATACCGATAAAGGCAAAGAGGTTGTAGCCAGGCTAAAACGCCTCCAGGCTGAATGTACAGATGGGGTCATTCTTGCGACCGACCTGGATAGGGAAGGGGAGGCAATTGCTTGGCATCTAAAACAAGTTTTAGGACTCAAAGACGAGCGTCGGATTACTTACAACGAAGTAACTCCGGAAGCCTTGAAAAAGGCCCTTGCGAACCCTCGCGCAATTGATCTAAAGGCCGTAGCAGCCCAGGAAGCGCGTCGGGTAGCTGATCGCCTCATAGGTTATATGGTGAGCCCTGTTATTGCAGAGGCTATGGGTGACAAAACCGCCTCTACTGGCCGCGTCCAGAGCGTAGCAGTAAGGCTTGTAGATGACCGGGAAAAGGAAATTGCAGGCCACTCCAGCTTAAAGCACTACAGCGCAGAACTGACGTTTGGAAACTGGAAAGCGTCTTGGGACACTAAGCCACTCCTGGAAGGCCAGAAACATTGGACGAATAAGGAATTTGCTGAACTGGTCGCGGCGGTGCGCAGCGTCAAGGTTATGAGCTGCGATGACAGCGAAACAACTAGCTCCCCACCAGCACCGTTTGACACAACTACTCTCCAACAGGCCGGTAGCAATACCCTGGGGTTTGACCCACAGCAAACTATGGCAATTGCGCAAAAACTGTATGAGCAAGGCGCAATCACATACATGCGTACCGACACTACGGTGCTGTCGGATAACGCGCTGGAGGAAATATTTGCCTACGGCAAAGAAAACGGCTTGCCTATTGTTGCGAAGGCCCGCACTTGGAAACAAGCGGATGACGCCCAGGCCGCGCATGAGGCAGTTAGGCCGTCACATATAGCGGTCACGACTGCTGGTGAAAACGAAAACGAGCGCAAACTTTACAATCTCATATGGATGCGTACGGTCGGCTGTCAATTGCAAGACGCACGCTTTGCAGTTCGTGTCGCTCGGCTAGAAGCGACAAGCGCGGTCGATGGTAAAACAGTTGAATTTGAAGGTCGCGGCAAAAAGCTTATTTACAAGGGCTGGAAAGAGTTAACGCCTTTTGACAGCTCCGAGGATCCCGAGGATGAAGCAAGTCTTGAAGGTCAAGACTCAGACAATCCTGTCCCGAAATTGACCACCGGAGACTTTCTAGATGCTGACACGGGCAGCGTAGTTGAAACTAAAACGAAGGCTCAACCGCGTTATACAGAAGCCAGCCTAATCAAAGACATGAAGCGCCTCGGAATAGGTCGCCCAGCGACCTACGGCGCGGTGATGAAAACTATCGTAGATGACCGTAACTATGTTGAGCGCTTCGGCAAAAAGAAACAGCTAAAAATGGCGTTTCGCGGCATTCGGCTAATGAATGTACTTCGCGATAACTTCCAGTTTCTTAACTACGACTTTACGAAGATCCTGGAAGAACAACTTGAGGGCATCGCCACGGGTAAAGCTAATTACAAAACCTTGTTAGGTGCTGTCCATAAGAGATTGCAGACTGAGCTTACTGCGTTCCAGGTAAAGGTTCCTGTAGAGTTCCCGTGCCCTAAATGCGCTCGCGGCCTAATCCTCAATCCTGCGAAGAATAAAAAATCTTCGCCCTGGTGGGGATGCAGTGGCTACAACCCAGACGAAAGCGGCTGTGATTACATGGCCGAAGATGCGGACGGTAAGCCGGGTAAACCAAGTGGCCCAGTGCTGACAGAGTTTGCGTGTACGGGTTGCGGCAAACCGCTGATCCACCGTGTTAAAGAAGGGGAGGGGGGATGGTCATTTTTCGGCTGCTCCGGCCACAAAGAAGGCTGCCTACTGAGCTTCCCTGACAAGAGCGGCGAACCCGATCTAACGTCGCCCAGGAAGCCCAAGGCTAAGACAGAAGCCGATAGCTGATACATAGGTCTAGTTGATCATTGCAGCCCCCTACCCAGGGGGCTTTTTTTTGCCCTACGATTTGTGTTAGGCGTCTTGGCATATATGCCAATTTGAGATAGGATGGTCCCGTCAACTTTAAGAGCGCATGGTTGACTGAAACGCTCTCCTACTAAACTTTACAAGGATATATACCATGTCTGGTATTGAACTCGATTTCCAAGCTGTTCCAACTCTCTTTGATTTTGCTCCTGACGTTCTTGCAGACTACGCGATGTGCAAATCTGCTTACGCCTCGGCTTACATGGACTACCTTAAAGCTCACGCTTTTGGCAATGTTCATGTTCACTCAAAGTATGTTGCTGCTAATCTTTTGAAATCCGAAAAAATCTCGGCTTTCTATGATAAGCAATATCTTTATGTCATTCGCACTCTTGACGATGACTCTAAAGTATTCCGATTCTATGCTCCGACTGAACTGCGTTTTGTAGACGCTGTTAAAATTGTCGAAAAGCATCAACAAATGTCGACTCTAGATCTTCAAGATCATTATTGATCTGATTTAGCGTTGATACGACGAGATAGCTTTTGCTATCTCGTTTTTTTTTGCCTAAATTTTAGCTTTTTAAACTATACTAATGATGCAGCATTAAGGGCCATAGGCTGCTAAGCCCTAAACCAAACATTAAGAGACTCATATGCCAACTTATACTGTTGCAAACGAAGATCTACCTGAAGATGCTATGTACATTGAATGCCCTGTGTGTGGCAAACCTGCCATACAATCAGATTGGGAAACTAACCACTCTGGTGCAATCAATGCACACTGGTCCATCAACTGCGGTCACTGTGGCTTCAAAGATGGATCATGCGACGATGACAGTGAGGAATGACCTGTAAACCAATAAAGGAACCCGCAAGGTTCCTTTTTAGTTAGACGCTTGACTAATCCCTGCAAGTTGGGGATTATTGCTGTGCGACGTTAGAGCCCAATGGTCGCTGAAAGGCTCACAACTAACCGATATCGGAGTTCCAATTATGGAAATTCAAGTAGTTCAATTTGAATCTGCTGGCACTTACCATCAGGCAAATGAATATAACGAAGCATGGTCTTTAATGGACGAAGAAAACTACCGTCGCGAAATTTGCGAACGGCTGGATTTGAACTTCGATGCATTGGAGATTGATTCAGACGGCATTCCCTTCTGATCCAACTAACCATTAAGGTATTCTATGTTTATTAGAATAATGCTTTTGCTGAATCTAATCATGCTTGCTATTGCACTAAACCTGCATGACGCAGTTTGGATTGGCATATCAGCATTTGGCCTTATTGCTTCGATTGTAGGAATTGTACTGGAGTCGAAGCCTCAAAAATTGTTAGTAGTTAACGACTAGTTAACTCAACACCAACGAAAGGAACCCTCGGGTTCCTTTCTTTTTGCCTGTTGTTTTTATCTGAGCTAAGATTGCTGTGCAGCGTTAAGGGCGCACGGCTGCTTAAACGCCCTACATCAACCACTAAGGAGTTTTCATGAGTCAACATATCTTTGAGCAAAAAAGCACCATCGACGGGGATACATATCGCGTACAGATGGGGTGGGACAAACCGTTACAACGGTTTTACTGCGTAATGTGGGTTTTGCCTGAAGTGGATGAAGCTATCTATTCGAACGTATACGACAGTACACCTAACCAGACGCTGTGGTATCTCGAAAAGCAGGTATTGGAGTATGGCTTGACCATACCTGATGGCATGCTGCTCGAAATCATCCAGGATGAGCGGGATAATGTCGTAAACAAAACCAAGCACTGGGGCTAATAGCCGAGTGTCAGCGAGGGGCCTATATGGCCCCTCGTTTTTTTTGTGCCGCTGGCAGCCAGGGGTGCCCCCTGGACGGCAGACCAAAGCCACACCAAGGGCGCGGCCCTTGTCAACGCGCTGGGGTCGCCCAGACCTCGGGTGCGCGGGGTGGTGAAGCTACCCCACACACCCAGGCCAAGACTGGGGGTCACTGCGCACCGTCAAGCAGAATGCGCCTGCGGCGGTCCTGCGGACGCGGAACCCACCTTCGGCGGGGCCCCCGCCATTCAACTTGACCGCGCTTCGTTAAACGGCCTACAGCACGTCGAGCTGGGACAGGGTAGGGTGACTGGTCGCCCAGGCCGGGGCCAGCCAGCAAGCCAGCGGCGCGCTAGGCACCTGATAGCATTTTTCGGTGGCCAGCTGCGGCACCAGGTTGCGTATTGATAGCAAAACACGACCTGGGCGCAGATCCAGGACAGTGAAAGTGATAGCAAAACCCCCCGCCGCGCCGGCGCTCGATCGGCATTTTGATAGCATTCTAGAAATCAAATAATTCCAGCTCTATGCCTCGCGTAGCCACGATCTGGAGGAACTGTGCCTCGGGCAACCAACAGTCTTCCTCATCCCGCTTACGGGTTGATCCTTCAAATAACCAGCTATCGGAATGCGCGTTATAAGTTGGATGTTTCCCGTAGATATCAAGCCTGTCATCCGGGCCCAGCTCCGCTAGAACATAACGATCACCGTCCAGGGGCTCTGCACTTGTGAGGAATTCAGGAATCATGTGGATCGTTGTTATATCCATGTCAATACCTGTCACGGCGAAGGTACAAGGTGCCGTAGCCAATCAAAAGAATTGCGAAAGACACGCCATAATGTGTAGACGTTCTTCCCCACCACCGGATATCGAAGCACATATCAATCGGGCCAATGCAGCCGATTTGATTTAATGCAGGACTAAAGGACATTACGAACGTCGAGAGGGCTAAGGGCAAGACATTGGTAACGGTAAGAGGCCAATTACCGGACACTTGCGACCAAAGTCCTAAACCAAGCAAAAAGACAGTTAAGGTAAGTCCGACCACCAACGTAAGTGCCGCCGTTACATCTACACCGAGGGAATCACCTAAGCCTCTAAGCGCGGCGTAAGTCATAAGTGCCGCCAGAACGGCCACGACGATCATGAAACGCACGTCAGGCCCTTTGCTCCCATCATAGTTTCCCATGAATCACCTCACTCAATGTTTGATTCGAGAATTGTGCCATCTGGCCTTACCGCGACCATGCCCCTGCCATCCAGACGCTTGAATGTCCAACGCTCATCAAATGATTTACCTGACACCGGAACAATGAACACTTTGTGCGAGCCAGCAGTAACCTTAATAGATCCACACGGCTGTTTCTCGTTCGGCTGGCAATCATAGCCGTAGGCTTTGGCACGTTGGCCGTTCGCTAGTGTTAAACCCATTCCTGGGGGAATATATGTAGCGCTATTTCTTGAACTAGAGTTACTAGGAAGGACTTTCTTAACCTGACCTACGGCATTCGTAATATCACTTAAACTAAAGTCAGCGTTTGCGTTGAACGCCGGTAGCAGCAAACAACCGAACAGCGCAATTGATTTGATGTTCATTCAGAGTTCCTTTCATTTCGATCTTTTATTGATTTCTTGACTCGATACACCGTCGCCACACCACAAGATGCCAGCTTGGCGATTTCATCTACTGACGCGGTAGGCAGTTTAATAAGCAAACGCTCTACTGACTGCCAAAGCTGGACGTTCTTCTGTTTACCTGGAGGCGTCCAAGCGGGATCTTGAGCCCGCTTGTTTGCCATCCCCTGACGTATACGCTCAACACGCTTTTCTTGATCGAGGCGTGCCATGGTGGATGTGAGGTCAATCAACATATCGTTGATAACGGTCATGATTTGGCCGGTGACACTGGTGTCGGCCTGTAGGTGAGTTGTGGGGAGGTCGACCACAATCAACCGGAGCTGTTTTTCTGCCAGGATCTGCTTGAGGCGCGACCAGTCGCTCTGGCTGAGCCTTGAGAGGCGGTCAATGGATTCTACCAGCAGGATGTCCCCAGGATCCGCCACGGCTAGTAGCCCCATCAGCTGCGGTCGCTGGAGCTTTGTTCCCGATATGTTCTCGCTGTAAACACCGGCCACCTGGAAACCGCTATTACTAGCAAACTCCAATACCTGTGCCTTAGCCCTATCGGCGTCTTGGTCTTTGGTCGAAGCTCTCAAGTAGATGTGCGCTTTCATCATTCTGTTCTGACGCTACACAAAGCCTTCACGCTGAGATAACCCGTCACGATGACCGGAATCACCCAAACAGCCCCACGTACTGCAACCGCCTGCAATTGCGCAAAGAAATCTGCAAGCTTCGATTCAAAAGGTGCCGGGTCCATGTTTGAGAATCCGGCAAAGAAAATCAAAGCTAGGCCAAATGCATACAGCGACATTGACATTGCAGCAGCCATTCTGTTTGACCGGGCCGTCTTGGATGCAAGTAAGATTCCTACCGAAATAGCGCAACCGACGAAGTAGTATGTCAATGCGAAACTAGTGACACCTGCGATATTTAGACCGAACTGGAAGATGCTCACCAGTCCCGATGATGCCTGCACAACGCCGAAACAAAAGAGGCCGAGTAAGACCACCAGTGGCAGGTACGAGGTTGATTTTGCGGATGCGGGCATGGGCTGGTCCGTCCTGTGCGTGTATGCCTATCAGATAGGTCTGTTAGAGGTAGAGCTAGGATAATCTATCTTTTACCTATGCGTCACTGACAAACTGATAGAACCATGTACCGTTTATCAGTGCAATCGTATAGCTATAGGTAACTGATAGGACCTACATTCGCTCACACGCCGAAGTTGAATTCCGCCTCGGTCATGTACCCGAGGTAGGTGCAGGCCAGCAGCGTAGCGGTGGGTGAAACCTTCGCAGCCTGCTTGGCTTCAAGAATGTCTCTATGCGCCACACGCTCGGCCTTCAAACCGCAGTAAGCAGATGAATATGTGGCTCGATTGTCGCGAACGTCGAAGAATGAAAAGCAGTAGTAATGTAGCGACATGGGTTCGTCTCCCGTCATTGAGTGGGTTGTTTTTGGGCAAGCCAAAGCGTAGCCATTTCTTCGCGAATTCGACGCAGATCCCGTGCCGCCCAATCTTTCGACAGTTGGGGATCACTCAGTATGTCAAAACAACCAGTCTTGGTTTCCATTCGTACATACCAATGCTCGACCCCTTCAATTTCTCTCGATGCCAGGTGCGGTACAAATGCAACATGCGCCATCGGTTTGCCCTCCTGGTACTACACTGCCAATCGCAACTCAGCGACTAGACTTCAGCGAATCAATGGAGATATACCCCCCCAAGATACATGACACAATTCCAGCTATACCCCTGAAAAAAACTTGCTCTATATCCAAACCGCTATTGAACAAAACAGCCGACCCCAAAAGCCCTACACCAATCAATAAGAAAAACAGTCCGATAATTTTCATTTAGCCACCTGGGGGAGTGGAAGCACAGGGCACGTTACTTCGTACTTCTTATAGCGCTCCTGGGCATCCTCCGCGCCTTTGAGGGTGGTAAGCACCCCTAACCACGTTCCGGCCGCCATACCGACACCAAAAGCTAATACAGCCACCATGGGCCAAGGCATTCCCAACAACCCGTTTTGAGATTTCATTGGAATCACTCCTTGATGTTTACTTCTTCAAAATGATCGAGCCGAGTTCGTCACATACAATCCAGACAAAACGAACTAAGTGGTACAACAGGTACGCTGCGACCAGTCCGATTGCCCCCCACAGCCAAAAGCCGCCGAGACTATCCGGCCCTACATAAGTCTTCATCCCGCAGCCGTCTACGAGACTGCAATCGTTCCAGCTGAAGGGAAGGACTTGCAAGAAACTTGCAACAGCACTGAGCAGCCATCCCAAGCCGCCGACAGCAATTAATACCAGTACAACCGCACTCAGCCCGAGAGCGGAGCGGAAGAAAAATGCATTGGCTTTCATAATAGTTTCCGTCCTACTAACGTCGATCATTGGGAGCTACCTGAAGCCTTAATATAGGATCATTGATCCTATATGTAAAGCAATTTACTGCACGATCCATCGCAAAGGGGCAGGGATGCTTAGTGTTGCGTCAACCTTAGCTGTAGCGTCGTTAAGAGCGCTTATCAGGGCAGGGGAACCAACTTCAGCGGCGCAACCTTCAAATGTTTTGGGCCTGGATGATTGCCCTGCTGCACTATCTTTAATCAGCCCCCCTTGGCACGCATCGCGATAACGCTTGACGATAGCAGCACTGTCCGGTGTTTTTGAGGCCCATTGTTGGATCGCCGCTTCACGCGCTTTCCCGTAATTGGAACTAATCATATACAGTTGCACAGCCATTACGGCTGGAACTATGAAAACCAACCCCAGCACCACTAGAAATATCCGCTTAAAAGTAAACTTTTGCATAATCATGTCTCATGGTTATTGGTGAGAAAGCGGACGTAGAGTTCTTCTAGCGTAAGTTCTTTATTTTTAACTATAAATTTCATTGCGCAATCAACAAACTCGCCGTCAATAATTACAGGTTCAGTTCTCAGAAAACCGCCTGTTATATGGCTGGTATTTGATGCCTTACCATTGGCGCAATGGATACCGAGTTTAGGTGTCTCAACCTGTTGCACCGTGGAATCGTCGGCTTTTACGGATGCACGGTAAGTGACGATAATCACCAACTGTACAACTACTACCACCAACAGCAGACCCACCGCTAGCAGAAGTAATTTCCCATCTATTTTCTTTTTTATATTAACCGCCATAAAGCCTCCTTTCGATAGCAGCCTATTTAGGCTCACACACTGTCGCGCCTACCATCCACCCGTTCGGGGCCGGGGCTCCAGGGGGAGCTGGAACCATGCTGAACACACACGAATGCCCGCCAGGGGCAGTCGCAGTGACATTGGCTGACGCTGAGGTTTCATGATGCACCTTCACTGCTACAGAGTCTGGCTTGACCTCGTAGAACTGCGACATAAGGCTGATAGCGACAGCCTCCGGCCCTGGCCTATCCAGCTCTCCACTGGCCTGCACCTTGGCGCAAGTTGCAGCAACATCCAGCGCGCCGGTGTCTCGCAGTTCATTGAAAACCTTCACCGCTTCAGGATCTTTTTTGAAATATCCTTTACAGAGTTTTACCGCGTCGATAGTACGGATAGGTGCTGTCGATAACTCAAAAGATGATGCAATAGCTTGCGACGACGCCAGTAGTAATGCAGCAACAATTAGCTTTTTCATTTGGAGAGATTCCTTTCAGCAACAATGCGACGTTCACAGATAATATCTGCCAATTTATCCTGGGCGCGTTCTGCGACAAGTTCCCAATCTGAGCCAGTAGCGAAGGTGTCGCCACCCATTAGCAACTCAATAACCCGCAACTCTCTAAGACTCAACATCACAGGCACTTCTAAATCAAGATCCGCTTCTTTGTATTCAGAATATCCGGCCATTTCCAACCCCTCTTACCCGGCTTAGCGCAGGATTCCCAGTACAGGAATAATATCTTGTGGTACTCGCCCAGTTAGAACAAGAAAACGTCTCCAGACGCCGTATGGCGTCTTCTTGCTGCCATCTTTGAACGCACGAATTCGGCGGTCATTTCCGCTCCCATGGATGCCAAGGAGAACTGCCAACTTTGCATCTGTGCCGTACTCAGTGAACAGGTTTTGAAAATGTCGAAAGTACGCTTTCACAATTTCAGGTGCCGGGGCCTCCCAGCCTTCATTTTCACGCAACAAATGATCACGCGGGAAAAGGCTTTCATCTACTAAGTCCTGAGAGGGATAGCGCGTAGCTGTGAGGTTATTTTTCAACTGGGCAATAGCATCAGCTATGGCCTGTTGGAAAATAACGTCTTGCTGATCCTTTATACTGGGCAAGTCGATTTTCATTCGTTCTCCTTTAGCCTTCTTTGACGAACGCTTTATAATGGTTATGGCTGTCACCAGTTCCGCCGTGTTCCAAGGGAACAAGTACATTCAACATAGTCACGGTTCCATCAGGGCAAGCCCGACGATTCATAGTGGCGACTCCATCCTGTTCAACTTTCCCATGGTAGATACATTGTTCGCCCTGAAGCTCTTTGAATGACAGTCTGTCACCTGGGCGCGGACTGTCGTTCTTGTTTAGCATCACCACGTCAATGCTCTTGATTGCCGCCAAGTAATTTGGAAAATCTGAAACAGCATTTGCGGAAACTGCCGATAGCGTCGGCTGTTCTTTAAACATTTGCCAATTTAACCACCCGGCCCCAGCGAGATAGATAGCGAAGATCCCAAATGTAAATTTTGCACGCGCCTTAGGGAAAGTTTTAAAAATCCAAACCATGACTAACGCGATTAGTACCAGCATTAAAACTGTTACAGCGGTCGATATCGGATTTTCTTTTGCATGGCTGGTTACGCCGACAATATCTACTACTGGAATCATTTTTGAAGCTCCATCCATTGATTTGATTTAGCCGGTAGAGCCTGGGGGGCCTTATGGCCCCCTTGCTCACCGTGGCGACAGCTCGATACGTCGAACGTCTGAAACACGGATATTGACTAAACTTAACGTCCCGTTTGCCATCCTTTCCCAGTAGCCTTGCTGGTGAATATGCACCAGCGCGTAGAAAAGGTAGTCCGGCAAAAGGATATCAGTGCGGTGTACCTGGATCCCGATGTTCTCGGGGTTGAACTTTCGTTCTGGTTCACCGCATCGACTCGCTGAGCCCCGCCTAACAAGCCAGAAATGCGCCTCTGGAAAGTGTGTGCGGATAGTCGCAACCTCTGAAAGTCTCATCCCGTTCTCCGTGATGGCAACGACTAGCCTTCTCAGAAACGAGTGGCTCTCTGCGTGCCACCAACAAGAGACATTATAGGATCATTGATCCTGTTTGCATAGCATTATTTAGGATCAAAAGTCCTAATTTTTTCGGATGAATGCTATCAAAGGAGGGACCGCGGCCGGAGCTGGCCAACGGAAAATGCTATCGAATTCGAAAAGGGTAGGGGAGCTGTGCCCCCCAGGTGACGCAAGAATGACAGCAATTCAGGCGAGTCAGGATCCGTCCTGCAGGACGAATTGCTATCATTTACTTACTCGAAAAGGTCTTTTTGGCCTGCCACTTCGGCCACCTGGATACAGAGCGGGGCCAACTGCTGTAACAGTGATTGCGACCGGCGCAGATTCTCCCGCAAGCGCCTGTTTTCCTCGCGCTCATCTGCAAGCTGATCGGTCAATTTATCCAGCTGGACGATGCCTGCCAGAAAAGCCTTGTTCGCCGTGGCTTCGCCGGTGATGCGCTTGGCAATATGAATCAGCGCGTAAGGCGTGCTGCGAAGGGTAAGGGTAGTGGTGCTATCTGGATCTGCGTCTTTCATAAGCTCACCTTTGCTATCATTAACAACCTCGATCACACTGACCGGATGCAGTTATGATAGCAAAACCACCAAGAGAATGCTATCAATTTGTGACCTGGCATTGCACCTGGTCACAGTATTTTGATAGCAATTAAGCCAGCCCCTATGGCTTTACTTCCTTTGCGCCGGGTTTCGCCCTGGGTGTTTTGGCCGGTGGTTTTTCCGCCGCTGGCTTCGCTGCTGCGGCCTCAAGCGCTTTTATTCTCGCCAATGCCGCCTGCTCGCGGCCATTCGCCGTAGCCTCCGCTGCATTCGCCAACTTCAGTTCGCCGCGTACCGTCTTCAGCTCTTGCTTGATCTGCTCCAGTTCATCGCCACGACTTTTGCTCACAGCCTCTGACTGTGAGAACGATGCGGATAGAGCGCGTAACTCGGTGCGCAAGTCCTGGCACACGGCGGCATCTTCCAAGTGTTGCTTTTCCATCTGAGCGACAGCGCCGGTCGCCTGGGCTTCCCGCTCACGCGCCATCTGTTCTAACCGACGCTGTTCCTCTAGCTGCCCCTGGAGCAACTTCACCTGGGCCACGGCGTTAGCTGCTGCCTCTTTAGCCGACTTCTCAACAGATGCCAGTCGCTCGCGCAGCTGAGCCAGCTCCACGGCCTGTTCCTGCTTAGAAGCCTGGATCTGTCCGAGTTGTTGTTTCAGCGAGTCGCAAGCTTCCTGGGCGCTATCTAGCTGTTGCTCCAGGTCGTCAACCGTCTCCGTGGCGTCCGCAAGCTCACGCTCGGCCTGCTCCCGCTGTTCACCAGCGGCGCGCACCACGTCAGCAACGCGGCGTTCGCTCGCCTTAACGGCACGATCATTGATATCCACGGCCATTGCACCCAGGCGAGCTACAAGCGCCTCTGTGGCGCGGGAAAGCTCCTGCGCCACCTCGACCGGCAGTTCGGCCATTGGCTCCGCTTCTGCAATTGTTTGGCTCGATAGATGCTCGTCCCAAACCTGCTTCAGCCGGTTAGCGTTCCCGCCCCCAACCTTTTGACGCAGCGCGAACCCGGTAATGGATCGACCAGCGCTCTGAAGCGCCTGACCGGCCTCGATGATCTGTTCTGGAGTGAAATCGACAGGACGCATGGCAAACCTCCGCAAATGAGGCCAAATTATAGCGCATCCGAAACAAACAAACAAACAAACAAACAAAGAAACTAACAAACAAACTATAAGATGTATTGATAGCAATAATTCGCCCTGGATCTGCTGCAGGACGCCGGATTTAGGGACGATTGATAGCATTCGCAAGGAATCCCGCTCTATTTGCCTACGGCCTCGGGGGTTCGGTGGCTTGTAGCTCTTTCAGATTGCGGCCATACTACTGTTTCGATGTACAGTATTTGGTGTGTTATGAGTCGCACATTGCCGCCGTTCCGCCCTGTAACCGTTACCGAGCTTCGCCAGATCTGGTCAGAGCATCCCAGCAACGACATACGGCGCCTAACGCTTGAGGTTGAGCATTACCGCCGCCTGTTCGCGGAGGTCGACCAACTGTGCAAAACCGTCCATAAGGCGTGGTTAGAGGAAATGGGCAGTAACCTGGTTGCGCTTCATTTGTTGAAACAGGTCCTGTATTCGGAGCGTGAGCGCGTGCAGTGCTGTAAGAGCGAAGCGCGGTCAAGCTGAATGGCGGGGGCCCCGCCGAAGGTGGGTTCCGCGTCCGCAGGACCGCCGCAGGCGCATTCTGCTTGACGGTGCGCAGTGACCCCCAGTCTTGGCCTGGGTGTGTGGGGTAGCTTCACCACCCCGCGCACCCGAGGTCTGGGCGACCCCAGCGCGTTGACAAGGGCCGCGCCCTTGGTGTGGCTTTGGTCTGCCGTCCAGGGGCACCCCTGGCTGCCAGCGGCACAAAACAGCACGCGCTACGTTGAAATCTGGAGGATCGGCGGCCACCAACGGTGGCAGATTTCAATCCAGACGCTGACCCGCTTGAACTTGACGGCTAAATTCAGTGGCCCGACTTGCTGAAACGCCGGCAAGTTTTGCCAGCAAGGCACTGGAAATGAGCCCCGCCAAATGCTGGTACCGGGCCAGTTTTGAAACCCGTTGGTACGGTACTGCACCCAAAAACTTTTGCCGTTGCTCAACTATGGCAAAGGGCACACCTACTGCACGGCTGATCTTCGCAGCTGACATTGTGCCGAACAGTGATTCGTAGCCGAGCCACGGACCTACATAGTTTTTGATCCGCTGTTGTGCTGGTTCTTTTGGCAATGCTTCCGCAGGCTCACGGCCTAAAGCTTCACGCCAATTTCTAACCGTTGTGCGCGAAACCCCAGCGAGGTTTGCAACCTCGTCGTCATGCACAAGCCCAAGGAGGGTTTTATATGGCCGCAACGGATGGTTTGCCGGAAACCTCCTGGGCTTGGGTGCCGCTTCAGGTCCTGGCTTGGCCTTGACCCCTAAACGCTTTCGATATTGTCCAACGCTATATGCCGATACACCGCATAGCCGCGCTACCGTCCTGGTTGACTCGATCCCCAGCAAATGCCGGTACGGCTCGATAGCCTTATCAACGCTCCAGGCGGGATAGCCGAAAAGCTGACGCCGGTAGCGGATCCTGCTTTTGGTTGTGCCCACAAGTTGAGCCAAATCCTCATCTTTCATGCTTCCCAATTTGCAGTCGAACCACCTGGGGATGCCTATATTTTTCCAATCAGCCATACAATCCTGAACCTAAAAGGGGAAAGATTCCGGCTATTTCAACAACCTCAAGTTCACCAGCGAAAATTGCCGTGAAACCCCCGTATTCATTGGGGATTGTCGGTGTTTTTTTCGAACTGAAAACCGCTGAAAAGGGGAAAGATTCCGGCACTCTCGATACGTTATTTTCTTGCTGCTGTGACCCCCTAAAGGGGGAGGGATTCCGGCTATGGTCGCACACGGCCACGGTTTTTCCCCGCGCTTCGCCTGAGAAACCCGCTCGCTAGACGCCTTGCACGCAAGGAGCGTCTAGCCCTGCCCGACGCCTGGGATTTATCCCTAAAGCCGCTGTGCGCTGCGCTGAGAGCCTTACAGGCAGCATGCGATGCCTTTGCGGACCCTCTCCACTGATAACCCGCTTCTGATATTCGCTTCACCTGGTTACGAAAGCCCCGCGCGCACACGCGCCCGGTATCGCGGTCGGCCAGCTTCATCGGCCGAGCGTGATGAATCCGGGTCTTGGCGCCCCGTAGGGGTCGAGGCGCTTGCGCCGAGAGGGCGGCCGGAACGGCCGGGCCGCTTAGACGGGGTGTTAGTTACATCGAGAGAGCGCATCCCAGGTAAAGAGTCTCCCGAAGGGGCATACCTGCTTTTGCTTTGCTGTTGATTTGCTGTTTCCGATTCTGTGGGTGTACGTGGTTTCCCAGGCGACACACAAAGGTAGAGAGAGGCCGGAACGGCCAGCATCTTCAAGATGGGCATGGATGCCCATCGACAGGCCGCCGAAGGCGGGGCGAGCCATGGATGGCGAGGGTAGGCGGACGCACTGCCGAAATTTTGTCCTGCGCCGATTTTTTGCGCGCTGCGCGTGTTTTAGATCTTGTTTTAAAGAAGGTTTTTTCTTTTCTTTTATTTACTTGTTTTACCCCTGTGGATTGATTGCGTAACTATATGATTTACAAGGGTTTTATTTGATTATTTTTCCACATTTGGGGAGGGATTCCGGCAATCCGGGGAGGGATTCCGGCTGCTATCAGGGAAGGATTCCGGCTATTGAAAGGGAGGGATTCCGGCAAGACAGGGAAGGATTCCGGCTATTATCCCTTACTTATCAACGGGTTACGCACAGCTTTTCCACATTCCTGCAAGGGGGAAAGGGGTGTTGACGCTCTCCCCTTTCCCCCTTATGGTGTCTGCGAATGCATACAGGAGTGGCGACGTGGCTAATGTGCCTGAAGTTGATAGGAACCGGGTCTACCAGTCGAACAAGCTAATCGAGTCGTCTTACACGCTGACGCTTCAAGAAAAGCGTTTGGTGCTGCTTGCGGCATCGCTTATTGACTCGAAAAAGGAAGCCCCAAAAGACGGCCTTGTGCGGGTGACAGCAGACGCTTTTGCATCGGTCTTTGGTGTAGAGGTTCGTCACGCTTATGGCATTCTTGCCGAAGCCGTAGAGCGCTTGTGGGCCCGAGAAATCAAACGCTACGAGCGCAGCAAAGAAGTGGAGGCCATGCGCTGGATCTACAAAAAAGAGTACCTGGAAGGCGAAGGGTGCGTTGAGATTGGATTCTCTCCGACTGTCCTGCCGCACCTGACTCTGTTGAACCGCGAGTTCACCGGCTACACGCTGAGACACATCAGCCAGTTGAATACCTTCTACGCCTTCCGGCTCTACGAGCTGACAGCGCAACACAAAAAGTTTGGGGAACGCGAGTTTGAACTACCTCGTCTGCGCGAGCTGCTACAGCTCGAAAAGAAGTACCCAAACGTCAAAGACCTACGCAAATACGTCCTCGATCCGTGCATAAGCGAGATCAACCAGCATACGGACCTGAATCTGTCCCTGGAGCCTAAGCGCAAGGGACGTAGCATCGCGGGGTTCAAGATCTACATCGAGCAAAGTGCCCAGCTTCCGTTGATCTGAACCACTGCGCGACAACAAGCCTCGCCCTGGATCAGAGCGGGCTTTTTTTGGGCGCACGGAAAGGATAAAAGGGAAGGATTCCGGCTAACCGGCCATGCCGCTGCCAAAACAGGTCGGGCACCGTGCAACCGGCGTTTCTCCGTCGAAGTCGTCAGGATCCTCACCGGGATGAATACCGTTACCCTCGCACACGGCACAGACGCCACTGAGCGCACACAACTCGATGCCCAAGCTCTCAAGCGTTCCGTCAAGCTCGCGGTCATCCACACTCTCGGCCAGTAGCCGACCGATTGCAGCGATTCGAATCAATCGTTCTTTCAAGGCATGATCCATGCTGGCTTTTCCTGCTTTAAAGGGGAAGGATTCCGGCTATCACAGCTCGTCGAAACGCCATGCAGGAGAACACCGATGCATAGCGGACACTCCCTAAAGAGGGAAGGATTCCGGCTATAAACTTGGCGTGGAGCGCCAAAGGGGGAAGGATTCCGGCTAAGCATTGATAGCAAAAGCGGCCTCGATCGCCGGCGCGGCCGGGGGCTTTTGATAGCAAACATCAAAAGCCAACACCATAAAATGCAATCATTTTCAACCTGGCCAACCTGGTCCCGGGCCGGGTTTTGATAGCATTATGCGCGGCTGCGCTGAGTGTCCTCAT